>NZ_JACGXN010000001.1:0-361220 GCF_014138285.1 Phyllobacterium myrsinacearum
ACAACCACAACAGACCACATTCTTCATTGGGAAACCTCACGCCTGACGAATTCGCAATGAACATTACGCTGGAAAAACAGGCCGCATGAGGCCAGGTTGAAAACCCAAGACTCTCCTAAAAACTGGAGGGAAATCGGGTCTCAGGTCAGAGAATAAGTCCGCAAAACACGGAACGGGTGGCACTACCATTCCGCCGCAAAGTTAAGATTGTGAATTTATCGCCAATCTCGCATTGGCAATACTAACGATCAAGGCAAAATGCGAGCTAGAATCACGCATCTCAAATAATTATGGACCAATTATTGCGATAACTGTGCTTGCACATTCGGCGGCATCGCAAGTTCACTCACGTATCGATCTGTTACAGCATAGAGCCTTATAGGGCCCGCAGACCTTGATAACATCGCCTTGGAAAGAGAGAAAGAAAATCCGGAGCGATCGAGCTGATTCGTATCAAGCGAATTTGCAACGTCTGGTCGAGATAGACCAACGCTTGCGGCAAAGAATATCAGTCCACCCTTTGCCACGATTACATATTCAGCTGGTCTATCCCCGCTCGTGGACCCGGCCCATCCTGATAGCGCAATAGCCCCCCCTACATCCGTAGCCTGTTCGACTACACCGCCCTGCTCAGAATTGACATCAGCCCATTGCTGCCCGTCAACGGTTACTTGGTTGCCGTGTATTACTGAGTACCCCTGGATGATTGGATAAATATTGTCATGAGCCTTACGAAGCGCAGTTGTGTAGTTCCTAATTGCAGGAGTGTTGATGTTTGCTGCAACAAATTTAGCTTCCGTTGCTGGAGGGATTTGCATATACCGCTCAACCCGCTCCTCGATGACTACATCCGGCTTTTCTTGTTCAACCATTCGAACGAATAGATCATCGTTAGGATTAGTCCAGAGCAGAACTGAACGCCTAAATTCGTTTGTTAGATACGGTGCCAGCGAAACCATGAAAGAATCATGGAAGATAAGCACCGACTTGCTTTTATCGGGACAGAGCGTCGCCGAAACGTCCCGTACTCCAGAAAAATCTCCGCCCACTGGTGGAAGGACTTGGCCCGGCACACAACCTTTAGGCTCATGCGACGGTACCGTAATATTGCTTTCCCACGTGTTGATCCGAGACATAATGGCTAGGTCACGGGGCTTAGGGTTGGCGTCCTTTACGAACCTTAGATCAGCATCGTCAGATTTCTTGCCGCCCAAAGAGGCCATGATAGCGTTATTAGCCAAGTATGCTGCCAGATCAGTCCAATGGGTATCCGTGTGATAGTAAAGGTTCCCGCCAAACCTTTGCTTCGCACTGACGAGGGTTTGAGTGAGGTTCACCACATTGTTCGAACCAGACATCCCTTCCATGATCCCGTCTAATCTAGACCGAACTGCTATCCGCAAATGATCGGGCAGAAACTCCGGATACACAGTGTGCTTATCCGGAACGATCACAACCCGGTATTCGATACCCTTGCCCGCAAGCCATTCACCCCTTTGTTGAACACTCTTTGACCATGCCGAAACCAATGCATTACTCGCGGGGACTATCCCTTGAAGATCATCAAGTGAACCGTCATCAGCATAAAAAAGCCAATTGCCGGTCCCAGCGATTACGCGACTCGAAGACGACGCCTTGAAAAGATTGTAATATAGCCATCCTTGCAGGTCGAGAAACCGTTCTCGAAAACCAAAATGATCGTTGATGTAGGCATCAATGCCTTTTTGATATGCAAGGGTACCATCCCACGTACCGTTCCATTTCGGAAATGCTGCTAAGACGCGCTGCTCGCTCGTTGTACCGTTCGAGACAAACAGGGCGCTGAATGGAATACAGACCGTCGCTAGAAACACAGACACTAATACCATATTGGTGATTTTTTGAAGTCTTGGCATTTAGAACCTGAAATAGATAAATGGGTTGTACGTCGATCCAGAAAGTTGAGCTACACTGAGATAGAAAATAACCAAGGTGCACACGGTACGGATCACCGGCATTATTTTACTCATATGGCGATCAACAACTATTCCGACAGGGCTTGGATAGGGCTCCTTAGCATGGGATGGGAACCGCCTGTTTTTCCAATCGCGTGCCAGGAATGTCGCGATAGGAGTTGCAAGAATGATTGCGATGACGATGAAGAAATAAAGCTTGAATGAAAGTACTGGAGCAATGGGCCCTACCAAGGCGACCCCATCGCCGAAGCCACTCATGGCTTTCAGATATTTAATCGAATGGGGGAAATCATTGGCCTTGAAGAACACCCAGCCAATCATCACAAACAATATTGTGTAAATCCGTGTAAATAATGGCGGTGATTTATCAAGAATTTCTCCAAATTTACCACGTTCGATCATCAGGAGTGCTCCATGGAACATGCCCCACAGAACGAAATTCCAACTTGCCCCGTGCCAAAGTCCGCAGAGAAAGAACACTGCAAATAGATTAAATCTTGTCCGAATGTATCCACCGCGATTTCCCCCAAGAGGGATATAGACATAATCGCGAAACCAAGTAGACAATGATAGATGCCACCGGCGCCAGAATTCGCGAATGGATTTGGCTATGTAGGGATAGTTAAAATTCTCGGGGAACTCAAACCCAAACATCCTGCCGAGACCAATTGCCATGTCAGAGTAACCCGAAAAATCAAAGTAAATCTGAAGCGTATAACATACGATACCGATCCAAGCGGTCGCCATGGAGAGGTCGCCATTTGAAGTAGCAAACGACGCATCTGCGGCTACGGCCAATGAATTAGCGATCAGCACCTTTTTGCCAAGACCATACACAAACCGTTCAATACCAGACGAGAATCTTTCCAGCGTATTCGTACGATGCAGTAACTGATCTGCTACGTCATGAAAGCGAATGATCGGCCCTGCCACCAGCTGGGGAAAAAGAGAAATATACAACCCCATCGTCAATGGGTTTTTCAGCGGAGCTGCCTGACGCCGATAAATGTCGACCAGATAGGAAATGGCGTGGAAAGTATAGAAGGAAATACCGAGAGGTAGCGCAACCTCATTAAAGTGAACAGAATGCCCGAGAAAAGGTGCTATCACCGACATGACACTGCCTGCGACAAACGCGAAATATTTGAAATATCCCAGCATTATCAAATCGGCCATTATACCAACCGACAACCAGATAACTTCCCACTTTTTTCCTTTTGTCAGTCCCATCATTACGCTGATCACCCAATTCATCAGAATCGAACCGAGCATTATGATAACGAAATGAGGCTCACCCCAAGCGTAGAACACCAGACTTGCGATTAGCAGTACTGTGTTTCTGATTTTATTGTTCGCGAGATAGTACAGTGCAAGTACTATTGGCAAGAACGCAAAGAGAAATGTCGTTGAACTAAATACCAATTGTCGCCTACACCGATGAATTATGAATGCATGCGAGCTACCCTAGTTTCGTGCGCAAAACAACCCTGCGCATGCGATCATTTCTTTGAAACCACAGCTCATTGAGTCACCCTCTACCCCCACATGCCCCTCATCCTAGCGGCGATATTCACACGCACATTTTTCGCTTCAACCTGCTTCAGGGTATCTGCCCGCATCTTGGGCCACGTCGTGCATTCGAAATACTGCAGCAGCGTTGCCGGAATAAACATCGTCCGCGAAGCGTAAACGTGCCGGTTACCCTATGAGTTCTGACCGTGTGTGAAGAATCGTTTGGGCACCACAAGATGCAGATCATCCTTTGCGCGGGTCATTGCGACGTAAAGCAGCCGCCTTTCCTCCTCGAGTTCCGGCTTTGATCCGGCGCCAAGGTCGGAGGGCATGCAGCCATCAACAACATTGAGAACATAGAGGGATTACCGTCTCAATCACCACTACAATGACGATGACGAAGGTTTCGTCATCTAGTGCTTCACCGAGCGGGAAAGCGCCGAGATATTCCTCAAGACTTTCGATGGCCACTGGATCACACCCGAACAGCGCAGGAAGGGCACCTGGCGCTCGCCGTGCGTGCGCCAACTGGTGGGCCGGTATAGCTAGAAAGAAGTCATTGAACGGGCCGAAAGACACGGACCTTTTTGTGATCTGGAAAGCTGGGACGATCTCTATGGCTATTGTAATAACTGCTGCCGGGACGGATTGGTCGATCGATACGATCTTGAGCGGAAGCATGGGAAGTACGCTAGGATCAATAGTTTGGCCCCGCTGCTCAAATGCAGTCTCTGCAAGGGCAAACACATGAACGAATTTGGCACGCGAAACCGACCGCGGGATTAACCATCGTGGCAAAGTTGCGCGTCTATATAGCGTTCGTGACCAACTTGGAGGCATTCATTGATCTGGCCAGCTACGAGATTCTGTTTGCTGTTTGCACGGAATGCAGCCGGGCAAAACAGATCGACCGCTACGAGCTTGCAAAGAAGTATGGATTGTACTCTCCAATCAATGCGATCAGACCGAAACTCAAATGCAACGCCTGTGACAGGAAGACAGTCTCGGTCGTCGGCAAGGCAAACGGGCCTCGGGATTGAGCATCTTGTGATCGCAGCCGGATCAATTATCATTCGTGAAATAAAACTCTTGGTGGGATGAATGCATAAAATACTGGCAATTTTCTCTAGCATCATGTTGTCCCTAATGTCCCATAGAATGGTGGCTAGCGCCTCAACACTGTTTGATGAGTTGCTTGCTTTCAAAACTAAAGGGACTGGCACAGAGCGAGCAACATCGACCACGATCATAAGCACCAATAACCATGAAATCCTCATGGGCATGATTGATGGAACGTGGATTGATCTCGCAATTAGCGACCTTACGAATGAAGCCAGTTTCGACAAAGCGGATTTGGGGACGCTGTCCGTAATGTGCAACCTTTATAGAATGACCACCGGCTTTCAGGCGATGCGCGATCTCTTCAAGGGGATCGGCAATCGAACGAACCGAAACGAGTTCGATGAGGATACCTATCCGGACTATCCAGCCCCAATAGCCCGCAAGGACGCAGACGGCGAAATGGAGCTGGCGGTGCTGCGTTGGGCATGCCGACACCGGCAAAGCATTTGAAGCCCAACGCCAAGACTGGCGTAACCGTCGACAGTGGTGTTACAAATGTCCGAAAGTCATGGATACCGCACTGGCAGACTTGGATGGGTAAGGAAAACCGTTGCGTTGTGCCCGTCACCCGATTTTCTGAGTATGGCAGCGTCCGCGATCCCATCACAAACAATCTTCCGCTCTACTGGTTTGCGCTGAATGAGGACAAGCCCCTGTTCTGGTTTGCAGGTGTGTGGACGAAATGGAGCGGAGTGCGCAAGGCAAAGGAAGGCCCGATTGATACGGAGATATTCGCCTTCCTGACAACGCGCCCGAATGCTGTCGTCGAATCCATCCACTCCAAGGCGATGCCCGTCATCCTGCGCACGCCCGAAGAAATCGACATTTAGCTGAATGCTCCGAGGAAAGAGGCGCTTAGGCTTCAAAAGCCCCTGCCCGACGACGAACTAATCGTATTGCCACCCGAGCCTCCCAAACTGGAAGAATTAATATGGGAATGAGCGATAACAGAGTGACAAGTCAACCTCACGCGCTCGCTGACGTCGATCACTCTTTCCTATTTGTCTTCGTATCACTCTCAGCTGAGCTCCTGGGCGAGTCCGATGAGTATCCCTTCAGGTCCACGGATGTAGCAGAGCCGATACACGTCTTTATACTGGACTACTTCACCTACAAGTTGCGCGCCACGCTTGCGGAGCCTTTCAAGCGTCTCGTCTATATCGTCCACGGCGAACATGACACGAAGGTAACCCAGGGCGTTGACCGGAGCGTTGCGGTGATCTTCGACGACAGGCGGCGTGAGGAAGCAGGAGAGCTCGAGGCGGTTATGGCCGTCCGGTGTGCGCATCATAGCAATCTCGACACGCTGATCGCCCAGTCCAGTCACACGTCCAGCCCATTCTCCTTCGATCATACCCCGCCCTTCGAGCTCAAGGCCCAGCTCGAGAAAGAAATCGATCGCCACGTCCAGGTCTGCGACGACGATTCCTACGTTGTCCATTCGTTTGATTGCCATGTACCCAATCTCCAAAGTATCGTCCTAATCTATAAGGTGGCGCCTAATCTGACAACGGACGCTCAAGTTGCCCTAACCCTGAAACGGACTGTTACTCCACTTGACTCTTTGGTTATTGAGAACAAAATTGAAACAGGTTTCAGCTAAAGAAACACTCGAATTGAAGTAAACGCACCAAGAGCAAGAAACAGATCGTTGACCAGCTGGTAATGAAAACATGAAAATTGAAATGCGGCTGGCCGCGTTGAATGATCTGGATGCTCTGACGTCTCTTGATACCATCACTCCCACCTATCCAGAGCGTACCAAAGAAATAAAACAATGGATCGACGCGAACGAATGTTTTGTGGCTTGTCATAATAACGAAATCGCCGCCTACGGTGTTTTCAACTACCATTTCTTTCGCTCAGGCATGATTGAAATGGTCATGGTTGGGACGGCATTCCGAAAGAAGGGCGTCGGCGCTGCCCTGCTGCGCTACTTTATAGATATCTGCACAACACCGAAAATTTGGGCAACAACAAACCTCTCAAATCAGGCAATGCAGAGGCTTCTCTCTCAAGCTAGCTTTAGTCCGAGCGGGTACGTTCATAACCTGGACGATAACGATCCGGAGCTCGTATTTGTCAAGTTTTTGGCATAGTCTGCAGGCGAGAGCATATCAATGAAGATAAAGGCTCCAAGGGCCAAGGGGAATTATTCTGACCGCTATGCTGATTGCCAGATGGCGATTGAGAATAGATTGATCTGATCCGTGCGGCTTCGCACCTGAGCAGAGGAAGGCCGCAATGAGGTTTCCCGTTCTGATTCAGCAAGCGCTATGGAACTGGGGGTATTGCGGGGTACCGTGCACGGCTGGGCTGGTTTCAAACAGTAAAATCTCACTTCCGCTTCAATGCCTCAGCTTCCTCAAGACGCTTTAACAGATTCTCGAACAATTCATTGTTGGGCATGAGTGCATAGCGGGATCGCAGACTTTCTCGTAATTGGGATTGGCCAATCTGTTTGCGAAACTCCTTGGCTTTCATTGCATTTCTGTCGTCATGAGTAGTCATGTTAACCGCCCTGATATCTTCCAGAACAGTTCAAGCGGCAATACGTTCCATGGGCAAAGACCGCTGACTAAAGAGCCCAATTGAAAATCTGATCGTCAGGTATATATTCATGCCAATTTGGTCATGGAGCTGCACAGCATGGTAAGAAATCTGGACCACAGATTAGAGTGCAAGGACTGCGGAACCATCTATCTCACTATTCCAGAGAACGTCGACGACAAGACCCAGATCCATTGCTCGACGTGTGGTTTATTGTTGGGGACATGGGGTGATTTGGAGACTGATTTTGCCGAGCAAGGCGGGCAGAACGGCGTGTTCAAAATGGACGACGGCCAGATCACGCCGATTGCAGAGGGACGTAAGTTATCGTCCTGATCAACGGCGCTCCCGAATGAATATGATTGCCTCTTTCGCAGAAGGTAAGAATGACGCCCTCGCCTACCTGGCATCAAGAACATTCTCGACTCGAGCCATTAGTTCCAAAGGAACTTTCTCGGTCAGCCAGCCATAAAGCCAGATTTAGGCACCGGCCCGGATCGGCTGCTTGGTGCGGCAGACCTAACCCCGGACGAGCCGGTGAAAATCGACAACCTGCACCAAGCACCCGGAACACCAGCGCGAATGTGAAGACGAACGATCTTCAGTGATGTTCCCGGCTAGGCGTGCGCTCGTGCACATAAATATCAATGGCCTTTGCCGCGTCGATAAAGGCCCTGCGGGCTTCGTCACCTGATCGTTTGCTTTCCAAGGCTTCGGCACAAGCCCGTATCGCAATATGGTATTTGCGGCCCTTGTCAGCCGGCCATTCATTGGACAGGAATACAAGAGCTTCATGAATGGAGCGAATTGAAACTACCCGAGCACCATTACCCAACTGAAGATTCACATGTTCAAATGGATGGTTTTCCATCAGCATGGCCCCTCGTCTGCTTGACCGGCTTTCTCCTCAACCAGTGCGTCAATTGCCCGGCGGACCTCGCGGTAATTCCAACCCGCCAGTTCGGCCTCATCCGCAATTACCCGGATGTCGCTTGTGGAAACCTCATCCAGAAATCGTTCCCGCATAACCTCCATGCAATGGGCATGGCGCTGTTCTGGCGTCTGATATTCATATTCGGTCAAAGGACCGACAATCTCTGCACGAATCATGATTGAAATCCTCCTGCCCCGTAACGTTGTCGAGGCGAGAGGGTTCCAGAAAAGCAAAAAAGCCCCGCCGTATCAGGCACCCCGATTCAGACACCGCAAAAAATCGAGAAAGTCGGGAACTATCGCACACGAACTACGTTGATTCCTTGCCGAGCAAGCACTGGACCTGTTTCAGAAACGCTACTCGACAGGGGCTCAGTATCGTCAAACGGGTTAAACTGTGAGGCAATCTGGGCCCCACTACCAAGTGCTGGAAGTTTGAACCCGATCTGCGATTTAGACGCGCTCGCAGATCGGGTTTAACGTGTCAGACTGCTGCTTCTTGAAATTGTCATACCATGTGCCCACGTTTGGATTGTTGTCGCTCTCCAGTGTCAACATGAGGCCCGGTGATATTCTTCCCCCGTTGACGATTGCCGGGCCTCGCCTATGAAATGGCCTCGCCAACCATTCGACTGAGTTCGCGAGCGTAACACCAAGAGCCGTACCGGCAAGGCCGACGAGACCCCGATCCCCATCCACTTTCTTCATTTCGTCCCTGATCTTCTTACTGTCATCGATCTTAGCAGAGATGGATGCCATATGAATTTTGATGCCGCTGACTTTTTCGATCAGTCCATCCATGCGGCGATGAACGACGGCTTGCTTTTCATCCACCTCCCGGGTTTCAGCGCCCGCCCTGCGGTCGGATGCGTCCATATCCCGGCGCAAAGCTTTCAAATTGAGCCGATATCGTGCCAATGGCTTTATAGAGGTCGTTGAGACTGGCCGCCGTCATCTTTGCGGGTCGCTCAATGCCCGCACAGACCCAACTGTGATGAAGGGCAAGTTTGCCGCAGTCGGGAGACTTTTCGAGGAATTTTATGATTCATTCCCATGGTTCAGACAACAAGAACGGCGATCGGCATCCCCACCGCCCCAGCGGATTCATTCGCCTGAACGACGGCAAGCTATTTAAATCGTCTGGTCAGATACGGCGCCGATGGACCCGCGACGGATGGGAATTCACACAGAACATATAAACATTAGCTGAGTACGACGCTTGCCAGCCGTGAGGATCTGCACATGGTACGAGCTTCCTGTAATGTATCGGCAACATTGACGCGTCAACATAGCGCGTTGGGCGTCGAAACCCCTTCGAGGCTGGCTTTGTGCTGCCGAGACCGCACGTTGCGGTTTCCTTCCTCGAAGAGTTCCGAACTTCCAGATCACCAGAACCGGGAGACCGACATGTCTGAAGCTACCAAGAATGTTCTGTTCTATGGTGCAATCGGCATGGCAGCACTTTGCGCGCTCGCCATATGTTACATCGGGATCGTGGCTTAGAGTGCCGCAGCGTCGGCAAAGAACGCGTTTACATGCACTGGCGAGAAGTCCAATTGCAGGTCACTGCTGCATGTTGTCGGATAGCAATAATCAATGGCAATCGGATCAGTCATGCAAAGAAACTGCAACGCATTGAATTAATAGACCAGATTCCATTGGCAGACGGGGGGGGGTCCCGGCGCTTGGAGCTCAACCCTGCGTCTGGCAAGGCTGATCGGGGATTATCTGATCTGTCTGACGGAAAGGTGTCCATGGAGCTTGGCGTCTTCCGCCATGGTCCGGATCGTGGCCCTATCTTGCTTTTCAGCCGGGACTCAGCACTGCTCACAATCACAACATGATGCAAGGTTCGCAATGCTTATCCAAGAGGGCGACAGTCGTACCACTCGTATCGACCTAATGCTGGCGGCCATACTCGCGTTTGTTGCCGGCACGGTCAACAGTGCCGGCTATTTCGCATTTGGATATTTCTCCGCCAATATGACAGGCAATGTTTCGCTCATCTCCGACCATATCTCGCTCGAACAATTTGCTATCGCTACAGCCTTCGCATCAATCGTGGTGCTGTTCATCATGGGAGCATTCGCAGCCTCCCTGTTTATCCAGCTCGGCAAACATAAGAACTGGCGGAGGGTTTATGCGCTCACACTTCTTGCGGAAGCGTGCCTCCTCCTTGTTGTGGGAGCCTTGGATATTCACGGTTCCGGCCCTTTGATAGGGACATTGATCGTCGGCATCCTGAGCTTTACAATGGGAATTCAGAACGCTGCCTCAACGCGCATGTCGACGGGCCGGGTCAGAACAACCCACGTTTCGGGCGTAGCGACGGATATCGGCGTCGGACTGGCAACTCTGTGGCACTCGCATAGCAAGGAAGCAAGCAGCGCAACAATCCAGCGATTGAAGCTGCATTCTGCTACGATCGTTTCTTTCCTGTTCGGTGGAATTGTCGGTGTCTTTTCTTACCGACTGATGCAAGGTGCCATTTTCTGGGCAGCGTCTGTTCCGCTATTTTTGCTGTGCGCCAGATATCTTAAGCGCTGAAGGACGAGGACGTTTCTTTTCATTGGTCGCGGAGACAGGGTTTGAACCTGCGAGCCACCGGGCTGCTCTACTCGGACATACTGAAAGAATCTGTGAGCCCTACGGACCGGAATTAGATGCTAACGTCGAGGTACATGGAGCACTAATTCGATGTCCCGTCATTCAAATAGTTTCCCCATAAGAATGTGGCTTGCGGTGAGCACATTCTTGGTTGTCACGACACCATCAATTGCCTGGTCATCACCGATGCTCAGGTGGGATTCAAATGACAAGGGCTTTTGGATTGTTGCAGCCAATCCTGATGACCGACCATACAACTGTTCCACGACATATAAACTGTCATACGGGGGCCAAAGCGATACTCGTACCGAGAGCTTTTTTGTTCCGCCGAAATCCAATGGGGTTGCGTTTGTTAAAACAGTAAACTTGCCACCAAACACCCCGTGGACTGCCGTACAAATAGATCAGCCCAGTTGCTATTGACGTTTTCACCATAGATGTCCATGGCGGGAGGCCGTGAAGCTCTTCCCCCAGCACTCGGCAAATATTCCCTGTCCCTGGGTCCGCCGATCGGCGCAAATCACCTGATGGCCTTGAAGTCGACGAGGCCCGAAAGCTCACGGCGGCAGACGGCCAGCTCCTAGGCGTCGCAGTTGTCGGCCAAACTTGCGAATTCCACGGGAGAATCAAAGAAGCTTGAACAGACTTATGCCCCGGTACACGTGAACGCGGTGTGCAGTGCAGATACAGCGGGCCTAGCTGGCAGAATTAACAACCGGGAGAACAAATGACGCTCAAAAGTTGGAGCAGTCAGTCTGGCGTTCCGACTTTCCCCGAAGGGACCAATTCAATGTCATTGATTTTAAAGGGCAAAAGTGGCGCGAGTGACGGGGCTCGAACCCGCGACCTCCGGCGTGACAGGCCGGCACTCTAACCAACTGAGCTACACCCGCGCACTTTGCAAACCAGAAATTCATCTGGTGTGAGGCGTCGTTTAAGGGGTTCGCGGGGGAGTGTCAAGCGCTTCTCGACACGAAAAATGCGATTGTGAAAAACTCTTCAAACAAATCATAAAAGTGTCAAATACCCCCTTGCCAATGGCGCGCGAAACGCCTAAACGCTCCCCACACACCCTCTGTGAGGGGCGATTAGCTCAGTTGGTAGAGCGCTTCGTTTACACCGAAGATGTCGGGAGTTCGAGTCTCTCATCGCCCACCATTCTCCTTCCTGGAAATCAATGACTTACATCAACCTCTGCTCAGGGGCGTGATTCATCGCCACTGAAAAAGCCCGCCAACTGATGTTCTTATGCGAGGCAAGCCAATCAGAGTGCTCACATGCGGATCCAAACGCATTCTGTCTAAAATAACAAAGGAAGCCCAGGTTTCTCCACTTTTACCAAGATTCGGTGGCGCTGTTCACGGGCACCTGTTTCGAAGTGCTGCTCACGGCATACACCTCTGTCACCTCCTGACAGGGTCTTCGCACCAATTCGTGCGGCCTACTCCTCCAGGCGACTCGCTGCGTCACGATCGCGGTCATACCGTCTCTTGAGCGGAAACGGCGGCAACCAGGACTCGCGGCGGATGGTCCAGAGTTCGTAGGTTGGCGTCAGTTGGTCAGGGGCATCGAGGGATCCCAGGTTCACTTCGATTTCATCCGCGGAGCGTGCAAAAACGGACGAGCCGCACCGGGGGCAGAAAAACCGCCCGGCATAGTCGCGGGTTTCACCACTGATCGTCACAGCCTCCTGAGGGAATATAGCGGAAGCGTGGAAAAGCGCCCCATGGTGCTTGCGGCAGTCGAGACAGTGACAGATGCCGACCCGGTATGGGAGTCCCGAGGCCACAATTCGAACGTTGCCGCATAGGCAGCCGCCCGTGATTCGGTCCATGCTGCGCCTCCTTTGAAATCAAGTAGCGGAATATTTACAACGGGCAGGACTGTTATTGCAATTGCGCACTGCAGGCGGCGCCACGCTACATCAACGGCCGTACCGCAACCGTCTGCTGCGCGCAAAAGGTGAGGCCGTCTACCTGCGTGGTTTTCGCGGCAGAAATTCCAGCGGGAGTTGGCACCCGACGACTTCTGCTGGTTCGGACTGCCCAAAGGGAGGAGCAGGCTCATGCCGCGCTTTCCCCGCCAATATCGACCTGGCGCAGCATTTTGCCCGTTGCGCCCGGCGTTTTCTGCGGCAACAATGATGTTCTCCTTCCAAGAGACAAACCAAATAATGGGAACATCACATGTCAACGACCCCGTCACGCATCACCGTCTTTTCACTCGCCATGCTTTACCCTGCCCTTGCCCACGCGCATGTGGGCGTAGGTGAAACCAGCGGCTTTACCCACGGCTTTGCTCACCCTATCTCCGGCCTTGATCATGTTCTCGCGATGATTCTTGTCGGCGTCTTTGCCTTTCAGCTGGGAGGCCGAGCGCTCTGGCTCGTTCCTGCGGCCTTTGTCGGCATGATGGCTGCCGGTGGTGCGCTCGGCGCCGCCGGCATCAACGTGCCCTTCGTGGAACTCGGAATCGCGCTCTCGGTCATCGTGCTGGGCGCCGCGGTTGCCTTTGAGATCAAGGCGCCGGCTGCAATAGCAGTTGCCCTTGTTGGCCTGTTTGCCGTCTTCCACGGCCATGCCCATGGTGCGGAAATGCCTGAGAGTGCCGGTGGGCTCGCCTATGCCGGTGGTTTCATGGCTGCAACCGCCCTGCTCCACGTTGCCGGTATCGGAATTGGCTTTGGCATCGGCAAAATCAGTCAGCGTGTGGGTCCAGGCATCGTGCGGATCATCGGCGGGCTGGCAGCTCTGGCCGGTGTCGGCATCCTCACAGGCACCCTCTAAAGGGCTACAGGCTCGAATCAAAAAGCCGGGCAATTTCTTGCCCGGCTTTTTTCATTGAGTGTGGTGCTTAGTGCGCGATCTGGTTCGCGGCATCGTCCTCGTTCGTGGCTGCTGCCGGTACATGGACCGGTTCGGTCCACTGGATCGGCACAGGTGCACGAACAAGCGCATGCTTGAGCACGTCATTCGCGTGGCTGACAGGAATGATCTCAAGGCCATTCTTCACATTGTCCGGAATCTCCGCCAGATCCTTGGCGTTCTCTTCCGGGATCAGAACCGTCTTGATGCCGCCGCGCAGCGCGGCAAGCAGCTTCTCTTTCAGGCCACCGATTGGCAGTACCCTGCCGCGCAGCGTAATCTCGCCGGTCATGGCAATGTCTTTACGAACCGGAATACCGGTCAGGATCGAGACAATCGCCGTCACCATGGCAACACCAGCCGATGGACCATCCTTCGGCGTTGCGCCTTCCGGCACGTGCACGTGGATATCCCTGCGGTCGAACAGTGGTGGCTCGACACCGAAATCGATGGCTCTGGAGCGGACATAGGATGCCGCCGCAGAAATCGATTCCTTCATCACGTCGCGCAGATTGCCCGTAACCGTCATGCGGCCCTTGCCGGGCATCATGACGCCTTCAATGGTCAGCAATTCGCCGCCCACTTCGGTCCAGGCAAGCCCTGTGACAACGCCAACCTGATCTTCACCGTCGATCTGGCCGAAGCGGAACTTCTGCACGCCGAGATAGTCGTTGATGTTGGCCTCAGTGACCTTCACCGACTTCACCTTGGATTTCGACTTCAGAATTTCCGTCACTGCCTTGCGGGCAAGCTTCATCAATTCACGTTCGAGACTGCGCACACCAGCTTCCCGCGTGTAATCACGGACGATGGCACGGATCGCGCCTTCCGATACGGAAAACTCCTTCGGCTGCAACGCATGGTCGCGGATGGCCTTGGGCAGCAGGTGCCGTTTGGCAATCTCAACCTTCTCGTCTTCCGTGTAACCGGCAATACGGATGATCTCCATACGATCCATCAGCGGACCAGGAATGTTCAGCGTATTGGCTGTCGTCACGAACATCACGTTCGAAAGGTCATATTCGACCTCCAGATAGTGATCCATGAACGTTGAGTTCTGCTCCGGATCGAGCACCTCAAGCAGAGCCGATGATGGATCGCCGCGGAAATCCTGGCCCATCTTGTCGATTTCATCGAGCAGGAAGAGCGGATTGGACTTCTTTGCCTTCTTCATCGACTGGATGACCTTGCCGGGCATCGAACCGATATAGGTACGGCGGTGACCACGGATTTCAGCCTCGTCACGCACGCCGCCAAGCGACATGCGGATGTATTCACGGCCGGTTGCCTTGGCGATCGAACGCGCCAGCGAGGTCTTGCCGACACCGGGAGGACCAACGAGGCACAGGATCGGACCCTTGATCTTGGTCGACCGCGCCTGTACGGCGAGATATTCCACGATCCGGTCTTTCACCTTGTCGAGGCCGTAATGCTCGGCATCCAGAATCTCGTCAGCAAGGTTCAGGTCGTTCTTGACCTTCGACTTCTTGTTCCACGGAATGGTCAGCAGCCAGTCGAGATAGTTGCGAACAACTGTCGCCTCGGCGGACATCGGGCTCATCTGGCGAAGCTTCTTCAGCTCCTGATTGGCCTTCTCACGTGCTTCCTTGGAGAACTTCGTCTTCTTGATGCGCTCTTCCAGTTCGGCTGCCTCGTCGCGGCCATCTTCGCCGTCGCCAAGTTCCTTCTGGATCGCCTTCATCTGTTCATTGAGGTAGTACTCGCGCTGGGTTTTCTCCATCTGGCGCTTGACGCGCGAGCGGATACGCTTTTCCACCTGAAGAACGGAAATCTCCGACTCCATGAATGACATGGCCTTTTCCAGCCGTGCGCGCACGGACAGAATGGACAGCATGTCCTGCTTCTCAGGAATCTTGATCGCAAGATGCGAAGCAACCGTATCGGCCAGCTTCGAGTAATCCTCGATCTGTCCGGCAGCGCCAACAACTTCTGGCGAAATCTTCTTGTTCAGCTTCACGTAGTTTTCAAAATCCGACACGACAGAGCGGGCCAGGGCTTCGATTTCAACAGGGTCTTCGGCGGGTTCCGCCAGCGTCGTGGCATTGGCCTCGTGATAATCCTCACGATCACTGAAACTGGTGATTTCAGCGCGGGCAATACCTTCGACCAAAACCTTGACCGTACCATCCGGCAGTTTCAGCAACTGCAGGACATTGGCAATGGTACCGATGTTGTAGATGGCATCCGCCTGCGGATCATCATCCGCAGCGTTCTTCTGTGTGGCAAGCAGGATTTGCTTGTCGACGCCCATCACTTCCTCGAGTGCGCGAATGGATTTTTCGCGACCGACAAAGAGCGGAACGATCATGTGTGGGAAGACAACGATATCGCGCAGCGGCAAAACGGCATAAAGCCCGTTTTCCCCACCCGCCGGTGTCTTCTTGCTTGCAACCGTCATTTCATGTCCTTTCTCAGGCCAGTCGGCCTAGATCGCCACATCCGGGTACCCTTTGGTTGCCTGATCTTTCCAAAAAGTCGGGATCACTTTCGGGGATCATGCGAAGAGCGGCATACAACCGGTTGTGCAGCTTAACCTTTACTTGGAGTGGCGGGGCTCTTGTTTCAAGCGCCCCGGTTTCAAGCTTGGTCACAGAATCGTAATCTATCCTGCTCCTACCAAACTCCAAGCGCAATCTTTTGCGATGCAGCACACCTCTGAAGAGGATGATTTTCGTGGAAATCATCGGTCGACAGGGGCGATACTGCCCAGTCTACGCCGTTTTACCTACGCTGCTCTGCAAAAAATTGTGCGCCCCTTGTGGTTAACCAATCGTAAATATTGTTTCGTGGCGCAATTAAGACGCGACACAAATGCAAAAGGCTCCGCTGATGCGGAGCCCTTGTTTCTCAGACATTGATTCGGCGATTTAAGCCGAAACATTGCCCTTTTCTTCCTTGCGCTCGGCATAGATGTAGAGCGGGCGCGAATTGCCCTCAACCACATCGCCGGAGATCACAACTTCCTGAACACCGTCCAGCGTTGGCAGTTCGTACATCGTATCGAGCAGGATCTTTTCCATGATCGAACGAAGACCGCGCGCGCCTGTTTTGCGGGCAATGGCCCTCAGAGCGATTGCCTTCAGAGCGTCCTCATGGAACGTCAGCTCGACATTTTCCATGTCGAACAGACGCTGATACTGCTTGACCAGGGCGTTCTTCGGTTCCGACAAAATCTGCACGAGGGCAGCTTCATCGAGATCCTCGAGCGTCGCGATCACAGGCAGACGGCCGACAAATTCGGGGATAAGACCAAATTTCAGCAGATCTTCCGGCTCAAGTTCGCGGAAGATCGCGCCGACACGACGCTCGTCCGGGCTCTTGACCGCGGCGCTGAAGCCGATGGACGTCTTCTCGCCGCGTGCCGAGATGATCTTGTCGAGACCGGCAAAGGCACCACCGCAGATGAACAGGATGTTGGTCGTATCCACCTGCAGGAATTCCTGCTGGGGATGCTTGCGTCCGCCCTGCGGCGGAACGGAAGCAACCGTACCTTCCATGATCTTCAGAAGTGCCTGCTGCACACCCTCGCCCGACACGTCGCGCGTAATCGACGGGTTATCGGACTTGCGGCTGATCTTGTCGACTTCGTCGATATAGACGATGCCGCGCTGTGCCCGCTCGACATTGTAGTCGGCAGACTGAAGCAGCTTGAGAATGATGTTCTCGACATCCTCACCGACATAACCGGCTTCCGTCAGTGTCGTCGCGTCTGCCATCGTGAACGGCACGTCGATGATACGGGCGAGCGATTGCGCCAGATAGGTTTTGCCGCAACCGGTTGGACCAACGAGAAGGATGTTGGACTTCGCCAGTTCGACTTCATTGTTTTTCGATGCGTGGGCCAACCGCTTGTAGTGGTTGTGCACCGCGACAGAGAGAACACGCTTGGCATGGTTCTGACCGATGACATAATCATCGAGCACAGCCATGATTTCCTGCGGCGTCGGAACGCCTTCGCGGGATTTCACCATCGAGGATTTGTTTTCCTCGCGGATGATGTCCATGCACAGCTCGACGCATTCATCGCAGATGAAAACAGTCGGGCCCGCAATCAACTTGCGAACTTCGTGCTGGCTCTTCCCGCAAAACGAGCAATAAAGCGTATTCTTGGAATCACCGCCGCCGTTGCTGACTTTGCTCATTGCAGTTTCCTTTCAGTATCGGCGCCCTGTTTGGCCGGGAACCGTTCACCCCCTTTGGACTATGCCCTTCGGGGAATGATTCGAATAGTAATTCGAAGAATAGGCTTCCTCTACTCACCAATCACTTAACGTAGCGTCTGTTGGCCTGCATGCAAGCCGGATGTGTGGCAAAAAGTCCGCATCCGGGTCAAAAAAAGTTCATTCTTGACCCGGTGCGGCCATTTAGCCGGTTACTTTGCATCCCCTTCGATGATCGCACGGGATTCCAGCACCTTGTCGATAAGACCGAACTCAAGTGATTCCTGTGCCGTCATGAAGTGATCGCGGTCGAGAGTCTTCTCGATCGTCTCGTAGTCGCGGCCCGTATGCTTGACGTAAATCTCGTTGAGGCGGCGCTTCATTTTGATGATGTCCTGGGCATGGCGTTCGATATCCGAAGCCTGACCCTGGAAACCGCCGGAAGGCTGGTGCAGCATGATGCGGGCGTTCGGCAGAACGAAACGCATGTCCTTTTCACCGGCCGTCAGCAGCAGCGAACCCATCGATGCCGCCTGACCGAAGCAAAGAGTCGAGACGGCAGGACGGATGAACTGCATGGTGTCGTAGATCGCCATGCCTGACGTGACGACGCCGCCAGGCGAATTGATGTAGAGGTTGATTTCTTTCTTCGGATTTTCCGATTCAAGGAACAGAAGCTGGGCGCAGATCAGCGTCGCCATGCCGTCCTCGATGGGTCCGGTAATGAAAATGATGCGTTCTTTCAGCAGGCGCGAGAAAATATCATAGGCCCGCTCGCCCCGGTTGGTCTGCTCGACGACCATGGGTACGAGGTTCATTGCTGTTTCGATTGGATCTCTCATCGGTGGGCCTCAGCGTTTTGGAGAACAAGGGGTTTGAACGCCCCCAAGATTCGTGGATTACACTTTCGATACATAGGGTGTTGCCACCCTGTTCCGCAAGATGTTCTGCCGTCATCCGGTAACGAGCGCAAGCGCAGAACAGCTTTTTAGGCGGCTTCTGCCCGCAACCAGCGTTTCAGCAAGGGTACATCGCCCGTTCCCAGCGTCTGGGCGACACGCCGGCCGACCGCCGCACCGAACTTGTATCCATGTCCGGAGCAGGCTGAAACAACCAGACATTTGCCCTCTTCCGTAGCGAAAAAACGTTCATCCGCGGTGAATGTATAGGCGCATGTCACGACGCTGGTGACCTTGTATTCATCAAGCCGCTTCATCGGCGGAGCGAACAGATCACGGATTGCCTCGCCCTCGCCCGCCTCGGCAACACGACCGGCATCGGCGTCAGCTGATTTGCGCTTGTGCAGACCGGAGCCAAATTTCAGGCCGCCCCCACCGCTTGCCGGAATAATATAGCCATCCGTGCGCCCGCCCACATCGAGCACGACGGGAGAGTTGTTCCACGCTGCCTGCAAATCCGCGGGCGGTTCGAGATAGACCACCGCCGTCCGGTAGGTGGTGAGCGAAGTGACCAGATCGGGAAACAGTTTTGTCACCCACGCGCCTGATGTAACGACCACCCTGTCAGCGGTAATGACGCTGCCATCTGCCAGCGTCACAGCGCCTGCAGCACTGTCGACAGCAGTAACCTTCGTGTTTTCGAGAAGGGTGGCGCCATGAGCACGCAGCCAGCGGGCAATATCCACAGCAATCTTCCTGCAATGCAGCGCTCCGCCCTCGGGCGAAAAGAACGCATAGCGGAATGTGCCTTCTTCCAGATAACCAAAGCGCTTTATCGCCTCTGCGGGTTCATAGAGCTCCAGCGGATAATCGCCGTGCTCGAGCCCTTGGCGGTATTCTTCTGCTTCATCGCCCGCTTCGCGTGATATGCAGATGAAGCCGCGCGGATCGAGATGGCTCGTTCCCATATCCTGCCACAGCTCATCCCATGCCGCGTAGGCCTCCGAAATCGCATCGGCATAACCACCGGCTGCACCATAGGCACGCCGGATGATACGATGGTGATCGCCGGAGGCAGCCAGCGGGTTGGGGATTGGTCCCTGCTCGATCAGCGTCACGGCATGACCGGCCTTGGTCAGCGACCAGGCACTGGACAGCCCGGCGATTCCTGCCCCGACAATGGTGATTTTCATGATTGGGTCCTGCTATGACTTCTGTAGGAGGGAGATTCGCATGCAATATGAGACCATTCGCATCGATTGCTCAAACATTTTCGATGAAGACAGTTTTCACCGTGTGTTTGCCGCCATGTTTGGCTTCCCCCCCTTTTACGGCGCCAACATGGACGCCTGGATCGATTGCATGACATCGCTGGATGAACTTGATCACGGGATGACGACCATCAATGTCGAAAAAGGCGGTATGGTAGTGTTGCAGCTGGATGCAGTTGAACAGATGCGCGACCGTTGCCGCCGTGCCTATGAAGATCTTCTGGAGTGCTCCGCTTTTGTGAACTGGCGGCGCATGGAAACTGGTCGCCAGCCTATTCTCTGTCTTTCTTTCGCCTGACCCACGGTCCAACGGTATATTTCATCATGAATCCAGCTAAGCCCTCCTCATTCAAGTTCGATCCCGCCAATCGCCATCTGCGGCTTGATCCGCACGACCAGCTTTTCGTGCAGAACCCTTACGGTACCTATGCCGCGCTGCATGCGCAGACATCGGCGTTCTTCTGGGAGGAATACGGCTTCTGGTGTTTCATCGGCTATGACAGCGTCAACAAACTGCTGCGTGACCGCCGCTTCGGCCGGGAAAACCGCCATGGCATCGCCGATTCCCAAGGCAATACGGGTGATCGCGCACATCTGAAAGACTTCGACCATGTCGAAAAGTTTTCCATGCTGGAGCTTGAACCACCCACCCACACACGGCTGCGCACCCTGGTCAACCGGGCTTTCGTTTCCCGGCAGGTGGAGCGCCTGCGCCCACGCATCGAGACTCTGGCGCACGATCTGATCGATCGGTTCGAGGCAAAGGGTGAAGCCGATCTCATCGCCGATTTCGCTACACCCATTCCTGTGACAGTAATTGCGGAAATGCTTGGCGTGCCAACGGAAGCGGCACCGCGGCTTCTCGACTGGTCGCACCGCATGGTTGCGATGTACATGCATGGCCGCAACCGCCAGTCGGAGGACAGCGCCAATGCCGCCGCTGTCGAATTCTCCGGTTTTCTTAGGGACTACGCCGGACGTCGGCGCAGCGAACCGGCCGACGATCTTCTCAGCCTGCTGCTGGCTGCCGAAGCTGACGGTTCGAAACTATCCGAAGACGAACTGATCACCACGGCGATCCTGCTGCTCAATGCCGGACACGAAGCCACGGTGCACCAAACCGGCAATGCGGTTAAAACCATTCTGGAAAGTGATCGCAATGCCAACGACCTGTTTCGCGATGCGGATTCAACGGCGCAGACCGTCGAGGAATGCCTGCGTTTCGACGCTCCGCTGCATATGTTCACGCGCTATGCCTATGAGGAGATCGACCTCGGCGACGGCATTGCGGTGAAGCCCGGCGACCAGATCGGTCTCATGCTCGGCGCAGGCAACCGCGATCCCAAGGCTTTTGTTGACGCCGGCAACTTTGTGCCGGGCCGGACGGACCAGAAAAACCTCTCCTTTGGCGCGGGCATCCATTTCTGCATCGGCGCACCATTGGCGCGGCTGGAGTTGCAGGTCTCGTTGAAGGTGCTGTTCGACCGGCTGCCGGGGTTGCATTTCAAGGAAGCTCCGCGCTTCAAGGATACCTATCATTTCCATGGACTGGAGCGGTTGGCGGTGGAGTGGTGAGGTGTTTTGCAAAAGCACTGTACGTGGTTCGCCCTTCGACAAGCTCAGGAAGCTCAGCATGAGGGAGAGCGAGGATTGCAGGGTGTTTTATTCTGCAAAATTGCTGGTTGGCTTTGCAATCAAACCAATTCCCTCATGGTGAGCTTCCTGAGCTTGTCGAAGGGCGAACCACGTACAAGGGTTATGCAAGCAGTCACCTCACAACCGGATCACATATTCCTTGCGCGTGGTCTCAATGACTTCCCATGTGCCGCGAAAGCCCGGACGCAGTACAAAGCTGTCACCTGCTTCCAGACGTTGCTCCTTGCCACCCTCTTCGGTGACAATCGAGCGGCCCGAGAGGATGTGGCAGAACTCCCATTCGTCATAGACGATGCGCCATTTGCCCGGCGTTGCCTCCCATATTCCTGCGTAAAGGCCACCCTCAGCCTCATCGCAGTTCCATGTTCGGAATTGCGGATCGCCCGAGATAACCCGGTCTGCCGCCGGTGCGCCGTGTTCGGGATCAATGCTGCCGAAATCGATGGTGACAAAATGCGATGATGTCATGGGTTTACCCTGCCTTCGTCAATGCCTGATCAAGATCGGAGATCAGATCTTCGACAGTCTCGATCCCAATGGACAGCCGCACGACGTCCGGCCCCGCGCCAGCGGCAACCTTTTGCGCGTCGCTCAACTGCCGGTGCGTGGTCGACGCGGGATGGATGATCAGGGATTTGGTGTCACCGATATTGGCCAGATGCGAAAACAGTTGCAGGTGCTCGACCAGCTTGACACCAGCCTCATAGCCACCCTTCAACCCGAAGGTGAAAACGGCTCCGGCGCCGCGCGGCGCGTATTTCTGCTGCAGGGCATGATAGGGATCATTCGGCAGTCCGGCATAGCTGACCCAGGCAACCTTTTCATGACCTGAAAGCCATGTTGCCACCGCAAGCGCATTATCAGCGTGGCGCTGCATGCGCAGCGGCAAGGTCTCGATACCCGTAAGTATCTGAAAGGCATTGAATGGCGACAGTGCGGGGCCAAGATCCCTCAACCCAAGCACACGGCAGGCGATGGCAAAGGCGAAATTGCCAAAGGTTTCATGCAGCACAATGCCGTTATATTCGCTGCGCGGTTCGGACAGCAGCGGATAGTTGCCTGATTTCGACCAGTCGAACGTGCCGCAATCGACAATCACCCCGCCCATGGAATTGCCGTGGCCACCGAGAAACTTGGTCATCGAATGAACAATGATATCGGCGCCATGCTCGATCGGCCGGATCAGGTAAGGCGATGCCAGCGTATTATCGACGATCAGCGGCAGCCCATGCTTGTGAGCGATGGTGGCAATCGCCTCGATATCCGTGACGATGCCGCCGGGATTGGCGAAGCTCTCGATGAAGATCGCGCGGGTCCGGTCGTCGATCTGCGATTCGAACGAGGCGAGATCATCGGGCTCAGCCCAGCGTACATGCCAGTCGAAGGATTTGAACGATTGGCCGAACTGATTGATCGAACCGCCATAGAGTTTTTTGGAGGCGACGAAATTGTCACCCGGCTGCATGAGCGTGTGAAACACCAAAAACTGGGCCGCATGGCCGGATGCGACGGCCAGCGCAGCGGTTCCGCCTTCGAGCGCGGCCACACGCTCTTCAAGCACAGCATTGGTCGGGTTGGTGATGCGGGTGTAGATATTCCCGAAGGCCTTCAGGCCAAACAGCGAAGCGGCATGGTCGGCATCGTCGAAAACAAAAGCTGTCGTCTGGTAAATCGGTGTGGCGCGCGCGCCTGTTGCCGGATCAGGCTGGGCGCCCGCATGCACGGCAAGAGTTTCAATTCCGGGTGCGCGATGCGCCATGGTTCAACTCCCTGTCATTCCTGATTTGGCACAGGCTATGGGATCACGGCTTTGCCGCCAACCTATTTTGGTGATCTCAGACCAAAACTTTGAAAGCCCTGACGCATCTGCGGTTTCTTCGCTGACAGGATACGCGAATTGACGCCGCTCCAGCCTATTTCTCCACAGAGCCGCGCATACTCGATCTTCGGGCAGCGATTCATCACCACCTGAATGCCTGCCGCTTCCGCCTTGCGCGCCGCTTCATCGTGGCGGACAGTCAACTGGGTCCAGATGACTTTGGGCAGCGGTTTCAATGCCAATACTTCATCGACAATCGCGGGCACTGCATCGGACGCGCGGAACACATCGACCATATCGATGGTTTCAGGGATATCGGCAAGGCGCGCATAAACCGTCTGGCCAAGGATCGCCTTGCCCGCCTGCCCCGGATTTACTGGTATAACCCGATATCCTTTGTCGATCAGATATTTCATCACGAAGAAGCTCGGCCGCACCTCATTGGCCGAGGCGCCGACCATGGCGATGGTTTTGACGGATGAAAGAATGCCCCTGATGTAATCATCCGGATAATGATCGTGATCCATGGGATTATTCACCCTTCCATTCCGGCTTGCGCTTTTCGATGAAGGCGTTGATGCCTTCTTCCGCATCGCGTGCCAGCATGTTTTCCACCATTACCTGGGCCGTATAGGCATAGGCCTCGGAAAGCCCCATTTCCGCTTGCCGGTAAAAGGCTTCCTTGCCTATCTTAACGGTCAAAGTTGATTTCTCGGCAATGGCTTGGGCGTATTTCCTGACAATCGGATTCAGGTACTCCTCCGGAACAACGCGGTTGACCAGACCGAACTCCCGTGCGGTCGATGCATCGATAACCTCGCCGGTCAGAAGCATCTCCATGGCCTGCTTGCGCGAGACATTGCGCGACAGGGCAACCATCGGTGTCGAGCAGAAAAGGCCGATATGGACGCCGGGTGTGCAGAATGTCGCCTTGTCCGAGCAGATCGCCAGATCGCAGGAGGCCACAAGCTGGCAGCCCGCAGCAGTCGCAAGCCCGCCGACGGCGGCAATCACCGGCCTTGGATGGTGCACGATCGCCTGCATCAGTTCGGCACAGAGTTGCATCGTCTCTTCGAAGAATGCCCGGCCGCGATCGGCATCCTGCCGATGTGCGGTCAGTTCTTTCAGATCGTGACCCGCCGAAAACAGTTTCTGTGCGGAATCGATGATGATCACGCGCACGGCCTTGTCGTCCCGTGCCGCAAGCAGATGATCCAGCAGCAATTGCATCAGCGCGATCGACAGCGCGTTGGCAGGCGGATTCTGCAAAGTCAGGCGCAAAACACCCGAGATGAGTTCATACCCGACGATTGGTTCTTCCTTGCGGATAATGTGAACTTCTCCCATGTCACTCCTTATTTGTATGCGCTGACACCTCGGTCAGAGGTTTGTCCATTGCTTATAAAGTGGTTTGATAGAGCTTAAATGCTTTTTGACAATGGCCATGTTTTCTGCGGATGGCCGTGCCTTTTCAACCGTTTCCAATCCGGTTTTCAGACCATCAATCATGTCGGCCTTCTGCTTGTCGGACAGGTTAGGCGTGGACGGAATGGCGGCAATCGCCTTTTCCACCTCCTCGCGCGGATCGGGATTGGTGAGCCAATGATAGGTCACCATGATTGTTCGAGTGGTTTCGCCCCAATCGTTGAAGTCCTTGAAGCCATATTCGGCCGCCTTCTTGTCCAGCCGCGCCGTTGCTTCGGGTGTGGCGGTATTGCCTGCAGCCTCTTCTTTCATCTGCGCGCCTACCGGCGCAAAACTGTAGAGAAAGCGCTTGATGATATCCTGGCTCAGCACCACTGGCCGGACCGGCAGGCTGAAGGGTTCGATCTGCGGCGCGGTCTGTGCAAAGGACGGCGTTACAGGCGCGGCCGCAAGAATAGCGATGAAAAAGAGCGTGGATCGGAGCAGCGTCATAACTGGCTTCCTTGCAAAGAAGACACGGATAGCTAGGAATATCAGCGAATGCCATGAGAGAACAGATGGAGTGTACCGTGGGGACTGCAATGGACGTAAAAGCGTTAACGGCTTTTCTCGAGAGTGAGTTTCCACAGGTCAATGCCGACGGTGTTGCCTACACGGTGACGGGAGCCGGCCCCGGCTATGCCACGATGCGGCTTGATCCGGGCGACCGGCATTTGCGCCCCGGCGGTACCGTATCGGGTCCGACACTGTTCGCCCTTGCCGATATTGCCGCCTATGTAGCCATCCTGGCGCAAATCGGCCCGGTGGCGCTGGCAGTGACGACCAATCTCAATATCAACTTCCTGCGCAAGCCGGAACTCGGTCCCATCGACGCCACGGCAAAGGTACTCAAGCTGGGAAAGCGGCTCGCGGTGATGGATATCTCGCTCACCAATGGCCAAGACGATGAACTGGTGGCCCACGCCACGGCGACTTATTCGATTCCACCGCGCAGCTAGAGCTGTAAGCGGACTAAAAATCCCGCGAAACGCCGCAAATCCGGGCGAGAAATATGTGGTAATATAATACCTTTTTCTTAAGCTATTGTTTTACAAAGAGTATTTGTCAAAAATGCGAAAAACATCCACTTGACGCGATCCCGTTGGGCCGGTATTGAACCCCTCGACTGCGGTAGGTTCTTCCTGCCGCATTTAACTGTTGCGTGAATGGCTACCATTGACGCAACGCAAGCAACAAGAAAAGCCTTCCTATGTGAAGGATGATCTCAAGGACGAACACAATGGCTACCTTCTCTCAGAAGCCAGCAGATGTGACGAAAAAGTGGATCCTGATTGACGCCGAAGGTCTCGTCGTCGGCCGTCTCGCTTCCATCGTCGCCAACATCCTGCGCGGCAAGCACAAAGCAACCTTCACCCCTCACGTTGACGATGGCGACAATGTCATCATCATCAATGCGGAAAAGGTTGCACTCACCGGTAAGAAGTTTACCGACAAGGTTTACTACTGGCACACCGGCCACCCAGGTGGCATCAAGGAACGTACTGCCCGTCAGCTGCTCGAAGGCCGTTTCCCGGAACGCGTCGTTGAAAAGGCTATCGAGCGCATGGTTCCCCGTGGTCCGCTCGGCCGTCGCCAGATGAAGAACCTCCGCGTATACGCAGGTTCCAATCACCCACATGAAGCTCAGGCCCCAGAAGTCCTCGACGTTGGCGCGCTGAATTCCAAGAACAAAAGGAGCGCATAAGAATGGCTGAGCTCAATTCGCTCGCAGATCTCGGTACTGCCGCCGCATCGACGCAGGCAGCTGCACCGGTTCATGTCCAGAAGCTCGACGCCAATGGCCGTGCCTATGCAACAGGCAAGCGTAAGGATGCGGTTGCCCGCGTCTGGATCAAGCCAGGTTCCGGCAAGATCATCGTCAACGAAAAGGAATACGGCAAGTATTTCGCCCGTCCGGTTCTGCAGATGATCCTGCAGCAGCCAATCGTTGCCGCTAACCGCGCTGGCCAGTACGACATCATCGCTACCGTTGCCGGTGGTGGTCTGTCCGGTCAGGCCGGTGCCGTTCGTCACGGCATTTCCAAGGCCCTCACCTACTTCGAACCTGCCCTGCGCGGTGTTCTGAAGAAGGGTGGTTTCCTCACACGCGACAGCCGTGTTGTTGAACGTAAGAAGTACGGCAAGGCGAAGGCCCGTCGTTCCTTCCAGTTCTCGAAGCGCTAATACAGCGTTTCAATTGGACAGAACAAAAAGCGGGCCCTCGGGTCCGCTTTTTTGTTGCCAATAAATGCGTTTGCGGTAGCTTCGCCGCCAAGCTGAAGATGCAAGATCCCCGGAGTTAGAAATCCAATGCCATCGAAGACAATCGATCACGCCTTCACCGCACGGACACTGACGAGCGCTGCGACCGATCCCACGCACGCGGGAGCGCTGTCCTTCATGCGCCGGCGCTACACCAAAAATCTGAACGGTGCGGAAGTGGTTGTCTGGGGCATTCCCTTCGATGCCGCGGTTTCCAACCGGCCGGGTGCACGGTTCGGTCCGCAAGCCATCCGGCGCGCATCGGCCATTTTCGACAATGACCCGCAATATCCTTTCCAGCGCGATCTGTTTGAAGATCTCGCGGTGATTGATTACGGCGATTGCCTGCTCGACTACGGCAATCACCAGAAAACACCTGCCACCATTGAGCGCGAAGCCGCCAAGATCATCAAATCTGGCGCTTTCCTGCTTTCGATGGGCGGCGACCATTTCGTCACGTGGCCCATTCTGAAGGCGCATGCAGCGAAGCACGGCCCGGTGGCGCTGGTGCAGTTCGATGCACATCAGGACACATGGTATGATGACGGCAAGCGCATCGATCACGGCTCCTTCGTCGGCCGGGCCGCACGCGATGGCGTCATCGATCCCTCGCATTCCATTCAGGTGGGTATTCGTACCCACGCGCCGGATGACTGCGGCTTGCAGATCGTCTACGGCTATGAGGTGGAGGAAATGTCGGCTGCGGAGATTGCCAAGGCGATCATCAAGCGTACCGCGGGCAAGCCCGTCTATCTCACCTTCGACATTGATTGCCTCGACCCGGCCTTTGCCCCGGGAACCGGTACGCCCGTTGCGGGCGGCCCTTCCTCGGCCAAAATCCTTTCAGTCCTGCGGCATTTGACCGAACTCAACATCGTCGGTGCCGATGTGGTGGAAGTTGCGCCCGCTTATGACCACGCGGATGTCACGGCCATCGCGGGTGCCACAATAGCGATGTACTACCTTGGTATTCTGGCTGAGAAAAAAGCCAAGCGATGAAGCTTACATTTTGATTCAGGGTTCTTACATATCGAATCCGGTTTTCTCGCTAACTCACTGAATACCAAGCTTCAAAGGCATCTCCCATGAAACCGAAAATCTTTATCGACGGCGAACACGGCACCACAGGACTGCAGATCCGGACACGGCTTGCCGGCCGTCATGATCTGGACGTCCTCTCCATTCCCGAAGCCGAGCGGCGCAACAAGGACATGCGCGCCGATTTCCTGAAAGGTGCCGACGTGGCAATTCTGTGCCTGCCGGACGATGCGTCAAAGGAAGCTGTTGCCATCCTTGAAGGCCATAATTCCACGCGGATCATCGACACGTCCACAGCACACCGGATTCATCCGGATTGGGCCTATGGTTTTGCTGAACTTGACAGTGCCCAGCGGCAGAAAATTGCCGATGCACGGCTGGTGGCCAATCCCGGCTGCTATCCGACTGGCGCGATTTCGCTGGTCCGGCCGCTGCGCGATGCAGGCATTCTTCCCGGCGATTACCCGATCACCGTCAACGCGGTTTCCGGTTATACCGGCGGCGGCAAGCAGATGATCGCCCAGATGGAAGATCCGGCCAATCCGGACCATATCAGCGCCAACAACTTCCTTTATGGCTTGCCGCTCAAGCACAAGCACGTGCCGGAACTGCAGACGCACGGTCATCTCGACCGGCGTCCCATTTTCAGCCCAAGCGTCGGCCGCTTTGCCCAAGGCATGATCGTACAGGTGCCTGTGTTCACCGGCGATCTCAACGGCAATGCCTCGATGGAATCCATCCATGCGGCCCTGCAGGCGCATTATCACGGCCAGAACATCGTGCAGGTGGTGCCGCTGGCGGAAAGCGCATCACTGGCGAGGATTGATGCGGAAGAGCTGCGCGACACTGATATCATGAAGCTGTTCGTGCTCGGCAGCGACGGTCAGGGGCAGGTCAATCTGGTGGCGCTTCTCGACAATCTCGGCAAAGGCGCTTCGGGCGCGGCCGTACAAAATCTGGACCTCATGCTGAAAAATGGCTGATAGCATACACGAGACCTTTCCTGCCGAATGGCAGATATCCTCTCCTGAATTGTTTGTTGAAACCCATACCAGCCGCATCATCATGGTGCGGCTGGCCGACGGCACACCTGCCGTCATCAAGGCACTCAACGAAACCGGCATGCGGGAAGAGTTGCGCGGCGTGCATTATCTCGACTGGCACGACGGCAATGGCTCAATCCGGGTGCTGGCCGAAAAAGGCAATCTGCTGCTGCTTGAACATGCCGGCAACCGCACTCTGCTTGACCATCTTAACGAGCATGGCGACGATGCGGCTACAGCGATTGCTGTCGATGTCCTGTTGAAATTGCTGGCCAACAATGGCCAGAGCAAATCCTTCGCACCTGATCTGCGGCCATTGCGCGAACAGTATGCCAGCCTGTTCAAGAAAGCGGAAATTGACCGGAACAACGGCGATGCCAGCATCTTTGTCGAAGCAGCGGGGATAGCCGACACGCTGCTCAGCAACCCCGTCGACGTTCAGCCCCTGCATGGCGATGTCCATCACGAAAACATTCTTCTGGGTGATCGGGGCTGGCTTGTCATCGATCCGCAGGGGCTTTTGGGCGATCCGATGTACGATGCCGCCAACATGTTCTACAACCCACTGGAACGGCAGGATCTGCGCGCCAGCGACCAGCGCGTTGCCACTATGGCCCTCACCTTCTCCCGCGCCTTCAATCGCGATATCAGAACCATCCTCGGCTATGCCATGTCCCACGCGGCTTTATCGGCCTCATGGCATACGGAGGACGAGAATTTTGAGGAAGCCGAACTCAGTCTCGGCGTGGCGCGCGCAGTGCAACGCGTAATGGCCTCACTGGGTTGAACGTCTGACAAGACTGGCGACCGTCAGGAACGTCAGGACACCGAGAACGCCGACCATGGCGGCAACGGACAGCGCCAGCTTGGGTCCAAGCTTTTCCATGATGAAGGCGAAAATGAACGGCGCGGACGATGACACGATCAGTCGCGCCGAGGTGATCTTGCCCAGAATCTCGCCATAGCCGTGATGGCCGAACAGCGCCAGCGGCAGGGTTCCCTGCACAATGCTATTGAGGCCGGATCCCATGCCGAAGAGCATAGCGAACATCACGGCACCCACCACAAGCGGCACAGGCAGTGGCACGATCAGCATCAGGAACGACAGGGGGATCAAGGCTGTCGACAGCACCGCAATGGCCATGGCCGATAGTTTGTTGCCGAAAACCATGTTCACCAGGCGCGCCGCGAACTGCGATGGCCCGAAAATAGCACCGACCAGCACGGCCGACGTGCCCACGCCCACAGCGGCCAGAACAGGCACCAGATGCACGAGCATGGCCGACAGCGAAAAGCTCGCCAGCGAAAATCCGGCCATGATGAGCAGCAAGGCAGAACGCCTGCTTTCGAGCGGCAATTGCCCGCTGACACCCCTGACGGCCTCGTCGGCATTCTCGTCTTCACGCAGTTTTGGTGAGCGGCGCGTCATTTGTGACAACCAGAAATGGATCGGAAAACAGATGAAAACCTGCAATCCTGCATAGAACAGATAAATCTCCCGCCAGGTGAAAACCGTCAACAAATGCGTCGCCAGCGGCCAGAACAATGTCGAGGAAAAACCTGCTATGAGCGTTAGATAGGTAATCCGGCGCGATGCGGTTTGCGGGTCGATCTGGACAAGCACCGCAAAGGCGGTGTTGTAGAGAATGAACGGTGTCGCCATACCTGTGGTCACGAGTGCCGGAGCGAACCAGATCCACTTTTGCGACAGAACACAGAGAATGAGCGACAGGGCTGCGGCCAGCGAGCCAAATGTCATCACCCGTCCGGCTCCGAACCGGTCAGCCCAGCGGCCGGACCATGGCGAGATGATACCGCCGACCAGCAGCGTCCCGGAGAATGCGGCAAACAGCCATTGGCGTGACTGACCGAACTCCTGCGCCATGGCGGGTTCAAGTATGCTGAAGCTGTAATAAAGCGTGCCGTAGCTGACGATCTGCGTAACACCCAGACCCGTAACGGCGGCCAGTGAGCGTCTTGCGCTAAGAATCATGATGTTTGCTTTCGATACGGCGGGAGAGCTTCGTGAACGACAGCCAACGAAACTCTCCAATCACTACACCGAGTCTTGAAGCAAATATAGTTGCTCCTATCGGGCCGCAGCTATTTCCGTTTCGAGGGGATAGGCTCCCTTGGTTGCACGCCAATGGGCAACGGCAAAACCGAGAATGACAATGGCGAAACCCTGATGCAGCAGGCCAAGGCTCATCGGTACCTGCATCAGCAGAGTCGTGATGCCAATCGCCGCCTGCAAGAGGATAAGTACAACGAGGAATATGGCGCGTCGGGCATGAGTCGAGCCAGGCACGCGGCGAACAGTCGAGATCGCCTGCCAAAGCGCTGCAAGCAGCACAAAATAGGCAAAACAGCGATGCATGAACTGAACGGTCTTCGGATTCTCGAACAAATTGTGCCAGATCGGCTGGATCGGGAACATGTCACCGGGAATGATCGAACCATCCATCAACGGCCACGTATTGTACGAAAGACCGGCATCGAGCCCCGCCACCAATGCGCCGAGATAAATCTGGATGAAGACGAACACGACAAACCACCCGGCAAGACGCTGGGTACTTCGATCCGCAGACCGCTCCGAATAGACCGCAAGACCCCGTGCTACGTACATCACAGCAGCAAAAATAATGCAGGCGAGCGTCAGATGGGTCGCCAGCCTGTACTGGCTGACATCGACACGGCCACTGAGGCCCGACGCCACCATCCACCAGCCGACAGCACCCTGCAGACCGCCAAGTGCCAGAATGCCGATCATTCGAGGCTTCAAAACGCGCTCAAGACGGCCGGTGAACCAGAAAAAGGCAAGCGGGATGGCGACGAGGAAACCGACACCACGTGCCAGAAAACGATGCGACCATTCCCACCAGAAGATGCGCTGGAATTCGCCAAGGCTCATGCCTTTATTGAGCTGCTCATACTGTGGAATTTGCTTATATTTCTCGAACTCTTCGATCCATTGATCATGGTTCAATGGCGGGATGATTCCATGGATCGGCTTCCATTCGGTGATTGAAAGTCCTGAGCCGGTCATGCGTGTTGCGCCGCCGACCAACACAATCGTGGCAAGCACAAGCAGTACGAGGTAGAGCCACACGCGGATCAGTCTGCGGTTACGCGCTTCGCGATCTCCAGCGGAGGACACAGCGCCTTCGGACATTGTGTGGGCGGCCATTCAAAACACTCCTGTAACTGGCCGGATAGGTGCAGCATCTGCGCGGGGATGACAAGCCGGGTTTACGCGACAAGCCGTCGCGTTTTTAACGGCGAAAGGGCTTTTTTACTTTTCGCGTGCGGCTTAACCAGTTAGAACCCTCACGCGCATGGCGCAGACGAATAAATACCAGGATTGGAATGCTTCATGCCCGTAAGGCTCAAGAAACTCATCGGAACCGTCCTGCTGGTCGCTCTGGTTTGTGTCTACGCCATTGTCGCCACGATTTTCGCCGTGGCGCTGCTTGCCAATGCGAGCCCATGGATACACCTGATTTATTTTCTTGGAACGGGCCTGCTTTGGGTCATCCCTGCGATGTTCATCATCAGCTGGATGGAAAAAGTACCCAAGAAAAAAGCCTGATTCAGGCCTGTATGACACGCCGTCCCGCATTGGCAATTGGCGTCGTGACACCGCTCATCATTGTCTGGGCATAGACAAGCTTCTGAAAGCGGCCGTTGATGGAAATACGCGGCAAAGCATGGAGGTTATTGCGATGTTCGGCGTGAATGGTGCCATGCCGGGTCGTGACGGCCGAAAGAAATCCCTCTGTTGCCGCGATTTCCGCTTCGCGTTTGCCTGCCGCCTTGGCCGACCCGTAGGGATAGGCAAAATGCTGCGGCCGCCGCCCGAGTTTTTCCTCGATCATATCCGCTGACAGGCGCATTTCCTGCTCAACCATTCCCGCCGTCAACTTTTTCAGATTGTAGTGATGCACCGTGTGACCGCCAATGGTACACAGGGGATCGCTGCCCATCTGGCGCAATTCACCCCAGCTCATGACGTCTCGATCCTGTGCGACGCCGCAGACAATACCTTCGGCTTCGCAGAGCGCGCGCAGAACCGGCATCTGCTCGATTTCTGTCAGCGTGTATGAGAAATACCGCATAAGCGCATGGAATGCTGATCTTTTCTGAAAAAGCGTACCACATCGCCATTCCGGCCCGCCGGGAATTCTGATGTAATCCGCCTTGGTAACAAGGTTTTCGACGATTTCCCACCAGAGGACGCTGGCGCCCTCGATAAACCCCGGTGCGACATACACGGTGAAAGGCACCGAATGTTTCTGGAAAACGGGATAGGCATGATGAAGATTGTCATTGTAGCCATCATCGAGCGTCACCGCGACAAAGCGTCGATCTGGCCGTTTCCCGCCTTTCACGCGTTCCACGACTTCATCCATGGAGATGAATTCGGTGCCCTCGCCTTTCAACGAGAGGATGATCTGTTCAAGAAAGGCCGGAGTTATGGACAAAGATCGGGTCACGCCAAGCGGGCTTATGCAATCGGGACGCACCCGGTGCAGCATAATGACAGACCCCAGTCCGCCAAAATGGTCGCGCGCAGTTGACGCAAAACCGGTGTGCCACGCCAGTCGCATCACGGCCTTTCGTATCAAGTCGGCCGCGTGGACCATTCCTTCACCAATTCGCGCTAATCAAGGCATCATGAAACGTGGATCTGACCACCATTTCATGCAGACTAAATGTTTATATATGGTTGATCAACGGCGCGGCATTTGACGCAATGCCGCTTTCACTGGAACCTGGGATGACTCTTCCACACCTTGACGCAAGAATCATTACGGAGCCGGGTGAAATCGCGCGTTTGTGGCGCTCCCTGCCTGAAACACACGTCTGCAGCCCGGCACAGACCGTTGACTGGTTTTCCCTATGGCAATCCAATGTCAATCAGGACTGCCTCGTTGCCTGCCTCTACGCCGGCGAGCTGCCGATCTTTGTGCTTCCGCTGGAAATCAACAGATCAGGCCCATGTAGAATTGCCGCCTACCCCGGCGGCCCGCATGCCAATTGCAACTTTCCGGTCCTTTCACCCGCTCACCCCATTCGTCACGACGATCTGACCCGCTTGCTCGATGCTTTGCATCGGGCACGCCCTGATGTCGATGTCGTGACGCTGGAGCGGCAACTTCCCGTGCTCGACGGATACACGAACCCGCTTCTGCAATTGGCAAGCCGGGAAAACGCCAATGTTAGCCTTGGCATCACCTTGGACCGGAATTTTCAAACGGTGCTTGAGCGCCACAACCCCAAGCGCAAGAAGAAAAAGCACCGCAACAGCATCAGCAAGCTCGAGGAAGCAGGCGGATACCGCGTCGTTACCGCCGCTACATCTAAAGAAACCGATGCGATGCTCGATAGCTATCTGGCAAACAAAGCGGAGAAGTTCGCCAAGGCCGGAATCAGAAATACCTTCGCACCCAGGGAAATCCAGCTGTTCTTCCGTCAATTGTTTGCACGTCATGCGGAGACGGCGAATCCGCTGTTTCAGCTCAAGGCGCTTGAGGTGGGCGGCCAATACCGCGCCGTACTTGGAAAATCGCGGGCAAAAAGCCTGACGTTCATCGACTTCATCGGCATTGCGGAAGACGAACTGAGCAATGCCAGTCCCGGAGAATTCCTGTTCTTCGAAGATATCAAAGACAGCTGCGAAACAAACCTGTCCATATACAGCTTTGGCGTTGGCGATGAGCCATACAAGCGCAGCTGGTGCGATCTCGAAACAATGACGTACGATACGCAGATCAGCCTGACAGCCAAAGGCAAGGTTTATTCCGGCTATCTCGACATGCGCGGCCATCTTGTGCGCCATATCAAAAAGAACGATCGCCTGTGGACCGCAGTCAAAAAACTGCGCACCCGACTGTTGGGGCGTACCTGATTGATATCAATCGAGATGCTTTGCAGTGCGGATGATCACACCGTCATCCAGCTCCAGTGAGCCGTCCCTGAACGGCGTCAGAAGCTCTGGTTTGATGAAACCGCCATCGAAAATCGCCATGGAAATCGCTTTGACGTCCTCATCTTCCGGATTGACAAGGCTCATGACCAGCTCGGATCCGTCGTCCACGATATGTTTCAATTCATCGGCCGTAGCCGGTCCGCTGTCTACGACCACCAGATCGTAGGCAGACTGCAGGGCATTGAGGATCATCGGCAAGCGTCCGATCGACTGCATTGCTTTGACCGGATCGTGGGTGCCGAGCGGAATGATTTCCGCCTGCGAGTAATGATCGGCATGAATGACTTCGCTGAATGGCCGCTCACTGGCCAGGAGATCAGTCATTCCAGCAAGTTCCTGACCGTCGAGCATGGAGCGGCCCATCTCACCTGAACCCGTCATATCAAGCAGAACCACCCGGACACCGCGATCCGCAAGCTCCCGTACCAGCAGAATGGTCAGGGCCGATGCCTCGTCCCCTTCCGGCGAGACGACCACGGCGCGTGCAGCGCCGCTCGCCATCAATCGATCCGCAACGACCGCAATACCCGAATGATCCGCAGGATGCTCGACATTCGGCACAGGCGGCGTGAAGACAGGTGCTGCCGCCACGGGCATAGACGGTTGTTCCTTATGGGACGTCGGGACGGTTTCTGTCGCTGGAACCAGCACGACCGGTTTGGAGGGCTGTCTCACCGCTTCCGCTTCGACAGGAGCGACCTTCGCAACGACTGTATGGGCCGGGCGCAGGGCGCGACCGCTGAACAGCGCGCTCAACAGCGTTCCAATACTCAGGATCAGCAGCGAGGCAACAAAAGCAGCGCCGGTCATCGGCAGGACTTTGGGGAAATAAGGTTCAATCGGCTTGTCAGCCCGCGAGAAGATCCGCACATCGGCAGGCAGATAACCGCGATCCGTGCGGGATGAGGCTTCGCGATAGCGGGTGAGATAAGATTCCAGCAGTTGCCGTTGTGCCGCAGCCTCGCGCTCCAATGCGCGCAATTCAACTTCTTCTTCGCCAGCCTTGGAGGATTGCGCCTTCAGGCCATTCAGTGAACGAGTGAGTTCCGTCTCGCGCAGGCGCGCCGTATCTGCTTCGCTCTCAAGGCCAGCAAGCACCTTGCGGGCTTCCAGCCTGATTTGCTGGTTGAGGTCAGCCAGCTGCGAGCGCAAAGCCTTGATGCGCGGATGACCGCTGAGCAGCGAGGCCGACAGATCGGCAATATCGTTGTTGAGTTGGACCTGCCGCTCCCGCAGGCGTTGGATAAGCGGCGATGCCATGACATCCGGCAGTGCTTCAACCGGACCGCCCTTGGCAAGAGCTGTGCGAACGCTCGCCGCCTTGGCTTCACTTGCCGCCTTGTTGGCGCGTACACGCGACAATTCCGACGACAACTCCGAAAGCTGCTGCGTCGCCAGAACAGCATTGTTCTGGCCAATCAACAGGTCGGATGAGCTGCGATAGGCTGCAACCTTGGCTTCGGCATCCTTCACGCGCTTGCTCAGGTCGGCAATTTCAGGTTCCAGCCAGCCGGTGGCATCGGCGTTGGATTGCGACTTTGAAGCCTGTTGTGTTGTTACATATTCATCAGCAATGGCATTGGGGACGGCGGCGGAAATCGTCGGGTCCTTGGACGAGAACTGGATGACGATCACGCGGGAGTTCTGCACGCTATAGACAACCAGACGATCCCGCACGGCCTGCAGAATATAGTCATCGCGTGCCGTCGCGTCGGGATCAGCGGCCAGACCAATGCCCGCCAGCAGACGTTTAATCACCGACGGCTCTGCACCGGCAGCCAGTTCAGCATTATTGCCAAGATCAAGCTTGGCAATGACCCGCTTCAACAGATCGGAAGAGCCGATGAGTTCCACCTGGCTCTTGATTCCCTCCTGGTCGAGAACCGGCCGGTCGTCACCCTGCTCGCCGGTCGGGCGCGTAAAAACGGATTCACGGGTCTCAATAAGGATGCGTGTCTCGGCGCGATATTTCGGCGAAATCAATGAAAGCGCAAGGAATGCCAGCAGCGTCAGAAGGACAGCGCCAAGCAGAACGCGCACCCTGTTCTGCCACAAACTGGCAAAAAGAGCGCCGATATCAATATCTACGTCACTATCGACAGAGCCAGCCCGAGGCATTCCCCACTCCACTTTGAATGCCGCAATGGTAAAGACCTATGGTAACCAGCGGGTTAAGATATCCGGCTCGGTGATGATAACGATGCGACTAAAGTGCATGAATAATTTACCAGCCATTAACCCTAATGAATTGATAATCCAGCACAGAGTCGAGCGAATTCGTCGCCAATGTTGCAAGGGTTTTTACGGTGTTCAGCAAGCAAATCTTTCTGGTAGCGATCAGCGTTGTGTCCGTGACGCTTGGCGGCTGTGCAAGTTACCGCCCTGCCCCAGCGGCATTTCACGAAGCTATCAACAAGCCGTATCTGCTTGATGCGGGTGACCGGATACGCCTGACTGTCTTTGAACAGGAAGGCATCACCAACACTTACAGCGTCGACCAGGCCGGCTATATTTCGGTGCCATTGATCGGCAGTGTCCCTGCTCGCGGCAAGACGATCCAGCAGATCGAAGCAGCCGTTGCAGCCAAACTGCGCAAGGGTTATCTGCGTGATCCCGATGTCGCGGTCGAAATCGATCGTTATCGTCCGATCTTCGTCATGGGCGAAGTGGGTGCTGCCGGACAGTATTCCTACGTTCCCGGAATGACCGCCCAGAAGGCGATTGCTGCAGCCGGTGGTTTCAGCGCCCGGGCCAATCAGGCGGACATTGATATTACGCGCCAGCTTAACGGGGAAATTCTGACCGGCCGCGTTACCATTTCCGATCCGGTCCTGCCGGGTGATACAGTCTATGTACGTGAGCGCTTCTTCTGATCACCTGATATGACTGGCAAACGATCCCTTCGAATCGTTCACTGCTTTCGCGCACCGGTTGGCGGAATATTCCGTCACGTGCGCGATTTGATTGATGCACAGATAGATGCCGGGCATCAGGTCGGTGTCGTTTGCGATGCGACCACCGGCGGGGACTTCGAGGAAGCGCTGCTCTCCGGCATGCAGGATAAACTGGCACTGGGACTCAACCGGATTGCCATGCAACGGCAAATTGGCCCCGGCGATGCCATCGCCGCCATACGCAGTTACAAGGCAATCAAGACCATGCAGCCGGACGTGCTGCACGGTCACGGCGCCAAGGGCGGCACCTATGCCAGAATATTCGGCTCGGCACTGCGGTTATCGGGAAAACGTGTCGCGCGGTTCTATTCGCCGCACGGCGGCAGCCTGCATTACGATCCTGCCACCATGGCCGGGCGTGTGATCTTTCTTATCGAGAAGATCATGGAGAGGATGACCGACCGGATCATCTTTGTTTCAGCCTTTGAACGCAGCATATACACCAGCAAGATCGGGACGCCCCACTGCACGTCCGCACTCATCTACAATGGCCTGACAGACGGGGATTTCGAACCGGTTGGACCGGATAGGGATGCGGCTGACTTCCTTTTCATCGGCGAACTGCGAACATTGAAAGGGCCGGATATCTTTATCGACGCTCTCGCACAGGCGAGCACACAAAGCGGAAACGTCATGACCGCTGTGATCGTCGGTGACGGTGCAGAGCGTGCCAATCTTGAAAAGCAGACAGTCGTGGCAGGCATCAATGCACACGTCCGATTTCTCAAGCCCATGAAGGCCCGGGAAGCTTTCCGTCTTGCAACCGTCGTGGTGATTCCATCCCGTGCCGAGGCTCTGCCCTATATCGTTCTGGAGGCCTTGGCGGCCGGCCGGCCTGTTATCACAAGTCGCATTGGCGGCATTCCCGAAATACTGGGTGATGATTCCTCGGCGCTTGTCCGCCCGGATGCGGAAGACCTTGCCCGGAAGATGGTGGCTGTTCTCTCCGATATGGCAGCCTACCGCGCGGCGCTTCCCGATCGTAATACACTGCGGCAAAGGTTCAGCGTGCAGATGATGGCGGCGCAACTGGAAAGCGAATACTTCGCAGCGCTCGATCCATAGATTAACCGCTGCAACCCGCATTTTCATGCAAGTATTTCTTATCTCATCCGTGCTAATACGGACTACCGGAACTCTTCAAGGTGCAGCATGAAAGACAGAAAAGGGGATATCAAATTCTCGCGGGATACCGTGCGCAATCTCGTATCTGATGCTGCCTCGGCACCAAAGGAGAAAGTTACACTCAGCCCGGTAGCCTATCAGATCGCGTCGCAATATGCGCGCAACAGCAATTCACCTGTCATGATCAGCGGCATCATGCGGATTGTTGAATTCCTGATCATCCTTCTCAGCGGGATCACAGTCTTTCTCATGTATGTCGGCCCCGCACCCGGGGTCGTCTTCAGCTACACCTTCGCCATTCTTGCGACTGCCATCGTTGGTGTGCTGGTTCTGGAACTGACGGACAGTTACCAACTGTCGGTGATGCGCAATCCATTCACCAGATTCGGCCGGTTGCTGATGGCATGGTCCGGCACATTTGCACTGATGGCGCTGGCAGCATTCTTTCTCAAGATTTCCGAAGCCTATTCACGCGTCTGGCTCGGTGCCTGGTACGTCTCCGGATTGATACTGTTCGTGCTCTTTCGCGTCATCATGTCCCGGCTTATTCGCCGCTGGGCGCGCAATGGCAAAATGGAACGCCGCGCCGTGATCGTCGGCGGTGGCAAACCGGCGGAAGACCTGATCCGCTCCATCGAGCAGCAACCCTACAATGATATCCGTATTTGCGGCGTTTTTGATGACCGCGACGCCAAACGCTCGCCGCCCGTCGTTGCTGGCTATCCCAAGCTTGGAAATATTTCCGAACTCATCGAATTTGCGCGTATTGCCCACATCGATATGCTCATCGTCTCGCTGCCGATCACGGCGGAAGAGCGCGTTCTTGCCCTGCTGAAGAAGCTTTGGGTCCTGCCGGTCGATATCCGGTTGTCGGCGCACAACAATCATCTTCAGTTCCGCCCGCGCGCCTATTCCTATATTGGCTCGATCGCCATGATCGACCTGTTCGACAAGCCGATCAACGACTGGGACTCGGTGGCCAAGCGGGCTTTCGACATTGTCTTCAGCCTGTTCGGCATTGTGGTTTTCAGTCCGTTCATGCTGGCGACCGCAATCGCCATCCGGCTGGAAAGCAAAGGCTCGGTCATTTTCAAGCAGCAGCGGCACGGCTTCAACAATGAAATTATCGAAGTCTGGAAATTCCGCTCGATGTATACGGAAATGTGCGATCCGACGGCGCGCAACGCCGTGGTGAAAAATGACCCCCGCGTAACCAGGGTCGGGCGCATCATCCGCAAGACATCCATCGACGAATTGCCGCAATTCTTCAATTCCCTGATGGGAACCCTTTCGCTTGTCGGTCCCCGACCCCACGCCATCTCGGCCCATACGCACAACCTGCTCTACAACGAGGTTGTGGACGGCTATTTCGCCCGCCATCGGGTCAAGCCAGGGGTAACGGGTTGGGCACAGATCAATGGCTGGCGCGGTGAAATCGACACGGAGGACAAGATCAAGATGCGGACGGAGTTCGATCTCTACTACATTGAAAACTGGTCACTGTGGTTCGATCTGAAGATCCTGTTTCTGACACCGGTTCGTCTGCTCAACACGGACAACGCCTATTGAGCACCACGGTCGAATCCTCTGATCTCGCCAGCATGGACCGGGCAGCGAAGAACCGCTTTCTGATCACACTTGCTTCGACACTGGCGGTTGGCTTCGGCGTTTTTCTCAGCGGTTTCGTCATCAACGAACCAGCGCCCTATGAACTCTACATGGCTGTGCTGATCGTCGTATGGGCGCTTTTTGGTCTGCGCTTTTCCCGTGGCGTCGTGGTTCTGCTCGGTCTTTTGGTGATGTTCAATCTCGGCGGGTGGTTATCGGTCGGGCAAATGCCAGATCTCAAGACCGCTCCCATGTACATGGCCGTCTCGCTGTTTCTTGCTTTTACATCGGTCTTCTTTGCCGCGATCATCGAAGGCAACCACCGTATTCTGTCAGCCATATTCAACGGCTATCTCATTGCGGCCGTCTGTACTACCATGCTCGGAATTCTGGGTTACTTCGACGCCTTTCCCGGCGCGGATGTATTTACGCGATACGGGCGCGCCATGGGCGCCTTCAAAGATCCGAACGTGTTCGGCCCATTCCTCATTCTGCCGATCGCCTGGCTGGTGCACGGCATACTGGTTGGCAATCTTCGGTCCCTGCCGCTGCGCCTCATTCCGACGCTCATCCTCACTTTCGGCGTTTTCCTGTCGTTCTCCCGTGCGGCGTGGGGCATGGCTGTTATCGTGATCGCCGGTCTTGCCCTCGCACTTTTCATTCGGAGCCCGAGCCGCCTCTTCCGGCTCAGAATCGTATTCCTCGCCGGTCTGGCGGTCGTGATCCTTCTCATTGCCCTCATCATTGCCCTGCAAATACCCAGTGTGTCGGAACTGTTCTTTGCACGGGCACAACTCGTACAAGACTATGACAACGCCCAGTTCGGACGCTTTGCCCGCCATTGGTACGGCCTGTTGATGTCCATTGACCATCCGCTGGGCATCGGACCGCTGGAATTTGGCCCCATCTATGGCGAGGATACCCACAATATCTGGCTGAAGGCAGCTCTCGATTATGGCTGGATCGGCTTCATCAGCTACCTGACACTGACCATGCTCACATTGGGTCTCGGCCTGCGCATTTTGTTCCGCGACCGGCCGTGGCAACCTTTCCTGCTCTGTGCGTACCTTACTTATGTCGCGCATGTGGTTGTCGGCAACGTGATCGATACCGACCACTGGCGCCATTTCTACATACTGGTTGGAATCATCTGGGGTTGTGCTGCGCTTGAAGCGCGCCATCCCCCGCAACCATCCATCCGATAAGTAATCCCGATAACAATTGTATAGATATTGTCGCAATATGTTCTAACAGAGCGTATTTTGTTATTAGTATTACATTTTATATATTTATCCCCGAAAACCACAATTCATATAACGAATATAGAAATATTATATAATATACACTCAATATGAATTCTGTGGTCACGTTGAAAAATTGCTGACTTGCATGTACGATTGCTCGATTAGTTTTATTTTCTTAAACGAAAGGGATTTCTATTCTTTAAGTTGATTCAAAGCGACGAAAAATGGGTGGAAATGATCGTTGACGTTTTTTGATGATGATAATCCAAACTACTCGAAAGCCGACGGCGAACTGATGCAGCAGGCACTGGAGGAAGCTGCACGGAAGTTGAGGATCGAGGACGACAATGACCCGGAATGTAAAGTTCTGGCACGTTTCGTCCGTGCCGCATTCATTATCGGCAACAGAGATACAAAAGCGATGGCCTCATTTGCGGTAGACGCAGTGCTCGTCCGGCGTAAAGCCGCCCAACATGTTAGCCTCGGAAATTACCGATAAACTGACGAAATGCGGGCGAACTCTCGCCGCTGAACATTTCAGCGGGCGCGCCGGTGCAATCAATCTGCCCTTCCCGCATGAAAACAACCCGGTTTGACACGTCCCGGGCGAAATTCATTTCATGGGTTACCACGAGCATCGTCATGCCCTCCTCGGCAAGCGATCGCATGACCCGCAGCACCTCGCCAACGAGCTCAGGATCAAGTGCGGAGGTCGGTTCGTCAAACAGCATGACCTTTGGCTTCATGGCGAGCGAACGCGCGATAGCCGCCCGTTGCTGCTGACCGCCGGACAGATGGGCTGGATATGCGTGCCGTTTTTCCGCAATACCCACCTTTTCCAGAAGCGCTTCCGCTTCGGCGATACACTCGGCCCGCGGGCGTTTCAGAACATGTACAGGGCCTTCGATCACATTCTGCAGAATGGTCATATGGGACCAAAGATTGAAGGATTGAAAGACCATCCCGAGTTCCGCACGAATATGGTCCACCTGCTTCGAACTCGCCGGGACGTTCCGGCCATGCTTCTTGATCATGTTGATGTGTTCGCCATCCACCCAGATCTCGCCATCGTCGGCAATTTCAAGAAGATTGATACACCGCAGGAAGGTGGATTTACCCGAACCGCTTGAGCCGAGAATGGAGATAACGTCCCCATCATGGGCTTCAAGAGAAATGCCGCGCAGAACCTCCAGCGAACCGAATTTCTTGCGGATGTTACGCACCGAGAGCCGGTTGACGGTTGCTGTGGCCGGTTCAATGGAATGTTCGTGCACCATAACCAATAATCCTTACGACAAACGCGGAGCGGCGCGCCGATGCTGGGAAAGCCGATGTTCCAGCAGTGCCATGGCCTGCAGGATCACGAAATTAAGGATGAGATAGATTGCCGCCGCACACAGAAAGACTTCCATGGTGCGATAGGTCTGCGAGATCAGCCGCTGTGCCACGCCCGTTACTTCCCAGACAGTCACAAGACTGGCCAGTGCCGTTGATTTCACCATCATGACAATTTCGGTCGAATAAGCCGGAAGCGCATGACGGAAGGCGATTGGTCCGATGATCCGCCGGACAAGAAGAAAACCGGACATGCCGATGGACCGCGCCGCTTCGATTTCCTTGACCGGAACAGCACGCAAACCACTGCGGAATATCTCGGCAGTGTAACCGGCCGTGCACAGCGCCAGCGAAAGAACCGCGCAAACGAAGGGCTCACGCAGGAACGGCCAGAGAAAACTGTAGCGAATGAAACCGAACTGTCCGAGGCCGTAAAACACAAGAAACATCTGGATCAGCAGTGGCGAGCCACGAAACACGAAGATGTAGCCCTTGGCAAAATTGCTGAGGATCGGGTTCTTGGCGACACGCATCCATACGATCAACAACGCAAGCAAACCGCCGAAGAATATCGACAGGAAAAACAGGGCAAGCGTCATGGGGACCGCTGCCAGCAGGGTTTTCATGGTCTGGAGAATGAAAACAAAATCCATGGCCGTACCTCAGGCCTGACCGAAGGAAGACGGCATGGAGCGATTTGCGCGCCGTTCAGCTCGATTGAACAGGCGGTCCGAAAGGCTGGTCAAAATGAGATAGAGACAGCCGCCGGCAATGAAGAAGAGGAGATATTGCCGCGTCGATCCGGCAGCGACCTGACTGGTGCGCATCAGATCCGCCAGACCGGTAACAGATACGAGCGCCGAATCTTTCAGGCTCAGCTGCCAGACATTGCCAATACCTGGAATAGCAAACCGGATCACCTGCGGGGCAATGATGCGCCGGAACAGCAGACTGCGGTGCATGCCGATGGCTTCGGCCGCCTCCAGTTCCCCTTTGGGAATGGCGAGATAGGCGCCGCGATAAACTTCTGCCTGATAGGCGCCGGAGATGATGCCAACCGCCAGGGCGCCTGCGGCAAAGGATGGCAGACCGAGAAACCCTTCATAGCCAAGCGAGCGCCCGATAGCGCTGACTGCACCCGACCCGCCGAAATAGACGAGATAGATGATGAGAAGTTCCGGAACGCCGCGAAAGACTGTCGTATAGGCATTGCCGAGAGTGCGCGCGACTCCACCACCGGAGAGTTTTGCCCATGCAACCAGCGTGCCGAGAATGGCACCGATCAAAAGAGCGACAATGGTGACGCAGAGAGTCATGAGGGCGCCAGCGACGAGCAATCCGCCCCAGCCCTTCTGTCCAAACCCGAGCACTTCGACTATCCACATCCGCCGTGTTCCCGCTCCGCCCGGTTGATCCGGTTTTCGAGAGTATAGGCGGGCATTGTCAGATGCTGCAAATGCGTCACATTGCCTGACAATGCCCCGATCGATCCAAAGACGTTACCGCCTCGCCGTTGGAATCACGGGCTGACGTCGGTCTTGAACCATTTCATGGAAAGGGTTTTTACAGTTCCGTCTGCCAGGGCGGCAGTGATGGCCTTGTCGAACATGGCCTTGAGGTCCGTATCGGCCTTGCGCAGGCCCAGTCCCTCACCAATACCGAAGATCGTACCGCCGAACTCAGGGCCGGTGAAGACCAGCGCGCCATTTGCTTTTTCGAATGTTGTGCCGAAATACACCGCATCATCGAAGGCGAGATCAATGCGGCCAGACTCGAGATCGAGATCGCGCTCGGCACCGGTCTTGTATTCGCGCACGGTGGCGATGCTGCCGAAGTTGTCATAGATGAACTTGGCATAGACGGTCGCCGCCTGAATGCCGATGGTCTTGCCCTTGAAGGCCGTCTTCATGGCTTCGACTTCGGCAATGCCGGTCTGCCCCGGCGTAAGCTTCAGGACCGCGCCGGTTCCGGCTGCATTGGCCAGTGGGCTGTCCTTCTGGGTGGCGAAGCCTGCGTGGGTGTTGGCGTAAGGAATGGAGAAATCGATGACCTGCTTGCGCTCCTCGGTGATCGACAATGCGTCCATGATGACGTCGAACTTGCCGGCATTGAGGGCCGGAATCATGCCATCCCAATCGGACGCGACGAGTTTGCACTCGACCTTCATCTGGTCGCAGAGATACTTTGCCAGTTCGGGCTCAAAACCGCCCAGTGTCCCGTCAGGATTGGTCACATTCCAGGGGGCATAGGCGCCCTCCAGCGTGATCGTGACTGTTTTCCAGTCTTTCGCATGAGCTGCGGACATGGACAGCGCGGAAAGCGCTATCGCTCCTGACAGCAAGAGCTTGTGTAGTTTCATCGGCCTTCTCCTCTTGAGGTTGGCGAGTGTTGAACCTGTGTTCCCGATACCACGCTGCGGTGGCTTTTGAGCTTTTGTCTTTTCGCAAGTTGTATATGGTACCTTATGACATCCCCGGTGCCGCGCAAGAGGGAAAGTCGCACTGCGAGGCAGAATCTGATCCTGCACAAGGAATGAGCAATGAAAGGCCTGATAACCAACGCCATGCTCAAGAAGCAACCTGCCACACGTTATGGTGCGCCTCTTTATGCGAATGTGAAGCAAATGATCCTTGACCGCATCCACAGCGGCGAATGGCCGCCTGAGCACCGCGTTCCCTCGGAGAACGAACTGGTGGCTGGATGGGGTGTCAGCAAGATGACCGCCAACCGGGCATTGCGTGAGCTCGCCAACGAGGGCGAACTTGTGCGCATCCGTGGCGTCGGTTCGTTTGTCGCGGCGCGCAAAGGTCATTCAACGCTTTTTGAAGTGCGCAATATCGCCGATGAAATCGTCGAGCGCGGTCATATCCATAGCGCATCCATTGTGCGCCTGGCACGGGAGAAAACCTCCTGCGCCGTCGCGGACGCTCTTGACCTGCAAGCGGGAGCCACTGTCTTTCACTCGGTGATTGTGCACCGCGAAAACGGTATCCCGGTCCAGCTCGAGGATCGTTTCGTCAATCCGGCAGCCGCTCCAGATTATCTCGCTCAGGACTTCACGGCCCTCACGCCCAATGCCTACCTCAGCGCGATTGCGCCGCTCAGCGGGTCGGAACATGTGGTTGAAGCCGCGATGCCCTCTGCACAGGAGCGCAAGCTGCTTGATATCCTGCGCACCGAGCCATGCCTTGCCATCCGCCGCCGCACATGGTCGGGCAGATCTGTGGTTTCACTCGTCCATCTGGTCTATCCGGGCAATCGCTACCGGCTGGAATCGCGGACCGGCGCAACGCCGGATAAAGTTTGAATTATTTTGCGGCCGACTGCCCCAACCGGTGGAAACTGCGGGTCTTCTTCGTCATGAAATTCAGATAAGCGTTTACCGGCATCAGCCGTTTGAACCAGTAGGCTTTCCTGTCCCCGGAATGCGGCAGGACAAGATACTGGTTTGTCTCGACAGCCCGATAAATGCGCTCGGCAATCTCGGCGGCGGTGATCGGCGCCTTCTCAAACAGCCGTTCGATCTTCTGGGCGGCAGCGGGGCTGTTGCTGCGCATGGATTCCGTCAGGTTGGTGCGGAAGAAGGATGGGCACACCACCGTCACACCGATATTGTTCGGCGCCAGTTCCACCCGCAAGGTCTCGGAAAACGCCACCACCGCAGCCTTCACCGCGTTATAGCTTCCCATCATTGGCGGATGCACCAGACCTGCCATCGACGCCGTATTGACGAAATGGCCCTTGCCCTGCGCCTTGAACACCGGGGCAAATGCCTGACAGCCGCGCACGACACCCAGCAGATTGATGTCGAGCACCCATTGCCATTGTTCAATGGTTTCGCCGGTAAGCGCCCCTGCCGTCGCCACACCGGCATTGTTGAACACCACGTCAACGCCGCCCCATGTCTGTTGCAGTTCCGCGGCAACGGCTTGCAGATCCGCAAGCTTCGTCACATCGCAATGCCGATAGATGCCCTCGCCTCCAGCCGCCCTGATAAGATCAAGCGTCTCCTGCCCGCGTACGTCATTGAGATCGCCAATGCAGATGAGCGCGCCCTCGCGGGCCCAGCGCACGGCAATTTCCCGGCCAAGGCCCGAGGCGCCGCCAGTGACAAAGATACGCTTTTTCATTGAGAATCCTTTTTGCTTCACGCGAGGCGAATAACGGCTTTGAGCGGAAGAATGCGCATCAGAAGCCCCATCGGTGCCCAGGGCCACCAGGGAACGGAGGCTTTTGCCGGTTCGCGCTCGATGGCCCGCGCCAGAAGCCGCGAGCCGGTCGGTCCATCTACTTCAAACGGCAGTTTCGGTGCGCCCTCGTTGATTTCGGTACGGATATAGCCTGGAAAAATCGTGCTGACCTTGATGGGCGTTGCCATGAGTTCCGCCCGGATGCCTTCCGACAGCGAGGCCAGCCCGGCCTTGGTTGCGGCGTAGGTTGTCAAGTGTTTTGGTAGACCGCGCACCGCGCTCATGGACGAAATCGTCACGAGATGTCCAGCATTCTGCTGGCGGAAAATCTCGACCGCCGCTTCGCATTGGGCGAGTGCGGCAACAAAATTCGTCTGCGCCGTCTGAACGTTCTGGGCGAAGTGCCCCGTGCCGATGCGCTTGCCCTGCCCGACACCCGCATTGACAATGATGCGGTCGACCGTGCCGAATTCCTGCTGTACTTCGCGGAACACCCGGAACACGGCAGCGTAATCGTTCACATCCAGTGCCTTGACGATGATCCGGATACCGGGATGTTTGGCTTCCAGCTCTGACTTCAGGGTTTCGAGCCGCTCGGTTCGCCGCGCGCACAGAGCCAGATCACGACCCATGGCAGCAAATTCGCGCGCCATGCCTTCGCCAAGGCCGGAGCTCGCGCCCGTTATCAATATCGTCTTGCGTATGGTCGCCATGCAGTACCCCTATTGTCCACTTTGACGGATAATGCGCCAGCATCGCCAATCGAAATAGTTGACCATGACCCAGATATTCTTGAACGCCGGATTGCGGGTCTGCCTGTGATAATAGCGGTAGTAGATCTGCTGGGCGATGACGGCGAGCCGGAACAGACCGAACACCTCGTAGAAAGCGAAATTGTTGACTTTTAAACCACTCTTTTGCAGATAATAATCAATGACTTCGCGGCGTTTCATCATACCCGGCAAGGTTGTCGGCTGACGCTGCGTCATTTTCATGAAATAGCCGTCACCGGATTCCACCCAATAGGCCAGCATGCTGCCCAGATCCATCAGCGGATCACCCGATGTCGCCATTTCCCAGTCGAGCACACCAATGATGCTGGTCAGATCCTCGGGATCAAGGACGAGGTTGTCGAAACGCCAATCGTTGTGGATCAGGCACGTGCGCGCGTCATCCGGGATGTTCGCGGCAAGCCAGTCACGCACCAGCTTGAAGGTCGGTGTATTCCATGTGCGCGCCTTGCCATAACGGTCGGACCAACCGGTGACCTGCCGCTGCACATAACCTGCGCCCTTGCCGAGCGTCTCAAGCCCCGCTTCCGCTATATCGATCCCGTGCAACTCGACCAGCTTGTCCAGCATGTTCTCGCACAGGCGCCGTGTGTCGGCAGCACCAAGAGATATACCCTGCGGCAAGCGGCGGCGCGGAATGATGCCGGCAATGCGCTGCATGACGTAAAACTGCGCACCGATCAGCGTGTCGTCCTCGCATAGCCCCACCATGGCGGGAACAGCGGGATAAAAGGGTTTCAGTGCCTTCTGCACCCTGTATTCCCGTCCCATATCGTGAGCGGATTTTGCCTTGGTGCCCGATGGCGGACGGCGCAGGATCAGATCGTGCTGCGGATAGTGCAACCGGTAGGTCCAGTTGGAGGCCCCGCCGGAAAACTGTGTGACTTCGGGCGCACCCTCAACCGGCACGCCAAGCAACGTCAGCCAGCGGCTGACCGCCTCTGCATCAAGCTCCTCGCCCGCCCGCACCTTGCCGGCGCGATCAATACCCATGGATTCAGTCATTCACTTCGCGTGTCCGTGCTTGGCCAGTTCAATGCGTGCAATAACGCCTTTGTGGACCTCGTCGGGACCATCGGCAAGGCGGAGCGAACGGGCCTGAATGAAAAACTGTGCCAGCGGCGTATCCCGTGAGAGACCGGTTCCACCGTGGATTTGAATCGCGTCATCGACAACCTTCTGCAGCATCTGCGGCGCGACAACCTTGATCGCCGATACGTCAGCCATGGCGCCCATGGGTCCCAGCGTGTCAAGTTTCCATGCGGCATGCAGGGTCAGGAGACGCGCCTGATCGATGGCAATGCGGGCCTCGGCCAGACGCTCGCGGTTACCGCCAAGGTTGAGAAGGGGCTTGCCGAATGCCGTGCGGGACATTCCACGCGCGATTGTCAGCTCAAGTGCTTCTTCCGCCGCGCCGATGCAGCGCATGCAATGGTGAATGCGGCCCGGTCCCAGACGGCCCTGCGCAATCTCGAATCCCGCCCCCGGAGCTTTGACCACATTCGTCAGCGGCACCCGAACATTGTTGTAATGCACCTCACCATGACCGTGCGGCTCATCAAATTCGCCGAAGACCGATTGCATGCGAATGATTTCGACGCCCGGACTGTCGAGCGGAACAAGAACCATCGAATGCTGATGATGACGCCCTCTTTCCGCATCCGGCGTGCGCGCCATGACGATGGCGATCTTGGCCCGCGGATCGCCAAGCCCGCTCGACCAGTGCTTCTTGCCATTCACGACGATGGAATTTCCGTCGACAATCGCCGTCGCCTCCATATTCGTTGCATCGCTGCTTGCCACATCCGGCTCGGTCATGCTGAACACCGAGCGGATTTCGCCCGCCAGCAATGGTTTCAGCCAAAGGTGCTGCTGATGCTCGGAGCCATATTTCCACAACACTTCCATGTTGCCCGTATCGGGTGCATTGCAGTTGAAAATTTCCGGCGCCATGAAACTGCGGCCGGTTTCTTCCGCGACCAGCGCGTATTCGAGCGTCGACAAACCAGCGCCCAGTGCTTCATCAGGCAGGAACATGTTCCAAAGCCCCTCGGCCCTCGCCTTGGCCTTCAACTCTTCAACGACAGGAGAGATGCGCCATTCTTTCCAGTCGCTGCCATGGTCTGCAGCGGCAATATCCGCCCAATGGCGCTTCTCCACCGGTCGAATGTGCGTGCGCATGAAAACCTTCACACGCTTGATGAAATCCTGGGTTTTGGGGCTTGGCGTAAAGTCCATGAAGTGGCTGTCCTGTCCTCTGGTGGCAGAAGACTAGCGGCTTCAGGCATATCAAACAAATTACATGTCTTTATGATCAGTTATGAGTTGTATTTATGACCTGAAATCGATGGCGGTCCGCCGCCACCATATTGGGTCATCACCTCTGCAAACAGGTCACGCATCCAGCGATGTCCCTGATCATCGTCCCGCACCGCATGCCAATACATGACGACATCGATCGGCGGAATGGCAAGCGGCGCGACCAATACATCGAGAGGAAGCACGTCGGATAGTTCCAGCGCATAGGTCCGGGGCATCGTCAAAATCCAGTCGGTCTCGGCAATCACCTTGCACGCGGCGAAGAAATGCTGGCAACGCAGGCCGACGTTACGGCCAAGGCCCTGCTCCGCCAGGATATAATCAATAGGCTCCATGCCCTCGATATGGGTGACGAGCACGTGCTTGGCGGCCACATAGTCGGCCTGGGTCAACTTTCGGCCGGAGAGGGAATGACCTTTGCGCACGACCACCGCATTGGGTTCGCGCAACAATGTCTTCTGGCGGATGTGAGGGCCGACCTTGATCTTGCGGTCGATGGCCAGATCGAGCCCACCAGATGCCAGCTCCTTTTCAAACGCTTCACGCGCCACCCGGCGGCTGACAACGCAGACGCCCGGCGCCTGCGTGGCAAGACGGCGCATCAGCGGCGAAAAGGTTGCCGATTCCAGCACATCGCGCAGGGCCACCTTGAAATCCACAACGAGACGGGCAGGAGAAAATGCTGACGATGTTTCCACCGCCGCATAGAGCCCCTGCAGATTGTGCCTGATATCGGCAATGATGACACGCACCCGCTCCGTCGCCACCATGCGGTTGCCTTGGCGCACGAACAGCGGATCATTGAAGATGTCACGCAAGCGTGCGAGCGAATGACTGATCGCGGGCTGCGTCAGGTGCAAGGCTCGCGCTGCGCCGGAAATGCTGCCATTGGCATGGATCGCATCGAGAACGCGAAACAGGTTGAGATCGAGGCGGTTATCAAAATTGTTCATGGGCAGACATTAGAACTGATCATATGATTTATACCATAGCCAACATTAATCTCGCGACAAACCCCGTGCCGCCAAGCCCGGCAGCCGGGGAAAATCATCTATGGAGGCAAAGTCCGTGAGCCCATACACCAACCGCCAGATCATCCTCTTGGAAAAGCCGGTCGGCAAACTTCAGCACAACCATTTCGGTCTGATCGAGAACTCCATCGCCGAACCCGGGGATGGTGAGGTTCTTGTCCGCGTGCATTATATCTCGCTTGACGCCGCAAACCGGGCATGGATGCAGGGTGCTACCTACCGCGCTGCCGTCGAACCGAATTCCGTCATGGCCGGCGGCGGTATCGCCGAAGTCGTAACCTCAAAAGCTCCCGGCTTTACACCCGGCGATCTGGTCTTTGCCGACACGGGCTGGCAGGATTTTGCCGTGCTGCCCGCGAAGCATCTTATCAAGATGCCGCGCATCGAGCCCCTCACCCATCTGCTCAGCATCTATGGCGTCGCCGGTCTTACTGCTTATTTCGGTCTGCTTGATGTGGGCAAGGCAAAGGCGGGCGAAACTGTCGTCGTTTCGGCGGCGGCCGGTTCCGTGGGTACCCTCGTCGGCCAGATCGCCAAGATCAAGGGTTGCCGCGTCATCGGCATTGCGGGCGGGGCTGACAAATGCGCGTGGCTCACATCGCATCTCGGCTTTGACGAAGCCGTTGATTACAAGGCGGGCAATCTCTTCAAGGCATTGCGGGCTGCCGCTCCTGACGGGATCGATGTCTATTTTGACAATGTCGGCGGTGACATTCTCGAAGCGTGTCTGCCGCTGATGAACAATCACGGGCGCATTGCCTGCTGCGGCGCCGTTTCACAATATGACGGCACACCGACGCCAGGACCGCGCGGCATTCCCGGATTGCTTACGATCAAGCGCATCGTGATGCAGGGTTTTATCGTCATGGATTATTTCAAGGAACGCGATCGCGCCCTTGCCGATCTGCAAACCTGGGTTGCATCGGGCAAACTGAAAGTCGAAGAAGATATTATCGAAGGACTGGAAAACACACCTTCGGCCTTGATTGGCCTTCTCGCCGGTGAAAATCGCGGCAAGCGGATCGTAAAGATTTAATTGCCGGACCAGGTTTCTGACAGAAAACCAGACGTCATATCCGGTTTTCTGTCTTCGATATATCCAATCAACGATTGATCTGGCGGAATGAATGGTCGAAGCGGCCAGATGGAAACCTTTATCTATTATAAGATTTTTACTGTTCAGATTTCCTGCTGACGCAGTATTTCAAGCAGTTGCGACAGTCTTCCTTGCTGTGCTGCGATTTGATATACTATCAGCAGGGAGGATCTGTTATGGCAATTGACACCGGTGGTACTTGGTGGGTGGGGACAAGCGCGTCCGATATCGAAGCATATCTTAAGGCTTACGCAGACGAAGAAACACCAGTCTCAACATTTCGTCTGGCTCGATGTCACTGTTCTTCAATTCGCTTCAAGCTCGACACCGACAGTTGCGAGGGCAGTGCGAAGCGTATTTGCGTGGAATGCTCTGCCGAACATTTTATATGTGACAGCGGGGAACATTGGAACGAAGCTGAGCGGGAGCATTGGGGATGCAGCGTTTGTGAAAGTGAAAATGCCAATATCGGCGTCGCATTTTCCTTGTATCCGGACGGAAATATCCAGTGGGTCTACGTTGGAACAAGATGCGTTTCCTGCGGCGTACTTGATTGCTTTGCCGGCTGGAAAGTCGTCAACAAGCGTTCAGGCCATCTCGTGGAACATGCGTGATCCCGTTTGCGTTGCCGCATGAAAACCCGGGAAGGCCGTTGCCTCACTGCAATTGGGGCTTTTTGAGAAAGTTGTTGCGATCCGCTGATTTTATACGCAGCCAAGCTTCACGTCCGTTGCGCAGGACTCTCAGTGGGATTTCTGCTCCCGCGGGGCCGCTCGTCCATACCTTCCGGTAGAAATCAGCCAATCCATCCACCTGATAACCCCGGATTTCCGAGATGATGTCACCCTGACGCAAGCCAGCCTGTGCTGCCGGACCATCCTGGGTAACGCTCATAACCACAACTTTGCCGTTGCTCTCTCCGGAGAAAGCTCCAAGCCAGGGTCGCGGAGGTTTGTTGACCTGTCCACGCGTCAGGAGATCATCAAGGATCGGCGGCAACAGATTGATGGGCACCACCATATTGACATCCGCGATTTGGCCCTCCCTTGCCATTTGCAGGCGAAGGGAACCGACGCCCAAGAGCTTGCCGTCCGCATCGAGCAAGGCGGCCCCTCCCCAGGAAGGATGCGCAGGCGCAATAAAGATTGCTTCGTTCAGGACATACTCCCAGTAGCCAGCAAATTCCTGTTTCGCGACTATATGCGCATGCACCGTCTGGCCGATCCCGTCGGCAAACAAAACGGGATCTCCTACTTTGGCTTCCGCAGCATCACCAAAGTCCACAGCGGCAACGTCAAGTGGTCCGAGCGCTTGCACCAGACCAAATCCAGACTCTTGATCGTAGGCAAGAGCGTGACCCGGAATGACTTTCCCGTCATGGCGAGTCAACCACACCTCTTCAGCTTCAGTGATCAGATAGCCGATTGTAAGCACCAGCCCGTCTTCCCTGATGACCACGCCGCTGCCCTCTCTCAGGGTGCCCAAGGTCGTGGCTGTGAAAGCGTCATCAGGAATTGCGGTGCGCACGGCGACAATGGATGGCAGAATCGGGTCGGTATTCATGGCTTCAATCCTTGTCTTTCACCGAGGCAAGAAATGCATCGATTTTACGGGAGTATTGCCTGTCGGCAAGGCAGGCGACGCGATATTCCGTGGCAATCTTGGCATCACTGATGCGGATCGTGGAAAGCCGCGGATGTGCCACGAACTCAAAGTCCGCAACGACGCCGATGCCGAGTCCACGTTCTACCGCCTTCCAGACCCCTTCCCGGCTGCCAATCTCGAGAAACGGTGCGATTATAACATTGGCTTTAGCTGCAACTTCTTCAAGAGCTCGGCGGGTCGTCGACCCTGTTTCACGCAATATGAGGCGCTGATCCTCCAGTTCCCTGATCCTTATTGTTTCGCGGCCATGCCAGGGGTGATCTTCGTTTACAAACACGACCACTTCATGCGTGCTGAACGGCACCGAATAAATACGGTTGTCATCCACCATGTGCGCGACGATGGCCACATCCGCTTCGAGGTCCAGCAACCGCGTGAGACTTTGATGCGAATTCCCCAGCAGCATCGTTATCTTGATGGCGGGATAGCGCGCTAGAAAGCGGGACACCATCTCGGTCGCATGAAACGGTCCCACAGCAGCAATCCGAAGGTGACCTGTCGTGAGCTGTCCGCTGCTTGATAGGAGCTCCTCTGCATCCTCGTGCAGTTTGATGATCCTTGAACTTATCTCGAAAAGAGCCTTGCCTGAATCCGTCAGTTCGACGCGGCGGCCCTGCCGCAGGAACAGCTCAACGCCGTAGCGTTCTTCCAGCTCTCTAACCTGTGATGTCACGGTCGGCTGGCTGACATTCATAGCTTTGGCGGCCGCGGTAAAACCATGATGCTGGGCAACCGCATGAAAAGACCGAAGGTGGGTGAAAACAACAGCCATTCGCGTAAGCACTCCATTGGAACAGGTCCAGGAATATCCTACCCCTATCCATAGGATTTTTCAATGAGTTCCGTTGAAACTATCAATTGGACATATGGACCGATGCATCTTTCTATTGAACCTTCGAAAACCACTATCAAGGAATGGTTCAATGTCGTGGAAATATGCGAACCCGGTCGATATCAGTTTTGGCGAGGGAATGTTCTCCTCCATCGGGCAGAAACTGCAGGGCCGCAGCTACTGCCTGCTGACGTACAACGATCATCCGATGTTCGACGAACTGGTCGTCCGCGCAACCCGTGAAGCCGGACCACCCGTGGTCATTGTCAGGGATGTTGAGCCCAATCCCAGCTTCAATGGTCTGCGCCTCGCTTGCAAATCATTCGGCACCAGCACCGTTGCTCCCGAAGTTATCGTGGCCATAGGCGGCGGTTCCGTCATCGATACGGCAAAAGTGCTTGCAGCGTCCGGTGGTGATTTCGAACGCGTTCAAGCCTTCCTTGAAGGTCGCGCTGGCGTCGAGACCCTGCTCAATCTTCCCATCATCGCAGTGCCGACAACATCCGGCACCGGAAGCGAAGTTACCTGCTGGGCCACCGTATGGGATACTGAAAACAAGAAGAAATACTCCCTTGCTCATCCCAACCTCTATCCCCAACACGCCATCCTTGATCCGCAACTCAGCGTCGGCGTACCCCGCGCCCTCACGCTGAGCACGGGTCTCGACGCGCTCTCGCATGCGCTCGAAAGCATCTGGAATGTCAATGCCAATCCGGTTTCCAGTAACCATGCGGTTTTTGCCGCGCAGGAGATATTGACGGTTCTGCCGCATCTGTTGGATAGGCTCGATGACATTACGCTGCGCGAACGGTTGGCGCGCGCCAGCCTGTTTGCCGGATTGGCGTTTTCAAACACCAAAACAGCTCTGGCTCATTCGCTCTCCTATTACCTGACACTGCATCACGGGACGGTACATGGCATTGCCTGTTCGTTCAGCCTGCCGGCGATCTTCCGCAGTGTGATCGGCAATGATCCGGCATGCGACGCCGCATTGCAGCGGATATTCGGACAGGATCTCGGCAAGGGCGCACTGGCGCTCGAACAATTCCTGACGGGTCTTGGCGTATCCACGACCGCGACCGACTACGGCGTTACCCAGGAAAACTGGATCGGAGCAATCAATGACGCACTCCTCGGCGAGCGGGGACGCAATTTCATCGGCAGCCGCGAAGCCATTCTGGCCGCCGCTGCGTAAGGAGCATCATCATGAACACGTATTCCAAGATCAATTCCGAAGTGATCGTCAATGGGCGCACATACGGCAAGCCGGACAAGCCCGTTGTCGTCATTTGCCTCGACGGATCGGAGCCGGGTTATATCGAGGCGGCAATTGCGAAAGGACTGGCTCCTCACCTCGACCGCCTCATGAAGACGGGCACCAGCACCACAGCACTCTCCGTCATTCCAAGCTTCACCAACCCTAACAATTTGTCGATTATCACAGGCCGCCCACCAGCCGTTCATGGGATAGCCGGAAACTATTTCTACGACCGCGAGCAGGATCAGGAAGTCATGATGAATGATGCGCGGTTCCTGCGCGCGCCAACCATTCTGGCGGAGTTCCAAAAGGCAGGCTTCCGGGTTGCGATGGTCACTGCGAAAGACAAGCTGCGCACGCTTCTCGGCAAGGGTCTCGACTTTTCCTCGGGCACAGCAATTGCGTTTTCTTCGGAGAAGGCTGACAAGGCCAATCTTCAGGACAACGGAATAGAGCACGTCCTCGCCTTTGTCGGTAAGCCGCTGCCAGAGGTTTACTCGGCCGATTTGTCCGAGTTCGTATTCGCTGCCGGGGTCGATCTCCTTGAGATCTTCAAACCTGATCTCATGTATCTTTCCACCACTGACTACATCCAGCACAAGGCCGCTCCGGGTTCGAAAGTCGCGAACGACTTTTACGAAATGTTCGACCGCTATGTCGGCGCGTTGGATCGTGCAGGCTGCACGCTCTTGATCACAGCCGACCATGGCATGAACGACAAACACCTCGCCAACGGCGAACCGGACGTCATTTATCTTCAGGATATTCTCGATCAACGTTTTGGCTCTGGAACAACGCGCGTCATCCTCCCAATCACTGACCCTTATGTGGCGCATCATGGTGCGCTCGGTTCCTTTGCCACTGTTTATGCAGACGAAGACAAGTGTCCCGGCATCCTTGAATTGCTGAAGAATACACCCGGAATCGACGTCGCCATTTCCGCCGAAGAAGCCTGTGCACGGTTTGAACTTCCGGCTGACCGCATCGGCGACGTCGTTGTGCTGTCAACGCGCGAGAAAGTGCTCGGCACGACGGCCTCGCGTCACGATCTTTCCGGCCTGACCGAACCGTTGCGCTCCCATGGCGGTCTGACCGAACAGACGGTCCCGGTCATTTCGAACCGGAAAATCGCAGTTCCCGCGGGACGGCAACTTCGTAACTTTGATGCGTTCGATATAGCGCTCAACCTCGTGAGATAAATCATGAACGCAATCATCAAACCTGTATTTCGCCGCGAATCCATGCGCATCGCTGGCAAGCTCGTACAAACAGAAGACCAGATCGAGGTTTTGAACCCTTACGACAATTCCGTCGTCGGCACTGTGCCGGCCGCGCGGGCAGAACATGTCCGCGAAGCCTTTGTAAAAGCGAACGCCTTCAAACCGAAACTCACGCGTTACGAGCGGCAGACGATTTTGCAACGTACGGCAGAACTTCTGCGGGACCGGCAACAGGATTTTGCCCGGCTCATTACGGCGGAATCCGGCCTGTGCTGGAAGGACTCCCTTTATGAAGCAACGCGAGCCTTCGATGTCTGGTCCTTTGCGGCTCAGCTGACAATCAAGGATGATGGCGAGATTTATTCCTGTGACATCTCGCCGAACGGCAAGTCGCGCAAGATCTATACGACACGGCTGCCGCTTCTGGGTGTTATTTCCGCCATCACGCCGTTCAATCATCCCCTCAACATGGTGAGCCACAAGATTGCCCCGGCAATCGCCACCAACAACCGGGTCGTCCTGAAGCCCACGGAACTCACGCCGCTGACGGCGCTGGCTCTGGCGGACGTGCTTTATGAGGCTGGCCTGCCCCCCGAGATGCTGTCGGTGGTCACAGGCAATCCATCCACGATGGGTGACGCCATGATCACCGATCCGAATGCCGATCTTGTGACATTCACCGGGTCCGTGCGCGTCGGCAAACATATTGCGGCGACAGCAGGCTACAAGCGCATCGTTCTCGAGCTTGGCGGCAATGATCCCCTTATCGTCATGGAGGATGCCGATCTCGAGAAGGCTGCGGAACTGGCTGTAACGGGCGCCACAAAGAATTCGGGACAGCGGTGCACTGCAGTCAAACGCATTCTTGTCGTCGACAGTGTTGCTGATGCGTTTTCGAAACTTGTCGTTGAAAAGGCTCAGAAACTGAAATGTGGCAATCCCGCTGATCCGGATACGGATGTCGGGACCGTTATCAATGAACGCTCGGCCGAACTGTTCGAACGCCGCGTCGAAGATGCACAGCGCTTCGGTGCCGAGGTACTGCATACGGCTCCGCGCCGCGGGGCGCTCTATGCCCCGACAGTTGTCGATCACGTCCCCTATGATTGCGAACTGGTTCGCGAGGAAACATTCGGGCCAGTCATCCCGATCGTCCGCTGCCCTGACAATATCGCAGAGGTCATAAGAATTTCCAACTCGACGGCATACGGACTTTCATCGGGCGTCTGCACCAACCGGGTCGATTATGTCTCACGCTTTGTCAGTGAACTTGAAGTCGGCACGGTGAACATCTGGGAGGTCCCGGGCTACCGGATCGAGATGTCGCCGTTCGGCGGAATAAAGGACTCCGGCCTTGGCTACAAGGAAGGCGTTCACGAGGCAATGAAGAGCTTCACCAATGTGAGGACGTGGTCACTCCCCTGGGCATCATAGCATCGGGGATCAACCAAACACCGACGTTGCCGCGAAGTGGGAACAGGAGGCTCCGCGCCAACGCATTCAAACTGGGAGGTAACAATGAGCAAGGTGTTAGTAGATGCGCCGCATTTTGCGGTGGAGCAGGCAACCGACAGCGGATTTCGAAGGGCACAGTGGCGAATGCTGCTGGCAGCAATGTTCTGCTATCTGTTCTTCTATACGGGCAGGCAGACGTTCGGCTTCGCAATTCCCGGGATTCAGGCCGAATTCGGTGTTTCAAAGGAGACATTGGGCTGGGTCAGCGCGGCCATGCTCTGGAGCTATGCCGTCGGTCAGGCCATCAATGGCAATCTCGGCGACAAGTTCGGTGGCCGCCGCGTGATGAGCGCTGGGGCGATCCTCTCCTGCATCATGAACTGGGGAACGAGTTTCGCCGGCGGCGTGTTCAGTCTCGGCCTTCTTTGGGGTGCAAACGGCTATTTTCAGGCCATGGGTTGGGCCCCCGGAAGCCGTCTGCTATCCAATTGGTGGGGCCGACATGAACGCGGCAAGGTCTTTGGCTGTTATGTCTTCGCAGCGGGACTGGCCTCGGTGCTCTCTTACGTGACATCGCTGATCGTGGTGCATTATCTGCAGCTCGACTGGAGATGGATTTTCCGTCTTCCCGTGCTGTTGCTTCTCGTTGGCGGCATTACGTTCTACCTCGTTGCCCGCGAACGCCCGGAAGATCTGGGTTACGCATCACCGCACGACGATTCCATCGAGGGGGACGAAACCGGGGAAGTTGCCGACGATGAGACATCGCTTGAGCGCTACAAGGGTGTACTGAAGAACTGGCGATTACTGGTCGGCGGTTTGGCTATCGGTTTTCAGAACGCTGCTCGCTACGGCCTTCTCGTCTGGGTGCCGGTGCATTTTCTGGGCGAAGACTGGACCAAGGCAACGGCACAAGCGTCAGCAATTGATCCCAAGTGGATCAGCGTTGCATTGCCCGTCGGAATGGCAATTGGTGCAGCGACCAATGGCTGGATATCGGATCGTGTCTTTAACTCGAAGCGTTATCTTGCCATCGTTCTGTATATGGCATTGGCAGCCATTACCTCGCTTTACATGTATACCATACCGGTCTCGGAAGTTTACAAAGGCCTGGTTGTGCTCTTTCTGTGTGGCTTCTTTGTTTATGGACCGCAGTCTTCGTTCTGGGCGCTCTGCCCTGATCTGGTTGGTCATAAACGAGCAGGCACGGCAATCGGTGTTATGAACTTTTTCGCCTACCTTTTCGCCGGTCTCGGCGAGCCGCTCATCGGCGGGTTCATGGACACGCACCACAATACGTCGTTGGTCTTCCTGATCGTGGCCGCCTCAAGTGCCGCCAGCGCTGTCGTGGCGGCATTTATAAGACGTTAGCAAAACGTCAGAGCGTCGTAGACGGTATCTGATTTGCAGAAGCCGCGGTCAACAGATGTTGATCGCGGCTTCCCCTTGTCCGTCGCAGCGGCACGACATGCTGGCTAGCCGAGCGAGGCGCGCAAAACATCACGCGATACTGCGGAATTCATCTGGAAGTTTCTGTGCCGAATTTTGATACAAAAAGGCCGGTCTCAGACATTCCGAGACCGGCCCTTTTTGGAAATAGACGAATTAACTACTCTAACATCTTGTTTTAGCTAGGTAGTTATTGGTCGGAGCGGCCGGATTCGAACCGACGACCCCTTGACCCCCAGTCAAGTGCGCTACCGGGCTGCGCTACGCTCCGTCAATATTAGTCTATTCCCGACAAACTCATTGTATCAGCATATACATACAGCAGACCGATGAACCCTTGACCCAGTCAAGTGCGCGACGCTCCGCCGGTGCCGAACCCCTAGAATACTGAGGTTTTTTTGGCAATAGCCGATCGGCAAGAAAATAACAAACTGCACAAAAATGCACGAAGACAAAAAGACCGCATTCCCGCCAGATAATTCTTTCAAAATGTCGGGAACAAAAGGAACCGTCAGTCGTTTGCATACCGTTAGACGTAGAACTCTGACCGGGGATCGGCTGTGCGTTATGCACACTTCAATCGGCCTCGCTCCATTCACTGGCGAACATCTCAAAGGCTTGGAGTTATACAATGACAGATAAGATCGGGATTACGGATGGTGAAGCATATGAGCTTGCCGCAAACATCGCCGACACGCAAAAAGCGAAACTGCCGGAACAACTGAGCAGCCAAATCAGCGAAGGGGAGATGCAAATCGGCGAGACGTGGTTCGTTTGGGGTATTTTCGCCGCACTCACCGATGACCGGAAAAGACGTCAAAAACTTCTGTCAGACTATCTGGCAAACAAAATTCGTCCAGACACGGACATTCAAAAGATCGTAACGGATATCACTGCCCTGGAAAGCGAAGGGAACCAACTTTTCAATGCCATTTCATCCGCCGGTCGGCAGGCATATCACGAAGATGACGATGTCCATCTGAGCAAAATTGCCGGGATTTTCCTCAATGTCATCAAGAACCATTAACGTGAGAGCCGATCACACGAGGGCAGATTGATGCTCAGCCGGGATATTTGGCCGTAACCGTTCCAGCAATTCGCCCAGCACCCCCTGGGCGAATTGCATATCAAGCGGACAGTTCGACCCGCAAAGTGGATGCCCTCTCCAAGCAGCCGTCGATGCAATTTCGTGTTGAATATTGCATGACTAATTATTAGTTGTGCTCCAAACTTCGTTACGGGTGGGCCTTGGCGAGGATGGAAAATGCCGTTCGCAGTATATTCCCCGATGCGGCCAACCGGGAATCCCAATGCCAATCCAGTATCCCATATCCAACCCGGCAGATTGGCTCCGTCTTGAGAAACCGTCATTCCTAAGGCGGGCCAAGTCGCATCTTTATCACTACACTTATCCAGGTGCATCCAAGGCGTTGCCAAACGCCATCATCACCAAAGTTTCGGGGCCACCGGTTCATCCCGCCAAGGACGACATTTTGGCCATTTGCATCGTGAAAAACGCAATTGGCTATATCCATTCCTTCCTGCGGTACTACCGGAAGCTCGGCGTCACACGTTTCGCTTTTTTGGATGACCAATCCAACGATGGAACATCCGATATATTGCGCAACGCCCCGGATGTGGACCTTTTCACGTCCCCCATCAGTTACGCGGAAGCAGCGCGCGGAAAAGCATGGCGTGACGCGCTTTTCAAGGTTTATGGGCCAAACCGGTGGTATCTGTCACTTGACGCTGACGAGTTTCTCGTTTTTCCCGGCAGCGAGGAAATCCAGCTGCCGGAATTCATCCGCCAACTGGAGAAAGCCGGCATAGAGCGGTGTCATGCTCCCATGCTTGACCTATACCCAGCCGGCCCGCTGAACGGCGACCCGTTTATCGATGATGGCAGCAGATGGCCGTTCGACGTATCCTCACACTTCGATGGCGACAGCTATACGATCAAGCTCGAGCGCTATGGCACGTCCGTACGCGGCGGCCCGCGAAAGCGGTTCTTTGGCCGTGATATGCGGCTTTCGAAGTTCCCGCTGATCTGGGTAGACGGTGCCACCAGCTATCAACGGGGCAGCATTCATGGCCCGGGGCCATGCAGCCGGAATTTCGTGCCGATCACAGCGGTTCTGCTGCATTACCGGTTTTCAAACCAGTCGATCAACGAGTTCAGGAATATCGTTGCCCACGGCGGTCATGCGGACGGCGGCGCTCACTACGGCGCAATGCTCGACCATCCGGATTTCGGGGAAGATTTTTCACTCACCTATGACGGTTCGGTGAAGTTTTCCGGCTCGGCAGATCTTGTCAAACGCGGCTTTATGATGAAATTGCCGGTCTGATTGCGGGCACCGTACCTTGAGGCAGGCCAAGGTTTCCCCGGCAAAAATTGTGATCACCGCCTCAGTTTCGCATCAGGTTCACATAATCCTCTGCTCAGCTTCCAATGATATCAACCAGCCGTTGTCGCCTTCGGACAACGCGAGGCCCGGCCTATCATCACCCCCCCGATGCCCCCGCCGGGCCTCACCTCCCGCCGGTGATTGGCCGACAATACCCGTCTCAATTGTCGTGCCGAAACGAGGGAGCCTTGTAATTCCCGAGTATGGGATTGGAACCAAGCGCTGAATGCGTTATCTGGAATCGATGAAACCCGCTCAAATCATCGCATGGCTTCTGTTCGCCGCCATACTCTTCATAACCGTCGACCCCATCAATCTGCGGCCGGAAAGCGGTTTGCCGGTGAACATCGAGCGCTTTCTTGCCTTTGCGGTGCTGGGCTTCGTCTTTGCGGCAGCTTACCCGAAGCGCTGGATGTTGATCCTGTTTTTGGTGGTTGGTGCAGCCTTCGGATTTGAACTCGCGCAAATGCTGGCCCCGACGCGGCACGCGAGATTGCTTGATGCGGTGGTGAAAGCAGCGGGCGGTATCTCGGGGGTCCTGGCAAGCAGCATCTTTCTCCGCCTTTTCCGCTAGGAAGCGCATGAAGCAGCGTTATCCCTAAGCAGCACTGGCGGTTTGAAAACAAACATCCGCCGCTGTACCCACCACAATGATTTCGTCTCCCAGTGACCATTCGGCAGCGCGCGCGGCCATTCTGGCCGGAACCGGCTCGGAACCTCCCGGTCCTGCCGGCACATCATAGGTCGCGTGAGCGTCATGCGGCAGGATGACGGAAAAACCCTTCTGCATTGCTGTGCGTGCCGTTGCCGCCAGGCACATTTCCGACTGCATGCCACAGATCGCCAGCGAGCGGAGACCGTACCCTGTCAGCAGAGCCTCCAGTTCGGTTCCGTCAAAACCATCATCACGTGACTTTCGCACAACGTGCTCGCCCGGCTTCAGGGCGAAGAACAACTGCCAGCCATCAGTGTTGGGCTCGTCAGCCGTACCCGCAGGCCCGTCATTCTGAAGAAAGATAACGGGAACCTTCGCTGCGCGCGCATTGGCAAGGAGTATTTCGACAGCCCGCTGAAGCTGAACATGATCCGGAACCGCCTCACTCCCCGTGATGAAGGCATTCTGCACATCCACGATTACAAGAACATGCGCCGTCTTATCCTCTCCGGTGAACGTCAAGTTTCAATCCCCGTTTCCGTCTCTTTGCCTCGATTATGGGTCGAGGGCGGTGGTTATTCACCGGTATGTGCGCCTTTTCTCAAGCGAACATATATTAGAGGTATTCCAAACTATTTAGAATTATCGCATATCTTAGGTCTCTCAAGAAAAGTCATAAGACACGAGGGGTGGAACATGCGCATAAGAATTAAGTTTCTGGCACACCAGAGCTGCAAAGAAAACATCATCGGGCATACGGAGCAACAAACCGGTGGCGCGCGATTAAATATTCAAGAGTGCGGCGCCGATCTGCTGGCAATCATGCGACGCACACGAAGGAAGGAACGCATTAAGCTTCTGACCTGTCATCGATAATCCGGGCTTCCAGTCTGCAACTGTGATTTGACTGTTACAGGTCAAGGGCTCACATTTGTCGTGTTGCACGAGAGTGCAGCAAGAGGCTCGGTAACTGACACTGATGAAGGCAGGCTACCGGGCCTCGTCAATCGAATGGCCTGATTGTTTGTCCTGCTATTCTACCCTGTTGACTGTTAATGCACCGTGCCGGTATGTGCGCCGAATCTATCAGGGCCTGATCACCCGCCGGAACCGCTTACCATTATTCAGCATATCAATTGTCTCCGGAATCTGCCACAAGCACCCTGCCCGCAAGGGCACGGCGCGACTGCTATCAACTTAAGGATAGGGTCGGGCGGGCTGATTGACGTCTCACCCGCTGCCACGAACGGACGTGGCCGTCTTTATTTCACTCCGCTATCAATAGGGTACGATATCAGGAGCCTGGGTGTCACGCGGCGCCTACCCCAGACATCTGATGACTGGTCATTCCGCAGTGTATTTTTCACGCGAACAAGTCACATTTCGCAAAGAACGCCCTATGCATTGCCGGAAAATTCGTTCTACATTCGTAACGGTCATTTCCAGGCCAGAATGCGGGCGCCAGCGAATCCCCCAGACCATGAGGACAAGAGCGTTACATTCGAAAAATCTTACTATATTTGAAAAACTTATCACATTTTTGTTACAATAACGTGATATGCTTCTAAGTTGTAGTATTTCTCATAATTATACTTTGTATTTATCAATTGTAAACTTTTAGTTGCAAATCAGCAACAATACAAATTCGTTCGTTGCCGACATTACAGATTTGTAATTTGACATTTGACTCTACGACCAAAGTCGCAGAATACGAAATTGTCACTACCAATCTGATGGAGAGCAACAATGAACATCAAGAGCCTTCTACTCGGCTCCGCTGCAGCCCTGGTTGCAGTAACTGGCGCACGCGCTGCTGACGCAGTTGTCGTCGCTGAACCAGAAGCTGTCGAATACGTTCGCGTTTGCGACGCTTACGGCAAGGGCTTCTTCTACATCCCAGGCACCGAAACCTGCCTGAAGATCAGCGGTTACTTGCGTTACGACGCCAAGGGCGGCGACAACGTCTACACCGGCGGCGAATACGGCACCTGGTGGAAGCGTACACGTGCGACTGTCCGTTTTGATGCCCGTTCGGAAACCGAACTCGGCACACTGCGTTCGTACATTGAAACACGCTTCCAGTACACAAACGGCGACCAGAGCGGCGGCCTGATTCCTCAGGCTTATATCGACCTCGGCGGCTTCCGCATCGGTGTTTCGGATGAAATCTTCGGTTCGTGGACCGGTTATGCTGGCAAGGTCATCAACGATGACGTGATCAACTATCAGTCAGGCTCATCGAACCAGGTTAGCTACACATTCACTGGCGGCAACGGTTTCTCGGCAATCATCGCTGCTGAACAGGGCCAGGTACAGACTGCTAACTACTTCAGCTACGACTATCGTATTGACGACTACATGCCACACGTTCTTGCTGGTGCAAAGTTCGAGCAGGCTTGGGGCGGCATCTCCGGTGTTGTCGGTTACGATTCCAAGGCAGAAGAATTCGCTGGCAAGCTGCGTTTGGACGTGAAGTTCACAGACACGGTTTCAGCATTCGTCATGGGTGGCTACCAGTCCAACTGGGATGATCTGCAGGACAGCGGCGAACGCAACTGGTTCGGCACCTGGGATGGTGACTGGGCAGCTTGGGGTGGTCTCTCCGCCAAGGTTTCGGACAAGGCAACTGTCAATGCACAGGTTGCTTACGAAGCCGAAGGCACATGGGCAGCAACTGCAAACGTAGCTTACGAACTGGTTCCTGGCTTCGTTATCACTCCGGAAGTCAGCTACACCAAGTTTGACGGCGACCGCAAGACCTTCGCTGAAAGCCGCAAGGGCGGTGGCGACGATGCATTCGGTGGCATGATCCGCTTCCAGCGCAACTTCTAATCCCACGGGATTTGAAGACGTATCCGGGGGCTCGTTCCCCGGATCATCAGGCCTTGGCCCAACAAACATTCGAATTGTGTTTGGCAATGGAGAAGGACTGTATTGCCAAACTGCGATGATGAGATCTCCAGTCACGTCATTTTTTGAAACGGTGGGCTTCGCGGCTCACCGTTTTTTACATTCTGGTGATCCTTGCAATTCAGCTGATCGACATGTTGTGATTTGGAAGCGGGAAGATTTCGCGATATAGTTCGGGCAGAATGCAGGAGGTTACGGATATGCGTGATCTTGATTTCTTGCTTGCAGTTATTGTGGTTCTCTTGCTGGCTTACCAGGCGAAACCCTCGCACTGAACGTGAAACCGCAGGATTTGACTGACACATGTATCGAGTGATCCAGGCAAGGATCGACTGACTTGATCGAGGAATGTCCGTATACCGCGTACAGCATTCGGCTTTCCGGCATGGGCCGGAAGCGGAACGTCGTCAGGGAGTGACAATAATGGGAGATGCAATTCTTCATACACCTCACCATGCCAAACCGGCCTCGCCCAACACGCTGCAGAAAGTGCGCGGGCAAATTCCTAAAGTCGCCTGCGATCCGACTAAACTCTCTTCAATCCTGCGGCTTGCCAAGGGCGGATTCAGCCACCGGCGATTCAAGCAAGAGACCAAGTAGGTTTTAATCGAACCAAATAAAGACCCGCTGCAGGAAGAGAACCTGTAGCGGGCATAATAAGAATATGTGATCTTGCAGCGTTTGCCGCCGTCTTATTTTGGCAGCAGAACCTTGTCGATTACATGAATGACGCCATTTGACTGTTTCACGTCACCGATCGTGACATGGGCTACATTGCCCTTCTCATCCTTGATGGAAATCTTGCCGCCCTTCTCGCTGACTGTCAGCACACAGCCACCAACGGTTTTGACCTTGTGCGAGCCGCCGTCGTCCTTGATCATCTTCTTGATTGTCGCAGACATGGCGTCAGCGGCCACCACGTGGCAGGTGAGAACCTTGGTCAGAGTTGCCTTGTTCTCGGGCTTCAACAGCGTCTCGACCGTGCCCTTGGGCAATGCGGCGAATGCTTCGTTGGTTGGTGCGAAAACCGTGAACGGTCCCTTGCCCTGAAGTGTTTCGACAAGACCGGCGGCCTTGACCGCTGCAACGAGCGTTGTGTGATCCTTGGAGTTGACCGCATTCTCGATGATGTTCTTGTTGGCATACATAGGCGCTCCGCCAACCATCGGGTTGTCCTTGGCCAATGCCGCTCCACTCAGTGCTGTAACCGCCAAAAAGCCGGCGAAAATGCCTACAGTCAATTTACCCATTTTATTGCTCCACGTTTGCCTCCCCCTTAGTGGGGAATGCAAACAAGAACGAAGCCTTCAGCCGAAAAGTTTCCAGCGGGCGAATATATTATTGGCCTGTCCGGCTGCCCTCTCAAACAGTGAGGGAACATAAGCGGCGCGGGTCCGTTATAGACCTGTCATGCACAGGAGCATAAAGAATGGCAATATTCTCAAAAAATACCGATGATATCCAGGACGATGTCGAAGCCCAGATCGCAGCCCTGCGTAAGGAAGTGTCGCGGCTTACGGCAAGTTTCTCAGATATCGGCGGCGAAAAGCTTGATAATGTGAAAAAGGCTGCAACCAAGCAGGTCAATTATGCTGCCGACGCAGCCAAGGAAAATCCGCTGGCTACCCTCGCCATCGTGGCGGGCGCTGCGTTGCTGATCGGGTTGATTTCCAGACGCTAAGTGAAGGGTGATTGATATGGACAATGCTGAAGCATTCCGTAGCGATGAAGACCGGGAGCGTTTGCAGCGGGAAATCGCGGATCTGAAGCGCGATCTCGCGGCGCTGACGAAATCCCTGGCCGACAAGGGCGTTCAGTTGCTGGATGATCTTGATGGTGATGACGAAAGCTCGGCTTTTGATGCCATCAAGAGTGGCGGACGACGTGCAGCACGTGTTGTCGGACATCAGGCCCAGAAGATCGGCGGGATTCAGACGCAGAACTCGGTATCGACGCTGATTGTGATTGCAGGCCTGGGTATCGTTATCGGTATGCTGGCCCGTTAAATCCTGTTCCAAAATTTTAAAAATATTTTTGGAACTTTTCACAGCCGGTTCCGTTTTAACTGAACTGGTCCCCCAACCAGCTAGGCTGAACCCCACAGCCGACCCCAAATCCCAGCTTTCGCTCCCCGTGAAAGCTGGGTTTTTTGTTTCTCCCATCTGCAGATAAAGGTTTCGTGGTTCGCCCTTCGACAAGCTCAGGAAACTCACCATGAGGGAGAGTGAGGATTGCAGGGATTCAAGTTCTGCAAAGCAGGTGAACAACCTCTGCAATCTCTCCGATTAACCTTACAGCTGCAATGGCCTCATGGTGAGCTTGCCGAACCACGAACTCTCCACCTGCAGCGCTGCAGGGATTGTGAAGTTTATCGCACTTGATCCAATAACCGTTTGCATTCAAGCAGATCGAACAGCGTTTCCTGAAGCAGCGTGCGGTTGTCTTTCGACAGGCGTTTGCCATCGGCAACCACAGGTCCGTCATCATCGCCTTTGATCAATCCGAACAGACGCCGCCCATGAGACGAAGATTTTGGCGCACCCATGACGGCAGCCTCTTCGGCAGCGTCAACGCGGTCCTGTTCGGCGGAAATCGCTTCCTCCTCACGAACGGCCGCCTGTTTCTGCTGGCTGATGGCTTCAGCCGCAGCGGTATCGCCACTGCCGAGCGCGATGATGAATTGTGCGCCGTTTTCCCGCAAAAGCCGTTGGACGCCCTTGATCGTATAACCCTGATCATAGAGCAAATGCCGGATGCCCTTGAGCAGATCGACATCAAGCGGACGGTAGTATCGACGCCCGCCGCCACGCTTCATCGGCTTGATATGGGTAAAACGCGTTTCCCAAAAACGCAGAACATGTTGGGGAAGATCGAGATCTTCTGCAACTTCACTGATGGTTCTAAAAGCGTCGGGACTCTTGTCCATGTTTTCACCCTTTCAGGAGAAAATCTGATTCGACGTCCATTTCAGCGGTTTATCATGTGCTTTTCAAGTACAACGCGAGATTGCCCCACAGCAATCTCGCTTAAAATGCCCTGAACCGGCTAATCCTAAGCCGATTTCTTCTTCCGCGCCTGGTGTGAGCGCAAAATGCGCTGCTTGAGTACGTTGGACGCCTTGAACGTCATCACCCGGCGAGGCAAAATCGGCACCTCCTCACCCGTTTTCGGGTTTCGGCCAATGCGTTCATTTTTGTCTCTTACCTGAAACGTGGCGAATGACGACAGTTTAACCGTCTCGCCACGAACAATTGCATCACAGACTTCATCGAGGATTGTTTCGACGAGTGAAGCTGACTCCGTGCGCGATAGCCCTACCTTGCGATAGACTGCTTCGGCCAGATCAGCGCGCGTAATGGTCTTACCCCCCATACGATCTCTAAGCTCTCGTTTGTTGCAAAACTATCAAGGTGGAAGCGGACGTTATAGGATCAAATCCGATAGGGCAAGCAGGTAAAAACAGTTGATAAAACAAACCACTGACCCAACCGGACCATCACCACCGTAGCAGAACTGCACCCCACGTAAAGCCCCCGCCCATCGCTTCTAGAAGGACAAGATCGCCCTGCTTGATGCGCCCGTCGGCAACAGCCGTCGCCAAAGCCAGAGGTACGGAAGCCGCCGAGGTATTGCCGTGTTGGTCAACGGTAATGACAACTTTTTCTTCGGCAAGGTTCAATTTCTTGGCGGAAGCGTCAATGATGCGTTTGTTCGCCTGATGCGGAACAAACCAGTCTACATCTTCGGCGGTAATACCGGCTTCGGCGAACGAAGCTTCGATCACATCCGTGATCATTCCAACCGCGTGTTTGAAAACCTCGCGGCCTTCCATGCGCAGATGACCGACCGTTTGGGTACTGGACGGCCCGCCATCCACATACAATTTTTGCTTGTGCGATCCATCGGAGCGCAGGTTTGCGGTCAGGATGCCGCGATCGGATGTCAGACCACGCCCTTCATTCGCCTCGAGAACAACCGCGCCGGCACCATCGCCAAACAGGACGCAGGTCGTGCGGTCATTCCAGTCGAGAAGACGGGAAAAGGTTTCTGAACCGATGACCAAAACCCGCTTGGCCATGCCGCCGCGAATATAGAGATCGGCCGTGCTGATGGCATAGACAAAACCGGAGCAGACCGCCTGCATGTCAAAGGCAAAGCCATGAGTCATGCCGAGGCGCGCCTGAATGTCGACGGCAGAGGCCGGGAATGTGTTATCGGGTGTCGAGGTTGCCAGGATAATCAGATCAATGTCATCCGGCGTCATACCGGCATTGTCGAGCGCTGCACGCGCTGCTGCCTCGCCCAGAGAGGCTGTTGTCTCACCCTCTCCCGCGATATAGCGCTGGCGAATGCCGGTGCGCTGGACAATCCACTCATCGCTTGTTTCGACGATACCTTCCAGATCGGCGTTTTTCACCAGACGCGCCGGTTTGGCCGCCCCTACACCTCTAACAACGGACCGGATCATTTATTTTTCCTACGCCTGTGGCTCAATCTCAGCTTCTGAATCATTTTCGGCCTCGCCCTGAAAAGCGACACCGACCGGGCTCTTGTGGAAATGGCTCAGATCCGAGGCAATCTTGTCCAAAAGTTTGTTGCGGGCCATATCATAGCCGACATCGACCGCGGAAGCGAAGCCCAACGCATCGGTCCCGCCATGACTCTTGATGACAACCCCATTGAGCCCGAGAAACACACCGCCATTGGTCTTGCGCGGATCCATCTTCTCGCGCAGGCGATCAAAAGCGCCCTTGGCAAAGAGATAGCCGATCTTGGCCATCAGCGTGCGGCTCATGGCGTCACGCAGATACTGTGCAAACTGCTTTGCAGTGCCTTCCGCGGCCTTCAGCGCGATGTTTCCGGTAAACCCTTCAGTGACGACAACATCGACAGTACCCTTGCCAATATCGTCACCTTCGACAAATCCATAATATTCAAGGCTTGGCAAAGGAATCTCGCGCAAAATGCGCGCGGCATCCTTCACATCATCCTGTCCCTTGATTTCTTCGACACCGACATTGAGCAGACCGATCGTCGGACGTTCGATCTCGAACAGCGAACGGGCCATGGCCGCGCCCATAACGGCGTAATCAACCAGCTGCTGTGCATCTGCGCCGATGGTCGCACCGATATCAAGCACAATGCTTTCACCGCGCAGGGTCGGCCAGATGCCGGCGATGGCAGGGCGTTCGACATTGGCCATCGTCCGCAGGCAGAATTTTGACATGGCCATCAGGGCACCGGTATTGCCTGCCGAAACGCAGACATCCGCCTCGCCTGTCTTTACCGCTTCGATGGAACGCCACATCGACGACTTCCAGCGGCCATTGCGCAGTGCCTGGCTGGGTTTTTCGTCCATGCGCACCGCGACGTCACAATGATGGAACGTCGAACCGGCAAGTGTCGGGAAGCGATCGAGAACCGGCTTTACCTCTTCCTCACGACCGAAGATCACGAACCGGATATCAGGATGGCGCTCCAGCGCCGTTGCCAGACCGGGAATAACGATCTCAGGACCGAAATCACCGCCCATGGCATCAATGGAAATTCTGATCACTCTCGATTGTCCTGTTCAGTGAGTATGCTTGCTGGGTTCATCAATGGCTCAAAGACTCGGCGAAAATAGTCAATTTCCGTCGCCATACAACCGGAATCTGCCAGCGGGCTGGCACATGGACTGAAATCATTGTGAAAACCGCTATCCCTGCTTTTGTTATTTTTCGCTCTTATAACCCATCAGGGCAACATTCCGATAGTGAGCCGCAGGAAATCGTCACAATCAAGGCTTCTGTTTCCAGTCCTTGAGGCTGGCAAACGGATTGACAGGCTTTTCCGCCGTTTCATCGTCACCAAAGACAACCTCTATAGGCGCATCCGATACCCCCTCCTTGCGGGGATAAGGATGAATTGCAAGCTCGAAAAACTCTTCTGCAATTGCCCCGGCATCCAACGTATCGCCGGAAAATGTCTCCGGTATATCAGGTCCATCCGCGCTGATGATCAGTTCGCCGTTCTCATCGAGCGGCAGCCGGGCCAGTTTGGAATTCTCCGGGACAAAAAGCGTATCCACTTCAGCATCCACAACAGCATCGACGGGATCGGATGTTACCACACAGGACTGGACAATCCGGGCTTTCACGACACCGCGCACACGCACGCCATCCTTTTTCCACGGAATGATCTGCAGCTCGGCCCTGAACGAACTCACATCCTGTAATTCATGAAAGTCACGCAGCGCAATACGCTCGCGTTCGTCCGCCTCTATCTTGACGGTCAGTCCCTTCTGCGGAAGTCTTTTGACCGAGACCGGGAAACTCAGTGCGCCATCGAGATTTCTTGTCATCTTGCTCCCCTTCTCAATTTTGTTGGGTTTCGGCAACAACGCCGGCATCGGGAAACAACAGGTGCCCGCCAGCAAAGTCGTCATCCGATTGTGTTTCCAGAAGCAGGGCAGCCTCTACTGTGTACTTGGCCAGATCCGCTGCCTGTGGCCAGGTCTTGCTGTCCGGGCGTACATTGCGGGCCAATGCGGCAGCCAGTGCGGGGTAATCGTTGGCCTGCAGTGCCTTGTCGTAGGATTCTACCCGGCCATAGAACATGCGGGCCAGCTTTTTCATCCGTTTCGGGATACCGGAATCGCCGATACCGAGTTCGCGCAAGGAATGGTCGACATCCCGGAAGAATTCGTCGGTCACCTCCTGCCCGATCATTTTCAGAGCCGGTGTTCTGCCCTTTATCCGGCGCATGAAAAGAAAAACGTGCAAAGACAGCATTTCATAGCGTCCCAGCGGCGAATCCGGCACATCAATGTCAGAATAGAAGTATGGCTGCCGCGCCGCTGCCACGATCGCGTCGTAAAGGGCGGTGGTAATCGCCTCATTTGCTTTGGCCTTACGGCTGAATAAACTGAGAATCATATATGTGCTTTCACTTGGGTCAGGCTGCAACACGAGTCGCTGTTGCATCGGACTTCAAGGTGGTTTACCGAAGTTCTGCGGGCAGCGAAAGACGTGGCCCCCACAATTGAAATGGAGATGTCGTTGCTGCAGCGGATTTTCAAGGCCGATCGTTCACGGGAATATCTTCTCGCGGGGACTCTGTTTTTCGTCGTAGGGCTTGCCGGCTGTAACACCGCCAACCTCAACCCATCCGAAACCCTGTCGGAAGGCTATATTCTCGACGAGAAGGCGCTGGAGTTCGTTCCGGTCGGTTCAAGCCGCGAACAGGTCATCCTCTCGCTTGGCAGCCCGTCCACCACGGCAACCTTCGACAACGAGGTTTTCTACTACATCTCGCAGAAGCGTCATCGCAGTGTTGCGTTCATGCAGCCGAAGGTGACCGAGCGCCGCATTCTGGCTGTGTATTTCGACCAGAAGAGCAAGGTCGCCAACATTTCCAACTACGGATTGCAGGACGGCAAGGTATTCGACTTCATCTCCCGCACCACGCCGACAGGCGGCAAGGATCTCTCGTTCCTCGGCCAGCTGCTCGCAGGTGTTGGCAAGGCACCAGGCACCCTTCCCGGAGCCGGTCCTGCTCCCGGTCAATAATCCATCAGCCAAAAATGCAAAAAACCCGCGAAATCTGATTTCGCGGGTTTTTCTTTGGTCTAGCGAAAGTTTATCCGTGTGCCAGCACCGCCAGCAGCAGCAAGGCCACGATGTTGGTGATCTTGATGGCCGGATTGACCGCAGGACCGGCTGTATCCTTGTAGGGATCGCCAACCGTATCACCGGTGACGGAAGCCTTGTGCGCCTCTGATCCTTTCATGTGACGAACGCCATCCTTGTCGACAAAACCGTCTTCAAAGGATTTCTTGGCATTGTCCCAGGCACCGCCGCCCGATGTCATCGAAATGGCAACGAAAATACCATTGATAATGACACCCAGCAGCGAAGCGCCGAGCGCGGCGAATGCCGACGCTTTCGAGCCGGAAATCAGCAGCACGCCGAAATAGACGACGAGCGGCGCCAGAACCGGGAGCAGCGAAGGCACAACCATTTCCTTGATGGCAGCGCGGGTGAGAATATCCACGGCACGCGCATAGTCCGGACGCTCCGTACCGGCCATGATGCCTGGCTTTTCGCGGAACTGCCTGCGCACCTCCTCAACCACGGAACCCGCAGCGCGGCCAACGGCCGTCATCGCAATACCACCGAAGAGGTAGGGGATGAGACCGCCGAAAATCAGACCGGCAACGACGTAAGGATTGGAAAGTTCGAACGATACGGCACCCATTCCCTTGAAATAGGAGAAGACCGTCGAACCATCCTTGTTGGCTTCACTGATGAAGAACTGCAGATCGTTGGAATAAGCAGCAAACAGCACCAGTGCACCAAGACCGGCCGAACCAATGGCATAGCCCTTGGTCACGGCTTTCGTCGTGTTGCCTACGGCATCAAGCGCGTCTGTTGACTTACGCACTTCCGGATCAAGGCCGGCCATTTCGGCGATACCACCGGCATTGTCAGTTACTGGACCGAACGCATCGAGCGCAACGATCATGCCGGCAATGCCGAGCATGGCCGTGACGGCAATACCAGTGCCGAAGAGCCCGGCCAGCTGGTAGGTGGAAATGATGCCGCCGACGATCACCAGTGCCGGAAGCGCCGTCGATTCAAGCGAAACCGCCAATCCCTGGATCACGTTGGTGCCGTGACCGGTAACCGACGCCTGGGCGATCGAATTGACGGGACGCTTGCCGGTGCCTGTGTAGTACTCGGTGATCACCACGATCAACCCCGTCACCACGAGCCCGACCAGGCCACAGTAGAAGAGATTGATGCCGGTGATCGATTTACCCGCAACAGTGCCAACCTCACCCCAGCCAATGGTCATCGACGTGGCAAGGGCAAGACCGGCGATCGACAGCAGCCCCGTTACGATGAGGCCTTTGTAGAGCGCACCCATGATCGAGTTGTTCGCGCCAAGCTTGACGAAGAACGTACCGGCAATCGAGGTGATGATGCAGGCGCCGCAGATGGCCAGCGGATAGAGCATGATATTGCTCAAGACAGGCGTTGCGGCAAAGAAAATGGCGCTTAGAACCATGGTGGCAACAATGGTCACCGCATAGGTTTCGAACAAATCAGCAGCCATGCCGGCACAATCGCCGACATTGTCGCCCACATTATCGGCAATGGTTGCCGGATTGCGTGGATCATCTTCGGGAATTCCGGCTTCAACCTTGCCGACGAGATCGCCGCCAACGTCAGCGCCCTTGGTGAAGATGCCGCCGCCAAGACGGGCAAAAATGGAAATAAGCGACGCACCGAACCCGAGGGAGACAAGAGCGTCAATGACAACACGGTCCGCAGGCAGATGGCCCATCGGTCCAGTCAGGATATAATAATAGACCGACACGCCAAGCAGGGCGAGACCAGCCACAAGCATGCCGGTAATCGCGCCCGATTTGAACGCGATCTCAAGACCGGCAGCCAGACTGCGGGACGCCGCCTGCGCGGTGCGCACATTGGCGCGGACTGAGACGTGCATGCCGATGAAACCGGCAAGCCCCGACAAGACGGCACCGATCAGGAAGCCGATCGCTGCGGTGGAAGACAAGAGGTACCAGACTGCTAGAAAGACAACGACGCCAACAATGGCGATCGTTGTATACTGACGTGTGAGATAGGCCTGTGCACCTTCGCGGATAGCACCGGCGATTTCTTGCATGCGCGCATTGCCCTGATCCGCTGCGAGCACCGATTGGGTAGCCCAGTAAGCGTAAACGATAGACAGCAGACCGCAGGCGATGACGAGAAACAGTATAGTCATGCCACTCCCTCAGATTTTGACCCGAAAAATAACCCCTCCCCGGATCAGGTTCGGTACGGCACACAAAATCTGCCAGGCCGGCAGAAACGCGACCGTATGCAGTAGGAGTAGCGAAGCGGATGCGAAAAGGTCAAGGGCTTTCGCTGAGGCGGCTTATTTCAAGCAGACTCATGCAATGAGAGTGTTTGAAACACTCCCAACAAGTTGCGTAGTCCCGTTTAAAAACGGGTCTTACCGAGGAAAGATGGACTCAGTTGCGCGGGTTTTTTACGCCCCTGCTTTCACCGCGAAGCTCGAAAGCCAGACGATCAAGAACGGCATTCACCAGCTTTGGCTCTTCTTCCGTGTAGAAGGCCTTGGCAATATCGATATATTCCGAAACGATAACGGCTGTCGGCACATCCGGGCGGTTTTTCAGTTCCCAGATACCAGCGCGCAGGATCGCCCGCAGCGTCGAATCGAGCCGCGACAACGGCCAGTCCTCAGTCAAGGCCTGACGGATCATCGGATCGAGGGATGTCTGTTCAGAGACGACACCGGCGACAATGGCGCGGAACCATTGCGGATCGGCATCCAGGTACTGCATACCGTCGACTTCCTTGCCGAGGCGGTGCTCTTCGTATTCCGCAACCACTTCGATTACGCCGGTACCGGCAACATCCATCTGATACAGTGCCTGCACCGCAGCCAGACGTGCAACGCCGCGCTTGTTGGCGGTTTTTACAGCGGGACTTTCCCCATCTTTTGAAGAAGGCATCCGGTCAGGCTCCGAGCTTTTCCTTGAGGGCAATCATAGTCAGCGCAGCGCGTGCTGCAAAGCCACCCTTGTCTTTGTCTTCACGGCGGGCACGAGCCCAGGCCTGCTCTTCGTTCTCGACGGTGAGAATGCCGTTGCCGATGGCAATGCTTTCATCCACAGCGAGTTCCATCAAAGCACGGCAGGATTCATTGGCAACGATATCGAAATGATAGGTTTCGCCGCGAATGACTGTGCCAAGCGCCACGAATCCATCATATTCCGTTCCACCGTTTTCCGCTGCATCCAGCGCAAAGGAAATGGCGGCAGGCACTTCAAGCGCACCGGGAACAGTCACGACATCATAGGTCGCCTTGCCTTCGTCGAGTGCAAGCTTGGCACCGTTCAGCAGGGCATCCGACAAATCGTCGTAGAATCGCGCTTCCACGATCAACAGATGTGGCGCATGCGCCTTTTTTTTGGACATGGAAAACTCCAGAACTCAATGGGGTTGGCGGAGATGCTCCGCCTCTGGTTGTGGTCCTAGGCCGATTTCGGATATTCTGCAAGCCGTGCAGCGTATCTCGCCATCTGATCGATCTCTATATTGACCTTGTCCCCCGCCTTACGGTCACCCCAGGTGGTAACTTCAAGCGAATGACGGATCAACAGTACATCGAACTCGTTGCCATTGACCGCATTGACAGTCAGCGATGTGCCATCGAGCGCAACGGAGCCCTTCGGGGCGATAAACCGCGCCAGGTCTTCCGGCACCCGCAGCGTGAAGCGGACGGCGTCGCCTTCTTCCTCGCGCTGGACGAGCTCAGCCATGGCATCGATGTGACCGGAAACGAGATGACCACCCATCTCGTCGCCCAGCTTCAGCGAACGCTCGAGGTTGATGCGCGTACCGCTCTTCCAGTTGGCAATGCTGGTCAGGCGCAGAGCCTCTTCCCACGCTTCCACCTCGAACCATCGGGCATTCGATCCCTTTTCCGGCAAGGTAACGACGGTCAGGCACACGCCTGAACAGGATATGGATGCACCGATCTCGATCGTCTGAGGATCATAATTGGTTTCCACACGCAGAAGCACGCCCTCATTCAGCGGCTTTACCTGACCGACCTTGCCGATATCCGTTACAATTCCAGTAAACATGCTGTTTCCTCAGACGGGTCTTATGTATTCGCTGTACTGATCGTCACCAAAGCGATCATCACGCGACAATGTGAAGTCACGAGCGATATGGGAAGAAAGTTCGGGCACTGCAAGACCACCTTCCGATCCGATTGAAAGCGGGCCTCTGAAAAGAGCAATCCGATCGACCAGACCATCCTGCAAAAGCGCCGATGCAACGGAAGCGCCACCCTCGACCATCAGGGTGGCAATGCCCTGCGCTGCGAGATCGTCGAGCAGCTCCGGCAGCGCCGTCGCGCCGCAATCGGTCTCCGTTGCCAGAATCCGGCATCCCGCTGCAACCAGCGCCTGGCGCTTTGCCGCGTCAGCCTGTGCACTGGCGGCAATCCAGACCGGAACGCTGCCCGCTGATTGCACCAGCTTGCTGTCGAGCGGCAGGCGCAACTGGCTGTCGAGCACAATGCGTACCGGTGAACGGTTTTCCAGCCCCGGCAAACGGCAGGTCAAGACTGGATCATCGGCAAGTGCTGTCCCAATTCCCACGAGGATAGCGTCCGACTCTGCCCGCATGAGGTGCACCTGTGCCCGTGCAACGGGACCGGTGATCGCGATCTGGCCCGTGCCGTGCCTGCCGATGTAGCCATCGGCAGAAAGTGCAAGTTTCAGAGTCACTTCCGGGCGTTTTTTCGAAGATCGAATCAAGTAACCAGCGAGATAATCGGCAGATTCTGCAGCCAGAACGCCAGTCACAACCTCGATGCCACCGTTGCGCAGGATGGCATAGCCCTTGCCGGCAACCCGGTCATCCGGATCATTGGCGGCGGAAACCACGCGGCTGACGCCCGCTGTTACCAGCGCATCGGCGCAGGGTGGCGTCTTGCCATGATGAGCGCAAGGCTCAAGCGTCACATAAGCCGTGGCGCCCCTTGCCCTGTCGCCTGCCTCGGCCAAAGCCTGTGTTTCCGCATGCGGCCGTCCGCCGATAGCGGTCACGCCGCGCCCGACAATGACACCCTCATTGTCGACAATCAGCGTCGCCACGGACGGGTTCGTGCCTGTCAGTCCCTGATGGCTACGCGACAGACGAATGGCCGCAGCCATGTAGCGCCGGTCAAGCGAATTCTGCTCCGATGAGTTCATGGGGGTCAATCATCCTCAACCGGATCGCACGCAACATCGCCAGCGGTGATTTCGTCGATCACATTGTGGAAATCCTTGGCTTCGCGGAAATTGCGATAGACCGAGGCAAAGCGGATGTAGGCGATATCATCGATGCCCTTTAGCGCATCCATGACCAGCCGGCCGATTTCATCGGAGCTGACCTCCGGCTCACCGGAGCTTTCCAGTTGACGGACAATGCCCGATACCGCGCGCTCGACCCGTTCAGGATCGACCTGCCGCTTGCGCAACGCAACTTCCACCGAGCGCATCAGCTTGTCGCGATCAAAGGCGACCTTGCGGCCACTCTTCTTGATCACGCTCAAATCACGCAATTGGACGCGTTCAAAGGTGGTGAAGCGCCCGCCGCACACGGTACAGATGCGCCGTCTACGGATCACCGCCCCATCTTCAGCTGGGCGGGAATCTTTCACCTGAGTATCCTCAGACTGGCAATAGGGACAACGCATCGTTTGGCTTTCCGGATGATTCTGAAATCGTTAGGGAAGATAGTGTCTTTCGGTACGATATAAAAGCACCCTGACCGCAACGATCTGTCAAAGAAATGGTTGGCTTTTGCATCGCCATGCCCGCCGTTGCGCATGTGTTTTTCCGACCAGCGGATCGAACGATTGATTCACCCCCCTCTGGGCTGCCGCCCATCTCCCCCGCAAGGGGGGAGATCAGCCTTCATGTTCATTTCAGCTAATCTTCAAGAGTTGAAAATTACGCGAGATGGTCGATGACGATATGATCTCCCCCCTTGCGGGGGAGATGTCCGACAGGACAGAGGGGGATGAAAACGCCACAACACTTGGACCCCACCTTCCTGCAGCCACAAACAAAAATGGCGGCGCCGAAGCACCGCCATTTCAGGTATTTCTCGCGGACTTACTGTCCGAGGTATGGGTAAAGCGGGAAGCGGTCGGTCAGCTCGACAACCTTCTTCTGCACGGCCTGCTCGACAGCTGCATTGCCCTCGTCGGAATTGGCGACCTTGAGACCGTCCAAAACTTCCGAAATCAGATTGCCGATCTCGGTGAACTCAGCTGCGCCGAAACCGCGTGTCGTGCCGGCCGGTGTGCCCAGGCGCACGCCTGACGTGACGAACGGCTTTTCCGGGTCGAACGGGATACCGTTCTTGTTGCAGGTGATATTGGCGCGGCCAAGAGCAGCTTCGGCACGCTTGCCGGTTGCATTCTTGGGGCGCAGATCCACCAGCATCAGGTGGTTGTCGGTGCCGCCGGAAACGATGTTGAGACCGTTCTTCTTCAGCGATTCAGCCAAGGTACGGGCATTGTTCACAACGTTCTGGCCGTAGGTCTTGAATTCCGGCTTCAGCGCTTCACCAAATGCCACGGCCTTGGCAGCGATAACGTGCATCAAGGGTCCGCCCTGCAGGCCGGGAAAGACGGCTGAATTGATTTTCTTGGCGATATCAGCATCGTTGGTCAAAATCATGCCGCCACGCGGGCCGCGCAGCGATTTGTGCGTCGTGGTGGTGGTGACATGGGCATGCGGCAGCGGCGACGGATGCACACCGGCAGCCACGAGACCGGCGATGTGCGCCATATCGACCATGAGATAGGCACCGACCGCATCGGCAATCTGGCGGAAGCGCTCGAAATCCCAGACACGGGAATAGGCTGTACCGCCGGCGATGATCAGTTTTGGCTTGTGCTGATGGGCCAGACGTTCAATTTCGGCCATGTCGAGCAGGTTGTCGTCCTGGCGCACGCCGTAGGAAACAACGTTGAACCACTTGCCGGACATATTGACCGGCGAACCGTGGGTCAGATGCCCGCCGGAATTGAGGTCAAGACCCATGAAGGTGTCACCCGGCTGCAGAAGCGCGAGGAATACGGCCTGGTTCATCTGGCTACCGGAATTCGGTTGCACATTGGCATATTCGCAATCGAAAAGCTTCTTGGCCCGTTCGATAGCCAATTCTTCCGCAATATCAACAAACTGGCAGCCGCCATAGTAACGCTTGCCCGGATAACCCTCGGCATATTTGTTGGTCATGATCGAGCCCTGTGCTTCAAGCACGGCACGCGACACGATGTTTTCGGATGCAATCAGCTCGATCTCGTGGCGCTGGCGGCCGAGTTCCTTGCGGATGGAGCCAAAAATTTCCGGATCGATGTCTTCGAGTGATGCGTTGAAAAATGTATCTGCAACGGAAGCGCTTGCATTCGACATGGTGCCTGGACCCTCATTTGCCTTAAGTGAGTAGGTATTTCCGGCGCATTATCATACTTAAACGATCAAGGCCAATGGCCGGGGGGCGAAAACCATTAGCCCGAAACCGCCATCCACGATTCAAATGCAAAAAGACCGCCCGAAGGCGGTCTTTGCCAATACAGCGATCAAAAAACAATCGATCAGGTATTCGTGCCGATCGACAGCGCCTGCTGGCCATCGCGCTCGTAAATATCGTCGCGCAGCTGAACAACACCGTCGCCCGTCGACCATGCACTCACATAAACAAAATGCAGGGGAACCGGATCGGCCACAGCAATCGGCGTGTTAACACCGGATTTGATCGTCGCATCCATGGTCTGGCGATCCCAGCCCGCCGTGTTGCGCAGCAGCCAGACGTTCAGGTCGCGCACGTTCTGCACACGTACGCAGCCGGACGAATCAAACCGCATCAGCTTGTTGAAATTGCCCTGCTGCGGCGTGTCGTGCATGTAGACCGCGTAAGGATTGGCGAAGTTGATCTTCGTCGACGACATGGCGTTGATCTTGCCCGGATCCTGACGGAACATCAGCTTGACCGCATCGTCGGTGTTCCAATCGACGCTTTCCGGCGGCACTTCCTGCTTCTGTTCGTTGAACAGGCGGATCTTGTTGCGCGTCAGGTAAGTCGGATCCTTGCGCATCAGCGGGATAATGTCCTTCTGGATAATCGACTTCGGCGCCGTCCAGTAAGGATTGAGAATGACTTCCGAAATCTTGGAGTCGAGAATTGGTGTCTGGCGGTCGATCTTGCCGACAATGGCCGTATGGCGCTGCACGACGCGGCCGCCTTCGACGGCCTCGATCTGCGCTGCCGGAATGTTGACCATGACATAGCGGCTGCCCTGGTTGGCAGCGGCCAGCGTGCGTACGCGCTCGAGGTTGGTCTGCAACTGGCCAAGACGGATATTGGCCGGGATATTCAGGGCCGCAATGGTGAACTGGCCCATGACACCGTCGGCGGGCAGGCCATGACGCGCCTGAAACCGCTTCACGGCCGCATCGACATAGGTGTCAAAGGACGTCGAAAGCCCGGCGCTCTCGGAAAGATCGCCTGATACCATCAGACGCTTGCGCAACGCAGGAATGGACGGATCGACAACACCCAGCTGCAGCTTGGTGTTGATAGGAACATTCGGCCAGCCGCCATTGGCGACGATCTGACTGTAGGTGTTGATGGCAGCCTGAATGAAAGACACCGTCTCGGGGCTGGCAATTGGCTGGAAGCTTGCCACTTTGGCGTGGGCGCTTGAGCGCGCATCGAACTGGTCGTCCCAGTTGCCGCGGCGCGGAGAAGCGAGGATATCATTGATTGCCGGATCATCCGCCCATGCAGACGATGAAATAGCAGCCAAACCAGCAGTTGCCACTCCGGTGAGGAATGTGCGGCGATCAAGCCCTGATGATCCTAGTTTCTTCATAGTATTGCCCAACCCAAATGGAAATTCTGCAGCCAACCTGCCGCCTAATAACGCAGAACGCAGATTATGGTTTCCAAAATTATCAGGAACACCCTTAACAAACAGCAACTTTCACACTGATCGCGTAATCGTGATGGTTCAAACGCCGATCAGCCCATACGGAGCCGATATTTAAGCTTCACTGAATTATGGAATAACTTGGATCGCCTTTTCACGGCATTATGGCGGATTGATGACTTTTGCACCCGCTGACGGGCGCCTGAGCACCAAAGCCCGCCTTCGTTCCGCTAGTGGTCCGAAGCCGGGCTTTTGTTTGACAACTGGTATCGAGGATTACATGCGATAGGCGATCGTATCATTCCAGAAGCGGTCGAGACGCTGCAAAGCCTTGTTCATCGACTGGAATTCCTCGGCCTTGATGCCGCCGACATGTTCGATCGAAGCCACATGACGTTCATAAAGCCCCGCAACGAGTTCCGCTACTTCATTGCCCTTCTCCGTCAGGCTGACGCGCACCGAACGACGGTCGGTGCGTGAACGCTCGTGGGAGATGAAGCCAAGTTCGACCAGTTTCTTCAGATTGTAGGAAACATTCGAACCGAGATAGTAACCGCGGCTGCGCAGTTCCCCGGCGGTCAATTCAGCATTGCCGATGTTGAAAAGCAGCAATGCCTGGATGGCGTTGATATCACTGCGGCCGTTGCGGTCGAATTCATCTTTGACGACGTCAAGTAAACGACGATGCAGACGTTCGACCAACTGAAGTGCTTCAAGATAAAGAGTCCGCAATGCTGTATCATTCACGGTTGCATGCGGGGTCGTGCCAGACTTTCTCTGTATGTTGTTCATAGTACCTGCCTCACTGTTGTTTCGGTGTATTTTTCTCACCGTTGAGGCAACACTATCCAATACGCATAAAATTCGAATTAAAACTCAGACTTAACAGTACCTTACCACGATGGATGCAATTTCAGGCTTAATGAAGACTTACCGCTGTGGCATGGCCTGCTGACGCTTCTGCAGGAAAAGCACGATACGAAAGGCGATATAGAGGATAGCCACGCAGCAATGGATGGCTGCAATCACTGGCCGGTAATAGAAATATTCCCAGAAGACCGTAAACATCAGCGCCTCCCCTGTTGCGGCAACGAACCAGATGACCGGGCCCCAGGAAACCATCATCCACAATCCGATGGAAGCGACCGGGAAAAGCATGGCCAGCGACACCGACGCGACCTTCCATTGCCAGGGCATCAGGTCGAAGCGCCAGAGCAGGCCGTCATAATAGCCCATGATCTGCACCCAGTAGCCAACGCCCGCCACGAGGCAATAAAGCGAGACCAGCCGCAGCAGCCAGACAAAGCCGGTCTGGGCCAGGGTCGAATCGAATGGCAGGTGGGTCGGCTTCTCAATCATGTAAGCTGCAATTCCCGCTCGCCAAGCGGTGCGAAATAAGCGTCGACCATTTCGGTCGTCACATCCTCGATTGTGGCAGGTTGCCAGACAGGAGTGTTGTCCTTGTCGATCAGAAGCGCGCGGATACCCTCGTAGAAATCATGGCTCTCCAGCATTCTCGAAAGAATCCGGTATTCCATCTGCATGCATTGATCCATGTCGAGATCACGTCCTTCTTCGATCTGCCTGAACGTCACATGCAGGCTGGTGGGAGAACGTGTCCTGACGATATCCAGAACCCGCTGCGCATCCTCGTTTCCGTTCACGCCAGCAGCGGCAAGGCGGATAAGACAGCCGCCCAGCGTTTGCGAATCGAACAGAACGCCAATCATATCGCGTATTTTCTCGCTGGTTTCATAGTCCGGATTGATAGTTTTCCCGTGAAGAGCCTGTTCGGGATCACCGGTCCTGATCAGAGCACGGCGTATTGCCTCCTTGTCTTTCGCCCGGATCGCATGGGTAGCAATGCCGCTCTGGAGGCAATCACCCTGCCGGATACGGTTGCCGGTCAGGGCCAGATAGGTGCCGAAATGTTCGGGCATATGCGGAAGGAAAGCACTGCCACCCACATCGGGAAAGAACCCGATACCAACCTCCGGCATGGCAAACATGACATTTTCCGTGACGATCCGGTGCGACCCGTGCGCGGAAATGCCAACACCTCCGCCCATGACAATGCCATCTATCAGCGAAATATACGGCTTGGGAAAATGGCGGATGAATGCGTTGAGCCGATACTCATCATAAAAGAAGTCATAGAGTGGTTTGCCCGCCCGCCCCGCATGATAAACAGCAAGGATATCACCACCTGCACAAAAGGCCCGGCCCTCGCCCTCAACGATGACACACGCAATATCGGGATCGATGGCCCAGGCATGCAAGGCGCGGGACAGCGCCCTGATCATAACGGGCGTCAGCGCATTCAGAGCCTTTGGGCGCGTCAGACGCACCAGTCCGGCCTTCCCCTTGGTTTCGAATGCGATCTCGCCTTCGCCGCCAAAATCAATTTCCATACGCCCCTCCTCGTTCATTGTCGTGAGGTTAGGAAACTCCGGCGTACCGCGTCAATGGATCACATCTTGCGGCAAGCGTCTTGGTCCGCAGGGTGAAGCCTGTTAAAACTGTTTTTAAACAAAACAGAAGAAAGTCCGTTCGATGCGGATAAGGCAGTCATCATGAACAAAGTTTCCCCTTTCCACGCCAGCACCGGCAGGTCCGTCGATGAAATCACGCAGAGCCGGCGCCTGCGCCGCATGCGCAAGGCCGACTGGTCACGTCGTCTGGTGCAGGAAAGCCAATTGACGGTCAACGATCTGATCTGGCCGATCTTCCTGTGCGAGGGAACGAACCGCCGTGAGGACATCGCGGCCATGCCGGGCGTCCAGCGTTTTTCTGTGGATATGGCCGTGCGCGAAGCGGAGCGGGCAGCAAAGCTCGGCATTCCCGCCATTGCAACCTTTGCCAATATCGATCCGGCGCTGCGCGATGATACCGGTTCGGGCATTCTCGACGCCGACAACCTGATCAATCGCGCCACGCGCGCCATCAAGGACGCCGTGCCTGAGATCGGCATGATCACCGATGTGGCACTGGACCCGTTCACCAGCCACGGTCACGACGGTATTTTGCGTGAGGGCATCATCGTCAATGACGAAACGGTGGCCCAGATTACCCGCGGCGCGGTGCTGCAGGCGGCGGCCGGTGCCGATATCATCGCGCCGTCCGACATGATGGATGGCCGCATCGGCGCCATCCGCGAGGCACTGGACCAGAACGGCTTTCAGGATGTGGCGATCATGGCCTATGCCACGAAATTCGCCTCGGCGTTTTATGGCCCCTATCGCGAAGCCATCGGCACGTCAGGGCGTCTGAAAGGCGACAAGAAGACCTATTATATTGATCCGGCCAATACGGATGAGGCCGTCCGCGAGGCGGAACAGGATCTGGCCGAGGGTGCGGATTCGCTGATGGTCAAGCCGGGCCTGCCCTATCTCGACATCATCCACCGTCTCAAGGAAACCTTTGCTGTGCCGACATTCGCCTATCAGGTGTCCGGTGAGTACGCGATGATCAAGGCGGCCGGTGCCAATGGCTGGATCGACGAGGAACGGGTAATGATGGAAACCCTGCTGGCGTTCAAGCGCGCCGGCTGCGACGGTATTCTGACCTACTTCGCGCCTCTTGTTGCCGAACGTCTGAAGGCCGGGCTTTAGACTGCATCAGCTCCGTACGCACCACAAAGCTTCAAGAAATCTCCTTGAATTTCTATTCTAGAATTCCCACGTTCAGCAGTACGGCACTGTGTCCGTGTGTTTTAAACGGGAAACAAAATGAATACGAGCGCGCTTGACGGCGAAATAATCACCAACCGCCTGGATGACTGGCGGATGTATCAGGGCGTGCGGTCCAGCCGTGTTTTTGCGTTCCTGATGGATTATGTCATCGTGTTTTTCCTTTGCATCCCCGTAGCGATCGTCATCGCTGTTCTCGGTGTTGCAACGCTTGGTCTTGGATGGATGCTCTACGGCATCATGTTCCCTGCCGTCGCCCTCGCCTATGTGGCGACGACACTCGGCGGACCACGTCAGGCGACCAAGGGCATGCAGATGATGGGTCTGAAGCTGGAACGTCTTGACGGCCAGAAAGTCGACGGCCTGTTTGCCATCGTGCATACGGTGTTGTTCTGGGGCCTCAACGTGGTGCTGACACCGCTGATCCTGCTTGCAACATTCGTTCTGGACCGCAAACGCACGGTGCATGACCTTCTTCTTGGTACGGTTGTCGTACGCGCATATAATTAATCCGAGGGCTCCCACGCGGGAGCCTTCTTCATTTGCCGGCCATGTCCATGACACATCTCAGGCTCACCGCCTTCGCCGCAATGGCGTTCCTCTTCTATGGTTTCGGTATTGCCAGCAGCCCGGCCGCGTCGCCCGCCGGGCGATATTGCGGCGAGGTCATTTCAAACGGCGATTATCAGGATATAACGACCATTCTCAATGTGGACCGTGATGGCCGCATCTCGGGTACATACCAGATCGAGGCGCCGGATGGCCTTGTCATGGGAACGCTGGTGGAAAAGAATCTCACCGCCGAAACAGTCCGCACAATGGTCTGGACCGACAAATATGGCTCTGGTCTGCTGACCTTGCATTTTTCCAATGACTATCGTTCGTTCAATGGCCGCTGGGGCCGCACAGAAGGTGGCAGGGACGACACACCAAGCCATTCGTGGAATGGAGCGCCTTGCTACTATCTTGACGACAATCGTAACTAGGTTTGAATCTTGTTAGCCAGGTACTGCAGCGAAACCCGCGACATTCACAACTGAATACAATATAATTGAATTGACGTTTTCGGGGGTCTTACGATTCTATAGGGGTTGCAGACTGGTCCAGGATAACGAATGACGCATCAACCGCAGCAATCACCGCAGTTCTTCCTGACAGCACCCTCGCCCTGTCCGTATCTGGAAGGGCAATTGGAGCGCAAGGTTTTCACCCATCTCGTGGGCGGGCGAGCGAGCGAGTTGAACGACCTCCTGACCCAGGGCGGGTTCCGCCGTTCCCAGAACATCGCCTATCGACCGGCCTGTGAAAATTGCCGGGCCTGCGTTTCGGTGCGCATTCTTGCGGGAGAGTTCAAGCAGGACAAATCCATGCGCCGCGTCTGGAACCGCAACCGCGACCTTATCGGCAATATCCATCAGGCCGAACCCTCCACCGAACAGTACACGCTCTTCCGCCGCTATCTTGATGCGCGCCACAACAAAGGCGGCATGTCGGAGATGACCGTGCTCGACTACGCGATGATGGTCGAGGATACCCATGTTCCCACCCAGATCATCGAGTATCGCCGCCGCGGACCGGATTCCTTCATCACCAAGAAGGGTGAAGGCGAACTGATCGCAGTGGCGCTGACCGACATCATGGGCGATGGGTTGTCGATGGTCTATTCCTTCTTCAATCCTGATTATGCGGACCGTTCGCTCGGTACCTTCATGATTCTCGATCACATCCAGCGCGCCGCCGCTGCAGGACTGCCGCATGTCTATCTCGGCTATTGGGTCGAAGGCTCGCGCAAGATGCAATACAAGATCCGCTACAAACCGCAGGAACATCTGGGACCAAAAGGCTGGGAAAGGCGCGAATAGAAAATTTGCAGCGCCTTCTGCCATTTGAAACTGATTATGCGGGCATCACCTGGAATAACATCGTTCTTCCCGCTAAAGCTCGTGGCTCAGAACAATAAAAAGACTTGGAAAGCCCACAGGAAATGTCCCAATCGCATCTTGATCACCGCAAGGGCCTGCTCATCACGGGTATCGGCGGGCTGATACTCTCCGTCGATATTCCGCTTCTGCGCCTCGGTCAGGGCGAAACCTGGTCGACACTGCTGCTGCGTAGCGGTACCACCTTCATCTGCGCCCTGATCATCTGGGCGGTGTGGAGCATTGCCACCGGGCGGGTCAAAACAATCCTGCCGGGACGCATCGGATTTGCGGTAGCCGGGCTTTACGGCCTGGGCTCGATCTTTTTCATGATTGCCGTCTACAACACTTCGACGGCCAACCTCGTCTTCATTCTGGCATTCAACACGGTTTTTGCCGCACTCCTGTCGTGGATTTTCCTGAAGGAGCGTCCAAAGACCGCAACCTTCGTCGCCATGTTCTTCATGCTGATCGGTGTCGGAATCATCGTGCGCGAAGGCCTGTCATCAGGACACCTCTTCGGCAACATCATCGCACTCATGTCCACCTTTTTCCTCGCGTCGGCCATTACGGTAACCCGCGCCTCGAAGAAGGATATGAGCTTTGCCGCGATCATCGGCACCGTCCTGCCGATGACGGTCGCGGCTTTCATGGTTTCGCAGCACGGATATTCCGTCGCGGCCCCCGGCTGGATCATCTTCAACGGTGCGGTGATCACGACAATCGCCTTCGCCTGCCTTGCGACCGGGCCCCGGTTCCTGTCCGGGCCCGAAGTGGCGATGTTCTATCTTCTGGAAACCGTACTGGCGCCGATCTGGGTCTGGCTGGTCTTTTCCGAGCGTCCCAGCGATCCTACCCTGCTGGGCGGGATCATCATCATCACGGCACTGGTTTCTCATTCTATCTGGCAGATGCGCAGTTCCCGCAGGCGGTCCCGGATGGCGGAAATCCGCCACCCAATCTGATATCGGCTTATTCCGCCGCCTCGCTGGCAAAGCCGGGTGCGGGATAGGCAGGAACAGTGCGCACGCCATGCCGTGCCGGGCCTTCCGCTTCATCGGGCGTATTGGGACGGAAGCCCCAATGAAACGCGCGGGCCATCCAGCGGCTGAGATCGTCCATGATTGTATAGAACGATGGAACGAACACCAGCGATAGGACAGTGGAGATCAGCAGACCGCCAATCACGGCAATAGCCATGGGTGCGCGGAACTCGCCGCCATCGCCGAACGCCATCGCGGCTGGAATCATACCCGCGGACATGGCAATCGTTGTCATGACAATCGGACGAACGCGTTTGCGGCCGGCATCGATAATCGCCTCGTTGCGCGGAACGCCGTGCTTGACCTCTTCGATGGCAAAATCCACCAGCATGATGGCGTTCTTGGTGACGATACCCATCAGCATAAGGATACCGATAACCACGGCCATCGACACGGAATTGTTGGTGAGCAGCAAAGCCGCGGCAACACCGGCAATCGATAGCGGCAGAGACATCAGGATGGTGAAGGCATGGAAGATACTGCCAAAGAGCAGGATCAGCACCACGAACACCAGCATCAACCCCATGATCATGGCATCGCGGAAACCCGCAAAAACTTCGCCCATCACTTCGGCGTCGCCGGTTTCCTGAATGCGTACACCGTCCGGCATGGATTTGACCTGCGGCAATCCCTTGACGATGGACAGCCCCTCGCCGATCTCCTTGCCACCGGCCATGTTGGCACCAACAACCACACGACGTTCGCGATTGAAGCGTTCGATGGATGATGGTCCCTGGCCGAAACTGACCTGGGCAATGGATGCCAGCGGCACTACAACGCCGGATGGCGCCGTAACGGTGAGCGTATTCAGTACGGTCAGGTCGCGGCGCGACTCCTCTGTCAGCTGAACCCGGATCGGAATTTGCCGGTCACCAACCGTGTATTTGGCCAGATTGGCATCAAGATCCCCGAGCGTTGCGACCCGCAGTGCATCGGAGACACCTGACGTGGACAGGCCAAGCTCGGCCAGCTTGTCCATGCGCGGTGTGACGATAATCTCAGGGCGGTCCAGCGCAGCACTCGAGGAAACCGCCTGAAAGCTGCCGGTTGCCATCATGGCGCTCTGCATTGCCCGGGCCTCTTCGCTCACCTTCTGGCCATCAGCGCCGATAACACCGACCGCAAATTCGCGCTCGCCGCGATCATTGACGAAATTGGCACGCAGATCAGGTACTTCGGACAGCTTGTTGAAGATATCGACCTCGATCTGCTTCTGGGTCCGGCTGCGCTCGCTCTTGTGGCTGAGCTTGACAATCATCGTCGCGCGCCGCGTATCCACTTCCCCCTTCGGCGACGATCCGCCGACGACATAGGTCTGTTGCACCTCGGGAATTTCCCGAACGCGCGTTGCAGCCTCGTCAGTCACGCGGCGGGTTTCGTCGATCGGCGAGCCCGGTGTCAATTCGAGATTGACTGCAACGCGCGCTTCGTCCTGCGGCGGTACAAAACCGGAAGGCAAAAACCCCATGGCCCAGATGGCTGTCGCAAACAGCAGCACGCCGCTGATCAGGGTCAACCAGCGGTAGCGCAATGTCACGCCAAGAAAACGGGTATAGGCGCCAACCCAGCCGCCGTTGTTTTCCTCGTGATGCAGGTTCTTGCCGTCACGCAGGAGATAGGCGGTCATCATCGGCGTGATCAGGCGCGCCACCAGCAGCGAGAAGAACACCGCCACGGCCACCGTCAGGCCAAACTGTTTGAAATATTGTCCGGCAATGCCGCTCATGAAGCTGACAGGGGCAAACACGGCAATGATCGTCACCGAAATCGCGATAACCGCAAGTCCGATCTCATCTGCCGCTTCCAGCGAAGCGCGATAGGGCGATTTTCCGGAGCGCATATGCCGGACAATGTTTTCGATTTCCACGATGGCATCGTCGACGAGAATGCCCGTCACCAGCGTGATACCGAGCAGGCTGATCAGATTCAGCGAGAAGCCGAGCATGTCGATGGCCCAGAAGGTCGGAATAGCCGACAGCGGAAGCGCAACCGCCGCAATCAGGGTTGCACGTATGTTGCGCAGGAACAGGAAGACAACGACAATCGACAGAAGCGCACCTTCGACAAGCGAACTCATGGCCGCTTCGTAGTTGCCATAGGTATAGGTTACAGCGTTGTCGATGATGCTGAACCGCGCATCGGGATATTTCTGCTTCAACAGGTCCATGCGGTCCTGAACGCGCTTGAACACGTCGGCATCGCTGGCGCCCTTGGCGCGGAACACACCAACCGAGACTACGGTCTGGTTGTTCACACGGGCGAAGGATTTCGGTTCCTGAAACGAGTCTGTCACCGTGCCTATGGCATCAAGGCGGACGGAACGGCCACCAGCAAGCGGGATTTCGACGCTGCGCAGGTCGTCCAGCGTGCGCGAGGCGCCAAGGGTGCGGATGGTCTGCTGCGTGCTGCCAAGGTCGCCGCGCCCGCCGGTCAGATCGGCATTCATGGATTTCAGGGCACGATTGACGTCAGCGGCCGTCACACCAAGCGCCGTCAGCCGGTCCGGGTCAAGCGAGACGCGGATTTCACGCGTCACCCCGCCATAACGTTCGACACGGCCAACGCCCTTCACCCCCTGAATATCGCGCAGGATCTTGTCATCGACGAACCAGGAGAGTTCTTCGGACGTCATGGTTGGCGCTGATACCGCATAGGTCAGGATCGCCGACCCTTCGACATCCACCGAACTGACGATAGGCTCCTTGATGGTTGCAGGCAGATCGCTGCGAATGCGTGTCACCGCATCCTTGACATCATTGAGCGCCTTCTGCGTGTCAACTTCCAGGCGGAATTCGACGAGCGTTGTCGAACTGCCTTCGGTCAGCGTGGTGATGACGTTCTTGACGCCGGTGATATTGGCGACGGAGTCCTCGACCCGCTTGGCGATCTGCGTTTCAAGTTCGCTTGGCGCAACACCGGGATCAGTGACGGCCACCGAAATCAGCGGCACGTCGATATTGGGAAAGCGGGTAATCGGCAGCTTGGAAAAGCTCATCAAGCCAAGCACGACCAGCACGACAAAGAGCAGGATCGAAGGGACAGGATTACGGATCGACCAGGCGGAAATGTTCCAGTTCATTTGACTGCCCCCGTCGTTTCCTCGGCGACGCGCACGGGCGTCACACGGTCACCATTGGCGACGAAAGTGCCGGCACGCGCCACCACGTCTTCTCCGTCTGCCAGCCCGTCCAGCACCTCGACCGCCCGGTCATTGCGGATGCCGAGCGTGACCTTGCGGGTGTCGACAACGCCATCCTTGACCACCTGCACAAGTGCGGTCGGGCCGCGATAGACGATGGCGGAGAGCGGAACACTGACGCCATTGCGCCGGGTCAGTTCGATAACAGCACGGGCAAAGTTGCCGGGTCGTATCGCATCATTGTGCTCGAGCGAAATCTTCACGGCGCCCAGACGCGAACTTGCGGTGATCTCAGGCGAAATCAACCGGACACGGCCCGCAACCGGCTGTTCCATCCCGGAAACACGCACCGATACCGGCATGTCAGGCTTGAGACGCGGCAGGTCGACTTCCGGAATGTTGGCGGAAAGTTCGAATTCATTATCACGGGCGATGCGGAACAGCGGTCCAGCATTCATCGACACAATGCCGCCCAGCAACGCATTGCGGCTGAGCACCACACCGTCCGTGGGTGCCTTCACGTCAGCCTTTTCAATCCGCAAGAGAATATCCCGCTTTTGTGCAGCCACCAGTTGCAATTGTGACTGACTGGCAACCAGTGCCTGCCGGGAGGTGTTGAGCCGCGCATTGGCGCTGTCATGGGCATTTGTGGCATTGTCGAAATCGGCTTTGGAGGTGATGCCTTTGGCGGACAGGGCGCGGGCACGATCCAGTGCTTCCTGTGCCTGACGAACGGCGATCTGCGCATCGACAATCTGCGCTTCCGATTGAGCGATTGACGCTTCGGCCTGCGCGCGCTGGGCTTCGATCTGGGCCAGCTGGATTTCCAGCGACGACTTGTCGAGACGGGCGATGATATCGCCTTCCTTCACCGTGTCGCCCTGATCCGCACCGAGTTCCAGCACGATCAGCCCGGCCACATCCGTGCCGACGGCGACTTCCTGCCGGGGCACAATCGTACCTGTGACCGTGATGCTTGCAACCATCTCGGCATCGGCTGCGGGAATGACGTTGATGACAGGCGGCTTGACGGCCTGCGGTGCCTTGTCTTCGGCGCGTGCGCCGGAGGCCAGCATGGAAGACAGGCCAAGGGCCAGGGCGAAAGGTACCAGAACTTTATTGCGGCTGTTGCGCATCGGAAAACCTGATCAAAAAGAGGTATTTGCTGGATCGGTATGTCAGTAATTTATGCTGATGCTGGGCGCAGTATGGCCACGGCGAGTGCGCGGAACATGGGCTCCAACGCCTCGACAGGAACACCCTGTGCCGGAAAATTCCGCATGATGACGCCCTCGCCCATGGCAGCAAGGGTTGCCGCGACGAGCTCGAGGTCACCGACGGGATCGATCTCGCCTCTTGCCTTGGCCGCACCAATGGCTGACAGAAGCTTCTCGCGCATCTGTCCTTCATAAAGCTCGCACTGGGCAGCAACAGCTTCATTGCGAATGGCTTCTGCTCTCACTTCGGCAAAAAGCCGCGCGCTGGCATCATCAACGCCGTTTGCCGATTTCTGGCGAACGTGATCGAGACCCACCATCACAAGTGCATCGATGATATTGCCGTACCCGCTCATACGATCGAGAATTTCGGCGCTTGCCTTGCGGTGACCCGCAACAATGGCTTCGATCAGGGATTCTTTCGATGGGAAGTAGCGGTAAAGGGCACCGGGGCTCATGCCCGCCTCGGAGCAGATATCGTTCATGGACGCGCCGCGAAAACCTGCACGGACAAAACAGCTGGTCGCCGCTTCAAGGATGCGGGCTTCCTGCACTTCGCGGTTCTGGGCGCGCTTGCTGAACAGTTTGGTGACAAAACAACCGCAGGTGCTGTCCGATTTGTCATCGGTCAGAAGCTTCGATTGTTTTGGCAGAATATTGTCGACCATGCATCACCACAAAAAAAGAGCGAATGTTCGTTCTCAATTATAGCGAAACACAATACTGGTCAATACGAGAATGATCGTTCTCGTTTTATTTTTGGTCAACCAGTAAATTTCCTGTCAGGAAAACTTGCCCGAGCGCGGGAAACCCTTCGGCACCATGCGGCCAGCGGAAGCGCGCGGCCCGATCCATTCGACCAGGTCTTCCTTGCTGCGCGTGAACGTGCGATCCGCCGCATCCTGCCACGTCAGCCCCTGCTCCATGGCAAAGACGCGGATGTCGGAGACGCCGCCATCCTTGTAGCGCTGCAGCCGGACGCCCTTGCCACGGCCCAGTTCAGGGATTTCCGATAGAGGGAAGACAAGCATCTTGCGGTTCTCGCCGACAATGGCGACGCTGTCACCCGTCACGGGAACGCAATGGCGCGCCTCATCCGGTGCCTTGACGTTCATCACCTGCCTGCCCTTGCGGGTGTTGGCCATCACGTCCACCTCGGGCACGAGGAAGCCGTTGCCGTCATGGGATGACAGGAGCAGCTGGCGTCCGGGATTGTGGACGAAGGCTGTGACGATATCCTGATCGTTCTCCATATCCACGATGATGCGGATAGGTTCGCCATGACCGCGCCCGCCCGGCAGGCTGTTGGCACCGATGGTATAGAACTTGCCGCCGGTGGTCAGGATGAGAATCCGGTCCGTGGTCTCGGCATGAAACGCCAGCTTGAGCTTGTCGCCCTCCTTGAAGGTCAGGGCGGAGAAGTCAGGCAGATGCCCCTTCATGGCGCGCAGCCAGCCCTTTTCCGAGACGACAACCGTGACCGGCTCCTTCTCGATCATGGCGTGGTGAATGTCGGTCAGGTCATGCTGCGGCGCATCGGCAAAGGTTGTGCGACGCTTGCCAAGCGGCGTGTCGGCCGCGTATTTCTTCTGCATTTCGGCGATCTGCCAGGAAATGGTCTGCCACTGCTTGGCATCGGAACCCAGCAACTGCTCGATTTCGCCCTTTTCAGCGGTCAGGCCCTCAAATTCCTTGCGAATCTCGAATTCCTCAAGCTTGCGCAGTGAACGCAGGCGCATATTGAGCACGGCTTCCGCCTGCACATCGGACAGCCCGAAGCGCGCCATCATTTCCTGCTTTGGCTCATCCTCTTCGCGGATGATGCGGATCACCTCGTCCAGATTGAGATAGGCGATCAGGAAACCGCCCAGAATTTCCAGACGGCGCTCGATCTCGGCCAGACGGTGACGCGAACGGCGGATAAGAACGTCCTTGCGGTGTTCCAGCCATTGCTTGAGCACATCGCGCAACGACAGGACGTTCGGTACCTTGCCGTTGGTCAGCACGTTCATGTTGAGGGGGAAGCGCGTTTCAAGCTCGGAAAGCTTGAACAGGGACTCCATCAGTATATCAGGATTGACGCTGCGGCTCTTTGGTTCGAGCACGATGCGCACGTCTTCGGTGGATTCGTCACGAACATCATCAAGCAGCGGCAACTTCTTGGCGATCAGCAGCTCGGCGATCTTTTCGATCAGCCGCGACTTCTGCACCTGGTAGGGAATCTCGGTGATGACGATGATCCACGTGCCCCGGCCCTGATCCTCGACCTGCCAGCGGGCGCGCAGACGGAAACCGCCACGCCCTGTCTTGTAGGCCTCCAGAATGGCATCGGCGCTTTCGACAAGCACGCCGCCGGTCGGGAAATCCGGCCCGCGAACCATGGTCTTGCTCGGATCCTGCGGATCCTCTTCAAGCGATATGAGATCCTCCACCGTCGCATCGGGATGCTTGATCAGATGCAGGGCAGCGGCGCAGAGCTCCGAAACATTGTGCGGCGGGATCGAGGTGGCCATGCCAACGGCAATGCCGGAGGAGCCATTGGCGAGCAGGTTCGGGAATGCGCCAGGAAGAACGATCGGCTCTTCGTCTTCGTCATTGTAGGTTGGACGAAAATCGACAGCATCTTCGGTGATGCCTTCGAGAAGCAGCATGGCGACATCTGTCATCCGCGCTTCGGTGTAACGCATGGCTGCCGGATTATCGCCGTCAATATTGCCAAAATTGCCCTGCCCGTCGACAACCGGATAACGCACGGCGAAATCCTGCGACAGGCGTACCAGCGCGTCATAGATGGACTGGTCGCCATGCGGATGGAATTTACCCATCACCTCGCCGACGATACGGGCGCATTTCGCATAGGACTGGTCAGGCGAGAGCCGCAACAGACGCATCGCATGCATGATTCTGCGGTGGACGGGTTTCAGACCGTCGCGTACGTCAGGCAAGGCACGGTTTGTAATCGTCGAAAGTGCGTAGGCCAGATAGCGCTGTTCCAGCGCGGCCTTCAAATCAACCGGTTCAACATTATCGTCGCCACTGTCTGGCGGAATCAGGCTTTTTCCCATGTCAATGGGTTACCAATTCGCTGATTCCCGGGCAAGCAATGATTCGTTGAGATCACAGCCTGTTGCGCTTTGTAATGAGCAAAAAATGAGCAGGGCTTGCTTCCGCATCCCAAATCTGACTTTCTACCGCCCGAATTGCCGTTATTGCGCTTTGACTGGCGTCTGTCACAGTTTTGCCGCTCATCATGCAATAGGTACAAATATTGTTGTTAACGAGGATCAAACAATGCCTTCAAACCACTCTCTGAAATCCGGCTTGCGCCTTATGGCTGCGACCACCGCTCTTGTCGTTGTCTTTGCCGGTTCAGCCTATGCGGTTGATGGCAATGCCGTTGCTGCCCGCCTGAAGTCTGCCTATGGCGAACAGGGCAACACACTCGAATATTCGAATGTGGAGACCAACGGTTCAACGGTCATTATCAAGGATACCAAGGTCACTTCAGCCGGAATGAAGAAAAGCGTCAGCATCGGTGACGTGACTTTGAATGATGTAAGCGACGCCTCCGACGGTGGCTTCAAGATCGGCTCACTCGGTGTACCTGACGTTAACTTCAGCCCTGAAGGCGAAGCCGACAGCAAGATCGTCGTCGAAGGCATCAAGCTCGAAGGCATTACTCTTCCGGCCGAAGGTGTTACCGACCCTTTGGCGAAATTGATGCAGTGCGAAAAAGGTGGACTCAAACATCTGAATATCAACGCCAAGGGCAAAGACGTTTTCACAGCTGAAAACCTGTCCTTTACCGTTTCACCACTGACCGCCTCAGCACCGGTTGTCTTCACATCCAACCTTGAAAGCTTCAAGGCGGACCTGTCCGGCGTGGAAGACCCGAAGACCAAGGATGCGCTGAAGGCATTGGGCTACGAAACCGTTTCGGGCAAGATCGACTTCAACGGCTCGTGGAATATTCCGGACGGACGTTTCAATATCGACAAGTTCGATTTCATTGCAGACCAGGTTGGTACGCTTGGGCTCAAGTTTGATATTTCCGGCTATACGCTCGACTTCCTCAACGGATTGAAGGATGCCGTCAAGAAGGGCGAAGGCAAGACGGATGAGGCTCAGGGCATGGCCATGCTCGGCCTGATGCAACAGCTCAGCTTCACAGGAGCGTCGATCCGCTTTGACGATGGATCGGTTACCAACAAGGCACTCGACTATGCTGCCAAGCAGCAGGGCATGAAGCGCGATGATCTGGTTAATCAGGGCAAGGCGATCCTGCCGATGATGGCAGCACAGCTCGGCAATGCCGAATTCGCGCAGGCTCTGGGAACAGCCGTGAGTGCTTACCTTGATGATCCGAAGAACATCGAGATCAAGGCTGCTCCGGGAAAATCCGTCCCGTTTGCGATCATCGCTGCCGGTGGCATGGCCGATCCGAAGTCGCTGATCAAGACGCTCGGCGTCACCGTTAACGCCAACCAGTAAGCGGGCGTACACAGTAAACAAAAAGCCCGGCAGCGATGCCGGGCTTTTTGTTTATCCAGAGTCGGTTAGAAAGAGTTTTTAATCCTCTTTCTTGATGGGTGCGAGACGGATGTTGAGATCGCGCAGCTGCGCTGGCGATACGTCCGACGGCGCACTCATCAGCAGATCATAGGCCTGCTGGTTCATCGGGAACATGGTGATCTCGCGCAGGTTCTTGGCGCCCACGAGCAACATCACAATGCGGTCAATACCGGCTGCCATGCCGCCATGGGGCGGCGCGCCGTACTGGAACGCACGATAGAGACCGCCAAAACGCTCTTCCACGGTTTCACGCGAATGACCGACAGCCTCGAATGCCTTCACCATGGTTTCCGGCAGGTGGTTGCGGATACCGCCCGAGGAAATCTCGAAGCCGTTGCAGACCAGATCGTACTGGAATGCCTTGATGGTCAGAGGATCCTGGTTTTCCAGCGCCTCGATACCACCCTGCGGCATGGAGAACGGGTTGTGAGCAAAGTCGATCTTCTTCTCGTCTTCCAGCCACTCGAAGAATGGGAAGTCAACAATCCAGCACAACTTGAACTGGTCGCGGTCGACAAGGTTCAACTCTTCGCCTGCACGGGTACGGGCAGCACCGGCAAACGAGACGAATTTCTTCGGATCGCCCGCAACGAAGAAAGCCGCGTCGCCATCATCAAGTCCGAGCTGCACGCGCAGCGCTTCGGTCCGTTCCGGTCCGATGTTCTTGGCAAGCGGGCCAGCGCCCTCAAGCGCCTCGCCTTCCTTGCGCCAGAAGATGTAGCCAAGGCCCGGCTGGCCTTCGCCCTGCGCCCAGGAGTTCATGCGGTCACAGAATGCACGCGACCCGCCAGTCTTAGCCGGTATGGCCCAGATTTCGACCTTCGGATCGTTGGCGATCATGTTGGCAAAGACCTTGAAGCCGGAACCAGCAAAATGCCCGGTGACAGCCTGCATCTCGATCGGGTTGCGCAGATCAGGCTTGTCCGAGCCGTATTTGCGCATGGCATCGTCATAGGCGATGCGCGGGAACTGCTGTGTGACCGGCTTGCCTTCGGCAAATTCCTCGAACACGCCGCGCAGGACGGGCTCCATCGTCGTCAGAACATCTTCCTGTTCGACAAAGCTCATTTCGACGTCGAGCTGATAGAATTCACCCGGCAGACGGTCGGCGCGCGGGTCTTCGTCGCGGAAACAGGGGGCGATCTGGAAGTAACGGTCGAAACCGGACATCATGATCAGCTGCTTGTACTGCTGCGGCGCCTGCGGCAACGCGTAGAACTTGCCCGGATGAATGCGGCTTGGCACGAGGAAATCGCGCGCACCTTCCGGCGACGACGCCGTCAGAATGGGTGTCGAGAACTCGGTGAAGCCAATGTCAGTCATGCGGCGGCGCATGGCAGCGATGATCTTGGTACGCGACATGATGTTCTTATGCAGCGTATCGCGGCGCAGATCGAGGAAGCGGTACTTCAGGCGAATGTCTTCCGGATAATCCAGTTCGCCGAACACCGGCAGCGGCAGTTCCTTGGCGGCCGACAGGATTTCGATCTCGCGGGCAAACACTTCGATCTCGCCCGTTGGCATGTTTGGATTGACCGTATCGTCCGTGCGGGCCTTCACTTCACCATCCACGCGGATAACCCATTCGCCGCGCACGGTCTCGGCCAGCTTGAAAGCGGGCGAGTCGGGGCTGGCGACGATCTGGGTCAGACCGTAATGATCGCGGATGTCGATGAAGAGAATGCCGCCATGATCGCGGACGCGATGAACCCAGCCGGAAAGACGAACTGTCGAACCAACGTCGGATTTCCGCAGGGCGGCGCAGGTATGGCTGCGGTAACGGTGCATGATATGTGCCTCTGAGATGCTTGATGCTTGTTGCCGGAAGGTGTGAAGAGAGCCCCGGCCATGATCTGGAATTTGCGCGGACAAGCGCATTTTGACGGCGATTTGTCAAGATTGCGAATTACCGGAGACGGGATTTGTAAGCGTATCAACCATATAGACGCGACAAGCGGCGAAGAAACTCGGACAGACGAGACAAATGCATTTCCATTCGCTATAGAAAATTCATGACCATGATTACAACCACAGATCAGCTTGACCAGGCTGTAGCCGCCCTTTCGCAATCCGATTTCGTAACAGTCGATACGGAGTTCATCCGGGAGACCACGTTCTGGCCGGAACTTTGCGTTATCCAGCTGGCGTCTCCTGATCACACCGCCATTGTCGATGCCCTCGCGCCGGGTCTCGATCTGGCACCGTTTTTCCGGCTGATGGCCGATGAAACCATCGTCAAGGTTTTCCATGCGGCGCGGCAGGATATCGAGATTATTTTCCATCTCGGCAATCTGATCCCCCATCCGGTCTTTGACACGCAGGTTGCGGCCATGGTCTGCGGCTTCGGCGATGCCATTGCCTATGATCAGCTGGTGCAGCGGGTCAACGGCGCGCAGATCGACAAATCCTCGCGCTTCACCGACTGGCGGCGACGTCCGCTTTCGGACAAACAGCTCGACTATGCGCTGGCCGACGTGACCCATCTGCGCGACATTTACCTCTACCTCAACAAAAAGCTCGAGGAAGAAGGGCGCACGGACTGGGTTCTTGACGAGATGAAAGTGCTGACGGCACGCGAGACCTACGACATGCATCCAGACGATGCGTGGAAGCGTCTTAAGATGCGCCTGCGCAAACCGCAGGAACTTGCCGTGCTGCGCAGTGTTGCCGCGTGGCGCGAACGGGAGGCGCGTGAGCGCAATGTGCCGCGTGGCCGTGTTCTCAAGGACGACGCCATTTACGAAATCGCCCAGCAGCAGCCGCGTGATGCGGAAGCAATGGGCCGGCTCCGCACCATCCCCAAGGGCTGGGAGCGTTCCAGCATTGCGACAGGCCTGCTGAATGCGGTCAATATCGCGCTGGACCTTCCGAAGGAAGACATGCCACGCCTGCCCAAATCCGTGCAATCGCCGGAAGGTGCCGGTGCTGCCGCCGAACTGCTGAAAGTGCTGTTGCGTCTGGTGACGGAAGAACACGGCGTTGCCGCCAAGGTGGTTGCCACTTCAGACGAAATCGACCGGATTGCCGCAGAAGGCGATGCGGATGATATTGCGGCATTGCAGGGCTGGCGCCGCGAAGTCTTCGGTGAAAAGGCGCTGCAGCTGATCAATGGCGAGCTTTGCCTGAAGTTCGAAAACAAACGAATCCGGGCTGTGCCCTGCATTGATCAGGCATAAGACGTTCAGGTGGCGATGCGACACTTCGGCGACTGTCGAAGTATCGCTCCGGCTAAATTGACTAGCATCGGCCCATTGAAACCATGCTGATGCGAGGCAATGATGTCTAACACTCCCGTACAAACCCCGTCCCTGGCCAAAGAACTGGCACTTCTCGCCGTCCTTGCCACGCTTTGGGGTGCGTCCTACACCTTCATCAAGGTGGGAGTGGAGACGATACCGCCAATCACCTTCATCGCCGCCCGCACATTGATCGCCGGCGGGTTGCTGCTTGTCATCATCAAACTGCGCGGTCTTTCCCTGCCGCGCGATCCGGCGATCTGGAAACGCTTTCTCATTCAGGCCTGCATCAACAGCGTGTTTCCATTCACCTTGATCGCCTGGGCAGAGCTGACCGTGAACGCGGGTCTTGCCACCATTCTCAACTCGACAACGCCGATCTTCGCCTTTCTGCTGACCGTATTGATCACGCGCCATGAGGCCGTGACGGCGCGAAAAGTCTTCGGCGTTGCAGCCGGAGTAGTCGGCATTTCCCTGATTATCGGGCTTGAAGCATTCAATGGTCTCGGCAAGGAGCTGGTGGCGCAAATTGCCATCGTCGTCGCGACGATTTCCTATGCGGCTGCGGCAATCTTCGGCAAGGGTTTCAAAGGTCTCGATCCGATGATGCCCGCTGCAGGTTCGCTGATTTGCGGCGCCGTCATTCTCATTCCGGTCAGCCTTGTGGTCGACCAGCCATGGACGCTGGCACCCTCCAACCACTCGCTGTTGGCGCTGCTCGGACTTGCCGTCTTTTCCACCGCCCTCGCCTTCGTGATCTATTTCCGGCTCATTCACACGCTGGGTACGGTGGGAACGACATCACAGGCATATCTGCGTGTGCCGATCGGTGTCGGTATTGGCGTGCTGTTTCTCGGCGAAAGCCTGACCTCGACCGCATGGATCGGCTTGATCTGTGTGATTGCCGGTGTCGCGGCGATGACGTTGCCCGGACGCAAGAAGGCGGCTGTCACAGCCGCCTGAAACCTATTTGCCGATTGCCATTTTCAGCGTCTTGCCCGTCAGTTTTGCCAATTGCTGCAGGCGGCCTTCCGGTACATCGCCAATCAGATCGGCGTTCTTGGCAGCCACCTCAAGATAGAGGCCATCCGCTGCCTGTTTCCACGAAAGATTGGGAACAACCCCAGCCATGGACGCCGAAAATGGATAGACGATGCGCATGATTGCAGCCAGAACCCGGGAATATTCGAGGAGACGCGGAGTGGCGAGTGCGGCCAGATCCGGATCTGCTGTGCTGTTGGCAATGCCTTCGTGCCGGAAGAAATTGGCAAGCGCGATATAGGCGCGGCCCGGGTGATCAATACCGACGAAAGCCGCATTGGAGATCATATTCAATGCCTGCGAGCCGCGGTAATCGGGATGAGCACGCCAGCTGATATCGGCGATCAGACACGCCGCCCGACGATAACGCTTTTCGTCTTCTGTCTCGTTATAACCCAGCGCAGCAAAGGCATCCCCGCTCCATTCGGCCAGCTCACGCGCATAGGCTGGCGAGCGGGCTCGCAGCACAGCCAATTCGTCGGCTGCAGCAATCAGCGGGTCTTCGAGCTGCTCGGATTCAGGCAGCAGCGAGAACAGAAAGCCTTCCCGCACACCCAGAGCCGAGAAGACAACCTTTGACGGTCGCATCTTGCGGATTGTTTCCAGCAGGGCAATCGCACCGTAGGACAGGAGTGCACGCCGGTTTTTCGAGACATCCTCGATACCGCGCATATTGTCGAGATTGCCGTCAGCGACGCGCTTGAGGAAGCGCTGCGCCTCTTCGAACGGAATCTCGTAATGATGCATGACATGCAGGGGATAGTGTTCGGCGCTCATATGCAGCTTGGCAAGATTTCGCCACGTGCCGCCCACGGCGTAAAAAGCACGGCCCTTGCCCTTGGCGAGCAGTTTTGCCGACTCGAGCGTCTTCTTGGCGATATCCGAAGCAGCGGCAAGATCGCCGTTCGACATATCCTGCAAACGCAGGCCGCCCAGCGGCAAGGTAATGCCATCGCCGATGGTGCGGCCCTTGACGTCCACGAGTTCGAGACTGCCACCACCAAGATCACCTGCGATACCGTCGGGATCATGGAAGCCGGAAATTACCCCGAGCGCGGAGTAATAGGCTTCTTCGCGACCCGACAGAACCTTGATCGGCTCGCCCAGAACGATTTCGGCCTGTGCGATAAAATCCGGGCCGTTCTCGGCTTCGCGCGCTGCCGCGGTCGCCAGCACATCGAGCGAGCGAGCGCCTGCCTGATCAGCCAGCGCACGGAACCGGCGCAATGCCCGCAAGGCGCTCTGCACAGCCTTTTCATTCAGCCTGCCGGTTTTCACCAGACCTTTGCCGAGACCGCACAGAATCTTTTCATTGAAAAGCACAGTGGGCGAGCGGGTGACGCCTTCATAAACAACCAGACGTACAGAGTTCGAGCCGATGTCGATGACACCGGCCGGATGACGCCCCTGCACACGCCCCTGCGCTGCGGATATCATGCAGTCTTGTTTTTCGCTGCTTTGGATCGCTTGCGGTGAGCGATCAAGCGTGGTGCTGAAGACTTCAGCGACTTGCCGCGGCCAGACAGGCTGGGATTTGTCATGAAATATTCCTGCGCGTTAAAAGCATCTTCTCCATCCGCCGCAACGATCCGGCGCGATGTACCGTCTGCTAGTAACTCGTAACTCTGCTGGTTGTCGAGAAGGTTTGCCAGCATAATCTGTGAAAGAAGTTGTTGATGCACAGTTGGATTGGTGATCGGTACCAGCGTTTCAACGCGCCGGTCGAGGTTGCGGGTCATCATATCGGCTGAACCGATATAGACGAGCGCCTTCTCCGACGGCAGCCCCGCGCCATTGCCGAAGCAGAAAATACGACTGTGTTCAAGGAAGCGGCCGACGATGGACTTGGCGCGGATCGTATCAGAAAGGCCCGGAACCTGGGGACGCAGGCAGCAAATGCCGCGCACGATGAGGTCAATATCCACCCCATGTCCGCTGGCGTCGTAGAGCGCATCGATGATCTGGGGATCGACGAGCGAATTCATCTTCATCCAAATGGAGGCCGGGCGACCTGCCTTGGCGTGCTCGATTTCCTCCTGGATGTGCTGGAGAATGCGCGGACGCAGGGTTGTCGGCGATACAGCAATGCCCATTTCGCCCGATGGCTGGGTATAACCGGTGATGAAGTTGAATATCTGGGCAACGTCACGCCCGATAGATGGTTCGCAGGTGAAGAATGACAGATCCGTATAGATCTTGGCGGTGATCGGATGGTAATTGCCCGTGCCAAGATGCACGTAACTGCGTAACTTCTGTTCCTCGCGGCGCACGACCAGCGACATTTTCGCATGGGTTTTCAGCTCGATAAAGCCGAAGACAACCTGAACACCGGCACGCTCCAGGTCGCGCGCCCAGCGGATATTGGCTTCTTCATCAAAGCGTGCCTTGAGCTCGACAAGCGCCGTCACGGACTTGCCTGAATCGGCCGCATCGATCAGCGCACGCACGATCGGGCTGTCATTGGATGTGCGATAGAGCGTCTGCTTGATGGCTACCACTTCCGGGTCAGCCGCCGCTTGCCGCAGGAACTGCACGACAACGTCAAAGGATTCATAGGGGTGGTGAACCACGATGTCTTTTTCGCGGATCGCAGCAAAGCAGTCACCACCATGCTCACGCACACGCTCGGGGAAGCGCGGATTGTAGGGCACAAACTTCAGATCAGCCCGCGGAATGCTGACGATTTCAGAAATCGTGTTGAGCGCCAGAAGTCCTTCGAGAACGCTGATGCGGTTGTCCGGCACGCCGAGTTCGGTTGCCACAAAAGCACGGAGCGTTTCCGGCATTTCATCATCGAACTCGATGCGGATCACCTGACCGCGGCGGCGGCGCTTCAGGGCGCTTTCAAACAGACGGACCAGATCTTCGGCTTCTTCTTCCACTTCAATATCGCTGTCGCGAATGATGCGGAATGTACCGGCACCCTTGACCTCGTAGCCGGGGAACAGCCGTCCCGTGAACAGACTGATGGCATCCTCGAGGGTAAGGAAGCGGAAACGGCCGGCGTCGTCGGGAATCTGGATGAAACGTTTCAACGCCTGTGGCAGGCGCAAAAGCGCAGTCATTGGCCGGTTGTCGATGCTGCGGCTCAGAAGCATCGCAATGGTAAAACCGAGATTGGGAATGAATGGAAACGGGTGCGCCGGGTCGATGGAAAGCGGGGTAAGAACCGGATAAATGGTTTCGAGGAAGTGGTCCTCAAGCCAGAGGCGCTCGCTCTTGGTCAACTTGTCAGGACGGACGATCTCGATATTCTCGGCCAGCATCTCGACCCGCAGTTCGTTCAGGCGAAGCTGCTGGGCGGCCTGAAGTTTGCTGACCTCATCAAGCACGAACTCCAGCTGTTCCTGCGGCGTACGCCCATCCGGGCTGCGATTGGCAACTCCTGCACGCACCTGCCCGGCAAGACCGGCGATGCGCACCATGAAGAACTCGTCGAGATTGGCAGCGGAGATTGACAGGAAGCGCAAACGCTCCAGCAGCGGCTGGTGCACATTGTGCGCTTCTTCCAGCACACGGCGGTTGAACTGCAGCCACGAAAACTCGCGATTGACGAAACGATCGACACTGGTATGCAGATCCGGCAGATCGATGGCTTCGACTGCATTCGTTATGGCGGGTGACTGATCGTTCATTGTCATTCTCCGATTAGAATAGTCCCGTCAAACGCGGAATCACAGGCCACAATAGAGATGTCTCTTGAAGGTTTTATAGCAGTCACCGCAAATTCACGTTGCAGCCGATAAAAAATCAATACGTCGAACAGCTTACACCTGAAACGAAGGGTTCTGCGACGAAATTCTTAAGCCGATGAGCAGCGGCATGCCCGCGTACGGCACCATTTGCGACCAAATGGACTGTGCTTGTGTCAGATTGCCTCGCTTTCAGGAAACAGAAGCGATTTTCATCATGGCAGAATTGCTCTATGAGGAAGGCAACACTATTGCGTATGGACCGAAAGCTCAGGAGCGACACATGGCCGGACACAGTATTCCTCACTTCCAGAACAGCGCTGGCCACGCCGCCATCAGCATTGGCGTCAAGGAATTCATGTGTGTCGGTGCCAATCCGCCTTTCGACCATCCGCACGTCTTCCTTGATCTTGGCGACGACAATGAAAAGGTCTGCCCCTATTGCTCGACGCTGTATCGCTTTGATGCATCGCTTGCTGCTGAAGAGACCATCCCTGCCGGCTGCACCTACGTGGACAACAAGGCTGCCTGATTGCAAACGCCCGTCATCGATCTGAAGACGGCTCGCAACAGGCGAATTCCCAATCCTGACCAGATCATCATTGCCGGCGCCGGTATAGCCGGTCTCACGCTGGCGCTTGCCCTGAGCGGCAGAGGATTTGCCGTCCAGATTTTCGAGAAGAGCACCGTTCTTGCCGAAGCCGGGGCCGGCATACAGCTTTCACCCAATGCAACGCGCCTGCTGGGCCGCCTCGGCGTGCTTGACCGGTTGCTGCCCTCCTCCGTACAGCCCGATGCCGTTTGCCTGCAGGATGGGGTCAGCGGCGATCAGCTGCTGCGCCTGCCCATGGGTGCAGGTGCCGCCGAACGCTGGCATTCTCCCTATATCGTCTGTCACCGCGCCGATTTGCAGTGCGCCCTGCTCGACGAAGTGCAGAGCCGCAGCAATATCGCCATGCAGCTGGAATCCGCTGTCACCCATCACAGGAGCGATGCACAGGGCATGATGGTGCGCGTCCAGTACAATGATCGCATCGAGGAACATCGCGGCGCGCTGCTGATCGGAGCGGACGGTGTGTGGTCGAACATGCGCAATGCAGTCTCTGATCTCGAGCGGGCTCGCTATACGGGCTCCATCGCCTGGCGCGCATCGGTTTTGGTTTCCCGGTTGCCAACGTCCTTCACGACGCTTCTGCCTGAAGGGACCAATGTGGTTGCCTGGACCGGCAGCAACGCGCACCTTATCGCCTACCCCGTGCGCTCCGGTGAAATCATGAATTTCGTTGCCGTGACGCGTGACCGGAAAAATACGCGACGCTGGGACGTCGAGGTTAATCCCGAAGCGCCCAGCCGGAGCTTTGCCACGGATTTCCACCGGTGGCATCCGGGCATTCGCGATCTGGTCCTCTCCGCCGGGCCATGGACGCCCTGGCGCCTGTTCGAGATGAAGCGCTGCCGATTCCTGCAGGATGACCGGCTGGTGCTGATCGGCGATGCGGCCCACGCAATGACGCCCTATGCGGCACAGGGCGCCGCGATGGCGATCGAGGATGCCTGTTCCCTCGCCGTTACGCTCGGGCCTCGAAAAGAAAACTGGCCATCTGAACTTGAAACCTACGCCAGGAACCGGACGAAACGCATCGAAGCGGTCGTGCGCCGCGGTGCGCTCAATCAGCTTGCCTATCACGCCAAGGGGCCCGTCGCCCTCGCCCGCAACCTGTTGCTACGCAACAGGTCCGCAGAAAAGTTCGTGGCCGGGTTTGACTGGCTCTATGGCTTTGATGCGGAGAAGCCCGGTGGCGATATCTGATCGCCATCCGTATTGTTATAGCGCTTCAATGACCAGACTAGGCTCTGCGGCAATGGATTCCAGAAGCCCGTGCGCAATCCGCCTTGACGCAGAATCGCACTGGTCCAGGTATTGCAGCCAGCCAATGCGGTGAAATAGCCGTTCGCTTCGAAAAAGCGATCATTGAGCCCGTATCCCGCACCCTCGATCATCATCGCCTTCTCCCCGGCATCCCGCTGGAAAGACGCGATCGTGCCTTCAAGCATGGCGTCGAAAGCTGCCGGACTGACGGACAGCTTCTCAATACCGGGCTGACGTATATCGATGGCGCCGATGGGCTCCACATGCAGGGTGGAGCGGTCAACAGTCAGGCCGCGCATCAAAGGCAGGAATTTCAGTTCCGCCCAGGTCGGCGTCTCCAGATAGAAGCTGCGGCCGCCCCAGCCAACAACGATCCAGGCAATGCGGGGATCGGTGAGATGAAACGTTTCATTACCAATGAAAGACAGTCGGGCAAGAACATCGGGGTCGGCTGGAAATGCCAGGTCCGTGTGGATGGGGTTCGACAGCAGCAGAACTGTGCGCGAAGCCTGCGGTGCCTCGCTTGTCCCGGCAAAGAACGGACGCGGCAGCAACATGCCGGCTGCAAATAACAAAGCAGCGGCCACGAGGGCCGCTGCAATGGATTTCAGAATGGTGCGCAGACGTCTCAATGCAGAATCTGGCTGAGGAACAGTTTCGTGCGCTCATGCTGCGGATTGTCGAAGAATGCAGCCGGTTCATTCTGCTCGACGATCTGGCCCTGATCCATGAAAATAACCCGGTTTGCCACCTGACGGGCAAAGCCCATCTCGTGGGTGACGCACACCATGGTCATGCCTTCTTCGGCCAGTTGCACCATGGTATCGAGCACTTCCTTGATCATTTCCGGATCGAGCGCCGAAGTCGGTTCATCGAACAGCATGATACGCGGGTTCATGCAGAGTGAGCGCGCAATCGCCACGCGCTGCTGCTGACCGCCGGAAAGCTGACCCGGATATTTGTTGGCCTGCTCCGGGATCTTGACGCGCTCGAGATAGTGCATCGCAATCTCGTCTGCCTTCTTCTTCGGCATCTTGCGCACCCAGATCGGAGCGAGCGTGCAATTTTCCAGAATGGTCAGGTGCGGAAACAGGTTGAAGTGCTGGAACACCATGCCCACTTCGCGCCGGACTTCATCGATCTTCTTCAGATCATTGGTCAGTTCGATGCCGTCGACGAGGATCTTGCCGCTCTGGTGCTCTTCGAGCCGGTTGATGCAGCGAATCATGGTCGACTTGCCAGATCCCGAAGGACCGGCAATGACGATACGCTCGCCGCGCATCACCTTGAGGTTGATGTCCTTGAGCACGTGGAAATCGCCATACCATTTGTTCATGCTTGATATCTCGACGGCGACGTCGGTCTTGGAGACGTGCATCAAGGAGCGGTCGACATGAATTTCAGATGGATCGACGACGTTTTGAGTGGTCATGCGTATACTCCTTAGCGTTTATGTCCTGTGTCCAGCCTGCGCTCCATGAAGATGGAATAGCGCGACATGCCGAAACAGAAAATCCAAAAGACGAAACCGGCAAAAATCAGGCCGGAAATGGGGGTTTGCGGGGATGCCCAGTTGGCATCGTTGAAGTGCTGGCGCACCGTTCCGAGCAGATCGAACATGCTGATGATGGAAACCAGCGATGTGTCCTTGAACAGGCCAATGAAAGTGTTCACGATCCCCGGGATTACCATTTTCAGGGCCTGCGGCAGGACGATAAGACCGGTTTTCTGCCAGTAGCTCAATCCCAGCGAGTCAGCACCTTCGTACTGCCCCTTCGGGATCGCCTGCAGACCGCCACGCACCACCTCCGCCATGTAGGCCGAAGCGAAGAGCGACACACCGATCAAAGCACGCAGAAACTTGTCGAAGGACACGCCCGGCGGCAGGAACAATGGCAGCATGTAGCTGGCCATGAACAGCACCGTCACCAGCGGAATACCGCGCACCATTTCAATGAAAATGACACAGAGCATCTTGATGACGGGCATTTTCGACCGCCGCCCCAACGCCAGCACGATACCGAGCGGCAGGGAGATAGCGATACCGACGAAGGAAAGGACCAATGTGACGAGCAAGCCGCCCCATGTTGCCGTTTCGATATAGGGAAGGCCAAACCAGCCACCAACCAGCAGGAAGAAGGCAGCGATCGGGAAAATGAAGAAAAACACGATCGCATTGGCCGTCTTGAAGGGCGCCTTCGGTATCAGCAGCGGCACCAGCAGCACGACGAACAGAATGCCAACCAGATTGACGCGCCAATGCTGGTCCAACTGGTAACGGCCATACATGAACTGGTCAAAATTGGCATTCACATAGGCCCAGCAGGCACCCGACCAGCCATCGGGCATGACCCCGCCCTGTGCGACTGTCGAGCAGACCGCGCGATCCGCACCGGACCACGAAGCCTGAACAAACAGCCAGTTGATCATAGGCGGTATGAACCAGGCCAAAAAGAAAATGGCAAGAATAGTCAGGATGGCATCAACGGGCGTTGCCATCATGTTGAGACGAATCCAGCGGACGATACCCCGCTCGCCTAGCGGCGGTGTCTCTCCCTGAAGCATTTCCGTGCGAACGAAACTAAGATTGCTATCCACCATGATCAGCGCTCCACCAATGCCATTTTGGCGTTGAACCAGTTCATGAAGAGCGATGTCAGAACACTCAGGCTGAGGTAGACGGTAATGAAGATCGCCACCACTTCAATGGAACGGCCCGTCTGGTTCAGGATGGTTCCGCCCACGGCAAACAGATCGGGGTACCCCACGGCAACGGCCAGCGACGAGTTCTTCGTCAGATTGAGATACTGGCTGGTCAGTGGCGGGATGATGATGCGCATGGCCTGCGGGACGACGACCAGCCGTGTGGTCGTGCCGGCGCGAAGGCCGAGTGCATGGGAAGCTTCACTCTGTCCCTTGCCTACACCGCGAATACCCGCACGGACGATCTCGGCAATGAACGATGCCGTATAGAAAGACAGCGCGAGATAGAGTGACATGAACTCGGGGCCGACCAGTGAGCCTCCCTTGATGTTGAAGCCGCCCAGCACCGGCCAGTCGGGGGTAACAGGGAAACCCTTGAGGGCAAAGGCAAGGAGCGGCAGACCAATGATCAGCGCCAGACTTGTCCACAGAATGGGGAAACGCTGCCCGGTTGCCATTTGCCGTTTATAGGCCCAGCGGCGGATAAAAAATGTGCCAACGATCGCAATGATAAAAGCAGCTCCCGCCAACCAGGCCCCTTCGCCGAAGACCGGCACCGGAAAGAAGAAACCGCGATTGTTCAGAAATGTGTTGAACGGCAAGGCGATACTTTGCCGTGCCTGGGGCAGAACCGCCAAAACGCCGGAATACCAGAAAAAGATAACCAGCAGTGGTGGGATATTGCGGAAAACCTCGACATAAACCGTGCAGAGCTTGCGGATCAGCCAGTTATGCGACAGGCGCCCGACGCCGATGACAAAGCCGATGATGGTCGCGGTGATAATACCCGCGACGGCAACCAGCATGGTATTCAGAATACCGACATAAAGCGCCTTTATGTAGGTCGAGTCGCTCGAATACTGCGTGAACGGGTGAGAACTGATATCAAATCCCGAGCGCCCGTCGAGAAATCCGAAACCGGTTGCCAGGTGCGCGCGCTGCAGATTGGCAATAGTGTTGTTGACGACCCAGTAGACCAAACCCACCAGCACAACCAGAACGACGACCTGATAGATATAGCCGCGGATTCTCGGATCGTTCAGAAGTGATGCTTTGGCGCTGCCTGAATCGACAGGCGTAATATCCTGCGATGCCATTGACCCCTCATTTCTTTTAACAGTTTATTTTTATTATTTTTATTGTTTTTGTAATTGCTTTTCCCGGAAAGGAGGCAGAGCCCCCTTCCCGGATTTCAGATTGATCACTGGGAAAATCAGCGGATCGGCATTGCGTACTGCAGACCGCCCTTGCTCCACTGCGCATTGATGCCGCGCGCAATCTTGAGCTTGCTGCCGGCACCAACATTGGATTCGAACAATTCGCCGTAATTGCCAACTGCCTTGACGATGTTCACAACCCAATCATTGGTCAGGCCCAGGTCCGTTCCAAGCTTGGTGTTGGCTTCCTGTCCGAGCACACGCTTGATTTCAGGGCTGTCGCTCTTCGTCAGTTCTTCAACATTGGCTTTGGTTATGCCGAGTTCTTCAGCAGTCAGCAGGGCATAATGTGTCCAGCGGATAACGTCCGCCCACTGGCTGTCACCCTGACGGACGACCGGGCCAAGCGGCTCCTTAGAGATGATTTCGGGCAGAACAACGTGATCGTCCGGTGCCGAAAGTGTCAGACGGATTGCATAAAGGCCGGACTGGTCGGTGGTGTACACATCGCAGCGGCCGGCATCGTAGGCGGCGTTGACTTCTTCGAGCTTCTCGAACACGACGGGATTGTAGTCCATCTTGTTCGCCTTGAAGTAGTCGGCAAGATTGAGTTCTGTCGTTGTACCGGCCTGAACGCAAACCGATGCGCCGGAAAGCTGCAATGCGGAATTGATACCCGACAGCTTCTTGGCGTTGATCATGAAACCCTGGCCGTCATAATAGTTGACGCCCGGGAAATCGAAACCCTGGGTGTCGCGGCTCAGTGTCCATGTGGTGTTGCGAATCAGAACGTCAATTTCACCCGATTGCAGGGCAGGAAGACGATCCTTAGCGGACAGCGGTGTGAACTTTACCTTGGTTCCGTCGCCAAACACGGCAGCGGCAACGGCTCGGCAATAGTCGACGTCGAAACCGGACCATTCGCCCTTGTCGTTCGGCGCGGCAAACCCGGCAAGACCGGTGTTGACGCCGCATTGCACGAAGCCTTTTTTCTTGACGTCATCAAGCGTGCCGGCGGATGCTGCGGAAGCCAGCAGGACCAGCGCAGATGCCCCCAGTACGCCCTTCAAAACGAGATTTTTCATAACTACCAAACCCTTTAATTGTTGCCCGTGTTCCCAGAGAGGAAATTTTCCACGTTGGCGGGTTCCCCCCGTGCCCTTTCAAGGCTCCAACATGTCTCCCATTCACCCTCGTATCGAAGGGCATTCTGCAGGTTTGGTCAAGGGATAATCTTTGCTCAATAATTTAGCAGAAAGGGCTGAAGTGGTGCTCTTTGTTGAAATTTTCGATTATTTCTTGTTCAAAAATGCCAGTCAGCGCCAAAACTGATCGCGAAAACGCAAAACCGGGAAGAATCGACTGCCGTCGAACAAAAAGGCTGCCCTGCGCCCCGCCAGGAATCGGGCAAGCGCGAGGGTAAAGAGGAAGCCAACGCTGTAACCTGCGACCACATCCGTTGGATAATGGGCCCTGGCGACTATGCGCGTGAAAGCAATAAACAGGGTTGCAAGAATAATCGGCACCCGCCAACGCGGAAACCATAGCGCGAGAACCGCCCCGACAGCACCCATCGTGGTTGAATGACCGGATGGAAAACTTGCAAAATCATAACCTGCATCAAATGGTGAAAATCCATTGGCACCAAGGGTATCGATAAATTTTGGCCGGGCACGGCCGATGCAGAATTTGGCAATGTTCGTCAGAATTCCTGACAGGGCCACGGACCAGAAAGCGAATGTCGCCTGCGCATAAATCACCCCCAGACGGACACGTCTTGAATGGGGCAGGTTGCGCCAGTCAATACCGATCAGACAGACGGCAATGAAGAAAGCCGGGATCAGGTACCATTGGGACAGACCGATATCCGTCAGCACCCGCATGGAACTCAACGGACCATCGTGAGATGACAGGTCGCGCGAAAGCAACTCGTCAAAAGGGTGCAGCAGGAGAATGAAGAAAAAGATCAGAACGGCTGCCATCGACATGCCGCCGGTCCAGGCTGCCGGACTGTTCGGATAGGCCGGAGCCCGCATCCGCCGAAGAAAATTGACGATTGACCGGCGCGCGCGCCCAAGGCCTGACAGGGACTGTGGATTCGGGGCATCCGTCATCGTTTCTCCAATTTGCCTTGACCGGCAGTTGCATCGCGCAGGTTCACCTGTTGCAACGGGGACGCCGTGGCATTATCGACTTCTCGCAGCACTTACAATTGTCATGCATCGCAATGCGGAGAATATCCATGGGCAAAGAATTGGACAAAATGGCAAAATTCGGGATCAACACCCGCCTGGCCCATGGAGGCTATGATCCCCGTGACTATCATGGTTTCGTCAACCCGCCCATCGTGCATGCGTCGACCGTCCTTTTTCCTGATGCGGAAACCATGGCGAGCCACAAGCAAAAATACGGCTATGCCACTCACGGAACTCCCACGACCGACGCGCTTTGCCAGGCCATTGACGAACTGGAGGGTTCGTTCGGAACGCTGCTTGTTCCATCCGGCCTTGCCGCAGTCACGATTCCCCTCCTGGCATTCCTGTCACCGGGCGACCATCTGCTGATGGTCGACAGTGTCTATGGCAATACGCGGTACTTCTGCAACACGATGCTCAAACGGCTCGGCATCGAGGTTGAATATTACGATCCACTTATCGGTGCCGACATCGAAAAGCTTATTCGTCCCAACACGACTGTCGTGTTTACCGAATCGCCCGGTTCCAACACGTTCGAAATTCAGGACATTCCGGCCATTGTCGAAAAAGCCCATGCGGCGGGTGCGATCGTCATGATGGACAATACATGGGCAACGCCGCTTTATCTGAAACCGCTGGATTTCGGCGTCGACATTTCGATTCACGCAGCGACGAAATATCCGTCCGGCCATTCCGATATTCTCATGGGCACGATTTCCGCCAATGAAAAATGCTTCAAACGGCTGGATGACGCCTATACGGCCATCGGCCTGTGTGTCGCCGGTGACGACGCCTATGACGTTCTGCGCGGCCTGCGCACGATGAAACTGCGTCTTGATCGCCACGGCGAGAATGCGCTTGAAGTGGCGCGCTGGATCGAGAAACAGCCCGGCGTGCTCGAGGTCCTGCACCCCGCGCTGGAAAGCCACGCAGGCCATGCCCTTTGGAAGCGCGATTTCACCGGCGCTGCGGGTGTGTTCTCCATTGTCATCGACGGCGGCACACCGCAGGCCCGGGCTTTTCTCAACGCCCTTGATATTTTTGGCCTCGGCTATTCCTGGGGCGGATATGCAAGTCTTGCGCTGCAGGTCAACCTGTCGGATCGCGTCCTGACCGGCAAGAAATATGCGGGCGCGCTCATCCGGTTGCAGATCGGGCTCGAAGATACCAAGGATCTCATTGCGGATCTCGAAAAGGCGCTCAGCGCCGCCAAAGCCGTGCAATAAACAGAAGGTGATTTCGCATCTGCCCCTGTTCTTGCTATGACATCGGCATGAGCAGGCTTGCCATTCTTCTGACATTCCTCACGGCTTTTTCCGTCGGCTGGGTGCCCGTCTTTGCGGCGCCCGCCCGGCTGACGCAAGAAATGTCAGCGCAGTATTCCGATGGCAAGGCAGAACCTGCGATGGCCTATCATGCGCATGGCCATCCCTGTGCCGGCGTTCAGAAACATTGCGCCGGCATGGGAAAAGCGCCGCACCCGGCACTTTGTTCCGCTTGTATCGCCATTCCCGCCATAGCGCTGAGCACGATAACCACGCCGTCCACGCGGATGATTGTTCCGCGCGGCGCGGAATTGCCGCTCGTGGCCCAGGTCAGCGCGCCCTTGTCGCCGCCTCCCAAACCGGAACTGATCGCTTCCTATTCCATTTAAAGCACAGGTGAACAGGTCATAACCTGTGCTGTACACCTGACCCAAGGAAAGATCATTCCAATGAAAATCACCTATTTCTCTGCAGTTGTCATTGCCGGGCTTCTGGCTCTGGCCTCCCCCGCAATGGCGCAGGAGCACAAGATGATGAACCACGATGCCATGGCGATGAAACCCGCTGGCGATCAGGGCGCTTCATCCAAAGCTTTTGCCGAAGCGAATGCCAAGATGCACAAGGACATGACCATCAAATTCAGCGGAGACGCCGATAAGGATTTCGTTCGCGGCATGATTGCTCATCACCAGGGCGCGATCGATATGGCCAAGGTGGAATTGAAATACGGCAAGGATGAAGACATCCGCAAACTTGCGACGGATATCATTGCCGCGCAGGAAGGCGAGATCAAACAGATGAAAGCCTGGCTTGCCAAGCATGGCGGCTAGCCGCTAGCGCAGATACGAAATAAATCACCCGCCGGGTCATCCCGACGGGTGGTTCAAAAGCTTCCAGCTGTTTCAGGAGGCGTTGTGATGCTGCATCTCATAGGATGCAGCGCGTTTCTGCAGGCTGAGTTCCCATAGACTATGGGCGGCATCTGCATAGGTTGACGTGCCAGCTCTGAATTCCGCTGAGCGCAATGGCAGCAAATCTTCCACCACAGCCAGTGTTCTGGCCGGAAGAATGTCTGTACAGGTCCAAAGTCGCCGGAACACAGCGCTAATCAGAACCTGCCTGTCATTGACCTCAATCTGAGGCTCATCATTCCCGAGCTCCCAGTCCTCCAAAGCATCAATGGCGTCCTGAAAGGCACTATGCAATATGATGGGCGCGTGGCCGTCATGAAGTGGGTGCAGCAAACCAGGCATTCCTGTCTCCTCACTCTTGTGTTGCACTGCCCGGGGGCTCCCGGATACAGAATCATAAAGGCGAGTGGACACGATCAGCAAGATAAAACTTCGATACAAGACCGATTAACTAGAGATTTCTGATTAAATCGAGTTTTCACTACAGTTTTAAGTATCAATGCTGATGTATGTATTATGAAAATCGTTATAAATCATTGATAATATTTGATTATGAGCAAAACCGATCCAGACTGCGAAAAACGCGCTCCCGCTTTCCCAACCGCAGAGATGGTAATGCGCCTTGCGACAGTTCGACAACAACAGATTCTCGCTGCCATCTTGCCAAAAGCGCCTCATTGGCCCATTCATGTCCCGCTGTTCGTGATCGAGGATATTGGCACATGACGACAAAACACCTCCCGGTGATTATTCTGGCGGTATTGCTTGCCGGCTGCGGCAACATACAGGGGCAACTCGACCGCGAAAAGATTTCGTCGTTGCACTACGATACAACCGAGTGCCCTGCTCTGGTTTCGCAGAAAAATGCGGCGGTGGCACAAATCAATCAGTTGACCAGTGGCAAGGGCTATCAGGATCCTGATGTCATAACAGGATTTGGTCCAGTCCTGCCGGACTATCGCACCGACAACCAGAAAAAGGCCGGTGCATTGCAGGGACAGGTTGATTCCATGAATCGTTCCATCGCCAGAAGGAAATGCGCAGGCTGAAGGCCGCAGCGTCGGTCCTGTTATAAAATGGCCCCTCGCGGGGCCATTCTTGTTTCGGCCCATCTGATCTCGTGTGCCGCGAAGCATGCAGGAACCTGTTTGTTTGCTTCCGGAACAGCAATTCTAAATAGCGCCCAACAACAGGAACGAGATTTTCAGGTAAAGCCTCTGTTTTTATTAAAATCGTCAAGACAATGTAACCGGCAATTAAGCAAGAAATCCGGTGACTATTTGCTAACCAGTTTCTTTAAGTCAGGCGCAATTGTTGAAGGCCTAAGTTCACGACGGTTCAACGAAACCGCGTCAAACGCAACGCCACAACAGGGATACACAACATGACAACTCTTTTCACACGCTTTCTTAAGGATGAGTCCGGCGCAACAGCTATCGAATACGGTCTGATTGCTGCCCTCATCTCCGTCGGCATCGTTGCCGGTGCAACAACGCTGGGCACAAGCCTGAGCACGATCTTCACCAATCTTGGTGCCAAGATGACCACTGCTGCTACCAAAACGAACTAATTCAATGTGGCTGCGCAGAAATGCGCAGCCTTTCCCTTGTCTGATTTTTCGAATACATCCAGCGCCTATGGCGCATCAATACTTGATATTGATATTCATATTTATTCAATAAACAGAATTATTTACAACGTCTCGTAAACGTTGTTTCGTCACCCCAGTTTGATCCGGAACAGTTCTGATCAACAATACACGGGGGACGTTATCATGATCTTTGGCATGACATACTATACCTTCTTCCACGTACTCATCAGCCTTATCGGCATTGTATCCGGACTGATTGTTCTCGCCGGCCTGTTGAATTCCGACAGGAAAGACGGCTGGACACTGGTCTTTCTCATCACAACCGTCGCAACCAGCCTGACAGGATTTGGATTTCCCTACGGCGGTTTCACGCCTGCCATCGGCGTCGGGATCATTTCCATGATCTTTCTGATCATCGCCATCGCTGCGCGGTATCCGTTTCACCTCTCCGGTTCGTGGCGATGGATTTATGTGATCAGCGCTCTCGTCTCGCTCTATCTCAACGTTTTTGTTCTGGTCGTCCAATCGTTCCTGAAGATACCGGCACTCCACACCCTCGCACCGGCCGGAACGGAGCCACCTTTTGCCATTGCTCAGGGCATCGTACTCATCCTGTTCATCATTGCTGGCTTCCTCTCTCTGCGGCGCTTCCACCCCCTGATACAATAGAGCACTTCCCGGCCCACGTGGCGGAGAAATGCTCCGGTGCAAATCTCCCCCGGACACTCGACACCGGCATGAAGACGATTTACATCTCGGTCAAAGTTCGGGGGAATTCATGATGAAATCGGTCTATCTTTCGGCAGCATTCCTGCTTGCCATGCAAACTGCCGGCGTTGCCCAGCCCATCGACAGCTATACGGCGCGGCTCAGCTCCGGCGACCATTTCAATTCCAATGGCCAGCGACTGGACAGTGCAGCAGCGATCATCCGTCAGGACCGGGCGAACTATTACGTGTATGGCAACCGCGACCGGGAAGACCGGGCTGACAGTTTCTTCAGCGACAAGGACAACCGGGCACGGCTTGAGAGCATGCTCAATCGCGGCAGATTCTCATCCGGAGCCAGGAGCGCCATTGTCAACGGCACACCACTGATCCATGTCGACATCTACGAAGACTACATCGAAGTCGAAGTCGAATCAGACTGATCGCACGGGCGCCGGATTGTTCTGGTGCCGCTCCTCGTTCCGATCATCAACTTCCGGCTGTGCCGGACTACTCCATTCAGCCAACTGAAATATAAGCTCTCCCGAACTGTGCGGGTCAGTGTTAATATAAGCGTGCTGATTGTTCTGGAGCTGCCACGCCGGTCGCACGTGAATTGACCCTCACACCGATTGCAGGCTCAAAATCCGTTAACCGCTGCCTGGCCAAGCCCATGCAGGAGAAAGCAATGGATGAGGAGGACGACGACCACAAAGAGAAGGAAGATGATTATGCGCCCTATATGACATCCATATGGGGCTATCTCACTCTTTTTCTGATTATCGTGCCTATCGTCCTCATTCTCGGCCGCAAGTTCGGCCGGTGAACCGTTTCACCGCCATCAGTTTCCGATATCGTGCAGGCGCTCCACGAGGCGGGACACGTCATGTCCGAGCGGGCGATCTTCCGTGAGAGGCTCCGCAACGGATCGAACCAGATCATGGGTCTCTTGCGTGCCGCGGCCGCAACGATGGCCTGCACGCAAGTCAACGGCCTGCGCCGCCGCGAGCATTTCACAGGCAACGAGATGCCGCCAGAGATCGAGCATGTCAGCACATTTTGCAACCGCCAGAAGTGTCTGGGTGGCGTGATCTTCAACCCCTTCAGAAACCGGCAGGAAATCCAGCAACACCGGGTTCGCCTTGTGGCGGATCGCACCGACAAGCGCCGCAACCGTCTTTTGCAACGGGACAAAACCGGCGGATGCACCACCTGCGGATGAAAGGTAACGCGGCAGGCCATTGCGGCTCGATCCGGTCAGTTGAATGAACCGGGCAGCACTGGCAAGCGCTGTCTGGGCGATGGCAAGTCCAAGGGTTTCAAAGGCCAGTGCCAGGGATGGCGTGTGGAAATTACCCGTCGAAAGCACTCTGTTCTCGTCGACAAGCACCAGCGGATTGTCGGCCGCTGCATTGAGCTCGATCTCCACAGCCTTCACAGTCGTTGCCAGCGCATGCGCGAGCGCTCCGTGGATCGATGCGACACAGCGCAGGCTGAGCGGGTCCTGAATGGCCACACGCGCTTCGTGGAGAGACGAACCTTCGAGATAGTCGAGGAGCTTTCCCGCTTCCTCTGCTTGTCCGGCAGCCGGTCGCGCCTGCTGGATCGCTGGCGCGAGGATCAGCGGGTTACCGCCAAGCCCCTCAAAACCGAGCGCAGCCGCCTGCCGCTGATACTCGAGCAAAACCGTGGCATCGGTTAGGGCAAGCGCGCCCTTACCGGCTGACACGGCTGAAGCGTTGAGAAGCGACAACCCATCCTTCGGACCAAGCAGCGAGGGTCGAAGACCGGCCTGAGACAGGGCTTCTGCGGAGGTGAGCACCGCACCATCATATTCGGCCTGCCCTTCGCCGATCAGGGTCTGGGCAATGGCAGACAGCAGAACAAGATCACCCGCACCGATCGAACCGATGGATGGAACAAGCGGATGCACCTTATGATTGATGAGCGCAAGCAGATCGGCAAAAACTTCAGGCGATATGCCGGAGCCCCCCACCGCCAGCATGGACAGACGCGCCGCCATGACAGCGCGGGTCTCGTCGCGCAGCAGCGAGGTACCGACGCCGACACCACGCCCGCGCACCAGTTGCTGCTGGAACTGGCCCGCCTCATCGACAACCGCCGTTTTCAGATTGGCTCCAAGGCCTGTATTCAGACCGTAAATCTGCTGCCCGGAAGCCGCTGCCGCATCGAGCACGGCTCTTGCACTGGTCAATCTGGCCGATACATCGGGCGTCGCCGTGACAGTAAAATCCTTGCGCGCGATGGCGGCAATATCGGCGATGGTGACACCCGATCCCGTGAGAACCAGCACGTTCATGCGAACCGCAACCTTTGTCCAATATTGTTCGCCTTGGCTTTCTCAAGCATGGCGTAGCCAAGCGCGATATCACTGAGCGACAAGCCCCTGTGCCAGAACAGGATGGTTTCGCCGTCGTTCTCACGTCCTGTCCTGTGCCCGGCAACGATCTGGCCAAGTTCCGCATGCAGCGTCTGCTCGGACAACTTGCCTGCCTCGACATGGGCACGCAGCGAGCCGAATTTTCCGCCCTTGCACTGCCCCCAGTCATCAACCACCAACTTGTCCATGATATCGGTGAGGGACAGCTCAACCGCGCTCATCGTGCCATAGGGCACCACGAAGGCACCGGGCTTGATCCATTCGGTCTTCAGCATGGGCTGCGGTTCAGGCAGGCGCGATGCCTCGACCACGATATCAGCACCCTCGACACAGGCCTGCCAGTTGTCGGTAATGGTTATCGGCTTGCCAAGGTCATCCGAGAGTTTTTTCGCAAAGGCATCGCGGCTTTCCGGGCGGCGCGAATGCACGCGGATTTCATCGAAATCATAGAGGTGATCGAGCAGTCGCACATTCCAGTAGGCCGTGCCGCGTGCGCCGATATGGCCGAGCACCTTTGAATTCTTGCGCGCCAGATGCTTTGCACCAAGAGCGGTGATCGCGCCGGTCCGCATATCCGTGATGACAGTGGCATCCAGAATGGCCTTTGGTGCGCCTGTGCGCGGATCGAACAGATTGAGCACGCCGAATTCCGAGGGATAGTTCAGTTTGTAATTGTCAACGAAGTCACCAACGATCTTGACGCCTGCCAGATTGAGCGGCGCCACGTAGCCACGCAGCACATTGAAGTGGCCATGAAACGATTCATCGGGCTCCAGATGCACACGCGGCTCGATGACAGTCTGGCCGTTGCCCTGCGCGGCGAGCGAAGTCTCGATTGCGGCCAGAATTTCCGCATCGGTTAGGGCAAGCGCCTCGATGTCGAGGGCATTCAGATAGTCGATATAGATCGGTTTCATGCTGTTCTCTCTGCTCATGACGAACGGGCCGGTGTTCTGACACCCAGATTTTCCCGCAGGGTACGACCTTCATACTCCTGACGGAAAAGGCCACGGCGCTGCAATTCCGGCACGACAAATCTGGCAAAATCGTCGAGCCCACTGGGAAAGAGCGGCGGCATGACATTGAACCCGTCGGCCGCCTTGCCGCGAAACCGCTCTTCCAGCGCATCGGCAATCTGGACCGGCGTGCCGATCAGCTGCCAATGGCCGCGCGCGCCGGCAAAATGCCGTGCCAACTGCCGGATGGACAGGTTTTCCCGGCGACCGAGATCGATGATGAGCTGCTGCCTGCTCTGAATGCCATCAGTTTGCGGCATATCCGGCAGAGGCCCATCGAGCGGATGGTTCGACAGATCCTTGAGGCTGAGATAGCTCGCAAGCAGCGCCACACCGACCTGATCCGGGATCAGTTCCTGCAACGCATCATATTTTGCCCGTGCTTCGCTTTCCGTTTCGCCCACGATGGGTGACACACCCGGCATGATCTTCAGGTCATCCGCCTGCCGTCCGAATTTCGCAAGCCGGGCCTTCACGTCCGCATAGAAGGCCTGCGCCTCTCCCATGGTCTGGGCGGCGGAAAAGACCACATCGGCGGTGCGGGCGGCAAGGTCCTTGCCGACATCGGAGGCGCCGGCCTGCACCATCAGCGGCCTGCCCTGTGGCGACCTCTGGCTGTCCAGCACGCCCGTAACAGTGAAATGCGTACCCCGATGATCGACCGGGTGAAGTTTTGCCGGATCGGCATAGACGCCCTGCTCCGCATCGAGGACATAGGCGCCCTCATCCACGCTGTCCCAGACTGTGGTTGCGGCTTGGGCGAACTCCTCTGCCCGTTCATAACGCTGGCCATGCGGTCGCAAGCCGCTCGAGACGAAATTCTCCGCTTCGAGATCACTGGCTGACGTTACCAGATTCCATCCTGCCCGGCCGCCGCTGAGCTGATCAAGCGCGGCGAATGTCCGCGCCAGACCATAGGGCTCGTTATAGGTGGTGGAAGCCGTGGCGACGAGACCGATATGGGAGGTATTGACCGCCAGTGCCGCCAGAAGGCTGAGCGGTTCAAAACTGGTCGAGCGCGCCGCCTGACTGGCAATCTCCGGATTGCGTTCGCGAATGGCAGCGGCGTCTTCGATGAACACCATGTCGAACTTGGCTCGTTCGGCCATCTGCGCCAGTTGAATGAAATGGCTGATATCCGCCCCGGCATTGGCATGGGCATCGGGATGGCGCCAGGCGGCGATATGATGGCCGCCCGCCATGAGAAAGGCACCGAGCTTCATCTGATCCGCACTCATGATGCGCGCTCCAGACGAACCGGACGCGCAAGGCCGAGGTGTCCGTGCAGGGTCGTGGTGTCATAGGCACGGCGGAACACGCCGCGCCGCCGAAGTTCCGGAATGACCTCATCAACGAAGCTGATAACGCCCTCGGGCTCGATGGGCGACAGGACAACAAATCCATCGAGACCGGCCGCAGCTGCCTGCTCCTGCATCTGGTCTGCAATGTTGGAAGCCGTGCCAATCACCGCGAAACCATGCGGCACGTCGGACTGTGATGTGCCAAAAGAGGGAATAATGTTTGCAAAAAACCTGACATCCTCGCGCCGCCGTCCACGTGTTGCAAGGCGTTCAACCAGACTGGCGGCAAGCGCTTTCAGAGCATCCGGCGTTGCGCCCGGCAGGAAAACCACATCCGCCAGTGCGGCAATGTCGAGCGTGTCCGGAGTCAGGACATGGCTGATGACCGGTCTGCCCTGCGGCGAAGGATTGACATTGAGCGGGCCGCGAACGGTGAAATGCGTACCCTTATGGTTGAGAACATGCATTTTGTCGGGGTCGAAGAACCGGCCCCGCGCCTTGTCATAGGTGAAGGCATCAGCCTCGAAACTGTCCCAAAGCCCCGATACGACGTCAAGATATTCCTGATCGCGATCTGGATCATCGGAGCCAATGACATTCCACCCGGTACGGCCCTCGCCGATCAGATCGAGGGACGCGAAACGCCGGCCGAGATTATAGGGTTCATGCTGATGCATTGCAGCGGCGGCAATCAATCCGATCCTGCTGGTTGCCGTTGCAAGCGCCGATACCAGCATGGTTGGTTCGAAGGGAACGGCGAGCGGCGAAAGATCATCATGCGGCCGTTGACCAAACTGGTCCGGCAGCAGGACAAAATCCAGCGCCCCCGCTTCGGCCTTCTTCACCTGCGCGGCCATGCGGCCGAAATCGAGAGCGGCCCGTTCGCCGCTCTTTCTGCGCCACGCGGAGGGATGATGTCCGAACGGCGTCAACGACAGGCCGATATGCATTATTCCGCATCTCCGGCGCTGACACGAATCTCGTCAATCTTCTCGTTGTAGAACGAGATCAATCCCTTGATCCGCCCGCTTTCATAGAGGGGCTCCGGATAATACCAGACGATGTTCTCGTGGCGTTTTCCATCAAGATCGAAATGGTAGTAGGACGCCCTGCCCTTGTAGGGGCAGTATGTGTGAAGCGGACTGTCCACCAGCGTTCCGGCGATCAGATCCTCCACGGGAAAGTAATAGCGCGGGATCAGGCTGGTCTCGAACAGGAAAACCGCGCGGTTTGTGCGCGCCACCAGCTTGCCATCGACAAAGACCTCGACACGGCGCTTGCTGTCGATCGTGTCGACCCGCCAGTGAACATTGCGCGGGTGGCCAAAGATTTCCTCGTCTTCCTCGAACCAGCGCACGGCGCTCCACGCGACAGTCACGTAATCCGTGAGTTCAGGCACGCCCTGCGGTACATGTTCGTAACTCCAGGCACTGTCTTCAGCGCCTTTGAGCGACCAGTAGCGCCGCGACCCGAGCACCGGGGACGCCCCAGTCTTTTCCGATGGTTCAAGTACACCATCGGAGAAGTCAGATTTTGGCAGGTAATAGACGGGGTGACCGCCATTTTCGTAGATGACGATGGCCTGCGTACTGTCGGCGATCACCTCTTCGCCAAGCTTCAGGCGGATACGGCGATAGGTCGGTTCAATCAGGACGGCGGGCACTTCCCGGGAACGATAGGCGATGGACATAATCACTCTCCAAAGGTGAGTTTCTATCGGCTGGCCTGATCAAATATGGTGCGATCAAACCGAAAAAATCGCGTCGCGGGTCAACCGGCCGGTAACAGCTCCGGCCGTATCCACCACAGCAAGGACATCGCTGTTCGCAGCGACCATCAGCGCCAGCGCATCGCGCAGGTTGCTGGTGGCAGCGACGGGATGTGCCCCGTCCCGCGGCTTGTCCGTCGTCATGGCATTGCTGACAGTAAACAGGCTCAGGCGCTTGATCGCCCGGTCTATGCCGACGAAGTTTTCGACAAATGCGTCAGCGGGGTGAGAAAGAATCGCGTCGGGCGTGTCATACTGGACAATCCTGCCGCTCTTCATGATGGCGATACGGTCACCCAGACGGATGGCTTCGTCGAGATCATGGGTCACGAGCACGACCGTCTTGCGCACACGCTGCAATATCTGGCGGAACTCGTCCTGCAACCGGGTTCGGGCAATCGGATCAATGGCGCCGAACGGCTCATCCATCAGCAGCACGGGCGGGTCGGCCGCAAGTGCCCGCGCCACGCCGATACGCTGCCGCTGGCCACCGGACAGCTGCCGGGGATAGCGCTTGAGCATTTCGGCCGGATCAAGACCAACGAGATGCAGAAGCTCGTCGGTCCGGCTCCTGATGCGCGCCTCATCCCAGCCAAGCAGCTTGGGAACGGCGGCGATATTCTGGGCGATGGTCATGTGGGGAAACAGGCCTACCTGCTGGATCACATAACCGATATGGCGACGCAGGATCACCGGATCAACCTTGGTAACGTCTTCGCCATTGACAATAATCTTGCCTTCGGTCGGATCGATCAGCCGATTGATCATCCGCATCGTCGTGGTCTTGCCGCAGCCCGATGGCCCGATCAGCGCAACTGTCGAACCCTCGGGAACGATCAGGCTGAGATCGTCCACCGAAGCAACGCTGCCTTCCCCATAGCGCTTGGTGACGTGTTCCATATTGATCATGCGGATGTTCTTTCTGCGAAGAATACTTTTTCAACGAGCCCGAGCGTGAACTCCGTGGCAAGCGCCAGAATGGCGATGGGAACTGCACCAACCAGAAGGCGCGACATATCCATCATGCTGATGCCGACAGCGATGAAATCGCCAAGGCCGCCGCCACCGATGAAGGGAGCAAGCGTTGCACCGGCGAGCACCTGCACGGCGGCAGTGCGTGCACCGGCGAACATGGCCGGTGCAGCCAGCGGAATACGAATCTTGCGCAGCACCTGTCCCCGGCTCATGCCCATGCCGATCGCGGCTTCCACCGCGTCGGGGTCCACATCGCGCAGGCCGATAAACGCATTGAGCAGGATGGGCGGCAACGCGAGCACCGTCAGCGCGACAATGGACGGCCACAGGCCGATACCGAGCAGCGGCATCATGATGGCGAGAATGGCAAGGCTGGGGATCGTGCGCAGCGCATTGATGGAATTGATGACCGTAAAGGCCAGCCCGCCGCGATTGATGATGAGAACGGCAAGCGGCAAGCCAATGGCCAGTGCAAACGCCAGCGAGACGCCGGACATGACCAGATGCTGGCCGAGCGCCCGCAGGAATTCAGGCTGGTTGTTGACGATCCAGTTGAAGGCGGTGATCAGCATGGTCGCCCCTCAACGCCAGCGAACCAGGGCTTTTTCAGCCTGGCTCAGAACAAGGTCAAAGAACGTCGCCATCAGCGCCGTCAATATACCGCCGACGAGGATTTTCTCCGTATAGCTCTGGTCGATGCCCATGAGGATGATGGTTCCCAGCCCGCCGCCGTCGATGAAGGCCGCAACGGTGGCAATGCCGATGACCGTTACCAGCGCGATGCGGATACCGGAAACGATGAGCGGCAGGGCCAAAGGCAGTTCGATACGCACCAGCCGCTGCCAGCCACTGTACCCCATACCATCGGCCGCATCGAGCACATCGGCAGGAACGCCGCGCAGCCCGGTCACCACATTGCGCAGAAGAATAAGCAGGCAATAGGAGGACAGGCCGACCAGCGCCGGTTTGGTGCCAAGGCCAAGCCATGGGATCAGCAGCGCGAACAGCGCAAGGCTGGGAATGACGAAGATGATGCCGGTGATCGTCAGGACAACCGCATAGAACCGGGGACGCCGAGCACAAATAATTCCGAGCACCAGCGCGATGACCAGCCCGATCAGAACGGATGAAACCGACAACACGAGGTGCTGCCAGGTTGCGGCCAGAATTTCCGGTATGTTTTTGGGAGCCCAGTTCAATTGCATCATTCCATATCGGTCAGAATTGAAACAGCGGAGACAATTTTATCTCCGCTGTTTCCCGGGTATGTACGTGGCAGATAATCCGCCACGGGGCAGTTAACCCCGTCAGAAAAATCTCAGATGCCTTTTTCCTTCAGGAAGGCTTCCGCTACTTCCTTGGGTTCCTTCTTGTCACGCTCGACCGCGGCATTCAGTTCCCGCATGTTCTCATTGTTCAGGAGTGGGCTGATCTTGTTCAGGACTTCAGCTATCTTGGGGTTTTTGGCCAAGGTGTCCTGCCGCACGACGGGCACGAGGTAATAGGGCGGAAACAGGTTCTTGTCGTCGGCGAGAACAACAAGCTTGTTGTCCGCGATCTGCCAATCGGTGGCAAAACCATAGGAAACATCGATGTTCTTGCTGGTCAACGCACTGTAACGGATGCCGAGCTTGGCAAAAATACGGAAATCCTTGAAAACGATTCCGTAGGTCTGCTTGAGACCCGGCAAGCCGTCCTTGCGCTCGCCAAACCCGCCCTCAGCACCGAAGCTCAGATCCTTGGAGACAGGGCCAAGATCCGTCAGCGTCTTGAGCTTGTATTTTTCCGCGGTTTCCGGAAGCGTGATGATAGCATAGCCATTGTTGATGTTGGTTGGCTGGAGCAGGGTCAGCTGCAGGTTCTTCTCGTAGTAATCCTTGACTTCCGCATAGATTTTTTCGGCCGATCCGGAGAGGTCGCCCTTCACCACCGCTGCCAAGGCAGTACCCGTATACTCGGGATAAAGATCGATTTCGCCATTCACCAGCGCCGAATGGGCGATCAATGTCGCGCCAAGATTGGTTCGCCGCTCAACCTGCACGCCAGCCTTTTCCAGAGCCTGCGCATAAATCTCTGCCACCACGAATTGTTCGGTAAAGTTCTTGCTGCCAATCTTGACAACCTGGGCAAAGCCCGGCGTTGCAGCAGCCAATGCCAATATTACCCCCAGCCCCATGGAGGCTACATTTCTGAAAATCATGATTTACCCTGCGAGCTGACGTAGGATTTTGAGCATCCTACTGGTTTCGTTATTCATTTCGCATGCTAGCAACCGGCGGCAGCAAGTTCGTAGAACAAACTCCCAATATTTCCCTGATAAGTAGAAATTATTTACCCGACAATTGCAACAGCGCAGCCATTGCATCGGTTTATGGGGCTGTCGCAGGAACCTTTGTGCGTGGTTCGACAAGCTCACCATGAGGAAGAGTGGTGGATCGCAGGGAGTCAAGTTCTGAAGCGCGGATGATTATCGTGTTCCGCAATGGCGGCGATTAGCCTTGCAGCTCCACTCTTCCTCATGGCGAGCTTGTCGAACCACGAACCACAGGGAATGCGATCAGCAAAAGCTTCACTCTCGCGCTGTCATGAAACGGCTTATCTATCAGATTTTATGTGGTTTTGTGGCATTCCACGCCGGTCATCGTTCTGCAACGGGTTACCGCCCAGTGGAATTATGACAAAAGTTCCATGAGATGTCGCTGTTCGGCTTTTTCTGGCGGTTATCGTCTTGTGTTTGCCCCCCTCCTCCAATTTGCTGACAATGAACCTGCGAACGCGTTGGCAGGTGATATTTGGAAAGGGGTCACCTGAGTGCTCACTCTGTACTTTTTGGAAGACTATCGTAATCCGGGCCATTCAAATCACGAGATCGAAATGGCGACACATCGCCCAGAAAATCCAAAAGCAAACAAGAAGACCAAGAACGCCAAACCGGTTAAAACTGTTGCGACGACGAATTGGGATGAACTCATCACCCGCAGCGTCAAGCTCGAAGACAGACTCATAAAAAAACTGAAGTCCCGTCACATCGCCCGAAAGCTCAAGGTTAAAATGCTGGCCAGATAGAGGTATTTCGTTTGCACGCATTCATGAGCCACTCCCTCCGGGGCAAGGAGTGGTCCGCAAGCTACCCGTCAACTAATTTCAGATGATGGATACGCACGCAGTTCGACGCACGATCTGGCGCCCTTATTTTCCTATTTTTTCAACAAATTCAGCATGATGGCCGGGTTTGACCGCTTGTTATCCAATGCGCCATGCAACATTTAACCTTCCATTATTACAGAAGTTCTCGTTGCTTATTCGCGCAATAGTTGTAATTATTTTGCAAAACAAATATCCGCTCTGGAATTTTCAATGTCTGACGATAATAAACAACCCGGCGTCTTCGCAGGTTCGTGGCGGCTCGCCATTATCATGCTCATTGTTCTGGCTGCCATATGGATGCTTGGGCGCGCATTCGCATAACAACCTCAGGTTGAGTAAATTTCATTTCAACCCATGATCTTCGATCCAGCGCGCGCATCGCGCTGGCCGTAAGAGAGACTATTTGCCTGTCTGCGCCGCGATTCTTGCGGCAAACACTGCTCTTGAAATGTTATCCTGAGCTTCGAATACCTTGTTTTCTGGCCTTATTGGCCCTTCCCGTGCCTTTTCAGTGCATTTTCTGAATTATTTTCGTGCACATGCTTTGACATTTTACTTTCATGTTGATGGAATAGGCACCTGCAGACGAATTAGGGAACATTCGAATGTATGAAGATGATGAGGAAGAACAGCACCTGCACTACACCACACCCGCGTGGTGTCATTTGCTTGTGTTTGGCTTTGCGCTCGCCCTCGCAGTGCTGATCAGCCAGCTGTGTTCATCTATGGCTTGATCGGTTACCACGCTTTCTTTTGTACATCTCGTCCCCGCCGCTTCCACGTTTCAATCACTTGACCGTTCTTTTGAGAACGCGGTGTATCGCCGGAATTCACAAATAGATCTTGCCACTCACTGTTATCAGGCTACGATTGCCAAAATCCAGCGGTGGTACGTCCTGATTGCATTGTACCAGCAGGCCATTCAACCAAGGGCTGTTTGAACCATCGTCACCCGATGGGGCAGCGGTCCTGAGTTTGATGGATGCGATCAACCGGGCGTCTTGTTCATTCGACGCGCGTACCCAACACGTCTCCCGTATTTTCGATCTCTCCCAGATCGCGTGTCCGGTAAAATCGGCGGATGGTTCCAGTCGGAAAAACGTGATGTTCATATTGTCCAGGCCCCTTGCGTGAACAATTACGTTTGAACAGCCTCAATGGTTCGATCACAAACGATTAAAATTGAATTCGAAGGTTACGGAACTTGACGGGCATCCGACGAGTGAAAACTATCGCGACATTTGATGCTATGGAGCGTCAGCGGGCTTTTCGGGAACGTCTGCGGGCACGCTCGGAGCGGTCCCCATCAGTGATCCGGTGCGCTCGGTTACGTAAATGCCAGCTTCGCGCGATGCTTCGACGAACGATGCCCGTGCCTCCTCTACCGAGCCGGTTTTATCCAGCGCATCGCGGCACGCCTGACAGGCGTGAGCATGTTTTTCACCCTGGCGCCTCGACCAGAATTGAGTCAGCACGGTCAAAGCATCCCGAACATTCCGAACCATGAGCATCCGTCCGGTGCGGGGTGACTTGATGGTCACATGGGTAAAGGAATTTATGTCCATGAAATTGAAATGCGTGACGGAGAAAGTGGTTCCACCACGCGCATCAACAAAACGGGAGGGGGAAGGCGCATGCCGAATTGCAGCTCAAAACGCGGCACGCCCAGCAACAATTCGTAACAAAAATGGGTATTCAGTTTGCCGGTGTGAGCGCACATAGTCCGCAGGAAATGATCAGGCGGCGTCCGCGGGCGCTCTATTGGAAACTATCGTGCGCATCAGTCGAACCTACAAGAACAAGATCCCGCCGCCCTGGACACGCCGCGCCTATGACGGCCGCGAACAGGATTGCCTGAACGCGTTGAAAGAACGCTTCAACGAACTGGCCTATTCGCAGGACATCCATCGTCTCTACATGGAGGCCATTGCTTCCGGCTGGTCCTTGCTGGACATCATATCTGCCGTCAATTTTCTTGTCACGATGAGCGGGGAATCTCAAAAAGAGACCCTCAGTTCCAAAGGAGGGCGTTGATGATCGTCCTCCTGCTGCCGGTTTCCCTGAGCATGCTGGTCATCGCCATTGTCATGGCTCACCATGAACGCAAGCTATCCGATCAATCGGCGCGCGAAATGGAACGGGCTGAATAGATGGGCCCATTGATTGACGAACTCTTCGGCTTGGCTGAGAGTAGATCTTTCACTGCGAAAGGGATGGCCGATGGAGTACGACAAGGAGACGATCAAGGGCTCGACCGATGGCTACTCGCTCGGGACAAAATTCGAGCTGACCAATGGTCAGGTGTGGGAGCAGACCAGCGTGGACGACGAATATGTCCACCAGTTTATGCCCGAGGTACTGCTTGAGACGGCCGATGGCATCGGCAAGTTGAAGATCAACGACATGAACGATTGGGTTGAGGTGAAGCGGATCGTTTAGATCGGATCTCCAATACTTCGTCAGATACAGCTTTCTCATCGGACCTCAGGTCGATTGACTGTCTCCTGCACGAAATCGATGAATGCCCGTACCTTTGCCGCTGGCAGGTGCCTTGAGGGAAAGATTGCATAAAGCGGATAGGAATCCGTTGGCCAATCGGCGAGCACTTCCACCAGTTCTCCCCTGTCGAGCAGGTCCTGCACGCCAATCGACTTGATGCGCGCAACTCCAACGCCGCTCAGGCAGGCTCCCAGAAGCGTACCCACTTCGTTGACGATCAGCCGTGCCTGGGTCGGAACGCTGACCATCGCGCCGTCTTCCCAAAACTGCCAATCCTCGATGATCTGTCCCGTCTGGGAATTGCGCACATGGATGCAGCGGTGCTTTGCCAGATCGCCGGGAACATCAGGCGCGCCGTGCTTCTCGATATAATCGGGAGATGCAACCGTGATGGTTCGTGTGTCGAGAAGCTTTCGGGCGATCATGCCGGATTCCGGCGGCTCGCCAAAACGGACCGCGATATCGAAACCGTCGCCCAGCAGGTCGCCGAGTTGGTCTTTGGTGACAAGTTCCAGCGACACCTCCGGATGCAGATCGAGAAAGCGTCCGACGTGGGACGAAAACATGAAACGCGCAAAAAAGGCATCGACGTTGACGCGCAACCGTCCACGCACCGTTTCGGCTGCTCCGGACGTTACCCGTAGCGCATCCTCGATGCCTGAAAGCAGCGGCCCAATATTGGCGTAGAGCCTGCGCCCCTCGTCCGTCAGTGCTACGGTGCGGGTGTTTCTATCGAGCAGACGAACACCGATCCGCCCTTCCAGACGTGATAGTGCCCGGCTGACGCCGGAGGGTGACAGTCCCAGCGCATCGGCCGCGCGCGCAAAGCTGCCGCCCTCGATGATAGCCGCGAGAACCCCCACATTCGAAATCAGTCTTCCGTCAAATGCCATCTGCGTCACCAATGATTTTTAGTCATTAATGATGTGATCTATTTGCACTTCAGTCAACTGATGTCGCCCTTTATCTTCGCGGCATACGATTTCAATGCAAAGGACCGATATCATGTACGCAATCACTGGAATCACCGGCAAAGTTGGCGGGGCAATGGCCCGCGAACTCCTTGCATCTGGAAAATCCGTGCGGGCCATCGTCAGAAACCTTGGGAAAGCCGGGGAATGGCAGGCTCTCGGCTGCGAGATCGCCATCGCGGATATGGGCGATGAGGCAGCCCTGACAAGGGCTTTCAGAGGGGCCGAGGGTGTGTTCATCCTTCCGCCGTCGAATTTCGATCCCTTGCCCGGGTTTCCCGAAGCCCGTGCTGAAGCAACCATTATTCGCGATGCTCTACAAGCCGCCCAGCCCGGCAAAATCGTCTGCCTGTCGACTATCGGGGGTCAGGCGACGCAGACCAACCTTTTGAGCCAGCGCACCATTCTCGAACAGACGCTCGGCACTCTCACGATCCCGCTGACGATCCTGCGGCCAGCGTGGTTTCTCGACAATCTCGCCTGGGACGTCGCTTCGGCAAGCGAAGACGGCATCATCCACTCATTCCTCCAGCCGGCCGATCGCAGGATACCGATGATAGCGACGGCCGATGTCGGGCGCTTCGCCGCCCAATGCATGCAGGACACCTGGACGGGACGACGCATCATTGAAATCGAAGGACCGGCCCGCGTCTCGCCGAACGACATTGCTGATGCCTTTTCCGGGATATTGTCGCATCCCGTGCGGGTCGAGATCGTGCCGCGTGAGACGTGGGGAGCCATGTTCCGCTCACAGGGCATGCGCGATCCGATGCCGCGCATCCAGATGCTGGATGGTTTCAACGAAGGATGGATCAGGTTTGAAAACTCAGAAAGTGAAATCCTGCAGGGAACAGTGGATATGCGTGCGGTGATCAAAGACCTTGTCGGTCTCTGAGCGCAGGAGAATAGACCCATGGGTACCGCAAGGAAGCCATCGACTCCTGCTTGCCGTTTTGCTTATCTGATATCGGGCAAATTGGGGGACATCCATGCACATCAGATCGTTGAAGCATCCGGGTATCGTATTCACCGTTGCACTATTCCTTGGTCTGTCATCACTGCCCTCCTTTGCCGAAGACGCATCAAGCGCCACGGATGCGTCCCCGATGGAACGAACCAAAGTCCGCATCGTCACCGATGAGGAACTCAGCGACAATCGCGATGTGATCGTCATCGTCAGATTCAAGTTGACCCGCGAAGGTACCATCGAGGGGACCCCTGCTGTATCAGGACAGGGCCGTAATGCCGACATCGTGGCGAAAGCCAAGGAACGGGCATTGCAAGCTGTGCTCCGTTCCCAGCCGTTCAAACTGCCACCGGAAAAATATGATCTCTGGAGCAATGTCGAGCTGACGTTTCACGCCGAATGAGCAGTTCGAAGCATCGGTAGAGCGGCCCGACTACCGATAGACAACTGCCATATTGACGGTGTCTACATACCGTCCGTCAATACAGACAGCGTCGCGCGCCACGCCTTCCCTGACAAAGCCAACCTTTTCATAAAGTGCAATCGCGCGTTCGTTATCCGCATGCACGTCGAGCTCGATGCGCACAAGCCTGGCCTTTCGCGCGTGTTCCATGGTTGTATTGATGAGCTTCAAGCCAAGACCCTGACCGCGGTACGACGGAATGATCCCCATGCCGAGCGTGCCCCGGTGCGCGTGCGCCGCACGCATGTGCCGGCGGATATCACACCAGCCCACCACTCTTTGCCCGGCCAGTGCAACGAACTGGGAATTGCCGTCGGCGATCATGGCTGTCACGAAGTCGCGAAACCCGTCCAGAGGCGGAGCCTCGAGGAATGTCAGGTATTTGCGCTCCCGGGACACCGTATCAAGCGCCTCGTGAAAACTGATGATGTTCTCAGGCCTTACCGGCGCTATCGTTACAGCAGATGACTGACTCATCGAGTACACCTCAACAGACATTGACAGAGAATTGGTTGACGATTTCGCGCTGGGCAATTGCTGGCGATTTAGCCAGAATCGCCGCACGTCTCAAGTGGCAGGGAAATAATGAGCCCGATCTTGAAAGATTCTCATGTCTCAGGCCGTCGAATCTGAAAACCTGTTTTGCTCTGCTCGAAGCCTGCTTGATTATAAAATCTGAGAGTGCCGGGGTTCTTTGAACCACTCATCAACATGACCTTGTAGCAATCGAACGTCCATGCATGCGTCACCGCGGCTTGTAGCAACAGATGGCCAAATCCCTGCTGCCGGTGATGTTCATCTGTTACGACATTCTCAATCACGGCGTAAGGCAAACCTCCCCTTGTCAGGTTTGGTACAACGATTATCGCGCATGTCGTGATCAACTTGCCACCGACCCGGCCAATAAAAATGGCGCTCCCTCGATATCCTGCGAACCGCTGCAGAATCTCTGAGGCTGATTCAATCGAGAGGTGGGGATCACGTGGATGCAGTTGGCGATATAACTCCAACAACTCTGAAAGATCGCCCTGTGCAGCCGTTCCAATATCCAAATCGGTAGCCATCCTATCTTCCCCAATAATTCCAGAAACAATAGAGATTCAATGTCATCGTCAATCTGGATATGGAAAATACGGCCATTCCCCAGCGGTGATTTTCTGGTAGCCGCCTGTGCTGACCGAAGGAATATCCGATGGTTTCATTTTACAATGGGAACCGCTTTGATCGTTTTCCAATCGGCAGCATTTTTATGGGCAGTTGCCCATGCGATGCTTCCAGCCGATCCGCGCGATACTGTAAAGCGATGCAATAAGATATGTGGGTAAATGGCGATCCCGGCTGGATTCGAACCAGCGACCGTCGGCTTAGAAGGCCGGTGCTCTATCCAGCTGAGCTACGGGACCAGCTTTTAAACCGGTGATCCTAGTATCACCGGGAAATCCGAACAAATTGCAAACAGTCAGTGCGTCCAGGGCTGTTTACGATCAAAGCGGAAGTTTTCCGAATAGGAAACAACACGCCGTCTCGTTTCCTTTGGCTCCTGCACCGAATAGGCAATGCCGTTCTTCTGTGCATAGGCGATTGCCTCCTCCTTCGTTTCGAAGGACAGGCGGATCTGGCTTTTCATATCGCCCGATGACGTATAGCCCATCAGCGGTTCAACCTTGCGTGGCTGTTCCGGCTCGAATTCAAGCGTCCAGCTTTCGGTCTTGGCCTTGCCGGACTGCATAGCTGTTTTTGCGGGGCTGTAAATACGTGCTGCCATTAGAAGAAATCCCTTTGTCTGAAATCCCGATATAGTACAGGCTTCGGTTCAGTACCAGCAGCATCATCCGTTGAAATGGTCGGAGCGGAGAGATTCGAACTCCCGACCCTCTGGTCCCAAACCAGATGCGCTACCAGGCTGCGCTACGCTCCGTATCATGTTCAACGTTGGTTTCCCTAGAGTTTTTGATTCCGGAACGCAATAGCGAAAACAAAGAAAAATGGACAAACGGAATAATAGCCGCACAATGACAGCCTGCGGCACACAAAGTCCTACGGAAATGACCACAGCCGTTTTGCGGGAAATCCCCTTGTAGAGAAAAATCGTTTGAACAGGATGCCGCGCGGACAGGAATCAAATCAATCGCGACCGAGAATCACCAGATCGATCACCGGCCCCTGCCGGTTCTGAAACAGCGGATCAGCCCGAGATCAGAATCTGGAAATCGCAGAACTGAAACCGCAGTGACATCGAAAACGACTTCAAACACAAAGAATCTTGAAGCACTTGGCAACAGTTCATTCCCCCGGAGAAATTTCTGTAATCACTTGTCAGACAACTCAAACGCGTAGATACTAAGTATCTGTAATGACTTAAACTTTACCGTTTTTGTCATCTTTTCTCTGCGCATTTTCCGCGCATCTTACCTCGCATCACGGAGGCTACGATGAGCTATCGCAGTTCGGTTCGATTGAATCGGCGTCATTTCCTCTCTTCGGTTGCAATATTCCTGGCAGCAGGCACATCGGCAAGTTTCGCGCGATCTATATCCGGTTCATTGCCATGGCAGGCCCTCGCCTCGGATCCGCCAATTCAGGTCGTTCCTGGAGGCTGGTATTTCTTTACACCGCAGGAGGCGGCCACCGTTGAAGCAATCGTTGATCGCATCATTCCTGCCGATGAGCTGAGCATCGGCGGCAAGGAAGCTGGCTGCGCCGTTTATATCGACCGGCAACTCACCGGGCCCTTCGGGTCTTCGAGCCGGCTTTATACGAAAGGACCGTTCCTGCCCGGATTACCCACCCAGGGCTATCAGGGTGAGGCAAACCCGGCCCAGCGCTACCGCGCTGGACTTGCAGCAATGGATGCCTTTCTGAAGCAGCGTGACGGTAAAAGCTTTGTCGAGCTTCAACCTGCAGAGCAAGACGCTTTCCTTACCGAGATGGAGGCGGGGAAAATCGCGCTTCCCAATGGTATCAAGAGCGCCGGATTTTTCGGTCTGGTCCTGCAGAACACCATGGAAGGCTTTTTTGCCGATCCGATCTACGGCGGCAACAAGGACATGGTGTCCTGGCGGATGATCGGGTTTCCCGGGGCGCGATACGACTACCGGGATCACGTGACCAAACACAATGAACCATACCCCCAGTCACCGGTATCCATCAGCGGCCGGCCGGAATGGCTCGGGAAAGGAATCTGACAATGACGAATATTCTTCCTCGCAAAGATGTCGTGATTGTTGGCCTGGGCTGGAGCGGCGCAATCCTTGCCAACGAACTCACGGATCAGGGTCTGGATGTGCTTGCGATTGAGCGCGGCCCCTGGCGCGATACGGCAACCGATTTCAATATCGGCTACGCACAGGACGAGTTGCGATACGGCATCAGACGCGACTTGTTCCTGCAGCCTACCGTTGAAACGTTCACCATACGCAATTCCCCCTCTGAAACTGCGTTACCGTTGCGTGATTTCGGATCGTTCTTACCCGGCAATGGCGTGGGTGGTGCCGGCGTTCACTGGAATGGGCATACATGGCGTTTTTGGGATTCAGATTTGAACATTCGAACCCATTTGACCGAACGATACGGCGCGGCGAAGATCGCAGACCTTGAAGTCGCCGATTGGGGCATCACCGGTGCCGAACTGGAGCCGTACTATGACCGGTTCGAATATCTGGCGGGCATTTCAGGCAAGGCCGGCAACATCAAAGGCGAATTACAGGACGGTGGCAACCCCTTTGAGGATGCGCGCTCCCGTGATTATCCGCTTCCTCCCATGCAGATGACCTACGCTCCAACCCTGTTTGCTGAGGCGGGACGGTCGCTCGGATTCCATCCATTCCCTACACCATCGGCCAATCTGTCCCAGAACTACGTGAACCCATTGGGCATCGCTATGGGACAATGCACCTATTGCGGGTTTTGCGAGCGCTTTGGTTGTGCCAACTATTCCAAGGCAAGCGCCCAAACGACCGTTCTGCCCGTTCTCATGAAGAAGGCCAATTTCGAGGTTCGGACAGACAGCGAAGTTCTCCACGTCAATCTTGATGCATCCGGCAAATCGGCACGCGGCGTGACCTATATCGACACATCGGGGCAGGAATTTTTCCAGCCCGCCGATCTGGTCATCCTGTGCGCCTATGGATTGCACAATGTCAGGCTGATGATGCTGTCCGGCATCGGCAAGATTTATGATCCCGTCAGCGGTGAAGGCGTGGTCGGACGCAACTATTGCTATCAGACGAACTCCGGGGCGCAGGTGTTCTTCGACGACAAGAACTTCAATCCGTTTATCGCGGCGGGGGCACTTGGCCAGACCATCGATGATTTCAATGGGGACGCCTTTGACCATGGCGGCCTCGATTTTGTCGGGGGTGCCGGTATCAACTGCATCCCGACCAATGGGCGCCCGATTGCGACGCGACCTACCCTGCCGGGCACGCCGAAATGGGGCAGCGCATGGAAAAAGGCGACGGTCGAGAGCTACAAAAGCACCCTGGCCTTTTCATCGCAGGGCAGCAGTTACGCCAGCCGGAACAACTATCTCGATCTTGATCCGACCTACAAAGATCGTTTCGGACGGCCACTCATGCGCATGACGTTCGACTTTCCCGATAATGATATCCGAATGTCCAATTATGTCTGCGATCGCATGGAGGAAATCGCCAAAACTCTCGGCGGCAAGCAGCATGTCATCAGCAGGCGCAAGAAAGGATGGGACAGCGTCCCCTACCAGAGCACCCATAATACTGGCGGCGCCATCATGGGCACCAATCCTGCAAAAAGCGCGGTCAATCGCTACCTCCAGAGTTGGGATGTTCCCAACGTCTTTGTCATCGGTGCCTCGGCCTTTCCTCAAAATGCCGGCAAGAACCCCACCGGGACGGTTGGTGCACTCGCCTTTCTTGCCGCCGATGCCATTCGCGACCAGTATCTTCGCAACCCCGGCGCTCCCTTGGTGTCGGCATGAGAGCGCTGCTTCTGACAATTGCTGTTGTTTCAGCAGGTATTGCCGCACCGGCAATTGCAGCCGATCAGGCGGACACCATCATTCGCGGTCAATATCAGTCCGTGCTCGGCGATTGCAGCGGTTGCCATACCCGGCCGGGCGGCAAGCCTCTTGCGGGGGGCTTGCCATTGCAGACACCCTTTGGTGTCCTTATTCCGCCGAACATTACCCCCGACGCTGAAACAGGCGTCGGCAAGTGGAACGCGACCGATTTTCACAATATGATGAAGACGGGCATTGGCCACGACGGCGTCCGGCTTTACCCGGCCATGCCTTATCCCGCCTATACCAAAATGAACGATCAGGATATTTCCGACCTGTGGGCGTATCTCACAACCGTCGAACCGGTCTCAAATAAAGTCGAAGCCAATCAGCTGCCGTTTCCGCTGAACATCCGCCTTGCCATGTCCGGCTGGAATCTCCTCAATTTCGACGCGACACCATTCGAACAAGACAGCTCCAAATCAACCGAATGGAATCGCGGGGCTTATATTGTTCAGGGCGCAGGCCATTGCGGCACCTGCCACACGCCCAAGTCGTTTCTTGGCGCGGACAAGAACAGTGCGTTTCTGAAAGGCGCATCACTGCAGGGCTGGTTTGCCCCCGACATCACCGGCAGTATGACGAGTGGTATCGGGCGATGGACAGAGGATGAACTGATTGCCTATCTGAAGACCGGTGTGAACAAGCATTCCATTGCCTCAGGTCCAATGGCAGAGGCAATCGAAAACTCGACATCGCAAATGACAGACCCCGATCTGAAGGCCGTGGCGGTTTATCTCAAGAGCTTTGCGTCTGATACTGCTGCCGTGCAATCGGTCAAACCCGACGAGAAGCGGATGGCGGCTGGAGAAGCAGTTTATCGCGACAATTGTTCGGCTTGCCATGGCGGGAGCGGTGGCGGAGCTGGTCCTCTGTTCCCTGCCCTCGCCGGAAACTCCCTTGTCGCGCAGGACAGCGTAGAAACACTCGTGCGACTCGTCCTTGAAGGCAGCCAGGCAGTTCATACCAAAGGAGCGCCTACAACACCTGCCATGCCATCGTTGGCATGGCGTCTCAATGATGAGCAGATCGCTGATGTGCTGACATATGTACGCAGTGCCTGGGGTAATAACGCAGCGGCCGTCAGTTCAGGTGACGTTACAAGCGTGCGCGGGAATCTGGCGCAGTAAGCGCTGGACCCGAACGCTACATGTGAACTGTTTACTTCATTCACATGAGGCGGTGGCCGTCAGCTGCTGAAAAGATATGGAGTTTATCTGTTGTTAGCCGGACGTGAAAAATTGACCCGGGTCGTAGAGGCAACCGCTCTCTAAAAAGACCATGAATCAACGTCTGGCCAAGCATCATGGAAATCTGGGTTTCATGTCCCATTGGCTCCACAAGGGTGACCAGTGTTGCAATGCCGCTTTCTTCCGCCACAAGATGTTCCGGCCTGACTCCAAGAACCACATCCTGCCCGACGTGTTCCTGCGCAGAGCGGGGAAGAGGTATTACCACGTCCGACGTTACCAGACCTTCCGCACGTATTTTACCCGGAATGAAATTCATTGCCGGTGATCCGATGAAGCCCGCGACGAACTGGTTGGCCGGCCGATCGTATAGTTCAAGCGGCGTACCCGCCTGCTCGATGCGCCCGCCGTTCAGCACGACGATCTTGTCTGCCATTGTCATGGCCTCAATCTGGTCATGCGTGACATAGATCATCGTCGTCTTGAGCTTCTCGTGCAGTGCCTTGATCTCCCCCCGCATGACAACTCTCAATTTCGCATCGAGGTTCGAGAGTGGTTCGTCAAAAAGGAAGACCTGCGGGCTGCGAACAATCGCCCGTCCCATGGCAACACGCTGGCGTTGGCCGCCGGAAAGCTGGCGCGGATACCGGTCAAGCAACGGTGTGAGACCGAGTATACCTGCCGCCCAATGAACGCGTTCCGCTATTTCGGATTTACTGCCGCCCCGATGCTCCAACGAAAAACCCATGTTGGTCGCAACGGTCATATGCGGATAAAGCGCGTAGTTCTGGAAAACCATGGCGATGTCCCTGTCCTTCGGGTCGAGGTTGTTGACCACCTTCCCGCCTATGGAGATTTCACCGCCCGTGATGGTTTCCAGCCCAGCCACCATGCGCAAGAGGGTCGATTTCCCGCAGCCGGATGGGCCCACAAGAACGACGAATTGACCATCCTCTATGTCAAGGTCGACTCCATGGATCACATTGACGTTGCCATACGCCTTGCGGGTGTTTGTGAGAGTAACTTCAGCCATAAGAATTTGATCCGTTTTCAGCCCTTGAGGCCGGTATGCGCGAGGCCTTCAACAAAGTGCTTCTGCGCGATGATGAAAACAATGAGGACGGGAAGTGCAGTCAATGTTGCCGCTGCCAGCTGGATGTTCCACATTGGCCCGCCATAGGCATCGGTAAATTGCGTGAGTGCCTGAGGCAGCGTGAACTTGTCGGCGCTGGACAAAAACACAATGGGCTCCAGATAGAGGTTCCAACTGTGCAGGAACGTAAATATCGCAACCGACGCGAGTGCAGGACGGGCGAGCGGCAATGCAATGCGGGTGAATATCTTGAAACGGCTCAGGCCATCAACGCGGGCCGCCTCCTCCAATTCCACCGGAAGCGAGATAAAGAACTGACGCATTACGAAGGTGGCGAATACGCTCGGCGCGCCGAAAATGGGCACCAGGATCAGTGGCCAATGCGTATTGACCATACCCAGCTTCAGGAACAGCTGAAACAACGGCACAATCGTCACTTCCGACGGAATCAAAAGACCCAGCAGCACAACCATGAAAATGGCATTGGCAAAGGGAAAGCGGATCCGGGCGAAGGCGTAACCAGCCATGGATGATATGCCCATCGTCCCGGCGGTGACGACCGCAGCAATGTAGGCTGAATTCCAATATTGCTTTGCAAATGGCTGAAGTGTGAAGACCTGGCCATAGGTGGTGAAATCAAATGAACGCGGTATCAGCTGCGGTGGAAAAGCAAAGATATCACTCACGGGTTTGAATGATGAGGTCACCATCCACCAAGTGGGAAATACAAAGGGGATCAGCAGGACGCACATCGTCCCATAAACCAGAACCTTCGCGCGGGGAGACAACTCAGTTTTCATAGAAAACGATCCTCTTGCGCAATTGCCATTGGGCGAAAGTGAGACATGCCACGATAACGAAAAGCAAAATCGACAATGTCGAGCCGTAACCGAAAAAGTGAAACTGGAATGCCTGTTGATAGAGATAATAGACCAATACTGTCGTCGAGACGCCGGGCCCGCCTTGGGTAAGAACCGCGATTTGCGCGAACACCTGTAAGGAACCTACGATTGTAATGATTGAGGTCAGCAGTATGGTCGGGCTGATCATCGGCAGCGTGATGCGGCGAAACTGCTTGAAAGGCGGCGCGCCATCAATGCGCGCAGCTTCGTAGAGTTCGTTGGGTACGCTCTGCAATGCCGCAAGAAAAAGGATCATGTTGAGCCCGACATTCTTGAAGACCTGAACAACAATGACCGAGATCATTGCTGTAACGGGTTCCCGCAGCCAGTTTGGGCCCTCTATTCCAAGGAACAGAAGCATTCCGTTGATGCCTCCATTTTTCTGCAGCAGGAATCCCCAGACGATCGTCCAGGCCACCAGAGAGACGACAACCGGTGAGAAGAACAGCGTGCGGAAAACCGCAATCCCTCTTAGCTTCTGGTTGAGAAGTACGGCAAGCAGAAGCGCAAGGCTCATGTTGAGGACGACCAGCCCAAGCGAGAAGAGTGCTGTGGAACCCAGAACAGCTGGCAGCGAAGGATCTTCCAAAAGCATCCTGTAGTTCTGCGCACCGGTATAATTAAATGTATTGGCAAGCACATTCCATTCATGCAGCGAGTACCAAAACACGAGGCAAAGCGGCAAAAGTACAAATGTGACGATGCCGGCGAGTTGAGGTGCGATGAACAGATATCCGGCCGCGCTGTCCCGGCGGGCTATCGTCCAAAACTGAGTTTTATGCCCGGCGCTCATGGCAGTGGCCTAACGCTTGAGAAGCGGACTTATCTGCCCGCAAATTTTCTGTGTTGCATTTGCGATGTCAGCGTTCGGCGTCCAAACGGCATCCAGCCCGGCCCGAACCATTTGCTGGATCTGTGCGAAACCAGTGTGCCCAGGAATTACCTTTCCATTGGATATTCCTGCGATGACCACCTTTTCCAATTGCTCCTGTGAGAGAAGCGGGTTGGTTTTCTTCAGCGTCTCGGCATTGAGCAAGGATTTGCGTGCGGAGGGAAAGAATTGCGCCAGCTTCGCGGAGTTTTCGGGATTCGTCATGTAGCCGACGAATTCCGCCGCTACATCGGCATGAGGGCTTGACTGCATGACGCCGATACCCGCCTGCCCGATCAAGGCATATTCCCCGGCGGGCCCTTTGGGCAAAGGCACCAGATCCCATTCGAAACCATTTTGTTTCGGCAGCAGCGATGCCCGGCTGATCTGCGTGATCGTCATCGCCGCATTTCCGGCAAAGAAGTCAACATTTTCACCGGGCCCCGGCATGGCTTTGTTCTTGAAGATGGCGTCATGAATGAAAGACAATGCATCCGTCATCGGCTTATCGCCAATGGTACAGTTTTTTCCGTCCTCGCTCCACGGCGAAGCGCCAAAGCCATTCCATATCGCCGCCAGGTTTTGCCAATTCTGGTAGTTGAAATCCCGGATTATCAGGCCGCCCTTCCCGGTCCGACCAACAGTCGAAGCTGTCTCAATAGCCTTATCCCACGTCCACTCGCCCGCCTTGATCAATTCGTCAGGCGTTTTTGCCCCGGCCTTGCGGATCAGATCGTTGTTGGCGAACACTGCAAAGGGCGATGTCGAAAACGGATAGGCATAGAGGGTTCCGCCTTTAGACCAACGTTCAGTAGCCCCAGGACTAACCTCTGCAAGATTGTAACCCTGAATGGCGTTGAGCTTATCTCCCAGAGGGTAAAGCGCACCTGAATTGACGAAATCATAGGCCGTCGTTTCGAAAATCCACGCCATATCAGGTGCGTTGCCACCGGCAATCTGCGTCGTTAAGGCCGTGGTATAGGTGTCGAACGGCAGCGATTCATAGGTGACTGTTACGTTTGGATGGCTCTGTTTGAAACCTGCAGCCATATCGTTGAAAAGCTTCAGATGCGCTTCATTGGCGCTCCAGATTGTCATGCGCAGATTGACGGCCTCCTGCGCCGACGCGGTTCCGATAGCGGCAAGCGAAAGACCAACCGCGAGCGCGGCTGCGAATGCCTTGAGATTGATACGGTTCGACATGTTTCCCTCCTCCGTTTTTTGTTAGTATGCGCGTATGTCCGGCCAGCGTATTTCGACCCCCTCCCGGGATAGCAGTGACTGAAAGTCGGCAAGATGTCCGTCGTCTCCCTGCACCTGATGTGGTGTCAGGTTGCGATTCAGGCAGTGAGCCGCAAGCATTCCGGCCACTTCGCCGATATTCCATTCGACCGGATGCAAGCGGTAGCAGCCATTGGTGATATGGGTTGTTCCGATGTTCTTTCCCGCGGGCAGAATGTTTTTCATGCGTTGCGGGAGGAGCGCCCCCAGCGGAATTTCAAATGGGCAGGACGGCACATCAATGTAATTGTCGCCACCGGTCGAAGGGTGAAGGTCAATGCGGTACATTCCAATGCCGATGCTGTCGCGATAATGGACAGCTCCCTTATCACCGCGCACGGAAAAAGAGAGATCCTGCTCGACGATCCGCGTCACAGGTTTGATCCGGCGGCTTTCCCTGATGTAGGGAGCCATGGCAAGCCCATGGTCGGTGCCCGTGACGTCGCCGCGCAGGCGAAGGCCGGGGAAACCCGTGCCGCCGTCAGCGCGCGGCGCTTCCGTCTGAAGCCAATAGAAAACCGAATAGGACAGCTCGACGGCGGCCTTCAGGTGACGCGCCTTTTCCTCTTCTGACACATCAATGATCGAGCCTTCCAGATAATCGATCATCGGCCAGTTCACGAGACATATGTCCGACTGATAGCTGCCCGGTAGAAAATTACGGCGGGCGGCAATCCGACGGAAAGTCCAGAGATTTTCATCCCCCCCGCCTTTGCGCTGGTCCGCGTCGACAAGGAGAGGATCGTCGTCAGGATTGGGCGTGAAACTGCGTTCGGTGATTTCCAGTGTACGCGGATGCGGTGCCTTGAACCCGAGCAAAGGCGCACCCCAGAAGTCCGGCTGATAGGCTCGCCAGAATTCATAATTCTCCGGCTTGTCTATCGTGTGATCACCATCGACGTGATCGATGGCAAAGCAAATCGACACCGCCTGAACATTGTCGGGCTGAACCTGGCTGGACGCACTGGGTTCACCCGTATCGTCCTGGCTTTCAAAACCGGTGACATATTCGGTTCCTGCCAATGGCAAGACATCGCCTAGCTCGGTGGCATCGATGATATAATCAGCGGATACAGTCAGATCCACGCCGCTGTCGCGATGCCGTAGCGTAACCGAGCGAACAATGTCCCCATCCATGCTGGCAAGGACTGGCCGATAGGGCTGCAAAACCGTCAGCTTTCCGCCGCCCCGATAGGGCAGAAGCATGGCTTCGAGAACCGCGAGCCCAACACGGGGCTCGGCGCACAAACGACTGACCCAGCCGGCCCCCGGATTGAGATCGTGCCATGCTCGGCTGGCGTCGGTAAGGGGATAGTGATGACGATAATACTGGCGGATGCCGTTGCGCAACTGTCTGTAGGATCGCGTGGTTCCGAACTGCTCCACCCAACTGTGCTCATCCGGAGGTACCGCCTGACTGGTAAGCTGCCCGCCGATCCAGTCAAACTCCTCGCTCATGACCACGGTACGCCCGGCCCTCAAAGCACCAAGTGCCGCAGCAACGCCGCCCACCCCGCCACCGACAACCAATATATCCGCTTGCAATTCTCTCATGCTCATCAATTCCGTCTCATTTTACAGGGCCAAGGGTTTCACCCTCGACAGGTTCGCACGGCAGCAATATCTGCTGCACGGGTTCGGAAGCCTCGATCCGGCGAATGAGCATTGCAGTTGCCTGCCGGCCCATTTCTTCCCGAGGAATATTGAAAGAGGCGAACTGGATCGCGGTCTCTTGCGGGCGAATGTGCCGACCGAGAACAACAAAAGACAAATCCGCCGGGATCGCCAAACCACGCTGGCGCGCTACTGCTTCAACCTTGATGGCATCGGCAAGCTCGTTGAAGAATACGGCCGTGCTGCCACTGGCGAGCAACGCGTCCAATGTATCGGCAGGCGGCTGGCCAACCGCAGAAATATGCAGCGCGAGCTGCGCATCACCGCCAAGCGATTGCGAAAAGCCTTTCCAGCGGTCGGAAACTGACTCTGCCGGACCTTCAGGGCCCACGTAGGCCAAACGACTGTGACCCAGCGACAGAGCTTTTTCCACCAGAGCCTTCGTCCCACCGGCGTAGTCACCGCCGACATAAGGTACCTTTCCTCCGGCATTTTCACGCCGGCCAATGGCGACAAACGGATAATCGCCGCCGACGAGCCGTTTCAGTTCGGCACGATTGAACTGACGGCCGAGAACAAGGCAGCCGTCGGCAAGCCGCAGCCGATTGCCATCATTGAAGATCTTGCGCTTCTCACCAATGCCGGCACTCGTAAGGAGCAGCAGGTCATAGTTTTGCCGCTGCGCCTCCTCCTCGATACCCAGAAGGAACGGAGCAAAAAAGTCCGCTTGAGCGCTCGGGAAAGCCGGCTCGTAAGTGAAGACGCCAAGAATGCGGTTCAGGCCCTTTGCCATACTCCGGGCGATGGGGTCGGCGACATACCCGGTATCATGGATAATTTTCAAGATACGCGCGCGCGTATCATCAGGAATACGATTGAGCGCCGCATGCGCATCATTAAGCACGAGCGAAACCGTGGCCTGACTGACGCCTGCAAGCTGGGCAATGTGTTTTTGTGTCAAACGCTTCGGCAAATCATCATTCCCCAAGGATTCTGCTAATACGCATTAGCAGTTATACGCATTAGCATTTTTATCGCCTTTCTTGTCAATGGTTTATTTCAAGGATTTTCTTGGAGTGAAACAATGTCAGGTGCTGGCGCCACAACATGAGGAAGCGGTCAATCGCACTGTCCCCATATTTACGGCTCTCAGGATTCACGGCCTTTGCCGTACAGTGAGCCGCGATATTTCCACACGATACTGGTGCGACAAGTCTGCGCCCGCAATACAACGAAGCCATTACTATCGCCGTGTTGTTTGTCCTATCTGGCGGATGGCCAAAACGCGCAGTGGAGTAAACACCCTCACTGTTCGGAGTGTTGCGCCGACCCGTCGGACAGGGGGATCAGAATCTCGAGATCAAGCAGCGCTGAACTCAGGCTTTTACCGTGTGCGTCAAGTGCGAGCGACCGGGTAACGCCTCCTCCCAACGCCTGCTCCAAGACGAAATTAAGCGCGCTTATCTTGGGCAGTTCAAAGCGAGTGACCTTTCCCTCCACTATTCCTGCGAAATGTTTCCGCACCGCATCGGACGTCACATGTTGCAACAACAGGCCATAATGTTTCGGATCGTAAGCGATGACCGAGATGTTGGATGTGTTGCCCTTATCTCCGGTCCGCGAATGTGCGATCTCGCGCAATCTCATTGTTGCTCTCACACTTCAAGGAATTGAATTGCAGAATTAGCCAGCTCCTGAGGGAGCAGTACGGAGGCCACGGCAATCACTTCTCTTGCCGACTTAAATGCGCCGCCGCCGCCAGCCGGTCCGTTTGTATAGAGACTCTCAACTTCGTTGCTGATCCGCACTGCTTCATCAAGGCTTTCGGTGCGCCCGGCCACACGGGCGCGAACTTCGTACGGACCGCCGCCAATCGGCGATGCCGCCCCATGCAATGAATTTACTCCGATCAAGTCAAACCGAACTTCGCTTGTCTTGGCCCCCGTTATTTCCAAACGCTCCCGGACGATCTCCAGGGCGAGACTTGCACGTTCCAAAGCACCGGGCCCAGCGTAGGAAATCTGACCTTCACCGATATAGCTGTCCAAATATCCGATCGAGACCTTCAACTTCCCGGTCTTTGGCTTTCCACCACCGCCCTGCATACGAACACGATCAGGACCAGCCTGCGTGACCGTTACTTGCGAAAAATCCGCAACCACATCGGGTTGAATGTATTCGGCCGGATCGTGAACTTCATAGAGCAACTGCTCTTTGCATGTCGCTTCAGTAACAGCGCCTCCCGAACCAGCTACCTTGGTGATAACGACATTGCCATCCTCGCTTACCTCGCCAATCGGAAATCCCAAGCGAGCCAGATTTTTGATATTCTTGTAACCAGGATCAGCAAAGTAGCCTCCCGTAATCTGACCAGCGCACTCGAGTAAGTGTCCAACAAGCGCAGCTTTCCCCAGCCGCTCCCAGTCATCCATTGCCCAGCCGAACTCATGGATGAGTGGCGCCATGAAAAGTGCGGGGTCGCCTACACGACCCGTGATGACGACATCGGCACCCCCGGCCAATGCTTGCACAATGGGTCCTGCACCAAGATAGGCATTTGCCGATATTACGCGTGCACCAAGATCCTGGACACGGCCATCGATTTCCAGAAACGGGAAATCCCCGCGTCTGCAGACGTCCAGCACGTCATCACCGGTAACGGCTGCTATCCGCAAACCCTTGATCCCCAGTTGTTTGGCTACATCTGCCGTCTTCTCCGCTGCAGCAACGGGATTCGCTGCGCCCATATTGGTAATGATCTTGATGCCGCGAGCCTTGCAGATTGCGAGGACGGCATGCATGCGTTGTTCCAAAAAGGGATCATATCCGGCTGACGGGTCCATCATCTTTTGATGTTGGGCAAGGGCGATCGTGCGCTCGGCAAGACACTCAAATCCAAGGTATTGAATGTCCCCCTTTTCCACAAGTTCGATCGCCGGTTCAATGCGATCGCCCGAATATCCCGCTCCGGAGCCAATTCTGATGGTCTTCAATACACAGACTCCAAGTTTTCCGGACCAAAACGACAGTCAACGCTCAAATGACACCGCCGATCCATGCCACTGCGGCCATGATGATGGTCGTGGCAAAAGCCCAGACGAAAATAAACCGCTGGTGGGCTCCAAGAGAGACGCCGGAAAGTCCAATCAAGATGAAGGTGGAGGCGGTTAACGGACTCAACGGAAATCCTGTGGTCATCTGTCCAAGGATGGCTGCCCGCCCTATCGTCAGGGGATCCTGACCCAATGCTCCCGCGGCCCCCGCGAACACCGGAAGCACGCCGAAGTAGAATGCGTCGGGCGTAAAAATCAGACTGAACGGCATACTGACAACAGCAACAATCTTGGAAAGATACGGCGTCAAAAAATCTGGCATCAGATCGACAATCTGCTGAGACATCGCCTCGATCATTTTTGTGCCGCCGAGAATTCCGGTAAAAATACCGGCCGCAAAGATCATGGACGTTACCGTAACCACACTGCCAGCATGGTCGATCAGCCGCTCTCTTTGGTCCTCCCAAGCCGGATAGTTCACGATCAGCGCGATGGCAAATCCAACCACAAATATTATGGCCAGCGGTGCAATGTGGGTGAACAATGCGGCGAGGACGGCAAGCGTCAGTGCGACGTTGAACCAGAATAGTTTTGGCCGCCGGATCTCCTGTTCTTCCTTCGTCAATGTTATTTCGACGGATATGTCGACATTGCTTACCCCAATGCGCCTGCGTTCCCTGAGGCCAATGATGGCGGACGCAAGAAATACCCATAGAATTCCGACGCATAGGGCGGGAACGATGGGTGTGAAAATCTGTGATGCATCGGCGTGCAATACCGCCATGGTCCTGGCAGTCGGCCCGCCCCACGGCAGGATATTCATGACACCAGCGCCCAGTGCGACAACCCCGGGCAATACCAGGGGATTCATGCCCATGCGACGATGAACGGGCAAAAGCGCGGTTATCGTAATGAGAAATGTCGTCGCTCCGTCACCGTCAAGGGCCACCAGCATCGAGAGGGCGGCTGTAACCAGACAGAGCCTGACCGGATCACCTCTTACCAAAGAAACCAGGCCCCGAATGAGCGGATCGAATATGCCAACGCCAAGCATCAGGCCAAAGTAGAGAACGGCAAACATGATCATGACCCCGGTTGGGGTAACTTTCAGAATACCGTCGAGCATCATCTTACCAAGATCCGCGCCAAAACCTCCTGCCAGGCCCGCAATCAGGGGAACAATGACCAAAGCTACAAGAACGGATACGCGGCCTGAGAACGTGCAAACCAAAAACACAAATATCGTGAGAAAACCGAGTAACGCCAACATTGCTGCTCCTCCCAAAGCAATTCGCATTTGTGCGACTGGCTACTCAGAGAGCATAAAATGGCATTTACAAAAAATGACTAATAGCTATCGTTCAATGCATGAAACGCATCGATCTATCACCCTTTGAACTTCAAATATTCTTAAAGGTCCAGGAATCCGGCAGCTTTCGTGCAGCCGCTGATACTTTCGGCCTGTCGCAACCGGCAATAAGCCGCGCTATCTCCCGCATTGAGGAGAGAGTGGGTACCCGGCTGCTTGACCGGGACAGCCGCAATGTCCAGCTCACTCCTCAAGGCCGTGTGTTTGTTCCGCTCGCCACACGCCTGATTAATGATCTCGAAACTTCACTGGATGAACTGGGCGCATTTTTGGGGGCTGAAAGAGGGAAGATTGCCGTAGCGGCACTGCCGTCAGTGGCAGTTTCCATCCTGCCCGCGGCGCTTGCTCTCTTTAGAAAAACAAATCCCGGCATCGTGGTACGCGTGGTCGATACCCTCCTCGAAGAGGTCACCTCGATCGTAGGGCGCGGCGAAGTCGACTTTGGCATCGCAGTCGCCCCAACATCAGATAACGAGATGATTGCTTTCAATGAGCTTCTCAGAGAACCCCTGGTAGGTGTCTTTTCAAGGAACAGCGCTGCCGGTCCGCCCGTTCATTCGAACTGGGCGACATTGGCGGAATATCCGTTCATTGCAATGTCGAGCACCACAAGCGTGCGACGGCTCACCGACGCGGCATTTCTCCAGGCAGACCAAATTGTGTCACCTGCATATGAGGTGTCTCATTTGGCAACAGCAGGCGCGCTTGTGGCGGCAGGGCTCGGCGTAACTGCCCTTCCCCAACTTGCACTTTCGACCATGGATCAATCGGCTTTGGCGACGTGCACGCTCGATCAGCCCGTTGCGTCCAGATCCATCGGTTTCCTGACACGAGCTGGCCGAACTCTATCGCCCGGGGCCGTTGCGTTCATGCAGGTTATTCGCACATCAGCCATTGCAAGTTAAGATGCGGATCCAGACCGTCCGGTCACGGCTCCAATCAGAAGCAGCCATTCTACAGGTCGAAAGTCGCCTGTCCTTCATCGATTGCCGTGACAACACTGGCTGCCAAAGCGCGCGTGATCTTCGACTTCTTCTCCAGAGCCGCACGGTCGAGACGCTCGACAATGCGGTTGGCCGTGGAGAGTGAGCGCTCGATATGGCTGACCAGAAAGCTGATAACGTTGGGGTCAACGGCGATTTGCCGATCGGAAAAGAGTTTGTAAAGCACACCTGACAGCAGGATATCATCTGGTTCGCCGATCTCGACCGTCGTCGCTGCCTTCAGGCGCGAGGCGAGGTCCGGCAGTGTTACAGGCCAGCTGGCAGGCCAGCGGCGCGAGGTCATCAACAGGCTTGAACCGCTCTGGCGCACATTGTTGATCAGATGAAACAGGCCTGCCTCGTCAATCGGACCATCGCCTATGTCATCGATGAGAAATGGCCCACTGGCACCTGACGCGGTGCCGATACTGGCCGCATCGATAACGATTGCGTCTGATTCGGCTTTCCAGACAGCTGCCAGATGCGTCTTGCCCGACCCAATCGGCCCGGCCAGAATGACGACAGGCGAAATCCAGCCCGGCCAGCGATCAACGATATCCACCGCCGCCATATTGGAGGCGGTGACGATCAGGTCGTCGCGCGAATAACCCGGCTCATGGCCAAGATCGAGCGGCAGTTGTCGCGGTGCATCGGTCATGTCGAGTGAAATACAGTCAATGCCGCCCGGATGTCATCGGATTTCTTTTGATTGCTCAATTTTGCGCGGGTCGCCTGTGTAGAGCGGGGATTGCCGGTAACGGCTGATGACAAACCGCACGAGAACACCCATGGCGGCGGCCGTCGGCACGGCAATCAGCATGCCGGTGAAGCCGAGAAGCGAACCGAAAGCAAACAGCGCAAACATCAGCCAGACCGGATGCAGGCCGACCGAAGATCCCACCAGTTTCGGTTGAAGGATATTGCCTTCAAAGAACTGGCCAATGAAGAACACCACAGCGACCGCGCCCACATAAAAATAATCCGGCCAGAACTGCACCAGTGCGACGCCGATTGCCAGGACCAGCCCGACCAGCGAGCCGACATAGGGAATGAAGCTGATGAGACCGGCGAACAGCCCGATCAGCAATCCGAAATTCAGACCGACGATGGTCAGGCCCACAGCGTAGATCATGCCGAGAAGCAGACACACCGTGCCCTGCCCGCGCACGAACCCGGCAATCGCCTTGTTCATATCATTGGCGATGTCACGCACGGTCTGAACGTGGTCGCGCGGCGTCAGATTGTCGATGCTTTGCACCATGCGGTCCCAGTCGAGCAGCATGTAGAATGCCACGACGGGGGTCACCACGAAGAGCGCGGCAACATCAATCAGCGTCTTGCCCGAACTCCAGATCGACTGCAGCAAGGTGGAAAGGAAGCCAGCGCCCTGCTGCAGGAGTGAATCGAGGCTGTTGCGGATGACAGAGGCGTCGACGCCGATGAAATCCTTCAGCCACTGGGAATCGCGATTGGCAATCAGTTCCTGCAGACGCGCCACGTAGCTCGGCAAGCGGGCGATGAAATCGGTCATCTGCGAGGCAAGGATAGGCACGAGGATCATCAGCAGCAGGGCAAAGGTCACCACAAACAGGATGAGAATAACGATGGTTGCCAGCAGGCGCGACAGCCCAAGACGCTCCAGTCGGTCTGCAACGGGATCCAGGAAGTAGGCAAGGACAAGCCCGGCTACGAATGGCAGCAGGATCGACGAGAAAATATAGAGGAACAGCGCCAGGAAAACCACGGCACCGGTCCAGAACACCGCCTGACGGCGCACACTGGTGGCGAGCGTATTCACCTGCACATCAACATGGATGTCGTGCTCGGCCGGTGTGATCGTCTTCGTCTTACTTACGGATTTGCTCATAGCCTGCCATATGTTTTGTCCACGCCACGAGATAGGCAGTCGAGGACGCTGCGGTCAAGAGTGCAACCACCCATACCAGAATCATCCGTCCTGCACCGAATGAAAATTCAAATGTCATATCCGCCAGCGTGAAGGCCACCAGTATGATCTGCAGGGCTGTATTCGCCTTGGAGACGAAGAGCGGGCGCATCTCCACCGGATTGGCCATCACCGTCGACAGCAAGACGGCCCCTATAATGAGGATATCGCGCGAAACAACGATGACAACCAGCCAGACAGGCAGTTCGTTCAAAAATCCGAGAACGACGAACAGGGTGACCAGCAACAGCTTGTCGGCAATCGGGTCGAGATAGGCGCCCAGCTCCGACCGCTGGTTGTAGCGACGGGCAATATAGCCATCAACGCCATCGGAAACGCCGGCGATGACAAAGCCGATAAGCGCCGTACCAACAGAATCGGACAGCAGGGCCATGACGATGAACGGCACGAGGATGAAGCGAAAGATGGTGATATAGTTGGGAATTGTCACTCTGTCGGCTTCCTCCGCTTCCTCATATTATCGTCCGCTTGCACAATATTCGCCGAACGCATTATCAAAACCCTTTTGCGTCTCGAAATAATGCGCCACCCCGTAGTCGGTTCATGGCATACATGGACAGAATAGCGGCATTGCTCAACCCCTTTCGGGCGGCCAAACTGTCGATATCTGGTGTTTTCGCCTGACTTGAGGCACTCAGAGCTTGCAGCGACGGCGGAGTCGTGCCATTTCGCCAGCAACAATCCGGAGCTGACAATGACGATCAAAAATGGCCTCACCTATGCGCAGGCAGGCGTCGATATCGATGCCGGCAATCTGCTTGTCGAAAAGATCAAGCCGATCGTGCGCTCGACGCGCCGTCCCGGTGCCGATGGCGAGATTGGCGGCTTTGGCGGTTTGTTTGACCTGAAAGCGGCCGGTTTTACCGACCCGGTCCTCGTTGCGGCCAATGATGGCGTGGGCACAAAGCTGAAGATCGCCATTGATGCGGGCGTGCATGACACGGTCGGTATCGATCTGGTTGCCATGTGCGTCAACGATTTGGTGGTTCAAGGCGCCGAACCGCTCTTCTTTCTCGACTACTTTGCCACGGGCAAGCTCGACCCGGATCAGGGAGCAGCCATTGTCAGCGGTATTGCCGAGGGCTGCCTGCAGGCCGGATGCGCGCTGATCGGTGGTGAAACCGCTGAAATGCCGGGCATGTACCGTGATGGCGATTACGATCTGGCCGGTTTTGCCGTTGGCGCCGCCGAGCGCAACCAGTTGCTGCCATCGGGTGATATTGCCGAAGGCGATGTCATTCTTGGCCTTTCCTCATCAGGTGTTCATTCCAATGGCTTTTCGCTGGTCCGGCGCATTGTCGAACTGTCCGGTCTCGGCTGGGATGCCGATGCGCCCTTCAAGCCGGGTACAACACTCGGACAGGCGCTGCTGACGCCGACCCGCATCTATGTGAAGCCACTGCTGGCAGCGATCCGCGAAACCAATGCGATCAAGGCCCTTGCGCACATCACCGGCGGCGGCTTCCCCGACAATATTCCCCGTGTGCTGCCAAAGGACCTGACGGCCAGCATCGATCTTTCCGCGATAACAGTACCACCGGTATTTTCATGGCTGGCAAAGGTCGGCGGCGTCGAGCGCGATGAAATGCTGCGCACGTTCAATTGCGGTATCGGCATGATTGCCGTGGTTGCACCCGAGAATGCCGATGCAGTGCTTGCCGCGCTGAAGGCACAGGGCGAGGATGCGGTGCGTCTTGGCACCATGGTTGCCCGCGCCGACAGCGGCGTTGTCTATCAGGGCAATCTGGCGCTGTGAGCAGCCCAGCCCAAAAGAAGCGCGTCGCGGTCCTCATTTCAGGCCGCGGCTCCAACATGACCGCTCTCATTGAAGCAGCCAAGGCGGCTGACTATCCGGCCGAGATCGTGGCCGTTATCGCCAACAAGCCTGATGCCGGCGGACTGGAAACGGCGAAGGCGCATGGTATTGCGGCCCATGCCATCGCGCACCGCGATTATCCGACGAAGCAGACCCATGAGGCTGCTGTATCGGATGCGCTCCATGCAGCGGGAGCTGAAATCGTCTGCCTTGCCGGTTACATGCGGCTGATGTCGGCGGAATTCGTTCAGGCCTGGGAAGGCCGGATGATCAATATCCACCCGTCGCTCTTGCCGCTGTTCAAAGGGCTGCACACGCATGAACAGGCGCTGGAAGCCGGTGTTCGCGTCCATGGCTGCACCGTGCATTTTGTCACCGCTGGCATGGATGAAGGTCCGATCATCGCGCAGACCGCCGTGCCGGTTCTCAATGGCGATACGGCAGACAGCCTCGCATTGCGCGTGCTTTCTGTGGAGCACGAGACCTATGCCCGCGCGCTCGCACAGGTGGCATCCGGCAAGGCTGTCATGAAAGACGGGCGGACTGTTTTCTGCGATTGATCGCCCTTCTTAGGCAGCGTCTTTCTTGTTTTTCGTCGCAGGCACAATGGTCAGTTGAAGACCAAGCGCGTCGGCGACTTTGGTAATCGTTGCGAGTTCCGGATTACCCTCGCCGCTCAAAGCTTTGTACAGCGCCTGGCGGGTGAGCCCGGTTTTGCGAGCAAGCTCCGTAATGCTGCGTGCCCGCGCGATTGTCCCCAACGCACGTGCTATCTCTGATGGAGTACCGTCTTCGCAAGTGGCGAGCAGATATTCTTTGATCATTTCTTCGGAATCGAGATGATGCGCGGTGTCATATGGACTTAACTTTATCATGATTTGGCTTTCCTCAAGATAATGGCCATTGTCTGTGCTCTCTTGATATCGCGGTCCTGCGTACTCTTGTCACCGCCGCACAACAGGATAATCAAGATGCTCTTTCGCTCAATGTAATAGATGCGATAGCCCGGACCATAATCAATACGAAGTTCACTGACGCCGTCGCCGACAGCTTTGACATCACCCGGATTGCCTTCAATCAATCGATCAAGCCGTTTGGCAATTCTCGCTCTGGCTCGCTGATCTCGCAGGCCATCAAACCAGTCTAAAAACGTGTCGGTCTTTTCAATCAACCACTTCATAAATGTAAACCATAGTTGTCAAAATGTACAGATGCTCAAAATTGAAGATTCAAAAGACAGTAAAAAATATCAATAAAATCAATTAATTGCCGGGCGAACCCAAACCTTGCTGTCATGGAAGGCTGCGCCGCCATAGGGCGCGGATGAATCCGAACCTGTAAGGACGTTGATGCCCTCACCGCGTTCAAATGCCGAATTGCGGAACAGACCTTCGGAAATCACTACGCCGCGCCTGATACCGGCGTGCAGGCGGGCATGCACCACGACCTCGCCGCGCTCATTACCCACTTCGACGCGGGCGCCTTCCTCGATGCCGAGACCAGTTGCATCATCCGGGTGGATCAGGAGTTCAGGGCGTCCTTCCTTCAGCACCGATGTCGGGGTTTCGGCAAAGGTCGAGTTGAGGAAGTTGTGCGCCGGTGACGTGCCGAGCCGGAATGGATGCTTTTCATCCGCCACCTCGATCGCTTCCCAATAGTCGGGCCATTGCGGCAGGGTTTCGAACGGGCCCTGCGTGCCCATGGACTGCGGCGGGCGGTTCGGCGACGGGCTACCGGTCCAATCCGGCTTGAAGCGGAATTTGCCGTCGGGCCAGTTGAAGCCCTGTTCGTAATGCGCGGTCTCGTAATCCGGTTGCACATCGAGCCAGCGGACTTCCTTCAGCACGTCATAGCCCGGCAGATTGCTCGCCGCCATCATATGGTCAATCAGCGTCCGGGCGTCGAGATCAAAACCCGGCAGATCGCCGACACCGAGGCGTTTTGCCAATTCGTTGATGACATAGAGGTTGGGCCGTGTTTCGCCCGGACCGTCGATCAGCTTGGGACCGAGTACAATGTGCTGCTGGCCACCGCCGCGATAGATGTCGTCATGTTCCATAAACATGGTGGCCGGCAGCACCACATCGGCCAACTTTGCCGTATCGGTCATGAATTGTTCGTGCACGACCATGAACAGGTCTTCACGCAGCATGCCTTGCTTGATCAGGCGCTGCTGCGGCGCGACATTGGCCGGATTGGTGTTCTGGATCAGCATCGCCATGACAGGCGGACCGCCATACAGCGTTTCCTTGTCGCCATTCAGTGCCAGACCGATTTTCGATTGATCGATATGGCGAACGGACGAATCCTTGAAGGCCTGCCCTTCGATTTCCCGCTTATCCATACGGAAAATGCCGGAGTTGGAGTGAAATGCCCCGCCGCCTTCATGTTTCCAGGCGCCGGTGACGGCCGCAATGGACAGCGCGGCATGCATGTTCACCGCGCCGTTTCGCTGGCGCGTGAAGCCGTAGCCAAGCCGGAAGAACGTCTTCTTCGTCGTACCGACCAGACGGGCGAATTCTTCGATCTCTGCAACGGTCAGGCCGGTCAGCGCCGCTGCCCATTCCGGCGTGCGATCGCTAAGGTGCGCTTCCAGCCCTTTCGGATCATCCGTGTAAGCGTTGAGATAATCCCAATCGGCAAGGCCATCGCGGAACAGCACATGCATGACGGCGCAAGCCAGCGCCCCGTCAGTCCCCGGCTTCAGCACGAGGCCAAGATCCGCCTGCCGCACGGTCGCGTTTTCGTAGATATCGATAGCAACGATCTTGGCGCCGCGATCCTTGCGGGCGCGCACGGCATGGGTCATTACATTGACCTGCGTTGCCGCAGCATTGGTGCCCCAGATCACCACGCAATCGGACTTGGCCATTTCGCGCGGATCGACACCGCCCAGCTTGCCGGTTCCGGCGAAAAACCCGGTCCAGGCCATGTTGGTGCAAAAACTGTCGAACTGGTTGGAATATTTCTTGGCGTGGCGCAGACGGTGCATGGAATCGCGCTGCACCAGCCCCATTGTACCGGCATAGATATAGGGCCAGATGCTTTGCGAACCATATTCCGCTTCGGCCTTGAGAAAGCGCTCGGCAACGAGATCAAGCGCCGCATCCCAGCTTGCTTCTTTCCAGACACCCTCACCCTTCGAGCCGCCGCGAACAAGAGGCTTCAGCAACCGGTCAGGATGGTGGATACGCTCGGCATAGCGGGCAACCTTGGCGCAGATGACACCCGCCGTATAGGTGTTGTCCTTGGCACCGCGCACGCGGCCGATCTGGCCGGAATCGAGCACCTCGACATCCAATGCACAGGTGGAAGGACAATCATGGGGACAGGCCGAATGGCCTGTGCGGAGGATGACAGCTTTGTTCATGTGCCTATCCATAGCGCAGTTTCAGCGCCGCTGAAATGGCATCCATGCAGTCCGCAGGCGCAAAATGTCGCGAGTGGAGAGACCCGCGGTATCAGGCAAGCCGCATGACTGCGGCCCCGGCAGCGATCAAAGCGACAGCGATCAGCCGCTTTACCCCAACATTTTCCTTCAGAACCAGTGCAGATATGGCCACCGCAAACAGGATTGACGTTTCGCGCAATGCGGCGACGGCGGCAACCGGGGCCATGGTCATTGCCCACAATGCAAGACCATAGGAACCGAGTGTCCCCACACCGCCGACCGTTGCCAGCCGCGTCCGCCTGACAAAATGCGGCCAGAGTTGACCCTTCCGGGTGACGATGGTCCAGAGAAACAAGGGAATGGCATTCAGAGTAAAAACCCACATTGTGTAGGCCGCCGGTGCGCCTGAGTGCCGAACGCCGATTCCATCAATGAGCGTGTAGGTGGCAATGACCAAGGCATTGATCAGGGCAAAGATTGTCGTGGCGCGACTGGCACCGGCCCGCCGCCTTGCTTCCAGCGCCAGAACAAGCACGCCGCAGCAGATCAGGGCAATACCGGACCACTTTTGTGCTGACAGAAATTCCCCGACCAGCGGACCACTGGCAATGGCGACAAACAGGGGCGCCGTCCCGCGCATGATCGGATAGGCCTGGCTCATGTCACCGCTGCGATAGGCAGCCGCAACAAGCGCGAGATAAACCAGCTGGACCACGGCGGATGCCGCAAGAAACGGCCAGCTTTCACGTGCCGGTGCCGGCAGAAAAGGCAGGCAGGCAAGAGCAATTACCCCTGCGGACGTTACGACAACGACAGTGTTGAGAAACTTGTCACCCTCGGATTTGACGACAGCATTCCAGCTTGCGTGCAGCAATGCAGCAAAGAGGACGACGAGCACAACTGTTCCGGACATGATAAGACCCTGACACGCCTGATGTGTGCGTGTTCCATGCGCTCAATGACACATCCGGATCATAAGGCAAATTCGATAATCTCATGTTTAACATCAGAAGTTCTAAACTGCGTTGATAGCGTCGACAAAGCTGGCGAGGCTATCGCGCAACTGCCCGCCGAATTCAGCATTCCTGGCAATGCCATCTGCATCCAGTTTTCTGCCTTTGAGCGGAAGGGTGAGCGACGCATTGCTGACCACCCGGGCAGACATCGTCATCAAAACTTCCATCAGAAGCGGAATGATACGTTCCGACTGCGGTGACGTATTGATCAAGAGCACCGGCTTTTCCGGAAATTCCACACAGGAAACCAGCCAGTCCAGCATATTCTTGAAACTGCCGGGAATGCCATGGGCATATTCCGGGCAGGAAATGACCAGCCCGTCCGCTGCGCCGATCTGCTTTCGCAGGGTGACGATCTTTTTGGGCGGATTATCGCCATCGAGATCGGGATTGAAGGGCGGCAGGCCCGCCAGCCCATTGTACAGCGTAATATCTACTTCAGCCGGAGCCAGTTTTATGCAGGCCTCCAGAACGGTCTTGTTCATGGAAACGGCGCGCAGGCTACCGGAAAGAGCGAGAAGCTTTGTCATGGGAAGGCCTTGCAGTGGGAATCAATTTGAACCATGAGCATAGCCGAGATGCTTGCGATAGCACCAACATCATGAAACAAGCTGAGCCATGAACTACCGCCACGCCTATCACGCCGGCAATTTTGCCGATGTCGTCAAACATATTATCCTGACGCGGATTGTGCTCTACATGCAGCGCAAGGACCATGCATTTCGTGTCATTGACACCCATGCGGGCATCGGCCGCTACGATCTCAAGGGAACCGAAGCGGGCAAGACAGGCGAATGGCAAAGCGGTATCGGCCGCCTGCTCGATGCCAAGCTCGATGCATCGGTCGCCGATCTCATCAAGCCCTATCTCGATATTGTCCGCGCGGAAAATACCGATGGCACCATCCGCCACTATCCTGGATCGCCGCTGATTGTGCGGCACTTGCTACGCAAGCAGGATCGCCTTTCGGCCCTGGAACTGCATCCGGACGATGCACAGACCCTTGCCGATCTGTTCGAGGGTGATGTGCAGGTGCGCGTGACACCGCTTGACGGCTGGCTGGCGCTGGGTGCCCACCTGCCGCCCAAGGAAAAGCGTGGGCTCATTCTCGTTGACCCGCCTTTCGAAGTGGGCGGCGAATTCGACCGTCTGGTCGCGGGGCTGGTCAAGGCACATCGGCGCTTTGCCGGCGGAACCTATGCTTTCTGGTATCCTGTGAAGGACAGGCAGGAGATCAAGCGTTTTACCTCTCTTCTGCACGATACCGGCATTCCGAAAATTCTGCGGACGGAACTGATGATTCGAGCGCCATCGCCCGAACCGCGGCTGGATGGCACGGGCATGATCATCGTCAATCCGCCTTTCACACTTGATGACGAGCTGCGAAGTGTTTTACCAGCGTTGTCGAAAGTCCTCAGTGACGGACAGAATGCAGGTTTCACCCTCGATTGGATCCGGGGTGAGCAAGTTGGTGCTTGACCGCGCGCATCGGCTGTTCGACATTGGTCTTAAATTGATACCTCATGGAGAGTGACCCTATGGCACGCGTTTCCACCCTTATCGCCACAACTCTTGGCGCTGTTCTGGCAATTTCCTCCGCTGTTCCGGCTTTTTCCGCCGACTATCTCGAACGCGCGCCCAGCCAGACCTATGACGACACCTGCGGCAAGTCAGGCGTTCTGAACCGCATCGTTCATCGATTCTCCTATCAGGTGCATCACGTTCCGGGCCTGCAGCAGGTGGCAATCCAGGATTTCAGCGACGTTCACCAGCAGCGCTACGAGCCAAGCCGTGATCCGGAAATGTCCGCCGTCTCACGCTATTATTGTCAGGCAACCGCTCATCTCTCCGATGGCAACCAGCGTCCGGTCTGGTACGTGGTTGAAGAAGGCATGGGTTACGCCTCGATTGGCAACAATGTCGAGTTCTGCGTTGCCGGTTTCGACCGCTGGAACGTTTACAATGGCAGCTGCCGCAGCCTGAAATGATCCGTGACCGCTGATGCAGATCGGCAGACTGGCCCGCTTCGTCCTGTTTGCGGCGCTGATTGCTGTCTCCGTACTGACTTATCTGCGTGAACAGCAGCCTCGGGAAAGTATTGTTCCCCAACAGACACCCGGGGTGATTGTATCACCCGGGGCGATTGCATCAGGCGAACGCCAATCATCCGGCGTGCCTGCAGGCACCGGTTTTGATTTCTATGTTCTCGCCCTGTCCTGGTCGCCGAGCTATTGCGCGGCTGAAGGATCAAATGCCAACCGGCAGCAATGCTCGACCAGCCGCCCCTATGGTTTTGTCGTCCATGGGCTGTGGCCGCAGTATGAACAGGGCTATCCGCAGGATTGCGACACATCGCAGCGTGATGTGCCGTTCAGCCAGGCGAAGCAACTCTCCGACATCATGCCATCCACAGGGCTCGTCACCTATGAGTGGCGCAAGCACGGCAGTTGCACCGGCCTGACGCAGAAGGACTACTTTTCGGTGATGCGGCAGGCAGTATCGCGCGTGTCGATCCCGTCCGCCTACAGCCAGCCTACCCAGCGCGGCCCGGTCAATCCACAGGTGGTCGAACAGGCGTTTGTTGCGGCCAATCCCGGGATGAATGGAGATGCCGTTTCGGTCACATGCGACCGCGATTTCCTGCGCGAAGTGCGTGTCTGCCTGACAAAGGATCTCCAGTTCCGCAGCTGCCCTGAGGTCGACCGCTCATCCTGCCGCAAACGGTCGGTCGACATGCCGGGCGCACGGTAAAGCCGACACCCCCTCTGCCCTGTCGGGCATCTCCCCCACAAGGGGGGAGATCACATTGACATCAGCCATCTCACTCAATTTTCGGCACTGTACGGTTGGCTGAAACGGTAATGAAGGCTGATCTCCCCCCTTGTGGGGGAGATGGGCGACAGCCCAGAGGGGGGTGTCTTGTCATCCCCCAAGCAAATTCATCAAATCCCCTGAGCGCCTTGCTAAAAACCACCGCGCGTTTACCGTTCACCATCGAATCGCCAACCGTGGAGCGTCATCGTGACGAAAGTGCTTTATTCTCCTGCCTCGCCCTACAGCACCAAGGTGCGCATGGCTGCCCATTATGCCGGCATACCGATGGAAAGTGTCCTTGTAGACACCAATGCAGCCCCAGCTGAACTGATCAATGCCAATCCATTGGGCAAAATTCCGACGCTGATTCTCGATGATGGCAAGGCCCTCTACGACAGTCGCGTCATCACCCAGTATTTAAACCGCGTGTCCGGCAACAAGATTTTCCCGCGCAATGCCGAAAAACGGCTGGAGGCGGAACAGCTTGAATCCGTTGCGGATGGTCTTTGTGACGTTCTGCTCACCCATGTCTATGAGCGGCGCTTCCATCCGGAAGAGAAAATCCACCAGCCATGGCTCGACTGGCAATGGGCCAAAGCGATCCGTGTTCTTGATTACCTCAATGCAGCACCACCACGTCTGGGCAAAAAGCTTCATGGCGGCCACATCGCGCTGGCGGCAGCCCTTGCCTATGCGTCGCTGCGCTTCGAAGGCAAGTGGGAAAAGGGCCGTTCAAAACTCAAGCGCTGGCAGAAGCGGTTCGAAGAACTGCATCCGGAGCTTGCTGCACTTCTGCCGAAATAAACGCGAGCCAAAAAAAAGCCGGACAGTTTCCTGTCCGGCTCTTCTGGAGGTCAAGTACTGTGATTAGAACTTGTAACCGACACCAACACGAACTTCGTTCGTGGTGATCTTGTTCGATACGCTGTCGAGACCGCCGAGATCATAGTCCTTCTTGCCAAAGTCGGTGTAGCGATACTCAACGCGACCAACGATGTTCTGGGTGATCTTGGCTTCTGCACCGGCACCGGCTGTCCAGCCGATGTGAGTCTTGCTGTCGCTGCCGATATCGTTGGACAGCTTGCCTTCAGTGATGGCAACACCGCCTGTACCGTAGAGCAGGACCGGATCAAGAGCGATACCGGCACGGGCACGGATAGAACCTTCTACGCCCTGCTTGGCCTTGTAGCCGAAGTTGTTTTCCTTGGCACCGGAATAACCGATGTCACCTTCAGCACCGTATACGAACTGACCGTTCTGCAGGTTGTAGCCGCCGTAAGCGCCACCCTTGAGGCCGTCGGCATCAAGTTTGCCTTCGCTGGTCTTGTTCTTGTTCCAGCCGTAGCCGCCATAAACACCGAGGTAAGCGCCAGACCAATCGGCCTGTGGTGCCTGGTATGCAGCTTCAGGTGCAGGAGCCTGTTCAGTGATGATGTCAGCAGCGAGAACTGGGGCGGAGAGCGTCAGCACAGCCGCCGAAGCGAGGATCATTGTCTTAAGAGTGCGCATGGCAATCTCCTTATTTGAACTCTTTTACACGGAGCGGGCACTTGGTCGGGGGGATAAACCAAAACTTGCGTCCGCTGAACGAGATGGACATTCGCTCCGCATTGTGGCGGCACTTGCGCCGGACTGTGAAAAGAAACTGTCGAGAAAATGGCAGAAATGCGATGTGTTTATTATGCAACAGCTGGAATTACCGAATGATTTCAAGCGGATAAAAATACACCGACAAAATAGAATGCGTGAAATATTTGATTAAAATTTATTGTAAAGTCTGAAAATGCGCTTCTTCAATATAGTATACTTAATGGATACTTAATCTCATCGCTACTCTTCATCCTGCCATTGCGTTTATGCCGTTATACGTACTTCAGCGGATCACAAACGCAGTGACCTCTGCGAATGACTTCAATATTTCATTCGTATCCGCCAAGGCAGGCAAACACTCGCGCTTTCGCTATATCCTCCCTATATTCAGGCATGAATCGCAGCATCGGGAGAGCCACTTGCAGACAGATAAGACCGTTGTCCTTGTTACAGGTGGGGCAAAGCGTGTTGGCAAGGCAATTGTCGAGAATCTGGCCGCCAACGGCTTTGCAGTGGCTATCCATTGCAATCATTCACGCGAAGAAGGTCACGTGCTGCTGGAATCCGTCCAGGCAGCGGGTGGAACTGCGGCCGTGGTTCAGGCAGACCTGACAGACAGTGATGCGGTGCGGGGACTGATTGGCAGCGTTGAAGATGCGCTTGGTCCCGTGGAAATCCTTGTCAACAATGCCTCGGTCTTTCAGGAGGACGGCTTTGGCAATTTCGATGATGAACGCTGGGACAGACACTTTGCCGTGCACGTGAGGGCCCCGGTATTGCTGGCCGATGCCATGAAATCCGCTCTTCCCGACGGAGAGAATGGTCTTATTGTCAATATTATCGATCAGCGCGTGTGGAAGCTCAACCCGAAATTCATCTCCTATACGCTGTCGAAGGCTGCCCTGTGGACAGCAACGCAGACCATGGCGCAGGCACTTGCCCCGCATATCCGGGTCAATGCCATTGGTCCGGGACCGACCATGCAGGGAGAACGTCAGGAGAGAATCGATTTTGAACAACAAGTTGATGGCCTGCTGTTGAAACGCGGGCCCGATCTGGCAGAATTCGGTAACACGATCCGCTATCTCTGGCAGACGCGCTCCATCACCGGGCAAATGATAGCTCTTGATGGCGGGCAGCATCTGGCGTGGGAAACGCCGGATGTTACAGGAATGGCAGAATGACCAACGCACGAAATCACCCAGCAATCGATCCGGCACCACCTCTTTCCCCTGAGGAGAACGAGGAGGATATCGGCGTGATGCTGGATGATGAAGGCCCGCTTGCCGAAGAGAACAGTGAACCGATTCGCGATGTTGCGGCGCTGATCAATGCGATCGAATGGGATTCCAGCATCGAAAGCGATGGAAGCAGCGGCGCCGATGTCATTGGCGAACTGGTCAAGCGGCTGCCTAACAAACCCGGTGTTTACCGCATGTTCAATCAGGGCGGCGATGTGCTCTATGTGGGCAAGGCGCGCAACCTGAAGAAGCGCGTTTCAAACTATGCCCGGGGTCAGGGTCACAACAACCGCATTGCGCGCATGATCCGCGAAACCATGAAAATGGAATTCGTCGTTACGCGCACCGAGACTGAAGCGCTGCTTCTGGAAGCGAATCTCATCAAACGCTTGCGCCCGCGCTTTAATGTTCTGATGCGGGACGACAAGTCATTTCCCTATATCCTGCTGACAGCCCCCAAGCAGACAGACCGGCGGCTCGCGCCGGGTATTTTCAAGCATCGCGGCGCCCGATCGTCGAAAGGCGATTATTTCGGCCCCTTTGCCTCGGCGGGTGCCGTGGGGCGCACGATCAATGCGCTGCAGCGGGCCTTCCTGCTGCGGACCTGCACGGATTCCTTCTACGAAAACCGCACGCGTCCCTGCCTGCTCTACCAGATCAAGCGCTGCTCCGGCCCGTGCACCAATGAAGTCAGCGAAGCGGATTATAACGAGCTGGTCACCGAGACCAAGGCGTTTTTGTCCGGCAAGAGCCAAGCGGTCAAGACCCATCTGTCCGATGCCATGCGCGAAGCCTCGGCCGCGCTCGATTTCGAACGCGCCGCGATCTATCGCGACCGCTTGTCTGCTCTGTCCCACGTTCAGTCCCATTCAGGAATCAACCCGCAATCGGTGGAAGAAGCAGACGTCTTTGCCATCTATCAGGACGGCGGCACGACCTGCATTCAGGTGTTTTTCTTCCGCACAGGCCAGAACTGGGGCAACCGCGCCTATTATCCCAAGGCCGATTCATCGCTTTCAAGCGCCGAAGTTCTGGGTGCCTTTCTGGCGCAGTTCTATGATGACAAGCCCTGCCCCTCGCTGATCATGCTATCGGAAACGGTGGAGGATCAGGAACTGCTCGGCGTTGCCCTGACGGCGAAATCAGACCGCAAGGTGACGATCACGGTACCCCAACGCGGCGAAAAGAAAGAACTTGTCGAACACGCGCTCAGCAATGCGCGCGAAGCGCTTGGCCGCCAGCTTGCCGAAACCTCGTCGCAATCGCGCCTGCTCAAAGGTGTGGCCGAAACGTTTGGTCTGGAAAAGACGCCGCGCCGCATCGAGGTATACGACAACTCCCACATCATGGGCACGAACGCCATTGGCGGCATGATCGTTGCGGGACCGGAGGGCTTCGTCAAAAACCAGTACCGCAAGTTCAATATCCGTTCGACCGATATCACGCCGGGCGACGATTTCGGCATGATGCGGGAAGTAATCGAGCGTCGGTTCAGCCGTCTCGTCAAGGAACATGGCACGCCCGAGAACAAGGATATGCCCGACACATCGGCAGATGTGGAAATCGACGAGTTCGACGACGATTCCGATGCGTTTCCCGCATGGCCGGACATTATCCTGATCGACGGTGGTCAGGGCCAGATGAGCGCCGTACGCGGCATTCTCCAGGAAATGGGCATTTCCGACAAGGTAACCGCCATCGGCGTTGCCAAGGGCGTGGACCGCGATGCCGGGCGCGAGCGTTTTTTCATGGAGGGCAAGCAGTCCTTCACTTTGCCACCACGCGATCCGGTTCTCTACTTCCTGCAGCGCCTGCGCGACGAGGCGCACCGCTTTGCCATCGGCACGCACCGGGCCAAGCGCAAGAAGGAAATGATCAAGAATCCGCTGGATGAAATTGCCGGCATAGGCCCATCACGCAAACGTGCACTGCTTCATCAATTTGGTACGGCAAAGGCGATATCACAGGCTGCTGTCGAAGATTTGATGAAGGTAGACGGGATATCGGAAGCAATGGCCATTACCATTCGCGATCATTTTCGTTCTTAGTTTTGTTTACATCTTGAAAACGGGACATAATTGCGCCCGAGTCCACGACGATGAGCTTGACGTTTGACGGACAAGCCCGTTTGATCGGCACTGATTTGATTGGTTGGAAATATGCCCAAGAACAACGCCTACTCCTTGCCGAACCTGTTGACCTACGGACGCATTCTCGCGGTGCCGCTGGTCGTCCTCTGTTTCTTTCTGGAAGGCAGCCTGCAATCCAGCGATGCGGCGCGCTGGGGTGCGTTGGTGATTTTCGCCATTGCCAGTATCACCGATTTCTTTGACGGCTATCTCGCGCGAATCTGGAAACAGACATCGACCATCGGCCGTATGCTGGACCCGATTGCCGACAAGCTGCTTGTATCGGCCTGCCTGCTGCTTCTGGCCGCCGATGGAACCATTGCCGGCTGGACACTCTGGGCCGCCATCATCATTCTTTGCCGCGAAATTCTCGTCTCGGGCTTGCGCGAATATCTGGCCGAACTGAAGGTCAGCGTACCGGTCAGCCAGCTGGCGAAATGGAAGACGACCATCCAGATGTTTGCCGTCGCCATTCTTCTGGCAGGGCCGGCCGGTGATAAGATCCTGCCCTACACCACGCAATTCGGCATTGCCCTGTTGTGGGTGGCAGCTCTGGTCACCCTTTACACCGGCTGGGACTATTTCCGCGCCGGCCTCAAACATGTGGTAGACTAGGCCCATGAGCGTCAAACTGGTTTATTTTGCATGGGTTCGTGAGCGGATCGGCAAGGGCGAAGAGGAAATCGAGCTCCCGACATCAATTATCACCGTCGGTGATCTGTTGAACCACCTCAAAACGCGCGGCGAAGAATATGAGGCGGCGCTGGAATATCAGGACGTGATCCGTGTCGCGATCAACCAGGAACATGTCGATCACAAAACGCCTATCGGTGGCGCCCATGAGATCGCCCTTTTTCCGCCCATGACCGGCGGCTGAAACCCATGTCCGGCGCGATCAGACCGCTCGTCACGATCCAGAGCGACGATTTTGATACGGCTGCCGAGATCACCCGCCTCTCATCGGGACGCCATGACATCGGTGCCATCGTGACATTCAGCGGTCTCTGCCGGGATGAATCCGGTACGCTCAGCGCGTTGGAAATCGAGCATTATCCTGAAATGGCCGCGCGGGAAATCATGCGCATTGCCGACGAAGCGCTTGGCCGCTGGCCGCTGACGGGGCTCACGGTCATCCATCGCTATGGCATGATCAGACCCGGCGAGAACATCGTACTCGTCGTGGCTGCCTCTGCCCATCGCCGCGCCGCGTTCGATGCCGCCTCTTTCCTCATGGACTATCTGAAGAACGCTGCGCCTTTCTGGAAAAAGGAACATCTCGTCAGCGGGGCGGAGAGCAATTGGGTCGAGGCCAAATCAACTGATACGGCCGCACTCAAGCGCTGGCACGAGGCAAAGGAATGAGACGTCTTGCCATTCTCTCGCTCATTATCGGTTTCATCGGTGTCGTCACGCTGTTCGGCCTGTCGTTCAAGGCGCGCAGCGAGGATCGCGTGCCTGTCATCACCGATGTGAGCTGGCTGGCGGAAGACCTCAATGGCGGCGGCGTTATCGACTTCGCCCAGACAACCCTGATGATCGATCATGACGGCGTGGTCAGCGGCTCCGGCGGCTGCAACCGTTTCATGAGCAAGGCCACGTTCCGGGGCCGCAAACTCACATTCAAGCCAGCCGCGGCAACGCGCAAGCTCTGTCCGCCCGCGTTGATGAATCAGGAAAACAAATTCTTTGCGGTGCTGGAACAGACCCGTTCCTTCCTGGGGGTCGACGGCAAACTGACGCTGCGCGATGCAGCGGGCAAGACGATTGCCGTGCTGGCCCGTCAAGACTGAGTTCAACACTGGAAAAACAAAAAAGCCGGGACAAGTCCCGGCTTTTTTCTGTCTGCGCTGAAACAATCAGCCGACCACTTCCGTACCGGAGAACCAGTAAGCGATTTCTTCTGCAGCTGTTTCAGGCGCATCGGAACCGTGAACTGAATTTTCGCCGATCGACAGGGCAAATGTCTTGCGGATCGTGCCTTCATCGGCATTGGCAGGGTTGGTGGCGCCCATGACTTCGCGGTTGCGGGCAATGGCGTTTTCGCCTTCCAGAACCTGAACGATGGTCGGAGCGGAAGACATGAACTCAACGAGTTCGCCGAAGAAAGGACGATCCTTGTGAACTGCGTAGAAGCCTTCGGCTTCGCGGCGGCTCATCCAGACGCGCTTGGAAGCAACAACACGAAGACCAGCCTCTTCCAGCTTCTGTGTGATGGCACCGGTAAGGTTGCGACGCGTCGCGTCGGGCTTGATCATCGAAAAAGTGCGTTCAATCGCCATGGAATAAAACCTTGTCGTTAGGGGAATTGGATGGCGGCTCTATAGCCTCAGGCAGCCGCTTTGCCAAGGGGCGGCAGCGAGAAACAGAGCTGATCGCGTTTCAGGACTGCATTACCGGGGTGCGTGGTTCGTGGTTCGACAGGCTCACCATGAGGGGGCATGGCGGCTGCATGCTAACCGCCAACGTTGCAGAACTTGGCTCCCTGCAATCCTCACTCTCCCTCATGGTGAGCCTGTCGAACCACGAACCACGCACTATGTTGCTGCAAAACAGCAGAGGCTATTCAGCTGCACTGATCTCGCGGGCAATCCCGCCATGCAGATCAAGGCAACGCTCGAACCAGTCATAGACCGGGTCTTTCTCGTCCAGCAGCTTGAATGGCGTCAGCACACGCACCCATTGGAACGCGCCGAACACGATATAATCGCTGAACAACGGGCTCTCGCCGCCGATGAAGGGTTGTGACAGCAGCATCTTGCGCAGAGGTTCGAGGCTTTTAGTAAAGGCATCATGTTTCGCGTCGCGCTCGGCAGCCACCGCCTCCAGCGGACGGCCGAAGATCTTTTCGCGGCTTTCGCGGAAATAGGCCTGGTTCGGCACATCGAGGATGTCATGCACCGGCATGAGGATCACCACATTGATATAGGGATGCAGCGTCATCTGCGACCAGCCCTCGACAAAGCGGGCCATGGCCCGGCCGCCCTCGCCCTTGAACAGCGACGGCCGGTCCGGATAGGTGTCTTCCAGATAAAGCGCAATCTCGAAGGAATCCGCCACGCGCTTGTCGCCATCACGGATAACAGGAACTTTTGGCGAGAACGATCCTTCCATATCCGGGATGCCCTTGAACGATACGCGATTGCGGTTGAACGGCAGGCCTTTGTGAGCCAATGACATGACGGTTTTCCAGCAATGCGGGCTGAATGGACGGTCCAGATCCGTACCGACGAGTTCGTGCAGAATAATTCCCATGGAAAGCCGCCTCTGTTTGGATATTATGACAGCAAGACTGACTCATTTCACCAGAAAGTCAATTTGATGGAACAGCATTTTCGCATGTTCGCGGCCTATAATCGCTGGGCGAATGAGCGGCTGTATGAAGCCGCCCTTGCGCTCGATGAGGAAGCATACCGGCGCGATGTGGGTGCCTTCTTCAAATCCATGCATGGAACGCTCAACCATATTCTCGTGGCCGACCGTATCTGGCTGCATCGCTTCACCGGTGAAGGCGATGCGCCCAAGGCACTGGATATGATCCTCTTCGAGAAGCGTGATGAACTGCAGACGGCACGCGAAAAAGAAGATGCACGCCTTGTCAACTGGGTCGATGGACTGGGCAGTGCGGATGTTGCCGGGCGTTTCACCTACACCACGGTACGAGATATGCGCACGATCAGCCAGCGCATTGCGCCTGCCCTTTCCCATCTTTTCAACCATCAGACGCACCATCGGGGACAGGCTCACACCATTCTGACGGCGCTCGGCGTTCCCGCGCCCTCCCTCGATCTGATGCACTTCCAGAGGACGGAAGAGGGACGGCCCTTTGCGTGAGAGTTGCACGAACAGGGTTCGTGGTTCGACAAGCTCACCATGGAACACATGTCCAGCGTGCCGAATTGGACACAGATAACGCCTAACCTCACTTTCCCGCTCGATCAGGGCATATCTGCACCAACCACGGCTTGCGAAAAGCGCATTTCCCGTGCAAAAGCGCGGCCATGCTTATTCTCAACGATATATCCGTGCGTATGGCCGGACGCCTGCTGATTGATCACGCCAACCTCAACCTGCCCTCGGGCACGAAGGCGGGGCTGGTCGGGCGCAACGGCGCGGGCAAATCAACGCTGTTCAAGGTGATCACAGGCGAAATGCCGGCGGAAACCGGTGATTTTTTCCTGCCCAAGAATATCCGCATCGGTCAGGTGGCGCAGGAAGCGCCGGGAACGGAAGATTCCCTGATCGAAATCGTGCTTGCCGCCGACCTCGAGCGCACTGCCCTTCTGGTGGAAGCCGAAACCGCCACGGACCCCAACCGGATTGCCGAAATCCACATTCGCCTGGTTGATATCGATGCGCATTCGGCCGAAGCGCGCGCCGGTGCGATCCTTTCCGGCCTCGGCTTCGATTCCGAAGCACAGAAGCGCCCGGCCTCGTCCTTCTCCGGTGGCTGGCGCATGCGCGTGGCGCTGGCGGCGGTGCTCTTCGCCGAGCCGGACCTGTTGCTGCTGGACGAGCCGACCAACTATCTCGATCTGGAAGGTACGCTGTGGCTGGAAGATTATGTGCGCCGCTATCCGCACACGGTCATCCTGATCAGCCACGATCGCGACCTTCTGAATTCGGCCGTCAATTCGATCGTCCATCTGGACCAGACCAAGCTGACGCTGTGGCAGGGCAATTACGACCAGTTCGAACGCCTGCGCAGTGAAGCGCTGGAGTTGCAGCAAAAGCAGCGCACCAAGCAGGAAGCGCACCGCAAACACATGGAAGCCTTCGTCGAACGCTTCCGTGCCAAGGCGTCCAAGGCCAAACAGGCCCAGTCCCGCCTGAAAGCGCTGCAGAAGCTGAAGCCGATCTCATCTATTATCGAGGATCACGTAGCGCCGTTCCATTTTCCCGAGCCTGAAAAGGTCGTGGCATCGCCGATCATTGCCATTGAAAGCGGCGAAGTCGGGTATACGCCCGGCAAGCCGGTGCTCAAACACCTCAATTTGCGTATCGATGCGGATGATCGGATTGCCCTGCTCGGATCGAACGGCAATGGTAAATCGACACTCGCCAAGCTGATCAGCGGACGTCTGGGCCTGCAGGCCGGCAAGATCACGGTCGCGCCGAACCTGAAGATTTCCTTTTTTGCCCAGCACCAGCTCGATGATCTCGTGCCTGATGACAATGCCATCGAGCATGTGCGCAAGCTGATGCCGGAAGCACCGGAATCCAAGGTACGGGCTCGCGTCTCGCAGATGGGGCTGGCTACGGTCAAAATGAACACCGCGGCGAAAGACCTTTCCGGTGGTGAAAAAGCGCGGCTTCTGATGGGTCTTTCGACCTTTCAGGGCCCGAACCTGCTCATCCTTGACGAACCGACCAACCATCTGGATATCGACAGCCGTGAAGCGTTGATGCACGCGCTGAATGATTTCGACGGCGCCGTCATCTTGATTGCCCATGATCGTCACCTGATCGAAGCCACCATGGACCGGCTCTGGCTCGTGCGTGACGGCGTTGTCGCGCCCTATGATGGCGATCTGGATGCCTATCGCTCGCTGGTTCTGGCTGATGCCAAGGCCGAGCGCTCGGGCAACAGCAAAATATCGGTCGATGAGGGGCAAAAGCTGAGCAAGTCCGACCAGCGCAAGCTGTCAGCACAAAAACGCGAAGCCATGAAGCCGTTGCAGAAAAAGATCCAGGAAGCCGATGCCATGGTGCAGCGTTTCCAGAAGAAGATCGAGACCCTGCAGGACCAGCTTGCCGATCCGATCATCTACAGCCGGGAGCCTGCCAGAGCGACGCAGATCGGCAAGGAAATCGGTTACGCCAAGTCCTCGCTCGCCCGGGCGGAAGAGGAATGGCTGACCCTGTCGACCGAGTATGAAGCTGCGATGGCTGATCTCTAGGAATCACAAGAGAGGGGATTTGCAGGTCGAAATCCTCCCCTCTCCTGGATTTTCCGGATAGTCCGGAACTGTCACCTGCCCTTGTCAGGGCGGGCTTTTCTCGTTTTAGGACAGGTCCACGGCAAACACCGTCTTCCTGCGGAACGGCAGAGCAAAGCCGGCGATCATGGCGGCAAGGCCGATCATGGTTGAAACCGCGAAGATGGTCATTGTCGCATCGCGCAGCGCATCAGGGCTGGTTGCCTGCGGATAGTTGGCGGCATTGGCCACCAGACCGGCAACCGCCGCACCGATGGCATAACCGGCGGACTGGAGCGTTGGCAGCAGGGCCGAAGCCCGGTCACGCTCACCGTCCTTGGCCGATTCCATGACCGTCTGGCTTAAAAAACCCCAGCTCACCCCAAAACCCGCACCGATGCTCATCTGGCCAACCAGAACCACACCGGGCAGGTCGGCGGAGAAGCCAAGCACAAGAACGGCAAGCCCTGTCACCAGCAATGTCGGTCCGAGCCGGATCAGCCACGAACGGCGGCGCGGATCCTGCACATTGGCAACCAGAATGGCAATCGTGCTCCAGGCCACGGCAAAGCTCGCACTGAAGGCACCGGCCATGGTGGGACCGTAACCCCAGAGATTCTGCAGGGTCATGACGAGATAGACCGAAGTGGACGCCTGCGCGACCGGCATCAGCAGCACGACCCACAGCCCGATGCCCACGGTCGACGTGAGGGCGAAGGCATCCGATGGAAACAGTGGCGTCCGGCTGCGGCGATCGACGAGCACAACCGCCGTCAGGATGACAGCCGCGCCAACAACGAACAGGACCTCCATCGTCAGGGTCTGCATGATGCCTGCGAGGGCCACCAGCATGATGCCGCCGCCAATGGCGATCAGCCGCACGAACGGGACGGAAAGATGTGCGGTATCAATGGTGGAACGGGGTACGATGCGGAAGACCAGCGCGATGAAAATAAGCGCCATGGGAACATTGACCAGAAACGCAGCGCGCCAGGACACGGTTTCGGTGAGAATACCAGCCACCAGCGGGCCGCCAAACGCGGCAATCGCCCAGACGACCGCCTCTGCACCAAAGACTTTTGCCACAAGACGCGAGGGGAAAAGGTCAGGAATAAGCGCATAGCAGATGGCAGCGATCACCCCCTCGCCCAATCCCTGGAAGGCGCGGCCAACAAGCACTTCCGTCATGGATGAGGCGAACGCGGCGATCAGTGTTCCGGCCAGAAACACCAGTGCGGCGCCGACCAATGCCCGGCGCGGCCCGAGCCGACCCTTCAGAAGAGCGCCGCTGGCGCCGCCGACGATGGAAAACACGAGATAGAGGGTGAATGCCCACGAAATGAGTTTCAGGCCACCGATCTCGCGCACCGCTGTCGGCAGCGATGTGGAGACCAGAAAACCATTGAAGGCAAACAGCGCAACGCCAAGGCAAAGCGTGGTTGTCGCGGCTGAATATTGCGGCCTTATCAGCTCGGACCAGCTGGCATCGCTGGGGGCCTCGTGCGGTTCATGCATGACGTTACCTCTATTAAAAAAGTTTTATGTTTTTATATTCCGCTTAATAAAATAAGCAATGGCTTTCTAAAAAGACTTTTGTTACATTACCGCTATGCAGGATCGAACGACCAACCGCATGCTTTATTCCCTGAAGGTGGCCGGCGCGCAGACCGCAGCGTCTCTGGCCGACCGTCTCGGCATTACATCCGTCGCGGTCCGGCAGATGCTTGGGCGGCTGCATGACGATGGCTTGGTGGATTTCGAAGACAGCCGCGAAACCGTGGGCCGTCCGAAGCGCTTCTGGCACCTGACCGACACGGGCAACCAGCAATTTCCCGACAATCATGCCACGCTGACGGCCGATATTCTCGCGTCCGTTTCGGCCGTCTTCGGTGATGCCGGTCTGGACAAGCTCATCTCCCATCGGGAGGCAGCAACGCTCAGCCATTATCGCAATGAGCTGACGGACCTGCACTCTATCGACGAGCGCGTGGTGCGGCTGGCGGAAATTCGCTCTGCCGAAGGCTATATGGCCGAAACAACGCGCGATGATTCAGGGGCGCTGGTTCTTGTCGAGAATCATTGCCCGATCTGTGTTGCTGCCAAGGCGTGCCAGAAACTCTGCCGGTCAGAGCTTGATGTTTTTCAGGCGGCTCTCGGCCCGGATGTGGAAATAGAGCGGTTCGAGCACATCCTGAAAGGTGCCAGGCGCTGTGCCTACCGGATCACCGGGAAGCACACGGAAAATCGTCAGCTGACAATGAAGCTGTAGAGCATCGGGCTCATATAGGTCGTTCCGACACGCCAGTAATCGCGCAATGGACCGCCCTCGCATTCAAAACCAAGACGCTCCACAAGTTTGATGGAGGCAGTATTGCCGGGGTGAATGACCGCCGAGATACGGTGTATTTTCAGGTGTTCGGCACAGTGGTCGACGAGTGCCTGCACGGCTTCACCCATCAGCCCCCGCCCCTGCCATTCGGTCCGCAGGATATAGCCTATCTCCAGCCGGTGATTGCGCGCCTCGCGATGGTGGTAATTGACCATGCCGATACACTGGTCCGTTTCCCGGTCTGCCACGGCCCAAGCCATCGTTTCATAAGGCGATGTGGTTTTGGCAAGGATGCGCAGCCAGCGCCGCGTTTCCTCAATGGTCTCGCAGGCGGAAAAATCCCAATACCGCGTCAGATTTTCATCGCCGAGGCAGGCGTGAAGGCCCGTTTCGTCCCGGCTTTCAAACTGCCGCAGGCGCAGGCGCGGCGTCAGAAGCGTCGGACAGCCATTGAGCTGGTGTGCCATCAGCGTCCCCATTTTGGCGCCGGTGGTACGGTGTCGGACGGCGCCTTGCGGCCGCGGCGAAGACGGATCAGGAAGAAAATGGCGACCGCAATCATGGTCAGGCCAGCGGGCACAACGCGTTTGTCGACCGTCGCTGCGCCTTTGCGCAAGACCAGATCCACCTGCGCGACCTCGAGGCCGTCGACATCGCCGGGACCAATCTTGAATGTGTAATCCCCTGATTCAACCGGATCAATATCGCCGATCCTGTCGCGATAGAACCGCGGCCCCTGCGGCGAGCCCCGGTTGGCAGCCTGCGCATTGACATAGGAAAGCGTCTTGACCAGCACGTCCCTGCCGCCCAGCGTCACAACGGAGGTGAGTGCCGTGCGCCCTTCGGCCGGAATGAAATTGCGCAGCGGCTGCATGTCGACAAAGGCCCTGACCGGGCCGTCTCCGGCTTTCAACGGCACCGTCACCGGCTTGTACGGGCCGGGACGATCAAAAACCCGCCAAGAGCCGATCTCAGCCCCGGAAAAATTGTAAGTATACCAGGGGTAGCCGATACCAAGCGCTACACCAGCCAAAAGGAGCAAAAGCAGCAGCTTGCGCATGGTTCAGGCCTTCTTTTCCCAACGCCCCTCGGCATTCTGCTGCCAATAGGTCAGCGTATGCCCTTCCGCCTTCAAAAGTTTCCACTGCGCGCGTGCCTGTTCAAGCTGCATCTGGTCATGGCCGTCGAACATCAGCACCAGCCTTTCATAGGCTGCGACATTGGTCGGCTCGGCACCGTCGACGAGAAAACGCACCGTCGCGCCGTTCGGATTGCCCTCGCCCGTCGTCAATATGACAGGCTGTTCCTGCGGGTGCGGCTCCTGATCCGTGGCATGGGCCAGAAAAGACGCATCGGACCAGGTCCACAGATGATTATCGAGACTGTCACGCCGTTCCTGCGATCCGGTCTGGATAACAACCTTCCACTGGCGGCTCAGCGAGCGCTCGACCAGCCCGGGGAGCGCATTTTCCAGTGTAGATTCAGTCAGATGATAGAAGAGAATCTCGGTCATTGTCTCTCTTTGGGTCAAACGCGCCGGTGGCGTTTTTGTTGAAGCAGGCATTGAACGATTCGTCAAAGAATGGCTGATGCGTGGGCTGGCTCGTGGTTCGTGGTTCGACAAGCTCACCATGAGGGAGAGTGAGGGCTTCAGGGAGCTGTATTCTGCAACACGGGTGATTTGCCATCTCCCGCAATGCTTGTGATTAGCGTTACAGCACCCCTCTCCCTCATGGTGAGCTTGTCGAACCACGAACCACGAACCACAGTTTTATCAGCCTTCGAAATTATCCTGAACGAGCCGGTCGAGCAGACGCACGCCGAAACCGGATGCCCAGGACTGGCTGTATTCAGTTGCAGGCGCGCCCATGGCCGTGCCGGCAATATCCAGATGCGCCCAGGCCGTTTCCCCGACAAACCGCTTCAGGAACTGTGCCGCGATGATGGCTCCGCCAAAACGGGTGCCAATATTCTTCATATCGGCATTCTTGGTGTCGATGAGCTTGTCATATTCGGGGCCGAGCGGCATGCGCCACAATTTCTCGCCGGTTGCCTGCCCGGCATCAAACAGCTGGGTCGCCAGCGTGTCGTCATTGGAGAAGAGACCCGCATGCGACAGACCCAGCGCAACCATGATGGCACCGGTCAGCGTGGCGAGATTGACCATGAATTTCGGTTGGAACCGCTCATTGCAATAGTAAAGGGCATCGGCCAGAACCAGACGGCCTTCCGCATCGGTGTTGAGCACCTCGATGGTCTGGCCGGACATGGATGTGACGATATCGCCGGGACGCTGGGCATTGCCGTCGACCATGTTTTCAACAAGACCGACAATACCGACCACATTGACCTTGGCCTTGCGCGCTGCCAGCGTGTGCAGAAGGCCGGTCACGGCAGCAGCGCCGCCCATATCGCCCTTCATTTCCTCCATGCCGGCGGCCGGCTTGATCGAGACGCCGCCGGAATCGAACACGACACCCTTGCCGACAAAGGCGATGGGCGCTTCCTTGCCCTTGCCGCCCTGCCATTCCATGATCGCCAGCCGTGCCGGACGGACTGATCCCTGCGCAACGCCAAGCAGCGAGCCCATGCCGAGCTTCTTCATGTCCTTGGGATCGAGAATCTCGACCTTCACGTCGAGCTTCTTCAATTCCTCGATACGCTCGGCAAATTCGACCGGTCCGAGAATATTGGCAGGTTCATTGACGAGGTCGCGGGCCAGAATAACGCCTTCCGCTACCGCTTCGGCATGGACAAAGGCTTTCTTCGCCGCATGCGGATCGGCGACGAGGATGGTGATCTTGGCAGACGACTTCTCTTCCCTGTCCTCGTCGCCCTTACCCTTCTTCGTCTTGTATTTGTCGAAGGTATAGGCGCGCAGCAGGATGCCGAGCGCGAAATCTGCGGCATTTTCGCCTGACACTTCCGCGTCCGGCAGAGCCAGAATCACGGAAACGTGCTTGGCCTTGCCGATTTTGCCGAAGGCAGAACCGCCCAGTTTCAGCCAGTCATCGGCTTTCAGCTTGGCCGGATCACCGGCGCCGACCAGAACGAGACGGTCGAGTTCGGTGCCTGCAGGGGCGAGCGTGCTCAGGCTTGCCGCAAGTTTTCCCTTGAAATCCGAGACATCAATGATACGCGACAGCAGCGCCTGCCCGACAACAGATTCGGCTTCTGCAGCGGCCTTGCTTTCGGCAGCCAGAAGCAAAACTGCGGTTCCGTTTTCGACGGCAGCAAACTTTGCAAAACTGATGGATGGTCGTTTGGACATGATATCTCCAGATTGAACAAATTGTGACTTCCTTATTCATCAGAGTTGATGAATGAAGTGGGTAACGATAAGGATCGCGCGCTAACACCTTGTTAACCAGCTTTCTTCGCCTATTTTTAGCCAAGCCTGACTAGATTGAACATATAACGGGTTCGTCCCATAGTGCGGCAAAATAATGCCATGGATTGCATGGCATAGATGAAACGGTCGGTCACTCGTGAACGGCAAGTCGACAAACAAGGTGGCGGAACTCTTTTGCGAAACATGACATGCGCCTGATCGAGATCTATATCTTACGACGCATTGTCGTCATGTTTCTGGCTGTCCTGTTGTCGGCGGTCGGCATTACATGGATTGTTCAGGTGCTCGGCCGCATCAACTTCCTGACCACCAGCGGCCAGAGTTTCTTCTATATTCTCAAGTTCAGTTCCAACCTTCTTCCCTCCGCCTTTCCCGTTGTCATGCCATTCGCGCTGGTTATTGCCGTGACGCAGACGCTTTCAACGATGAACCAGGATTCGGAACTCGTGGTCATCAATGCCTCTGGAGCACCCCGCTCTACGGTCATCCGGCCCGTCATACTCTTTTCCATTGTCGTCGCGGCGCTCTCCTTTATCATCGCAAACTATGTTGCCCCCTATTCGCAGATGAGCATGCGGCAGATGATCGCCGATGCCCGTTCCGACGTGATCAATCTCGTTGTGCAGCAGGGAACATTCCAGCGGCTGGACAAGGACCTCTACCTGCAGATCGAAAGCCGCGATTCCAATGGTGCGATCAAGGGTCTGTTCGTTTCCGATTCGCGCGATCCGACCACCGATTTGCTGTATTATTCCAAGGACGGCCTTGTCGTTGACAAGGGTGACCAAAGCCTGCTGGTCATGAAGGATGGCGAAATCGACCGTCGCGATGTCAAGACCGGCGATGTATCGATCATCAAGTTCAACACCTATGCGCTTGATCTTGCTGAGTTTTTGTCAGCTGATGATAAAGACGTGACGATCTTCCCCAAGGACCGGCCATTGGATTATCTGATGAATCCGGATCCAAATGACACGGTCTATCAGCAGCGGCCCCTGCGTTACACATCCGAGCTGGCAAAACGCCTCACGGACTGGATGTATCCGATCGTCTTCGCCCTGATTTCACTGGCAGCCGCCGCCGACTCACGCTCGCACCGGGAGGCGCGTATTTCCGCCTCGTTTACAGCGATCACACTGAGCCTCATCGTATTCTGGATCAGTTATTCCAGCGGTCAGGCTGCGGAAAAGAATGAGGACGTCATTCCGTTCCTCTTTGCATTCCCGATCCTTGTTTCCTTGTCGGCCATCTACGCGCTGGCAACGAATCGGCAAATCGGTGTGCCGGCTGTCCTGAGCAACCTTTTCAAAAACGGTTCCGTTACACCGCAGGCTGCGCTTGCAGGTGTCAGGACAAAGCTGCTAAATCCTCGCTCCAAACGCGGAGCGCATGAAGAATGATAGGCTGGACACTCGGGCGTTATTTCTTTCTCCGCTATGTCACCATCACCTGTTATTTCCTTCTGGGAAGTTTTGCGCTTGCCCTGATTCTGGATTTCACCGAACTGTCGAGCAAGCTCGCCGCGCTGCCGCAATATTCATCGTTTCAGGCATTCGGCCTGTCCCTGATGCGCATTCCCTACATCATGCAGCAGGTGTTCCCGTTCATCGCCCTGTTTTCGGCCATGACCACACTCATCTCTCTCAACCGGAAGTATGAGCTCGTTGTGGCACGCTCCGTTGGCGTATCGGCCTGGCAGTTTCTTCTGCCCGCCTGCACCGGTGCGTTTCTCTTTGGTCTGCTGGCGGTGCTCGTGGTCAATCCCCTCGCCGCCTATGGCTTTGAGAAGAGCGAAGCCGTCCAGGCGAACTGGCGCAGCGGAAAGACCAACGATACGCCCGACGACCGCGTGCCCTGGCTTCGCCAGAAGACCGACGAAGGCGAGACGATCATCGGCGCGAAGAGTGTCATCAACCGCGGCTTGCGACTCGTCGATGCAACATTTGTCCGTCTGGACAAAAACAAGGACATTATCGAGCGCCTTGACGCCAAAACCGCCGATCTTGAGGACGGTTTCTGGCAATTGACCGGAGTGACCAAATTTGTACTGGGCGAGACACCTGTTTCGCCGGGCGATGTGCAGATTCCGACCCACCTTCGCCCTGAATTCGTTGAAGAAAGCCTCGCGCGGCCTGAGACAATTCCTTTTTTTGAGCTGCGTAACAAAATTGCCGCAGCTCGCTCTTTTGGCTATCCAGCCAATGCTTTTGACATGCATTTCCAGTCTTTGCTGGCTTTGCCTGCACTTTTAATGGCGATGACCCTAATCGCTGCGACAGTTTCGCTGAAATTTGTTCGCTTTGGACAATCTGGAACAATGATTCTGGGTGGCGTCCTTGCGGGCTTCGTGCTTTATGTCGTCACTGTTGTGGTCAAGGCATTCGGAAATGCGGGATTTGTTCCGCCTTTCGTTGCCGCGTGGACTCCGGTCCTGATTGCAACTTTTTTTGGGGTCTCCTTTCTGCTGCACAAGGAGGATGGTTAGAGTGGGATTGAATGTAACGCGCTCGGTGTTGCCGACGTGGCTCGCACGGCTTATGTGCGGGACGGCCGTGCTATGCCTTGCAGGCGGGATTTCGTTCCCGGCCGTGGCCCAGACCAAAGATGCCCTTGCAGGTAATTTCAAGACGAATCCAAACGCGCAAATGCTGCTGGAATCCGATGAGCTTGTGTATGACATCAATGCCAAGACGATTTCGGCCGTCGGTGGCGTACAGATCGATTATGACGGCAACCGTCTGGTTGCGCGGCAGGTCACCTATGACCAGAAGACCGGCCGCCTGAAAGCTCAGGGCAAGGTCGAGATCGTCGAAAAAGACGGCAACCGCATCTATGCGGAAAATCTCGACGTTACCGATGATTTCAAGGAAGGTTTTGTCAATACGCTGCGCGTTGAGGCTGCCGACAATACCCGTTTTGCCGCAGAAAGCGCCGAACGTATCGGCGGCGAGCTGACGACCTTCAACAATGGTATCTATACTGCCTGCGAACCCTGCCGTGACAAACCCGGCAAGGCTCCGTTGTGGCAGGTCCGTGCCCAGAAAATCATCTGGAACGGCAAGAAGAAGACCATTCGTTTCGAGCGTGGCCGGTTCGAGTTGTTCGGTATGCCGCTGGCATTTATGCCGGCATTCGAAATTGCCGACCCGACAGTGAAGCGCAAGAGCGGCTTCCTGATGCCAAGCTACAAATATGAATCAGATCTCGGTTACGGCGTCAGTGTCCCCTATTTCTGGGCGCTGGCTCCCAATTATGACCTGACGCTGACCGGCACCGGCTATACGACGCAGGGTTTTCTGGCTGAAGCGGAATGGCGCCACCGGCTGGAGAACGGCGAGTACAGCATCAACGTTGCCGGTATTAGCCAACGCAAGCCGGATGAATTCAACGCGGTTGAAGATCAGGAAGACCGCAATAACACCGCGCGCGGTCTGGTCGGGTCGAAAGGCAAATTCAACATCAATCCCCGCTGGACCTTCGGCTGGGATGTGATGGTGCAATCCGACAAGGCTTTTGCCTATCGCTACGGCATCGAGAATTATTCGGACTATAACAAGACCGATCAGATTTACCTGACCGGACTGCATGACCGCAATTATTTCGATCTGCGGTTTTACAAGTTCCACGTTCAGGAAGGCTGGTCGGATTCAAACGCGTCTTCGTCTGAACCGAAGCAGCCTTGGGTTCTGCCAAGTCTCGACTATGCCTATATCCCCACACAGCCTCTTGCTGGCGGTGAGCTGAATTTCAACCTGAACGTGCAGGCACTCAGCCGCGACAAGGTAGATGCTAATGCGGGATACACAGGTCTGCCGCGCTCCGGTTATCTCGCCGGTATCAAGGGCAATGACGGCCGTATCACGGGTGAAGTCGAGTGGAAGCGCACATTCATTTCGGATAGCGGCCTTGTCCTGACGCCCATTCTCGCGCTGCGCGGCGATGGCATGTATGTCGACTCGGATTCCCCTGGCGTCAATCGTGATCAGGCCTTCCGCGGCATGGCAACGGCCGGACTCGAAGCCAAGTATCCGATCCTCTTCACCGCCGCCAATTCAACCCATGTGCTTGAACCAACGGCGCAGCTCTTCATTCGCAACAATGAATCCTATGCGGGTAAGTTGCCGAATGAAGACGCGCAGAGCTTTGTGTTTGATGCATCGAGCCTGTTTGAACGGGACAAGTTCTCCGGTTATGACCGGGTCGAAGGCGGCACGCGCGCCAATCTCGGCATTCGCTATTCCGGAACCTTCAACAATGGCGTATCGCTCAATGGTATTGCCGGTCAATCGTTCCAGCTTGGTGGTCTGAACTCCTTTGCAACCGATGACTTCGTCAACGCCGGAGCAGAGTCGGGTCTTGAATCGGCACGTTCAGATTATGTTGCCATGATCGGTGCGAACTACGGTGCGTATAACGTGACGACGGGCGGGCGTTTCGACAAGGACACGTTCGAAGTTCGCCGTGCAGAAGTCGCCGCCACGGCAGCCGGAAAATACGGCACGCTTTTCACCAAGTATGCATTTATCGATGCCCAGCCCACCTACGGCTTTCCTGAAGACAGACATGAAGTCACTGTGGGCGGCTCGCTTAAAGTCACGCCCAACTGGCGCGTTCTGGGTTCCGGCACTTATGATATCATTCACGACACCCTCGTGAAGCAGACAGCAGCGCTGGCCTATGACGACGAATGCTTCACCTATCAGATGTATTATACCGAGCAACGGCCAATCACGAGTACCGGCACAGCCGGCGACAAGACGACGACATTCGGCTTCAATATTTCCTTCCGCACCCTGTGGGAATTTGGCAAGCCAGTGAATATTGGCGGTATTTAATCATTTGTTTTCAACTGGCCGCACTTGCGGCCAGTCATGCTTTTGCCTTAGTAAAACGGCAATAGTGGAACGGATTTGACATTTGCATCCCATTTGACATCACGCGAGGCACGCGAATGTCAAATTCAAAGTTCCACCAGAGGCATGCACTTGCTGGTGGTCCTTTGATTCTGACATTTGCCTGAATGGCTTGTATCAAAGGGTTGCAAATGTCAGAATCGGACCACTAGTGATAGAAATGAATTGCACAGGAATGGATTTTACTGATCATTTTTGCCAGAATGACCTGAGATAATCCATAAATAAACGGATAACGTGGAAGATGATGGTGAGGAAGCACATTCTGGCGGCGGCGATTGTCACCGCTTTGGGTTCTGGTCTTGCGGCAGGGTTTTCACTGCCCGCACAGGCGAGTGACGTGAAGGTTATTGTCAACGGAACCCCGATCACCGACTACGATATCGCCCGGCGTGCCGCATTTTTGAAGCTGCAGCGCAAGAAAGGCAACCTCACGCAGATGGCGCGTGAGGAATTGACCGATGACATGTTGAAGCGCCAGGAAATGCGGCGGCTGAACATCGTTATTTCCGACACGGACGTGAATCAGGCATTCGAGCGCTTTGCCACGAACAACAAGATGACCCTCGCCCAGCTCAACGGGGTCCTCGACAAAGCTGGCGTTACCGCAGACCATTTCAAGGAATATATCCGTATACAGATGGGCTGGGGGCGTGCGCTTGGCACCCGTAACCACGCCCAGGGCGGCAGCCGTGTTTCCGAGCAGGACGCCGTGCAACGCATGTTGAAAGACGGCGGCAAGAAGCCTGTCTCGACCGAATATACGTTGCAGCAGGTCATTTTCGTCGTACCCGCTGCGGACCGCGGTAATCTCGCCAAGCGGCGCAACGAGGCCAATGCCTTGCGTGCCAGGTTCAGCGGTTGTGACACCACCCGCGATATCGCCAAGGGTACGCTTGATGTGACCGTGCGTGATCTCGGGCGGTTCGTCGAGCAGGAATTGCCGCCGGAATGGTCAAAGCAGGTGACAGCCACAACAGCTGGCCACGCGACCACGACGCTTGACACCGACAAGGGTGTCGAATTCCTAGGTGTATGTGCGACACGTCAGATTTCTGACGATCGCGTTGCGCGTCTGGTTTTCTCGCAGGAAGCGGCAGCTGCCAATCAGAAACCTGATGCCACGGCCGAGGCCGTGAACAAGCAATACATCGATGATCTCAAGAAAAAGGCATCCATCGTCAATCGATGATGGTATCGCCTTTTCATGACCAAGATCCTTGCTGTCAGCTCTGGTGATCCGTCCGGCATAGGACCTGATATTGCGCTTTCAGCATGGACTTTGCGCGAATCGACCCGTTTGCCGGCGTTTTTCCTGCTCGCCGACGAGAAGCTCATTACTGCACGCGCGGCACAGCTTGGCATTGATTGCCCCATCGAAATCACCACCCCCGAAGACGCTCATCGGGTTTTCGCGCGGGCGCTTCCGGTTATTCCCCTGCGAAACCCACAGATCGATCGCCCCGGAACACCGCTGGCGGACAATGCTGCGGGAACCATCGAGGCGATTGAGAGAGCCGTTGCGTACACGCTTTCCGGTCAGGCGCGTGCCGTCGTTACCTGCCCCATAGCGAAGAAGCCGCTTTACGAAGCGGGTTTCCGCTTTCCGGGGCATACGGAATTTCTGGCGCATCTGGCCGGAGAGCACCTCGGACACGAGGTAACGCCCGTCATGATGCTCGCCGGGCCATTGTTGCGCGCGGTTCCTGTCACCATTCACATTGCACTCAGCCGCGTTCCCGACGTGCTGGACACGGCCAAGATTCTTGCCATTTCGCGCATAACGGCCGAAGCGCTGAAAAATCAGTTTGGCATTGCCGCTCCCCGTCTGGCCATTGCCGGTCTCAATCCGCACGCGGGTGAAGGCGGCTCCATGGGGCTGGAAGATGAAGAGATTGTGCGTCCGGCGGTCGAAACGCTCCGCAGTGAAGGCATTGACGCGCGCGGACCGCTGCCTGCGGACACCATGTTCCATCCTGCCGCCAGAGCCACCTATGATGCGGCGATCTGCATGTATCACGACCAGGCGCTCATACCGGCCAAGACGCTGGGTTTCGATGACAGCGTGAATGTGACGCTTGGACTTCCCTTCGTGCGCACATCGCCGGATCACGGTACAGCATTCGATATTGCCGGATCAGGCAAGGCCAAACCTGACAGCCTGCTTGCCGCATTGCGTCTTGCTGACGAACTCTCCTCCCATCGCTCCAGCCAGAAGCACGCCATCGCATGAGTATCGACGACCTCCCTCCTCTGCGCGACGTGATTGATCGCCATGAGCTCATGGCCAAAAAGTCGCTCGGCCAGAACTTTCTGCTCGATCTCAATCTGACCGCCAAGGTTGCGCGGCAAGCCGGTGATCTGCAGGGCCAGACGGTCATCGAGGTCGGACCCGGACCGGGCGGCCTGACACGGGCCTTGCTGGCCCAGGGCGCCAATGTGATTGCCATTGAACGCGACGAACGCTGTCTGTCAGCCCTGCAGGAGATTGCCGATCATTATCCCGGCCGCCTGCGCGTCATCGCAGGCGATGCCATGGAGACGGATTTCAAGGCGCTGGCCGGCAATGACACGGTCAAGATCATCGCCAACCTGCCCTACAATATCGGCACGCCACTGTTGATAGGTTGGCTGCTGAGCGAACCATGGCCGCCCTTCTATGCCTCGCTGACGCTGATGTTCCAGCGCGAGGTCGCCGAGCGCATCGTGGCAAAGCCGACATCGGATGCCTATGGCCGTCTCGGCGTACTGACAGGCTGGCGCACGGAAGCCAAAATTACATTCGATGTGCCGCCGCAGGCTTTTACGCCACCGCCAAAGGTGACGTCCTCGGTGGTTCATCTTGTTCCACGCGCAGCACCGCTTGCCTGTGATGCAACGGTGCTCGGCCGCGTCACGCAAGCCGCATTCGGCCAGCGCCGCAAGATGCTGCGCCAGAGCATCAAACCGCTTGGCGGCGAGACGCTTCTGGCCAAGGCGGGCATTGACGGCACCCGTCGCGCCGAAACGCTGTCCATTGAAGAGTTCGTGGCACTGGCGAACGCGCTTTAGGAGCTATGGGCTCTAACGGGTTGCTCGTGATGAACGCGCGGATTCTCGGACGTGGTCACACCGGCCGATAAATCTGCGCCACCGCACCACCCGGAAAGGCCTTCGAACTGACCAGCTTGAGCGGCCTCGGCGCGGGCAGACCGGCGAAGATCGGCAGGCCCTTGCCCAACGCGATCGGATGGACCACCAGAGCGTACTCATCGACCAGGTTCTGGGCGATGAGGCTACGCGCGAAGGCGGCGCCTCCGTGGGCGATGATCGGCTTGCCGTCACCAGCCTTCAGCCTGGCGACTTCGTCGGCCAGATCGCCGGTGGCCACGTAGGCCTCACCCCAACTTTCGCCGCCAGGTTGAAGTTGCCCGGTTTGGGTGTCACCGGCCCTGTCCAACGCCTGCCTCAGTCCCTTGGTCATGGCAGCCGCCTTCAGGACCGCCCGACCTTGTTTGGAAAAGACCGCCTTGGGGATCTGATTCATCGGCGGCGCGAACACCAGGGTGGACGTTGGCCAATAAGCGGCCATGTCGTGGAAGGAGCGGCTGCCCATGATGTGCAGGCTGGCGTTCCACACGGTCTCCACGGACCACGCAATGGCTTCTTGGTCAGCGCCGAACACCCATTCGGCTTCGCCCTCTGGGCTGCCGACAAAACCGTCGAGCGACATGGACATCTTCAGAATCAACTCTCTCATCGCCTTCTCCTCGTGCTGGTCCGTCCCAAGAACGTGCAGGATCAATCGATTCCGACAACTCGTATTCGCCAAACCCGAAAAAGAATGCGCTCATTAGGGGGCGCTGCGTCCCTCCGCGCTCGATCGCCATCCGCAGCGCCTGCTGCGGAAGCGGGAAATCAGCTCACAAAGAAGTCTCTCCGGAAAGGCACAGACATGCGCCAGACGTCATCAGCCAGAGCTGATTGCTCAGGCGTAAGGTGTGCCTGCCATTGCGGCTTTCAGGCCGATGGTTCCTCGGTCAACGAGTGCAAGAAATGCGGCTTCCGCTTTCTCTGTATCGTGCCCCTGTCTATAGGTTCGGTGGGCGTGGATGAAGGCCACAGTCCATGTCGCCAGAAGCAGACCGGCCGCCAGATGGGCAGCGGGATCTGCCGGTTCTCGCCCTACACATTCGGATAGCGCAACGCTCACAACTTGTGCGAGCTCGTCACGTATCGCCCTGGCGCGAGCCTTGAGGGTTTCGCTGGCTTCAATCGTCTCGATGAAGCCTTGGCCGTCAGCAGAAAAATTGAGGTAAGGGCTCTTCTCCGCAACAAGACGATGCGCGAGCAGACGCAACGTCTCGATCGGAGCGATGCGGGGATCGGCCTGCCGCAAAGCTTCGCGCAGGATTTCGCGCCCCTCCTCATCGCGGTCGAAGAACATGTCCTCCTTGCGGGGAAAATGATTGAATACCGTCATCCGTCCGACGTCGGCAGCTGCGGCGATCTCGTCCACTGTCACATGGTCAAAGCCGCGCTCGAAAAAGAGGCGCGTGGCCGCTATGGAAATCCCCTCGCGCGTGGCGAGGCGTTTACGGGATCGACGGTCGGATGGCACTGACATGCCTGCTGATAACACGACTTATATACTGAGTACAATTTTTCATTGACAGAAAACGCCCATTGGCTTCATATATGTGTACTTAGTACATTTTAGGATCAAGTATATGAAAACCGAAATTGATGTGGTGATTTCTGGCGCCGGACCGGTTGGGCTCCTCACCGCCATCGAGCTGGCCTTGGGCGGCGTACGCGTCGTCGTGCTCGAGCGTCTGGCAGCCGCAAGCCTTGAGATGAAGGCCGGCGGGCTCGGACCGTTGGGACTTGAGGCGCTGCAGCGGCGCGGCATGGCAACCGCCATCGCAGCTGCAGAGACGCGCAGCTTTGCGGCAATGGCGCAGGCCGGAGCGGACCCTCGGGCCAAAGGGTCGAAGTACAGCGGCCATTTCGCGGGGCTCTCCCTGATCCGAAAGGACGCGCAGAAAGAACCGGAGCGGCACTCCCGCCCCGTGGATCAGCAGGCCCTCGAAGCCATGCTGGCCGACCGGGCACACACGCTAGGGATCGACGTGCGTCGCGCATGTGAGGTCACCCGCTTCGTCCAGCAGGCGGACGGGGTCGACGTGGAATGGACATCTCCCGCAGGTGAAGGGCTTATCCACTGCGCCTACCTTGTCGGTTGCGACGGAGGACGCAGCTTCGTCCGCAAGATGGCTGGCTTCGATTTTCCAGGCACGCCACCCACATCGACCTTCTATCAGGCCATCGCGCAAATCGACCATCCCGAACGCCTGGCGCCGATGGGTTGGCGGCGGACATCGGGCGGAATATTCTCCCATGGACCGTTTCCCGGCCGACTGGTCATGATCGAGTTCGCGGGTCCGCCGGAAGACCGGCAAGTGCCAGTCACGCGCGAAGAGATCGAAGATGTTCTGCGCCGCGTCAGCGGGGCCGATGTTCGCGTGAAGACGCTTGAAAGCGGAAGCCGATGGACCGATAACACGCGGCTTGTGGATACCTACCGCAAAGGCCGGGTGCTGCTTGCCGGCGATGCGGCCCATATCCACACGCCGCTCGGCGGTCATGGCCTAAGTCTTGGGCTCCCCGATGCTGTAAACCTCGGCTGGAAGCTCGCCGCGGTCATTCGCGGCGAGATGCCCGAAAGCCTGCTCGACACCTACACGGCCGAACGGCGACCGGTCGCCGAAGCCGTTCTGACAAACACCCTTGCCCAGATGGCCATCATGCGTCCCGATCCGCAGGCGGGTGCGATGCGGGATATTATTGCAAACCTCATGCAGTTCGATGACGTCAACCGGTTCATCGGCGAGATCATGAGCGGCCTCTCCGTCCGTTACGATCTCGGATCGGAATCGGACGACGCCGGACGGCTCATCGGCAACAGGCCGATCAGCCACGGTGATGATGGAATCTCGCTCTACGATCTCATGCAGGAGGGCATGGGTGTTCTTCTCGACGCCACCGGGGGAAAAGCTTCCAAGCTCGTTGCAGCCACCACGCAGAGGGTACGTTGCATGACCGTCGATACAGGGCCTTCGCTGCTGATTCGTCCCGATGCCTGTATTGCCTGGGCCGGTAAAGAGAACAGCACAGACGGATTGGAGGAAGCACTCCGTCGCTGGTTCATCCCAACACCGGATAACGGAGCTATGGTCTGATCCGTACAGCGATCATTCCTGCCGCTACCCAAGCCACGCGCTTTGGCAATGCCGCTAGTCGATTTTCTCGTCCAGAAGGCCGCTGACAAAATCGAACAGGCCGGGACAACGGTCCCGGCGCAAACGTTCAGCGGTTACGATCGACTGGACTTCGTGATAGGCGCGGTCCAGATCCTTATTGACGATGACATAATCATAGGAACGCCAGCGTTCGATCTCGTTGCGTGCATTGTGCAGGCGCATGTCGATGACTTCTTCCGTGTCTTCGGCGCGGCGGTGCAGCCGCAGCTTCAGATCGGCCATGGAAGGTGGCAGGATGAAAATGCTGACGACATCGCCCTTCATCTTGTCCTGCAATTGCAGAGCACCCTGCCAGTCAATGTCAAAAAGCATGTCCTGACCATCGGCAAGGGCATTCTCCGCAGCCTCCCGCGGCGTGCCGTAGAAATTGCCATGCACCTCAGCCCATTCGATCAGCTCATCGCTGTCGCGCAGGCGTTCGAATTCGCGCACTGAAATGAAATGGTAATGCACGCCGTCAATCTCGCTGGCACGGCGGGGACGCGTGGTGACACTGATCGACAGCGCCAGTTCAAGCTTTTCCTTGTCGTTGAGAAGCAGTCGGGCAATGGTCGACTTTCCGGCACCGGATGGCGATGACAGCACCAGCATGAGGCCACGTCGTTTGATGCTGTTCGATGCGTTGACCATGATTACTCCAGATTCTGTATCTGCTCGCGCAATTGATCCACAACCGCCTTCAGGTCAAGCCCAATCGACGTGATAGAGGCAGCATTGGCCTTGGAGCAGAGTGTATTTGCCTCACGGTTAAATTCCTGTGTCAGGAAATCGAGCTTGCGTCCGACGCCATTCCCATCGCGCAGAAGTGTGCGAGCGGCAGCCACGTGCATGTCCAGACGGTCGAGCTCTTCCTGAATGTCGGCCTTCGTCGCCAGAAACGCCGCCTCCATGTGCAGGCGCGCCTCGTCGAGCGCCGGAGACGCATCCAGCAGCAGCGTCACCTGCGCGGCAAGCCGGGAGCGAACGGCATCAAGCGTCCGGCTCGGATCGCGCCGCGCCTGCTGTGTCAACAGTTCTACGGCGTCAATCTGAACGCTCAATATTTCGCCCAGCGCCTTGCCTTCGGTCTCGCGATTGCGCTCAAGCTGCGCAAGCGTCTCGTCGAGAACGGTCAGAACGGCGTCTTCGACCTCTGCCTGATCTTCCGGCGTCAACACGTCCTGCGGCGCCTCCAGAACACCGCGCAGAGCCATCAGGCCTTCGGGGGTCGACGGAGCCAGCGCAAAGTCCTCACGCAGCTGTGCGGCAATCCGTGCCAGTTCCTTCAGCAGGGGTTCGTTGATCAGCGCCTTGGCACTCCCCGCGCTGCGATCGACGGTCAGGGCTGCCTGAAAGTTTCCGCGCTTGAAGCGCTGACCGAACAGGGTTCGGGCTTTCTGCTCGATAGCTTCGAAACCCGTCGGCAGGCGAAACCTGACATCGAGGCCCTTGCCGTTGACGGATTTGATTTCCCATGAAATCTGCGCCCCGGCACTGTTCCGGAGGTGACGGGCAAAACCCGTCATGCTTTGCAATGACATTTTTCCCCCAAAAGGACGAAGGCCCGATCGCAATCAGGCCCTTCCAGCATTTATTGTTGTTGTGTCGGTTCGTCTTCGTCATCACCGGCAGCCGACGGATCGGCATTTTTGTCGCCGGTTGCCGCCTTGGCCGCCTCGTCCACGCGGTTCTTCTCGACCGCCCGCCAGCGCTTCACATTGTCATTGTGCTCATCCAGCGTTTCGGCGAACACATGGCCGCCCGTGCCGTCGGCAACAAAGTAGAGATCCTTGGTCTGCGAGGGATGAGCGACAGCCTCCAGCGCATCGCGTCCGGGATTGGCAATCGGACCGGGCGGCAGGCCATTGATCGTATAGGTGTTGTAGGGCGTCGGCTTTTCCAAATCGGATTTCAGGATCGGGCGGTCGGATGGTTTACCCTTGCCGCCAAACAGACCATAAATGATCGTCGGATCCGACTGCAGGCGCATGCGCTTGTTGAGGCGATTTATGAACACGGAGGCAACGCGCGGGCGCTCATCGGCCTTTCCGGTCTCTTTTTCGACAATCGAAGCAAGCGTGACAAATTCTTCAATGGTCTTGAGCGGGACGCCCGGATCGCGGCGGGCCCAGATCTCCTCGACCAGCTTCTTCTGGTCTGCCTGCATCTTCTTGATGATTTCCTCACGCGTCGTGCCGCGGGAGAAGCGCAGGGTATTGGCAAACAACGTGCCCTCATCCGGCATAATGCCCGGCAATGCACCAACGAGTACGTCGTCCTCGCTCACGCGCTGCAGAATCTGATCCACTGTCAGACCTTCCGGAACGGTCAGCGAGTGCAGGACCGACTTGCCGCTGCGCAGCAGATCCATGATGTCACGCATCGAGGCATGCGCCTTGATTTCATATTCACCCGCCTTCATATCGCGCTGAAAGCCATAAGCCTGAACGCCATATTTGAAGACACGTGCATCGGTGATAATACCGCGGCGCTCCAGCCCATCGGCAATTTCGACAATACCAGTGCCGTTCTTGACGACATAGTTGGTCGTGACATCCGTCGGACCGGGTTCGTTGAAGGAAACCTTGCCGAAATAAACGGCGGCACCAGCAGCAAGAACCACGAGCACGACCAGCGACAGCATGAAATTGGCGAACACGACAATCTGGCTGCGGGCGCGGCGCGAGCGGCGCTTGGGCGCTGGCGGCGGTGTCCCCGGCTCCGGACGCAAGGCTTCAGATGCCGACTGCGGGACAATCGGTTTGCGCTCCGGCGCGTTAGCGACGGCTGAACCGTTCGTCTCTTCAGACTGCTGATCTGAGCTCACGCAAACACCTCGGGCATGTTTTTCCGGCAGAATGCCGGTAAATTTGATTGTGATTATGGCGAAAGCGCGAAAACGCTTCCGCCATTGCTGCAATCACTGTTGAAAACGCCGCAAAACCAGCGAGGCGTTGGTACCACCAAAACCAAAGGAATTGGAAAGAGCCACATCAATCTTACGATGCCGCACTTTATGCGGAACCAGATCAATCTTGGTTTCCACAGATGGTTTGTCCAGATTGAGCGTTGCCGGAGCGACATTGTCACGAATGGCAAGCGCGCAGAAGATGGCTTCGGTCGAACCTGCAGCCCCCAGGAGATGGCCGATGGACGACTTGGTCGAAGACATCGAGACTTTCGGCGCAGCATCGCCCAGAACGCGTTCAACCGCTCCAAGCTCAATCGTATCGGCCATGGTCGAAGTACCGTGCGAGTTGATGTAATCAACCTGATCCGGTGTGATGCCTGCGCGCTTCAGAGCCATTTCCATGGAGCGCTGTGCACCTTCGCCGCTCTCGGAAGGAGCAGTGATGTGATAGGCGTCGCCGGACAGGCCGTAGCCGATGACCTCGGCATAAATCTTCGCGCCGCGTGCCAGAGCATGTTCCAGCTCTTCAAGCACAACGATACCGGCACCCTCACCCATGACGAAACCGTCACGATCATCGTCATAAGGACGCGAAGCAGCCGTTGGATCGTCGTTGCGCGCGGTGGACAGCGCCTTGCAGGCAGCAAAACCAGCGAGCGAGATGCGGCTGACTGGCGATTCCGTACCGCCGGCAACCATGACATCGGCATCGCCGAACGCGATCAGACGCGAAGCATCACCGATCGCATGTGCACCGGTCGAGCATGCGGTGACAACCGAATGGTTGGGTCCGCGCAGCTTGTGCTTGATGGAGACCTGGCCGGAAGCCAGATTGATCAGACGACCGGGAATGAAGAACGGCGAAATGCGCCGCGGGCCCTTGTCGCGCAGCGTATAGCCGGCTTCAACGATGCCTTCGAGACCACCAATACCCGAACCGATCAGAACACCGGTGCGAATCTGATCCTCATCGCTTTCCGGCGCCCATTTGGCATCGGCAAGCGCCTGGTCAGCAGCACCCATGGCGTAAATAATAAAGGGATCGACCTTGCGCTGTTCCTTGGGCTCCATCCAATCGTCAGGATTGAATGTACCGTCGGACCCATCACCAACCGGAATGCGGCAAGCAATTTTGCAAGGCAGATCTTCAACATCAAACTCTGTCACCAGCCGGGCACCACTTTTTCCAGCCAAAAGGCGGGACCAAGTGAGCTCAACACCGGATGCAAGAGGAGAAACCAGCCCAAGGCCGGTTATGACAACGCGCCTCATGGCCGATCCTTCAATGTCATATTCAGCATGTTATCTTCCAACGGCCCGGCGCAGGCTCCGACAGGGGCAATCTGCCTCCTGTCAGTATCCGTGCGCTGGCAGGCCGAATGAAAATCAGGCCTGTGCTTTGTCGATGAACTTGACGGCATCGCCGACTGTCAGAATCGTCTCGGCAGCATCATCCGGAATTTCTACGCCGAATTCTTCTTCGAAAGCCATCACGAGCTCGACAGTATCAAGGCTGTCTGCGCCCAGATCGTCGATGAAGCTCGCACCATCGGTGACTTTCTCGGCATCAACGCCCAGATGCTCAATAACGATTTTCTTGACGCGTTCTGCAGTATCACTCATGTGGAAACCTCAACCTGTTTGTTTTTCCCTATGCCTTGGTTAGCGGCACGGATGACTCTAATCAAGCAATAAGATGGTGGTTCAGCCCTGTTTAACAGCTAAAACACGCATCCTCGCGGCTTATTCCTTGCGGAATGGAAAGAGCATCAAATCGATTTGATTGCCCTGACTTGGTGCGCGACTTATCACGCTTTATTCACGGCCTCAATCTCATAAATGTGATTGCAGCCTTTACACCCGGCTGATTTGCCCATCCGGGTGTCATTTCATCAGATCATTGCCATGCCGCCGTTGACGTGGATCGTCTGGCCGGTGACGTAGGACGCCTCATTGCTGGCAAGATAAACTACGGAGGATGCAACCTCTTCGCCTGTACCCATGCGGCGCATCGGGATGGCGGACATGATGCCTTCCTTCTGCTTGTCGTTCAGCTTGTCCGTCATGGCCGATTCGATGAACCCCGGCGCAACGCAATTGACCGTGACGTTGCGGCTGGCGATTTCGGCAGCAAGCGCCTTCGAGAAGCCAATCAGGCCGGCCTTTGATGCGACATAGTTGGTCTGGCCGGGATTGCCGGTCACGCCGACAACGGAAGTGATGTTGATGATGCGGCCATATCGGCGGCGCATCATCGGATGGGTCAGCTCGCGGGTCAAACGGAACACGGCGGTCAGATTGACCTCCAGTACATTGTCCCAATCGGCATCGCTCATACGCACGAACAGGCCGTCCTTGGTAATACCCGCATTGTTGACGAGAATTTCGACGCCCTCCAGATCGGCCTCGGCCTTTTCGCCCAGTGCCTTCACTTCGTCGCGGTTCGACAGGTTGGCCGGGAAAATCTTGACCCGCTCGCCAAGCTCGTTTGCCAGCGCTTCGAGCTTTTCGACGCGTGTGCCATGCAGGCCGACAATCGCACCCTGCGCATGCAGCGCGCGGGCAATGGATTCGCCGATACCGCCACTGGCACCTGTTATGAGAGCCTTGCGGCCTGTCAGGTCAAACATTGCTCAATTCCTTCTGTTCAAACGTTCAGAGCAGCAACAGCCGCTTCGATATCTTCCGGCGTGCCAACGGCGATACCGGAAATGTCCTTGTTGATGCGGCGCGCAAGACCGGTCAGCACCTTGCCTGCGCCAATCTCGTAGAGTGTTGTCACACCATTGGCACCGAACCATTCGACCGTCTCGCGCCAGCGGACCTGCCCTGTCACCTGCTCGACCAGCAATGCAGCGATTTCATTGGCTGACGTCACCGGAAGAGCGCGCACATTGGCAATCAGCGGAACAATCGGGTCTTGCTTTGAGACATTCGCCAGTGCGGCGCGCATGGCTTCCGCAGCTGGCGCCATCAGCGCAGAATGGAACGGCGCAGAGACCGGCAGCATGATGGCGCGCTTGGCACCCTTTTCCGTCGCAAGCGCGGCAGCCGCTTCGACCGGAGCCTTCGAGCCCGAAATCACGATCTGACCGCCGCCATTGTCATTGGCGATCTGGACCGGGCCTTCAAGCGCTGCATCGGCGCAGACGGCCGCCACGACCTCGTGTTCAAGGCCGATAATGGCCGCCATCGCCCCTGCTCCGGCTGGAACGGCCTGCTGCATGGCATTGCCGCGAATGCGCAGGAGGCGCGCCGTATCGGCGAGAGAGAACGTCCCGGCTGCGCACAGCGCCGAATATTCGCCGAGCGAATGACCGGCGACGTAGGCCACTTTGTCCTTGATCGACACGCCGCGCGCTTCAAGCACACGGATGACCGCGATGGAAACCGCCATCAGGGCGGGCTGCGCGTTTGCGGTCAGCGTGAGGGTTTCTTCCGGGCCTTCCCAGATGATGGAGGAGAGCTTTTCGCCGAGCGCATCATCAACCTCGTCGAAAACAGCCTTGGCTTCGGCAAAATTGTCGGCCAGCGCCTTGCCCATGCCGACCACCTGACTGCCCTGACCCGGGAAAGTGAATGCTATGGACATGGCGCGTGCCTCCAGATTTTTCTTTATAATCGTCAATGTGCCGCGCGATGTGCCTATCAGCAAGCCCGGAGTCAAGCTTTCATGCGCTGCTGCGCCCGCACATGCACATTATAATACGTGAAATTATGGGTTTCCCGTTGCCACGCCCGCATTTGCGTCTGGCTGTTGAAAGAAGAGAATGACAGGCGGTCCTTGGAACGCGGGTCTTGGGGTAGTCCGGTATGCTATGCTTGCGATCCAAGGACCACCCGCCCCGGCGATTTGTGTCTTCGCCTTGTTCTGCCCTTTCACCAGACCCTTTCGGGTCCCTATGAAGCTGTGGCAAAGGGGCGAAACCTCCCCAGTCTCACAGGTTCTCCCCGCGAGGCCGAAGCGCCGATCCTTTCCCGACTTTCGAAAGTTTCCGGAAGCATTCCCGCCGGAAAGGACACGATGAGAATAGCTCGGGTTGGGAAGTGTTGGATAAGTTGGTGTGTTTTTTCCGATTAAGGCCAAATTAGAGGGCTGGTTCACCCCCCTCTGCCCGACAGGGCAGAGGGGGGTGAAAACATCTCGTTCTTGCATGACCATCGTACGTGGTTCGCCCTTCGGCGAGCTCAGGAAGCTCACCATGAGGGAGAATGAGGATTGCCGAAGGGCGAACCACGCATTACACGCTATAAATCCCCCGGTATTTTGCGTTGCAATATAAAACGCCTGCTGCGGGTTGCTTCTTTTCATATTTGCCCGTATAAGCCGCCCGTTCATTGCTCGGCGTCAGCTGGGGGCTGAACGGAGGGCCGGATTTCGATCCGTGGAAGCGTAAAAGCTTCAGCCTCCCGTGTCTCCGCTCTCGATCGTCTCCATCAGCGTCCTTTCTTCGCCGGTTATCCGGCAGAGAGATTCGCAGAGGTTTACCGTTGATTCCGGGCAATATTAACGAAGAAAGGCAAAGACAATGGCTCTTTATGAACATGTGTTCCTTGCTCGACAGGACATTTCGCAGCAGCAGGTCGATGCGCTTGTAGAACAGTACAAGGGTATCATCGAGGCCAATGGCGGCAAAGTCGGGCGTATTGAAAGCTGGGGCCTCCGCGCCCTGACCTATCGCATCAACAAGAACCGCAAGGCGTACTACTCGCTTCTCAACATTGATGCTCCGGCAGCTGCCGTTGCTGAAGTTGAGCGCCAGCAGCGCATCAATGAAGACGTTCTGCGCTTCATGACCATTCGCGTTGAAGAGCACGAAGAAGGCCAGTCGGCCATGCTTGCACGCCGTGACGATCGCCGCGAACGCGACGACAAGTTCGGTGGCCGTGATGACGATCGTCCGCGCCGTCCACGCCGCCCGCGTGACAACGAAGCCGGTGAAGGAGCAGAATAATGGTTGATATCAATCAGATCCCGACCCGCCGTCCGTTCCATCGCCGCCGCAAGACCTGCCCGTTCTCGGGTGCCAATGCGCCGAAGATCGACTACAAGGACGTCAAGCTCCTGTCGCGCTACATTTCCGAGCGTGGCAAGATCGTTCCTTCCCGTATCACAGCTGTCAGCCAGAAGAAGCAGCGCGAACTCGCCCAGGCGATCAAGCGTGCCCGTTTCCTCGGCCTGCTGCCATACGTTGTAAAGTAAGACTATCGAACGTGGCGGGACCTGTCCCGCCACTTTCTGCCTTCGGGCAATTTGAAGCCTTCCGCGATGGGCGCGGTCAGGCAGACTAGAAAACCCAAGTTGAGGGATTGGTTTAACAACCACCTCTAACTGCTTCAACAAGCAGGACAGCGAGCGAAATGAAACTGACTGGAACAGATATCGGCGTTGGAGTGTTGGCAGGCCTTGCGGCCGCGCTGCTCACGACCGGTGTTATCGTCAATTCCAGCCTTGCAATGATATTGTTGCTGTTTTCACCGCTGCCTATATTTGTCGCGGCGCTTGGCTGGGGCACTGCCTGCGGCTTCATCGCGGCATTCACAGTGGCTGTCGCCGTGTCCGTTATCGCCGCACCGACGGTCGCCGTTGTTGTTGTCCTCATTACTGCCCTGCCCGCTGCCGTCGGCGCTTATTTTACCGGCCTTGCCCGTCCGGCCGATGAGATCGGCGGACCAAAAGACGTGTATGTCTGGTATCCCCTCGCCGATACATTGTTGCGGCTGGCGCTTGTTGTGGCTGCCGGTTTTATCGTTATCGGCATCATGATCGGATTTGGCGAAGATCTCGCCCGGCAATTGGCGCAATCGCTGACCCAGCAACTGGCCGTGAGCAATCCGGAACTGGCAGCCAATGCGGATTTGACCCAGAGCATGGCGCAGTTCGTTGTTCGCGTTCTGCCGGCTCTGCAGCCTGCAGTCTGGCTGAGCATCATTATCGCCAATCTCTATATCGCCCTTCGCTTGACGGCTGCATCAGGCAAGCTCCGCCGCCCGCGGGATGACTGGCCGCGCGCGCTGCGCATGCCGCGTCCGGCACTTGTCATTTTTGCCGTTGCCTGTGCCGCAGCATTTTTGCCCGGTGGCCCCGGTTATGCCGCGACCGCCATCGCCGGTGCACTCGGTGCCGGATTCATTCTGGCCGGTTTTGCGATGTTGCATGCCCGCTCACGAGGTGCCAGCTGGCGGCCGTTTGCCTTGTGGTTTGCTTACCTCGCCGTCTTTCTCTTTGTTTTTGCGCTTCTCGTCTTCCTTCTGGCCGGTCTGTTTGACACATCGCGCAATGCGCCGGTTTCGAAGGCTGTGAATACCGATACCCCACCCAATAACGACAATTGAACTTGAAAGGAAAACTCACATGGACGTCATTCTTCTCGAACGCATCAGCCGCCTCGGCCAGATGGGTGAAACAGTCAAGGTAAAGGACGGCTTTGCCCGTAACTTCCTTCTGCCGCAGGGCAAGGCTCTTCGTGCCAACGAAGCCAACAAGAAGAAGTTCGAAGGCCAGCGCGCCCAGCTCGAAGCCCGCAACCTCGAGCGCAAGACCGAAGCTCAGACAATCGCCGACAAACTCGATGGCAAGACATTCGTTGCTGTTCGTTCAGCCGGCGAAACCGGTCAGCTCTACGGTTCAGTAACGACCCGCGACATTGCCGACCTGATCACTGCAGAAGGTTTCTCGATCAACCGCAACCAGGTTGAACTGAACACGCCAATCAAGACGATCGGCCTGCACAAGATTGTTCTGACTCTGCATGCGGAAGTCGAAGCAAATGTCACGATCAATATTGCCCGTACGGCCGATGAAGCCGAGCGTCAGGTAAAGGGTGAAGACCTCACCTCTGCCGAAGCGATCTACGGCATTGAAGAGACACCGCTTTCTGAAGAATTCTTCGACGAAGACGAAGAAGGCGAAGAAAACGCCTGATTTTAAAGCATAAACCGCTCGCAGGAGTGGTGTTTGCTTTACCATAAAACACCCGGCAGAGATGCCGGGTGTTTTTTTGCTTTTCAGAATCAAAAAAACGGGTAGATTTATTTATCCTACCCCATGCCCGACCTTGGCTCCCTCTTGAGCCTCATAATGGCCGAGCTCTATCGTCAATGATGGAGATTGTTCATGAATGCCATTCTAAAGGCTGCCCTTTCGCGGCTTATCCACACAGGTACACTTGTTATTACTGATTCCTCCGGCCAGAAGCGCACCTTTGGTGACGGGACTGGAGAACCGATTCACTTCCGCATCAATACGGCCGCGGCCGAAAGGCGGATCGCCTTCGATCCATCCCTGCATTTCGCCGAAGCCTATATGAACAGCGAACTCGATGTTCTCGACGGCGATATCTATGACGTCCTGAGAATCATATTCGAAAACACGGGGGCCACTGCGGCCCGCGAGCCATGGATGCTGGCGCTGGAGGGTATTCGCCGTGCCACCCGCCGCCTGCACCAGATGAACAACCTTGCCCGTTCGTCCAGCAATGTTCAGAGGCACTACGATCTGTCGGAAGACCTCTACCGGCTGTTCCTCGATACGGACATGCAATATTCCTGTGCTTACTTCGAGCACCCGGATGCGACGCTCGAAGAGGCGCAACTGGCAAAGAAGCGGCATATTGCAGCAAAACTTCTCGTCGAAAAGGGTCACAAGACCCTCGATATCGGGTGCGGCTGGGGCGGTCTTGGCCTTTATATTGCCCGCCATCTTGATGCCAATGTGATGGGTGTCACGCTGTCGCAGGAGCAGCATGGCATCGCCAACAAGCGGGCCATCGATGAAGGCCTGTCGACGCAGGCACGTTTTGATCTGCGCGACTACCGGACAATCGAGGACAGTTTCGATCGTATTGTCTCGGTCGGCATGTTCGAACATGTCGGTGTCGGACATTTCGGCGAATACTTCCAGCATACGGCCCGCCTTTTGAAGAAGGACGGCGTTTTCCTTCTGCATTCCATCGGCCGGTCGGATGGACCGTCCTATACCAATGCCTTCATCCAGAAGTACATCTTTCCGGGCGGCTATATCCCTGCTCTCTCGGAAGTGCTTCCGCAGATCGAAAAGGCAGGTCTCGTCGTCACCGATATCGAAATCCTGCGTTTGCACTATGCTGACACACTACGCATCTGGCGCGAGCGGTTCATGGCGAACCGCGACAAGGCCAAGGCGATCTATGATGAACGCTTCTGCCGCATGTGGGAATTCTATCTTGCCGCATCGGAATCGGCATTCCGCTGGCAGAACCTGATGGTGTTCCAGATCCAGCTGGCTCACCGACAGGAATCAGTACCGCTGACGCGCAATTATATCGAGAAGGAAGAAAAGCGCCTCAAGCGCCTGGAGAGCGAGCGTAGTTGTGCCAATACCCAGGTTGATAACAGGGAAACGGCTGTCGGCCGCTAGACCCGCAATTTGAAAACGATCTGGCCCGCCGTGATTGTGATGATCGCGGCGGGTTCAATCATGAATAGTATCCGGTTTCACGTCCTGCCCGCATATTCGCTCAAGTCCGCAGTGGACATTGGCGGGAGAACGCGCATAAGCCTCCCCACAAGCTGCCAGATGGCTTAGAATCATCAAGGCGCGAATCACGCAAGAGATAAAGCCAATCTTTTCCGCCGCTGTGGATAGCGGGGTATAAGCCTGTGCTTTGGCATTGCTCCATTGCTTACGATTCACGCCAGAGGCCATAGTTAATGCGAACGGGAAACGAATACGATGGCTGAAGCAGCACGCAAATTCCTCGAGGTACGTGACAGCGGTGACAAGCTCTACCGCGAAGCACCGAACAATATCGAAGCTGAACAGGCGCTTCTGGGCGCCATTCTGATCAACAATGATGCGTTTTATCGCGTTTCCGACTTCCTCAAAGCCGTGCATTTCTACGAGCCACTGCATCGGAAGATTTTCGACGTTTCGTCTGATATGATCCGCATGGGCAAGATGGCCAATCCCGTTACGCTCAAGACCTTTTTGCCGACGGACGAAAAAGTCGGTGAAATGACGGTGATGCAATATCTCGTCCGCCTTGTTACCGAAGCGGTCACGGTCATCAATGCGGAAGATTATGGCCGCGCCATCTATGATCTTGCCACGCGCCGCGCGCTGATCACCATTGGCGAAGACATGGTCAATATCGCTTATGACGCCCCGGTCGATGTGATGCCGCAGGGCCAGATCGAGGATGCTGAACGCCGTCTGTTCGAACTGGCCGAAACCGGCCGTTACGATGGTGGCTTCCAATCATTCACCGATGCGGTCAAAACAGCGGTCGATATGGCCAATGCCGCCTTCATGCGTGATGGCCACCTTTCCGGCGTTTCCACCGGCATTCAGGCGCTTGATAACCGCATGGGCGGCTTGCAGCCATCGGATCTGATCGTGCTCGCCGGTCGTCCGGGTATGGGCAAGACGTCACTCGCCACCAATATCGCTTTCAATATCGCGGCCGCCTATGAACCTGAACAGCTGGCTGACGGCACAATGAAAGCCAAGAATGGCGGCGTCGTCGGTTTCTTCTCACTCGAAATGTCGTCCGAACAGCTCGCCACCCGTATCATTTCCGAGCAGTCGGAAATCAGTTCGTCAAAAATCCGTCGTGGTGAAATCAACGAGGCAGAGTTCGAAAAGCTGGTCGCCTGTTCACAGCATATGCAGAAAGTGCCGCTCTATATCGATCAGACCGGTGGTATTTCCATTGCGCAACTCGCAGCCCGTGCCCGGCGCCTGAAGCGCCAGCGCGGCCTCGACGTGCTGGTCATCGACTATATTCAGCTGATGCAGGGATCTTCGAAGAAGGCTTCGGAAAACCGTGTGCAGGAAATCACCGAAATTACGACGGGCCTGAAGGCTCTCGGCAAGGAACTGAACACGCCGATCATCGCGCTGTCACAGCTCTCGCGTCAGGTGGAAAGCCGCGAAGACAAGCGCCCGCAGCTGTCCGACTTGCGTGAATCGGGTTCGATCGAGCAGGACGCCGACGTGGTGATCTTCGTGTATCGCGACGAATATTACATCAAGAACAAGGAGCCGAAGGAAGGCACCGAGGAGCATTTCAAGTGGCAGGCCGACCTCAAGGAAGCCACGGGCAAGGCGGAAGTCATTATCGCCAAGCAGCGCCACGGCCCGACCGGCACAGCCAGACTGGCCTTCCAGGCGGAATTCACCCGCTTTACCGACCTTGCCGAGGATTCACACCTGCCCGAACGCTTCGAGTAATCATTTGACCAGCACACAACCTCACATCACCACCGCAGGCGCTGACCCTCGCCTTGCGGGTGGACGGCTTACCATCGATCTCGATGCACTTGTTGCCAACTGGACGTTTCTTGCCGAGAAATCCAAGCCGGCAAAGGCGAGTGCCGTCGTCAAGGCCAACGCCTACGGGCTCGGCATCGAACAGGTCGTACCTGTGTTGTGGGATGCCGGGTGCCGCACGTTCTTTGTGGCACTTGTCGAGGAAGGTTTGCGTGTGAAGGCAGTCGCGCCGGATGCACGGGTTTTTGTTCTGAACGGCCTGTTTGCCGAAGCGCGTCCCGTCTACGAAACATCGAAGCTGATCCCGGTTCTCGGTTCTGATTTTGAGATTAATCTCTGGACCCGCGCCAATGCCGAGAGCGGCTTGAAACTGCCCTATGCGCTGCATGTGGATACGGGCATGAACCGGCTGGGGCTCACCGTGGCCGAAGCGCTCGAATTTGCCGCAAACACCAGGGAAATGCCTGTTCTTGTCATGACGCATCTGGCGACGGCGGACGAACCCGGCCACCTGCTCAACCAACGGCAGTTTGAGTCATTTCAAAAGCTTCGCGCCGCGTTTGCAGGTATTGAATCAAGTGCGTCCAACTCATCGGGTATTTTTCATGCGGTCTCCAATGGCGGTGATCTGAGCCGTCCGGGTATTGCCATGTATGGCGGCGAAGCGCTGGCCGGCGTTGCTAATCCCATGCGCCCCGTCGTGACGCTGGAGGCGCGTGTCGTGCAGATCCGCACCGGCCTCAAAGGCGAGACGGCAGGATACGGCGCCACGGCACTGCTTGAGCGCGACACCCGGATTGCCATTTGTTCAACCGGTTATGCGGACGGCTATCTGCGTTCCCTGTCCGGCAGCGGCACGCCCTTGCGCAATGTCGTGCACAAGGGCGGCGAGGGTTTTGTCGCCGGTCACAAAGTGCCGGTGATCGGCCGCGTGACCATGGATATGACATCCTTCGACGTTACCGGGCTGCCCGAGGCAAGCATCAAACCCGGCGATTATATCGAGCTGTTCGGGCACAACATCGCCCTGGATGATGCGGCACGCGCCGCAGGCTCCATCGGCTTCGAACTGTTGACGAGCCTTGGAAACCGCTACCACCGTCGCTATCTCTATTCCGGAAAAGGCGATTGATGGCCAAGGCAAGAATTCAATTCATCTGTCAGAACTGCGGAGCCGTGCATACGCGCTGGGCGGGCAAGTGCGATGCCTGCGGCGAGTGGAACACGCTGGTCGAAGAAGGTACGGCGGGCGGTATCGGCAGCGGCCCCGGCAAGCTGTCGGGCCGCAAGGGCCGTGCCGTCGCCCTCACCTCGCTATCCGGCGAGATCGAGGATGCGCCGCGCATCCAATCGGGCATCGGCGAACTTGATCGGGTCACCGGCGGCGGGTTCGTGCGCGGTTCGGCCATTCTGGTGGGCGGCGATCCCGGTATCGGCAAGTCCACCCTGCTCACCCAGGCCGCCGCCGCGCTGGCGCGGCAGGGTCACAAGGTCATCTACGTCTCGGGTGAAGAAGCGGTGGCGCAGATCCGCCTGCGGGCACAGCGCCTGCATGCCGCCGATACGGACGTGCTTCTGGCCGCTGAAACCAATGTCGAGGATATCCTCGCCACTATTTCCGAGTCCAAGCGGCCCGATCTCATCATCATCGATTCGATCCAGACCCTTTGGACGGACGCTGCCGATTCGGCGCCGGGTACGGTCACGCAGGTGCGCGCAGGTGCCCAAGCGATGATCCGCTTTGCCAAACAGACCGGCGCTGCCGTGGTTCTGGTCGGTCATGTCACCAAGGATGGCCAGATTGCCGGACCGCGCGTTGTCGAGCACATGGTGGATGCCGTGCTGTATTTCGAAGGCGAAGGCGGCCACCACTACCGCATCCTGCGCACAGTGAAGAACCGTTTCGGCCCCACCGACGAAATCGGTGTGTTTGAAATGTCGGATCGCGGATTGCGCGAAGTTGCAAATCCGTCGGAGCTTTTTCTCGGCGAACGCAATGACAAATCGCCGGGCGCCGCGGTTTTCGCCGGTATGGAAGGCACCCGGCCGGTGCTTGTGGAAATTCAGGCGCTGGTGGCGCCGTCAACGCTCGGCACACCGCGCCGCGCTGTCGTCGGTTGGGACGGCGGCCGCCTTTCGATGATTCTGGCGGTGCTTGAAGCCCATTGCGGTGTGCGGTTCGGCCAGCACGATGTTTACCTGAATGTGGCGGGCGGATACCGGATTTCCGAGCCCGCAGCTGATCTTGCGGTTGCATCTGCACTGGTTTCCTCTATTGCCGGTATTGCCCTTCCGGCCGATTGCGTCTATTTCGGCGAAGTCAGCTTGTCTGGCGCCGTTCGCCCGGTGGCGCACGCGGTGCAGCGGCTGAAGGAAGCAGAGAAGCTTGGGTTCAAGCAGGCTGTTCTTCCCAAGGGAAGCAACGACGTGCCGAAAGGACGCAATGCGCATCTGACCGAGACGGCTTCGCTGCCGGACCTTGTGGCCCGGATTGCAGCGTCCGGCCCCGGTAAAACGAAACGCGACGACTGATCCAAATGCGGCCATTATCCAAGGGCTGACCGGATCGGAATTGGATTGGGGATACATGTAAATGCCTATTACGTTGCTTGACGGAATTCTTCTGGGCATCACCCTCGTGTCGGCGGTACTCGCCATGGTGCGCGGTTTTTCGCGTGAAGTGCTGTCCGTGGTGTCATGGGCAGCTGCCGCGGCGGCCGCTTATCTCTTCTACAAGCCTGTGGTCCCCTTCCTTGCGCCCTATATCAGCAATGAGACCATTGCCCAGATTGCAGCGGCCGGCATCGTCTTTATCGTGACGCTGATCATCGTTTCCGTCATCACCATGAAGATTGCCGATTTCATCATCGACAGCCGTATCGGCGCGCTGGACCGTACGCTCGGCTTCCTCTTCGGCGCCGCACGCGGTGTTCTCCTCGTGGTTGTAGCAATGCTGTTCTTCAACTGGCTCGTAACGGACAACCAGCCGGCCTGGGTTGCGCAGGCCAAGTCGAAGCCGATGATCGACTCACTGGGTGCAAAACTGATCAGCCTGCTGCCGGAAGACCCCGAGGCAACCATTCTGAAGCGTTTGAAGCCCGGCTCAGCCCCGGTAACAGACCCGACGACGACACCTGAACCGAAGGAAGATGTTCCGCCGGAAGGCACAACACCCAAGCCCTAACAGGTTTTCAGGTGCGACAAACGGTTAACTTGGCGTTTGCGTGGTAATACCCCACATAGTGTGGCATAATGGAATGACAGATCTTACAGTTGAATCTGCGGCGAAAGGCTTGCGGTAATGACCGACATTTTTCGTGATGAGACCCCTCTCATGTCCCTTGACGACGACACACTGCATGAAGAGTGCGGTGTGTTTGGCATTTTGGGGCATCCCGATGCCGCCACGCTGACGGCGCTGGGTCTGCATGCCCTGCAGCATCGCGGACAGGAAGCAGCGGGTATCGTCTCCTATGACGGCACCAAGTTCTGCTCGGAACGCCGCATGGGCCTTGTCGGCGACCACTACACCAATCCGGTAACACTGGCACAACTGCCCGGCGACCGCGCCATCGGCCATGTACGCTATTCCACAACCGGCGATGCAGCGTTGCGCAATGTCCAGCCGCTGTTTGCCGAACTTGAGATCGGCGGCATCGCCATCGCACACAACGGCAATTTCACCAACGGTTTGACCATGCGCCGCAAGCTGATCGCCGACGGCGCGATCTGCCAGTCCAATTCCGATACGGAAGTGGTGCTGCATCTCATCGCCCGTTCACGCAGCGCCTCCTCCAGCGACCGGTTCGTCGATGCAATCCGCCAGATGGAAGGCGGCTATGCCATGCTCGCCCTCACCCGCACCAAGCTGATTGCCGCACGCGATCCGATCGGTATCCGGCCGCTCGTCATGGGTGATCTGGACGGCAAGCCGATTTTTGCCTCCGAAAGCTGCGCGCTCGATATTATCGGCGCGAAGTTCGTGCGTGACATCGAGAATGGCGAAGTCGTTGTCTGCGAAATCCAGAGCGACGGCACGATCAGCATCGAAGCCTTCAAGCCGCAGGCACCAAAGCCGGAACGCATCTGCCTGTTCGAATATGTCTACTTTGCCCGGCCCGACTCCATCGTCGGTGGCCGCAATGTCTATACAGCCCGCAAGAACATGGGCATCAACCTTGCCAAGGAAGCACCGCTGGAGGCCGATGTGGTCGTCCCAGTTCCCGATGGCGGTACGCCCGCAGCCATCGGCTTTGCCCAGGCCAGCGGCATTCCGTTTGAACTTGGCATCATCCGCAATCATTATGTCGGACGCACTTTCATCGAGCCGACCCAGTCAATCCGCGCTTTCGGCGTCAAGCTGAAGCATTCGGCCAACAGGGCCGTGATCGAAGGCAAGCGCGTGGTTCTGGTCGACGATTCCATCGTACGCGGCACGACATCGGTGAAGATCGTGCAGATGATCCGCGATGCCGGGGCACGTGAAGTGCATATCCGCGTTGCCAGCCCGATGATCTATCATCCGGATTTCTACGGTATCGACACGCCGGATGCGGACAAGCTGCTGGCCAACCAGCATGCAACCCTTGCCTCCATGTGCAAATATATCGGTGCGGATTCGCTGGAATTCCTGTCGATTGACGGGCTCTACAGGGCGGTCAGCGGCGCACCGCGCGATCCGCAGGCGCCGCTGTTCACCGATCATTACTTTACTGGCGATTATCCGACCCGGCTGGTTGACCGGGACGGCATCAGCAATGTGCGTCAGTTCTCGCTTCTCGCAAACAACGGCTAACGGTTGAGTTTCCATTCATGATTTCTGACGGCAGTTTTCGGCTGGACGGCAAGCTTGCGCTTGTCACCGGCGCATCCCGCGGCATCGGCTATTTCCTTTCCAAAGACCTTGCAGCACGCGGCGCCCATGTGATCGCCGTTGCCCGCACGGTGGGCGGGCTTGAAGAGCTGGATGACGAAATCACGGCTGCCGGAGGCTCGGCAACGCTGGTGCCGCTCGACCTCACCGACATGCCCGCCATCGACCGGCTTGGCGGCTCCATCTATGAACGCTGGGGCAAGCTCGACATTCTGGTCGCCAATGCGGGCGTTCTCGGAACGATTTCCCCGATCGGCCATGTGGAAGCAAAAGTCTTCGACAAGGTGATGAACATCAATGTCTCCAGCGTCTGGCGCCTGATCCGTACGACGGACCCACTGCTGAAGCTTTCCGACGCAGGCCGCGCGGTTTTGCTGTCTTCCGGCGTTGCCCACACTGCCCGCGCCTATTGGGGCCCCTATGCGGCATCTAAGGCCGCCGTCGAGGTCATGGGCCGCAGCTGGGCCGAGGAAGCGCGACAGACCAAGCTGCGTGTGAATTCGGTCAATCCCGGCGCAACCCGCACTGCCATGCGGGCACAGGCCGTTCCGGGTGAAGATCCCGAGACGTTGCCGACAGCAGCTGAGGTTGCGGCCAAGATCGCGCTCATCCTCGATCCCAAGATTGATGATACGGGCAAGCTCTACGACGTGCGTGCAGGCAAGCTGCTGGGTTACAACGACCCGAGCTGAAGACAGATCATCCGGCGAGGCGGATAATTGTTGCGCCGGATTTGTTTGGAGAGAGCGCATTGGCGCGCCATGCTTTCGGGCTCATGCCGGTAACACGCAGGAACTCGCGATTGAAATTGGATTTGGTCTGAAACCCGGCATCGAACATGATGCCAGTGACGGCAAGATCCGTGTCCGCCAGCAGACGGCAGGCCTCCTTCACCCTGTAATCATTGACATATTGCGATACGCTCATCGCCTTGACCCGGTTGACCGCGATCGAAACCTGCCGGGCCGGCAGGTTCATCCTGCGCGCAAGGCGGTTCAGGTTGAGATCGACATCCCGGTAGAGTTCCCGCGCCTGCATCAGGCTATCGAGCGAGGCGGCAATTTCAGCGTCTTCGGCGCTTGGGGAGACCTGTGACGTGCCCTCTTCCGCGGCGGGTTCTTCCCTCTCCTCCGGGCGGCTGGTTCCGGCAACCGTTGCCGCAGCCCCGAGAATGAGCATGGCAAGCACATTGCCGATGGCAACGATGCGGCCGGAATGGCTGCCGCCCGATTGGACAAAATCCCAGCTGATGAGGATATCGGCCACTGCGGAACTGGAAACGGCAAAAGCGGTCAGCTGCAGTGCCCGGTAGGAACTGATGACGCCATCGAGCCGGGATGAACCCAGGGCATCCGGCCCGGCCCAGGCCAGACGGCAGAGCGCCACTCCGTAACCTGCGAACACCAGAATGATGAACAGCGAAATCGGTGCGGGCCAAAAGGCGATGAGGCAAATCACCAGAAACGTCGGCAACAGGTGCAGCAGCAGCAACGGACGTTGTGCCAGCGATCGCTCGCTGCGCAGCCCTTCGAAGCTCAGCCATGCCAGTGTAGCAAGGACGACAGCGAGCACTGCCTGAATCGGCAAGACCTCCAACACATCATAGCCCCAGCGCACCCCGATCACCACCGACTGCAGGGCATAGACCGATACCAGCGCAAGAAAGAATGGATTCCGGTCATTGCCGTCGCTCCGCCGGATCATCTGGACCAGCAGAACGACGAGCAGAACAGCAACCACAAAGGGCAAGGGGACAAACAGCATGAAGGCAAGGTCCGTTACGCGTTGACGAGCCTCACTATGTCCTGAAACGCGATCGGGGACGACCTGAATTGTGATCAAGGTCGAATTTCACCTGACGAAGGGTTCCTCTGGCCGCAACGCCAACCCACGGGAGCTGCCATGCTTAACCTCATCACCGCCCTTCTCCTTCTCTTTGAAACCGTTACACCCAGCGCCGCTCAGGCCGAACAAACCAAAGCACCGCTTGATATCGGCCAGATCAACAGTGTCATGATTACAGGCGAAGCCAGCCGCATAGAGTTTGCGGCTGGCGATCCCGGCCCCTATCAGGCACGGATCATCGCCACGCGGTCCGGCTGGTTTTCCGGCTGGTATTCGAGCTGGTTTTCCGATGCATGCGCCACCCACACCACCATGGAGATCAAGGACCGGGCGCTGCTCATCCACGTGGTCAATGCACCGCTGCTCAGCCTCTCCGATTGCGAGGTGCTGATCCGTGCAAACCTCCCAGCCAACGGCGACGTTAGCATCGAACAGGCGGCGCTGCAGGCCCGGCTGACGGGCGACTATGGCACCGTCCGCGTTAAAGGTCATGCAGCTGATTTCGCGCTGGACGGGCATGTGGCGAGCCTAGACATTTCGGGGGACGCCGTCCGCAGCGACCTGCGCTTTGCCCGCATCACCAACAGCGAGATGATCTGGTTCGATTCCCGCGCACTCGATGCATCCTTCACCTTCGGCAAGGATGTCCCCATCAGCTACGCGGTGGATGCCAAGGCATCCTTTATCGACAGCAAACGCGACAGCACGCCCGGCGCCAAACCGTCGATCAGCATCAAAAGCGACTATGCCCGCGTGACAATCCGCTGATCCTCACTTCTTGCAACAAGGAAACCATCCATGAACATTCCCAGTCTCATAACTTTGTCTGCTTTCCTCGCCTTAAGCTCCGTGCAGACGGCACCAGCCGCCGGAGTGACATTCATTGATGTGCCGCAGGACAATAAAGGTCCAACGCTCGAAAGCGCCATCTGGTACCCCTGCGCCGGCAATCCGACGCAAGTCGACATTGGCTTCGATCATTCAACAGCGGTGAAAGATTGCCCGCTGTTGGGCGAAAAGCTGCCGCTTATCGTGATCTCGCATGGTGTCGGCGGCTGGTACGGCAATTTCCACACGCTTGCCGAGCAAATGGCCGATGCGGGTTTTGTCGTCGCGGCCATCAACCATCCGAGGGATGGCGGACGATCCAAGACGCGCGATCCGGGCGATATTGCATCCATGACCCAGCGTCCGCAGGACATGACGAGGCTCATAGACTTCATCCTCACGTCCTGGTCCGACGGATCGCAGATCGATGCCACCCGCATCGGCTTCTTCGGATTCTCCCGGGGCGGGTTCACCGGTCTTGGTATGATCGGCGGCAATCCCGACTGGAAAAAGCTGCTCGACAATTGCCCTGTCTATCCCGGCAATCGCTTCTGCGCGCAAATCCGGGCCGGTGATATTCCGCCGCTCACCGCCGATCCGCGCATCATCGCGGCTGTCATTGCCGATCCCGCCGGCGGCAACCTGTTCACCCCGGAGAGTTTGGGACGCGTGACTGTTCCCGTTCAGATCTGGGGTTCGGAATATGGCGGTGACGGCCTGTCGCCTGCCGATGCGGCCTCCGTTGCCAGATATCTGGCAAGCAAACCTGAATACCGCCTGGTGCCGAAGTCCGGCCACTTCTCGTTCCTGCCGCCATGCAGCGCCGAATTCGCCAAGCTCGCTGCCGACTCGGGGGATACGGAACTGTGCACCGATGCCGCAGGTTTCGACCGCGTTGCTTTCCACAAACAGTTCAACGCGGATGTGCTCGCATTCTTCCGGAAATATCTGACGGACACGAAACAACCCTGATGCAGGTTGGCGGATTGTCCCGGCAAACCGAGACAATCCCCAACATTCCAATTCTCAAGAAGGAGATAGAACATGAAACTGCAAATCATGCTTTGTGCCGTTGCGATTTCTGCTCTGGCCACCACGCACATGGCCCATGCCGATAACCTGGCCGGTGTTCGGCAAATCCTCGTTCCCTCCAAGGAGCGCGGCACCGATCTCGATGTCACCGTCTGGTATCCGGCACAGGCTGGCGGTGAGAAAGTCTTGCTGGGTGATACGCCGTTGTTCATGGGAACAGCTGGTATGCGTGATGCGCCTCCCCTGGAGGGAAAATTCCCGCTCATCCTGCTTTCCCATGGAACCGGTATTGCAGGCAATGCGCAAGCCACCAGCTGGATTGCCGCGCCATTGGCTCAGAAGGGGTATATTGTCGCTGCTCCAAACCATCCAGGAAATCAGAGCGGAAACAAATCAGCAAGCGAGACAATGAAGCTTTGGCTCCGGCCCTCGGATTTCACCGCAACCCTCGATGCGTTGAAGACCGGAACGGTCTTTCAAAACCGGATCGACTGGAAAAACGTTGGCGCGCTTGGCCTCTCCATGGGCGGCTATACGGCCCTTGCCGTGGCCGGCGCCCGCATAGACCAACAGCGCCTCACTGCCTATTGCGATACGGATTTGAACAACCACTCCCTGTGTGAATGGCTCAGGCTAAGCCGCGTTGATCTTCATAAGATGGATCTGCAACCCGCAAGCCTCAACTATCAGGACACCCGCATTCGTTCTGCCGTCGCGATCGACCCAGCCATGTCAGACACGCTCAACACGGCGAGTATTGCAGGCATCACAATTCCGGTTGATCTGGTGAACCTCGGACGAAAGGGAGAAATTCCCTTCACGGCACAGGCATCGTGGATGGCGGAAATCATTCCGGACGTGCGCTATGCAAACATTGAGGATGCCAACCATTTCAGCATGTTCGCCGAGTGCAAGGCTGATGCATCGGACAAACTGAAGGCGCAGGATATTGCTGAAGCGCTGTGCGACGACGACGGCGGACGCTCACGCAGCGCGATTCATGCGCAATTGATTGAGATGATTGGCAAGGTGTTCAACCGCACGCTCAAAGCGCGGTAGATGCATCGCTGCAAAACCAGCATGCGTGGTTTGCCCTTCGACAAGCTCAGGAAGCTCCCTCAGATGGTGCAGGCTCTGAAACAGCAGCGGCAGCGGCGGCATCTGCCGCCTCGTGCCGTTTCCACGCACGGGCACTGAACGGGATGGTGATGAAAAAACCGATGGTCGTGAGCGTCAGGGTTTCCCACGTATAGCTCATCAGGAACGCCACATAGACCACGATGAACAGAAAGCTTGGCATGACCCAGTCAGAGCGGAGTTTCGTACCGGCAGCCTTGCCGCTGAACACAGGCAGACGGCTGATCATCAGGATTGCGACGCCCACCGTATAGGCGGCAGCCGCAAACGCCAGCGGGCGCGTGGGTGCGAGCCCGAGAAAGCCGAGATAGACCGGCAGCATCACCAGCATCGCCCCAGCGGGCGCGGGAACACCGGTGAAGAAGTTGTTCTGCCAGAGCGGTTTACCGATGACATCCAGCATCACGTTGAAGCGGGCCAGGCGCAGGCAGCAGGCAATGCAGTAGAGCAGCGCGGCGATCCAGCCGAAGGAGCGTGCCTGATCCAGCATATAGGCATAGAGCACCAGCGCAGGCGCCACGCCGAAATTGACGATATCGGCAAGGGAATCCATCTGCGCGCCGAACTTGGTCGAACCCTTCATCATGCGGGCGATGCGTCCATCAATGCCATCGAGGAACGCGGCAAGAAGGACCATAGAGACAGCCAGCTCAAACCGGTTCTCGAAAGCCAGCCGGATACCGGTAAGACCGGCGCAGATGGCCAGAACCGTGATCACATTGGGTACGAGATAGCGCAGCGGAATGCGCGAGCCGGTTGGCTCCTGCACCTGCGGCTTTTCGTCGAACAGCGGATCCGTGTCGGGTTCGTTCATGCCGCGCGCCTCAGCTGATACGGACCAGCGGAGCGCTGGGTTCGCCGCCGAATTCCGCAAGCACGCTCTCGCCGCCAACGGCCGTCTGACCAACAGCAACACGCGGCGCAAAACCTTCGGGCAGATAGACATCCACGCGCGAGCCGAAACGGATCAGGCCAAAGCGTTCGCCGATGGAAATGGAATTGTTTTCATCGGCCCAGCAGACGATGCGGCGTGCCACGAGACCGGCGATCTGCACCACGGCAACCTGACCGTTGGGGCTGTCGATCACCAGACCATTGCGCTCGTTCTCGGCGCTCGCCTTGTCGAGTTCCGCATTGAGGAACTTGCCCGGCTTGTGAACAATGGTCGTGATGCGGCCACGCACCGGGGCGCGGTTGATATGGCAGGAAAACACATTCATGAAGACGGAAATGCGGGTCATTTCGCGATCGCCGAGGTTGAGCTCGCGCGGCGGCACGGCAGGACCAACCGCAGAGACAAGTCCGTCGGCCGGACTGATGACCAGCCTGTCATCCGTGGGGGTGACACGCTGGGGATCGCGATAGAAATAGATGCACCAGGCGGTGAGGATGAGACCTATCCAGAACAGCGGTTCCCAGAAATAACCGAGAACCACGGTCACACCGGCGAAACCGGCGATGAACGGGTAGCCCTCCCGATGGATGGGTACCAGAGTGTTGCGGATGGAATCGACAAGGCTCATTGGTTTGTTCCTGACAGCGCCAAATGTTCGTCCGGCAGCGCGCGCACGCTCCACCGGAATTGCGCGTTACTTATCGGAGATTGGCAGCAGGAGCAAACCTTTCAACCCGGCTTGAACCCTTCATCAGCAGAATTATTCCGTATTCAACTTTTTCCTGCTGCGACTTTTCACGGCTCGACGGCGACATTAAGAGCAAGGGATGGTCAGATGAAGCCGTTCTGCCGGAGGGAATTTGTGGACAAGATCAAGGGGTTTGACGAGACCGATGTTTATCCATCGGGCGAAGTCAAAGCCCGCAGAGATTGGCCCAAATTCACCCGGCCCTTCGGGTTTCCGGCGGGCGGCCAACCACGTTGTCAGGCAGCTTCGTCCGATGGGTAAACATCGGCCTCGCTACCTTCCGCGTGGATTGTCTCGCCATCCGGGAAACAGAACTGGCTTCATTCGACCATCCCTTGCTCTAATGCCGGTTTACCGCGAACGACGACGCCAAGATCGTCCTCCTCGCGCACCTTGCGCAGGCGCTCTTCGGCCTCGGTTGCCTCACGCTGGCGGTTCCACATGGACGCATAGAGACCATTTTCGGCCAGCAGTGCCGCGTGCCGGCCCCGTTCGGCAATCACACCATCCTTGAGAACGATGATCTCGTCGGCACCGATGATCGTCGACAGGCGGTGGGCGATCACCAGTGTGGTGCGGTCACGGCTGACCAGATCGAGCGATGCCTGGATTTCATGCTCCGTCGCGCTGTCGAGCGCCGAGGTAGCCTCATCGAGGATCAGGATCGGCGGCGCCTTCAGGATCGTGCGTGCAATGGCAACACGTTGCTTTTCACCGCCCGACAGTTTCAGTCCGCGCTCGCCGACCATGGCGTCATATCCCTCGGGAAGGCTTTTGATAAAGCTGCCGATCTGTGCGAGATCCGCCGCATTGCGCACCTCCTCTTCCGTGGCGGTGATGCGGCCATAGCGGACGTTATAGGCAATGGTATCGTTGAACAGGACGGTATCCTGCGGCACCATGCCGATCACCGCGCGCAGGCTTTCCTGCGTGACATCGCGGATATCCTGACCGTCAATACTGATCGAGCCACCCTGAATATCGTAGAAGCGGTAGAGCAGACGCGACAGAGTTGACTTGCCTGCGCCCGACGGGCCGACAATGGCAACAGTCTTGCCTGCGGGAACCTCGAAGCTCACACCCTTCAGGATCGGCCGCTTGGGGTCATAGGCAAACATCACATTGTCAAAACGCACGGTGCCACGCTCGATCACCAGCGGCTTGGCACCGGGCTTGTCGGTGACTTCCTGCTCAACATCGAGCAGGTCGAACATCTGCTCGATATCGGTCAGGCCCTGCCGCACTTCGCGGTAGATGAAGCCGATGAAGTTGAGCGGAATGGAGAGCTGCATGAGCATGGCATTGATGAAGACGAAATCGCCGAGGGTTTGCGTGCCGGCCAGCACTTCCCTGCCCGACATGATCATCATGACAGCCATCCCGATGCCGAAAATCACCGACTGGCCGAAATTCAGCCAGCCGAGCGATGTCCAGATGCGGGTCGCCGAAACTTCATAGCGCGCCATGGCCGCATCGAAACGGCTGGCTTCCATCTGCTCGTTACCGAAATACTTGACCGTCTCGAAGTTCAAGAGCGAGTCGATCGCCTTGGTGTTGGCATCGGTGTCGGAGTCATTCATGTCGCGGCGGATGTTGATCCGCCAGTCACTGGCACGGATGGTGAACCATGTGTAGAGCCAGACCGTCGCCACGACCACGGCCAGATAGGACAGGCCATAGGCAAAAGCGAAAATGACGGCGGTCATCAGGAATTCGATGATCGTCGGCGCCGTGTTCAGGATGGTAAAGCGGACAATGGTTTCGATACCCTTGGTGCCGCGCTCGATGATGCGCGACAGACCGCCGGTGCGCCGCTCCACATGGAAGCGCAACGACAGATTGTGCATATGCACGAATGTCCGGTAGGCGAGCTTGCGCACGGCGTATTGTCCGACACTGGCAAAAAGCGCGTCGCGCAACTGGTTCAAACCTGCCTGAATGATGCGCGCGGCGTTGTAAGCCGCAACCAGCATCAGCGGACCGACGAGGATAAGCGGCACCAGATCGGAAGCCACAAACTTGCCGTTCAAGGCATTGGTCGCCCATTTGAAGAAATAGGGCACCAGAATGAGAATGACCTTGGAAACCAGCAGATAGAACGAGGCCCAGACAACCCGCATTTTCAGGTCGGGTCGTTCATCGGGCCACATATAGGTCCAAAGGTTACGAATGGTCTGCAGCGTTTTGCCGGACTCGGAGGAGACAGTTTTTTCAGCCACGGTTATTCCTTGAGGGCCGCAGCGGCTACCCGCGCTGCAGGCACAATAGTATCGGGCGGACAGCAGAGATTGGCCATATCGCTGACAAGAGCGGCGACATCGGCAAACGCGTCCGGATTGATGCTGTAATGGGAGCTTTGGCCGGACTGGCGGTAATTCACGAGCCCGGCATCGACAAGTATTTTCAGATGTTGCGATACAGTCGATTGCGCCAGATCAAGCGTCGCGACAATATCCTTGCAGCAGGAAGCGTTCAGTCCGGCAAGCTGACGGACAATGCGCAGGCGCGCCGGATGGGCGAGCGCTGTAAGGATACGCGCCGTTTCGGCGTCCGAGATTGCCAGTTGAAATCGATTGCTGCATTTCATCGTTCATCGGCGATAAACGATATAATTTTCCAATGCAAGGATTAAAAAGGGACATCCATGCTATGCAAATGGGATTCTGGGGTAAATCCGACGTGTCAGCTATCGAAAAAGCCGTCGAGGAATGCCGCCGCTTCATCCGAGATTCCAACGATCTTGTTCGTTGCCTGGCGATAGAATTTGAAGTTGAGCTCCGTACCGGGCTGACCATCCTTCCAATCGGTCAGATGTTTGAGTTCACGCCGTCCCAGCGGTCGTTTGGCGAGTGCGTTACGTCGGATGGAAAGACTGACCCGCGGTGTTTGCCTGACGATACCGCTTGTCCTGGCGATCGCTTCGACTGAAGTGACAACACCGCGTGCGACAAGACCATGGCCGCCCTCGTTCTCGCTGGCGAACAGAAACACCGTATCACCTGCGGTTATGAGCTTACCGCCATACATGGTCTTCTGCGCGGTAAACGCGAACGTCTCAGTCTCGATATCGCGGATTTCGGCCTTGATCGCGAACGCCATGCTTCTCCCCGGCTATTGAGGTGCGGTCTTGTCCTTTTCCGGCAAGGCAAAAACCTGACCCGGAAAAATCATGTCCGGATTCTGGATCTGCTCCTTGTTGGCGAGATAAATGGTCGTGTACCGCGTGCCCTCGCCGTAAGTCCGGCGTGAAATTGTCCAGAGATTGTCGCCGCGACGGATAATCACCGAACCGTCGACATTCCGCAGCGGCTGCGTGGTATCGCTGCCCTGAACCTGCCCGGCCGTGCCATCCGGCGCCGTCCCGGCGGAAGCTTGCGGTGCAGCAGCAGGCGCTTCGGCGCCTGGGGCTGATGTCGCTGCCGGAGCAACGGCCGACACGCGTTCGCCGGCTTCGCGCTTGAACGGCACGGCCGCGCGCGCAATGACCGTCACGCCATCCTTTTCAACCATATCGGCGCGGATGATATAATCCCCCACCGGCAGGTCGCGCATGGTCTGCACAAGGAAATGGCCATCAGATCCCGTCTTGGTCGAACCGATGAGATTGTCGTTGGCATAGACCTTGACCGTATAGCCTGCATCCGCAATGCCTGCGATGAAGAGCTTGCTGCCTTCGATTTCCACGGCCTCCACAACGATGCGGGCCTTGGCGGCGGGCTGTTTGACAGGCTTGTCGCCGGTCGGCGCTGCTGCTGTTGTCGCTGGCTGACTGGAAGCGGCCGGTGCCGCTGGCGCTTCGGGCTTGGTAATCATGCGGCTTGGCTGGCCGGACTGCTCGACCAGAGCCAGAACCTGCCCCGATTTGGTTTCGGGGATGGAGACGATCGCCGTTTCCTGCGACGTCATTGCGCTGCCATCCGGAGCGGTTGACCGCAGGACAAGCTGATAGTCGCCCGGCTTCAGGGGATCATCGAGCACAATGACAAATTCGCCGGTGGGTGATGCTTTGGTGGTGCCGATAATGTCGGCACCGGCGAGAAGATCAATCTTGGCATCATTCACCCCCTTGCCTGCAATAACGATTGTCCCTGTGGGATCAACACGCAACACGTCAAACGAAGGAACACCGGGCTTTGTCTGGGATGCTTCGGCGGGCGCCGATCCGGCGGCGGGCGCTGCACCACCAGCGGATGCCGCTGGCGCTGGCGTTACCGGAGCCGCTGTTTGCGCTGCATCGGCGGGTTTAGCGGCGGGTTCTGCGGGCTTTTGTGCCGTCGGCGCAGGCGCATTTCCATTCGCAGTCACGACAGGTGTATCCACAGCCGGCTTACCCGGAATGAACCCCAGATAGGCAGCCACCAGACCCAAAGCGACAACAACACCAAACCCCAGCACTGCAAACTTGTTCTTGATCATCGATCCCCGACCCTATTTATCTTTTTGGTCTAGCGCCTTTTATGCTCTGCTACAAGAAAACCCTTTAAATTCAGCCCTATTCTTTGTGATTATAGGATCAAAGGCGCAATTCGAGATTTTTGTCGCATGCCCGATAGCTTGACGTTTCACGGGACAGGAGGCACCACTTTCCAGATGAGCAAGATTCGATCGATTTGTGTTTACTGCGGCTCCTCTCCGGGCCGTGATCCGATTTACAAACAGAGCGGCAAGATCCTCGGCAACTCAATCGCCGAAAATGGACTGGAACTGGTCTATGGCGGCGGCACGAAGGGCATCATGGGCGCAGTCGCCGATGGTGTCATGTCGGCAGGCGGCAAGGTCACAGGTATCATTCCGAAGTTCCTGATGAACAAGGAAGCGACCGAACATGCGCTTGGTCAGCTGTCCGAGCTGATCGTCACCGAAGACATGCATGAGCGCAAGCACAAGATGTTCGAGCGCTCGGATGCGTTTGTTACACTCCCGGGCGGTATCGGCACGGTGGAAGAGATCGTTGAGGTCATGACCTGGGCGCAGCTCGGACGCCACCGCAAGCCAATGGTCTTCGCCAATATCAACGGCTTCTGGAATCCGATGCTGGCCCTCATCGATCACATGAAGGCGGAAGGCTTCGTCCATACGTCACATTTGGTCAATCCGCTTGTGGTAGAACGCCCGGAAGACATTGTTCCGGCAATCCTCAATGCGGCAGCCAGAGGTGACCGGGACGGCGACGAAGCAATCATCGAACGGCTGTAACTGAAAGGAACGGGGATTTCATGGTTCAAACATTGAGCTTAGATCCCCCGCCCGAAGCCAAGCGCCTTCACAACGACGATTTCGTCATCGCCTACAGTTTTGACGCGACGGGTTCCCTGCTGGTTGAACCGGTTGCCGAGTCAGGCAAGGTCTGGACATGGAAGAGCTATGCTCTTGCCGATGCGCGAGCCCGCCGCAGCCTCGAAACGGACAAAAGCCTGCCGGAAAGTGTGCGCGAGGCTTTCCTTTCCTCCGGCGACCAATGCCAGATCAGCTATGAGGATGGCTGGCTTTTCGGGGAACTGCCCGACCTGCAACATGAACATTACGGCGATCCGCGCGAACTGGGCTATTTCCGCTTTGCTTTCAATGAGACCCTTTTCATCAGCGGTCGACGCCACCCGCTGCAATCGGTCGATGACGTTCGCCAGTCCATCAATCGCGGCAAGACGAGGCCCGCGTCGCCCATTGCTTTGTTCAATGCAATCTTCCGGCGGTTTCTCGATCTGCTCAAGGCCGAGATTAACCGGCTTTCGGAAACGCTCGACTCCATCGAGGATCATATTGTCGGCGAGAAATGGCAGGGTGAACGCGAGCGGCTGGTACCGGTGCGACGCCAGATCGTGGTTTTCCATCGTTATCTCACGGCCGCAACCAGCCTGTTCCGCCACATCGACCATGCGGACCGGCGGGCGCTGCCGGAAGATCTGGACGACCTGATTGAAGGCCTGTCAATCCGCGCAGCTACGCTGCATGCGGAGGGCGAGCAGCTGCAACAGCGCGCAAGGCTGTTGCAGGACGAGCTTCTGGCAAAACTGACAGACCAGTCGAACCGCTTTCTCTACGTGCTTTCCGTGATGACAGCCGTGCTTTTGCCGACAAACGTCATTACCGGCCTCTTCGGCATGAACACAGAAGGACTGCCGTTTGCCGGCAATATCCACGGGTTCACGATTATCGCTCTTGTTGCCCTTGTTATATCCGCATTTGTCTATCTGATCGTGCGCAAGATGGGCGGTTCGGGGCGTTAGACCGCTTTTGCATTTACAGTGGCGGGTGGTTCGTGGTTCGACAAGCTCACCATGAGGGAGAGTGTTGGCTCACCATGAGGGAGATGGGTGCTGTAAACTAATCACAACGATAGCGGATAAAATGATCTGCAGTCCTCACTGCCCGCATGGAGAGCCTCACGCCGTCATCCTCGGGTCAAGCCCGAGGATGACGGAGAAGGAGGGTATCTCCGTCAGGAAGCGGTCGCCAGTTTCACCTTGCGCGCTTCATGCAGCATGGACCAGGTGTAGATCGCCAGAGCAGCCCAGATGAGCGCGAACGCGATGAACTGCACATTCGAGAATGGCTCATCAAAGACAAAGATCGCGCACAGGAAAACCATGGTCGGCGCGATATACTGCATCAGTCCGATGGTCGTATAGCGCAGGAGCTTGGCGCCGAAAGCATAGAGGATAAGCGGAATGGCCGTCGCCGGTCCGGCAAACAGCAAAAGACCGATATCATGCCCACTGCCATTGACGAAATGGCTGGTTCCCTGTGCAACGGTCCAGAAAATAAAGCCAAGCGAAGGAACGGACAGGATCAGCACTTCCAGCATAAAACCCTGCGTCGGGCCGATGGGCAGCGTCTTGCGGAAAAAGCCGTAGAAGCCGAAGCTGAAGGCAAGAACCAGCGAAATCCACGGCAGGCCACCGGATGAAATGGTCAGGAGCAGCACAGCACAGGCTGCCAGACCGACCGCCACCATCTGCGGGCGCGTGAGCTTTTCCGACAGGAATATACTGCCGAGGACCACATTCACCAGCGGATTGATGTAATAGCCGAGCGCCGTATCAACAGCATGGTTTGCGCCGATGGCCCAGACATAGGTGCCCCAGTTGATGGTGATCAGCGTCGCCGTCAGGGTGGCCATGACCAGCGTACGCGGCGTCATCAAGGCTGTTTTCAGATCGTCGAAGCGGCCAAGCCACCACAATACCGCACCAGCGATGGGAACCGACCAGACGATGCGATGCGCCACCACTTCCAGCGTCGGCATGTAATCGACCGCCTTCAGATAGAACGGCAGGATGCCCCAAAGCAGATAGGCAGACAGCGCGAAGATAAAACCCTTCTTGCCGTCGGACATTCCCGGCTGTGCTTCGGTTACCATTGTTCCAGCGCCAAGGCCGCTCTGATTAATCTGTTCGCTCATGGGCGATGATCTACGACCACAGCCCTCAAACGTCTATCGAATTCGGCTGATCATCCCATCAAAGCTCTTGATGATTTGAGACCAATTTCGCCCAAAAATCGAAAAAATCAGCTCACTCGGCGGCAATTTTGCCTGCAAGATCACGATTTTTCATCAGTTTATAGACGATTGAGTCCATAAGCGCCTGAAACGAGGCATCGATGATGTTGTCGGAAACGCCCACGGTCCACCAGCGTACATTGCTGGAATCCGTTGATTCGATCAGCACCCGGGTGATGGCTTCCGTGCCGCCATTGAGGATACGCACCTTGAAATCCGCCAGCACGAGATCGTCGATCTCGTTCTGGTAGCGCCCCATGTCCTTGCGCAATGCCAGATCGAGCGCATTGACCGGACCATGACCTTCGGCGACGGACATGCGCTGCTCGCCGTCCACCTCGACGCGCACCACCGCCTCCGAAACTGTCTTGATATTACCATTAGCATCAAAACGGCGCTCGACCATGCAGCGGAAGGACTCGACCTTGAAGAACTCCGGCACGGTGCCAAGCGTACGGCGCGCCAGAAGCTCGAAGCTCGCATCGGCGCCCTCATAGGCATAGCCTTCCGCCTCGTGTTCCTTGACAAGCGCGATAAGCGTATCGAGGCGTGCATCGTTCTTGGCAACGGGAATGCCGCGCCGCTCCAGTTCACTGATGAAATTGGACTTGCCGCCCTGATCGGACACCATCACCTTGCGGCGGTTACCAACTGTCTCGGGAGGCACGTGTTCGTAGGTGGCCGGTTCCTTGATCAAGGCGGAGGCGTGAATCCCGGCTTTGGTGGCAAAAGCCGACCCGCCGACAAACGCCCCTTGCGCATTGGGCGCGCGGTTGAGCAATTCATCAAAGCTGCGCGACAGGCGCGACAGGCCCTTGAGCTTTTCCGCGCTGATGCCCGTTTCGAAACGGTCCGACCATGCGGGCTTGAGGGCCAGCGTCGGGATGATCGTGATCAGGTTGGCATTGCCGCAGCGCTCGCCGATGCCATTCAGCGTGCCCTGTACATGGCGCACGCCAGCATCGACGGCCGCCAGTGAATTGGCAACCGCCTGCTCGGTATCGTTGTGCGCGTGAATGCCGAGATGATCGCCGGGTATGGTTTTGGCGACCGTGCGGACGATCGCGCCGACTTCATTCGGCTGCGTGCCGCCATTGGTATCGCACAGCACCACCCAGCGCGCCCCGGCATCATAGGCGGTCCTGGCGCAGGCCATCGCGTAATCCGGGTTCGCCTTGTAGCCATCGAAGAAATGCTCGCAATCGACAATGGCTTCCTTGCCCGCCGCAACCGCAGCCCGAACGGAGGCATCGATGGATTCAAGGTTTTCCTCATTGGTGCAGCCGAGCGCAACGCGGACGTGATAGTCCCAGCTTTTGCCGACAAAGCAGACGACATCGGCCGATGAGCGGATCAAAGCGGCCAGTCCGGGATCGTTGGACACGGACACGCCGGCCCGCTTGGTCATGCCGAAAGCCGCAAACTTTGCCCGCTTGGTGCGCTTTTCCGCAAAGAAGGCCGTGTCGGTCGGATTGGCGCCGGGATAACCGCCTTCGACATAATCGAGGCCGAACTCGTCGAGCATGTCGGCAATGACTTTCTTGTCCTCGACCGAAAAATCGATGCCCGGTGTCTGCTGCCCGTCGCGCAACGTCGTATCGAAGAGATAAACGCGTTCTTTTTTCACTTGCCCGCCTCCCCCAGCGGCCATGCATCCGTATCATGATCGGGATGCTGGTTGGAAACCATTGTTCTCAGGAATTCAATCGACTCCGGATCGCCATCGGATTTGTGGCCCGGCAACCGGTGGAGATCATCGACATAGGGCAGCTTGTCCTCGATACCCCATTGGACGATCGGTGCCAGTTCTTCCGGATGATCGAAAGCGCCGATGGCCAATGCGACGCCATCGGGCGCCTCATAGGTCAATGGTGTGCCGCAGCTATCACAGAAACCACGTTTTACATGATTGGACGAGTGGAAGCGCTTTGGCGCGCCGCGCGTCCATTGCAGATGCGCTGGCCCGACCGAGACCAGCGGTGCATAGAAATTGCCAAACGCCTTCTGGCACATCCGGCAGTGACAGATGGACGTGTCTGTCAGCGCGCCTTCGATGCGGAAACGCACCGCGCCGCACTGACAGCCGCCGGTATAAACGGGTTTGTTATCAAGACTCATGACGCTCACTCCCATTCAGCGCGACACGAACGATATGCTGGCACACCCCCTCGATATCCCGCACAACATCGTCATTCCAGAAACGCAGGACGATCCAGCCGCGAGATTGAAGGTAGTCGGTTCGCACGCTGTCCCGGCGCATATTGTGCTTATCGGCGTGCTGCGTGCCGTCAAGTTCGACAATCACATGGTGTAATGGGCAGGCGAAGTCGACGATGTATTGGCCAACCGGCATCTGCCGCCGGAAACTCAACCCCATCAAGCGATGTGCTCTCAAAGCATTCCAAAGTTTTGCTTCTGGCTGTGTCATCACTTTGCGCATCGTTTTCGCAAAGCCACGTTGGTGGGGAGGTACGTCCTGATGCGGCATTACCAATCCTCGTGCCGGAAGCTGGGGCACCGTCGTATACCCCCCTCTGGGCTGTCGCCCATCTCCCCCGCAAGGGGGGAGATCAGCCTTCATTACCGTCCCGGCAAAACTGGCGATATTCGACATTGGACTCAAACGTTGATGCAGGCGTGATCTCCCCCCTTGCGGGGGAGATGCCCGACAGGGCAGAGGGGGGTGAAAGCCAAACAGCGCCAATGTCACCGTTTCACCTCCCAGGTTGTCACGCGCTCGCCGGTCTGCGGGTCCTTACCATCCTTCAGCTGAATGCCCTTTTCCAGCAGTTCATTGCGGATGCGATCGGCCTCGGCAAAGCTTTTCGCCGCAAGCAGAGACAATCGCTCGTTGATCTTGGCATCGAGCTCCGCCTTGAAAGCATCGGACAGGTTGGCGGCCGTTTGCCCCGCCACATCCACACCAAGCAGCGCAAATGCCGCATGGTAATCTTCCGGGCTGACCGAACCGGATTTTCTGATCCCTGCGAGCCAGTTGATCAGGCTTGGCGTTGCCAGATCATCCGACAGGATGGTGATCGCGTCATCCGGGATCGTGCCAACCGGCGCATCGCCCACATATTCGCGTGCCTTGACCAGGATGTTCTCCGCTTCCTCGAGGCGCTTGACGGTGAAATCAATCGGCTCGCGGTAGTTGGTCATCAGCATCGCCAGACGCAGTACCTCACCCGGCCATTTGCGCTCGCCAAAGATGGCCGTCTGCAGCAGCTCGTTGATCGTGAAGAAGTTACCGGCGCTCTTGGCCATTTTCTGGCCTTCGACCTGAAGGAATCCGTTGTGCATCCAGATATTGGCCATGCGCTCGGTACCAAACGCGCAGCACGACTGGGCGATCTCGTTCTCATGGTGCGGGAACACCAGATCGATACCGCCGGCATGGATATCAAAGATGTTCTTCATCGGATCATCGCAACTCAGACCGCCGCCGAAGGGTTCCAGAAGCTTGGCCATGGACATGGCGGAGCACTCGATGTGCCAGCCGGGGCGGCCGAGTCCTTCGATGCCTGCCGGAGACGGCCAGCCCGGTTCATCCGTCTTGGACGGCTTCCACAGTACGAAATCCATCTCGTCGCGCTTGTAGGATGCAACGTCAACGCGGGCACCGGCGAGCATGTCATCGGCCGAACGGCGGGCAAGCAGGCCATAGGGCGGGCCCTTGCGGGCATTCATCGCCGAGGGTGAAAACAGCACATGACCATCGGCAACATAGGCGACACCCTGCTCGACCAGACGGTCGATCATCGCGACCATCTCCTTGATATAGTCCGTGGCACGCGGCTGATCCGAGGGCTCGAGATTCCCCAGAGCCTTCACATCGGCCTGAAACTGCGCATTGGTCTTGTCGGTGACGATACGGATCGCCTCGTTGAGCGGCAGGCCGGGATAATCGCGCGCCGCACGGGCATTGATCTTGTCATCGACGTCGGTGATGTTGCGCACATAGGTCACCTGCGCTTCGCCATGGAGATGACGCAGCAACCGGAACAGGACGTCAAAGACGATCACCGGGCGGGCATTGCCGATATGGGCATAGTCATAGACGGTTGGACCGCAGACATACATGCGCACGTTTTTCGGATCGATCGGCACGAAGTCTTCCTTCGTGCGGGTGAGCGTGTTGTAGAGGCTCAGTGTCTGCGGCATGTCTTTGATCTCAAATTCGGGTTTCATTGGCAAAAACGCGTATCACGACGCTGGTCTGGCGACCGGTGCGTTTCACATCTTTGGATCGAATTTTGAGACGAAAACGGCCGGGGCCAGCGAAGCGCTAGCTGATAATAATCCGACAGGTAATAATCGTTACGGACGACGTTTTCATGATTGCATTTATGGTTGAGAGGAGCCGCAACGTCAAGCGCAACTTGTCAGCGGGCGGGTGTGGCAAATTTATCAGGTTTGAATTGGTTAATCCAAATTAACCGGAAAGCCCAAAATCCTCCCGGAAAGTGCCTTTTTTCCGGCGGAATTGACCGGGATTCCTGCATCTCAAATCAACGGGAAATTGTTCCCGCGACACAGGACCGGACCCATGACCAACACTTCCGTAGCGGCCAAAGCCCGCGACACCGTTTTCGCCGATCATCTGGCCGCACAATACCGTGCGATCGGCCCGGCCGCCGTGCAGGCTGCCGTTTTGACCAAGCCGCGCCAACGGCCGCTGCTGACCGTTTCAACCGTGCAGGAAACGGACTAACAGACTGAGGGCGATCCCGGCCATCACCAGGCCGATCAGGACGTCCAGAACGCGCCATGCGGCCGGCTTTGCAAAAACCGGCTGCAACAGCCTCGCGCCATAACCGAGGCCAAAGAACCAGACAAAAGAAGCGACTGCAGCTCCGGCGCCGTAGGCCGCACGGTTCGCACCCTCAAAACGCGCTGACAGACCGCCCAGCAAAACCACCGTATCCAGATAGACATGCGGATTGAGGAAGGTCAGAGCCAGCACCGTGGCAATGGCTGCTTTCAGCGACCCCTCACCCGACCGCGCCGCCTGCAGGGCTTCGGGCTTGAGCGCCCGGCGGAATGCGACCGAGGCATACCAGAACAGGAATACCGCACCGCCAAGCGTGACGACCGAAATCAGCGTGGGTGACCGGGCGATCAGCGTCCCAAGACCGGCAACACCAGCCGTGATCAACAGTGCATCGGACAGTGCACAGATCAGTGACAGGATGAAAACATGCTGTTGCAGAAGTCCCTGACGCAGAATGAAAGCATTCTGAGCACCAATGGCGATGATCAATGAGGCACCGAGAAGAAACCCGGACAAAGCGGCGGAAAACATGGGAAAATCCTGAAATATGAAGAGGAGACTTGGACGGGCGATCAGAAGAGCTTCATCTGATCATCGGGCTCCGGCGGCTTCTGCCGCACTGGTTTTTTGACTTCCGCCATCCCTTCGGCAACCCGCTCCAGAATATCCGGGCCCATATTGGCAACCTTGTTGACCCTATCGGAAACCGGGATGGCTTCAAAGAAATCCGCCTGCGCAGGCTTCAGAAGATCGGCGACGTGGCGCGGCTCCTGCGTCTTGCAGTCGAGCCAGCGGCTGAAATCTTTGGGTTCGATGACCACAGGCATACGGTCATGAATAGGGCGCAGGGTTTCATTGGCGCTGGTGGTCAGGATCGCGCCCGTGTCCATTTCCGACCCTTCCGCATTCGCCCATGGCTCATACAGTCCGGCGAAAGCGATCACGCCGCCGTGTTTCGGGCGGATCCAGAAGGCCTGCGACTTGTTCTTGCCGTCGCGGCGCCATTCGTAAAAACCCGACGCCGGAATAAGCGCACGGCGATGCCGCATGGCTGTTTTGAACGATGCCTTGTCGGTTGCCGTTTCCGAACGGGCATTGATCATCAGCGGATAATTGGCGGTGTCCTTGACCCAGCCCGGAATAAAGCCCCAGCGCACAAGCAACGCACGGCGATCGGGGCGATTGCTGCCGGGCGGCGGCGTTTCTCCCGAAACGATCATCAGCACCGGCTGTGTCGGCGCGATGTTGTAGCGGGCCGGAAATGCATCAACACCCATCGTTCCCATCAACGATTCGATTTCTTCCGGGGTACCGAGGAGGGCAAAACGTCCGCACATGCAATAAAAGCCTATTTGAATTGGAACGGCGATCATCCGGTTTTTCGATGCCGGGTCAAGGTGGAGTTTGCGGGACGTTGCATGTTCTGCGGTGGGTGGTCCGTGGTTCGACAAGCTCACCATGAGGGAGAGTGAGGGCTTCAGGGAGCCATATTCTGCAAGATTGTTCATGGCACATTGTTTCCGATTGGCCTTACAGCAACGCTCTCCCTCATGGTGAGCTTGTCGAACCACGAACCACGGACAATTCCCTTGTCAAAATCCCAACCGCGACTTACCCCTAACCCATGGCACAGATTCCGCTTTCCCCCGATGTTGACGGCGTTTCGGCCGTCTGTATCCGCAATGAGGCATTCCTGCTGGTGGAGCGCGGGCGCGAGCCGTCAAAGGGCTGGCTGGCTTTCCCCGGCGGACGGCGGGAAGACGGAGAAGCGCCTGATACGGCAGCCATTCGGGAACTCTTCGAAGAAACCGGTGTCCGCACGACTGAGGTATCCTATCTCGATACGGTTGTTTTCGACTACTCGACACCGGAATTTCCTGCCTCCAGACCCTATCATCTCGCGGTTTTCCTGGCATGTGATCCTGTTGGCGATGCCGTTGCGGCCGATGACGCTGCGGCGGTCCACTGGCTGAAGGTCGAGGAGATGGCCGCATTCGATGTCACTGCAAGTGTGCTCGAAATGGCCCGCAAACTGGCGCAAGACTTCAAAAGTTGAGGGTATCGCCGCTTTGCGCCTTGAAGACGCCTTGCTTTCCGGCCACAACCGTCACCAGGGGATTCCACCGCCACAGGGTCATGACGTGCGCCGCAGAGCATTGATATCAGCATTTCTGTTGGCAATTGTCAGCGCCGGCCCCGCCCATGCGGTGGACCCTCTTTATGAAACAAAGCTGATCCGGCTGGCGGAAATTCTCGGTTCCGTTCATTCGCTGCGCAACCTTTGCGGCGAGAAAAGCAGCCAATGGCGCGACCGGATGGATTCACTGCTTGCCGCGGAGAATCCGGATCCCGCCCGCCGGGCGCGGCTGGTGGCCAGTTTCAACCGCGGCTACCGGACTTTTACCGAGACCTATACGACGTGCACGAGCCAGGCGATTGCGGCGATTGACCGCTACCAGACCGAAGGAGAAAGGCTTTCTTCGGAGATCATATCGGGCTATGGAAATTAACCAGGCTTTAACTGTTGAAGCCAAAGGACCGCATTTTAAGCAAAACTTATGGTATTGTTTAGCGGCAGTTTAAGAATTGGCTTCGGCCAAGGATGGTATAATCATGAACATGACATCGGCAGACCTTGATAAGTTGGTTGCAGAAGAAAAAAAGCTGGTTGCGATCGAATATCAGAATGAAGTCTGGGCAGATGGCACGCTTGAAGGTATCGAGCCAGAGATTATGGCCGAAGCTGCATTTGCGACCGCATTGACTGAATTGATCAGGGATAACGGGGAAGTGTCCGCACTGGCCTTGCTTGAGGCGCTTCGTGACCGTATCTCTGCAGGCGAGTTTTCATCGAATCGCGTTCTGCAATAATTTAACTTCCAGGTGATCCTGCATGCTCGACAAGCTCGTTTCCGCTTCAGTGATCGCCAGAACAGGTTTTCTAGCGGTGGTCCTGTGCGCCGGCGCTGTTTCTGCCTACGCAGCACCTGACAGGCCCGTTCAGCTGGCCTTGAGCGAGATCAAGAAGGAAGAGCTGCCGAAGGCGGCCGAAACGGCACCCGCCAAGCCGGATGCAGAAAAAGTACCGGGCACAACGCCTCCAACCCCTCCTCCTGCCGCATCCGAAACCAAGCCTGCCGCTGCGCCGGAAAAACCTGCTGCCCCGGCTGCAACACCCGACAAAAAGGCTCCTGAAGCGCCTGCCGCCAAGGAAGATGACACTGCCGGTGCCCGCAGCAATCCTGCACTGCCGAATGTGCCCGAGGGATCTGCACCTCCCCACGTCGAATATGACGTAACCAAGTTGCCCTTCCCGGTGCAGAAGATGCGCGAACTCATCCTCACCGCGGCCAAATCCGGTTCTCTGGAAGCCTTGCGGCCGCTGATCGGCTCCGGCGATGACATGACCATGCTGTCGCTCGCCGATACGGACGGCGATCCGATTGCCTATCTGAAAAGCCTCGCCGGTGACACTGACGGACAGGAAATCCTTGCCATAGCGGTTGATATCCTCAATTCCGGCTATGTCCATCTCGACGCCGGAACGCCGGACGAGCTTTACGTTTGGCCCTATTTCTTTGCCTACCCGCTCGACAAGCTGGATGCGAAGCAGCGCGTCGAACTTTTCCAGATCGTCACGGCGGGTGACTATGACGAGATGAAGCAGTTCGGGACCTATGTGTTCTACCGCCTGGGCATTACACCGAAGGGCCGCTGGCGCTTCTTCGTCAACGGCGACTAAGAGCCCTCACCGGTAAAATAGCGTGTTGGCGTGACACCGAACACACGCCGGAACATGGCAATGAACGCACTGATATTGTTGTAGCCGACATCCAGCGCGACTGACGTGACCGCCTCTCCCGCTGCCAGCAATTCCAGTGCCCGCATCAGCCGGGCGCGCTGGCGCCATTCCGTAAATGTAAAACCAGTTTCGACAACGAATTTTCGCGTCATCGTGCGAACGGGAATGCCGGCCCATTCGGCCCATTCCTCTGCTTTTCGTTCATCCAGCAGATTATCGGTGAAAGCCTGTGCGATACGCGCGAGTCGTGTATCCACCGGCATGGGCAGACCGAGATCCTCATGCGGCAGGCCGGCAATTTCATCGAGGATGACGCGTGCTATGCGCTCCCGCACCGGATTGAGGTCACCGCCCTTCCAGCTTGCCGCACGATAGACGGCCTCACGCAGCAGTCCGGAACTGCGCAGGGTGCAGGGAACGGCGGGAAGCATGGCGCATTCGGGTTCCGCCACATAGACGCTCCAGCCGAAATAGGGACCGTGCGAGCGCAGGGAATGCCTGTGGTGCGGCGGTATCCAGACCGCATGAATGGCAGGCACGACCCATTGCCCTGCTTCCGTGCCAACCGTGAGCAAACCTGTGCTCGCCCCGAGCAGTTGTCCCCGCGCATGGGCGTGCACGGCAATGAACCGCGGAATACTGCCATCCTGTTTGCCCGCTATAATCATTGGGCCTTCGGATGACATGGCTCGCTCAGGTGTAATGAAATAGCTCATTTTGGCCTCAACGCCGTATTCATTGGCACCAATACGATAGCAGGGCCAAAGCAGTTTGGGTAGTTTGCACTCAGCATTTTCCCAAAGGAGACAGACATGCGTGCCAAGGATATTTTACCCGACGATATCAACGAGGTTCAGGTCAACGATGTGGCCGTGCGCAAAGGCACCGTCGGTGCCTTCCTCATCAATTCGCGGCTGTGGCTGAAACCGGACGCATCCCCCGAGGAGCGCGCGGCGGCCGAAGAGGACATTCTTGAGGCCCTGCCCGCCTTGGTGGCACTCGGACTGTTCGACTTCTTATCGATCCGCAATCCAAAACTCAGCGAACTCGTCGCCATGCACATCTGAACCACGCTGGCGGCAGCGCCGCCGGCTTTTTCGCCACGGAGGCAGCAATGCTTATTGATCTCACGGAATTTCCGCTTGTTTATTTGCGGGCGGAGCAGGAAAGCAACCGAAGCCCTGAAGCCCAGATCAAGGCCCTGTTCGCGCGCGGCGAGCGTTTCGTCATGATCGCCGATCATTCGCCGGAAGATCATCATGAGGAACCACATGCGCAGCGCAAGGAACGGGCGCTCATTCTCAAGCGCTTCCGCGATCAGCTGTCACGTTGGTGTGCGGGTGCCATCGTCATCGAAAACAGGGGTCCCGTAGCCAAGCCGATCAAGCTGGCTTCGCAAGCATTCGGGCATGCGTTCGGCGTACCATTCGCCTTTGTCAAAGACGATATTACTGCCCGGGAAACCGCGCGGCGCATCCTCGTTCCGCAGGCCTTTCCGCTCGGCTGAAAAATATCTTTGAAAAATTTTCGGAGGATGTCACATCGGGCCTTTCCATCTCGTCTTGTGTGCAGGCAACGAAATGCCCAACAAGGAGACGAATGATGAAAGCCCGATTGAACGCCTATAATTACGCCGCCCTCAAGCCAATGCTTGCCATGGAAGAGAGCGTGGTCAACAGCGGTCTGGAACACAGCCTGATCGAACTGGTCAAGATGCGCGCTTCACAGATCAACGGCTGTGCCTTCTGCCTCGACATGCACTCAAAGGATGCGATCAAGAACGGCGAAACCCCGCAGCGGTTGTTCCTGCTTGATGCCTGGCGGGAATCGCCGCTTTATAGCGATCGGGAACGCGCCGCTCTCGGCTGGACCGAGGCGTTGACACTGGTCGCAGAAACTCATGCGGCAGACAGCGACTTTGAGCCACTCAAGGCGCAGTTCACCGAGGAGGAGATCGTCAAATTGACCATGCTGATCGTGACCATCAACGCATGGAACCGGATCGCCATCGGCTTCCGCTCCATTCATCCGGTAGACAAAGCCCGTGCAGCCTGACGCTACCGAAACGTTCAACCGCCTCCGGCCCCGGCTGATCCGCATTGCCTACCGCATGCTCGGCTCCGTCGTGGAGGCGGAGGATATTGTGCAGGAAGGGTTCATTCGCTGGCACCAGGCCGACCGGTCTCAGGTGCGCAGCGAGGAGGCCTTCCTCGTGCGCACCATATCGCGGCTTTGTCTCGATCACTTGAAATCCGCTCGGGTCCGAAGGGAAACCTACGTGGGAAGCTGGCTGCCTGAACCGATCTTCGATCCAAGTGAAGAAGAAGCCGACAATGACATCACCCTCACCCTGATGATGGCGCTGGAACGCCTTTCGCCACTCGAGCGGGCCGCGTTTCTGCTGCACGACGTCTTCGGACAGGATTTCAACCAGGTATCGGAAGCCATCAGCCGCGATCCCGCAACCTGCCGCCAACTGGCCAGCCGGGCGCGTACCCATGTACAGGAGGCGAAACCACGGTTTCCCGTATCGAACGAACACGGCCAGAATATTGCGACGGCTTTCTTCAACGCGTCACGCAGTGGCGACACGCAGGCCTTGCAGGCTCTGCTTGCAGAAGACGTAACCCTCTATACCGATGGCGGAGGTATCCGTCCCTCGGCGATCAATCCCGTCTATACGCCCGACAAGGTTTCGCGCTTTTTCGCCGGTATTTCCCACCGCGAGAAATACTACAAACCGCCTATTCTGCGTGAGTGTCTCATCGACGGTCTTCCCGGCTATGTCACCCGCGAATCTGATGGTCTAATTCAAACGACGGCCCTCGAAATCGAGGACGGAAAGATCAAGGCCATCTATATCGTCCGCAATCCGGAAAAACTGGGTCATATTGTATTTCCAAATTGATCCAGCCACTGCGATAAAGCCTGCCCAATCTGGTCCGGGCTTTATCGCAGCGTTTTGAGCTCGGTCTCGATGATCGACGACATCTGGGCGGTCGTTAGCGAGCCAACATATTTCTTGCCATTGATGAAGAATGTCGGCGTGCCGGTGACCCCAAATTCCTTGAGCGCCCGTTCGCGAGAGGCATTCACCTTGTTCAAAAGCTCCTGATTTGCCAGGCAGGATTTGAACTCGCCCTCTGTCAGACCCGCCAGTTTCGATGTCTGTTGCAGATACCCCGTGATATCCTTGGTCTCCATCCACTGCCGCTGATGCCGGAACAACGTCTCGATGAATGGATAGTACCGTTCCTTCGTCACGCAGCGCGCCAGCATAAAGATGCCCGTAGAGCGTGGCTCCAGCGGCAATTCGCGAAAGATAAGCTTCGCCTTACCGGTGCTGATATACGTCTGCTTGATCGCGGGCAGGGTTTCCACGGTAAAATCCGCACAGTGCGAGCAGCCCATGGACGCGTATTCAACGATGGTCACCGGCGCGTCAGCATTGCCGAGGATCATATCCTCAAGCGGTCCCGGCTGCATGAGCTTTGTCACATCCACCGTGCCGACCGGTTCAGGGATGGCTTCGCCGGCGGCCATCGCCGGGACAGCCACAGACAGAGCGGCGCCGACGGACATCAGCAGCGTATCGCGGCGATTTGGCATTGGAATTTTCTCCCGATCAGCATTCGAAGCAGGCACCTGTCTACATCAGTATCCGTGACTTTTTCATGGAGTATCGCCTATCGGCGCGAATACCCGTTGATCATTTGCACGTTGACCCACCGAAAAGCCGCGCTAACGATAGCGCCACCTCTCACCCAATGGAATGATCCCATGCAAGAACTCACAATGTATCAGGTCGATGCCTTCACCAGTGTGCTTTTTCGCGGCAATCCGGCCGCTGTTCTGGTGCTCGACGACTGGCTGCCCGAGGCAACAATGCAAAACATTGCCGCCGAGAACAATCTCGCGGAAACCGCATTCGTCAGGCCCAATGGCAAGGGATGGGATCTGCGCTGGTTCACGCCGGTGCACGAAGCGCCGTTCTGCGGCCATGCCACGCTGGCGACATCGCACGTGCTCGCACACGAGCTGGGCATTGACGGCCAGCTGGTGTTTGAAACGCAGGTCGGTACCTTGCGCGTTGATCGCAGCAATGGCGGCTATCAGCTTGATTTTCCGAGCTTTCCACCTGAGATCCTGACCGAAACTCCAGCGCCTTTGCAGGCCATTTTCGGCACGGATGAGATCAAGGCGTTCCGCAATTTCGAAAACATATTCGTCGTGCTTGCCGATGAACAGGCCATTCTGAGCTTCGTACCCGATCTGCCCGAAATCCTGAAACTCGATCCTTTAAGCCTTGTGATCACGGCAAAGGGCGACGAGCACGATTTCGTTTCGCGCTACTTTGCGCCGCTCGCCGGCATTCCCGAAGATCCGGTCACCGGCTCCATTCACGCGACGCTCGTGCCCTATTGGGCGCAGAAGCTGGGCAAGCCGAATCTTTCCGCCTTCCAGCGCTCCAGCCGCGGCGGGCATCTCCTGTGCGAGTTGAAAGGCGACCGCGTTCTCATTTCAGGATCGGCGGTCACCTTCATGAAGGCGCGGATTTACCTGCCCTGACCAAGCGCTTCGCCGAACAGGACCGGCTCGCCCTGCGACGGCGTGACGATTTCGCCGTCCCACATCACCTTGATGCCGCGCACGATGGTGCCGACGGGCCAGCCGGTGACGATCTTGCCGTCATACGGCGTCCAGCCGGCCTTGGAGCCGACCTGCGCATTGGTGATGGTTTCGCGCCGCTTCATGTCGACGATGGTCAGATCCGCGTCGTAGCCGACGGCGATGCGGCCCTTGCGCGCCATGCCGAACAGACGGTTGGGGCCGTGCGAGCTCAGATCGACAAAACGTTCGATCGACAGGCGACCGGCATTGACATGATCCAGCATGATCGGCACCAGGGTCTGCACGCCGGTCATACCCGATGGCGATGCCGGATAGGGTTTTGACTTTTCTTCCAGCGTGTGCGGCGCATGGTCGGAACCGAGTACGTCGACAATGCCCTGCCCGATGCCCTTCCAGACACCATCACGGTGGCGCACATCGCGCACCGGCGGGTTCATCTGCAGGAGTGTGCCAAGAGTCGCGTACTGGCTGGCATCGAGCGTCAAATGGTGCGGTGTTGCCTCGCAGCTTGCCACATCCTTGTGCCCGGCCAGAAAATCGATCTCCTCCGCCGTCGAAATGTGCAGCACGTGAATGCGTGCGCCGGTTTCCCGGGCGATGCGGACAAGCCGCTCGGTGCACTGAAGCGCGGCGATCTCATCACGCCAGACCGGGTGCGACGACGGATCATTGGCAATGCGATAGCTTTCGCGCTCGCGCAGACGGAATTCATCTTCGGAGTGGAAGGCAGCGCGGCGGCGGGTGTTGCGCAGGATGGAAGCCACACCCTCGTCATCCTCCACCAGAAGGTCGCCGGTGGACGAGCCCATGAACACCTTGATACCAGCGGCGCCGGGCAGACGTTCCAATTCGGCCACGTCTTTCGCGTTGTCGCGTGTGCCGCCAACCCAGAAGGCGAAATCACAATGCATGCGGTGATTTCCGCGCCTTATCTTGTCTTCAAGCGTTTCCGCTGACGTGGTCAAAGGCTTGGTATTGGGCATTTCAAAGACGGCGGTGACACCGCCGAGGACGGCAGCGCGTGAACCGCTTTCCAGATCTTCCTTGTGCTCAAGGCCGGGCTCGCGGAAATGCACCTGACTGTCGACAACACCGGGAAGAATATGCAGGCCGGTCGCATCGATCACCTCGCCAGCGGAGGCACTGCCAAGATTGCCTATCGCAGCAATGCGGCCATTGGTAATGCCGATATCGCGCAACCCGACACCATCCTGATTGACAACCATTGCGCTTCTGAAAATCGTATCGAACGTCTGAGCCATTTGGTTTCCATTCCTGCCTTGCGAACCCTTCACTTGCGGCTTACGTAACAGGGACAGCAAAGGCAAGGGTGATATGATGCCATCGGCAAACTTAAGCGGAAGAGTGCTTCTCGATGTGACCGGAGAAGACGCTGAAAAGTTTCTGCAGAACCTGATTACAACCGATCTCGACACCCTCGCCGAGGGTGATCTCAAACCCGGCGCGCTGCTGAGCCCACAGGGGAAAATCCTGTTCGAGTTCCTTGTATCCCGATCCCCGGAAGGCCTGATTCTCGATACGCTGCAAACGTCGGTCAGCGACCTTCAGAAAAGACTGACGCTCTACAAGCTGCGTGCCAAGGCGCAAATTACCCTGCGGGCTGAATCGGTTATCCGGGTTTCCTGGCAAAATGAGTCAGCCACTTCAGGCGATGATTCAAGCGTGCAGGACCGCCGCTTTCCCGATGCCTTGAATGTCCGGCGCAACTACGGCGGGGAAACCGCGCCGACTGCCGACGAGTCGCAATGGATGGCGCTGCGCATTGCCCATGGCGTCGCGGAAGCGCCCTTTGACTATGCGCTTGGCGATGCTTTCCCGCATGACGTCAATCTCGACCAGACGTCCGGCGTGTCCTTCAAAAAAGGCTGCTTCATCGGGCAGGAAGTGGTCTCACGCATGCAGCACCGCGGCACGGCGCGCAGGCGCATTCTGATCGCCTCGGGCAATGCCAGCCTGCCGGAAACAGGCACGGCCATTACCGCAAACGGGCGAGAGATCGGCACGCTTGGCAGTGTTGTCGGCAATGCCGGGCTGGCGCTTGTGCGCATCGACCGGGTGAAGGACGCCATGGATGCGGGCACGCCCATCCTGTCAGGAGATGCAGTTCTCACCCTTGCCATTCCGCCCGAACACCGGTTTACATTTCCCGTGACGACCCAAGAGGCCTGAGCGGGAGATTTCATGCCGAAGGCGGCGACACCTAAAAGTTCAAAGAACGAGCAACGGGCATGGCAGCGCATGCTGTCCGGCCGCAGGCTGGATCTGCTTGATCCCTCACCGCTCGACATCGAAATCGAAGATATTGCGCAGGGTCTGTCACGCGTGGCACGCTGGAACGGCCAGACCGTCGGCGACCATGCCTATTCGGTGGCGCAGCACTCCCTGCTGGTCGAGCATATTTTTGGTTTGATCGTCCCTGATGCGAGCACCGAACATCGGTTGGCCGCGCTTTTGCACGATGCACCGGAATATGTGATCGGCGACATGATATCGCCGTTCAAGGCGGTGGTGGGCGGCGATTACAAAAGTGTCGAGCTGCGCCTGCAGCAGGCCATTCATCTGCGCTTTGCCCTGCCGCCTGCCGTATCGCAAAGTCTGCGCGGCCTGATCAAACGTGCCGATGCCATCGCCGCCTATTTTGAGGCAACCCGGCTTGCGGGCTTTGCCGAGAGGGAAGCCGTGCTTTTCTTTGGACGCCCGCGCGGAATCGACCCGCAGGGTCTCGACTTGACCGCCATGGCCACCCAGAATGCGCAGAATGCCTTTTTGCAGCGTTTTGCTGTATTGGAATCACAACGCGCCCGCAAAACATAGAGGCCAGCTATGCCGCATATCATCGTCACTCCCCTTTCCCGGCTTGCCGAGACGGCAACGCGTTCGGGTGCGCGGGATATGGTGACGCTGATCAATATGGGCACCCCGGTTGAACGGCCCGCCGAAATTGCCGAAGCACGGCATCTGTTTCTCGGGTTCAACGATATTGTCGAACCGGCAGATGGCATGACCCCGCCGGGTGCCGAGCACGTGCAGAGCCTTATTGCCTTTGGTCGCAACTGGGACCGCCGGACGCCGCTGCTGGTGCATTGCTATGCGGGCATCTCGCGTTCTACTGCCGGGGCCTATATTACCGCACTGGCGCTCAATCCCGAGCTTGACGAGATATGGTTGGCCCAGGCACTGCGCCGGAACGCTCCTTCCGCCACGCCGAACAGCAGGCTTGTTGCTTTGGGCGACGATATCCTTGGCCGCAACGGGCGTATGGTCGACGCAATCAAGGCCATCGGCCGCGGCGAAGAAGCGTTTGAAGGCACCCCTTTCATCCTGCCGCTTGTGGTATAGCGATGACGACGATCGCTGCACCCAACGCTGTCGAGATCAACCTGAGCGCCGCCATTGCTGCGGTTGCCGACAATGATCCGCTGATCCTGACGACGCCGGCCAGCGATGATACCCAACGGGATGAATTGCCGTTCGGCCCGTTCAATCCACTGGCGCACCGCACGTTCGAGACCGGCCTGCGCGAGTGGGTGGCAGAGCAGACCCCCCTGCGCCTCGGTTATGTCGAGCAGCTCTACACATTCGGCGACCGCGGGCGGCACAAGACGGCTGAGGACCGTGACCTGCATATCGTCTCCGTCGGCTATCTCGCGCTCACGCGGATCACCGACGAAAACCGGGAAGCCCTGCGCAAATCCGGCGCGCGCTGGCGCAGCTGGTATTCATTTCTGCCATGGGAAGATTGGCGCGGCGGCAAGCCCGCCATGATCGATGACACCATTCGCCCGGCACTGTGCCAATGGGCCGAACAGGGCAACTCCCACGCGCGCATGAGCCGGTTCCGGCTGGCCTTCGGCGATGATGGCATAGTCTGGGATGAAGAGCGCGTGCTGGAACGCTATGAATTGCTCTACGAAGCGGGTCTTGTCAGCGAGGCCGTGCGCGACGGGCGCGCCGACCCGCCCGCCCTCACAGGCAATCTCGGCCTGCCCATGAGTTTCGACCACCGCCGGATTCTGGCGACGGCGATTTCACGCCTGCGCGCCAAGCTGAAATACCGGCCCGTCGTGTTCGAATTGATGCCGCCGACCTTCACCCTCACCGCGCTGCAGGAAACCGTCGAAGCCATTTCCGGCCGTCACCTGCACAAGCAGAATTTCCGCCGTCTGGTTGAAGGGACGGAACTGGTCGAACCCACCGGGGCTGAACAGACGCAGGCCCGCGGGCGGCCGGCGGCCCTTTACCGGTTCAGACACAATGTGCTGGAAGAGCGCAGCGTCGCGGGCCTGCGGGTCGGCGGGCGCGGATAGGAGAGGTTATGACCGATAAACCCAATGCCGTGAATGCGGAGGGCATTTCGGAACCGTTCGCCGTGGAAAGCGTACCTTGGCAGGACTGGTCGGAAGGTACCCGTTACGGCTCGCGCTTTCGCTACCTCTCGGGGTTCGGCGGTGCCAGCCATGTCGGCGTTGCGATGGAGGAACTGGCACCGGGCATGGAGTCCAGCCTCAACCATTATCACATGCTGGAGGAAGAGCAGGCGCTCATCGTGGCGGGCGAGATGACCCTGAAGCTTGGCGAAAAGACCTATCTGGTCAAAACCGGCGATTACGTCTGTTTTCCCGCTAGCCAGAAGGCCGGGCATTCCTTCTACAACCACAGCCAAGAGCCCTGCCGCTTCCTCATCATCGGAGAGAAGAACCCGCATGACGTGATCGTCTATCCGGAAACCGGCCGGGTCAGCGTCCGTCTGACCGGTGAAGGCTATGACAAGTCGGCCACGATGGAATATTGGCAGGGTGCCGATATGGAGCGGAAGAGGTAAGCGTCAGCGTCATATCCTACCAATGTAGAATTGACTGATTGGCTCGGTCCAGACAGACTCGCAAACCTTAGCGATTGACAAGGAGCCCTGATCGACGCTGTGACCAATTCAGATCGTCGCCGGTCTCATCCCGGCGCGCTACTCGATAACATGATTCCGGCGACTGGAAAGACCAAGGCGGAAATCGCAGAGCTTCTGGGGATATCGCGCCAACATTTCTATGACATTGTCGGTGAGCGCAAGCCGGTGTCTCCCGCCGTAGCGGCGCGCCTTGGCAAGGCTTTCGGCGATGGCGCAGCGGTATGGCTACGGATGCAGGCAGCATATGACGCGTGGCATGCGGAACGTGAAGTCGACGTCAGCAACATTCCGACGATCCGCGCCGCTTAAACCTTACTTCAGCAGATAAACGTTCTCATCACCCGGAAATACCCGTGCGCGGACATCATCCGCATAGGCCTTCACTGCGGCATCAATGCCAGCGCCAACCGTGCCATAGACTTTGACGAATTTGGGCGGCTTGGGATTGTAGCCCAGCATGTCCTCCAGCACGAGAATCTGCCCATCGCATTCTTTCGACCCGCCAATGCCGATGGTCGGAATCGACGTCTCCCTGGAAATCTCGGCGGCAAGCGGCTCGACAATGCCTTCTAGCACCACGGAAAACGCTCCGGCATCGCTGACAGCCTTTGCGTCGGCCTTGATCAGCGGCCACAATGCCGTGTCGCGCCCTTGCGTCTTGAAGCCGCCGAGCGTGTTGATCGACTGCGGCGTCAGGCCAATATGCGCCATCGCCGGAATACCGCGCTCGGTGAGAAAGCGAATGGTCTCAGCCATGCGCACGCCGCCTTCGATCTTGACGGCACCACAGCCGGTTTCCTGCATGACGCGTGCCGCATTGCGGAACGCCACAGCGGGGCTTTCCTCGTAACTGCCAAAGGGCATGTCGACAACAACCATGCCGCGCTTCGAACCGCGCACGACAGCCTTGCCGTGCATGATCATCATGTCGAGCGAAACGCCAAGCGTGGAGTCCATGGCGTAGAGCACCATGCCGAGACTGTCACCGACGAGCAGAATATCCGCATGATTGTCGACAAGGCGCGCCGTGATGGCATGGTAGGATGTCAGCGCCACGATGGGTTCGCCGCCCTTGCGTGAACGGATTTCCGGTGCCGTGACCCGGCGTGTGGCGATTTCCTGGCTCATATCGATGCGCTCCCTTGCATTGCTTGTCAGCCGATCACGCGCTGATCGATCAGCCGTACCTTACCGAAGCGCACCGTGAGCAGGATGACCACGGGCTGTTTGAATTTGCCTGAAACAGGATCAAGCGTCTGGGCATCGCGAATATCCACGGATTCGACTTCGCCGCGCTTCTCGGTTTCCAGCATCGAGCGAACCGCATTGCGGATGGCAGCAACGGAACGCTGTCCTCTCGCGACCATTTCATCGGCACGTTCGAGTGACCTTGGCAGGACTACCGCCGCCTTGCGATGTTCGGGCTTCAGCATGGCATTGCGCGACGAACAGGCAACGCCATCCTCTTCGCGCACTGTTGGCACGCCGGTGATCACAATGGGCATATCGAGATCAACGACCATGCGGCGGATGATCGTCAATTGCTGATAATCCTTCTCGCCGAAGAAGGCGTGGTCCGGCTGCACGATGTTGAACAGTTTCGTCACCACCGTGCTGACGCCGCGAAAATGGCCGGGCCGGATCTTGCCGATCAGGATGCGCGAAAGAACCGGGTTTTCGACGATGGTGTGGGCGCCAGCCCGATAAATTTCTGCCACCTCGGGCGTAAAGACATAATCTACGCCTTCGGCTTTCAGCTTGGCGAGATCACCCGCCATGTCCCGGGGATAGCTGGACAGATCTTCATTGGGCCCGAACTGAGTTGGATTGACGAAAATGGATACAGCAGTCACATCGCACGCGGCACGCGACTGGCGCACCAGCGTCATGTGACCGATATGCAGATAGCCCATGGTCGGCACAAGACCGATGCTTTTGCCCTTCAACCGTTCCGCCTTGAGGGCGGCGCGAAGTTCGGCGATGGTGGAGATGACTTTCATTTCAGTTCTATATCCAGTCCGATATCCAGCGGTGGGGCTGCCATGGTAATTTTCGAGGTCGAGATGTAGTCGACGCCGGTTTCCGCGATCGCCTTGATCGTATCAAAGGTAATATTGCCCGATGCTTCAAGCTTGGCACGACCTGCGTTGATTTTTACCGCTTTTTCAAGCAGTTCCGGCCCCATATTATCAAGAAGAATCACCTCGGCATTGACGGACAATGCCTCATCGAGCTGTGCGAGGCCATCCACTTCCACCTCGATCTTAACGAGATGTCCGGCATAGGCCTGCGCCGCGAGGATAGCCTTCGCCACACCGCCGGCAACTGCAATGTGGTTGTCCTTGATTAGGATCGCATCGTCGAGGCCAAAACGATGATTGGAGCCGCCACCACATTTCACTGCATATTTGGCGAAGGCGCGCATACCCGGAATGGTTTTGCGTATATCGCACACTTTGGCATTGGTGTGAGCGATCAGATCGGCAAAGCGCGCCGTATAGGTGGAGATGCCACTGAGGTGCATGAGGAAATTGAGGGCTACCCGCTCAGCTGACAGGATGGAGCGGGCATTGCCTTCGACAATAGCAATGTCTTCGCCGGATTTGACCCGCGCGCCGTCCTTGACCAGAGCCGTGAATTTTACCGTCGGATTGATCAGCGTAAAGGCCATCCGGGCAAAGCCCAGACCGCAGACCGTTCCGGCTTCGCGGCTGGAAAGAACCGCCTTCGCAGTTGCTTCTTCCGGCAGAGTTGCGTTGCTGGTGATGTCGCCAGCCCTGCCCAGATCCTCCAGCAGCGCACTGCGCACCGCATCTTCGATCAGCAGATCCGGCAGGCTGGGCGGAAAGGCGTGTTGCATAGCTTTGGCTTTCTGCGAAACGTTCATTTGATTATTCCTTCCCTTTGCCCTCAGGCCAGTTCCATCATGTCGCCGACATAGGCCTGCGCATCGTCCAGTGTCAGAAATGTCCGGTGCTGCCATTCCTTGCGCTTTTGAGGAAAATCCGTACGGAAATGCCCGCCCCGGCTTTCCTCGCGCCGCAAGGCGCTGACCGCCACCAGCTTGGCGGTGGCGAGCACATTGCGGAATGCCGGGTCGCGATTGGCCTGTTCGAGGGTGAGAATGGTCTTCAGGCCTGTGATCATGTCCTCGCGGTTGCGGATAACGCCGAAGCTGGCGCTCATGGTCTTGCGCAGTGTCGCCATGGTGGAGCTATCGCCTTCTGACTGAAGATCATCGCGGTCAACGGATCCGGCGGACCAGTCTTTGACCGGTTTTGCGCCATCCCTGCCGATCTTGGCAGCGATGCGGGCGGAGAAGACGACCGCCTCCAACAACGAATTGGATGCAAGGCGGTTGGCACCATGGGCGCCGGTCGATGTGCACTCACCACAGGCCCAAAGACCGTCAATCGAGGTGCGGCCATCCGCATCCGTCTGGATACCGCCCATGAAATAGTGGGCAGCCGGAACGACAGGGATAGGCTGGGTGACGGGATCGATACCGGCATCCTGGCAATAGCGATACACCGTCGGAAACTCCTCGGGGAAAGCCGCACCGACCGCCGTGGTGCAGTCGAGCCAGGCGCCTCGCCCTGCCATCACTTCGGCGTAGATGCCGCGCGCCACCACATCACGCGGGGCGAGTTCGCCTTCCCGGTCGATCTTCAGCATGAATCGTTCGCCATCACGGTTGATCAGCGTCGCGCCATGGCCGCGCAACGCTTCAGTAGCCAGCGGGGCCGGATCCTTGTGCACGTCGAGAGCAGTCGGATGAAACTGCACAAACTCCATATCCGCCATCATCGCACCGGCACGTGCGGCCATGCCGATACCCTCGCCCCGCGCTTCGGATGGATTGGTGGTGACCGCATAGAGATGACCGATGCCGCCTGTCGCAATGACGACCGAGCGGGACGCAAGGTGTACCTTCTCGCCGCGCCCGGCATCGGCGCGGGCGATCACGCCGGTCACCGCCCCCTTTTCCGTGGTGATGTCTTCCACCACATAGCCTTCCATCACACGAATGGATGGCGTGTTCTCGACCGTATGCACCAGTGCCTGCATGATTGCACGACCCGCCATGTCGCCGCGCACACGGACAATGCGGCTTTCCGAATGGGCTGCCTCGCGCGATACCTGAAGCTTGCCTTCGAGATCGCGGTCAAACGGCACGCCGTAGCCCAGCAGGTCGTGCACGCGGGCAGCAGCTTCTGTTGCCATCAAACGCGCAATGCTTTCGTCAACAATGCCATCGCCCGCCGCGACCGTGTCGGCCACGTGTTTGTCTGTGGTATCGCCCTCGGAGACAGCGGCGGCAATGCCCGCCTGTGCCCAGGCGGACGAGGCACCCCGGCCGATGGGGGCAGCGGCCAAAACAGTCACGGGGCGGGGTGCAAGCTTCAGCGCGCAAAACAGGCCCGCCAGACCGCCACCGATAATGATCACAGGCTCGACCTGAGCCGAAGCATCGGAGAATGGTACATGCATCGCAATTACCCCCTGTTGCCCAGCCGGGCCATTGGGTTGAAGGTCAGTTCTTGAGGTTCACCATGCGTTCGACCGCGAGACGCGCACGTTCGGCAACCAGCGGATCAACATGAATTTCCTCACGCATATAGAGCAGGCTTTCCAGAATATTCGGCAGCGTGATGCGCTTCATGTGCGGGCAAAGGTTGCACGGTTTGATGAACTTTACCTCAGGCACCTCAGACTCGATATTCGAAGCCATCGAGCATTCGGTGACGAGAAGCACCTTTGCGGGCTTGCGGTCTTTCACATAATTGATCATGCCGCTGGTGGAGCCGGTATAATCGGCAATCGCCACGACTTCTGGCGGGCATTCCGGATGGGCAATGATCTGGATATCCGGATCGGCAGCCCTGTAGGCCAGAAGCTCATCGGCGGTGAAGCGCTCATGCACTTCGCAATGGCCTTTCCAGGTGAGGATTTTCACATCGGTTTGTGCAGCGACGTTCTGCGCCAGGAATTCATCGGGAATGCAAAGAACCCGATCAACGCCAAAACTTTCGACCACCTGAACGGCATTGGCCGACGTGCAGCAGATATCGCTCTCCGCCTTCACTTCGGCAGAGGTGTTGACATAGGTGACAATCGGCACACCGGGATAGGTTTCCCTGAGCAGGCGGACATCGGCGCCAGTGATGGATTCAGCCAGCGAGCAGCCAGCACGCATATCCGGAATAAGAACGGTTTTCTGCGGGTTCAGAAGTTTTGACGTCTCAGCCATGAAATGCACGCCGCACTGAACGATGATTTCGGCATCGACACGCGTGGCTTCACGGGCAAGCTGCAGCGAGTCCCCGACAATATCAGCGACGCAATGGAAGATTTCCGGCGTCTGGTAATTATGCGCAAGAATGACGGCATTGCGCTGCTTTTTCACGCGGTTGATCGCCGCCACATAGGGCGCATAAACCGGCCATTCGATGCGGGGAATATGATGCGCAACCCGCTGGTAGAGATGTTCGGTTTCCGCTGCCACTTCGGGGGTGAAAGACAGGTCCGGCATTTTGAGAACGCCAAAACGTTCCGCTGCGGATGGGCCGGAGATGTGGCCGCTGGTGGTGCGCGCAGTGCTGGTCATCGTCTTTTCCTCCAAAAGCAACCTCCTCCGGTTGCCTGTTATCGATCATTTATACTCAATATGAGCATATTTGTGATCAAAAGAAAGACGGCAAGGCCGTCGACGAATACATAGGCCAATATTTTCACGGCTTCAAGGGGCAGATTTTCAACAATCGGCTAAAGATTGTCGCAGGAACGAACACGCCGGAAACAATCCGGCGCGAGATTTCCTCCATTACGGATACTGTGCAAGCCGGTAACGCCGCCCGGCTTAAGGGTATTTCCTTGATTTATTCCATAAGGTTAATACGTCGTGCCGCGGTGGCGATAATAGTTTCGGTCCTGTCGATCACGTTTGGCAGGGCTGTCACCACCCAGACGTGGCGTACAATCAGTAAAAATCTTTGCATTGAAATCCGACGGCCGGTCGCAAAAAACCAACGGGCTCACCCGGCCCGAATTGGCACAACCCGCCAAGGTGACGGCACCCAATGCCAGAATCGGTAAAAGAAATCGCATAAGAAACCCCTTTATCTATGTGGTCAGCAGGGAGCGGATTCTCCCATAACGTATCAAATGTATTGAAGTGCCAATTCACATCTATTCAATTGATTGACATCGTAAATAGGATAATCCTCTCCCATATTTAAGGGGGAAAGAAACCATGTCTGCGATTCAGTCGAGCACTGCAAAGCCATCGGGCATCCCTTGGCTGATCATCATTGCCGGCTGCCTCATCGCTGTCATGACGTTCGGCCCGCGCTCGGCCATGGGGCTCTTTCAGCTTCCGCTCCTGCATGACAAGGGCTGGGACCGCACCACATTCGGCATGGCCATCGCCCTGCAGAACCTCTTCTGGGGTATCGGCCAACCGTTTTTCGGCGCAATCGCCGACAAGTTCGGCACATGGCGGGTATTGCTCATGTCGGCAATTCTCTACAGTGCCGGGCTCATTCTCATGGCGTGGGCTTCAACGCCTGGAATGCTCTATATCGGTGGTGGGCTGCTCGTCGGCCTTGGTATTGCCTCCGGCTCCTTTGGAACGATCCTGTCGGCATTTGCGCGCAACGTCTCAGCCGAAAAACGTACATTCGTCTTTGGCATCGGCACTGCAGCGGGTTCTGCCGGCATGTTCGTGTTCTCCCCGCTCAGTCTCGCCCTGATCGACCGGTTTGGCTGGTCCGATGCGCTGGTCTATCTTGGCATCGCCATGCTGATCGTCCCGCTTCTGGCCATCCCGTTGCGCGGCAATTCCTCCAGCGGGCGGATCAGCGAAGCGCAGTACAAGCAATCCATGGGCGAGGCACTGCGTGAAGCGCTTGGACACAGGAGCTATGTACTTCTAACCACAGGATTTTTCGTCTGCGGCTTCCAGCTGGCGTTCATTACCGCGCATTTTCCCGCCTATATCAGCGATATCGGCATCGACGCCAAATATGCGGTGCTGGCGCTTGCCCTCATCGGCTTTTTCAATGTGATCGGCTCGCTGGCTTCAGGCGTCATCAGCCAGCGTTATTCCAAGCCGAAATTCCTCGTCTATCTCTATATCGGCCGCTCTGTGCTCGTCGCAGCCTTCCTGTTGCTGCCGCAGACCGGTACGACAGTCGTCGTGTTTGCCATCCTGATGGGACTGATGTGGCTTTCAACAGTGCCGCCGACAAATGCACTCGTCGCCATCATGTTCGGCACACGCCATCTCGGCATGCTCGGCGGCATCGTCTTTTTATCGCATCAGGTCGGGTCGTTCCTCGGTGTCTGGCTGGGCGGATATCTCTACGATCACTTCGGCAGCTATGATCCCGTGTGGTGGTTGAGTGTCGTCCTCGGAGTCTTTGCAGCGATCGTGCATTGGCCGATTGAAGAGCGCCAGGCGGACCGCCCCGCCCTGCAACCGGCCGAATAGGTCGCGTTACGGCTGCAGGCGTTTGCGGATGGGTTCGAATTCCGGCGTGGCCTTGCGCTTGACCGGATCCGGCTCATTCGCATCGATGGCTTCCCAGTATTTCCAGTTCACCTTTTCTGATCCGAGCTCGTAGTCCATGCCGTCCCAGCTGTCCTCCCGGAAGCTGTAGAAGGCCCAGTGCAGCCTGTTGCTGTCGAGCGCAGTCAGCACATCCTCAAGATAGGTCTTGCAACCCGCGAGCATCCGTACGCAGCCATATTCGCCCGCCACCAGCCGGTTGAGCGGGATACCCTGCGCCTTGGCCCACTCTACCGGCTTGGCCAGATATTCCGTTACCCTCGACGCGTTCCATGTCACGGTTGATCCGGCATAGGAGACCGCGCCCGGATAGGCATAGGGCTTCGTCCGCTTCAGATTGGGAGCACTCGTGGCCTCATAGGGCTCATACATGTGAAAGCTGTAGACCACCTTCTTGTCATCGAGCGGCGTCGGCCAGTAGCTGAAAGCATCCGCAGCGGCATACCACCCGGCATCCGCCATAACAGGTGTCACGGGATCGACCTTGCGAATTTCAGCGATAACCGTGTTGTAGAAGCCAATGAGATCGCGCGGGCCGCCCTTCTGCTTGTCGTACCATGCCCGCATATCGGCTGCGGCGGCATGTTCGGCAATGCCCCCCATCTTTTCCGGCGCGGGCTCGTTGATGATATTGTAGGCGGCCACGGCCGGATGATCCTTCAACGCCGCGGCCAGATCACGCCAGAACCGCGCTGCCTCCTGCCATTTCGACTTGTCCTGCCAGAGCCGGTCATCGAACTTGCCATTGTTGTTCTGCGACCAGCGCATGGATGGCAGGGAAAGCGGCGTGATGACGACCTTGAGGCCGGCCTTGTCCGCGCGGTCGAGCGCCGCCTTCAACGTGGCAAGATCGGTCGCAGGGATACCCTCGTAATGATCCGCATCACCGATGAGAAAGTCGCGCCTGGCTGGCTTCCACTTGTCGTAGGAAAGCCGCACCCAGCTTGCGCCGTACTTCTTCAATGCGTCGAAATAGGTTTGGTCGGGCGGCAGCCTGTTGAAGCTGTTACCGCCATGCTGGGGCGTGTCCCAGAAGGTGATGAGATCGGCAGCATTGGCCGCACAGGTCATGGAGAGGGAGAGAAACAGGGTTGTCGCGATACGCATGGAGCTCTTTCGGATCAATCGTTTGAACGACGATTGACGGGGTAGTGAGGCGAGAATGGGTCCAATTTTGTCCAGCACAGTGATTATAAACAAAAACCGCCGCCTGACGGGTCAAGCGGCGGCAATTTCGGCAATATCATGTGCAGATATCAATCGCGCAAAACTGCCTCGATCTTGTCGAGTGCTTCGGCTTTGCCAATTCCGGTCAGGAAGGCCAGCGTTGTGATCACCGGCTTGCCCAGATCTTTCGGCAACTGGGTTGTGGAGACGACCAGATCGACATCATCGATCTGGCTAGCCACCTCGGTTGCCTTGCACTGGCGTGAATTGAACGTGATACCGCGTTCCTTCAGTGCGTCCTCCACTGCATGGGCAACGACGGTTGACGTCGCGATACCGGTTCCGCAGGCGAAAAGTACGGTCTTTTGTTTGGTCATTGGTCCCTCTTTATCCCAGGCATCATATCAAGCCAGAAGCCGGGTTATGTCTTCAACAGTATTGGATTGCATCAAGGCAGCGATTGTCTCTGCAGACTGAATCGTCATGGCGATTTCCTGCAGCATTTCGATCTGCTGATCCTTGTCGTTCAATGCCATCAGAAAAACCACGCTGACCTGCAGCTTTTCATCCGGATCTTCCATGTTACAGAAGGTCACCGGCCTGCACAGCGTCGCCATGGCCAGCCCCGGCTTCAGCACATGTTCGGGGTCCGTATGCGGAATGGCAACATTGTTGTCCAACCCCAACGGCAAGCCAGTCGGCAACGTGGCCTCCCGGGCAAGCACCGCTTCGGCAAAGCTCGGTTTCACGTATCCCAGACGGTGCAAACGATCGGAAAGAATCCGGATCACGTCCTGATCACTTCCGGCCTCGACCCCAAGGACTATCGCCCCGGGATCGAGATAGTTCAACAAGGCTTTCGCCATTCACTTACTCCAGTATGCGTCTTGTCAGGCAGTCTTATCAGGCATTTTCATCGGCACCGGCAGCACGCTCCCATGCGGCCGTGTTGCGATGATAAGCCCAGAACGCACCAGCAATGATGATCGCGAGAACACCAAGACCAGCAGCACCGAGACCGCGGATCGCAGCAATTACCGCATAGGAAACCCACAGGAACCCATCAACGACACTGGTAATCTGCACCGCATTGGCTGGCATCTTGAAGCCGGACGACTGGGCGGCGCTGGTGAACAGCGGTGCGAGCGCGTTGGCAACATAGAAACCGACAGCCAGCGTGAAGGTGCCTACGATGACCATGCGGAAGACATTCCCCTTCAACAGCGGCGCTGTCATGGCAACGATGAACGGAATAACCGCCAGATCGGCAAAAAGGATGACGCGGTTACCCGGGAGGATGATCGACAGGATAATCGCGATCGGCACGAGGATCAGCGACGAGGAAATCGCTGCGGGATGACCGATCAGGATTGCCGAATCAAGACCGACCAGCAATTCACGATCGCCCGTCCGCTTCTTGACGAAAGCCTGCGCCGCGTCGGAGACCGGCAGAAGTCCTTCCATCAGGATTTTCACCATGCGCGGCAGCAACAGCATCACTGCGGCCAAGGTCATGCCGGTCTGAAGCACCTTGCTGAGAACCACGCCGAAATCTCCGGCATTGTAATAGGCTATGATACCCAGGATAAGACCGATGATCAGGCCGAGAATGACTGGCTCGCCAAAAACCCCGAAGCGCTTTTCGAATGTCTCCGTATTGATTTCGATCTTGTTGATGCCGGGAATCCGGTCGATGATCCAGTTCAGCACAATAGCGATCGGCAAGATCTGCGCAGACGCCAGATGCGGCACGGAAATGCCGGGGATGCCGTAGAACTGCTGGACGGCCTTGGCCGACCAATCAGCAAAGAGCAAGCACAGCGCGACCATCAGCGCAGCGACAATCAGGCCATAAACCAGACTGTCGGTGGCAGCGACGGCGAGTGAGCCGATAAAGGCAAAGTGCCAGAAATTCCACACGTCCACATTGAGCGTACGGGTCAAACGGGTCAAAAGCAGTACGATATTGACAGCGATACCGATCGGAATCACCCACAAACCGACGGACGATCCGAAAGCGATGGCAGCGGCAGACGGCCAACCTACATCAACGATATCGCGCTGAATGCCGGTGTTGGTGACGATCGCCTTGGCGACATCGCCAATCGATGTCAGCATCAGCCCGAGAACCAGATTGATGCCGATAAAGGCCACACCGATGGTGACGGCAGCGCGGAACGCCCGTCCCACCTTGGCCCCCAGCACAACGGCAATGATAAAAATAACGATCGGCAAAAGGACCGTCGGTCCCATCGTGTCGACGGCTGCCTTCAGGCCCGCCAAGAAACTGTCCATTCCAACCTCCCCAGCAGCCATGTTGGGCTGCGCATAACCCCACAACGCTCGTTTTTGCGTCGCGCCAATGTTTGACAGGATATGCAGGAAAAACTAGCGGATTTTCAGAAAATTCGACGGGAATTCACACTTGTACGCAGCGATTTTTATGCAAATTCCCAACGTGTGGGCAGAATTTCATGTATCGGAAAATCTTCGCCGGTTTTAAGTATTCAAACCGGTCTCAGCCGCCGCGCATGAAACTCTCAAGCGGGAAAATCGCACAGGTCTCCGTACCATGGGCGAGAAGCTTGCCATTGGCGTCCCTCAGGAAAGCTTCGGACGTCGCGAGCGTGCGGCCGCGATGCACAAGCTTGCCCTCGCAGAAGACAGGACCGGTCTCCGGTGAAAGTGGACGGACCAGGTTCACTTTGAATTCCACCGTTGTGTAGGCTTCACCCGCCTTGAGGGTCGTCATCACGCAGCAGGCAAGCGCCGAATCCATCAGCGTGGCGACCCAGCCGCCATGAATGCCGCCCAGGGGATTGAGATGTTCCTGTGCCGGGATGCCTTTGAAGACAACCCGGTTCAGTTCGACCTCGTGCAGGTTGAAGGACAGCGTTCTGGCAATGGGCGGTGCGGGATACTCGCCTCGCAACATTGCCTGCAGGATATCCAGACCGCTGCGCTTTGCCAGATCGGCAAGCGGCAGCATGCCTATGCCGCCGGGAAACTCAATCGCTGACACAGTGTCTGAACTCATGGAAGCGCTGACCTTTCCTCTGCAGCCGGTGTCTGTCCTCCCGCTTTTGATATCGATCGGGCTACTGCCGTCAAGAACCCGTCGCGCGACTCCGGCGCTTTCAGCGCCCGCGGTTCCCAGACATGGCGGGTAAAGAAGAAACTGGTCAGGCGAAATGCATCCGCAAGTTCCGCGAGGGAAGCCACCCGCACCTTTGAACTGATCATGAAGGGCGGCATCACCAGAAGCTTGTCAGCCCACGGCGCACCGGCATCGCGCGATACGGCCCGGCCGGATTTCGGCGAGACATAGGCCAGGTTCTCGTCGCTGCCCGTTGCCGCACAGCGTTTCAGATCAAGGCCGAAACCCAGCTCCTCAAGCATCATCACCTCAAACCGCAGGAGCAGTTCGCCGGAGATCAATGGGTCGTCGCAATGTTCGAGGATAATGGCGAGCGTTTCGAAGAGGCCCTGATGCGGATCACGCTCCGGCAGCAACCGCAGATGCGCGGCAGCCAGTTGCAGGGCATAGAGACCGACGGGCTGTTCGATCAGCCGCGCAGCGGCAAAGGAGACGGGTTCGATCTGCATCATGCCGAGATGTTCGTCGATGCGCGCGCGCCAGATGACATCCACCCGGTTTCCCGGTTGCAGCAGCGGTTGCATACGGCGGGAACGTCCCCCGCGCACAAGGCCCATGTGGCGGCCGTGCTCACGCGTCATCAGCTCGAGGATCGCACTGGTTTCACCGTGCCGCCTCGTTCCCAGTATGATTCCTTCGTCCCGCCATTCCATCGGGCGAGACTCGCGCTATCCGTGCGGGAATTCAAGGCCCATTTCGCGGTAACGCTCGGGATCGTTGCCCCAATTGTCACGAACCTTCACGAACAGGAACAGATGGACTTTCTGTTCCAGGATCTCCATCAGTTCCTTGCGCGCCGCTTGACCGATGGACTTGATCGCCTGCCCTTCGTGGCCAAGTACGATCTTCTTCTGGCTGTCGCGCTCGACATAAATGACCTGTTGGATACGGACAGAGCCGTCCGGCTTTTCTTCCCAGCTCTCGGTCTCGATGGTCGAGGAGTACGGCAATTCATTGTGCAGGCGCAAAAAAAGCTTTTCGCGAGTGATTTCAGCAGCCAGCATGCGCATCGGCATGTCGGAAATCTGGTCTTCCGGATAATACCAAGGACCCTCAGGCAGATTGTCAGCGAGGTATTTCAGCAGATCCTTGCAGCCATAGCCCTTCAGGGCCGAAATCATGAACGTCTTGTCGAAATTGATCTTCTCATTGGCGCGTTGCGCCAGTTCCAGAAGTTTCGGCGCTTCGATGCGATCGACCTTGTTGAGGACGAGAATGACCTTGCGCTTCTTTTCGTGCAGGCTGCCCAGAATGGCTTCAGCCTCTTCGTTAATGCCCTCTTCCACATCGATCAGCACAAGAACGATATCGGCATCCTTCGCGCCACCCCAGGCAGTCGTCACCATGGCGCGGTCAAGCCGGCGCTTCGGCTTGAATATACCCGGAGTGTCAACCAGTACCATCTGCGTGCGGTCGTGAATGACAATGCCGCGCACCAGCGCACGCGTTGTCTGCACCTTGTGGGTGACAATCGAAACCTTGCTGCCGACCAGTTGGTTGACCAGCGTCGACTTGCCGGCATTCGGAGCGCCGATCAAAGCAATAAAGCCCGAACGCGTCGGGCCCTCTGGCTGGGTCGCCTCCGGTGTTACATCCTGATCGGTCATTTTGGTCCCTCTTCCTGCGTCTTCTGACGGACGCCTTCCCGGTAAAGCAAGGCGACGGCAGCTTCCTGCTCGGCAATACGCTTGGAGCGCCCCATGCCGGTGGCAGGGGCAAAGCCCTTCACCTCTACCTTCACCGTAAACTGTGGATCATGGTCAGGGCCGGTGCGCTCGACCACGCTGTATAATGGCTGGGCACCATCCTGCTGGTGTGCCCATTCCTGCAACTCAGTCTTGGGATCGCGCTGCGCCGAATTGATTTCGCGCGCGCGGGCATCCCAGTAACGCTGGATGAAAGGTTGCGCCGCTTCAAGCCCGCCGTCCAGATAAATCGTTGCGATCAGCGATTCCACAACGTCGGCGCGCAGGCTTTTCAGCCGCTTGTCCGCCAGTCCCTTCACATCGGAACCGGTGCGGATGAATTCGTGCAGGCCGATTTCATCGGCCACGTCAGCGCATGTATCCGCGTTGACCAGCGAATTGAGCCGCAACGACAGCTCGCCTTCGCTTGCCGTGGGATAGACGCGGAACAGCATCTCGGCAATGACCAGCCCCAGGACGCGATCACCAAGAAATTCGAGCCGCTCATAATCGGACCCGACCGACTGGCGCGCGCTGGCATGGGTCAGCGCACGCTCGAGGCGGGCGATATCACGAAATGTATGGCTCGTCTGCTCCTCCAGTCTGCGAACGGCGTCTGCGGACAAGGTCATAGGCGGCTCATTGGCTCTTCGGGGTGAAAGAGGTTCCATTCACACTGCGCAGGAGACGATCGAAGCGCATTTCCGTTGGCCAGCGCCAGATTTCCAGCGGGCTTGCCTTGTCGGCAATGGAGAAGAAAATGATGTTGGCGCGGCCGATGAAATTCTCGAGTGGCACTGTTCCCAGATCAAAACGGCTGTCGGCAGAATTGTCCCGGTTATCGCCCATCATGAAGAACTGTCCGGCAGGAACAGTGAATTCCCGCGTATTGTCCCCAAGACCATTCTGGGTAAGGTCAAGCGTATCGTACGTGACACCGTTCGGCAGCGTCTCACGATAAACGTCAACCGGATGCGTCACCTCGGTCACATCAGGATTGTTGATCTGGCCGACCTTCACGCGCGGTATGGCAACGCCATTGATATAGACAACCCCCTCACGGACCTGCACCTTGTCGCCGGGCAGACCGATGACGCGCTTGATGTAGTCAATGGACGTATCGGCAGGCGTGCGGAAAACGGCAACGTCACCCCGGAGCGGCTCGCTGCCCCAGATGCGGCCCGAAAACAGGTTGGGCGACAGTGGCAGCGAATATTTCGAGAAGCCGTAGGAAAACTTCGAAACGAAGAGGTAATCGCCTTCAAGCAAAGTCGGGCGCATGGAGCCGGACGGAATATTGAATGGCTGGATCAGCACCGTCCGGATAACCAGAGCGAGCAGCAGAGCCTGTACGACAACGCTGATCGTCTCGCCCAGACCGCCAGATTTTTTCACAACAGATTTGTCGCTCACGCTCGTCCTATCTCCAAATTTATAACGTGCACCCTCTTAACCGCTGAATCCGCAGGGAGCAATGCCGCTTAATGGCGTTTGATTGCGGCTATTCTTCGATTTTCAGCGCTTCGATAATCACGAATGCTTGCGCGAGCGGGAAATCGTCAGTGATCGTCACATGGATGCGAGCCGTGTGGCCAACGGGCAGAATCGCATCGAGACGCTTGGCCGCACCATTGGTGAGACGCATCGTCGGTGCGCCGCTCGGCAGGTTCACAACACCCATATCGCGCCAGAAAACACCTTGGGAAAGACCGGTTCCAAGGGCTTTGGCACAGGCTTCCTTTGCGGCAAAACGCTTGGCATAGGACGCAGCACGCTGTTTGCGGCGTTCGGATTTGACTTGCTCGACTGATGTATAGACTCTGTTGATGAAACGCTCGCCATGGCGTTCCAATGTCTTCTCGATGCGCCTTATATCGATCAGGTCACTGCCGATCCCGATGATCATGACGGTTCAGCGACCTTTTCCATCCGAAACCCGGCCTTTCGCCGGTTCTGGAAACTCGCGACAATCCAGCGCGTCGGAAAATAAACGACAAGCGCGGCAATCAATCCAAGGGGAACAGCGCCGATCAACATGGGTTTGATGATTGGGCCCCACAGCTGACCGAAATCGAGATGCCGCAACATGTGGGCAAGATGGTGAGGAAATGGTTCGTCGCTGGGACCGCCGCTCAGAACAAAGCGCCCCGCTTCCAGCGTTGCACCCCAGATAAATGGCAGGAAAACCGGATTGCCGAGCGTCGTACCGAGAACAGCGGCTGCTATATTGCCGCCGATCACCCAGGCAATGGCCAGCGCCACGGCAATATGAACACCAAGAAGCGGAATAAACGAGGCAAAAATGCCCGCGGCCAAGCCCGCAGCAATAGCATGCGGCGTCGCTCGCAGCCGCAATACGCGCTTGCCAAAATAACGCAGTGACCGGCCGATGGAGCGGCGCGGCCACAGCGCAGTACGCATCCGTTCACGAAAGCCCGGTTTTGCACGCCGTTTGAAGAGCATTGGTATTCAGGTTCCTCGGTACCGGAGCCAGCGAGTGTAAAACTGACTCAGGTGCTGTCTTCTTATGGTTAACTAAATATTACGACTACCGGGCTTAACGGGCGGAATTGCGGCAAGCTCCGGTGGTAATTGATCTGCAGGATATGCCGGTACTTCATATTCCGCCAGTGCGATAAGCGGTACGCCAACATTTGTTTTCCCCGCCGAGCGGTCGATGATGCAGGCAGCAGCCAGAACATCGGCGCCCAGTTCCTGCAAGGTGGTGACGGTCTCGCGGATCGACAAGCCTGTCGAGACAATATCTTCAACGATGACGACGCGTGCGCCCTTGGCAATTTCAAAGCGGCGCAACCGGAATATGCCGTTTTCGCGTTCGACCCAGATTGCCGGGACGCCGAGATGGCGTGACGTTTCATATGCAGGAATAATGCCGCCAATAGCCGGTCCGACCACATAGTCGATCTGGCCAAGGTCCGCGTCCCTGATCTTGGCAGCGAGTGCCCGGCAGACTTGCTCGGTCTTGTCAGCGTGCATGAACACACGGGCCTTTTGCAGGAAGGTCGGGCTGCGCAAGCCTGATGTCAGGATGAAGTGCCCTTCGAGCACTGCCCCTGCTTCGCGAAATACCTGAAGAACTTCATCCGTGTTCATGTGTGCCCTCTATCCGTTCACGCGCTGTGCGTCGCTGACGCATTTGCTTTCCTTGAGTTTCGACAGGATCCGGTTGAGATGTTTCAGATCCCAGACCTCCAGATCGACGATCATCTGCGTAAAATCAGGTGCCGTGCGGACCATGGAGAGATTGTGAATATTGGTTTCGTTCGCCGCAATGATCTCGGCAATTTCTGCCAATGAACCCGGCGCATTGATCGCTGAAATGTTGATGCGGGCCGGAAAGCGGTCACGCCTGCTCTCGTCAATATCCCAACGCACGTCGATCCAGCGCTCCGGCTGATCGTCATAGGCCATGAGTGCCGACGACTGGATAGGATAAATCGTCATGCCTGAGCCAGGCTGAAGAATGCCAACGATGCGGTCACCAGGCACCGCACCTTCCGGCGAGAAATGCACGGGCATATCAGGGCTCGCACCACGGATAGGCAGGGCGTGCGGACCACCCGGCTCCCATCCTGTCGTGGCTTCGCTGCCCTCGGGTATCTTGAAGATCATGCCTGATGTATTGCGGAAATTGACCCAGCCCTCTTCGCGCTCGGTCGGCGTCGGCTTCGGCTTCGAGTCCTGATATTCCGGATAGACGGCCTTCATGACGTCGGAAGACGGCAATTCACCCCGGCCAACCGCTGCCAGAACATCATCGATCTCCTTGCGCGCAAGACGCGGCAAGCCCTTCTTCAGCTCGTCGCGGGAATAGACCTTGCCTGCCCGCTCGAATGCACGCTCCAGAATCTGCGTGCCCAGGCCGGAATATTGCTTGCGTACGGCAATGCGCGTTGCCCGGCGGATGGCCGCCCGCGCCTTACCCGTTACAACCACGGATTCCCAGGCAGCCGGCGGTGTCTGCGCCTTGGAGCGGATGATTTCCACTTCATCGCCATTATGCAGCTCGGTCATCAGCGGCATGATGCGGCCGTTGACCTTGGCACCAACGCAGCTGTCACCGATATTGGTGTGAACCGCATAGGCGAAATCGATCGGTGTTGCCCCGCGCGGCAGTGCGATAAGACGCCCCTTGGGGGTAAAGCAGAACACCTGATCCTGAAACAGCTCGAGCTTGGTGTGCTCGAGGAACTCTTCCGGATTATCACCTTCCGCCAGTGCTTCAATGGTCTGCCGCAACCATGCGTAGGCGTTGGTTTCCGTCGAAATGACATGCGGATTCTGGGCGCTGCCGCGATCCTTGTAGATCGAGTGGGCAGCGACACCGTATTCGGCAATGTCGTTCATTTCGCGGGTGCGGATCTGCAGTTCGACACGCTGACGCGACGGACCGACGATGGTTGTGTGGATCGAGCGATAATCGTTCTGCTTGGGTGTCGAGATGTAATCCTTGAAACGGCCCGGAACCATTGACCACGTGGTATGGATGATACCGAGCGCGTTATAACAATCGGCCACGGTATCGACGACGACGCGAAATCCGAAGATGTCGGAAAGCTGTTCGAAGGAGAGCCCCTTGCTTTCCATCTTGCGGAAAACCGACCATGCTTTTTTCTGCCGGCTTTTGACGTTGGCCTTGATGCCGTGCTTTTCGAACAGGCTGGAAAGATCGGTCTCAATCTGGGCCAGCGTACTGCGGTTCTTCTCCATCAGTTCGGCGAGCCGGTTGGTCACCGCGTTGAAGGCTTCGGGGTTGATATAGCGGAAAGCCAGTCCTTCCAGTTCTTCGCGCATGTCCTGCATACCCATGCGGCCGGCGAGCGGCGCATAGATATCCATGGTTTCCTCGGAGATGCGCAAACGCTTGTCCGGCGGCACGTGATGCAGCGTGCGCATATTGTGCAGACGGTCGGCAAGTTTGACCAGCAGCACCCGCACGTCATCGGAAATGGCGAGAAGCAGTTTGCGCAGGTTTTCCGCCTGAACCGCCTTCTTCGATACAAGATCCAGCTTTTTCAGCTTGGTCAGGCCCTCGACAAGCTTGCCGATGTCCGGGCCGAACAGCGTATCGATCTCCTGACGCGTCGCTGACGTGTCCTCGATCGTGTCATGCAGCAGGGCAATGGCGATCGTGGCCTCGTCCAGATGCATGTCGGTGAGAATCGCCGCAACCTCGAGCGGATGCGAGAAATAGGGATCGCCTGATGCACGCTTCTGATGGCCATGCTTCTGCATGGCATAGACGTAGGCTTTGTTGAGCAGCGCCTCATTGACGTCAGGCTTGTAACGCTGAACACGCTCGACAAGCTCATACTGACGCATCATGGACGGAAGCCCCCAAACTCATTCATCTAAATTATCGAGCGATATATGGTAATTGCGTTACCAAGACGCAAAAATAATGCGCCGCAGAAAGACTGCGACGCATCAAGATAGCCTGAACTGGCAATCGGTCGCGCCTTACGCGCGACATTTGATTAATAGTCGTCGCTTTTTTCCGGAGCTACCAAGCCCTCGATACCGGCCAGCAATTCTTCTTCCGACATGCTGTCGAACGAAACATTGTCGTCAGCTTCCACTTCGACAACTTCGTTGCCTTCGCTGTCGCTTGACGTGACCTGCGCTACCACAGCAACGGCTTCCGGCTCATCGACTTCCACATGCTTCTGCAGTGAATGGATGAGATCTTCCTTAAGATCGCCTGGTGACAGGGTCTCATCTGCGATTTCGCGCAATGCAACAACCGGGTTCTTATCATTGTCGCGATCAATGGTGATCGCTGCACCCTGCGAAATCAGGCGCGCGCGATGACTGGCGAGCAAAACCAGTTCAAACCGGTTTTCGACCTTGTCAACGCAATCTTCAACAGTGACGCGGGCCATGAACTGCCCCTTTCATTTTTAACTGAATTAGCGGATTAAGCCGGACATAACGCGGTTGCGCAGAAAAAACAAGTAAAAGCCGTCGAAGTGTTCGACAAGACCTGTTGATCGTCTAAAAATCGATCATCATGTCAATCACCATATGTTGAGCACTCCTGTCCGAAATTCGGACAAATTTTCCGGCGAGGTATTGGCTTTTAACCGAACCCGACGTAGTAAATATGCTACTTACGTATAAGATCAGATCGGGCTTTATTACCTCCAAGCTGATTTGAAATTGAAGCTCACCTTTTTGAAATGGAACGTTATTATGTTTGATCCACGTGAAAAGATCGTCTTGTTTATCGATGGTGCAAATCTCTACGCAGCCTCAAAGGTACTGGGATTTGATATTGACTATCGCAAGCTTCTTTCAGCTTTTCAGAAGAGAGGTTATTTGCTTCGCGCGTATTACTATACTGCGCTTGTTGAAGATCAGGAATACTCTTCCATTCGTCCTTTGATCGATTGGCTGGACTATAACGGATACAAGGTCGTTACAAAGCCCGCCAAAGAGTTCACCGATTCTGCGGGCCGCCGTAAGATCAAGGGCAACATGGACATTGAACTTGCTGTCGATGCCATGCAGCTGACCGACACAGTTGATCACTTTGTTATCTTCTCCGGTGACGGAGATTTCCGTTCGCTGGTCGAAGCCTTGCAGCGCAAGGGCCGCAAGGTCAGCGTTGTCTCGACCCTCTCGACCCAGCCACCGATGATTTCAGATGAACTGCGCCGTCAGGCGGACCATTTCATCGATCTGACATCCTTGCGCACCGAAATTGGCCGCGAACCGTCTGAGCGCGCACCACGCCGCGTCGAAGAAGAACAGGTCGACTACTAATATTTGTCGAAAGATTTGGAAATGCCGCATGGAAAACCGTGCGGCATTGTGCTTTTTACCGGCTCATGAGTGTCGAACCCTCCCCCGATTGCCCCATCTGCCCGCGTCTTCATGATTTCATCGCCGAATGGCGGGTGAAGGAGCCGACATGGCACAATGCGCCGGTTCCGACATTTCTCCCCGCTGGTGGAATTGAATCAGGGCAACTGCTTATTGTCGGACTCGCACCCGGTGTACGTGGGGCGAACCGGACAGGCCGTCCATTCACCGGCGATTATGCCGGAGACTTGCTATACGGCACGCTGTCAGAGTTCGGCTTTTCCCGTGGCACGTTTGCCGCCCGTCCTGACGATGGTCTGGAACTGCTCAACACGGCTATCGTCAATGCCGTTCGTTGTGTGCCGCCGGAAAACAAACCCGTCGGCAGCGAAATCAACAATTGCCGCCGGTTTCTGACGCCGACAATCCAACAGTTCAAAAACCTGCGTGCCATTGTCACACTGGGCACCATTGCGCACCAGTCTACCGTGCGCGCCCTGAAGCAGCCGGTTGCCAAATTCCCCTTCAGCCATGGCGGTCAATCCGATATCGGGGACATCCGGATTTTTTCCAGCTATCATTGCTCGCGGTACAATACGAATACCGGACGCCTGACCGAGGCCATGTTCAAGAGCGTGTTTGCTGCCGTACGCGCGCATCTCAATGCGGCGGCCTGAGACGCCCTACAGCATGATCTTCCTCAGGATGAACTTGCGAACCACGCACCACCGTTATCCGTGGTTCGACAAGCTCACCATGAGGGAGAGTGAGGATTGCAAAACAGGAAGAACTAGCCGCGATCGCGCAGCAGCCGTGATTTTTCACGATTCCAGTCGCGCTGCTTTTCCGTTTCGCGCTTGTCATGCAGTTTCTTGCCGCGTGCGACGGCAAGTTCCAGCTTCGCCCGGCCCTGATCATTGAAATAGAGTTTCAGCGGCACGACTGTCATGCCCTCGCGGTCGACCGATTGCGCCAACCGTGCCATTTCACGCTTGCTGACCAGAAGCTTGCGATGGCGGCGCGGTTCATGGTTGAAGCGGTTGGCCTGCAGATATTCCGGAATATAGGAATTGATCAGCCAGAACTCGCCATTCTCAAGGCTGGCGTAGCTTTCCGCTATGTTGGACTGATTGTTGCGCAGGGATTTGACTTCCGTGCCCTGCAGCACAATGCCAGCCTCCATCGTGTCGAGAATCTCGAAATTGAAGCGCGCTCTGCGGTTTTCAGCAATGATCTTGCTAACCGTTATGGGTTTTTTGGCAGCTTTGGGCTTGTTCATGAGGCCTATATAGTGCTTTCCAAGTAGGTCGTACACTCACAAATCTGATCGAAATGGCGCCTGAAACGGCAAGAAGATGCGAGGAGAGGCGTGAAGGGCGGGGCCTTTCCCCCGGCCGAGCGGCTCGACACTGCAGATTGCAGCCGTTTCGGCGTCCGGAGGATATGGTCCATTTGCCCGGCTACGTCGTCGCAAAGGCTCGACAATGAACCACATTGCCATCGCCTTTGCTCCTCGTATCCAAGCAAATGGCCTCATACCATTTCAATTAGATTTATGAGTGCACGACCTCAATTGTCAGTTGATCAGCCCCGCATGTTTCATCGCCTGATCAATACGGTCCGCAGTAGCGGCTTCAATCGGGACGAGCGGGGAACGCAGCGAATTGTTCATCTTGCCCAGCTTGGACAGGGCATATTTCGGGCCGGTCGGGTTTGGCTCGATAAAGAGTGCCTTGTGCAGCGGCATCAGGCGATCCTGAATGGCCAGGGCAGCAGGATAATCACCGCGGAGAGTCGCTGCCTGGAATTCAGCGCAAAGGCGCGGCGCGATGTTTGACGTGACGGAAATGCAGCCGACGCCGCCATGGGCGTTAAAGCCGAGAGCGGAGGCGTCCTCGCCAGAGAGCTGGATGAAATCAAGCCCGCAGGTGATGCGCTGTTCCGAGACGCGCTCGATCTTGCCAGTCGCATCCTTGACGCCGGCGATATTCTTGAAATCGTGCGCCAGCTGGCCCATCGTCTCCGGAGTCATGTCAATGATCGAACGACCCGGAATATTGTAGATGATGATGGGCAGCGAGACCGATTCGGCCACGGCCTTGTAGTGGGCATAGAGACCGCGCTGGTTCGGCTTGTTGTAATAGGGCGTGACAACCAGAATGGCATCCGCTCCAGCCTTCTCGGCATGCTGTGCCAGTTCGATGGCTTCACGGGTATTGTTGGAGCCTGCACCTGCAATCACCGGAACCTTACCCTTGGCTTCCTCGATGCACACTTCAACCACCCGCTTATGTTCGGCATGCGACAGTGTGGGCGATTCACCCGTGGTTCCGACAGGAACGAAACCATTTGTGCCCTCGGCAATCTGCCAGCCCAGAAACGCACGAAAGGCTTTCTCGTCAAACGAGCCGTTTTGGTCGAATGGCGTGACGAGAGCGGTAATTGAGCCTTTCAGCATAGTAAACTCCAAGAAAACAAGAATGGGTCATGGCCCAAACCAATAAGCTAAGGACCACAAGGTGGCGCACCATAGTCGTGCAGCCTCCGCCGGGCAAGATGATTTCCTTGATGAAAAACAGCAATACAATTGATGTTTTGATCAAAAGCAACACGCCGTGCTAACCTTTCGTTAAGAGTGCCTTCACACGTCCGCCATTATTATATGATCCAACAGTTCTGGATCCTGGGGCTGTCATGTGATCCTATTCGAAAAAACTGGTCGTCTGTATGCTGAGAACTTCTGTTTTGCGTCATGTTCTTCTTGCGTCGTCCCTGTTTGTGACGACGGCCTCGCTTGCGCAAAATTCAACACCTCCTATCCCGACCCTCAAGCCATTTGCGCCGACGCAAACACGGGTAAGTCCTGCTGCGCAGATCCTGGCGAAACCCGATCCTGTTACAACATCAGGCATCACCCAGCCTTCCAAACCATCGGCCATTGCCGGCAGCCTGAAAAGCGGGCTTGACGCGCTTTCAAGCGGCGATGTGCAGCAGGCCCTCGGCATCCGCAATGGCCTGCCGGTCAATGCTCTCGACCGGCATATCCTGACCTGGGCCATTGGTTTGTCGAATGCACCGGGTGTCCCCAGTTCGGAAATTGCCCATGCAGCCGCGGAATTGCCGGGATGGCCCGGCATGGCTACCTTCCGCAATAATTCGGAACGGGCGCTCTACAAGGAGAACCCGGCTCCCGCGACAGTGATCAGCGCCTTTGGCGGCACTCCGCCGCAAACGGCCGAAGGCACAATCATTCTCGCGCGGGCTTTCGTCGCAACGGGGAACCCCATGCGAGCTCGTCAGGTGCTCGGCCCTTTCTGGCGCACGAAAAAGCTCGACGATGTACAGGAAGCGATGATCCTGAAGGAATTCGCAGCGGTTATTCCGCGCGAGGATCATATGATGCGCATGCTCACCATGCTTTATGAAGGCAAGGCAAAGTCCGCCGGGCGTGTCGCCAAACTCGCCAATGCGGAATCGCTCTATGACGCATTCGCCGCTGTTCTACAGAAATCACCTGACGCGGCCAAGAAACTGGCGGCAATCAGCAGCGCGTGGCAATCCAATCCGGCCTATATCTTTGCCAAGGCACAGTATCTGCGCCGTCAGGAGCGCTTCAAGGAAGCTGCCGATGTCATGGCGACCGCGCCGCGTGATGCCGTATCGCTCGTTGATCCCGACGCATGGTGGGTAGAGCGGCGTGTGCTTTCGCGGGAGCTGCTGGATATTGGTGACGCAAAGCGCGCCTATCAGGTTGCGGCGATGCACAGCGCAGAAACGCCTGCGGTGGCAGCGGAAGCCGAATTTCATGCGGGCTGGTACGCCCTGCGCGCCCTGAAAGATCCGCAGACGGCACAGCGCCATTTTGCCCGCATTGCCGAAATTTCATCACGCCCAATGTCGGCTTCGCGCGCCTACTATTGGCTCGGCCGTTCGGCAGAAGCCGGCGCTGGCGGCAATGCCCGTGATTACTACGGCCGTTCCGCCCGCTATGGCACGACGTTTTACGGCCAGCTGGCCGCCGCCAAACTTGGACAATCGAGCCTGCAGCTTCCCTATCCGAAACCGAGCGATGCCGATCGTGCACGTTTCACCCAGCGCGAGGCCGTTCGTGCCATCTTGCGCCTCGAAGAGACCGGATACGACCAGCGTGCCGCCATGCTTTATACCAGTCTGAGCCAGGAACTCGACAGTCCGGGCGAGCTGGCTTTGCTGGCCGTAATGGCAGAGCGCAAGAGCAACCACTTCGTTGCCCTGCGGGTCGGCAAGACCGCAGCGCAGCGCGGCATTGATGTTGGGGCGCTCTCGCATCCCATCGGGGCTATTCCGCAGAATGCCAATATATCCGGTTCCGGCGCGGCACTCGCCTATGCGATTGCGCGGCAGGAGAGCGAGTTCAATGCCGGCGCGGTTTCAAGCGCCGGTGCGCGGGGTCTGCTGCAATTGCTGCCAGGCACGGCAAAAGACGTCGCCAAACGCGCCGGCATCTCCTACTCCAAGGACCGGCTCACGGGCGATGCAGCCTACAATGCAACCTTGGGTGCGCGGTTCCTCGGGGAACAGATCGCAAAATTCGACGGCTCCTATGTGCTGACCTTTGCCGGTTACAATGCCGGTCCCAGCCGGGCAAACGAATGGGTTTCACGCTATGGCGATCCCCGCGGCAAATCGGTGGATGAGGTCGTGGACTGGATCGAGCGCATTCCCTACACGGAGACACGCAATTACGTGCAACGTGTCATGGAAAACTATGAGGTCTATAAATCGCGACTTTACGGCAAGGCCCAGATCGAGAGTGATCTGACCGCCGGAAGATTGCAACGGTAGCCCGCCTGAAACTCAACAACAGGATTGCAGATTGGCCGATTCATTTCGTGAGATTCATTTCGCTGCCCCCGATGGTCTGAGCCTTTACGCGCGCCTGTACGAGCCGGAGATCAAGACAGACAACCTCCCCGTCGCATGCCTGCCGGGCCTCACCCGCAACAGCCGGGATTTTCACGAGCTTGCCCTCTTTCTGTCGCAGCATCCGCAGACACGGCGCCGGGTGATAACCTTTGATTATCGTGGCCGTGGGCTGTCGGCCTATGATCCAGACTGGTCCCACTACAATATCGGCACGGAAGCCGGCGATATTATCGCAGGTCTTGCCCATCTTCAGATCAGCAGGGCGATCTTCCTGGGAACCTCCCGTGGCGGGCTTATCACCCACATTCTGGCGGCGTTTGCCCCGCAGTTGCTGGCCGGTGTCATCTTAAACGACATCGGACCCGAAATAGCAGTCGAGGGATTGAAACAGATCGCCGGTTATCTCGATGGAGCGCGCCAACCCGGGAACTGGGATGATGCAGCCGAACTGCAGCTGGCGGTGCATGGTTCAGCCTTCCCTGCCCTGACGAATGCGGATTGGCACCGGTTTGCCCATGCGATCTATCGCGAAGACAATGGTATTATCCGTTCGGATTACGATTCAAATCTTCTGAAAACAATGGAAGGTGTCGACTATTCGCAGAAACTGCCCGATTTGTGGGCCCAGTTCGACCTGATGAAAGATCTGCCGTTGCTGGTTATCAGGGGCGAAAACACCAAGCTGCTCGCGCAGGAAACCGTTGACGAAATGGCGCGGCGGCATAACGCGCTTCAGCTGTTCAACGTTGCCGGTCAGGGTCATGCTCCGTTGCTCGAAACGGGACGTCTGCCTGACCTGATCGCAGCCTTTGCGTCTGGCGTCGATCTGCGTCCGGCCTAGCTTTTCGCAGGTTTTTTCGCCTGCACTTTGGGCTTGGCTTTTGCGGCAGCCTTCGGCTTGGCCGGTGCTTCCGCCACTGGCTTCGCCAGTGCCGCAGCCTGTTTTATCCAATTTTCGCGATGCGCACGGCCCGGGAAACCGATTGCCCGGCTGACCCATGCCGCCTGATCTGCGTCCCAGCCGGCAATCTGGTCGAAGTGAAATACACCGAGTGTGTAGAGCTCCGACTGTATGACATTGCCGATGCCGTCAATATCCAGCAATCGGTCAGGCTTGCCTCTCCGCGCGTTCTTCAACGTTGCCGGACGATGTTTGTCATCTTCCGTTGTCTTGGAGGGACGCGCGTGCGCACTCTTTGCGCCGCTCTTTCTGGCCGGGGCTCTGGTCTTCGCCTTTACCGTGCTGCTGACAGCTGAATCTGCAGACACGGTAGCAGCGGCCATTGCGGGAATCGGCTCGGCGGGGGGAACCATCGCGACAGTGTTCGAAGCGGGCTTGTTGACATCATCATTGGCAGGGGTGACAGCCGCTGCAAGACGCGCATCAGCCGCACGCGTAGAATCCTGAGATACAGAATCGGTTTTTGGCGACAACCCTTTGAAAAAACGTCCTAAAATTGCACCGATAACAAAGGCCGCTGCAACGAGTAAAAGGGACTGTACAAGAAAAATGACCATAGCTCTTTACTCCGGTTTCAAGAGAGATCAGTTGCGCTTCTCACTGTGGGTCGACCAGCCGACATAGAAACCGACGAGAACAGCCACCAACAGAAAAAGCCACAGCTTGGTGATGAGATACATCATTGTACACACTCCTGTTGAATGCGCCCGAAATAGCGCCGCCCCGTGACTATCATCCGGCATTGCTGACGGCTGGAGGAGCCAGCTTTACTTCACCGACTTTACCATTACCCGGAAGCTGTGTCTTCAACGCGTTGGTGATCGACTCATAATCAGCCGCATTTGCCGCTGTTCCGTTGATGCCGTAGGTCTCACCGGCAAGGCTGATCTCCCCGCTCACCAATTGTGATGCCTGTTGCAGGGCGAAATTGGCAAGTTCAACAAACCCGTTCGGTGCGCCACGCGCAACAGCCATCTCATCGAGGATATCAATTCCCGGCATGGCATTTTCAGCGGCGGCCAGGAGTTTCGCGCGCGTATCGCCATACGGAACATTTCCAGACAGAAGAACCCCCTGATCGGACTTCGTGACCACGAAACTGAAGGGTTCCACCAGCGGCAGGAGTGTTGCGGCGTTTTCAACCACGCGGATACCGTTGGTTTCATCGGCTATCTTGAGCGCCGACGCGAGTGCCTCTTCGGAAGGTGCTACACCTTTTAATATCAGATCGCGACCGTCCACCTCGATACTGGCCCAGCTGTTGTCAACTTCCAGTGCAGCGGCGACCGAATCGGTCAGTTGACGGTCTATCGGCTCGGCAAGGAACCAGCCGGCAAGCGTCGTTAAACATGCAACGGTGATGATACCGGGCCAAAACCAGCTTTTGACGATGTGCATGTGCAACGTTTTCCCTTGTGGCAATCGGACAGAATGCTGTCTTGCCCCATGTCATCGGGAATATCAACATGGCGGCTGGCATCAAATGCGTTCTGCAAAATGCATGCTCAGCTGCGCGCAAAGAAAAACCCGGCAGCTTGCGCTGCCGGGTCCTGATGACCTTTAATCCTAAGAAGGATTAGAAGTTACGCTGGAAACGGATCATGCCCTGAATGGCATCGTCCTTGCCACCGCGCTGGCTTTCAGCGAAGTCCTTACGAGCGCCATCGAACTTGGTGTATGTTACTTCAGGAGTAATCGTGAAGCCAGGAACCAGTTCGTAAGCGACGTTCAAAGTACCAGAATATGTACCTTCTTCTTCGTAAGCGAGCTGTGCGTTAACAGTTGCCTTTTCGGAAACCTTAGCGGACAGACCACCCCAAACAGCCCAATCGCCTTCCCATGTGCCGAACCAGTTACGGTCGCCATTTACACGGGAGTCATAGTTGGACTGATAGCCACCCATGACGAATGCCTTGACTGTGTCGGTGAACTTCACGTCCAAACGCAGCTTACCGGCCCATTCTTCAACCTTGGAGTCATAACCAACAACACCGGAGATGCCGCCCCAAGCCTGCTCGTACTTTGCACCAGCAAGAACGTGTGGCATGTAGTCGTCGATACGGTAGTCGTAATCGAAGAAGCTTGCAGTCTGTTCCTGGCCCTGTTCAGCAGCGATGATCGCCGAGAAACCGTTGCCGCCAGTGAACGTGTAGCTAACCTGGTTCGATGTGCCTGACTGATAGTTGATCACGTCATCGTTGATGACGTCGCCAGCATAACCGGTCCACGAACCGAACAGTTCGTCAGCAACACCGATGCGGAAGCCGCCGAGTTCGATGTAAGCCTGAGGAATCAGACCACCGCTGTTGGAACCGTCGGTGTAGTTGAAACGTGTTTCAATGTAGGAACGCAGTGTGCCGAGTTCGGTTTCCGAACGAGCGTCAAAACGAACAGTTGCACGTGTCTGCTTATTCCAAGTACCGCGCTCACCGCCGATATAAGCGTCATCGCCGCCCTTGGCGTCATAACGCAAGTAACCGCCGATTTTCAGGCAGGTTTCGGTGCCTGGGATGTAGAAGAAGCCGGCGCCGTATGCGTCGCAAACGCGAACGTATTCGACAGCTTCTGGCTCGGCAACGACAACTGCATCGGCAGCGCGTGCGCCAGTTACTGCAACGAGGGCTGCAGCGGAGCCGAGTAGAAGGCTCTTGATGTTCATTTCTGACCTCCAGTCAAAGTTAAAAATGGGTCTGGGCATTCCAATTTGGCTGAAGGACAACCTTGTCCCCATCCCCTAAGTCCAAGAAGAAATGCGATCGACGCCCTTCCTCTGCGACCGAACATACTCGCCATCTCCGGGGTTTCAACCATGAATGTCGGCATCCACACCCCACTGGGGCTCTATGCCTTATCCCTGTTGCACAAATGACACGAAATCGTCGCCGCCCCGGCGAAATCTTTACCACTCATTAATATAGGTAACCGGATTTTCATAAAATCGTCGGCGCCGATGGCGGAATTGGAACGGTGTTTTGATTGGGAATCGGGCATCAATCACCTGCACAGTTGCTGTGCGTGAATCGAATCGAACCGATTGCACGCCGATTCTGACAGGTGGTCCGCCATGACTTATTTCTATCTGATTGTCGCCATAGTTTTTGAAGTTGCTGCCACGTCTGCCCTCAAGCAAGCCGATGGTTTTACAAGGCTCTGGCCATCTCTGATCTGTTTGGCGGGCTACGCGGCCGCCTTTTATGTCCTGTCCATTCTGATCAGAACCATGCCTGTCGGCATTGTTTACGCAATCTGGTCCGGTGCCGGAATCGTGCTGATCGCAGCAATCGGCTGGTTCTGGTTCAAGCAACCGCTTGATCTGCCTGCCATTATAGGCCTCGCACTCATCATTGCTGGTGTTCTCATCGTCAATTTGTTCTCGGGAACCGTCGGGCATTGATGCTCTAACGCCTGGCTGATCTCCCAAAATCACCACGGCTTCCGGTCAAACTGTGACTGGAGGTCAGAAATGAACATCAAGAGCCTTCTACTCGGCTCCGCTGCAGCCCTCGTTGCAGTAACCGGTGCACGCGCTGCCGATGCAGTTGTCGTCGCCGAGCCAGAAGCTGTCGAATACGTTCGCGTTTGCGACGCATACGGCGCCGGCTTCTTCTACATCCCAGGCACCGAAACCTGCCTTAAGGTATCCGGCCATGTACGGTTTGATACCAAGGGCGGCGACGACGTCTCCAAGGGCGGCAAACTTGGCACCTGGAAACTGAAGTCACGTGCCACGATTCGCTTCGATGCCCGTTCGGACACCGAATTGTGTACGCTGCGTTCCTTCGCCGAAACACAGTTCAATTATGCGGACGCTGAAAACAGCGCGGCAATCCCCCATGCGTATATCTCGCTCGGCGGCTTTCGCATCGGTGTCACCGACTCGCTCTACGACACATGGACCGGTTCCGCCGGTAACGTATTGAATGATGGTGTGATTGCCTATGCCGGTGATTCCACCAATCAGGTCAGCTACACATTCACTGGCGGCAATGGCTTCTCAGCTCTGATCGGCGCAGAGCAGGGTGACAAGGATCACCGGATTACTGACTACCTGCCGCACGTTGTGGCTGGTGCGAAGTTCGAACAGGGCTGGGGCGACATTGCCGGTGTTGTCGGATATGACTCTGTTATTGAAGAGTTCGCCGGTAAACTCCGTCTGGACGTGAAGCTCACCGAAGCGATATCCGCCTTCATTCTGGGTGGCTATCAGTCCGGCTATGGCGATCATCTGAAAGAGCCCCGCACCAGTTCCTACTATGGTTCATGGGATGGTGACTGGGCACTCTGGGGTGGTCTGTCCGCCAAGGTTTCCGACAAGGCTACAGTCAACGCGCAGTTGGCCTACGAATCCGAAGGCACCTACGCCGGTGCACTCGGCGTCGGATACGAGCTGGTACCCGGGTTCACGATCACGCCTGAAATCAATTACACCAAGTTCGATGGCGCCCGTAAGACCAAGTCCCTGGCTAATAAAGGCGGCGACGACGCGATTGGCGGTTTCCTCCGCTTCCAGCGCAACTTCTGATCTCATGACTTGCATAACCAACGCCGGGGATTTTCCGGCGTTGGGTTTTTTCCCTAATTCATATTCAACAATCAATTTTCAGCGTTCGTAGCTGCGACGCACAGACATTTACCGAGAAAGGATTCCGAAACGGCTGCGAGCCGAGGAGACATTGAAATGTTTGGGCAATACCGCTGGGAACTGGTTGTTGACGGGGCTGTGCAAGGCTTCCTCGAATGGATTGGTATTAGTCTAAAGTGTTACAACCCACCCGATTGTGCTTTTCAGAAAGACGATTACAACTCGTGGCATATTCTTTTTATGCATATTTTTCTGATTTAGAGTGCAATCATTATGACAATGTCACCCATGGGTACGACACGGCCGGACACGAAATTTCCGGTCCAGTTTCAGTATAATCTCACTTACGCATCCGCGGATCACGCCACCAAACGGCTGGTCAAGGATCATTCTCTCAGTGAATTGACCGCACATTATATCAGCATCCTGTGGGATGAGGGTTCGCACAAGGGCAACGTACGATCCTTCCTCGGTGAGATCGGCGAGATTTTGGGCGGTGAACGTTTCAGCATCTTTTCACAGGAAATGCTGGATTCTGTGATCGGCACGTTACGCGAACGCGGCAATAGCAACGCAACCATCAATCGAAAGATGGCTGCCTTGAGCAAATTGCTCCGGAAAGCGTGCAAGATGGGCGATATCTATAATCTGCCGGAATTCCGCCGCCAAAAGGAGCGGCAGGGCCGTATTCGTTTTCTGGAAGCAGAGGAAGAAGCGCGCCTGTTCTCGGCGATCAGGGTCAAATGCGAGGACAGTTACCGTTTGAGTATCTTTCTCGTCGATACGGGTTGCCGGCTCGGTGAAGCCATCGGGCTGAGCTGGAACGATCTGCAAGGAAGCCGTTCAACATTCTGGCTGACCAAATCCGGACGCAGCCGCACGGTTCCACTGACGAGACGGGCCCATGAGGCCACCCAAATTCCACGCAGCCGTCTGAAAGGCCCCTTCTCCATGCACAATCAGGTGCGATTCCGCGCCATCTGGAACGAGGCCAAGCTGGAAGTAGGATTGGGAGCAGACGATCAGGTCGTCCCTCATATCTTACGGCACACCTGCGCCTCACGGCTGGTGCGCGGCGGCATTGATATCCGGCGCGTGCAGATGTGGCTTGGTCATCAGACATTGCAGATGACCATGCGCTACGCACATCTGGCGACCAATGATCTCGACTCCTGCGTGGTTGTTCTGGAACAAAATAAAGGCTGCGGAGCCGGCATGGCCGGGTGATCCGCGCGTCACAAGCAAGGTGTTAGCGTCAACTGATCAGCGGGAAAATCAGTCCGGCGATGACAAGGGCAAGCAACCCGAATACTGCCGGCAATCCTGCCGCGATCGTTGGCCCGGTCGTGTGCAAGTCCCGTCCGGTTGTCCGGTAGATTCGCGTGAAAGATCGGGCCTTTACAATCACCATCATGGTGCGAATGAAGGCACCACCAATCCCGACGAAGACAATACGGGCCTCAACGTCGCCGGGCCTAGCGGCATATCCATTCTCCTCAGGCCCTCACCGGCCATTACAGCATCGGGACGATGTGTCCGCAGTGGGTACGGTGAACTGCCGGCTTAACGCGAGAAGCCGTAAACCAGTATGGTGCGGCTGTGACTGAAGGTGACAGCAAAACCGTCGCTATATGGACTGGCGAGGTATGGATCGGCCGGCAGTGCCTGACCGGTGAAATCGTAACCCGTATTCGTTTTAAAGCTCTTGAGATCCGCTTCCTCGGACAGCCAAGGCGGCAAGACATCTACGCTGGCAGCCGGAAGCTTCTGACCGGAGGCGAGTTTCGCCGCGACTTTTGCAAAATCCGCATCCGCGTAGGTGAGAAGCGCGTAAAGGCTCGAATCGGATGGGCCGAAAACTTCACCTTCCCCCTTCTCGCTGACCGACCATTTGACGGCAATCGGCTTTGGATCGAGATGAATGAACTTCGCCAGGATCGCAGCATCGGTGCTCACGGGTATTGTCATATCGGCCTCGCTCTTAGAACTCGCCACGGCGAACAGGAATATAGGCGTGAGGAAAATGGAAAAGATGTTTCGCCGGGATATCATATGCGGTTCCTGGCACGCCGATTATCCGACGGTTGCATCTGGCGCAACCATGGGACCATCGACACATTGAACCCGGCTGCCGGCTTGCCGGTCCAGCTGACATGCCGCTCGAGGGTCGAATAATTCATATACTGCTTGGCCAACCCTGTGATTTCAAAGATCCCATTGTCGCTGTCGGGAATGCCGGTCGCAATATCAGCGGCGCCCGGATTGAAATTATACCGGTCCTCGGCATGGAGAACGAATGTCATTTCAAAATCCGCGCCATTGGCCGGCGCATTCCACTTGGCTTTGACATCACCGCTGATCCAGATTTGATGGGCACCAATGGCCTTTTGCCAATTTTCCGTTTTTGGATAGGGGAAATAACTGTTGGTGCCGCCGCAGGCGATTGCAGTACCGGTGAATTGGAATACACCATCTGCTCCGGAATAGAGCAGCGTATGGATGTCGTAGGCTGCTCCCATCGCCTCAACCATTGCCGACTGCAATGTGACCTGCCCTGATGGATCATTCGCAACGTAACGCTCATAGCCGAATGTGCGATCGCTGCCGCTGCCGTCCAGAAAATGGCGGTATGCCGCCAAAGCATCGGGAAGATTGTTGTGTGGCACCCCCGGCACGCCCTGTATCGATTCGCCCAGCTCCAGTTTCGCACGCCACCGCGCATAGTTCATGCGATCCTCGGTCGTCGGGGCGCGCCGGGCAAACTTGTCGAGAAAACCATTGTCATGTGTGATACTCGGCCGGTGCGGAGCACCCCGTCGATAAATAGCGTATGTCATAGGCTGCCTCTTTGATACCGCACACACCCTGAATTACACGAGCTGAATGACACCGACAAGTCATGCGTTACGGGCAAGTTTCAGGATCAATCGATTTGAGGCTTTGAATGCCCGCAAGGGCCATATGCTTTATCATGGGAATATAGCGGCATCATCTGTCCGGACAGGTTTATCAGCGTGATTCAATAGATATGGCCATCTCCATAAAATCATGCACCCAACTTGCCTGTAACCAGATTCGGTCAGAGCGCCGATACAGGCTTTCGCGCGCGCACCATGAGAGTCCAACCCAGCCCCATGGCCTCCTTCAACTTGTCCAGACGATCCCCTATTAGCGCTCGAACGGGTCGATTCAAGGTTCGCGAGTGCAGTATCCTCAAGAGGCCCTTATTGGCTCTTGGTGTTACGGAGAAGAGTTCGATGATCTCGAAGTGCGCAGACAAGAGCGACGCGAGTTCTGTCCTGTCAACCCATTGCCGGAGTTGACCCGGGCCCGGCGGTGGAATGCGGTTATATTTCTGAAGAACGGTCTTGTTCTGAGTGGCCAACATCAAGTAGCCGCCGGGACGCAAATGGCTTGCAAGTTTGGTTATAAACGCTGGCTGGTCAGCTATGTGCGACAACACTTCAAGACAGACAATGACGTCAAAGGACTGGATGCCGAAATCGAGTCCCATAAAGTCTCCGGAAACAAATCTCACCTGAGGTATGTTTTGTTGTGCCCGCGCAAGAACCTCATCAGAAAGATCTGTGCCTGTAACCTGACCGAACTGTGAAAGTTCGTCGGAAAACCAGCATGCTCCGCAACCAACCTCCAGAATGTCGAGTGTTTTACTGCCCTGCCGCATGAGCCAGTCACGGACTACTGCTGCCTGGCGGAAGGATACCTCATCAAGATGCATCTCCCGAGTCGAAGCGTTCCACTCATTCCAGAAGCGCTGCTGCATAGCAATCGGCGCACCCATGACCAGCCCCCGATATCATAACCACAAACCAATGCTGAAGCCTACCATCCCGATTGCTTGAGACGCATTCATCCAATCGGATAACAAACACAGCATTCCAGCCAGTCAGCACACGACAACTGCTTTGGGATCAACCAATGCAATTCTCCCGAACAGGTCCAGCAGAGCAACGATCGCGCCCGCCTTCATTACGCCTCCGGCCATCCGCCAAATATAACGAAAGGGTGAGCGATCGAATTTTGCTGAAATGACCTGTAACCGGCGTTTGCCGCCGTTTTCTGTCGTCAACTTTCCTTTCACAGAATTTTCGACAGACCCGCATAAAGTCCTTGCCAACAAGGGGTTTCATCTTTAGTCAGCGTCCTTGGAGAGGTGGCCGAGTGGTCGAAGGCGCTCCCCTGCTAAGGGAGTAGACCCGTTAAACGGTCTCGAGGGTTCGAATCCCTTCCTCTCCGCCATTTACTTGGATTTTCATTTTCTTTTTCAAGTACTTCAGCATTTTTCCTCGGGAGAAACCCCGTAGCGGCTTTCTCGCTAAAGTGGTGCAGAAGCTGTGATGCGTCATCACAGCTACAGACCCGAAAACGGAATTCTTGCTTGATTATCGCATGATTTCCACGCGCCATTCACTCTACCACGCCTCAACGGACAGATTCAGGTATAAGGAATCAGACTCCGCGTATTGCGTGAGTGGAAAATCGAAGCTCTGGTGAACCGTCTCCTGAAGAAGACGTCTCAGCCATCGTTTCAGATCGTTGTGATCGACCATCGCAACATGGGAAGGCCAACGGACCGATGGTTCAACTATATTGGACAAGCTTTTAAACTCATGAAATACCGAAGGCGTTGCTTTTTAAAATGAGTGGAAAAATCACCGTGGCTTCGAACACCAAAGACGATCGCGTGACTGAAGCGCGGCTTGCAGCGATTGTGGATAGCTCATTCGACGCGATCATCAGCAAAGATCTCGACGGAAACGTGAAGAGCTGGAATAGAGCGGCCGTGCAGTACTTCGGCTATTCCGCTGAAGAAATGATTGGCAAAAGTATAAGGATCCTGATTCCAGCGGACCATCAGGACGAAGAGGATGCCATACTTGCGCGCATCAGGCGCGGCGAGGTCGTAGAAAGCTTTGAGACGCAACGTCTTACGAAGTCAGGTGATTTGATTTTCGTATCACTCACTGTCTCGCCCATCAAAGACGCCACGGGCCGCATCGTCGGAGCATCAAAGATAGTCCGTGATATAACGGCGACGAAGGAGAACGAGCGGCGAATCCGCATTCTTCTTCGAGAGGTAAACCACCGAGTCAAGAATCAGTATGCCGTCATCCAGTCGATCATTCGAGAGACTGCAAAACGAGCCGAGAGTGTGGATTCTTTTGCGTCGCAGATTAATTCCCGCATCTCTTCGTTGGCGAGTTCGCACGATCTGCTTGTCGCAACTGATTGGCGTGGCGCATATTTAGGAACGCTCATTGAAGACCAGTTGCGCCCCTTTGGTCATGACGGTCTCGTACATCTGTCGGGACCACTCCTAAACCTGGCTCCGCATGCCGTTTTAAACATCGGAATGGCAATTTATGAACTGGCAACCAACTCAGCAAAATACGGCGTTTTCGCAACGTCGGAAGGGACAATTGCCGTTACCTGGCGTGTGCTTCAGGAAGATGAAAAATACCTATCTTTGACATGGAGCGAAACGGATAATGTTCCGGGTGACGCGGTTGAGGACAAGAAGCAAAGGACAGGCTTCGGCAGCATTGTCCTATTTCGGGTGGCGCCGTCTTCACTCAACGGGACGTCAACATTTACCCGAGAAGGTGGGCTGCGCATCTGGGAACTAAAAGCACCCCTCGATCAATGCCTCCGGGAAAAAGAAGAGGGGTAAAACCGGATCGAAAACAGCGAGCATATGGCCGCTGATTTCGACTGTCGATTTTACTCTGTCATTTGTTGATTGACGTTACCGCCAGGTTGGTCAGCTTGTTGTTCGCTGCTTTCTCCTGATCGAGTATTTCACTGAGCAGGACATGCGCTTTCTCGTTGCCGAGTACTTTGGCCCATTCGCGAAGTGAACCATATCGAGCAATTTCGTAGTGCTCCACTGCCTGGCAGGCCGCAAGTGCACCAGCCTCAAGAGCAACGCCCGTTGCCTCTGCCACGATGCCATCGGTCTCTTTAATGAGCCCTTCCGTCGCGTCACATTTCTCCCCTGCAGGCTTCACTCCGATCGATTTGAAAACCTTGTCCAAGGTTTTGATCTGACCTTTTGTCTCTTCAAGATGGTGATCCAACGCCTTCTTAAGCTCGGCACTCTTAACGGCACTCGACACCTTCGGCAGTGCTTTCACAATCGCATTTTCGGCGTAATAGACATCCTTGAGCGTGTGTTCGAACAGTTCTGCAAGTGTTTTCACGGTGGTACTCCCTTTTGATTTGAGTACTTAACCAACTCGCAGCGATGCCGATCGTTCCCGATTTATCGCAGGGAATGGCTGCGGAAGCAGGCACGAGCCTGCGAGTTGGCTGCTGACCAGTTTCGCATCACCTGGATAGACCGCGGCGCTTCACAATCTGACCGATGGATGCCTTTTATCCGACGAACAGAACGCCCAGCCTTCATCAACGCTGGGCGCTGTCTTTACACACGGCAACCGGACCAGGTCCTATGCCGCCTTGGCAAGCTCCCCGTGGGGATCGAGTACAAACTTCTGTGCCGCGCCCTTGTCGAAGCTTTCGTACCCCTGCGCTGCATCTTCCAGCGATATCACCCGTGCATTGACGATATCGGCGATAGGCAGGCGATCATAAAGAATGGCCTGCATGAGCTGGCGATTATATTTGAGCACAGGTGTCTGTCCGGTATGGAAGGACTGGGCTTTTGCCCAGCCAAGACCAAAGCGCAGGGAAAGATTGCCTTGTTTGGCCGCACTGTCGACAGCGCCGGGATCTTCCGTCACGTAAAGACCCGGAATGCCGATTGATCCGGCAGCACGCGTAATCTCCATCATCTGGTTCAGGACGACGGCCGGCTGTTCGCCGCCAGTGTGCCCGCGTGCTTCGAAGCCCACGGCGTCAATGGCGCTGTCAACCTCGTTGCTTCCGGTAATCTGGGCGATCATATCGCCAAGGCGGTCGCTGGCAGACAGATCAACAGGCTCAAAACCCACCTTTGCAGCATGTGCAAGCCGCTCCTTATTGAAGTCACCGATAATGACGACAGCCGCACCAAGAATGCGGGCTGAAGCCGCGGCGGCCAGTCCGACTGGTCCTGCACCGGCAACATAAACGACGGAACCAACGCCGACACCTGCCTTCACCGCCCCGTGAAAACCGGTCGGCAATATGTCTGAAAGCATGGTGAGATCGCGCATCTTGGCCATTGCCCGGTCACGATCAGGAATTTTCAGAAGATTGAAATCCGCATAGGGAACAGTGACATAGCGTGCCTGACCACCGATCCAGCCGCCCATGTCCACATAGCCGTAGGCACCGCCGGCACGCGCCGGATTAACCGTCAGGCAGACGCCCGTGTCCTGAGATTTGCATGTGCGGCAGCGGCCGCAGGCCACATTGAAAGGCACCGACACAATGTCGCCCACGCAGAGCATTTCGACGTCGCGGCCCTTTTCGATGATCTCGCCGGTGATTTCATGCCCGAGAACGAGGCCGGGCTCCGCAGTGGTTCGGCCGCGCACCATATGCTGGTCCGAACCGCAGATATTCGTGGAGATAACCTTGAGAACAACACCGTGTTCAATACGGCGTCCATCGGGTGCCTCCAGTTTCGGATCAAAGATATCCTGCACTTCGACCTTGCCTGGTCCAACGTAAACGACGCCTCTGTTTTTGCTCATTCGGAACTCCTCCCTTGGATTTCTCTGCGTACCAACAGTCTCCCATGGGGAAGACTGAACTCCTCAACGGTCTTCAACTCTCTTGGCGCGGGGCGCCAAAGATCCGGCGAACAGCATCTCAACCATAGGCCGAATTCTTGCATTGGCCGTTCTGTTCGCGACATGTCATTTCAACGATTGAAAATGGAAGGGCCGCATCGCTGCCGAAAAACGCGTGCTTCGCCATGTCAGGCGAATAGCCGCTGGCTGGTACGGTGCGATCGCTTCGGCGACGGCGCGGTGTCCGAGGATTCCGACATGAAAATACCACTGGCACGACACATCGCGCGCAAGGTGCGAGAGCTCACGTCAAGTGCAGACATTGGCAACGGGCTTTTTTGCATGAAAAAGGCGGCTCTCACGAGCCGCCTTTTTCAGGTCAAAGACTATCCTTCGTCCTAGAGACGGAAGATTGCCAATGGATACCAGTAACCATCGCTGTGGCGACGATAACCACGGCGATACTCCCGGTAGCCGCGCTGGTTCTTCCAGTAGCCCGGGCGATAGCGGCGGTTTTCGAAGTGCGGACGACGGCGATCATCACGATCCCAGCGGCGATCGCCACGGCGGTCATGGCGACGATCCCAACGGCGCTGCTCGCGGTACTGTACCTGTTCCACATTGGACACAACCGGTGCCTTCTGCACTGATACAGGCGCGGCGTTCGACGAAACGACCGAAGTCAGTCCAACGAGAACCGCAAGCAATCCTGCGGTAAACAACGAAACAAGATTTTTCATAAGTCACTCCTATCGATTCATACCTGTCATAGGTGCGCCTTCAGTTATAAACAGAGTATGAACGGTACGGCAGGGAACTTTCGGCTGCCTGCACCGTTTCCTCCCGGTCCTTTCTCCCCGAAACTCAGGAGATCATTTTGAACCGGAACAGTCTTTACCTTGTCATCGGCGCCTTGCTCGTTGTCGTCATCGGCCTTGGCGTCTACACCTACAGGGAAGAAAACAAACCCGGCGTCGAGCTCAAGATCGGTGAAGGCGGCGTTTCGATCGAAGGCAAGTAGACGGCGGCGTCCTTCGCCTCGGTAACTCGTGAAGGAAGAGGCGGAATCAATGGCACTTCAATGCATCAATCCTGACGGCATAACCACTCCCGAGACCTACAGCCATGTCATCATCGCAACGGGAACCCGGCTGGTTTTCATCGCAGGGCAAGTGGCGGAGGACAGTGAGGGTCGACTTGTCGGTCCCGGTGACATGACCGCCCAGTCACATCAGGTGTTTGCCAATATCGGGCGTGCCCTGGCGGCAGCCGGCGCCCGTCCGGAACAGGTGACGAAGCTGACGATCTTTGTCGCCAACTACCGCCGCGAACACCTTGATATGATCGAGCAAGGTCGAGTGGCCCTGTTCGGAGATCACAAACCCACCGACACGCTGGTGGGCGTGGCGGCGCTGTCCCATCCTGATTACCTGCTTGAGATTGACGCGATGGCTGTTACCCACGACGTGGCCTAAGGAAAATCACCGGGCCCGCGCAATCCGCATCTGTTACAATAAGCAAAGCCAGACATGATCATGGGAGACAAGCTTGAGTTCGAATATCGGTAAAACTCTTTTCAATAGAGTGGACGAGGCAATTAGTCCGACAACAACCCTCAGTAACGGCTCAATGCCTGCGTTGATCAGCGAGTATACCGTTTATCAGAACCCTTTTCTAACCGTGAAACACGTCACTCAGCTTATGCCCGCAGGCAATTCTGCCGAGTTTTTTATCCGCGACGAGCCTGATGTTGCCGTGTGCCTCCCTATCGATAGCGATAATAAATTTGTTTTGCTTGAGGAATACAGGCCCGGGCCCGCACGTTTTCTGATGGAAATACCTGGTGGCTGTATTGATTCGGGCGAGGGTCCCGCCGAAGCAGCCAAAAGGGAGATTCTAGAAGAAGTTGGATACACGGGCGAGTTGATCCATCTCGCGTCAACCTATATTTCTGCCTATTCAAATGCACGCAAACATATTTATCTCATGCGTAATGCAGTCAAAGCGGCTGAACCCAAACACGAAGCCCACGATCTTGCGCAAACTGTCCTGGTAGATCTCCAAACATTCGAGTTGATCGTCGCGGACGGAGCGATGACAGACCTCGACGCTGCATTGGCAGCGTTACGCTATCTATCAACACACCCCTGACGTTCACGCCCACCCGTGCCTAGGACTGTTCAGCGTGGTTGTTTACAGCTGCTTGCAGGCTGTATTCAACAGCGCATTGATTGTAGCTATCCGCTCGTCGGCAATGTCACAGACATACTGGATGGCCGATTGCTGCCGTTCATTGCTGATATCGGCGGCCGCCATAAAGAGCACTTCAACCAGATTTTTGACATCGGTCAACAGATTGCAGGCTTCAACGATTTTGCTTGATGAGTCGCTCATGACTTGGGCTCAGCGGGATTGATGAATCTTTGCATTCAGGCATAGTATATGCGGCTGACGCCTATGTGAGAATCGGCATCGCTTAATGTCTATTTAGTGATTATCACCAAAAATATTACTGCTAATCCTATACACAACAGTCTCAATTGCAGTCAATTAGACTTAGGTATAATACCAAATATATTTACTCTGGAAACAAAATGGCTATCATCGGACATCAGATAAGGGCGGCGCGGTCATTGATTGGCATGGAGCAGATCACACTCGCCGAGAAGGCGGGCGTGAGTGCCAATACGATCCGCAATATGGAGGCATTCGGAAGCGAAAGGGTGAAAGTCCGCACCGATACTCTGGATGCCGTGACCGATGCGCTCAAGGCGCAGGGCGTCGTGTTCCAGCAAGATGGAGAGACGACCAGTGGTGGTCCGGGTGTCCGTTTGCGTGCGGAAAAATCATCCAAATGACTATTCTCTGTAGAAGAAACAGACGCTAGTCCCCCTTCTCCCTCCGCAACTCGGCTGCCGCGGCCTCCAGTCCGGCCAGAGCAAAGCGTTGGAAATGGGCGATGATGGCGCCCTGTGCGGCGGGTTCGGGAGACAGAAGCTCCGGCAGGACTTGTGACAGCAACTGCCGGTTGCCGACCAGCAATATGGCGAAGGGCGAAACGATATTGAGCAGGCACCGCCCCACCGCCGGATGTGCGACGGGTACGCCCAGAATATCGGCAACAAGCCCGGCCACCACCTCTTTCTTCGGCAGAATCTCCTGCTTCAACAGCACTGGAAAGGCCGATGAGGGCGCCAGAATCTCTCGGCTAAGCACCCGTAGCACCCACGCGGACGAAGCAGATGCCGTGATCGTCCCCGCGATCAATCCGATGAGGATTTTCAGCTTGTCGATCGAAGCCCCCGGCCCTTCGGCCAATGCGACCAGCCGGTCATAGGTCAGGAGCCGCCTGTGCGCCTCCACCAGCACCTCGGCATAAAGCCCTTCAATGCCGCCATAATAATAATTCACCGCAGCGGAATTACTTCCCGCCCGCTCGGCGATCTCCTTGCCCGTGGCGCGGTCAAAGCCCTTTTCGGCAAAGATTTCGCCCGCAGCCTCCAGAATCTGGGCCTTGGTAGAGGCACCATCTTCGCGGCGTCCTGGAAGTTTTCGAGGTGTTTTGCGTATCATTACAGCAGTCTAGTCCATATTTGAAATTATTAAAAGTTAAAATTGAAATTCAAATTTGACATAATGTGCTGAGCTCCCGTATGATGAGGCATGAGCAAAATTCTTCGCATTCTTGTTCCGTTGATCGTCATCGCCGCTCTTGGCGGCGGGGCATGGTGGTATTTCAACCGGCAATCAACGGATGACGCGCTGATGCTTTACGGCAATGTCGACCTGCGGCAGGCGTCACTTGCCTTCAACGGCTCGGAGCGTATCGCCGAAGTATCCGTCGAAGAAGGCGACATGGTGCGCAAGAGCCAGGTTCTGGCAAGGCTCGATACAAGCCGCCTTGCCCCGCAGGTGCAACAGGCGGAGGCAACTGTGGCCGCGCAGCAGGCTGCCCTGCTCCAGCTGAAAAACGGCAGCCGACCCGAGGAAATCACGCAGTCGCGCGCCAATCTGGTTTCGGCGCAGGCAGATGCGCTGAATGCCAAGGCACAGTTCGAACGTCAGCGGGCGCTGACCGCCAGCGCCACGGCCAGCAAACAGGATCTTGATACGGCCAAGGCAGCGGCGGCGGTGGCTGATGCCAAGGTGGACGTGGCGCAGGCCGCTCTGGCGCTTGCCATCGCCGGTCCGCGTGTTGAGGAGATCAGCCAGAGCGAAGCGCAATTGCGCGGTAACGAGGCACAGCTTGCACTTGTGCGCCAGCAGCTTGCCGATGCTGAGCTGGTCGCGCCCTTTAACGGTGTTGTGCGCTCGCGGTTGATGGAACCGGGGGAGATTGCATCCCCCAGCAAACCGGTATTTTCGCTCGCGACACGCGGCACCAAATGGGTGCGTGCCTATGTCTCCGAAACCAGTCTCGGTCATCTGCGTCCCGGCATGCGGGCAAAGATCACCACGGACAGTTTCCCCGATGCGCCGCTTGACGGCTGGGTCGGCTTCATCTCACCGGTGGCGGAATTCACGCCGAAAACCGTGGAGACCACGGACCTGCGCACCAGCCTCGTCTACGAAGTGCGCGTCTTCGTCGATGACCAGAAGGATGTGCTGCGCCTTGGCATGCCCGCCACGGTCCAGTTGCTGCCGAATGCCGAACCACACGCAACGGCACCCGAACCGGACCCCAAACCATGACCGGCACCGCGCCAGCCTCCCCCGTTACGGCGCGGTCCATTCACAAGACGTTCCACCGTGATACGGGCGAGACGGTCAAGGCACTGGATGATGTCGCGTTCGAAGCGCGCCATGGGACAGTCACCGCCCTTGTCGGACCTGACGGCGCGGGCAAGACCACGATTCTGCGGCTGATTGCCGGGCTGATGGCAGCGGAGAGCGGCGATCTCGATGTGCTTGGCATCGATGTTGCAGCTGATCCGCAGGCGGTGCAGAACCGCATCGGCTACATGCCGCAAAAATTCGGTCTCTACGAGGATTTAAGCGTCCAACAGAATCTCGATCTCTATGCGGACCTGCATGGGATTCCCCCGGAACAGCGCAAGGAGATTTATCCTCGGCTGATGGAAATGACCAATCTTGGCCGTTTCACCGAACGGCTGGCGGGAAAGCTGTCCGGCGGCATGAAGCAGAAGCTTGGTCTTGCCTGCACGCTGGTGCGTTCGCCGGAGCTGTTGCTGCTCGACGAGCCGACCGTCGGCGTCGACCCGCTGTCGCGGCGGGAATTGTGGGAAATCGTGCTGAAACTGGTGCGTGAAGACGGCCTGACAGTCATTGTCAGCACCTCCTATCTCGACGAGGCCGAGTTTTGCGACCATGCGGTCGTCATGCATCTGGGCAAGATATTGGCGCAGGGCAAGCCTGAAGACATTACCGCCCATGCCAAGGACAATGTGTTCATTGCCACGCCGCAGGACGGCATGAGCGCCCGCTCTCTGCAGGCGCGGCTTTTCCGCCATGAAGGCATGGTGGATGCGGTACCGGAAGCGGGTAAGGTGCGTGTCGTGCGACAGCCTGGTTCCAAGGGCAAACTCAGCATTGACGGCAAATCCGTGGCGCTGACCGCAACGCCGCCACGCTTCGAGGACGGCTTCATGGTGCTGTTCAGCGCCGTGGCTGGCGAAGGCCATTCCAGCAGCCTTGAGTTGAAGCGTGCCGACGTCGCACGGAAGGATGAGATTTCCGTCGAGGTGCATGATCTCGTGCGCATGTTCGGTGATTTTGCTGCGGTCAACCATGTCAGCTTTCAGGTGAAACGCGGCGAAATCTACGGGCTGCTCGGCCCGAACGGCGCGGGCAAGAGCACGACATTCCGCATGCTGTGCGGGCTGATACCTGCAACCAGCGGAACATTGCGGGTCGCAGGAGCGGATTTACGCACGGCACGGGCGGAAGCGCGGCAGAATCTCGGTTATGTCGCGCAGAAGTTTTCGCTCTACGGCGATCTCTCCGTGGACGAGAATCTGGATTTCTTCGCCAGCGCCTATGGCCTGCGCGGTGCGAAGAAGCGCGAGCGCATCGCGTGGTCGAAGGACCAGTTCGAACTGGGTGAACTCGCAACGCTGCCGAGCGGACAGCTGCCCGGCGGGTTCAAACAGCGCCTCGCCATGGCGGCCGCCCTGCTGCACGAACCCGACATCCTGTTCCTCGATGAGGCAACCAGCGGCGCAGATCCCCTCGCCCGGCGCGAATTCTGGGGACGCATCACCGCGCTGTCGGAACAGGGCGTGACTGTCATCGTTACCACCCACTTCATGGAAGAAGCGGAATATTGCGACCGGATCATGATCATGGATGCCGGGCGCAATCTCGCCGAGGGAACGCCCGCCGACATACGCGGCCACGCCAAACCGAAGGACGGGCGCGAGCCAAACATGGAAGATGCGTTCATCGCCATTGTCGAAGAATCCCGCAGCGCTGCTGCAGCCGAAGGCAAGGCGGCATGAGCGCCCCCGCTCCAGCGCAGCATTATGGCAGCCTGCGGCGCATCCTCGCGCTGGTCCGCAAGGAATCATGGCAAGTGATCCGCGATCCCAGCAGCATCGCCGTCGGCATCATCATGCCGATGATGCTGCTGATCCTGTTTGGCTATGGCCTGTCATTCGATCTGAAGAACCTGCCGCTCGCCCTTGTGATGGAAGAGAATTCGGCGGAAGCACTCGGTGCCGTGTCGGGCTTCGAGCTTTCCGAGTATTTCCAGACCTATCCGGTGAAAACCATGGCGGAGGCCGAACGGCTTCTCAAAGACAAGACCGTCAGCGGCATCGTGCGTATTCCGCCGCAATTTGCCCGAGACGTTGCGCTGGGCAATGGCGACATCCAGATTGTCGTCAACGGCACCGATGCCAACACGGCGCGCATCTCACTGGCCTATGCGCAAGGCGCCGTTGCAACATGGCTGGCGCGGAAAGCTGCCGAGGGCAAGATTGTCGGCAGCGGCGCTTCGGTGGACATGCAGACGCGGCTCTGGTTCAACGAAGCCAATGAAAGCAGCTATTTTCTTGTGCCCGGCCTGATCGTGCTTGTCATGACACTGATCGGGGCCCTGCTTACGGCCCTCGTCATGGCGCGGGAATGGGAACGCGGCACATTCGAAGCGCTTTTTGTGACCCCCGTACGGCCGGTTGAAATCCTGCTGGGCAAGGTCATTCCCTATTTCGTCCTGGGGATGCTCGGGCTGGCATTGTCAGTTATCGGCAGCCAGATCCTGTTTCACGTCCCCCTGCGCGGCTCGCTGTGGATACTCGTCATCGTCTCGATGCTGTATCTGATCGTCGCCCTCGGCATCGGCCTGCTGATTTCATCGGTCACAAAGAGCCAGTTTGTTGCCAGCCAGATCACCCTCGTTGTCACGTTCCTTCCGGCAATGATGTTGTCCGGCTTCATGTTCGACATTCGCAGCATGCCGCTCATCATCCAGTTCATCACCTATATTTTTCCCGGCCGCTATTTCGTCAGCGTCCTCCAGACCCTGTTTCTCGCAGGCGATATCTGGGGCGTAATCCTGCCCAATGCAGCCGTGCTTGCGGTCATGGCCGCAGTGCTGATGGCAGCGTCCGTGCGGGCAACCCGCAAGAAACTCGGATGAGGCAAGCATGATTCAGTCCCTCTTCCGCATCATTGCCCTCATCCGCAAGGAATTGCTGGCAATGCTGAAAGACCCCAAAAGCCGCATCGTGCTGGTTCTGCCGCCGATCCTGCAATGCCTGATCTTCGGCTATGCCGCGAGTTACGACCTCAACAATGTACCCTATGCCCTTCTCGATCATGACCACAGCGCTGCTTCCATTGCGCTTGCCGCCAAGCTCGATGGTTCGGGAACATTCAGCCGTATCGCCACCCTGCAACGGACGAGCGATATTGCCGCCTACATCAACAACAAGCGCGTGCTGCTGGTGCTGGTCATCGACCAGGATTTCGAGAAGAACCTGATGGCGGGCATGCCGGCCAAATTGCAGGTGATTGCCGACGGTCGCAACTCCAACACCGCCGGCACCGCGCAAGGGTATGTGAGCGCGATTGTTACGGATTTTACCACCCGCTGGCGTGAGGAACATGGCCAGACAGCCAACGCCGGGATAAAGGTAACCACTCGCGCCTGGTACAATCCAAGCCTCGAGACGCGCTGGAACATGATCCCGTCGCTGATCGGGACCATCACTATGATGATGACAATGATGCTGACAGCCATGTCCGTGGCGCGGGAGAGAGAAGCGGGAACGCTGGACCAGTTACTGGTCACGCCCTTCCGCCCATCGGAAATCATGGTGGGCAAGGCGCTGCCGTCAATGATGGTGGGAACGACACAGGCCACCCTGATCCTGCTGGTTGCGCAGCTGTGGTTCCAGATCCCCTTCGCCGGTTCCTACCTTATTCTCTATATGGGGCTGATCCTGTTTCTGGCCGCGGCTGTGGGTATCGGGCTTTTCCTGTCGTCTCTGGCCGCAAACATGCAGCAGGCGATGATCTTTTCCTTCGTGCTCTTGATGCCGTTCATGCTTCTCTCGGGCCTGACAGCGCCAATCGGCAACATGCCGGATATCCTGCAATATCTGACGCTGATCAATCCTTTGCGCTATGCCATCAGCATTACGCATCAGGTCTATCTGGAAGGTGCAGGTATAAGGCAGCTCTTGCCCGAAATGCTGGCGCTTATCGCCATCTCGGCGGTGACGCTGCCGGTGTCATCGTGGCTGTTCCGCCATAGGCTGGTGTGAAAAATGCTGCAAGAATTTGAGTGCGTGGTTCGTGGTTCGACAAGCTCACCATGACGGAGAGTGGTGCTGTAGGGCTAATCGGCGATATTGCTGTACAAGCAAGTTGACGCAATCTAGCTTTCTGCAATCTTCAATCGCGTGATGGAGAGCAAACACTCTCCCTCATGGTGAGCTTGTCGAACCACGAACCAAAGAGAGTGCAAATCTTCCGTGATCAGATCAGTTCGGCCAGGAACGCATGGCGATATCGATGAGCCTGTAAAGGTCACCACGCTCGGTTCCGCTCGATGCCTGCACCGCAGTACCCTGGGAAATTGTCATGATGAAGCGGGCGAGATCTTCCGGATCACACTCGGTTTTCAGATCCCCATCACGCTTGGCCCGGGCAAAACGGCGCGCAAGGGCTTTTTGGCCCACATTGCGTTTTTCGATAATGGTTTTCTGGATCGCGGCAGCGGCATCACTGCAACCCATGGCCGCATTAATTCCCATGCACCCTGAGGGATTGCAATCGCAGGTCTGGGCATCGGCAAAGCCGTGCAGAATATCCATTGCAACAGTGCGCGCGTCGGGCTGCTCCAATGCTCTCCAGAAGAAGGCCATGTAATTCTGCTCATAGCGCTCAAGCGCCATGCGAAACAGTTCTTCCTTGTTGCCGAAAGCGCCGTAGAGACTTGGCTTGGTAATGCCCATGCCGTCCGTCAGATCAGTGATGGATGTGCCCTCGTAGCCCTTGCGCCAAAAAAGCTCGAGCGCAGTCTGCAGTGCCTCATCGGCATCAAATTCCCTCGGCCGTCCCATGGACAAGACTCCCTAGAAGAAATATACCGCTCGGTATAAAATCCAATTGACAGCCGCTGTACCGCAGCCTTATATGTGTTTTATACCGATCGGTATCGATCGTCAATGATCGAATCTCGTTTAGCCACTCCCAATGGCGATACAACTTTCAAAGCAGGATGACCACGATGTCAATCAGCACTTATAGAAGATCACTCTATGTCGGCGGCTTTATTGTGGCGCTGGCAGCTGCAGGTTCCACCCAACTGTTCGATCTCGGCAAAAGCCATGCGGAAACGAGCAAGCAGCAGGCCGCCCCGGCCGCCACGCCGGTATCCGTTGCCGTCGTGCAGCCAAAGCTCATCACCCAGTGGAGTGAATTCTCCGGGCGTCTCGAAGCCATTGATCATGTGGAACTGCGCTCGCGCGTCTCCGGCGCTATCCAGTCGGTTGCATTCAAGGAAGGCGCTCTGGTCAAACAGGGCGATCTCCTCGTCAAGATCGACCCGGCAACGTATGAAGCCGAAGTTGCACGCGCCAAGGCTGCCGTCAGCGCCGCCGAGTCGAAGCTGTCCTTTGCCAAGAACGAGCTGGAACGCGGCAAGCGCCTCATCGATTCGCGCACTGTTTCCCAGAGCGACTACGATCAGCGCATCAATGTCCAGAGCGGCGCAATTGCCGACCTTGAAGCGGCACAGGCAAGCCTCAAGACTGCCATGCTCAACCTCGACTACACGGAAATCCGCGCGCCCATCAGCGGCCGTGTCGGCCGTATTGAAATCACAGCCGGGAACCTGATCGCTTCTGGTCCAAGTTCACCGCTCCTGACGACGATTGTCTCGATCAGTCCGATCTATGGCAGCTTCGAAGCCAATGAGAACACTGTGGCGCAGGCGCTCGCAGATCTCCCGGAGGGCCTGAACAGCCGCGATTTCTCGGATCAAATTCCCGTGGTGATGGACGTTTACGGCCAGACCGGCGTGAAGGGCAAGCTGCAGCTGATCAACAACAGCGTCGATGCTGCCAGCGGCACGGTCAAGGTGCGCGCGGTGTTTGACAACACGGACGGCAAGTTGATGCCGGGCCAGTTTGCCAAGCTGCGCATGGGTACAGCCAATGAAAAGCAGGAGTTGCTTGTCGATGAAAAGGCGGTTGGCACCGACCAGAGCAAGAAGTTCGTCATGGTGGTCAACGACAAGAACATCGTTGAATACCGCGAGATCTCGCTCGGTGCACCCGCAGAGGGACTGCGCATTGTCACCAGCGGTCTGCAGCCCGACGAAAAGATCGTCGTCAATGGCCTGCAGCGCATTCGACCCGGTTCGCTCGTCGCCCCCGAAATGGTCGCCATGGGCGCTGCAGCACACAATTTGCAGGCTCTGGCAACCGACCCGGCCAAGACACAACAGTAATCGCATAGAAGCCCCGCAACGGGCAGGCGGATAGTGATATGAATATCTCCAATTTCTTCATCGACCGCCCGGTCTTCGCGGGCGTTCTTTCTTTCGTGATTTTCCTCGGAGGCTTGATCGCCCTGACGGCAATGCCGGTTTCGGAATATCCGGATGTTGTGCCGCCATCCATTGTGGTGCGCGCGCAATATCCGGGTGCCAACCCGAAGGTTATTGCCGAAACGGTAGCAACACCGATGGAAGAATCCATCAATGGCGTCGAAGGCATGCTCTACATGGGCAGCCAGGCAACCTCGGATGGCCAGCTGACACTGACTGTGACCTTCGCCCTCGGCACCGATCCGGACAAGGCTCAACAGCTCGTGCAGAACCGCGTTTCGCAGGCGGAGCCGCGACTGCCGGAAGAAGTGCGCAGTCTCGGCATCACGACGGTGAAAAGCTCACCGGACCTGATGCTGGTGGTCAACCTGATTTCGCCCAATGACCGCTACGACATCACCTATCTGCGCAATTATGCGCTGATCAACATCAAGGACCGGCTCGCCCGCATCGATGGTGTCGGCGATGTCCAGCTGTTTGGTTCGGGCGACTATTCCATGCGCATCTGGCTCGATCCGCAAAAGACAGCGGAACTTGGCCTTTCCGCAACCGACGTACTCAGTGAAATACGTGCGCAGAACGTTCAGGCAGCGGCTGGCACCATCGGTGCCTCCCCCAATGAGAACGACGTCAATCTGCAATTGTCGGTGAATGCACAAGGCCGGCTCGCAACTGAAGAAGAGTTCGGCCAGATCATTGTCAAGACGGCCCCGAACGGCGCCATCACGCATCTGCGCGACATTGCGCGTATTGAACTGGGCTCTGCGCAATATTCACTGCGCTCGCTGCTCGACAACAAGTCGGCTGTGGCCGTTCCCGTCTTCCAGGCTCCGGGCTCCAACGCTATCCAGATCGCCGATCAGGTGCGTGCCGCCATGGAAGAAGCCAAGCTGACCATGCCGGAAGGTGTCGACTACCGCATCGTCTACGATACGACTCAGTTCGTGCGCGCTTCCATCGAGGCGGTGGTGCACACGCTGCTTGAAGCCGTTCTGCTGGTGGTTCTCGTGGTCATTCTGTTCCTGCAGACATGGCGCGCTTCGATCATTCCATTGATCGCGGTTCCCATCTCCATTGTCGGCACATTTGCCGTGATGCACCTCTTCGGCTTCTCCATCAATGCGCTGAGCCTGTTCGGCCTTGTTCTGGCCATCGGCATCGTCGTCGACGACGCGATCGTGGTGGTGGAAAACGTCGAGCGCAACATCGAAAACGGGCTGGCGCCACGACAGGCGACCATACAGGCCATGCGCGAGGTGTCGGGCCCGATTATCGCGATCGCACTGGTGCTCGTCGCCGTGTTCGTGCCTTTGGCCTTTATCAGCGGTCTGACTGGGCAGTTCTATCGCCAGTTTGCGCTGACGATTGCGATTTCCACCGTCATTTCCGCCTTTAACTCGCTGACCCTGTCGCCTGCCCTGGCCGCCCTGCTGCTCAAGGGACATGACGAGCCGAAGGATGCATTGACACGGTTCATGGACAAGACACTTGGCTGGCTGTTCCGGGGCTTCAACGCGGTGTTCACCCGCGGCGCCAACGGCTACAGCAAGGGTGTTCGCGGGGTCATCTCGCGCAAGACGGTTATGATGGGCATCTATATCGTGCTCATCGGTGCAACTGCCTTCATGTTCAAGAGTGTCCCCGGCGGGTTCGTGCCGCCGCAGGACAAGCAGTATCTTGTGGGCTTCACCCAGCTGCCGGATGGCGCGACGCTTGACCGGACGGAAACCGTGGTTCGCCGTATCGGTGACATGGCGCTGTCGATACCAGGTGTGGAAAGCACGATTGCCTTCCCCGGCCTGTCGATCAGCGGGTTTACCAACAGCTCGAACGCCGGTGTGGTTTTCGTTTCGCTGAAGCCTTTCGAAGAACGGAAAACGCCTGAATTGAGCGCTGGCGCCATCGCCATGCAACTCAATCAGAAATTGGCCGGTATCCAGGAATCGTTCAGCGCCGTGTTCCCGCCGCCCCCGGTACAGGGCCTTGGCTCGATCGGTGGTTTCAAACTGCAGATCGAAGATCGTAATGGTCTTGGCTATCAGGCCCTGGACGAGGCAACCAAGGGTTTCCTTGCCAAGGCGGCGACTGCACCGGAGCTGACGGGTCTTTTCACCAGCTATCAGATCAACGTGCCGCAGCTTTACGCCGATGTGGACCGTGCCAAGGCACGCCAGCTCAACGTTTCGCTGCCGGAGATCTTCAATACGCTGCAGATCTATCTGGGGTCCGTCTACGTCAACGACTTCAACAAGTTCGGGCGCACCTATTCCGTCCGGATGCAGGCGGAGTCGAATTTCAGGGCCAAGGCCGAGGATATCGGCGATCTGAAGGTTCGTTCGGGCTCGGGTGAAATGATTCCCCTGTCGGCTCTCGTCAAGGTGACCACGACAGCCGGGCCGGATCGCGCCCAGCGTTACAACGGCTTCCTCGCTGCCGATGTGAACGGCAATGCCGCCCCCGGCTTTTCTTCCGGTCAGGCACGTGCTGCCGTGGAGAAGATCGCCGCCGAAACCCTGCCAGCCGGAATAGGCTTTGAATGGACAGAACTGACCTATCAGGAGATCATTGCCGGCAATTCCGCCTATCTGATTTTCCCGCTGTCGATCCTGCTGGTGTTCCTTGTTTTGTCGGCCCAGTATGAAAGTCTGTCCCTGCCGCTGTCGATCATCATGATTGTTCCGCTTGGTCTGCTGGCCGCCCTCTTTGGTGTCTGGCTGACCGCGGGTGATAACAACGTCTTCACGCAGATCGGGCTGATCGTGCTGGTGGGTCTCTCCGCAAAGAATGCGATTCTGATTGTCGAGTTTGCGCGAGAACTGGAGTTCACCGGAACAACACCGTTCAAAGCCGTGATCGAGGCAAGCCGCCTGCGGTTGCGTCCGATCCTGATGACATCCCTTGCCTTCATCATGGGTGTCGTCCCGCTTGTCACGTCGACGGGTGCCGGTTCGGAAATGCGTAGCGCCATGGGCATTGCGGTGTTCTCGGGCATGATCGGCGTCACGTTGTTCGGCCTGTTCATGACACCGGTCTTCTACGTGCTGGTCCGTGCAATGACGGGCAACCGGCCGCTCAAACATGTGAGTCAGGGAAGTCATTTCGACAGCGAACCTGGCCATAATTCGGGCACGATTCTCCCAGCAGCAACGCCGGCAGAATGAAAAATGACAGCAGTGCGCAGGTTTTTTCACTTGCGCACTGCCCGAATCAAGCCACTGAAAGCACATCGTTTTCCCCGGCTTTCAACAGTAAAAATCTCTCTGAAAATGCTGTCCTGGGGGTAAAATTGCTTTTTTGAGTGACAAAAGGTTTCAAACTGTTACAGTTACGTGACTAGCCGAGTTTCGGCACTGACGAGCATGACCGGGTTTCGCATTTTGCGAGGTCGTTTAAATCAGGAGCAGACTTTGACAAGCGTTGCACCAGCCAATGACAACCGAAAGATCAGCGACGGATTTTTTCCGCTCGTCGTGTTCCTCGTGGTGACCGAAATCGCAGCAACAGTGCTGCTGACTTTGCCAAATTGGTATTGAGACCCAAACCAGCGGAAACCAATATTTCCCTCCTGCCTTTACTGGCAGGACTTATCATCATGTTCATGATTGCCGGTGCCTTGATCGCCTGATCAAGCCTTGATTTCCCGGGCACCTGGGCGTTTTTCGTACACATCTCAAATCGTTCTCTCATCAATCAATTGGGATAACACGGGCCAAGGCTTCGTGATAATCTGGTATCAATTGAATTGATTTGGTCACTGGCCGCAGACAACCGACCGGTGACACGGAGGATAGAATGAAATTTGCAACAGGAGCGCTTTTGCTCCTCACTCTTTTCGTTGCCGGTTGCCAGACGATTACCCCGGAAGAACGCCGCGCCATCGACGGCCGGACCTGTTCTTCCTATGGCTTCAAACGCGGCACCGATGCCTTTGCACGCTGCCTGCTTGACCTTGAACTGGACCGGCGCGCCACGAGCCGGGCACAATTTGACGACATGCGGTTCAGCACACCACCCCTGATTTTCTATGGCGGACGGCATCATCGCTGGTAAATGAGACTATAGGGGACAGTGCTGTCCCTTGACGGGTTTTGAAACTTCGCGAGAAGTTCGTGAAAAAATTTGGCATCCGTCAAAAACACTGACAATCATGAGGGACGATATTGATGCGAAGCCTGTTTTTCGCCGCAGCGCTGGCTGTTGGATTTGTGGCTGCTGACAGCCACGCGCAGGAAATGCCTGTTGTCGACACGACCGCGCCGTCCGTCAATTCACAGACCGTACGCCGTGCGCCGGAGCAGGACGCCATGTCGGCAAGGGTCAGAAAAAACCGCCCGGCCAGACGCACCTATGCCCGCGAGGATAGCAGACGGCAATTGACAGCCGAATACAATCGCCGCGCACGGGTGTTTGGCCGTGCCAGTGCCGATCGCTGGCTGGCCATCCAGCGCCAGTAAGGACTTCTTTTATCGCAAAACGTGCATCCGCCGGCGCAAAACCGGTGGATGCTTGATTTTGACACCAGCCTTGACAAAGACAGCTCGTTCACGGGAATATTGAGAGGCTGCGTAGGGCGCATCGACGTGTTGGTCGAAAGGGCAATGCCCGCCTGCGTCAAATGACAACAGATGCGCCAATGCCGAACCTCGAGAACCTCAGAAAACAAGCCAAGCAATATTTGCGCTGGCATCGTGAACGGTACTATCCCGTCGCAGCCGAAATTCGGGCTTCCTTGCCGCAGTTCCGGCATCTCGCTGACAACGAGATACTGGATGCGCGGTTCAAGCTCAGCGATGCGCAAGAACTTGTGGCGCGGCAGATGGGATTCGAGGGATGGCAGACGCTCAAATCAGGAGCCCAAACCATGAGCAGCCACATAAAACAGCCCGGCCCTGCTGTGCTTCTCAGTTCTATTGCAGCACAGCTTTTCGTTGCCGATATCAAACGGTCTTGCGATTTCTACACCGGCAAACTCGGTTTCCACGTTGATTTTGTTTATGGCGAACCACCGTTCTATGGGCAGGTCAGCCGTGACAGGGCGCGATTTGCCCTGCGGCTGGTGTGCGAATCTGTCTTTGTCGGCGATATCCGGGCCCGAGAGCATTTGCTTTCCGCCGCCATTACCGTCGATACCGCCGACGAGGTCAAGCGGCTGTTCCTCGATTTCCAGATGGCCGAGGTGTCCTTTCACCAAACATTCAAAAAGCAGCCGTGGGGTTCGAGAGACTTCATCGTGCTCGATCCGGACGGCAATCTCATCCTGTTTTCCGGTCCGGCAGATTAAGCCTTAAAGCATGGGCGGGAAAGAATACCTTTCCCGCCGTTGAGGTTCTAGCGCACCCAGACAACCCTGCGCGTCCGCGCATCGACCAGCGCCGGGGCGCCATCCACGTAGATGTAGGCGTAGCGCGGTTGCGAGGGCACTGGAGCCAGATCGATATCGTCGGGGACGACCGCGCCTGTTGTCACCTCGTCTATGGCAACGGTATCAACGGGGTTCTGTTCGACATAGGTGATGACATCTTCAGGAACAGGACCATCCTGACTGTCCGAAAGATAGACAACCTGACGATTCTCAAGGGAGACGATTACTGGACGGCCATCGACATAGATATAGCCGTAACCGGGACTCTCGGGGATCGGCCGCACCGCCACGCTCTGCGGCACCACATAGCCCTCGGCAAGGTCGCCATCAATCACGACGGGATCAGAGGGGTGGGCGATGACATAATCGCGAGCCGGCTGCGGAACTTCTACGATGACCTTATCTTGCGCCAATGCAAAACCGCCTGTGGCAATCAATGCCGATGCGGTGAGTATAAGAACCTTGTTCATTGTTCTGCCTCTCTCTGTTGCTTCTTCATGCCCCAGCACAGAGAAAACCCGGTAAAACCGGTATTTGTTCCGCGAAAAAGCCCAAACAGCGTTTTACCAACCGCAGGAATGCGCAATGAATCGACCCTATTTCACAGCTTGTTGTTTTGTAATTCGGGCATTTCTGCTGATGTAAGGAACTGAACGAGCAGGGAAAATGCGTGGCGTGATAAAGTTTCCATGGAACGACCGGGCCGGTAAACTGTCCCCAATAAAAATTGCAGCTCTCATTGCGGCTTTTATCCCTCTGGTGCTCATCACCACCGGATACAAGGCCAATGTTCTCGGGCCACGGCCCATCACCGAAGCCATTCACCAGACGGGTGATTGGGCAATTCGCTTCTTCCTGATCTCGCTCGCCATAACGCCCTTGCGCCAGATTACCCGCTGGAACAGGCTCATTCTGATCCGGCGTATTCTCGGCCTGACGGCGCTTGCCTATGCCGCCCTGCATTTCTCACTCTACATAGTTGACCAGAACGGCAACCTATTACGGGTGGCCAGCGAGATCTGGCTGCGCATCTATCTGTTGATCGGCTTTACGGTATTGCTCGGATTGACTGCCCTTGGCGTGACCTCCACCGATGCAATGATCCGGCGCTTAGGGAAAAACTGGAACCGCCTGCACCGCCTCGCCTATCCGCTGGCGGCGCTGGGTGTGCTGCACTTTTTCATGCAATCCAAGGCAGATGTCACGCAGGCGACGCTGATGGCCGGTTTCCTGTTTGCGCTTCTCATGTACCGGCTTGCCCATGCGCGCGGTTTTTCCCTGTCTTCGGCCTGGACGCTCCTCGCCATTGCCGTATTGGCCGCGCTGGGAACGGCGCTTGCCGAATATTTGTGGTTTGCGCTTGCCACCAGGATTCCGCCGATGCGGGTGCTCCTTGCCAACCTCTCGTTCTCCTATTCGATCCGCCCGATGTGGTGGGTTCTGACGGCGGCGCTCATTCCCGCGCTGTGGCTTGGCATAAAATCTGCAACAAACCGGCAGGCCCGTAAACTCAACCCTGCACCAGCCAAACAAAACATCGGGCGATGAACACGATGTGTTCCATCTATCGCACGACGCCAAAAGAGACAGGTTTTGCTTTTCACCGCTGGAAAAAATGATATCGCTGTGGCCATGGAACCGCAGCTTACTCCCCTGATTGAATCGCTCCCCTCCACCGTGCCTTTTGTCGGGCCCGAAACATTGGAGCGCACACGCAACCGGCCCTTTCGCGCCCGTCTTGGCGCCAATGAGAACGGTTTCGGACCAGCGCCTTCCGTTATAGCAGCGATGCGCGACGCTGCCCCCGAGGTGTGGAAATATTGCGATCCCGAAAATTTCGAACTGAAAGCAGCGCTTGCAGCGCACCTCGCCGTCACGCCGCGCAATGTCGTGGTTGGCGAAGGTGTCGACACCTTGCTGGGGCTCACCGTTCGCCAATATGTGCGCGAGGGAACGCCAGTTGTCACCTCGCTCGGAGCCTATCCCACGTTCAATTTTCACGTGGCAGGTTTTGGCGGAAGGCTTGTCACGGTCCCCTATCGGAATGACCGCGAAGACCTTGATGCCCTCCTCGACGCGGTCATTCGCGAAAAGGCACCGCTCGTCTATTTCTCCAATCCCGACAATCCCATGGGAACCTGGCACGAGGCATCGGAGATCGAGACCTTCATCGCGGCGTTGCCCGAAACCACCATGCTGATCCTCGATGAAGCTTACGGGGAAACCGCGCCGGCTTCCGCCTTGCCTGCTATCGACGTCTCCCGGCCCAATTTACTGCGTATGCGCACCTTCTCCAAGGCCTATGGCCTCGCAGGCATGCGCTGCGGTTATGCCATCGGCGGGGAAAGCCAGATCACGGCCTTTGACAAGATACGCAACCACTTTGGCATGAACCGGATGGCGCAGATTGCAGCGTTGGCGGCGCTCGCAGATCAGTCCTATCTGGGTGAGGTGGTGTCCCGCATCATTGCCGGTCGCGACCGCATCGCAGCCATTGCCGCAAAGAATGGGCTTGCCGCCATTCCCTCCGCCACCAATTTCGTCACCATCGACTGCGGGCGCGACGGAGCCTATGCCGCCAGTGTCCTCAACGGTCTCATCGAGCGCGACATTTTCGTCCGCAAGCCCATGGCCCCCGTGCTTGATCGCTGCATTCGTGTCAGTGTCGGCCTGGATGAAGAGCTTGATCTGTTCGCGGAAAAACTCGCCGAGACACTGACTGCATTAAAGTAGACCGGGACTGCGCTGAAGCAGACCGGCTGCACGGAAATGGACTGGAACAAAACATGGCATCGAATGGCAAGACGAACAGTGGCGCCCCCAACCCTGACAATATCCGTGTGCACAACATCAACCGCACGTTTGCGGGCCTTGGCGGTCTGATTGGTGCAGCCGGAATAGCGGCCTATGCGGCGGCGGCGCACAGCGCCAGCGCACATATGGCCACGATCGCACCTATCCTGTTCATCCACGCTCCGGCTTTCCTCGCACTCGCGGTGCTGGCGAAAACCAGCCGCGCAGCCTATCTCGGCGGCCTCGTCCTGCTGCTCGGCCTCATGCTTTTCATCGGCGATCTCGCCTCGCGTGACATAACCGGTGACCGCCTGTTCCCCGGTGCGGCACCTGTTGGCGGCACACTTCTCATTCTTGGCTGGCTGCTCATCGCCGCAACAGCCTTCCGGGCACTCGATTTTAAGAAATAAGCACCTGGAAACAGAACACACAGGTCTACGGCCTGATCGATCAGATCAGGTCGTCCCCTTCAACTTGTCATTGCAAAGCTTATAGTAACCACCACCCTTCTCGATCCATCTCATGCCACCGAGCGCATTGTTATCCTTATTGATGTGGTACTGTTCCAGACACGTATGCATGCGTGCCTTGGCTGGTTTCTCTGCCGCGAATTTACTGGAGACAACACTCGGAAACACGAGTGATTTCGCGAGAGCTGTTTGGGTGCCTTGGGGTGCGACTTCAACCTTTTTCCCCGATGCTGCACCGTCCGGCGCTGCGGTGGCAGATATAGCTTTCGCGCATTCCTCCTTGCGGTATTCATTCCAGGTTTTTACGCTGCCTGCCGCCTGCGCGGCTTTATACTTGACGCTACATTCTTTCAGGGAAATCGCCTGCGCCGGCATGCCCCATGCCAGCAAAACAATCGCGGCAACCGGCACAGGAAGCAATTTCTTAAATTTTTGATCGATCATGTTTTTTACTCTGAATGTTTTCAAAAATTCCACGTAATCAAAGGCATATCGAAGACTGGCAATGTATTGAATCTACCCGTTTTTGATCCACAAAGCCATCGGGCACTCCCTCATCACTTCGTCGTAGAGTCCTCCCCTTCCAGTTGAATAAACAAGTACCGCGAGTTGATTTTTCCCCTTGAATGAATTGAACGTTCGTTTTATTAACTCCATATGGCAAGGACAATTGGTTCAGACGGCGAAAAGACCCAGGCAGCGATTCATGTCGCGGCACGGCGTCTGATTGCCAAGGTAGGCTATGAGGCCATGTCCATGCGCCAGCTGGCCGAAAAGGTTGGTGTGCAGGCTGCCGCTCTCTATCGCTATCACCCGACCAAGCAGGAACTGCTCTTTGCGGTGATGCGCGATCACATGGACCGGCTGCTGGCAGCATGGCAGACCGAGAGCCAGCACCTTGCAGCGCCGCTGGAGCGCCTTGCCGCCTTCATCCGCTTTCACATTCGCTATCACGTTGAACGGCGGGATGATGTGCATATTGCCAATATGGAATTGCGCAGCCTGCAGGGTGAAAGGCTGGCTATTCTGGTGGAATTGCGTGCAGTCTACGAGAACGAACTGCGGCTGATCCTCGAGGCGGGCAGCACATCCGGTCAATTTGATATCGACGACATTCCGCTGACGACCCGGGCGATCATTGCGATGACCACGGGGGTGAATGTCTGGTTCCGGCCGGATGACAGGCTTACTGTCACGCAGATTGCGGAAAAATACGTCACTATGGGACTGCGCCTTGTTGGTGCCAAGAATTTCACGACAAAGGACATGGGAGATTAGAATGTATCAGTCAGGTCTGCGATTTGGACTTTCGGACGATCTCGAAGCGCTGCGCGAGACGGTGCACCGGTTTGCGCAGGAACGCATCGCGCCGCTGGCCGCCGAGACCGACCGGTCCAACCAGTTCCCCATGCATCTCTGGCAGGAAATGGGCGCGCTCGGCCTTCTCGGCATGACGGCAAATCCGGATTTCGGCGGCTCGGGCCTCGGCTATCTCGCCCATGCCATTGCCGTGGAGGAGATTTCCCGCGCATCGGCTTCCGTCGGCCTGTCCTACGGCGCGCATTCCAACCTTTGCGTCAATCAGATCAACCGCTGGGGCACGGACGAGCAGAAGGCGAAATATCTGCCGAAGCTGTGTTCGGGTGAACATGTGGGTTCGCTTGCCATGTCCGAACCCGGTGCCGGCTCCGACGTGGTGTCGATGAAGCTGCGGGCCGACAAGAAGAACGATCGCTACGTGCTGAACGGCAACAAGATGTGGATCACCAATGGTCCCGATGCCGATACGCTGGTGGTTTATGCCAAGACTGATCCCGCCGCCGGTTCGCGCGGCATGACGGCGTTTCTCGTCGAAAAAGGGTTCAAGGGCTTCAGCACGGCGCAAAAGCTCGACAAGCTCGGCATGCGTGGCTCCAATACCTGCGAACTGGTGTTCGAGGATTGCGAAATTCCGTTCGAGAACGTGCTCGGTGAAGAGGGTCAGGGCGTGCGCATTCTCATGTCCGGCCTTGATTATGAACGTGTCGTGCTCGCCGGTGGCCCGCTCGGCATCATGTCCGCCTGCCTCGACGTGGTGGTGCCCTATGTGCATGAACGCAAGCAGTTCGGTCAGCCGATCGGCGAATTCCAGCTGATGCAGGGCAAGCTTGCCGATATGTATACGACGATGAACGCTTCACGCGCTTACGTCTATGCGGTTGCCGCCGCCTGCGATCGCGGAGAGACCACACGCAAGGATGCGGCCGGCTGCATTCTCTACGCGGCGGAAAAAGCCACATGGTGCGCCCTTGAAGCCATTCAGGCGCTTGGCGGCAATGGCTACATCAATGATTACCCGACAGGACGCCTGCTGCGCGATGCCAAGCTCTACGAGATCGGCGCAGGCACCAGCGAAATCCGCCGTATGCTGATCGGGCGTGAAATGTTCGGTGAGAGCGCCTGAATGGCATGAATTCAGTTTCATGCCATTCTTTGGTAGAATTGCCATGTTTTGTATATGATGGCAAATTCCTTCCATTGTTCTCAAAGAGGTCTTTAACAATGGCGCGCAAAAAGAGTGAAGGTTTCAGTGAGGAACCGCAAACCTTTGACTATGAAGCCGACACCTCTCCGGCATCATTTTCCTGGGCTGTAACTGCAACAATAGGCGATGGTGGCCGATTGGTCATCCCAGCCGAGATGCGCAAGCTTATGAACGTGAAGCCGGGCGACACCGTCGCCTTGCGCATGGTTGATGGTTATCTTCAGGTTGCCTCCCAGAGTGCGACGTTGAAAAAAATCTGGGAGAGCGCCGAAAAGCTCAAAAAGCCTGGTGTCAATCTGGTGGATGAATTCATTGCCGACCGCTTGGCCGAACAGCGCGCTTCTGATGCTCGGTTTGACCGCCTCGCTCGAGAAGCCGCTGAAATTGCCAAGGCGCAGAAGAAATGACAGGGATTGTTCTTGATGCGTCAGCTGTTTTGGCCGTTCTTTTGCAGGAACCCGGTGCAGAGCGTGCGCAGTCCTGCCTTTCCGGCGCACTCTGCACGACCGTCAACCTGGCCGAGATCATGGCCACCTGCGCCGACAAGGGTCTTTCCCTTGCCTTTCCCGATGCACTGATGACCGGATACAGTGTCCGGTATGTTGATTTCGACAAGGATCTCGCACTGACCGCCGCATTGCTCCGTCCGGCAACCCGCCACAGGGGCCTTTCTCTCGGCGACCGCGCCTGCCTTGCCCTTGCCATACGTGAAAATGCCACCGCCATCACCACCGACCGCGCCTGGGCTGACCTTGATGTCGGCTGCCACATCGAAGTGATCCGATAGGAGAATACATGACCATACTTCAATCCCAGATCACCACCACATCCGAAACCTTTGCCGCCAATGCGGAGCGCATGCGCGCCCTTGTCGATGACATCAAGGCCAAGGCTGCGCTGGTGACCAAAGGCGGGACCGACGAAGCGCGCAAGCGCCACACGTCACGCAACAAGCTTCTGCCACGCGACCGGTTGGCGCAGCTGCTTGATCCCGGTTCGCCCTTTCTGGAAATCGGCCAGTTTGCGGCATGGGACATGTATGGCGACAACATCGCATCGGCAGGGCTGATCGCCGGTATCGGACGTGTTTCCGGCAAGGAGGTGATGATTGTCGTCAATGACGCCACGGTCAAAGGCGGCACCTATTATCCTCTGACCGTGAAGAAGCATTTGCGTGCGCAGGAAATCGCGCTGCAGAACAACCTCCCCTGCATCTATCTCGTTGATTCCGGCGGTGCGAACCTGCCCAATCAGGACGAGGTTTTTCCGGATCGCGAGCACTTTGGCCGCATCTTCTACAATCAGGCCAACATGTCCGCGGCGGGTATACCGCAGATCGCCGTGGTCATGGGGTCCTGCACTGCGGGCGGTGCCTATGTGCCAGCCATGTCGGAAGAAACCATCATGGTCAAAGGCCAGGCGACGATCTTTCTGGCTGGCCCGCCACTGGTGAAAGCCGCAACCGGTGAGGACGTGACGGCGGAAGATCTCGGCGGGGCCGAAGTGCATACGCGCGAGTCCGGCGTAGCCGATCACTATGCCATGGACGACGCCCACGCCCTTGCCATTGCCCGGCGCATCGTCGGAAACCTGAATCGAAAGAAAGAGATAGGACTCGACCTTCGCAAAGTGAGTCCGCCTCTTTACGATCCACATGAACTCTACGGCATCGTGCCGACCGACCTGCGCCAGCCCTATGACGTGCGCGAGGTTATCGCCCGTGTGGTCGACGGTTCGGAATTCGATGAGTTCAAGCAGAATTACGGCACCAGCCTCATCACCGGTTTTGCCCATCTCTACGGCATGCCGGTCGGCATCATCGCCAACAACGGCGTGCTGTTTTCGGAAAGCGCGCTCAAAGGCACGCACTTCATCGAGTTGTGCACGCAGCGTGGCATCCCGCTCGTCTTCCTGCAGAACATCACCGGCTTCATGGTCGGCCGCTCCTACGAGGCGGGTGGCATTGCCAAGGATGGCGCCAAGCTCGTTACGGCGGTTGCCACGGCGCGCGTGCCCAAGGTGACGATGATCCTCGGCGGCTCCTTCGGTGCCGGCAATTACGGCATGTGCGGCCGCGCCTTCTCACCGCGCTTCCTGTGGATGTGGCCAAACGCCCGCATCTCCGTCATGGGCGGTGAACAGGCGGCAACGGTGCTGGCACTGGTCAAGCGCGAGGGCATCGAACGCAAGGGCGGCGACTGGCCAGCCAGCGACGAGGCAGCCTTCCGTGCGCCAATTCTTGAAAAATACGAACGCGAGGGCCATCCGCTCTATTCGTCGGCACGCCTCTGGGATGACGGGATCATCGATCCGGCCAAAACCCGCGAGGTTCTCGCCCTTTCACTTTCCGCAGCCCTGAATGCACCCGTGGAGGACACCAAGTTCGGTGTCTTCAGGATGTAAGGAGAAAAACCATGACAAATATGTTCTCCAGAATCCTTATCGCCAATCGTGGTGAAATTGCCTGCCGTGTCATCCGCACGGCGCAGAAGATGGGTATTGGCACGGTCGCGGTCTATTCCGATGCGGATGCCAATGCCCTGCATGTGGCAATGGCCGATGAGGCTGTGCATATCGGCGGCTCGTCGGTGTCGGAAAGCTATCTGCGCGCCGACCGCATCATTCAGGCAGCCATTGATACCGGTGCCGAGGCCATTCATCCCGGCTACGGGTTCCTGTCGGAAAATCCCGGGTTTGTCGACGCGGTGGTCAAGGCAGGATTGGTCTTCATTGGTCCTTCGGCCGATTCCATCCGTGCCATGGGGTTGAAGGATGCCGCCAAGCGGCTGATGGAAAAGGCAGGTGTGCCTGTCGTTCCCGGATATCATGGCGAAGCGCAGGAACTGGTTGTGCTCGCTTCCAAGGCGCGTGAGATCGGTTATCCCGTGCTGATCAAGGCGCGGGCGGGCGGTGGCGGCAAGGGCATGCGCAAGGTCGACAGTCCCGATGATTTTGCCGAAGCCCTGGGCAGTGCGCGGCGCGAAGCCAAAAGTGCCTTCGGCGATGACCGGGTGCTGGTGGAAAAATACGTCTCCAAGCCGCGCCATATCGAAGTGCAGGTATTCGGCGACAATCACGGCAATGCCGTCCATCTCTATGAGCGCGACTGCTCGTTGCAGCGCCGACATCAGAAGGTCATCGAGGAAGCCCCTGCTCCCGATATCACGCCGGAAATGCGCGCTGCGATGACCGATGCTGCGGTCAAGGCGGCCAAGGCCATCAACTATTCCGGCGCGGGCACGATCGAGTTCATTGTCGATGCCAGTCAGGGTCTGCGGCCGGACGGCTTCTGGTTCATGGAAATGAATACGCGCCTGCAGGTCGAGCATCCTGTCACGGAAATGATCACCGGCCTTGATCTGGTCGAATGGCAATTGCGCGTGGCTGCAGGTGAACCCTTGCCTCTGACGCAAGCGCAAATTCCGTTGAACGGCCATGCGGTGGAAGCCCGGCTTTACGCGGAAGACCCGGCCAAAGGTTTTCTGCCTGCCATCGGCACGCTGCATCACCTCACCTTTCCGGCCACTGTCAATGGGGGGACGGTACGCATCGAAACCGGTGTGCGTCCGGGCGATACGATCTCGCCCTATTACGATCCGATGATTGCCAAGATCGTTGTGCATGCAACGGACCGCGCCAGCGCGCTCCATGCCATGGAGGACGCACTCCTGCACACGGAGATTGCGGGTACGGTCACCAATGCGGCGTTTCTGGCAGCGCTCGTTCGGCATCAGGGTTTTGCCGCCGGAGACGTGGATACCGGCCTGATTGACCGGCATCTTCATAGCCTTGTCGTTCCCGTAGCAATGCCTGCTGGCGCGAAGGAACTGGCCGTGCTTTACGCCAGCGGTCTTTTGATAAAAGCAGTATCCGACGATCCCTGGACCGCCCTGCGCGGTTACAGCCATCATGCGCCATCGCACTATCCGGTCACACTGGGCGAACCCGGTCAAACAACCCGATATGGGGTTGCGGTTCTTGGGGATGATCGTTTTGAGATTGCCGCGCCCGACACTGCAGTCGATTTGCGTGTCCGGCACGATGGCGGTGGCTGGCATATCACGGGCAAAGGTATCAACCTGAAGGCGAAAACAGCGGCCATACCGCAAGGTGTTGCAATTATCGCCACGGGCGTGGTGGCAACATTCGCACTGATCGATCCATTACAGCGGGCCGAAGAAGCCGGAGGCGCCGGAGACCGGTTGACAGCCCCCATGCCGGGTCTGGTGAAATCCGTCCGGGTATCTGCTGGTGATATGGTCAAGAAGGGGCAAGTGCTCCTGGTCCTGGAGGCCATGAAAATGGAGCATTCCATCACCGCTCCCCATGACGGAAAAATTGCCGAAATCGTCAAAGAAGGTGCACAGGTCAAGGAGAAGACTGCTCTGGTGCGTTTCGAAGAACTCGAATCTGCCGAACTGACCAAAAAGTGAAGCAGAAATGACAAACTGGCATGCTAGTCATAGGACCAGCGTCAGTCGCGTGCCTGAGACGAAGAGTACACCGTTCAAAGCAGAGGAGATCGGCCAATGGCTACCAAATCATTGCAGACAATCAAACGTGCTCCCACCGCGACCCCCAGCGATCTTGGAGCGGAGGCAACACGCGATATCGCAGCGGCTGTCAACGCGCTGCTTGCCGACACATTCGCGTTGTATATGAAAACGAAAAACTTCCACTGGCACATGAGCGGGCCGCACTTCCGCGATTATCATCTGATGCTTGACGAACAGGGCGCCCAGATCTTTGATATGACAGATGTTCTGGCGGAACGGGTACGCAAGATCGGCGGAACCACATTGCACTCCATCGGGCAGATTTCAGCCCAGCAGCGTCTGCTCGACAACGACGCCAATTTCGTCACACCTGAGGATATGCTGGCCGAACTGCGCGACGACACCAAAAGCTTCATCGGCTATCTCCGCCAGGTACATGAGCTATGCAGTGAGTATCGTGACAGCGCCACCACGAGCATCATCGAGAACTACATTGATGAAGCAGAACGCCGCCACTGGTTCCTGTTTGAGGCAACCCGGACCGGACCAGCGGGTGTCTGACGAGTAAACAGGATAGCGCGGCATGATCTCGGGGCTCGCGTAGAGCTGACGATTGTGCCGCTCTAGTCGTTCGCCTTGGTCATTTTTGCGCGCTTGGCGCGGGTTTGCGTGTCAGCAATGAGACCTTCAACGGCGGAAATGTTCAGTGCCAAAGTCGCTATTTTTCTCAATGTATTATTGTCAGGAAATGCATTGCTTTTTGCAGTCGAGATTATCAACTCTTTTTGAGCATCGCTCAATTTTGATAATAACTCTCCAAGCTCGTTCTGCATAACTTCCCCGCAATTTTCAAGAATCAGAAAATTCCATAAATCGTTTACTTAACTGATATCCCAGTCTTCGCAACCCCACAGAGTTGTGAAATGTCGCGGATAAAATCGCATTGTTTCACATTACCTATCGTAATTTTCATGATAAATTTCATCAAGAAAAATTATTATACTTCCTATATCGAGCACATATAATCAGAATATCTGGAATATACATTATACGAATTCTTCATACGAAAAACGCCATCCGCATTTAGACTTGTATCGATATTCTGTATGCATCATTTTGCATGAGGACTTACTGTATAAAGATTACGTATAACTCACTCCTGCTATGATTTTCTCAGGTCTCCTCTGACCTTGCCGCTATTCGTCGTGCATGCCGGATGAGTACAGCTCCACCCTCCCATCGACCTAACGGTTAGGTTGTAATTAGTATGACAATCTCGTCCTGATTGCGTCAATAATGTGGAGATATCAAAGAAAATGGTGCGCCCTGCCCATAGTTGGCAAGGTTATATGTCAGCGAACCAATGCTGCGAGCAGCCGCCTCAACCGATAGCAGCGCATGATGCCGGCAATCTCGTGTCGCGTGATCCCCGCATCCCGCAGCAGATGCTCACCGGGCTTGTCCTGCAATGCCTGCAATTGACGCGCCTCGCAGTTCACTGCGACCCATATTCTCCAAAGATTTGAAAACAAAGGGAAAATGGACATTACGAACTTCCAGCATCATGGACAACTACAATGCTTGATCCAATTCTTGACATATATCAAACGAATAGGAATTATGCCTGTCATTCGAAATTTTCATTGCGAGTTGCACCATGCCCCTTCCCCTCGACAGCGATCTGCTCCGTACGTTTCTGGCCGTGGCGACAACAGGCAACGTCACCCGGGCGGCGGAGAAAATTGGCCGGACACAATCGGCAGTGAGCATCCAGATCAAGCGATTGGAAGACGTTCTGGGAGAGTGTGTTTTCGACCGCGGTTCTCGCGGCGTGACACTGACCGCGCAGGGTCAGGCACTGCTGGTAAACGCCCATCGCATCGTTGGCCTGTTGGATGAGACCATGGCGGCTATCCGGGCCAAACCGCTTGGCGGCCCGGTGCGGATCGGCCTTCCCGAGGAATATGGCTATACTGTATTGCCCCGCGCCCTGGCGGCCTTTGCCAGCCAGCATCCGCAAGTGGAAGTAACCGTCAGATGCGGATATTCGGCACAACAGCTGGCTGCGCTGGACGCTGATGAGCTTGACCTTGCCGTCATTTTCAACTGGGAGCCGCCGACAACGGGTGAAGTTCTGTTTGTCGACCCCACCGTCTGGGTGACTTCGGAGATGCATTGCGTGCATGAGATCACACCCGTTCCCATTGCAATCTATGAACGCTCCGACTGGTGCAAGAAATTCGCCATAGGATCGCTGGAGAGAAACAAGATCGATTACCGCGTGGCCTATAGCTGCGATACAGGTGGCGGCTTGAAAATCGCGGCGATTTCCGGTCTCGCCGTCGCGCCGCTTGCCCGCAGCAACATCCCACCGGGCTGCCGCGAACTGAGCGAGGCAGAGGGCTTTCCAGTCATTGATTCGTCGAATGTGGTGCTGCGGCGCAATCCGCGTATGAGGAGCCCGGCGATTGACGGCATGGCGAAGGTTATCCGCGATGCTTTCCAGCCCATGGGGACAGCGGCGCTGTGAGTGACCATCTCTGACGGAGCCGGCGGTAAACTCCCGCCAGTGGTTCGACAAGCCCACCATGAGGGAGTGATGGGTTGCAGGAAGCTATATTCTGCGACGTCGCCAATTGGCTTTGCAGTCAACAATCTCCCTCATGGTGAGCTTGTTGAACCACGAACTGCAGTGAATGCCATCTGCATTTTCCAAGCACAGATTTATGCGTTTGCGGTTTAGTGCGAAGTCATCCATTCGCGTGCTTCGCGCATTGCCGTCGCCAGATCGGCTTTGGACATAGTCTTCACCAACTGGGCCCGTAACTCCGCGGCGCGGTCGCTGCCTTTGATCGCGGCGATGTTGAACCATTTGTGTGCTGCCACATGATCAACATCACAGTCACGGCCTGTGGCATACATGATGCCCATTTCAAAGAGAATGTCCGTTTCTGCTGTCCCGCCGACATGTCCGGCATCGATATTCTGAAGATCAAAGCGTGCCATTTTACCGTGTCCCTGTTTTAACCGATAAGCCCTGTTAGACTTCTGAGAACCGCCTGATTTGTTTGTTTTGGCGTGCTCTTTCGATACTTTCGAGAATGCCACACAGCCTTGAAATTGCTGTTAAGGGGCATGCTTAACTGGAGCCAAACAAAACTAAAACAACTCGTAAACTTCGGAATTCATTAAATATATCGCCCCAGCAATTGCAGGCATTTGGGACAAATTTGCCTAAAATGCATTCTTTGGATTTCAAGCCTTTGCTAACCAAAGAACAGCTTCTTCCTGCAACGCTCGTTCAGATCCACGCGCCGGCAAGGCTCCGGATGCGACCCAGGAACCCTAAAAAACCCCGCCCTTGACCACGCATAAGGCTTTCTTTCAGGGTTTTTTTGAATTACGTTTACGTAAGGGACATGCAAATGGACGAGGAGAGATCCCATTTGCCGCACAACCCTTACCGGGAGGAAAATATGAATCGCAAATTTTTATTGGCATGTGCCGGCTTCGTACTCATGGCAGGCCCGGCACTGGCCGAGGAGCCTATCGTCGGCACGTGGAAACGGCCTACCGGCACGCTCATCCAGTACGCGTCCTGCGGCGCGGACAAGTATTGCGGCACGGTCTTGACCGGCGAATACAAGGGCAAGTCCATAGGCGAGATGTCCGGCAAGGGCGGATCCTACAAGGGCCAGGTCAACAAGCTCGACGAGGGCAAGACCTATAATGGCAAGGCCAGCGTGAGCGGCAATACCTTGTCCCTGTCAGGCTGCGTGCTGGGCGGCCTTATCTGCAAGAGCGAAAGCCTGACGCGCCAGTAATTTTCACATTGCATGGATTACCCCGCGAGCGCGCACAGCATTCGCGGGGTTTTTGTTTGCCCGTTTCAGATGTGTTCGGCAACGAGGCTTGCCACTTTCTGATGAATGGCGTTGCGGCTGTCCGCTGTACCCTTGGGGTCATAGAGGTAGACGGTCAGCGCGATGGGCTTGCGGTCCGGCGGCCAGATCACCGCGACGTCATTGGCCATTCCGCTATCGCTGGTTCCTGTTTTGTCGCCTACTTTCCAATCCTTTGGCAGCCCTGCCCGCAAACGCTTGTCGCCAACCTTGTTGCCGATCAGCCAATCGGCGAGCTGCTTGCGTGACTGTTCCGACAAAGCGGTGCCAAGGACAGTCTTTTCGAGATTCACGCGCATGGCATCAGGTGTGGTCGTATCGCGTGGATCGCCGGGCGTGGCTTCATTGAGCTCGGTTTCACGTCGGTCCAGTCTGGTGATCTTGTCGCCAAGGCTGCGCGCATACTCCGTCACTCCCTTCGATCCACCCAGTGCATCGAGCATGAGGTTTCCGGCGGTATTGTCACTCCAGATGATCGCAGCCTCGCAAATGGCCGAAAGCGACATTCCCTCACCCACATGCTTTTCAGTTACCGGCGAATAGGGCACAAGATCGGACTTCTTGTAGGTCACGATCCGGCCCAACTGCTCTTTCTTCTGGTCAACCCGGGCAAGTATGGCAGCCGCCGCAAAAAACTTGAAGGTACTGCACATGGCAAACAGCTCCGTCTCGCGGTAGTTGATGCGCTTACCGGAGCCGGTATCGTGCGCCGAAACCCCAAGCCGCGCACCGGTTGTCTTTTCCAGGTCTTTGAACGCGGCCTCGAGATCCGTCGCCGCGGCTGCGCTCGCCGACCTCATCGACAGCGACAGCGCCGGAACAACCAGCATGGACCCAACAAGCGCAGCGCGGCGCGTAATATGACCTGACATATCTCATCTCCATCTCCGGCATCATGAATCGCAAGGCGGCCCCTGCTGCGGGGAAACTGATGCCCGATATGGCGCTTTCCAAGGAAACTTTGTGACGCAAAAATGGACGCACAGCGAATGTTGACGTTCGCAAAATGAACGTGTATTAAACCAATAGGTTATTTAACCTTATTGTTATGTACAATAAGAACGGGTTGCGGAGGAAAAGGAAACATGGTCGCAGCGCAGGCACTCAGAGACAGTGATAACGAGCTGACAATTGTGCGCATCGTCGATGCGCCCGTTGCACTTGTCTTCAAGGCTTGGTCACAACCAGAACATGTTATGCGGTGGTGGGGGCCAAAGAATTTTACCTGCCCCGGCTGCGTGATGGATTTCCGGGAAGGCGGCGCATACCGCTCCTCCATCCGGTCACCTGACGGAGAAGACGCCTGGATGGTTGGTCATTACCGGGAGATCGTTGAACCGGAGCGCATCGTCTTTACCTTCGCGTGGGAGGACGCCGATGGCACCCGTGGACCACAAACACTGGTGAGCATCGCCTTGAGTGCGCAAGGCCATCGCACAAAACTGGTTTTCCATCAGGCGCCGTTCGATTCAGTGGAAGACCGGGATTCGCACCGAAACGGCTGGACCGAATGCATGGAACGTCTGGAAGCTTATGTCGAGCTGCTGGGACATGCCCACTGATGGGCGTATAGTCCGGAACGCTTATGGACTGATTATCGCTTGAAGCAATATCAAGGAGGAAACGATGAACACCCATACAACTGTTGATGACCGCAAGGTTGTTTCCCGCGGCGAGTGGGACAAGGCCAGAAAGGCCTTTCTGCTGAAGGAAAAGGCATTTACAAAACAGCGCGACGCGCTTAACCGCGAGCGACGCTCGCTTCCGATGGTGAAGATCGACAAGAACTACCTTTTCGAAGGACCTGCGGGCAAACTTGGCCTGTCCGATCTATTCGAGGGTCGCCGCCAGTTGATAGTCTATCACTTCATGCTGGGACCGGACGAAGGTGAAGGTTGCCCCGGATGTTCGTTCCTCGCTGACAGCATCGGCAATCTGGCGCACCTGCACGCCCGTGACACCACTCTGGTGGTGGTATCCCGCGCACCCCTTGCTGAAATCGAGGCCTACAGGAAGCGTATGGGCTGGACATTTCCCTGGGTGTCTTCGTATGGCAGCGATTTCAACTACGATTTCCACGTAACGCTGGACGAGAAAGTCACACCGCCGGTCTATAACTATACCACAGCCCAAGAGTATGAGCGCAAAGGCATGCCTTGGTTCATGCAGGGCGAACAGCCGGGAACAAGTGTCTTCCTGCGCGAAGGCGAGGACATCCTTCACACCTATTCGAGCTATGGCCGCGGCGGTGATCTGCAGCTTGGCACCTATAACTATCTAGACCTGACACCGCTCGGCCGGCAGGAGGGCTGGGACGGCACGCGCGATCTTGATGGCCTCGGCAAGAACTGGGTCAAGCGTCACGACGAATATCCCGCCGCTGGCGAATCTGCTGACGGTACATGCTGCCATTGATAGCCATCACCCCATTGGGAGATATCCGATGAAAAAGACCTATCATGGCAGTTGCCATTGCCATACGGTGCGCTTCGAATGCACCATTGATCTTGATGCCGGTACGAGCAAATGCAACTGCTCGTTCTGTGCCAAGCTCCGGTTCTGGAAAGCGTTTATCGGCGGTGACGCCCTGCAACTTCTTGCGGGCGGTGATAATCTGACGGAGTACCAGTTCGGCAGCAAAACCATCCGCCATTTCTTCTGCAAGACCTGCGGCGTCAAGCCTTTTGGACGGGGAGAACTGGAAGTGATGGGCGGCGTCTTCTATGCCGTCAACCTGTCCGTTCTCGACGATCTTTCACAGGAGGAACTGCTCGCGGCCCCACTGCAATATCAGGACGGGTTGCACAACAACTGGGGAGAGGTCCCCACGGAGACACGGCATTTGTAGAGATCGAGAAGGGCGACATTTGCAGAGCTTGTGGTTTGTGGGTCGTGTTTCGACAAGCTCTGCCATCCGATTCACATGGAGAAGAGTCAGGAGCATTTCCAACGGAGTGAGAATCCTGCCCCTGATGATGGTACGCCTGCTTACAGTGCCCGCTGGCCGAACAGGACTTTCTGCGCTTCCTTGTCATCGGCAAGATTGCGACGGGCTTCCTTGCCCAGATCTCTGCCCCGTTGAACCGCAGGTCTCGCGCTTATGGTTTCAAACCAGCGCTTGAGATTGGGGAAATCATCAAGGTCCTGCCCCTGGTTGGCATGGGGAACAACCCAGCCGAACGACGCCATATCGGCGATGGAATATTCATCGGCAAGAAAATCCCGGCCCTCCAGGCGACGGTTCATTACGCCATAAAGACGGTTGACCTCATTGGTATAGCGATTGATGCCATATTCGATCTTTTCGGGCGCATACTGGCGGAAATGGTGTGCCTGCCCGGCCATCGGGCCCAGCCCACCCACCTGCCAGAACAGCCATTCCTCGACAGCAACGCGTTTGCGTTCATCCTGCGGATAGAATTTGCCGAACTTGCGGCCGAGATATTGCAGGATGGCGCCGGATTCGAACACGGAGAGCGGCGCGCCGCCCGGACCTTCCGGATCGACGATCGCAGGCATGCGATTGTTGGGAGCGATCTTGAGGAATGACGGTTCGAACTGCTCACCTTTGCCGATATTGACCAGCTTCAGGTCATAGGGAACACCAAGCTCTTCCAGCATGATGGAAATTTTCCAGCCGTTAGGCGTCGGCCAATAGTAAAGTTCGATCGGCTTGGTTTGGATCGTCATTGGAGTCTCCCTGAAAACGGATTCTGTCCTGTCAAACATAAGTCACCGATGCCCGATCGCAATAGTCGCAACCCGATTTCTGGCTGGCTGCGGCGAGGAGCTGAAACCGAATTAAAATTTCAGGCTTTTTGCCATCTCCCAACTGACATCCGATTTCACTATATTAAGACTATGAACAATCGAATCGGAACAAAGAAACCAGTCGCCATCAGCATGCCGCCCCATGTTGAACCCGAAGAATTTACCGACGCGAAAGCTGCCGTGCATGCGCTGATCGCCCTTTACGAGCGAAACACGCAGTTTCTGCGCGATGGCTTCGACAAGGTCGCCAAGGGCGAAGTGGAAAACAACACCCATTTCCGTGCCTTCTATCCGGAGGTACGCCTGTCGACCTCCAGCTATGCACAGATCGACTCCCGCCTCGCCTTTGGTCATGTCTCGGCGCCCGGCCAGTATTCGGCCAACATCACCCGGCCGGATCTTTTCGAAAACTATCTTGAAGAGCAGATCAGGCTGTTGATCCGCAACCATGGCGGCCCGGTCACCGTACAGGAGTCGACGACACCGATCCCCATTCACTTTGCCTTCCTCGAAGGCACGTATGTGGAATCCTCCGTTGCCGACGCGTTTCAACGCCCGCTACGTGATCTCTTCGATGTCCCTGATCTCAACGCGACCGATGACAGGATTGTCAATGGCGAGTATGAGAACGACGATATTGACGGTATCATGCCCTTGTCGCCGTTCACGGCGCAGCGCGTGGATTACTCCCTGCATCGCCTGTCGCACTACACTGCAACGCGCCCAGTGCACTTCCAGAACTATGTCCTCTTCACCAACTATCAATTCTATATCGACGAGTTCTGCGCCCTCGCTCGGAAGTTGATGGCCGATGGCGGCGGCGGTTATGAACGGTTCATCGAGCCCGGCAATCTGATCACGGAAGCGGGCAATGATGCACCGACCTCAGGTGTGCCGATCGGGCGGTTGCCACAAATGCCCGCCTATCACCTGGCAAAGAAAGACAATGCCGGTATCACCATGGTCAATATCGGGGTTGGCCCCTCCAATGCCAAGACGATCACCGATCATATCGCGGTTTTGCGTCCGCATGCCTGGCTGATGCTCGGTCACTGCGCTGGTCTTCGCAATACACAGGCGCTCGGGGACTATGTGCTCGCCCACGCCTATGTGCGTGAAGATCACGTTCTCGATGATGACCTGCCAGTATGGGTGCCTATCCCGGCGCTGGCTGAAGTTCAGGTGGCGCTGGAACAGGCCGTTGCCGAAATCACTGGCCTCGAAGGTTATGACCTGAAGCGCATCATGCGCACAGGAACCGTCGCCACCATCGACAACCGCAACTGGGAACTGCGTGACCAACGTGGGCCGGTGAAGCGCCTGTCGCAATCGCGCGCCATTGCGCTCGACATGGAGTCGGCAACCATCGCCGCCAACGGCTTCCGCTTCCGCGTGCCCTATGGAACGCTGCTGTGCGTTTCCGACAAGCCGCTGCATGGTGAACTGAAGCTGCCCGGCATGGCAACGGAATTCTACAAACGTCAGGTTGCCCAGCATTTGCAGATCGGTATCCGTGCACTGGAGAAACTGGCAGAAATGCCGCCGGAAAAACTACACTCGCGCAAGTTGCGCAGCTTTTTCGAAATGGCCTTCCAGTAGAATCTGGGGCTTTATATCGGCAAATTGGCACCCAAGACCAGAAAATCGTGCTTGGAAACAAGGGTGAAATACCGTATTCTTCTGGAGTGGAGGCGGGCTTTCGCCCACCCCCTTTTTCTAGATAATGAATCGAACCCGGATGACCAGCGACCAGCTAGTCCGGGTTCTTTTCATTTCCAGAGTGATGCTCAGCGGCAGATACCACATCGCTTCACCTCCAGTTTTGAGAGCAAGGCCATTGCTATGGTCGGGAGGCCCATCATCCCGATGCACCGGCTGGCTCAGTGCGTGCTGCTTCACTCTCAAATTTGAACTGTCCAATCCACAGCTTCGCAAATCCCGCACAAACGGCAACGAATGCAGGGTTGAATTTTGATGGCGTTCTACATTTGAGAGTTGCGGCTGGGCGCTGACGGAGGAAACTCGCTCAATACGGAATGAATTGACGGTGAACTCTCACATCCCGCATCTTGATTGCGTCGCAATTGACCGTTTAATGCGTGACCATGACCACAACGACAAAATCATCCTGGGCGAAACTTGCGGCCGTGCTTGTGCCGGTGCTGTTATCGGTGCCTTTGGTGCTCGGGTTTTTCGGTTCCGTGCATCCGGTATTCGACGCGTTTGCGCACTTCCGCATGCACCTTGCCGCCCTGATGATCATCACGGCGCTGCCAGCGCTGTTCATGGGTCTGTGGCGTGAAGGCCTGATGACAATCGTTCTTGCGGTCATGGCCCTTTCGACAGTGCTGGCGCCCTCATCCACGCCCGCGTCAGCTGGAACAGCGCAATCGTCAACACCATCGGGCCAACCGGAATACAAGCTGCTGCAGTTGAACCTCCGCTTTGACAATGCCGAACAGACCGATGTCATCCGCTTGATTGCGCAACAGAGCCCCGATGTCATCACCCTGCAGGAAGTCTCGGAGAGCTGGCGGTCGAAGCTCGCGGCAATCGAAGCGCGCTATCCCTATAATCTGTACTGCCCCAGCACCAAACGCATCGGCGGTGTTGCGATCCTCTCCCGCCGTCCGTTTGCGCTTGGCACCACGCCGCAATGCATCGGCAATGCACTTGCAGGCTTGGCGCGGATTGATTTTGGTGGTCGCAGTGCACTGATTGCCGCGCTGCATCTGGAATGGCCATGGCCGTTCAGGCAGGCGGAAAACGTCGACGAATTGCGGCCATTTTTCGAGCGGCTGCAAGGGCCGATGATCCTCGCCGGAGATTTCAACGCAGCACCATGGAGCCGGACCGTTCGCCAGATTGGCGAGGCCAGCAAAACCCGCCCGGTGGATGGATTGCGGCCAAGCTGGCTTGTAAACGGTACACTGGCAAAGGCAGCCCGCTGGATTGGCCTGCCGCTTGACCATCTTCTCATCTCGGATCGCGTAACGGGAGCACGCGTCGAAACGCTCACGCCCGTCGGCTCCGACCATCTGCCGCTGCTGTTGCGATTTGCAATCAATGGAGCTGACGAGGATGGCCCGGACCTGCAAACCGTGATGTTAACGGACTGATTATTCGAGTACCGGCCGGAGAAAACTGCGCTCATAGCTCACAATGCTGCGATTGCGTTTTTCCATTTCAAACACCGCCTGGCATTCCGGATCATCAGCCATGCGCTTGCGATAGGTTTCATAGTCGGCAAGGCTGGGAAAGCTGAACATCGCGTAAGCAATATTGCTCGCTCCTTCACTCGGGAGAAAATAACCGTGATGGTTTCCGCCAAGACGGTTGACCAGACCAATCCAGCGGCGGCCATAATCCTCGAACTCGGCGAGCTTGTACGGGTCGATGACATATTTCAGATAGCAGGTGATCATGGAACAACTCCTGTGAGGATCCGATCCGTCCACCTATTCCTTCCCGTCGGTCTTGAGAAGCGACAAATTCAACGGTCCGCGTCGATGTGGCCCCGTTATCTCAAAGCCATAAACCCCGCCGCAACAATCAGCAGACAGCCCGCTCCTCCTTCAACCATCCTGCGGCGACGGTCGTCGAAATTGCCCCGATGACTTGATGCGCCAATGATCAGACTGAGGATAACGTAGACCATAGCGCATAGGGCAACGAAGATGGCAGACAGGATGGCTGCCTGAACGGAAATATTCAGCGTATGGTTCATGAACTGGGGCAAGATCGCGAAATAGATCATCACCCCCTTGGGATTGAGAACCGCCGTGAAAAAGCCTCGCTGCAAGACGGCAACATCCGGTGCGGTAAACAAGGTGGCTTTCCCTCTCCTGCTGGCAGACCGGACAAGCTGCGAGGCGAGATAGACGAGGTATGCCACGCCAAACCATCGCAGCGCTTCAAACAGCACCGGCGATGCAGCGATAACAGCAGCGACACCCAGCGCGACAAGAATTGAATGCACGATATAACCCAGGCAGATCCCTGCCGTTGCCCGAAGGCCCGCACTCGCTCCCCCTGATATGGCTTGCGAGGCTACGAAAAGCATATCCGGGCCGGGTGTGCAGATCAGCGGGAGGACTGTGGCGGCGAAGAGAATGAGCGTTGCGGTTTCCATGAGGGGCAGCATAGGCCAGGCCATCAGCAATTTGGTTGCGAAGATGCCATCTATTCTAATACTATTAGCATTGGATAATAATAATGGTCATCATATTGATATGAAATGCCAATGCAACTTGACGACATAGACAAACGCATTCTTCGCGCCTTGCAGCGGGACGGCCGGATACAAAACACCGAGCTGGCCCGGGAGGTGGGCCTGTCGCCTTCGCCTTGCCTGCGCCGGGTGAAGCTGCTGGAAGAGGCCGGAGTGATTGATCGCTACGTTGCCGTCCTGAATGCTGTAAAAGTCAATCTCGGTCTGTCGATGTTCGCCCGCGTGTGGCTGACCGCGCAGGACGCGGAGACGATCGACCACTTCATGGAGGCGATGAAGCAGCTCCCGCAGGTGGTGGAGTGCTATATCATGCTCGGCGAGAGTGATGCTCTGTTGCGTGTCGTCGTGGCCGATCTGGATGAATACCGGCGCTTTCAGTCGACGCATCTCACGCGCAAAAACGGCATCCAGAATGTAAAAACTGATGTACCGAGCCAGACTGTCAAGCAGACGTACGCTCTGCCGCTTGCGTAGGACCACTTCCAAATCAAAAACCGCCCGCAGCGGCTTGCAGCGGACGGCTTGATGTCATGCCGGAACGTTGCTCCCCATTTCACAAGGGAGCTTGAACCACTCACATCACATATTGGTATAGACCGGCCCCTCGCCGCCCTGAGGCGGTATCCAGTTGATGTTCTGGTTCGGGTCCTTGATATCGCAGGTCTTGCAGTGAACGCAGTTCTGCGCATTGATCACGAACTTGGGACCACTGCTTTCCTCGACCCATTCGTAAACGCCTGCCGGGCAATACCGTGTCGATGGCCCCGCATAGATATCGTGTTCCGATGATTTCTGCAGCGCCGGGTCCTTGACGATCAGGTGAACCGGCTCGTTTTCCTCATGGTTCGTGTTGGACAGAAACACGGAGGACAAACGGTCGAACGTCAGCACGCCATCGGGCTTGGGATAGGCGATCGGCTTGTGCTTGGCCGCAGGTTCCAGCGCGGCCGCATCGGATTTACCGTGCTTCCATGTGCCGAAGGGTGACCAACCGCCGAAAATCGTGTTCAGCCACATATCGAGGCCACCCAGCATCACACCGCCAATGGTACCAAGCTTCGACCACATCGGCTTGACGTTACGAACCCGCTTCAGATCCTTGCCGATCTCGCTGGTACGCCAGGCATTCTCGTACGTGATGAGCTCGTCATTGGCCCGTCCCGCTGCCAGTGCCTCCGCTGCGTGTTCCGCGGCCAGCATGCCCGAGAGCATGGCATTGTGCGATCCCTTGATGCGCGGCACGTTGACGAAGCCCGCCGAACAGCCGATCAGCACGCCGCCGGGGAAAGACAGTTTCGGCACAGACTGCCAGCCGCCTTCGGTAATGGCGCGGGCGCCATAGCCGAGGCGCTTGCCGCCTTCGAACGTCGCGCGAATGGCTGGATGGGTCTTGAAGCGCTGGAATTCTTCGAAAGGCGACAGATACGGATTCTTGTAATTGAGGTGCATGACGAAACCGACGGCAACCGTGTTGTCCTCTAGGTGATAGAGGAACGAACCGCCGCCCGTCTTCAGGTCGAGCGGCCAACCGAACGAATGCTGCACCAGCCCGAGCTTGTGCTTGGCCGGATCGATCTGCCAGAGTTCCTTCAGGCCGATACCGAACTTGGCCGGTTCCTTGCCTTCATCGAGCTTGAACTTGCTGATGAGCTCCTTGGCAAGCGAGCCGCGTGCGCCTTCGGCAATGAGCGTGTATTTGCCGAGGAGCGCCATACCGCGCGTATAGGCCGGACCGTGTGAACCGTCCTTTTCGATACCCATGTCGCCGGTAGCCACACCGATGACAGCCCCACTGTCATCATAGAGAACTTCGGAACCGGCAAATCCGGGATAAATTTCGACGCCCAGCTCTTCCGCCTTGGTGCCGAGCCAGCGGCAGACATTGCCCAGCGAAACAATGAAGTTGCCGTGATTGTTCATCAGCGGCGGCATGGCGAAATTCGGCAAGCGAACAGAACCTGCCGGTCCAAGAACAAGGAAATGGTCTGCCGTCACCGGCGTCTTGAAGGGATGTCCCTCCTCCTCGCGCCAGCCGGGAAGCAGCTTGTCAACACCAATCGGATCAACCACGGCGCCAGACAGAATATGCGCGCCGACCTCGCCGCCTTTTTCAAGGATAACCACTGAAAGCTCAGGATTGATCTGCTTGAGCCTGATCGCTGCAGACAGACCCGATGGGCCGCCGCCGACAATCACGACATCAAACTCCATGCTCTCCCGCTCTGGAAGTTCGTGTGTCTCGCTCATTAAGTCCTCCTGAATGCTCTGCCCCGCAAACACTTCGCCTGTGTTTTTCCCATTTGTAGCGCAACAATAGCCGTATGACAGAGGCTAGCATCCATTCAAGATGCGGCCAATTGCCCTCATCCTACGACCATTCACCAGATTTGTAATTAACCTTAACGTAAACGTCAATATTTTGCCCTCGTCTGCGACAGAATTACCAACGCGCGGGGAAACATATAAAGAACGAGTAAGAAGGTGCTTGCCGTGTTCTACAGGTGCGATTGCATGACCATTGCGCGTGGTTCGACAAGCTCACCATGAGGGAATTGGTTTGCCTGGAAAGCCAGCCCGCTAATTTGCAGAATGTAGCTCCCTGCAATCCTCCCACTCTCCCTCATGGTGAGCTTGGCGAACCACGAACCACGCCACTGCAGTCATGCCATCCACAGGCAGGTTGTCCCCCAGTTGCGCCTTTTCACATTTCGTTCATACTCCACGCCAATGACGTATCTCGAATAATAAACTGCTGGCGGACCGGGGATAACCAACAAGCGGAGACGGGATGAGATCGCTTCGGATGATCTGGACATTGGCCGGGTTTCTGACCGTCAGCACGATTTTCAGTCATTCGGCTGCTCAAGAGCACAAGATATGGACGGCCGGGAAATATAGTTTTTCCGATGAGCTTGGCGGGTTCAGCATCCGCTCTGTCAGCGGAACAGGCACCGTCAGCGACCCCATTGTCATTACCGAAGAACTGGATGCGGTGGCACCGGTCACCCTTGTCATTCGGTCCGAGAAACTGGAGCAGCTCAATCCGACGACGGAAGACGCCGGTATCCTGTTTCATCTGCAGATCAGGACCGTTAACGGCAGCGGTCATCCGTGGGTTGAATTCGGCTTTGAATTACAGGAAACCCTCGGGAAACCGAGTGACTATAATGACGGGCTCTCCTTCTATCAGCCGGGCGACAAGACGGGGATGATCCATTCCAATCTCTTTGCCAGCTATGATGATGACTTCGAGCCCTATGATCGCATGGTGTTTCGCGACGGGAAGGCTGATCCGGCAGCCAATGTGAGTTTCGATTTCCCCATTGGCGACTTTACACCCAAGCGGACGTTTTATCTGGTGCAGGAGCCGCGCATTCCCTCCACCTGACCTTGCAATCGCGCCGACAATTTGCGACTTGAAAGGGAAGCCCATTCCAATCCGGGTTCAAGGATCAGCCATTGCCCGACCTGCGTGAACTCTTGCACTTTTATGCCGAAGCCGGTGTCGATACACCGCTCGAGGATGTGCCGGTTGATCGTTTCACCGCGGTAGAGCCAACCCGTGCCCCTGCCCAGTCTCCCGCCGCACCGCGCGCGTCAGTGCCGCAGCCCGAGCGATCACGGCCGGAGCCTCAGGTCGCCGCGGCGCCGATTCTCAACAAAACGTCAGTGCCCGATGACACCAAGATTGCGCTGGCACGGCAACTTGCCTCCAGCGCAACGACGCTTGAGCAATTACGCGAACAGCTCGCTTCGTTCGATGGCTGCAATCTCAAATTCACCGCCAAGAACCTTGTTTTTGCCGATGGCAATCCCGGTGCGCCCGTGATGTTTGTCGGCGAGGCTCCGGGACGGGAAGAGGATCTGGAGGGCGTGCCGTTCATCGGCCGTTCCGGGCAATTGCTCGACCGCATGCTCACCGCCATCGGCCTTGATCGCACCGGCGTCTATATCGCCAATACCATCCCGTGGCGCCCGCCCGGCAACAGGACACCGACGCCGCTGGAAACCGAAATCTGCCGTCCGTTCTTCGAGCGGCAAATTGAACTTGCCAGCCCCAAATTGCTGGTTGCGCTTGGCGGTCCTGCCGCCAAGGCCCTGACCCATGCACCTGAAGGTATCCTACGGCTGCGCGGCAACTGGAAAACCCATCGAACTGCGGCCGGTGTCGACATCCCCGTCATGCCCACACTGCATCCGGCCTATCTCCTGCGCAATTCAGCCCAGAAGCGCTTTGCCTGGCGTGATTTCATTGCGATCAAAATGCAGTTGCGCGCGTTCACGCAATAATGGTTCCGTGGCTCTCGGTCCGTGGTTCGTGGTTCGTGGTTCGTGGTTCGACAAGCTCACCATGAGGGAGAGTGGTGCTGCAAGGCCAATCGGAAACATTGAAGTACACGGCAATCATGCATGTTGCAGGATATGACTCCCTGCAATCGTCCCTCTCCCTCATGGTGAGCTTGTCGAACCACGGATAATGGGCCACGGACCACGCCCCGCGTGCCGCAAAACTGGAACAGCGATGTCGTAATTTCCGGCTCAACAACTCTGCAAAAACAGTAACTTCACCTACGGAAACGCAGGGTACTCATATGTTTCGCCAGCTCTTGCCGATCACGGCACTTTTGACCAGCACATTCCTGATGCTGACAGCCGGAGGCTTGGCAGGAATTCTCCTGCCCTTGCGCGCCGGTATGGAGGGCTGGTCGCCGACCACCGTGGGCTGGCTTGGAACGGGTTATGCCCTTGCCTTCACCGGCGGCTGTATTGTTGTTCCCCGGCTTGTGCGCCGCGTCGGCCACGTCCGGGTCTTTGCTGTTCTTTTGACCCTGCTCAGCATGTCCATGCTGATGCATGGCCTCATCATCGATCCGTGGGCCTGGACATTGTTCCGCGCGCTCGCCGGTTTCTCGCTCGCCGGTAGCTATATGGTGATTGAAAGTTGGCTGAACGAGCGCGTCACCAACGCCACGCGCGGCATGGTATTTTCGATCTACATGATCGTGTCGATGATCGGCCTGCTGGTCGGGCAATACATCCTGCCATTCGGCAATCCGGCGACACAGGCCCTGTTCATGATCGGTGCGCTGATCTATGCAGCGGCCCTTATTCCAACAGGGCTGTCCAATGCCCAGTCGCCGCGGCCGCTGACGCAGGTATCGCTCGACCTGCGCGGTCTCTACCGCAAATCGCCGGCCGCGATGATCGGCTCGCTGATTGCGGGTATCATAGCAGGCGCCTGGAATTTCCTGTCGGCAATATATGGCCGGGAGATCGGCCTTTCCACCTTCGACATTGCCACGATGATCGCGAGTGCCATGATTGGCGGGGCCATCTTCCAATATCCCATCGGCCGCATTTCAGACTTTGTCGACCGGCGCTATGTGATGGTGGTCGCCGGTATCTTCGGCGTCATACTCTCTGTGACCATGATTATCGTGCAGCCGGTTACGCCATGGGTCATCTATTCACTGATGTTCGCCTTCGGCACCGTGCTGTTTCCGATCTATTCGCTTAACGTTGCCCATGCCAATGATTTTGCCGAGCCCAGCGAATTCGTCAAAGTGTCGAGCGGGCTGCTCATCGTCTATGGCATCGGCAGCATGATCGGCCCGCAGATTGCCGGACGCCTGATGGATGTGAGCGGTCCCGCCGGATTCTTCATGACCATGGCGGGCTGCTATGCCGCCTATGGCGCCCATGCCTTCTGGCGCAGCCTGCGCCGGGCCCGGCAGGTGCCTTCGGAACGTCCGGATTTTGTCTACCAGCACGACCGTCCGCAAACGCCGGAAACCCTTCAGCTCAATCCGGCCATCGGAACGGCCAAGGACGACTGATCCAGAGCAGATTTTGTTTTAGGGTCAAGACCCTAACCTTGGGGTGTTGAAACCTTGCGCGCCCTTGCCCGGGCAAGACCAAGCTGATGTTCGCGATAGATGATGAAAATACCGGCGCTGATCACGATGACTGCGCCGGTCATCATCTCGTTGGACGGGATATCGCCGAACATCATGTAACCGATGGCAAGACCAAGCAGCATGGATGTGTATTCAAAGGGCGCGATGGTCGACATATCGGCATGCCGGTAGCTCTCCGTGAGCAGGATTTGCGCTACCCCGCCGGCAATACCGGCCATGACAAGAAAGGCAGCCTGCGCTGGCGTCGGCCAAACCCAGCCGAACGGCAGGCTGACCAGCGCGATCACACTTGACGCGATGGAGAAATAGACAACGATGGTCGGGGTCCGTTCTGTCTGCACCAGCCGTCGCACCAGGAGCATGGCGATGGCAGCCAGTCCCGCCCCGCACAGCGTGGCCAGCGCGCCGATAGCCTGGTCACCACCGAATTCGCTGTCACCGGTAAAAAACGACATGCGCGGCCAAAGGATGATCAGCACACCGGCAAGACCGATGAACACGGCGGTCCACCTGTAAAGCCTCACCGTTTCGCGCAGGAACACCGCGCTGCAAAGCACCGTCAGCAAGGGTGTGGCATAGCTGATGGCGATTGCTTCCGGCAGCGGCAGCTTGGTGAGACCATAAAAGCTCGCGCTCATGGCGCTGACGCCGACAAAACCGCGCCAGAAATGGCTGAAAGGCTCACTCGTCTTGAAGGCGACGTTCAACTGGCCCTGCCAAGCGATGAAGACGATAACCGGAAAGATGGCAAAGAAGGAACGGAAGAACACCAGCTGCCCCGCCGGTATTCCATCCGATGCCTTGAGCAGGCTGGACATGCAGACGAACACACAGACCGAAGCGACCTTGAGGCCAATTCCGAGCATGACATTGGTGCTGCGCACCTTATCCGTGAGGGGTGGTTCACCGTCTTTATGGTGAACGATAGTAGCCACGACTGGTATTCCTTGAGGGAGCGAACAGAGAGAAACAGAATTGATATATCTGTATAGGCTGCTTTGCGGATTCGCACCAGATGTCAGGGCAATCACGTTGCATGTTTCGTGCACATACGGAAGTGAACAAAAGCAACGGCATACGCGGAAAAAACCGGCCGCTTTTGTTGTGTGCCGGGGCAAAGACGGTTACGGTCCGGCACCACAAAAAGGACAGTTCCCCGATGCGTACCGATACCGGCCAGATCTTTCATCTTGAAGATTACAAGCCAACAGACTTTCTTATTCCTGAAACCCATCTCGAATTCTCGCTCGATCCCGAGCGCACTATCGTCAAGTCGACATTGCACATCGAACGCCGGCCGGGCGTTGCAGCTGGCGCACCCCTTGTCCTTGATGGCGACGAACTCAAACTTGTCGATATCAGCATCGACGGCGTTGCACTGGGTGACAATGCCTATGTGGCAACACCCGATCGCCTTGAAATCAGCGCCCTCCCCGAGAGCGGCACGTTCACGTTGCAGATCACCACGGAAATCAATCCGACAACAAATCGCCAGTTGACCGGCCTTTACCGCTCAAGCGGGGTGTATTGCACCCAGTGCGAAGCGGAAGGTTTCCGCCGCATTACCTATTTTTACGACCGGCCAGACCTCCTGTCGGTCTACACGGTGCGCGTCGAAGCCGGTGCCAAGGAAGCGCCGCTGCTTCTGGCCAACGGCAATCCCGGCGAAAAGGGCAAGCTGGCCGATGGCAGGCATTTTGCCGTCTGGCATGATCCGCATCCCAAGCCTGCCTATCTGTTCGCGCTGGTTGCAGGCGATCTCGGTGTCATCACTGACAGTTTCACCACCGCTTCAGGCCGTTCTGTCGACCTCGGCATCTACGTGGAGCACGGCAAGGAACCGCGCGCGCTTTATGCCATGGATGCACTCAAGCGTTCGATGAAGTGGGACGAGGATGTCTTCGGCCGCGAATATGATCTCGATGTGTTCAATGTCGTCGCCGTTTCCGATTTCAATATGGGCGCGATGGAGAACAAGGGACTTAACGTCTTCAACGACAAATATGTGCTCGCCGACCACGAGACCGCGACCGACATCGACTATGCCGGCATCGAAGCGGTGATCGCCCACGAATATTTCCACAACTGGACAGGCAACCGCATCACATGCCGTGACTGGTTCCAGCTCTGCCTGAAGGAAGGCCTGACGGTTTTCCGCGATCACGAGTTTTCCGCCGACATGCGCTCGCGCGCCGTCAAGCGTATCGCCGAGGTCAAGGGTCTCAAGGCACATCAGTTTCCGGAAGACGCAGGACCGCTCGCCCATCCCGTGCGGCCGCGCCAGTTCCGCGAGATCAACAATTTCTACACGGCAACGGTCTATGAAAAGGGCTCGGAAGTCGTGCGCATGATCCGCACCATTCTGGGTGCCGAACTCTTCCGCAAGGGCATGGACCTCTACTTCGAGCGCCACGACGGCGATGCGGCGACAATCGAAGACTTCATCAAAGTGTTCGAGGATGCGTCCGGCGAAGATCTGAGCCAGTTTGCGCTCTGGTATGATCAGGCTGGCACCCCCAATCTTGCCATTACCTATGATTACGATCAGGCCACGCAGACCTTCGAAATCGAAATCGAACAGTCGCTGAAGGCGACGCCCGGACAATCATCGAAGAAGCCCATGCACATTCCCGTGCAGTTTGCCCTGCTGGGTGCGAAGGGCCGTGAGCTGAAGGCGAAATCGGTCAAGGGCGGAACAGTCAAGGGTGATGTCATCCATCTGTTCAAACGCAAAGAGCGCCTGAGCTTTTCCGGCATCACCGAACGGCCGGTGCCTTCCCTTCTGCGCGGGTTCTCCGCCCCTGTTACCATGACCAGTGAGCTGACCCGTTCTGATCTTACCTTTCTTGCACGGCACGACGGCGATGCAGTGAATCGCTGGCAGGCGCTGACACAGCTTCTTACAGCGAAACTCACCAGCAATTCCAAGCGCGTGCGTGGCGGCAAGCCCGCCACCATCGAAAGCTCATCCATAAAGCTGCTGGGCGAGATCGCCTTCAACAGCGGTCTGGACGAGGCTTTCAGGGCTCTCTGCCTGAGCCTGCCTTCAGAAAGCGACATTGCACGCGAACTCGGCAACAATATCGACCCCGACGCCATTCTGGGCAGCCGTGAGGCATTCGTTCTTGCAGTGGCCGAAACGCATGCCGGCAAATTCGATCAGCTTTATGATGATCTCGACCACAGCGGTCCGTTCAAACCGGATGCGGCGAGTGCCGGGCGGCGTGCGTTGCGCAACGTGCTGCTTGACTATCTCAGCGTGGCGGACGGCAACTCGAAACGGGCTGCTGCCCAGTTCAAACATGCTGATAACATGACGGACCGCGTGGCGGCGCTTGGCGTTCTGGTCCAGCGTTTTGGCGACAGCGCCGAAACAAAGGCTGCATTGAAGACCTTCGAGGAACACTTCGGTTCTGACCCGCTTGTTATGGACAAGTGGTTCATCGTGCAGGCCATGCAGCCAGGCGCGGGCGCCTTGGCAAAAGTGCGTGACCTGATGACCCATGCGCTGTTCTCGCTCGACAATCCGAACCGGACACGCGCCCTGATCGGTGCTTTCTCCAGCGGCAACCAGACGGGCTTCAACCGTGCCGATGGCGCAGGTTACCGCTTTTTCGCTGAAACCATCCTGACGATCGACAAGAAGAATCCGCAGCTTGCAGCGCGGCTTCTGACCGCCATGCGCTCGTGGCGTTCGTTCGAAGCGGTCCGCCGGGAGCACGCGCGGGAAGCACTGGCCTCCATCGCGGTGGTCAAAGACCTGTCCGCAGACGTGCGTGACATCGTCGAAAGAACGCTCGCCTGAACCTGTTTCGCGCCGGTTTTGGTGTGAAGATTCGGCGTCGTTTTCCATAATGATGTGCCTCGACCGGTTATCCACCGGCCGAGGCATATTTTTACCCCTCGGAGTATTTTTTCAGACTTGGAGTCTTTTCAAAGGCTTACGCGAATCGCCTCCCGAACTGATTCATGCCTGCCACAATGATTACTAAATATTTAACAAAAGGACTGGACACACCGAATCAGTTTTGATTCACTACAGGTGCTTCGGATGTGCGGCGTGGCGAAGCAAATCACTGATTATACAGGCAATTGAGGGGGCCATTCGATGGCAAATGCGGACGCGTATCGCGCGCCGACAGGGAAGACTTATGCCGGAAAGCGGGAGACTGCGCGGGGGAGCACCCGTCTTTCCGGTCATATCAAACTTCTCGCTGACCCTGCCTACGGCAAGCTACTCGCTGCCGAACCCTATCTGCGTCGGGCCATTCCGCCGCTGATCATTATTTTCCTCATCATTCTGGCAACCGCCCGTGCCATGTCGCTCCTGTCCTGGCGTGACGACACGGAACGGACGGCCCGCGCCACCCTGTCGCTCGCTGCAAGCCACATGGCCAGCATCATCGACAACCGCATGAAAGCCGGTCAGAAACTCGACAGCGGCGAGCTGCAGAACATCATTGCCGAGATGCGCGCCAACGACCTCATTCCGCAGGGCATGTGGATTGCCATTGCATCGGGCGAATCGAAAATCGTCGCCTCATCGGATGGCGGCGATCGCTGGCGCGACAAGAATCTCGAAAGCTTTGTCACCAACGGCCAACCGCTTTTCCTCTTTGGCGAGCGCGCCGGGGTGATGGAAGTGCGCATGAACGGCACGACCGGCCTTGCCGCTTTCAGCCGGACCGGCAGCGGCGGCTATTCCGTGTTTGTCATGCATCCGGTCGATGCAATCTTTGCCGAATGGCGGCGGATGATATCCGTCAATGTCACCCTGTTTGCCGGAACTGCCGCGATCATGCTGGTGGTCCTCTACGCTTATTTCAGCCAGTCGGCGCGGGCGCAGGATGCGGATGCCCTCTATCAGCACACCCAGGCACGGGTGGACACGGCGCTGGCCCGCGGACGCTGCGGCCTGTGGGATTGGGACATGGCGCGCGGCCGGGTCTACTGGTCGCGATCCATGTATGAAATGCTCGGCTATGAAGCCTATGACGCGATCCTGTCGCTTGGCGATATCTCATCCATCATTCACGAGGACGACGACAAGCTTTACGGTCTGGCCGCCCAGGTGGCGGCGGGCGAGATCAGCCAGATCGACCGCGTGTTCCGTATGCGCCACGCCGAGGGCCACTGGGTGTGGATGCGGGTACGTGCGCAGGTTGCCGATGCAACCGTCGGCGACACGCATCTCGTCGGTGTCGCGGTCGATGTCAGCGAACAGCACCGTTTTGCCCAGCAGACCGCGCAGGCCGACCAGCGCATTCGCGAAGCCATTGAAAGCATTTCCGAGACCTTCGTTCTCTGGGATGCGGACAATCGCCTCGTCATGTCCAACAGCAAGTTCAACGAATATTCCGGCCTTGCCAATGAATGCCTGCTTCCCGGCATCGGCAGGGACGAACTGGAGCCGCGCATCCGCGCGGTCGCGTTCGAAAAGCGCATGGCCAATGAACATGGCCGTGCCGGTGCCCTGACCTTTGAACGGCAGTTGGCCGACGGCCGATGGCTGCAGGTCAATGAGCGGCGCACCCAGGATGGCGGGCTGGTGTCGGTGGGTACGGACATTACGCAGCTGAAGGTGCATGAAGAACGGCTTGTGGACAGCGAGCGCCGCCTGATGGCGACCATTCACGACCTCAGCCTTGCGCGCAAATCCGAAGTGGAGCGCACGCTCGAACTCACCGAACTCAACAGCAAATATGCGGTTGAGAAGGAACGCGCCGAAGCGGCCAACCGGGCCAAATCCGAGTTCCTCGCCAACATGTCGCACGAGTTGCGTACGCCGCTCAATGCCATTATCGGTTTCTCGGAAATCATGCATTCCGGCACATTCGGGCCGCTCGGTTCCGACCGTTACGAGGAATATGTGCAGGACATCCACACCAGCGGCAATTATCTGCTGAACGTGATCAATGACATTCTCGACATGTCGAAAATCGAAGCCGGCCATTTCTCGCTCGACCGCGAAGAGATCGATCTTTGCCCGCTGATCCACGAGACGGTGCGCGTGGTCTCGCTGCAGGCGATGAACAAGGATGTGAAGGTCGAGACGAAGATCGCCGACAGTGTCACGCTCAATGCCGACCGGCGTGCAATCAAGCAGATATTGATCAATCTTCTGTCAAACGCGGTAAAGTTTACTGACACGGGCGGGCGCATCTCGGTGCGCGCACGCAAGGTATCGGGCGCGCTGGTATTCACCATCGAAGACACAGGTTGCGGCATCCCGAAATCGGCGCTGAAGAAAATCGGTCAGCCGTTCGAACAGGTGGAAAACCAGTTCACCAAGACCCATACGGGTTCGGGCCTTGGCCTCGCCATCTCCCGCTCATTGACGGAATTGCATGGCGGCGCGCTGAAAATCCGATCCACCGAAGGTGTCGGCACCATCGTCTCCGTGCGTATTCCCACCCGGACCATCGGTCCGGTGCGGGAGGAATGGCGGGTTTAGAGCGTTCTACTTTCCGTTGGATTTGTTCGCACGCGCTTCACGCAGCACCGCATTGAACGTCTTACGGACGGTTTTCGCCGTATCTTCCAGATGGGTTTCCACCCGGCCAAGATCGGGAAGATCACAGGCACGGCACAAGAGATCGCCAAGCCCAGGTGGAAAATCCTCGCGCCGGGTATCGCTGTTGAGGCAAAGCCGGATGATTTGCGTGAGCTCCGTATAGAGATTGGCCGCGCCCACGAGCTGATCTGTCACGACAGGCTCGGCAAAACCGGCCTTGAGCTTTGTCAGCACTTCGGCTGTCGAATGGGCAATGATCGGCCCCTCGACATTGCCGGTCAGAACCGCGAACTGGGCGATGAATTCCAGATCGATGATGCCGCCGGGAACCAGCTTCATATCCCAGGCATCACGCGGCGGCTTCTCCGTTTCCAGCAATGTCCGCATTTCGGCTACATCCTTGGCGATCTTGGCCGGATCACGCGGCAGCGCGAGAATCTCGCTGATGTCAGTCTCGATCTCGCCGAACAGCGCGGTGTCGCCCGCCACGGGCCGCGCCCGCGTCAACGCCATGTGCTCCCACGTCCAGGCTTCCGTGCGCTGATACTTACGGAACGAGTCGATATGGGTTGCCACCGGCCCCTTGTTGCCCGATGGGCGCAGACGGAAATCCACCTCGTAAAGTACGCCCTCAGCGGTCGGTGCGGAGAGTGCCGCGATCAGGCGTTGGGTAAGCCGCATGTAATATTGCGACGGCGCCAGTTGCTTTTCTCCATCGGATTCCTCGGCATCCGCGTCATGATCATAGAGCAGAATGAGATCGATATCGGACCCTGCGGTCAGTTCACGGCTGCCGAGCTTGCCCATGCCGAGAATGGCGATGCGGCCGCCCGACACCACACCGTGCTTGCTGGCAAATTCGTCAATCACCGCTTGCAGAGCCCGGTCGATGACCAAATCGGCGAGATCGGAAAAGGCCTTGCCTGCCCTGATGCCATCGATGGCGCCGGTCAGAAGACGGATACCGATGAGGAAGCGGTGCTCCGCCGCAAAAATCCGCAGGCGGTCAAGGATGTCCTCATAGACTTTGGCTGGTCCGAGAAAGTTTTCCAGCCGCTCCGCCAGATAGGCGCGGGTGGGTATATCGGCAAAGATCGCCGGGTCGAGCATGCCATCGAACACATGCGGCTTGCGTGTGATGATATCGGCGAGGCGAGGCGCGGCGCCCATGATCAGGACTAGCAGGTCAAGCAGTCGCGGATTCGACTGCAACAGGCTGAAGAGCTGGATACCTGCGGGCAGGCCCTTGATCATTTCGTCGAAGCGCATCAGCGCTTCGTCAGCCCGGCTCGTTGCGCCAAAGGCCTTGAGCAGCACGGGCGTGAGTTCAGTCAGGCGTTCCCGGGATTCCGCCGATTGGGTGGCCCGATAGCGGCCGAAATGCCAGGTACGGATCACACGGCAGATGTCGCTCGGTCGCTCAAAGCCGAATTTCGCGAGGGTTTCCAGCGTATCGGGATCGTCCACGTCGCCGGTGAACACCAGATTGCCCGCCTCGCCCGCCAGTTCCTGCGCCTGTTCGAACAGCGCCGCATAGTGGGTTTCGACGGTTTTCAGCGACTGGCGGAAATCCTTGGCAAAAGTGTCGCCGTCGCGATAGCCCATCATGTGGGCGACGCGCAGGAAATTCTCGTCGTCTTCCGGCAGCATATGGGTCTGCTCGTCAGCAATCATCTGGATGCGGTGTTCCACATCGCGCAGAAAGCCATATTTTTCCACCAGTGTGTCGCGTGCTTCTTCGCTGATCCAGCCAAGGCCGTTGAGCGCCGCCAGCATGTCCACCGTGCGCGAACCGCGCAGTTGCGGAAAGCGGCCACCGGCAATCAGTTGCTGGGTCTGGACGAAGAACTCGATTTCGCGAATGCCGCCCCGGCCCAGCTTGACGTTGTGTCCACGCACGGCGATTTCGCCATGACCTTTATGGGCGTGGATTTGCCGCTTGATCGAGTGCACGTCGGCAATGGCCGCATAATCGAGATATTTGCGCCAGACATAGGGCGCCAGTTCGGCCAGCACCTGTTTTCCGGCGGCGATATCACCGGCAACGGGCCGCGCCTTGATCATCGCGGCGCGCTCCCAGTTCTGCCCGCGCCCCTCGTAATAATTGAGCGCGGCTCCGACGGGAATCGCCAGAGGTGTTGATCCAGGGTCCGGCCGCAGGCGTAAATCGGTGCGGAACACATAACCGTCTGCCGTGCGATCCTGCAAAATGCGCACCAGACGCCGCGTCAGCCGCGAGAAGGTCTCGACACACTCGTACGGGTCGGGAATGGCCGGGCTGTGCTCGTCGATGAAAACGATCAGGTCGATATCCGAGGAATAGTTCAGCTCGAACGCACCGAACTTGCCCATGGCAAGGATGATCCAGCCGGACTGTTTTTCCGGATGCCGGGGATCGGGGAGTTTCAGCTTGCCGGATTCATGCGCATCGCGCAGCAGAAACCGTACGGCAGCGCGCACACTTTCCTCTGCCAGCTGCGACAGCCACCGGGTCGTCTCTGATGTATCGAACACACCCGAAAGATCGCCCAAGGCAATCAGAACATGCCCTTCCAGCTTCAGCTGGCGCAAGACCGCCATGATGCCGGTTTCGGTGACATTCTCCGCTTCCGAGCTTTCTGCGACAGTCAGCATGAGCGCTTCGAGGCGCTTTGCCAGTGATAACGCGAACAGGGGTTCCAGAATGGACGGGCGGCGAATAAGGACATTGCGCAGATAGGGCGAAAGATCGAGCACCGCAGACAGAAAACCCGCGACCCCGGCATGCTCCTTCAGCGCTGCGGTGGCAGGACATTCTTTCTCGGCGGCACTCTCTATGAGTTCGCCCAGAAAGGCGGTCGCCATTTTTTTGTCCAGCGGCGTCAGCGGGCGCAGATCGCAGGCGAAAAACGCTACATCATCAGAGCCGGATGCCCGGGTCCTGCCATTCATTTGGTCTCCTCCCCCACCGGGAAAGCGAGCACAGCGCGCAACCCCGGAGCATTGTCCTGCAATTCCAGAGTGCCACCGTGCAATTTCATCACCGCCTTGGCAAGACTGAGACCCAGTCCTGACCCCGGTTGCGAACGGCTTTCCTCCAGGCGCACAAAACGCTCCGTGGCCCGATCCACCTGATCGGGCGGGATGCCCGGGCCATTGTCCGTGACAATGACGCGGACCGTGTGATCCTGCTTTTCCACAGCGAGGGAAATTTCCACCGGCTTTTCGTCATCGCCGGCGTATTTGATGGCATTGTCGACAAGATTGGAAATCGTCTGGCCCACCAGCTCGCGATTGATGCGCACTGGCGTCGCATCAACAGCGCCGAGTGTGAAGGCAATGCCTGCGTCTTCCGCAGTGGGCTCATAGAGCTCGTAGACATCCTGTACCACCGTCGACAGCGGCAGAAGCTCCATGGTTTCGGAGGAATAGCCCGATTCCAGCCGGGAGATCATGAGAATGGCATTGAAGGTGCGGATCAGCTGATCGGAATCCGCAATCATGCCATCGAGCGCCGCCCGATAGGCCTTTGTGGTCTTGGCATTGGCAAGGGCCGACTCCGCGCGGTTGTGCATGCGGGTCAACGGCGTCTTGAGATCGTGGGCAATATTGTCCGAGACGTGGCGCACGCCCTCGTTCAGTTCCTGAATGCGCGCCAGCATGCCGTTCAGGTTGGCGGCAAGACGATCAAATTCATCGCCTGACCCGCTGACGGGCAAGCGCCCGGCAAGATCACCGCCCATGATGCGCTGCGACGCCACGGAAACCTCGTCGATGCGGTGGAGGGCACGCCGCCCGACAAAGAACCAGATCAGAAATGCGCCGATACCCATAATGCCGAGGGCCGCACCCAACGCGCGCCGGACCACGAGCCGGATCTTTTCCGGTTCGCCCAGATCGCGGCCAACCATGACGCGGATACCGTTGGGCATGACGATGACCCGTGCAATAGCCGTATGGACCTGCGGATCATTGTTTTCGCCGTAGCGTTCATAGGCGATGGGGCGCTTTATCCAACCATCCGTCTGCAACACGCCGGGTTCAATACTCTGCACGTTACCGGCAACAATACGCCCGGCGGGATCGGTGACGAGATAGAGATAGGCACCGGGCTGGCGGCTGCGCCGGTCAATGGAGCGGACGAGACCGGCAATACCGGCACGCTGATAGGATTGTCCGACGCTCTCGACTTCCTCGTTAACGGCCGCTTCCGTTTGCGCCGTGAGAAGATTGACGGAAAGGCTGGTCATGTAAACGACCAGCACAATGGCACAGACGGTAAAAAGCAAGAGGTAAAGCGCTGACAGCCGGACGGCCGTCATTTTCATCATGGCAGCAAAGCGGCTCATGCATCGATTCCGCCAGCCTTGAGCATGTAGCCGGCACCGCGCACCGTATGCAGCAAAGGCGTTTCAAAGCCCTTCTCGATCTTCCCGCGCAGGCGCGAAACATGCACGTCTATGACATTCGTCTGTGGATCAAAGTGATAGTCCCAGACATGTTCGAGCAACATGGTGCGGGTAACGACCTGCCCCGAGTGCCGCATCAGATATTCGAGCAGGCGGAACTCGCGCGGCTGCAGAACGATACCCTGCCCTGCCCGCCTGGCGGTGTGGGACAGACGATCAAGTTCCAGATCGCCGACCCGGTAGACCGTTTCCGCCTCTTTCGGACTGGAACGGCGCTGCAGGACTTCAATGCGTGCCAGTAATTCGGAAAAGGCGTAAGGCTTGGTGAGATAGTCATCGCCACCAGCGCGCAGGCCGGTCACCCGGTCATCGACCTGTCCCAGAGCAGACAGAATAAGGGCGGGCGTATCGATGCCCTGCGCACGCAAGGCGGCGACGACGGAAAGGCCGTCGCGACGCGGCAGCATGCGATCAACGATCAAGGCATCATAGTTGCCCTGCTCCGCCAACGTATAACCGGTTTCGCCATCACCCGCGACATCAGCCGAATGGCCAGCCTCGGTGAAAGCCTTCTCCAGATAACGGGCCGCTTCACGGTCATCTTCAATAACGAGAATCTTCATGGCGTTCATCTTAAGCCGGTTTTGAGACAGAGGTAAGCATCATATCATGGTGCTTCGAATGGGAGGCGGGCAGCAGATCTGTCGACAATCTGCTGCCCATTTTGCTTTGGCGCAAACGGGGGACAGGCGCAGCGCCGCTGCAATCCTATCCTGACCGGTTAACCCTGGTTGATGGGCAGCGCCACGAACCGCGACTGGTCATTGGTCTGTACCTGCAACAGGACTGCCTTGCGTCCGCTCTTTGTCGCTTCGGAAATGGCCGCATCGATGTCAGAGCCGCTCTTGACCGGCTTGTTGTTGACCGAGACGATGATGTCACCGGTTGTGATACCCTTGTCAGCAGCATCGCCGGAACGATCAACGTCGGTGACCACGACACCCTTGCCGTCATCGGACGGTACAACCGTCAGGCCGTAATCATCGAGCACCGAAGCCGGATCCTGCGACTTGTTCGAGTCGTCATTCTTGGAGGCCTGCTTTTCATCGCCCGGCATGGAGTTGATCGACACCTTGACGGACTTGGCCTCGCCCTTGCGCCAGACGGTCAGCTCGGCATCCTTGCCCGGGTTGATCGCAGCGATCTTCTTGGCCAGATCACGCGGATCGGAAACCGTTTCGCCGTTCACGGCGGTGATTACATCACCGGCCACGACACCCGCCTTGGCGGCTGGTCCATCGGACTGTGGTTCGGCAACCAGTGCACCTTTTTCTTCGGCAAGGCCAAGCGATTCAGCGATTTCCTTGCTAACGGGCTGTATCTGCACGCCGATCCAGCCGCGGGACACCGTACCCGTCTTGATCAGCTGATCAACAACCAGCTTGGCAGTCGTTGAGGGAATGGCGAAAGCGATACCGACGCTGCCGCCCGATGGCGAGTAGATGGCAGTATTGATACCAACAACTTCACCGTTCAGGTTGAAAGCAGGACCACCGGAATTGCCCTTGTTGACCGCCGCATCAATCTGCAGGAAGTCATCATAGGGACCCGCGCCAATATCGCGGCCACGCGCCGAAATGATACCGGCTGTGACCGTACCGCCGAGACCGAACGGATTGCCGACCGCAACGACCCACTGGCCAACGCGCATCTTGTTGTCATCGCCGAAGGAAACGTAGGTAAATTTGCGCTTGTCATCGACCTTGAGGACGGCAAGGTCCGTACGCTTGTCCTTGCCGATCAGCTTGGCATCAAGTTCCGTGCCATCATTGAGGACGACGGTATAGGCGCTGCCATCTTCGACCACATGGTCATTGGTGACGAGATAACCGTCTTCAGAGATGAAGAAGCCTGAACCCTGTGCGCTCGGACGCACGCGGTCCGGACGGTTCTGGTGATCGCGGGGGCCGCCCTTGCGGGGCTGCATGCCGCGCTGGCCGTTCGGGCCACCGAATTCATAGAAGAAGCGCTTGAGCGGATGATCGTCGGGTAGCTGGTCAAAACCGGGAATGCCCGAGCCATCATCGGCTGTCTGCTGAACCGAGCTCTTGACGCGAACGCTGACAACAGCAGGGCTGACCTTTTCCACGACATCAGCGAATCCGGGCTGCTGAGCACCGTCAACGCGCACGGCTTCAGCCTGCGCAGGTGCAATGGCTGCAAGCGGTCCGGTCGCCAGCAGTCCCCCGGCGAGCGCCGAGGCGAGCAGCGCGGCAGCAATACCCTTGCGGTAAGTGGAGGACGTACGATTACTAGACATAGATTTTTCTCCTTGGACGCCCGATCGGAAATCCGACCGCTTAATAACCAACAGTGATACAGATAAGAACGTTACGCCGCCATTTCCGTAACATGACAAATTTGTAAGATAAGTTTCTGGTGTACCGATTCACCAGCCACTGGAGGATAGTTCAGATGCCGTCAATGCCACCGCTCGGCTCCACATTGCGTATTCACCGGCCTTATGAAGGGGTTTATGCGTTCTACGATGGCAGGATTGATGGTGCGCGCGCCTACTCGGCGGAGCCAAACTGGCTGGATGACGGGGCCTACACACTCGGCGTCTGCTCCTACGCCATTGTTTCCGGCGAGGAGGCCCTCGTTTATGACACCAGTATTTCCAACGCGCATGCCGCATTGATCCGTGACACGCTGGAGCAGGCAGGCGTGCGGCACATCCGTGTTGTACTCAGCCACTGGCACGTTGATCACGTGGCGGGCAACGCGGTTTTTGCCGATTGCGAGATCATTGCCAACGATCTGACTGCAAAGGCTCTCGTCGATAACCGGGCACGGCTGGAGAATTATACACCGCCGATCAAGCCGCTGGTCATGCCCAACAGCATCTTCAAAGATCAGCGCGATCTGAAAATCGGAGAAATCGACGTGCAGTTGCGCCATGTGGATATTCACAGTCATGACGGCACCGTGATGATTCTTCCACACCTCAAGCTGCTTTTTGCGGGCGATGCGCTGGAAGAGCCGATTACCTATGTGGCGGAACCGGAGCGGCTGGAAAACCATCTGCTTGATCTCGAGCGCATTTCGACCTGGGATATTGAAAAGATCCTGCCCAATCATGGCGCGGAGAATGTGATCGTTGCCGGCGGCTACGGACCGGAGCTTATTGCCGCCACCGGACGCTATGTGAGCAAGCTCATGCGTCTGCGCAACGAACCGGAGCTGGCTGCCGACGATCTGCAGACTTTTACCGTGGAAGATTTCCGCTCCGGCGTGCTGACCTATTACGCACCCTACGAACCTGTCCACCGGCAGAATGTGGAATCGGTGCTGGCGGCACATCGCAAATAGCGGTTGCAGATCAGTCGTTGGAGGCAGCCATAAGTTTTTTGAGCTGCTTCTTTTCGCTGTCGGAAAGCGGTGTGGTTTCAGGCGGCGTGCGGCGACGGCGGAGAATGGAAATGCCAATCGCCAGGGCGCCTGCAACCAGCGCGGCAACAGGAAACCCCCAGAGCAGGATCGTGCTCAGCATCAGCCGGGGCTTCAAAAGAACGAATTCGCCATAACGGGCAACGATGAAGTCGAGCACCTGCTCGTCCGTGTCACCCGCCGTCAGCCGCTCGCGGACGAGCACCCGCAGATCCTTGGCAAGATCAGCATTGGAATCATCAATCGACTGGTTCTGGCACACCATGCAGCGCAGTTCTGTCGAAATGGTACGCGCACGCGTTTCCAGTACCGGGTTGCTTAGCACTTCATCGGGCGACACGGCGTGTGCGCCCGGCGCGCCCAGGCAAACGGCGGTTACCAGCAACAACAGGGCCGCAATCGCGCGCGTCATGCCATTGCACCCTTGGGGCGTTGCGGCTTGGATGCTTTCGCCTTGCTTGGTGCGCCAACCCGCAGCCGCCTGTCAGCCAGCGACATGGCCCCGCCTGCCATCATAACAAGTGCGCCGAGCCAGATCAGCGTGACGTAGGGCTTCCACCAGACACGCACGACAATACCACCGTCTTTGGTGGCATCACCAAGCGAGACATAGAGCTGGCTGAACAGGAACGTCTTGATGCCCGCTTCCGTCGTCTGCATCTTGCGAACAGGATAGAAGCGCTTGGACGACATCAGTGTGTCAACTTCACGGGCCGCGCTGTCCAGAATGGTGAACTTGCCCTGATCCTCAGTGAAATTCGTATCCTTCACCGGATCAATGCGATCAAAACGCAAAGTATAACCCGCCACACCCAGTGTTGCTCCGGGCTTCATGACGGTTACGTCTTCGGTGGCAAATGTCGAAACCGATACGATACCGAGCAGCGTTACCCCCAGACCGAAATGCGCAAAGGCCGTGCCGAAGACGGATTTCGGCAACCCTGTCAGACGCCGCAACATGACACCGAACGGTGCCTTGCCGATACCTGCTTTCAGCGACAGGTCAGTCAGCGCACCGAGCATCAGCCAGAAGGCAAGCCCGATGCCGAACGCGGAAAAGACGGCTGTGCCGGATGTCTTGTAGAGAACCATTGCCACCACAAGCAATGAAATGAAAAAAGCCATCATGAGACGCTGGGCCACGCCGAGAATATCGCCGCGCTTCCATGCCAGCAGCGGGCCGAACGGTACGGCGGCGAGCAACGGGATCATCAGTGGCCCGAATGTCAGATTGAAGAACGGCGCGCCAACGGAAATCTTTTCGCCGGTCAGTGTTTCCAGCAATAGCGGATAGAGCGTGCCGATCAATACGGTTGCGGTAGCCGTTGTGAGGAAGAGGTTATTGAAGACCAGCGCTCCTTCCCGCGAGATCGGCTGGAACAGGCCGCCCGGTGCAAGCGTCTGTGCCCGGCGCGCAAATAGAGCCAGCGATCCACCGATGAAAAACACGAGAATGGCGAGGATGAAAAGACCGCGTCCCGGATCGGTCGCAAAGGTATGGACCGAGGTCAGCACGCCTGACCGCACAAGGAATGTGCCGAGCAATGACAGGGAAAAGGTCAGAATGGCAAGCAGCACCGTCCAGATTTTCAGCGCCGAACGCTTTTCCATGACCAATGCGGAGTGCAGCAACGCCGTTCCGGCAAGCCAGGGCATGAAGGAAGCGTTTTCAACCGGATCCCAGAACCACCAGCCGCCCCAGCCGAGTTCATAATAGGCCCAGTAGGAACCCATCGCGATACCGCCAGTCAGGAACATCCACGCGGTCAACGTCCATGGACGCACCCAGCGTGCCCACGCCGCATCAATGCGCCCGTCAATGAGCGCCGCAACGGCAAAAGAAAAACAGACGGAAAAACCGACATAGCCAAGATAAAGCAGCGGCGGGTGGATCGCGAGACCGATATCCTGCAGGATCGGATTCAGATCCTGCCCCTCGACCGGAGCCGGCGTGATGCGTGTGAACGGATTGGATGTGGCGACAATGAACAGCAGGAACGCCGAACCGATCCAGGCTTGCACGCCCAGTACGTTGGCTTTCAGGGACGGTGGCAGATTGTTGCCGAAGAACGCAACCAACGCGCTGAAGAATGCGAGTATGAGCACCCAAAGCAGCATGGAGCCTTCATGATTGCCCCAGACACCGGTGATTTTGTAGAGAAGCGGCTTTTGCGAGTGGGAGTTTTCCCAGACATTCTGCAGGGAAAAATCGGATGCGACGTAGGCTGATGTCAACGCCACAAAGGCCAATGCGATCAGCGCAAACACAGTGAAAGCAGCGGGAACAGCAACAGCCATCATGCGATCATCATTGCGCCTCGCCCCCCATACCGGCACCACGGCCTGCACGATGGACAGGGCAAGCGCGAGAACCAGTGCGAAATGTCCAAGTTCCACTGTCATGGCTGCTTGTTCTCCCCTTGCCACACACCCTTGGCTTTCAGGCTATCGGCAACTTCCTTTGGCATATAATTCTCGTCATGCTTGGCAAGCACGCTGTCTGCCTGGAAGCTGCCGCCCGGCTCGAACTTGCCTTCGATCACTACACCCTGATCCTCGCGGAAGAGATCCGGCAGAATTCCATCATAGGTCACAGGGACACTTTTGATATGGTCCGTCACCGCAAAACTGATCCTTGTACCCTCACCACGGACCACACTGCCTTTTTCAACGAGCCCACCCAGCCGGAAACGCGATTCCGATTGCAGATCAGTTGCGGCAATGTCCGAGGGCATACGGAAAAAAGCAATCCGCTGCTGCAGCGCAAACAACACCAGCCCGGCCGCACAGGCCAGCACCACCAGGGCACCACCAATCACCGAAAGCCGTTTCTGTTTGCGTGTCATCACTTTTTCTCCGGCGCGGCTTCACCCGGTTGCTCTGCCAGACCGAGATCATCTGCGACTGCGTCAAGACGCACAAGCTTGTCACCGCTCAACACTTTGCGAGCACTGGCCAAAGCTTCGAGCGCATCATTGGGCCGATTAAGAACGACATAGGAACGAACCAGCTTTTCCCAGCCCTCGACGTCATCGGGTGACTGCTTGAGCTTTTCGGCAAGGCTGGAAACCATGCCTTCGATCATGGCAGCCCGGTCCTGCACGTTCATCGACGCGGCCGCTTCCACCTGCGACGCATCAGGTCCCGTCGCCCTGTCAATGTCGCTGACATCCGGCGCATCGCCCGCAATCTCCTTGTCGAGCCGCGTCAATGCCGCCTGTGCCTCATCACGCCACGGTACATCACTCGGAGCATCGGCCAGCAGTTTGCGGATCAGATCGCGGGATTCAACCAGTTTGCCCTGCTGCATCCAGCCATTGATAATAAAGAACTGCGGCCGCATATCACCGGGGTTCAACGTCAGCGCGCGGTTGAAACTGGCTTCTGCCTCCGGTGTCATCGTGCCTCCGGCAACCGCCGCGAGTGCTTCGCCCAGACCAATTTGACGAGGTCCGGTGTCACCGTTCAGACGGATGGCATTGCGATACGCGGTGACGGCATCGGCCGGGCGGCCGGTACGAAGATAGATCGGGGCCAGAACTTCCCAACCCTGACCATCGTCAGGATTAAGTGTGAGATGCGCCTCAGCGCGGGCAATTAGTTCGGCAGGCGTCGCCTGATCCGCCGGGCGCGCCAGCCGTTCGGCCAGAGGCTGTGCGGGCAGATCGGGCGATCCGGTCTTGGCGTAGATGCTCCAGGAAATCAACGGAATAGCCACAACCGTTATGAGTGTGAGCCACTCGCGGGTCGCGCTCTTTTGCGGACGATGGACTGATTTGTCGGCTTCCGCCGCAGCGGCGGATTTCAGCAGACGCCGGCTTATTTCCGCACGGGCCTGCTCGCTGCTGACCGCATCGATAAGGCCGCGCTTTTCGTCAGCCTCCAGCTCCCGCAACTGATCGCGGTACACTTCAACATCATAGCGACTATCCGACACGCTTGTCTTGACGCGTCGTGTCAGCGGTAAAAGCACGACGAGCGTTGCGCCAACGGTCAATAGTGCAGCGGAAATCCAGAAAACCATGGGCTGACACATAGTCTCCACGGGCTGCAAAATCCAAATGGATTTAGCAGATAGGGCAATTCGCCGCAAAGCGGGCAAATGATCAGTTCAATGGCGTCCAGCTGCCGTCTTCATTGCGGCAGGCGGTTCCGCGCGCTGTCTGCGGCGTTCCATCGGCACGGATCGTATGGGTGTATTGCCGGCAATTCTGCGATCCCACCTGATAAGGCTGTGCCGCAACCACTTCGCCTGCGCGGCTTCCCGAGCTGTTTTTCCATTCGATCGCCTTGCCCGCCGGAGAATATTCCAGTGCCTGATACTCCGCCTGCAAGGCCCGCTTGCGATCTGCAGGCTCAAGCGAGGCGTTGCCGATCAGACCATTGCCAAGAGCGGCAAGCACGCCGGATGTAGCAGGCTCCGATGATTTACCGGTCAGGCGGCTGAATGTGCCTCCACTGCCCTTGGGACCCGATGTGGTCGAACAGGCGGAAAGAAGGAGAACTGCAATAAGAGAAAGAGCAATCTGGGATTTCATCATGGGTCCGTTTTTACGGGGCCTCGCAATAAAGGCAATAGCTAGCAATTAGTTATGACCTGATTGGCCATCCGGTTGCAAGCGCGATTCAGTTTCCGGCGACCGGAAGCGTAATGCGGGCGCCAAGTCCGCCGAGCGCCTCGCTGCGCTCAAGGCGCAGGGTGCCGCCATATTCGCGCACGGTATCGTGAACGATGGAAAGACCGAGGCCGCTTCCCGGCTTGCTCTCGTCCAGGCGCTTGCCACGTGTCAATGCATCCTTGATCTGTCCTGGCGCAAGGCCGGGACCATCATCCTCGACGCTAATATCGAAAGCATTTTCCATTGTCTCCGGATTGGCCGCCGACAATGTGAGACGGATCGCGCTGCGGCCCCATTTACCGGCGTTTTCCATCAGATTGCCGACGATTTCTTCGAGATCCTCCTGTTCACCGGCAAAAACAGCATGAGGCATCTCGTTGTCAAAGCGAATATCCATGCCCGGATTGAGCTTTGCGGTTACCCGCACGAGCCGCGCCAGGATAGGCGTCACGGGCGCGCGGAAGACCACACTGTCCCGCTGTGCCGCCACGCGTGCCCGCTGCAGATAATGCTGAATCTGCACCTGCATGGCCGCACTTTGCTCGGCAATGATTTTGCCCTTGGCGCCACCGATCGTCCGGCTTTCATTGGCAAGAACTGACAAAGGCGTCTTCAGGGAATGGGCGAGATTCCCAACCTGGGTGCGCGAGCGGTCCATGATGCGACGATTGTTTTCGATCAGAGCATTCATCTCCCGTGCCAGCGGGGCGATCTCGATAGGCAGATTCTCGTCAAGACGGGACACCTTGCCTTCGCGGATATCGGTGAGCGAACGGCGCACGCGATCCAGTGGCCGGAGGCCGAACAGGATCACGGCCGCATTGATGAGCGTTCCGCCCACACCGAAAAAGCCAAGATAAAAATACAGCGTGTTGCGGAAGTCGGCGATCTCGCCTTCCAGTTCGCTGAGATTGCCCATGACGCGAAACCGCGCGACACGATTTTCGGCATCCAGCACCACTTCAGTCTCGACGATGGAGAGTTCTTCGCCCTTCAAACCCGGCTCCGTATAGGAACGTTGAAACGATGTATCGAAGGGAACCATCAGGGTCGACGGGGAATCCACGGTTTTCCCGCCAAGAGAAATTGATCGTAAAGATCCCTTGAGATTGTCTGCTACAGGGTCCACGGACCAGTACCAGCCGGAAAACGGGCTTGAATAGCGCACCTCGCCCGGATCCGGCCGCCCGACCAAAGTTCCGTCATTCACACTGACCGAGGCGATGACGCTGAAGAGATGTGCGGACAGCAGCTGTTGAAAGCTGTGCTGGCGTGCTTCGCCATAGAGCGTGGAGATGATCGTGGCGATAGCAACGAAGGAGACAATGGTCCAGAGCGTCGAGAACAGGATAACGCGCAGGGAAAGCGAACGGAAATTGGGGAGATAGCGGGTCAGCCGTATTGTCACGCGTTTGCCCCGCTCCCGCCGATCAGGCTTTGCCGTCCTGCGACTTGATACGGTAACCCATACCGCGGATCGTTTCGATCAGATCAATGCCCATTTTCTTGCGCAGACGTCCGACGAAAACTTCAATCGTGTTTGAATCGCGATCGAAATCCTGATCGTAGAGATGCTCCACCAGCTCGGTGCGGGAAACAACCTCGTCCATGTGATGCATCAGATAGGACAGCAGGCGAAATTCATGCGATGTCAGTTTCAGCGTTGTGCCGTTGACTGCTGCTTTCGATGTCTTGGTATCGAGCCGTAAAGGCCCGCAGGTGAGTTCTGACGACGCATGCCCGGCAGCACGGCGAATCAGAGCGCGCAGGCGCGCAAGCACTTCCTCGATATGGAAGGGTTTGGCGACATAGTCATCGGCGCCGGCATCGATACCAGCAACCTTGTCGCTCCAGCGGTCACGGGCCGTCAGCAAAAGCACGGGCATGATACGGCCGTCACGGCGCCACTTTTCAAGTACTGTCAGTCCGTCCATCTGCGGCAAGCCAATATCGAGAATCACCGCGTCATAGGGTTCCGTGTCGCCGAGAAAATGCCCCTCTTCGCCATCAAAGGCGTGATCCACTACGTAGCCGGCCTCGGTCGTCGCTTCGACCAGCTGACGATTCAGATCACGATCATCTTCAACGATGAGTATTCTCATGCGCAACTTCCCCTGCCGGACGAGCTGAAAAACGGTTCAGACAATATTCGGTTCAGTTTGCTGGAACCGCAACCTCGACACGGCGCGGACGTTCACCGTCCTTGCCGGGGATGAGGACCACGATCACGCAAACCTCGCGACCATTCTGCGTCTGGGACGTGGCGCGGGCAAGGGTTCCACCTTGCGACTCAGCCACCTGCTGGCCGACCTGCGAACAGTCAGCCGCAGCCAGCTGAAGCAACGCACTGTTCTGCGACGCGTCAGGCGCAATCGGAACCGCCCCGGCGTGAAACACGCCGGATGCTGAAATCAGGGCCGCAAGGGGCAAAGAGAAAAGTGTGTTTTTCATCATGGCGTCATTATTATCAATTGCTGTCTGAACGATGCATGAACAGTTGGACGTGGCGCGAGCCGTAAGAACAGATTTGCCACAGGTCACGTCTTTTAACATCATATTTCTTTACGTGAAATGAGTGTCGTCGCACTCAATCGGCCAAAAAAAGCAATGATGCCGCTGAGCGCGGTCAGAAATTGCATGATCGTATCGGCAAGATGGGCCTGAATATCACGGTCAAGTGATACGTCGAAGAAGCTGGAGCACGACAGAACCACCGTCGCAACAGATGCCCATACAGTCTTCGACAGATACCATTGCTTCTCATTGGTCATCCTCAATTCCTTTCTGAAACAGTTTGATTCTAAAGGGTTTTATCTACTAATTGAAAATTGCGCGGGCGAATCTGCCTGTCCCGACAGCGTTCGAAATCATCGCCACCTGGAAGTCGACCGGGGTCGCGAGGCTGCCGAAATCTGACAGGCGCTCGGCAGCAGGATAGGTCCATCGCGGTTGCGCAACCTCAACAGACCGGATCAATTTGCCGCTGCTGCATATCTCTATGCGATAGGCTTCGCGATCTTCGCCCAGGGGAACATCCGTAGCCAGCCAGCTATCTGCATCGATGCGACCGCGCCGAATCCACGAAATATGCAGGTCGCCGCGGTCATCCATCCTGCTGCGCAGATGGACGGGTTCCAGCGGTTCAAGCGCCCTAAGACCACCGGTTATCTTCAGGGTGCTGAAATACCGGTCTGAGAAATCCTGACCGGATGCGCCGACACGCCAGTACAGCGCCAATCCGGTTTCGCGCGCTTTCAAACCCGCCGGTATCACTGCACTGTCCAGAACGATGAAGGGCGTGCCCACTTCCCGTAACTGCAGAGCCTCCAGCTCGGTCCCGCACTGGCCACGCAAAATCCCGGTCAATCGCCACCGATCAGGCTGTACTTCTTCCGCGTTGAGGAATTGCAGGATTTCCCATTGGCCATCGGGAGCCGCCAGCAGTGCTGAATTTGCCCCGTTGAAGAGTTGCGGCAACGTGGTGGTTCGCAACGCGCCAAAGTGAAGATCGACCTCAAGACTGGCATTGTTCAGCAAACGGCCGCTCACGCCGCCGGGCAGCGTCGCTGTCAACCTGCCCGTCACAGCACGATCAGTCACAACAGATCGCGGTTCGAAACCACTGTCTTCAGGAGAAGCATAGGCACTTGCACCCGCCCATGGCCGGGCAAAGGCCGCAATCCGGAACTGATCAACGGGCTTTTCAGCGCCAGGCCAAAGCGGCAGATCGCACAAATGGAAACGCGGGCGGCCGAACACTACCGATGGTCCGGCTTCAGTCGGAGGCGGCAGCTCGGCTTTATGCGGATACCTGACATGCCGCGACATGCCTCTCGCCTCAATGCGCCGTGTTGCCCCGTCTTCGACAGAGGTGATGATGTAATCCCTGACCGGTGACGTGGCATCCAGCCTTATACGATCACCCGCCCTGAGCGCCGCATATTTCCATGGCAGTTCGAAATTCACCGTGTGTCGTCCTGCACGGCGGGCCTGCATCCAGTCTTCTGCCAGTGACTGCGCCTGCCCCGCATCGAGCATAGCGGGAAGGGCCAGATTTTCAGTTCCTTTGCCGTCCAGCCGCTCGGCTGAGGCCATGGCCACCTGATAATCGAGCATTGGATCGCGGTAACTGATTTCAATCCGCGTCGGCTGCTCCATTATTTCATGCATTTTCCGGCTGATCGCACAACCTTGACCGGGTTCGACATATTCCTCTATCAAGGGCATTTGTGCCTGCAACCTGCCAGCGCTGAGGAAAATCAGCGTCGCATCTGCTTCGAAGGCGTTGACGCCAAAAGCCTCCAGAAGAGGTTCAACCACGGAGCGCGCATTCCACCAGATAGCCCCGTGCAAAATCACCGAAGGCAATGGCAGCACCACCGCTGGTCATCAGCGGCATTGCTTCCGCTTCGCTCAGGCGGAAGCCGAGGAGCGCGGCCTGTTGTCCCGGCGCGGAAGGCGGTGTCCAGAGATAATTGCCGTCATTGTCCTTGAGTTTGCGAACAGCCGCCTGTGTCTTGCGATTCATCACCCAGCTGGCATTCTGGCGATAGCCGGCTTTCAACGTGTAGACCGTGTCTAGCAGGACGTCCGATGCACCTGACACGGCAAAACCACCGGCAATGCCAGTCGATAGACTGCCCAGCCTGCCCCATGTCCAGCTCGCGTCAGCAATGCTGTCATAGGTCAGGAACCCCTTGGGCTGCGTGGTGCCGTTGCCATTGATAAATGCCTGCCCTTCCTGCTCGGCAAAGGCAGTCTCGACTTCCGCGGAAATCCATTGTTCAACATCGACGGCGGCGTCATCCAATAGCGACGAAGAGGCAGCCGGCATGGCGTAGAGCTCCATGGTGGGAAACTGCAGTTCCGCCAGCTTCGAGGCTTCCGTTTGCGGTCGCGCATCGGTTTCCCCTACCCAGCCCACAGCAGGCCCCTTTACAGAGAAGGGTTTTTTTAGCACGGAGCCCGTCACCTGCCGAACCGTGGCCAAGGCGCGAATGGGCGAAAGCACCGCCAGGCGTGTGCCGATATCACGCTCCAGCTCAGGTGGAACGAGATAGCCGCCGTCCGGTGCCGAACCGATGGACAGGGCCTTGGCCTCAATGGCGCGCACGCCGTGCTCGTCACCGCGTCTAATGTAATTGTCGAAGGCATTCTTGTGTTCCAGCGATAGCAACGGGCTCATCCCCGTTTCCAAAGCAGGACGCGCCTTCTTCAGAATCATGTGATCGATCATGCGCTTCTGTTCATCAAGCGAATGGTTGATGCGCTCGACCTTTTCATGCGTCAGCACATCGGCGCTGGCACTCTTTTCGATTTGCTTTATCCGCTCATCATTGCTCTGCCGGAATTCTTCAAAGGCATGCATGAATTCATCGAAGGCTTCGGCAACATTCTGTGTGCCTGTACTCTTGATCTCAGGTGCCGGTGTGGGAAATTGTTCGGTCATTTCAAATCCTTTGTGTGTGAAGTGAAGAGAATGATTCATGTGCGGAGCCGCCGGGCGGCTGCACGCAGGGTTGCGGCCAGTGCTGCATGAACGTCGGCGCTTTGCGCCTTGACCTGCGCCACGCGCGCCGAGGGCAACATCGGAAATGTCACCACGGATATTTCCCAAAGATCAGCTTCCAGGATGCGCCTGATACCAGCACCGTCCGCCCTGGCCTTGACGGTGCGAAAGCCGATGGACAGTCCGTCGATGGCCCCTGCGCGCATCAATTCCAGCACCTCGCGGCCACGGGTGACGCCGGTGGTGAGGCGCCCCTCGACATGGAGTCCGCGCTTGTCTTCAGCAATCCGGGTCCATACACCAATAGGCTCATTGGGATCGTGCTGCCAAAGCATGCGGATACCCGAGACGCCGCGCTTGCGAACAGACCCGGCAAAGGCACCGGGCGCAATCACGTCCTTGCCAAGATCGACTTCGCCAAACAGGCTGGCATATCCGGAAAAGCTGCCGTCAAGCTCGACCCGTTCGATGGCCAATCCGGCAAACTTTTTCTCGATTTCATCATTTACCCGCATTGGCGATATCCCTTTTGTCAGAGGAACTTGGCTCCTCTTGTGGAGATTTTGATTCACCCATACGCGCTGATATGCGCGTGAAGATGCCGAGCGCCGTCCATGCGGCAAGACTGGCGGCGGCTGCACCCATGAGCATCAACTCGCCGTCACCAAGCTGGCCACGAATGTCGAGTTCCGATGCGATCTTCACGCCCGCCAACCCGCCGAAGGCCAGGCCGCAGACAATGCCGACAATGAAGCGGATGGCTGCTTCGCTCTTGTCCCTCGGCAGCATGTAGGCCAGTGAGACGGCGGAACCTGCAACAGCACCTACCGCCTTTGCCGCCAGAATCCAGGCGGCATCGGACCAGTTTGTCATGATCTTTCTCCCGAAAATTCAATCCGGCCTGCGGGCGTATCCCACGGCCTCTCTCTTCTCGTCGTCACTCAGGAAAGGTGCCGCCGACATGCGCTGCCAGAGGGCGTCACGCTCCATCGACAAGCCGTCAATGCGATCAAAATCCGGTTCCAATCGCAGACCGCCGCCATAGACCGGCCCGAGCCAGTTGCCGATGGCTTTGGCTGTGCGGGTGATCAGCGGGATCACCGCCAGGCGATAGAAAGCGCGGTTGGCTTCGGCATAGTTGGCATAGGTGTTGTCACCAGGAATACCGAGCAGCATGGGCGGAATGCCGAAGGCCAGTGCGATGTCGCGGCTGGCAGCGTTCTTCGCGGCAATGAAATCCATGTCACGCGGTGACAGGCCCATGGATTTCCAGTCAAGCCCGCCTTCCAGCAGCAACGGGCGGCCGGCCTTGGCGGCACCGGTGTATCCTTCTTCCAGCTCGGTCTTGAGCCGCTCGAACTGAGCTTCCGTGAGCCGCGCGGTATCTGTAGGCGCATAGACGAGCGCGCCGGATGGCCGTGCGGAATTATCGAGCAGTGCCTTGTTCCAGACGCCCGAAGCATTGTGGATATCAAGTGCCATCAGCGCTGCTTCGAGTGGCGCAAACCCGTAATGGTCATCAAGCGGATGAAACAGTTTGAGATGCAGTGCCTGTCCACCGTCAAGTGGAATGGTACGCTTGCTGGCGCCAACGCCATAGGAGAGTGCTACCGGCCAACCATTGTCACCTGTGATCACCCGTATCCGATCCGGCCGCAGCAGATGCAACTCGCTCGCATCGTTGCCGTTGCTGACCCGTTCCACATAGGCATTGCCGGAAAGCAGAAGATGGCCATAGAGCGTTTCAAACAGACTGGCCCCGTCGGCGCCGCCATGCGGATGTGACAAGAGATCGAGCAACGGATGTTGCGTGTGTTCTGTCCGTCCTTCGTAGAGCAGCCAGGGCGTCGCGGCGGCAGCTTCCGCCAGAAGACGCACGCACCGGTAGACGACAGGATTGCGCATGAAACCCTGCCGCGACAATCCGGCATATCCGCTCTGTGACCAGCGTGCTTCGCGGTCAAACTGCAGGGCGACAAAACCTTGCGCACCCTTGGTTTGCAGATGCGGATTTTCGTTCGCGGCGCGCCTGCGCCACGGCCAATGAAGTGCCATGAGATGCTTTCTCTTTATTTGATGCGGCAGGTCAGGTCACGGAGACAACCCTGCGCCGCATCTCGCGCCGTCGATTCAACCCTGCATTCGTTGAAGGATTTGCAAAACCCGGCAATGTATTGAAGCGGAACAAGTTTTGAGTGCGAAGCAGCATGCGCCGAGCCAGCCGGTGCATCGGGAAGATGGGCCTCCCGACATGCAGCGCCGCGCGCCAAAGGCGCGTAAAGGACGCTGCAAAACTTAGAATTTGCGTGAAATGAAAATCAGAATGATTTTCATTTCAGCTGGCAACTGACGAAAGGGGCGCGGGCGAAAGCTCGCGTCCCACTCTCGCCTTTCCAGCAACCCGAGGTTTAGCCCACGACGCGAATACGCGGGATGATCTCTTTCTTCAGCATCAGCTCGCTCAAGGCCCAGACCAGCGCATCGACGCGATCCGGCGAGCGTCCATTTGACAGGCCTGCATGGGTGAAATCGCACATTTCGTCTTCCAGTGCCGGAAACCGGCCCGCATGCCGGATCCTGCCCTGTTCATACAAGGCCGCGATGGGCTCGGCGCGCAGCGCCTTGCCCCGATTGGCCCGCACACCGCGCACCGGAACGGTGTTGTCTTCTGCGGCAATCACTGCCGCCACCATATCGCCGCCCTGATTGATTTCCGCGACGACCAAATCAGCCTCCAGTCGGTGAAACAGCGCGACAGCGCATCTCGCCCACTGGATAGGTTTGGCAGGTGCGAAGCTTTCATCGGCGAGCACCCAACCCGTCCCTTCTGCATCGAGTCCGGCGGCAACGATCCCGCAGGCATCGGATTTTCGTGTTGCACTGGCCGGAGGATCAATGGCGACCACTATCCTTTGCATCTCGGGCACATCGCCTCTGTGAATCTGTTCCATCATTGACCGGGACCAAAGGGCGTCACGGCGCTCCTCGATCAGTTCGCCATTGAGTTCCTGCCGTCCAAGACGGGTTCCGCCATAAAGCTTGTTCACATGCGTCAGGAAGCTCTGGGCGAGATTGGCCTCATTCTCCGCCGTTCGCATGCGGTTCACCAGAACAGCGTCATCACTCATCAATGCCTTGAGCAAGGCGATCGGCTTCGGCGTGGTTGTCACGACCTGCTTGGGATTTTCACCAAGGCGCAGGCCGAATTGCAGCATGTCCCAGGTTTCCTGCGCATGCTTCCATTTCGCCAGCTCATCACCCCAGGCTGCATCAAATTGCGGACCGCGCAAACTGTCGGGATCCTCCGAAGAAAACATTGCCGCTGTCGCACCATTGGCCCAGACAAGCCGGCGGCGCGTTGTTTCAAAACGCGGGCGTTCAGTCCGCGATACCGCCATGATCCCTGAAGGCCCGTCGATCATGACCTCACGGACATCGTTCAGAGTTTCTCCCACCAGCGCGATACTGAGTAATTTTCGCGGCCTGAACGGTGGAAACCCCTGCACGATGCTGTTCACCCACTCGGCTCCGGCACGCGTCTTGCCGGACCCGCGCCCACCAAGGATCAGCCATGTACGCCAATCCTTATGCGGCGGTTGCTGGCTCGCCCGTCCCTGAAACATCCACTCACGGGTCAGTGCCTGTATCTGCAATGGGCTCAGATTGTCGATGCACCAGTTCATCCGCGCGGCAGAGGGCAAGTTCATGAATTCTTCCGTCGATGCGGACCAGCGCTTCGCGCAACTCCTCCGGGCTTAACATGAGAATGGATCGCTGCTGTTCGACGCGCTTCTGCTGCATATCGCTGAGGCGATCCATGGTGCGCGCCAGTTGCGCCAATGCGTCCAGACGCGTCTTCACCGGGACCGCCTCATCTCCCAGTTGCATTTGTTCCAACTCCCGACGCAAAAGATCCATGAGGTCGCGAACAAGAGCAATTTCGGTGTTCTGACACTCAAGAGATTCAACCGTCAGTCCGTCATCGAGGACGAGCTGTTCAAACTCCGTTTTGCCGATACCAAACACGGGTGCCATCTGATCGGTGGTTATTCCGTAGTGCCGGCAAAGATCATAGGCATGCCGTCGGCAAAGCGACTGCTCACCGTATATCACTGTCATCGATAATCCTTGGGAGGTCAGATCGCCGGACCGTTGAATTTTCCGGTCACACTTCTGACGATAACCAGAACCTACAGAAGTTCCGTCACGCAGTCAAGGACTATTTTCCTAAATATGATTATTTTCTCTGAACCGCTGAAATAGTCAGGCAGAGGCCTTTTTCCAGCCCATTGCCACCAACCCTGCGCCGATCATCAGCGAACCGCCCGTACGATTGACGATGCGCTGTACGTTCGGCTTGCGAATGGTCTGGCGCGCCATCGACGCCATCAGTGCGTAGGTTCCGGCATTGAGGGTAGCGAGTACAAGGAACGTCGTCTCGAAGATCACCATTTGTGTGAAGACCGGCCGTGTCGTGTCGAGAAACTGCGGCAGGAACGCCACAAAAAAGATGATGCTCTTCGGGTTCAGCGCTGTTACCACATAGGTGTGCAGGAAGATACGCAGTGCGCTTTCATTGCTCTCGGGCGTATCGCTTGTGGTGGTGTCCGCGACCGGGGCACGCCAAAGTTTGATGCCAAGATAAATCAGATAGGCCGCGCCGATCCATTTGAGCACGGTGAAAATCGCAGCAGAGGCGGCAAGCAAAGCGCCAAGCCCAAGCATCGATGCCGTCATCGCGGTGAAATCACCCAACGCCACACCCGCCACGGTTGCGGCGGCAAAACGCCGGCCATGGCCAAGCGCATAGGAAATCACAAGCAGAATGGTCGGTCCGGGAATAGCCAGAAGGATTGCCGACGCTGCAACAAATGCCAGCCAATGTTCAATAGACATGCTCTTCCGCTCCCATCAAAAAACCACAGAAATCCATCATTGAAGAGCAATTGCAAGTGGAAAATTGGCTCCGTCCGATTCCATCAAATCTCAGTGTTGGCGGCCGCGCCCCTTGTGGCCCGACAATAAAAAGAGTTAAATTTTTCCTTGAGATAGGAAGGGACGAAATGGACTGCCCCCACGTTATGACAGCCATCATAAGAAGCTGTTAAGCGTAATCGGCTACACCATATCTTCGCGCGAGATGTGACGGACGACAGGCAGACAAGAGATTGGCATGATGAACGAGCCTCGGCCCGAAAACAAACGCAAGCGCTTCAAGGTCTCGCCTCTGCTTGGACTTGATGCCTGGATCGATTCGTCGCTCTATGAGCTGCGTTTCCGCCTCGCCGAATTCTGGGAAGACACCACCATCTTCTTTCGCCGCTTCCACGTGTCAGGCTGGCGGCGCGGCGTCGTGGAAGTTCTGAGTGAAGGCTTCACCTGGGGAACCGCCGGTTCCGTCGTCATGCTGACGCTTGCCATTCCCGCCTTCCACGACACGGAAAAAAACTGGCGCACGCGCGACGATTTTGCTGTCACGTTCCTCGACCGCTACGGCAACGAGATCGGCCAGCGCGGTATCCTGCACCGCAGCGCCGTCCCCATCGACGAATTGCCCGATCATGTGATCAAGGCGGTTCTGGCCACCGAGGATCGCCGTTTCTTCGACCATTTCGGCATTGATTTTCTTGGACTTTCCCGTGCCATGACGGAAAACCTGCGCGCCAATTCCGTGGTTCAGGGCGGCTCCACCATTACCCAGCAGCTGGCCAAAAACCTGTTCCTGACCAATGAGCGCAGCATCGATCGCAAGATCAAGGAAGCCTTCCTTGCCCTCTGGCTGGAATCGAACCTGTCCAAGAAGGAAATCCTCCAGACCTACCTTGACCGCGCTTATATGGGCGGCGGCACATTCGGTATTGCGGCCGCGTCGGAATTCTATTTCGGCAAGAGCGTCAAGGATGTGAATCTGGCCGAAGCTGCCATGCTCGCCGGCCTGTTCAAGGCACCGGCCAAATATGCACCGCATGTCAACCTGCCCGCCGCCCGCGCCCGTGCCAATGTGGTGCTCAGCAATCTCGTGCAGGGCGGCCTGATGACCGAAGGCCAGGTGGTTGGCGCAAGGCGTAATCCCGCAACGGTTGTGGATCGCGCCCGCTCGGAGAGCCCCGATTACTTCCTCGACTGGGCTTTTGATGAGATCCGCCGCGTCGGCCAGAAGTTGCCATCTCATACTTTGGTTGTACGCACTACGCTCGACACCGGCATTCAGAAAGCCGCCGAGGAATCAGCGGAATATCATCTGCGCCAGTTCGGCAAGGAATACCGCGTCACCCAGGCGGCTGTCGTTGTGCTGGAGAACAACGGAGCCGTTCGCGCCATTGTCGGCGGCCGCGACTATGGTGAAAGCCAGTTCAACCGCGCCACGGCGGCGCTGCGTCAGGCGGGCTCCTCGTTCAAGCCCTATGTCTATGCCGCCGCCATGGAAAAAGGCATGACGCCCAAGACCATGATATCGGGCGGTGCCGTGTCCTGGGGCAACTGGTCGCCGCAGAACTATTCACGGCAGTATCTCGGCCAGATCGACCTCACCACTGCACTGGTCAAATCGATCAATACGGTGCCGGTGCGCCTCGCCAAGGATTATCTGACCACGGCGCCCATCGTGGCGCTGGCGAAAGCCATGGGCGTGGAATCGGTGATCAGTTCGCACAAGACCATGGTGCTCGGCACATCGGGCATGACCGTCATGGATCAGGCGACGGGCTATAATGTGTTTGCCACCGGCGGCATTGCCGGCATGCGCCATGCCTTCACGCAGGTGACAGACCAGAGTGGCAAGGTGCTCTGGGACTGGAAGACCGATGGGGACAAGCCGCACCGCGCACTCACCGAAAAGGCGGCGTTCAACATGAACATCATGCTCAGTCAGGTGCCGGAATGGGGCACAGGACGGCGCGCTGCCCTGCCGATGACGCGCGTCGCGGGCAAGACAGGCACCACCCAGAGTTATCGCGACGCGTGGTTTGTCGGCTTTACCGGCAATTACACCGCCGCCGTCTGGTTCGGGAATGACAATTTCACCCCGACCAAGGAACTGACCGGCGGCATCCTGCCCGCCATGACATGGCAGCGCTTCATGAACTATGCTCATCAGAATATCGATCTGAAGCCCATTCCCGGCATTGATCCGACCATGCCGAAACAGGACAAGGTGGCGGCGGCGAAACCCGCAACGGGCGATGACGCCGATGCGCTGAAGGCGACGGAGCGTCCGCGCGTTCTGTCCAACGCAACCGTCACCTCCTTGCGTGAAATCGGCCAGGCGCTGAAGGAAGCGCCGGTATTGAAACTTCCTGTCCTGCCAGCGAAAGTCTCTGCGCTTTGACCGCGCAGCGCTTGCCTCTGACCAGCGCTCCCGTGTAGTGACTCCTGTATGCTTCGAAATGTGCTCCTCGCCCTCATTGCCCTTGTGATTGCCGTTGGCGGCGGTACGCTGAGCGCATGGTACGCCGTGAATCGCTTCGACGGCTTCGGCACGCTGACCGTCGGGCAATGGACCGGGTATCCCGATGCCGGTACACCGCAGTCGGACCCGTATGCCAAGGCCCGCGCCGCACGCGAAGGTGCCTTTCCGCTCGGCAGTGCCGAAGGCCTCGCCTTCTACGCCTATCGCGATGATCAGGGACAGGCCCTCAATCGCCAGTGCACCTACAGCATTGACGGCAACAGTCCCAATTCCCGGTTCTGGACGCTCTATGCAGCCGATCTGGCGCTGATTCCGCTCGATCCCGGCGCAGAACGGCTTCCGGCCCTGCAATCACGCCAGATTTTCCGCAGCGAAAACGGCAAGTTCACCGTTAGCGTCTCACCCAAGGCTCAATCCGGCAACTGGCTTGCCACCACGGGTGATGGCCGCATGGTGCTGGTCTTGACGCTGTACGATACACCGGTCGGCAGTAATTCGGGGCTGGTCGACATGACATTCCCCGTGGTCAAGAAGGTGCGCTGCGATGGGTAAGTTCGTACGCGCCCTGCTCTTTGGCCTCATCGGCGCCGGTATCATCCATGTGGCCGTTGTCCTGCTCGTGCCCATCTATTCCGACCGCAATGCATGGTCGCGCATCTCGGATTATGGCGAGGACTGGGCGTTTCATCCCGTGGTGCGGCAGGCGACGCAGCAGACCGTACCGCTGGCGCTGGATCCGCTGTTCGAAGCGGTCGCCTGCCGCTTCGATATCACCGACCTGCCCGCCCATATCACCGGTGTCGGTACAGCGCCCTACTGGTCGATTTCGGTCTATAACCGGCAGGGCGAGAACATCTATTCGATCAATGACCGCACAGCCATTGCCGACCAGCTCGATCTCGTCGTCGCCCGGCCTTTGCAGATGATCGAGCTCAACAAGACCAAGCCCGTATCGGCGGCCAATTCCGTGCTGATCGAAGCGGATATGGATGAAGGTTTTGTCGTCGTGCGCGGCTTTGTTCCCGATCAATCGTGGAAAGCCCAGGTTGACGCCTTTCTCAAAAGCGCCAACTGCTCGCCGCTGCTCTGATTATCTGTCCAGCAGGCCTTCCAGCCCCTTCTGCGCCTTGGTCGCTGCAAACTGCTGGATGTCGTAGGTTGCCAGTTTCTTCACCCAGAACGGGTCTTCGGCAAGAATGGCGCGCAGCGCCTCCTCGCTCTCGCTGCGGGCAAGAATGACACCGCCGGTGCGCGGGACCTTGCGGCCCGATGCGAGAAAGGTTCCCGTCGCGTAATGGCGGTCGAGAAACGCAATATGCTCGACAGCGGCTGCATCGAGCTGTTCGAGCGGGGCGATATAGGTCAGCGAGACGACATACATGGGGGGACTCCGGGAGGGATGATCGTACCCCCGTCATATAGACGTGCGAAGTCCCGGTCAAAACCGATGCGTGGTCAAAAAGAGGTGATAGCAGGCGATTGCAAAACCGCGCTCCGTGTTTAACCTGCACGCAGGAAAAACCTCCAACCATGCAAAGAAAGCGCCCATGAAACGTTTCAGCCTTGCCGCAACCACCGCCCTCCTTGCCCTTTCCGTGTCGTTGCCTGCCCTCGCCTTCGATCCGCAGAACGCCGAGCGCATCAAAACCCTGGTCGACACCGGCATGCAGTATTACTGGTCGGGCGGCGACGTCAAAAAGGCGGAAGCCGAGATTTTCAAGGGCATCACCCTGCATGGCCGCTATGACGTGGTGGAGCAATCCTTTGCCGAGGCGTCAAAACTTGCGCCCGAGCAGCTGAATTTCCGCTTCGCCGTGGCCTCCTCGCAGATCCTGCAGAAGAAGGTGACCGAGGCGCGCGCCACCTATGAGGACATTCTGGCGAAAGACCCGACCTCCTTCGACGCACAGGCGTGGATCGAAGCGCTCGCCCGCGTCGGCAATGATGAAACGGGCGCGGCGCTGGCGCATCAGGCGCTGGCCGGGCTCGCCCGCGACAAGGCGGAAGCCTATCGCCAGCGCTTCGTGCGCGCTGAACAGATCATCGCGGAAAAACCCAATGCGGATGTACCCGTGCTGCAGGGCAAGGTGATGATCGTGGCGCTGGGCTATGCGCTGGCCAAGGATGGCACGATGGAAAAGCCGCTGCTCGACCGGCTGGATGTGACGCTGAAGGCGGCGCAGGCCAATCCGGCGGCGCGCGTCATGGTCACGGGCGGCCAGCCGCAGGCGGGTGTCACCGAAGGCGACCTCATGACCAAATGGCTGGTGGAAAAGGGCGTCGACCGCGACCGGATCCTGATCGAGGACAAATCCAAGGACACGGTCGGCAATGTGCTGAATGTCGCCAACCTCTTGAAGCGGCATACGGCGGACAGCGTCATTCTGGTGACCAGTTCCAGCCACATGCGCCGCGCCCGGACGCTGCTGGAAGACGCTCTGAAGCAGTATGATATCGGGGCGAATGTCGTGCCTGTGGTCGCTCTGGATGCGCCGTCGCTGGATGACGCGGCCAAGGTTTCGGCGGATGAGCGGCTGGTGATCTATCGCGACCTGATGCGCGTGTCCGGCCTGTGGGCCTATCCCGGCCTGCAGCAATAGCGCTCTCAAAAACCCTCCGGGTGTTTCACAAGGAAACGGCAGGCTGCTCGCGCAGCCTGCCGTTCTTGTCTGAACCGCAGATCAGAACCTTACCGTCAGATCGGCTTTGACTGAGTTGTCGTTGACCTGGCTTGAGAACTGACCGGTATAGGTCAGGCCGATGGTGGTGGCCTTGCCGATATCGAAGGCGAGGCCCGCTTCCACCAGCGCCGCATCGGCAGCAACGGGCAAACCGTTGACATCGAAGCTCTCGCCGCCGCTGGCAAAGGCGAACTGTGCTTGCGGTGTCACATCGCCATAGGCATGCCGCCAGCCGGCCATGCCGCGCGCCGTCAGGCTTGCGGCGTTGCCAATGGTGAAGGCACGCGAGGCTCGCAGACCCAGCGTTGTCGTCGTTAGGTCCGTCGAGGATGATGGCGCCGACAGGGCTGCGATGCCGCCGGTTTCGGTGAAGCCATCGGTCTTCAGATGGGTATAGGCTGCCGCCGCAAAGGGTTCGAGTGCCGCATAGGGCGTATCGATGCGGTAGGCGGCTTCACCGAAGAGCTGAACGGTGTTGGCGCTGTAACCGGCGGTATCGGTCTCCTGAAGCGAGCCGAACGACACCTTGCGGCGGCTATCAATCTCGTGATGCGCCAGCACCGTGCCAAGGCTTAAACGTAGCGCATCGATCTTGGTGCCGCCATAGACGCCAAGCTGATAGCTGTCGACGGAGGTGGACGACCCCGCCCCATGCAGCGAGGTCGAGCCATAACCCGCCAGCACGCCAAGCCGCCACGTATCGGCAATCACGCCGTCCATCCCGGTGACGATGCCGCCGGTGTTTCTGTTATAGGCGGCGGCATTGCCATCGCTCGAACCATGGCTCCAACCGCCATAGGCCTGTCCCCACAGCGCGACCGTTGAGGCAACCGGTGCAGGCGTTGTTGCATCAAAGGCCTGATCGGCACTGTGCCTGTTCTTGCCCCTGGCATCAGGACCATAGGCAAGCGGCGTTGCAACAGGCGCAGCTTTAACAGCGACACCGTCAAAGGCGGCGCGTACCCGCTCAGACGCTGCTCCGCTGACCAGCCCGGCATCCTGCAGCAACGTGCCGCGCAGGCTGGCATGCGCCTCGCCGGACAGAGTGTCATAATGGAGCACTTCACCCTTTTTTGAGAACAGCACCGTTTGCAGTAACGGGTTGCCCAGACCAAGCTGCAGGACGGCATGGCCGGTGCTCTTCTGATTAAGTGTGACCGCATCGACAAGAACAAGGTTCTTGACCCGCTCTTCCAGAGCCACAATTTTGAGGTGCTCGGCTTCGGCCAGTGCGGCGGCCTGTTCGGCTGCAAGCTTATCCGCTGCTTCTGTTTTGGCCGTCTCGGTCAGGTCAAAACCAAGGCTGACTGTTTTGTCGGTATAGGCAAGCAAGGGGGTGATGTAATTGTAATGCGGCACAACATCATCGAATTTTCCTTTTATGCCCTTTTCGGCGGTCAGGATGTCAAAGCGCTTCTGGAAAAAGTTCTTGACCTGCTCTTCGCTTAATATTCTCGCAAAACCCGTTGTTTCGTCGACACCTTCTGAACGCACGTTGACGACACCGCCGAGAAGGTTTGCCTGACCCTTGATTGCCAATTTGCTGTTGCTCGAGCCGTCATTGGCGATCTGCACGTTGAAGATGCTGCCTTTGTCGAACGTCGCATCGCCTGTAGCCGTCAGCGTGGCAAGTTTGCTATTTACATCATTATTTCCAGTCCAGACCTCACCGCCCGCATGGGCCAACAGATTGCCAACAGTGCCCCAACCGAACAGATGACCCTTTCTGTTGATCGTGATATCGCCTGCTACTCCCTCTACAAGCGCATAGCTGTCATTGGCGGCTGATGGACCACCGTTCAGTATGATATTACCCGCCTTGCCGCCAGCAAGGACGGCAAATCTGCCGCCATTGTCAACGGTGCTTTCGCCGGTGATTTCACCTTGATCAGAGACATAGGCAATGCCGCCGTTGACAGTGACGTCCTCGACCTTGCCTTCGGTGGTTACTAGCAACTTGCCACCATTGTTGACGGTGACGGTGCCTGCCGTTGCCCCCTCGGCAACACCCAACGCGCCGCCAAGATTGACCGTACCCTTGTCGATTCTGCTTTTCTGATCAAAAATTAATGCAAAACCGCCAATGCCGCCCTTCCCCTCACTGTTCCACGCTGTCACGCCGTTGACAGTGACGTCCTCGACCTTGCCTTCGGTGGTTACTATCAGCTTGCCACCATTGTTGACGGTGACGGTGCCTGCCGTTGCCCCCTCGGCAACACCCAACGCGCCGCCCAGATTGACGGTGCCCTTGTCGATTCTGCTTTTCTCACCGAAAATATTTGCAAAACCGCCAATGCCGCCCTTTCCCTCACTGTTCCACGCTGTCACGCCGTTGACAGTGACGTCCTCGACCTTGCCTTCGGTGGTTACTATCAGCTTACCGCCATTGTTGACGGTGACGATGCCTGCCGTTGCCCCCTCGGCAACAGCCAAGAAGCCGCCCAGATTGACGGTACCCTTGTCGATTCTGCTTTTCTGATCAAAAATTAATGCAAAACCGCCAACGCCACCGGTCGCGTCACCGCTCCACGCTGTCACGCCGTTGACGGTGACGTCCTTCACCTTGCCTTCGGTCTCCACCTCCAACTTACCGCCATTGTTGACGGTGACGATGCCTGCCGT
>NZ_JACGXN010000001.1:361313-1925481 GCF_014138285.1 Phyllobacterium myrsinacearum
CTGCCGTTGCCCCCCCGCCAACAGCCAAGAAGCCGCCCAGATTGACAGCGCCCTTGTCGATTTTGCTTTTCTCACCGAAAACGCCTGCAAAACCGCCAACGCCACCGGTCGCGTCACCGCTCCACGCTGTCACGCCGTTGACGGTGACGTCCTCGACCTTGCCTTCGGTCTCCACCTCCAACTTACCGCCATTGTTGACGGTGACGATGCCTGCCGTTGCCCCCCCGCCAACAGCCAAGAAGCCGCCCAGATTGACAGCGCCCTTGTCGATTTTGCTTTTCTCACCGAAAACGCCTGCAAAACCGCCAATGCCGCCCTTCCCCTCACTGTTCCACGCTGTCACGCCGTTGACAGTGACGTCCTCGACCTTGCCTTCTGTCGTCACTCTCAGCCTGCCACCATTTTCAACGATGACAGTGCCTGCCGTTGCGTCATCATAGACCTTCAACAAGCCGCCCAGATTGACGATACCCTTGTCGATTCTGCTTTTCTTACCGGAAATGGTTGCAACACCGCCAATGCCACCCTTCCCCTCACTGTTCCACGCTGTCAGGCCGTTGACGGTGACATTCTTGACCGTGCTTCCTGTCGTCACCTCCAGCTCACCGCCATTGTCGACGGTAACGTTATCTGCCGTTGATTTGGTCGCAATTTGCATCAAACCATCTTTTTCGACAGTGCCCTTGCCGAGCTTACCAGCGATATAAGCAAAACCTCCATTCACGGCGAGGTTATCAATTTCACCGTCTTCTATGACATTCAGGTTGCCACCTGCATTGACCAGGATATCCCCCGCCGTTGCTTTTTTGGAAACTATCATGGCGCCGTCCAAATTGATCGTTCCCTTGTCGATCCGGCTTCCCACACCCGAGACTTTCGCAAGGCCGTTGACGGTGACATTAGTCACCTTGCCTTTATTCATTACCAACAGCTCACCGCCATTTTCGATGGCGACAGTGCCTGCAGTTCCCTTGTTAACAGTCAAGAAACCGCCCAACTTGACGGTACCCTTGTCGATCTTGCTCTCCTCATCCATGACGACTGCAATACCGCCAATGCCGCCCTCCCCGTCGCCGTCCCACGCTGTCACGCCGCTAATGGTGACATCCTCGACCGTGCTTCCTGTCGTCACCTGCAGCTCGCCGCCATTGTTGACAGTGACAGTGCCCGCCGTTGCCTTATGGAGAACACCCAACAGGCCGCCAAGCTCGACGATACCCTTGTTGATTCTGCTCTTCGCACCGGAAACCACTGCAATGCCGCCAACGCCACCAGTGAAGTCACCGTTCCACGCTGTCACGCCATTGACGGTGACATCCTCGACCGTGCTTCCTGTCGTCACCACCAGCTCACCGCCATTGTTGACGATGACAGTGCCTGCCGTTGCCTCGTTTTCTACCCTCAGCAAGCCGCCCAGATTGACGGTACCCTTGCCGATCTTGCTTTTTCCACCGGTAACCAACGCCTCGCCGCCCAAGCGCGTCTGATCCTTCTGATCCTTTACTCCAGCTACTTCAGCTCGCGTGCCGTTGACGATAACCTCATTAGCCGTTGCGCCGGATTGAACCAACAACTCTGATCCATCACCCGGGCCAACTACAATCGTTCCGGTCGCCTTGGCTTTTTCGCCCTCAAGCGACAAAGTTCCCACGATACCCTTCGCAGCGCCACCTTTCCTGTTTTCCACGACACCATTCCTGATCTCACCTTTGACTACAGCCGCGCCAAGCACGGTGATGTCGCGTATCAGTTCATCCGCCTTGAATGTCCGCCACGGTTCGTGAGCAGTGACTTCCACGTCTTCGGCAGGCGGCGCCGGGTCAGTCTCCGGCGACGCGGTTGGAGCGATCTTCGTTGGTGCGGGTGATTGTGCGGTTGGTGCAGGGGCGTCAGCTTTCTTCTCAACCGCCTTAAGGTGAGCCTCTGCTGCAAGCTTAGCTAATCTATTGTATTCTGCGACCTTGGCTGTTTTTTCCTTAAAAGCAGCGTCGTCGTCAGTCTTCTTCTTGGCAGCGGTCTCGGCAACCTGCTGTTTCCTTTTCGCCTCAGCGGCGGCGTACTCGGTTTCGAAAACTACCTTAAGCGCAGCGTCGTCGTCAGTCTTCTTCTTGGCAGCGTTGAGCTTATCCGTGAGCACAGGAGTGGTGCCAGTCGCAGGCGGCGTTTCAGGATCCGCCAATACCATCGTGCCGGAACCGGCCAGCAGCATAGCCGTGCAGGCGCTGCACAGGAGATGGTTGCGGAGGGTGGAAATGCGGTTTGGACGTGCGGATGCAGCCGCAGCTATGGCGTGAAAAGGCATGAAATATGACTCCCAATATAAATATCAGTCAAAAAACAAAAGTACCGTCAAAAAGACGAATCGAAATAAAATGCAATGTGAATTCATAGATTCATAGGGCAGAGCAAAGTTCAAGCGATCATTTGAAAAAACACATGCCGTTTTTGCCTGGTGTGGCAAAGAAACAATAGTATCATACATCTAAAGTTGTATGGATTGTTTGTTTACCATCTTAGGTAGCGCACATTGCGAAACACAGCGCGTGGATGAGCCGGCCAAGGTTGAACGTCAGTCCTGATATGCAGGCTCCGGTTGCACAGACAGCCCTTTCCAGCACGACGTCTCCACGATCACCGCGTGTCCTCCCACCTTTAGCCGGGCTGGGGTGTGGGATCAAAGAACCGGTGGCCCGGCTTATCCTTGTCACGGGTGCGTTTGTCTTTGGCAACGCGCTCATAGCGCACGCCCGGAAAAATCATGATCTGTGCGGGTGTCGACCGCGGCTCGGAACTGGTTGCCATGCGCTCGCGCATGGCGCTGCTTGGAAAGGTAATGACAAACCCCATTTCATCCATCCGTTTGGCTCGTTGATCTCCTTGATACGCAACGCGCATGCTGGTCTTGGGCTCATGCTGGTCTATGCATCCGGCCAAAGCGCCGGATAACGTGGCTGCCTTGCTCCCCATGGGGGTGCGGACCGATCCCGATCCGCTCGCGCGCGACTGTTTCGCGCATAATTTCATTAGACACCCCTAGGGTTAACGGATTGCTAACGCTTCATGGCTCATTTTAGCCATTGTCTGGTAGCGTTGTGCGTAATCGAGTGGAGTGTGTTCGTGAAGTATCCTGAGTTTCGGGCACTTGAAGACCGCAATGGCGGCAGCAAGGCTGACGATCTCCTGACCGCATCGATTACCGCCTTCTGCTGCGTCGCAAGGCCAGCAAAGAGCGATGCCCGGCAGCTTGAGGATCTTGCCGTTCCGCTGCTCGCCCTCGCCTCGCCGCGCGTGCGCCGTCATGCCGCCGCCGCCCTTTCCGAAATGCCCCATGCGCCCAAACGCCTGATTCTGGCGCTGGCCGAAGATGACGTGGATATTTCCGCGCCGCTGCTGTTGCGCTCGCCAGTGCTCAAGTCAGACGATCTCATCGACCTTATCCAGCACAGGGGGATCGGCCATGCCCGCGCCATCGCCCGGCGGCACATCGAAGACCCAATGCTTTTGCAGACCCTGCGCCATTTTCACGACCCGGCCATCGACCGCGCCCTGGCGCTGCAAGACGGACTGCCCGTCAGCGAGAAGGAAAACCCCTTGGACCTTACGGAAACCGAATCGCCGCGCCTGCGCGAAACCCGCGAAGCCCTGCGCGCGCTGATGCGCGAATCCGATACCGGCCTTTCCACGGATCAGGCATTGGCCGATGCGCTGATCGATGCCGCCCTGCTCGACCAGACCCACGCGTTCCGCGCTGCCTTTACCAAGGCGCTTGATCTCGACAGTGAAACGGCCGAGCGCATCATCGGCCATGGCCTCAATGCGGAGCTGACCATTGCCCTTGCCTCGCTCGGCCTTTCGGCAGAAGCGGCGCATCTGGTTCTGACCGGGCTGTTCGGTCTCGTGCACAAGGACCTGCATTCGCTGCGCCTGTTCGTGCTGTCCTACCGGCAGATCGATCAGGACAAGGCGCAGGTGACGATCCAGCGCTGGAAGACCGCGGAAAACTCGCAGAAGCTGCGGCAGAAACTGCGGGAGATGGCGGCGGATTTCGAGCGCGGCGGCAGTGCTTCGGCGTCGAACCGCAAGGTCTCCTGACGCCGTCTAGTCTGCGGCGAGCGGAAACAGGTCGCTGCGGTCGCCCCGATAATCCTCGATTTCGACAATCCACAGATCCCGGTCCCAGCGCTTCTGCTTTTCCAGATCCGCGTCCACGTCGCTTTCCGCAACGGCGGACTTCAGCAGGGAGAACAGCCGCTCGTCGGGCTTGGTCTCGTCATAGACCATCTGCGGCGCCGGACCGAACAGGTCATAGGTGCCATCAGGATTGCGGAATTTGATGAAGATCGCCCCGGCTTCCGCTGCGCCCTTGTTGCCGAGGGCGGCAAAGGCGCCGGTGCCATTGATGCGGCGCACCAGCGCTGAAACCCAGAATTCCGATGTCAGACGCATGTTTGGCTGCCTTTGATCAACATGATCAATTGATCAGGCCGATTTCCTGCATCTTGGCAAGCAGTTTCGCATCGGGCTCGCCTGTCACAGGCAGCTTGAACAGGTTCTGGAATTCCGTGATCGCCGTCTTGGTGCTGGCGCCGACCTTGCCGTCAATCTCCACCTTGTCGTTGCCGAACGCGCGCAGGCCCGCCTGAATGCGGACGATCTCCGCCGGGGCAAGGCTGCTGCCTGCGGGCTGTTTGGCCGCGCTTGATGGCATCTTGTCAGCGGGTGTGGCCGATATGGTCTGAACGGTTGCCTTCTCCTCGCCGTGATCCGGCTTGGCAGCGGGTATCGCGATGCTGGCGGTGGTGTCACTGGCATTGCCGACGGCGGGCTGGGTCTCGATGCCCATATCCGCCGATGCCTTGCGATAGGCTTCGATGGCGGCCCGGGTTCCCTTGCCGGCAAGTCCGTCGACGGCGCCGTTGTAGAAGCCGAGCGCCAGCAGCTTCTGCTGCATCTTTGCCACTTCGGCATCGCCTCCGGGTGCGAGCACGGGATCGCCATTGATGGCGGCGGCAACGGGATCGGGATTGCTCTGCGGCACCGGAACTGAGTTCACCCTGCGGACCGGCGCATCAACCGCGCTCTGCTTCTGCGGCGTGCCAAAAACGCTGCCATCATGTTTGATGGGCTTGAACACCAGTTCCGGCCGCGTGCGGAAAAACACGCCATCATGGCCCTGCGGCTGGTACCACAGCGCATTGGCGGAGATGAAACCAAGGGTGACGAGAAAGGCTGTCGCACCCCCGGTTATCGTGGGGTTGCGGGCAATCACTCCGCCCAGACCGATGGCTATACTGGCCATACGGCCGCGCTTGGGAGCACGGCGCTTCCTGCTGTCAGGCCGATTTGCGGGCTTCCGCATGGGAACCTCCCTCACTGTCGCTGTCCGCTCTGAATTCGACGATGTTGACCGGATCGACCGGAACCGGATCGATGCGCGGACCGGCGAGTGGAATAAGAACATGCACCACCGTGCCCTGACCGGGACGGCTGCGAATATCCATCTGGCCACCGTGCAGGCCGATCAGGCCCTTGACGGTTGCAAGACCAAGGCCCGTGCCTTCATGCTTGCGGGTGTAATCATTCTGCACCTGCCGGAAGGGCTGGCCGAGTGTCAGCAGATCCGCTTCGGCGATGCCGATGCCCGTATCACTGACGGAGAAAGCCAGCATATCATCACGCACGCCCGCATCGATGGTGACGACGCCGCCGCTTTCGGTGAACTTGACGGCGTTGGACACCAGATTGATGAGCACCTGCTGGAGGGCGCGCTGGTCAGCAACGACAGCGCCAATGTGCTTGCTGACGCGGTCGCACAGCGTGACATTCTTTTGCGACGCCTGATGCGCCATCATGTCATGCACCATGGTCACCGCGTCCTTGAAGGCGAAGGTCTCGGCCATGATCGGATAGGTTCCGGCCTCGATCTTCGATACGTCGAGGATCGCATTGACCACGGAAAGCAGATGCGTGCCGGACTGGTGCACCAGTTCGACATACTCGCGCTGGCGGGAATCCGGCAGCTTGCCGCAGATTTCCTGCAGCAGCACATCGGAAAAACCGATGATGGAATTGAGCGGGGTGCGCAGTTCATGGCTGACGGAGGCGAGGAAGCGGCCTTTGGTAATCTCGGCCGTTTCGACCTGCGTGCGGGCCGCATCCAGCGCAAAGCGGTCAGCAACCACATTGGAAATATCCGTTGCCACGACAACGAAACCATTGTCCCGGCTGTGGGGGACACCGGACAGGCGATAGGTGGCAAAGCGCACCGCATGGCCTGCTTTCGCGGTGTCACTGGCCGCAACGCAGCGCAGTTTCACCTCGGCGGATACACCGACCACACCATCGCGCAAGTCCGACAGGAAGGAAAGGAAGTGTACGCGATCGGATACGTGCACACGATCGAGCAAGGCTGTGCCGATCAGCAGGCTGCGGGCCATGCCGAAATGCTCCTGCGCCTTATAGGAGAGTGCTGTGATCATGCCGTCGCGGCCAAGACCGATTACCACGCCATCAATGGCGCTCTCGAGATCAGCCACCCGGTCGTCGCGGCGCGCTTCCTGGCCGCGTGCCACCAGCGCGCTGGCGCAGCGGACAAGCAGCGACGCGCCGTAACCCAGCGAGGCGAGCAGCGAGAACGCTGTCAGGGTGACATTGCCACCCATCCACATCGACACGCCGAAGAGAACGGCAAGAACGCCAACGGCGATACTGCCGGATGCCATCAATGATTTCCGCGAGCGGTAGACAAACCAGGCTTCGAGCGGGATCGCGGCGCCCATGATCCAGAGCAGGAGATTGGCGGAAGGTGCCGTGACGCTGATCAGGCCAATGGCAATTCCATAGGATGCGAGTGCAGCCAGACCGATCATCGTGCTGTTGCGGACAAGCGAAAGCGTGCCGCAAAAGATCATCGGCAGGGCAAAAACACCGACGCCGAGGCTGAGCATGCCACCAGCTTCACTGAACAATGTGTGGCTGGTGGCCAGAGCAACCGCCAGTAAAATCGGCATAACCAGAAAGGCGCCGGCCATGCGGGCGTCCCTGTCGCGCTCGGCAGAGCCGGCAACAGATGTGCTTACCCAGTGCTTGCAATGGCGCCGGTAGGCATCAGCAATTTCGGGTAGTGTGACGGAATGAATCGGCACCAGTTTTTTCCTGCTTTCCGTGAGAGCCGGCCGGGGCCGAAAGCATCACGGTCATTTCAATGTCGCCGTTAACCTTCGCAGACGAGGCTTTAAGGAAAGGATAAAACCCGGGCGCCAGATGCCCTGCGCAACCGGTTTCGGGCGAATGTGAGGGGGCTTTTCAATGCATGGTAAATGAAGGGTTTCGGGTTGCCGCCCATTTTCCCGTCGAATCGGGAAACCGGCTTTTTCGCCGCCAAGATTTCTTAATCCTTGGTTTCTATGATCACTCAAATGCAAAACCGCGTCTCAACGGGTTTTTGCCGGGTCTGTGGCAATGTCTCAGCGTAGGTGGCTCCTGGGAAGCCGCTTCTGTGTTGGCAGAGGATATCTGAAATGTTCTTCCTGATCAGGTTTGCGATCAAGTTCTGCTTCTGGATGTTTTTGATCTCGCTGTTCATTCCAGGCGGGTCAAAAGACAATCCGCAAGGCACCGCCCAGCCCGGCCCGCTCGAGGCATTCTTTGCTGCGCGCGAGACGATCAGTGATCTCAGCCAGTTCTGCACACGCAATCCCAATGCATGCGAAACCGGCAAAGCCGCGCTGAACAATGCCGGCGTTCGCGCCAGTGAGGTTGCCAAAGTCGGCTATCAGTATCTCGACACCCAGCTGGGCAACAAGACAAACAGCGCTGATGCAGCCGTTGCCGCGGCGCATGAAGAGGCGGACACCAATGCGGCGGCGGCCAGCGCATCTGACAAGAGCGACCTGATCAAGTCGAAGCTGCGCGAGATGGCACTGCGCGAAATCCTTGATGCGGCTATCCGCCAGCGCGAACAGGCCAGTACCGTCGACAACAAGACGACAGGTACAATTGCGAAGAAGTAGCCCTGCGACAGGAAAAACGGTGACGTCAGGCGTTCCCGTCACTATATGTGCCTCATAACAGCAGAGACTGGATCTATGGCACAGACAATTGACGACATCATCGCGGATTTTGACTTTCTCGACGATTGGGAAGACCGCTACCGTTACGTCATCGATCTTGGCCGCGAGTTGAAGCCCTATCCGGATGCTGCCCGCGACGCGGCGCACAAGGTCAATGGCTGTGTCAGCCAGGTCTGGCTGAAAAGCACACTCGGTGACGGTGCTGACCCGATGATCGAGTTTGTCGGCGATTCCGATGCGCATATCGTACGGGGCCTCGTCGCCATCATGATGGTGCTTTATTCCGGCAAGAAGGCATCGGAAATTCTTGCTGTCGATCCGGAAGCCGTCCTGAAAAAACTGGGCCTCATCGAAAACCTCACGCCGCAGCGTTCCAACGGCTTGCGTTCTATGGTCGCCCGTATCCGCAACGAGGCGCAGACGGCCCTGGGATCAGCCAGCGCCACGCAGCACTGAGGACGCAAGACTCCGGTGCTGTTCCCTCACCGCGGCATTCCGGACAGTGCGTGGTTCGTGGGATGCAACCACTCCCCCATCCCTTATTTTCATCTGCCGCGCTCTACCGCACGATCGAAGGGCGATAATCGTCCGCCCCCCAATGAATAATGCGTGGATTTTGTCGTGATGGGGATGGTGGACAATAGTGCCGGTCGAGCGCTGCCAGCGCCGTTTTGAGAATCAGCTTGGCGGAGCGTACCGGCCACTGCCGCTCACGCTCGACGATCTCGAGGCCCTTCAGGAAACAGCAGACATCGACCAGCACGCCGGAAAGTTCCGGCCCGACGGCTTCCAGTGCCCGTTCCACCCGATGCCGCGCTGCCAGTGCGGCATCGGTGATCTCCAAAACACCATTGCCGGAGCGATGGCTTGCGCCCGTTCCCGCGGCACTCCAGTTGACGCCAAGAGCGGGCATGAGATTGCCCAGCGTATAGTCGTTGCGCAGCCGCTCACCCGCCTTGAAGGCGGCTTCACTGATCAGCGGCCTGCCGGATGAATCCCTGCGCTTGTGCAACAGGCCGAGCGGAGACTCCCCATCATTGCGGCGTACGCGTGCCGGGCCATTTTTGTCATCCACGACAATGACCGCCTCGCTGCGGTGCTGGGCGGCGTAGATATCCGCTCCGCTATCGGCCCGGCGCAGAAATGCCCTGCCCGTATCGGTAATTACCACTCTGCTTGCATTTGACGCAGCCAGTCCCTGCCGCAGAGCGTGTTCGAGTGCCGAGCGTTCTACAGAGATTGCCCCGCCACCACGGCTTTCCAGCATCATTTTACCATTTCCCGCTGCAGCGGCCGCGGCCTGCGACTTCAGGAGGAAGCACAACAATCTGCGCAGCCCCGCGCTGTTCTTGCGAGGATCGGTCATCGGCGCACCATGCCGCTGCTGATGAACGCTGCCCTCAGGATATTCTCTATGGTTTGGATAATGCGATCAAATTCCGGCTCATCACGCATATCCTCGATGAGATGGCAGGCATGATGAACCGTGCTGCGGTCACGTCCGAAGGCGCGTCCAACCTCCGACATGCTCAGCGACAGCGCGACATGGGCCGCATACATCCCGATCTGCCGGACACGTGCCACCGACCGCTCGCAACGGGAGTGCGAACGAAGGTCACGGCCGCTCACATTAAAGAAGCTCGACAGTATATCGATCACACTGTCGCAAACCTGATAGAGACGCTCATCCAGCGGCTCGTCATCATCCGGTATATAGGGCTTGATCGCCTTTTGCCGTGAACGACCCTGACGAAGAATATCGATCACCGCGCGCGCCTCGGCGGCGGAGCGGATCACATGGGGGAAATTCTCGGACATTGTCGCTCCACTTCATTTATAGGAATATCTTCTTATATTATTCCTATCAAGGTCGTGGATAAGTTTTGCCCCTATAGCGCATTAACATGCTGTTTTAGAAGCGATATTTCTTTCCGCATGAATTAAATCTAGGACTCTTATCCTACAAATAACAAACCGACACATAATGGTTCCATCCCCATATCAAGGATGGAAACATGGCCCATATCGAATGGATAAAAGAGCGGGAGGCTTTTCTGGCTGCCAGAGAAGCAGAGCGCAACACAACGCGTCAGCGCATCGCCCTGCAAATTCTCTGCGGTGATGATCTTGACGCGATGACGACGTGCAGCACAGCGGACAAACTAAGCTATTGCCGGCGGTTGAAGCGGCTGATCGAGAGAGAAAGGATCAAGGGTGGCAAAGGGCACTGGAGCTATGACCTGAACCGTCACATTGGCCTCAAACAGGCTCTGGACACATTAAAGAAATCCATACAGATAACGGATCTCCAGGCATAAACGCATAAAAGAAAACGGCGCCCGAAGGCGCCGTTTGCGGATTGTCTGAAGCTGCTGTCAAGCGGCCTTCTTACGCTTGCGGCCGAGGCCCATGTTCTTGGCCAGACGCGAACGAGCAGCGGCGTAGTTTGGTGCAACCATAGGATAAGAAGCATCCAGGTCCCATTTTTCGCGGTACTGTTCAGGGGTAAGACCATAATGAGTCATCAGGTGACGCTTCAAAGACTTGAACTTCTTGCCGTCTTCGAGGCACACAATGTAATCATCCGCTACGGATTTCTTCGGATTGATTGCAGGTTTTGGCTTTTCCTGAATCGCGACGACTGCTTCTGCACCACTACCGACCCGACCAAGAGCAGCGTGAACGTCAGCAATAAGCGTTGGAAGATCTCCAGATGGCACCGAATTGTTGCTTACATAAGCAGCAACCAATTCAGCTGTAAGTTCCAAAAGAACATCACCAGCAGCTGTGTTTGAATTGTCGAATGTTGTCATCAAAGTCCAAATCCTTCATCTAATTTGAAAACTGGGTATTACTCGGGAAAGCAAGCAGTATAAATCTGCGAATATCAGAAATCCTGACACTGATGGCGACACTGTATTCAGGATAGAGCTCAAATTGTCAAATCAATACTTCACAAAAAAAAGAAATATTTGTAATTTTTCCTTGATATAGAATTTACTTAAGCCTTCTCGGCGATTGAGGCAAGAAAGCCAAAATCCGATTACACATGAGATAACATAAATGTTCACACGTGAACATCCGTACAACACCACTAAGACCAAAAATGGCAAAAATGAGGAACCAATCCTCATTTCACAAGCATTCTATAATAACGGATATTGCTGAATGCAGTCTCGAAACCTACGATAGAACATCCCATGACAATATTGACCTAGTTCTGTTTTTGACCAAAGGGACAATTTACGCGCGATAAGGGCGGGAAAACCAAAGAAAACACGTCCTTTCCGAGGAGAAAACCTCTCGAAATTGCCAGCGGTCATTCCTTCGCATCCCCGGACCCAGCCATTTGGGTAAACAACGCCAGTATTGTTACAAGAAGTTGTGTGCAACAATTCATTTGGGGCGATGGTTGTTTCACTGGTGAAATGCCCCACATGGGATACGAAGAATGCCTTGGCATCACACGCACCGGCTGCGGTTTGGCCGCCTTTGTCCTGCGGCCTTTGCAGGATTGACGAATCCTTTGCAGATGTGATCATCGTATGCTTCGGCGGGAACCCGTTATGCTGAGAACAATCTGCGGCGGTCCCGTCCCACTCACTGTATCCGAAAGTATTTCATGACCAAGACATCCCGTTTTGCCACCCTTCCCGCCCCGCAATCCGTCAAACATCCCGTTTCAGACACGCGTCACGGCATTACCCGCGTGGACGATTATGCCTGGATGCGCGCCGAGAACTGGCAGGAAGTCTTCAAGGACCCCACAGTGCTTGACCCGGCGATCCGTAGCCATCTGGAAGCGGAAAACGCCTATCAATCGGCGCTGATGTCCGACACCAAAGCGCTGCAGGCCAAGCTTTTTGACGAGATGAAGGGGCGCATCAAGGAAGACGACTCATCTGTCCCGTCAAAGGACGGGCCCTATGCGTACGGCACGTCCTACAAGACGGGCGGTCAGCATCCGCGCTTTTTCCGCACGCCTCGTGACGGCGGTGCGGAGACCATGTTGCTCGACGGCGATCTGGAGGGTGATGGCAAGGCCTATTTCAGCCTCGGTTCTGCCGACCATTCTCCTGACCACGGGAAAATGATCTGGGGGTTTGACGATAAGGGGTCCGAATTCTACACGCTGAAGGTGCGCGACCTGACAACGCTGAGCGACGCGACCGACGTGGTCAGCGATACATCGGGCGGCGGCGTCTGGAACGCCCAGTCCAACGGATTTTACTACACGAGGGTTGATGCCAATCACCGTCCCTCACGCCTGTTTTACCACGAGCTCGGCCAGCCCGAGAGTGCGGATCGCCTTATCCATGAAGAGAAGGATGCGGGCTTCTTCCTGGGTGTTGGCGGCAGTTCGCTTGACGATTTCATCTTCATCGATTGCCATGACCACGAAACCTCGGAAGTCTGGCTTCTTGACGCCACAGATGCAGCTTCGGAACCCAAGCTCGTCGCAGCGCGTCAGCCCGGTGTGGAATACAGCCTGACCGAAGGCGGCGATGTTTTCTACATCCTGACCAATGCGGATGGTGCCAAGGATTTCAAGATCATGAGCACACCTGTCATGACGCCAGAACCGGAAAACTGGACCGAAGTGGTCGCCCACAAGGCTGGCCGCCTGCTGCTCGGTCACGGTGCATACAAGGACCATCTGGTCTGGCTGGAGCGGGAGAACAGCCTGCCGCGCATCATGATCCGCAATCGTCATTCAGGCGAAGAACATGCCATTGCCTTTGATGAGGAGGCATTCTCGCTGGGTCTGCAGGGCAGCCCTGAATATGACAGCGAGGTCATCCGCTTCTCCTATTCGTCGATGACCACGCCCTCGCAGCTTTATGATTACAATATGCGTACACGCGAGCGAACATTGCTCAAGACGCAGGAAGTGCCGTCCGGCCATAATCCGGACGATTATGTCACCCGCCGCTTGTTGGCCCCGGCAGCGGACGGTGAAACCGTGCCGGTCTCCATCGTCTATCATCGCGACACCAAGCTCGATGGCTCGGCGCCCGCACTGCTTTATGGCTATGGGTCCTACGGTTCGACCATTCCTGCCAGTTTCAGCACCACGTGCCTGTCGCTGGTCGACCGCGGCTTCATCTATGCGATTGCCCATATTCGTGGCGGCAAGGACAAAGGCTATGCCTGGTATGACAATGGCAAACGCCTGCACAAGAAGAACACGTTTACCGATTTCATCGCTGCGGCGCGGCATCTTGTTGCCGAAGGCTTCACCAGCCACGACCGTATCATCGCCCAAGGCGGGTCTGCCGGCGGGATGCTTATGGGAGCAGTCGCGAACATGGCGCCGGAAGCCTTTGGCGGGATCATCGCCGAAGTACCGTTCGTCGATGTCATCAACACGATGCTTGATGATACTTTGCCGCTTACCCCGCCCGAATGGACCGAATGGGGCAATCCGATCACCTCGCCCGTCGACTATGCCTACATGGCGTCCTATTCGCCCTATGACAATGTGGGCGGCAAAGCCTATCCACCTATTCTCGCCGTTGCCGGTCTGACCGATCCCCGCGTCACCTACTGGGAGCCGGCGAAATGGGTTGCGAAACTGCGCGAACTCAAGACCGACGATAACCCGGTCCTCTTCCGCATCAACATGGATGCGGGCCATGGCGGCGCCTCAGGCCGCTTCTCCCGTCTGGAAGAAGTTGCCTATGTCTATGCCTATGCCCTCAAGCTGGTTGGCAAAACAGCGATCTGATTCAAAGGCATGTCCGCACCTCCTGCCGTTCGCTTTATCCTGCGGGCGGCAAGGTGGTAGCGGAGATGTGTTTGATGCCGCATCGCATTGCGGTTACATGAGTCCCGATTTCGGCTATAAAAGCGCCAGGCGCTTGTGGGGAAGCAACCTTAGACTTGATTCACTGCGGAGGTTTTACGATGAAACGAAGCGCTCTTGTCCTCATGTTCGGTCTCGGATTCGTGGCCCAACCCGTGCTCTCGGTCATGGACATGGCCGAGGTGCAGGCGGCAGTGCGCAAGAATGTCAGCGAATATGCCGGCGAGCGTTGCAACACACCACCCCGCGGTTCGGGTGTTATTGTCGGTCAGTACAGTGGAACGACGGATAACCCGATCATCTCCATGGGCGGTGACAATGTTCCCGTATCAGCCTATCGCTGCTTCAGGTCCATGGAAGAGTGTCAGGGCTGGCTCTATACGATGCGCAGCAAGTACACCGACGGGATCTCCGTGCTGATCAACTGCAAAAAGCACTAGATTACGGCCCGGGCTCAAAGCTCGCCGCTCACCCGTTTCCTCACCACTTCCAGACTGTCCTCGGCCGAGCCAGCCGCGAAGGCTTCCATTGCTTGACCGGCAGAAACTTTGGCACGCACGAACATGGCCGCCTCGTACGCCCGCACCGCCGAAGCTTGATCTCCGTTTCCCGTCAGAGCATCGGCAAGGTCCGCAGCGTCCCGCAACGCGAGGTTCGCGCCCTCGCCAGCCGGTGGCATGAGATGCGCCGCGTCGCCAATCAGTGTCACGCCTGCGCGATTTTCCCAGCTATGCCCGACAGGCAGGGCGTAGATTGGCCACGGCCGCACATCGTCCTCCCCCGCGTGTAAAAGCTGAAGCAGTTTGTTGTCCCAGTCGGCGAAATGCGCCAGAAGACTAGCTTTCGTCTCCACCAAGAATGCCTCCTCCTGACGCGGCAAGGCTGCATAAACGCGGATATGTGCATTGGCATTGCGTTGGGCAAAAATCGACCTGCCGTCCCCCTTGGCAACGGCCGTACCTCGTCCAACCAGCGCAGCGACCTCCGGGTGGCGCGTATCGGCGTCATCGATGGAAAGTTCATACATGGTCAGCCCCATATGCCCGGGCCTGATATCGGACACCAATGGACGCACTTTTGACCATGCACCGTCGGCACCGACGACAAAATCAAACTGCTCAACGGCGCCGTTTTCAAAACGCAGTTCAGTAGCACCGTCTTCCAATTGGACGGCCTGGCTGAGCCTGTGTCCCCAGCGGATCGCATCCTGCGGAATGGACTGCACCAGCAGGTCACGCAACTGGCTTCGATCAATCTCCGGGCGATCGCCCTCGGAAGCGTCATTGCCGTAAACAAGCGTACCGTGTTTGTCGTAGAGCCGCATGCCTTGATCTTCATAGCGGGCAAACTTTTGGAACTCCGCAAACAATCCCGCGCGTTTCATCGCATATTGTCCGGTCTCGGGGTGAAGGTCGAGCATACCGCCCTGCGGCCTGTGCAAGGGTGATTCATCCCGTTCGAACACCGTGAACGGCACACCCTTCAAATAAAGCATGCGCGCAAGCAACAGCCCGGAGGGGCCCCCGCCAACAATCGCAATTCCTGTATTCTTTGACATTTTGATAGTCTCTCTGATAAATAACATAGGGTCCTATTATTATATCATAGGACCCTATGCAAGGAGAATCAGCATGACAGATCCAGACCCGCGGCAAACCCCGTCTTTCCTCATCAAGCAGGCTGCGCGGGAATTGATGCGCCAAGGCGAGGAACGCCTGCGGCCGCTTGGGCTTGGCGCTGCCTATCTTCCGGTTCTGGTGGCTTTGAAGAACGGCGAAGCCTCGACACAGGCGGATCTCGCCCGCCTGCTGCGTGTCGAACAGCCCTCAATGGCCCAGGTGCTTGGCCGGATGGAACGCGATGGATTTATTCAGCGCAAGGCCGATCCGGCCCACAGGCGGAGTCAGATCATCGAATTGACGCCGCTGGCATTCGAGCGCCTTCCCCTGGCCTATGCGGCCCTCAACGAGGGCAACATCCTGGCGATGACGGATTTTTCCGCCGATGAAGCGGCGCAGTTCGTGGCTTTCCTCAACCGGGTGAATGCCAACCTTCGCAGCGAGGTCGAGACAGTCAGGTAGTCAGGAAGGTTGCCCCTTCCAGACGATGTCGCTGATAACAAGCTTCTTCGGGATGATCTTCAGATCATAGAACTCATCGGCCAGGGCCTGCTGATAGGCGATGGCCTCTGGGGTGATGGCGGCCACATCGCCGAGCCGAACGCCTTTACGTGTCAGCGTAATCCTCTGGATATCCTCAGGCACGCCGGTAATTTTTGACAGGGCAACAACGGTTTCGTCCAGGTTATCCTGTGCCGCGCGGCCGACCTTCGCCAGCTCATCGAGCACTTCGCTCAGGATATCGCCATGGGCAGCGGTAAAATCGCCGTTGCTGAGAAAATAGGACCAGCTGTCGACAATGCCCCGGCCCGTTGCCAGAACACGCGTCTCCGGCCGCTTTTCGGCGATGGCCAGATAGGGATCCCAGATTGACCACGCATCGATCTGGCCTGAAGCAAAGGCTGCGGCGGCATCGGGCGGAGAAAGGTCTGATGCCTTTATGTCATTCACGGTCAGGCCCGCCGTCCGCAACGCTTTGACCGTAAAATTATGCGCGCTCGAGCCTCGCTTGAAGGCAACGCGCTTACCCCTCAGGTCAGCAAGCGTTCTGACGGGCGAATCCTTTCGTACGAGAATGGCCGAGCCATCCGGCGAACCTTTGTAGGTTCCGGCATAGACCAGATTTCCACCGGCAGCCTGGGCAAAGAGCGGCGGCACGTCGCCGGTCGGTCCGAAATCGACTGCACCAGCACCAAGAGCTTCCAGCAGCGGCGGTCCTGACGAAAATTCGGCCCAGCTCACGCCAACGCCCCGTGCTTCAAAGCGTTTCTCCAGCGCGCCTGTGCCTTTGGCCAATGCCAGAACACCGCCCTTTTGCCAGCCGATACGCAGGGTCTTGAGCGGGTCGGCAGTTGCGCGGGCGGTCAAGGGCACAAGCGCCGTAACGGCGGCCGTACCAAGCAGGGCGAGAGTCTGTCTGCGGTTCAACATCGATGCCATCCTTTCCATCTCGTGCGTGCTGCCACGGGCAGGCGCCTTGCATCACAGGATGGGGTAAACAACCGATCGGATCGACGTCATAGATATTGAACAATGCACCGCATCGGGAAAATCATTCCTCCGCGCCCCGGGGAGAATGAAATGATTTGACCCCGGAACTGCCGGACTTGGCGTCTCAAGGCTTGGGAAAACCATTCGGATGGGCGGGAATGGCCTTCAAATAGGCGGCAATCGCTTCGCGGTCAGCAGGCTCCAGATGCGCCATGTTCAGCACCACATCGGTCATGGAACCGCCGAGCGAGTCGAAATCCGGCGTGAAACCGCTTTCCAGCGCATACGTGATGTCTTTCTCAGACCAGCTGTCGATACCGCCCTCGCCGCCCGTGATATTGGGAACGACACCCTTGCCCTCGGGAGCCTTTGCGCCTGCGAGCCAACGTGTCTTGTCAAGGCCGCCAATGGCATTGCGCGGTGTATGGCATTCGCCGCAGTGACCGGGACCTTCCACCAGATACTGGCCGCGTTTGATCGCATCCGTGGCATCGGCAATGGTCAGCACCGGATCGGATGACAGATAGAGCCGTTTCCACAAACCCAATCCCCGGCGAATCGTGAACGGAAAACTCAACCGATGATCCGCCGCGACATTGTCCGATGGTGGAAGCGTTTTCAAATAGGCGTAGAGATCGGCGATATCCTGCACCTGCATGCGCGCATAGGACGTGTAGGGAAACGCAGGATAATAGTGCCGCCCGTCCGGTGACACACCGCTGAGCATGGCATTGGCAAGATCTTCAAATGACCATTTGCCAATGCCTTTGTCGGAAGGAGAAATATTGGGGGTGACGAACGTACCGAATGGAGTGACCAGTTCGTGGCCACCGGCAAGGACCAGTCGCGCATCGCCACTGGCGCCCGGAGCCGCATGGCAGGAGGCACAGCCTCCCGCCCAGAAGACGCTTTCTCCACGCTTTGCATCGCCCGGAGCAGCAGTTGCCAGCTTTGCGGGATCAACCCGCGCTGGCGCCGTCAGGAACCAGAAACCGGCTCCCCCGGCAATTGCAACCACAATGATGAGCAGCAACAGCTTGCGGATCAATGTGTCTCCCCCAGTTTATTCAATCAGTTCTTCTTGATGCGGTAGGTCTGATGGCATGCGCCGCAATTCTGTGACACCTGCGCAAAGGCAAGCTTGAAGCTGGCAAGATCCTGCGGCTTGGCTGCCGCAGCAGCGGTTGCATCAGCCTTGTACTTGTTGACGGCAGCAACGAAACCGGCATTGTCTTCCCATATTTTGGGTGACGCGGTGGTCTCACCGCCGGTTTCGCTGCCGACCGGAAAGAGTTTTGCCGGATCAATCTTCTGCGCATCGTCGTTCAGCTTGTTGAGCGCTGCCAGCACAGCTGCTGCATCGAACGGCTTTTCGCCTTTTGCAATGGGGGCGAGACTGCCCACGGCTTTGCCCTGATCCTTCATCAGCGCCTGCCGGTCAGCAATCGGATCTGCACCGGCCGCAGCCGAAAACACCGCAAGGGCCAGCAAAGGCGCCGCAGCAAAAGCAATCCGTCTCTTCATGAATGTCTCCCAACTCTCGTGGCTTCAAATAATGTGGCTTCAAGGGTTTCCATGTGCACTCTAGAGTAAACATCCCGGATTGCACCCGCGTCATACGATCACATTTTCGTATGACAGATAGTGGCTCGCATACGAAAAACCCCGGTTTTGAGCCGGGGTTTTTCTATCTCGTTAGATACGGCGCCATCTGCGATCATGGCGATGATGCCAGTATGGACGATCCCACCGGCGATCATAGCGATGATAGGAACGGCGGTCCCAGCGACGGTCCCACCGGCGATCATGACGCCGGTCCCATCTGCGGTCCCAGCGGCGATCATAACGATGCCAGCGGCGATCATAACGACGATCATAGTCGCGATAGTACTGAACCGTCTGCAGGCTGGTATTTGCAGCGGCTGGCCCCGTTGCCGTGATGGGTTTCTCGACAGTCATCGGCGCGGCGGAAACCGGTCCAGCTACTCCGAGGGCTCCGATCGACATCACGACGGCAAAAAGAGCTGAAATCAACTTTTTCATAGTGCCTCCAGTGAAAAGCATGGTGAGTGAAACATGCATTTCGACGTTTTAAGTCCCTAGAGAATAGACTTAAGTCTAATCCCATGAACCAGAGATGAATAATCAATATGGCGGCGCAAAGGCATACGGGGAAAGCCTGATCACATATAAAAACGAGCCGTGCGAATGCGTGAAAACACCATTCGCACGGCCCTTTTTGGCGATGACCGGAGGATCAGGCCGCACCGGTTGAACAGGGCGAGCTATTCATTCGTACCGAGCGCCGAGAATATCTCGTGTGCGATGCGGACTCTGTCTTCATTGGGGTAGTTTTTATTTGCCAGAATGACGATACCCAGCCGCTTTTCAGGCACAAAGGCGACGTACCCGCCGAAACCATTCGTCGACCCTGTCTTGTTGATAAGCACGTCATCACGCGGGGCCTGCGGCGGCGTGATGGCCGTAACGGATATGGGCTTGAGCATGTCACTGGAATTGCTCTGCTGCAGGGTGTTGAGATCGACAGGATAGGCATACTGCTCCCATATCAGATCCTGGGTCATCGGCCCCACCTTGAAATAGCCCGTATGGGTATCGGTTATGGCTTGCTGAAGTTTTCCGCCGAGCTTGTGCATGGCCATGTTCGCTTCCACGAAATGGATCAGATCGGTGGCTGTGGTTTTAACACCATAAGCTTCCGATGACAGGACGGCCTTGCTCACGCGGGCCGGTTCATCCTTCCTCGTATAGCCTTGGGCATATTCCGCCATTTTGCTCTCGGGCACGTCAATATAAGTGCTGGTCAATCCGAGCGCGGGGAACAGATCGCCTTCCATCAACGCGGCAAAGTCCTTGTTCATGGCCTTGGCTGCAATGAAACCCAGCATCCCGATACTCGGATTGGCGTAGGTTCTGTATGCCCCGGCCTTGTAGGCCGGTTTCCATGTCTGGAAATAGCGCATCATCTGGGCGTCGTCTTTGACATCATCCGGGACCTGCAACGGGAAACCGCCCGGTGTATGTGTTCCGAGATGAAGGAGGCTGACATCGCCAAATGCAGTACCCTGCATCGATGGCAGATACTTGCTCGTCTTGTCAGAGAGCGAAAGCTGGCCGTTTGCCTGCGCCAGTGATGCCAGCGTTGCGACGAAGGTTTTGCTGATTGACCCGATTTCAAAGAGTGTGTCCGGCTTGACCGGAATGCCGGTTTCCTTCGAGGCTATCCCATAGTCGAATATGTAGGGCTTTCCATCGACGGTGATACCGACGGCCATTCCCGGAATATTGTATTTTTCCATCATCGGCCTGATCGCCGCGTCCACGACAGTCCTGACCTTGTTCCCCTGTTCGTTGGCCGCATGGCCGGCGATCGTTGACGTAGCCGTGGCAAGCAGGACACACGTCAATACGCGGGTTGCTTTGGAGATCATGTGTGGGGCTTCCTTTGCTGATCAAGGGATACGGCGAGGTATAAGCTTCCTGCCGTCTCCCGCATTCATTCTGATGACCGGCATCTATTTATTCTCCTGTAAGGCCGTGTCAAAACATGATATCTCGGGCCAGACATAAGAAAAACTAGGCCATCCATGGTTCGACCCTTTCTCCCGCTCAATGGCCTGAGGGCCTTCGAGGCATCCGCACGGCATCTGAGTTTCACCCGCGCTGCCATCGAGTTGTGCGTGACGCAGGCCGCCGTGAGCCAGCAGGTCAAAAGCCTCGAAATGCGATTGGGCGTACCGCTTTTTCAACGCCTGCCACGAGGGCTTAAGATTACTGCCGAGGGCGAAGCACTTTTACCCGTGGTGACAGGCTCCTTCGATCACATGGCAGACACCCTCGAGCGCATCGAGGGCGGCCATGTCCGCGAGTTGCTGTTTCTGGGTGCCGTCGGAACATTTGCCGTCGGCTGGCTTCTGCCCAGACTGCCGGACTTCCAACGCCAGTTTCCCTTTGTCGATATCAGGCTGTCGACCAATAACAACCGCGTTGATATGGCGGCCGAAGGACTGGATTTTGCCATTCGCTTTGGCAACGGTGCCTGGCACGGCACCGATGCGACCCGCTTGTTCGAGGCCCCGCTGTCCCCGCTCTGCGTTCCGGAACTGGCGCAAACGTTGCGCGAGCCTGCTGATCTTGCCAATCACACGCTGCTCAGAAGCTACCGAACGGATGAATGGAACACATGGTTCTCGGCGGCGGGCACACCGGCGACACCGCAATTGAACAGGGCGATCGTGTTCGATTCCTCCCTCGGCATGATGGAAGCGGCCCTGCAGGGAATCGGCGTGGCACTGGCGCCACCCCTGATGTTCTCGCGGCACCTGGTGGCAGGCGCTGTCGAACAGCCATTCCAGACGTCAATCTCTTTGGGGAGCTACTGGCTGACGCGGCTGCAGTCGCGTTCGCTGACGCCAGCGATGGCCGCTTTCGCAGAATGGATTGTTTCACAGAAGTGATGACGCGGATCTGACCTCACACCTCCAACCGAAAATGTCCATCGCCATGTATCATCCTGCAGTTCTGGGATGTCAGGCAATCGGGTAGACTTCTTCATGCTGGTGAGTCGAAGGAAGAGCCCGTGAAGAAAAAACGCGCCGACCACGTATGGGATGTTCCGCCTTCGGCGCGCGGCAAGCCTGCACGGCTGACGGTTGCGACATGCCAGTTTCCGGTCTCGCACGATATCAGTGCCAATCTTACCCATATGCTGGATCTTGTTGCCAGTGCCTCTTCCGCTGGCGCGGACGTGGTGCATTTTCCCGAATGCGCCCTCTCCGGCTATGGCGCCGCGACATGGCCGTCCTGGGACGATTTTGAATGGGCAACGTTGAATTCCGCCATGGACCGGATTGCCGAAGCTGCCCGCGCCCATGCGATCTGGATTGTCACCGGTTCGGTCCACTGGGACCCTGCCCATGTGCGGCCCACCAATTCGCTGTTCGTCTTTGATGACAAGGGTGCAATTGCCGGACGTTATGACAAACGCCGCTGTTCGACCAACGATCTGCGCGCCTTTGCGCCGGGCACCACGCCGCTGACCGTCGATATCAAGGGCGTGCGCTGCGGATTTCTCATTTGCCTCGACTGGGCTTTCCCGGAGCTCTGGCAGGAGCATGCCGGGAAAGTCGAGATGGTCTTCCACTCCTGTTATACGGACAACGTTTCGCGCGACCGGATCGAGGCCCACACGATCCAGCCTTTGATTCAGGGCTATGCCTGGCTTAATCAGTACGCCATCAGTTCCTCAAACTCGTGCCGGCCGCGCCAGAATTTTCCCAGTTTCTGGATCGAGCGCACCGGCCATCGGGGTGGCACCGCGACGCCCGATGCAACCGGTCTTATCCTGAATGCTCTCACTGATGACCCTGAACTCGATGCCTTTTGTGAGCGGGTGCTTGAATTCCGCCGCTCGGCAAGTGACGGCAGCCTTTATGCGCCGTATCTGGAAGCCAACAAGACGTGATGCAGCCACTGCCAAAATATGGCATGATCTGACAACACACTCTTTCATCCGAGTCCGTCTTGTCCCGATCCCAACGCCTTCTCGACCTTATTCAGACCATGCGGCGCTACCGCCGTCCGGTCAGCGGCAGGGTGCTCGCCGAGGAAACCGGCATCAGCATTCGTACGCTCTATCGTGATATCGCGACTTTGCAGGCACAGGGCGCCGATATCGAGGGCGAGCCTGGACTTGGCTATGTCCTGCGCCCCGGCTTCATGCTGCCGCCCCTGATGTTCACCGAGGAAGAGATCGAGGCGCTGGTGCTCGGCTCCCGCTGGGTGTCCAAACAGCCTGATAACCGGCTCTCCACTGCAGCACGCGATGCCCTCAACAAAATCGCAGCCGTCCTGCCGGACGACCTGCGTGACAATGTTGACGCTTCTACCCTTCTCGTTGGTCCCAGGGAAAACCACACAACCGAAGGGGTCGACCTGGCCAGTGTGCGCAAGGCGATCCGCAGCGAGCGCAAGCTCGACATCACCTATCGCGACCTCAACGGCAGCGAATCCAGCCGGCTGATCTGGCCCTTTGCACTGGGCTTCTTCGACAAGGTCCGCGTCATCATCGCGTGGTGTGAGTTGCGTCAGGATTTCCGGCATTTTCGCACCGACCGGTTGTCGCGGCTTGCGGTAACGGACATCCGCTATCCCAAGCGTCGCCAAATCCTTCTGAAAGAATGGCGTGACAAGCAAGGGATTGCGCAACCAGATTGATCGCTACTGCCAGAAACTGGCAGCATGTCGTTCTATGTTGCTCCTGTCACAACTTGAAGGAGACATATTATGGCCAACCCGAATCTCATGATTCTCTATGTTGCCGATGCACCCGCCAGCCGCACCTTCTACGCGGATCTGCTCAAGCGCGAGCCACTTGAGGAAACGATCAATTTTGCCATGTTTGCCCTTGATTCCGGGCTTCTGCTCGGCGTGTGGGCGCGCGAGAAGGTAGAACCCGCAGTAACCAGCATCAGCTCAGGCACCGAACTCGTGTTCAGCGTGGAGACGGATGGTGAAGTCAACGCGACCCATAAAGATTGGGCAGCGCGCGGTCTGCGGATTGTCCAGGCCCCGGTACACATGGATTTCGGTTATACTTTTGTTGCGCTGGACCTTGACGGTCACCGCCTGCGGATGTTTGCGGCAACCCCTGAAGGAGCAGCCCAATGAGCGGGCATTGGATCGCAGTTGCTTCGGCGGAACATGTCCGCCGCGGGCTGCAGGAAGGCTTTATGCAGGTCTGTCATGGCAAGGAAGGTCCGCTCAAGCGTATCAAACCGGGTGACGGGGTAATCTATTATTCGCCCACCGAGATATTGGGTGGCAAGGACCGCCTGCAGGCGTTTACCGCCATCGGCCTGGTGCAGGAGGACGAAGCCTACCGCTTCGACATGGGTGGAGGGTTTGTGCCATGGCGCCGCAATATCGACTGGTTCGATGCAACGGAAGCGGAAATCCGGCCGCTTCTGGACGGGCTGAGTTTCACCAGGGGAAGGGAGAACTGGGGTTACCAGTTCCGCTTTGGCGTTCTTGCCATAAACCCGGAGGATTTTGACCTCATCGCGGGGGCAATGAATGCCCGCGTGCCACAGCGGGCATGATCATCAAGGATGATTCATCGCCCCGGATGGTGTGAGATGACGGGTTGCAGCCCAGAAAATCAACGCGAGCATACTGATGCCGGCACCTGAAAGACAGACGCCGGTCCACCCCGCATAGGCGTAGATCAACGTTGACCCCAGCGAGCCGATTGCACTGCCGATGGAATAGAAGATCATGTAACCGGCCGTCAGTCGGCTCTGTGCTTCCGGACGCACACGATAAATCAGGCTCTGGTTGGAAACGTGAACCGCCTGCAGGGCAAAATCGATGGTCACGACGCCGATGACGAGAAACCAGAGCGACGATTGCATGAACGCCACCGGTATCCACGACAGGAGCATGATTGTCAGCGCGGCGCCTGTCGTGCGCTGGGCATAGCCCCGGTCAGCCCATCCGCCTGCCCTTGATGCTGCCAGTGCGCCAGCGGCACCGGCAAGGCCGAACAACCCTATTTCAGTGTGTGAAAGCAAAAAAGGCGGAGCGCTCAACGGCAACACGAGCGGGGTCAAGAGCATCGTGATATCGGCGAAGATAAACATGGCGATGATGGCGCGGACGCGCAGCACCGGTTCTTCGATGAACAGCAGGAAAACAGACTTGATCAGCTTCGGATAGGTAATTTTGACGCGCTTCACTTCATTGCGCGGCAGAAAGTGAAACAGCAAGACTGCGATGACCAGTGTCAGGACCGCAGAAACCGCATAGACTGATCGCCAGCCTGCAATGTCAGACATTGTACCGGCAATGGTGCGGGCGAGAAGGATGCCGATGACGATGCCGCTGGTGACGATACCGACCACCCGTCCCCGCTCATGCGGCTTTGCCAGACCGGCGGCATAGGCGACCAGCGCCTGCGTCACAACGGCCAGCAGGCCGATGGACGCCATGGCCACAAGCAGGGCGAGAGATGTCGGGGCAAAACAAACAACCAGCAGGGCCAATGCGGAAAGTATTGACTGGCCAGCAATCAACCGGCGGCGGTCGATAAGGTCCCCCAGAGGCACGATGAACAGCAGGCCAAGCCCGTAACCAACCTGCGAAATCGAGACGATAATGCCGATGGTCGCATGGCTCATGCCAAAGCTGTCGGCGATCGCATCAAGCAGAGGTGGAGCAAAGTAGACATTCGCCACAGCCAATCCGCAAGCCACAGCGAACAAAAGTGCCAGAGGACGTGAGAATTCTATAGGCTTTAATGCGTCTAAGGGCGTTTTTTCGGTAACTTCACCCCCATAGACCGCTTGTCCGCCGCCTATGACCAGATTATCGTTCTGTTCAAGCTTCATCGCATCCCCCGCGAATGTAGTTGCAAATTAAAACCCATTGCCTCATAGCTCCATTGGTTTTATATTGCAACCACCCTTCGCGGAGGATTCATAAGATGAGCACTGCACTGCGACCAAAAAAGGGGGACTACAATGGTCAAGCGAACGAGCCACAAGGATGATCCATGCCCGGTGGCAAGGCCACTGGATGCGATCGGAGACTGGTGGTCACTGCTGATAATACGCGACGCGTTTGAGGGATCGCGGCGTTTTGGGGAATTCCAGAGAAGCCTTGGCCTGGCCAAGAACATCTTGTCGACGCGGCTGCGCAATCTCGTTGCCCACGAGATCTTTACGGTGGAGCCCTGTGCGGATGGCAGCGCCTACAATGAATATGTCCTGACCGATAAGGGTCGCGGCCTATTCCCGCTGCTTGTTGCCTTGCGGCAATGGGGTGAGGAATATTATTCCGACAGCTACCAGGGTACAGTTCAACTGGTCGACCGTGAGACGGGCCGGCCCGTGCGTCGGCTGGAGCTGCGCTCCGATGACGGCCGCCTGCTCGGCCCGGATGATACGGTGGTTGTCGGACACTAGTGGAACGAATTTGACATTCGCATCCCATTTGACATCACGCGAAACAAGCGAATGTCAAATTCAAAGTTCCACTAGAATTATAGACTTGCTAGTGGTCCTTTGATTCTGACATTTGCCTGAATGGCCTGTATCAAAGGGTTGCAAATGTCAGAATCGGACCACTAGCGGCGAAAAGCCGCCGGCAGGCCTTTAATCCGATCACACTGAAAACGGCCTCGTGGATACGGGGCCATTTTCTTTGGCACACCGGCCCCTTGGCAGTTCCGAGTCATAGTCTACAAATGCAATTGCAAATCATTTGCAATAATACTTGACGATGTCCTTGTTCTTCGTATTCTGTGGCGGCCTTACGAGAAGAACGGACCTTCAGATGCTTTTCATACCCGATAATGTTCGCCGCCGCCTGCTCACAGAACGGGATCAACATCCGGGCACTGCTGTTACGGTCAGGGATCGTATCAAGAATGCGGGCCTGAGACCGACAAAACAGCGTCTGGCGCTGGGTCATATCCTGTTTAAGGAACAGCAGGGCCATACAACAGCTGATCAGCTTCACCGGGAGACGGTCAGATCGGGTGCGCGCATGTCGCTTGCGACAGTTTACAATACGCTCAACCAGTTTGCCGATGCCGGGCTTCTCTCGAGGGTCAATCTCGATGGCGAACAGAGCTATTTCGACATCAACACCAGCAACCACCACCACTTCCATCTGCAGGCGACGGGACTCCTGATCGATATTCCAGCGGAGGAACTGACCTTCGGAAAATTGCCCTCCCCGCCGGACGGTTACAGAATATCCAAGATCGATGTACTGATCGGGCTCGAACCAGTTATCGAAGCAGACTGCCCTCTCTCGGTCGCGTGTACGGTTTGCGGCGGACGCGAGGAAGCGGAGAGCGGCTGCGCAGGACCAAAGCCGCATACGTGGAATGAAAAAAGGCCCCGTCAATGACAAGGCCTCTTTCACTGTTCAAAGAAAGCTTATTTGGCTTTTTCGTAGAGTTCGAGAACATAATCCCAGTTGATGAGACTGTCGACGAACGCTTCGAGATACTTCGGACGGGCATTGCGGTAATCGATGTAGTAGGAATGTTCCCAGACATCGACGCCGAGGATCGGCGTTGCGCCATGAACCAGCGGGTTTTCGCCGTTTGGTGTCTTGGAGATTTCAAGCTTGCCGTCCTTGACGGAGAGCCAAGCCCAACCGGAGCCGAACTGAGTGGTACCGGCAGCGATGAAATCGGTGCGGAATTTGTCGTAGCCGCCCAGATCCGATTCAACGGCCTTTTCCAGAGCGCCCGGAAGCTTCTTGCCGCCGCCGTTCTTCTTCAGCCAATGCCAGAAATGCAGATGGTTGTAATGCTGGCCGGCATTGTTGAAAAGACCGGCGTTCTTGCCATAGGACTGCTTGACGATCTCTTCAAGCGAGAGATTTTCAAGACCGGCTTCGGCAGCCAGTTTGTTGCCGTTGTCAACATAAGCCTTGTGATGCTTGTCATGATGATATTCCAGCGTCTCGCGCGACATGAAGGGGGCGAGTGCGTCGTAATCATACGGCAGTGCGGGCAGTTCGAAAGCCATGGAAGTCTCCTCTTCGATTCAATCTGTGATCGGGATTGGCACCGGATGTTCCCCGTTGCGGGGTGATGGCCAATCCTGACAAAACCTGCGTTCGTTACATAGGTCCGTATTTCCCCGGGGGCAATGCGGAACGGATCAATATTTCGGTTTGACCCCGATTCAGCGTTAAATTTTCGGCGTGGAGTGGGCGAACTCCCAATACAGCTCCCTCGCCTTCTTCGCGATCGGACCCGGCTGAAGGTCGCGACCTTCAATACGGGTAACGGGCACAACCTTCGAATGGTTCCCGGTGGAAAAAATCTCATCGGCTGTCAGGAAGTCCTGAACCGTCAGCGTGGCCTGCGTTGTGCGGAAACCATAATCGGCCAATACGTCAATGGTACGAGCACGGGTGATCCCCGAAAGGAACGTGCCATTGGGCGCCGGTGTAAAAATATGACCGTCCTTGACCATGAAAATATTGGAGCTTCCAGTCTCGGCAACGTTGCCCAGCATGTCCAGGACAAGCGTATTGTCGAAACCGCGCGATCTGGCCTCTAGAATGGCGCGACCATTGTTCGGATAGAGACAGCCAGCCTTCGCATTGGTCGGCATAGTCTCGAAACTCGGGCGGCGGAAGGGTGAGACTGTCACGGAGAAACCCGTTGGCTCCTGCATGGGGGATTCGTAAAGGCTGAGGCAAAAGCGTGTCGAATCCGGATCCGCAGGTACGCCCATGTAGCCGCCATGCTCGGCCCAGTACATCGGCCGGATGTAGACGGCAGTCTTCCCATCGAATTTCTTCAGGCCGTCGCGGGCGAGACCGGCAATTTCCTCGGCACTCATGGTCGGGTCAAGACCAAGGGCAATTGCCGATGCGTTGACGCGTGCACAGTGCCGGTCAAGGTCCGGTGAAACGCCTTCAAACCAGCGTCCACCGTCGAAAACCGATGACCCCAGCCACATGGCGTGACTGCGCGGCCCGATCAGCGGCACGTTTCCTTCGTGCCAGTCGCCTTCGACATAGGTCCAGGTGGTTGATTGTGCTGCTGTATTGACTGCCATGAGAGTGATTCCGTCGCTGTGTGTCTGTTGCGCTATCGAAGGGTTATTCGATCATAAGGTCAATGCTTCTGGCGTGAAGGGAAGCAATTTACGGCAAGCAAAGCGCTCCAATCGGCACTTTTTGAGGGCTAAACAGGCACCTCCGGTGGAACGAATTTGACATTCGCATCCCATTTGACATCACGCAGGGCGCGCAAATGTCAGAATCAGGGGTCCACTACCACTTTTGGTGAATTGCGCTGACGAACGTTGCAGACCACAAATCACATTACAGCCTGACACCGGTGTCATTTCCGGCCTTCACAAGCTGTAAAAGCCTCCGCGTCAGTATTTCCCTCACCCCCGGCTCGGTGCGGATGGCAGGCAGGTCCCGTTCGCGGGGCCTGCCCTTCTTCTCGCGAGAAGGAACAGCAAACAAAAAAGGCCGGAGAATCGCATCTCCGGCCGGTGTTGTCCGTGTGTTTTCGAATGATTACATAACCAGGATAGGCGTCTTGTTCGGGACGCGATCATAGAGATCGATAATATCCTGGTTGATCAGCCGCACGCAGCCGGAAGATACGGCCTTGCCGATGGACCACCATTCCGGCGAACCGTGCAGACGATAAAGCGTATCCTGGCCATTCTGGAAGATGTAAAGCGCGCGGGCACCGAGCGGATTGGTCAATCCGGGCTGCATGCCGCCGTTGCGGGCGCTGTACTGTACCAGCTCAGGCTGACGGGCAACCATCTCATCCGGCGGAGTCCAGGTTGGCCAATGGCGCTTCCACTGGATAACGGCGCGGCCGGACCAGGCAAAACCTTCGCGACCGATGCCGACGCCGTAGCGGATCGCCTGACCGCCTTCACGAACCAGATAGAGGAATTTGTTCTGGGTATCGACAACGATCGTGCCCGGCTGTTCGCCGGTTGGATCCTGCACGATCTGACGCAGATAGCGCTTGTCCATTCTCTTGATGGGAATAGCAGGCAGTTGGAAGCCGTCATCCTCCCGCGCCGCATACATGGCATCGTAGGAACCAAAGGCAGGATCGACATCGGCCTGCGGCGCCAGCGGCCTGCCATTATCGTCGACCTGAATAACCGGCATATCCGGGATGGCGGCACATCCGGCAAGGCCGACGGCCGCCGTTGCGGTCAATGCAGTCAGGAAACCGCGGCGGGAAATCGTGTTTTGCATCATTGAACCAATTTAACGGTGGGAGATAGGTTGCGAGATAACATGGATCGGGTTTACCACCCCTAAACGCACATAAATTGTGGCAGCGAACCGTTGGCAATAGGGCGTAAACAAGGCGGCCAGGCGAGTGTTGCCGAGCCGCAACAGAAACGCCCTGCCCCCAGTGCTTTGGTCGTTCAACCGGTGATAAACAATTTGTGAGGCCATATCCCGATCGCTTTGCTGCACGACTCACCTGTCATCATAGCGGAAATCCGACACCCCCGGCAGTCCGGCAATATCCTTCAAAGATATACCTGCCGACTTGCCCCTGACATAACGGTCCATGAAAGCCAGACTCGTCTCGACGATCCGTTTGCGCGTGAACAAGCCAAGGTCTGTCCATGTCAAATGGCCGGCACCGGTGAATTCGACATAGTATTTCGGTCCCTTCGACAGGTCATAGCCACCGCCCGGCCTTCTCACCTTGGGCGTTACAAAGATATCCCGCGTTCCGCCCTGATACATTACCGGTGCACTCAGATGCTGCAAGGCATTAGTCTTCAGATAGGGGCCGACATAGGGAGACAGGGCGAGCGTCGCTTTGACCCCATTCACACGCCAGCTTGGCCAGGCACCGCTCATACCCAGTACCGTATAACCGCCGAGCGAATGGCCAACGAGGCCCATCTCGTTCCAGTTGATCTTGCTGTCCCACTGCTTCTGGCTCTTCAGGGCGGAAATGACTTTCCTGAAATCATCGGCCCGGTTGCGGAAAGTGGTGTCCATCCAGCGTTCCGGCTTGCGCAATGCAACCTGCGGCTTGTCCCAGATGTTCTGGTCACCATTGTTGCAGGTCGCATCATGATGGTTCGGCGCAAAGACGATGTAGCCCGCATCCGCAAAGGCGCGCATGAGAAACTTGGATTGGGTCGAGCAACCATGAAAGCCGTGGGAGAAGAAAATGACGGGCTGGCGCGCGATCGTCCGCTGGTCCGGTTCCCATACGTGGACATGGACACCCCCGATAACCTCTTCGCTGTCCTTGGCAAAGGCTGTTCCGGCAACAGCGGCAAGAGCAGCCAGCGCAACGGTCGCGATTCGAAAAAACCTTTGAGCGAGGGGCACGGATGATATTGCTGTTTTCATTTTGCTTTGTCCGGATTGATCGATGGCGTTCAGGTTCGTCCATCGCTGAACGTCAGCCAACATCCTTTTGTTGCGAATGAAATTGGAAAACACAATCGGATACCGGCGGATTTGGGGCGCGCAATACAAAAAGCCGGCACTGCGTTCCCGCAGCGCCGGCTTTCGCATATTGTTTCCATCAGCGGCGGCTAAGGCTCCCGAGAATGCCACGTACCAATGCGCGGCCAAGTGAGCTTCCCACCGAACGGACAACGGATTTCATGGCTGCTTCCGCTACGGTCTGGCGGGCTCGAGGCTGACCACCGCGCGGGCCCGGCTTGCGGCTGCCACCGCCCAGAATGTCCGGCAGGCTCCAGCCGCTTGTGCTGTCAGCCTCCTGCCCTTGCGCAGTCTCGGTTTCCGTCTGCACCTGCGCCGCCTTCTTCTGCAGGAGCTCATAGGCGGATTCGCGGTCGATCATTTCGTCATATTGGCCGGCAACGGGGCTGCCACTGATCAGTTTCTGCCGCTCGTCCGGTGTCAGCGGCCCTATGCGGCCTGCCGGCGGGCGAATGAGCGTGCGCTGCACGATGGAAGGCACGCCCTTGTCAGCCAGTGTCGAGACCAGCGCTTCACCCGTGGCCAGATTGGTGATCGCAGCGAATGTATTGAAATCCGGGTTGGCCCGGAATGTATCGGCGGCCGTCTTCACCGCATTCTGCTCGCGCGGCGTATAAGCGCGCAGCGCATGCTGCAGGCGATTACCAAGCTGCGCCAGCACTGTTTCCGGCACATCGAGCGGATTCTGCGAGATGAAGTACACGCCCACGCCTTTCGAACGGATCAGGCGAACCACCTGCTCCACACGGTCCAAGAGAGCTTTCGGCGCTTCGTTGAAAAGGAGATGCGCCTCATCGAAGAAAAAGACGAGCCGCGGTTTTTCGGGATCGCCGATTTCAGGCAGCTCCTCGAACAGCTCGGACAGCAGCCAGAGCAGGAATGTCGAATACAGCCGCGGATTCATCATCAGCTTGTCGGCTGCCAGCACACTGACCACACCGCGGCCATTAGTATTGGTACGCATGATATCGGCAATCTTGAGCGCCGGTTCGCCAAAGAATTTTGTGCCGCCCTGCTGTTCAAGCACCAGAAGCGAGCGCTGGATCGCACCCACGGATGGCTTGGTTACGTTGCCGTAGCGCGCGGAAATCTCCTCGGCACGCTCGGCAATATTGACCAGCAGGGATTGCAGGTCCTTCATGTCGAGCAGCAGCAGCCCCTCTTCATCGGCGATCTTGAACGCGATGTTCATGATGCCTTCCTGTGCGTCGGTGAGGTTCATCAGGCGCGACAGCAGCAAAGGTCCCATTTCGGAAATGGTGGCGCGGATCGGATGGCCCTGCTCGCCGAAAATATCCCAGAAGATCACCGGTGAGGCATCGAGTTCGTAGGGATCGAGCTTCACATCGGCTGCACGCTTGACGAGAAAGTCCTTCTCCTCGCCCTTGGCGCCGATGCCGGACAGGTCGCCCTTGATATCGGCACAGAAAACCGGAACGCCAGCGCGCGAAAATCCTTCGGCCAGAACCTGCAACGTGACAGTCTTGCCCGTACCCGTCGCGCCGGTGATCAACCCGTGCCTGTTGCCGTATTTCAGCAGCAGGGCTTCCGCCTGCTGATAGCTGTCATCGGGCTTGCGGCTCGCACCAAGGAAGATTCTGTCGTCAGCTGCCATGTGGATTGATCCTCTTCACTGCGGTGTCTCTGCCTTCCGATATAAAGGCCCGATGCCGGAGGGACAATGCCTTAGTCGTTCAAGCATCGATATGATTAAAAAGCTTCGCAGAAAGTGCTGACGTTTTCGTGTCATCTTCGCATGCCACATTTGGGCAACATTTGGTCATTCGCCGCTCGAAAGACAGCATGCCCGCTGGTCCAGATTGACGCAGTGGCTTGCAAGGCAAACAATATCCGCATATTACGTAAACGTAATTCATGACAGACGGGAGATTAGGCTCATGGACGAACTTATCGCGCGTATTACCGCCAATGTCGGCACCGATCCAGAGACGGCACGCAAGGCCGTTGGCCTGATTCTGGCGTTTCTTGAAAAGGAAGGCCCTGCAAAGGCATCCGAGCTGATCAGCAGCATTCCGGGTGCAGATGCAGCCATTGCCGATGCTAAAGACGGCGGCGGTTTCCTGTCGGGCCTGATGCCAGGCGTCATGGGCCTCGGCTCCAAGCTGATGGGCGCAGGACTCGGCATGAGCGAGATCTCCGGCATTTCCAAGGAAACCATTGCCTTTGCCCGTGAAAAGGCTGGCAGCGAAGCGGTTGACGAAGTCGTCAACTCGATTCCGGGCCTCAGCCAGTTCGTCTAAGACGCATGGCTCAGCCACTTGAAAACGCCATCTCAAACGCGCGCCCTTTGGCGCGCGTTTTTGCTTGTGCGCTTGGCTTGGGTTTGCTGTTGACCGGTCCGGCGCTCGCGGAAGTTCGTCTCGGCAAGAATGTCCGCATCTTCGGACATGACTTTTCCCACCGGACCTACAAGCGCGTCGAGATCGAAACCACGCACAAGCGACCGCCATGGTATGGCTGCCGCATCTTCAACAAGGGATCGGTCTACCAGGGCAAGGCCATCCGTGAACGGACAGAGATCTGTAATTTGAAGCCTGTGCCGCGGGCGAAGCGGCGATAGCATCTTCGGACATAGTTGCTGCAAAACCATGGTTCGTGGTTTTGCAGCCCAAAAAACCCTCCCCATCACCCCCGGCCAAACCAAAGGGATGATGGAGAAGGATGGACTTCACGCCGTCTTGCTTGCCGGGACCGTCACGAGATTGACCAGCACCGCTACTGCGATATTGGCTGCCAGAGCCAGAAGCCCGATATAGACGGTAAACGGTGCACCACCAAGGCTCAGAGCCTGCAACGGCTTCAAGCCATTGATCCAGACCAGATAGGTACCACCCACGAAGCCGACGAGCCAGCCCGCCAGCAGTCCGGGGGCGCGGAACCACTTGGAATAGAGGCCGAAGACCAGCGCCGGAAGCGTTTGCAGAATCCAGATGCCGCCGAGCAATTGCAGATCCAGCGCGAACTGTGTCGGCAGGAATGCGATCACCAGCAGCGCGCCGATCTTGACGACCAGCGACGTTATCTTGGCGACCTTCGCCTCCCCCGCATCCGTCACTTGAGGATTGACATAGGCTTTCCAGAAATTGCGGGTGAAGAGGTTGGAGGCACCGATGCTCATCACCGCCGCAGGCACCAGCGCACCGATGGCAATGGCGGCAAAGGCAAAACCCGCAAACCAGCTCGGGAACAATGTCTGGAACAGCGCCGGAACAACCTGGTTCGGACTGGAGACATTGAGATGCGCGGCATGACCCATGTAACCAAGCAGGGCAAGCAGGCCGAGGAGCAGCGTATAGGCCGGCAGCATCACCGCATTCTTGCGGATGGTATTGCCGCTGTTCGAGGCGAAAATGCCGGTCAGCGTGTGCGGATACATGAAGGCCGCCAATGCCGAACCAAGAGCAAGGGTTGCATAGGCCACGTACTGGTTGCCGCCGAGAAGCAGATCGCCTGAGCCTTTCGCCTTGAAGGCCGCGTCCGCCGACGCGAACACGTTGGCATAACCGCCAAGTTTCGAGGGAATCAGAGCAACGGCAGCGATCACCGCGATATAGATCATGATGTCCTTGACGAAGGCGATCAGCGCGGGGGCGCGCAGGCCCGCCGAATAGGTGTAGAGCGCCAGAATGATGAAGGCGACCGCCAACGGCAACTCCCCGGTCAATCCCAACGCCTGGAGCACGGCGGCCATACCGACCAGCTGCAGCGCGATATAGGGCATGGTTGCAATCACGCCGGTCAGCGCAACCGCCAGTTCCAGCCCACGCGATCCATATTGCCCGAACACCACGTCACCGGCGGTGACATATCCATTGTCCTTGGCCCGCTTCCACAGGAGCGGCATAACCATGAAGACGAAAGGATAGACGATGATCGTATAGGGCAGCGCGAAGAAACCGTAGGCACCGACAGCGTAGACCAGCGCCGGAACCGCGATGACCGTATAGGCCGTATAAAAATCACCGCCAACGAGAAACCATGTGATCCACGTGCCGAAATTACGGCCGCCCAGACCCCATTCATCGATATGCGCCATGTTTTTGGGCGCACGCCAGCGTGAAGCAACGAAACCAAGCACGGTAACAAGGGCAAAGAAGAAAACGAAAACCGAGACGGCCACCGGATCAAGACTAGTCGTCATAGCGCACACTCCGGTAGACGATCCACGTTACGAACGCGGTCAGCGGCACAAAAGCCAGCTGGTACCAGTAGAAGAAAGGGAAGCCGAACAATTCAGGTTCACGCGAATTATAAAAGGGAACCCAGAGCAGTCCGATGTAAGGAATCACAAGCAGCCACAATATGGCCCTTTTTGAACCTTTTTCCATGGATATGTCCTCTTGAAATTGAACTTGAGGCAAGATGAAACCAAAGAGTTTCATTAATAGGCCACGTTATCGTTTGCGCAAGACGCGATTGATACGGGCAGCGCCCGGATTTGGGTTCAAATGCGCATTATCAACAACGTTCTTATCCGGTCTGTGGCAATTCGTGATCACCATACGCTTGAGACATAAACAAATTAGTAACCAAGATTCTTCATGCTCCCGGGCAGTCGGCAATTGACGCCAGACACGCGTTCTTCGTGCCTGATGGTTGAGTATTGGCCGTGGCGACCCCCCTTTGGGGCACGTCGCAGGTTTGAGTAAGCGTTTGGAAAAAGAGTAAATGGCGTTCGCGACCGATACATTCAGTCAGGGTGGCACCTTTAATAGTTTGGCTTTCCGCTTGGGCAAATCTCGCGGGTCGCTTGTCAGCGCGATTGCCATTGGCGTCGGCATTGCTGCGACTGTCTGGATACTGGCAACAGTCAGCACGACGCAGAAAATGGTCAGCTCCCTCGCATCGGGACCCAGCATCGTCCGGCAGGGTGTCCACGCATTCGAAACCATCGCCCTTGTTAATCCGCGTGAGCCTGTGGTGCGCAGACAGAGCACCGCCGCACTGGCAATGCTCAATCCCGATTTGAAGCACCGCATTCCGCACGGCACGACCATCGCCGCGAAAAGCAACGGCATGGCGGATCGTGTCATTGTCACGCATGACGACGCCTTCGCCGAACCTGCCTCGGCCCTCGTCCTGATTGAAACCTCTCCGTTGCCCGAATCTACGGTAACTGCGCTTCTCAATACGCCGTCCGGCCCGATCGACGACAGCGCGCGGAATGCAATCCAATCCGCTTTGGCCAACGGTACCTTGGCGCTTGCAGCCGATGGCCAGAGACTTGATATCAAGCCGGTGGGTTCCATTCCGCTGCCCGAAGATGCACCTGTGAGAAAGAACCTCGAAGTTGCCGCAGCGGGCGCAGCCCTCGCCTCGGCACCCGACAATCCGTTCAACGCCCAGCCTGATCTGGTGGATGTCCGCCGGCATGAACCCGAGATCCCGCTGCTGGCAAGCTACGCCCCGTCGGCGACCGAGAGCAACCCGATGATGGGACCGCTTGCGCCGGATCTGGAAGCCTCTGTCCCTGTCCCAGAGAACGCGCCGGACCGCAACACAGCCGGCGTTGCGCCGGATGATGGCGCTTCTTCCGATGACGATCAGGACTCGATCGATGTTCCCCTCCCGACACGGCGGCCGAAACTTGCGACAGAAAGCTTCCCGCCAGCACCGATGGCGCCTGCAAACAAGCGCCCCGACGTGAAGCTCGCGTCGATACGCCCGAATGACGCCGCCATTGAAAGCATGCCCGGCTCGAGAGGCTTGGGCTCGCTGTTCGGTTCGCGCAATCGCGTTGCTGTCTATGATATCTCCGCCCGCACGGTTTATCTGCCCAATGGCGAACGTCTTGAGGCGCATTCGGGCCTTGGCCACATGCTGGACAATCCCCGCTACACACGGGAACCCAATCGCGGCCCGACGCCGCCGCACACCTATGATCTTACGATGCGGGAACAGTTGTTCCATGGCGTTGCGGCGATCCGTCTGACACCTATTGACGGCAGAAATGCTTTTGGCCGCAACGGCCTTCTTGCCCACACCTATATGCTCGGACCGCGGGGCGATTCGAACGGTTGCGTGGTTTTCAAGGATTACCGTCGCTTCCTGAAGGCTTTCCAGAGAGGCGAAGTCACACGACTCATGGTCGTCAACAGTATGTCATCGGCATCATCACGCATTGCGACGCGCTGATTCTGCAGTCTGATCGAAGTAACGCCTGCATCTACGGAATCGCCTGGGAGGATCCAGCGGGATTTTCCGGAGGTTTCATGAAGAACTGTTAACGCACGCCCAGAAACAATCGCAGATTCCGGCGCTTGTCACTGTATCGTCAGCCATGATTTTCAAACAAATAAACATGAGATTCTTATTAATCTACGGGTTTTCTGTCTTCAATTTTTGTTGCACAGTGCGGTAAGAACAACAAAAAATTTTAATCTTTGGACCAACGTGTCTTACAGGAGAAACCATGGGCCCGAGTGATTTTGGATTTTCCGCCGCTGCCCGTGCCGGGATGATGCAGGAAGCCTACAGGCAACAGGACGAATTCAACCGGCAGCGGCAGGAGGTCCAGAATTATGCTTCCTCCATCAATGACAAGCGAACCGACTGGAACCTGATCGATGCCAAGGAGTATGGGGTTTCAGTCAGCACGCCGGTAGCCAAACTGGGTGTCAGTCTCGGGCGCATAACCATTCCCATGATCAACAGGAAAACCGGTGAACAGACAACGTTCACAGGAGGCGGTCTGGGCGGAACGATAGGGATCACGTTCGGCTTCAGTGTCCTCAGCGTCAAGGTCAAGGATTTCAAGGTCAAAGGGTCCAACGAGCTGGCAAAACTGCCTTCCACCGGCGAACCGATCGGACCGGTGCCGGGAACACCGCTGATTGACGGCGAGATCGGAGTGCCGATTTTCAAGGGACCCTACTGGAAAGATTCAGACGGGCTGGACCAGTTCCGCGGCGCTGTCGGCATTACAACCGGCACTCTGATGACACCAAGCCGCGAGTCGATTGGCATTTTCAATCTGGTTTCCAACCTGTTCAAGGATCCCAAATCGCTGATCCCGAAAACGCACAATCTGGTGGCTCTGACATTCTACAACTGGAAAGCCGTGCCATTCCTGCTCAATCCGCCGACTACGGTTATGGCGAATCGCTATATCGAGGCTATTGCGCTGTGCACCAAGGAAGGCCATGGCGGCAATCTTGCGGGTATTCAGGGTAAGCAGGCCTTTTTCCTGGTTTCCAAGGATTGACGCTCTCCGGAGCCTGTCGAGCGGGTTAGGTCGTATAGCCATAAATCTGATTGAAATGGTATGAGGCCATTTCCATCAGATTTATGGGGGTACGGCCTAGTTACCCGCACCCATTGTTGACAGTTTCAAACGGGCTTTGGCATGGCCCTGCCTTGCTGCCTTCAGATACCATTTGATCGCCTCCGTCCTGTCCGGGTTCAAGCCGCTTCCCTCTTCATAGACAAGTCCCATGCTGTATTGAGCCTTGGCATTGCCAAGCTCTCCGGCCTTGCGGAACCATTTGGTTGCTTCGCTTGTGTCCTTGGCCACCCCTTGTCCGGATGCAAACATTACGCCAAGGCGATATTGTGCGTCGGCAGAACCCTGTGCTGCTGCTTTGCGGAACCAGCTGGCCGCTTCAACCTTATCTTCGGTGACGCCTTGTCCGCGTGCATACATAAGACCGAGTTTGTACTGTGCATCGGAATTGCCTTGCTCGGCCGCCCTGCGAAACCATTTCAGTGCTTCGGCACGATCCGGCGTGATGCCCATGAGTATCGGATCAGACCTCCCGAACGTTGTCGCGGATACGGTGAAGCTCTGTGCAACCGTCTTCAACCAGATGGCAGCCTCTGTTTGGCCCTGCACCGTGTCTTTTCGTTCATAATACAGCACACCGAGCCTGTATTGAGCGTCCACCTGGTCTTGTTCAGCTGCCTTGCGATACCACTTCAAGGCTTCAACCGGATTTTTCAGAACGCCTTCGCCGTGTTCATACATGTAGCCGAGACTGTACTGCGCATCGGCATAGCCTTGTTCGGCAGATTTGCGATACCATTTGGCAGATTCAAACAGGCTCTTTAGAATTCCCTCACCACGGTAATATTTGTAACCGAGATTGTTTTGCGCGACAGCGCTCCCTTTATCGGCAGCCTTTCGGTACCAATCGATAGCAAGGCGCAAGTCCTTCGGAACACCGTTTCCTTCATCATATAACCTGCCAAGATTGTTTTGTGCCTTGGCATTTCCTTGGTTCGCCGCCTTCTGATACCACTTCAACGCAGACTGGTAGTCCGGTTTCGCGGGGTCTCCGGCAGCGTCGAGATACCCGAGACCAAACTGGGCATCGTCAAATCCCCGCTCTGCCGCTTTGCCGTACCAGCGGCGTGCTTTGGCGAGGTCCCGGGTTACACCTTCGCCATTTTGGTATTTCAACCCAAGCCTGGTTTGAGCCGAACCGTTTCCTTGCTCGGCTGCCTTGCGATAAAATCTGATGGCTTCCGTATAATCCTGAGCGACACCCTCTCCCAGATCGTAGAGATAGCCAAGATTATATTGTGCATCCGAGTTGTTTTGCTCCGTTGCTTTGCGGTACCATTTTGCGGCTTCGGCCATGTCCTGGGCAACACCAGATCCATAATAGTACGAGTCGCCAAGGTTGTTTTGCGCTGCGACATGGCCCTGATCGGCGGCTTTGCGATACCATCCGGCGGCTTCGGCCTTGTCCGCTGCTACACCCTCGCCCCTGTCGTACATGTTACCGAGGTTGTTCTGCGCGAAACTGTTTCCCTGCTCAGCGGCCTTGCGATACCACTCGGCGGCCCGTGCTGCATCCTTGCCCACTCCATACCCGTGGGAATACATGACGCCAAGATTGTTCTGCGCTTTTGCATACCCTTGCTCGGCAGCTTTGCGGTACCAGCGGACGGCCTCGAGATCACTTTTCTCAACACCCGTTCCCTCAGCGTACATACTGCCAAGGTTATACTGCCCGTCGGCCAGGTCCTGCTCCGCAGCTTTCCGGTACCAATGAACCGCTTCAGCCAGATTCTTGACGACGCCTTGACCAAACTCATACTTCAGACCCAGATTCGACTGGGCATTCGCATTGCCTTGATCGGCCGCCTTGCGGTACCATTTGACAGCCGCAACGTAGTCCCGCCGAATGCCTGTACCATTGTCGTACATGACGCCAAGACTATTCTGCCCTTCGGCCAATCCTTGCCCGGCCGCCTTCCGATACCATCGGACCGCTTCCGTACTATCCTGTTCAATGCCCGTACCGTTATCGTACATATCAGCGAGATAGCTTTGCGCCTTGGCGTAACCCTGCTCGGCCGCCTTGCGATACCAGCGGACAGCCTCGGCCTTGTCTTGTGCGATGCCGGAACCATGCTCGTACAGTACCCCCAGATCAAGCTGAGCCTTGGCCATGCCCTGATCAGCCGCCTTGCGATACCATTTTGCCGCTTCGGCATCGTTCTCGGGTACCAGGCCACCTTCATCATAGCGGCTGCCAAGCTTGTGTTGTGCGCTAGCATCTCCCTTCTCGGCCATACCAAGCAGAAGGTCGATTTCCGTTGGGTATGCGCCATTTTTAAACGGGCCGGCTGCCTCGTTCGCACAGGCATGCGCGCTCAGGCCAAACAGAAATCCAGACACCAGTAAAAGTCTGCCGCCCCGCATGAAATCCCCTTGAAACTGCTTTTGCAGTACCCCCATTCTATAATGCATGCCGAATTGGACTTCGGAAAGACAGTAATCATCAAAATTTCCAAGTAATCTTTTGTCGTTGCATACCATAGTGAAGGAGATTGAAAGCTGTTCCCGCGAATGCTATGGGAGAACCAGCTCAATTCAGGAAAGGAGGGCTGCGCATGAATACGTTCTTCCGGCATCATCGCCAGCGTGGCCCCGTCAACGCCCTGCAGATACGTTTGCAGGGCTGACCGGAAACAGCTTTTCCATACCCATTCCAGGTCTGCCCTTCGTGGTCGCGCAGCGCCAAGCTCAATTGTTCGAGCCGCTTTGCGCATCATCACAACCCACCGAGCCAGGATGATCATTTGATCATCGCGTGCACTATACGACAGCATGAGAGAATTGCGTCGTTGCACACGGCCCGGCAGACCAGAGATTGAACATGGCACTCATCAATGTAAGAAACCTTGGCGTTACCCTTGGAGCCCCGCTTTTTATAAATCTCAACCTCGTTGTCGGCGCTGGTGATCGAATCGGCATCGTGGCCGCCAATGGTCGCGGCAAATCCACCCTTTTGCGCTGCCTCGCGGGAACGCTTGATTCGACCACAGGCGACATAACGCGCGCACGCGGCCTGCGCATCGGCTATGTCGAACAGACCGTACCGGACAATCTGCTCAACACATCATTCTACGACATGGTGCTGCAGGCCCTGCCCGCCGAGCAGAAGGAGACGGAAAGCTGGCGCGTCGACGTTGTGCTGGCCTCGCTCGATGTGCCGGACGCATTGTACGAGCGTACGCTCGCCCAGCTCAGCGGCGGCTGGCAACGGCTTGCCCTGCTTGCCCACGTCTGGGTCACCGATCCGGATGTGCTTTTGCTGGATGAGCCCACCAACCATCTTGACCTTGCCAAGATCGCGCAACTGGAAGACTGGCTCAACAATCTGCCGCGCGATGTGCCGGTGGTGATCTGCAGCCATGACAGGGCCTTTCTTGATGCAACCACCAACAGGACCCTGTTCCTGCGGCCGGAAAACTCCCATGCCTTTGCGTTGCCCTATACAAGGGCGCGGGTAGCGCTGGATGAGTTCGATGCGGCCGAAGCACGCCGCTACGAGCGCGACATGAAGGTGGCGCAGCAATTGCGCCAGCAGGCGGCCAAGCTCAACAATATCGGTATCAATTCCGGCAGCGACCTGCTGGTTGTCAAGACAAAGCAACTGAAGGAGCGAGCGGAAAAGCTGGAAGATGCCGCGCGTCCCGCGCATCTGGAGCGCTCTGCCGGAGCGATCAGGCTTGCCAATAGCGGCACGCACGCAAAGGTGCTGGTGACACTCGATGATGCCTCCGTCGAGACGCCGGATGGAACGCCATTGTTCAAGACCGGCAGGAAATGGATCTGTCAGGGCGACCGGATCGTGCTTCTGGGTGCCAATGGCACGGGTAAATCACGTCTCGTCGGCATGATCAGGCGCGCGATCACCGAACCGCTGACCTCACCGGAAACCGTCAAGGCGACGCCTTCGCTCGTCCTTGGCTATGGCGACCAGGCACTTGCCGACCTGCCGGATCGGGACACGCCGTTCGACACGATCAGCCGGCGCTTCGATATTGGCGACCAGCGCACGCGCACCCTTTTGGCCGGCGCCGGGCTTGGCATCGATATCCAGAACAAGCCGAACAGCGTGCTATCGGGTGGACAGAAGGCGCGGTTGGGCATGCTGGTGCTGCGGCTTGCCAATCCGAACTTCTACCTGCTGGATGAACCGACCAACCATCTGGATATTGACGGGCAGGAAGCGCTGGAGTCCGAATTGATGGCGCATGAGGCAAGCTGTCTGCTGGTCTCGCACGACCGCAGCTTTGTCCGGGCCGTCGGCAACCGGTTCTGGCTGATCGAGAAACGCCGTCTCGTGGAGGTGGAAAGCCCGGAAGCGTTTCTTGCTTCCGTCAGCGGCACCGCATCCTGATATCAATTCCGGGCCGCCTCACAGAGACGGCCCGGAACTCTTTCAGTGGGCGTGCGCGGCATGGGCCGTGACAATGGCATCCGCTTCCTTGCCGTAAAGCTCCTCGAAGTGATCGAAGGCCTTGGAAAAACTGCCGATGCCCTGCGTAGCCGAGCGCAAGGCGCGCGCCAGCTCATCCAGTGAACTGCCGGGAATCATTGCCCGGAAAACATCCCAACCCTTGGTATTGTCGTCCCGGTCGAAACCAAGCACCTGCCCCTTGAAGGCGGAAACGATGGGCACGAGATTGCCTGAGTAGACTGACGGAATGTGAATCTCGATGCGGAAGACCGGCTGCATCAACACGGCCGCCGCTTCCGAAAGTGCTTGCCGGACGCCCATTTTCGCCGCGGCCCGGAAGGCGAATTCCGAACTGTCGACCGAGTGATGCTGGCCATCAGTCAGCATGACGCCGACATCAATGACGGGAAGGCCCAGCGGTCCCCGTTCCATCGCCTCGCGCGAACCTGCTTCCACCGCAGGTATGTAATTGCGCGGTACCGCCCCGCCCTTGACGGTTTCTGCGAAGGAGAAACCCTCGCCCCGTCCGTTGGGATGCACGCTCAGTTTCACGTCGGCAAACTGGCCGGCACCGCCCGTCTGCTTACGATGGCGGTAGTGAATCTCGGCCGGTTTGGAAATGGTTTCCCTGTAGACCGGGCTGGGCATACGATCACTGACATTGACGTGGAACACCTCGGACAGGGTTTTGCACAGATCACGCAGATGCACCGGCCCCTGGGCACTGACAAGCTGCGCCCCGGTGCCCTCTTCCTGCGCAACCCTGAGCCCGCGATCCGTTTCCACCAGTTTCGCCAATGTTTCAGAGAGTTTTGTCTCGTCCCGTTCGCTTTCGGGAACGAGGATACGCTCCAGCATCGGCGTTGGCGGCATCGTCCATTCCGGCGCCGCTATAACGCCATCCAACGTCAACAGCGCAGGCACCGGCAGATGATCTGATTTGACCGTGCTGAAAACATCACCTGGTGCAGCGGTTCCTGACGCCGTGGGACGGCCGGTTCCAGGGTCCTGCACCGGCCCGAGACGTCCGCCGCCAAGCAAAGCCCCCTGCTTTAGGCCGTCTTTCAGAGCCCGGATCAGTACAGTCTTGCCGATATTCTGGCGGTGATAGGCGTGAAAGCTGATCGCCGCCAGTGCATTTTCCGGCGTGCTGCTGGCAGCGGCAAGACGCTTGCGCAGAGCGTCAACCGGCGGCGCTTCATGGCGCAGCGCCTTCATCAGCCGCAGTATGCCGTTGCTGTGGCTGGCTGCCCCGAGCAGGACCGGAATAATCTTGTTCTCTCGCAGAACACGCGATGAAATGGCAAAGACCGCATCGCTGGGCGGTTCACGATCTTCAATCAGTTCTTCCAGCAGCCAGTCATCGAATTCAGACAGATGTTCCAACAGCTCGGCACGCGCCTCGTGTTCGCGCTCAAGCTCGCTTTCCGGTATTTCGATCAGGGCGGATGTCTGGCCCTCGCGATAGCGCCAGGCCCGTTCCGAAATCAGATCGCACGTGCCGACAACCTTGTCGCCCTCACGGATTGGTATCTGCCGCAGAACAAGGGAATGGCTGCAATAACCCTGCAGAGCCGCAATCACATCCCGCACGCGGCCTCTCGGCTCATCGATGCGATTGACAAAGAGGATACATGGCGTTCCAGACGCTTCAATAACTTTGAGGTAAGGAGCGGCCAGCACCGCTTCTTCCGGGGCCGGAGAAACGCAAAGAATACAGGCGTCACTCGCCATAAGTGCATCTTGCGCATGGGCAAGGGCTTCATTTGCCCCCGGGGTATCCAGCGCGCACCATATTTCTTTTCCGAAGGTGAATTCCGTCAGATTAAGCCCGTAGGGCGAGACCGACTTCTTTGGCGCGCCCTCCAGCGCGCCGAGTTTTTCCACGAGTGTGGATTTTCCGGTCTGCGAGGGTCCAAGTACCGTAAAGCAGCGCATTCGCGTCCTCCCCTGCTACGATCAAAGTCTCGCAGACAGGATGCCTCAACACGGCCAAAAGCGCCAGAGTGGCGATGTTTTTCTTGATCTGCCGGCACGTTTCCAGCAGCAGAAAAGAAACAGGCCGGATTTGCATCCGGCCTGTTTCATTCTGATCTGTCATCGTGGACCACCCGAGGGTGATCCCGCTGGCAACCGCTTTAAGCGGCGCTCAGCTGATCCGCTGACATTTTGCCCGACTTCTTGTCGCGCACCAGTTCGTAATTGATTTTCTGGCCGTCGTTGAGATCACGCAGACCTGCGCGTTCAACTGCAGAGATGTGTACGAATACATCTGCACCGCCATCTTCAGGCTGAATGAAGCCGAAGCCCTTTGTAGAATTAAACCATTTAACTGTGCCTGTGGCCATAATGAACCTCCGTAGGGCAGATGTATCGAGACGCCGCGCAAAGTGCACGACGCACCCTTGTAACGATTTTTTATAGAAGCCGTAAAGCCCATATACGTGAAAGTGTTAACGTGTCTTGCAACTGTTTTATTACAATGGCACGCCAAGGCCCGATTTCGCAACCTTTGCCGGGGCCTGTGGCCTTGCGCTCGCGGTGCGTCCGGGCCATGAGTGGCCGCAATGTTTCGGTCGTCGGATAAACACATGCAGAGCAAACAAATCGCAATCATCGGTGGCGGACCCGCAGGCCTCATGGCTGCAGAGGTATTGTCCGCCGCTGGGCATGGTGTGACAGTTTACGATGCAATGCCAACCGTCAGCCGCAAATTTCTGCTGGCGGGAAAATCCGGCCTGAACATCACCCATTCGGAAGACTACAGCCGTTTCGTCAACCGTTTCGGCGCTGCGTCAGCCCGTTTGCGCCCGGCTCTTGATCGTTTTACCCCCGCGCACGTGCAAGACTGGGCCGCAGGGCTTGGCACCGAAACATTCACGGGTTCATCCGGCCGGGTATTTCCGAGGGCAATGAAAGCCTCACCGCTGCTGCGCGCATGGTTGCGCCGGCTTGAAGCGCAGGGAGTGACCATTCTGACCCGGCATCGCTGGACGGGCTTTGCGGGAAACGGCTTTACATTCGAAACACCTGACGGGACAAAAATCATTGAATGTGACGCGGCGCTGCTGGCGCTTGGCGGAGCCAGCTGGCCACGACTCGGGTCGGATGGAGCATGGTCCCAGCCGTTGAGCGAGAGCGGCGTCGAGGTCAACACGCTGCGTCCGGCCAATTGCGGTTTCGACGCGGACTGGGATGACAGTTTCAGGGAACGGTTTGCCGGTGAACCGGTGAAATCCGTGACTGCCACATCCGGTGCGGGTACGTTTTCCGGCGAGTTCGTCATCACGCAGACGGGGGTGGAGGGCAGCCTGATATACGCCCATGCGGCCAGCCTGCGTGATCAGATGGCAAGCGAGGGCAGCGCCGCACTCAAACTTGACCTTGCACCGGGACGAACGGTCGAGCGGTTGGCACGCGATCTGGCACGGCAGGACAGCAAGGCAAGTTTTGCCAACCGCCTGCGCAAGGGCGCGGGGATCGACGGTGTGAAATCCGCCTTGCTGCGGCGCTTTGCGGAAGCGGCCGATCTCACCGATCCGGAGCGTCTTGCGATATGTATAAAGACGCTGCCACTCACCCTGTTGCGCCCTCGCCCCATCGCGGAAGCCATTTCCTCGGCAGGTGGCGTTGCCTGGGATTCCGTCGACGATGGCTACATGCTGAAGGCGGTTCCCGGCGTTTTCGTCGCCGGGGAAATGCTGGATTGGGAGGCGCCTACCGGGGGCTATCTCCTCACAGCCTGCCTCGCTACCGGCCGAGCTGCGGCGGAAGGCATGGAAGCCTGGTTGAACCGGTAGACCGTTTTTCCGACCAAACTCCGGCTGTCAGCGCCCGATCTCGTTCGCCACCATCGAAGGGGCGCTCCCGAGCCAGGCACGCCGCATGGCAAGCGCCAGCTCCGCCAACCCGCATATCAGGATCAAAAGCAAAAGTCCGCTCTTGCCCGCGTGGACCAGCATCCACCCGCCGAGCGATGGGAAGCCGAATATTCCGACAAAGTAAGACAGGACGAACCACGTCAGTGCAGCTGGGCGATGTTCGGCAGGTGAGTCATTGACCGCCTGAGTCTGAATGATCGAGTAGACGAGCCCATAACCGATCCCGAGCAGAAGTGCGGCGAGCATGTGAAACACGGGACTCACCGGCACTGCAAACATGGCAATGATACCAAGGACCATGATGAAAAGGAGGACTTGCGCGCTGGTTTCCCTGGGCGCCCGGTTAACCAGCGGTGCGAGCAGCCAGCGTGACAGGACCACCGTAACCGCATAAATGGCAAAGAACGTGCTTGCGTGTGCCGCCGTACCAGCCACCAGCGCGGTCTGAAATGTCAGGATGCCGGAAAAGACGCAGGCGCCAAGGGCAACCATGACAATGGGATAAATCGCTGCCGTACGGCTGATGGCAGGAAAATCGCGTAGCCAGCGGCGCGATCCGCTGGCCGGGCGCACTGCCGCAGCCACCCGCTCGAATGCCGCAAGCAGGACCGCGGCAACAACGGCAATGCCGCCGACAATCAGGAATGTCGTGACTGTCGGGAAGTGCAGCGTGCGAATGGCGAAGTCGGCCAAAATGGGACTGCCGCCGATGCCCGCCATCTGGAATGCGCCAAACCGGTTGAACCAGAGCGCGCGATCCGCATCATTCGTTCTTTCAATAACCGCCATGGGCGCTGCAAGATAAAATGCGCCCCAGCCCAGACCGATAAGAAATCCGCCAACGGCGATCAGCGGCGTGATCGCCGTCAGCATCGTAAAGAAAACAAATCCCGCAGCGACACTCAAAGCACCGCAGGCTGCCAGATTTGCAGCGCCTATCCGGCCGGAAAACCAGCCAACAAGCGGGACGCCGACGAATGTGCCAATCATCGCGGCCGCAAGTGCCAGCCCCGTATCGACTTCATTGCCGCCGAGCGTGTGGAAATAATCGTTGAGCAGAAATGTGGCGCCATAACCGGCAGCCGTCAACAAAGTGCCCAGAAACAGAAACATTGCAGTGGTGAGGCGCATGGTTTTATCTCATATACGGAGGAAAAGTGGCTTTATAAAAACCGTAATCCCGCGTAAAATACAGGTCCACTTTACACTAACGAGATGGACCACTTGGGAGAAGAAATGGCAGTTCCCCGTAAAGTGCGCCGGCGTGAAAGTCCGGTGCATTCATTCCAGCCGTTCATTGACAGGACCAAGGCCTCCCCCGTGGTGCGCCAACTGTATCTGTCGCTTCGCAAGGCGATTCTGACCGGCCAGATACCTCCCGCGTCGCGCCTGCCTTCAACGCGACTCGCCAGCATGGAATGGGAGCTTTCGCGCGGCGTGGTTGCGGAGGCTTATGACATCCTCATCACCGAGGGTTATGCGCACGGCGTACATGGCGCCGGTACATTCGTTGCAACCAGCATTCCCGCGCAGCACGAGAAGCCCGAAAAACCCCGGCAGCAGAAACAGGCGGAACGCACCATTTCCAGTGCGGCCCGGAACGCCCTTGCTTGTGCAGGCAGCTTTGATACCAGTACGCAGGTGCCATTCGTCACCGGGCGCGTGGTGCACGACGAACGAACGAGCGCCCTGCTTCGCAGGCTTTCGGCACGTCATCTGAATTTCAGCCGCGACCACTACCGCCATGTACAGGGCCAGGAAAACCTGCGCGAAGCCATCGTGGCCTACCTGACGGCTTCGCGCAGCGTCCGTTGCGATGCCAGCCAGATTTTCATCACCTCAGGCACACAACAGGCCATTGATCTGGTGGCTCGAACCCTGGTGACACCGGGTGACCGGATTTTGACGGAAGACCCGTGTTATCCCGGCGCGCGTCATGCATTCGCGCTGAATGGCGCTGAACTGGCCGGAGTAGAGGTCGACGAAAACGGCTTGCAGACTTCGTTGCTGCCGCAGCTGTCCGACGGGGTCCGGGCGATTTATGTTACACCGTCCCATCAATATCCCGCAGGCGCGGCCATGTCGCTGCCGCGGCGTCTTGCGTTGCTCAATTGGGCGCGGGATAATCACAGCTGGATCATCGAGGACGATTACGACAGTGAGTTCCGTTATAATGGCCGACCGCTGGCATCACTTCAGGGGCTGGATGAAAATGATCGCGTCATTTATCTCGGCACGTTCAGCAAGGCGCTCCTGCCCAGTTTCCGTGTGGGCTATGCCGTTGTGCCGCGTGATCTCGTCCCGGCGTTTGCCGCCGTACGCCCCTTCCTTGACCGCTTCCCGCCTCCCTTCCAGCAAAGCGTCCTGGCTGATTTCCTGACGGAGGGCTATTTTTCCAGCCATCTGCGGCGCCTGCGGGAAAGCTACCGCAAATCGCGCGACCTGCTGGTTGCAACGCTGCAAGAGCAGGTTGCCGATCATCTGACGGTCACGCTCCCGCATCAGGGCATTCATCTTGTCGGCCGCAGCACCGGAACGTGGCAGGGAGACCATTTGGTTGCATCCGCCTGTGCGGCTCGTGGCGTCAAGGTGATGCCGGTTTCACCAATGCATGTTTCCACGAAGCCGCGCGACGGGCTGCTTCTGGGTTTTTCCGCGCTGACATCAGGCGAAGCGGAATCCGCCACGGCACGGCTGCGGGCAGCACTCGATGAGGTGGCTCGAACGGGTGCCGGCTCAATGCAGCCCTTGCAGAAGATGATCACGCCCTGAGTCGTCGTTGGCTGCGACAGCCTGTCTTGCCACTGGCAGCGCACAGGGTCTGGATATCCGGATAAGTCGGCAATCAGGCCCTGTTCAGGACGAGCAATTTCATCCGCATACGCCGACGTATGCGGCGCATGGTCGCCAACAGATGCGCCTGGGCAGGCTCGCTGCGCCCATACGCCTGAACAACAATCTTGCTTTTGTAATTTTGCGGATCGACGTAAGTAATCTTTGCTCGCACAACAGTGGTCTCCTCACAGAGTCTTTTGACATTTTATGAGAGACGCTTCTTATGCTCTTTTCTGTTGAACTTTAGAATAGCTCTATTGAGAGTAACCTTAACGGCGTTTCTGAAAGTAAAACTTGAAGTAATTATATGCAAAATTTGGAGAGACCCGACGGCATCTGATATTTTGAAGGACAGACGACCATCGAGTCTCGTGCTGGCCCCACGACAAACCAGCATCGCCATGTTGATGCTCAGACCTTGCCGGGTCAAATTACAAATCGGCAATGATGCCTTTAAGGCTCGATCTAGAGAAACAGTTTGAATGCAACCGGGATCGCAACGCCAATCATGAAGATTGCCAAAGCACAGGTGCGGCAGACAAAATCAGTCCAGATACTGTCGTTGTCGTTATCACTTAGCATGGGACCAGCCTTCAAATTCAACGAGGGTTAAATGCCCTCCAAGCCCCCAAGGATAAGCTTGCATGCTTAACGACGCGTAAATGCGGCTTCAGACGTCCGGCCAAAGAACCGGCAAGGCAAAAGCTCCCCGATCCAACGAATAAGGCCCATAGCCGTATTTGCGTTGCAGTCTCAAGATGCGAACGCTCTATCCGCGGGCTTTGTCGACGCTCCAGCTTCCTGGGCCTGCAGCAGCCAGATAGAGGAAGACAAAGCAGAACAGCACGGCGCTTTCGCCGTGGTTGATAATCGGGAAAAAGCCCTGCGGCGCATGGGCCATCCAATAGGCCACCGCCATCTCGCCCGAAAGCAGGAACGCCACAGGCCGCGTGAAAAGACCCAATGCGAGAAGTATGCCGCCGACAAGCTCAAGGATAGCTGCGACGCCGATCAGTGACATCAGATTGGGGCTCGGGTCCATCGCCATGGGATAGCCGAACAGTTTTGAGGTGCCATGCGCCACAAACAGCAACGCCGTAATGATGCGGAGGACCGACAACAGCCGCGGCGCCCACACCGTTTCAAGTTCAACTCGAGAGATCATGTTGCCTCGCTAAGAACGTTGGAGGCTAGAGAATGTCTGGCTTCACTGTGAAACGCAATGCCAACCGGCCGACGGCGCGCGCAATCAACGCGCCGTCCACACACATCTTATGCGTTGAATACAGAAGCTGTGAGGCTCGACACCGGCCATTGCATGTCACTACCATGGAGAGCACCGAGCCTCTGCTGACAGTATACGATCCGGGGCACTTTCGTCTTTGGGGGACCAGGTATCAACAGATCGCTCACTTACCATCAGCATGCTTACATTTATCCTGCAGGCTATCCTGTCAACGAAATAGCGTAATATACCCAGAAATGTCCGGTAAATATCCTGTGACTTTATCCGGGAAATGTATGTACGAAGAACATATGTTCAAGAGCTTGAAACCCTGTGCATTTGCCATGATTTTTGAGTGCCCGTACCCCTACGTGCGGTTAATGGATACGCCGCCATCCACCAGCATGGCCGAACCAGTGGTAAAGCTTGAGGCTTCCGAGGCAAGATAAAGCGCGGAACGGGCGATTTCGATCGGCTGGGCTCGGCGCTTCAAGGCATGCATGCCGTCAACAAAGGCACGTTTTTCCGGCGTGTCCACCCACGCCTCCGCCAGCGGAGTAGCCGTCCCGCCCGGCAGCAGGGCATTGACGCGGATACCCTGCGGACCAAACTCCACTGCCAGCGCCTGCATCAAGCCGATAAGGCCAGCCTTGCTGGCTGCGTAGGCGGCGGTCCCGGGCATACCCGCGGTGTACCCCACGAATGTCGACGTAAAGATCAACGAGCCGCCGCCACGCCTTTGCATGGCCGGTAGCTGGTATTTTGCCCCAAGGAAAGCCGCCGTCAGGTTGACATCGAGGGTCCGCTGCCAGCCGGCAAGCGAAACATCGGGCGTTGGACCCATCTCGCCATTGGTGCCGGCATTGTTGAAAGCAATATCCAGCCCGCCGAACTTCTCTTCGGCCAAATCCACCAAAGCCTTGGCATAGGTCTCCTCGCTGACATCACCAGCCAGCGCGATAGCCTTGCCGCCATCCAAGGTGATCTCCGCTACAAGTTTATCCAATTCCTCCCCGCGGCGCGCCGCGACAACAACGCTTGCACCCTCGCGGGCAAACAGTTTGGCCGTTTCATAGCCAATACCCGAACTTGCACCGGTGACGATGGCGGTTTTCCCGATCAGACTGTTCATTTTTCTGCCTCTCGAATCTCATAGGGCGGACATGCCGATGGGCATCCGCGAGACCATTGATGGTCACAGTTGCTGCGGCGCGCCCACCCGAAACCTGCAGCGGCCAATGCTTGACGGCATCAGGCATCACTTCCATAATCACGACATGCAACCAGAGACTCCCCGGCTTCGACTACGCCCCTGGCGTCCGCAAGATCGTGCGCCGTTCTTTGCACTCAACAGCGAACCTGCCGTCCGGCGTTACCTCATGCCGCTGACGCGCGAGGGTTCCGACGCCATGCTTGACCGCATCGATGCGCAGTTTGCCGAAAATGGCTGGGGGTTCTGGGCATTGGAAGAACGCCAGAGCGGTGCGTTGATTGGTATGTGCGGGCTCGCTCATATCCCCTGGAAAGCATTCTTTACCCCGGCGGTGGAAATTGGCTGGCGGCTTTCGACACCGTGGCAGGGCAAGGGCCTTGCCCGCGAAGCGGCGGAAGCCGTGCTGAATTACGGGTTCCAGACGCTGAAACTTGATCGCATCGTCAGCTTCACCACGCCCGCCAACACTGCATCCTGGGGCCTGATGCAACGGCTGGGCATGCACAAAACGGGCGAATTCGACCATCCAAACTTGCCGAAAGACCATCCGCTGTGCCGCCATGTGCTCTATGAAATGAGTGCTCCGCCGGCAGGAGAAACGACATGAGCAATGAACAGACCTGTCATGTGAGCGTGCGGCAGAAGAACGATACGAGCTGGTACTACGTGCTTACGGTTGATGGTGAGGCTGGTCCGCAGATCGGCCCCTACAAGACCGAGCAGGAAGCGCAGGCCGCCGGCGAAAAAGAACTTGCCGATCTTGATCTCAGCACGGATGAATAGCCGGGAATACCGGCACGCCGCCCAACAGCAAGGATTGTCCATGTCTGACCCTGAAGTCACCGAGTCTGAAACCGGAACGCCGGGTGTCTGGGACGACAGCCGGTCGCATAACTGGATTACTCTGCAAGGCCCGTTGGAGCGTATGCTTGCGCCCATCGGTGAACAGGCGATCAAGGCTCTTGCGCCCCAAAAAGGTGAAACCTTTCTGGATGTTGGGTGCGGCTGCGGTCACACCGCACTGGCACTTGCCCGCGCGGTTGGTCCCGATGGCAGTGTGACGGGCGTTGATGTTTCTCCTTCCATGCTTGCCGCTGGTCGCAGCCACGCCTCAGATGAAGGCTTGGGTAACCTCCATTTCGTCGAGGCCAATGCTCAGACACATACGTTCGAACCCGCTCAGTTTGACGGGCTGTTCTCGCGCTTTGGCGTGATGTTCTTTGATGATCCCGTTGCCGCGTTCACCAATCTGGGAAAGGCGCTGAAGCCTGGCGGACGACTTGCCTTCGCTTGCTGGCGGGACCGGCGAGAGGTTGAATGGTTCGAAATGCCGATTCAGGTTGCAAATGCCAACGGCGTTCCCGCACCCGATCTGCCGGGGACAGGTCCGGGTGCCTTTGCCTTCGCAAAGCCGGAGCGCCTTCACAAGGTTCTTGCAGCGGCTGGCTTTACGGATATTGACGTTACCCCGCTCGATCTCAAGACCGGCGGCGGTGATAGCGATGAAGTCCTCAGCATTCTGCACATCGGCTTTGTCGGTGAACACATCAAGCAGTTCCCGGACAGGGAGGATGGCGCCTGGGACGCTGTGCGGCAGGCACTTGAGGCTTATCAAACGCCGGACGGTGTGTTCATCGGCACGGGCACATGGATCGTGACCGCCCGCCGCACGCAGGTGTGAACGCCGCAGCTTTTGACATTGCCGCCTCTTTGGGCAAATTTCCTGTCCCCGCGATTCGAAAAGCAGACCTCACGGTTTGATTCCTCAACATCGCTGCCAAGGGCACTGTCCGTCGGCAGATATAGAAGGCCGACCCCATCCATGAAAAAGCCAGCGCTCATGTTCGCGATCTTTGCCCTTTCCCTGCAATCCGCATCGGCGATGGACACGCGGATGGAGGCCGGTCTAGAGAAACTCGATCTGCAGACACGACTGGAACAGCGTTGCGATGTCGAAGCGATGGAACGCATCCGCAAGGATCAGAACGGCTATAATCCGGACAAGGTGCTCGCTTACGCTTTTGCTGACCCAAAGGTGGATCAGCATGCAATCAAGTCACGCGGGGCAGCCTTTCGCAGCCGCGGTGAATGGTATCATCTGGCGTTCAAATGCATGACGAACGAAGACAATATGGAAATTGTTGCCTTCAAATATCGCATTGGCGACAAGGTTCCCAAGAATGAGTGGAATCAGCATTATCTGGTTCCGTGAGTCTTCAGACACTTTCTTGAATCTGGAAGCACCCGCGGAACAAATAGCCTGATCCGTCGTTTCAATCGTCGTGAATGTTCACAACGGAGGGAATTGATATGGGAACTGCAGGCGTGGGCTGGATTGCGGCCATTATTATCGGCGGCTTGGCCGGGTGGCTGGCGGAAATGTTCATGAAGAGCGACCACGGTATCTTCATGAATATCATTCTGGGTATTGTCGGCGCGGTCCTTGCCAATGCCATCCTGTCAGTGTTCGGCGTCATACTCACGGGCTGGATCGGCTATCTCATTGCCGGCTTTATCGGCGCCTGTATCCTGATCGCCGTCGGGCGCGCGGTTCGCCGCTGATATTTTCCGGCCGGCTGCGTCACCGCAGCCGGACCGTTTTCCTCAGCATCTCAGCCGTTTACCGAAGCAACAACCCGGCACATTCCGTTGCGCGTGGTGCTTTCCGGCGCTACCCATTCCGGATGAATGATGAATACAACATCAATGCGGCTGCCCTTGCCCGATTTACGGACGACCAAACGCAATTTTGGCGGAACGCTGGCTCCCGATCCCTCCTGAAAGGCAGAAACTGCTCCCAGCGATTTATCAACCGATACACCCGGGAAGCCTTCGACAGCCGCGCCCTGAGCGACGTTGGTCAAGGCCGTTTTAGGATCGAGCTTCGGGAGAATAATTCTTGTCGATCCAATGTTGGACATGCTTGCATTCACAGCAGCGACACGATTGATTAGCTCGGTAAACGTTTGCAGGGGACAAACATGAGTTTGTTGGCATGGACCGATGAACGCTGGTACACGCTGCGCAGCGGGTATCGTGACCTCTACAATCCATCCGAGGCACTTCAGGCGCTGGAGCAGGGTGATTTCACCCTCGCCTGGGAGGAATTATGGGACAACCTGCTGTACAAGCGGGATGTGGATACGGCCGCCTATGCCTCCGTTCCCGAGATTGTCCGGATCGCCTGGCAGCTCAAGCTCAACGACTGGAACGCTTTTGCCCTTGTTGCAACCATTGAAGAAGCGCGGCTGAACAACGATCGCAATCCGCCGGTTCCGGACTGGCTGATGGACGACTATGAACGGGCATGGATCGACATGGCCACACTCGCGTTGCAAATCTATCCGAAAGCCGAAGATCCTGCGTTGGTGACGAGCCTCTTGTCTGTCCTCGCCTTTGCCAAGGGAAAGACGTCGATTGGCACGTTTGCAATCAATCTGACTGAGGATGCGCAGAACGATCTGCTGGAATCGTAAATTCGGAGGAATTCCGGAGCCGCATCAAAAATGGCGGCCATACCGGTCCATCCGGGGCAGTGTCATAAGCCGCCGTTAACCATGAAATGACACACTCTGGCCACAAGACATGTAGCCACGAGGGACGTTCGATGCTTATCACTCGCCTGAGCAAAACCGCTTTTGTCGCGGCAATCGCCTTCTTCGCCACCCTGGTGGCCTTTGGCAATATCACCGATTACGGCTCCAACTTTGCCTTTGTCCAGCATGTGCTGCTGATGGATACGATCTTCCCGGATGCGACCATCAAATACCGGGCGATAAATAGCCCGGCACTACACAACGCCTTCTATATACTGATCATCGCAGCCGAGACTCTGACAGCTGTGCTTTGCTGGATCGGTACTTTCAACATGATCGGCCGCGTGGGCGGCGATGCCCGCGCATTCAACCGGTCGAAGAAATGGGCCATTGGCGGTCTCGCGCTTGGCTTTCTGGTCTGGCAGGTGGCGTTTCTTTCGATCGGTGGCGAATGGTTCGGAATGTGGATGTCGCAGACCTGGAATGGCATCGAATCAGCATTCCGCTTTTTCATCACGATCATCGCCGTGCTGATCTTCGTGACCATGCCGGATGGCGAAACCACGGACTAGAAGATCGGATTTGCCGCCGCGAAACCTAAAATTTTTGTAATGCCGGAACAGAGCTTGCGGTCCATGTATTGTGTCATGGTCAACAGCTCAGAGGATTGAAATGAAAAACCTGATCATCGCCACCGCGATTGCCCTCACATCAATTGTGGCTTTCAACGCCCCGTCGCAGGCGGCCCCGTTCTCCGGAACACTGGCACAAAGCGCTGAAACCGTTCGTCAGAACGTCGATTACCGGCCGGGTTACCGTCATCACAATCGCAAGGCGAATCGCCACTGCTTTGTCCGGACCGAACGCCACCGTGTTCATGGCCGGATCATCGTCAAGAAGGTTCGTGTCTGCCGCTAGTATCCGGCAATAAACCGAAGCCCGGCATATCAATACTGCCGGGCTTTTTTACGTCTGAACTGTATTTTGTTGGGATAGCCGTGTTAGAAATTTGACCGCTCACCCGATTGCTGCCAAAAAACCAGTCCACTGTTACGTCAACGTCACAATGGAGATGCTTGATGAGACACAAATGCCTTGTGATCGGCGTACTTGTCGTTCTGTTTGCCCTTCTAGGCACCCTCACCCTGTTTTCCAGAAAAGACTCAAGGCCTGGACAAATACCGCAGCACTCCCTTCAGGATCCGCTGCGTACTCCCTGAAACAATGGCGCCCATGACAAGCATTCGTCTGAAATGGCTGGGATATGTCATACTTGTTGCGGTGATGCCGCTGGCCTTTCTGGCGGCCACGCTGCCGGTCAATGAATATAAGGCGCAAGGGATCGACGGCGTGGATTGCGACGGTCCGCTTCAGGTGCTTTTCTTTACCGTACCAATCCTGTTTGTGTACGGCACGGGTCTGGTCCTGAATGTGCGGGCTCTGCAAAAACCGGTCAATCTGGCTGTGGCGATAATATGTTTCGGCATGTGTCTGTTCGTCGGACTGAATGTGGCAGCGGCAGTACGCGAGCAGCAGCAGAAGAGCACAGTCGAAACCTGCAGCCGCGGGCTGTGAGCGCAGCTCAAGCCACTTGCTTTCCAGCCACGGACGCGATTGGATTGATAACCGACGACCGCAATATCAATCAGGAAGATGACAAGTGGCATTCCAGTGCGATCTCCCCGCAATACCGACCGTTCAGCAGGATGACGACACCGTCCGTATAACCCGCTGGGATTTTCAACCGGGTGCGGTCACGGGCTGGCACGAGCATGGATGGCCCTACTTTGTTGTCATGCTCATGGATGGAACCCTGCGGATTCACAATGGAACCGATATAACCGATGTTCCTCTTGTTGCCGGCCAATCCTATCAGCGCCCGTCGGGTATCAGGCATGACGTCATGAACGGTTCGCCACACCCGATAGCCTTTGTCGAGATTGAGATCAAAAAGCCCGAAGCGCTTGTCGCCTAGCGGAACGAATTTGATATTTGCATCCCATTAGACATTACGCAGGACATGCGAATGGCGGAATTGGACCGCCAGGCGGAACTTCGGCTGATCTTCACTGTTAACCGTAATGGCCATTTGATTCCAATGGAGACGCACCATGAAAGTGGATGGTTCATGCCATTGCGGCAAGATCAAATTCGAAGCAGAGATAAATCCCGATTCGGTCACGATATGCCATTGTACCGATTGCCAGAGACTGACCGGAACAGCATTCCGCGTTAGCGTTCCCGCAACAGCAAGCAGCCTGCATTTCATCTCCGGCGAGCCCAGAACCTACAGAAAAACGGCCGATAGCGGCAGGCAGCGGGTGCAGGGGTTTTGCGCCGATTGCGGCACGCCGATCTATTCCACCAGCACCGACCCGCATCCCTCTCGCTATGGTCTGCGCGTGGGGTGTCTGTCCCAGCGCACCCAGCTTGCACCCCGGCAGGAGGTATGGCTGCGATCTGCCCTTCCCTAGTTGCCGGCGATGCCTTGCGAAATGTCCTTTGACCAGGAGGATGACTAACAGGTTATCCACAGCGGAGGTTTTTCAGTGCTTGGCATTACTGCCGTTTGCCGTAAAATCGGGGCTGCAAGTCAATAAGCACCAGGAGCAGACCGTGATCGATCCATCTGATGTCAATCGTGACGCAGAAACAATCGTACTCACCCTCGACGATAATCTGGCTTCGACCGAGCACAAATATCCAAGTGTTGATCACGCGTGCATGGCAATCCCCCAGCTTCGGGATATATCCAGAATCTACATCAATGGTGATACACCCGTCGAGGCTACCGAATTCGTGCAACTGTGCGCCATACTAGACAAAGGGCCGGGCATTCGGTCCTGACGGCATTCTGCCGGTTTGATTCAATCCGGCAGCAGATTTTGGCGAGCACGTTTCAATTATGTTTCAATAGAGCATGTTTTCAAGCGTATCGGCAGCAGATCACGGACCTTCCATAAAGACCTGCACCAAAATACCAGACACGATTGATAACGAAGCGGGGAGAATTGTGACTGCGAAGATACGCTCTATAGTTGAATTTTACTGGTGTTCCGTTGGAATTTAAGGAACCATTCGTCATTGAACTTGTTTGCGTCAAATAGAGACGTTCGGAGTAAATGCGATGTCTATCAAATCTTTTGTTGTCGCTGCAGTAATTGGGATTTCGGGCCTCGCCCTGTCAGGGTGCGTCGAAGGCAGTGGTTCCTATTATGAGGGATATGGCGGCTACGGTAATTATTATGGTGGTTATGGCGGGATTTATCAGTCGACCTTTTACGACGGTCCCCGTTATGGACGAAATTATTACCGGAGGGACTACAACCGGCGCGATTATGGCCGCCGCCACTGGAACCGGCGTGACAACGGTGTCATCGGCCGACCAGATCGCGGTAATCGTCCCGGCTGGAGCGGACGTCCGCGTTCCGAATGGAGAGGCTCGGAAGGTCGTCGTCTGTATCTGAGATCGAATGAGGGTGGAACCGGCCGGTCGCATCAGTAAGTCGCATCAGTAACCAGCTGGTAGCTGCGCCAGAAACTCACAGTACCACCCTGTTGCCCAGGTGCGCGCAACAGGGATCATGTTGTCTGGGAGCAAGACCATGGCCTGGTATGTTTATGTCGCGCATTTTTTCGCCGGAGCATTCTTGGCCAATGCCGTGCCGCATCTTGTTTCCGGTGTCAGTGGCAGATCTTTTCGCACCCCCTTCGTTCGACTGCATGGCGGCACGGTAAGTTCCGCAACCACGAATATCGTGTGGGGATGGGTCAATCTCGCCCTCGCCTATGTTCTGCTGGGCGGCGTTGGCCCATTCGCTTTTTCCGTCCTGCCGGACATACTAGTCACCGCTGCAGGTGGATTTGCGATGATGCTCCTGCTCTCTCGCATTTTTGCCAAAAGGTCTTAGAAATTACGGAGGAACCGATGATCGAAGCATCCTGTCATTGCGGCGCCATCCGTCTGGAACTTGCCGAACGCCCCGCCGTCCTCCAATCCTGCAACTGCTCTATCTGCCGGCGGATCGGCGGTCCCTGGGCTTATTATCATCCGAAACAGGTCGCCTTTGCCAAGGGAGCCGGAACCACCGTCGGCTACATACAGGGCGACCGCACCTTGGAGATGCATCATTGCCCGACCTGCGGCTGTGTGACCCACTGGGAAAGCACTGACAAGGAGAATGCCGACCGCATGGGCATCAATGCCGGGTTGATAGACCCCGCAGATATTGAAGGGCTGCCGCTTCGTCACTTCGACGGCGCCGACACCTGGACCTATCTCGACTAGCTGAAGAGGATCACCGCGCCCAATATCGTGGCGCTACATATTTTGTTTTATTGCGAAGCAGCATAACACCCCCTAAAGTTGGGAGAAAATATCGGGCTATGCGCGGTTTGCGTCATTCTGGCCCGAAAACCAACAGTTACGCCGGTTTTCTGCCGAAATGATCTTATGCGGCGGAAAGTTGGCGCGATTCGACCGGGAGTAAGCATGGACGCGTCTATCCTAAAGGACACGGCGTTTGCGGCAGCAAACCACGAGGGCTGGGTGAAACTGGCGCAAAAGGCCCTGAAGGGTGCGGATTTCCATGAGGCTCTCATCTCGCGGACAGACGACAATATTGCCATCGAGCCGCTTTATGAGCGCAGCAAGAAGGCAAGACTGACAACCCGCCGTGACCCGTCGCGGCCATGGCATATTGTGCAACGCATCGACGATCCGGACCCGGTCCGCGCCAACAGGCAGCTTCTGGAAGATCTGGAAAACGGTGCAACCGGCATTTCTCTCGTTTTCGAAGGTGCCCCCAACGCCTTTGGTTATGGTTTACCGTCAACGCGCGAAGCGGTCGATCAGGTGCTCCGCGGCGTACATCTGGATATGATCCACCTGCGCATGGATGTGCACCCGAAAAGCCGCGTCTGTGCCGACTGGTTCGTCGATTACATGCGTCCGCGCAACATCAACCCGAAAACATTGAGCTTCTCGCTGGGGATCGATCCGGCTGCGACGCTGGCTGGAACCGGTCGCCTGCGTATGACATTGGCCGCTCTGAAAGCCTCGCTGCCGCAATCGCTGGCCGGGTTCTTCTCCACCGACCTGCCGGGGATCGTGCTCGAAGCCGACGGCCGGGTTTATCACAATGCTGGTGCGACTGAAGCGCAGGAACTCGGTGCCATGCTGTCCATCGCGTCAGGACATTTCCGCCTGTTCGAGGAAGCGCGCCAGCCCATTGTCTATGCCGCACCGCATATCGGTTTTTCCATTGCCGTTGATCAGGATCAGTTTCTGTCCATTGCCAAGCTGCGGGCATTACGCCGCCTGTGGGCACGGCTGCAGGAAGCCTGCGGCATCAAACCGTCGACCGCGACCATTCACGCGGAAACGTCAATGCGGATGATGACGAAGAAAGATTGCGAGACCAATACGCTGCGTACCACGATCGCAGCATTTGCGGCCGCGGTCGGCGGTGCCGACAGCCTCGCTATCCTGCCGCACACCATCACCCACGGCCTGCCAGACCCGTTTGCCCGGCGGCTGGCGCGCAACACCCAGCTCGTGCTTGCCGATGAGAGCAATCTTGCGTTTGTCGCCGATCCCGGCTGCGGCTCGGGTGCCATAGAGGCATTGACCACCGCGCTGTGCGAAGCCGCGTGGAAAGAATTCCAGATGCTGGAAAAGGAAGGTGGTATCCTGCAAAGCCTGGTCGAAGATCGGTTCCAGAAGCGCATCATCGCGGCACGTGAGGAACGCAGTCAGGAATATTGTTCCGGCAAGCGTGCCATCATCGGAACGACACTTTTCCCTGCGAAACAGGAACGGGCGGTAACGGTGCTCGATGCGCCCCACATGCCCTTGCCTACGGATGGCGTGGTTCATTGCGAACCGCTGACCTTCCCGCGTATCGACGAAACATTGCAGGCTTCCGCATAATGAGAGTTCCCGATTTCACCCAGATCGACTGGCAAGAGCCCAAATCTGCCGCCAGCAAGCCGGAAGCTGCGGTTTGGAAGACGCCGGAAGGCATTCGCGTCAAACGCGCCTATGGCGACACGGCGCTGAAGGGCTTGCCGCATCTGGATACCTATCCGGGTTCCGCGCCGTTCATCCGCGGGCCCTACCCGACCATGTATGTCCAACAGCCCTGGACGATCCGCCAATATGCGGGTTTTTCCACGGCGGAAGAATCCAACGCCTTTTACCGGCGCAATCTGGCAGCGGGTCAAAAAGGACTTTCCGTCGCCTTCGATCTTGCAACTCACCGCGGCTATGACAGCGACCACCCGCGTGTGGCCGGTGACGTCGGCATGGCGGGTGTTGCCATCGATTCCATTCTCGACATGCAGCAGTTGTTTGACGGTATTCCGCTGGGCGAAATGACCGTGTCGATGACCATGAACGGTGCGGTTCTTCCCATTCTGGCACTTTATATCGTCGCCGCCGAGGAACAGGGCGTTGACCAGAAACTGCTCGCCGGAACCATTCAGAATGACATTCTGAAAGAGTTCATGGTGCGCAATACCTACATCTACCCGCCACAACCCTCGATGCGGATCATTTCGGACATTTTCTCCTACACCTCGCAGAATATGCCGAAGTTCAACTCGATTTCGATTTCCGGCTATCACATGCAGGAAGCAGGCGCGACCGCCGATCTCGAGCTTGCTTACACGATTGCCGACGGCATCGAATATGCCCGCGCCGGTGTTGCTGCCGGGCTCGACATCGATACGTTCGCCCCCCGCCTTTCCTTCTTCTGGGCCATCGGCATGAACTTCTTCATGGAAGTTGCCAAGATGCGCGCTGCACGCCTGCTCTGGGCTGTACTGCTGAAGAAGAACTTCAACCCGAAGGATGAGCGCTCGCTCTCCCTGCGCACTCATTCGCAAACGTCGGGCTGGTCGCTCACCGCGCAGGATCCCTACAACAACATCATGCGCACCATGATCGAGGCCATGGCGTCGACGCAGGGCCACACCCAGTCATTGCACACCAATTCATTCGATGAGGCACTGGCGCTACCGACCGACCATTCGGCCCGCATTGCGCGCAACACCCAGCTGATCCTGCAAAAAGAATCCGGCACAACACGGATCATCGACCCATGGGGCGGTTCCGCCTATGTCGAACGCCTGACGCACGATCTTGCCACGCGTGCCCTCGCACATATCGAGGAAATCGAGACGCTGGGCGGCATGGCGAAAGCCATCGAACAGGGCATTCCCAAACTCCGTATCGAGGCGGCAGCGGCCAGAACCCAGGCACGCATCGATAGCGGGCAGCAACCGGTGATCGGCGTCAATTCCTATCGGCCAGTCACGGATGTCAAAATCGATGTTTTGAAGATCGACAATGCGGAGGTGCGTGCGCGCCAGCTGTCGAAGCTGCAGCAACTGAAGGGTACACGCGACGTTTCGGCCGTGGACAGCACATTGGCTACCCTGACCGGTGCAGCCAAATCCGGAACCGGCAATCTGCTCGACTTTGCCATCAAGGCAGCCCGGGCCCGGGCAACGGTCGGTGAAATCTCGCTGGCGCTGGAAAAGGCCTATGGCCGCCATGTCGCTGATATCCGCACCATCTCCGGCGTCTATCGCAAGGAAGTCGGCAAGAGCGCGGTTATCGACCGGGTGCAGGCCAAGGCTGCCGCCTATGAAAAGCGGACGGGCGAAAAGCCGCGCATTCTCGTCGCCAAAATGGGTCAGGACGGCCACGACCGTGGCCAGAAGGTCATCGCGACGGCCTTCGGTGATCTCGGTTTCGATGTCATCGTCGGCGCAATGTTCCAGACCCCGGATGAAGTGGCGGAACTGGCCATCGAAAGCAATGTCGACATTGTCGGCGTCTCCTCGCTGGCAGCCGGGCATCTCACACTTGTTCCCGAGCTGAAAGAAGCGCTGAAGCGGCGCGAGCGCGACGATATCCTGATCATTGTCGGCGGCGTCATCCCGCCTCAGGATTTTGACGCCGTGCTCAAGGCGGGAGCAGCGGCGATTTTCCCACCCGGTACGGTGATCGGCGAAGCGGCAGAAAAACTGATCGATACCTTGCTGGGTTCATTGTGACATGATTGTTTTATACACGCTTGAAGAAGACCACCTGATCGCCCGTCCTGCGAAGGTGGGTGATGCGTTGCCGGACAATACGGTGTGGATCGATCTTCTCAATCCAACCCACGATGAGGACGTCCAGACCGAGACATGGACCAAGACTACCATTCCGACCCGTGAAGACATGGTGGAAATCGAGGAATCCAGCCGGTTCTACACGGAGAACGGCGGACAATATCTCACCGCACCGATCCTCTATTTCACCGAGCATAAACACCACGCCATCAGCCCGATATCGTTCATCCTGACAGGGTCGTTTCTGGTTACCGTACGCTATGCGGAACCAAGGGCGTTCAGCCTTTATGTCAGCCGGGTGTCGAAGCCGGGTAATGGCCTGATTAATAACAGATGCAGCGGCGTCACTATTTTGCTCGGTATCGTCGAGGCCGTGACGGACCGGATTGCCGATATTCTCGAAGGCGTGGCGTCTGATATCGACCAGAACTCTCATACGATTTTCCGCCGTTCCGACAATGACAAACCGATGACCACGAAGAATTTCCGCGACAGTCTCACGCGGATCGGCGGTCAGGGCGCGTTTCTCTCGAAGGTGCGGGAAAGCATTGCGGGCGTCAGCCGCCTGCTTGTATATCTGGCTGCCATTACCGAGCAGAACAGCTACAAGAAGGAGACGAAGGCCTGGATCAAGTCGCTGGAGCGCGACACCCAGTCGCTGAGCACCTATGTCGACTTTCTGTCGAACAAGATCACCTTCCTGCTCGATACGGTCGTGGGCCTGATCTCGATCGAGCAGAATGCTATTATCAAAATCTTCTCGGTTGCCGCTGTGGCATTCATGCCGCCGACGCTGGTCGCTTCGATCTATGGGATGAACTTCAAGTTCATGCCCGAGCTCGACAAAGTCTGGGGCTATCCCATGGCCATCGGCCTGATGATCGCCTCAGCTGTCATCCCGCTTCTGATCTTCCGCAAAAAGGGTTGGCTGTAAGACGAAGTGATGAGATCAGCGATCTTGATTCACTTGACTGCAGGTGTTGTAATCCATTCACAACACTAGGGCGCAGTTCATGTATGTGGTCACCTTGATCGAGATCGGAGACGACGTCGGATTCATTATTCCGGATGAAATTCTTGCTCGTTATAATCTAAAAATTGGTGACGGAGTTGAGGTTTTAGAAACGGACAAGGGATTGACCTTAATACCGCCTTCTATTGCTTCTGTGGTGGATAGAAATGGCTTATGATGCATCCGGCACAGCTGAGCCTGCCTTTTCAGCCCATTGAGGGAGCCAGCGAAAAAGCCATTATAAGCTATTGGCTTAAGGCGTTCTCCAGTTATTCCGACTGATGTTGTGGCAGTCCGATCTCGATGATTTCCCATTCGCGGCCATTGAGTTCGAAAATATCGCCGAGCGATTTGCCGAACATCAGTTGAGCCATCGGCGAGACATGCGAAATCTTGCCGTGGCTGGCATCGGCCTCATCTTCCCCGACAATGGCCCAGCTGTGGCGAGCATCGTGCTCGTCGGCAATTGTCACCGTCATGCCAAAGCGCACGACGGTGCTTGTTGGATCGGGATGTGAAACCTCCGCCGTCTCCCGCCGCGCTGTCCAGTAACGCAGGTCACGTGACGCCCGTGCAATCAGATCGCGGTCAGCCTCGGCGTTGCCTTTGGCGAGTTCCTCATGCGAAGCAGCGATTTCCGCATCGATCAGTGCAAGACCGTGTTCGGTCACCAGATTCCGGTGCGGACTGACGGGACGTTCGCCGAGATCAATCGATGAATTGCTGTCGTCTTCCTTGGTAAAAGCTCTGCTCATTCGATGAAGGTATGCCTTGCCTGCCCCCGCTGCAAGTGTCATCAATCGGACGGCCAAGGGACACGTGATCCTTGACCGGATTGAACAGTGATCCTGAGGAAAAATCCGTGATCAACAGACGTCTCGTTCTCGGTGGAATGGCTGGGCTTGGTGCCGGTGCGCTGCTACCCGCCGGGGCTCTGGCTGCAGCATCTGCAGGGCTCAAGCCGGGATCGCCTGATGATCAGGGCAAGGCGCTGAATGCCCTTCTTCAGAAGGCGAGTCAGTCCGGCAACCAGATTTTTCTGCAGCCCGGCACCTATATCCTTTCCGGTGTTGAATTTCCGCAAAGGGCCAATCTTGCCGGCATTCCGGGTGCTACGCGCCTGCTTTACGGCGGCACCGGTTCGTTTCTCAATGCCAGCAATGCCGAGCAGATCCGCCTCAGCGGGCTTGTGATCGACGGCGCCAATCAACCGCTCACCGGCAACAGCAAGGCCCTGGTCGATTTCAACCATGTCCGTCAGGTTGTGATTGACGATTGCGATTTCATGGCGTCGACCAGAAACGCCGTGGCGCTGTACCAGTGCGGGGGAAGGATCGAACGCAGCCGGATCGAGCGTGCAGCGGATGCAGGCATTTTCGCATCGCAATCGAGCGGCCTCGCGATAACGGGCAATCACGTTCATGATTGCGGCAATGGTGGTATCCTGATCTTTCGCGATGCACAGGGACCCGATGGGACAATTGTCAGCGGCAACCGCGTTGAGAATATCCGGGCTGACGGTGGCGGCACCGGGCAGAATGGCAATGGCATCAATGTATTTCGCGCCGGCAACGTGCTCGTCTCCAACAATGTGCTAAAGGGCTGCGCCTTCTCGGCTGTCCGCGCCAACGCTGGGAACAACGTGCAGATCACCGGCAACAATTGCACGGATAGCGGCGAGATGGCGCTTTACTCCGAGTTTGGCTTCGAAGGCGCTGTCATTTCGAACAATATCATCGACGGCGCGGCCAGCGGTATTTCCATGGTCAATTTCGATGGCGGCGGGCGGATGGGCACCTGCAGCGGCAATGTAGTGCGCAATCTGACGGCAATCGGCCCCTATCCGGCCGATGCGCCCGGTTTTGGCATCGGCATCAGCGTTGAAGCCGATATTTCCGTGACGGGTAATGTCGTCGAGAACGCTGCCCTGTACGGCATCAAACTGGGCTGGGGACCCTATATGCGCAACCTGATCGCCACGGGCAATGTGATCCGGCAGTCAGGTATGGGGATTTATGTCAGCGTCGTGGACGGCGTCGGCTCGGCCATCATCACCGACAACATCATCGAAAAAGCCGCACACGGCGGCATTGTCGGTCATCGTTGGATGGATGCGGTCACGGGCGACCTCATCAGACAGAATGCCAGTGGCAACCCGCGCCTGATCGTCGAACGCAATATCCTCAGTTGATATCGGCTTCCGTCAGGATATCGGCAGGACTGACAACGCCATAGGTGATGCCGTTCCAGTTGCGCATTTCCCGGTCGGCAAACCGGTCAAGCTGTGATTCCAGTTCGTCGTCGTGACGGAAAATCCGCCCGAGAACCGCAGCAATCATGGCTTCCGAGGCACGCGATGCCCCATCGTCGCATTTAAGCGCAATGCCCAGACCAAACTCCGGCAAGGCTGCAACAAATACGCCCTCCGCACCGGTTTTGACAAAGATGCGCCCCGGCGCCATTTCCATCAGGCGCGTACAGGCGCGATTGGTGCCTGCAACATAGTATGGTGCGGCCATAGTGGCGTCGAGCAGACGCTTGGCCGCCTTGGCACGTACCGGCGGAAGGCCCGTGCCAGTGGCCATGCGGGCAAAGCCGTGCGCCAGACTTTTCAGTGGAATGGCATAGGTCGGGATCGAGCAGCCATCCGTGCCGCAACGATCCAGTGAATGAACTGCGCCGGTCACACTTTCCATGGCTTCACACACCATGTTTTGCGTCGGCGATCCCAAGGTCGAATAGCCAGCTGTTTCGATGCCGAGATGCGCGCAGGTGCACAGGAAGCCCGAATGCTTGCCCGAGCAATTGTTGTGCAGCGCCGTCGGTTCCTGTCCGCTCTTGGCAAGGGCGATCAGCACGGACTGATCAGAGGACCAATGGGCGCCGCATTCCAGCGCCGAGACATCAAGACCGGCACGACCCAGCATATCCGCGGCTTTCTTCACATGCAGGGGTTCGCCCGAGTGGGAGGCGCAGGCCATGGCCAGTTCCTCGTTGCCGAAGCCATAGGCATCCGCAGCGCCGCTTTCCACCAACGGCAGAGCCTGTATCGCCTTGATCGCCGAGCGCGGGAATGTCGGCCGCTCGATATCACCAACGGAATAGACAATCCTGCCATCGCCGTCGGTGACAACGATCGCACCGCGATGCCGGCTTTCGACTGTTTCGCCGCGAAAAACTTCAACCAGAACCGGATTGCTCATAGCGCCCTACATTGCTCAGAAAATCGACCGAAATCAGCCGGAATTGATGGTCTTATAGGACGCTCCGCTCCCCTTTCCAATGGAGAAAACTGGAGAATTGCGATCAGTGCCCCTTCTCCCACTCCATGACGAGGAAATAGGGCACACGGCGATAGCGATCGGCCTTATCAGGATCGCCGCCGTAAGGTGCGGGTTCGGCAAAATGGCGCAGGGTGAGACCATGGCCGAGCAGAAGCGACATATAGGTGCTCAATGGGCGGTGCCAGTTCTGGATGCGGATACCGCGCCACTCCACCCAGTCCACGCGCTCTTCAAGATAATGGTCAACGTAGAAACGCGGATCGCCATTGATGTCGGGTTGCCAGCCAGCCGGTTGCCCCGCAGTATTGAAGCTGTTCAGATTGGCAATGAGCAAGGTCCCGCCCGGTGCAAGCACCCGGGTCATTTCGGCGATGGCCTTGCGCAGATAAGGAATGTCGATGAGCGAGAGGTAGCTTACCACCAGATCAAAGGACGCGTCCGGAAATTCCAGCGCCTCGGCATAGCCGAAACGATAGTCTCCCTCGGGGTCCCGGATCTGCGCCTGCACCAGCAATTCCTCGGTCGGGTCAATGCCAACCGACTTGATTCCAAGGCCATTGAGGATGCGGCAAAAGCGGCCTTCGCCACAGCCGACATCCAATGCATTTTTAAAACCGCGGCCGCTGACGCGCTCCAGCATCGGTTTGTCGAGAACATAAACACGGCCGTAATCACCATCATCAGCCTGTTCGGCAATCCAGGCGGAGGCCGATTCCTTCCATCCGTTCGACATGGCATTTCCTCCGATGGGACAGCCGGAAAAGACGATTCAATTCAGCGGTTTGTCAGGTGCTTTTAAAACACAGAATCCGGGACTTGAAGTCCCGGATTCGAAAAGAACGCTATCGGACGGTTTATTTGATGCGTTCGAGGATCGACACATAGTTGGCGACGGCGGCGCCGCCCATGTTGAAGATACCGGCAAGCTTGGCATCCGGCACCTGAATGCCACCCGCTTCGCCCGTCAGTTGCATGGACGACAGCACATGCATGGAAACGCCGCTGGCGCCGATCGGATGACCCTTGGCCTTGAGACCGCCGGAGGGGTTGACCGGCAGGCGGCCGCCCATGGCGGTCTGGCCTTCCAGCGCAACCTTGCCACCCTCGCCCGGCTTGGCCAGGCCCATCGCCTCATATTCGATGAGTTCTGCAATGGTGAAGCAATCATGGGTTTCGACAAAGGACAGATCATCGATTGTGACACCTGCCTGATCGAGGGCGCGCTTCCAGCCTTCGGAGCAGCCTTCAAACAGCAGAATGTCGCGCTTGGAGATCGGCAGGAAATCCTGCACATGGGCAGCACCGCGGAAGGCCACGGCGCGTTTCATCTTCAGTGCCGTCTGCGTGTCGGTCAGAACCAGCGCCGCTGCGCCGTCCGAGACGAGCGAACAGTCGGTCCGTTTCAGCGGGCCGGCAACGAAGGGGTTCTTCTCGCTTTCCTGACGGCAGAAATCATACCCCAGATCCTTGCGCATCTGCGCATAGGGATTGTTGACGCCGTTCTTGTGGTTCTTGGCGGCGATTGTCGCCAGCGCATCGGACTGGTCGCCATATTTCTGGAAATAGGCGGCAGCGATCTGGCCGAACACTCCGGCAAACCCGGCGGGGATATCGCCCTCTTCCGGCAGATAGGATGCTTTCAAAAGGTTCTTGCCGATCTCCGGGCCGGGCGTCGATGTCATCTTCTCGACACCCACGACCAGTACAACGCGGGCAGCACCGGCGCGAATGGTCTTGATGCCCTGATGCACCGCGGCCGAACCGGTGGCGCAGGCATTTTCCACCCGTGTGGCGGGCTTGAAGCGGAAGGCATCACTGGCCTGCAGCACAAGGCTGGCGGTGAAATCCTGCGGCGAGAACCCGGCATTGAAATGGCCGAGGACAATCTCGTCGACATCCTGCGGGCCTATGCCTGCGTGATCGAGCGCAGCGACCGCCGCCTTGACGATCAGGCTTTCGACGCTCTCGCCTTCCAGTTTTCCGAAAGGCAGATGCGACCATCCAACGATACAGGCTGTCATGTCATTCCTCCAAAATGTCATTCTTGTTGACGTAACCATGAACCCGCTGCGTTTCAAGGTAAAGGGCTTTGTTGCAGTGCAATACCGAGGCCCGTGGTTTGGCAATTATCGTGCTGAAAACGGTTGTATGGAGAGTCGTTTATTGCTTGCTGGTGGTTGCAAGACCATCGTGCGTGGTTCGACAAGCTCACCATGAGGGAGAGTGGGGATTGCAGGGAGCTAGGTTCTGCAAAGTTGCAGGCTGGTTTGCACCTACCATGTCCCTCATGGTGAGCTTATCGAACCACGAACTACACACAACCGCTTTGCAGCACTCCCGTCAAATACCGCTCCAAAACGTCGCAATTTTTATTGATTGGCCAGTCAATCAAGAATAATAATTTACGCGAACGAGGTTTTTCAGAATGCCCAAAGTCGGAATGGAACCACTGCGCAAGCGGGAGTTGATTGATGCGGCCATCCGCACCATCGGCCAGCGCGGCTCGCTTGACGTGACTGTCGCGGAGATCGCCCATGAAGCGGGCGTTTCGCCGGCGCTGGCGCACCACTATTTCGGCGGCAAGGAACAGCTGATCCTCGCCACCATGCGCCACCTTCTGAAAGAACTCGGGCAGGATCTTCTGGCAGCACTGGCGACAGCCCACACGCCGGCGGAACGCGTTGCCGCCATCATCGCCGTCAATTTCTCCGCCTCGCAATTTGCACCGCAGACCGTGGCCGCATGGCTGACCTTTTACGTGCACGCCCAGCAATCGGTCGAGACCCGCCGCCTGCTGCGTGTCTACGCCCGGCGCATGCATTCCAACCTCGTCTTTGCGCTGAGCAGCATGATTGACCGGACTGCCGCCCTGCAGATCGCCGAGGGCACCGGCGCGATGATTGACGGGCTCTATATTCGCCATGCGCTGCGCAATGGCGCGCCTGAGGCAGCCTCGGCAATCGCGCTCGTGGAAGATTACGTGACGACAAAACTAGCCGCCGCCGGAGCCTCCCTATGACAAGGCCGAATATCCTCATCCTCATGGTTGACCAGCTGAACGGAACCCTGTTTCCGGACGGCCCCGCGGATTTCATCCATGCCCCGCATCTGCGCGCCTTGGCGGATCGTTCTGCCCGCTTTGCCAATACCTATACGGCCTCGCCGCTCTGCGCCCCGGCCCGCGCCTCCTTCATGTCCGGTCAGCTGCCCTCGCGCACCCGCGTCTATGACAATGCCGCCGAATTCGCCTCGGATATTCCGACCTATGCGCATCACCTGCGCCGCGCCGGTTATTACACCGGGCTTTCCGGCAAGATGCATTTTGTCGGTCCCGACCAGTTGCACGGTCTTGAAGAACGCCTGACCACGGACATCTATCCTGCTGATTTCGGCTGGACCCCCGATTACCGCAAGCCCGGCGAGCGCATCGACTGGTGGTATCACAATCTCGGCTCCGTCACCGGCGCTGGCGTCGCCGAAACCAGCAACCAGATGGAATATGACGACGAGGTGGCGTTTCATGCCACGCAAAAACTCTACCAATTGTCGCGCACGTCAGACGATGCGGCGAGCCGCCCGTGGTGCCTCACCGTCTCCTTCACCCATCCACATGACCCCTATGTGGCACGACGCAAATACTGGGACCTCTACGAGAATTCACCTGCACTTGAACCGGCCGTTGCCGCCATCCCGTTCGAAGCACAGGACCCACATGCACAACGCCTTATGCAAGCCTGCGACTACACGCAATTCAATATTACCCCCGAAAACATCCGCCGGGCGCGTCAGGGCTATCTCGCCAATATTTCCTATGTCGATGACAAGGTCGGCGAGATTCTGGAAGTGCTGCGGGCAACGCGGATGCTCGACAACACGATCATCGTGTTCACGTCGGACCATGGCGATATGCTGGGCGAGCGTGGCCTGTGGTTCAAGATGAACTTTTTCGAGGGCTCGGCCCGCGTGCCGCTGATGATTGCAGGCAAGGGCATCGCGCCGCAGTTGATCACCCAGCCGGTGTCGACGCTCGATATCAACCCGACCCTTGCGGCGTTTGCCGGTATCGACATTGCCGCTGTCAAACCATGGACTGATGGCGAAGATCTGACCGGCGTCATCGCTGGCGGCAAGCGGCAGGGCCCGGTGCTGATGGAATATGCGGCGGAAGGTTCCAATGCGCCGCTCGTCTGCATTCGCGACGGCCAATACAAGTTCGTGCATTGCGAGATCGATCCGCCGCAACTGTTTGATCTTGAATCGGATCCGCAGGAGTTGACCAACCTTGCCGCTGATCCCGCCCATGCCAGATTGCTTGCCCAGTTCACGGCTGCCGCCAAGGCGCGCTGGGACATGGCGGCCTATGACGCCGCCGTGCGCGAAAGCCAGGCCCGGCGCTGGGTGGTCTACGAGGCGCTGCGCAACGGCTCCTACTATCCCTGGGATTACCAGCCGCTGCAAAGGGCCTCGGAGCGCTACATGCGCAATCACATGGATCTGAATGTTCTGGAAGAAAATGCGCGCTTTCCGCGCGGCGAATAATGGGGCCAGCTATGGAAGCAGATTTCGTCATCATCGGTTCGGGTTCCGCCGGCTCCGCCATGGCCTACCGCCTGTCGGAGGACGGCAAGCATTCGGTCATCGTCATTGAATTCGGTGGCACGGATATCGGGCCGTTCATCCAGATGCCCGCCGCCCTCTCCTTCCCGATGAACATGAGCACCTATGACTGGGGCTTTTCATCCGAGCCCGAACCGCATCTGGGCGGGCGCACGCTGGTCACCCCGCGTGGCAAGGTGATCGGCGGCTCCTCCTCCATCAACGGCATGGTCTATGTGCGTGGCCACGCCCATGATTTCGACCATTGGGCGGAGAGCGGCGCGGCTGGCTGGTCCTATGCGGATGTGTTGCCCTATTTCAAGCGCATGGAACATTCCCATGGCGGCGAAACCGGATGGCGCGGCACCAATGGCCCGATGCATGTGCAACGCGGCCGCCGTGACAATCCTCTGTTCCATGCCTTTGTCGATGCGGGCAAGCAGGCCGGTTTCGAAGTCACCGAAGACTATAATGGCGCCAAGCAGGAAGGCTTCGGTGCCATGGAGCAGACAATTCACAATGGCCGCCGCTGGTCCACGGCCAATGCCTATCTGCGCCCGGCGCTGAAGCGGCGAAATGTGAGTCTTGTCAATGGTTTCGCACGGCGTGTGGTCATCGAGAATCAAAGGGCAACGGGGGTGGAAATCACCCGGCGCGGCAAGACGGAAATTGTGCGCGCGCGGCGTGAAGTGATCATTGCGGCATCATCGATCAACTCGCCAAAACTTCTCATGCTGTCGGGCATCGGTCCGGCAAAACACCTGAAGGAACATGGCATTGCGGTGGTGGCCGATCGCGCCGGTGTCGGTCAGAACCTGCAGGACCATATGGAGGTCTATATCCAGCAGGAGAGCCTGAAGCCAATCACACTCAATTCCAAGCTCGGATTGGTCTCCAAGGCCATGATCGGTGCGCAGTGGCTGTTCTTCAAAACGGGTGATGGCGCCACCAACCATTTTGAATCCGCTGCCTTCGTGCGGTCTAAGCCCGGTGTCGACTACCCCGACATCCAGTATCACTTCCTGCCCGCCGCCATCCGCTATGACGGCAAGGCGGCAGCCAAGGGCCATGGGTTTCAGGCGCATGTGGGCCCGATGCGCTCGAAGTCACGCGGCAGCGTGACACTGCGCTCGTCCGATCCGTTCGAAAAGCCGAAAATCCTCTTCAACTATATGTCCCATCCGGATGACTGGACGGATTTCCGCCATGCGGTGCGGCTTACCCGCGAGATATTCGGCCAAGCGGCGCTCGATCCCTATCGCGGCCGCGAGATTTCGCCGGGCGGGCATGTGCAGTCCGATGACGCGATTGATGACTTCCTGCGCGAGCATGCGGAAAGCGCGTTCCATCCCTGCGGCACCTGCAAGATGGGTGCGACGGGCGATCCCATGGCCGTGGTCGATCCGCAATGCCGGATGATCGGTGTCGAGGGTCTGCGGGTCGCGGATTCCTCCATTTTTCCGCGCGTCACCAACGGCAATCTCAATGGCCCGTCGATCATGACCGGCGAAAAGGCTTCCGATCATATTCTTGGCCGCGATCCGTTGCCGCGATCCAATCAGGAGCCATGGATCAACCCGCGTTGGGAAGTGAGTGACCGGTGAGTGGCGGTGTATTCACCCCCCTCTGGGCTATCGCCCATCTCCCCCACAAGGGGGAGATCACATTGACATCAACATGATCGCCAACTTTTCAATGCCTCAGAACTGATCGAAATCGTAATGAAGGCTGATCTCCCCCCTTGTGGGGGAGATGTCCGACGGGACAGAGGGGGTGAAATAAAGTAGAGATGAATAAGAAGGAGAACACCATGCGCGCGCAGCCGAAGGCATCGCATTTCATCAATGGCCGCTTCGTCGAGGACAAGGCAGGCAAGCCGCTGGATGTGCTCTATCCGGCGACCGGCGAGATCATCGCAAAACTTTTTGGCGCAACGCCGGCCCTGATCGAACAGGCCGTGCAGGCTGCTGCCGCCGCACAGCCCGCATGGGCGGCGCTCAAGCCGGTTGAACGCGGCCGCATCCTGCGCCGGGCAGCGGACCTTTTGCGCGAACGCAACGCCGAGATCGCGCATCTCGAAACCCTGGACACGGGCAAAGCCATTCAGGAAACGCTGGTTGCCGATCCGGCATCGGCTGCCGATGCACTGGAATTCTATGGCGGCATCATTGCCGGGTTCAATGGCGAGATGATCGAACTCGGCGGCTCCTATGCCTATACGCGCCGCGAGGCACTCGGTGTCTGTGTCGGCATCGGCGCATGGAATTATCCGATCCAGGGTGCGGGCTGGAAATCAGCTCCGGCGCTCGCCGCGGGCAATGCCATGATCTTCAAGCCATCGGAAAACACCCCGCTATCCGCCCTCGCGCTGGCAGAGATTTACAAGGAAGCCGGCCTGCCGGACGGACTTTTCAATGTCTTGCAGGGTTTTGGCGATGTGGGTTCGCAGCTCGTCGATCATCCGCTTGTCGCCAAGGTGTCGCTGACCGGCTCGGTGCCTACGGGCAAGAAGGTGCTGGCGCAGGCCGGATCGCACATGAAACATGCCACGATGGAACTCGGAGGCAAGTCGCCGCTGATCATTTTCGACGATGCGGATGTGGAAAACGCCGTCGGTGGCGCCCTGCTCGGCAATTTCTATTCCACCGGGCAGGTCTGCTCGAACGGCACCCGCGTCTTTGTCCAGAAGGGTATCAAGGACAGGTTCCTCGACCGGCTGGTGACCCGCACCAAGGCGATCCGCCTTGGTGATCCGCTCGATCCCGAAATCCATCTGGGACCGCTGGTCAATGCCGCGCAGCGCGACAAGGTTGTGTCCTACATCGAGAAAGGCAAAGCCGAGGGTGCTACGCTCGCTTTCGGCGGCGGCGTGCCGAAAATGCAGGGCTTTGAAGGTGGCTGTTATGTCGAGCCGACGATTTTCACCGATGTGACCGATGGCATGACCATCGCTCAGGAGGAAATTTTTGGTCCCGTCATGGCTGTTCTCGATTTCAGTGACGAGGACGAGGTTATCGGCCGCGCCAATGATACGGAGTTCGGTCTGTCAGCCGGTGTCTTCACCAAGGATTTGTCACGCGCGCATCGGGTGATCAGCCAGCTCAAGGCGGGCACATGCTGGATCAACACCTACAATCTCGCGCCGGTTGAAATGCCGTTCGGCGGCTTCAAGCAGTCCGGTGTCGGCCGTGAAAACGGGCTGGCCGCGCTTTATCATTACAGCCAGATCAAGTCCGTCTATGTGGAAACGGGTAAAGTCGAAAGCCCCTATTGAGGGAATGAATGCATGGCCCGGCAAGGCCTCTGACTAGGCCTTGCCGATATAATCCACATACTGCGTCAGGGCGCAGACGAGATGATAGAAGATCGAGGCCGGTACATCTTCGGCCCGTGCCCTGCCCTTTTCATCAATCAGGTCGATCCAAAGGCCCTTCGGCGCCTGTTCGATATGCCAGCGGAACAGGCGGCCCACCCGTGCCTCGACTTCCGGCTTGAGGTCCGGCCCGCCATTGCCATCGAGCGCAATAGCGGCTTTCACTGCCTCTGTCTGCGGCCAGCTGCGTGAATTGGTGTCAAGCGGCAGGCCATGCCGGGAAACAGCGCCATAGGCGAGTTCCGTGGTGCGGTTCAGACCGTTGGCAATAGCTGAGGCATAGAGCTTGCGCGCGTGGCGGATGATGTCTTTCTGGCCCGACGCCTTGGCAAAGTTGGACAGGAGATAGGCCCATTCGAAATGGTGTCCCGGTTCCGTCCACTCGCCTTTTTCGCCCGGCGCCCGCTCCCAGTCATCGGTAAAATATTCGCCGAGCGTCCACGTTTCCGCATCAAAAAGATGATGCCGGAACAGATCGACGATCCGCGCCGCACGCTGCAGATAATCCCGGTTCCCCGTGACGTCATACCAGGCAAGGAACGACTCGAGCAGATGCATATGCGGGTTGGACCGGCGCAGACCGGTATCCCCCGGCATTTCAAGAAAACCCCGCAGCTTGGAATCAGCAAGGTATTCGTCGATGAAGGCAAAGGTTTCCGTGGCAAGACCGAGCGCCTGCGGATGGCCCGCCCGATGGGCATGGGCCAATGCCAGAAGCACGAAGGACTGGTCGTAGGCATCCTCAGCCCCGTCGAGAACCGTACCGTCAGGGTTGAAAGTCTTGACCCAGCCGCCACGGTCCGTCCGGCCATTGGCCGTGATGAAGCGGATACCATGGTCGATCAGATCATTGGCCGGACCATCCCAGCCCATTTCATGCGCCACGGCAAAGGCATAAATCTGCCGCGCCGTGGTGCGCATGCGCTTGGTTCTGATGATGGGTGTAGCGTCGAAGGTCAGCGCCTCATGGAAGCCGCCATAGCGCCTGTCGACACCAACCGTCGACCAGAGCGGCAATGTCTCCTCGAACAGCCAGTGGCGAACACGTTTTTCATAGGCACCCACCTGCGGCAGGCGATCCTGCGCCGGGGTGAATTTGGTTTCAAGACGGCCGGTCTTTTCCAGCTGTTCGACAATCTTGCGAACGTTCTGGCTTTCGGTGACGGGCGCAACGAACGTCGCATCGGAGGTCGACACAACAGCCAGATCACGCAGTCCGATGGCGGAAAGCAGACGCCCATTGCTGCGCAGATAGCTGTTCTCGCAATCGATGGCGACAACATCACCGACAATCACATTGCCGCTGCCGTCGGTCGAGCTGACTTCCAGCAGGGATTGCCACGATCCGAGATCATTCCAGCGGAAGCGTGCGGGCACCAGAGCGATGTCTTTCGCATGTTCCATGATGGCATAGTCGACGGAAATGGACGGCACATCCGCATAGAGGTCGTGTGGCAGATAGGTGCCGGAGACATTGCTTGTTGCCTCATCGAGTGCAGCCACAGCCCCGTCCCAGATCTTTGGCGCATAGGCCCGGAATGCATCGCGCATGGTGCTGGCGCGGAAAAGAAAAATGCCTGAATTCCAGAGGAAATTCTTCGATTCGAGGTACTGGATCGCGGTTTCCTCGTTCGGCTTTTCAACGAAGCGTATGACATCCCGTGTGTTGTCGTTCTGTGGCCCCACCTCGATATAGCCATAACCGGTTTCCGGCCGATCAGGCTGGATACCGAAGACGACGATCCGGCCCGCCATGGCAGCGTCCGTGCCAGCCTCCACTGTGCTCCAGAAATCGCGATCCGTTGTAATTTCGTGGTCGGACGGAACGACGAGAACCAGATCGTCGCCGTGCTCGCGCAGCGTAATCTCGGTTGCCAGCACGACAGCCGCCGCCGTGTTGCGGCCCATCGGCTCGAGAATCGCCCGCCCGCCAGCCAGATCGACACCGGAAAGGTCCTGGCTGATGCGATCCGCATGACGTTCCGAGGCGAGCAGATAAACCGGAACGGAGGTATCACCGCCCCGTGCACTCATGCGTTTGACTGTCCGCAAGAGCATGGAGCCCTGACCGGACAGATTGTGAAACTGCTTGGGAAAGTCTTCGCGCGACAGAGGCCAAAGCCTTGAACCGACGCCACCGCTCATTACAAAGCTGATAATACGCTTCATTCCCGATGTCATCTCGTGCAACCTCATCGTTTCAGTCGATATCTCGTCTGATATACAATTAGCGATCTTTCGACAGACTTTGCGATACATCGCATCGTTAGTCTTTTATCGATACAAGACTTTCGTCGGCGATCACAAGACCAGTTCAACCATTTCCAGAACATGGTTTATGTTTGCACCCGGTATAATTGAAAAAGTGCTGATGAAACGGCTTGCAGGCACAAAAACTCAGCGGTATATACCCCGGCATCGCTGGTCACGGAGTGTAGCGCAGCCTGGTAGCGCACGTCGTTCGGGACGACGGGGTCGGAGGTTCGAATCCTCTCACTCCGACCAGTGTTTTCACAAACTTTGATATCCAGTTTCTGCCTGCCTAGACGCTTGGCATCTCAGTCAGTGCAGGGTTTCCCCGCCTTCAGGATCGATGAGGCTTGCAAGGCCTTCCTCTTCGACGGCACGTAAAAACTCGTCAAAGGCGGCTTGGTCCGTTTCAAAAGGATCATCCCAGATGATGGAATCCTTGTCCTCGGTCACCACTTCCAGCGTCCACTCGCTTTGCTCGGCAAGACGATAAATCTCGACGCTGACGGTGATACCGTCACGCGTGAACTCTTTCGACAACCGTGACACAACCAATTCGGGTTCTTCATCCATCATGCGCCCCTCGGGACCTTCCAATTGCTTCTTCAATCATCTTACGACGCGCCCGGAAATAGCAAGCCAGAAAATCGAATTCCCTGTTCTTTGGCTCTGCATCTTCCCTTACGGGATAAATATCCGCATAATTTGTGACAATTGAAACTCACCGGCCGCTTGAGGGGAGTCTCGCCATGCCGCTGAAAGCAATTTTCCTAGTCCTGATGCATGCGGTCCTGTTTGATATGGCAGCGGCCCACGCGGAGAACATCAGCACCTATACCTATGTTGGCCTTGAGAAGTGTCGCGAACAGAAACCGGAACCCGGCAATCCCCTGCAGACCGGCGCGTGGCTGTGCCCTGGCTATGGCGGCATGCAGGTGCAACTCATCGAAAACGATCTGCGCTTTTATGTCTCCTACGCACACAAGAAAGGTGCGAAATTTTCTCGCGAATCGGTGGTGCCGAATTTCAATGTGCTCGGGTCGAACAATCTCGAATGGCGCTTGAATGCACAGAAGCAGCCCGTTGCCACCATACTGCGCTTCAAGACTGACGAGGACTCAATTCTGCTCATCACACGCATGGGACCGCTGGAGCAGATCTGCGCTGTCGGTTACGTCTCGGCCAAGAACACCGCAGAGCCGAACGACGTGGCGCGAAAGGTTGCCGACGGCATCGCACCCGGTTTTCAATGCGGAAAGGAAGAGCCTGTCTATTATGACGCGTTGGGAAAACCGCAGAACTGATATCGTTGGAATCAAGCCGCTTTCCTGAGCGCGTCCATGATCAGGCAGGTTTCCGAGCCATGGGCCACAAGTCTGCCGGTTCCATCAAAAATCTTGCCTTCGGCACTTGCTGTCCGGCTACCGGAATGGAGGAGAACGCCCTCGCAGCGCAATACGCCCGTCGATACGAGCACGGAGCGCACAAATGTCGTTTTCATTTCCAGCGTCGTATAGGCCTGCCCTGCCTTCAGTGAGGAATGTACAGCGCAACCCATCACGGTATCGATCAACAGGGAGATCCATCCGCCGTGAACAACCCCCATCGGATTGTAGAACTTCTTTGACGGCCGTGCCTCGAACACAACCTTGCCCGCCTCGATGGAGATGGGCCACAGATCGGTGGTCTCGGCGAAGGGTGGCGCCGGATAGGTGCCATCGAGCAGTCCTTGCAAAAACTCCACGCCCGAAAGCGTTGCGGCAACATCGGGCGGAACCAGACCGAAAGTCGTGTTGAGCGTATCGGACATGTCTGGCTCCTGTGATTTCAGCCACCTTGAGAAGGCTTCATATTATGGGCATCATATGATATGTCAATCACCATACAACTGATATATCGAGGGCCACCGATGCGCTATTCCAAGGATCACAAGTCGGAAACGCGCCAGCGTGTCGTCGACGTTGCCTCAAAACGCTTTCGCAAGGACGGGATCGAAGCCACCGGACTAGCGGGACTGATGGCCGACGCCGGCCTGACCCATGGCGGTTTTTACGCGCATTTTTCATCGAAGAACCAGCTTGTGCAGGAATCCATCACGGCAGCGCTGGATTCGACGCGGGATTATCTGGAGCACGCGGCAAGAAGCGCACGGGCCTGCGGTGTGGACGGGATGGAAGCCATCGTGAATGCCTATTTGCGCCCCGCCCATGTGAGGCACCCGGAACTTGGCTGTGCCATTCCATCGCTGATCGCAGAAGTCGGGCGCCTTTCAAGCGAAGTGCGCGAGCGTCTGATCGAGATCGTTGATGCGCTTGTCGGCCTCATCGCCACTGCGTTGCCCGGACATCTCGACCGAACTGCGGCCCTCGACCGCGCGCATGCGGTGCTGGCTTCCATGATCGGCACCCTGCAATTGGCGCGGCTGGTAACGGATACAGACGCATCGGCGCGCATTCTTGCAACGGGCCGTCAGGCGGCGCTTGTACTGGCGCGACAGACCTGATCCCGACAGACAACGCGCAATCTATTCGCCTTGCGAAGATGCGCCGATCCACTATCATTCCGTGAGGCATTGTGAGCATGGCTTAAAGCCGGAGCTCACCGCAGATATAATTGGAGTTATCATGTACAGGCCACCTGCATTTCGGGAAGACCGTCTCGACGTCATGCACGACCTCATCCGCAAGCACCCGCTGGCAATGCTGGTAACCGGCGGCGAGCATGGCTTGATGGCGAACCTCATTCCCTTCGAGATCGATCCGGGCGCGTCGTCAAACGGAACCTTGAGGGCCCATCTGGCCAAGGCCAATGACCAGGTTGCGGCATTGCAGGCGGGCGCCGAGGCGATGATCATTTTTCAGGGACCGAACACCTATGTGACGCCTTCATGGTACGCGACCAAGCGCGAACACGGAAAGGTTGTGCCCACCTGGAATTATGTGGTTGTACAGGCGTGGGGCACTCCGCATGTCGAGGATGGTGCCGACTGGCTGCGCCGTCAGATCGGCAGCCTGACGCGCACCCATGAGGCGGGCCGCGCGCAGCCATGGTCGGTCGAGGACGCACCCGACAATTTCATTGCGGGCCAGATCAAGGGCATTATCGGTATTGAGATCCCGATCACGCGCATTGAAGGCAAATGGAAGGTCAGCCAGAACAGGGCTGAAGCGGATCGAACCGGTGTCGCGGACGGTTTGCGGCGGGAAGGTCCGGAATCGGAAGCCATGGCGCGTATCGTCGATGAACGCGGAAAGCCCGGCGGCTGATAAGGTCCACCTGCCCTGACCATGCACAAGCCTGACATTTCGCTGACCGCCATCATAGCCAAACTTCGGCAACTGACCGGCGAAACCATTGTGTTGATTCCGATCAGCGAGGGTGAGGATTCGCGCGCATTCCGCTACGACCATGCCGCAGGGAGCTTTGTCGTCCGCGTCAACCGGTCGATCGACGGATTTGCCAAGGATGCATTTGTCTGGAAGCATTTCTCATCGGCAGCTTTACCCATTCCGGCCGTTGTGGACTACGGCATGCTGGAGGACGGTAATGCCTATTGCATCTCGCAAATGGCAAAAGGCTTCACCCTCCAGGAACTGTCGCCCCAGCAATTGCCGCCGGTTCTTGAGCCGGTTGCCGATATAATGGCCGCTATCGCGCGGTCCGACATCGGCTCGACGCATGGCTACGGCCCTTTCGATGCGGGGGGCAATGGCCGAGACGCTACCTGGCAGGCATTTTTGTCGGCCGTGTCCGCCTATGACTGGAGCCGCGTGGCCGGCTTTCCCGGCGCCGGCCGGATCGATGACCTTGTCAGACACTGCATGACATTAATTCCGTCCTGTCCCAATATTCGAGCGCTCGTTCATGCAGATTTCGGATCGAACAACGTCCTGACGGACGGACGTCGCATTACCGGCGTCATCGACTGGTCGGAAGCGATATATGGCGATCCGCTCTATGAGGTCGCCAATATCCTGTTCTGGCGACCGTGGCTGGAGTGCATGGAACAGCAGGCACGATATTTCGAGGCGTTTCGGCCGGACCTCGTCCGGAACCAAAACGTACTGGCTTGTTATCAGCTTCGCATCGGAATGCAGCAGATCCATGAAAGTGCCATTGATGGTGCACTCGCGGATGCAGGCTGGGCGCTTGAGCGGTGCCGTGTCATCGAAAGCACCCTACGACAAGGATAAGACACGCGAGAAAACTGATGATCAACGTCTGGCTTGGCCCATTCAAGCGGCCATGGACGCCAGTTCTATGCGGTTACGGCCAAGACGCTTGGCCCGGTAAAGCGCTACATCCGCCTCTTCGATCAAATCCGTCAGTGATTGATGCTGCGATGTGAAGGTGGAAACGCCGGCGCTCACCGTCACATGCGCCTGCGTCCGACCGAAATCGAAGAAGGTCTCGTTGACACGCCGCCGGATGGCCTCGGCCATCGCCATGGCCTCACCTGCATCCGCCGTCGGCATCAGGATCGCGATCTCCTCCCCGCCATAGCGGGCCACGAGATCGGCCTTGCGCACCAGCGAGCGGATAATGGTGGAAATTTCGATGAGCACCAGATCACCATTGGAATGGCCCCAATGATCATTGATGCTCTTGAACGAGTCGATATCGATCATAACAAGCGAAAAGACCTCTCCCCCGGTTGATGCCGCCTTGCGAAAGGTGCGCCGCGCTACGCGATCGAACAGCCGCCGATTGGCAAGATTGGTCAACGGGTCCGTATGGGCGTCCACTTCCAATGTCTTCACACGATCAACGCGCAAGCGTTCACGATGAAGGAACATGGAGATCAGAATGATCCCGGTAACGCTGAGCGTCAGCATCGGCAGGGCCATGCGCTGGAAAATCGGCATCGCCCGTTCGAATGGCAGAACAAAAATGCTCAGGGTGTAGAGCGGGACGGTCAGGCCGAGAATAACGAAATGCTTCCAGGAATAAACCTTCGGCCGATAGACCAGCGTGAATATCAGGCTGATCGATCCGATGATCAGAATGCCGACAACACCGGCATAAACGCCGCTGCCACCAATAAGAATGCGGGAAATAATTGTTAAAGTTGTAGATACCAACACTGCAACCACGCCGCCGAACGGGGCACTGAGAGCCAGCAGTATCGAGCGCGCATCGACAATAATTCCGTCATCGATAATAACAGGATCAAGCATGGAAATGACGGCTGAACACCCGAACAGCAAGCCAACCATCAGACTGCGGGTCATGGGTCCATGGAAAGCGCGAATGATCGAGCCATAGGCCATGCTGACCAGCGCAACCAGGCCAAGACGGTGGACGAGATCCGACACGACGGGGAAATATTCAGCGTACACTTACCAACCTCAATTCCACTTCGTGCGACCCTAGCGTTTCCGGGCTAATTTCGTGCGAAGGACATCCCTAAAAATTGAACTATCGGGCCGTATAGCACGGAAATTCTACCACAGGTTGTATTTTTTGATGATTCTTGACGACACGATTTCAAATATGAATATACACGAAACCGCATCTGGCGCCTTCCGCGGCGGAAAACTCATCAAGTTTGGTATCCGGTTTCAAATCCGGCGGCATTTTTGAAACGAACATTCTGTCGGATCGAGAAACCAACGCCTAGACTGATCTCCATTCTTGAAAAGGATCAGGGCAATGCTGGCACATCAGGCTGAAATCATCGACCTCGGAGCCTACAGGCAGGCGAAAACCAATGTCCCGCAGGCCGAGCAGCCAAAGCAACAGAGCGCGACCTCCTATCCCATGTTTCCCTTTGCGTGGATTGCCATGCCCATCTCGTTTGTCCCCGTTGTCTTCTACACCCCGTTTCCGCATGAGGCGCATTCTTGACGACACTTGCTCTGGACGAGAATTTTCAAACTGGCGCTTATAGTGAGAATAGTGATCCGGCCAACGACCTGCCGGCGATCCTCGGCCGGAATCTGCGTCGGTTGCGCACACGGCAGGGCCACTCACTCGAACGGCTGGCCAAACTTGCAGGCGTGAGCCGGGCCATGCTCAGCCAGATTGAAACGGGCAAAAGCGCGCCGACCGTGAGCATTCTCTGGAAGATTGCCACCGCGCTTGGCGTACCCTTCGCCACCTTGCTCGACAGCCAGCGTGTGCAGGGCACCGTCGTACTGCGCCGCGACAAAGCCAAAATCCTTGGCCTCGCTGGCGGACGGTTCACGTCGCGTGCACTCTTCCCCTTTGACGGGGAACGCAAGGTCGAATTTTACGAACTGAGGATAGGTGCGGGTCATCTGGAACGGGCGGATGCCCATGCACCCGGCACGATCGAAAATCTCGTTCTGGTCAAAGGCCGGGTCGAGATCAGGACCGGCCAGGAACCGGCGACTGTTCTTGAGGAAGGAGACGCCATCCTGTTTGAAGCGGATGCACCTCACAGCTATCGCAATCTGACGGAAAGCGAAGCTGTGATCTATCTCGTCATGACCTACGTCGAAACCGTGGGCTAAATGAAAAGAGCCGGCAATGCCGGCCCTCGTATCGGATATGTGCCGGGAGAGCCGCAGCTCAGCCCATCTTGCACATCATCATTGGCATGCCGCCGCACGACATCATCATGGGCATGCCCATGTTCATCATGGCGGTCATGCGATCGCAGCAATCCTTCATCATTTCCATCGACATGCCGTCCATCGGCATCATTTCGCAGACCATGCCGGTCGGCGTCATCTTGCAGGTCATGGTGCACATCATCATGGGCATGCCCATTGGCATCATTCCACCCATCATCTGCATTGGCATCATGCCATTCATCATTGGCATCTGCATTGGCATCATTCCGCCCATCATTGGCATAGGCATCATGTTGTTCATCATCGGCATCGGCATCTGCATGGCAGGGTTCATCACATTCTCCGGAAACTATGTTGCGGCGCTTGATTGCCACCGTTGACGTGGCTCTAACCCCTGATTTATCGCACCGCAACATGGATACGGGCCTGTGCCGACGTTTCCTCCGCGCTCGCGAACAGAGCGTTCACGAAAGCAGAAAATCCCGATATTTCCTGGTGTTTTACGGGATCATCATGCCCGTCTTTGCAGACGGGGCACGGCATCAATCAGAACCCGGGTTGCTTCCGCCCGAGGGGCGGCAAGAACCCGTTCTGTCTCGCCGCTTTCGACAATGCGCCCCTCGTCCAGCACGACCATGCGATCGGCTATGGCCCGGACCACGGCAAGGTCGTGGGAAATGAAGAGATAGGACACGCCGGTTTCCTCCTGCAGATCGAGCAGGAGATTGAGGATTTGCGCCCGAACCGAAACATCCAGCGCCGATACAGGCTCGTCCAGCACGATCAGATCGGGTGTGGTGGCAATCGCCCGGGCAATGGCAATGCGCTGACGCTGACCGCCGGAAAGCTCGAGCGGGCTGCGCTGCATCAGATCGGGGCTCAATCCCACCCGTTCGAGCGCATTGGCGATAACCGCGCCATAGCGTTCGCGGGGAGCCAGATCATGCAACCGCAGCGGGTCTTCCAGAATGCGCTTGACGGTGGCACGCGGATTGAAAGCTGCGAGCGGATCCTGAAACACCATCTGGAACCTTGGTCGCAGCAGCCGCAAGGCTTCGCCCCGCAGCGTCGTTATATCATGCCCGCACAGGTGGATTGATCCGGAATCCGGATTGCTCAGCCGCATGACAAGCCGTGCGAGCGTCGTTTTACCCGAACCCGACGCCCCGACCAGCGCCAGCGTTTCACCGCGCTTCAGGGTAAAGCGGATATCCTTCAGGCCCGATGCACTGCGTTCGCCAAAGCGCTTGGCCACATCCTTCAAATCAAGAACAATGGAATTGTCAGTTTCACTCATGGCAGGTTCAGGCTGTCAGGGTTGATTTCGACAAGCCGCCTTTGCCGTGGTGTGTCGAGTGACAGGTGCGCTCCGATCAGGGCTTTCGTGTAGGAATGCGTGGGTTTGCCCAGCACATCTGCGGCGGCACCCAGTTCGACAAGTTGCCCCTTGTAGAGAACCCCGATCTGGTCCGCTCGCTCGGAAGCCAGTGCGATATCGTGCGTCACGAACAGCAATGTCAGCCCATCTTCGCGCACCAGCTCATCCAGCAGGTTGACGATATGGCGCTGTACCACCGTATCGAGCGCACTGGTCAACTCGTCGGCGATGATCAGGGACGGATTAGCTGCCAATGCCAGCGCTAGAGCGATGCGCTGGCGCTGCCCACCAGAGAATTCGTGCGGATAGCTGTTGAGGCGCGACAGCGCTTTGGGGATGCGCACCCGGTCCATAAGGTCAGCGGCGCGGACGCGCGCGGCGATCCAGCTCGTGTCCTCATGCGCCCGGATGACCTCGGCAATCTGATCACCGACCTTGATGACCGGATCAAGGCTGCCGCCCGGATCCTGAAATACCACACCAATATCCTGGCCAAGGCGCGGCCGCACAGATGCACCGGGGAAGCTGATCGAGCCAGTCTGGCGCGCCTGCTTCGGCAAAAGACCGGCAACGGCCATAGCCAGGGTGGATTTTCCTGAACCACTCTCGCCGATCAAAGCCAGCCGCCCGCCCCTGATAAGGTCGAGCGAGACATCCGCAAGGGCAATCGTCTCGCCGTAAGAAACACCCAGATTCTCGACACGCAGGAACGCTTCGCTCATGGCTGGGGCAGCCCTTCCCTGCGTGATAATCCGCGTCCGATCAGGTGAACACTGAGAACCGTCACCACCAGCGCCAGGCCCGGCACGATGGAAAGATAAGGCGCGGAACGCAAAACCGTGCGGCCTTCGGCAATCATGCTGCCCCAGGTTACCCGGTTGGGATCGCCGAAGCCAAGAAATGACAGCGCCGCTTCGATGAGGATAGCCGCCGCCACGGAAATGGCAGCCAGAGAAGCCGCAGGACCAAAGGCATTCGGCAGAATTTCGCGAAAGGCGATGTCCAGCGGCCGCATGCCGAGCGTCCGGGCGGCAGCCACGAAATCGCGCTCGCGCAACGAAAGGACCTCCGCCCGTGTAACCCGTGCCGCCTGCGTCCAGGTGCCAAGACTGATGGCCAGAATGAGAGTCGGGATGCTTGGTCCTGTCACGCTGATTGTTGCCAGCGCCAGCAGGAAACCCGGAACCGTCTGAAATGCCTCGGTGATCCGCATCAGGATGGCGTCGGCAATACCGCCGAGAAATCCGGCCAATGTGCCGACAAAACTGCCGATGATGAGCGATGCTGCAGCCGAGAAGAACGCAACCAGCAGTGTCGTGCGCGTGCCGTAGAGGAGTTCGGACAGAACGTCGCGACCGAGACGATCCGTGCCCAGCCAATACGCCTCCGATGCAAAGGGCCGGAGCAAGGGTTCACCAACGATGGCGAGCGGATCACCCCGGACAATCCATGGGGCGAGCAAAGCCATGAGCACAAGTGCCAGAAGCAGCACGAGGCCGGCACGCCCTTCGAGGTTGAGACGCCGCCAGATCGTCATCGGCCGAGCCTGACGCGTGGATCGAGTTTGCCATAGGCCAGATCAACCAGCAGATTGGCAATAATGACCGTTATGGCACTGCACAGGATAACACCCAGCAGCAACGGGGTATCGCGCCGGGAGACGGCTTCCGCCGCCAGCCGCCCAAACCCCGGAATGGCAAAAACGCTTTCGACCACCACACTGCCGCCCAGCATGACCGCCGCCTGCAGGCCGAGCATGGTGATGACAGGCAGGACCGCATTGCGCGCCACATGCCGCCAGACGACGCGGCCATGGCTGAGGCCGCGCGCTTTCAGGCCGGTGACGAAGGGATCGCGCCAGACCTCGCTCATGCGGTCGCGCATCAGCCTGAGATAGAGCGCGAGATAAACCATGGCGAGCGAGGCGACCGGCAGGACCAGATGCGTAGCGATATCCGCCATACGCGCCCATCCGATCTTGCCTGATGCAATTGTCTCGATACCGCCCACCGGCAACCAGCGCAGATCCACCGCGAAGATGACGATGAGCACCAGTCCCAGCCAGAAGCCGGGAACCGCATAAAGCGCCAGCGAACCGATAGAGAGAGAACGGTCCCGCAGGGAGCCAGGTTTTGCACCGGCAATCACGCCGAGCAGCGAACCGAGGAAGAAGGCCAGCGCGGTGGCAATACCCATCAGCAGAAGGGTTACAGGCAGCCGCTCGACGATGACCGACAACACCGGACGTTGAAAGGCCGTCGACCAACCGAGATCACCATGACCAAGCGCCGAGACATAGGCGATGAAGCGATGGAACGGCCCCTGGTCGAGCCCCCATGCCTGACGCAGCTGCGCCAACTGGTCGGCATCCATTCCGCCGGACCGCGCGACATAGGAGTCTACCGCGTCACCCGACGCCGCCTCCAGCAGCAGAAAACTGCCAACCAGCACGACGGCTAAAACCGGAATCGCACCCAAAAGGCGTTTCAGGAAAAAGGATGCGAGTGGCGGCAAAACAGCTCCGACGGGTCATGCGAATGGAGTGGGACACTAGAGCGAATGAGACAGGAAGACAAACGGGTTTGTTTTCGTCAACAGCAGTCCTCGTCCTTGGTGATCAACCGTCCTGTCCTCTCTTCGATGTCCCTCATGGCGAGCTGCAACCATGACGGATACGGAGGCTTTACGATAAAATGAGGCCCTCCGCCCCTATCCCTTCAGCCAGACATTCGCCCAGTTGGACACAGCCCAGCGGGGATTATCAGACACATTCTGCACCGTGTCGCGGGCAACGGTGATGAACGAGAATTCCGCTACATTGATCAGCGGCAGATCCTCCGCCACCTTCTTCTGCAGCTGCTTGTAGAGACCGGCACGCTTGTCGCTGTCCACCGTCGATGCGGCGTCCTTGATCAGCTTGTCGACATCCGCATTGGCATAAGCGTACTGGTTGGAGAACGGCACACCGGCGGGCAGCCCGCTTTCGAACAGGATGGTGGTGGAGATCGCCGGATCGGAACGGTAGACCGGCGTTGCCACAGTGATATCGAAATCATGGTCCGTGTAGACCGCCTTCAGATGGGCTGGCGTATCGTTGCTGACCACCTGCGCATCGATACCGACCTTTGCCAGCGCCTGCCGCAGATAATCGCCGAACTGCTTGGTTTCATTGAAGAATGGAGCCGGAAGGAGTTTCAGGGTGAAACGATTGCCGTCCGCGCCGCGCTTGTAGCCCGCCTCGTCGAGCAGCGCTTCGGCCTTTGCCGGATCGAAAGCATGGACGGCGACGTCTGGTTCGTAAAACGTCTTGTCATAGGCCGGGACCGGCCCGGTTGATGGTTTTGCATAGCCGAGGAAGATCGTCTTGACGACAAAATCCCGGTCGATGGCATGGGCAAGCGCCTGACGCACCTTCGGGTCGGCCAGTTCCTTGCGGCGATGGTTGATTTCGACGATGAGCTGGTAGGTCAATCCCTCATAACCATTGGCATAAACCTTCAGGCCCGACGACTTGGAGATGCGGCTGAGATCGGCAAGCGGGACAGCAGAGAAGGCGGCAAGCTGGATCTGTTCGGCTTCCAGTGCGTTCCCGGCAGATGAACGGTCCGGCAGGATCTGATAGACGATTTCATCCAGCAGCGGCTGGTCCTTCTGCCAGTACGTATCGTTACGCTTCAGCAGATAATATTCACCCGGCTTGTGTTCGCCGAATTTGAAGGGCCCGGTGCCGACCAGGGCCTCATTAGCCGGGTTCTTGGCAATATCGGTGCCTTCGTAGAGATGTTTCGGCACGACGGAGGTGACCACCGGCAAAGCATTGCGGATAAGCTGGAACGGCGTCGGCTGCGAGAACCTGAAAATGGCCGTGTGGTCATCGGGCGTTTCGACGCTCTCCAGATTCTTGAAGACCACGCGCCCGAGATTTTGCAGCTTCTTCCACACTTCGAGCGCGGAGAAGGCGACGTCAGCCGACGTGAACGGCTTGCCATCATGCCATGTCACGCCTTCGCGCAGTTTGAATGTTGCGGTCAGGCCATCGGCCGAGCCCTCCCATGCGGTGGCGAGGCGCGGCGACAAGCCATCCTTGCCGTCATAGGACTGTTCGGCCAGCGGCTCGACAATCTTGCTGGCGACAAAGAACACGCCGTTGGAGGCGACGATTGCCGGATTGAGATTGGCTGGCTCGCTGTCTCCGGCAATGATCAGACGCCCGCCTTTGACGGGCGCTTCCCCTTGCGTCCAGCCAAGCCCCGGCATGGCAGTCAGTGCCGCGGCACTGGCGGTCAGATTGAGAAAAGCGCGGCGGTTCAACAGGATACGGGACATGCTTGCGATCCTCTTATGGATGGGTTTGGCCAAGGGGGCGAGACAGAATCTGGCTGAGAGCCGTAATGGCGGCGCGGGCGAAGTCCGGCTTGGCGGACGCGCCCATATGGCCGATGCGCAACAGCTTGCCTGCAGTGTCGGCGCGGCCAAGCGACAGCAGAATGCCATGCTCGTCACGCAACCGGTCACGCAGTGCGGTATCGCTGAAACCATCGGGCAGTTTGAAAGCTGTTGTCGTGGGCGCGCAGAACTCCAGCTTTTTCGGCCACAGCTTCAGGCCAAGCTCGAGCAGACCGTTGCGCGTGATCTCTGCCGTTTCCGCATGGCGGGCCCAGACGTTTTCGGCGCCCTCTCCGGCATAGAGATCAAGCGCAGCATCCAGCGCGTAGATTTCGGCGATGGACGGCGTCACCGGAAAGGGCTTGCCCGGTTCCGAAGCGCCTTTCCAACCCAAAAGGCTGAGAAACGACCCACGCGGTGCATCCGGATTGGCCTCGATCTTGGCCCAGGCCCGCTCACTCACACTGATGAGGCTCAGGCCCGGCGTGCTGCCAAGGCATTTCGATGGGGAGGTGATGAAAATATCGACATGCGCCTCACGCGGATGAACATCCATCCCGCCAAAGGACGACACCGCATCGACAATGAGAAAGGCCCCGTGTTCGGCAACAACAGCACCGATTTCATTCAACGGATTGAGCGTGCCGGATGGCGTGTCGTGATGGCAGAGTGAGACAATCGTGATATCCGGGCGCTGGCGCAGCGCCTCGCGCACCGCCTGCGGGTCGATGATATCGTCATAGGGCACGGCGAGCTCGACGACTTCCTTGCCATAGCGTGCGGCCCAGTTGGCAAATCCCTTGCCATAGACTCCGGAAACAAGGTTCAGAACCACATCGTCGCGGCCAATCAATGCGGCAGCGGCAGCTTCGATGCCAAGAATGGCTTCTCCCTGCATGATGACAGGCGCTGTGCCTTGCCGCAGCGCCAGCCGCAACTTCTCGATCACGTCAGCATAGAAGCTCTGGAAGGCGGGATCATAATCATAAAGTATAGGCCTTCCGAGCGCGGCAAGCACTTGCGGATAGGCAGGAACGGGACCTGTGGTCAGCATCAGCGGCGGAATGGGGAGCATGGGTCGCACTTTGAAATTTCATCCCATTCACGGGCGCAAATGGCACTCAAAGCAGACCATATTCTCGCTGCTGGTGGAAACCAAGAAAAACTATTTCAATATTTGAAAATGCGCTGGCAAAACCATCGTGCTTGATTCGTGGTTCGACAAGCTCACCATGAGGGAGAGTGGTGCTGTAAGGCTAGCAGGGGAGATTGCAGAATCGAGATATTGCAGAACCTGGCTCCCTGCAACCCACCCATCTCCCTCATGGCGAGCTTGTCGAACCACGCACGATGGTTTTGCAGCCCTCACTCCAGCGGGATCACGTCGACCGATTGCTTTGCTTCCTGCGAACCGCTGGTTTTCAGCACCCCGACAATGGGCGAGACATCGGCATAATCCCGGCCGTAACCCACGGTGATATGATCATTGCCGGCCATCATCGCATTGGTGGGGTCGAATTCCTGCCAGCCCGCTTCACGCCCGCACCAGGCGCGCACCCAGGCATGCATGGCGTCGGCACCTTCCAGCCGTTCCTTGCCGGGCGGCGGGATGGTGCGCAGAAAACCGCTGACATAGCCCGCCGGGATACCGATGCCGCGCAGGCCCGCAATCATGATGTGGCTGAAATCCTGACAGACCCCGGCGCGCAGGTCGAATGCTTCCCGCGCCGTGGTGCGCACATTGGTGGCGTCGGAATCGTAGGCGAAATCCGCATGGATGCGATTGCATAGATCGCTCGCCGCCTCCATGACCGTGCGCGTCTTGCCGAGACTTGCCGCGGCATAACCGGTGATATCGGGATCGATGGCCGCATGGGCGCTTGAGGTCAGGAAATGGTGCGGCGCATCCGATGCCACCGACCAGACCCCGCGTATCTCTTTGGCCAGCCCGGCAATATCCGGCGAAACGTCGAGCATGGTCTGCGGCCGCGCCACATTGATGCGGGCGGTCATCGTCACATCGAGGGTTTCATGCGGATTGCGGTAGACGATGGAGGTCACCGTATTGGCAAAGAAATCGGTGAAATCGGAGCGTTCCGCCGCTGAAGGGTCAAAGGACAGGCTGGAAGCGACCACGCGCTGGATGCCCGGCAGCGTCTGCGGCATCACGCGGATATGGTGGCGCCCGCCCGCTGCGGAGCGCTCGTAGTCATAATGCAGGTGAAGGCGGATATTATAGAGCATTCTTCACCACCTCAGGCAAAATACGTGTCGGAGATGGTATCGGACAGCGCGCCGATTTCACTGGCAAGATCATGCAGTGTGTCGGCGGTCAGTTCACTCGATTCCATGATGGCAAGCTGCGTGTGAAGACGCAGCACATCCTTGGAAAAGGCGGGCATATGCGCACCCGCCTCGCGCTGCGGCAACAGGTTGAACTCGGTTTTGAGCGCATCCAGCTGGAAAATGATCGAGCGGGGATTGAGCGGGTCAAGCGCCAGAAGGTCAAGCACGCTCAGACGCCCGGAATAGACGCTGTACTGCCGCCGGTGCGTCATGACGCTGTCGCCGATTTCCAGCAGCATTTCCAACGCACCTTCCGGCGCTTCATGCCGCGACAGGTTCGCGAGGATACGCGCCATCTGGATACCGCGTTCCAGCCTGCGGCCGATTTCAAGGAAACGCCATCCGGTGAAACGATACATGTTTTCATGCACCAGACCGGAGAACCCGGCGAGCTTGCGCAGGATAATGGTCATGGCGCGGGTGCCGTCATCGCCCTGCGAGACGACATCCTGAAAACGGTGAACGGTCTTTGACAGATCGCGCAATGCCAGCCAGCCATCGGGCGAGAAACGGTCGCGGATACGCCCGGCACTCAGCATGGCGCCATCGATGGAGCGCAAGAGCCCCTTTGGAACGGCCTCATCAAGGTCGATACCCATCGGCTTGAGCTGATCACGCATTTCCGTCAACAGCGGCAACTCCGCATTGGCGGTCTCGGCATAGCGGGCATGACAGGCCCGCAGAATACGCGCCGTGGCTTCCGCACGCTCGATATAGCGCCCCATCCACATCAGGTTTTCGGCTGCACGGCTCGGCAGCGTGCCCGGCACGTTGCGGCGGAAGGCGTCATCCTCGCGCGGCAGCAGCGTGTCCTTGCGCACGGGTGCCGAACTGGTGATCCACACATCCGCCGCCTGGCCGCCGCGCTGCATGGCGATTGCGGCCGTGTCGAGCGTGAAACCAACGCGGGCAAAACCGCCCGGCATGAAACTCCAGCCATCGCGGTGGCGCGCTGCAAAGACGCGCAGGACAAAGGGGCGCGGTTCCAGCTTGCCGTCCACATAGACCGGCGTCGTCGACAGTTTGACTGCTTCCTGACCAACCAGTCCGCGACCATCGGTCTGCAGTTTCTGCAGCAATGCCTGACGCGCCGCGTCGTCCAGCGCAGAACCCAGAACCGTGGCCTGCACATCTTCAAACGGCAACCGCGTCGACAGCGCCGGACCGACCATCATCTGGTCCAACCGCTTTATCACCTGCTGCCGTTCCTTCTCCTGACCGCACCACCACGTGGCAATGCTGGGCAAGGCGAGATCACGGTCGTGCAGGGCTTTGGAAATCGCGGGAAGGAAGGCGAGCAATGCCCGGGTTTCAAGAATGCCCGATCCCAGCGCATTGACCAGCGAGACGGAACGTTGGCGCAGCGCGCCAACCATGCCTGGTGTGCCGATCCACGAATCCGATTTCAGTTCCAGCGGGTCCATATAGGCGGCATCCATGCGCCGCCATAAGACGTCGATGGGCTTGAGGCCGGAAACGGTACGCACCATGACCCTGCCCTTGCTGACGGTCAGGTCATCGCCCTCCAGCAGCATGATGCCGAGATAACGGGCGATATAGGCGTGTTCGAAATAGGTTTCGTTGTTCGGTCCCGGCGTGAGAATAGCCGCGCGGCCTGCAGGATCATGGATCAGGCTCTGCAGGGAATCGCGGAAATCCTTGAAGAACCCGGCGAGGCGATGAACATTCATCGCCGTGGAAATATCCGATAATGCCCGGGTGGTGGCAACACGGTTTTCCAGCGCAAATCCGGCACCCGAGGGCGCCTGCGTGCGGTCACCCAGCACCCACCACTGGCCATTCGGTGCGCGCCCGAGCTCAAAGGCGCAGAAATGCAGGAAATGCCCGCTCGCAGGTTTGATACCGGCTACGGGATGCAGGAACTCCGGGTTCGACGCGATCAGATCCGGCGGCAGCAGCCCATCGCGCACCAGCCGGTTGTCGCCATAGATATCGGCAACAATATCCTCCAGAAGATCGGCGCGCTGGGTCAACCCTGTCGTGATGGCGCGCCAATCATCCTCGTTGATGAGAATCGGGATATGGGCGAGCGGCCATTCGCGCTCCTGTGTCCCGGTCTCGTCATAGACACGGTAAAACACACCCGCGTCGTGCAGATACTGATTGGCACGGGCAAAACGGGTGGCGAGCTTGTCGGGGCCGAGGGTGTCGAGCGAGCGCAGCAGCTTTTCCCAACCGGGCCGGACAGCCCCGTCGGGATCAATCATCTCATCCGCGACGCCCTGCAGCGGCTTGTAGCCCGCGAGAAGACCGGAGGGCGGGGTGGATTTCACACTCTGTGACATGGATTACGATACCCCCCTCTGGGCTGTCGCCCGTCTCCCCCGCAAGGGGGGAGATCACATCGGCATCGATGGTGTTGTTCAAGCTTCAACAGTAAAGGTTGCCTGAAACAATAATGAAGGCCGATCTCCCCCCTTGCGGGGGAGATGCCCGACAGGGCAGAGGGGGGTGAAATCTCCACGTCCATCAATCGCACGACCTCAATGCCTTGGCCTTCTCAGATCAAGGGTCATCGGAAATTCACCCGATGGCTGTTCCCTGCGCAATTCATATCCCCCTGCCGTATGGCCGCGCGGCTCGAAACGCGCAAGCCGGCGCGCTTCAGCCTCGTTCGAGTTGACCGGGAACGTATCATAGCTGCGCCCGCCGGGGTGTGCGACATGATAGACGCAACCGCCAATCGCGCGTTGCGACCACTGGTCGTAAATATCGAAGACCAGCGGCGTGTTGACAGGAATCATCGGATGCAGGCCGGAGCGCGGCTGCCACGCCTTGTAGCGCACCCCGGCAACTGCCGTGCCCTGGCTGTCCGTCATTTTCAGCGGCACCTCGCGGCCGTTGCAGGCCACGCTGTAACGCGCCGGGTTGAAACCGTCGACCTTGACCTGAAGCCGTTCCACCGATGAATCGACGAAGCGCACCGTGCCGCCGATGGCACCCTGCTCGCCCATGACATGCCACGGCTCCAGCGCCTGCCGGATTTCCAGCTTCACGCCTTCATTTTCGATTTCGCCGCAGAAGGGAAAGCGGAACTCCAGCTGTGCTTCAAACCATTCCGGCCGGAAATCAAAGCCGTTCTCGCGCAGGTCGGCGAGAACATCGAGGAAATCCTGCCAGACAAAGGCCGGCAGCATGAAGCGGTCATGCAGCGACGTTCCCCAGCGGACAAAGTTGCCCTGAATCGGGTTGTTCCAGAACCGGGCGATCAGCGCGCGGATCAGCAATTGCTGGGCAAGACTCATACGTGCATTGGGCGGCATCTCGAAACCGCGGAACTCGACCAGACCGAGCCTCCCCGTGGGACCATCGGGCGAGAACAGCTTGTCGATGCAGATTTCCGAACGATGCGTGTTGCCGGTGACATCCACCAGCAGATTGCGGAACAGCCGGTCGACCAGCCATGGCAAAGGCGGCGTGCCTTCGCCCGGCCGGGGCACCTGAGCCAAGGCGATTTCCAGCTCGTACATACTGTCGTGCCGCGCCTCGTCGATGCGCGGCGCCTGACTGGTTGGACCGATGAACAGGCCGGAGAACATGTAGGACAGCGATGGATGGCGCTGCCAGTGCAGGACAAGGCTTTTCAGCAGATCAGGGCGGCGCAGGAACGGGCTGTTGGCAGGCGTTTCACCGCCGACCACCACATGGTTGCCGCCGCCGGTGCCCGTATGACGGCCATCGATCATGAATTTATCGGCACCGAGACGCGTCTCCCGCGCTTCCTCATAGATCGCGGTCGTCGTCTCCACGCAGTCGCGCCAGTTGGTGGCCGGGTGGATATTCACCTCGATCACACCCGGATCCGGCGCAACGCGGATGACGCTGACGCGAGGATCCTGCGGCGGGCCATAGCCTTCGATATGCACCGGCAGGCCCAGTTTGTGGGCAGCAGCTTCTGCAGCCGCCACCAGTTCCAGATAGTCTTCAAGCGCCTCGACCGGCGGCATGAACACGCTGAGGCGCCCATCCCTCGGCTCCACCGATATGGCGGTGCGCACTGCCCCGCCGATTTCACCGAGTTCCTGCTCCACCCTCTCCTGCTGATTGCCTTCAGCCGCGGTAAAGGACGCGACGGCCAATGTGCTTTCACGCGGCTGCGGCGCGGTGCGCGGTAAGGGCTCCGGCAATGCTCCACGATCCACCGAAGGATCGACCGGAACGATATAGGGATACTCAGAAGCCGGAACATGCGGCAGGGCACCAAGCGGCAGACGGTATCCGACAGGCGAATCCCCCGGCACAAGAAACAGCTTGCCGCGCCGTGTCTTCCATTTCTCGCTGCGCCAGCGCGGCCCTGACGCCTGACTGTTCCAGCGTTGCACCGGCAGGACAAAGCCGCTCGGTTCGGTCAGACCGCGTTCAAAAACCCGGGCGATACGGCTGCGCTCTTCCGGGTCCTTTAGTTTTGAGTTGGAGGGATCGACATTGTCAGGGAGATTGCCTTCCTTGACGATCCATTCGGCGGGATCCTCGTAGGCGGGCGCGACCATCTCCTCTTCAACGCCAAGCTCTTCCGCCAATGCGACGAGAAGTTTCCCGGCATCTTCCGGCTTGACGTCAACCGTGCTGTTCTCGGGCGCGATCAGATCGGGGTTGACCCAGATCGGCTTGCCGTCCTTGCGCCAGTAGAGCGAGAACGTCCAGCGCGGCAGGCTCTCGCCCGGATACCATTTGCCCTGCCCGTAATGCAGAAAACCGCCCGGGGCGAAGCGCTCACGCAACCGGCGGATCAGCTTGTCGGCCTTTTCCCGCTTCGTCGGCCCCACCGCATCGGTGTTCCATTCGCCCGATTCAAAATCATCGATGGACACGAATGTGGGCTCGCCGCCCATGGTCAGGCGCACATCCCGCTCTTTCAGGATGGCATCCACCTTTTCACCGAGAGCATCGAGCGCATTCCAGGATTCGTCCGAAAACGGTTTGGTGATGCGCGGATGCTCGGACACACGCGTCACGCGCATATCGAAACCGAATTCCACGTTGGCGAATTCCGCCATGCCGGAAATGGGTGCTGCGTTGCGGTAATGCGGCGTGGCGGCAAGCGGCACGTGGCTTTCGCCGGTCAGGAGCCCTGACGTAGGATCAAGGCCGATCCAGCCTGCCCCCGGCAGATAGACTTCGCACCATGCGTGGAGATCGGTAAAATCCTTGTCCGTTCCGGCGGGACCATCGATGGCGACGAGATCAGGCTTCAGCTGGATGAGGTAGCCGGAGACAAACCGCGCAGCCAACCCGAGATTGCGCAGAACCTGCACCAGCAGCCAGCTTGAATCCCGGCACGATCCCGAACGCAGGTTCAATGTGGCATCGGGCTCCTGAACGCCGGTTTCCATGCGGATGACATAGCCGATCTCGCGCTGGATACGTGCGTTGAGATCAACCACGAAATTCACTGTGTTGGTGGGCGTGCGATCAATCGTTTCGAGGAACGCGGAAACGAGCGGCCCCGCCGGTTCCGGTTTCATGTAGATCGACAGATCGTCGCTTATCTCTTCGGGATAGCTGAAGGGCCAAGTCTCGGCGACCGGTTCGACAAAGAAGTCGAACGGATTGTAGACTGTCATGTCGGCAACGAGATCAACCTCGATTTTCAGTTCCGTAACCGGTTCGGGAAAGACAAAACGGGCGAGGAAATTGCCGTAGGGATCCTGCTGCAGGTTGACGAAATGATTGGCCGGACTGACTTTCAGGGAATGGCTGAGAACCTTGGTTCTGGAATGGGGCGCTGGCTGGAGCCGGATAATCTGCGGCCCGAGCATGATGGGCCGGTCATACTTGTAATGCGTCAGGTGATAGACTGCTGCGTGAATTGCCATGTCGCCTCAAAAATCGGTTTCGAAAAGCTATGATTCCACAAATGCTCCCGACACTCTAACGAGTTGTCGGCCAATTGAAATCTTTCATTTGCCAAAAAATTTGGCAGCCTCAAAAATTGCCGCATAAACGTGCTTGCAACAATGCATCTGCCCGCATAGCATCCGCGCCGATGGTTTCTCCGGCAAGACAACGCGGGAGATGAAAAGGGAACACGGTGAGGCGTACCCAAAAGGGACCGAGACCGTGGCTGCCCCCGCAACTGTAAGCGATGAGCGACGCCTGACATGCCACTGACCGCAAGGTCGGGAAGGCAAGGCGAAGCAAGGATCCGCGAGCCAGGAGACCTGCCATCATATCTAGAATTCGAACCGGACGGGGTGTGCCGGGAGCGATGCGATGTTTCCCGCGCATGGTTCGCGTTGATGCATTGTCTGCGTTCCCTGACCTTTGTTCGAGAAACAATGGACAGGCATGACGACCGCCAACCACCAGATTATTGTCTGCACCCTGTGCAAGGCCACCGACGGCCTGTCGCGGCCGGGACAGCAACTTGTCGACAGGCTTCAGGCCGAACTCGGTGACCATCTCGCCTATGAGGTGCGTGGCGTTGGCTGCATGGCGGGTTGCGAACGCCCGTGCACAGTGGCGTTCCGCGCACCTGACAAAGCGCAGTATCTCTTCGGCGACATCGACCCTGATATAGACTTTACCGATCTCGTCGATTTTGCCCGGATATATCGCGACCTTACCGACGGCTGGTCCAAGGCGTCGCAACGCCCGCAAGGCCTTTACGACAAGACACTCGCACGCATTCCGGCGCACCTATGACATATCAAGCATTGACCAATGTTATAACGTTACTATACGACAACGATACACCGACAATAGCGCAACGGAATTTACCGGTTTGGGATCTGACACCATGTGCCTTGCCTGCAGTGACGGATATCCGTCCATGAGCCACCTCGCCCTGCGCGCCGACGAGGTGACGTTCCGCACCTCGGGCCAAATGCTCGTAGACGACGTATCGCTCGACATCGTGCGCGGTGCGCGTCTTGCCATCATCGGACCGAACGGTGCAGGGAAATCGACGCTTCTGCGTATGCTGGCCGGTCTGCTGCGTCCCACCTCCGGCCGCATCTATTTCGGCAATACGGCCATCGACCGGCTTTCGTCGAAGGAAAGAGCCAAAAAGTTTGCCTTCGTCGGTCAGAGTGATGCGCCGGACCCGCAGTTGCTGGTGGAGGATTATGTGTCTTTCGGCCGCATTCCGCATATTGGCACCCTGACCAGAGCGAAAGATCACGACATCGTGGCGGAGGCCTTGTTTCGCGCCAGGATCGCCGCGTTTTCGCGCCGTCCCATCGGTTCACTCTCTGGCGGAGAAAGACAGCGTGTACAACTGGCGCGTGCCATCGCCCAGCAGCCGGACATCCTGTTTCTGGATGAGCCCACCAATCATCTCGATCCGAAGGCGCGCAGCGAACTTTTGGCGCTCGTCGCCGGCCTCGACGTGACGACCATCGCAGTGCTGCACGATCTGCCGCTGGTCGCACCATTCGCCACCCATGTCGCCGTCATGCATAGCGCCCAACTGGTTGCATCAGGCACTCCCGATGAAACGCTGACGCCGCGTATCGTCAGCGACGTCTTTGATCTCGATGTCCTGCGCCTGCGTCATCCCTCGCAGGATCGCGATCTCATGGTGTTCGAAGCACCAGAGCCAACAACAAAACAAACTGCTCAGTTACGGAGAATTTGATGAAAAGAATATTGCTCGCCCTCGCATTGTCGGCGCTATCAGCACCCGCCTGGGCGTTTCCTGTCACGGTGGATAGTTGTGGCAAGCCCCTCACTTTTGATTCAGCGCCCAAACGTGCAGTCGTTCAGGACATCAATATGAGCGAAATGGCCTTCGCCCTACACCTGCAGTCCTCGATGGTTGGCGTATCCGGCATTACCGGCTGGTACAAGCTGGACGACGCGTTCAAGAAACAGCAGGGCTCCATTCCCGAGCTTGCGCCCAAATATCCGACCCTTGAAAATCTTATCGCGGTTGAACCCGATTTCTTCTTTGCCGGCTGGAATTACGGCATGAAGCCGGGCGGTGAAGTCACCCCCGACACGCTGGCGCCGCATGGCATCAAGACGCTCGAACTGACCGAAAGCTGTATCCATCTCGACAAGAATCGGCCTGCCGCCTCGATGGATCTGCTCTATGGCGACATGGAAAAGCTGGGCAAGATTTTCGATAGGGAAGACGAGGCCAACAAACTGGTCAACGACTGGAAGGCAGAGCTTGCCGCGATCAAGACCAAGATTGGTGACAAGAACGGCACCCGCGTCTTCCTTTACGATTCCGGCGAGGACAAGCCGTTCACGGCGGGCAAGTTCGCCATACCGACGGCGATGATCAGCGAAGCCGGGGGCACCAACATCATGGCCGATCTCGACACCAGCTGGGGCACCACCTCGTGGGAAACCGTTGCGACACGCAATCCGGAATTCCTTGTCCTTCTGGATTATCAGGATGATGCGGGCTACCAGAAGCTGCTCGACTTCCTCAAGTCCCATCCGGCGATGAAGGAAACCGATGCGGTCAAGAACAACCGCTTTGTTGCCCTGCGTTACGCCGAACTCACGCCCGGCCCGGCCAATATCGAAGCGATTGCCAAGATGGCCAAGGCCATGCATCCGGAAGCCTTCTGAGTGCATCTGCCTGTCCGTCAGCATCTGACACTTATGACGGGGGTGGTGGCCATTCTGGCCCTCGCCCTCGTATCCATTGCCTATGGCGCGACGGTTATTCCGCTCGGCGATGTGCTGCGCGCCCTCACCCATGCCGCTGGTCTCTCCGATACCGCCGTCAACGGTCCGGTCGGCAAGATCATCGTCGATCTGCGCCTGCCTCGGGTCATCCTAGCCATTTGCGTTGGCGCTGGGCTCGGTGTCATCGGCGCGCTGCTGCAAACCGTCACCCGGAATGATCTCGCCGATCCGTTCCTGTTTGGACTGTCCAACGGCGCTGCGGCTGGTGCAGTCTCGGTCATCACGGTCATCGGCGACCGCTTCGGCATCTGGACGCTGCCGGTTGCCGCGTTCTGCGGCGGCATGCTGGCGGCCATTGTCGTGCTGATGCTGGTACGGCGCGTGCAGGGACAGGGCCCGGAACGGCTGATCCTGGCTGGTCTTGCCGTCTCCTTCCTGTTTGCCGCGCTGACCAATTACATGGTGTTTGCCGGCGACCAGCGCGCCGCCCATTCCGTGATGTTCTGGACGCTCGGCGGCCTTGGTCTTGCCCGCTGGGAAAACCTGCCGCTCGCCCTTGTCGGGCTAGCCGCTATCCTCATCTACGCCCTTTACAACCATCGCAATCTCGACGCCCTGCTGGCGGGCGAAAACACGGCGGAAAGCCTTGGCATAAGGGTGACCCGCATCCGTAATACGGTGTTCATCGTCTGTGCCTTCTCTACCGCGATTTTTGTCTCGGTGGCGGGCGTCATCGGCTTCGTTGGCCTGATGATCCCGCATATTGCCCGGCGTTTTTCGGGTCAGCTGCATGCGGGATTGATTGTTACCTGTGCCCTGCTCGGGGCCCTGCTGATCCTGCTCAGCGATCTTGCTGCCCGCCTGCTGCTGGCACCGCAGGAATTGCCGATCGGCATTGTCACGAGTTCAATCGGTGCGTTTTTTGTGGTGACGATTTTGTTGAGAAAGCGGCCGGGGTAGATTGGATTGCAAAAGCCCCCTGCCTGATTCGTGGTTCGACCATGCGCAATGGCATTGCGATCAGGCTATAACCTGCCCCAGGCCACGAAATTCGGATTGGCGAAATCGGCATCATCAGCCTGATTGCGGCGGCCGTAGGTGAGCGGATTTCCATCCAGTGTCAGGGTTATGCCTCCGGCAGCCCGCAGGACCGCATCGCCCGCCGCCGTATCCCATTCCATCGTCCGGCCGAAACGCGGATAGATATCCGCCTCGCCCCGCGCCAGCAGACCAAATTTCAGCGACGATCCTACAGAAACACAGTCGGCGACACTGAATTTCTCCAGATAAGCATCCGTTTCCGGCGTGCGGTGCGAACGACTGGCAACTGCAATCAGTTCATCCGGCAGTTTGCGGCACGATATCGCCTTGCGTGCCGTCACAGACCCGTCTTCGCCGATGCTGACTTCTTCCGCACCACCGGCCCCGCCAATGAACAGGACGCCGCGCACCGGCGCATACACCACGCCGAGCACCGGCGCACCGTGCTCGATGAGGGCGATGTTGACCGTGAAATCACCGTTGCGGCTGACAAATTCCCGCGTCCCGTCAAGCGGATCAACCAGATAGAACCGTGCACCAAGATCACCCGGCACATGACCACCGGAAATTTCCTCTTCGGCCACGACGGGAATATCAGGCGTCGCCCTGCGCAAGGCTGCCTGAATGATAGCTTCGGCAGCGTGATCGGCCTCCGTCACCGGCGACTTGTCGTCCTTCAGTTCGAAATCACAGCCCTTGGCATAAATGCGCAGGATTTCCTGACCAGCGGCTATGGCAGTTGTTTCGAACAGGGCGAGCAGGCCCGGGTGGTCGAGGGTTGGAAGAGTGAATGTCATGCACCCCCCTCTGCCCTGTCGGGCATCTCCCCCGCAAGGGGGGAGATCACATCGACATCAACATTTTCACTTGGCATGCAATATCTCAGAACTGGTCGAAATAGCTGTGAAGGCTGATCTCCCCCCTTGCGGGGGGTCCGAAGGACGGGCGAGACCCGTGGCTCACCCGGGAGCCCGACAGGGCAGAGGGGGGTGAACAACACCGGTATCACCTAGATCGACCACGAACTTTGATCGTAGCTGAAAATGATGCCGTGGTCCGTCAGCAGCTTTTCCACCTCCGATGCAAGCACCTCTGTCGTCCTGCCAACCGTGTGCAGATGCAGTTCCGGATTCTCGGGCGCTTCATAGGGCGAGTCGACGCCGGTGAAATTCTTGATCTCGCCGCGCAGTGCTTTGGCATAGAGACCTTTCGGATCGCGGCGGGCGCATTCCTCGAACGGCGTATCAACAAAAACTTCGAGAAACTCGCCATCGGCGAGAAGTTCGCGCACCATGCGGCGCTCCGAACGGAACGGCGAAATGAACGAGACCAGTACGATCAGGCCAGCATCGACCATCAGCTTGGCGACTTCGCCGACACGACGGATGTTTTCCACCCGGTCCTCTTCGGTGAAGCCAAGGTCGCGGTTGAGCCCATGGCGCACGTTGTCACCATCGAGAATATAGGTGTGCTTGCCGAGCGACGAGAGGCGTTTCTCCATCAGATTGGCAATGGTTGACTTGCCGGAACCGGAAAGGCCGGTGAACCAAATGACCGCCGGTTTCTGGTTCTTCTGGTCAGCGCGCGATGCCTTGCTGACATCCAGCGCCTGCCAATGCACGTTGGATGCGCGGCGCAGGCCGAAGTCGATCATGCCCGCGCCGACAGTGGCGTTGGTAAGCCGGTCGATCAGAATGAACGATCCGGTCGAGCGGTTCGACTTGTATGGATCGAAGGCAACCGGCTCCTGCGTCGAAATGTTGACGACGCCGACTTCATTCAGGTCAAGCGATTTTGCCGCTTCCTGCGCGAAGGTGTTGATATCGATTCGATATTTGAGGTCGGTGATCGTGGCTGTCGCCTGATCCGTTTCCGTCCGCAGGATGTAGGAACGGCCGGGGATCAGCGCGTGTTCGGAGAACCAGACGAGATGCGCGGCGAACTGATCCGCCACTTCAGGGCGGGCGCCGGGTGCTACCAGCATATTGCCGCGTGACACCTCAACCTCATCCTCCAGCACCAGTGTGACCGCCTGGCCTTCAACAGCCCGGGCAAGGTCTCCGTCCTGCGTGACGACGCGCTTGACCCGCGAGGACTTGCCGGATTTGGCGACAACCACCTCATCTCCCTGTGACACGACACCGGACGCGATGGTACCGGAGAAGCCGCGAAAGTCGAGATTGGGCCGGTTGACATATTGCACCGGAAAACGGAACGGGCGCTCTTCATCCGCGTCGGCCAACGGCACGTTTTCAAGATGTTCGAGCAGTGCCGGGCCCTTGTACCAGGGCATGTTGGCGGAGGCGGAAATCACATTGTCGCCAAAGCGCGCCGATAGCGGAATGGGCTGGATCGACTGGAAGCCGAGCTTATCGGCAAAGGCCTGATAGTCGGCAACGATCCTGTCAAAAATCTCCTGGGAATAATCGACAAGATCGATCTTGTTGATGGCCAGAACGATGTTGCGGATGCCCAGCAGCGAGGCAATGAAACTGTGGCGGCGCGTTTGCCGCAAAATACCCTGACGCGCATCGACAAGCACAATGGCGAGATCGGCGGTGGAGGCACCTGTCGCCATGTTGCGGGTGTATTGCTCGTGACCCGGTGTATCGGCGACGATGAACTTGCGCTTGGGCGTCGAGAAGAAGCGGTAGGCGACGTCAATGGTGATGCCCTGCTCGCGCTCGGCCTCCAACCCATCCACCAGCAGCGCGAAATCAATATCCTCGCCATTGGTGCCGTGCTTGCGGCTGTCGTTCTGCAGGGCGGCCAACTGGTCCTCGAAGATCAGCTTGGTATCGTAGAGCAGACGGCCGATCAATGTTGACTTGCCATCATCGACCGAACCGCAGGTGAGGAAACGCAGCAGCGATTTCTTTTCCTGCTCGGCCATGTAGGCGCGGATTTCCTCGGCAGCGGAAGCCTCAATCGGGGCAACGGTGTTCATCAGAAATAGCCCTCGCGCTTCTTCTTCTCCATCGATCCGGCTTCATCCTTGTCGATCAAGCGGCCCTGCCGCTCCGATGTGCGGGCAATCAGCATTTCGCTGACGATTTCCGGCAATGTAACGGCATCGGATTCAATTGCGCCGGTCAGAGGATAGCAGCCCAGCGTGCGAAAGCGAACGAGCTTTTCCTGCAGCTCTTCGCCGGGCAGCAGTTGCATGCGCTCGTCGTCGCGCATGATCAGCATACCGTCGCGCTCCACCACGGGCCGCTTGGCCGCGTAATAGAGTGGAACGATCGGGATGTTCTCCTGCATGATGTACTGCCAGACATCGAGTTCGGTCCAGTTGGAAATCGGGAAGACACGGATGGATTCACCCTTGGCGACCCGCGTGTTGTAGATCTTCCACATTTCCGGGCGCTGGTTCTTCGGATCCCACGAATGCTGCGCATTGCGGAAAGAGAAAATGCGCTCCTTCGCCCGAGATTTCTCCTCGTCGCGCCGTGCGCCGCCGAAGGCCGCGTCGAAGCCATATTTGTCGAGCGCCTGCCGCAGGGCGACGGTCTTCATGATATGGGTATGGGTATTCGATCCATGCACGAAGGGGCTGATACCCTGTTCGATGCCTTCCTGATTGCTGTGCAGCAGCAGATCGAAACCAAGGCGCTTAGCCTCTGAATCACGAAACGCGATCATCTCCTTGAATTTCCACGTCGTATCGACATGCAGGAACGGAAATGGCGGCTTGGCCGGATAGAAGGCCTTCATCGCCAGATGCAGCATGACGGAAGAATCCTTGCCGATGGAATACAGCATCACCGGTTTGGAAAATGTTGCGGCAACCTCGCGGAAAATATGGATTGCTTCGGCTTCAAGACGCTGAAGATGCGTCAGGCTCTTGGTCATGAAAATCACTATCCACTGTGTTACGGGAACTCACGGTCCGTGCCGGCTCGATGCCATTCCGATTTCCAGATGTTCGCCGCAACAAATATCGATCCAGTTTTTCGGCTTCTTACGACTTGCCGATACGCGCGGCAACCATAGTGGAAGGCCTTGCCGGAAGAAAAGGATGGTTTCACAAGGCAAGGCAAATTCACGCCAATTTATTACTGCAAACACACCCAATATAAGAACATCATTTCAGTGAAGTTGAAAGCGAGAGTCTGACTTTTTCAAAAAAGCCAATCCGTGGAAAATTGATCCAGCACAAGGTATCGCCAAACCCCGATGAACGAAATTTATTTCAAGTTGTGCCCGACTGCCGCAACTTTAACGGAAGGTTACGTGTACATTACGATTGACCGGGATGAGCATCTCTCATAGATGCATCTGAAAATTAATGAATTTAAATTCACCCGAAGTTCCGGAATTAATTTCATGGACATTTGTACTTTCTGGTATGGGCCGCGTTTGCGGGAAGTTGACCGGGTCTGTCTGGCGTCAATGGTCATGACCGGACAGCGTGTCAAACTCTATGCGTTCGAAGCGATCGAGAACCTGCCGAAGGGTGTCGAGCTGCACGATGCATCGACTATTCTCGACAAGAAATACTTCCAGCGGATCGATCCGGATTTTCCAAATATTCCCAAAGCCAGCCGTGTCATCGGCCAGTTCAGCGACCTGTTTCGCGTGACGCTGATGAAAAAGCAGGAAGGCTTCTGGCTCGACACCGATATTTACCTGCTGAAGCAGTTTCATCCGGCAACGGACAAGCCATACCTTGCCCGGGAGAACTATTTCCGTCTGGGCGTTTCCGCCATGTACCTGCCGCCGGACAATCCTGTTATCGCGGAATTCGACAGGTATATGGAAGGAACGGAAATCGTTCCGTCCTGGCTGGGTTTCCGGCGCCGTGTGCTGCGTCCTGCATGGTTCCGCATGACCGGCCAGAAAGTCACGCCCGCAACCATCGGCATCACCACGTTCGCCAATGATGGTATCTCGCGGATGGCCAAGCGTTACGGTTTCTTCAAGGACGCCGCGCCGAAGGAGAATTTCTACTATTGGACCGCGCGTGATGCCTTGCGGATTTTCGACCCCGCCTATGGTCTTGAGCCGATCAACCATCCCGATTTCATCGGCTTCCACATCCACAAAAAGGGTCCGACGAACCAGCCTCCCCTCGAAGGGAGTTTTTACCACTGGGCCGTCAATCGGGTTGCCGATTATCTGTGAGGTTTGCAACCGAACCAGCATCGGTCAGGATTTCAGAAATATGCATTCTGACCAAATGAAACGTTTCATATTGACATTCCCATGATCTTCGGGCTCCTATTGGCCAGAGACGCTGCTATTGCGTTCACGCGATGAAACGTTTCATCGCCATGTTGGAGGACATGGCAAACAGCTGAACTGTCTTTTGTTATTCTGGGAGGAATACAATGAAATTCGCACACCTTATCGCCGCCAGCATTCTGGTCGGCACGCTCGCCATGCCCGCTGCCAGCTTTGCCGCCGACAAGCCCGTCGTCGGGCTCGTCATGAAGTCGCTCGCCAACGAATTCTTCAAGAACATGCTGGAGGGCGCCAAGGCCCATGAAGCCAAGCGTGGCGACTATACGCTCAAGGCTGTCGGCATGCAGTCCGAGACCGATGTCGAGACGCAGATCAATGCCATCGAAAGCTTCATCACCCAGAAGGTTGATGCCATCGTTGTGGCGCCTTCCGATTCCCGTGCTCTGGTTCCGCCGATCAAGCGTGCCGTCGATGCCGGTATCACCGTTGTCAATTTTGACGTGGCACTGGATGACAAGGCCAAGGAAGAGGCCGGGCTGAAGCTCGCCTTTGTCGGCCCTGACAACCGCGAAGGCGCCAAGATGGCGGGCGATGCACTGGCCAAGAAGCTCGGTGCAGGCGCAAAGGTCGTCATCATCGAAGGTAATCCCGGTGCCGACAACGCGGCCCAGCGCAAGCTCGGCTTCATGGACTCCGTTGCTGCAGGCAAACTTGATCTTCTGGACTCGCGCACCGCCCATTGGGAAACTGAAGAAGCCAACACCGTGTTCTCCAACATGCTGACAGCCCATCCTGACATTCAGGGCGTCATGGCGGCCAATGACTCCATGGTCCTGGGCGTTGTAAAGGCAATCGAAGCAGCCGGCAAAACAGGCAAGATCGAGGTTGTCGGCTTTGACAACATCCCTGCGGTTCAACCGTTGCTGAAGGAAAAGAAGCTTCTCGCCACGGTTGACCAGTTCGGTCAGCTGATGGCCGCCAATGCCATCGACAAGGCGCTTGGCGTTGTGGCTGGCGGCAAGCCGCTTGAAGGCTGGGTCAAGACCGATATCAAGCTCGTTACATCGGACGACGTCAAGTAACACGGTCAAACAAGCGGCTGTACCGCTCAAGGTACAGCCGCCAACCGGGTCCGGTGATCATGGAAAACACTGAAACAGCAGGCGCATCGGCTCCAGCACCGGCAGGTGCTGTTGTTGAACCAGTGCTAGAGCTCTCGGGTGTCAAGAAACGCTTCGGCGGCGTTGTCGCGCTGAATGGCGTCAGCTTTTCGCTGCGCCCCGGCGAGGTGCATGCACTTGTCGGGGAAAATGGCGCGGGCAAGTCAACGCTGATCAAGATTCTGTGCGGAATTATCCAGCGGGATGCCGGGTCAATCACGCTCGGCGGTGAAGCTTATGACCCGCACACACCGGGCGATGCCAAAAAGGCCGGCATTCAGGTGGTGCATCAGGAATTCAATCTGCTGCCCTATCTTTCCGTCGCCGAAAACATCTGTTTCGAAGACATGCCGCGCAAGGCGTTCGGCATGGTTGATTTCCGCACGCTTTATGAAAAAGCCCGCAAGGCGCTGGATGCTATCGGGCTGGGTGATGTCGATGTGCGACGGCCGGTGGAATCCCTCGGTGTGGCGCACCGCCAACTGGTGGAAATCGCCCGTGCACTGATGGGTGAAAGCCGCATTCTCATTCTGGATGAGCCGACGGCAACGCTGACCGCGCGCGAAACCGAACGGCTGTTTCAGATCATCGCCGCCCTGAAGGCCAAAGGGGTCGCGGTGGTGTTTGTCTCGCATCATCTCAATGAAGTGTTCTCGATCTGCGATCGGGTTACCGTCCTGCGCAACGGCGAATCCGTCATGACGGCGGATATCGCGGCAACAACGACCGATCAGCTCGTGACGAACATGGTGGGACGCCAGCTTGCTGCTGCCATGGCCGCTTCCCGCGATCTCGACACGGGCGGCCGTACCGCCCTCTCCCTGCGCAATCTGCGCCACCCCGCCTCTCCCCATGCGGAAGGCGTTTCCTTCGATCTTCGCTATGGCGAAATTCTGGGGATTGCCGGGCTCGTCGGCTCCGGCCGCACCGAATTGCTGCGCTCGATCTTTGCCGCTGACCTTCCCCTGTCCGGAACACTCGAACGCGACGGCCAGCCGCGTCGCTACAGCAATCCGAAGCAGGCCATTCGCGATGGCATCGGTTTCGTCACGGAAGACCGCAAGGAAGAAGGCCTGATCCTTGACATGGCGATAGCAGCCAATGTGACGCTGGCGAGCCTGCGCAAGGTCTCGCGGCTTGGCCTTCTCAACAAGCGCGAAGAAACCCGGTTGGCACAGCAACTCGGCGGAGAGATCAAGCTGAAATACGGCAATACCGCCGATCCGGTCTCCACGCTGTCAGGCGGGAACCAGCAAAAGGTGGTGCTGGCCAAATGGCTGGCGAACAATCCGAAGATCCTGCTGCTTGACGAGCCGACGCGCGGCGTCGATGTGGGCGCCAAGGCCGAAATCTATGCGCTGCTGCGTGGCCTTTCGGAAAAAGGCCTCGCGCTTCTCATTGTCTCCTCGGAACTGCCCGAACTGATCACCCTCAGCGACCGCATTCTCGTCATGTCGAAACACCGGATTGCCGGTGAAGTGGCGCGCGAGGACTTTTCGGAAGAGCGCATCCTGAACTTTGCCTACAAGGACGAACGCAACCATGGACACCACTGATTTGACTACGGCGCCCGCGGGCAGCAAGACCATCGCAACCACGACAAAGACCGTGCTACGCGAAGCAGGCATCGGCATCGCGCTCATCGCATTGATTATCGTCTTTTCCTTCACGCCGCACTTCCTGTCATCAAGCAATGTCACCAATATCCTGACGCAGGTGACGATCAATCTGGTGCTTTCCATCGGCATGACCTTCGTCATCCTGATCGGCGGCATCGACCTGTCCGTGGGTTCGGTTCTGTCCTTCTGCGCCGTGGTCGCGGGCACGGTCATGACCTTGCCGGGGCTTGATCCTGCCGTGGCCGTGTTCCTCGCCACCATCAGCGCCATCGTCGCCGGCATCGGCTTCGGCCTCCTCAACGGCCTGATCAGTGCCTGGTGGGCGATCCCCTCCTTCATCGTGACATTGGGAACGCTGAACATTGCCCGCGGCGCAGCGCTGCAGGTCACCAATGCATCGACCATCTATTCCTTTCCCGCAGCATTCAACGCCTTCGGCTCGCAGACCTTCTATGGCATTCCGCTCCTGTTCCTGATTGCGCTAGTACTGGTGGCGATCGGCTGGTTCGTCCTGACCAAGACCGTGTTCGGCCGCGTGCTCTACGGCATCGGCAACAATGAGGAAGCGGCCCGTCTCGCCGGACACAACGTGTTCTTCTACAAGGTGGCGGCATTCACCATCTGCGGTGTGCTCGTCGGCATCGGCGCCATCATCTACATGGCCCGCCTCAACATCGCGAGCCCGATCATCGGGATCGGTTTCGAGCTCAATGCCATCGCGGCTGTCATCATCGGCGGCACCAGCCTGAGCGGCGGGCGCGGCAGCGTTGTTGGCACCCTGCTCGGCGCCTGCATCATCGGCGTGCTCGCCAATGGCCTCATCCTGCTCGGCCTCAGCGATTTCATGCGCCAGATGATCACCGGATTTGTGATTATCCTTGCAGTAATCCTTGACAAATATCGTGAAAGATTGACGAAAGCATAGGGGATATGGCGTTGCCGGCTTCAGACGGCACCCGCAACAGGTCAGGCATGAGAAGATGGTCAACATCAAGGATGTAGCAGCACGGGCCAATGTTTCCGTCGGCACTGTTTCGCGCGTGCTGGCGAAGAACGAGACTGTCGGCAAGGAGTTGCGCGAACTGGTGGAAGCCACCATCCGCGAGCTGAATTTCCGGCCGAATGGCGTGGCGCGCGGCTTGCGCCGCAGCCGCACGGACATGATCGGGCTTGTCATACCCGATATTACCAACCCGTTCTTTGCCGAACTGGCCAAACATGTCGAGGCGATTGCCTCAAGTGCCGGTTTCTCGGTGCTTTTGTCGATTACCAATGATGATCCGAAAATCGAACTGGCACAGATCGACAGCCTGCTCAAAAGCTATCCCACGGGTCTTATCGTCGTGCCGACGCAGTTCGGTGCATCGAAAGGCTGGAGCAGCGATGTGGCAACGGTTGCCGTTGACCGGCGCTTTACCGGCCTGCCGCTCATTTCAGTCAATCATTACAGGGGGGCTGGTCTTGCCGCGGCGCACCTTGTCGCGCTGGGCCACGAGCGCATTGCCTATATTGCCGGCTCGGCTGATGCACCGGTTTCCCGCGAACGGCGCGCCGGTTTTCTCAATACGCTCGCGTCTGCAGGCGTGCGGTGTGAAGCCGTCGAAGGACATTTCGATTATGCCTCGGGTGAGACGCTCGGGCGTTTCCTGCTCGACCGTCCCCCGCATGAGCGCCCAACCGCCATTGCCACGGCCAGCGACCAGCAGGCCATCGGGCTGCTGCGTGCCGCCAGCGATCTTGATCTCAAGGTGCCGGATGACGTGTCGATCATCGGTTTCGACGATATTCCATTGGCCAATCTGGTGACGCCGCGCCTGACCACCATCAGCCAGCCTGTCGAGCAGATTGCAGCGCGAGCGTTTGCCGCGATCACTGGTGCCGACAATGTGCCTTTGCAGGACGACTATCTCGAAGCAACGCTTGTGGTGCGTGGTTCAACGGCTGCGCTGTTGCAGGTTTGAAACGTGGTGTGACCCCGCTTGATGCAACCATCAATAAAAGATATCAGACCGCTTCCGGCGGGATCACACCCTTGGTGAGGATAAAACAGCCGTAGAAACGGCGCTCGCCCGTGGCAATCACGCAATAGGCGTTCTTGGCGTGTTCATAGAAAGCCATCCGGTCGATGGAGACCATCGGCCAGTGCTTGCCCTCGGCGGCATCGATTTCCGTCTGCATTTCTTTCTGGACGTCAGGAATCTCATCGGGGCTGCCGACGATTTCCATGCGCGCTGCGGCATCGTCGATGAATGTATCGAGCGGCATGACAGAGAGAATGGCCTTGGCGGCACGCGGTGCGCTCACATTATCAATCCGCAGCAGTCGACCGAGACGGGTCTGCCGGGCAATGGAATCACCGGGGAAATTCGTATCGCAAATGACCAGACGGTCGCCGTGTCCCATGGATTTCAGCGCATAAAGAACATCGGCATTCAGCAGCGGATCAAGATTTTTCAGCACGATTATTTCCTCATTCTTCCGGGTATTGGCCTTAGGCCTTGTTGGCAGCGATGAAGGCTTCGAATTCCGCCGTCGTCGCGTAGGATTTCTGCGTGCCGGGACGCGTGATGGAATCCGCTGCATAGAGCGCGGCCTTTTTCAGCGACGCTTCGAGCTCCCGGCTCTCGACATAGAAGCGGGCAAAGCTGCCGATGAACGCATCGCCGGCACCTGTTGTGTCCTTCGGCTTGACCTTGACCGGCTCGATCATGGTCGACTTGTCAGCCGTGATCAGCCGCGCACCGCGCGAGCCCAATGTAACGATGACAGTGCGGATACCCCGGGCTATCAGCGCATGGGCAGCCTTCTCGATCTGTTCGTCCGTATCGGTGGGCATGCCTGTCAGCAATGCCAGCTCGCTCTCGTTCGGTACCACGAAGGTGACCTTTGCAACCTTCGCCGCGTCCAGTTCAGGCGCGGCCGGTGCGGGATTGAGGATGGTCTCGATGCCATGCTTCTCGGCGAAGGCGGCAGTGTAGTAGACCGTCTCCAGCGGCACTTCGAGCTGCATCAGGATCAGGTCGCATGTCTTGAGATCTTCAGCCGCCGCATCGATGTCGGCAGGCTTCAGGTCGTTGTTCGCGCCCTTGATGATCAGGATCGAATTCTCCCCTGACTCATCGACAAAAATGGGCGCGACGCCGCTCGACTGTCCTGCCACCGTGCCGACATGGCTGATATCCACGCCATTGCTTTTCAGATTGTCGATGGTGCTCTGACCGAAGACGTCATCACCCACTTTGGTCACCATCATCACCTCGGCACCAAGCCGGGCGGCGGCCACCGCCTGATTGGCGCCCTTGCCGCCGAACCCCATGGCGAATGCCGGTGCTTCCAGTGTTTCGCCGGGCGCCGGCATGCGGATGATCGACGTGACGAGATCGGTCATGTTGCTGCCAACGACTGCAATGCGACGAGCCATATGTGTATTCCTTGTCTTCTTCGGTATGTTCGAAAATGCTCTATATCAATGATCCCGCGAAAGGAACACGGCTTTACCTGTCCGTGTTCCTAAAGGCATTGAGGGCAATGACGAGGAGCAGGAAGCCGCCCCAGATGAAATCGATCAGGTGGTTGGAAAACCGCAGTATCTGGAAGCCCGAAGACAGCAGCATGAGCGCGATCAGCGCGATGGATACGCCAAGCACCCTGCCCTTGCCGCCAGCCGGATTTGTTCCGCCCAGTACGGCAATCAAAATGGCCTGCAGGAGATAGGACGCGCCGTAATCGGACTTGGCCGCATTGGTCCGGCCCGACAGGATGACACCCGCGATGGCCGCAAGAAGCCCGGTCATCATGTAGGAGTAGAAAATCATCCGGTCCTTGCGCAGCCCGGCAAAGATCGCGGCGCGCGGATTGGTGCCGATCAGCATTAGATTGACGCCCAACGTGGTGCGCGTCAGCAGAACAGCGACTGCACCAGCGACGACGACAAAGAGGATAAATGGCGTGGCAATGCCCAGAATCTTGCCGTTGCCGATGAAATTCCACGCATCGGGAAAGCCGACAATCGCCGGGCCACCGGTCAGAACCACCGCAAGGCCGGTAAAAATCTGCCCGGTGCCCAGCGTCGCCAGAATAGGCGTGATGCGCAACTTGGAAATGAGGAAGCCATTGAGCACCCCGGCCAGAAGACCAATGGCGAGCGCCATCAGGACGCCAATACCGGTATAGAGCAGCAGCATGCCCGTCGACTGACTGGTTCCGACGATCACCGAATGAAAGAACACACCGGCCAGAATACCGGCGAGATTGGCAATGCCCACCACGGAAAGATCAATGCCGCCCGTGAGCATGGCGATCATCATGGCAATGGCGAGGATGCCAAGCTCCGGCATGATGTAGGTGATGGACTCGAAATTATAATAGCGCAGGAACTTGTCCGGGTTGAGATAGGACATCAGCGCAAAGACGAGCACGGTGATGACGAGCAGTTGCAGGATGTTGCGGTCCTGTCCGAAAATACGCTTGGCGAATGAGCTGTTTTGCATGATGACGTTCCCTGCTCTCACACCAGTTTCTTGCGGTCGCGCCAGGCGGTCAGCGCTGTCGCGACAATGATGATCAGACCGACGACGACGCGTTGCCACGTGGTGTCGACCTTCATGATGATCAGGCTGTTCTTGACCATGACGAGCATGAACACCCCGAGCAGCGTACCGATGACGCTGCCACGCCCGCCGAAGATCGACGCACCGCCAAGCACGACGGCAGCGATGACATCGAGTTCGAGACCGGCGAAATCACGCGGGTTGGCCAGCCAGATCATCGAACCATGCAGGAGGCCGGCAAAACCAGCCAGTGCGCCCGCAAAACAATAGACGAAAATCAACGTGCGGCGGGTGTTGAAGCCGACACGATTTGCCGCCTCCGGTGCGCCGCCCAGCGCAAAAATGCTGCGGCCCGCCAAGGTGTAACGCAGGAAAAGGTGGGTGACGAGCGCCAGGCCGAGATAGATGAGGATCATCGCTGTCAGGCCGAAATTGGTGCCGGTGGCGGAGGTCAGGCTGACCAGATCGGTCTTGGCGAACGCGATCAGCTGCTGAGGCATCTTGTCGATATTGATGACACTTGTGCCGACGAGACCAAGCAGCAATCCGCGTACGACGCTGCCTGTACCCAATGTCACGATCAGCGGTATCATCCGGAATGTGTGGATGAAAAACGCATTGAACGCACCGAGAAAAAGCCCGATCAGGGTCGCGGCGACAAACGGCAGAAAGACACCTTCATAACCCGTATAGATCATCAGCTTGATGGTCAGGTACATGGCGGCAGCGGCAAAGGCGGTGAACGACACATCAATGCCGCCCGAGATCATCACCACGAGAACGCCAAGCGCCATGATGCCGATAATGACATTGCTGCGCAGAAGCCCGAACAGATTGTCCAGCGACCAGAAGGCCGGGTTGATCAATCCAATGATGATCATGGCGGCAAAAAGGATGCACGCGATGATGAATTCCGATCGGCGAAACAGAGTCATTTCAAGGCCTTCAGGCGGTCGTTTAAAGCGTCTTCATTCAAAGCACCAGGACCGATTTCATCGACGAAACGGCCACGATGCATGACGATCACACGGTTGCAGTTCTGCACCAGCTCGGGCACATCGTCCGAGATCATCAGCACGGCAAGGTCGTTCTGGGTGGCGAGTTCGCGGATCTTGCGGTGGATCTGCGCCTTGGAGCCGACGTCGACACCGACGGTGGGACCGTTGAGGATCAGCACCCGCGCACCGGTCAGCAGCCAGCGTGCCAGCACCACGCGCTGCTGGTTGCCGCCGGAGAGATGATTGACCGGCGTATAGGGTCCGGGCGCGGCAATCTGCATGGCGCCAAACATGGAGGTGGTTGCCTCCGCCGTCTTCTTGCGATCGATGAACAGACCGCGCACAAAATTGTCGAGGGAGGTTGCCAGCATGTTGCGCTCGATCGACTGGGTCAGGAACAACCCTTCGGTCAACCGGTCTTCCGGTACGTAAGCCAGCCCGCTGGCAATGGCCTCCTGCACGGTCTTCGGGTGCACGCTGTTGCCATCCACCTTGACGGTCCCGGTGAATTTGGGATGCATCCCGAACAGTGCCAGGGCCAGCTCCGTACGGCCGGAACCGATGAGCCCGGAAAGGCCGACGATCTCGCCCGCATGCAGCGTCAGATTGATATCATCAAGCCCGCCTGCAATGCCCAGATTGCGCACATCGAGACGGGGAACAATATCGCCCTTCGACTGCTCCCAGCGATAGACCTGATCGGTCAGATCGTGCCCGGTCATGGCGCGGGTGATCGCAGGCTCGTCGAAATCGCCGATCGGGCCTTCGGCAACCTTTTTTCCGTTGCGCAGGACGGTCAGCCGTTCACTGATTTCCAGCATCTCGCGCATCTTGTGGCTGACGAACAGAACAGCAATGCCTTGCGCCTGAATATCACGCACAATGCGAAACAGCGCATCGACCTCATGGCGGGTCAGTGCCGTCGTCGGCTCGTCCATGATGATCAGGCGTGCATCGGCCATGACAGCCCGGGCAATGGCGACGATCTGCTTGCCGGATGTCGGCAGCGTTTCGACGTCCGCATCCAGATCCATGGCCACGCCAAGACGGGCGAGCGCCTTTTCAGCCAGTTCGCGCACACGCCGCCAGTTCACGGTGCGCTTGCCCTCCAGCAGCAATGTATTGAGCGCCAGATTCTCAGCTACCGTCAAATTTCCGAACAGGGAAAAATCCTGATAGATGACCTGAATGCCATGCTGCACCGACTGCGCAGGCGTCATGCCGGACACCGGCTTGCCATCAATCAGGATTTCACCATCGGTCGGCTGGTAAACACCGGCCATGATCTTGATGATTGTTGATTTGCCGGAGCCGTTCTCACCCGCCAGACAGTGAATTTCACCCGGCTTGATCGACAGCGATACCGAATCCAGAGCCACGAGGCCACCGAAACGCTTACCGATATTTTTCAGTTCCAGAAGGTGTTCGCTCATGCTTTTCCTCTTTACCCCCCTCTGTCCGACAGGACAGAGGGGAGTGATAAGCATCCGTTAAAAGTTGTAATCGCCCATATTGGCAGCGGTCACGCCAACCCAGCCTGCACCATAGAGCAGGTTTGGTTTGGATGCGTCCGGGACGAGCAGGCTGTTATAGCCGGGCAGACCGAGATCTAGACCAGCCTTGATCAGATCGGTCTTCTTTTCCAGTGCCATGACAGCGAGTTCGTTCATGGCATAACCGGCAACAGCCGGGTCCCAGAACTGGATGTACTGGATGTCGCCATTCTTGAGATACTGACCAGCAACCGAAACGAGACCCGTACCGGCAAAGAACACCTTGCCCTTCAGGCCGCCTTCAGCGATCAAACGGCCGGCACCAGCAGATGTCGGCATGGGCGCGCCCAGAATGCCTTTGACATCCGGATAGGTGGTCATGGCTTCCTTCAGCTTTGTGTAGTCCTGATTGGCGTCGTCATAGGTTTCCAGACGTTCTGTGGCCAGCGACATCTCGGGGAAATTCTTCTTCTGGTATTCGATGGCGCCGTCGATCCAGTCCATTTGTGACTTCGAGGTCAGGCTGCCGACCGTGGCGAGGTACTTGCCCTTGCCGCCCATGTCCTTGGCCAGAACTTCCATCAGCTTGGCGCCATAGGCCTTGTTGTCAAAGGCTTCGAGCTCGTAATCGACATTGACGATGTTGGAGGCTTCGTGGGCAATGACGACGATGCCGCGATCGCGGGCCTTTTTCAGAACAGGCTCAACCGCCTCCACCGAGAACGGCACGATGCAGATGGCATCAACGCCCTGCGCGATGAGATTTTCAACGATCTGCACCTGTGCGGCGGCATCGGCCTGGCTCGGCCCGACCATCCACGCATCGGCACCGGTCTCCGACTTGAATTGTTCAACGCCCGTGCGCATGCGGTCAAACCAGGCAATGCCATCGACCTTGACGACAGTGGCAATCGAATAAGTTTTGCCGCTGGCAGAGGTGACGTATTCCTTCTTCACCTTGGATGTATCAACGGCACTGTCGGCCATTGCAGGCGCGGCCAGTGCCGCAACGATGGCGAGTGATGCGAGCAGTTTTTTCACAGGTTTATCCTCCCTTGGTTTTACCCTATTTTTTCCGGACCGCGCGTGAGCGGCAGCCCTGAAATCCTTACCTCAATCGCGGAAAACGCTGTCGACGTGGCAATGTGCATCACATCCGGCCTGCGCATCGCTGCGTGCCGTCCTTGGGTGCCAAATTCTACCAGATTGATTCACACCTCTGATCCTCCCGAACCGGTGTAAATGCGCTTCTCCCTGCGATTCATGCCTTATGAAACGTTTCATTTAACATTTCGGATCGTACGGGACTTGTCAATACGACTCCACCGAGATTGAACAAATGTTTACTGAAAGATTGAATTGTCGCGGAATTATCACACAGCCATCGCCGGGAAATCATACTCATCGCCATGAAAATGGTTTGCCGCATTGATCCCCGGCAACGCGTCTTGGTATGAGTGACGTTCAAGAATGGGGTTTCATACAATGACAAAGGGCAAGGTCCTCGTCACAGGTGCTTCCGGTTTCATCGGACAGGAGCTTGTGCCTTACTTGATGGCAGCCGGTTATCAGGTGACGGGCGCTTCACGGTCCTCGGGCAGCGGAGCAATCCTGCCGATTGAAACAATTCCCCTCCCCTTGCCCGCTGCGCCTGACGACGACTTTACGCAGCTGCTTGCCGGCTTTGATCACGTGGTGCATCTGGCCGCGATTGCTCACACGCGGCTGCCGGACGCCGCGCAATTGTATCATGACGTGAACTGCATCCTCGCTGCCAAGCTTGCCAAGGCTGCGGACCAGACGATAGACGGAAAGCTCGTGTTTCTATCGTCAATCCGCGCGCAGGCAGGACCGATCCAGGACGGCCTTGTTACGGAGCTGTCGACTCCTCGGCCAACGGACGATTACGGCCGGGCAAAACTGGCTGCCGAAGCTGAAATCGCGAAGGCAATGCCGAAACGCAATTTCACGATCCTGCGCCCCGTTCTCGTGTACGGCCCGGGCGTGAAAGGCAACATGGCTGCCCTGATCAAAATCGCGGCCCTTAGAATGCCCCTGCCGTTCCAATCGCTGACGGGGCAGCGCTCCGTGCTTGACCGCTCGGCTCTCTGCCGGGCCGTGCTGCACAGCCTGCAAAGCACGAATACCGACGGCGGCATCTATATCGTGGCGGACAAGAACCCGATGACGGCAGCCGGGATCATCACAGCCATAAGGCGCGGCATGGGTCGACATGCCGGGCTGTTCGCCCTGCCCGCAGCGCTGCTGCATCTTGCAGCTCTGATCACCGGTCAGAACCAGCGCTGGCACACACTCAACGGCCCTCTCGTCGCAAGCGCCGCATTGCTGGAATCAACGGGCTGGGAGCCGACCATCGATTCCGGATTGCGGATCGGGCAATCGGTTTTGCAGAAAAGCAGCGTGACCGAATACGCGTGATTTCGATTTACATGAATATATTCAATGGATTGATTGCTGTTGTGACATGGCTGGGGCGCCTGGATTCGAACCAGGGAATGGCGGTACCAAAAACCGCTGCCTTACCACTTGGCTACGCCCCAAAATGTCGATGCAGGTGCATTCCACCGCATGACAGCGCGGCCTTATAACCTCTGGTTCCGGCTTGCGCAACGTGAATGATTGGCCAGTTTGTCGCTCTTCACAATTGTTTCGGCATTATTTTCATGACAAGGGTGGAGCAATCGACAGCCCTGTAAATTGAGGACGACATTTTCTTGCCTCTCATTCTCTCCCTCGTCCTTGCCGCAGCCATAGGCAGCGCCCTCCTGCTGGTTGTCCTCATCAGGCTGCTGCCAGGTCATTTCCTTGCCGCGGGAATCAACGAACGCTCCAACCACACCCAGCCGGCGCGCCAGCTTGGCGGCCTTGCCATTGTACCAGTGGTTGTGGCGCTCCTCTGGCTGTTCGGCGCTCAAACGGGTCTTGAGCAGCGCTTACTCATCTCCGTGACCATTGGTGCCCTCATCCTCTGGATAACGGGAATGCTTGACGACGGGCATCATTTACCGGAAAGCGTCAGGATCGTCACACAGGTGATTGCATCCTGCCTTTGCATCTATGGTCTTGGCCCGGATTTCCGCCTGTTGCCGGATTTTCTTCCCGTCCTGCTCGAGCGCGGTCTGCTCGTCCTGGCGCTGGTTTATTTCATCAACCTGACCAACTTCATGGACGGACTCGACCTGATGGTCGTTTCCGGCATGGGCATTCCGCTGGCCTTTCTCGCTGCGTTTGCAGTCTTTGGACTGACGGGCATGGCCTCCGGCAGCATTGCTGCGGCAATAGCCGGAGGACTGGCGGGGTTTGCCGTGTTCAACCGCCCCAAGGCCACGGTTTTTCTGGGTGATTCAGGCAGTCTGCCGCTGGGGCTCCTGTGCGGCCTCGCCTTTTTCATGGCCGCCCGCGACATGCGCATCGCCACCGGGCTCATCCTGCCCCTGTTTTTCATTGCCGATGCCACAACAACGCTGATCAAGCGTCTCCTCGAAGGCGACAATATTTTCGCGGCCCATTCCAAACATGCCTATCAGATTGCAAAACGCTCCGGATGGAGTATCTGGCAGGTGGTGCTGACCGTGGCGGCACTGAATATTGTTCTTGGCATCTGCGCTTGGGCTGCGGGTTCAACCAATATTCCGGTCCGGCTGATCGGCATTTTCGTGGCTGTCGTCTGCGTCGCAGCCGTGCTGTTGCGTTTCCGTAAACAGACGTCCGCGTGATCAGAGCCTGCGGAAGACAGCAGCGAGATAAAGCCCGATCTGGCCTGGAAGGGTCTGTCGGTAAACTCCCGACTGGTGCAGGGCGAGAATGCGCCGGATGAAATTATCAGATCTCACCTTCCAGTAGAGATCGCAGATCGCCTGCGCTTCACTGGTCAGCAAATCCCGGTTGCGCACCAGTCCCTGAATATTGATGTCCGCCTGATCAGCAAAACGATCTGCGAACAACGACCGCAGGACCGCAAGTTGCGCCTGCCACCCCTCTCCCGGGTTGGGCTGACGGTCACGCACCAGGGGCTGCGGGTCGAAATGCACGACCCCGCCCGCGCCTGACACAATCAGGTACAGCCACCAGTCGTGACTGGAGAAGGGCGTGGTCCGGCAGGACTCCACGAGAAGCGCATGCGCCATCCGGTTGAACAGCATCGTGTTGCCGCCGGCAATATTCTGAACCAGCGCGTTGCGAAATTCCGTGGGCTGCGAATAAAGCGGAGACGAACCGACAATGGCACCATTATCGGTGATTTTCAGCGTTCGTGAACAAAATACAGACGGGACAGCAAAGGCATTGTGCTCGATCCAGCGAATGGATGTTGCCAGTTTTTCCGGCTCCCAGATGTCATCCTGATCGGCGAACGCATAATAATCCGCCTGTATAGCCGGGTTGGTGATCAGCGACCGGATGTTCTCTGCACGCCCCTCGCCGGGACCGGGCAAAAGAGTGACACGGCCTTTCGTCCAGCACTTCGCCCACTGTTGCAGGATCAGCCGGCTCTCATCCGTTGACCCGTCGTCCGAAATCCACAGATCAATATCCGGATAGGTTTGCGCTGCGATCGAAGCGAGCTGCCCGTCGAGAAATGCCGCACCGTTGAATGTTCCCAAGAGGACGGCAACGGTCCCTGATGATGGTGCCCTTTTCAACAGCCCGCAATCCCGCTTTATGTCTTCTACCGGTCATTCAGTGCTGTTGTTTCTGCACGTGAATATGGCCAAGATTGAGGTGACGCCTAGCTGGTGGCGTGCTCGAAAAGCAGGACCCTGATGGCATCAGGGTCCTGCTTTGCGATGAGTTCACGCAGCCCTGCGACGGCAGCCGGCAGATGATCAGCCGAAGCGACCCGCCGTGTGGCACGCAGAATCTTGGAGTGGACCGTCGCCGAAACACCTGTCGGATCGTAAAAAAGCTCCTCATGCAGCTTTTCGCCATCCCGGATGCCGATCGTGACAACCTCGATATCCCCATCCGGATTTTGGGCGTCCTTCACGGACAAGCCCGCAAGCAGGATCATGTTTTCGGCCAGATCGCGGATACGCACCGCCTCACCCATTTCCAGAAGCAGGATATCACCGCCTTCAGAGAGCGCTCCCGCCTGGATGATCAACTCGGCAGCTTCCCGTACCGACATGAAATAGCGGGTCATTTCGTCATGGGTAACGGTCAGCGGACCGCCCTGCGCGATCTGTTCGCGAAACAGCGGAACGACCGAGCCGCTGGAGCCGATCACATTACCGAAACGTACGCAGGTAAAAATCTGGCCGGTGCCGCGTTTTTTTGCCTCGTCGCCATTATAGCGCACGATGAGCTCGGCCCAGCGCTTGGTGGCACCCATGATGTTGGATGGCCGCACCGCCTTGTCCGACGAGATGAGGACGAAATTGCGGACACCTGCCTCGCGCGCCACTCCCGCCAGCACATCGGTTCCTATGACGTTGTTCCGCGCGCCTTCAACGACGTTTTCCTCAACCAGCGGCACATGCTTGTAAGCGGCACAATGATAGACATTCTCCACCTTGTGCTGTTCGAGCACCACCTTGAGCAAGGCACCATCGCTGATCGAGCCAAGAACAGGCACCAGGACACAATCGCTGATAACGGAAAGTTCGCGCTGAAGCTGATAAATACTGTGCTCGTTCACGTCGAAAAGCACGAGTTTCGCCGGGGCCAGCTTGACGATGGTCCGGCAGAGTTCCGAGCCGATGGAGCCCCCCGCGCCTGTCACCAGCACAACACGGTTCTCGACCGTCTTGTCGAGCAGATCCGGGTCGGCAGGCACGGGCGACCGGCCCAAAAGGTCGTCAATATCAATATCGCGCAGATTACTGACGATGTATTTTCCGGCGGTCAGATCGGAAATAGCGGGCAGAATGCGCACTTTCACGTTCAGTGATTTGAGCTTGCCGATCAACAAACGACGCTGCGTGCCGCTCAAGGATGACGTGGTCACGATCATTTCGTTGATACCGAAATTATCGATCAGCGTCTCAATCATGGCGGTCGGGTAAACCCGGATGCCAAGAATATCCATGCCCTGCAGACTGCTGTCGTCATCAATAAAGCCGGCAACGAAGACTTCATTCTGCGCTTTGAGCGCATTGGCCAATTGCCGGCCTGCATCGCCTGCACCGAAGATAAGGCACTGTCGGGAAAGCAGTTTCTCGCGCAAGGGGCTCCACAGCAGCCATTTTGCGGCAAACCGGCTGCCACAGATCAGAACGACGCTGAGAACCCAGTAAAGAAACGGAACGGCGCGGGGTACACCCTCGGCACCGGTCATTTGCGTGAGAAACGCCACGACCACCCAGATAATGACAGCAAAGGTCACAGCCTGAATCATCGTCCAGATGGCCTTATCAGGCAGATAGCGGATAACGGCCCGATAAAGACCAAAGCGGATGAACACCGGAGACGCAATCAGGGGCGCGGCGATCATCAGCATCGCCTGCTCGGTATTGGGCATGAAAAGGGTGTTGAATCTCAGCACATAGCTGAACCAGGCCGCAAACATCAGCACCACCACGTCAAAGCTGACAAGGAGGACCTGTTTATAACGACGCGGCATCATCGAGATGCGTTGCCGAAAATTTTCCAATTTCATTGATCCTCGGTGCTAACGGAATGCCTGGATGGCGTGAGAAACTGCAGTTTTTCTTAAAGTCCAATTTAAGGCATTTGTGAGATACGCCAACCATCCTTAAAACCCTAAATGCCTTCCAGACCAGTAACATAGGGTTACATAAATGCAATGATCGTATGATGGTCTATCAACCATCCCCTTTCCTGAACTTTATCCAACACAGGCTGGCAGCGTTTATCCTTGGCTTTTCCCAACAACGGAACAAGACCCATGGTACAGACTTCGAACCTCCAGCTTCCCTATATCGCTCCGTCGCAGGCCCAGAAACACGTCACCCACAATGAGGCCATCCGGGCACTCGATGCTCTGGTACAGCTTTCCCTTATCAGCAGGACGCTGAAGGAACCGCCGGCCAAGCCAAAGGAGGGAGACCGGTATTTCATCCCATCAGGCGCTTCAGCTGCATGGGGCGGCAAGGACGAGCAAATCGCCGCGTGGCAAGACGGCGCCTGGGCCTTTTTCAAGCCACAGGACGGATGGTGCGCATGGATGATTGCCGAGAACTGCCTTGCCGTTTTCAATCAGGGGCAATGGACCGATATGCACACCGGAACAAACCCCGTTGACCTCGTGGGCATCAATGCGCGGGCGGATGATGCAAACCGCCTCAGCCTGAAAAGTGCAGCCTCCCTGTTCGATCATGTCGGCAACGGGCATCAGCTCAAGATCAACAAGGCGGGCGACCAGCAGCTCGCTTCCATTCTCTTCCAATCGGGTTATCAGGGGCGGGTTGAGATCGGCACGATCTGGAACAGGGATTTCTCCATCAAGGCGAGCATCGACGGCAAGGACTGGCGGGATATCATGCTCGCGGACAACAAGACCGGGGCGGTGCAGTTTCCCGGCGGTATCGCGCAGGCCAGGACGGGCAAAAAACTGTGCGGTCTGATCTTTTTACCCCATGGCGGCATCAATGCCGTTCTCGAACCTGCCGCCGGCACCGCTGTCTGCGCGTCAATCTCGGCCGATCTGGTTTCCCTGAAAAGCAAAGCTGCATCCGGCATCTTTGCCCCGGGCATGCGGGATTCCGCACTGATTCGTATCTGGAACACGAGCAAATCTCCGGTTCAGTCCGCCTGGGTAAAATGGGATACCGCTGCCGACCAATTGCAGGTCAGTGATCCCGCGCACATCCGGCAATGGGTAGCAGGCGATACGATCCAGACGATCGATCCCGTCAGCCAGAGCATCGCCATCGATATCTCTCCGCTCATGCAAAAACAGCTCGGCGGGGTCTTTCCTCAGGATGGGGTGTTGCTGGGCACCGCGGGCGGGGATCTGACCATTGCCTGCTTTATTGCTTCACCGGTGTCGGCGACCAATCTGATTATCTTCAAAGCTGAGGATCGCAAGCGATTCAATGTGATCGGTGTTTATGGGTGAGTGGTATTTCTGTTGTGCAAAACCTTCCCTCAACTCCCGCGATAGGTGGAATAAGACCATGGCGTGACCAGTAGCGGGACATGATAATTCGCATCCACGTCCGAAATGGCAAAACGAATGGGCACCACGTCGAGAAAAGCTGGCTCGGTCAATTCAATTCCCTTAGCCCGGAAATACGCCTCGACAAAGAAACTGATCTCGTAGCGCCCGACAGCCATTTCATCCGGTGGCAGCAACAGGCCATCGGTACGGCCATCCGCATTGGTGACCGTTTCCTTCAGCAAATGTCTTGTCTCATCCGCGTCAATCCGATGCAGCTTCAGCGTCATGCCCGATGCGGGGCGCCCCGCCGCTGTATCCAGCACATGTGTCGACAGTTTTCCCATAAATAACCTCTCAGGCTAGCAGATCGTCAAGCCGAAACCGCGCAATCAGGGAGATCTGGCGCAGGGCTTCGGCCACCTCTTCCCCGGCATTGTTCTGCAACCGTGTCCTGAACGCCGCCAGAATCGAGTGTTTGTCGTGACCGCGCACAGCGAGAATGAACGGAAAACCGAAACGCCGCTGATATCCGTCATTCAACTGATGAAACTCCGTAAATTCCGCATCGGTCAGGCGGTCGAGCCCGGCGCCCTTCTGTTCACTGGTTGAGTGCGCTGTCAGACCGCCCTGCCGCGCGGCTTTTCCTGCCAGATCCGGATGTGCACGGATGAGGCCAAGCTGCGCGACTTGTCCGGCCTTGTCCACCGAACCCACCATTGCCGCATGCAGGAGTTCAACACTGGCAAAGGGGCGCAGCGGCACTACAGCTTCCGGAACCCACGGCGAGTGCTCGAAAACATCACCCAGCGCTCTGACGAAAGTTTCTGCTTCGGCGTTGTTCAGTTCATCGAGAGTCATCGAGACCTTTCTTCATGCGTTCTTTCAATGCATTCACCGAGCGCAATACATTTTCCGGCGTGGCGGGTGCATCGAGTTGCGGCGCGATGCCGCCCTTGCCCACGGAGGCGATGGCATCGCGGATGGCGAGCCAGACGGAGACGCCGAGCATCAGCGGCGGCTCTCCGATGGCCTTGGAGCGGAACACCGTTTCCTCGCGATTGGGCGCATTGTCGAGAATGCGCACGTTGAATTCCGGCGGCACATCGCGGGAACCCGGAATCTTGTAGGTGGACGGCCCGACAGTGCGCAGCCGCCCCGTCTTGTCCCACCAGAGTTCCTCGCAGGTCAGCCAGCCCATGCCTTGCACGAATGCGCCCTCGATCTGGCCAAGATCAATCGCCGGGTTCAGGGGCGATCCGACATCCTGCAGGATATCGGCGCGCAGACACCGCGATTCACCGGTCAGCGTATCGATGGCCACCTCAGCCACCGCCGCGCCATAGGTGAAATAGAAGAAGGGCCGGCCCTTCATCGTCTTGCCGTCCCAATGGATTTTAGGCGTTGCGTAATGTCCGGCTTCCGACAGCTGCACCCGTTTGAGCCAGGCCATCTTGGCCAGTTCGCCGAAGGATATGGATTCGTTGTCCGCGTGGACACGGCCCTCCCGGTAGATAATATGTTCTTCTTCAACGCCGAAATGTTCGGCGGCAACGGTCGTCATGCGCGCCTTGATCGCGTTGGCTGCCTTGAACGCCGCCATGCCGTTGAGATCAGAACCCGTGGACGCAGCTGTGGCGCTGGTGTTCGGCACCTTGCCCGTCGCCGTGGAGGAAATGCGCACCATGTCGAGTTCGACCTGAAACACTTCGGCCACGACCTGCGCAACCTTGACGAAGAGGCCCTGCCCCATTTCCGTGCCGCCATGGTTGAGGAAAATCGAGCCGTCGAGGTAGACATGCACCAGCGCGCCGGCCTGATTGAGCGACGTCAGGTTGAATGAAATACCGAACTTCACCGGCATCATCGCCAGTCCCCGGCGGATGACCGGATTGGCGGCATTGTGTGCGTCGATCTCGGCACGCCGCTGTTGCCAGTCCGCCGAAGTCAAAACTGCTTCCGTCACTTCGATCAGGCGGTTGTCTTCCACCGGCTGACCATAGGGCGTCACCATGCCGGTTTCGTCGCCGTAATAGTTGATGGCACGGACAGTATTGGGATCGAGCTTCAGTTCCCGTGCAATGGTATCGATGATGTTCTCGATGGTCAGGATGCCCTGAGGCCCGCCGAAACCGCGGAAGGCGGTGTTGGAAACCGTATTGGTCTTGCACGCATGGCCGATAAACCGGGCATGGGGAATATGATAGGCATTGTCCGTATGTGTCAGCGTGCGGGTGATGACAGGTCCGGTCAGGTCAGGCAGATTTCCGGCGCGGGCGAGATATTCCACATCAAGCCCCTGTATACGGCCGAGTGAATCGACGCCGACTTTCCAGTTGGCCACATAATCGTGACGTTTGCCCGTGCCCGCCATGTCGTCGCGGCGTTTCAGCCGCATCTTGCAGGGCTTTCCCGTCTTGGCGGCCACCAGCGCAGCAGCCCCCGCGATGATTGTCGCCTGGCTTTCCTTGCCGCCGAAACCGCCGCCCATGCGCCGCACCTGACATTCCACCGCATTGGCATGCAGTCCGAGGATCAGCGCAACATGGTGCTGCACCTCAGTCGGATGCTGGGTGGAAGAATGCACGAGCATTTCGCCGTTCTCGCCGGGAATGGCATAGGCGATCTGGGTTTCCAGATAGAAATGATCTTGCCCGCCCATATGCAGCGTACCGGACAGGACATGCGGCGCGTTGGCAAGTGCAGTCTCGACATCGCCGTCAATGACTTCCTGCGGCGGCAGGACATAGCTCCTGCGCCGGTGGGCTTCCTCGATATCGAGCACGGGCTCCAGCGGTTCGATGTCGACCTTGACTTTTTTCGCGGCGCGATAGGCCGTTTCGAAATCGCGGGCAGCGACGACGGCGATGACCCGCCCTTCATGATCGACGATATCCTCGGCGAAAAGTGTTTCGCCGTTGAGGATCGGGCCGACCTCGTTATGGCCGGGCACATCCTTGGCCCACCAGACACCCGCCACGCCTTCCATCGCCAGCGCCTGTGCCGGATCGATTGATTTGAGTCGACCATGGGCGACCGGCGAGAGGACAAAGGCCGCGTGCAGTGTGCCCGGCAGTTCGGGCATATCGTCGATATAATTTGCCGCGCCCGCCACGTGACGCGCGGCGGAATCATGGGCGACGCCCTTGCCGACGATACTGCGCTGGACGGTGAGAGGGGTGTTGTCGGTCATTTACCCCCCTCTGGGCTGTCGCCCATCTGCCCCTCAAGGGGGGAAATCACATCGACATGAACGCCTTCGCACAACTGGAAATATTTCAATTTTCGCAGAGATCGCAATGAAAGCTGATCTCCCCCCTTGCGGGGGAGATGTCCGACAGGACAGAGGGGCGTGCCACGAGAACCAAAACTGTCGGTCATAGCGCCATCACTTCCACGGTCTCTCCCGAAACATCCCGCCAGAACCGTTCGACCAGATTGGCCGCCACCTGCAGCCGGTAATCCGCACTGCCGCGCCAGTCGCTGAGTGGCTTGAACGCAGCGGTGATTGCCGCCGCACAGGCGTCGACCGCCTTTGCGTCGAACTGGCTGCCGACAAGCACACGTTCGGCCTCTAGCGCCCGGCGGGGTATTGCAGCCATGCCGCCAAAGGCGATGCGCGCGCTGCGGACCTGCCCGTCCTCGCGGGTGATGGAAAAGGCAGCGCAGACCGTCGAGATATCCTGATCGTAACGTTTGGAAATCTTGTAGACGCGGAATTCCTGCCCCGGTTTGGGCTTGGGAATGGAGACCGATGCAATCACTTCGTCAGCCCGCAATTCCGTCTTGCGATAATCCAGGAAAAAATCCTCAAGCGCCATGAATCGGCGGCCATTGAGCGAAGCCAGTTCGACATCCGCACCCAGCGCGATCAAGGCAGGCGGCCCATCGCCGATCGGGCTCGCCGTGCCGATATTGCCGCCGATGGTTCCCATGGACCGGATCTGGGTGGAGCCGAAACGGCGAATAAGTGTGGCAAAGGACGGATAGGAGCCGGCGACGCGCGCAAGCACCTCTTCCCACGTCACGGCAGCGCCAAAACTCAGATGATTCTCGGTTTCGCCGATGACCCGCATTTCACGCACATGCGCCAGCGAGATCACCTCGTCCCAATCCGTGTGATAATCGGCCAGCGCAACGCCAAGATCGGTTCCGCCGCCGAGAAGCAGCGCATCCGGTTTGTCCTTGCGCAATTGCAGCAGGTCGGCGAGCGTACCCGGCTGGTGGAAGGTCGACCCATCGGCGGATATCGCCTTTTGCGGATCCAAGTTCGCAAACGCTGCCACCTGCGGTCCCGATATCGCTGCACCGCCGCCACCTGCAACCTTGCGCGCCGCTTCAACGATGGGGCGATAGCCGGTGCAGCGGCACAGATTACCCGCCAGCGCATCATGAATGGCGTGATCATCGGGTTTGACGTTGTTGGCAGCAAGACCGGCCAGAGAAATGACGATTCCCGGCGTACAGAAACCGCACTGGGATGAGCCGTTTTCAGCCATTGCCGCCTGCACCGGGTGCAGGACTTCGGTTTTCAGGCCTTCGACAGTGACCAGCGAGCGCCCGTCAATCTGGCCCATGGCCAGAATACAGCTGTTGGCCGCGTGATATTGCACCGAATCACCATGGGGGTCACCGATGAGCACCGAACAGGCGCCACAATCACCCTCCGCGCAGCCTTCCTTGGTTCCCGTCAATCGCGGCGCGCTGCGCAGCCAGTCAAGCACCGTCATATCCGGCCGGACAGATGCTTCCTGTTTTTGACCATTGAGAAAAAATTTGATCATCTGTGACATGGTATACAGCTTCAACCGGCAGAGGTAAGGCGTCAAGGGGCATACGAGAGGGATGAGAGCCGTCCGTGGTGATGGTGCGTGGTTCGTGGTTCGACAAGCTCACCATGAGGGAGAGTGGTGCTACAACGCTAATCGCGAAAATTGCAGAGAATGCCAATTACGAAGATCGCAGAACTTGACTCCCTGCAGCCCTCACTCTCCCTCATGGTAAGCTTGTCGAACCACGCACCAAGCCTGCTGCGACTCACACCGGCTCGATGCGATAGATCACATCCTCGAAGAAAAACTCTTCGAGATTATTCCCTGCGCCACCACGATCAACCACGAGGAAATCCGACTCCGCTTCCAGTGAGATCAGGGGGTGATGCCAGACATTACGCCCGTAATTGACACCCTGATGCCCCATCGCCAGAAACGCCTTGGGCTGGCCGGGGCGGCCTGCATCATCGTCCGCCACCACAAGCAGAAACGGCCGGTTTTGCAGCGGGTAAAATGCCTGACTGCCCAGCGGGTGGCGTTCGAGCATCACGATATCAAGTGGCGGGGCGAAAGCCTGTCCGCGAAAGATATTGACCAGAACCCGCGCATCGTCGCCGGTGACATCCACATGGGCAAGGTCGTGAAACCTCTGCGTGGTGCCATTATTGATCAGGCGTATCTCCGCACCTTCGGTTTCGATGACATCGCCAAAGGGTTCGAACGCCGCGCGGGTCAGCGGCTGGACGGCAAGCGGTATGATGGTCATGCGGCACTGTCCGGAGCATGGTGTTCATGCCAATGATGGGCAATATCGATGCGCCGCGTCACCCAGGCACCTTCGTGGCCCTGCACATAATCCAGGAACCGCTCCAGCGCCGCTGCCCGGCCGGGGCGCCCGACAAGTCGACAGTGCAGGCCGACGGACATCATCTTTGCCGCTCCTTCCTGCCCTTCCCGGTAGAGCACATCGAATGTGTCCTTGAGATAGGTGAAAAACTGGTCGCCTGTGTTGAAACCTTGCGGTGTGGCAAAACGCATGTCATTGGCATCGAGCGTGTAGGGGACGATCAAATGCGGGCCCTTTGGCCCCTTCACCCAATAGGGCAGTTCATCGGCATAGCTGTCGGCCGAATAGACGAAACCGCCTTCTTCCATGACGATTTTGAGCGTGTTGTCCGAAGGCTTGCCCTGATAGATGCCGAGCGGGCGCGAACCGGTGACTTCGGTGTGCAGCCGGACAGCCTCGAGAATGTGCTGCCGCTCGATCTCTTCGGGGAAATCCTTGTATTCCAGCCAGCGCAGCCCGTGACTGGCGATTTCCCAATCGGCTTCCTGCATCGCGGCCACCGCTTCGGGGTTGCGCGCCATGGCCAGCGTCACGCCATAGACCGTCACCGGCAGGTCCCGACGGGTAAAGATGCGCCACAACCGCCAGAAACCGGTACGGGAACCGTATTCATAGATGGATTCCATGTTGAGATTGCGCTGCCCCGGCCACGCTGCCGCGCCAACGATCTCCGACAACAGGTTTTCCGAGGCGGGGTCTTTATCGAGAATGCAGCTTTCACCGCCCTCTTCGTAGTTGATCACGAATTGCACGGCGATCCGGGCATTGCCCGGCCATTTGGGATCAGGTGTATTGCGGCCAAAGCCGATCAGATCGCGGGGATAGTCTGACAAGGAATGCCTCACAGTTTGGTCATAGCGCTATCCGGCGAACCTGCGAATCCTGCGCTGTATTGTCAATGCTGAACAATCAGACAAAAGAAAAAGCCGCAGACTGAACTGCGGCTTTGTATAATCGGGTACTGTTGGCTATCAGCGGCGCTTGAGCAGCGTCCCCACGGCCGGAACGATGGCAGCGGCCAGAGCCAGCTTCAGGATATCGGCAACGATGAACGGGCCGACGCCGAAAGCAAAAGCCTTCTCGAAGCCGAGCAGATAGGCCATCCAGAGGAAACCGAGGCTGAGGATGATCGCTTCGCCGGCAAGCATCGCAACGCCCATGACGACGGGGTTGCGGGCAAAGCCTTTGTCAGCGGCAAGACCGACAACCCAGGCAGCGGCAAGATAGGAGATGAGGTATCCGCCTGTCGTGCTGACCATATAGGCAAGCCCGATGCCCTTTTCCGGCGTCCCGGTGAAAACCGGCATGCCGAGCGCACCTTCCAGCAGATAAAGCGCCACTGTGGCGACGGCCAGACGTGAGCCATAGGCTGCAGCGATGGCGAAAACCGCGAATGTCTGCATGGTGACGTTGACGAAAACCATGTCAACTTTGGTCTTGGCAGCAAGGGTCATCAATGCCGTGCCGACGAGGGCAAGCGAGACAAACCATACGGCTTTGGCAAGCTGGCCTTCCGGCTGAAAGGTTTCGGCAAGGGAGCGAGTTTGGGCAGCAATCATGTTCTATCCTCCGGATCGGCTTTCGCCACGCGTTGAAAAGGGTATATTGGGGATGACGCCGCTTCGCAATACACCTGAAGTACCACAAAGGTCTGTACACCCCCATGTCCCTCGTTTTCGACAGTTCTTTTGCGCCGCATTATGGCGAAGCCGTCGAGATTGCGCCTGATATCAAGCGCATCACGGTCAACAATCCCAGCCCGTTCACTTTTTATGGCACCAACAGCTATCTCATCGGCCAGGACACGTTGGCGCTGATCGATCCGGGTCCGATAGACGCGGCCCACCATGCGACATTGCTGCGTGCGATTGCCGGGCGTCCCGTCAGCCATATTTTTGTCAGCCATACGCACCGGGACCACTCACCGCTTGCTACCGTTTTGAAAGCCGAGCTTGGTGCGACGCTTGTCGCGGAAGGCCCACACCGTCCGGCCCGGGCGCTGCATATCGGCGAGGTCAACCTGCTCGATGCAAGCGGGGACTATGATTTCGTGCCGGATATCGTTGCCGCCGATAATTCCGTCATTGCGGGCGATGGCTGGGCCCTGCGGACAATCCACACACCGGGCCATACGGCCAACCATGTGGTGTTCGGGCTTGAAGGAACCGATATCCTGTTTTCCGCCGATCATGTGATGGCGTGGGCCACATCCATCGTGGCGCCGCCTGATGGTTCCATGTCTGACTATATGGCCTCGCTCGACCGGCTGCTGGAGCGGCACGACCGGGTTTATCTTCCCGGCCATGGCGGTGCGGTGACAAAACCGAAAACCTTTGTGCGCGGCCTGAAAGCCCATCGCAAGATGCGCGAGCGGGCGGTGTTCGAACGCGTGAAGCTGGGCGACCGCACGATTCCCGCCATGGTCAAGGTCATCTACCGTGAAACCGACCCGCGCCTGCACGGCGCTGCAGGGCTTTCGGTGCTTGCGCATCTCGAAGACCTCGTCGCCCGAGGCAGGGTGTTTACGGAAGGCAGTCCTTCCATTGACGGCGTTTACTGGGCGGGCTGAGTGGTGTCTTCCTCGGGCTGGGCACTCTGAACCTGGGTGTCGAGCGCCGTCATGAACTGCGTGATGCGGTCGGCATTGTCGCCGAGGTCGTGAATGCCATAGCGTGACACGGAACGCATATCGACATACGTGGTCTCGCCCTCGTCACTCAGACGGATGACCACATCGCTGGTAAAACCAAGCAGCCAGGTTCTGGCAACGACTTCCACCAGAATTTCCTCGTCATCGCCGGGTACACCCTTCTGCTCGGTGATTGTCCAGCCATTGTCGGCAATCACCGACACGACGGCGTCAAGTATGCGATCCGGCGACCCCTCATAGCGACGGCCCGTCACACCGGGATAAGCGCTGGCCTGCAAAGCGCGGCTCTGCGTATCATTGACCAGCGGGTTCATACGCTCCGTCCTTTGTCCGGCAAGGGCGAACAATGCCGGGGGCTCGGTGATATCGGTCGATACGTCATAGATCGCCGGCAGGGTCATTGCCTGATACACCGTGGTGATGAACGGACCGAGCACCACCAGCGCAATCACGGCGCCCCAGAACGCCGATGGACCGCCACGGTCGCCGCGCCGCCACAGGCTGGTAAACCCCTTGATGCTGAGCAGCAGCGCAAGCAGTGCAAGGCCGGCAACAATGGCGAGCAGCCAGAGAAACTCCGGCGTTTCAATCCGCTCGAAGCGGTGCCCGAGGGCGGAAAGCACAAACAGGATCGCCGACAGGAACGCAATCCGCACTGACCACTTGGCGGAAATCGATTGGCGGCGTCGGATGTGGTGTCGCATGGAATCCTGATGGGGCTGGTCTGTGACTGACACGAACAGCTAACCGTATTTCCGCAATGAGACAAGCGATGGGGCGTGGTTCCTGGTCCGACAAGCTCAGGAAGCTCATCATGAGTCCGTGGTTCGACAAGCTCACCATGAGGGAGAGTGAGGATTGCAGGGAGCTATATTTTGCAAGACTGTTCAGACTGCAATGTTTCCGGTTGGCCTTGCAGCTTCACTCTCCCTCATGGTGAGCTTGTCGAACCAAGAACCATGCACCCACCGCGCGTCAGGGGTTCTGCACCCTATAAAGCCACCGGAACGTAGACCCTTGTCGCCTCGTCATAGACCATTCCGATAGCCGGATCGGTCCGGCTCATCTTGCCGTTCTCGATATGCCCGGCATATCGCCGCAGGTATTTGCTGTCGGTGTTAACAGCGTCGACGAAGGAGACATCGTACCAGCCGTCTTTGGTGGCAACGTCAACACGCTTGGTGCCATTTTTAACAGGCAACACCTCGTGAGTGTACGCGTTGACCAGTTTCAGTGTTCCGTTGGCCGTCGGCCAATTCGGGAAGTGAAAGCTGAGTGTTTTTCCGTCTTTATCTCGCGTTATATCGTAACTGAAATGAAAGGCAGCCTCCGTGGCGCTTTGCGCATTGCCGCGAACCTCCACCAGATAGCCGTTGGGACCATGAGCGGCATAGTAATAGTCGGATTGTTCATTCATCGGAAAGAATTCGTTTTTGAGACTTGCTGGATAGCCGCCAGGCCGCTTTCCTTCCAAGCTAATGAGCATCGGCGGAATTGGCGCATCATAGGCATAAATGGCAAATGATACGCCAAGCTGACCCGAATTTATGCAGTGACATTCTAGAAACGGCGTCGGCATGGTTGCAGAAGCAGGTTTAATCTTAAAGCTGATCTGAAAATCATAATCCACCGGCAACAGATTGCACTGTGTTCGATCCTGTTTCACCGCAACCGGATTCTTTGCGTTGGGATCGGCATTGACGACCTTGATATCGGGGGAAAATTTGTTCGTTGCTTCTGCTTTCTTCTTTTCGTCTTCGGTAAAAATTTTCACCGGTACTGTCCTATCGATGAATGCGTCTATCGCCCCCGCTGCCCCACGGTCAAAATCCAACGTGCTTGTCAGGTCGCCGGCAATGGCTCTTCGCCAGGCAGAGATATTCGAAGCTCCTAGCCCTTTGAAATATTCTCCCTTTGCCCCAAGGCGTTTTTCGATCCACGTATCCAGGAATGATATAAACGAAGTGTGATCAAACACTTCTGAGCAAACGCGTCCGCCCGCGCTCCATGGAGAAATGACCAGCAATGGAACACGCATGCCCATCCCTAAAGGTCGTATCAGTTCCCGTTTTTTCTTTTCATCGTCTGTTTCATCTTTACCCTTCGGATTTCCCCTGTAGGCATTTTCCGAATTGAAATCGCGCCCCTCTTCTTTCCCTTCATTGTTCAGGGTTGTTGCTGTTATCTCTATCCCCTCTGATAGAACGCTGGTGAGAAAGCCGTACTTCACAGCGGCTTCAAGAACGCTCAAAGGCGGGACCGGTGGTGGCACGTGATCGAAGAAGCTCCCGTTCTCGTCATAGGTTATAAAGAGCGCGGTCTTTTTCCAGACCTCCTTGTTGGCAACGAGCGCGCGCAATATCTCATTTACATAATACTCGCCAAAATGCGGAGGATAGACGGCGTGTTCGGAAAACGCCTTCGGTGCAACAATCCAGGAAACAGCAGGGAGATTGCCGGAAACAACATCCTTTTCAAGCTCTGACGGCACGTTGGCGTCAGTCCGCAAGACGGAGTGAGCTGTTCGGCTTTTCTTGTAAAACGACGTGTTCTTTTCGCGAAAATTTTCGAAGGCTTCAAGGGGGTTGTTGTCGTAGTTTCCTGTGAAAACATCGCTTCCCACACCATCCTGATAAAACTTCCAGCTGACGCATTTTTCCAGTTCCTGCCTAACCTTCGGTTCGCGCGATTGGAACTTTTTGAGCATGTCTTCCAATACTTCCGGATAGGACTTCCAATCAGGCCGCTTAAGTTCCGTGTGTTCATTAGCAAAGGGAAAATGGCTGTTGTCGTAACGGCCCTTGCTGGTCCCGGTCCAGAAATAGATGCGATTGGTATCGGTGGCTCCATTGTGCGAACAAAAATAGGAGTCACAAATGGTGAAGGCTTTGGCCAGCTTGAAATAAAGCGGAATATCCCGCTCGGTATAATGGGCCATCGACACGATGCCCTTCTGCGGAATCCATTTGTCCATCAGGCCGCCATTCCACGCGGCAAGACCACTCTCATAGTCATGCGCAGGGTCCTGCAGGAACACGCCGCCCGCGCCACCCTCCGCATCCAGCGTGTCACCTTGGGGTAGTTCATACGGCCGTATCTTTTGCGCCGAACTGTCTGATTGCGCCTGATGCCAGACCGGTTCGCCGTTCTGCAGTTTCAGCGGCCGCGGATCACCGAACCCCCTGACACCGCGCAGCGTCCCGAAGTAATGGTCGAAAGACCGGTTCTCCTGCATCAGAATCACCACGTGCTCGATGTCCGCAAGCGAGCCCTCCTTGCAATGGAGCGAAGCGCTCAGCATCTCGTTGACCACCGTCGAACTTGCCAGTGCTTCCTGCATATAGGCGGAACATGCCGCATAGGCGGCGGTATTGATGCCGGCAATGCCAAGCATCTTGATAAAATCACGTCTTTCCATAATTGCTTCCTGAAATAACAAGATATTGAAATGATTATTTTTTCTTAAATCGAGCGTCTTACTGGCAGACCTCGACGGCAGGCTGCAAGTGAGGAGATTCGGCGACTTTCAGATGGTTGATCTCATCCTGAAGCCGCTTCATTTCAGCCGCATCCGCGGCAAAACCGGCGTTCTGGTTTGCAAGTCTGGCGATCTGATTCTTCAACTCGTCAAATTGTTCCGCGTCGAATGTCGATGGCGAGACAGCAACTGTTCTGGGTTGTTCCGTGTCGGAACAGGCTGTGGGGAAAAGCAATGGCAGCAATAGAAAAAATCGAGGTTTCAAAATCCCCTCCGATAAATGTGTGAATGAAAATGCGGCATCTAAAAAATGGAATTGGATAGCTAAGTTGAAATCCGAGGCAACGGCACATGAATGCCCGCGGTTTATGAAGCCCTGATGACACATGCAAGAAACCCGCCAACGGCCAGTAATCCGCCACACCATCGAACCATCTCAACCGTTTACACTTTATGAGTAGATCGGCTGTCACATAGCTGACATCATCGCTCAAGTGATTCAGGGCAGGAAACAGAAGGCGGGCAAGCAAGCCGCTTTTCACAACGCAAAATGACGAGGCCGGATAGAATGCCTGAGACTGGCAAAGCGGTTTCGCTTGAAGTTGTCGAGATCGAACTGGCGCTTGGCGCACAGGATATTGTTGCCGACGGTTTTGAAGGCGCATTGCAGAAAGCCGCCGCACTGGTCAGCGGCGAAGTTGTTTTCAACATCAGGGCACCGGAAGACGGAGACCAGCAGCGCATTGCCGCTATTTCCGTTTCGGACGGTGCCGTCGATCAGATCGTTTTCGTCATGCTCGGCAATGACGGCACCAGTCTCACCGTTTCAGCCGAAGATGATGAAACCACACTGCTCAGCCGCCTCGGCAAGGACTACGCCGCCGTGATGAAGGGCCTTCGCCCGGAATAGCAACGCATTTAAAGTTTTCTTTTGAAGTCGCTTTGCTCTTTCAGACAAGTCTGGCTAAGCTCGCTCCATCCCTTGAAAATGGAGTCATAAAATGGCGAGCAGCCGCCCCCTTACAAATGTTCAGCAGCGCGATGTCGATTCGATCCTGCATCCCTACACGCCCCTCCATAAGCTTCAGGAGCAGGGACCGCTGGTCATGGGCCATGCCAAGGGGGTCTACATCTACGACACACAGGGCAAGGAATACATCGAAGGCATGGCGGGCCTCTGGTGCGCGGGCCTCGGCTTCGGCGATCAGGAAATGATCGAGGCGGCAACCGAGCAGTTGCGCACCCTGCCCTATTACCATCTCTTCGGCGGCAAAGGCATGGAACCAGCGATCGAGCTTGCCGAAAAGCTGAAGGAAATCGCACCCGTTCCGATTTCCAAGGTTTTCTACACTTCGTCGGGCTCCGAAGCCAATGACACGCAGGTCAAGCTTGCCTGGTACTACAACAATGCGCTGGGCCGTCCGAAGAAGAAAAAGATCATTTCCCGCGTCAAGGCCTATCACGGCGTGACTATCATGGCCGCGTCGCTGACCGGCCTGCCCTACAACCACAAGGGCTGGGATCTTCCGGTGGAAGGCATCCTGCACACCGACTGCCCGCACTACTACCGTTTCGGCCAGGCTGGCGAAAGCGAGGCGGAATTCGTCACGCGACTCGCCGATTCGCTGCGCGACATGATCGAGCGCGAAGGCCCCGACACGATTGCCGCCTTCATCGCCGAGCCGGTAATGGGCGCCGGCGGCGTGCTGGTGCCGCCATCGGGTTATTTCGCTGCCATCGAGCCGATCCTGCGCGAACACGATATCCTTATTATCGCCGATGAGGTCATCAACGGTTTTGGCCGCACCGGTCACTGGTGGGGCAGTCAGGCCGTGGGCATGACGCCGACAACCATTTCGGCCGCCAAGCAGCTGACATCGGCCTATGCACCGCTCGGCGCCGTGCTGGTTCCCGAGGACGTCTATCAGGCCTATGTCGATCACAGCGCCCAGATCGGCACCTTCGGGCACGGCTTCACCTATGGCGGCCATCCGCTCGGCTGTGCGCTCGGAGTCAAGGCAATCGAGATCTACCAGCGCCGCAACATTGTCGACTATGTGCGCGGGCTGACGCCGACCTTCGAAGCGCGCCTGAAAAAGGTGATCGACCATCCGCTGGTGGGCGAAGTACGCAATTCCGGCCTGATGGGTGCCGTGGAGTTGGTGGCTGACAAGGCAACCAAGCGCTCCTTCGATCCGGCACATGGCGTCGGCGCGCAACTCGCCCGCTTCCTTGAAGGCCACGGCGCAGTGCTGCGGGCCATCGGTGATTCCATCGCCTTCTGCCCGCCGATGATCATCACCGAAGCGGAACTCAACGAACTCTTCAACCGCTTCGAGCTGGCGTTGGCCGACACGGAAGAGCACGTTTCGAAGAACAATCTGCGGGCGATTTAAGGCGCGTCGTCTTTGTAAATCACAACATCGGGCCTCCTGCCCGGTGTTTCCCGCGACGCCACCAAGAGGTTCGTTATGCCCGAATCGTCCGGCTACTTCCACACGGTGCAGCCCGGTGATACGGAAATTCCTGCACTCATACTCCTGCATGGAAGTGGACAGGACGAGACTACGCTGGCTGGCTTTGGCCAGACGATTTTGCCCGCTGCAACCCGGATTGCGCTACGCGGCACCCTGCCGTGGGAGGGTGGATTTGCCTTTTTTCGCCGACATGCCGACAGAACGCTCGATCTGCTTGATCTGTCAGACCGCGCGGCCACATTGTGCGGGTTCATTCGCTACGCCACCAAACACTATGATCTGCGCAAGCCACCTATTCTGGCGGGTTATTCGAACGGCGCAATCATCGCCGCCGCCGCAATCTGTCAGGACAAGACGCTGACATCAGGGGCTATTCTCCTGAGGCCACTTTCTCCGTCGCCCGGCGATGTATTTCCGCCGCTTGATCACTATCCCGTCCTTATCATTGCAGGAGAACACGATAAACGCCGCGACCCGCAGGACGCGCCATTCATCGCCCGGCAATTCCGGGATGCAAGTGCTGGTGTAACATATCATTCCATTCCAGCCGGGCACGGCTGGAGTAATGCCGACCAGACAATCGCCAGAGCCTGGCTGGAAGACGGGCGGCATAAGCCGCCCCGGACCAGGTATTAACGCGCCTTCAGAAAATCACCGAGTTCCAGCAGCACGAATTCATTATCGTCGGCCTTGTCGACAGCGCGACCAGCCGAGAACGGCAGGTTGTTGTCATTTCCGACGATGATATGGCTGGCATCGACCACGTCCACATTCTCGATGGTGACAAACGGCATGTCGTAAAAACCATCACCACCACCCTGGCGCTTCTTGTTATCAGGGTCGGCAATGTTGAGAAGGTCGATATAGCCGATCTTGCGCACGGCGGAGCCGACATTCTGATCGGTCATTTCAATCTTGTAGATGCGTTTGACCTTGGATGGTACATCGAAGCAATCGGGCTTCGGCGCCTTCGGATCGGCACAGGCCTTGGCTGAAGTGCCCGCACCATTGTCGCGTTCGATCACGAGGGCTGTCGTCTCGTCGATCATATTGAAATCACCGATCGCCTCGCCGCCCTGTGCCAGCGGATAGAGCCAACTGCGGCCGGTCCAGTTCTTCGATGCAACATCGAATTCGATGACACGCAGCGCTGGCTGGCCATCGACCTTTTCCACCACGCCGTCGTCGCCGAACAGCGGTCCTTCGAGCAGGCCGTAAAGTTTCTTGCCATCCTTGGATTGCGCGAGACCTTCGAACCCACCGGAACGCTTGAGATTGAAGGCCGGGTTTTTCAGCGTCGGGTTGGCCGGGAGCGTAATGGCCGGATTGTCGGGCGAACGAACGGCGCGGTCGCCAACTTTGGTGGCGATGACATCAGTCACCTTGCCATCGCGCGTCACCTTGACGAGATAGGGGCCGAACTCTTCGCCGATCCAGAAACCGTCGGCAACCGGCTGGATTGATTCCACATCGAGATCGCTGCCAGTGAGGTAGCGTGTGTCGCTGCCTTCCATGATGATCGGGAAAGGGATTTTCTTGTCCGGATCGCGCAGGAACACGGTTTCCTTGCGCTCGACCGTGCCCTTGTCCCAGTCGAAGGCGATGTGATGCAGCATCAACATGGCATCGGGTGAGTTCAGCTTGCTGCCGAAACCATTGTCGGACAGCGACCAGTACGTGCCGTCGCCAACGGCCTTGATACCGGAAAAACCCTGTACCGGCTGGCCATCGAACGGCAGGCTAAGACCGGTCAGCCGGACACCATCCTTGCCGGGAACAGTGCCCAGGCCCTCGGCGCGCTTGCGGTCGGCGGTGGTGAATTTGCCGGATGTTTTCAGGTGCTCGGGCACATTTTCAGGGGCCTTGATGATGGTGTTGGCTGGTAGAATGGCGTGAGAGACGAGTTTCGCCTTGAATTCCTGATCGGCGGCAAAGGCCGAGGCCGGTACGAGAAAAGTGGCGCAAAGCAGAGCGGCAAGTATGGGTCGCATGGGTCACCGGAGGTTCGAGTTCGTGGATCGAGCCCGCAGCAATAGGTGCCATGCATCTCTGCCGTTTGACTGTTCCATGAAGTTTTGATGACGCTACCGGATTGGTCAGGTGGTGATTTCGGTTCGCAAGCCGCGGAATGCCTCTTCCAGATAATCACCCAGCGGCCGTCGCCCCTGCTCGATGCTCCACGTTTCTGCCGCAAGCCGCAATGCCCCGACACCAACCATGGCCACCAACCGCAGGCTTGCGCGCCTCTCCGGATCCGGCCAGCGCGCGCTCAGAGCCTCAAACAGCATCTGTTCCTTGCGCGCATAATTGGCTTGCTTGCGGGCACATAAAGCCTCGGTCGAGCGTAACAGGCCGTCGATGGCGATAGCCTGTTTGGTTTCGTAACTGGCTATGACCTTGAGAAAGGCGTTGCGGACCGCATCAAGCGGCGCTTCATCCAGTGGCTCGTCTGCAATGGCGGCCCGAAATGCCTCATCGGCGCTGCTTTCAAACGCATTGACGACCTCTTCCTTGGAACTGAAATAATGGAAAAACGTCCGGCGCGAAATATCCGCCGCCGCCGCAATGGCATCCAGCGTCGTGGCTTCGAATCCATTCTTCAGGAAAAGGCGCAATCCCGCCTCGGCAATCCGCTGGCGTGTTTCCCGCCGCTTGCGCGCCCGCAATCCTTCTTCCGTTCCAGGGGTGTCTGTCATGTCTGTCTCCGGCGCATCTTATGGCAAATAATTGCCCTACTTGCAAATTTGCACTGAGTGCATATTTAATGCCTACGATCATCAACGCGAGTACGCATCATGGCAGACTGGACTTTTTCGGATATTCCTTCACAGCGCGGCCGCTCCGCCATTGTCACCGGCACCGGCGGCCTTGGCTATGAAACAGCACTGGCACTCGCCCGGGCAGGCGGCGAGATCATTCTTGCCGGACGCAACGGCAAGAAGGGCGCCGCATCGGTGGCGCAGATCAAGGCCGCTGTTCCCGGTGCGGACATTCGTTTTGAGGAACTCGACCTTGCCAGTCTCGTATCGGTGCGCTCTTTCGGCGATCGCATGCGGCAGCAGCGGCAAAGCCTTGATTTGCTCATCAACAACGCGGGTGTGATGACACCACCAACCCGGCAGGTGACCAGCGATGGCTTTGAGCTGCAGTTCGGCACGAATTATCTCGGCCATTTCGCCCTCACGGCGCATCTGCTGCCACTGCTCGTTAAAGGCGACGGGCCGCGCGTGGTCAATCTGAGCAGCCTGGCCCATCGCAGTGGCAAAATTCACTTTGATGACCTGCAATGGCAGAAGACCTACAAGCCGTGGCCGGCCTACAGTCAGTCGAAACTGGCGATGCTGATGTTTGCCTTCGAGCTGCAGCGTCGCAGCGATGCCGCCGGCTGGGGCCTGATGAGCAATGCGGCGCATCCCGGCTATGCCCGTACCGAACTCATCGCCAATGGACCCGGCGCGAACGGGCTTCTGTCGAGGATCGGCATGCTGCTCCAGCCTCTTGCCAGCCATTCCGCCGCCGACGGCTCGCTACCGACGCTGTTTGCCGCCACTTCTCCCGCTGCAACGGGCAGTGGCTACTACGGCCCGAACTGGTTCTACGAATTGAAGGGATCGCCGGAACCAGCCAAGGTCATGCCACAGGCAAAAGATACCGCCGCGGCTGCAAGATTGTGGGAGGTATCAGAGCGTTTGACGGGGGTTGGGTTTGATACTGTCGAGTGAGACGTATCAAAGCCGTTGCAGAACCAGTGTGCGTGGTTCGTGGTTCGACAGGCTCACCATGATGGAGAGCGGTGCTGCAAAGCCAATCTGAACCGTTGCGGGATTCAGAAATTTTGCAGAATATAACTCCCTGCAATCCTCACTCTCCCTCATGGTGAGCCTGTCGAACCACGCACACTGGTTCTGCAATCCAACTTAGCAGTATCTTACTTTCCACCTGAACTCAGGAGATCAGTATTGACCGATACTCTCATCCGCAAAGCCACTCAAGCTGACCTCCCCGCGATCATAGCCATGCTTGCCGATGATCCATTGGGCAGCCAGCGCGAAGTCGTCTCCGATCCCGTCGATGCGCGTTATCTCTCCGCTTTTGCCGCCATCGACAGCGATCCGAACCAGCTTCTGGTTGTAGCAGCAGAAGGAGAGCAGGTTGTCGGTTGCGCCCAGATCACCTTCATTCCGGGACTGTCGCGCACCGGCATGTGGCGCGGCCAGATCGAAAGCGTGCGGATTGCCGAAACGCACCGGCGCGGTGGCCTGGGCCGCCGCATGTTTGAATGGGCCATCGATGCCTGCCGCGAACGCCGCTGCGGACTGGTACAACTGACTACCGACAAGACCCGGCCCGATGCGGCCCGTTTCTATGAGGCGCTGGGTTTTGTGGCCAGCCATGAGGGCATGAAGCTGGCCCTGTGAACGAACCTAATGGCTGACCTCGATCAGATCGGGTTCCGGTGGCTGCGTCTTCACCCCAACGTGCTTCGCCCACATCGCCGTCAGGATCGGGACGATGATGGCGGTCACCAGACAGGCGGTGGCGACGAGCACTGTCGCTGCGGGCACAATAGGCTTGAAGCGGGGAATCATTTCGCCGATCAGAAACGGGTTCGCCACGGCAGCACCGGCGGTGCTTGAAGCTGCCAGGCCGGCAATACCGTTGCCGCGTCCGATGACAACGTCGGCAATCATCAGGGGAATGCCTGTGACCACGACAACAAATCCGCTCAATAGCAGACCAGCCACACCCGCAGTCAGGATGACGTGCAGATCAAGGCTGTTGCCGAGGGAGAAGCCAAAGAACGGAATGAGCGGACCCGTGCAGCGGCCGAAAAACGTGCGCAGCTCCGGATCAAGATTGCCGAGCAGGAAACCGGCCAGAAACGGCAGAACCGCCCCGACAAACAGGTGCGGCTCAAACACTGCAACACCGGTTGCACCGAGAATCAGCATGCTCATCAGCGGGCCGGATTCGACCGACATCAGCACATAGGCCGCAGACTCTTCCTTGGAGCCGTATTGCTGCATCAGCGCCGCGTAGAGACCGGCATTGGTCATGTCCATGGATGTCGTCAATGCCAGCACGGATAGGCCTGCCAGCAGACCGGTGGTGATGCCGCCCTCCGGAATGAACCGCATGGCGATGAGCGTCACGAGCCATGCCACAAGCATCTTGGTGACGAGCAACGTACCGGATTTGCGCAGGACAGTCCCCGTTGCCCGCAGATCGATTGTTGCCCCCATACAGAAAAACCAGACCGCGAGGATTGGGACCGTGCCGGTGATCATGCCGTTGGTGAAAGACCCGAAATAAGCGCCCGCACCGGGCGCAAATGTCTTGCATAGCGCTCCCAGCAACAGGGGAATCAACATCAATCCACCTGGTACGCGCTCAACAGCCCGCTTGATTTGCATAGTTTCCTCCATCCTCATTTCATCACGCCTCCCCGTCTGCCATGATCAGAATTTGCTCTGAAGCAGCTTCGCCATACCGGAATCATCGGGGATCATGCATGCTGGTCTACGCCGGTATGCTTTTTCCGACGAAACAAATTGTGGTGAATGCCCCTGATATCGCGTGGTCTGGCAAATGGACTTTCTGGCAAATCTATTCCGGGCGAACTCCCTTCATGACAGGGACAGGGGCGGCCCGGTGTAACGGGCACGCGGACGGATGAGCTGGTTCATCGATTGCTGTTCCAGAATATGCGCGATCCAGCCGACGGAACGAGCGATGGCGAAGAGCACGAGAGGCGCGGACGAGGGCAAACCAAAGGCATCGGTCATGGCCGCAAGAGCGAAATCAACATTGGGTTGTTCTCCGGTCAGCATTTCCGTTACCTCGCGAATCTCGCGATAGACATCGCCCGGTTTGAACTGTGTGAGCAGTGCGACGGCCCGCTGATCTCCATTGGGATAGAGCTGATGCCCAAAGGCAGGAATGGCCCTGCCCTGCGCCAATAATTCGCGTACGGCAAAACCGGGGCTGGTGGCCTGTGCGGTTCGAACCAGCGCCTGGACACTGAGATAGGCTTCGCCATGTAGCGGACCCGTCAATGTGGCAAGCCCGGCGAGCATGCTTGCCGAAAGCGGAGCCCCGGTCGAAGCGGCCACCCGCGCCGCAAAGGTTGATGCATTGAGTTCGTGATCCGCAAGCAGAATCATCGCACGGCGGATGCAATCTTCCGCGTCGGGTGCATTCCAGACCCACGCCAGCCGGGCATGGACATGGAGACCGGCGGCATTGTCAGCGCCAAGCATCGCCGAAACGACTTCACCAAAAATGTCCGACGCTTCGACCACGAGCACGGCACGCGAACGGCCATAGGCTGGCAGATCCATCGCTGCACGACGGGCAAGGGTGATCATTGCCGCCTCCAGCGGACGGTCCGGCATGGGCACAGGATGGGCTGAAGCTGGTACCGGGACCTCCCCCGTCTCCCACAACAGCGCGGCAACCTGTTCGAGCGTCGATGTAGCCGCCAGTACCGCCGCGTCCTTGCCGCGATACCACAAACGCCCGTCGGCAATGGTCGAGATGCTCGATGGCAAGACTGGATCGCCCCAGCCGATCGCCTCCGCAGCCACGCTGGCGACAGTCCGCCGACCAGCCTTTCGTCCGGCCAGACGTTTGACATCCTCGCTTTTATAAAGGCTGCGGCGCGGGTCCTGCGGGTCAGGTTTTGCCTGAATTCGCCCCCGGCTGACATTGGCGTAGAGGGTTTGCGGCTGAACGCCAAGGGCCGCCAAAGCCTGAGATGCAGTCAACCACGCCATCGGATCTCACATTGATTATTTACGTCAAGATTGACGTCAATCATAGCGCACATCATTTTATTCCCGAAACGAAAACTGGAGATTGCCATGAAAAACGGTCTTGACGATGTTATCGCCACGGAAACCACACTCTCGGATGTTGACGGTCTTGGGGGCATATTGATCATTCGCGGCCGGTCGCTGGACGAACTGGCCGGCGTTGTGACCTATGAGGAATTGCTGGCACTGCTGCTGTCGGATGCCTTCGACGAAAAGCTTGATGCGAATAGCCTGCGCATGCAGATCGGCCTTGCCCGGCAGGAAGTATTCCGCACCCTGCCTGAGGCCGATGCCCCGTTGCTTAAACTACCGGTCACCGATGCGGTGCGTGCTCTGACTGCCCAGTTTGCTGATGGCGATGAGCTTGCCACAGCCCTGCGCCTGATCGCAGCACCCGCAGTGTTCACACCGGCTGTCATCCGATTGAAGAAGGGTCAGGCACCCGTGGCGCCTGACACCTCGCTCGACCATGCCGCCGACATATTGCACATGCTGCACGGCCGGACGATCACGCCACAGGAAGCGGCTGCACTTGATACGTACCTTGTCACGGTCAGCGACCACGGCATGAATGCCTCGACATTTGCAGCGCGCGTGGTGGCATCCACCCATGCGGGACTGGTTTCCTCCGTGCTTGCCGCGTTGGGTGCGCTCAAGGGCCCGCTGCACGGCGGCGCGCCGGGACCGGTTCTCGACATGCTCGACGCCGTAGGCGCACCGGATAATGCCGAGACCTGGCTGGAAAAGGCTCTTGATGACGGCGAGCGCCTGATGGGCTTTGGCCATCGCATTTACCGGGTGCGCGATCCCCGTGCCGATGCATTGATGCAGGCGTTGCGGCGGCTGGCCGGGACAGGCAATCATGGTGCAGGCCGATTCAAGCTCGCCGAGAGCGTCGAAGCTGCAGCACTACGCATCCTCGCCCGGCGCAAGCCGGACCGTCCGCTCAAGACGAATGTCGAGTTCTACACGGCGCTGCTTTTGGAAACACTCGGCTTTCCCAGAGACAGCTTTACCAGCGTCTTTGCCATGGGACGGGTTGGCGGCTGGATCGCCCATGCGCGCGAGCAAACCCAGCATGGCCGGTTGATCCGCCCGCAATCCCGCTATGTCGGCCCGCGTCCGATCAAGGCGGCATGAGCTTTTTCAAAACCCGGTGATGGCGAATACTGTCAGAAATGGCGGCCCGCCATCACATGTTCGTGTGAAAATTGGAAAGCCCAGTAAATACTGGTGATTCCACCAGTAATGCTCAACCTTGGATAGTATTTTTACTCCCTCATAGGGCGTTTTGGTGATATTCTGCACATGGACTCAAGTGCACCGTCTTCGGACCTTCAAAAGGAGCAACTGGGATCATGACACAGCTTCTCAATCGCCTATCTCTCGCACTCGCCATCACACTCTCCACCACTCCCTATGCGATGGCCGGACCACTGAACTCAATGGATGATGTTGGCAAGGCACTTCAGGCGTGCTGGACGGCACCATCGGGTTCGCAAAAATCAACCGTAACCCTTCGCTTCAGTTTCAAGCGCGATGGTTCCCTGATCGGCCCGCCGCGAACGACGGCAATCGATTTTGAGGGCAATGATGCTGCGGCACGCAAATCATTCGTCGACGCTGCCATCTCTGCCGTCAAGGACTGCACTCCGCTATCATTATCGCCGGAGCTCGCACAGGGCATTGGCGGCCAGGTGTTCACCATGCAGTTCGCCTCGCCGGATGCTTGTGGCGGCGATTGCAACCGGGAAGCGAGCGTGCGACCAAACTGACTGGCCGGTCTTTCGGGAGCCTGTACGGAAGTCAATTCCTGCAAGAATGGCCTTTGTTTGCCGCCATTTACTTTCAATCCAGCCGGAACCATCGATAACCCTGCGAGTTAGGTTGCAGTGGTTGGCGTTTGGATCGAGCCAGTTTGCGGGTTGATCCTTTTCTCTTCCCGAGAATGCCGCCCTGACAGGAGTTATCCATGAACAGATTATTGTCCGCCGTTTGCGCCGGAATGTTTGGCGCAACACTCAGCCTCATGGCCATCGCGCCCTCCGTTGCCATGCCCGTGGCTCCAACCGCCGCTAAGGCCAACACTGCAATCGAGCAAGTTCAATACCAGAACGATGAGTACCGCCCGCGTCACAAGGAACGCCGTTCTGACCGCTGGGATCGTCGCGACCGCCGAGATCATGGACGTGTCTATATGAACCGCCGCGATCGCGATCACGGCTGGCGGGCATCACGCGATGATCGCCGCGTCTATCGCAGGCACCATAATGGTCATCGGTATCCGATGGGTGCGCCTCGCGCCGAGATCATCATAGGCAACTAGGGTCCAGTGTCCTGACCCGCGTCAATAATGCAAAAAGGCGGCTCCATGAGCCGCCTTTTCTGATTTCATACGCTGAACGGGTACTATTGTGGAAGAAGTTCCACGCGACGGTTCTTAGCCCGCCCATCCTCGTCAGCATTCGAGGCAACAGGTGCTTGTAAACCCACTCCGCTGGCCTTCAGACGGCCCTGCGCAATGCCATAGGTCTTGACCAGATCGGCGACAACGGAAGCCGCCCGTGCCTTGGATAACTGCATGTTGAAGTCGAAGCCGCCGACATTGTCCGTGTGGCCGATCACGTAGACCTTCTGACCCGGCTGTTCCTTGAGGAACTTTGCGATTTCGTCCAGCGCCGAGCGGGATTCCGGCTTGATTGATGCCTTGTTAAAGTCGAACTGGATGCCATAGAGCACCACTTTGCCTGAAGTATCGAGGCCCTTGTTGATTTCAGCAGCGGAGACGAGAACCATCTGCTCAGTCAGCTTGCCAACCTGGAGGGAGTCAAGGCGCACGTAAACCTGCCCCTTCACTGCGTCGAATTCCGGCACATAGCCGCCCTCGAACTCGATGACGTAAAGCGCGATGTACGTTTTGACCCCACCCTCTTCCTTCACCGCAGCGACGTAGCGCGCCTCGTCAGGACTATACCCGAACAACTGGCCGCCGGGGCCTTTTTCTCCGAAGACCTGCTCAAGGTTACGCGTCTCTTCCTGCTTAGCCTGGAACAACACGCTGTAGCCCGCAGACTGTAAATCGCTCACGTAATTGCGGAATACTTCGGCCGAAGAGGGGCCAGCCGGTACAGAATAGACATTCTGCGTGAGGCGGCCTTCCAGCGCTTCCTTGCTGGCAAAGTCTGACTTGGCTGAATCTTCTTCGTCTTTGACCCATTTGCCGGTTGGCAGCGTGTACTCGGCAAAGTTGCGCCCGTCGCACAGCATGATCGAGGAACCCTCAAACCGCTTGATACCGGGGAAATCCTTGCAACCTGCCTTGTCGGCCGCATGAGCAAAGGACGCGGCGAATATGGATGCAGCCACAGCAGTCACAAAGACCCTGAAAAGGTGGAAAAAGTCGGCTTTTGTCATGATATTTCTCTCAAAGAGTGATGAACCAAGCATCATCGAGCGAGAAATCTGACAGCAAGGCGTTCACACCTGCCTTGCATCCCTCGTCCGATGACGGGGATTTAGCAGAAGCCAGAGTGCCGCCACACCTGTCATATGACAGGTGTGGCGCGAACGGCGAGGCGCCATCTGGCCGCCGTTCGCGTGATCTGCAGGTCAGGACTTGGGAGCGGGCTTCTCCGCATGGCCGCCAAACTCGCTGCGCATGGCCGAAAGCACTTTGTTGGCAAAGTCGGCATTGCCGCGCGAACTGAAACGCTCCTGCAGTGCGGCGCTGAGAACGGGCGTCGGCACCGCTTCGTCAATGGCAGCGATCGCCGTCCAGCGTCCTTCGCCTGAATCCGAAACACGGCCCTGGAAATTCGACAGAGTCGGATCGTCCTGCAGGGCATCGGCCGTCAAATCCAGCAGCCAGGAACTGATCACGCTGCCGCGGCGCCAGACTTCGGCGATATCAGGCAGGTTGAAACTGTACTGATAATGCTCCGGATGCAGCAGCGGCGTGGTTTCCGCATCAACCTCGTGCGTGCGTAGACCGATATCAGCGTTGCGCAGAATGTTCAGCCCTTCCGCATAGGCTGCCATCAAACCATACTCGATACCGTTATGGACCATCTTCACGAAGTGGCCTGCACCATTCGCGCCGCAATGCAGATAGCCCAGTTCCGACGTGCTCTTGCCAGCTACGGCGACAGGTTGTGCGTTGACGTCATTGCCGCCGGGCGCCAACGAAGCAAAGATCGGTGACAGATGTTCGACGACAGGCTTTTCGCCACCGATCATCAGGCAGTAACCGCGCTCCAGCCCGAACACGCCGCCACTGGTGCCAACATCGACATAGTGCAAGCCCTTGGCCTTCAACTCGCCGGCCCGCCGGATATCATCGTGATAATAGGAATTGCCGCCATCGATGATGATATCACCCTCATCCAGCAGCGGCACCAGCTGGGCAATGACCTTGTCAACGACGGCAGCGGGTAGCATCAGCCAGACCGCACGCGGCTTGGTCAGCAGCGCGACAAACTCTTTCAGCACAACGGTGCCCGTCGCGCCCTGTTTCTGCAATTCCACCATGCTCTCGGCGCGGGTATCGTTCACGACAAGGGCGTGACCGCGCTTCATCAAACGCTCCGCCATATTGGCGCCCATGCGCCCCAACCCAATCATGCCAAGCTGCATTTCATTCTCCTTGGAGTGTTTGCAATCCATCGGGGAACCTTTCGGCTCCACATCAGGTGCAAGTTAGGCAGAGCGGACGGCCGACACAAGCGAGCGATGCGTCATAAGCACGTGATTGCATCGGACAGCACGTGCGCGAATAGCGGCAAAGCGCGCGAAATCTTTGATAAAGCATCAGAAAATCGTAAAATCGCCGATAAAATCCTGTATAGGTCTGCAAGATGAAATAATACCTCAACCCGATGAAGGAGGGCCGATGATATCCGGATGGATCAGATTGATAGTCGCTTGGGCAACAGTGGGTGCCTTTCTCGTTTTCGGATATGGCTGGATGGCCGATCTGAGTTCGGTGATGAAAGCTTCGTTTCTGTTTGTCTGGTTGTTCGGCGTCATTATCTGGTCGGCCTTCGGGGTCGTGCATGAGGCGGAGGAACTGGCGGAACTGCTGGGCGAACCGCTCGGAACCCTTATTCTGACGCTTTCCATCGTCATCATTGAAGTGGTGCTGATCAGCGCCGTCATGCTGAGTTCAGACGCACCGACGCTTGGCCGCGACACAATGTTTGCGGTACTCATGATCGTTCTGAACGGCGTGGTTGGCCTTGGCCTGCTTATCGGCGGGCTGCGTTACGGCCAGCAGGGTTATAATCTGCAGGGCGCAGCGTCCTATCTCATTGTCATCATTCCGCTGACGGTCATCCCCCTGATCCTGCCAAACTTCACGGTCTCGACGAGCAATGGCTCGCTGACCGTGGTGCAGTCGGTGTTTTTCTCGATTTTCACCATCGCGCTCTATGTGATTTTCCTCGTGCTGCAGACCGGGCGGCACCGTGACTTCTTCGTCTATCCCAAGGGCGACGAAGTGCCGCTGGAGGTCTTGCCTGAAGCAGAAACGCCCAAAGCCAAGCCCGCCGGTGCCATAAGCCGCCACACGCTGCTGCTCGTTCTGAATATCCTGCCGATCGTGCTGTTGTCGAAGAGCCTTGCTTCACTGCTCGATCACGGCATCGCCAGTTTCGGCGCTCCGACTGCGCTGGGCGGTTTGCTCATTGCCGCCATCGTCTTCACGCCCGAGGCCATCACCGCGCTGCGCGCCGTTTCGGGCAATGAACTGCAGCGCGCGGTCAATTTGTGCCTCGGGGCAGCCACCTCGACTGTCGGCCTGACCGTGCCTGCCGTGCTTGCCATCAGCCTGTTCACCGGTCAGACCGCCATCCTCGGCCTGTCGCCCACCGAAATGACGCTGCTCGCGGTTACCCTCATCCTGAGCACGCTGACCTTTTCCGGCCTGCGCACGACAATTCTCGAGGGCGCGGTGCATCTGATGATCTTCTTCGTTTATCTCGTCCTGATCTTCAGCCCTTGATCTGAGATTACGGGGTCTTTATCGGCGCGAGATCAAGGTGTTCGGCGATAAAATCGACGAACACCCGCAATTTGGGTGAGAGATAACGGCTCGACGGCCAAAGCACGCGAAATGTGCCGGAAAACGGGATAAAATCCTCGAGAACACTGACCAGCCTTCCAGATTCCAGTTCGCCCGGTATGGTGAAATCCGGCAGGCAGGCAATGCCCAATCCCTCCTTGGCCATGTGGATCTGCGGTGCAGATGTGTTGCAGATAATCGTCGCAGGCAGGTCGAGTTCCAGATCCTTGCCATCGCGAGACAGCGGCCAGGGTTGCAGCTTCCCGGTCGTGGGATACCGATAAAACAGGCATTGATGGTTCGTGAGGTCCTCCGGAATCTGCGGTGTGCCCATACGCTTGAAATATTCCGGTGATCCGACAAGGCGTTTGCGGAATGAACCGAGCACCCGTGTCATCAACCGGGAATCATTTGGCTCGCCGGTGCGCAGGACCGCGTCAAAGCCATCTTCGATCACGTCGACCAGCCGGTCCGAGCAGTCAATATCCAGCTCGATATCAGGGTAGGCACGCATGAAAGCGGAAAGCACAGGCATCATCAGCTTGTCCGCAATCGGCATGCTGACACGCAGCTTGCCGCGAGGTGCCTCGTGCGCCTGTGACAGTTCGAGCTCGGCCGCCTCGATCTCGCAGAAAATCCGGCGGCAGCGCTCGAGGAAGAGTGATCCCTCGGGTGTCAGCGTGATACTGCGGGTGCTCCGGTGAAAGAGCCGGGCGCCAAGCCGTTCCTCCAGCCGCGCGATGGACTTGCCGACGGCCGAGGGCGAGACGCCAAGATGTCGCCCGGCAGCTACAAAACTGCGATATTCCGCCGCCTGAATGAAGGCATTCCACGAGCCAAGATTGTCCATCTGCAGCACTCTTTTCATTGCCGACAAAAATGTCCTTTGTGAAAGGAACTATAGCCCGTTTTTCCATTTTGCGAAGATGCCTAGGTTCGGTTTTCCATCGCAGATGAAGACCTCTGCCTCGCAAGCAAAATAGTCCTTCGATCTGCCAGTCCCTTAATCGCAACACAGGCAAAGACATGACATCGATAACAACATCGCTGGATGAGGCTTCTCCCGCCTCTTCCGGCCGATTGCCGCTCAGCGGGCTGCTCGCCCTTGCTGCGGCCGGATTCATCACGGTTCTCACAGAAGTCCTGCCCGCGGGATTATTGCCCCAGATGGGCGCAAGTTTCGCGGTGCCGGAATCATTGGTGGGCCAGCTCGTCACCATCTACGCCCTCGGCTCGCTGGTTGCCGCTATCCCGCTGACTGCGGCCACGCGCGGATGGCGCCGCAAACCGCTCCTGCTCAGCGCCATCGGCGGATTTGCCATCGTCAATACGATCACGGCGGTTTCGACCAGCTATACCCTCACACTCGGCGCACGGTTTTTCGCGGGTGTCTTCGCCGGATTGCTGTGGGCCCTCGTGGCGGGATATGCCGGGCGCATGGTTCCCAGCCATATGAAGGGCAAGGCCATAGCCGTCGCCATGCTCGGTACGCCTCTTGCACTGTCCCTCGGCGTTCCCGCCGGGACATTCCTCGGGGCATTCGTAGGCTGGCAATATACGTTTGGTATCATGAGCGGCCTGACGGTGCTGCTCGTGGGCTGGACAATCTGGAAACTGCCCGATTTTCCCGGACAGGAAGCAGGCAGGCAATTGCCGATTTCAGGCGTCTTCGCCATCCCGGGCGTCAAAGCCGTGCTGTTCGTCACGCTGACCTATGTTGTGGCGCATAATGTGCTCTATACCTACATCGCACCGTTTCTGGTTCCCGCCGGGCTCGCTGGAAGCATCGACAAAGTGCTTTTCGTGTTCGGTCTGTCTGCCATTCTCGGCACATGGATGATCGGTATGATGATCGACCGCTGGTTGCGGGAACTGACGCTGATCTGCATCGCGGCCTTTGCCGTGGCAGCCGTATTCCTTGCTGTCTGGTCCGCCAACAGCACGATGGTTTATCTCAGCTTCGCCATCTGGGGCATCACCTATGGCGGGGTGCCTACCCTGTTCCAGACGGCATCGGCCAAAACCGCCGGCGATGCGGCAGATGTGGCGCAATCCATGATGGTGACAGTCTGGAATATCGGTATTGCCGGTGGAGGCATCATCGGCGGCTTCCTGCTGGAAACAACCGGCGTCAGCGCGTTCTCATGGGTTTTGCTGGCAATGCTTGCGCTCGCCTTCATCGCCGCCGTCAGAGCAAGGAGCCACGGTTTTCCGGTTGTCGCTGCGGGGCAATGAACAATTGATATCCCTCTCCGTCATGGGTCCTCGGGTCAAGCCCGAGGATGACGGATAGGGATGGACTAGACCCCGGAGTGCACCGGCTGGGCAGAGACAGTCACATCCTGCAGGCGCACGAAACGGAAGCCCTTTTGCTGCAAAGTCAGGATACCCTTGGCAACACCGGCACCGGCAACCCGGCTCGGCTGATTGATATGGGCAATGATCACGTCGCCGTCCTTGGCTGCGGATATGCGCTTTTCCACCTGTCCGGCCATCAGCGAAGCACCCATGTCAGCATTCAGCGAGTAACCGGCCACGCGGTAGCCCATGTCATGGATAATACGAATACCGTTGTCGCTGTAACGGGCGGTGGCATCGCGGTACCAGACCGGCTTGGCGACGGCTGATGCCAGCATGGCATCGACGCCGCCTTGAATCTCGGTGCGGATAGCCGCCTCGGAGCCGGCCGTCTTCAGCCCGAACATAGTCGGCTGGTTATCGATGGCCGGGATATGATTGAGGCCGTGATTTTCCAGTTCAAACAGATCAGGATGCGCCCTCATGACAGCGAGCGCCTCCGCGTTGCGGCGCATCCAGCGGGCCGTGACGAAGATTGTCGCCGGGATATGGTTCTCGACCAACGTATTGAGAATGCGCGGGTCCGTCTGGCCCGAACAGGCATCGAGGGTCAGCGCCACTTGCGGCGATACGGCACCGCCCTTGGCAATATACAGTTTGGGTTCCACGAAAGAGGCGCGATTCCCGGCCGTTGCGATCCCCGCAGGCATGACAAGCAGAAGGGCAGCGATGATTGCAGAAGCTGAACGCACGATGTTTCACCGGTTTTGAGAATTCCGCGCAGATACGCGCGCAGATCACGTCCAAAATGCGGCATGCCTCCCGCAAACAGAAGCAGCAACGCTACTTTTGTTTCGCGGAAGCCTGTGCGGCGGCAAGACGCGCGATCGGCACACGGAAAGGCGAGCAGGAGACATAGTCGAGCCCAGTCTCTTCGCAGAAGTGGATCGAGGCTGGATCACCGCCGTGTTCGCCGCAGATGCCAAGCTTGATATCCGGACGGGTCGCCCTGCCCTTTTCCACCGCAATACGCACCAGTTCGCCGACACCATCCACGTCAATGGAGACGAAGGGGTCCTGTTCGATAATGCCCTTCATCTGATAGGTCATCAGATAAGAGGCCGCATCGTCACGCGAGATGCCGAAGGTCGTTTGCGTCAAGTCATTGGTGCCAAAGGAGAAGAACTCGGCAACCTCGGCAATGGAGTGGGCACGCACCGCGGCGCGTGGCAGCTCGATCATCGTGCCGACGAGGTAATTGATCTTGATATCGGCTTCCTTCATTACATCGGCAGCAACCGCATCGATGCGGGCCTTGACGAAATCGAGCTCGGCGCGAAGACCAACCAGCGGCACCATGATCTCAGGTTCGATCGGCGCACCGGTAGCTTTGGCAGCCTGCAATGCCGCTTCGAAAATGGCCCGCGCCTGCATTTCGGCGATTTCCGGGTAGGAAATCGCAAGGCGGCAACCGCGATGCCCGAGCATCGGATTGAATTCATGCAGACTGTCCGTGCGTTCGCGTAGCTTGTCCGGACTGATTTTCATGACAGCGGCAACGTCTGCGATCTCTTCCTCGGTCTTGGGAAGGAATTCATGCAGCGGCGGATCGAGCAGCCGGATCGTTACCGGTAGGCCATTCATGATTTCGAAAAGCTCTTTGAAATCATCGCGCTGCATCGGCAAAAGTTTGTCAAGCGCCGCACGGCGGCCCTTTTCATTGTCGGCAAGGATCATTTCGCGCATGGCGAGGATGCGCTCACCGTCAAAGAACATGTGCTCGGTGCGGCAAAGGCCAATGCCTTCTGCACCAAAGGAGCGTGCCATGCGCGCATCCGCCGGAGTATCGGCGTTGGCGCGCACCTTCATGCGGCGTGTCTTGTCCGCCCATTCCATGATTTTGGCGAAATCCCCGGAGAATTCCGGTTGAAGCATGGGAACGGCACCCTTGAGCACCTGGCCGATACCGCCATCAATGGTGATGATATCGCCCTTTTTCAGGAGTACCCCAGCCGCCAGCAGGGTTTCATTACGGTAATCGACACGCAGCGAACCGGCACCGGATACACAGGGCTTGCCCATGCCACGTGCCACAACCGCCGCGTGGCTGGTCATGCCGCCGCGAGTCGTCAGGATGGCCTCGGCCGCGTGCATGCCGTGAATATCTTCCGGGCTGGTTTCGATGCGCACGAGGATAGCCTTGCGGCCTTCCGACTTCAGCTGTTCCGCGTCTTCCGACGAGAAAACGATCTCGCCCGTGGCGGCGCCCGGCGATGCCGGAAGCCCGCTGCCGATGACGTTGCGCTTGGCCGACGGATCGATTGTCGGATGCAGCAGCTGATCGAGTGAGGCCGGATCAATGCGGAGGACGGCTTCTTCCCGCGTGATCAGCCCTTCATTTGCCATTTCGACGGCGATCTTCAGGGCGGCCTTGGCGGTCCGCTTGCCGGATCGCGTCTGCAGCATCCACAGCTTGCCGTCCTCGATGGTGAATTCGAGATCCTGCATGTCGGTATAGTGCTTCTCGAGACGGTCCGACACGGCGCAGAATTCGGCAAAGGCGGCCGGCATCAGTTTTTCCAGCGACGGCTTGTCGGAACCGGCAGCGATACGCGCGTCTTCCGTGATGTTCTGCGGCGTCCGGATGCCCGCAACCACATCTTCGCCCTGCGCATTGACGAGAAACTCGCCGTAGAGCTTCTTTTCGCCGGTCGAAGGGTTGCGTGTGAAGGCGACACCCGTTGCCGAGCGTTCGCCCATATTGCCGAAAACCATGGCCTGAATATTGACGGCGGTGCCCCAGCTTTCCGGGATATTGTGCAAGCGGCGATAGGTGATAGCCCGCGCATTCATCCAGCTGGAGAACACCGCGCCGATCGCGCCCCAAAGCTGCTTTTCCGGATCCTGCGGGAACGGTTCTTCCAGCTCTTCCTCAATCTTGGCCTTGTAGAGGGCAATGATGCCTTTCCAGTCTTCGGCGGAGAGCGCTGTATCGATCTCGACGCCAAGATTGGCCTTGGTATCCTCAAGGATTTCCTCGAAGACCGCATGGTCGAGCCCCATGACCACATCAGAATACATCTGGATGAAACGGCGGTAGCTGTCATAGGCAAAGCGCGGATCGCCGGACTCGCGCGCGATGGCTTCCACCGTCTCGTCATTCAGACCAAGATTGAGCACCGTATCCATCATGCCGGGCATGGACGCCCGGGACCCGGAACGCACGGACACCAGCAGCGGCTTGGACTGGTCACCAAAATCGCGGCCCGTTACCGCAGCGATATGGCCGAGCGCTTTCTTGACATCAGCTTGGAGCGTATCGGGATAGTGGCGGCCATTGTCATAAAACCAGCTGCATACCTCGGACGTGATGGTAAATCCGGGTGGAACCGGCAGACCAAGCGCGCACATCTCGGCCAGATTGGCGCCTTTGCCACCCAGAAGATTGCGATCGCTGGCAGACCCTTCAGCCTTGCCGTCACCGAATGTGTAGACCCACTTCACCATTGCAGCCTCCCATGCCGCCGTCCATGCCGCCGTCCATGCGCTACAAAGCGCTGGAGAAGGTCTATTCGATAGACCCGTGAAGCACCATCAAAAAATGCTGCATTGCACCATTCAAATCGATTAGCAGGGTAAATCCGCGTTAATCTTTGAAATCCTTCGTCATTTCAAGCTTGAAGCACTGCATGGCGGGTTGAGTGTTCGTGGTTCGTGGTTCGACAAGCTCACCATGAGGGAGAGTGAGGCTCACCATGCGGGAGAGTGGTGCTGCAAGGCTAATTGGAGACATTGCAGAATGCTAATGGGCAACATTGCAGAATATAGGGGCCTGCAATCCTCAATCTCCCTCGTGAAGAGCTTCCCTCTCCCTCATGGTGAGCTTGTCGAACCACGAACTATGGCAACCCCTGACACCATACCGAGGATATGATCCTAGCTTGCCTCGCGCAGCTGCTCGGCAGTCTGGAGATCGACCGATACCAGCTGGCTGACTCCCTGCTCGGCCATGGTGACACCAAACAGGCGGTTCATGCGGGCCATGGTGATCGGATTATGCGTGATGACAACAAAACGCGTTTCGGTGGATGCCGCCATCTCGTCCATCAGATTGCAGAAGCGTTCGACATTGTGATCATCGAGCGGTGCATCCACCTCGTCCAGAACGCAGATCGGGGCCGGGTTGGTCAGGAACACCGCAAAGATCAGCGCCATGGCAGTCAATGCCTGTTCACCGCCGGACAAAAGCGTCATGGTCTGCGGCTTCTTGCCGGGCGGACGGGCGAGGATTTCAAGACCGGCTTCCAGCGGATCTTCCGATTCAATCAATTGCAATTCAGCCGTGCCGCCACCAAACAGGTGCGTGAACAGGCGCTGGAACTGGGTATTCACCACCTCGAACGCGGCAAGCAACCGTTCGCGGCCCTCGCGGTTGAGGCTTTGGATCGCCTGCCGCAGCTTCTTGACCGCTTCGATAATGTCTTCACGCTCGCTGACAATCGCCTCAAGCCGCGATGACAATTCTTCCTGCTCTTCCTCGGCCCGAAGGTTGACTGCACCCAGTCGCTCGCGCTCGATCTTGAGCCTTTCCAGATTGCGGTCTGTCGCGTCGACATCCGGCAGCAGGTCATTGGGGCCCAGACCGGTCAGCTTCATCGCTTCATGCGGTGCACAGTTCAAGGCTTCGGTAATGCGGGTTTCGGCTTCATGGCGGCGTTCCTGCGCCGCCGCAAGGCGCTCTTCAGACCGTGCCCTGCCCTCACGCGCAGTGGCCAATGCCTGAATGGCATCGGTGGCGGCGCGGTCAAGCTCCTGTTGACGCGCCTCTGCGACGGCCAGACGGTCACCGGCGTCCTTGCGCAGAGCCTCGGCTTGCGAGAGTTGCGACAACAGAGCCCGGTTGCGCTCAGCAATTTCATCCGGCGCATCGACCAGATCGGCAAATTCCTCTTCCGCTTCCTGCCGCCGCACGGTCAGGGATTCAATCTGGCGGTCGGCATTCAGAGCACGGTCGCTCCAGCTCTTGTGTTCAAAACCAATCGATTCAAGCCGCCGCATGCGGTTTTCAGCTTCGCGGCGTAACCCCTCGTGCGCAGCACGTGCCTCGGCAAGGGCCGCCCGGTCGGTCATGACTTCCGTGGTCAGATGGGTGAGCCGGATATTGACTTCTTCCAGATCCGGCGCCCGTTCCAGCCGGTCTTGGGCTTCAAGCAGCTGCTCCTGCGTTTCCTCAAGCGTTTCGGCCAAACGCGCCTTGCCCTCGTCCAAGGCGGCGCGGCGGCTGGAAAGCTGCCCGGCAGCCCGTTCGGCTGATGCAAGCGCCTCACGCGCATCGCTGACGGCGCGCTGCATGGCACGCCAGTGATCACGGGCCATCCGCTCGTTGTCGACCGACTGCCGCACCGCGGCTTCTGCGCCCGCGATGGCGGCCTCGGCCTCGCGCAGGTGCTTTGTCGCGTCGACAACTTCGATATCAAGTTCGGCAAGGCGGTTTTTCTGCGCCAGACGCTGGGCTGCCGGGGTCGGGGCATCGGCACTCGCCGTATAGCCATCCCAGCGCCAGAGCGCACCGGAACGGCTGACCAGCCGCTGTCCCGGCTTCAAAGATGCCTGAATTCGCACGCCGTCCGCCTCATCGACAATGCCGATCTGGGCAAGACGACGAGCCAATTGACGCGGCGCCTTGACGACGCTGGCAAGGGACTTCAGTCCGGACGGCAAAGCGGGATCATCGCCGGTGCTGTCAATATCGCCCCAGAAAACCGGAGCGCTGCGATCCAGCGGCGCATCGAGATCTTCACCGAGCGCGGCACCAAGCGCGACTTCAAACCCCTTTTCTACCTTTACCGCTTCGACAACGGCGGGAAACAGATCCGAACCGCCGACGTTGATCATCTTGGCCAAAGTGCGGGCTTCAGTCTCGATCCGGTTGAGATTGCTGCGGGCGTCCTGCACCGGCTGGCGCAACTGCGCTTCCATACGGCGCGCGGCCTCAACGGCGGCTTCGGCCGCCAGAGCACGCTCCTCGGCCTGTTCGAGCGTCGCTTCGGCTGCTTCAACCAGCGCCTGTTTCTCGATGGGATCGGCAAGAGCCCCAATTTGCACTGTGATGGCGGAGAGGTCGCGTTCCACCTCGCCCATCTGACGGACGAGACGATCACGGCGCTCGGTGCTTTCACGCAGGTTGCGTTCAACCTGCGCCCGTTCGGCCGTGGCCTCGGCGCGTTCTGCGGTTACCTTGGCAAGAGCCGCTTCACTTTCCAGAAGCTTCGCATCGGCACGTTCAAAATCAGCGCGGGTTTCCAGTTCGTGTTCACCCGCATTGGCGTTGTCCTGATTGAGGCCGCGCTCTTCCGCATCGAGACGCGCCAGAATATCGGCATTGTCGCGCACCATCTGCTCTTCGCGGGCGATATCGGCGGTGAGCTGGACCAGACGCTTTTCCAGCTCCGACTGGCGGGCGCGGATGCGCTGGGCCTCTTCCTCGATCTGCGAGCGGGCAATAGTCAGGCGTTGCAGGGCTGCGGCAGCCTTGGCTTCTGCTTCACGCAGATCAGGCAGTTTATGTGCGCCGATTGCCTGCTCCTTGGCAGCATTCATCTGGACCTGGGCGAAATCACCGACCCCCGACGTTGCGGCGGACAGGGCGGATTGCGCCTCTGCTTCTTGTTTTTTGGCTACGGCCCACTTCAGATGTAACAGAATCGCTTCTGAACGGCGAATATCCGCCGACAGGCTCTTGAAGCGGTTGGCCTGACGCGATTGCCGTTTCAGGCTCTCGATCTGGGTTTCGAGTTCGCCAACGACATCTTCCAGCCGCTCCAGATTCTGTTCGGCTGCTCTGAGGCGCAGTTCCGCTTCATGGCGGCGGGTGTGCAGACCGGATATGCCAGCGGCTTCTTCCAGAAGCGCCCGGCGGGCCTGCGGCTTGGCCTGAATAAGTTCGCCAATGCGGCCCTGACCCACCATCGATGGCGATCGGGCACCGGTCGACTGATCGGCAAACAGAAGCTGTACATCCTTGGCACGGGCATCCTTGCCATTGATACGGTAGACTGATCCCGCTTCCCGCTCGATGCGGCGCGATACCTGCAATTCATCGGCATCATTGAAGCTTGCCGGAGCGCTGCGGTCATGATTGTCGAGAAAAAGCGTCACTTCAGCGGTATTGCGCGACGGGCGCGTGCCGGAGCCCGAGAAAATGACGTCATCCATGCCGGACGCACGCATATTCTTGTAGGAGTTCTCGCCCATGACCCAGCGAAGGGCTTCAACGAGATTGGACTTGCCGCAGCCATTGGGACCGACAACGCCGGTCAATCCGCCTTCAATGACGAATTCGGCAGGCTCGACAAAAGATTTGAAACCGAGGAGACGGAGTTTCGTGAAGCGCATCAGAGGCCCTTCCCGCAAAACACCGCAAGGGCGGACGCGACAAAGCGTCCGCCGGACAGGCAGCTATCAGAGTAGACCGTCGATAATCGCTGACATTTCGTCAACCGATAGGGCTCCTGAATATTTCGTGCCGTTGATGAAGAAGGTCGGCGTGGCATTCACGCCGAAATCCTTGGCTCCGCGGTCACGCGATGCATTCACATCATCCAGAAGTTTTTGGTTCGTCAAGCAAGCGTTGAAGGACTCCTGTGTAAAACCGGCCAATTTAGAGATTTGCATCAAAGGTTCCACTGCATTTGCCGAAGCAGCCCACTGTTCCTGCTGTTTGAACAGCACATCTACCAGCGGATAATAACGGTCTTCCGGGGCGCAACGAGCCAGCATGAAGGCAGCGGCAGCGCGCGGATCGAACGGGAATTCGCGCAGAATGAGCTTGGCCTTACCCGTATCGATATACTTTTCCTTGATCGTCGGCAGCGTGGCAACGGTGAAGTGCGCGCAGTGCGGGCAGGTCATCGAGGCGTATTCGACGATGGTGACCGGCGCATCGGCCTTGCCCAGGACGATGTCTTTCAAAGCACCCTGCTCCATCAGCTTGGCCTGATCGACCTTGCCGGCAGCTTCCGGAATCTTGACGTTGGACGGTGTCGCGGGGGCCGGTGTCGCGGGGGCTGGTGTCGAAGCACCTGCAGCGGGCGCTGCCGCATCTTCTGCCCATGCCTGGCTGCCCGCAGTCACGGCGAGCGCCGCCGTCGATACGGCCGCAAGTGTCAGAATGTTTCGGCGTGTCAGCATGTCAGTCATAAGGATCACCTGTCTCCGGTGTTGATTATGCGTTGATTGACTCAATAGAGTCCTATGGCAGTCTCTTTAAGGCAGAGCTTGCAATCTGTCTTTGAATTTTTCGTGATCTGAACCGGAATAAAATCAAGCAAAACGTGTTTCAGCGTTTGATCTTTTCCGCGTGGATGCTTTGGCCGAGCCGCTCCAGTGCTTCGCGCAGGCTGTCATCCTCGATAGCTTCCACCACGCGGCTGATCTTTCCTCTGGTTGCCGCATCGACCGGCGGCAAGGGACGCCGCTTCGGTGCAGGCAGCGTGATGGCCTTCTGCTCGATCTTGATGCGGCCGACGGCGGCGAACCCCAGAAAAGCGTTGACCCGGCTGATAATCTCACCCGTTTCGTGCTGGATACGCATGGCGGTAAAGCCCTGACAGGCGATCACAAGCGTTGCCGGCTGGAACGGATCGTCCTCATGCGCACGGCGCGGCCACAGCAGCTTGAGAGGGCGGGATTGATCGCCGAGGGCGGGGCCGACCACCTCTTCCCAAGCCTGAACAAGCTCTATCGTGATCCCGGCACGCTTGCGCAGGACAGGATCGAGCACACCTGAAGCGGGATCGGCCAATGGCCGGAATCCTCTCTGCTTGCGATTATCGCTCATGGTGCCGATTGCCTCGTGTGTCCGGAATGGAAGCGTCAGCGGCCATTATAGCCGCGAAACCACTCAACAAACAAAGGAATACCCTCTTCCAGTGTTGTCTTCGGGCAAAAACCCAGATCACGCGTAGCAAGTTCAATATCGGCATAGGTCCGCTCGACATCAGCCGGTGGCATCGGTTCGAACTTTTTGACGGCTTCACGTCCCACCGCCTGTTCGATGATCTCGATAAAGCGCAGCAGGGCCACCGGGTTGTTGTTGCCAAGATTGTAGACCGGGGCCGTTTCTGCCGGATTCGACAGGATGCGGTTCACAGCACCGAGGACGCCGCTGACGATATCGTCGATGAAGGTAAAATCGCGCGCCATCTTGCCGTGATTGTATACCTTGATCGGCTCACCCTTCGAAATAGCGTCCGTGAACAGCCAGGGCGCCATGTCAGGGCGGCCATAGGGACCATAGACGGTAAAGAACCGCAGACCGGTTGAAGCGATCTTGTGCACGTGGGAGTAGGAATAGGCCAGCAATTCAGCCGAGCGCTTTGTCGCCGCATAGACGGAAACCGGATTGTTGACCGGATCGCTCTCGGAAAACGGCACCTTGGTGTTGGCACCGTAAACCGACGATGAACTTGCATAGACGACCGGTGGTTGCTTCGGCATCACCCGGACCTGTTCAAATACGGTCACCTGACCATGAACATTGGCGTCGACATAGGCAGCCGGATTTTCAACCGAGTAACGTACCCCTGCCTGGGCAGCCAGATGCACGATGACATCAGCGTCCATGTCGGCGCCAATCGCTGCGCGCAATTCCTCGGGTCTGGCGATATTGGCGCGGGCAAAGCGGATATTGTGCTGGCCATCAAGTGCCGACCGGCGTGTCTCCTTGAGGGCCACCTGATAGTAATCGTTAAGGTTGTCGATAGCGACGACCTCAAAGCCTTCCTTGGCAAGCCGTCTTGCTACGTGAAAGCCGATAAAGCCCGCTGCTCCGGTAACAATCGCTTTCATTTCAATATTTTATCCCAAGCACCCGTTATTATCATGTGGCCAGAACGGCCTTGTCGTCTTCGGCACGCTCCGCGAGTTGCCGCACCGACAGATAGGGTATAGTGCCGGAAACCGAAGAAATAAGAAGCGTCACATAGATGAAAACCGCATCAGTGGCATCATGACCGAACATAATGCCAAACATGCCCGTGATGACATAACTCGTCACCAGTAGCAACGAAAGCGCTGTCATCAGATCGCGGCCCTGCCCTGGTTCTTTCAGTCTTGCCGCCACAATGGGCGCGGAGAGCAACAGGAGCAGCGCGATAATACCCACAATACCGCCGTCCACAGCCGCATTCAGGAACCCATTGTGGACGTGGGTGAACGTCATATACTTCTCAACGGGTAGTTGCAGCGCCTCGTTGACGGCCTTCATGCGATTTTGCGGCCCCTGCCCGATGACAGGTGAAGCAAAGAATGCCTTTTCTGCACCGCTCCACAGCTGAATGCGGGCACTCAGGGAACTCATATTGCCTGGCTGTTCATCGAGTTGGACGATATCCGTCTGCAGGGCACGATAGCGGTCGAGAATCTTGGGAACAGCGGCCACGGCCACCAAAACAAGCAAAATTACCACCAGGATTTTTATAGTCCTGTTGATCGTCGGCAGTGTCTGACCGCGCAGATACCAAAACAGAATGGCGCAATGAAAGGGAATCACCAGCCAGGCGGACCGGGTTCCCGAGAGAAACGCGCAAATCAAACCGCAGGTGAAACCGGCCACGGCAATTATCCGCTCGGCCCTGCTTTCCGAATGCACATTGAGCAGTGATATGCTCCCAAAAAGCACCGCAAAAAGCCCAAACACGGCGGCATTGCCCGCGCCGCCTGCGGCGCGACTCTCAATGAACAGCACCTGAATGATGCTGTAGACAAGGGCACCGATCATCCCGATCCCGGCACCTGTGAAAAAGAATGGGATGAGGCGCCCCTGCAGACTCACTCTGAGACGAGGGATAATTGCCCATGCCGCCAGGAACGGAATCATCTTCAGAAGGTATTCAGCACCCTTTGCCAGATTGGGGCTCAGAATAACTGCGAGGACAGTAGCCAGGACATAAGTGGTGAAAATCCATGCAATGATGCGGTCCTGCCGCGTCATTTGATAGGGGAAGCGCCCCAATACCAGCGAAATTATAGCCCAGAGGAACGCGCAGACCAGCGTCACCGACGTTCCGCTGACCAGCAAACCGGGAAAAAGCGCGAACAAAAAAGTAAAGATGCGATTGTTGCGATCAATACCGACAAGACGCCCTTTTGTGGGTAACAGCAGGGCGTTGGTCAACTGAGCTGGAAACATCTATGAATCCGAATGTTCTTGAATTTACTTTCGCAACCGTTTCATGAGAAATGTCACTCCACTTCCCTGTAAAGCAGTTTTGAATTGATGCAACCAATAACAAATGAACTGCTCACTTGGTATGATAGCCATCATCGAATTTTACCCTGGCGCATAACACCACGCGATTACAAGTCCGGAATTGTAGCTAGTCCATACCGAATCTGGCTTTCGGAAATCATGCTTCAGCAGACGACGGTTGAGGCAGTCAAACCTTATTTTCTCGGCTTTATTCATAAATGGCCAACCATATTGGATCTCGCGGCCGCCAGCCAGGATGATGTGATGCGTGCGTGGGCCGGACTTGGATACTATTCCCGCGCCAGAAACCTGAAGAAGTGCGCCGATATTGTGGCAGAAAATTTTGACGGGCACTTTCCGGCCGATCTTGCCCAACTCAAATCATTGCCCGGAATCGGTGATTATACCGCAGCGGCCATTGCATCCATTGCGTTTGATATGCCGGTTGCTGTTGTCGACGGCAATGTGGAACGCGTCATTACGCGGCTTTATGCGCTGTCGACACCATTGCCTGCGGCCAAGCCTGACATTCGGCGGTTGATGCAGGCGCTGACGCCGGACAAGCGTTCCGGTGATTTCGCCCAGGCGATGATGGATCTCGGCGCGACAATTTGCACACCCAGGCGTCCTGCCTGTGTGATCTGCCCGCTCAATGACAATTGCGAGGCCCTGAAGACGACAGATCCGGAATTCTTCCCGGTGAAGGCGCCCAAAAAGCGGAAGCCAGTCCGGATGGGCGCCGCGTTCGTTGCAATTTCGGGCAACGGTGAGGTCTATCTGCGAGGACGGGCTCAAACCGGACTGCTTGGGGGTATGACCGAGGTGCCGACAACGGAATGGACGTCCCGCGCCGATGGCGAGACAGGCATTGATGCCGCTCCCTTTGAAGCGGAGTGGACATCCAGTGGCGCCATAACCCATATTTTCACGCATTTTGAACTCCGCCTGACAATCTACAAGGCTCAGAACGTGCAAAAGCTGGCCAGCAATGACGGCTGGTGGATCAGTGTTGAAAATCTGGACAACGAAGCATTGCCCACGGTCATGAAAAAGGCCATTGCTGCCGCAATACCGGATGCTTTCGAGAAAAGAAGGAAAGAGGCATGACACCCGTCAAACACATTGTATTCGACATCGGACAGGTTCTTATCCATTACGATCCCGATGTCGCTTTTCGCAGTGTCATCCCGGATGCCGCCGAGCGTAAATGGTTCTTCGACAACGTCTGTACCCATGACTGGAACATCGAACAGGACCGGGGCCGCAAATGGGCTGATGCCGAAGCGCTCCTGATCGCCGATTTTCCTGACCGCGAGCACCATATCCGCGCCTTCAGGCAGAACTGGCATCAGATGATCACCGGTTCGATCGATGAGAGCGTCGTTATCATGCGCAAGCTGATTGCTGACGGGCACGATGTGACGATGCTGACGAACTTCGCCTCCGACACGCTGCGCGAGGCCTGGGAGCGCTTCCCCTTCCTGACGGAAAGCCGTGGCGTTACGATCTCGGGCGATATCGGCCTGATCAAGCCTGACAAGGCGATCTATGACCATCACGTTGCAACATTCGCGGTTGATCCCGCCGCCACCCTCTTCATTGATGACAGCGCCAAGAATGTGGCCGGCGCGCAGGCTGCTGGATGGCAGTCGGTGCAGTTCATCAATCCGGAAACGCTGCGCGCCGATCTCGCCCGGCTCGGCGTTCGCATTTAAACGGACGAAAACGACGAAACGCCCAAGGCTTACACCTCGGGCGTTTCGAGATCAGAGCGGCACTGGAGGTCTCGTCCGATCGGATCAGGGCCTATACGCCGGCGGAAGCCATTCCGTCGCGAACCTGTTTGCGCAGTTCATCAATCGGCTTGAGCTTGCCATCTTCCTCGTAATGCCAGAAAGTCCAGCCATTGCAGGCATCGAAGCCCTGCACCTTCGCACCCATGCGGTGGATCGATCCCGCATCGCCATTGCTGGATACGGTTCCGTCAGCACGAACGATAGCCGCATGGCGCTGACGGACATCGCTCAGAACGACACCCGGCTTCAGCAGTCCGGCCTCAACGATGCTGCCGAACGCAACACGTGGTTCGGCGCGTTTGCCGGTCATAACCTTGAGCTCGGCACCGCCCAGTTCCTCGACCGAGGCGATCCGGCTCATCGCCGCGTCGATGTATTTCTGTTCGCGTTCAACACCGACAAAATGGCGGCCAAGGCGTTTGGCGACCGCGCCGGTTGTTCCTGATCCGAAGAACGGATCGAGAATGATATCGCCGGGCTTGGATGAAGCCATGAGAATACGGGCCAAAAGCGCTTCCGGCTTCTGGGTCGGGTGGATCTTGTCGCCATTCTCATCTTTCAGACGCTCCGCACCAGTGCAGATGGGAAACAGCCAGTCGGACCGCATCTGCAGATCGTCATTGGCAGCCTTCATCGCTTCATAGTTGAAGGTGTAGCCCTTGCCCTTCTGGTCGCGCGACGCCCAGATCATGGTTTCATGCGCATTCTGAAACCGGCGGCCGCGGAAGTTCGGCATCGGATTGTTCTTGCGCCAGATGACGTCGTTAAGCATCCAGAATCCGAGATCCTGCATGGCGGCGCCAACGCGGAAGATGTTATGGTAGGAGCCGATGACCCAGATGGTGCCATTCGGCTTCAGAACGCGCCGGCACGCAAGGAGCCAGGCGCGGGTGAAGGCATCATAGGCCTGAAAACTGTCGAACTGGTCCCAGTGATCGTCAACAGCGTCGACCTTTGACTGGTCGGGGCGATGCAGATCGCCGTCAAGCTGGAGATTGTAAGGAGGGTCAGCAAAGATAACATCGATGGAATGATCGGGAAGACGATTGAGAGCGGCAACACAGTCGCCTTTCAGGATCGTGTCGAGCCAGGAAGATTGCGGTGCAGCCTGGGGCAGGTCATTGACGAGACGAACAACGGACATGGGATACTCGATTACTGGAGACGCGTTACTGAACTGACCTTATGGTTACCGAGCAGGGTAAACATCGCGTTAAAGCCAGCTGATATCCGTGATCGAAAACAACGCGCTTTTCTTTGACGCCCCGTCAATAAGGGTGTAGTCGATGCCGGTAATCCCCCAAACTTGACACAAAGCTGCGCGATGCAGCCATTTTTCACGAACAGGTATGACGGAATGGAACCCCAGCTGATTATTTTCGACTGCGATGGCGTACTCGTCGATTCAGAGATATTGGCCGCCGAGGTCGAATCGAAATTGTTGACGGAATCGGGTTACCCGATCGAAGCGGAGGCCATTGCCGAACGTTTTGCCGGACTGACCTGGACGGATATCCTCATTCAAGTGGAAAAAGAATCGGGCGTCCCCATTTCCGCCTCGCTGATTGAAGAATCGACGCGCCAGATGGATCAGAAGCTGCGCCATGAACTGAATGTCATTGACGGTATCGAGCAGGTTGCCGCTACGCTCAAATACCCGAAATGCATTGCTTCGAACTCGACCAGTGCTTCGCTGAAGATGATGCTGGAACAAAGCTCGCTCTATGACCTCTTCGCACCCAATATTTTCTCGGCTCGCGAAGTAGGAACCCGGAAGGCAAAGCCGGCACCGGATGTCTACATCTTCGCTGCCAAGCATTTCAATGTCGAGCCTGCCCGTTGCATTGTAATCGAAGACTCTGCGCACGGCGTACATGCGGCAGTGACCGCCGGCATGCGTGTTATCGGCTTTACCGGTGGCGCCCATACCTACCCGGGTCATGCGGACAAGCTGACTGATGCAGGCGCCGAAACCGTAATCAGCCGTCACCGCGACCTGCCTGCCGTTATCGAGGCGATGGCCGTCTGGTCCGAGGCTGTTTAGAATCAGGCTGAAATAGCTGCAATGCCGTTGTGCGTGGTTCGACAAGCTCACCATGAGGGAGAGTGAGGATAGCAGGGAATTATATCCTGCAATGTTTCCGATTAGCCTTGCAGCTACCATGTCCCTCATGGTGAGCTTGTCGAACCACGCACCGCAAAGGTGAGCTTCCTGAGCTTGTCGAAGGGCGAACCGCATGTTCCACCCGCCAGATAAAAGGCACCGCCGAAGCGGTGTCTTTTTCACGAGTCCAGCTGTGCCAATCGTGTCTTTATTTCTTCTTTTTTGACTTCGCGGTGGCCTGCGTATCGTCAGGACCTTCATCAAATCCGATGAAAACCTGAACATCCTTTGCTGTGGGCGCCGGGAAGCTGACGTTTGGATCGTTGAAAACAAACTGCGAAGCGGCGTTGGAATCGGTGGCCGAAATCGGCTGCCTGTACAGTTTGGAATAGATCACATTCGAGCCTTGCATTACCGCGACCCGGATAGGCATGGTCAGCGTACCGGGGGTAAATTTCGGACCGGGAACAACCTTGCCGGCAATGGCGACATTCATGCCGAGATTGCCGCCAGCATTCTGACAAGAGCGCGTTTCATTGGCGATGGATGCCTGATAAATGAGGTTTTCCGGCGTTTTTGGCGCCTTGCCGTAATTGTTGAAGATGGCCGTCCCTTCGCGGATCGTTACCGACGGGCAATACGCGGTCAGTTCGGTTGCTGTGATACGCGCCTGCGCCGCGGCCACTGCCGGATCTTTTGATGGATCCTTGTCACCGCCGCTCGTGGTGCATCCCGCGAGACCTACAGCGAAAATCATGCCGCAAAGTTGATAGAAGGGCAGAGTTTTATATGTTTCTGACTTCATGAACTGAACTTTCCTTGACGAACGAACCTGTTCTATACCAACGGTAAGGTAAGAATACGACGGTGCTTTCCAGCTTTCTGCCACAGGAGTTGGCTGGCTCGCAAGCGCGGTACAAAAGGCGAATGATATGAAATATGCAAGTACTCGCGGAGAAGCGCCTGTTTTAGGCTTTTCCGATGCCCTTCTGGCTGGTCTGGCGCGCGATGGCGGCCTTTATCTGCCTCAGGAGTTTCCACAGCTTTCCGTTGAAGAGATTCGCGCACTGCGTGGCAAAAGCTACGAGGAAGTCGCTATCCGCGTCCTGACCCCATTCATTGCGGGCGATATTGATCAGACAGATTTCGAGCGCATGGTTTACGAAGCCTACGCAACGTTCCGTCACAAGGCCGTCTGCCCGCTGGTCCAGACCGATCACAACGAATTCGTCCTTGAACTTTTCCATGGCCCCACACTCGCTTTCAAGGACGTGGCGATGCAGCTTCTCGCCCGGCTCATGGATTACATCCTCGCCAAGCGCGACCAGCGGGCAACCATTGTGGGTGCCACCTCCGGCGATACGGGCGGTGCAGCCATCGAAGCCTTCGCCAACCGCGATCGCACAGACATCTTCATTCTGTTTCCGCACAACCGCGTCTCGCCGGTGCAGCAACGGCAGATGACGACATCTGCCGCATCAAACGTGCATGCACTGGCGATCGAGGGCAATTTCGACGACTGCCAGTCACTGGTCAAAGGCATGTTCAACGACCTGAATTTCCGCGACTCACTTTCGTTGTCGGGTGTCAATTCGATCAATTGGGCGCGGATCATGCCTCAGATCGTCTATTACTTTACAGCTGCAGTTGCCCTTGGCAGTCCGGACCGCCCGGTATCCTTCACAGTTCCAACGGGCAATTTCGGCGATATTTTTGCCGGTTATGTGGCCAAACGCATGGGCCTTCCCATTGACCGGCTGGTGATTGCAACCAATGACAACGATATTTTGACGCGCGCTATCGAGACGGGAAAATATGAAACCCGCGGCGTTCTTCACACCACGTCTCCTTCCATGGATATTCAGGTTTCATCCAACTTCGAACGTCTGCTGTTCGAGACACATGGTCGCGATGCCGGTGCTGTCCGCCGGCTGATGGACGGCCTGAAGCAATCGGGCAGTTTCACGATTGCCGATGCGCCTTTGACCAGAATCCGTGCGGAATTCGATGCCGGGCGCTCGACAAAGGCAGACACAGCCACGGCAATCAAGAACGTGCTGGATCAATCAGGCTATCTGCTCGATCCGCATTCGGCCATTGGCCTCAAAGTCGCGCGCGAAAAGGTTCCATCCGGGACACCGAGCGTCGTTCTTGCGACCGCTCATCCGGCCAAATTTCCCGATGCTGTCGAGGCCGCAAGTGGCATCCATCCGGCGCTTCCGGTCTGGCTTGGCGACCTCATGCAGCGAAAAGAACAGTACACGGCACTTCCCAACGACCTTAAAAATGTGGAAGAGTATGTCAGCCGACATTCAAGAGCGGCAAGGTAAGGAGCATTGAATGGGCGTTGAAATCAGTCGCCTCTCCAACGGTCTGACGATTGCGACAGAGACAATGCCGCATGTGGAGAGTGTAGCCCTTGGCATCTGGGTCAAGGCAGGATCACGTAACGAGGCGAGCAATCAGCACGGTATTGCCCATCTTCTGGAACATATGGCTTTCAAAGGAACGGAAAACCGCTCCGCCTGGAAAATAGCCGCGGATATCGAAGACGTGGGCGGCGAGATCAATGCCGCCACCAGTGTTGAAACAACGTCCTTCTATGCACGCGTCTTGCGTGATGACATGCCGCTGGCGATCGATATTCTCGCCGACATCATCAACAGTTCCAAATTCGACGCCGAAGAGCTGGAACGCGAAAAGAATGTCATCATGCAGGAAATCGGCGCGGCGCATGATACGCCCGATGACGTTGTCTTCGACCGCTTTACCGAAACGGCCTTCCGTGACCAGACCATCGGCAGGACGATTCTCGGCACACCCGAAACGGTCCAGTCCTTTTCATCAGCCCATCTGCGCAGTTATATGGATGACCAGTACAGCGCCGAGCGTATGGTTGTTGTCGCTGCCGGCGGTGTGAAACACGACGATTTCGTGCGCGAAGTCGAAAGCCGTCTTGGTTCATTCCGGGCGAAAACGACGGCGCCGGAACCCGATGTCGCGCATTATGTCGGCGGTGATTTCCGCGAACAGCGCGAATTGATGGACGCTCAGGTCGTTCTTGGCTTTGAAGGCCGTGCCTATCACGTTCGCGATTTCTACGCCTCGCAGCTTCTTGCCATGATCCTTGGCGGCGGGATGTCTTCACGGCTGTTTCAGGAAGTCCGTGAAAAACGCGGGCTTTGCTATTCCGTCTATGCGTTTCATTGGGGCTTTTCCGATACCGGCGTGTTCGGCATCCACGCCGCTACGGGCCGCAATCATCTGAAGAAGCTTGTGCCTGTCATTATCAATGAACTGCACGAAGCGGCACGCAACATCGGACAGGACGAGTTGAACCGTGCACGGGCACAGTATCGCGCCAGCCTTCTCATGTCGCATGAGAGCGCCGCGAGCCGCGCCGGGCAGATTGCCCGTCAGTTGCTGCTCTACGGCCATGCTGTCTCGACGGAGCAGCTGGTGGAGCGCCTGTCCAAGATCACCACGGAACGTCTGACAGATCTTGCCGGACGCCTCTTCATTGACTCATCGCCGACTTTGGCGGCGGTTGGCCCGATTGCTCCGCTGATGAAGTTCCCTGATATTCGTCATGGGTTAGCACCAGCAACGCCGAGCCAGCGAAAAATAGCGGTCTAACGGCTCAACGCCATGATCGCCCTGCCCTTCCTGAAAAGCAATTCGCTCTCACTGCAGGGCGAAAGGCTTTATTTGCGGGCCCCGCAGGTTTCCGACTACCGGGCCTGGGCCAGTTTGCGCGCCCAAAGCCGGGATTTTCTGACGCCCTGGGAACCGCTTTGGAGCGATGACGATCTGGAGCGCAGTGCGTTTCGCCACCGGATTCGCCATTATGACGATGAGGCAGCGGCAGGGACGGCGCATCCCTTTTTTCTTTTCCACAACTCCGATTCGCGCCTTCTCGGCGGCATCACGCTTGGTAATATCCGACGTGGCGTCGGCCAGAACGGCATGATCGGCTATTGGACCGGTGCACCCTACGCCGGACAAGGCTACATGGGCGAGGCCCTGAGGCTGCTGATAACCCATGCTTTTACCAAAGTACGGTTGCACCGGCTGGAAGCGGCCTGTATTCCAAGCAATGAAAGATCGATCCGCCTTCTCGAAAAAGCCGGATTTCAGAGGGAAGGACTGCTACGCTCCTACCTTAAAATAAATGGTATGTGGCAAGACCATCTGCTCTTCTCGCTGATAGAAGACGATGTGCGGCGCTAGATAATTAACAAAGGTTGAATTCGTGGCATCATTGACCGGACTCATGCTGAAAGGCTTATCGAGGATTATTGTCCTCATCTTTTTGATGACGTCCATGCTGTCGGCGGCCAACGCCTTTGAAACCATCAAGATTACCAAGGAAAGTACCGCGCTCGATCTCTCGAAGGCGGTGGAGATTTACCGGAACCAGGGTGAAACCTTCCAGATTTCCACTGCCCCCGGGACGGACGGCATTGTCCGGCGTATCGAGGTTCAGGCCAATGACAGCCGCTCAACCGGCGACTGGGCGGCGTTCTCGCTGGCCAATCCCACCGACGAACAGATCGACCGCCTTATTGTCGCGCCGCACTTCCGTCTGGTTGGCTCGGGTTTCATCTGGCCGGATCTTGGCTCGACCCGCATCACGTCGATCACTCCCAGCGAGGGTTTCGCACTCGACAGACAGGCCAGTGAAGACGCCGATATTTTTCTGGTCACGCTCAATCCCGGTTCCGTCATTACTTTTGTCGCCGAGCTTGCTTCCCCCAACCTGCCGCAGGTCTATGTGTGGGAGCCGAATGCCTACAAGGATACGGTCAACTCCTATACGCTTTATCGCGGCATCCTGCTCGGGATTGCCGGTCTCCTCGCTCTCTTCCTCACGATCCTTTTTGTAGTCAAGGGAACATCGCTTTTCCCGGCAACTGCCGCTCTCGCCTGGGCCGTTCTTGCCTACATCTGCGTGGACTTCGGCTTCTGGAACAAGCTCATCGAGATAACACCCGGCAACGAGCAAATGTGGCGAGCGGGCACCGAGGTGGCGCTTGCGGCGACACTCGTGATATTCCTGTTTACCTATCTCAACCTGAACCGATGGCATGACAATTTCAGCTATGGCGCGCTGACATGGATTCTCGGTCTCGGTATTCTTTCCGGCGTGGCTATTTTCGATCCGCCGATTGCTTCGGGTATCGCGCGGTTCTCATTCGCCCTGACCATTATTGCCGGTATTGTGCTGATCGGCTTCTTTTCCTTCCGAAGTTATGACCGGGCCATCATGCTCATACCGACATGGCTGCTTCTGCTTGTCTGGATGACGGGGAGCTGGCTGACCGTATCCGGTATTCTCGCCAATGACATCGTCCAGCCTGCACTGGGCGGCGGTCTGGTGCTGATCGTCCTGCTCATCGGCTTTACAGTGATGCAGCACGCTTTTTCCGGCGGCGCACTGCAGCAGGGTCTGTTCTCCGATGTCGAGCGGCAGGCGCTGGCCATTATCGGCTCGGGTGACATCGTCTGGGACTGGGACGTGCCGCGCGACCGCGTTGTCACGACCCCTGATCTGACCAACTTCCTTGGCGCGTCGGCGAGTTCGCTGCATGGGGCGGTTCGCAACTGGCTGCCGACACTGCATGCCGACGACCGTGACCGGTTCCGCACGACGCTTGACGTCATTCTGGAGAACCGCCGCGGCCGGATTTCGCAGACCTTCCGCCTGCGCGCCAATGACGGCCATTATTACTGGTACACGCTGAAAGCGCGGCCGGTCATCGGGTCGGATGGTGAAATTGTCCGTTGTGTTGGCACGCTCATCGATGTGACCGAGCAGAAAAAGGCGGAAGAACGCCTGCTGCACGATGCGGTCCACGACAATCTGACCGGCCTGCCCAACCGCGAACTGTTCCTTGACCGCCTTGGATCCGTCATCACCATGGCGCAGACCGAAAGCAAGATTCGCCCCACCGTGTTCATCATCGACATTGACCGCTTCAAGCAGGTCAATGACGGGCTTGGCATGTCAGCGGGTGATACATTCTTGCTCACCGTCTCCCGGCGCCTGCACCGCCTTCTGCGCCCGCAGGATACACTGAGCCGGCTCTCCGCCGATCAGTTCGGCCTCATCCTGGTGTCGGAAGTCGAGCCTGCACGCATTGCCGCCTTTGCCGAAGCTGTCAAACAGGCGATCCGCGCGCCGATCGCCTTTGCCAAACGCGAAATCGTGTTGACCGCATCTCTCGGCCTGATCACCTGGACGAGCGGCAGCTCCGCCTCACCCGAGGATCTGGTCAAGGATGCCGAGCTTGCCATGTTCCAGGCAAAACGCTTTGGCGGCGACCGCATCGAGCCGTTCCGCCCGGCCTTCCGGGCCGTCGGCAGTGACAAACTGCAGCTGGAATCCGATCTGCGCCGCGCGTTGGAGCGGCATGAAATTCACATCGCGTACCAGCCGATCGTGCGGCTGGAAGACAATACCATCGCCGGCTTTGAAGCGCTGATGCGCTGGGATCATCCGCGGCGCGGATCGATACCGCCGACGGAGTTCATTCCGATTGCCGAAAGTTCCGGCCTGATCGTGCAGCTTGGACTTTTCGTGATGCAGCATGCGGCTCAAGATCTCGTCAACTGGCAGCGCACCATAGGGGCTACACCGCTCTTCGTCTCGGTGAACATATCCAGCAGCCAGCTGATCCGTCAGGACTTGATCGATGATGTGCGTTCCGTGCTGACAAAGACCCAGATCGATCCTGCAAGCCTGAAACTGGAATTGACCGAATCCCTGATGATGGAGAATCCCGAACGGTCGGCGCATGTGCTTTCAAGCATCAAGGCGATGGGTGTCGGCGTTTCGCTCGATGATTTCGGAACGGGCTATTCGTCGCTCTCCTACCTCACGTCTTTCCCGTTCGACATGATCAAGATCGACCGGTCATTCCTGAAGGCCGAACAGCCGCAGAAAGTCACACTGCTACGCTCCATGATCAGCATGGCGCATGATCTCGGTCTTTCGGTTGTGACGGAAGGCATTGAGAACGAAAGTGATGCGCTGCAACTGCGCCAGATGGGCTGTGAATATGCCCAGAGCTTCATGTTCAGCCCGCCCCTGACGCTCGACGTCGCGACAAAGCTATTACGCGAACAGTTTCAGCAGTCAAAGGCATCGTAAGGGCTGGGGACCGAGGGATCAGGCGTGGCCGGCAACCGAAGCCAGGCGCGACGGATCAACGCCCATATGCGCCAGAAGCCGGTCATATTTGCTCTCGAGGTCCGTATCGAACAGCAGGTCCTGCGGCGCGCGGCAGGTGAGCCAGCCATTATTGGCGATCTCGTTTTCCAGCTGTCCAGCGGCCCAACCGGAATAACCCAATGTCATCAGGGCACAGCGGGGGCCACGGCCGCCCGATATGGCGCGCAGAATGTCCACCGTGCCGGTCAGACAAATTTCCTCCGAAACAGGCATGGTTGAATCGGTCAGATAGTCGTCGGAATGCAGGACGAAGCCCCGGCGCATCTCCACCGGCCCGCCATTACGCACAATGAAATCCCGCGTGCGGTCGGGCAGCATGATGGCCTGATGTTCGTCAAGGACACCAAGTTGCACGAGAATTTCGGAAAATTCCATTTCCTGCGGGCGATTGATAATCAGCCCCATGGCACCCTTGTCCGAATGCGCGCAGACATAAATCACCGAACGCGCAAACCTGATGTCTTCCATTCCCGGCATCGCCAGAAGGAATTGACCATTCAGAAACCCGGTCTCTTTGTTTGCCGTTCTGAAAATCTCCATCGAACAAAGGTATCAAGGATTGCGCAAATGACAACGGTTTTGAGCAAGGAAATGCAAAAATGGCCTGAATCCGGGCTGTTGACGCTTCCAGAATAACACGGCACTCACACAGAAATGATGGGCGAATTCCGCGATATCCTTGATAAGGGCAAAAAGCCCTGTAATTGTCCGCGCATGAAAATGAACATGCCTATGCTTCTTGCATCCACATTTACTGTCCTGATTTTCGCTTCGCCATCTCAGGCAGGCAATTCGGATTGGACAAAAACACCCGGTGGCAGTGTCCGGCTGATTATCGACAATCCGGAGAAAGGTGCGAGCGAAGTGCGCGGTGCTGTCCAGATCAATCTTGATCCGGGTTGGAAGACCTATTGGCGCGAACCCGGCGATGCCGGTGTGCCTCCTGAACTCGCCCTGACCCAAGACGGAAACATCAAAAGCTCTTCGCTCGGCTTTCCCGCACCGCACCGGTTTGAGGACGGCGGTTCGAAATGGGCCGGCTACAAGAAATCCGTTGCCCTGCCGGTTGTCCTGACACTGACCGATCCGTCCAAGCCGGCTCATCTGAAGGGTCACGCATTTCTCGGTATCTGCGAGGCCATCTGCATCCCGGTCACGGCGGAGTTCGATATTCCCATCGACAACAGCCCGACCGATGCGCTGACCAAGACCCTTGTGAGCGACGCATTTGCCGCTTTGCCAGGCAAGGCCTCGACTTCGTTCGGCGTCAAGAGCGCCGTGCGCAAGGATGATCATGTGAAGGTCACGGTGCAGGTCCCGGCGGATCAGCCGCAAACGGATCTCTTCGTTGCGGGTGAAGGCGGCGTTACGTTCGGCATGGCCAAGCTGAAAAGCCATGAGGCAACCAGCGCCGTGTTCTCAGTCCCGGTGCTCTCCGGCAAGGACAAAAAGGCTGTCGCGCTGAACTATACGCTGGTTCAGGGAGAAAACGCTGTTTCAGGCAAAGTCGAAGCATCGGAATAGCAGCCGGACACTCTCGACTTTTGGTCAGGCACGCCCTATCTGCGATAGGTCTCAATTCATTATTTTCATCAGGGAGCCAATTCATGACAATCAAGGTAGGCGAACGTTTGCCGGACGCAACGTTCAAGACAAAGTCCGACGAGGGTGTCAGCGAAATCAGCTCGGACGCATTGTTCAAGGGCAAGAAGGTCGTGCTGTTTGCCGTGCCGGGTGCATTCACCCCAACCTGCAGTATGAATCACCTGCCCGGCTATCTCGAGAACCGTGATGCCATTCTGGCGAAGGGCGTCGATGCCATCGCCGTGGTTGCGGTCAATGATCCGCATGTAATGGGCGCCTGGGCCAAGGCCACCAATGGCGAAGGCAAGATCCAGTACCTCTCGGACGGCAATGCGAGCTTCACCAAGGCTGTCGGCCTCGATATCGATCTTGCTGCGGGAAATATGGGCGTGCGCTCCAAGCGCTATTCCATGCTTGTCGAGGACGGTGTGGTCAAGGAACTCAATATCGAGGATTCGCCCGGTCAGGCCGTTACATCAAGCGCAGCGACGCTGCTTGGTCAGCTGTAAAACCGCAAGATCAAGCCAGATATGCCAAGGGCCGGTTTTACCGGCCCTTTTGTTTTCTATCAGGATTTGTTTTTGAAGGGCGCCATGCCGGTGCGGGCGAGTTCGTCGGCGCGCTCATTCTCCGGATGCCCCGCATGGCCCTTGACCCAGTGCCATACGACCTTGTGACGCTTGCGCGCCTCGTCAAGGGCCTGCCAGAGCTCGGCATTCTTGACAGGCTTCTTGGCAGCGGTTTTCCAGCCGTTGCGCTTCCAGCCCTCGATCCAGCCCGATATGCCGTCACGAACGTAAACGGAGTCCGTGTAGAGATCGACGGAGCACGGTTCCTTCAGGGCGTTGAGCGCGGCAATAGCCGCCATCAACTCCATGCGATTGTTTGTGGTATCCGCTTCGCCGCCGGAAAGTTCTTTCTCATTGCCATTCCAGCGCAGAACCGCGCCCCACCCCCCCGGGCCGGGATTGCCGGAACAGGCACCATCGGTAAAAACCTGAATTGACTTCACGAAGCAGCACTCACTGGCAAAAGGCCATATTCTTCGGCGGATTTGATCTGGCGATGGAAGCGCATGCGGCGCACATATTCCATCGGGTCTTTCTTGACGACAAAACTACCTTCGGGAACCGTCAGCCAGTCATAGAGCCGTGTCAGCATGAAACGCAGGGCGGAGCCGCGTGCGAGAATGGGCAGGCTGGCAGCCTCCTCCACCGATAGCGGACGCACGGAATTGTAGCCGCGCAGCAGCGCCGTCCCCTTGGTCAGATTGAAGGAATGGTCTTTTTCGAAGCACCAGGCGTTCAGGCAGACCGCCACATCATAGGCCAGCAGATCCGTGCAGGCGAAATAGAAGTCGATCAATCCGGAAAGCTTGTCACCGAGGAAGAACACATTGTCCGGAAAGAGGTCCGCATGAATGACGCCCGTCGGCAGATGTTTTGGCCAGTGGGCTTCAAAGAATGCGAGATCGGCTTCTGTTTCATTGGCCAGCCCCGGCTCAACCCGATCGGCATTGTCCTTCGAATTGTTCCACAATGGCCGCCAGCCGTCGACCGACAGCGCATTGCTGCGGCGCATGGGAAAATCCGCGCCGGCGACATGCATGCGTGCCAGCGCCTCGCCTAGCGCGTGGCAATGCTGCACCGTGGGCCTGCGCATCCACATACCCTCAAGAAAGGTAACGATGGCCGCCGGGCGGCCTGCGAGCTCACCTATACTGGAGCCATTCTTCTGCCCGACAGGCAAGGGACAACTGATCCCCTTGCGCGCCAGATGCTGCATCAGTCCGAGAAAGAACGGCAGATCGTTGCTGTTCACACGCTTTTCATAGAGCGTCAGGATGTAGGAACCCTTGCTCGTATGCAGCAGGTAATTGGAGTTTTCGACGCCTTCGGCGATGCCCTTGTAGGAGCGGAGTTCGCCGATGTCATAATCCTTGAGAAAGTGTGCGAGATCGATTTCGTTGATATCGGTGTAGACGGCCATATCAGTGGCTTCCGTTGACGAAGGCCATGTCGCCGCTTGTCAGTTCCACATCGCGCAGATCGCGCATGACATGGAAATTCTCGGTCTCAATGGTGGTCTCGGCAAGTTCGATCGACACGGAATAGCGCTCCGAAAAGGACTGGATAATTTCATCGACAATGATTTCAGGTGCTGACGCACCGGCTGAAAGACCGACTGTCGAGATATCGCCGATGACATCCCAATCGATGTCTGCAGCCCGCTGCACGAGAAGCGATTGCAGCGCGCCGGAGCGCTCCGCCACTTCGACCAGCCGCTTCGAATTGGACGAATTTGGCGCGCCGACAACGAGGAACAGATCGCAGCCGGGCGCAGCGGCCTTCACGGCATCCTGACGGTTTGTGGTGGCATAACAGATGGATTCGGCTGCCGGTGCGGTCAAGTCAGGGAAACGGCCCTGCAAAGCTGCGATGATCCCTGCAGTGTCGTCGACGGACAGGGTTGTCTGCGTAACGAAGCCGAGATTCTTCGGGTCCTCCGGCTGATACTTTTCGGCATCTTCGATGGTTTCGATCAAGGTTACCGCGCCCTCCGGCAATTGCCCCATCGTTCCGATGACTTCAGGGTGGCCGGAATGCCCCACCAGAATGACATGCCGTCCGAGCCGCTGATGGCGCATGGCCTGCTTGTGCACCTTGGAAACAAGCGGACAGGTTGCATCGAGATAGAAGAGGTTCTTGTGTTCTGCATCTTCGGGCACCGATTTCGGTACGCCGTGCGCAGAGAAGACCACGGGCTGACTGCGATGCTCTGCCGGAATTTCGTCGAGTTCTTCGACGAAAACGGCACCCCGCGCCTGCAAGCCCTGCACCACGTAACGATTGTGCACGATCTCATGGCGAACATAGACCGGCGCACCATATTTTTTCAGCGCCAGAACGACGATCTGAATGGCGCGATCCACCCCGGCGCAAAACCCGCGCGGTCCGCACAGGCGGATTGTCAGTGGTTTCTTGTCAGCCATGGTCATAAGTCTCGCGGAAATCAAAGCGTTGGGGCATGCCCATGGAATTGGGCGGCAATCAGCGGGAAGTCAAGTCCGAAGGTTCAGTTTGTGACTCGGCAGGCCGCTTTCGTCTCACCATCGAGATAATGACAATGGCCAGCAAGGTCGCCGCCAGACCATACCACGTGACAGCATATTGCAGGTGGCTGTTGGGCAGATCGATGATCGTAACACCGCCAATCGGGAAACCGCCGGGATTGGGCGTCTTGTCCGCATCAATAAAGAACGGCACCAATTGCTGGGGATTGATACTGGATTGAGCCGCCATAACAGGCAGGTCTTTCCAAAAGTAGATATTCTTGACCAGATCATTGTCCGGAAGGATCGATGATGGTTTTCCGTCGAGCGGATTGCGCGCAAGCCCGGTAACGGTCACTGGCCCGGGGATTTCGCCCTGCCGCCGTGTGGATGCGTTCTTCTGATCATAGGGCACGAAACCGCGATTGACGAAGACAGCGCGGCCGTCGTCGAGTTGCAGCGGCGTATAGACGAAGTAGCCGGAATAACCGTCATAGGTGGAGAAGAAATGCCTTTCGCGATCATTGAGCAAACGTCCGGTGACAGTCACGGGCCGATATTCGACATCGTGCTCCTGCGCCCAGATCTTTTCGATCTCCGCCAACGGCAGCGGCGCGGAGTGTGTGCGCGCGGCTATGGTCGCAAGCAGTGCTTCCTTCCATTGCAGGCGTTCCACCTGCCATGTGCCAAGTCCAATCAGGATGGCAAAGAGAACAGTGCTGAGGATCAGCATGATCCACGGAAACCGGGTCGGTTTTGCTTGCATTGCAATATCACTCATGGGCAACGGGAATATCGAGCTGCCCTTCCGCAGCCTTGTTTTTGTATTGAAGGGCAATCAGAACGCCTTTCATCAGGCGTAGGGCCGTCAGGCAAAGCACAAGCGCGAGCGGTATCCACAGGATGAAATGGACCCATAGCGGCGGATCAACGGTGACTTCCATCCACAGGGCGAGCCCGACAACAATGAAGCCAATCAGCAGCATGACCAGCACTGCGGGTCCATCGCCCGAATCAATGAAGGAATAGTCGAGACCGCAGCTTGTGCATTGTCTGGCCGGCGTCAGGAATCCGTCAAAGAGTTTCCCCTGTCCGCAACGCGGGCAACGTGCCTTCACGCCCGCCGTGAAAGGGTCAACTGGCGGATAAAGGGCTTTGTCTTCGCTCATGGGTTTATCTCAATCGGTGTTCCATCCTGGACCAGAGCCCAGATTTCATCCATTTCGCGATTAGTGACGGCAATACACCCATCTGTCCAGTCGATAAGTTGAAGTACCCAGCCCCACCAGCCGTAGCCATTGGCCGCACCGTGGATCATGATCATGCCCCCGGGCTGCACGCCCATCGATTTGGCTGAAGCAACATCTCTCGGGTTGGGATATGAAATGTGGATTGACTTGTAAGCGATGCTTTTAGGGTTGCGCCAATCCAAAACATAGCGCCCTTCGGGTGTTCGCTCGTCACCTTCCCAGTGCTTGTGACCTTCTGGCCGTGCCCCAAGCGCTACCGTATATTCCTTGATCACCACGTCACCGGACAGCAGCTGCATGCGCCGTTCTGCCTTTTCCACACGAACCAGATCAACCTTGCCTTCGTTTGCCGGTGCCAGCGCTACAAAGAATGGTGACAAAGCAACAAGGAATGCCGAGCGGAGAGCCAAAGGTTTCATCATGCCTGATGCTTGGCGCAGGATTGTGCCCAAAGAATGAGGGCGGTCATGTTTCCATGACCGCCCTCTCTATTACCAGTTCTGAAGGCTTGTTTATTCAACGGCTATCGGTGCGCCCCATGAGGCCCATACGTAGATCGAGAAGAACAAGAACAACCAGACCACGTCCACGAAGTGCCAGTACCAGGCGGCAGCTTCGAAGCCGAAATGCTTCTTCTCGGTGAAGTCACCACGCATGGCGCGCAGCAGGCAAACCAGCAGGAAGATCGTTCCGATGATGACGTGGAAGCCGTGGAAGCCCGTCGCCATGAAGAAGGTCGCGCCGTAGATCGAGTCCTTGAACGCAAACGGTGCATGCATGTACTCGTAGCCCTGTACGAACGAGAAGAGCATGCCGAGCAGGACCGTGAGCGTGAGCCCCTGGACCAGACCCTTGCGATCATTGTGGATCAGCGCATGGTGGGCCCAGGTTACCGTCGTTCCCGACAGAAGCAGGATGATGGTGTTGTACAGCGGCAGATGCAGAGGATCGAGAACCTCGATGCCCTTGGGAGGCCACACACCGCCGGTAAAGGCTGCGCGGGCAACCTGCTCTGCTTCACCGGGGAAAAGGCTGGCATCGAAGAAGGCCCAGAACCAGGCAACGAAGAACATCACTTCCGACGCGATGAACATGATCATGCCATAGCGCAGGTGCAGGGATACAACGCGGGTATGGTGCCCTTCCTTGCTCTCCTTGATGGTATCCGACCACCAGCCGAACATGGTGTAGAGAACGATGGCAAGGCCAATCAGGAACAGCCATGGCTGTGCCAGGTTATGTCCGAACAGGTGCAGCTCACCGCCATTGTGATAGCGCATGTAAGCGATACCGCCGATAGCCATGACAAAAGCACCCACCGAGCCGAGGAACGGCCATGGGCTTGGATCGATAATATGGTAGTCGTGGTTCTTCGCGTGTGCTTCGGCCATTTTAACCCCCGCAAGTTCTATTCATCTGTTTAGCCACTGACAAATCGTCAGCGCAAGTTCAAAGCTGTCCCGATGCCTTGTCCTTCTTCACGTCAGCGCTGGCAGCAACCGGTGCCGGCATCGCGATCGGAAAGAAGGTGTAGGACAGGGTAATTGTGTTGACGCCCTTCAGCTCTTCCGCATTGACGATATCCGGGTCAACGAAGAAAACGACTGGCATCTGCATGTCTTCGCCCGGCTTCAGGACGGTGTCCGTGAAGCAGAAGCATTCAACCTTGTTGAAGTACGCCCCCGCTGCCTGCGGCGTCACATTGAACGAAGCACGACCAGCTGTCGGTTTGTCCAGTATGTTCTTGGCTTCGTAATGGATAAGCTTGGTCTCGCCAATGTTCATCGTCACATCACGCTGCACCGGCTTAAACTGCCAAGGCAGGCCATCGGAAGTATTGGCATCGAAGCGTACCGTGATCTTCTTGTCGAGGATCGTATCGGACATCTGCTCGACGCGCTGGGTCGTGCCGCCATAACCGGTGACCTGACAGAACATCGCGTAGAGTGGCACGGCCGCAAAAGCCATGCCTACCATGCCGAAGAAGAACGCCAGACACGAAATCGCGATCGTCCGGTCGGAAATCCGGCGTTTCCGGGTTGGCGCGTTGTCGGTTGCTGGTGTCTGGTTTTCTTCCATTGAGCTGCTCATCACATTTGCCGGTCGAGAATCTTCGCGCCAAGCTTGGCCCAGGTGCCGACGTAGACAAGAATAACAAACGCAGCCAAAGCCAGGGCAAGCGCGATGGAGCGGCTGCGCTGTGCCCGCTTCTGCTTTGGTGTCAGTGTTACGCGATCGTCGCTCATATTCATGCACCTGCCAGAAAAAGCGCCTTGCGCACGAGGATCTCGCCAAGAAGCACGGCATAAAGGCTGAAAAGATAAAAGATCGAAAAAGCGAACATCTTCTTCGCTGGTTTGATCATCGGCGCACCGACCGGCGCGCGCCAGACAGTCCACGCATAGAAAAGGAACAGCACACCGGCAGCGATCGAAAAAACGCCGTAGACGATACCGGCAAATCCCATGATCCATGGCAGGACAGCAACCGGAGCGACCAGCAGCGTGTAGAGGAAAATCTGAAACTTCGTTGATGCTTCGCCCATCACATTGGGCATCATCGGGATTTTTGCCTTCTCGTAATCATCGGACATGAACAGCGACAGCGCCCAGAAATGGGGTGGCGTCCACAGGAAGATGATGAGGAAAAGCACAATGCTTTCGATGCCGACCGAATTGGTCACGGCGGCCCAGCCGATCATGGGTGGGAATGCCCCAGCAGCGCCGCCGATAACGATGTTCTGGGGCGTCGAGCGCTTCAGCCACATCGTATAGACGACCGCATAGAAGAAAATAGTGAAGGCAAGCAGGAAAGCTGAAAGCAGATTGACGAAAAGGCCGAGCGTGACGACCGAGAAAGCGGACAACAGCAGACCGAAGGTCAGCACCTCTTCGCGGGTAATCCGGCCCGCCGGAATAGGACGGTTGGCGGTGCGTTTCATGATCGCGTCAATATCGGAATCGTACCACATATTGAGCGCGCCGGAGGCACCGGCACCAACCGCAATGCACAGAATGGCAATGACGGCGAGAACCGGATTGATGTGGCCGGGAGCGGCCATCATGCCAACAAAACCGGTAAAGACCACCAGCGACATCACCCGCGGCTTGAGCAAGGCAATATAGTCCGATGCATTGGCTTCAGACAGGCCAATGACGGTATCTACGGTTGCATTCTTCTCAATCAGGGCCATGCGCTCAGTCTTGTTATTTCAGTCGTTTCAACTTGAAGATGCCCGGGCCGCTGGGTTTCAGCGGCCCGGTCCTTGGTTTTACTTGATGCGTGGAAGCTGTTCCCACTGGTGGAAGGGCGGCGGTGACGACAGCTGCCATTCCAGGGTGGTTGCACCGGGGCCCCATGGATTGGCACCGGCTTCACGCTTCTTGGCAAAGGCTTCGAAGACGCCGAACAGGAAGATCAGCACGGCAACGCCGGAGATGTAGGAGCCGATCGACGACACTTCGTTCCAGCCCGCAAATGCATCGGGATAATCGATGTAGCGGCGCGGCATGCCGGCAAGTCCGAGGAAGTGCTGCGGGAAGAACACCAGATTGACGCCGATGAACATGACCCAGAAGTGCGTGTGGGCAATGGTGTGATTGTACATGTAGCCGGTCATCTTCGGGAACCAGTAGTACCAGCCCGCGAAAATCCCGAACACAGCACCCAGCGACAGCACGTAATGGAAGTGTGCAATCACGTAGTAGGTGTCATGCATCGCACGGTCGAGACCGGCATTGGCCAGCTGCACACCTGTCACACCGCCAACGGTGAACAGGAAGATGAAGCCGATTGCCCAGACCATCGGCGGCTTGAACTCGATCGAGCCGCCCCACATGGTCGCGATCCACGAGAAAATCTTCACGCCTGTCGGCACGGCGATAACCATCGTCGCGAAGACGAAATAGCGCTGCGTGTCGAGTGACAGACCCACGGTGTACATGTGGTGCGCCCAGACGATGAAGCCGACCACGCCGATGGCAACCATGGCATAGGCCATGCCGAGGTAACCGAAGATCGGCTTGCGTGAGAACGTCGAGACGATATGGCTGACGATGCCGAATGCCGGCAGGATCATGATGTACACTTCAGGATGGCCGAAGAACCAGAACAGGTGCTGGAACAGGATCGGATCACCGCCGCCTTCCGGAGCAAAGAAGGTTGTTCCGAAGTTGCGGTCTGTCAGAAGCATGGTGATGCCACCTGCCAGAACCGGCAGGGCGAGCAGCAGCAGGAATGCAGTGATCAGCACGGACCAGGCGAACAGCGGCATCTTGTGCAACGTCATGCCGGGAGCGCGCATGTTGAAGATCGTGGTGATGAAGTTGATCGCACCAAGGATCGACGAGGCACCGGCAATGTGCAGCGACAGGATGGCGAAATCCATCGCCGGACCTGGCTGGCCCGATGTCGAGTAAGGCGGATAGATCGTCCAGCCACCGCCCGTACCGAAACCACCGGCAGGACCAGGAACGAACATTGAAAGGATGAGCAGGAGCAGTGCTGGCGGGAGCAGCCAGAACGAAATGTTGTTCATGCGCGGGAAAGCCATGTCAGGCGCACCAATCATGATTGGTACCATCCAGTTGGCAAAGCCGCCGATCAGTGCAGGCATGACCATGAAGAAGATCATGATCAGACCATGTGCCGTCGAGAACACATTGTACATCTGCTTGCCGGCATCGATAGCCGCATCGCCCTCGAAGCCGTAGACCATGGATGCAAGGCCATGGAAAATCTGGATGCCGGGCTGCTGAAGCTCGGCACGCATGGCGATCGAAAGACAACCACCGATGATACCGGCAATGATCGCGAAGATCAGGTAAAGCGTGCCGATATCCTTGTGGTTGGTCGAATAAACCCAGCGCGTCCAGCCTGTAGGCTTGTGAGCGTCATGGGCCTCGTGAGCTGCAGAACCTGCCATCAAAGTGCTCCCGTTCCTCAATAATTCGCGTCAACCAGCTTAGTTGCCGGCTACGTTTACGTTCTTGTCTGCGTCGATTTTAGCGGTGAGTGTCTTGTATGCGCCCGGAAGGTCTTTCCCGGCAGCAGCAAACCACGCATCATACTGGCTCTGCGAAACCACATGGATCGCAATCGGCATGAAGGCATGATCCTTGCCGCAAATCTGCGAGCACTGACCGTAGTACATGCCTTCCTTGTCCGCCTTGAACCATGTTTCGTTGCTGCGACCGGTGACAGCATCCATCTTCACGCCAAAGGCTGGCATGGAGAAGGAATGGATCACATCAGCACCCGTCACCAGAAGGCGAACAGTGGTGTTCACAGGAACGACCATTTCATTGTCAACAGCGAGCAGGCGCGGATAGGCCTTGCGGTCTTCCTTGCCGGCAGCGGCGCGGTCACCGTCCTTCAGCATGACGGAGTCGAATGAAACAGGCGCGTCACCGGCCTGATATTCATAACCCCAGTACCACTGATAACCCGTTGCCTTGATGGTCATCTTTGCTTCTTCAGGCGAATACTGTGCCGTCAGGAGCTGGAATGAAGGAATTGCCAGGAAAAGAAGAATAACGACAGGGCCGACGGTCCAGACCACTTCGACAGCCGTGTTGTGGCTGGTCTTAGACGGCACAGGATTGGCGCTGGCACGGTAGCGAAACATGACCCAGGCCAGAAGCCCCATCACAAACAGTGTAATCGGGACGATGAACCACAATGTATAGTGCTCGAACCAGATGATCTGCTCCATAATAGCAGATCCAGCTGGCTGGAACGTCATCTGCCAAGGTTCAGGCTGCGCAGCATATGCAGCACCGGCACTCAACAGGCCACCCAGGACACCCATCAGCGTGACAATATTCTTCTTCACCTAGAAATCTCCCGAATGAAGCTTCAATTCCATACGTTAAGACCGGGCTTCACTATGGCCCGGTGATATGCCGCGTTCAAATCATACATTAGCCTACATCGCAAGGAAGGCGAACGTGATCCCGTGCGGCATTTTTGCGCGCAGCGTGCCTCCTGTGGATGACAGCATCTTGTAAAGACGTATCTTTTTTGACTTTACCGGCGATTTTACTGCATGAAGGGCGCATGGCTCACAATCCGGCCATTTTTGCATTACACCAGAGATACCTGCGCCGCTGTATGCTGGGGAGTGTTTGAGCGGTATTCTTTTCATCCGGGCCGCGGCGGTTTAACGTCTGGATGATTCGTTTTGGAGCCTATATGTCCTCTTTCGCGCTACGTAGCATCGCCCTCGGTCTGCTTTCCCTGTCCATTGCCGGTTTTTCCGGCGGGGCCATGGCCGCGCAGCAGAGCGGTACAGTCAAATCCACCCATGGCGCATGGTCGATCCTGTGCGACACTCCAGCCGGTGCAAAATCTGAGCAATGCGCACTCATTCAGAATGTCGTTGCGGCTGATCGCCCGGAGATGGGTCTTTCGGTGGTGGTTCTCAAAACCGCTGACAACAAGGCGAAGATCCTGCGCGTGCTCGCACCGCTCGGCGTGCTTCTGCCAAATGGCCTTGGTCTGAACGTGGATGGCAAGGATATCGGCCGTGCCTATTTCGTCCGGTGCTTCGAAGATGGCTGCTATGCGGAAGTTATTCTGGAAGATCAGCTCGTTCAAACCTTCAAGACAGGCAAGGCCGCAACCTTCATCGTCTTCCAGACACCCGAAGAAGGTATCGGCATTCCCGTCGAACTCAACGGATTTGGTGAAGGTTTCGACGCCCTTCCCTGATCTCTCGACAAGTTTTCAGTTGTAGCGGGCCGGGCAAGGCCCTACATCCGCTTCGTAATCATGTGAACGGATGATCAATTATGAAAAGTCTCATCGACAGTTTTGACGCACCACGCGAAAAAATCCTCGAAACCGTCAAGCAGAGCCTCGAAGGTGCGGATGATGGCGAGCTTTTCATCGAATACCGGGAATCAGAAGGTCTCAGCTTTGACAATGGTCGCCTGAAGAACGGGTCCTTCAATCAGGATCAGGGATTTGGCCTGCGTGCTGTCGCCGGTGAGGCCGTTGGCTACGCGCATGCGGGCGAGCTTTCGCTTGGCGCGCTCAAACGCGCGGCCGATGCCGCCTCGGCAGTCCGTACAGGATATGCCGGTGCCTATACCGCAGCCCCTCCCGGAACCAATCGCAGCCTTTACGGTGACGAGAACCCGATCGGTTCACCCGGCTTTGTGGCCAAGGTCAAACTGCTGCAGGAGATCGATGCCTATCTGCGCGCCAAGGACCCGAAGGTCCGGCAGGTATCGGTTTCGCTCGCAGGTTCGTGGCAGCAGGTGGAAATCCTGCGCGCTGACGGCCATTTCGTCCGTGACATCCGCCCCATGGTGCGCCTCAACGTTTCTGTTGTGGTTGGCGATGGCGATCGGCAGGAAAGCGGCTCCTATGGTGCGGGCGGACGCAAGGGCTTTGGCGAGTTCATCACCACCGAGAAGTGGCAGCATGCGGCCGATGAGGCGCTGCGCCAGGCACTGGTCAATCTTGAAGCCATCCCCGCCCCTGCCGGAACATTCGATATCGTTCTGTCCAGCGGCTGGCCCGGCGTCATGCTGCATGAAGCGGTCGGCCACGGGCTTGAGGGCGATTTCAACCGCAAGAAGACCTCGGCTTTTGCCGGTCTGCTCGGCCAGAAAGTCGCGTCGAAAGGCGTCACCGTCGTCGATGACGGCACGATTTCCGAACGTCGCGGTTCCCTGACTGTCGATGACGAAGGCATGCCGACAAACAAGACCGTTCTGATCGATGACGGCATTCTTGTCGGCTACATGCAGGACCGGCAGAATGCGCGCCTCATGGGCATGCAGCCTACCGGTAATGGACGACGCGAATCCTACGCCCACGCCCCGATGCCGCGCATGACCAACACTTATATGCTCGACGGCGACAAGACGCCGGAAGAAATCATCGCCTCGGTCAAGAACGGCATTTACGCGGTTTCATTCGGCGGCGGCCAGGTGGACATCACGTCAGGCAAATTCGTGTTCGGCTGCACCGAAGCCTACATGATCGAGAACGGCAAGATCGGTGCACCGGTCAAAGGCGCGATGCTGATTGGTAATGGCCCGGATGCCATGCAGCGTATCTCCATGATCGGCAATGATCTGCAGCTCGATACCGGTATGGGTAATTGCGGCAAGGGTGGCCAGTGGGTGCCGGTCGGTGTTGGCCAGCCACACCTGCGCATGGATCAGATGACTGTGGGCGGAACGGCGGTCTAACCGCCCTTCTCTTCCCTATTTCTTTGAGAGCAACGCCACTGCTTCCACGTGCGACGACCAGAGGAACTGGTCAATCGGCACGACGCGGTCGATCTTGTAACCGCCTTTGACGAGGATGCTCAGGTCCCGGCCCAATGTAACCGGATTGCACGATACCGCTGCAACCTTCGGTACATTTGACTTGGCGATCTCGATCGCCTGGGCTTCCGCCCCGGCGCGCGGCGGATCGAAAACCAATCCGGTAAATGGCGCAAGTTCGCGCGCCAGAAACGGCCGGCGGAACAGATCGCGACGCTCGACACTGACCGGCTTCAAGCCCTGAACGTGGCGCGCACCACGATCCAGCGCATCAATCGCCATCTGATCGCTTTCCACCGCGTGAACGGAGGATTTCTCGGCGATTCGGAAAGCAAAAGTGCCGGAGCCGCAGAAAAGATCGATGGATTTCTTTGCCTTGGCGAGATGCGCAGCCACCAGCGCAGCCATAGTCTCCTCCGCTTCGACTGTTGCCTGCAGAAACCCGCCCGGTGGCAGATAAACCGGAACCTTGCCGAAATGCACCAGCGGCTTTCTCGGCTCGACGACGATTTCACCTTCAAAGCTCAGCCGCGCAAAACCCTTTTTCAAAACAAGATTGGTCAGGGCATGGCGCTTGGCAGCATCAGGCGCACCGCAACCCGATGCGGTGATATCAAGCCCGGAAGCTGTCGCTGTCACGGTCAGCTTGAACGGCTTCATGCCGCCGCCGAGAACGGCGACGACTTCGCGCAAGTCATCCAGCCGTGAAACAATTTCCGGTACGGTAACCGCGCATTCTGTGATGTCGATGAGTTCGTGGCTCTGGTGCCGGTTGAACCCGAGCACTGCCCCGTGGTCACTGGTGCGAACGGCAAAAACGGCCCGGCGACGGGTTTGCGGTGCGCATGGCACGAGCGGATCAAGCTTGAACTGCAATCCACGCCCGCCGAGCGCTTCCTGCACCAGAGAACGCTTCCAGTCCTGATAGGCACCATCCTGCCAATGCTGCAGGGCGCAACCGCCGCACTCCTCGAAATGGCGGCAAGCGGGATCAATGCGCTCTGGCGATGCGTCAAGCAGGGCCATCATTGTTGCGCGGCCATTTTCCAGCGCGACATTGGCGATCTCACCGGGCAGAGAGAACGGTACATAGACACTGCCTGCCGTCGTTGCAGCAATGCCATCGCCACCGGCGCCCATCCGCTCAATTGTTACGCGCGTGCTCATCAGCTCTTCAATCTTTTCTCTTCAAACCGGCCAGAAGATATTCGCGATTGCCATCGCCGCCCTCTATGGGCGAAGGGCACAGCCCCAAGGCTTTCCAGCCCGGCAATCCATCCAGCCAGTTCCTTAGAACATTTGCGACGCGTTCGCCATCCATTGGATTGCGCAAAATGCCGCCCTTGCCGATCGCCTCGCGCCCGGCCTCGAACTGAGGCTTGACCAGGAGGACACAATGGCTGCCCGGTTCGGCCATATCCAGCGCCGGCGGTAGGGCAAGTTTCAGCGAAATAAAGCTGACATCTGATACCACCAGCCCGATCTTTCGGCCGTCCAGATGATCGCGGGAAAGCTCCCGTGCATTGAGGCCTTCGAGATTGGTAACGCGCGGATCGCTACCCAGACTGTCATGCAGCTGGTCATGCCCTACATCGACGGCGGTGACGTGCGTTGCTCCGCGTTCCAGCAGGACCTGGGTAAAACCGCCGGTGGACGCGCCTATGTCCAGTGCCGATACGCCATTCGGATCGATGGAGAAATGGTCGAGCCCGGCAATGAGTTTCAGCGCAGCACGCGAGACATAGTTGCTTGCCGGGTCATCGACACTGATAACCGCTGTGTCCGGAAAGGTCGCTCCGGGCTTTGTCACAACCTTACTGTCGACGGTAACCGTACCGCGCACAATGGCATCCCTTGCCCGCGAACGGCTGGCAAACAGGCTCTTTTCAACGAGCAGCTGGTCTAACCGCATTGCCGCCATTGCCGGTCAGGCACGGACCGGCGCTGCCAGATAATCACGGCCGAGCGCCCCGAAGACCGTCTGGACGATGCCAGCCCGGTCGAGTCCGGAACGCGCATACATGGCTTCCGGCTTGGCATGATCCAGATAGAAATCAGGCAAGGTCAGCGTGCGGACCCGCAGGCCATGATCAAGCAGACCATCGCGGCTGAGGAAATGCAGGACATGCGAGGCAAAGCCGCCGATTGCGCCCTCTTCCACCGTTACCAGCACCTCGTGCGCGCGTGCCAGACGGCGGATCATCTCCTCGTCCAGAGGTTTGGCAAAGCGGGCGTCCGCAACGGTGGTGGAAAGCCCCGCCGCATCCAGTTCATCGGCAGCGGCCAGACATTCCTGCAGGCGTGTACCGAATGAAAGCAACGCAACCTTGCTGCCTTCACGGACGATGCGACCCTTGCCGATCTGCAATATCTGCCCGCGCTCGGGCAAATCAATACCAATGCCATCACCGCGCGGATAGCGGAAGGAAATTGGACCCTCGTCATATTCTGCGGCGGTACGCACCATGTGGCGCAGTTCGGCCTCATCGGAAGCCGCCATCACCACAAAGCCCGGCAGTGCCGCGAGAAAGCCCGTGTCGAATGAGCCAGCGTGGGTGGCGCCATCGGCACCCACCAGACCAGCGCGGTCAATCGGGAAACGTACGGGCAGGTTCTGCAGCGAAACGTCGTGGACGACCTGATCGTAACCGCGCTGCAGGAAGGTCGAATAGATCGCCGCAAATGGCTTGAAACCTTCCGTCGCGAGGCCTGCGGCGAAGGTGACGGCGTGCTGCTCGGCAATGCCAACATCGAACACCCTGTTAGGAAAGACTTCGCCGAAAAGATCAAGCCCGGTGCCTCCTGGCATGGCGGCGGTCACGGCGACGATCTTGTCGTCGTGGCGCGCTTCCTCGATCAGGCTCGTTGCAAAAATCTTGGTATAGCTCGGCGCATTGGCAGGCGGTTTGGCCTGTGCGCCGGTAATGACGTCGAACTTGTTGACGCCATGATACTTGTCGGCGGCGGCTTCCGCAGGCGCGTATCCCTTGCCCTTTTGCGTTACCACATGGATGAGCACGGGACCGTCCATCGTGTCGCGGACATTTTTCAGAACCGGCAGGAGGTGGTCGAGGTTGTGCCCGTCGATCGGACCGACATAGTAGAAGCCAAGCTCTTCGAACATCGTGCCGCCGGTCCAGAAACCGCGCGCATACTCTTCCGAAAGCCGCGCCTTTTCCTGCAGGAATTTCGGCAGTTTCTTGGCCAGTTGCTTGGCTGTCTCGCGAATGGAGCGGTATGTCCGGCCGGAAACCAGCCGTGCCAGATAAGCGCTCATGGCACCGGTCGGCGGTGCAATCGACATGTCATTGTCATTGAGAACCACGATCAGCCGTGCATCGAGCGCGCCGGCATTATTCATCGCCTCATAGGCCATGCCCGCCGACATGGCGCCATCGCCGATGACGGAGATCACATTGCGCTTGAGACCTGCGAGATCACTGGCGACCGCCATGCCGAGGCCGGCGGAAATGGACGTCGAGGAATGGGCCGCGCCAAACGGATCATACTCGCTTTCGCTGCGCCTGGTGAAACCGGAAAGCCCACCCTCCTGCCGCAATGTGCGGATGCGATCACGGCGGCCGGTGAGTATCTTGTGCGGATAGGCCTGGTGGCCCACGTCCCAGATGATCCGGTCATGCGGCGTCTCAAAAACGTGATGCAGCGCAACGGTGAGCTCGACAACGCCAAGACCGGCACCCAGATGGCCGCCAGTCGTCGAAACGGTATCCACCAGCTCGGACCGCAACTCCCGTGCCAGTTGCGGCAGGTCAGACTCCGGCAAGGCGCGCAAATCCTTGGGGATTATGACGCGGTCGAGTAGCGGTGTTTCCAGTTTCTTTGCCAAAGCACAGGTTCCAGTTCCAAGGTCTATTCTTGCCAGAAGGCTGGCGCTTCCTAGAGGAATTCAGGGCAACCAGCAAGAAGCGGAGCTTCGTCGCAGCCCATGTCAATTTTCAGGCAGAGGGATGAACTCTTCCTCGTCGCCCGGCACGATATCGAAGCGGCCCGAGCGCCATTCCTCTTTCGCCTGTTCGATCCGTTCTTTCGATGAGGAAACAAAGTTCCACCATACATAACGCTTCGATGGCATGGTCGCACCGCCGAACAGCATGAAATGCGCGCCCTGCGGCGCCGATACGACAATTTCGTCTCCCGTGCGGAAGGCCAGCAGGCGGTCGGCAGGAAAACTCTCACCGGAAATTTCCACCGACCCATCCAGCGTATAGATCGCGCGTTCTTCGGCCGCATCCGCGGGTATCTGGATATGACCGCCCGGCTGCAGGCGAATATCCACATAGAGCGTTTCGGCATGCTGCCTGACCGGCGATCCCGCACCATGGAACGTTCCCATGACAACGCGGGCTTCCATGCCGGACTCGCGCAGCACCGGCAGTTCGCCCGCCGCCGTATTGGCGAAGGTCGGGTCGATTTCCTCGAGATGATCGGGCAGCGCCAGCCATGTCTGCAGCCCCGATATCGGCAGGGGCTGGGTGCGCAGCTCTTCCGGTGACCGTTCGGAATGGACAATGCCCCGTCCGGCGGTCATCAGATTGACGTCGCCCGGCCGGATGACCATTTCGGTGCCAAGGCTGTCACGATGACGAATATTGCCATCGAAGAGATAGGTGACCGTGGACAATCCGATATGTGGGTGCGGGCGGACATCAAGTGCATCGGTGGGACGCAGGATGGCCGGTCCCATGCGGTCAAAGAAAATGAAGGGGCCGACGAGGCGCCGCTTTGCCGTCGGCAGGGCGCGGCGAACCTGCAGACCCCCGACATCGCTGGTGCGCGGAATGATCAGCGTTTCAATCGAATCAACGGCGGTGGTGTCACCGGGTTGCGGATCATTGCCGGGGAAAAAGCTCATGAACGCTGCTCCAGGTCATCGAAGCCGCATCATAGCGTCTTGCAGCTTGCCTGAACAGCCGCGGTCTATTCCGGATCCAGCGGTTCGGTGCCGACCGGCTGGCCATCGCGGCCCAGCCGGATTTTCTCAACCTTGTCTTCAGCGGCGCGCAACAGCGTATCGCAGTGCTTTTTAAGGGCCTCACCGCGCTCGTAGATACGGATCGACTGTTCAAGCGGCACATCGCCGCGCTCCAGATCGTCCACAATCTTTTCCAGTTGATCGAGCGCCTGCTCGAAGCTCATGGCGGCGATATCGGCATTGGGTTGTACATCGGCCATGGTTTCAACCTTTCATCAAACGTTTGATATGCGCGCCTGCGGACAGCGACATGCCCTTGAGGTCGTAGCCGCCTTCCAGCAGGCTGACAAGCCGGTTCGATGCATACTTCCCAGCTCTTTCCAGAAGAACGCCGGTGGCCCAGTCGAAATCATCCTCGTCCAGGTTGATCTCGGCCAAAGGATCGCGGTGGTGCGCGTCGAAACCGGCCGAAATGATGATCAGATCAGGCTTGAAGCTGTCGAGTGATGGCAGGATGCGCGTATTGAACGCCTCGCGGAAATCCTCGCTCCCGGTTTGGGGCGCCAGCGGCGCATTGACGATATTGCCTGCGCCCGTTTCATCCTTGGCACCAGTGCCCGGATAAAGCGGCATCTGATGTGTTGAACAATACAGCACAGAGGGGTCTTCCCAGAAAATGTCCTGCGTGCCGTTGCCGTGGTGCACATCCCAGTCAACGATGGCGACCCGCTCGGCTCCATGTACCTTCTGGGCATGGCGTGCCGCGATCGCCGCATTGTTGAAGAGGCAAAAACCCATGGCCCGGTTGCGCTCCGCATGGTGGCCCGGCGGGCGCGAGGCGACGAACACATTGTCCGCCCGGCCGGTAAAGACATCGTCGACCGCCGCATTGGCCGCGCCGATACCGGTCAGTGCCGCTTCCCAGCTCTTCGGGCTGACGGATGTATCAGCATCGACACGGGTGATTCCCTCATCCGGAATGGTCTGGCGAACCCGCTCGAGGTAATGTTCCGGGTGTGCATATAGGATGTTTGCCTCGTCGCCCAGCGGCGACAATACCCGGTCCAGCGTGTCAAAGGCACCGTCCTCCAGCACCTTGTTCAGTGCCCGCAGCCGGTCCGGCCGCTCGGGATGACCAACGGGCGTCAAATGCTCGAGATAGATCGGGTGCGAATAAAGACGGGTGACCATATCGGCTTTCTGCAACTGTGAATGGATATCGGCACAAGGCTTGGGTTGTAACGGGAGAATGTGCACAGACGTCGCGCTTTGCACAAGACCAAAAGAGGCGAACACTGCGCCGTTATACGCAATGCCGGCACCGGTTCAGTGTTTCTGCCAAACCTGAATCCCGTAGATTCCATCGAGAACCACGACCAATGTCTAATTGACGATGGCTTGCTCGATGTAGGAATATTATCCCTTTAAAGGATAGTATTCATGAATTTACATAATGAACATTCTTCCAGACATCTCCGGCTCCGGTGGCACATTTCTGCCAACGAACTCCAACTCAAGGCGCTGAAGCTCGCCCCGCCCAACAGTCTGCGCAGCGGTCAATACCGCCAGCTCGAACACGAGCGCGCATTGCTGGAAGCCGAACTGAGGCTGCAGAGCGAAATCGATCTCCTGCGGAAGTATGATCCGGATCAGCCACGCGAGCCCGCGGGCATACCGGAGGGTGGGCAGTGGATCAGCCTCGGACCAAGTGCTGTAGGACTGGCTGCCGCAACTGCGATGGGCACAAGAGCTCTAGTCGAGCATGTTCTGCGAAAGCCTGACGAACCGGGCTCAAAGCCATTGAAAGAAGGCATTGAAGAGTTCAATCGCCTGTCAAAGCAACGCGATCCAACAAAGACACCGATATTTCTGTTTCGACCGAAAGATTGGAAACCCGACAATCCCGCAGAACGAACCACGACAAGACCGTCTGCGGAGGTAAAATTGATTACGAAGGATCAGGTCAAGGAAGATTGCCCGGAACACGGCACCGTTCAAAACCTCACCAACTTAGCCAAAAACTCCGCCGGCAAGGCCTACAATTATTCATCACCAGTACTTTGGGGCACGGCAGTGCATTCAAGAATGAAAGAGCTGGTCGACAACAATCATTCCGGTCAATTAATCGCAGAGCGCTCGTTCGTAAAATACAACGAAGATGTCATGGACGATCCAATCTTTTACCAGCGCACCCCATCCTACGGCGAAATGGGTTCCATTAGAATCGACGTCTTGGGAAGAGTCCACGATGACGTAGTTTGTGTCTACGATATCAAAACCGGACGTAGCGGCCTCAGTTTCCCCCGCGTGATCGAAATTGGTGAATCAGTCTCAAGGCGCTACCCAACTAACCCCACAATCATCGTCACTGAAGTAAGGCCAGATCAATGACCACGACTGCCCAAGTTCGTCAGGTGTTAAACCCGCTTTTGTCGCGCCATTCCGATCTGGCATTGGTTGGGCGATTTCTGATCATCAAGCCTGTCCATCACATCGTACGCGGCGTTTTTGTGGATCGCTGCGGAAATCCCAACGAATTTGTACCGACAAAGGTTGTCGATATCCTCTTGCCCAACCGAACCATGTTCACTTTGGGATGGGGTGGGCGACTCTACAAAGCACCCTACCGGATATGGGATGCAAACAATGCGGATGCGGTCAGCATCATGCGTGAAATGATTGAGCATGAAGTTCTGCCTGAGTTGCGCAAGATCACCTCATTTGATGACTTTGTGGCGGTCGCGTCCGAAAAGAGACCGCTGCGCGAGCGTGTCGGGTATGAAGCCTTTACGTATGAGCACATGCTTTTGGCTATTGCGCACGGTGATTTTGATAAGGCCCGAGAAATCTGGGATTCTGATCCCAAAATTTCTCGGTACATGAAGTCAAAAAACCCGTCTTTCTATCCTGCCCTTTTGAACAACGACAGATCGGCTCTTGCAGGCTTTTTACATCAATGGGAGGCCCAGACGATCGAGACATACAAGCTTGAGAAATTCTGGGAGCCCACCCCCTTCCCGCTGGAACTGGAGGAAGGTCGATGACAACGGGCGCGCAAATTCGAAAAATGGTAAAGCCCCTGCTCGAACGTCACGATGATCTGGCGATGGTCGGCAGATTCATGGTTGTAAAACCCATTCATCATCTTCGGCGAGGTGTCTACATAGATTACTGTAGAACCCCTCGTATGTTTGATCCAAGAACCGTGGTTGATATCCTGATACCAGCAAAGGACCCTGGATCGCTTGGTCTTGGCGATTTTCTCACTGACCCAGGCATCGGATATTGGGACTCGACCAATCCTGATGCTGTCGAACGGTTTTTCAGTTTACTTGAAAAGAAGATCCTACCGAAACTACGTTCCACAACGACATTTGATCAATATCAGGAACTCGCCGCATATTACCGCGCAACGGCCGGGTATTATGACAGGCAACGTTTCGTTGAAATGCTCATCGCGACTGCAAAGGGGGATTTTGAGCTTGCTCTCTCTATCCTCGAGCCGCAACAGGATAAGCAACGTTATCTTACCACCATTGCACCATCCTTCTATCCCGCACTGTTGGCGAGAGATCGTATAGAAATTGCCAAAGTGCTGCACGAATGGGAGGCGTTGGCAGTCCAGAAATGCAAACTGGAGAAATTCTGGGAGCCCACCCCCTTCCCGTTGGAACTGGAGGGAGCCTGATGACCACGACTGTCCAAGTTCGTCAGGTGTTAAGCCCGCTTTTGTCGCGCCATTCCGATCTGGCATTGGTTGGGCGATTTCTGATCATCAAGCCTGTCCATCACATCGTACGCGGCGTTTTTGTGGATCGCTGCGGAAATCCCAACGAATTTGTACCGACAAAGGTTGTCGATATCCTCTTGCCCAACCGAACCATGTTCACTTTGGGATGGGGTGGGCGACTCTACAAAGCACCCTACCGGATATGGGATGCAAACAATGCGGATGCGGTCAGCATCATGTGTGAAATGATCGAGCATGAAGTTCTGCCTGAGTTACGCAAGATCACCTCATTTGATGACTTTGTGGCGGTCGCGTCCGAAAAGAGACCGCTGCGCGAGCGTGTCGGGTATGAAGCCTTTAAGGGGATGCACATGCTTTTGGCTATTGCGCACGGTGATTTTGATAAGGCCCGAGAAATCTGGGATTCTGATCCCGGAATTTCTCGGTACATGAAGTCAAAAAACCCGTCTTTCTATCCCGCCCTTTTGAACAACGACAGATCGGCTCTTGCGGGCTTTTTACATCAATGGGAGGCCCAGACGATCGAGACATACAAGCTTGAGAAATTCTGGGAGCCCACGCTATTCCCGTTGGAACTTGAGGGCGCTCTGCCCGTCAGGCCATAGCCAGAGACTGGGTAAGGTCGGCGATCAGATCATCCGGATGCTCGATGCCGATCGACAGCCGGATCGTGGAATCGAGAACGCCGATTCTCTGCCTGATATCCACGGGCACGCCGGAATGGGTCATGGTCGCGGGGTGGCTGGCAAGAGACTCGGTTCCACCAAGACTGACCGCCAGTTTGAGGATCTGCAGCGCATTCAGGAATTTGAAGGCGGCAGGCTGGCCCCCCTTGATATCGAACGAGAAAGTGGAACCAGCGCCGGTGCATTGCGCCGCAAAGGTGCGGCCAAGCGGCGAATTGGCATCGTGATAGGGCAGATAGTGGATTTTCTCCACTTTCGGATGATCGCGCAGAAAATCCGCGACGGCGAGCGCATTGTTGTTGGCCTTTTCCATGCGAATGCTCAGGGTTTCCAGTGAGCGGCCAAGCATCCAGCAGGAGTGCGGGTCGAGCTGCGTGCCGATGGCACCGCGCAAAGCCTTGACCTGCTTCATCACAGCTTTCGAGCCGAGGGCGGCGCCGGCGATCAGATCGGAATGGCCACCGACATATTTGGTCAACGAGTACAGGGAAATATCAGCACCGTGTTCGATCGGGCGCTGGAAAACCGGTCCCAGCAGGGTGTTGTCGCAGGCAATCACCGGCGTATGCCCCTGCTTCTTGCCGATGGCATCGGCGATGCGGCGGATCATGGCCACGTCGACCAGACTATTGGTCGGGTTGGCGGGCGTTTCGATCAGGATCATGGAAACCCGGCCCTTGGTCATTGCCTCGTCGGCAGCCGCCTGCACCGAGGCTTCGTTGACACCATCGGCAAAGCCGACAGCGGCCACCCCCATATTGAGGAATGTCTTGGCCAGCAGGGTTTCGGTGCCGCCATAGAGCGGCTGCGAATGCAGCACCGCATCGCCGGGGCGCACAAAGGCCAGCAAGGTCGTCGCAATGGCCGACATACCTGAGGAAAACAACGCGCAGCTTTCCGTGCGCTCGTAAACGGCCAGACGGTCCTCGACGATTTCGCTGTTGGGGTGATTGAAACGGGAATAAACGAGACCTGCGCCGACGCCTGCAGGCGGCTCCTTGCGGCCGGAGACAAAATCAAAGAAGTCGCGGCCTTCCTCGGCTGATTTGAACACGAAGGTCGAGGTCAGGAACACCGGCGGCTTGACCGCACCTTCCGACAGCTCCGGGTCGTAACCATAGTTCAGCATCAATGTTTCAGGATGCAATTTGTGGTTGCCGATATGGGTTTTGGACGGATGGGGAGCGACCATGCGAATCTCCTCGCGTGAAGGGTGGGGCATTGCCAAGCAAATTATATCAAAAGCAGGGATCAATCCTTGCTTTTTACGATCAAATTGCATTGATTGCCGCTAACAATTGCCACGAATGGGAAATTATGACGCAGAAAATTGCTGACGAGACGGACCGGCGCATTCTGAAAGAGCTACAGGCGGATGCGCGGATCACCAACAACGATCTGGCCGAGCGGGTCGGACTATCCCCGTCCCCCTGCCTGCGCCGTCTGCGGCGCATGGAGGAAGCCGGTATCATTCGCGGCTACACAACCCTCGTCGATCCCATCATCGAGGGCTGGACCATGGCCGCCATCGCCACGATCCGGCTCAGTCGTCAGCACGAGGATGAGATTGTCATGTTCGAAGAGGCCATCCGAGGCTGGGATGAAGTGCTGGAATGCCACCTTGTCACTGGCTCGCGCGACTATGTGCTGAAAGTCATGAGTGCCGGGCTGGAACAATATGAGCGCTTCATCAAGGAAAAGATCGCCCGGCTGAAATGCGTCGCCTCCATCGAGACGAGCTTTATCATGAATACGATCAAGGAGCGGCGGGTTTAGAGATTTCCCGTTGCAGGGATATTGGTTCGCGGTTCGACAAGCTCACCATGAGGGAGAGTGAGGATTGCAGGGAGTGACGTTCTGCAACGTCTCGATCCTGCAATATCTCCGATTGACCTTGCAACCAGCTCTTCTCCCTCATGGTGAGCCTGTCGAACCACGCGCGAGGGGTTTGCAGCCCATGAATAAACAAAGATCGAACCCCGGATGCAAAGTTACACTCCCCGCCCGCTCCACTTCCCCAGCGTGGTCCGTGTGGAGGCAGATCAAAGCGGGATAACCCTGGAAACGCGCTATCCGACTCTACCAAGCAGCTCCGCAACGGCGCAATGCATCGCCGCTGCAACTTGCTCGGCGGTTTCCAGGGTAACGTTCATTCGCTCCGCTTCCATGCGGCTGACATATGCCTGATCTGCACCAATGCGCATCGCCAATTCTTCCTGCGAGATCCCCAGGGCACCCCGTCTTTCTTTCACAGCCAGACCAAATCGCTTCTTGATATCCATAAGAGGCACGAAGCCACTAGTCAGATAATATCCGTTCGCGTGATCTGGATGCCAAACCCTTCAAGGCCGACATAGTGCCGTTCGCGAGACGACAGCAGGCGGATCGAGCTGATGCCGAGATCCTTCAGAATCTGCGCGCCGAGACCGATCTGGCGCCATTCTTCTTCGCGCACCTTGGCTTCCGCATGGGCCTCGCGATCCTGCAGCGTGGCACGGTTACGGTCATCATCGCGGCCGACACCGACCGAGCCTTCACGCAGATAGACGATGACGCCACGCTTTTCCTCGGCAATGCGCTTCATAATGCTGTCGAGCGTGTTGCGCGCACCAAATACGTCACTGAGGATGTCTTCACGCTGCAGGCGCACAGGCACATCCTCGCCGTCGCGGATATCGCCAAAGACGATGGCGGCGTGGTGCATCGGCTCCCATGGCAGCGCATAGGTGATGGCCTTCGCCTGTCCGGCGCAGGTGTCGATCTCGTACTCGCCGATGCGCTCGATCAGGGTTTCCTTGCGCTGACGATAGGCGATGAGATCAGCCACCGTCACCTGATGCAGCGTGTGGGTTTCGGCAAAGCTTGCCACCTGCGGGCCGCGCATGACGGAACCATCATCGTTGACGAGCTCGCAGATGACGCCGACGGGTGGCAAACCGGCGAGCTTGCACAGATCCACAGCGGCTTCCGTATGGCCGGAACGCATGAGCACGCCGCCCTCGCGCGCGATCAACGGGAAAATATGCCCCGGACGCACAAAGTCAGCGGCACCTGCGTTGGGATTGGCGAGGTTGCGGACAGTCAACGTGCGGTCATCGGCAGAAATGCCTGTCGTGGTTCCGTGCTTGTAGTCCACGGTCACGGTGAAGGCGGTCGAATGCGGCGCGTCGTTCTCGGCCACCATCGGCGCAAGGTTAAGACGCCTGGCGTGATCGCGCGGCATGGGCGTGCAGACGATGCCGGAGGTGTGACGCACGATGAATGCCATCTTTTCCGGGGTGCAATGCACCGCCGCGACGATCAGATCGCCTTCGTTCTCGCGCCCGTCGTCGTCCATGACAACGACGATTTCACCGCGTTCGAACGCACGCAGCGCATCGACGACCCGTTTCTGATTGTAAGCCATGTATGCGCCTCTTGATTAAATGCGGCCGGTCTGGCCGCGGTGTCTGAGATAGTGATCGGCAATCGCGCAGGCAACCATGGCTTCGCCGATGGGAACAGCGCGGATACCGACGCAAGGATCGTGACGGCCCTTGGTCATCACATCCACCTGCTTGCCATCGGCGTCAATGCTCTGGCGCGGGGTCAGGATAGAGGATGTTGGCTTGACCGCAAAACGCGCGACAACCGGCGCGCCGCTGGAAATACCGCCGAGGATACCGCCGGCATGATTCGACAGGAAGATCGGCTTGCCGTGATTATCCATGCGCATCTGGTCGGCGTTTTCCTCGCCGCTGAGCTTGGCAGCTTCGAAACCATCGCCGATTTCGACGCCTTTCACCGCATTGATGGACATGAGATAGCTGGCAATATCCTGATCAAGCTTGCCATAAACGGGCGCACCAAGCCCAGCTGGCACATTTTCGGCGACAATTTCGACCACGGCACCAATGGACGACCCCGCCTTGCGGATACCGTCGAGATATCCGGCGAAGAGATCGACGGAGCCGGGGTCCGGTGTGAAGAACGGATTGTTGTCCACTTCGTCCCAATCCCAACGATCCCTGTCGATTGTATGAATGCCCATGCCAACCAACGCACCGCGCACGACGAGGCCGGGCACCACCTTGCGGGCAATCGCCCCGGCGGCAACACGCGCCGCGGTTTCGCGCGCGGAAGAACGCCCGCCGCCACGATAGTCGCGGATGCCGTATTTCACGTCATAGGTGTAATCGGCGTGGCCAGGGCGGTACTGACGGGCAATATCGCCATAATCCTTGGACCGCTGGTCCGTGTTTTCGATCATCATCGAAATCGGCGTACCCGTGGAGATCATGGTGACGCCGTCATCCTGCAGCATGAAACCGGACAAAACTTTTACCTGATCCGGCTCTCGGCGCTGGGTCGTGTATTTGGACTGGCCGGGCTTGCGCTTGTCGAGATAGGCCTGAATCTCGGCTTCCGTAAAGCTGATACCGGGCGGACAGCCGTCGACCACGCAACCAAGCGCGATTCCATGGCTTTCACCCCAAGTGGTGACACGAAAAAGATGACCGAAAGTATTATGCGACATGAGGTTACCCGGCGTTATGTCAGGGGGTTTTATGAGCGTTTACGCTTGTGGTCAAACCCGCCGCTGAAATTCCTTTATCCGTCACGAAAAAAGCAATTGTTTTGCCACAAATGAACGCTCTAAGTTGACGGACAAATCGGCCACCAGATTTTGATTAAAGAGGATATCAAAATGCGTTTCATCGTTGCAACATTCATGTTCGTCGCTTCCCTGCTTCCGGTCGGCGCGCTCGCTGACGATGCGCAAGGCACCATCACCAAAATCGATGAAGACAATTCGACGATTACGCTTGACGATGGCAAGGTCTACAAGCTGCCGGGCGAATTCGATTTCAGCGCCATCGACAAGGGTATGAAGGTCACGATTATGTTCGATCTGGTCAACAAAGAGCGCTTCATCACCGATATCGAAGAATCAGTGCAATAAGCATCTGTTTGCAACGATTTGGACCTGGATGATTACATCCAGGTCAGACTGCCCTTTTCAAGGCGCAGAATTTTATCCTGGGTGATGGAGAGATTCGCGGCATCGTGGCCGTCAAGGTTTTCAACCATCTGGAAAATCGTCCGCATGCAGCCGCCATGCGTCACACAGACAGTCGGCCCGCAGACCTCTGACAGCCAGCTTCCTATCCGCTTTGCCAGAGTGGCATAGCTTTCAGCCGTCGGCCCGGGCGGAACGAAATTCCACTTGTCTTTACCCCGCGCAGCGACAAGTTCGGGCGATTGGGTCTCGATGTCTTCCATCATGTACCCCTGCCACTCGCCGAAATTCACTTCCATGAGCCGGGCATCGGTGCGATAGCCCCTTGGATCGACGCCCATGCGTGTCCTGATCCGTTCCATCGTGTCGCGCGTACGGCGCAAAGGGCTGGCGACAAAGTCGAAACCAGCACCATTGCCAATCAATGATTTGAGCAGATCACCGTTGCGTTCGGCCTGCAATTGGCCGCGCGCATTGATATCGACGTCTTCCTGTCCCTGAATTCGCTCGGACACATTCCAGTCTGTCTCGCCGTGACGCGAGAAATAAACAATCGAGTCCGGCAGATGCACTTTGGGGTCAGTCCTTGACGACAGAGATATCCGGTGCGTCCACGGCCTTCATGCCAACGACATGATAGCCGCTATCGGCATGGTGAATTTCGCCCGTGACCGAACGGGAAAGGTCCGAGAGGAAATAGAGACCGGCATCGCCGACTTCCTCGATGGTAACCGTACGGCGCAATGGCGCGTTGTACTCGTTCCACTTGAGGATGTAGCGGAAATCGCCGATGCCCGATGCGGCAAGCGTCTTGATCGGCCCGGCGGAGATCGCGTTGACACGGATATTGTCCGGGCCAAGATCCACAGCCAGATATTTCACGCTGGCTTCCAGTGCCGCCTTGGCAACGCCCATGACGTTGTAGTTCGGCATGACCTTTTCCGCGCCGTAATAGGTCAGCGTCAGGATTGAACCGCCATCAGTCATCAGTTTTTCAGCCCGCTTGGCAACCGCCGTCAGCGAGAACACCGAAATCAGCATGGTTTTGGTGAAATTCGCTTCCGATGTATCGACATAGCGGCCCGTCAGTTCATCCTTGTCGGAGAAGCCGATGGCATGCACCAGAAAGTCGATCTTGCCCCATTTTTCTTCCAAAGCAGCGAAACATGCATCAATGGTCGACGCATCCGAAACATCGCAGTGGCCGCACAGAAAAGCCCCAAGTTCCTGAGCCAGAGGCTCCACACGCTTCTTCAGCGCATCACCCTGATAGGTAAAAGCAAGTTCGGCACCGGCATCATGAGCCGCCTTGGCAATGCCCCAGGCGATCGACCGATTATTGGCAACGCCCATAATAAGTCCGCGTTTACCTTGCATCAAACCAGTTTTGGCGGTCATTTACCAACCCTTCACGAAAGACATATGATTGATTTGCGGTATCGCACAGCCCGCGCCGGGCTTCAAGCATCGTGTCAGTTTCGTCAAGGATTTTCGGGAACCGTTGATTTTCAGAGACTCGAATCGCGCAGAAATGCTTCCAATGCAGGATCACCTTGCTCGGGCAACATGACGCGAACATGAACAAAAAGATCGCCGTGGCCATCCGGCTTTTTCGGCAAACCCTTGCCTTTCAGGCGTAAAACCCTGTCAGAACTGGTCCAAGGCGCTATTTTCACCGCCACGCGGCCACTCAGGGTCTCAACTTCCTGACGGGAACCAAGTGCCGCATCGCGCAACGAGACCGGCAAATCCAGATGCAGGTCGTGGCCGTCCACTCTGAACTTTGGATGCTGCCTGAACCGGATTGTGACCAGTGCATCGCCCGGCGTTCCGCCCGGAATTGCTTCTCCTTGCCCCTTCAGGCGAATCGTTTGGCCGTTTTCAACCTGTGCTGGTAGCTTGATAGCCAGCCTTTTGCCGTTTGGAAATACAGCTTCAACCTTCTCGGCACCCATAGCCTGTTCAAGTGTCACATCGATCGTTGCCTGAAGATCCGCGCCCTTGCGCGGCCCTCCCCGGCGTGGTCCGCCATTGAAGGCGCCAGCACCTTCGCCAAAGAGGCTGCTCAGAATATCGTCGGCGCCAAAACCGGAACTGCCGCTACGGAAATCGAAACCACCGGAGCGCGCGCCACGGGCGCCGCCAAAACCGGCAAAGGGATCACCACCGCCGCCGGAAAAGCCTTCAAAACCCTGCGGGGCACGCTGCTTGCCTTCGGCATCAATCTCGCCGCGGTCGAATTGACCCCGACGCTCCTTGTCGCCGATGATTTCATAGGCCTGATTGATTTCGGAGAAATTGGCTTGCGCCTTCGGATCATCCTGATTTTGATCAGGATGATACTTCTTGGCGAGCTTGCGAAACGCCGATTTGATTTCTTCAGGCTTCGCCGTCTTGGCGACGCCCAGCACGGTATAAGGATCGCGCATGTGTGTGCCTTTCCTAGTAGAACGAATTTGGCATTCGCATATTCCTCGTGATGGACAATGGAATGCGAATATCAAATTCGTTCCACTGGCATAAACGGAAGTGCGTTGGGAGTTGCCCGTTATATGCGCATCAATAGGAAGAAATTCCAGACTTCCTGTCAAGAAATCTGCAATTGCTGTCTGAGTCTATGTCAAAATATCATTCAGTTGCAGATAATCACAGCGGCGCGAAGGACTTCAACGTCCATTGTCCGCCATTCTCCAGACACGTCTCGCCCTTGTAGAGCATCACGCCATCAAAGGATTCGCGCGATGTCTGGAATTCTCGGCAAAGCCCCGTATCGGTCTTTTTTTCGGCAATCGCGGTGATTGTACCCTGACTGCCAGTTTCCGGATTGGACCACGGCACCGGCTTGTTGCCCCACTGGGTAAAATTCAGGGCCGATACGATATTGCGGACAGTCGACTGGTCAGCCGCGCCCTTGGCATCGGCCTGCGGGGCCGGGGCAACGGAACCCGTCACGGTCGCCTTGTCAGGGACGGCACTCTCGATACTGAAGCTCTTCATGGCACAACCAGAGAGCAGACACACTGCAAAAACAGTTGCGAACGGCGCTGCCCGCACCGTAAATTTCGCCCCAAAGTTCTTGATATCTGGTATTGCCAGTGCCAAACGCATATCTCTCTTTAACAAGGTCAATCAGCTATGACTATGGGTGAAATGAAGTTAACAACCGATGACTTCACCGAAAAAAACGAACCGTTCGCGCTCTTCGACGAATGGTTGCAGGACGCCACCAAAACTGAGGCCAATGACCCTAACGCTGTCGCGCTGGCCACGGTGGATAAAGATGGTCTGCCAGATGTCCGCATGGTTCTTCTTAAAGGGTTCGACGAACAAGGCTTTGTTTTCTATACAAATTTTGAAAGTCAAAAAGGCCAGGAAATACTGGGCTCGATGAAAGCCGCCATGTGTTTTCATTGGAAAACACTGCGCCGTCAAGTGCGTGTGCGCGGGCCCGTGGAAATCGTCAGCGATGCGGAAGCCGATGCCTATTATGCTACACGACCGCGCGGCAGCCGCATCGGCGCCTGGGCTTCCAAGCAGTCGCGCCCGCTGGAAAGCCGCTTTGCCCTGGAGAAATCCGTCGCGGAATACACAGCGCGCTATGTGATCGGCGAGATACCGCGGCCAGCCCACTGGTCAGGCTTCCGCATTCGCCCCACCTCGATCGAGTTCTGGCACGACCGTCCCTTCCGGCTGCACGACCGCGTGGTCTTCAGCCGCGAGACACCTGACAGCGACTGGGGCAGCAAGACGAGACTTTATCCGTAATATTCAGCCTTTCTTGCGTGTCAGGAAAGCCATCAGAGCATTGCGGGCCTCTTCAGACTGAAGCCGTTCGGCGAAGTGCCCGGCTTCCAGTTTGATGCGTTCGACGGTCTCCGCGCGTGGCATGCGCAGGAGATCACGCGAAATCTGCATGGCTTCCGGTGGCTTGGCCGCGATTTCCGTGGCAACGGCAAGAACGGTGCTTTCCAGCTGGTCCGCCTCAACGATCCTGTAGACAAGGCCGGCATCTTTCGCCTCGGCAGCATTCAACCCCACGCCCAATGCCAGAAAGGCAAAGGCCTGCTGGCGGCCCATCAGGGCAGGCCCGAGAAGGCTTGATCCCGCCTCCGGCACAAGACCCAGATCGACAAACGGTGTCTTGAACAGGGATTGCGGCGTCGCGAATGTCAGATCGCAATGGAAATTGAGCGTTGTGCCGATGCCAATGGCCAAGCCATCGACACCAGCAACAATCGGCTTCCTGCCGTTGGCCAGCGCAATGAGAAAGTCGAAAACCTCCGTACCCATTGTGCCTGACGTGGCAAAGGCCATGAAATCCTGCAGATCATTGCCCGACGAGAAGGCGCCCGGCACGCCGAAGAAAACATGAGCACGAATATCTGGGTCCGCATCGCCTTCCACCAGCGCTTTGGTCATGGCCGCATACATGGCGCGGGTCAGGGCATTCTTCTTATCGGGGCGATTCATCCGGATAGTCTGGACGGCGCCATGGCGCTCAATGACGATATGGTCTGACATGACGTTTCCCTTATAGCAGCGCAGCGCGAGCACCCAGCAGGCTCGGTGCACCTGTGAGGACGCGATCTTTCAGCGCCGAGGTTTCGTTCAAAAGATTTTCAGCAAAGAACCGCGCGAGGGCCGTCCGCCCCGCGTTGTCTCCGCCCAGCGCGCCTTTGGCAAGATAGCTGGCACCGGCAGCAAGGCCAAAGAGGCGCAGATAGGGTGTCGCACCGGCGAGTGCATTGCTCACCTCGCCATCAGCAAGGGTCTTTTGCAGCCAGAGCGTCGCTGCCTCGAGATCATCAAGTCCGGCCTGCAAGCGCTCCGCCGTACTGCCGAAATCGGCGCTGTTGCTCACCGAAACGGCTTCGGCCATCTTACGCAGCTCGGCGATATAGTCTTTGACATGGCTGCCGCCGCCAAGTGGCAGCTTGCGTTGAACCAGATCAATGGCCTGTATGCCATTGGTTCCCTCGTAGATCGGCGCAATGCGGGCATCACGCAAAAACTGCGCCGCACCGGTTTCCTCGATAAACCCCATGCCGCCATGAATCTGGATACCGATCGAGGCAACGTCCACACCTACGTCGGTGGAAAATGCTTTGGCAACCGGCGTCAGCAGATTGGCGCGGTCGGCCCAGTGCCTGTTGTCGTCGCCCGAGCCGGTCCGGGCCATATCCAGTGCGTGTGCGCAGGCATAGGCGATCGAGCGGGCGGCTCCGGTCAGGCCCTTCATGGTGAGGAGATTGCGCTGCACGTCGGGATGCTCGATGATCGGGCTCATGCCCTCGCCCGTCCAGCCCGGCGCGCGCATCTGGCGGCGCTCCTGCGCATAGCCAAGTGATTTCTGATAGGCGGCTTCAGCCACCGCAACACCCTGGATGCCCACGGCAAGCCGGGCATTGTTCATCATGGTGAACATGCAGGCCAGACCGCGATTTTCTTCGCCGATGAGCCAGCCAATGGCACCCGGCTTTGCATCCTTGGCAAAACCATCGCCATAGATCATCGTGCACGTGGGCGAACCGTGAATGCCCATTTTATGCTCGACACCACTACAGAACACATCATTGCGGGCACCAAGTGAGCCGTCCGCATTCACGAGGAATTTCGGCACCAGAAACAACGATATTCCCTTGGTTCCCGCAGGCGCATCGGGCAGACGCGCCAGAACCAGATGGATGATGTTGTCCGTAAGGTCATGCTCGCCATAGGTAATGAAAATCTTCTGGCCAAAAATGCGGTATGTCCCGTCAGCGGCCCGCTCCGCGCGTGAACGCAATGCACCCACATCGGAACCAGCCTGCGGTTCGGTGAGGTTCATGGTCCCCATCCACTCGCCGGAAACCAGTTTCGGCAGATAGGTGTGCTTCAGATCATCCGTGGCATGGGCTTCCAGCGCCTCGATGGCCCCGAGTGTCAACGTTGGTCCGATACCGAAAGCCATCGAGCCCGAGTTCCACATTTCCAACGCCGCCACCGCGAGCATCATCGGCAGGCCCTGCCCACCAAACTCTTCCTTACCGGTCAGGGCATTCCAGCCGCCACCGATCCATTCGTTGTAAACGTCTTTCCAGCCGGGCGGCATGGTCACTTCCGCATCTTTCAGCGGTGTTCCATACTTGTCGCCAACTTCCAGCAGCGGCGCAACGCGCGTGGACGCAAATTTTCCGGCTTCTTCAAGAATGGCATCGACCAGATCGTCGGAGAGGTCACCGAAACGCCCTGCGGCGATGGCCTCATCCAATCCGGCAATTTTCTTGAGAGTATGTGCGATTTCCTCGACGGGCGCCCGGTACATTGGTCACATGTCTCCTCATCCAGTGATGCCGCGACATTGCAACCCTCGAAGAGGCAAGGCAAGTGGATTTTTACGTAAACGTAAGAAAATTCACTTTTACTGCCTCAGCCATGCGCATTTCTGTGGCGCTCACCCATGCAAATTTGCGTTCAGAACCGACCGTTTCTCCGTGTAAATCACCTTCATTCCAGCCGGGTTTACGGCATATTAACCATAAAGCGGCGAGCATGCGTCTTTGTATCTGAAATGGCCGGACAACGAGGTGTGAAGGGATAACCCATTTGACGATCCGTGCGCAGGTTTTCATCCTTGCTGCCATTGTCACCGCGCTGCTTCCCAGCGCCCCCTCCCGTGCGGACTCGCAATTCCAGACACCGTGGTCAAATCAGAATCGCGCCATCGTGCTCGACGGATACGAACACAACTCCTTCAATCTGCCTGAGATCATCAAGGATCCGCGCGTGGCCGCCTTCATCCACAAGGGGTCCGACGGCATGCCTGCCAACTATCATTGCAACCGTATTGCGGACGTGAAGGATCAGGAAATATGCCGGCGCATATGGCGCAACTATGCGGTGTCGCGCGAGCTCTACCAGACGCGGCGCGCCCTCGCCAAAGCACTCGGGCTGAAATGGGGCTCGTATCATCTCGCCCGCCCCGGCAACCCGATCGAGCAAGCGAACCACTTTATCGACTATGCGGAGCCGACCAGCGACGAACTGATGGCGCTTGATATCGAGGACAATGACCCGACCCGTTTCATGTCGCTTCAGGATGGCCAGATATTTGCCGAACAGATCAAGCTGCGCACTGGTCGCTACCCTGTGCTCTATACCAATGGCACGACGGCAAAATACATCGCCGATCACCGGCTGGAGTTTCCAATACTGTCCCGCCTGCCACTCTGGTATGCACGCTATGAAACCGACATCGCCCCGCATTTTCCGAAAGGAAACTGGCAGGATTACGCGCTCTGGCAATTTGCTTCACAAAGCAATTGCACCAAAATGCGCTGCCCTTATCGACCCAATGGCACAAACCGCGATATTGACGTGAACATCGCGGATATGACGGTGACACAGCTCAAGCAAGCGTGGCCGTTCGACAATCTCATTCCGGCAGTTGTTCCCGATGACATGCCAAGACCCGGTGAACGACCGTCCCTGCCGGATGATATACTGATGGCATCAATGGAACCGCCGCTCGTCGATTATCGCCAGCTTCTGCATGCGCCGCGAATGCTGGCACTGGCAGCCGAAAGATGGCTTGCCGATGCACAGGACGTTCTTGATCATGTGGATGAAACGCCTGAGGCAATCGATACCCTGTTGACCGCCTCAATCGCGCGGTCGGCCAACAAGCCCCAATCGGGTGAAAAACTGACCGTGGAAGCGATCCGAACCAGCCTGCAGCTGCCGATATTCACAGGGGGTGATCACCCCGACAGCCATCTGATTACCGGCCTGATCAGCTTCTGCTTTGATAATACCAAAGCCACAATTGGTCATTGGCCCGCCTATGCCATGCAGCATTGACGTTACATCGCAATTCCGGCTGTATTTAAGCAAAGCAGGCGTTTGATCACAAACGCCTGCTTGATAGATCCAGACTTAGAGAGATCCGCTCAGGAAAACACAACGTCGTCCGCCGAGAGATTGGCGAGTGTCACGCCTTCGATAAGCATTCCATTGGTGTCGCTGCCGAAGCTGACATAGACACCCGCCGCAGTATCGTGCGAGGCCGTAAGAAAGCTGGCGAAATCGTATATGCCGGTAGCGCTGCCGGGGTCGAATCCGCGCAAGCTGATCACGTCACCGCCTGCCGTATCAAAATCGGAAATGTGATCGATACCGCCATTCAGCCTTGCGGTCGCTTCCTCCCAGACGAATGTATCGGCCTCGCTGCCGCCTTTCAAGATATCGGCGCCAACGCCACCGTCCAGAGTGTCCTTCCCATACATGCCGTTCAAGGTGTCATTGCCTTCGCCACCTTCCAGAATGTCGTTGTAGGCACTGGGAATTGTGACGAGCCCTTCACCGTTAAGTGTGTCATTGCCAGTGCCGCCGATCAGATGATCTGCACCCCCGCCTCCGTCCAGCACATCGTCACCGCCGCGACCATCGATGTAATCATTGCCGCTGGCGCCAGGTCTGTAGGCATCGTAGCTTCCAAGCTCGTCATTGCCATCGGCGCCATAGAGCCTGACGCCCTGATAACCGCCGAATACCGAGACGTGAAACTCCTCAACTGTTGAGTAAAGCGCCCCGTCGAACGTGTATCCTTGCGGTGTGGAGGAAAAGTTCAGATAAGCCGTATCATAACCATCCCCACCAATTAAACCACCGGTACCGCCTTCTGAATTTACAATGAGGCTATCATTTCCGGCACCGCCGCGAAGATTGGCATTGCCTCCCAGAAAGGGGCCATCCACGCTACCGTCTCTTAAAGTGTCATCGCCGTTGCCACCGTCGAGGATGACATCCCATCCGCCATCGGTGGAAAGACTGTCATTGCCATCACCGCCGAACAGACGATCATCCCCGGTACCGCCCGCCATGTAATCGTTACCGGCCCCACCCGTGAGAGTGTCACTATCAGCACCACCGTAGAGAGTGTCGTTTCCGTCACCGCCATTAAGGTTATTATTGCCGTCGCCGCCGTTGATCCAATCATCACCACGGCCGCCAGCGAGGCTGTCATTGCCGGCATCGCCCCATATCTTGTCATTGCCGTTGCCACCGTCGACGTAATCATCGCCAGCGCCGCCATGGATTTCATCGTTGCCGCCGCCACCGAACAGCATGTCCCTGCCATCGCCGCCCGACAAGATGTCATTACCCTCACCGGCTTCAACCCGGTCATTACCAGCGCCGGCATTAACACTGATCTGGGCGAAGTTGGTGGCAATAATCGAGTCATTGCCACTGCCGGTCGTCAACCCGAGGCGTTCCATATCGACGAAATAGAGATGATTGGCCTGAACGGCCGGATCACCGAAAACAAAGTGGCCGCTTGAGCCGTTCAATGTAATCGCCTGGGTAGAGTTTGAAAGATCAACAGCGAGCGTATCTGTGCCGGCACCGCCGCGCGCGGCCCCGCCAACGCCAATAAAGGCCAGACGATCATCACCCTCTCCGCCCTCTAGCTGGTCGAAACCGCTTGATGTCGTTAACGTATCGTTGCCGGCACCACCATAGAGGTAATCATCACCCAAACCACCATCCAGGGTATCGTTACCGCCGAGACCCCAGAGATTGTCGTTCTCATCCGTCCCGTGCAGGTCATCATTTGCACCGCTGCCTACTATCTTTGCCATTACCCTCGTCCTCCCTCAGGTCGCTACTGTCTTTATGCCTCCCGGAATACCTTGCGTTGCCCCATACGGGGCAACGCATTCGATCTCCTGCTCAAGAAAAAACAACGTCATCCGGCGAGAGATCGGCAAGTGAAACATGCTCGATCAGAATGCCGCTGGAATCGCCATCGAAACTGACATAAACGCCGTCCGCTGTGTCGTGCGAAGCGGCAAGGAAACTGTCAAAATCGTGGATGCCCGTGCCGCTTGAGGCGAAATCACGCAAATTGATCACGTCTTCAGCTACGTTGAAATCAGCGATGTGATCAACTCCGCCAATCGTGTGTGCATCGAACTCAAACGTATCTGCCCCGGTGCCGCCGATGAGTTGATCCGCGCCAGTGCCGCCATCGAGATGGTCGCTGCCGGATCCGCCTTTGAGGATGTCGTCGCCCGTGCCGCCAAGCAGCACGTCATTGCCATCGCCGCCATTCAACGTGTCGTTTCCGGAACCGCCGTCAATATGGTCATCGCCACGGCCACCGTTCAGGTTATCCTTGCCATCGTCACCCCAGATGCTGTCATTGCCATTGCCGCCGTCGACAAAATCATTGCCCGCATCGCCATGCAGCTGATCATTGCCGCCGTTGCCATAGATGACATCATTGCCGGAGCCGCCAAACACCGTGTCATTGCCTTCACCAGCTTCGACGTGATCATTGCCGGCACCGGTGTTGATATCCACCTGAGCAAAGTTTGTAGCGATGATCTTGTCTGCGCCACCACCTGTTGTCAGTTCGAGCCGCTCCAGATCCACGAAATAGAGATGATTGGCCGCGACCGTCGGCTCGCCAAAGACAAGGTGACCGCTTGAACTGTTCAAAGTCACCGGCTCGGCGGAACCGGAAAGGTCCACTGCCAACGTATCCGTACCCGCTCCGCCGCGCGCCGCGCCGCCAACACCAATAAATGCCAGCCGGTCATCGCCATCACCGCCCTCAAGCTGATCGAAACCGCTTGAACTGGTCAGGATGTCATTGCCGTCGCCGCCATCGATCCAATCATCACCACGGCCGCCATCGAGCGTGTCATTACCGCCGAGACCCCAGAGATTATCGTTCTCATCCGTCCCCAGCAGCGTATCACTTGCACCACCACCAACTATTTTTGTCATCGAAATGTTCTCCCCAAAAAACCACGATGGCGGAGTATATGTAAGGACTTGTGACAAGCAAGTGTCGATTTTCACACACAATGAAGAATAAATATGCTAGTTTTACTTATAAAATATTTCAAATTTCAAATTAAAATCGTTGAACTTGTGAAAACTGGTATACTCAAATATAATATATATCGGCGCATCGTGACGTATAATACTTATCAATATTCCTGTTAAAGCTCATAATAGAGATTCTAACGGTTAGAACCACCAAGCATCGCTTCAACGAGACTGTCTTATAAGTCACACTTCAACAAATTTTTTTGGCCGGCACTCCCCCGGCAAGGCGCACATGGGCGATTTCGCCATTGACGGTCCCGCCACTCAACGTTCGCAATATCAATCTGATCCAACATGCGTTTCTGATCGCATGGTTTCCGTGGAAAACCGGCATGACCATATCAGGGATTTCCGCCAGATACCGCCCTTCGAGTTTTCAGGGTTATCCACGCTAAAAATCCATATTAATCATCTGTTTAGGTTAACAGAGCATTCCAGAAATAGTGAGAATTGCAGCGGCTGAAACGATGTTAGATTGGCAAGATCATCCCCAATCCACAGTTTCGCAATGAGATAATGACCCCACGTAGACCACGCGCTCAAAACCGTATCCTGATTGTCATGGCCTGTTTTATCGGGATTTTCAGTATTATCAGCGGGCGGCTGGTCTTTTACGGCATGAAGGATGACCCGGTGGACTTTAACGGCCCGACCGGCTCCATTCTTGCCTCACGCCCCGATATTGTAGATCGCCATGGCGCCGTGCTGGCAACTGATATCAACTCGGTCTCGCTTTATGCCGAACCGCGCAAAATTATCGACCCCGATGAAGCCTTCGAACTGCTTTCGACTGTCCTGCCTGAGCTCGATTTCGAGCAGACTTACGCCCGTCTCAAGGGCAACGCCGGCTTTGCTTGGCTCAAGCGCGGCCTGACACCAAGACACAAGAGCCAGATCATGGCGCTTGGTATTCCCGGGATCGGGTTTCGCACGGAAAAATCGCGCTTTTATCCGGGCGGGCCCACGGCAGCGCATATTCTAGGCCTCGTCAATATCGACAATCAGGGCATTGCCGGTATGGAAAAATACATAGACGGGCAAGGCTTGACCGATTTGCGCGATGTCGGCCTTGCCCATGGGCGCAAGCTGGCCCCGGTCCGGCTTTCCATCGATCTGCGCGTCCAGCACGTGGTGCGCGATGTGCTGATCAATGCACTCGAACGCTACCGCGCCATTGCTGCGGGTGCCGTGGTGCTGGACGCCAATACCGGCGAGATTCTGGCCATGGGCTCCGTACCGGATTTCGATCCAAACAATCCGTTCAATGCGCTGGAGAAGGACCGGCTCAACCGCATGTCGGCAGGTGTGTACGAGATGGGCTCGACCATCAAGACCTTCACCACGGCCATGGCGCTCGATTCCGGCAAGGTCGATCTCAACAGTACGTTTGATGCCACCCGTCCCATCACCATTGGACGCCAAACCATTCACGATTTCCATGGCAAGCGCCGCGTCCTCACCTTACCCGAAGTGTTTCTGTTTTCCTCCAACATCGGCTCCGCCAAGGAAGCGGATGTGGTGGGTATCGAGGGACATCGCGAATTTCTGGTCCGGCTTGGTTTGCTCGACCGCATGCAGACAGAACTGCCCGAAGTGGCACGGCCGACCGAGCCGAAAGTATGGAAGAAAGTTCACTCGATCACCATCTCATTCGGGCACGGCATGGCAACAACACCCCTGCAGACTGCAGTGGGCGCGGCGGCCCTTCTGAATGGCGGAATGCTGGTCGCACCAACATTCCTGCCGCGAACTATCGAGGAAGCCCGGACGCTGGCCAAACGGGTCGTCAGCAAACAGACCAGTGACGATCTGCGCTATCTCTATCGGCTCAATGCACAGAAGGGCACGGGTGGCTCCGCCAGCCGGACACAGGTCCCAGGTTACCGCGTTGGCGGCAAGACAGGCACGGCGGAAAAGGTCATCAATGGCCGCTATTCCAAGGATGTGCGCTTCAACACCTTTATTGCAGCCTTTCCGATCGAGAATCCGAAATATGTGGTGCTGACGATCATTGATGAACCCAAACCCGTCGACGGACAGGTTGCTGCCGGTGCGGGTCTCAACGCCGCACCGATGGCCGCCGAGATCATCCGGCGTTCGGCCAATATTCTGGGTGTGCTCCCGGTCTTTGAGACAGCCGCCGATTGACGTCAAATTGTCTTGTACATGATGGTAGTCGGATCGAGGTGATCCTTTAAAGGATCGCGGCAATATCCGGGAATAATCCCCGCGGTGTGATAGCCCAAAGCTGTATAGAGCGGCTCCGCCTTGTCGCCCGTGCGGGTATCGAGGGTAATCAAGCCCCGGCCCAGGTGGAACGCAATATTTTCGAGCTCGACCATCAGAGCCCGAGCGATACCCTGACGCCGGAAATCGGGATGCACCATCAATTTGCGAATCTCGGCGCGGTGCGGCTGGTTCGGCGGGGTATCAAAGTCGAGTTGACCGGTTCCGGCGATACAGCCATTCTTTCGTATGACAAGCAGCCGTCGCCTGCCCTCCCGGATCGCCGGGAGCACATTCCGGCTCCAGAAATCCTCGCTTTCCCGCCTTGAGAACGGCAACACAAAACCTATGCTGGCACCGTCATGGACACAGGCGTGCAAGAGCGCACCAAGCGCCTCGATGTGGTTTTCTATGTCATTGGCATCAAAGACAGCGATATCGTCGATCATGTGACCTCACAGGATGAAAAGAATATAGCGTGCAGCGGAGTCTGCGGGCGTGACAAAGGCGCTGGGACCATAGAGCTGATAGCGCAGGCAATCGCCGGGATTGAGGGCATGGGTCCGGCCGTCGACAGTCACGTCGAGCCGACCTTCGATCAGAACCAGATGATGTTCGAGGCCAGGCCGTGGCGGGTTTTCATAGGTTATGTGCGCGTCTGGATCGAGTTCGCATTCCAGCACCTCCCCCGCCAGAGCCTTGGCGGGAGGCGATACGGAACGCCTGCGAAAACCGATACTCTGATCGACCCAGAGTGGCTGTTGATCACGGTCGACGCGCGGCGTGAAGTCATCTTCCATCATGCGCATCAACCGCGACATGGTCAGGCCATAGGCGGCACACAGCCTGCCCAGCACCTGCGCCGTCGGGCTCACCTCGGCATTTTCCAGCCGTGACAAGGTTGCGCGACTCACCGTGCTGCGACGGGCGAGTTCGTCCAGCGACCATTCCCGTTCCGCCCTCAACGCCTTGAGACGGCGTGCAATGAGGTGATCCATCGGACCTGCATCAGGTAATACGTTTTCCATATATGAGAAAATATCTCTATATTGGGAATCAGTCAATATCCCGGGCAGTTGATCTCCGGACAGTGACGCCGGAACCCATGCGGCCCTTCTTTTCGGGGGCTTTTCCGATGCTGAGCTTACACCTTTATCCGCAGGAGCCGCCTGCCGATATCGAGGCGATACATTCAAGGGTACCGTCAGCCATGAATTCCGATTCAAGCGGCGCTTCTAGCACCCGGTTTTTGCCGCTTGTATCCGGACGGGTAGCCCCCTACCATTTCATGACATCTTGTGTGTTCGCGGCCTGCTGTGGAGCCCACAGGTAGGCCGTCTTTCTGGAAAGTCAGCCCATGGCACTGTTTGAAAACATGCTGGTTCTGATGCTGGTGGCCATCATATTCCTCCAGCTTTCGCGAAAACTGGCAGTGCCGTATCCCACGATGCTTGCCGTGGCCGGTGTCATCGTCGCCTCCCTGCCATGGGCTCCCGAGATCTCGATCGATCCGCATCTGGCCATGGCGCTGTTCATCGCCCCCGCCCTTCTCGATGCGGCTTACGATCTGCCGCCAAGAACAATCCGTCGCGACTGGCTGCCCCTGCTTTCGCTTGCGGTCTGGGTCGTCATCCTTACCACCGCGGCAGTGGCGTGGATCGGTGTTTCCCTTGGCGGTCTGCCCCTGGCCGCTGCCATTGCGCTAGGCGCCATCGTCGCCCCACCGGATGCCGCAGCCGCCGCAGCCATGCTCGGACGTTTTGCGCTACCAAGACGTGCGGTGGCGATCCTTCAGGGCGAAAGTCTGCTCAATGATGCTGTATCCTTGCTGATCTTCAGTGCCGCTGTTGGTGTCGCCATGGGCGCTGCATCTTTGACAAGCCTTGCTCCGCAACTGATCATCGCCGTACCTGGCGGTGTGCTCGTCGGCATGGTGCTGGCCGGAATATCCATGCTATTTTCATCGCGGTTGAGCGGGACGCTCGGCGGTACACTGTTTGAGTTCGTGGCCGTTTTCGGTACATGGATCATTGCGGAACGCCTGCATCTGTCAGCAATTCTTGCGGTTGTGGCATTCGCCATGACCATCGCCCACTATGTGCCCGCGCGGCAGGCCCCACGTACCAGGCTGCACTCCTATTCTGTGTGGCAGGCATCGGTGTTCCTGTTGAATGTATTGGCATTCCTGCTCATGGGTCTGCAGGCACGCACGATTATCCGTGACCTTGATCCACAGGAACTTTCGTTTGCGCTGAGTTTTGCCGCAGCGGTTTTCCTGACCGTGGTTGTCGTCCGCATCGCGTGGGTGTTCGCCTATAACCGCCTCATGCACTATTTCCAGCCGACACAAAGCCGCTTTCCCCGCCCGACGCTGCGGATGAGCATGGTCGTGTCGTGGTGCGGCATGCGCGGGCTGGTTACACTGGCAACTGCCTTGGCCTTGCCTGATAATTTTCCGTCACGCGAACTGATCGTACTCAGTGCACTGGCCGTCGTCCTGGGATCGTTGATTGTGCAGGGACTGACGCTTGGGCCGCTCATTCGCCTGCTCGGTTTTGAACCGGATAAGTCACTGGAAAAGGATCTAGCAAGGGCCCGTCTCACACTCATCGATACGGCGATCTCCGAACTCAACGCCCGGGATGATCAGGCAGCAGCCAGCCTGCGAGAGTTCTACAAGGAAGAACGTGTTCTCGTAGCGGACGGCCACCATCCCCGCGCTATCAGCAAGACCGATCAGCTTCGATTGACGCTCATCGCGGCAAAACGGACGAAGCTCAATGCGATGCGCCACAGCGGCGCGATCGACGATGATGTCTTTCATGCGCTTGAACAGGATCTCGACTTTGCCGAGCTTGCTGCTTCACCACCGGAGAAACTGGAAATCATTGATGGATAGGAATTGAGCCCCATGCACATGCTTCACCACATTTCACTCGGCGTTTCCGATATCGAGCGTGCGGCGGTGTTTTATGATGCCGTGCTTGCTCCGCTCGGCTATATCAGGGTCTGGGATGATCTTCGTCCGGGCGAAGCGGATCAGGCCGTTGGCTATGGTGCGCCGGGTGGCGGCGACAAGCTTGCGATCAAGCATTGTCCACAAGGGCAGCACGCGCCCGGCCCCGGTTTCCATCTCGCCTTTGCCGCCCCGAACCGGCAGGCCGTCGATGATTTTCATGCGGCAGCACTCAACCTAGGCGGCCGCGACAATGGCGGGCCCGGTCTGCGCCTTCATTACGGGCCGCATTATTATGCCGCTTTCGTGGTGGACCTTGATGGGCATAACATCGAAGCAGTTTTCAACGATGTTGGGAAGTAAGCGGTCATGAGTGATACCTTCGAGGATACTAGAAGTTTGCTTCAGTCATTCGAGGAACAACTCCTTGAACAATCCGTGCGCCAAACCCCGAACACTGTGAGACAATTGCTAGCGGATGAATTCGTAGAATTCGGCAGTTCGGGGAGCGTATTCAATAAACAGGAAATCGTTGATGCACTTGCCAATGAGGCCGCCGACAAGGACCCTTTCGTCCGCTCCACTTCTGATTTTAGTGTGCAGGCGCTTTCCCAAGATGTCATACTGATAACCTATCGCAGCGTAAGGGCTCACATTGTAACAGGGCAGGAGCGGCACTCGTTGCGGTCTTCTGTCTGGAAGTTCATCGACGGACGCTGGCAAATGATATTTCATCAGGGCACGCCAACGCAGGGGTGCTAGTGATAGGCCACGGGGTCAAAGACTGACGTACTTGCGTCCATCATCAGGACATTGTTTATACTAACCCCAGTTAAGGGGACTTGCAGGGGATAATCAGATGCCATCGACCGAGTTGCTGATCGCCTTTTTCCTGACCACGGCGATTTTTGCCTATATTCCCGGTCCCGCAATGCTTTACGCAGCGGCGCAAACCATCGCGCGCGGCCGCTGGTCTGGACTGATGGCGGCTTTCGGCATTCATCTAGGCGGCTATGTCCACGTGTTTGCCGCAGCAGCCGGACTGTCGGTGCTGTTCCATGCCGTTCCCATGCTCTATCTCGGGGTCAAATTCTGCGGCGCCGCCTATCTGGTCTGGCTCGGTATTTCGCTGTTTCGCGCCAGGGTCAACGGAGATGTCACCATGCCGGGCGTGGAGCAGAAATCAGCCCGCCGGGCCTTTCTGGAAAGCATCAGTGTCGAGGTTCTCAACCCGAAGACAGCGATTTTCTTCATGGCCTTCCTGCCGCAGTTCATCGACGTTTCAGCCGCATTCCCCGTCTGGCTGCAATTCGTTCTACTCGGGACCATCGTTAACCTGATGTTTTCCTCTGCCGATCTCGTCTGCGTTTTTCTGGCGGGCGCGGTTATCGGGCGGCTGCGTCGCTCGAGCCATGCACAGCGGCTGATGCAGCGTGCCGGAGGCACCATACTGGTGGGACTCGGTGTCCATCTCGCCCTTCAGAAGAGCTGAGCGGCTGGCTACCCTCTCCCATCCGGATAGACGGCAGGCCCCTTGATCTCGATCTTGTTGCCGAAGGGATCGCGGATATAGAATGAGTGGCCCATGCCACGGGCACCGCCGTGCATGGCTTCGCGGTCGATCTCCACCCCATGTCTGCCGAGATGCGCGCGCAGTGCGTCATGATCAAAAGGGCCGGTTGCGATACAGACATGATCGACATTACGCCCGCCGGCAACCGGCGGCACCGCATTTCCAGCGCCGGGATGGGTGATGTCCCACAGAACGATCAACGCTGATCCGCACCACACCTGCTCCATACCCAGTGCCGGATAGGTATAACCGGGCTGACAGCCCAGAACACCGTAATAGAAACCGAGAGCAGACGGCATGTCATCGACAAGAAAAACCACGTGGTCGATTCCCACAAGGGAAAACGGAACAGGCGCCGCTGACATGATGGTCTCCTTTGACGTAGATTCACCTGCCGCAAAAATGGGGCGTACAGCCCCCCAAAGTCCAGAGCCAAATCATGAAAAATCTCTTTGTCGTCACGCATACGGAATCCGTGCATCACACCGAAGGATTGGTCGGAGGATGGTATGATTCTGCACTGACGCCGAAGGGGCAGCATGATGCAGGACTGATTGCAAAGCGTCTGAAAGTATTCGTGGGCGACGCGCCGGTGGAACTGTTCAGCTCCGATCTTATTCGCGCCTCCCAAACCGCGGACTTTGTCTCCCGAACATTTGCGGTAAAAACCGTTCTCACGCCGGAACTGCGGGAAATGAGCTATGGTATCGCCGAGGGGAAGCCGCAGGCATGGCTACATCAGCGCAATATTTCGGCGCCTGCCGACAACCGGCTTGATCATCGGGGCGGCCTGGATGGTGCCGAAACGAAGCGCGAGTTCGCTACCCGCATCTACCAGGCAATGGATATGATTGTCGGACGTCCCTGTGAAACCCAGATTATTGTCACGCATGGCTTTGCTCTGACTTTTGTGGTTGCCGCCTGGATCAAAATGCCTATCGATGCGGTAGGATACATGGATCTGCGGGTACAATCCGGCAGCATCACCCATCTTCGTGAGGATGAGTACTGGCAAAGCCGGACCGTGATGATGTTGGGCGACATTTCCCATTTCGGTTGATCACCATGCCGTCTCTCGAGGATATGCAGGTCTTCAACAATTATGAAGATGCGCACCTGAAGCTTACGGCGGCATCACGGACCAACTGGGTGGCTTCGCGTTATCACGCGGGCAATTGACAACCCGGGGCTGAAAATAAAAATCCGGAACATCCCTGATGGGGCGCTCCGGATTACCGATAAAAAGGATGGACTCAGCGGCCGTCAGGGGTTCTGGTGCCGCCCCACTTGTCCTTGACAGCATCAAAATGCTCTTCCGGCTTGTATTCGGCCACCTGCAAGCCAACCTGCTTGGCAGTCAGGCGGCCCATCGCCGAAAGAACCTGATAGCTCTGCACCACACTGTCATGCTCCGCCTGAACCAATGCCAGCTGACCCGCAATCACATCAGCCTGGGCGTTCAGGACGTCAAGTGTCGTACGCTGCCCCACCTTGCGCTCCTCGATCACGCCATTCAGCGCAAGCTGAGCGGCGGAAACAACGCTTCGTTGCGCTATGATCGACGCACGCGCGGCATCAAGCTGCGACCATGAGGACGCCACAGCCTGGCGAACGCTGTCTTGCGAAACATTCACCTCGATGCGGCGCTGACCGAGGTTTTCCTTGGACTGACGGACTTTCGCAGCGGTTTCACCGGCACCGTAGATCGGAACGGTAACCTTCAGCTGCGCCTGGCCGGTGGTGTTGTTCGGTGACAAAGCCGATCCACCCTTGAATGTGTCCGTCCGGCTGACAACGCCGGTAAACCCTGCCTGGGGCAGCAATACGCCTTCATTGACCTTGACCTGATAACCGGCAACATCGGTATTGAGCTTGGCCGAACCAATGGAAGGATGATTGGCTTCCGCAATGGCATAAGCCTGATTGAGCGATTTTGGCAGTGATTTTGCCGGAGTTGCCGCCGTCAGTGATCCCGGAGCAGCGCCAACGGTCTGGATGTAGGTGGCTTCCGCGATCTTCACATTGGCCCGCGCCGTGTTGCGGTCACTGACTGCTGTTGCCTGTGATGCTTCCGCCTGGGCAACATCGGTGCGCGTACCCTCGCCCACGTCAAAGCGCGCGCGGTTTGAACGCACCTGCTCGCTGAGAAACGCCAGGTTCTTTTCACGCAGTGCCAATACCTGCCGGTTCAGATACACATCCATGTAGGCCTGTACGGCCGTAGCCAGCGTTGTCTGCTCACTTCCGCGCAAATCTTCACGTGCCGCGAGCACCCCCGTCTCTGCTGCTGCAACATTGTTCCTGGTTTGAAAACCATCGAACAACATCTGATCAACCTGGACGCCCTCCGTGGCAGTATTGGTCGACCCGCCTTTGATCCCGTCAAGCTTGGTGTGCTCCGCAGTCACACTGGCCTGTCCCGTAATTCTTGGACGATAGCCCGATTTGGCAATAGCGACATTTTCGTCGGTGACCCGCACACCGGCGCGGTTCGCATTCAGCGTCGAATTGTTCTGATATGCCTTGGACATGGCGCCAAAAATGGTTTCAGCCATGGAAGGTGTTGCCGTCAGAACCGAAGTCATCAGCAGGATCGCAGTAAGGCTTCGCTTGGCTGTTATGGACACGGTGCATTTCTCCGACAGTTTGAACAGAGGACTCGGCTCAGCGAACCGCTCGTTCCGATTTGAGAGAGACATTGCGCTACGAACCGCCGATGTCAATGTTGAAAACCGCGTGAACAATGTTTTTACTGCGCTTCGCCCTTCTCACGGGCTATGGCACGCCAGCCGATATCACGCCGGTAAAAGCCTTCCGGCCAGTCGATCCGGGTAATCGCTGCGTAAGCTGCATCCTGCGCTTCCTGCACCGTTTTGCCGCTTGCTGTGACATTGAGGACACGGCCGCCATTGGCGACAAGCGCGCCATTTTTTTCTGCAGTACCGGCGTGGAAAATCTGTACTTTGTCCGATTGCGCCGTATCGACACCCCTGATGATGCTGCCCTTTTCAGGAGAAGCGGGATAACCCCTCGCCGCCATGACAACAGTTAGTGCCGGATCGTCATTCCAGCGCACGGACATCTGATCCAGTGCGCCGTCGGCGGCAGCCTTCAACAAAAGCAGCACATCATCTTTCAGCCGCAACATCAGCACCTGTGTTTCCGGGTCACCGAAGCGGGTATTGTATTCGATCAGCTTTGGTCCGTCCCTGGTAATCATCAGACCGGCAAACAGCACACCGCTGAACGGAGCGCCGATTTCCGCCATGCCGCGCATGGTCGGCTCGATCAGCTCGCGCATGGTGCGGTCAATAATCGCCTGCGTCATGACCGGTGCTGGCGAATAGGCACCCATGCCACCGGTATTGGCACCCGTATCACCGTCACCAACACGCTTGTGATCCTGCGCCGTACCGAAAGGAAGAGCCGTCTTGCCGTCACAGAGACAGAAGAAACTGGCTTCTTCGCCATCCAGAAACTCTTCCACCACCACTTCCGCGCCGGCGCCGCCGAATGCGCCATCAAAGCATGCATCCACCGCGTCGAGCGCTTCCTGAACAGTCAGGGCGACCACGACGCCCTTGCCTGCAGCAAGACCGTCAGCCTTGACCACGATGGGCGCGCCCTGCTTTTCCACATAGGCCCGGGCTGCTTTTGCATCGATAAAGCGGCCATAGGCCCCGGTCGGGATATTGAATCGGGCGCACAGGTCCTTGGTGAAGCCCTTGGAGCCTTCGAGCTGCGCCGCCGCCTTGGAGGGACCGAACACGGAAATACCCGCTGCACGCAGATCATCGGCGATACCGGCAACAAGCGGTGCTTCCGGGCCGACTACGACGAAATCAATGGCCTTCTCCTTGCAGAATGCGACAACTGCGCTGTGGTCTGCCGGATCAAGTGCCACGCATTCGGCTTCATGCGCTATGCCGGGATTGCCGGGCGCGCAGTAGAGTTTTGTCAGCACGGGGGACGCCGCGATCTTCCAGGCGAGAGCGTGTTCGCGGCCACCGGAACCAATAAGCAAGACGTTCATCGTTTTTCTGCTCCGTGCATGAAGGGGTTGCTGTGTCGGTATGGCTTTGAGGCTGAGGGGTCAAGCATGCAATCAAACATTTGCCCGGAAAAGCGGTATGCTCACGCATCCTGCAATATTTGCTTGACTGGCGAAGCGCTCGCTGCAAGGTCACGCCATGACATCGGAAAAAGACATCATACAGTCAAGCGAAGGCCAGGGCCGCGTTTTCGACGCGCCTTCAGGACATTGGGTTTATCGTGCACTTCCGGCTTGGCTTTGGCCCTATGCACAGCTCGCACGCTGGGATCGTCCCATCGGCTGGTGGCTGCTGCTCTGGCCCTGCTGGTGGTCCGTCGCCCTGGCGGCAAGCGCCGGCGCCAAGGTCGGCGATTCCGTCTGGTCGATCATTCCTTCGCCTTATCATCTGGTGCTGTTCCTCATTGGGGCAATCGCAATGCGCGGCGCAGGCTGCACCTATAATGATCTGGCTGACGAGGACGTCGACAATAAGGTGGCGCGCACCCGGTCGCGCCCGCTGCCTTCCGGTCAGGTGACCCGCAAACAGGCGAAAATTTTTATAGCACTGCAGGCGCTTGTGGGGCTGCTGGTGGTCATCCAGTTCAACGTCTTCACCATTCTCCTTTCCATTGCCTCGCTGGTCATCGTGGCGATCTATCCATTCATGAAGCGCATCACAAACTTGCCGCAGCTGGTGCTGGGTCTAGCCTTTTCCTGGGGCGCTCTGGTGGGCTGGTCGGCCCATTTCGGTGCACCAGCAACGCTGAAGGGCTTTCTTCCCGCCCTGCTGCTTTATGCCGGCTCAATCCTCTGGGTGATCGGCTATGACACGATCTACGCGCATCAGGACAAGGAGGATGATGCTCTTGTAGGCGTTGGTTCGACCGCACGGCTATTCGGCAGCCGTACCCGCGAAGCACTGATGGTGCTCTACGGCGGCGCACTGGTGCTGTTCCTCTGGGCGTTTGCCATGGCTGAGGTGCCCATGCCTGCCGTCGCAGGTCTTCTGGCAGCTGGTGCGCACATGTACCGTCAGATCATGGTGCTCGACATCGACGACCCGGCACAATGCCTGCGCCTGTTTCACTCAAACAAAGTTGTTGGCTGGCTCATCTTTGCCGGGCTGGTGCTTGGCGCGTTATGGACCGTGGTCAAGCCGTTCTTCTAGGTCGAACTGATCGCACCCAATCCCTCAACCAGCCGGTCCAGCTCGGCTTCCGTCGTATAGAGAGCTGGTGAAACCCGCAGGCATTGGCCTTTGGCAATCCCGGCACGGCGCACGGTGAGCACGCGATGCTTGTCCCGTAGTGCGATCATCAGGGCTGTGTTGTCATCCTTGCCCGTCTTTCCCCTGATGCGGAACGACGTGATGCCCGCATGCATGGTATCGTCGTCAGGCGTGAGGATTTCGACACTTTCGACTGCGCGCGCTTTTTTCACCCAGTAGTTGCGCAAATAGGTCAACCGGGCCTGTTTGCGTTTCGAGCTGATCATCTCGTGCAGGTCAAGTGCTGCAGGCACTGTCAGCGTCGCAGCGAAATTGGTCGTGCCGGTGTGAACACGCGAGCGGATATCGTCCTTTGGCCAGTCTTCATCGGCCAGATCCCGGTCGATATCAGCCAGCCTTTCCTTGCGAATGTAGAAAAAGCCCATGCCAATCGGCGCACCGATCCATTTGTGCAGATTGAAACCGACGAAATCGGCACCAAGATCGGCTACCTTGAAATCCATCTGTCCCCAGGAATGCGCCGCATCCACGACCACATCCACGCCGCGGGCGCGGGCCATGTCGGCGATCTCGCGAATGGGCATCACAAGGCCGGTACGATGCGACAGATGTGTCAAAAGCAGAAGCTTTGCCTTTGGATTTGCCTCGAGTACAACGCGATAGGCCTCAAGTACGGCTTCCCGTGTGGCTGGTTCCGGAATGGCAAAGGTCCTGACCTCAACACCCCTGCGGCTTGCCAGCGCGTTCATGGCATATTGCATGGAATCGTAATCGAGATCGGAATAGATTACCGCATCACCCGGCTGCAGTTTGTTGTACCCCGTAATCAGTTTCTGCAGCGCTTCCGTCGCCCCGCGTGTCAGGGCGACCTCCTCCGGCGCCGCACCAACGGCACTGGCAACCCGATTGCGCACGTCCTCGGCGTCTTTGCCAAAAGCATTGCGCGCATAGACCGTATTCTGCCGGTTCACACGCTGGGTATTTTCCAGATAGGCCTGGAGAACGGGTCTCGCCATGATGCCCCAATAGCCATTTTCCAGATTGGCGATGGAACGCTCGACATCATAGAGATCCCCAACAGCGGCCCAATAGGACTGATCCATGGCAATAGCCGTGTCGTTGGCGACTGGAAGCACAGCTGTTTCCATGGCTGATGTCTTGACGACTGTTGCAGCAAGCGCGGTAGCTGCGCTGCCAATCAAGAAATGACGGCGTTCAATGCCTTGCATCGGATCAATCCTTCACACAGTGTTCCATCTGGTTCCTGATTAGGACTCCAATGTCACAGCTGCATGAAGGAAACACAAGCAAGGGGATTGTTTAGCGGCTGCCTGAAGTGATGATTTCCTCACCACCAACAACGAGACGCAATCCGAGATTGCCCATCTTGCGGCGAGCCAGAAAGCGCGGCCGGCGGCGGCTAGGTTCGCGGCCCTGGCGACGTTCCACTGGCTCACCCACGGCGACCGGGCCGATGCTCTGTTCAAGCTGCCGGGCTTCGCCATCTGCTTCGACCAGCATCATTGGCAGTTTGAACAGTGCCGACCACGCACGCCAGTCCGCAGCAATGTCATTGAGATCATGCGCGACCAGCAATGGCACCGAAAGATGCGGATCACTGTGCATCAGTTCGAGCGTCACGGTGATATCACCGAGCTCATCTTCGGTTGCGCGGGCTGTAACCCCCTGGAAAGCGCAGGCTGGCAAAGCGAGTGATACCGGCAGATGGCTGTTTGGCAGCACCCGCTTGACCACCGCGCCCCGCTCATGCAGCGAGAAGGTGATGTCGCCACGATCATCGCGTGTGGCGTAGGTTACGGTCTGTGGCAGGTGGAATGGGTCGAGCCGAAATTCCTGGCCTGCCCAAACCGGCTTTGCTCCGGTTTTTTTCATGTGACGCCTTCTGTCGATCCTGAGAGCCGATTTTCCGGTCTTCTCTTTTGTATTTCCCTGTAGAGCGGACCATTTTCTGGTCTCGTATGGGGAAACAATAGGCGCCAATCCCCCCGCTTCCGCTTAACGAACGCGGTTAACTATTTCTCATCGCGGGGAATGGTTATCGAAATTCGACCATCGGTAAGGTTTCAAAAAGAGAGATAAACAAAAGACTGACGGAACGCCCTCTTCGACCCTAAACTGGTCAATTACCGGGGCATGGACTTGACCCGGCCCTTGGGGCCACCTCGATAAGGAGAGCGGTCAACAACGAACGAGGTGAGTCGTGAATTCTTCCGCACAGTTCCTGAACCCTTCCGAGGCGGCGAGACGGCTCGGCGTATCCGCCAAAGCCCTGCGCCTCTATGAACAACGCGGCCTGATCCAGCCCCTCCGCACGCAGGCCGGTTGGAGAATTTACGGGCCAACCGAGATGGATCGCGCTGCCGAGATCGCTGCTCTACGTCAATTGGGTCTGAGCCTTGCAGAGGTCACACGCGTTCTCAAGGGGGATCCGGAGGCGCTTAAACCGGCGCTGGCCGCCCATCAGGCGATGCTCGAAAGTCAGGTCCGTCAGCTCGCCGGGACAGTTGACAAGGTACGAGCCATACGGGCGAACCTTACTGCGGGCCACGTACCGACTGCCGGACAGATTGCACAGTTGATGCGACCTGCTTCCGAAACGGTTATTGCTTTTGATCTTCCGTGGCCATGGGGCGGTGAACGCTTCGAGCTTTCCGATATCCGGCCTCTCAATTACATCATCGGCCCGCTGGGCAGTGGCAAAACACGACTGGCAATTGCCATAGCAACGGCGCTGCCGGACGCCGCTTATATCGGATTGGAGCGATCGGCCGGCGGCAACGGGAAATCGCGGATCGACGTGGACCCAGCTCTCAAGCTTCGGGTAGATCAAGCCTTGGCTTGGCTCGTTGATGACGGCGCCACGGCCTCACCAGCGCTGATTGCACTGCTTGTCGCGATGGAGTCCACAATATCGGCCATTCTGGTTGTCGATATGGTGGAACAGGGGCTTGACCAAGCGTCGCAGGAAGCATTGATCGCCTATCTCCGGCGGCGTGCGCCGGATTCCCCTTCCCTGTTCCTGATGACACGGTCCAGTGCGATTCTGGACCTGAGTGCCGTACCATTGGACGAGACGATCCTCTTCTGCCCGGCCAACCACAGTCCACCCATACGGGTGGCTCCTTATCCGGGTACGCCAGGCTATGAGGCCGTTGCCAGTTGCCTGGGCTCGCCCGAGGTGCGGGCACGCACCGAAGGCGTCATTGCTTGGCGCCCTCGGGTGGCTTGAGCGAAACGGATCAGATCACCTTGCCGGGGTTCATGATCCCAGCCGGATCAAATGATGTCTTGATGCGACGCATCAGATCGAGCGCCACCGGCGATTTGGTTTCCGACAGTTCCTTGCGCTTCAGCTGACCAATACCGTGTTCGGCCGAGATCGAACCTTTATAGGAGCGGACGATCCCATGCACACGGGCATTGACCTCGCCCCAGCGTGCAAGGAAGGCTTCCTTATCGGCACCGATGGGCTGGGTAATGTTATAATGCAGGTTGCCATCGCCCATGTGACCGAAGGACACGATGCGTGCCCCGGGTATCATCTCAAGCACAGCAGCATCGGCCTCAGCAATGAACTCCGGAATGCGCGCCACGGGCACGGATATGTCGTGCTTGATCGAGCCGCCTTCGGGTTTCTGCGCCATCGACATGGCTTCGCGCATATGCCAGAAGGATTTTTCCTGGGCGGTGCTGTCAGCGATCGTGGCATCTTCGACCAGTCCCGCCTCAAATCCTTCCGTCAGAATGGCCTCGATGGTCGCACGTGCATCTTCGGCGGAGCGCGACGACGAGATATCAATCAATACATACCAGTTGTGCACGCCCTGCAGCGGATCGCGCACGCCTTCCGTATGCGCAACCGAAAACTCGACACCGATGCGCGGCATCAGTTCAAAACCGGTGAGCGCCGCACCCGCATGGCTCTGCGCCAGTGCCAGCAGCTTCAGCGCGTCATCAGGACTGTTCAGGCCCGCATAGGCAACGCCCTTGCCCTTGGGCAGCGGAAAGAGCTTCATCACCGCTGCGGTAATCACGCCAAGAGTGCCTTCCGCGCCAACGAACAGGTCCTTGAGGTCGTAGCCGGTATTGTCCTTCTTGACGTAGCGCAGATCGTTGAGAATCTCGCCCGTTGGCAGGACCACCTCGACACCGAGGCAAAGCTCGCGGGTGTTGCCATAGGCCAGAACCGCCGTGCCGCCCGCATTGGAGGAAAGGTTGCCGCCGATCTGGCAGGAGCCTTCCGACCCCAGCGAAAGCGGAAACAGACGGCCAGCCTTCTCAGCCGCTTCCTGCAATTTCTGCAGAACGACACCGGCCTCGACAATAATGAGATTACCTGCAGGCTCGACGGAGCGGATCTTGTTCAGACGCGACAGTGACAGGATGACCTGCTGGCCTGTCTCATCGGGCATCTGGCCGCCGACAAGTCCGGTATTGCCGCCCTGCGGCACGATAGCTGTTGCGGTCTCGGTGGCCAGTTTCAGAATTGCCGAGACTTCTTCCACGGTGGACGGCCGCAGGACCAGCGCCGTCTTGCCGCCGAACTTTTCCCTGGGTTCGATGAGATAGGGTTCGATGTCGTGTGTATCCTGCAAAGCGTTCTTCTCGCCGACGATGGCTGTGAAACGGGCAATAAGCTCTGGCATCAGGGTCATTTGATCTGTTCCAACTCTTCTATGGGAGGCACGCGCGGCGCCGCGGCGCGGACAAGGCGGTCATTGATGGCTTCGCCCAGTCCGGTGAAGGGGATCGGTTCGACGGCAATCACGGCACCGCCAAGGCGGTCGAGACGCTTCATGAAATCGAAAAGATTGGTGGCAGCCTCGCGCAGATTGCCGGTCTCGCTGAGATTAAGCCGGGCGCTTGCCCTGTGGGCATCCGCAGCACGATCGGGCCCAAAGGCCAGCAGCGCCTCGCCATCGCGTACCTCATGCACGTTCAGACGCACACCGGCTGATGGAGCGTAATGCGAGGCCATCATGCCGGGCGCTTCGATAGCGGCGCGCTGGTCCATGCGTTGCAATGACCCGCCGATCAGAGCTTCGATATCTTCGGCGGCAAGTCCGCCCGGGCGCAAAAGCAGGACCGCATCACCATCAACCTTGACGATGGTCGACTCCAGCCCGACCTCGGAAGGACCGGCATCAAGGATCAGTGCTATTTTGCTGCCGAGATCATCGGCGACCGCCTGCGCGCTGGTGCCGCTGATCCTGCCCGATGTGTTGGCGCTGGGAGCAGCCAGCGGATGACCGAGGGCAGCAATAATCTTTCCGGCAATACCGCGTGGCATGCGCAGCGCAACCGTATCGAGACCAGCGGCCACCAGAGGATGAATATGCGTGTCGGGCCGCAGCGGCAGGACCAATGTCAAAGGACCCGGCCAGAACGCATCCATCAGCTTGCGTGACAGAGGATCGATCACCGCATAGCGTTCCGCCATGGCGATATCCGAGACGTGGCAGATCAGTGGATTGAAATGTGGCCTGCCCTTCGCCTCAAAAATACCGGCAACAGCATCGCCGTTCGTGGCATCGGCGGCGAGGCCGTAAACGGTCTCGGTCGGAATAGCGACGAGCTTGCCCGCAGCCAGCGTCTGGGCCGCCTTGAGAATTGCCTGTTCATCTGGTGCTATTGTCTCGGCCAAAGGTGCATCTCCGATAGTGCGCCCTGCTTATATGATCGGTGGGGCTCGCCGCAAGTCTGCGCTGATGAACTCACCGTATGAGGTGATGCGTAAAATTGAATCCATCGATGGTAAAGATTGGCAAGGTTTGGCTGATAAAGCTGGGCGGTCAACAAGGATAGAGCCGCATGTTCCGCCGTCTGCTTGCCATTATTGCTGTTGCCCTCTTTGCGCCTGCCCTTGCGCACGCAGGAGAGTCCATCAAGCTCAAAGGTCCGTCAGCCCGGCCAAACTCGGTAACCTATGTCGGCTATGACAGTTTTGATGCCGACGGCAATCCAGTCTGCACACCCTGCATAGAGCAGCGCGCGGCTGAGGCGGCAAAGCTTCAGGCCTATATGGAGCGACGGGAACGCTCACGCCAATACATGGCCCGCCTTCAGGGCAATGAGCCCAAACCAGCTTCGTTGATGGCCGCCAATGCGGCAACCTTGCCAGCATCAGGTGCGACGCCAGTTGCGCAAATCCCGGCCACACCGGAACCAGCCGTGCCAGCCCCAGCGAATGGACTACTCGCCGTCGAGGCGACTCCGCTGCGCGCCAGCATGCAATAGGACTGGCTTCTATTCAGCCAATGCAGACAGGCGCGATGTTTTCGCGCCTGTCTGTTGATTATCCAGCGATCTTCGAAAAGTCTGCGACGGTGTTCGTAGCCGTGCGGATGCGGGCAAGCAAAGCAAGACGATTGGCCCGAACGGCGGGATTCTCGTCATTCACCAGCACATCTTCAAAAAATGCATCGACCGGCTCGCGCAGGGCACTCAGTGCAATCATCGCGCCGGAAAAATCCTGCTTTTGAATTGCCTGCGCTGCATCTTTCTCGGCCTCGTTCACCGCAGAAAACAGCTTCTTTTCCGCATCAAGCGTGAGCAGAGCGCTGTCAACGGCGTCGGAAACCGTGGTGCCCTTCTTCTCTTCGGCATTCAGGATGTTGGCCGCGCGCTTGGTACCGGCCAGCAGATTTTTGCCCTCTTCCGAATTAAGGTAGACGACCAGCGCCTCGACGCGGCGGGCAATCAGAAGCAGGTTGTCGGCATCGTCTGTCAGCACCGCATCAATCAGATCATGGCGCGCGCCGAGATCACGCAGATGCACTTTCAGGCGTTCATGGAAGAATGCCAGAAGATCAAGCAGAACCGGTTGCGCGCTTTCGGCAACCTCGCCGCGCAGGCGCTTTTCGAAACCTGATATGGCATTGGTGACATCTTCCTCACCATCCACATCGCCGGAGTTCTGTGCAGCCTGATGGGCCTCGTAGCGTTCGACGTGCTTTTCGATTGTCTCTTCGCGCAACTGTCCGAAAGCGGACTGGAACACGGGAAGAAGTTCTATCTGCCAATCACTCGAAAGCAGCAAACGGATGACACCAAGGGCAGCACGGCGCAGCGCATACGGGTCCTTCGAGCCTGTCGGCTTTTCATCAATGGCCCAGAAACCCACAAGCGTATCGAGCTTGTCAGCAAGCGCGACGGCAACAGAGACAGGATCGCTGGGCACGAAATCAGACGGCCCCTGCGGCTTGTAATGTTCTTCAACCGCGGCCGCAACCGAAGGATGCTCGTTCTGCAGCAACGCATATTTACGGCCCATGCCGCCCTGTAACTCGGGAAACTCGCCGACGATCTCCGTCGTGAGGTCGGCCTTGGCCAGAACCGCAGCTCGGGCTGCCAGAACCGGATCAGCCCTTACAAGCGGAGCGATTTCCCGGGCCAGTGCCTTGATCCGGGTGACACGTTCACCCTGCGTGCCGAGCTTGGCATGGAAGGTGACATTGAATGCATCGAGCCGCGCCATGCGCTGGTCGAGCGGCTTGCTCAGATCGAGGTCAAAACGGATGGCAGCCGCCGCGAGCTTCTCCATATCCGGCAGATCGTGCTGATCTGTCGTCCAGAAGTACAGCGCATCAGAAAGTCGGGCACGCACGACCTTGCCATTGCCATAAGCAATCTCCCTGCCACCGTCGCTGGCCACGATATTCGACACAAGAATGAACTTGTTGGACAGTTTGTCTGTCTCGCCCGACTTGCGGGTGACGAAGCACTTCTGGTTGGTCTTGATGGTCAGGCGAATAACTTCCGGCGGAATGGCAAGGAATTTTTCTTCGAACTCACCCATCAAGACGACAGGCCATTCGACAAGACCTGACACCTCTTCCAGCAGGCCCTCGTCCTCAACCAGTTCAAGGCCAGACGCAAAAGCAATGTTCTGTGCATCCGACAGAATGATCTCCTTGCGGCGATCGGCATCAAGAACGACTTTTGCCTTCTCCAGCTTGGCAACATAATCATCGTAGCGACGCACGGTGATCGGCTCGCCATCGCTCAAGAACCGGTGGCCGTAGGTGACATTGCCGGACCGCACGCCGCTCACCTCGAAATCGACGACAACCGGCTCTTCGGTTTCTCCGCCAAAAGTGCACACGATCGACTGGAGCGGACGCACCCAGCGCAGGCTTCCAGCCCTTGCGGACGCGGCACCCCAGCGCATGGATTTCGGCCATGGGAATTCGCGAATGATCTTCGGCAGGAGTTCAGCGATGATTTCTTCAGCCGCCCGGCCCGGCTTCGTCAGATGGGCAACGTAGAAATCGCCCTTCTTCGGATCGGTATGCACATGAGCCTGCGAAATGTCCGTGAGGCCGGCTGAGCGAAGAAAACCAGCGATAGCTGCTTCCGGCGCGCTCACACTTGGGCCCTTGCGGTCTTCGTGCACGTCTTTCGAGCGCGCGGTGAGCCCGCGAACATCCAGTGTCAGCCGGCGCGGGGTCCAATAGTCGCCAGCAGCCTCATAGGTCAGGCCAGCCTCGACGAGGCCATCGGTGACAAGCTTCTTCAGATCGCCCGCAGCCTTGCGCTGCATGCGAGCCGGGATTTCTTCCGAGCGAAGTTCGAGCAAAAGATCAGGCATTATACGGACTCACTCTTGAAATTGACGCCGCCGGCTTCGGTCAAAAGGAAAGCCTCACCGCACTGGCGGGCAAGATTGCGCACCCGCAGAATATAGCTTTGCCGCTCGGTAACCGAGATCACACCACGCGCATCGAGCAGGTTGAAGGCGTGCGAAGCCTTGATGCACTGGTCATAGGCTGGCAGGACCATACGGTGCACCGGGCTGTTGTCGCCGTCCTTGGGCGCACCGGCGCGCAGAAGCGCCGCGCACTCGGCCTCTGCATCCTCGAAATGCCGCAACAGGACCGAGGTATTGGCGTGTTCAAAATTATGCCGTGAATATTCCTGTTCAGCCTGCAGGAAGACGTCGCCATAGGTGACCTTTTCATCGCCCTCAAGGCCATTGAAATTCAGGTCATAGATGCTGTCGACGCCCTGGATATACATGGCAAGGCGCTCAAGACCATAGGTCAGCTCGCCCGAAACCGGCGCGCATTCAATGCCGCAGACCTGCTGGAAATAGGTGAACTGCGAGACTTCCATGCCGTCGCACCAGCATTCCCAGCCGAGACCCCAGGCGCCGAGCGTCGGGCTTTCCCAATCATCCTCGACGAAGCGGACATCGTGCAGCAGCGGGTCAAGGCCGATCGCCGCGAGCGAGCCGAGATAAAGCTCCTGCAAGTTCGCCGGCGATGGTTTCATGATTACCTGATACTGGTAATAATGCTGCAAGCGGTTGGGGTTCTCGCCGTAACGGCCATCTTTGGGACGGCGTGATGGTTGCACATAGGCAGCCTTCCATGGCTTGGGGCCAAGTGAACGCAGCGTCGTCGCCGGATGGAACGTACCCGCCCCGACTTCCATGTCGTAGGGTTGCAGGATAACGCAACCGTGCTGTGCCCAATAATTATGGAGCGTCAGGATGAGACCCTGGAACGAACGGGTCGGATGCATATGATCGGGCAATGGGACGGTCACCGGACAGGCCTTTTTGACGAACGGAAATGGAGTGCACGTCCTAAGGCGTGCCGTCTGGCCGGTCAAGAGAAAGGACGTCCCGGCAGCAGCTTTCACAGACCCGCAACGGGATGAATTGCAGGAATGCGCGGGCATTCCTGCAATGAAGAGCGGTTAACCCTTGTTGCCAGGTGCCGGGGCTGGCGCGGGTTCAGGTTGCGGCGCGGGGGCGACTGGCGGTTTCGGAGCTTCACCGCCGTTCTTGGCAACCCCCGGTTCCTTTTCATCGGGAAGGCCGTTCTTCAGCTTTTCCTCGATCTTGACCAGATCTTCCGGTTCCGGCTTGGAATCGCGCGCATGGGCCCACTGGAACGTTGCTTCCAGCTTGCGCCCGGCACGCCAGTAAGCATCGCCCAGATGGTCATTGATGGTCGCATCTTCCGGACGCAACTTCACAGCCTGTTCAAGCTGGATGACCGCATCGGCATAATTGCCCAGGCGGTAATAGGCCCAGCCAAGGGAGTCGACGATGTAACCATCCTGCGGACGGGAGGCGACTGCCTTCTTGATAAGATCCAGCCCCTGCTCCAGCTTGACGTTCATATCGATCCACGAATAGCCGAGATAGTTCTGCACCTGCGGCTGATCAGGATAAAGTTCAAGCGCCTTGGTGAAATTCGGCTCTGCCTTGTCCCACTGCTTCAGCCGCTCATAGGCGATGCCGCGTTGGTAGAAGATCATCCAGTCGTTGCGTTCGGGGTTATCGATGGCCGCAACCGCCTTGTCATAGGTTTCGGCGGCCTTGGCATAGTTTTTGTCCTGCGCATAAATGCTGCCAATGGCAAGATAGGTCCGGATATCCTTCGGATCCGCATTCAGAAGGCCGTTGAGATGCGTGATCGCCTCGTCATTGCGCTTCAGAATGGCCAGATTGATGGCGATCTGCATTTCCGCATCGCGGCTATAGGCCGAATCCGACGGAATGCGCTTGAAGTATTCGACGGCTTTTTCCGGCTGCTCCAGCTTTGCGCTGATATCACCGATCTGGAAAAGTGTTGCATCATGTTCAGGACGCAGCGGCAGCGACATCTGTAGATAGAGCTTGGAAAATGCTTCTGCCCCACTGCGGTTGATCGCGGTGGCCAACGTATAAAGCACTTCCGCCGCGCCCTGCTGCGGCGTCTGAACCAGCGGCCTGGTCGTCTTGGCTGCTGAAAGCTGCTTGCCGAATTCAGCCAGCACCATACGGCCGGACAGTACTTCCGATGCATCCTTGATCAACCCTTCCGCGCCGGCCTTGTCGCCGTTGCGCACCTTGAACGAGGCATAGGCTTCCACCAGCCGTTCATAGGTATCCGGTGCAGCGGCCAGACTGGGGCGATCCTCAAGCGCGCTCTGGTAGAACGCGGCAGCCTTGTCCTTCTGCCCGGCCATATCGGCAATCAGCGCAGAATTGTAGATCTTGAACAGAGCGAAACCGTCCGGGCCCTGCAACTTGCTGATCATGGCAAGCGCTTCGTTGGGCTTGCCCGCCCCGGCCTTGGCCCAGGCGGAAATCAGGCCGGTGATCATCTTGTCGAGATCGGACTGCAGCGACAGCATCATCAAGGTATCGACCTTCTGATACTGCTTCTTGTTCAGTGCATCGATGCCAAGTGCCAGACGTGAGAAACGCTCGATCTCGGGAACAGATTTCAGCTCCTCGGCAATCGGCAGGGCTTCCTTGAACTGACCATCGGTCAAAAGCACGAGAAGAAGGCTCTGGCGCAACTCCTGGTTCTTGGGGTCATAGGCAAGAGCCTGCCGGTAAAAAGAAATGGCACTGTCGAAATCATTGCTGCGTTCCGCGGTGCGGGCAGAGAGGAAAGCACCGGACAATGAACCGGTCGCCATCACCGGGTCCTTGCCGGTAGCCGCGGTCACGGGAACGATTCCGATGGACAAGGCAGCGAGTGTTGCGCCCATAACGGAGCCAAGCAATTTACTGCGCTGCATATGCAAAATCCCTCTTCATTGTCGTCATTATGAAATGATCACCCGAATCCTCAAGAAAAGCATGGCCTTTTTACGGTCCTCGCTCAAGTTTGATTGAGAGAATTCGAGGTACAAGCCAACCGCATCGCGAAGCGGGTGGTATCTCACCTAGTGATCCTTTGATTCTGACATTTGCCTGAATGGCTTGTGTCAACGGGATGCAAATGTCAGAATCGGACCACTCGTATTGATCAATTAACCCGGCTGATGCAAAAATCGATGACTTCCAGAAGCGCATCCTTCTGCGGGGACTGATCAAGCGGGGCCAACGCATCACGGGCAATGCCGCCAAAGTGCCGGGCGCGCTGGATCGTATCGCTGAGCGCGCCATAGCGCGTCATCAATCCCTTGGCCTTTTCCAGCGCCTTGTCGTCATTGGCTCCGTTTTCGAGCGCCTGTTTCCAGAACAGGCGTTCTTCCGCCGTGCCGCGCCGATAGGTCAGAACAACCGGCAGGGTGATCTTGCCTTCGCGGAAATCGTCACCGGTATTCTTGCCCAGATCCTTGGCGTTGCCGCCATAATCCAGCGCGTCATCGACCAGTTGGAAGGCGAGGCCAAGATTGAGACCATAGGAGCGCAGCGCCTGACGGTCAGTGCGTGAAGACGATGCAATGATCGGCCCCACCTCCGCGGCCGCTGAAAACAGCGCAGCGGTCTTGGCCTTGATCACTGCCAGATATTCATCTTCCGTTGTTTCGAGATTCTTTGCCGCCGCAAGCTGCATGACTTCGCCCTCGGCGATGACAGAGGCGGAGGTTGCCAGCACATCCAGCGCTTCGAGCGAACCCACATCAACCATCATTTTGAAAGCCTGACCGAGCAGGAAATCGCCAACCAGAACGCTGGCCTGATTACCCCAGATCATGCGGGCGGTACTCTTGCCGCGTCGCAGGTCGCTCTCGTCAACGACATCATCGTGCAACAGCGTTGCCGTATGCATGAATTCGACGCTGGTGGCGAGCTTCACGTGCCCATCGCCCTCATAGCCGAACATGCGGGCCGCAGCGAGCGTGATCATCGGGCGCAGGCGCTTGCCCCCTGACGAGATCAGATGGTTCGCCACTTCGGGAATCATCTCGACATCAGAACCCGCCTTGGACAGGATCAATTCATTGACACGGGCCATGTCGGCCTTGGTAAGATCGATCAGCGGTTGCACCGATCCCGTGCTGTTCTTCTTATCGTCCAGACTGACAACAACGCCCAAAACGAAACTCCTAAACTTCTCGCATAATGCGGCGACACCTTATTTTGACAGCCTATAACCCGCAAGCGGCGAATTGGCGCGCAAAAATGGCACGGGTTACAAATTCGTGATAGGGCCGCCCTATATACCAGCGTTATTCCTGACCATCGGTCGACATGATGCAGATGGGGTTACCCCTGCAATTTTGAAAGGACCCGTTTCATGAAAGTCACTCATCGCTGCCTGATGGCTCTTGTTCTGGCCCTGTCCTGCAATTCCGTTTCTGCACAAACGCCTTCGTTTGACAGGCTGGCGGAGGCCGTTGCCGGACGGCTGCAATTTGCCGACAAGGTTGCCCTCTCGAAATGGGATACTGGCAAACCTGTGGAGGACAAGGAACAGGAAGCCAAGGTGATCTCTGGTGTAGCGGCCTTGCCCGATGCTCAAAGACTTGACCCGGCGCTCCTGCGGACCTTTTTCGCCAACCAGATCGAGGCAAACAAGCTTATCCAGTATACGCTTTTAGCCGACTGGCATCGCAACGGGCGCGCTCCGGATACAATACGGCCGGATCTGGTGAAAGAGATCCGTCCGACTCTTGCCCGCTACACCGAAACGCTTGTGCACGAACTGGACGTGGTTTCCGGTCTGCGGGAAAACAAGGATTGCCCTGCCAGTCTGGCAAAGGCCGCGGGCAACGTCGTCGTCACGCAAAAACTCGACAGGTTGCATTCCGTTGCACTCGACCGGGCACTCGCTGGCATCTGTGTTGCCGATACGGCTGTGAAAAAGCCATAAGCGGCTGTATAAGAATTCTCGCAACCTCAAACCGAACGGGCACCTTCATGATTGAAATCATGCGCACGAACGATCCGGTGCTGCTCTCCTTCGTCGAATCACTGCTGAAGGATGCGGGCATCCGGCACTTTATTGCCGATTCCAACATGAGCATTCTTGAGGGTTCGGTAGGTATTATCGCGCGCCGCGTCCTGGTCGACGCTGACCGGGAGGATGGAGCCCGGCAACTGTTGAAAGACGCCTGCCTCGAGCGCGAGCTGCGCGGCTGAATCATGCCATCGACTGATACGCCTCACACGCTGGATGCATTCCATCGCGGCAGGTTTCACCTGCTCCAGCCCGCAGTGAAGGGACACCGTTCCGGCGTTGACGCCATGGTGCTCGCCAGCACCGTACCCAATGATTTTTCCGGCCGTGTCGCCGATCTTGGTGCAGGAGCGGGTGCTGCCGGCCTCGCAGTCCTTTCCCGCTGCACCAAAGCCAAAGCCGTGTTGATCGAACGTTCCGATTTCATGGCCGATTTCGCCCGGCGCTCCCTGGCGCTTCCGGAAAATGCGGCACTTGAAGCACGGGCCGCACTTCTGCAGGCGGACGTCACCCTCACCGGCAAGGCACGCGTTGCCGCAGGTCTCGCTGACCACAGCTTTGACTTCGTGATCATGAACCCGCCCTTCAACCGGCCAACGGACCGCGCAACACCTGATCCGGTGAAGGCTGAAGCTCATGTCATGACCGATGGCATGATGGAGCAATGGATTCGCACGGCTGCCGCCATCGTCAAGCCCGGCGGCACCCTCGCAATCATCGCCCGCCCGACCTCGATCGCAGAACTGCTCGACGCCCTGCAGCGACGCTTTGGCGGACTCGTTATCGTGCCCATACAGCCACGACCGCAAGATGCAGCCATCCGTATCATTATCAAAGGTATTCGCGGCAGCCGTGCCGGTCTCACCCTTGCCCCTGCTCTGATCATGCACCACGAGACGGGCAACGGATTTACTGAGCGTGCAACGGCCATAAACAATGGTCTGACATCACTTTTGTAGCATTTTCCTCTTGGTACCATTGTGATTTCATGTGCACCGCTTACATGCGCATGACCAAAACCCGTGCGCAGACGCACAAAAGGAGAAAGCATTGGCCCGATTGATCCGAAAATTGCTGCCGCGCCGCTGGCGCCCTGACTTTGTGGAGATACCGGTGGTTCGCCTGCACGGCGCCATCATGTCTGGCGGCGGTCAATTCCGGCAGAATCTCTCCCTTGCATCCGCCGCATCGGTTCTGGAAAAGGCCTTTGGTGACAAGGATTCACCTGCGGTGGCGATTTCGGTGAATTCGCCGGGTGGTTCTCCCGTGCAGTCGCGGCTGATTTACCGGCGCATCCGCGATCTCGCGGCAGAAAAGAACAAGAAGGTCTATGTCTTCGTCGAGGATGTTGCTGCCTCAGGCGGTTACATGATCGCCGTTGCGGGCGACGAAATCATAGCGGATCCATCATCCATTGTCGGCTCGATCGGCGTTGTCTCCGCGAGTTTCGGTTTTACGGAACTGATCAAGAAGATCGGCGTGGAACGGCGTGTCTATACGGCAGGCAAAAACAAGGCAACGCTTGACCCTTTCAAACCGGAAAACAAGGCCGATATCGAACATCTGAAAGCGTTGCAGCTTGAAATCCACGATACGTTCATCAATCTGGTCAAGGACCGGCGCGGCGACAAGCTGAGCGCCAGTACCGATCTTTTCACCGGCCAGTTCTGGACGGGAACACGTGGTGTTGAACTCGGTCTGGTGGATGGTCTTGGCGACATGCGGTCCTATCTCCAGTCGCAATATGGCCCCAAAACCAAACTAAAGCTTATCTCGCAGCCGCGTGGCCTGTTTGGCCGCAGAATACCTTCCGCCAGCGTGCAGATCGCGGGGCTTGGCAGTGGTTTGGCCAATGGTCTGATGGACGCAGCCGAGGAACGGGCTCTCTGGTCACGCTTCGGTCTGTAAATCGGCGCAGGATTTTTTGGCAAGGCCAAAACTCCGTGCTATTGATACGGATGAGGAATGATATCGGCAGTTGAGGATTACGGACGATGCCACAATTGATCTTTTTTGCTCTTGTCGGCGCCGCCGCCTACTACGGCTATCGTTCGTTCAAGAAGGAAGCGCAGCGCGTGTCACAACGCGTCCGCGAGGCTGAGAAAGAAGCACAGAATCGCGCGCAGGGAACATTGGTCCAGGATCCCGAGACCGGTGAATATCACCTGCGCAAAGACTGATGCGATGCTTGCCAGTCCTGACCACACAATCAGCCTGATTGCTCCGGCCAAGATCAATCTTGCGCTGCACGTGACCGGCAGACGTGAGGATGGTTACCATCTTCTCGACAGTCTCGTCGTGTTCGCCCGGTTTGGTGACCGGCTGAGCGTGAGAAAAGCGGCAGCGGATTCTTTTACCCTGTCCGGCCCATATGGCACGGGGCTTCCCGTTGACGACACAAATCTTGTCGTCCGGGCACGGGATGCGCTCCGCCGGCAATACGGCGAGCAGGCGACACCTGTGGCTATTCATCTGGAAAAACATCTTCCCGTCGCATCAGGTATCGGCGGCGGCTCCAGCGATGCAGCTGCGGCCCTGCGCGCGCTGACTGCTCTGTGGGGTATCGACGTCAGTCCGGTGAAACTGGCTGCACTTGGCCTGCCTCTTGGCGCCGATGTCCCCATGTGCCTTCACGGCGAAACACTGATCGCGCGCGGGATCGGCGAAGACATCGAGCGCATTGCTGCATTTCCGCGACTGCCTCTGGTACTCGTCAACAACGGAGTGACTGTTTCGACACCGCAGGTGTTTTCCGTACTTGCCCGTCGCGACAATCCACCTCTGCCCCGCTTGCCATCCCTGACATGCCTTGACGACATCTGCACTTATCTCGGGCAAACTGAGAACCACCTTTTCGCAGCCACTGAAACACTTGCGCCCTCGATCAACGACAGCATGCAGGCTTTGCGTGACACCAACCCGCTGATGGCGCGTATGTCCGGATCGGGTGGAACCTGCTTTGCCATCTATCCTGATGACGAGACCGCAGAAACAGCTGCAACCCGGCTGCGCCAAAGCCAGCCCTCATGGTTTGTCGTCGCCACCAGCACCACCGTGGAAGGGAACTGATCTTGATCCGCATTGACGAAACACGCCCCTTTGTTCCCGTCGGCATCGCCGTGCTGACCGTTTCCGATACGCGTACGCTGGAAGACGACAAATCCGGCAACACACTGGCTGACCGCATCACGGCGGCGGGCCACCGCCTTGCACACCGCGCAATCGTCACCGATGACCGCGAGAAAATACGCGACAAGGTGCTCGCATGGTCAAACGACCCTGATGTGGACGTGGTGATAACAACGGGCGGTACAGGCTTTACCGGCCGGGACGTGACGCCTGATGCGCTCGAGCCGATCTTCGAAAAGCGCATGGATGGCTTTTCCGAAGTGTTTCACCGCATTTCCTATGACAAAATAGGCACGTCGACCATCCAGTCGCGCGCGACTGGCGGCGTGGTCAACGCGACCTTTGTTTTTGTGCTGCCCGGTTCACCCGGCGCCTGCAAGGATGCCTGGGACAATATTCTCCAGTTCCAGCTCGACTATCGCCACATGCCCTGCAATTTCGTCGAGATCATGCCACGGCTGGATGAACATCTGAAACGGGGTTGAACCTACTTCAACGCGCCGGGAATAATTTCCGCACGCAGGCGTTTCATGGCCAGCCCCCGCGCCAGATCCGACGCGCTCTTGCCCGGAGCCGATAGAGCCATTGCCTGACGCTTTGAAATCAGCAGCCCGTCCGCCAGCGGATTGCCCGGCGAGAAAACCCGCGCGAAGAACGGCCGACGGTGCGCATGGGAGCGGGTAAAACAAGCCGGGCCCTGTATCCGTTCCACATGGGCGGCAACCGCGTCGATCCAGCCATCGATCAATCGTGCGCCCGGCTCGATGAAGAGAATCCAGTCACTGCGCGCGCGGCGCAGCCCATCAATCAACGTCTGATCCTGCAGGAAAATACACCCAGCGGCATCAGCCACCCGGTGGGTCTGGTCCGTCGAGCCCTGATCGATCACGATCACGTCGCTCAACACGCCTTCGACAGCTCCGCCTACCAGTCCGCTGAGCGTTCTAGCCAAGGGTTCATCGGCATTTCGGGTTTCAATCAGGACAGAAATCATCCATTTCAGTTATAGTATTATTATTGAAATTTCCATCATACTTTTTTATCAGATTGTTCTTGCTTTGTTCTAATAATTTGCTAGGAATACATTCATGTTGCGACAGTGATGAGCGACTCAGTTTCGCTCCGGTCTCAAGGAGAATGTCAATGAACATCATGGTGCAGGCGGACAAGGCCGCCTTCGGGCAAGGCCGGGCGCAGCATGCCAATGTGCTGGTTGAGGAAGCCGGGCTGCGGATCGATCATGAACGCCGCCGTGGACGTGGCGCGGGCATGAATCCATCCGGACGGTTCGAGCCGGAAACACGCCACGTTTTTGATGACGGCTGGGAAACAATCGAGGACTTACCGGCCTTCAAGACCGAAGTGCAGATCGAGAAGCCGCGCACCATCATCACCCGCAACGATTCTCCCGATGTTGGCTTCGACCGCTCGATCAATCCCTATCGCGGCTGCGAACACGGCTGCATCTATTGCTTTGCCCGGCCTACACACAGCTATATGGGCCTGTCCGCCGGTCTTGATTTCGAATCAAAGCTGTTCGCCAAACCCGATGCTGCGAAGATGCTCGACCGTGAACTCTCCAAGCCGGGCTATACGGCCAAGACCATTGCCATCGGCACCAATACGGATCCTTACCAGCCCATCGAGAAGAAATGGCGCATCATGCGCGACATCCTGCAGGTGCTCGAAGAGCATCAGCACCCGGTTGGCATCGTCACCAAGTCGGCACTGGTCATGCGTGATATCGATATTCTCGCCCGTATGGCCGAGAAAGGTCTCGCCAAGGTCTGTCTTTCCGTCACGACACTGGACGGCAAGCTTGCCCGGACGATGGAACCGCGGGCCTCGACACCGACGCGGCGGTTGCAGGCACTGCGCGCCCTTTCCGATGCAGGCATTCCGACGGGAGCCCTGGTGGCGCCCATCATTCCGGGTCTCAATGATCACGAGATCGAGCGTGTTCTCGACAGCATTTATGCGATGGGCACCCGGGAAGCAGGTTACGTGCTCCTGCGGCTGCCACTCGAGGTCAGTCCGATCTTCAAGGAATGGCTCCTGCGCAATTACCCGGATCGTTACCGCCATGTTCTGTCCCTCGTGCGGTCCATGCGCGGCGGCAAGGATTACGATGCGGAATGGGGAAAACGCATGCGTGGAGAAGGTCCCTATGCCTGGCAGATAGGGCGCCGTTTTGAAATGGCGGCCAAGCGGCTCGGTATCAATCTTGCCAAGCGTCGTCTGCGCACGGACCTGTTCGTACCAACGGCGGGAAGCGAACAATTGTCGCTGTTTTAAATATCCCAACGGGTGTCTGGCCCGTTTGAGAAACTCCGTCGGGCGCCCCCCATCCCCTCGACGGAAGCCCTGATGCCCTACCCCATCAGCATCAGGGCCTTGCAGAGAATCAGAACGAATGCGAGTCTCGTCGCAACATGGCTCGATCACGTTCTGATTCTCTGCTTCTTCCTCTCGATCCTGGCAAACCGGATTTTGCCACGGAGCGCCGGCTTATGCGCGACGGCGTGCCCTTTGTTGTCGGTATCGACGAGGCAGGCCGGGGGCCGCTGGCAGGACCGGTTGTCGCAGCGGCGGTGATTCTGGACCCCAGGAAGATTCCCGATGGCCTTGATGATTCCAAACGCCTGACGGCCAGGAAGCGCGAGGAGCTTTTCGACATCATTTTGAAGACGGCGCTTGCATCGGGTATTGCAAGTGTCGCCGCTCCGTCGATCGATGCGACGGACATTCTCAAAGCCGCACTGGAGGCCATGCGCCGCGCCACGTGCGGTCTATCAATTCTGCCAGCCCATGCGCTTATCGACGGGCGGGACGTGCCACGCGGTCTTCCCTGCCCCGGCACGGCCATGATCAAGGGCGATCAGCGCTCCGTCTCCATTGCTGCAGCGTCTATTCTGGCAAAGGTCAGCCGCGACCGCATGATGGCTCAGGCGGGTCGTCACTATCCACTTTATGGACTTGAGACCCATGCGGGCTACGGTACGGAATTTCATCGCAATGCCATGGAAATCCACGGGCCCGTGGTCGGCCTGCATCGCTTCAGTTTCGCACCGTTGAAAAACCGGGAAATTTAGGGGCAAAGCTGACAAACTGTGCGGGCGATGCCTCAAATAGTATGCGTATCACCCTCCTAAGCCACGGCAGGGCCATTGTGCGTGGTTCGTCCTTGGACAAGCTCAGGAAGCTCACCATGAGGGAGATGGGTGGGCTGCAAGCTAATCGTCAACAGTGCAAAACTTGACTCCCCGCAATCCTCACTCTCCCTCATGGTGAGCTTCCTGAGCTTGTCCAAGGACGAACCACGAACCACGCGCGATGGCTTTGCAATCGTCTTGAAGTGGCGGTTGCCGAGAGGGAAACGATTCTCAAAAGAAAAAGCCGCCTCGCGGCGGCTATCTCAAACGTCATTCGCCTTCGATCAATTCAAGCGTGACTTCACTTCAGTGAGCGAAGACTTGAACAGGTCAGCCGATGTCTTGGCATCTACCTTGTCCTTCAAAAGACGGCTTGCAGCAGCGACAGCAATGTCGACAGCGGAAGCGCGGACTTCGTTGACAGCCTCGGTCTCGGCCTGGGCGATCTTCTGCTCGGCAAGCTTGTTGCGGCGGGCAACATATTCCTCGGTCTTCTGCTTGGTTTCCTCAACAATGGCATGAGCTTCGCGCTGCGCCGCAGCAACGATCTCGCCAGCTTCCTTCTCGGCTTCCTTACGCTTGCGCTGATATTCGGCCAGCAAGGACTGTGCTTCTTCACGCAGCCGGCGGGCTTCTTCCAACTCATCGCGGATCTTCAGGGCACGATCATCAAGCGACTTGCCGACAACCCCGGGAACCTTCAGATAAACCATCAGCGCCAGGAAAATGACCAGACCAACCAGGGCCCAAAATGTTGCGTCCATTATGGTTCTCCTTAGCCGCGAACAGCTTTGACCGCGGCGGAAACACTTGCCTTGTCGACAGTTCCACCAATGATCTTCTTGACGATTTCAGTCGCTGTTTCCTCGGCGATAGCGCCGACACCAGCCATTGCCTTGTCCTTGATGGACGCAATGCTTGCCTCGGCATCAGCCAGCTTCTTCTCCAGCGCAGCCGAAATTTCCGCAGTTTCTGCGTCAGCCTTGGCCTTGGATTCGTCACGGGCTTTCTGGGCGATGCTGCCAGCCTTTTGCTTGGCTTCAGCAAGTTCCTGCTCATAGGCGGCCAGCGCCTCATCCGATTCCTGCTTCATGCGGGCAGCCTGATCGAGATCCGTGGCGATGCGATCGCGGCGCGTCTCGATGATGCCGCCGATGCGCGGCAGAACCACGCGTGACAGGAACAGGTAGAAAAATGCAAATGTCAGTGCCAGCCAAAGCAGCTGCGAAGCAAAGTGGCTGGAGTCAAAGGGCGGGAAAACACTTTTATGCGCCACACCGGTTTCGGAGTGGGTCGCGGTGCCGTGAGCATCAGGCGCTGCACCCGTTGCAGCCGTTTCGGCATGCGCAGGTGTCTCGTTCTGAGCGGTTGTGGATGCGGCTTGAGCCGAAGACACAAACATATGTTGTCCCCTTGGTTCGGGCATTTCCCGATCTGCTGACTTTAATTATTATACTGGCCGCGCGGAGCGCAGCCAGTATGAGCTGTCTGCCGATTAAACAGCGAACAGAAGCAGAAGAGCGATGAGCAGCGAGAAGATGCCCAGAGCTTCAGTAACGGCGAAGCCGAATACCAGACGGCCGAACTGGCCATCAGCTGCGGATGGATTGCGCAATGCACCGGAGAGGTAGCTACCGAAAATGTTGCCGAGGCCGAGGGCCGTTCCGGCCATACCAAAACAAGCGAGGCCTGCACCGATGTACTTTGCTGCTACGGGATCCATGTTAAACTCCTTTGGATAGAATAGGTTATTGGTAGATTACGTTTGGCGGAGGCCCGCCGGCGAAATTCTTTCTTAGTGACCGCCAGGATGCACTGCGTCGTTCAGGTACATGCATGTCAGCACGGTGAAGACGTAGGCCTGCAGGAAAGCCACCAGAAATTCGAGACCGGTCAGAGCGACCGTCATGGCGAGCGGAAGGATTGCGCCGCCGATACCGACCGCACCCAAACTGCCCAGCGACACCACGAAACCCGCAAATACTTTCAGTGTGATGTGGCCAGCAAGCATGTTGGCGAAAAGACGAACTGAAAGGCTGATCGGGCGGGAAAGGAAGGAAATGATTTCGATCGGCACCACAAGAAGCAGCAGCGGAGCCGGCACGCCTGACGGCACGAAGACGCCAAGAAACTTGAAGCCGTGCTTGGCGAAACCATAGACGAGAACCGTACCGATAACGAGGATCGCCAGGGCGAACGTCACGATGATCTGGCTGGTAATCGTATAGAAATAAGGGAACATGCCGAGCATATTGGCCACAAGCACGAACATGAAGAGCGAGAAAACGAACGGAAAGAACTTCATCCCGGCGGTACCGGCCGAATCACGCAGCGTGGACGCCACGAATTCATAGGCCATTTCCGAAACTGACTGCAGACGTGTCGGAATCAGACCGCGATTGGAGGAAGTCAGGTAAAGAAACGCCGATGCGACAGCAACCGTGGCAACCATGAAGGCTGACGAATTGGTGAAGGACAAGTCAATTCCACCGACATCAATGGGAATCCATCGAGCAATCTGGAATTGATGGATCGGATCGTTGGCCACGCTAACCTCGTCTATATCGTTCCATGCCCGCAGGCTTATTCCGGTTTCTCACGGTCCTGGCTCTTGTCGAGCTCAAACCCGCGGTTCTCCGCCACACGTCCTGCAGAGCGCAGAATGTTCAGCGTTCCAGCACAAAAACCCAAAAGGAGCAGAATGATCAGCCCCCAGGGTGAAGTGCCCAAAAATCGGTCAGCTAACCAGCCCAACCCCGCACCAACCAGAACGCCTGCGATAAACTCGCTCGACAATTTCATGGCCTGCGCGACACCGGAGGCGGTCCCCGTCCCCTCGTCTTTCGAACTGGTCTTCATGCCGACACCTTTTGAAGCAAGCTTTGCCTCAAGATCGCGCCGGCGATTCTCCAGTTCGACTGAAGTCAGCGGCTTTCCAGCATCCGGCGTATTACCGACAGAACCTGACTGATCGGGTTCGTTCCCCGTGGCCAATGGCATGTCCTTTACACGCTGAATGCAGGGCTTCACCCCCGCTTCGAAGTCGCGCGCAACATATTGTTACGATCCGCGCTAGTCAAGGCGCAGAAGCAGGAGTCTCAAAGGTAATTTTCGCGGGAAATTTCAATACCTTAGGTAAATATGACTTTATGTCTCACCTCTGAGGGCAAGAATCTCCCGCGAATCCTGTGGATGAGACAACGGTTCAGACACTTTCCAGCGCCATCGCAACACAGCTTTCGATGGTCCATTGGGCCATGACGCAACCCTGCGTTTCTTGCGGCAGAAAGCGAACCAAACAATAAATGATGCTGAGTGAATAAACATGAAGTTTTGAGAGTGAAGCAGAAAACACCGAGCCAGCCGGTGTATCGGGACGATGGCCGCCCGACATGCAGCGCCGCGCGCCATGGGCGCGTAAAGGACGCTGCAAAACTTACAGCTTGCGTGATCTTTTCGAAAATCATTCTGATTTTCAGATCATGCAAGGGGCAAGGGCCTTGCTCTCAAACTTGGAGGTGATCTGTGTAGAAACTACCACTTAGCATCACCCTGATATTGAAAAGAACCCGGACGAGCTGTTGCTGAGCTTCCAAGTGGCATCAAATCCAACCACCGCCATAGGTGCGGTAGAAAACATGCTGGCCGATCTTGTCGACGCGTTTCATGGTGTGCGCCCAGTTTGGCCGGACATAGACAGCGTGATAATGGGTGGCGGAGCCGACCTCAGGCAGGAAGATACGCCCGGCCGTTACAGCCATGGCGATTTCCTGTGCCATTTTCCAGTATTTCGGCTCGGTCACCACCAGCTTGCGGCCCTCACAGGCAAAGGAGAACTGGCAGCGGTTGATCCAGTCATTGTTCTGGTAAACCACGCCGCAGATGGTCTTCGGATAGGCCGGATTGCGCACACGGTTGAGAATAACCTGCGCAACGGCGGCCTGCCCCTTCAGACTTTCGCTTCTTGCCTCAAAATAAATGCCTGTCGCCAGGCATTTCTGTTCTTCCTTGGTGAAGACAACAGGGGGAAGCGGTGATGCCAGCCAGGCGTGATCGCCCGCGCCCAGTTGCGGAATGAACCGGCCGGGCTGCTTTGGTTCGTTGAGAATGTTATCGAAGGGTGAGGTTTTGGCATAGTCGGGTTCGGCCGGCGCATAACCCAGCGCGAGAACATCCGGCGTATTGCTGGTGATCAGGCTTGCCAGCATGGGCGAGACCTGCGGATCGGTCTTGGCCGGAGCACGGTTATGGAAAGCCAGAGCAATCTGGATTTCCTTCCCGGCAATCTTCGGCTTGGCGAAGGCCATTTCGACTTCAACGCCATGGGTGGGACGGATCAGCATGCTTGAGCGTTGCAGAATCGAACCGGCGCTGAATGCCTTTGGCGGGGCTTTCTTGCTGATGGTGACGATACGCCCCTGCTTTTCGGCACGATTGATGCGGTCTTCGTCAGGCGTTGCACCGGGAGATTTCTGGGTGCCGTTAACGACGACCGGACCAATGCCGGGCACATCGATACCGCCGGCCGGAATGCTCGAGGTGATGGCTCTGTCATCGACAAAGCTCATATTGGCCTTCTGGATGGAACCGGCAGGTGAGTTTTCCAGATAGGCACTCCACCGGCCCTTACCCGATTCAACGCCGGACAGCATGCTGGCCATGTCCTGATAGGCAATGACAGTCGGCGAGAACAGGTAAATCGCCGTGCCGATGACCACCGGACCGATAAAATTCCTGTTTGTCCGATTCTTTTGCCGAGGCTTCGATGCCCGAAAAAACTCAAAGAAACGCACGCCGATACCCCATTCACAACCGAACAATACTGGCTGCAAAAATGAAGCATTAACCTTGATGGAGAGTTAACAGGCCAGGGAGAAAGTGAAGAAGAGGCATCAGTAAGGCGTCCTCTCTCCTTCATCCTCGGTCTTGACCCGACGATGAAGGAGAGAGGAGTTGTGTAAACGGAAAGTACGTGCTCCCGATCCTACAGAAAGCCTTTAGCGCTTCTTTTTTGCGCGTCCGGCAAACGGATTGTCCGATGTGCGCAGAACCACCCGCAGTGGAACTCCCGGCATGTCAAATGTCTCACGCAGACCATTTGTCAAATAGCGGACATAGGATGTCGGGAACGCTTCAGGCCGCGAACAGGAGATAACAAAGCCCGGAGGCCGGGTCTTCACCTGCGTGATGTACTTGATCTTGAGACGGCGACCGGCAACGGCGGGCGGCGGGTGATGGGTCGTCACGCCTGTCATCCAGCGGTTGAGGCGACCGGTGGAGATACGGCGGTTCCATATCTCGTCCGTCGTGGCAACAGCAGCCATCAGTTTGTCGATGCCCTCGTTGCGTTCGCCTGAAATCGGGACAGCACGGATACCGCGAATCTGCGGTAGTAGCCGTTCAGTCTTTTCGCGCAGATCAGCCAGAACCATCTGGCGGTTTTCGACCAGATCCCACTTGTTGAAGGCGATGATCGGTGCGCGGCCTTCGCGTACGATCAGATCGGCGATCTGCAAATCCTGCTTTTCGAAGGGGATCGTCGCATCAAGCACGATAATGACCACTTCGGCAAAACGAATGGCACGCAGCGCATCGCCAACGGAGAGCTTTTCAAGTTTACCTTGGACACGGGATTTACGGCGCAGCCCAGCTGTATCGAACAGCTTGATCTGACGGCCCTTCCACTCCCAATCGACGGAAATGGAATCGCGCGTGATGCCTGCTTCCGGTCCTGTCAGCAGGCGATCTTCGCCCAGCATCGTGTTGACCAATGTCGATTTACCGGCGTTCGGGCGCCCGACAATGGCAATGCGCAATGGCTTGCTGGAATCGTATTCCGGAATGTCTTCGGCATCCGGATCGTCGATATCGTCACCGATCAGATCTTCCTTCGGACCCGCAACCGCAGGTATGGTAACTGCCACCGCATCGCTGAGAGGATCGTTCGTCTCGTACTCATCCGGGAAAACCCGTTCTTCACCCATCACGCCGACGATCACATCACGCAGATCAGGGAAACCCTGTCCGTGTTCGGCGGAGATCGGGCATGGTTCGCCAAGACCCAGCTGATACGAATCGTACATGCCGGATTCGGCACCCCGTGCCTCGGCCTTGTTGGCTACCAGAATAACCGGCTTGCCCGAACGGCGCACGAGATCGGCGAATGTCACATCGGCCGGTGTGATACCGGCCTTTGCATCAACGAGAAACAGAATGAGATCGGCCTCGCCAATCGCCAGCTCTGTCTGCGCGCGCATGCGGCCTTCCAGCGAATCACTGGGCACTTCCTCCAGACCTGCGGTATCGATGACATCGAACTTCAGATCATAAAGCTTGGCGGCATGGACGCGCCGGTCGCGCGTAACGCCCGGCAGATCGTCCACCAGCGCGATCTTGCGGCCGACAAGCCGGTTGAACAGGGTGGACTTACCGACATTCGGACGGCCGATAATGGCAAGGGTGAAACTCAAAGACTCAAATTCCTGTGTTAACCGGCTGCAGCAGCGGGTGCTGCGCCAGTGCTGCGAAGCATGTCGAGCATCGTGTCGGCAAACTGGCGAATATTGGCGGGAGCAGCCTGATCATCGGAAATCTGCTTGAACAGCTTTTCCGCATCAGCGCCACGATCGGCCTTCCAGGCAGCAAGGCCAAGGGCCTCGCGCGCGGAATGGCGCATGGGGTTGCTGTCGGATGAAAGGGATTCGACGCGGCTGGCAACATCATCATAGGAGCCCGTATCGAGAAGCAGCAAGGCTGCGCGCAGCTTTGCCAGATCGCGAATGGACTGGGGAACCGAAGCATCGGCAGCGACCTTGTCAAAGGCCGCCACGGCCGCCGCCGGATCGCCCTTCTGCGCCTGAACACCGGCCGCGCGCATGCGGGCCAGCACTGGATAGGCGCCATAACCGGTCTTTTCCAGCTCATCCAGCGTCTTCAGCGCTTCATCATTCTTGCCATCACGAACAAGATTGAGTGCGGCGAGAAACTGGTCACCGGATTTTGATGCCTGTTTTTCGGTCCAGTATTCATAGAAGGCAAAGACGCCTGTACCAACGACCAGCGCAACAGCCGCGCCAATCAGCAGACCACCAAAACGCTTCCAAAACGCCCGCATCTTGTCGGAGCGGAGTTCCTCATTTACCTCACGAAAAAAGCCGTCGTCAGTCATAGTGCCTCATCGGTGCCCCTTCAGGGGCGTGCCTTAAATGAAATAGAGTACGCGAGGCAGCCAGAACCGCTCCGCGCGCACAGAGTTAAAGGGCTTTTAGTCGGAAAATCTGCGGGATGTAAGGGCCAAGTTAAAAATAGACCCTGACGGCAGCTTTAAATCGGCGAAACACCGATCAGCCAGGCGTGCAGCTTCCAGACGAAGAGCACATAGAGCACCACACCGGCAACGATGGCCATGATGTCATTCGAGACCGGGCCCGGCACGATCACTGTTTGCGCAAGGCCGGCCCGCTCCTGCCGTTTGATGGCAATGCGGTCGACCACAGCCCAGGCAAGAAACGAGAGAAACAGGATCAGCGACGCCAGATCCCCATTGGCCAGAAGATGGGCCAGCGCCCAGATTTTCACAGCAATCAGCATGGGATGCTTGAGGACAGGTTTCAGTTTTCCGGGCTTGAAATTGGCGATCATCAGCGAGATGAACGAAAACAGCATCAGGAGAAGCGTGATATGTTTCATCCAGACTGGTGGTTCATAGATGAACAGCGCGTAGGGCCGCGCCAGCACATATCCCCAAATAATCAGCGCCAGGCCGACAAAGGAAATAAGCGAATAGAAGCCTTTCCACTTGCCCTCGCCCCAGCTGGCTATTTTGGCCAATCGCCAGCGCGGCGCGACGATGCGAACCGAATGAATTCCCAGAAAGACAACAATACCCAGAATCAGCACCAGCATGACCGGTTTCCCCCATGTGATTGCAGCCTATAGCGACTTTAGAACAGTTCCAAGACATACGCTTGCGGTGGATCGACGCGTCCGATGATCGCCACAATTCACCTGTAGCGAGAATTATCTCTCCCACTGGTTGTGTTGTGCCTGCATATGCGTCTGATTTCCCGAGTCCTGACTGCGTCCCTTGCCCTTTCGGCATGCGTGCCCGCTTATGCGCGTGATGATACGGACCTGCGCGGCACGACCGGCGGCAAACCGCAGTATGTGTTGATCTCCTTCGACAACTCAGGCAGCAATGCCCTGTGGGAACGCAGCCGGGCCCTGGCAGAACGCTCCAACGCCAAGTTCACCTATTTTCTTTCCTGCGTATTTCTGATCGACCGCGCCGACCGCAAAGCCTATCAGGCGCCGGGCCAATCCTTCGGCCGCTCCAATATCGGCTACGCCGCATCAAAGGATGACATTGCCAAACGGCTCGACAATATCTGGCGCGCGCGCAACGAGGGCAATGAAATAGCAAGCCACGCCTGCGGCCACTTCGATGGGCGGACATGGACCAAAGCAGACTGGGAGCGCGAGTTTACCACCTACAAGCAAGTGTTGAGCACGGCCTGGGCAAAATATGGCAGCGATCCGGAGCCAGAAGGCTGGAAGGCATTCGTTGATAAGGAAGTGCGCGGTTTCCGCGCGCCTTACCTTTCCAGCAGCCCCGCCCTGCTCTCGGCATTGAAAGATATGGGCTACGCTTTTGACGCCAGCAGCGTTTCCAAGGGTCCGGCCCTGCCCGTCCATGCGGGCGGGCTCTACCAGTTCGCCCTACCGACCATCAGTGAAGGCCCGGAACACCGCCCGGTTGTGGCGATGGACTACAACATGTTCGTGCGCCATTCCGGCGGCTTCGAGCGGGCGGATCATCTCAACGAGTTTGAAAACCGTGCCTATGACGCCTTCAAGGGCGCCTTTGACCGGCAGTATAAAGGGGAGCGCATCCCCTTTCAGATCGGTATTCACTTCACGCTGATGAATGGCGACGCCTATTGGCGGGCGCTCGAACGCTTTACCGCTGAAGTATGCACGAAGCCGGATGTGCGCTGCACGACATACAGTGATTATCTCAGGCAGACCGGCGCCGAAGCGCCGGTTGCTGTCGTCCCGGCTGTCAGCCGCAAGGTCCCGGGCAGCGGTATCTGACCGCCGCCAGCTCCCTCCAATCAATGTTCAGTCTGTGTTTCAAGAAAATGCTGATCGATTGTCGGCAGCGGCTCGTCGTAGATCACGGCTTCAAAGGCCCGCAGACGTTTGTAGATCGAAATCAGAGTTACGATCGTTGACCAGGAATTGACGAGATATTGAAACGATTCGCTCACTTGTCCAAAAACGTTCTGTATCTGAGTCATTAATCCGAGGGTGAGCTTACCAGCTGCAATCGACGGAATGAGAATCAGCGTCGAAACAATGTTGTCCGCCTGCAGGTAGAAAATGCGGGCCACGTTGAAGTAGAGATAATGGAAGTACAGACGGAAGTAGTTTTTTCTCACGTTGGAAAACAATTCTGCAACGGTTACGGGCTGAGCCCGATCCGCATGATCCTCACCGTAAACCAGTTCTTTACGGTAGGCGGCTTCAACGCGCTGGTTTCTGAATTCCAGTCCAGGCAATTTATAACCTGCGACTGCCAGAAAGACAGTTCCAAAGATTGACCAACCCACCGCCGCAACGACAAGGGCGTACGGCACTTCGCCAAAAACCGGCAATTCCGTGACTTCTTTGGAGAGGGCAAACAAAATGGGCAGGAAGGCGATCAACGTCATCAATGACCGCACCAGACTGACCCCGAGGGTTTCGACAGTCGTGGAAAAGCGCATCGTATCGTCCTGAACACGCTGGGATGCACCCTCGATGTGCCGCAGTTTTTCCCAGTGTTCCATATAAAATGTGTTCATTGCAGTTCGCCAGCGGAAGACATAATGGCTTATAAAAAAGGCGTTTACTGCGCCTATTGTCACCGCAACAAAGGCAATCCCTGAAATATCGACAAGCCCAAGATACAGCTGCTGAGCAGTCACAGGCGCAGTTTTGGCGAGCGCCGCTTGAATAAGGTCGTAATAGGGGCCGTACCACGCGTTGAAAGCAACGCTGACCTGGACGGAAAAATAGGTAGCAAAAATAATGACCGCAGAGCCCAGAACAGACCAATGTTGCCACGGATGAGGCCTGTACCATGTCCAAAAAGCATAAAATGCCAGAACCACAACCGCATAATATACATAGAACCAAAGAAATGGCTTGGATGCAAAAAGAGCAATACCAATGATGGGAGCGGCATCAGGGGCTGCAGGAGGTAACCCGAAATGCCCCCCGAAGTCCCGTCCGCCAAAGTACCATAACAAGACCGCGAAAAGCGCCCAAAGCGCTGCTGATGTAAAAAACAACTTTGGCTTGGGAAAGAATGAGACAAACACGGTAGCTGGACCCTCGCATAAACACACAAATCGGGGTTGATTTGATGTGAGCCTATCACCACGAATAGGGCAAAGGTTGTATGGCAGCAATTAAATTGCTGTAATATTCAACGTCTGGAAAGAAACGCGAAACCTGCGCCAATGACGAGGCTGGCGGCGGCGGCGAGCGTCGCTGCGGTAAAGTTGCCGGTGATATTGGCAAGATAACCGCCTACAAGGGGCCCGATGATCTGGCCGATACCGAAAGCGGCGGTCATGACAGCCATGACCCGGCGCGGCGATTGTGGCAGAAGTGCCCGGCCTGCCTGAAAGCCCGATGCGGTGATGACGATGAAGGTCAGCCCCAGCAGGATGCCGCCGAGGATCGGTCCCACGGGCGGCGGCAGAAGCACGCTTGCGGCAACGCCCGCTGCCTGCACGAGCATACCAAGGGCAACGACTGCAAAAGGGCCGACACGGCGCAGCAGCGGCGCCCACAGCCACACGGAGAAGGCTGCCGCCACGCCGGTGACAAACCAGACCAGTGCCTCCATCGAAGCACCGCCATTGCTTGAGCGGACAATAGCGATGATGAACGTGGCCGTGATGATGTAGCCGAAACCGAAAACCCCGTAGGCAATGTTGATCTTCAGGAAATCCGGCGTCCAGCGCACGGGCGGTTCCTTAGTGTCAGCGCCGGTACGCACCGGTCCTTCACGCAACAGCCACACTACGGCAAGCAGGCCGAGAACGGAGAGGACGGCTGCGCCGATCCAGTCCTGCCGCCAACCAAAACCGCTGGCTGCACTCGCCGCGACCAGCACGGAGGAGAGCGCAATACCTGCACCGACACCACCAAAATGCATGGCCTGCAAATCGTGCCGCTTGGCCACGGCAAGGTGGCTGAAGACGATGGTTGCGGCAAGCACCAGCATGAATGCACTGGCCACACCGGCGAGAAAGCGCAGGATGGAAAAAACCAGGATGCTGTCGCTCAGGCTCATGGCCAGGCAAAGCGCGGCACTGGCGGCCAGAGAGACAATCACCACAGGGCGCTCTATGCCCGAGGCCCAGCCATAGCCCGCAATGATTGCTCCAATGAGATACCCGACATAATTGGCGGATGCGATGATACCGGCATCACCCGGTGTCAGGCCCAGATCTGTCATCATCGCAGGCAGAATCGGGGTAAAAATAAACCGCCCTATGCCCATCGCCACCGCCATGGTGACGAGCCCGCCAAGGGCAAAGCGAACGGGAGAATTGGCTGATGATGTCATGCCGCGGACATTATCGCTGCAATGCAGCATGACAAGACAATAAAATTGATGAACCTGTCATGATTGGTGATTGATCACCGCACCCATGCCCTACCAAAATTGCCGGGAGCTTCAGATGGTCACGGGCGTGGCAACACCGCGCCGGGTGACCCGGTAGACAGCAGCAGGGGGAAGGTTGCGGAAAGCCCGCCCGATGCAAACCGCATCAAGCTCCAACTGGTCGAGCACGGGCTTCGGTATCGGGCAGCGGAAGCCATAGGTGAACTGATAATAAGCCCCTTCAGGACGCAGATTGCTGAATGCACCGCCAAGGATCGCAGCCACCTTCTCCTGTGTCATGCTGAGAAGCGGCAAACCACTGACAACGGCACCGGCAGGCTGAATGTCATAAAACTCATGCAAGTCGAGCTGCGCTGCATCCATCTGCAGGATGCGCATGCCGGGAAAACGCGATTGCAGCAACCGCGCGAACTCCGCACCGTATTCAATCAGCGTCAGATCCTTGGGACGAACACCACGGGCAAGCAGCGCATCGGTGAAAACGCCGGTGCCGGGTCCCAATTCAAGAACCGGCCCGGAGGCAGAGGTGATTTCGCTGGTGATCAGTCGCGCAAGGGCGGCTCCCGATGGAGCAATCGCGCTGACGCGAAACGGATCGCTCAGCAATGCCCGCATGAAAGTCCATACGCTACCCGTTGTCATAAAGATCATGCTCCAACATTTTTATGCAATATGCTTATGGCGCGCCAATATTGTGGGAAGATTGCGATGGCCATCTGCGACAAAAATACCCACAGCAAATGACATAAACAGGACTTTGGAATATTGGCGGAAAATTATGACACAAGAGATGTGGGAGCGAATTTTACAGCGCAACAGGCGCCACCACCCGGTGTCTACTTTACCATAACCTGCCCCTGACGCAATTGCACGGCCTCCTGCACAAGATTAAAGCGAGAGCCCATACCGCGTTCCGCAGGTGAAGACGGTTCAACGATGCAGCGTCACCGGGCCGCCCCATCGCGTAGCCTCAGTCTTTGGCCGATCGAAGTGTTTCTGTGTGGCGCGCCAGTTGCTGAACACTATCCGGAGACAGCAATTGCGCCAGCTTTGCCTGCGCTTCGCGCCAAATGGGTATGGCGGCCTCTAGGCGGCGCGCGCCCGTCTCTGTCAACCACACCGCACGCCGCCGCAGATCGGTTTCCACCATGGTGATTTCAATGAGTTGCCAGCGCTCCAGCGTGCGCAAATTGCGCGACAAGGTGGATTGCTCCAACCCGCTGCGCTGCGCCAGCGCGCCCAGCGTATCGTCAGCAAGGGAAGCAATCTGCGCCATCAGACCGACCTGCGCCGATGTCAGGCCAAGCCCTGCCATCTCATGGTCCAGAAAACTGGTGATACGGCGTGCGGTCAGGCGGCTGTTCCAGCCCGGACAGCTCTCAACCAGCGCAAGGGCGTCCGTCCGCAACGTTTTTTTCGGTTGTTTCATCATGCTCATCAATATATGCATATACATAACATGTATCTACATGGAAATTGATTTTTGCGGCCCGGCGATCAAAATCGGGATGATGCGTGAAGCGGAGTATTATGACATGAGTGCGGTGCAGCGGACGATCCTCGACGCGATAGGCAACACCACCCTGCTGGGCTTGCGGAACATCCGACCCGCCAACGGCTCCCGTATTCTGCTGAAACTTGAAAGCGAAAACCCGACCGGCAGCATGAAGGACCGGATGGCACTTGCCATGATCGAGGCGGCGGAAGCGGACGGACGCCTTAAAGCCGATGGCTCGGTTGTGGAATATACGGGTGGCAGCACGGGCGTTTCGCTGGCGCTTGTCTGCGCGGTCAAGGGATATCCGCTGCAGATCGTCACCTCGGATGCCTTTGCGCGGGAAAAGCTGGAGCACATGAGGATTCTCGGTGCCAGACTGCAGATCATACCAAGCGACAGCGGGCGCATGACCGAGAAACTGACGCGCGACATGATCGAAGCGGCACGCATCATCAATGAAGATACCCCGGGCAGTTTCTGGACCGACCAGATGAAGAACAGGGACCAGTTGGCCGCCTATCACGCCATGGCAAGGGAGATATGGGCCCAGACAAACGGGCGCATTGACGGCTTTGTGCAAAGTGTCGGCACGGCCGCTTCCTTGAGGGGAACCGGTGAAGCCCTGCGGCAATACAATAATCAGATTCGCGTCATTGCCGTGGAACCCGCGGAGTCGCCTGTTTTGTCGGGCGGCAAGACAGGTGCCCATAAAATCGACGGGATAGGCGCGGGTTATGTGGTTCCGCTCTGGCAGGACGATATGGCCGATGGCCTAGAACGCGTGTCGACGGAAGAAGCCAGTGCCATGGCGATGCGGCTTGCCCGCGAGGAAGGCCTATTTGCCGGAACATCCACGGGAGCCAACGTGGTTGCCGCGCTGCGACTGGCAGGCACACTGGGACCCGGCACCACCATCGTCACGATCATGTGCGATACGGGCATGAAATATCTGAGCAAGAAATAAAACGGCTCAATGCAACGTCCAGCGTTGCAAGATCCTGTATTCGGAGAGCCGGAGCCTGCTGTGGATCAAGACGAAATCCTTCACTGTAAAACGGATCGGCTCGATGGGCTGTTCACTGACTGTTTTGGAGCTGTAGAGAAGCGTCAGGTGCGGGGTGAATGTACCGCGTATACCCGGCAGACCATTGCGCATCAGGCAAGCGCCGAGAATTGTATGGAGCCGGGTCAGCCCCTCACCTTCGCCGATCAGCACCAGTGGCTTCCGGCCCGGCTGACCACCTTCAAAACTCTTGGCTGAACGGAATGTTATTTCAAACGGAGGGATGGACACGGCTGTCCCGGCGCGCTTTGCCGCGAAAAGGACAGAGCTTCGAAGGCGCTTATGATCCCCCAGGTGGTGCAGCGAAATATGAAAACGGGAAGACCCGATAAGGCTCTTTCGCGTCAAACGATGATCGTTGATCATGCCCGTCCTGCATGCATCGACAACGCCCTGCATATCGGAATCGAGAAGGATACCGAGGAACAGCCGTTCCTGCAAAACCGGCCGTTTGGGCCGGTTTTGCCAATTGTCTCCAAGATTCAATTCGCCCTGCATGGCTGACCTCCCGAAATGCACCGGCATTTCCGATCGGACACACTAGAACAAAAAGTGAACATGTTGCAAGTTTTTTGCAGTTATCCGTTCCGGGCGACCATGGCAATGATGGTCTCGAAGAGTTCACGTTCCGCCTGTCCTGCGGTGATGTCACCTGTCGCAGCTGCATAGGACAGAGCCTCGGCAGCACCGAGCATGGCCCAAAGGCCAGGCGCGGCAATGGCCCCCGTTCCGGCAAACGGCATCAGCATGGCGCGGCATTTTTCGATGAATACGCCGTTATATTCACGCTTGATATTTTCAAGTTCGGGCGACCCGGCGAGCGCTGCGATCACGCCGGGTATTTCGCGGCCCTGCCGAAGCACGCAGTCAACATAGGATGAGGCGATGACCGCCGCCCTGTCCGCCAGCGTGGGTTTGCTCGCGCCAAACGCCGCATCCATGAGAGCCGTCTGACGGGCATCGAACTCCCGGTAGAGCGCAGCGAGCAAACCGGCACGCGTGCCGAAATGATCGTAGACGACGGGTTTCGTCACACCGGCCTTTTCGGCAAGCCGCCCCAGCGTCAAAGCCTCGGTTCCCTCTTCCCGCACGATCCGCCATGCGGCCTCCAGAAGCTGGCGAAGGCGATCCTCCCGCAACAAACGCCGGCGCGGTTGCGCGCCGGTTTTCCCAATCGTTGATTCCATGCTTGACATCACTATATACCAAAAGTAACTTACATTTTGTAACTTACTAAAAGTATATAATATGAACCACCCATCCGCAATCCGTTGACAGGAGTTTTGTCATGCATGCCCTTATCGTCGTCGCACACCCCGAACCCACATCCCTCTCGCATGGCATTGCCGCGCGGATTGCAGAAGGCCTGTCTCTGACTGATCCCGGAAACTCTTATGAAATTGCTGATCTCGCGGCGGAAGGTTTCGACCCCCGGTTCTCCGCGGCGGATCTCGCGGTCCACCGGACGCAAGCGTCTCCCCCAGCCGACGTGGCGGCCGAGCAGGCACGGATCGACGGTGCCGATGCACTTGTGCTGGTCTTTCCCGTCTACTGGTGGTCCATGCCCAGTCTGCTCAAGGGATGGATCGATCGCGTGTTTTCCAATGGCTGGGCTTTCGATTTCAGTCTGGACGGCGGTCTGGAAAAGAAACTCCGACACCTCAAGGTTCATCTTATCGGTGTTGGTGGGGCCGACGCGCGAACCTATACCCGGCACGACTATTTCGGCGCCATGAAGACACAGATCGATCACGGAATCTTCGACTATTGCGGCGCCCGTGTCGTCACGTCAGAGCTGTTGCTTGACTCGGAAACACAGGATCCCGCCCTCCATCTCGATACCGCCCGAAGCATTGGTCGGAACCTCTTTAAGACGTCGCAAAGCTGTGAGGCCGCCTAGACCTGCAGGGCTGGCAGCTACAGCGCGGCGATCAGTTTCCGCAGCAGTGCATTGAGCGTTTGCTGCTCGTCCTCGGTAAGCACCGAGAGCAAACGTTCCTCATTTGCCACGTGACGACCAATCGTTTCGTCTATCACGCGCTTGCCGGCATCGGTCAGCGCTATCAATTTGCCGCGACGATCACTGGGGTCCGGGCGCCGCTCGACCAGACCGGCGCGTTCCAGCCGATCGAGGCGATTGGTCATGCCGCCCGACGAGATCATCGCAGCTTCATAGAGCCTGGTCGGTGACAGCATATACGGTTCGCCGGAACGTCTGAGGGTTGCAAGCACATCGAACTCGCCCGGTTGCAAGCCGGCCTGCGCGAAGAGAGGGTTCATGTGATCGCGCAGCACGCGTTCTGAGGCATCGGACAGGCGGCCAAAAACCGCCATCGGCAAAGCAGGCAGGTCCGGGCGTTCAATTCCCCATTGGTCTACGGCAATATCGGCTCGATCCATCGGATTTCTCTTCATGCAATGTATCTTGACATTAAGATACATTCTGTATAGTAACTTAATCATGGGGAATATCACAACCCACACCCCCAGAGAAGGAGGAAGTGATGAGCAAGATGATTTTTGTAAACCTGCCTGTGCGTGATCTGGCTGCAGCGACTGCATTTTATGTCGCGCTGGGTGGCGAGGTGAACCCGCAGTTTTCCGACGAGCAATCCAAATCGGTAATGCTTTCAGAGGCGATTGGCGTGATGTTGCTGACGCATGATCGTTATGGCCAGTTCACGCAGCGCCCGATTGGAGATGCCCGGCGTGAAAGCCAGGCCTTGATAGCACTTACCGTCGACAACCGCGATGCAGTGGATGCAACGCTGGCAAAGACGACTGCGGCCGGTGGTCGCGCCGATCCCAATCCGGCACAGGATCATGGCTTCATGGTCAGCCGCAGTGTCGAAGATCCCGATGGCAATGTCTGGGAAATCGTGTGGATGGATCCCACCGGTTTTGCTCCTCCAGCCTGAAGACCAGTATACCAATGGAAAGGGCGCTTGGATCTCTCCGGGCGCCCTTTCGATGGGAGAATTCCTTCAGGCTTTGAAATAGTCTTCCTGATCGAGATCAGCGATCAGCCCCGGGTGCTTTGGCTGCCACCCCAGCAACGTCCGGGTTTGCGCGCTTGAAGCCGCAGCATTCATTGCAGCGAAGCCTGCAAACCAGCCAAAATGCGCCGCCGCTTCCTCCGGGGACTTGGCGATAACCGGTATGTTGAGGTGGCGGCCAATGACGGTCGCAATCTCCTTGAACACCACGCCTTCCTCGGCAACCGCATGGTACCGCTCACCGGCAGCGGCACGCTCAATTGCAAGCCGAAAAACAACGGCTGCGTCCCGCCGGTGCACTGCCGGCCAATGATTGAGCCCCTCACCCACATAGGCCGACAAGCCCGTCTCGCGCGCAAGATTGATGAGGTGCGGAACGAACCCGTGATCGCCGCGGCCATGGACTGATGGCGGAAGCCGCACGACCGACGCGCGCACTCCCTGTGTCGTCAGTGCGGCGGCTGTTGCTTCGGAAACACGAGGATAGGCGGCCGAAGCGGGAACCGGCATGTCCTCCTCGGTCGCCATGCGGCCCGGCGCCAGAAGAGCCATCCCCGTGGTGACCAGCAATGGTCGATCGGAACCTTCGAGAACGCTGCCGAGAGCCTCGATGACGCGCCGATCCATCTCGCAGTTTTGTGCGAATTTCGAAAAATCGTGATTGAAGGCCGTGTGGATCACGCCGTCTGCAGCGGCGGCACCATCATGCAGGCTTTGCAGATCATCGAGATCGCCCCGATGCGCCTCGGCACCAACAGACACAAGCGACGCGGCCCCTGCATCGGTGCGCGCAAGACCGAGCACCTGATGGCCGGCATCGAGAAGCTCCTGCACAACGGCAGAACCGACAAAACCGGTAGCACCGGTGACGAAGATACGCATTCAATTCTCCTTGCCCTGATTTCAGCCCTGTAGCGACAGGTCATGGAGACGAGGATAGGCGGTTGAGAAAATACGATCTATGCTTTAAAGTCCGTACTATCTTTGTAATCGTCCGGGAAAATCCATAGATCCGCTCTCAGATGTGCTTTCGCTGCTGAAACCACGCAACTATATGTCGGCTGGCTTTGATGCCGGTGGAGAATGGTCGATCCAGTTTCCCGACCAACAGGAGAGCATTAAATGCGGGGCCGTGGTCTCCGGCCAGTGCTGGCTGTCCGTGGACGGCGTTCCCGATGCAGTGCGTCTCGATGCGGGAGACTGTTTCCTGTTGCCACGGGGGCGGCCTTTCCGCCTTGCAAGCGATATGACGCTGCCATCTGTCGATGCCAGTACGGTCTTTGCATCAGCACGCAATGGCGGCATTGCCCGGTACAACGACGGTGGAGGATGTTTTATCGTCAGTTGCCGTTTTGCCCTGGCGAGCAATCACGCCGGCATTCTGTTGCGGACACTTCCGCCCATCGTGCATATCCGCAAGGAGTCGGATCTGGCCGCACTGCGCTGGCCGGTCGAACGGATGATGCAGGAGATGCGCGAACGACAGCCGGGCGGATTTCTCATCATACAGCATCTCGCCCACATGATATTGATTCAGGCTCTACGACTGCATCTGGCAGAAGGCATGAATGGTGGTGTCGGCTGGCTCTTTGCTCTGGCAGACAAGCAGATGGGGGCAGCCATCAGCGCCATGCACGAGAATCCCGCGCATCACTGGACCTTGCAGACTCTGGGGGAACAGGCCGGCATGTCGCGATCCAGCTTTGCCTTGAAGTTCAAGGAAACCGTCGGGAAGTCGCCGATGGAATACCTGACACGCTGGCGTATGGTGCTGGCTGCCGACAGGCTGGAGAATTCCGGCGATCCCGTCTCTGTCATTGCGCTCTCGCTTGGATATGAATCCGAAAGCGCCTTCAGCACGGCTTTCAAGCGCGTCATGGGCTGTTCGCCTCGGCAATATGGCCGAGGCAGGCATCCATTGCCTACACCAGACAGGGAACTGAAATTACCCCTGACAGAACCCGCCGTCGCCTGATTGGGTCGCGGTATTCGCGGTCATTCCCACTCGATGGTGCCGGGCGGCTTCGACGTGACGTCATAAACGACGCGGTTGATGCCCTTGACCTCATTGATGATACGCGTCGCCGCCTGGCCAAGGAAGCTCATGTCGTAGTGATAGAAGTCTGCCGTCATGCCGTCGACTGACGTCACTGCACGCAGAGCGCAGACGAACTCGTAGGTCCGGCCGTCGCCCATCACGCCGACTGTCTGCACCGGCAGAAGCACGGCGAAGGCCTGCCAGATCACATCGTAGAGACCCGCCTTGCGGATTTCATCGAGATAGACAGCATCGGCCTCGCGCAGGATTTCCAGCTTTTCGCGGGTGATGCCACCCGGACAGCGGATGGCAAGGCCCGGACCGGGGAACGGATGGCGGCCAATGAAGGAATCGGGCAATCCAAGTTCCTTGCCAAGTACGCGCACTTCATCCTTGAAGAGTTCGCGCAACGGCTCGACCAATTGCATGTTCATACGCTCGGGAAGGCCGCCGACATTATGGTGTGACTTGATCGTCACCGAAGGGCCGCCGGTGAAGGAAACACTTTCGATCACGTCGGGATAGAGCGTTCCCTGCGCGAGGAAATCCGCACCACCAAGCTTTTTGGCTTCTTCTTCGAAAACTTCGATGAACAGGCGGCCAATGGTCTTGCGCTTCTTTTCCGGATCGGATTCACCTTCGAGCGCACCGATGAAACGGTCCTGCGCATTCACGAGGATAAGCGGCAGGTTGTAATGTTCGCGGAACATGGCAACCACATCGGCAGCCTCGTTCTTGCGCATCAAACCATGGTCGACGAGGATGCATGTGAGCTGCTCGCCGACCGCTTCGTGGATGAGCAAGGCAGCAACGGAGGAATCAACACCGCCAGAGAGCGCGCAAATGACCTTCTTGTCGCCAACCTGCTTGCGGATCGCAGCGACTGCCTGCTCACGATAGGCAGACATGGTCCAGTCACCCTTGATCCCGGCAATGCGATGTACGAAATTCTGCAGAAGCTTGGCACCATCGGGCGTGTGCACGACTTCCGGATGGAACTGCACGGCATAGAATTTCTTGGCTTCATTGGCGATGGCGGCGAAAGGCGCACCGGTCGATGTACCGACAACCTTGAATCCATCAGGGATGGACACCACCCGGTCACCATGGCTCATCCAGACCTGATGCCGCGTCCCCTTGGCCCAGATCCCATCAAACAGGGCGCATTCTTCCTGAATGTCGAGGAAGGCCCGGCCAAACTCGCGGTGATGACCACTCTCGACCTTGCCGCCGAGCTGGGCGCACATGGTCTGCTCGCCATAACAGATCCCGAGAACCGGGATACCCGATTCAAACACGGACTGCGGCGCGCGCGGACTACCGATATCAACGGTGGAATGCGGGCTGCCGGAAAGAATGACCGCCTTCGGGTTGATGCGGCGGAATGCTTCGTCAGCGGATTGGAAAGGAACAATCTCGGAATAGGCGCCAGCTTCACGCACGCGACGTGCAATCAGCTGCGTTACCTGGCTGCCGAAATCGACGATGAGGACTGTATCGGGATGAGTGGGTGTGTTCATGGCGGGCGTTTAAAGCAATTGCTGAGTCGATGCAATGGGTCACTCCACCACACGCGGATGCCGATTTGATTTGTTCACAATTTGGGCAAAATGGAGTGGCTGTGGAATGGATTGCTTGGGTATTGTGCGTGGTTCGACAAGCTCACCATGAGGGAGAGTGCTGCTTGCACGTTAACCGGGAACATTGCGGTGTGGGCAATCTAGCAGAATATGGCTCCCTGCAATCCTCACTCTCCCTCATGGTGAGCTTGTCGAACCGCGCACAGAATCCATGCGAATCTATTCAGCCGGTCTAAGTACTATCTTGCCAGTCTCCAGCGCCTCGCCCATTGCCTCCACGGCCTGCGCCAGCTTTTCATCGATCACGTGCAGATACTCGGTCCAGTCACCGACATGGCGCAATTCTGCAGCGCCATCGGAAATGCCGCGCAGTCCGATCAGTGGCAGACCGAAACGCTGGCAGGCGCGCAGGACGGCAAAGGTTTCCATCTCCACCATCTCGGCATCAATCTGGTCATAAGCACTGCCCGAGACGATGTTCGCACCAGTCGAAAGTGACGCTTCCTTCACGCCCGGAATCCGCAGAGGCAAAGGTACGGTCACAGCCAGATCAAGAAATGGCGTTGCCCCCTTGGTGAAGCCCAGCGGCGAGGCATCCATGTCGCGATAAGAAACACTCGTAGCCTGATAGACTTCAGTCTGCTCCAGCGTGCGTGATCCGGCAGATCCGAGCGATACAACGAGGTCCGGCACAATACCATTCTGTTCCAGCGCCGCGAGATTGGCCGCGAGACTGACGGCCGCTTCCACCGGACCGACGCCGGTCATCAACGGCCGGAACAGTCGTTGCAGATGCGGACCATATTCCGCATCCACGGCCATGACGAACAGCACCTGCTTGCCGCCAATACCGGCCAGTTGATAGGGTAAACTCATATCAGGCTACCGGATTGAGCAGGTAAAGCGACGCATTGAGCAGTGTGGCGAACGCCACCCAGGCGAGATAGGGAATAAACATGACTGCCGACGCTCTATCGGGCTCCCATGTCACCCGGATGAAGGCGATGATCGAGACCAGCAGAAGCGCGATCACCAGCAAGGCCGCTCCCATCTGCTGGAATCCGAAAAAGGTCGGAGACCACAGGAAATTCAGGGCAAGTTGAGCCCACCAGAACCGCTGAGCGGATATCATTTCCAGATCCCACACGCGCCATCCGGCGATGGCAATGATAATGTAAAGGACTGTCCAGACCGGCGCAAAGATCCAGTTCGGCGGATTGAAGGAGGGTTTGACAAGACCTGCATACCACTCGCCCGGCAGCGTTATATAGCCGATGGCGAGCCCGCCACCGATTGTTAACACGAGAAACAACAGAAATCCTACAGACCGGGACATAGGTAGAACCTTTCCTGCCGACAATGCCGCGGATGGTTGTACCGTTATTTCTCGCGTCTGAGAACAGAAATGAAGAAGCCATCTGTCGACGTGGATAACGGTGACAGGATGGTGTTCCCGTCCTTGAATAGCGGCTTCAGATTTTCGTCTGCAGCAACAGCTTCATGCCAGAGAGGCGCCACGTCAACAGTCGCATAACCCGAGTTGTTTTCGAGAAAAGAGGCCACCTGCTGTCCGTTTTCCGGAGCAAACAACGAGCAGGTGATATAGACTATCCGCCCGCCCGGCTTCACGTAGGCCTTTGCCGCATTGAGCACCTCGCGCTGTTCCAGTTCACGCCGTTCCAGCTGCTGCTCACTGAGACGCCATTTCGCGTCCGGCCTGCGCCGCCATGTGCCTGAACCCGTGCAGGGAGCATCGACCAGTACAAGATCCATCTGACCCTCAAGTGGCGCAAGCTCGCTGACATTGGCATGAGCTTGAGCATTGCGCACCCCAGCCCGCTTCAATCGGTCAAAGATAGGTGCAAGACGGGCGCGTTCTGCGTCATAGGCGTGAATCTGGCCCTTGTTACCCATCTGAGCTGCAAGGGCGAGCGTTTTGCCGCCGGCACCGGCGCAATAATCGAGCACCTGTTCGCCCGGCTTGGCATTGCTGAGCTTTGCCGCAATCTGCGATCCGAGGTCCTGCACTTCGAAGAGACCGCGCTGGAATGCAGGTTCCGCCTGCACATTCGGATGACGGCCCATGGCGCGCAACGGCGGTACGCGAACAGCCGTTTCAAGCAGCGGCGCTGCGTTGGCTCCGGCCCGTACGAGTTCCTTGAGCACTTTTTCGCGATCGGCCTTCAGCGTATTGACGCGGAGATCAACCGGCGGGCGATCGCTCAGGGCAGCGGCTTCACTCACCCATGCGTCGCCAAAAATCGCTGCGAAATGCCGAACACACCATTCCGGCACATCGGCACGCACATGATCCGGGGCTGCGGCAAGATCACGCTCCAACCAGACACCCATCCGCTCGACTTCAAGCGGTTCGGGCGCAAATTTGTCGCCTTCAACCGCTGCATTGATTTCATCGATGACCAGTTCGGCATCGGAAAGGAGCACGCCAAAGGCAATATGGCGGGCCGCATCGCTGTCCATGCGCCAACCAAGCGACAGTTTCCGGCGCAAGGCGTCGTAGACGATATTGCCGATAACCGCGCGGTCGCCCGCACCGGCAAAGCGGTGTGATAGTCCCCAATCCTTGAGCGCATCGGAAGCCGGGCGTTTGCGGGTCTCAATATCGTCCAGTACTTCGATTGCCGCCTGCAGGCGTCCGCCAAGTCGCATGGGAATTCCTTCTTTTTGTCTACCGGCTTCGCATACATGGCAAAGCCGATAAAAGAAAGCCGGAGCGTGATGCTCCGGCTTTCACTTTACTCAACAAAAATACATTCAGTCGCGATTACTCGGCTGCAGTCTGCTTCTCTTCGTTGGAAATCGCGTTGGCTTCATAGCCATGCGCTTCCTTCAAGGCTGCGCGTACACCAGCTTCATATTCCGGATGAACCAGTTTGAAGTGTGCAAGCTGACGCTCAAGGATATAGCCTGGAACGCCGCCCATCGCTGCAGCGATGTTGGAGAACAGACGCGAGCGCTGGCCAGCATCGAACAGGTTGAACAGTGCCGTCACCTGACCATAATCATCATTGCCAATGCGATGGTTGTAGCGATCCGCACTGCCGGAGATTGCCAGTGGCGGTTCTTTTGCCGAAGGCTGCTCGACCGCACCAGAGAAGCTGTTGGGCTCGTAATAGGCATCAACATTGCCGGTCTTCTGGCCAACGAAGTTCATCTGGCCATCCTTGTGGTAGTGATGGACCGGGCACTTCGGCTGGTTGACGGGCAACGCTTCGTAGTGGGTGCCGAGGCGATAGCGATGCGCATCCGCATAGGAGAACACGCGCGCCTGCAGCATCTTGTCTGGCGAGTGGCCAATGCCAGGAACAACATTCGAAGGCGAGAAGGCAGCCTGCTCGATTTCGGCGAAATAGTTGTCGGCATTGCGGTTGAGTTCCATGACACCGATTTCAATCGGCGGAAATTCACCGTGCGGCCAGACTTTGGTCAGGTCAAACGGATTGTAGGAGGTCTTTTCCGCGTCGCTTTCGCTCATGATCTGAACCTGAACGGTCCATTTCGGGAATTCGCCGCGTTCAATGCCGCCAAACAGCTCTTCCTGATAGGTTTCACGCGACTTGCCGATAAGGGTTTCAGCTTCCGCATTGGTGTAATGCTTGTGGCCCTGCTGGGTCTTGAAATGGAACTTGACCCAGAAACGTTCGCCATTGTCGTTCCAGAAGGAATACGTGTGCGAACCATAGCCGTTCATATACATCGGGGCTACAGGCAGACCACGATCCGACATCAGGATGGTGACCTGATGCAGGCTCTCCGGCGACAGGGACCAGAAGTCCCACATAGCCGTGGCGGAACGCATATTGGTGCGCGGATGGCGCTTCTGCGTGTGGATGAAATCAGGGAATTTCAGGGGATCACGGACGAAGAAAACCGGCGTGTTGTTGCCAACCAGATCCCAGTTGCCTTCACTCGTGTAGAACTTGAGAGCGAAACCACGTACGTCACGCTCGGCATCGGCAGCGCCGAGTTCACCGGCAACGGTAGAGAAACGCAGCAGCAGCGGTGTCTCTGTGCCTGGCTGCAAGGCCTTGGCCTTGGTGTAGCGGGAGATATCGCCTGTGATCTTCAGCGTGCCGAACGCACCCCAACCCTTGGCGTGAACAACACGTTCAGGGATACGTTCGCGGTTCTGGTGGGCAAGCTTTTCAAGCAGCTGATAATCGTCCAGCAGAACGGGCCCACGCTCACCGGCAGTCCTCGAATTCTGATTGTCTGATACCGGTGCACCGGCGGTAGTTGTCAACGTCGGACGGTCAGCCATTGGCTTCTCCCTTGAATTTCGTGTTCTGACACTATTTCAGAATCGCACGGCACGAAGGCTCGCCGCGATCTCGCAACTACCATAGAACTATTCCAATCATAGTTTCCAATTGAATTTAGAATTATTATTGATAGGATTTGGTTATCATGTTTTCAGTTCGCCAGATGCGCTATTTCGATATCCTCGCCACCACCTTGCATTTTCGCAAAGCGGCCGAACTCGCACGGATTTCCCAACCGGCGCTTTCAGCCCAGATTGCAGAAATGGAGCAACGGCTCGGGACAACCCTTTTCGAGCGCACCCGCCGCACGGTGGTTCTGACCGACATGGGCAAGCGGCTGTTGCCAAGGGTGCGTGGCATTCTCAACGGCATACGATCGCTGGAAGAACTGGCGTCGCAACGGCGGGGCATTTTGCAGGGTCGCCTGCGGTTGGGGATCATCCCGACCATTGCACCCTACCTGCTACCGATTCTTATTCCAGAATTACGGGAAGCCTACCCCGAACTGACCATAGAGTTGCGCGAAGCGGTGACCTCGAAACTGGTCGAGGACCTGCGCGTCGGCGATCTCGACGCACTGGTCGCCGCGCTGCCGATCGATAGCGACGGCATTGTCGCCAAACCGCTTTTCCGCGATCGTTTTCTGATTGCGACATCAAGCAATGATATCGACATTCTCACCTCGCCGATGACGCAGGAGAACGTGGCGCTGGAGCGACTGTTGCTGCTTGAGGAAGGCCACTGCCTGCGCGATCAGGCCCTGGCCGTATGTACCAGCGTCAAGCAGCGGCAGCTGGTCAATTATGGCGCCACCAGCATGGCAACACTGCTGCAGATGGTCAGCCATGGCATGGGCCTGACGCTCATCCCGGAAATTGCCGTGCGCACGGAAGCGAGCCGCAACAATGTGCGCATCATCGCCTTTGCCGATCCCGAACCTTCACGGGAGATTGGCCTTATCTGGCGCAGGCAAAGCGAACGGCGCGATGATTTTGAGGCCTTGGCGGCAACGATTGTCGAGTGCGGAAAAGGCTTATTGATTTCAGCAGATGAGCTGGAGGGATTGGCAGCTTAGCGCAAGGGTGTTCTTGAACTTTTTCTGCAACCGCCGACGTCCCTCATGGTGAGCTTGTCGAACCACGTACAGTGCTTATGCATCTTGCGAGTGTCCAAACCGTTGACACAACCATAGTGCGTGGTTCGACAAGCTTACCGCGAGGGAGAGTGAGGATTGTAATACGCAATCTGATCATTCGCCCTAAGCCGTTGCAGGTATCGCCAGATGCAGGGCGAGGATCACCCACAAGATACCATTCAAGAGATATCCGATCGTGAAAATCGGCTGACGCAATCTCAGGCTGTTTGAGGTCACATGCACGAATGTGTGGGCAACACGCGTCGCCACGAACAGCCAGGCAACAACCACAGCAAGAAACGAAACCCCGTTGACCACGCAGAGCGAAATGCAGACGGCGTAGAACAACACAGGCAGCTCGTAAAGATTGATCAGATTACGGATCACGGTGACGCTGGCTTCCGGCTCCTTCAGCGGTAGTTTGAAATCGCGGGCCGACGCCTGGCCACTCTTGACCGCTTCCATCCGGCGAAGAAATACCAGACCGTAGACAATGTAGATCAACGCGGTCAGTGCGATCATCGGCCAGAAAATTGCGGTCTGCGACATGGTTTCCTCCATCGTTGGCGCATCTTACGTCTACGTTCATTTTTTCCGCAAGTTGTTAATTCAAACCGGGAATTTCAGGCAATCTGGCGGCGAGGTGATCGACAAATGCCCTCACCTTGCGTGGCAGAAACTTTGCCGACGCATAGACCGCATGCATGTCCATAGGCGCATAGCGATAGGCGGGCAAGACGCGAACCAACGTACCATCATCGAGAAACGGCTGAACCAGCGGCACCTGCGCCCCGCCGATCCCCAATCCCGCGCGCAATGCCTGATTGAGCACAAATGCGTTGTTGGCGAGAAAACTTGATTTGACCGGTACCACAATCGGACCGTCTGGACCAATCAGCGGCACCGCCTCGCTCTGCGGCGACCAGACGAACCTGACATGCCGATGCCCCGACAGCTCCACCGGCAACAAAGGACTTCCATGGCACGTGATGTAATCAGGCGAGGCTACAAGAATTCGCTCGAACGTGGCCAGTTTCCTTGCCACCAGCCCCGAAGAGGCCAATGCACCAAAACGGACGGCGACATCCACACCCTCGGCCACCAGATCGGCAAACCGGTCATCGAGGATGAGCTCGATGGTCAAATCGGGATGCTGCCGCTGAAAATCGATCAGAATCGGTGCCAGATGCATCTGGCCGAATCCGACTGGCGCATGCACGCGAAGATGCCCCTGAACCGACGCGGCAAGGCCAGCCACTTCCTCTTCCGCTTCATCGACGGATTGCAGGATATTCCGCGCCCGCTGATAATAGGCCTCACCGCTTTCGGTCAAGGCCAGCTGCCGTGTCGAGCGATGCAGAAGCCGCATGTTCAGATGACGCTCCAGCGCTGCCATCTGCTGGCTGACAGCCGGTTGCGTGAGACCAAGCTCCCGTGCCGCAGCCGACAGCGATCCAAGCTCCGCAACCCTCACGAACGTTTTCATGGCAGCAAAACGATCCACACATCACCTCAAATATTTTCTTATGAATGATATCAATTTTACTCGCCTACGCAAATAAACGAGAATGAATGATAATCCCAGCACCACCGAAATGGAGCTGTTGAAATGACGCAGAATGTAAAGAAGGCCGTGATTGTGGGTGCCAATGGCATCATCGGGGGCAATCTGATCGCCCATCTCAAGGAATTGGGTGACTGGCAGATTGTTGGCCTGTCCAGGCGCGGCGGCCATACGGATGGCAGGGTCAGCCATATCGCCGTTGATCTGCTCGATGGCACCGATGCCAAGGCAAAGCTCGCACATCTCACTGACGTGACCCATATCTTTTATGCCGCCTATCAGGACCGCCCGACGTGGGCGGAACTGGTGCCGCCCAACCTTGCCATGCTGGTGAACGTGGTGAATGCCATTGAACCCATCGCATCCCAACTCCAACACATCAGTCTGATGCAGGGATACAAGGTTTACGGCGCACATCTCGGCCCGTTCAAGACACCGGCTCGCGAGAGTGATGCCAATCACATGCCACCGGAATTCAATATCGACCAGCAGGAATTCCTCGAAGCCTTGCAAAAAGGGAAAAGCTGGACCTGGTCCGCGCTGCGGCCATCTGTGGTAGTGGGATACGCGCTGGGCAATCCGATGAACCTTGCTTCAGTAATCGCCGTCTATGCCTCGATGTCAAAGGAGCTTGGCATTCCCCTGCGCTTTCCCGGAAAGCCCGGTGCCTATGACAGCCTGCTTGAAATGACCGACGCCGGTCTTCTTGCCCGGGCGACGGTGTTCATCGCCACAAACCCGGCCAGCGGAAATCAGGCCTACAACATCAACAATGGCGATCTCTTCCGCTGGAGCGAGATGTGGCCGAAAATCGCAAAGTTTTTTGATCTGGATGTCGCCCCGCCCCTGCCCATGTCGCTGAATGTTGTGATGGCCGACAAGGAGCCGCTCTGGAACAGGATGGTCAAGGAGCATGGTCTTGCCGATGTCCCGTACAAGGATGTTTCCTCATGGGGTTTCGGCGATGCGGTGTTCGGTTGGAATTACGATTTCTTCGCGGATGGCAGCAAATTGCGTCGCGCCGGTTTCCATGAACATATCGATACGGAAGAGATGTTTCTGGACGTTTTCCGGGACTTGCGGACGAGAAAAATTATTCCGTGAGCGTTGAACTCCCGTTTTTCCGCGATCCCGGTTCTCATCTCTCCGTCCCCTTGAGGCTTGACCGAGGATGACGGAGAGGCAGCGCTTTACTCTCGAGCGGTAAAAGGCTCGCCCTTGCGACGCGGGATATCGTAGTTCAGGAAAAACTCGTCAAGCTGCGGCGGGGGCACGTTTGTTCCCGCCAGCATCGCATGCGCCTGCCCGCGATGATGAATCTGATGCACGAAAAGATGAGACAGCACGAGGTGCAGCGGCTCCTGCGAAACGGTATCATCATGCCATTCGATCGGAACGATGCGATTCATATCTGCGGCAGTCAGTTTGTCGCAATAGGCGATCAGATCCGCATCAAATGCTTCCTGAGCCTTTTTGAGATCTGGCAGTTTTGGATAAGGAACATCGCCAACAAGGCTGATGTTCTTGCGGCCAACGCCCGTCATATCAGCCAGATAGACATGATCGGCGATAAGGTTGTGGTTCAGCGTCATCTGGATCGATGGGAAGAAACTCGTGCGCTTCTGCGCAAATTCCGCATCGGTCAGTTTGGCGCAGGCACTTAGCAAGCGGTGGTTCGACCAGGCGCTGTTGCGCGCCATGGCCGAGAAATGGTCGCGGAGGGCGTTTTCAGACATGACCTCCGCGCTCCGATCAGTTGCCGCCCGGATAGTTCGGGCTCTCACGGGTGATTGTCACATCGTGGGTGTGGCTTTCGCGTAGACCCGCATTGGTGATGCGAACGAACGTTGCCTTTTCTCGGAACTCTTCAAGGTTCTTGGCACCGACATAACCCATCGATGCGCGCAGGCCACCAGCAAGCTGGTGAAGCACGCCGGATACGGGCCCCTTGTAGGCGACCTGACCTTCAATTCCTTCCGGTACAAGCTTGAGCTCGTCGCGCACTTCCGCCTGGAAGTAGCGGTCCGCCGAACCACGGGCCATGGCACCGACCGAGCCCATGCCACGATAGGCTTTGAATGAACGGCCCTGATAGAGATAGACTTCGCCGGGGCTTTCTTCAGTTCCGGCCAATGCCGAACCGGCCATGGCAGCCGAGGCACCAGCAGCGAGCGCCTTGGCGAAATCGCCGGAATACTTGATGCCGCCATCAGCGATGACAGGAACGCCCGACTTATGGGCGGCTTCAACCGCTGACATGACAGCGGAAAGCTGCGGGACGCCAACACCGGCAACAATGCGGGTGGTGCAGATGGAGCCTGGTCCGATACCGACCTTGACCGCGTCGGCACCAGCATCGATCAGCGCCTGCGTACCGGCAGCGGTCGCGACGTTACCGGCAATGATGCGAACGGCATTGGACATCTTCTTGGCGCGGGTAACCGCATCCAGAACACGCTGTGAATGGCCGTGGGCCGTGTCGATGACGAGCACGTCAACCCCGGCAGCGATAAGCCGTTCAGCACGTTCGAAACCATCTTCACCAACGCTGGACGCGGCGGCGACGCGAAGGCGGCCCTGCGCATCCTTGGCGGCATTGGGATTAAGCTGCGACTTTTCCATATCCTTGACGGTGATCAGGCCGACGCAATGGCCCTTGCCGTCGACAACCAGCAGCTTTTCGATGCGGTGCTGATGCAGAAGACGTTTGGCTTCCTCGTGCTGAACGTTGTTTTCCCGTACGGTGATGAGGTTTTCACGCGTCATCAGCTCGTAAATCTTCTGGGACGGATCGGAAGCAAAACGCACATCGCGGTTGGTCAGGATACCGACGAGACGGCCGGGCTTGCGACTGCCTTCCCCGCCATTTTCCACGACCGGGATACCCGAGATACCATGGGCCCGCATCAGCGCCTGTGCGTCGGCAAGGGTTGCGTCCGGGCCGATGGTCACCGGATTGACGACCATCCCGGATTCGAACTTCTTGACCTGACGAACCTCTTCAGCCTGCAATTCCGGTGAGAGATTGCGATGGATAACGCCCATGCCACCGGCCTGTGCCATGGCAATGGCGAGGCGCGACTCGGTAACCGTGTCCATGGCTGCCGAAAGCAGTGGCAGGTTCAATTCGATATCAGGGGCGATACGGGTGCGAATGTCAGTCTGGCCGGGCATAACCTCGGAATGACCCGGCTGAAGCAGGACATCATCAAATGTCAGTGCCAGTGCGCCTGTCGCAGATTCAACAATTTTTGCCATAACCAATTCCTTAAAAAGCGACAAGCGCACCACGATGGCGGTGCGCCGAGTCAGTAATGTTCAGGTGAATTGGCACGGGCTGGTAACATGGATATGTCGGTTTGGAAAGGTGCAAACGTATTTATCCGCAATCAGTCCTGCGTGATCTGCACGCTATCAGTGGTAGAAACCACCTTCACGGCGCATAATATTGAAGTTCCTTGATGCGAGCGCGCACCGCGTCAACGTTCAGCGCCTCTATATCCATGCTGGCAATCGTGCCCCGGTCGGCGCGCCATGGGCCGTTGTCCGCCTTGATCTGGGCCTCGCGCCACGCCACCCATTTGCGCTGGGCATCGCGGATCTGCTTGGCGGATTCCGGATCTACCGATGCCAGCACCTTCTTGTAGACATCGTTCAACTGCTTGTCATAGGCAAGGAAAGCCTTGTGCGAGCAATCAACCATTCCCGAGGTCGTCTGTCCTGTCGGGCTGTTCAGACATTCCGTTGCGGCCTTGTCGATCGGATCGACCTTTTCTTCCGATGAGGCTGCAATTGCAGATGACATGCCTCCGAGGGATATCGAGACACAAAGCAGAACAAAGAATCGTTTCATGACGTCCTCCTTGGGTGGCAAAATGCCCTGTGCATCTTGGCAAGAAAAGGGCGAATTACAGGGACTGCTTCGTCTTTTTCCCGCATATTGGCAGCATGAGTGATCAATCCGTTGCCGATAACAGGAATTGCCATGCGTCCGATTTATAGAAAAGTTTCCTTCCTGCGCCGGTCGCGCGCCATGTGGGGAAATACCCGTGTCTGGCGGCCGCGCCTTGTTTTCTGGGCAGGTGCACTCGCCATCGGTGTCGTCAGTGTCCTCTTCGCCAAGCTGGCTGATGTTGCCCAGGAATCGTTTCATGGCATTATCGGAACAAGCGACTGGACCACACTCCTGCCGTTGATCATTACCCCCCTGGGCTTTGTCTTCTGTGCCTATATGGCCTTCAGCTTCTTCCCCAATGCGCAAGGAAGCGGCATTCCGCAAGCCATCGCGGCCCGTCATCTCAACGATCACGAGGATCGTGTCAGGCTGCTTTCCCTGCGTATGGTTTTTGGCAAAATCCTCCTGACCATTGTAGGGTTGTTTTCAGGGGCCTCCATTGGCCGCGAGGGCCCAACCGTTCAGGTCGGTGCATCGTTGATGCTGCAGGTGGCGCGCTGGGGCGGCATGGCGCAGGCGCGCGGGCTTATTCTTGCAGGTTCTGCCGCTGGTATTGCCGCAGCGTTCAATACACCGCTTGCCGGCATTGTCTTTGCCATCGAAGAAATGGGCCGCTCTTACGAAGCACGTACCAACGGCCTTGTTCTTACCGCCGTGATCCTCTCCGGCCTCGCGGCAATCGGGCTTGTCGGCAATTACACGTATTTCGGCGCATCGGCGGCAGCAGCCACGGGCTTTTCCGACTGGCTGCTGGTTATTCTGTGCGGCATTGGCGGCGGCGCGTTCGGTGCCTTTTTCAGTGCCGGTGCCATCAAGGCATTGCGCAGGATCAAGCGCTGGACAGCCCCCGATCCATTTCGCCGTAGCTTGCTGCTAGCTGCGGTGTGCGGTTTTGCCGTGGCGCTGATCGGTGTTGCCTCAGGTGGTACAACCTTCGGCACGGGTTATGAGCAGGCACGCGGCGCTGTGGAAGGTCATGCCCTGCCCTGGTACTTCTTTCTGGAGAAGTTGCTCGCCAGCTTTCTTTCCATGGTCTCCGGCATTCCCGGCGGTATTTTTGCGCCCTCGCTGTCCGTCGGCGCGAGTTTCGGCAGCACAGTCGGTTTGCTGACCGGCAGCAATATCGGCCTCGCGGCTGTGCTCGGCATGGCTGGCTACTTCGCCGGTGTGGTGCAAGCGCCGATGACGGCTTTCGTCATCATTCTGGAAATGACCGGAAGTCATGACAGCGTCATTGCCCTGATGTGCACATCCATGCTCGGTTACGGAACGGCACGCATCATTTCGCATGAACCGCTCTATCATGCACTTTCTCGGGTGTTCATTGCCGATGCGATCCGGCGCAAGCGCGCCGAAGCCGCATCAGCAACGCCGGAACAGAATCAGACGTCGAACTGATAGGTAACCGGCACGAAGCGATAGCCGCTTCCAAGCCGCTCGAGATAACCAGCTGATGGGAACGGCATGTGGTAGCCGATAAATGGCACCCGGTCGGTGGCGATCATATCGAGTACCCGCTTGCGCGTCTCGATGCCTTTGGCCCGGTCCGTGTCAAAAGCCACCTCCCATTCGGGATGCTGCAGGGATGCGACGTAATGATTGGCGGTATCGGCGGTCAGCACCACGCGCTTGCCAGCGGATTCCACATGGAAAATCATATGGCCGGGCGTGTGGCCGTAGGCTGCCTCACTGGTGATACCGGATACAATGGCATCCCCAGCCTTGATGAAGGTGGTCTTTTCCGCTAGCGGTTTTACCTTGGCTGCAACGCCCTTGGCACCCGCTTCAGCAGGCGTACCCGCCCGCGCCGGATCGGTCCAGAAATCATATTCGATTTGCCCGGCGATATAGCGCGCATTGGCGAAACCTGGCGTGTCGCCGTTCATCAGACCACCGATATGGTCACCGTGCATATGTGTGGTGACAACAACACTCACCTGATCGGGCGTGTAACCTGCCGCTTTCAGATTGGCTTCCAGCTGGCCGAAGCCGTTGTCGCGCCCTGCGACACCAAAACCCGTGTCGAACAGGATCAGTTCAGCACCGGTATTGATCAGCACCGGCGCAAAACCATTGACGAGTGTTGTTTCGGGCAGAAAGTTGGCACGCATCAGTTCGCCCACTTTCTCCTGGGACTGATCAGCACCAAACGTCGGGAATGGCCCATCGGAGACACGCAGACCATCGAGGAGTGTGGTGATTTCAAATTCACCCAGTTTGAAGCGCTTGAAGCCCGGCGACTTGACGTTTGAAAGCGGAACGGCAGCGGAGGCAGGTTCGGATATGACCTGCGACATGGCAAGGCCGCCGGCTATGGCACTTGACGCCAGAAACAAATCGCGGCGGGAAATCTCGTATGAGGTCATGACATCATCTCCTTCGGGCAGTCTTGGGTCTGCGGTTGAGATTTGGCTCGCGCAACGCGGGGCTGCCGAACTGCTCCGTTTTGCATAGCGGAAAATCTCATGGCGCTGGATCACATCTGATTGATCGGTGCTTGAGCACCCGTCACACTGGTGCTATCGCAGCGCCAGCAAGGGTTATTTTTGAGTGTGAGTCCCGCGACGGACCCCGATTGCTGACGAAGCTCTTTGTTGAGAACTGGAATTCATTGTGAATCGCATTGTTCCGCTCGTGCTCGCTGTCGCCCTGTTCATGGAACAGATGGACTCGACCGTCATATCCACGTCCCTGCCCGCCATTGCCGCGGATATCGGTACAAGCCCCATTGCGCTCAAACTTGCACTGACGGCCTATCTCGTCTCGCTGGCCGTGTTCATCCCTGTCAGCGGCTGGATGGCCGATCGTTTTGGCGCCAAGAATGTGTTTCGCGCGGCCATCATCGTATTCGTACTTGGTTCGATTGCCTGTGCAGCATCCAACTCACTGCTGGCATTCGTCGTGTCACGCTTCATGCAGGGCATTGGCGGCGCCATGATGACACCTGTCGGAAGACTTGTTCTGGTCCGCTCCACACCGCGCAGTGAACTCGTCGGCGCCATGGCCTGGCTGACCGTACCGGCATTGGTCGGTCCGCTGGTTGGACCACCCATCGGCGGATTTCTCACCACCTATTTCACCTGGCACTGGATTTTCCTGATCAACGTTCCCATCGGTATTGCCGGCATCTGGTTTGCCACGCGCTATCTGCCTGACGTGGAAACCCTGATCCAGCGTAAACTCGACGTGGCCGGCTTTTTCCTCAGCGGCATTGCTGCATCAGGTGTTGTGTTCGGGCTCTCCGTTGTCAGCCTGCCGGCCCTGCCCTCATGGGTTGGGTTCTCGACGCTCGGCGTCGGCATCGTCTCGACGGCACTTTATCTTATCCATGCCAAACGCACGCCGGAACCACTGCTTGCGCTCGACCTTTTCAAGAATCAGGTTTTCCGTGCTTCGATTGTCGGGGGCAGCCTGTTCCGGATCGGCGTCGGCGCAACGCCTTTCCTACTGCCGCTGATGTTTCAGATCGGCTTCGGCATGACGCCGTTCCAATCCGGCCTCATGACCTTCATATCGGCGGCAGGTGCGATAGGCATGAAATTCGTGACCAAATGGTTCTTCCGCAAGACGGGTTTTCGCAATGCACTGATGTATGGGTCACTGGTTGCTGCAACCTTTATTGCCATGAATGGTTTCTTCACGCCGGAAACACCGACCGCTCTCATTCTTGGCCTGCTGCTTGTTGCGGGTTTCTTCCGCTCGCTGTTCTTCACCGGCACCAATGCACTTGGCTATGCGGAAGTGCCGAATGAGCAGACCAGCCTCGCCACCCCCATCGCCTCGGTCGCCCAGCAGATATCGATTGCACTCGGCGTTGCGGTGGCAGGCGGCATTCTGGAAGTGTCCACCAGCATGCATGGTGGGCCATTGCAGCTCTCGGATTTCCAGACGGCATTCTTCATGGTTGCCGCTATATCGTCGCTGGCGTTCTTCTCATTCGTCGGCCTGAAGCCTGATGCAGGGGCCGAAGTATCCGGTCACTACCCGAGTGCAAAACCCGCCCCTGCGGAATAGATTACCGCCCGATGCTCTACGACCTGCCCTTGAAATCACGGGCAAGCAGATAGAGTTCCACAGACTCGGCACGCGATGCCGGTGGCTTGACGTGGTGCACGGATTTGAAATGCTGCTTGAGCAATGTCAGCACTTCATTTTCCGTGCCGCCCTGAAAGGTCTTGGTCAGGAAGTGACCACCCGGACGCAACACGGAAACGGCGAAATCAGCCGCCACTTCGCACAGATGCGTTGTACGGATGTGGTCAGTGCGGCGGTGGCCTGTGGTTGGAGCTGCCATATCCGACAATACGATATCCGGCTGCCCGCCCAGTGCTTCGATCAATTTGTCGGGCGCCGCATCGTCGAGGAAATCCATTTCGAGCAGCGTCACGCCGGGCAAGGGGGGGATGTGGAGATAATCGATACCGACAACCGTCGGCGCATCCTCGGGAGAGCCAACAATCCCGGCTGCAATCTGGCTCCAGCCACCGGGAGCGGCACCCAGATCGATGATGCGCTGACCCTTTTTCAGGATCTTGTAACGGTCATCGATTTCGATCAGTTTGTAGGCCGCGCGGGAACGATAGCCGTCGGCCTTCGACCGCTGCACATAGGGATCGTTGATATGACGTTCCAGCCAGCGGCGCGATGATTCCTTGATCGTGCCGGCCTTCTTCTTGATTTTGGTATGAAGGCCGCGCGTACCTGTGCCACCGCGCCCGCCCGTTGTTGTCTTAGCCATTGGGAATTTACGCCCCTCTTTTACGCGACATTGGCGCGAAACCACCGATTGCGCCACGCGCCATCGCGCGACATGAGTTCAGTCAAAATACCTTCACGCAGACCGCGATCGGCCACACGCAGTTTCTGGCTGGGCCAGACATTGCGGATTGCATCCAGAATGGCGCAGCCCGCGAGAACAAGATCAGCCCGGTCTGCACCGATGCAGGGATTGGCAACCCGCTCGTCAAAACTCCACGACAGGAGCTTGCTCGTCATCTCGGTCACGTCATCATTCTGCATCCAGATACCATCGATGCGGCGCCGGTCATAGCGGTCCAGACCAAGATGGATGCCAGCAAGCGTCGTTACTGTACCAGAGGTACCGAGCAGGTGAAAATTCTGGCTGTTGACGAGATCACCGAGCTTATGCCGTTCGGAGAAATCATTGAGGAGTTCCGCCACATGATTGACCATGACGGCAAAATTGTCGGTCGTCACATCACGGCCGCCAAAACGTTCGGCCAGCGTAACAACACCGACAGGCAGCGACGTCCATGCGATGATATGCTCGGCCAGACGCGGCGAGCGGCGCTCCGATACGTCAATCAAGGCAATCTCGGAGGAACCGCCGCCAATATCGAACAGGACAACCGCATCGGTTTCCCGCTCGACCAGCGTGCCGCAGCCGGAAACGGCGAGGCGCGCTTCTGTCTGACGGTTGATGATTTCCAGATCAAGGCCGGTCTCGTGTTTGACCTGATCGAGAAACTCCGCGCCGTTTTCCGCCTGACGGCAGGCCTCGGTCGCAATGAGCCGGGCCCGTCGCACATCGTGATTTTCCAGCTTGTCGCGGCAAATCTTCAACGCTTCGATCGCGCGGCTCATGGCATTCGGGCTCAGGCGCCCGGTTGCGCCAAGTCCCTCGCCGAGACGAACAATACGCGAAAACGCATCAATGACGCGGAATTGACCCGGCCGCGTGGGTGTTGCGACAAGGAGACGGCAGTTGTTTGTGCCGAGATCCAAGGCAGCATAGAGCGGAGCCCCCGCATATTTCGGCTCACGCCGCGCGGTATCGGCAGGCTCCGGAGATTTTATCGGGCCGCTCTGTTCCACGGTCGCGGCGACAATGGCTTCCTGCTGCTTTGCGCCGGAACGGCCCCGGCGCCTGTGGCGGTTCGGGCGGCGTTTCTTGCCTGTCTTGGCTAATGCAGGCGTGCCGGCTTCTGCCGCTGGATCAGCAGGCGTCGTGGTGACAACGGTGTTCGCAGTCGAAACAGCGCCGTGTTTCGACTTGCCACGCCGACGGCGGCGCGCGCGTTTCTTGGGGTTCTTGTCGAAGCGTCCTTCTTGGGAATCAGGCTGGCTCTCCTGCGATTGACGCGCAGAATCCGCATGTGGCCCGGGTCCGTTCTTGGCGGGACCTGCGGTGCTATTTGACACCGGATGACCGCCAGACGCCCCTTCATTCGACGCTTTGCGGGCGTCCGATTCGGGGTCTTTCAAAATCTTATCCTTCGGCGCCGCGCGAACCTCTGGAGGACGCAGGCAAGGCGCTTGTTCATTAACGTTGGGGACAATGTAACATCATTTGCCGAATATAAAAGTGCCTGAAGGAAATTAGGCGGCCACGACAAGGTGTTGGCAACGCCGTTTTTCAGATTTCGATGATGGTGCCCGGTCAAAACTGGACATCGGAAAAGCGGCAGATTATGGATGACCGCCCTGTCCCCGATAGAGGCTTGTCCCCATGCAAAATGATAGTCCCCCAGACCGCGAACACTGGGCCCGCGTTGCCAGGCAATGGATTGCCTGGGCGCGTTCGCCGCAACATGACGCCTATTGGTCCTACCGGAATTCGCTCGTCGCGTTTATCGGCAAAGGAACAGGCAAAGCTCTCGATGTCGGCTGCGGTGAAGGCCGTGTTTCACGCGATCTCAAGACGCTTGGATATTACGTCACCGCAACCGACACCGTTGCTGAAATGGTGGAAGCGGCCAGACAAGCGGACTCGGCCGACGAATATGCCGTTTCGGATGCCACATCGCTGAGTTTCGAGGACGGTACATTCGATCTGGTCGTTGCCTACAATGTGTTGATGGACGTCGAAGACGTTCCCCGAAGCGTCAGGGAAATGCGGAGGGTCATGCGCCCTGGCGGTACCTTGCTGGTCTCACTGGTTCATCCATTCCGGGATCGCGGCAGCTTCACAGACGATACCCCTGACGCACCGTTTGTCGTCTCAGGCACGTATTACGGCCGCGAACGCTTCGAAGGCAGCGAGGAACGCGATGGCCTGAAGATGGATTTTGCCGGGTGGTCACAACCGCTGCAGGATTATATGGCTGCGCTGGAAGCCGCCGGACTTGCCATCACCTCATTGCTTGAGCCCCAGCCGGATGCGGAACTACAGACAACTTTACAGCAATGGTCACGTATTCCGCTGTTCCTCTGGTTCAAAGCCCGTCCGTTGGCCGCATAGTTTCCAAAGGCCTGTCCATGAGACAGGCCTTTTCGCTGCGATCAACCGAACTTGACAAAATTGTGAATAACGAGCGGACCGCCGGGGAAACCCGCCATCTTCTGACCGGCCGCCAGATTGCCAAGATCAAGGGCGAAGAAGCCAAGTTTTTCAAACAGGGCACCGACTTTTACCTTGGCATCCGCGTCATCGCCCGAATAGAACAGGACACGATGGCCCCCTTCCGCCTCCGGATCACCGGCAAGCAAAGCCGCCGGCAAATGATTGAGCGCTTTCACAAGTTTTGCACCGGGTACAAGATCCCCGACAACTTCGCCCGACAAACGTCCCTTGAGATCGAAAGGCTTGAATTCCGGAGCCTCGATTGCGTTGTTGGCGTCAATCACGATGCGGCCGTTCCAGGTGGGCAGACCGGCCAGTGCCTGCGGCAGTTTCGTCCAGTTGACGGCTATCAAAACAATATCCGCATTCGCGGCCTGTTGCACTGTGCCCGCCTTGATGGATGGTCCAAGCTCAGCCACCAATTCCTTCAACGAATCTGGCCCGCGACTGTTGGAAATGGTTGCTTCAACCCCCTTGCGGGCCAGTGCTCGTGCAAAAGCCGAGCCGATCAGTCCAGATCCGATAATACCAATGCTCATGATCTTATTCCTTTTGTGAATGCATGGAATTGCATGATCTGAAAATGGGCCATCCATTCATTGACGATAAGCGGGTAATGACTTTAAATATTTTCAAGTATCAGTTGAAGGTATGGATATGGAAACCTTGACCAATCTGGAGTCGTTTGTACGCAGCGCGGAAACCGGCGGCTTTTCCGCAGCGGCACGGCGCCTGATGCTGACACCCGCGGCGGTCAGCCGGAATGTGGCCATACTCGAACGCAATCTTGGCGTGCGGCTGTTTCATCGCAGCACACGTAATCTGACGCTGACGGAGGAAGGCGAGCGTTTCCTTCAGGCGATCCGCACAAATCTCGATGATCTGCAGGCGGCGATTGCTAACGTTGCAGCCCATCGCGACGAGCCGGCCGGGGTGCTCAAGGTCAGCATGAGCCCGACGCTCGGCATTGGATTTGTCATGCCGCTGCTTCCAGATTTCCTTGAACGTTTTCCGTTGATCCGGCCGGAATGGCACTTTGAAAACCGGCAGGTTGACCTGATTGCGGAAGGTTTCGACGCGGCCATCGGCGGCGGTTTCGAGCTCCTGCCCGGAGTGGTGTCGCGCTCGCTTGCAACCCTTCATCTCGTTGCCGTTGCCTCTCCTGTCTATATGCAGGGACGCGCATTTCCGGCAGATCCGGCAGGGCTTGCCACTATGGACGGCATTGTCCTGCGCCAGCAGCGCACCGGACGCATCCCCGTGCGCATGATGCTCAACAGTGCCGGAGTGGAAATGCCGGCGCATATCAGAGAAAGGATTGTCGTCAACGATCCGGCGGCCATGCTTCAGGCGGCTTTGCTCGGTCTGGGCGTTAGCATTCTTTCGGCACCCGTTGCCCTGCCCCTTTTGGAAAGCGGCAAACTCATTCGCCTTTTGCCAGACTGGTATGCCGATGCCGGAGCCGTGTCGATCTATTATGCCAGCCGCCGATTGCTGCCAGCAAAAACGCGGGTATTCGTTGATTTTATCGCCGAAGCATTCCGGCAAGGGCGGCTGACGAAAAGTTTTGCGGGTGTCTTGGGATAATGCGATCTGGAGAACGGCGCCATCAGGCGGCAGCGCCACTCCTGTCTTCAGATCAGGCGGTTGCTCTCGACCATGTGTTTCTGGCGCCGGATTTTGCCGTCGCTATCAGGAACGTCCCGCCGCATCTTGTTCTTGACCAAAGGGATGGGTTTGGCCGGTTTTGCACTGGCAACCGGTGCTTGGGTAACCGGCATCTTCATCCCTTTCAGGAAGCTCAAAGCTCGTTGCATCATCATGATTTTTCTCCTCCAACGGAAATGCCATAGGGCCGCAGCGGACCGATGGCCCAGCGGAAGGAAGTGCAGCATTTTGGCAAGTGGGACGACACTATCACTGTTCCGCTGCGGTAGATAGAGAGCCGCAATTAAACCGCAAATCATGGCGATTGTTTTGCCATCGCCTTTTGGATATCCTCGTTTCAGATTTGGCTCTTCGCGGCGTCAGAGGTTCTCGACCCGCCAATCTCATTCCAAAGTGGCGACGGGTTTTTCAACGTTGCACGACGACTGATCTCCGGCATCCGCCGGGATGAGAACACAGCAGGCCAGCTTCCGCTGCTTGCCACTTCCAAAGGAGGGTTGGCATGTTCACGCGTACGACACATTCCATCGTCCATTTCAACGCACCATTCGCGTTGAAAGGTGTGGACAAGACATTGCCCGCCGGTGACTACGATGTGGATCAGGATGAAGAACTGATCGACGGGCTGTCCCGGGCCGCCTACCGCCGTGTAGCCACGTTCATCCATGTTCCGGCCCGGTCATCAAAGTTCAGCACCCGGCAGGTTTTTCCGATCGATCACTTTGATCTGGAAGCCGCGCTTCTCGAGGATCAGTCCCGGCCAGAATAATCCTCTTTCGCCCCGATTCCCCACCAAAACCTCAAGGAGAACCACCATGGCTAAAGGTCAACAGCGCAGCAACCGCGAAGTGCGCAAACCCAAGAAGGACAAGGTTGAGGTAAAAGCCGCTGTTCCGTTTGCAAGTTCCATTGGCAAACAGACAGAAGTGATCGGCAAGGGCAAACCCAAAACCTAAGGGCATGTCCGTACCCCAGCATTCGAATGTTCAGGTGCGGCGTGATCCTCGAGATCACGCCGCACTGCTTTTTGGATATGACGTTCCTCCGTCATGATTGGCTTCAACCATTATCAACACAACGAAGCGAGACCACGTGCCCTAGCTTATCCAAGCTTTGCCAGCACCAACCCCAAACAACCGTCAAGTGCAAAATTAGAACAAAACAGGAACAAATTCCTTTTCAAGCGGCTCGGCTTATGGCACTCTTGGTTCAGAAGGAGATTCCGATGAACGCGATATTGAAACAACCAGAAGACGAAATCGACGAAGCATTGGCTTATCATCAGGGCGACACACGGGCGACAATTGCAGCACTTCTCGCCGAACGTGAGTTCCTCTTGCGGGAAATCGAATACGCCTCCCTGGCCATGTCCTATGGCTTCGCACGGGGCTGGACACCCGGACAGAATCGGAATGCACGATAGACTTGTGGAGCGCCGCGTGCGATGATTGTGGCTCAAAAAATGCGAGACACGATGAAACACAGTCCAAAACAAATGCCTGAAGTTGGTGTCCGCCCGAAGCGGGTTCTCAGTCCTTCGGAACAGAAAAGCCTGGCCACAACCGCTGCCGCTTCCGCCATCATCAATGATGAGACCGCGAAGTGGGAAAACAAGACCGCCCGCCTGAAGGCCCTGCGTCTGGCCAAGGAAGCGGAAGAAGAGGCGGAAAGCGCGTTGAAACCGGCCAAGAAGCCTGCGAAAACCAAAGCGAAGGCAAAGGTGACGCTCGCAACCAAGGGTAAATAGCTTACAGTTATCCATACCTGCCTTAACGCAGCCCGCCAGCTGCGGGCGGTTCAATTTATTGGAACTGAGGAACACTTGCGCATGATGCATGGTCCCCGGCATCCCTTAAATATTGCTCGATGAAAACGCCAAATATAGCAGTTGAATCATGCTAAGTTTTTATAATTAAATTATTTTTTCGAGCGCAGCATTGACGGGATGACCTTCAGGCCCTATGTATAGCCCATCGGTATTTGGTAGTTTGTTTTTAGTTTTATTGCGCCATAGCGCTCTCAACGATCCTTCTTCAAAAATCGAGCTAAAACTATCGGGCGTCGCCCGGTAGGTGACCAAAACATATTCCTTGAAAGGGTTCATTATGAGCACTGGAACAGTAAAGTGGTTTAACTCCACAAAAGGCTTCGGCTTCATTCAGCCAGACGATGGTTCGGCAGATGTGTTCGTTCACATCTCCGCAGTTGAGCGCGCTGGTATGCGCAGCCTCAATGACGGTCAGAAGATCAACTTCGAGTTGGTCCGTGACAACAAGTCCGGCAAGATGACTGCTGACCAGCTTCAGGCTGGCTAAATAATTCGTCTTCGCGTCTTTGACCACGGATGTACTGGCACTGACTGCAGAGATGAATTTGAGAAGGTCGGGTTTTCCCGGCCTTTTATTTTGCCTTTCGACAACTTCGATCACCCATCTGCACGAACTTTCGCTTTCTCTCCGGACGTGACCGAACCAGAGATGCAAGGCAGTTGCAGAGCGCTCGCTATTTGCCTGCCACGCCGCAACCAAAAGCCACCGCTGCCAATCTCCAAGATTTGGCAATCATGCATTCTTCCAAGACATTTCAGCGCATTCTCCAAGAAACCTCTGGAAAGAATTTTTGTGGCATCCCACAGTGCGAGTCACTCTTGCGCCAGTATTGGGAATCCAGCTGGCCTATCTCGTATTGTTTGAAGGAGCCTTGCGGCCATGAAAGTTCTCGTCCTTGGAAGTGGCGTCGTTGGCGTCACGTCAGCCTGGTATCTGGCCCAGGCTGGTCACGAGGTGGTGGTTGTCGACCGGCAACCTGGCCCGGCTCTGGAGACAAGCTTTGCCAATGCCGGTGAAATCTCGCCCGGCTATTCATCGCCATGGGCAGGTCCTGGGGTTCCCGTCAAAGCCATCAAATGGATGCTGATGCATTTCGGGCCGCTCGTCGTGCGGCCGAAGTTCGATCCCTATATGGCTCTTTGGTTGATGCGTATGCTGCGCAATTGTACATCGGCACGCTATGCCCGCAACAAGATCCGCATGGTCCCCATCGCTGAATACAGCCGTGACTCGCTCCGTGATTTGCGGGCCGAGACCGGAATCGCCTATGATGAACGCAGTCAGGGCACGTTGCAGCTCTTCCGCAAGCAAAGCCAGTATGACGGCACCGCGGGCGATATCGAGGTGTTGAAGCAATTCGGCGTGCCCTATGAGCTTCTCGATCCTGCGGGCTGCATCGCCGCCGAACCGGCGCTCGCCAATGTACGTGAGAAATTTGTCGGCGGTCTGCGTCTTCCCGGAGATGAAACCGGCGATTGCAAGATATTCACGGAGAAACTGGCGGCCCTTGCGGCAGAAAAGGGCGTGACGTTCCGCTTCAACACTACGATCACCTCGATCAACACCAGCAGCAACCGCATTGCGAGCGTATCTACAGAGACCGAAGAGTTGACGGCGGATGCCTATGTGGTCGCATTTGGCAGTTACTCGCCGTTTCTCTTGCGCCATATCGGCGTGCCAGTGCCGGTTTACCCCATCAAGGGCTATTCCATTACCGTGCCCATCGCCGATGCACAATGCGCGCCGGAATCCACCGTTATGGATGAGACCTACAAGGTTGCGATCACACGGCTTGGCGACCGCATCCGTGTGGGCGGCACCGCTGAAATCTCCGGCTATGACCTGACCTTGCGCGATGCCCGCAAAGCCACATTGCAGCATTCTGTCGGCGATCTCTTCCCCGGCGGCGGTGACCTGTCGAAGGCAACCTTCTGGTCCGGCCTACGGCCGATGACACCGGACGGTCCGCCCATTATTGGCGGCGGCACCAAATACCAGAACCTTTATCTCAACACCGGTCACGGCACGCTCGGCTGGACCATGTCCTGCGGTTCCGGCCGAGTGCTGGCCGACATCATTTCCGGGAAAACGCCCGATGTTGACGCATCGGAACTCGGCATCAGCCGTTACGCGTAAGAGACCGGCAACGATCTGCCTTCTGCCTGCAACTCTTGCGCTTGGGGCAGAAGGCAAAATCTACGGCAGATCCGTGATAGCGCTAACCCATTTAAAACATTACAAATTGTTTAGGTTAGTGTTCAGTTTTCATTCATGTCGCCCCTCGTAAAACAGCATGGTGTTTCATTAAAACCCCTGCAATGAACGAGGAAACAACATGAAAAAGATCGCCTTGGCAGCCCTTGCCATTTCCCTGATCGCAACACCTGCAGCCTTTGCCCAGCAGCAAAACGGCTATGGTCACCAGCAGCAGGACCGGATGGTCAAGAAGCGGATCGTCAACGAACGCACCGTCGTGAAGAAAACCCGTTGGGTGCGTGGCAACAAGCTGCCCAGCAATTACCGCCGCAATGTGGTGCGCGACTATCATCGCTATCACCTGAAGACACCGCCACGCGGCTATCATTGGGTTCGGGTCAACAATGACTATGTCATGGTCAGCATCGCGTCGGGCATCATCGCATCGTTGATTCAAGGCCGGTAAACGACCGTCAATCGCAGCAGAAGCGGCACCTCCGGGTGTCGTTTCTGTTGTTAATCCACGAAGACCCGGACGCTTGCGGCACGTCCTGCTGAATCGATAACGGTCAGCGTCGAATAGCCACCACCATCCGGCACCCACTGATTGTCGCGGCGGCGCGATGTTTCCGGCAATGGCTTACCATTGGCCAGCCAGCGAAAGGGCGCACGGCCTCCCTGCAGTTTCAGCGCCAGAGGCGAGAGAGCACCACCTGCTTTCGCACCAAGTTCAACACGCGCACCCTCTGGCGGATAGATGATCTGCGGTGCTGGTTCACGTGTCGTTGAGGCCAGAAGCCCGTTTGATGTCCGGGTGAACCGGCGCTGGCTGATCGGCAATTGCGCCTGCGCGATGCGCACGGCTCCGCCCGGCGCTCTCGGCAGCGGCGTAACGGGGACACCTGACTTGACGAACCCCTCGAACAGGATCGGCGCCGCTGTGCCAAAACCCGTTATGCCAGGCACAGCGCCGTTATCCGGGCGACCAACCCAGACACCCAGCACGTAGCTGCCGTCGAAACCTACGGACCATGCATCACGATAACCGTAGCTGGTGCCCGTCTTGTAGGCGATGCCGCGTTGTGCGGCACCGAGCGGCGGCATGACACCGGACAGGATATCAGCGACGTGCCACGCGGCCACCGGCTCGAGCAATGGTTCCGCTTCGATAGGTTGTGGTTTACCCTGAATACCATCCCCCAGCAGCACCGGCCTGCCGCGATTGGCCAGAGCCGCATAGAGCTGCACCAGATCTTTCAACGTAATGCCAACACCGCCAAGACCGATGGCGAGCCCCGGCGCTTCATTGGCTGGAAGCACAGGCCTCACCTCTGCCCTGCGGAACCGGACCATCAACCGCGTCGGGCCAACCGCATCAAGCAGGCGGACGGCAGGTACGTTCAGCGACAGTTGCAGCGCCTGCCTTATGCTGACATCGCCCTGATAGCTCATATCGAAATTGCGCGGACGATACCCGAAGAAGTCGGCAGGACGGTCCTCAATGATTGTCTCCTGCGAGACAAGCCCGTCCTCGAAGGCCAGACCGTAGATGAACGGCTTCAAAGTTGATCCGGGCGAACGCATCACCCTCGTCATGTCGATCCAGCCGGAGCGGCTGGCATCGAAATAATCGGCAGAGCCCACTTCACCAACGATTTCTCCGGTCCGCGCATCAGCCATGACCATGGCAATGGATACTTTGGGTCCGAGTTTGCCCGCCGCCGACTTGGCAACTGCCTCTAGACCCTGCTGGATCGGGCGGCGCAACGTTGTCTGGTGCCGGTTGACCTGCGGTTCCTTGCGCAAGGCGGCTTCCGCCAGATGCGCCGCATAGGCCGGAAGCTGCAGGCGGCGGGCGGGAACCGGGATCAACCCAGCCCGTTCGGCTTCCCCCTCGCCCACGACTTTGGCAACGGCCATTCGATCAAGCACCCGCTCTCGCGCGGTTTCGGCAGCGGCCAGATTACGGTCGGGCCGGCGCTTTTCCGGCAGTTGCGGCAGCGCGACGAGCAAGGCGGATTCCGCCACCGTCAGGCGGCGCGGCTCCTTGCCGAAATAGGCGAGACTTGCAGCGCGGATACCTTCAAGGTTGCCGCCATAGGGCGCGTGCGTGAGATAGAGATCGAGAATTTGCGCCTTGGTCAGCCGCCGCTCGATCTGCAGGGCGCGCACCAACTGGGCGAATTTCGCACTGAGCGAACGCCCTTCCCGCGGTTCGATCAATCGCGCCAGCTGCATCGACAGGGTCGAACCACCGGAAACAATGCGGCCATTGCTGACCAGTTGGAGTGCTGCCCGTGCCAAGGCTTGCGGGTCAACGCCGCGATGCTGCCAGAAACGCTGATCCTCATAGGCCACCAGCATGCGGACAAATTGCGGATCGACATCAGCCGCTGTGGTCTGCAAACGCCAGCGCCCTTCCGAAGTGGCAAAGGCGCGAAGCAGCTGGCCGCTGGCATCAACGACCTCAGGCGAGACTTCCCGTGCCTTTTCCAAGGGGGGCGGAAACTTTCTGTCAGCCAGGTCGAGGCCGAAGGCCAGCGCCGTCGCCACCACCAGATTGGCGGATATGCCGATACAAAATGTGCGCCACGTGATCATGGGATCAACCAACCTTGAGCCAAGGCCTGTTTACTGTGCAGTCACGACCTCCATCCGGCCCGTTGCCGTGCGTGCGGAGAATTGCGGACGATACATATCCTCGACGCTGGCTGCTGGATGATCGTAGGTTCCCGGTGTCACCGCCCGCACCACATAGGCCAGGGTGATTTCCCTGTTGTCGCCAGTGTTGCGATCAAACGCGGCAACGAAACGGTCACTGCGAAATTCCGTATGAGCGGCTTCCACTTCGCCGATCCAGTCGAAATTCGACAGCTGCGCACTGTTGACGAGGCCGGGATTATCGATCTCGAAACCGGCAGGCAAGAGATCGGTGATCAGTACCCGCGATGGCCAGTTGTTGTTCTCGGTAACTTTGAGGACAACGACATAGCGCTCGTTCTGCTTGGCTTCGCTGACATTGGCTTCCGACCCATCCAGTGTGTAGTAGGTACGCTGGATATTGAAACCATCGCCACCTGCGGGCAGAGGCTGGGCCGGAGCGGCAACGGTTGTCACCACGGCCGAAACCGCTTCGCTCGATGCATTGGTGATGCTGACGGGCTGGGCGATCAGCTCATCGCCAGTCATCCGCGCGGCATAGCCACCCGTATGCGCCACGCCGTTGATAGCGAGCTTCAGATCGTTGTCGCCGCCCTGAATCGCGCGTGCGGCAAGCAGCATCCATGTCTGTTCCTGCGTGCTCGTATAGGTCTTGCGCTCCCACTCCTTGGCAACAATCTGCGACAGTTGTGGAATGATCGCGGGAACCGGACGGCTTTCCGCTGCAAGAGCCAGCACCGCAGCATCGTCACGCAGCGAAGAACCGTAATCGGAGCGCACGAGGCTGACATTGGTGGCCTTGGTCGACATTTGCAGGGCATTCGTGAAGACACTTTGCGAACGCTGTGCATCCCCGTAGAGCGCCAGAGCTGCCGCCAGATGGGCGCGCGACAATGGTGTCGGGAATTCCGAGAGCTTCGTGTCGGCATAGTAGCGCAGATCACTGACAGCCGCCTTGCGGTTGCGGGCGAGCACGTAAAGCGCATAGGCAATCTCATTGCCCTGATCCTTTACATTCACGTCGTAGCTCAGCGAATTCTGCAGGTTCTCCAAGGCCTGTACGAGCGCCTTTTCCGGCACGTCATATTTCTGCTCGCGTGCACGGGTCAGGAAGTCCGTGACATAGGCATCAAGCCATAGATCACCCGAACCCGGACCCCACAGGCCGAAACTACCCGATGAAGACTGATAGGACAGGACGCGGAATATCGCCTCCTGCACCCGTTTCTGCACATCACCATCGTCGGCAAGACCGGATTGCTTGGCCATCTCACTGAGATATAGCAACGGCAAAGCGCGGCTGGTGGTCTGCTCGGCACAGCCATAGGGGTAACGGTCGAGCGTCATCAGCAGCGCCGGTATATCGAAGGCCGACGACCGCGAAACATTGAGGCTGACCGATGCACCCTGCAGAAGGCTACTCGCCAGCAATTCGCGGTCGATTTTCAACGTGCTGTTCGGTGCGATCTTGATGGGATTGCGCATGGTAATCGGCAGCGATGCCGGGCGCACCGGAATGTTCAGGGACTGCTCCAGCGAAACGCCCGCTGCATTGGACAGTTTGACCGAAACCACGCCATCGCCAGGCTGATGACCATTGAGCGGCAATGTCAGATCGAACTTGCCGCCTGCCGTCAACTTGACGGTCTGGACAGCCGACTGCTGATCGACGCTGACCGCCTGATTGCTCGTCACCTGCAACTGGTAATCGCCTGCCGGCGCATCCGTATTGGCAATGTCAAGCCGCAGGGCGGTCTTATCTCCCGGCGCCAGGAATTTCGGCAGACTTGCCGTCACCACGACTGGATCGCGGATGATTATGTCCTTGCTGGCATGGCCGACACCGGCCTTGGACCAGGCAACGGCCATGACGCGCGCTGTCCCGTTGAATTGCGGGATGTCAAAGCTCACGTTGGCCTTGCCCTCGGCGTCAAGTTTTACCGGACCAGAGAAGAAAGCGACCAGTTTTTCAGTGGGCGGGCTACCCTGTAAGGGCATCTGGGCACCATCGCCGCCCGTGCGCAGACGACCTGCGGCACCCTGCGAACCATCAATGAGGCGACCATAAAGATCGCGGATTTCCAGACCGAGTTGGCGCTGGCCAAAATACCAGCCGTCGGGATTGGGCGCCTCGTAACGGGTGAGATTGAGGATACCCACATCAACGGCCGCAACCGTGACATATGCCGTATCACCGATGCCCGCACCGGTCACCTGGACAGGAATATTCAGCGGCTGACGCGGCAATGTCTTCTCGGGTGTATCAAGCTTTACCGCAAGATTGCGGTCACCGGGATTGACGCCCAGCCACTTCACACCGATGGCGCGCATCGGCATATGGCTGTCCTGCGCATTGCCCGGACGGAACAGCGTGGCGGTCACATAGGCACCCGCGCCCCAATCGGCCGTGACAGGAATCTCCACCTCTCCGCCTTCTGCAGGAATGCTTGCATGCTTCGTTGTCAGCAGACTTTCGGCTCCCACCGTCACCAGAAGTTCACCGGCAAAGCGCGGTGATACTTTCAGTTTGGCCGTGTCACCAGGCGCATAGTTCTCCTTGTCGAGTGCGATCTCGAGCCCATCTGGCGTTTCGGTCGAGGTGGCGGCAACATAATACCCGGCATCAAATTCGACGCTGGACGTCGGGCCATCCACATCCGCCGTCTCAACCTCCAGCCGGAAACGGCCCCAAGTGACAGGAACGGAAATCTCCGCGCCATCGGCAGTCGCATCCACAGTGCCATTGGCAATCAGCTTGGTTGAAACAATGGGCTCATACTTCCACGAGCTGCCGTCACGGTACCATTGGTAATTGCGCTCGACGCCAACAAGCTTCCAGCTCAAGCCGCTCATGGCCTGCTTCTGACCATTGTTGTCGACACCGATCACATGGAATTTTCCAACGGAATTCTCCGCCAGATCGCCGTCGAACTCGGGCTTGATGCCAATCTTCGCACCCTGCGACTTCACCGGCAAAGTCAAATTGCGTTCAATGGCCCGCCCACCGGCTTCTTGCATCCGCACGACGATGTTGGCGTTCAGCAACTGGGTCGTCGACGGGACTTCATTCAGCGTCACATCGAACGTCGTCTTGCCGTTTTCATCGAGCGCCTGCAGATCTTCCAGCGGAATACGGGTGTCCTCATTGGCTTGCTCATCGGCAAGGCCGAAACGGTAACCCTTGAAGTTGGCATCTTCATGGGTGGGTTTGAGGCTGACTTCACCTTCGAGGCCAAGACCTGCTGCGGGTGCTCCGTAAAGGAAGCGGCCATCGACCGTAACCGGAGTTGCCGCCCCCACGGTGATCGCCTTGGCTTCACTGGTCATGTCGAATTCGATCCGATCAGGGACGAAGTCTTCGACCATGAAGGATTTCTCGGCGATGGGCGCGGCCTTTGGGTCCGTGTAGATCTGCATGTTCCAGGTGCCGCGCATGGCGTTCGCCTGCAGCACCAGATCCAGAGTGTGACCGCCAAGGGCCGTACCGTCACTGACCATGCGGCGATCTTCAACGCCATCCGGACGCCTGAAAACGAACGTCAGGGGCAGATTTTCGATGGCATTGGCACCAATGTCGCGGGCAAGAGCTGATGCATGCACGGTTTCGCCTGCGCGGTAGATGCCGCGTTCGGTCCATGGGAGGACATCGATTGCGCCCGGAGCTTCCCGGCCAGTTACGCCGCGATCCGAGAGATCAAAACCGGCGCGGGTCATATCGAGGAATACATAGTCCGCATCGCCATTCTTGGCGGTGATAACAGCTGGCGTCATGGCAGCCGTGCCACGCAGCAGCCCTGCGGTGAATGTCGCGCGGCCATCCGTATCGGTTATGGCTGTACCAAGAATTTCATTGTTCTTGGCCAGAAGCTGCAATTCCACACCGATCAGCGGCTGGGCGCTGGCAAGGGATCGTGCAAAAACATTGAGCCCATCCGTACCGGTATAGGTCGACAGACCGATATCCGAGACGACGAACCATTGGGTTGCCTGGGAATCCCACTCGTTGCTGCGTGCATCGGGAGAAACGGCCGTCAGAACATAGACGCCCGGGTTGCGCTGCGGCAGGGCTTCATCCACCGGGAAACTGGTGACAACGTCCTTGTTGAGATCGGACTGGATGTCGATCGCTCCCTGCCAGACCAGTTCACCCGATTCATCCTGCAGTTTCTGGGCGTTATAGCCGTCGATCTGGGTCAGGAACTGCGAGCTGGTGAGCAACGAGGCAATGCCGCGGTCGCCAATGCGGTAAAGCTTGAGATTGGCGCTGGTGGTGTTGACAGAGACGATAGGAATGCCGCGACGTGCGGTGCTGGGCAGCACGAAACTGTCGCCGGTAAAGCGCACTGTCGCCGACCGATCCTTGACATAGAGGTCGAGATCCACCTGACCTTCCAGCGCTTCGCCGACCGAGGATGGTAGACCCGCACGCAATGACAGTTTGTAGCGCTGGCCGTGTGTCAGGCCTTCCACGCAAATCTCACTGCCTTTAGCCTCAACTGCCTTGGGGGCAGCCCCATCCAGCATGACGAAGGGCGCGTAATCCGTACCAACCTTGACCAGAGGGTCGGAAAACTGGACGCAGGCGCGCGGCGTTGCGCTGTCGGCATCGATCGTATGATTGACAATCCGGAAGCCCTGACGGGCTTTGAGATCGAGATAGGCAGCCTTCACGGTTTTCGCATCGACCAGTTCGAGGCTGGCCTTGTAGGCATTCAGCGCAGCGCGATAATTCTGCGCATTTTGCAGCGACGTCGCCAGAACAGCCAAAGCATCGGCGCGGCTTTGCATGGTGCGTGTCAGGAGATAACCATTATAAGCTGCAAGCGCGGCCTGTCCGGCAACATAGGTGTTTTTGTCGGCGCGATTGGCAGCACGGGCAGTCTCGATCCACAACTCCGCGTCCTCAGGCGAAACTGCGAGCGCACCCTTGAAGGCATTGAGCGCATTTTCAATGTTACCGGCGGCCAATTGAGCGCGCGCGGCTTGCTGCAGACTGGCCGCTCCCTGCCCCTTCTGTTCATCCGTCAAGGCAAGGCGTGCCTTGACCTGCCGTGCATCCTGCACGAGTTGATCAGAAAGGAACGCCAGCTTTGATGGTGCGCCGATATCCGGCTCGCTCGCTGTCTCGACCACCTTGCCTGCGATCGCGCCGGGGAAACTATGCAGTTCGTTGAAATCGGATTTCATGAAGCACCATTTCACCTTGGGATTATAGGTGAAGGCCTTGCAGGTAGTCTCGGCCAGACAGACCGCCTCGCACTGGTCAAGGGTCACGTCCTGCTCTGTGCGCAGATCAAAACCGAAATAGTCGCCATCTTTGGTCGTGACGATGTCGCGAGTCGATTCGGCAGCACCGGCAGGCACCCCTGAAATCAAGGCCGAAAGAAGAAAAGCTGAAAAGCCGATAACCGCGCGCATAGACATGAAGTCCTCCCAACGCAACCCGTATGGTGGTGAGCCGCACTCTTCAAACTTCAGTATAACTTGTCAACAGATCATGCGGTGGGCGCGCGCGTGTCTTCCGCGATTTCCGCGCGTATCCATTGCTGAAAATGCAGCATCTGCGGTGTTGGCTTGCGGTTTTTTGGAGAAACCAGCCAATAAGCGATATCTGACGGTACGCGCAGGGGAAATGGTGCAACCAACCGGCCATCCGCCAGCGCATCCTCCACGAATAGCTCCCAGGCCAGCATGATGCCTTGACCGCTGATCGTCGCTTCAACTGCAAGCCATGGATCGGAGAAAGTTGGTCCATCGAAAGACAAGGGACCATCGAGACCTGCCGCCGCCTGCCATTCATCCCAGCTGAACATGGGATTTTCATAACAAATGATCGGCTGGCTGAAAATATCAGCTGGCCCGGTCAGCCGCTCGGCAAAGGCACGCGTGCAGACCGGAAACATCTTTTGGGGCAACAGGCATTCGGGCGTACCGTCCCGCCAATCCCCATTACCAAGCCGGATTGCCAGATCGATATCGGAGCTCTTCAGATCGAGCACGCCCGGAGAGGGATCAATCCGAATCTTCATATCTGGGTGAGCACCCCGCAACCGTCCCAGGCGCGGCACCAGCCATTTTGACGCAAAAGTCGGTGCGACGGAGAGAAGCAAAGTCTGTTCCACTCCATCGGCCATGGCGACAGCTCTCGACAGATGCTGAAAACCTTCCTCAAGCCGAGCGATGAATGCCTTGCCAAAAACCGTGGGAATGAGCCCTGCCCGTGTCCTGTCGAACACTGCGTGGCCGATCTGCGCTTCCGTCCGGATCAATTGCTGGCTGACCGCACTAACCGAAACGCCGAGTTCGGACGCAGCCTTTGGCAATGAACCCAATCGACCGATGGCCTCGACGGTGCGCAATCCATTGATGTGAACCCTGTTCAAATTTTTCATCATTGAAATTCTTCATCAAGTTTTTCTACATCAAGATATCGCCATTCTTGATTGCCGACGCGATAAAACAAGAACAAAATAGCACATTCCTCATTTCATAGGAGGCATGTGATGAAGATTTTCTGGCTAACAAAGTGGTTTGCAGAGACTCTCACCTCGACCAGCGATGACAGCAGCCTTGTCAACAATGATGCTATTGACCACTGGCGTCGGGACCCGCTCTTGCACCCGGCGCTGCAAGTCATGTGTCTGGATGAGCTGGCAGACCTGCCCTTTGACCCGCACAGCCTTCGCAGCTGCTGACAAGCATGAAAAGAAACAGGCCCCGGAAGGGCCTGTCTTAACTATTGAAACTGTCTATCGGAACAACACAACCGCCTGCTGCAGCGTCACCCAGACACCCCAGAGGATAGGGATACCCACCGCAGCCCAGGCGAGAGCCGCCTTGGCATCCAGTCCACCATGGCCAATGCCAAAGGAACCGGTGGCACCAGATTCCGCCGTCTTGGTCTTGGCCTGAAGGGCTGCGACCTCCGCATCGGACATAAACCATTTCGACGCGAGCGGCCGGACGAAGAAGTTGGCGATGAAGCCAAGCGCCAGCATGCCTGCAAGGATGTACATGGTGCGGTCATAGACCTGATCGCGCGGCACACCCGCGTTGATCTGGAATTCGCGGATATAGTTGACCACGACCGGCCCGACGATGCCCGCCGTTGCCCATGCCGTCAGCAGCCGGCCATGGATTGCACCAACGAACTGCGTTCCGAAAATATCGGCAAGATAGGCGGGGACGGTGGCAAAACCGCCGCCATACATGGACAGGATCACGCAAAAGATCGCAACGAACAGAGCCTGACTGCCCATGTGAGCGGCGGTCGGCGCAAGGGCGTAAAGTACGATGCCGAGGGCAAAGAAGGTAAAATACGTGGCTTTGCGGCCTATCCGATCCGAGAGCGACGCCCAGAAGAACCGCCCGCCGATGTTGAAGAGCGAAATCAGACCGGCAAAGCCCGCAGCAATGGACGCGATGGCTGTTTTCTGACCAGCGTCCAGCTGGGTGAAGCTGACGTCAGGCAGGCCTATGAGTTTGCCGGCGAAGATTTCCTGCAACATTGGCGAGGCCATGCCGATCACACCGATACCAGCCGAGACATTGAGGCAAAGCACCGCCCAGATGAGCCAGAACTGTTTGGTCTTGTGGGCATCGCGCAGATGCACGTGCCGCGTTGTGATCATGGCTTTTGCAGCCGTTGGTGGTGTCCAGCCTTCCGGCCGCCAGCCTGCAGGTGGAATGCGGTAGCCGAAGGCGCCGCAAATCATGAAAACGAAGTAACCCGCGGCCATGACGAGAAAAGTCTGCCAGACGCCGACCGAGTCAGGTGATTTGAAATGATTCATCAGAAGGTTGGCCAGCGGCGCGCCAATCATGGCACCGCCGCCAAAACCCATAATGGCCATACCGGTTGCCATACCGCGACGGTCCGGAAACCATTTGATCAGCGTGGAAACGGGAGAGATATAGCCAAGTCCGAGGCCGATACCACCAATCACACCGGCACCGACCCACATCAACCAGAGCTGATGGGTCATGACGCCGATGGCGGCCAGTACCATGCCGCCACACCAGCAGACGGCGGAAACAACACCCGCCTTGCGCGGACCTGCGCGTTCAAGCCAGCCACCCCAAATGGCCGCAGAACAGCCAAGAAGCACAAAAAACAGGGTATAGATCCAACCAAGATCGCTGACGCGCCAGTCACAGGTCGTCGTGAAAAGTGCGGTCAGAAGGCCAAGATCAGTGCAAGCGACCGACTGTTCGACGCCAATGGCGCGTGACAGCGGCAACCAGAAAACGCTAAAACCATAGGCCATACCGATACAGAGATGGATGGCAAGCGCTGCGGGTGGGACCAGCCAACGGTTAAAACCCGCTTTGGCGACGATACGCTCACGATCAAGTATGCCCGGGTTCCCGTAGGCCCCCGACTCTGCTCTGTCTGTCGCTGACATTTGAATTTCTCCTCCAAGCCCCAATGGCGCTAATTTAAGCTTTGGTATTTCAATCTGGATGTATTTTCTGGATCGTGTTCTTGTTGTTGATGCTTTTCCGCCCGCTCCCCGAAACGGAAAAACACAGGGTCATCGGCCTTGCATGATAGGCCTTGAGAAAGACAGGAGCGAAAAAATCAAGCCGGGACAGGTCCCGGCTTGCGGATGTGAGGTGCAGCCTCGATCACAAGTGGATCAAGACCATTGTCCTCCTTTTCCAGAATGTCGAAAAGTTGGGCGCGCATGCGCGATTCCCAAAAGAGGTTAATGTGGTTTGAAACGCCCTCCACGGCCTCTGATTTTGGCTGTGTATGGAAAAAGGTGGCGATCTGGTTGGCCATGTAGACGAGCTTGTCACCCGTCGTCTTATGATTTTTATCCATATTGCACCAATCGAACGTTTGGACTTTGAACAAGGGTGGGTGAAGCCGGATCCAGATTGAATTTTCCGGCTGGAGCCGGTTCATCGGTCTTTATCCCCGCTTCGGCGGCAGCAACCGGAATGCGCTCATGGCGGGTGAAGACGTCAAATTCATCGCCGCGCACCAGTGCAACGAGCGTCATACCTGCCGCCTGCGCAGTACGTACAGCCAGTGCCGTAGGCGCCGATACAGCAATCAGCACAGATGCACCGATGATCGCCGCCTTCTGCACCATTTCGATGGAGACCCGGCTGGTGATGACGACTGCACCAGCCGTCCCGCTCACCCTCGAACGGCAGAGTGCACCGGCAAGTTTGTCGAGTGCGTTATGGCGGCCGACATCTTCACGCGCAGCGACGATACCTTTACCTGGAACAAAGAATCCGGCCGCGTGGACAGCACCCGTCTCATTGTGGAGCGGTTGCAACGGCGACAGGAGGCGCACGGCCTGTGCCAGATCGTCAGGTGTCAGATGCAGCTGCACATCATCAACCGAAGCCACGGGCTTCAGCGCCTGCTCGATGGACTCGATGCCGCACAGCCCGCAACCGACCGGTCCAGCCATGCGGCGGCGGCGGTCTGTTAGTTCCTGGCCGGCTTCATCAGCCAGCAGCAACTGTATATCAATGCCCTCGCCATGATCTTCGATGGCGATTTCGCTGATTTCAGCGAGCCCGGAAATGATGCCTTCCGACAGACTGAACCCGACGGCGAAATCCTCCATGTCGGCCGGACTTGCCATCATCACCGCATGCGTGGTGCCATTGTAGCTGAACGCAACAGGTGTTTCCTCAGGCACCATCCGGCTGTCAGTCGCATAGACATAAGCCTCGCCTTTGCGGCGACGCGTTATGCGCGGGACTTGCAGCCCGGTCGAGCGCTCGGCCATGCCTATTCCGCCGCATCAAGTGTCTGGACAATGCGCCGGCTCTTGCGGGCCTGCTCATCATACTCGATCTGCCAATCACTCGGACCGTTGGACGCACCGACCTGTACCGCCGTGACCTTGTATTCAGGGCAATTGGTCGCCCAGTCGGTAAAGTCCGTGGTGATGACGTTGGCCTGCGTCGTCGGATGGTGGAACGTTGTATAGACCACGCCCGGCGAAACGCGATCGGTGATCAACGCACGCAAGGTGGTTTCACCGGAACGGCTTGATATCTTCACCCAATCGCCATCACGGATACCGCGCAGTTCGGCGTCGTGCGCATGAATTTCCAGCCGATCTTCTTCATGCCACATGACATTGTCCGTACGGCGTGTCTGCGCACCGACATTGTACTGCGACAGGATGCGGCCCGTTGTCAGAAGAAGCGGGAAACGTGGTCCAGTGCGCTCGTCTGTTGCAACATATTCCGTGCGGACGAATTTGCCCTTGCCGCGCGCAAAGCTGTCGATATGCATGATCGGGGTGCCGAGAGGCGCCTTCTCATTGCACGGCCACTGAACCGAACCTTCCTTTTCCAGAAGATCGTAGGAAACACCGGCAAAGCTTGGCGTGGTCAGAGCAACTTCGTCCATGATCTGCGACGGATGCGTATAGTTCCAGTTGAGGCCCATGGCCTGGGCGAGCGTTTGCGTGACTTCCCAGTCTGCATAACCGTTCAGCGGGCTCATGACCTTGCGCACACGGTTGATGCGGCGCTCAGCATTGGTGAACGTGCCGTCCTTTTCAAGGAATGTCGAACCCGGCAGGAACACATGCGCATAATTGGCGGTTTCGTTGAGGAAGAGATCCTGAACGACAACGCATTCCATGGCGGCAAGACCGGCAGCCACGTGCTTGGTATCGGGATCGGACTGGAGAATGTCTTCGCCCTGAATGTAAATGCCCTTGAACGTGCCATCAACGGCGGCATCCAGCATATTGGGGATACGCAAACCCGGTTCGTTCTGCAGCTTTACGCCCCAGAGCTTGTCAAAAATATCGCGGGTGGTGTCATCGGAGACATGGCGGTAACCCGGCAATTCATGCGGGAACGAGCCCATATCGCAGGAGCCCTGCACATTGTTCTGGCCGCGCAGCGGGTTTACGCCAACGCCCTTGCGGCCGATGTTGCCGGTGGCCATGGCAAGGTTGGCAATGGCCATGACCGTTGTCGAGCCCTGGCTGTGTTCGGTAACGCCGAGACCATAATAGATGGCGCCATTGCCACCGGTTGCGAACAGCCGCGCCGCTTCACGCAGCGCCTGCGGCGGCACACCGGTCAACTGTTCGATGGCTTCGGGGCTATGTTCGGGCATTGAAACGAAAGCCGCCCAATCCTGGAATTCGTCCCAGTCGCACCGTTCGCGAATGAATTTCTCGTTGAACAGGCCTTCCGTGACAATGACGTGCGACAGCGACGTGACAACGGCGACGTTGGTGCCGGGACGCAACGGCAGATGATGGGCTGCTTTTATGTGAGGTGAGCGCACGAGATCGATACGGCGCGGATCAATAACGATGAGCTTCGCACCTTGACGCAGACGCTTCTTAAGACGCGAGGCAAAGACCGGATGGCCGTCGGTGGGGTTGGCACCAATGACGATGACAACATCCGTGTGCTCGACGCTGTCGAAATCCTGTGTGCCTGCCGAAGTGCCGAACGTCTTGTTCAGGCCATAACCGGTCGGTGAATGGCAGACGCGGGCACAGGTATCGACATTGTTGTTGCCAAAGCCGGCACGGACCAGCTTCTGCACCAGGTAGGTTTCTTCATTGGTGCAGCGGGAGGACGTGATGCCGCCGATGGAATTGCGGCCATACTGATACTGGATACGGCGGAACTCACTGGCGACGTGCTTGTAAGCCTCTTCCCATGTCACTTCGCGCCATGGATCGGAAACCTTTTCGCGGATCATCGGGTTAAGAATACGATCCTTGTGGGTCGAATAACCGTAGGCAAACCGGCCCTTGACGCAGGAGTGACCACGGTTGGCCTTACCGTCCTTGTAGGGAACCATACGCACCAGTTCTTCGCCGCGCATCTCCGCCTTGAACGAGCAGCCGACGCCGCAATAGGCGCAGGTAGTTACTTTCGAATGCTCCGGCTGGCCGATCTGGATAACCGACTTTTCCGTCAAAGTCGCGGTCGGGCAGGCCTGAACGCAGGCGCCGCAGGAAACACACTCGCTGTCGATGAAATGCTCGTGCATCCCGGGCGAAACGCGGCTGGAGAACCCCCGGCCTTCAATGGTCAGCGCAAAGGTACCCTGCACTTCTTCGCAGGCCCGCACGCAACGCGAGCAGACGATGCATTTTGCCGGATCGTAGGTGAAATAAGGATTGGATTCGTCCTTCGGCATCCAGCGATCATTGGCAACATTGTCATTCTTGGATTTGGCGAAAACGTGATTGTCACCCTCATAGCCGTAGCGCACATCGCGCAGGCCGACGGCACCCGCCATATCCTGCAGCTCGCAGTCGCCATTGGCGGCGCAGGTCAGGCAATCCAGTGGATGGTCGGAGATATAGAGCTCCATCACGCCCTTGCGGATGTCCTTCAGGCGCTGTGTCTGGGTATGAACAACGAGCCCTTGCATCGCCGGCGTGGTGCAGGATGCGGGTGTGCCATTGCGGCCCTCAATCTCGATCAGGCAGAGACGGCAGGAACCGAACGCATCAACCATATCGGTCGCACAGAGCTTGGGCACCTGGATACCGGCTTCCATCGCCGCGCGCATAAGGGAAGTACCCTCGGGAACGGTGACTTCGTTGCCATCAATGGTCAGCGAGATCATCTTTTCAGATTTGGAAGCGGGAGTACCGAAATCGATTTCATGAATGAGGGACATACTAAGCTCCTATTCCGCAGCTTCTGCGACGGGCGCAGGGCGAAAATCTTCAGGAAAATGCGTGAGTGCGCTCATGACGGGATAGGGCGTAAAACCACCCAGCGCGCAGAGCGAGCCGAACTTCATGGTATTGCACAGGTCGGTGAGGACCTTGATCTGCTTTTCCGGTTCGATATTGGCAGCGAGCCGGTCGACGACCTCGACACCGCGTGTCGAGCCTATGCGGCAAGGCGTACACTTGCCGCAGGATTCGACAGCGCAGAATTCCATGGCGAAACGTGCTTGTTTCAACATATCAACACTGTCATCGAAGACTACGAGCCCGGCATGGCCGATCAGCCCGTCCCTGGCGGCAAAGGCTTCGTAGTCGAATGGGGTATCAAAGAGTTCCCGCGGGAAGTAGGCACCGAGCGGACCACCAATCTGCACAGCTTTGACTGGACGCCCAGTCGCCGTACCACCGCCGATATCATCGACGATTTCACCCAGCGTCAGGCCGAAAGCGGTTTCGAAAAGCCCGCCATACCGAACATTGCCCGCGATTTGCAGCGGAATGGTGCCGCGCGAACGGCCCATGCCGAAATTCTTGTAGAATGCAGGGCCTTTGTCGAGAATGACCGGCACCGAACTCAGTGATATCACGTTGTTGATAACGGTGGGCTTACCGAACAGACCCTTATGGGCAGGCAATGGCGGCTTGGCGCGAACGATGCCACGGCGGCCTTCAAGGCTCTCCAGCAGCGCCGTTTCCTCACCGCAGACATAGGCGCCTGCACCAACACGCACCTCAATATCAAAAGCATGGACAGAGCCCAGCACCGAAGTGCCAAGAACGCCTGCCTTGCGGGCAACGGCCAAAGCCTCATTCATCACGGCAATCGCATGCGGATACTCGGAGCGGGTATAGATGTAGCCCTTCGTAGCACCGACCGCGATACCGGCAATGGTCATGCCCTCGATCAGAACAAAGGGATCGCCTTCCATGATCATGCGATCAGCGAATGTACCGCTATCACCTTCATCGGCATTGCAAACGATGTATTTGCGCTCGCCAGCCGTATCGAGAACGGTCTTCCATTTGATGCCGGTCGGGAAACCCGCGCCGCCGCGTCCGCGCAGACCGGACTCTGTCACCTGCGTGACGATCTCGAGGGGTGTGAGAGCAAGTGCCTTTTCCAGCCCCTTCAGGCCATCATGCGCCCGGTAGTCATCCAATGAAACAGGGTCAGTGATGCCGCAACGGGCAAAGGTCAGACGCGTCTGCTTTGCCAAAAACGGCAGCTGGTCGGTCAGCCCTAGGCTAAGCGGATGAGTACCGCCCTCGAGCATGCCGGTATCGAGCAAGGACGCAATGTCGGATGGTTTGACCGGACCATAGGCAACGCGGCCAGAGGGTGTTTCCACCTCAACCATCGGTTCGAGCCAATACATGCCGCGCGAACCGTTGCGCACGATGCGCGCATCGAGATTGCGGGCAACGATTTCGTCCTGCAGCTTCCTGGCAACCTTTTCGGCACCGAGGGCAAGCGAACCGGAATCGCGAGGCACGAAGAATGTAATGGTCATAGCCGCACCTCGGTGGCAATTTCTTCAAGCTTCTCAGCATCGAGGCGGCCAATCACTTCACCATCGAGCATGGCGGCGGGCGCACAGGCGCAAAGGCCGAGGCAATAAACGGGTTCAAGAGTGACGGCGCCGTCTGAGGTCGTGCCGTGCCAATCAATGCCGAGCAATTCCCGGGCTTTCTGCGCCATGGCATCGCCACCCATCGACTGACAGGCTTCAGCCCGGCAAAGCTTTAGCACATGCCGGCCAGCGGGATGATCACGGTAATCATGATAAAATGTGACAACGCCATGCACTTCAGCGCGGGAAATATTGAGCGCTTGGGCGATCAACGGCAGAGCCTCCTGCGGCACATAACCGAACTCGCCCTGCAAATCGTGCAGGATCGGAAGAAGCGGACCTTCTTCGTCCTTTAATTGATTGATAATGCCTATCGCTCTTGTTGCGATATCGGTACTTGCGCTTTGCATTGCTGCAACGCCCTCCCTAATTTCCCCTCGTAACTTAGAACAGATCAAAAGCGCGGTGATTAATCAATATACCAGTCTCGTTACTCGATAGAAGATTTCTATTAAAGCATTTTGAGATTTATCGCCAACGCGCGGGCTTCATGCAGCAAGGCTGAAACCAGGGGCGTATGCGGCTCGCGATCTGCTGCGACCAGCCCGACAAGATGGCGTGCATCCGGTTCAACGATCGGAATAGCACGGATCGGTTCAGAAAAACCCAATGTTTCTGCCAGGTTGAGCGGCATGATACTTGCCCATTTACCGGTGCGGATGTGTGAAAACAGCACAATCATCGAGTTGGATTCAAGCGTCGGGTTCACATCGACCCCCGCCTCTTGCAGATGTTTATTGATGATACGGCGGTTCTGCATGTCCATGGTGAGCAGGCACAACGGCAATTGGCCCACCTCGGCCCAGGTCACAAATTCGCGATCGGAATAGGTGCTGCCGGTCGATGTGATCAATTGGTAGCGTTCCGAATAGAGCGGTACCGAGGTAACACGCCCGAGCGGCTCATTGTCGAGATAGCTGATTCCCGCATCAATCTCGAAATTGCTGAGCAATGTCAGCACCTCCAGTGATGTGCGGGAGGTCACCGAAAAAGTCACGTCAGGGTGTTTTTCACGGAACGGCGTTGTCAGGCGCGAAACCATGGCCAGCGCCGTTGGAATCGCCGCTATTTTCACATGCCCGGACAAACCATAGCGCGCGGCGCGGATTTCCTCACGCATCGTCCGTGTGTCGCCGACAATCCGGCGCGCCCATTCGAGCACCCGCTGGCCTTCCGGCGTCAACCCCTTGTAACGCGAGGCGCGCTGAACCAGCACAACACCCAGTGTATCCTCAAGCTGGCGGATGGCTGCCGACAGGGTGGGCTGCGTAACGCCGCACTCCTCGGCTGCGCGGCCAAAATGCTGGTTGCGCGCCAGAGCGATAAAAAATTCCAGCTTGTCGATCATCGAAATCCGTCCTCCGAGAGGACTCTATCGATGATTACCCGCCGACAGCAAGAGCGGAGACAAATTCAAACAGTCAGGAACTTACGAACCTCCGGTCTGTCGAGGCTTGCCGCATCACCCGAATGAACGATCTCGCCGCGATCCATGATGTAGACGTGGTCTGCCAGTTCACGGCAGAAATCGAGATATTGTTCGACGAGAAGGATAGCCAGGCCTGTCTGATCGCGCAGAAACCGGATGGCTCGGCCAATATCCTTGATGATCGACGGCTGGATGCCCTCCGTCGGTTCATCCAGAACAAGCAACCTCGGCCGCGTGACCAGCGCGCGGCCGATGGCGAGCTGTTGCTGCTGACCGCCGGACAGATCCCCGCCTCGGCGGCCCAGCATGGTCTTGAGCACCGGGAAGAGCTCGAAAACTTCCGGAGGCACGTTGCGGTTGCCGCGCTTGGCTGCAGCGAAGCCCGTCGCCAGATTCTCACGCACGGTGAGCAGCGGAAAGATCTCGCGACCCTGTGGCACGAACGCAATACCGGCACGGGCCCGGTCATAGGGAGGCTTCTTGCCAAGCGGCGAACCATCGAAGCTGATTGTACCCGATGACAGCGGGTGTTGACCGACGATCGCGCGGAGCATGCTCGTCTTGCCAACACCGTTGCGGCCAAGCACACAGGTGATGGATTTCGGTTTCACTTCAAGTGATATGCCGCGCAAAGCCTGTGCCGCACCATAATGAAGAGAAGCATTTTCAACCGTGAGCATCAGAGGGTTCCTTCACATTGATGTATCGCAACAGTGGTTCGTGGTTCGACAAGCTCACCATGAGGGAGATGGGTGGCTGCAAACCAATCATCAGCCGTTCAGAATTTGACTCCCTGACGTCCTCACTTTCCCTCATGGTGAGCTTGTCGAACCGCGGATTAGATGGTGGGCTTCCCAAGCTTGCCGAAGGGTGAACCACGCGCTGTCTCATCGCCCGAGGTAGACCTCGATGACGCGCTGGTCATTGCTGACGTGATCAAGCGAACCTTCGGCCAGCACCGATCCCTCGTGCAGGCAGGTGACCTTCACATCGAGCTCGCGCACGAAATGCATGTCGTGCTCCACAACGATTACCGAGCGGGTACGGGCGATGTCGCGCAGAAGCTTTGCTGTTTCCGCCGTTTCCGCATCAGTCATCCCGGCAACAGGCTCATCCACCAGCAGCAGTTTTGGATCCTGCGCGAGCAGCATGCCGATTTCCAGCCACTGTTTCTGGCCATGGGAGAGATTGGCAGCCAGCCAGTGACGTTTTTCGAATAGCCGTATCGTGTAGAGAATTTCAAGAATTCGGTCCGCCTCGTCCCTGCTCTGGCGATGAAACAGCGCAGAAAAGGCCGAGCGTGACCCGGACAGCGCCAGAACCAGATTGTCCTCCACAGTGTGACTTTCGAAGACTGTCGGTTTCTGGAACTTGCGGCCAATGCCGAGCATGGCAATTTCAGCTTCATCATGCCCGGTCAGGTCGACCGTGCCGTTGAAATAGACATCGCCCGTATCCGGCTTGGTCTTGCCGGTGATAATATCCATCATGGTCGTCTTGCCGGCCCCATTGGGACCGATAATGGCGCGCATTTCACCCGACTGCAGCACGAGAGAAAGATTGTTGATGGCGCGGAACCCGTCAAAGGAAACCGAAACGCCGTCGAGGTAAAGCAATGTGTCCTTGGCCTTCATTAGGGTTACTCCGCGGCCTGAGGTTCGGGTGCTGGTACGCGCTTGCCGCTTTGCTTCACGACCGGCGGCAGCACTTCGTCGTCTTTTTGTGCCGCATCGGCGGCTCTTCGGGCTTTCCATGCGCCGTAAAGTCCCAGAATGCCCTTCGGCAGGAACAGCGTGACGAGAATGAACAGCGCGCCGAGGGCGAACAGCCAAGCCTCAGGAAAAGCGGTGGTGAAGTAGGTTTTGCCAAAATTGACCAGCACGGCCCCGATGATGGGACCGATAATCGTGCCGCGCCCGCCAACGGCCACCCAGATGACCGCTTCAATGGAGTTCGCAGGTTCAAACTCGGACGGATTGATAATGCCGACCTGCGGCACATAAAGCGCCCCGGCAATCCCCGCCATCATGGCAGAGAGCGTCCAGACGAACAGTTTGTACCGGTCGACGCGATAGCCAAGGAAGCGCATGCGGCTTTCCGCGTCACGCACCCCGACCAGTACCTTGCCGAGCTTCGAGCGGATGATGAAACCTGAAACGAATACGGCCAGCGCCAGAAACAGTGCCGTTGCCGCGAAGAGTGCTGAGCGGGTCGTTCCGGCCTGAATGTTGAAGCCAAGAATATCCTTGAAATCCGTGAGGCCATTGTTGCCGCCAAAGCCCATGTCGTTGCGGAAGAATGCAAGCAAAAGCGCATAGGTCAGGGCCTGTGTGATGATGGAGAGATAGACACCGGTGACACGCGAGCGGAATGCCAGCCAGCCAAAACCGAAGGCCAGCACGCCGGGAACCAAGACGACCATCAGGGCGGCAAACCAGAAATTGTCAAAGCCGTACCAGAACCAGGGCAATTCCTTCCAGTTCAGGAACACCATGAAATCGGGCAGGACCGGATCGGCATAGACACCACGGGGACCGATCTGACGCATCAGATACATGCCCATGGCATAGCCGCCGAGTGCAAAGAAGGCACCATGACCGAGTGAGAGAATACCGCAAAAACCCCAGACCAGATCAAGCGCCACAGCGAGCAGCGCATAGGTCAGATATTTGCCAAGCAGCGAAACCAGATAGGTGGGCACATGCAGGGGCGATGTATCAGGCACCAGCAGATTGAGGAGAGGCACAAGACAGGCAATCCCCACCAGGAAGGCGATGACAATCACGCCACGCCGGTCGCCATGCTTAAAAAACCATTGGGTGATCATGCCTCGATGGCCCTTCCCTTGAGTGCGAAGAGACCGCGCGGACGCTTCTGAATGAACAGGATGATGAGGACCAGAACGAGAATTTTGCCCAGAACAGCACCGGCAAAGGGCTCGAGAAACTTGTTAGCGATGCCGAGGGACATGGCACCGACCAGTGTTCCCCAGAGATTGCCGACACCGCCGAAGACCACAACCATGAAACTGTCGATGATATAGCCCTGGCCCAAATTGGGGCTTACATTGTCGATCTGGCTGAGCGCGACACCGGCAATGCCGGCAATACCGGAACCAAGGCCAAAGGTGAGCGCATCGACCCATGGCGTGCGGATACCCATGGACGATGCCATCCGCCGGTTTTGCGTGACGGCCCGCATGCGCAGGCCGAGCATGGTTTTCTTCAGCACCAGCTGCAGCACGGCAAAGACCGACAAAGCGAAGACGATGATCCAGAGGCGTGACCACGTCAGCGTCAGCATGCCGACATCAAAGGAACCGGACATCCACGAGGGGCTGCTCACCTGAACGTTCGAGGCGCCGAACCACGAGCGCGTTGCCTGCTGCAGCACCAGCGAAATGCCCCATGTGGCAAGCAGAGTTTCCAGTGGCCTGCCATAGAGGAAGCGGATGATTCCGCGTTCAATGACAACACCGATCCCGCCCGAGACGAGAAAGGCCACAGGCAGGGCAATCAAAAGTGAATATTCGGAAAGCGCTGGCATGGATGCATGAACAATCTGCTGCACCACGAAGGTTGTGTAGGCGCCGATCATCACCATTTCGCCGTGGGCCATGTTGATCACACCCATGACTCCGAACGTGATCGCAAGACCGATGGCCGCCAGCAGCAGGACCGAGCCAAGCGACAGGCCATAAACGATATTCTGGATGCCGTTCCAGATTTCGAGTTCAGAATTGATGCTGGATATCGCTGCACCGGCGGCTTCACCGACGGGTCCCTGAATTCCGGCAAGCGGCGTCAGCAGACCGAGTGCTTCGCGCCCATTGCCGGACTTGATTTCAGCAATGGCGGCGATCTTCACATCGTCTGCCGCGCTGGAGTTGAGAACAGCAGCAGCTTTGGCCCGCTGCATCAACATCTTGATCCCTGCATCCTTCTCGGCCGATATGGCCTGGTCCAGCAACGGGATGGATTCGGGATCGCGGTTCTTCAGGATTGCCTCGGCAGCGGAACGCCGCTCCGTTGCATCGGTGCTCATCAATGTCAGACCACCGATGGCAGCAGCAATATCCCGGCGCAGCCGGTTGTTGACCTTGATCTTTTCGGCCGCACTGCGCGGGACCGGAGCCAATTTTGCCCCGCTCAGAGGATCAGTCGCCGCATAGTCCGAGCCATCTCGCACGCCAAGAAAGACTGATTTATCCGTCTTCGAAACATAGAGGTCGCCTGCACTCAATGCATTGAGAATGACGGCCGCGCGCGGTGCGCCGCTTTTGGCAAGCTCGGAAACCGCCTTGCTCGTGTCGTCAAAATTGTCTCCAGCCAGCGCTTCCACCAGCGGCTTGAGTTTGGCGTCATCCACGGCTTGTGCACCTGCGGCAGCAGGGAGCAGGCAAAGGCCCAGCATCGCGATGATGGTCAGGAAGCGGCTCAATGACATTCAACAATCCTGCATTTGAAGTTCTTTCGGGGCGCTCCACCCCCGCAATACGTGCGGGGGTGGAGTTGGCTTCGGATTTGTCGCCCCCGACCCGAAGCCGAAGGTCCATGCCTAGTTGGTCACGCCACCGCATTTGCCGGAGACAACATTGAAGTTGCCGCACGACATCGGCTTGCGCCAATCGGAGATCAGATCCTTGGAGCCCGGCAGATAATCCGACCACTCATCACCGACCACGAGGCCAGGCGTCCTGTAGACGATGTCGAACTGGCCATCATCCTGCACTTCACCGATGAGGACCGGTTTGGTGATGTGATGGTTTGGCATCATCGTTGCCGAACCACCGGAGAGGTTCGGCACGGAAACGCCGACAATCGAGTCGATGACGGCATCGGACTTGGTGGTACCGGCGGCTTCAACAGCCTTTACCCACATGTTGAAACCGATGAACGTCGCTTCCATCGGGTCATTGGTCACGCGCTTGTCGTTCTTGATGTAGGCATGCCATTTCTTGATGAATTCGGCATTGGCATCGGAATCGACTGATTCGAAATAGTTCCACGCGGCGAGATGGCCAACCAGCGGCTTGGTATCGAGACCGGCCAGTTCTTCCTCACCCACCGAGAAGGCGACAACCGGAATGTCTTCGGCCTTGATACCCTGGTTGGCGAGTTCCTTGTAGAACGGCACATTGGCATCACCATTGATGGTGGAGACAACGGCTGTCTTTTTGCCAGCGGAACCAAATTTCTTGATGTCGGAAACGATCGTCTGCCAATCCGAATGACCAAACGGTGTGTAGTTGATCATGATGTCCTCATCCTTCACGCCTTTGGCGTTGAGATAGGCCTTCAGGATCTTGTTGGTGGTCTGCGGATAGACATAATCCGTACCGGCGAGAACCCAGCGCTGCACGCCTTCCTGGCTGGCGAGATAATCAACAGCGGGAATGGCCTGCTGGTTCGGCGCAGCACCTGTATAGAAAACGTTACGCGAGCTTTCCTCACCTTCATACTGAACCGGATAGAACAGCAGGGAATTCAGTTCTTCGAAGACCGGAAGTACGGATTTGCGCGAGGACGATGTCCAGCAGCCAAAAACCGCAGCAACCTTGTCCTGCTCGATCAACTGACGGGCTTTTTCCGCAAAGAGCGGCCAATCCGACGCCGGATCGACAACAACGGCTTCAAGCTTCTTGCCGAGAACGCCGCCCTTCTTGTTCTGCTCATCAATCAGGAAGAGCATCGTGTCCTTGAGCGTGGTTTCGGAAATCGCCATCGTACCGGACAGCGAATGCAGAATACCGACCTTGATCGTATCCTCCGCGGCTTTTGCGGGCGACAGGGCCAGCGTCGCTCCCACGGCGGCGGCGGCCAAGGTTCCAATAAATCTGGCTGTTAGACTGAACATTCAGGTAAACCCCTCTTTATGGTTTTGTTTGTACCGAGGGAATACAAAGCAACGACCGTGCCAATCGGCGCGCAGCACGATACAATTGTGAAATCTTAGTATCTGGCCGGCGATTATAACGTTTGCGCTATGCATGGATGAAGCTGCTGCTGCCTTGCGCGCCAGTCAAATGCCTATACTCTCATCAATTGGTCGCATATGCCTATTTATTGTGCGCATACTGCAATTTGCGTCATCGATCAAACGGCTTTGATCTGGCATTGGTCTTCGTTTGATGTATGCTGCTGCCACCAATCACATTCTCAAGGAAAGAAAATGGATATCCGTCAGATTGACGAAGGCTTTGCCGTGACCGGGCAGATTTCACCCGATGATGTACGCGATATTGCTGCCGCAGGTTACCAGACCCTGATCTGCAACCGTCCCGATGGTGAATCGCCGGATCAACCGGAATTTGCCGATATCGCCAAGGTTGCCGAAAAAGCAGGCATCCCGATTTACTACGTTCCGGTTGTTTCCGGCCAGTTGACCCAGAACGACGTGGATGCGATGGCGGCAGCGCTTGAAGAAGCGGAAGGCCCAGTGCTTGCCTATTGCCGCTCCGGTGCCCGCTCGACCAATATTTACGGTATCGTTCAGCAACAAAAAGGCTGACCCGAAGGGACGGCTGCAGCCGTCCTGCCGTATACCTCAACAACCTTCCCAAGCCAGAGACAACAGAGCTGACGTTCCCATGAGCCGTATTGCCGATCTGAACAGTGACGATTTCGCCGCCTTGCGCCAGAAGACTTTGAACGAATATGAGGCCTTCCGCGCCCGTGGACTGAAGATCGACATGACCCGCGGCAAACCAAGCCCCGAGCAACTGGCGCTTGCCAACGGCATGCTGACCCTGCCCGGCAATGGCGATCACTTCAGCGAAGCGGGCGAAGATGCACGCAACTACGGCAATCTGCAGGGATTGGCCGAAGTGCGCACTCTGTTCGCATCGACGCTTGGTACCTCGCCGGAGCGGATCGTTGTCGGCGACAATTCCAGTCTGGCGCTGATGCATGACTGCCTGCTCTGGGCCTGGGTCAAGGGTGTTCCCGGCGGTGCGGAACCCTGGCAGAAGACGGAAGCGCCGGCTTTCATCTGCCCGGTGCCCGGCTATGACCGGCATTTCTCCATTCTTGAGGAATATGGCATCCGCATGCTGCCGGTTCCGCTCAAGGGCGATGGGCCTGATATGGACATGGTCGAGGAACTTGCCGCCGATCCGAGCGTCAAGGGCATGTGGTGCGTGCCGAAATATTCCAACCCTTCCGGGGAAACCTATTCTGATGCGGTGATCGAACGGCTCGCGGCGATGAAGACCGGCGCTCCGGATTTCCGCCTGTTCTGGGACAATGCCTATGCGGTGCATCACCTCACGGAGACCGAGCACCAGATTCCCGATATTCTTGATCTGTGCGAGAAGGCTGGAAATCCTGACCGGGCATTTGTCTTCGCCTCCACGTCCAAGGTGACGCTGGCGGGTGCCGGCCTCGCATTCTTCGCCTCGTCGCCTGCCAATGTACGCTGGTATCTTGCCAGCGCCAGCAAGCGGACAATCGGACCTGATAAGCTGAATCAACTGCGCCACGTACGATTCCTCAAGAATGAGGACGGCATACGCAGGCACATGGCGGCGCACCGCACCCTGATTGCGCCGAAATTCGACACGGTCAGCAATGCGTTGGAAAAGCGCCTCACTGGTACGGGTGTCGCCGAATGGTCGAAGCCGCAGGGCGGCTATTTCATCTGCGTCGATGCGATGGAAGGCACGGCCAAGCATGTGGTCGAACTGGCCAAACAGGCAGGTGTCACCTTGACCCCGGCCGGATCGACGTCACCCTACGGCAAAGACCCGCACGACCGCACATTACGGCTGGCACCGACATTCCCTTCCCTGCAGGAAGTGGAATTGGCCTCGCAGGGTATCGCGCTGTGCATTCTGCTGGCCGCGCTGGAAAAACTGCACTCGACCCGTAATGGCTGATGTCTAAAGCGGGATGACCAGACCATCGCGACCGATGCTCAATCGGCCGTCCCACTTGCCATCCAGAGCTTTGATCCAGTCGGCTTCGCCGAATTGCGGATCGTCAGCGGGAATGAGGTGGTGCAGCACGAGATGCTTCACTTCAGCCGAAGTTGCAATTCGGGCTGCATCTTCAACCAGCGTATGACTGGCAAGGAGATGTTCCTTGAGGCGCGCGCCATTGCCCGTGCGGACAACCAGACGGTCGACGCCTTCGGGCAGCATCGCCTCATGAACGAGGATATCGCTACCCCGAGCAAAATCGGCCAGCGGCGGGAAATATGTGGTGTCCGCCGAAAAGACGATGGATTTGCCTGCCGCTTCTATCTTGAACGCAAAGCAATCGACAACCGGCGGATGATCGACGCGCAAAGCGGTGATAGTCAGATTGCCATCCTGATGGACCAAACCATCGGCATAGACCTTCAGGTCGACAAGATCGCGCAGATCAGGGCGCCCTTCGTCATCGATGCGCAGATCGATATCGTAGCGCATGGATTGCAGGAAACCTGACCAGTATTCTTCAATTCCAGCCGGGCCGTAGACCGTGATCTTGCGTGCCAGCCCGGACGTCCATGCCGTATGCAGCAGCGGTCCGAATTCCAGCACATGATCGGAATGCAGATGCGTGATCAGGATCATATCCAGATCCTTGAGTGACATATCCGCATTGACGAGCGCCCGGGTGACGCCGAGACCGCAGTCGATGACGACCCGCCGTCCTGCAATGTCCAGCAGCGAAGACGTAGGTGACGGGCCGCCCGGACGGATTGCCGGGCCGCCCTTGGTTCCAAGCAGGACGAGCCTGTCGGCCATTCCTAGAAGAAAGCCTGAATGCCGGTCTGGGCGCGTCCAAGAATGAGGGCATGCACATCGTGCGTGCCTTCGTAGGTGTTGACCGTCTCAAGGTTTTGCGAATGACGCATCACGTGATAGCCGATCTGGATGCCGTTGCCGCCGTGCATGTCACGGGCAACACGCGCGATATCCAAAGCCTTGCCGCAATTGTTGCGCTTGACCAGACTGATCATCTCAGGCGCCATGCGATCCTCGTCCATGAGACGGCCAACCCGCAGGCTTGCCTGCAGGCCCAGCGTTATTTCCGTCTGCATGTCGGCGAATTTCTTCTGGAACAGCTGTGTTGCAGCCAGCGGCTTGCCGAACTGCTTGCGGTCGAGACCATATTGCACTGTGCGCTGCCAGCAATCTTCGGCTGCTCCCATCACACCCCATGAAATGCCGTAACGGGCACGGTTGAGACAGCCGAATGGACCCTTGAGGCCAGAAACATTGGGGAGAAGGTGTTCTTCGCCGACGACAACGCCGTCCATCACCACTTCGCCTGTGATCGAAGCACGGAGCGAAAGCTTGCCGCCGATCTTCGGAGCGGAAAGCCCCTTCATGCCCTTCTCGAGCACGAAGCCGCGAATCTGGCCGTCATGCGCATCGGACTTGGCCCAGATGACGAAGACATCGGCGATGGGGGAATTGGAAATCCACATTTTCGCACCGGAAATCCGGTAGCCATCGGCAACCTTCTCGGCGCGGGTTTTCATACCGGCCGGATCGGAACCGGCATCGGGTTCAGTCAGGCCAAAGCAGCCGATCCACTCGCCTGAAGCCAGCTTCGGCAGATATTTCTTCCGCTGTTCTTCCGAGCCATAAGCATAGATGGGATACATGACCAGCGAGGACTGCACGCTCATCATCGAGCGATAACCACTGTCAACGCGCTCGACTTCGCGTGCGACCAGACCATAAGCAACATAGGATGCGCCGGCCGTGCCATACTCTTCCGGAAGCGTAACACCAAGAAGCCCCGCCTCACCCATCATGCGGAAAAGCGCCGGATCGGTCTTTTCTTCGAGATAGGCTTCCTCGATACGCGGCGCCAACTCGCCCTGCGCGAAGGCGCGCGCACTGTCCCGGATCATCCGTTCGTCTTCGGTCAGTTGATCTTCCAGCAGAAACGGATCCGTCCAGACAAAGGAAGCTTTGGAATGGGCCATGTAATTTCCTCCATAATGCGTTGAAAAGACCTAGCATCAAAATCGCGTCGATGACCAGATAGTTTCGGCTTAAAATATATTCCGGTGCGCTTTGGCAGCGAACAATTTCCGTCGCCGGGCGAATCCCCTATATGTATGGCATGGCCATCAAACAGCTTACCGAAACCATCATTAACCAGATCGCCGCGGGTGAAGTCATCGAGCGCCCCGCAAGCGTGGTGAAGGAGCTTGTCGAAAATGCAATCGATGCCGGTGCCACCCGTATCGAAGTGGTGACGGCAGGCGGCGGCAAGAACCTCATCCGCATTACCGATAACGGCTCGGGCATTCCGTCGGATGAACTGACGCTGGCGATTTCGCGCCATTGCACATCAAAACTGACGAATGACGTGCATGACATCCGGGCACTGGGTTTTCGCGGCGAGGCCCTGCCGTCCATCGGCTCGATATCCCGGCTCTCACTCAAATCACGCACGGTGCAGGCCGATTCCGGTTTTGAGATCAGCGTGCATGGCGGCCGTATGGACGGCCCACGTCCAACGGCGATGAATGGCGGCACGATCGCCGAAGTGCGCGATTTGTTCTTTGCCACGCCCGCGCGTCTGAAGTTCATGAAGACGGACCGGGCGGAAGCCTCGGCTATCAGCGACATCGTCAAACGGGTTGCCATTGCCTTTCCGCATATACGCTTTTCCCTGGCGGGCAGTGACAGGACGCCGCTGGAGCTTGCCGCAACCGGCATTGGCTCTGCTGGCATGCTGGAGCGGATTTCGCAGGTTCTGGGCAAGGAATTCCCGGAGAACGCCATTGCCATCGACGCGGAGCGCGACGGGGTGCGCCTGACCGGATTTGCCGGAATACCCGCTTTCAACCGCGCCAACAGCCTGCACCAGTTTGCCTATGTCAATGGACGACCAGTGCGTGACAAGCAGATATGGGGTGCCATCCGTGGTGCCTATGCGGATGTGATCTCGCGGGATCGGCATCCAGTTGTGGTGCTGTTTCTCAACCTCGATCCGGCATTGGTCGATGTCAATGTGCATCCGGCCAAGGCGGATGTTCGCTTCCGCGATCCGGGTCTTGTGCGCGGGCTCATCGTCGGTGCAATCCGCCAGGCGCTCGGCCAGTCAGGCATTCGCGCTGCCACCAGCGGGGCGGAAGCCATGCTGCAATCCTTCCGGATGGGCGGCGCTGAGCCATTAAGGCCGACGCCACAGGCACAGCATTGGCAGGGTTCACCGTCAGTCAACCAAAACTATACAAGCCAACAGTCAGCCTTTCGTCCTTTCACTGCGGATCCGGCGCCATCCTATGCGGGCAATGGCTTCTCGGAGCCTGCACGCAGCTTTCTGGCTGAAGCAGACGTGCTGGCCACCGATACGCGGGCAAGCACCGCAGAGGTGCCGCAAGCGCTGCTGGCTTCGCCGCTTGGTGCTGCACGCGCGCAGATACACGCGAACTATATTGTCTCGCAGACCGAAGACAGCCTCATTATCGTCGACCAACACGCGGCGCATGAGCGGCTTGTCTATGAGGCATTGAAAACAGCCCTGCACTCCAGACCCCTGCCCGCGCAGATGCTGCTCATCCCCGAAATTGTCGATCTGCCTGAGGAGGATGTGGAGCGGCTTGTATCCCATGCGGAAACCCTGTCGCGCTTCGGCCTTGGCGTGGAAGCTTTCGGTCCCGGTGCTGTTGCCGTGCGGGAAACGCCGTCCATGCTGGGTGAGATCGACGTACAGCAACTCATTCGCGACCTTGCCGATGAGATTGCGGAACACGATACATCCGATGGGCTGAAAGCCATTCTCGACCATGTTGCCGCCACCATGGCTTGTCATGGATCGGTGCGTTCGGGCCGGCGGCTGAAGCCGGATGAAATGAACGCGCTTTTGCGCCAGATGGAAGACACGCCGGGTTCGGGGACCTGCAATCACGGCCGTCCGACCTATATCGAACTCAAGCTTACGGATATCGAAAGGCTGTTCGGCAGGCGGTGACATCTTGACCCGCATGGCATCTGCCGCCTAAATGCGTTGAAGACACGAACTGGAAAACACCGGATAATGAACAGGTTTGAAGGCCCCGGCTCGCGCGAAGCCAAGATACGCTACCTCGATGGTGACTTTCAGGTCCTGTCGCCGGGGTCTTATGTCCTTTGCGCGATAACGTCGGAAAAGATTCCATTGGACGAGCTGAAGTACTGGAATGTTGCCCGGCAGGAAGCCTATGCCGATGCAACCATTTCCCTTGAACGCGAGCTGGAAATGAATCCGTCGCTGAGGCAACGCAGCAAAGCCTGATCAATGTTCAATCGCCGATCCGCACTTTTTGCTCTTACCGCCGCTGCTCTTTTGACCAGCGGCTGCACGTCGATTGGTGCCAAACACCAACCGGCCTATAGCGGACCGACCAAAACAATCAAAGGCTATCTGCGCGGCTCGTCCTTTGCGCAGCTGACGCCAAGTCTGGTTGTCTACATCACTGCCTATGACGCAACCAACGGCAATTCCAAGCCCATGCCAGTGATAGGTGAAACAAGCTTTACGCTTGGCCGGAGTGGCTACTTTCCGATCGCCTACGAAATCGAAATCCCGGCAGCGAAATCAGCACCAAAGGTGGCGTTGTCTGTGCAAATCGGTACTCCGGGGCGAATCCTCTTTTCAAATGACAGGCAGTACAGCCAGACGACCGGCAACAACATGGATATTCCGATGCGCGAGGCGCCGCCGCGCCTGCGCAACTTCCGTAATGGCCTATAACAGGCGAATAAGGCGCAAGCGCGCGCGTTCCCGGGTTTCACTGATGATACGGGTTGCCGTTTGCGAATGGGCAAACACCAGTTCCACATCCAGAACCTGTGTTCTCGCCGCGAATTCTCTGGCGGTTTCGCTGCCATCGAGCAGGCGAACATGATCCTTTGTCGTCGTGATCAATGTTAACCCTTCCGCATCGGCACTCTTGACCAGATCGGCAATCTCCTCATCCGTGTAGGGATGATGGTCCGGAAAAGACCTTGTCCGGACAACGTTCCCACCCGCCTCTTCCAGTGTCCGGAAGAATTTCGCGGGATCGCCGATACCGGCGAAAGCAAATAATGGTTTGCCCGTAACAGAAAGTGCTGCCTTGGGCTGAAGCATAGCTTCATAGATAGGTTTGGCGGCGCGCGCGGCGCTTCTCACAACTTGATCGGCGCCGCTGGCCGAGCCGATCTTGAGCAGCGCATCGGTGCGCACCAGCTGATCCGTCAGCGGTGCACGGAGCGGGCCACCCGGTATCACGTGGCCATTGCCGATGCCGCGACCGGCATCGACAACCATGAGTGCGTAGTCGAAATGCAGCCGGGCACTTTGAAATCCGTCATCCATGATTATGAAATCACAGCCCGCCTCCTGAAGTGCCTTGGCACCGGCAAAACGGTCAGCGCAAACAACCACTGGTGCATGCCGGGCGAGCAGCATCGGTTCGTCACCGACGTGCCGGGCGCTGTCATGATCCGGATCGACCCGGTGCAAACCCGAGAACGCGCCTCCATAGCCGCGCGAGACAATGCCGGGTTTAAGACCGGCAGCGATGGCGGCTTGTGCAAAGGCAATGGACGTCGGCGTTTTGCCTGCGCCGCCTACGGTGAAATTTCCGATACAGAGCACCGGCACCGGCACAGAAGGCGGCACAGCACGGCGGATACGCCGACCGGCCACCATGCCGTAGATTTTTGACAGAGGGCTAAGGGCCCGCGCGCGCCAATCCGGCTTTTCCCACCAGAATGGAGGCGCTTCGCTGGTCATTTCCAGCCACCTTCGCGAGCGCTGAGCCGTGCTTTCAGCACAAGGGGCTGAATGAACGGTTCAAGAGCGGTCATGGTGCGATCCAGTGAACCGCGCATGTCTTCGACAGTCTTGGTCCCGGCTTCGATCATTATCTGACGATCGGCCGGATTGTTGAAGAGATAATTGACTGCACCCGCCAGCATATCCTTGTCACGAATGAGCTTGGCGGCACCATTCTTGATCAGACGCTGGTAAGAGTCGCGGAAGTTCTGCACATTGCGCCCTGACAGGATTGCTGTTTTCAGCATGGCCGGTTCCAGCGGGTTCTGGCCACCCTGCGCCAGCAACGAACGGCCGACAAAGGCAATTTCCGTCAATCGCAGATAGAGGCCCATCTCACCGATCGTATCGCCAAGATAGATGTCGGTGTCGGGCGTGATGACATCACGACGGCTGCGCAAAGCCACCTTCATGCCCAGCTTCTCGATTTCCTCGGCAATTGCAGGTGCACGATCCGGGTGGCGCGGCACGACGATCGTCAGAAGATCACGATGCCTGACCTTCAACATGTGATGCACCTGGGCGACGACATCTTCCTCACCCTGATGGGTGGAAACGGCCACCCATGTCTTGCGACCCCCGATCTGCCTTTGCAGTGCCTCCAGTTCGGATGGAACGACGGGCGGGATTGCCGTATCCACCTTCAGATTGCCTGATACCGTCACCGGGCGGGCGCCAAGGGCGCGGAACCGCTCGCCGTCAACATCGGACTGGGCGACCACATGGGCGAGGTTCTCGAACAGGGCCTCGGCGACAGACGATCTTTTCTGCCACGAGGCAAAGGATTTGTCGGAGAGGCGGCCATTGACGAGAACCTGCGGCACACGCCGCAAGCCAAGTTCAAGAATGGTCATGGGCCAAATCTCGGACTCGCAGATGACAGCGAGATCAGGTTGCCAATGGCTGAGGAAACGGTCAACGGCCGGTTTGAGGTCAAGCGGCACATACTGATGAATGACGCGGTCGCCCAGTCGTTCCTGCACCATCTTTGCCGACGTCACCGTGCCTGTCGTCAGAACAACGTTGATGCCCATTTCAACAATGGTTTCGACGAGAGGTGTCACTGCGGATGTTTCACCCACGCTTGCCGCGTGAACCCATACCAGCGGTCCTTGCGGCCGTGCAACGCTGGCAATGCCATAGCGCTCGCCCTGCCGGCCGCGCTCTTCCTTGCCCTTGCTGGCGCGGAAGGCGACATAGGCTCCAACCGCCGGAAACGCCATGGCACCCACCCAGCGGTAGGTGCTCAGGACGAAGCGTGCCCAACGCTCGCTCACGCCTGACCATCCACAAGCGCCTGCACCCGCGCCGTATTGGTGTTCAGGCTCGCGGTCAACTCGACACGCTTGGATTCAAGCATTGCATCATCGGCATCCTCGGGGACAAAGATTGGATCGCCGACAATCAACCCTGACTTACCGAATGGCAAGGGAATGGTTGTCTTATCCCAGCTCTTCTCCAGAATTTTCCTGCGTGAAGTCATGTAGCAGATTGGAATAATCGGGCGGCCGGACAGTTTGGCGAGAAGGATGACACCCTGACCGGAGTCCCGGGGCGTTCCATGGGGAATATCAGCAATCATCGCCGCAGTTTTACCATCCTTCAGTGCCTTTTTCAGGGCAAGCAAAGCCCTGACGCCACCTTTTTCAATACTTTTTGTTGGCTCTCTGCCGCCCGAGCCACGAATGATCTCGACGCCGAACCGTTCAGCCACGCGGGCGTTCAGCTCAGCATCCTTGCTCTTGGAGAACATGGCGACGAAACGCACACCACGCGGCATCAGAAATGGCGCCATGAGATGCTGGCCGTGCCAGGCAACGGCGATAAAGGGCTCACCGCCGCGTTTCATGTCGTCCAGGTCGGACGAGCCGGGCAGGCGCGGGTTGGTGGCATTGACCAGCCGGAAAAACTGCGTGATCAGCCAGACAATAGCCGAACGCACAAAGCGCGATTTCGCCAGAGGTCCGCGTATGGAACGCCAAAACCGTTTCAGCGCCCCGTTCTTCTTGCGGGGCACCTTGGCGGTAGCTGTGCTGTTGTCAATCATGCCGCTGTCAATGCGTGACCGGAGGACGCCGGTCAGCTTGCCTTGCCTGTATCGGGATCGAGCAGCTTGTGCATGTGGACGATGAAATAACGCATATGCGCATTGTCGACCGTCTGCTGCGCCTTGGATTTCCAGGCGCGCTGTGCGGTTTCGAAGTTCGGATAAATGCCGACAATATCCAGCTTCTCGAGATCGCGGAATTCAACGCCGCCGAGCTTCTTCAGTTCGCCGCCAAAAACCAGGTGAAGCAGCTGCTTCTGTTCTGCTGTATTTTCGCTCATGGTCGCCCATCCGTTCAAGTTATCAATCATTAGAATTTTAGTCTGTTTAGCCGAAGGCGGTTTCAGCGACAACGTCCAACATGTTGTCCATGAGCAAACCGCTAGCTGCAACCAGCGCCCCGTGGCGATAATCGCCTGTTTCATTGTTGCGCAGGCCATAGGTGAGCGGCTTGCCATCGGCAGTCAGGACATAGCCGCCGGCCTCCGCCAGGATCAGGTCCGCTGCCGCCAGATCCCAGTCATGCGAGCTTGGCCGCACGAAGGTCCCGGCAATATCACCGCGGGCCACCATGGCAATGCGATAGGCGAGCGAGGCAATATAGGGCGCTGCAACCATTGATTGCTGGAAATGCTCAGGCAGCTTCTTGAGGAAAGGTCCCGGCCCCGCCACCTTGAACGGAACACCGCTGGTGCTGACGTGGATGGCTGTGCCATTCTGCTCAGCGCCCTGCCCCGGCAATGCTGTGATCGTCTGGCTGCGCGCCGGGCATTCCAGCACGCCAGCCACCGGGCGACCATCCTCGATAACCGCAACGCTGACGCACCAGACGTCGGAACCTTCAATGAAAGCACGGGTACCATCAATCGGATCGACAACGAAAAAACGCCGGCGCGGCGTAGCCGCACGATCATCAAGGGTTTCCTCAGAAATCCAGCCATAATCCGGCCGGGCAGTCAAAAGCATATCCTTCAGATATTTGTCCGCCGCAAGATCGGCCTCGCTCACCGGTGAATTGCCTGTTTTCATCCAGACCTGCGGATCCTGGCGGAAGTAGGACAGGGCAATGCGCCCGGCCCCTTCGGCTGCTTCCCTGATCAGGGCAAGGTCATCACGGTTTTGTTCATTTGCCGGCAAGAGTCATGCCTTCGATTACGAGTGTCGGACTGGCAACGCCAAAGTTACGATCAATATCATTCGCGGCCACCACGTTGAGGAACATGTCTTTCAGATTGGAGGCAATCGTAACTTCACTGACCGGGTAGGCAAGTTCTCCATTTTCGATCCAGTAGCCGGATGCGCCACGGCTGTACTGTCCCGTGATCATATCGACGCCCTGGCCGAAAAGCTCCGTGACATAGAAGCCCGTTCCCACCGATCGGATCAACGCTTCCGGTGTCTCGTCACCGGGTTCAATGGCAAAATTGGAGGATGAAGGAACCACGGTCGAGCCCGAACGAACACCACGGCCATTGGTACTCAGCCCCAATTCCTTCCCGGTGGATGTCGAAAGGAACCAGTGTTTCAAAACACCATTCTCGACCATCGTCAGCGCCTGCCCCTCGATCCCCTCGCCGTCGAACGGACGGGAAGACGATCCACGGATGCGCAACGGGTCATCCGTCACATTGATGCTGTCAGCGAGAATCTTCTGCCCCATGCGGTCTCTGAGGAAACTCGTCTTGCGTGCAACAGAAGCGCCATTGATGGCACTCGACAGATGCGAGGCAATCCCGCGCGCCACGCGGGGATCGTAGACCACGTTGACGACGCCTGTCTTGGCCTGTCGCGCGCCAAGGCGTTTGACCGCGCGTGCGGCGGCAGAACGGCCGATGGCCGCAGGGTTCTCAAGCGCCTCAAAATGCTGGCGCGAGGAAAAATCGTAGTCGCGTTCCATGCCCGTGCCCGAACCGGCAATCGCACTGACCGAACGGGAAAACCGCGACCCCATGTAATGGCCGACGAAACCGCCCGATGTCACGAGAACCATGCCGCCAAGTCCTGCGGAAGCCGATGCACCTCCGGAATTGGTAACGCCTTCGACCGCAAGGGCAGCCTCTTCGGCTATCAGAGCATCCTGCGTCAGCCGCGCAGCGTCGACGACAGTGGGGTCAAAGAGATCGAGGTCGCGGATATCGCGCACCAGATTGGCCGAATCAGCAAGACCTTCAAAGGCATCATCAGGCGAAACCCTGGCCATGGCCACAGCACGTTCAGCGAGAATTTTCGGGTCTGAACCAGCGGTTGCCGATATGCTTGCCACTTTCCTGCCAACAAAGACGCGCAGGGAGAAATCGTCACTTTCCGAAGATTCGGTCGCCTCGACCTTGCCAAGCCTGACGCTGACACCCGTGGACCGCGAACGTACGACAACCGCATCTGCGGCGTCCGCTCCGGCTCGGCGTGCGGCTTCGACAAGCGCAGCAGCATTGTCAACGAATTCGCGGGAATTGGCCGGCTCGATCATATTCATCCCTAGAGTTGATTGCATGATAGGATGCAAGGACATATCTGACCAATGATCAGATGATGCACTGCCTCCTATATGGTGCAAATTGGGGTCTATCAAGGCAAACACGAGTAACATTCGCAACAGACTGGGTCAGGCTCATGCTTTCACAAAGCGGCAATCTCTACTTTCAGGCACTGGCGCTCCTGGCTGGCGCGATTATTGCCGCTCCGTTGTTCAAACGGCTGGGCCTTGGCACGGTGCTTGGATATCTGGCCGCTGGCCTGCTCATCGGGCCGCTGGCCAATCTCATCACCGACGGCGAACAGGTTCTGCATTTTTCCGAACTGGGCGTGGTTTTCCTGCTGTTTGTAATCGGTCTGGAATTGAAACCAACGCGCCTCTGGAACATGCGCCATGCCATTTTCGGCCTCGGCGCCGCGCAGGTCATCGTGTCGGGCGCTGTGTTGACCGGGCTCATCCTCGCCTTCCATCTCATGAGCTGGCAGGCGGCACTGGTGATCGGGTTTGGTCTCGCCCTGTCGTCTACGGCATTCGCCATGCAGATCCTGGAAGAGCGCGGCGAGACCAATATGCCGCACGGACAGACGTCCTTCGCTATTTTGCTGTTTCAGGATCTGGCGATCGTTCCCCTGCTTGCGATGATTCCGGTGCTTGCGCCGGGCTCCGCCCAGCATGAAGCTGATCCGCTTGGCAAATTCCTGATCGCCATCATCTGTATCGGCGCCATTGTTGCCGTCGGCCGCTACCTCCTTAACCCGCTGTTCCGTTTCATCGCCAACACCGGAGCACGCGAAGTGATGATCGCCGCTGCATTGTTCGTGGTGCTGGGTGCCGCGTTGCTGATGCAGTTTGCCGGGCTTTCCATGGCGATGGGCGCATTCATTGCCGGTGTGTTGCTGGCCGAATCGTCCTACCGTCACGAACTGGAAGCGGATATCGAACCGTTCCGCGGCATATTCCTCGGCCTGTTCTTCATGGCAGTCGGCCTGTCGATCGACCTCAAGGTCATCCTCGCGGACTGGGAGATGATTCTTCTCGCGGTTCCCGTGTTCATGGCCGTAAAGGCTCTGGTCGTCTACATCCTCGCGCGGCTTTTCCGCTGCAACCACAACGATGCAATCCGCATCGCCTTCTTCCTGCCGCAGGGCGGTGAGTTCGGCTTCGTCCTGTTCACCACCGCAGCCGCTGCCGGACTGTTGAGCACATCCACGGCGTCCGAGATGATTGCCGTCATCACGCTGTCCATGGCCGTGATGCCGCTGTCTGTTGCTCTCGGCAACCGCTTTCTTGTCGACCCGAATGCCGAAGAACAGATCGACGAGGATTTCGACGGTGCCGCAGGTGCCGATGTGTTGATGATCGGCTTTTCCCGCTACGGCCAGATAGCCGCGCAAATCCTTCTGGCTGGCGGTACCAGCGTTACACTGATCGACGCTTCGGCCGACCGTATCCGTGCCGCCTCGAAATTCGGCTTCCGGATTTATTTCGGTGATGGCACGCGCAAGGAAGTGCTGGAGGCAGCCGGTATCCGCCAGGCAAAGATTGTCGCCATCTGCACCCACAAGAAAGAAACCACCGATCGGATCGTTGAACTGATTCAGTCGGAATACCCTGACATCAAACTGTTCGTCCGTTCCTATGATCGCGGTCACACGCTGAAGTTGCGGGCGCGCGGCGTGCAATATGAATTGCGCGAGACGTTCGAATCCGGCCTGCTCTTCGGTCGCCGCACGCTGGAAGAACTCGGTACCAGCGAAGATGTTGCCTATGAGATCATGGAAGACATCCGCAATCGCGATGAAGACCGGTTGCATATTCAGGCGGCGGAAGGCTTGATGGCAGGCAATGATCTGCTTCTGACGCGCCCGGTAACACCGGAACCGCTGATCAAGCCCACGCGGGAATCCAAGCGCATCGATACGGAAGAGATGCTTCCGGACCCCGAACCGGCGGAGTAGGCCAGTTTCCGCATACGGGACGGCAAAACCCGGATCGGTAGGACTACGGATTCTGCTGCAGGAGCATTCCTGATAGAAGCTGCGAAAGCTAATTCAATTAGGCTCATTTATCATGATGACACTCGCAGTCGCATCAAGGCATGAACCGGAATCCGTAATAGACTGCGGGTTTCAGGGACGGACGTTTGATCGCCTGGCCATGGCGTTCCTGTGGTATGGCATGGCGGCATTCGGAATGGGTTTCTGGTACCTTGTCGGCCTCAAAATATTGTCGTTGCTTTCATGAGTTGAGAGCCGATTCCTGATTCAAGGCGGCTTCGCTTGAAAGCTGGGGCATATCAGGCGGCAATTAGGAAGAGAGACGCCGGAACTCGGAGCTTATTCCTGCTCGGTGTGTTCCGTATAGGTAATGGCGGCGTCGACCGCCCGCTTCAGCTCCTCCTTGATGCCGATCGACTCTTGCAGGACCTGCTCGACCCTGAGAAAGTCGAGAACACCAAACCGGGCGACGCTGGGCCGCAGGAAGATTGCAGGCGGATCAGTCCGCAGCCGCGTGGCGATAATGGATTGCATCATCAGCTGGCTTGCGCCGAACATGGCGTCAATCGAGGACGGGAACTTGCGGCCATCGCCTTCCGGCCCACCGACCACATCGATGCCGATGACAAATTTGGCTTTGTCCTTGAGATGATCGAACGGCACAGGATTGTAGATTCCACCGTCGATCAGCACACGGTCATCGCGGCGCACCGGCCGAAACAGGGCCGGTATGGCCGCAGAAGCCGCAATGGCGTTTAAAAGGTCACCTTCGTCGATGGGGATTTCCCGCTGCCCGTAAAAGTCCGTTGCGGTGACGCTGAGCGGAATGGACAGTTCCTCGAAAGTCTCGGGTATCTGCTCCGGCAGAAAGGTCTTGAGGATTTTCTCGATATTGAACTGGCTGAAACGGATACCACCGCCGAACATTTCGCCGAATGTCGCCGGGCGCAGGCGCCAGAGGCGCGCAGCGATCTCGGCTCGGCGAGACAGGGTTGCAATCGCATATTCACGGATATCCCGGCCGGCCATACCGGCAGCCATCCCCGCCCCCATGATCGCACCAATGGACGAGCCGGAAATCGCCGCGGGTCGAATACCCAGCTCATCCAGTGCTTCGATCACATTGATATGTGCCAATCCCCTCGCGCCGCCACCACCGAAGGCAATGGCAAAGCTTGGCGAACTGCTGACGAGACCTGTTCCGGCAGAACCGGTTACACTTTCGAGATCACGCGCGCTCATGGGATATCCTTGTCACTCGGGTCCGTACATCAGGACTGGGGCGGACCAACGATCAGAATGGCGGGTTCGGTTTCCAGCAGTTTCTTTGCCGCAGCCTTAACCTGATCAAGGGTCACGGCATTGATCAGGTCAGCCCGCTTGTCGATATAATCCCGGCCGAGATGTTCATCCTGAAGGCCGATGAGTGTGCTCGCCACTGCCGATGACGAATCGAGATTGTTGATCGCATAGGAGCCGACAAGATATTTCTTGGCCTCGGACAGCTCATTCTCCGTCGGCCCATCCTGGGCCATGCGGGCAACCTCGTCCTTGAGAATCTGCAGGGTTTCCCCGGCCCGGTCGGAACGTGTCGCGGTGGAAATTGTCAGGGCCGCCATATGATCCCGGCTGACGAGAGCCGAACCGGCGGAATAGGCAAGACCGCGCTTTTCGCGAACCTCGGTATAGATACGCGAGGAGAAGCTTCCGCCACCCAGAATGTGGTTCATGATGAAGGCCGGGAAGAAATCGGCATCCTGACGCCGTACCCCGGGATAGACCATGGAGATGGATGTCTGCGGCAGCGGGTAATCGACGCGGGTGGTCTTGCCAAGCGCAAGATTGGCGTCCTTAACGGGCTCAAGCTGGGCTTTTTCGGGCAGATCGCCAAAGACCTTGTCGAGCAAAGGCGCCAACTGTTCCGGGCTGATCGAGCCAACCACACCAACGATCAGCTTGTCCCGCGCGAATACACGTTTGTGATATCCCGCGAGATCGTCGCGGGTGACAGATGTCAGGCTGGTTTCGGTGCCCTGCGACTGGCGGCCATACGGATGGTCGCCGTAGAGCGCCTCGGCAAATTTACGCCCGGCAATGGTGTTCGGATCGCGCTCCGAAGCCTTGATGTTCGCAATGATCTGCTGGCGGATCCGATCGATTGGCGCCTGGTCGAAACGTGGCTTGTTGACGGCAAGAGCAAGAAGATCGACAGCTTCATCACGCCTGTCGGCCAACATGCGCATGGCGCCAGAAATACGGTCATCGTCAGCGGTGAAACCCATTTCAGCGCCAGCATCATCGAGTTTTTCCTGAAACGCGTCTGAATCAAGATCACCAGCGCCCTCGTCAAAGAGCCCGGTCATCAGATTGGCAAGCCCTTCCTTGCCTTTGGGGTCCTGGGCCGAGCCGCCTTCGAAGGAGAACCGCAGAGCGATCAGTGGCACAAAATCATCCTGCACCAGCCAGGCGCGAATACCTTTGGGGGAAACCACTTCCTTGATTTCCACAGCATAAACAGGCGCTGCAGCAAGGATAACCAACAGAAATGCAGCAGCAATTCTGCTGAAAACGGGTGTCAACACTCTGGTCATTGGATGACTCCCTCAGTTTGCGGCTCAACAGGTGCGGCCTCTCCGGTCGATGGTATCTTCTCGTCCGGTTTGCCATCCTCCGGCATCAGATAACTAGTGACGGAATGTGCATCAACGAGATAGCGCTTGGCTACATCCTGAATATCCTGAACCTTTACAGCCTGGATCCGATCAGGCCATTCCTGAACATCCTTGATTGTCTGGCCGGTCGACAGGGTCGAGCCATAAATGCGAGCCATTCCGGCCTGGCTGTCACGGGCAAAAATGACGCTCTTCAGAAAGCGGTTGCGGGCTTTTTCCAATTCATCCGCAGTGACGCCATCCTTGATGATCCGCGCGACTTGGGCGTCGACACCGTCTTCAACCTGCTGCAGCGAGGCCGAACCGCGCGGCGCGCCATAGACGGAGAATGTACCATCATCCAGCGCACCACCCTGATAGTAGACACCGGCGCTCGCCGCCAGCCCGTCCTTCACCACCAGAGCCTGATAGACGCGGCTGCGCGTGGAGCCCCCAAGAATTTCGCTTAGAAGATCAAGTGCCTCGGCCTCACCTGGCTTTGCATTGTTGTAGGAAGGCACCAGCCATATTTTCTGGAAACTTGGCTGCGATACGCGCGCATCCGCCAGCGACACCGTGCGCTTGGTGTTCTGTTCCGGTTCCTGCGGCCTTTCGCGTTTGCCGGGTTCAGAACGGCGGGGTACCTTGCCATAGGTTTTTTCGGCCAGCGCTTTTACCGTGTCCGCGTCGACATCGCCGGAGACGACAAGCGTCGCATTATTCGGTGTGTAGAATTTTTCATAGAATGCCAGCGCATCCTTGAGATTGAGCTGCTCCATCTCGTGCAGCCAGCCGATCACCGGAAAACGATAGGGATGGTTCTGGTAGAGCGTTGCATTGACTTCTTCAGACAGCAATGCCGCCGGGTTCGTATCGGTGCGCGAACGCCGTTCCTCCAGAACGACATCGCGCTCCGTCTTCACAACATCCTCATTGAGAATGAGATTTTCCATGCGGTCCGCTTCATAGGTCATGACCATTTCAAGCGCCTGCGGCGAAACCTGCTGGAAGAAAGCCGTGTAATCATAGGAGGTGAAGGCATTCTCCTGGCCGCCGATCTCGGCAACCTTGCGGGAGAATTCACCGGCCGGATAGGTCTTGGTCGCCTTGAACATCAGATGTTCGAAGAAATGTGCGATACCTGACTTGCCCGGGTCCTCGTCGGCCGATCCCACATGATACCACAGCATATGGGTGACAACCGGTGCGCGATGATCAGGAATCACCACCACTTCGAGACCATTTTGCAGATGGAACGATGTTACACCGGCGCTGTCAGCTTTCTGGACCTCGGCGGTCAGTTGCGCCATCGTCTGGGCATTTGCGGGAAGGATGAAACCGGCAGTTGATAGGGTCCCGGCCAGAATGAATGCCGCAACGGTACGGCTCAATATTTGCGACATCAATCTTCCTTCGCAATTCTGTTCAATACCGGAACGATTCTGATCCGGTCGTGTGATTTAGCCGCTCAACGTGACAAATCGTATGATCGTTCCGCCGTAGTGACGTTCTTCCACCACCGAGAATCGCGAATCCAGATTGATCACGGCCTCAGCCTCTTCTTCAAGCACGAGAAGTGTGTCGGGATTGAGCCAGCCGCCCTCCAGAGCGGATTTGAAGGCGAATTCGCCAAGGCCCTTGCCGTAGGGCGGATCGGCAAACACGAGGTCGAAGGGCTCTATTGTTCCGGCATCACCAAGTTTAGCCGCATCGCGGCGGAAAATTTTGGTGTTGCCAAGCAAACCAAAGCTTTCGACATTGGTGCGGATCAGGCCGCGCCCTTCCGTCGACTCCTCAATGAACACGCCGTAGCGCGCGCCCCGGGACATGGCTTCTAACCCAAGCGCGCCCGTTCCAGCGAAAAGATCCAGCACGCGGGTCGCTTCAAATTTTTCCGGATAATTGTGCACCAGAATGTTGAACAGGCTTTCCCGCGTCCGGTCCGTGGTCGGCCGGATGGCATTGGTATTAGGCGTTGCCAATGCCCGCCCGCGAAATTTACCGCCGACAATCCGCATCAAGTCCACGCCTATGGCTTGGGCTTGCGTGGCGGACGGCCTGCGCCGACACCACCGGAACCGCCACCACGCGGACCTTTCGGCCCGCTGGAAGGAGCGCCGCGAGGTGCGGCACCCTTGGGACCGCCATAGGGCCGATCACCGGAACGCCCATCCTGACGGGTTGGGCGGCCACTGGTGCCGTAAGGGCGCTCAGAGCGATTTGGACGTTCTGCCGCAGCACCGCCACTGGCCTCCCGTTCCTTCAATTCGGCACGCTCGCGCTTGCCAACCCGTGGTGGACGGGGTGGGCGCGGTCCATCGCGTGAACCTTCCGGACGATCCGATCCGAAGGAACGTTTCGGCCGTTCGGCACGGTCATCATCGCTGCGGGGCGGACGCGGGGAATAGCTGCGCGGCTTATCACCGCCAGCATAGGCGCCGGCTGGACGCTCACGCTGGGGCCGGTCACCCGCAGGACGCGAAGAACCTTCTTCAAAACGGCGCGGCCGCTCGGTGCGGGGAGCATCAGAATGCCTGCGCTCGCCGCGCGGTTCTCCGGTTTTGGCCTTCGGCTTGCCGACCGGACGCGCACCGGGCGCCATCCACACATTGGCCGAGCGGGCACGCGGAGGTAGTGCCTCCTCGGGCTTTGCACCACGAGCACCCTTGGGGCCTGCGGCATCGCGTGGTTTGCGATCATCCGCACGCGGCGCACGCGCCGGACGTTCGTCACGACCGCCACGCGCATCACGGGATATTCCGGGCCGTTCGCTGCGATCCGTCGTCAACCGTGACAGGCCTTCTTCGCGCTTTTCGTCCTTGGATTTGCGCGGGCCACGGCTTTTGGCCACGGGCGCACTCGATATCCATTCCGAGGAACGGCGTGCCGGGCGATCAGCCGCTGGCTGCTGTACTGCTTCGCCTTTCACGGCATCGTTGGAAAAGACATTGATGATCGGCGCATCGAAATCAGCACCGGATTCTTCAATCAAGCGCTCGCCAAGCTGATCGCGCAGGGTACGGCCGTTCATTTCGCGCACCGAACCCTCAGGCAGATCGCCAAGCTGGAACGGGCCATAGGAAATACGGATCAGGCGATTGACAGACAGACCAAGAGCGCCAAGTACATTCTTGACTTCACGGTTCTTGCCTTCGCGCAGACCCATCATGATCCAGACGTTGGAGCCTTGCTCGCGTTCAAGCGTCGCTTCGATTGCGCCATAGAATACGCCTTCAACCGCTATGCCGTCCTTCAACGTATCAAGCTTTTCCTGAGTGACGCTGCCATGGGCACGCACGCGATAACGGCGCAGCCAGCCGGTAGACGGGAGTTCAAGCGCACGTGACAGGCCGCCATCATTGGTCAGCAGCAACAAGCCTTCCGTGTTGATGTCGAGCCGGCCGACGGACAGAACGCGCGGCATATCCTTGGGCAGCGATTCAAAAACCGTCTGACGCCCTTCCGGATCGCGGTTTGTCGTCACAAGACCAGCCGGCTTGTGATAAAGCCACAGGCGCGTGCGTTCTGTCTGCGGCAATGGCTTGCCGTCGACTTCGATACGATCTTCACGCTTCACGTTGATGGCCGGGCTGGCAAGAACCTTGCCATTGACCGAAATACGGCCCGCGGCAATCATCGTTTCGGCTTCACGGCGCGAGGCTATACCTGCACGGGCAAGACGTTTGGCGATACGTTCGCTATCGTCAACTGGCGCTTCTTCGTGTGATGATTTGCGCGGACCGCGCGTCGCGGGATCCCGCGCCCCATCATCATGTTTACGCGGAGCCGGACGGCCACCACGTCCGCCGTCGGCGCCCTTCTTGTCGAAGCTGCGCTTTTCAAAGGGACGTTTACCGCCCTTTCCGTCATCATTTGAACTGGTCATGGAATGTTTGCCTTTCAGCGGGGCTAACTACCAGCTATGACGGCAGCTTGCGAGTAAATTCTGGACGATGAGCACGGCGTGAACCAAAAAACTGATAGCACAGGACCAATGGAACTTGCACTGGCCGAGGCGAGAGCCGCCGCAAAACGCGGTGAAGTGCCTGTCGGCGCTGTTCTGGTCAGGGATGGCAAGGTGCTTGCCCAGGCCGGAAACCGTACACGCGAACTCAATGATCCTACGGCGCATGCGGAGATTCTGGTCATCCGGGCGGGATGCGCGTCGCTTGATGACGAACGTCTGACCGGTTGCGATCTCTATGTGACGCTGGAACCCTGTACGATGTGCGCTGCAGCCATTTCCTTCGCCCGAATCCGGCGCCTTTATTACGGCGCACAGGATATCAAGGGTGGCGGCGTCGAAAATGGTGCCCGGTTTTTTGCACAGCCCACCTGCCACCATACGCCAGAGGTCTATTCCGGCTTCCGCGAACAGGAGGCCGAGGTCATTCTCAAAGAATTTTTCCGCGCCCGGCGAATCTAAAACAGTCCGGTTTTAGTTATCCGTTCTTATTCTGGCGGAGAAATCATCCGCCATGTCGGCGTCCATTGCCCGCTGATTGATGGATGCCGCCTGAATCACCTCACCAAGCGGCTTGCTTCGGTCTATGGCGCCAAGGTCATACAGATACCCGGGCAAATACCCGGAGAGAATAATTCGGTAATCAACCGGCAGATCCGGCGTAATCGCCCTGATCATATCGAAAATGACCGTTGTGCAATTGGCGGTCACCGTATTGTAGAACTGTGCTTCCCTGGACAACCGGTTCCCTGTATCGAGATAAGACAGAAACAGCGCCTGCCGCATCTCAGGCGTCAGGTTGATCCTGTAGCGATAGACATCTTCCTTGCGGATATTGGTGCGCAGCCGGATAATGTCGCGCTCGTCGGCCGCGATCATGGCCAATTCGAATTCCTTGAAGAAGCCGCCAATTTCCGAAAACTGTTCGTGGCGTTCCTTGCGGATTTCGGCCGAAAAGACGACGTGGTTGCCGTCGGAAAAACCAAAACTCACCAGAGTATGGGCAATGGCAGGGCTCGACCAGTAGGACAAAAACACATCCACCGAATCCAGATTTTCGAGATCATAGGATCGCACCTCCCAGCGCGGCGTGTAGTCAGTCGGGCTGCGCCATTCAAAGTTGCGTATATTGGCAAGGGTCACATGATTGCCGCTCAGGGTGCCGGTGACGGTCTGGGCCACATCGTCGGCCCAGATGCGGTTCAGCGACGGCGTGATTGTGTTCCACCAGAACAACAGCGCAACTACAACCGGAACCAGCACGATCAATGCTCGGCGCACGCGTCCCGTCACCTCGAGCCAAAGCGTCACCAGACCTATGACGGTCCAGACAATCACCGATCCGACAATCGCCGGAAGGCTGAACGGCAACTGATACCGGAGGGCGAGACCGCCCCACAGAAAGGCAAAGCCTGTCAGGAGAACCAGAACAATCAATCCGGGAATACGTAAAAGACGCAAGATCGATGATCCTCAGCTGACAAGATACGACGCGTATATTCCCGGTGCGTCAAGGCAAAGGCAAGGCGCTTTACAGCGTCCCAAAAAAGAAAGGCTCCTTCAAGGAGCCTTTCACGTATTTCGAAAAATATTTGAGATCCGACCTTATCGGGTCAATTCCAGGGAATAAGGTTCTTGAAGCTGAAGCCTTTATCCTTACGGGCAGCGGCCTTGCGTTCACGTTCCTTCTTGGCTTCATCTTCGCCAAGTTCATCTGCAGCGGCGGTTGCTGCAGGTGCACGATATTCCAGCGGTGGTTCGCTCAGGTAGCGCCGTGTCTTTGGCGAGCCCGCAGTGGAAGCAAGCCGACGTGCACGGAATTCAGCAGACTGATTGTTCGCCGAGCTCACACCTTTGGGGGGCGGGTTCCGGTCGTTATAGAATCCATGTTCGCCGGTATCCACAGACTTGGCGGCGGGCACATCGTTTTCGATCTGGGGCACATAGTTCGGATTGTTCTGATTGGCAGTTGCCTCGTCACGCAAACGCTTGCGGCGTTGCTCAGGCGATTCCGGCCAGCTCGCACTATTGCTTGCCAGAGCATTTTCCTGTGGTGCGGGCAATTGGCCCGGCTTGCCAGCGACAGGGCGAACGAGATCCGGGCGCGGATTATAAGAAATCGGATCTTTTTTCTTGGGTCCGAACGAGCCGATACTGGAAACGTCGTCCAGCAACTGGCTGCCAGCCGTCTTGCTCGTTCCATAGGTTGGTGACGACATGCATCCGGCCAGCGTCAGCGACGCAAGCATTGCCCCAAGAACTGTAATACGTCCGTTCAAATTCATACTCGCCACTTTCACCCCAAGCTCGTATTGCCGACTCTGCCGATTCAATATGCTTGATCATGCCCTGCCTGTTAAATCAGGCAACTCAATGGCAAGCCTTTTACATGAGGCCCGTCCCAATAAGCAAGCCGATGCAAGCTTTTGTTAAGCAAAATGCGGATCAGCCGGAGAATGATCCGCATTTATACGCCTAGATGGCAAGTTTGCCGAGCTTTGCGAGTTCGTGCAGCGCTGCCGCATCACGAGCCGACACATCCGGATAGGCCGGATCGGAGCCAACATCATGTGTATAACGCCATGAACGGGCACATTTCGTGCCTGATGCACGCTCGGGAATGACCGCCACACCTTTCACATCGTCCGCAACGAATGCACCGGCAGGAGCTGCCTCACTTTTGATCGTGATGGCACTGGTGATGCAGATTTCGGCCATGTCGAGATCAGAAACGGCTGTCAGCAATTCCGGATCGGTGACAAAAACCACCGGTGCAGCCTCAAGCGATGAACCGATGCGCTTGTCTGCGCGCTCCAGTTCCAGTGCGCCGGTGACGGCCCGGCGGACATCGCGCACCTTGCGCCACTTCTCGGCCAAGGCCTCATTCTTCCACTCGGCAGGCGTTTCGCGGAACTGTTCGAGGTGCACCGATACCGCCGACGGGTACTGATCGAGCCAGGCCTCTTCCGTTGTGAATGGCAGCATGGGCGCAAGCCACGTCACGAGACGGTCGAACAGGTGACGAACGACCTGCAGAGAAGCACGGCGCTTGATGCTTGAAGGCGCATCGCAATACAGCGCATCCTTGCGGATATCGAAGTAGAACGCTGACAATTCGACGTTCATGAAATCGATCAGGGACCGTGTGATGCGCTTGAACTCGAAGGCATCATAGCTTGAACGAACCAGCTCATCCAGCTCGGTGAGACGATGCAGCATCAGCTTTTCAAGTTCCGGCATATCCGCATAGGCAATGTCTTCTCCGGCATCGTGAGCCAGGGTGCCAAGCATCCAGCGGATGGTATTGCGCAGCTTGCGGTAGGAATCGATATTCGTCTGGATGATATTCTTGCCGAGACGCTGGTCTTCCCAATAATCCGTGGTCATGACCCACAGACGCAGGATATCCGCGCCGGAATCCTTGATCACATCCTGCGGCGTCACCGTATTGCCGAGTGACTTCGACATTTTGCGCCCTTCCTCATCCATGGTGAAACCATGGGTGACGAGGGTATTGTAAGGCGCACGGCCGCGGGTACCGCAGCTTTCCAGCAGCGACGAGTGGAACCAGCCGCGATGCTGGTCGGAACCTTCAAGATAGACGTCGGCAGGCCATTTCAGATCAGGGCGATCTTCAAGCGTGAAAACGTGGGTCGAGCCGGAGTCAAACCAGACATCGAGAATGTCGCGAACCTGCACCCAGGGTTCATTCGCCTTCTCGCCGAGGAACCGTTCGCGTGCGCCTTCCGCAAACCAGGCATCGGCACCTTCCAGTTCAAACGCTTCGAGAATGCGGGCATTGACCGCGTCGTCCTTGAGGACATTGCCGTTTTCATCGGCAAACACACAAATCGGCACGCCCCAGGCACGCTGGCGCGACAGGACCCAATCCGGACGGTCCTCGATCATGGCGCGCAGACGGTTCTGGCCACCGGCGGGTACAAAACGCGTCTCGTCAATCGCGGCAAGGGCGCGCGACCGCAAAGTGGTCTGATCGCCGAGGTCCTTGTCCATGTAGACAAACCATTGCGGCGTGTTGCGGAAAATGACCGGTTTTTTCGAACGCCATGAATGCGGATAACTATGCTTCAACCGGCCGCGGGCAAACAGCGCGTTGCGCGCGATGAGCTCATCGATGACGGCCTTGTTGGCATCACCTTTTTTGCCATTGTCATCGATAACGCGCGCGGCTCCGCCTTCGCGGTCCGGACCAAAACCCGGAGCGTCCTTGGTATAAAACCCGGCATCGTCCACCGTGAACGGAATTGCAGCGGAAATTCCCCGTGCTTCCAGTTCGCGGGCGGCGTCAGTCCATGCATCAAAGTCCTCGCGGCCATGGCCGGGAGCCGTGTGCACGAAACCGGTACCGGCATCGTCGGTGACATGATCACCGGCAACCATCGGAACCGTGAACTGGTAACCGCCACCAAAATCCTTGAAGGGGTGCGCCAGGGTCATCGCGGCAAATTCGTCAGCCGAAACAGTCCTGATCTGCTTGAACGTCAGCTTGGCTTTCGTTGCCGATTCCTCAGCAAGTGCATCAGCAAAGATCAGCTTTTCGCCTGGGCGCGGTCCAAAATCATTCCCGGCGGTTTCGACCTCGTAGAGTCCATAGGCAATACGCGGTGAATAGCTGACGGCGCGATTGCCTGGGATTGTCCAAGGCGTCGTCGTCCAGATAACCACATGGGCTAACTGGAGATCTTCGGCACCAGAAACGACAGGAAATTTTACCCAGATCGTATCACTCTCGTAATCCTGATACTCGACCTCGGCCTCCGCCAGTGCCGTGCGCTCGACGACCGACCACATCACCGGCTTTGAGCCGCGATACAGCTGGCCCGACATGGCAAATTTCAGCAATTCCCCGGCGATACGGCTCTCCGCATGGAAAGCCATCGTCGTATAGGGATTGTCGAAATCGCCCTCGATGCCGAGACGCTTGAACTCGGCAGACTGGATCTTGATCCAGTTGGTGGCGAACTCACGGCATTCCTTGCGGAATTCGTTGATCGGCACCTCGTCCTTGTCCTTGCCCTTGGCGCGATACTGTTCCTCGATCTTCCACTCGATCGGCAGACCGTGGCAATCCCAGCCGGGGACATAATTGGAGTTGAAGCCGCGCATCTGGAACGAGCGGGTGATGACATCCTTGAGGATCTTGTTCAGCGCATGGCCGATATGGATGTTGCCATTGGCATAGGGAGGGCCATCATGCAGGACATAAAGCGGACGGTCCTTACCATCCTCCCGCAGCTTCCTGTAGAGGTCCATCTCCTGCCAACGCTTGACGAATTCTGGTTCCTTGGCGGGCAGGCCCGCCCGCATCGGAAAATCGGTCTGCGGCAGATAAAGTGTTTTCGAATAGTCGATTGGCTTGGCGGTGTCGGTCATTTTTCCAGCTTGTGAACAGGCCCGCGCGTGATCGCAGCAGGCAAGGATGTGACGAAAATCAAAAAAGAGCGCACTGGCGCATCCTGAAACCCCGGACCTTCCGCACCCGCAAGCCTAAGCTTCAGGCAAACCGGAAGGCCGGGCCAGTAATTCGTGGAGTCTGAAGTGATATGGAGCGCGCAAACGTCCAGGAAACAGTTTTCATGAGCGCGCTTTTAGCAATCACTGCTTCCAGAATAAAGGGGCTGACGCAATAAACTTCGCATCAGCCCGATATAAGGATCAAAGCGCGAAATCGAAGCGGTATGTCGCCTGAAGGCCGAAGGTTGCCTGATTGGCCGATCCGCGTTCCTTGACGATGCTGGAATCGGATGCAGGTCCCATCAAGCGGCTGTATTCCGCGTAGGCACTGGTTTCGATCTTTTCAGTGGCTTTCCACGTGATCTGGCCGCCGACACCAAGTGATTTCAAGCCGCCGCCGCTGGGCTTGTAGGTCGACAGGCCGGACGCAGCTGCTTCCGTCGGATTCACTCCGTAATATTGTCTGAAGTAGTCAGCTGATGCGACCGTGGCACGCGGGCCGGCTGAAACGCGGACCGTCGGCGTCAAATCCTTGAAAGCATCGACAGCAAAGTCAGCGACAACACCGTCATGGGAACCGATACCCCGGCGCACCTCGACGCGGCCGCGAATATTGTCTGTCGGGTAGAATTCGGCAAAGCCACCCAGCTCAACACCCCAGTCGACATCATGTACGCCCTTGAGATGGGCATCGCCACTGTCACGGCCGGTGATCAGCTTGCCTGTAATACCGGTGCGGAACACACCCGTATCGATAAGCCCAATCGATGCGTTGTCGTTCAATGAACTGAAACGGGCGGCAGGCCCTGCGCGGCCGAGGGAGATAACCGGTGCGGCGCGCAGAAGATAGTCTTTCGCGCCTTCATAGCGCGGGGCGATGAAGCCCTTTGCACCGAGTGTCAGATACCAGTCGCCTGACCACCAATGTTGGCGCGGGGCTGCAGCGGTCTGGTTCTGCTGGCCGTCCGAATAATATTCATCGGCTGAGCCCGGGGCGGCCGCGGCAAGAACAAGGGCGCCCGAAAGAGCAGCGACGAGACGAATATGCATGAAATCACTCCAAAATTTCGCCTGGGAGGGCGGCAGATTTGAAAATGACGCTACCGAAGGATAGATAAAATTGGATTTATTCTTATGGTAAACAATTTACCGTTTCATCGAAAATTAATCGTGTCATCCAGATGAGATAACGGTTTCACCCCCTGCAAGAGCGCGCGCGCTTCTTCCTCGTCGCGCCTGATCTGCTGCATCATCGGCTCAAGGCCGTCGAACTTTTCTTCGCCGCGCAGATAGGCAAAGAACGAGACCGCGCAGATTTCATCGTAAAGATTACCGGTGAAATCGAAGACATAAGTCTCAAGCAGCGGCGCGCCGTCCGTATCGACTGTTGGTCGGCGGCCAAAGCTGGCCACGCCATCGTAAAGCGTCCCGTCAGCACGGCGGAAGCGCACCGCATAAATGCCTTCCTTCAAATGCGTCTCGGGAGGCACCACCATGTTGGCGGTGGGGAACCCGATTGTCCTGCCCAGCTGTTTCCCGTGGATCACCTCAGCCTGGACCCTGTGGCGATACCCCAGCAATCCGGCCGCTTCGACGATTTCACCCTGCCCCAGCAATTCGCGGATGCGGCTGGACGAAATGGCCTGACCACCCTCGTCGCGAAACGCATCGACCAGCGTTACCTGAAAGCCGCGCTTTTCACCGGCATCCATGAGAAAGGCCGGGCCGCCCTGCCGCCCCTTGCCGAAGTGGAAGTCGAACCCCGCAACAATGCGGCTCGCTCCAAGACCGGCAACGAGAATCTCGTCCACAAACACATCGGCTGTGAGCTGCGAGAAATCTCTGGTGAAATGGCACTCAACCACCGCATCAAAGCCGAGTGCTTCGAGTATGGAGGCTTTTTCGGCAGCGGGCGTCAAACGGTCAACGGGCTGATCCGGCACAAAGACGCTGCGCGGATGTGGCTCGAACGTCAACACCAATGAAGGCTTTCCGGCTGCGCGGGCTGCATCAAGTGCACGGCCCAATACGGCCTGATGGCCACGATGCACGCCGTCAAAATTACCGATCGCCACCACCGCGCCCTTCAGATGCAAAGGCAGATGAGAGGGATCCTTCAGGCGTAAAATCGGCATGATTTACCTCAGGCGAGAGCCGGCATGGTGGCAACGGGATTGCTGCCATGCTTTTTGAGAAAGGCGAGCAGCTTTTGCAGATCAAATATGCCGCCCATCACATAATCGCCAGCATGTATGCCGCCGGAAATATACAGCACATCTACGCCGAAGAGATCAGCGCCCTTCACGTCCGTCAGCATGCCGTCACCGATGGCCAGAACACGCGACAGATCAACCGGCTTACCGCGCACTGCTTCGGCAGCGGCGATTGCCGCTTCATAGATGGGGCGATGTGGCTTGCCCGCAATCAGCGTACGCCCGCCAAGCTGGCCGTAATCGCGCGCCAAAGCTCCCGCACACCAGATCAGCCGGTCACCGCGCTCGACGACGATATCGGGGTTGGCGCAGATGAAGGGCAGATTGCGCGAGCGAAAGCGCGTCAGCATATCCGCATAGTCTTCGGGACCTTCGGAATCATCGTCGAAGAAGCCGGTGCAGACCACCACATCCGCTTCACGCTCTTCGGTGAGCTCGATATCAAGCCCTTCATAAAGCGTCTCATCGCGCTCCGGACCGAGATGGAACACACGGCGCGGCGCATTGCGGATGAGTTCGCGCGTGACATCGCCCGATGTGACGATACGATCATAGGCAGTGTCCGGTACACCAAGCATCTTGATCTGCTGGGCGACGCCTGCGAAGGGCCGCGGCGCATTGGTGATCAGAATGACTGTCTGGCCCGATTCACGTGCGCGTTGAAGCGCAGCCGATGCGGCGGCGAAAGAATCAATCCCATTGTGCAGAACACCCCAGACGTCGCACAGAAGAACATCATAACGGTCCTTGAGCGCATCGAGACGCTGCAAATGTACCATGTCGGTCATGCCGATCCTTTCAGATTGCCGGAGCGTATAAGATGGCATCGCTTAGCCGATAGCGGCAATCGTGTCACCAATGATTTCGGTTTCCTACCGTTCGGCTCATTGGTGACCACACACTCCCAACAATCACGCTGCGGCTTTGACGTAACCTCGGCTTGCCAGGCGGTCTCCGCATTCGCCCAGCACATCGACCAACGTCTTGAGACGCTGCCCTTCCTCCGTCAGGCTGTACTCGACCCGCACCGGAACCTGCGGGAAAACCTTGCGGGTAATGTAACCCGCCTCTTCCAGAGCCCGCAGATCAAGCGTGAGCATACGCTGCGAAATCTTTGGCATATCCCTGCGCAGGTCGCTGAAGCGCTTCGTTCCCTCCAGCAGATAATAGACGAGCAGGATGCGCCAGCGGCCTCCCAGCACCAGCATTGCATTTTCCACCGGGCATTCGGAAACCAGATCTTTCATGGCACCCATCCTTGTTGAAACTTGGTATAAAATTTGTACCAGCATTACATTTTTGTGCCTTCTTTACAATAGTAACCGATATTGCCATCTTCCATTTCACCGCGGTTAGACATTCAAAAAAATAAGGAAATGAAAATGGAACCTGTATTGTTTTATGGCGTGCCGCACGGCTGCTCCTTCGGGTCAATCGTTGCGCTGGAATGGCTGGGCCAACCCTATCGCCTTGCCCGTATCGACATGCTGGCCAAATCAAAAAGCGATATTTATGGTCGCGTGAACAGCATGCACCAAACGCCGACGATGCTTCTGGAAAACGGCAAGAGCCTGAGCGAAAGCTTTGCCATTCTCCAGAACATTGCCGGCCGGGACCTTGAGAGGAAACTGGGTTTCGCTCAAGGGACCGAGAATCACGACAGGCTCAACCAGATGTTGGCCTATCTGCACACCAGTTTTCACTCGGCCTTCGCACCGGCATGGACCGCCTACAAGCTGAAAGAGGGCGATCCGGCCATACAAATGCTGCGTGATCTGGCGAGGGAAAAAGCCGCCTCAGGCTATGCTTATCTGCAATCACATTTGCAGGGACGGGATTGGCTGGTTGGTGACCACAGGACCATTGCCGACGCCTATATGATCGGCATTGCCCGCTGGGGCGAGGATCTCGGTCTCTTCGATCTCAAAAGCGAATATCCCGGTCTCCACAACTATCTGCAGAAGCTCGAAGCCGACAAAGGCGTCATCTTCGCCCATGCCATTGAAGACGGAAGCGACGCAGCGACGAGCGGCATGTTCCTTGGCCATGTGACACTGGACGAGGTCGGACAACGGCTCGCGGCCTGACATTATCTGCAACAGCAATCCACCGGCGAACAGCCGGTGGATTGGACGACTTCTCCCGATTGACATAAAACATATGAATATGTATTTATATGTTTGTATTTATCAACAGGATGAGCCGAAACCATGTCACAGTCGCATGAGGGTCATGACCACGCACCCAAGATAACCACGGACAATCAGCGCAAGGTGCTGATCGCCTTTCTCATCACCTTCACGTATATGGTCGTCGAGGTCATCGGCGGCCTGATGTCTGGCTCCCTGGCGCTCATCGCCGATGCGGGACATATGCTGACCGATGCAGGCGCTCTCGCCTTGTCCTATGCAGCATTTCGCTTCGGCCAGCGCGCGGCAGACCAAAGCCGCACCTACGGCTATCTGCGCTTTGAAGTGATCGCCGGACTGGTTAACGCGATTGCGCTCTTTGCCATCGTTGTCTGGATCGCCATAGAGGCTATCGACCGTTTCCGCACCCCGGGCGAAGTTCTCGCTGGCCCGATGTTTGTTGTCGCTATTGTCGGTCTGCTCATCAATATGCTGGTGTTCTGGATCCTGACGCGCGGCGACAAGGAACACGTGAACATCAAGGGCGCCGTCTTGCATGTCATGGGTGATCTGCTGGGCTCGGTTGGTGCCATCAGCGCAGCAATCATCATCTATTTCACCGGCTGGACGCCGATCGATCCAATCTTGTCCATTGTCGTTTCGATCCTCATCCTGCGCAGTGCCTGGGCCCTGTTGCGCAACTCGCTGCATATTCTGCTGGAAGGCGCACCTGATAACGCCAAGCCGGAAGAAATCCAGACCTACCTGATGGGAGCGGTTCAGGGACTGGCGGCCGTGCGGCATGTGCATGTCTGGCTGATCACGTCAGGCAAGGCGCTCGCTACACTGCATGTCCAGCCCGACGCCGATACCGATGCTCGACGGCTTGTGAAAGCCGTCGAGGCGGAACTGGCCAAGCACTTTGATATCCAGCACGCGACCATCGCCATCGACTGGCCGGATATGCCTGGCGATGAGTGTGCCATGGGAGACAATACCCATGGCCATGCGGACCACGGGCATAGCGATCACGACGAAGCAGAGGGGCATGCGGACCACGACCACAACCATACGGGGCACAAACACTGATGCGCCCGGCCATGCCGTCCGACTCCGACACCGCTACGCTGGCTGAAACGTTCAGGCTGCTCGGCGATCCGACCCGTCTGCGCATCCTGTTCTTTTGTCTGGAAGCGCCCCGATCCGTCGGCGATATCGCCGAGAGCCTTCAACTGTCGCAATCGCTTGTCAGTCACCATCTGCGATTGCTGCGTGGCGCCCGCCTTGTACGGGGCAACCGGCTTGCCAAGCAAATCTTCTACGAGCTTTCCGACAGGCACGTCAGCGGTATGCTTGCGGATATGGCCCATCATGTGAACGAGGAAAACTGAAGCCTCCTGACGCAAACTGTCAGGGTCGTCATATTCAGCGGGAAGGTTTTGCATTAACCTCGCGGTATTGTTCCTCCACAAGCACGTTTCACTCAATGCAATTCATCACACTGCTCCGCCGACGCTCGATTGGTTTGCTCTGGTCGGGTCTTGCCCTCTCCGCCATCGGCGATCAGCTCTACACGGTGGCGCTGAGCTGGATCGCCGTCGATATTTTTGGCCCGGCTGCCGGCTACATTGCTGCGATCAAATCGGCGATCATCCTTGCTGTGCTGTTTTTTGGCGGCGCCATGTCGGATGGCTGGGACCGGCGCCGCACGATGATCGTTGCGGACTTGTGCCGCTGCGCCGTCCTTGTACTCGTGGTCCTCGTCTGGATGATCGAGAGACAGCCCGATGCCTGGGTTCTGGCGCTTGCAGTTGCGGTTCTAGCTGCTGGCGAGGCCTTTTTCCTGCCTGCACTGCAGACAATTCTACCGCAGCTTGTCGTTAACGAACCGGGTTTGCTGGCGGGCACCAATGCGCTGCTCGATGCGACGAACCGGCTGGCCCGGCTGCTTGGCCCTGGTCTGATCGCGCTGGCAGGTGCGATCATCGCGCCTATTCACTTCTTCACTGCCAATGCTTTGAGTTTTCTGCTTTCAGCTGCAGCGATCATGGGACTGCCGCCGTCATCGACACCAGCCAGGTCATCGGCGGCCCAGCAACCCAAACACCCCTTTGCCAGCCTGTTGCACGGTTATCGCACCATGCACACACAGCCATTGCTGGGTTTCCTGCTCGACAGCAATGCATTCATTGGCGGCGCCTGGTACGTGGCGTTCTTTCTTGCCGTTCCCCTGATCATTTCCAGTCAGTTCGATGCATCGCTGACCACCGGGTTCGGACTCTACGGTCTGGTGATTGCGGCATTCGGTGTAAGCAACCTGATCGCCAACCTGATTGTCGGCAATCGCCCCATGCCTGAGCATCCCGCACGGATGATCCTGCTTGGCGTATGTGCAACAGGAACAGGCATCCTGTTGATGGCCCTGGCTGTCCTTGTGCCCATGCGTCCTCACTGGCAACTCGGCGCCTTTGTTCTCGCTTCAGGGTTGTCAGGGTTTGGAGGACCCTTCAAAGATGTTGCCTTTGCCACGTTGCGCCAGACCCTGCTGCCGGCAGCCGACATCGCACCGGCAACGCGCACCTATATCGTGACCACCCATGCCGGCATGCTTTTCGGCATGCTCGTTGCACCGATGATGAGCCGTAGTGTCAGTCCGAGTGACCTGCTTCTCATCTGCGGTGGTATCTATCTCGCAGTGGCCGTCATCGGATGGCTGCGTTTCTCGCGCTAAAGCGTCGGCGGGCAAAGCACGGATGCCTTCCCGCCCCGCTGTTTTAAAAGCCCGAAAGAACAACCTTGCCGCGGGCGCGTCCGCTTTCGATAAGCGCATGGGCTTTCTTCAGATTGGCCGCGGAGATCGTGCCGAGATCATCGGCGAGTGTCGTACGCAGCGTCCCGGCATCCACCAGTTCCGACACCTTGTTGAGCAGCTTGGTCTGCTCCTCAACATCAACAGTATCATAGCGCGAACGGGTGAACATCACTTCCCAGTGGATGGAAATGCTTTTCCATTTGAAGGGCATGATGTCGTAGGTTGCGGGGTCGTCAATCAGACCGAACCGGCCCTGCGGCGCAATCAATGCAGCAATCTCCGTGCGATGCGTGTCCGAATTCGTCGTTGAAAACACGAAGGCGGGCGCACCGATACCGAGTGCTTCCACCTGCGCCGCAAGCGGCTGCGAATGATCGATGACATGGTGTGCACCCAGTTCTTCAACCCATTTGCGGGTTTCCGGGCGCGAGGCTGTGGCGATCACCGTCAGGTTGGTCAGTTTCCGTGCAAGCTGAACCGCAATCGAACCAACGCCGCCAGCGCCGCCGATAATCAGAATGGCATTGGTTGCGCCCGGAACCGGAGTACCGATATCGAGCCGGTGAAACAGCATTTCCCATGCGGTGATCGACGTCAGCGGCAAGGCGGCCGCAGCGCTGAAATCGAGGGATTTCGGCTTCTTTCCGACGATACGTTCGTCAATCAGATGGAACTCGGCATTCGTGCCGGACCGATCGACAGCGCCGGCATAGAATACTTCATCCCCCACTTTGAAGTTGCGGACATCCGGCCCCGCAGCCATGACAACACCAGCGGCATCCCAACCGAGTACCTTGGGCTGGCCTGCTTCAGGTTTCACACCTGCACGGATTTTCGTATCGACGGGGTTGACCGATATGGCTTTCACTTCGACCAGAAGATCCCGCCCCTTTGCCTCGGGCTTGGGCAGGTCGATATCGACAAGTGATGTTTCTGCAGTGATTGGCTGCGGTTCATAGTAGGCAACGGCACGCATAGGCGTTCTCCAGATAAGTTGACGTTGCTCAAATGCGCGCTATGTTCAAAGACTGCAAGAATGCACATAAATTGCATATAGTGTCATAAAGGATACCGTGATGCCGCGTGTACGCCATACGAATTTCGATTGTGCGCCGGGTTGCCCCGTGGAGGGAACACTGAATCTGATCGGCGGCAAATGGAAGGGTATGATCCTTTTCCACCTGATGTCCGGCACGTTGCGTTTCAATGAAATCCGGCGTCACCTCAACAGCGTTACCCAGCGCATGCTGACCAATCAGTTGCGCGAGCTCGAAGCCGATGGTTTCATCACGCGCAAGGTCTATGCGCAGGTGCCACCCAAGGTAGAGTATTCACTGACGGAACACGGCCGCAGCCTCGAGCCGATCATCTCTGCCCTGAAAGCCTGGGGTGACACACACCTGCGTTCTGAAGGTGCAAAGGCCGAAACGGCGGGGCGTCAGGCAGCATAATCGCAGACGCGTCATTATTGGTTCACAATTTTATGGAATCAATTTCTCACCGGTCTAATGGCCGAGCGTACTGGGTTTTTCGTCATTTTTCCAAAAAATTTGACAGACCTCTCCCTTGACTCTTCCACAGCCTCCTACTATCTCCGAGCCCAGTTAGCACTCATCACTGGTGAGTGCTAATAACGCGGACGTTCACTCGTTTGCTTCACCGTTTTGACACCAACATCAAGGGTTCTAACCATGGCCAAGACCAAGTTCCGCCCGCTTCACGATCGCGTCGTTGTACGTCGCATCGAATCGGAAGCAAAGACTGCAGGCGGCATCATCATTCCGGATACTGCCAAGGAAAAGCCACAGGAAGGCGAAATCGTCTCCGTAGGTACTGGCGCTCGTGACGAAGCCGGCAAGCTCGTCCCACTCGATGTCAAGGCAGGCGATCATATCCTGTTCGGCAAGTGGTCCGGCACGGAAGTCAAGATCGGCGGCGAAGACCTGCTGATCATGAAAGAGTCCGACATTCTGGGCATCCTCGGCTAATCAGCCGGTTTTTCCCTTAATCAACAAATTTCGATCAAACCGGGTTCAATCCCAGGAGAGATAAAATGGCTGCCAAAGAAGTAAAATTCGGCCGCGACGCGCGTGAGCGCATGCTGCGCGGTGTCAATATCCTTGCTGACGCTGTCAAGGTAACGCTCGGCCCGAAAGGCCGCAACGTTGTTATCGACAAGTCCTTCGGCGCTCCGCGCATCACCAAGGACGGCGTAACTGTTGCCAAGGAAATCGAACTTGAAGACAAGTTCGAAAACATGGGCGCACAGATGGTTCGTGAAGTCGCTTCGAAGACGAACGACATTGCCGGCGACGGTACCACGACCGCTACTGTTCTGGCCCAGGCTATCGTTCAGGAAGGCGGCAAGGCTGTTGCTGCCGGCATGAACCCGATGGACCTGAAGCGCGGCATCGATCTTGCTGTTGCAGAAGTCGTCAAGCAGCTCGGCAAGAGCGCCAAGAAGATCAAGACTTCCGAAGAAGTTGCGCAGGTTGGCACGATCTCTGCCAATGGCGAAACTGAAATTGGTGAAATGATTGCCAAGGCAATGCAGAAGGTCGGCAACGAGGGTGTTATCACCGTTGAAGAAGCCAAGACCGCTGACACCGAGCTCGAAGTTGTCGAAGGCATGCAGTTCGACCGCGGCTACCTCAGCCCATACTTCGTCACCAACCCTGAAAAGATGGTTGCTGACCTCGAAGACGCCTACATCCTTCTCCACGAGAAGAAGCTCTCGAACCTCCAGGCTCTTCTGCCGGTTCTCGAAGCTGTCGTTCAGACCTCCAAGCCACTCGTCATCATCTCTGAAGACGTCGAAGGCGAAGCTCTTGCTACGCTCGTCGTCAACAAGCTGCGTGGCGGCCTGAAGATTGCTGCTGTCAAGGCTCCTGGCTTCGGCGATCGCCGCAAGGCAATGCTGGAAGACATCGCGATCCTCACCGGTGGTCAGGTAATTTCCGAAGATCTCGGCATCAAGCTCGAAAGCGTTACGCTGGACATGCTCGGCCGCGCCAAGAAGGTGTCGATCACCAAGGAAAACACCACGATCGTTGACGGTCATGGCAAGAAGGGCGAAATCAACGCCCGCGTCGGCCAGATCAAGCAGCAGATCGAAGAAACCACTTCCGACTACGACCGTGAGAAGCTGCAGGAACGTCTTGCCAAGCTCGCTGGCGGTGTTGCCGTTATCCGCGTTGGCGGTGCAACGGAAGTTGAAGTGAAGGAAAAGAAGGACCGCGTCGACGACGCTCTCAACGCAACTCGTGCTGCTGTTGAAGAAGGTATCGTTCCTGGCGGTGGTGTTGCTCTTCTGCGTGCTTCGGCTGGCCTTACCCTCAAGGGTGCGAACGCTGACCAGGACGCAGGCATCAATATCGTTCGTCGTGCTCTGCAGGCTCCGGCTCGCCAGATCGCAACAAACGCAGGTGATGAAGCTTCCATCGTTGTTGGCAAGATCCTTGAGAACAAGAAGGATACCTACGGCTACAATGCAGCCAATGGCGAATATGGCGATCTGATTGCTCTCGGCATTGTCGATCCGGTCAAGGTTGTTCGTACAGCCCTGCAGGATGCTGCATCGGTTGCCGGCCTTCTCGTCACCACCGAAGCCATGATCACCGAAGCTCCGAAGAAGGACAACGGTGCGGCTCCCCAGATGCCAGGCGGCGGAATGGGCGGTATGGGCGGTATGGACTTCTAATCAGTCCAAACCAATCACATACGGAAAAGGCGGGCTTTGGCCCGCCTTTTTTGTTGCCCGTTTGGCAACCGATTACTTACTACAGGGTCTGTACGCCGTCCGGATAAAGCGTTCCGCCTGCTATTCAGCCGCGTGCGCGAAAGTTGTGACGATCTCAGCGACGCCGGCGGCACTGTCGAACCGGGCCCGGGCATTGGCGATACGATGTTCATTCTGAATGGCAAAATCGGCAAGCCCGCGAACCGGAACCAGCAGTTCTCGGCCCAAATCGGTCAACTCGTAGTCGACACGCGGCGGAATGGTCGGATAAACTGTCCGGGTGACGAAACCGTCACGCTCAAGACCGCGCAGGGTGCTGGTAAGCATCTTCTGCGAAATCCCGTTGATGGTTCGCTTCAGCTCGTTAAAGCGCATTGAACCATTACCCAGATAGTTGATAACCAGTACGGTCCATTTGTCCCCGACACGGGCCAGAATGTGATTCACCGCCGTGCAGGCAGAGGTTACTTGAAAGTGCTTCGGTTTCAAAAAAGTGCCTCCTTGCGGGTATTTTCAACAGTCACTTATATAGCGCCAGTAACCAATAGTTACCATAGCAAAAACCTGAGGAATTCTGAATATGACGAAACTGAAAATCGGCATCATTGTTGGCAGCACGCGCATTGGTCGTTTTGCCGAGTTCCCGGCGAAATGGATCGCCGAAGTAGCTGGTCAACGCGACGATGTGGAGGTCGAAATCCTTGATCTCATCGATTATCCGATGGCGTTTTTTGGTGAAGAGCGCGCCACGACGGAGCAGTCGGAGACTGCCGAGCGCTGGAAGAAGAAGCTGCGCGAATTCGACGCCTATGTCTTCACCGTCGCCGAGTACAACCATGGCCCGACGGCCGTTGTAAAAAATGCCATCGATCTTGGTGATTTCATCCACAAGCCGGTTGGTTTCGTCGGTTACGGCGGCGTCGGCGGTGCGCGTGCCATCGAACATCTCCGCGTGATTTTCGTCGAGATGAGCGCCGCGTCGGTCAAGACAGGCATTCATATCTCGTTCCCGGAATATCTGACTGTGGTCAAAGGCGAAAAGAAGCTCAGCGACTATGGCCATCTGAACGAAGCAGCCACCAACCAGCTGGATCAGCTTGTCTGGTGGGGCAAGGCGCTAAAGGCAGCCCGTTCCGCATAAATCTTGAGGGGTGGCCGTTCGTCGGCCGCCCCTTTTTGCCTGTCCAGACACATTGATTCGGGAGAACCAACATGACCGGGAAGCTTACCCTTATCAGCCATCTCCTTTGCCCCTACGTGCAGCGTGCGGCGATTGCGCTCGCGGAAAAAGGCGTTGCGTTCGAGAAGGTCTATATCGATCTTAATGCCAAGCCTGAATGGTTCCTGAAGATTTCGCCGCTCGGCAAGGTCCCGCTTCTGAAAGTGGAAGAGGACGACGGCACCGAAGCTATATTGTTCGAAAGCTCGGTCATTGCCGAATATATCGAAGAGACCGAAGGTGAACCGCGTCTGCATCCGGACAATGCCCTCGACCGGGCCCGCCATCGCGGCTGGATGGAATATGGTTCGACTATCCTTTCAGATATCTGGTCGCTCGAAACCACCAAGGACGCCGACCTGTTTGACGAGAAGCTCACTGTACTCAAAGGCAAGTTCGGCCGCATCGAAGATGTTCTCGGCAACGGCCCATTCTTTTCCGGAGCCCAGTTCAGCCTTGTCGACGCGGTGTTCGCGCCGGTGTTCCGCTACTTCGATACATTTGATAAACTTTCGGAGCATGGCGTGTTTGCCGATTATCCGAAGGTCCGCGCATGGCGTCAGGCTCTATCGGATCGTCCTAGCGTCAAGGCAGCTGTCACCCCGGAATATCCGCAACTGCTGCGCCAGTTCATGGAGCGATACGACGCGCACATGCTGAAACTCGCCGCCTGAGACCACCAGAGCTTATTTGTCTGACCAGACTGCAAGTTCGTAACCATCCGGATCGGTGAAATGAAAACGACGGCCGCCCGGGAAATCAAAAATGGGATTTACGATTTTCCCGCCGGCTGTCTCAATGCGCTTCTGTGTATCGACGAGATCATCAGCAAAGAGAATGATCAGTGGACCACCGGCTTTTACTTCGCCGCCCGCCGCAAAACCGCCGGTGAGATTGCCGTCGGAAAATTCGCAATAATCAGGCCCATAGTCCTTGAAGGACCAGCCAAAAGCGTCGCCATAGAACGCGCGCATGCGAGCGATATCGCTGACGTTGAACTCGATATAATCAATCCGCTTGTCCCTGCCCTGGGCCATCATTTGTCCTTACGTATCCTGTGTTTCTAAAACAGCCTTCAAGGCTGTCAAATCCCGTAAAACCCACGCCGCATCTTCAGCAAACTTGCCGTCGTTCATATCGGGCATGCGGAACAGCGTGAAACTGACTTCACAACCATCATTGTTCGGTATTACCCGCATGGGCGCATAAACCTCATCGCCTGTTTCCGTCACAACCCAATGATCAAGAACGCCATAATCATTCAAAGGGGCGAAGCGGATGCGCAGTTTTCCTGTTGGCCCGTCGGCGAGCCACTCCTCGCCAAGTTTTTGCAGGCCGGATGCAAGCCCCGACGCCCATTTGGGTACATTTTCCGGATTGGAAGCGAAGTCATAGACCGCCTGCCAATCGCGTTCGATGGACACCTGCAATGTTCGTGCGTTGCGCGTTGCCATGGCCTGCCCTCCCGATATCAGCCTGTTTACGTTTTATCCTGCAAGCGACCATAGAGTATCCACACAACCAGCGGCAACGACTCACGATACTGGCCAGAACAATTGGCAGGAACGCGTGTCTCTTTGGGTGAAAGCATAGGGAACCCTGCGGAAATTTTCGTTTGCACCAAACGCTGTATAATCGATTTTATCCCATTGTCGGGCGATTTCCAGAGCAACATTCTCTTCTCAAACCTTGCCTCGCACGGAGGTTAGCAGTAGTTCTTCCGGCAACTTCCAACAGGATAGAAAGCACGATGAGCAATACCCGCACCGAGACAGATACTTTTGGTCCCATCGAAGTCGCCGCGGACAAATACTGGGGCGCGCAAACCGAGCGCTCGCTGCACAATTTCAAGATCGGTGGCGAAAGAATGCCGATCCCGCTCGTCCGTGCCCTTGGCATCGTCAAGCGCGCCGCCGCCGAAACCAACATGGCACTCGGCAAGCTCGACGAAGTGACTGGCCGCGCCATTACCGTCGCAGCGGAAGAAGTCATTGAAGGCAAGCTGGACGATCATTTTCCGCTTGTTGTCTGGCAGACCGGTTCCGGCACCCAGTCAAACATGAATGCCAATGAAGTGATCTCCAACCGCGCCATCGAAATGCTCGGCGGTGAAAAGGGTTCGAAAAAGCCGGTTCATCCGAACGATCACGTCAATATGAGCCAGTCATCGAACGATACGTTCCCGACCGCCATCCATATCGCGGCCGCCGTTGAGGCAACAAAGCGGCTCTACCCTGCCCTTGACCATCTGACCGCGGCTTTGGCGAAGAAGGAAAAGGCATTTGCCGACATCATCAAGATCGGCCGCACGCACACGCAGGACGCAACGCCGGTCACGCTCGGTCAGGAATTCTCCGGCTATCGCGCCGCACTGGAATATGCCCGCAAGCGCATCGAACAGAGCCTTGCCGACGTGTTCCTGCTGGCGCAGGGCGGCACCGCCGTCGGCACCGGTCTGAATGCACCCGTTGGGTTCGATACCGGCTTTGCGGAAGCCGTGTCGGATATTACCGGTCTCAGCTTCAAGACGGCACCGAACAAGTTCGAAGCGCTTGCCAGCCACGGCGCGCTTGCCAACTTCCATGGCAGCCTGAACGCCCTTGCCACGGACCTCTTCAAGATCGGCAATGACATCCGCTTCCTCGGTTCAGGGCCCCGTTCGGGTCTTGGCGAGCTGAAGCTGCCGGAAAATGAGCCGGGCTCGTCGATCATGCCGGGCAAGGTCAATCCAACTCAGGCGGAAGCACTGACGATGGTTGCAGCACAGGTGTTCGGCAACCAGACGACAGTCACGGTCGCGGCCAGCCAGGGCCATTTCGAACTCAACGTGTTCAAGCCGGTCATCGCCCTCAACGTCTTGCAGTCGATCCGGCTGCTTGCAGACTCGATGGTGTCCTTTGCCGACAATTGCGTCGAAGGTATCGAAGCGGACGAAGTGCGCATCAAGGATCTGCTCGAGCGTTCACTGATGCTGGTGACGGCCCTTGCGCCCGCCATCGGCTACGACAATGCGGCTAAAATTGCCAAGACCGCCCACAAGAATGGCACGACCTTGCGCGAAGAAGCCTTGGCCAGCGGGCACGTGTCTGCCGAGGATTATGACCGCCTCGTTCGCCCCGAACGCATGATTGCACCGGAATGAGAAGAGAAAATCATTTCATTGTGAACAATGTGTCGAGAAAATAGTGGCTTTGTTTGACAATCGATTTTAGTTATCGATTGTCACGACAAACTCCGGAGAACGACCATGTCAGACAACGCACTTGCCACCTCAACCACGTCCAGCAATGCCATCGTCACGCTGATCAGCCGCATTCTGCTGACCCTTCTGTTCATCCCGGCGGGATATGGCAAGCTGACCAACCTTGCAGGTACGGCTGAATATTTCGCAGCCAAGAGCCTGCCGCTGCCAACTGTAACAGCTGTTATCGTCGGTCTCGTTGAACTTGTGGGCGGCCTTGCCGTTCTCTTTGGCTTCAAGACACGCTACGCAGCCATTCTTCTAGGCCTCTTCACGCTCGGAGCCGCCTATGTTGGTCACTGGGCACCTTTCGAAGGAACACAGTTTTTCAAGAACCTGGCTATTGCCGGCGGTTTCTTCGTTCTGGCCCAGTATGGTGCGGGTTCGCTTTCGGTTGATGCCAAGCTTCGCTAAAATTGATCCAGGTTTCAGAAAAAAGGCCGCTCACAGCGGCCTTTTTTATTTTCATAATCTCTCGGTCAGTTTGAAGCCTTGGCTTCACTCACCAGAACGGGCTTATCCCGGTAGTCCTGCGGGAAGAACTTGCTGAGACCCTCGATCTTCGGCAAATCATAATAGGCGATATAGGGCTGCGAGGGATGCAGCGTGGCATAGTCCTGATGATAACCCTCGGCAGGGTAGAATTTATCCAGCGTCGAAACCTTGGTGACGATCGGCTTCGAATAGGTCTTCGCCTTGTCGAGTTGTGCAATATAGGCGTTGGCAATCCTGGCCTGATCCTCATTCGTGGTGAAAATCGCCGAGCGATATTGCGTTCCGGAATCCGGGCCCTGCCGGTTCAATTCTGTGGGATTATGCACCACCGAGAAATAGACCTGCAAAATTTTGCCGAGGCTGACCACCTTGGGATCGAAGGTCACTTCGACGGATTCCGCGTGGCCGGTATTGCCGGAACTGACAATCTCATAGCTCGCGGTTTCTTTCTTGCCGCCGGAATAGCCCGATACGGCATTGGTGACACCCTTCAGGTGCTGGTAGACACCCTGCACGCCCCAGAAGCACCCGCCGGCGAGCACGATGGTTTCCGTCCTGGCGCTCGCCGTTTGGTCCATGCTAGCGGGCGGAACCATGGTGATGCTTTCGGCAAAGGCAGCAGCCGGTGTCAGGAACAGGCATGAAGCGAGCAGAATTTGACGCAGTTTCATAATGATAATCCTTTCACTATCATCAGGCAGCGGCTGGTTTGAAGGTCATGGCAATGCCGTTCATGCAGTAGCGAAGGCCCGTCGGCTTCGGGCCGTCATCGAAGACGTGACCGAGGTGGCCTCCACAGCGATGGCAACTGACGGCGGTCCGGGTCATGCCGAAGGAACTATCCGACACTTCCGTCACAGCGCCCTTGATCGGTGCCCAAAAACTGGGCCAGCCCGTGCCACTGTCAAATTTGGTATCGGAGTCGAAAAGCGGCAGGTCACAGCCGGCACAGGCAAACGTTCCCTTGCGCTTTTCGTGGTTGAGCGGGCTGGTGAACGGACGTTCTGTGCCTTCGTGGCGCAGGACATCATATTGGTCTGAGGTGAGCAGCTTCTTCCATTCGGCGTCCGTATGCTCGACTTCAAACGTACCTGCAGCATAGGCTTTGGGTTGCGTGGAAAAGCGCGCTGCAATCAGCGCTCCAAGTCCCAGAACAGCTCCGCCAAAAAGTGATCGGCGTGTCATCATGACATAGTCTCCCTGAACAGGATGACCGAAACATACCAGTCATCTGCAAGGGAATACGTATGGGAAGGAATAAAAGTTACAAATCCTGCCCGATATCACGGATAGTTGATGCTCTATCCGTGAGCCATTGCCGCCTGTATACGTTGCGCAAGGGCCGCAACCCCTGCGGGATCGGCGCTGCGGCGTGAAGAAACCAGACATGCCTCGGATTTGAGGATGATGCCGTCTTCCAGTACCTTCAAATGATTGGCCTGCAGGGTGGAACCGGTCGAGGTGATATCGACGATGATATCGGCGGATCCTGATGCCGGAGCGCCCTCGGTGGCGCCAAGGCTTTCGACAATGCGATAAACCTGAATGCCGTGCATCTGCGAGAAAAACTGCTGGGTCAGACGCCAGTATTTGGTGGCGATCCGCAAACGCCTGCCATGACGCTGGCGATACTCGGCAGCCACGTCATCAAGGTCCGCCATGGTCGACACGTCGTACCAGACCTCAGGCACTGCGACGACCACATCCGCATGGCCAAAACCAAGCCGCGCTTCGATCTGCACACGCTCATCAGCCGCCGACAGGGTTTCGCGGATCAAGTCTTCACCCGTCACACCAAGATCAACACTGCCATAGCCAAGCTCGCGGGCAATCTCGGAGGCCGACAGGAACAGGATATCGATCTTGCTGTCACCCTCGACCTGCGCACGGTAATTGCGCTGATCCTTGGGCAGGATGACCTTCAGTCCGGCCTTTTCAAGCACTTCAAGTGCCTGTTCCTTGAGGCGGCCTTTGGAGGGAAGCGCAAGGGTAATGGTCATCGCGCATCTCCGGCAATTTTCTCCAGCCGGTCCAGCCAGATCGAAAAACCGACGCCAGGAATGGAATCGACCGCGCCAAGCATGGTCAGCAGCCGGTCATAACGCCCGCCGCCGACAATGGCGCCGAGATCGGGATTGGCGAGCGCACGGGTTTCATAGACAAGACCGGTGTAATAATCGAGCGGACGGCCAAAGGCCGCATCGTAGACAATGTTTTCCTGCTCGATCCCCGCTTCGCGCACGGCGACAACACGAGCCTCGAACTGATCGAGTGCCGGACCGAGATCAAATTCATTGGCCCGCGAGAAATTGCGCAGGTGCGTCGAAGCCGTCTGCAACGGCACCCGGATCGCAAGGAATGTCTCAAGTGCAGCGAAAGCCTGCGCCGGTAGCTTGACCGATGCCAGATTGGCCTTTTCGATCAGGCGGCGCGCGATCTCATGCGGACTGCGCCCGGCACCGGGTGACAAACCCGCCACCTGCATGTCCTCTTCCAGCGCGGCGGCCAATCCGGCCTCATCACTGTCCGCTACCAGCGCAGTGAGGCGGTCGGGCAGAAAACCGTTCTTCTGACTGGACGAAAGATCGGCAAGCAGGCTTTTCAGTTGCCCCGGATTGCCAAAGGCGCGCGCCAGCTTTTTCTGCCAGCCGCGCGGCAGACCCAGCGCCGCCAGAACAGCTTCAAAAATCGCCTGATCGCCGAGCAGTGTTTCAAGTTCGGCTTTCGGCGCGACCAGTCGGATCGAGGCAATGGCATCCGCCAGCGAACGGGCATCGGCGCGGGCGCGGTTGGCATCGCCCAGATCTTCTATTCCGGCCTGAAAGAATTCATTGCCGCCCTCACGCCGCTGGCGGAAGACTTCGCCCAGATAGGCATAACGCTTGGGCGTGGCGGCATTGAGCTCGATATGGTTTCGGCAGACCGGAATAGTGAATTCCGGGCGCAGGCACAGGCTCTGGCCGTTCTCGTTCTCCGTGAGGAAAATGCGGCGGCGCAAATCCTCGCCCGCCATATCCAGAAACTGGTCGGCTGGTTGAATGACCGGAATATCCACGAGCTCCGCATCCCGCGCGGAAATCAGCGCGGCAAGGTCACTGGCAAAGGCAGGAGCACGGGAACCGGTCATATCGGATCAGCCAGCCTTCAAGGCATTGGCGCGATCCTCAGCCTGGGCTTCGAGAATCTTGCGTACTTCCGATACGAGATCAGTTTCCTTGGCGGTAATCTGTGCCTGACGGCCTTCACGCCATACGGTATTGTCTTCGATCTCGGATGAAAGACGCGCCCCTTCGATCAGATCCTTGATCTGCACTTCGCCATTGTCGCGCTCCTGCGAGCCCTGAATGATCACGCAGGGCGCGCCGCGCCGATCGGCATATTTCATCTGCGGCTTCATGCCGGACCCACCCAGATACATTTCAGCACGAATGCCCGCCTGCCGCAGGTCCGAAACCATCTTCTGGTAACGGCCGAGGCTTGCCGTATCCCGGTCCATGACCAGCACGACAACAGGCCCGACATTATCCGAAGTGTCCAGCTTGCCGAGGTTCTTCAGCGCCGTCATCAGGCGTGATACGCCGATGGAAAAGCCCGTTGCGGGGGTGGGTTCGCCGCGGAAGCGCGACACCAGACCGTCATAACGCCCGCCGCCGCCAACGGAACCGAAAACGACCTTTTCGCCCTTCTCGTTGGTAACGTCGAATGTCAACTCGGCTTCAAAAACAGGGCCGGTGTAATATTCAAGGCCGCGCACCACGGACGGGTCAATACGGACGCGCGCGCCATAACCGGCGGCAGACGACAGGGCTTCGATCGTGGCCAGTTCGGCAACGCCTTCAACGCCCTTGTCATTTCCGGCCACAACGGCTTCCAGATTGGCAATGGTCTCGCTGCCATTGGCGCCGCCAGCTGATGTAAAGGCCAGTACCTTGGAGATGGCTGTTTCGTCGAGACCCGCGCCTTTGGTGAAGTCGCCGCTTTCATCGAGACGGCCCTTGCCGAGCAGCAGGCGCACGCCGTCGACGCCGAACTTGTCGAGCTTGTCGATGGCGCGCAGAACGACCAGACGCTGGCCCATCTTGTCATCACCGCCGAGGCCGATGGATTCAAGCACACCGTCCAGCACCTTGCGGTTGTTGACGCGGATAACGTAGTCGCCGCGCTTGATGCCGACAGCTTCCATCACATCGGCCATCATCATGCACATTTCCGCATCCGCCGAAACGGAAGGCGCGCCGACCGTATCGGCATCGAACTGCATGAACTGGCGGAAGCGACCGGGGCCCGGCTTCTCGTTGCGGAATACCCAGCCCGCGCGGTAGCTGCGATAGGGTTTTGGCAGGCTCTCAAAGTTTTCGGCCACAAAACGCGCCAAAGGCGCTGTCAGGTCGTAGCGAAGCGACAGCCACTGCTCGTCATCGTCCTGAAAGGAAAACACACCCTCGTTCGGACGGTCCTGATCCGGCAGGAACTTGCCGAGTGCGTCGGTATATTCGATCAGCGGCGTTTCGACAGGCTCGAACCCATAGAGGTCATAGACCTTGCGGATATCGGCCATCATCTTTTCGGCAGCACGCAGATCATCCGGAATCCGGTCCACAAAACCGCGCGGCAGCCGCGCCTTCAACCTGTCTGCCTTCGTTGTCATGATTTTGATCCGATGCCTTGAAGTATCAACTTTGAATTGGAAGTTGCTCTAGCCGATCAAGGCATTGAGGGCAAGGAATTACCGGCTCGCAATTGCCGCAGCAAAGCAAGTCCGCAGGCCGTTTTCAACATATTGCCGGAGGATCAGACAGGCCGTTTGAATTTCGTGCGGATTTTTTCGATCTCCGCCCGGCACTTGCAACCTTCCACATGATCGTTCACCAGCCCCATGGCTTGCATATGCGCATACATGGTGGTGGGTCCGACAAAGCTGAATCCGCGCTTCTTCAGATCCTTGGAAAGTCGTACCGATGCCGGTGTCGTGGGATTGGCCATCAGCGTGCCATAGTCGACAAGTCTGGGACGCTCCTCAACAGGCGGCTCAAAGCTCCAGAAGTAAGCGCCAAGCGAGCCTTTCTCTTCGAGAAGCTCAATAACACGTCTGGCATTGTTGATGGTTGACGTTATCTTGCCGCGATGGCGGATAATCCCGGCATTGGCCAGGAGCCGTTCGATATCCTTCTCGCCGTAGCGGGCGATACGCTCGAAGTCGAAACCATCGAAGGCCTCTCGAAAATTCTCGCGCTTGCGCAGGATGGTCAGCCATGACAGGCCGGATTGGAAACCCTCCAGGCAGATCTTTTCGAAAAGGCGGTAGTTGTCCGTTACGGGCCGTCCCCACTCATGATCGTGGTAATGGATATATTCAGGCAGAGCGCCGGGCCAGGAACATCTGGTTTCACCATCTTCGCCTGTCATCAATCCCGTTTTTACCGGCGCTTCGTCTGTCATCTGCCTGCCCTTTCGGAACATCTTCACCTGGCGTTAACCAGTGGCTGAAACCATCCGGTAACCACAACAAATAGTTTCCGGAAAGAATCGCTTTTTATTGATCCTCATTCACTTTTTTCTACCGGGACGCAGGCAAACTCAATCCGAAACCTGACAAATCCTGTCAGGAGTGTTGATTGCCAAGAGAATTGCCCGATGAAGACCGCATTGCTGCTTTTGACCTCCTGCCTGAGCGTGGTGACATTCCAAGCAAATGCCAGTGAGCGTTACGCCACGCGGCCACCGGTGGTCATGAGCCCGGATCTTTCCGCGCCGTGGGTGATGCAGCTGCGCCAGCGTCCTGTCGGAACATCCGCCAATATGCGTGACCGGGTCGTGTTGAGCGAACCACCGGCGCGCGGAACTATTGTCAACCGCCGCGAGGCACGACGCCCTGCCCGGACCGATGAGGTAGCCAATCCCGCAGTGCGCGAGGTTTCATTCCGCCGTCCGGCAGAACCCGCGACGGAAGCCCAACCCAAGAAACGCAGCATGGACCCGAAGTTCCTGCCGCAAACCGTTGCCTATGACGGACCACAAGCTCCAGGCACCATTGTTATCGATACGTCCCAGCGCTTCCTCTTTCTCGTCGAAGCGGATGGTCAGGCGCGCCGCTACGGCGTTGGCGTCGGCAAGGAGGGGTTTGGCTGGAACGGCACCAACAACATCACGCGCAAGGCGGAATGGCCGGACTGGCGCCCGCCTGTATCGATGATCGAGCGTGAAAAAGACAAGGGCCGTATTCTTCCAGCTCATATGGAAGGCGGCCCGGCCAACCCGCTCGGCGCACGCGCACTTTATCTCGGCGATACGCTGTACCGCATTCACGGCACCAATGCGCCCTGGACCATCGGACAGGCCGTATCCAGCGGATGTATCCGCATGCGCAATGAGGATGTCACGGATCTCTACGAACGCGTCAATGTCGGCACAAAGGTCGTCGTGATGTAGCGCAAACAGGTAGTGGGGACGGCACCGGGGGCGGTGCCGAAACTGGGCGGTGGCTCCGATGGAACCACCGCCCTTCTTTTGTCTATTCGGCAGCGTGCAACACAGGCGCGGGCACGCCTTCGGGCCGCGGCCCGCCATACACCCAATCCAGCAGCTCCACCGTATGAACAATGGGCAGTTTCGCAGCACCGGCAATCTGAGTGATGCAGCCGATATTGCCGGTGGCGACGATACTGGCTCCTGTTGCCTCGATATTTTTCACCTTGCGGTCACGCAGCGTGCGGGCAATCTCCGCCTGCATGATGTTGTAGGTTCCGGCGGACCCGCAGCAAAGATGCCCCTCCGCTGGCTCCCGGACGGTAAAGCCAGCCGCCTTCAGCAAATCCTTCGGTTGCCGCGTCAATTTCTGGCCATGCTGCATCGAACAGGCCGAGTGATAGGCAACGACCATGTCCGTCTGACGTTGCGGCGCAGGCAGATCGAGGGTGGTCAGATATTCAGTGATATCCCTTGCAAGACCTGAGATAACGGCGGCCTTGTCACGGTAGTCCGGATCAAGCCGCAGCATATAGCCATAATCCTTGATCGTTGTGCCACAGCCGGAAGCTGTCACGATGATGGCGTCGAGCCCGCCATTGTTCAATTCACGCGTCCAGACATCGACATTGCGGCGGGCATCGTCCAGCGCGGCTTCGTCGCGCCCCATATGATGAACGAGCGAGCCGCAGCAGCCCTCGCCCTTCGGCACGACGACCTCGATGCCGAAGCGGGTCAGAAGACGGATCGTCGCTTCATTGATAGCGGGTTTCAGCACCGGCTGGGCGCAACCGGTCAATATCGCGACCCGCCCCTTCCTTTCCATCACAGGTTTATGCAGGCCAGGCGCCGCAAAGCGTGATTTTGCCGGAACGGATTTCGGCGCAAGATCGAGCATGGCAGCGACAGGTTTTAGCACCGGAATGGCGCGGAACAGCGGCGCGAAGGGGCGGCCGAATTTCGCCGCCGTCAATGACAGCCGGAAACGTGATGGGTAGGGCAGGACAAAAGCCAGCAACGCCCGGATGAAACGGTTCATCACCGGGCGTTTGTAGGTTTTTTCGATGTGGGCCCGGGCATGATCGACCAGATGCATATAATTCACGCCCGACGGGCAGGTTGTCATGCAGGCGAGGCAGGACAGACAGCGGTCGACATGTTTGACGATCTGCTCATCGGCAGGGCGGCCATTTTCCAGCATATCCTTGATGAGATAGATGCGCCCGCGCGGACTGTCGAGCTCATTGCCCAGCGTGACATAGGTCGGACACGTCGCGGTGCAGAAGCCGCAATGGACGCATTTGCGCAGAATCTTTTCGGACTCGGCAACTCCGGGGTCAAGCAATTGTTGCGGGGTGAAATTGGTCTGCATACTACACTCCTGCAACCATGCGTCCGGGATTAAGGATTCCATCCGGGTCAAATTGCTGTTTCAGTCGCTTTGACAGAGCCGCCAGCGCGGCAGGTTGCGGTTCGAAGACGGGAATGGCCGCGCGAACAGCGACGGGCGCGCGCACCAATGTGGCGTGGCCGCCACCATATTTGCGGATCAATACCCGTACCGCTTCGGCTTCTGGCTCACTCTCAAGCCGCATCCAGACAAGCCCGCCCTGGCAGTCATAATAAGCATCGACTGCAGCACCCATGCGCATGGATGCCACCAGCTTGTAAGCTTCCATCGGTGCCATGGACACGCGCCAGACCGGCCGCTCGGTTCCGTCGGCAAACGGGATGACATCACGCACTTCCTGCCAGAGTTTGCGTGATATATCCCCCGAAATTTCCTCGATAGCGCCCGCCGAGGACAGCAGCCCCCGCAGCATGATCACCCGGTCGACAACGGAAGGCGCAAAGCCCTCCAGTCGCAATATTGTCGAAGCCTCGCCTTTCAGGACACCATCAACAAGCCGTCCGCAAATATTTACCGGCAGATGTGCCGCTGATGCCACCTCACCGCTCGAACCCATGGCGATTGCCATCGCACGCGCAGCTTCATCATCCATCAGGCCGCGAACGACAAGCGTCGTTTCCGTTTCCGGCGCGGGCAGAACCTTGAAGGTGATTTCCGTGGCGATGCCAAGGGTACCCCAGGAATTGGCCATGCCCTTGGAAAGATCGTAGCCGGTCACGTTCTTCACCACCCGGCCGCCTGATTTGAACAGCTCACCGCGCCCCGACACCACCCGCACGCCCAGCACATGATCGCGGGCGGATCCCGCCTTCAACCGGCGCGGACCACAGAGATTGGTGGCAAGCACACCGCCAAGGCTGCCCTGTCCCGCCGCCTGTCCCAGCAACGGTCCGTAATCCATGGGCTCGAACTGAAACGCCTGCCCCTTGGACGCAAGAAGGGCTTCCAGTTCAGCAATGGGTGTTCCCGCCCTGGCGCTCAGCACCAGTTCATCAGGTTCATACAATGTGACGCCGGAATAGTTTGACAACGCGATTGTATGCTCGGTCTGCAGGGGACGGCCGAGACCACGTTTGGACCCATGGCCGCAGACCTCTACAGGCGCGCTTTCGGACAATGCCCATTGTACGGCCTCGACAATCTCGGCTTCGGTGGATGGTGTGAATACGGTCATGTCATCGTCCATCCAGAAAGCTCCGGCCACGCGGCGAAAGCCGGTAGCCAATGTCGAGACTGATGGTCAAGCCGACCTCCTTGAGTTTGCGCACGTCACGCTTGAATTTGAGTTTTTCAACGTCGAGCTGCGCAGCCAGATCGGCCGCCGCCATTCCCGGATGATCAGCAATCAACTGGAGTATTTTCCTGTGGTAGCCCGCATGCCCGGCCGCCTTGTCCCAACGTCCAAGCTGGTCCGCCAGTCCTGCGATAACTGTTTGAGACAGCATCTCGTCCCGCAGCGACGTTCTCTCGTCTGCTTCTACTCCTGCGATAACAATGCGATAGAGCGATCCATCGCCCTTGCCCAGATCGCGTTCCAACGCAGCAACATCCTCAAATCCCGCACGCCTTGCCTCTTCGGCCGTACATTTTTCCGGCTCGATCAGAGTCACTTCGCCTATCAGAAGAGAACCGATTTTTGTACGCAGGCGCGAGCCTGTCTTGACGGTTGGCCGGGTCCAACGCCGGAACGCCAGATCGACATCCCCGCGCGCAATGGCGTCAAGTGTATGTGCCTTGAACAGCATCGGTCAGAATCTCGGAATATCGGGAAACGGCACCTGGCCGCGGTGCACATGCATGCGCCCCAGCTCGGCGCAGCGATGCAGTTGCGGAAAGACTTTTCCAGGGTTGAGCAGATGCTTGTCATCAAAGGCGCATTTCACGCGAATCTGCTGGTTGAGATCAATCTCGTTGAACATCTCAGGCATGAGATCGCGTTTCTCGACACCCACGCCATGCTCGCCGGTGAGGACACCCCCCACCTTGACGCACAGCCGCAGGATATCGGCGCCAAAATCTTCCGCCTTGCGCAGTTGATCGGGGATATTGGCATCATAAAGGATGAGTGGGTGAAGGTTGCCATCACCCGCATGAAAGACATTGGCAACGCGCAGCCCGTATTTTTCCGAAAGCGCCCGCATGCCCGCCAGGACCTGCGGCAGTTCCTTGCGCGGGATTGTGCCGTCCATGCAGAGGTAATCGGGAGAAATGCGCCCGACGGCGGGAAATGCCGCCTTGCGCCCTGCCCAGAACGTCATCCTCTCCTCTTCGCTCTGCGATATGACGCAGGAGGAAGCGCCATTCTTTCCGGCGATCTTCTCGACCATGTCGATCAGGTGGTTGACCTCCACTGCCGGGCCGTCGAGTTCGATAATCAGCAGCGCTTCGACGTCGAGTGGATAGCCCGCATGGACGAAATCTTCAGCGGCATGGATCGCCGGGCGATCCATCATCTCCATGCCGCCGGGGATGATGCCGGCGGCGATAATATCGGCAACGCATTGCCCGGCGGTCTCACTCGTGGGAAAGCCGACCATCAGCGCGCGGGCCGTGGCAGGCTTCTGCAGAATGCGGACCGTCACTTCCGTCACCACGCCCAGCAGCCCCTCCGAACCGGTCATCAGGCCGAGCAGATCATAGCCTTCCGAATCCAGATGCTTGCCGCCAAGCCGCACGACCTCACCGCTGATGAGTACCATTTCCAGCCCGAGGACATTGTTGGCCGTGAGCCCGTATTTCAGGCAATGCACGCCGCCGGAGTTTTCCGCGACATTCCCGCCGATCGAACAGGCAATCTGCGACGACGGGTCCGGCGCATAGTAAAAGCCTTCATGCTCCACTGCCTTGGTGATACCGAGATTGGTCACACCCGGCTGCACGACAGCCACACGGTTCGGATAGTCGATTTCGAGGATACGATTAAAACGGGACATGACGAGGAGGACCGCGTCTTCCAGAGGCAAAGCGCCGCCGGACAGCGAGGTCCCCGACCCGCGCGGTACCACCTTCACATTGTTGTCGTGGCAATATTTCAGGATTTGCGAGACCTGCCGCACGGTCTGCGGTAGCACGACAACGAGCGGAAGCTGGTGGTACGCAGTCAGCGCATCGGATTCAAAGGCACGCATTTCGTTGGTAATGTCAACGACCCCTTCACCCGGGACAATGGCCTGCAGGGCGGCAACGATCTCTGTCCGGCGCGACATGGTCGCTGCGTCGGCTTTCGGCATCACCAATCCGGACATGAAACCTCCCTCCAGCAAATTCCATAAACTGGTAAATTATGTTTACCAGTCACTATTCCAGTTTGTAAACAGTCTAAACTGTTGATCATCATGCGTCATGGGCAGCGCGCTGCCAAAGTGACGCGTTTCAATCCCGGGAACGCAGTGTGTCAAACCCCGACACAAGGGCCAAAAGGCCAAATTCAAAACCATCGTCGGCAGGCACGTTTTCAAACCTGGCGAAGACCTGGGCCAGCATCGGGAATTGCGTAGCGATATCCGCCTCAGCGTGAATGTCACGTGCCGCTGCTGTTTGACTGTTCTCCGCCAGGGATGCTTGTTGCTCGAGAACGGAACCCACGACGTAATGCCCTATCACCTGAAGAATATGCGCTGCAGACACAAGGTCAAAGCCAGCGGCAACCATGAACTGGACTTGTGCCTCAGCCGCCGGATACAGCGCCGGGCTGGGCCGCGATCCCGCATGAACTCTGGCCCCATCGCGATAGGCAAGCAGTGCTCTCCGGAAACTGCGTGCATTTTCGATCAAAAAATGGCGCCAGTCTTCACCTGATACAGGCAACGAGCGCGTGTGATTTTCAACCAGCATTGCCTCGGCCAGAGCATCCAGCAAGGCAGCCTTGTCCTTGAAGTGCCAGTACAATGCCGGCTGCTGAACACCCAGAGCCGTCGCGATACGTCTTGTGGTCAGGCCGTCAACGCCGGTTTCATCGAGGAGGTCCAGAGCCGCCCGGATAACCGTCTCACGCTGCAGTTTTATGTCGCTTCGTTTTGCCATGCTTGACAATTTATCATCGATAAAGAATATATGTCCATAAACTTATCAATGATAAATAAGAGTTTTCCGTGCCTTTCAACAAGTCTCTGACCATCATTCTGGCAACTGTTACACTCGATGCCATCGGTGTCGGAATTATCATGCCTGTCCTGCCGGAACTGCTGACGACGCTGACACATTCGCATGATGTCGCCATGCATTACGGCGTTCTCCTCGCGCTTTATGCGCTGATGCAGTTTCTTTGCGCCCCGCTGCTGGGTGCGCTGAGCGACCGTTTCGGCCGGCGACCGGTGATCCTTGTTTCCCTCGCCGGGGCAACGCTGGATTATCTGGTCATGGCGTCAGCGTTGGTACTGCCCCTTCTGTATATCGGCCGCATCGTTTCAGGGATCACCGGCGCAACCATGTCCGTAGCGAGCGCGGCGATCGCGGATATCACCCCGGAAAATGATCGGGCAAAGCGCTTTGGCATGATTGGCGCCTGTTTCGGCCTCGGCTTCATCGCGGGGCCGCTGCTTGGGGGTATCGCGGGGAATTTCGGTATTCATACGCCGTTTCTGCTCGCCATGGCGCTCAACGGCGTCAACTTCCTGCTTGCGTTCTTCTTCCTTCCCGAAACCAGCAGAGACGTGAAAACGCCGCTTTCACTGCAGAGCTTTAATCCCGTTGGTGGCTTCAGGTGGGTGACCGGCATCAGAGACCTTACACCGCTCATTGTCGTGTTCACCCTGATACAGCTCGTTGGACAGGTCCCCGCAGCCCTGTGGATACTCTATACACAGGACCGCTTTCTCTGGAGCGTATCGACCGTGGGGATTTCACTCGCGGCATTTGGCCTGTGCCACGCACTGGTGCAGGGACTGCTTACGGGCCCGGTCACGGAAAAGCTTGGCGAAAAACGCACGTTGGTCCTCGGAATGAGTCTGGACGGCATCGGTTATTTGCTGATGGCCTTTGCCAGCCAAAGCTGGATGGTTCTGCCGATCCTGCTCTTTCTTTCCATGGGCGGCATTGCTGCGCCTGCCCTCCAGTCGATCATCACCCGGCAGGTGGCTGAAACCAGAATCGGCGAAATTCAGGGTATCCTCGCCAGTGCCACAAGCCTGACCGGCATCGTCGGGCCTGTCGCATTCACGGCCATCTATGCCGCCACCCGGACCGACTGGATCGGCTTTGTCTGGATTTCCGGCGCAGCCCTCTACATTCTCTGTATTCCGGTACTGCGGATCTTCGCCTGTCAAAGGGCAACCGATCCTTCAGGGGCTTGACCTTATCTTCATCCGGCGGAAAGAGTGCGCCGATGGATCATCTGAATGATATGGAAATCTTTGCACGGGTTGTTTCGTCCGGAAGCATGTCGGCGGCCGGACGCGAACTCGGCGTGTCGCCGGCCGTCATTTCCAAGCGGCTGCGGCGGCTTGAAGAGCGGCTGGGCACACGCCTCTTACAGCGCACCACCCGGCAAATTGCCCTGACGGAAACCGGTCAGGGCTATTATGAACGGGTGCTGGCGATTCTTTCCGGTGTCGAAGAGGCGGATGCGTTTGTATCGCGCCGCTCGGAACAGGCGCAGGGCCTGCTGAAGGTTTCGGCGCCCACCACCTTCGGGCGGATGCATATTGCTCCGCATCTTGAGCCTTTCATGCGGGCAAACCCGGACCTTTCAATAAACCTGGTCCTGACCGATGAATTCGTCGACATCGTCGGTGAAGGCTATGACCTTGCCATTCGCATTGCCGAATTGTCGGACTCCAGTCTGGTGGCACGTAAACTCGCACCGGTACAGCGGTTTCTTGTCGCTTCGCCGCGCTATATCACCGAACATGGAACCCCGCGCGCCATTGCCGATCTCGACGGCCATATCTGCCTTGCCGCGCACAATGGCGATCCGTGGCGGCTGAACGGACCGGACGGCGCAGTCAGCCTGCGCCCCACCGGACCGATTCTGACCAATTCAAGTGAGGTTGTGCGGGCGGCAGTGCTCGGCGGTCTTGGGATAGCGCTGCGTTCCACGTGGGATATCGGCCCTGAGCTTGCCACAGGCCATCTCGTACGCGTTCTCGAGGATTACGCTGCGTCGGATAATATCGCGATATACGCGATATACCCTTCCCGGCAGTTTCTGCCAGCAAAGGTACGGGTGTTCATCGATTATCTTGCGGCGCTTTACGGTCCCATGGCACCGTGGGATCGGGTCTGATCATTCGTCCTTGTGCGATTTGCGGATCGATTTCACCAGAAACCACATGGCCAGTATCGCTATGGGGACGAAAGCAGCGGTAACAACCGACGAATGCAGCTCCGGCATGTAGGCTTCGGCACCCTTGGCAAGATAGTAGAACAGACCCACGACATAGTACGAGATCGCAGCGACCGATAAGCCTTCTACGGTGCGCTGCAGGCGCAGCTGCAACTGCGCTCGCCGGTTCATCGAGCTCAGGAGATCGCGGTTCTGGCGTTCCAGTTCCACATCGACCGACGTGCGCAGCAGGGTTGCCGCGCGCGAGAGTTTTTCCGAGAGATTTTCCTGCCGCTCACTGACCGAATGGCAGGTGCGCATGGCCGGGGCCATGCGGCGCTGGATGAATGCAGCCCACGTCTCGTATCCCGTCACCGGCTCTTCATGCAGCGCCGCCAGCCGTTCCAGCACAATGCCGTTATAGGCGCGGCTTGCACCAAACCGGTAAAGACTTGAAGCGGCGTCGGCTTCCAGTTCGGCTGCGAGCGACGTGAGTTCGTCCAGCAGTTTATGGTTGTCGGCGTCCGACGCGCGCATTTCTGTCGTCAGGCCTGCCAGGCGATCTTCGATCCGGCGGATACGCGGCGACAGCGAATGGGCAAGCGGCAGTCCGAGCATCGCCAATGTGCGATAAGTTTCGATTTCGATGACACGCTGCGACAAAGCACCGGCACGGGCCGGTGACAGACCATTGTCGAGGATGAGAATGCGCGTCATTCCATCGCCGTCCTGCCGGAAGTCCGTGACAATCGAGGCAAGCCCATTCTCGATATCGCTGTAGCAGAGACTTGTCGGATCGAACTCCTCAATCAGTGTCGCAGCGCTGGCGTCCTTGCGGATAATCTCCAGCCGCACGCCATCGATGACCGTGCCGGGTGGGTTGAACCCTTCCCCGAATGGATGCTGGGCGGTCTGCCCTGCCCGCGGCACCGGACCTTCCCACAGATAGGTCGAAAACTCCGTATGGCGCTCCCAGCGCAGCGTGCCATTGCCCCATGGCATGATGTGGTGGCGGGCGTCGCGCGCAGGCGGTGTTATGCCGATGCTGCGGCTGAGTTCGGCCAGAACAGCATGATCAACCGTGGAGCCGCCTTCGGTCATGAAAGCGAGCTGGATAAGGAGACGCGGCGTATCCACGAGCGGATAGGGACGCGCGTGGACTTCGCCCAATGCCACCGAGCGTTCCATGTGTCCGGGAAAGCCCATCACACCCGGACTCGACGCAGCATTCGAAAATGCTGCTGCGGTTTTCAGTCTCTTCCCCTTCATGTCGGCCCCTTGGTAGACTGTTCACAAGATGGTGAACGTAACGGCCTGTCCTTTCAATGCTCCTTTACGCCGGAAGACTGCGGCTATGCGACGCTTACCGGCCGGAGTCGAAGTGGATCAAAGAATTGACCAGTTTCATGATTTGCCGGTACGTTGGACTACAGATCACTCTTGCGGACGATTTTCATCATGAGCAGCCCGATCTTTGCCCGCATCCAGTCCCCGCGCACGGCGGATGATATCGTCAGCCAGATGGAAACACTGATCCTTGAAGGCGTCCTGCGCGTGGGTGACCGCCTGCCCGGTGAGCGGGAGCTTGCGGTTCAGTTCGATGTCTCGCGCCCGGTCCTGCGCATCGCCTTGAAGACACTGGAAGCCAAGGGACTGCTCGTTGCCCGCCATGGTGGGGGAACCTTCGTTGCCGATGTCATCGGCGAAGTCTTTTCCAAACCGGTGATGGACCTCATCTCCAGCCACAAAAAGGCCGCCGCCGATTACCTTGAATACCGCCGGGAAATCGAAAGCATTGCGGCGGAATACGCGGCCCGCCGGGCCACCGAAGACGACCGGCTGTTGCTCTCCCGGATCGTCGAAGCCATGCAACTGGCCTATGAAACGGACGATTTCAAAAAGGAAGCTGACCTCGATGTCGAGCTGCACAGCACTATCGGTGAATGCGCACACAACATCATTCTGCTGCACACGCTGCGATCCTGCTACCGGCTTCTGGCTGACGATGTGTTCTACAATCGCACCGTGATCTACGGCTTTCCCGGTGCACGGGAAAAACTGCTGCAACAGCACAAGGCCATCGCCGATGCCATCATGGACGCGAACCCGGATGCGGCGCGGGCCGCCGTTCGCCGACATATCGACTTCATCGAAGAGGCGCAAAAGGAGGCGGAACGCAGCAGTGCCTGGCAGGCGACGTCGCGCATGCGTCGCAGCCAAAGAGAGCTAGACCGTCCATGAAAACCGTCGACTTCAAGCATGCCCGCGGCCCCGATAGAATGCGCGTCTATGCCATAGGCGACGTGCATGGCCGTCTTGATCTCCTGCAGGAAATGCACCGGCGTATTCTGGTCGAGAACGAGAAATCGCCACCTTTCGACTGGGCGGTCGTGCACCTCGGCGACTATGTGGATCGCGGGCCTGATTCGAAAGGCGTTCTCGATTATCTGATCAATGCCCAGAAGAAGACGCACCGAATGCTGACGCTGGCGGGCAATCACGATGTCGGGTTCCTGGACTATCTCGACAAAGGCGACACACACGGAATTTTTGCACGCCACGGCGGCAAACAGACCGCGCGCTCCTATGGCGTGACCATCGATTTCGACGACGCCGGGTCGGCGGCTGCCGGACGTTCCGCCCTGCTGCGCGCGATCCCCTCCGCGCATGTGGATTTTCTGCGCGGATTGCGCCGTTCAACCGTGATGGGTGATTTTTTCTTCTGTCACGCGGGCATCAGGCCCGGTGTTGATCTCGACCGACAAAATCCTGAAGATCTTATTTGGATTCGCTGGGAGTTCCTGGATGACCCGCGTCTGCATGCCAAGGTCATCGTGCACGGCCATACGCCGGCCAGCGATGTGGAAGTGCGGCAAAACCGGGTCAATCTTGATACCGGCGCCTATGCCAGCGGCCGCCTCAGCGCCATTATGATCGACGCTGAAGGCAAGTCTTTTCTGGAAGCGGTTGCCTAGACGAAGTATTAACGCGAGGCGGAGCTGATCCCGTAGCCATCGCTCGATACAGTACGGCCACCGGCATCAACGGATACCAGTTCGGCGCCCATGAAAAGGATAGATGCAAGCATCATGGCGGTCAAAAGGGCGGCACTCTTCATAGTCATTCGGGCGTTTCCATCAGTCTCTTCGGCCTGGCTTCATGCCAGCTAACCGGCCCGGCAACTACAGCTCACAATCCTTTCCAGCAAGTGAATCAAAGCCACGCTCCACATGAATACAGACAGGTCAATTTGATTCAAATTTTGCCTGTTGCAGAGTTGCAACGGAATCGGCCAAGCACACCGGCGGACACAACAATTCGCTCAAACTGAGCTAGATCAGCGCCACCCACGCACGCGCCAAAGCGATACCTGCTGCATCGGCGGCGACAGCACTTTCCGCGACCCGTGCCGGATAGTTCGCAAGCCAGTCAGGATTGTCCCGCCTGATCTCGTCTTCGAAAACATGCCGCCATTCCTCTACCAGTGCGGTGTCTGCCTCGAAGTGGAACTGGATGCCGTAAACCGCGCGTCCGATGCGGAATGCCTGATTGCGTGTCATCGCGCTCGAGGCGAGGTGAACGGCGCCTTCCGGCAGGGAAAATGTATCCCTGTGCCAGTGGAAAATCGGAAAATTTTGCGGAACGGACGACAGGACGGGGTCCGCCGCTGCTTCGGCTGTCACCGAGATGACATGCCAGCCGAACTCCTGCGGACGATCCAGAATATTTTCAGCGCCATACCCCCGGGCAACGAGCTGGCTGCCAAGACAGATACCGAGCACGGCTTTGTCAGCATCGCCAAAACGCCGGATCAGGCGTGCCAGTAAGGGAAGATAGGGAAACTGCTCGTCGGCAAGAGCGTTCTGATCGCCGCCAAGCGATATCAGCGCGTCGTAACCGGCGTCATCGGCAGGCAGTGGTTCGCCAACATGAGCCTGCACAAGATCAATTTGCGCGCCGGCTTCCGCCAAGGCCTGGCCAACCAACCCCAGTCCGGTATTCTGATAATTCTGTACGACGAGAACCCGCATTCTGCCTGCCCGATGATCGCGTTGACGCTCATCTTGCGATAGCATGGACCCATGACAGCCGGAAGCCACCAAATGCCCCTGCAAAATCGTGTCACACCCTTCGGCGAGATTGTCGCCGTTCCCCAGCGAGGAACCTTCATGGGCAATCGCGGCATTATCCACGATCCCTTAACGCGGACCTTGTTCAAACGGCGCTGGACGACCAGAGCGTGGATCATCTGCGTCTGCAAGTTCAGAAATGTCAGGCGTGATGTGATGGCCCGGCAAAGTTGGACCGAGTTGTTCTTCTCCGATGAAGCGACGGCACTGAGCGCGGGGCATCGGCCCTGCTTCTATTGCCAGAGAGAACGGGCAAAGGCTTTTCAGGCGGCGTGGGCAGACGGCAATGGTGTAGCCAGACAATCGGCGCCGGAAATGGATCGTGTACTGCACGCGGAACGCCTCGACGCAAAGGGCGGCAAGAAACGTCACCCGCTCCCGTCACCTATCGGGGACCTGCCGGATGGGAGCATGATTACCTCAGGTGATGACGCCTATCTCGTTCGCAACGGACGGAGCTATCTCTGGTCGTGGGATGGCTATACGGCCTGCGCGCCGCCCGCGCGGGATGTCATGCTTCTGACGCCGCCTTCTACAGTCCGGGCATTGCTGGCAGGATACAAACCCATCATTCCGGTTATTTAGAATTTATGCGTTATATCAATTGAAAATGCATTCCATATGAATATCCTCCGGCTCCATGGCAAACAGCTCCGGATCGGGAGTGGCCATCACCACACAACCAAGATACCGATAGAAATTCACTGTATGCTCTGAAGGCGTGGCAGAGACATACAAGCCCTTTGCGCCGAGCGCCTTCGCAGCTTCCTTGGAACGCTCGAACAACTTTACGCCCAGACGCTGGCCCCGATAGCCATGGCTGACGTGGAGAAAACTCAGTTGCAGCAGATTATGCGCGGGGCCGCGCCAAATACTGTCGACAATCCCAGCACCAGCAAGTTTTTCGCCATCAAAGGCACCAAAAAACTTGCCGCCGCGATCGAAGCTTTGTTGGAGCAAAGGCGTATATTTGTCCGCCTCGCCCTCTTCCCACCCCTGTGCGTCACAAAACTCGGGATGGAGAACCAGTTCTCCATCTCTGAGCGTATAGATGTTCTCGATGATTTCGCTACGATCAATGGTCCAGATCTGCTCGATCTGATCGCGTGTAAGGGGGCGCATTTCCATGGTTATGCTCTGTCTGCATCAAAAGATCATATGTTCTTTTAACAACTATAGAACAAAGCAAAAACTTGCAAGTTCCGGCTTTATGCCTTGACGCTTTCCGGCACCGATCTGCCCAGTTTCCATCCAAGACTTGTGCCCGCAGCAGCGATGAGAATGGCGGCTGAGCCCAGAAACTGAATCGGTTGCAACTGATGCCCGAAGGCGAAATAATCAACCAGAATGGCGGCTATCGGATAGATGAAAGACAGCGATCCCGTGAGATGGGTCGGCAACTTCTGAATGGCGCTATAGAGCAGAATATACATCAGTCCCGTATGAATGATGCCGATCGTCACGATACTGGTCCACTGTCCAACGCCATTGGGCATGACACTGAAATCGGCCAGCGGCGCCATCAGCACGATACCCACGCAAACCTGTATCAGTGCAATCAGATGCGGCGGTGTGCCCTTCAGCCGCTTCGCCACGATGGATGCAATCGCATAAAGAAAGGCTGCCCCAAGCGACAGACCAATACCGGCCATGTAATTCGTACCCGTATAACCGCCACCCGGTTTGGCCTGAACGATCAGCAGCATCCCGGCAAATGCAACAGCCAACCAGAACAGCTTTGCGAATGTCAGCTTCTCCTTGAAGATCAGGGCGCCCAACGCCACGAGCATAAACGGCTGCACATTGTAGACCGTGGTCGCAATGGCAATGGAAGCACGGGAATAGGCGGCAAAAAGCAGGACCCAGTTGAAGACAATGGCAACGCCGCCAAGAACGGCAAGGCCGAACAGCTTCAAAGAAATAACGTTCGGACGCAGCAGGCCGAGTGCGGCGCAGATCCCAAGCAAGGTCAGTGCACCGAAGGCACAGCGCCAGAACACAACCGACAGGACCGGCTGGCCCGACATGAGCACAAACCAGCCGATCGTGCCTGAAATCATCATCGCAGCGGTCATTTCCACGCTGCCTCTTACACTATCGCGATCCATTATGCCCTGCCCTGTTGTATCGTGCCGCAAGACTATTCGGAGTAACGGCAATTTGATATATATGGAAAAAGGCGTAAGGTTTGATTGACCTGTTTAATGCAGGCAGTATCATCGATATGCCTTACGAGGTGAACATGCTCGACGAAATGGACAAGACGATTCTCGGCATTCTTATCGAAGACGCGCGAATCTCGCTGAAGGAATTGAGCCAGAAGGTCGGACTCTCATCCCCCAGCGTTTCCGAGCGGCTGCGGCGGCTCGAAGAAAAGAAAGTCATCCGCTCGTTCACCGTCGATATCGACCCGTCGGCACTCGGCTATAATCTGACAGCCATCGTTCGGGTCAGGCCCCTGCCTGGTATGCTGCACATTGTCGAGCGGCTGATACAGGAGACGCCTGAAATCACCGAATGCGACAAGGTGACCGGCGACGACTGTTTTATCGGCAAGATCCATTTCCGCACCATGGAACAGTTGGATACGCTGCTCGACCGGCTGGCGGAAAAGGCTGAAACCAACACGTCTATCGTCAAGACATCACCGGTGAAACGGCGCCTGCCGCCACTCGGCTGACAGGCCCTGCTTGACCATCCGGTCCTCTCTCTGGCATCCATCTTTCATGCGCGCAAATTACAAAATGCAACGGCTTTATATCACCGGGGATCTGGCGGCTGGCAGGCGGACGGATGCTCCGGCTGAAGCCGTCAATTATCTTGCCAATGTGCTGCGGATGAAAGACGGCGGTGAAATCCTCGTTTTCAATGGCCGGGACGGCGAATGGCGCGCGACTCTTCGCTTTGAAAGCAAGAAAAAGCTGGCCCTTGAACCGCTTGAACTGACACGAGAACAGCCGGAATCACCCGACCTACTCTATTGCTTTGCTCCGCTCAAACAGGGACGGCTCGACTATCTCGTGCAAAAAGCTGTTGAAATGGGTGCCGGCGTTTTGCAACCGGTGATCACCCAGCACACGCAGGTGACCCGAATCGGCATAGACCGGATCGAGGCCAACGCAATCGAAGCGGCGGAACAATGCGGCGTGCTGGCAATTCCCGAAACGCGCGAGCCCGTCAAACTCGACAAGCTGCTGGATGGCTGGAATCCGGACCGGCGCCTGATCTTCTGCGACGAAGGTCATGATACCCATAACCCCCTACCACTGCTACAAAGCCTGCCGCGTGGGCCGCTCGGCGTCCTGATCGGGCCGGAGGGTGGTTTCTCGGATGCGGAGCGCGAGACCTTGCGCAAACTGCCTTTCGTAACCGCCATTCCGCTGGGTCAACGCATCCTGCGCGCCGATACTGCCGCCGTTGCCGCACTCGCTCTTATTCAGGCGACGATCGGTGATTGGTGAGATACAAATTCTCTTGATGAGAGCATCAGCGAAATTTGCTTGCGCTCGTTTCCGAAAACAGCCAATCACGCCTCAAGTTCGAAAATTCTAGTGGGGAAGCACCATCCATGGCGCGCGATACAACAGACGAGACGCCCCTTTCCGGCACGGAAGAACTGGCGACCTATCTTGCTCAGGGCTCCAAGCCGCAATCCGCATGGCGCATCGGCACAGAGCACGAAAAATTCCCGTTCTATACCGAAGACAACAGTCCGGTTCCCTATGACGGTCCGCGCGGCATCCGGGCCATTCTCGAAGGCATGCAGTCAAAGCTTGGCTGGGAACCCATCGTCGATGAAGGAAATATCATCGGCCTCGTCGAACCGACCGGCCAGGGCGCGATCTCGCTTGAACCAGGCGGCCAGTTCGAACTGTCCGGCGCTCCGCTCTCCACCATTCACCAGACCTGCCGCGAAACCAATGCGCATCTGGCGCAGGTGCGCGAGATAGCCGAGCCACTCGGTATCCGCTTCCTTGGCCTTGGCGGCAGCCCGAAATGGTCCCTGGCCGAAACGCCGCGCATGCCGAAATCCCGCTACAACATCATGTCCAATTATATGCCGAAGGTCGGCAAGGACGGGCTGAACATGATGTACCGCACCTGTACCATCCAGGTGAATCTCGACTTTGCATCGGAAACCGACATGCGCCGCAAGATGCAGGTTTCCGTAAAGCTGCAATCCATCGCCACGGCCCTGTTCGCCATGTCTCCCTTCACAGAGCGTAAGCCAAACGGCCTGCTGTCCTGGCGCTCCGAGATCTGGCGGGACACGGACAACAACCGCTCCGGTGTGCTGCCGTTCATCTTCAACGAGAATTTCGGTTTTGCCGATTATGTTGAATGGGCGCTCGACGTGCCGATGTATTTTGTCCTGCGCCATGGTCGTTACCATGACTGCACCCATGTTACCTTCCGCCAGTTCATGAACGGCGCGCTGAAAGATTCGATTCCGGATGGCACGCCCAACATGGGCGACTGGACAAACCACCTTTCCACGCTGTTCCCGGAAGTGCGCTTGAAGCGCTTCCTAGAAATGCGTGGCGCCGATGGCGGCCCATGGCGGCGTATCTGCGCACTGCCGGCATTCTGGGTCGGCATTCTCTACGATGCCGAAGCGTTGGATGCCGCCGAGGCGCTGACCCGTGATTGGACCTACCCGGAAGTACAGGCGCTGCGCGACGAGGTGCCGGCAAAGGGCCTGCGCGCCATGTTGCGCAACCGCTCGGTGCACGACATTTCGCGCGATGTGCTGGCAATTTCGCGCCTCGGCCTCAAGAATCGCGCCTTGCTCAACAGCGAAGGCTTTGACGAGACCCATTATCTCGCGTCGCTCGAAGAAGTCGTCGCGCGGGGCACGACGTCGGCGGAGCAGATGCTCAGCCAGTACAACACCGTCTGGGGCGGCTCGGTTGAACCTGCGTTTCTGGAGTACGCCTACTAGTCCTGTCCATGGGGAGACATTGCGATGACCAAGACCATCCTGATAACAGGTGCAAGCCGTGGCATCGGTCGTGCCGCAGCCATTCTTGCCGGTCAAAAAGGATGGTCCGTCGGCGTCAATTATGTGAGCAACAGGACAGCAGCGGACGACGTGGTCGCGGCAGTCATCGCGGCGGGCGGCAAGGCAAAAGCCATACAGGGCGACGTGGCCAGGGAGGCCGACGTCATCGCCATGTTCAGGCAGACCGAGGAACTCGGTCCGCTGGACGGTCTTGTCGTCAATGCCGGTATTGTAGCGCCCGCATCGAAGCTGATGGATATCGACACCGCCCGCCTGCAGCGTATGTTCGATGTGAATATTCTCGGTGCCTATATCTGTGCACGCGAGGGTATCAGGCGAATGGCGCATTCACGCGGCGGCAAGGGAGGATCGATCGTCATCCTTTCATCTGCCGCTGCACGCCTCGGCGGGCCGTCGGAATATGTCGACTATGCCGGATCAAAAGGCGCAATGGATACGCTTACTATCGGCCTTTCCAAGGAAGTCGGCCCGGAAGGCATTCGCGTCAACGCCATTCGGCCCGGTTTGATAGAAACCGATATTCACGCCAGCGGCGGCCAGCCGGACCGCGCCCAGCGCCTCGGCGTGACGGCACCGCTTGGACGACCGGGTACGGCTGAAGAAGTTGGTGAATCCATCGTCTGGCTGCTCAGCGATGCCGCGTCCTATGTGACCGGCGCGCTCCTGGATGTCACGGGTGGGCGTTAACTCAGAATTTGACTCCCGTTCCCCGACTTATGTGTTATGCGAAAGTCAGATTGTCTGACGCGGATTCTTCAAACCATGCCTACACACAAAGCGCTTACCGATGCTTTCATTCCCGAACTGCCGAACTATTACCGTGGCAAGGTGCGGGAGAATTATGATCTGCCGGATGGACGGCGCATCATCATCGCTACGGACCGCATCAGTGCGTTTGACCGGATTCTCGCCTGCATTCCGCTGAAGGGTGAAGTGCTGACTCAAACCGCGCGCTACCAGTTCGAACAGACCAAGGATATCTGTCCGAACCACGTCCTTGATTATCCCGACCCGAACGTCGTGGTTGCCCGCCGGCTTGATATTCTGCCGGTGGAGATCATCGTTCGCGGTTATCTCGCCGGGACCACCGGCACATCGATCCTGACGCTTTACAAGGCGGGCAAGCGCGAGATGTATGGCACCACCTTCCCCGATGGTCTTCAGGACAATGAAAAGCTGCCTGCGCCGATCATCACGCCGACATCGAAAGCTTTCGACGGCGGCCATGACGAGCCACTGACCGCTGAGGAAATACTGGACCAGAAGCTGCTCACGCAGGAACAGTGGGACACGGTTTCTGCCTATGCGTTCAAGCTGTTCGCACGTGGACAGGAAATTGCCGCAAGCCGCGGCCTTATCCTTGCCGATACGAAGTACGAGTTCGGTACGGATGTGGATGGCAACATCGTGCTGGCCGATGAAATCCATACATCGGATTCCAGCCGCTACTGGTTTGCCGACAGCTATGCACCGGGCAAGCGTCCGGTCAGTTTCGACAAGGATTTCATCCGCACCTGGGTGGTCGAGCGCTGCGACCCCTACAAGGACGATATCCCCGAAATTCCACAGGATATGATCGACGCCACGACCAAGGTCTACATCCAGGCCTATGAGACGATCACCGGTGAAACGTTCACACCCGGCGATCCCTCGATCGATCCGCTGGAGCGGATTCGGAAGAATCTGGCGCAATATTTTTAAGGTTCAGCTGGCTGATTGGCCCTATGTAGAATGTTGATCTGACTGCAAATCCTGAGTGCGTGGTTCGACAAGCTCACCAACCAGATGCAGCGAACTGCCTCCCGCGCTCTAACCCGATAAAAAGATTGAACTTTGATTATCAGCGGGGCTACTCTTCCCTGGTGCATCAGCCCGAAGGAGGATCGGCGCCATGAATCTCGTAGACATGTTCCTGAAGGGACAGGGTGGGCAGGCTGTGGAGGCATTGTCACGCCAGTTTCAGCTCTCGCAACAACAGACAATCGCGGCTATCGAGGCACTCATGCCTGCCTTTTCGCAAGGCTTGCAGCGTAATACGGCCGATCCCATGGGCGTCGGCGCGTTCATCCAGGCACTTTCGTCCGGCCAACACGTCAATTATTTTGATAATCCGCAGGCAGCTTTCAATCCGGCAGGCATAGCTGATGGCAACGCGATTTTGAACAATCTTTTCGGTTCCAAGGATTTGTCGCGGGCGGTCGCCGATCACGCCGCCCGGATGACCGGTATTGCTGTCAGCACCTTGCAGCAGATGCTGCCGGTGCTTGCATCCATGACGATGGGCGGCCTGTACAAGCAGTCAACGGGCCAGTTTGCGGCCGCAGGCCTCGGCGGCGGCAATGTCATTGGCGATCTCATCGAACAGATGATGCGTCAAGGCGGCGGGATAGGCGGCCAGACTGCCCCGAACCAGCCCGGCGCTGTCAATCCGTGGGGACAAATTCTGGAAAGCATGCTTGGTGGCGGCGGTGCCGCTGCTCCGCAACAACCGCAGGGTCAGGCCAATCCGTGGGGCAACAATCCGCTCGGCCAGATTTTGGAACAAATGACACGCGGCGGCTTCCCCGGTGCCACACCACGGAGTCAACAACCCCAGGGAAATGCGCAAGCGCAGAACCCGTTTGGCGACAACCCATTTGGCAAGATTTTTGAGGAAATGCTGGGTGGCGGTGCACGGCAGCAATCGACACCACAGCCTGAGCCAAAACAGCCGGATGCGTCGGCCGCCCCTCCGACATCGCCCGATAATCCGTACAAGGATATCTTCGGTCAGATGTTCGAAACGGGCCGGAAGACGAGCGAACAGTATCAAAAAGGCGTGGAATCCATTTTTGACCAGTATCTGCGCGGGATGGATCGCAACAAATAGTTGTCTCCACAAAGAAAAAGCCCGGCCAAAAGGCCGGGCAGTGGGCAGGCGGGGCACCGGGAGGGGATTCCGGTGTGAATGGGACGCCTGCTAACCAGTCAATCGATGCTTAGCTGATCGAGCGTGCTGCGCGTACACGGGCCCTGACATCGGCCAATGCGCCCAGTCTTTCACTCGGATCTTCAAGCAGCGACGTGCCAAGGGCCGAATGCAGATCACCGCGCGTGACACCAATGTCATGCAGCATTTGATCGTTCCACTCCCCGAGGCTCAAAATCGTTTTGCGATTGCGGCGGGCGACGATCATTCGGGTGACAAAGCCAGCGGCCTGAACCAGCGCGAAAGTGATCGCGGGTACAAATCCATTTACTTCGGTCGTTCTCGTTGTCGTCGTCATCGCCCTACTCCTTTTTTGAATGGCGCTGATCAAGAAGGGTTGAATCGCGCAGAAACTATTTTCTACGCATCACGCCTAGCATCGTTTCAATACCGGCGTTTCCTGAACAACTGTAGAATGATCCACAAAAATTGATTATTCAAACGAATGTTTTTCATGTAAACGTTCAATAATAATGATGGATCGAACCGTCTTGGGAGCAAAGCCATGAGTGCGCCACTTGATCTTGACCAGTTGCAGACATTTATCGCCATTGCCGACAGCGGTAGCTTCACCAGAGCGGCCGATGCGGTCAACAAGACACAGTCAGCCGTCTCCATGCAGATGCGCCGGCTGGAAGAGCGGGTTTCAAAGGCTCTGTTCGAACGGGACGGCCGCACCAACAAATTGACTGAAGATGGGGAACGTTTGCTGGCCTATGCGCGGCGGATGTTGCAACTCAACGGCGAAACCATCGCGGCTTTTGATGATACGCAACTGCAGGGCCATATCCGCATCGGCACCCCCGATGACTATGCCGACCGTTTCCTGCCCGAAATCATGGCACGCTTCTCGCGGTCCAACCCCCGCGTCGAGCTTTCGGTGGTGTGCGAGCCCACGGTCAATCTCGACGAGATGATCCGCAAGGGACAGCTTGATCTCGCACTGGTCACCCAATGCGATGATATGCGCCGGTCGGAAGTGGTGCGAAGCGAGCAGTTGCTCTGGGTAACGTCCGCACATCACACCGTACATGAGGAAAAAGTACTGCCACTCGCCGTTGGCCGCCCCACGTGCATCTGGCGTGCCGCGGCGATCGATGTGCTCGACACCATGCATCACGATTACCGCATCCTGTTCACCAGCTGGTCGGCAACGGTTCTCGCCGCAGCCGTGCTGGCGGGCCTTGCGGTGTCGATCCTGCCGGAATGCGCCCTGCGTCCGGGAATGCGGGTTCTGACGGAAGCCGACGGCTTCGGCCGCCTGCCTGAGTTCGGCATCGGCATCATGCGTGGACACACCAAGCCTTCGGCCATTGTGGATGCCTTGGCACAGCATATTGTCGAAAGCCTCGACAACCTGTCCATGCCAACCCCGGTCAGCATGGCTCCGACGGCTGTGCCCAATCTTGTCAACCAGCGCCTGCGGCAGGTGCGCTCGACGGAGCTGGTACCCGGCTGGTAGCGGAGAGGCTGCCTACAGCCCGCCCTGCCACACTTTGATGGCATCCAAGGGATAGACCAGCATCACGATATTGAGGGTGAGATTGTCGCGAATGACATATCCCGCCAGCAGTTCAAAAAAGATAGCGATGATAATCGTCAGCCAGAGCGGCGCACGCGATGCAAAGAAAAAGCCAATCACCATGAAGAGGATATCGCATACCGAATTCAGTACGCTGTCGCCGGTATATCCAAGCGCAATGGTCGCCTCGCGGTAACGGTTGATGACCATATCGGTGTTCTCGAAAATCTCCCACGCGGCCTCCACCAGAATAGCGAGAAGCAACCGGAACCCCACAGGTTTGCTGCGGGCTACGAGCCAAAGAATGCCGTAGAACAGAAATCCGTGGATGATATGCGACAGGGAGTACCAGTCAGAAATGTGCTGGGAATTGTCCGATGAATTGACTTCACCCACCCAGAGCTTGACCGTGCCGCACGTGCACATGGGATTGCGCCCCATCAACAACAGGACGATGGCAGCAAGCGCGATCATCGCAGCGCCGATCATGAGATAGTGGCGCAGACTGAGACGTCCGGTCATAGGCATTCCCCTTTTTTATCCCTGGCCCTGTAACATAGAACTCCAAGACTTGACGCCATTCATCACCCCGTTAGGAATAGGCAATGACCGAAAAGTCCGAATCGACGTCCAACGTCGCTGAATATTCCGTATCCGAAATCTCGGGAGCGCTAAAGCGCACTGTTGAGGATACATTTGGTCATGTGCGCGTGCGCGGCGAGATTTCCGGGTATCGCGGGCCGCATTCCTCCGGCCATGCCTATTTTTCCCTGAAGGACGACAAGGCCCGTATCGAGGCCGTCGTCTGGCGCGGCAGCATGAGCCGCCTGAAATTCCAGCCTGAAGAGGGTATGGAGGTCATCGCTACCGGCAAGCTGACCACCTATCCCGGTTCCTCGAAATACCAGATCGTCATCGAACAGATGGAACCGGCTGGCGCCGGCGCATTGATGGCGCTTCTGGAGGAACGCAAGCGCAAGCTCGGCGCCGAGGGTCTCTTTGACCCGGCTGCCAAGCAATTGCTGCCATTCATGCCGCGTGTCATCGGTGTGGTCACATCACCGACCGGCGCCGTTATCCGCGATATCATTCACCGCATTACGGACCGTTTTCCGCTGCACGTACTGGTCTGGCCGGTGCGCGTGCAGGGCGAAACCTCAGGCGTCGAAGTGGCGGCGGCCGTCAACGGCTTCAACGCGCTGCAACCCGGTGGCGCCTTGCCGCGACCGGATGTTCTCATTGTTGCGCGCGGGGGCGGCAGCCTGGAAGATCTCTGGGGTTTCAACGATGAAATCGTCGTGCGCGCCGTCGCAGCTTCCGGTATTCCCGTTATCTCGGCCGTGGGCCACGAAACCGACTGGACCCTGATTGATCTTGCAGCCGACGTGCGTGCCCCAACGCCGACCGGTGCAGCTGAGATGGCCGTTCCTGTGCGGGCCGACCTGCAGGCCAATGTGGCGACCTATGGTGCACGGCTGGCGGCAGGCATGTCGCGTTACCTTGACAATCGCCGTCAGGCGCAACGGGCGCTGGCACGCGCCCTGCCCTCGGCCGATCAACTGCTTGCCTTGCCCCGTCGGCATTTTGACGAGACAGCGGCCCGGCTTGGCCGAGCCCTGCAGGCGAATACCCAGAAAAAGCGCGCTCATTTCGACGGCCGCGCCCGGCAATTGTCGCCGCGCGTACTGCAGCAGCGGTTCCGGGAAAAACAGCGGGAAGTGACTGTTTTCGGTGATCGTTTGCCGCGCAGCCTTGCCGTTTTCCTGCGCGATCGGCGCGCGGTCTTTGCCCGCCATACGCAGCGCCTGTCGCCCGAACCGATTGCCCGGCTTGCCGTGCGTGGCCGTCAATCACTCACCCAGCTTGAACGGCGGCAGGATCAGGCCATAGACATCAGGCTTGACCGGGCCAGACGGCGTGGCGGCGAACTCGAGCGGCTTATGAAAACACTCTCGCATGAAAGTGTACTCGAACGCGGTTTTGCCATTGTGCTTGATACGTCGGGGACACCGGTGAAGCGCGCTGCGGCGGTCGGCAGCGGCGATCATCTCACCTTGCGCTTTCAGGATGGCGAGGTTCAGGCCGTGGCTGGAGAAGGCGACGGCATTCCGGCCCGGCCCAAGCCCGAACGTCACGCTCCGGCGAAAAAGCCTGCTGTGCCTGGCACGGATCAGGGCTCACTCTTTTAACCTATTCGCGGGTCCATTCCGGGCTGTTGAGCTCGATCAATGATCGCGACCAGTCCTCGATGAAGCGCTGCCTTTGCGCCCAGTCCTGCACGGCAAGGAGCGCTGGTCCAATACGGATGGGCTGTGCAATACCCGATTCCTTCAGGTTTTGCGGACCATCCACATCCGGCGGCAAGCCACCTGTTTCGGAAAAGTAGAACGCATTGTTTCTTGCGATGGATTGGCCACGCTCCGACAGGAGATAATCGAGGAATTGCCCGCCCAGATCACCGCGCTTGGCCGATTCCGGAATCAGGGCACCCCGACTGAGTACCAGCGTGTAATCTCGCGGCACCACGACCCTGAGGTCGGGATGCCTGCGCGCCGCATCGTAGGCGTAGGAACCCAGCATATTGTAGCCGATATAGAGGCGGCCGCTTGCCACTTCTTCAAGGATTTCGCCCGTGCAGCATCGGGCGACCGCAGAAGCCCGCGCCATGCTTTCCAGCAGGCGGCCAAAGACGGTGTTTGTCTGACGTGCATCATAGAACGCGAGCAGATAGCCGATGCCGGACAAACGGATATCATAGGTGCCGACACGGCCCCGATAATAGTCCAGACGTTCGCGCAACAGATCCGCCAGTTCGACATGGGTCCGGGGGACTTCGGCGGGCGGCACCTTGCGGGTGTTGTAGACGAACACAGCCGGTTCATAGGTGAAGCCAAAAACTTCATCGCGCCAGTTGGCCCAATCGGCCACCCGCGCCGTCTCCGGCGATGTATGGGAAGCCGCACAACCATCATTGGCCAGTTTCAGCAGCTGATCGACCGATGACGACAACAGAAGATCACCGAGAGGCTGATCCTTGCGGCAGGCTTCACTTGCCAATGCGTGCAGTTCATTGGTCAGATACTCGATATAATCGATGGATATGCCTGGCGATGAACTTTGGAAATCCTCGATCAGCGGCTTCATGGCAGCCAGATCCGTGGTCGAATAGATCGTCAACTTGCCGGTCTCAGTCTGCGGGGCCGGAAACTGGGTTCGATTGTCCTCAGCAGCCAACGCAGGGCAGGTCAGAGCCAAGAGCAAGGCAGCCAGAATAGCGGTGAAACGTTTCATCACGTTGCTGATCCCTTATACAATGGCAATGTCAGAACAACCGTGAAGCTTTTCTCGTCACGCGCCTTGAAGCCAAGCGTCCCGCCGTGAGCATTGACCACTTCCTGCGCGATGGCGAAGCCGAGGCCGGAACTCCCCTCGTGAGATTTTGACGTGGCGAAGCGCTGGGTGGCTTTCTCCCAGCCTTCCGGCGGGATGCCGGGCCCGTCGTCTTCGACTTCCACATAGGCATCGATGGCATCGGACCGCACCCGCACCTCCAGGCGCTGATCCGTGCCGTGCCGCAGGGCATTGTCGATGACGTTCACGATCGCTTCGCGCAGACTGACCGCATCGCCCAGCACAAAGGGGCGGTCATCGGGTGCCTCGAACGAGATGACAATATCGGGATCAACGGTAATCGGTATAGCAGCGCGATAGGCGCGGCGGGCCACATCCACGAGACTGATCGGCTCCAGCTGGATCGAGTCGGCCCGATGAATGACCATGGCGTGGCTGAGTAGCTGGTTGGTCAGCCGCGCCAGTTCACCCGTGCGCTGTTGCACACGTTCAAAATGCTGGCGCCCGGCCTTGTCCAGTTTGTCATGGCCCAGAAGATCGATCTGTGCAGACAGGGCAGTCAGCGGTGTCCTGATCTGGTGGGCAGCATCGGCGATGAACCGCTGCAGCAGATCGACTCGCTCATTCAGGCGGCCCATGAAATGATTGATGGAACTTACAAATGGATCTAGCTCGCGCGGAACATCGACCGAGACAGGTGTCAGATCATGCGGGTCGCGGCGGCGTACGGCAGCGCCCAGACGCTCGACAGGCTGGAGCGCATAGCGAATGGCCAGCATTGCACCGACAAATGCCAGAAGGCTCATGATCAGGACCAGAATGGTCGCGCGCAACGTCAGCTCACGTGTCAGGGCGGATCGCGCCTCATTGGTTTGAGCCACGATGACATAGGCATGCCCCGTAACGGACGGGTCCGCCAGCACTCGCGTGGCACGCACAATGCGCACCGCCTCGCCCTTATAGGTGCCCTCGCTGATGCTGAGGCCATCGCGCGCGCCGTCCGGTGAGACCGGACTTTGCAAATCGTCATACCCAGTCACGGTTTTGCCATTGGTGTCGATAACACGATAGAAAATCCGGTCCCGCTCTGCCAGCCCGAGCAGTTCAAACGCCGACGTGGGTAACCGGGCGCTGAGAGCGCCATTTTCAACGGAGAGGCTTTCGGCCATTTGCAGCGCAGCGCCGACCAGAAGCCGGTCGTAGGCCTTATCGGCAGCCGTTTCCGCGTAATACCAGGCTGCGCTGACAAGAAGGGCAGCGCCAATACCCAGAACCAGTGAAATGCGCCGGGCCAGCCGCGCAAAGAGTGACGGTTCATGGTGCATCGCCGGCCACCAGTTGATACCCGAGTCCGCGTACTGTCACGATACGCGCCTGCGCGCCTTCCAGTTTCTTGCGCAAGCGGCCGACATAAAGCTCGATTGCATTGGCATTGGCAGCCTCATCAAAGCCGAAAATCTGGTCGAGCAATTCATCCTTGCTGAAGACACGCCCCGGTCGGGCCGCCATGACCTCAAGCAATGTCAGTTCGCGGCGTTTCAACTGGACTTCCCGCTTGCCCACATGGACAGACCGCGCACCGCGATCGATGGCAATGTCACCGCATTTTATCAGATTGGTCGCCTCGCCGCCCGTGCGGCGCCGGATCAGCACGCGGGCACGCGCCTCAAGCTCACGAAAATCGAAAGGTTTGACGAGGTAATCATCCGCACCAAGATCAAGCGCGCCAACGCGATCTTCAATCTCGGAGCGGGCCGTAAGTACGAGGACGGGAACGCTGTTACCGGATTTGCGCAGGCGTTTGAGAATCTCGAAACCATCCATTCCCGGCAGCATGACATCAAGAATGATCAGCGCGTATTCGGTGAAATCGATGATCTCGGCGGCATCACGGCCATTGGTTTCCCAATCCACAGCATGGCCGATCGCCTCAAAACGTTTGGCGATAGCCTCCCCCACATCATGCGTATCCTCAACCAGTAATATGCGCATGGTTTTCATTGGCATGAACGCAGGGCGGGATCAATTGAAGATGAAAGCTTTTGCCATGCGGGCATTTAATGCACCGGGCGGCTGGGTCGGCTTTAGAACAGACGCTGCTGCCGGTTCGCGGCATCAACCGCAGTGCACAAAAGCAACCGGACCGCTGTCGCGGCTGATTCCATTCGGCTTTGAATTATTTGGGGTTTTGGAAGAAGTGGTACGGACGGGTGGATTCGAACCACCGACCTCAGGAGCCACAATCCTGCGCTCTAACCAACTGAGCTACGACCGCGCACCGTCTTCTTTTCGACAGGGGTCACATACGTAAGATTGACGCTTTTGGCAAGCACCCGATGCAACAGAAAGGCAAAAACCAACAAAAAAGAAAAGGCCGGGGGAGGATCCGGCCTTTTCCATTAATGCAAGACCCATACGGGAGGAACTATCGGGTCTTGCTTGTCCGGCAGCTGGGAGGAGGAGTGCCGCCGGAGTATTTTTTATCAAAGTCCCAGAATTAGGCGACCTTGACGTCCTTGATTGCCTTCTCAACAGCCGACTTGACCGGAGCGGAGATTTCTTCAACAGCCTTTGTTGCAACTGTCTGGAATTCCTTGGCCTGACCGGTCAGAGCTTCGGCCTGCTTGCGAACGAAGGCGCTCTGCAGTTCGATAACTTCGCCAAAAGACTTAACGCCGATCAGAGCTTCGATATGAGCGAAGCTGGCTTCGGTGTTGGCGCGCAGCGCAGCCAGAGCCTTGAGCGAAAGAGCAGCAGTGTTGGACTGTGCAGTTTCAAAAGTGGTTTCGAGTGTCTTCTGTGCAGCTTCAGCCTGATCCTTGATCTTGGCATAAGCTTCCTTGGACTGGGCAACGCCCTTCTCGGTGAATTCGCGAACCTGATCGGTTACAGCGGTTGCATCAAATGCAGGAATCGAGAACGCATCAGCAGTCTGTTTGGTTGTCTTGCTCATAATATGTTCCTTCCGGTTGCAGCCGTCTCCGCGACTGCTTGTGAATTCATGGAGTGTATATACCTCCATTTATTGTGCATTGCAACATTTCTTTTGCAGCGCACAATCAAGAGTCTGATTTTCCATCGAAATATTTTTGTGGGATAGCGTCCAAGTTAACTAAACCAAGAGAAAGACGTGTGAGTTAGATGAGTGTGAGTGGACCATTGACCGCCGTAGCTTTATTAACAGAGTATTAAGACAGTCCGCGATCATGCGGATGTTTATTGTGGAGTACACCGGTCAACCGATGACGTCTGGAACCTACCCATTCATCGATATTGCCGTTCTGGATGAGATTCGCGAGCATTTTGCCAACGGCGATGCGCTTGTGGTTATTTCGCCGGATCTGGACAGTGTCATATGGGCCAATGGTCAGGGCGCATCCGCTTTGGGCTATTCGACGATCGATGACATTCTGGATGCGGGCTCAGTACTCAATGTTCAGGCGCGGCGACAACTCATGGCACTTGACGGCTTCCCGGCCATCGGCCATGGCCGCACGGTTTCACTGCGTGTGGCATTCGGACTGGCCAGCCGTATCCTGACGTTTCAGGCCAGCGATCTGACACTGCCGCGTGGCGAACCAGCCATCCTCCTCTCCATCGCCAATACATCGCGGATAACATCGGAAGCGGAAATCGCAACGCTCGCCATCAAGGGTTTTGGCGACAGTACAACCCATGCGGCAATGATTGATGCCAGCGGGAAGGTATTGGCCGCGTCGGATCAGTTCCGTGCCATCGGGTTCAGCGATAAGATTCTGGGCGATCTGGTGCGTGAAGTCCGTCTGGAACGCAACCGGCTTGTCAAGCGACCGGTTCAGACATCGGGCGGTTTTGTGCCGACCGGCATTGCCCGGCTGACCGACAGTCCTGCCCTGCACCTGCTGTTCGCCATTGAAGACGTCAATAAGGTTGCAGTGCAACCGGTAGCGATTGAAGACAAACAGCCAGAGCCGCCCGCTGAACCATCACAGCTCAGGGCTGGACGGGATGCCGGGGAAAGCGTTGCTGAGACCGCAGAGCCACCGCGCAGCACGGCTGCCGTTGAGCCAATCGAGGAAGCTGTTTCAGATGCGGTTGCAGAGCCAGCCGAGCAAGAGCTGCTGAATACGCCACCCGAAGGCGGCGCTTTTCTGTACAAGCCCTCTGACAATCCCGCCCGCTTTGTCTGGAAAGTAGATGCGGATGCCAGATTCAACGAAGTATCGCCCGAGCTTGTACGCGCCGTGGGGCCCAATTCAGCCTCCGTTATCGGGAAATCCTTCCGCGACGTTGCCAAGGTCTACGGGCTGGACAGCAGCGGCGAGATAGCTGATCTGCTGGAGCGGCGGGACACATGGTCGGGCAGGAGCGTTCTCTGGCCCATCGAAGGAACCGATCTGCGTGTTCCCATCGAACTCGCGGCCCTGCCGATTTATTCACGCGAGCGTGTTTTCATGGGCTTTCGCGGTTTTGGTGTTGCCCGGATGGGTGACGTTACAACAGACCCGGAAGCCATCGGCAAGGCGCTGGCTCCCGAACCAGCGGCGTCTGCCGACGTGTTCAACGGCGAAAAACCTGCCATTGCCATCACGCCCGAGGCTCAGGTCGAAGCTCCCCGCGAGGAAGCCAAGCCCGAACCGAACGAAGGCAATGTCATCCCTTTGAAGACCAATCGCCTTCCCCGCGACGATGGCCGCCTGAACGATGCCGAACGCAATGCTTTCAGGGAAATTGCAGAACGCCTCCGCCGCGAAGTTCTGGCTGACAATCCAAAAGAAACGGACAATGTGCCTGCGGTTGCCGCTGCGGATGTCGAAGCGGTATCAGGACTAGAGGCAACAGATCCGACACCATCTGATCCCGTTCTGGCGCTGGTTCCCGATGCGGAAGTGGTCGGCCCGGGTTTCGATGCATCAGCAGATATAGATGCGAAGGCACCCACGCCCGAGGCGGCGCCGGAAAAGGACTTTGCCGAAAATATCCGGACAAAGGCCCGGCAGGGTGTGGATACAGCCATTCTGGCTGCACTGCCATTACCCGTTTTGATCCATCGTCATGGCATTCTTCTCTACGCCAACAAGGCACTCCTCGACGCCACGCTTTATGAATCGCATGAGACCATCAATGCCGCCGGCGGGCTGAATGCCCTTTTCGCCGAGAACCCGGAACAGAGCGACGACGAGGATGCGGAAGGCATGAACCTGCGTCTGAGCAACGGCACGACCAAACGTGTGCAGGCGCACCTTCAGGCTGTGCGCTGGGACGAAGATGGCGAACGCGCATTGCTGCTGGCCCTTTCGCCGGAAGCACAAACAGAGGCACCGGTTGCGCCATCGCCGGAACAGCGGTTCGACGACAGCGAGCGTCTGCTCCTGCAAACGCGTATCGATGAGCTTAATGCCATTCTGGACACCGCGACGGACGGGGTGGTTCTGTTGGATTCGGCCGGTGCAATCCGCTCCGTCAATCATTCTGCCGCGGCCCTCTTCGGCTATGAGCCGGAAGAGGTGGAAGGCAAGGCCTTTTCGCTGCTTTTCGCCATCGAGAGCCAGCGCACGGCCATGGATTACGTCAGCAGCCTTTCCGACAATGGCGTTGCCAGTGTTCTCAATGATGGCCGCGAGGTCATTGGCCGCGAGAGCAAGGGACGGTTCATCCCGCTGTTCATGACCATTGGCAAGCTTGACGCATCAAAAGGCTTTTGCGTCGTGCTGCGTGACATCACGCATTGGAAACAGGCCGAGGAAGAGCTGCTCAGCGCGAAACGGGAGGCAGAACGGACTTCCAGCCAGAAGAGTGAATTCCTCGCCCGGATCAGTCACGAGATCCGCACGCCGCTCAACGCGATTATCGGCTTTTCCGAACTCATGGCGGACGAGAAGTTTGGGCCTATCGGCAGTGAACGGTATCGCGACTATCTCAATGATATCAGCCGATCCGGCAATCACGTGCTGTCACTGGTCAATGATCTTCTCGATATCTCCAAGATCGAGGCGGGTGCCGTCGAGTTCGATTTCCAGGCCGTATCGCTGAACGAAGCGCTCACCGAAGCCGTGGCAATCATGCAGCCACAAGCCAATCGCGAACGGGTGATCATCCGTTCCAGCCTTACGTCGCGCCTGCCTGATATTGTCGCCGACCAGCGCTCGGTAACCCAGATTGCGCTCAACCTTCTGTCCAATGCCATCCGCTTTACCGGCCCGGGCGGACAGGTGATCATTTCGACCAGTTATGAGCCGAGCGGCGATGTACTTTTGCGCGTGCGTGACACGGGCATCGGCATGACGCGGCAGGAGGTCGAACAGGCATTGCGCCCCTACAAACAGATCACCACCCCAAAGCATGCGCGCACGGATGGCACCGGTTTGGGCCTGCCCCTGACCAAAGCCATGGCAGAGGCGAACCGGGCAAGCTTCTCCATCGATTCAACACCGGGGCGCGGAACCATGGTGGAAATTAGTTTCCCGTCGACACGGGTTCTGGCGGATTAAATCGACCAGACGAATAATCCGATATACAAATCATCTGTTGGAATGATTTGAACCGGATTGGCATTCTCCCGGGTAAAGGAGAAAGCCAATCATGAAAACACTGATCCTCATATTCCATCCTGACTTCAGCCAGTCACGCGCCAACCGGGCCCTTGCAGACGCTGCAAAGCAGCAACCCGGCACGGATATATTCGACGTGCAGGCTGCCTATCCCGACGGCAAGATCGATATCGGCGCGGAAGTCGAGCGTCTGCTCGCGGCGGATCGCATTATCTATCAGTTTCCCATCCAGTGGTACGCGGCACCACCAATTCTGCAGGCGTGGCAGAATGCGGTTCTGACGCGCATGTACTACGTCAATTACGAGAAAGAGGGCCGCCTACTCGAAGGCACGCCCCTCGGCATTGCAACAACGGCCGGCAATACGCCGGCAGCCTACACGCCGCAGGGTATCAATCTCATGCCTGTGAGTGCGTTGCTGAATCCATTGCGTTCCATGGCCAACCGCTGCGGTCTTCCCCTCTCCGAACCCTTTGTGGTTTACGAGACGATGAAAGCGGATGATGATACGCTTCGTCGTGCCGGTGCCGCCTATGTGTCATGGCTGTCTGGCATGCCGATCAGCCATCCGAAGAATGTTGCCGCTTACGCCTAGAACCGGTTCGTGGGTAAAGTCTGAGGCAATCGCCGGTTGCCTCATTCAGTCCTCAATGCGATGGCAGATGCTCTGCAACAAATTGGCAGTAAAGCGCGGCCAGTGGCACGAATTTGACATTCGCCTCCCCATTTGATGTCACCCGGGGTTGCAAATGTCAGAATCGGACCACTAGGTCTTGAATTGCAACGCATCATCGCTAAACCGTAAATGGTGAAGCGTAAAAACCTTCCGGCGTGCACCCGGAAGAATAGAAGACATCGGAAATATTCATGTCCTGGTACAGGCCGAGGAACATTCTCGCGACGATCATTCTATTGGCTCTCGTTGCCGCGGGCCTCCTCGCCGCCGTACCCTATCTTGTCAGCACAGATGTCATCCGCGCACGGCTTATCCAGGAACTCAGCAGTTGGACAGGCTACAGTGTAGAATCGCGTCAGACGCCGCAAATATCGTTTTTTCCAGTCTTTTCCGCCTCGCTTGGTGATGTCACCATACGAAACCCGTGGCAGAGCGAAGGCACACCCTTCATGAAAGCCGAGCGTATCGAAGTCGATCTGTCGCTCATCTCAGCCTTCATGGGTCGTGCCGAATTCACTGAAACCAAGCTTATCCGTCCACGTTTTGTCATCGACGAGCCGATCAAAAGCCTTTCGCAGATCGGCGAGTCCCTCGCCAAAACAGATGGCCGCATCGGCGATGTCATGCGCGAAGCCCGCCTGGCGATCGAGGCCAATCCGGCAAAGCCCGATATGAGCAACGTTTCATCGCAGCCGTTCGGCCGCATTCGGCTTGAAGATGCAGTGGTGACGTTCAAGCGACCGCTGAATGGCGCGGAAGAACAGATTTCAAGCATCACTGGCGTCTTCGAATGGCCACAGACATCAGGTGTGGCAAGTTTTCGCGGCAATGCCATCTGGCATGGCGAAGAAACTGAAATCGATAGTTCGGCCAGCAAGGCTCTGCTGCTTCTGGCAGGCGGCACCAGCCCGCTTCAGGTGAACCTTACATCGACTCCTCTGACGCTCGCCTTCAACGGTTCGGCCAATATTTCCAAAAACCAGTTTTTCCAGGGCACGCTGTCACTCACCTCGCCTTCCTTGCGCCGTACCCTCGAATGGTCGAAAACACCCTCCATCCCTGGCGCGCCCATCGGCAGCTTCGCCCTTGATGCGACGGTTTCCGGCTCCGCCAACCGGATGAAAATGGATGGATTGACCGCAACGCTCAACGACAATCCAGCCAAGGGTGGCATCGAGATCGTCCTGAATGACGATGGGACGCCGAGCATCACAGGGACGCTTGCATTCGAGACACTCGATCTCCGATCGGTCCTGTCAGGTTTTATGCCGCTCCCGGATGGTTCAACGAATGCGAACGCGGTCATAGACACCCGTTTCCTCAAGCAGGCCAATGTGGATCTGCGTGTCTCGACCCAGAAGGCAACGGCGGGCTCAATCAACCTGACGAACGTTGCAGCAACCGCACAGGTTCGTAACGGCCGGGCCATTTTCGATATTGGCGAAGCATCCGCATTCAACGGTTCGGTCGCTGCAAGCTTTCAACTTGCGGAAGAAGGTGACAGCGGTGCCACAGGCGAGCTGCGGCTCAACGGGACTGACGTGAACAGTGCATCAATCGCGCCATTGCTGGGGCTGGGCAGCCGTTTCGAGCTTGGCAAAGGCACAATCTCCGTGGTGCTCAAAGGCCCGATCACCCGGTGGTCCTCGGCCATGGAAAATGCCAAGGGAACCCTGAGCATGCGCTTCGGGACCGGACAGATCAAAAGCCTTGATTTCAACAATCTGCTCAACAAGGCCAAAACGGACCGCTTTTTCAGCCTGAACGAAAAGACCGATGCATGGCTGGCTTTTGACCGGATGGAGATCAAGGCCAATATCATGGATGGCGTAGCAGCGCTCGATACAGCGCAAATTCAGATGAAATCCGGCGTTCTCAATTTTGCCGGCATCGTCACGCTTATCGGCAAAAGTCTGGCCCTGACGGGCGATTATGCAGTGCCCGTCGCCGCGCCAGCGCCCGCACCTGCAGCAACCGCTGCTCCGGCGGTAGCGGCACAAGCTCCAGCAGATACGGCACAGCAGCCTGCAGCAGCGGACCAGAAGCCCGTGCAGACATTCAATCACACCCGCTTCTTTATCGGCGGCTCATGGGACAATCCCTTCATTTCACCGATCATCGCGCCGGCGAATTGAGACTATCCCGCTGAGACATTCAATGACGGGCCGCTGCCTGCTCGTCACGTGCCTTCTGGACCTCGCGGCGCTTGTTGGCAATCGACGCGATCACCACACCCACCGCAACAATGGCAATGAGAATAGTACAGGCGGCATTGATCTCCGGCGTCACCCCGAGACGAACCTGGGAGTAAATGCGCATCGGAAGAGTGGTTGCTCCCGGCCCGGATGTGAAGCTTGAAATCACCAGATCATCGAGCGACAGCGTGAAGGCCAGCATCCATCCGGATACAACGGCTGGCAGGATAACCGGCAGAGTGACCTTGAAGAAGGTCGTGACGGGGGTTGCGCCAAGATCCATGGCGGCTTCTTCAAGCGAACGGTCGAAGGTTACCAGACGGGACTGAACCACGACTGCCACGAAACACATCGTGAATGTGATATGGGCCAGCGTGACCGTCCAGATACCCCGGTCAAAGCCGATGGCCACAAACAACAGAAGCAGCGACAGGCCTGTGATCACTTCGGGCATGACCAGGGGCGCGTAGATCATCGCCGAAAACAGCATCCGGCCACGAAAGCGCGTGTAGCGTGTGAGCGCCAAGGCGCCAAGCGTTCCCAGAATCGTTGCGCAGGTTGCTGAGATCAGTCCGACACGGATCGTCACCCATGCCGCGTCGATAAAGCTCTTGTTGTTGAACAGGGACACGTACCATTTGGTCGAGAATCCGGCCCAGACAGTGACCAGACGCGACTCGTTGAACGAGAACACAACCAGAAGGACGATCGGCAGATAGAGGAACGCAAAACCGATGACCAGTGAGACGATATTAAAGCGGGACCAGGTCGTGTTCATGTCACTTCTCACTTTCCTGGGCTTTGGCTTCCGCGCGCTGGAACAGCACGATCGGTACAACGAGCAGCGCCAGCAGAACCACGGCCACGGCTGAAGACAGCGGCCAGTCACGATTGGCGGAGAACTCGTTCCACAGCGTTTTGCCGATCATCAGCGTTTCGGAACCACCGAGCAGATCGGGGATAACGAACTCGCCGACGGCAGGGATGAAAACGAGAAAACACCCGGCAACGACACCGGGCATTGAGAGCGGGAAGGTAATCTTCCAGAACGCGGTGATGGGCGGGCAGCCGAGATCCTCGGCGGCCTCGACCAGCGAATAATCCATCTTTTCCAGCGTCGAGTAGATCGGCAGAACCAGAAACGGCAGATAGGAATAAACAATGCCGATCAGCACAGCGGTATTTGTGTTCAGAATATTCAGCGGCGTATCGATGACATTGGCCCAAATCAGAAACTGATTGAGCAGGCCTTCCGGCTTCAGAATACCGATCCATGCATAAACGCGGATAAGGAAACTCGTCCAGAACGGCAGGATCACCAGCATCAACAGGGTTGACCGGACAGTCGCCGGGGCCCGGGCCATGCCATAGGCAATGGGATAACCGACAAGCAGCGTCAGGAATGTTGAGATTCCAGCAATCACCACGCTAGACAAATAGGCTTTATAATAAAGCGGGTCGCTGGCAAGGAAGGCGTAATTGTCCCAGGAGAATTGGGAAATGCTGTTGACCATCGCCTGCCAACCCGCCGCGACGTCAATTGTCGGCGTATAGGGCGGGATTGCCATCGTTACTTGCGAGAGCGAAATCTTGAAGACAATAATGAACGGGATGAGGAAGAAGATCACCATCCATAGATAAGGGACACTGATAACCAGCCTGCTGACGACAGATGCGATCAGTTTTTGCATGACATCGCCCTCCCCTATGCGGTCAACAGGATACCGGCATCGGTATCGAAATTGACCCAGACCATATCGTCATAACCCAGCGGATCTTCGACTGTGCGCACTGCATTCAGGCTGGCTGCCTTGATGATCCGACCGCTTTCAAGGCGGACGTGGAAAACGGTCATGTCACCGAAATAAGCGATATCATAGAGTTCGCCGCGTGCAGCATTGACTGAGGTGTTTGCCGGTTCCTTGCGGCTGAGGCGGATTTTCTCCGGCCGGATGGCAAAGCCGACAGTCTGGCCAGACGAGCATTCACGGGTTGCATCCGTGCGGATGGTGATCTTATCAGCAGGGATATCAATATCGACCTTGCCAGGAACGACGGTCGAGACGGTGCCCTCGAACATGTTCACATTGCCAATGAAATCAGCAACAAATTTTGAGTTCGGTGCTTCGTAAACTTCCGCCGGCGTTGCCACCTGCTTGACCTTGCCCTTGTCCATGACGGCGATGCGGTCCGCCATCGTCATGGCCTCTTCCTGATCATGGGTCACGACCACGAACGTCAGGCCTAGTTTCATCTGCAGGTCCATCAGCTCGAACTGCGTCTCTTCGCGCAGCTTCTTGTCCAGCGCACCCAAAGGCTCATCCAGAAGCAGCACCTTGGGCCGCTTGGCGACGCAGCGGGCAAGCGCCACACGCTGACGCTGACCGCCGGAGAGCTGATGCGGCTTGCGTTTGGCGAATTGCTCGAGCTTGACCAGTTTGAGCATCTCGGCAACACGCGCTGCGATCTCATTTGCTGGCATGCCATCCTGCTTGAGACCGAAGGCGATGTTACCCTCCACCGTCATATGCGGAAACAGCGCATAGGACTGGAACATCATATTGACGGGACGCTTGTAGGGCGGAATGCCGCGGAGGTCCTGGCCATCGAGCAGAATTCGACCAGCTGTTGGCTCCTCAAACCCCGCCAGCATGCGCAGGAGGGTGGACTTGCCGCAACCGGAAGCGCCGAGCAGAGCGAAGAACTCACGATTATAGATCGTCAGGGACAAATCATCGACAGCGGTAAAGTCACCGAACTTCTTGGTCACATTCTCAAAGGAAATATAGGGTTTCGCTTCAGGATCGTTCCAAGGTGCGAATTTGCGGCGAAAGCTTCCCAGTGATTTCATGATTTGCCCCGGTGTTTTCAGTGCTTTTATATTTTCTTTGGTCTTGACGTTAAAAACCCCGGCATTTTCTGCCGGGGTTTTCTCGATTTTTACTGGCCGGTTACTACTTTGGTCCAGAGCCGCGTTACCGTTCGCTGCGTTTTTGTATCGTAAGGCGTCACGGTGAAGAGCTTCTTCAGCGTGGCTTCATCCGGGTAAACCGCCGGGTTTTCCAGAATGGACTTATCAATGAACTCCTGAGAGGCCTTGTTGCCATTGGCATAGGAAACGAAATTCGATGCCTTGGCTGCCACTTCCGGACGCATGATGTAGTTGATGAATTCGTGGGCTTCCGCTACGTGCGGCGCATCGGCGGGAATAGCCATCACATCAAACCACATCTGCGCACCCTGGGAAGGAATGGCATAGTCCACCTTTACACCGGCATTGGCTTTTTCTGCACGATCCTTGGCCTGCAGGATATCACCGGAATAGCCGAGTGCGAGGCAGATATCACCCGCAGCCAGTGCATTGATGTATTCAGATGAATGAAACTTGCGGATGGAGGGGCGAACGGCCGTCAAAAGGTCGGCACCCTTGGCAAGATCATCGGGGTTCTTGCTGTCCGGATCAAGGCCGAGATAGGCCAGCGTGGACGGCAGGACGTCCGAAGCGGAATCAAGAACATGAATGCCGCAATCCTTGAATTTGGCTGCCATTTCAGGCTTGAAGAGGATATCCCAGTTCGGACGCTCGTCGGACCCGAGAATTTCCTTCATCTTGTCGACATTGTAGCCAAGGCCCGTGGTGCCCCACATATAGTCGACGGCATATTGGTTGCCTGGATCGTATTTCTCGATACGTTCGTTGATCACATCCCACATGTTCTTCAGGTTCGGCAGCTTTGACTTGTCGAGTTTCTGGAACACACCGGCCGCGATCTGGCGTTGCAGGAAGGATGCCGTCGGCACGACAACATCGTAGCCCGTGCCACCGGCCAGCAATTTGGTTTCGAGGATTTCGTTGGAGTCGAAGGTATCATAGACGACCTTGATGCCGGTTTCCTTGGTGAAATCGGCCAGAATGCTGTCATCAATATAATCAGACCAGTTGTAGACATTGACGACGCGTTCCTGCGCGCCAGCTGCCGTGGCAAGCCCAAGGGCGAAAGTGGCCGTTAAAAGGATGGATTTGATACCCATAAAATGCCTCCATGCTGCTGACACCTGATCTTTCAGCCGTGCCAGGGGTTCCCAAGTTTCCCCTACCTTTTTAGATTGCGATCACTTCGTCAACTGGCTTCCAGCAACTCCTTTGACGAAAGTTGCAGATGAACGAAATTTTGAATGCAGCATTTTGGCGCACGGGGTGTCAGGCGGGCTGCTTTCGAACCATCGCCGTGCGCTGACGCCGGTATTCCCAGCCAAGATGGAAAAGCAAGGCGCAGAGGATGATGCCGCCACCGAAAACGGTCCGTTCGGCTGGCACCTCATTGTGGAAAAGCCAGACCCATACTGGTCCAAGCACCGGCTCGAGCGTGCCGATAAGCGCGGCCAGAGCCGAGGGAATAAGACGGGCTCCACTGACAAAAAGCGCCAGGCCAAGGCCGAGATTGACGGCGCCGAGTGCGAGGAGGAAGCCAAAATCGCCCGGACTTGCCGAGAACGAACCCGCCATCATGGATGCCGCAACGGCAGCCATGACGGTACCGAGAAAAACCGCAGGCGTCATGCGTAAATGCGCCTTGCGCCGCGTAATGACCGTCGCGGACGCGAACGATACGGCAATCAGCAGTGCGAGAAGATCGCCAATGGGAGAGACTGCGCCATCAAGCGAATCGGAAACCATGATGGCAACGCCTGCGATGACAACGGCAATTGCGCCCCATGTGGCGAGGCTCACCCTTTCGCGAAAGAGCACCCATGAAATCAGGGCTGCCAGCAGGGGCACCGCCGCCTGAAGCAGCAGGACATTGGCAACAGTCGTATAGGACAATGCAACAATGAAACAGGACGAGGCAATGGCAAAACAGATACCGACGCCCATCCCGGCCAGACCCATGTTCCGGAACAGCCGTAACGTGCCATGCGGACCATCGCGGACAAGCATGAAACACAGAAGGAAAAGCGCGGCAAATACAGACCGCCAGAATACGACAGTCCAGTTATCCGTGGCGTCAAGAAAGCGCGTCAGGGCGCCGCCCGTGCTCCATGCGATTGCCGAGCCCGCAACCAGCAGGCAGCCGACCACCGTATCCGATGCGCTTTTGGCAGGATCGGGCGCGGCGACAGGCGGCAAAGGGATCGACGAAACACTCATGACAATACAATGCCAAATTTCGAATCTGTTGTGAGCTTGGGAAACGACTGGATATTGTCGTTTTTCTGCATCGTTTTTGTTTGTAAATCCAGTGGTATTACTGGAAGTCGAAGGCGCTCAGGCCGGTCACCATCTCATCAAGCCCCAGCGGGCGGGTAACCGGCGGTTCGGCCCGCGAAAGGCAGGCGGAGCGCTCGCAGAGACGGCAAGCCGGACCGACCGGCGTTGCGCCGATATTCTTGCCGCCCAAGGCAGCGCCGTAAACCGTTTCATCGGCAAAGCCGATATCACAGCCGAGGAGAATCGCCGTGCGCCGGGGCCGTTCATTGAAACCGCCCTGCGGTCCCTCAAGCGTACGGGCAATGGTCATGAATTCAGCTCCGCTAGGCATCTCAATAGCCTCGACCAGAATCTGCCCCGGCTGGGCGAAGGCCGCGTGCACCGCCAGCTTTGGACACTCACCGCCAAAGCGTGACTGCGGATAACCCTGTGCCCCGGCCCGGCGGAACCGATTGCCGGCATGGTCCACTTCCAACATGAAAAACGGAATTCCTGCTGCACCCTGCCTTTGCAGAGTTGTCAGCCGGTTCGCCGCCTGCTCAAAGGATACGTTGAAGCGCGAACGCAGAACATCAACATCATAGCGGGCACGCAGCGCGGCGGTCTGAAACGCCTGATACGGCATCATCAGGGCTTGTGCTGCATAGCGAGCGAGTTCGAACCGGGCAATGCGGCGCGCCTCATCGGAGGACAGTTTCAATTCCTGAATTTCTGCGGCGATCACCACCTGCATGCGGATCAGAACAGCCTCGATGGCCAGTTCACGCAACTGATCGAATGGCGACAGGCGTTCCGAAATAAACAGGCGCTGTGAATGCCGGTCGTAGCGCCGCCGCCAATTGGGCATGGTGGCAACGGGCAGGACGCGCACCGTGATTCCATGCTCGCTCTTCAACCAGGCTTTCAAAGCTCCTTGCAAATCATCGCCCGGCTTGATCAGGTGAATGAAGCTATCAACCTCCCCTTCGATCCGGCCGAAATGGTTGGGCTTGCGCTCGAGGACTTCACGGACCTCGCTGAGCGGTAACCGCGTGGCTGACAGTGACGGCACGTGCCCTTCCTTTGCCAGCATCCCGGAGAGATCGGACAGGCGTTCCAGCGATTCCCGGTAGGCGCGGTACAGCTTGACGATCCCCGCTGCCGCATTGGGCGCGGCATCACCGATCTCGATCAACTCCTGATCACCGGGCAATTCGCCATTGAGCAGAGGATCGGAAAACACTTCCTTCAACGCTGCCATCGATGAGCCCGTTTCGACCTGCAGCGTATCAAGTTCGATCTTGTAGGTCGATGAGAGCTTCAACAGCAGCTGGACCGTCAGCGGTCGCTGATTGCGCTCGATCAGATTGAGATAGGAGGGTGAAATACCCAGCGCTTCGGCCATGGCCGTTTGCGTCAGCCCCTGCTCATTGCGAATGCGCCTGATGCGTGGACCGGCGAATATCTTGCCCTCGGCCATTTTCATCCCTTATGTCAGCAATATTGACAAAATTTACATAACTTTAGACCACCGACCATTATTACAAAATTTACAAATTTACAAATCACATTTGTCAAAGCCGAGACATGCTAACTCGATAAATCCGCCATTTATAGCGATATTTATTGGAATTACTGCGCCGCAATGTAAATTCAGTCACATGAACGCAGCCATCGAAACTCCCAATTGACTTGTCTGCGATCGCCTCAACAGAGCTTGGAGAAAAACAATGACCGATTTTTACAATCTTGTACCAAATGCCCCGGGAGGCCGTTTCGATGGTATTGAACGTCCCTATACGCCTGACGATGTCAAAAGACTGCGCGGTTCGGTTCAGATCAAATATACTCTTGCAGAAAATGGAGCCAACCGCCTCTGGCAGATCATCCACGAAGAAGGTTTCGTCAATGCTCTTGGCGCGCTCTCGGGTAATCAGGCGATGCAGATGGTGCGTGCGGGCCTCAAGGCGATTTATCTCTCCGGTTGGCAGGTTGCAGCTGATGCGAATACCGCTTCCTCCATGTATCCAGACCAGTCACTGTATCCTGCAAATGCTGCTCCGGAACTTGCAAAGCGCATAAACAAGACCCTGCAGCGTGCTGACCAGATCGAGACAGCGGAAGGCAAGGGCCTGTCGGTTGATACATGGTTCGCACCGATCGTCGCCGATGCGGAAGCCGGTTTTGGCGGCCCGCTCAATGCTTTCGAGATCATGAAGGCTTTCATCGAGGCAGGCGCCGCAGGCGTGCATTATGAAGATCAGCTGGCATCGGAAAAGAAGTGCGGCCATCTCGGCGGCAAGGTTCTGATCCCGACCGCTGCCCACATCCGCAACCTGAACGCCGCGCGGCTTGCTGCCGACGTGATGGGAACGCCGACGCTGGTTATTGCTCGCACGGATGCAGAAGCGGCAAAGCTTCTGACCTCCGATATTGACGAGCGCGATCGCCCCTTCGTTGACTATGATGCCGGGCGGACCACCGAAGGCTTCTATCAGGTCAAGAACGGTCTCGACTCCTGCATCGCCCGGGCAATTGCCTATGCACCGCATGCGGACCTGATCTGGTGCGAGACGTCGAAGCCTGATCTCGAACAGGCCAAGCGTTTTGCCGAAGGTGTGCGCAAGGAGCATCCCAACAAGCTGCTCGCTTACAATTGCTCGCCCTCGTTCAACTGGAAGAAGCATCTGGACGAAGCGACGATTGCCAAGTTCCAGCGCGAGCTGGGCGCGATGGGCTACAAATTCCAGTTCATCACGCTGGCTGGCTTCCATCAGCTCAACTTCGGCATGTTCGAGCTGGCTCGTGGGTACAAGGAGCGTCAGATGTCCGCCTATTCAGAGCTGCAGGAAGCGGAATTCGCAGCCGAGGTAAACGGCTACACCGCCACGAAGCACCAGCGCGAAGTTGGTACAGGTTATTTCGATGCGGTCTCGCTAGCTATCACAGGCGGGCAGTCTTCGACGACGGCCATGAAAGAATCGACCGAGACGGCGCAGTTCCGTCCGGCAGCCGAATAACAGGCAATCAATCCGGACCGTCGGCGAGGCCCTTACATGCCGCCGGTCCACAGGGAACAATCATCCCGATTGTTCCCGGGCAGTCACAATGACTGCCCACTGCAACGCCAGAAACAAGGAGCATCATCATGGCACCGCAGACACGCGTGAAGGAACGGGCCGAGGAGCAATCATCGGCCATGAATGCAGACCAGCAGGCTGTCATTCGCATGGTCGCGAATGATCTGCATCGCCTCAACCAATCCGTCATGAAGGCAGTGGATGCCGGCGTGTCCGTGGAGCTCGTACGCTCCGCCCGTCACCATGGCGGCGACGGCAACTGGGGTGATCTTCTGATACCGGTTGTTGTAACCCGACAATAAGCTCACCGTGGCCTTCTCTGGTTTCGGTCTGGAACCAGCACGGCGCGCCGAACCGTCCGCAAGCAATTGCGGGCGGTTCTGGTTTTTGAGGGCGAAAAACACCACTACAATTTTCGTGCGCCAGCCTTCCCATAGTGATCGGTTTTGATCTATCATCCTCAAACCGCAATAAATTCTGGTGATTGATGCCTTCCGAAACCCCTGAGAAGAAACCCGCACGGACTACTTCAACGCGGCGGCGTACGCCTGCCTATGTCAAAGCCACGCGGGGCGTAAAAAACTGGCGTGAAGCTTCTGAATGGCTGGCCTGGCGGGATATCGAAGACATCGAATGCATCACCCCTGATCAGGCCGGTGTTGCCCGCGGCAAGATGATGCCGTCGAAAAAATTCACCTCCAACACATCTTTGGCGCTGCCATCCGCCGTGTTCATGGCAACCATATCTGGTGATTATCCGGAGGATGGTCATGGCTTTTCCTACCCGGAAGACGATGGCGATCTGAAGCTGATGCCCGATCTTTCGACCCTCTCCGTCGTACCTTGGGAGAGCGATCCGACCGCGCAGGTCATTTGCGACCTCGTCAACAAGGACGGCGCAGCCGTGGAGTTTACGCCGCGCAACGTGTTGAAACGCGTTGTCGCCGCCTACAGCAAGAAGGGCCTGAGGCCCGTTGTGGCTCCCGAAATCGAATTCTATCTCGTCAAGAAGAACCCGGATCCTGACTATCCGCTGACCCCACCCGTCGGCCGGTCCGGTCGCGCCATCGGCGGCGGCCAGGGTTATTCCATCGCCGGTGTCAACGAATTCGACGAACTGATCGACGATATCTATCATTTCTCCGAGGGACAGGGTCTGGAGATCGACACGCTGATCCACGAAGAAGGTGCGGCACAGCTGGAAATCAACCTGCGCCATGGCGATCCCGTCGAGCTTGCTGACCAGGTTTTCCTCTTCAAGCGCACCATCCGCGAAGCGGCGCTGAAACACGACATGTATGCCACGTTCATGGCCAAGCCTATTCAGGGCCAGCCCGGATCGGCCATGCATATTCACCAGTCCATCATCGACAAGAAAACCGGTCGCAACGTGTTTTCCAATCCCGATGGTACGGAAAGTGAAGCATTCCGGCATTTCATCGGCGGCATGCAGAAGCATGTTCCGGCTTCGCTTGTGATGTTCGCACCTTATGTGAACTCCTACCGGAGACTGACACCCGCCGCTTCTGCACCGGTCAATGTCAAATGGGGTTACGACAACCGCACGACGGCCTTCCGCGTCCCGCGTTCGGACCCCGCTGCCCGGCGCGTCGAAAACCGGATTCCATCATCGGACGCCAATCCCTATCTTGCTCTGGCAGCCTCACTCGCCTGCGGCCTGCTCGGTATGAACAACAGGATCGAGCCGGATGCTCCAGCCTCAACCACAGTCAATGACAATCTGATCGAACTGCCGCGCGGACTGATCGAGGCGACCATATTGTTCGAACAGGACAAGGACCTGACGGCCATGTTGGGACAGTCCTTTGCCATTACCTACGCGGCCATCAAGCGTGCGGAATTCGAGACTTTCATGGAGGTCATCAGCCCTTGGGAGCGTGAATATCTGCTGTTGAACGTCTGATTTGAGTGAGGTTGCTTTGGTTGCAAGAACTCTGTGCGTGGTTCGACAAGCTCACCATGAGGAAGATCGAGGACTGCAGAATGGGTATTGCAGCCAATACCTTTCCCTCATGGTGAGCTTGTCGAACCATGCACAACAGTCGTGCAGCAAACCAGCAAACAAGATTGCTTCATAAAATGCCCTACCAATCCCCCATTTCCCCCGGCATCTCCTGGTATGAATCAACCATTGCCGACCGCGCTGAATATCCGGCATTGGACGGTTCGCGCACCGCTGACGTTGTCATCGTTGGCGGCGGTTTTACCGGACTTTCTGCGGCTGTTCACCTCGCTTCTGCAGGCGTCGACGTTGTCTTGCTGGAAGCCTGTCGGTTTGGCGACGGCGCCTCGGGCCGCAATGGTGGTCAGCTTGGCACGGGGCAACGCGCCTGGGCGGAGGAACTGGAAGGACAGTACGGCTTCACCCGCGCCAAGGCGCTGTTCGACCTTGCCGAAGAAGCGAAAGCACACCTTCTGCAGTTTGCCGACACACACAAGATCGACATCGAATTTGTGCCGGGACAAATGTCCGTTGTGCACAAGAAGCGTTACCTCAAGGATTACCAGTCCCATGCGGAGCTGATGGCAAACCGTTTCGGCTATCCGCACATTCACTACATGGATGCTGCGGAGACGGCGAAACGTCTTGGCTCCACGCGCTATCTCGGCGGCGTTTACGATGCGGGCACCGGTCATATCCAGCCGATGAAGCTCGTCGTCGGGACCGCACGGGCCGCGGCAGAGGCCGGAGCGCATCTTTACGAAAACACCAAAGTTACGGACATCACCTCCGACAATGGCCGGATTACCGTGGCAACGGCCAAAGGCAATGTGAGTGCCGCCAAATGCCTGATTGCCGTCAACGCCTATGGCGGCAACCTTGAACCGGTCAGCGCTTCGCACGTCATGCCGATCCGCTCCTTTATCGGCGCTACGGTTCCGCTCGGCGATAACAGCCCTGTCTTGCCGGGTGGCGAGAGTGTTGATGATTCCCGCTTTGTCGTGCGCTATTTCCGCCGCTCGAAGGATGGGCGGCTGCTGTTCGGCGGACGGGAAGCCTATACGGCAGACAATCCACTCGATATCAGCACGCATATTCGCCGGCAGATCGCCGAGATTTATCCGGCACTTGCCGACGTGGAAATCACGCAGGCCTGGGGCGGCTCCGTCGGAATCACCCTGCCACGGCAGCCTTTCGTGCGCGAGGTGATGCCCAATGTCATTTCAGCAGGCGGTTATTCCGGTCATGGGGTGATGTTGTCGAATTATGTCGGCAAGCTCTATGCCGAAACCGTCGCGGGCAATCGTGATCGCCTGAGACTGCTGGAGGACCTGAAGATACCAGCCTTCCCCGGCGGGCGTACATTGCGCGCACCGCTGCTGTTTCTGGCACTCAGCTGGTATGCCCTGATGGACCGGATATAGACTAGTTGCCTCTATAAATTGGCGTGCGCCGCTCGATCCACGCGTTCAGACCCTCCCGCGTATCATAAGAGGGGGCGACACGGGCGAACTGCTCGCTTTCCATCTGCAGCCCCTCGCCGATTGTCATGTTCAAACCGCGCGTAACAGCGGTAATGATACCCGCAGCCGCCACCGGGGAATGGCGAAGAATGCGATTGGCAAGATCAAGCGCTGCCGGGATCAGCTCATCATGAGGAACCACCCTGTTGACGAGCCCGAGTTCCAGAGCTCTGGCCGCTGAAAACGTATCACCAGTCAGTAGCAGTTCGAGCGCGCGCTTGCGGCCGGCAAGGCGCGGCAGGCGTTGGGTACCCCCAAAGGTCGGCGGAATGCCGATATTGATCTCCGGTTTGGCAAAGATGGCCCGTTCGCTTGCGACGGCCAGATGTACCGCCTCGGTGATTTCGCAACCGCCACCAAAGGCAATACCATTCACGGCAGCGATGATCGGCTTTCGGAATGCTTCCATGCGCGCGGTCATCGCCTGTCCCCTGCGCACAAACTCCTTGACCGCGATATCGACACCTTCACCTATGTTTCGCGAGAACTCATGAATGTCTCCGCCGGCTGAAAACGCGCGGTCACCGGCGCCTGTCAGAATGATGGCACGGACACCGGCATCGGCTTCGATGCGATCGAGAAGTGCGAGCAGCAGATCATTGGTCGCATAATTCAAGGCATTGAGCTTTTCCGGCCGATTGAGGGTCAGAAACGCAATGTTGCCTTTTACTTCAAAAATCACGGGATCGGCCATCAGCTTTGCCTTTCATACCAGGGGATCAAGGCTGAAGGTCTACTGTCTGATATCCATTGTGTATACTCACTGCTTAGTATACTTTTTTGCTATGCCAAGGACCTCAGACCCGACCCGTAACCGTATTCTTGATGCTGCCAACTGTTTGTTTTATGCGGAAGGCATTCGAGCCGTCAGCGTGGATGCTGTTGCCGGGGCCGCTGGGCTGACAAAACGGACACTGTACTATCATTTCACGAGCAAGGACGATCTGATCGCCGCGTATCTCCAGTCGCGCGACCAGCCCAATCTTGCGCTCTTTGCCAAGTGGTTCAACGATGAAGGCGGGACTGTTGCAGACAGGGTCGAAGCGATCTTCACCCATTTGGCCAAAGCTGCGCGGCACAAAAAATGGAAGGGCTGCGGTTTCCTGCGGACGGCTGCCGAACTGGCCAACATGCCCGGCCATCCGGCCATCAAGATCGGTTCCGCACACAAGAAGAAATTTGAGACATGGCTGGCCGATATTCTGGCAACCACCGGTTTAGTGGAACCGCTACTCCTCGCCCGGCAGGTCGTGCTCCTGATGGACGGCGCCTTCTCCGTCATGCTCGTCCACCGCGATGCGAGTTACATCGAGGCCGCAGGCAAAGCGGCAGCAACACTTGTTCGCGCGTCTGAAATCAGGAATGTCGGTTGAGAATGACCTTCAATCAGATTCGATGATTCAAATAGTTTCCCGGACTATAGAGAACCTGCACTCTGCTGGCATTCATTAGTTGCTTGGGGGAAAACCAGATGAACCGTTTGCTGTCCGGATTGCCATCTATCGCAAAATGCAGGCTGCGAAAAATCGATAGCCAAACCAGCTTCGAGCAATAGAATCCGGAATCGTCATTCAAATCGAGATTGAAGAATTCGTAGGGACGGCCAAGATACTTTCTTGCTTCAGCTGGGATTTCTGAGCGCTGTTCGTTCGACAAGTCATGAACGCGGCCATGCCATACTTCTTCGCCGGGACGCAAAGCAAGCCAGTCTTCGTATGCGTGCCTGATCACGCCTTGACCCGAGATCGCCTCGATCACAAACGGCTGGCCGGCCTCAATCTCAATGATAGCCACATGACCGACGTAGACGATTGATTCCGTCCCCAACGATTCCGTATCAAGACTTTGAGACCCGTGAAATTCCTTGGCAAACTCTTCAAAATCCAGCCGATTTAAGTGATCTTCTTCCGCTGCGGTGAAATCCGGATCGAATTTTGCCACACGTTTTAAATATGCGTTCTTCTCAGCCTCAAATTTTTTCTCATCATAAAAGTCGGTAGGAACCTGTTTCATGTGAGGGGCGTAGGATACGGAATAGGGAACGATAACGCCCGGCTTCTTTGGCCAGACAAGATCACCTGACTCAAAAGTCGCGGGATCAGGTCGCGACAACTCCACAAGAGGTGTCGATGAGGCCAAGTTAGATCTTCCTCACGATCACACTACCCACCGAATATCCTGCCCCAAAAGAGCAGATAACGCCGAGGCTGCCCGGTGCAAGGTCATCGGAGTATTGGGAGAAGGCAATGATTGAGCCTGCGGACGACGTATTGGCATAGTCCTGCAGGATGTTCGGCTGTTCACCGGCTTCGGGTTCGCGGCCAAGCACCTTCGATCCGATCAGATCATTCATGCCCTTGTTGGCCTGATGCAGCCACAGCCTCGCAACGTGCGCCGGTGCGATATTTTCGTCGGCAAGGTGCGTCAGGATCAGATCGGAAACAATCGGCACGACCTGCTTGAAGACCTTCCTTCCTTCCTGACGGAACAACATGTCGCGGCGATCGGTCATATGACCCTCGCGGGTACGGCGCAGAAAGCCGTTATTGTTGCGGATATTGTTGGAAAACTGGGTCAGGCAGCGGGTCGAGACAATCTCGAACCGGTCTGGCGCCGTTGCAAGGTCGTCGCGTTCCAGAAGCACCGCCGTGCAGACATCACCGAAAATGAAATGACAGTCGCGGTCGCGCCACTCGAGATGGGCGGAGCAAATCTCCGGGTTGACCATCAGGATGGCGCGGGCTGACCCCGAGCGGATCATATCGGCTGCCGCCTGTATGCCGAATGTCGCCGACGAACAGGCTACATTCATGTCGAAACCGAAACCCTGAATTCCCAGCGCTTCCTGTACCTCAATGGCGATGGCGGGATAAGCGCGCTCATGATTGGAGGCAGCGCAGATCACGGCATCCACTTCGGCTGCGGTGCGTCCGGCCTTCGCCAGAGCTTCGGTGGCAGCCTTTACAGCCATTTCGGCCATAACGGACAACTCATCGTCGCTGCGCTCCGGCAGGATGGGATGCATGATTTCCGGATCAAGAATACCTGATTTGTTGAGGACATAGCGCTGCTCAATCCCCGATGCCCGAAAAATGAAATCTTCAGCGGACATGGTCAGCTGCGCGCGCGTACCCGCTGCAATCTCGTCGGCATGGATTTCATTCTGCTGCGTAGCATAGCGATTGAATGCTTCAACGAGCTCGGCATTGCTGATGGAGAGTTCCGGCGTGAAGACACCGGTACCGCTTATGACGACCTTGTGCATGGCGTTTCCATAGTTTTTATCTATCTCAAGCGTTAGACGCTCAGACGTCCTCGCGCAAGTTGTCATCAAGGGTTCATGCGTCAGTCTTAGTTTTCCCCAGTGTTTGAAATAAATACCGGGGATTTTCTGATGACGATAAGCAATGCGACTGATGCACGATTGTTGAAAGACGAACACCCGCTCGACAAGCCAAGCAATTTAGGCAATTGGCCGAATTATGCTGTCGTCGCCATCCTGATCGCCGGCCTTTTTTATGTCGGATACTCGCTTACCCAGGATTTGACCAGTTCGGTTGCAGTACCGTGGATACTGCTCGGCCTTGCGCTTGTCACCGCGCTGGGTTTTGAATTCGTCAATGGTTTTCACGATACGGCCAATGCCGTTGCAACGGTGATCTATACCAACTCGCTGCCCGCCGAGATCGCCGTCATATGGTCGGGTATTTTCAATTTCCTCGGAGTTATGACTGCCAGCGGTGCCGTCGCCTTCGGTATCATCTCGCTTTTGCCGGTGGAACTGATCATGCAGGTCGGCTCCAGCGCCGGTCTTGCCATGGTGTTTTCGCTGTTGACGGCCGCCATCCTGTGGAACCTCGGCACGTGGTATCTCGGCCTGCCTGCGTCCAGCTCGCATACGCTGATCGGTTCGATTATCGGCGTCGGTCTTGCCAACCAGTTTCTCGCACCGACCGGCACTGCCACCAGCGGCGTTGACTGGTCCAAGGCAACAGAAGTTGGCATGTCCCTGCTGATTTCGCCGCTCGTCGGCTTCGGTATGGCTGCGCTGCTGCTTATCGCAATGAAGCTTCTGATCAGGAACAAAGCCCTCTACGAAGCGCCGAAAGGCCAGACACCTCCACCTCTCTGGATTCGCTGCCTGCTCATTTTCACCTGCACCGGCGTCAGTTTTGCCCATGGCTCCAATGACGGGCAGAAGGGCATGGGGTTGATCATGCTGATCCTGATCGGCGTTGTGCCAACATCGTTCGCGCTCAACCGCACCCCTGATATCAATTATCTCGAAGCCTATAAATCTGCCGCGACCGCAGCTGCAACCACGCTGCGCTCCTATGAAAAGCCCGGCATCACTGTTACCGACGCCAATGCGGTGGTCAGCAATGCCGTGCGCAGCAAGACATGGAGTGATGAAACCACCGTTGCATTGCGTCAGTTCATCGACCAGACCAATGCCAGCGTGTCACCCTATGGTTCCGCATCGACAGTTCCCGTCGGCATGGTCAGCAACACCCGCAACAACATGTATCTGACCGGTGAAGCGCTGAAGCTGATCGACAAGGCCAAATTGCTGCCGATGCAGCCTGCTGATCTTGCCACCATCAAGACCTACCATCAGGCTATCGACAACGCGACGAAGTTCATCCCGACCTGGGTGAAGGTTGCCGTGGCGCTGGCACTTGGTCTGGGTACGATGGTGGGCTGGCGCCGTATTGTCGTGACTGTTGGTGAAAAGATCGGCAAGACCCACCTCACCTACGGACAAGGCGCCTCTGCCGAATTGGTCGCTATGGGGACAATCTTCACCGCGGACACGCTGGGCCTGCCTGTCAGCACAACCCATATCCTGTCGTCGGGTGTGGCAGGGTCGATGGTCGCTAACGGGTCAGGGCTGCAGATGTCGACAGTGCGCAACCTGCTGATGGCCTGGGTGTTGACACTGCCGGTGTCGATTGCCCTGTCCTTCACCCTGTTCGTGATCCTGCGCCACCTGATCTAGCGGCGGCACGTTGTAAAAATGGCCGGTAATGCCGGCCATTTTCTGTTTGATTAAGACGCTTTCGGTGCATCGGCGCCTTCGCTGACCTCAGCCCAGGCATCAAAGTCCCGCTGCAGTTCGGTAATCTTGTTGCGCGCACCGGCAAGCGCGGCTTTACCGAGCAACAGCCGCAACGGTGGCTTCTCTGCCTCGACCGCCTGCACGATTGCCTTGACTGCCCGCACCGGATCGCCGGGCTGATTGCCACTGGATGTTCTGATCTGCTGGGCCCGCTGATCGGATGTCTCGCGATAGTCTGCAATGGTCTTGGGCGCTTCGTTGGCCGAACGTCCGGCCCAATCCGTTCGGAAGCCACTTGGCTCAACGATCAGAACCTTGATGCCGAGATGTGCAGCTTCCTTCGACAGGGATTCCGAAAAGGCTTCAACGCTGAACTTGGTGGCGTTGTAAAAGCTCACGGCGGGATTGGCGACCAGACCACCAATGGACGAAATGTTGACGACAGTGCCTGACCGCTGCTTGCGCATGACGGGCAGGACAGCGCGGGTCATGTTGACGAGGCCCCAAACGTTGATCTCGAACATTTGCCGAACTTCATCAATGTCGCTCTCCTCGAGCGAGCCGAAATAGCCGATACCGGCATTGTTGACGAGCACATCGATGCGGCCAAAGCGGGCCTCCGCGGCCTTGACGGCAGCCGCGATATCCTCGGCTTTGGTCACATCAAGCTTGAGCACAAGAGCCTTGTCCTCATTGCCCTTTGCCAGATCTTCAATCTGCGCGGTGTTACGCGCAGTGATAACAGTGGGATAACCCAGTTCAAGCGTATGGCGCGCAAGCTCGCGGCCAAAACCGGTTGAACAGCCAGTGATGAACCAGACAGGTTTCGATGTCATGAGAATGTCCTTGAAAGATGCGTTGCCCCGTTGACCGGTGCTCGATCAACCAGAAACAACCATTGAAAAATTGGACGACGCTTTGGATGTAGGCCAATGTGGACGTCATTCAAGACAAAATCGTGTGATTCAACGGCAAGTGCCGTTTGCCTTGCAATTGCATTGTACGCGGTTCGTGGTTCGACAAGCAGTTGCCACACTCCTAAATGCAGCGCCCACCATCCACTTCCAGCGCCACGCCGGTGATGAATTCCGCTTCGCTTGAAGCAAGCCAGAGTGCTGCATTGGCGATATCCAGCGGCGTTGAAAAACGGCCAAGCGGGATTGAAGCCTTGAACTGCGCGCGCTTTTCCGGTGTGTCCTCACCCATGAACAGGCTGAGCATCGCGGTATCTCCCGCGACAGGGCACAGGCAATTGACCCGGATATTCTTCGGTGCGAGTTCAACCGCCATGGATTTGGTCGCGGCGATCGCCCAGCCCTTGGACGCGTTGTACCATGTCAGGCCCGGACGCGGGCGCAAGCCAGCCGTCGAAGCCGTGGTGATGATGGAGCCTCCGCCCTGCATTTCCATGATTGGCACCACGGCAAGTGTTGCGTAATAGATCGCCTTCATGTTCACAGCCGAGATCAGGTCGAACGTACTTTCATCCACCTCCAGCATCGAGCCGTTGCGATGTGTGAAACCGGCATTGTTGATCATGATGTCGACGCGGCCGAATGCATCCATGGCCGCGGCGACCATGGCGTCGACATCTTCCTTGCGCGACACGTCGGCCTGAACAGCGATAGCATTTTTGCCGACGGCATCTGCGACCGCTTCGGCTCCCTTGTGGTTCAGGTCGGCGACAACGACATTGGCACCCTCTTCGGCAAAGCGCTTCACCATCCCCTCGCCGAAACCGGCTGCTGCGCCGGTGATGATCGCTGTCTTGCCTGCCAAACGGGTCATATCATTTCCTCATGCTTATGATCTTGGATTGATTGTTCTGCGAATTGGGCCAGTCAGTCGTGGCGGAATACGACCGTTTTGGTTGCGGACATGTCGAACAGCGCTTCAAAACCCTTTTCCCGTCCATGGCCGGATTTCTTGAAACCGCCAAATGGCAGTTCGACGCCTCCGCCGGCGCCATAGGCGTTGACAAAAACCTGCCCGGCCCGAACCTTCTTGGCGACACGATGCTGGCGCGCGCCGTCCCGCGTCCAGATACCCGCAACGAGACCGTACTCCGTACCGTTGGCCAGCTTGATGGCATCCGCCTCGTCGTCAAATGCAAAGAGCGACAGCACCGGGCCAAACACTTCTTCCTGCGCCAGAACCGAAGCGGGATCGACGGCGCCGAAAAGCACCGGCGCGACATAATAGCCGTCCACCGGTGCATCGACGTGAATAGAGCCACGGGCAACAACCTCAATGCCGGACTCAGCAGCCGACGTGATGAAGTTCTCAACCTTGCGCTTCTGTGCGGGGTTCACCATCGGGCCGAGGTCAAGGTCCATATCGTGCGGCGCGGCGATGAGCTTGCTGAACCGCTCGCCCAGCGCTGCGGCGACGTCATTATAGATCGGGCGCTCGATCAGGATGCGGCTACCGGCCGAACAGGTCTGACCACCGTTCTGGATGATGGCATTGACCAGAACCGGCAGGGCCTTTTCCACATCTGCGTCGGCGAAGACAATCTGGGGGGACTTGCCGCCCAGTTCCATGGTGACACCGCGATTATTCGTGGCCGCGGCCTGCTGGATCGCGGTCCCGGTGACCGGCGAGCCGGTGAAGGTGACGTAGTTGATTCCCGGATGGGATGACAATGCCGCGCCTGCCTCGCGGCCATAGCCGGTAATGACGTTGAGAACGCCATCAGGGAAACCCGCTTCGATGGCCAGTTCACCGATCCGGATGGCGGACAGGGAGGCATCTTCTGCCGGTTTGATCACAAGCGTGTTGCCCATCGCCAGCGCGGCACCGACCACACGCGCCATGATCTGCATCGGGTAGTTCCACGGAATGATCCCGGCAACCACACCGTGCGGCTCGCGCAGCGTCAGCGCCGTGAACCCGTCGAGAAACGGGATTGTGTCACCATGGATCTTGTCGGCGGCACCGCCGTAGAATTCATAATAACGCGCGGTTGCCACGACATCCGCCTTGCCCTGACGCACGGGTTTTCCGGTATCGCGTGATTCAAGGGCCGCGAGTTCGTCACCATGCTCTTCGACGAGCTGGCCAAGCCGTGTCAGCAGTCGTCCGCGCTCGAAGGCTGGCATCCTGCTCCATGGACCGTGTTCGAAAGCGTCCCGCGCCGCACGCACGGCGCTGTCCACATCCTCGGCAGTGCCTGCCGGGATGGTTGCAAAAGGCAAACCGTCGGACGGACACAAAACAGTGATCGTTTCCTGAGAGAGTGCGGCGACACGCCGACCGTTAATGATATTCAGGAAATTCTTATCCTGTGCGACAATTCTGGAGAGATTCTGATCCATGACGGCTTCCTGCTTTGCAGCAATGGTATTGGAATTGAGCCGTCTTGGGAATGCATTTTGACGCAGAAGCCGGATCGGGACTGGCCTTTTTAAATCGATTAGATTATACAGGCCTGCATCAGCGAACGCATCATTTTGGCATAGCGAGACTCATTCTCATGACAAGTCAGATTATTCCGGTCGAACCTTTTGACTGTATCGTATTTGGTGGCAGCGGCGATCTTGCCGAGCGCAAACTGATCCCCGCACTCTATCAACGCCAGCGGGACGGGCAACTGTCGGAACCCACCCGCATCATCGGAGCATCGCGTTCCGCCATGTCGGATGCCGACTACCGCAAATTTGCGGAAGCTGCGATCAAGGAACACGTCAAACCGGAAGAGATCGACAAGAAGCAGGTCGAGCAATTCCTGCAGCGGCTCTCCTATATCGCCGTTGATGCGACATCCGACAATGGCTGGGACGATCTCAAGACTGCTATCGGCGATGCGAACAAGAAGATCAGGGCATTTTACCTCGCGGTCAGCCCGAGCCTTTTCGGCGATATCGCCAGCCGCTTGAAGAAGTATGAACTCATCACCGACCAGACCCGTATCATTGTCGAAAAGCCGATTGGCCGCGACCTTCAGTCCGCCATTGCGCTCAATGATACAATCGGCAGCGTTTTCGACGAACAGCAGATTTTCCGTATCGATCACTATCTCGGCAAGGAGACTGTGCAGAATTTGATGGCTCTGCGTTTTGCCAATGCGCTTTACGAGCCCCTGTGGAACTCGGCGCATATTGACCACGTGCAGATCACCGTCGCTGAAGCCGTGGGCCTTGAAGGTCGCGCGGGTTACTATGACACGGCAGGTGCGCTACGCGACATGGTGCAGAACCATATGCTGCAGCTACTCTGCCTTGTAGCGATGGAGCCGCCCGCATCCATGGATGCCGATGCGGTGCGCGACGAGAAGCTGAAAGTCCTGCGCTCGCTCGCCCGTATCGATGCCAAGAATGCAGAAGAGTTGACAGTCCGCGGCCAGTATCGCGCCGGTGCTTCCGCCGGTGGTCCGGTCAAGGGCTATCAGGAAGAACTCGGTTCAGCGAGCAACACGGAAACCTTTGTTGCCATCAAGGCTGAAATCGCCAATTGGCGCTGGGCCGGCGTGCCGTTCTATCTGCGCACAGGCAAACGTCTGGCGACACGCGCGTCCGAAATCGTCGTTTCGTTCAAGCCTATTCCGCACTCGATCTTTGGCGAAAGTGCGGGCCGTGTGGTTGCCAATCAGCTGGTCATCCGGTTGCAGCCTGACGAAGGCGTGAAGCAGTGGATGATGATCAAGGATCCGGGTCCGGGCGGCATGCGTCTGCGCCACGTTCCGCTCGACATGAGTTTTGCGGAATCATTCCAGGTGCGCAGTCCCGATGCCTATGAACGGCTGTTGATGGATGTGGTGCGCGGCAACCAGACACTGTTCATGCGTCGTGACGAAGTTGTGGCTGCATGGCGCTGGATCGATCCGATCCTGAAAGCCTGGACCGACAACGACCAGTCAGCGGCGGGTTATACCGCTGGAACATGGGGGCCATCCGCCGCCATTGCCTTGATTGAACGCGACGGACGGACCTGGCACGAGACATGATCATGCAGCAGACATTGAACAGTTTTGCCGACGGAAACGCCCTTGCTGAAGCATTGGCAACGAGTGTCGCAGCCCATCTGCAAGCCGCGTGCGACACGCGCGGCAAGGCAGTTCTGGCCGTATCGGGCGGCACAACTCCTGCACGTTTCTTCAAAGCTTTGTCTGTCAAGGAGCTGCCCTGGAACAGGATCACTGTCACGCTGGTGGATGAGCGTTTTGTGCCGCCATCCAATGATCGCTCCAACCAGAAGCTGGTGACGGAGCTGCTCCTGCAGAATGCTGCAGCGAAAGCCAATTTCGTCGGCCTTTATCATGCTTCTGCGAACACGGTAGAGGCTGTCCAATTGGCGACAACAGCCATTGCAGCCTTGGGCCAGCCATTCGATGTGACCATCCTCGGCATGGGCGGCGACGGTCATACGGCGTCGTTCTTTCCGGGCGGCGACCGTCTGGCCGATGCTATTTCAACGGAGCAGTCGGCACTTGTACTGCCGATGCAGGCGGAAGGTGCGGGCGAGCCGCGCCTGACACTCACGTTGCCGGTTATCGTCCATTCCCGCTTCGTTGTTCTGCACATCGAAGGCGACGGCAAAAAAGCTGTTCTGGATAAGGCGCTTGGTAACGGGGCAATCGCCGACATGCCCATTCGTGCCGTCCTGCGCCATACGCCTATCAATCTTGAGATTTTCTGGGCTCCATAAGGAGAAAACCAATGACCGTCCTGCAAAGGGTCAAAAGCATTACCAACCGCATTCGTGAGAGGTCGATCCCGACCCGCGATGTCTATCTCGACCGCTTGCGTGAGGCTGCCTCCCACAAGCCCAAACGCTCGGCTCTCGCCTGTGCCAATCTCGCCCACGGATTTGCTGCCTGCGGGCCATCTGACAAGGCTGCACTGGCCGGTGATGTGCTGGCCAATATCGGCATTATCACCTCGTACAATGATATGCTGTCAGCACATCAGCCATTCGAAACCTATCCTCAGTTGATCAAGGCGGCCATACATGAAGCGGGTGGCGTGGCGCAGGTTGCTGGCGGCGTGCCAGCCATGTGCGATGGTGTGACCCAGGGACAGCCGGGCATGGATCTGTCGCTGTTCTCCCGCGACGTCATCGCCATGGCGACGGCCGTTGGCCTGTCGCACGACATGTTTGATGCAGCGATCTATCTCGGCGTCTGCGACAAGATCGTGCCGGGGCTTGTCATTGGCGCTCTGACATTCGGACATCTGCCCGCCGTTTTCATCCCTGCCGGACCAATGACCACGGGTCTTCCCAATGACGAGAAGGCGAAAACGCGCCAGCTCTACGCGGAAGGCAAGGTTGGCCGCGACAAATTGCTGGAGTCAGAATCCAAGTCCTACCACGGTCCGGGAACCTGCACGTTCTACGGCACGGCCAATTCAAACCAGATGCTCATGGAAATCATGGGGCTGCATACGCCGGGCTCGTCCTTCATCAATCCGGGCACGCCTTTGCGTGACGCGCTGACACGCGAAGCCGCGAAACGCGCCCTTGCCATCACCGCGCTCGGCAATGAATATACGCCGGTCGGTGAGATGATCGACGAAAAGACAATCGTCAACGGCGTTATCGGATTGCACGCGACGGGTGGTTCGACCAACCATACCATGCACCTTGTCGCCATGGCTGCTGCTGCGGGTATCAAGCTGACATGGCAGGATATTTCGGACCTTTCCGACGTGGTGCCGCTGCTGGCCCGCGTCTATCCGAACGGCCTTGCCGATGTGAACCACTTCCATGCAGCGGGCGGCATGGGCTACATCATCCGCGAGCTGCTGGATGCAGGCATGCTGCACGAGGATGTGAAAACTGTCTGGGGCGAAGGCCTGCGTGCCTATACGATCGAGGTCAAGCTCGGTGAAAACGGCACCGTACAGCGCGATCCTATTCCGGTGGAAAGTGCCGACAAGAAAGTTCTTTCCACGGTCAAGGAGCCGTTCCAGGCAACTGGTGGCCTGAAGATGCTGAAGGGCAACCTTGGAACCGCCGTGATCAAGACATCGGCTGTGAAGCCGGAGCGACGCATTATCGAGGCGCCTGCCATTGTGTTTGACAGCCAGGCAGCCCTGCAGGACGCATTCAAGGCCGGAAAACTTGATCGCGATTTCGTGGCTGTCGTCCGCTTCCAGGGCCCAAAGGCCAATGGCATGCCGGAACTGCACAAGCTGACACCACCACTCGGTGTGCTGCAGGATCGCGGCCATATGGTTGCACTGGTGACGGACGGCCGTATGTCCGGCGCTTCGGGCAAAGTGCCCGCGGCAATCCACGTGACCCCGGAAGCGTTGAGCGGCGGCATTATCGCCAAGATCCGCGATGGCGATATTATCCGGCTCGATGCGGAAATCGGTACGCTCGATGTGCTGGAAGACCCTGAAGTTCTCGCGGCGCGTCCTGATCCCATTGTGGACCTCAGCCATAACAGCTACGGCATGGGTCGCGAGCTGTTCGCCGCGTTCCGCAACGTTGTCGGGCGCGCCGATGAAGGCGCTTCGGTTTTCAGCTGATCAATAAGTGGTGCGGCGCTCATCGGACGGTGAGCGCCCGAACTGTGCCCGGTAGCTCTGGGCAAAATAGGAATGGGATGTGAAGCCCGTTGCCAGTGCCACATCGAGGATGGGCGAATGGGTTTGCCGCAGCAACTCCCGCGCCCGTTCCAGCCGCAGACTCATGTAATAGCGGCCCGGTGTCATATTGAGATGGCGCAGAAACAACCGCTCCACCTGCCGGACGGAAAGGCCAACTGCCTTGGCCAGCCGCACCGCTGATTTCGGCTGCTCGAGATTGTCAGCCATGAGCTCGACGATCTTGCGCAGTTTTTCCGATTTCCCCGTCAGGTCCCGTTCGGGCCCGATGCGCTGGCGATCCGTCTGCGAGCGAATGCGCTCGTGGTGGAACTGGTTGGCAACTTCATTGGCAAGGCCCGGATCAAAATCCTGCCGGATGATCTCCAGCATCAGATCGATCGATGTGGTTCCACCTGCACAAGTGTAACGCTTGCGGTCAATCTCGAAAACATTGCCGGTGCAGTCAATTTGCGGAAACCGCTCCTGAAAGCCTGCACGATTTTCCCAATGGATCGTGCAGCGATGCCCCTCGAGCTGGCCTGCTTCAGCGAGGATGTAACTGCCGATGTTAAGACCGCCAAGCGCAGCGCCGCGCCGTCCGAGATTGCGCAACGCTGCAATAACTTTGGGCTTGTCCTCAAACGCCGTGGTCAACCCGGCGCAGATGAAGAAAATATCGGCAGCAGGGAGTTCTGCCAGCGAATACTGAACATTGATCTGCAAACCATTCGAGGCAGTCACCGCCTCACCCGTGGCAGACACGGTGGTCCACGCATAGAACGGCTCTTCGGCCATCCGATTGGCCGTGCGCATCGTATCGATGGCAGCGGCAAGGCTGAACATCGGGAATTTGTCGACAAGCAGAAAAGCGAAGGTTCTACTGACCTTAAGGGCTTCGGGCATATGCTGTTCTAACGACAATCCGGTTGTAAACCAATGGATGAGAGTATTCGTCGGCCATATTGACCGGAAAATACCCTAGAAGCGAGGTGGTGTTTTTCCGGCACTGCGGTGGGCTGCAACCAGCGTATTGGCCATCAGCATTGCAATCGTCATTGGCCCGACACCACCCGGAACCGGGGTCAGCGCACCGGCAACACCAGCCACATCGGCAAAGTCGACATCACCCACAAGACGCGTCTTGCCTTCACCACGTTCTGGGGCCGGAATGCGATTGATACCGACATCGATGACGGTTGCGCCAGGCTTGACCCAATCCGCCTTGATCATTTGCGGACGGCCAACGGCGGCCACCAGAATATCGGCATTGCGGCACAGACCTGGAAGATCCTTCGTTTTGCTATGGGCAATCGTGACCGTGGCGTTGTGCGCCAGCAGCAGATTGAACATCGGCTTACCGACAATATTGGAACGGCCGACAACCACGGCATTGAGGCCGGAGAGATCGCGGCCAAGGATACGATCGATCAGCAGCATCGAGCCCTCAGGCGTACAGGGAACGAATGCAGTCTCTAGTTCACCTGTGCCCAGCTTACCTACATTGATGAAGTGGAAACCATCCACATCTTTGTCGGGCGAAATGGTCTGGATGATGCGGCCTGAATCGATGTGCTTGGGCAAAGGCAGCTGCACGAGAATGCCGTGAATGGCTGGATCGGCATTCAGTGTTTCCACCAGCTTAACCAACTCGTCTTCGCTCGTCTGTTCGGGCAAGGTGTGCTGCACGGAATGGAACCCGCACTCCTTCGCCTTGCGTCCTTTCGAGGCGACATAGACCTGGCTGGCCGGATCTTCACCGACAATTACCACCGCAATACCCGGAGTGACGCCAGTGGCCTCAATCAACTCGGCGGCGGACGCCTTGACCTTTGAAACCACGTCTTCGGCAATCTGCTTGCCATCAATCGTCACTGCCATGTGCTGCTCCTGGGCATCTCGCTTCGGGAATGGACGTCATTCTGAGGATTCTAAGGCAATACAATACCGCCAGAACGGCGTTCACTGACGCAATAACGAAAGCGGCCGATAAGGGCAATGCGATGATGTGACCCAAGTATCGTTCTGGGGCTTGCGAATGCGCCAAAACCACGCATGATCACATTGTTCCGCCTGCAAACTGGATTCGTCAATGCACTATTCCGCTTTCTCCCTTCTCAAGAACGCCCTCAACGGCAATAAGGACTGGAAGCCTGCGTGGCGCAAACCGGACCCGAAGCCGGCCTATGACGTGGTAATCATTGGTGGTGGACATGGGCTGGCGACCGCCTATTACCTTGCCAAGGAACATGGTATCCGCAATATAGCCGTGGTCGAAAAGGGCTGGCTCGGTTCCGGCAATATCGGCCGTAACACGACGGCCGTGCGGTCCAACTATCTCCTGACAGAAAACCAGCACTTCTATGAAGCATCCATGAAGCTCTGGGAGACCATGTCGCACGACCTGAACTACAATGTGATGTTCTCACAGCGTGGCGTGGTCAATCTTGCGCACAACCTCCCGCAGCTTGATGTCTATGTCAGGCGCGGCAACCAGATGCGGCTTAACGGCATCGATTGCGAACTGATGAATCCCAAACAGCTGGAAAAACTCATACCCGGTCTCGACACCAGCGCATCCGCGCGGTTTCCGATTATTGGCGGCCTGATGCAGCGCAGCGCCGGTACGGCGCGCCATGATGCCGTAGTGTGGGCCTATGCGCGTGCGGCTGACCAGCTCGGCGTCGACGTCATCGAGAATTGCGAAGTCACGGGCTTCATCAAGGACGGCGACAAGGTTACGGGCGTCATGACGACCCGCGGCCCGATCAACGCCAAAAAAACCGCCTGCGCCGTGGCCGGACATACCAGCGAACTTATGCGCCGGGCAGGCGTTGACCGGCTGCCGCTTGAATCCCATGTCCTGCAGGCTTTCGTTTCGGAAGCGCTCAAGCCTGTTGTCGATACAGTCGCAACCTTCGGCGGCGGCCACCTCTATTTCAGCCAGTCAGACAAGGGAGGTCTTGTTTTCGGCGGCGATATCGACGGCTACAATTCCTATGCGCAGCGCGGCAACCTGCCTGTGGTCGAAGATGTGATGAGCGAGTTCGTCGCCCTCATGCCGGCACTTGCACGCGTCAAGCTGCTGCGCTCCTGGGGCGGGATCATGGACATGTCCATGGATGGTTCGCCCATCATCACCACCGGGCCGTTGCCGGGCATGTATCTGAACACCGGCTGGTGTTACGGCGGCTTCAAGGCAACGCCGATCTCGGGCAAATGCTTTGCCTGGACCATCGCAAAGGACGAGCCTCATCCCCTCTCGGCTCCCTTTACACTCGACCGGTTCTATCGTGGCTATGTCATTGATGACAAAGGTATGGGACCAACGCCCCGTCTGCACTGAGCTTCCGCTCTATTCTCGACCAGCACGCTGGCGCAGAACATCGCGAATCTCGGCGATATCTGCGAGAATGTCTTCAATATTCGAATTATCGTGCTGACGCCTGGCGAACTGGAGATCAGCATACTCATACAGAAGCTGTGCAACGGCCGTCTGATCATCAACGGACGTTGTTTCATCTTCAGCCAGCGGTTCATCGAAATCCGTCGCAGCGCCGCGGGTCTGCGCTTGCTTGATCGCAGCGCCCAAGCGTGACTCCGGCGCCGGTTCCTGCTTCTTGTCTTCTGGATATGACGACCGTCTTTGTCCTGAAGGTGAATCGGGATCGAAAGGCCCATCGCCATCATTGCGGGGCGTCGGCAACCTGCCTTTGCCACGGAAACTGTCGAGCATCCCACGCAACATTGCTACACCCAATCCAGCCAGCAACCCGGCCAGAATGCCGCCAATGACGATGATTTTGCGCGAACCGCCGGTGGATTCGAGGGCTGGCCGTGCCGGTGAAATAACCCGGATGTTGGTGCTGTTGATCCCCTCGAGTTCGCCGGTTTCCTTTGCGCGCAGCAGGAAGGCTTCGTAGACAGCGCGCTTGGCGGTCACTTCCCGCTCGAGTTCGCGCAGTTTGATCATGTCTTCATTGGTGCCGGCCATGCGGGATTTCAGCTGCGCCAGCCGGCTCGCAAGATCCTGCTCCTGTTGCACGGAACGTTTGAGCTCGACCTGCACCGAAGACGCAATACGATCGAGTTCGTTGCGGATTTCCTTGCGGATACCATCGACCTGCGATTGCGCCTGAATCAACTGCGGATGGCGCGGTCCAAGCTTGGTCGCCAGACCGTCGGCCTGCTGCTTGAGCGCACCATATTGCGAACGAAGCGCAACGATAACTCCCGAACGGAATTCCTCCGGCAGCGTATTGTTCCCGAGAACCCCTTCCACCGATGTGCTGCGGATAGACGCCGCCTGTGCATTCAGTTTTATTGTCTGATTGCGCGCTGCCGTCAGTTCATCGCTGGTTCTCGAGACCTCGTCATCACTGATCAGACGTCCCTGCACATCGACAAGATCGTTTTCCGCCTTGTATTTCTGCACAGCGTTTTCAGCCGTTTCAACACCGATGCGCATATCATTCAGCCGGCCTGTCAGCGAATCCGTTGCCTGTTTGGCCGAGTCAGACTGGATATTGCCCTGCTCTTCCCGGAAGACGTCGGATATCGTGTTGGCAATGAATGCGGATTTTTCCGGATCGCGCGATTTAACGGTGATGTTGAAAATAAAGTTCTTCGAACTGCGCTCGACGTCCAAATGCTCATACAGATTGCGCAGGAGCAAGGTTTCGCGCGCAGTTGCGTCAGGCGTGCTGTCGGTCGAAAAAAGCTCGCGTATAGCGGCAAGCAGGCCCTTGTCCTTGAGGTCACCGTTGAACTCGGGATCTTTGGCCAATCCCGCACGATCAATCACCTTTGAAAGCACACTGCTCGACTGGATAACCCGCAATTGGCTCTCGGCGATGGCGAGCGATGCATCAACGGGCAGTTGACCGGGAGCTATCTCCTTGTCCGTCAGCTTGAGGTCACGCGGGTCAACCAGCAGCTCGACATTGGAAGAGTAGAGTTTTGGCACCGTCATGGCGTAGCCGGCACCCAGCAAGGCACCGATGAGCGTGGTCGCAATGATCAGTTTTTTGGAATTGGCAATGCGATTCAGGACAATACGCGGATCAACCAGCGGCTTCCATTCGTCGTTGTCGTTCTCGACGCGATGAACAGGTTTCGAAACGGAAACGACCGCAGGCGCAGGCTCCCTTGGCGTCTCATCGCGCACGACAGGTGTTTCCTCAGGTGCCGGGGACAGAGCAGGCACGATCGGCGGATTGTCATCCATGCGCCGGTTGAGTTCCGCCTTTATGGCAGCCATGTCAGCTCGCATACGATCAACGGCGTCCTGTTCGGCTTCTTCCGCCGTCAAATTGTTGTCAGGCTCGATCACGGATGAAGGTGTAATTTCACTGCTTGCCGCCAGCCGCAAGGCGCGCATGCGCTGATAATGTTCCAGATCCTCGACGCGATGCGGCGCTTGCTGCGGTTCCGTGAATTCGGCTTGTGCGGATGGGTTGCCCACCGGTTGCGGTTGGCTGGCGAACGAGAGAAGCGAGCGCCGAGGCCGCTTTCGTGTCTCGTTGTCCCAATCACCCATGTTTATCCGCACTCCAAAACGACCGTTCAATACAATTCAACCCTGAGCGAACGGCCCACGGTTAACCCAACCTAAAGTTCTATGGAAAATAAATCGTTAATCATCGGTGCAACACAAGGGCGATCGTTTATGCAATTTCCCTGATATTCTGGCATTGCTCAAGGAACACGAGCCATTAAGGCTTTTTAGTATAGAACGACGCAGAATTACACGGGACAATTGGTGCCCAAGGGAAAAGATTTGATTGCGCGTCACGTAAAGGCCAATGCGGGGCTTATTCGCAATTATTTCTCTGTGATCAGCGGATCAGCGGGGCGGCTGGTCATTTCCCTTGCCTATTTTGTCGCGCTTGCCAATACATTGTCGATTGCCGAATTCGGCCTCTTCGCTACGGCTTCGGCCACGGGCGTTGTCCTGTCACGGCTGGTTTCGTTCGGATTTGTATCCCCGCTTTACCGCATCTCCACGGTCAAACCGCAACTGCTCGGAGCTTATACCGGAGGCTATCTGGCAGCAGTGGTCATCTCCCTGCCCATCTTTGCGCTGGCGGCATTCCTCACGCATCTGGTGTTTTTCGGCGCGGATCTGGCGCTTGGCATTTTTGCTGTCATCGTTGCTGCCGAGGCTTTGCTGTGGCGATCCCTCGAAGTGGTTGTGGTCGTCAACAATGGCCTCAATCGCTTTGGCCGCGCTGCATTGCTTGTCATCATTGGCACGGCGCTGCGCGCAATCGCTGCGGTTCTTTTTGCCTTTTCCAGCGTGACCACACTTGCCGCCTGGAGCTGGTGGTATGCGGGAGCCAATGGAACAGCGCTCGTCATCGCCATCCTGTTCTTCTATCCGCGCGTGAAGTTGCGGCTTATCCCGCAACTTTATTACAGGCGTCTTGCGGATTCCTTTGCCGTGGCTGGAGCGGAAATCCTGTTCTATATCCAGATGGAACTCGACAAACTTCTGGTGCTCGCCGTAGGCGGACCACAGACAGCAGGTGTTTACGCCATAATCATGCGGCTTGTGGATTTAACAGCACTCCCCGTCCGCTCGTTCAACATGATGCTGGTACAGAAGCTGATGCGCTCGCCTGATATGTTGAAGTCACTGAAAATTCGCGGCGGGCTCGAAGCCGGCGTTTTCGCCGTTTCGACATGCGGCTTGATTGCGCTCGCGATATTCCTGTATGTTTTTCCGCGTGCACTGGGGTCAAATGTTGCCTCGGTCGTAGCTCTTCTGCCGCTGGTTGTCCTTGTTCCCGGGCTGCGCAATCTGATCGAGTATCAGGCGGAATTGCTTTATGCGCGCGGACAATCCGGCCTTCGTGCCTTCAATCTGAGCCTGCTCGCACTTGCCAAAGCAGCTTTGCTCTCATGGCTGCTCGTCACATTCACCGAGGTGAAGGACTGGCTGATATGGCTCAATGCCATGTTCGCTGCGATTTACCTGCTGTCCACCTGGCTGACATATCGCGCCGTCAAGCAGCCTGCCCGACGCGTTTGATTCAAGTGTTGACCAATTTGCGAAGGCGGGCGGTATCAAACCCGATGAAGGACTGCATGCCTATGGCAACCTGCTCGGACGTCATGGCTTCGACAAAGGCAAGAAACTCTTCCTCCGTTGGCGCCGGGGCAACCCAGAAAACCCGGCAGAACTCGGCATTGTCATGGTAGTGGCCACTCGTCATAAGCACTTCATCAGCATAGCGCCCATAAATCATGCACTCGGAAAAACGGCGTTGACGGCCAATCGCAGCGATCCAGTGCCTGCCGGATAGCTTCTCGATATGACTGCACATGGAAAGCAGCGCGTCGCGACGCCAGGCGATCAAGGTGCCGATATAATCGTGACCGGCGGGGCTTACCGGTTCGATACCAAGCAACCGGCCGGCCTCCTCCGACCATATGCGCTGATCGCCTGCAGCCGGACGCAGCAGGTCGCCGTCGCGACGAAAGAGCCGCAAGATATCGCCGTGCCAGTTTGAGCCGCAGTCAAACGGACGCAGAAAGACCACGTCGGAATCGACATAGAAAAAAGCATCGTCATCGGCATGGGCCGCAATGGCAATGCGGCGGAACTGTTGAACATGCCAGCCGCGCAACGGCATTGTTCGGGGTGAAAGCCAGATACGCCTGCGGCCGAAGCTGAGCGGATCCGGAAACGGCTTGATCCAGGCCGGCAGCAAATCATTCTCATCAACAACAATGCGGCGCGGGCCTTCGAGCTGGCGAAACAACGGGACATCGCGATGTTCGACCAGAATGTAATGGCGTGTATAGCCTGTGACAAACCGGTCAATCGTCTCGCAAAGCAATTTGCAGCGTTCAAAATCCGGCGCATAGCTTGCGGTGACGATTGCGGTCTTCATTGCCCGGCCTTTTCACCCATGACAAGCTCACGAAGCACCCTGAGCAAGAAAAGCGGATTACCGAGGACATACCGGCGCCAGAGCCGCGTTGGCTCCTGCGAAAACCGGTAAAGCCACTCCAGACGTGATTTTTGCATCCAGATCGGAGCACGCAGCACCGCACCTGCACGAAAATCAAAGAGCGCACCGACACCGAATGCCAATACACAATGCTGCGCGGTCAATTTTTCATGCATGAAGAGTTCCTGACGCGGCACACCCATGGCAACCAGCAGGATATGGGGGTGATACTCTGCAAGGCTCTGCAGAATACGCGGCTCATCGGAAACGTTGAAGAAGCCATCGCTTATCACGCGGTATTCGTGCTGCGGTGCGTTTCGCTTGAGGTTTTCCGCCGCCTTTTCGACCACACTGCGGCGGGCGCCCAAAAGGCCGATCCGCAAGGGGTTGGTGTGTCCCCGTAGCAATGCGGGTGTGAAATCCGTGCCATTGAGGTTATCAGGAAATGGTTCGCCGTGGAGCAGTCGCGCGGCAATATCCACTCCGATACCATCAGGCAGAACCAGAAACTGATCGAGAGCCTGACGAAAACGGGCGTTCTCCCGAGCCAGATTGGAATTGTGCGCATTCAACCAAGTGATCAGTGTGAAGCTTTGCTTGTCGATCAGCCCATGCAGATGTTCAATCGCCTCATCCCAAGGCAGTGCCAACACCGGCACCCCAAGGATGATGTGTTGCGGAGCCGGATCGTCTGTCGAGGCAAGAACCATCCTCATGGACCAACTCTTCCCAAGACTTGACCAAGTTCATCAAGACCAAGACGAAGCTGCGAGTCGAACCGGGTCAACTGTGCAGCACGGAAGACGTCACCCGAACAGGTCAGGTCTTCGCCGGACCGGACTCGGGTCACCATAATGCCAATTGCCCTGGCAAAGGCTTGCGGGTCATCTGCCACCGTACAATTTTCCGGGATGTTGGCTATTCCCCTGACGGACAGGGATGTCGCAACGCTTGGCAACCCCATTTCGAATGTCTCGATGGTCTTGAGCTGAACGCCGGTTCCGGCGCGGCTTATCAGCGGAATTACGGCGCAGGATCTGACGAATTCGACTGCATCCGGCACCCGCCCGGCAAAATTGACTTTTGGCCAGGCGGTTTTCAAATCCGCAGGTATGCTGCCCGCGACCGTAATCCCGATGCCCTTGTCGAGATGCGGCGCAACCTCGCGCAAGAACCATTCAAGTCCAATACGGTTGGATTGCCACGTCCATGTGCCGATCAATCCGAGATCATGCTCTAACCTGCGGTCAGCCATTTTTGCGGTATCGGCGCCAGTGACCAGAGGAAGCTCTGCCGCGCGCCCGCTTTCCGCGAGACCCAGTGCCTTGATGTCCTGCTCGGCCAGCGTGAATACAAAGGAGGCCCGGCGGCACAAGCGTCCCTCCAATCCGGCGAGCAACCTCGACTCGCGCCTGAACAGGAATTTCTGTACGATGTTCGTGGCGGCCTGCGCATTTTCCCAAGCCGAATGATGCTCGACATTATGGGCTACGAAGATTTGCGGCTTGTCAGAAAAACAGTCCTCAAATGCACCGGCCAGCGTCACACCATTCAGCACGTAGGCATCGAAATTGCCCGCCGAACCTATGGCGGTGCGCAACCGGTCGCTTGAAATGACCCGCAGCTTGACGGAGGAGACTGTAAGCCCGGATACAAGGGCCTTGCCAAGCCATCGCAGCTTCTGCGGCAGACTCGCCGTGTCGTTTCGCACATCGACCTCGCCGAGAACGATCGTATTGTCGGGGTCAGAAGGCGAACTGCCTGGCCAGATGAAACCCAAAACCGTCACATGGATACCGGCACGCACCAATCCATCGATAATTGCCGCATTGGCAATCTCGTAACCTGTAGTTGGTTTTCCGTCGGGAACCAGCGATGTTACAAATAGGAGGTGCATGAACGGCCTTGGCTGAAGTCTGGTTTCCCACTAGTGGAATTCTATGAACAATGTAATGAAATCTTGAACAAATGGTACGTATAGATTGATTACATCACGCGGCGGACACAGATCGATTAATGGCACCGGACCTTCCAGACAATATTTCGGTTTTTGCCCGATCGCCGCACCTCGCACCTGAGACAATTGACGTTGTCATCACGCTACCAACATTCAAACGCCCCGAGCATTTGTTGAAGACGCTGCATTCCCTGAACCAGCAGAACACGAAACGTCATTTCGCAATTATCGTCATGGAAAACGAGGCCGAGGCGCAAGAAGGCGCGAGGGCTGCCGGGCCGTTGTTCGAAAAGGGCGAGTACAAAGGGCTTGTCGTCATCGCCCATGATCGCGGCAACTGTAATGCCTACAATGCCGGGTGGCTGACCGCGCTCAAAACCTTCGCGCATTTCACGTCACTGCTTGTCGTTGATGATGATGAAATAGCCGACCCGGACTGGCTGGAAAACCTGCTGCAGACACAGGAAACGCTTGGTGTCGATCTCGTCGGCGGACCACAGATTCCGGTATTCGCCAAGCACGAACATGCGGTCTGGGCCAAACATCCGGTGTTCAGTCCGCATTATTCGGCAACAGGCCGCGTCCCGATGCTTTACTCCTCGGGTAATCTGCTTATCGGCCGCAGGGTGCTGGAAACAATGCCGTTTCCGTTTCTGGATCTTGCCTTCAATTTCATGGGCGGCGGCGATTCAGATTTTATCAGCAGGAGTGTCGTCAAGGGTTTTACCGTCGCCTGGTGCGCCGAGGCACGGGTTTTCGAAACCATTCCGGCACGGCGTGTAGAGGCGGACTGGATCAGGGCCCGGGCATTGCGCAACGGAGTGCTTTCGACCCTGATCGAAAAACGCAAGCGGGCGCATGAGCCGCTGGGCGGATTGAAGACAGTGCTAAAAAGTGTTGGTCTGCTCGCCTTGTCACCGTTCCGGGCCGTAGTCAAAATGATCCAGACGGGCTCGCTGTCCATCGGTCTCTATCAGGTCTATGTTGGCCTTGGCCGCGTTCTCGCGGAATTTGGATATTCCAATGAGCAGTATCGGCAACCTGAAAAGAACTGACGTGGCAAGGGGCCTGCCTGTCCGCCTCGTCGCCAGTCTGGTTGCGGCCCTTATCCTGTGTTGCCTGCTGGTATCGTTCCGGCCCTTTCAGGCCGTAAGCGCCGCCGGTGCCGATGGCGGCGGCGATATCGTCAATCAGCTGGGTTTTGGCGCTCTGGGCGCCGTCTCCATCCTTGCGATGCTTGCACTTGCAGAACCACGCACATTGCTGGCGCTGATCAGTCCGATGTGGGTTGTCATGTTTGGCTTTCTCATCCTGTCGACATTCATCGCAATTGATCCTTCATCGGCACAGAGAGCCGTTGTTTTCACGCTTATTGGCATCATCTGCGTTCTGGCCGTTCTGGCAGTGCCGCGTGATGCTGACGGCTTCTCCCTCGCCTTTGTCATTGCTGCTCTTGCGGTCCTCATTCTCTCCTATATCGGCCTTGCCGTCGTGCCCGATCTTGCAAAGCATACCGCCAGCGAGATCGAGTCCGAGCATGCCGGTCTCTGGCGGGGCATCTACGCGCACAAGAACATTGCAGGCCCCGTCATGGCTGCCTTTTCCTTCGGTAGCATTTATCTGATCCGCCGGGGTTGGAGGGTGATGGGTTCTATCATCCTCATTCTCGCGCTCTGGTTTGTTGCGCATACGGGTTCCAAGACAACCACGGCACTGGTGCCCCTCGTGATGTTGCTTGTAATGTTTCCCGGCATGTTTGGTCTTCGCACCCTGACATCGCTCATTATCGCAGCGGCCCTCATCTTCTTCTTTGTGTTTACGATAGGCAGTCTGTTCATTCCTGCCAGCCACAATCTCCTCGTGGACGTCGGAACAGATCCAACATTCACCGGACGGACTTCCATCTGGACATTTGCGCTGGAAAAACTTTCAGCGACCCCCTGGCGCGGATACGGCTTCGAAAGTTTCTGGGAAGCGCCAGTCGTACGGGAAGCGGAAAACCCCAGCTATTATCTCGATTGGGATGTGCGTGGCATCGTTCATGCACACAATGGCTATCTGGATATCGCCGTCGGTATGGGATTTCCGGCCATGATCTGCGGCATTATGGTTCTGGTGGTATTGCCGCTCATCGATTACGCGCGCTGTCTGAAAAAGCGCGAGAATATCTATCTGTCCGATTTCCTTGTAATGGTACTGACATTCTCGCTCATGAATGCATTCCTCGAAAGCTTCTTTTTCCGCCGGGTCGATCCCGTATGGCTTCTGGTCGTCATGGCCACGTTCGGCTTGCGTATGACAGCACGCGTTCCCCTCCCGAGCCGTACCTAAATTCTCACCTATCCGGTTGACCCGGCCCAGCGGACCGGATCAAAGTGCGCCCACATGATTTGGGAGAAGAAGAATGGTTGACAGCGTGGTTCTGGTTGGTTGCGGCAATATGGGTTTCGCCATGCTCAAGGGCTGGCTCGATGCCGGTATATTGAGGCCGGAACAGGTCCATGTTGTTGAACCGACCGATGCGCTGCGTGAACGCGCGGCGACGCTCGGGGTCAATGTTGTTGCCGATGCAGCAGCGCTCGCCGCTCATCTTCAACCGCGCGTGATCCTTGTTGCGGTCAAGCCGCAGGTGATGGGCGACGTCCTGCCTGCCTACAAGCGCTTCGCCGAGCACGCGACATTTGTTAGCGTTGCTGCAGGGATAACTGTGAATTTCTTCGAGAACCATCTGGGAGCCGAGACCGCGATCATCCGGACCATCCCCAATACGCCAGCCGCGATTGGCAAGGGTATGATTGTGACTTTCCGCAACCCGAATGTCAGTGACAGTGACGCCGCATTTGTCGATGCACTCCTGAAAACCAGCGGTGCGGTTGCGTCGGTTGATGATGAAAGCCTGATCGACGCAGTGACCGCTGTTTCGGGTTCTGGGCCCGCCTACGTGTTCCATTTTATCGAAGGTCTGACCGAGGCCGGGGTCGCCGCTGGTTTGACGCGAGACATTGCAGGCCTTCTGGCCATGCAAACAGTCTATGGCGCCGGTGCTTTGGCTGCCGCCAGCACCGACACACCGACGACCCTGCGCGAGCAGGTGACAAGTCCCAACGGCACCACAGCTGCGGCATTGAAAGTGCTTATGGGTGATAACAGGTTGAAAAACCTTCTGACCGAAGCCGTGCGTGCGGCGCACCAGCGCGCTATCGAGCTAGGAAAAGTTTGAGCTTTCGTCCCTCGACGGGCTGCGCTAGCCTGCGATGATGAATGTACGGCCAACCCTTGATCTGACACCCGCAACCAAGCCACAGCGTGCCTATGGGCATGCCCGGCTGACGGTGAAAGCCGTCAAGGGACGCACGCGTATCGCGACACTCTATCAGGAAGGCTGCGCGAAAATTCGTCTCCCTGTTACAGACAATGCCTCGCTGGAAGCAGTGATCATCAATACATCAGGCGGCCTGACGGGTGGCGATGAAATGCGCTGGCAGTTCGACGCAGGCGATGATTGCCATACGCAGATCGCAACGCAGGCCTGCGAGCGCATCTACAAAGCCTCCAGTTCCGTCGCTCAGGTTGAAACCACGCTCTCGGTCGGCGAGAATGCCAGTCTCGCCTGGCTGCCGCAGGAAACAATCCTGTTCGAACGATCGGCACTGAAACGAACATTGACTGCGCATCTCGGCGCAACAAGCCGCGCGCTGATTGTCGAGCCGGTGGTGTTTGGGCGCAAGGCCATGGGCGAGGACGTACAGAACTGCACTTTCCGCGACCGCTGGCGGATTTACCGCCAAGACAAGCTTGTTCACGCCGAAGATTTTACGATTGGTCCTGAGACGGCAGTCATGCTCGCCCGTCCGGCCCTTCTTGGCGGAATGCGGACAATGGCGACCATTCTTCTGCTCGACCATGATGCGGAACGGTATCTGGAGCGGGCTCGAAAAATAATTGGCGAAAAAGGCGGGGCTTCCTTCTGGTCTGGCAAGCTTCTTGCGAGGCTGGTGGATGAAGATGCCTATTCCTTGCGGAAACGGCTGATACCGCTGATCGAACTGCTGAATCAAAAGGCAGGCGTGCCTAAAGTCTGGTCAATCTAGGTCGTACATTCATAATCTGGGTGAACGAGGAAAGATCCGGGTACACAGGACAAACATGGGATGGCCAAGAGGACAAAATGAATCTGACACTCCGTGAAAAAGACAAGCTGCTGATCTCCATGGCGGCAATGGTCGCCCGTCGTCGCCTCGAACGCGGCATCAAGCTAAACCACCCGGAAGCCATTGCTCTCATTACAGATTTTGTCGTGGAAGGCGCGCGCGATGGCCGTGCGGTCGCCGAGCTCATGGAAGCTGGAGCACACGTGATCACGCGCGATCAGGTGATGGAAGGCATTCCCGAGATGATCCACGACATTCAGGTGGAAGCAACTTTCCCCGATGGGACTAAACTCGTTACCGTTCACGAACCAATCCGTTAGGAGATGACATGATCCCGGGTGAAATCATCCCTTCCACGGGCGAGATCGAACTGAACGCGGGCGCTGCCACTGTTACGCTGAAGGTGGCGAACACCGGCGATCGCCCCGTGCAGGTAGGTTCGCATTACCATTTTTTTGAAACCAACAACGCGCTGATATTCGATCGGGCTCAGGCACGCGGCATGCGGCTTGATATCGCCGCCGGCACTGCCGTGCGATTCGAGCCAGGCCAGGAGCGCGACGTAACGCTCGTGCCACTGGGCGGGAACAGGATCGTCTATGGATTTCAGCAGAAGATTATGGGAAAGCTTTGACCAACCGGCCTTCCCTGAATTCCAACGACGTCGACGACCGGCAAAATTCCGGTCGTTCCCGCTGGTTTAAAGCTGGATTGACGAGAACGTCTTCTATCGCAAGATCAGCTTGGCTTCTTGGTGACGAGGGTCAACAGGCCCTTGGAATCGAGGCTCGCGACCACCACGGCGGCGGACGTCAGGCCTTTTTCCTTCAACGCAGCCGAGACTTGCGGCGAAGCGTCGATCGAGGTGCGCAACTGTTGCATATCCTTGTCGGAGCGCTTGGCCACAGCGTCATTGACCTGGGTTTTCGTTCCCTCCGGCAGTTCGTTGATGTCAACAATATTGATTGTCGTGATTGGCACCGAATTGGACTGGGCGGGCGTTTCGCCCTTACCGGCTGGCTTCTGGGCACTTGGCGTGGCTGGCGCGGCGGTCTGCGCATAAGCGGCAGACGTGGCGAGCGGGAAAGCAGCACACATGGCCAGGATCATCATTTTTCGCATCGTTTTTCCTTTCGAATGATTGGCGAACGATCATCTTTTGACGACTGGCGCAGTTCACATGCCGAATTCGATCTCAAGCGGTCGATTATCGGGTCATTCCGGGGCGATATGATGGCAAAAATGTGGACGCCGCTGCCCGTTCCGGCGCTTGTCCCACGCAAGACAGATCATTCAAGAGGGAACCATCATGCCCGCTAAAATCTCCCGTTCGGCCTATGCCCGCATGTTTGGCCCCACGACCGGTGACAAGGTGCGGCTCGCCGATACAGAACTGTTTATTGAGGTGGAAAAGGATTTCACCATCTATGGTGAAGAGGTGAAGTTCGGCGGCGGCAAGGTCATACGCGACGGCATGGGTCAGAGTCAGGTTGCCCGTGCTGATGGGGCTGTCGACACGGTCATCACCAACGCCCTGATCGTTGATCATACGGGTATCTACAAAGCGGATGTCGGGCTTAAGGATGGTCTGATTGCTGCGATTGGCAAAGCGGGTAATCCCGACACGCAGCCGGGCGTCACCATCATCATTGGTCCGGGCACGGAAATCATCGCCAGCGAGGGCAAGATTCTCACAGCCGGCGGCATGGATGCGCATATCCACTTCATCTGCCCGCAACAGATCGATGAGGCGCTGATGTCCGGTGTCACCACCATGTTCGGTGGTGGTACGGGTCCCGCACACGGCACACTAGCAACGACTTGCACGCCAGGCCCATGGCATCTGGCCCGAATGATCCAGGCCTTTGATTCCATTCCCATGAACCTCGGTCTATCCGGCAAGGGCAATACCTCACGGCCAAAAGCGTTGGAGGAGATGATCCTTGGCGGCGCATGCTCGCTGAAACTGCACGAGGATTGGGGCACCACTCCGGCGGCCATCGACAATTGCCTCACCGTTGCCGATCAGTTCGACGTGCAGGTGATGATCCATACGGATACGCTCAACGAGAGCGGGTTTGTCGAAGACACGGTTGCAGCCTTCAAGGGGCGCACAATTCATGCCTTTCATACGGAGGGTGCGGGCGGTGGTCACGCCCCGGATATTATCAAGATCTGCGGTCTGCCGAATGTGATTCCGTCCTCGACAAACCCGACGCGACCTTACACCAAGAACACTATTGCCGAGCATCTCGACATGCTGATGGTCTGCCATCATCTGTCATCATCTATTCCTGAAGACGTTGCGTTCGCCGAAAGCCGCATCCGCAAGGAAACGATTGCGGCAGAAGATATCCTGCACGATATCGGCGCCTTTTCGATCATCTCGTCGGACAGCCAGGCGATGGGCCGCGTCGGCGAAGTTTTGATTCGGACATGGCAGACAGCCGATAAAATGAAACGCCAACGCGGCAGCCTGCCGCAGGAAACCGGCGACAACGATAATTTCCGCGTGAAACGTTATATTGCCAAATATACGATTAATCCGGCGATTGCGCAGGGCGTATCAAAACATATCGGTTCGATTGAAGTGGGCAAACGCGCGGATCTCGTGCTGTGGAACCCAGCCTTCTTCGGTGTGAAACCCGACATGGTCCTGCTGGGCGGTTCGATTGCCGCTGCGCCGATGGGCGATCCCAATGCATCCATTCCGACACCGCAGCCCGTGCACTACCGCCCCATGTTCGGCACATTCGGCAAAAATGTCAGCAATTCCTCCGTTGTCTTTGTCAGCAAGGCATCGATTGAGGCAGGTCTTCGCCAGTCTCTCGGGACGGACAAGCAATTGATCGGCGTCGAGAACACCCGCGGCGGTATTTCGAAAGCATCGATGATCCACAACGACGCCACGCCGCATGTGGAAGTTGATCCTGAAACCTACGAAGTGCGCGCTGATGGCGAACTTCTGACATGCGAACCGGCGACGGTGCTGCCCATGGCGCAGCGCTACTTCCTGTTCTGAGGAGAATGAACCATGAAACGCGTCACAGGCCATGCGCATGCCGGTAACTATAACGGCACGCCTTTTGATCATATCGTACTGGCGCATGACGAGAGGCATCTGCGCCGCAAGGTCCTGACCTTGCAAAAGGGCGAGCAAATCCTGATCGATCTGCCCGATCCCATCGCCTTCACCCACGGCGATGTTCTTATCCTTGAAGACGGGCGGATGGCGGAGGTTATCGCCGCCGAGGAAGTCCTCTATGAAGTGACGCCGCGCGACCGGCAGCATCTGTCCGAACTGGCATGGCATTTGGGCAATCGCCATTTGCCAGCGCAACTGGAAGAAAAGCGCATCGTTATTCTGCGCGACCATGTGATCAAGGCCATGCTGGAAGGTTTGGGGGCCACGGTTACCGAGATCGTCGCTCCGTTCCATCCAATGCGGGGAGCCTATCACAGTGGTCATGACCATGATCACCATGGCCATGAACATGAACACCATGATCACAGTCACGGGCATCACCATCACTCCCATGACTGATTTCAGGTCAAACACCGCGCTTGTGCGCCTTATGACGTGGCTCTCTCCGGCATTTCCCGTCGGCGCTTTTTCCTACAGCCATGGCATTGAACATGCGGTCCACGGTGGCTTGATCCACAACAAGGACACGCTGCATGCATGGCTGACCGACCTTCTGCACCGGGGGTCGATCTGGAATGATGCGGTATTGTTTGCAGCAAGCTGGCAAGACGCGACGGAAGGCAACACTTGTCAGTATATTGCAGCCCTTGGTGAAGCCATGGCCGGATCGAAGGAACGTCACATGGAAACCATGCTGCAAGGCACAGCTTTTCTGCAGGCCATCGGGCCTTGGGATGTGATAAGCCCCGAGCCTGTCAGCGAGGTACCCTACCCCGTTGCGGTTGCAATGATCTCCGCCCGCAATGGTATTGCCCTGGAAGCGGGGCTGGCCGCATTTCTGCATGCGGTTCTCTCCAACCTCATTCAGGGTGCGGTTCGGCTTGTCCCACTTGGTCAAACCCACGGAGTTGCGCTGATGGCGGCGATGGAACAGCCAATTCTTACGGTTGCGCAACGGGCGGCGGCATCATGCCTTGATGATCTCGGGTCGACGGCGATCCTGTCCGATATCATGGCCATGCAACATGAAACTCAATATTCAAGGATTTTCCGGTCATGATCTCGCAAAATGGACCACTCCGCGTCGGGATTGGCGGGCCTGTCGGTTCCGGCAAGACGACTGTCACCGAAATGCTGTGCAAGGCGATGCGGGACCGGTACTCGGTCGCCGTCGTGACCAACGACATCTATACCAAGGAAGACGCCTTGATCCTCAACCGTTTGCAGGCGCTGCCCGAAGACCGGATCATGGGTGTGGAGACCGGCGGCTGTCCGCATACGGCCATTCGCGAGGATGCCACGATCAACCTTCAGGCCATTGCCGAGATGAACAAGCGCCACCCGGACCTTGACGTTGTTTTCATCGAATCCGGCGGCGACAATCTGGCAGCAACGTTCTCACCTGATCTCGCAGACCTGACCATCTATGTGATCTCGGTCTGCCAGGGTGAGAAGATACCACGCAAGGGTGGGCCCGGCATTACCCGCTCTGACCTTCTGATCATCAACAAAAAGGATCTGGCTCCCTATGTGGGTGCCGATCTCGATGTCATGGAAGCCGACACAAAGGTGCAGCGCGGCGCAAAGCCCTATGTTTTCACCGATATGCTACGGCGAAACGGGCTTGACGAGGTGCTCGCGTTCATCGAGACCACAGGTGGTCTCAGGTCCTAGCGGAATTTTGATTCTGACATTTGCCCGAATGGCCCGGATCTTAAAGAGCTGCAAATGTCAGAATTGCACCACTAGCCATTAGCCCTCACAGGCTCGGTTTCCCGGCCTGCAATCGTGACCTCGGCGAGAATTTCGTAGGAGCGAATCCGCGCCTTATGATCGAATATGTGGCCTGTCGCCATGATTTCATCGGCGCCTGTGCGCTGGATGAACTCTTCGACACCAGCCTTGACGGTGGAAGGTGAACCGGCAACCGTGCAGGACAGCGACTGACGCAAAATCGCCCGCGCGTGGAGATCGAGCGTCTCCTCATAACCCTCCACCGGCGCGGGAAGCGGCCCAGGATGGCCAGTCCGCAGGTTGACAAATGCCTGCTGCTGCGAGCTTTTCAGCAAATGCGCTTCGTCATCCGTCTCCGCTGCAAAGACGTTCAGTCCCAACATCACATAGGGTTTTGCAAGATGCTCGGACGGTTCGAAACGCGCGCGATAGATCTCGACCGCCCGTTCCATTTCGGCCGGAGCAAAATGCGAGGCGAAGGCGTATGGCAGCCCAAGCGCTGCTGCGAGCTGTGCACCGAACAAGCTAGAACCGAGGATCCAGACCGGGACGTCCAGACCGGCTCCGGGCACGGCCTGAACTTTCTGGCCTGGCTCCGGTTCCCGGAAATAGCTCAGGAGTTCAACGACATCCTGCGGGAAACCATTGATGTCCTGCTCAAGATTGCGGCGCAAGGCATGGGCGGTGATCTGGTCTGTGCCCGGCGCGCGACCGACGCCCAGATCAATGCGGCCTGGATGCAGTGCAGCCAGGGTGCCGAATGCTTCTGCGACCATCAAGGGCGCATGATTGGGCAACATGATGCCGCCAGCACCCAGGCGAATGGTCGACGTGCCGGCGGCCACATGCGCGATGACAACGGCTGTCGCGGCACTGGCAATACCGCGCATATTGTGATGCTCGGCGAGCCACAACCGGTTGTAGCCAAGGCGTTCGGCATGCTGTGCCAAATCCAGTGAATTGCGAAGGGATTGCCCTGGCGTGCTGCCAACGGGAACCGGTGAAAGGTCGAGGACTGAGAGCGGGGTCATTGACTTCATATAGGCGAGCAATCAGCGCACACAATGCGCGATCGTCGATTCATGATTCACAAAATTTGAAGCTCTGTTCAATGGAAGAAATTGATCTGTCCCCGCAACAAAAAATCAGTTCTTCAGGACGCGTAAACCTGCACCTTCAGCGCGTAACTCCATGCCGACAAGAGCTCGTGTTTCCTGGGACAATTGTTCATCGGACTCGCGAATAGCAGTTTCAATGAAATACGCAATCATTTCAAAGCCTTCACTATCGGCAACAGCGCATAACTTCGAGAGTTCTGTTTTCAGTACTTTCAGCGTTTGAACTCTTTTATTCATGCTTCTCTCCAGATCCCACGAACCGCGATAGTATTTGTCTTTTTCTTTGAAACATTCACACTATTACAGATAAAAATCCACGCTGCAGACGGCAAGATCAACAAATTCTGCCGTGCATTAAATGGATATTTTTCCCAGTAGTTAATTGTTCTTGCAGATTATGATGAAAGTTTCCATCTGACATTAGTAGTAAAATAGAACCTTTGGAAAGCCCCGAAGCAATCACAACTTCTGATGTTAGTTTCTTATCTTGATTCAAATTTACTTAAAATTATATCGATGCCTACGCAACATCATGAATGCATTCACTTATTTTATTTGATACTCAAATTACTGGTCACAATCTGGAAATCTGAACGCGCGGTTTTCCGCAGATTTCTTTCGATCCCGATTTCACAGCCTTATCAATCAGGCCAGACGCAAGATCCGAAACCACTTCGACGGCTATATCTTCGGGTAAACCTGTTTCAGCCATGCCGGCCTTCATGGCCTCCAGACTTGCCTCGCTGTCTGTTCCGCAAATATAGGCTTTGGCCTCCAGCAAGGCTGCCCGCTCAAACTTCCTGTTGTTGATCTCGCTGTTCTCTGAAGCAACTGCCGTCTGCCCCTTCATGCTGAAGGCTCCAGCTGGTTGGACGGACAACGCCGATATTACAACTGCCATAATAAGGACTGACGTAGATAATTTACGCATCTCTTTGGCCTCGATTGTAGAGGCGCGATAGCTCAATGAACGGCCTCTTCACATCTCGTTAACGACTCGGGCCACCAAGAAGTTCCCTCAGCATTCTCAAGAGGTCGTGATAGGGGATTGATTAATTGAACGCTCTTATGCTGCATTGCACCAGACGCAATGCTGCTATGCAATATTATCTATATTAAATCAGGCCAATGGAGTTATTCTTAGATCAGGAATTTTCGACAGCGTCACCTCCTCCCGGCACTGTCGAAACGGTTGGCCTCTTCTCCTCCCAGAAGGCCTTCCATAACCAACGAAACCCACCGCACCTCCTCCCGCGGTGGGTTTTGTTGTTTCAGGCCCTCCCAGACCACGAATTAAGCTGCGACTCCAAACAAACACACCGCTCCAAGCATCATTTGCATTGGAACGGTGTTCTAATAACGATCAGGCTTGGGAGCCCGATCCCGGTTATATTGTTTACTGGACTGTGTTTTGAGCACCCGGTGTTTCCGGAATCTTTGACGGAACAGCCTTCTGTGTCAAAGATTTGGGTGGTGGAACAAAATGCGTGTCTTTCGCCGGCGACAGGGCGCCAGCTTCCGATTTTGGACTGCTGTTTTTGCTCGTGCTTGTGCTCGTACTCGTGTTGCAGGCCGCAAGAGCCAGAAGGGATAACACAGCCAAGGGTAATGCAATGCGCATTCGACGTTCCTTCGTTTTCATATGAGAGCCGCCCAAGCGACACTTAAGACAATCGCATGCGGTTGACCACCCAATCGTGGCGATTACGCGTCAAATAAAGCACGCGCCCCGCCCTTGAAAACCAAACAAGGCTCTCTAACGGACAAGGATCGCCCTGAGATCATTGACATTGGTTCCGGTTGGTCCGGGCACATAGAGGTCATCGATGGTGTTGAACGCTGACCAGGCATCGTTGCCATTGAGATAGGCCGATGCGTCAAGCCCCTTTTCCAGCAATCGCGCTATGGTGCTGCCGTCGGCAAACGCACCGGCATTGTCCTCCGAGCCATCAATACCGTCGGTATCGGCGGCAAAGGCACTGAGACCGTCATATCCGTCAATATCGATAGCCAATGAGAGCAGGAACTCGCTGTTTCGCCCGCCCCTACCTTTTCCACGGACGGTCACCGTTGTCTCGCCGCCTGAAAGGATGACGACCGGCTTGGTGAAAGGCTGGTTCTTGTTCAGAACCTGCTTGGCCAAGGCCGAATGCACGTGCGCCACTTCGCGCGCCTCGCCTTCGATCGCATCGGAAAGCACGACGGCTTCAATGCCAAGCGCGCGCGCGGCCTTGGCCGACGCCTCCAGGGAAACAGCAGCCGAGGCGATGACCCGGTGCTCATGGGTTGCGAATTTCGTATCCGATGGCTTTGGAGCATCGGCAGCAGTTGATTGCAGATGCTTCAAAGCGGCAGCCGGCAGATCGAGATTATAGCGTTCCACGATCCGCAAGGCGTCCTCACGGGTTGTTTCGTCGGCGACCGTCGGACCGGACGCGACGAAAGCAGGATTGTCGCCAGGTATGTCGGAGACGATCAGTGAAAACACCCGCGCAGGATGAGCCGCCGCGGCAAGTCTTCCACCCTTGATGGTCGAGAGGTGTTTGCGAACCGCATTCATCGCCGAAATTGGTGCTCCCGAGGCAAGCAGCGCCTTGTTGACGGCGATCTCGTCTTCCAGCGTCATGCCGTCAGGTGGTGACGGCAAAAGGGCCGAGCCACCGCCGGAAATCAGTGCAACCACCAGATCGTCTTCAGTCAGACCCGAGACCGTCTCAAGCAGGCGTTTGGAGGCAATCAAGCCAGCCGCGTCCGGCACAGGGTGCGACGCTTCGATAATCTCGATCCGCTCGCATGGCGCCCCAAAACCATAGCGGGTGACGACAACTCCTTCCAGCGGGCCATCCCAGGCCTTTTCAAAGGCGCTTGCCATTTGCGCAGACCCTTTGCCTGCGCCAATCACAATGGTGCGGCCCCTGGGTTTTTCCGGGAGATGGGCGGCGATTGTGCGTTCGGGATCGGCAGCTTCAACAGCGGCCTGAAAGAGTTTTACGAAAAATTCCTTGTCCTGCATTACGTCACATATCCAGATCAAAAACAAAAACACCCTCAACACCCGCCACGGCAGCGGCAACGATACGTCCGCCGATAGTTCTGTGCTGCGTATCATCAAGATAGGTATCCCGGGCACCGGCATCGGCGAAATCGATGATGAACCCCTCCGAATAACCCTTGTCCATTCCCACTTCCGGACTCACATTTTTACGCGCGTGAAAAGACAGAACACCGGGCAGTTTCCCGCACAACACTTCAAGATCCTTATATATTTCCTGACGGGCAGCAGCGGCGATGTCGTCGCGAAAACGAATGAAAACACAATGGCGTATCACGGAGGCGGCTTTCATTGTTTGTACAGGCTCAATCACTTCGGGAAAGAGTTGGCCAAGATTGGATCGGTCGCAGCGCATCCTGACGAGATTACCGGAAATTGCGAGCGTTAATTCTGCTTCTCCCGAAATATCCTAGGTCAGCAATCGCTCAACAGAAAGCGTCATCGACAGAAGCTGCCGATCCGCTCCATGCCGGGCAAACAACATGAGACCACCCGGCAACGCCAGATCAGGCATGGGGAGACTGATCGCGGTCAGATCGAACTGATTGGCTATCTGCGGATTGCGCAGCAGCAGCCCTTCCGTCCGCTTGTAGAACTCATCATCGTTGACAACGGAGGCAATGGGCGGGGCTGTGATGGGCGACGTTGGCAATGCAAGAAGGTCAAAGGCCGTCATGCGCTGATCCATTTTGTGCACCAGCGCCTGCCGCTGTTGTATCAGATCAATGTATGCAGCTTCGGAGACCCCCAGACGGCGCAGCAGGGGCCTTTGCACCCGTGGATCGACATCCAGTCCTGTGTCATTGAGCCAGCCCGCATGAACACGGCTGCCCTCTATCCCCGCGATCGATCCAATGGATGTCGCCTCTGCCATTTCATGGATCAGGTCATCCAGCATAAAGTCGACCAGAACGGCACCGGCCTTTTCACAAAGCCTCAGGCTTGTTTCAAAGGCAGCGGCAATGGCGGGTTCCATTGCATCGAGAACACTGCCTCGCGGCATGGCAATACGGATGCCAGTCAGGGAAACGGGCTCCGCGAACGCCATTCTCTCACCCGCCATGACGGCGTCGGCAATCGCACAATCGGCAACCGAGCGGGCCAGGGGACCAATGGAATCAAGGCTTGGCGACAGCGGAAACGCGCCCTGCAAGGGCACTCTTTTTGCCGTCGGTTTAAAGCCGACAACGCCATTGAGCGCGGCCGGTATGCGGATGGAGCCGCCCGTGTCCGAACCGATCGAAATTTCGCTCGTGCCGTCCGCCACGGAAACACCGGCGCCGGTCGAAGAACCACCCGCGACACGGCCGGGATCGACGGCATTACCGGCAATTGAATAATGCGGATTGAGCCCTACGGCCGTAAAAGCAAATTCGGTCATGAGGGTCTTGCCAATGACAACGGCACCGGCATTGCGCAGACGTTCGACAATGACCGCATCCTTGACCGCCGCCGGTGCGCTGCTACGCACTACTGACCCGGCGAGCGTTGGCTCTCCAGTCACATCAAACAGATCCTTGATAGAAACGATCTTGCCATCCAGCGGTCCCAGCAAATTGCCATCCTGTGCGCGCTGGTCTGAGGCATCAGCCTCCTTGCATGCGGTATCGGCATAGAGTTTGACGAACACGGGCCCATCCCGCGCCGCAATGGCTGCAAGGCTTTGCTCCAATTTGTCACGCGCGGATCCTGTTGACCGGGACAACGGTATCTCCTCAAAACGTATGAATTGCATTTCTATAGCGCCGCGCGCCGAAAAATCAAAAGCGCGGCTCCGGAAGGAGAATTATGTTGCCATGCAACATACTCATTGCTGCCATGCAACATTAGCAATTTTCATGAAGGCAAACTCACCGCACTATTTCATCGGGAGGGTCATCATAAATAAGGGGAATACCAAAATGAACCTTCGCAATCGTATCCAAAAATGGCGCCAGTACCGTCAAAATCTGCATGAACTGAGACTGTGCACCGATCGCAACCTGGCTGATCTCGGCATTGCACGCTCCGACATCCGCCGGGTGGCCTGGCAGGCCTGCAGCTAAGTCCCAATTTCGACGTTCTGAATGTCAGATTGACGGGCAGGCCGATAGCGGCCTGCTTCAATGCCCGACGCCAAATGAATAATTCCAGGTGATGCCGACTGCCGATTGATCTTTGGATCCAAGCCTCGGCACAATCGGGCTTTCGGCCGCATCACCGGCCAACCGGTCATACCGGCCAAAGACCTGAACACTCCATGCATCCGAAAATGTATAGGTCGTGGCCGCGACAATTCCGTACGACTTGATACCGCCACCCGGCGTGTAAGGCTCGACCCTATGGTTATTGCGGGCCTCGTCTTCGGTCACACCGAAAGCGTTGCGCATATAGGTGCTGTCGGCGATGGACAGCCGCGGACCAACCGAAAACAGAAATTTGTCGTACCGCTGAAATACGTCGGCAGACAGATCGGCGACCAGACCGCCGGAATTGTTGAAGGCCTGTCTCACCTCGGCACGCACCCTCAGGCGATCCTGGATCGGCCAATACTGTGCAAACATGCCGCCGTCGACGGTCCAGGAGATATGGCGAAGACCGACAAAGGCCCTATCATCGGAATGATCCCGGCCAGACCGGAAACCGACAACGGGACCAAGCTCCAGCCCACCCAGCGTCACAAGCGTATAATCGATATTGTCATCGGGTGCGCTCATGTCCTCGGGCTCGTCGCCACGGCGAATATCAAAGGACGGCATGAAACCGAAACCGTTGGAACGGGCACCTTCAAACTTGCTGCCATATTCGACGCTGGCACCGACCGTTACAATCCAGCGTGCGGGATTGACCGGTTTGCCATCTGAGGCGATAGCGTCTGCATCGGCCGCAAAGGCGCTGCCTGAGCACACGCCAAAATAGCCAGCGCATACCAGCATCACCGCAAATCGCTTTTTACTCTGATACGCCATTTTACGCGGTTACCCCGATTCGCAACCATCCCGGACTGCAACACCAACAATAATTCATTTCCACGGCAAAATTTAGTGCTGATGTGATCAGAAAATTGCACCTGCGAAACATACACATCGCTGGCTTTCTGGCTAGCGGAAAGCAGAAGGGAAATACATGGAGAAACAAGAAGTGGTGCCCAGACGCGGATTCGAACCACGGACACGCGGATTTTCAATCCGCTGCTCTACCAACTGAGCTATCTGGGCACTTCAGGCGTTTCCGTTATCCGGCAAGCCTTTCTGACAGCGTTGGCTTTCCGTCAGAAGCGGGTGGGTTATAACACTAAAAATCCCACTGTCCAGCATCAACTCACGAATTTTTTGCCGTTTTTCTGCCTCTTGCAAAGGGCATGCATTGGTGCGTTTGTTTAAGACATCAAGAGACAGGATTCGCGTTGCATGGATGAAACGGGGGAGAAGGCTGCCAAGAGCAGTGTTTTTGGCTGGGGAATCATCGGCAGTGGTGAAATTGCCCAGCGATTTGCCGCCGATTTGGCTCGTGTGCCGAATGCAGCCCTTGCTGCCAATTATTCGCGCTCGCTTGCCAATGCCGAACAATTCCGCGACGCATTCGGCAGCAGCCGGGCCTATGCCGACCTTGATTCCTTTCTGTCGGATCCGGCCATTGATGCCGTCTATATCGCAACGCCCAACTCAGCCCATCTGGCGCAGGCACTGAAGGCTGTCCGATCCGGCAAGGCCATCCTGACTGAAAAGCCCATTGCCCCGTCCCATACGGAAGCCTCGGTTATTGAGCGCGAAGCCGCGCGAATCAAAGTCTTTGCAATGGAGGCACTCTGGACCCGGTTCCTGCCAGCTGTGATAGCGGCCAAAACCAAGATCGATGCGGGTGAAATCGGCAAAATTCGCAGAATCACAGCGGACCTTGCCTATGCGCATGACTACGACGCAGAAAGCCGGCTCTTCAAACGATCTCTCGGGGGTGGCGCGACGCTTGATCTCGGCGTTTATTGTGTATCACTGGCCATGTATTTTCTCGGTCAGCCGCAAAAAGTATCCGGTCTGTGGTACGCGGCACCGAGCGGCGTCGACATGAGTTCGGAGATGACGCTGCATTATGATGAGGCCGAAGCTGTTCTTTCATGCGGTTTTGACCGGGATGGCGCGAATCACTTTGTGATTGAAGGAACGCAAGGCACGCTGCGGCTCGACGCACCGTTCCTGAAAGCCCAGCGGCTGACCCTGTACCGGCCATTCGCCGTTGCGAGCCCATTTGGCCCATTGAAAAGGCCGGGAGGCCTGTTCGGTAGTTTACTCGATCGCTTGCCGATTCCGGGGCGGAGGATCGAAGATTATCCGTTTGAAGGCAACGGCCTGCAATTCGAAGCGATCGCCGTGATGGATGCCATACGCAAAGGTGAAAAAACCTCGGCCACTATGCCCCTGAGCGACAGTATCAGTGTATTGCGCGCGATCAACATCGTGCTTGCCCAACCCGCTACTACACGCGTGATCAAGCTGTAGGGCAAATGTCGGCTAAGTCAGCTTTCCAGGTCGTCTTCGCTGTCGTCAGCACTTTCCACAGCCGGAAGAACGTAGGCACCGGTCAACCAGCGATTGAGATCAACATTACGGCAACGGCTCGAACAAAATGGATAATGTTCCCGCTGCGAAGGCTTCTTGCATTCCGGGCAAGGCCGTGTCGGCCGCAATGGCGTTACTTTTGCCGCGCTTTTGTTTTCGTCCATCAGTCCAGAACCTAATGCGCCGATGATTGCCAATTGGCATAGACGGGGTAACCCTCGCCATGCAGGAGACTGGCGGTTTCGTACAGGGGCAGGCCAACCACATTGCTGTACGATCCGACGAGCTTGACTACAAAACCACCAGCAAGCCCCTGAATGGCGTAACCACCGGCTTTTCCGCGCCATTCACCCGATGCAAGATAACTCTCCAGCTCTTCGCGTGAAAGTCGTTTGAAGCGCACGCGGGTCTCGATCAAATCCTGGCGGATCTTGCCCTTCGGCGTGACGAGGCAAAGGCCGGTATAGACGCGGTGCGAACGCCCCGACAAAAGCCGTAGGCAACTGGTTGCATCATCAAGAATTTCGGCTTTCGGCAGGATGCGCCTGCCAACTGCGACAACAGTATCGGCCGCTATGATGTAGGACTTGCCGAGCTCCGCATCGCCCTTCAACTCACCCGCCACTTTTTCAGCCTTGAGGCGCGACAGACGCCGTGCGAGCGAACGCGGGTGTTCGGCGCGCAGTGGTGTTTCATCCACGTCGGCAGGCAACAGGCGATCGGGCTCCAAGCCGATCTGGCCCAGAAGCGCCAGACGGCGCGGCGAGCCGGATGCCAGAACCAGTTTGTGTTGATCGCTCATAAACGCATTCCTGGAAATTCATGTTCTGCGGACAAATCCGGCCGAGGCCGGGAGGACTTATTTGAAGCGGTAGGTAATGCGACCCTTGGTCAGATCGTATGGAGTCATCTCAACAAGAACCTTGTCACCCGCCAGAACGCGGATACGGTTCTTGCGCATGCGGCCAGCCGTGTGGGCAATGATTTCATGATCGTTTTCGAGCTTCACCCGGAACATCGCGTTGGGCAACAGCTCCGTCACGAGACCAGGAAACTCTAGTACTTCTTCTTTCGCCATGCGTAGTTCTATCTCCAAAAAAGGAATTTGCGGTCACACTCGACCGCAATTTTGCGCGGAACCTATAGTATTGCGCGCCATTTGTGAACAAGGGAGTTCAATGCAATTGTGTACGGCCTGACAAAGGCTCAAATTGCCTAGCCGAAACGCTCTTGTATGTGATGTTTGAGGTTATCCCGCACGTCGCGATAAGCTTCCATGATCTGGTCACGACGACCACGAACCAGTGTCGGATCCGGCGTCGGCCAATATTCCACCTGGACGGACGTTGTACGGGTCAATTCCAGTGCCATATGGTGGGCCTTGGGCGACAAGGTGATGATCAGATCGAAATAATCATCTTCCAATTCTTCGAATGTACGCGGATGGGTGGAAATACGCTTCAAACCCAGTTCCTCCAGCACAGCATCCACAAAGGGATCCGGCTCGCCCTTTTCCACACCAGCCGAGGCAACGTAAACTCGCGGCGGCAAGAGGCTGCGGGCCAGCGTTTCGGCAATGGGCGAGCGGATCGAATTCATGCCGCAAATAAAGAGCACAGCGCCCGGCATGCTCGGTTTGGCGGGTTCCTGCTCGTCCGGGAGCTTTTCCGGTTCGACGCCCACTGGACCGGTCACCCCCGCCAATGCAGCACACATACAAGCGTAAAGAGGCGCCGGGCCGTATCGAAATCCACATCGATCTTGCCATTCAGGCGATCCATCAGTGCTTGCGACCCTTCATTGTGCAGCCCCCTCCTCCCCATATCGATTGCTTCGATCTTGCTTGGGCTGGATGACCGGATGGCTTCGTAATAGCTCTCACAGATCATGAAGTAATCCTTCACAACCTTGCGCAAGGGTGTCAGCGACAGGATATGGGTCACGACATCACCACCGGCTTCCCGCGAAATGGCAAAGACGAGACGCGACTCGATCAGCGACAGTTTCAGACGATAGGGACCTGTCCCCTCGTCATTGACGGGGCGGAAGCAGTTCTCCTCGATAAGATCAAAGATGGCAACGGCGCGCTCGTGCTCGACATCGGGCGTGGAGCGGCCGATGGTCTCGTCCAGCTCCACATCGATCAACCGCGCATCGGTATTGCCCGTTGCTGTCATTATCGTCCTATAGGTTCAACCGGATTGCGACGGAATTGCCATGCGCATCGAGACCTTCGGCACGCGCGAGTTCTATCGCCGCCGGTCCCAGAGCGCGCAACTGTTCCACACCCAGTTTCAGGATGGACGTTCGCTTGACATAGTCAAGCACGGAAAGCCCGGATGAGAACCGTGCAGACCGCGCCGTCGGCAGGACATGGTTGGAGCCGCCGACATAATCGCCAATCACTTCAGGCGTGTACCGGCCGAGGAATATGGCACCGGCATTGCGGACACCGGCAAGCAGGATCTCCGGATCATCGGTCGCAATTTCCAGATGCTCGGGAGCGATGCGATTGACGAGCGGCAGCGCAGACTCCAGATCCTGCACCAGAATCACCGCGCCATAATCGCGCCAGCTGGCGCTTGCCGTTTCCGTGCGCGGCAGCCTTGTCAGCTGACGGTCCACGGCAGCGATGACCGCATCTCCGAAGGCTTCGTCGTCGGTGATCAATATGGATTGCGATGCGCTGTCATGTTCTGCCTGCGCCAGAAGATCGGCAGCAATCCAATCCGGATTGTTTTCACCATCGGCCAGAATCAGTACTTCCGACGGGCCTGCGATCATGTCGATACCCACCTGACCGAAGACGCGGCGCTTGGCAGCGGCGACATAGGCGTTCCCCGGACCAACAATCTTGGCCACAGGCGCTATTGTTTCCGTACCGTAGGCTAATGCGGCGATCGCCTGGGCACCGCCCACGCGATAAATCTCCGAAACGCCGGCAAGGCGCGCTGCCACGAGCACCAGCGGATTGAGCTTCCCATCCGGAGATGGCACCACCATGACGATGCGTTCGACACCGGCGACCTGTGCGGGAACGGCATTCATCAGGACAGAGCTTGGATAGCTGGCAGTGCCGCCGGGCACATAGAGCCCGACTGATTCCACCGCGGTCCAGCGCGAGCCAAGTTCCACACCCAGCGCATCGGTGTAGCGGTCGTCCTGCGGCATCTGCCGTTGGTGGTGGGAGTGAATACGATTGCGCGCGAACTTGAGTGCTTCCACCGTTTCGGCCGGCGCAGCCGCCATAGCGGCATCAATTTCGGCTGAGGTAATGGCAATACCGTGTTGAACAAGGTCAATGCGGTCAAAACGCTGCGAGTACTCAATAAGTGCGGCATCGCCCTCGGTCCGGACCCGATGAATAATATCGGCAACGACGCGATCGACATCCTCCGATATCTCGCGTTTCGTCAGAAGGAACGCGGAAAACCGGGACTCAAAATCAGGGGCGGACTGCCTCAACACCAACGCCAATATACCTACTCCTCTAGCCTGTCAGGCATCATGCTCAGGCTTGAACCCGGTTTCCCAGACAGGTCCAAGATCGGTCAACTGTGCTTCGATGGCTTCTACTTCGAACCGCAGGGCCTTGTTGGCAGCGAATATCAGTTCTATTGCACCTGAAGGCGCATCTTCAACGGTGAACCGGATCGCCAGAAGCGAAAGCACATCGTCCTTGTAGCGGCGATCGACGCCGGTTGCTTTCAGACTTTTCACCCGCGCAAAATGCAGCGCCGTGCGACGGCGTTCAAAGCTGCGGTGACGCTTGCCATCTGCCGCCAATTCCCAGACGAACCGGTTGACAGCCAGCACGAGACGCTGTTCCGCAGGCAGATAATCGATATCGCCTATTTTCAGCACTGAATCCTGCAGATGCGCAGAAAGGATTTGCAGATCTTCCTCATCAAGCGCGATGAGTTTGAGAGTGTCCATGTCTACCCTTTGCATGACTTTTCAGGATCATGGCGCGCAAGACGCGCCACGCTCCCTTTCCTGTTAGAGGAAAGTGCAGGCAAATGGAATTCTACTCTTGGGATAAAGTGCACCCGCAGGGAAAACAGTCGCGAAATCAGTCGCTGATGCGTTCGACGACAGCGCCGCAACGGGACAGTTTTTCTTCCAGACGTTCAAACCCGCGGTCGAGGTGATACACACGATTGACGGTGGTTTCGCCTTCAGCGGCCAGACCGGCAATAACCAGCGAAACCGATGCACGAAGATCCGTTGCCATAACGGGAGCGCCCTTCAACCGATCTACACCTTCGATCTTCGCTGTTTGGCCCGAAAGCGAAATTTTGGCCCCGAGACGAGCCAGTTCCTGCACGTGCATGAAGCGGTTCTCGAAGATGGTTTCGGTGATGTTCGATGTCCCTTTAGCCATGGTCATCAAGCCCATGAACTGCGCCTGCAGATCGGTCGGGAAACCCGGAAATGGCTGAGTGGTAACATCAACGGGCATGATGCCGTGACCGTTGCGAACAACGCGCAAACCAGAATTGGTTTCGGAGATTTCTGCACCTGCCTGTCCGAGTGTGGTCAACGCAGCGCTGAGAAGGCTGGCGTCAGCACCCTCAAGGATCACATCGCCGCCGGTCATGGCAACGGCCATAGCATAGGTGCCGGTCTCGATGCGATCAGGAATAACCCGAACGCGCGCGCCGGACAGGCTTGTCACACCTTCAATAGTGATGGTCGATGTACCTGCACCGCTGACGCGGGCACCCATCGCATTCAGGCAATCGGCGAGGTTGACGACTTCAGGCTCCTGGGCAGCGTTCTCAATGACGGTTTCGCCCTTTGCAAGGGTTGCTGCCATCATGAGCACGTGGGTGGCACCGACCGATATTTTCGGGAAAGTGAAGCGTGCCCCGACAAGGCCGCCCTTGGCGCTGGCCTTGACGTAGCCGTTCTCGATCTCAATCTCGGCGCCCAGCGCACGAAGACCGTCAATGAACAGATCTACAGGACGTGTACCGATGGCACAGCCACCTGGAAGCGATACGGTTGCGACACCCATGCGCGCCAGAAGTGGTCCGATGACCCAGAAACTTGCGCGCATCTTGGAGACGAGCTCGTAGGGCGCCGTTGTGTCAACAATGTTGCGGGCAGTGAAATGGATCGTGCGGGAATATGCGCCATCCTGCCGTTCGCGGCGACCATTGACGGAATAGTCAACACCATGATTGCCGAGAATGCGGATCAACTGTTCGACGTCGGCCAGATGCGGCACATTTTCGAGCGTCAGCGTATCATCCGTGAGAAGGGACGCGATCATCAAGGGCAAGGCCGCGTTCTTGGCACCGGAAATCGGAATGATGCCATTCAGCTTATTACCGCCAACAATCTTGATACGATCCATAATGTGTCACTTTCGCGGGGATATACCCGTCCTGTCGTTGAGACCCTTTGCAGAGCCGGTTGATCTAAACCATTGCAGAGAATGGTTCAAGAAATGCTTCGATCGCAGTACGACCGGTCAAGATTCCGAAGACGGGGTATCGGAGGATGTATTTTCTGCAGCAGTAATCCCCTCGTCGCGTTCGTCTGCAGCCCCGGAGCGCCGGGAACGTATTTGCTGTTTCCGCCGCGCCAGATTCGCCCGCAATTGTTCTGAACGCCGCTTCTCACGACTTGTTTGCTCAGGATTCGGGTTTTTCGAAGACGGCGGCGTCATATGTTTTCTTTCAAAATCCAGCAAAGTCCGGGCCTTCTAACGTGGTTTTTATCCACGGGAATGCAAGGCTTTTGGCGAATACTGATAATTTGCCCAAGAGATTACGATTGCTTGCTTGCGATTTGAGCAATGATATGGCAGAAGTCCGCCGCGTTCGCAAATCAGCTGCGGTAGCTCAGTGGTAGAGCACTCCATTGGTAATGGAGAGGTCGAGAGTTCAATCCTCTCTCGCAGCACCAGTTTCCGGATGATCAGATGATCATTCTTTCTGCGGACGTTATCCCCAGAATATTTTGTAAAGTCGGCTGAACGGCACACAAAACGTCATGCACCGTCAATGCGGTTGTAGTGCGCCGATTCCCTGCCCAGACAGGCCCGCAGGAGGCCGACGATGCTGCCGAGACGCGATGCGGCCTTAACCAGCGTCCGTCCCCGGGTGAACGGCACAGCCATCAGATAAAGACAAACGGACAACATTCTGCCGATGAGAGAGCCTGGCAAACGGACAAGGGTTATGATTCGCCGGCTCTTCAACTTGGCGCGCATCTCGATCACGCTGATGTCGCGGCTGCGCCGATACTGATAAGCGAATGTCAGCCGGTCCTGTGGAACCGTTTCGTAGGCGATTGCCGTCGGCGTCCAGCCCGTTTTGGCGCCGAGCCTGCTGGCATCTGCCCAAAGCCGCCAGTCTTCGCCACCAGCAAGTGCCAGACCATTGTCAAATCGCACTCCGGTTCGGCGAAAGAACGCGAGATTGCCCATCCAGCTTCCGGTTGCAATCCTGATGCGATGCGCCTGTCCGCTGCTGCGCTTGCTCAGATATTTGGCTTCGCTCTTTTTGTTGGCCAGATTCATGCCTGACCAGATCATTTTCTGCCACAGGGTCGTTTCCGGCGCTGCTGGTGCCAGCCGGACCGGTGATCCGACAATATCGAGATCAAACGCATCGCGTTCAGCGAGAAGTTGAACAAGCCAGTCCGCGTCCACACACTCATCGTCATCTGCAAATGCGAGGAAATCATCACCCGCATCGATTGCATATTCAAGAACGCGATTACGGGCGAAAGCGATGCCGAAGCGAGGCTCCACTTCATACTGGACAGGACAAAACGGCACATGCGTGCGGAATGTGTCGACAACGCCTTGCAGGGTGGCCTGTTCATTGTTCTCGACCACCAAGAAACGGACACGTGTCCCTTCTGGTACGCGCATATGCGCATAGGATTTGAAAAGGTTCTGCAACATCAAGGGCCGATTGCGCGTGATCGTACCTACGCAGATCCTGCGCTTCTGCGCTGTCCTTCCCGACACCGGCATCATCGTTGTCAACCGGTCACGGATTTACGCAGGACATTCAGCCAGCCGTCAGTCCGGCGAACAATCTTGCGCGGTAGAAGCAACATGTCGGAATGGGATGTCGCGCGGCCACGCTGCGTGGTGGTCGCGGTTGTATAGCCAGCACTTTCAACCAGCTGCCTGATATCTCCGGAGAAATTCCCATAGGGATAGCAGAAGGCATCCACTGTGCTGCCAAGCATATCCTCGAGCTCGTGACGCACGTCGGTGATCTGCCGCCGGGCTTCATCAATGCCAATTTCCGTCAGATGGACATGATCGAGAGTGTGAGCTCCGACCTCATGGCCCAAAGCAGCCCATTCCAGCATTTCGGCCTTGGACATGCAGGGAGAATGGGGAACACCGACAACCGCATCCCATTCATTGAAACCACCAATCTGCCTGCTGACAAAATAATTCGTTGCGGTGAAACCCAGTTCGTCAAGGACCGGCAGTGCGTGGACATGGACGTTGCGGAAACCATCATCGAAGGTAATGCCGAAGACCTTACCGATCTTTTCGCCCTTCAGATAAGGCTGCAGGTCGCGTATCGACAATCCCATATAGCCCATACGCTTGAGCCAATTCATCTGGCGATGAAAATTGACCGGGTCCACAGTCAGATAGCGAAACGGGCTGCCCCGCCCTGCAGGCTTATCGATCTGATGATACATCAATATGGGTATCGGCATTTTACGTCAGCTCAAATGAAAACAGGACACTTCGGAACCGCTGAAACACCTGATATAACAGGTCTTCTTTCCGCATATAGGACATAATAATTGTGCCTTTTTCAGCGCAACGATCATCCCATTGCGGAATTAATTTGATTCTCTACAACCGCTTATATGCCGAACATGACGGCTGGGTTGCCGCGACCGGAATTCGGGATATAAATTGATGGTTTGCAAGGGAGCCACCATGAGCATTCTGCTGCGCGTCGAAGGAGCAATGGTGGCTACGCTCGCCATTGGGGGTTACTCTTTGTTTGGCTCGAGCTGGTGGCTCTTTGTTGTGCTGTTTTTCGTGCCCGATATCTCGATGCTTGCTTACCTGAAAGGGCCGAAGATTGGTGCAATCTGCTACAATGCAGCCCACCTCTATGTCTTGCCGCTCATGATTTGGGCGGCGGGTTGGTGGTCAGGCTCGAAACTGACCGTGTCGATTGGACTGATTTGGATTTTCCATATCGCCATCGACCGCGCTCTTGGCTATGGCCTCAAGTTCTTCAGCGCATTTCAGGATACGCATCTGGGCCGTATCGGAAAAAATGCATGATTCAGGCTGCTATTTCCTGCGTCAGTAATTGCACGTCTCCATTTCCTGCTTGAAACGCTCGATCCACCACTTGGCTGCGGGCCCAAGCGGACTATCCGCCATGTGAAGGGCGAAGAGCGAGTAATGGCTTTCGGGATAGGGTTCAAGATCGAGCACGACCAATCGGCCTTTGGCGACATCATCATGTATCATCCATTTGGGCAGGCCGCCCCACCCCAACCCCGCCACCATCAACTCGTGCTTCATGCCCACATCGGTCAGGCGCCACGTCCTGTAGGCAAAAACACCAAAATTCCTGCCTTTGGTCTGTTCGGAGAGATCAGTTACGACAAGTTGAACATGATCCCTGATGAATGACAGTGGCACAGGCCCTTTGTACCGTGCCAAGGGATGATCCGGCGCAGCTGCGGGAGTCATTGTCATTTGACCCACCCGAATCGTCACAAGGTCATCGCTGGGCTGAAGCGGCGGACCGCCGATGCCGATATCCGCCTGTTTCTTCATAACGAGATCCCATACCATGCCCAGCGCCCCCACATGCAGACGCAAGCTTACGGTCGGAAACTGCTCCTGAAATGCTTTAAGCACATTGATAAGAACGGGGGACGGTACCGACACGTCAACGACGATTGCGATCTCCGCTTCCAGACCGGCCTTCAGGCCTTCCGCCCGGGCCCGCAAACCTTGCAGGGCAGATGCCATGCGCCGGGCATCTTCCAGCATGGCCACGCCTGCTTCAGTCAAGCGGGGCTCACGCGTGCCCGCACGCGAGAAGAGCTGCAGCTCCAGCTGGGCTTCCAGATTGGCAATCGTATAACTGATAACTGACTGTGACCGGTTCAAATGCCGGGCTGCGGCAGAAAAGCTGCCCATATCAGCGACGGCGAGAAAGACCTGGAGTTGATCGAGTGTCGGGTTGGGTTGCATGATCTATCTACTTTATAGATGAGTTTGATAGATATTTTCCCAGTTTTCTAAATGGATGTCGAGGGCCAGATAGTGGTCATCAAATCAGTTTTCCTTTCAGAAGGTACCAAAACCATGTCATCCATTCTTCTGGTTACATCAAGCCCTCGCGGCGCAGCATCGCATTCAACCGCAGTTGCCACAGAATTTGCACGCAAGTTGCAGCGAGCCAATCCTGGCAGCCAGATCGTTACGCGTGATCTTGCCACCCAGCCGCTTCCGCACATCGATGCAGAATACACTGCCGGAATTTATACCCCCGAGGAAGCCCGCACCGCAAAACAGCAGCAGGCCGTCACCGTTTCAGATCGGGCTGTAGATGAACTCTTCGCAGCAGACAGCATTGTGATTTCGACGGCTTTTATCAATTTCAGCATCTCTTCGACGCTGAAATCATGGATCGATCACATCGCCCGCGCAGGCAAGACATTCAGCTACGGCGAAGAGGGTCCCAAAGGTCTGGTAACGGGCAAGAAAGTTTATCTGGTTCTCGCTTCCGGCGGTGTTTATTCCGCAGGTCCGGCATCTGCACTCGACCATGCGATCCCGTATCTCAAGTCGGTGCTTGGGTTCCTGGGGATGACTGATGTTGAGGTTGTCCGCATCGAAGGCGTGGGCATGGGTCCGGAAGCGGAAGCTAAGGCAATTGCAACGGCACAGGAACAGACCAGCCATCTGGCACTTGCTGCCTAAAACGGTTTTTTGAACATGGAGGCGGGCTTTGCCTCACCTCCATCAGACTGCAGTTCGCGGATCCAATCAGAACCAAGCCGCAGTTTGACCCAGGGTCTTGAGATTACTTTGAGTGCTTGTGTTCGGCTTCGTCAAGGCGGCGGAGCTGATCAAGCAGGCTCTCTGGCACAGTATCTTCCACCTTGTAGATACCGGCAGCCCGTATTGCCGTCCTGTAGGATGACTGCGAGATCTGTCGTCGCAAGATTCTTGATAACTGTTTTTCGTTGGTCCGGTCGGTGCCGTCCATCGCATTACTCCAACTCTGCTTCGTGGTCTTTAAACACCTTCCCAGCGAAGAAGGTTCCCCTTTTCTAGACTCCAGTCTCTTAAGACAATGTGTCTCTGCGCCGCATGCCGATTGGGAAAGCAGAAATCATGACCTTGCCGGGAACTGTCAGCCCCGGCCAGCGTTGTGCAGGAATGTCTTTCTCCGACCGATGGAGCCTATTTTGTACGAAACATTTCAGTATCTTAATTCCATGCCCATAGTTCCTCACCTCATAGCTCTCTCGATTGCCTATGTGCTGGCTTTCCCGATCGGATGGGAACGCGAAATCGAGGAACGAAGTGCAGGCATACGGACTTTTCCGCTCGTCGCACTAGCCACCTGCGGTTTTATTCAAGGTGCTGAAAGTGCCATGAGCGGTCATCCTGAAGCCATGGCGAAGATCATCGAAGGCCTGATCACCGGTGTCGGATTCATTGGCGGCGGCGCGATTCTTCAAATGAAGGATTCGGTGCGCGGGACAGCAACGGCAGCCAGTATCTGGGCCACGGGGGCAATCGGCGTCGCGGTCGGCCTTGAGAGCTATGATGTGGCTTTCATCATTTCACTCTTCACGTTCCTGACGCTGCGCCTGATGTTACCGCTCAAGAAGGAAACCAAGGAAAAATAACTCAACGTCCCGTATTGCGGCTTCCCAAAGCTTTTTCCCAAGCCAGCGCCGATTCCACAATCGTATCAAGGTTATCGAGACGGGGCTCCCAACCCAGATCCTTTCTCGCTCGCGCGCTGTCGGCAACAATGGAGGCCGCATCGCCCGGGCGCCGGTCCGTAAGGCGGGCATCAATGGGCGCGCCGTGCACACGTTCAACGCTTTCAATCACTTCGCGCACGGAATATCCCCGGCCATAACCGCAATTGGCAGTGAGACTGCTAGCACCGGTCCGCAGCCGGTCCAGCGCCAGGCGATGCGCAGCAACAAGGTCACTCACGTGGATATAATCCCGCACGCATGTGCCATCCGGCGTGGGGAAGTCATGACCGTAAATTTCCATATGAGGCCGTTTGCCCAACGCCGTTTCACAGGCAACCTTGATCAAGTGAGTCGCACCGCGTGTCGACTGCCCGGACCGACCCTTGGTGTCAGCTCCCGCAACGTTGAAATAACGAAGCGCCGTGTATCGAAAATCATGGGCTGCAGCTGTGTCACGCAGCATCCATTCCGTCATAAGCTTGGAAACTCCATAGGGCGATTGCGGCTGAAGTGCCGTGTCCTCGGTAACAGGTTCCATACCGCCATCACCATAGACAGCAGCCGTCGATGAAAAAATGAAATTCCGCACGTCGGATTTAACAACCGCTTCGATAAGCGAACGCGATTTGGAGGTGTTGTTTTCGTAGTAGGTGAGCGGATCGCGAACCGAATCCGGCACGACAACCGACCCGGCAAAATGAATGACCGCATCCACATAATTGCGTTCAATGGTTTCACGGACGAGGTGCTGATCGGCAATATCGCCAACTATAAATTTGGCCTCAGGCGCGATTGCCCACTCAAATCCAGTGGATAGCCGATCGATAACAACAACGGACTCCCCCGAGTCCAACAACTCCCAGACCATATGGCTGCCAATATATCCGGCACCGCCGGTCACGAGTACTGTCATTTGCTAACCCCTGAAGCATGAACGCAGTTCTACCATGGGTATCTTGCCGTATTTCAGCAGGAGTGCAAAGCTTTGAAGCGACAATATAAAAATTCTTCAGGCCAAGCACTTTATGCAGCGCGGATACGGTGGCTCAACATTTTCCCCGAGAGGGCATCACTCGCCTGCAATTTTGTGACTATTTGAGCCTGCAGGTGCAATTGATCACCTCGGCACGCCGTCTTTTTTGTCCAAGCGTGGCAAATTGCCCACCTTCATGTCATGGATTTTAGGCTGCAAAAACGGTAGTAAGTCCATGATACAGGAGCAGTTCATGGACTATCGTCGGTTTTTCGAAGACGCGATCGACCAGTTGCACGCTGAAAAGCGCTATCGGGTCTTTGCTAATCTGGAACGGATCGTGGGAAGATTTCCGCGTGCGCTTTGGCGTACGGCAGATGCCACACGCGAAATCACCGTCTGGTGTTCAAATGATTATCTCGGCATGGGTCAGCATCCGGCGGTGATTGCTGCCATGCATGATGCTTCGAGCCGCATGGGCTCAGGTGCCGGTGGTACCCGGAATATCTCCGGCAATAATCATCCACTTGTAGAGCTGGAGAACGAGCTCGCCGATCTCCACAATAAGGAAGCTGGCCTGGTGTTTACATCCGGTTTTGTGTCCAATGAGGCGTCGATCTCGACCATTGCCCGACTCCTGCCCAATTGCCTTATCCTTTCTGACGAGTTGAACCATGCCTCGATGATCGAAGGCGTCCGCCGCTCCGGTGCAGAGAAGAAGATTTTCCGCCACAATGACGTGGCCCATCTTGAAGACCTCCTGAAGGCAGCAGGCAAGGAACGCGCCAAGCTGATCGTGTTCGAGTCGGTCTATTCGATGGATGGCGACATCGCTCCGATCGCGACGATTGCCGACCTTGCTGAAAAATACAATGCCATGACCTATATTGACGAGGTTCATGCGGTTGGCATGTACGGCAATCGTGGTGGCGGCATCACCGATCAGGAAGGCCTTTCAGATCGTATCGATATTATCGAAGGGACGTTAGCCAAGGCATTCGGCACCCTCGGCGGTTATATAACCGGCCCCAAAACAGTGATCGATGCTGTTCGCTCCTATGCGCCAGGCTTCATTTTCACCACCGCGCTTCCTCCGGCGATTGCTGCGGCGGCAACGCAATCCATCCGGCATTTGAAGGTGTCTCAGGAAGAGCGCAGGCTGCATCAGCGTCAGTCACAGCTTACCAAAGATATCTTGGCCTCAGCAAATCTGCCCGTCATGCAATCGCAGACTCACATTGTCCCGATCCATGTCGGCGACCCGGAGTTGTGCAAGATGGCAAGCGACCGGTTACTCGACGTGCATGGCATCTACATCCAGCCGATCAACTACCCGACAGTTCCGCGCGGAACCGAGCGCTTGCGCATCACTCCAACACCATTTCATTCCGATGAACTGGTGCTTGAGTTGAAGGATGCTTTGGTTGAGGTCTGGACTGCTCTTGGCATTCCGTTTGCCAAGGACAGCACCCCATCGGCAGAAACGGATGAACGTGTGGTCACTCTGGCCGTTTCGAAGGCTGGTGGCTGAAAACACCGTTTTTCCAAATTGTAACAAGCCCGTCATCTCGCTGAGATAGCGGGCTTATTTGTTTGTGCTGGTGCCGCTGAGCCAGCGCGCCAGAAACGGCACAGCAAGTGCGATCATCAAAAACCGCGCCACGTGATGGGACGCCACGTAAGACGGGTCAACACCGAGTGAAAAGGCAATGACAGTGAGGGCCTCCAGTGCACCGGGGGCAAAAGCAAGGGCGATCTGCGCCGGATGAATATCAAGAATATACCAGACCGCAAAAGCGGCAAGAAATGATGCAACGGTGCCGATAACAAAGGCACTCAGCGCGGCAGGAAGATACCGTACGAGTTGCGTACGATGCTCCGCTCCGACTCGCGAGCCAATCAAAACACCCAGAATAATCAACCCGATATCGGCAATGGAGCGTGGCACAACGGCCGTTACCAGAGATGCCCCATGCAGCAAGGCACTCGCCAGCAAGGCACCAAGCATCATACCGCCGGGAACACGGGTGAAATGGCCGAGGAGCGCACCGCCAAGGCCGCAGACAAACAGGACGAGAGCCTCCTGGACTGTCCAATTGTAGTTCAGCTCCACGACCACGTGTGGAGCGTTCCTGGCGATGATTGCGAGCAGGGGCGCCAGAAAGCCGATAAGCAACAAAAGGCGAATACACTGAACAACGGTGATCTTAACCATGTTGGCCTGCGTCCCCATGGCCGCAACCAGGACAAAAGAGAGAGCTCCCGGAAGCGATGAGAACAGAGCCGTCGGTCCATCCCAGCCGAACCCTTTGCGCAGCATGAGATAGGTCAACCCCGTCACAGCAACCAGTGCGACAAACAGCATGAGAAAGCTCACCGGCCACAACACCATCTGATTGATCGTGTCGGAGGAGACACCAGAACCAGCTTGTATACCCAGCATGAAGAACACGAACACACGCAGCCAGTCTGGCAGATGAATACGAATCCCCGAAAGCGAGGCAGCGGTGACCGCAAGCGTTGATCCAAGGAGAAACGGGATGGGCAAGCCGACAAAACCGGCGCTGAAAGCACCAGCCGAAGCAATCAGAAGGGAAAGAATGGTGGCCTGGGTATTATTCAGATGTATGCGGTTCAACGTTTCCTGATCCAGTCTGCGAGGCGATCGGCAGCCTCCTCGACCTGATCGATTCGCCGAGCAAAACACAGTCGAAGGAAGGCTTCACCACCATCCCCAAAAGCTGTGCCGGGCGCAAGACCAACCTTTGCTTCGTCGACAATATCAAAGGCTGCCCGGTATGAATCCGTAACGCCCTCAATACCGAACAGCAGATAGAAAGCGCCCGCGGGGGGTGACAGACGCACCCTGCCTGTCGCTGCCAGTTTGGCGCAGAGGATGTCACGAGCCTTGTGAGCCCGGTCAACCTGCATCCTGATGAATGCATCACCCTGGTCGAGTGCGGCAACGGCACCACGCTGCATGAATTGCGCAACGCCCGATGTTGAATATTGAATCAGATTCTCGACGGTTTTTCCGAGGGACGGATGCACTGTCATCCACCCTACCCGCCAGCCGGTCATTGCCCAGTTCTTGGAAAAACTGTTGACGAAAATAATCCGGTCGTCCGCGTCCATGATATCGAAGAACGACGGAGACCGCAGCGCACCATAGTAGAAATGGGTGTAGATCTCGTCGGCAACAATCCAGAGACCGTGCTGACGCGCAATCTGCAATATCTCTTTCAATGTTTCCAGATCGGCCGTCCAGCCTGACGGATTGGATGGAGAATTGATGAAGAGGGCCTTTGTTTTCGGCGTGATCGCGTCGCGGATTTTCTGGGGATCAAGCGTCCAGCCGTTTCCGGTGAAATCCTGGACGACGGGAACGGGTCTCGCGCCGGCGATACCGGCGGCTGCAGCAAAATTCGGCCAGGCAGGCGAGAGATAGATAACTTCGTCTCCCGCCCCCGCGGTAGCCTGAATTGCCAACTGGATCGACTGCATTCCGGAGCCGGTGACGTAAAAATGGCTCACCGGCAGATCGACGTTGAAATGGCGCTTGTGATAATCTGCGAGAGCCTGCCGCAATTCGGGGATACCCGCCTGCCAGGTGTAGAAGGTCTCGCCGTTGGCCAGGCCTGCGCTTGCAGCATCCCGGATGAAATCCGGCGTGGGCAGATCGCCCTCACCCGCCCAAAGAGGAATGACACCCTCCTGCCGCCTGCCATGGTTCATCACTGCAACAATGCCGCTTTCCGGAGCGACAGCGGCTTCGTGGCGCAAGTGTTCGGTCATACCCATGTGATTTCTCCAATGCCTAGAGCATGTTTTGTTCGTAAAGAGCCGTTCTGCCGGAGGGAATTTCTGGAGACCGCAAGGCTGACGTACCGCAATGAAGCGCAATAATCACGTGGATATTTGTGATGTTCCCATCACCGTCGCTGATAGTCTGCTGACGTCTTACTGACAAATGCAAAGCAAAACCCCGGCACGGGGCCGGGGCTTCGAAACGCGTGCGAAATGTCTTAGCGCTTGGCCAGCAGGTCGCGAATTTCTGTCAACAGAACTTCTTCCTTGGCTGGCGCGGGTGGAGGAGCAACAGGCTCCTTCCTCTTGAGCGTGTTCATGGCCTTTACCACCATGAAGAGGACCCAGGCAATAATCAGGAAGTTGATCACCAGGGTGATGAAGTTACCGTAGGCGAGCGTGGCACCGGCAGCACGTGCGGCGGCCAATGTTGCAGCGGGCGCACCCGCCAATTGGATATACATGTTGGAAAAGTCGACGCCACCGGTCAGAAGTCCAATGATGGGCATCAAGATGTCATTCACAATCGAATCAACCAGTTTGCCAAAAGCACCGCCGATGATCACACCAATGGCGAGATCGACCATGTTTCCCTTCAAGGCGAATTCTTTGAATTCCTTTAGCATGATATACCACTCTCCAGTATTCCGTGTTAATTGGAAGCTGTCAGTCCCCAGTGATGCAATATGCAACACAGATTGACAGTAACAGATGTTCCTAAATTATTAACATAAAGTTTTGATTTCTAAGCAGATATGCATTCAATACCGCGGAATTTCCCCGTGTTTTCGTTTTAAACTGATCAATTTTCATCAAGGCATTTGCCGTCATTAACGGAAGGTTGGAGCCCATGGTGGGCTGGACTGGCGCGCTCGTCGCACTTTTATATCTCCTGGCACAATACATCCTGATCAAGACGGTTGACCGGCGCGCTCGCACTGAAAACGGTCCGGACCGGCCGTATATCTATGCTTTGAGTCTGGCGTCCGGGGGCAGCAGCTGGCTGTTTTATGGAGCGCTTGGCTATGCTGCCGATAACGGATTCGAATTCATCGGATTGTTCATCGGGATCGCGCTGGCATTTACGCTGGGCTTTCCGTTTCTGCGCAAAATTGTCCGTCTGGCGAAATCAGAGGGCATCACCTCCATCGCCGACCTCATTGGCGCCCGATACGGCAAAAGCTTCTCTGTTACTGCGCTCGTGACCCTGATCGCCACGGTTGGGCTGGTTCCTTATCTGGCCCTGCAGATCACAGCCATCCATTATCTGTTCGACGTATTCAGAAATACATTCGCATCCCATGGTCAGGGTGAGCACCACGGTTCGCACTGGCTCTTGTGGTGTCTCCTGTGCGTAATCGGCCTGTTCACAGTCCGCAATAGCGAGAAATCAGTCCATACGACGGATCATGATGAAGGGCTTGTCCGCGTGTCCGCCAACGATTCGGTGTTCAAAATCATCGTCTTCGTGATCGTCGGCATGACTGCGATAACCTTGTTCTTTACGGAGCCGGTCGAACACATAAGCCAAATCGCCATACCTTGGCCGCAAGGGCGAATCTCGCTTGAGAATATGATCGCTCTCATTTTGATCGGCGCGTCGACAACAGTATTGCTGCCCAGCCATTTTTATCTGACAGTCGTGGAGAACAGGAGCGAACGGGAATTGCGCACCGCACGGTGGCTGGTGCCAGCATGTCTGTTTATCGCCGGTGTGTTTGTTTTACCCGTCACGGCAATTGGATTGCAGGTCCTGCCATCGACGGCCTATCCCGATTTTTATTTTCTCTCGCTGCCACTGTTGATGGATCACGATTGGCTCAGTGCCGTCGCATTTGCAGGCGGCTTATCAGCCGCATCCACCATGCTCGTCCTGCCGGCAATCGTCCTCTCAATCATGATCTCCAACGACCTGGTTATGCCGGTGGTACTCAAATGGCCAAGGCGAGCGGCCGCCCAGGATTTCACGAGAACAATTTCAAAAGTACGTCGTTATTCCATCCTGGTGATCTTGCTCGCTGCCTATGTCTATCAATTCACAATCATGGAGCACGTGGACTTTTCCGAACTGTCCCTCATTTCGGCGGTGAGCATGATGCAAATGCTTCCGCCATTTCTTGGCGGCTTTGTCTGGCGGCAAGCAACAGGGCGCGGTGCGTTATGGGGTATGACCGCGGGTATCACCGTATGGCTTTACACGATGGTTTTGCCAACATGGCTCGATCAATCGTCCTCTCTTATCGCCAATGGACCTTTCGGTGTCGGCGGCTTGCGCCCGCACCATCTTTGGAATTTGCAATCCAGCTCCTTCGTCAACGGGTTGTTGTGGAGCCTGATCGCCAATCTGGCCTTCTTCATTGTTGGTTCATTATCGAAGAGCGCACGTCCGCTGGAACGCATTCAGGCGAATGTCTTCATCAGCCACAAACCTGCCGCAACCGTTTCAATTCGGAACTTGCGGCCGAAGATCACCATCCGTCAACTTAAGGAGGCAATTTCCCGATACATAGGAGCTGAGCGGGCAGAGCTCGCGTTTCGTACTTTCTGCGAGCGTGAGGGTGTTGAACTGGACAGGGATGATCCTGCCGATTTCAAAACGGTTCATTTTTGCGAGCAGCTTCTTTCCGGGATTGTTGGATCGCCTTCCGCCCGGCTCATTCTTTCGCTCGCACTGGGACCAACCGGAATAGCCCAGAAACGGGCACAGATATTGCTGGATCATGCCACGGGTGCTTTGGTGCAAAATCGCTATCTGTTGCAAACGGCACTCGATCAGATGGATCAGGGTATCGGCGTCTTCGACGAGCACGCGCGGCTCACATGCTGGAACCGGCAATTCCCGTTCATGCTTGATCTTCCTGAAAATCTTCAACGCATGGGGGTCTCGCTTCGCCATATTGCATCCTTTCTCACTGACCGAGGCGATCTGGTGCAGCTGGAAGACAAGGACTGTCATCCGGAGTTTGATCCGTTAGCGGCGCATTGGCGTGTCCGGTTTCGGGATACAGGGCAGATCATCGACGTCCTTTCCAACACCATGCCGGATGGTGGACGGGTAACAACCTTTACGGATATCACGAAGGCCGTCGAAACAGACCGGATGCTGCGGCAAACCAATGAGTATCTCGATACGCGTGTACGCGAGCGTACCGCAGAGCTAACTCTTGCAAATCAGGAGCTGGCAAAAGCACAGCGCCGAGCCGAAGATGCCAATATCAGCAAGACGCGTTTTCTGACCGATGCGGGGCATGACATTCTGCAGCCGCTCAACGCTGCCCGTCTGTATTCGTCCGCACTTAGCGGACACCTCAGTGAAACGCATCAGAAAGAACTGGCAGTGAGCCTCGATTCATCCTTGGAAGCGGTGGAGTCAATCTTCAACGCATTGCTCGATATTTCACGACTGGATGCCGGCGCACTGCAGCCGGTCATATCCACTTTTTCCCTCAACACCGTATTACAACAGGTTGTTCGGGACTTTTTGCCGGCTTCCCTGGAAAAGGGACTCGAACTCAAACTCGTCGACAGTTCGGTTGTCGTAGAGACAGATCGCAATCTTCTGCGCCGGCTGCTCCAGAACCTGGTTTCGAACGCAGTCAAGTATTGCAGATCAGGCAAGATACTGGTGGGAGTACGTCATCAAGGTAACATGCTTGAGGTTCAAATTCTCGATACGGGCATCGGTATTCCCCAATCGGAGCTGAACGTTGTCTTTCGGGAATTCTCGCGGCTCTCCGAGGGCATGAATGAATCAGACGGCCTTGGACTCGGTCTGTCGATCGTCGAGCGCATAGCCAAAACTCTGGGCATGCAAATCGGAGTCACTTCAAACGTTGGGAAGGGCTCCGTTTTCTCTGTCCGGATGCCCGTATCGCAATTACCAACATTGACGCATGTCAATGGGGTACCTTCGATCGGCGATTCCAGCGTAGCGGACGGTCTGTCGGTCCTTTGTATTGATGACGACAAGCGTTCGCTTTCCGCTATGAAGGAGCTATTGCAAAGCTGGGGTTGCACGGTGGATGCCCTGAGCCAGGGCAAAGCCCTCAGGCGCCTTTGTCAAAACCGCACGGAGCCGCCGGATCTCATCCTTGCCGATTATAATCTCGGCGATGAAACCGGCCTGGATCTCATTGCTTACGTGCGTGACCACTACGATTGCAGTATCAGAGCGGCACTCGTCACAGCGGAGCGATCCAGTCAGTTGCGCAATCGAGCTGCGGCCGACGACGTTTCAGTCATCAACAAGCCTGTCAGGCCCGCCATTCTAAGGGCGGTTCTTTCGCATTCTCAGGCAGGAGAAAGCAATGAGCGCCGGTGAGGCGCTACTCGCCTAGTGCAGTTCAGCAGGCTCGGCTTTCAAAATCGCCGCCTCGGTCCTGAAACGTGAAAAACGAATAACCGCCTGTGTTCGGCTTTCAACACCAAGTTTATACAGAACCGCCGACACATGCGCCTTGATGGTTGCCTCTGATACGTTCAACTCATGGGCAATCTGTTTGTTCAGCATGCCGCTCGCCATCATGCCAAGCACCCGCCCCTGCTGCGGCGTAAGCCGGCGCAAGCGGGCGGTCAACTCAAGCAATTCTGCATCCAGAGCAATGCTGCTGCTCATCGGCGGTGACCATATCTCGCCATCGAGTATCTTGCTGACAGCCAAACCGATTTTGTCCGGCGTCGATGATTTGGAAATGAAGCCCGATGCCCCAAGGGCCAAGGCCGTACGCATGGTGATCGTGTCGTCGGTTGCCGAGACGATTGCAATGGGGATTGTCGGGCAAAGAGCACGCAACGTAATCAGGCCAGTCATGCCACTGACACCCCCCAATGCCAGATCCAGGAGGACCAGATCGATATCAAATTCATCAAGGACAAGTTTCTTGGCGCTCTCAAGATCGCCTACCTCAATAATGTCCGCATCCCTTGCCTGCATGACAAGTGCGGCCTTCAGTGCGCCACGGAAAAGCGGATGATCGTCCACGATGACAAACTTAAATCTCATTGTTGAAAAGTCCTTATTTCTAAAAATAACGGCGATAATAATTTATTGGTTTTAATGCTTTCGACTAAAGCGCATTTCCCTGATATATCAAGATAAATCTGATGCGCACAAAAGTTCAAGATGGACGCAGATTGTTCGTTGATGTCTGCTAAACACATGAATTGACTTGGCAAAACCTTAATCTCGCGCAATCATACACTCATTCAGTATAATCTTCGAAAGAAAGATACATGATAACCAATACTCTTTACCCCGAGACTCAGCCCTATTCCGAGCAGATGCTTGCTGTGTCTGATCTGCACAGTATTCATGTGGAAGAATGCGGTAATCCGAACGGTAAACCGGTCATCATGATCCATGGCGGCCCTGGCGGCGGGATTAACCCCACCATGCGCCGCCTGCACGACCCCGAGCTTTATCGCATCATTCTTTTTGATCAGCGCGGCTGTGGAAAATCAACACCTTATGCTGAACTTCGCGAGAATACGACATGGGATCTCGTGGCGGATATGGAGCGTATACGTGATCATTTCGGCATTGATAAATGGCAGGTTTTCGGCGGCTCGTGGGGTTCGACACTGGCACTTGCCTATGCCCAGACGCATCCGGCTCATGTGAGCGAACTGATCCTGCGCGGCATCTTCATGATCCGTCGTTTTGAGATCGAGTGGTTCTATTCGAACGGCGCCAGCATCATCTACCCGGACCGCTTTGAAGCCTATCAGGAACATATTCCGGAGGCCGAACGCGGTGACATGATTGCTGCCTACTACAAGCGCCTAACCGACGAGGACCCGGCAGTGCGTCTAGCGGCGGCCAAACTATGGGCACGCTGGGAAGGCTCCGCGCTTTCCCTGTTACCAGATCCCGCGCGCGAAGAGGCTTTTGCCGGTGATCATTTCGCCATCGCATTTGCCCGCATCGAGTGCCACTATTTCCAGAACAAAGGCTTCTTTGAAACGGATGACCATCTCCTGCGCAACGCCCATCTGATCCGCGAGATTCCAGGCGTTCTGGTGCACGGTCGTTATGACATGTGCACGCCGCTCCTGAATGCCTGGCATTTGAAGAAAGTCTGGCCGGAAGCCGATTTGCGGATTGTGGAAGATGCCGGACACTCGGTCACCGAACCGGGTATCGTTCACGAGTTGATTGCAGCAACCAAAAAATTCGCAGCTTGATATTCAACACCGGCAACCGGCTGCTCTGGCGGCCGGTTGCGGTTTTACGCAGCCAAATGCTTGCGCCGTGATTTCACGACCCACAAGTGGCCAAAGGGATCAGTCAGCACGCCAACGCGATCCCCATTGTCCAATTCCTCAACAGCATTACGCACGTGGCCGCCTTCCGATGTGGCGTGGTGCATCACGCGATCGACATCGTCAACATGGATATCCAGCATGACAGGCGTCGCACCTATAGCGTGTACCGAACGCGGCCCGCCCAATGATGCATCTGCATCGCGTTTTGGGTTTGCCCCGACAATCATTATCACCGAAGCACCCATCCGCATTTCAGCAGCAATCAACTCACCATTGTGCAGATACGGGCGTCCAACAACCCGCGCACCAAATACATTCTCATAAAAATCCATGGCCATTTGCTGGTCGCCGTGGCGCACAAAAAGCCGGATGGAAATTTCACCGATCAATCTTGTCCCCTCGTTCATCCTGTCCCTCCAGCGTCCATTAGCGAACGACTAAGGTCGTATAAATATCGGAACAAATCAAGAACAAAATGATTTATGAGGCGGCGATTTGCTATTTTCCGTGGAAAACAATTTCGGGAAAGCGCGTCAGGATTTTCGCATTCAGGTCTTCTGTGGGTCCGCCTTCGAAGCCTTGTCGTCGTTCTCGAATTCCTTGGCAATGCCCATGAAACGACGCATGAATTTCTCCATGTAGCTCAAGCCTTTTTCGAATTCCTCATCGGAGGGAAGCGCGTCACGAACGACAGGGGGAATTTTTCCCATACTGGCCACCGTGTCTTCAAGTTTGGCAACACGTGTTTTCAGATCGGCCATATCCTCTTCGTAGGCCTTGCGCTCTTCCGCCGCCAGTTTGCAGATCAACTGGCCGGACTTTTCCTGGCAGATCGACATCTCGCCGGTCTTGTTGTTCATCCTGACATAGCCGCTTTCGGTTTTTTCCAGCGAGTAGCTTGTCGTCTCCTCGGCGAAAGCACCATTGAAGGTTGCGATCGCCAGAAACGGAACAGCTATGACAGTGGAAAGAAGCGTGCGTGTACGTGACATGACTGACCTCCGAAATACAGAATATCGATCTTGCTGCGATAATACGCCGAAAATAGGAATACGCGTCGAGATTTCTGTTACCGACGCCAGTCTACGCTTTGCGCATTGCGGTTTTGTGTTTAGTAAAACCTCATGAGCGAATTGATCTACAAGATTACCCCACGGACCCTTTGGCAGGCAGCAGAAGCTGCCGGTGTGTTTGACGGCGCGCCGATTGACCATGCCGACGGCTACATTCATTTCTCCACCGCGGCACAGGCAGTAGAGACGGCAGCCAGGCATTTTACCGGACAGGAAGATCTGCTGCTGGTCGCGGTCGAAGCCGGCCGTCTTGGCGCAGCATTGAAATATGAAGTTTCCCGGGGCGGCGATCTCTTCCCGCATCTTTACGCAACTCTGCCAATGAATGCCGTTCTGTGGGTCAAACCACTGCCACTCGACGGCGAAGGCAAACACCAGTTTCCGGAGATGGGCGTATGAGCGGACTGTTCCAATCGCTGGGCCGTAAAGTTCTGTTTTCCTTCGATCCGGAAGACGCTCACGGCATGTCGATCAAGGCATTGAAGACCGGCCTCGTTCCGGGATGCGCGCCACAGCATGACCCTAGTCTGCAGGTAACTGTTGCCGGACTGAAGTTCCCCAATCCTCTCGGCATGGCAGCAGGCTATGACAAGAATGCCGAAGTGCCGGATGCACTGTTGAAGCTTGGTTTCGGTTTTGCCGAAATTGGAACACTGACGCCGCTCGCTCAATCAGGCAATCCGAAGCCACGCATTTTTCGCCTTGTGGAAGACAATGCCGTGATCAACCGCCTCGGCTTCAACAATGAAGGCCATCAAGCGGCATTCCAGCGGCTTTCCGCGCGCAAGAACCGTCCGGGGATTGTCGGGGTCAATATCGGCGCCAACAAGGATTCAGCCGATCGCGTGGCGGACTATGTCGCCGGCATCCGAAAATTCAATGCGCTCGCGGGTTATTTCACGGTCAATATCTCCTCACCCAATACGCCGGGACTGCGTGATCTACAGGCCCGCGACAGCCTGAAGGAGTTGCTCAGCAAGGTACTGGAAGCACGGGATGAAGCCGCCGCGCAGTCGGGTGCCCGCCGCGCAGTCTTTCTGAAGATCGCCCCTGATCTGCCGGAGGCCAGCCTCGATGATATTGCTGCGGAAATCGCACTGCATCCGCTCGACGGGCTGATTATCTCCAACACCACTCTTTCCCGCACTGGCCTGCGCAGCCCGAAGCATACCGCTGAAACCGGTGGTCTTTCCGGCGTGCCGCTCTTCAACCGCTCTACGATTGTGCTCGCCAAGATTCGTCAGCGTGTTGGACCTACCTTCCCGATTGTCGGTGTCGGCGGTATCGACAGCGCCAAGACGGCGATTGCAAAGATTCGCGCAGGTGCTGATCTAGTCCAGCTTTACACGAGCATGATCTATCGCGGCCCCGGGCTCGCAGCCGAGATCGTCAAGGACATGTCCGCCCTGCTGAAGCGCGATGGCGTTGACAACATTGCCGAATTGCGCGATCGCGACGTTGCGGCGTGGGCGGCAAAAGATCTTCCCGCCTGATCGCCGAGCGTAATTTCGCCACTGTTCCGCAATCCATAGGAACGGCAGTAAATTCCCATGGAGCGGATGCAGATTCATGACAAGCAAAAGACGGGTTGCAGTTCTATTCGGCGGTCGCTCGGCGGAGCACGAAGTCTCCCTGCTTTCCGCCAGCAATGTTGTCGCGGCAATCGATACGTCAAAGTACGACGTGGTTCCTATTGCCATCACCCGCACGGGACAATGGCTGCTGGTTGAACTCGAAGTTGGCGGACTGCCAAAGGCCGTTCCGGCCACCGGTCCCGAAATCAGTCTGTTGCCCGGTGGAAAAGGCCGACTTCTCGTTATTCCGGCGAGCGGCGCTCCATATGAATTACCACGGGTCGATGTTGTCTTTCCTGTGCTGCACGGACTTTATGGTGAAGACGGTTCTGTGCAAGGATTGGCCGAAGTTGCTGATGTGGCCTATGTCGGCTGTGGTGTCCTCGGTTCCGCGACCGCAATGGACAAAGATATTGCCAAGCGCCTGCTCAAAGAAGCGGGCCTCTCGGTCGCACGCGGCGTGACGATCCAGTTTGGAGAGACAGCCAGATTCAACGATATTGTCAGCAATCTTGGCACGCCGGTCTTTGTCAAACCTGCCCGGCAGGGCTCGTCCGTCGGTGTAGGCAAGGCCGACACCGCTGAAACCTTCGATGCCGCCATCAAGGAGGCGTTCAAGCATGACCGCAAGGTCATCGTCGAGGAGTTTGTGCAGGCCCGCGAGATCGAATTCGGCGTGCTCGAACACAGTGACGGTTCTCTGACCGTTTCAGTCCCTGGTGAAATCGCTCCGGCGGCCAGTCATGGTTTTTATACGTATGAAGCCAAATATATCGACGCCGATGGTGCGGCATTGTCCATTCCAGCCAACCTTCCGGCACCCGTCAAAGAGCAGTTGCAGGAGATGGCAGGCCGGGCATTTCGTGCCTTGGGCTGTGAGGGTATGGCACGGGTCGACTTCTTTCTACGGCCCGACATGAGTGCGGTTGTGAACGAGGTCAACACCATACCAGGCTTCACCAATATCAGCATGTACCCGAAAACGCTCGGAGCCAGCGGCATCCCCTATCCTGAACTGGTCGACAGGCTCATCCAGCACGCCCTGCATCGCGCCGAACGCCAGTCGATCTAGTTGGCGAACTGCAGTCGCGCCCGCCGCGGCAGGATTGCGAGAAGCGACAAGCCGCGCAGCCCAAGGAAAAGATGGAGCGCAAGCCAAAGCCCGTGATTGCCCATGAATTGCGGCAGTATGAAATAAGCAGCGAAATAGCCGAGCAGCGACAAGATCATCATGTTTCGCATGTCGCGCGACCAGGTGGCACCGATAAACACACCGTCCATGTGAAACGCCAGCAGGCCAGTGACGGGCGCGAGCGCTGCCCATGGCATATAGAGTGCTGCCATCGCCTGCACATCCGCAGATTTGATGAGTATGGCCACGATGGCATTGCCGTAGGCGAGAAAGAAAAGTGCCATCAGCGAGGCCAGGACCAAACCCCACAGGAATGAAAGCTTGATACCGCGATCGAAAGCCGGGCGATAATGCGCACCCACGGCACGGCCGGAAATCTGTTCGGCAGCGGTGGTTACACCGTCGATGAGGTAGCCCGAAATCAGCAGAAAATTCATCAGCACGGCATTCGTCGCCAATGTCACAGCACCTGCTTCGGTTCCGGCACGGGTGAAATAGGCATAGGCGATCAGCAGGAAAAACGAGCGTAGCATGATATCGCGATTGACCGCGAACATCCGGCGGATGGCATGCATATCAAGAATGCGCGCACGTGAAGGATTAGGCACCGCTCGAAACTGCCAGTAGACCATGCCCAAGCCGACAAGGAGTGCAACGCTTTCGCCAAGGACCGTTCCCCAGGCAATGCCCGCAACGCCCCAGCCAAGAACCAGCCCCAGCCAGTAGGTCATGACCACATTGACGCCGTTCAGCAGAAACTGCAGATAAAGCCCCTGCATGGCTTTCCCCTGCCCGAGCAGCAGGCCAAGAACAACAAAATTTCCCAGCGCCATCGGAGAAGAAAAAAGCCGGATCGACACATAGGTTGACATTGCATCGGCGACCGCCTGATCCGGATTCATGAAACGGACCGTTGCGGTCAGAACCAGCGGTGTTGCTGCAATAAAAACAAAGCCAACAAGCACCGCAATGCCGATTGCCCGCCAGAACACGGCCTGCTGCTCGACATTGTCATGGCGTCCCATGGCCTGCGCCACCAATCCGGTTGTTCCTGCCCGCAGGAAGTTCATGGTGGAGAACAGAAAATCAAAGACCAGAGCCCCGATTGCCAGCCCGCCCAACAGATGCGGATCACCGAGCTGGCCAATGACAGCTGTATCAACAAGGCCAAGCAAGGGTGTCGTGAGCGACGCCAGCATCACCGGAATCGTAATCGCCAGCATCAACCGGTTGGTCACCTCGAACGGGCGAACGATCTTGGATCCGTCAGGATTGGACACTTGCATCGACATAAGGACACCGGGAAAGACGCCAGAGGGGCTGTCGATATCCTATGCCATTGTGCGCGGCGCTTTTCCAGAACTATCGGCCAGTTTCGGCCGAAAGATCAACTGGCAAGGACAAGCGCCCAATACCGTTGGCTGCTGCCACTGGCAGCTTCTGAGTAGGCAAGTCCATACCGGGTGAATTTCTGATCAAGCATGTTGCGGCGATGCGGCGGCGACGCCATCCACATGGCAAAGAGCTTGTCCAGTTCCATGCGCCCCACAGCGATGTTCTCTGCGGCTATCCCGTGGATCTCGTTGTTTCTGACACGGGTGGCAAAATCCCGGCCCCAACCGGTTGTGTGTGACATCCGGCCGGCACTGGCCATATAGCCCGCCTGCTGCAACGCAGCGCTTTCCAGAACAGAGTCGGCTGTCAAACCAGCCAATCCGTTGGAAGATCGTATATTCTGCACAATCGATGTGGCTGAGGCCGACACACCGGCACTTTTTCCGGGTGTGCGTGTCACCGTCTGGCAGGCTGCCAGCGGCACCAGCGCCGAGGCAGTGGCAAAACCAAGAAAGCTGCGGCGTGACAAAAGAAATTTATGATCGGACATAGGCAATTCCTGAATGAGACGCACTGCCGATACGCAGCAATTGTGGCTCATTCAGGCCAACGAGGTGTTTTTGCGCCTAGCGCCGATAGCTGAGCAGCCGCAAAATGATGAAGCAGGGGACAACCACGATGGCACCAAGCAGGAAGTAATCGGCAAAACGTTCAATGGCGCCAAAACCGAGATTCCAGATACGACGGGCAAAATTCTCGAAGCCGTACAAAATATCGAGAGGCGACCAGTTGAATGCACTCATGACCACGCCAACAAAAAGCGAAATCAGAATGAGCTTGAGCAAAACGCGAGCCGGCGTGTCTCCCAGAAAACGGTTCATATTATCTGACATCGATACTCCGATAGTAATGGCGGCAATTGCCGTGTTCCCTTGACATATGGCGATTAGCGATCTGGTTCAAGCCTTGAGAGTGCCCCCGTTCGATGACAGTAGAGCGTGAGATTCAGAGAACGTCATTTCAAGAAACACGCGATCGGGTCACCCGTCACTTCATTGCAAAAGTGCGGTTGCACACGCAGAACATTCTGCCATTCATCGACCGGTTTTATGATTAAGCTCTTGTTTACTGTGAGATGGCAGCCTGTTAGCGCTGAGCTGAGAAGGTCAGCGAAACAGTCCGGCCTGCCTTCGTATTGAGTATCTGGCGGGCCGGATTACACCTTCCGGGGAAACGCAAATGGCTTTGACCGCGAGTGACCTGATCTACATCTTTCTGGCAACTACCGCATTGCTAGGTGTCTGTCTGTTCCTGACAAATTAAAGCTTAGCCGCAAATCTGCAAATCCTTGCCGGGTCGATACGGTGATGTCAGCCGCGCCGAGCGGCCTTGATCGCGGCGACGTCGATTTTCTTCATATCCATCATCGCATCAAACGCGCGTTTTGCCTCATCGCCGCCGGCAGCCATCGCCTCGGTCAGCACGCGCGGTGTGATTTGCCAGGACACACCCCATTTGTCCTTACACCAACCGCACGCACTTTCCTGACCGCCATTACCGACGATGGCGTCCCAGTAGCGATCGGTCTCTTCCTGATCGTCAGTGGCGATCTGGAACGAGAAGGCTTCGTTGTGCTTGAACACAGGTCCGCCATTGAGGCCGAGACAGGGGATTCCGGCAACTGTGAATTCGACCGTCAGAACGTCGCCTGTCTTGCCAGACGGGTAGTCGCTGGGAGCGCGATGCACCGCACTCACCGAGCTGTTAGGAAAAGTCTCAGCGTAGAAACGGGCCGCAGTCTCGGCGTCCTTGTCGTACCACAGGCAGATTGTGTTCTTGGCAATTGCCATTTCTCGTCCCTCCCTTTTGAAGTCAGTTCCAGTTTTCTATCGTCATCCTCTATCTTTCGAGGTCGGTAGCCAAGCGCATTGCTCTCTCCCAGCAGGGACCGTTTCGCCCTGGCCGTTGCCATAGGCAACCAACTTATCTTAGCGTTGCTGCACGTTTTGGTCAAAAGCGGACGTAACCCCATTAATAGATCCATGCTCTCGCAACAGACCAACCTGATCGAATTACCGAACATCCAGATCGCATGCAGTACTCAATTCAGTTGAGCTGAATGCCGACCAGCGGATGTACGAAATCGCATTGGGAGCTGAAGCAACAACACAAGGTATTCCCCCCGGAAACTTGAACGCATTGCCAAAAGCCACGCTCCTGCCACCGGTTGCATCCTGCGAAATACGAATGAATCCCGTGCGCCCGGGCACGACATTCAGCGGATTATCCAGATTCGTTACCGGGAGAGTCAGATGCAGCGAATAGTTCTTGCCCGTCGAGAAATTTAGGACAACGTGTAGGTCATCGTTCAGGGTGACCGGAGCATCTGCGGCATTTACAGAAGGTGGCTGCACAAGCCGGTTTGCCGTTCCTTCCCACATATCAGCTGCCGACGCGGCAACAGTCGGAATTCTCAGCCAATCACCACTGTAGATATTCAAATTCCTGTTCGTTGCGTCAAACGTGAAGGGAGCCATTCCGGAAATCGCGGGAGGAGTTCCTGTGGGCTTTCCGGCAATTGATCCCATGTAGGGAAATCCTGCAACAGATGCGGGCGTAAGGGTCTGTTGGCCCAGATAAACGTTACCTCCCGATGGATTGAGCGCAAGCGGCTGCGGGGCAACATGAGCCTGGATGGACTGTACTACGCTTATGTTGTTCACAGGATCCCAGCCAAAGGCGAGACGTTTCGCAGGTATGGCGGTATCGGAAACAAAAAGGCTGCCATTGTTGGCAACGTCACCAAAGCCAGCAGATTGCCAGCTCGCATTTTGTCCTGTGGATTTCACATTCGTCAGGCCGCCAAAGGCGAAGCTATAGGGCGAGAGGGAATCTATCATCGGATCGCCGAACGAATGCGTTAATGCTTCCTTGTGATTGATCTGCAATCCAGTCACCGCAGGATCAATGTTGAAAGCCGTGGGCCCTTTTTCTCCTGATGCCTTGTTCATATTAATAATGCCGGTGACGTTGTGGGGTCCACCCGTAGTTTCAATGGCATACGACCATGTCGGTGGGGCATTCTGCTGCGCTCGTGTGTTGGTTGCCCCCTCAATCACCAAATTGTTCATCCGCAGATTGGAGATTGGCAACGGTTGGCAATTTCGCCGATGCTCATCGCACGTGACCTCATCATTACGGATTCTTACCGCCGCATAGCCACCCGCTAGAGCCTTTGAAGGGGACTCACATTCGACATTGTTCCAGTTGGATGATGTTGCACCAATGATGAGACACTGACGACCTGCCCCACGGACAGTTATGTTGTTCCATGATGTCTGCGACGCGGAGGCACCTGCCAAAACACCAAATGTGTCCGGTGAAATGATATTGATATTGTTAAACATGCCTCCGGCCGATCCGTTGTAAAAACCGAAACCGCTTGCGGGCACTGCAGCCGTGTGAGCAGGATCGCGACGGGCAAAATAACCCCAGGCATTGGTCCAGTTAACACCTGCGCCCGCATTGAGATCATTGCCAAAATTGGCAAAGGACTGCCTGTCAATCACATTGCTGATGTTGACGTATGAACCTGACCCATTGTCTACTCCAAAACCATTGTGGCCCGGAATAGGCTGGTTCGCTGCTGCAATTCCATTGCCGCAATATTCTGTGTAGATATTGTTCAGGTTAACGTTGCGCGGGCTTCCAAAAATTGGTTTTTTGCCATCCGCAGTTATCTTGCCGATGCCAATACAATTGTTGAAGGCTCGCCTGACTTTCAGATTATAACCCGTAAAATTGTTGCCTTCGATTACGAAAGCCACCTCGCCCCACGGCGTCATCGGCGAAGTCACAACACCACCGTAATACACGGAATCAAGATAGTTATCGTTTACGGAATTGCCGTCAAAAGCCAAATCATGAACAGTGACATTATCGGCCAGAACGTCGATGGTCGGCGCATAGTTTGTACCAAAAGGTGCATTCCATTTGATCAGAGTGCCCGCCGTCCCCTGACCTTCAATCTCTATTGGACTGGTAATCTGCAAGGTACTGCTTGCAGTATTGAGGCAGAAAGTTCCCGCCGGAATTACCAGTTTTTTCCCAGCGGCTGCAGCAATCGCTGCTCTCAGCGGGCCTGTGGCATCTGTCGCGCAATTGTCACTCACCAGACCAAAATCGGCAGCATTGATGATCTGACTGAGCTTGCTGTTTACCGTCAAGGCGACAGCTCCGGTACCCGGGGCGATGTAGTAGATGGCATCATTGGATGGGGTATCCGTCGTGCCAACAGCAGCGGGAAGCGGTTTTCCACTGTCCGAAGGCAAAACTTCGGTTGTATTGCCAGCAATAGGCGCGTTTCCTATCGTCGATGTTGAAGGCCCCATATCAGGCCTGGATTGCGCAAATGCCGAAGCTGGAACCAGAAAGAGCAGATTGAGCCAAAAGAACATTCTCATGGAAGATCTCCAAACAATTTGCTCACCAACATCAGCAATCACTCCAATCAGTGATAGGCGGTTGGCTAGATAAGGTCAGTTCTGAGATTGTCCCAATCTGTATAACTCAGCATTGCCGACAGCAGTAATATTCCCGCATCATATCCAATGTGAGAATAACAATTAAGTATATTTACACCTACGCGTCTTCTCAACATTGACTCTAGGCTTCTTACCTTGGACTTCCTTTGTTATCGCGAGATCAGTACCAAAGGATATCGATGGCCCTTCGCCGTGCTCCGCGCGTCAATGTCCCTCCTAACGTCGTCAGGGTTCGGGAGTTTCGAAACTCGAAACTCCCGCACGACGATCAAAAACGAGGCTTGGACCATACGGAAAAGATAATGCAAAAAAGATTGGGGGCTTGTAGGAACTTGATTACTCAGTTCGTCCTACGATTAACTCATTGCAGATAGTTAGGGAGAGCATCGGATGTCTACAGACGAAACTGTGAAAGGCCCTGCTTCGTACTTTCCATCCATCGAGAAAAAATATGCCAAACCCATTGATTATTGGCTGGCTACTTTGGGCAGTTTAAAAGACCAGAAACATATGGAGATGGTTGCCTTCCTTAAAACACAACACAATATGGGTCATGGACACGCCAACGCTTTGGTCGCTTATTTTCGAGCCCGGAATGAAAGCTGATTTCACCATCCCTTGGGGCTTTCGGGATTGCAAACGCCGGGCCTCGCGCAGGCTCACGCACTTCAGGAAAATTCATGTTTGATCATGTCAAATTCGGGGTCGTCGACTATGCGGCGAGCAAAGCGTTCTATCTCAAGGCACTGGAACCACTTGGCGTAGCTGTTGTCGCTGAGGGCTTGCCGACATATGGTGTCGAGCTTAGCCCAAAGGGTAAAGCTTCCTTGTGCCTGTATCAAACCGAGGAGAGGCCGGCACATCTTCACTTGGCGTTCACAGCTGAGAATCGCCAGCAAGTCGAAGCATTCTATCACGCGGCCCTGGAGGCGGGTGGTAAAGACAATGGTGCGCCTGGTCTGCGTCCGCGCTACCACGCGAACTACTATGCAGCTTTCGTCATTGATCCGGACGGGCACAACATCGAAGTGGTTTGTCACGAACCTGGTGCCTGACCTTTTCGCCGGCGCCACCCGCAGGTCAGCGTCCCATCATCCCAAAGAAAAGGGGCATTATGCGTAACCAATCCTACTTTGCAGGAACCGGGTAGTCGGCGTCACCGTCGTTGCATTTCAGATAGGCCTTAAGCGCCACCTGTCGGACTTTGGTCAAGTTTAACTTGCAAGAAAAATAGATGACAGGGGCACGCGACGTGCCATGAGGCGAGAACTGAAAAACATGCATTCGTCGTCACCAAATTCTGCCCGCGACTTTTGCGCAGCATTAGAGCGCAGTATTCTGTGCGCGCGCGTGATTGAACTTGTTCATGCTATTATCCTTGGCCCGGGATCATTCCAGTCATTCACGCGTTGATGAGATGGGGAATATTCGAACCGAAGGGAGAAACATCATGCACGCAGCAAATCTGCAAATTGAAGGGCTTTGTTTAGCCATTGCATCGATCAACCGTCTGCTGGTCTCTAAAGGTATCATCTCTCAAGAAGAACTGGATGTTGCGTTCGACAAGGCAGAAGCAACCGCCCGAAGCGACAACAGGTTCACAGAAAACATGTCTCCGTCCAATCGGGATGCCGTGTGTTTTCCAATCAGAGTTCTGCAAATTGCCAATGATACAGGCGCCGAAACGCCCTGGTCTTTCTCGGAACTTGCAAAACTGGTTGGGGAATCGAAAGAACCCTACAACGACCAGCTTTAGATCACCAAAGCGCTGCAAACGCACATACGCATGAACATGTAGCAGGGAATGACGCCGACGGCGATGCAACACCTGCCCCTGTCGATGCTTATCGGCTGAATATGTGGAAGGCCAACTCAACTCCTGACCGCGCGTAAAACGAACCGCCGAGATTGAGTTCTATTGGCATAATTGGACGGCAAATCAGCTAAGCAGCGTGCAGCTAAGAACGGTTTTGCAAACGGTATTCACCGCATTCTAAACGAGGTTGCATATGCTGATCATCATGAGTGGGCTGCCGGGAACCGGAAAATCCACTATCGCGCGTGAACTTGCTCGACGCTTGAATGGGATGTTTTTGCGCGCTGACACGATCGCACAGGCTCTCATTTCAGCCGACGTTATGAAGGACGATGACAACCCAACGGCCTACATCGTTGGATACGCTGTTGCAGAGGAAAACCTGCGGACAGGAGCGACCGTCGTTGCCGACTACGTCAACGGCATGGAGCTCACCCGTCAAGCCTGGCGAGATGTGGCAGCACGCACCAACGTCCCTTTTCACGCGATTGAGGTCATATGTTCGGACATGGCCGAGCACAGACGCCGCGTCGAAACTCGGGTTTCAGATATTGCCGGCTTGGTACTACCTACCTGGAAACAGGTCGTCGATCGACCTTATGAAAAGTGGGATGCAGGAACAATCACCGTTGATACTTCCATTACGGGTTTGGAAGACGCCATTGCCGGTCTGCTAATTCAACTCAGTAAACGCCGCGCTGACCGTTGAATGGCTCGCCTGGAAGCGTTCAACCTCCGCAAGATTTACCCAATGATGTTTAGAGCGCTCGAATATTGACAGGGTTGGCGCCGGGAAGTTTGGATCGGCCAATGCACCAACGCCTACGCCAATTATTGCGGGTGCAGCATCGGGCTTCCAATAGAGTGTCGAACCACAGGCCGGGCAAAAATACATGCGTACATTGCGGCCACTGTCGGCAACGCGAATGTACTCCCTTGCGGCTCCGAAAACTTCGACGGCATCAGTTGCATAGAACGCGTTGACGCTGAATGAAGTACCAGTTCGCCGCTGGCAGGCTAGACAATGACACGCGGCAACCAATTTTGCTGGCTCTCGCATCTTAAGCCTCAGTGAACCGCATACGCATTGGGCATCGGACATGGAAAATCCTCCATCTTTCTCGGTGAAACAACTTTTGGAATGTTGGGGTGAGGCGCAGTTTTGACCGTTGTCACGGACTGGCAGCGCTTGGGACGTGACCCTGTCAAGGATCAGTATGCGCAACGCCAAAAATGATACAGTGCACGGAAGCTGTCAACCGCGCAGCAATTCATGACATTCTGCATCGATCATGAACAGGTCGGGGTTGAAAAGGCTTCTGGAGCGGGTGAAGGGAATCGAACCCTCGTATGCAGCTTGGGAAGCTGCCGTTCTACCATTGAACTACACCCGCCTATCCAAGAGGCGTGCCGGACAACCAAAATCAAAAGCAGACTGAACCGATAGTCAACCAGTTTCGCTGATCACGCCGGAAACTGTCTGTATATCAGCGGCTCCGGCGCATCCGCCCGGCAACAGCAGCAATGCCAAGCCCGACCCAACCCAACACTGCTATCAACAGAACAGGCGCGGCCGGTATCATCAGCCACCCCAGAACGCCCATCGTGTAGAGCATATCCCCAATGTCGATGCCACCCACAAGACACGGATGGACGCTGCCTTCATCCACCGCGCATCCGAGCGGTGTGGCGATGGCGTAAGTCGCCAGCACTGAAAACAGCGGCAGCAGGGCAATGATGGTGACGATCGTCAGGACGATGACAACGATGCGCCGTTTGGGCCGGGATTCCTGAGGCATTGCGAATGTCCAAATCCAATGGAAAAATTCGTGGTGCCGCTCAACCTCTGCCGAATGACGGTTTTGTCAACCAGTGGTCGTTTATGATCGAAAATGTTTGGAAAGCTTCAGGCCCTGCGCCTGATAGTTCGAGCCAAGATCCGTGCCGTAAAGGGCACTGGGCCGCTCCAGCATATGTTCATAGATCAGACGGCCCACGATCTGGCCGTGCTCCAGAATAAATGGGACCTCATGGCTGCGCACTTCAAGCACGGCACGGCTGCCGGTGCCACCCGCTGCGGTATGGCCAAAACCCGGATCGAAGAACCCGGCGTAGTGAACACGAAACTCACCCACCAGCGGATCAAACGGCGTCATCTCAGCTGCATAAAGCGGAGGAACATGTACGGCCTCGCGGGAAACGAGAATGTAGAATTCGTCCGGATCAAGCACCAGCTCACGGGCGCCACGATCATGGATTGGCTCCCAGAAATCGAAGAGATCATGGGCACCCCGTTTGTCCACGTCCACAACGCCGGTGTGATGTTTGCCGCGATAGCCGACCAGACCATTCTTGTCGCCCGTAAGGTCAATGGACAACGCGATACCGCCGCCCGAAATGTTCGGCGTATCCGATGCCACGAGCGTATCGCTTCCATGCAATGCGGTCAGTTCAGTCTCATTGAGTTGTGCCCGTCCGGTGCGGAAGCGTATCTGTGAAAGCCGCGATCCGGCGCGCGCAACAATCGGGAAGGTGCGCGGGCTCACTTCGAGATAAAGCGGCCCGGTATACCCTGCCGGAACTTTGTCGAATTCCTGTGCGCCATCCACAATAACGCGGGTGAAAATATCAAGACGGCCTGTGGAGCTCTTGGGGTTGGCCGATGCCGAAACGCCTGATGGCAAGGCGAGGCTCTCAAGCAGAGGAACGATATAGACACAGCCGGTTTCCAGAACGGCACCCTGACTGAGGTCGATCTCGTGCAGCTTGAGCTTCTCCAGTTTGTGAATGACGGGAGTGCCGGGTCCCGGCATAAAACTTGCGCGCACACGATAGGCTTTTGCACCAAGCCGCAAATCCAGACTCGCCGGCTGAATCTGATCGGCATCAAAATCCCGCTCTGTCTTCAGTGCACCGGCCTGATACAATGCCCTGATGCCACTATCCGCCAGAATGCCCGCTTCACGTATACTCATGTCGACCGCCGAAACCTCACACAATTTCACAAAAGCTTTAGCGCCTCACCCGATTGACGCAAGCCGCCAAGAGGATTAAAGCACTTTTATCCCGTGGTGATTTGGCCGGCCGGCTTGCAGCCACGTTAAATAATTTGCTAAAAGAGGCCCGGTCTCGTCCGGCCTTTTTGCGATTCCCGCAAGGCCGGTTTTTTATTGGCCAGATTCTGGCAGATTGAGAAGACGATGACCACAACCCGTAAGCTGCGCCCTGCGACACAACTCGTTCATGCCGGAACCTTGCGCTCCGGATTCGGTGAAACATCGGAAGCCCTGTTCCTCACCCAAGGCTTTGTCTACGACACGGCCGAAGCTGCTGAATCCCGCTTCAAGGGCGAAGAGCCCGGCTTTATCTATTCGCGCTACGCCAACCCGACCACGGATATGTTCGAAAAGCGCATGTGTGCCCTTGAGGGCGCGGAAGATGCGCGCGCAACCGCTTCGGGCATGGCTGCCGTTGCCGCTTCCATCCTGTGTCAGGTCAAGGCCGGAGACCACGTCCTGGCCGCCAAAGCGCTGTTCGGCTCGTGCCGTTATATTATCGAGACCCTCCTGCCGAAATATGGTGTTGATTTTACCCTGATCGATGGTTCGAAAGCCGAGAACTGGGAAAAGGCCATCCGTCCCAACACCAAGGCACTCTTTCTCGAGAGCCCAACCAATCCGACGCTTGAGATCGTTGATATTGCTGCGGTGGCAAAGATTGCCAACTCGGTCGGCGCCAAGCTGATCGTTGACAATGTGTTTGCGACGCCTCTGTTTCAGAAGCCACTCGAACTCGGCGCCCATATTGTCGTTTACTCGGCAACCAAGCACATTGAAGGTCAGGGGCGGTGCCTAGGCGGCGTTATCCTTTCCGACAAGAAGTGGATCGATGAGAACCTGCATGAATATTTCCGTCATACCGGTCCGGGCCTCAGCCCATTCAATTCCTGGATCATGTTGAAGGGGCTAGAAACCTTGCCCGTGCGCGTGCGCCAGCAGACAGAAAGTGCGGCAAAGATTGCCGATTTCCTCGCCGATCATCCGGCAATTTCAAAAGTAATATACCCAGGACGCGCCGATCATCCGCAGGCTGATATCATTGCCAAGCAGATGACGGGCGGCTCAACTCTCGTTGCGTTCGAACTGAAGGGCGGCAAGAAAGCGGCCTTTGATTTTGAAAATAGCCTGGAAGTGGTGCGGATTTCCAACAATCTCGGGGATTCGAAGAGTCTGATCACTCATCCGGCGACAACCACCCATAAAAACCTTACAGATGAAGCGCGCGCGGAACTGGGCATTTCGGATGGGCTGTTGCGCCTGTCCGTCGGCCTTGAAGATGCCGATGATCTGATCGAGGATTTTGACGCTGCCCTCAAGGCAGCCAAGTAGGGCATTACCGATGCCGCACTGAAACCAATTTCAGTGCGGTTTTGGTATATTTAAGTATAAATTTTGCAACAATATTGAATATTCACATTAAATTTAACCAACTTTATGTATTGCGGCGGTTGACGCGACGGCTCTGACCCGCAATATCAGCGATGAAACAAGGTTTATCATGTATCGCGCTGTTACCCGTAACATTGAAGTTGTTGTAGAACCATTCTATCTGGAGGAGCAGTCCAACCCGGATGAGAATCGATATGTCTGGGGATACCGGATTACGATTGCCAATGAATCCGACGGGACCGTTCAGCTCCGTGCACGCTACTGGAAGATTACTGACGGCAACGGCCAGATCGAGGAAATCCGCGGACCGGGCGTGATTGGCGAGCAACCGGTGCTTAACCCGGGAGACTCATTCCAATATTCGTCGGGTTGCCCTTTGACAACCACATCCGGTGTCATGGTCGGGCGTTACTCCATGGAAACCGAGGCCGGAAAATTGTTCGATATTGAAATCCCCGCTTTTTCGCTTGATTTGCCAGACCAATTGCGGACATTGAATTAAGCGCGACCGAACGGTCTCATTTTGCACCGCGCAGCGTTTCAAGCGTCACTTTGATCACATGCATGAGTACACCACCTGATGACCAGCCAAACTGAAATACCTTATGTGAAGGCGCTCGCCTGTTCTGTCGTCACTTTTGCCATCGGTGTTGGCGCACTTTTTATGGGCTATGTTCTGCCAAGCATCCAGGCAGGAAAGGCGGGTATACCGGAATTGCTGGCGCTCGCGCTTGTCCCCGGTCTCGTTGTCGGGCTATTTGCCAAACGGTCGGCAAAACCATGGCCGCTATGGCTGATCATCAGTGCGTTTCTCGTGCTGCTGATCGCCGTTACGATTGCCCACGAGGCACTCGTTTCCTGGCGGATGGCCAACGGTATGCTGCAATAGAACCTGCCGGCACGGGGTGATTTCAGAGACATCGCCAGTTGATCAGGCCTTCTTGACGAACTCAGTTCGCAGCACCAGGCCCTTGACCTGCTTGGTGTTGCACTCGACTTCACCCTCGCGGCCATTGAGACGAATGTTCCTGACCAGTGTGCCGCGCTTGATGGTTTCGGATGTTCCCTTGACCTTGAGATCCTTGATCAAAGTGACTGAATCGCCATCCTGAAGTTCATTTCCGTTGCTGTCACGCACTTCCATAAGGGCAATCCTTGTGAGGAGTCATCAGTTTTTTGGCAGGAATTCCGCGGGATCAAACTCGTAATGAGTCGAGCAGAATTCGCACGTCACACTGATCTTGCCATCTTCAATGCTGTCGGTGATCTCTTCGGCGGTAAACCCTGAAAGCACACCCGCAATCTTGTCCCGTGAGCAAGAGCAGTCGTCATTGACCGGGACAGCGTCAAACACGCGCACGCCCCGTTCATGAAACAGACGATAAAGCAGTCTCTCGGCTCCTACTTGCGGATCAGTCAGTTCCGAACTTTCAATGGTGGCAACCAGAGCCTTTACTTCAGCCCAGTCATCATCCTCTTCAATGTCGTCTTCATCCTCATCGGCATCCGGAGCATCCCCGGCCGGCAGGTCACGCTGACGGATACGCAATTCGGATTCCGGAAGGAACTGCACGATCAAACCACCGGCGCGCCATTGCTCGACGGGTTTGCCGTCTTCGCCACGTTCAATGAGCTTTGCTACCGAAAGGCGCAGATCCGTCGGTATCTGTTCTGACTGCCGAAAATAGGTCTTGGCAATTTCCTCCAGATTGGAGCCATCAAGCGCTACGATACCCTGATAACGCTGCGTATATTCTCCCTGATCGACGGTCAACGCCAGCGTTCCAGTGCCCATCAGCTGTTCCGGCGAGAGCTGGTTTTCAGCAATCGCCTCCGCCAGACGATCCTCGTCATAGCGGGCATAGGCCCGCACGGAGTTCGGGGTACGGAAGTCGACGACAAGCATATCGACCGGCCCGTCGGACTGTGATTGGAAAATGAACTTGCCATCGAATTTCAATGACGTCCCCAAAAGAACAGTCAGGACAATCGCTTCTGCCAAAAGCTTCGCGACGGGTTCTGGATAGTCATGTCGGCTGAGAATATCATCGAGCGTTGCACCCAACTGCACGGCGCGACCGCGAGCAGCAAGCGTCTCGACCTGGAACGGGACAACGGCATCATCCCCGGCGAAGACATATTCGTCGGAGCGCTTGGTAATATCAGGCATATCAGACACTCGGGCGACCTCCTTCGAGACACCAGGCTAGAATAGCTTTTTGTGCATGCAACCGGTTTTCGGCTTCATCGAAGACTACTGAATGCGGTCCGTCAATAACTGAATCCGTTACTTCTTCACCGCGATGAGCCGGAAGGCAGTGCATGAACAACGCATCCGGATGCGCGTGCTTTATCAGGGCATCATTGACCTGATAGGGCATGAATACATTGTGACCGCGCGCGCGGCCCTCCTGTCCCATCGAAACCCACGTATCGGTGACGATACAATCGACGCCTTCAACTGCCGCAATCGGGTCGGATGTCAGCTTGACATTGCCACCGGCGTTCCTGGCCCAAGCAAGATATTTGCTCTCGGGCTCACTACCGTCAGGTGTGGCAATATTGAGATTAAAATCAAAGCGTGCAGCCGCCTCCACAAGCGAATGCAGAACGTTGTTGCCATCGCCAGTCCACGCAAATGTTTTGCCCTTGACCGGACCACGATGTTCTTCGAAGGTCATGATATCGGCCATGATCTGGCACGGATGCGTGTCATCGGTCAGCGCATTAATGACAGGTACGGTGGCGTTCTCAGCCATTTCGATCAGCCGGTCGTGGGTGGTCGTGCGCATCATGATGATATCGACATAACGCGAGAGCACCTTCGCCGTGTCAGCAATGGTCTCGCTGCGGCCAAGCTGCATTTCGGAACCCGTAAGCATGATGGTTTCGCCACCGAGCTGGCGCATGCCGACATCGAAGGAAACGCGGGTACGCGTCGAGGGCTTGTCGAAAATCATCGCAAGCACCTTGCCGGCGAAAGGCTTTTCGATATTGCCTGCCTTGAGGCGGTTCTTGCGGGCGCGCGCATCGTCGAGAATTGACCGCAATACATTAGAAGAAAGCGCCGAAATATCCGTGAAGTGACGGAGGTCCTGCTTGATTGTCATGACAGTTCCTTACGCGCTCTTCTGCCGGGCTGTGACCGAAAGACGTTCGGCTGCCGCTTCAATTTTCGAAAGAGCCTCGCGCGCTTCTTCTTCCGTCACGACCAGAGGCGGAAGCAACCGCACGACATTATCGCCCGCACCCACGGTCAACAGATGCTCGTCGCGCATCGCCTGTACAAGTGCTGTGTTAGGAACGACACTCTTGATACCTATCAACAGGCCACGGCCGCGCACCTCCGCAATCACTTCGGGATAGCGGTCGGAGATCGACGCAAGGCCCTGCTTCATGAACAGTGCAATCTGCTGAACGTGTTCGAAGAAGCCATCGGCAAGGATAATGTCCAGCACCGCATTGCCCACAGCCATGGCGAGCGGATTGCCGCCATAGGTTGTGCCATGCACGCCTGCCGTCATGCCTTTGGCTGCTTCGGCTGTTGCCAGGCAAGCGCCCAGCGGGAAGCCGCCGCCAATACCCTTGGCAACTGCCATGATATCAGGCGTGATCCCTGACCATTCATACGCAAAAAACTTGCCCGTGCGTCCAACGCCCGACTGAACCTCGTCGAGGATCAGCAGCAGACCGTTCTCGTCGCAAATCTTGCGCAGACGGCGCAGATCTTCATCCTCTACCGGCCGTACGCCGCCCTCACCCTGAATTGGTTCGATCAGGATGGCAGCAGTCTGTGGGCCGATGGCGGCCTTCAACGCTTTTTCATCACCAAAGGGCACCTGATCAAAACCAGACACTTTTGGTCCGAAACCTTCGAGGTATTTCTCCTGACCACCGGCAGCGATTGTTGCCAGCGTCCGGCCATGGAAGGCACCTTCAAACGTAATGATATGGAACCGTTCCGGCTGGCCATTCACATAGTGATAGCGGCGGGCGGTCTTGATCGCACATTCCAGCGCCTCCGCACCGGAATTGGTGAAGAAGACCTTGTCGGCAAAGGTATTGTCGACAAGACGCTGGCCAAGGCGTTTCTGCCCTGGAATTTCATAAATATTGGACAGGTGCCAAAGCTTGTCGGCCTGGGCCTTCAGGGTCTCGACGAGATGCGGATGCGAGTAGCCCAGCGAATTGACGGCAATGCCGGCAGCGAAGTCGAGATAGCGTTCACCACTCTCGGTTACCAGCCACACGCCCTCTCCTCGCTCAAAGCGCAGATCCGCACGAGCAAAAGTGTCGTATAGCGGTTGCGCGTTTGCGTCCGTCATGTCGTTTCGGGCCTCCAATACCCTGTTTTAATCTGCTGTTTGCTAAGAAGAAACCGGCAGCGATGAAATCAAAAAGCCGCCCACAAGGGCGGCCTGACACTGGTAATATCATCATTCGAATTGCAATTGTCAAATGAACACTTCAAAAACAGACCGAGATATTACCCTTTGAACCAAGCGGTCTTTCCTCAAGTTTTTCAGAACTATAGCCGTACCGTCATACAAAAAGCGACATGACCTCCAAGAAATGTCATTTATGTCCCGTTTCCACGCGCAAGTTGGGGAAAACCCAAAAAAGCATAGCTGCATCCCACGCCCGACTCTTGTCACAGAGTCATCGCATATTGTAGCTTGAGAAACGGAATAGCTAGATTTCGTGCGGCGGACCTCGTCACCTGGATAGATATAGTATCTGCGATCTGGAGCAATCCAGATGTGAGGGAAGGATTCAGCCTAGAGTCCGCACAATACGGAGCCAAGGAACATGAACTGGACAGATGAGCGCGTAGAACAGCTGAAAAAGCTTTGGGCCGAAGGCCTGAGCGCAAGCCAGATCGCAGCACAGCTGGGTGGCGTCAGCCGCAATGCGGTCATCGGGAAGGTGCACCGCCTGAAATTGTCAGGTCGTGGTAAGACAACCTCGACCCAGACGCGCAGCAAGAAAGTCAATACAACCGCTTCGAGCGGACATCGTAGCGGCGTGGCAACCTCCGTGCAGATGACAAGCCGGGTGGTGACAAAGAGTGTCGGTGCAACCGCATTGCAGCAGGAATATTTTGCTGATGCCGTGACACAGACGGTCATGAAGCCTTCCACCGATGTCGTTGTGCCGATTTCACGCCGGCTTGAACTGGTGCAGCTCAGCGAGCGTACCTGCAAGTGGCCCATGGGTGACCCGTTGCAGCCTGATTTCCACTTCTGTGGAAATGATGTCGGCGAAGGCGGTCCCTATTGCACGTATCATTCCCGGCTGGCCTATCAGCCAGCCTCCGATCGCCGACGCGTTCGGTAACTAGAATACACTTTTGGAAAAAGGCGCCCTCAGGCGCCTTTTTTGTTTGGCCTCATATTCGGGTCTTCTGCGAGCCGAAGGCAACCGTGAAGGATGATCCTTCCCCGACGCGCGAGCGGACCACGAGGCGTGCACGGTGGCGCGTCAGAATGTGCTTGACGATTGCGAGACCAAGACCCGTGCCCTTCTGGGCGCGGCTTGTCTCGATGTTAACGCGGTAAAATCGCTCGGTCAGTCGCGGTATGTGTTCTTCGGGTATGCCAGGACCAAAATCCTGAACAGTGGCCTTGATGCCCTCGCCATTGTTCTTGAGTTCCACAATGACCTTCTTGCCTGACTGGCCGTATTTACATGCGTTTTCCAGCAAGTTCTGAAAGACCTGTGTCAGTTCATCCCGGTCACCGAGAACCATGACCGGACCGGGATCGATGTTCCGTTCAATCTCTATGTCCAGATCAGCAGCAAGCGGGCGGAGCGAATCCACCACGTGATTGAGAACTGTTGTCAGGTCTACCTGATCCTTGACGACGATGTGTGCTTTCATCTCGATGCGTGACAGAGACAGCAGATCGTCAATCAGCCGTGCCATGCGTTCAGCCTGTTTGTGCATAATCTCAAGGAAATTGTCGCGCGCGACGGCGTCGTTGCGTGCAGGACCGCGCAGCGTTTCAATGAAGCCGCTGAGTGAGGCCAGCGGTGTACGCAGTTCGTGGCTGGCATTGGCAATGAAATCCGACCGCATCCGTTCGAGCCGATGGGCTTCTGTCAGATCGCGGAACGACAACAGGTACTGCCGGTCGGGGCCGCCTTGATCAAGGCGCAAGACTGTGGCGCGATACCAGCGTTCAACCGGAACACGCTCGGAATAGTCGATCGACCCGGCCTGCGCATCTGCCATGACGGACTGAACCAAGGTCTGCATCTCCGGTGCACGAAAATGCAGGAGCAATGTCCCCCCACGCGCCAATGGACCGAACGCGGCGTTGGCAGCCGGATTCACATAAAGAATTGTGCCTTCGTGATCGAAGATAATCAGCGGATCAGGCAATTGCGCTGCGAGCTGCTGACCGGACAAGCGAAAGATCGCCGGATCGCTTATTGGCTGAACAGCGTTGCCATCGTCCATGCGCGGAATACTCGCGGACAGTGCGACAACGCCCAGCAGAAGAAGCATCAGAATAACAAAACTCAGCCACCAGGAAGCGCCGGAATTAAGCACAAGCGCAGTGAGAAAGGCCGCGGCGCCCAGAACGTAGCGCGCCCGGATGATCCGCTGGAGCGCTCTCTGCCGCAAACTGCGACCCTCCTGACCCGAACCCAATATGCTCATGCGTTCAACTCCCTGCCCTGCCATGCTTGTCATCGACACTGGACGCCACAACGCTGTCCCAATAACATGGCTTCATGTCAATTGAGGGAGGCTGTATTGGCCAAGAATTCGAAAAAGAAATCCGACCAGCCGCAGGTTGGTAAGACAACGCTTAAACTCAAGATTGATGGCAAGAAGCGCAGCTTCAATATTGATGACCCCAAATTGCCGGACTGGATTGACGACGGTGCCCTTGCATCGGGTGATTTTCCCTATACCGAGAAAATGGACAAGGACGAATACGCGAAGACCCTTGAACAGTTGCAGATTGAACTGGTCAAAATGCAGAGCTGGCTCCAGGAAACAGGCGGCCGTGTCGTGTCTGTTTTCGAGGGTCGCGATGCCGCCGGCAAGGGCGGTACCATCTTCACATTACGCCAGTACATGAACCCACGTAATGCACGCAACGTTGCCCTGCCCAAACCCAGTGAAACGGAAAGCGGGCAATGGTATTACCAGCGCTATGTCTCGCATTTTCCGACAAAGGGCGAATTCGTCACATTTGACCGCTCCTGGTACAATCGCGGCGGTGTCGAACCTGTCATGGGTTTCTGCACACCGGAGCAGCATGAGTCCTTTCTGGAGGAAACACCGGGCTTCGAGCGGATGATCGTCGCCGATGGCATTTTCTTCTTCAAATTCTGGCTCAACATCGGCCAGATCATGCAGTTGAAGCGCTTCCATGATCGGCGCCACAGCCCGTTGAAAAACTGGAAATTCTCACCGATGGACATTGCCGGCGCGGAAAAATGGGATGGTTACACCAAGGCACGGGATGAGATGATGGCCCGAACCCATACGGCCCATGCGCCATGGACCGTGGTCCGTTCCAATGACAAACGCCGCGCACGGATAGCCGTTATTCGTCGGGTTTTGTTGAGCTTGCCCTACAAGGATCGCGACATCGAAGTGATCGGCAATGAGGATGCCCTGATCATCGGTTCTGGCCCGGGTTTTCTTGAATAGACCGGGATGGCCGATGGGGTGTTTTCTCCCATAGAAAAGGCAGCCTGTTGAGCTGCCGCAAGGCGCGCCATGCCGCCAGGGACATGAGCAGCCAATAGAGCGGTATCCAAGGCAAGATCCTGCCGGGCATCGTCGTGCCCGCCATGGCGCGCAGCCCCAGCCTGTGGAATGACAGATACCCCATCACGATATTGATAAGATCGAGAAGAAGGATATCCCGGCGCACAACAACGACTCCATTTCCAGAAAGCCAACAGAAGGCGGAAGAGAGGATAAAAAGCAGCGTGAAGGGATAAAGCAGCGAAGAAACAATCATTCCTACCGCCAGAAGATGGTAGACAAGGAAACGCAGGAGACCCAGCTGCCTGAGAAGAGTTACCGGCTGTCGCATCTGCACCAGCCACGTCTGTATCCAGCCTTTGAACCAACGCGTTCGCTGACGGTACCACACGTCGACTTCAGTTGGCGCGTCTTCGATGGTCGGCCGTGTGATCATACCCGTCCGATACCCTAGACGGGCCAAACGGGTTCCGAGCTCCGCGTCTTCCGTAACGTTGTGCGGGTCCCAGCCTCCGAGGGCAGTCAGGCAATCGTAGCGAAAGTGATTGGAACTGCCGCCAAGCGGCAATACGAACCCGCGATGTGCAAGCCAGGGCAGAAAACTCTGGAAGTGGGCCGCATATTCAAAGGCGAACATGCGAGCGACCAGACTTTCATGGGCATTGGCAATCTTCAGCGGAGCCTGGAGGCATCCAAGCTTTTCATCGGCTGATTGAAAGCTTTGAAAGGCTTCAAGCAACTGGTCAGGATGAGGACGATCCTCGGCATCGTAAACAACGACAAAGGCCCCTTTTGACAATAAAAGTCCATAATTGAGTGCTTTTGGCTTCGTTCGCGGGGCACATTCCGATATTGGAACAATGTCGAATGATGGAGGCAGGTCCAGGCGTTTCAGGGCATTCAGTGTCGCCTCGTCATCTCCTTCACAGAGGAAGAGGACCTGAAGCTTTGACCGTGGCCAATTCAATGCCGACATGGCTTTGACGAGTTGCGGAACAATGTCCGCTTCCTGATACAACGCAATCATCACCGTGTAAGTTGGAAGCTCTGCTGGGCTTATTTCCAGCAAAGGCGGCGGATCATCGCCGCTCAAATTTTTACAAGCCACCAATCGCAGCACAACACAGGCAAGAAAGAACAGGGAGAGAAAGATGTGCAACCCATTCCAGCTCACGTGCTGCCTCTCAAAAGCGCCCAACAAAAAACAGGTTGCCAATACGCCGATCAGGACGCCTTGCTGACCGGTCAGGACAGTTTTCGCAGAGTATTCGTGATGGGCGTCTTCAATCATTCTTGCCGCTTTATCAGCGAGCAGTTTCTGGTGCCCTGCCCTGAGAAGATCACGCACACCCGGAGGCGTGGTCACTCTCAAGCGGATTACCAGGTTTTTACTGCTTGGTAGACCGCGTCTAATATCGGCAATATCGCCGATCGTCGGCGCGATATAAATCAGCGCATTGTTGTCACGGTTGAGTGTCGTCGCGATGCGTGCGTGCGGAAGAACGGCGACATCAGAACCTGATCGCAGAAAAATGCCTGTGGTCCGCGGTGCATGTTCAAAAGTCACGCCGGCAACATCGGCAATGCACTGTCCTATCAGCGCATCTTCACCACACGCGTTGGCATAGAGTTCGTCAATGAAAGACGTCCTGTTGATGATTGAATCCGCGAAAGCGCTCACTATCAGGATTTTCGCCAATCCAGCACGATGGAGGCGCGCCGCCAAAAGCACTTCGAGGTCACGATGAAGCATCTTCCCTCTACTTGGAGTCTAATATTTGCGTGTTGTGAATGTCTGAAGTAGATTCTTTCAGCAGAGGATGCGTCAAAATCATGGAATCAACTCACAATTCAAAATTGAAAATGAAATGTCGAACAATTTATAGTGTTGTAAGGAACGAATATTATTCTTAATCCCATTTGTACCCGTAGCAATTCTTCATAAGTCGAAGAGCGACCCCTGATCCAGCCTGCCACTCCGTGGGGAGGTGGACGACGACCATCGAACCTGTCATGTCAGAACCAGCCATGCTAATCTTCAGGCAAATCACACGGGCTTCTGAGATCGAATGCATTTCCGGACAATCGCTTTTTACACCGCAAGTTTCCTTATGGCAGGACTGTCTCAAGTCGGCGCAGCATCGGATTTTCCGCATTATTGGGATGGACGGGAGCATGTTGCCAAGCCGAACCTCTCTACGGTCGAGCGCATCCGGTTTGTAACCACGGTGGACTACCCTCCGTTCAACTTCATTGACGCAAGCGGACGGATTTCCGGTTTCAACATTGATCTTGTGCGGGCCATCTGCAACGAACTGAATGTAACCGCGATTTGCCAGATCGAAGCACGGCCGTGGAACGAGCTCCAGCAGACCGTGGAAAATGGCGAAGCCGAAGCCATTATCGCGGGATTGAAGCCCACCACCGAACTGCGCGAAAAGTTTGCGTTCACTGCACCCTATATGCGGCTGCCTGCCCGGTTCGTCACTTTAAAAGAAACGACACTCGAGGAGCCTCTGGCGGATAAGCTCGACAAGAAAGTGGTTGGCGTTTTGGCCGGGTCCGTGCACCAGGCGATTTTCGCCGATTACTTTCCGAAAGACAGATGGGTCGGCTACCCCACACGCGAGTTGATGCTGAAGGATTTACGGGACAAGAAGATCGATGCGGTGTTCGGCGACGGCTCCGACCTGTCGTTCTGGATTGGCAGTCCGGAAGCGCAAAATTGCTGCACATTTTCCGGTGGACCTTATATTGCGCCGCAGTTTCTGGGCGACGGTATGATGATTGCCACGACCACGAAGAATACCGATCTCGTCGATGCCTTCAATTTTGCATTGAAATCCATGGAGGAAAAAGGCACGACCTCCGAACTCTATCTACGGTACTTCCCCGTCGATTTTTATTGAAACTGCACAGCAAAAGCCTTGTGTGACGCCGTGGCAATTGACGCGGCGGAGCTGCCGCCATAGTGTCCGCGCGCTTCACCACATGGCAGGAAAACAGGAAACCAAGAATGACTTCGCGCCCAAACACCCAAATCGAACTGACCCCCGAGCTTATCGTGGCGGCAGCCGAGGCCAAAGCATGGCCCTTCGAAGAGGCGCAGAAGATCATCAAACGCTACGAAAAGTCCGGATATCCCGACACGATCCTGTTTGAAACCGGTTACGGGCCGTCTGGTCTGCCGCATATCGGCACGTTTGGCGAAGTTGCACGAACGTCGATGGTCCGCCATGCTTTTCGCGTCCTGACGAAGGATAGCATTCAGACCAAGATTCTTTGTTTCTCGGACGACATGGACGGATTGCGCAAGGTTCCGGAAAATGTGCCGAACCGGGAGATGATGGCATCACATCTTGGCAAGCCGCTCAGCCGCATTCCCGACCCGTTCTCCAATGAGTATCCATCGTTCGGCGCGGCCAACAACGCACGGTTGCGGGCGTTTCTGGACCGCTTCGGCTTCGATTACGAATTTGCCTCCGCGACGGACTATTACGCTTCGGGCCGGTTCGATGAGACATTGCTCAAGATGCTGGCAGCCTATGATGATGTCATGAACATCATTCTGCCCACACTCGGCGAAGAACGCCGGGCGACCTACTCGCCGTTTCTCCCCATCAGCCCGACAACCGGGGTTGTCCTGCAGGTACCGATGATCGCCCGCAATGTGCAGAAGGGCACCATCACCTACGAAGATCCCGATACCGGCGAGCATGTAGAAACCGAAGTCACTGGTGGCAAGGTCAAGTGTCAGTGGAAGGCCGACTGGGCTATGCGCTGGACCGCGCTTGGCGTTGACTATGAAATGGCTGGCAAGGACCTGATCGACTCCGTTACCTTGTCATCAAAGATCTGCCGCGCCATTGGTGGCCGTGCACCGGAAGGTTTCAACTACGAGCTCTTCCTCGATGACAAGGGTCAGAAGATTTCCAAGTCGAAGGGCAACGGTCTGACCATCGACGATTGGTTGACCTATGCGCCGACCGAGAGTCTGGCATTGTACATGTTCCAGAAGCCGAAGACGGCGAAGAAGCTCTATTTCGATGTGATCCCGAAGGCCGTGGACGAGTATTTCACATTCTTGTCCGCCTACCAGCGGCAGGAATGGAAGGAGCGTCTCGGCAATCCGGTCTGGCATCAGCATTACGGCAATCCGCCTGTACTCGATATGCCGGTGCCCTTTGCCATGCTGCTCAATCTTGTCAGCGCTTCGAATGCGGAAAATGCCGACGTTTTGTGGGGATTCATCTCCCGTTACGCGCCCGGCGTGACGCAGGAGAACAATCCGAAGCTGAATGAGCTTGTCACTTACGCGATCCGCTACTTCAACGATTTCGTCAAGCCGACCAAAAAGTTCCGCCCTGCTGACGAGGTCGAGCTTGCGGCACTGAAAGCGATTGACGCGCAGCTTGCCGCTTTGCCTGCGGATGCTGATGGTAATACCATCCAGAACGCCATGCTGGACGTCGCCCGGGGTATCGAGCGCTATCAGGACCATACAAAGAAGAGCCCGGAGGGTGGCCCCGGCGTATCGGTCTCCTTCTTCCAGATGCTTTATGAAGTCCTCATCGGGCAGGAACGCGGGCCGCGCTTTGGCTCCTTCGTTGCGCTTTACGGCATCAACGAAACCCGCGCGCTCATCAAAAAGGCGTTGACGGGTCAACTGGCATAGTTCTTCCATATCCGGAGCAAAACCGCGGGAGGAACAGATGATTGACCACACAGGGGTGAATGTCAGCAATTTCGAAGAGAGTAAGAAATTCTATCAGAAAGCTCTTGCCGCCATTGGCTATGAACTGATTGTCGAATTCCCGGCGTCTGTCACCGGGAGCGCTGACGTTGCTGGCTTCGGCGAAGGCGGCAAACCCGATTTCTGGATCGCCAGCGGTAACCCGAACAATCCTCCGTTGCACGTTGCGTTCCGCGTCAGCGATCGTGCGCTGGTTGACGCGTTCCACAAGGCAGCCCTTGAAGGCGGCGGGAGAGACAATGGTCAGCCCGGATTGCGCGCGCACTATCATCCGGATTATTACGGGGCCTTCGTGCACGATCTCGACGGCCACAATATCGAGGCTGTCTGCCACGAACGTTAAGCAGAAACGCTCTACTGCGGTGCTGCTGGGAACGGCGCATCAGGAACGGCTGCAGGCGGTGCCGGCTGCGGCTCCGGGGATGGCAACGGCGTATCGCCGGAAGGCTCAAGCGGCGGTAAATCTCCGATAGCAGGCAGCGTTGGCGGTGGGCTGCCAAAAATGCCACGCTTTGCTTCTGCAGCCTTTTTCATATTCTCAGCCATGGGCGTACCATCGGCAGTCCGTGCCCAACCATTGTCTACAAGCCACGTCGCCAGATCCATCGTGCCAAGTTTGCACTGTGTGGCAAGAAGCGCTTCCGGAGGCTGATCGGGCACATTGCATTCTATGGCTCGTGAACGCAGCCAATTGCGAAAGGCAGTGCGTGCAGCCATGCCGCAGGGCCATGAAGAACCGCCATCAACAGCGCAGGTTTCTTCAGGCGGCACGACATCAATACCCTCGACGGCGATCTTATATCCCGAAGCCTCGACAGTCCCGGCAGCCGTTGCCACCGGCCGATAAAGCAATTTGGGCCTTGCCGTCGTGTCGACGGGTACTGGAGGAGGCGGGGGCGGAGGGGGCGACGCATGCCCTATCTCGCCCAGAGGCTGGCGTGGCTCGATGCGCTGCAGGGGGGCATTCTCCTTGCCTGCAAACGAAAACCCATCCGGATCGACCTGACGGGCGGCAGGTGTTGTTTGCGCCCCGGGAGGCGCCGTTTCTTGCTGGGGCGAAGGTGTATCGGACGAGTTTCCGTCCATGTCGTCGGGTACTTCAAAGTTCTCCGGGACAATCGTCACGTCCTGCCCACTTACACCCGCCGACGGCAAACCGTTATAAAACGGGGAGATAAAGACATAGGCCAAAACGAGCCCGACCAGAATGGTCAGAACGTAAAGCGGTATCCGACGCATAGGAGGAAGACTCCCTGTTATTGGCTGGCCCACAGGATTCGGGCGATCCAGTCGATATGAACGGCATCAAATGTCCGGTTGGCATGCTCCGGATTCATAGATTGCAGTTCAATGGTGCGCGGGGTCTGGCGTGCAAGAATCTTCGCCATGACCTCTCCCTCTTTCGTGCGGACCACAACGCGGTCGCCGCGGCGCACAGGAGCACCCGGGGCAACAATGATTGTATCGCCATCACGATAGAGCGGCAGCATGGACTCGCCGGAAACTTCAAGCGCATAAACTGCGTCTCCGGAGCCGATCGGAAACTCAACCACATCCCAGCCTTGGCCGACAGGAAAACCACCGTCGTCAAAGAAGCCACCGGCACCCGCTTGGGCAAAACCCAGCAGCGGCACAGAGCGCATTGCACTCATGCCGGCCTTTATGCCCTTGCCACCGACGACCAGTGTCATGAACTCATCCAGGGAGGCACCCGTGGCTTCCATGATTTTGGCCAGCGACTCCGTCGAGGGCCAACGGGCACGGCCGTCGACGGCATAGCGCTTGGATTTGTTGAACGTGGTGGGATCAAGCCCGGCGCGCTTCGCCAATCCCGAAACGGAAAGTGAATGACGTTCGGCCAGCGCATCGATGGCCGCCCAGATACGGTCATGTGAAAACATCGGACTCTTCCAGATAAAGGAAAAAATACCTTCACTAAAGTTTTAGGAGGGAATTGGGGAAAAGTCGAGATAAAACGCGGAAAACTTTCTTATATCGCCGCACCCGAACAGCAATGAGGGGATCAGCGAGTGATCCCCTCATGTTTTCATCAAGCAGCCTTTTTCTTCTTCGCTTCAACCGGATAGGGATTGAACCGTTCATAGAACGTGTCGCCCTTCTCGGCCATGTCGACAAGCAGCTTTGGCGCCTTGAACTGAGCACCATATTTGCGCTGCAGGCCCTTTGCGATTTCCACGAACTTCGCCGCGCCGATACCATCGATATAGGACAACGTTCCGCCCGTATAAGGCGCAAAGCCGAAAGCCAGAATCGAGCCGACATCCGCTTCGCGTGGATCGGTGACAATTCCCTCTTCCATGACCCGGGCCGCTTCCAGCGCGATGGTGAACAGGAAGCGCTGCTTCAGTACTTCCACATCGATCTTGTCGGCGTCCTGCTGTGGATACAACGTCTTCAACTCCGGCCACAGATGCTTCTTGGCCGGCTTGGCCGGATAGTCGTAGAAGCCCTTGCCGTTCTTGCGGCCACGGCGGTCATACTTGTCAACAAGCGTGTTGACCAGTTCCACATGCCGCGGATCGACGGCCTTCGGTCCGAGATCGGCAAGCGTTGCCTTGAGGATTTTCTGCGACAGATCGATGGCCGTCTCGTCATTGAGCGCGAGAGGTCCGACCGGCATGCCTGCCATGCGTGCAACATTCTCGATCATTGCCGGCGGAACGCCTTCCACGAGCATGTTGTAGGCTTCGGACATGTAACGCAGGACGCAACGATTGACATAGAAGCCGCGCGTGTCGTTGACGACAATCGGTGTCTTCTTGATCGCCCGCACGTAATCCAGCGCGACGGCCAGTGCCTTTTCCGAAGTCTTCTTGCCGAGGATAACCTCAACCAGCAGCATCTTGTCGACGGGCGAGAAGAAGTGGATGCCGATGAAGTTCTTCGGACGTACCGAAACCTTGGCAAGACCCGTAATCGGCAACGTCGAGGTATTGGACGCAAATACAGCCGCAGGCTTCAGGACGGCTTCCGCCTGTTCCGTCGCTTTGCGCTTGACCTCGCGGTCCTCAAACACGGCTTCGATAACGAGGTCGGCGCCATCAAGTTCGGCATATTGTGTTGTAGCGGTGATCAGACCAAGGAGCTTTTCCTTGTCATCTGCCGTCGCCTTGCCCTTCTGAATGTCCTTGGTGATCAGGTCTGCCGTATGAGCCTTGCCCTTGTCGGCAGCTTCCTGGGTCTGGTCGATCAGAACAACAGAAATACCCGCCTTGGCGGTGACATAAGCGATGCCTGCACCCATGAAACCGGCCCCGATAACACCGACCTTCTTGAACTTGGTCGGCTTGACGTCGGCAGGACGGCGCGCACCCTTGTTCAATTCCTGCAAGGAAACGAACAGCGAGCGGATCATCATGCCCGCTTCCGTGCTCTGCAGAATATTGGTGAAGTAGCGCTGCTCGATCTTCAGCCCCGTATCGAAGGGCACAAGAAGGCCTTCATAGACAGACTTCAGAATGGCTGCAGCGCCCGGATAATTGCCGTAGGTTTCACGGCGCAAAATGGCCGTAGCAGCTGGCCACAGATTGGCACCCGCTGCTGAATAGATTGCGCCACCGGGAAGCTTGAAGCCCTTTTCATCCCATGGCTGAACTGGTTTCAAGCCTGCCTTGATCATTTTCTTGGCAGTTTCGACGAGCTTCTTTGCCGGAGCGATTTCATGCACAAGACCCATGGCCTTGGCACGCGCAGCGGTCAGGCTGGAGCCTGTCGTCATCATCTGCAGGGCGTCCTGCTGATTGGTGAGGCGCGGAACGCGCTGCGTACCGCCGGCGCCCGGGAAAATACCGACCTTGACCTCGGGCAGTGCCATTTTCACCGACGGATCATCGGAGACAACGCGGCCATGACAGGCCAGCGACATTTCGAATGCACCGCCCATGCAGGTACCATTGATCGCCGAAACCCAAGGCTTGCCCGATGTTTCGAGTTTGCGGAACAGGCCGCCCATCTTGCCGGTGTTCTCGAACAGAAGTTCGACCGCCTTCTTGGGGTCTTTGGCTTTTTCGTCCTGGAACAGCTGGAACATGCGCTTGAGCATGGTCAGATCGGCACCGCCTGAGAACGTATCCTTGCCTGACGTGATAACAGCGCCCTTGATGGCTTCATCCTTGGCAACGCGGTCGACGATGGCGTCGAGTTCCTTCATCACCTCTTCGGTGAAGACATTCATCGACTTGTCGGGCATGTCCCAGGTTACGAGCGCAATGCCGTCCGCGTCGACGTCGAATTTGAAGTTTGTATAGCTCATCTTCTGCTCTCCCTCAGACGCGTTCGATAATCGTTGCGGTACCCATGCCGGCACCAATGCACAGTGTTACCAGCGCCACGTTCAGATCACGGCGTTCCAGTTCGTCAAGAACCGTACCAAGGATCATCGCACCGGTTGCACCGAGCGGATGGCCCATGGCAATCGCGCCGCCGTTCACGTTGATCTTGTCCCGCGGAATATTGAAGGCCTGCATGTAGCGCAGCACAACAGCGGCAAAGGCTTCATTCAATTCGAACAGGTCGATATCTGCAATCTTCATCTTGGCGCGCTTGAGCAGCTTTTCCGTGACATCAACCGGGCCTGTCAGCATCAATGCCGGATCGGAACCGATATTGGCAAAGGCGCGGATGCGGGCGCGCGGCTTGGCGCTAAGCGCCTTGCCGGCACTTTTCGAGCCGAGCAGGACACCGGCGGCACCGTCAACAATGCCGGATGAATTACCAGCGTGGTGAACGTGATTGATGGTTTCAACTTCCGGATGCGCCTGAATGCCAACGGCATTGAAGCCGCCCATTTCGCCCGGCATCACGAAGGATGGATTGAGCGATGCGAGCGCCTGCATATCCGTTGTCGGGCGCATGTGTTCATCATGGTCAAGGATGGTCAGGCCGTTCTGATCCTTGATGCTGAGAACGGAATTCTTGAAGTAGCCCTTCTTCCAGGCTTCCCCAGCGCGCTTCTGACTTTCAACGGCATAGGCATCGACATCGTCGCGGGTAAAACCGTATTTCGTGGCGATCAGGTCAGCAGACACGCCCTGTGGCATGAAATAGCCAGGCAGACCCACCGACGGGTCCATGTACCAGGCACCACCGGACATGCCCATGCCGACGCGCGACATGGATTCCACTCCGCCTGCGATGACGATGTCATCGGCACCCTGCACGATCTTGGCAGCAGCAAAATTTACCGCGTCGAGGCCAGAGGCACAGAAGCGCGAAATCTGCATGCCCGGCGCCTTGAAGTCATAGCCAGCTTCAAAGGCCGAGGAACGCGGGATCACGGCACCGGCTTCACCGACGGGATCAACGCAGCCATAAATGATGTCGTCAACCAGTCCCGTATCGAGACCATTGCGGTCGCGCAGCGCTTCCAGCACCTTGGCGCCAAGACGGACGGCGGGCACTTCATGCAGGCTGCCATCCTTTTTGCCCTTGCCGCGCGGCGTGCGGACGTGGTCATAAATATATGCTTCGGCCATTTCATTCTCCCTTTTCGAACCGCAGCTCAGAGGCTGCGGGCGATCAAAAGCTTCATGATTTCATTGGTTCCGCCATAAATCCGCTGGACGCGGGCATCTCGGAACATACGTGCGATCGGATATTCGTTCATATAACCATAGCCGCCATGCAGCTGCAGGCATTCGTCAACGATCTTGTTCTGCAGGTCACTCAGCCAGTATTTCGCCATGGATGCGGTGACAGGATCGAGCCCACCACTGAGATGGCGTTCCACGCAATGATTGTAAAAGACGCGGCCTATCGTGGCCTCCGTCTTCATCTCGGCCAGTTTAAACTGGGTGTTCTGGAAGTCGATGATCGCCTTGCCGAAGGCCTTGCGTTCCTTGACATATTCCGAGGTGATCGCAATGGCGCGTTCAGCCATGGCAATTGCCGTGCCACCGATCTGAAGACGTTCCTGCGGCAATTGCTGCATCAACTGGACAAAGCCCTGCCCTTCCTCGGTTCCGAGCAGGTTTGCGGTCGGCACGCGGACATTGTTGAAGAACAATTCCGACGTGTCGTTTGATTTCAGTCCGACCTTGTCGAGGTTGCGGCCGCGCTCGAAACCTTCCTGCCCGTCCGTCTCGATAACGATCAGCGATGTGCCCTTGGCACCCTGTGCTGGATCGGTTTTCGTCACAACGACAACCAGATTGGCCAACTGGCCATTGGTGATGAAGGTCTTCGAGCCATTGATGACGTATTGATTGCCGTCCTTCTTGGCGCTCGTCTTCACGCCCTGAAGGTCAGAACCAGCACCCGGCTCCGTCATGGCAATGGCGCCGATCAATTCGCCGGTCGCCATCTTCGGCAGCCACTTCTTCTTCTGTTCTTCCGAACCATAGTGAAGAATATAGGGAGCAACGATTGAATTGTGCAGGGCTATACCGAAGCCATCGACGCCGACGTGGCTGATTGCTTCCAGAATGGCGCTTTCATGGGCATAAGTCCCGCCCGAGCCGCCATATTCTTCCGGCATGGAAGCGCACAGCAAGCCGTTCTGCCCTGCAAGCTCCCAAACGGAACGGTCAAAGATTTCCTGTTTTTCAAAACGGTCGTAGTGAGGCAGGACTTCGGCTTCGAGAAATTTCGAAGTCATGTCCTGCAGCATCACTACATCGTCGGTTTTCCAGTCAGGTTTTGGAACGCCCAACACATCTTCCGGCCGAATAGACATCTCTAACCTCCCTAGAAATCACCCTTCGTCACAAACTAGGGCCTCCGCCCCGTTTCGTTTGATCAGAATGCTTCTGCAGCCAGCGTCATCATTGTGTCCGCGCCGGTCTGGATGCGGGCAAGATGGGCCGATGTTTCAGGCATGACCCGCTCCATGAAGAATTTGCCCGTGACAAGCTTCGTCTCGTAAAAATCCTTCTTCCCTGCGCCCTCTGCCAGTTTCGCATGGGATGCCTTGGCAATCTGCGCCCACATATAGCCGAGAGAAACCAGACCGAAGAGATGCATATAATCGGTCGAAGCCGCACCGGCATTATCCGGATTCGCCATGCCGTTCTGCATCAGCCACATGGAAGCGGCCTGCAGATCATTGAGACCTTTCTTCAGATGCTTGGTGAAGAAGGCAAGCTTCTCGTCACCGCGGTTCTCCTCGCAAAAATCACCGACTTCCTTGAAGAAGGCCATAACAGCGCGGCCGCCATTGGCACCAAGCTTGCGGCCCACGAGGTCGAGCGCCTGAACGCCATTGGCACCTTCATAGATCATGGCAATGCGCGCATCGCGCACATACTGGCTCATGCCGTGCTCTTCGATGTAGCCATGACCGCCATAGACCTGCTGGGCCATGACAGCATGCTCAAAACCCTTGTCCGTCAGGACACCCTTGAGAATGGGGGTCATCAGACCGAGAATGTCATCGGCAATCTGCTTGTCACCCTCGTCGTCGGAGCGATGCGCGACATCGGACTTGAGCGCGGACCACAGAATGAAAGCACGGCCCGCCTCGTTGAATGACTTGATCGTCATCAGAATGCGGCGAATATCCGGATGGACGATGATCGGATCAGCTTTCTTGTCCGATGCCTTCGGACCGGTCAAGGAACGGCCCTGAATGCGCTCGCGTGCATATTCCACAGCATTCTGGTAGGCGATTTCACCGATGGACAGACCCTGCAGCGCAACGCCAAGACGGGCCTCGTTCATCATCGTGAACATGGCGCGCAGCCCCTTGTTCTCGCCGCCGATCAGATAGCCCGTGGCTTCGTCATAGTTCATCACGCAGGTCGAGTTGGCGTGGATACCCATCTTCTCTTCGATCGAGCCACAGGACACGCCATTGCGGGTACCGGCATTGCCGCTGTCGTCAAGATTGAACTTCGGCACGATGAACAGGGAAATACCTTTCACGCCTTCCGGTGCACCCTCGATACGGGCAAGTACCAGATGGATGATGTTTTCGGACATGTCGTGCTCACCGGCTGAGATGAAAATCTTCTGGCCGGAAATCTTGTAGGAGCCATCGGCATTAGGCACAGCCTTGGTGCGCAGCAGGCCCAGATCCGTGCCGCAATGCGGCTCGGTGAGGTTCATGGTACCGGTCCACGTGCCATCGACCATCTTCGGCAGATAGGTCTGCTTCTGGTCATCGGTACCATGGGTCAGAATTGCAGCAATCGCGCCCTGCGTCAGGCCTGGATACATAACCAGCGCCATATTGGCTGATGACATGTATTCACCAACAGCCACATGCAACGCGTAGGGCAAACCCTGACCGCCGAATTCCGCAGGTATGGACAGGCTCATCCAACCGCCTTCGCGGTACTGGTCAAAGGCAGCCTTGAACCCTTTCGGTGTTGTGACGGTGCCGTCCGCATGACGCACACAACCTTCATGATCACCGGACTGATTGATCGGAAACAATGTGTTTTCGGCCAGCTTGGCGCCTTCGCTCAGGATCGCTTCGACAATATCCGGCGATGCATCGGCGAAACCTGGCAGATTGTTGTAGCGTTCGTAGCCCAGGACATCATTGAGAATGAAAAGCGTGTCTTCAACGGGCGCGCGATAACTCGGCATCAGTTTCCTCCAAAACATAAACGAGCAAAACGGCCCGGAGACTTCGGTGCCGTCGGATTTTTCATCTCTCTAGCAAATTTTGACGTTTCCGTAAACGTCAAAATTTTGTGAACTTTTGCTCCTGTGGATCAATCTTCCCGAATTGGGCGTTTCATTCAATGAGAACGTCAGCTCTTATGCCTACAGATGTGGTTAAAGGGCTGCAAACTGCAGCCGCATTGTGCGTGGTTCGACAAGCTCACCATGAGGGAGAGTGAGGATTGCAGGGAGTCAGGCTTTGCAAGATTATTTAAACTGCTCCGCTGACGATTAGCATGCAGCCCACCCATCTCCCTCATGGTGAGCTTGTTGAACCACGTACAATGCGATTGCAATCCACGTCTTCTTCTCCACGGCATCTATACGTATACGGCCTTTGCGACAAACAGAGCAGAGTTGACTACGAAGCACTATCCAAGGTGCGGACCGCGAATACAAACTATCACATTTTTAACGTTTGCAGCCCATCCCTTAACCACTTGTTTACCACGTTTCGCCAATGTCACGGTGTCGGTGAACCGTGTCTATGAGTGATTTGTTTTTCACGGCTTGTCGGACCGCACGGGCAGACAGTCCCGGCTTTCCGGATAGCAATGTGCAGAACGCATCTTTGACCTTCGGAAGACCGAGACAAGATGAAGCCAGAGTGGCAGGTGAACATCACCACCACTTCCGGCCCTGCTCCGTGGGACAGAATTAACCCGCCAGATTACTGGCGTAAACACGGCAAAGCAGGCGTCCATGACGAACCAAAGGTCACTACTTGAACAGGTCAATGTGAACCGCTCACGTCGCGACACCACATCGCTGGACAGTATCAACCGCACGCTCGAGGCCCTGGAAACCCAGCTGCGCGAGACCATGGAGCCGGACTATCCCGACAATGACGGTCAGAGTGACATTGCCGATCGTTTCGCCGCCCTCGCCTCGCGCGCCGGTGGCACACCTGTTTCAAGGTCAAGACCATCCGACGATCTGCCAGCCTTTGCCAGCAAACCACAAAACGGCAAGCACGACCTTTCTGCTATCGCAGCCCGCATCAAGCAGTTGCGCGAAGAAATGCGCGACGACGCGCGTGCACCGGTACGCCCCCATGCCGAACCGCATACGGAAACCTTGCAGCGCCTGCATCAGTCGACCGCAAGCCGCAATCTGGACAACACGTCCGGTCGCGCGGACAATGGCCATCTGTCGATGTTGCGCGGTGATCTTGATGAGTTGAAGCGCACTGTTACGACACTTGCCCGCGAGGAATCGGTGAAGAGCCTTAACCACCGCTGGGATGCGATGGACGAGCGTTTCGACGCATTCCGCCAGGATCATCCTCTGGGAGGCCGACTCGACCAGATCCGCCAAGCCGTGGACGTCCTGCCGCAATCCATTCCGCTGAAGAAGGTTGAAGACAAGCTCAAGACACTGGCAAGCGCTGTGGAACAGATGTCTCGCACGGGTAGTATATCGGGCGTTAACGGTGACTTCATGCGTCAGATGGACGAACGGCTGGATGAAATCAGCCGCGCCATCGTTGCAACGGCCCGCCCTGTCCAGACGAATCATGTCGATACCGATGCCTTTGAGCGCCTTGAAGCACGTATCGCAACATTGAGCAGCAAGGTCGAGGCAGTTGCCTATGACCGCACCTCTGACACGATCCTTCAGCGCATGGGCGAACTGGCCGAACGGGTTGACCATCTGGCGGCAATCCGCGCAGCACCAGCGGTCAATCTCGATGCGCTGTCGGAACAGCTGTCGGCCGTTACCCGTCATCTCGAAAACACACCGGCATCCATCAGCATTTCTGATTTCCGTGATCTTGAAGACCGGGTCCTGCACATTATCCACCGGTTGGAAACGACACCACCGCAGGCGCCTGCTGCCGCTCCTGCATTCATGGATCAGATTGATCAACGTTTTGAGGAGTTGACCAGGCGACTCGATGACCATCACATGATGGCCGAGCACAGCGATATCCGGCTGACAGACAATCTTGAAGCCCGCTTTGACGATATGGCCCGCTATATCGCCCAGAATGTCCCGCAGGCAGATGGCTCGAACGATGCCATTCGCAGTCTCGAACTGCAGATCGCCGGTCTCGCCGAACATCTCTCGCATTCCAACGATCGCTATGCGGAATTCGCCGCTATTCCGCCGCGCCTCGACGCAATCGAAGAATCGATTGCCATGAATCGCGACTTTGTCGTGGAAGCCGCACGTCAGGCCGCATCGGAGGCCATCCGCAATTCAGCCAATTTCGGCAACGCCCATGATGGCGCCATCGCACGTGAACTCGCAGACGACCTGAAGATACTGGAAAGCCTCGCCCGCAAGTCGGAAGACCGCAACTCCAAGACCTTCGAAGCCATTCACGATACTCTACTGAAGATTGTTGATCGTCTGGGTTCTCTGGAAGGTGGCACGGCTCATGGAACGCGTGTCCCGGCAACCTCGAAGGCCATGGCAACGGTCGATGCCTATGAAGCGCCATATAGTGCAGCGGAGGCGGTGTTTGAAACACCCGTCTTTTCCAAGCTTGATGATGTTTCGACGCAAATGACATTGGCCGGAGATGATGCCGGCGCGATGGACCAAGCTGCTCCGGCGCGCAAATCCTTGCTTGGCAGCCTCACCCGCAGCGTGAAATCCCGCAGCAAGCAGGAACAGGCGCATCGGGAACCAACCATCGAGACCATCGATACGGACGAAAAGGACGATGACAGGGCCAGCCTTGATTCCGAGCTTCTGAACCGGCCGCTCGAACCTGGCTCCGGCATGCCCGATCTGAACTCCATACTCAAGCGCGTCCGTGATGAACGCCGCGAGATGAACATTGCAGGCGATACCGGCGTTGGCAAAGCCGATTTCATAGCCGCAGCACGCCGGGCAGCTCAGGCCGCCGCCGCCGAGGTCGAAAACCAGACGCGCGGCTCCAGTCGGAGCAGGGATGCAGCGGAAGGCAAGAAGGGCAGCCTTCTTGCACGCCAGCGTAAACCCATTCTCCTCGCTATCGGCGCCATCATGATTGCGATCGCCGGTCTTCAACTGAAGAATGCATTCTTCAGCGGCCCTGCTGCTGTTACCAGCGAGACAAGCTCAATGGCAGCACCAGTGGTGCCTCCGGTCGAGCAAAAGGCGCAAATTGCCGCGCCAGTTGCTCCAGTACCACGCGATGCAACCCCACCCGCTGCCGCGCCACAGACTTCGGTGGAAAACACACAGTCAGACGATCAGGCCGCTGCACCAGCCCCGACACAGGAGACTGTCAGCAGTCTCATTGCCGCACAGTCCACCGATACACCGGCAACAGATGTGCCAGCTTCAGCAAAGGTCGATACGACTGTAACACCGATCCCAGCCATCCCTGTCGAAGCTGGGCCCGAACCGCTACGCGAAGCGGCAGCCGAAGGCAACCCCAAAGCCCTGTTTGAAATCGGGGATCGCTATATGGATGGGCGCGGTGTCCAGAGCGATTATGCCAAAGCAGCCGGATGGTACACTCTTGCCGCCGACAAAGGCTTTGCGCCCGCACAATACCGTCTGGGCAATTTTTCTGAGAAGGGCCTTGGCGTTCCCCGCGACCTTGCCAAAGCGAAAACCTATTATCAACTGGCTGCCGAACAGGGCAATGCCAGCGCAATGCACAATCTTGCCGTGCTGTTTGCGGCCGGCGCGAACGGTGCACCGGACAATGAATCCGCCGCCATGTGGTTTACGAAAGCCGCCGAGCTCGGTGTCAAGGACAGCCAGTTCAATCTGGCCATTTTATCCGCCAAGGGCATGGGTGTTCCGCAGAACCTTGAAGAAAGCTACAAGTGGTTTGCGCTGGCTGCCAATGCCGGCGACAAGGATGCGGGCCAAAAGCGCGATGACGTGGCCAAGGTCATGACGCCGGATCAGCTGACACGGGCCCGCGAAGCCACCGAACTCTGGAAGCCGAAGGTGATGAATCCGGAAACCAACGCGCTGAGCACACCGGACGAATGGCGCGAGAGTCCGACCACGACAGGTTCGGTCGACATGGGAAAGGCAATCCGCAATATCCAGCTGATCCTCAATAAGAACGGCTATGATGCGGGCGGTTCGGACGGCAGGATGGGTGCGAAAACCCGCGACGCCATCATGGCTTTCCAGAAGAGCAACGGATTGAAGCCAACGGGCAATATCGACAAGGATCTGGTCAAACGCCTGCTCGAAAAGAATACCTAAATCGACAGGGACGGCTGTTGCGACAAATGGTTTCGTGTTTGGGGTAACACGTTGACCTCTCAGCAGTCATTGTTTGACTTGACGCGCGGCTGAGGGCAAGAAACTTTAAAGCATCCTGTGACAGTCTGTGCGCAGAATGCATTAAAGAATTTCTGTCATCATGGTGTGCGAACAATCGCCACAACGCCGTGATGGGTTCGGGGTCTGAATTGGGTATCTACCTGCCAATAGCCGAGATTTCGGTCAATATCTTCGTGCTATTCGGCATGGGGGCAGCGGTTGGATTCTTGTCGGGCATGTTCGGCGTCGGTGGCGGATTTCTCATCACGCCATTGCTGATCTTCTACAATATTCCCCCGGCTGTTGCTGTTGCCACCGGTGCAAACCAGGTTATCGCATCATCGTTCACCGGCGCTCTGACGCACTTCAAACGCGGCTCGCTCGACGTGAAGCTCGGGACATTGCTTGTCATCGGCGGTATTGTCGGCGCAGCTGTCGGTATCTACGTCTTCGTGCTTTTGCGCGAACTCGGACAGCTCGATCTCATTGTATCGCTGCTTTATGTTATCTTCCTGAGCACCATCGGCGGCCTGATGCTGCTTGAAAGCATCCGGTCCATGCGGAGGACAAAAGCAGGCCAGCTTTCCACACTCAAGAAACCTGGACAACACAATTGGGTGCACCGCCTGCCCTTCAAGATGCGGTTTCGCGCCTCGAAAATTTATGTGAGCATTATCCCGATCCTGGCGCTGGGCGCCGCCATCGGCTTTCTCTCCTCTATCATGGGTGTTGGCGGCGGCTTCATCATGGTACCGGCCATGATCTACCTTCTTAAAGTGCCGACCAACGTGGTTATCGGCACGTCGCTCTATCAGATCGTTTTCGTGACCGCTTTCACCACCGTCATGCAGGCAACGACCAACCAGTCGGTCGACATCGTGCTGGCCTTCCTGTTGATGAGTGGCGGTGTCATCGGTGCGCAGTACGGCACGCGTATTGGCCAGAAGCTGCGCGGCGAACAATTGCGCGCGCTGCTCGCCACGCTAGTTCTCGCTGTAGGCCTGCGTCTTGCCATCGAACTTTTTGTGACACCTGACGATCTTTATTCGATCGCCATAGCACTCGTGACACCGGGGGCATCATGAAACCCCTGACGGCTCTTCTGTTCCTGCTTGTCATTATCTCCGTGTTGGTCAGCCCTCTAAATGCTGTGGCGCAGCAGATTCCCGGCAACAAGGAGACGGTTGAAATCGGGCTGTCGACCGATACCATCGCGATTACTTCAGGGTTTCGCGGCACCGACCTGACCGTGTTCGGTGCACTCGACAATGCCGATCCTCTGATTCAACGACAGGGCCGTTACGATATCGTCGTTATCCTGCAGGGACCGGAGCGTAATTTTGTCGTGCGCCGCAAGGACCGGTTTTTTGGCGTCTGGGTCAACGCGGAGTCAGTGACATTTCAGCATATTCCGGCTTCCTATTCACTGGCCTCGACACGCAATCTTCAGGACATTGCCGTCCCCAAGACATTTGCCCAACTGGCGCTCGGCGTGAACAATATCTTTTACGAGCCCATGCCTGACGGCTTCGATTCCAGTGCGTCGCTGCGGGAATTCACCAAGGAGCTGCCGCGACTGAAGCTCAAGCAGAACCTGTACAGCCAGCGTCCTGGTGACGTGCAATTCCTGTCATCTACCCTCTTCCGCGCAACATTGTCCCTGCCAGCCAATGTGCCGGTCGGCAAACACGTGGCCCGCGCCTTTCTGTTCCGCAACGGCGAATTCCTGCGCGAAAGCTCGACAAGCCTGAATATCGTGAAAGCGGGTCTGGAGTATCGTATCTACAAGGCCGCCCATGAGAACAGCTTGCTCTACGGCCTGTTTGCGGTGTTTCTGGCCGTCTTTACCGGCTGGATGGGCCGTCTGATGTTCAGGAAAGACTGATCAGGCCCGCTTGGAGACGACAATCAGTCCCTGCAAGGGCTCTCCCCGATCAAAGCGGATCGCCTCGCGGTCAATTGTCGACGGAACCAGGCCATGGTCGGCCAACAGTCTTCGTACATAATCTTCCGAATGGGTATAGCGCAGCGAGGGCTGCAGGATGAGCTCTCCTTCCTCGGCATGGGTTTCGACCGAGAAGGCGAACAGCCCATCGTTGCTCAGGGCCGCGACAAGACGACTAACCGCTTTGTCGAGATCGCCAACATAGACAAAGACATCCGCGGCAATGATGAGATCGGCAGATCCAGCAGGATAATCGAGTTCGTTGATATCGCCCTTGAAGAGGCGGTCATAAACGTGCTTTTCCTCGGCCTTCTGCAACATGGCCTCGGAAAGGTCCATGCCCGCCATGTGGTCCACACCCGTCCGGAAATAATCCCCCATCAGTCCGGTACCGCAGCCAACATCCAGCATGGAATGGTAACGTCTTCCCGGCGCTGCAGCCTTGATGGCGTTAGCCAGCAGTTCTGGCACACGATAATGCAGCTTTTCCAGAAGGGCCGTCTCAAAAGTCGGCGCATAGGCGTCAAACAGGGTCTCGACATAGGCCGCCGGCGGATTATCCGGCACCAAGGCATAACCGGAGGCCGCCAGTTTGAGCGTTGCGCCAAAGCGATCGTCGGGATCCAGTTCCAGAAGGCGGCGCCACGTTTCCGCCGCTGCATCCTCGTCCCCGGCCGCATCCTCCATCTCGCCCAGACGAAACAGACCGGCGGTCCATTCCGGAACGATTTCCAGGGCCTGCCGCATCAGGTCGGCGGCGGCCACATGGTCACCGGACTCGAAAAGCATGTCCGCATAGGAAGCGCGGCGGTCCGCGATCAGATCACCGGAGGACAGGAACGCCCGTGCCATACTGGTTCAGTTCGCGACCAGAACGCGGATGGAAAAGATGTCAATCGATTTGCCCGTGCGGGCAATATCCGAGTTGATCTTGATGAAACCGCCTGCGGCGGGCTTTTTGCCTTCCGGAAACTGCAACTCGAACAGATATTCATTGCTCGCATCAGTGACATCGTAACGCTTGCGTCCGCAATCGCCGAGTGTGCCAAAATCGCAACTTACAGCCATTTGCGTGGAGGAACCGTCCTCGGCCTTGGCAATAATATCAAAGATCGCATGCTTGCCTGCCAGTTGCTGGAGAACGCCCTGCCCCACCTGGAAGGTGACATCGTCGTTCTCGCCGGGAGACTTGATCCGTACGAACTTCTGCACATTGTCTCCGGCGACGCTCGCGGTTGCCCGGCCCGCCATCGAAACGCGGGTCATATCGGACGGGTCAAAAATCGATATCCAGCTGCCGTCGGCAGAAAGCTGCCCTTCCTTCATCGGCTCATGACTGCCCGCCGCCGGGCCGCTGCTCGATGCAGGCGGTGTGCTGCCGGATGGCTTTGAGTTGATCAAACCCGATGCAACCAGCCATAGCACGCCGATCGCAACCAACAGAACGACAAAGATGATAATGAATTTGGTGAGGCCGCGTGCCTTCTGGCGTTCGCGTGTCTTTTTCTCACGGGGCTGGTTGTAGGCGGGACGGTAATTGTCGGCGCGCCTGTTGTCTGTTGCTCCAAGATCGGAATCAAGAGAAGGGTCAAGCGACGGCTCAACGCGGCCAGCCGGCGGCTGCCGCCGCTGTGCAGGCTCGACCGAAATGGATGGTTCGCGCCGCTCTGCAACGGGTTCTGGCGCGATATGCGAAGGATTGCGCGCTTCGCCCTCGATGCGGGTGATTGCCGCTTTCAAGCGCTCGCGACGCTCCTCGCGCTCGCTTTCATCCAGCGCACCATTGGCGGTCAGGGAGCGCTCATGGGCGGTCCATGCTGATTCGTAAATTTTCTGACGAACGGCAGGATTGCTCACATCCGCTTTGGCGAAAGCATTCCGGATGGCTTGTTCAATCGCTTCCAACTGGACGATTTCCCCTTCAAAGCAGCTCGTATGACTCGGGTAGGCATAGACGATTTGACTGCTTATTCAAGACTACCGCGGCGCAATGATGGCGGTTTTCGTCCGAAGTGATGCTCTGTACAAAGCGAATAACCCCCGGCATCCCACGAGAGCGGGCGACCGGGAGATCAAAATTCAGATGAAACGGCTGAGAAATGCCCTGGTGCGTGGATGTTGCGGATTGCCGAGAACGTCTTCGGGTTTACCCTGTTCGACGATGTAGCCATCATCCATGAAAATCACCCGGTCAGCAGCTTCCCGTGCAAAACCAATCTCATGCGTGACGACAATCATGGTGAGCCCCTGATCCGCCAGGTCGCGCATGGTTGCCAGCACCTCGCCAACCAGTTCCGGATCAAGCGCCGAAGTCGGTTCGTCGAACAGCATCAGCTTGGGCCGGATTGCAAGTGCCCGTGCAATGGCAACCCGTTGCTGCTGCCCGCCGGACAATTGCCGGGGATAGGCGTCGGCCTTGTGCGTAAGCCCGACACGAGCAAGCAGTTCCATCCCGAGTTCGGTGGCTTCCCGGCGGCTTTGCTTGTGTACGCCGATCGGCGCCTCGATGATGTTCTGCAGGGCGGTCATGTGCGGATAGAGATTGAACTGCTGGAATACCATGCCAATCTGCCGCCGCTGCACTGCGATAGCCCTCGCCGGGAGTTTGTTTAGCCTGCCATTGCGCAAGGAATAACCAATCTGTTCCCCGGCAACGACAATCGAACCGCGGTCGATCGCTTCCAGGTGGTTGATGCAGCGCAGGAAGGTGGATTTCCCCGAACCGGAAGGACCAAGAACGACCACGACTTCACCCGGCGCAACGTCGAGATCGATACCCTTCAACACCTCCACCTCGCCGAAAGACTTATGAACATTTCGGGCACGCACCAGTGCTTCACCCGGTTCGGTGCCGTTCATCGAGAATTGAGCAGTCATTTACTCACCTCCTGAGCCATGGCTGGAACTGCCGTTACCGTGTTCGCAGCAGCAACAACCTTGTCCTGCTTTCTGGGCGTTGACGAGCCGCGTTCACCACGGCCGTAATAGCGCTCGATGAAGCCCTGTCCGACGTTGAGGATGGACGTGATGAACAGATACCAGATGACGGCCACCATCAGCATCGGGATGACCTCGAAGGTCCTGTTGTAGACAGCTTGCACCGAATAGAGCAGATCGGCCATGGCAATGACGCTGACAAGCGACGTCGCCTTGATCATGCTGATCAACTGATTGCCCGTCGGCGGCACGATTGAACGCATGGCCTGAGGAATGACGATACGCCGCAAGGCGCGGGTGCGTGTCATGCCGAAAGCTTCCGTCGTTTCGATCTGGCCCTTGTCGACGGACAGAAGACCGCCGCGAATAATTTCAGCCATATAGGCCGCTTCGTTGAGCGCAAGGCCGGCAATGGCAGCCGTCATCGGCGTGATCAGGTCATTGGTGTTCCAGCTGGCCAGCGTCGGGCCGAAGGGAATAGCAATGGAAATTTCCGGAAACAACGTCGAAAGATTGTACCAGAAAATCAGCTGGACCAGCAGCGGCGTACCGCGGAAAAACCAGATGTAAAGACCGGCAAGCGAGCTGGCGAGCCGGTCGTTCGACATACGGGCAATGGCAAGAACAAGTCCGATGATCACGCCGATGGCCATGGCGACAACAGTCAGGCCAAGCGTGACATAGAGCCCCCGCAAAACGGTGGCTTCGGTGAACCATTGAAACACGATCGGCCAGCCAAAATTTTCGTTGTTGGCGACGATCCAGAGGAAGTTCGCCGCAATGAGAAGCGTGATGCCCCACAAGAGCCAGCGATCTGTTCGAAAGGGCTTGTGCGCATTCGCCACATCGCGAAGCGCAGCCTCTGCATCGCCCTTGGGCGATGCCAATGCTTGCATGTTCTGGGTCATTTTGCAGCTTTACCCGCGAGATTGATCCCGGGCTCCTTCAACATGTTCTTCTCAAGGCCCCACTTTTTCAGAATGGCCGCATAGGTGCCATTGTCCATGAGAGTCTTGATGCTCTCCAGCAGAACCGCACCAAGCGGTGAGCCCTTGGCAACCACGGCGCCTTGAAAGATATCGTCAAAACCGTTCTTCAGACCGGTGCCCGTCAATTCAAGCTGACCATTGGCTTGCTCAACGAAATAGATCAGCGGTGCCTGCGAGGAGAAGAACGCGTCGGACCGTTTTGAGCGAACAGCCAGAATCGAGGTGGGCTGATCGGTGAAGGACTGGACCTCGATGGCTGCTTTACCATCCTTCGTGCATTTTTCCGCCTGTTCCTTGATCACCTTTTCGGCGGAGCCACCAGCCATGACGGCGATGCGGCTGCCACAGGTGTTGTCGAGCGAGGTAATGCCCTTAGGATTGCCTTTCTGCACGGCGAACACCACGAACTCCTGCACATAGTCGACAAAGTCGTTCGCACCCTGACGGGAGGGATAATCGCCAACAGGACCCATCGCGAACTGATAGCGGCCGGAATTGATGCCGCTCAAGAGCGCCGGAAGGCCGCTGACTGTCGCGTGCTTGATCTCAATCCCCCACAACTCGCCGACAGCCTTGGTCAGATCGGCGCTAGCGCCCTGCATCTCCGTATTGCCGGTGACGATCTCATAAGGTGGAAAGGAGCCATTATTGACAGAGGTGATGCTTCCCGCCTTGCGGATGTCCTCGGGCAGCTTGGCCCGCAGGGCCTCGTTGACCGTTTGCTTGGCGATAACCACCTCCTCGGCCATCGCAGGCGTAGCAATCAGCGTTGCTGCAAACAGAGCGGTAAAAGTCAGATGTTTGAGTTTCATTATATTCCCCTTTTTTATTATCTCTTGAAACGTGTTGTGTTCAGGCTGATGTATCCGCCAGTTCAGGCCGGGCAAAGCGGCGGTTGGCCAGAACAGGCAGGACAGCGCGGGCATGACTGATACGCTTCGGGTCTATGTCGGCGAAGATCAGCGCAGGGCCTTCTCCCGCCCGCACAACGGCCACGCCAAGAGGGTCCACCACCATGCTGGCGCCGATGTAACGCTCGCCGCACTCGCCCACGGCAACGATGTAGCAGGTGTTTTCCAGCGCCCGTGCCGTCACCAACACCTCCCAATGCGCCTCTTTGCCGGGGCCCTTGACCCATGCAGCCGGCAGAATGAGCACGTCTGCACCATCCACCGCGTGGCGGCGCGCCAGTTCCGGAAAGCGCAAATCGTAACAGGTCATGAGGCCAAGCTTGAGTCCTGCGATTTCGATGAGGCCGGGAATTTCATCGCCCGGCTGCACATTGGTGGATTCCTTGGCGGCAAAAGCGTCATAAAGATGAAGCTTCAGATATTGTGCGACAATCACGCCGCCGCGGATGGTCACCAGATTGTTGAAAACGCGCTGACCGCCGGTCGGAACGTGCACGCACATCATCACTGTCATGTCGCTGTTGCGGCTTTCGGCCAACAGTTGCTCCATGAAAGGACCGTCCAATGGCTGCGCTGTTTTCAACACGATATCCGGATCAGTGATGTCGCGGGCAAGGATACCCTCCGGCAGAACCAGGAGATCCGCACCACCCGCATGCGCATCACGCGTCAGCTTCGTGCAGATATCGGCATTCTCCTGCCAGACCTTGCTGACGGCAAATTGACCCAGCGCGACTCTCATGCCGGAACTCCCGTGCGGCTGGTTGGGGTGGAAGTCTGATCATTGTGGTGCGGGAAAAGGTCGGCAGGCGACAGAAGCATCGGGGTCAGTCCTTGCAGGTGCAGTTGTTCGGCAAAATCCGCGATCATCGGTTCATTGATGGCAAAACCGCTGTTGTTCCAATGAGCGGGCAAGTCCCGCGCGACGTGACCGAGCTCATCGATGATCCAGGGTGTGGTGTCGGCATATTTGCGCCGCTTCTCCAGCCAGACGCGCTGGGATTCATCCAGCAGATTGCTGAGCTCTTCCGGCAGCCAGGGATGCTCGGCAACGAACGATGCCTTTAAACCCAGAAGATGCATGCCGGGGACGTAGCCAACCTCATGGAAATAGGCGAGTTCCTCCGCCCGGAAATCCGTCAGCACATGACGGAACCTCGAGTCAGGGCCAAAAAAGCCTTCCGGCATGAATGGCGTGAACACGGCGTCAAGCTCGCCGGTCTCCAGCAATTGCATCATCGGGCGCTCGCCCGGTACCGCTTCGATGCGGCCGGGGCGGCCAAAGCCATCGAGCCTGTCGGTAATCGGGTGGGCTTCCGTCAGGCGGCCGGCAAACCAGAACGCGTCCTCGATACCGACGCCCGCATGGGAAAGCGCAGCACGGGTCCACGTATTGCCGGAATCGCGCCAGCCGGTAACACCGATCTTTTTGCCCGCCAGATGTTCCAGCCGGGTAACCGGGCTGTTCTTTGCCGTGATGATGCAGCGATGGCGAAAGCCGCGCATGACGAAATTGGGAACACCGATGACATCGGTTTCGCCGCTGGCCCGCGCCGAAGCATAACGGCTGAAGGACATTTCGGCCGCATCGTGATGCGGATCGGCCGCAACATTGCCGATCAGCGTGCCGACGCGATCGACTTTGACATCCAGCCTGTCCGACGTGACGTCACCCAACGCCAGCGGCGTATAATAATCCCAATCGCGAACAGCCAATCGAACAGTAATACGCAAGACATTTCCTCATTGCCATTTCGGTTTTCATGAGGGAAGCTAAATGTTCATTATTGACTGATCAAATACTATTACGTTACTGAACATTTAAAAGAGGGACAGATATGAGCGAATTGGCCTCAGTTCAGTGGTTTGCAGAAAAGCTGAGTGACCGGACGATGCGCGGCATTGCTATCGAGACCAGTGCGCTGATCCGCGCCGGAGCCATTCCCGTCGGCACCAAACTGCCCGCCATCCGTGATCTCGCCTATGCGCTCGGCATCAGCCCGGCGACCGTTTCGGAAGCATGGAGCGAGCTGCGGCGGCAGAAGATCATCACCGGCCGCGGGCGCAACGGCACATGGGTGAGTGGTGACCGTATTGCGCCGAAACCCCTGCGGCTGGCGAGTTCCGGCGATTACGGCGAGGACGTGCTGGATCTTTCCATGGCAGTTCCGGATATCAACCTCCTGCCGCCGCTGGCCAATGCCCTGGCACACGGAGCCTCGGCGGAAACACTCAACAGTTACCGGCGCATTCCCATCCTGTCGGAGCTGGAAGCAGCGGTAAAACCGCATTGGCCTTACAAACCGGAGGCATTCCTTGCCACCAATGGCGGCTACAACGCCGTCTACGCACTTTTGCATGCACTGGTTATGCCCGGATCGTTTGTGGCCATTGAAGATCCCACCGCGATGCGGCTTCTCGACATTCTGGAAGACCTCGGCGCCCATATCCTGCCGGTCGAGTGCGATGAAAACGGACCGCTGCCGGATTCACTCGCCGACGCGATGCAACGCAAACCAGCCGCCTTCCTTTTCCAGCCGCGCACCCACGCGGTGACCGGACGGGGGGTGAGTGCAGCCCGGCTGGCGGAATTGGCGGAAATTCTCGGCAACAGCGATGCCCTTATCATCGAAGATGATGGGGTGGGAGACATCTCCTCGCTGCCTCCGATCAGTCTGGGAGACCGGTTTCCCGACCGTGTCATCCACATTGTTTCCTATTCCAAATCCCTTGGGCCGGACCTGCGACTGGCGGTGCTTTCCAGTTCGACACGCATCGTCGAGCAGATCCAGTCCTACCGCAGTTTCAGTGCAGGCTGGACCAGCCGGGTGCTGCAATCCGCCGTGGCTTTCCTCCTCAATGACGCGGCGACCCAAACAAGCATGAAACGCGCACGTGATATCTACAGGCAAAGGCGCGACGGGCTGATGCGGGCTCTCGGTGAGCGCGGCGTTCACCTTTCGGGCGGCGAAGGTCTCTGCCTGTGGATCCCGGTGGAGTCCGAACAGTTTGCCTTGGTAACACTCGCAGCGCGCGGCATTGCCGTGCTTGCGGGTAAAAAATGTTCTGTTCGGCCGATCAGCTACATCCGCGTTGCGACCAGTGTCCTGCGGGACAGGGAAGACGAGGTCGCCGATGCGATAGCCCTTGCCGTCAGGCACCCGGATCATCTTTACTGATTTCCGGCGAACCCTGCGCTTGCTCACATGCCTTTGATCGCGCGCAGGCAACCGCGCCAACCTTTCGCTTGATCACGGCACGCGGTCTGCTAAAAAGAGTTACGTTTACGGAAACGTCAAAATTTGTTCCATGGGAGGAAAAACATGGCATTGCCCGAAATCCTGACGAAGAAGCTGCGCATTCCCGTTGTCGGTGCGCCGCTGTTCATCATTTCGCATCCGGCCCTCGTGCTGGCGCAATGCAAGGCCGGTATTGTCGGCTCCTTCCCCGCCCTGAATGCCCGCCCCGAGGCCCAGCTTGACGAATGGCTGGCCGAAATCACCGAGGGCCTGCGCGATCATGACGCCAAGAACCCGGACCGTCCGGCCGCACCGTTTGCCGTCAACCAGATCGTGCACCGTTCGAACAAGCGGCTTGAGCACGACCTTTCCATGTGCGTGAAATACAAGGTTCCGATCGTCATTTCCTCCCTCGGCGCCGTGCCTGAAGTCAATGCCGCGATCCACTCCTATGGCGGTGTCGTGCTGCATGACATCATCAACAACCGCCACGCCAACTCGGCCATCCGCAAGGGCGCGGACGGCCTGATCGCTGTTGCCGCCGGTGCCGGCGGCCATGCCGGTCCCCTCTCGCCCTTCGCGCTCATTCAGGAAATCCGCGAATGGTTTGACGGCCCTCTGCTGCTCTCCGGCGCCATTGCCACGGGCAAGGCGGTTCTGGCGGCGCAGGCCATGGGCGCCGATCTTGCCTATATCGGCTCGCCCTTCATCGCCACGAAGGAAGCGCGCGCCGTCGACGCCTACAAGCAGATGATCGTTGATTCCGCTTCGTCAGACATCGTCTATTCCAACTATTTCACCGGCATTCACGGCAATTATCTCAAGCCATCCATCATCAATTCGGGGATGGATGCCGACCACCTGCCGGAAGCGGACCCGTCCAAGATGGATTTCGAAGCGGCAACCACCGGCGCCAAGGCCTGGAAAGATATCTGGGGTTGCGGCCAGGGCATCGGCGCGATCAAGGAAGTGACCGGCGCCGGCGACTATATCGACCGGCTGGAACGCGAATACCGCGAAGCCAAGGCCAAAATCTGCGCCGCTTAGAGCCTTTCCTTCTCATCCAGAACGATCTGCATGAATGTCAGGTCAAGCCATTTGCCGAATTTGGTTCCCACTTCAGGCAAATGGCCAACCGTCCGGAAACCCAGCTTTTCGTGCAGGCGGATCGACGCTGCGTTGCCGGACTCGATACCGGCAACCATAACGTGCTTGCCCGCCTCCCGCGCCCTGTCGATCAGCGCGAGCATCAGGGCCTTGCCGATCCCGCCGCCGCGCGCTGCCTTATGCACATAGACGGAATGCTCGACCGTGTGGCGATACCCGTCAAAGGCGCGCCAGTCGCCGAACGAGGCATAGCCGGTGACGTGCCCGGCATCATCGACGCTGACCAGCACGGGAAATCCCCTTGACTGCCGCTCATTGAACCACGCCGTGCGGTTCGAAAGATCGACCTGCGTTTCGTTCCAGATCGCCGTGGTGTTCAGCACCGCGTCGTTATAAATTTCGAGAATAACAGGAAGATCCGCCTCAACGGCCGCACGCACGATCACAACTTGCATCCTTTTTCATGGTCTACTATAGTTTCACTATGTCTCATAAAATAGACGATGTCGACGCGAAAATCGGCGCCCGCATCCGGATCGAGCGGGAGGCGCGCGGCTGGTCGCTGACGGAGCTGGCGGAAAAATCCGGCGTCTCGCGCGCCATGATCAACAAGGTGGAGCGCGGCCAGAGCAGCCCGACGGCCATGCTGATGGCGCGATTCTCCGGCGCCTTCGGCCTCAGCATGTCGACGCTGATGGCGCGTGCGGAAATGCAGGAAGGCCGATTGCTGCGCCACGGCGACCAGCCGCTATGGACCGACCCCGAGACCGGCTATATCCGCCGCCATGTCTCCCCCGCCTCCGACCTGCCCATGGATGTGGTACATGTCGACCTGCCGGCGAAGGCGCGCGTGGCGCTCCCCGCCTCCGCCTATGCCTTCCAGCGGCAATTGATCTGGATTTTGAGCGGCGTGCTTAGTTTTACCGAAGATGAAACGTTTCATCGGCTCGAAACCGGCGATTGCCTTGAACTCGGCGCACCGCACGACTGCGTGTTTGCCAATGAGACGGATGAGCCCTGCCGCTATGCGGTGATCGTGCTGCGCCAAAGCTGACGTGATCATTTGCATCGGCACGGTGCGTGGTTCGACAAGCTCACCATGAGGGAGAGCGAGGATTGCAGGGAGCTATATCCTGCAAGCTTGGAGATATTACGCGATCTCCCGCTAGCGTTGCAGCCCACCTCTCTCCCTCATGGTGAGCTTGTCGAACCACGAACCAAGCCAATGCCAACCACCATTTCCCAACATCCGGGCCCGCTGTCTCAAGCGGGAGGAAGCAGAGGGATTTTGGCGGCTAGCGGCAAAAGCTGGTATCACGAGGCTTGCAATCCTGATGCAATAACGCTATCAGGCGCGTCATCCCTTCGGCACATTTCGATGGCCGGTTCGGGGATCGGGAAGTCCCTTCCCTGCCGCTTTAGCTCAGTTGGTAGAGCACATCATTCGTAATGATGGGGTCCTCGGTTCGATTCCGGGAAGCGGCACCATTCATTTTCAAAGGCACTCTTCAGTCAGAGGCATTTCACAAATGCCGATCCGAGCAACATGCCTCCATACCGAAATTCTCCCGTTGTTTGATCAGCATACGTTCAATAATTGATGATCTTAACTACCAATAGTGACTGTAACATCCTTGAGAGTTTCCACTTTCTATATGCTCTTCAAGTTTCACCCCCACATTCGCAAATTCAAAAATTCCTTTTGATTGCCACAACATAAGCCGCGATCCTTCATGTTTTTTTGTGACATGAGTTCGCCATGCTGTAGCTTGGTCTTTTACTCTGACTGTTTGCGCAGGTTTGCCCATCGCCTTTATCTCGTTTTTGGGTATTCCCAAGACTATTCTACAACAGCATTCAAGAAGAAGATGGGCGCGAGGTTGACCTGGCCCAGCCTGAATGTTTTGAAGCGAAGAATAAAAGTTGGAGCCAATTGAGAAACGCGGAACATCGCTTAGGCTGATTGGTTGCCCATTAGCTTTTGAAAGTGTCAAGCAGCCAAACGAAATCGCGACGAACAAATCTTCATTTTTTTCCGCTGCATCCCAGTGTATTTCAGCAGGGACGAAGGTTTCGATATCATCTATTCTATCGAGAAGGCGAACGTTCTGAGAGAGAGAAAAGGGCAATTCAATATCATCAGAGTTTCGCCCTTCAATTTCGATAATTTCCCCATTAAGCACCGTCGACAATGGTCCCATGTGCGGCAATGCTGACGCTACAAACGCAGCCTTGTCAGCATTCCGCGATTCGTAAAACGCTTGATTCATATAAACCATCTTGCTGTGATTTATTATTGCGGGATGTTGTTGTTGCTGCGCGAGAATATCTGGTTGCAGCTCTATGGCATTACATTCCACTACCTCAGGATGCTGGTCGCCCCACAACTCCAAGCGAGCAAAGAGGCTTGTGTAGGATCGTACAATGTCATGGACTGCAAACACGTGCGATAGATTATATAATTCAAATAGCGCCTGCAGATCAGGCTCGATCGGCCAACATTGGCTGTCTGATAAAACTTCGTCCAAATTAGAGATTCTAAACAAACTCACTGGCGCGCCGCCATCAGCCATGCTGCTCCAATGGAGAACTCTCAGAATGATCTCGTGAACAGATTCCTCATTTGAGGCATAGGGAGGAACCGCGAACATGCCAGTGTCCATCAAAACAGGTATCATCGGTCGATTTTCTTTTCGTTTATACGTTTTTTTGAGGCTGCTTCGATAATCTTTCGTGTTTCAATTTGGCTCTGCTCAAAAAAGTCCTTTGGCCAATCGATCACTGCACCATATTTGGAGATTTTTACTTCACGACAGCTCGTCTCTCCTTCATGACGCTCAGTGAAGTAAATTTTGAGCATATTTTGAAGAACGTTTTCCTCCTCCTCAGCAATCCGTAATCTAAATCGATCAATCATGTATTCGCTATGAGTTTCAAGAATGCACTGTTTTCCGGATACTCCTACCGCGTAGAAAAAGTCCGCCAACCTAGCTTGAACTCGCGGATGGAGATGGAGCTCGGGTTGTTCAAACAGCATAAGCGAGCCTTTCTTGGCCAAGAGACAAGATACCACAATAGGTAAGACTTGACTGACACCGACCCCGACGTTGGTTAGATCGTGCTTTTTCGTGAGCCCCTCCGTAGTGACTTGTAGTTGATTGCCAAATACACCCTTTTCAGTTGCCGCTACACCAGTAGCGACGCCCAAATACTCGAGCCATTCACTCACAGCATTTCGAAGAGAAGAATACTTTAGATTTCTGACACTTCCCCCGGATTGAAGGTCAGCCGGTGATAGATACTGGATTTTCTTTTCGGAGTTTAAAAACAAAACAGCTGCCGTATGTTCGCCGCGATAACCCACAATAGCTGTATTTTCTAATGCCTCTAAAGGGTAAACTGGTTTAGGTTCGTTCCGCAGCGGCCCAAGATATTGGACACCATGCCTAAGAAACGCCATCAACATATCCACGCCGTCATCGATAGTCTGCAGATAAACATAGTCGTGATCTGTACCTTCAAAAGAAAAGTGCAATAACAGCTCACGTTCTACTTCTATTTTTAATTGATCAAAGCCCTCCGGTGTCTCACGAATACCATTAATACCGACACCCAATCTTCGCCACGACGCATTAATCGCATCCCTTATCGTTTCGGCAGAAACAGTCTCTCCTTCAATTGGAATTAACGACTTTCCAGCTTTCGTAAGCCATCCGTTTATCAGATGACTTATAGAAACCGGCAAGAATTTCCCCTCTAAATTGACGCTGGATAGTAATGTAAAGCTTCCTCCAAAGAGCGCTTCCATCATCTCGAAGGCCCTCTTTTTTCCTTTGTTAAAATTTACTCTGATCATATCTGGTAAGAAATATTTCAGAGCCAAATGCGTAATTTGGCCGTCGGGTTTGTCTTTGAGTAAATCTGCTTCAGAAAGAGCATCCATTTCCACTTCAGCCCAGCGGATTTGTGTTTCTTCACCATCCCAATAGGTATCAAAAGAACTTGGCGAATACGCGATATAGTAGTCTATAGAAGCCTCATTCTCCTTCGTTGGTGATCGTCGAACAAGAAACTTTGCTGCAGCAACAGTCGATTGCAATTGATCGGATTTTTCTATCAAATTTCCTGTAGTTTGAATTCGTGGCTCCCATCGAAACTTGCCAACGACATTTTCAATTTTTCCTCTTGTAAAAGACCAGTGCCGATGCGCAGCCCATTCTGGCCTATCAGTCGCAAAGGTGCCATCTAGCGCATCAGCCTCATAATCTAACTCGATATTAATCGCCCGAGGATCCGCGCTGTAATGGATCACATCATCAAACGTTCCGAGACGTACTAATGGGCCGTTTAATGCTAATGAACGGGAAGATGAGCCATATTGCACTGTTTGCTTCAACATAAGAATGGATTGAATTACCGTACTTTTCCCACTGCTGTTCGAACCAGCGAATACTGTAATTGGTGATAACTTCATGGAAGTTTCATTTTTAAATGATTTGAATCCACCAATCGACCAATATTTAAGCATACGTAACACTCCAGTTTACTGCGGCGGTAACCTCGCAGCATTCATACAATTTTCCCATAAACATTGAAATGCGGTGAAACTTTTATCTAAAATATTTCGACATTGAATAGGCATCCAAGATTGCCATAAATGCCCTAAAGTTGGCGCTGGTGTGCTTACCGAACTTCGTGGAGAACATCTCCATCCAACCCACCACTCTCATTTCCTCCCCACCCCTTTCACCTCCTCCCATTTCCCACTATGATTCCCGGTGAGACCGGTCGAAATGGATTGGTCTTGGGGCTTCATAACCTCTCTCACGGCGGTCGGTGTCGACCGCAAAGGCACCTCCTCAGCCCTATGGCCGGGGAGGCCTCGGCGTATGTCCAGAGCTTCGGCTTAAAGGCCGTGGCGGTCGTCCGTGGGCGACTTATGAACTCCCCGGTCACCAGAGGATAAACCTCGGGTGGCCACTTTCCTCGCGTGAAAAGGGAGTGCACATGAACGATTACAATTTCTGGTCAGACCTGCTCGATACGTTCCAATCCTCGCCGGACTGGATCAAGGCCGTGTGGCTGCTGATCCCGCCCGGTTTTCTGCTTGGTCTCGTGGCGCTCACGATGCGCTTCAGGATCGCAGCCAAACAGATGGACCAAAGCCCGAAGGGCGAGCTGATTTATTCGATCCATCGGGACATAAGAAATCAGCTGCATGTCGTCAGCCACATCCCCGTTACGGACGGCAACCCGGCCCTGCTCCTGCTTGATCCGCCTGCCAGCAGCGAACTTGCATCGCAAGAACCAAACCGCCTTGCGCCACCCGCTTGAGAGACTGTCAGAGCGTGTAAAATCGGCACTGCCAGACCCATGTGGGAGACCACCCGCATGGCCGTTGGCGGAACATATTGTCCGTAGCCGGGTAACACCATTTCCAGCGATTTGTTCCCGCATGCCTGTATTGAACAGACACAGGCTGGTTTGTTGGGGATAAAAGTCCGCCTTGCCTCGATATTGCCATGTTATGGAATAACTGCTCGCGAACGAAAACTGGCCCACGGGACCTGATGCAGCGATCAAGCGCAGAACAGATATCTGAACCTGCAATCGACGGGAAATTTGGTGCCATCCGCCAGATCTCGCGCATCGTCCGCTTTTCGCTGTTCACCCATGCACGCTTTATGGTTGCAATCCTGCTGGCAGCGATTGCGTCCGCCGCTATGTTCGCCGGTATCCTGACCGTCATGGACAAACGCCCGCCCGTGGCGCTCGCCGCCGCAGCCGCGCCGCCTCGGATACTGCCGCAAGCGGCAGCAAAGGGCGACCGCCTGCCACCGCCCGTTCTCGCGCAGGCGGTGCCGGTGGCCAAAGTGCTGGAAAGTCAGGCGGATGGTTCGACGGAAAAGTTTGCCTATCATCAGGTGAAGATCGGCGCGAACAAGGAAGCGCAGGCACGGGTCAGCGCGGGCCATGCCGCCGCGTTCGCCCAGAGATTTCCGCCTCTCAGCACCGACCCGTTCCAGTCCATATTGACGGAGAAACCGGCAAAACCGAAAACCACGGCAATGCCGGTCGCACTGGCCAGCCTCGGCGAGGAGCGCATTCTGGTGCGCGGAACGCCCGTCAATGTCAGCACAGCCAAGGTTCAGCCGGCACCGGCCGTCGAACAGGTGGTGGCCCTGCCCGCACAGGATGGTGATATCGGCAGTCTGCTCGCCGCAGCCAACATGAGCAGTGACGACCGGACGGCGCTGCAAACGGCGCTGACGGCCGACAACAGGCAATCGCCCGAGCGGATCGAACTGCTGCTGGAAAAGGCGCCGCGCAAGGATGTGCCCGAACGATTGCTGATGGCGCGGCTTTTCCGGCATGACAGCCCGCCATCGGATCTGGCGCGCGACGATGGCGGCATCCTGCAACAGGTCAGCAACCCGCGGCAGTTCGAGCGGCTTGCGCACGATGCCCATATGGCCACCGCCGATACGGTCAGCCCCGACACATCGACAGATGACCGGGCGCTAGCTGCCGAAAAGGAATTTCCGGCGGCGATGCAGCAGCTGGAAAAGCTGAATGTTCCCGCGCACATGGCGGGACAAATTCTCGGGCTTGCCAAGGAAAACGGCATCAAGCTGACGGACGCCGCGCTGCTGGACCAGTCGGTCGAGCTTGTGTTCCGTACCAACGAAAAAGGCGACTCCGAGCCTGTGGCCGTCACCTTCAACATGAAGGACAAGACGAAGCGGTTTTATCACTATCGTGCAGCGCCGGGTAACAAGGCGGAGTTTTTTGACGAGGATGGCCAGTCGGCTTCCAAGACGCTGATGAAGAATCCGGTTCCCAACGGGCGGCTTGGCGATGGCTTTGCCTGGCGCACGCACCCGATTTTGAAAGTGCGCAAGCATCACAATGGCGTGGACTACGCCGCGCCGTTCGGCTCGCCCATTCTTGCGGCGGGCGATGGCGAAGTGGTTCTGATCTCATCGGAATCCGGCTACGGCAAATATGTCCGCATCAAGCATGATGGCGGGTTTTTCACCACCTATTCGCATATTTCGAGAACCCCGCCATCGCTTAAGGTGGGCCAGCGCGTCAGCCAGGGGCAGGTTATCGCCTATATCGGCTCCACCGGCCTCTCCACCGGGCCACATCTCTACTACGAGTTGCGCATCGGCGATAAATACTACGATCCGACGGCCACGCCACTGCCCGCCGGGACCGATCTGGAAGGCACGAGGCTGAGTGATTTCCGCAAGCAGATCAGCCACGTTGAAAATATCGAGAACTATATCGGAGCACGCATCGCCACCGCATTTGCGCCGCGAGACGATGGCCAGGTGCACACCGCGATCCATTAGCTTTTCTGGTCGAACTGACCGGCAAGTACCGGTCAGTTCTGCTTGGGTTGGTGTTCAGTGGCCGCCCACTTCACTATCAAGATGCGCCATCTGCGCGGCAGCATAGCGCTCTCCGGCTGCGGCCCCTTTCGGCACGGCGTGCTCGATACGGGCGAGATCATCCTTCGACAAGGTTACCTCAAGCGCACCCAGAGCTTCAGCCAAGCGGTCGCGACGACGGGCGCCGACAACAGGAACGATGTCATCGCCCTGTGCGGCAACCCAGGCAATGGCGATCTGCGCCACGGTAACGCCCTTGGCTTCGGCAATCTTTTGCAGGGCCTCGACCAGACGCAGGTTCTTGTCGATGTTCTCCCCCTGAAAGCGCGGGCTATGGGCACGGAAATCCGCAGGACCCGCCGCATCCTTCTGCCAATGACCGCTGATCAGACCGCGTGACAGGACGCCATAGGCGGTGATGCCAATGCCCAGTTCACGGCGGGTCGCCAGAATACGATCCTCGATGCTGCGGGAGATCAGCGAGTATTCGATCTGCAGATCGGCAATCGGGTGTACGGCTGCGGCGCGCCGGATGGTTTCAGACCCCACTTCCGACAGGCCGATATGCCTGACAAACCCGGCCTTCACCATATCGGCGATGGCGCCGATCGTCTCCTCAATCGGCACATCCGGATCAAGACGTGCCGGACGATAGATGTCGATATAGTCAACCCCCAGCCTTTGCAGTGAATAGGCGAGAGAGGTCTTTACCGCAGCCGGTCTTCCATCAAAACCGATCCACCCGGCGGCAGGATCGCGCTGCGCACCAAACTTGACACTGAGGATGGCCTGATCCCGCTTTGTGCCCTTGAGCGCTTCGCTGATCAGCAGCTCATTGTGGCCCATGCCGTAGAAATCGCCGGTATCGATGAGGTTTATGCCTGCCTCAAGCGCCGCGTGAATGGTCGCCATGCTCTCGGCGCGGTCGGCTGGGCCGTACATGCCGGACATGCCCATGCAACCCAGACCCAAAGCCGAAACGTGTGGACCGGTTGTACCAAGTGGACGAATTTGCATCTTGTCGAACTCCTTTGACTGCCGCGTTGCGTGCGGCAGGTTGGCTCTTTATAAACTGGCGAGCTTTGTGCGATAATCCATTCTATTGCGCACGGCTTGTACGGGAAATCGAACAATGAACGAACCCAATCTCAGCGACCTCGATGCACTTGTCGCCGTGGCCAGTGCCCGGAGTTTTCGCGGGGCCGCCAAATTGCGCGCCGTATCCGCCTCGTCGCTCAGCGATGCCATACGGCGCCTCGAGGAGCGCGTCGGCGTTCGCCTGCTCAACCGCACCACCCGCAGTGTGACGCCGACGGAGGCTGGGATACGTCTGCTCGAGCGGCTCACGCCCGCGCTTGGAGAAATTACCGGGGCACTTGATGCGCTGAACAGTTTTCGCAACAGCCCAACGGGAACGCTGAAGCTGAATGTTCCTACCATTGTGGCGCACAAGGTTCTGCCGCCGATTGTCAATCTGTTCCTTGCGGCGCATCCGGGCATCATGCTTGAAGTGACCGCCAACGACACGTTCATCGATGTGCTCGCAGCCGGTTTCGATGCGGGTATCCGCTATGACGAAAGCATCGAGCTTGACATGATTGCGGTGCCCATCGGTCCGCGCGTCCAGCGTTTCGTTTGTGTTGCCTCCCCGTCCTATCTGGAAAAACATGGCGAACCACAACACCCCAAGGACTTGCTGCAACATGCCTGCATACGCCACCGCTTTGCCAGCGGCACCGTTGCATCCTGGGAATTCGAGCGGGATGGTGAACTGGTGAAGGTCAATCCAACGGGACCACTGATCGCCTCCACGCTGGAGCTGGAGCTCGGCGCAGCGCTGGCTGGTCTGGGTATTGTCTGTACGTTCGAGGAATTCCTGAAAGATGGTCTCGAAAGTGGTGCTTTTCGCCCCGTCCTGCCCGAATGGTGGCAGAGTTTCTCCGGCCCCTTCCTCTATTATCAAAGCCGCAACCACATGCCCGCTCCGCTGCGCGCCTTTGTCGACTTCATCAAATCAGGCGCGGGCCAGCGAAGCTAGGCCCGGCATCTGCTGATTCAGTTTGAGATGCAATTCACGGCCTCCGACAGGAGACCGTGATGATGGATTTGTTATCAGGAGGGGTTCATGGCAGCAAAAATCTCGTCGTAACGACCGTCCCGCTCTGCCCAGCGCCGGGCACGGTCGCGCTCGACCAGGACTTCCCCTCCGGGATGGTTTTCCGCCTCCAGCAATTGCAGAACCTCCGCCACATAGGCCGCGACCGGCATGGCACGCGGATCAGATACCTGCCGGTCGCCCGTCAGTTCCGTCTGCACATAAGGGGGAGCGAGCTCAAGCACAGCAACCGGAATGGCGCGGAGCTGGTGACGCAGCGACTGCAGCCACGAGTGCAGGAAGGCTTTGGTGGCACAGTAGGTCGGAAAGTCAGCGCGGGGAATGAACGCGAGGTTCGAACTCGTTGCCATGATTGTCGCGCCCGGCTGGTTTTTAAGCAAAGGCAGGAACGCCGCTGTCACACGCAGCACGCCCATAATGTTGGTTTCCACGATCGACTGAGCACTGGAAACGTCCCAGCCCTCCGCTGTCATATCCTCCGGCCGCGAGATGCCAGCATTGGCGAAGAGGACATTGAGCTCGGGAAAGCGTGCGCGAACGTCGCTGACCAGATGGGTCAAAGAGTGCGGATTATCGAGGTCAAGCGGCATTCCCGCCAGACCGGGCCGGCCCGCTGTAATCTCGTCAAGCAGGGACACGCGCCGCCCCGTGATGATGACGCGATTACCTCGGTCGTGGAAAGCTTCAGCGAGTGCACGCCCGATACCGCTTGTGCCGCCGGTGATGAGGATGGTGTTGCCGGTCATTTGCATAATGTGTTGCTCCTTGGTTTCAATCTGGCCATGAGCGGATGGTACGACTGCATCCCCGCCTCTTTCGCGGGTTGTCGATATCCACGGCCGTTGAGAACGCCGATGGGAGAAATGGTTTTCCGACCAACTGCCAACCCCGCAGTTCAGACCAGACGGATTTTGCCGGCAGCATGCCCGTTGCCGGGAACACTGGTGGGGCCGTCAAACGGCGAGCGATGGGAAATGGGAAAAACAATGTCATACCATAAACGCCTCTTGCATCGAGAACTCCCTGCTGGGATCCTCTCGACAAAGGACGCGTTGGATGACGGTAACGCCTACGACAGAGCTCCATGAGCAACTGTGTTTTGCGAACTAGCGCGGCACACCGTCATTGTCAAGCCTGGGCTATGGCCGCCACATGAGCTATGGTATTCGGGTGGAGACGGCCGGAAACGTCGAAGCGAAGAGGCGTTTATTCGTCCTCTTCCTCTTCATCATCGGACTCAATGATCTCCCAGATGAAGGCGTTCAAACGCTCTTCGATGCTCTTCTTTGAAGCGCCGGCTTTTTCCATCTCACGCTTGATTTTGAGGAACTGCGCCTTGTCTTCGGGCGAGAGATATTTTGCGGCGTTTTCGAGTGATGACATTTGGCTGGACATACGCGGCTCATACCTTCTCAGGCGGGACAATGGAAGCATCATAACACGCGTGCAGCCACCTCACGTACGTCTAATGTCGGCCAATATCTAATTTGGATTGCAATGGATCTTTGAATGAGTGGCATTTCGATCGTGCGCGGTTCGACAAGCTCACCATGAGGGAGAGGGTTGGACTGCAAAGGTGGAAATAAGGGAGCGGGAATGGAGAGGCAGTGGTTTCAAGGTCATTCTATCGGCGATTGCAGGATACCGATCAAGACGCCTCGTTCAGCAAACGTCGGACGGTTGCGCGGCCAGGTGACCCAGTAGCCCGCCTCCATGCGCAGAGCACGGTCGGCGAGACAAACAAGACTTCCTGCCTGAATAGAGCGTTTGCAAAGCGGCAGTGATGCGAGCAGAACTCCAGCCCCGGCCTCGGCCGCTCTCAGAGCCTGCACGAACGTGTCGAAGCGCAACGTTGGAGCAGACTGTATTGTACCGCCTGTCGCGAGCGACCAGTCTCGCCATCCGTCACGCGGACCGGATGTGGCAATCCGCGGGAGTGTCTCCCAATTTCCTGACGCCGCATTCACCAAAACGGACGAGGCAACAGGCGCAAGCTCTTCGGCATAGAGCCGTTCGGCATCCCGGCCCGACCAGTTGCCTTCACCGAAACGGATTTCAAAGTCAGCTTCCGAACGTTCATAATCGGGGAGGTGCTGGATCGTCTCGAATGACAACTGAACGTGGGGCAACTGTTGGGCGATACGGAGAAGCCGCGGTACGATCCAGAGTTCGATCACCGACGATGATGCTGCAATCGTAACCTTGCGGCGGGGCAATTCAAACAGATTGGCCGTGCTGTGCAGGAGGTGGTTGAGTGCAGTCTGGACATGCGGCAGCCATGATTCCCCTTGGATGGACAGGATCACGCCGCGCGCTTGCCGGTTGAACAGCTGTGCCCCCAGTTGCAGTTCAAGGTTCTTGATGCGCTGGCTGACTGCCGCCTGTGTGAGACCAAGCTCGTTCGCTGCTGCCGTAAAGCTTCCAAGCCGACCTGCTGCCTCGAAGACCCGGATCCACTCCAGCGGTGGTAGGGTTTGATGGTGCTCAGCCATAATGGATTTGATGCCATCCTCTCAATATTCATTGTTTGTGCTTATGCCGGATTGCATGCGAAATGTCGAGCATCGTCAGTTACCGCGGGAGCCGGAGATGCCAAAGAACGTTGAAACTGATTTCTTGGATGACGGCGGAACGATACCGACCAGCGCACTCTTCGCTGATGACGACGAATTGCATGACCGCCATTTGTTTAATGTTTTTGACAAGGGTCGGCGGTCCAATTCTGATTGCGGACGACCCTGCCACAACTGTGCATTCAGGTTTTCTTGCGCGACCGCAACAGAACAGACACCGCCGTAAGACGGAGAGCGAAGCCAAACTTGGGATCTGCACGCCGGTTCCCGATGTCTACCCTAACCCATTTGATGCCACCAGATACTCAGGAGCAGGACATGCCAGCGAAAACCGAAATACAGATTATTGACGAAGGACACGCTATTGCAATCGCATTGCCGAATGGCACGAAGCAGAGGTTTCACGCTGTGTGGTTGCGGGACAATGCGTGGGATGAAACAACCCGCGCCCCGGGTAATAGCCAGCGGCTGATCACTCTCGGCGATATACCGGTCGACACACGCATTTCTGCGGCAGAATTTGAAGCCGGTATGCTGCATCTGACATTCCAGCCAGAGAATCGTACCATTATCTATGATCCGAACTGGCTGGCTGGCCATGGCTATGACGGCAATCAAAGCAAGGCTTCCGGTTGGACAGCACCTGATATCAAAACCTGGGATGCCGGACTGAACGCGAGCATTCCAATCGGGGATTTTGGCGCAGTCAGCCGCAGCCAGGAGGCCCTGCGCGACTGGCTTTATGGTGTGCGCCGTTATGGCTTTGGCAAGCTCACAGGAGGCCCGGTTGAAAGCGGCGCTTTGTTCAAGGTCGCGGAACTCTTCGGCTATATCCGCGAGACCAATTACGGCAAACATTTCGAGGTTCGCACCGAAGTGAACCCGTCGAACCTCGCTTATACCGGCCTTGGCCTGCAGGCTCATACAGACAACCCGTATCGCGATCCGGTTCCGACACTTCAGATCCTTTACTGCCTCGAGAATTCCGCTCAAGGCGGCGAGAACATGGTTGTTGACGGTTTCCGTGCGGCAGAACGGCTGCGTGAGGAAAATCCGAGAGGCTTTGAGTTGCTGACGCGTTATTGCGCGAACTTTGAATATTCCGGCAGTGCGGGTGTCTGCCTGCGCTCACGCCGGCCAATGATCGAGCTTGCTCCCGATGGTGAACTGGTCGGCATCCGTTTCAACAACCGCTCAACGGCCGCAATCACCGACGTTCCCTATGAGGATATGGCAGATTATTATGCCGCATATCGCAGGCTGGGCGAAATCATCGACGACACATCGATGGAAGTAACGTTCAAGCTTGCTCCGGGCGAATCCTTCATTGTCGACAACACGCGTGTTCTGCATGCCCGCAAAGGCTATTCGGGTGCCGGGTCCCGCTGGCTTCAAGGCTGTTACGCCGACAAGGACGGCCTGCTTTCGACGCTCAGCGCCATTGAATTGCAAGACCGAAAGGCTGCATAATGACAAAGCCAGATCCTGAAAAGCTTTCACCCGAGACGATCGTCGACTTTCTTGGCGATATCTTTGAACGCCGCGGCGGCGAGGAATATCTTGGCGAACCCGTCACCATGGCCGAACATATGCTGCAAGGTGCTTACATGGCCGAACAACAGGGGGAACCAGAGATCATCATCGTCGCAGCCCTGCTGCATGATATCGGTCATTTTACCAGCGAGTTCGGTACGTTCTCCATGGACGACGTGCATGACAAGCATCACGAAGAGGCGGGCGCTCAGGTACTTGAGCGCTTCTTTCCAAGCCTTGTGATCGATTGTGTGCGCTACCATGTTGCTGCCAAGCGGTACATCTGCGCGACCGACCCCGACTATTTCGGGCAGCTTTCGACAGCGTCCATTCATTCGCTCAAACTACAGGGCGGGCCGATGAACGGCGCTGAAATCACGGAGTTTGAGAAGAATCCGAATATCAAGGAAATCGTACGGGTCCGCCATCTCGATGATGCCGGCAAAATTGCCGACATGGTCACACCAGGCTTCTCGCATTTCGCTCCGATGGTACAACGCATCGTCAACGCCCATCTGTATCATCATTGATCGGGGAGCCAAATATTTCCGGCTTCAAAGATACGGGTCGAACTCAAAGCTTGTCCCGTATCGTTGAGCATTGAATGTCCTGTGACCACACAGGGCGAAGCAACAAAAAAACACATCGAAGTGATCCACACCTTATTTGCGGATCAGGTCACGTCCCGGTTCGCTGACACCGGCCGGATCGAGCAGGAGCAACGGTGCGCCCTGCTCGACCAGGGGCGTGTGGCTGACAATGTGAACCCGGTTATCAGTATCGCGGTGGATGGAATAGACCAGCTCGCCCTCGGCGCCCCTTGCCGCCTGCCTGCGCTCGATGCGGAAGCGCAGTGTCAGCGCCACCAGCCCCAGCACGAAGGCAGGCGGAATGATCAGCCATAGAATTTTAAGCCAGTCCGACAACGACTGGTATGTATCGAAAAAATCCTGCCAGAAATTATAAGACTCCATGGCGTTACCAAAAAGCTCGGCGTGAATTGTGACTTATAGTATACACATAGTGACCGCATGTAGCTAGCGTTTTCTGCCTGTTGTTACTCATAGTGTGTAGACTTAAAAACTACATCACTGGCCACATGCCCTCTATGGACTCAAGGCATGTCGTTGGCAGAAATGTGAGAAGAATTCGGGAAGAGCGCGGCTTGTCCCAGGAAAAGCTTGCCTTTGAGACGGAATTGCACCGAACCTACATCAGTGGCGTCGAGCGCGGCGTAAGAAATCCGACCGTCCTAGTGATTGACCGTTTGGCGAAAGCACTTGGAGTCCTGCCTCACATACTTTTGATGCCGAGCAATAGTTGATATGAATTGCAGCGAATCTTGAATGATTGGCATTTCGATTGTGCGTGGTTCGACAAGCTCACCATGAGGGAGAGTGAGGATTGCAGGGAGCTAGGTTCTGCAACTTTGGCGATCAACATTGTCTTCGACAGGTTTAGGAAGCTCATTATTGGAAAGTGTAGCTCCCTGCAACCAACCCCCTCCCTCATGGTGAGCTTCCTGAGGATGTCGAAGGGCGAACCACGCGCGATTGCTACGCCGCCTACAAGATTTCGATGTCAGATATCTCATCCCGTCACAGCTTGCCGCGAAGATCTTCCAAAACGCCGTCTGTGCATTCAAAGCAATCACCGCCCGGAGGCGTGTTCTCGATCCGCTCGATGACCAATCTTAGACTGGCGCGCGTTTCGGCAAGTTTCTTCTGCAGCACCTCGACCTCGGCAAGCTTCTTCCGCAAGCCCGCCAGCATCACGTCGTGACCCACGGGACCCTTGCCCTGCTGCGAAACCAGTTTGCGAATTTCGGCGAGAGAAAACCCGGCCTGCTGGGCAAGCATGATCAGCTCCAGCACTTTCTTCGTGCGCGCCGGATATTGCCGGTAACCGCCAAGGCTGCGATCAACCGTGCCGATCAGGCCTTCCGCTTCGTAGAACCGAATCTTTGACGGTGCCAACCCCGTCTGCTGGGCAAGTTCGCCTATTTTCATGATGCATCTATTTTCCGCTTGACCCTAAAGTTCACTTTAACGTTAGACCCATGCCAACGTCAACTTACTGGTATTGAAAAATGTCTCCATTCGAATCCCTTACCCTCCCCAATGGGAGCATCATTCCAAATCGCATTGCCAAGGCCGCAATGGAGGAAAACATGGCGGATGCGGCACACGCGCCCTCCCCAGCTCTCTTGAAACTCTACAAGGCCTGGGCCGATGGTGGCGCCGGATTGATCCTGACGGGCAACGTCATGATTGACCGCCGCGCCATGACCGGTCCCGGCGGGGTCGTGCTGGAAGATGAGAGCAACCTTGCGGCCTTTCGCACATGGGCGCGGACTGGTCAGGCCAAGGGCGCACAGATGTGGGTCCAGCTCAATCATCCCGGCCGCCAGATGATGAAAGGCATGGGGCAGGAAACGCTGGCACCTTCAGTTGTGGCACTCGACTTGGGAAAGCATTCGAAACTGTTCCCTGTGCCTAAAGCCATGACGGAACACGACATCCATGCAATCATCCTGCGCTTCGCCAACGCCGCCAAGATTGCCGAAACGGCGGGATTTGCCGGTGTCCAGATTCATGCGGCGCACGGCTACCTGATCAGCCAGTTCCTGTCGCCCCGGACCAATCGCCGGGATGACATATGGGGCGGTTCGCTCGAGAACCGGGCCCGACTGTTGCTCGAAACTGTCAGGGAGGTGCGTGCTGTTGTATCGCCAGATTTTTCGGTGGCCGTCAAATTGAATTCGGCTGACTTTCAGCGCGGAGGATTTGATGCTGACGATGCAAAACGTGTCGTCGAAATGCTCAATGACGAGAATGTCGATCTCGTCGAGCTCTCGGGCGGCAGTTATGAAGCGCCTGCCATGCAGGGCAGCGCCCGTGACGGCCGTACATTGAACCGCGAGGCGTATTTCCTTGAATTCGCCAAGGATATCGCCGCCATTGCCAGAATGCCTGTTATGGTCACTGGCGGTATCCGCCGGATGGAGATTGTGCAAACGGTGCTGGACAGCGGCGTGGCAATGGCCGGTATCGGCACGGCGCTGGCAATTCGCCCCGATCTGCCCGTGATCTGGCAGCAAGGAACTGACCCGCGTCCTGAACTGCCGCCAATCCACTGGAAAAACAAGGTTCTTGCCTCACTCGCCAGCATGGCGGTGGTAAAGTATCAGCTAGCGCGGTTAAGCATGGATCGGGCGCCAGTTCCCAAAGTGTCGCCTGTCAAGGCGCTGTTGATTTCGCAGTTCAAGACGGCACGCCTTGTCAGGAAATACCGTCGCTGGATGACATCTTCAGCGTCATAAGAAACATTCACGCACTTGCAGCATTCGCGTCAGAAACCAAAGCCCGACGCGAATTCACCCGTATCACCCCTACTTATCGATAAAATCGCGCACCGCTTTATTGTAACCTGCAGGGTCCTGCAGCATGGCGAAGTGGCTGGCATTGTCCAGTATTACCAGCTTGGCACCGGGAATGGTCTTGGCCATGTAATCCGTATGCTCGCGGCTGACCGCTTCGTCATGATCACCCAGAACGACGGCAATGGGCGTCTTGATCTTTTTCAGGTCATCGTCAGTCCAGTTCGGCTGGCTGGCCCACATGTTGCTGATCTGCTCGACAAAGGCATCGTACTCGGTCGGCGTCGGTGAGATCTTCCTGTACACTTCACCCGCCTTGTCGATGTACCCGGCAAAGGTCTTGTTCTGCAGCACGTCCGGCTTGACCCCGTCCACTTTGGTGTTGGCGGCCTGCGCAAAAACCTTGGTCAGGCGCTCCGGGTGGTGCATGGCGATGTCGATGCCGATGATACCGCCATCGCTCCAGCCGACCAGCGCCGTCTTGTCCACTTTCAGATAATCGAGCAGGGCAAGATAGTCCGACGACATCAGGTCATAGCTGAAAGGATCGGCATTGCGGGTGGAACGTCCATGGCCGCGACTGTCGGCAACGATGACCATATGGTCCTTGGCCAGATCGGCCACCTGACTACCCCAGACATCGCTGTAGCCAAGCCCGCCGTGGATGAGCAGCACAGGCGAGCCGGATCCATAGACCGCATAATACATCTGGATACCGTTGACCGGGGCGGTGCCGGTCTTGATGGCAACCGGCATGGGCGCGGGATCCGGTAATTGCTCCCAGCGCTCGGCGGCGGGCGCGGCAGCCGCACCGGCAGCTAAGAGAAGTCCCAGTGACAGAAGAAACGTCTTCAAGTTCATGATTGCTCTCCATGACAAAGCAGCGCACCTGCGGGTAGAAAGATCAGCACTTTTCAGCCAAGGCCGCAATGGGATCGGTGCTTCAGTCTGCTCGACAAACAAAAAGTGCGGCGCTTAAGCGCCGCACTTTTCCACACGAGAGAGATGTTTTAGCGGGCCGCCCTCGCCGTGCGAACGCCTTCGGGGACCACGAGCTTGCGGTAGAGGTGCCACGTGGCATGGCCAAGCACCGGAATGATCACGGCCAGTCCGGCAAAGATGGTGACGAAGCCGACCAGAAGCAGCACGGCAACCATCAGGCCCCACAGCGCCATGGTAACCGGATTGGCCGCAACGGCCTTGATGGAGGTGTAAATGGCAACGGCAGCACCGACGTCCCGGTCGAGCATCAGCGGGAACGCGATCACCGTCATGCAAAGGACGGCAACTGCAAAGACGAAGCCGACCGCATTCCCAACGAGAATGAGCCGCCAGCCTTCGGCCGTATTGAAGACCTGCTGCAGGAAAGTGGCAATGGAAACAGGCGCATCAGGACCGAACAGCCCTTCATAAAGCCGTTGTGCTGTCAGTAGCCAGGCGACGAAAAGCACGAAAAGCAACGCACCTACTGCCAGAATGGACGGAATAGCCGGTGATTTCCTGACATCGAAGGCATGCCGCCATGACGTGTCGAGATTGAGTTCGCGCCGTCGACTGATCTCGTAGAGCCCGATCGCCGCAAAGGGCCCGATCAGGGCAAAGCCGGACATCAGGGGATAGAGTAGTGCCAAGGCGTTGGAGCCGGAAGTCCAGCGCATCAGCACCAGTCCGGCGACGGGATAGATCAGGCAGAGAAAAACGTAATGGGACGGTTTTGCCCAGAAGTCTTCAAAGCCCTCCCGCAAAGCCTCGAACAGATCCGATACGCCGATGCGGCGCACCTGTGGAATAACGGGATTATCTGTTGCACCTGCAATGACATGAAACTGCGCCATAACCATTTCTCCCAATCTGGTTCGAGGGTGTAACGGCCTTGTAATGGCGCATTGTGAAGATGAGCCCTTGGGACCGATACTTGCACGTGGGAAAAAGGATACGCCCATCGGCCGCAGAATACCAGCGGCCGACGGGCATCTGACGGGAAGTTGAACAGTTGGCGGACACTATCTATTCGGCAGCCTCGGCGACAGCGGCGTCCGCATTCTTGGCCGCACCGGCTCCAGGCAACTGCACCGGCTTGAGGAGCATCGCCATCAACAACCCGAACAGGGCGATACAGGCGGCCGTCAGGAACAGCGGCGTAAATGCCGCGGCATAACTTTCAGCAAGGATCTGGCGCGTTTCCTCGGGAAGCGCCGCCATCATCTTGGGCGTCAGTTCAGCGATATTGCTCACGCCGGGAATGGCTCCGGCATCACGCGGCATGTTGGCCGCGATGATCGCACCATAGGCCGACATCGCAATCGAGGCTCCTGCCATGCGGGCCAGTGACACGGACCCGGTCGCGGCGCCGACATCACGGCTGCCCGCCGCATTCTGCACTCCTATGATTGGAAGCTGCTGACCCACGCCGATGCCGAGACCATGCATGAGCATGAGGAGGCCAATGACTGCGACCGGGGTTCCCGCATGCACTTGGGTGAGCAGGCCAAAGGCAATGGCACTGAGCGTAAGACTGGCCACCGACAGATATTTGTAGCGGCCGGTGATTGAAATGATACGGCCGGTCAGCAGCGAACCGCCGACAATACCGCCTGTCAGCAGAATGAACAGCAGGCCCGCGAGTGACGGCGAAAGGCCTGTTGTAGTCTGCAGGAAGAAGGCAAAATAATTGACCATGCCGATGGCGATCGAACCGCTGGCGATTGAAATGATCAGGAACAGGGTGAAAGTCGAATTCCGGAACAGGGACAGCGGAACGATCGGTTCGGGCGCACGGCGCTCGATGAAGACCCATGTCGTCGCACACAGGACACCGAATACGAAAATCGAAACGGTTTGTGGTGCCAGCAGCGAGCCGAACAGTTGCGCGCCATCAGCCGCCAGAACGAGGCTGGTCGTGGTCAGGGCGAGCAGAACGGCACCGGCATAATCAATCTTCGGCTTGCGCGCCGGTTTGCGGTAGGGAAGCATGAAGGCAAGTCCGGCGATAACTGCAAGGCCGATCGGCAGATTGATAAGAAAGATCGACCGCCAGCCGAACAGATCACTCATCGTGCCGCCGAGCACCGGCCCGATGGCACCGGAGGCCATGAAAACAAGGCTGATATAGCTCTGGTAGCGGGCGCGCTCGCGCGGTTCGAACAGATCGGCCGTAACGGAAAAGATCGAGACCATTACGCCGCCGCCGCCCAACCCCTGAAGGACGCGCGCTGCAATAAGCGTGTTCATGGAAATAGCGAGGCCACAGACCGCGGAACCAAGGGTGAAGATGGATATCGCGACGATCATCACATATTTGCGCCCGAAGAGGTCACCCAGCTTGCCGTAAACAGGCATGACCGCACTGACAGCGAGCAGATAGGCGGAGCCTATCCAGGCGAAGCGCTCAAGCTGGCCGAACTCACCGACGATGGTGGGAAGCGCTGTCGACACGATCTGGTTGTCAAGGACGGCCATGAACATGGTAGCCATGAGGAAATAGAAAAGCATCATCCGCCGGCGCGGGTCCGCAACAAGCGGTTCGAACGTGTTCGTCATATCCATGGAATTTTGTATCCGGTTTGAATAATGCGCTTTATGTGCTATTAGCATACATATGTCAATCGCACTTTAATGCCTTTTGCATATTTTAAAGCCGATAGGCATCTGTTATGCTCGAATCATGACAGAAACTACGGCGACACAAAAAATTGAAACCCCGGAAACCAGGACGGACGACGATCTCCTGCGTATCGGCCGGGTGATGACCCGTATGCGGCTGATGACAGGCAGGCGGGTGATTGGCCGCCTTGCTATTCAGAACGTCGCGCCCGGCCTCGAACTGACCCACCTCGACGTTCTCGACGCAGTCAGGCGCGGCGAACTCACCGGCGAAGTCACGGTCGGCGTCATTGCTGAAACCCTGCGGATCGACCCCTCGCGCGCCAGCCGCATCGTGGCCGAGATGGTCACCAAGAACGTGCTGCGCCGGAAGGCATCCCAGACCGACGCACGACGGATCGTCGTGGTCATGACAGCGCTCGGACAACGCCTGGTCGCCGAACTTCACGCACAGAAACAGTCTATTGTCGAAAGTGTGGTTGCAGACTGGTCACCCGAGGAAATTGAAATCTTCTCTCAGCTCTTTGAAAAATATGTTGACGGCTTCGAACAGCTTTTCGCACGCAATGTGACGGACCCAATGGAACGGACAGACTAGATAAGTTTGCGCAGCGTGAGCTCATCTTTCAGATAGGCGTAATAAATTGGCGCGGCAATGAGACCCGCCACGCCAAACCACGCCTCCATCACAACCATCGCCAGCAGCAATTCCCAGGAACGGGACTTGATCCGGGCGCCGATGATGCGTGCATTCATGAAGTATTCGAGCTTGTGAATAACAATCAGGAAGGCAAGCGAGCCAATCGCCGCCATGAATGACACACTGAGCCCGACAACGACGATGATCGTGTTGGAAATCAGGTTGCCGATAACAGGCAAAAGACCGGCGACAAAAGTGACGACGATCATGGTCTTCACGAGAGGCAGATGCACGCCGAGAATCGGCAGGATGACGACGAGGTAAATCGCCGTCAGGAACGTGTTCAGTGCAGAAATGCGGATCTGTGAAAAGACGATATTGCGGAATGCGCCGCTAAGCAGGCTCACCCGGTCAACAAGTGCCACCGCCAGAGGGCCCGGCTGGCGCGAGGAATTGACGGAGCTCAGCGCGATCAAGCCGCCAATCACCATGCCAACAATGATGCGGACAATCAGCACGCCAAAATCGCGGCCAACGAGCTGTAGTTGACCGGCATGCTCACGCAGCCATTTGGCGGCGATGGATTCCAGCTCATCAAGGTTGGATGGAAAATAATCCTTCGCCCAGTCCGGCACATGAACCTGCGCCGTGTCGATGATTTCTGCCATCTTCTTGAAAAGCGAGACAACACCTTCGGAGCCATTGGTCAATTGCCCGAGACCGCTCATCACCGCCGCGACAATCAAAAGGATGAAAATCGCCGCCAGCAGAGCCAGAGCCAATGTCTTCGTCAAGCTATTGGAAACGCCCAGCTTACCCAGCACAGGAGCCGCGAGATGGACCAGATTATAGACGAGAAGTCCCGACAAAAGGGCCGAAAGCAGTCCAAGCTGCAGGACGGCAATGAGAGCGATAAGCGTCAATACAAAAGACGCGACATAGAGCCTTGTGGCAGTCAGCAAGTGGCACCTTGAGAAGGGCTATCTGTTTCAAATTGTTCCTAGCCTTGAAAGCCTCCCGGGCGCAAGCAAAAGCCGCTTGAGTATGGACAAAATTTAATGGTGCCGGTAATTTCCAAGCGGCCCCAATACCCGCTAATGTCCTGTTTCTCTTAGACCCTTTCGAGGGATGGCAAGAACAGGTGAATGAATGGTATCGAAATCGCGTGTCCTGGTAGTGATCCTGGTCATTGCTGCACTCGGCGCCGGCGCATATGTGACACGCGACCGCTGGTGGAGCACCCGGGGCGCTGCAACACAAAATGCTGCCGCGCCGGCCGATGGTCAACGGGAAAGCGGACGCCGTGGCGGCGGGAGGCGCGGCGGCGGCCAGAGCCTTGGCCCGACACCCGTTCTGGTTGCAGAGGCTAAATCTGCTGATGTTCCTGTTTATATCGACGGCGTCGGATCTGTCCGGCCGCTGAACTCTGTCGTGGTGCGCTCGCAGGTCAGCGGCAAGCTTGCTGCCATTGAATTTCAGGAAGGGCAGGATGTGAAGGCGGGCGACGTGCTTGCCCGTATCGATGACGCCATCTATCGCGCACAACTTGATCAGGCCATAGCCAAGAAAGCACAGGACGAAGCGCTGCTGGCCAATACCAAGCTGGATCTCGAACGCTACATCCGCCTTGCCCAGACGAATGCAGGCACACAACAGCAGGCAGATACCCAACGCGCGCTGGTGGCGCAGTACGAAGCACAGCTCAAATCCGATGAAGCCGCCATTGAAAGTGCACAGGCAACGTTTGACTACACCATCATCCGTGCCCCGATCGACGGGCGGACCGGTATCCGCAATGTCGATGTCGGCAATATCGTCAGCACATCCGACACGACGGGTATCGTCACGCTTTCGCAGATCAAGCCGATTTCTGTGCAGTTTTCGATCCCTCAGCAACAGCTGGCAAAGATCAATGTGGCAAGCGCCGCCAACGCGCTGAGCGTGCAGGCACTGTCGGGCGATGGAAAAACCATTATCGACAGCGGTACACTTGCCGTCATCGATAATCAGGTTGATCCGACGACAGGCACGGTCAAGCTCAAGGCGAACTTTCCCAATGACAAACTCGTCCTCTGGCCGGGTGCTTTCGTCAATGCCCGCCTGCTCGTACAGACTTTGACCGGCGCGATTGTCGTACCCACCGCATCCGTGCAGCGTGGCCCGACAGGAACTTTTGTCTACCTGCTTCAGCCGGATGATACCGTCGCCATGCATCCGGTGACCGTCGGACAACAGGACGATGTACAGGCGGTCATCACCAACGGCGTTGCAGCGGGAGATCGGATCATTACAACAGGATTTGCCCGTCTGCAGGACGGTGCCAAGGTTCAGGTCACTGGTAGCGCGGATCAGGGGGCGGCACCTGCGTCCGATACGACACCCACAGCCGATGACAAAAAGCCGGATGGCACTGGAAAAGGCGGCGAGCGGCAGCACAAGCGGCGTAACCAGCAAAGCGGTGGCACCAACGGCGGAGAGACCGAAAACGGGACTGCGAAATGAGTGTTTCGACACCTTTCATCCACAGGCCCATAGCAACCTCGCTTCTGGGCATTGCCGTGCTGCTCGGCGGCATTCTCGGCTATCTCGCATTGCCGGTCGCGCCATTGCCGCAGGTGGATTTCCCGACGATTCAGGTGACGACGCAGCTGCCGGGCGCCAATCCGGATACGATGGCGTCCCTCGTCACCGCCCCGCTGGAGCGCCAATTGGGGCAGATACCCTCGTTGTCCTCCATGGTGTCATCGAGTGCATTCGGCATCAGTCAGGTAACGCTCCAGTTCGACCTTGATCGCGATATTGACGGCGCTGCGCAAGATGTGCAGGCCGCGATCAACGCAGCCGGTTCTCTGCTGCCGAAAACCCTGCCTTACCCGCCTACCTATGCAAAAGTGAATCCTGCCGATACACCGATCATCACGCTTGCCCTGCGCTCCAAAAGCTATTCCATCCGTAACCTCAGTGATTTCGCCGATACCATGATGGCACAGCGCCTGAGTGAGGTGACCGGCGTCGGCAACGTGAATATTCAAGGTGGCGTGCGCCCGGCTGTGCGCATCCAAGCAGACCTGCCGCGTCTGGCATCCTATGGCATAGCACTTGAAGACATCAGGACTGCGATCACCAATGCCAGTGTTGCGGGCGCAAAAGGTGCACTCGACGGCACCCACCAGTCCTACACAATTTCAGCCAACGATCAGATCGTTGATCCGCAGACCTATAATTCCATCATCGTTGCTTACAAGAACGGCTCCCCTGTCCTGCTCAAGGATGTGGCGACGGTTGTCGAAGGACTGGAGAATTCCCGCGTCGGTGCCTGGTATCAAGGCGAACCAGCCGTGGTGATCGATGTGATGCGCCAGCCCGGCGCCAACGTCATCGACACGGTGAGCCGCGTGCTGCAGCAGTTACCCCGCCTCAAGCAGGCCCTGCCCGCGGGCGTGACGCTGGATGTGGTGAATGACCGGACCAACACGATCCGCGCATCCATCCATGATGTGCAACTGACTCTGGCGATCAGTATTGCGCTGGTCATTCTTGTCGTCTTCATCTTCCTGAGAACCGTTCGCGCCACCATTATCGCCGGTGTTGCGCTGCCCCTGTCGCTTGTCGCGACCTTCGGCGTGATGTGGTTTGCCGGTTTCAGTCTCGACAATCTTTCTTTGATGGCACTGACCATCGGCACCGGCTTTGTCGTCGACGATGCCATTGTGATGATCGAAAATATCGTCCGCCATATCGAAGACGGCGAAGGACCGCTCGAAGCAGCGCTCAAAGGCGCCGGCGAAATCGGCTTCACCATTATATCGCTGACCGTCTCGCTGATTGCCGTGTTTATCCCCCTCCTCTTCATGACAGGCATTGTCGGGCGCATGTTCCGCGAGTTCGCCCTGACACTGACTATTGCCGTTGTCGTGTCCGCCATCGTCTCGCTCACACTCACCCCCATGATGTGCGCACGGATACTGCGCGGCAAGGCAGAAGGCGAGCGCCGTGGTGTGCTGCATGGTATCGACCAATGGATGGACAAGGTTATCGCGGGATACCGCCGCAGCCTTCTTTGGGCACTCGACCGCAGCAAACTCATGCTGCTGCTGACGGCCATCACACTCGCAGCAACAGTTGCGCTATATGTCATTATTCCCAAGGGCTTCTTGCCCTCGCAGGACACCGGACTGATAACAGCAATCATTGAAACCGAACCGACGACCTCTTTCGAGGCAATCAAACGAACCCAGGCGATCGTGACGGACAGGCTGCAACACGATCCAGATGTGGCAGGCGTTGTCTCGGTTGTCGGAACCAGTACAACCAATCTTACTCCCAACACCGGCACGCTTAGCCTTGTATTGAAACCACAGGACCAGAGATCGGATTCAGCGGCACAGATCATTGACCGCCTGCGAACCGAAACCACTGGCATTCCCGGCGTGCAAGTCACGTTCCAGAGCGTGCAGGATATCCGGATCAGCACGCGCTCCAGCCGCGCGCCGTACCAGTACACGCTGACGGGCACCGATACGGCGACAGTGATCGATTGGTCGCAGCGGCTTGCCAAAGAACTGCAACGCGACCCGGCTTTGATCAATGTGGCTTCGGAAATCGAAATGGGTGGCGGCCGGATCTTCGTCAATGTCGACCGGGAAACTGCGTCCAGACTCGGTGTCTCGATGCAGGCAGTCAGCGATACACTCAACGATGCCTTCGGGCAGCGCCAGATTGGCACGATTTACGGACAGGCAAACCAATATCGCATCATCCTTGAAGCCTCGCCGCAGTATCAGGCCGATCCGAAATCCCTCGACAAACTCTATGTCAGCGGCACCGGCGGAGCACAGGTGCAGCTGAGTGCCTTCGCTACGGCCTCATTCACGACTGCGCCCCTCGTCATCGGCCACGATGAGCAGTTTCCCGCCGTGACGGTAAGTTTCGATCTCGCGCCGGGCTCGTCGTTGAGCCACGCGGTCGCAGCGATCAAATCGGCTGAAAAGGCGATAGCCATGCCCGAGACCATCCGCGGGCAATATTCAGGCGATGCAGCGGAATTTGCAAGTTCGCTGGCGGGTGAACCATGGCTCATTCTCGCAGCAATCGTCACGATCTACATCGTGCTGGGTGTGCTTTACGAGAGCGCCATCCACCCCATCACCATTCTCTCCACATTGCCTTCGGCCGGTGTCGGTGCACTGGTCGCCCTGATGCTCTTCGGCCAGGACCTTTCGATCATCGCGCTCATCGGTATCGTCCTCCTGATGGGCATTGTGAAAAAGAACGCGATCATGATGATTGACTTTGCACTCGAAGCGGAACGGACGGAAGGGCTCGACCCGCGAGAGGCCATTGTCAAAGCATCGATCCTGCGTTTCCGCCCGATCATGATGACGACCCTCGCTGCGCTTTTCGGCGCGTTGCCACTGGCACTCGCCCAGGGAACCGGCTCTGAACTGCGCATTCCGCTTGGCATCAGCATTATTGGCGGTCTCGTACTCAGCCAACTTCTGACGCTCTATACAACACCGGTCATCTATCTCGGTTTCGAACGCCTGCGCAGCCGTGTCGTCGGCCGGCCAACCGGCACGCCTGCCCCTGAAGCGGATGGCAGCGTATGAACTTTTCCGGGCCATTCATCCGCAGACCTGTCGGCACCACGCTTCTGGCGCTGGGTCTGCTGATCCTTGGCATTGTGGCCTATGGCTTTCTGCCGGTCGCGAGTTTGCCTTCCGTTGACTTGCCGACGATCCGCGTTTCCGCCAGCCGCCCCGGTGCCGATCCAGCCACCATGGCCGCCAGCGTTGCTGCACCGCTGGAGCGGCGCCTCGGCTCCATAGCGGGTGTCACGGAACTCACCTCCGTCAGTTCGCTTGGTTCCACCAACATCACGGTCCAGTTCGATCTGTCCCGCGACGTCGACGGCGCGGCACAGGACGTGCAGGCCGCCCTCAATGCCGCCGCGACCGATTTGCCTTCCGACCTTCCCTCTCTGCCCAGTTTCCGCAAGGTCAATCCAGCTGCAGCGCCCGTGCTTATTCTGGCTCTGACATCGGATACCGTATCGGCAAGTGCCATTTATGATGCGGCTGACACGGTCATCGTCCAACGTATTTCCCAGGTCGAAGGTGTTGGCGAAGTGACGGCCAGCGGAGCGGATCAACCGGCCATCCGCGTCCGCTTCAATCCGGACCGCCTGGCGGCCATGGGCATGTCGCTTGACACGGTCCGCACTGCCATCACCAACGCCAATGTAGCTGAACCGGTCGGGTCGATCGACGGCAGTGATTTTGCCTACTCCATCGGTACCAATGCGCAATTGAAAACGCCGGAGGATTACGGCCGGATCATTATCCGCAGCGGTAATGGAACAGCAGTACGCCTGTCGGATATCGCAACGGTCGAGCAGGGCGTACGCAACAGCCGCTCCGATGCCTGGTACAATGGCAAGCCCTCGGTTCTTCTCAACATCACGAAACAGGCCAATGCCAATGTTATCGCCACCGTTGATGCGGTGAAAACGTTGCTGCCTGATCTGAAACGCCTGATCCCCCCGGGCATCGACGTAGCTGTTCTGTCTGACCGAACCACGACCATCCATGCCAGCGTGAATGATATGCAGTGGACACTTCTGGCGACCATCTGCCTCGTGATGGCCGTGGTCATGGTTTTCCTGCGACGCGCCACTCCCACCATTGCAGCCGGTGTGACTGTGCCTCTTTCACTGGCTGGCACATTTGCCGCCATGTGGGCCTGGGGCCTTTCCATTGATAATCTGTCGCTGATGGCGCTGGCGGTATCGGTCGGATTCGTCGTCGATGACGCCATCGTCATGATCGAGAATATCTATGCCAATCTCGAAGAAGGCATGAAGCCGATGCGGGCGGCACTTGAAGGTGCGCGGCAGATCGGCTTCACCGTCGTTTCCATCAGCCTGTCATTGCTCGCCGCGTTTATTCCTCTCTTCTTCATGGGCGGAATTGTCGGACGCTTCTTTCAGACTTTCTCGCTCACCCTCGCATTCACAATTGCCGTATCAACCGTGGTATCGCTGACTGTCACGCCCATGATCTGCGGCCACAGGCTCAAGGCTCATGATGCCAACGCACGTCCGGGCGTTTTCGGCCGTTTCGTCGAAGGAACACTCGATGCTGTTATCGGCTTCTACGGCCAGACGTTGAAAAGCGTTTTGTATCACCGGGTTCTGGCAGTCCTCGTCATTTTCGCGTGTGTGGCCGTTACCGCCTTTCTCTATGTGAAAGTTCCGAAAGGATTCTTTCCACAGGATGACACCGGTTTCATCATGGGCGGGACGCAGGCATCCACCGATATCTCCTATCCGGCCATGGTTGAATTGCAGCGTCAGGCCGCAGCGATAGCCGGTCAGGATCCGGCTGTTTCTGGCGTCGGCTCCTCCGTGGGCGGTGGCGGTTTTTCTTCCGGCGTCAACCGGGGACAATTGCTGATTTCACTGAAACCGGAGAAGGAACGCGATCCGACGGCCGTCGTCATCGACCGCATGCGCAAATCGCTCGCCTCGGTTGCCGGTCTCTCGACATTCCTCTTTTCGCCCGGTGACATACGCGCGGGCGGGCGGTCAACGCAGTCGCAGTACCAATTCACCCTGTGGGACGCCGATTACAACGAACTCGTTACATGGGCGCCGAGGGTGCTTGACCGCCTGAAACAGGAACCGGGACTGACCGATGTGGCGACGGACCGCCAGCCCAACGGTTTGCAGGCCAATGTAACGATAGACCGGGTTGCTGCGGCGCGCATGGGGGTCGCCATCGGCGATATCGACAGCGCTCTCAACAATGCCTTTTCGCAGCGGCAGGTCTCGACCATCTATTCGGCACGCAATCAATACAGGGTGGTGATTGAAGCAAACTCCGGCTACGCTTTGGACCCCGAGCAGATCGCCAATCTGCATGTGACCGGCACAGACGGCATGCAGGTACCGCTCAGCAGTGTCGCCAAGATCGAACGCACGCTGGCCCCGCTTGTCGTCAACCATCAGGGTCAGTTTCCGTCCGTTACCATTTCCTATAATCTGGCATTGGGGACATCACTGGAAGATGCGAACAATGCGATACAGAACGCCGTTCTGGGCATGCACCTTCCCGATGCGCTGCACGCGGAGTTCGCGGGGGACGCCGCATCGCTGACGCAATCCACCGGCAGCCAACCGCTGCTCATCCTTGCCGCATTACTGACCGTCTATATCGTGCTGGGCATTCTCTATGAGAGCCTTGCCCATCCGCTGACCATCATATCCACTTTGCCTTCAGCCGGGCTTGGTGCCCTGCTTGCTCTGGTGGTAACAGGTACCGAGCTGTCGCTGATCGCCTTTATCGGCATTATTCTTCTCATCGGTATCGTGAAGAAGAACGGCATCATGATGGTGGATTTCGCGTTGCAGGGCGAACGGACATTCGGTCTTTCACCGGAAGATGCTATTTATCAGGCCTGCCTCAAGCGTTTCCGGCCCATCCTGATGACAACGCTTGCCGCCATCATGGGAGCCATCCCCCTGATCATTGCGACCGGACCGGGGGCCGAATTGCGGCGGCCTCTCGGCATCACCATTGTCGGTGGACTGATCGTGTCACAGGTGCTGACCCTGTACACGACCCCCGTCATCTATCTGATGCTGGCGCGGCTGCACCAGCGCTGGTCGGTCAAAAAACCGGCACCCACCGTGCCATTCGACCCGGCGGGTGCTGTCTGAACTGGTTCGTTCAAACCAGTGATGTCACCACTTCTGGTGCACGTGCGGCTTGATCGACCGTTCATAAAGCTCGGCAATCTTTGCCAGTGTCGCTGCCGACAATGCCGCAATATCACCGGCACCCGCATTGATATGCGCCTGAGCTTCATTGCGGGCACCGGGAATAACCACCGAGACCGCCTTCTGCTCCAGAATCCAGCGCAGAGCGAACTGCACCATGGAACCATTCTGCGGCACCAGTGGCTTCAATTCCTCTACGGCCGCCAGTGCCGCCTCGAACGGCACACCGGCAAAGGTTTCGCCGACATCGAAGGCTTCGCCGTTCCGATTGAAGTTGCGATGATCCTCCTTGGCGAAAACCGTCTGAGCGCTGAGCTTGCCTGTCAGCAGACCCGATGCCAGCGGAACGCGGACGATGACACCGACATTCTTCTTGGCCGCTTCCTGCAGGAAGAGGTCATGCGGACGCTGGCGGAAGATATTGTAGATGATCTGCACCGTTGCGACGCCGGGATATTCGATTGCCTTCAAAGCTTCCTCGACCTTCTCGACCGAGACGCCATAATGACGAATCTTGCCCTTGATTTTCAGCCCATCAAGCGCCTCGAACACATCCGGACGGTAATAGACTTCTGTCGGCGGGCAATGGAGCTGGACCAGATCGAGCGTGTCCACTTCCAGATTTTTCAAACTGCGATCCACAAACGCTTCGAGATTCCCGGCATTGTAGCCTTCAGAAACATGCGGATTCAGCCGACGGCCAGCCTTGGTCGCCACCGTCGGGCGCGTGCCGCCACGGCTTTTCAACACATCGGCAATAATGCGTTCCGAGCGACCGTCGCCATAGACGTCGGCGGTATCGACGAAGGTAACACCCGCATCGAGCGCGGCATTCAGCGCCTTCTTGCCATCAGCTTCCGAAACATCACCCCAAGAGCCCCCGATCTGCCATGCACCGAAGCCTATCTCCGAAATCTCGTAGCCCGTGCGTCCCAAAATCCTGGTTTTCATACTGAACTTTCCCTGTCGCGGCGGCCAAACTGGCACGCATAGTGGAATCGGATATTCGCAACTCCTCTATGCGCCCTTGTGACAGAGATCAACACTCGGACGTCGCTGCCATCAGCGATCATGTGAAGGAGCTTCGGGCCGGACCCCGCCAGAGAATTTATAGAATTTTAATAAATTGAAACGCTGAATGAACGACCGGTTCTGCAGGCATTCAGGTTGGAACGCATAGCTTCGCATGAGTTACACAGAAGGTATCCGTCATGCTTGCACAACGTCTTGGCATCGTCTTTTTTATTTTTGTGGCATTTGCCTTATCCTTCGGCAGCTTTGTCAACTACACGGCGAAGTATGGCCGTTACGCGCATCTCGCCTCTCAGGGCAAGGTTATGCAGGACACCGATAGAAACTAACCCGTCAATCCCCCATGAGCGCTATTGTCTGCGTTTCTCCGCCTTCTCAAGGCGCTTGAGCAGATCGGCAAACTGCGTTGGCAGTTCCTTCTCAGCCTGAGAGAGCCCGGAAGATTGAACCGCGTTGCGAAAATCCTGCCTGACCATCTGTGTGCGTATGACCGTGGCAACCGGTTGACGCGGTATTCCATGTTTTACAGCCATGACCCTTCCCATCCATTTCTGGAGCAAGATCGGTATTCATCTGCCGAGGCGTGCCAAACACCTCGAAAACACATTCACTCACACTTGCCTGTCACATTCCCGGCAATGTTTTTGCCTGGGGTACAACGGGCCGAGGATACGTTCGTTTCAAATTTTACGAGCTTATGGTCAACAAAGCCTGAAGAGCCTGTGTAAAACAGGTTTCAGCAAGCCCGCGTGCATTTATCGACAATTTTATTGGATGCAGCAGGAACCCAAGTGCCGTTGTCGCGTTCTTTCCAAAACCCCAAAAGGATGTGTCATGTTGATCCGTGTCGGATATGAAATTGCTATCAAGTGCAACCAGCCAACCCCGATGACGACCTATCTCAATCTGGAGGCAGGACGGCTTTCCGACATTGTTTGCGAGCGTGGCCCAACGGCAGCGCCCTCTGTAAAGCTTGAGAGTTTCCAGGATCTTTTCGGCAACAGCTGCCTGCGCCTCCTGGCACCGACAGGCAATCTCTCCTTGAAATACGACGCCGTGGTCGAGGATGATGGTCTGCCCGATCCCATTGACGAAAGTGTGCAGGAATTGACTGTCGACAAGCTACCGACCGAGTGTCTGGCATTTCTGTCGGCGAGCCGTTACTGCGAAACCGATGAGCTCAGCAATCTGGCATGGAGCCTTTTCGGCCACGTCAAGCCGGGCTGGACCCGTGTTCAGGCGATCTGTGATTACGTCAACCAGCGATTGACGTTCAGCTATGGCTTTGCCCGGGCCACGCGGACCGCCGCGCAGGCACATGAGGAGCGGGTTGGTGTATGCCGTGACTTCGCGCATCTGGCCGTTGCCTTCTGCCGCTGCATGAACATTCCGGCGCGCTATGTGAACGGATATATGGGCGATATCGGCGTCCCTGCCGATCCTGCGCCGATGGATTTCAACGCATGGTTCGAGGTGTATCTCGGCGGCCGGTGGCACACATTCGATGCCCGTCATAACCAGAGGCGCATCGGACGTATTGTTGTTGCTCGTGGACGCGATGCCGCTGATATTCCGCTCATTTACACATTCGGACCACATGAATTGACAAACTTCAAAGTCTGGACGTTCGAGGAAACCGACCCTTCTTTCTCCAGCCAGCGCTTTGAAAAGATTTCCCTGGTCACGCCCTGGTTCAGCCAACGATGGTCTCGCTTGTCCCGGCATATCCAAGCAAGAACCGACGCAGAGAACACCCTATAGCGCGGCTGCGGATCATCGCCCTACAAAAAAGGTGAAGCCGGCTCATAATCCTCGCTCGTCATTGCCATATTCTGATGTGTCGCGCGTTCGTTTGCACTGCGGTAAGCTCTTCCGCTGCCGCAAGAAATCGTTTCGGATTGCCATGCCACATTTGCAGAGCTAGCCTTTGTGCGTCGCGGGATTTTCATTTGATTCAGGGAAGGAAGACTTCCATGCCTTTCGCAAATCCTCCAGAACCGGCCTACTCACAGGATGATTGGGACTTGATGCAGGCAGCTTATGACAAAGCGGCGGCAACTCTTCTCATGCAGTCCGGCACGAACGAAGAAGCTCAGATTATCGCCGAAACTGTGATGACGGCTTTCAATCGCGGCAATCGCAGCGTGAATTCACTTGCGGCTCTGGCAGTCATAACAGCGATCAATTCACATCCGGCTGTCACTGGAACGGATGCCGAGCCAGAGAAACGATATGCGTGAATTCTGTACAGTGTTGATCGCCATTCAACTTTGACTTTTATGGGTATTTCCGGCACATGAGCTTCGGATACATCGCTCACGTCGGGGGTCAGAGAATGAAGTTTATTACCGTCGCGACACTGTTAAGCAGCCTTGCATTGGCCGCCTGCGGCTCCTACGCGTCATGGACACCGCGCAAAACCGAGATCACGGCAACAAACCCCATAGAATGCCAGCGTGGCATCGGGATTTGCCCGGAAGCCTATGGCCGTGCCGGGCAAATGCGCGGTGGGAACGGTTAAGCGCCGAGTCCGGTTAGTCTTTGAAGCTGCTCCGAAACTGAACATTTATGTCGTCCACAATGCTTCCGGGGTTCTGACCTCTTTGTAAACCTTGATTGATGCGATCCGATGCCGATTGCTGAAACGCCATATAGCCGTTGTGGCGTGGGCGCACCCAAGCAGCCTCAAGTGTCTTGCGCGTTGCCAGATAGAAATTGGAGGTGGCCGCGTTGACTGCGTGATCTTCCCACGCATCTGCATGGCCCGGTTGACCACCCGCCTCCGCATAAAGACCACGCTGCACCTCGCCGCTGGCAATCCAGTAAGCGAAGTTGACGGCCTCTTGCCGGTGCTCGGAAAACGCGGAGACAGCGATACCTGTTCCACCAAGTGCAGAGCCAACAGGCCCCTTGTCACCAGCGACGGGAATATCGGCAAAGGCAACAAGATGCGGCCGAAACTTTGGGATAGCATAGTTGACGTAGCCGTAGATCAGAGGTGCTAGCGCAATCTTTGATCCGGTCTCAGCCATTCGTTCGAGTACGGCAATCGGATCCATCTCGAAACATGCCGGATCAACGAGCGCACTGATTTCGCGCATCATTTCCAGAACCTGAATACCATGTTCCCGATCGATCAGACCACCTGCCCCCGTTGCACAGGGCGCGCCCAAGTTTCCGCTCAAAGTATAAAAAGTCATAAGTGAATGGGGCGGCCGGAGTGGAAGCAGTATCCGCCCCTCACGGGCAAGTTCAAGCATTTCGGCCCACGTGCCGGATGGCCGCTCCAAAAGATCGGGACGCCAGGCACAGACCTGTGTTGCCGTATCAATCGGAAAGGCCCATTGATGATCTTGCCAATGGTAACTTGGGTAAGATTGCCCGACGCTGCCCTTAAGCAGCGCATGGCGTTCCACCTCCCGGCCCACAACATCCAGCGGAGCGAGGCAATTCTCTGCCGTAATCTGTCCGACATGCGGGTGATCAATAACGATCAGATCATATGCCCGGGCGAGTTCCTCTACGGGAAAGGATTCGAAATCCTGAAGGGAGCGCTTGTCCCATTCAATGGCAATTCCGGTCTTCTCAAGCCAAAGTTTGGAACAGGCAACCATAGGGTCAAAGCCACGCGGATGGCTCCACGTCATCCCCTTCAATGTAATTTTACTCACAGGCCGAACTCCTTGCGGATCGCTTCACTATGCTCACCGATGCGCGGCGCAGCCCTGTCTGATTTTGCCCGTTTGCCGTTCACCCGAATGGGTGAGCGCGTCGTGAGAATCGAAACGTTGTCCGCCCGCTTCACCGTCTGCAGCATGTCAAGAACCTTGAAGCCCTCGCTTGCCATCAGCTCTTCCCAGTTCAGTACCTTGGCACACCAGATATCGGCTGGCTCAAGGATCGAAAGCCAGTGGTCCGTCTCCTGAGTGGCCAGTTTACCGGCGATGATCCGTTTGATTTCATCCCGGGCGGTAAACCAGCTGGCCGGTACATCGCGATAGGGTGCCAGTTCATCAAGTTCGAGAAGATCTGCGAGTTTTGGCAACGGTGTCATGGCAAGAGCCAGATAATTGTCCTTGGTTGGATAAACACCATAGGGTGCCGAGAGATAAGCATGGGCGCTGCGGAAATCAGATCGTTTCGGCAGACGGCGGCCATCATTCAAATGGGTGGTCAGGACTTCAAACTGGAAATCAATGAGCGACTCCAGCAAGCTTGTTTCGATATGGCTGCCGGTTCCGCTGATCCCGCGCCTTACCAGTGCGGCCAGAACTCCTTGAACCGTGGCAGCACCCGCCAGCATGTCGGCAACGGCAAGCCCGAATGGCACCGGGCCCTGACTTTCATCACCGTTCAGCCACATCAGACCCGAGCGCGATTGCGCCAACAGATCCTGACCGGGGCGTCCTACCCACGGGCCTTCCTCGCCGTAGCCGCTGATGCTGGCATAGACAAGATGTGGATTGATGGCCCTGACCGCTTCGTAGTCGAGGCCCAAACGCTTGATGACACCAGGACGAAAATTCTGAATCAGGACATCCGCCTTGCCGAGAAGCGTCCGCAGGGAAGCGAGATCGCTCTCATTTTTCAGGTCAATCGCCAAACTTTCCTTGGCACGGTTAATCGCGTGAAAAATAGTAGAATCGCCACCGATTTCCGTATCGCTCAGATAAAGCCGCCGGGAAAGATCACCGCCATCGGGACGCTCGATTTTGATGACCCGCGCACCAAGGTCCATCAGGCGCAGCGACGCATAGGGGCCGGACAGGAACTGGCTCATATCAACGACGAGCAAGCCGTCCAGCGGCAGATCAGTATTATCCGTAGTCATTATTTCTCGGTCTTTCCAATAAAGTCGGCGGGGTTCTGATATTTAACCGTCTGCAGATGTTCGCAGTAGAGAACGAGCTCGCCCTCATTCTTGAACACCTCGTAGCTCGCGCGGATCAACCCCAGTTCTTTGTAGCGCGGGCGTTTATCAAGATTGGTACGGATCGTGTAAATCGTATCGTTCAGGAAAACCGGCTTGATGAACCGCAGCTTGTCATAACCATAGGAAAAGGCGTTGACGCAGTTGGTCGCGACAAGGCCAAGTCCCGCAGAAAAAACGAACGCTCCGGCGACCAGCCTCTTGCCGAAAATGCCTTCGCTCTCAGCGAACATCTGATCCTGCACGTAGGGATGGATGTCAGTGACAAGCGTGTTGAAAAGGTGACTGTCACTTTCGGATATCGTCCGTCGCAGCGAGCGGATTTTCTGTCCGGCCGGCCAATCCTCATAGAACCAGTTTTCCGCATTCCATACCGGCAGTGCCGCGTGGTCGGCAGGCATATTTTTCGGGTGGGTCGATGACACACCCACGGTCGGCGCGAAGTCCGTCATGTCAGCACCTGAAAGGTGCATTCAACTGGCTTTTGGCTCTCAGGAAAGGACTGAAGTCCCATTAGATAATCCTCCTCAATCTTCTTTTGTAAATATTATTTTCACATATGGGTATTCCTGACAAGTCATAAAACGCGGGAAAATACGCTGCAACTGCAAAAAGCCCGATGACCAGACATTTCAATCTGGCCATCGGGCTCTTTTGTTCAGAAATCTGTAATGCGGAGGGCTAACGCATGACGACACCCTTGGTCGTCAGATGCTCCCGGTCATGCGGCCGGTCGAAATCAAGCAATGGGCCAGCCGGTACGATGCCCGTCGGATTGACCGAAGCTATGGAGTAATATCCAGCTTTGATATGATCGATTTTCACGGTCTCGCGCACGTTCTCGTACTGATAGAGTTCGCGCAGATAGTTGGAGAGATTGTGATAGTCCTCAAGCCGCCGGATGTTGCATTTGAAAACACCGTTATAAGCCGCATCGAACCGTACCAGAGTAACGAACAGACGCCAGTCCGCTTCGGTTATATAGTGTCCTGCCAGATAGCGATGATCGGACAGATGCGCCTCAACACGGTCAAGCGCTGCGAAGACATTCTGCACCGCTTCATCATAACTCGCCTGCGATTTCGCAAAACCGGCGCGATAGACACCATTGTTGATGTTGTCGTAGATGAGCGCGTTCCACCGCTCAATTTCAGGTTGCAGGCTCTCGGGATAAAAATCTCTGCGATCACCGGTCAGCCCATCGAAAGCGGAATTCAGGATACGGATGATGTCGGCAGACTCATTGTTGACGATCTGTCCTTCCCGGCAATCCCACAACACCGGAACGGACACCTTGCCCGTATAGGTGGGCAGGCTCGCAGTATAGAGCTGGTGCAGATAATGAATGGGGGGCGCCTTTGGTCCTGCATCGACAAGGTTGGTGAAGGTCCAGCCGTTTTCGCCCAAGGCTGGCTCGGCCACAGCCACACTGATCACGTTTTCCAGCCCCTTGAGATGACGAAAGATCAGCGTGCGTGAGGCCCAGGGGCAAAGATATGAGACAAAGAGCTGATAACGACCTGCCTCTGCCTTGAATGTGGGGGTGCCTTCCTTGTCGAGAACTCCATCCGGTGTAATCCAGTTGCGAAACCGGGTCGGCTCGCGATGGAAGGCTCCGTCTTTCATTTCACTGGCGGCAACGTCGCCCTTGATCCATTGTCCGTTCACCAAGGCTGGCATGTGCTCATTTCCTGACTGTTCAATTGTGCGTCAGGATCGCATTTCATGGGTGGCATTCATACCACCCATGCTTTGACAGACTGTTTTTGCCTCCGCGACAATGGCGTAGGCAGGCCCCTAATCGGTCACGGCGCCTTCACTGGCGGATTTGGCCAGCTTGGCAAACTTGGCCAGCACACCGCGCGTATAGCGCGGGGCAGGCTGTTGCCACGCCTTCCGTCGCTCTTCGAGTTCGGCATCGCTGACTTCGAGCTGCAACAACTGCTTGTGCGCATCGATGGTAATCGTGTCGCCTTCCCTGACAAGAGCAATCGTGCCCCCCTCGAAAGCTTCCGGAGTGACGTGGCCGACCACCATGCCCCAGGTACCACCAGAGAATCGGCCATCGGTGATGAAGCCAACGCTTTCACCAAGGCCGCGTCCGATGATTGCCGATGTCGGGGCAAGCATTTCGGGCATGCCGGGTCCACCTTTGGGTCCGAGATAGCGCAGCACCAGCACATCGCCCGGCCTGATCTTGTCGGAGAGGATGGCATCCATCGCAGACTGTTCATCATCAAATACCCGCGCGGGGCCCTGAATTACAGGGTTTTTCAGTCCTGTGATCTTAGCGACAGCCCCGCCCGTTGCCAGATTACCTTTGAGGATGGCGAGATGCCCTTCCTTATAGAGGGCCTTGTCGATCGGCCTGATGATGTTCTGATCAACTGGCGGTGCGTCGGGAACATGGGCCAGTTCCTCGGCAATGGTGCGCCCGGTGATTGTCAGGCAATCGCCATGCAGCAACCCGGCATTCAGCAAGATTTTCAGAACCTGCGGGATGCCGCCAACCTGATGCAAATCCACCGCCATATATTGACCGGAGGGCCGAAGATTGCAGATGACCGGAACCTTGCGGCGCACGCGCTCGAAATCATCCAGCGTCCATTCGACTTCCGCCGCATGGGCAATAGCCAGGAAATGCAGCACTCCATTGGTCGAACCGCCTGTAGCCATGATCAGCGATACGGCATTCTCGATTGAATTGCGGGTGATGATATCACGCGGACGAATCCCCCGGCGCACAGCCTCAACGAGAACGCGCGCGGATTCAGCTGTACTATCCACCTTTTCGGTATCCGGATTGGCCATGGTCGATGAGGACATGAGCGACATGCCCAATGCCTCGAACGAAGAGCTCATCGTATTGGCGGTGTACATGCCGCCGCAGGAACCGGTGGACGGACAGGCATGCCGTTCGATGCCTTCAAAATCCTCCTGAGACATCTTTCCGGCCATGAAGGAGCCTACTGCTTCGAAGGAAGAAACAATGGACAGGTCTTTGCCCTTCCATTTGCCCGGCTTGATCGTACCGCCATAGACGTAGATTGCGGGAACATTGGTCCGGGCAATGGCCATCATACCACCCGGCATGTTCTTGTCGCAGCCGCCAAGCACCAGAACACCATCCATCCACTGACCGTTGACACACGTCTCGATGCAATCGGCGATCACCTCGCGCGAGATCAACGAGTATTTCATGCCTTCCGTGCCCATCGCCATTCCGTCAGAAATGGTCGGCGTGCCGAAGATCTGCGGATTGCCGCCCGCTGCCTTGACGGCGGCCACTGCCGCGTCGGCCAAAGGCTGCAAACCTGCATTGCAAGGCGTGATGGTGGAATGGCCGTTGGCAATGCCGATCATCGGCTTGTCAAAATCCGCCTTCTCATAGCCCAGTGCATAATACATGGCCCGGTTGGGTGAGCGCGCTACGCCCTGCGTGATGTGTTTCGAGCGTTCATTAGCTGGCATGACTATTCCTCCCAAGGACATTTTGGTTCGAAGACCGGATCGTCTCTTTGTTTAGAGCGTTTCCAAACAAGTGTGAAATATATAATTCACGCTTGATTAGGTTGTTTTTCATATTACAAACAGAGTATGGATCTGCGTCAGCTCCGCTACTTTATCACTGTTGCCGAGGAACTGCATTTCGGACGGGCGGCCGCGCGGCTCAACATGACACAGCCGCCGCTCAGCCAGACCATTTTGGCGCTTGAAGAAGAAATCGGCGTGGAACTGTTCACACGCACCAAGCGCAGTGTTCAACTGACCCCAGCAGGTACGCAATGGCTGGATCATGTGCGTGCACTTCTGGAGGGGGCAGCGGCCCTTCCCGGCATTGCCCGGCAACTGTCACAGGGAACCATGGGCTCCTTGAAGCTCGCTTTTGTCAGCACAGCCGACTACAGTCTGCTGCCGACCCTGCTCGGCCGTTACAAGACAGATCATCCTGATGTGCAGATTGCGTTGCAGGAGGCAACGAGTGACTTGCAGATCGAAGCTCTTTTGGGCGGAGACATCCATGCCGGCTTGATAATCCCGCCATCACAGGCGAGCCTTCACACATCTCTTGCCTATGTGTCCTTGCTTGAAGAAGAACTAGTTGCTGCAGTACCTGACGAATGGATAATGTCTGGAAGATTTGATCTCTCCGGCGGAGCACTCGACATCCACGATGTCCTGTTGGAGCCCCTGATTATCTTTCCCCGGCGCAGCGCTCCTGCCTTTCACGATCTGATCACCGGCTACTACGTCGCCAATGGCGCGGTTCCGTTCATTCTGCAGGAAGCCATCCAGATGCAGACAATCATCAGTCTGGTCTCTGCAGGAATGGGCATGGCACTGGTGCCGCAATCATTACAGAATCTCGGCCGTACCGGTGTTCGTTATCTGAAGTTGTCAGGCAAACCGCCACGAATCGAGACTGGACTGGTCTGGCGCCGTGACGACCCATCGCCAACACTCAGACATCTCATTGATATCGCTTCGACGTTCAACGGATCGCCTTGACGAGATCCTTATCAGGGAAACACGTGGCAGGCAGGCCCTGCTTCGTTTGCCAATCACCAATGGAGCGCCGTGTCTTGAACCCAGGAAAGCCGTCAGCCCCACCGGCATCATAGCCCTTTTTCTCCAGCGCTTTCTGCAATCCGGCAATATCGGAACGATACAGCCCGCCGACGTCACCCCAACCAACCGAAAAACCTCTTGCGCCATTGGCAATGCGGTCACCGACATGTCCGACGAAAAGCGCATAGAGATCGCTCATATTATATTCTTTGATCACGTAGAAATTCCTGGTGACGACAAAAGCCGGACCATGCCGCCCGGCTGGCATCAGCAGGAAGCCTTCGCGACTGGTTTCGCTGGCCGGAAACGGCTTGCCATTGACGCGGGCAATACCAAGCTTGGCCCACGCTGCAAAAGGCTTGCCCTGATCAGGACCTTCGAGTGAACAACTGACAGCCTGCGGGACATTGACCTCGTAGCCCCAATCGCGGCCGCGCTGCCATCCATACTGTGCAAGATAGTGACCGATGGAACCAAGGGTATCGGGAACGGAATTCCAGATATCCCGTTTGCCATCACCGTCGAAGTCCACAGCGTGTTCCAAGTAGGAGGTCGGCATGAATTGTGGCTGGCCCAGCGCCCCTGCCCACGAGCTTTTCATGCTTCCAACGCCAATATAACCTTTCTCCACGATCTGGAGTGCCGCAACCAATTCCTTGCGGAACATATCCTTACGCGTTGCCATGAAGGCTTTCGTGCCAAGGACAGCAAAGGCGTTGTTGGGAATCTTGACACTGCCATAGCCACTTTCACGGCCCCAGATGGCGAGAACGATCGGCCCCGGAACGCCATATTTGCTTTCAACAGCTTTCAGAATTTTGGCGTATTGCCCGGCGCGGGCCGCACCGCCTGATGTCACCGCATTGACCGTCTTGTCGTTGAAATATTTGCCGGGCGAACCGAACTCCGATTGCCGCTGTTCCTTGGGCGTCTGGGGCTTTTCGCCGGGCATGACCAGATCGGGCAGATCGAAATTCAGCGTGACGCCGGAAAAGGCCTGATCGAAAACTGCTTTAGAAATGCCTTGGGATTTGGCTTCAGGCCAAAGATCGCTAGCGAGCCACGCCCGGAACTGTGCGTCAACTTCAGATTTTGAAGCGGCCAATCCGGTGCTTGCGTAGAGAAGTGTTGCGATCAACGCCCCCAGGGCAAATCTCATCGGACGTTTGATCAAAGGTCTTCTCCCTATATGGACGTCCGCGCACGCAGCGCTGCTGTCAGCGTACCCTCATCCAGATAATCAAGCTCACCACCAACGGGAACGCCGTGTGCCAGCCGCGTGATACGCACATCAAAATCAACAAGCTGGTCGGTGATGTAATGCGCCGTCGTCTGCCCTTCGACCGTCGCATTAACGGCGAGGATAACCTCCTTGATTTCACCTTCCGCCACACGGCTCACGAGGCTCACGATGTTGAGATCATCAGGGCCGACGCCATCCAGCGGCGACAGCCGGCCGCCGAGCACGTGATAACGGACATTCATTGAACCGGCCCGTTCCAGCGCCCAAAGATCGGAAACATCTTCGACCACAATCAGTGTAGCGCGTTCGCGGCGCGGATCAGTACAGATCATACAAGGGTCGGATGTATCGACATTGCCGCATGTGGAGCAGATTCGCACCTTCTCCGCAGCGTCCTGCATGGCAGAACCGAGCGGGATCAGCAGCGCTTCCTTCTTCTTGATAAGATGCAGCGCAGCACGGCGGGCAGAACGCGGCCCAAGCCCCGGCACTTTGGCCAAGAGCTGGATCAGGCGTTCAATTTCAGGGCCAGCGATTCGTTTCGACATATCGCCGGTTTAAAGCAAATTTCGCCCATAGGGAATCAGAGACGCACCCGGAATTCAACTCACGCGGAAAAGAGGGCGATATTTTACAACCCTGCATTCGTTGTTGCCAACGGCAAACGAAGCAATCATCACCCCCAAGCGCCTAACAGCGCAACAGTTCAAATGCGAAGCAGCGGCATCGTCCCAGCCGGTGCATCGGGAGAATGGGCTACCCGACTGCGGCATCAGCCTTGCCTTTGAACTTGGAGGTGACTCTATGCGGATCTTTCCGTTTAGCATCACCCTCATAATGAAGAAGACCCGGACGAGCTGGTTATGGACCGTCCGGGTCGATTTTCACAAATGAGGAAGGGTGGCGAGCGAAGCTCGCCGCCCACTCCAAGGACAATATAAACCACGCTTGCGTCTTTTCCAAGAAGCTTGCAGTTGTACGCCCATTCTCAAAAAGGCAGTTTGAAGCCCGGAGGGATCGGCAAACCCGCTGTCAGTGCCTGAGTCTTTTCCGCCATGATCGCCTCGACTTTGCCTTTCGCCTCATTGTGGGCGGCAATGATCAGGTCTTCAAGAATTTCGACATCATCTTCCTTGAACAGGGATGGATCAATCTTGAGCGAGGTCAGCGCACCTTTGCCGGACAATTTCACTGTGACGAGACCGCCACCGGCATGGCCTTCGGCTTCCAAAGCCGCGATTTCTTCCTGCATGGCCGCCATCTTGCCCTGCATTTCCTTGGCCTGCTTCATCATGCCCATAATGTCACGCATGGGAAAAACTCCTTTTGGTCAATCGTCTTCTTCGACGGGGGCCAGCGTATCGTCGCCGGATCCAATACCGTCCATTGCATCCGGATCGTCATTTGCCTGCCCAGCGGGCGTTGCAATCCGTACATTGATAATTTTCGCACCGGGGAATCGCGATAAAATCGCCGCCACATCCGGATCAGCCCGCGCATCGCTGAGCATGGAATCTCGCCGGGCCGTTTCGGTTTCATTGATGGTCTGACCGCCCTGCTCCCGCGACAGAGATACCATCCAGCGCATACCGGTCCATTCGGAAAGTTTTTGCGACAGATCGGTCAAGAGGGTCTTTGGCGCGTCATCCGTAAGGTTGATCTCCAGCCGTCCCGGCTTGATGCTGACGAGCCTCACACAGTTCTTGACCAGTATCTTGAACTGCATATTGCGCTGCCTGTCGGCCAGCGCCACGATATCAGCGATACTGGTGACCGGGACGGACGGCGTCTGCTCCTCGACAACCGGCTGGACCGGCACTACGGGTGCGGGTTGCTCCGATTGCTCGACCAACCGCATAGTGGCGCCGCCGCCTGAAGTTACGGAACTGCGTGCAGGTGCAACCGCATCCGCCGGAGCCGCACGGCTCATAGCCTGCCCGCCACCGTTGCCGGGACGCGGGCCGTCGCTTCGCGGCGATTGTGCTGCTGAAGACGCACCATTTTCCAGCGATTTCAGGGCTTCATCCAGCGTCGGCAAATCAGCAGCATGCGCCAGCCGGATCAACAGCATTTCCGCGGCTTGTACCGGTCGGTTGGATACATCCACTTCGGCAATGCCTTTCAGCAGCATCTGCCATGTCCGGGAGAGCACCCGGATAGAAAGCTTTTCTGCATAATCCTTGCCCCGGATGCGCTCGTCCTCGGACAGGGAAATGTCGTCAGCCACATCGGGAGTGAAGCGAATGCGCGTCACCAGATGGTTGAAGTCGGCAAGATCAGAAAGAACCACACTGGGGTCCGCGCCGACATCATACTGGGCGCGAAACTCGCGCAGGGCGGAAGCCACATCACCGCGCATCAGCATCTCGAAAAGATCAATGATCCGGGCGCGATCCGCCAGCCCCAACATGGAACGTACTGTCTCGGCATCAACATTGCCGGCACCGTGGGCAATCGCTTGATCGAAGATCGACAGGGAATCGCGTGCTGAGCCTTCGCCAGCACGGGCAATCATCGCCAGGGATGCCGCATCAACCGTGATGCCCTCCTTATCTGCAATCTTCTTCAGCAATGCCGTCAGCATGTTCGCATCGATGCGGCGCAGGTCAAAACGCTGGCAACGCGAAAGAACCGTTATCGGAACTTTACGGATTTCCGTGGTGGCGAAGATGAACTTGACGTGGGGCGGCGGCTCTTCCAGCGTTTTCAACAGGCCGTTGAAGGCCTGATTGGACAGCATGTGCACTTCATCGATGATATAGACTTTATAACGGGCGGAAACCGGACGATAGCGAACCTGCTCGATGATTTCACGGATATCATCGATACCCGTATGCGAGGCAGCGTCCATCTCGATCACATCGACGTGGCGCCCCTCCATAATCGCCTGACAATGTTCACCCGGAACAGAGAGGTCGATTGTCGGCTTGTCGATTTCAGCTGTTTTATAATTGAGTGCGCGGGCCAGAATGCGGGCAGTGGTGGTCTTGCCGACGCCGCGCACACCGGTCAGCATCCATGCCTGTGCGATCCGGCCAGTCTCGAACGCATTGGTCAGCGTCCGAACCATCGGCTCCTGACCGATGAGATCATCGAAATTCTGCGGGCGATATTTGCGGGCGAGCACACGATAGGCGCTGTCTGCCGTTTTGGTGTCCATCCCGGTTGATTCCGCTCCTGCATTGCTCTTCATTGCACTGGACAAGTTTGTACCGCTGCACACCGCAGCGTCAATGCCGGATAACGGCTTTGAAGAGGATAAAGGTGGGAGGCTGGCACGGCGACCCGTGCCTGGCTCGTTGGGGCTGCTTCCTTCCGGACCTGACCCGGTTGGCGAGTGGCTCGTCCACCACCAACCTCCCGAGGCTCATATCGGCAATCTTTGCGCAAAAAGCAAGCGGGCCAAGAAAAAAACTGCTATTTGTTGCAAATCATGACGTTCATACTCGATAGCAAACTTGCAGCTGATACAATTCCCATTGCAAGGCTGGGCCTTTGCGATCTGCGCCTGATGAACGACCGGCGTTGGCCTTGGCTCATTCTGGTACCGCAACGGGCTGATGTCAGCGAGATTCACGACCTTACCCCCCTCGACCAGACAATGCTTGTCTTCGAGTCCGGCATTGCCGCACAGGCGCTCAAGGCTGTCGCCAATTGCGAAAAGATCAATACCGGTGCTCTGGGCAATATCGTCCGGCAGTTGCACCTGCATGTGATCGCCCGCAACACCGGTGACCCGGCTTGGCCCGGCCCGGTCTGGGGACATGGCATCCGCGAGCCCTATGGCGAAAAAGACGCAAGGGACTTTGCGAACGCCATTCTGAAGGCTATCTAATCCTCAACACCGTGTGAGTCCCTTTCCGGACCAGCCTTCTGGAGCTCCATCCATGTCATTTCGCCTTTATGATGTTCCGGAAGCGGAAGCGAGCCACTTCGTCGGCTTTGCCGGCAACAGAATCAACCGTCACGCAGAGAAGCGCAGCGATGATGTGGTGACCGTTGCACTTGCAGATGCAAACACCCGCATGCTGCTTATCACGCAGGGCCACGTGTTGGTGGCGCAAGGTGATGACATCGGTAATGCTCTTTTCAGCATTGAGGATGCCGCCGCTTTTTTACCGAATCCGAACAGGACGATTTATCTCGGCATGCAGGACGAGACACCCGTTCTGGCGACATTCAGCGATACCGATCTGGCAGCGCTTCCGGAAACAATCAAGGCCATAGAATATCGCCCGGTTTATACGCAGGGGCTGATCCCCGAAGATCAGCTGGGTGCCATGGCGCAAGCTGTTTCCCTGCTGACGTGGCATGAAAACCACCGTTTTTGCGGGCGCTGCGGCACCGAAACTGTCATGCGCGATGGGGGATACCGGCGCACGTGCCCGAATTGTGACGCCCAGCATTTCCCGCGCACAGATCCTGTCGCCATCATGATGGTGGTGCGCGGCGACAAGTGCCTGTTGGCACGGGGCGCCCATTTCGGCCCGGGCATGTATTCCTGCCTCGCCGGCTTTATTGAACCGGGAGAAACAATCGAGAATGCCGTGCGGCGCGAGACGCTGGAAGAAACCAACCTGCCCATCGGCCGGGTCGTCTATCACGCATCGCAACCCTGGCCTTTTCCCTATTCACTGATGATCGGCTGTCATGCGGAAGCATTGTGCGACGATTACACGCTTGATGAGGCGGAACTGGAAGCCGGCCGCTGGTTCACGCGTGATGAAGTCGCCTTGATGCTCGACCGCACCCATCCGGAGGGGTTGATGACCCCGCCGCCGGGAGCCATCGCCGCTCACCTGATTCGCAGTTGGGTTGAGAGCGGGGCTTAGGCCTACTCTTCCTCGCCCTGGCTACTTCGGAACGTGGTATCCGCCGGATAAACACCGAGAATTCGCACTTCCTTGGAGAAGAATTCCAGTTCCTCGAGTGCATGCGCCACGTTCTTGTCGTCCGGGTGACCTTCAATGTCCGCATAGAACTGCGTCGCGGTGAACTTGCCGTCGATCTGATAACTTTCCAGCTTGGTCATGTTGACGCTATTGGTGGCAAAGCCACCCATCGCCTTATAAAGCGCAGCCGGAACGTTGCGCACCCGAAAGACAAACGTCGTCATCATGAGTTCGTCGGATTTGCGCGGTGCCCATTTTTTCGTCTTTGTCAGGACGACGAAGCGTGTGACATTGTTCTCCGTGTCCTCAACATCCTCTTCCAGAATATCAAGTCCATAGAGACTGGAGGCCAGACGCGGCGAAAGCGCCGCCATCGTCTTGTCCTTCACTTCAGACACAAGGCGTGCTGCGCCAGCGGTATCCCCGGCAATAACAGGCTTCCAGCCGTTCTTTCGGATATATTTACGGCATTGCCCCAGCGCATGAATATGGCTGTGAACCGTAGTGATCTCACTGCGCTTGGTGCCTGGCAGGACCATCAGTTGGAAATGGATCGGCAGAAAGTATTCACCGACAATATGCAGTCGCGATTCCGGCAGCAGATGGTGGATGTCAGCCACACGTCCGGCAATCGTGTTCTCGATGGGGATCATGGCAAGATCGGCAGCACCGCTTTCGACCGCATTGAACGCATCTTCAAAGGTCGGGCAAGGCAGCGGCTCCATGTGCGGAAACATGTTCCGGCATGCCGTGTCGGAATTGGCGCCAGGTTCTCCCTGAAAGGAGATGCGGTTGGTCTTGGCCATAATCAATTGCCCTTCATAGCAGTAAGAATGTCACGTGCCCGTTCGAGATCTTCCGGGGTGTCCACACCGAGAGGCACCGAATCCACAATCTCAACATCGATACGCATGCCGGCCTCCAGCGCGCGCAACTGTTCCAGTTTTTCGCGCTGTTCCAGCGGCGACGGCCCCAAGCCGACGAATCGCTCCAGTGCAGCACGGCGATAGGCATAAAGACCAATGTGATGATAGAGCGGGCCATTACCGTAGGGAGCGGTCGCACGCGTAAAATAGAGTGCACGCATTTTCCCGGCACCAATGGTCGACCCAATGATCTTCACCACATTGGGGTTGGTCTTTTCGTCTTCTCGGGTGATCTCGACACACAGCGTGGCGATATCGGCAGGACCCTGCTGCAGCGGCAGAAGCGCGCGCCTCACCAATTCCGGGTCAATGGTCGGCAAGTCCCCCTGGACATTGACGATCGCATCGATCGTGCCTTTCGGGTCCAGCGCCAGCAAAGCTTCGTAAATACGGTCAGAACCTGATTCATGGTCGCTGCGCGTCATCACAGCTTCAAGTCCATGCGCTTCCACGGCGGCCTTTACCTCAGCACTATCAGTGGCAACCACCGCGCGGCCAAGCCCTGCGGCCAGTGCCCGTTCGGCGACATGAACAATCATCGGCTTGCCAGCAATATCCGCAAGCGGCTTCCCGGGAAGGCGCGTGGAGGCCATACGGGCAGGAATCAAGGTCAGTGTTTTCATCGTCACAAACAGCCTACGGTGTCAAAAAGTCTCAGGCAGAACAGCCCTTATATGTGTTGCAAGTCTTGAGCAAAAGACCTAGTTTCCGCGCGATCACGAGGGGACTCTCGTCAAGTAATGCAGCGGTCTGCATTGACCAGATAATGAGAACCTCCGCAAGAGGAGCAATGATCGACAATGGATTCGAGCGCATTCAACAAATATGCCATGGCGTTCCTGGCAACAGTTTTCGTTGTCATGACAGCGGGCATCCTTTCGGACTTCGTATTTGACTCACATGCGCCCGAGAAACCCGGTTTTATCATCCAGGCTGCTGAAGCCGGCGGTGAAGGTGAAGCCGGCGCGCCTGCAGCGGCGGCTGCGGTACCGATCGCAACACTGCTTGCATCTGCCGATGCAACCCGCGGCGAAGCCGTTTTCAAGCGCTGCCAGGCTTGCCATACCGGTGAGAAGGGTGGAGCGAACAAGGTCGGCCCGAACCTCTGGGACATCGTTGATCGCCCAATGGCGACGCATGAGGGCTTCAGCTACTCAGGCGCCATCAAGGATTTCTCCAAAGGCGGCAAGGAGCTCTGGACATTTGACCATCTCAATCACTTCCTGACCTCGCCAAAGGCCTACATCAAGGGCACGGCCATGGGCTTTGCCGGTGACAAGAAGGACAATGAGCGCGCTGACCTGATCGCTTACCTGCGCACGCTTTCTGACAGTCCAAAGCCGCTTCCAGCTGCCGATGCAGCGCCGGCGGGTGGCGACAAACCAGCTGACCCGGCCAAACCGGCTGATGCCAAGCCTGCCGAAGGTGCCGCGCCTGCACCGGCGAAGTAAATCGCACATTAGTTTCAGGAAAAAGCCGGGCTCAATGCCCGGCTTTTTTATATCTGCATCAAGACTGCGTGTTTTTTTGCCGAAGGCCTGTTCTCTGCCGCATTTTCTCTTAGACTGACCCAAAAGAGAAATTGTGGAGATCTGATTTGCACTTCCGTCCGCTCGTCGCCAGCCTCGCCCTTCTCGCCAGTCTGGCAGGAGCTTTCCCTCCCTTGAATGCGAAGGCAGCGGAGCCCGAATGGCGCCACGCAGTCAGCGCTCTGGGCACACCGAAATACGAGCCGGACTTCAAACATTTTGATTTTGTGAACCCCGATGCACCCAAGGGTGGAACTCTGAATCAAATTGCCCAGGGTTCATTTGACAGCCTTAATCCGTTTGTTGTTCAGGGAACATCCGCCGCAGGACTACCCGGCGGCACAATCTTGGGTGGGTACCTCTACGATACGCTTCTGAGCCGTGCAATTGATGAGCCTGCAACCAATTACGGCCTTCTCGCCGAAGCTATTGCTTACCCCGATGATTTTTCCTGGGTAAAGTTTCGTCTCAATCCAGCTGCAAAATGGCATGATGGACAACCGATTACGGTCGACGACGTCATCTGGTCGTTCGACATCCTGAAAGCGCAAAGCCCGATTTACAACAAATACTATCATGATGTGACAAAGGCTGAGAAAACCGGGGACCGCGAGGTTACTTTCACGTTTGCGAGTGGCGGGAATCGCGAACTGCCAGGTATTGTCGGTGAATTTCCCATACTGCCAAAACACTGGTGGGAGGGCACTGATCAATCTGGCAAGAAACGCGATATCACAAAACCCTCGACAGAAATCCCTCTGGGATCCGCTGCCTACAAGATCGAGAGCGTTGATTTCGGCAAGACCATAGTGTGGAGCCGGGTCTCCGATTATTGGGGTAAAGATCTCCCCTCCAACGTTGGTCGCAACAATTTTGGGAGTATCCGTTACGAATATTTCCGGGATGCAAACGCCATATGGGAAGCTTTCAAGAAGGGCGGTTTCCAAGATTACCGCGGGGAGCCCAGTATTGGCCGCTGGATGCGCAACTACGACTTCCCGGCCTTCACCAGAGGCGATGTTATCAAGGCAGTCTATCCACAGCGGTCATCCGGCCGTATGCAAGGATTTCTTCTGAACACGCGGCGCGACAAGTTTAAGGATATCAAGGTGCGAGAGGCGTTGAATTTGGCCTTCGACTTTGAGTCCATGAGCAAGAATGTATTTTTCGGTCAATACAAGCGAATAGACAGCTACTTTTCGGGCACGGAACTCGCGTCAAGTGGCCTTCCAACAGGTAAAGAGCTCGAGATTCTTCAAGCGGTTAAAGGTGAAGTACCGGAAGGTGTTTTCAATCAGGAATTCAAAAACCCGGTTTCTGATACGCCGCAGGCACAACGGGATAATTTGCGCAAGGCCGTCTCGCTTTTACGAGACGCGGGTTATGATCAAAAAAATGGCAAGCTCGTCAATACAACGACTGGCCAACCTTTGACTATTGAATTTCTGGCAGACGATCCAGGCGATGAACGCACGATCGGCCCCTTCATGACAAATCTTCGCAAACTTGGCATAGATGCGCAAATACGTGCCGTCGATGCTGCCCAATATGCGGCCAGGGTCAACGATTATGATTATGATGTGATGGCGATTGCCGGGATCGGGCAAACGTTGTCACCAGGCAACGAGCAACGCGATTTCTGGGGGTCCAGCACCGCTGATACGCCTGGCGGACGCAACTATATGGGCATCAAAAATCCGGCCATCGACAAGCTGATCGATAGGGTGATCTTTGCTAGGGATCGCGACGAACTTGTGGCGGCAACCCATGCGCTCGACAGGGTCCTCCTGTGGAATTACTACGTTGTTCCACAATGGTATGATGACAGGATTAAGATTGCTTACTGGAATAAGTTCGGCATGCCTGACAAGCAACCGGATTATGCTGGTGTCGACCCACTTTCATGGTGGATAGACACCGCCAAAGAGCAAGCTTTGAAAGCTCGGGCCCAATGATGGGGGGGAGTCTCAGTCGCCGCGATCTGCTGAAATATTCAGGCGGGGCGGCACTTGCAGCCTTAGCGCCGCGTCTGGCACTGGCGGATGTGAAAACGGGTGCGCCGCTGCATGGCCTTTCCGCTTTCGGAGAGCTCAAATACGCCGAAGACTTTACACATTTCGAATACGCAAACCCTGATGCGCCGAAGGGTGGCACATTCTGCTTTTCGCCGCCCACATGGTATTTCAACCAGTCAACCCAAACCTTCAACACATTGAACGGTTTCAGTTCGCGCGGTGATGCACCGCCGCGTATGGAACTGTGTTTTGATTCATTGATGACATCGGCGCTGGACGAGCCCGACTCGATCTATGGTCTTGTCGCTGAAAGCGTTACCGTATCTGAAGACAAACGCTCCTTCACTTTCAGGCTCCGGCCGGAAGCGCGTTTCCACGATGGTTCACCGTTAACAGCCCATGATGCTGTTTTCAGCTACCAAACACTAAAGGCCAAGGGACATCCCGATCTGTCGTTGATCCTAACGGAATTGCAGGAGATTGTTGCTGAAGACGATCACACACTGCGTCTCACTTTTTCCGGCAAGCACTCGGACCGGGCCATTCTCGACATCACACCGGCGATTCCGATCCTTTCAAAGTCCTGGTATGCCACCCGAGACTTTGATGCATCGACATTGGAAGCTCCTCTTGGATCAGGCGCCTACCGTGTTGGTATCGTTCGTGTGGGACAGACCATTGAGTTTGAACGCGTTGCTGACTACTGGGCAAAGGATCTGCCTGTACAGCGCGGCTCCAACCATTTTGACCGCATCCGCATCGAATTCTTTCGCGACCGGCAACCGGATTTTGAAGCCTTCAAGAAAGGCGATATTTACTGGCGCTCCGAGTCGACGGCCAAGACATGGGCGACGGAGTACAATTTTCCTGCCATTCAACAGAAACGCGTCATGAAACGCGAGTTTCCCAGCGAAAAGCGCCCCACAATGCAAGGCTGGGCATTGAACCAACGCCGAAACCAATTTCGTGATCCGCGTGTTCGGGAAGCCATTGCTTTATGCTTCGACTTTGAATGGACGAAGAAAAACCTCTTCTATGATGTCTATGAACGCTCGCAATCCCTGTTTGAGAAGTCGGATTTTCGTGCCGAAGGCAAACCCTCAGCAGAAGAACTCGCCATCATGGAGCCGCTCCGCGAAAAGCTGCCGCCGGAGATTTTCGGTGATGCGGTCATGCAGCCCGTATCGGACGGGTCCGGGCGTGACAGGAACAATCTGCGCCGCGCCATCGAACTTATTACTGCCGCCGGGTATACGCGGACGAACGGCAAGTTCACTGATACCAGTGGCCAGACATTCAATCTTGAGCTGTTGATACAAGCGGAAGTCTTCACACGCTCCTCGACGCCTTTCATCAACAATCTCAATGCCATCGGCATCAACGCAACGCTACGGCTGGTCGATCCGGCGCAATATCAGATCCGTCTGCAGGACTTTGATTTCGACATGACGGGGTTCGCCCTCTCACTTAGCCCGACATCAACGCAAGAGGGTTTGGAAACACTGTTCGGCTCCAAGTCAGCCAATGTACCCGGTTCTCGCAACTTCGCCGGTATAGCCGATACTACCGTGGATGCGTTGATTCAGAAGGTCAGTGAAGCCACAACGCGCGCAGAACTGGTCACGATTATGCGTGTTCTGGATCGGCTCTTGCGTATAAGGCGTGACTGGATTCCAAATTGGTACAGTGCGAATCACCTGATCGCCTATTGGGATATGTTCGGTTTCAAGGAACCGAAGCCCGATTATGGCTTTCCGGTTGAAACGCTGTGGTGGCTTGACGAAGCAAAGGCAAAGGCAATTGGCAAGATTTAAAATAATATCCCCCGGAGCACCGTCTTAATGGGAGCCTATATTCTACGGCGTTTGCTCCTGATGATACCGACCCTGTTCGGGGTGCTGCTTGTCTGCTTCGTGATTGTACAGTTCGTCCCCGGTGGCCCCGTCCAGCGTATTATCGGCCAACTCACCGGACAGGGCGGAAACGCGCTCGACCGAATCGGTGGCGGTGGCGCTGATTTCGGACAAAGCAACGAATCCCTTGGTACCGGCACTGCCAATTCGAAATACCGTGGCGCTCAAGGATTGGATCCAGCCTTTATTGCCAGCCTCGAAAAGCAGTTTGGGCTCGATAAACCGCCGCTGGAACGTTTCCGTATTCTGGTATGGAATTATCTGCGCTTCGATTTCGGCAACAGCTATTTCCGCGATATCAGCGTCGTGCAGCTCATCAAGGAAAAACTGCCTGTCTCCATATCGCTGGGGCTTTGGATGACATTGATATCCTATGCGATTTCCATACCGCTCGGCATTCGAAAAGCTATCAAGGATGGTTCCGCCTTCGACGTCTGGACCAGTGCCGTCGTGGTTGTCGGCTATGCGATACCGGGTTTTCTCTTCGGTATCATGCTGATTGTGTTTTTTGCCGGCGGTTCGTTTTTTGACTGGTTCCCGCTGCGCGGTTTGACTTCAAACAATTTCGCCGACCTCTCCTTCTTCGGCAAGATTGTCGACTATGCCTGGCATATTGCCCTGCCATTGACCGCCATGCTGCTGTCTGCCTTCGCCACGACGACACTCCTGACCAAGAATTCGTTCCTAGACGAAATCCGCAAGCAGTATGTCACCACGGCGCGAGCCAAAGGATTGACCGAACGCAAGATTCTCTATGGACACGTGTTCCGCAACGCAATGCTGATCGTCATTGCTGGATTTCCTAGCGCCTTTATCTCCATCTTCTTCACGGGGCAGTTGCTGATCGAGGCTATTTTCTCACTCGATGGGCTCGGATTGCTCGGCTATGAATCAATCATCAACCGCGACTACCCGGTGGTGATTGCCACAGTTTATATTTTCGCCCTCGTCGGTGTGGTGATCAGTCTCCTCTCCGATCTGCTCTACACATGGATTGATCCGCGTATCGACTTCGAGCGGAGGGACGTCTGATGAGTGATTCAAGCATCGGCACCCAAGCCGCACCTGCTGCCGTTCGCCGCCCTCGCCTCTCGCCGCTCAATGCCCGGCGTTGGCAGAACTTCAAGGCCAACCGCCGCGGCTGGTGGGCCTTGTGGATTTTCCTGTTCCTGTTCATTGCTTCGCTGTTCGGCGAATTCATTGCCAATGACAAGCCGATCCTTGTTTCATACAAAGGTGAAATCCTCTTTCCGGTGCTTGTCGATTATCCCGAAGAGAAGTTCAACGGCTTCTATGCGGTGACGGATTATCGCGATCCGGTCATTCAGGATGAGATCAATGCCAACGGCTGGGCGATCTGGCCGCCGATCCGCTATTCCTACCGCACTGTCAACAATGAACTGCCTGATACGGCTCCATCCAAACCCTTCTGGCTCTATACGCCGGAGGAGCGCTGCGCCCGTTATCCGCAGGGCGTGAATGATGGCAATTGCACATTCGGCAATATGAATATTCTGGGCACCGACGATCAGGCACGCGATGTGTTTGCCCGCGCGCTCTATGGTTTCCGCATTTCCGTGCTGTTCGGGCTGATCCTGACGGCTGCATCCGCTGTCATCGGCGTAACGGCTGGCGCCTTGCAGGGCTACTTCGGCGGCTGGCTCGACCTGCTGGCCCAGCGCTTCATCGAAATCTGGTCCTCGGTACCAACCCTGTATCTCCTGCTGATCATGGCATCGATCCTGCCGCCGGGCTTCTGGATTCTGCTTGGTATCATGCTGCTGTTCTCGTGGGTGCATTTTGTCGGCATTGTCCGTGCTGAGTTTCTGCGCGCCCGCAATTTCGAATATGTGAATGCCGCGCGGGCGCTTGGCGTACGTGACCGCACCATCATGTTCCGGCACCTCCTGCCCAACGCCATGGTGACGACACTGACTTTCCTGCCCTTCATTCTCAACGGATCGATCACGACCCTCACATCACTCGACTTCCTCGGCTTCGGCCTGCCTCCGGGCTCGGCATCGCTTGGCGAACTTCTGGCACAGGGCAAGAACAACCTGCAGGCACCATGGCTGGGCCTGACCGGGTTCGTCGTCATCTCCCTGATGCTGTCACTGCTGATCTTTGTCGGCGAAGCGACCCGTGATGCATTCGATCCGCGCAAGGCTTTTAAATGAGTGCGTCCCCTCTTCTTTCCGTTCGCGACCTTTCGGTTGCCTTCACCCAGAACGGCCGCCAGTCGCTTGCTGTCGATCATATTTCGTTCGATATTGCTCAGGGTGAGACTGTTGCGCTTGTTGGCGAATCCGGCTCCGGCAAATCAGTCTCGGCTCTATCGATCCTGAAACTTCTGCCCTATCCGCCGGCGTCGCATCCCTCGGGGCAGATCCTGTTTAACGGGCAAGACCTTCTGGACAGTGATGAGAATGATCTGCGCCGTGTCCGCGGCAACGACATCACCATGATCTTCCAGGAGCCGATGACCTCGCTTAATCCACTTCATACGATCGAAAAGCAGATTGTCGAAGTGTTGAAGCTGCACCAGGGCATGGCCGACAAAGCCGCAAAGCAAAGGACGCTCGCGCTTCTGCACGAGGTAGGTATCCGCGAACCGGAAAAACGGCTCGACGCCTATCCTCACCAGCTTTCTGGCGGCCAGCGTCAGCGTGTGATGATTGCCATGGCGCTTGCCAACAAGCCCAAGCTGTTGATAGCCGATGAGCCCACCACCGCACTTGATGTAACCGTGCAGGCACAGATCCTGCAATTGCTTGCCGATCTCAAGAAGGCACAGGGCATGTCCATGCTGTTCATCACGCATGACCTCGGCATTGTCCGCAAGATAGCCGATCGCGTCTGCGTCATGACAAAGGGAAAAATTGTCGAGACCGGCCCCACCAGGGAAATTTTCGACAATCCGCAGCACGAATACACGCGTCATCTGCTTGCCGCCGAACCAAAGGGCAATCCGCCCTCTGCCGACCTTTCCGCCGCGCCCGTTATGCGGGGTGAACAGGTCAAGGTCTGGTTCCCGATCAAACAGGGTTTCCTGCGGCGGACCGTCGATCATGTGAAGGCCGTTGATGGTATCGATGTTACCATTCGTGCCGGACAGACACTCGGTGTCGTTGGCGAGTCCGGTTCGGGCAAGACCACGCTGGGGCTAGCGCTCTCGCGCATGATTTCTTCACAAGGTGTCATCCGCTTTGGCGAAAAGGACATCAACCAGTTTTCCTTCAAGCAGATGCGCCCCTTGCGGCGTGAATTGCAGATTGTGTTTCAGGACCCGTTCGGCTCGCTGTCGCCCCGGATGTCAATTGCCGACATCGTGGCTGAAGGGCTTGCCGTGCACGAACCGAAACTGTCGGCAGATGAGCGGGACGCACGTGTTGTTGCGGCTCTGAAAGAGGTCAATCTCGATCCGGAGAATCGCTTCCGCTATCCGCACGAGTTTTCCGGCGGCCAGCGCCAGCGCATTGCCATTGCCCGCGCCATGGTGCTCAATCCGCGCTTCGTCATGCTCGACGAGCCGACCTCGGCCCTCGATATGAGCGTACAGGCACAGGTGGTCGACCTCTTGCGCGGATTGCAGCAAAAGCACAATCTGGCCTATCTTTTCATTAGTCACGATCTCAAAGTGGTTAAAGCGCTGGCCAATGACGTGCTTGTCATGCGCAATGGCAAAGCGGTTGAATACGGTCCGTCGGAGGAAATCTTCGCCAATCCGAAGAGCGACTATACAAAAGCACTGATGGCGGCAGCCTTCAGGATAGAAACGGCCGAACAGGGAGCAGTAAGCGAATGACCGGGACAAGCGACACGATTTTTCTGGCTGTAACCGGGTGGGACCCCGAGGTCTGGTTGTCGGAGTTTGCCAAGAACGCCCCTCAGCGCAAACTTGTCCTGAATACAGATACGGACAAGGAAAAGGTTCGCTATGCACTGGTGTGGAAACAGCGCCCCGGATCACTCGCCGACCTGCCCAACCTGAAAGTCATTTTCTCACTGGGCGCAGGTGTGGATCACGTGTTCCATGACGACAAGATTCCAGACGTGCCCATCGTTCGTATTGTATCGCCTGACCTGACCATGCGCATGACCGAATATGTTGTCTGGCAGGTGCTGGATCACCATCGCCTCGGACTGCGTTACCGGCAGCAGCAGGCCGGTAAGGTCTGGCATGAGGACCGGCGTCAACCGGCAGCCCATGAAGTCAATGTCGGCATTCTCGGCATGGGCGTGCTTGGCCGCGATGCCGCCCTGAAACTGCGCAACCTGGGTTTCAAGGTCAGCGGCTGGAGCCGCCGCCCCCAGACAGTCGAAGGCGTGATCAGTCATTCTGGTAACGATGGTCTGAGAGACTTTCTGAAAGATGCGGATATTGTCGTTTCACTGTTGCCCCTGACACCCGACACCAGGGGCATCCTGTCGATGAATCTTTTTGCACAGATGAAAACCGATGGTCCCCTGGGCGCCCCCGTACTGATCAATGCCGGACGGGGTGGTCTCCAGAACGAAGCTGACATTCTGGCCGCACTGGAGCGCGGCATGCTGTCGGCTGTCACCCTTGACGTATTCAACAAGGAACCTTTGCCGAAGGACAGCGCCCTCTGGACACACCCACAGGTGATTATAACCCCGCATGCGGCGGCAAGCTCCAGCCCTTCGGCACTCGTTCCTGAGATCATCGCCCAGATCGAATCCTATGAACGCGGCGAGCCGTTGAAAAATATTGTCGACAGGGAAGCCCAGTATTAGAAAAATTTGGCTTTGACGTCCGGCAGCCTTCGGATAGGTTGCTCCTTGCAAGTGTTCTCAGGGCGGGGCGCAATTCCCCACCGGCGGTAATCACTGGGTGTCGAAAGATGTCAGGTGCGAGCCCGCGAGCGCTTTCCGGTTTCCGGAAAGGTCAGCAGATTTCGGTGCAATTCCGAAGCCGACGGTATAGTCCGGATGAAAGAGAACAACTGAAAGCAAGGGTTGCCTTCCCGGCAATCCCAGACCGTTTTTGGTTGTGCCCTGATTCACGTCAACTCTTGAGGAGACCGACATGGATCAGTTCCAGAATAACAATACCCCGCATTTCGCGCCACGCATCGCCTACATTCAGGCGCGATGGCATTCTGAAATCGTCGATCAAGCCCGTATTGGCTTTGAAGCCGAACTGAAAAGTCAGGGTGTCACCGCCGGACGGTTTGACGTCTATGATGTACCGGGATCATTCGACATCCCTCTGCTTGCCAAGAAGCTTGCCGAAACCGGGTATTACGATGCCATTGTCGCAACGGGTCTCGTCGTTGATGGGGGGATTTACCGGCATGATTTCGTCGCCGGAACGGTGGTGAATGCGCTTTTAACCGCGCAGATGGAGACGGGTATTCCCATGTTGTCGGTTGTGCTGACGCCGCACCATTTCCAGGAAACCGCCCAGCACATCGACTTCTTTACCAGGCACTTCCTGATCAAGGGGCAGGAGGCTGCCCGCGCCTGTCTGCAGATCATCCGTACATTCCAGCACGTGTCCGAACTGTCGGCGGCTTGAGGTTAGATAAGCAGACAAAATGACAGCCCCTCTGCCCATCGAACAGAGGGGCTGTTTGACTAAAGTCGCCGTATTACCGTCGGTTTGCCATAGAGATAGGCAATGCGCTCGATGGCATCGTGCAGGGGCTCAAGCGTCACGCTCATCGTGTGTCCGCTTGCATGAAGCAGCATGGAGTGGCTGGCCATCATTGCGGCATGCCCCTTCCAGAAAACAAAATCGCCGCGCTTCAGGTTCTTGTAGTGTTCATCCGGCTCGACAACATCGCCGATTGAGTCTGCCTGCATGTCGGAGTCGCGCAGCACGGACTGCCCGGTCATCAGCAGCGACAACTGTACGAGCCCGGAACAGTCTATTCCGAATCCGGAAACGCCGCCCCAGAGATAAGGGGTATGCATCATGGTCTCGGCAACAGCAACATGATCATCAGTGACTTCGTCGATGGGGACGAGGTGCTTGGCAACGATCGCTTCCCCGCTCGGAAGAATACCGTAGAGCGTACCACGACGCTCCTCTCCACCTTTAATCGTGACGAGAGATCCCATGGACAATGCATTCGTCGGCGGGAACTTCAGATCAGAACCCGGATAGACAAACGTGCGCGGCGCGATGACAATATGGGTCGGGTCGTCGTAACGCTTGTCCAGTGCGGTATCGACGACATAGCCAACGTAGCCATCCCGTTCATTCTGGACCCAGCACCAGCCATTGCTGTCCTCGAACACCAGGACATCATCGCCAAACAGAAATTGCGTGGTCACGCCGGCATCGCCGCGTGCTGTACCGCGCACGTCGACCACCGGGTCGGAAATACGCATAGGCTTGCCTTCGACAAAGCGATCCGCTTCCACCTGTCCGCGCAGGCTTTCATCCGCCAGATCGGGACGAAACGCATTCAACCGTTTATCCAATGTCACAGGGGTAATCCTCTTGCCTTGGCGATAACAAGATCGCCGAGCTTTTCAACATAAAGCGCACCTTTTACCGTTCTCTTGACAAGAACATTGCGCTTGTCTTTTTCGTCGCGGTGCCGGTCCACCAATCCATAGCCGCCCATTGTGTCAAGCGCACGGGTGATCGCAGGTTTGGTGACCTTGAGCTTTGCAGCCATACCACGGATCGTATGCGGCGGCGGTTCCAGATAAACCGTCAGCAGCACCGCCAATTGCCGCATGGTCAGGTCATGCGCATCATCCCGCACTTCGGAGATGGCAATTTCCTTCCACAAGGTCAGCGCCTGAAACGGCTTGAGTTCAATCTGCATAGGCGGCTTCCGAGATCATTTCGGTTCCGTATCATTTTATTCCTCGCCAGGGGAAGCGCAAGCTATTCATTTTGTTCGGCATCTGAGGTTAAAAGGGTTGCGGTACAATGTGAGGCCTTCGATGAAACACGGACAGATTATCATTCTGAACGGTGCGCCCCGCTCAGGAAAATCCAGCATCGCGCAGGTCATTCAGGAAACTTTTGAAGGGCCCTGGATAAATTTGGGCGTCGATGCCTATGTCCGCCACATTACGCCGCCGCGTTATCAACCGGGTATCGGTCTGCGGCCAGGCGGAGAAAGGCCGGATCTCGAGCCGCTCATTCCCCTGTTCTATGCGGCGCTCTACGAGTCCATAGCCGCGCACAGCCGCCTCGGACTGAGTGTCGTCACCGATATTGGCCACCACGACAGTTACACAAAACCGCTTGATATCCTGACCGATTGCGCCCGGCGCCTCAACGGCCTGCCGGTACTGTTTGTCGGTGTCCGCTGTTCCATCAAGGTAATCATGCAACGGCGCAACGCGGGGCAGTCAGGCCGGGAAGGCCATTATGAGACAGCAACGGCCAGCGCTCCGATCCCGCCGGCCGTACTCCGATGGCAAGAGGCCGTTCATCATCCCGGTCTGTATGATCTGGAAGTCGACACATCGGACAAAAGCACTGAGGACTGCGTGACCGCAATCGCTCTACGGCTTCAACAAGCACCGGTACATCCGACAGCCTTCGAAGAACTGGCTGCCGGACACTGACTATGCAACCGTCTGCTATTTCACAGCCGGGAAACGGCCCCTCAACAGATGGTAGAGCGCCCTTATCGCCTGCGCTTCGCCACCAACAGGAGAATGCGGTTTCTCCACCGGATTCCAGCCGTAAATGTCAAAATGGCCCCAGATTTTGGTTTTCTCGACAAAGCGTTTCAGAAACAGTGCTGCTGTCACGGAACCGGCGAAGCCATCTGTTGTCACATTGTTGATGTCTGCGACACGGGACGAAAGTTTCGCCTCGTAGGGTTGCCACAAAGGCATGCGCCAGACCGGATCAGCCACTGCCTCCGATGCCTTGGCAACATCCGATGCGAAGGTCTCATCCGTCGTATAGAAGGGCGGCACATCCGGACCGAGAGCAACACGCGCTGCGCCCGTCAGCGTCGCCATATCTATCAGGATTTCAGGCTCTTCCTCGTCAGCCAGTGCGAGCGCATCGGCGAGGACAAGACGGCCCTCCGCATCGGTATTGCCAATTTCTACGGTGATCCCCTTGCGGCTTGTCAAAATATCGCTCGGACGGAATGCGTTGGCAGAGATGGAGTTCTCCACCGCCGGAATGAGAACACGCAGACGGACAGGTAGTTTTGCATCCATGATAATACTGGCAAGCGCCAGTACGTTTGCTGCGCCGCCCATATCCTTCTTCATCAGAAGCATGCTGCTCGCGGGCTTGATATCGAGACCACCGGTGTCAAAGCACACACCCTTGCCGACCAATGTTACCTTGGGCGCATCCTTCTTCCCCCATACCAGATCGATCAGCCTCGGCTCCTCGCTTCCGGCACGGCCAACCGCGTGGATCATCGGAAAGTTCTTTTTGAGCAGGGCATCACCCTTGATTACATCGACGGATGCCTTGTGTTCTTCGCCCAGCTTGCGCACGGCCGCTTCCAATGCCTCGGGACCCATATCATTGGTGGGAGTATTGATGAGGTCACGCGCCAGCGTGACCGCCCTTGTCTGCCGTTTGACGTCGGCCTTGTCCGCACCTTCCGGCAGCGCCAACGAGATTTCCATGTCATCCTTCTTCACATAGCGGGTAAACCTGTAACCACCGAGCAGGAAGCTCAGGGCCGTCAGATCAGGTTCCGCGACAGGGCCTGCCAGATGCCATGCCCCTTTCGGCAGGGATTGCGCCAGCTTGCCTGCAATCAAGCGGTTGTCATCCTTGCCGATACCAAACAATGCTCCGGCGATTTCGCCCTTTTCACCGGGGACAACCAGCAGCCGGCCAGCCTGACCTTCAAAGCCGTTCGCATGCGCCCAAGCCAGCGTCGCCGCATCGAGCCCGAGGCTTTCCAACCCGCCCTTGCGGACAAACCAGACCGGCCTGCTGGCCGATGATTTCTGTTTGGTGATTTCGGCAGACATTATTGTTTACTCCTGGGATCAATTTTCTGCGTTTACGCCCGCAAACATGGCGCTATTAACGGTCCGTTAGGGTTAACAGAATATTTCTTTCACATGGGATTGGTTAACGCACCAATGAACGTGCGGTGGGATCTGACGGGGCAAATTATGACAAGCGCAGGCATTATTCAACGCAATCGCCAGCTGATTTTTTCCGCCGCCATTGTCGCCTTTGCCCTCGGCATTTCCGGATGCGCCACAACTGACAAAACAACCACCGGGTCGATTTCTCCCGTTTCGGCTGCTGCGGCGCCAACGGGTAATTTCGATCAGATGAATGCGCAACAGCTTGCGCAGGCATCGACCAGCCTGGGCGCACGGTATCAGAACAATCCAAAAGACAGGACTACGGCAATGAACTTTGCTGCGGTCTTGCGCATGACGGGCCGAAACGATCAGGCGCTTGCTGTCATGCGCAGTCTTGCCATCGCCTATCCGAAAGACCGGGATGTTCTGGCTGCATATGGCAAGGCATTGGCGAGCAGCGGCGAATTTGAGGCCGCACTCGATGCGATCCGCAGGGCCCAGACACCGGAATACCCAGACTGGAAACTCCTTTCCGCCGAGGGCGCTATCCTTGATCAGTTGGGCAAAACCGGCGAAGCCCGCGATATCTACAAACAGGCGATGGATCTCCACCCGAACGAGGCTTCGCTTCTCTCCAATCTCGGCATGTCCTATGTGCTCTCGGGCGAGTTGAACACAGCAGAAACATATATGCGCAAAGCAGTTAGCGCTCAGGGTGCCGATAGCCGCGTCCGGCAGAATCTGGCCCTTGTTGTCGGGCTGCAGGGACGGTTTGCCGAAGCTGAATCCATCGCCAAACAGGAACTCTCCCCACAACAGGCAGAAACAAACGTCAAATATCTGCGCTCGATGCTCGCCCAGCAGAACTCCTGGAATATGCTGAAGGACAAGAAGAAGCCCAACAGCTGAGCATCCAAAGGCCCGAAAGCCACCCTATCCGATGCCGCTTACCGGACTGCTTTGCATTTTGCTTATTTTATGGCCCCGAACACGCCACCTTGCGCCGAAACCTGAATAACAGCCGGCCCGAGGATAACCGCGAACAGCACGGGCAGGAGAAAGAGAATCATCGGCACAGTCAGTTTGGGCGGCAGTGCTGCGGCTTTCTTCTCGGCAGCGTTCATGCGGGCTTCACGGCTCTCGTCGGACAAAGTTCGGAGCGCACCACCAATAGACGTCCCGTAGCGTTCAGACTGGGTCAAAGCCTGTACGACTGCCTTGACTGACTCCAGCCCCGTGCGCGTGGCAAGATTCTCATAGGCCTGACGGCGCTCCGGCAGGAAAGAGAGTTCTGCATTCGTCAGGACAAACTCTTCGGCCAGCGCCGTTGACTGGACGCCGATCTCCTCGGAAACCTTCTTGAAGGCAGCTTCGATCGACATGCCTGATTCGACGCAGATCAGCATGAGATCAAGTGAATCCGGCCACGCCATCTGGATGGAATGCTTGCGCTTGCTGCCTGCATTGCTGACGTAAAGATTAGGCGCATAAAAACCGACATAGCCCCCGATGAGACAGACAAGTACCCGTATCATTGTCGATTGCTGCGAGAGTCCATCCAAGCCGAATATCCAGAAAGCGGTCAAAATCAGCGTCAGGAATGGCAGACCAAAACGGGCCGCCAGGAACAAATTCAGTGCGTTCTGCCCGCGAAATCCCGCAGTGCGCAGCGAAGCCAACGTCTTTTCATCGGCAAGTGCCCGTTGCAGGTCCAACTTCTCGACGAATTGCCGGACGCCCTGTCTTTGTGTCATGCGCAGACTACCCTGCGCGGCAGCCTTGTGACGACTGATGCTTTCAGCCGCAAGACGCGTACGATCCTTTGCGCGGAGCTGGTCACGCTCCAGAGCCACCGATTTCATCCGCGTTTTTAGCACCGAGGTGCGAAGCTTTGGCAAGAAAATCGTCACGACGGTTGCAAATGCCGAAATCGCAACGAGGACAGCGCGGACGGTGTCCGGATCGTCGTGCACGGCTTTGAGAAGAGAAGAAAACACCGCGCGCTCCGTCTAAAACTTGAAGTTGATCATTTTGCGCATCACAAGAATGCCGATAGACATCCAGACCGCCGCGCACATCATGATAAGTTTGCCCGTCTCGGTTGTGAACAAAACCATGATGTAATTCGGACTTGTCAGGTAAACGAGCGTTGCGACGACAAACGGCAAGGCTCCAAGAATATAGGCAGAAGCCTTGGCTTCCATCGAGAGAGCCTGCACCTTTGCCTTCATCTTTTTCCGGTCGCGCAGCACTCTTGACAAATTGCCGAGCGCTTCGGACAGATTTCCGCCCGCCTGGGATTGAATCTGGATGACGATGCCAAAGAAACTGGCCTCCGGACAGGGCATGAATTCCGACATGCGCATTGCGGCATCCGGAATACTCACGCCAACCTGTTGCATATCGACAATCCTGCGAAATTCCGTGCGGACCGGCTCGCGCGCTTCCTGCGCGATCAGTCGAATTCCATCATTGAGCGGCAAGCCGGATCGTATAGCGCGCACGATGACATCAATGGAATTTGGAAATTCATGCAAGAACGCCGCAACGCGGCGGCGACGCCTGAAATAGACAAATGCCCTTGGCAAACCCAAGGCACCAATCAGGAAGAAACCAGGTGCAAGATAAAGAGGTGCACCGAAAAACACCCGAAGAAGCACCAGAATAAGACCTGCAATGCCGGAATAGATATAGAAGCGCCGGACCGTGACCTTCATGCCCGCCTGCTGCAGCAACATCTTCAGTGGCGGAGATTTGATATTCTTGTCGCGCAGCTTTTGCCGCTGATCGATATCGTTCAACGTGTCCTGCACGGATTTTCGGCGCTTCACGGCCTCGGCCTGCTTGTCCCGCGCTGTGGATTTACTTAAACCATCAGTTGCCGCCATCTTGACTGAGTTCAACCGGTCATCAGTCTTTTTCTGCAGTTCGATATGGTCGAATACAAAGAAGTAGACAAGAGCTGTTACCGCCACTGTTGCCAGCACCACAAAAACCAGTTGATCGAGATCAAGCCCGAACATTGACGTACTCCAGTCGGGCTAACCCTCTCATGACTGTATTTCCATCGCATCGATGGCTTGGGCCAGCCGCTGCTCCTCATTGTAGTAACGGGCGCGATCCCAGAATTTCGGGCGGCTCAGACCAGTGGAGACATGCTTCCCGATGAGGCGTCCGTTGGCGTCTTCACCGTCGATATCGTAGAGCATGATATCCTGGGTGATGATCACATCGCCTTCCATGCCAACGACCTCAGTTATATGCGTGATCCGGCGCGAGCCGTCGCGCAGACGGGCTGCCTGGATGATGATATCGACAGAGCCGACAATAATCTCGCGTACGGCCCTCTGCGGCAGTGTAAAACCACCCATGGCAATCATCGACTCCATGCGATTGAGGCATTCGCGCGGACTGTTGGCGTGGATGGTGCCCATGGACCCGTCATGGCCGGTATTCATGGCCGACAGGAGATCGAAAACTTCCGGTCCGCGTACTTCGCCAACAATAATGCGTTCGGGGCGCATACGCAGGCAGTTCTTGACTAGATCACGCATGGTAATCTCGCCCTCGCCTTCCAGATTCGCCGGGCGGGTCTCAAGGCGCACGACGTGCGGCTGCTGCAATTGAAGTTCGGCGGAATCCTCGCAGGTAATAATGCGTTCATCCCTGTCGATATAGTTCGTCAGGCAGTTCAGAAGCGTCGTCTTCCCTGAACCCGTGCCGCCGGAAATGACGATATTGCAACGAACACGCCCGATGATCTGCAATAATTCGGCACCGGCAGGGGAAATGGCGCCAAGCCGGACAAGTTGATCAAGCGTCAGTTTATCTTTTTTGAATTTCCGGATGGTGAGAACAGGTCCATCGAGCGCAAGCGGCGGGGCAATGACATTGACGCGCGAGCCATCGGGAAGTCGGGCATCACATATGGGGCTGGATTCATCAACACGGCGACCGACCTGGCTGACAATACGCTGGCAGATGTTCAAGAGTTGCTGATTGTCGCGGAACCGTACCCCTGATTCCTGAACCTTGCCCAAGACTTCGATGTAGGTCTTGCGTGCACCATTGACCATGATATCGGCGATGTCGTCGCGCGCCAGCAAAGGTTCCAGCGGACCGTAGCCGAGAACGTCGTTGCAAATATCATCAAGCAGCTCTTCCTGCTCGGCAATCGACATGGCAAAATTCTTGATCGCGATGATGTCGTTGACGATATCGCGGATTTCCTCACGCGCAACGTCCGGATCAAGTCTTGAAAGTTGGGAAAGGTCGATTGTATCGATCAGTGCCGTAAAGACCTGGGATTTGGTGTCGTAATAACTTTCGGTCTTTTCGCGCGGCGGCGCGACCGGTTTAGGCGGCTGCTCAACAACTGCCGAACGCTTCACTTCAGCGACGTCGCGCGGGAATCGCATAGGTTCAGCGCCAAGTGCTGTGTGCATTGGCAACGCTGTCTCAAGCGCAATCGCCCGAAACTCCTGAACCGGGCGGGTTTCTCCCGTATTTCCGCGTTTGCCGAACATAGACTTTATTCCTTCAATGTCATTTCTTGCGCGTCAGCTTGGACAAGACTGAAGAGAGCCCCGGCTTCTTCTTGGCCTTCAGTTCGAGCCGACCCGTCAGGATATGGGCAATCTCATTGATGTTCTGGACAATCGCATTGGCAGAATCCGTCTCAGCCAGCATTCGTCCATTATTGGCTGCGTTTCCAAACAGCGCCGGTTCGAACGGGATCACGCCGAGCGGCGCAATACCCAGCGGACTGCAGAAATCTGCTGGCGCAATCTCCGGCCGCTTGGGAATTCCCACCTGATTGAGAATGAGCCGTGGCGGCCCGTCATTGGGCCGCAACTGTTTCAAGGTATCGAGCAGATTTTTGGTGTTGCGCAGATTTGCGAGCTCGGGCGAAGCAACAATGACGATTTCATCTGCCCGCGCCAGCGTTGTCCGGGTCCAGCCATTCCAGGTGTGCGGAATATCCAGAACCACATGTGGAACGGAGCGCTGCGCAACATCGATCAGATGGGCGAAAGAATCCTCGCGAAAATCGAACACACGATCGAGCGTCGATGGTGCCGCCAGCAGTGACAGATTTTCCGCACATTGGGCGAGGAGCCGGTCGAGGTAAACATCATCAATGCGTTCGGGTGAGAAGACTGCCTCGGCAATGCCCTGAGGCGGATCCTGATCGAAGTTGATATTGGCGGTGCCATAGGGCAGATCCATGTCTGCTATGACGACTTCATTTTTGAAAAGAGACGAGATTGACCAAGCTATATTATGCGCCAGGGTTGAAGCGCCTACGCCCCCTTTGGCACCAATGAATGCAATGGAGTTTCCCAGTGGCTTGGCATCGGGATCGACAAAGAGGCCGCCGATCACGCCAACGATGTCGGCCAGATCGATCGGTGCGACCATGTATTCAGAAATGCCGTTGCGCAAAAGTTCGCGGTAAAGCCAGACATCGTTGTAGTGACCGATGATGACAACCTTGGTGCTTGGGTCGCACACTTCCGAAAGCGCTGTCAGCCGTTCCAGCATATCACGTGGCGCAGCCGATGATTCCAGCAGAATGAGATTGGGTGTCGGCATCGTCTGGAAGAGTTCGACGGCGCTGTCTACACCACCCATGTGCAGTTGGGCGTGGGTTTTCGCCATGCGGCGATCTTCGCTTGCCCGCGATATTTGCTTTGCAATGGCATCCGTTTCGCAAAATGCCTGGATCGATATGCGGGGAATAGGCCGATAAGCGTGAAGCCTCGTCCCGGCAGGACGTTCGCCGCCATCTTCGAACTGATTCTCTGTTTCAAAGGCCAACTGGCTCATCTTAGCATTCCGCTTTTCGAAGAAAGGGTATGGATCTCTAGTAGTTCACGTCCTGTGTCTGCACAGGGGTCGGCGCAGGAGCTTTCCTATATTCATCGATGACGAATCCGCGGCGTTCCGCATCAATTGAAGTCATCGCTCTTGGTCCAAGCAAATCAGCAGGGTTGGCGATCTGGGCCGCCAGATTGTTCTGGCTGGCACAGCCGAAATTGGCGTAGTGCTTGTTATCTGCCGTATCCAGAATATCTTTGGGCCACTTGCCACAGGGTCCCGTCGATGCGGTCATGGCAGAGTATGACAGGCGAATGGGCGCTGATTCATCAGGATCAGCCTGATAGCGTTCGCTGGATATATTGAACGGCTTTACACCGCTCTTTCGCAGAGTAGCGACAATATCATCGCGCAGTCTGGTTGCTGCACGTTCGTTGGGGGTTCCCGATGGCAGCAGGATATGAATGACGCCAGACCCATTGGCGTGATAATTGGCAAGCACATTCTGAACGATGCTGCGCTGTGTAATCGACAATCTGTTGTCCGCATGGCCAACCGGAATATCCGCGACCTGCTCCTTTTCGGAGATGACGATGGGATGATTGGTCCGATAATCATCGGGAATGCTACCCACGGATCCATTGCGATCGGCACAACCCGCAAGAAGAGCGATCGCAAGAAGAGCAAGCACCGGCTTCATGCGTATGGATTTATTATCTGACATGGACGCGTCCTTGCTCATTTGTAGATGTATCCAACAACGCCTTCATAGCGTCCGGTCGGTGCGGCGGCAGCTTTGGTGCCATAGACGCGATTGACTTTGCCGAGAAACATTCCCGAAGCATCATCTGCGGGATTGAGGTTGTCGTCGGGACGGGCCAGCGCAGTGCGAGCGACCGGGCGCACCAAATACGGGGTAATGATGATGACGAGCTCGCTTTCGTTTCGCACGAACTCACGGCTGCGGAACAGCGTTCCCAGGATCGGGATTTTCGACATCCCCGGCAACCCCGAGATAGCAGCGCGGTTTTCATCCCGCATCAGCCCTGCAATCATCATCGAGCCGCCCGAGGGCAATTCAACAGTGGTGTCAGCCAAACGCTTGCGCAAGGAAATCAGATTGGTTGACGGCGCAGTGCTCCGGCCACTAAGCCCGTCGGAACCCGCACTGAGACTGATAGATCCTTCCATCGTGGGTTCAGAAACCGATGTCCGAACCTTCAGGCTTATTCGGCCCGGGGAAAGCACAATCGGAACGAATTCCAGGCCAATGCCATATTCCACTTTCGATATGTCATAACTTGATCGCTCGACACCAGTTTTTGAGTTTTCCGAGACCGTTTGGCCGGTAATCAAATTATACTCGCCGCCAACCTTGAACGTTGCCTGTTCGCCTGAAATCGCCGTGAGTGACGGCTCGGCCAAGGTTTTCATCACACCAGCCGCTTCCATTGCGTTGATGTAGGAGTCGATTGTTGCGCTGCCGATCGACAACGGGATGGAAGCGCCTGACGTACTCAACGATTTACCGACAAGTGAAGCGATATTCTCGGAACTGAACAAGATACCATCAGACTTAGTGGAACCGATAAGATTGACGCCCAATTGCTTCATGACTGTGCGGCTGACTTCCGCCACGGTAACTTTCAGTGTTACCTGATCTTCACCGGCAATCTGAATGAGATTGACGATCTTGCTCTTCTGGCGTTGTTCTTCCGAGTCACCGATAACGACGCTGGTACCCTTGCCGCTGCTCACGGCATTCTGCGAATACTGTCCTGTTGTCGCTTCACCGCCCGTCACCAGCAGCGTCGCAAGATCAGTGGCCCGCTTGGCGTCCAGGGGGGTCTGCACTGTTCCCGTCAAAATGACGTTGTCGTTAAGCAGCTCAACCTTGATATCCGAATCCGGAATGTATTTTTTGAGGCTGCCTTCGAGACCGGCAACATCCCGTTCGATCACCAGATCAAAGCTTGCGAGCTGCTCGCCATTTGGACCGAAAACGAAAATATTTGTCTGACCGACCTGCTTTCCAAAGAGATAGATGCGGCGGGCTGTGCGCGTCACGGCGTCTGCTACGGATGGATTAGCGACAAGAATGTCATAAGCATCAGCTGGAAGATCGACAACAAGTGATTTGTTGAGCGAAAGGTTGATTGTCTTCGAGGCGCCTTGGCCTTGATTCAGTTTGACAACATTGCTTTCTGCAACGGCCGCTGTCTGGATTGGCAGAAGGGCAACGCTACAGCCGGCTGCGATGAGACCGGCCCTCCAATATCGGGAAAGGCGATTGTCAGATTTGCCCGCCGTGACGATTGATCCGATCCCCATTTTATTTGCGCCCCAATATTTCAGTGACTGTTCCGGATTTGATGAGTTTCACATTCCCGGCCCGGCCCGGTGAGTTGACGAGATATTCGGCGCCCGGGCCTGTTGGCTCCTGTGCGTCCTGCAGGGATCTCAGCACCAGCGTCATGCGGCTCGCCATTTGCTGCGCTACCGCCAATATTTCTGCCTGTTGCGGGGTCAGTTCGAGGGTCGCGGTCGAGCCCAGTTTGTTTTTCTGGCCGGTCTCGTCCTCCTGAATCGTTTGATCGATGGCGAGAACGCGGACATTGCTCAGGATGGTTTCCGTGGCAAATTGCTTTTGCTCGCCGTCCACCTGGCGGATCATGATGACGTCAACATAATCATTAGGCAGGATGAAGCCGCCAGCAGAGGTATCAGCCGCGATCTGCGTCGCCACCGCCCGCATTCCGGCCGGTAGTTGCGCCGACATAAAACTCTGACCTTTGCCAATCAGCTTTGCTTCGCGGATCGGTTCTCCCGGGAATATCTGCAGCCGGACAGTGGATCCGCGCAGTTCCTCCTCGGCCTGTGGTCGTTCTGACCGTTTGATGTAACCATCGGCCAGTGCCGACACGGGCCAGGGCTGCCAGCGCATCTGGTTTTGCATTTCAGCACCAACACCAAGACCGTCGGTGGCAACCAGTACGTCCTGGAGTTCAATCTGCGGGGGCGGGGGGGCGACGGCTTCAACGACCGGTGCATCAGGCTTCATGGTCGTTGCGATGTAGCCAGCCGTACCGGCAGCCGTTATCGCCACGATGAGAATAACAACGCGTGCCTTTTGCATCGATGACCCCAATAGACTTTTGTCTAATTACCCAGGGTTGCACCTTGACTTGGCAATCGTGTAATTATGGTTAACACTTTACTTAAAAAGACAAAAAACGACAGTCACTATGTAGTTGTTTGTGCCGTCTTCATTGGAGGGCTGCCGTTTCAGCTACGAAACAACAAAGAGATAACTGCAAACTGTTAAACGTGAGCCAGTCTGCCCACGACCCACATGCACATGGGCGACGATGGAAACACCAGAAAGCCTGCGGCTCCGAGAGCGACCCCATAGGGCACACCTTCGTTCTTTTGTGCCAATCGATGCATGAACTCAAACCGTCCGGCGTAGACGATTGCCACGTGCGAGCTCCGATATCTGAGGATCGCCAGGGTTAAAGCACCACCAAGCAGCGACAGAATGAGCAGATAGCCTGCCAGTTCCATGTTCCAGCCTATCCAGACTGCAGTTGCAGTCATGAGTTTTGCATCCCCGCCGCCCATTGTTCCAGTTGCAAACAGCAGGAATGTGACGGCAAGAACGGCGGCACCCGCCGCAAAATGCAGGCCATAAATATCCCACGGCATTCCCGTCAAAGGGGCCAGCATAGCAAAAGACAGGAGCAGTATGATCGAGACGCGATTTTGGATCGTCATCGACAAGAGGTCGGATACGCCAGCAAAAGCCATCGCAAAGGGAAACACGATCAATATTGCCGCTTCGATCATCGCGTCATTACTCCAAGACTGGCATCAAAGCCATTTCCACGCTTGAAGATCATTTGGTAGCGTCCGAAACTCTGGTCGAAACACCCTCATAGGTGGCATTCAGGGCGGTTCCGAGTGTCCCAGCACCAGCCACGATCCCAATAGAGATGATGGCCGCAATCAGAGCATACTCGATGGCTGTTGCTCCGGACTTGTTCCGCGGAAAGCCAGTGAAAGCATTATCACCTGACTCTGCGAGATGTTTTGGACTGAGCATTGTGATCCCCCGCATTTCTATTGCCATTCATTATGGCCATCTTTGCAACGTGGCATGCTTGGAGATTATCCATGACGGATTGCTTTCATCTTAAAAAAGACCGTTACGAAAAGATGAAGTTGTGGTCTAAAATTGCCCCTTTTCGTGCCCGATCTTGTGGTGCGGCGACGAATAGGGCCGACACTCAAAATTATACTTAATGACTGGTGCACTGATTTAAGCCTTCTTTCACCAATCACAGGCATGGTTCCTTCAACGATTTTTCGAAGGGCATTCCCATGGTTCGACATAATGACCGGCGTATCCGTCAGCGCGGAGTAATCAGCATGCTGGCGGCCATGATCGCACTGTCCGGCGTAACGCTGGCCGGCGCTGACACCGGCATACATGTCGTCATGAATCAGGCAACCGTACTGAAGCTGGCCCGGCCGGCCGATACCGTGGTGGTCGGTGACCCCGAGATAGCAGATGCTGTCGTGAAGGATTCAAGAACAGTGGTGCTGACCGGCAAGGGTTTCGGGATGACCAATATCGTCATCATGGATGCCGATGGCGGCGCCATTGTCGATGACCAGGTTCTTGTCAGCCGTAGCGTTTCGAACACCGTGCGGGTTTACCGCCGCGCCGCTGTCCAAACTCTTTCCTGCTCTCCCTTCTGCGAGACATCACAGAAGACCGCCGCCGAGACGAAATCCGATACGGAAATTGGCGGCAACTGATATTCTTAGGCATGAACTCGCGTCAAAGTTGAGAAAGTGTGAATTAGCTCATCACAATTTGCATCTGCCTTCAAACGAGATTCTAACATCTGGCTGATAGAGCTTTGTCCGTTGCAGAGATACGGAGAAGGACAATCCATGCCGCGGGGAGCTGTTAGAGTTGAAGCGCATGAAGATTCCGGTCTTTCGAGGCCGGCACGCGCTGTCCGCAAGCCCACGATATTGTCGCGGTTCCGTAAAAGTAATCGCGGTACAGTCGCGATTGAGTTTGCGCTGATCGCTCTCCCCTTCTTTCTCCTCATCTTTGGTGTGATCGAGGTCAGCCTGAGCTTCACGGCAGAGCAGGTGATGTCCAACGCTGTTGACGACATTTCACGCCAGCTGCGAACCGGCCAGCTGAAACCCGGCGATGTAAGTGGCAGCAAGTTAAAAACGCTCGTTTGCGATCAATTGTTCATGGCGGAGGCAAGCTGCCCGGATCTCGTCGTTGATTTACAGACATACCCGACGTTCAAAGCCGTCCCAACGACTATTCCCCTCACGTCCGACCGGGATGTCGATACGACCGGATTCAAGAATTCTCCCGGCGGGGCAGGCACCATCAATCAGTTGCGGGCCTTTTATCGATGGCCCATCCTTACAGATGTGATGAAGGCACGCATTGAGAGCACAAAAGGACAAGGCAAGACCCTGCTTTTCTCCACTACGACCTGGCAAAATGAGCCTTATCTGTGATTGACGCCCGATCTTCCAAACGTTTCTTGTCTTCAGCGAAAGTCCAAGCCATGCAGCCGTGTCTAAAACTGCTCACAATCGCAAGCATGTCGAAGGCTTCCCTGGCGTCTTTCCTAAGAGATCGACGTGGGGTGGCGGCATTGGAATTCGCATTGATCGCACCGGTAATGCTCCTGCTTTTTCTTGGTATCGTTGAAGTGACTAACGGTTTTGACGTCAATAAAAAACTTGCTCGCGCGGGCACAATGGTCGGGGATTTGGTCACGCAGCAGCAATCCATCGCAAAAGAGAAGGTTGCCGATATCATGGAAATTGCGACCTCGGTCCTCTTGCCGTATCAACGCGACCTGCCCAAAATTACGGTGACATCCATCAATGTCGATAAGGATGGCAAAGCTACTGTTGGATGGTCCCTGCGCAAACAAGGTCAGACCATTTCAACGCCCTATACAAGTAATAGTGCAATTGGCATTGACCCCAATCTGCAGATTCCGGATTCAACGTTTGTCCGTGTTGAAATGAGCATCTCCTATATTCCGCTCATTGCCTGGACAATGAAGGATCCCGTCACCACCTCGTTAGGTACCAGTGGCACAGGGATCGCCATGTCCAAGATGCTCCATGGCCAGGCGCGTCAGGGCAAAGGAGTCGTTTGCACCAATTGCTGATACGCAAAAGTCGGCCTTAAAACGCGCCGTTCAATTGACCTGAGCACATGATGTTTGTCATCGGCTTCAGTTTCACCTATCTGTGGGTGCTGGTTCTGATGGAGTAAGGCATGTCTCGCGCTTTTCTTTTTGTGCTCGATTCTTTTGGCATAGGCGGCGCGCCCGATGCAGCAGCTTTCGGCGACACCGGCTCCACGACGCTGGGGCATATTGTGGAAGCATGTGCAGACGGCCGTGGAGACAAGGACGGTTTGCGGTCCGGCCCCCTCGCCCTGCCCCAGATGGCTACGCTGGGCCTTTTTCACGCGGCCAATCTTGCGTCTGATCTTGAGATTCCCGCTGACGTAACCGACCCTGTCGGATTGTGGGGAGCAGCGGAAGAAGTTTCCAACGGTAAGGATACACCATCAGGACATTGGGAGATCGCCGGTGTTCCTGTCCACTTCAACTGGGGTTACTTCCCGCAAACCATCCCGACCTTTCCCGATACGCTGGTCGCCGAGGCCATGCGTCTTGCCAGTCTGCCGGGTATTCTGGGCAACAAACATGCTTCCGGAACCGAGATTATCGAGGAGTGCGGAGAAGAACACATCAGCAGCGGCAAGCCGATTTTCTATACATCAACGGATTCGGTGATCCAGATCGCCGCGCACGAACAGCACTTCGGCCTCGACCGCCTCTATAAGCTTTGCGAGATCGTTCGCGAGCTGGTCGATCCACTGAACATTGGCCGCGTGATCGCACGGCCATTTGTGGGTGAGAGCAAGGACAATTTCGAGCGCACCGGTAACCGCCGCGACTATTCCGTACCGCCACCGGAGCTCACTTTGCTCGACAGGCTTACCGACGCGGGCCACAAAGTCATTGCCATCGGCAAGATCGCGGACATTTATGCACACAAGGGCATATCCCAGGTGCGCAAGGCCAATGGCAATATGGCGCTCTTCGAAGAGACCCTGATTGCGATGGATGACGCACAGGACGGCGATCTGGTATTTACCAACTTTGTCGATTTCGACATGCTGTTCGGACACCGCCGTGACGTACCTGGCTACGCCGCCGCTCTCGAAGCCTTCGATCGCCGCCTGCCTGAGGCCTTGGCAAAGCTGCGTACCGGTGACCTCCTCATACTGACTGCCGATCATGGCTGCGACCCGACCTTCAGGGGGACAGACCACACGCGCGAACGTGTTCCAGTTCTCTGTTTCGGGCCAGATCTTCCGCACGGGTCCCTCGGTATCCGCCCGACCTTTGCCGATATTGGCGAGACCATTGCTGCGCATCTTGGCATTGCATCAGGGCCGCACGGGAAAAGCTTTCTGAGAGGCACCGCATCCCATGCCTGAACTTCCTGAAGTTGAAACCGTGCGGCGCGGGCTGCAACCCTTTATGGAGGGCGCAACCATTGCACATGTCGAGCAACGCAGACCAGATTTGCGTTTCCCCTTTCCGGACCGGTTTGCTGAACGACTGACCGGACGCATCATCAACTCGCTGGAGCGCCGGGCAAAGTATCTCATCGTGCATCTTGATGACGGTTTGGGACTGATCAGTCATCTCGGCATGTCAGGATCCTATCGCATCGAACAGGATGCGGAGCAGACAGCACCGGGTGTGTTCCACCACGAGCGGTCAAGAAACACGACTCATGATCATGTGGTAATCCATGTGGAATCAAAGGACCGGATCAAAAGCCGCATCATCTATAATGATCCGCGCCGTTTCGGGTTCATGCTGTTTGCCGAACCGGGGATGCTCAATACACACAAGCTGATTCAGGATCTCGGTATCGAGCCGACAGGCAACCGGTTGGATGGGGCATTGCTGGCCAAGCTGTTCGAGAACAAGAATGCCCCGTTGAAGGCGGCCTTGCTCGACCAGAAGTTGATTGCAGGCCTGGGCAATATCTATGTCTGCGAAGCGCTATGGCGTGCCGAACTGTCGCCTCTGCGGGTGGCGGGAACCATTGCTGGAGAAAGTGGTGGTCCAACCCTTATGGCGGATCGGCTTGCCACGTCCGTTCGTTCGGTCATATCAGATGCGATCGCAGCCGGCGGCTCCAGCCTGAAAGACTATCGGCAGGCTGATGGAGAGCTTGGCTATTTCCAGCATTCATTTTCTGTCTACGACCGCGAAGGTGAGCCTTGCCCGCGTCCCGCCTGTGATGGCACGATAGCGCGTATCGTCCAAAGCGGGCGATCGACATTTTTCTGCCCGATCTGCCAGCATTAGGAGGAGCATCCGGATGGCCTACGAAAACATCATTGTAGAGACACGCGAAAAGGTTGGGTTTATCCAGCTCAACCGCCCGCAGGCGCTTAATGCGCTGAACTCCGCCCTGCTTGCCGAGCTTAGCGCTGCGCTTGAAGACTTCGAAAAGGACAACCGGATTGGTGCTGTCGTCATCACCGGGTCTGAAAAGGCCTTTGCCGCCGGTGCCGACATCAAGGAAATGCAGACGCTGGAATTTGCCGATGCCTATCTCAGCGATTATTTCAGCGAGTGGGAGCGGGTCACGCGCTTGCGCAAGCCGCTGATTGCCGCTGTGGCCGGTTACGCGCTGGGTGGCGGCTGTGAACTCGCCATGATGTGCGATTTCATCATTGCGGCGGATACCGCCAAATTTGGCCAGCCCGAGATTACCCTGGGCGTCATGCCTGGCATGGGTGGATCACAGCGACTGACGCGCTTTGTTGGCAAGTCGAAGGCTATGGACCTGTGTCTGACCGGACGCATGATGGATGCAGTCGAAGCCGAACGCAGCGGCCTGGTGGCACGTGTTGTGCCGGCTGGCGAACTCATTGAAGAAGCCTTGAAGGCCGCCAAAAAAATTGCTTCCTTCTCCCTTCCTGTGGTCATGATGACGAAGGAAACGATCAATCGGGCCTATGAAACCACCTTGTCCGAGGGGCTAAGGTTCGAACGGCGTGTCTTTCACTCGATGTTTGCTCTTGAAGATCAAAAAGAGGGAATGGCTGCCTTTGCCGAAAAACGCACGCCCCATTTCAAGAATCGTTGAACCTGAAATATCCACCGGCGAGGCGACGATTCCAAGTTGACGCAGCGGGAAACGTCATCTATAAGCCCGACAACGTTTGGTGGCCCCTCGGCCACCCTATTATTTTGTGACGGCCGCTTTGAAGCTGCCGAGTAGCTGACAGAAAAGAGAGGCATCATGGCCAACACTCCTTCGGCCAAGAAAGCGGCGCGTAAGATCGAAGCCCGCACCGAAGTAAACAAATCCCGCCGTTCACGCGTGCGCACTTTCCTTCGCAAGTTCGAAGATGCGGTGACAAGCGGTGATCAGGCAGCCGCGTCTGTAGCCTTCAAGGCTGTAGAACCAGAAATGATGCGCGCTGCGACAAAGGGCGTTCTGCACAAGAATACGGCTTCCCGGAAGGTTTCCCGTCTTGCGCAGCGTCTCAAGGGCATGACTGCTTAATTCTGCAAGAATAGTCTATTTTAAACCCGGCTGGTCTTTAGCCGGGTTTTTTATTTGCCATTTTTTTGAGCATAAATTCGTTTCCGGTGAAAAAGATTGTGGCATATCAAAACCCTGACATATGCCGGTCACAAATAGTTTCATACAAAAAGCGACAACCATCATTTCTCGTTTAATATCAATTACTTACGGAAGGTAGTCATTGCGCCCCAACCCCAGCCGGAAGAATCTGCCACCCCAGCCTCTGTCAAGCGATAATTTAATATTTTTTTTTGATCGCGCGACTCCGCACTGCAACAAAATCGGCATTCCAAAAAAGGCTTTGAATCCGAAGGCTTTTTCCGGGTCCAACCGGAGGTAGTTAAAAAAAACGTAAAAGCGTTAACCTTTAATTCACTAAAAAAGCGTCCTGCCTGCCCTTGCCCTCCCCGCAAAGGTTTTTGTAAGGTCCAGACATCGAAGGGGTGGGCAAAAACCCATTTAACAGGCTTATAAAATTAGTGGGTTCGGACGCAGATTTTTTGTTTGCGTAACGGGTAAGTTTTTGTCGAGTATCCAGGTTGTACGAACTTGGATCGTTTCAGAAAAGAAGCAAGTTGGCGGCGCTGGCATCAGCCGGGCGTGAGTCTTTTTGCGCCAAAGTTGAAAGGGATATGGACGTGACGGTTTTAAGAATTTCACTGCGAGATTGTTCAGACCTGTATTCCGCGTCCCTGACCTTATCCAATAAATAGCACCAGAAGATTGGACGCTGATCATCGGGGTGATCGGCTTTTAAAACTGCAGACCGGCTTCAGACCGGTCCACATGACAACACGGGCAATCTAAAGCCCGAACAGATAAATATCAGGATGAGGCGATGACAATGACCAGCGGAATAATGGAAAACGGCACGAATGCAGCCATGGTCCCGCTCCATATGGATGAAGGGAAAAGTATGGTATCGGCCAGCAGCCAGGGCGAAATGATTTTCGAGAGGGTCAAGACCAAACTCAAGGCCAAGCTTGGAAATGAAGTATACTCAAGCTGGTTTGGTCGCCTGAAGCTGGATGAAACATCCAAGAGTATTGTTCGCCTGTCCGTGCCGACTGCATTTCTCCGCTCCTGGATCAACAACCACTATTCCGAAATGATCAACGCGCTGTGGCGTGAAGAAGACGAGCAGATTCTGAAGGTGGAGATCGTTTTCCGCAGCGCCAGCCGTGCCTGCCGCCCTTCGCTGGAAGCTGAGCCCGCATTGCGCGCCGATCCACGGGCTATTGCCCGGGACAAGCCGGTTTTTCCCGTTGGCAACACGTCTCAGGACAAGAAGGCACCGGCGCATTTCGCTGACCGTGCAACAGACCGTCCAGGACAGAACTCGGTATTCGGTTCGCCGCTGGACCCGCGCTATACATTCGAGACATTTGTCGATGGCACGCCAAACCGCGTTGCCCTGGCCGCTGCACGCACCATCGCCGATGCTGGCGCCAGCGCCGTCCGTTTCAACCCGCTGTTCATCCATGCCTCCGTGGGGCTTGGCAAAACACACCTTCTGCAGGCAATCGCCGCCGACGCCCTGAAGCGCTCGGAGCGGGCCCGGGTGGTTTATCTGACCGCTGAATATTTCATGTGGCGCTTTGCAACAGCCATTCGCGACAACAACGCACTCTCGTTCAAGGAACAGCTGCGCGATATCGATCTTCTGATCATCGACGACATGCAGTTCCTGCAGGGCAAGTCGATCCAGCACGAATTCTGCCATCTGATCAACACTTTGCTGGACAGCGCCAAGCAGGTTGTTGTGGCCGCCGACCGTCCGCCTTCAGAACTGGAATCACTTGATGCGCGGGTGCGTTCGCGCCTTCAAGGCGGTGTTGCGCTTGAAATGATTGCACCTGATTATGTGATGCGTCTGGAGATTCTCAAGCGCCGCCTGGTTTCTGCACAGCATGAAGACCAGTCGCTGGATATCTCGCCTGAGATTCTCGATCATGTGGCCCAGTCCGTCACCGGAAGCGGCCGCGAGCTTGAAGGCGCTTTCAACCAGCTTCTGTTCCGCCAGACATTCGAACCGAATCTGTCCGTGGACCGCGTTGATGAGCTGCTCAGCCATCTCATGCGCGGCGGCGAAGCCAAGCGCATCCGCATTGAAGAAATCCAGCGCATTGTTGCGCGGCATTACAACGTGTCCAAGCAGGATCTTCTGTCCAACCGTCGCACACGCACTATCGTGAAGCCGCGTCAGATCGCCATGTATCTTGCCAAGATGCTGACACCCCGCTCCCTGCCGGAAATTGGCCGGCGCTTTGGCGGCCGCGATCACACCACGGTTCTGCATGCGGTGCGCAAGATCGAGGACGTCGCAGGCAAGGACCAGAAACTGTCACAGGAAATTGAGCTTCTGAAGCGTCTGATCAACGATCAGGCTCAATAAGGCCGGTTCGTCACTTATCAACAGAAAGCCTGTGGTATGGTACTTTGATGCCAGCCGCAGGCTTGCTTTTTAGGATGACTTTCTGCCAATTTGCTAGACCTTGGGGGAACTTTGCCCTCTCGCCAGAAAAAGCGCCGCAAGCCCCTGTTGGCTTTGGGTCGATAAAGACAGTGAGACCGGTTTATCATGCGTGTAACTCTTGAACGTTCCAATCTTCTGAAGTCGCTCAACCACGTCCATCGTGTGGTGGAACGGCGAAACACCATTCCGATCCTTTCGAACGTTCTCCTGCATGCCGAAGGTGCAAGCCTTGCCCTCAAAGCCACAGATCTTGATCTCGAAGTAACCGAAGCCACGGCGGCTCAGATCGAACAATCAGGTGCGACGACGGTGCCAGCGCATCTGCTTTACGATATTGTGCGCAAGCTGCCTGATGGCGCGGAAGTGATGCTGGCAACCAATGCCGACGGCAACTCCATGACCGTCACGTCCGGCCGATCGAATTTCCGCCTGCAGTGCCTGCCGCAATCAGATTTCCCGGAACTGACTGCAGGTTCGTTCACGCACACATTCCGCATCACATCCACGGCGCTGAAGAGCCTCATTGAGCGGACCCAGTTCGCCATTTCCACCGAGGAAACCCGCTACTACCTCAACGGCATTTATTTTCATGCCATCGAGAGCGAGGGTTCGCTAAAGCTGCGCGCGGTGGCTACGGACGGACATCGTCTGGCACGTGCGGAACTGGAAGCGCCTTCGGGTGCCGAAGGTATGCCTGGTGTCATTATTCCGCGCAAGACCGTCGCCGAGTTGCAGAAGCTTGTCGATGATCCCGATGTGGCCGTTACGATTGAGCTATCGGACACCAAAATCCGGTTCACTATCGGCTCTGTGGTTCTCACGTCCAAGCTGATTGACGGCACCTTCCCGGATTATCAGCGAGTGATTCCATCAGGCAACGACAAGAAACTGACCATCGACCGCCAGAGCTTTGCTTCTGCCGTCGATCGCGTCTCGACAATTTCGAGCGAGCGCGGCCGCGCCGTCAAATTGACGATTGCCGATGGCCAGCTGACGCTGACGGTGAACAATCCGGATTCGGGCAGCGCCACGGATGAACTTGCCGCGGACTATGACTCCGATCCGATCGAGATTGGCTTCAATGCCAAATATCTGCTCGATATAACGGCCCAGCTTTCCGGTTCAGAAGCAATCTTCATGCTGGCCGATGCGGGTTCGCCGACACTGGTGCGTGATACGGGCGACGCGAATGCACTCTACGTGCTCATGCCGATGCGGGTTTGACGCAAACGGACAATCCCGCTGTGACCGATAATCCCAGAACGGACGCGGGCAAACCGGCCCGTGTTTCGATCAGCAGGTTGAAGCTTGCGCATTTCCGCAATTACGAAAACCTGTCGCTGCGGCTCGGTCCGTCGCATGTGGTGCTGACCGGTGAGAACGGGTCCGGCAAGACCAACCTGCTTGAGGCGGTCTCGTTTCTTTCTCCTGGCCGTGGTTTGCGCCGCGCCACCTATACGGACGTTACCCGCAATGAAGCGCCTGATGGTTTTGCCATCCACGCGGCCATCGAGACCGAAGAAGGCTCCGTTGACGTCGGCACCGGACTCGCCGGAAATGCGCCAGGCGACACGGCGCGGCGCGTGCGTATCAATGGTGTGACCGCATCAAGCGCCGACGATCTCCTGGAATATTCACGGATTCTGTGGCTGGTTCCCTCCATGGACGGCCTCTTTACCGGCCCGGCCGGGGATAGGCGCCGCTTTCTCGATCGCATGGTGCTTGCCATTGATCCGGCCCATGGCCGCCGGGTCCTGGATTACGAGAAGGCTATGCGCAGCCGCAACCGGTTGTTGACGGAAGAACGCAGCAACAGCGCCTGGCTTGATGCCATTGAAACGCCTATGGCGGAACTTGGTATCGCAATTGCCGCCGCGCGCGCCGAACTGATGCGCCTGATCAATGGCATGATCGAGCGGCTGCCGGATGACAGCCCCTTTCCCAAAGCCGACTGCATTCTCGACGGTGAACTCGAAGCACGCGTCGGCATCGAATCGGCAACGGATGTGGAAGAAACCTTTCGCCGGGCACTGCATGACGGGCGCAATCGCGACCGCGCTGCGGGGCGAACATTGGATGGTCCGCACCGCTCCGATTTACTGGTACGCCACCGGCCCAAGGCTATGCCAGCGGCATTGTGTTCTACCGGCGAGCAAAAAGCCTTGCTGATCGGCCTTATCCTGTCCCATGCGCGTCTCACCGGTGAACTCGCCGGGATGGCGCCCATATTGCTGCTGGACGAGATTGCCGCCCATCTCGACGAGGGCCGCCGCGCCGCGCTTTTTGATATCATCGAAGATCTTGGCGGACAGGCCTTCATGACCGGCACAGACCGTTCGCTGTTTTCCAGCCTCAGCGGCCGCGCGCAGTTTTTTGAAGTGTCTCACGGAGAAGTGCACTCAGGATAGAACGGGCAATAGAAAGTCCGTCTGTGAGCGTGTTAGCATGTCAAAGAATCGAATTCTTTCTGCGATAACCCCATGAAACAAGGCCTCTACGGCCCCGGCTATCATTGCGCGGAGCCTTGATCCAATAAAGGAATCCTTATGCCTGATCTTTCCACCTTCCCCATCACTAAACGCTGGCCGGCACAGCACCCTGACCACCTGCAACTCTATTCTCTGCCTACGCCAAACGGCGTCAAGGTTTCCATCATGTTGGAAGAATTGGGACTGCCCTACGAAACGCATCTGGTTGATATCGGCAAGAACGAAAGCTGGACACCGGAATTCCTGTCGCTGAATCCGAATGGCAAGATTCCCGCGATCATCGATCCCGATGGTCCCGGCGGCAAGCCCCTGCCGTTGTTCGAATCGGGCGCCATTCTGCTGTATCTCGCCGAAAAGACCGGCAAGTTCCTGCCCGCAGATCCGGCACTGCGCTACCAGACTATTCAGTGGGTATTCTTCCAGATGGCCGCGATCGGCCCGATGTTCGGTCAGGTCGGCTTTTTCCATAAGTTTGCCGGCCGCGAGTACGAGGACAAGCGTCCGCTTGAACGCTACGTGAACGAGTCAAAGCGCTTGCTCGGCGTACTGGAAACACAGCTTGAAGACCGCCAATGGATCATGGGCGATGAATACACCATCGCTGATATCGCAACGCTGGGTTGGGTACGCAATCTGGTCGGCTTCTACGGAGCGGGTGAACTGGTGGATTATGCCAGCCTGAAGAACGTACCGGCATGGCTGGAACGGGGTCTTGCACGCCCGGCCGTGCAGCGCGGTCTTGATATACCCAAGCGCCCGTAAACACTTCTTTTTCTGCATTGCCTGTTGAAAAACCCGTGAACGCCGCCGTTTTGGCGGCGTTTGCCATTGCTCCGGTTGCATTCTGCCGAGAACGCCGTAACAAATAGATCAATCTGACACATATATTAGAGTACCGAACGATTGTTCGAGGTATTCGGATCGTTGCGGTGCTTCATGATGGGGGGCATTCATGATGTGGAATCAGGTCTACAATCCGTTCGGCAATTCGGTTCTTTCAACGCTGGCAGCGGCCATACCCGTTGTCATTCTGTTGGCAATGATCGCATCCAACAAGGTCAAGGTGCACATCGCCGCTATCATCGCGCTTGTTGCCGCCAATCTCGTCGCGATCTTCATTTTCACCATGCCTGCGGACATGTCGATCCGAGCGTCGCTGCTCGGCGTGATCACGGGCTTCTTCCCGATTGGCTGGATCGTCCTCAACGTTATCTTTCTCTATCGCTTGACGGTGGAGAAAGGCGTGTTCGAGACGCTGCAGAACACGATTGGCGGCGTCACGCGTGACCGGCGGCTGCAAATCCTGCTTATCGCCTTTTCCTTCGGAGCGTTCTTTGAAGGGGCCTCTGGCTTCGGAACCCCAGTGGCGGTAACGGCAGCAATCCTGATCGGACTTGGCTTTTCGCCTTTGGCAGCTTCCGGCCTTTCCCTGATCGCCAACACGGCGCCTGTCGCCTATGGAGCGCTGGGAACGCCGATCGCCGGGCTTTCGAGCGTCACCGGCATTGATCCATTCCTGCTCGGCGCGATGGTCGGACGGCAGTTGCCGATCTTCTCGCTCATCATACCATTTTGGGTCGTCTGGGCTTTTGCAGGATACAGGGGCATGAAGGAAGTCTGGCCGGCCATTCTGGTCACGGGCGTGTCCTTCGCCGTGCCGCAATACCTCATTTCCAACTTCATCAACCCATGGATCGTTGATATCGGCGCATCGCTGATCTCCATGGCCTGCCTGATCGGTTTCTTGCGCATCTGGCAGCCAAAGGTCATTTGGACATCGCCAGCCCTGCGAACCCGCGATGATTCCGCATCGCAGGTGCCGCCGGTAAAGACCACGAAAACCACCCCGACCCGGGCGGAGGTCTGGGCCTCCATGACACCGTGGATCATCGTCTGCGCCGTGCTTCTCCTCTGGGGCACGGACTGGTTCAAGAATGCCGTAAATCCCTGGGCTACACTGAGCTACAGTGTTCCCGGTCTGAACAATCTGATCATGAAAGTCGCGCCCATTGCGGCGCAGCCCACACCTGAGAAGGCAGTGTTCGCATTCACCTGGCTGTCCTATACAGGCTCGGGCATGCTGATCGCGGCGGTTATTTCGGGTCTGGTAATGGGGTACAAGCCACTTGAGATGCTCAGGGTCTATGGCCGAACCCTCAAGCTCTGCTCCTATTCCCTCATTACCATTTCTGCCATGCTGGCCATCGGTACCCTGACCCGGCTTTCCGGCATTGACGCCACGCTCGGCCTGGCCTTCGCGGCAACCGGGGTGCTCTACCCGTTCTTCGGCACGCTGCTCGGCTGGCTCGGTGTGGCACTGACCGGTTCGGACACGGCCTCCAACGTTCTTTTCGGCAATCTGCAGAAAATTACCTCGGAACAGCTTGGCCTCTCGCCGATTCTGATGGGGGCGGCGAACTCATCCGGCGGCGTCATGGGCAAAATGATCGACGCCCAATCCATCGTCGTCGCCTCGACAGCGACCAACTGGTACGGGCATGAAGGCACGATCCTGCGTTTTGTCTTCAAGCACTCAATCGTGCTTGCCTGCCTCGTTGGCGTTCTAGTGATGCTGCAGGCTTACGTCTTCACCTGGATGATCGTCACCCCGCCTTGAGTTTTATGAGCGTTCTGCAAAACCACATCGCGGTCTTCCGGCCGCGATTTGCCATGAATTATTTCACATTACCTGTCGGCTTTGCGCGCGCCCGTACGTCTTTATCGCAACACCCCACTATGAACGACTGCCAGAAGGAGGAAATGACATGGCACAATCATCTAAAGTCAAAGTCGAGAACGTCAATCATCCGGGTAACAGCACACGTCTTGATCAGGTCAAATATAACGCGATGAAGGACGCCTATATGAAAGTCCTGCCGGTAGCGGCACCGGGGCTGACAGTGGCGGAAATCCGCGAATGTCTGACTGATGTGTTGTCACAGGAGGTTTTTCCCGGTGGTGCCAAAGCCGGATGGTGGGCCAAGGCTGTTCAGCTTGATCTGGAAGCGAAAGGTGTGGTGAAGCGGGAAAAGACCAGTCCCATACGGCTATACAAGGCGTAAACAATGGCGATCTCCTTTCATTCTCCTTGATGTTAAACACCAAAATTACTCAGCCTTTCCACACTTGCCCGCGCAATTGTGGCGGCCTAGATAGAGCACTGGAGGACGACCTCCACGCGGGTTGAAGACACCGCGTCTGAATACAGCCGGGACGGCCCGCATAAGAAAAAGGATGGTCGTCATGGCCTGGATTTATCTCGTCGTCGCAGGACTCTTTGAAATCGGCTGGGCTATCGGGCTCAAATACACTGATGGTTTTACTCGCCTGACACCTTCGGTACTGACCGGTGCGAGCATGGTGATCAGCGTTCTCGTGCTGGGTCTTGCCCTGCGTGAACTGCCCGTGGGCAGTGCCTATGCGGTCTGGACCGGTATCGGGACCGTCGGCACCGCCTTGCTTGGCATGTATCTTTTCGGTGAGCCGGCAACCGTCATCCGCCTTGTCTGTATTGGACTGATCGTATCCGGCATTGCCGGGCTGAAATTTCTTGCCTGAGACAAATCGGATGCTGCATTCCGGTTCGATCTTGTTCTAATGTATTGGTATGACCAAGCCTGAAAAACCAGCCTTCACTTCTGCCGAACTCGAGCGCTATGCCCGCCACATCATCCTTGCGGAGATTGGCGGACCTGGTCAGCAAAAGCTCAAGCGCGCGCGTGTGCTTGTGGTGGGCGCCGGTGGACTTGGAGCGCCGGTGCTGCAATATCTGGCTGCTGCGGGCGTTGGCACACTTGGCATTGTCGATGATGACAGGGTTTCGCTTTCCAACCTGCAACGGCAGATCATCCACGATACGGACCTTGTGGGCGCGCCCAAGGTTGAAAGTGCCGCCCGTGCTATCGCAGCGATTAACCCGCATGTTACGGTCGAGGCACATGAAATGCGCATCGCACCCGACAACGTCGCCGACCTGATCGGCCATTATCACATCATCGTCGACGGCTCGGACAATTTCGACACACGCTATTTGCTCGCAGATGCCTGCGCGGCGGGAAAACGCCCACTGGTTTCGGCGGCGCTTGGCCGCTTCGACGGTTCTTTAACGACGCTCAAACCCTATGAGCAGAATGCCAAGGGTGAGCAGAACCCTTCGTATCGCGATCTCTTCCCTTCCGCGCCACCACCGGGTCTGGTTCCAACCTGCGCGGAAGCCGGCGTTCTTGGCGTGCTGCCGGGTGTCATAGGGAGCTTGCAGGCGACCGAGGTGATCAAACTCATTATCGGCATTGGTGAACCGTTGATTGGCAGGCTGTTGCTCTACGATGCATTAAGCTCGCGCTTCGAGACCATCAAGTACAAGGCAAGTGTCGCCGGAGCCACGGCGTGACTCCATCCAATGTTCATATCACAACGCTGGATAGCGACTTTGATCGCTGGGAGGCGTTGCTGACCCTCATCACGAACACGTTTGCTTATATGAACCCGCTGATTGATCCCCCCTCTTCGGCGGTTGAGATGACTATCCGGACACTTCGTCAAAAGGCTGAAACCGAGACTGCGGTTGTCGCGTTCATCGATACTGCAGTCGTTGGCTGCCTGTTTCTCGCCGATCGCGGCGATCACTTCTATCTCGGCAAATTTGCTATTGCTCGGGATTATCAAGGACGCGGCATCGGCCGTGCGCTGCTGGCCCGCGCGGAAGCCATTGCGCGTAGCGTTGGAAAGCCCGTCATCGAATTGCAGACCCGTATCGAACTCAAAGACAATCATCAGACGTTTGAGCGGCTGGGTTTCCGCAAAACCGCCGAAACATCGCATCCCGGGTTCGACCGGATAACCTCCATTACCATGCGCAAGGATCTGGGCCATGGTGCTTGAGCTCACCGCGGAGCAACAGGCGATCGTCAATGGCTCGCGCGGCGCCGGTGCTGCGATGGCTATCCGTATTGTTGCTGCAACGGCCCGGTTAATGGGCGCGCCCTCGCTCATCCCCATCGCTTCCGCCCATATAGACGGTGCCCTTTATCACGGTGATTCCGGCACACTGTTTGCCGAGAAACTCGTGGAAGGCGGAGCGAAAGTTGCGGTGCGAGCCACCCTCAATGTCGGTTCGCTTGACTTGACTGGCTGCTCGAGAAATCGATTGGAGCCGCGTGAACGCGGAATGGCGCGACGGATGATGGATGCCTATCGGACGCTTGGCTGCGAGCCGACCTGGACCTGCGCACCCTATCAGGCAGGTCATCGCCCCGCCCTCGGCAGTGATGTTGCCTGGGGCGAATCGAATGCGGTTGTCTTCTGCAATTCAGTTCTTGGCGCGCGCACCAACCGTTATGGCGACTTTCTCGATATTGCCTGCGCCATTGCAGGTTACGCCCCATATTATGGATTTCATCGTCCGGAAAATCGTCGCGCCACGATCGTATTTGACGTTTCAGACCTTGATGCCGGGTTTCTGGCTTCCGAGGTCGCCTGGCCTATTCTCGGCAGCCTATTCGGTCGCGAAGTCGGGGACTCCGTCGGCGTCGTCACAGGTATCCATCACCACCCCGGAGACGATGGGCTGAAGGCATTTGGCGCCGCTTCGGCATCCGCCGGTTCAGTCGGGCTGTTCCATGTGGCGGGTGTGACACCGGAAGCGCTCGACCTTGCAACGGCACTACACCACCAGGCACCGGAGACCACGATCAAAGTCACAAGCGACATGATCAGGGACTCGCGCCACAGACTGTCGACGGCGGCAGATGCGGCATCCATTCACGCTGTGGCCATTGGCAGTCCGCATCTTTCCAATGCCGAGTTTGATAGGCTGGAAGCCCTGATCGCCGGACGCCCTCTGACTGTACCGCTCTATGCCTGCACCGGCCGTCACGCCTTGGCCACGCTCGAAAGTAGCGGCCAGCGCCGTACACTGGAAAAGAGTGGTGTCATTGTTGTTGTCGATACCTGCGTCGTCGTCACGCCCATCCTGCCCGAGATCGACAACGCCGTGCTCATGACCAATTCCGGCAAGTTCGCCCATTATGCGCCCGGTAATACGGGCTACGGCGTGATTTATGGCTCGATGGCCGAATGCGTGGAAAGTGCGGTTGCCGGACGTCCCGTCTTTGGAGCGGCCGCATGACCCAACTGCAAACAGAGATTCTCGTTCACGGGCAACCCGCCGATGCCGAGGCTCTGGTCCTGACGGCACCCATCAGCTTCTGGGGCGGTGTTAATCCCAAAACCGGACTGATTGCCGATGTGCGCCATCCGCAGCATGGCATCGCCGTTACTGGAAAAGTTCTGTGTCTGCCGGGAACCATCGGTTCATCATCGGCCGCGGCCGTGCTTCTAGAGCTGGTCTATGCCGGCCTCGCACCCGCAGCAATCATCCTGCATGAACCTGACGCCATTCTTCTGCTCGGGTTGATCGTGGCGCAGGAAATGGGCCATGAGACGCCCATGGCGCTGAGGCTTGATCGGCAGGCGTTTGCCAATCTGAGCAATCACAAGCTTGCAATTGATGGTGCCGGGATCGTCAACGTTCAATAAGCCGTGTCGTTTGCATTGGCATCGTGCGCGGTTCGACAAGCTCACCATGAGGGAGATGGGTGAGCTGCAAAGGCAATCTGAAAAATTTCAGAATATGGCCCCCTGCAATCCTCACTCTCCCTCATGGTGAGCTTGTCGAACCAAGAACCGCGTACAATGCCATTGCAGGCTCTAAACCCTGTTGGGTAGCACCCGGTCCGGAGGGCGGTGTCCATCAATAAATGTGCGGATGTTGATGATCACCTTCTCGCCCATGTCGATACGGCCCTCCAGGGTCGCAGACCCCATATGCGGAAGAATGACGACCTTACCCGCCTTGGCAAGTTTGCGCAGCTTGGAGTTCACAGCGGGCTCGTGTTCAAAAACGTCGAGTGCCGCACCGGACAGTTTTCCGGTTTCCAGCTGGGCAATAAGTGCCTGTTCGTCGATGATCTGACCGCGAGCCGTGTTGACGATAAAGGCGGTCGGCTGCATCAGTGCCAGCCGGCGAGCCGATAGCAGATGGAATGTAGCTGGCGTGGAAGGGCAGTTGACCGAGATGATGTCCATGCGGGCCAGCATCTGATCGAGACTATCCCAATAGGTTGCTTCCAGTTCCGCTTCGGTCTTTGGGCTGACCGGCTTGCGGTTGTGATAATGGATCGAGAGGCCAAATGCCTTGGCGCGGCGGGCAACGGCAGTACCGATGCGGCCCATGCCGACAATACCGAGACGTTTGCCCCAGATTCGCCGACCAAGCATCCATGTCGGCCCCCAGCCCTCCCATTTACCATCGTCGAGAAGAATGGAAGCACCCTCTACCAGCCGGCGCGGCACAGCCAGCATCAGAGCCATGGTCATATCGGCCGTGTCTTCGCTCAGGACATTGGGGGTGTTGGTGACAGTGATGCCGCGTTTGGCGGCAGCAGGAACATCGATATTATCGACGCCATTGCCGAAATTGGCGATGAGCTTCAGATTGGGACCAGCCGCATTGATGATCTCTTCATCTATACGGTCTGTAACGGTCGGTACGAGAACAGTGGCTTGCTGGACGGCTTCGATCAGTTCCGCCTTTGACAACCGCCGGTCATCGACATTCAGCCGCGCTTCGAAGAGTTCACGCATGCGCGTCTCAACGGAATCGGGCAGTTTTCGGGTAATGACGACCAGAGGCTTCTTGCTAACCAATATTCCCCTCCCTTTTTCCGATGGTATTGAGACCTCTTTAACCAAGTCATTGCAAACTGCAATTGCTCTTGAGCTCCGATACTTGTCTATCAAGGCGGCGCATCAAAGACAAAGAAAAATAGGGATCGTTCCTCGTTCAACCGCATAATCGCTGGAAAAGAGCAGGGAATGATGAAGGACTGGTTTTGTTGGGCATCTCATTCATTCGTTCTTTCGTACTGACCACCGGTATTGCATCAGCTTTTCTGGTGGCCGCTCCCGCCGCGTTTTCCGGTTCGGCAATGGTTTACGCGGCCCAGCAGGTCGGTCCAAGCGGGCTGCCCTTACCGCGGTTTGTCAGCCTGAAGCCTGGCCGCGTCAATTTGCGCGTCGGGCCTGGGCGCGATTACGCTGTGACATGGCTGTTTCTCAAATCCGGCTTGCCGGTCGAGATCGTGCAGGAATATGACAACTGGCGGCGCATTCGCGATTCCGAGGGAACGGAAGGCTGGGTCTATCAGTCATTGTTGTCAGGCAAACGCACGGCGATGACTGCCCCGTGGCAGCGCGACAAGGACAATGTCATGCTGAATGTCTACCGCAGCGCCGATGACAAGGCGAATGTCGTGGCGCAGGTGCAACCCGGCGTTCTGGCAACTCTCAAGATGTGCAATGGTGACTGGTGCCGGCTGGTTTTCAGCGGGGCCAGCGGTTGGATGCGCCAATCCGATATCTGGGGTGCTTATCCGGGTGAAAAGTTCGATTAATCTGTAGAGCCCGCGTCAGCCGACACAAGCCCGATTACATTTGCACGATTCGCTATCCGTGACGGGCAAAGGTTACGATGCAATCAGCCACGCTTTTTGCGCAGGCGGATGATGATGTCCACGTTGACGATTTCCATCCCTTCGGGCACTGGAGGAAGACTGCCAACCATGGCAGAACCATCCGGAATGTCGATCACTTCGTTTTCGCCTTCGACGAAAAAGTGATGATGGTCGGAAACATTGGTGTCGAAATAGGTTTTCGCACCTTCAACGGCCAGGATACGCAACATCCCTGCCTGAGTGAACTGGTGCAGGGTGTTGTAGACCGTTGCCAGCGAAACGGGCACGTTGGCACCCAGTGCCTCTTCGTGCAGCTCTTCCGCCGAAAGGTGACGATCACCCTTGGAAAAGATCAGGCTTGCAAGCGCAATACGCTGACGGGTAGGACGCAAACCCGCAAAGCGCAGGCGCTCTTGCAAGGGTACGTCGGCATCAATCTCATAAGAAATATGCATGGCCCGTCTGCCACTCCGTTAAATGATATCAAAAGTCTCACCATAGACTGTTGTCTATCGTGTTACATCATTGATATATGCCGTCTTGCGAAATCGATCAATAGGCCGCAATTCAGCCATTCCGTTAGGGATAAGCCAACAGACCGTTTTCAGCAAGAAACACTCTGTGATAGGGTCCGCCCGCGCAAAAGCGCCAGCATTGAAGCAATTGATGGGAGACAGAATGCCAGAACAGAAATCAAGCTACGGGTATGAAGAGCTCCTTGCTTGCGCCCGCGGAGAGATGTTCGGTCAGGGCAATGCCCAGTTGCCAGCGCCCCCCATGCTGATGTTCGACCGCATCACCGAGATTTCCGAGACCGGCGGCGAAAACGGCAAAGGCTATATTCGGGCCGAATTCGACATCAAACCGGACCTCTGGTTCTTTCCCTGCCATTTTATCGGCGATCCTGTCATGCCGGGCTGCTTGGGCCTTGACGCCATGTGGCAAATGACCGGCTTCTATCTGGGCTGGCTTGGTGAACCCGGAAAAGGCCGTGCTTTGTCGACCGGCGAAGTGAAATTTACCGGAATGGTCACGCCAAAGACCAAACTTGTTGAATATGGTATCGACTTCAAGCGTGTCATGCGTGGACGTCTGGTGCTAGGCATTGCGGACGGCTGGTTAAAAGCCGATGGCGAAACTATCTATAAGGCAACTGACCTGCGGGTTGGCCTGTTCAAGGAAAGCGCTGCCTGATAGGGCAACGCAATACCTTCAAGGAGATCGCAATGCGGCGAGTGGTTGTGACGGGCATGGGTATCGTGTCCTCTATCGGAAATAACGTGCAGGAGGTGCTGGAATCCCTGCGTGCAGCGAAATCGGGCATCGTCTTCGCCGAAGACTATGCGAAATATGGTTTCCGCAGTCAGGTGCACGGCGCTCCCACGCTTGATCCGGCAACACTGGTCGACCGGCGCGCAATGCGGTTCCACGGTGGCGGAACAGCATGGAATCATGTGGCCATGGATCAGGCCATTGCCGATGCAGGTCTCGACGAGAGCCAGATCTCCAACGAACGCACCGGCATCATCATGGGTTCCGGCGGTTCATCCACGCGCACCATCGTTGAGGCGGCGGACAAAACCCGCGAATCGGGATCGTCCAAGAAGGTCGGCCCATTTGCCGTGCCGAAAGCGATGTCTTCGACCGCTTCGGCAACGCTTGCCACATGGTTCAAGATCAAGGGCGTCAACTATTCCATTTCATCAGCGTGTGCGACATCCAATCACTGTGTCGGCAACGCCTTCGAGATGATCCAGTACGGCAAACAGGACATGATGTTTGCCGGTGGCTGCGAGGATCTCGATTGGACCCTTTCCGTCCTCTTCGACGGCATGGGCGCCATGTCATCAAAGTTCAACGACCGGCCTTCGATTGCCTCGCGGGCCTATGACAAGAATCGCGATGGTTTCGTCATCTCCGGTGGCGCCGGTGTGCTCGTTCTGGAAGAACTGGAGCATGCCAAGGCACGCGGCGCCAAGATTTATGGCGAAATCGTCGGCTATGGCGTGACATCGGATGGTGCAGACATGGTTGCACCGAGCGGTGAAGGTGCGGCGCGCTGCATGCGGATGGCAATCGAAAACGTGAAGGGCAAGGTGGATTATATCAACCCGCACGCCACATCGACGCCTGTTGGTGATCTCAAGGAGATCGAAGCCATTCGCGAAGTGTTCGGCACGGCGGAAGCCGGTTGCCCGCCAATTTCGGCAACAAAATCACTGACCGGACACTCGCAGGGTGCGACCGGTGTTCACGAATCAATCTACTCGCTTTTGATGATGAACCACAATTTCATCGCCGAAAGCGCCAATATCGAAGAACTCGATCCGGCATTCGAGGACATGCCTATTGTGCGCAAGCGGATCGACAATGCCAAACTGGATACGGTGCTGACCAACTCCTTCGGATTTGGTGGCACCAATGCAACGCTGGTGTTCCAGCGTTTCCAGGGTTGAGAGGGAAGAATATGGGTGAACTGATGAAAGGCAAACGCGGTCTCATTATGGGGGTCGCGAACAGCCATTCCATTGCCTGGGGAATTGCCAAGGAGCTGGCCGATAACGGTGCCGAACTCGCGTTTACCTATCAGGGTGACGCATTCGGCAAGCGCGTTGCGCCGCTGGCTGAACAACTGGGCTCAAAGCTGCTGCTTCCCTGCGATGTTGAGGACATTTCAACGGTCGACGCCGTGTTCGAGACACTGGAAAAGGAATGGGGCACAATTGATTTCGTCGTTCATGCCATCGGCTTTTCCGACAAATCACAGCTCAAGGGCCGCTATGCCGATGTGACCACCCGTGACAACTTCAGCCGCACCATGGTGATCTCGGCCTATTCCTTCACCGAAGTGGCGCAGCGCGCGTCAAAGCTGATGAAGAACGGCGGCTCCATCCTGACGCTGACTTATGGCGGTTCCACCCGAGTGATGCCGAACTACAACGTCATGGGTGTGGCAAAGGCTGCTCTGGAAGCGATGGTACGCTATCTGGCAGCCGATTACGGTCCGGAAAGCATCCGTGTCAACGCGATCTCCGCTGGTCCGGTCCGCACATTAGCTGGAGCAGGCATCGGCGATGCACGCGCCATGTTCTCCTACCAGAAGCGCAATGCACCTCTGCGCCGCACCGTTGATATCGAAGATGTGGGCCGCTCGGCGCTCTATCTCCTGTCGGATCTTGCAAGTGGTGTGACGGGCGAAATCCACTATGTGGATTCCGGCTACAACATCGTCTCGATGCCAACGCTGGAAGAACTGAAGAAATCCGACGACGGCAAGGAATAATCCCTCCTGCCGGAATTGACAGCAGTCCCGCGAAGCCAAGCTTGGTTTTGCGGGATTTTTGTTGAAGGGCGCAGGCCGAGTGCCCCCGATGGAAAAGCGAAGCGAACTGACTATTTCTTCGCTTCGATGATCTTATAGCCGGCGACGTCCTCAATGGGCAGGACAGAGCGGAAGAGTGACTTCAGGGCCGCTTCATAGGGCATCTGGCGGTTGGCGACCAGCAACAGCTTGCCACCCGGCTTCAGGCGCTTGGCAGCAGTAGCGATAAATCCCTGCCCCATGGTCGGGTCAGCACTACGCCCTGCATGGAATGGCGGGTTCATAACGATGGTATCGTAAATCTCGGTGATGGCTTCGCCGTTCACGTCATGCCAGTGGAACGACAATGGCAATTCGGTCGTTCCGGTGAGATTCAGCCGGGCCGCTTCGACGGCTTCAAAATCCGCTTCATAGAGCGCCAGTGATTTCAGCTTCTCGGGGTGCTTCAGGACTTCGCTGGCAAGGTAGCCCCAACCGGCACCGAAATCAGCCACGTGGCCGCTGATACGCCCGGTAAAATGCTTCACGAGCAGCGCCGAACCCTTGTCTATGGCCGTATGGGAGAACATGCCTGGAGCAGTGGTGAAACGCTCCTCCACCACCGTCGGTTCGGCAACAAGCGCCTGCACCTGTGCATCGTCTATAACCTGAGGGCGGGTGAACCAGAATGCCACAGCATGGTTCTTGGACAGACGGTCGGTAACGGGCGCAAATTTTTCGACGGTTTTACGGAAACTGTCGATGCCAAGTTTCTTATCGCCGCCCACTACGATCTGGCCACCGGCTTCAACATGGCGCAAAGCCTGTGCCAGCCATGCTTCATTGCGCCCACGATGCTTGCCAAGAAGAATCAAGGCACCGTTGAACCGTTCGCTGCCCTCAAGACGGGAAACCGCCTGGAAGCCCGCCTTTTGCAAGGACAGATAATCCGGCCTGAATGGTTGAAGGGCGGTGAGGACATCTTTCCAGGCAGGATCGATATCGCGCTCCACCTCGGCACCGAGAAAAAGCCATGTACGGCCTGCGCCTGGAACCGGCAATATCTCGTCTTCAAAGGGCAGAAAAAGCGTCTTGAGCGCGCCGTTGGCCATGGTGATTATCCATCCATCAATATGTCTATCTAGAGCGGAATTGGTTTGGATGGAATTTTCCATGCAAATCGAACTCCGCCAAGAAAAAAGCGCGCCACTGGGGCGCGCTTTTATCAAGTCAAAGCAAGAGGCTTATTCAGCGTCTTCTTCAGCCTGCTTCTTTTCCTGAACGATTTCCTTGCCGGTTTCCTGATCGACCACCTTCATCGACAGGCGAACCTTGCCGCGTTCGTCAAAGCCCATGAGCTTGACCCAGACCTTCTGGCCTTCCTTGACCACATCGGAGGTCTTGGCAACGCGCTCGGAAGCGAGCTGGGAAATATGAACCAGACCATCGCGCGGGCCGAAGAAATTGACGAATGCGCCGAAGTCTGCGGTCTTGACGACTGTGCCTTCGTAGATTTCGCCAACTTCAGGCTCAGCAACGATCGAGTGAATCCACTTGCGGGCTGCTTCGATTTCCTTGGCAGAGGAGGACGCGATCTTGACCGTGCCATCATCTTCAATGTTGATCTTCGCGCCGGTCTTTTCGACGATTTCACGAATCACCTTGCCGCCAGAACCGATAACGTCACGGATCTTGTCGGTTGGAATGTTCATGACTTCGATGCGCGGAGCAAATTCGCCCAATTCCGAACGGCCTTCGGTGATGGCTTTTGCCATTTCCGTCAGGATGTGCAGACGGCCGTCCTTGGCCTGACCCAGAGCAACCTTCATGATCTCTTCGGTTATACCGTCGATCTTGATGTCCATCTGGAGAGCGGTGATACCGCTTTCAGTACCGGCAACCTTGAAATCCATGTCGCCGAGATGATCTTCGTCGCCGAGAATGTCGGACAGAACAGCGAACTTCTCGCCTTCAAGGATCAGGCCCATGGCGATACCGGCAACCGGACGGAGCAGTGGAACACCAGCATCCATCAGGGCAAGCGATGTGCCGCAAACAGTCGCCATCGAGGACGAACCGTTGGATTCGGTGATTTCCGAAACCGTGCGCAGCGTGTAGGGGAACTGTTCCTTGGCAGGCAGAACCGGGTGGATAGCGCGCCAGGCGAGCTTGCCATGGCCGATTTCACGACGGCCGGGCGAACCCATGCGACCTGTTTCACCAACCGAATAGGGCGGAAAGTTGTAGTGAAGCAGGAAGGTTTCTTTGTACATGCCGGTCAGCGAGTCGACATACTGTTCGTCTTCGCCGGTGCCGAGCGTTGCAACAACGATCGCCTGTGTTTCACCGCGGGTGAACAGAGCCGAACCATGGGTGCGTGGCAGAAGGCCGACTTCCGATACGATCGGACGAACGGTCGAGAGATCACGGCCGTCAATACGGCTGCCGGTGTCGAGAATGTTCCAGCGAACGATCTTCGCCTGAACCGACTTGAACACAGTTGCGATTTCTTCTGCCGAGAATTCTGGCTCTTCAACGCCTTCCGGGAAGAAATGCGCCTTTACCTTGGCCTTGGCAGCGTCAACCGCGTTGTAGCGGTCCTGCTTGTCAGTGATCTTGTAAGCGTCACGAAGATCGGCTTCAGCAACCTTGAGAACCGCTGTTTCAGCAGCGGAAAGGTCGTCAGCCTGGAAATCGCGCGGCTCTTTGGCAGCGACTTCAGCAAGCTTGATGATCGCATCGATAACCGGCTGAAAGCTCTTGTGACCGAACATTACGGCGCCGAGCATGACGTCTTCAGCCAATTCCTTCGCTTCCGATTCAACCATCAGAACGGCTTCGCCTGTACCGGCGACAACCAGATCGAGGCTTGATTCCGGCATTTCATCAACAGTCGGGTTCAGACGATACTCACCGTTGATATAGCCAACGCGTGCACCACCGATCGGGCCCATGAAAGGAACGCCTGATAGCGTCAGGGCAGCCGAAGCGCCGATCAGCGAAACGATGTCAGGATTGTTTTCGAGGTCGTGCTGGATAACGGTCAGAACAACCTGTGTGTCGTTCTTGTAGCCGTCAGCAAAAAGCGGGCGGATCGGGCGATCGATCAGGCGCGAAACCAGTGTTTCGTTTTCGCTTGGACGGCCTTCACGCTTGAAGTAACCACCGGGAATCTTGCCGGCTGCGTAAGTCTTTTCCTGGTAGTTGACGGTCAGCGGGAAAAAGTCCTGACCAGCCTTCGGTGCCTTGGCGGAAACAACAGTGGCAAGAACCACGGTCTCACCGTATGTGGCAAGAACTGCGCCATCAGCCTGGCGGGCAATCTTGCCCGTTTCCAGAATGAGCGGACGACCGCCCCATTCGATTTCAACTTTGTGTTGATTAAACATATTTTGTCCTTGAGTGGAGAAAAACGCGCATCCCTTTGGATAGCAGCATCCTTCTTCCGTTTCGTTTAGACCAATCACGGGCAAGACAATTTGCAACTCGTCTCTCCGAGTTGCCAGCAATCCTGCCCCATGACGTGTCTCATGAGTAGTGTTCACGCCTTGTCAGGGATGAACGAAACCGGCGGAGCGAACAAACGCAACCGCCGGTTTAATCCGTTATTAACGGCGCAGGCCGAGCTTTTCGATCAGCGTCTGATAACGGCCCTGATCAATCTTCTTGAGATAATCAAGAAGGCTGCGGCGCGTCGAGACGAGCTTGAGCAGACCACGGCGGGAATGGTTATCCTTCTTGTGGTCCTTGAAATGTTCGGTCAGGTTAACAATGCGCTCTGTCAGGACAGCAACCTGGACTTCCGGAGAACCGGTGTCGCCTGCCTTTGTACCATATTCAGAGATCAGTGCCTGCTTACGTTCAGCGGTAATCGACATCGTATATCCTTTCTTTTGAAGGGAAAACGGGATGCCCACGGCCGGGATGTCGTCCAGCGGGGGCCAGTTAAAGCGGAGGCAAAGCCTATCGCTGCGGGCCGTATAGTCGAAAATGTGACAAATTACCAGCCGCAAATGATTCGGGTGCTTTTCAGCTATCGAATCGAGGCAAAACGGTCATATCAATTTTGCCATCCTAAGATAGAACTCAATTCCGGCACGAACACGGCGTCCATGCCTGCCTCGATTTTGCCAAGCCGCCTTTCCATATTGGCTTGCCCGCCTTTCATCTGGAGTAAAATCATGAGTACCATTCATCAGGCCGCCGCCGTGGGTTTTGCTGCAAAGGCTGACAGCTATGTACGCGGCCGCCCAGACTATCCGCCCGCACTCGACGCGTGGCTGCGCGATGAACTGGATCTCGAACCCGGCAAGACTGTCGTGGATCTCGGGGCTGGAACCGGCAAGTTCACGCTTCGGCTTATGACGACCGGGGCAGCAGTTATTGCCATTGAGCCCGTCGCCGAAATGCTCCAGAAACTCTCCGAGAGATATCCTGAGATTACGGCCAAGGCAGGCACTGCAGAATCAATTCCGCTTGCAGATGCATCGGTGGATGCAGTTGTCTGCGCCCAGGCGTTTCACTGGTTTGCTACGGCAGCCGCGTTGACGGAAATTCACAGGGTACTCAAACCGGGCGGCAGCCTTGGACTGGTGTGGAATACGCGTGACGAACGTATTCCGTGGGTCGCGAAGCTGGCTGACATCTTTGCACCCTACGAAGGTGACACGCCGCGCCACTATACGGGCGAATGGAAAAAGCCTTTTCCGTTCAATGGCTTCAGCGTACTGAGGGAACACCACTTTTCCAACAGCCATATCGGCGCTCCCGAGGACGTCATCGTCAATCGCGTGCTTTCCACCAGCTTCATCGCAGCGCTGCCGCCAGAAAAACAGGAGCAGGTTGCCGCTGAAGTTCGCAGCCTTATTGCGCACGAACCATCCCTGAACGGCAAAACGGAAGTGACCCTGCCCTACGACACCGCGGCTTACAGTTGCGTCAAGGATTGATATTCGCCAATAAGAATAGGCGATAGAGGAGTTTGGCGCGCTATGAATGACACACCTGACATCCATCTTTTTTCCTACGGAACCTTGCAGCAGGAGGGCGTCCAGTTGTCTTCCTTCGGTCGCCGTCTGAATGGTTCGCCGGATGCAATGCCTGGCTTCAAGAAATCGATGATCGAGATCACCGATCCCGATGTCATTCGCGCCAGCGGCAGCAATTTTCATCCCATCGTCATGCCGAGTGACAATCAGTCGGATGAAGTGGACGGAACCGTGTTTGAGATTACAGCAAAGGAACTCGCCGCAGCCGACGCCTATGAAGTGTCTGATTACAAGCGGATCGAAGTGCGGTTGACGTCCGGAATCAACGCTTGGGTTTATGTGAAGGCCTGAGATTTATAGGCTTGTAAGTTGTATAACCAATATACGTGGTTCGACAACCTCACCATGAGGGAGAGTGAGGATTGCAGGGAGCCTATACTCTGCGAGGATGTTCAGACTGCAATGTTCCGGTTGGCCTTGTAGCTGCTATCTCCCTCACGGTGAGCTTGTCGAACCACGACCACGAACCACACCCACACCCACACAGAGGATACAAACTGAGCTTCTGAAACCTAAGCCGTAAAGACGCGCTTCGGCTTGAACTGGCCCTGTTCGATGAAACCAATCGCGAGAAGCTTGCCCTTGCTCGTCACACAGGCTTCGTCGGCTTCCACGGGCGCATCGCGGCCACGCAGAATCACCGGATTGCCCATACGGATGCGGTGCGCCTGATCGTCGGACAAGGGCACCTGCGGAAGGCTTTCCAGAGCAGCAACGGTATCAATCAGAAATGCATCCATCACCGAGAAGCGCGCGTTGATGCTCTCATAGGAATTGTCAGAGCCTTCCTCGGCCTCGGCGGGAACCGGTGGATGCGCGGCTTCCAGCTCTTCCAGCGTGACAAAATCCTGTTCATCGAAGGGCGCAACTTCAATGCGGCGCAAATCGGAAATATGACCGTAACAGCCGAGATCACGCCCCATATCCCGCGCAAGCGAGCGGACATAAGTGCCCTTGCCGCATTCGACTTCAAAAATCGCCGTTGAGGCATCCGGTCGTTCGATCAGTTCGAGCCGATCGATTTCTACTTCACGCGAGGGTATTTCCACCTCTTCGCCACCACGGGCCAGATCATAGGCGCGCTCGCCTGCAATCTTGATGGCAGAGAATTTTGGCGGAATCTGCTGAATTACGCCGGTATATTTGGGCAGAACCGCGGTGATTGCGGCCTCATCCGGGCGTTGATCCGCGGTAACCGTAATATCACCTTCCATATCGTCCGTTGTGCGTTCAGCACCCCAAGTGACGGTGAAACGATAAATCTTGGTGCCGTCCATTACATAGGGAACGGTCTTTGTCGCCTCGCCCAGCGCAATAGGCAGCATGCCGGATGCGAGCGGATCAAGCGTACCCGCATGTCCGGCTTTCTCGGCCTTGAACAGCCACTTGATCTTAGAAACGGCCTCGGTCGAACCCATGCCCTTGGGTTTGTCAAAGATCAGCCAGCCGGATACGGGCCGGCCCTTTTTCTTGCGCTGTCTCGACATTCAATTGTTTCCGTCAGGGCCGTGACCCGGCACGTCACCCGGATTGGGATCGATATCGCCGTCATCATCATCGTGGTCATCATGATCGTTGAGATCGCGGGTTACTTCCGGCTTGCGCAGCAGCGCGTCGATCTTGGCGTAGTTGTCAAAGCTTGTATCGATGCGGAAGCGGAATTCCGGCATATACTTCATTTGCTTGAGGTAAACGCCTGCTCTGCCGCGAATAAATTTCGCATTCTTGTTCAAGGCCGCAATCACGGCATCACTGTCCTTTGCGCCAATAGGCGAGACAAAACAGGTCGCAATCTTCAAATCGTTGGACATGCGCACTTCGGAAATGGCGACAACGGCATTTTCCAGCGTTTCATCACGGACATCACCGCGCTGAAGCACTTGAGAAACCGCGTGGCGCACTTGCTCACTGACGCGCAACTGGCGTTGTGAAGGTCCGGAAGTCGGTAAACGAGACATATCAATCGTATCCCAAAATACAGGAGATCGCCGGTTTTTGTTCCGGCGATCCTGTTGTCGATGATTTAAACGCTGCCCTTGGGGCTTGGCATCAAAGCGTGCGGGTAATGTGTTCTACGCGGAACGCTTCGATCGTATCGCCTGCGCGAATATCGTCGTAGTTCTCGAACGCCATACCGCATTCCTGACCCGCAGGCACTTCGGAGACTTCGTCCTTGAAGCGCTTGAGCGTCTTGAGCTTGCCTTCGTGAATGACAACGTTGTCGCGGATAAGGCGCACGCCTGCACCACGTTCGACCTTGCCTTCCGTAACGCGGCAACCCGCAACCTTGCCGACCTTGGTAATATTGAAGACCTCGAGGATCTCCGCATTGCCGAGGAAGGTTTCGCGGCGTTCCGGCGACAGAAGACCGGACATTGCTGCCTTCACGTCATCAACCAGATCGTAGATGATGTTGTAGTAGCGGATCTCTATGCCTTCACGCTCGGCCAGATCACGTGCCTGCTTGTTGGCACGAACATTAAAGCCGATGATCGCTGCATTGGACGCTTCAGCAAGAGCGATATCGCTCTCGGTGATACCACCGGCACCCGAATGGATGATGCGTGCCCGAACTTCATCAGTTCCGAGCTTGTCCAGTGCACCGGCAATGGCTTCGATGGAACCCTGCACGTCACCCTTGATGAGCAGCGGGAATTCCTTCAGACCAGTTACCTGCAACTGGCTCATCATCTGCTCGAGCGAGCCACGCGATCCTGCCTGACGTGCCACAACCTTTTCACGGGCAAGACGCGTACGGTACTCGGAAATCTCCCGGGCCTTGGCTTCGTTTTCCACGACGGCAAAGCGATCACCCGCCTGTGGCGGCCCACCAAGACCGAGAACCTCAACCGGCATAGCCGGACCAGCGTCCTTCAGGTTTTCACCGCGATCATTGACGAGTGCACGAACACGGCCCCATTCGCTACCGGCAACAATAATGTCACCAGGGCGCAGTGTACCCTTCTGAACCAGTACGGTTGCAACCGAGCCGCGTCCGCGATCAAGCTTGGCTTCGATGACGACGCCTTCAGCTGTACGTGTAGGATCAGCCTTGAGGTCAAGAACTTCAGCCTGAAGCAGGATGGCTTCAAGCAGTTTATCGAGACCAAGACCGGTCTTGGCCGAAACTTCAACGTCCAGTGTTTCACCGCCCATTGTTTCAACAAAGACTTCATGCTGCAACAGACCGTTGCGAACCTTCTGCGGATCGGCAGATGGCTTGTCGATCTTGTTGATCGCCACGATGATCGGAACACCCGCTGCCTTGGCATGGTTGATCGATTCAATCGTCTGCGGCATCACGCTGTCATCGGCAGCAACGACAAGGATAGCGATATCCGTTGCCTGTGCACCGCGGGCACGCATCGCCGTAAAGGCAGCGTGACCTGGTGTGTCGATGAATGTGATCTTGTGACCGTTCTGCTCGACCTGATAGGCGCCGATGTGCTGGGTGATACCACCTGCTTCACCAGAAACCACATTGGCCTTGCGGATGGCATCAAGCAACGAGGTCTTGCCATGATCGACGTGACCCATGATTGTAACGACTGGCGGCCGCGACACGAACGAAGTCTGGTCGTCCTGTACGTTGAAGATACCTTCTTCAACGTCGGATTCTGCGACACGGCGAACCGTGTGGCCGAATTCCTCAGCGATCAGCTGAGCCATATCAGCATCGATCAGATCGCCAGCCTTCATCATCTGGCCTTCCTTCATCAAGTACTTGATGACATCGACCGAACGCTCAGCCATACGTTGGGCGAGCTCCTGAATTGTGATGGTCTCAGGCAGAATGACTTCACGCGCGATTTTCTCACGTGTTTCCTGCTGCATGCCGCGCTTGAATTTCTCCTGACGGCGGCGCATGGCGGAAAGTGAACGGCTGCGGCCTTCGTCATTCAACGCGGAGCCCAGAGTCAGCTTACCACGACGGCGCTCATCTTCACCCTTGACAACCTTGGGTGTGCGCACTTCCGGCTTGGCCGGCGCAGCACTGCTGTTGCCACGACGGGCACCGGCAGGGCTGGCGCGACGTTCTTCTTCTTCCTCGGCGGCAACTTTACGCACGGCACCCTTCGGCGCAGAAGCTTCTTCGGTAGCCTTGGCTGCTGTTTCAGGCTGGCGCTTGCGAGCTTCCTCTTCCGAGCGATGCTTGGCTTCAGCTTCCTTACGCAGGCGCTCCTCTTCCTCTGACTGACGGCGAGCAGATTCTTCTCGCTCCTTCGCGCGCAGAGCGTCTTCCTCCGCACGGCGTGCAGCTTCTACTGCTGCACGGGCACGGTCCTCTGCATCACGAACCTTTGAACCTTCAAGTGCCTTGCGGCGAGCCTCAAGTTCAGCGGTCGACAGTGTGTTCAGCACCATGCCTGAACGATCATTCGGGCGGGGGCTTGCGGAACGGTAAGGCTGCTGTGCCGGACGCTGCGACTGAGCGGGGGCAGCGGGACGCGCACTTGCGGAAGCAGACGGCGCCGGTGCACTTGGCGCAGGAGCAGCCGGACGCGGCGCTGGCGCTGGCGTGCTTGGCGCGGTCGTCTGCACCGGCGCAGGTGCTGGCTGGGGAGCCGCTGTTGGCCGCGCAACCGGTGCCGAAGGAGCAGGTGCTGGGGCCGCAGACGCTGGCGCCTGCACCGGAGCAGCAGGAGGCGTTACCTCCGGCTTCTGATCCGGAAGGCTAAACTTGCGCTTCTTTGTTTCAACGACAACAGACTTCGTGCGGCCATGACTGAAATTCTGACGCACTGTACTCTGTTCAACGCCAGGCCGCTTCAAGGTCAGGGTCTTTTTATTGACGCCAAGCGTCTTGTCGTCTGTCGATTTTGTATCGCTCATTCCGTTTCCGTTTCCTTCGCGGCAGATGCCGCTTTAGCGTCGGCCAGATCCGTGAGGCCATCGCGAAAATGCTGTAGCAGCCAAGCTCGATTAACGAACCCGGCAGCTGCCTTCCCCTTGAGTACGGCAGCATGTATCACATTTACCCCGCCTAATGCCAAATCCATTTCATCGCTTTCAAACAATGAAAGGGCGGGAATTTCGGGTCCGCCGGCATAAACGACCGAACGGCGGGCCTGATCAAGCTTGCGGACACCATCTTCCGCTGCTTCACGGGCATGAAGAACCAACGCTGCGGTGCCGTTGCGGATCGCTGAGTCCACTTTTGCGGCCCCTGTTACCACAACACCGGCCTTGCGCGCCAACCCAAAACTGCCAAGCGCGAATTTTACCAGCATCTGATCTACAACCAACCCGAAATCATCCGGGACAGTCACATTGGTTTTCAACGCACGCGGGAAGAGCTTTCGCTTGACCGCTTCATCAATATAACGCCGCTGGGCCTTCACCCAACACCCCCTGCCAGGAAGATTGCGCTTCAAATCAGCGACAACCGTTCCATCGGGGCTTGCAACGAACCGGATCATGTCATCGACAGAACCGCCTTCGCGCGTGACAATGCATGTCCTGTCATTCATTTCCGGTTCCACGTACAAGGTCTCTCGCTATCAGCCAGCGACCTCTTCGTCCGGCACTTCGTCAGTTTCTACAGCAACCAGATCGTCTTCGGTGATCCAGCCAACCTTGAGGCGTGCAGTCAGAACCATCTGCTCCGCTTCGGTACGGCTGACTTCGAAAGCCGAGAGAATGCCCGCATGGTTGATTGTCTCACCATCCTTGCGTTCACGCCAGCCGGTCAATTCATCCACCGCATACCCGGCGAAGTCTTCGACGGACTTAACGCCATCTTCACCGACCGCGACCAGAATGGCATTTGTCATGCCAGGCAGGTCGCGCAGGTCGTCCTCAACACCAAGTTCCTTGCGGCGCGCATCCCGTTCCGCTTCAATACGTCCGAGATATTCCTGAGCGCGCTGCTGAATTTCACTTGCAGTTTCCTCGTCGAAACCATCGATGGAGGAAATTTCATCGCCATCCACATAGGCGATTTCCTCGACGCTGGCAAAACCTTCCGACGCAAGAACCTGACCGACCATCTCGTCAACATCAAGTGCTTCCATGAACAGGTTCGAGCGCTCGACGAATTCCTTCTGGCGGCGTTCGGATTCTTCCTGTTCAGTGAGAATGTCAATGTCCCAGCCGGTTAGCTGCGATGCGAGGCGTACATTCTGACCACGACGACCGATCGCTAGGGATAGTTGGTCATCCGGGACCACAACTTCAATACGTTCGGCATCTTCATCAAGCACAACCTTGGAAACTTCCGCCGGCTGCAACGCATTGACGATGAAGGAAGCTGGCTCCGGCGACCACGGAATGATGTCAATCTTTTCGCCCTGCAACTCGCCGACGACAGCCTGAACGCGCGAACCGCGCATACCAACGCAGGCGCCGACGGGATCGATCGACGAATCACGCGAAATCACCGCAATCTTGGCGCGGGAACCCGGATCACGGGCAACCGACTTGATTTCGATGATGCCGTCATAGATTTCAGGCACTTCCATGGTGAAAAGCTTTGCCATGAACTGCGGATGCGTACGGCTCAGGAAAATCTGCGGGCCGCGCTGTTCGCGGCGCACGTCATAAACATAAGCACGGACACGGTCACCGTAACGGAATGTCTCGCGGGGGATCAGTTCGTCGCGGCGGACAATCGCTTCACCACGGCCGAGGTCGACAATCACATTGCCGTATTCAACGCGCTTGACGCTGCCGTTGATGATTTCGCCGACACGATCCTTGTATTCGTCATACTGGCGGTCACGCTCGGCTTCACGCACTTTCTGCACAATAACCTGCTTGGCGGACTGCGCAGCGATGCGGCCGAAATCCATTGGCGGCAGCTGGTCGGCGAGAAAATCGCCCGGCTGCGCATCAGGATTACGATCGCGTGCAGCGTCCATGCTGATCTGCGTGACCGGATCTTCGACATTATCGACAACTTCCAGCAGGCGCTGCAGCTTGATCTCGCCTGTTTTGGCGTTGATATCGGCGCGGATATTGGTCTCCTGACCGTAACGCGAACGCGCGGCTTTCTGGATGGCATCGGCCATTGCCGCAATAACGATCTCGCGGTCAATCGACTTCTCGCGGGCCACCGCATCGGCGATCTGCAGAAGTTCTAGCCTGTTTGCACTGACTGCCATGTCTTTCTCCTTGAGTTCCCCTTGGGGTTCATCGCACCGCTTCTCCCGCGGGCGTATGAAGATCAATCCTGTTTTGTCTGTTCCTGCTCGGCGGATTCCGTCTGGTCTGCCTCGTCAGAGGACGCAGCGCCCTCCTCCGGAATCCGGCCTTCGCGCAAATCCTTGTCGCGGCGCAAAGCATCGCGAATAAGATCATCTGTCAAAATGAGCCGTGCATCCGAGATCAATTCGAATGGCACTTCGATCACCGGCTCGTCACCATAACTCGCCTGATCACTCTCTATCGTGACAGCATCCTCCGTAACGGCTGCAATGCGGCCGCGGAATTTCTTGCGTCCGCTCAATACTGCTGAGGTGTCAACCTTGACGACATGACCGGACCACGTGGTGAAATCCGATTTGCGCACCAACGGACGGTCAATGCCGGGCGATGACACTTCCAGATGATAATGACGGTCGATGGGATCTTCCACATCCAGCACCGGCGACATGGTGCGGCTAACCAGTTCGCAATCCTCAACGGTCATCGTGCCATCGAAGCGCTCGGTCATGATCTGCAAAGTGAGGCCGTTCAAGCCGGAGAGCCGAACACGCACGAGGCGAAAACCAATGGATTCGAGAACCGGCTCAATAATACCGGCAACACGGGCATCGATACCCGTCTCGGTTATAATACGCTCTTCGTGCACGGTTGTTTCAACCGCTTCGTGTTCTGTTTTGGTGCCGTCTGTCACGCAGAATTTTCCCTGTTTCGGCCCCAAGAAACAAAAAAGAGCGGGACCTGTGTGGACCCACCCCTGTTCTATCGACCAAGAATATGACTTCTATATATCGAAATGACGGGGCAGTTTCAAGCGCCGTGACGAATTTCTGCATACGAGTCACAAGTTCGTCCGTTTCTATATCAGTTAAAGCTGCGTCAAACCACGGCGCTTCCCACAAATCATGCAGATCGACCCGCAAGACCCAAGGCAGCCGAAATTTGCGGCCAGCGGTGGATTCAGGCTTTTATATGGGCTGAAAATGCAGAATTCAGGCCATCGCAATGCATTTTCGCATGGCTGCCCTGCGCGTGAGGGCCTAACCGTCCAAGGTCAATTCACTTATCTATGCTGCATCGCAATATAACTGCGAAAGGAATGAGCCATGACCAAGAGACATATGCCTTACAAGATCAGCCGCTTTCTCAACGTATTCGGCAGTGCCGTCGCTGTTGCATCCGCAACACGTATCGGTCACCAGCCGATTGCTTCAGATCTGCGCAATCTTGGCATTGACCCTGTTCAGTTCAGCGCTATCCACCGGAACTAACCCATGATCCCGAAAAGTTGCATGACTTTTCGGACGGGATCATGCGTCAGAGTAATTTTTCCGGTGGAACAGGCTGATTAATGATCAGTCTTCGTTTGCGGCGAGTTGCGACAGCACCTTGCCTTTGCCCCGTGCCCGCAAGATCAATGGTACAACTACAGCGCAGACAGCCAAGACAAGCAGAATGATCGCGATGGGCGACCCCACCAGAACGGTAACGTCGCCCTGACTGATCGCGAGTGCACGGCGCAACTGCTGCTCCGCCATCGGTCCAAGGATCAGGCCCACGACAACAGGTGCAATCGGATAACCGAAGCGCCGCAGAATATATCCCAGGATACCGAACACCAGCAGCATGCCCAGCTCGAATGTCGAGGGATTGGCGCCGATTGTGCCAAGTGTTGCGAACACCAGAATACCCGCATAGAGCCAATGCCTCGGGATGGACAGCAACCGCACCCAGAGGCCGATCAGCGGCAGGTTAAGCACCAGCAGCATGAAATTGGCTACCAGAAGGCTGGCAATCAATCCCCAGACAATTTGCGGGTTGGTCGCAAACAGCAAGGGTCCAGGCTGCAAACCAAACTGCTGAAAACCAGCCAGCATAATGGCGGCCGTAGCCGTCGTCGGCAGACCAAGCGTCAGCAAGGGAACCAGCGTTCCGGCGGCCGACGCGTTATTGGCAGCCTCCGGACCAGCCACGCCTTCAATGGCGCCGTGGCCGAATTCCTCCGGCTTTTTCGCCAACTGCTTTTCCACCGAATAGGAGAGGAACGTACCGATCTCTGCGCCACCCGCAGGCATCGCCCCGATCGGGAAGCCGATGAGCGTGCCGCGCAGCCATGGCTTCCAGGAGCGGGACCAATCTTCTTTGTTCATCCAGACCGAACCCTTGACCGGTTCGATCTTTTCATCGCCGCCACCGCGCGCAGCGGCCACGCTCAAGGTTTCTCCGATCGCGAAAAGTGCAACCGCAAGCGTCGTTACCTCCACACCGTCGAGCAGATCCGGAATACCGAATGCCAGCCGCGCCTGCCCGGTCTGCAGATCGATACCGATCAGGCCAAGCGCGAGACCGAGAAACAGTGCCGTCAGCCCGCGCAATGTTGAATCGCCGAACGCCGCCGATACGGTCATGAAGGCAAGGATCATCAGCGCGAAATATTCCGCCGGTCCAAAAGACAGCGCAAATTTGACGATTGTCGGAGCGATCAGCGCAAGGCCCAGCGTTGCTATGAGACCGGCAACGAACGAACCGATAGCAGCCGTTGCCAGCGCCGGCCCGCCGCGTCCGGCACGCGCCATCTTGTTACCTTCCAGCGCTGTAACAATGGAGGCGCTTTCCCCCGGCGTGTTCAGAAGAATGGACGTGGTTGATCCGCCATACATGCCTCCGTAGTAGATACCGGCAAACATGATAAGCGAACCGGCCGGATCGAGTTTGTAGGTAACGGGCAGAAGCAGCGCGACTGTCAGCGCTGGTCCGATACCGGGCAAGACGCCAACGGCTGTGCCCAATGTCACACCAACCAGTGCATAAAACAGATTCATCGGCTCCAATGCGACTAGGAAACCGTGGGCTAGGAGTGAAAATGTATCCATGGCTGTGATGCCTTTTAAATGAGGTGCTCAAGCGGCCCGGCCGGAAGCGACAATTGCAGCCCCTTGGCAAAAATGACCCAAACCACAAAGGACAGGACGATGCCGATAGGAACGGTCATCCAGAGCGGCCCCTTGCCGAACCCGCGGGCCGTCGCTGCAAACAGAATACCCGTTGCAATCGAAAAGCCGACCGTGTTCAGGAGCAGCATCTGTGCAGCAAGCCCGCTGACAATCCAGAAAACCGGTCCAAACTCCTGCTCTTCGCGTTCGGGGAAATCCCCGCGCCAAGCTTCGAAACCGGTCCAGATGGCCAACGCAAACAGGCAGGCCGATATGGCATAAGGAAATGCGCCGGGGCCAATGCGTGTCGTGCTTCCGCCGTGGGCGGTCGCCGTGCTGTAAACAATGACAGCCGCTATGATGGCAAGAACGACTGCAATGACCAGCGCCGCCCGATCTGGGCGGCGCGCTTCGGGAGTGTTTGACCTGTCTGTCATTTTACAAGGCCGATATCTTTCAGGATTGCGGACGTTGCGTCGGTGTCCTTCGCCAGCTGCGCCTTGAACGCGTCACCCGCAAGGTAGGTATCCGCCCAGCCCTTGGAAGCCAGCTGATCCTGCCATGTCTTCGACTTTACCATCTTTTCTACATCCGCACCGATGGCTGCTTCCTGCTCCTTGGAAATTCCAGGGGCAGCGGCCACCATACGCCAGTTCTGGATAGCCACATCGACGCCACCTTCCTTGAACGTCGGCGCGTCAATACCTGCAACCTTTACATCGCTGGAAATGCCGATGATCCGCAATGTACCCGCCTTGATCTGCGATTCAAACTCACCGTAACCGGAAATACCGACCGTTACCTGATTGCCGAGAATGGCAGCCAACGCCTCACCGCCACCGGAGAAAGCGATGTAATTGACCTTGGTCGGATCAACGCCTGCTGCCTTGGCGATCAGACCAGCCGTAATGTGATCCGTGCCACCGGCCGAACCACCACCCCAGGAAACCGAACCCGGATCAGCCTTGAGCTTCTCAACAAGATCCGCGATGGTCTTGATCGGGGATGCGGCCGGAACGACCAATGCTTCGAACTCACCCGTCAGGCGTGCAATCGGGGTGACCTGTGACAGGTCGACCGGTGACGCGTTCGTCAAAATAGCACCAACCATCACGTAACCGCCGACGATCAATTGCGCCGGATCACCCTTCGCGGAATTGGCAAACTGGGCCAGACCAATGGTGCCACCAGCTCCTGGGACATTAACGACCTGAACGTTCCCCGAGATTTTTTCATCTTGCAACACGGTCTGAATCGTACGAGCCGTCTGATCCCAGCCGCCGCCAGGGGCCGCAGGAGCCATGATCTTGTAATCTGCAGCGAAAGCCGAACCTGACACAATCATTGCGCCGGCAGCGACGAAAGTAAGCAACATTTTACGCATTGTAGAAATCCTCCCGTGACAGCATTCAGCCGTCTGTTTTTCCTGGACCTTTGAAGAAGCCGGGAGTTGGCGACAGTCAAAGCCACGCATTGACGACAAACGTCGAATTCAATGCAACAATACAACTATAGGACAGCCTCCCAGCGGTCTCCTCATCGTCAGATTGACATGAGAAAACTGTCTGGAAGCTGTCATCGGAGTTGAGAGACGGGCCAATATTGCCCGGACAGAGCGATTAGCGGCGTAAAAAGGTCAGATAGGCACCGATACGGCCTTCACGATGCGCCTTCTGCTCATAGCGTGTGCTGGGCCAAGCTTCATAAGGCGTATGCCAATCGGCCGAAGTTTCGGCCTGCCATTCGAAATCGCCGTGCTCACGGCAATGCTGCAACGCCCAGTTAACGTACGTATCAATATCGGACGCGAAGCGGAACGGACTGCCTGGTTTCAATACCCGGGCAAAACGGTCAAGATTCTTCTGGCTGACAAAACGCCGCTTCCAGTGCTTTTTCTTCGGCCAGGGATCCGGATAAAACAGATCTATGCCGTCAAGCGAAGCTTCCGGCAACCAGTCAAGAACCTGCGTGGCATCATCGTCATAGAGACGGATGTTCTGCAAAGGATTGTCGTGCAAATCAACAACAAGCTTTGCCATGCTATTGACGAAGGGCTCAACGCCGATGAACCCGGAGGTGGGAAACCGGGCGGCTTCATGTAGCAAATGTTCGCCGCCGCCGAACCCGATCTCCAGCCGGACCTTGTCGACCTGCGCAGTGAAAAGACCGCGCAGGTCATTGGGGGCAGCTTGCGACAGGTCCAGCTTGAGCAGCGGCAGCAGTTCATCACGAATGGACCGCTGCAACGGCCTCAGCGTTTTGCCATTGCGTCGGCCAAAAAAGGCTTCCGTCGAACGCTCGCGCCTTGGCTCTTCTGTCTCTGTCATCATCACAATCAATCGTACTGGCGGCTTACGCTGCCAGTACGCTCTTCAGTTGCTTGGCCAAATCGGTCTTCTCCCAGGAGAAAGAACCATCACGACCCGGCTTGCGGCCGAAATGGCCATAGGCGGATGTCTTGGCATAGATCGGCTTGTTGAGATCAAGATGCTTGCGAATGCCCGTTGGCGAAAGGTCCATGACCTTGCGCAAAGCGCCTTCGATCGCATCCTCATCCACCTTGCCGGTGCCGTGCAGGTCAACGTACACCGACAGGGGCTGGGCAACACCAATGGCATAGGACAGCTGGATGGTGCAGCGATCAGCAAACCCTGCAGCCACAACGTTCTTCGCAAGATAGCGGGCAGCATAGGCCGCAGACCGGTCAACCTTCGTTGTATCCTTGCCGGAGAATGCTCCGCCGCCATGGGGCGCAGCACCGCCGTATGTGTCAACGATGATCTTGCGGCCTGTCAGTCCTGCATCACCATCCGGCCCGCCGATGACGAACTTGCCGGTTGGATTGATGTACCAGACGCAGGTGTCAGCAATCTTGAGATCGCCCAGCGCTTCGCGGATGTAGGGCTCAACCACCTGGCGAACCTTCTTGGAATCCCAGCTCGCATCAAGATGCTGAGTTGAAAGAACGATCTGCGTCGCTTCGGCGGCAACGCCGTCAACATAACGAACGGTCACCTGGCTCTTGGCATCAGGGCCAAGCCGTCCGGCATCACCTTCGCCCTTGTGACGGGCAGCAGCAAGCAGCTCGAGAATTTTGTGGGAATAATAGATCGGAGCCGGCATCAGATCAGGGGTTTCGCGGCATGCATAGCCGAACATGATACCCTGATCACCAGCACCTTCTTCGCCCTGACGATCGGAGGCATTATCGACGCCCTGCGCAATGTCAGCCGATTGCGGATGCAACAGCACATCAATCTTTGCGGTTTTCCAGCTGAAGCCTTCCTGCTCGTAGCCGATATCACGGATCGCACGCCGTGCTGCCGCGCGGAAACGGGAGGGATTGATGACCGGATGACCCTTGGCATCATGAACAACAGCGCCGTTCTTGTCCTTTTTGAGAAGCGTGTCCGGAACACGTACCTCACCGGCGATAACGACACGATTGGTCGTTGCCAAGGTTTCGCAAGCGATACGCACAGTCCACGGATCAACACCCGTCTTCTTCGCTTCCCTATAGATCATATCGACGATTTCATCGGAAATACGATCACAAACCTTGTCTGGATGACCTTCCGATACGGACTCACTGGTAAAAAGGTAGGAACTGCGTGTCACGGGGAACCCCTCTTGAAACAAACGTGCACTCGATCCGCAGGGAACGAGCATGCGTAGTGTTTGCCAAGCTCAGAGGATTCAGTCAATTGCTTTCGTTTTCAAACAAACGGCATTGGAAGAATTTTTTACTACAATTCGCTAAGAATGGCCGGCTTGCGGACAGCCTATCGTTCTGAATCTTCCTCATGACTCAAAGTCCGGACAAGATCGAGAATCTTGCGTCGGATTTTTGGATCGCCAATCTTTGCAAAAGCACGAGCCAGCTGGATACCCTCGGAGCTATTGAGGAAGCCAACCACATAGGTGTTGTCACTCTCTTCTTCGAACCCCGGCTGTTTTTCCGGCTGATCGGGCATATCGTCAAAGAAAAATGTGACGGGCACATTGAGAACGTTACCGATCGCTTGCAGACGACTCGCACCGACCCGGTTGACGCCCTTCTCGTACTTCTGAATTTGCTGAAATGTAATACCCAGGCTGTCGCCAAGTTTTTCCTGGCTCAGACCAACCATGTTGCGGCGCAAGCGAATGCGTGCCCCCACATGGACGTCAACTGGGTTCGGTCGCTTTTTATTATCGGGCATGAAAATCTCATTCGTATGAAATGGGGCTGAAAACTAATTTTATCATCAATGTATCAACAGACCAAATATAACGGTATTCGACAGGGCAAAGGCATAAAAGTCAACCAAGACGCCTTCTGTCGCGGTAAAAATACGCAAGTACGGCAGCAAAAATCGCGCAGAGTACAATCAGAAATTGCAACCTGCGTAAGGCTTCACTTAATGGTAGCTGAACCTTACCCGGCAACGCTGCATCTACGACGCCAACGGCATCCAGCGCAAGGGCGTCGATGATTCGACCATAAGGATCCACAACCGCTGACAGTCCATTATTGGCTGCACGTACGAGAGGCAGGCCCTGCTCGACGGCGCGTAATTGCGCCTGACGGAAATGCTGGTAGGGGCCAGGTGTATCCCCATACCAGGCATCATTGGTCACGTTGATAATAGCGTCGGCGGGAGCTCCCTGATAACCGAGTTCAGCGGGGAAGATCGCCTCGTAACATATCAATGGCAACGCAACGAAACTGTCATTCACCTGGAGCGACTGCCGGGATGCACCGGCGGTAAATCCGCCCGGCATTTCCACAACCTCGCTCAGACCAAGATTACGCAGAATTCCTTCGAGGGGCAGATATTCTCCGAAAGGAACGAGATGTACCTTGTCCGCCGCACCGACAATCTCGCCCGCATCGTTGATGGTGTATATCGTGTTGTAATAAAGTGGCTGCTGACTACCTCCCGGCTCTTCCATCCGAATGGCACCGGCGAGCAATACCTGGCCTTCTTCAAGTGTGTCGGCAATGGCCTGCAACGCGTCGGGCGTCTTGGTCAGAATGTACGGGACAGCTGTTTCCGGCCAGACGATCACGCCGGGTTTGGCGGCTCCTGCCTTTGGTGCCTGGTCACTCATTGCGAGATATTTATCGAAAATATCGCGACGGGCGCCGGCATCAAATTTGAGATCCTGCGCAATTGACGGCTGGACTATTCGCACAATCGGGCCCTTTGCCACCAAAGTGGCCATTTTTAGCCTGTAAAATCCGTAGCCTACATGGGCGCAAATCAGGATCAGTGCCAAGACCACGCCTGTCTTGATATCCCGGCGGCTTGCAAGCAAGGCGGGGACAGAAAACACCAGAACGGCAAGGGCATTCATTGCCAGCAACCCGACAATGACCGACGACTGCATGAGAACCGGAACCGGCATTGCCGCATAGCCGATGGCATTCCATGGAAAACCGGTCAGCACAAAAGAACGCAGCCATTCTGCAACGCCGAAGGCAAATGCCAGCGAGAGAATGCGCCCGAGCCCCTCGCTCCAGAACAGCCGGGCCAAAGCCGCGGCAAAGGCATAAAAAAAAGCAAGAACAGCCGGCAATCCAAGAATGGCCAAGGGAATGGCCCATGCAAAATGCGCGGCGTCGACGAGCAAAGCATTGCCGATCCACCAGAGTCCAAAGACAAAGTAACCGAAGCCGAACCACCAGCCGATCATGGCGGCAGGCAGCAACCTGCGAATGGGCCCTGCACCCGCATTGTCAACGGCGCCGTCTATCAGCCAGACGAGAACAGGAAAGGAAATGAAGCAAACGGCGAAAAAATCATAGGGAGGAAGCGCAAAACTCGCCAACGCCCCCATGAGGAAGGCCAGCGCAACGCGCTTCCACCCCCACAGCAGGATGATTTTTCCGGCCAGACGCTGGATCATGCCATGCCCCACCCTTTCTGATTTTTCTTCAGTCTTAGCCGGTGAGACTTGCGCCAATCATTCGTCCATTTCGGCAGGTTCGTCCGCCGCACCCTGTCGCGGGGCGCGCGAACGGCGTTCGGCATGGCGCAGGGGCACAATGCGAACCTTGCGAATACGGCGTGGGTCCGCTTCCAGCACGTGGAATTCATAACCCGGAACGGCCTGCACCATTTCGCCACGCACAGGAATGCGGCCAAGGATCGAGAAGATCAGGCCACCGACCGTATCCACATCCTCGCCGTGTTCGCCAACAATGAAGCCGGAGCCAATCTTTCCGGCAACCTCTTCAAGATCAGCACGCGCATCGGCGATGAAGATACCTTCCGGCTCTTCCATGATCATCACTTCATCGTCGTCATGCTCGTCTTCGATGTTACCGACGACCATTTCGACAATATCTTCCAGCGACACCAATCCATCGGTGCCGCCATATTCGTCGATAACCAGCGCGATTTGAATGCGCTGTGCCTGCATGCGGCCCATCAGGTCGTTGGCCAGCATGGATGGTGGCACGAACAGAATCGGGCGCATCAGGCTGAGTTCTGCGATCGTCTTGGTCAGCTCGACATTACCAAGATCAAACTTGGCCGCAACGGGGCCTTTGGGCGCTTTGGCGGAGGTCCGGCGCTGGGTCTTCACCCTGGAAATCTTGGTGATGTGATTGACCACATCGCGGATGTGCACCATGCCGCGCGGATCGTCCAGCGTTTCGGCAAAGACGGGCATGCGCGAATGGCCGGATTTCTCGAAGACCTCGAGCAGATCGCCCAGAGTTGTCGTGATATCCACGGCCTCGATATCGGCGCGCGGAATCATGACATCTTCCACACGCAGCTCGCGCAGCCGCAGAATATTGTGCAGCATGGCGCGTTCTTCCGGCGAGAAAGCCGTGTCGCCGTTGTCCGTACCTGCAAGCGCCGCATCAATATCCTCTCGCAAGGATGTGCCGGGGCGAGCGCGCAGAAATGGAAAGATTGCGGTGAGAAGCGAGCGCTTTTCGGTTGCGGGCGCTCTGGTGCTACTTTGCCCCTCGGCGTCACTCTCCTGCCCGGTTATGCCCTTGGCGGGCGCGGCAGGATCGTTCTGGTGCGACGTGTCAGACATGGTCCTCAATCGGATTGATCGTCAGTGACCGATAGCGCATATGGGTCGGGAATGGCAAGATGCGCGAGAATTTTACGCTCCAGATCTTCCATCTCTTCCGCTTCGCTCTCAACAATATGATCGTAGCCAAGCAGATGCAGGAACCCGTGCACAATCAGGTGCGTCAAATGATGGTCAAAGAGCTTCTGCTCTTCGACGGCTTCACGCTCGACTGTCTCCCGCGCAATGACGATATCGCCAAGCATTGGCCCCGGCTTCTGGCCCGGCTTGATCGGGAAGGCAGGAAATGACAGGACATTGGTCGGCTTGTCCTTGTCGCGCCAGTCATTGTTCAGCTCTTTGATCGCCGCATCATCGGTGAAAACGAGGCTAAGTTCACTCTCTGGCTGCTGGCCACCATCCAACACCTGCCATGCGGCAGCAATTGCCTTTTTGGCAAGCACCTGCAAACTGGCTTCATCAGCCCAATCGTCCGTTTCAACGAGAATATCGATATCGATCAAAATTGTACCATCAAGTGTTAGATATGTTTCGAGCACTCAGCCCGTCGAGTCAGCTGGGTGTTTTCGAGAACCGGAGCGCTCATGGACATTGAAGTCTATGAGCACCGGAAGCACAGAAAATCGCAACAGGTGGACAACGGGACGAAGTGTTCGAAGATATCTCAGGGCTTGGCGCCTTCCTTGTCGTAAGCACGGACGATAGCAGCGACGAGCGGATGGCGGACAACGTCCACGTCCGAGAAGCGGACTGTGACTATACCGCTTACGCCGTCGAGAATTCTGAGTGCCTCGACCAGACCTGATTTCTGGCCGGGCGGAAGATCAACCTGACTGGGATCACCCGTTATAATCATGCGTCCGTTTTCACCAAGGCGCGTCAGGAACATTTTCATCTGCATGGCTGTCGTATTCTGTGCCTCATCGAGGATGATGGCAGAGTGCGCCAGCGTGCGTCCGCGCATGAACGCCAGCGGCGCAATTTCGATGACGCCGGCAGCGATTGCCCGCTCCACCTTGTCAGCGGGCATCATGTCGTACAGCGCGTCATATAGCGGCCGCAGATAGGGATCGACTTTTTCCTTCATGTCGCCGGGCAGGAAACCCAGGCGTTCACCGGCCTCCACAGCCGGCCGTGAGAGAATAATCCGGTCCACCAGACCACGCTCCAAAAGCATGGCAGCATGAGCAACGGCCAGATAGGTCTTGCCTGTACCGGCGGGCCCGACGCCAAAAACCATCTCGGAGCGGTCGAGCGCCCGCATATATGCGTCCTGCGTCGGTGTCCGGGCAAAAATCGTCTTCTTGCGCGTCGATATCTGGGCTGCAGCCATCTTGCTCTTGTTTTCCATGGTGGGAAGCGTCAATTGATCGTCAGCGGCAATAGCCATGCGCAAGGCCCCATCCACATCGGAAGCCGAGATGTCATGGCCTTTCTGTAGCTGTTCGTAGAGTTGGTCGAGCGCCCTACGGGCCTGCTCCGTCGCGCCCGGCTCACCACGAATAGCGAGCTGATTTCCCTTGGAACGGACATCGACACCCAACTTTTGCTCAATGCGGGCAAGGTTCTCATCGAACTGGCCGAACAGGGCGCTTGCCAGCCGGTTATTGTCAAATGTCAGTACGATATGCGCCAGATCCGAGGCTCCGGACGGAGCGGGTTTCAGCTTTTCGGTGGCGGTCAATCGGCTCTCCTTACCAAAAGGTGTTCAGTCCTTATATAGTCCCGTCGCTTGTAGTTTCCATCTCGCGAACCCCAACCAGACTGTTGGTTCCCGTGCTGATGATTCGTACGTTGATTATGTCGCCGATTTCGCCGCCATGTACATCGATAATTACAGGTTGTAACCAGGGAGATCGTCCAACCATCTGTCCGGGCTCCCGCCCCGCCTTTTCGATCAGCACATCCATGGTCTTGCCGATCAGGCTGCGCTGGAATGCATATTGTTGTTCGGACAGCAGGGCCTGCAGGCGCTGCAATCTTTCGTCCTTCACCGCTTCGGGAACATGATCGTCCATATCGGCACCCGGTGTGCCCGGACGCGGTGAATATTTGAAGGAATAGGCGGCCGCATAGGTGACATCACGCACGATCTGCAGGGTTGCCTCGAAATCCTCGTCCGTTTCACCAGGAAACCCGACGATGAAATCGCCGGAAAGTGCGATATCCGAACGCGCTTCGCGAATCCTGTCGATCAGGCGCACGTAATCCGCAGCCGTATGCTTCCGGTTCATCGCCTTGAGGATGCGATCCGACCCAGCCTGAACCGGGAGATGCAGATAGGGCATCAACATGGGCAGGTCACGATGGGCATGGATCAGCGTGTCGTCCATGTCGCGCGGATGGCTGGTCACGTAGCGCAGGCGTGCAATGCCGGGAATATCGGCCAACCGGTAAAGCAGTTCGCCCAATCCCCACTCCCGTCCATCCGCGCCTTGGCCATGCCACGCGTTGACGTTCTGGCCCAGCAAAGTCAGTTCACGCACACCTGCATCGGCCAACTTTTCAGCTTCCTTCAGAATCTGTGCTACCGGTCGCGAGACTTCCGAACCGCGGGTGTAGGGCACCACACAGAATGTGCAGAACTTGTCGCAACCCTCCTGAACGGTCAAAAAAGCGGTAACGCCACGGCTTCTGGTCTGTTCCTTGCGCGGGGCGGGCAGATGCTCAAACTTGTCTTCAATCGCATATTCCGTCTCGACGACCCGTTCACCCTGACGCACACGGGCAAGCGCCTGCGGCAGACGATGATAAGTTTGAGGTCCAACCACCAGATCCACCACCGGTGCACGGCGGGTGATCTCGTCCCCTTCCGCCTGCGCCACACAACCGGCAACGCCGACTGTCAGCTCGCGGCCTTCTTTGGCGCGGGCATCCTTCATCTTGCGCAGACGGCCAAGCGCCGAATAGAGCTTCTCCGACGCTTTTTCGCGAATATGGCAGGTATTGATCAGCACCAGATCGGCGTCTTCTGCCGTATCCGTGGGACTATAACCTTCGGCAGCCAGGCTATCGGTCATGCGCTGGCTGTCATACACATTCATCTGGCAGCCATAGGTCTTCACATAGACCTTGCGCGTGTTGGCAAGCGATGCGGTTCCGGATGCTTCGTCCGGCTTATGCGTGATGCTGATATCGTCCATGCGAGGCTTCTAAAGCTTTTTGGCGTCTTTGAGAATAGCAGAGTCGACAGGAATGACTGACTCCTGGCTTTCGCCCGCTGGCGTGACAAGATCACGCCCAAGGAGTGACGACAACATCATTGCCCTGACGCGCTCCTCCATCAAACGCGCCAACGTCTTGCGGTTTGTCTTGCTGTCGATGGTCATCGGTTCGCCGAACCACACGTCGACATCAATTGCACCATCTTTCAGAAGCCCGATGAGGCTTGGCCCCAATGGCACATCGCCCGGCCAGGAAATGAGCGGGCGATGGAACCGCCCCATTGGCACGCCGTGAACCCGCGTATAGGCAATGGCGACAGGTTGCACGGTAACTGTTTCCACGCTGGTTTCGCGAATTGCCACCTGTGCAGCACCAAAAAGTGACGTCTTGAAAGGCAAGACGCGATTGCCATCGGAGGTCGTACCTTCGGCAAACAGCACCATCACATCACCGGCCGCCAGACGCGTTGCAATCTCGCTCGCCTGATCATGCGTCTTGCCGCGTTTTTCCCGTTCGACAAAGACCGAACGCTGCAATTTGGCGAACATGCCAAAAAGCGGCCAGTCCGCGACCTCCGCCTTGGCGATGAAGGATATCTCCTTCAGGGAACCCAAGACAACAATATCGGACCACGATGCGTGATTGGCAGCAAGCAGCAGCGGACGTTCCGTCGCCATATCGCCGTGCATGTGAATGCGTAATCCGAGCAACTTTGCAGCTATCCGATGGAATCGCAGCGGGAATTTCGTCTGCAAGTTCCACCCCGCCTTCACAAACAAATATTGCAGTGGCAAGGCAAAAAGCGTGACAAGCGCAAAAATTGTAGAGGCAAATACAAAACGGACCCAGGACATCATGTCAGCGCGCCTGCTTCAGATCGCGGCGCATGGTCAAAGCCGCGGAGCGTCCGTCCGCAGTTTCGTAGTAGCCCGGACGTTTCCCCACCTGCTTGAATCCAAGACGACGGTAGAGCGCAAGCGCCGGTAAATTGACTTCGTCCACTTCCAGAAACAGCATATCGGCCCGCGCATTATGCAAATGGCGCAGGGTCGCATCCATCAGCGCGTGGCCGATACCGCGGCGCTGCGATGCCGGTGCAACGGCGACGGTCAGAATTTCGGCTTCGTCAAGCACAAGTCGCGCCAGCACGAAACCACCCGGGGGTGCAGAAAGGTTGCCTTCTTCACGGGCAATGAAACCGAAGACATTCGCCTCAACCATCAGAGCATGGAATTCCTCGTCGCTCCATGGCTGGCTGAAAGTCAGCCGGTGCAGCTTTGCCAAATGTGCCGAATCGGTGCGCGCCAACGGCTCGATGACGAAAGGACGGCTTCGCAGATTGCCCAAGGGAAAGCCCATCATTCAGCGATCTTCCTTTTCAGCACGAATCCCTGCTGCGGCTTGACGTCGAGCCCGCGCAGATAGAGCGGCTTGGGCGCTTCGCCATCGAATTGGCGCCGTGCTCCGAGATGGGCGAAGGCTTCGATTGTTCCTGTCGACGTTGTGACGGCCACATCCAGTTTCTGCTCACGGCCGGCATTGACAAGCGCCGCACCCGAACCGGACAATACCACATCGTTCTGGCGACCGGATAATGCGGCGAATATATCAGCCAACGTTGTTACACCAGGCACCGAGTCGGACGAACCGTCCGGTGCGAAGAATTGCGCATAGATCTCGTCCCGACGAGCATCGATGATGGAGAGAACCGAGCGGCCAGCGAATGTCTGCCCGGCGTTAAAAGCCAGTGCCTCAAGCGTGCTGATGCCGACAACTGGACATTTCAGCGCGAGCCCGAATCCGCGCGCCGTGGACACACCGACCCGCACTCCCGTGAATGATCCGGGGCCAACACTGACGGCTATCTTGCCAATTGCGCTGATCGATACCCCTGCCTCGTCCAACGTCTGTTCAATGAACGCCATCAAACGCTCGGCATGGCCCTTGCCGATGTCCTCACTTGTTGCGGCGAGAATAGTCCCGGTTTCGACATCGAGAACAGCAACAGAGCAAAGTGTGGAGGCCGTATCAAGCGCAAGCAGTTTCATGGTCAATCGCGTAAACAAGAATCAGCCAGCAAACAAGTAGCGATAGGCTTTGTATGCAGATTCCGGTGCGTGGTATCGTATTTACCGGATGTCCCTGCTCGAGTTCTCTCCGGTCTACGGGATCGCAAACTCATCGCGTTGCGCTACAATCAATTATCCATAATCAACGCCAACGGCGCCTTGAACCGCGCAACAAGTCCTTCCTTCTCGTATTCGATATTGGCGTCACCGGTTCCGGACAGGCCAAAGCGGATGAGACGCGAGCCAAACCCTTTCTTTTCCGGAGCAATTACTGCGGGGCCCCCGCTCTCGCGCCATGTCAGGATAAATTCCATCTGTGACTGAGCCCGCTGGATTTCCCAACTGATGTCCACTTTGCCATGCATATTGGACAGGGACCCATACTTCAGGGCATTTGTAGCAAGTTCGTGCAACAACAATGATAGAGACAACACAGCCTTGGGACCGAGATTGAGATTCGGACCGCGCAGGCTGAACTGCGATGCTTCGCCATGCAATCCCAAAACACTTTCCAAGACAGATCGGATGCGGGCCGCCGACCAATTCTGATGCAGTAAGACATTGTGGGCAGAACTCAACGCCATGATGCGCTGTTTAAACGCCTCGACGGCATCCTGTGGTGCATCGCGCAGCGTTTGGGACGCGATTGCCTGCACCATGGTAAGCGTGTTTTTCAGGCGATGGCTCAGTTCCTGATTGAGGATACCCTGCTCATGTTCGGCCTGCAGTTTGGCGATGGCGGCATAGGTCCGGTCGGCAATACTGACAACGAACTGAATTTCATCCGTTGCCCAATCCCGCGGATTTTCGTCGTGTGCAAACATCAGGCCAACCAGTTCGCCGCCATGCATCAACGGAACCTTGATGAAAGAACGGGTCTGAAGTCCGGCATAAGCGTCATAATCGAGGGCCAGCCAATCCGTACTGGATATGTCGGAGACGGCGATTGGTATACCGATCTGCGCGTTCTTGATCGTGGCTTTGAAATTGGCCAGCGAGTGGCGACCAGCCATGGATTTCAAGCCGGGCCCTGTCCAGTCGTTTTCGACATTGAAGATATCCGCCGTAAGATCGATGATCGCGAACCCGACACGGCCTGCATGCAGATTTTCACCCAGAACCCTTGAGGCAATTTCCGCTGCCTCGGCCGTTGTCCGGGCATCGCGAATACTATCTCCCAGTTCAAGAAGGGCGGCTTGCCGGATTTCCGCCTGCTTACGCTTGGTTACGTCCTGGACGGTGCCACGGAACAACGCCGGTTGACCAGCGTCGTCATTGGCAACCTCTCCGCGCCGGCTCAGCCAACGCAAAGACCCGTCATCGACCCGCCTGATCCGGTATTCGATATCCAGAATGATGTTTCCATCACCACGCGATGACTGATCGGAAACAAGATGCCTGTCTTCCTCATAGGTCAGTGCCTCAAATGTCGGAGCAGGATATTGCTCGCTCTCCGGCAGCCCGTATAGTCGGCACATTTCGGGTGTAACCCGGGCAATATTGGTTTTGACATTAAGCTCGAACGCCCCGATACCGCCCGCCTGTTGAGCAGACCCGAGCCAGCTATCGACCCGATACTGCTTGTTGCGCGCCGCCTCGCTGGACAATGCCCGTCTGAGGCTGGAGCGCACCGTACGGCGTTGTTGGATCACCAGATCGTTGCGGTCCTCGATGACCCGGCGCAATTCGAGAATGGTGACGACCTGTTCGGCAAGATCCTGCAGAGCTTCGATCTGTGCGTCGCTCAATCCGCCGGGACGCGGTATATTGTCAATCACACAGAGCGTGCCAATGGCCTCGCCGCTGGGCGTATTGAGGACCGCCCCTGCATAAAACCGGATAAAAGGTTCGCCGGTCACCAGCGTATTTTGCCTGGTTCGCTCGTCGAGCGTTAGATCAGGAATGATGAGTACGGAGCCTGCCGGCAAAGCATGGGCACACACCGATTGCTCCAGCGGTGTCTCACAGGGTTCAAAACCGGTACGGGCCTTGAACCATTGCCTGTCACCCGTGACCAGACTGATCAAGGCAACCGGCGTCTCGCAGATCTGTTTGGCAAGGGAGACAATATTATCAAATGCCGGCTCTGGTGGCGTATCAAGAATTTCATATTCCTCAAGAGCAGCCAGTCTATGGGCGTCCTGAAGAACTGAATGGGGCAAATCGCTCATGGATAAACCCAATCGCCAAATTTTGTGTGAGAAACACAGGAACTAATCGTGGTTATCAAATAGCCTAATTTTGCCCCGTGACAATTGCTATTTGCAAATACCCGTTATCCCCGTGGTCGCAGGCAAATGAAAAGCCCTCCCCCTACCTAGACAAAGACTTTCTTCCGCCGGATACAGTCAGGGACAAGGGGTATCCCTTCAAGTTAGCCAAATCCAGATATCCTCGAAATGGCATCGATGTGTATCAGGATACTGGGCAGCTTCCGGCGATTACGTCGAAACTTTTGGTGGCAAATTCGCGCCCGTGTGTATCCTGCAGTGAAAACGTCCAGACACCCGAGACCAGTTCATAGCTCTTCTCAAACATCCAGCCCGCATAGCGCTGCTGATGGATTGCCCCGTCGGGCCAGCTGCTGCGCTTCATCGTGCGGCCATCGGGCGTGTAAATTGCCGGATGCTGGACGACGACCATGATGGGCAGTATCTGGAAATCGGGAATGTTGAAAGCGGCGTACATCACCCCGAAACTGGTTCCGAGACAGGCGGTAATTTTCTCGGCCCTGATAACGTCTACCGGACCATCAACGAGACGGTTATAACCTGTCGGTGTATCCGGTGCCGTTTCCGTGCCAACGTCCTTGGCCCGTGTCAGACCCCAGTTGAGGATTTCAACGGCAGGTTCGGCAGCTTGCGCCCTTGCTGACCCCGCCCCGGCCAGCAATGCCGGGAGCAACAGGGCCAGGAGGCAAGGGGGACGCATTTGACTGCTATGCAGCCGCGTACTTGGCTTTCAGTTCCAGCCTGCGGCGATGCAGGACCGGCTCTGTATAGCCGTTTGGCTGCGTCCGCCCCTCGAACACCAGATCGCAAGCCGCCTGAAACGCCACCGATCCATCGAAGTCAGGGGCCATTGGATGGTAATGCGGATCGCCTTCATTCTGCTTGTCAACGACGCCAGCCATACGCTTCAGCGTTTCCAGTACCTGGGCCTTGCTGGCAGCGCCATGATGCAGCCAGTTGGCGATGTGCTGGGCAGAAATACGCAAGGTGGCGCGATCTTCCATCAGGCCGACATTATTAATGTCCGGCACCTTGGAACAGCCTACACCCTGATCCACCCAACGCACGACATACCCAAGAATACCCTGGGCATTGTTATCAAGCTCGCGCTGGATGTCTTCTGGTGTCCAATTGGGCCGCGAGGCGACCGGCACTGACAGGATATCGCTAAGCTTGGCGCGGCCGCGCGATTTCAGCTTTGCCTGGACCTCTGCCACATTGACCTTGTGATAGTGGGTGGCGTGCAGCGTCGCGGCCGTCGGCGACGGCACCCATGCGGTGTTGGCACCGGCCTTCGGATGGGCGATCTTCTGTTCAAGCATGGCCGCCATCAAATCCGGCATTGCCCACATGCCTTTGCCGATCTGGGCATGACCGGACAGGCCGCATTCAAGTCCGACATCGACATTCCAGTTTTCATAGGCACCGATCCAGGATGCCTGCTTCATGTCACCCTTGCGGATCATCGGACCCGCCTCCATTGATGTGTGGATCTCATCGCCGGTGCGGTCGAGGAAGCCGGTATTGATGAAAACGACCCGTTCTTTTGCGGCACGGATCGCTTCCTTCAGATTGACCGTCGTGCGGCGCTCCTCGTCCATGATCCCCATCTTCATCGTGTTGGGCTGCATGCCGAGCAGGGCTTCGACACGTTCGAACAGTTCCGATGCAAAGGCCACTTCCTCGGGACCATGCATTTTCGGCTTCACTACATACATGGAACCGGCGCGCGAATTCATGCGGCGACCCTTGGGACCAACATCGTGCAGGGCGATCAGGCCGGTGATTGCCGCATCCATGATGCCTTCCGGCACCTCATTGCCGTCCTTATCGAGGATGGCCGGATTGGTCATGAGATGACCGACATTGCGCACCAGCATGAGCGAACGGCCCGGCAAGGTCAGCGGCTTACCGTCCGGTCCCGTATATTCGCGGTCAGGATTCAGCTTGCGGGTGACTGATTTACCGCTCTTTTCAAACGTGTCCTGCAGATCGCCGTTCATCAGACCGAGCCAGTTGCGATAGACAACAACCTTGTCTTCCGCATCGACAGCCGCAACCGAATCTTCGCAGTCCTGAATCGTTGTCAGTGCCGATTCCAGCACCATATCTGCAATATTGGCCGGGTCGGTCTTCCCAGTGGGATGATCGACGTTCATGACGATCTCCACATGCATGCCGTTCTTGACCAGCAGAACGGAGGACGGCTTGGCAGCATCGCCTTTATAGCCGGCGAACTGCGCCTGATCCTTCAGCGACAATGACGCGCCATTGGCAACTTTCAGAACCAATGTACCGTGATCCACGAAAAGGCCCGTAACATCAGCCCAGCTTTCGCCATTCAGCGGCGCGCTATCGTCGAGGAATGCCTTGGCCCAGGCGATGACTTTGCCGCCACGCACCGGATTGAACGCCTTGCCCTTCTCCGCACCGTCAGTTTCAGGAATTGCATCCGTGCCGTAGAGCGCATCATAGAGCGAACCCCAACGCGCATTGGCAGCATTCAGCGCATAACGGGCGTTCATCACAGGCACAACCAGCTGTGGTCCGGCTGTCACCGCGATTTCCGGGTCGACATTGTTGGTCGAGACAGAAAATGTTCCGCCTTCCGGGATCAGATAACCTATCTCTCGAAGAAAGGATTCGTATTGCTCCTGCGTATATCCGGTATTCCGCTTCTCGCGATAAAAGGCATCGAGCTTTTCCTGAAACGCGTCACGCTTGGCGAGTAGGGCCCGGTTCTTGGGCGACAGATCATCAACGATTGCTGCCAGACCTTGGAAAAAGGCATCGGTATTGATCAAGGTTCCGGTGACCGCTTCGTTTGCCACGAAGTCGTAGAGCTCTTTTGCCACCTTCAGACCGTTGATCTCTATACGCTCGCTCATACTATACTCCTTCAGATTTTCCATTACCGTACCCTTGAACACATCAAAGCATTCTCCGTCAATTCATCCAAAATAAACATGATTTATGCCAGAATGGAAACAATCGCTCAGTGTGCGATACGGGGCCTGCCTGTTGCAGTTGCGATCAACACCGCTTCTATGAATTTCCGCTGATCTTCAACTGTTGCAACGCTGACATCCCGGGCGATCGTGACCTGCGCTTCGTCAGTGCCAGCTTCCAGCGCGAGACTGCGGACCTGTCGTTGCAGCGTTTCCTCGGCAAAGGCGACCGCAAGATCTTCCTCCTGGAAATCCTTCATCACCTCGCCTGATGCCACACGGAAAATTCCTTCGGCCGGCTGACTGATGTGAGCTTCGACCGATACGCGCACCTGACCGACAACGGCACCGAGCGCATTGGCAACATCAGTATCCACGGGAACGATGCTGCGGGTGCCCAGCATGGTACCGACTGCGGGATAGTAAACAGGGGCAGAGGCACCCAGACCGATCAGCGGCCGGTCAATGTCAAGTTTGATGCCAGCAATACCGCCCTGTTTGGAGAGAGCACGCTGGATCAGTGGATTTGCGACCACCTCCGGACCCTCGAGTCCATCCTCGGCAAAGACGGTCTCCAGCACAACTTCCGACGAACGGCGAATGAGTGCGTCATAGGTGCGGCGCGAAATTTCTTCCGGCGTATCGCACAGGGGACGGCCGGCGCCGTCCTTGCGGCGGGCATAGAGAATAGCGCCGTGGCGTGCAGCCTCACCGTTCCAGTTGTTCTGCAAATTGAGAACATGACAGGCATCGGACGGCGTAAACCCCGAGAGATGGACGAGGCCGCGCGCGACCAATCGGTTGATCGTTGCTGTCTGCGAAACGGAACTCAGAAGCCGGTCAAGCGGCTGCGGTTCACGCGTGATGCGTACATAAAGCTCGGCTTCACCCTTGCTCAATCCAGAGGCCATTTGCTCGGGAACGCCTGTCAGCAGCGCGAAACGGCCGTCCAGACGCCCGGGATTGGCGGTCTTCACCTGCCGTACCAGATGGTCGATGACAATGGCACCATGGTTGGCTGCAAGCAGCGACAGCGGCACCAGCCGTCTTGGTCCGAGCTTGATGCGCGGCGCCATCGCATTGTCGTCAAGTGAGACTTCGGAATCCCCGCCCAGCCCGAAGGTGCGCATCGCCACAGCCTCGACCATGGTGCGGAAACCGCCAACAGTAGCGCCGTTCGGGTCCAGCCGGGGACGGCCGTTGTCGAGAACCGCAACATCCGTGGTTGTCCCGCCGATATCGGACACAATCGCATTGTCGAGGCCCGTCATGTGACGGGCACCCACAAGGCTAGCGGCAGGTCCCGACAGGATCGTTTCAATTGGACGGTGCCGCGCGAAGGCCGCCGATACCAGTGCTCCGTCACCACGCACCACCATCAACGGAGCATGGATACCGCGCCGATCGAGAAAACCCTCCGTTGCGGCCACGAGACGGTCAATCATGGCGATGAGCCGCGCATTGAGAACTGTGGTGAGCGCGCGCCGCGGGCCGTTCAGCTTGGCCGAGAGCTCGTGACTGCATGTGACCGGCAGGCCAGTTGTGCTGCGTACGAGATCGCGAACGGCAATCTCATGTTCCGGATTGCGCACGGCGAAATAGGCGCAAACAGCAAAGCCGGTCACCTCGTCCTTCAAGCGTGGCAGTGCATCCTGAAGCGCGGAGGTATCGAAGGGTTGCGGACGGCCATAGACGTCATGCCCGCCCGGCAGGAACACTACCGGATCGGAGCCCAATGCGATGCCAAGGTCTGCCTTCTCCAGATCTGCTTGCGAGAATCCGACCATGACAAGGGCGATCCGCCCGCCCTGTCCCTCGACAAGCGCATTGGTGGCAAGGGTCGTCGACATGGAAACCAGACGGATATGGCCGGGGTCAACGGAAGCCTCTGCAACGATACGCTCGACAGCGCCGGAGATGCCTACACTCAGATCATGGCGCGTGGTCAGGGCTTTTGCCTTGGCGATAACGCCGCGCGCCTCAGACCAGAGAACTGCGTCCGTGTAGGTCCCACCCGTATCAATACCGAGAAAAATCGCGTTCTCTACCTGTGAATCAGCCATGATGCCCTGCGTCTTTTCTGGCAGGGTTATCCTATGATGACACGAACGACTAGCGCCATTCCGACCATTTGCCGCCGCATCGGTACAACAGTGCCGGAACCATTCAAATCCTGCTACGTTGTGCCGAGGGCAAAGGGGGCTTCGATGGCATCACAATCTGGCAGTCACGCGGGATCGAAGAAGGTTATCTATGCCGCCATCCTCGGCAATCTTCTGATCGCAGCGACAAAATTCATTGCCGCCTTCTTCACGGGCAGTTCCGCCATGCTTTCAGAAGGCGTGCATTCGCTGGTGGATACGGGGAATGGTGGCCTGCTTCTCTACGGGCTGCGGCGCGCAGCAAAACCGGCCGACAAATCACACCCGCTTGGCCATGGACGCGAGCTTTACTTCTGGAGTTTCATTGTTGCGCTGCTGGTCTTTGCCGTGGGTGCCGGCGTCTCGTTCTATGAGGGCCTTATTCATATTCTTGAGCCGGAACCCGTTGCCAATCCCATTGTCAATTACGTCGTTCTCGGCTTTGCGCTGCTTTTTGAGGGCATCTCATGGACGGTGGCCCTAAAAGAGTTTCGCACCATGAAAGGCAAACTCGGTTATCTTGAAGCGGTCAAGCAGAGTAAGGATCCGAGTGTCTTTACTGTCCTCTTTGAAGACACCGCTGCCCTGCTCGGGCTCATCGTGGCTTTTGCCGGTATTTCAGCAGCGCAGTTGTTTGACATGCCCGAACTCGACGGGGTGGCATCCATTGGCATTGCCATCATTCTCGGTGCTACCGCGATTTTCCTCGCGAGGGAAAGCAAGGGCCTGTTGATTGGCGAGTCGGCGCTACCCGAAGCAGAACAGCAGATTCTTGATATCGCAGGCAAGGACCCGGCGATCCAGCAGGCAAATGGTGTGCTGACCGTTCATATGGGGCCAAAGCAAATCGTCGCCGGGCTCAGCATCGAATTCGAGGACCATACCACTGCGCCCGAGATCGAAGCCTGTGTTGAGCGCATCGAAACGGCAATACGTCAGGCCAACCCGGATATTGTATCCGTATTTGTCAAACCCCAGACTGCAAGTACCTGGAAGACGCGGCGGCAAAAAATCGTTGAAGGCTAGAGCAACTAGTCTTCATCCACCACGCGCAGACGCAACTGGCCCGTTGTCGATGCTGCGGACCGGCTGGTGTCCGGTCCCTTCGCGGGTTCGCCCGCAGCGGGATCGACGAATTCAAGCGCCTCGATCTTCTGACCACGCTTTGTCACCTTGCTGGATGAGACCAGAATATCGTCAATATCCTTGCTTGCCTGACCGAAATGGGTCTGCAACCGCCTGACCCGATCGTCCAGACGCCCGACATCTTCCATCAGCCGGATAACCTCGCCCTGGATGAGATGCGCCTGCTCACGCATGCGCACATCCTTCAGTACCGCTTGAATGACCTGAATGGACAGCATCAAAAGCGACGGTGATACGATCACGATGCGCGAACGATGCGCCTTCTGCACAATACCTTCGAAGTTCTCATGAATCTCGGCAAAGATGGATTCTGACGGCACGAAAAGAAACGCCGTATCCTGCGTTTCGCCGTTGATCAGATATTTTTCCGCCACGTCACGAATATGGATTTCGATATCCCTGCGGAACTGGGCAAGCGCCAGCTTCTTGGCATCCGGGGTCTCGGACTCGCGGATGGCATTCCACGCTTCCAGCGGAAACTTGGCATCGATAACCAGATTGGGCGCGCCATTCGGCATGCGGACCATACAGTCCGGCCGGTTTCCATTGGAAAGCGTGGCCTGAAACTCATAGGCTCCCTGTGGTAGTCCATCGGCGATGATGGTTTCCATGCGAGCCTGACCAAAGGCACCGCGGGTCTGTTTGTTGGCGAGAATAGCCTGCAACTGGACGACTTGTCCGGCCAGCGACTGGATATTGTTCTGTGCCGTATCGATGACCGCCAACCGTTCCTGCAACTTGGCAAGATTTTCATGGGTCGACTGCGTCTGTTCCGTCATGGTCTGACCGATGCGGCTGGTCATTCCATCAAGGCGCTCGCGGATCGACTGGTTCAGCTCCGCCTGGCGTGAACCGAAAAGTTCGGCCATGGTCTGCATGCGGCCCTGCATCTCCGACTGGCTCTTCAAGATTTCAGCCATCCGCATTTCCGCATCGCGTGCACGATCTTCCGCCTGGAATTCCGCAATCAATCGCGCTCGCCCCGATCGCCAGAGCGCGATTCCGCAAAGAACGATGGCAACAGCAACGATCACGGCCGCAGCCAGCAGGGCGGTGCCTACAGAAACAGTACTGGCGCCAAGCTGAAACAGCGGCTGATCGAGCGAATGTGACGTTTCCATGAGGAGCAGACTAACCGATTCGAATGGCAAATGTGAGATCAAAACAAGAACATTTTCACAAATGCCATTTGTGTCGGGATTGACGGTTGAAAGCCGAGATATTAGGTGATGCACATGTCTATCAAACCGCTTGTCATTCTTCCCGATCCGCTGCTGCGCCAGGTTTCCAAACCCGTGGAGCGCTTTGACGCCGATTTGCGCAAATTCTCCAAGGATATGCTCGAAACCATGTATGACGCGCCGGGCATCGGTTTGGCCGCGATCCAGGTGGCTGAGCCGCTGCGCATGCTGGTGATTGACCTTGCCAAGGAAGACGAACCAAAGGCACCGCAGGTTTTCATCAATCCGGAGATCTTGTCTTCCAGCGCCGAACGCAATGTCTATGAAGAGGGCTGTCTGTCCATTCCGGATTATTATGCAGAAGTCGAGCGTCCGGCAAAAGTGCGGGTTTCCTATTTCGACATCGACGGCAAGAGGCACGAAATCGAGGCTGATGGCTTGCTGGCAACCTGCCTTCAGCACGAAATCGACCATCTCAATGGCGTGCTTTTCATTGACTATATTTCCCGGCTCAAGCGTGAAATGGTGGTCAAGAAGTTCAAGAAGCTCGCCAAGGATCGCGCTCCGAGCCGGCTGGCGGTGTAAGCCATGAGCCTGCGTATCGTTTTCATGGGAACACCAGAGTTTTCCGTTCCGGTTCTCAACGCGCTTATTGGTCAAGGCCACGAGATTGTCGCTGTCTATAGCCAACCGCCACGCCCGGCGGGCCGGCGCGGGCTGGAACTGACCCCCTCGCCCGTTCACCGCAACGCCGAGGAATTCGGTATCGAAGTCCGCACGCCCAAAAGCCTTCGGAGTCCTGAGGAACAGCAGGCCTTTCGCGATCTCAATGCGGACATTGCCATTGTGGTTGCCTATGGCCTGATATTGCCGACTGCCATTCTGGAAGGCACACGCCTTGGTTGTTACAATGGCCATGCCTCGCTTTTGCCGCGCTGGCGTGGCGCTGCCCCCATCCAGCGGGCCATCATGGCAGGCGATACCGAAACCGGCATGATGATCATGAAAATGGATGAAGGGCTGGATACCGGCCCCGTTGCCATGGCCGAAAAGGTCAAGATCACGCCTGACACAACAGCCGGCGAACTGCATGACCAGCTAAGCATGATCGGTGCCGACCTGATGGTGCGCGCCGTGGCTGCACTGGAACGTGACAGTCTTACCCTCACACCGCAATCGGAAGACGGTGTCACCTACGCATCAAAGATCACAAAGGTGGAGACCCGGATCGACTGGACCCTGCCGGCGATCGATATCCATAACCGCATTCGCGGTCTGGCGCCCTTTCCGGGTGCTTGGTGCGAGATGGAGATCGGTGACGGTCTCGAACGCGTCAAGTTGTTGCGCTCGCTGCTTGCAACCGGTGCTGGTGTGCCTGGCACAGTGCTGGACGAAGATTTGCGCGTCGCCTGCGGAGAAGGTGCGGTACGGCTGCGCTCGCTGCAGCGGGCTGGCGGCAAGGCCATGGATGGACAGGAATTCCAGCGCGGCGCAAAAATTGCGCAAGGGGCGAAGCTGCCATGAGCAGCATCTCCATTCGTCCCGCACAACCCGAAGACCGTTCATTGATCACCGGTGTCGTTGAAGACGCTTTTGAGGGACCGGACGAAGCAAGGTTGGTGCAGCAGCTCAGCAACAACGGCGATATTGTTCTCGAACTGGTCGCGAGCTTGGACGGCATTCTTGTAGGCCATATCCTGTTTTCAAGGCTGCGTGTTGAGGGCGAAAACAGCTTTGATGCGGTTGCACTGGCGCCTCTCAGCGTGGCTTCGAACCATCACGGCAAAGGCATTGGATCTGCGCTGATCAACGCGGCCCACGAACAGTTGGTGCTCCTCGGCGAGACCCTGTCCGTCGTTCTTGGCGATCCCGGCTATTATGGCCGCTTCGGCTACACGACTGCACGGGCATCCGGCTTTGCCAGCCAGTATCAGGGCGAATATCTCCAGGCACAGACGTTTGGTCATGCGCCGCTGTCGGGAACGCTGGTCTATGCCAAAGCGTTCGAGGGACTTTGATGCCGCGCTACAAGCTCACCATCGAATATGATGGCACGCCCTATGCGGGCTGGCAGCGGCAGGAAAATGGCCACACGGTTCAGGCTGCCATCGAGCAGGCCATCTTCAGGTTTTGCGGCGAGACGATCTCCCTCGGCGCGGCGGGCCGCACCGATTCCGGTGTACATGCAATAGCGCAGATTGCCCATGTGGATCTGACAAAGGACTGGAGCAGCGCCAAGGTGCGCGAGGCGCTCAACGCCCACCTGGTGGTGGCCGGAGAAACCGTCGGCATCATCAATGTCGAGCGGGTCAGCGAACATTTTGATGCACGTTTTTCCGCGACAGGCAGGCATTACCTTTACCGCATCATCAATCGCCGGCCACCAGCACCGCTGGAAGCATTTCGGGCATGGTGGGTCAAGAAGCCGCTGGATGCAGACGCGATGCACGAAGCGGCACAACGACTGGTTGGAACTCATGATTTCACAACCTTTCGCGCCACCCAGTGTCAGGCAAAAAGCCCGATTAAAACACTCGATCACCTCAGTGTCATACGCAATGGGGAAATCATTGAAATCAGGGCATCGGCGCGTTCGTTCCTACACAACCAGATCAGGTCATTTGCGGGAACCCTGAACGAAGTGGGTTGTGGCCGCTGGACACCTGATGATGTCACCGACGCTCTCGCCGCCCGCGACCGCAAAGCGTGCGGCCCTGTTGCGCCACCGTATGGGCTCTATCTCGTTGGTGTCGACTATCCGATTGTGACCGGTTCCGGCAGGGAAATCCCCAGCATTTCCTGAAGGCCGATCATAAGGAATATCGAGCCGATGACGAGGATGGCAAAGAAAGCCGCCGTATAGGCATGGGATTTCTTCAAGGCGACATAGGTCAGCCGGTACGTCAGGACAAGAACGAACATATACAACGCAAGGCCGAAGATAGTCGCCAATGTCGTTGAACCGGGCAAGAGAACACGTATCACCGTGGCAGGTGCAGCCAACCACGACGTTACTGCCGACCCCCAGTTGCTGGTGATCACATAAACACCGAAACGGTTGCCAAGGCCAATGCGTGCCGTCAGGAGAAGCAACACAACCAACGGTAAGACCCACGACGCAAGGTCAACAAAGGCGACACGGCCGATCACGGAAAGCCGGGTACCTACCTCCGGCTGAAATGCAACCATATCATTGGCGAAAACGATCCAGCCAAGAATGAGCGGGGGCAGCGAAACGGTGATGGCGTGGAATGATTGCCAGAAACCATCTTCCGAAAGATCGAAGAAATCCAGGCCGTCGGCATGACCGTTCATCATCCGCCACGAACCCCAGAAATAGCGCTGGATATCTTCAAAACTCAGCATGGCACTCAGGCAAAAAAGTCGGCAATGAACCGCTCATAGATTTGTGTCAGCGTTTCGAGGTCTGCAACCGCCACACGCTCGTCCACCATATGCATAGTCTGCCCCACAAGACCAAATTCAACCACCGGACAATAATCCTTGATATAGCGGGCATCGGATGTGCCACCTGACGTGGAAAGCTGCGGACGCTTACCTGTCACCGCCTCGACCGAAGCTGTCAGCGTGCCAATCAGCTTTTCATCATGGGTAAGAAACACATGACTTGGCCGATCACGCCAGACCAGTTCGTAATTGACCGGTGTCTTCCGGCCCGGCCTGAGTTTACGGCGTCCGGATGCCTTGTCGAGACGATTGTGAATTTCTGCCATCAACGTCTCGTCGGTCCACGTATCGTTGAAACGGATGTTGAACGTTGCCGTCGCTTTGGCCGGAATGACATTCACCGCGGGATTCCCGACATCTATCGTTGTAACTTCAAGATTCGTCGCCTGAAAATTCTTCGTACCCTTGTCGAATGCCGGATAAAGCAGACTGTCAACCAGAGTGACCAGACCGCGAACCGGATTTTCCGCCAGATGCGGATAGGCCGCATGCCCCTGAACACCGTGAACCGTGACTGTGCCGGAGAGCGAACCGCGCCGGCCGATCTTGATCATGTCGCCCAGCTTGTCAGGATTGGTTGGCTCGCCAACGATGGCAGCGTCCCAGCTCTCACCTTTTGCCTTGGCCCATTCCAGCAGTTTGCCGGTACCGTTAATGGATGGACCCTCTTCATCCCCGGTGATCAGAAACGAGACCGAACCCTTCACTGCTCCGTTCTTCGCAATATGACGGGCAACGGCGGCGGCAAAGCAGGCAATACCGCCCTTCATGTCCACGGCACCACGGCCGTACATCTCGCCGTTGTGTATTGCAGCCGAAAATGGCGGGTAGCTCCACGCGGCCTCATCGCCCACAGGGACAACGTCCGTATGACCGGCAAACATCAGATGCGGGCCATTGCCCGACCGTCTGGCATAGAGGTTTTCAACATCCGGCGTCCCGTTTTCGCTGAAGACAGGGCGCTCAACGGTGAAACCCAGCGGTGCAAGCATCGCTTCGAGTGTGGTCAGCGCGCCGCCTTCCGCTGGTGTAACAGACGGACAGGCGATGAGTTGGGCGAGGTTTTTTACGGGATCTGTCGAGGATGTCATGTGCAAAGCGATAATCCAAAACCACCATCCTGTCACGTACTGGATCGCAATGCGTGCATCTGTTTTAATGGGTTACGTTTACGTCAAACCAGGGGCTGGCCGATGATTGAAAACAACCGTCGTATTGTTGTCGCAGGTGCCGGTTCCATTGGCTGCTATGTGGGTGGTCAACTCGCCGCTGCGAAAAGAGCCGTAACCTTTCTGGCGCGTCCTCGCGTAGAGGAGGAAGTCAGCAAGGCAGGGCTGAAAGTCATCAACCTTGATGGGACGGAGCAGTTCATTCCACCGGATCAGCTTTCAGTGACAGCCGATCCGGCAGTTGCTTTTGACGACGCCCGTATCATTCTTGTCGCCGTCAAGAGCGGCGCCACGGAAGAGATGGCCAGGCTGATCGCCAGCCACGCTCCTGCTGACAGCATTGTCGTCAGCCTGCAGAACGGCGTCGGCAATGCGCGGATCTTGCGTGAGAATCTGCCGCAAACCATGATCGTGATTGCGGGCATGGTGCCATTCAACGTCGTTCAATCGCAAAGCGGGCAATTGCCGCTGACCGTACGCCGCACGACCCAGGGCACCATACTTATCGAGAACAAGGTTGAAGGCCTCGCTGAGGCTCTCTCGACCCCGGACCTTCCGGTCAGTGCCCACGACAACATGCAGGGCATTCTCTGGGGCAAATTGATGATGAACCTCAACAACGCCCTCAATGCGCTGTCGAATCTGCCGCTTGCCACACAACTTGCGGATCGCGAATGGCGTCTGCTGCTTGCCGATCAGATGGGTGAAGGGCTGAAAGTCATGAAAGCGAACCGTATTATCGCTGCGCCCGTGCAGGGCGTATCCCCGGCTATACTACCCTGGATTTTGCGCCTGCCGAACTTTCTCTTTCGCCGCATCGCACGCAAGATGCTGGCAATCGATCCCCGTGCCCGCTCGTCCATGTGGGAGGATTTCTCCCGCGGCCGGACAACTGAAATCGATTACCTGCAGGGCGTCATCGTGCAAATGGCTCGGAAAAAGAATGTCCCCACGCCGCTGGCGCAAAAGGTCATCGCTTGCGTCAAACAGGCAGAGGGTCAACCCATCCGTTGCCATGCCGTGGCGGAGATCAGACAGAAAGCCGTTGCGTAAGCAGCTCAGTCAATCGGCTTGCCGGTCTTGTCCTTCATCGTCAAAAGCGTCAATGCGCTTACCAGCGCAGCTGCCATCACGTAGAAACTCGGGGCCAGCTTGGTTCCGGTTGCCTCAATGAGAAGCGTCACAATGACCGCCGCGAAACCACCGAAAATGGTCACGGCAAAGTTGTAGGCCAGGGAAAGCCCGGTGGAGCGCAACCCGGCAGGAAACTGCTCCGCGAGCAGCGCCGGCGCCGGGCCGGTGAACGCCGCCAGCAGAAGCCCGAGAATCGCTTGGACAATGGCGAGGGTCATCAGGTTTGGCGAGGCGTTGACCCAGACAAACAGCGGATAGATCAGAACGCCAATGGCAATGGCGGCAGCCAGCAACAGCCGCTTGCGCCCCACCCGGTCCGATAGGGCTCCGGCAATCGGACAACCCAGCATCAACACCAGCCCGCCGACAGTCGTTGCAACGAAAGCATCGGCCAGCGGAATGTTGAGTTGCTTGACCGCATAAGTGGTCATGTAGAACAGCAGCACATAGGTGCAGACAGTCCACAGAATGGTCACGCCAAAGCCCGATGCGATGCCACGCGGATGGTCCCGCAGGGCATCGCGCAGCGGCGACTCGCTCTTCTGGGTGTGGCTGTCGGTGAATACCGGCGTCTCGTCGACACGGGCGCGAATGTAGAATCCGACCGGTCCGATCAACAGGCCCAACAGGAAAGGAACACGCCAGCCCCAACTGTCAATGGCTGCCGGATCAAGCACGTGAGTGACAATAGTGCCGCAGATACCACCGAGAACTACGGCCAGCGCCTGACTTGTCTGTTGCCAGCTGGCATAGAAACCGCGCTTCTCCGGCGGTGCATACTCGATGAGGAAGGCCGTAGCGCCGCCGATCTCTCCACCGGCGGAAAAGCCTTGAATGAGCCGCGCGAGAACAATGACGAGCGGCCCGATAATTCCGGCTTGGGCATATGTCGGGGCGAAGCCGAGAAGCGCCGTACCAAACGCCATCATCAGGATTGTAAGCGTCAAGGCTGCCTTGCGGCCCTTCTTGTCGGCGTAGACGCCCAGAACAACGGCGCCGACCGGGCGCATGAAAAAGCCGACACCATAGGTGCCGACTGTGAGCAGGATCGAGGTCAGATCATCGATTGCCGGAAAGAACAACCGTGCGATGATCGGCGTGAAGAAGCCGTAGACTGTAAAATCAAACCATTCGAGGCCGTTGCCAACCGTCGCGGCTGCAATGGCATGGCGTCGTTTGGCGTCAAACTCACGGGCGGAGACGGAAGCCTGTACAGTCATACTGGTACCTCAGCTGAAACGGGAATCGGCTTGGGTACCAGCTTCTGTCGGGAATCTCCGTCTGTCCAGATATAAATCGTCTAATCAGTCACGCAGCAATTCATTGATCGATGTCTTCGAGCGTGTCTTCTCGTCAACGCGCTTGACGATTACGGCGCAATAGAGGCTCGGACCTGGCTCATTGTTCGGGAAAGGCTTGCCCGGCAAGGTGCCCGCGACCACGACCGAATAGGGCGGTACTTCACCGTAGAAAATCTCGCCGGTGGCGCGATCAACGATCTTTGTCGACTTGCCGATGAACACACCCATACCGAGAACCGCACCTTCACGCACGATGCAGCCCTCAACGACTTCCGAACGGGCACCGATGAAGCAATTGTCTTCGATGATCGTCGGGCCTGCCTGCATTGGCTCCAGAACGCCGCCAATACCGACGCCGCCGGAGAGATGCACATGTTTGCCGATCTGTGCGCAGGAACCAACGGTTGCCCAGGTATCGACCATCGTGCCCTCACCCACATAGGCGCCGAGATTGACGAAGGAAGGCATCAGGATGGCGCCGGGAGCGATATAGGCCGAGCGACGAACAATTGCGTTTGGCACAGTGCGAAAGCCGGCCTTGCTGAATTCGGTCGCGCCCCAGCCTTCAAACTTGGACGGCACCTTGTCCCACCACGGCGCGCCGCCTGGTCCACCCTCGACGATACCCATATGATTGAGACGGAAGGAAAGAAGCACAGCCTTTTTGAGCCATTGATTGACCGTCCAGGTGCCGTCCGACTGCCTTTCGGCAACGCGGGCTTCGCCACTATCGAGCAGCAGCAGGGATGTTTCGACGGCATCGCGTACTTCGCCGCGCGTTTCAGTGTTCACGGCATCGCGGTCATCGAAGGCCTTGTCGATGGTCTTTTCAAGACTGGCCAGGTCGGGCTTGGACATTTTCAGATCACTCCATTGCACGGGCGGTTAAGGCTGATGTAAGGCCTAGTATGATAAGTCTGTGAGAGGGTCAATCGCAGCGTCACAATGTTGGACGACGAGTAGGATTTAATGTCTGTAAGCGTCACTTGCGTCCGCAGAAGGAGAATAACAGTTGAATACCGATGAAAAAAACGGCTGGACGCCATTTTCCCACTCCACCGAAGCCGTACGGCGGGTAGAGACCGCTCCCGAGACCCCGCAAACTCAATCTGACACCTATCGTCTTGCATTTGCCGACTCTGAGTTCATGACCCGCCGCGATCTGCGCGCCGTGCGGCTCCAGCTTGAATTGCTGAAGCCGGAAATGGCTCTGACGGAACGGGGTATCCGTTCGACAGTCGTACTTTTCGGCGGCGCCCGTATTCCCGAGCCGGGTGGTGAAGCCTGGGCGGCGAAAAATGAAGTACAGAAGAAGAATCTGGAAGCCAATTCCCGCTATTACGCGGAGGCACGCAAGTTTGCCCAGCTGTGCTCGACCTATTCCTCGACCACGTACAATCGCGAGTTCGTCGTTGTTACCGGTGGTGGCCCCGGCGTGATGGAGGCGGGCAATCGCGGTGCAGCCGACGTCGGCGCCCCAACCATCGGACTCAACATCGTGCTGCCGCATGAGCAGGCGCCTAATGAATATGTGACGCCCGAGCTCTGCTTCAACTTCCACTATTTCGCCATCCGGAAAATGCACTTCCTGATGCGTGCAAAAGCCCTTGCGATTTTCCCGGGTGGCTTCGGTACGATGGACGAAACCTTTGAAACGCTGACCCTCATTCAGACAGGCCGCATGGAGCGGATTCCCGTTCTCCTGTTTGGCAGGTCGTTCTGGGAAAAGGCGATCAACTTCGAGTTTCTGGCCGAGCAGGGTGTCATTTCGCCCTCGGACAGAGAATTGATCACCTTTGTCGATGATGCCGAAGAAGCTTGGGGCGTAATCAAGACGTTCTACGAACTGCCTTGATCTTCCGCGGCGTCAAGGCTGCGGGGAGGATGAATCCACGTCACAAGAACAACGGAGATGATCATCAGCAGATACCAGGAGCCGAATTTGGCAAAGGAAACCAACGCCCAGCCGTCTGCCTGCGAGGGGTAAATCCACGCTCTCGACCACGTGCCAATGTTTTCAGCGGCCCAGATGAACAAGGCGACCAGCAGGAATGCCACGAGCAGTGGCATTCGGTGGCGAAACCGGAAAACGCGATAATACATGGTCGTGCGCCAGAACAGCACCACGGTTGCGGCAAAGAGCGCGATTCTTATATCCGGCAGGAAATGATGTGTGAAAAAGTTTGCATAAATGGCGACCGCGAGCACGAGCGTCAGCGCAAATGAAGGATAGCGTTCAAGCCGGATGTCGAAGATGCGGTTGATACGGGCCATATAGGATCCGACCGCAGCATACATGAAACCTGAGAACAGTGGGACGCCGCCAATGCGAAAAAAATTGGGCTCGGGATATATCCACGAACCCGCGTGCGTTTTGTAGACTTCCATAATCGTACCGACGATATGGAATATCAAAATGACCTTAGCCTCGCCCCACGTTTCCAGTTTGAACACCAGCATGCCAAACTGGATGGCGAGAGCCGAAAGGAACAGAAAGTCATAGCGGGTGATCAAACTGCTTTCAGGCCAGTAAAAACGCGTAAGCATGATGATTGCGAGGAGCGCGCCGCCGAAGAGGCACGCCCAGGCCTGCTTGACACCGAACACCAGAAACTCGACAAGCCCGCCGCAGATACCCGACCGTGGAAGCCGGGCCAGAACGCGGTGCGCCGCAGCATCGATAATTGCTTCAACCGATGTAAATCGCTTCAAGCAGGCATACCCGCGCCTACCCGGCCCGGCTGGATCGCATTCAGGAACGATGCCAGATCATCCGTGACGTAATCCACGTGATCGGTGTAGTCAGGATCACGTTCCCAAATCTCCGAGAATGTCGGCTCGAAATTGTGCGGAACGATCAATACGGTTTTCATGCCCAACGCCTTCGGCTCTACAAGATTGCGGGCCAGATCTTCAAACATGGCGCTGCTCTTGGCATCAATTTCATGCAGGTCCAGAAAGCGGTCATAGGCCTGACGCGCCGGTTTGGGCATGAGTTCAGCGGCGACAATATCAAAAATGTCGTCAAACTGATCAAGAATACCGAGTTGCCGTGCCGCCCGTTCCGCATGGCCGCGATCACCATTGGTGAAAATGAACTTGCGCCCGGGCAGATGCTTGATCGCCATGGCAAGGGCCGGATCGGGAACGAGCCACGAATAATCGATATCGTGGACCTTCTGCAAAAAATCATCCGGATCGATATCGTAGCGATCCATCAGGCCTTTCAGTGTCGTCCCGTAGTCCTTGTAGAACTGCTTCTGGATCTGGCGCGCATCGGTATGGGACAGTTGCAGAAGGTTGGCAACATAGCCGGTCATCTTGACATCGATCTGCGAGAACAGATTGGAATGATGCGGATAAAGCGTGTTGTCCAGATCAAAGATCCAGTCCGTTACATGGGCAAAGTTCACGGGATCGGGATGTTTCGTCATACACAACTCGCGTTTCAAGAATCGTCGAACAGACCGCAGTCATTCTGCTTTTCACATCAACTCAATAGACGAAAAAAGTCTGAACTACGACCGTTTTTAAATTTTCCGCTAACAGCAGCTTCATGAATTCAGCATAGTACAGGGATAGCAGCGTCAGGGGCGACATGTTCAGAATTCTCTACAAGTGTGCGTTGGTCACAATTATTTCGATTGCCTGTTCTTTGCTGATTACCGGGAGCATCATGAGTGCTTTCGACATGCACAATAAAATGGGATTTGTGATCGCCACGATTTGCCCGCTGACGATCACACCGCCGATCTCGTTGATGGTGTTCCGGCAATCCGAACGATTGCGCGTAACCCTCATCCAGTTGGGGCAGGTCATGCAGCAGCTCGAAGAAACCAACGCCAAACTGCTGGAGAAAGCATCGCGCGACAGCATGACGGGCCTCCTCAATCGCGAGGCATTCTTTACTCATGTGGACCGGGTCCGCAGACAGTCCTCGGGCTCGCTACTCATCATCGATGCCGATCATTTCAAGAAAATCAACGATCAGCACGGCCACTACAATGGTGACGGCGCGCTGACTGCCATTGCGCACTGCATTTCGCGAAGTATCGGTGAACAGGACTCCATAGGCCGCATTGGCGGCGAGGAGTTCGCAGTCTTTTTGGCCAGCGAACACGAGGATGAAGTCCGGGCAATAGCCGAAATCGTTCGAAAAGACGTGACACTGATCGATTTCAGGACACCCGAAAACGAAAGAGTGCCGCTCAGCGTTAGCATCGGCGGTGTCATCGATGTATCGGGAGGAGCGATCGCCGATCATTTCCAGACCGCCGATCGCAGGCTCTACGAGGCCAAACGCAATGGCCGCAACTGCGTCATCATCAAACCGGCGATGAAGACGGCAGCTTAGATCTCTGACGGGTCCAGCGGAGTGCTGTCTTTCCATCGGGCAACTAGAGTGGCCATGTCAGCTTTTTCGAAGGCATCACGCAGCGCGGCAAAGCTTGGGAGAACGAAATAGGCGCGTTGGAACTTGTCGATCTCGTAGCCGGTCCGCATGACTGTTTCCAGATTGAAGGGCACGTGATGAGCGTCAGGGCTTTCGACGGAATACTGCAGTTCGCTGAATGACGACATCAGGCCCGCGCCAAACGCTTTCAGCTCAGTCCCCTCCTCCTGCATCAGGCCGAATTCGGCAGTGTACCAATAAAGTCGTGCCACCATCTGTTCGCCGCCGATGCGAACAGCGGCTCCACCTTTCTCGCCGTAAAGCTGCATGAAATCCGCGAAGATCGGCTGGCTGAGGATCGGGACATGGCCGAAGAAATCATGGAACATGTCTGGCTCGACGATGTAATCCAGCTCCTTCTTGCTCCGCAGCCAGTTGGTAACGGGGAAACGGCGATTGGCCAGATGATCGAAGAATGGTTCATTTGGAATGAGGCCCGGAACTGCGACGATCTCCCAGCCCGTCAGCTTGCGCAATCTTTCGCTCACTTCATGAAAGTCCGGGATACGATCAAGAAGGCCCAGCGCGTCGACGCCATCGAGATAACTGTGATGGGCAAGCCGCGACGTCAGTTTTGTCTGCCGGTCGCAAAGGGTACGCCACACCTCCTGATCTTCGGCCGAATAGTCGTATTGCTGCTCCACAGTAAAATCGGATTGGCAGGCATGATAGTCGCCGCGCAGCCCTTGAGCTGCACATTCGCGGGCATAGGCCTCAACACTGATAGTCATAAATTCCTCCTCGATTCCCATTGTGAAAGGCAGGATATGTCGAGAAAGCGAGGGAATTTGACCTTATTGTCTCAATGAAGCATCCTTCTGAGTGAAAAATGTAATGATCTGGAGGAAAACGAGTGCCATCCCCCCGTTTCGACGAATTTGAAATCAAGATGCTGCAGGTCCTGCGCGACAATGGCCGGGTACCGATCACCGATCTGGCCCAGAGCATCGGGCTTTCAGCCACACCTTGTGGCAGGCGTTTCGACGCCTTGCAGGAAACCGGGGTCGTCAAAGGCTTTGCTGCCGTGATCGACCGCCGATCCATCGGGCTCATGGTGGAGGTCTTCATCCAGGTGCGGCTTACATCCCACAGCGACGACTCGCCCGAACGCTTCATCACGGAGATACAGCGGATGGACGAGGTATCGTCCTGCTGGACAATGACCGGCGAGCACGACTTTCTTCTTCACGTGATGGTGCCGACGGTCGATGACCTCAATGACTTCGTCATGCATCGGCTGATGCGCCTGAAAGGTGTGCGCGACGTGCACACCCAGCTCGTTCTGCAGAATATAAAAGGGCCGGGCAAGATCCCGCTCGACCATCTGAAGCGGTGATCAGGGAACGATCAGTGTTCCGGCGCCGCGCTCGGTGAAGAGTTCGAGCAGAACCGAATGCGGAGTCTTGCCGTTGAGAATGACCACGCCTTCCACGCCGCGGTTGATCGCATCGATGCAGGTTTCGACCTTGGGGATCATACCACCGGAGATCGTACCGTCCTTGATCAGCGCACGCGCCTGACCGACCGACAATTCCTTGATGAGTTTCTTGTCCTTGTCGAGCACGCCAGGGACGTCAGTCAGGAACAAGAGGCGTGATGCAGCCAGCGCACCGGCAATGGCACCTGCAAAGGTATCGGCGTTGATGTTGTAGGTATGGCCATCGCGACCCGGCGCAACCGGAGCGATGACCGGGATCATCTCCGAACGGGCAAGCAGATCCAGCAATGTGCGATCCACTTCGACCGGCTCGCCAACAAAGCCAAGATCGACAATCTTCTCGATATTGGAGTCAGGATCGATAATCGTCTTCTTGGCCTTTTCGGCGAAGACCATATTGCCATCCTTGCCGCACAGTCCGATGGCCCATTCGCCCTCGGCGTTGATCAGCGCAACGATTTCCTTGTTGATCGAACCCGCCAGAACCATCTCGACAATCTCGAGCGTCTTTTCATCGGTGACGCGCAGACCGCCCTCGAACTTCGATTCGATGCCCATGCGCGCCAACATCGATGCAATCTGCGGGCCGCCACCGTGCACGACGATCGGATTTATGCCGGATTGCTTCAGAAGGGCGATATCACGGGCAAAGGCCTTGCCAAGCGCCGCGTCACCCATGGCATGACCGCCATATTTCACGACAACGGTCTTGTTTTCATATCGCTGCATATATGGAAGAGCGGCGGATAGTAGGCTTGCCTGAATTTCTGCGGTGTGTTCAGTCTCTGACATGTGGGAAGCAAGCTCCAGCTTGGAAAGGACGGGGTCTCATACCCCTAAAGACGGCCACGGGCAAACATGATTTAGGGTGGGCGGGAACGTTTTTGCATGCGGCCCATTGACAGGACAACCCATCGGCAGATTTAACTTAGGTAATCAAAGAGTTGGAAACGCCAGTCGTATGACACCCGAGGGCATATCAGAACTGATTTCCCGGGTCGCTTTGCGCGACCGCGCGGCGTTCGATGTGCTCTACAACTCAACGAGCGCGAAACTATTCGGTGTATGCCTGCGTATCTTGGGCAATCGCTCGGAAGCAGAGGACGCATTACAGGATATCTACGTCAAGATCTGGAACAAGGCCGATCGCTTTGCGGTCACGGACACCAGCCCCATCTCATGGCTGGTAGCTATTGCGCGCAATCACTCGATCGACGTGCTGCGTGCGCGTAAACCAGCCACGGCCGAACTGGAAAAAGCCGTTGGTATTGCTGAACACTCGCCTGATCCCGAGCAATCTGCAATTGCGTCAGGCGAAACAAAGCGCATCAATGAATGTCTCGATCAGCTGGAATCTGATCGGGCGTCGGCCGTACGGGGCGCATATCTGAACGGCGAGAGTTACGAGCTTCTGGCGATACGCCACCGCGTGCCGCTCAATACAATGCGAACATGGCTGCGCCGCAGCCTGATGAAACTGAAGGAATGTCTGGAACGATGAGCACGATCCCTGCCGATGACACAATGCCGGAAGGCGACGATTTCGTCGCCGCCGAGTATGTGCTGGGCGTGCTTCCGGAGCAGGAGCGGCGCGACGCTGCCCGCCGCATCGAAAACGACCCGGCATTTGCCCGTCTTGTTGCCAATTGGCAGCTCCACTTCGATCCACTCAATGAGCAGTTCCAGTCAACGACGGCCCCGAGCTACCTCAAGGGCCAGATCGACCAGCGGCTGTTCGGTATCGATTCCGGCCGCGTGGCCGCAGGCGCTTCATTCTGGAACAGTCTGGCCTTCTGGCGAACGGTAGCCGTTGCGGCGCTTGCCCTGGTTGTATTCAACTTTGCCCGAGAGTTCGTACACCGTCAGACCGGACCGGCGCCGACCCAACTGATCGCCTCCATGTCGAGTGACAGTGGTCCTCTGCGGAGTGTCGCAATCTTTGACGACAAGTCGAGGAAGCTGAGAATAACGCTCGTTTCCGGAGATATACCTCGGGACAAGTCGCTGGAACTTTGGCTGATCGCAGGGAAAGACGCGCCGGTCTCGCTTGGTGTGCTCGCGTCGCCCAAGGGTACCGAGTTCAATGTACCAACTTCGATCGCAGCCAAGCTGCGCGACGGGACGACGCTGGCTATTTCCGTTGAACCTGTCGGCGGTTCTCCGAGCGGCACTCCCACCGGTGCCGTCGTGGCAGCGGGTTCTGTCAGCAGTATCTGAAATCAATAAAGCGGCCGCAGCCATTCGAGACGACTACAAGTTGACTCGATCAAATACTATTCTTCGAGAAGAAGAGCTATTGCAGCGCGCAGCTCATCCAGTCCCGCACCTTTTTCCGACGACGTGGCAAGAATAGTCGGATAGGCGGCAGCGCGCTTTTTAATAGCCTGTGCCGTTTCTTCCATCAGGCGCGGCACGCCCGCGGGCTTGATCTTGTCGATCTTGGTCAAAACGATCTGGTACGACACCGCGGCACGGTCCAGAAGGTCAAGTACTTCAGCATCGTTCTTCTTCACCCCATGACGGGCATCGATGAGCAAGTAGACGCGCTTCAGCGTGGTACGGCCACGGAGGTAATCAAAGACAAGTCGTGTCCAGGCATCCACCTGTTCCTTCGGCGCTTCGGCAAAACCATAGCCGGGCATATCAACCACAGCGAGCGGCGGGAGGTCGCCATTCTCACCGGAATGGCCATCCGGCACGAAATAGTTGAGTTCCTGGGTACGGCCAGGCGTGTTTGAGGTCCGCGCCAGACCTTTCTGACCAATGATCGCATTGATCAGCGATGATTTGCCAACATTGGAGCGGCCGGCGAAAGCAATTTCGATCGGACCTTCCGGAGGCAGGAACTTCATGGACGGAACGCCGCGAATGAACACCCAGCCTTGCGCAAAGAGCATCCGGCCCTTCTCGATCAGCCTGTTCGTATTGTCGTTGGTTTCACTCACGTTCTTTTCCGTCCGTTAAACTGGGCAGTTATATGCGACCTGCCCCTGCATTCAATGTTATCGCCGCCTTGTCAACCGAGCCCCACCGTTCGGCGGCAAATGAAAAGCCCCCGGTATGAGCGGGGGCTTCTGAAACTCCGGTGTAACCCGCCTATTCGGCGGGCTTCGGTTTCTTCTTGAAGAGACCTGCGAGATTGTCCCACAGTTCGATCTTCGCACCCTGCCGCTTCATGATGATACCCTGCTGGGTGATCGACAGGAAGTTGTTCCAAGCCCAGTAGATGACGAGACCTGCCGGGAAACTGGACAGCATGAACGTGAAGATCAGCGGCATCCAATTGAAGATCATTGCCTGTGTTGGATCGGGAGGTGTCGGGTTCATGCGCATCTGCAGGAACATCGTCACGCCCATGATCAATGGCCAGACGCCGATCATCAGGAATGCTGGAACAGTCCACGGAATAAGGCCGAACAGGTTGAACACCGATGTTGGATCCGGCGCGGCCAAATCCTGAATCCAGCCGAAGAACGGCGCATGGCGCATTTCGATGGTGACGTACAGCACCTTGTAGAGCGCGAAGAAGACCGGAATCTGGATCACGATCGGCCAGCAACCGGCGATCGGGTTGATCTTCTCGGTTTTGTAGAGCTCCATCATCGCCTGCTGCTGCTTGACCTTGTCTTCCGCATATTTTTCACGGATTTCAGCCATTTTCGGCTGAACCATCTTCATGCGCGCCATCGAAGCATAGGACTTGTTGGCAAGCGGGAAGAACAGGGCCTTGAGCAGAACCGTCACAACGAGGATAGCTACGCCGAAGTTACCGATAGCCTTATACAACCAGTCGATGAGGTAGAACATCGGCTCGGTGATGAAGTAGAACCAGCCCCAGTCGATCAGATTCTTGAACAATGGAATATGCAGGTTGTTCATATAGCCATTGATCTTGCCAACTTCCTTGGCACCCGCGAACACGAGGTTTTCGATCGTGGTGGATTGGCCGGGTTCAATTGTCGTCGGATCGGACAGATAGTCGCTCTGATACTGCGGACGGCCGTTGTCGAAATAAGACATGCGGGCCTTGAAAGGCTTTGTCTGCGCCGGAACGAGAGCAGCAGCCCAATATTTGTCGGTGATTCCGATCCAGCCGCCAGTATCCGTTTTGTCCGGGGAGACCTCTTTTTCCTTCTCGATCGCCGCAAATTTATATTCGACCAGCTTTCCGGCGATCACACCGATTGGGCCTTCATGCAATACATATGTGCTGGCATGCAGAGGCTTGTAGAAGCGCGTGACGCGACCATAGGATGCCAATGAAACCGGTGCCGAAGTGCCATTCGTCACAGCGTCCTTGACGGTGAACATGTAATCGTCATCAACACTGAACGTGCGCTTGAAGGTCAGGCCCTTTTCATTGGTAAAGCTAAGGGTAACCGGGGTGGATGGACTAAGCTTGTTGTTGCCGTCCACAGTCCAGACGGTCGTCGGGCCCGGGACCGCGCCCGAGGTCTCGTTACCGGTAAATCCGATCTCGACGAACTGACCGTCTGCCATCTCCGAAGGGCTCAGAAGCTGAATGGTCGGAGAATTGTTGTCTACGGTCTCATGATACTGCTTGAGCTGCAGATCATCCAGACGTGCGCCTGTCAGGCTGATGGAACCGCTGAGGCTTGGCGTATCGATCTGAACACGCGATGTCTGCGCAAGAACGGTCGCGCGGGTCAGGTTACCGGCTTGGGTAGCATCTGGCGTCTGACCGGGAATGTTTGAACCGGGCGCTGCAGCCGTCGATGCCGGCAAATTATTTGCAGGCGCACCAGCAGTTGTTGCGCTCTGTGCTGCCGTCTTGTTCTGGGCAGCCTGACGAGTGGCTTCAACTTGAGCCTGCTGGCGCTCGGCCTCGATCTTGGGGCCCATATAGAACACCTGCCAAAGTCCGAGAATAACGACGGACAAAGCAATGGTGATAAAGAAATTACGATTGGTTTCCATTATCGGGTCCTGTTGGGCCGGTCATGTCTTGGGGAAACGCCGGTTTGGTATTTTTTGGAAACCCGTTTCGAGAGTTCCCGGGATAAGTCCGCAAACGGCGCATCAAGCGCGTCGCGGCGAGCAACGATCACATAGTCGGTTCCGGCGGCCATGTCACCTGCAACATTGACGCGTACAGCCTCTTTCAGCCGACGCTTGATGCGATTGCGGATAACGGCATTTCCGTTCTTTTTTGTGACTGTAAAACCAACACGCGGCGGACCTTTCCGGTCTTCACGTTCCTTGACCTCGAGCAGAAAGAAACCGCCACGGCGTTTTTCTCCGGCCCGAACAGCCAAAAACTCCGCTCTCTTGCGAAGGCGGAGTGGTTTTTGATCATTCATTCCTGTAATGCCAACTTCGGCCAACCGCGCAAACCTGCGCGGAATGCCTTATGCCGACAACCGCTTGCGACCGCGAGCACGACGTGCTGCGATAACCTTGCGGCCGCCTGCAGTAGCCATACGGGCGCGAAACCCGTGACGACGTGCGCGGACAAGTTTGGATGGCTGATAAGTACGCTTCATTTGTTTAATACCGCGGTGTGCGGCCCTTCTTGTGGTCTGTTCTTTAACAGGAGCATATCAGGACCGCCATTGGCGCATAAAAATACGCCGCCGGGGCGGTCAACCCGGACGTGCGCGGCTTATAGAGGCATGATGGTAATAAGTCAATTGATGCCGAACGATTCAAAAATAGGCAAAAATCAGGAAGTGATTTATTGTGCCCGCGCAACGTTTGACCTACATCGGGCGTTGATGGAGCAAATATGGCGCTAACGCAACAGGAACAGAAACCGGCGGGCACGCGGATGCAGGCAGGCCGAAGCTTGCCGATCCTCAAGCGCCTTTCGGGCAAGCTGTTGCGACTTACCATACTGTTTGGCCTTCTGGCCGAAGTCATGATTTTTGTGCCAACGATGGCTGACATGCGCATGCGCTGGCTATCGGATCGCCTCAATACCGTTGCGGCGGCAAGTGTGGTGCTGGCTGCAAGCGATGGCAAAGATATTCCGCAGAGCGTACAGAATGACGTACTGCTTGCGACGGGTACGAAGGCAATTGCCCTGCGTGAAATGGGTGCATCGCGCCTGTTGGCCGTCGCTGACATGCCGTCCAAGGTCGACCGCCATATCGACATGACGGTCACTGACCCGTTGACCACGATCCGCGACGCATTCGACACTATTTTCAACGGTGGCAAGCGCATTATCCGCGTCTACGGCCCTATCGGCGATACAGGAAAAGTCATCGAGCTCATCACATCCGACGCGCCCTTGCGCAATGCGATGTTGCGTTATGCTCGCAACCTGACGCTGATTTCGATGTTCATTTCAGTCATTACCGCTGGCCTCGTATTTCTCGCCATCAGCCACCTGCTCATCAGGCCGATACAGCGCATGAGCGCAAACATGCTGGCCTTTGCCCAGCAACCGGATGACCCTACACGCGTCATCCAGCCAGAGAATCGTGACGATGAACTTGGCATTGCTCAACGGGAGCTTGCCGACATGCAGCAGCGACTGCAACGCACATTGTCCGAGCAGAAACATCTTGCTGATCTTGGCCTGGCGGTTTCGAAGATCAACCACGACATGCGCAACATTCTTGCGTCTGCCCAGCTCATGTCCGATCACCTTGCCAATGCCAGCGATCCTGCCATCCAGAGGATGGTGCCGAAGCTCGTGCGCACAATTGATCGCGCCATCAATTATTCGCAGACCGTACTTGCCTATGGCGGGACGCAGGAACCCCCTCCCCAGCGGCGGCGTGTCAAACTGCATACTGTCGTTGCCGACGTCGAGGAGATGCTCAATCTCGACGTAAAATCGGGAATCGAATTCAAGAATCTGGTACCGGAAAGTTTTGAGATCGACGTTGACCCGGATCAGTTTTTCCGGGTGATTTCCAATCTATGCCGTAATTCTGTTCAGGCTATGAGTGGCGATACGCGCACTGAGTCCTCAATCATCAAGCGGCTGACGATTACCGCGGGCCAGATCGGAACCATCTCGATTATCGGCATAGAGGACACCGGACCCGGCTTGCCTCCCAAGGCGCGCGAAAACCTGTTCACGGCGTTCAAGGGCTCCGCCCGTTCAGGCGGCACGGGTCTTGGTCTTGCCATTGTTCACGAGCTGGTCCGCGCGCATAGCGGCACTATCGAACTGCGGAGCGGCGAGGGAGCGGGAACGAGTTTTGAAATCCGTATTCCGGATCAACCGGTCTCTCTGGCGGAATGGCGCTCGCGCCGGGATTCAATATCGTGATATGACACTCACAAATGAGTGATTATCTTCCTGCCTATTGGCCCCAAATCCTCTTTGTTCTTTCTATCGTCCTTGGCGTTCCCGCCGCGGTCCATGCGACCATGACGAAGGAAGAGGTGCGCGCGGCCATTGGATGGGTCGGCGTCATCATCCTCTCGCCTGTTATCGGCGCGGTTATCTATGCGGTCGCGGGTATCAACCGGATCAGGCGCTCCTCCATCACATCACAACGGGCTTTCCTGCACGAAATCGGCCAGGATCATCTCATGCGTTTCGACGCGAACGAGAAAAATGTGCTTGACCATTTCGAGAAGCGGTTTGCCGCGATGAAAACGCTGGGAGATCGCGTAAGCCGGTGCCGCCTGACCACCGGCAACAACATTACCATGCTCCAAAGCGGTGATGACGCATACTGCGCGATGCTGCAACACATCGGCAATGCCAAGCGCAGCATTCTGGTGGAAACCTATATTTTTGACCGGGACAAGATCGGCTTGCGGCTAGCCGATGCGCTGATTGCCGCCGTCAAACGCGGTGTTGAAGTCCGGGTACTCATCGATGCGGTCGGCGCGCGTTATTCGATACCGAGCATTGTCGGTTATCTGAAAAAAGGCGGCGTGCGCACCGATGTGTTTAATGGCAATATTATCATGGGTTTGCGCTTGCCCTACGCGAACCTCAGGACCCACCGCAAGATACTGATCGTTGACGGCACCACGGCGTTTACCGGCGGCATGAACATTCGCGCCGGCTTTTCCGCCGAAATCGTTGGGGAAGACAATGCGCGCGATACGCATTTCAGTCTGACCGGTCCCATTGTCACCGATCTGTTTCACATCGCATCGGAAGATTGGCGCTTCACAACAGGTGAACAGTTGGCGGGTGAACCGTGGCTGATTGCCTCGCCGGCCACCAACGCAGGCGACCCGGTTTTCATCAGAGCAGTACCATCCGGACCCGACAGAAGCGTGGAAGCCAATCACCGCATGTTGATGGGGGCGTTCTCCGTGGCACAAAGCCATATCCGCATCATGTCCCCTTATTTCCTGCCGGACCGCGAATTGATCAGCGCATTGGTGACAGCTGCACGGCGCGGCGTCGAGGTCGATATCGTTGTTCCCTCGCTCAACAATCTGAAACTCGTCGACCGCGCCATGACTGCGCAGTTCGATCAGATTTTGAAGAGTCACTGCCGCATCTGGCGTGCGAGCGGCAATTTCAACCACTCCAAGCTACTGGCAGTTGACGGACAATGGGCCTATGTGGGCTCATCAAACCTAGACCCCCGGTCCTTGCGCCTCAATTTCGAGGTCGACCTTGAAATCATGAATGCAGAGTTTGCTGCAAAAGTGGAAGCACTCGTTAATGCTGCTATTGAGTCGGCAAAACCGGTGATGCTTCAGAGCCTGCGCGCCCGTTCATTCTGGGTGCGGTTGCTCGACCGGATTATCTGGCTAGGCTCGCCCTATCTCTGAGCTCACCGGTCTCCGCCAGAGCACCTTTCAGATCGACATAGGCTTTGATCGGCAGGTGATCAGAGGCGACACGGGCAAGCGGCGTGTCATGAACCTCGATGCCGGTGACCAGACTGTGCGGGTGGCCGAGCACCCGATCCAGTGCCAAAACCGGAAAGCGTGAAGGGAAACTCGGCACCGCATTTTTCATCGGATCAAAGATTGGGTGCAAGAAATGCAACGAAGAACCCTTGCCGACGCGCCATTCATTCAGATCGCCGAGCAGAAGTGTCGGGCGTGACGGGTCCGCATGAACGGCGTTGAGGATCGCCTCCGATTGCTGCATGCGGGAATGCCGCAGCAGGCCAAGATGCGCTGCGATAATACGCAATGGGCCAGCTTCGAGATCAAGGTCAACCACAAGAGCACCGCGGGGTTCCAGCCCCGGAAGCTTCAATTGCTGTACCCGCCGCACAACCCCTTCACGGAAGAGCAGCAGGTTCCCATGCCAGCCGTGTCCCTTGGGATAGAGCGAAGCCACACGCACCGGAACGAGATTGTTTTCACGTTCCAGCCGGGCAAGATCGAGAAGACCAGACCGTTCGCCGAACCTCTTGTCCGCTTCCTGAACAGCCACAACATCCGCCCCAAGCTCGCCTATGACATGCGCAATGCGGTCCGGATCGAACTTCTTGTCGATGCCGACGCATTTATGGACATTGTAGGACGCAATGACGGTATCGTTCCGCACGACCCTGGTCACGCCTGTCGGGCGGTTGTTGCGGTTCTTGACCGCCGCGAGGATGCTGGCTGAGACACTTGGTCTTGTGTGCCGCATTGGCTTCTTGCTGTCCATCCATAAGAGATATGTCGGGTTCGCCCGAATGGCAAGCAAATGAAGTCGTCAGATTGGGTGAATGACCTTAAACTCTGTTCCCGACGAAATGCGCCAGCTGTGCACCGACCTCGTAATATCCTTCGCGCAACGTCCGCAAACCTTCTTCCTTGGGCTTTGTCACGGGCAACGGCAGATCCGCGTCGGATACCTTGCCAACGATGTGTTCAGCCAATACCCGGCCAAATACTGTGCCGGGTGCAATGCCACGACCATTATAGCCGCTGAAACTGATGATCTTCGGCGCAAGCGTGTGGAAGCGGGGCAGATTGTCATTGGTCATGCCGATCTGGCCGTACCAGCCCGCTTCGAAGGTAATATCTTTGATCTGCGGGAAAAGTTTGCGGATCGACCGGGCAGCCCAAGCTTTGTGCACAGCCATCCCTGTGCCGCGCAGCGCACCGACACTGCCAAACACAAGGCGGCCGCGCTGATCCATCCGGAAGGAGCTCAATATCTCCTTGGTATCCCAGCCACCCTGACGCTCCGGCAGAACAGTATTGCGCACCTCTTCCGGCAGCGGCGGCGTGGCAAAATTGAAATAGGGCAGATGCAGGAGTTCGGCTCTCAACTCCGGCCAGGGCGAGGTCGTATAGGCGTTTGTCGCCACGACAACCCATTCGGCCGAAACAGTCCCAGCCGGGGTGTTAACGATCCAGCGATCACCGGAACGGGTCGTGGATGTGACGGGGGTTCCCGTGTAGACGGCAACGCCAGCAGCGATGGCGGCGGTTGCAAGCCCACGCACATAGGCCAGTGGCTGAATCGTGCCAGCCCGATTATCGAGCAACGCCCCGGCATAGACGGTCGAACCGACCTTCTCAGCGGTTTCCTCGGCACTCAGTAAACGGACGGATGCACCACGGGCCAGCCACTGCTCCGTCCGCTGCTTCAATTGCTCTATGCCGCTCTTGCCGACGGCGCAGTGCAAGGTGCCTTTGCGTTCAAGTTCGCAGGCGATCTTGTGCTTGTCGACAAGATTGAACACAGATTGGGGTGCGTTGCCGAGCAATTCCAGCAAACGTTCGCCATGCACCTGCCCCAGAACCTGCGGCAGGTCATTGGGCATTACCCACATGCCCGCATTCACCAGGCCAACATTGCGGCCCGATCCGCCATAGCCGATTTCAACGGCATCAAGAACGGCAACGCTTGTACCCGTTTCGGCCAGGTGCAGAGCCGCGGAAAGTCCGGTAAAGCCGGCGCCGATCACGGCGACATCAACGGAAATATTGCCATCCAGCTTTCGCGTTGCAGGTGCCGGCGGCGCCGTCTTTTCCCAGAGTCCGTGGGAGCGTTCATCATTCAGCATGGGGTCACCGTTAGGTCGGTCCGGCATCCGCCGGCAATCTTGCACAGACTCATCGTCCATTCTGCTTATAAGCCGCGTTTCCGGCAACGAAAGTGAAATTCGTTGAACAGGTGATGCGCCGAGCGAATGACCTTACGACTGCCGTCCGCTGACCTGATCGGCGATCCAAGCAAAAAAGCTCTGAGCCATAAGATTCTCTTTCTTGTGGTCCGGAACAACAAGGTAGTAGCTGTTCTCTGTCGTCAGCGGCTGGTCGAACAAAACCCGCAGACGACCTGACGCCAGTTCATGCTCGATGAGGTAACGCGGCACCAGGGCAAAACCGAGCCCGGCAAGCGCAGCTTCGATCACCATGGAAAAGTGTTCAAAACGATGCCCTTTGTAGGGACTGACCACCTCTGCCTGAACAGATTCAAACCAGTCAGCCCAGGCTTTTGGCCGCGTCGAAAGATGCAGGAGAGGTGCTGAATTCGCAAGCTCCGCCGGTGTCGCAACAGGATTGGCTGACAGCAGTTCCGGGCTACCGACGGGAACAATCATTTCACTGCAGAGATATGTGCATGTGGCATGGGCCCACACAGGCTGACCATAGTGGATTGCAAGATCAAAGGGCTCTTCTTCGAAATCGAACGGCTGCGAACGCGACGCGACGCTCAGGGCCATATCCGGATAGCGTTTCAGAAAGTCCGGCAAACGGGGCATCAGCCACCGACTGCCAAAGGTGGGCAGGGTCGCTATGCTTAGAGATGATGCCGACTGCGATGCGGCCATCGCCCGCAGCATGGTTTCTTCTGTGAGCCCCAGCAACCGTCGCACTTCAGGCAAAAACTTCTGCCCGGCATCGGATAGAACCACCCTCTGCCTGACCCGCTCGAAAAGCAGGACACCGATCTGGCTTTCAAGCTCACTCATCTGACGGCTGACAGCACTCTGCGTCAGGTTCAGCTCCTTTGCCGCCTGCGTGAAGCTGCCATGGCGGGCCGCGCACTCGAAGGTTTGCAGAATATCGATGTCCGGAATCAGACGGCGGCTCAACTTCATTCTTGTCTCGCATCAACCTAGTTAGAATCATCGCAATCTTTGACGATATCACCACTCTATAATCCAGTTTGAGCATGACAGCGATAGTTTATGCTGTTGCAGCAACAAAGCGGAATTGAACATGATGAAATCAGGCACATTTACGTCATCCGACGTGATCAGGGCGTCCTTTTCGACCTCCATGTCATCCATGTACCGGACAGAGGTTCCCGCCTACGGCACACTCATGTCTCTGGTTGCCGAGGTGAACGGCAAGACACTGGCAACGTCCCCGGAACTGAAAGATCAGTTGCAGGAAACCGATACGCTCGACCGGATATCGGAAGAACGCCACGGCGCAATCCGCGTCGGCACCCCGGAAGAACTCTCCATGCTGCGCCGCGTTTTCGCTGTTATGGGCATGTATCCCGTCGGCTATTACGATTTGAGTGAAGCGGGCGTTCCCGTTCATTCCACGGCTTTCCGTCCGGTCGATGACGAAGCACTGAAGATCAACCCTTTTCGTGTGTTCACATCGCTGCTGCGCCTCAACCTGATCGGCGACGCAGGATTGCGCAAAAAGGCACGCACCGTTCTTGCCGCCCGCCAGATTTTCACCGACAGGGCCATTGCGCTTGTTGAAAAGGCTGAAGCGCAGGGCGGCCTTGATTCCGGCGATGCGGAAACCTTCGTTCAGGAGATTCTCGAGACATTTCGCTGGCACCACCAGGCGAGCGTCAGCAGTGCACTTTATCAACGCTTGCATGATGCCCACCGGCTCATTGCCGATGTCGTTTCCTTCAAGGGTCCGCACATCAACCACCTTACACCACGCACCCTTGATATTGATGCGGTGCAGGACCTGATGCCCGAACAGGGTATCTCGCCGAAAGCCGTCATCGAAGGCCCGCCGACGCGTGCCTGCCCCATCCTTCTGCGCCAGACATCCTTCAAGGCGCTGGAAGAGAATGTATCTTTCCAAAATCCTGATGGCACTTGGGAGACCGGATCGCACACCGCACGCTTCGGCGAAATCGAACAACGCGGCATTGCCCTGACACCAAAAGGCCGGGCTCTCTATGACCGGTTGCTGAGCGACACGCGCAAGATCATCCGTCCGGCAGCGGATGGGTCCAACGCACAGACCTATATCACTGCCTTGACGGAGACGTTCAAGGCGTTTCCGGACAGCTGGGCGGATATTCGCCGTGAAAATCTCGGCTATTTCCGCTATTCGGTCGTTGAAAGTTTTGCAGGCCGCATGACCACGCGCGAGGCATCGGATATCGAAGCGTTGATCGCCCTTGGTGCCGTGCGGTTCGACCCTATCGTCTACGAGGATTTTCTTCCAGTCAGCGCTGCGGGCATTTTCCAGTCCAACCTTGGTGATGAGGCCAGCCAGAAGTTTGTCGCCAGTCCCAGCCAGCGCGAGTTCGAGAATGATCTCGGCACTTCGGTCCTCGACGAGTTTGCCCATTATGCCGGGCTCGAAAAGGCCTCCATCCAACAATGCCTGCAAATACTGCGCCCCGCAGCACTTGCAAGTTGAACACTCATTTGACCTTATTGCGGCCTCTCCGGCAAAAGTCCGGCGCTCACCGCACGGTCAGACAAAAGATATGTAAAGGGAAGGCAAAATGACGATTGCTCAAGACGTAAAAACGCTGCTCGGAAAGCTTGGCGTGGCAGAAGCCGCTTATACCGCCGGAACAATGGCTTCCTACAGCCCGGTCACCGGCGAAAAGATCGCCGATATCGCCATTCATTCGGCTGCTGACACAGCCAAGGCTATTGAACAGGCCGATGCTGCGTTCCGCGAATGGCGCCTTGTTCCGGCACCGAAGCGTGGCGAACTCGTTCGCCTCTTTGGCGAAGAACTGCGCGCGCTGAAGGCTGAACTCGGTCGTCTCGTCTCGATTGAGGCCGGAAAGATACCTTCGGAAGGTCTCGGCGAAGTGCAGGAAATGATCGACATCTGCGATTTCGCGGTCGGCCTCTCCCGCCAGCTTTACGGCCTGACCATTGCGACGGAACGCCCCGGACATCGCATGATGGAAACCTGGCATCCGCTCGGCGTCGTCGGCGTTATCTCCGCCTTCAACTTCCCGGTTGCTGTCTGGTCATGGAATACAGCTCTTGCCCTCGTCTGCGGCAATGCTGTTGTCTGGAAGCCATCGGAGAAGACACCCCTCACCGCGCTCGCCTGCCAGGCCATCTTTGACCGCGCAGTTGCACGCTTTGGTGACGTGCCGGCTGGTCTGACCAGGACATTGATGGGCGACCGGACAATCGGCGAAGCTCTGGTCGATCATCCGAAGGTTGCACTTGTGTCGGCAACCGGTTCAACCCGTATGGGCCGAGAAGTCGGCCCTCGGCTGGCCAAACGTTTCGCCCGCTCGATCCTCGAGCTTGGCGGCAACAATGCCGGCATCGTCTGCCCGTCCGCCGATCTCGACATGGCGCTGCGCGCCATCGCCTTCGGTGCCATGGGAACGGCGGGTCAGCGCTGCACCACCCTGCGCCGCCTCTTCGTGCACGAAAGCGTCTATGACACGCTCGTCCCGCGCCTGAAGAAAGCCTATGAGAGCGTTTCCGTCGGCAGCCCAATCGACACATCAGCTCTCGTCGGCCCGTTGATCGACAAGGCGGCCTTCGACAACATGCAGAAATCCGTTGGAGAAGCCGTTGCCCATGGCGGCAAGGTAACCGGTGGCGCCCGGGTCGATACATCACATCCGAACGCCTATTACGTTCGCCCTGCCCTCATCGAGATGCCGAAGCAGGCTGGCCCGGTGACGGAAGAGACCTTTGCGCCAATCCTCTACGTGATGAAGTACAGTGATTTCGACAAGGCAATTGCCGATCACAACGCGGTCGGTGCCGGCCTGTCTTCTTCCATCTTCACACTGGACCTGCAGGAAGCGGAACGCTTCCTCAGCGCGGATGGATCGGACTGCGGCATTGCCAATGTCAATATCGGTACCTCAGGTGCTGAAATCGGCGGTGCTTTCGGCGGTGAAAAGGAAACGGGCGGCGGCCGTGAATCCGGTTCGGATGCCTGGAAGGCCTACATGCGCCGCGCTACGAATACGGTCAATTATTCCAAGGCCCTGCCTTTGGCGCAGGGTGTATCCTTCGATATTGATTGACGCCTGAATGCCTCAACCACAGCCCCGGTCTTCCCAGACCGGGGTTTTTTATTTGCCTGGTCGCCATGCCCAGCATCCGATGGGCGATATGTACATGATTAAAATTTTATACTTTAACAAAACCCGGTCACTCCAGTTTGCATAAATCCTTCTGTGAGTTGTTTTATCTTTGTTTACTGCATTCTCATCCTTACGCTTCCAACACTGCTTAAAACTGCAAATAAATATCCTCTTAAGTCCGGCTTAAGACAACAACCGACAAAGTTATCGAAGAAAATAATGCAAGACGGGGAGCAGAAATATGCTGACAGTGTACAATTGTATCGTCAATGAGCATGATGTCAGGCTCGTTTTTCTTGCGGCAGCCATCTGTATCTTTTCTTGCCTGACTGCCGTTGATCTTCTTCGACATGCGCGACACTCGCCACACCAGACAATCTGGCTGTGTGTTTCGGCGGCCTCATGCGGATTCGGTATCTGGGCCACGCATTTCATCGCCATGATGGCGTTTTCACCGGGGTTGCCCAACGGCTATAATGGGCTGCAAACCATTCTGTCGCTGCTCATCGCAATCGCCGTAACCGGTCTTGGTGCATACACTGCCATTACAGCCAAGTGGCAAAATGCCGACCTTGCAGGCGGAGCCATCATGGGTGTGGGCATAGCCGCCATGCATTTTACCGGCATGCTTGCCTTTGAAGTGGAAGGCAGGATCACCTGGGATCCGACGTTCGTAGCTGTTGCCATAGGTGTTGGTGTGATTCTTGGCGCATTTGCTCTCCGCCTTGCGCTCTCGCCAGCTGAAGACAAAACCCGTCACGCAGCTGCCGGCCTGCTGACCCTGGCAATCTGCGGTCATCATTTCATTGCAATGAGCGCTGTATCCATCACGCCGGATTCTTCGATCCTCATTTCCGATAACGCCATTCCCGCCAATTTCGTGGCTGTAACGGTGGCATTGGTGAGCACACTTATCCTTGTTGCCAGCTCAATCGCGCTGACCATCGACGTACGCAACCGGCGGTACAGGCTTGAATTGCAGCGCATGCACAAACTCGTCAATGCAGCAGTCGAAGGATTGGTCATCTGCGACGGCGAGACGATTGTGACAGCCAATGAAAGTTTCTGCACTCTGGCGAACATGGACAATTCAAAGCTCACAGGCGGCTCCATCGCTGCCTTCCTGCCTGACGCCAGACTGCGCGCAAAGCTGCTGAGCGACCAGAACGAGTTGGTGGAAACAACCCTTACCGGAGAAAACGGTGATCCCATTCCGGTCGAACTGATAGCCCATACTATCGATTTTAACGGCAAATGGCACAGAGCTGTTGCAGTCCGCGATCTGCGCTCACGCAAGGAAGCCGAAGCCCACATCAATTATCTGGCCCATCATGACGCGTTAACCGGGTTGCCCAACCGCCGCAATTTCAATGCCCGGCTTGATCAGCTTATCGCCACCGCCACTGGCGATGACGAGGCTTATCTCGCGTTGTTCTGTCTTGATCTCGACCGGTTCAAGGAAGTGAACGACTTGTTCGGACACGCCGCCGGTGACGATATCCTGCAGCGGGTTTCGAGCGCCATCACCAAGCTTCTTGGCAAAGATGAGACGCTGGCGCGCCTTGGCGGTGACGAGTTTGCCATCATCGTGCCGGGCCTTGTCACACCGACCGCCGCGAGCCGCCTCGCCGACAAAATTCTGGAAGCACTCCAGTCCGAGAACCTGAACTCCCCCATCGGCTTCCTGATTTCCACAAGCATCGGGATCGCCATCTTTCCGGTGGACGCCGGTGATCGCGAGACATTGCTCAATCAGGCTGACACCGCCCTGTATCAGGCGAAGGCAGAAGGCCGGAACACCTATCGCTTCTTTGAAGCCAAGATGGGCGCGGAGGCAAGAGAACGCCGTATGATCGAACATGACTTGCGCAATGCCTTGCCGCGCAATGAGCTGAGGCTCGTCTATCAGCCGCAAATGCGAATGGATACGGGTGCCGTTACCGGTTTCGAAGCCCTTATGCGCTGGCACAATCCACGCCTGGGCGAGATCTCGCCAACGGTTTTCATCCCTATCGCAGAAGAGAGTGGCGTGATTTTGCAACTCGGCGAATGGGCTCTGCGCGAAGCGTGCCGGGAGGCTGCCAGCTGGGAGAAACCCCTGTCCATTGCGGTCAACGTGTCCGCGGTGCAACTCTATAGCCACGATTTCCCGCAACGCGTGCACAGTGCCTTGCTTCATACTGGTTTACCGGCGCACCGGCTCGAACTCGAGATAACAGAGACTGCCCTGATCAAGGATACGAACCGCGCTCTCACCACCCTTCGACAGCTAAAGGCATTAGGCGTGCGCATTGCGATGGATGATTTCGGTACGGGCTACTCGTCACTGTCGAATGTCCGCGCCTTCCCGTTCGATATGATCAAGATTGATCGCTCCTTCATCAAATCCGTAGACAAGAACGAGCAGGCCGCTGCCATCGTTAAGGCTGTATTGGGCCTTGGCCGAGGTCTCGGCATGCCCGTTCTTGCCGAAGGCATTGAAACTCCGGATGAGCTGGAATTCCTCATGGGGGAATCATGCAGTGCCGGACAAGGTTTTTATCTCGGCATGCCAAGTCCCATGGAGAGCTTCCGTCACCTTATCAGTGACGACGCCCCGTCCACCGCCAAGAAACTCATTGCACTATAAATGTTTGTTCAAGCGGCTCCTTGCAGGGAGCCGCTTTTTTGCTTGGCCACAGAGAGCCTTTGCGCGAATGAAACATTCATTTATAGAGCGTATTCATATACTTAGATGCCATTGCCCCATTTTAGAAACACTATAGAAACAAAACGTCACATCTCAGAAATACTGCCGAAACAAAGCCACCAGATAAAGAGCAAGTAAAATAATTTTGTATTCTCATATCGATTCGGAATACATTTCTTTTCTTGCAGGCGGCCGTGATAAATATTTCAAACTTGCAAACAATACTCCTAGCCGGAGCAATATTGTCTTCCGGCGCGTACGGCGTATCGGCTGAAGAACGGCCACCTTCGCGCAAAGAACTTTGCGCGAAATTCCAGACACAAGTTCACCAAGCAATCATCGAGCACGCCGAGGTTCCCCGGGCAGCCAAGGCGAAATCACTGCAGAAAAAAGCGATCCGATTTTGTGCCAGCGACAAGCAGGCGCAAGGTATCAGGACCTTTGCAAAGGCATTGAAACTGCTCGGTGTGCAACCAGTCAATAATTGACAGTTGTATCACAAACGCCCCATCTGAGAGGAAACGACACCATGAAAAAGTCACTCTATACAGCACTTGGCCTTGCAATTGCTCTTGCATTCTCCGCACCGGTTCTTGCTGCCAGCAGCACGACCGCATCGGCAGCGCCCAGGCATCATCACGTTAAGCATCACATGAAGCATCATCGCCACCATGCAAAGCATCATCGTCATCATGCAAAGAAGATGTAATAGCAGGGCCTAAATCTGAACCATGTTGTAAAATGATGCTGGTCGGCGGACGCCGTTGATCGGCATCATTTTTTGTTTCGATGCCATGAATTGGCGCGCTTTTCATATCAGGTAGGGAAGAAGACTACCGGTTGCCGCTCTGCCGATTTATGGCAAGATTTCGATCCTGAATATCCCTTATCAACGTGTCGTTCATTTCGGACATGGATGACTGGCTGCCTTGGGGCGGGGCCTGCATTCCCGATGGGACCATGTTCAATCGCGTCGTTTTGCCGTTAGCCGTTCCACCATCACTTTTGCCATTGGCGAAAGACGTGGGCAACGCCCTCTCAACACCGCCTTGCAGCGCATCGCCAACCCATTTCTGTGCACCTCCGGCAATGCGCGCGCTCAACGGAACGATCTGGGCGAGAAGGAATAGCCCCGCAAAGCAGACCAAAACAAAAGGCGCAATTTCCCTGATGGTTGGGACCGCGCCGTGATCCGTGGATATTTTCAATGTGATCACGACATCTTTGATGATGATCATGAAAAAACTCAAAAACGCGTAGAAGAAAATCGGCACAAGCATGGTCTGTATGGCGACAGTCAACCAGCCGGAGAAGAACCGTGACGCGCCTCGAAACAGAAGTGTCACGATGAAACCGGGGGCCAAAGCCAATACGATCCATAGGGCCAGCTTTGAAAACAACATCAGAAAAATCGCGTATGCGACGAACAAGGCAGCGGCGATCCAAACAATGCCGGAATGCAAAGAAGACAGCAACACATCGTCCGGCATTCCCTTGTTGCCCACTGCGGATTTGGACGGGGGATTGGTATTGACTGCCGCCTGTTTTAGCACCGGATCTGGCGCAGCCTTATCTGGGAAAGGACTGGAAATCCGCGTCGAGGCCAACAGGGCGATTTGGTAGAAGTCATAGAGATCCCGCTCAACCGTCATTTGTGACATCGAGCCACGTCCCGTGTTTACGATGTTGTTCATCATGACGGAAGAGATGGCCATAGGAATCCCCGAGATGACACCGTACGCCAACGTTTGGATTGGTCCCCACCCTGTGGCAATTGAAAAGATAATGGCAATCCGCAAGAAGCGAAATGCGATGTCAACGACACTGCTTTCTCCCCTGCCTTGCCAAAAGCGGAAACCCCAGAAAACCAGATAGAGCACCAGCAATCCGGACAGGAAAGGCGTAAGCTGACCGGCAAAGGCGCCATAGGTGGACGCCGTAAAGCTCTTGCCGAGACGGTCGATATTGTCCGACATGAGAGCGATGTAATTGGGCGCTTCCATCAAGGCCATGGTTTCATGTTCCGAATTCAAACAAGGCAACCAGCGCTTCATTCACCGGCCTGAGCGGCCCGCAATCAAGTGTTGCAGAGGCAAACGAGAACAAGCCCGGGGAGCAAGGGTGTTTCAGCCTCTGATCGCTTCCGCAGGCTGTCGCAATCATCATGGTACAGAGCAATAGGCAGATGGTGCGAAACTTCATATTCTGTCTCCGGGGTGGCAAAAGGCAGGCAGCCAGTTCTGTGGATCATCACCCAGACGGCGGCGCAAGGCTGTCAATTCCTCGATCGTGTCGGCACGAGCGGATAGAACCTTGATAGGATCGTCCATATCGCTCAGGCGCAAACGCGCGATAACCGATTCCTGACCATGCTTGATGAGGAACGATCTGCTGGACGCGTCAGCCGTCCGTATCCACTGGATTTCACGTGCAGAAAGGCCAAACCCCGTCGCGTGACTTTGCTGATCAGCCCGCGGATTGGGGAAAAATATGTGGGTCGCACTTTGCTCCATCAGTGTATTAGCAAGTGCAGATGTCGCAATATCCGACGCACTCTGGGTGCCAAACCCCACAACACCGTTGAACTTGCGAATCGTCTTCATCTTGTCCTTGATGAAGGCTGCAAAAATATCGTCATCGAGAAGCCGCCAGCCCTCATCCAGAAAAATCAGCAACGGGTTGCCATCAAGTAACTCGTCCAACCGGTGGAAAATATACATGAGCGCTGCACTGCGGATGAGCGGATCATCGAGGATCTTAGTCGTGTCAAACCCGGCAACATCAGACCATGTGAAGCGATCCGTCGGGTTATTGAACAACCAGCCAAGCTGATCCGGACGCAGCCATTTGTCGAAACGCGCCAGGAGATCATCACCACCCGCGCGCATGCGCCCCCGCAACAGTGAACCGAACACACTTAATGAGCGCACATCAGGACTTGAGGCAAAGATCTGCGCGATGGCTGAACGGAGGACATTTTCCTCCTCTGCTGCCAGCCGTGCTCCATCGGACCGCCGTACCATGAGGGAAAACAGCTGAAACAGGAATTCACGATTGGGCCCGGTGTCGGGCAAACAGAGCGGGTTGAAGCCGGATGGTTCGCCGGGTTCGAGGATTTCGTAATTGCCGCCGAGAGCCCGGATAAAGATTTCTGCGCCACGATCCTTGTCGAAGAAAACGCAACGCGGCTTGGGCCTGATGCGCTGAGACTGCGCCATCAGGAACGAAAGAGCCACGGTCTTGCCTGAACCGGATGGGCCGATCATGGTGAAGTTTCCAAGATCTCGCACGTGGAAGTTGAAAAAATATGCGGTCTGGCTCGTTGTCTCCAGCAATGAAATGGCACTGCCCCAATGATTGCCTCCAGATTTGCCGCTTGGGAAATTATGCAATGACAGGAACCCGGAGAAATTCTTTGACGAGATCATTGCCGAGCGGGCGATATAAGAAAAATTCCCGGGTAGTTGAGCCCAGAATGCCGGCTCGCAATTGAGATCCTCGCGCAGCCAGATAATAGCCTGATCCGTCAAGGTGGCGCCGACCGCACGAATACTGCGATCAAGTTCCGCCTTGTCATCACCGAGGCACATGATGGATAAATGATGGTTGCCATAGATTGAACGTGAGCCCAGCAATTCATCGCGGGCGCTGTTGAGTTGACTGCCAACGACTGAGCCGGCTTCGTCGGCCATCGCGATCTGCCGGGATACGCGCTCTATTTGCGCCTGGACCACAGGCTTGTCGACGATAGCGAAGCTTTGACTGACAATAAACTCGTGAGGAACTTTCAACAGTCCGTCAAGCAGCAAAGGTCCCGTATAGGGTGGGTATTCGCGAATGGAAAGCATGGCTCCCAAACGGCTGTTATCCGGCGGCGTGGATCCGACAAACTCTACGGCGTTGCGGCCGAAATGCAGTCGTTTCATTGCCAATGCGCCATCAAGCGGCATGCGCGGCAAACGCATCTTGATCGGTTCCAGCCCATTGACGATCTGGACGAGGAACTCCAGCGGTTCCGAAAAATAAGCACCGGGCTCGGGTTCGCGGATACCAAGGAGCCGCGCGCCATAGTCATGCAAGACATCCCGAATGTTGAGAACAGCATCATGCAATTCGCGCAGATCCTGTGCCTCGCCAGATGCTCCCCCGTCGTTGGACGCATCGGCGAAAATACGCCTTGTCACCTTGTCGATAATACCAACTTGACCGCGCAAGGGGCGACGGACGATGGTGACATACATGTCGTTGACGAACATGTGCTGCTGCTCGAGTTGCGCCATGTATCGCCGGTTCAATTCGTCGGCAAAGGCGTTATCAAATACCCCGTCAAGACCCGGCTGAATGCGGCGGCGTATCATATGGCCGTATACCGCATATCGGCTGCTGCCGAGTGATCGGAGTAGGGTATTGCGCGCCTCCAGTTTTCCGTTCAACTGCACCATATCCGCGGTTTCAAAACAAAAGCCATCGAGTTTCAAAACACTCAGCAGATAACCATCCCGGGTCCGCAAAACAGTGTCATCCACATGCCGCGTGTAGGGGATATGTGCAGCAACGGAGCGCTCTCGTTTGACTGACGAACCAAATCGCATATCCCGGCGTACGGGACGGCTGGTCATGAATTTTCACCCGCGGCGTAGCTTCTGATGCCCCAGATGGCTTTGGATTGGGGAGGCGCTTTGGACATCTTCACCCGCATGATGGTGAATATCTGATCATCCAGCAGGGTCAAAAAATAGCCCAGGCTATGGATTGGCAGGACGAGCAACAACGTGAACAAGTTCTTGGTTGCCAGAAATATACAGGCCGTTACCACGATATTGAACATTGCAAACATGTACGGAACTCCAAACAACGTGGGAGCACGGGTTAAAGCCTTGACCAGCGGTACGAGATCTGGCGCATCATCGGGAATCATCTCAGTGCCCCAACGCGCTCTGAAAGAAAGCCACGATCTGCGTCGAACCAAACACCAGAACGATTCCCATGATGACCGATCCCGCGATGCCCCACGTGAAGCGCCCGGTCCAGGCGAGGAACCCGCAACTGATCACCGCCAATATGGCGATCATCGAGGCAATCGGCCCCGTGAGAATACTGATGAGCGTCTGCAGAACAGACTGAACCGGTTGCAACCCCGTCTGGGCAAGGGCACAGTCCATGGGGATAGACAGTGCAATCAAGGCAACCACTCCTCGGGTAAAGGCAATTCGAAGAGACGTTGGCAAAAGGGCTATTTTGAAAATGAATGAATGAAAGCACACTTTGATTACTCCACGTGAAGAACAAATCCTTGCGTCCAGGCGCCTTTGCTTCCTGCATCGGGTGCGGCGGGCGATTCCTTGGTTTGATGGGCTGTTTTGACCTGTCTTTTGCGATCAGTAAGCGGCCGCCAATCATAGAGATCCGAGAGAACTGCCGAGATGTAACGGACCGTCTCGGGATATAATGGGATGCCGCCATTTTGCTCCACAGCAGCCTCACCGGCATTATAAGCGGCAAGGACATAGAGCGGATTGGCATATTTCTTTTCCAGGAATTTCAGATAACGCACACCTCCACGAACATTGTCTTCCGGGTCACAGATATCGACTGCAAAACGTCGCGCTGTCGCAGGCATCAGTTGCATCAGACCGATGGCACCGGCACTGGAGACACTATCCATACGAAAACCACTTTCCTGTCGCGCTACTGCGGCTACCAATGCCGCGTCGGCGTGTTCCGCTTGGGCGATGCGCTGGACAATGGCCTCACCATCTTCGATCGAAGGCGTGTGCTCGAATTGACAGGCGCCCGTGCCCACCGCCGATTGCACCGGCTGCGCCGTTGCTGTTCTCCCATCAACTGCGATGACCTTAACCGGAGGCAGACTCGCATTATCGGCCTCAATGGCGCACGCAGCATCGGACAGGGCCGGCAGGAAGCACAGACAGATCGCCATCTGCGCGAGTACGAGACCTGTACGGGGAAGACACCGTACCTTGCCATCGATAAGACTGCTGGAATCCTTTGTTATGCTCTTCATTGCGCCCCCCGCGAGCGATGGCTCAAGGCGCTCCGGAACATACCCTCATTGACAACAGACGGCCGCACAGCTTGTCGAACATAGGGCGCATAAAAAATCTCGGACACGGCGCCAGGCCGTCCCTCTTTGCGGCCTAGTTGAACAACAATCGGCAGCGTGGCGTGCAGATGATCGATAATTTCTGTCTTGGAAAGGCCACCACCCCCACCCGAACTGGTCTGCATCACCAGCATTGCCAGGCGTTCATAGGCCGAGCGGGGCGAATTTGCATGAACGGTGGACAGTGAACCGGGGTGGCCCGTGTTGATCGCCTGCAGGAAATCAAGCGCTTCACCGCCGCGCACTTCACCGAGGAGCAGCCGGTCGGGGCGCAACCGCAGCGACGCTTCCACCAGACGCCTCATGTCCACCTGCGCAATGTTCTGATTGCCACGCGAGGCAATCAGCCGGACGTGATTGCTGTGCGGCGGCAAGAGTTCGGGTGTATCCTCAATGGTGATCACTCGCTCATGTCTGGGTATTTCCCGCATCAAGGCGTTGAGAAACGTCGTCTTCCCGGTTCCCGTCCCACCTGAGATAATCATGGAGATGCGAAGACGGAGAGCGGAATGGAGGAATTCGGCAATATCGCCTGAATCGAGATGATTGCACAGAGACCGTTCTTCGTCGGTCAGACCATCGGCACCACCCGTTAGTCGTACAGAAAGGAGCGAGCCCGCATGGACATAATCGGAAAGCGACAGATCCCGAACCACCTTTCGCCGGATAGCGATGGTGCCTCCGCCGGGTGCAGCCGGTGGTAATATCACCTGAACACGCGAACCGTCCGGCAAAGATGCGGAAAGCAGCGGCTCTTCTTCATTGACAAACTGGTGGCCGTCGGCCGCAACCCGTTCAGCCATGAAACAGATGCGCTCGCGGGTTAGTTCGGGAAGAGTGAGTGGAACCATACCTGCGTGCGTCGCACCTGAACTGTATTCAACGAAAACCTTATGTGGTTCATTGATGCAAATCTCGACGACATCCGGTGCTTCCAGCAGAAATTGCAGTGGTGCAAAAGCCAGGGAGATCAGCTCATTGTTGCGCCAGAGCATGCCCATCAAAAAGCCTCACTCAAAATGAGCATCCAGATGTTGAGAGCGTACAGGCGTCTACTGACCATAGCCGGTACGCCCCCGCTTCAACTCACGCAGTTTTTCACGTACCGGATCCGGATAGAGATCGGAGAAATCGAGATCGCGACGGACAAATATCGCGATGGGAGTCCCCTGATTTATCGTAATTGTTGGGGCAATGTTGAGTGACCCTTTCAAGGCTTCTCCCGCGACTTGCGCGAAGGTCTGCGTCGCGACTGCCGCTCCCTTTGCCGCCAAATTCGCGCTCAAATCGACATTGGGGCGCGTCGTTACGGAGCGGACTTCATTTGTCTTGGGGTCAACATACGTGGTCGTGACCGGTCCTGCGTTGAGGTTGGGCGATGTATCTGCCGCAGCCAAGATCTGGCCGCCGGCGGAAATCGCACTGAGCAAGATCGCGGAACCATACCGTTCAAAGGCATGCGTGTTTACATTCCCGTTCATACCGGAACGACCAAGCTCATCCGTTCCGATGGAACCGAGACTGATGGACACGCCGTCAGAGCGCAACAGCCGTGTCCAGACAATAAATGCCCGTGTCTGTCCCTGTGCCAGACCTGCATTGTACTCTCCGATCAGCCGCGTGCCCGACGGAACAAGAATACGCCTTCCATCAAACGACCAGACTTCGTCCGTGGTTATGGCTCGTACCATGCCCGGCAGGTCGGTTTGGACCGCCGTTTCGAGGACACCCCGTAAGATAGTTCCTTGCGGGACGAGCGCATCAATGCGCATATTCTTTTCGGCCTTCGCTGTTTCGACTGATCGTCCTGAAAGGGCGGCAAGAAACTGGTCATTCGGATTGGTGGCTTGGAACGTGTCCGGGCTCTTTGGTTTCTCATCCACCCCCTTCTCACTGTGATCAGACTCTGTCGAGGCTGCCAACTCCGAAACAATCATCGGAGAACGGTATCGGTCCTGTTGCCTCGCGTCGTTGGCCGCCTCCTCCGCATCCATGCGGCGACGCGCGTCTTCCTCTGCGCGTCGCCTCCTGCTTTCCGATTCTTCATTATTGTTGCTCGCCGTTACCTCAACAACAGGCGACCCAGCCTGTAACAGGAGTGGAGCTTCCAGCCTTTCAGGCGGCGGTGTGAGATTAAGCTGGTTGGAATGTACCGGTACGAAAGCATCATCAGAAACGCTCTGCTCGCTCTGCGACGATGGGGAGCGCTTCAACAGTGGCAAAGCCAAAAGCCCGATTGCACTTGCCGCAAACAACAGGCCAACGACACCAGCTCCCAACTTGCGTTTCGGTTCTAGGAGGCGCGAGTCTGTCTGTTCCTCGCTGTCCAGACCGCGGTGATATTCGAGATTGGGCATTGTCTTATCTTCGCCTTCTCTTAGAGAGCGGGCTATCGACGATGACAGGTGGCATGGCAGCAACGGCCAATGGTGCTGTTTTCCTGTTCAGATTGAACAGACAGGTCGCAGAATCGCCATGCCGCAGCATCCACTGCCGCGCGATCTTGTCGACGATGATGTAGTCTCCTTCACGCCGGTAATTGGCAAGAATTTCCCGTTTGCCTTCTTCAACAATAAAGACCGCAGGCACATCCCCTTGAAACCGGAACCATGTCTTGATGCCGTCATCAAATGCTTCAACCGGCTTGAGCTCCCGGTCGCCGCGAAAGTGATAGTCCGCATTCGCGTCCTGGCGTCGAAAGTTCGTGTGGTTCGGCTCCGATACCAATTGTTGAGCTTGTGCAAGCAGCCTCGCGTCTGCCTCCACGTCGGGATATCTGAATTTGACCATGTAGGTCTGGTCAGACTGTGAATCCGGGTGTGCACGCAGGACGAATGTATAAACATGCTTGTCGCTGACTATGTTCATATTCGTCGCCGCTTTCTGCTCCACCGGTTTAAGGAAGATAATATTGCCCTTCTTGTTAGGCTCGATTTTCCAGGAAACACTGTCTCCAACGGCAACCGTTTCGATTTTTTCCGCATCGCCTAAAACGATCATTGTCGAAACGCCGTAGGTCGCGTCGACGGCAACAACATTGTTGGGGCTATAGATTACGGTCCTGACACGGGCATCGGCCGCACCGCGGCGCGGCGCGAGCTCGGCATGCGCTCCGCTGATCATCACCGCCAGTGTTAAGACAGCGCCAACCGGCAATATCGGGCGGGTGTGAGCTGGTGTTCTCATGGCTGATAACGGTCGTTGGGCATGGATTGCTCGGACACGCTTTCCTGGTCGCGGCGATAATCCACGACCTGAAAACCAAGAGGATTGTCGAAGCGCCACTCGTTCGGCATCGATGCTTTGGAATAATGGAAATGAAGCAGCGAAACCCAATGTTCCTCCGCACCGGAGTCACGACCGGTGCGTTGCGTGGAAAACCGGACAACAGCTGTGAGATTGTTGGGAAATTGTATGGATTTAATCTTCAGTTCAATCCGAGTTTCACGGCCAAAGCGCGTGACCGGATTGCCTGCATTGGATGGACTGTAAAGGGCGAAAAGATCACGGGATGCATCTCGCGTAGACAAAAGCTGGGCGAGATCAAAATTATCCTTTACCGTTGCCGGATCATAGGTTTCGCGCGCCTTCAGGTACCGGACAACGTACATTCTTGCGATGGCTTCGCTCTGCGTCAGATTACCATCGGCAAGCGGTTGTTTTATCTCCATAAATCCGGTTGTCTTGTCGACTTCGATGACATAGGGCTCAAAACTCTTGAGGGGTAAAAGTACGGCAAGACAGGTCAATGCGAGGCAGGCCAATCCAAAGCTGATCGCCGCTACCAGCCAAGCAATTAGCCGTGACCGTTTCATGATATGGATGACGTCGTTTTCCCAACGAACCGCTTCGCTGAAATATCGCCGGTCCATCCCGGGCACCAATTTCACCGCGGTTATGTTTTCATGGGATTCTGACGCACTCATTACCGCTACTGAAGCCTTAAAATCGGTAAAACTGAAAATTCTAAAATGAAAATTTTAATATAGCCGTGCGCCTTACTGTGATCTTGCAACGCCCGGAAAGCCATTCAAGTTGTAAATATCATGCGAACACGGAACACAATTCGACTTTGGTCTATGATACTTGGCTCGACATGAATATGGGTGGCGGCAACGCTCGTTGTAAAATACGCAAACGATAAGAGATGCGAATCTCAGACAACAAGTTCTGCTCATGGCAATCGCAATCGCTGATATGTTTTTCACATCCATCACGTCTTGGCATTTGGCAAATTTCGCTATTGCGGCAAAACGCTACGCAAGTTGAAACGTTTGTGGATTCGAACAAATCCTCCACCTATTTTACGAAAGCTTTCGTCAATCCCATTGTCCGGTCCACAATCAGGACTACGGCAAGCGTCATCAGGATCAAGAGAACTGAAACGCTTGCAACCAGCGGATCTGCCTGGCTCTCGACGTGGTGGAATAATTCCACCGGCAGTGTCGTCATTCTTGGACCTGTCAGGAACAAGGTGATGACCACTTCATCAAACGAAACGAGGAAACAGAGTGCCGTGGCGGCAACTATACCTGGCGCCATCATCGGCAGCGTCACCTTCCTGAAAACAGCCAAAGGTTTGGCGCCAAGGGATGAAGCCGCCTCTTCGCAGGCAAGATTGAGATTGCCGAGCGATACCGACAACACCCGCAATGCATACGGGAGTGTGATCACCAGATGCCCGATGACAAGCCCGGTGAATGTTGCCAGGAATCCCATCGATGCAAAAATGATAAGAATGGCCAGCCCGAGAACGATCGTCGGCAACAGCAGGGGCGCGGTGAACAGGTTGAACAGGAATTCCGATCCCGTGACCTTCAACCGAACAATCGCATAGGACGCAGGTATCGCGATGATCAGCGACAGGGCCGTGACGACGGCCGCAAGACCGAGACTGGTCAGGAACGCCGACATCATCACGCTGTTTCCGAGCAGAGCCTCATACCAGCGCAACGACCAGGAACTCGGCGGAAAGGCGAGCACCTGATCGCCGCTGAAGGAAACCGGAAATACAAGCAGCACCGGCGCCAGAAGAAAGAGAAACAAAAGGCTCACGGTCACGCGCATGAACCAGGAGGTCGGGTTGTTTTCCATTGCCATTATCCTTGATCAATCATGCGCAGCACGCGCGAATAAACGGCCAAGGCTGCTCCAAAAATGATGAGCACAAGCATCGAGAGCGTCGCGGCCAATGGCCAGTTCAACGTTACGATTGCCTGATCGTAAATCTCCGTTGCCAGCAGGAACACCCGCCCGCCACCCATGAGCTTTGGTGTAATGAAAGACGAAATGGCGAGGACAAAGCAAAGAAGGCAACCAAGAGCGATGCCGGGGAGCGTCAGGGGCAGGATAACGCGCCAAAAGGTTCTGAATGGCGTTGCGCCCAATGTTCGGGCTGCCTCCTCGACTTTCGGGTCCAGACGGCCAAACCCCGCCATGAGCGACAGGATCATATAGGGCATGAGAATCTCGGTAAGGCCGATAACAACGCCTGTTGTATTGAACATCATCCGCGGCGGCCGAAATCCCATGGCCGCGCTGACGTTGGCAACAGGACCTTGATCCGCCAGAAGCGCAATCCAGCCGTAGGTCCGCACCACGGCGGAGGTCAGAAGAGGCGATATGACAAGGACGGTCAAGAATGTCCGCCATACCCCGGAAGCACGGTGGAGATAAAGCGCTATCGGGTAGCTGGCAATAAGCGTTGCAAGCGTGATCCCCAGACTGACCGCAACTGAATTCACGATCAGCTCCAGATAGAACCCGTCCTGAAGCAATCCCGTCCAGTTGGCAGCTGTAAATGTTTCGGCAATGCCCCCTCCGGGCAAGGATTCGTTGAAAGACATTCTTGCCAGATTGAGAACGGGGAGAATGAAACCGATGGCGTTCACCAATGCAATCGGCAATAGCAAGACCACAGCGATGCTGGCTGTGCTGGATGGTTTCTGTCCCCTGACAGGCAGATCGAACGTTGCTGCCGTCATTGGTTTGCTCCGAAGACAAACGTGTCCTCGACAGACCAGGACAGCATGGCCTGTTTACCAGGGTGGTGATCTGCCTGAGACTTCATCGTCGATTCCTCGACAATGAACTCCGAACCATCGACATCAAAATGATACTGAATGACGTCACCGACGAACGTGATCCGCGACAGTGATGCAGCGATACGGTTTGCTGTTTCGTCCTGCCGTTCTGCCCGTGTCAGATCCCAATCGATCTGAACGCGGTGCGGACGCACCATCACCATTACGTCACCTTGCTCCGCGGAAACAGCGGACCGGATAGTCGATGATCCAATGCGTATGCCGCCATCCGCGTTTCTGATGCCCTTGATGCGATTTGTCCGGCCGACAAAGGAAGCCACAAATGGTGTGGCGGGATGTTCATAAATTTCATGGGGCGTTCCGACCTGCTCGATAAGCCCGCCCTTCATGACCACAATACGATCACACATGCTCAAGGCTTCTACCTGATCATGGGTCACGAAGACGGTGGTGATGCCGAGCTGCTGCTGAATATCCCGGATTTGCGTCCGCATCTCGTCGCGCAGTTTCGCATCGAGGTTCGAAAGCGGTTCATCAAGCAGCAGTATCGAGGGTTCGATGACGAGTGCGCGAGCCAATGCAACGCGCTGCTGCTGTCCACCCGAAAGTTCCCGCGGTTTGCGTCCGGCAAGATGTTCGAGCTGAACCATACCGAGTGCCTTGGTGACTTTCACACCAATCTCTGCACGCGACAGACCACGCATTTCCAACCCGAAGGCCACGTTCCTGGCCACAGTCATATGCGGGAAAAGCGCATAACTTTGAAAGACCAGACCCATATCGCGGCCATGCGGGGCGATATGGGTTACGTCGCGACCGCCAACCGCAATCTTGCCGGCTGTGGGAGAGATAAGGCCAGCGATCATGCGCAGTGTCGTCGTCTTGCCACAGCCGGAAGGTCCGAGCAACGCAATGAGCTCACCCTTCCGGACCTCGAGGTTCAGATTGGAAATGACTTCAATCAGACCGTACTTCTTGTTGACGCCTTCGAGACAAAGATAAGGGTCTTTGACCGTTTCAACGCCGCTGCCTTTGATGGTTTGATGCATCATTCTAGCCTCCAAATTTTCTCTGCTGACAGGGCTTAGCGGCTGAGCGGAATGATGCGGCGGCGCCATTGCTCGGTGATGTTATCCCGGATTTTTGCCACGGCCAGCCAATCGATATCGATCATCTTATCCATATCGCCTGCTGCTGTGCGCTCGATTGCCTCCTTGGCAACAACTGTCTTTGAGTTTGTCGGCGCATAAAACATTTCGCTGGTAAACGCTGCCTGGGCCTCAGGGCTGAGCGCGTAATCAATAAATTTTTTCGCCGCGTCACCAGCCGGAGCATTTTTCACGAGATTGATTGTGTTGATTTGAAATCCGCTACCCTCCTCGGGCAATGCGACGCCCAGCTTCCCGCCAGACGTCTGTGCGTAGATCTGCGCGCGGGCATTCCAGCCGATGCCCAAGGCTGCTTGTCCATTGGCAATAGGCGCATAGACATCCGGCTTGGGTTCCCAGGTCTGTACGCCGGGAGCAAGCTCACCGATTTTGGCGATGCCCGCCGCAAGATCAGTCTTGTAATCAGTGCCACCAGCGAGTTTGTTCGAAATGATGGTAAACGTCGTGCCCTGAATATCCGGGACCGAGGGGATGATCAGCTTGCCTTCATACTGCTTGTCCCAAAGCACGTTCCAGGACTTTGGCACCTGTTTGACCTGATCTGTGTTGTAGATCAGAACCAGATTGTCGAAGGTAACGCCAACCCCGGCAACACCCTCCGCACGTGCATTGGGGTAAAGATCCTTGACGTTTGACGAGACGCTCTCATCGATCTTGTCAAAAATGCCCTCGTCCGCTCCAGCCTTGGCCACGCTTACATCAAGAATGGCCACATCAATTTGCGGACTGCTCTTTTGCGCGCGCAATGTGCCAAGCATCTGAGCCGAATTAGGCATGCCGTAAAACTGTACGGTAATATCCGGGTATTTTTTCATAAATGGCTCAACAACGGCCTTGGTATAGTGGTCCTGAAATATCCCGCTATAGGCCGTCAGTGTCACTGTCTCCGCAGAGGCACTGGACAATGCGGCGATAGTCAGCACTGAAACAGCCATTGAAAGTTTTACAAACATCATCTCGTTCCCTGTTTTTTTGAGTTGATTGTTATCGATCAAGCGACCTGCCGCTTTTGACCCTCCACGATTTTCGTTGCTCCCGAAATGTCGGGAAGAAATTCACCGTTGCGCAGGCGCTCGAGCAACACGATTTCGTTTTCCTGCATGCCGAGTGCTTTTTCAGTCGCCGCCTGCGCCTGAGAAGGTGACAACACAACGACACCGCTCTCATCGGCAATGATTGCATCACCTGGCCTGATAACCTGACCGCCGACTGTGACCGGGACGTTAATCGCGCCCTCCAAACCCAAAATTTTTGTCGTTATCGGTGACGGTCCGCGGCACCACATCGGCATTTCAACCTTGCGGATTTCAGAGAAATCCGTCGCAGGTCCATCAATCACCGCGCCGACAATACCCGCCAGTTTCATGGCGTGGGTAACGACACCACCCCAACAGGCATGGCGATCGTCACCACAGCGCTCGATAGCGACGAAATCACCCGGACGCACCAGCTTGGTCAGGTAATGCAGAATCGTTGAGTCCGCGTGGGGAAGACGAACCGTAACGGCGGTCCCCGCTACGCGCTTTTCCGGCAGGACAGCGCGGATTTCCCGGTCGATAAAACCCGAATGCAGAAAATGACCGATCGTCGCCGTCTCGACCCGCTCCATCAGTTTGATCAGATCCGCATCGATCTGGTGTGGCATTTCATTGACTTCAAACATGACCTGCCTCTCAAATAACGTGATGGCTGGCGACAGGAACATCACCGCGCACTTTGGCGACGTAGCTCAGGTCGAGCTTGGAGCTGGTGGTACCGACACCATCGGAGCACTGCGCTACAATATGCCCCCACGGATCGATGACCATCGAATGACCCCAGCACCATTTGCGTCCCTCGGAATTCGAAAGCGTCTGGCCAACGGCAAGGAAGTAGGTCTGCGTTTCAATCGCGCGGGCACGGGCGAGCACCTCCCAATGATCCTTGCCGGTCATGAGTGTAAAAGCGGCCGGGAGGACAATGACTTCGGCACCTTCATCGCGCAGCTTGCGGAACAGTTCAGGGAAGCGGACGTCGTAGCAGATGGCACAACCGACTTTGGTATTGCCTACCTGATATGTCACAATCTCCTCACCACGGCTGATCGTATCAGACTCGCGGTAGACCATGCCGCCGGGCGTATCCACGTCGAACAGATGGATCTTGCGATACTTTGCAAGTTCCTTGCCGTCCGGACCGAAGACAATAGTGGTGTTGTAATACTTGTTGCCGTCCTGTTCGACGACGCTGCCAGCGTGAATGGTGACCTTGTGCTGTGCGGCGAGACCCGCCATCAAGCGATAGCCATCGCCATCCGGGAATGTCTCGCCATTGGCGTAAATATTCTCCCGCCCTTCGCCAAGAAATGCATAATATTCGGGCAGCACAACGAGATCAGGTGACTCGTTTTCGACGGCTTCGTTGATCAGCCGCGCCGCTGTTTCAAGATTGGCAGCCTTGCTATCCTGTGAGTTCATTTGGATCAGACTTACTTTCACGCTCATTCCTCCATTTTCGATGGATGGATCGTGCGGAAAATATTAGCTTCAGACAAACTCGAAATACTTGAGCAGTCCTATAGAATTTTCTTATAGGCCAGACTTGGATCTCAGGCGTCCGCCATGCAAAGCGATACTTCAGCTGCCATCTGGGCGATGATCGACGGAAGCAAGCTGTCCGGATGATCCGCGTAAACGGCATGAAACGTAAGCGGGTGGAACACAGGCGTAACGTCAAGAATCTCCAATGCACCGGTATCGACATATTCTCCGAGAATGACCCGGGGCAAAGGTGCGATTCCGAGACCATCTTTGGCAAGGCGCATGATGGTAGCCAGCGAGTTCGAGTTGGAAATCGTGGGTGGCTCAAGCCCTGCTTCGCGAAACTGCTGCAGCAAACCGTGATGTGGAACGCTGCCTTTGGAAAAGGCCAACAGGGGATAGCTTGCAATATCCGCAAGTGTCAGTGGTTTTCCCGCCAATCCGTATTTCGGACTTGCTACCCATACACAACGATAGGTTCCGAGATCTATATTCACCAAACCATGATCGAGTGCCGGTCCCATGATCATAGCCAGATCAATTTTCCGCTCGATGATTTCCCGCGCCATATTGAGACTTGTATCAACATTCAGGTCAATCGCGATTCCCGGATACCGCTCCTGCACTCGTTCAACAAGACGCGGCAGAAACGAATGTACGATAGAATCAATCGTGCCTATGCTGACCGAACCTTTGAGGCTTGTGGGATCGGCAATTGCTTCGCGAAACTCGCTGACAGCTTTGACGATGTCTTCTGCTTTCGAGACAGCCTGCTGTCCAACGGGCGTTAATTTGACCGTGCGCATATCGCGATCGAACAACTGTACGCCAAGTTCACGTTCCAAGGTCGCGATACGGTTGGAAATCGAGGCTTGAGTTGTGTTCAGTTTTTCTGCTGCGGCACTAAAACTGCCCAGGCGAACAATCCAAAGAAAAGTTTCTACAAAACGCAGGTTCATGTGATGCCCCTTTTTTTGGAGCCATCTTCCTGCAAAATAATATCGATGCCAATGCATAATGCTCAACATTGGCAAACGAGATCCCGGCCGATAAAGGGAAGCGATTGGTTTAAAGCACCAAAGAAACGCCAGCAGATGCCCGCGAAAATGATGGCTCTGGAGAAACCGACACCGTCCCTCCTCTGGGGATGCCCTGAATCACCGGTCATTCATTTGCCGTTCAGTTCAAACTGTCACCACGCCGGTGGAAACATCAGGACTGGTTTGAAATAGTTCAATGCTCCGAGGTTGCGCTCCCGCAGTGCGGATCTGATGTCGCGTCGTTCTCGGCATATGTTGTCCCTTGGATGATGCACAGCACCCACTTGGAATGGTCGCTACGAACGGCCCGCTTCCGGATCGCGAACCTTATAAAGGGCCTCTATCATGTAATCGGCAATGTCATCGTCAATCGCCTCCTTGATTTCTGCTTCGTCGAAGCCCGCTGCCTTTGCATCAGCAAGAAACGCGCTCGCAAGCTCCTCCCCTTTCTCTTCCACATTATCAAGCGCGTAAGGACGGACGTTCTGTGCAACCCAAGTCTTTGCGAACGCCAATGCTGGTCCGAGTGTATTCATGAGATATTCTCTCCGATTGAACGCGGTTCTCGTCCCTTTCTATACCTGCAAATTCGATATTGTCAGAGAGGGATTCGACTTTATCGTTCGTGGCAGTGACAATCTGGAGGATTCCAGCCTCATCGCGAGAAGGCTCCTCCCGCCAGCATGTCGTACCGAAAATCCGGACCTTTCTTGATTTCTTCGTTGAGGAATCCGTTACAAATGAATGTACGCTTTCACGCTTGTCGTGAACGAGGTCAGGCCGGGTCATCTATGAAATGAAGAGGCCCCGGATACGCGGCGCGAAGCCGGCGCAAACATTTCTTTCAGCCGGGTGCAAAATTCGCCATTGAAGCCAAAGGCCGCATCGGTTAGAACCGCTTCGCGCATGCGAGCTATCGCAGCCCCATGCACCCGTAGCTCAGCTGGATAGAGCGCTGCCCTCCGAAGGCAGAGGTCACAGGTTCGAATCCTGTCGGGTGCGCCATCAACAGTTTAAAAGTTATGTTATTTCCCCTCGTCAACGTTCAGGCGCGTTGAAAATTTAAACATGAACATGCCCGGAAACATGCACTCCGATTCCGTACAGCATTTCATGATTTGTTCTGGCCAAAGGTTGCTATCGTCTCTGGAACCCAATCAGGATGTCATCAGCCGTATTGCTGATTATCCCATCAATCATATCGGCGACTTGTTGCCCTGGAATAGGAAGATGCACAGCGAACACCTTTAGGTGGACGGTGTGACGTCGTGAACGCGACAATTGCAATCGTCCGCGTATGTCTTATCCTGACAAGCCATTCAGCAAAGCACAGAGATCGATAAAATGACAATTTCCAACGAAGACGAATTGATGCGGCTGCAGGAAATTGGGCGGATTGTCGCCAACACGCTTGAAGCTATGGCTAAGGCGCTCGAGCCGGGAATAACAACGGCTGAGCTCGACATGATCGGCCGCAAGCTTCTTGAGCAAGCAGGGGCCCGGTCGGGCCCAGAAATGTGTTATGGCTTTCCCGGCGCAACATGCATCAGCGTGAATGAAGAAATTGCTCATGGCATTCCTGGCGATCGTCAAGTTGTTGCAGGTGATCTCGTCAATATTGATGTCTCTGCCGAGAAGGCCGGTATTTTCGCCGATACTGGAGCATCTTTCGCCGTGCCGCCGATATCGCGTACAATCGATCGGCTTTGCCGTGACGGAAGACGGGCTATGTGGACCGGAATTAGACAAGTCGGAGCGGGCAAGCCACTCGCGGCCGTTGGACAGGCAGTGGGGGACTTTGCGCGTAAAAATCGCTACACACTCGTCAGGAATCTGTGCAGTCACGGGGTAGGACATACCTTGCATGAAGAACCTGAAGAGATCGCCACATGGCCTGACAGCTCAGAACAAAGAATCATGAATGAGGGGCTGGTGTTTACCATCGAACCTTTCCTTTCTATGGGAGCGGATCTGGCCAGGGACGGCGATGATTCCTGGACATTGTTCTCCGAACCAAGCGCGCCAACGGTGCAGTATGAACACACCGTCGTGGCTACCCGCCACGGGCCGCTCGTGGTCACTTTACCTGGATGAGCTTAACAGCAGCAGGAGCATGTCCTTTGAACTGCTGCAAAAACTATCTCAAGCACGGAATGTCGGATTCCCGTTCAACCAATCGTCTTCAAAACAGATGAGCCATGGAGAACAGCGATGACGATTACCATTACAGTCTTTGAACGCTCCCCCGATAAGGGCCAAGGTCTGGCACGGGATATGCGCGTACGCTGGGCGATCGAGGAAGTTGGTCAGCCTTATGATATCCGGCTTGTTTCGTTCAAGGCGATGAAGGAACCCGCGCATCTGGCGTTGCATCCATTCGGGCAGATTCCGACCTATGAGGAAGGCGATCTTGCCTTGTTCGAGTCCGGGGCAATCGTGTTCCATATCGCCGAGCACCATGCTGGCCTGCTTCCCCACGATGCCAATGCCCGGGCACGCGCGATCACATGGATGTTTGCCGCAGTTGGCACCATGGAAATGCCGATCTATGAGCGTCAGGTCGCCATGTTTGCGGAAGGGAACAAAAGCTGGAGCGCAGAGCGCATGCCGCTCGTTGATGATCGCATTCGGGACCGGCTGGGCGAACTTTCCACCCGGCTTGGCGGGACAGAATGGCTCGACGGCGCGTTCAGCGCCGGGGACCTCATGATGGTGCACGTGCTGCTCAGGCTGAGGGCATCGGGGATATTGGACGAATATCCCAACCTTGCCGCCTATGTCGCGCGCGGCGAAGCGCGGCCCGCCTACAAGCGCGCTTTCGCCGCCCAACTGGCGGTGTTTGCCGCCGTATCGGATCGCCATTAGGGAGCGACAGCGCCTACGCAACTGCTTTGCGATAAGCCGTGACGACAAGCCAGATTGCCGAAAGCAGGAAGTAGAACGCACCGAACGCCGCATAGGGAGCAATGTCCAGTATGGTCGGGGCAGCACTGCCGATGGATTGGCTGATCATGAAGCCGCCGGCGAGGGCGGATTGCCCGCCACTCAGGATCATCGGCCATTGCGCGCCATAGGAACGCCAGCGCTTTATTCCCGTGTTCAGCTGCAGCAGACCTGAAAAAATCGCCCAAACGCCGAAAACGGCCAAAACGGCATGCATGCTGTTGCCGACCGCTGCGACGACGGCAAGCGTCGTTATCGTGCTGACCGCGACATTCAATGCCTGGGACGGGTTGGCTTTCAAACCGCCATTGACGCGGGCATCAACCAGATTGGCGAGGGCATCCCATGCCGGATAGATAACGAGCAGAAGCACGGTGAAATTGGCTTGCGCGCTGAAGAGAATGGCGGCGGCAACCCATGCGACTGAGAAGATGGCGCGTGTGAAATAATAGGTTCGCAGCCAGCTGGACTGGATAGAAGATTGACTTTGCATTGGCAGATTCCTTGTTGCTATCTACCTATCAGTAGGAAGGTTATGACATCAAGTCAACCTGGTATTCGAACACCTCATTGTGAAAAGCGGGAGTGATGCGTAACCTTGACATTCAGCCTACCAAAAGGTAGGCGACTGTATGAAATCAATACCTTCGACTTCAGAAAAGATACTCGACATCGCGCAATCTCTCATCGTCGCGGGAGGCTATAACGGGTTCAGCTATGCGGATATCTCGGCTGCGATCGGCATCCGGAAGGCGAGTATCCATCATCACTTTCCAACGAAGGCCGAACTGGTCGCGGCGCTGGTGGACCGTTACAGGCAGCAGGCCGAAACGGGACTGAATTCCCTCCGGGAACTGGTCGCAAGCCCCGCCGAACAATTGCAGTTCTACCTGAACTATTGGGATACATGCATTCGCGATGCCTCGCAGCCCTTTTGCGTCTGTGCAATGCTGGCTGGCGAGATGCAGATGCTGCCCGAAGAGGTCGCGTCACGCGTCCGCGCCCATTTCCAAACGCTCGCAGCATGGCTTACTTCGGTGCTGAGCGCCGGAGCGGAACAGGACTTGTTCCGGTTGAACAGGCGTCCCGAAGAGGAAGCCCAAATGCTGATGGCATCCGTTCACGGGGCCATGCTCTCCGCGAGAGCTTTCGGTGACCCCGGATTGTTCATTGCGATCATCACCACACAGGTTGCCAAGCTGACAAAGTAGTCTGGGGAGAGCGGCAGAATGGTGCGGAACGCATAGAGCCCAGGCCAGCATCGACATGGGATATCCAAACTCCATTTCTCCATGATCGCTATAAGGGCGAACAAGCTGGTGGAACTCGAAAATGCGCGGTCTACCAAAAGAGAGAAATGAGTATTCTGTCCCCAAGGTTACACGGCCAGAACGACTTTAAGGCCATTTTTAAAACCAATTTGACCGATAGGCAGTACTACCAATTCTGGATTCATTAGAATCTTCCGCCTGTTGGATTGCACCGAAAATGATGAGAATGCTCATTGTCACATTGATAACCGTTGCCCTGACAAGTCTGCCGACTATCGGCACAGCTGACGCAGCGCGGTTCGGGTTTAGTTTTGGCGGGCCCCACAAGGGCACCAAACAAACTGGCAAGGCGAATAGCAATACATCTGGCAAGGGAAGCCCTCGCGGCGGTCATAGACGGTAGCTTTACACCTTACCGGCTACGTCGATGTAGTCTCTGCGGTGCCCAAGCTTCCACCGACAAGGAATACGGGCTTCCATGGATCTCAGCGTCTGAACATCAAGCGATCAACTATCGCCCAATAAAGCGTCGGTCCCCTAAGGTGTAAACTCAGGGGCAATTGATTATTCACACGATGTTGCCGAGATTGAAAACACTCTGTCTGTTCGACGTTTCAGCGATCTCCATCGCACGATACAACGTCACCAAATCAGCTATTTTGTCATTGTGACCATCCAGTGCTGTTAAATCAGACACGTCACTGGGATATGCAGCTTCAAGGATCGCAGAGATCTGGTCAGCCACGAGATTTTTCACTTCACCGATTTTCTCGACACGGGTTGTCATTGTCTATCTCCTGCTTGAACACCTATACTTAAGAAACCAGGTGCCGAATTGTTCCGATAAAATTTGGCAGAAGCTCGCAACGCTCGGCCAGGCATTGCCGCAAATCTCTATGCCATGGGGTGTCAACAGGGTCTGGAACGATAACAGCGGATGGTCGTCGGGAGAAGATTGCTATCCCTATCCATCTTTGACCACGCGAACTTCACATTTGCTATTCCCGCACCGCGAAAAAGCCCCGCCTTCACACCAATATAATGATCGCGGTGCTCCTGCCACGTGGCGAGCAAAGCCGTATTCGTTATGGGCGTAATGACGATCGGGTTGGCCATTGCCAGCTAAGACGAACCTCTGGTCCAACGCATCGACATCATCCTTGGGTTGATTTAACTTTGAGGAATTAACCGAAAGGCTTCCGATATGGCTGCAGGAATGGCGATAGGAATTGGGATCGGTGCGGCGATGGGTGAAATTGTGTTCGGCAACATAGCCGTTGGGATTGCCTTCGGCACGGCCATTGGTGCCGCAATAGGACACTCGATTACGAAATGAGTGTGGATATTCGCAAAGCTTGTCCTGCAGATCTAACGGCAGTGAAAGCTATTGTAGATGCAGCATACATCCATTACATCGCGCGGATCGGATGCAAACCTGGCCCAATGTTGGATGATTACTCTGCACTTATATCCGATCAATACGTTCACGTTGTCGATGAATTCGGGGAAATTTTCGGAATTATTGTCCTCATCCCGGAAGCTGACTATCTGCTGTTGGACAATGTTGCAGTTGCCCCTAAAGCTCAAGGACGCGGATTTGGTCGATTGCTGCTCAACTTTGCCGAGGGTGCAGCTCGAAACATGGGCTACTCCCGCATCAGGCTATATACCAACGAACTGATGACCGAAAACATCAAGCTTTACAGCAGCCTCGGCTATTGCGAGACAGATCGCCGGGAGGAGAAAGGGTTGAGACGCGTTTTCATGACGAAACAACTCGTGTCCTGAGACGATGGGCTCCACAAGCAGTCGCCGTCCTGAGCTGGAATTGGTGGATAGCTTTCCAGGGCGGGAAGCAGTGAAGCTCATTCCATCTCCTCGGCAGCCGCAATCGGGCTCACCTTTCATCCACGGGAAGCGAACACCATCAAGGCGCCCTGCGCAATCTCGCGTTGCGCACGCCAACTCATCCACGATGAAAGAACGCCCCGTTCCAAGCAACCTGACGGTTAAATGATATTTCTCGCCACACACATCAATGAAATCAACACAACGCTCGGGAGTTCTCATAAACAAGGGAACGATTTACTACTTGATTTGTTAGCCACGAAACTGTTTATTCCGCGCGGCAATCGTGAGAGGTTCATCCAATGGCAAAGAAAAAGACTGGGAAACCGATCATTCATGTGACTGCGAATCTCGGCTTATTCTACGTAGCAATCGAGTACGAAGGCGCTGAATCCCAACTCATAGGTCCCTTCAGAGACCTAGACGATGCCGAGATTGAAAAGATCAATCAGAAGAAACTTCATAAGAAGAAATAGTCTGGATGCGCCTTCATCAGCGCTGAAGAGCGGCAGGCCACGCGCGATTTCCCTGTCCCTTGACCGACTGACGCATGACCTGACGGTGCTGCCATGGGCTGAACCGACACAGCAGCCATCGGATTTGAACGGGCATCCCGGCAATCACTGCGATATCACACGTCACATCGTTGATCCGGCGCGCTGCCCAATTTACCGTGAAAATACAAATAGAGATTGCTACAGTTCTTCTAACAAAGAGAAGTTGTAAGCTTAACCTCAACATTTCACTCGGCAGATCGGTGATGTGTGATATTTTACCGTTGTTGTCACCGGCAAAGCTGACAAAAATGCCACCTGTTGCGCCACGCCTGCTGCAAAGGCGCACATAAATCACTTTCGTATGACAAAAGAACGGTGCCGTCCCTTGTGCCCATTCGTGGTGCAGGCCTATAATAGCCGATGAAAAACTCCACCTTGAATTCTGACACTGGTTCCAGCGAACGCGCTTGGCCAAAAATCCTTTTGAATTATCGCAAACCGCATCGCGGTCGCAGTGCGTTTGAACTGGCCGTTACGGTCATTCCCTTCGCAATATTGTGGGCTTTGTCCTGGGCTGCCGTGCATTACGGCTTCTGGTGGGGATTGCTGTTGATCATACCGGCTGCAGGTTTCCTGCTGCGCCTGTTCATGATCCAGCACGATTGTGGACACGGCTCGTTTTTTGCCCATAGACATTCCGATGATTGGACCGGCCGGGTGATCGGCGTTCTGACCTTGACGCCCTATGATTATTGGCGCCGGGCCCATGCCCTGCACCACGCTTCGGCGGGAAATCTTGATGAACGCGGCGTTGGTGACATCACTACCCTGACCGTTACCGAATATCGCGCCCTGTCACGCTGGGGCCGCCTCGGTTATCGATTGTACCGGCATCCGGCGATCATGTTCGGGGTGGGACCTGCGTGGCTTTTCATTTTCAAACAGCGCCTGCCGTTCGGCATGATGCGCTCCGGGGCCCAGCCCTGGGTTTCAACTATGGCTACCAATTTTGCGATTGCCCTTCTGGCCGCCATCCTCATCTGGTTTGTTGGCGTCATTCCGTTTCTGATGGTGCATCTGCCCATCGTTGTTCTGGCAGGCGCTGCAGGTATCTGGCTGTTTTATGTACAGCATCAGTTCGAAGAGACACATTGGTCCCAGGGCACTGAATGGAAGTTTCAGGAAGCCGCACTGCATGGTTCGTCACATTACGACCTGCCGCTGGTTCTGCGCTGGCTGACAGGAAACATCGGCATCCACCATGTCCATCATCTTTCCAGTCGGGTGCCCTACTATCGGTTGCCGGAAGTCCTGCGGGATTATCCGGAACTCAGCAATGTCGGACGAATTACCATCCTGCAAAGCCTGCGCTGTGTGAAACTGGTTCTATGGGACGAAGGCCGGCGCCGGTTGATTTCTTTCCGTGAGGCGCGGTCGCTGGCATAGCAAAACCAGATCTTTTTCCGGAATAAATATTACCCCTGCACTTTTCCCCGGCCTGCGCGTTTAGCGCAGGCGTACGTTCAATCAGTATTATTGTTCCCTTCCTCCGGTAAAATATATCCGGCCGGTGCGGCGGAACCAACTTTGTTCAGACGTGTTTTTGCCCTGATCTCGCCGGGCAACAGCGCCCTGCGGGAATTTTATCCGAAGAACAAAATGATTGGAGACGTACCATGGTTTCGTATGAACGGGGCACAGTGGATACAATCGCAGCGGACGGGCAGCGCCTGGCTTGGGGCGGTATTTTTGGCGGCACACTTCTTGCCATAGCGGTGCAGGTCCTTTTTGCGGCCCTCGGACTTGGCATTGGTCTGAGCACGGTCAGTGCGACAGGTGATGGTGCCTCAGCGCAAGGTCTTGGTATTGGCGGTGGCATCTGGAGTGCCGTGGTAATGGTCGTTGCCTTGGCAATCGGCGGTTATGTCGCCGCCTATTTTTCGGGCCAATACGCACGCTGGAGCGGTGTCCTGCACGGTTTGGTTGTATGGGCTGCAGGTCTCGTGGTCGGTCTTTATCTGCTCGGCACAGCCGTAGGCGGCGCTTTCGGCGTCCTCGGCAGTGTTGCTTCTTCCGTTGGTTCGACAGCGGGCCAAGCCGTATCCGGTGCGGCTTCAACGGCCAAGGACATGATCCCGCAAGCCGCACAGGCTAGTGGCATCACCAAGGAACAGGCCGGTGCCGAGGTGGACCGCCTCGTTGACGGGGTTCTCAACCGCGATCCTTCGGGCACAACATCCTTGACACCGGAACAGGCACGCAAGGAGATTGTTTCGGCGTTGACGAGCCATGCGCTCGGTGAAGAGACAACGCAGGAAACCAAACAGCGTGTCACTGGCATCATTGCGGCACAGCTCGGCGTTTCGCCTGAGGAAGCCAACAAGCGTTATGACGCGGCCGTCGCCAAGATTGACGACGTGAAGGCCAGGGCGAATGCCAAGATTGAAGAACTGAAGGTTCAGGCCAAGCAGGCGGCGGACAAGACTGCAACCGTGGCTGCAAGCGGCAGTTTTGCCGCCTTTATCGCCATGCTGATTGGCGCTATCGCCGCAGCAATCGGTGGTGCCGCCGGTATCCGCCGCAACCGTTAAGCACTTCCTGCAATAAGATAGATCCCGCAGCGCCGCTGCGGGATTTTTCATTGCCTCATCGCTGCCAAATGATCCCGCCTTCCCTTGATTAGCGAAGGTGAAGCCCTGTAGAAGGCTGGCAGCGATCCGGTCGGGATGACGGATGGCAAACTTAATCAAAATGGTGAGGACGACAGCGTGTCGAGATTGATTTCAAGTGTAGTCCTGTTTGGATTGGTATGCACAACAGCCAGTCCGGTTCTGGCAACAAGCGCCAGTGCGGCTGCAACGTCCGCGCAATGTAAGAAGCTTGACCCGAACGGACGGGATATGGGCGGCGATACGCATTTCGGTCTCGCTATCCGGGACAGGAAAGCCGATCTGGTGGCCAAGATGCTCGCCTGTGGCGCTGACGTAAACCTGAAGTCCGGGGAAGGCTGGGCGCCGTTACATACGGCTGCCTATTACGGCCCGGCCAGTGTAATTGATCTTTTGGTTTCCAAAGGTGCCGATGTCAATATTGTCGGTGACTATGACAAGATGACTCCATTGCACATGGCGACAAGTTACAGCGATGATCCCGCCATTATTCAGAGCCTTCTCAAGCACGGCGCTGATAAAAAGGCCAAGACGGCAAGCGGCAAGACAGCATTGGAATTGGCGGCGGATAAGCCAGCCATTGCCAAACTTCTGAAATAGGGCCGAACAGTCGCCACTTTCCCCTTGTTGCAGGCATGACGAGCTCCTAGGTTTCGGGCATGCGCACGATTATCGTTTAAGCAATGCTGCAATTTGCCAAAAAACTGCGGGCCGAACTCGGAGGGGGCGTTCTGACGTCCCTGGCCCTGCATCTTTTGGTCGCCGCATTGCTGTTGCTTCAGCTACCGGAATGGAAAACCACGCCACCGGAGACGGAAAGCGTCAAGGTCGAGGTTGTTCCGCCACCAACGCCCGAACCGGAACCAAAGCCCGAGCCTGAGAAGAAAGAAGAGCCACCCAAACCGCAGCCGGCTCCGGCACCAGCGGCGGCGGCGTCCTCTTCGCAAAATATTCTGAAACTTCTGCCCAGATCAGAAAAAGAATCGACTGAGGAAAAGAAACCTCCTTCCGGTGACGGCGAGACGCAAGATAAAGCGTCGACGCCTCAGGAGTCAGAGACCGAACAAGGAAAGACAGACGCCGCCGCGGGCGCTGCGCCTATCGAAGCCAAGCCGGCGCTGCCCGACACGGCGGAACTGCAATCTGCGCCAACACCGAGTGAAACTGCGGGACAGGCAGCACAACAATCCCCTGCGCCCACCACGTCTCCCAAGAACACTCCGGTTCCCCAACAAAAGGCTCAACCTCAGCCGAAGAAAACGGATCTGGCATCCAAACCAAATGGATCCAAAGCGATGAAGAGCTCAGATCCTTTCGCTGATCTCAGCCAAAAATTCATGCCAAACTCGATGCTTGATCCAAGGACAGCACAGATCGTTGCGAAGCTGTCGCCAGAAGATCGCCTTGCAAGCCTTTGCACATCGGAGGCACTGGCGCAGCTTGGTTCAAACCCAAGTACCGCATCCAGGGATGCGCTCCTTCCAAACGGCTCCTCTGGAGGGATCATTTCAAGAACCTCGTTCAGTGGCGCTGGCGCTGCGTTCCGCCTTGGAGCAAACTGGTACAATATCGATTACAAATGCTCGGTCGATGCCGGGATAAGTCGCGTGGTGTCATTCACCTTCAAGATTGGCGGCCTCGTTCCACTGAGTGAATGGCAGGCACGCAAGCTGGACAACAGGCGTTAGTCATACTTTTGGTCCTCCGCTTGCTGCAAGCCGATCTTCCTGAACCATTCATCATGGATTAACCGGCGGCAGCCTTTTCAGCGGTGGCGATGTCAATTTTTCCCATCTGCATCATCGCATTCATAGCGCGCTTTGCTCTTCCCGGGTCCTTGTCCTGTAACAGTTCGAGCATGCGCGAGGGCACCACCTGCCAGGAAAGTCCATACTTATCCTTGAGCCAGCCGCACCGGCTTTCCTGACCGCCTTCGGACAGCTTCGTCCAGAAATAATCGACCTCTTCCTGCGACGAGCAATCGATGGTGAGGGAAATGGCTTCCGTGAATTTAAATTGCGGCCCGCCATTCAGCGCGACAAACTCCTGACCGGCCAACTGATAAGCGACGGTCAGGGCCGGCGCATCTTTGGAAGGGCGCAAAATGTCGACGATCTTCGAATCCTTGAACACCGACACGTAGAAGTTGGCAGCCTCCTCCGCCTGTGTATCGAACCACAGAAAGGTTCTGATTTTCTGCTTGTTTGTCATGGGACTGGTCCTTTGCAGGTTGCTATGAAAACAGAGGCTCAAGAGACGGGTGCAAATAGGAAAGAGCCCCGATGCCACATCAGGTTACTCGCTTGCCCTCACAGGATAAAAGCCGCTGAACGATCGCATGCAGTGCACATTTCGCTCTTGCGTGAGAGCTGATTTGCGTTTCACAGGCATCGCGGATTGTCGAACGGATACTACGGGTTTCCTGCACCATGGTGCCAAGTGAGCGCGCGTATCGAGTTGGATGTCGGATAGATACATAGCGCGGCACACATGCCGCGCTATTTTAACCAACATGCCGAAACAGGCATGCCTAAGCCGCCCTGTTTCCGGTAATTGCGTGATAGAGCCAGAGCACAACGACGGAACCGATGACGGCCACGATCAGGCTATAAATATTGAAACCGGTGATGCCGGTAGCACCGAAAAAGCTGAAAATAACGCCACCGGCGACAGCGCCGACAATGCCCAGAACGATATCAAGGATAAAACCCTGACCGCTCTTGTTGACGATCTTGCTACCAATAAATCCAGCAACAAGTCCGAGTACAATCCAACTGATAACAGACATGCAAGCATTCCTTCCCTATCCATTGGCATAATCTCGTCATGTTTTCGCATAGATTGAATAAAATCAAGCTATGTTGTGCTTTCTGCCTGAATGAATAAACTGCGTTCAGGGGGAAGAAATACAGAATTTGAGCTGAACCCGAGCAACATTGAAGGAGATCGAGATGGGAATTTTCGATAATGCGGTACCAGGCGGCAGCATTTCAAAACCGCTTTTGATTGCACTTGGGGCACTTCTTGTTGGGAAAATGTTCAGTGGCGGCTCAAGTGAGCCAGCTCCGGCTCCCGCAAATCCCCAGACAGCCGACAACGGCAATGCTGCCGGCGGCGGCCTTCTTGGCGGTCTTGGTGGACTGCTGGAGAGCCTGACCAATGCCGGGCATGGCGAGGCAGCGGATTCATGGGTCAAACCCGGTGAAAACAAGGCCATCGCACCCAATGAGCTCGGTGTGGCTCTTGGCAAGAAAGCCATCAGCGAGATCGCCCAGCAAACCGGGATGAGCGAAGATGAATTGCTGGCGCAACTGTCAAAGGTTCTGCCCGGCGTCGTGGACAAACTGACGCCTAATGGCCAGGTTCCCAGCACCCAGCAGATCGCTTCACTTTTGAAATCCTCATCCTGAAGACTATCCCGCTGGCCGAAGCTAAGCGTTTCGGCCAGCGGATTTTATTGCTTTTCAGGCGACGGAAAGCTCGCGCCGGTTGGCGTTGACGCTGGCAAGACGCATCACGACAAGCCCCAGCAGCGGGAATGCGCCACCGATCCAGCCGAGATATTCAAGGCCGAGATTGGCGATGATCAATCCGCCGAACAGAGACCCCGATGCTATCCCGAGGTAAAGCGCCGAACCATTGAGCGACAGGGCGAGCGGCGCACTTTCCGGTGCAATAGCCAAGACCCGGCTCGCCTGTGCCGGCGGGAACACCCAGGCAGACACGCCCCAGAAAACCATGATTGCAATAAGCGCAGGACCGGCTATTTCGTCGGGCCATTGCATGATCCAGCTGATTGCCATGAGCGACCCCGCATTGAGAAACGAGGCAGCAATCACTGTACGGGTCGGACCAAAACGATCGGACAACTGCCCACCGATGAAATTGCCCAGGGCAGCGCCCAGACCGAAAGCCAACAGAACAAGAGGCACCATTTCGCGGGAAAGACCTGTACCCTGCACGGCAATGGCGGCGATATAGGTAAAGACGATGAATCCGCCCGCCATATAGAGCAGCATGGTGACGAGCGCCGGAAAGAGACCGGGATGCCGTATCACGCCGAGCCGCTGTTTCAAAGTCAACCGGTCAGCACGCAGTCCGCGCGGCAGCAGGAACCAGACGAAAGTCGTCGCAGCTGCACCGATCAATGCGACGAAGACATAGGTGCCGCGCCATCCGGCAAAGGAAGCAATCAGCGCACCGAGCGGCGCGCCGAAGGCTACGGCCAGCGTCGTGCCGCCAACAATGACTGAAATAGCACGGGCGCGGTGATGCGATTCGGAAATGGCGACGGCAGTTGCCTGGGCGGTGGCCGCGTAAAGACCGGCCGACATGCCGATGATCAGACGGGCGGCCGTCAGAAACGCATAGGATGGGGCGAGTGCAGCCAGAATGGCACCAATGACGAATGTCGTGGCGCTGCCTGCAAGGATGACACGCCGGTCAGCCGAGCCGGTGATGGCAGCCAGAACCGGAGCACCCAGCGCATAGGCAAGGGCGAACATGACCACGAGATAGCCAGCCTGCACCAACGTGACGCCGGTGTCCCCGGCGATCTCAGGCAGAAGGCTGGCGACAACAAAGCCTTCAATACCAATGGCGAATGTACCCAACGCCAAACCTACAAGGCGAATGTCCATGGGAGCGGTCCTTTGTTCAATGATCCTTGAACTATTGAACTCACCGTGATGTGAAGTCAAGCACAAAGTTCAACGATTATTGAACATTGAATTTTTCCTGCGTAATTGCTACGTAGGAGGGCATGACCCATCCCCTGTTTCATCCGGATGCCGAGGAGATCTCGCTTCCAGCCGTCCTGACAGCGCTTGGCGACGAGACACGTCTGAGCATCATTGCCATTCTCGCGCGCAACGGTGAACGCGCCATGACGTGCGGTGAGTTTCTTCAACTTGGTTCGAAGACAGCACTGAGCTATCATGTGGCCAAGCTGCGCGAGGCTGGAGTAATCAATGTACGGCCCGACGGAACCAAACGATTGTTGACGCTGCGCCGTATCGATCTTGAGACCCGGTTTCCGGGCTTCCTCGCTTCCATCATTATCTCGGCAGGTACTGTTCGTTTGCCGGAAAATCCGATTATGGCCGATGCGGCCGAAGCCCCGGGAGAAACCGAATGGACATAAAGGCTTGCGGCTCCGTACCAACGCGCCGCGCACCGGAAGAATGGTTCACCGGCACGGTATGGCAGGACCCGATCATTCAGGCGCCCGCTCCGGCACGATTGATTTCGGTCGTGGTGCACTTCGAACCGGGCGCTCGCACTGCCTGGCACACGCATCCGCTTGGTCAGACGCTCTATGTGGTATCCGGCTCCGGACTGGCACAGGTTTGGGGCGAACAGATCCGCGAAATCAGAACCGGAGACGTGGTCTGGATTCCACCGGGCGAAAAGCATTGGCATGGTGCTGGCCCTGAAAATTCCATGTCGCATATTGCCATGCAGGAAGCGGCGGACGGCAGTGCTGCCGACTGGATGGAAAAGGTTTCAGATGCGCAATACTCAGGTGCCGAACGAGCCGAAAAATCATGAACATCATTGAAACGGTATGCGGTTGCAGACTGATCTGCTAGCATGGATGCAGGCGTAACAACCCGGCATTGCAGATGAGCCGAAGGGAAAAACCATGGCGTTCGAAGACATCAAGGCACAGATCGCGCTCTTGCTTGAAGAGATGGTGCAACGGCCGGCAGATGCCCATGAAATTCACGAGTCCTTGCGCGAACATCTCAATGAACTGAAAGCCATGGGCATGCCTCTTCCCGAGGACCTCGTGGCCCTCGAGAAGCAGTTGGAAGTGGATTTCGATTCCTGACCGGTATTCTTAGACGGACCTCCGCAGAATTTCCTTTTGCAGGTCGTCAACGGCTGCTGAGGCTTCACCACGGATCGGACGACCGTCCATCATGCCAATATCGCGCAGCATGTGTTCGGAGTAATCTCCGGTATTTATCAAGGTCGGTACGCTAGGCCGCATTAGCGACCGTCCGATGTTTACAAGCCAGCTCCACCGGGAGCCGGTATTTTCTATTCGTGTGCACTGTGATGGCGAGGGGTTCATGACCTCAACTCCGGTTCGTACGCGACGTTAGCGTCTTGGGTGAGCATTCAATGCGCCTGTTCCCGCTTGTTTTCCAACAAAACGGCGAGTATCTTTCATAAGGCCACCTTATGGATCATTTCTATGAATCTTCCTCCCCTCGCCGCCATCCGTGTTTTTGAAGCTGCCGCCCGCCATGGCAATTTCACCAAGGCGGCAGAAGAACTCGGCATGACTCAGGCAGCCGTGAGTTACCAGATCAAGCTTCTGGAGGAGCGTGTGGGCGCCGCCCTGTTCCTACGGCTTCCACGTCAGGTCGCGCTGACGGAAATAGGAGCACGCCTGGCTCCCTCGATGACCGATGCGTTCGAGATCCTGCGGGCTGCCTTCGCCACCATGCGCGAGAGTACGGAAGGTATTCTGACCATCACGACGATCCCGACTTTTGCCGCCACATGGCTGGTTCCGCGCCTGGGTTCATTTCACATGGAGCACCCTTCGCTTGCCGTACGGCTGAAATCCACCCGTGATATGGTGGATTTTTCACGCCAGGAAGCGGATGTGGGGATTCGCAGCGGACAGGTGAAATGGCCGGGTCTGGTCTGCCACAAGCTTTTCCAGGCGGATTTTACGCCGATGCTGTCACCAACGCTGGCCGCGTCCATAGGCGGTGTGAAGACGCCGGAGGACATTCTCAAATTGCCGATACTGGATCCCGGTGACCCCTGGTGGAATATCTGGTTCAATCTCGTCGGCATTGACAAGCCGGCACTGCGCGGTGACTTGCGCACACGGCTCGGCGATCAGCATCTGGAAGGTCGGGCAGTTCTGGCCGGACAGGGTGTCGGCATCTTGACGCCAGTCTTCTTTCAGTCTGAACTGCAACAAGGACAGCTTATCCAACCATTCAACGTTGTCGGAACAAGCAAGCATGCCTATTGGCTGGTTTATCCGGAGGCGCGGCGGAATGTTCCTAAAATCCGCGCATTCCGCGACTGGATGCTCGGCCACATCGGCGAAGTGAAGACATGAAAATGGCGGGGCCGAAAGCCCCGCCATGAAACTTTCTAGAAAACTGCGAGATAACGCAGCAGCGAGATAATTCCGATCACCACAACGATCACCTGAACGATCTGTTTTGCGCGGCCATCAAGCGGCAACATCTGGACGAGATAGAGCACAAGAAAAATCACCAGAACGGTGATCAAAAGACTGATAAGTATGGACATCGCAAACTTCCTGTTTTCTGGACCTGAACAATCGTAGCGTTTCAAAACTCTTTGCTGGCTATTTTGTTCCGTGAAAGCAGGTGATTAGCCCATGTCGCAATCGGTGGCCGAGCACACTTCAGGACAATGTTTCGCGCAATTTCGCACAACCATTCATTGCATTGCCTGTAAAGTTGCTGATAGCTTCGCCATCATCCCCGCTCTTCAGGATTCTCCCATGCGTTCGCTGTTCCATCTTGCCTATCACGTCAATGATCTCGACACGGCACGCGGCTTTTACGGCGGCATTCTGGGATGCGAAGAAGGACGAAGCACGGACAGTTGGGTCGACTTCGATTTTTTCGGCCATCAGATTTCGCTGCATCTCGGCAAACCGTTCGAAACAACCAACACCGGCAAGGTTGGCGACCATATGGTGCCCATGCCACACCTTGGCGTGATCCTGCCTCTCGAAGACTGGAACACCCTTTCTGAACGGTTGAAAGGGGCGAAGGTTGACTTTGTCATGCCGCCAGTCGTGCGGTTCAAGGGGGAACCCGGCGAACAATGGACCATGTTCTTCCGCGATCCCTCGGGCAATCCCATCGAAGTCAAAGGCTTTGCCGATTTCGCCAGCGTCTACGCCAAATAACCTATCATGGAATTCAAGCCGTCCAATCTGAGGGCTGCGTTCTGGATGACCGGATCGCTGACCGCTATCCTGCTGATGGCGATTTCCGGCCGGGAAGCCTCGAAAGAGCTGAACGTCTTCCAGATCATGGAGATGCGTTCACTCATCGGGCTGGCCATGCTTTATCCTCTGATCCGCTCCTCCGGCGGGCTGCGCGCGATGAAGACAGGCCGGATCTGGGAACATCTCGGGCGTAACGCAGCCCACTATGCCGGTCAATTTGCCTGGTTGCAGGCGTTATCGATGATCCCGCTGGCGCAGGTGATCGCCATCGAGTTCACCACACCGGCATGGACGGCGGTCATGGCGGTCGCGTTCCTCGGCGAACGAATGAACCTCCTGCGGACGCTGACAATCCTGCTCGGCATTATTGGTGTGATCATCATCGTACGCCCGGGGATCGGCACAGTCGAAATAGGCCAGCTGATCGTGCTCGGTGCAGCTTTCACCTTCGGCATTTCCTTTACCATGGTCAAATCGCTGACGCGCACGGAAAGCGTGGTGAAGATCATTTTCTGGATGCTGGTTATTCAGTCCGGCATCGGTCTGCTACCGGCGTTGCACGTCTGGCAATGGCCGACATTGCATGTCTGGCCATGGGTGATTATTATTGCCTTCACCGGCACGTTTTCACATTTCTGCATGGCGAAAGCCCTGCTCTATGCGGATGCGACCGTGGTGATCCCGATGGACTTTCTGCGGGTTCCATTGACCGCCGTTCTGGGTTGGCTGATCTATGCTGAACGTCTCGACATTTATACGGCACTTGGCGCGGTGCTCATCCTTTCAGGCAATCTTCTGAATCTGAAGAACCGGAACACGGCAAAAGCATCTGCAATGGAATAATCATGACCAAACCGCATCTCTACATCGTCACTGGAGCAATGGCCGCAGGCAAATCGACTGTGGCGCAGGCACTCGCCGAGCGCTTGCCAAAATCCGTGCATCTGCGCGGTGATATCTTTCGGCGCATGATCGTCAATGGCGCGGCAGTGATGGGCCCTGAGCTTTCAGCCGATGCGATTACGCAGCTCGATCTGCGGCAGGCACTCGCCTGTGATGCCGCGCGGCACTACGTTGAGGCAGGTTTTTCCGTGGTTTATCAGGACATCCTGATTGGGCATGCCTTGCAGGATGTTGCAAATCGTCTCGCGCCCTTTTCACCTCGAATTGTGGTGCTCAATCCCCGGCCAGACATTCTGGCCCAGCGTGATGAAGCCCGCAGCAAGACCGGTTACAGCGAAAGTTTTCCACCCGTCATATTGGCGGATGCCCTCGAGCGCGAGACACCGCGCATCGGTCTGTGGATCGATACATCTGCCATGGCCGTCACCGAAGTGGTGGACCGGATTTTGGCCGGCCCGCACCCCGCCGCGTGGTAATTTTCAGGTCGCTGGTGCGTTCATGGCCCAGATGACACCGAAGGGATCGCGCAGCTGGCCGGGGCGGTCACCCCAGAACATGAGCTCAACGGGCATTACCACCTCTGCACCGGCATCCAATGCCCTTTTCCACCGGGTATCGATGTCATCGACAACCAATTGCAAGGAATAGCCCTGGGGGTTTTGCAGCGGCTGCCCATATTCCGGGTACGGGTCGCTGAGCATGATCGAACTGCCATTGATATGCAGATGGATATGCATTGTCCGGCCCTTCTCATCAACAGGAACCATATGGACCAGTGTCGCGCCAAAGGCATGCCTGTAGAATTCCGCTACCTTCGCGGCACCATCCCGGCGGAAAAGTTTCTCAGAAAGCAAGAACCGACATTTACTGACCAAATAGAGTGGGGGCGTCGCCCGCCTGCCATTTAGGATATTTGAGCATGACTGCCTCAAACCGGCCGGAGGACACGAACTCCCCCAGCCAGCGTTTTACGCCCGGCCGGGCAATTGCCCCCCACCAATCACCATCCACACTGGCGAACTGCCTGACGAATGGCAAAATTGCCATGTCGGCGAGAGATGGTGATGAGCCAAAGAGATAACGGGACCAGGCAAGCCGTTCTTCGTAGTCATCCAGTATCGTCAAGGCCTTTCCCCGTTCGGCGAGCGGATCAACTTTTTCGAAGCGGGCCGGATATTTGTAGCGGTCAAGGCTGCGCTTGAACGGTCCATCATTGCGCGCGATCCACCCGCCATCATCAACACTGAGCCAATGTTCCGGATCATGCTGCCTCAGCACCCAGCGCATAATGTCGAGGCTTTCATCGATGACGGTGCCGTCAGGCAACAGCAGCATAGGCACTGTTCCGGAGGGCGAGACGCTGAGAAAATCGGGCGCCTTGTCCCTCAGCACAATTTCCCGCAGCTCACAACTTTGGCGCGAGGCATGAACAGCCAGCCTCGCCCGCATGGCATAGGGACAGCGGCGAAAGGAGTAAAGAATTGGCAGATCATGCGTCATGGCAGCCTCGATTGGTGCGAGTTTTCATGAAACCGCCCGATATAACAAGTCTTGACCGTCAATTGTTCTGTTTATGAATTCAATTCACGAGCATCACGCAATATCATGCGATTATCAATGGAATGCACTTCAACCATATTCAGTGCAACCGGATCTCTATCCGTCGTCATTCCATTCACGGGCCGGACCGAAATCTGACCGCCATTCAAAGGATAAGACAATGCCTCTCGCACTACTGGCGTTGACAATCAGCGCCTATGCCATCGGCACGACAGAATTCGTGATCGTTGGCCTCCTCCCCACCGTTGCCGGTGATCTCGGCATCACATTACCGCTTGCCGGTCTCATCGTCAGCGTTTACGCGCTCGGCGTTACCTTCGGCGCACCCGTTCTGACTGCCCTCACCGGCAAAATTGAACGCAAGCCTCTTCTGCTCGGTTTGATGGCTCTTTTCATCATTGGCAATACAGCTGCGGCTCTCTCGCCAACGTATGAACTGCTGCTCGTCGCCCGCGTCCTGAGCGCCTTTGCCCACGGCGTGTTCTTCTCGGTCGGCGCCACCATTGCAGCTGATCTCGTTGCTCCCAACAAGCGCGCGTCGGCTATTGCCATGATGTTCCTGGGCCTGACCGTTGCTATCGTTACCGGCGTTCCGCTTGGAACCTTTATTGGTCAACAACTCGGCTGGCGCGCAACATTCTGGGCCGTTTCCGCCCTTGGTGTGATTGCACTGATCGCCATTGCCGTGCTTCTGCCTCCGAAGATAGCCAAGGCTGCGCCCGCCCGTCTGATCGATCAGGTTCGTGTTCTCGGCAGCGGCCGCCTGCTGCTTGCCTTTGCCATGACAGCCCTTGGCTATGGCGGTACATTCGTGATGTTTACCTTCCTTGCACCGGTGCTGCAGGAAATCACAGGCTATGCCGGCTCAACAGTCAGCCTCATCCTCGTACTTTACGGCCTGTCGATTGCCGTGGGTAACATGGTTGGCGGTCGCCTTGCCGACGGCAACCCGGTTGGTGCGCTGGTCGTGATGTTTGCCCTGCAGGCTCTTGTGCTTGCTGTCTTCACCTTCACGGCTGTTTCGCCGGTCTGGTCATTGGTCACGCTTGCTGTACTCGGTGCATTGTCCTTCTCCAATGTTCCAGGTCTGCAACTTTACGTGGTGCAGCTTGCCAAGATCCATACGCCGGAAACTGTTGATGTGGCCTCGGCCCTCAACATAGCCGCCTTCAACCTCGGCATTGCCGGCGGAGCCTTCCTTGGCGGTATCATCGTGGCTTCACCGCTTGGTCTCGGTGCAACACCTTGGGTTGGTGCCATTCTGGTGGTCGGCGCTTTGGGTCTGACCCTCTGGAGCCAGGCGCTTGACCGGCGCGCTGGTGCGGCAGCTCTGGCTACCTGCTAAGCAAGTCCTCCGTAATTGCAACCACGACGACTGCGCCGGATTTCCGGCGCAGTTTTTTGTTGTTCCCATTGAATGGCGGACATTCTGATTATAGCGCCTGTCGACCCAAAGGGTGACAGGACTGGCAATTTTGGTATGGTCGGCATGAGATTCGCGAGGGATTTGTCATGCTGGCCGAAGTCGTCTTGCCTATAAAGCTGACATTCCGGCTGTGGTTGAGATTCTGGCCGCAGCTTTTTGCCGTTCTGCTGCTCGGCGTTTTTGCATCAAAGATACTCATGCAACTTGCAGTCGACGCTGCCTACGCAAACCACTACGCGGGGCTAGCAGTCCTCACGCTGGTGGCTCTGGCGCAACTGGTGACCACAGTCTCCATGATCCAGATTGTGCGGCCCGGCCTTCCGGCTCTGAACGCGGCTCAAGGGAAAAGCCAGACAGGAGACGAAAAAGACGACACGCACCAAGGCCTTTCAAGTCTGGCTGCCATGGTTTCCGTCGCGCTCATTCCGTTCTTTGCCTATTATGCGGCATGGGGATTTCTGGGTGATACGGTACGGCAATATTCACGCGCTGCATTGGCACAGATGCCCTTCGGAGAAAGCGGTGGCAATGTACTCGACGTACTGGATTCCAAATGGCTGCTTCTGTCTGTCGCCATCTCGTGGATCGTGCGGAAATGTGCGAAGACCATGAAAGAGAAAACCGGACGATCTGTCTGGCAGATCGTTATGGTTGTGTGCGAAACGAACTGGGTCTTTATCGGCCTGTATATTATCAGCCGCTGGAAAGACAGCTGGATGAGGGCGCTGAGCGAAGGCACTCTCTGGACTTACATCAAGTCACTGGTTGCCAGCCTGTCCGAACCGGTTTCGTCAGCCTATGCCGCTGCCCCGATACCGGTCGAGCAGGCTCCGCAAGCGTTCAGCACGACTGCAACAGTGTTGTTTTTCCATGCATTGCTGCCGGTCATCTGGCTGGTCATGGTGGCACTTGTCTATGGTTATGATGTGCGTGACGAAAAGGAACTGCTGCGAGTCCATCATCGCGTCGAACGCTTCGGCGAGCGTTATAAAACCATCCCGAAATTCCTTCGCGACTTCATCGAACATTTCATCGGTGGCTATCGCTCGCGTTACCTGCCGATCGCCAATAGCGTCAAGCTGACCCTCAATTCGGGATTGCTTTTGATCATCACACTGATCCTCGGCTATCGTTTTATCGAATGGGCAGCCGCGTGGTTGTGGCTGGGCACCGCCTGGTTGATAGGTCCGCATCCGCTGGATGTCTGGCAGACACTATCTGATGGTGTCAGCTTCCTGTTTGGCAGCCCCTTGCAGGACTCCTCGACCGGGATTCTGGTCGAGCCGCTGCGGATATGTTTTTTGGCAGCGGTGCTTGAAACAGCATTTTCAATGACAAGAAAGGTGGCGCTGCAAACACCAGAAGGTTTGGAACCCGTAGCGAACGGTTGATCTGCATAACGATTGTGCGTGGTTCGACAAGCTCACCATGAGGGGGAGTAGGGATTGCAGGGAGTTCCATTCTGCAAGATTGCTCATACCGCAATATTTCCGGTTAGCTTTGCAGTACCACTCTCCCTCATGGTGAGCTTGTCGAACCACGCACAATAGGAGTGCAATCAGAATCATGATGGTCAGGTCAACAGCCCCGCCTTTTATTCCGGGCGGGCAAAGCGCAGGTAATAGGGACGCTCACCCCGCATTCCGATTGTCGGCCTGAGCTCCCCGACTATATTCGCAGGAACAAGATATGTTTCCTCAACCACCCGCCGCGTACCTTTGCCGACCTCGGCAAAGATAGTGGAGATGCATGTCTCTATACCATCGGCCGGGCGCGGCAAGCCGGGCACCGAGGTTGGCGACCATGAACGCCCGGATGCATCAACAAGCTTGATCGAGCACATTACCCAGAGATTTCTCAGATCCGGCTCGCCGATCTCGACAATGAAACGCGCGACAACCGGCACTGCGTTTGCCGGCGGCGTTTTGGATTTTATCCCTTCGGTAACGGTCCGCAGCCCGACAAACTGCCAGTCACTGCCGCCATAGCGGGCGCTCTGACCAGCGGAGACGTCAATCGGCAGAAAGTCATCACTTTTTCCCATTTCCTTGAGATCATCGTACGATATGACGAACAGAGTAAGAGGGACAAGCAACAATAACGCCCACAGGCTGCGCCGTCGCCAGCGGCGCTCGGAAGGGTTTGGCGTGTCTTCATGCACGAGGGTCACGATATCAATTCCCTGAAACAAGCACGGGTTTTGAAAGATCATATCTGTCGACTATGAGCGGCTGGCCGTCATTGAATTTTCTGAAATCGTCAATTGCGATACGTGCCTCGGAATCAAGCCGTGGCGCCATCTGACTGGAGAGCACGAATGTGGCCCCGTTCACCTGATCCGGCAGGATCTCGAAGACAAAACGCGCTTTCTTGGGCATGCCAGGATCAAGTATTGGAGGCATTTGGCTGCTCAGCGTGCCAACCCGATCCGATTTTTCGTAACGCAAACCTGTGGCGCCCAGCCAGGTTGCTGAAATAACCACAGTTGAAGCATTTGTCGCCGCCAGTTCCGTTGTCACGATAACCCAGAGTCCTGACGTCGTTAAGGCCGTACTTTTCCCATATCGGGTATATGTCAGCTCGCGGGCAAACTCCACCTGATTGACCGTTACATCAAACTGGCGGGCATGAATCTTGTCGTGCATCTTGCCATAGGACGGGATAGGGCCGGTCAAGTCCATATAATGCGGCTTGGTCTGCTGCATGGCATAAAGCAGGACGACGGCAAGACAGACCGCAAGAATATTGAGGAGGTGGCGCATCAGCCCTCTCCTCCTGCAAGAACCAAGCTGACCGTGGCTGCGTTGTATTTATTGAACCAGCCCGGCATGCCATACAAATTATCGCGCGGTTTGAACGTTTCGGCTTCAATACTGAAATCTATATTGTCTTTGGGGACCGCGCTCGCGGGCATTAGCCAGACATAGGCCACTTTTTCCTGTAATCCGGGCTGGAGGGATGGCATCAGTGCTTCATCCCGGGCAAGATAGATCATCGGCTTTTCTGCCGCCGCCTCCAGCGTTGGTGGCAGATGAAATGTGCTGTAATAGGCCCTGTCCGACTGGGCCGTGCGATTCATCAGTTCCACCTCAAGGATCAGAGCCTTCTGATCCTCCTTTGGCGTCAGACCGTAGATCTTCTGATCAGTTACCCAGGCTTTCAGCGGTTTGACCTGCCACCTGCCTGCATCGAGCGACTGCCCAGCTTTTATTATCGGAATCTCATTTGGTGATCGCGCCTCCGAAACTCCAAGCGCAACGGCAACGACGAGCGCGGCGAATGTACCGATACCGGCTGTTATCCAGGCAAGCGCCTTGCTGCTAAGATTGCGCACGTGGGACCACATCGGGCGATCATTCTCCCCTTAACGCAATACAATCGCGCTAAACTCTGAGTCGCTTTCTGGCAAACCATGCAACGTAAGCGCGCCGCATGGCAAGTCCTTGGGCAAAAGCCGGCAGAACAGCTCCACTTTGACAGAAGTTGCTCTAGCGTGAAGCAGCCATCGGCAGGTAGCTATGAACAAGATCAACAACCTGCTGGTCACGCGCCTTTGCCGTGTTGCCACCCATCACTACAGCCACAAGCTGGCGGCCATTGTCATAGACTGAGGTGACAATATTGAAACCGGAGGCCCGGACATAACCTGTCTTGATGCCATCGGCCCCGTTGAGCTGTGCCAGCACGCGATTGTGGCCCTGAACAAGTTTGCCGTTGAACGTGAAGTCGTGCAAAGCGAAATAATAGTATTGCTGCGGGAAATGTTTGCGAAGTGCCATGCCGAGGAGAGCCATGTCGCGGGCCGTAGTGATCTGCATGGGATCGGGCAGGCCTGACGCATTGTTGAAGGTGGTGCCTTTCATGCCAAGCTGGCGAGCCTTGGCTGTCATCATCGCAGCGAACTGCGGCTCGGAGCCGCCAAGCGCTTCGGCAAGAGCGACGGCAACGTCATTGGCTGATTTGATCACGATCGCCTTGATTGCCGTGTCGACATCGATTGACTGCCCCGGCCTGAAACCAAGCTTGCTGGGTGCCTGAGATGCGGCGTGGGCAGAAACCGGGATTATAGTCGTCTTGGTCAGGCGTCCGGAATCCAGCGCCTCGAAGGTGAGATACAGCGTCATCATCTTTGTGAGTGACGCGGGTATTCGCGGCAGGTCAGCGCTGGCCTGATAGAGTACCGCACCGGTGCTACTATCAACGACGATCGAAGCGGATTTTTCGGTGACCACGGCCGGGGCTGTCGCTGCCACGGGCTGTAATGCCGAGGTGGTGGTACAACCACTGGCCATGCCAACGACCAGAACAAACAATGCCACGCATTTCGACATCAATGACAGGGGATAAAAAACTCGCGGCACGTTCATTTTCCGGTGGTCTTACTTCCAAGAGTCTCAATAGGCGGTTTCTAGCGCAGTATCGTTAATAATCCGCTGCACCGCCATCCTGTTAGCGGATTTCCCGCGTGAGACCAAGCGGCGATTTCCCACAGGGCTATCGACGGCTTTCATGCTGTCAGGACGACCTTGACGCTGCGGGACCGGTCGAGGGCCACGGAGAATGCTTCGGGAGCAGCGCTCAAAGGGTATTCGCCGGTCACAAGCCGCAAGACGTCAACTTCACCCGAGACGATCAACTCCACCGCTTCGTAGAATTCTTCACCGAAACGGAATGTACCTTTCAGGTCCAGCTCCTTGGCCATGACAGCATTTGCAGGGACAGGGATTGCACCTCCCGGCAGATTGCCCACCTGAACGATCGTGCCGCCGCGCCGTACAGTGCGTATGGCGGAGGCGAGCCCTGCGGCCGTACCGGAAATTTCAAAACCGATGTCAAACGGCGTCGCGACGGCATGCTTGGCCAGTTTTTCTTCGTCTTCCGAAAGGTCGAACACCTGGTCAGCACCAAGTTCCAGTGCAAATTTGAGCGGCGCTGCGGCAAGATCAACCATCGCCACCGATTCCGCCCCGGCATGTTTCAGCGCCAGCAGAGTCAAAAGCCCGATGGGGCCCGAACCGAATATAATGGCCGAGTGCCCTTTGACATGACCGGCGCGCCGCACCGCATGCAGGCATACCGCGAGAGGCTCGGCCAGTGCCGCTGCCTGAAATGGAAAATCGGCGGGCACTTTTACACATTGGGCAGGGGTTGCATCGAAGTAACTGGCGAAGCCGCCCTGCATGTGGGGCGTCTTTGAAGCGGAACCCATGAAGTAGATATTCTCGCAGAGATTGGCACGACCCTCGTGGCAATAGGCACAGGTTCCGCACCAGCGTGAAGGATTGACCGCGACACGATCACCAACGGCAAGCCCTGTAACCTCCGGCCCGATCTGAGCGACTTCCCCCGCCACTTCATGACCAAGGATGAGCGGCGATGTCACCACAAAATCGCCGGTCCTTGCATGGCGGAAATAGTGCATATCCGAACCGCAGATGCCGCCTGCACCAAAGCGGATACGCACCATGTTCGGTTTCAACGCGGAGAGCGTCCCTTCCACGACACGCAAATCTTCAGGTCCGAAAAGGGTGGCAGCTATTGTGTTCATTTAATCAGTCCCAGTTGTGTCGGCAGCCACAGGGTGATCGCCGGTATGAAGGTAATGGCAATAAGCGCGATGAAAAGCGGCACGAGCCATGGCAGGATCGCCATAGTGGTGCGTTCAACCGAGAGCTTGGCAACGCGCGAGAGCACGAACAGCACCATTCCAAGTGGCGGATGCAGCAGCCCTATCATCAGATTAAGCGTCATGATCAACCCGAAATGCACCGGATCGATGTCAAATTTGAGGACGAGCGGCAGAAGGATCGGCACCAGAATAGTGATGGCAGCGATCGTGTCGAGGAAACAGCCGACAAACAGCATCAACACATTGACGAGGATCAGGAATACCCATTTATTGTCAGTGATCGACAGGATTGCGGCAGACAGCAACTGCGCCGCCTGGCTGACAGTAAGCAGCCACGCAAAAACCGAAGCGGCCGTCACGATGAACAGCACCGACGCCGTTGTTTCGATTGTATCGAAACTGGCCTTGGCAAGGCTTGCCAAGGTCATGGTACGATAGCGCACAAGGCCAAGAAACAATGACCAGAGCACGGCGGCAACCGCTGCTTCCGTGGGCGTGAACCACCCCATTGTCATGCCGCCAATGAGAATAACCGGTGTCATCAAAGCCATAACGGCGGAAAAATCGAAATACCAATCGACCGCCAGCAGGATGACCAGAGCGATACCCACCGAGGCATTGACCGAGAAGCCCAGCAGCGTTGCGAGATAGATGATAACCGGAACGGCAAAGACGATGAGGATTTCCAGCCCCGCCTCAAGCAATTGCTTCATCTCGAAGGGGGCGTCCGAACCCCATTTGTAGATGTAGGCGAAGATTGCAACCGTCAGCATCATCAGGACGGTCATGACCACGCCGGGCATGATGCCCGCCATGAACAAGGCACCGATGGAGACGTTGGCCATCATCCCGTAGATGACAAAAGGCAGTGATGGCGGGAAGATCGGGCCAAGCGTTGCCGAAGCGGCGGTAACGCCAACGGCCGCCTCAATGGGATAGCCATGGTCTTTCATCGCCTTGATTTCGATGGTGCCGATACCGGCGGCATCGGCAAGCGCTGTGCCGGACATGCCGGAGAACACAACGGAACCGATAATATTGACCTGTGCGAGACCGCCCTTCATCCAGCCGACGAGAGCAACAGCAAAGGCGTAGATGCGGCCGGTGACACCGGCGGAATTCATCAGATTGCCGGCGAGAATAAAGAAGGGAACGGCGAGAAGGGGGAAGCTCTCGACGCCGGCAATCATGCGCTGCGCCACGATAATGTCAGGGGCCACGCCATAAAGGACAAGGTAGAGCACTGAAGCCACGGCCATGGAGATGGCGACGGGCACGCCGACGATCATGAGAACAAGAAACGATCCAACAAGAAGCAGCATGGATTAATCCTCTACCTTCTGAAATTCCTCCGGCCGTTCCAGAACGGAATAGCCACGGCGCAAATTGCTGATGAAAACCTGAATGGAGCGAAAGAGCATCAGGATGAATGCGACCAGAACAGAATAGAAAACGATGTTGCGCGGCAGATCGACGGTGACCATCTGCTCATCAGCAACAATTTCGACATAGCGCCACATCAGCCAGCAGGCGTAGACAAAGAAGCCCATGCGAACCAGGTCAACAAAGATTGCTAGTGCACGGGCAAGACCCGCCGGGATATAGTGATAGAGCACATCCACCTGAATGTGCCGCGAGACCCGCACACACATGACGGAGCCAAGGAACACCACCCCGATCAGGCAATTGATCGCGATCTCTTCCGTCCAGGCGTAGCTGTTGTTGAGAACGTAACGCGTGAAGAATTGCAGGAAAACGCAACCTGTCATCAACCAGAAGACGACCAGCGTCAGCCAGTCCTCCACCGCGTAGTCAGACAGATTGGCAACCGGCGCGGCATCTTCAAACGAGTGCGCCAGTTCCTCGGCGCTCGTCTGGGTATGAATTTCCTTTGTCATGCAATCTCTCCGTTCGAAAACCGTGGGGAGAAATGGCCGGAGGCATTGCCGTCCGGCCATCGCCGGGCGTTACTTGATGGCGCGAATGGCTTCCCAATCGGACTTTTCGTAACCGAAGTCTTCGAACTTCACCTTTTCCATCACGTTCTTCTCGAAATCGGCCTTGTCGATTTCAGTAACGTTCAAACCACGCTCCTTGAAGCTGGCGACAAGCTGCTTTTCCTTGTCTTCGATGATCTTCGTGGTTTTCTCCGCCGCCTCCTGCATCACATCGCCGAAGATTTTCTTGTCTTCGTCGGAGAGACTTGCCCAACGGGTCTTGGACACCACCGTATTGAGATGATCGACAATGTGGCCTGTCAGTACGATGTTCTTCTGCACTTCGAAGAACTTCTTCGCTTCAATTGTGGTCAGCGGATTTTCCTGTGCCTCGACAGTACCGTTCTGCAAGGCGAGATAGACTTCGGCAAAAGCGATCGGCGTGGTGTTGGCGCCGCAGGCACGCGGCATCGCGAGATAGGCAGGCACATCGGGCACGCGGATTTTCAACCCCTGCATATCGGAGCATTTGGCAATCGGCTTGTTCGATGTGGTGTGGCGGGTGCCATAATAGCTGACGGCAGCGATGTGGTTGCCGGTTTTGTCCTCATATCCTTTGGCCAAACGCTTGAAGATATCGCTCTTCGTATACGCGATGAGATGTTCGGGGTTGCGGAAAATATAGGGGAAATAGGTAACCCCGATAGGCTTGAAATCACGTGCCGCAAAGCTCGACCCCGAAATGATGATGTCAACCGTTCCGAGCTTCAGGCCCTGATTGATATCCGCTTCTTTTCCCAGCTGCGAAGCGGGGAAAACGTCGATCTTGTAGCGCCCGTTGGTGCGCTTGTTGATTTCCTCGGCCGCCCAGACGGACTGGGTGTGAAACGGTTCGGATGTCTCGTAAACATGCGCCCATTTGAGCACCGTTTGCGCCTGCGCCGTTGCGGCAGATAATGCAAGCGCCGCCACGGCGCCCAGAATGGCAGTCAATTTGATCTTCATGTCTTTCTCCTCCCAGATTGAAATCAGATCTTGTTGCTTCTCTTGCGGCTCCCCTCGGGTTGCCCCCTCTCCGCGTCCGGCTCCTCGCCAAAACTTTCGGAAAATCTTGCCTGCGATTGCTGCAGATGAAATTGCATGGCAGCCCTTGCCGCTGCCGGATCGCCCGCAGCGATGGCGTCGCGAATGGCGCGGTGCTCAGCGAACGCCTGCCGCCAGGATGCCGGGCCCTCGAAATAGCTCGCGAGCTTTTCAAAATACGGTGTCATCCGCTGGTCGAAGAGTTCGCCGACGAAACGGTTCAGCGCGGAATTTTCGATAATTCCAGCCACCGTTGTATGAAAGTCCCGGTCGTAGCCGATCGATGTCTGCGGGCTGTGAAACGTGCTGGCCATTTTGGTCAGAACATCGTCCAGTGCTGCTATATGAGCTGATGTCGCCACTTTCGCTGCCTCTTCGGCGATGGCGCATTCAATCAGGGAACGGGCACGCAGGAGCTCGAAAGGTCCCTCCAGATCTTCCGGATGGTACGAAATGCGGCGGGGACGCTGCTGGATGACATAGATGCCCGACCCCATGCGAATGTTGACGAATCCTTCCACTTCAAGCGCAATCAGAGCTTCACGCACAGTTGGCCGGGAAACTTCCAGCTGTTCCGCCAGCTCGCGTTCTCCGGGCAATCGGTCTCCTACCGCAAACTCACCCTTTTCAATGAGCGCGCGTATCTGGTCGGCGACCTGCCGGTAGAGCCGGCGTGGCTGGATGGCTGCAAACATGAATACCCCTCCGCGTGATCACCCCGAACACGCACGACTGGTAAATTGGCCTTACCAATATTCAACTGATACATTGATATATATGAGGGAGTCAACGGCGCATTTTTGCCATGGAAATGCCACTGAAACCCTGTGGAAAGGCCGTTTGTTACAGATTGTTGCGCAAAGTGATTGCTGCCAATGCCCGCGAACAGGTTAAGAGAGGAAATTAACAGGCCGTAAACGGTCACTTAAAACTGGTGGACAATGGTTTCTGACATTCGATTGCTGCGCCCGCTCGCCTGTCTCGGTCTGGTATTGACCTTGGCGGCCTGCACCACGGCCAACACGAAATTGCCGGCCAACACAGCGTCGATCCCTGCCCCTGCTGCTGCATCCCGCACTACCGCATCAATCGGAACTGTAACCGCTGCACCAGTGCAGATGGCTTATGCCGGTCCCGCCGCCAACCCAGCGGCCCTTGCGACCACCAGTGCCACGGCACAGGTCGTTTCAACCGAGACACCCAAAACTGCCGGCCCCGCAAAGACAGAGACCTACGGCCCACGGGTCGACAATCTGATTTCGCAATACTCCGCCGCCTACGCGGTGCCTGAAGCGCTGGTGCGCCGCGTGGTCCACCGGGAAAGCCGGGGCCGTCCGGAAGCACGCAACGGCAAGTATTGGGGGTTGATGCAAATTCTGCCATCCACTGCCCGTGCCATGGGTCACAGCGGTACGCCAAAGGATCTGCTCGATGCGGAAACCAACCTCAAATATGGGGTGAAGTATCTGGCCGGTGCTTACAAGGTTGCTGACCAGAATTTTGACCGGGCTGTTCGCCTCTATGCCAGCGGCTATTACTACCAAGCCAAACGCAAAGGCATGCTGGATGAAACCGGCCTGAAGGGCGGCAGCACGCCTGTCCAGTCCACACAGATTGCTTCACTGCCTATGGCACCGGTGCCCGCGATAAGTCAGTCGGCTGCTACAATGCAGACGGTGGCTTATCTGCCAGACCCGTCTCCGGTGCGTCCCGGCTTCATTGCTATTCCGGCAGATCGCCCCTACGGGCTATAAACTCCAACTTTAAACGCACTAGTTGAATAATGAGCCGATTCATGGCGTTGTGTGCTCAATCTGGAGCATACAAATGGTTTTTTCCATTATCATTTCGATCGTCGCGCTTGTTTTAGCCGTGACTGCACGACAGCAAATCACCGCGCTGCGCAAGCAGGTGGAGCAGTTGCAACGTCAAGTTGAGGAAAAAACCCAACTGGCGCCTGTTGCTAGAGAGAACGAGAAACCGATTCGGCGATTCCGGGCAGACGAACCATTAACCGCGACCTCGGCGCGCGAAATCCCCCCGGCCGAGCCTGTGGGAACGCCGATACCGGCCATGGCCGCCTCTGCGCGACTGGACCCGAAAAAGGTCGCGGAAATCATGTCAGGCAAGCCCTCGGCGACGCCTGTGACTGTCCGCGCAACCCCCACCCCGTCCGTACCGGCAGCCCGGCCAAAGAAGTCCTATGGCGATTTCGAGCGGTCGCTTGGCCGCAACTGGCCCGTGTGGATTGGCGGCGTGGCGCTGTTCCTTGGTGGTATCTTCGTCGTCCAGTACTCCATCGAGAACGAACTTCTCGGCCCCGGTATCCGGCTTTGTCTCGGCGCCGTTTTTGGCTTGTTGCTGCTGGGTGCGGGTGAATATCTGCGCCGCAAGGAAAAGCCGCTCGGCCTATCCGTCACGGGTCCTGATTATATTCCCGGCGTTCTGACCGCCGCCGGATCGGCAGCACTGTTTGCCGTCGTCTATGCCGCCCATGGAATCTATGGTTTCATCGGCAGCCCGACCGCTTTCGTGGCGCTGGGTGCAGTGGGCCTTGCTACACTCGCCCTTGCGATCAAACATGGTCCGTGGATCGCCGGCTTGGGTCTTATCGGCTCCTACCTGACGCCGGCGCTGGTGAACTCGCAGGCACCTGCCCCCTACAGTTTCATGACATACCTATCCATTGTCACTCTGGTTGCCGTGATCCTGTCGCGTGCAAAAAACTGGCCGCTCATCGGTGCCGGGGCGATTGTTCTCGCTGCACTTTGGGGAAGTGCATATACCGGGTTTGACCCCATGCCGAATGGCGGTGCGCTTGGCCTTTTGACGGTCAGCCTGTTGGCTCTATCCGTCCTTAGCCATCTGAAGCCGGGCAACTACACGTTGTTCGACCGGACCGAAGAACCGTCTTATGATCCGATCACCATTGCGGGGGCGGTAGGCGCAGTTTTCCTCGGTCTTGGCTATGTCTCGCACGATCTCTTTGGACTTGCTTCCTTCCGGTTCCTGGTTCTGGCAGCAATCGTCATTGCCGTGTCGACGCTGGCGCCACTATTCATACGCCGCGCCCTGCCTTTCCTTGTTCCGGCAGCGCTCATCTCGCTCGTGCCGCTCACCCTCGTGGACATGCATCAACTGCTGGAGAGTGGCTTCGACAGCTCAGGATTGCCGCTCTACGATCCGGCAAAATACCGCGGCTTCGCCATTCTTGTTGCACTTGCATTCACGGTCATCAGCGTCATCGCGGCAACCATACTTGCGCGGCTGCCTGATATCGTCCGCGGCATCGCCTACGCGGCGTTGGGAACCGCTGTTCCCTTCGTGATGATTACGATGATGATTTATATCTTCGGCAACACTCTGGCCTCAACCGAAGAGATACTCAGCGTAGGACTTGCAATTATCGGTTTTGGCAGCGCGACATGGTTGACGCGTCTGTGGAAGGATAATGCGAAGCCAATTTCGCCTGCCTGGTTGTTCGACGCAGCATCTATCGGTTTTGCCGTTCTTGCTCTTTTCACAGTGTTCGAACCGCAATCGCGCGTTCTGGCCGCCTGTGTTCTTGCCTTCATCTATGCCGTTGCCACACGGACTCGCATTGCACCGGTGCTGCGTTTTGCGCCAGCGGTTTTTGCCGTGATTATCCTTGGACACATTCTCTTCGACCCAACGATCGTCGGTAGCGACCGGCTCTCGACCACACCACTCTTCAATCAGCTTCTGCTCAATTACGGCGGCTTCTTCGTGGCCATGATTGTTGCACAGATTGTGCTGGCCAAAGAGATCAAGGACACTGCCTACCGGCTTGTTCAGGCCCTTGCCGTCCTGGCAGGCTTTGTCCTCGTCAACATACTCGTTCGCCACTGGATGAACGGCGGAACGCTCGACAGCGGCGGCGATATAACATTGAGCGAGCAATCGCTCTACACGCTCATCGCGCTCGGCGGATCATTGTCACTGATGATGTTGAGCAAAGGCGGTCAAGACTGGCTCTACCGCACTGCTGCGCTCCTTGTGGGCTATGTCGGCATTCTGGTTGCTGTGACCCAGCATTTTATTTTCCTCAATCCGCTGTTCGACGGTTCCGTTGGCGATGGACTGATCTTCAACAGCCTGTTCATGGGGTATCTTCTACCAGGCCTGCTGGCTGCACTCGTGGCGCTCAATGCCTTTGGCGAACCGCAGATAAAACTGTTTGGTCTGCCGTTGGTCATGGCACAGGCCAACCGCCCGCGGCATTACGCCATGGCATTGGCGATCCTGTCCGGTCTCATGTTGTTCACATGGGTAACCCTCACCATCCGCGTCTTCTTCTGGGGCAGCGACATTGATCTGTGGCTTGGTGTCGACTCGATGGAAATGTTCACTTACTCAGCCGTCTGGCTGCTGTTCGGCCTTGGTCTCTTCGGTCTTGGCGCTTGGCGTCAGAACCGTTTGCTGCGCGTGATTTCGGCTCCCATCGTGTTCCTGGTTATCGCCAAGGTGTTTCTGCTCGATATGTCCAACCTCGAAGGCATCTTGCGGGCACTCTCCTTTATTGGACTCGGCCTGTCGCTGGTAGGTGTTGGGCTGTTCTACCAGCGCATCCTCAATGCGGGGGCGGCAGCTACGCCGCCCACCAGTGATGAAAATGGTGAACCGGACCGCGTCCCTGACCCACTTTAAGCGTATCGGCGGCGGCCATGGCTGCCGTCAGATACTCTTTCGCCGCACCGATTGCCGTTAGAAGATCACAACCTTTCGCCAGCCCGCTGGCGATAGCCGCCGCCAACGTGCAACCTGTGCCATGATCATGAGTCGTTGACAGGCGAGGCCCTTCGAAAGGCGTGACAGACGCGCCATCGAATAAAAGGTCCGTACTGAGGCTTGTATTGCCATGGCCGCCCTTGATCAGCACGGCGGCTGGCCCAAGCTTCAGCAAGAGCTCGGCCTGCCGCGCCATTTCCGCCTCGGTTTCGGCCACAGGCGTGCCGGTCAGAAGAGCCGCTTCCGGCAGGTTTGGCGTGAGCACGAGTGCCAATGGCAAGAGCTGCGTGCGAAGCGCCTCTATGGCTTCAGGTTGCAACAGGGGATCGCCGGATGTTGCCACCATAACCGGATCAAGCACCACCTTCCGTTGCCAGTGATGCAAGGCCCCGGCGATCGTGCCGATGGTTTCCACCGTCGAGACCATACCGATCTTGATCGCTCCAACGGCGATATCCGATAGAACAGCATCAATTTGCGCGCGAATGATGCCTGGGCTCAGATTCTCAATGGCCGTAACGCCCCGTGTGTTCTGCGCAGTGATCGCCGTCAATACGCTGGTTCCATAGACACCCAGCGCCGAAAACGTCTTGAGATCGGCCTGGATACCGGCTCCGCCGCCGCTGTCCGAACCGGCAATGGTCAGAGCAATGGCCGTCATGCCGTTGCCCTCAATGCCTCATCGACGGCGTCCCGCAGAATCTGGGCGGCGGCACGCGGATCATCCTGACGAAAGATTGCCGAAATTACTGCAACCCCGTCTGCACCCGCCCCAATGGCCGGAGCCACCCTGCCGAGATCGATGCCGGCAATCGCGCCCACGGGCAACTCCGGCTTTGTCGCGCGGATGATTGCCGCCAGTCGGGCAAAGCCGTCAAAGCCAATCGGTCCGTCCGGATTGTGTTTGGCAGGCGTTTCAAACAACCCACCCACGCAAGCATAGTCGACGTCTGACGCAATCGCCGCCCGCGCATCGGCTTCGTTCTTCACTGTGAGGCCGATAATCGCATCCGGCCCGAGCAGCTTTCGTGCGTCGCTGACCAGCATGTCCTCGCGCCCGACATGCACGCCTTCAACGCCCGCCACCAAAGCGACATCAATACGATCGTTCACAAGCAAGGGTATGCCCGTGCCCTTCAACGCGGCATGAATTGCGCGGGCACGCTCCACCATTGTCCGCGTCGGCGAGTTCTTATCGCGATACTGGATGATCGTTGCCCCGCCGCGTGCAGCCTGCAACGCCAGTTGTCCCAGATCCCTGTCACCGCCAATCGCATCGACGTCAACAATGGCATTCAACCGGAAATCTACTTTTGGCATGATTGTTCTTTCTTCGGAAAATTGTTTCAACGCAGTTCAACAGCAAGGTCATCGACCTTGGGTACGGATTTGATCAGCCCTGCATCGTGCATGAACACGCCGAGCCGCTCGTAACGGCTGCGGTCAAGGGCGGCAGGACGTTTGGCGAACCTGGGCAATGTATCGGTCCAAGCCTGCCGGTTCAGCGCATTGTCGAGATCAGGATAGGCCTTGATGAAGAGTGCCCAAGATTCATCGGGATGATTGGTCAGATAGATCGCGCCCTTTTCGACGGCTCCGATGAAACGTTTCAGACGGTCGTCTTTTGCCAGGTCGGGGTGCGTCAGGAAAATCAGCTCGTCATAAACCGGGACACCGTGCTCCTCGGGAAAGAAGGCTGTTCCCTTCTGACCCTCCTGTGCCATCTGCGTCAGCTCGAAGTTGCGGTAACCGCCCACCGTGGCATCCACCTGTCCTGATATGAGCGATGATGACAGCGCAAAATTGATATTGATCAACTCAACATCGTCTGCCTTGAGGCCCTCCGCTTTCAGCATTGCGCCGAGCATGGCGTCCTCAAAACCGGCCACGGAAAACCCAACCTTTTTGCCTTTCAAATCCTTCAGGCTCTTGATGGGACCGTCAGCCAGTACCGTCACCGTGTTGAGCGGCGTCTCCACCAATGTACCGAAGCGCACCAGCGGCAAACCTTCATCATGACTGAGATAGAGATTGGGCTGATAGCCGATGGCGATATCAGCCTGCTTAGCCGCAACAAGGCGCGGCGGCGCGGCTGGATCGGCCGGGGGGATCAGATCCACATCAAGCCCTACCTCCGTGAAGAAACCCTTCTCGCGGGCAACGACCAGCGGCGCATGGTCTGGATTGACGAACCATTCCAGAAGGACAGACAGCTTGTCCGCCGCCATTGCGGGTGACGCGAGGAGAGACAAAGCGGTTAACACGATGAGAGCAAGGGAGAACGCACGGCGGCGAAACATGGGGATTCCTTTGTGAATGAAACGGGAACAGCCTTTAATCATGACGCCCGCGCCCAAGGGGTGAGACGTGCAGCAAAGGCATCGACGAGAAAACGAAGAACGATGGTCAGAACAGCGAGGATGATGAGAGCGGCAAACAGCGTGTCGGTCTGCATGCGGGCATTGGCCTGCAGCATGACAAAGCCGAGCCCCCGAGAAGCACCGACCCATTCGCCGATTACGGCACCAATGGGTGCAAAGACGGCCGCAACACGCAAGCCCGAACCAAGGCCCGGCAAAGCGCTGGGAACACGTATGAAGAACAGCGTCGCCAGCGGCGTTGCCTGCGTCAGTGCAGCGGCATCCAGTAAATCCTGACTGGTCCGGCGGAGGGCATCGGCAAAGGACGAGGCCACCGGAAAGAAAATAACCAGGCTGGCCATGACCACCTTCGAGGCGAGGCCGAAGCCGAACCAGAGAACCAGAAGAGGCGCGATGGCGAAAACCGGCAGTGCCTGCAGGACAAGCAGCAGTGGCCAGATAAGCTGGCCGAAGCCGGGCAAACCGGCAACGAGCAGTGCGATCAGAATTCCTGCGATGATACCGAAGAACATCCCGAGCAGAATTTCCAGCACGGTGATGGTGGCGTTGCTCAGGAGGTAATTGCGCTGCTCAATCAGGGTGGCAATGACAGACCCGGGACCCGGCAGGATGAAGCGCGGCGGATGCAGCGCCCAGACAGCCAGCTGCCAGCACAGAAGCACGGCCAGCAAAGCGCCTGTAATGCGGACAAGTATGCCCATGGCGGTGGTCACACCGTCACAAACGCGATGATTGCTGTATCAGGGGAAAAGGCATCTGCGGGACTCCATCAAACGTGTGGAGATCCGGATATGTGCGAAGACAAGGCAGAGTGCGTGAAGAATGCTCAATTCCCGTTCCTACGCCGGCATAACCCGGATCAGGTTCAAGGGTCCAGCTCGACGCTATCTCAGCACTGTACAGTGCCCCCCTCGGAATAAAGTCATGATGGAGCGGCGCAAGAACAAAGTCAATCGCGCCGCCTTTGCAGGTGTAAATTACTGAGTAAGGCGAACCTTTGAATAGTCATATGTGCATCCGGTCTTCAGCGTGTATTCAAAGTCCGGTGTACCGCCGCCGCCATCTTCCCACCCGTGCTTTTGCGTGAGCCCCTTGCAGTTCATCAAATCATTCATAAGAATTGGAGCCTTCTCTTCCTCTTTTGTCGATTGGCCACCATCCGCCACAAATCGCCATGCGTCGTTTGCCCTATCGCTTCGAACGAGAAAGGCTTTGGCACTGGCCTTGAAAGCTTTTTCTTGGTTGAATGTCAGGTTATCCGGCATCGGCGTCAATTGAGCGCTGGGATCATTGGTTGCACTACAAATATCCCCCTTAAACAGAATATATTTGGGTGCAGTTCCAATCGGGCAGCCGTCCTTCTTGACGATCATGGTAAAGTAAAACGAGTTGTACGTTCCCAGCTTAAAGGTCATGGGTGCCGATCCTATTTTTGGATTGGCTGTTCCCACACCGTTGACGTACGTGTACTCAACAGAACCCATCTCTTGCTGTTTACCGTCCGCCGCGACAACAATGATGGATATTTTCTTGTAATACGTTCCTTTTACATTCGTGACCTGAATTGAGGCTTCTTCCGGCGTCAGCGCTCCTGATGCTGTTGAAGTGGCCGAAATGGTCGTCGAGCTTTGGTTCAGAACTTGCATGAATGCCGTTCGGAGCGGTCTCGCGACTGCAAGCTTGATCCGCGCAGGAACGTCCTCGGTGACCGTCACATTATACGTGACGCTACTGCTGTCGAAGTCAGGAATGTTTGCGTGGAGGCTTTTTTGAATGCGAACCTTCACATCGTCCAGATTGTTTCCCTTATAGGTCGATGCTCCCCACAACACTGCGGCATCCGCTGCATTCTGTAAATCCGAACGCTGATTGCTTGCATTGTTGTAGCTAATGGCAAGGCTGGTTGCGCCCAATAGCGGCACCAGCAACAGACCAAATGTAATTGCAGTGGCGCCGCTTTTATCTTTCAGGAATTTCTTGATTTTTTTCATAGCCCGCTCCGGTGTTGAGCGGACCATGAACGAAATGGCGTAAATGCTGCTTTACGAAAATCATTCAGATTGTCACGATCTGCGATAAGCCTTGCATCATGGTAAAAATCCCCTGAAACAACCGCTTATACGGCGGGGATATCCGGCCGCACAAAGCCATCACTCGCCACCAAGAGGTTGCGCGTATAGGCCTGCGTGACTTTGCGGGCAGCAAGGTCCGCAGCCGACAGACGCTCCACTTCCGCGCCGTTCTGCATCACCATCAGCCGGTCGCACATATGAGTCACAACCGCGAGATCGTGGCTGACCATGAGGAATGTCAGCTTACGGTCACGGCGTATCTGTTCCAGCAGATTCAGCACTTCCGCCTGTACCGATGCGTCAAGCGCCGAAGTCGGCTCATCCAGCAGCAGAATCGACGGTTCAAGAATCAACGCCCGTGCGATGGCCACGCGCTGGCGCTGTCCTCCGGACAGCTGATGCGAGTAGCGGAAGCGGAAGCTGGCCCCAAGTCCCACTTCATCCAGCGCCCGCAAGATTCGCTTTTCGATATCGGTAAACCCGTGAACGGCCAGAGGTTCAAGCAAAAGCCGGTCGACTGTCTGCCGCGGGTGCAGCGAACCATAGGGATCCTGAAATACCATCTGCACTTCACGATAAAATGCCTTGGTGCGGCTCTTGCCGAGCAGTTTGCCGTTGACCGTAATGGAACCCCCGGTCGTTGGTGCAAGCCCCGCAACGGCGCGCAGCAACGTTGACTTTCCAGAACCGGATTCGCCGACCAGCCCGAAGGATTCACCCGGCATCACATCAAGGCTGACCCCCCGCAACGCGCGGAAGCGATCGAATACGACCTCGAGTTTGTCGATAACAAGAGCTTTGGAAAGAGATATCGTCATGCGGCCCACTCCGGCTTGCGATCAAGAATGGGAAGCGGGTGGGTATCGGCGCCGATTTTGGGCATGCAGTTCAAAAGCCCTTGCGTGTAGGAATGTTTGGCGTTGTGCAGATCCCTGGCAGCGATCTCCTCGACAATATGCCCCGCATACATGACGATGACCCGGTCACAAAACGACGAGACCAGCCGTAAATCGTGGGAGATGAAGATCAATCCCATGCCGCGATCGCGCACCAGATTGTCGAGAATGGCGAGCACATCAAGCTGAACGGTCACATCGAGGGCTGAAGTCGGCTCATCGGCGATCAGCAGTTCGGGGCCGGTGATCAGCATCATGGCTATCATGGCACGCTGTCCCATGCCTCCCGATACCTCGTGCGGATGCAGATCATAGACACGCTCGGGATCGCGGATCTGCACAGCCGCAAGCATGTCGAGTGCACGTTTGCGGGCTTCCGATCTGCTGACCCTTTCGTGGGTACGCAGGGTTTCAACGATCTGCCGTCCGATGCTCATGACCGGATTGAGTGAATATTTAGGGTCTTGCAGGATCATGGCGATACGGTTACCGCGCAACGAACGCCGTTCGGCGGCTGAGACTTTCAGCAGATCGATCCCATCGAAATTCAGCGTCTCCGCCGTGATTTTAGCGTGGGGTGGCGTCAGGCCCATGATGGCACGGCCCGTCTGGGATTTGCCCGAACCGGATTCACCCACGATACCAAGACGTTCGCGACCGAGCGTAAAAGACACACCGCGAACAGCATCGACCACCCCGGTACGGGTCGGAAACTGGACCCGCAGGTCCTTGACAGTCAGCAGGGTGCTCATTGGTTGTTGCCTCGTGGATCAAGTGCATCACGCAGGCCATCACCCAGCAGGTTGAAGCCAAGACTGACGATCAGGATTGCAAAACCAGGCGCTGCCGCAACCCACCATTGATCCATGATGAAACGGCGGCCGGAAGCAATCATCGCGCCCCATTCCGGTAATGGCGGCTGGGCACCCAGACCGAGAAAGCCGAGACCCGCGGCGGTAAGGATGATGCCAGCCATATCCAGTGTGACACGGACAATGAGCGAGGACAGACAGAGCGGCATGATGTGGCGCAGGACAATGCGAACCGGCGAAGCACCCATCAATCGCACTGCGGCGATGTAATCGGAATTGCGCACCGTCAAGGTCTCTGCTCGCGCTATACGCGCATAGGGCGGCCAAGAGGTAATGGCGATGGCAATGACGGCGTTTTCGATACCGGGTCCAAGAGCCGCAACGAAAGCGAGCGCCAGAATGAGCTTCGGAAAGGCCAGGAAAATATCGGTTATACGCATCAGGATGGAATCGACCCAGCCACCTGCATAGCCGGCGATGGTTCCAACCAGAAGCCCGATTGGCGCGGCAATGATGGCAACAAGAATGACGACATAGAGCGTCAGGCGCGAACCGTAGATCAGCCTCGAAAGAATATCCCGGCCCTGATCGTCGGTGCCAAGCCAATAGTCGCCGCTTGGTGGCAGCAACCGGGCATTGCGCAAATCGCCGATGACAGGCGAATGGGGCGCAAGAACATTTGCAAGAGCAGCAACCAGCAGCAGGACGACAATGATGCCAAGACCGGCAAGCGCCAGCCTGTTGCTGGCAAATCGGCCCCACACGAGATAGGCACGGCCAAGCCTTGCCTGCAGCCGTGATTGCGGCCGATCACTCATCAGCCATTCGCGTCGGGATATCGATGGCGGCGGGGTTTTGATTGTCTGGCTCATCGTGCGCGCGTCCGTGGGTCAAGCGCCCGATAGAGAACATCGGACAGAAGATTGATTGCAACAAAGACAGAACCGATGATGATGGTTCCACCAAGAACCGCGTTCATGTCGGCATTTTGCAGGGAATTGGTGATGTACATGCCAAGACCGGGCCAGGCAAAGACCGTTTCGGTCAGAACCGATCCCTCCAGCAATCCGGCATAGGACAGAGCGATGACCGTCACCAACGGCACTGCCGCGTTGCGCAGGGCATGGGCCCAGATGATACGGGTCTCGGAAAGCCCTTTTGCCCGGGCAGCGACGATATATTCCTGCTCCAGTTCATTGAGCATGAAACTGCGGGTCATTCGGCTGATATAGGCCAGCGAGAAATAGCCAAGCAACGATGCCGGCAGAATAATGAAGGAGAAGATGTTCCAGAAGGCTTCCCAATTGCCCTGCAACACCGCATCGAGAAGATAGAAGCCGGTGATGGGCGTGAATGTATACTCATAGATCACGTCGATGCGGCCGGGGCCTGATGTCCAGCCAAGCTTTGCATAGAAGACAAGAAGCGCCAGCAGCCCGAGCCAGAAGATCGGCACGGAATAACCGACCAGCCCAACGATCCGCACGATCTGATCAATGAAGCTGCCCCGTTTGACAGCGGCAAGCACACCGAGCGGCACACCGAAAAGTGCGCCTATGACGGTGCCGAAGGTTGCAAGCTCCATGGTGGCAGGGAACACCCGCCGGATGTCCGTCATGACAGGATTGGACGTCAGAACGGAATTGCCAAAATTACCCTGCAAAGCGCCTTTCACGTAGAGGTAGAACTGCTCATAGAGCGGCAGATTCAGGCCGTATTCCTCCCGGATGCGTTCGACCACATGGGCCGGAGCACGGTCACCGACAATCGCCAGCGCCGGATCGATGGGGATAACCCGGCCGATGAAGAAGGTGACAGCAAGAAGGCCAAGGAAGGTGATTGCACCGATCAGGACAAAGCGTCCAATCGCAAGAGCAAGGCTGGAGGCCCAGGCGCCCGAGCGTCTGGCCTCCAGTTGTGTTTCAGTCGTTGTCATCGTTTCAGCCTTGGGCGTTCGCCCTGATTATTTCGATACGTTGAAAACGTAGTTGGTATCGAAGGATGGTCCGAGCTTGAGGCCCTTGAGAGTCGAGCGGTAACCGGCAACTTCTGTCTGCTGGAACAGCATGACGAACGGGCTGGTCTCGAGAACCTTCTTCTGCAGGTCCTGGTAGATCTGCGCACGCTTGGCTGTATCGCGCTCGAGCAGGGCCGACTTGGTTTCCTTGGTCAGGTCAGGCACATCCCAGGCATTGCGCCATGCAAGCGTCTTGTTGGTGCCCGTATCGGCATTGTCAGGATTGCTGGTAAAGGTCTCCGCATTGGAGTTCGGATCCCAGTAATCAACGCCCCACTGACCGATATAGATGTCATGTGTGCGGGCCCTGTACTTCGTCAGCGTCTGCTTGCCATCACCGGGGATGATCTCCAGCTTGACGCCGCCTTGTGCAAAGGTCTGCTGCACGGCTTCAGCAATACCCGTCACCGGCTGGTTGTTGCGCACGTCCATCGTCACCGAGAAACCGTCCTTCAGACCCGCCTTGGCCAGAAGCTCCTTGGCTTTCTCCACATTGAGGGAATAGGGCTTTTCGTCCAGCTCGCCCAGAATGCCCTTCGGCAGGAACGTCTGATGGATCTCGCCGATGCCCTTGATCAGCTTCTCGCCGATCGCATCGTAATCAACCAGATATTTCAGCGCCTCGCGCACCTCCGGCTTGGCCAGGTTCGGGTTCTTCTGATTGAGACTGAAATAGTAGATCGTGCCCTTCGGCGCACTTGTGGTCTTGATGTCGCTGTTCTTGGCCACCTGTTCCAGATCGTTCGGCTCCAGATTGCGGGCAACATCGATATCACCCTTTTCCAGCAGCAGGCGCTGCGTCGCGCTTTCCTTCACATGCCGGTAGATGACACGGTTGAGGATCGACTTGGTGCCGTAGTAATTGTCGTTGCGCTCAAGGACGAGGATCTCGTTGGCGCGCCAGTCGCGGATCTTCATCGGACCCGAACCCGCATAATTGGTCTTCATCCAGGCATTGCCGTAATCATTGTCGACCACGTGCTGGGAGACGAGCTTCTTGTCGACGACGGAGGCAACGGTTGCCGTCAGGCAGTTGAGCACGAAGCTCGGCGCATAGGGCTGGTCGACGGTAAAGACAAAGGTATCGGGTGCTGTCGCCTTGGCCTTTTCGGTGACATTGTCCGGCTTCAGGCCGAACTGGGTGAGGATGAAGGCCGGGCTCTTGTCGATCTTGATGGCGCGCTCGAAGGAATAGGCAACATCTTCCGCTGTCAGCGGATTGCCCGAGGCGAACTTTAGGTCCGGCTTCAGCTTGAACGTATAGGTCAGGCCATCATCCGAAACCGTCCAGCTCTGCGCAATGTCAGCCGTGATTTTCGAGGGATCATTAATATCAAGGCGAACCAGCTTGTCATAGGTATTGCCGTTGATTTCACCCATGGTGAGCTCGAAGGCCTCGCCCGGATCAAGCGTAATGACATCATCAATCGCCCACGCTTCTACCAGCGTATCCGCCGGTGTCGCCGCCCATGCCGGCGCCCCCGAAATCACGAGCGCCGAGAGCGCAGCACTTCCGACAAGCAGCCGGAATTTGGCGTTTATCTGATTGATCAACATTGTGGTACCCCTGTTTTTTCTATTGTTTCAATTTGTTTCATGCCAAGCCGACCGCAGGACACGCATCCAGTTTCCGCGACAAATCTTGGCAAGATCCTCCTCCGAGTATCCCGCCTCGCGCAGAGCAACGACAAGTGCCTGGCTGCCTGCCGCGTCGGTAATTTCACTGGGGATTTTAGCACCATCGAAATCTGAGCCAAGTGCCACGCAATCAATACCCATGCGATTGACCATATAGTCGATGTGCCGGACCATATCGCTAAGTGGCGTATCGGCATTTTCCCGCGCGTCGGGACGCAGCATCGCCACGGCATAGTTCAGACCGACCAGACCCTTACTTTCGCGAATGGCATCGAACTGCTTGTCCGTCAGATTGCGGGCGACCGGCGTGAGCGCATGAACATTGGAATGGCTGGCGACCAGCGGTTGATCACTGATACGGGCAACATCCCAAAATCCCTTTTCAGTGATGTGCGCGAGATCCACAAGAATACCCAAGCGATTGCATGCCCTCACCAGATCCTCACCGGCCGCTGTCAATCCCGGGCCGGTATCCGGATCCAGGGGATATGCAAAAGGAACACCATGACCGAAAACATTATTGCGGCTCCAGACAGGTCCAAGTGAACGCAGTCCGGCTGCATAGAATACATCCAGCGCGGAGAGATCAGCACCAATCCCTTCACAGCCCTCGATGTGCAGAACTGCCGCAAAAAGGTCCTTGTCCATCGCCTCCTCGATGTCGGCAGTGGAACGACACAGCTTCCAGCCGCCTGCCTGTTCGAGACGCAGGGCGATCGAAGCCATTTCAAGCGAGATGTCGAGAGATGGCGTTCGCTCCAGCGGTGCGGCCAGAGGGGTAAAATAATGGCCCTTTGCGTCGGGCGCCTTGAAGGCGAGATCGCCTGACGGAACGTAGATGGCGCAAAGCCCGCCAATCAACCCGCCCTTGAGCGCGCGGCCCTTGTCGATATGTCCGGATGTTGTGCCATCAATGAATTCGCGAACCGGATCGGCGCCGTCTTTTGAATGTTTCCACAACCGGTAAAGCACATCGTTGTGACCATCAAAGACAGACTGCATTTCAATTCCCGATCAGGTTGTTCGATAAGGCAAATGTTTCGGGAAATCGTTTCATCAATTCCCGGCATTTACGCCCTGGTTTGACAAAAGATCATGTCACAGACGAACAGGCAAGATAGGATTTGTACAAAAGTATAACAGCTGCCCCATTTGTGCGTGAGCATCCGTTCCTCCCGATTGCAACCCGTGGCTCGTGGTTGCGGATTCCCAAACCTGCTACCCATGAAAGGAGAAGGATCAACAGAGCGTTGGCATAATTGACAACAAGGAAATGCGTTGACATGATTGACAACGTCAAGGCTAAACTTATCTACCGACACAAGGCCATCTTTCCTGACAGCTCCATCATGGAGATGTCAATCTGGATGGTTCCGACACCCGTCAAAGGAAGCTCGCATCCTTACAAATACAGGCTTTTCTGGGGTCGGCATGGCGAACGGATTGTTGGATATGACAATGAAAGAGGAAAAGGGGATCATTGCCATCTTGATGGGCGGGAACGCCCATATCGTTTCATTTCCGTAGACATGTTGATCAGCGATTTTTGTTCGGAAATTGACAGGAGAATATCAAAATGAGAAGGGCCGTGATCCAAATACGCAGTGATACGAGCGCTGTCATAAGTGATGCTGCCAAGGGATTCGTGAATGCCTGGAACAAAGGCAGCAGTGACCCAATAGCGACCTTCACATTCAGTTCCCCAGCACAATTGTTTTCAATCATCACGCCTAAACGTTGGGAACTGATCGAGCATTTGCAGAAAATAGGCCCGTCCAGTATTCGCGGCCTCGCTCGCTCGCTCGGGCGTGACGTCAAACGGGTTCACGACGATGTAACAGCCCTGACCAATTGGGGTCTTGTCGAACGTACCAAGGATGCAAAAGTTTGCGTTCCATTCGACGTCATACACGCTGATTTTGACCTGCGGGCAGTTGCCTGACGGCAATGCCCGCAGCGGGACTATGATATCCGATATCAAACGTCCAGGTTTGCTACGCTCAGCGCATTGTCCTGAATGAATTCACGGCGCGGCTCGACATCATCGCCCATCAGCCTTGAGAACAGGCTGTCGGCATCGGTCGCGTCATTGACTTTGACCTGCAACAGTGAACGCGCATTCGGATCGAGCGTTGTTTCCCAGAGCTGGTCCGCATTCATTTCGCCCAGACCCTTATAGCGCTGCAGCGACAGGCCTTTGCGGCCCGTGGCGAACACAGCCTCAAGCAGCGAGATCGGGCCGGCGACCGGCTCGGTTTTTTCCTTGCGGCGCAAGACAGGCGGCTTGGCGTAAATTTCGTTGAGGCGGGTGGAGTAACGGTCGAGCTGACGCGCATCGGCAGAACCGATCAGCGCCATGTCAAGCGTGACAGTTTCCTTGACGCCGCGCAGCGAACGTTCAAGCACGTAGCCATCCACACCGTCGTCCGGCGTTGCCAGACGGCCGGTCCAGCCCTTTTCAGTTTCTTCCGCGATCAGATCAAGGCGGGCAGCAACTTCCGTCACCAGTGCCTGCGCACGCGGCGTATCGGAAATGGCTTCCGGATTAAGCGCGCCGGCAATCGTTGCCTGCTCCACCACCGCACGGTCATAACGTGTGTTGAGACCCGTCAACAGGTGGCGGACAGCCAGCGCGTCATTGATGACGGCGCGCAAATCGGCACCCGCACGCACTTCGCCAGTGCCAAGTTCGAGCGAGGCTTCTTCGAGGCCGGAATCAATCAGGAATTCCTCGAAGGCCGATTCGTTCTTGATGTATTGCGAGGACTTGCCGCGCGAGACCTTATAGAGTGGCGGCTGGGCAATATAGATATGGCCGCGCTCAATCAGTTCCGGCATCTGGCGGAAGAAGAATGTCAGCAGCAGCGTACGAATATGGGCACCATCGACGTCAGCGTCGGTCATGATGATGATCTTGTGATAACGCAGCTTGTCCGGGTTGAACTCGTCCTTGCCGATGCTGGTGCCAAGCGCCAGAATCAGCGTGCCAATCTGGTCGGAAGACAGCATGCGGTCGAGCTTGACGCGCTCAACATTGAGGATTTTACCACGGAGCGGCAGGATGGCCTGATTCTGGCGCGAGCGCCCGCCCTTGGCTGAACCGCCGGCGCTGTCACCCTCGACGATGAAGATTTCCGACTTGGCCGGATCTTTTTCCTGACAATCGGCCAGCTTGCCCGGCAATGAGCTGATGCTCAGTGAGTTCTTGCGGGTAATGTCACGCGCCTTGCGGGCAGCTTCGCGTGCGGATGCGGCCTGAATGACCTTCTCCACCAGTACCTTGCCCTCGGCAGGGTGTTCTTCAAGCCAGCTCGACAGTGCCTCGTTGACAAGGCTTTCGACTACTGCGCGCACTTCCGACGAAACAAGCTTGTCCTTGGTCTGCGATGAGAATTTCGGGTCCGGAACCTTCACGGAAAGCACAGCGGTGAGACCTTCACGGCAATCATCACCGGTCAGTGTTACCTTTGCCTTTTTGGCCTGCCCGGTGTTCTCGGCATAACCGGTCATCTGGCGCGTCAGCGCGCCACGGAAACCGGCAAGATGGGTACCGCCATCGCGCTGCGGAATGTTGTTTGTAAAGCACAGAACATTCTCGTGATAGCTATCGTTCCACCACATGGCAACTTCCACCGTGGTGTCATCTCGTTCACCGCGAATATAGATCGGTTCGTTGACCAGTTCCTTTTTGGTGCGATCAAGATATTTGACGTAAGCGGTGAGCCCGCCCTCGTAAAACAGCTCGAGATCGACCGGATCGGCATGTCGGCGATCCGCCAGAAGAATGCGGACGCCTGAATTCAGGAACGCGAGCTCGCGGAGACGGTGCTCAAGCGTTTTGAAGTCAAATTCCACCATCGTGAACGTGTCAGTCGACGGCAGGAAGGATACTTCCGTGCCCGTCTCACCATTCGAGTCGCCGACCACCTTCAGCGGGGCATCGGCAACGCCATGGGTAAAGCTCATCTCGTGAATCTTGCCCTGGCGACGAACCTTCAGCCGCAACCAGACCGACAGAGCGTTGACCACGGAAACGCCCACGCCATGCAGACCACCTGATACCTTGTAGGAGTTCTGATCGAACTTACCGCCCGCATGCAGCTGGGTCATGATGACCTCGGCGGCAGAGACGCCTTCCTCGTGCATATCTGTGGGAATCCCACGTCCATTATCGGTGACGGTGCAGGAACCGTCAGGATTGAGCGTCACGGTGACGCGGGTCGCATGACCGGCTAACGCCTCGTCAATGGCGTTATCCACGACCTCGTAAACCATGTGGTGCAAACCGGAGCCATCGTCCGTATCACCAATATACATACCCGGGCGTTTGCGGACAGCATCCAACCCCTTGAGAACCTTGATAGAATCTGCACCATATTCCGGCGAGGTTCCGGTCGTCATCTCAGGTGTATCACTCATATAAATTCAATCTTTTCTTGGCGCCGTGAACTGGCGTGAAGGATCCGGGCGAATCATGCCCGGTTACAGACCTAGATATAGTGGTTAATGTACTTTTTTCCAATTCGTAGCCTATAGGCTATCCACGGATCATGGCTAAATTAGTGGACATCGGGAATTATTATCCCCACATCGTGGCTCTGGAGGCTGCCAAATGGACACTGTCAGAACCGCATTCACTCCCCCTGCACCCGTACCACGTACGGGTCCGGTCGGCACGATCGAGCTGATACGCACCATTTACCGCAATCCGCTCGAATTGTGGGGCGAGCCGTCCTACAACGATCCATGGGTTTCGATCGACTGGGCCTTCCAGCATACGATCATCGCCAATGATCCCGGCCTGATCCGCCACATCCTCGTCGACAATGCCAAGAACTACAAGATGGCGGCGGTACGCCAGCGCATCCTGCGGCCAATTCTGCGCGACGGATTGCTGACGGCTGAGGGCGACACATGGAAACGCTCGCGCAAGGCCATGGCACCGGTCTTTACCCCGCGCCACATCAATGGCTTTGCCGAAGCCATGAAGCGAACGACGGAAGCCTTTGCCGAGCGTTATGAAAGCATTACCGGAACCGTCGATGTTTCCCGCGACATGACCATGCTGACCTATGATATTCTGGCGGAAACATTGTTCTCAGGCGAGATTGCTGGCGAACCGGACCAGTTCGCCCGTGAGGTTGACCGCTTGTTCGAGACGATGGGGCGCGTCGATCCGCTGGACCTGCTCGGCGCGCCGAGCTGGCTGCCGCGCTTCACACAGATCCGCGGCCGGAGGGCGCTTGCCTTCTTCCGCAAGATCGTTGCGGAAACGATCATCCTGCGCAAGGCGCGCATGGACCGGGATGGCGACACGGTTCCAAACGATTTCCTGACTCTGCTGCTGCGCGCGGAAGGGCCCGACGGCCTGTCACGCGCCGAGATCGAAGACAATATCATTACTTTTATCGGCGCCGGCCATGAGACCACAGCACGCGCCTTGGGTTGGACGCTCTACCTGCTGGCACAGGCGCCGTGGGAGCGCGATCTGATCGAACAGGAAATCGATGCCTTCATGCAGCAGGACCCGCTACCAGCCCCGCACGAATGGCTGAATGCACTGCCGTTTACGCGCGCCGCCTTTGAGGAAGCCATGCGGCTCTATCCACCAGCACCCTCGATCAATCGAGAACCCGTGGAAGACGACCGGTACAAGGACCTGCATATTCCCAAAGGTTCTGCCATTCTGGTCATGCCATGGACGATACACCGCCATCGCCTTTACTGGGACAATCCAGAGGCATTCGTGCCGTCGCGCTTCCACCCCGAGAACCGCGACAAGATCGACCGCTTCCAATATCTGCCATTCGGAGCCGGACCGCGTGTTTGTATCGGTGCCAGTTTTGCCCTGCAGGAAGCCATTATCGCGCTGGCAACACTGCTCCACAGGTATCGTTTCGATACCGCGGGTACAGCAAAGCCTTGGCCGGTCCAAAAGCTGACGACACAACCTGATGGCGGCCTGCCCATGACGGTTTTAGCGCGACAGTAACGATCGAGCAATTTGCGGGATCATGCAATCCAGATAAACTATAAGTCTGGCAATTGATTTCATATGAAATTAACGTTATATTCCTTTCAGATGAAAGGTAGAATCATGTCGGCACTCACCCAACGCACACCGGAACGTTCCAGCAAGACTGCGGTTGTCTCCAAGGCCTTGCTGCGATCAGCCGAATTGCTCGGGCTGACCGCCAAGGAACTGTCGACCGTGGTTGGATTGTCGGAGCCCAGTATATCCCGGCTGAAGCGTAGCGAGGATGGCACCCCGCTCGCCGGCAAGAGTTACGAACTGGCGCTCCTTTTCATCCGGCTCTACCGCTCGCTGGACGCCATTGTCGGCGGTGACGATAGCGTCGCCCGGCAGTGGATCCGCACTGACAACAGCATGCTGGGCGGCAAGCCACTCAACCGCATCAAAACCATTGACGGTCTCGCCCATGTCCTCGCCTATCTGGACGCCCGACGCGCTCCGATCTGAAGCGCGTGACAGACACGGCGCCTGCTGGCGTCTCGTCGAGGCGCAACACCGCGTTTCCACCATGAAACTTGTCGACACGCTTGACGAGCAGGCTTTGCTTGAAGACGAGATCGAGGCCACCAAGCCGCCTTTGCCGCCGGAATGTGCCCACCTCGATTATCTCCTGGCAACGCCGTTCCGTTACGGCCGCTATCCCGGCAATTCGCGTTTCCGGCGCGAAGGCTATTCTCCCGGCGTGTTCTATGCCAGCGAAGTGGTTGAAACTGCCGTGGCCGAGACAGCATTCTACCGGCTCCTGTTCTTCAGTGAGAGCCCCGGTACGCCATGGCCGCGCAACGCTTTGGAATTCACCGCATTTGAGGCCCGCTACGCCAGCAAGCATGGTATAGATCTGACCGCAGCGCCCTTTGTCCAACATGCGGAGCATTGGACGCATCTGAGCGACTATACGGCCTGTCTTGCGCTTGCCGACGCCGCGCATCAGGCGGGCATTGAAATCATCCGTTACCAATCGGTGCGTGATCCCGCGGGGGGCGCCAATCTTGCGCTCCTCTCGTGCGGCGCGTTCGCCATGCCTCGTCCGACGCATACGACCACCTGGCGGCTGGTCTTTTCCGATTATGGCGTCAAAGCCATCTGCGACCAGCCGAATATCCGGCTGGGTTTCAGCCGCGCCATCTTTGCCAACGACCCACGCATGGCAAGGACACTTCGCCTATGAGGAAGCGGCCGAACCAAGCCGGGCAGCATGCCAGGCGATGTGGTCGGCCATGAAGGTGGAAATGAAGAAATAGGAATGGTCGTAGCCATCGCGCATGTTGAGCGTCAGCGGGATACGTGCCCGCCTGCAGGCGTCTTCCAGCAGCCAGGGCCGCAGGCCATCATCGAGAAAACCGTCAGCCTTGCCCTGATCGACCAGCAGTTCAGGGAGACGGTAGCCATCCTCCATCAACAGCACACTGTCATAGGCGCGCCAGGCAGCATGATCAGGACCAAGATACTTTTCAAACGCCGGACGTGACCAGCCTGCAACGCCCGGCCGGGTGATCGGCGCAAAGGCCGAGACAGAGCGGAAATGACCCGGATTCTTCAGCGCCAGCGTAATGGCGCCGTGACCACCCATGGAGTGGCCGGTTATGCTCTGCCGCTGCATATCAACGGGGAAATTGGCCGCAACCAGCGCCGGCAACTCATCCATAATGTAACTCGCCATGCGGTAGTTGGCGGCGTAGGGCTCCTGCGTCGCATCAAGATAAAAACCTGCGCCATGGCCAAACTGCCAGTTGTCGCGCTCATTGGGTACGTGCTGGCCGCGCGGGCTGGTATCCGGGCAGATAATGGCAATGCCGTGCTCGACGGCAGCACGGCGGTATTCGCCCTTGTCCATGACATTCTGATGGGTGCAGGTGAGACCCGAGAGATACCACAGCACGGGCACCGCACCGTCCTTTGCCTGCGGCGGCAGAAATACCGCGAAGGTCATATCGCATTGGCAAGCATCGCTGCGATGGCGATAGACCCCTTGCGTACCGTCGAAACTTTTGGCGATCGATAGCGTTTCCATGACAATTCCCGTGGTTTTTATGAGCTGATTATTGGCCGAGCGAGACGGCAACGTTCACCGCTGCCGCGACGAGGACAGTGTTGAAGAAGAACGAAACAATGGCGTGCAGCAGATTGACCTTGCGCATTTCCGTGCTGGTCACGGCGGTATCCGAGGTTTGGGCCGTCATGCCGATGACAAAAGAGAAATAGAGGAACTCGATACCTCCCGGTTCCTTCCCCCCCGGAAAATCCAGGCCGCCGACGTGCTTGCGCGGCTTGTCCTTCGTGCCTTCAGCCGTTTCGTCCGGTTGCCAGTAGAGATGCGCATAGTGAATGGTGGTCATGGCATGAATGGTCGCCCAGCCAAGCGGCACGGCCGCGAGCGCAAGGGAAAGATCAAGAATGTGCGGATTCTTTTCGCTGTTGATGAGCACGAAAAGCGAGCCGACCGCGACGATGACGGCGCCAAATGTCACCGCGAAAATGATCCAGACGGGCTCGTCCGAGCGCGCCGCGTTCTGCCTGAGAAAACTGGCGGTGAGCCGATGGATCTTGAATGCCGTCAGGATGAGATAGACCACAAAAAACACATTGGCGGCAATGACATAGGCAAGGCCCGGGTAAACCAGAAGGGCGAGCGCCAGAGCTGCGAGGCCGACAACCGCCGCGGCGTAGAACGGATTGTGCCGGCGCAATATCATCATTTATCGTGCTCCGGCGGCTACCGGCCGCTGCATGTCGACATGAGGAATATCATCCTCGAGATATTCCCCCGAAACCGGCAGAAAGCCAAAGGATTCGTAGAATCGCTGCAAATGGCTTTGCGCCGACAGAGCAATAGGGCGATCCGGAAAGCGCCGCTCACACTCGGCAATGGCCTCTGCCATCAGTTTCTCGCCGAGCCGCTTGCCGCGATGCGCAGGCGAGACGACAACCCTGCCGATACGCGCAGCTGTATCAGCAGCGCCGTGCGGCTGGCGCAGGCGCGCACTCGCAATCAGTTCCTCGCCGATCAGCAGCCGAAGATGCAACGCGTCAATGTCTTTGCCATCCAGTTCCGGATAGGGACATTTCTGTTCGACGACGAACACATCGACCCGCATACGCAGCATGGCGTAGAGATCGCGCGGGCTGAACTCATCCATCCCGCGCACATCCACCGTGTAGTGGCTGACGTCCATCAGAAGACCACAACCGAGCGGATCGATTTGCCCTCATGCATCAGATCGAAAGCAGTGTTGATCTCGTCAAGCGGCATGGTGTGGGTGATGAGCGAGTCGATCTCGATCTTGCCTTCCATGTACCAGTCAACGATTTTCGGCACATCCGTACGCCCGCGCGCGCCGCCAAAGGCCGTACCGCGCCAGTTGCGACCGGTGACGAGCTGGAACGGTCGGGTCGAAATCTCTTTGCCGGCTTCCGCAACACCGATGACGATGCTGGTGCCCCAGCCGCGATGGCAGCATTCCAGCGCCTGCCGCATCACATTCGTATTACCCGTCGCATCGAAGGAGAAATCCGCGCCGCCATCGGTCAGGTCCTGAATGGCCTGTACAACCTTGTCATTACCGACTTCATTGGGGTTTACGAAATGGGTCATGCCGAATTTCTTCGCCATCTCGACCTTGGCCGGATTGAGATCGACGCCGATGATCTTGTCGGCGCCGACCATGCGGGCGCCCTGGATGACATTGAGGCCGATGCCGCCGAGACCGAAGACCACCACATTGGCGCCGGGCCAGACCTTGCCCGTATAGATCACAGCGCCGATGCCCGTCGTTACGCCGCAGCCGATGTAGCAAATCTTGTCGAAGGGCGCGTCTTCACGCACCTTGGCGAGGGCAATCTCAGGCAGAATGGTGAAATTGGAGAAGGTCGAGCAGCCCATGTAATGAAACACCTCTCCGCCATCGCAGGAGAAGCGGCTGGTGCCGTCGGGCATGACGCCCTGCCCTTGGGTTGAGCGGATCGAGGTGCACAGGTTCGAGCGCTGCGACAGGCAGGTTTTGCACTGGCGGCATTCCGGCGTGTAGAGCGGAATGACATGATCACCAACCCGCAGCGAGGTCACACCAGCGCCGATTTCGCGCACGATCCCTGCACCCTCATGGCCGAGAATGGCCGGAAATTTGCCCTCGGAATCCAGTCCGGAGAGCGTGTAAGCATCCGTATGGCACACGCCGGTGGCCATGACTTCCACCAGAACCTCGCCCGGCTTCGGTCCACCGATCTCGATGGTTTCGATGGTCAGTGGCTTCTTGGCTTCCCAGGCAACGGCGGCGCGCGATTTCATTCAAACTCTCCCTGATGCGTCTTTCAACATGCGATCTACTGATTTGCAGTTGTGCACTATCAGGATCACACCGGGGATCGTCAATCAAATCGGCGACATTTCGCGTCGCCGATCAGAGTTGTTGTGGGGGCCGCTTTCAGGCGAGCAGTCTCATTCGATGATCTGGACCGCCTTGTCGCCAGGCTTCGCCATTGATGCAGGGACTTTCAGGGGCGAGCGCGCTTTCATAAAGGCTGAGACATCGGCATAGCTGACATAGCCCTTGTTGTCTCTGTCGATCTCCTGAAAATGATCTGATATGAAACCCCAACCCGCAGCCTTGGCTGCATTGGCGGTCAGTTGGCCGGATGGGCTGGCCGCCCGGTCAAAATGGTTTTTCAGCTGTTGATTGACCGCATCCTGCACGATTTTGGCATCGAGCTTTAGGGGCGCACCTGCCGCTGGAGAACCCGGCTTGTCGTCGACTTTCAGGATCATTTGCTTGGCCGGTGCGTCAACGGGAACAGAAAGTCTATAGCTACCAGCCTGCGCTGGCGCAGCCCCGGTCAGGCCGATAGCAATCAAGCCGAAAATAAATAAATAATTGTTTTTCATTGGTTTTCTCAATCGGCAAACTAATGGTTAATACAAAACATGGCTTACTGCAGGGACAGAACCGACGGCGTTCCGTAGAACTTGTCGAGTTCCTGCTTCAACGGGACACGCGCCTCTTCCGATTCATAAGTCATGTGACCACCTTCGAAGGACTTGACCAATATGCGATCCGCAAGTCCGACGTTGAAGAGGTCGATTTCCGACTGGTGAAATGGCGTTATGCGATCGTAATAACCATGCAGAACAAGCATTTTAATGGACGGATCGTAGTTCAGTATTTCCGCCAGATCGGGAAGACTGCTTCTGGAATACGGCTTGGCGGCGTCGCGCTGGAAATTCCATTTGTCGGGTATCAAATCCATATTGCTGACCTTGTAATCCGACTTGCTGTGATAGTCGAATGTAGCCCGCAGGATCATTTCGATTCCCACTTTGAAGGCATCGTCTTCGTAAAAAGTCAGGTCATAGACGTCTTTGCCGTCCTTTTTGGGTATGTTGATGCGCGCGTCGTAAGAATTGAGGGTGGAATCCGGCATGATAAGCTTCTCGAAATTCCATGCAGTAAGCTCAAATTCCTGAAACCAATCTATGGCGAGCCCCGTTATAGCGGTCATGTCTGAAAAGAACGCAGCGGTGTCTGATAAGATGGTAGCGCCAAAGCGTTTTCCGAAAGATGCCGTTGCTGTTTTATTGAAATAATCTTGAATCTTGCCCACGTCAGCAGTAACAGGGTCTTTATTAAATTTTGATTGAAAAGACCCATAATCCTCTGGTCTTCCCAATCTCCATTCATTGAGTTTTTTCTCTAGATCTCCAGCAAGTTTCTTACCGAATGCCGCTTTAGCTTGAATAGATTTATCCTTGCTCGTCCGATTCCAGTTTGAGATCTCAGTTTTCAAATTCGAAAAGTATTGTTCAATAATAAAGGGGAAATTCTTTGCGGCTAGAAATTCGGGCGAATGCCATACGGCCGAATTTTCCCGAGCCGGATTGTATTTGTCCTTAATGAACTTTCGCAGAATATCCAGATACTCAGGCACGGTGGCCTTTCCCCGCATCGTGCCCTTTTTGTAATAATCGGCTATCATGGCAAGGGTTGGGAGAAATCCCGCCCATGATGCCGTTTTGTTCCCAGACTGCACAGTCCCATTGGTCTCGTAGTCGAGGATGGGGGAGTTCAAAATAACGCCTGACAAAACCACCGGTTTCTTTCCCGAAGGATCGGGCTGGTAATTGGCAGTTCCCGCTTGCACCAGCAGGTTCGCCACGATGGGTGTGCGAATGCCACCATAGGATTCGCCATAGAGATATTTCGGCGAATTCTGGCGGTTGTTTTTGTTGATGTACCGCGTGATGAAGTCGCGCAGGACTTGCCCGTCGGCATCCATGCCCCAGAACTCTATATTCTTATGGGGTTCGATGGCCTCTGAAAATCCGGTTCCAACGGGATCGACAAAAACGAGATCCGATTGGTCGAGCAGGGTTTCCGCATCGTCGACCAACGGGAAGGTTTTGGGTTTTTCTTTTTTTGCTTCTTCGGAAATGACGGGCAGCCCCACTTTCAGACGCTGCGGTGCCCAGGAACCCATGTGCAGGAAGAACGAGGACGAACCCGGACCACCATTCCAGAAGAAGGTCACAGGGCGGTTTTCATGCGGCAGGTCATCGCGCGTGTAGGCCATGTAGAAAATCGCCGCCTGATCCGGATCATGTCTTCCCGTCGGCGCTTTGGCAATGAGATGGCCAGCACTGGCGGTGAAATTGACCGTCTGGCCATTGATTACCATCTGATGCAGTCTAACGGACGGTGTCTCATCCACTTTGGCAAGCTCAAGCGCGCCATTGCCAGTGAAATCATAGACGATCTTGTCCTCGACCGGATGTTTCCCCGGCGCGATATCACCATAGGAAACAACTGGCGGTACAGGATTGGATTCGGGCTCAACTATTGCAGCCGCCGCCGCTTGACGCAGCCTGATAGATGGCATCTCATCCACTTTAGCAGGCTCAAGCGCGTCCTCGACAGAGAAATCATAGGCAATTTTATTCTCTGCCAAATTTTTCTCAGGTGTCATATCGGCATGGGATGTAACTTGGTGGGATGTGGGCTCAACGGTAGTCGACGGATCGCGAGCAAAGGTGCTGTCGGAGACAGGACTTTCAGACTTGTCATTGCAGGCAGCCAGAAAGGCTAGGAGTGACAGGGAGAGAATTCGTAATTTCATTTCATAAAATTCCCCATAAAAATTCTTGCGTAAAAAATTGATTTGAAAAAATCGAGCCACGGATGACTAAAATGGCACCCATTGAATGCTGCCCCTCTTCAAGGAGCGAACCCTATGGCCAGCTTTACTCTATGATCTCAACACCGCTTTTTTGACTTTGCCGCTGTTGCGCCGCTTTCATCAGGTTTTGCGGCGTGCGGGCCGCGAGGAACCGCACGATGTCGGATAGAGAGACGTAGCCGTCCCGGTCCCGGTCTATCTCGGGGAAGTGATCGGCGATAACACCCCAGCCAGCTGTTTTTGCCTGTTCGGCAGACAGTACATAAGCGGAGGGCCCGGCAGCCTGTTCGAATTGCGCCCGTATCTGCTCGTCGACCTTCTGCTGCACGAATTCCGGCGTCATTTCAGGGTATACCGTGCCAGCGGGATCTGGCGGCGGATGTCCGATATCGTCATTGGCCATGGCGCGGACAATACCGGTGAAAATGCTGACAGAAGCAAGAATAGCAATCCGCAATGGACGAGAGTGTTTCATATGCTGTGCTCCTAATTTGCGGCGGCGGCTGACATGAGTTGTGATGCCGATATGGTTTTCGATTGTTGCGCTGCTTGTGCAACCAAGGCGGCTTGCTGATCGTAGGGTGCGCCCAGATAATACTGATCCAGTGTCTTTTTCAGCAATGGGCGCGACACTTCGGTGTTGTAGATCATGTGTCCGCCCTCGAACCATTTGACCGGGATGCGCTCGCTGAGGCCAGCTCCGGCCAAATCCAGTTCGGTCTGATGGCCCGGGGTGGCAATATCCTCGTAACCATGCAGGATGAGCAGTTTCAACGCAGGATCATAGATCAGAGCGCTCTGGATATCGGGTATGCTGACCGGATTATTTGAGTTCTGGCCGGCGCGCTTCCAGACCCAATTCTTGTTCGCCTGATCACCCGACAGCTCGTAATCGGAAGCGGCGTGATAATTGACGAAATCCGGCAGATAGGTTTTGAATTGATTAAGGAATGCCACTTCGATATAGTCGTCAGCTTCGTAGTATTGCACCCCATCCCAATAAAATTTTTGAGCGCGCTTAAATTCGACGCTCTCAGATCCATATTTGTCTCGAGAGTCCTCCCACTGTTTATCGGCCAATTCTAATTCTTCCTCGCTAAGACCCGGCACCTTCATACGCGCGTCAAAGCGGCCAAGATTAAATCCCGGAATCAAGTTTTTCCTGAAAACGGAAGGCTCGACATTCAGGTTGTTGGACGCCCATGTCTTAGAATCCAAGCCAGTTTTTTCAGCCAGACTTGCAAGGAAATCGATCCCCTCTTTTGTTTCAACAAATTTTTCCCCGTTGGACGTCAGCTTTGAATTTATGACGTACTTGTTGTAAATCGGGGTATAAACGTCCTTCGTATATTGCTTCATGGCCTGAAGGAAATCCGCCTGCGATTCCTTTGTTCGCGTGGACTTCTTGAAGTAATCCGCTGCCATGACATAGGACGGGACAAAGCCCGCGCAGGATACCATTGAGTCATGCTGATCACACGCCGAGGTGTAATCCACGAGCGGTGAATTGAGGATGTAACCTGACAGGACGACCGGCGGCTTACCCGAGGGGTCCGCGTCAAACCGGCTGGTGCCGGCGGCTTCGAGCAAATTGGCAACAATCGGTGTACGAATGCCACCATAGGATTCGCCATAGAGATATTTGGGTGAGCTCTGTCGGTTGTTCATATTGTTGTAGCGGGTGATAAAATCCGCCACCACTTTTGCATCGATGTCGGTGCCCCAGAAATCCCGGTTGGTATGCGGAAATACGGCTGTGGAATGGCCAGTGCCGGGCGGGTCGACAAAAACCAGATCGGACTGTTCCAGCAGGGTGATTTCATTGTCGATGAATGGAAAGCTCTCAGGCTGCTTTGTATAAGCACTTGCCGGAATATTTGGCGCATCCGATTTCAGACGCTTGGGACCCCAGGAGCCCATATGCAGCCAGATCGACGCCGAACCCGGGCCCCCATTCCAGAAGAAGGTCACCGGCCGCTTCTCCCGGGGCAGGTCATCGCGCGTATAGGCGGTGTAGAATATCGCCGCCTCGGGCGATTTTCCAGCGGGGTCTTGTCCCGCTGCAGACCCGTAGGCCACGAGGTGTCCGGCACGGGCGGTGAAACGCGTGGGCTTGCCGTTGATCGTCATGATGTGGCGCATGGCGGACGCCGTCTCGTTGACATCCGCCAAGGTGACGCTGCCATTGATCGTCGTGTCATAATAGGTGGTTTCCTTGACCACCGTGTCCTGCGGTGCGACGGCGGCGTAGGCGGCAGCTTCCACTTCATCCGGAGTAAGCGGCGGTTTCGTTGGCTCTGCTATAGTGGGCTTGTCGTTGATCGCCATGGTATGGTGCATGGCTGATGCAGTGTCGTTGACGACCTTCTCCCGAGGTGCGGCGGCAACGGCTTCGGCTTCATCCGAAGTGATCGACGGTTTTATCGGCTCTGCTACAACAGCAACGGGCGCCGCTTCAGGCACAAACGTGCTTTCGGAGACGGGGTTTTCCGCGTTGTTGTTACAGGCGGCCAAAAAGGCCAGAATCGATAGAAGGAGAATTCGTAATTTCATTTGGTAAAATTCCCGAGTTTTGAAATTTCTTATTTAAAAAGCCAACGTCTCAAATTGGGTGAGCATGCGTCAATTAAGCCAAAGTCTAAACAACTGGAAAATCAGTGCTGATATGTACGGGCATGAGAATTACTGGCGCAATATCATGAGGTTAAACTTCGAATAGAGTTCCACCCTTCCTCATATCGCCGGTCCAAAACCGGACATATCGCGCGTGGATTGTAACAAGCTGCATCCATATCCTCGCTGACAGAAAGTTATGGACTTCCCGCGGCAAACCTTGTCAAAACGGTCGAAGATTTTACCGCTGGATTTTGCCTGTGACTGACTTGCCTATCCTGCCCGTGACCGAGATTTTTCCCGCGCTGGATGAAGCGCTGGCGGGCGGCATTGCGGCGGTTGTCGTTGCGCCGCCCGGTGCAGGCAAGACGACGCTCATTCCGCTGCATCTGCTCAATGCGCCATGGCGGGAGGACAGAACCATCGTCCTTCTGGAACCGCGCCGCCTCGCCGCGCGCGCCGCGGCAAGCCGCATGGCCAGCCTGCTGGGCGAAGAGGTGGGCGCCTCCGTCGGCTATCGCATGCGGCTGGAAAACAAGGTTTCGGCCAGAACGCGCATTCTCGTTGTGACCGAAGGCGTGTTTGCCCGTATGATCCTCGACGATCCCGATCTCAAGGACATTGCGGCCGTGCTGTTCGACGAATTCCACGAGCGCAGTCTGGATGCGGATTTCGGTCTGGCACTGGCACTGGATGTACAGGCGGCGCTGCGGCCGGACCTGAAACTCCTCGTGATGTCGGCGACGCTTGATGGCGCCCGCGTTGCAAACCTTCTCGGTGACGCGCCGGTGCTGGAAAGCAAGGGCCGATCCTTTTCCATCGAGACACGGTATCGCGAGCGAAAAACGGAGGAGAGGATCGAGGATGCCATGGCGCGGGCAATCCGCGACACGCTGGCAACCGAGACGGGCAGCATTCTGGCGTTCCTTCCCGGGCAACGCGAAATCGAGCGCACCGCCGCATCGCTCGAAGGACGTTTGAGCGCCGATACGATGATCGTGCCGCTATACGGTGCGCTGGAGGACCGCGATCAGGATGCCGCGATCAAGCCAGCGCCGCAGGGCAAGCGCAAGGTGGTGCTGGCAACATCCATCGCCGAGACGTCCATCACCATCGATGGCGTGCGCGTTGTCATTGATAGCGGTCTGGCACGACTGCCGAAATTCGAACCGGCAACAGGCCTGACCCGGCTGGAGACCGTGCGGGCGGCACGGGCGGCGGTGGATCAGCGCGCGGGCCGTGCCGGACGCACGGAGCCCGGCATTGCCTTGCGCCTGTGGCGCGCGGAACAGACGGCCGCGCTGGAAGCTTTTGCCCCGCCGGAAATTCTCGAAGCTGATTTGACCGGACTTGTGCTGGATTGTGCCGCGTGGGGCGTTGCCGATCCGCGCAGTCTGGCGTTTCTCGATGCCCCGCCCGCCCCGGCCATCAAGGAAGCCAAAGCCTTGCTGGAAAACCTCGGCGCACTGGACGGCGATCGCATCACTGCGATGGGCCATGCCATGCGCGCCCTCGCCCTGCCGGCGCGGCTTGCACATATGGTGTTGACCGCGCGTGAACGCGGTCAGGCACAGCGCGCAGCGGAACTCGCCGTGCTCCTGACCGAGCGCGGGTTGGGCGGCAATGATATTGACCTTGACGTGCGGCTTAGCCGTTTTCAGCGTGAACGCGGCGATCGCGCAGCGCGGGCGCGCGGGCTGGCGAAGCGACTGGCCGGACGTGATGTCATGCAAGGTACAGAACCGGGCAGCGTCGGCCGTTTGCTGATCGATGCCTATCCTGATCGGATCGCCAAAGCGCGCGGCAATGGTCAGTTCACGCTGGCCAACGGCCGAGGCGGCGAGGTCGATGCGGCCACATCGCTGGCACGCGCGCAATGGCTGGTCGTTGCAGATCTGGCAGGCCGTGCCGGCAAAGCTCGGATACTGGCGGCTGCGGAACTCTCCGAGGCCGATATCCGCGAAGCGCTGAGTGATCGTATCATCAGCGGCCGGCAGGTCACCTACGACCCGAACCGCAATGCCCTGCAGGCGCGTGATGCCACCCGGATCGGGGCCATCGCCCTGTCGGAAAAAACCCTGCCAGCCCCGAGCGGCGAACAGGCCAATCAGGGTGTTGTCGACGCTGTGCGCAGCCATGGTCTTGATATCCTGCCATGGTCGAAGGAAGCGACAATCCTGCGCCGCCGTCTCGCATGGCTGCACAAGGGCCTTGGCGCTCCATGGCCATCCATGGCTGATGCGGACCTGATTGCCACGCTGGATGACTGGCTGCTGCCGTTCCTGCCCGGCACGGCCAATCTCAACCAGATTCCGGCACATGTGCTGAGCGAGGGGCTGCGCTCACTGGTGCCTTATGACCTGCAACGCAAGGTCGATGCACTTGCGCCGACGCATTTCGAAGTGCCGACGGGCTCGAACATTCCCATCCGCTACGATGCCGAAGATCCGGTTCTCGCGGTCCGTGTACAGGAACTGTTCGGGCTTGGGGTTCATCCAGCCATTGCTGACGGTACAATTCCGCTGCTGCTGGAACTTCTCTCCCCGGCGCACCGGCCGATCCAGATCACCCGCGACCTCCCCGGTTTTTGGAAGGGCTCATGGGCTGACGTGCGCAGCGACATGCGCGGGCGCTATCCCAGACATGTCTGGCCGGAAGACCCCGCAACGGCACTACCCACCAGCAGGGCCAAGCCACGCGGCACGTGAGAGACTTGTTTGGACTACATGCGCATGGTGCGTGGTTCGCCCTTCGATCAATAGTGCACAGCCGCTTAACTATCAAAGAACCTGAGTATCACTCTCAGCAAATGGAGAATTCCCTTTGCATCGGGTTTGTTCTAAAGCTCGCCCATGGTTCAAGAATTCGGCATACGCTCCTCATACCTGTCGCGGCGATTGCGGCTGACAACGCTGATCCGCCTGCGCTGGCTGGCCGTCGCGGGTCAGAGCATCGCCGTCCTTTTCGTCGCGCTCTACCTGAAATTTCCCTTTCCAGTCAGCATCTGCTTTGCGCTGATCGCCTGCTCGGCCTGGCTGAACCTGCTTCTGTCGTTCCGCTATCCAATCAATCATCGCCTCGAACCGCGGGCGGCCATCACCGTTCTTGCCTTCGATATCCTGCAGGTGGCAGGCCTGCTCTATATGACCGGCGGCTTGCAGAATCCCTTTGCCGTGCTGATGATCGTCCCGGTCATCATCTCTGCAACGTCGCTGCCCGCCTCCTCAACCGTGACGCTCGGTGTTCTCGTGACGGTCTGCGCGACGGCGCTTGCCTATTTCCATCTGCCCCTGCCCTGGTACCCGGACCAGACATTGCAATTGCCATTTGTGCTGGTTGCAGGCGTGTGGTGTTCCGTTGTCTCGGCGCTGGTCTTCACCGCGGTCTATGCCTACCGTGTTGCCGAAGAGGCCCGGCTCCTGGCCGACGCACTCACGGCAACGGAGCTGATCCTGCAGCGGGAACAGCACCTTTCGGCCCTTGACGGCCTTGCCGCTGCAGCTGCGCACGAACTCGGCACGCCGCTTGCTACCATTGCGCTCGTTGCCAAGGAAATGCAGCGGGCATTGGCACAGGACGACCGCTTTGCTGAGGATGTTGAACTCCTGCGCTCACAAACTGATCGCTGCCGGGAAATCCTCAAGCGGTTGACCAGCCTTTCCTCGGAGAGCGAAGAGCATATGTCCCGGCTGAAGATTTCCTCGCTGATCGAGGAAGTTATCGAGCCCAACCGTAACTTCGGCATCGGTATCGAGGTAACGAAACTGCGCGGTGAAGGCAATGAGCCAGTCATCCGCCGCAATCCGGGAATCATCTATGGCCTCGGCAATCTGGTCGAGAACGCGGTGGATTTTGCCCGCGAGACCATTCAGGTCAGCTGGGGCTGGACTGACAAGACGGTACAGATCGTTGTCGCCGATGACGGAAAAGGTTTCCCGGCTGATATCCTGGACCGAATCGGGGAGCCCTACACCACCGGTCGTGATCGCGAGATCAACGAGCATGGGGGCGGCCTAGGTCTCGGTCTCTTCATTGCCAAGACATTACTGGAACGCTCCGGCGCAGCCATTACCTTCCGCAATCGCAATGATCCGGGGCAAGGGGCAGAAGTTGTCGTGACGTGGCCGCGCAATCAACTTGATGAACAAAACGGATAACCTTTGACTTTTTGTTCATTGCGAACCATTAACGGAGTATATTTGTAGGAAATGAGCAGGAAACCCTGATGGAACACACGGATCAGGACGATATTGCGGCCATAGGCGGCGATCGGACACTGTTGCTGGTCGACGACGACAAGCCCTTTTTGCAGCGCCTGGCGCGCGCCATGGAATCCCGTGGCTTTACGGTAGCGATCGCAGAATCGGTCGAGGCAGGACTTGCAAGCGTCAAAACCCACGCACCAGCCTATGCGGTTGTCGATATGCGCCTCGCTGATGGCAACGGCCTTGATATCATCGAAGCGATCCGCGCTCGCCGTGAAGATACCCGTGCTATCGTTCTGACCGGCTACGGCAATATTGCAACCGCAGTCAACGCCGTGAAACTGGGTGCCATCGACTACCTGTCAAAGCCCGCTGATGCCGATGAGGTATTCGCGGCGCTCACCCGCCGGTCTGGCGCGAAGGTTGCACCACCCGAAAACCCCATGTCTGCGGATCGCGTTCGCTGGGAACATATCCAGCGTGTCTATGAAATGTGTGACCGCAATGTTTCCGAAACAGCCCGCCGCCTCAACATGCACCGGCGTACCCTGCAACGCATTCTTGCCAAGCGCGCCCCACGCTGAATTATTCAATATCCGTTTCGGGCAAATGGATTCCGGAAAGCTCCGCAAGCGTCATGCGGGCCGCACTTGTTCTGGCGAAACGCAGGGTCATCGCCTTGCGGGTCGCACCGGATAGCCGGTGTTCGGGTGCATCCCGCAGGATCTCGGCACCATAACCATCCGACAGGATGAAGCCGCAATCCAGCGGGAAAATGTCTGCCGGAACGCTCGGATGGGTGGCAAAGAACAGCCGGTCGCAATGGGCCCGGTACTCCGGCCATTTCTTGTCCACCTTCCAGTCCTCAATCGACGATTTGATCTCGACAATCCAGATTTCCCCGGTGCGCGACAGAGCCACAAGATCGGCCCGCCGGCCGGAAGCCAAGGGCAATTCCGGCACCACGGCCAAACCAAGCTCCAGAAACAGCCGTTGCACGCCGCGGCGGACAAGCATGGCATTTTCCGACTGGCGTCCGTCGACAAGCGGACTGGTCTGACCGGGAATCACAAGGGGCATGGCGCAAGTATCATTCAAATCTCTGCAACCGCATACGGCAAAAATGCACCAGTTGGTTGAAGAAAACGTGGTTAACGGAAAACTACGCTTTACGGTTAATCAAGCATTAACAATAATGGCGATAATGAGGGAAGACAACTGAATCGCCTTAGATTCGGCCAATACTTGATGGGGTGACTATGCAACTCAAGACTATCGTCCTTGCAGTTGGACTGATGGGTGCAACTGCTCTGACCGGCTGTTCCACGATCGGCTTCAACTATTCCACTGCCTCCTATTCTTCCGTAACTGACGCCGGTTATGTGCTTCCAGCCATTCCGCGCGCCAAAATTCCTCCGCAGTTCCTGCGTCAGGAAGTGCGCTATGATGGCGGTGAAGCACCGGGGACGATTGTCGTCGATACGGGTGCAAAATTCCTTTATCTCGTCCTGGGTGACGGTCGCGCCATGCGCTACGGCATCGGCGTCGGCAAGCAGGGTTTTGAATGGTCAGGCTCGGCACGCATTGCCCTGAAGCGCGAATGGCCAACCTGGACACCACCGAAGGAAATGATCAAGCGCAAGCCGGAATTGGCTGAATTCCGCGACGGCATGGATCCGGGCCTGCAAAACCCCCTTGGTGCACGTGCGCTTTATCTTTTCAACAAGGGCGGCGATACGGGCTACCGCCTGCATGGCACCCCAGAATGGTGGTCCATCGGCAAAGCCATGTCTTCGGGCTGTATCCGCCTGATGAACCAGGATATCATCGACCTCTACAACCGTGCCGAAGTGGGTGCGAAAGTGGTCGTCCTGTAATTTGCTGACTTTTGAATTGGTTGAAAAGGCTGCCTCGGAGGCGGCCTTTTTACGTCATCCAGGGATTGACCACCCGAGCACCTGTCGATGCAAAATCCGCAATGTTTCGCGTCACCACAGTCATACCGTGGACCAGGGCCGTCGCAGCGATAAGCGCATCGCGCTCTGAATGAGGATCTGGAACATGCAGATGCGCGCAACGTTGCGCGACAGCCGTATCAATTGCCAGAACTCTCCCCTCAAATCGCGGCAAAATCCAATTGTCGCGCCAAAGACGCAGTACCGCAGCTTGTTGTGCATCCCTTCGCTCCACAAGCAGGAGACCCTGCTCAATTTCCAAGATCGTAATTGCGGAGATGAAAAAATGGGAGAACGGTATGGTTGATGCCCATGCCAATACTTTCGAGTCCGCTTTATCCGGTCGTCGCATTTCCGAAATGAAATTGGTATCGAGAACAAACATCAGGAAAGATCGCCAGGACGGAACCGGACATTCAAACGGGGTATTTTGAAATCAAAGTCGGATGATGGCTGCTGCGCCAGGACATCGGCCAGGCTCTCCTGCCCCCCTGTCAGTTTCAGGTACTCTTCGATGCTCAGCAAAACATGCGCGGGCCTGCCTCGGTCTGTGATAAACACAGGACCATTGTTCGCCGCTTTTTTAACGTCGCTGGCGTGCTGATTGAATTCTCTGCTCGAAACGGTTGTGATGCCCATGACATACCCTTTTAAATTGTAGTTATGTTACTACAAATGGAATATACAGGCAAACAACGGCTGGTTGCCTCGATCTGATTTATTTGCCGAACTGATTTTTGCCTTGTTGACCTGATCGACAAGGGGCTCATAGATTGCTGTCGACGCGCATAAACTGGAAGGTCCACATGTTCAAAACGATTGCCACCACGCCATTCGATGACCAGAAACCGGGCACCTCAGGGCTACGCAAGAAGGTCCCCGAATTCCAGCAGCCGAACTATGTCGAGAACTTCATTCAATCGGTGTTCGATTCACTCGACGGATACAAGGGCAAAACACTCGTGATCGGCGGCGATGGCCGCTACTACAATCGCGATGTTGTCCAGATTGCGATAAGAATGGCCGTTGCGAACGGATTTGGCCGTATCCTCGTCGGTCAGGGCGGCATCCTGTCGACACCTGCCGTTTCCAATGTCATCCGCAAATACAAGGCGTATGGCGGCTTCATCCTTTCCGCCAGCCACAATCCGGGTGGTCCAAAGGAAGATTTTGGCATCAAATACAACATCGGCAATGGCGGCCCTGCTCCGGAAAAAATCACCGAAGCTGTCTTCGCCCGCTCCAAGGTCATCGACCGCTATCTGATTGCGGATACTGCGGATATCGACATCGACACGGTTGGCAAACAGCAGCTCGCCGGTGTTGACGTGGAGATCATTGATTCCGTGTCCGACTATGCCGAACTGATGGAAACGCTGTTCGACTTTGATGCAATCCGCGCATTGATCAAGTCCGGCTTCACATTGCGGTTCGATTCCATGCATGCCGTAACCGGTCCCTATGGCAAGGAGATTCTCGAACACCGCCTCGGAGCGCCGGATGGAACTTGCGTGAATTTCGTACCGCTGGAGGATTTCGGCGGACATCACCCGGATCCCAATCTCGTCTATGCAAAGGATCTCTATGACCTGCTGATGTCACCGGATGGTCCGGATTTCGGCGCGGCGTCCGATGGCGATGGCGACCGTAACCTGATCATCGGCAAGGGCATGTACGTCACCCCGTCCGACTCGCTGGCGATGCTCGCTGCCAACGCGCATCTTGCACCGGGCTACAAGGCCGGCCTGAAGGGCATTGCCCGTTCCATGCCCACCAGCGGCGCCGCGGACCGCGTGGCCGAAAAGGCAAAAATTGGTATGTACGAGACGCCGACGGGCTGGAAGTTTTTCGGTAACCTGCTCGATGCCGATATGGCAACGATCTGCGGCGAGGAAAGCTCCGGCACGGGTTCCAACCATGTCCGCGAAAAGGATGGTCTCTGGGCCGTTCTGCTCTGGCTCAACATCCTCGCCGTTCGCAAGGAGAGCGTGCAGCAAATCTCGCGGGAACATTGGGCCACCTACGGGCGCAACTACTATACCCGTCATGATTACGAGGAAGTCGATTCAGCGGCAGCCAACGGCCTCGTTAACGATCTGCGCGCCAAACTGCCAACGCTTGCGGGCAAGACCGTGCAGGGCCTGACAATCACCAAGGCCGATGATTTTGCCTACCATGATCCCATCGACAAATCAGTGAGCGAGCATCAGGGCATCCGGATCCTGTTCGAGGGCGGATCGCGCATTGTCCTGCGCCTCTCCGGGACGGGCACGTCGGGCGCAACATTGCGGCTTTACATCGAACGCTATGAGGCCGATCCGAGGCGTCACAATCTTGAAACGCAAAGCGCGCTCGCCGATCTCATCCGCGCCGCCGACGACCTGACTGAAATCAAGACACGCACAGGCCGCGACAAACCAAGCGTGATTACATAAGAAGCGCTTTTCTTGAATCAGAAAGCCCGCCAGAAGGCGGGCTTTTTTGTTCCAATACGGGAAGTGGCCCGCTACTCGAAAACGATGGCCGGGGCTGTTCGACCGGGATTGACCTTCGCCGCCTGCAGCTGGTCCCAGACCTTGGCTGCAATCTCGCGATAGACTTTTGCCTGCGGACCATCGGGATTGCTGATGACGACAGGCGTTCCGGCATCGGACATTTCACGGATTTCCATCACCAGCGGCACTTCGCCGAGGAAAGGAACGCCAAGCCGCTCGGCTTCATTGCGCGCGCCGCCATGGCCGAAAATATCATAGCGATTGCCGGTATCGGGAGCGATGAAATAGCTCATGTTCTCGACAATGCCGAGCAGCGGCACATCAACCTTCTTGAACATGTTGAGACCCTTGCGTGCATCAATCAGCGCCAGATCCTGCGGTGTCGATACGATGACTGCACCGGCAAGCGGAACCTGCTGCGCCATGGTCAGCTGCGCATCGCCGGTGCCGGGCGGCATGTCGACCACGAGCACATCCAGATCGCCCCACTGCACTTCGCGCAGCATCTGCGTCAAGGCGGACATGACCATCGGGCCGCGCCAGATCATCGGCGTTTCTTCATCGACCAGAAAACCGATCGACATGACTTTCAGGCCATAGCCTTCCATAGGTTTGAGCACGCGCCCCGACACGACTTCCGGTCTTCCGGAAAGGTGCAGCAGACGCGGCATGGACGGGCCATAAATATCCGCATCAAGAATACCGACACGGTGGCCATTGGCCTGCAGCCCGAGCGCCAGATTGACTGCTGTCGTCGATTTGCCAACGCCGCCCTTGCCCGAAGCAACTGCAATAATCGCACCAACGCCGGGAACACCGGATTTGACTGGCGCAGCGGCATGACCGTGCTGGTGCGGCGCAGCAGGCTGGGCGGCAACGCGCGGCGGCGGTACTGCACCGGCAGGTGCGGGACGCTGGGTTGGACGCACTGGGGCAGTCGGGGCCGGACGCGGCACCGCGTCGTCGCTGGTAGGGCCGCCTTTTTTCTCGGCGGTCAGCGCGACGATGGCACCGGCAACACCTGATATATTCTTGACAACACGTTCGGCAGCGGCGCGTAGCGGATCGAGTTCCTGCGCCCGCGCAGCCGGGACGGTAATGGAGAAGAACACCTTGTTGTCGGCAATGAAAATATCCGAGACGAGTCCCAGGTCGACAATATTGCTGTTGAAATCAGGCCCGGTCACTGTCTTCAGCTGATCGAGAACCTGTTCCTTGGTCACGCCTGCCATTGCATACTATTCCTTTTATTCCCTGCTGCTTCACATAGTGCAGTTGAACAAGAACGCCAATGGGCAAAGCGTAACTTCCGCTGCAAACCGCCCCTGTGAATGAGGCGGTTTGCAGGGCAGTCTGTGGGAACAGATCAGACTTTCCACACGCCCGGCACCTGCCGGGTGGCGATGTTGAGGCGGTTCCAGACATTGACGTTGGCGATGGCCAGCACCAGATTACCGAGCTGCTTTTCATCGAAATGTCTGGTGGCTTCGTTCCAGACATTGTCCGGCACCGGATCCGCCCGATCGGCAACACGGGTAACCGCTTCCGTCAATGCCAGAGCGGCGCGCTCCGCTTCGGAGAAGTAAGGCGTATCACGCCACACGGAGACGGCGAAGAGCCGTTCATCGGTTTCACCAGCCTTGCGGGCAAGGCGCGGGTGCATGTCGACGCAGACACTGCAGCCATTGATCTGGCTGGCGCGCAGATGCACGAGTTCAAGCAAGCCTTTCGGAAACTCACTGTCGCCTGTGGACGCAGCCAGTGCCTGCAGGGCTTTCATTGCTTCGGGGTTGATCATTGCCGGGTTGCTCATACGTGCTTGCATCGTTTTTCCTCTCGTTTGCCTAACGCCCGAAACCAGATATCCGGGCTTTTGCTCTTGACGATTTCCCGGGCCCGATTTCTTGTCACATCGGCCGGATTTCGTTCGTCATTGCTTTGACGGAACAAGGCGAGGAAACGTGACGGATGAACGAGAAAAAATTTCTGACCGAACAATTCGAGGCCAATCGCACCCATCTGCGGCGGGTAGCCTACCGCATGCTCGGCTCGATGACCGAGGCCGATGACGCCGTGCAGGAAGTATGGCTGCGACTCAACCGGGCGAACACGGACGACGTCGGCAACTTGGGCGGCTGGCTGACAACTGTCATTTCACGCGTATGCCTTGACATGCTGCGCTCGCGCAAATCACGGCGCGAGGACCAACTGACTCCGCAAACCCCGGAGCCGGTGGCAGGCGGCGATCCCGAACATGACATTGTAATGGCGGATTCGGTGGGGGCGGCTCTGCTGGTGGTGCTTGAACGGCTGGCCCCGGCGGAGCGGCTGGCTTTCGTACTGCATGACATGTTCGCCATATCGTTTGACGAGATTGCGCTGATTGTCGATCGCACGCCGGAAGCGGCAAGACAGCTGGCCAGCCGGGCACGTCGCCGGGTGCAGGGAACGGATACCATTCCGGCCCGCAGCCTTGCCCATCAGCGCGAGATCGTGAATGCTTTTCTGGCGGCCTCCCGAGGCGGTGATTTCAATGCGCTTCTGGCAGTGCTCGATCCGGATGTAGTGTTCCGTGCGGACAAGGCAGCGGTGCAATTGGGAGCAATGGCGGAAATTCGTGGTGCGGAAGCCGTGGCCAATACGTTCAAAGGACGCGCACAGGGTGCAGTGCCGGCGCTTGTCGACGGCGTGCTTGGTCTCGTGGTCAAGGTTCAAGGCAAGTTGCATGTTGTCCTGAACCTGACGTTTGCAGGGGACAGGATCACTGCCATTGAAGCGGTTGCCGAATCGTCCCGCCTCAACGCGCTTGATCTGGTGGTACTCAGGAAGGAATCCGGCAGAAAGGAATGAGACCGGAACCCGGTCTCATTCTGCTTGCTATATGGCTCAGGAGCCGATCAGGAGTCGCAGCTTCTTCAGCGCCGTTTCGGTGGTTTCCTTGTAGTCGATCGTGCTTTTCAGACGGGCATCCCGGTCAAGCAGCATCACCGATGCTGTATGGTCCATCGTATAGTCGCCATTTTCCGTCGGCACCTTGCGGGCATAAATCTTCCAGCTCTTGATGAGCTTTTCGACTTCCTTGGGATCGCCGGTAATACCGGTAATCCGGTCGGTGAACGCGGCGGTATAACCCTTCATCACCTCGGGCGTATCCCGTTCAGGATCCACCGAGATAAAGAAGACGCGCAGATCTTTGCCTTCGTCACCCAGCGCCTTGAGCCATCCCGCCATTTCAAACAGTGTCGTCGGGCAAACTTCAGGACAGTGGGTGAAGCCGAAGAACAGCGCCGTCGGATGGCCCTGGAACGCCGCCTCGGTAATCGGCGCTCCATTCTGATCGATCAACTGGAACGGCGCACCCAGCGAGACCGGCGCGATCTCATTGCCCTTCCGGGCGCTGTAATAGGTGAAGGCCAGGAAGATCATCAGAAGAGCAATGACCGACCACAGTGCAATGCGAACCCGGCGAACGTTCATCACTGGCCATGCTCCATAGAGGTAGCCCCAGCAGCTTCCACGTGCAGTTTGAGCTCAACCTTGCCGGCCTTCTCAAATTCGAGGGTAACCGGAACGTCTTCACCCTGCTTCAAAGGCTGCTTGATCTCCAGCAGCATAAGGTGCATGCCGCCCGGCTCAAGCTCTACGGTTCCACCAGCAGGAATTTCAACGCCACCTGCGAACTTGCGCATCTTCATCACCTCGCCATCCATTTTCATTTCATGGACTTCGACACGTGCGGCAACCGGGCTTGAGCCGCCAAGCAGGCGGTCAGCCTCCTTGGCTTCGTTGGTGATCGAGATATAACCACCGCCAACCTTGGCACCCGGCAATGTTGCACGGGTGAAAGCGCCTGCGAATACCAGATTACCGACTTTGACCGCATCCGTGGCTTCGTGCTTTTGCATTTTGGCAGCACCATCCTTGGCCATGGCCGAATGATCGTGTGCCAATGCAGGCACGGCGAGGGTTGTTGCCAGCAACAGGGCAGCAAATGTGAGGTGGGATTTCATGGACGTTCTCCAGTTCCGTTGTTTATGAGAATACGCGTTTGAGCGGGGAAGGAATACGCTGGATCAACTGATCGAGAACCAGCATGGCGAGAATGGCAAAACCTGTCAGCGGGAAGAGTACGCCGAAGCCGAGGATGACAAGAGTCAATGCAGCAAAGACGCCTTTTTGCGACGGCATGGGCGGCACGCCGAGACGCCCTGATGGACGACGCTTCCACCACATAACCACGGCGGAAACCGCTGCAAGGATGATGGCAAAGCAGGTAACAAGCATGACGATCTGGTTCAGAAGGCCCCAATACTGCCCCATGTGAACACCGATACCGAACTCAATCGCCTTGGCACCGGCGCCGTAGTCGGCAAATTTCAGATCGACCAGCGACTTACCCGTGTACTGATCGAAATGGATCGTCCGCTGCCTGGCTATATCATCCGGGAAAATCGCAGCCGTATAAACACCTTCCGGATCGGATGGCAACGACACCTCAAAGCCCGGCGTGATGCCGGAAGCCCTGGCTGACGTCACGATTTGATCAAGGCCGACACTCTTCACGACCCCATCGGCTGTCGAGGTCGGGACCGGGGCATTCTCGACGGTCCAGCCCGCCTCCGTCAGTACATCCTTTGTCGGGATTTTTGACATCGGAACTTCGTTCCAGAGCTGTGAAGGATATCCGAGCCCCTTGTCCGCAAGAGTGGCGTTGAGCTTGTCGCCCCAATAGGCAGACCAGGGCATGCCCGTGATAGCGAGGAAGAAGATCAACGCCCCGGCACCAGCACCGGTGACGGCATGCAGGTCACGCCAGAAGACGCGCTTGTCGGGTGTGCCGCGAACCGTGATGACACCGCCCCTCTGCTTGCGCGGCCACCACAGATAGAAACCCGTTACGACAAGAATCAATGCAAGACCGCCAACGGCCTCGACAACCCGGTCAAGCGCCAGATCGAAATAGGCAAGGCTATGGATCTTGCGCACAACCCAGTTGAATTCCTGCTTCTCGCCTACCTTGCCCAGCACAGAGCCGGTATAGGGATCAACGAAGACGAGAACCTTGCCGGCATCCGTACCGAGGATAACCCGGGCAGACTGGGTCGGCGTCGATGGATCGCGATAACGCAGGATCGTGGAACCGGGCACTGCGGCCTCGGCATTCTTGATCAACAGCGACGGGGGCAACACTTCGTTGTGCGGCGTGACGACATTGCGGTAGGCAAAGACCGTATTGTCGATTTCATCCTTGAAGAGATAGAGCCCGCCGGTGATGGCGAGATTGAGCATAAAGGGTATGACCAGAAGGCCAGCGAAAAAATGCCAGCGCCAGATGGCGCGGTAGAGAGATTGACTGATGTCCTTTGGCTTCTCTGAAGCCATGCTTGAGACGCTCATGCGTGTTCCAATCGTCTGACAGCGATAATGATTGGCCTGCGAAGACCAATGGGTGCACCAGAAAATGGCGCAACCTTCCCGACCGATGGCGGACCAGCGTTCGAAAGGTTTCGTGTCAGACGAGAGGGGGAGCCTGTGGCGGTGCTGCCGGAGGATAGAGGCTGCGGGCAATCAGAACGGCTTCGCGCTTGATGGCAAGCGATGTCGTAGGTTCAACCCTTTGACCGCCGGTATGGGGCGGCACGGGAAGAATGAAAGATGCGGAAATACGGCAGGCCTCGCAGCCCGTGCCGTGCCAAGCGCTTTTGTGCGGTTCCTGGCCACCACTGCCGGGAAGGCAAAGCACAGGAACAGTACCATCAGGCAGCGTATAAGCGGCAAGATCAACCTGATCGCTGGATGCCGCGATGACAGGCTGATGGGCAAAGGCGACGAAGACAAGCGCCAGCGCGCACAACATGCGCACCGCCATTTGCCAATCGTATCCGTATTTGCGCATCACATCCCCGTTTTGCGGTTCCGGCTAACCAGATAACGCAGCTTGCGCGCAAAATCTATGCGGCAAAGCGACAAAAACAGGGAAGCCTACGCAGGCAGATGATTGATCTCTATCAGCCAAGCATTCACAGGCGCGTCTTTGAACGTCGCTGTCTCAGCGCGGGTAAGATGCAATATATCATCCAAACCGAGTATTTCGCCTGATATGAGTTTCGCATCACTGCGCAGGACCACGAATGTTTGCGCAGCATCCCCCTTGATTGATGTCTCAACCAGCCTGCGGACCCGCGCCGTAAATTTTCCACGGCGGATCATGACATTGAGGTCGGTGACTTCGTGCAGCACCACCGCGCTTGTGGGGGCATCGCCGGGAAAGGCAATCGCAGGCGACGACGACGTGAGCATTTCACGCGGCTGACCATCCACGCTCAGCACCATCTCACCTTCCAGAACAGCCAGCACCCGGTCGATGTCCGGAAAAGCCGAGAACGGGCCGGATTCCGGAACCTTCGCCATGCTGATGCGCCAGTCGAAGCCATCGACGGACGCACCTTCGGGAAAAACGGCAATCTCTGTCGTAACACCCTTGCCGTTTTTCCAAGGCATCTGCCGGTGTTCGGCGGAACGCAGAATGCGCATCAGCCGAGAATGCCCGGCAGGTTGAGGCCCTTCTCCTTGGCGCAATCGATGGCGATCTCGTAACCCGCATCCGCATGGCGCATGACGCCGGTGGCCGGATCGTTCCACAGAACCCGTTCGATACGGCGCTTGGCATCGTCGGTGCCGTCGGCACAGATCACCATGCCCGCATGCTGCGAGAAGCCCATGCCGACACCGCCGCCATGATGCAGCGAGACCCATGTGGCGCCCGAGGCTGTGTTGAGCAGGGCATTGAGCAGCGGCCAGTCGGAAACCGCATCCGAACCATCTTTCATGGATTCAGTTTCGCGGTTCGGCGATGCGACGGAACCGGAATCCAGATGATCGCGGCCGATGACCACAGGTGCTTTGAGTTCACCCGTGCGCACCATTTCGTTGAAGGCAAGGCCAAGGCGATGCCGATCACCCAGACCGACCCAGCAGATGCGCGCAGGCAGACCCTGGAATGCGATACGATCGCGCGCCATGTCGAGCCAGTTGTGCAGGTGCGTGTTGCCCGGGGTGAGTTCCTTCACCTTGGCATCGGTCTTGTAGATGTCTTCAGGATCGCCTGACAGCGCAGCCCAGCGGAACGGGCCAATGCCGCGGCAGAACAGCGGACGGATATAGGCAGGCACGAAGCCAGGAAAGGCAAAGGCGTTCTCGAGCCCCTCATCCTTGGCGACCTGACGGATATTGTTGCCATAGTCGAGCGTCGGAATACCGGCTTCCCAGAAGGCGATCATCGCTTCCACATGCTCGCGCATTGATGCGCGAGCGGCTTTCTCGACCGCCTTGGGGTCGCTTTCCCGCTTGGCTTTCCATTCGGCCATGGTCCAGCCCTTGGGCAGATAGCCGTTGATCGGATCATGCGCCGAGGTCTGGTCGGTGACGATGTCAGGACGAATACCGCGCCGGACCATTTCGGGCAGGATTTCAGCCGCATTGCCGAGCAGGCCAACGGACTTGGCTTCGCCAGCCTTGGTCCAGCGGTCAATCATTGCAAGGGCTTCATCGAGCGTTTCGGCCTTGGCATCGACATAGCGGGTGCGCAGGCGGAAATCGATCGAGTCCGGATTGCACTCGATGGCAAGGCAGCAGGCCCCGGCCATGACCGCTGCCAGCGGCTGTGCACCGCCCATGCCGCCAAGACCGCCGGTGAGAATCCACTTGCCTTTGAGATTGCCGCCATAATGCTGACGGCCAGCCTCGACAAACGTCTCGTAGGTACCCTGAACAATGCCCTGCGTGCCGATATAGATCCACGAACCGGCGGTCATCTGGCCGTACATGGCCAGACCCTTCTTATCCAGTTCGTTAAAATGGTCCCATGTGGCCCAATGAGGAACGAGGTTCGAATTGGCGATCAGCACACGCGGTGCATCGGCATGGGTGCGGAACACACCGACGGGCTTGCCGGACTGCACCAGCAGGGTCTCGTCCTCGTTCAAGGTCTTCAGGGTTGCCACGATCTTGTCGAAGTCGTCCCATGTGCGCGTGGCGCGGCCGATGCCGCCATAGACCACCAGCTCATTGGGGTTTTCGGCCACATCCGGATCAAGGTTGTTCATCAGCATGCGCAGGGGCGCTTCGGTCATCCAGGACTTGGTGTTCAACTCCGTGCCGCGGGGGCTGCGGATTTCGCGAATGTTATGGCGTGGATTGTTCATTATTAGCTCCCCAGCTTGAAGGCGGTTTGTTCGAGATTTTCGAGAATGTCTTTAAGATGCTTGCGCAGGCGCTCGGCCTTCGTCTCGTCATAGGCAAAGGGCGGCGCTTCGCTCTGCAAATGGGTGGACTGCGCCAGCTCCATCTGGATCGCATGGATACCCAGTTGCGGTCGGCCATAGTGACGCGTGGTCCAGCCGCCCTTGAAGCGGCCGTTCATCACGCCGTCATAGCCCGGTGCGGCAAAGGCAAAGCGGCCGGTGGCTGCAGCAACTTCGGGCGCACAGCTTGTGCCCTGATTGGTACCGATGTTGAAATCCGGCAACTTGCCCTGAAACAGAAACGGGATATGCGAGCGGATAGAGTGGCAATCATAGAGAATGGCGAGGCCGTGAATGTCCTGCACGCGCTTGATCTCCGCCGCCAAGGCAGCGTGATAGGGCTTGTGAAACTGCTCGAGCCGCTTTTGCGTGTCTGCAGCTGCAGGTTTTTCGCCGTTACGCCAGATTGCCCTGCCGTCAAAATCCGTTTCCGGAATGAGGCCTGTGGTGTTCTGCCCGGGATAGAGGCTGATACCTTCCGGATCGCGGTTGGCATCGATGACATAGCGATGGAAGGTGGCGCGGACCGTCGTCGCTTCCGGCAAAAGCCCGTCATAGAGCGTGTGGATGTGCCAGTCCGTATCAGCCAGCAACTGGCCGTTTTCGTTGAGCCGATCCCATATATCGGCGGGAACCTCGGTGCCCGTGTGCGGAAGGCCAAGTATCACCGGGGATGAACCCTGTTTGACGTCAACAACACTCATGGGGCGGTATCCAGTGCTGGCAGGATGTCGGGGGAAATGGCAGCATTGAGGGCGCCGGAGCCGACCAGATCGGATACGGCTTTCAGGTCAGGCGCCATGTAACGGTCTTCGTCCAATGTCGGTACGACGGAACGGATCGCGGCATGGGCACGGGAAAGTTCCGGACTCGTCTGCAACGGACTGCGCAGGTCGATGCCTTGTGCGGCGGTCAACGCCTCGATGCCGATGATGGAGAACAGATTGTCTGTCATCTGCAACAGACGGCGCGCACCATGGCAGGCCATGGAAACGTGATCTTCCTGATTGGCCGATGTGGGCGTGGAATCAACGGAGGCCGGATGCGACATCTGCTTGTTTTCCGACATCAGCGCCGCCGACGTGACTTCGGCAATCATCAGGCCGGAATTCAGGCCAGGCTTGCGAGCCAGGAAGGCGGGCAAGCCGTAGCTCAATGCGGGATCAACCAGAAGTGCAATGCGGCGCTGGGCGATTGAGCCGATTTCGCAGATCGCAAGGGCGATCTGGTCAGCGGCGAACGCAACGGGCTCGGCATGGAAATTGCCGCCGGAAACCACGGATCCATCGCTGAGAACCAGCGGATTGTCGGTAACAGCGTTGGCTTCGATTTCCAGCGTACGGGCTGCCATGCGCAACAAATCGAGACAGGCACCATCGACCTGCGGCTGACAGCGGATGCAGTAGGGGTCCTGAACGCGTTCGTCGCCCTCTATATGGCTTTCGCGGATCGGCGAGTTGTCAAGCAAGCGGCGAAGCGCGGCGCCCGTATCGATCTGGCCGCGATGACCACGCAGCGTGTGAATGTCAGGATGAAACGGCGCGGATGAACCCATTGCCGCATCCGTGGACAACGCGCCTGTGATCAGCGCCGACTGCGCCGAGCGATGCGCGCGGAACAGGCCAGCCAATGCCAGCGCCGTTGAAACCTGCGTGCCGTTGATGAGCGCGAGCCCCTCCTTGGCGGCAAGCACCACCGGCTTCAGGCCTGCCTTGGCAAGCCCCTCTCCGGCTGGCATCTGCGTGCCACCGAACACCACATCGCCCTCGCCGATCATCGCCGCCGCCATATGCGCCAACGGCGCCAGATCACCCGAAGCGCCAACGGAGCCTTTTTCGGGAATAACGGGGATGACGCCTTTGGCCAGCATGGCTTCGATAAGGCTGATCAGTTCAGGGCGCACGCCCGAAGCGCCGCGGCCGAGCGAAATCAGCTTCAGGGCCATGATCAGGCGGACAATGTTCTCCGGCAGCGCATTGCCGACACCGCAGCAATGGGACAGGATCAGATTGCGCTGGAGCGTTCCCACGTCAGCAGCATCAATGCGGATCGAGGCGAGTTTGCCAAAGCCGGTATTGATGCCATAGACCGGCGCATTGCCTGCAGCGATTTCGGCGATGCGCGCAGCAGCCGCTGCAATCCCCTTGTGGAACGAGGCATCAAGCCTGACAGGCCTGCCCTGCCAATAGATTTTTTCCAGTTCGGCCAGAGGAACGGAACCGGGGTGGAGGACGACAGTCATGGTCAAGCCTTCAAGATGAGCTGGTGGAGGGGATTGAAGCCGATGCGGTAGCAGAGCTCTGCAGGCTGGGCGGCGTTCCAGATGGCAATTTCGGCACACTTACCTGCCGCAATGGTACCAATATCGTTCTGCAACCCAAGCGCATGCGCCGCCTCGCGGGTTGCGCCCGCCAGAGCTTCTTCGGCGGTCAGGCGGAACAGGGTGCAGGCCATATTCATGGTTAGAAGCAGCGATGTCAGCGGCGATGTTCCCGGATTGCAGTCCGTGGCAATGGCGATGCGGGCGCCAGCTGCGCGCAAGGCCTTAACCGGCGGCGCCTGCTCTTCCCGCAGCGCATAGAAGGCACCGGGTAAAAGCACCGCAACCGTACCTGCGGCGGCCATGGCATTGGCACCATCTTCGTCGAGATATTCAAGGTGATCGGCAGACAGCGCGCCATAGGAAGCGGCGAGCTTGGCGCCGCCCAGATTCGAGAGCTGTTCCGCATGCAGCTTGACCGGGATGCCGAGTGCCTTGGCCTTATCGAACACGCGCGCGATCTGGGCTGGCGAGAAGGCGATGCCCTCGCAAAAGCCGTCCACCGCATCAACCAGACCTTCCGCATGGGCAGCCTCAAGACCGGGCAGCACGACCTCTGCAATATAGTCATCGGCACGGCCGCGATATTCCGGTGGTACCGCATGGGCGGCCAGATAGCTGGTGCGAATACGGACAGGACGCAGCGTGCCAAGCCGGCGCGCGACACGCAGCATTTTCAGTTCAGTCTCGATGTTGAGGCCATAGCCGGATTTGATTTCAACGGTGGAAATGCCTTCGGCCAGCAATGTATCGAGACGCGGCAGGCTTTGCGCGACCAGTTCATCTTCCGACAGACCGTTGGTTGATTTCACCGAAGAAACAATGCCGCCGCCAGCCCGGGCGATTTCCTCATAGCTGGCGCCTTCAAGGCGCATTTCAAACTCACGCGCGCGGTTGCCGCCGAAAACCAGATGGGTGTGGCAATCGATCAGTGCAGGTGTCGCCAGCCGACCGCCGAAATCCTGTGCTTCGACACCTTTCCAGTCATCCGGAACAGTCGTCCCGACCCAGGAAATATGATCGCCCTCGAGACCGATAGCACCAGCATCGATCAGGCCATAGGGCGCACCGGTATCCTCCAGCGTTGCAATCCTCAGTCCGGACAGAATTTTCCTCATAGGCCCCGATACCATCCCCATTCGCTCTTGCTCATGACGTTATTATGTATATACATATTATGTCAATCCGGGGATGAGAGAAGAAATGAGCGAGGCCAAAAAATCTGTTTTTGCAAGCACTGCCCTCACGGAAAGGGGCTGGGAACGCGACGTTCTCGTCCAGATCGACCCGACCGGTCAGATCGTTTCCGTGAAAGCAAACAGTACTGCTTCTGACAACAGCCACCGCGCCGCCATTCTCCTTCCGGCACAGGCCAATCTGCACAGCCACACGTTCCAGCGGGCCATGGCGGGCCTTTCCGAAGCGCGCAGCCCGGCGGGGCGCGACAGCTTCTGGACGTGGCGCGAAATCATGTACCGGTTTCTCGACATTCTTGATCCTGATGACATCGAAGCCATTGCCGCGTTTGCTTTCGTTGAAATGCTGGAATCGGGCTATTCCAGCGTTGCTGAGTTTCATTATGTCCACCACCAGCCGGGCGGGACGCCCTATGCCAGCCTCGGCGAATTGTCGGAGCGTATCGCCGCTGCCGCCAGTGCCACGGGCATCGGCCTGACACTGCTGCCGGTGGCCTATGCGCAGGGCGGTGTCGATGGGCGCGCGCTGGCGGGCGGACAATTGCGTTTCGGCAATGATGTCGAGCGTTTTTCCAAACTGGCACTCGCAGCGGAAAAGGCGGCGCGGCAAACGGGGCCGGATGCGGGTTTTGGCGTCGCACCGCACTCGATCCGTGCCGTTGGTGAACGCGATCTGCTTGAGCTTGAGCGGCGGTTTGCCGCTATGCCCTTTCATATCCACATTGCCGAACAATTGCCGGAGCTCGAAGAGGTTCAGGCCGCTTATGGTCAGCGCTCCATGAGCTGGCTGCTGGATCATCTGCCCGTCAATGACCGCTGGTGTCTCATCCATTCGACGCATATGACACCGGAAGAAACCTTGCGTGTCGCCGCCAGCGGTGCGGTCGTCGGCCTCTGCCCGCTGACCGAAGCCAGCCTTGGTGACGGCATTTTTGATGGCGTGCGCTATCTGGGTGCCGGCGGGCGGTTCGGTACGGGATCAGATTCCAACATCCGCATTTCACCATCGGAAGAGTTGCGTCAGCTTGAATATAGCCAGCGTCTGCGGGATGTTTCCCGGGTTACGCTTTGCGTTGAAGGCAAGTCCAACGGCCGCACGCTCTACGACACCGCACTGGCGGGCGGGGTGCAGGCGTTGGGACGCAACGGCGGCAGCCTAGCCGTCGGGAAATGGGCCGACATGGTTGCACTCAATGCCAATGACCCGGCAATCCTGGGGCTTGACGGCGACCGGCTGCTCGACGGTTGGATTTTCGCAGGCGACAGGCATGCGGTGACCGATGTCTGGTCGGCAGGCCGCCATGTGGTGCACGATGGACGTCACCACACGCGCGAGAAAATCTTTTCAACCTACAAGACGCGGCTTGCGTCGGTTCTGGAGCGGGTGTGACGGCAAGAGCGCGAAAATCCTTCCATGCTATCAAGGCCGAGATGGCCCGACGCATCGCCGAGCGGGTCTGGGCACCCGGCGCACTGATTCCTGGGGAGGAAGTCCTGTCCGTTGAATTCGGCTGCGCGCGCGCAACGGTCAACCGCGCCTTGCAGGAACTGGCACGTGGCGGCGTTCTCGTGCGCAAGCGTAAAGCTGGAACACGGGTTGCCCTGCACCCCATGCGGGAGGCGCGCTTCGTTATTCCCATCGTCCGGCAGGAGATTGAGACAAAGGGCGGCACTTACCAGTTCAAATTGCTCTCCAATCAGGTGGAGAAAGCGTCTCCGGCCATTGCCCAGCGGATGGGCCTTGCCAAAGCCAAGGACATGCTGCACGTCCGCTGCCTGCATCTTTCCGATGGCAGGCCGTATCAATACGAGGATCGCTGGGTCAATCTCGATGCGGTGCCTTCCATTCGCGGCGAAACATTCGAAACCATCAGTCCGAATGAGTGGCTGGTGACGCATTCACCGTTTTCGCAGGCCGAGATCGTCTTTCACGCCGGCACCGCCGATATGGAAGAGGCTGATATTCTCGGCGTGGCGGAAAGGGATGCGGTGTTCATTGTCGAACGTGTCACTTTCGTGCCGCAGAAGCCGATCACATTCGTGCGGATGATCCACCCCGCTTCACATCGCATGGTCACGCAGCTTTAGGCCGAATCTCCAGATTTCTTGCCAGCGTGTTTCGTTCACCCATCTGCGCCGAAACCGGCGGGGTGCGATGATTTGTCAACTTGCCAGAACAATTGTCTACTAAAATACTCATAATTTCCTAGAACTATTCTAACCTATTGATATTTTTCATGCTTTTCGAAAATTATCATTTGACTTTGAAATAAGTCATTGGCTTTATGCAGAAGCACAAGAGTGCATACCTTTGATGTCTGGGCCTTGAACCCGTTCGATTGGAGGACCCTATGATAGGTCTTTTTCTGCCACGCCTGCGCGTGGTTTCCATGCTGCATTCGCAGTTTGCACGTCCCGCACCCGGCCTGAACCGGCTGATGCAACCTGTTGCTCGCACCTACCGCAACGGAATTCTTGCCCTGATCCGCAACAATGAGCAGGATGGGAGTGGGCATGTATCCACGCGCATCTGAAGCCGGGCACGGCATGGGCTGCTATTTCGACCGCGCTCCAGAAAAGCTCGTTCTGGAAGGCTATCGGCGATGGACTGCCGGTTTTGAAACCGGCTCGGTGATAGCTTGGGAAATGGCTTTTGGTCTGTATAGCGAAATTCTCGGCACCCGCGAAGGAAATCGCGCCCTGTCAGAACTCTCATTCTTCATTCGCACCCTGCGCCATTGCGCGCTGTGTCCGCTGAAGACGTTTCCCTTCGGCTCACACCATGTGTGCAAGGAAGAGTGCCTGACCCTCGGCCTGATTGCAGGACTTCAAAATTGCGACATGCTCGCGGCACGAACCTGCCTCAATGCCATGGCATGCCCCTCCCGCCAGGAGGAAGTGGAGAACGCCGCGATCGGTTTTGCCGAAACGCTGGCGGAACTAGATCAAGTGCTTTTGCCGATCCCGAAATTTGCAATTGACGACATCATTTCCCGCCCGTTGCGGGCGAAGTACCATTGAGACCAAGGGGAAAACCAATGATCATCAACTCACGCATGGAACGACGCCTCTCGATAGCCGCCACTGCAGCGCTGACACTGGCGATTTTTGTCACGCCACTCACGGTGCGGGCCTCCATTGAATCCAAGGTGGCGGCCAGCAACTACACCGAGGTCGCAGAGATCACACCGGTCGATCTGCTGATCCGCAAATAAGGGCCTCCAGCCCGGTACCGGCCCCCGCGCCGGTACCATTTTTTCGCGTTAGAGCCACAACCTGTGCGCGAAATATTATTTCATGCACGACTCACGCGCCCCGGGGGGCACAGATTGCCATTCATCCGTCAAACGGGCCCTGACCTACGGTACCGGAGAAGAATCCTGTCGCTGACAAAATCCCGGCCCAGCCCGGAATAGACTACCGTTTCTGTAGACTATGCTATTCAGGTAGAATTTTCTAATTTATCGATATAAAAGGAATTCTTTCCAACGCCCGCTGTGCGGGCCGCTCTGCTACGCTTCAGGTCACACTACACGGAGGCAGGCATGAAACATTCCCGTATAACCTTATCGCTGGCGGCGGCATTATTCGCCGCAACCGTTTCCTTTCAATCGCTGTCTGCCGCCCAAGCGGATACGACGCTTCTGAACGTGTCGTACGACCCGACACGCGAACTCTACAAGGACTATAACGCGGCTTTCGCTGCGAAGTGGAAAGCCGATACAGGCGAAACCCTGACTATCCAAACCTCTCATGGCGGTTCCGGCGCGCAGGCTCGCTCCGTCATCGACGGTCTTGATGCCGACGTGGTGACGCTGGCGCTGGAGAGCGATATCTCCGCCATCGTCAAGGCAACGAAAAAGATCAATCCGGACTGGCGCACCAAATATCCACATAATTCGGCTCCCTACACGTCAACCATTGTCTTCCTCGTGCGCAAGGGCAATCCGAAGGGCATCAAGGATTGGGGTGATCTGGTAAAGGACGGCGTTGAAGTCATCACGCCAAACCCAAAGACATCCGGCGGCGCCCGCTGGAACTATCTTGCTGCCTGGGCTTGGGCTTACGGCCAGTACGGCGGCGATGAAGCCAAGATCAAAGACTATATCAGCAACCTTTTCCAACACGTTCCGGTACTGGATTCCGGTGCACGCGGATCGACCACCACCTTTGCCCAGCGGGAACTGGGCGACGTACTGCTCGCATGGGAAAACGAAGCATACCTCGCTTCGGATGAATTCGGTGCCGACAAATTCGATATCATTGTCCCGCCGCAATCCATCCTGGCGGAACCGCCGGTTGCGGTGGTCGACGGCAATGTTGACGCCAAGGGCACACGCAAGGTGGCCGAAGCCTATCTCCAGTATCTTTACTCAGCAGAAGGCCAGACCATCGCAGCGAAGCATTTCTATCGTCCGTCTGACCCGAAACTGGTGCCAGCTGATCTCCTGAAAAAATTGCCGGAGTTGAAACTGGTGACGATCGATGATCCAATCTTCGGCGGATGGGCAAAGGCACAGCCCTATCACTTCGGAGATGGCGGAACGTTTGACCAGATTTACAAGCCGAAAAAGTAACAGCATGATTTCCAACCTCACAGCAGGTTGGCGGTTTAAGAGGCCGAGTGTCATTCCAGGGTTCGGAATGACGCTCGGCTTCACTCTTGCCTATCTGACCCTCATCGTCCTTATTCCGCTGGCCGGTCTGGTCTGGCGTTCTGCATCGCTCGGCTGGGGCGGCATGTGGCACGTCGCAACAGACCCTCGAACGCTGAATGCCTTGAAAATCAGCTTCGGCACGTCGTTGGTGGCCGCGCTCATTAACGTCGTGTTCGGTGTGATCGTTGCCTGGGTGCTGGTGCGTTACCGCTTTCCTGGCCGCCGGATCATCGATGCGATTGTCGATTTGCCATTCGCCCTGCCCACCGCGGTTGCCGGTATTGCTCTGACGGCCCTCTATTCGAAAAACGGCTGGATCGGCCGTTGGCTTGATCCGCTGGGTATCAAGGTTGCCTTCACGCCTGTTGGTATTACCATCGCCCTGATCTTTATCGGTTTGCCTTTTGTGGTGCGCACAGTGCAGCCGGTCATGGAAGAAATCCGCAAGGAAGTTGAGGAAGCAGCGGCCACACTCGGGGCAACGCGCTTCCAGACCATCACACGGGTGCTGCTGCCGGGTCTGACCCCGGCAATCCTGACCGGGTTTGCCCTCGCCTTCGCCCGCGCCGTCGGCGAATATGGTTCGGTGATCTTCATTGCCGGCAACCTTCCTTATATCTCGGAAATTGCCCCACTCCTGATCGTCATCCGGCTGGAAGAATTCGACTATACGGGTGCAACGGCGATTGCCGCTATCATGCTCATCATTTCCTTCACGATGCTCTTTGTCATCAATCTCATTCAGGCCTGGAGCCGCAGGAGGTATGGCTATGCGACATGAGCTGCCGCAATCTCCCGAACCGGCCTCCAAATCCTGGCATCCGGCGACCACTGAGAGCCGTACGGCGCGTTTCGTCCTCATTGGCGTGGCACTGGCCTTTCTCGGTCTGTTCCTGCTCCTGCCTTTGATCTCGGTTTTCTTTGAAGCATTCCGCAAGGGCCCGGCCGCTTACCTTGCAGTCTTTGCCGATCATGATGCTCTCGCCGCCATACGTCTGACACTCCTGGTCGCGGCCATAGCCGTTCCGCTCAATCTCGTTTTCGGCGTGGTTGCCGCCTGGACCATCGCCAAGTTCGAGTTCAAGGGCAAGGCATTCCTGACAACCTTGATCGACCTGCCTTTCTCAGTTTCACCCGTGATATCGGGTCTCGTCTACGTGCTGCTGTTCAGCACGCACAGTGCGCTCGGTCCTTGGCTCAAATCGCAGGGGATCGAGATCCTGTTTGCCGTCCCGGGTATCGTTTTGGCAACAGTGTTCGTGACGTTCCCCTTCGTTGCGCGTGAGCTCATCCCGCTGATGCAGGAACAGGGTACGACCGACGAAGAGGCCGCACTTTCCCTCGGGGCGAACGGCTGGCAGACGTTCTGGCATGTCACCCTTCCCAACATCAAATGGGGCTTGCTCTACGGCGTGCTTTTGTGCAACGCCCGGGCCATGGGAGAGTTTGGCGCGGTATCCGTCGTTTCAGGCCATATCAGGGGCCTGACCAACACGATGCCGTTGCAGGTGGAAATTCTCTATAACGAATTCAATTCTGTCGCTGCTTTTGCAGTGGCTTCGCTTCTGGCGCTGCTGGCGCTGGTGACGCTCGTTCTCAAGACCCTGCTGGAGTTGAGATACGGTGCGGAGCTGGCTGCCAATGGCGGACACTGAGAGGAATACAGATGGACGTTCGCGTAAGTGGTGTACGCAAGGAATTTGATCGCTTCCCGGCGTTGCACGACGTGTCGCTCGATATCAATTCGGGTGAACTGATTGCATTGCTCGGGCCTTCCGGATCAGGCAAGACGACGCTTCTGCGCCTGATTGCCGGCCTGGAAACCCCGACAGAGGGAAAGGTGTTTTTCGGCGACGAGGACGCATCGCTGAAATCCGTGCAGGAGCGTAATGTCGGCTTCGTGTTCCAGCATTATGCACTGTTCCGGCATATGACCGTCATCGACAATGTCGGGTTCGGACTGAAGGTTCGCCCCTCCGCAAGCCGTCCAAGCAATGAGGAAATCCGCCGCCGCTCGTCCGAACTGCTCGATTTCGTGCAGCTCGGGGGTCTCGAAAAGCGCTATCCGGCCCAGCTTTCCGGCGGTCAGCGCCAGCGTGTAGCCCTCGCTCGCGCCATGGCGATCGAGCCGCGAGTTCTGCTTCTCGACGAACCGTTCGGTGCACTGGATGCGAAAGTGCGCAAGGAGCTACGCCGGTGGCTGCGTGAAATCCACGACAAGACGATGCACACAACAGTTTTCGTGACTCACGACCAGGACGAAGCGCTGGAACTCGCGGACCGTGTTGTGGTGATGAGTCAGGGCAAGATCGAGCAGATCGGAACACCTGATCAGGTCTATGACACGCCAAACTCTCCCTTCGTCTATGGTTTCATCGGCGAATCAAGTTCACTAGCCGTGCGCATCGACAATGGCGAGGTATGGCTTGCAGACCGCGCATTGGGTCTGAAGAGCGACGCACCCGATGGAGAGGCAGCCTTTTATTTCCGTCCGCATGATGTCGAACTGGTCGATGGCTGCGGCGGCTGCATCGCCGGAACCGTTATTGCGAGCCGCCGCGTGGGTGCGACAAGACGCGTGGAACTTGAAATCGGCGGTGCGGCTGAACGCGTTGAGATCGAAATTCCAGCTGATCATCCCGCCAAGGAAAAGAGCCGCATTGCCTTTCGCCCCAAGCATTGGCGTGTTTTTCCCAAGGCTTGAGCTTTCGAGGACTGCCAATCAAAGCCGGAGTTTCATCAACTCCGGCTTTTGCACGCCGTCTGCTTACCTCCCATAAACAGTGTGTTCACAAAGCATACCACCCTTAAAGAACATCGATTATCAGGTTTGCGCGCAGTGCCCCCTGTGCAGCCCACTACGAATTGCCTAAGATAAACAGATGGAAATTTGACTCATTTTCATCAAAACTGATCGGCAAGGATGAAAGTGATGGTAGCTTAGTTGATCCGACCCGATTAGATCGTGACTCCTCCATGGGTCAATCGACCCGTTATTATCGTCTGTGTTGCAGCCCTGAAGATTTTTTCTTCACAACCGAAACGAAGGCAAATGGCCCTACTGTCTTTTTTTAAATCTTTCACACCACAGAAGAATGCCGTTGGTCAGATTTTTTCGGTCCAACCCAATCCAATCAGAGCACACTATAAATCCATCGATGACCTGCGCGATCTGGGCGCACGTGTTGCGCGCGGTGAAGATATCCGCCTGCCCGACTACGAACCCATGGTGTTTGAGCAGCGTACGATCGAAAATGCCCGGCTGATCCTCCATTCCTATCGTTCCTCTGACGCGGCTGCACGCAAGGGTGAAACGATTACTCCGGCGGCCCAATGGCTTCTCGACAATTATTATCTTGTTGATCAGAACATCCAGCAGGTCGAGCGCGATCTTCCGAAGAAGTTCTTCCGCCAGTTGCCGCCCCTGACGAGCAAGCCAGAGATCCCGCGTGTCATGGCGTTGGCGTGGCTCTATGCGGCGCATACGGACAGCCAGTTCTCACTCAGCAGCCTGACGGCGATGGTCGAAGGATTCCAGACTGTTTCGCCCTTGCACATCGGCGAACTCTGGGCCCTTCCCTCCGCCGTGCGTTTCATCCTTATCGAAAATGCGCGCCGTTTGTCTTTGCGAGTCGAGCGCGCCCGGCGCATGCGCGCCTACGCCAACAGCGTTGCCGACGAAATCACGCTCAATGCGGACAAGGATACCCTGCCGCAGCTTTTGGCGCAGTACACCACCGCCGCCCGCGACAGCACCTTTGCCACCCATCTGCTCTATCGCCTGCGTGGCGGCGCCATGCATTCCGGTGCAGCCGTTGCCTGGCTTGAAGAAGAGCTGGAAAAGAACGGCAGCGATGCCGAAGATGCCATTATTCAGGAACATACGCGCCAGTCCACCGGCGGCGTTACCATGGGTAACCTCATTCGCAGCCTGAAAGCCATTGATGACGTCGACTGGATCACCTGGTTCGAGACAGTCAGCGGTGTCGACGCGGTTCTGCGTGAGCATTCGAACTTCGACGCCCTCGATTTCCATTCCCGCAATGCCTATCGCGTGGCGATTGAAAAGATCGCCCGCCGCTCAGGCAAGAGCGAGCAGGACATTACGCAGGCCGCGCTTGATCTTGCACATCACAGTGCTGAAACCACGGGCGACGAGAAGAGCGTCACCGTGCAGCGCAAACGTGACGTCGGCTACTATCTCGCCGGCGACGGACGCACGGAACTGGAAGAGACATGCGGTTCCACACCCACCGTACTGCAACGCTGGGTACGGTTCTACAAGATGCTGGGCCTTGCCGGTCTTTGGGTCCCTGCCTCGGTCATCTCGATCGGCATTCTGTTCCTGATCCACTACTGGCTGCGGCGTTACGGCCTGCCGAGCGATACGGTTCTCCTGCTGACGGTCCTGGCTGTTTTCCCGACGATGGAAACCGCCAATGGTTTCGTCAACTGGATCATTCCCATGTTCATGCCGCCCACACGTTTGATCGGCTTTGAATACAAGAATGGCCTGCCCCCGGAGGCAAAAACCCTTGTCGCGGTACCGACGCTGATCACCTCGCGGGATTCCGTCGACGAGCATATCCGCAATCTTGAAGTGCATTATCTGACCAATCCGCGCGGCGAAATCTATTTCGCGCTGCTCACCGACTGGGCAGACAGCAAGGTGGAGCAGACCGAGAACGATCTTGATATTCTCGACTATGCCCGCGAAAAAGTAACCGCACTCAATCAGCACTATACTCAAGGTGGCAACCCGCGTTTCTTCCTCCTGCACCGCAAGCGCCTGTACAACGCACAGGAAGGCCGCTGGATGGGCTGGGAGCGCAAACGCGGCAAGCTGCATGAACTCAATATGCTGTTGCGCGGCGACAAGGACACGACCTATTTCCCCAGCAATGAGGAAGTGCCCGGTGACATCAAGTTCGTGATGACGCTCGACTCGGACACCCGCCTGACCCCGGATTCCGTCAATCGTCTTGCGGGCAAGCTGAGCCATCCGCTCAATCGGCCTATCTACAAGGAAAAGTCGGGCCGAGTGACCAGTGGCTACGCCATCCTGCAGCCACGCGTCACGCCGTCGCTCACAACAGGTGATGACGCCTCATTCCTGCAGCGTGTCTTCTCGGTCAACCGCGGCATAGATCCCTATGTCTTTGCGGTGTCGGACGTTTATCAGGATGTGCTGGGTGAAGGGACCTTCACCGGCAAGGGCCTCTACGATGTAGACTTCTTCGAATTGGCCCTCGACGGCAAGATCGACGAGAACACCGTTCTCAGCCATGACCTTCTCGAAGGCGGCTATGCCCGTGCGGCACTGGTCAGCGACGTCGAGGTCGTCGAAGACTATCCGACAGGCTACAATGTCGACATTTCGCGTCACCATCGCTGGACGCGTGGTGACTGGCAGCTTCTGCCCTATCTGTTCAGCACTCGACCGGGCGTGACTGCGGTTACGCGCTGGAAAATGACCGACAACCTGCGCCGCTCGCTGACGCCGATCTTCTGGATCATCGCCTCGATTGCCGGATGGACACTGCTCCCACCTGGTGTTGCAGCGCTGTGGCAGTTCTTCATGATTTTCAGCATGTTCATCGTTCCGACGATGATCCTGTTCACCAACCTTGTACCGACAAATATGAACCTGTCGCTGAAAGGGCATTTCCAGGCGATCCTCACCGATATTTTCTCCGGTGCCGCCGATATTGCCCTCCGCATCACGTTCATTGCCAACATGGCTTGCCTGATGGCTGATGCCATTGTCCGTACACTCTACCGCGTCTTCATATCGCGCAAGAACCTGCTCGAATGGCGTGCTGCGGCCCAGGCAAAGGCCAGCGCACCGGACACGCTGCAGTACTACGCACGCCTGATGTGGCCCGCGATCATCGTCGCGGCCATTGCAATCGCCCTGCCGCTCGCCACGCAGAGCCGGGCATGGTTTCTCGCCGTCCCCTTCGCGCTGATCTGGTTCTTCTCGCCGGTCATTGCCTGGCTGGTCAGCCGGTCGGCCAAGCCGCTGGATGATCTCAATGTCCGTTCTTCGGACAAGAGCGAGCTGCGCCGGTTTGCCCGCCGCACCTGGCACTACTACGATACGTTCGTTACCAAGGAACAGAACTTCATTCCTCCGGACAATTTCCAGGAGGACCCGCATCCCGTCATCGCAACCCGTACATCACCGACCAATATCGGTATGTATCTGTTGTCGACCGTGGCCGCCCGGGACTTTGGCTGGATCGGCTTCAACGAGACGCTGACACGCATCGATGACACACTCTCCACACTGGAAAAGATGGAGAAATACCGCGGCCACCTCTACAACTGGTACGAAACAACCACCTTGCGCCCTCTCCTGCCGCTTTACGTCTCATCAGTGGACAGCGGCAATCTTGCCGGCCATCTGGTAGCACTGTCTTCCGCACTGGAGAAATGGGCGGAGGCACCGTCCGTCTATCTGCAAAGCGATCTGGATGGCATCCTCGACGTCAGCGATATTCTGGAAGAGGCGATCAACGACATTCCAGACGAACGCCGCGTCCTGCGGCCGTTGCGCCGCCGTCTTGACGAGCGGGTGGCCAATTTCCGCCGTGCCATCACCACCATCAAGGAAGAGCCGGAAACGGCATCCCTGCGAACCATCAATCTTTCGCTCTTTGCCGGTGACATTCAGCGCCTGACGGAAGAGTTGCACGGTGAGCTTGAAAGTGCGCTCAGCACTACCGCCAATGAATGGGCGCTCATTCTCGTCAAGACCTGCCAGGCGCATACGGATGATGCGATCGGCACCCATGCGGGAACGGACAGTCTGCGCGAGCGGCTGGTTTCGCTGGCAACCCGGGCCCGGCAACTGGCCTTCGACACTGACTTCACCTTCCTTGAACGCAAGGAGCGGCGCCTCCTGTCCATCGGTTTCCGCGTCGATACCAACGAACTCGATGCAAGCTGCTACGATCTTCTGGCTTCGGAAGCACGTCTCGCCAGCCTCTTTGCCATTGCCAAGGGCGATATTCCGGTTGATCACTGGTTCCGTCTTGGCCGTCTTCTGGTCCCGGTTGGCTGGCGCGGTGCGCTGATCTCCTGGTCAGGCTCCATGTTCGAATATCTGATGCCGCCTCTGGTCATGATCGAGCCATTGGGCTCCATGCTCGATCAAACCAACAAACTGATCGTCCAACGCCAGATTGAATATGGCGAGTCAAAAGGCCTGCCATGGGGCATTTCCGAAGCCGCCTACAATGCGCGCGATCCGGAAATGAACTACCAGTACACCAACTTCGGTGTTCCAACACTGGGACTGAAGCGCGGTCTGTCCAAGAACTACGTTGTGGCACCCTATGCCAGCATCATGGCCAGCCAGTATCGTCCGGCGGAAGCCGTGGTCAATCTGAAACGCCTGCGCGAAATGGGTGCGCTTGGTCAGTACGGCTTCTATGACGCCGTCGACTTCACCCGTTCCCGTGTTCGCGAGGATGAAGAATATGCGATCGTGCGCAACTACATGGCGCACCATCACGGCATGTCCATCGTCGCCGTCAACAATGTGGTGTTTGAAGGCCGCATGCGCGACCGCTTCCATTCCGACCCCGTCATCGAGGCCGCCGAACTGCTTTTGCAGGAAAAGGCACCGCGCGAAATACCGGTTCTGCAGGCCAAGGCCGACAACCCCATGCGCAAGGCCGTGGAAAGCGGCGAAGAAACGGCATCCATCCGTTTTATCAAGAACCCGCTTGCCGCTCCACGCGCCACGCAGATCATGTCGAACGGTCACTACTCGGTCATGGTCACCGCCAATGGCGGCGGTTACAGCCGCTGGAATGGCCTTGCGATCACCCGCTTCCAGCCCGATCCGCTTGAAAGCGGCTACGGAACATTCCTGTTCCTGCGCGATCTCGACAGTGGCGAATGGTGGTCGGCAACCGGCGATCCCGTGCGGGCGGCAGGTGAGAAGAGCACCACCATCTTCGCCGATTACAAAGCAGAGTTCGTCAAGGAAAACGGCACGATCCAGTCCACGGTGGAAACCATCGTCGCATCGGATTCCGATGGCGAAGGCCGCCGTATCATCATCACCAATACCGGAACAAAAGACCGGATCATTGAAGTGACGTCCTATGCCGAACTGGTTCTGACAGCAGACGATACGGATACGGCACATCCGGCCTTTGCCAAGATGTTCGTGGAAACCGAAATCGATCCGCGCGGCGACACGATCTACGCTACGCGGCGCAAACGCGCCAGCAACGAGCCGGATATTCATGTGGCACACGTTGTCACCGACGGATCGGGTGCCATGCGGGAAATCCAGGCAGAAACCGACCGGCGGGCCTTCATCGGCCGCGGTCGCAACCTGCGCAATCCCGCTGCCTTCGATGAAGGTGTAACCCTCAACGGCAGCCAGGGATTTGTCCTCGATCCCATCGCGTCACTGCGTTGCCGCGTTCGTGTTCCCGCGCACAAGCGGGTCACACTGGTTTATTGGACCTTGGTTGGTCCTGACCGGCACGAACTGGAAGAGGTTGTTTCCCGCTTCCGGCATCCGGACTGCTTTGCCCGCGAATTCTCACTGTCCTGGACAAGCTCGCAGGTGCGGCTGCACCACATCGAGATCAATCCGGATGAGGCCGCTGATTTCCAGCGTGTGGCAACCAGCCTGATCTATACGGACAAAGCCCTGCGCATGCCCTCCGAAAGCATCGCATCCGGACTTGGCAGCCAATCCGATCTGTGGCCGATGTCCATATCCGGTGACTTCCCCATCCTTGCCCTGCGCATCGATGACGAAGCCGACATGGAAACACTGAAGAATGTCTTGAAGGCACAGGAATATTGGCGGGCGAAGGGGCTTGTGGTTGACGTCGTTGTCATCAATGAGCGCTCCTTCTCCTATGCCCAGGACTTCCAGCGCGGGCTTGAAGCGATCTGCGAGAACAGCCGCAATCGCGGTGGACAGTACGGTCCACGTGTCCATATCTTCACCGTGCGCAAGGATCAGATGAGTGACGCGAGCTATAATACCCTGCTTGCCTCTGCCCGTATCGTCATGCACGCGCAGAACGGCACGCTGGTCGAACAGCTGAAGCGTATGGAGGAACTGGCCGCTGACCTGCAGCCGGTTGTCACCGCGACATCCGGCAAGGCTCTTGCCACAGGCGATACCGGTCTTGACGAGCTGCGCAGTATTGCGCCCGCTCCGACACAGCTGGTGAGCAAGCGCCGTCAGAAAACAGAGGGCGGCGATCTTGCCTTCTGGAACGGCTTTGGCGGTTTTGACATGAAGACCGGCGAATATGTCGTCCGGCTTGCAGATCGCACAACCACGCCGCAACCATGGATCAATGTGATCTCCAATGCGGGCTTCGGTTTCCATGTGTCGGCAGAGGGCGCAGGCTTTACCTGGTCGAGCAACAGTCGCGACTATCAGCTTACCCAGTGGTCGAACGACCCTGTGATCAACCGGTCCGGTGAGGCGCTCTACGTCGTAGATCTGGACAAGGGTACTGCGTTCTCGCCAACTGCTTCAGTGCTGCGTGATCCCTCGGTTCAGTACGAGACGCGCCATGGGCAAGGCTATTCGACATTCCTGTCGCGCCACGGCAATGTCGGCCTTGAGCTGACCCATACCATCGACGCGGAAATGCCGGTGCGGGTGTCCAGCCTCAAGATCACCAATCACGGCGGGACAGCCAAGCAGTTGCGTGTTTATGGTTTTGTCGAATGGATGCTCGGCACTTCGCGCGCCAAAACGGCTCCGTTCATCGTTCCGTCGCACGATGCGGACAGCGGCGCGCTGTTTGCCCGCAATCCCTACGGCACCGACCGGAAGGACCACGTGGCATTCTTCGCTTCAAACGTGAAGCCGCAATCCGTGACATCGGAACGGTCCGAGTTTTTCGGCCCGCTGGGCTCGGTGGACCAGCCAGCAGCGGTATTGCGGGCGAAAACCTTGTCCAACGTGGTTGAAGCGGGCGGTGATACGTGTGCAGCACTTGCGGTCGACGTGGAAATCGCTGCGGGTGAAACCAAAGAAATCCTGTTCTACATCGGTGACACTGCCGGTTCCGATGAAGCACGCCGTGTTCTCGCAGAACAGCTCAAGCGTCCGTTTGAAAAGACGCTGGCGGCTTCCAAGGCAATCTGGACCGAGTTCCTCGATGGTCTGCAGGTGGATACACCCGACGATGCGTTCGACGTGATGGTCAACCGCTGGCTGCCCTATCAGAGCCTTGCCTGCCGTATCTGGGCACGAACAGCTTTCTATCAGGCCAGTGGTGCCTTCGGGTTCCGCGACCAGTTGCAGGATACGCTGTCGATGCTGGTGCTCGACCCATCTCTGGCCCGCCATCAGATCCTGAATGTCGCCGCCCGGCAGTTCAAGGAAGGTGATGTTCAACACTGGTGGTTGCCAACATCGGGTGCCGGTGTGCGAACAATGATTTCCGATGACGTGGTGTGGCTCGGTTATGCCATTGCCCACTACACCTCGGTAACAGGTGATATGAGCATTCTGGATGAACAGATCGCTTTCATCGAGGGCAAGGCTCTCGAAACCGGCGAACATGATGCTTTCTATCAGCCGGCAATAACGACAGAGAAAGTCACCGTTTATGAGCACGCGGCCCGCGCGCTCGATCTGGCGATCGCCCGCACCGGCGCACACGGCCTGCCACTCATGCTCACCGGCGACTGGAACGACGGCATGAACCGGGTCGGCGAAGAGGGCAAGGGCGAGAGCATCTGGCTGGGCTGGTTCCTGATCAGCACCCTGCGCGATATCCTGCCGATTGCCCGCCAGCGCAAGGATGCCGACCGCATCAAGCGGTGGGAAGCGCATATCGAGAGCCTCAAAGCCGCTCTGGAAAAAGATGGCTGGGACGGCGAATGGTATCGCCGCGGCTATTTCGACGACGGCTCGCCACTGGGTTCCAAGACCAGTGACGAGTGCAGGATCGACTCCATCGCCCAGTCCTGGAGCGTTCTCTCCGGCTATGGTGATCCTGACCGCGCCAAACAGGCCATGCAATCTGTTGCGACGCATCTGGTCGATGACGAGGTTGATATCATCAAACTGTTCACGCCGCCGTTCAACAAAACGCGACATGAGCCGGGTTACATCAAGGGCTATCCGCCGGGTGTGCGCGAGAATGGCGGTCAGTATACCCATGCCGCAACCTGGGCTGTCTTGGCCATGGCCAAGCTTGGAAATGCCGATGAGGCCTATCGCTGGTTCAGCAAGCTCAATCCGGTGAACCATTCGCTGGATGCTGACAAGGCCGAGTCATACCGGGTCGAGCCCTATGTCGTCGCTGCTGACGTTTATTCGGTTGATCCGATGCGCGGACGCGGCGGCTGGACCTGGTATACGGGTTCCGCCGGCTGGCTCTACCGGGTGGCAACGGAAGGTATTCTCGGCATCAGCCGTCAGAATGACAGGCTGTTTGTCGACCCTGCCCTGCCGACGGCATGGACCGATGGCTTCAGCTTCGTGCTGCGCAACGACAAGGCGCGCTACACGGTTGAGGTCAAGCCGGCAGGCAAGGGCGGTAGAAAGATCACTGTCGATGGCAAGAAACTCGCCAAGGCCGATGCTGGCATTCCGCTTGAAGCATCAGGTGAACACAAGGTGCTTGTGGAAGTCGTGCCAGGAAAATAGTCCGCGGCGAGCTTGCCGCTGACTGAGTAAACCATTTTAATCCGCCGCCTGTGCTTCCGCGCTGGCGGCGGTTCCTTTTCTCGACAAGACAAAGGCAAGAATGAAGCTTGCCGTCAGCAAGAGCACGATGGTTGGTGCCGGGGCGCTATCGAGGAAGAAACTTAGATAGATACCGGCCAATGAGGTTGAAACGGCAACAAGCGCCGATACGAACAGCATGCGCTCGAACCGTTTGGTCAAGAGGAAAGCAATGGACCCCGGCGCAATCAGCATGGCGACGGCAAGAATAATTCCAACGACCTTGAGAGCGCCGACAATTGTCAGCGACAGGATACAGAGCAGTCCGTAATGCAGGAATTTCACCGGCAGACCGATCGCCTGCGCGTGTTGCGGGTCAAAGGCATGCAGGAGCAAATCACGCCGCCAGATACCAAGCGCCAGCATGGTCACGGCTGCAATTACGCCAGTTTCCGCAATATCGCGCCACGCCACGCCGAGCATGTCGCCGAACAGGATGTGGTCGAGATGCACGTCAGACTGGATTTTTGTATAGAGCACGATGCCAAGGCCGAACATGCCCGAGAACACCACGCCCATGACAGTGTCTTCTTTCACCCGGCTGTTTTGCTTGAGGAAACCGGTGGCGAGTGCGCAGATCATGCCCGCTGCAAAAGCCCCGATTGCCAGAGGAATACCCGCGATATAGGCGAGCACCACACCCGGCAGCACCGCATGTGAAATCGCATCCCCCATCAGCGACCAGCCTTTCAGGACGAGAAAGGGGGAGAGCAGGCCCATGGGGATTGCAACCAGCAGCGTGATGACAAACGCCTGCTGCATGAAGCCAAAGCCGAAGGGTTGCAACAAAAGCTGAATCACGTCGTTCATGCCCCCTCCTCCAATGCCAGTTTGGCACGTCGGCGCGCGGCAAGCGTTCCATGCTTGGGTGCGAAAACAAAGGCGGTGAGAAAAACAAGTGTCTGCAGCACAACGATTATGCCGCCGGTCGCGCCATCGAGGAAATAGCTGAAATAGGCACCGACAAAACTGGTCAAAGCGCCAATCAGTACACTCGTCTGGATCAGGCGCGGGAAACGGTCATGCAAGAGATAGGCGGTTGCCCCCGGTGTAACAACCATAGCCACAACCAGAAACGCACCCACCGTCTGCATGGCTGCCACCGTCGACGCACTGAGCAGGGTAAAGAACAGTATCTTGAGGAGTGGAGGATTGAGCCCGATGGAACGCGCGTGATTCTCGTCGAAGAACGTAACCATGAGATCCTTCCATTTGACGAGGAGGACAGCCAGCGACACTCCGCAAATGATGACCAGTTGCAGCGTATCTTCTGGGGTGATCGCCAGAATATTGCCGAGCACAATGGTCTGGATGTTCACCGAGGCAGGGGACAGCGACATCATGAACAGGCCAAGCCCGAAGAACGACGTAAAGATAAGACCGATGATGGCATCTTCTTTCAGCTTCGTCCGCTGATTGAGAAACAGCATGGTGACTGCGGCAAGACCGCCGGAAAAGAACGCACCAATGGAAAACGGCAGGCCCAGCATGTAGGCGCCGGCGACACCGGGCACGATGGAATGGGAGAGCGCATCGCCGATCAGCGACCAGCCCTTCAGCATAAGATAAGCGGAAAGGAAGGCGCAGACACCGCCAACCAGCGCGCTGACCCACATGGCATTGACCATGTAATTGTAGGAAAAGGGTTCGAGAAGGGTCTGCATCATGATTGCGGCTTACCTTTCCCTGTGGGTTCGCCGTAGATCACGAAGGGACGTTCATCATCGCTCAGCACCGTGACGCTGCGCGGGTCCGCATCGGCATGCAGATCAACGCCGCCAAGAATGAAGTGCCGCAGCACGCCACCGAAAGTCATTTCCAGATTGGCCTGTGTGAACACCTTTTCGGTCGGGCCGGATGCGAGAACAGTGCGGTTTACCAGCACAGCCCGGTCACAGAATTCGGGCACGCTGCCGAGATTATGCGTGGAAACCAGCATGACCTTGCCGTCATCGCGCAGGGATCGCAAAAGGCCTATGATGGCCTCTTCTGTCCGCACGTCGACCCCGGTAAAAGGTTCATCCAGAAGAATGATATCGCCTTCCTGCGCCAGCGCGCGGGCAAGGAAGACACGCTTCTTCTGCCCGCCCGAGAGCTCGCCGATCTGGCGCTTGCGAAAATCCGTCATGCCGACCCGTTCCAGCGCGGCCGTCACCATATGCTGGTCGCGCTTTTTCGGGATGCGCAGAAAATTCATATGGCCGTATCGTCCCATCATCACGACGTCTTCGACCAGAACGGGGAAATTCCAGTCGACATCCTCGCTTTGCGGCACATAGGCCACCACATTGCGCTTGAGCGCCCGTCCCGCCTGTTCACCCAGGATCGAGACCGATCCTTTGGCGAGGGGCACAAAGCCCATGATGGCTTTGAACAGGGTGGACTTGCCACTACCGTTGACGCCGACAAGCGCGGTAATCGATCCGCGCGGGATGTCAAAACTCGCATTGCGCAGTGCCGTGTGACCATTGCGGTAGGTCACGGTGACATCATGCACGGAAAGACCAGCCCCCCGCTTTGCAGCGGAGGGACCGGCGAGCGTTTGGGAAGACACGCTCACTGGGTGAAACCTTTGGCTACGGTTTGTGCCGTGACACGCAAGAGGTCGAGATAAGTCGGTACCGGACCATCAGGATCGCTGAGCGAATCGACATAGAGAACGCCGCCATATTTCGCGCCTGTCTCACGAGCGACCTGCTTGGCGGGTGAAGCGGAGATCGTGCTTTCGCTGAAAACTACGGGAATTTTTTCAGCCCGAACCTTGTCGATTACCTTGCGAACCTGCTGGGGCGTGCCCTGCTGGTCGGCATTGATTGGCCAGAGATAGAGTTCTTTCATGTCGAAATCGCGCGCGAGGTAGCTGAAAGCGCCTTCACTGGTCACAAGCCAGCGGCGCTCGACAGGAACAGCGGCCAGACTTTCGCGGATCGGCGCAACGGTCGCCCGGATCTTTTCCGAATAGGCCGCCGCATTGCGGTCATAGACGGCGGCGTTCGCCGGGTCATACTTGCCGAGTGCCTTACGGATATTTTCCACATAGATCAGCGCGGCATTGGGTGACATCCAGGCATGTGGATTTGGCTTGCCTTCATAGGGGCCTTCCGAAATGCCCATTGGCTCTACACCCTCGCTGACAACGACGCTCGGGACATCCTTTACATTGCCGAAGAATTTTTCGAACCAGCGCTCAAGACCGAGACCATTCCACAGAACGAGATTGGCATCTTGTGCCTTCAGGATATCGCCGGGTGTCGGCTGATAGTCATGAATTTCCGCATTGGGTTTGGTAATCGAATCCACATTCGCGGCATCACCCGCAACATTGCGGGCCATATCGGCGATGATCGTAAAGGTGGTGACCACCTTGAACTTCTTGCCGTCGGCAGCGGATGCCGGGCCAAGGATCGTCAAAAGAGTAAAAACAGCAATCAACAGTCGAGATAATCTCATATCGCCTCCAGCAAACTCCAGAAATGGCGCGATTTTCCGCCGCCACTGTTACTCCATAACGTTCGAGTCTTCGTTCGTCAATGCAAATGCAAATGATTTGCAAAAAGAAATTCGATGCCGTTTGCGACGTTGCGGGGAGAGTCTGACGTTGAAATTCTGTGTATCAGTTGCCGTATTTGTCACGGCCAGTTGAGAATCTTTGCAACTGAACGCGTTCTGGCGCATAATCAAGCTCATGAAACACGCTATCAATCAGAAGCCGGATTACGAGAAAGAACTGCGCAAGGCAGGCGTTCGGATCACCCGTCCCCGCCGAATCATTCTCGATATTCTGACCTCCACGGAAGACCATCCGGACGCGATGAAGATTTTCCATCGTGCCATCGAGATCGACGACAGCATTTCGCTTTCGACCGTATATCGGACCATGAACCTACTGGAGGAAATGGGGGCTATTCATCGCCACGCCTTCAACGGGGGCCCATCGCGCTTTGAACAGGCTCATGGCGAGCATCACGACCATCTGATCGACGTCGATACCGGCGATGTGATCGAGTTCCAGTCGGATAAGATCGAAAAGCTGCAGGAAGAAATTGCCCGCGCGCTCGGCTATGACATCATTCATCATCGGTTGGAGCTCTACGGACGAAAGTCCAAGCCGTCGGAATAGTTGACGTCTTCGCACAAACGTCCAAGACGTTTGCTTTCGCGGGAAGCATAACTTGCGCCGGCATTTGCCCGAGGGAGTTATGCATGCAAACAATCCAGCCAAAATCTTACAAGGCCATCAATTTTTCCGAAAAGTACACGCTGTTTTCAGAACAGTGGTCACCCAAAGTCGTTGCCGAACTGAATGATTACCAATTCAAGATCGTCCGCATCGAGGGTGATTTCATCTGGCACGATCATCCGGAAACTGATGAGGCTTTCATTGTTCTGGACGGTGAGCTGCGCATTGATTTTCGCGATGGATCCGTGACGATCAAATCGGGCGAAATGTACGTTGTCCCCAAAGGGGTCGAACACAAACCCTATGCCGAAAAGGAGGTCAGGCTGATGCTGATCGAGCCGCGCGGCGTGATGAACACCGGCAATGAAGGCGGGGAGCGCACCGCCCAGAACGATGTCTGGATCTGAGCAGCACGCGCCCCAGTTCAGTTTATCTGTGCCAATTCGCGGCGCAGAAAATCATCCAGCCGGTCAATGGCCGGGCTCGATGACACCGGGCTGCGCATAATGCCGATTTCGAGGTCATGCAGCGGCGGCAGACCTTCATTCTCGCCGATAACGCGCAGCGTCGACGGCACGCTGCAGGCGGCGAGCGCGGCAACTGCCAGTCCAGCCTGCACAACGGCAATCAATCCGAGCAGGCTGGCACTGGAATAGGTGCAGCGATAGCTGCGGTCCGCATCCCCCAGCGCATCCAGCACATTCATGCGCGCGGCGCAGCCGGGCTCAAACAGGGCAATGGGGAGCGGATCATTTTCCCAGGCAACATGAGTTGGTGATGCCACCCAGATCAAACGTTCGCGGCGTATCACCTCCAATGGCTGGGTAGCCCCACGGGTGAGAATCGCCAGATTGACGCGATCTTCGTCAATCGCCTTCACCAGCGATGTGGATTGCTCGCAAACCAGCTCGACAGTGACCAGGGGATGCTCCGCAGCAAACCGTGACAAAACGGGGGGCAGGAGGAACGCGGCATAGTCGTCGGGAACCCCGAGCCGCACGCTGCCGGTTTCCTCAGGACGGGTGACATTGGCCCAAGCCTCGTCGGACAGTCGTAGCAACCGCCGCGCATAGTTGAGAAAACTCTCACCAGCCAGGTTCGGCTCGACCGAACGGGGATTGCGAATCAGTAGCTGTTTGCCCACCGCCTGCTCCAGCCGCTGCATCTGCATGCTGACAGCAGACTGGCTGCGGCCGACACGCGGGGCAGCAGCCGACAGACTACCGGTTTCAACGACAATCACAAAGGTTCGCAAGAGATCGAGGTCAAGGGGTGCGGCCATGGTGCTATCAACATAGCGAATAGTTTATTCCAAATCTATTCGTTTGTTTGGTGGCAATCGTTGGCGCTAACTGGGTGTCCTTCTACACAGGATTGCTCCTTATGACTGAACCAATTTCCGATCGTTTACCGGCAGCGCGGCTGGCCATCGCCATGGTCATTATTGGTACTGTCGGTGCTTTTGCAACAGAAACACGGCTTGATCCCATAACGATCGTTTTCTGGCGCTGCGTTTTCGGCGCTATCTTTCTCAGTGCCTGGTGTTTTCTGCGCGGTTATCTTCCGGACCAGACGCTCTCCTGGCCGCGACTGGCACGGGCAGCTCTTGGTGGTATCTGCATGGTGTTGAGCTGGGTAGCATTCTTTGCCGGCTTCCGCATGACATCCATCGCCACGACCACCATCATCTATCACATCCAGCCCTTCTTCGTTGTCCTGATTGGCGCAACCCTGCTCAAGGAACGCATCACCTTCGATCAGATCATCTGGATGTCAGGCGCATTTCTCGGTGTTGTCCTGGCAAGCGGCATGGTCGGGGCAGCCGCCCCGGTCAACACCGTGTGGATTCTCGGCATCATCATGTCGCTTGGCGCCGCCATGCTTTATGCAGCGGCGACGATTCTTGCCAAGGGCCTCGGCGAGCAACGGCCGGAGATCACCGTACTCTGCCAAACTGTTATCGGTATTGTCATGCTCGCCCCTTTCGCCAATTTGACAGGACACGTACCGCTGGCGTCCTGGGGATGGCTGGCAAGTATCGGCATTCTTCACACGGGCATTGCCTATATCCTGATCTATTCGGCCTATCCACGCCTGTCGACACCAGTTATCGGCGTGTTGACCTTCATCTATCCGATCGTCGCCATCATTGTGGATTGGGCAATTTATAGCCATCCCCTGGGAATGGCGCAGGCCGCCGGAATGCTGCTGATCGCCTGTGGCACGCTGGGCGTCCGGCTCGGATGGCAGTTTCCGTGGCGGCGGACTTCGGCAGTTTGAAGCGGGTGTGTCCGTCAATGCTGCATCTTCTTGGCGCGTGGTTCGACAGGCTCACCATGAGGGAGAGTGAGGATTGCAGGGAGCAAAGTACTGCAATGCAGGTGAACAGCCTCTGCAATACCTCCGATTAGCCTTGCAGTATCAATCTCCCTCATGGTGAGCTTGTCGAACCACGTACGAGAGTAGTGCAAAACATGTCTTAGTGCTCATCCCCTTTCAACAAAAAAAGCCGCCCACAGGCGGCCTTTATTAAACTCTCAAAGAATCAGGCGGCGTTGGATGCAGGCTGCGCCGTCAGCAATTCGTAGATAAGGCTCGCATCATGGGCCGTGCGCAATTTGGCAATCCGTTCGGGATCGCGCAGCATGCGCGCAATGCGTGACAGAGCCTTCAGATGATCCGCGCCAGCATTCTCAGGCGCGAGCAGAAGGAAAACAATATCGACCGGCTGGTCATCCAGCGCTTCGAAATCGACGGGTGTTTCGAGCTGTGCGAAGACCCCAGTAATCCGCTTGACGCTGTTGATCTTGCCATGTGGAATGGCAATGCCATTGCCAACACCGGTCGAGCCCAGCCGTTCGCGCTGCAGGACAGTGTCAAACACTTCCCGCTCCGTCAAACCGGTCAAGGCGGCCGCCTTCTCCGACATGATCTGCAAAAGCTGTTTTTTGGAATTGACTTTCAATGCGGGCAGGACAGCGTCGGGCTGAATGAGGTCACCCAGATCCATTATTCTCTTCCTTCCTGTTACCGCCCGCGCTTTCTTGGGCGCGGACGGTAGTTCAAATTTCGCCTAGGAGCCGGCGCCGTTCTGACCGGCCACGGCCGATGGATCGATCCAGCCGATGTTGCCGTCAGCGCGGCGGTATACGATATTAACCTGCGTACTTCCAGAGTTGCGGAAGACAACCACTGGACTATCTTTCAGATCAAGCTCGACCACAGCGGACGCGACACTCATGCTTCTGAGCGCCATCGATGTCTCAGCCACAATTGTCGGCGCGTAATCTTCCGGAATATCCTCATCTTCATCCGGTACGGGGGCAACGACCCGGTAGGAAATATCGTCGAAAACACCGTTCGAGCCGGGGGCCTGATGCGATTTCAACCGTCGCTTGTAACGGCGAAGGCGCTTGTCCACGCGTTCTCCGGCTGCATCGAAAGCAAGCTGAGGATCTTGTGCCTCGCCTGCTGCCTGCAACACCGTGCCGGTATCGAGACGGATCAGGCAGTCCGCGATGAAACGCGACCCCTGTTTCTCCACTGTGACGTGGCCTGTATATCCGCCATCGAAATACTTGGTCACCATCTCGCCGATCCGTTCGTCGATGCGAATGCGGAAAGCGTCACCAATGTCCATATGTTTCCCAGATACACGCAGACTCATGATACCTCACCTTCGTTGTGACTTTTCATTGCCCGAGCCAATCTACACTGTTGTTGTCAGACGAGCAAAGACATCCCGCACATTCCATGCGAGTGATCCATCACATTTCACTTTCTGATTCTTCATCTCCAAAGGCGCGCTTTCGCTTCAATCGATGCAAATTACCGGCGCTTCACTCTCCCTTGACCGAACTTCTATGGTCCGGTTCATTTACCCACTCGCCGCGATTCTACACCTGTGTGCCGGATGAATCCAGAGTTTCCGTCACCCTTGCGCACAGAAGCCTGTGCTTTTTTCTCGCGCCGCCTTTGGACTGAGGAAGCGATATTCATCACCTCCCGGTATTTCGCAACAGTACGCCGTGCAATATCAACGCCCTGGCCCTTCAAAAGATCCACGATTGTATCGTCGGAGAGAATATCTTCCGGCTTTTCATTGTCGATGAGCAGCTTGATCTGATGCCGCACGGACTGTGAGGAATGCTGTTCACCACCCTCGGTGGCGGATATCCCCGCATTGAAAAAGTACCGCAGCTCGAAAACACCGCGCTTCGTCAACATATATTTATTGGCTGTCACGCGGCTGACTGTCGACTCATGCATGCCGATCGCGTCGGCCACATTTCGCAAGTTGAGCGGCTTCAAATGTGCGACGCCAAATTGCAGAAACTCCGATTGCTGGCGGACAATTTCTTTCGCGACCTTCAAAATTGTCTGTGCGCGCTGATCCAGGCTTCGCGTCAGCCAGTTGGCATTTTGCAGACATTCGCTGAGAAAACCCTTCTCGCCGGGAGACGCCGTCACCTTCGCAATCGTCGCATAATAGGTATTGTTGACGAGAACACGCGGCAACGCTTCTGGGTTGAGTTCAATATTCCACGTTCCATCCGGCGCCATACCGACCTGTACATCCGGGATGATACTGTCGGCCACGCCCGAGGAGAACGCAGTTCCCGGTTTTGGATCCAGAAGACGTATCTCCTGCAACATGTCGAGAAGGTCCGTATCAGTCACCCGGCATAATTTTCTCAGGCTCTGAAAATCACGTTTCGCCAGGAGTTCCAGATTCTGCAAAAGCATCGTCATCGCGGGATCGAGCCGGTTTTTTGCACGCAGCTGGATTGCCAGACATTCCGCCAGATCCCGGGCAAACAGGCCAGCTGGCTCAAACGTCTGCAGGACCGTTATCAACTTGTCGATATGGGCTGCTTCAACACCCAATCGCTCGGCAATTTCATCGATATCAATACGCAGATAACCCATTTCATCAAGGTGATCCGCGATTTCCGCCGCAATCAGCCGGTCCACAGCATCTTCGAAGGCAAAGATAATCTGTTCACCCACGTGGTCGCGCAATGTCAGCGGTGCTGCGGTAACCTGTTCAAGGTTAAACCCCTCGCCGCCGGTCGATACATATCCATCGCCAGAAGACGACTTCCATTGTGATGCGAGATCGCCGGCAATGAAATCATGGGTTCCAGGATCGTCAGGGAAAATATTCTCCAATGAACTGTCGAATGTATCGGACATGGAGCCGGAACTGGTCGACTCGCCGCTGACGAGCCAATGTTCGCTCTGTTCACCCATGTCTCCGCCATCACGGCCTTCACCCGTGTCGCCGCTGCTCATGCTGCGAGCATAATCGCCCGCGTCTCCCGGCCCGCGATCATCGGATACGTCCCTGCTTTCAAAGGAAGAATGGTCGTAGGCCGTTTCATCGCGTTCGAGCAGGGGATTCTTTTCAATCTCCTGTTCGATAAACTGCTCAAGCTCGGCATAGGTCAGCTGCAACAGCCGAATCGACTGCATAAGCAGTGGCGTCATCACCAGCGACTGTGTTTGCCTCAGATCAAGTTTTGGCGACAGAGCCATGGTGAACGCGGGTACTCCTGTACGAAATTCTTTTCTACGTACAGAAATGGCCCAATCCTTGCTTGTCAATTCCAACAAAGCAAAAAACGACTCTATTCAGGAAAATTCGTCTCGTTTCGCAGCCCGTGGAGCAATTTCTGGCGAGAACCCGCCAGAAATTCATAAAATCAGAGCTTGAACTGATCGCCGAGGTAAAGACGCCGAACGTCCGGATTAGCAATAATTTCATCCGGTCGGCCGTGGGTGAGGACCTGACCTGCGTGAATGATGTAGGCACGGTCGATAAGCTTCAAAGTCTCGCGCACATTATGGTCGGTGATGAGAACGCCAATGCCGCGGCTGGTCAAATGACGTACGAGTTGCTGGATATCGGCCACGGCGATCGGGTCAACACCGGCAAACGGCTCGTCGAGCAGCATGAAATTGGGCCGCGAAGCCAAGGCACGTGCGATTTCGAGACGACGGCGCTCACCGCCGGAAAGCGAAAGCGCCGGGGCCTTGCGCAGATGGGCGATATGGAACTCTTCCAAAAGGGAATCGAGTTCCTGGGCCCGCGCACTGCGGTCCTTCTCGACGACCTCAAGCACCGCCTTGATGTTATTTTCCACGGACAGTCCCCGGAAAATAGAAGCCTCCTGCGGCAGATAACCGATGCCAAGACGTGAACGGCGATACATTGGCATCGTCGTGACGTCGAAACCGTCAATTTCGATATTGCCTTTGTCGACCGGAACCAAGCCGGTGACCATATAGAAACACGTGGTCTTGCCGGCGCCGTTTGGACCGAGAATACCTACAGCTTCACCGGCTCGCACACCGAAGGAAACGCCATTGACCACCTGACGGCCATTATAGCTCTTGGTGATGCCGCGCGCGACAAGCGTGCCCTTCATCCGGTCCGTAGCGGATGGATCAGCGGCTCGCATTTCTTGGGAAATGCGAGCATCTGGTAATGTTGGAGTCTTGGTGGATCGACGGGAAAAAAGGGACACTTATACCGCCGGTCTAGTTTTTCGGAGCGCTTTTCGGTGCGACAACGATAGAGACACGTCCGGTCTGACCGTTCTTGCAACTCTCAAGCTGAGCCTGACCACTCTTCATCTGAACGGTCAGCTTGCAGCCAACGCCGACACTCTCGCCTTGAGACAGGACAACCTTGCTGCCTGTCAGGACCAGAATCTGGGTCTTCATGTCGAACGTACCATGGTCACCCGTGGCAACCTGATCCTCTGACTTCACATAAACTTTGTCATTGACCTCGATGTGGTCAATGTCCTGGGCGCCTGCACCCGCCGGCCCGGCGGCCTTGGCTTCTGTTTTGGGGGCAGCCTTGTCAGCGGCTTTTTCCGCTTCGGTCTTTTCCGGCTTCTTGACGTAATAAACGATCATAGAGCCCGCCTTCATCAGCGTCGTGCCCTGCGTCACCGTAACGTTGCCCGTAAAAGTTGCTGTTCCCACATCATTGTGAACGTCGAGGCGGTCGGAATCGATCTGAATGGGCTGATCACTCGAAAGTTTCATGCCATTGTTCAGAGCACCGGCCTTGCCTGCGTCCTGTGCTGCGACAGGACCAATCATGGAGGTTGCCAAAATACCCAATGCAACAGTCGATATGCTGATCAGTCTTGTCCCGCGCGACATTGTCTCAATCTCCTAAATCCGGGATATCCCCATGAGGCCAGCAATCACTGCTGTGATTTGGCTTCCTTGCGACCTTCTTGCAGCTTTGCGGGCTGAATGACAAGCCTGACACCCTTTTCAAAGACCATTACTTTGCCACTCTGGGTAATTTTCATGCTGTCAGCGACGATACTGGCGCTGCTATTCTCGATCTTGACAGGCTGATCGGTCGACATTGAGTTTTCTTGTATATTGATATCGGCAGATTTCAACTGTGCTTTCATACCGTCCGAGGTTGTCAGCGTTATATCGTTATCGAGCTTCAATTGGCGGTTGGCATTATCATAAAGACCACCCTTGGCATTTACCTGTGCCCGCAGCTCCGAACCAACAGGAATTTCCGCGCTGATATTTTCGAGGGTGATCAGCGAGCTGTTGCCTACATCCTGCAATGCACGTTCCGCGCTCATCTTGTACGGAAGCTTGTCCTTGGTGAAGCCGTCCAGCTTCGGATTGGTCATGACAAGCTTGCCATCCTGAATGCCTGCGCTATCCAGTGAAATATTGCTCGGAATGTTGTTCGCGGAGAAAAAAGTGAACCAGGAAAATACCGCAGCACCAGCCAAGGCGATCGTCGGCAACGCAAACTTAAGGAACCGCACACGCCGGGAGTGACGCTCCGCTGCGCGAAAAACGTGCGATTCCTTTTCGGTGCCAGCAAATTGCCGTGCAACTTCCGCATGCTGTCCAGCAGCAGCTGTTGCATCACCGTTGGGATGCGTATGTTTAAGTTCAATGGACATATGTTTGGCTATGCTACCGATTTGCGATCTATTGGTGTTCTGTTAGTTCAACGCCAATATGGTTATTTTTCGATGAAATGAACCAGAGCCTATAGCGCAAGTTGCATCTAATCGAACAAGTATGCCGTCATGTGTCCATATACAAGGTGCGGCGCGAATTGCCCATATCGTTCAGTACACTAGACTCATGGCTCTGGACATCCTCAGAATGTTGCCGCAGAAGAATGCTTGCATTCAATTGGACAGGAAACGGACAAGACGATGGCAAACACCGCTGACGCAATTATCGACAGGCGACGGCTGCGGCGCAAGCTGACATTCTGGCGTGTCCTTGCCCTGCTGGTTGTAGCGATCGCGTTGATCGGGCTTTACGGTTTTCTCGCAGGTTCCGACCGCCTCTCCGGCAAAACCACTGCGCATATCGCCAAGATCCGCATTGAAGGGACGATCTATGAGAATGATGAACTCATAAAACGCCTTACCGATGCGGCCGATTCTGCAGCGGTGAAAGGTGTCATTCTTTCCGTCGATTCGCCCGGCGGAACGACGGCAGGTGGTGAGGCCATCTACGAAGCAGTCCGTAAGATTGCGGCGAAAAAGCCCGTCGTTGCACAGGTTGGAACCCTTGCCGCGTCGGCAGGCTACATGATTGCCAGCGGCTCGGATCATATTGTCGCACGCCAGTCCTCCATCGTCGGATCCATCGGCGTGCTTTTCCAGTATCCCGACATTTCTGAACTGCTGACAAAAATCGGCGTCAAGGTGGAGACGATCAAATCCAGCCCACTCAAGGCTGAACCAAATTTCTTCAACCCTGCCAGCGACGAAGCCAAGGCGATGATCCACCGCATGATCATGGATTCCTATGAATGGTTCGTCGCCCTTGTTCAGGAACGGCGCAATTTCACCCGCGAACAGACACTTGCACTGGCTGACGGATCGGTTTTCACCGGCAGACAGGCTCTCGCCAACAAGCTCATCGATGAACTTGGCGGAGAAGATAAGTCCATCGCATGGTTGAAAACCAAGGGTGTCGACGAGAAATTGCCTGTAATTGAATGGAAACCTGCACAAAAAACGCCTTTTGGCTCGCTTCTCTCGCAATCAGCACTGAAAATGCTGGCAGAATATCTCGGCATCCCGCAGGAAAGCGCTGGCTTGCTCCGGGATTTAACGGGTGATCGTATCTTCCTTGACGGGCTCGTTTCTGTTTGGCACGTTGACGGCAAGCCTGTAGGGGCGCAATAGATATTTAAGCTTACAGGATCAGTGACATAGTCATAACGGCCGTGTCAGATGAACTTGAACCAGAAGGGATTATGCCGTGATCAAATCAGAGCTCGTCCAGATCATTGCCAACCGCAATCCGCACCTGTTTCAACGTGATGTCGAAAATATCGTCGGCGCCATATTTGATGAGATCACCGATGCTCTGGCGGAAGGAAACCGGGTCGAGCTTCGTGGCTTCGGTGCATTCTCGGTGAAAAATCGCCCAGCCCGGAGCGGACGCAATCCCCGTACCGGCGACAGCGTCGAGGTTGAAGAAAAATGGGTACCATTTTTCAAGACCGGCAAGGAATTGCGCGACAGGCTGAACGCCGACTGAGCGCAGTCATACGCCGGGGCGGCTGCCTCGCCTGATTATTCGTGAAGTGCCGTCACACTGGAGAGAGATATGGTCAATCGCGTTGTTGTTGTCCTCATTCTTGTGCCGCTTGCCGTTATTCTGATTGCGTTGTCAGTGGCCAATCGCGGGCTGGTAACCTTCACGATTGATCCATTTAATCCCGGCAATCCCGGTCTTTCCTACGCGGCTCCCCTCTTCGTCTGGCTGTTTATTGCACTTATCATTGGGCTGATCCTCGGCAGTTTCGCTACCTGGTTCAACCAGGGCAAGCATCGCAAGCTGTCCCGCCAGCGTAAACAGGAAGCGGAGCTTCTCCGCATCGAAGCCCGGAAGTCATCCGCAGCCACCCCGTCGACACCCAATTTGCCTTCGCTGCATTAAACGGCATATTTTCAAGGATTTACAATGAAACTGGTCTCTCCGGCTGAGGTCGACGGGCTGTTGAACTGGCCGGACATGATCAACGCCATAGAAACGGCGTTCCGCCAGGGCGTTATACAACCCGTGCGCCATCATCACACGGTCGATCGTCCCGATGGCGCTGCATCCACACTTCTGCTGATGCCTGCCTGGTCGGATTTCGATGCGCTCGGTGACTCATCAAAGGGTTATATGGGCGTCAAGATCGTCACCGTATCACCTGATAACGGTGCCATCGGCAAACCGGCTGTTATGGGCGTTTATCTGCTTCTCGATGGCAAGACCGGGGAACCCAAGGCGCTGATCGATGGGCAGCGGCTGACCACGTGGCGTACCGCAGGCGCGTCCGCGCTTGCCGCCCGGTATCTGGCCCGCGAAGATGCATCCAAACTGGTTATTCTTGGCGCAGGGGCGCTCTCGGGCTTTCTCGCTCGTGCGCACAGCTCGGTCAGGCCGATTCGTGAGATTTCCATCTGGAACCGTAATATAGACAATGCACGGAAAGTGGCGGCAGAGCTTGTTGCCGACGGTTTCAATGCCAAGGCGGTGACCGATAAGGATGCGGCGATAGCCGAAGCCGATATTATCGCTGCCGGAACACTGTCGACCGAACCGCTTATTCTCGGCAAGCATCTGAAAAAAGGCGCCCATGTCGATCTGATCGGTGCATTCACCCCCACGATGCGGGAAAGCGACGACGAATGCGTCACACGTGCACGGGTATTTGTCGACACCAGAGACGGTGCGCTGAAGGAAGGCGGAGACATTGTCCAGCCTATCAAGGCGGGCGTAATCACGGACAGTCATGTGGTGGGTGACCTATTCGATCTCACCCGCGACAAGGTCAAAGGCCGTCAGTCGCCCGATGAGATCACCCTGTTCAAGTCAGTTGGCGCCGCCCTGGAAGACCTGGCCGGCGGCATTCTGGTCTATGAAAAGGCAATTGCGGCCGCAAATTGAGTGTTTTTGCTTTCGCCTTTCCTCGTCTTGGCATAGGAAACCACCATTGAACGATGGCCAAGGGAATATGAGGGCATAACGGTTTGAAATCGTCTGGCGGAAAAACAAGAAAGGCCAAAGGCGCTGGCCCGAAAGGGACAGCACCGAATGCTGCGCCGTACCGGCAGGCGGCCACCAAGCCGCGTCCGCAATTTGCCAAGCCTGCGCAGGCCCCGGACAATGATAGCCGCGTGAAAGCGCCACCACGTTCCGAGCCCGTACCCAAACGTGTTCTGACCCGCAGGAGCGGCGCCCGCCCCACGGAAAAGACCGGTCTGATCCTCGAGACACGTCCATCTGACGATTATGCCCTCCTCGACAGCGGCAATGGCCTGAAACTTGAACAATATGGCCCCTACCGGATTATTCGCCCGGAAGGACAGGCGATCTGGCTTCCCGCCTGGAACAAGGCGGAATGGGACAAGGCGGACGCAATCTTTACCGGCAATACGGATGAAGAAGGCGTCGGACGCTGGCATTTTCCTCAAGTGCCGCTCGGCGAGACATGGCCGATGGCCTATGACGGCATTCCTTTCTTCGGCCGCTTTACGTCCTTCCGGCACGTTGGTGTGTTTCCTGAACAGGGAACACACTGGTCACACATGGATACGCTCATTCGCAATGCGAAACGCCCGGTGAAAGTGCTCAACCTGTTCGGCTATACCGGCGTGGCGTCCCTTGTTGCCGCCCGTGCGGGCGCTGAGGTGACCCATGTCGACGCGTCCAAGAAGGCAATTGTCTGGGCACGTGAAAACCAGGAAATGGCCGGACTTTCCGGCAAACCCGTCCGCTGGATTTGCGAGGATGCAATGAAATTCGTCGCCCGCGAAGAGCGGCGCGGCAGCGGCTATGACATCATCCTGCTTGATCCGCCCGCCTATGGCCGCGGTCCCAACGGCGAGGTATGGCAGCTGTTCGACAATCTGCCTGACATGGTCGATCTCTGCCGGTCGATCCTCACGCCCAACCCGCTCGGTGTTGTGCTGACCGCCTATTCCATCCGTGCGTCGTTCTTTGCCATCCATGAACTGATGCGTGATGCCTTTACCGGTCTGGGCGGTGAGGTGCAATCAGGCGAGCTGATCCTGCGCGAACGTTCCTCGGGCCGCGCCCTTTCCACTTCCCTATTCAGCCGCTGGGGTGCCAAATGACCAGACATGACGACCGCCAGCACGGCAGCTCCATCGCGCGCCCCGGCAAGGTCAAGGAAGTCACCAGCCTGACCAATCCGATCGTCAAGGATCTGCGATCCCTGGCGCTAAAGAAATTCAGGGACCAGCAGGGTGTATTCCTTGCCGAGGGGCTGAAACTCGTTATCGATGCGCTTGATCTCGGCTGGGTCATCAAGACGCTTGTCTACTCCAAGGCAGGCAAGGGAAATTCCCTTGTCGAGCAAGTTGCTGCACGTACCATTGCCAAGGGCGGCGATGTGCTTGAGGTCAACGAGAAAGTGATTTCCGCGATCACCCGGCGTGACAATCCGCAAATGGTCGTCGGCGTTTTCGAGCAGAAACTGCAGCCGCTTTCGGCCGTCCATCCACACGGCAACGAGGTTTATGTGGCGCTCGACCGGGTGCGCGATCCGGGCAATCTCGGCACGATCATCCGGACCGCCGATGCGGCAGGCGCCAAGGGTATCATCCTGATCGGCGATACGACGGATCCTTTTTCGCTCGAAACCGTGCGCGCCACCATGGGTTCCGTCTTTGCCGTGCCGTTGATACGCACCACCGAAGCGGATTTCCTCTCCTGGCGAAAAGGTTTTCCAGGCATCATCGTCGGCACCCATCTGAAGGGCGCTGTTGATTACCGGACGATTCCCTACAAGGGCAAACCGGTCATTCTGCTGATGGGCAATGAACAACAGGGCCTGCCCGATACACTGGCATCCACCTGCGACAAGCTTGCCCGCATTCCGCAGGAAGGCCGGGCGGATTCGCTGAACCTTGCCATTGCCACCGGCGTCATGCTGTTCGAGATCCGCCGTGAGGCGTTGACGCTCGACGGCGGCAAACAGGACAAATAGCAGCCATGAAGAGCAAATCTTTCTTCGGCCTTCTCACGATCGTCGTTTTTGCGGTCGCCAGTGACCAGATCATCAAATATCTCGTTGAGACGGGTATGGACTATCAGCAGCAGATCGACGTGCTGCCGTTTCTGGCGCTTTTTCGCGTTCACAATAATGGCATCGCTTTTTCAATGCTCAGCGGCTTGCATGATCTTGCTCTGATTGGCCTGACCGTCGTCGTCATCGCCTTTGTCAGCTATCTCTGGTGGAGTACGGTGACCGCGCGCTGGCTCTCGCGTATCGGCTTTGCGTTGATCATCGGCGGGGCCATAGGCAATCTTATTGACCGCAGTCTGCTGGGTTATGTCGTTGATTATATTCTTTTCCATCTGCCATCCTGGTCGTTTGCCGTCTTCAATCTGGCCGATGCCTATATTTCCGTCGGTGCAGCGCTTGTCATCATCGAAGAAATTTTTGTTTGGCTGCGCGATCGCAAGACACCGAAGGGTCAGACGGGGGGAAACTGATCCAAAACCAGTATTTGCAGCGTTCTGCACGTCATGTGTCCGTCATCCAATTGTTGTATTCAAGCATCTAGTGATTGCCGATCAACCATGATGAGAGCGAATCGTTATGAGCTTCGCCTTGCTTGAACCTGCGTCTATCTTTAAAGATCAGCACACGATGTCGCAGGTTGATTCAACACCCTCGCCGTTTACGGCGCCACACCTTGTCGCGGTGCTTGGACGCATTGGGACGATGGAGGTTTGTCTTGCGCAGACCGAGGCCGAAATCGTCTCTGCCCAGCAGCTGCGTTTCAAGGTATTTTTCGATGAGCTGGGCGCCAAAGGCTCGGCCTCCTTGGAGCAACGAGACGCGGACCGTTTCGATCCCGTATGCGACCACCTTCTTGTTTATGACACCTCGATTATCGGGCCAAAGCACAAGCAGATTGTTGGTACATATCGCCTGATGCGATCGGAAGTTGCCCGCAAGACCGGCGGCTTTTACTCGGCTAGCGAGTATACCATCGACAATCTGGTGGCTGCCCGGCCGCAGATGCACTTTCTCGAACTGGGCCGCTCCTGCGTTCTGCCCGAATACCGCTCGAAACGTACAGTTGAACTGCTCTGGCAGGGTATCTGGAGCTATTGCCGCTACCATTCCATTGACGTGATGTTCGGCTGTGCATCATTCCAGGGAACCGTACCGGCGGCGCACGCCCTGCCGTTATCGTTCCTGCATCACAATTGCCGTGCGACACCGGACTGGGATGTCAAAGCCTTGCCATCGCTGTATCAGCCGATGGATCTGGTTCCCAGTGAAGCGGTCAATCCAAAGGTCGCCCTGTTCGCCATGCCGCCTTTGATCAAGGGCTACTTGCGCCTCGGTGCCATGATTGGCGACGGCGCAGTAGTGGACAATGATTTTGGCACGACCGATGTACTGATCATTTTGCCGGTCAGCCGTATTTCGAGCCGTTACGTCAGCCACTACATCTCGAACGCGAAGCGTTTCGACTGAAATTCGACCCTCCGCGCACGTTCGGACAACATCATCTGTGGAGAAAACCACCTGTGATGTTGCCGCACGGTGTGTAAAGTTTTCGATAGCGCTTAGATTGGTCTCCTGATCGGAATCGGTCAAAATCAGGAGAACGTCTTGGCCGACATGCCATTCACAGCGGAAACACCATCCTTTGAGCCTGACAATTCGGCGCGACCAACGCCGATGATGGAGCAGTATATCGAGATAAAGGCGACCAATCCGGACAGCTTGCTCTTTTACCGGATGGGCGATTTCTACGAACTTTTTTTCGATGATGCGGTGGCGGCGTCGCGTGCACTCGGAATTACGCTGACGAAGCGCGGCAAGCATCTGGGCGACGATATTCCCATGTGCGGCGTGCCAGTGCATGCGGCGGACGATTATCTGCAGAAGCTCATCATGCGCGGCTTTCGCGTTGCCGTGTGCGAGCAGGTGGAAGATCCGGCCGAAGCCCGCAAGCGCGGCTCGAAATCCGTGGTGAAGCGCGATGTCGTGCGGCTGGTCACTCCTGGAACGCTCACCGAGGAAAAGCTACTCGATCCGTCCGAAGCCAACTACCTCATGACGCTGGGACGGGTCAAAGGCGCGGCACAGGGCCAGTTTGCCCTTGCCTGGATCGATATTTCCACCGGTACTTTCCGGGTCAGCGAAACGGACCCGTCACGGCTGCTCGCCGATATTCTGCATGTTGACCCACGCGAGCTAATTGTCGCTGATCCGGTTTTTCACGATCCGGAATTGCGCCCGACATTTGATATTATCGGGCGCTCGGTCAGCCCGCAGCCGCCAAGCCTTTTCGACAGCGCCACCGCGGAGAACCGCATACAGCGCTATTTTGATGTAGCCACACTCGACGGCTTCGGTCAGTTTTCACGGGCTGAACTGTCAGCCATATCAGGTGCCATCGCCTATGTGGAAAAGACCCAGATTTCCGAACGTCCGCCACTGATGCGGCCCGAGCGGGAATCGGAAGGCTCCACGCTTTTCATTGACCCAGCCACCCGCGCCAATCTGGAGATGCTGCGCACCTTGTCGGGCAATCGCGACGGGAGCCTGCTCAAATCCATCGACCGGACGGTCACCGGCGGCGGTGCGCGACTGCTAGCCGAGCGGCTGACCTCGCCGCTGACAAATCCCGTAGCCATTGCCGAGCGGCTCGATTCCGTATCCTGCTTTCTTGCGGGGCAGTCGCTTGCCGATCTGACGCGAGAGGCATTGAAAGGCGTACCGGACATGCCCCGGGCACTGTCACGACTCGCAGTCGGGCGCGGCGGTCCGCGCGATCTCGGCGCACTGGCGCGCGGTCTTGAGGCTGCGGCACAAATCGCTGGCTTCCTGGGCAAAGAGATCCTGCCTGCCGAGCTTTGCGCTGTCCGCGATTGTCTCGCTGGCCTGCCCAACGATTATGCCGCCCATCTTGACCGGGCGCTTGACGATGAGCTGCCTTTGCTCAAGCGCGATGGCGGTTTTGTCAGACCCGGCTACCATGCTGAACTCGATGAAATGCGCGCCTTGCGCGATCATTCCCGCCGCATCATCGCTGGCCTCCAGGCCGATTACATGAACCTGACCGGCATTCGTTCGCTCAAGATCAAGCACAATAATGTGCTGGGTTATTTCATCGAAGTGACCGCGAACAACGCTTCTGTGATGACCGATACGGATGAAGCCAAAGGCAAATTCATCCACCGGCAAACCATCGCCAATGCCATGCGGTTTACCACGACAGAACTTGCCGAGCTTGAAACCAAGATCGCCAATGCCGCCGAACGGGCGCTTGCCATAGAGCTTGGCATTTTTGAGACACTGGTGGCGGAAACCGTTGCCAATGCCGATACAATCCGCGCTGGCGCAGCGGCTCTGGCAACACTCGACGTGTCGGCGGCCCTCGCCGCACTTGCCGAAGAACAGGGATATTGCCGTCCGCTGGTCGATGACAGTCTCGCCTTCGAGATCGTTGCCGGGCGCCATCCAGTTGTGGAACAGTCCCTGCGCCGTCAGGCTGCCAATCCATTCGTGGCCAATGACTGCAATCTGTCGCCGGAAGGAACGGCCAAGGGTGCTATCTGGCTTCTGACCGGACCGAACATGGGTGGTAAATCGACATTCCTCCGCCAAAATGCACTGATCGCCATTTTAGCGCAGATGGGATCTTTTGTACCCGCCGGTTCAGCCCATATCGGTATTGTCGACCGGTTGTTTTCACGTGTCGGCGCATCGGATGACCTGGCGCGCGGGCGTTCCACGTTCATGGTGGAGATGGTCGAAACCGCCGCCATCCTCAATCAGGCCACCGATCATTCGCTGGTTATTCTCGACGAGATCGGCCGTGGTACTGCGACATTCGACGGCCTGTCGATTGCCTGGGCGGCGGTGGAATATCTGCATGAGAAGAACCAGTGCCGGGCGATTTTTGCCACACACTTCCACGAAATGACCTCGTTGTCGGAAAAGCTGACGCGCCTGAGCAATGTTACCATGCGGGTGAAGGAATGGGACGGCGACGTCGTGTTCCTGCATGAAGTGGCAAAGGGCGCGGCCGACCGCTCCTATGGGGTGCAGGTCGCGCGGCTCGCCGGATTGCCGGAAGCCGTGGTCAATCGCGCCCGTGACGTTCTGCATCAACTGGAAGCCGGAGAAACCTCGGGGAAGGCGGACAAGCTGATCGATGACCTGCCGCTTTTCTCCGTCGAGGTGAAGCGCGAGGTGAAAACGCCCGCGAAAGGCAAGGACAGCGCATTGCTGGCGGCCCTTTCAACGGTCAATCCCGATGAAATGACGCCCCGCGAGGCGCTTGACGCGCTCTACCGGTTGAAAGGCCTTGCCACAAACCCGACATCGTGAAGACTTAGGGGCACATCTGTCCCTAGTGGAACGAATTTGACATTCGCACCCATTTGACATCACGCGAGACAGGCGAATGTCAAATTCAAAGTTCCACTAGGACCATCTACTTGCTAGTGGTCCTTTGATTCTGACATTTGCCTGGATGGCCTGTATCAATGGGTTGCAAATGTCAGAATCGGACCACTAGCGGACACAGTGTCTTCAAAGGTAAGCATTTCGTTTATAGCAAATACACGCTATAGCGTGCGGCCATCATTCATAAAGTCGTGTTCATGAGCGCAGACCTGAAACTGGAACAGATCGTCAGTCCGACCAAACTTCACAATCAATTTGAAGATCTGGTCAAGGCGGCAAAGAAACAAGGCGCCGCTTCCGTCAATCGCAATGACGTGCTGCAGCTCTTGAAAGAGACACTTGGTTCGGGTCGCAAGACCGCCGAGGAGATGTTGAAGAAAGACGGACGCGGCACACGCTGCTCCGTGCGCCTGTCCTATCTCATGGACCAGATCATCTCCGCGCTTTACGACTTTGCCATCACCCACATCTACCACTCGGTCAATCCGTCCTCGGCAGAGCGCATGACCGTGGTCGCCGTCGGCGGGTACGGACGCGGCGGCCTGGCACCGGGTTCCGACATCGATCTCCTGTTCCTCCTGCCCTACAAGCAGACGCCGTGGGGCGAACAGGTGGTCGAGTACATCCTTTACATGCTGTGGGACATGGGCCTGAAGGTCGGCCACGCCACGCGCAATCTCGACGAATCCATTCGCCAGTCGCTCGCCGACATGACGATCCGTACCAGCATTCTCGAAGCGCGCTATGTCTGCGGTAATGACGAGCTCTTCACCACGCTGGTGCGCCGCTTCGAAACGGAAGTCGTCAAGGGAACAGGACCGGCCTTCATTGAAGCCAAGCTGACTGAGCGTAACGAACGGCACCGCAAGGCGGGCGCGACGCGCTATCTGGTGGAGCCAAACGTCAAGGAAGGCAAAGGCGGCCAGCGCGATCTGCACACGCTGTTCTGGATCGCCAAATATTATTACCACGTCAAAACCAGCGACGAACTGGTCAAGCTTGGCGTGTTATCCCGCGCTGAGCACAATATTTTCCGCAAGGCCGAAGACCTTTTATGGGCCGTGCGCTGCCATATGCACTTCTATACGGGCAAGGCGGAAGAGCGGCTGTCCTTTGACATCCAGAGCGAAATTGCGCAGCGGCTCGGCTATACGGCCCATCCCGGCCAGCGTGATGTTGAACGCTTCATGAAGCACTACTTCCTCGTGGCAAAAGAAGTGGGCGATCTCACCCGCATCATCTGTGCGGCGCTGGAAGAAGAACAGGCAAAGCACGTTCCCGGATTCAACCGGATTTTCCTTACGTTCTCACGGCGCAAGCGCAAGTTGCCGGGTACATCGGATTTTGTCGTCGACAACCATCGCATTACGATCGCCAATGAAGGGGTTTTCCATAAGGACCCCGTCAATCTCATTCGTCTGTTTCATCTGGCGGATGTGCACGGCCTTGAGCTTCATCCCGACGCGATGCAACTGGTCACCCGTTCCCTGTCGCTGATCAAGGCGGAACTTCGCGAGAACCCTGAAGCCAACAGCCTGTTCCTTGAAATCCTGACCTCCGAGCGCAATCCCGAACTCATCCTGCGGCGCATGAATGAATCCGGTGTGCTCGGCAAGTTTATCCCGGATTTTGGCAAGGTCGTCGCAATGATGCAGTTCAACATGTATCATCACTATACGGTCGACGAGCATCTGCTGCGTTGCATTGCCGTGTTGTCGGAGATTGATCACGGCGACCTCAGCAATGAGCACCCTTTGGCCAACCAGATCATGCCTGCCCTGAAAAAGGACCGGAAACTCCTCTACGTCGCCCTTTTGCTGCATGACATCGCAAAGGGCCGCCCGGAGGATCATTCCCTTGCCGGCGCCCGCATTGCCAAGCGCGTCTGCCCGCGTCTGGGCCTCTCCAAGTCCGATACGGAAACCGTATCGTGGCTGGTTGAACAGCATCTGACCATGAGCATGGTGGCACAATCCCGCGATCTCAATGACCGCAAGACCATCGAAGATTTTGCCGAAATCGTCCAGACACTCGACCGGATGAAACTGCTCCTGATTCTCACTGTCTGCGATATCAAGGCGGTGGGTCCGGGTGTATGGAACGGTTGGAAGGGCCAGCTATTGCGCACTCTGTTCTACGAAACAGAGCTGATGCTGACTGGCGGCTTCTCGGAAGTGTCGCGCAAGGAACGCACCGACCACGCCCGGGCGCAGCTTGAGCATGCCCTGTCATCCTGGCCGCAGGTCGAGCGCCAGTCCTATCTTGCCCTGCACTACCAGAACTATCTCCTGACAGTCAGTCTGGATGACCAGATTCGTCACGCCAATTTCGTGCGCGAATCCGACAGTTCGGAAAAGACACTGGCGACTATGGTCAAAACGCATGATTTCGAAGGCGTCACCGAAATTACGGTACTTTCGCCCGATCATCCACGCCTTCTGTCGATCATCGCCGGAGCCTGTGCTGCCGCAGGCGCCAATATTGTCGATGCGCAGATTTTCACCACCAGTGACGGCCGGGCGCTGGATACGATCCTGATCAGCCGCGAATTCCCGACCGATGATGACGAGCGCCGCCGCGCCATGCGGGTTGGCCGCCTGATCGAAGACGTACTTTCCGGCAAATCCTATCTGCCCGAAATGCTGGCATCGCGCACCAAGCCAAAACGCGCGGTCAAGGCGTTCCGCATTACGCCACGCGTCGAAATCAACAACACGCTGTCAAACAAGTTCACCGTCATCGAGGTTGAGGGGCTGGACCGTCCAGGCCTGCTCTCGGAGATAACAGGCGTCATTTCCGATCTGTCACTCGACATTGCCTCGGCGCATGTGACGACGTTCGGTGAAAAGGTCATCGACGTGTTCTATGTCACCGATCTCGTCGGCCATCAGATCACCAATTCCGCCCGGCAAACACGTATCCGCAAGAAAATGCTCACCTTGTTCGGCGAAGGCGACATCACCACGGCACAGCCACAGCGGCAAAATTTCCTTTTGTCGGCAGAATAGGTTCAGCACCCATGTTTATTCGGAATCTGGAACAGATATGAGTCTGGTCAAAAAATTCGCGACGGTCGCCTCCGGCACCCTGATGAGCCGTGTTTTCGGGCTGACCCGCGAAATGCTGATGGCGGCAGCTCTCGGCACAGGTCCGGTGGCCGACGCGTTCAATGCCGCTTTCCGTTTTCCCAACACGTTTCGCCGGCTGTTTGCCGAAGGTGCATTCAACGCAGCCTTCGTTCCGCTGTTCGCCAAGGAGATCGAGGCGAACGGCATGGAGGGCGCAAAGCGCTTTTCCGAGGAAGTATTTGGCGTTCTCTTCACTGTCTTGATGGCACTGACCATCCTGATGGAACTGTCGATGCCGCTGATCGTGCGCACGGTAATCGCGCCGGGCTTTCTCGACGACCCGGTTAAGTTCGGCAATACGGTATCGATGGCGATCATCATGTTTCCCTACCTCGCCTGCATGTCGCTGGCGGCCATGATGAGCGGGATGCTGAATTCATTGCATCGCTATTTTGCCGCTGCCGTCGCTCCGGTTTTTCTCAACGTTATCCTGATCGGCGTGCTCGCCTATGCCTGGTACAAAGGTCATGACGGCATCACGATCGGCTATGGCCTCTCCTGGGGCGTCATGGCGGCCGGATTGGTGCAATTGGCCATCGTCTGGTTTGCCGTGCGCAATGCAGGCATTTCCATCGGCTTCCGGCTGCCGCATTTCACGCCAAACGTACGGCGCCTGCTCGTGCTCGCCCTGCCCGCCGCCATCACAGGCGGCATCACCCAGATCAATCTTCTTGTGAACACCAACATTGCCTCTGGCCGCGAAGGCGCCGTGACCTCGCTCGCCAATGCGGACCGGGTCTACCAACTCCCACTCGGCGTGGTGGGCATTGCCGTTGCAACCGTGCTGCTGCCTGAGCTCGCGCGGGCTCTGCGCTCCGGCAATCTCAAGGAAGCGGGCAGCCTGCAGAACCGTTCGGTTGAGTTCATTCTGTTTCTGACGCTGCCGGCGGCGGCGGCGCTGCTCGTCATGTCCGAGCCGATCATCCGCCTCCTGCTGGAGCGCGGCGAATTCACCGTCGAATCGACGCGGCGCGTGTCCAACATTCTTGCAGTCTACGGCCTTGGCCTACCCGCCTTCGTGCTGATCAAGGCTTTCATTCCCGGTTTCTTTGCCCGCGAAGACACCAGAACACCCATGATCTTTGCGGCGGTTTCCGTGGTCATCAATGTCAGCATGGCGCTGACCCTGTTTCCGCTGATGGCGGAAACCGGTATTGCCACGGCCGAAGTGACGGCCGGGTGGGTCAATGCCATTCTCCTCTTCGTCACACTGGTGTGGCGGGGGCATTGGGGGCGGGATATTCCGCTGCTCACACGCATTCCACGCCTGATCTTTTCCGCGGCAGCGATGGCTCTTGTCCTGTACTACGCAATCCAATGGGCGGCGCCCTATCTCGCCTCCCATACGCCTGTGCATGTGCAGGCGCCTGTCGTCTTTGGCTTGATCCTCCTGTCGATGGTTGTCTATTTCCTGCTGGCCTTTGCCACCGGCGGGGCGAGCTTCGGCATGATCCGCCGCAATGTGAAACGTGGCTCCAAAACACCCGCCGCGCCGCCGGAGGATCCTGCAGCATGAGCCGGCACATCGGCATGGTCACCCTGGTCGTCCGCGATTATGACGAAGCTATTGCGTGGTACACGGGGGTGCTCGGTTTTTCGCTGGTGAGCAATACCGCCCTGTCGCCAACGAAGCGCTGGGTTGTTGTCGCGCCTGAAAAGGATGGAGCAAAAATCCTGCTCGCGCAGGCTGACGATGATGTGCAAATGGCCAGCATCGGCAATCAGACCGGCGGGCGGGTTGCCTTGTTTCTCCATACCGACGATTTCGCCGGGGATCACGCAGTGATGGTGAAAAGCGGCGTGCATTTTCTCGAAGAACCGCGCCATGAAGCCTATGGCAGCGTCGCGGTGTTTGAAGACCTTTACGGCAACACATGGGATCTTCTGCAGCTCAAATAGCCTGTGCGGCCCCGATAAGACTTGAATAGAGCGCCCTGCTCTGCCAAAACCTCCTCTCCATTGCCATCGGGTCCGAACGACCCGATCCCCGAATGATCAAGGACTGTCCATGAGCACGTTTGAGCCGCTCGTCTTTTCCGGTGTCCAGCCGACCGGTAATCTGCATCTCGGTAATTATCTGGGAGCAGTGCGGCGTTGGGTTGCCTTGCAGGAAAACAACAACTGCATTTACTGCGTGGTTGACCAGCATGCCATCACGCAGGCTGTTTCCGTCTGGGGTGGTCCCGCCGAGCTGCAGCGCAACACACGTGAAGTGACTGCTGCGTTCCTTGCGGCCGGCATCGACGCCGAAAAGCATATTGTCTTCAACCAGAGCCGCGTGCGCCAGCATGCCGAGCTTGCCTGGGTATTCAATTGCATCGCGCGCATGGGCTGGCTGAACCGCATGACCCAGTTCAAGGACAAGGCAGGCAAGGACCGCGAGAACGCCTCGGTCGGCCTCTTCGCCTACCCCAACCTGATGGCCGCCGATATCCTTGTCTATCGCGCAACCCATGTGCCGGTCGGTGAGGACCAGAAGCAGCATCTGGAATTGACGCGCGACATCGCCCAGAAGTTCAACACGGACTTTTCTGATCGCATTGCCGAACTCGGCCTCGGTGTCGAGACGCAGTCCGGCGACGAAACGATCCAGAGCTTCTTCCCGTTGACCGAACCTGTTATCGGCGGTCCCGCTGCACGCGTGATGAGCCTGCGCGACGGCACGAAGAAGATGTCGAAATCCGATCCGTCTGATCTGTCGCGCATCAATCTGACCGACGACGAGGACACGATTTCGAAGAAGATCCGCAAGGCAAAGACGGATTCCGAGCCTTTGCCATCGGATATCGAAGGTCTGAAGGAACGGCCGGAAGCCGACAATCTCGTCGGCATCTATGCTGCCCTGACCGATACAGACAAAGAGGGCGTCATCCGGGATTTCGGCGGCCAGCAGTTCTCCGTATTCAAGCCGGCACTCGCCGACCTTGCCGTGGCGAAGCTTGCGCCGATTGCCAGCCAGATGCGCCGCCTTTCGGCCGATACGACCTATATCGATTCTGTCCTGAAAAATGGCGGCGAGCGGGCAAGTGTGCTGGCGGAGAAGACGATGCGCAACGTGCGTGATATTGTCGGTTTTTTGCAGGACTAGGATCAACAGCCAGGACAAGTTGAACAGATGGTATCAAGACGTCTCAGCCGCGAAGCTGGCCACCGCCGAAAGTTTCTGGCGGTTATCGACGAAACACCGGAGTGCGAGCGGGCGGTTGCCTATGCCTCGCGCCGTGCCAAGACCACGAATGGTGTGCTGGTCCTGCTTTTTGTCATCGACTCCGCCGATTTCCAGCAGTTTCTGGGCGTCGAGCAGATCATGCGGGCAGAAGCCGAAGAACGGGCCCATTCAACATTGAACAAGTTTGCGGCCTCAGTGCGGGAAACCATCAATATCGAATCTGAGCTTGTGGTGCGGGAAGGCATTACATCCGAACAGATCCAGAAGCTCATCGAGGAAGATCAGGACATTGCCATTCTGGTTCTGGCCGCCGGTTCCGGCAAAGATGGACCCGGACCGCTGGTTCAGGCGCTGGCCGGGCGCGAGTCCTTTTCCATTCCGGTCACCGTTGTGCCCTACAATCTTTCCAACGAGGACATTGACGCAATTACGTGATTGCACCTTGAAACCGTGATACAATCTTGCCTTGAAGAGAATGGCCGAAAGGCCTATATGCCTTTGAACAGTTCTAAACTAGAAACACGCGAGATCCGCCATGTTCATTCAGACCGAAGCAACGCCCAACCCGGCGACCTTGAAATTCCTGCCCGGCAAGGTTGTGCTTGAGGAAGGCACCGCTGATTTCCGCGATGCGGCGACGGCTTCGGAAGCATCGTTGCTTGCGGCCAAGATTTTTGCCGTTCCCGGTGTGACCGGCGTGTTCTTCGGTTACGATTTCGTGACCGTTACCAAGGCTGAAGGTCCGGAATGGCAGCATCTGAAGCCAGCCATTCTCGGCGCGATCATGGAGCACTTCATGTCCGGCGCACCTGTCATGGCCAGCGCGACATCAATTGCGGCAACAGCCCAGCTGGAAGGCGATGGCGAGTTTTTCGACACCGCAGACACCGAAATCGTCGACACGATCAAGGAACTGCTGGAGACTCGTGTGCGCCCTGCCGTTGCGCAGGACGGCGGCGATATCACCTTCCGCGGCTTTGAGAACGGCACTGTTTACCTGCACATGAAGGGTGCCTGCTCCGGCTGCCCGTCTTCGACCGCAACGTTGAAGCACGGTATCCAGAACCTCTTGAAGCATTTCGTGCCGGAAGTTCAGCAGGTTGAAGCGATCTAAACCGCTTTCAGAAATTGCTACAGGAAAGGCCGCTTGATGCGGCCTTTTTGTTGTCTCAGCGGCTTTCACTGCCAGGGATTGACAATCGCCAGTCCGCAATCGGCAAAATCCTTCACATTCCTCGTCGCCAGCTTCGCGCCTCTGGATTGCACGATGGCCGCAATCTGCGCATCGAACTGGCTGATCGATTTTCCCGCCCGGCGTCGTTCTGAAAAGATATCCGGATAGGCTGCTGCAGCTGAACCATCGAAGGACAGAATGCGATCGGCGAAATCGTCACTGAACATAAGTCTGGCCATATCTGCCAAAGCAGATTTGCGTTTTCCTTCCGAAAGCAGCGACAGGCCATACAAAATTTCCGCCTGTGTGATTGTGGTCGTGAACAATGAGACCGCAGGTTGTTCTGCGAGCCACTGCGCTACCCGCACATCAGGTTCAAGCTTCATCATTTCTGAAATAACGTTTGTATCGAGGACAATCATTCGCTGAAATCAATGGGGTTGCGGGCCGCTTCCCGCGGCGCCATGGGCAAGTCAACACCACCCAACGGTTTGAAGCGGCTGTGAATTGCATCGGCAAGATTGGCGGGTGCAGCGGATTCTTTTGAGAGCGCCGCCCGCAAGATATCGCGTGCCTCGTCTTCCATGGATTTGCCATGCTGCGCGGCCTGAACCCGCAGCCGTGTTTTCAGTTGTTCGTCCAGATTTCGGATCATCATGCTGGCCATCAACATCTCCATTCATCAGTGATTGCATATTAATCAATGATTGCATTACATTCAATGATGATAAATTTTCGTTGACCTTCTGAAAACACGCAGCCCCGCATTGCGGGGCTGTTTCGAAAGCTCTTATCTGTTGAACGTCAGTTCGCAGCACCCGGTCCGGGGATTGCGCCGGGCGGGCATTTGCCGAGGATGATCATGCCAAGCACTTCATCCTCGGTAACATCGCCCACCTTGGCGGTGCCGACCACCTGACCGTTCTTCATGACGGCTACCCTGTCCGCCAGATGAAACACATCGTGGATGTCATGGCTGATCAGGAATATGCCGATGCCTTCGCTCTTCAGCTGCTTGATCAGTTCGCCTACCTGCGCGGTTTCCTGTGGCCCGAGTGCGGCTGTTGGTTCGTCCATGATCAGGATGCGCGCATTGAACAGGATCGCCCGGGCAATCGCCACGGACTGACGCTGTCCGCCTGACAGAGCCTTCACGGGGTCCTTGAAACGCTGGAAACGCGGGTTGAGACGACCCATCACTTCGCGCGCGCTGTGCTCCATGGCCACGTCATCAAGCGTACCCCAGGGTGTCATCAGTTCGCGGCCGAGATAGAGATTGGCGGCCGTGTCGACATTATCGGCCAGAGCCAGCGTCTGGTAGATCGTCTCAATGCCGTAACCCTTGGCATCGCGCGGGTTGCTGATCGAAGCTTCCTCGCCATTGACCTTGATCGTGCCGCTATCCCGCTTGTAAGCGCCAGACAGGATTTTGATCAGCGTCGATTTCCCTGCCCCGTTGTGGCCGAGCAGGGCCACGACTTCGCCGGGGTAGAGATTGACGGAGGCACCATCAACCGCGCGGATACCACCGAACGCAATCGAGATATTGTCCATGTCGATGAGAGGTGTCTGTGTATTGGTCATAATCTTTCCTCCCTCAAGCCGTGCGGCGGCGATAGACCGTGTCGAGCCAGACAGCGATCACGAGCACAATACCGACAACGATGTTTTGCAGTGGCGTATCGAGGCCAAGCAGCACCATGCCCGAACTTAACGACTGCATGAGCAGTGCGCCGATCATTGCTCCGGCAATGGTACCGACGCCACCGGCGAGCGATGTTCCGCCAATAACAGCAGCGGCGATGGTGAGAAGCTCGTCGAGCGTGCCCTGCGCATTGGTTGCGGAATTGAGGCGCGCTGTCGAAATCGCACCGGCAATGGCGCAAAGAATACCCATGATGATGAAAATCTTCATGGTGACCCAGCGCGTGTTGATGCCTGCAAGATCGGCAGCTTCTGGATTGCCCCCCATGGCGAAGACATAGCGGCCAAAGCGGGTACGCGTGGTTACGAATGTCATGATGATACCGGTGGCAACAGCGATCAGAACCGGAATGGCGATGCCATAGGAGATGAACAGACCTCCATCGGGAATGGCAATGTTGTTGGTCTCCGCATATTTGCGCACGATGCCGATGGGCCAGTAGTAGGCGTCGGCCAGCGCCACGGCGCCCAGCACGAGACCGCAACTGATGGCAGCCATGAACACTTCCGCCCAAACCGGACGGCGCGGGAAGTTGAACCGCTTACGCTGACGGCGGCTGTTGACCACCATGATGATGATGGCAATGCAGGCGATGACGCCGACAACCCAGCTCCATGTGGCACCGATCGACCCTTCGGGGCCGCCACCCATGAGGCGGAAGGTCGAGTCCATCGGCGCAACCGTGCGGCCCGATGTGACCAGCCATGCAGCACCGCGCCAGACGAGAAGGCCGCCAAGGGTAACAATAAACGCGGGAACGCCGAGAAAGGCGATGACAAATCCTTGAAAGCCACCGATGACAGCACCGACGATGATACCGGCGACGAGCGCTACGATCCAGGTTGCAGGATGCTCAAAACCGATGAGCTGCGGCAGAATTTCCGCCTGCAGCACACCCATGACCATGCCGACAAAGCCGAGGATGGAGCCAACCGAAAGATCGATGTTGCGGGTGACGATGATCAGCACCATGCCTGTCGCCATAACGGCAATGGACGATGTCTGCACCGAGAGATTCCACAGATTGCGTGGTGTGAGGAACTGGCCGCCGGAGAAAATCTGGAATGCAACCCAGATGATAACCAGTGCACCGACCATGCCAAGAAGGCGGGTATCAAGCTCGGTGGCCTTGAAAAATCGGGCAACAAAGCCCAGTTCGGAGGCACGGGCCCGGTCAATACTGACTGCCGGATCACTCATTTTATTCTCCCCAGTTTCAGGTTCTTTTTAAAACGCCGCCGGTCCAGTGGACCAGCGGCGCTCAACTCTAACAGATTATCTCAGGCTTACTTGCAGGCCGCGACCGAACCGGCCTTGACGCCCTGGCAAACAACATCCTTCTTCACCCAACCCGCATCGATGATGACGTTGAGGTTGTCCTTGGTAATCGGAACAGGCGTGAGGAACACGGCATTGACCTCAACCTTGTTCGCGCCGCCAGCAAATTTCTGGACATTCGGGATTTCAGTCATTTTCTTGCCATCGGCCAGCGCAGCAGCAATGCCTGCGGCTTCCTTGCCCAATTCACGCGAGTCTTTCCAGATCGATACGGTCTGGGTTCCAAGCGCAATGCGGTTCAAGGCGGCGAAATCGGCGTCCTGACCGGAGACAGGAACCGTACCGGCAAGACCCTGCGCCTGCAGGGCGGCAATCGCACCACCGGCAGTACCGTCATTGGCGGCAACGACAGCGTCGATCTTGTTGTCGTTCTTGGTCAGGAACTGTTCCATGTTCTTCTGGGCATTGGCTGGCAGCCAGCCGTCCGTATAGGCCTCACCGACATTCTTGATCTTGCCGGAAGCGATCGCATCTTTCAGAACTTCCTGCGCTCCGGAGAAGAGGAAATCGGCATTCGGGTCAGCCGAGCTGCCTTTGATGAAGGCATAATTGCCTTCCGGCTTCACAGCCAGAACGCCACGTGCCTGCATGCGGCCGACTTCCTTGTTGTCGAAGGTGATGTAGAACGCATCCTTGTTTTCGATCAGGCGGTCATAACCGACGACCGGAATGCCCTCAGCCACAGCCTTTTCGACAGCCGGGCCGATGGCGCTGGAATCCTGCGCGAGAATGATCAGCGCATTGGCACCCTGGGCGATCAGGCTTTCAACATCGGTCAGCTGCTTGGAAGCGGAAGACTGCGCATCGGCGGAAATATACTTGTCGCCGTTGGCTTCCAGTGCCTTCTTGATGGCTGCTTCATCCGTCTTCCAGCGCTCTTCCTGAAAGTTGGACCAGGACACGCCAATGATCTTGTCCTTTGCCAGCGCGGGGCCGGTCAAAGAGACAGCAAGAACAACGCCCGCCAAAGCGGTTGCGTATTTTTTCATGATAATCCTCCCAGTGCACATGGCACGTTAATCCCTTCGGATGCCTGGCCTTTCACCTCCGGCCAACCATCCAAACCTCTTTATTTCGAGGCTCGAAAAAAATAGTGACTTAATTTGATTTCCATGTCAACATAGAATCTGATCTGCTAAGTTATTGCATTGCAACAATATTTTTGCATCGCATCAAAAAAAGATTTCGGGAGGAGATCGTTTGTTGATAGATGAGATAGCTCGGCCGGACGATGTCCGACGCCAGAATCGCAGGCTTGTGCTGGCTGCTCTGCGTGGCCATGATCTCCTGTCACGCACCGATATCGTGGCACAAACCGGCCTGAGTGCATCGACGGTTTCAGCCATCACAACGGCACTGATTGCCGAAGGCATCATCAACGAAAGCCGTGATGGTGACGTCACGGCCAATCGCCGTGGCCGTCCGCAGGTGGCGCTGACGCTCAATCCGGAAATCGCAACGATTGCCACGGTCGAACTGGCGCTCAATCTCGCACACACGGTGCTGTTTGATTACAAAGGACAGGTGATTGCCGAAGAAATCCGGCGCATTCCCACGCTGGATGCGACAACCGATGATCTTTTGCGCTCGATCGGTGAAATGCTTGACACTCTGCTCGCCACGATGCCAGCCAATGCAGGCAAGCTGATGCATATTTCGATGGGCGTTCAGGGTGTTACCGATGCTGCCAGCGCGACCATGCTCTGGTCACCGATCACGCCCGATATCAATGTGGCGTTCGGCGAAATCCTCTCCGCGCGATATGGCGTCAGTGTTGCGGTTGCCAATGATTGCAGCATGATCGCGGAGGCGCTTCGCTGGACCGATCCGGAACATTACGCCGAAGATTTTGCCGCCATCCTGCTATCGCATGGTATCGGAATGGGCCTTTATCTCAAGGGCAAGCCGTTTCTGGGAGTGCAGTCCTCCGGTGCCGAATTCGGCCATATGCTGCATGCACCCAATGGCGCTCTGTGTCGGTGTGGGCGGCATGGCTGCATCGAGGCCTATGCCAGTGACTACGCGATTCTGCGCAAGACGGCAGGGCTGGATGAAAAATCTCAACCCGCGCAGGATGTGGATGCGATGACCTTCAACAACGTTGCGGATCGTGCCCGCGCCGGGGAAGGAGTGGAGCGGGAGGCGTTCCGCAAGGCTGGGCAGGCCATCGGTTCGGGGCTACGCAGTCTCTTTTCGCTGATTGATCCCATTCCCATAGCGCTTGTCGGACCCGGTGCCGGTGTTTTTGACCTCATCGAAGCGGATATCAGGGAAATCGTGTCCGGTACAACCGGCTGGGGCGGCAAGCCCGATCTGACGATCCGCTGTTACCCCGATGAGCATCCGCTCATCCTGCAGGGCTGCATGATGACGTCATTGCTGCACCTCGACACCCAGCTTTTCGCTCCAGGCGATCTGCGTGAAACGCCGTTCCGGCGCGTGATCTAGTTTCGTATTTCAGAAGGATTTCCCATGTATCTCGGTCTCGATTTAGGCACATCCGGCGTGAAAGCGCTGTTGATTGACGATAATCAATCCGTCATTGGCTCCGGCACAGGAACGCTGGATGTCTCGCGGCCGCATTCCGGCTGGTCGGAACAGGACCCCGCACACTGGATACGCGCGACCGACGATGCAATTTCAGCGCTGAAGGCCAGCCATCCGAAGCAACTCGCGGCAGTCAAGGGCATAGGCCTTTCCGGCCAGATGCACGGTGCAACACTCCTTGACGGCAACGACAAGGTGCTCCGGCCCTGCATGCTGTGGAATGACACGCGCAGTCATGCGGAAGCTGCCGAACTCGACGGCAATCCGATCTTCCGTGCGCTGAGCGGCAATATTGTCTTTCCCGGATTTACCGCGCCGAAAGTGGTCTGGGTCAGGAACAACGAGCCGGAGATTTTCGCCAAGCTGCGTCGGGTACTGCTGCCGAAGGACTATTTGCGGCTATGGCTGACGGGCGAACACGTCTCCGAAATGTCCGATGCAGCAGGCACATCGTGGCTTGATGTCGGCACACGCACATGGTCGGACGACCTGCTCAGCGCATCGGGACTGGATAGAAGCTACATGCCCTCCCTCGTCGAAGGCACTGATGTCTCAGGCACGCTGAAGGCCGATCTGGCTGCGCGCTGGGGCATGCGCAACCAGGTTGTCGTTGCCGGTGGCGCCGGTGACAATGCTGCGTCTGCCTGCGGCATGGGCATCGTGGCGGAAGGCCATGCCTTTGTTTCACTCGGCACATCAGGGGTGCTTTTCGCCGCCAACAATGCCTATCTGCCGAACCCGGCAAGCGCGGTTCACACCTTCTGCCACGCTCTTCCGGGTACATGGCACCAGATGGGTGTGATCCTCTCCGCCACCGATGCGCTCAACTGGTATGCAGGGATCACCGCGCGCAAGCCAGCTGAATTGACCGATGAGCTGGGTGATACATTGCGGGCGCCTTCCGGTGTTACCTTCCTGCCCTATCTTTCGGGTGAACGCACCCCGCTCAACGATTCCGCCATCCGCGGCTCGTTCCAGGGGCTGGAGCATTCCAGCGACAGGGCAAGCCTGACACAGGCAGTCCTTGAGGGCGTCGCCTTTGCCTTCCGCGATTGCCTGCATGCGCTCGCCAGTGCAGGCACGAAGCTTGACCGTGTGACGGCTGTTGGGGGCGGTTCCCGTTCCATGTACTGGCTGAAAGCCATTGCCACAGCTCTCGACATTCCCGTCGATGTTCCCGCTGACGGAGATTTCGGCGCAGCGTTCGGTGCCGCAAGGCTCGGCCTGATCGCGGCAGAAAAGGCTGATCCCCGCGCTATCTGTGCGCAACCGGCAACGGAAAAAACCATTGAGCCTGACAAGTCTCTCACTGAAGATTTCGACGCCGCCTACCGGCGGTACCACAACCTCTATCCAGCATTAAAGGGAGTTCAATCATGAGCAGCGGATTTTTTGGTGATATCAAACCAGTCAAGTATGAGGGGCCGGACAGCACCAATCCGCTTGCCTATCGTTTTTACAATCCCGAAGAGCTGATCAATGGCAAGCGTATGGAAGATCACCTGCGCTTTGCCGTCGCCTACTGGCATTCCTTCACCTGGCCGGGCGGTGATCCCTTTGGCGGCCAGACATTCGAGCGCCCCTGGTTCAATGATACGATGGAAGGGGCAAAACTGAAGGCCGATGTGGCTTTCGAAATGTTCTCGCTGCTGGGCGCACCCTATTTCTGCTTCCACGACGCGGACGTCCGTCCGGAAGGCGAGACTCTGGCCGAAAGCAACAAGCGCCTCTACGAGATTGCTGACTATTTCTCGGGCAAGATGGAAAAGACCGGGACAAAGCTGCTCTGGGGCACCGCCAATCTTTTCTCCAATCGGCGTTACATGTCCGGCGCGGCCACCAATCCCGACCCCGATGTTTTTGCCTATGCGGCAGCGACGGTCAAAACCTGCATCGACGTAACGCAGAAACTCAAGGGCGAAAACTATGTACTCTGGGGCGGCCGCGAAGGCTACGAGACCCTGCTGAACACCGACATGAAGCGTGAACTCGACCAGATGGGCCGTTTCCTCAGCCTCGTCGTCGACTACAAGCACAAGATCGGCTTCAAGGGTGCGATCCTCATCGAGCCGAAGCCGCAGGAACCGACAAAGCATCAATACGACTACGATGCGGCGACGGTCTATGGCTTCCTCAAGCGCTTTGGCCTTGAGAATGAGGTGAAGGTCAATCTCGAACAGGGCCACGCCATTCTTGCCGGTCATTCTTTCGAACATGAGCTGGCGACCGCCGCTGCACTTGGCATTTTCGGTTCAATCGATATGAACCGCAATGATTACCAGTCCGGCTGGGATACGGATCAGTTCCCCAACAATGTACCCGAGGTGGCGCTTGCCTATTATGAAATCCTGAAAGCCGGCGGCTTCACCACGGGCGGCACCAACTTCGACTCGAAACTGCGCCGCCAGTCCCTTGACCCGCAGGATCTGCTGATCGCCCATATCGGCGGCATGGATACCTGCGCGCGCGGCCTCAAGGCAGCGGCCAAAATGATCGAGGACAAGGCCCTCACCGGCTTTGTCGAAGAGCGCTATGCGGGTTGGTCCAAGTCTGACGCACAGGCCATGCTGTCGGGTAAACTGTCACTCGAAGACATTGCCAAGCATGTGGAGGACAAAAAGATCCAGCCGCAGCCGCGCTCCGGTCGTCAGGAATATCTGGAGAATGTGGTCAACCGCTACGTTTGACGAAGTGAGCATTTCGCCCCCTCTGTCCTGTCGGACATCTCCCCCACAAAGGGGGAGATCAGCCCTCACTACGATTTTAAACAGTTCTGAGACGTTGCAATATAACTGAAAGTATCGATGTCAATGTGATCTCCCCTTGTGGGGGAGATGCCCAACAGGGCAGAGGGGGGTGAGAGCCTCCCCCTCCTTCAAGACTCAGACGTGCTGGCCACCATTGATGTGAATTTCCGAGCCGGTCACATAGGATGATGCCTCGGAACACAGGAAATAGATCGTCTCGGCAACCTCGGCGGTTTTGCCGAGACGGCGCAGCGGCAGGTGCTCCACCAACTTGTCTGTGCCCGGCGAAAGGATTGCCGTATCGATCTCGCCCGGTGCAATTGCATTGACGCGGATACCATGCGGACCGAAATCCGAGGCCATTTCGCGGGTCAGGGATGCCAACGCAGCTTTTGAGGTTGCATAGGCCGTCCCGGCGAAAGGATGTACGCGGCTTCCGGCGATGGACGTCACGTTGACGATCGAACCTTTCCCGGCAGCCAGTTCATTGAACAGGCCACGGGCCAGCATGATCGGCGCGAAGAAATTCACCTGAAACACCGTGGCCCATGTGTGCATGGGTGTTTCGATCGAATCGAGCCGGTCTCCGCCGGTGTTCTTTGGTGAAATACCGGCATTGTTGATGAGTGCGTGCAGCTTGCCGCCTTCAACTTCCAACCGTTGACGGATTTCCGATACTGCATGATCAACGTCTGCCTGATCGGCAAGATCAACCTTGATGTGATCATCAGGGCCAGCCGGCCACGGGCAGTCGTCGGAAAAATCCTGCCTCGAACAGGTGATGACGCGCCAGCCGGCGCGGGAAAACCGTTTGACCGTCGCATGGCCGATACCGCGGCTTGCGCCAGTCAGAACAAGGACTTTGCGTGCTTCATCGCTACTCATGGGAATTCTCCGTTTGCATCAGCCATAGAGCAAGCGGCAATCAAAGGGAACTGGTTCCGCCTTCATTTCGGCGTGCGCACCGGCGCAGTTCTGTGAAATGCGCGGATATTCAGCTGGCCCGGTTGATCCACCAGAGCGAAGCAAATATCGTGACCGAAATTTGGGGAGAAAGCATGAACGGATACATCCTCGCGATCGATCAGGGCACCACATCGAGCCGCGCCATCATCTTTGACAAGAACCGCAAGGTGGTCGGAAAAAGCCAGCAGGAATTCACCCAGATCTACCCTCAATCCGGCTGGGTGGAGCACGATCCGGAAGAAATCTGGCAATCCGTCCTCAGCACCTGTCAGGTGGCAATCGAGAATGCCAAGATTCAGGCGGGTGATGTCGCTGCCATCGGCATTACCAATCAGCGGGAAACGGTCATTGTCTGGGACAAGGCCACCGGCAAGCCCATACACAATGCCATTGTATGGCAGGACCGTCGTACCGCCCCTCTCTGCCAGAAGCTGAAAAAGCAGGGACTGGAAAAGAAATTCACCAAAAAGACCGGCCTGTTGCTTGATCCCTACTTTTCCGGCACCAAGCTTGCATGGATTCTCGACAAGGTGCCCGGCGCGCGCAAGCGGGCAGCCAATGGCGAACTGCTGTTCGGAACTGTCGACTGCTTCCTGATCTGGCGCCTTACCGGCGGCAAGGTGCATGCGACCGATGCCACGAATGCCTCGCGCACGCTGTTGTTCAACATTGCCACGAATGAATGGGATGATGAACTTCTGGAAATCCTGCGCGTTCCGCGTGCCATGCTGCCTGACGTCAAGGATTGCGCCGCCAATTACGGTTCTGCCGAAGCGGAGTTGCTCGGCGCCAACATTCCCATCCTCGGCGTTGCGGGCGACCAGCATGCGGCGACCATCGGGCAGGCCTGCTTCGAGCCGGGCATGTTCAAATCCACCTATGGTACCGGCTGCTTTGCGCTTCTTAACACCGGCAGCGACATGGTTCTCTCAAAGAACCGCCTGCTGACAACCATTGCCTACCGTTTGAACGGCAAGACGACCTATGCGCTGGAAGGCTCGATCTTCATTGCCGGTGCCGCGGTGCAGTGGCTGCGCGACGGATTGAAGATTATTGGTTCGGCACCCGAAACGGGCAAGCTCGCCGATCAGGCGGATCCAAGCCAGAATGTCTATCTGGTGCCGGCTTTCGTCGGCCTCGGTGCCCCGCATTGGGATGCGGAGGCACGCGGCGCCATCTATGGCCTCACCCGCAATTCCGGCCCGGCCGAATTTGCCCGTGCCGCACTGGAATCGGTCGCCTATCAGACACGCGACCTGCTTGATGCCATGCGCAAGGACTGGAAATCGTCAGACACGAAAACCGTGCTGCGTGTCGATGGAGGCATGGTGGCCTCGGATTGGACGATGCAGCGCCTCGCCGACATCCTCGATGCTCCGGTCGACCGCCCGACAATTCTCGAAACCACCGCACTTGGTGCTGCATGGCTTGCGGGATCGAAGGCCGGAATCTGGCCGAACCGCCGCGAGTTCTCGAAAACGTGGGAACGCGACATGCGCTTTACGCCTGTCATGGACGAGAAGACCCGCAAGGCCAAGATTGCCGGCTGGAAGGTCGCGGTAAAACGGACATTGACGAATTAGGCAACGATGCTCAGGCGAAGCTGGATGTCTTCAGAAATTCGGCCAGGCGCTCGCTCTTGGGTTTGTGGAACATATCGCGTGGATTGCCCTCCTCGCCGATGAGACCCTGATTCATGAAGATCACCCGATTCGACACTTCGTAGGCGAACCGCATCTCATGGGTGACAAGCAGCATGCTCATGCCGTCCTGCGCGAGGGTCTTGATCACCTGCAGCACCTCGTTCACCAGCTCAGGATCAAGTGCCGATGTGACTTCATCAAAGAGCATCAGCCGGGGATTCATGGCAATGGCCCGGGCGATAGCGACACGTTGCTGCTGGCCGCCGGACAATTGCCCCGGAAAATGATCGGCACGGGCAAGCAGCCCGACGCGATCCAGCCATTTCTCCGAAACGGCGCGCGCCTCGTCCTTATCCAGCTTCTTGACCTTGATCAGGCCAAGCATGACATTGCGGACAGCGCTCATATGCGGGAAGAGATTGAACTGCTGGAAGGCCATGCCTGTCAGTGCACGCTGGCGGGCAATCTCTTTCTCCTTTTTGCGGCGGCGCTGTGTGCCAGCCATCTCATAACCGATTTCTTCCCCGTCAATACTGATCGAACCGCTTTGAAACTCCTCCAGCATATTGATACAGCGCAGCATCGTGGTCTTGCCGGATCCGCTTGACCCGATGATACTGACCACATCCCCCTGCTGCATGGTGCAGTCGACGCCTTTCAGGACCTCGACGTCGCCGTAACTCTTATGCAGGTCCCGGATTTCGAGAAGATTGTTTGGCATCCCGGAATCCCCTTAGGACGGAACAGCGATCTTGCGTTCGACATAGCGGCCGAAACGCTCGATGGCATAGTTGATGGTGAAATAGAGAAAGCCCGCGAAAAAATAGAATTCGAGACTCATGAAGCTTCTGGAAATCAGTTCCTGTGTACGGAGCAAGAGTTCCGCGACGCCGATAATCGACAGCAGCGTCGAGGCCTTGACCATTTCAGCTGCTGTGTTGACCCAGGCGGGCAATACCTGTCGCAGCGCCTGCGGCCCGAGCACATAGGCGAAGGTCTGGGGAAATGTCAGGCCGATGGCCTTGGCCGCTTCCGTTTGCCCTTTTGGTATGGATTGCAGGGCGCCCCGAACAATTTCACCCACATGAGAACTACAGAAAACGGCGAGTGCTAGAATACCGGCCTGGAACGGCCCGAGGTCGAGACCTATGGTTCCCAGCACGTAATAACTTGCCAGAACCAGCACGAGCACCGGCGTTCCCCGGATGAAATCCGTGTAGCCGCGCACGATCCAGCGCAACGGTGCCTTGGCATAGGTCAAGGCCAGACCAACAATGACACCAAGCAGCGTGCCGCAACAGATCGCCAGAAGCGAAATGGAAAGCGTAACGCCGACCCCTTTGAGAATGGGCGAGCGTGCAAGCCAGAGGACATCAAGAAAATGCGAAATATCCATCACATCACCTCGACAAAGCCAGATGGCGTTCCAGGGTGCGCATCAGCGCGGCGAGGATCGAACAGGTAAAGACATAGAGGCAGCTGGCGACCATCCACGTCTCGATAACCCGGAAGGTCTCGACATTGATCTTGCGGGTTTCAAATGTCAGCTCCGGAACGGCAATTGCCGCCGCAAGCGAGGTGTCCTTGAACAGCGAGATGATCGTGCTGCTCAGGGACGGCAGGATATTGCGAAACATCAGCGGTGCTATGATCGACGTGCGTATCTGCATTTCCGTCAGCCCGATGGCGAGACCGGCCTCACGCAACCCAGGAGGGATCGACAACAGGCCAGCGCGAAACACCTCAGCGAGATAAGCACCCGAATAGACCGCCAGCGTGAAGACAAAGCTTTCGATCTTGCCGAGACGGAAACCCCATTGCGGAAGCGCGAAATAGGTGAACAGCACGAGCACGAGGATCGGCGTATTGCGGATGATGGAGACATAAATTCCGGCCGGCCGCTTTATAAATCCGTTCTTGGATGTCAGGCCAAAAGCCGTACACAGCCCAATGACCGCACCGATGAGAATAGCACCAAACGCAAGGGCAAGACTGAGCCCCAGCCCCAGCAGCAAATCATCGAAGCTGCGCCAGACGGCAGCAAAATTCAGCGTATAACCCATGGGATGCCTGCCATCGAAAATCGGGAGAAACGGCCCCGGACAGTTCCGGAGCCGCAGGAGCGATCACTTGTATTCGACGGGAAAGCCGATCTGGGGAGGCGTCAGGTCCTTGCCGAACCAGGTCTTGAACGATTTCGCATAAGTATCGAACTCGACGCCTGTCATGGCTTCATGCAGCGACGTGTTGACGAAATTCAGCCAATCCTGATCGCCGCGCTTCACGCCGCAGGCATAAGTTTGCGGGTTCCAGCCATAACCCGCATCCTTGTACCGGCCCTGGTTCTGGGTCATGTACCAGGCCAGCGACGACTGATCCGTAGCGACCGCATCAGCACGGCCGGATTCAAGCGCCTGATAGATCAGATCGACAGAGTCATACTGATCGACTTTGGCGTCCGGAAGGGCTGCGTGCACCATGGATTCGGCGTAGACATTCTGCAGCACCGAGATCGTCACCGAAGACCCTGAGGCCTTGAGGGCAGCATAATCGGCATATTTGCTGTCTGCCTTCAGCATGAGGCCGACGCCCTCCCTGTAATAGGGAATGGTGAAAGCGATCTGCTGCGCTCTTTCTCCTGTTACGGTCATGAACTGGCAAGTGATATCAACCTTGTTGGTGGTAATGTTCGGAATCCGGGCATCGGAAGACTGGTTGACGAACTCCACCTTGCTGGGATCGTTGAACAGCGCCTTTGCGATGATACGGCCCATATCAATATCGAAGCCCTGCAACGTGTCGTCAGCACCCTTGAAATGCCAAGGCGCGTTGGTGCTGCCCGTACCGAGCACCAAATGGCCACGGGCCAATACTTCGTCGAGCTTGCTCTTGTTTTCCTGCGCGAGCACCGGGCCCGACAGCTGTGCGAAAAGCACGGCCACAGCGACCGTCACGTAAAATCGTCTGGACATTTTAGTTCCCCTATTCGTCGAGCGAATATTATGTTTTGATCCATTATTATAGAATACAGTATTTAATAATGGATTTTGAGATAGGATAACAAGCTCTCCGACTTGTCAAGCGCCATTTGAATTGCGGCGAATGCGACCGCGCGTGCGCCCATGAACGGCGCCACGGGGCGCTGATCGACATACTCAGTTCTTGATCGTGATGGTTTTGCGGTCGGCGGCTCCCTGCCGCCCATGAAAGCTCAAGCTGCCTGATTGACAGCGGGACGTCGAAACCAACCTGCCGTCAGTTTCCCATGATCAAATCAAACAGGGTCGTCTTGCGCGCCTTCTGGCCGTTGCCGCCGACACTGGCGGGCGGTGTCGGGTGGGTTGAACCCGTCTGGTCCTCGAGCCCGACCGGCGGCACAGGCCCTCCCGGATTGAGCTGCGCCGATGGAACACCCTCTGCGGCGGGAACGGAATCGGGCAATGCATCATTCCCGTCAATTACGGTCTCGTTCATCTGGTAATGACCAGGCAGTTCGGCAACCGGCACACCCTTGTGCGCGGCGACCATGAATTCCTTCCAGGCCAGCGCAGGCAGTCCGCCGCCGGTGACCTTCTTGGTTGGTTTCCCGTCATCATTGCCGAACCACACACCGGTCGTCAGGTTCGAGGTATAGCCGATGAACCAGGCATCGCGGAAATTCTGGCTGGTGCCCGTCTTGCCTGCAGCCGGCCAGCCGAACTTTGCCTTGGTCGCCGTCCCGCTTTCGACCGTCTGGCGCAGCATCGCATTCATCATGCCAACATTGCGCTCGCTGATCACCTGATCCTGCTTGGGATTCTTGTATTCGTAAAGCACCTTGCCCTCATGGGTGGTGATACGGCGGATGATATGAACCGGCGCCTTGTAGCCGCCATTGGCAAAGGGCACGAAGGAATCGGTGAGCTCCAGCAAGGTCACTTCGGACGTTCCCAGCGCGAGAGACGCATTGGCATTGAGACTGGAGACGATGCCGAGGCGGTGCGCGGTGTCGACAACCGTGCTCGGGCCTACCTCCATGACCAGCTGAGCCGAAACGGAATTCAGCGAGCGCGCCAGGGCTTCCGCCAAAGTGACTTTGCCAAAATACTTGCCGTTGTAATTGCCGGGTGTCCAGTTGCCGATACGGATCGGTGCGTCAACGCGCACGGATTCGGGCGTGCGCCCCTGCTCCAGTGCCGAGAGATAGACAAAGGGCTTGAACGTGGAGCCGGGTTGACGCTTGGCCTCGCTTGCCCGGTCGAACTGGCTGTTGGCATAGTCGTAACCGCCCACCAGTGCCCGCACGGCGCCTGTGCCATCGACGGAAACGAGTGCGCCCTGGGACACGTTCAGTTTTTCGCCGTTTTTCTGGATTAGGTCCCGGATCGATGCCTCACCCAGCTTTTGCAGACCAAGATCGACTGTTGTGTCGATGATGACATCGGAACGCACATCACCGATGAGGTCAGGCAACTCTTCCATCACCCGGTCAGCGACATAATGTTCCGAGCCGCTCCAGTATGCAGCGGCTCGTGTCGCGGGCTGCTTCATGGCAAAACTCAGTTCCTTGTCGCCAATCATGCCCTGATCGCGCATCGCAGCGAGCACCAGTTGCGAGCGCTCAGCCGCAGCTTTCGGATCACGGGCCGGCGACAGGCGCGATGGCGCCTTCAGAAGCCCGGCGATGACAGCTGCTTCCGGCAGGGAAACATCGTGCGCGGATTTGTTGAAATAGCGCCGGGAGGCCGCGGCAACACCATAGGAACCGGAGCCGAGATAAACCCGGTTCAGGTACATCTCCAGAATCTGGTCTTTTGAATATTTGTGCTCGAGCCACAGGGCGAGCAGCACTTCCTGCACCTTGCGTTCGAGAGTGCGGTCCGGCGTCAGAAACAGGTTCTTTGCGAGCTGCTGTGTGATGGTCGAGCCACCCTGAACCAGCCGTCCGGAGATGACGTTCGTCGCCATGGCGCGGGCAAAGCCGATCGGATCGACACCGAAGTGTGAATAGAAGCGGCGGTCTTCGATAGCGACGACCGCCTGTGGCAGATAGGGCGACATCTGGTGCAATCCGATCGCCTCCCCCCCCGTGGCACCGCGATTGGCAATCAGGTCGCCTTCAACCGAAACGATTTTCACGTTCGGTGGACGATCAGGAATTGACCAGGTGGTCGTCTGGGGCATTTTCGCGGCAAAATAGATGACTGTTCCCGCTACCGCGATACCGCTCCAGATGCACAAAACAAAGGACCAGTAGACCAAGCGGCGTAACAGGCCAAAGAAGCCGGCCCGCTGTCCGCGTCTAGAGCGGCTGCGCTTCGACTTCGTCGATCTGCGGGAGGATGGCTTGCGTTTCTGGCTGCGCACGGGTCTGTCCTCCGGGTCCGCACGCATGTCGTCATCATCGGAACGGCGGTTCGAACTGAACCCCGGCTCGATGCGCTGCCTGCCCTTGTCACGTGATGCCATTGACTGAAATACCCGCCCCAAACCGGTGCCGCAAAACCCTCGCGACCCGTTGCAGGGTAAATGCGGCGATTTAAGGTGCGGTTAAATTTCGCGCAGAGACGAAGAGAGCCTGAAAGATACAGCAATATCAGTGAATCAATTCCACCTAGGGTTGTTAAGACCAGGAGTGACCGCTATTCCCACCCGGTAAGTATTGAAGAGAGGTAGATCTATGAACATGATGTCCCTGCCAGCTATTGTTGGCATCTCTATCGGAGCTGCTATCGCAATAAGCTTCTCCAAGAAGAATCGCGAGAAAACCGGCGGCAAAAGGCTTCTGATGTTTATTGGCGGGTTTGCCGTCACGCTTGTCGCGTTGCTCGCTCTGAACTTCGGCATCTACTATTCCAAGATGGCTTGAGACTGCGGCATCCTGTTTCAGGAGAAAAACGCCGCCTTGCTGGCGGCGTTTGATTTTATGACGTCCGATATCAACCGAAAACAATAGCCGATATCTGCCGCTGTCGCTTTCCTGGGCCAGTTACCCGCCTCTCGGCCCCTCTCGGCCCACATCGTTGAAATCGACAGGATGGCGAATCAATGCTTTGATTGCTTCTTTCGGCTTACCAGTTGAAAATTTCAAATTTAATTATTGCGTTTTATACGATAAAAAAGCAAACAGTGCGAAACAAATCTGATGAAGCGCGCTTTTTCAAAGCGGGGAGATATACGATGACATTATCCAGAAGCAGTTTCACTTTGGTTTTTGCGTTGAGCCTTCTATGCGGCACGGTCAACTGGGCAAAGGCAGATGCCACGACGCCGACAAGCGATCTTGCTGGATCAAGCGACAATGCGCAGATCAAACGCTATGACGGCTCTTTTATCGTCAGTTACGAGAAATTCTCCTATACGGATTTCTCCATACCGCTCGCGCCGCTCAAGGCGAGCGAAAATACCGATGCGCGGGACGTCAACAACAATATTGTCTTTACTCCGGAGAAAAAGCTCGACGTCGAGGGTGCACTGACGCGCATCACTTATGTCATTCCGGCCGAGCGTTCTCCGCTTGAAGTGCTGCGCAACTATGAAGATGAGGTTGCCGCAGCCAAGGGCGAAGTTCTGTTCAAGTGCAAGGCGGAAGAATGCGGCGGCGACGCCACCCGTTCCAGCAGCGGTGGCGGTGGCAACATGAGCCTGATGATGCATTTTTTTCATGAGGGTGACATCAAGGATGCTGCGTTCTCCAATGGAGCCTGCGCATTGTCATCCCATATCAGGGACCAACGGTTCTTTACGGCAAAGCTTCCGGGAGCAGGCGGCGATACCTATATCACAGTGCAAACTTACACGCTGCTCAATGATGACTATTGCAAAGCGTTCAACGGACGCACCATCGCTCTGGTTCATGTGCTTGAGCCCAAATCGCGCGACAAGAAGATGGTTGTCGTCGGCGCCAAGGAAATGGCCAGTTCGCTTGGCTCGCAGGGAAGTATTGCGCTCTATGGTGTCTACTTTGACACGGACAAGACAGATCTGAAGGCAGAATCGGCGCCGACGCTGAAAGAGATTGCCAACCTCCTTCAATCCGATCCCGAATTGTCTGTGATCATTGTTGGCCACACGGACAACCAGGGTAAATTTGCCTATAATGTCGATCTGTCCGGCAAGCGCGCAGCTGCGGTCAAGAAAGAGCTTGTCTCAGCCTACAAGATCAAAGCGGACCGCCTCACGACTGCGGGTGCTGGAATGATGGCACCTGTTGCCAGCAACGACAATGAAGAAGGCCGCGCCAAAAACCGCCGGGTCGTGCTCGTCAAGCTGAATTAATGTCGTTACCAAGTGCGCTGCAGGCATAAGCACGCGGCGCACTGTTGAGAAATCTGCGGCGGGCGGCTAGGCTTCGATCATCAATAGTGGAGTGAATGATGCGATTTCTGGTTCTTGCCTGTGCGTTGATGATCTTGAATGGCTGCGGCGGCGGCGCCATTGCGCGGCTGAACCCATCGCCGGAATCCGAAGCGCAGTACCGTTTGGGCGGCTGCCAGTTGCGTGGTCACGGTACCTGCAAGGATGAGCAGGATCCAACTACCGTCCCGGCACCCGCAGGCACTGCCGCCAACTGAAATCGCGTTTCTTTGGAATCCGCAGATTGTCGCTTTCTGTCAATTCTTGGCGCGCGAAAAGATTATTATTCTTGCGCCCTTGAAAATTGAACACAGCAGTTATATTTTAGTGTTGCGTAACGAGCGGTTCTCCTCCCATTTTTTCGCTCGTTGCGTGTTCCCCTCTGGACGCATTTGCGTTCACAATTCGCCGGGCTCTTGCCCGGCATTTTTGTATCCGGGTTACACCACGTAGTATTCCCAAGATTATTACCGATCCGAACCAACAGCCCGCGCCCTGTTTTTCGTGACCATCACCTGAATTTTACTTCCCGTTTTGAAATATCGCGTATCAAAGAGAATAAAACGCGGGGGATCGAAATAACGATGAGCACTGGCGAGAAAATGCGTGTCGATTGGGTCGATATCGCCAAAGGTATCTGCATTATCTTTGTTGTCATGATGCACTCGGTGCTCGGCGTCGAAAACGAGGCGGGAACGCGTGGCTGGATGCACCCGGTCGTGTCCTTCGCCCAGCCCTTTCGCATGCCGGACTTCTTCCTGATTTCAGGACTTTTCCTCGGTCTGGTGATCGACCGCTCATGGCAACGCTACGCCGATCGCAAGATCATCCATTTCGCCTATTTCTACCTGCTTTGGCTGACGATCCAGTTCCTGTTCAAGGCACCTGGCATTGTTGCCGAAAGCGGCCTCGGCGGTGCCGTGAGTGCCTATCTTCTCGCACTCGTCCAGCCATTTGGAACCCTGTGGTTCATCTATCTTCTGCCGATATTTTTTGTCGTCACGCGGCTCGTTAAATCCATCAATGTCTGGATCGTTCTGCTTATTGCCGCTGCCCTGGAAACATTCCCGATCCACACGGGCTGGCTGGTGCTTGACGAATTCTGCAGCCGCTATGTCTTCTTCTTTGCCGGATATGCCTTTGCACCGGTAATTTTCAATCTGGCGCATTGGCTGAGACAACGGCCCCTTACAGCACTTCTCGTCCTGGCCGTGTGGGCACTCGTCAATGGCTGGCTGGTATTTCATCCCGCATCACAACCGTTTGCTGGCTGGATACCCGAAGAGGCCCACACATCAGGCGGTCTTGGCGGCTGGAGCAACGTACCGATTGTATCACTTCTTGCCGGCTTTGCCGGGGCTCTGGCCATTGTTTCCGTCTCAGCACTGCTCGCGCGTTTGGGCACTATGCCGGCTGCCCAATGGTTTGTCCCGGCGCTCCGCTGGCTCGGCGCCCATTCCATTGTTGTCTATCTGGCTTTCTTCCTGCCCATGGCCGTGGCGAGAACCGTTCTGCTTCGCTCGGGCATCGTTACGGATGTCGGTACGATCTCGCTTCTCACTGTCATCTGTGGCGTGCTGGGACCGGTGATTCTTTACGGATTGGTCCAATGGACCGGTTATGGCCGATTCCTGTTCGAGCGGCCGCAATGGGCCCATATAGATCGCGCGCCCACACCGCGTGGCAAGGGCGCGCTCGCTTCCGCAGAATAGGAAAAGGCTCTAGCTGTGGGCGAAAATATCCTGCTCGTCCCAGCCCATCAGATCTAGTTTGGAACGGGTCGGCAGGAATTGGAAGCAGGCAGCCGCTTCTTCGGCACGGCCATCACGCTTCAAGCGCTCGATTAGAATAGCACTCAGACGGTGCAGATAAAGAACGTCCGATGCTGCATATTCCAGTTGAGCATGCGAGAGCTCCGGCGCCGCCCAGTCCGATGACTGCTGCTGCTTCGACAAATTAATATCGAGCAACTCACTGCAAATCTCTTTCAGCCCATGCCGATCCGTATAGGTTCGGGTCAAACGCGAGGCAATCTTGGTGCAGAAGACCGGCTTCGGCATCACACCGAATGCGTGATAGAGGACGGCAAGATCAAATCGGCCGAAATGGAAAATCTTGGTGATGGCGTCGTCCCCAAGAAGTTTCACCAGATTGGGGGCAGATGTCTGCCCCTTGTCGATCTGGATGACGTCAGCCGAGCCCTCACCGGGTGAAATCTGCACGACACACAGCCGGTCCCGATGGGGATTCAGCCCCAGCGTCTCCGTATCGATGGCAACGGCATTGACCTGATAGTTTGCAAGGTCGGGCAGATCATTGCGGTGAAAGCGGATGGTCATCAAATCTCTCCGGTTCTATCAGTTATGACCTGGCCAGCACATCAAGGATGCGTGCCCAGGACCGCTGCCCCTTGTGGAAGGAGTTCAGCTCATATTTTTCATTGGGGGAATGGATACGGTCGTCCTCAAGGCCGAAGCCGACGAGAAGTGATTCCATACCCAGCATATTCTGGAAATCGCCGACAATCGGAATTGACCCGCCCATGGCAATCAGCACGGCCGGCTTGGGCCATTCGTCACTCAATGCAGTCTTGGCCTTGGCCAAAAGCGGGGAGTCATAAGAAAGCTGGATCGCCGGCGATCCGCCATGTTCATGGAATTCCACCGAGCAGTCAGCGGGAATGCGTTCCCTGACGAAGGCGCGGAAGGCTTCGCGGATTTTTGCAGGGTTTTGTTTATGGACGAGGCGGAAGGATATTTTGGCGGACGCCTGAGCGGCGATGACGGTCTTGAAACCCTGTCCGGTATAGCCGCCAATCACGCCATTGATCTCGGCAGTCGGACGCGCCCAGACCAATTCCAGGATCGAACGGCCCTTCTCGCCGGATGGAATGGAAAGACCAATGGGTCCAAGGAAATTTTCCGGCGTACCGCCGAGACCGTTCCAGGTCTGCAGAATTTGCGTCGGGGTTTCCTCAACGCCATCATAGAAGCCGGGTATTGTAACTGCGCCCGTTTCATCATGCAGGTCTGCGAGAATTTTCGCGAGGATATGGATCGGGTTTGCAGCGGCACCGCCAAAGGCGCCGGAGTGCAGATCACGATCAGCGGCCTTGACGACAATTTCCTCGCCGACCAGTCCACGCAGACCAACGGCGATAGCAGGAGTTTCCCTGTCCCACATGCCCGTATCGCAAACGAGGGCGAAATCAGCCTTGAGTTCGTCCCTGTGCGCATTCAGGAAAGGCTTCAGTGACGGCGAACCGGACTCTTCTTCTCCTTCAAACAAAATGGAGACTTTGACAGGCAACTTGCCATGCACTTCCTTGTAAGCCCGGCAGGCTTCGACAAAAGTCATCAGCTGACCTTTGTCATCAGCGGTGCCGCGGCCTGTCAGGATCTTGCGGCCGTTACCAACATCCTTGATTGCAGGGGCAAACGGATCATTCTCCCAGAGCTCAAGCGGATCAACCGGCTGCACGTCATAATGGCCATAGAAAAGAACATGCGGTGCGTCGGCGCTGGGCCCCTCATGGTGGGCCACCACCATAGGATGACCCGGCGTGTCACGCACACTGGCTTCGAAGCCGATGGTCTTCAGATCGGCAACCAGCCATTCGGCAGCCTTGCGGCATTCTGCCTTGAATGCGGGATCGGTCGAAATGGACTTGATCTTCAACAGTTCGAACAGCCGCTCGAGGCTTTTATCGAGATTTGTATCAAGGGCGTTCAAGACAGGTTCAAGCACTGACATGGTAATTCCTGAATTTGTTGGACCGGGATTCGTGAAGGGAATTCTTCTTAGCCCATTTTCCGAACATCGGCAGAAAAAAGTGACCCGAAAAAGAAATGGCCGCCGTGGCGGGGGGACCACAGGCGACCAGATCACTACACTCAGATGCGGCAACCCGGAGAGGGGGGATGAGGTTACCGCAAGTCCGGGGAAGGCGGGGGACGAGCCTTAAATCCCGGACATCGATCTAATGTCGACAAGTTGGATTTGGGTCTCAAACCATGGCAATTCAAGGGCACGGAACATTACATCTTTGTAACAAACGCGTGATCAGAGAGTGATATGTTCACCACCCCGCCCCTATCGGCAAAAGCGCGGATAATCTGGATCAGCAAATTGTGTCAGGAGAGACCCGCTATCCCACGATCTTTCGGTGCATGGGAAAGACAGATCATTTCCTTTTTCCAGATGATCATTTAATCGTAGGCACCATGAAAAAAGGTGATCATCTCTTCCTCGTCGACGGTTCTGGTTATATCTTCCGGGCCTATCATGCATTGCCGCCCCTTACCCGCAAATCGGATGGTCTGCCGGTGGGCGCAGTGTCGGGTTTCTGCAACATGCTGTGGAAGCTGCTGCGGGAGGCCAGAGATACATCAGTGCGGGTGACGCCCACGCATTTCGCTGTCATCTTCGATTATTCTTCAAACACGTTCCGTAAGGAAATCTATCCGGAATACAAGGCAAACCGCTCGGCGCCGCCGGAGGACCTCATTCCGCAGTTCGGACTGATCCGCCAGGCGACCAAGGCCTTCAACCTTCCCTGCATCGAAAAGGAAGGCTACGAGGCGGATGACCTGATCGCCACCTATGCGCGAATGGCGGAAGCCGTCGGCGCCGAAGTCACCATCATCTCTTCCGACAAGGATCTGATGCAGCTCGTGACCCCTCTGGTGTCGATGTATGACAGTATGAAGGACAAGCAGATCGGCATCCCTGACGTCATCGAGAAGTGGGGCGTGCCGCCGGAAAAGATGATCGACCTGCAGGCTTTGACAGGCGATTCCACCGACAATGTCCCCGGCATTCCCGGTATCGGACCAAAGACGGCCGCACAGCTTCTGGAAGAGTTCGGCGACCTCGATACGCTGCTGTCCCGCGCCGGCGAAATCAAACAGCAGAAGCGGCGTGAAAACATTATCGAATTTGCCGAACAGGCTCGTATTTCGCGCCAGCTCGTCACCCTGAAGACTGATACGCCCATTGATGTGGGCCTTGAAGAGTTCGGCCTTGAACCACAGAACGGGCCGAAACTGGTCGCGTTCCTCAAGGCAATGGAATTCACCTCGCTCACCCGGCGTGCGGCCGAAGCGACGGGCATCGACGCCGCAGCCATCGAGCCATTGCAGGTATCGGTGGATACCGTTGCCGAGGCGCACGGTCCCGATGTCGAGATCCCTGACGGAACTGCTCCCGCTGCCGCCACCGAGAAACCACAGGACAAATCCGATACCGGCGCAATGCTGCCCGCCGATCTGGTAAAGGCGCGCACCGACGAGGCTCTGGCTTCGAAGATCGACACGGCAGCCTATACCTGCATCCGCGATCTCGCCACGCTGCAGGTCTGGATCAATGAGGCGACCGAAGCCGGACTGGTTGCATTCGATACGGAGACGACATCACTTGATCCGATGCAGACCGAGCTGGTGGGCTTCTCCCTCGCCATCCGGCCGGGACACGCCTGCTATATCCCGCTCAATCACAAGTCCGGAACGGGTGACCTCCTCGGTGGCGGTACCGTCGAAGGTCAGATTCCGCTCGACGACGCCTTACGGGCATTGAAGCCGCTGCTTGAGGACCGGTCGGTGCTCAAAATCGCACACAATATGAAGTATGACTGGCTGGTGATGCACCGCTATGGCATCGATCCGCATCCGTTCGATGATACGATGCTGATCTCCTATGTGCTTGATGCAGGCGAAGGCACCCATGGGATGGATGCCCTGTCCGAGCGCTGGCTGGGCCACACGCCGATTGCCTACAAGGATGTAGCGGGTAGCGGTAAGTCATCCATTACATTTGATATGGTCGATATTGACCGTGCAACGTCCTACGCCGCCGAAGATGCCGATGTGACACTGCGCCTTTGGCGCCTGCTCAAACCGCGCCTGGTTGAAGATGGGCTTGTCTCGGTCTATGAACGGCTGGAGCGGCCACTCGTTGCCGTACTGGCACGAATGGAAGAACGCGGCATTTCCGTCGACCGGCAGATTCTGTCACGCCTCTCCGGCGATCTGGCTCAGGCAGCTGGCGCGATCGAGCACGAGATTTACCAGCTTGCCGGAGAAAAGCTCAATATCGGCTCGCCCAAACAGCTTGGCGATATCCTGTTCGGCAAGATGAGCCTTCCCGGCGGCTCGAAGACCAAGACAGGACAATGGTCCACATCGGCACAGGTGCTGGAAGACCTTGCGGCAGAAGGACATGAACTGCCGCGCAAGATCGTCGACTGGCGCCAGCTGACCAAGCTCAAATCCACCTATACTGATGCCCTGCCCGGCTATATCCACCCGGATACCAAGCGGGTGCACACGTCCTATGCCATGGCCGCGACCTCCACGGGGCGGCTTTCCTCGTCGGAACCGAACCTGCAGAACATTCCTGTTCGCACCAGCGAGGGCCGCAAGATACGCACGGCTTTTATCGCCGATCCGGGCAATAAGCTGATTTCGGCCGACTACAGCCAGATTGAATTGCGGGTCCTTGCGCATGTCGCCGAGATTCCCCAGCTCACACAGGCCTTTGCCGATGGCATCGACATTCATGCGATGACCGCATCGGAAATGTTCGGTGTTCCGGTCAAGGACATGCCCTCGGAAGTGCGCCGCCGCGCCAAGGCGATCAACTTCGGCATCATCTACGGCATTTCGGCCTTTGGCCTTGCCAACCAGCTGTCCATTCCGCGCGAAGAGGCCGGCCAGTATATCCGCACCTATTTCGAGCGCTTCCCCGGCATCAAGGACTACATGGAGGCGACCAAGGCCTTTGCCCGGCAGAACGGCTATGTCGAGACGATCTTCGGACGCCGGGCGCATTATCCGGAAATCCGTTCGTCCAATCCGCAGGTGCGCGCTTTCAATGAACGCGCATCCATCAATGCCCCGATTCAGGGTTCGGCCGCCGACATCATCCGCCGTGCCATGGTGCGGATAGAACCGGCGCTGAGTGACGCAAAGCTTTCTGCGCGCATGCTGTTGCAGGTGCACGACGAGCTGATTTTCGAGACCGCCGAAGCGGAAGTCGAAGCGACCATTCCTATCATTCGTGACATTATGGAAAATGCCGCCATGCCGGCGATTTCCCTGTCAGTGCCACTCCAGGTTGATGCTCGCGCAGCAAACAATTGGGATGAGGCGCACTAGCGGATTACTGTTCTCCCCCGCATAGGGAGAGATAAGGGCAGCATTCGTTCCAAGCGCTTATTGCATCGCGTCCAGCACTTTGCGCTGGGCATGCATTTCGAGGAAAATGCGGTAATCCCGGTCAAAACGCTTGCGCGCCTTTGGCTCGGGCTGGCGCGGGTGCCCACCTTGTTTCATCGCAATACAGGCGGCGGGCAAATTCGGATAAAGTCCGGCTGCCGTTGCCGCAACCATCGCCGTGCCGAGAAGTACGGCATCTTCGGCGGCGGATGTGATGACCGTGCACCCAGTCGCGTCGGCATAGAGCTCCATGAGCAAGGGATTCTTGGTGTGGCCGCCCGTGACATGCATGGTGTCGATGGCATAACCACGCTCGTTCAGCGCATCGAGAACATGCCGCACGCCCAAAGCAATACCGACCGAGGTGCGCCAGTAAAGCCGACACAGACTGTCAAACGATGCATCCAATGTAAGGCCGCTGATGACACCCACCGCATGCGGATCAGCCAGGGGGGACCGGTTGCCATGAAAATCGGGCAGGATATGCATCCTACCCGCGAGATCGAGCCCTTCCTTTTCCCGCAGTTCCATGACGCGATCAGTGATCTTCTGGTGCAGGGCGGCATTCGGCTCGCCAGCGGCACCGTGCCAGCGAATGATGTGATCAAGAAGCGCACCTGAAACCGATTGCCCGCCTTCGCTCAACCAGCAATCCGGCAGCGCCGCGCCATAATAGGGGCCCCAAACGCCGTTGAACGAGATCGGCTCCTGCGACAGTGCCATCAGGCAACTGGAGGTTCCGGCGATCAAAGCCAGATGCCGGTCTATTTCCGAGAGATCACCGGCAAAACCACCGAGGACGCCGAGCGCCCCGGCATAGGCATCGATCAGCCCCGCACCCACATGGCAACGGGTGGTGAGCCCGAGCGCCTTCGCAGCCTCCGGCGTCAGTGTACCGACATCGGTACCCACGGGGCTGGCCCGCTCCGGCAGGTGCCCACGTTCCACCATGTCAGCAATGCCAACCTCTTTGAGATAATCACTCTGCCAGCCCGGTTCTTCATGCGCCAGATACGTCCATTTGCAGGTGATTGTGCATTGCGACCGCGCCAGGGAACCCGATGCCTTCCAGCTGAGAAAATCGGCAAGATCAAAAAAGTATCCGGCCTTGTCCCAGGAATTGGGCAGGTGCCGCTTGAGCCACATCAGTTTGGGTGTCTGCATTTCCGGCGACATGACGCCGCCGAGATATTTGAGAACGTCGTGGCCAGTTGCCGTGCATTCATCCGACTCATCCAGAGCACGATGGTCCAGCCAGACGATCGTGTCCCAGCGGTTATCTCCACCGGTCGAGACAGTCAGGGGCTTACCGTCCTTGTCGCGCACGACCAGCGAGCAGGTCGCGTCGAAACTGATGCCAACAATATCGGCCGGAGCAACTTTTGAGGCCGCGATTGCCCCTTGAACCGCAATACAGACAGATTTCCAGATATCTTCCGAATCATGTTCGGCGTGATCAGGCAGCGGACGGTTCATCAGGATGGGATGTTCGACCCGGCCTAGCAGATTGCCTTTGGTGTCAAGAATGCCCGCGCGGGCGCTTCCCGTTCCCACATCCACAGCACATACGAAATCTGGCATTCGAACCTTCCGGCTTGTCGTGAACCGGAACGCTCTAATGAACGTCTGTTCGGGCCTGCAGCGATGACAACAGACCTGGCAATTCCAGCATGTCGCCGAATATAAGGTCTGGCCCGAGAGACGCAAGCGCAGCTTCCAAACGGCCGCCACGCGCATGGGTTCCGCCGGTGAAAGCGAAGACCCGCATGCCAGCACGTTTGGCCGCCTCAATGCCTGCGGGGCTGTCTTCGATCACCACGCAATCCGCAGGATTGGTATTCATCGACTTGGCCGCATGCAGGAACAAGTCAGGCGCCGGCTTGCCGTGCTTGACCATCGTCGCGCTGAAAATATTGGGCTCCAGCAGATCGAGAAGTCCGGTCAGTTTGAGCGAGAGGCGAATCCGGTCGGGCTGGCTTGATGAGGCAACACAGCGTGGCAGATCAAGATGGCTCAACGTTTCGGCTATGCCCGGGATCGGCTTCAGATCTGTGCGAAAGCGTGCATAAAGATTGGCGCGCATGTCTTCCAGATCCGCATCACTGGCGGCAAAGCCATAATCATCGTGCAGAATCTTGCTGATCGTCGCCATGCTGCGCCCGAGAAACATCTCGTATGCTTCATCCTCGGACAACGTTGTACCGCTCTTGGCGATCATATCGAGAAGGACGGCAATGGAGATCGGCTCGCTGTCCACGAGAACACCATCACAATCGAAGATAACGAGCGCGGGAGCTGTCATTGCGTTTGACCAGTCACGACTGACGGGTACTTATGCTGCAAATACAAAATGAACATGGCTCGCACCCTACAGCTTGTCTGCGAGATAAAGTTTCAATGTCTCGCGCGTGCCCTTGTCCCAAAGGGTTTTCAAAATCCGGGAGAACGATTCCTCGAAGACGGGCGACGTTCCGACATCACCGAAAATATCGCTCATTGCCAGAAATGCCTTCGGATCGCTTTTGGCCTTTACCGCCTCAACCTTCAGCCGTTCAGCATTGGCATCCAGATAGTTCGTCGGCTTACCACTATCGGTCGCTCCCTCGCAGAACCGGCACCAAAGCGCCGAAACCAGCGACAGACCCGTTATGCTCTGGCCAGCCTTCAGCCGGTCCGCCGTGGTCGGCAGGATGAATTTCGGCTGACGGTTGGAACCGTCCTGACACAGGCGCTGGATCGTATCGCCGATCTTCGGATTGGAGAAACGCCGGTCGATCAGATCGTAATATTCCTCAAAGGTGACACCGGGTACGGGCGGGAGGACCGGAATGATCTCTTCCCGTTCGAGCTTGCCAAGAAATCCACGGATCAGCGGCTCTTCCATGGCCTCATGCACGAAGTGAATGTCCATCAGCGCTGCCGGATAGGCGATCGTTGCGTGACCACCATTGAGAATGCGGATTTTCATCAGCTCATAGGGAGCAACATCCTGAACAAAGGTCACCCCGACCTTTTCCAGTGCTGGGCGGCCCGTCGGAAAGTGATCTTCGAGCACCCACTGCTTGAAGGGCTCGCAGAAAACCGGCCAATTGTCCTCGACACCGAAATCGCTCGCGAGCATTCCGCGTTCCCGGTCGGAAGTTGCCGGCGTGATACGGTCGACCATGCTGTTGGGGAAGGCAACATTGTCCTTCACCCACCTGGCCAGATCCGCATCGACAAGCGCCGCGAGGCCGCTGATGGCGTCGCTGGTGACATGACCATTGCCCGGGATGTTGTCACAGGACATCACCGTATAGGGCGCGGTTCCTTCGCTGCGGCGGCGGATCAGCCCGGCCAGAATGAGACCGAACACCGTCTTGGGATCGCCAATATTGGCTGCATCGGCAACAATCGCCGGATGCCGCGGGTTGAACACACCGGAAGCCGGATCAATGAAATAGCCACCTTCAGTGATAGTGAGTGACACGATACGGATTTCGGGATCGGCCAAACGGGTAATCGTGTTTTCGGTTTCACCCGGTTTCAGATAATCGATCATGGAAGCGGTGATTCGCGCGGTGCGATGGCCGCTATCCTGCTCGACAACCGTGGTCAGCCAGTCCTGCTCCTTCAGTTTCTGACGCATGGTCTCGTCTGAAGCCAGAACGCCGGCACCGACGATAGCCCATTCGTGATCGCTGCCCGCGTTGAACAGATCATCGAGATAGACGGCCTGATGGGCGCGATGGAAATTGCCGATGCCGAAATGGATGATACCGGCCTTCAGGCCGGACTGATCGTAGCCCGGCACGGCGACATTGGCGGGAAGCTGCTGCAAAGCGCTTTTGGAGAGTTTAACAGTCATCGGGCCTAACCCCTCTTTTCAAATGAAGTCGCGCCTGTGCCCCGATCCAAGGGCACAGAAACAGCCGAGCGCTCGCTCAGTTCATCCAGTTGCCGCCGTCGACATTGTATGTCTGTGCAACCACGTAATCGCTGTCACTGCTGGCAAGGAAAACCGCCATGCCGGTCAGGTCTTCTGCCGTGCCCATGCGGCCATAGGGAACCGCCTCGCCGACCAGACGCTTCTTCTCGCCGAGCGGCCGGTTTTCGTACTTGGCAAAGAGTGCATCGACCCCAGACCAGTGCTCGCCATCGACAACGCCGGGGGCAATCGCATTCACATTGATCTTGTGTTTGATCAGATCCTGCCCGGTGGACTGGGTCAGGCTGATGACGGCCGCCTTCGTTGCACAATAGATGGCAACCAGCGCTTCACCCCGGCGTCCGGCCTGGCTCGCCATATTGATGATCTTGCCGCCCTTGCCGCGTGCAATCATCGCCTTGGCCACGGCCTGAAGCGTAAACAGTGTACCGGAGAAGTTTACGGCAAAAAGCTTGTCATAGCTGGCGCGGGTGATCTCGACGGTAGGCGACATATCGAACAGGGCCGCGTTATTGACGAGGATGTCGATCCCGCCGAATTTGTCGACGGTTTCCTTGACGGCTGCATCGATGGACGTCTGATCCGTCACATCGAGCCGAACCGCATAGGCGCCTTCACCCAGTTCCGACGCGGTTTCCTGCGCCCGGGCCAGATCGATATCGGCAATCACCACGTGGGCAGCGCCTTCCTTGAGATAGGCTTCCGCGAAGGCGCGGCCGATGCCGCGCGCCGATCCCGTGATGAACGCCGTCTTGCCTGCTAGTCTGCTCATTTCAAATCACCTGTCCGTCCGCGCCAAATCGATGAAGCCGTGCCGGGTCCGGCGTGAGGAAAATCGGCTGGCCATGTCTAGTGTCAAAATCACCGTCGGTACGCACGGTCACCTGGCCGATACCATCGATCTGGGTATGGATGAAGGTATCGGAACCGAGATGCTCGGTCACACCGACTTTGCCCTTCCATTCGCCGTCCGTCGTCGAAATGCGGATGTGCTCAGGGCGAACGCCGAGCGTCGTGACTTTGTGCTTGGCGGCTTCCGCACCTTCAATGAGGTTCATGCGCGGCGAGCCGATGAACCCGGCAACAAAAACGTTCTTCGGGTTGCGATAGAGTTCCATCGGCGAACCCACCTGTTCGATGCGCCCGGCATTCAGCACCACGATCTTGTCGGCCATGGTCATGGCCTCCACCTGATCGTGGGTGACGTAGATCATGGTTGTCTTCAACTGATGGTGCAGATCGCTGATCTCCAGACGCATGTTGCCGCGCAGCGCCGCATCCAGGTTGGACAGCGGCTCGTCGAAGAGGAATGCCTTCGGCTGACGCACAATCGCCCGGCCGATGGCAACGCGCTGGCGCTGACCGCCGGACAACTGACCCGGACGGCGTTCGAGATAGTTGGTGAGGTTCAGGATATGCGCAGCATCCTTCACCTTCTTGTCGATGACGGACTTTTCCTGACCATCCATTTTAAGAGGGAAGGCAATGTTGCCGTAAACAGTCATGTGCGGATAAAGCGCATAGGATTGGAAGACCATGGACAGTCCGCGCTTGGCCGGAGCCTCGCTGGACATGTCCTTGCCGTCGATGATGATGCGGCCGCCGCTCAGGTCCTCGAGACCTGCGATCATACGCAGAAGCGTGGACTTGCCGCAGCCGGACGGCCCGACGAACACGACAAACTCACCATCGTGAATCTCAAGATCGATTTCAGGAATGACCGAGGTGGTTCCAAATGACTTGGATACTTTTTCGAGTGTAATGCTTCCCATAATATTTTTCCCATCTCTTTTGGCTGCGCCAAAGGCTGAAACCTATTTCACTGCGCCGAAGGTCAAACCGCGCACCAGCTGCTTTTGCGAGAACCAGCCCATGATCAGGATGGGGGCAATCGCCATGGTGGATGCGGCTGACAGTTTGGCCCAGAACAAGCCCTCGGGACTTGAGTAGGATGCGATAAAGGCAGTGAGCGGCGCTGCATTGGCGGCGGTCAGGTTCAGTGTCCAGAATGCTTCGTTCCACGCCAGAATGATGTTGAGCAGCATGGTCGAGGCGATGCCGGGGACCGCCATGGGCGTCAGCACGTAGACGATCTCCTTCATCAGGGATGCGCCGTCCATGCGTGCAGCTTCCAGAATCTCGCCTGGAATTTCCTTGAAGTAGGTGTAGAGCATCCAGACGATGATCGGCAGATTGATCATGGTGAGGACAGCAACGAGGCCGAGACGCGTATCGAGCAATCCCCAGTCGCGGAAGATCAGATAAAGCGGCACCAGCACACCGACCGCAGGCATCATCTTGGTGGAGAGCATCCACATCAGAATGTCCTTGGTGCGCTTGGTCGGCGAGAAGGCCATGGCCCAGGCAGCCGGAATGGCGAGTGCCAGTCCGATCAGCGTCGACCCGACCGAAATCACCACGGAATTGGTGAAATGCTTGAAGTAGTCGGAACGGCTCTGCACCTCGTGGTAGTTTTCAAGCGTCCAGTCGAAGAACAGGAACTGCGGCGGTGTTGCGATCGCCGTTCCCTCGGACTTGAAGCTGGTGAGGAACGTCCAGAGGATCGGAAAGAAGATCAGGAAGCCGATGGTCCAGCCGATGACCGTGAAGATGATTTTGCTTCGCGTCGTGGTTGAGCGGGCCATGATCCTACCTCTCCAGGTTCTTGCCGATGAGGCGAATGAGGAAGAAGGCGACGATGTTGGCGAGGACTACCGCAACGATACCGCCAGCGGAAGCGCCCCCCACATCGAACTGCAGCAATGCCTGCATGTAGATGAGATAAGTGATGTTGGTCGTCTGGATGCCCGGCCCGCCATTGGTCGTCACCAGAATTTCGGCAAAGACGCTGAGCAGGAAGATCGTCTGGATCAGAATGACAACCGTGATCGCCCGGGACAAGTGCGGCAGCACGAGATAGATGAAACGCGAGATTGCCCCGGCGCCGTCCATCTCCGCCGCTTCCTTCTGCTCGCCATCCAGCGACTGCAGGGCAGTGAGCAGGATGAGCGTGGCGAAAGGCAGCCATTGCCAGGCAACAATGAGAATGATCGAGAACAGCGGCACCTGTGCGAACCAGTCGATCGGCTGGAGCCCGAAGGAACGGGCAATCCAGGCGAAGAGGCCGTTGACCGGATGCATCAGCATGTTCTTCCACACCAGCGCCGAAACCGTCGGCATGACGAAGAACGGCGCGATGACCAGCAGCCGGACGATGCCCTGTCCAAAGAAGGGCTGATCCAGCACCAGTGCCAGAAGAATACCGCCAATGACCGTGATGAGCAGCGTACCGCCCACCAGAATAAGCGTATTGGCGAGCGCGGTAAAGAACGCCGGGTCCGTCAGAAAGTACTGATAGTTGAGAAAGCCGATATATTCCTCGGTTCCCGGCATCAACAGATTGTAACGCAGGAACGAGAAATAAAGCGTCATGACAAGCGGCACGATCATCCAGAGAAAAAGCAGGATGACGGCGGGCGACATCATGATACGGGCAGTTGCACGTGTCTGAAGCGTAGCCATGGTCGGGTTCCGATACAGTGTTTATGAAAACCGGGAATCCAAAAAACCTTAAGGAGGCCCGGGCGGCACCTGACATTCGCGTCAGGAGCCGCCCGGAGCCAGGAGGATTCTACTTGATATAGCCGCCCTTTGTCATCTCACGTGTTGTGAGAGCCTGAGCACCCTGCAAGGCCTGATCTACGGTCATGGAACCGGCAAGGGCAGCGGAGAACTGCTGGCCCACGGCGGTGCCGAGACCCTGGAATTCAGGGATGGCCACAAACTGGCCGCCCGTATAGGGCACCGGCTTGATGGTCGGCTTGCTGGTGTTCGCAGCAGTCATGGCATCGAGCGTGATCTTGGCGAAAGGCGCGGCCTTCTGATATTCCGGATTGGCATAGAGCGAGGAGCGCGTGCCCGGAGGAACGTTCGCCCAGCCTTCCTTGGCTGCAACAAGTTCCGTATAGGCCTTGTCGGTCGCCCAGGAGACGAACTTCTGCGCGGCTTCCGCCTTCTTGGTGCCAGCAGGAACACCGAGGTTCCAGGCCCACAGCCAGTTGCCGTGGTTTTCAACGCCGCCCGTCGGGAAGAGCGCATAGCCCACCTTGTCGGCAACTTTGGATTCCTTCGGGTTGGTCACGAAGGACGCAGCCACCGTCGCATCGATCCAGATGCCGCACTTGCCGGTCTGGAACAGCGCAAGGTTTTCATTGAAGCCGTTGGAGGATGCTCCGGGAGGTCCGGCTTCCTTCATCAGGTCGACATAGAACTTCAGCGCATGCTTCCATTCCGGCTGGTCGAACTGCGGATGCCACTTTTCATCGAACCAGCGCGCGCCAAACGAATTCGCGGTTGCGGTCAGGAGCGCCATGTTCTCACCCCAGCCGGCCTTGCCGCGCAGGCAGATGCCATAGGTCTCGGTGGACTTGTCGGTCATCTTCTTCGCCGCTTCGGCGATCTGGTCCCAGGTCGGCTTTTCCGGAATGGTCACACCGGCCTTCTCAGCCAGATCCTTGCGATACATGACCATGGCGCTTTCGCCGTAGAAGGGCGAAGCATAGAGCTTGCCGTCGACCGAAACCGCATCGCGGATGGCCGGCAGGAGATCGTCCTTGTCATAATCCTTGGCGAGGCCGTCGAGCGGCAACAGCCAGCCCTGCTTGGCCCAGATCGGCACTTCATAGGTGCCGATGGTCATGATGTCGTACTGGCCGCCCTTGGTGGCAATATCCGTGGTGACACGCTGGCGCAGCACGTTTTCTTCGAGCGTTACCCATTCCAGCTTGATGTCAGGATTTTTCTTGGTGAAGTCGTCGGTCAATTTCTGCATGCGAACCATGTCGCCATTGTTGACCGTGGCAATTGTCAGTGTTTCGGCATTGGCGAAACTCGCCATGGCCAAAACTGACGCAGCGCCGAGCAGAAGCGTTCTTGTTAACATTTCATTCCTCCCGTGAATGTTATGAGCAATTGCTTGTCTTATGGGCAAATACTCACACAATCGCGAAACAAGTCAAGAGGCAATCGATGCTGCATTGCAGCATCGCGCCTTCGCATCGGGAAAAATGAGGGAAATCAGACGGTGCGGAGCAGGGCTTCCGCGGTCCGTTCGTCTGTGATCAAGCCATTGATCAGGTTGCCTTTTATCGCGGCAACTATACCGGGCAGTTTCTTGGGGCCCTTGGCAATGGCAATCACCGTTGCCGTCTCGCGCGAAGGGATGTGCGCACTGGCAACACGGTCATTCGTGAGACCCTCGATCGGCACGCCGTTGCGGTCGAACGCCCGCCCGACGATTTCGCACACTGCTCCGGCGCGCCGCAAAGCCAGCAATTCAGCGCGCGAAATGAAGCCGTCGACGAAGAGCGGCGCATCATCCTCGAGGTCGCCGATCCCGAGAAAGGCAACATTGGCCTGCGCCGACAATTCCAGCACCGGGCGGATCATCGCCTGCGCGTGCAGAAGCTCGCGCTCCTCCGGCGAGGAGGCAATTACAGGCAGCGGCATCGGGAAGGAACGCGCCTTGATTTTGTCGGCAATGTTGAAAATGACGTTGTAGAACGCTGCCGAGCCGTCGGGCGAAATATTGCCGGTGAGCGATACGACCTTATGCTGCGGACATTCGATCGGTGACAGCAGCTCGATCGCCGCCTTCAGCGTACGGCCGGTACCGATGCCCAGAATGATCGGCGTCTCGGATTTCAACCAGCGGGTCATTTCGTCAGCCGCCGCGTCAGCCACACCAAGCGTTGTCGACGTTGAGCCCGGATCGGTCGGCACCACTTCCACCATCTTGAGGTCAAAGCGCTTTTTCATCTGCGCGGCGAGGTCGAGGCAGTGGGCAATGGGATGATCGAGCCGCACCTTGACCAGCCCTTCAGACACGGCCAGCGACACCATGCGTTGCGCCGACTGGCGCGAAATGCCAAGCTTGGCCGCAATCTCGTCCTGCGTGTTGCCAGCCACATAATAGAGCCAGCCAGCCCGCGCCGCGTCGTCCAGTCGTGATGTCGTAACCTCGGGCTTACTCAACTCTCTGCCCCGCCCTTAAGCGCCTCGCTCCGCTCGTTGCTGGCGGGGACCCCGGTGGTCTTGTGCCCGTCGGAATGGCCGAGATCGCGCTCGGGCCAGACGATATCACGCACCTTCTGCTTGAGCACTTTGGCCTCGGGAAAACCGCCGTCGCGCTTGCGCTCCCAGACCAGGTCGCCCTCCACGCGTATCTCGAACACACCGCCGGTGCCGGGGATCAGGGCCACCTCGCCCAGATCGGCGCCAAAGGTGGACAGCAGTTCCTGCGCCATCCATGCGGAACGGAGGAGCCAGCTGCATTGGGTGCAATAAAGGATGGTGATGCGCGGTTTGGTTGTCATGTCCAGCTTCTTAGCATTTCCGCTTGGGGATGTAAGCTGCTGTGTTGTGGATGCTATTGGATGTTCTCACCCCCCTCTGCCCTGTCGGGCATCTCCCCCACAAGGGGGGAGATCACATTGACATGAACGCCTTCGCACAACAGGAACTGTTTCAGATTTCGCAAGGACGGTAATGTAGGCTGATCTCCCCCCTTGTGGGGGAGATGGGCGACAGCCCAGAGGGGGGTGAATATTCATCCCCGCCTCTGCAGCTCCCGGTAAACGCGTCGCCAGATGCCCTGCTGCACCATATCACCGCACCGCCACGCATGTTCTTCCTCGATCAGGGCGCGATAGCCAGCGCGCGCACCATGTTTTGCAAGCAGCATGTCCGTCATTTCCATAATCTTATCTTTCGGCACCAGCCACGGTTTTATCGACGCTTCCCATTCATGGAAAAGCAGGGTGCCCCAGATGGGAGACGAGCCGATGATAAAAATGAACCATTCAAAACAATTGGTCAGCCACATAGTATTATCCACAAATTGACGAAATTAAATCGTCATATTGTAGATCGACCTGTGGTTTTTGCCAGAACAAATTGTTCTCATGGAATCATTTGCATCAAATCTGCGCCTCCGAACCACAGAGCTTGGTATTCATCAGGCGGATGTAGCGCGCCGCGCTGGCCTAAGCGAGAAACGGTATAGCAATTACGTCACCGGCAGGCGTGAACCTGATCTGGCGACCGTCGTGCGTATTGCCAAAGTGCTGCATACAACTCCGGACAGATTGCTGTCGTTCGGAGAAGACACCGACCCCGAGCCGATTGCGCAGCAGCGTATTCGCGCCGCCATCGGCGTGCTTTCGCCCGATGACCTGGAGACTGTAACGATCATGGTCGAAGCGTTGGCGAGCAAGCGCCATATGGGTGTAGATTGATCCGGCTGAGCCGGAGGTCGATTGCACAGGCACTGTGCGTGGTTTGACAAGCTCGTAGAACCACGCACTATGGTTGTGCAATTTTGAGGAGCGGAAAACACAACCCTGCCCCAAAGCAAAATCAGCGGCGGGTCATTTCCCGGGCGATGCGGGTGAAGTCCGCCTGCTTGATGCCGATATCGGCACGATCCGAGGGGCTCATGGCATTCAGAAGGGCCATGGCATTGCGGAAATCCTGATCCTTGCGGCGGCGTCCGCGCGTGGTGAAATCGAAAATGAAGCTCATTGGTGTGTAACCTGTGTCGATGTATTGTTGCATCAAGGATAAATCCACACGCTGGGATTGTGCAGTGCAATATCTGCATGGGTGGTATGTCGACATAAAAGGGAAACGCGAAGCGATGAATGAGAGTGCAAACACCAGGGCTGAAAACCCGTCCGCGCTCATCGATGCGCGGATCGAAGAGCTGGGCGACTGGCGCGGCAAGACGCTGGCGCATGTGCGCGCGCTCATCAGGCAGGCCGACCCTGAGGTGGTGGAAGACGTGAAATGTCGCGGAGTTCCCGTCTGGGAGCATGCGGGCATCATCTGCACCGGCGAGACCTACAAGAGCGCAGTGAAGCTGACCTTTGCCAAAGGCGCGGCGCTCGCCGACCCAGCGCAGCTTTTCAATTCGAGCCTCGAGGGCAATACGCGGCGTGCCATTGATCTGCACGAGGGCGACGTCATCAACGAGGACGCCTTCAAGGCACTCATTCAAGCCGCCATCGCGCTGAACACCCAGCGACGACGATAAATCAGGCGATCATTCCCCCACCTGTTCGGCCTGTTCCACCGTCAGCGGCTTGATCCCCGGCGGCAGCGGTTCCGGCTTTTCCTCCTGCAGGACAGATGCGGAGGGAGCAGGAGGCCGTGCGGTGGTGCAGGCGGCAGCCGACAGGATAAAACCGCAGGCCAGCGCAAAACCTGTGGCGCGGATAAAACCGCGCGAAAGATGAAGGGACAGCGGCACGCCTCTATCCTCCCGGTTCCAAACCATCAGACGCGAAAAACACGCTGTCACCAAGGCATTTCCTCATCGCAATTCCGGACGAAAAACCGGTATCCACTTTTTCTGGAATTGTTTTTAATTATCGCTCATCTTCAGGGCCTGAATAAACGCTTCCTGCGGAATTTCGACCTTGCCGAATTGCCGCATGCGCTTCTTGCCTTCCTTCTGCTTTTCCAGAAGCTTGCGCTTGCGCGAGACGTCACCGCCATAGCACTTCGCCGTCACGTCCTTGCGCAGGGCCGAGATGGTTTCGCGCGCGATCACCGTGCCGCCGATGGCTGCCTGGATCGGGATCTTGAACATGTGCTTGGGGATGAGGTCCTTCAGCTTTTCGCAGAGGTCGCGGCCACGCTTTTCGGCGGCGGCGCGGTGCACCATCATCGACAGCGCATCAACAGGCTCGCCGTTCACCAGCACTGACATCTTGACCAGATTGCCCTCGCGGTAATCCGAGAGGTGATAGTCGAAGGAGGCATAGCCCTGGCTGATCGATTTCAACCGGTCGTAGAAATCGAACACGACTTCGTTGAGCGGCAGGTCATAGGTGACCATGGCACGCTTACCCACATAGTTGAGGTCGATCTGGATGCCGCGGCGGTCCTGACACAGCTTCAGGATGGAGCCGAGATAATCATCGGGGGTGAGGATCGTCGCACGGATCCATGGCTCCTCGATGGTGGCGATCTTCATCACCTCGGGCATGTCAGCGGGATTGTGCAACTCCCTCTGCGTGCCGTCGGTCATGTTGAGCTTGTAGACCACACTCGGGGCCGTGGCGATGAGGTCAAGGTTGAACTCGCGCTCCAGCCGCTCCTGAATGATTTCGAGATGCAGCAGCCCGAGGAAGCCGCAGCGGAAACCGAAGCCCAGCGCAGCGGAGCTTTCCATTTCGAAGGAGAACGAGGCATCGTTGAGACGCAGGCGACCCATGGCGGCGCGCAAATCCTCGAAGTCAGCCGCATCGACCGGGAAGAGACCGCAGAAAACCACGGGCTGCGCCGGCTTGAAACCGGGCAGGATGGAATCTGTCGGGCGCTTGTCCTCGGTGATGGTATCGCCGACGCGCGTGTCGGCGACTTCCTTGATCGAAGCGGTGATAAAGCCGAATTCGCCCGGTCCAAGTTCATCCACGGCCAGCATCTTCGGCGTAAAGACGCCGGTGCGCTCGACCGGATATTTGGCGCCGGTGCCCATCATGCGGATGGTCTGGCCCTTCTTCAGAACGCCATCGATGATGCGCACAAGAACGATAACGCCGAGATAGCTGTCGTACCAGCTGTCGACCAGCATCGCCTTCAGCGGCTTGGTACGGTCGCCTTCGCGTGGCGGTGGCAGCTGGTTGACGATTGCTTCTAGAACGTCAGGAATGCCAAGACCCGTCTTGGCGGAAATCAGCACGGCCTGACTGGCATCGATCCCGATGACTTCCTCGACCTGTTCGCGGATGCGCTCGGGTTCGGCGGCAGGCAGATCGACCTTATTCAGCACCACGACGATATCGTGGTTGTTGTCGATGGCCTGATAGACATTGGCGAGGGTCTGCGCCTCGACGCCCTGCGAGGCATCGACGACAAGCAGCGAGCCTTCGCATGCGGAAAGGGACCGCGACACTTCATAGGCAAAGTCGACGTGGCCGGGCGTGTCGATCAGGTTGAGGATATAATCCTCGCCATTGTTCGCCTTGTACTTCAGCCGGACGGTCTGTGCCTTGATGGTGATGCCGCGCTCGCGCTCGATATCCATCGAGTCGAGGACCTGCTCCTTCATGTCGCGCAGCTCAAGCCCGCCTGTCTGCTGGATCAGGCGGTCGGCAAGGGTGGATTTGCCATGGTCGATATGGGCGACGATGGAAAAATTACGGATGTGGTCAAGTGGAGTGCTCATGCGCGCGATTTAGCAGTGAACAGGCAAAACGCAAAGCGGGAAATGCAAACCCGGGGCGCGGACCGTCACAAGATTGCATCGTCTGTGCTATATTTTACCCCTGCGCCACGCACGGGGGATGTGATGATGGACGAATTCTTCAATTTCAAAGAGACGGACGGCTTCCGCGTGAAACTCTGGCGGGGCGAATATATGTGCCTGCTGGGCTTCGATGTGGATGCGCCGGAGGACGATTTTGTCGGTTTCGCGGTGGAGTACAAGGAGCCGAAGGGCACGAAATTCCTCAATCTGCGCAACCGCATCGCCTTTGACTATGGCGAGCCCGCCAAAAAGGCAGTGACCGGCGGCGGCAAGTTCCCCACCACGGAAGCGCCGCTGCAGATGTTCCGCTGGGTGCATTTTCCCTATGAGCCGCAGGACGGTATCTACACCTACCGCGTCACCAAGATGCATATGCCGCAGGACGGCAAGCTGGTGCGCGGCACCATGATCGAACTGCCGATCCGCTACGACGCGGTCACCCATGACGGCTTTCTCGATATCGGTTTTACCCGCAACTTTGCTTCGTCACAGTCCTTCGAGGACAAGAAGAAGCGGCTGCACCTGACCAATGACATCATCCCCGGCAATGCGGACGATGGCCTCGCCTTCGCAGCCAAGAAAGCCGAGATCGCCAAAACAGGTATTTACGATTGGCTGGGCTTCGAAGCGCACCGGCTGTTGTTCGGTTTCCTCGACTGGGCGGTGAAGGATCCCACCATCGAAGTGGATGCGCTGGCCTATGACCTGAACGAGCCGGATTTTCTGGCGCAGTTGGAAAAGCTCGGCAGCCGCCTGCGGGTGATCGTTGATGATTCCGGTGTGGCAGACAAGAAGACCGGTGCGATGAAAAGCGGCCATGGCGCGCCGGATAGCGCGGAAACACAGGCGGCGGCGCGGCTCGTTGCCAGCGCCGGGGCGGATCACGTCAGGCGCGGGCATTTTCGCGGGCTGCAGCACAACAAGGTGCTGATCGCCAAGCGCAACGGCATGCCGGTGCGGGTACTGGGCGGATCGATGAATTTTTCGTTCCGCGGGTTCTACATTCAGGCCAATAACCTGTTCATCTTCGATGATGAGGCCGTTTCCGCGTTGTTCGAGCAGATGTTTACGCTGGCCTTCACCGACATGGCCAATTTCCACAAGGACCCGTTCTCGAAAGTCTGGCATTCGGTGAAACGCGAAGGCCGCCCGGCGGTGCATGTCTGTTTCTCGCCGCACAAGACATCGGATCTGTCGCTGCAGCCGGTGGGCGGCGCCATCGATCAGGCGGCATCCTCGGTGTTCTATTCCTTCGCCTTCATGAACCAGACCAAATCCGGCCCGGTTCGCGAGGCGCTGGACCGGCTGATCAAGAAGCCGCTGTTCAGCTATGGCGTCGTGGACAAGAAGAGCGGGATGGAAATCCAGAAGCCGAGCGGCGAGAACGGCCTCGTTGATTTCGCCTATCTGGCCAAGAATGCACCGGAGCCGTTCAAGAGCGAATGGTCCGGCGGCAGCGGCATCAACATCCACCACAAGTTTGCCGTGGTGGATTTCGACAAGCCGACGGCCAAGGTGTTCACCGGGTCGAGCAATTTCTCGCCTTCGGGCGAGACGGGCAATGGCGACCATCTCGTCATCATCGAGGACCAGCGGGTGGCGACGGCCTTTGCCATTGAGGCGCTGCGCATGTTCGATCATCTGAACTTCCGCAACCGCATGCAGGTGGAAATCGCCACGCAACCGAAAAAGATCACGCTGAAAAAGCCCAAGGCGATTTCAGGCGAAAGCACCGCGTGGTTCGACAAGTTCTACGTGGCGGGAAGCCAGCGCGAGCGCGACCGGCTGACTTTTTCGCGTCAGTCGTAGCGCAATTCGCGGGCCTTGCCGCCAAAGACCCGGTAGGCAAAGATGGAATAACCGATGATAACGGGCAGCACGACGATGACGCCGACAAGGATGATGCCAAGACTTTCCGGCGCGCTGGCCGCCGCGAAAATCGTCAGCCGCTCAGGCACCACATAGGGATAGAAGGAATAGGCGAGCCCGGCAAAGCCGAGGGTGAAAATACCTGCCATCATCACAAACGGCAAAGCGGAATGCCTGTCACCCACCGCGGGCATTCGGCCAAGCACGGACCAGAGTGCCGCGAACAGCGCCACCGTGACCAGCGGCAGGGGCGCGAGCAGAACCATCTCCGGCAGCGAAAACCATTTTGCAAAAATACGCGGACTGGCCATGGGGGTCGCCAGCGAGATTGCCACCATGCCGAGGGCGACGAAAACCAGCGAACGGCGCATCAAAAGGACAGCCTTGTGCTGCAATTCACCCTCGGTCTTGTGGATGACCCACGCGGCGCCGATGGCCGCGTAAGAGGCCGTAAGGCATAGGCCGACCAGCAGTCCGAACAAAATGCCGGTCCATGATTGGTCGAGCCCCAGTACATAGACGCCGAGCATGTAACCCTGCGCCATGGAAGCAGTGATCGAGCCGATGGAGAAGGCAAAATTCCAGCGCGGCTTCAGATGCAGGTCAACCTTGGCGCGAAAATCGAAGGCAACACCGCGCAGGATCAGGCTGATCAGCATGACAACAACGGGGATATAGAGTGCCGACAGCACGATGCCATGCGCGGCGGGAAAGGCCACCAGCAGCAGGCCGATGGCGAGGACCAGCCAGGTCTCATTGGCATCCCAGAACGGGCCAATGGCCGCAACCATCGTGTCGCGTTCCTCGTCAGTGGCCGCGGTGAAGAGGATGCCGACGCCAAGATCAAACCCGTCGAGGATGACATAGACAAGAACGGCGAAGCCCATCAGCCCGGCAAAAATGAGGGGAAGAAGGATGGCGGGGTCAAAGGTCATGGGCGATGCGATGTCTGATTTTGGCTTCAGAACACCCCCCTCTGCCCTGTCGGGCATCTCCCCCCCAAGGGGGGAGATCAGCCTTCATGACGATTTTGATTGATTCTGAGACATTGCAATAAGGGCAAAAATGTTGATGTCGATGTGATCTCCCCCCCTGTGGGGGAGATGTCCGACAGGACAGAGGGGGGTGACGAGCAGAACAGTGCATCATCACATCCCCCGCACCGGCTGGCCCAAAGGCTGGTCCTCGACACCCGGTTCCGGCTGCCTGTCGCCCTCCCGCGCGGCCTTGACCGCGAGACGGACAATGACGCCGATAAAGGCGAGCAGGAGCACCGCATAGACAATGAGGTAAGCGGCGAGCGAAGAAGCAACCACTGCGGCAGGCGCGGGGCCGAGCGCGTCGGTGGTCTTGAGCACGCCGCTGACGAGCCAGGGCTGGCGGCCGATTTCCGTCGTGTACCAGCCGGCGAGCGTTGCCACCCAGCCGGACAGCGCCATCGGCACCATCAGCATCGCGAGTGGCCGGGTGATCGTTCCACACCGCCACAGCACCCACGCCGCTGTCCATGACACCAAGAGCATCAGGATGCCCGTGCCAACCATGATCCTGAAACCGAAAAACAGCGGTAGAACCGGCGGGTGATTGCCCTCGAACTGATCAAGGCCCGGCACAATTCCATAAGCACTGTGCCGCAGGATCAGGCTGGCACCATCAGGCACGGCAATCTCATAACGGTTTTGCTTTTTGGTCTCGTCAGGCAAGGCAAACAGCACCAACGGCACATTAGAGCGGGTTTCCCAATTGGCTTCCATGGCAGCGATCTTCTGCGGCTGATGCGCAAGCGTATTCAGCCCATGCTGGTCGCCAGCCGCGATCTGCACCGGGATAAGCACCGCTGCGAGATAGACCCCTGTACGCAGCGTTTTCCACATGGCATCCGTGCAGTCGCCGAGCAGCCAGCGCAGAGCTGATATGCCTGATATGAGAAAAGATACGGTAAGCCCCGACGCGAGCAGCATATGCACAAGACGGTACGGCATGGATGGGTTGAAGATGATGGCGACCCAGTCAGTGGCAAAGGCCTTGCCGCCGCGCATTTCGAAACCATCCGGTGTCTGCATCCAGGAATTCAGCGCGATGATCCAGAATGCCGACACCGTCGTGCCGAAGGCAACAAGAAGGGTTGCCAGCGTGTGAACGCGGTTGGACACGCGCCGGAACCCGAACAGCATGATGCCGAGGAAGGCCGCTTCCAGAAAGAACGCGGTGAGAATTTCATAAGCCAGCAACGGCCCGGCAATATTGCCCACCGTTCCCATGTAGCCCGGCCAGTTGGTACCGAACTGGAAGCTCATGGTTACGCCCGACACCACGCCAAAGGCGAAGGACAGGGCGAAAATCTTGACCCAGAAATGGTAGGCCTTCATCCAGCTCTCATCGCTGGACCTGCGATAGCGCAGCTTGAAGTACAACAGGACCCAGCCGAGCGCGATGGTGATCGTCGGGAACAGGATATGGAACGAGATATTCGCAGCGAATTGTATTCTCGACAGAATAAACGGATCCATGACGGCGTCCTTTCGCTGCGGACATATGTCACCGGAAGACGCCAGATGAGAAGTAGACATGCTGTCGCGTGCTACAATGGCCGCGACGTCGCGGCCATTGACTCTAGCAATATTCAGAGATGGGCTAGTTGAGCGCGTTGATCTTCAGCGCAAACAGTTCCCCCTCATTCATCATCGGCACATAAAGGGTTTCGTCATCGGAACCGATATCCACATCACCCGGCTTGAACTGGGCAACAAGTTGCGGCGCTTGACCGGCGACTACGCGATAGAGCGCGCCTTTCAGGGGATCGCTGAGATAGATGCTGCGCGCGAGTACGACAATCCCGTCCACATTGGCAAAAGCAGTTGCCTGGGGAAATGGTGTCACGGCCTTGGTCGCCATGTCGACCTCAAGCAGGCCACCCGGCTTGTCAGTGGTGAAATCAGGATGCACCCCCTTGCCCCAGGAGCCGACAATAAGCCGGTTGCCATCGGCAATGATGCCGTTGGGCGCTCCGAGACCAGCGCTTTCCAGCCACAGATCGATCTTGCCGCCGGAATAGCGATAAATGCGGTCGGCCAGCATATCCGTGACAAAGACATCGCCATTGGCAGAGGCTGTCACGTCGTTGAGAAACACAGCCTTCTCGGCTGCCAACGTTTCAATGATCTTGCCGGTATCGAGATCGACAACTCGCAATTTGGTAATGTCAGATATAAAGAGCTTGTTGCCGACGATCGCCATTCCCTTCGGCGCATCAAAACCACTTGCCCAATCCATCTGGATGATCTGGCCATCCAGAGAGACAAGTGACAGAAAACCGTTTCCATCCACCGCATCCGGTGCTCCGTTGATGTTGCTGACAATTAGCCGCTGGTGCGCCTTGTCGTAAAGTGCGGATTCCGGTGTCTTGAAACCGGATACTTTCCACACCTCACGGGCAGGCCCGGCATGGGCTGGTCCAGGAAAAAGGCTCGCGACAACCGCGAATACCGAAATGATCCCATAGGATTTGTGCATGATAATTCTCCTTGCTTCGTCAGGAGAAGGATTAGATTATTGCACTTTATGGGAAAGTGGCATTCAATCTAGTATCGATAAACGATACTTTTTGATCGCTTCGAGGATTAGTTCTGATGAACAAGATGCTTTTCGACGCGTTGAAACGTGGCCTGAAAGCCAAGAACATCACCTATGGCGATCTGGCCCGGCGGATGAACCTGTCGGAACCAACCATCAAACGGATCTTTCAGGAGAAGGATTGCAAGCTTGGCCGGCTCATTGAAATCTGCGACGCGGCGGGGATCGAGATCGAGCACCTGATCGGCTCGATGAACCGCGCGCCGGATCAGGGCAGCAAGGTGACGCTGGATGTGCAGCGGCGACTGGCGCAGAACCAGTCCCTATTCTTTGTTTTCATTCTTATTCTGGAGAAGTTTACACCGGAAAGCATCATGCGCATTCATCGGCTGAGCGAAGCCAGCATGTTTCTCTACCTGCGTGATCTGGAAAAACTCGGCCTTTTGCAGATCGGCCGCGGCCTCCATTTCCGTCTGCTGGTGGAGCAGCCGGTGCAATGGGATTTTGACGGGCCGCTGCATGCGACATTCATCACGATGAACCGCAATTTTATCAGCTGGTGCATCGCGCATCGTGGCGATGATGGTCATTTCCTGAGTTTCTCCCGTCCCATGCGGCGGCAAACTGCGGATCTCTTGCGGCAGGAAGCGGAAGAACTGGCCGAGCGGGCAAAGCTGCTTTCCCACTATGATCAGCAGACCACGCCGGAAGAAGACCTTGTGGGCTACAAATGGGCGTGGGGTTTTGGCGGTTCGCCCTTTGGCGAAATGATGCATGTAGACCCGCATCCGCGCGAACGGACGTCACGGAAACTGGTCACAGCTGATTGAGCAAATAGACAGAATCCGGCCTCAGATTTGACACTCGGGGCCGGGAGTTCCGATCAGACCGCGATCTTGCCGCCACCCTTTTTGGTGATTGCAACGACAGCAGGGCGCACCGGCATATCATCCTTGAAATCGGGCCAGCGGGTGGACAGATCCTCGTAGTAGGATGGACGCCCGAATGGCTTCCAGTCTTCGCCGCCATCCCCAGGGTGCTGGACGGCAACCATCATGGACTGCATATCAGGCAGGACAAGCGGGCCGCACATTTCGGCACCAACCGGCACGCGAAAGAACAGTTTCGACGTGGCACGTGCGCCGCCTTCCGTATCGATGGCCCAGATGCCATCGGTACGGCCGGTTTCCTTCGGCGAATTGCCGTCGGTGGCAACCCAGAGGCGTCCGGCGGCATCGACCGCACAATTGTCGGGCATGCCGAACCAGCCATTCTTTGTCGTCTCCGTCGAGAACGAAGCGCCGACATCGGCCACCGTGGGATCACCGCATTTCAGAAGGATTTCCCACTTGCCCTTGGTTGCAGCGAAATTGCCGTCTTCTTCGGTGATTTCGACGATGTGACCAAAGGCGTTCTTGGCGCGCGGATTGACGGCGTCGACCTGATCATCCTTGCGCTTGGTGTTGTTCGTCAGCATGACATAGACTTTGCCATTGACGCCGTTCGGGCCGATATCTTCCGGGCGGTCCATCTTGGTTGCGCCCAGCAGATCACCGGCGCGGCGGGTTTCGATGAGAACATCCGCCTGGGAATGGAAGCCGTTGGCCTCGGTCAAAGGGCCCTGTCCAAAGACGATCGGCAGCCAGTTGAGTGAGCCATCCACGTCGAACTTGGCGACATACAGCGTCCCCTCGTCCAGCAGATCGAGATTGGCGGCACGATTATCCGGATTGAATTTGCCTGCAGTGACGAATTTGTAGACATAGTCGAAGCGTTCATCATCACCGAGATAGAAAACAACGCGGCCATCCTTGGCAACGATGGAATCGGCGCCCTCATGCTTGAAGCGACCGAGCGCGGTACGTTTCTTCGGAATGGAATTCGGATCGTTCACGTCGATTTCCACCACCCAGCCGAAACGATTGGCCTCGTTGGGTTCCTTGGACAGGTCGAACCGGTCATGGAACTTGCCCCAGTCGTAGACGCCTTCCGGAATGCCCATGCGCTTGTAATTGGCGGCTTCCTTGCTGTCTTCAGGCAGTTTTCCAAGGAAATAGCCGTGGACGTTCTCTTCGCCGGAAACGTATGTACCCCATGGCGTAACGCCACCCGAACAGTTGTTGATCGTGCCGAAAACCTTCCTGCCAGATGCATCGGCATTGGTCTTGACGCGGTCGTGTCCGGCAACAGGTCCTGAGAGCTGCATCTCGGTATTGGCGGTGATGCGGCGGTTAAGTTTGCCGTCCCTGACGACCTGCCACTTGCCCTCGGTCTTCCGGATCTCGACAACAGTGCCGCCATGGGCAGCCATTTCGATGTCAACGCGCTGCTTATCGGCGGGCGAAACGCTGATCTTGCCGTCGACCACCTTGACGATGCCGGGGAACATGAGATGCTCGTTGGTGTATTCATGGTTGACCACCAGCAGACCATGTTCGGACGAGCCGTCGATCGGGATATAGCCGACATAGTCATTGTTGTAACCGAACTGCCGGGCCTGGGATTCCGGTGTCTGGTTCTTCGGATCAAAAGCGGGCGAATCCGGGAACAGGGCATCGCCCCAGCGCAAAAGCACATCGGCATCGTAGCCGGCGGCAACGTGGTGCTTTTCGTCAATGCCGGCTTCCACTTCCTCGAAGGAGAAGGCAGACTTGGTATCGGCGGCGCGGGCATCATCGGCCAGCATCAGCGCCATCGGGCTAACAGTGGCAGCAATGGCGGAAACGGCAAGCGAACCTTTCAGAAAGCCACGGCGCGAAAAACGCGCGGCGATGATCTCGCCCATGGTGGCATTGTCGGAGAGATTGTGGCCCGGACCATCATTCTCTTCAAGCTGACTGGTGCGGAATGGCTGCTGGGGAGCAAGTTCGTTCATGATGCTGACCTCTGGCTATCTGGCTGGGGGAGCGGCTTCGAACCGTTCCCGACCGCTAGAAGGTCAGCGTTACAATTTGATGACACGAGGACGCTTATCTGTCGCGATGAGACAAAGGTTTAAGAGATCGGGGCAGTACCATCGTGTGTGGTTCGTGGTTCGACAAGCTCACCATGAGGGAGAGTGGTGCTGCAAAGCCAATCGGAAACATTGCAGTACAAGCAATCTTACAGAACCTGGCTCCCTGAGTCCCTCACTCTCCCTCATGGTAAGCTTGTCGAACCACGAACCACGCACGATAGTCATGCTGATCCGATCAGCCCGCCATAGATATCCAGATCGACATTGCCGCCGGACAGGACCACGGCGACCGTCTTGCCTTTGAGGTCATCTGCACGGGCTGCCGCACCGGCAAGCCCGACGCAGCCACCGGGCTCGACAACCACCTTGAGATAGGTTGCAGCGTCGCGCATGGCAGCGGCAACGGCATGATCGGAAACTGCAATTCCACCCGCCAGATTTTGCCGGTTGATCGGGAAGGTCAGATCGCCCGGCTGCTGGGTGAGAATAGCATCGCAGATCGAGCGGTGGCCCGGTTCATTGGCAACCTGCTTTCCGGCAATCAGCGACCGGCGCAGATCATCAAAATGATCGGGCTCGACACCCCAGATGCGGGTTTGCGGCGAACGGGCCTTGATGGCAACGGAGATACCGCTGATCAGCCCACCCCCGCCGCTTGGCACAAAAACGTCGTCGAACACGATGCCGCGTTCTTCGGCCTCATCCATCAGTTCAAGCCCGATGGTGCCCTGCCCGGCCATGATGGCCGGATCATCATAGGGCGGCACCAGAATCATGCGGCGCTCGTTGATATATTCGGCCGCAATCTCCTCACGGCTCTCCCTGTAACGATCATAGAGCACCACCTCGGCACCATAGGATTTGGTGTTGGCAATTTTCAATTGCGGCGCATCTGATGGCATGATGATGACCGCCTTGATGCCGAAGAGCTGGGCGGAACTTGCCACACCCTGCGCATGGTTGCCGGAGGAGAAGGCGATGATACCGCGTTTACGCTCGTCCGCCGTCATCTGGCTGATGCGGTTATAGGCACCGCGGAATTTGAATGAACCCGTCCGCTGCAGGCATTCCGGCTTGAACAGCAGACGCGCACCATACCTGGCGTTGAGCGCTTCCGATTCGATAAGCCGGGTCGGCACGAGCTGGCCCTTGAGGCGGCTGGCGGCATCCACAATGTCGATATTGGCAATGGCGAAAGGGGTCATCATGTCCTCGGGTACGCGTGCGTGCAGGTTTTGCCATTCATAGCACCGTACAGGGAGCACAGCACCCAAATCATTGTCATCATTGTCCCACGCACCCCTTGAAAAGACGTCCGCATTTCTATAGTTTAGAATTATTCTAAATTAGGACAGTATCATGCTCAGCCGTTTCTTCGGTCCACGCCGCCACGACCTCAATACATTGTCGGAACAGCAAATTCTGGCGCTCGCGATTTCATCGGAAGAAGACGATGCGCGGATCTATCTTGCCTATGCGGACGGGCTTCGTGACGACTTCCCGCAAAGTGCCAAGGTGTTCGAGGACATGGCGGAAGAGGAAAACCACCACCGGCAAGTGCTGATCGATCTGCACCGGGAACGTTTCGGCGATCGGATTCCGCTGATCCGGCGCGAGCATGTGCGCGGCTATCTCGAACGCAAGCCGGATTGGCTGGTGCGCCCGCTCGGCATAGACAAGGTGCGCGAGATGGCGGAAAAAATGGAGGAGCAGGCCTATCGTTTCTATACGGAAGCGATGAAGCTCGTCAGCGACGCCTCGACACGCAAACTGCTGGGGGATCTCGCCATCGCCGAGAAAACCCATGAATCACTGGCGCACCGGCTCGGCGAGCAGCACACCCCGGATGCGGTCCAGCAAGACGAAAAAATGACGGAGCGCCGGCAGTTCCTGCTGACCTATATCCAGCCGGGTCTGGCCGGGCTCATGGATGGCTCGGTCTCGACGCTCGCTCCCATTTTCGCCGCCGCTTTTGCGACGCAGGACACATGGCAGACATTTCTTGTCGGCCTCTCCGCCTCGCTCGGCGCCGGCATCTCGATGGGTTTCACCGAAGCTGCCCATGATGACGGAAAACTCTCCGGGCGCGGAGCGCCGTTGAAGCGCGGCCTTGCCAATGGCCTCATGACGGCCATCGGCGGACTGGGCCATGCCCTGCCCTACCTCATCCCGGATTTCTGGACGGCCACAACCGTCGCTGCGATGGTGGTTTTCGTCGAGCTCTGGGCGATTGCGTATATCCAGCACAAATACATGGAAACACCCTTCTTCCGCGCGGCGATACAGGTCGTGCTGGGTGGCAGCCTCGTGCTGGCAACAGGCATTCTCATCGGCAATGCGTGACAGCCCGCATATGTAAACTTGTCTTACAAACGAATCAAAAGTGACGAAACCCGGTGGTTAACACCGGGTTTATTTCTATCTTTTCAACCGGGAAATTATGCCCTGCCTCAGGTGTTAAAGCTAATTTTCCATGAATTTATCCGGCCTTAACCATCCGCATTCAGCAAGCGTTCATATTTATAGGTTAAATTTTAGCTAAATGATCGCCAACCGATTTTTCGGACGATCGAGATTCAGGAAATGAAGATATGACCATGTTCGTTCAACTGCGCGATACGCTTCGCGTCGTCCGTGAATTCATTGCACCGACCTACCGTCCGGAGCGCCATTACATGCGCGGCCCCGGTCCTGCCTGCGCCCAGCGCAACCCTGGTCAAGCATGATGGTAAACGCGCGCATCAAACGGAGCCTCATCACGGGCTCGCAAGCCATAGTCACGTACAACAGCCGCAATCCGCAGCCGGTAATCGGCAAAGACTTCGGTGCGACCAGCACTTTGGGCAGCGCGATGTTCCTCGGTCTGGCGCCAAGCCGCAACTGAGGCTTCGTCGCGCCAAAACGACAGGGAAAGATAGCGGTTCTCGTTGGCAAGGCTGCGAAACCGTTCGACGGAAATGAACCCGTCCATTTTTTCCAGCAGCGGGCGCAGATTGGCAGCCCGCTCGAAATATTCGTGATCAAAGCCCTCATTCGGCTCGACTTCGAAAATCACCGCAATCATTTGATCGGCCCTCCATTCACACGGCGCAGGAACGTACGATCCTCGCGGCGGATGAATTTTCTCTCTCTTGAAAATTCATAATTGGCCCGGCCAAGCGGATCGGCCGTCAGCCGTGCGCGATAGACCTCATAGGCCGCCAGATCCTCAATATTGTAAATACCGTAAGCAAGCGTGGCGGAACCTTCATGCGGCGCGTAGTAGCCGATCAGGTCGGCGCCACAGCGCGGGATTGCCTCGTTCCAGTTACGCGCATAGTCCTCGAACGCATCCTTCTGATACGGATCGATTTCATATTTGATAATACATGTGATGCTCATAATGGCCGCTCCTTCGTATGGATTGGCCTGTTTTTAGAGCTCCCGGATGCTCTGATGCTTCGATCTCGGTCGAAGTATCGCGGCTTGAAAACAATCAGCCCCACCGGGCATTTGATGCGAGGCGGGGCTGATTTTGGAACATTCTCGGTTTGATCAGGCGTCGAGGCCGTCAAACAGTGCAGTGGACAGGTAGCGTTCGGCAAAGGACGGAATGATCACAACGATATTCTTGCCCTTGTTCTCGGGACGCTTGCCCAGTTCTATGGCTGCCGTCAGCGCAGCGCCGGAGGAAATGCCGACCGGCACACCTTCAAGTTTGGCTACCAGACGGGCATTGGCGAACGCATCCTCATTGGAGACCTGAATAACCTCGTCATAGATATGGGTGTCGAGCACCTGCGGCGCAAAACCGGCGCCGATGCCCTGAATCTTGTGCGGACCGGGATTGCCACCTGATAGCACAGGCGAATCCTTCGGCTCGACCGCAACAATCCTCACCTCAGGCTTGCGCTGCTTCAGCACCTGACCAACGCCGGTAATGGTGCCGCCCGTCCCGATGCCCGACACAAAGATATCGACCTTGCCGTCCGTATCGTTCCAGATTTCCTCGGCAGTGGTCTTGCGGTGAATCTCGGGATTGGCCGGATTATCGAACTGGCCCGGAATGACAGCATCCGGCGTGGTTTCCACCAGTTCATTGGCCTTGGCAATCGCGCCCTTCATGCCCTTGGCGCCTTCGGTCAGGACCAGTTCGGCACCGAGCAGTTTCAGCATCTTGCGACGCTCGACCGACATGGTTTCCGGCATGGTCAGGATGAGGCGATAACCCTTGGACGCGGCAGCAAAGGCGAGCGCGATGCCGGTATTGCCTGAAGTCGGTTCGACCAGTGTCGTCTTGCCGGGGGTGGCCTTGCCCTGCGCTTCGAGAGCTTCGATCAGCGCAACGCCGATACGATCCTTCACGCTGGCAATCGGGTTGAAGAATTCGAGCTTGGCCAGAAGATTGGCGCCTACACCCTGGTCCTTTGCCAGCTTATCAAGGCGGACAATAGGGGTGTCGCCGATTGTATCGACAATGGAATTGTAGATACGGCCGCGGCCGGGTTTGCGCGCATCACTCGTGCTCATGGAAGTGCTCCCTCAATTGGTGTGACAAACATCTTATGGCGCAGGCTTGAAAATTCATAGTCGAGCATATGCGCAATTGGCACATTCTTGGGAAGACTATGCTAATATCCATATGTCTGTAGAATAAAATTCTATGATCAGGAGGTACGGCCTGCGATGGCCAAGGCAGCACCGGCCATGAATGCGGCCGCTGTACGGTTCAACCTTTTCAGTGCCTTGGGAGATTGCAGGAACCAGCGCGCCTTGGACGCAAGCGCCAGATAGGGGATCAGCACGACAAGCAAAGTCAGCACCGTTACAACTGCCAGCACACCATAGTCAGCAAGTGTGATCGCGTGCAGATCGATCAGCGTCGGGGTCAGCGCGATGTAGAAAATCATGGTCTTCGGATTGCCAAGGGTCACTGCCAGTCCAGAAAGCACACCGGCGAAAGCGCCACCACCACCGCTCCGTGCTTCGATCTTTTCAGCTGTGATGCCGGAGTTCCAGAAACTCCAGGCGAGATAGGCGAGATAAGCGACGCCCGCCCATTTGATCAGAAGGAATATCGTGCCGAATGTCTGCGCGACCATGGCAAGGCCGAGCACCACGGCGGTGAGATAGGACAAATCGCCGATGACGAGGCCAAGCGCCATAAATACGGCTGACCGAAACCCGGACCCAAGGGCACGTGCGATGAGGGCGGTGATGCCGGGGCCCGGAATGGCGGCAGCGATGGCAAGGGCGCCTGAATAGGCAACAAAACCGGCAAATGTCATGATCGATCTCTATCTGGGAACTGCGCCGGGAGAATACTCCAAATTTTGACACACACAAGTCACGCCGACACGCACGCGGGCCAAGAACGGGTCAATTTTCGGGACTCGAGAAGTTTAGAATGATCTCTTTCAAATCATCATAGAGAGCAGGGTTTTCCGCAACAACGCTGTAAGGGGCGCATCGGGTAACTGCGCGAATGGCGCTGTTGGCTATCAGCTCAAAATTCTTGCTCTTTGACGGGTTGACGATTTCGGGCGCGCCAATAATCGTACCATCCTTGTCCAGCGTGAACCTCACCGTGACGGTCGACACGTTATCCTTGCCGGTATCGGGCCTGTTCCAGCAGGTCTGAATGTTAAATTTGATTTTTTCAGCAATCGCCGCAAGACTTCGATTGGCGGACTCGTTATCCTCCGCATGAACCGGCGCGGCTGCCATCAAAAGCGAAAAGCACAGGGCACCCGTAGTCCGTCCCAGCATGGTCAACCTCCCCTCTCCCTAGAGAACCAGAAACCCCTGTCCCAGCGGATCATCTTCCTCGATGATGAACTCCGCCTTGCCGCTGTAATAGGCATGACCGGAAACGCGAGCCGTGATGGCATCAAAGGCTGCTACCCTGGTTACCGAAGCGACAGCCCCGGCAAAGCGCGAGCTGACAATGCTTTCGAAAATCCGAGCCTCGGTCTCATGGATCTGCCCCTTGGCATGCATGGCCGCAAGCCGCGCGGTCACGCCCGAACCGGTCGGCGAGCGGTCGAGCTGCGCATCGGCGAAAATGCAGACATTTTTTGTCGGGGCTTCCGACCAGCTGTCGAGGCCATCCGTGAGAATAGAGCCGTAAAGGAAGGCGAGATCCTTGTGATCCGGATGGTCCAGCGGCACGGCTTCTTTCACCGCTGCGGTGAGCAGTGTTGCCGCTTCGATGAATTTGCGTGCAGAGTCACGGCCGAACTCCAGACCGAATTGGCTGCAATGGGCGAGTGCATAATAGGCGCCGCCATAGGCCACATCGAATGTCACTTCACCATAGGGCGGCAGATCAATGGTCCGGTCCTTGACAAACAGGAAGGCCGGGACGCTTTCGAAGGTTACGCTGGCGGATTTGCCGTCTTTCACTTCGACCGAGGCGACCACCATGCCGCACGGGCATTCAATATGAACTGTCGTGACCGGCTCGACCTTCTGCACAAGCCCATAATCGATGGCATAGCGGCCAAGCGCGATAATGGCGTGGCCGCACATGGTCGAATAGCCCTCATTGTGCATGAACAGCACGGCAAGATCGGCGCCGGGCAAATTCGGCTGAACCAGCAGTGCGCCATACATATCAAAGTGGCCGCGGGGCTCGAACATCAGGATTTTGCGCAAGTGGTCGAGGTGGTCCCTGACATAAGCGCGCTTTTCAAGGATCGTGCCTTTCGGCAACACGGGATAACCGCCGGTGATAATGCGCAGGGGCTCGCCGCCCGTGTGCATATCGATAACCGTGAGTGGCGACGCCATCAGACGATGCCCATAAGCGCGGGCAGCTTGCGCATATCATCAAAGAGAATGCCGCCTGCCGCCACCAGACCTTCATGATCGGCGTGCTCGTCGCCGCAATAGGAAAACACACGCATACCCGCCGCTGTTCCCGCTGTGGTTCCCGCCACGCTGTCCTCAATCACCACGGAACGTGATGGTTCGAACCCCATCTCTTTGGCCGCATGCAGGAAGAGATCAGGGAAAGGTTTGCCGCGCGCCACCATGGACGCACTGTAGAGCACATCCTTGAAATGGCCGATCAGCCCGGTTTTCCCCAGCGTCAGATGCATCTTTTCCACATTGGCCGAGGACGCCACACAGTATGAAAGCTGTGCTTGCTTCACCGCTCCAATGACGTCCTCGATATGCGGGATGGCTTCAACACCATTCTCGAAAATGATCGGGATAGCCTGATACCAGCGCTCGACGAAATCTTCGCCCAGTGAATACCCTTCAGCCTCGACCTTCTCTTTCACCGCACGCATCGGCATGCCGCAGAGGTTCTTGCGCGCCTCATCGAAGGTGATGGGATACCCCGATGCATTGAGCATCTTGATCAGGTGCTGATTGGCAAGGGTTTCGGTATCGACCAGGACACCGTCACAGTCGAAAATCACCAGATCGAGGCGTGTCATTATCAAGATTCCTTGTCTGCGTCCTGCGCATAGAGCTTCTGCAGCTCTCCGAATGTCACGCCTGTTTTTGAGAATTCGAACGTGCCCTTATCGAGCACTTCACGGGCTGCATCGCGTATCGCGCTGAAGGCAGCGGTCGTCAGACGCGGCCCGAGCGAAACACGGCTTACGCCGATCGATTTGAGTTCGCTGACACTCAATGACGCCGGGGCCAAAACACTGACCGGCTTCGACACGGAGGCGCAGATGGTGCGAATGCTTTCCAGATCCGAAATACCGGGGGCAAACAATACGTCAGCGCCCGCCTTTTCAAAGGCCTGCAGCCGCTTGATCGTATCATCGAGATCGGCACGGCCATGCAGGAAATTTTCGGCCCGCGCCGTGAACACAAAATCGTTTTTCAGCGCACGCGCAGCTTCCGCAGCGGCAGCAACGCGCTCTACCGCGTGGGCGAAATCATAGATGGGCTTGTCCGGATCGCCGGAAAAATCCTCGATGGAGCAACCGGCAAGACCGGCGGCCTCGGCAGCGAAGATCGTCTCGCCAGCGCTGTCGGCACTGTCGCCCTTGCCCTTTTCCAGATCGCCCGAGATGGGCAGGTCCGTTGCCCCGACGAGGTCACGGCAATGCTGCATCATCACATCAAAGGTGACGCCGCCATCGGGCAGTGCACGGGAAAAGGCAAATCCGGCACTGCTGGTGGCCATGGCCTTGAAACCGAGCGAGGCGAGAAACTTGGTCGTACCGGGATCCCATGGATTGGGCATCAGCAAAATTTCCGGCCCCTGATGCAGCTGACGGAAAACCTTGCCCTTATCCATATTATCCTCCTGCGATTACGACGTGCCCGTTGACCCGAACCCTCCGGCACCGCGTGCCGTTTCGCTGGCATGCTGCCGTTCCTCAACCTCGAGCTGGACGACCGGCGCCAACACGACCTGCGCAATACGCATGCCACGCTCGACGTAGAAGTCGTCATCTCCAAGATTGATCAGGATTACTTTTACCTCACCCCGGTAGTCGGAATCAATGGTCCCTGGCGTGTTGAGACAGGTAATTCCGCTCTTGAGTGCGAGACCCGAACGGGGTCTGACCTGCGCTTCATACCCTTGCGGGATTTCGAAGATCAGGCCGGTGGGAACCAGAGCCCGGCGGCCGGGTAAAAGCAGCAGCGGACGGTCTTCCGGCACGGCTGCACGGAGATCCATTCCGGCCGAACCGGCGGTTTCATAGGCGGGCAAATCAAGGTCCTGCCCATGCGGCAACCGGACAAGACCGAGAGCGGGATGCACGTGACGTGCGGAATCGGATGATTGAGACATGAGATCACCTTTTTCACCAGTCCGCCGGTTTGGTCAACTCACAAGATTTGTCCGGATCATTCTTTACACACAATCTCTTTCTAGCTGCGCCTTGTGTCTGACGATTCCCAAGTGCCGCATGACGCGCTATTGTCAGCCAGACCAAGAGTGAATCGGGTGAATCATGTGTCGTTGGGCAGCCTATCTCGGACCTCAGCTTTATCTCGAAGACGTCATCGCCTCTCCATGCCATTCCCTGATCGCCCAGAGCCACGACGCCCATGAGGCCAAGACCCGCACCAATGGCGACGGATTTGGCGTCGCCTGGTACGGCGAGCGTCCGGAACCTGGCCTCTACCGCGATATTCTGCCCGCTTGGTCGGATCAGAACCTGAAAAGCCTGTCCCGACAAATCCGATCGCATCTGTTTCTCGCCCATGTGCGTGCCTCCACCGGCGGCGCGACCAGCCGCACCAATTGCCATCCGTTCGTGTCAGGCAAATGGAGTTTCATGCACAACGGGCAGATCGGCCATTTCGACCGGCTGCGGCGCGGGCTGGAAGCCAAGCTCGACGACGAACTTTATGTGCAGAAGCTGGGGTCAACAGATTCGGAGCTGATTTTCCTGCTGATGCTGCAGTATGGCCTCGACCGGGACCCGGCTCAATCTCTGGTCGAGACGGTCAACGTGATCACTGCGGAGGCGGAACGCGCCGGTGTACCGGCCTTCATCCGCCTGACAGCAGCCTTCTCTGACGGCATCCAGCTTTATGCAGTGCGCTACGCGACTGACCGCTTCGCACCATCGCTCTATACTGCCACGCTTTCCCCCAGTTCCGGCCTTTGCGTGGTTTCCGAACCACTGGATGGCGAAGCGGAAAACTGGATGCCTGTCCCGCCGAACAGCTTCGTGACGGTCAAGAACAGCAAGCGCATCGCCATCGAGCCGTTCATGGCGCAGGAGACATCGGGGCCGGTGCTGGAAAGCGCGTAATACCCGTTTCGAATTGATAGTCGACGGCAGGGGCTTCGGCTGATAGAAGGCGTGCAACCCTACGATTATTGAATGTTTGAGCTTCTTCATGTCTTCTGCCGATCATCCCGTTTCGAAACGCCGTACCTTTGCGATCATTGCGCACCCGGACGCCGGTAAAACCACGCTGACCGAAAAGCTCCTGCTCTTCGGCGGAGCGATCCAGCTCGCCGGTGAGGTCAAGGCCAAGAAGGACCGTATCCAGACCCGCTCCGACTGGATGAACATCGAACGGGATCGCGGCATTTCCGTCGTCACCTCGGTGATGACCTTCGAATACAAGGATTGCATCTTCAATCTTCTGGATACGCCGGGCCACGAAGACTTTGCCGATGATACCTATCGTACGCTCACCGCCGTCGACAGCGCCGTCATGGTCATCGATGCCGCCAAGGGTATCGAAGCGCGGACACTGAAGCTCTTCGAAGTCTGCCGGATGCGCGATATTCCGATCGTCACGTTCGTCAACAAGATGGATCGGGAAAGCCGCGACCCCTACGAAATCCTCGATGAGATTGAACAGAAACTGGCACTCGATACTGCCCCCATCACGTGGCCGATCGGCCGCGGCAAAAGCTTTGCCGGCACCTATAATCTGCAGGACAACACTGTCCGGCGCCGCGATGAAGAAGAAAAGCCGACACCGGTCAATGGCCCGGAAGCATCCGGCGCTTCCGGCTTGCTTCCCGAGAACGAGCGTCAAGCCTGGATCGAAGAGGTGACTTTGGCGCGGGATGCCTGCAATCCTTTCGATCTGCAATCGTTCCGCGAAGGACATATGACGCCGGTTTATTTCGGCTCCGCCTTGCGCAATTACGGTGTGCGTGACCTGATCGAGGCCTTCTGCGATTTCGGGCCAAGCCCGCGCGCACAGGATGCCGATACACGCCGCGTGGAAGCGACCGAAGACAAGATGACCGGATTCGTTTTCAAGATTCAGGCCAATATGGACCCGAACCACCGCGACCGCATTGCCTTCCTGCGTGTCTGCTCCGGCAAGCTCTCACGCGGCATGAAAGCCAAGCTGGTGCGCACCGGCAAGGCCATGAGCCTGTCGGCACCGCAATTCTTCTTCGCTCGCAGCCGTCAGATCGCTGACGAAGCCTGGGCGGGTGACGTGGTGGGCATTCCCAACCATGGCACGCTGCGCATCGGCGATACGCTGACCGAAGGGGAAGACATCCTGTTCCGCGGTGTGCCGAACTTTGCCCCTGAGATTCTGCGCCGCGTCCGGCTTGACGATGCGATGAAGGCGAAGAAACTGCGCGAGGCCCTGCAGCAGATGGCGGAAGAAGGCGTTGTCCAGCTCTTCCTGCCCGATGACGGTTCGCCGGCGATCGTCGGCGTGGTCGGCGCACTGCAGATCGACGTTCTTACCGAGCGTCTGAAAGTGGAATACACGCTGCCGGTGGGCTTCGAACCGGCGCGCTTTACCGTTGCGCGCTGGATATCCGCCGGGGACCCGCTGGAATTGCAGCGCTTCATCAATGCGCACCGGGCCGATATTGCCCACGATCTCGACAATGATCCGGTGTTTCTGGCGCAGAATTCTTTCTCGCTCTCCTATGAGGCAGAGCGCTGGAAGGATATCCGTTTCGCTGCCATCAAGGACTATCAGGTCCGCGAAAAAGCCGCCTGAGTTCAATATTTCCCGATCGAATAGCCGCCATGCCGCTTCCTCGCATTTAGATTGCGCGGAGGCGGTATAGCCCTTCAATGCCGGTCAAGCGAATTTACTCAACCAAATGGTTGACAATTAAAAATATGCGACTATATTAAACCTTATGGTTGAATATATCACACAAACCCTCGACGCCGTTTTTCACGCACTTTCCGACCCGACGCGGAGAGCGATGTTGCACCGGCTGTCTACAAGCGAACGTACCGTCAGCGAGCTGGCAACGCCGTTCAACATGTCGCTTGCAGGTGCATCCAAGCACATCAAGGTGCTTGAGGCTGCCGGGCTGGTCCGGCGACACGTGCAGGGCCGGACCCACATATGCGCCCTGCAGGCAGCACGACTGGCCGAGGCACAGGAATGGCTGCGCTATTACGAGCAGTTCTGGGAAGAACGGCTCGACGATCTGGAAAATATCCTGCGTGCGGAGGATCGTGCGCTTGCCGAAAAAGCCAGACACGGGGACCGCAAGGACCCCAAAACAAAAATGGACAGCAAGGAGTAGAACAATGAGCCTGTATCAGGGAAATGATCAACTTGGCATTGCAACAGCCCAACGCACTGTCCGCATCGAGCGGCGGCTTCCCGGACCGGTGGAGCGCGTATGGGAATACCTCACCAATTCGGAGAAACGCGGCAAATGGCTGGCGAAAGGGCCGATGGCCGACCATGCAGGCGGGCCCGTCGAGCTGACGTTCCGTCATTCCGAACTGTCCACTGCCGCAACCCCGGAGAAGTACAAAAAGTATGAAGGCCACCAGAATCCGGGACGGATCATCCGGTGTGAACCGCCGACCTACTTGTCCTTCACCTGGGAGGAAGGCAATGGCGAACCGTCGGAAGTCAGCTTCGAACTGCAGGCGGCGGGCGACGATACCCTGTTGATACTCACCCACAGCCGCCTTGCCGACCACGGCGCGATGGTCAGCGTCGCCAGCGGCTGGCACACGCATCTGAGTGTCCTGATCAATGTGTTGAACGGGGCTGAAACCGCCGATTTCTGGTCAAAACTGGAACAGCTCGAGGCAGAATACGACAAGGTGCTGCCAGCGTGACAATTCGGGTGTGTCAGCGTTGACGCACCCTATTTACCGAAGGACGACATGCATGAAACCGCATTATGAAGGCAATCACAACATTGCCATGAAAGTCCCACCGCATCAGTATGAAGCAACTGTTGCATTCTATCGCGATGTGATTGGCTTGAAGCCACTGGAAAATCATCTTCCGCATGTCGGTTTTTACTTTGGCTCGAACCAGCTCTGGATCGACAAAGTTCCCGGTATGAGCCAAGCCGAACTGTGGCTGGAGATCGCGGCGGATGATGTTTCCCTGGCAGCATCTCACTTAACAGGTGCGGGCATTGTGCGTTGCGATGAAATAGAGAAACTGCCCGAGGGTCATCAGGATTTCTGGATCACCAGCCCCTGTCAGATCATCCATCACGTATCGCAGAAGGGCGACGGATGGTAAGTAACAACTTACTATATGCACTGTGGAAGGCCGTGCATATACAAGCAGCCTTCCACCTTTGCCTGGTCAGCGCCTGAACTTGCGCTCAAGCAGCAAAACCTTTTCACCCGTGTATTCAACCTCGCCAATCCGGGCGAACCCTGTCTTTTCGGCCACCCGGACGGAAGCGATATTCTCGGGCGAGATGATACACAGCGCCCGATGCTGTTTGAAGAAACCATCGCCCCACGCCGCGGCCGCAGCCAGTGCCTCGCTGGCATAACCCTTGCCATGGATTTCCGGTGCCAGAACCCAGCCCATTTCAGGAGTATCGCCGAAGGGTGGTTCGATATCGCGCAGGAAGTTCGCAAATCCGAGATCGCCGACGTACTGACCCGTGGCCTTGTCCTCTACTGCCCAGAATCCGTAGCCGTTCAACGCCCAAAGACCAGCATATTTGAGCAGGCGACCCCAGGAAGCCTCGCGGGTCGAAGGCTTGCCCGAAATGAATTCATAGACAGTCGGATGTGTCCACACGGTGTGCAGTGCTTCAAAATCCTCCAGTCTGTGCGCGCGCAGAACGAGGCGTTCGGTTTCAACAATAGGCGTGGTGGAGTTCATGGAAAATCCGTCTTCGACAATGATGTGACTTTCTTGGCGATTATTATTTATCGTGTCAAATGCCTCATTAAGTAAGTATAAACTTACGCACTTTGATCGGCTTCCCGTCGACATGGCGTTCATTCTCAAACATCACACCTCTATCGTTTGCAATGCTGCGGCAATTTTGGCCGCCAGTCGTTCCGCGACATCTTCCTTGCTCATGTCGGGCCATTCCTCGACGCCTGAACGTGTCACAATGCGCACGGCATTGCGGTCGCCGCCCATGACGCCGCTGGAGTGACTGACATCATTGGCAACGATCCAGTCTGCCCCCTTCCTGTCCAGCTTCTTTCGCGCATTGGCGAGCAGATCCTGGGTTTCCGCGGCAAACCCGACGACGAGGCGTGGTCGCTTTTTATTATGTCCGACCCCGGCGAGAATATCGGGGTTTTCAATCATCTGCAGGACCGGAACAACCTCGCCCGGCTGCTTCTTGATCTTCTCGCCCGCTTCGTTTGCGGTGCGCCAGTCAGCGACGGCCGCAACCATGACAGCAGCATCGGCTGGCAGGAATTGCTCCACAGCATCGCGCATTTCGCGTGCGGATTCCACATGAACAACAGACACGCCCTCGGGATCAGCAATGGTAACAGGGCCGGATACCAGATGCACCGTTGCGCCCAATCGCGCCAAAGCTGCTGCGATGGCGTGCCCTTGCTTACCCGAGGAGCGGTTGGCGATATAGCGCACGGGATCGATGGGCTCATGCGTCGGACCTGACGTCATGACAATGGTCTTTCCGAAGAGCGGTTTTGGCTTTGTGTCCAGCAGCTTTTCAATCGCCGTGACAATCTCCAGCGGTTCAGCCATACGTCCTGCACCATTTTCGCCGCTCTCGGCCATCTCGCCGCTGTTCGGACCGACAAACCAGATGCCATCATTGGCAAGGGTGACCCGGTTGCGCTTGGTTGCGGGATGATTCCACATTTTCGGATTCATGGCGGGGGCGATCAGGACCGGCTTGTCTGTCGCCATCAGCACCGCCGAGGCCAGATCATTGGCCAAACCGCCCGCCATTTTTGCCATGAAATCCGCCGTTGCCGGGGCAACAACAATGAGATCAGCTTCGCGCGACAGGCGAATATGCCCGACATCGTGCTCGTCCTCACGGGAGAACAGCTCTGTGAACACCTTGTCTGCGGCCAGTGCACCCACGGATAGCGGCGTCACAAATTCTTCCGCTGCCTTGGTCAGAACCGGACGCACATGCGCGCCACGCTCACGCAGGCGGCGAATGAGATCGAGACATTTATAGGCGGCAATGCCGCCACCGATAATGAGAAGGATATGCCGCCCAGCGAGCGATCCGGTAGGCAGTTTCGACAAGAGCGCCGAGACTTGGGTGATGGAAGGGCTGGCATGCGAATCCAGTGACGCAAGAAGGAGGCGTACCTCCTCTTCCATCGAACGGCCGTGGGCGGCGGCACGCAACCGCAGTTTTTCCTTTGTCGCATCATCGAGATTACGGATGGTAATACTCGCCATATGATTGCACTCCCAAGGCAAAGACTGCACAAAATGCAATCATTGCAATCACATTAGAGCAAATAAGCTCAGAATAGAAGCGCATAAGTGATGATGATGAGGCAAATTGCAATCACCCAGAGCGCAACGCGGCCGGAGCGGGTATGCCGCGCCTCCGCCTTGCCAATGGCTTTTGCCGTCTCGTCATCGAAGCGGAAGCCCTGCTCCGCCATGCGATCCATTTCTTTGAACAAACGGTCAGCCCGCGCCACCAGCTCGGGCGCCTGGCGGGCAAGATGCAGCATAGCTCCCACGCCCTCGCGCGCATCGGCAAGGATTCCCTGCGGACCGAGATTGCGGCGAATCCAGTCGCCCACAACAGGTTCGGACGCTTTCCACATGTTGAAATGCGGATCGAGCGAGCGCGAGACGCCCTCAACCACCACCATGGTCTTTTGCAGCATGACGAGTTCCGGGCGCGTTTCCATGTCGAAAAGCTCGGTAACCTCGAACAGCAGGGTCAACAGCTTGGCCATTGAAATGGTTTCGGCCGGCTGGCCGTGAATAGGCTCGCCAATGGCACGGATAGCCTGGGCAAAGCTCGCCACATCATGGTGATGCGGCACATAACCGGCCTCGAAGTGCACTTCAGCGACGCGGACATAGTCACGCGTGATAAAGCCGTAGAGGATTTCGGCAAGAAACCGCCGCTCCTTTTTGCCGAGCCGTCCGGTGATGCCGAAATCCACGGCAACGATGTGTCCGCGGTCGTCGACAAACATATTTCCGGGATGCATATCCGCATGAAAAAACCCGTCGCGCAGCGTGTGGCGTAGGAAAGACTGGATCAGCGTTTCGGCGAGACCGACGAGATTATGCCCGGCAGCGCGCAGACCATCGATATCCGACATCTTGATGCCGTCAATCCACTCCAGTGTCAGAACATCGCGGCCGGTGCGCTCCCAGTCGACGGTCGGCACGCGGAAACCCGGATCGTCCTTGGTGTTCTCGCCAATCTCAGAAAGTGCCGCCGCTTCCAGCCGCAGATCCATCTCGATACGCGTTGTCTGCGCAAGTGTGCGCGTCACTTCGATCGGGCGCAGGCGGCGTGTGGCAGGCACGTAGCGCTCCTGCCATTGCGCCACCATGAAAAAGCTTTCCAGATCGTTGTTGAAGCGCTGGCGTACGCCCGGCCGCACAACCTTGACGGCAACCTTGCGGTCTTCCCCGTCCGTCCTGATATAGGCGGGATGGACCTGTGCGATCGACGCAGCAGCAATTGGTTCACCAAGACTTACATAGAGATCGCCGACCGTACGGCCGAGCGACCCTTCAATGGCCTTCACCGACGCTTCCATCGGAAAGAAATCGAGTTGGTCCTGCAGAAGCGCCAGATCGTCAGCCACCTCGGTACCGACCACATCCGGCCGCGTTGCCAGAAACTGGCCGAGCTTGACGTAGGAAGGCCCCAGCTTGTTGATGGCGCGTGACATGCGCTCGGAACGGCGGGCCGTGCGGGCACGCCGGCGCGCGAGAAGCCCTGCCACGCGATGACCGAACGCCGGGAGACCACTCAGCCCTTCGGCAGGCAAAGCGGAGATAACGCCTTCACGCGTCATGATCCATCCAGCCCGGATCAGGCGAAATGTTGCTGCAAGCTTACTCATTCAGAACGTCACAATTTCCAGCCGGAATGCAGGGCAGCGATACCGCCGGTAAAATTGCGCCAGCTCACACGCTCGAAACCTGCCGTGCGGATCATCTCGGCGAAATCCGCCTGCCGGGGAAATTTGCGGATGGATTCAACCAGATACTGATAGGAATCCGCATCACCGGTCACAGCCTTGCCGATTTTCGGAATCGCGTTGAACGACCAGGCGTCGTAAATCTTGTCGAGAACCGGCAGTTCCACTTCGGAAAATTCAAGGCAGAGGAAGCGGCCGCCCGGCTTCAGCACACGGTAAGCTTCCGATAGCGCACGGTCGATATGCGGCACATTGCGGATACCGAAGGCGATCGTATAGGCATCGAAGCTGGCATCTTCGAATGGCAGTTCCTCCGCATTGGCTTCGACAAATTCGGTATTGTCAGCGAGGCCTTTCTTCTCCGCACGGTCACGGCCGACGCCCAGCATGGAGCCGTTGATGTCGAGCACGGTTGCATGGGCATTGCGATTCGAAGCCTCGACAATGCGGAACGCGATATCACCCGTGCCACCGGCGACATCGAGTGTCTTCCAGTTTGATGTCTTGGAAGGCGCAAGCCAGGCGATCATTGAATCTTTCCAGACGCGGTGCAGCCCGCCGGACATCAGATCATTCATCACGTCGTAGCGTTTGGCGACGCGATGAAACACGTCGTTGACGCGCGTCTGCTTTTCTCCGTCGCCGACATCCTGAAAACCGAAGGATGTTTCCATGCCGCCATGGGCACCGGTGCGTTGCTGGCTCATTGTGCTACCTGCTGATCTCTTTTGCGGGCGGAGCATAGAAGATTGAAACGCAGAAGGCTATTGTCTGTTGCGCGATGAAGCGACGCGCTGCACATTTTGTCGAATGGAGACCGCCCATGGTGTTGAAGGCCGAACTGCATTGCCACGTCGAAGGCGCAGCCTCTCCGGCTCTGGTTGAGCGAAAAGCCACCAAATATGGCGCTGACGTTTCAGCCTTTATCGTCGGCGGCAAATTCGTCTGGCACGATTTCACCTCCTTCCTGCGCGCCTATGATCAGGCTTCAGCGCTGTTTCGCACGGAGGAGGATTATGCGGATCTCACCGAGGATTACCTGTTGTCGCTCAGCAAACAGGATGCGATCTATTCGGAAGTGTTCATCTCCACGGACCATGCGATCAGCGCCGGCCTTTCGCCCCGCGCCTATATCGAAGGGCTGGCGGAAGGCATGCGGCGCGCCAAAGCCGCAACCGGCATCGAATCACGCATGATCGCCACGGGGCTGCGCCATAAGGGCCCTGATGCCGTGATGGAAGCAGCGAAATACATCGCCGAAAATCCGCATCCGCTGGTGACCGGATTCGGCATGGCCGGGGATGAACGCATGCATCACCCCAGAGACTTCGCCCGTGCCTTTGATGTCGCGCGCGACGCCGGGCTGGGCATCACCGTGCATGCGGGCGAGCTTTCCGGATGGGAAAGCGTTGCCAATGCGCTTGATGCGATCAAGCCGTCGCGCATTGGCCATGGCGTGCGCGCCATCGAGAATCCGGATCTGGTGCGGCGGCTGGCGGATGAACAGATCCTTCTGGAATGCTGCCCCGGCTCAAACATTTCGCTGCAGGTTTACGCCGATTTTGCGTCCCATCCTTTCCCCGCGCTGGCCAAGGCAGGTGTGCCGGTAACTTTGAATTCCGATGACCCGCCCTATTTCCACACGGACCTCACCCGGGAATATGATCTCGCCGCCGAGTTCTTCGGTTGTGATGATGCCATGCTGACGGAGATCACACGAACAGCGCTGAAAGCGGCCTATGTGGATGAAACCACACGAAACAGCCTGATTCAGCGTCTTAACGCCGACAAAACTGTGCGTGCCGGGGATGCGGACTTTGCGGGATCGGTTACGAGCAGCTAAGGTCGGGGAAAATTTGAGTAGGAGTTTCCCATGGGCGTTACGATCGTTTCCCACCCGCTTGTCCAGCACAAGCTTACCATCATGCGCGACAAGGACACGTCCACGGCGGGCTTCCGGCGGCTGCTCAAGGAAATCTCGCTGCTGCTCTGCTACGAGGTGACGCGCGATCTCGAACTGACCACCATCAAGATCCAGACTCCGATGATGGAGATGGATGCACCGGTGCTGGAAGGCAAGAAGCTGGTGTTCGCCTCCATCCTGCGCGCAGGCAATGGCCTGCTGGAAGGCATGCTTGATCTGGTGCCCGCCGCGCGCGTGGCTCATATCGGCCTGTACCGCGATCACGACACGCTGCAGCCGGTCGAATATTACTTCAAGGCTCCGGAAGATATCGTCAACCGGTTGATCATCGTCGTTGACCCGATGCTGGCAACCGCCAATTCGGCCATTGCGGCAATCCAGAAGCTGAAGGATCGCGGCGCAACCAATATCCGCTTCCTCTGCCTGCTTGCAGCGCCTGAGGGCATCGAGCGCTTCACCAAAGCTCATCCTGATGTGGCGGTTTTCACCGCGGCCATCGACAGCCACCTGAATGAAAAGGGTTATATCATGCCGGGTCTTGGCGACGCTGGCGACCGCATGTACGGGACGAAGTAGGGTAGAAGCTCAAGAACTGCACGACTATTGTGCTTGGTTCGACAAGCTCACTCACCGCGCTGTCTTCGCCATAGCATAACGCACCTCCCTCTCCGTCATCCTCGGGCTTGACCCGAGGACCTACAGCAACAGAGTACGTGCTTATTCGTTTATTCAACGGGAGTGGGTGTACAAACTCATCGTTATTGAGAACTGAGTTATCTGGAATGCCTCGAGCAAGTTGAGACGATAACGCTTCTCCGCCTTGGATCCTCGGGTCAAGCCCGAGGATGACGGAGAGATTGGTACCACTTTGTCTCAGGCTCCAATCCGCCGCAGAACCGGATTGATCGTCCTTGGCTTGCGATCAGAAAAACCATAGGCGCCAAGGATGGCGCGGGCGGCTGTTTGCGCCGCGCTTTCATCGCGGGCATGGACAAGAGCGATGGCATCGCCCGCCTCCATTTTCGCACCAACAGGCTGCAGGGCTGTGATACCCACCGCATGGTCAATCGGATCCTGCGGTCGAATACGCCCTCCGCCCAGCGCAACAACAGCAACGCCAATGGCGCGAGTTTCTACTGAGGCAACATATCCTGCCTGCGGTGCTTTCACTTCCAGTGTCACTGGGGCGATCGGTAGATAATGACGGGCACGCGAAACGAAATCCACGGGGCCTCCGAGTGCTGTAACCATATGGCCAAAAACATCAGCGGCTCTGCCCGAATTCAGCGCTTCTTTCGCCATGTCCATGGCGGATTTCGGATTGGCGGCAAGTTTCGCCGAAACCAGCATTTCTGCGACCAGAGCCAACGTCACCGTTTCAAGACGGGAATCCCTGAGGTCGCCGGTCAGGAAATCCACGGCATTCTGCACTTCCACGGCATTGCCTGCGCAAAGCGCCAGCGGTTCGTTCATATCGGTCAACAGGGCTGTGGTGGTCAGCCCCGCACCGCTCGCAACGGCGACAATGCTTTCAGCCAGTGCCACAGCATCACGGCTGCGCGCCATGAATGCGCCATTGCCGGATTTCACATCAAGCACCAGCGCATTGAGTCCTGCAGACAGCTTTTTCGACAGGATCGAAGCGGTGATCAGCGGGATGGATTCCACGGTCGCCGTGACATCGCGGATCGAATAGAAGCGCTTGTCAGCCGGTGCGAGATTGGCAGTCTGACCGATGATCGCGCAGCCAACCTCATGCACGACCTTGCGGAACAGCGCATTGTCCGGCTGGCTACGATAGCCGGGGATCGAATCCATCTTGTCGAGCGTACCGCCGGTATGGCCAAGCCCGCGTCCTGAAATCATCGGCACATAGGCTCCGCAGGCGGCCGCAATAGGCGCCAGCATCAATGAAACATTGTCGCCCACACCGCCGGTCGAATGCTTGTCGACAGCTGGGCCCGGCAAATCCGACCAATCGAGAATGTCGCCGGAATCGCGCATGGCCAGCGTCAAGGCGACAGCTTCATCGCGCTTCATGCCATTGAAGAACACCGCCATGGCGAAGGCGGCAACCTGCCCTTCCGTGATGGCACCCGAGCTCATGGCATTGACGAAAGCGGTGATATCCGCAGCATCAAGTACGTGACCGTCGCGTTTGCGGCGAATAATTTCCTGAGGAAGCAACATGATTTAGCCGATCTCCCGAACCAGCGCCCGGATGATTTTCTGCAGGCGTGCACCGCCCTTCGGCGCAACATCCTTGGTTTCCTCGTGCGAGAGCTCCGCTCCTGTCATGCCAGCCCCATAATTGGTAATGACCGAACAGGCGGCAACGCGCAGACCGAAGAAGCGCGCCAGAATGACTTCGGGCACGGTCGACATTCCGACCGCATCGGCACCAAGCGTGCGCGCCATACGGATTTCTGCCGGTGTTTCGAAGGAAGGGCCGGAAAACCACATATAGACACCCAGCGGCAGCTTTTCGCCCACCTCGGCGGCGGCTATCACGAAGGCATCCTTGAGCTTCTTGTCGTAGGCGGCCGTCATGCCGACAAAGCGCTGATCCGAAGCCTCGCCGATCAAAGGGTTAAGCCCGGAATAATTGATATGATCATCGATCAGCATGACACTGCCCGGCGCGAGATCATGACGCACGGAGCCTGCCGCATTGGTCAGGATCACTGTTTCAATCCCAAGATCAGCCAGAGCAGCCATGACAGGGCGCATGACCGCAGCATCGCCCTTTTCGTAGTAATGCGCGCGGCCAGCAAGCATTAGCACCGGCTTGCCCGAGAGATAGCCTGCAACAACCTTCCCGGCATGGCCCGAAACACCGCTATGGGGAAACCCCGGCAGATCGGCATAGGGAATATGGATGGCGTCGTCCACGGCATCAATGAGTGAGCCAAGTCCCGATCCGAGCACCAGCGCGACACGCGGGGCAAGTCCCTGGAGCTTGTGAATAAGAGCTCCGGTTGCAGGCGCAATCATGCGGGATTCCCCTTGCCGAGAACTTCCGCCTCGAAACCGTAGGGGAAGATGTCCCGCATGGTCAGCGTTTCGACAATACCGTCATTGTCACACAGGTGCAGGCGCGTATCGGGACCGGCGAATTCCGCCAGACGCTGCCGGCAGCCACCGCACGGTGTGCACTTCGCCTTCTTTTCTGCAACCACCACAATGTCCGTGATTGTACCGCCGCCGCCCATTACGAAATGCGACAGGGTGGTCGTTTCGGCGCACCATCCTTCCGGATAGGAAATGACTTCGATATTGCAGCCGGAATAGACACGGCCGTCGCTGGTGCGCACCGCTGCACCAACCGGGAACCGCGAATAGGGCGCGTGGGCTTTCTGCATGGCCGCGAAGGCCGCGTCGAATAAATCCTTGCTCATTCTTTCTATCGCTCTTTCACATAGGCCACACCACCCGCTTTTGGCGGTATTGCCTTGCCGATAAAACCGGCGAGCAACACAATGGTGAGAATATAGGGCAAGGCTTGCATCAACTGTACGGGAACCTCGCCGATGAGTGGAAGGGGGTGCCCCTGCATACGGATCGCAATGGCGTCGAGAAAGCCGAAAAGCAGGCAGGCAAACATGGCGTGGACCGGCCGCCATTTGGCGAAGATCAGCGCAGCCAGAGCGATATAGCCTTTGCCTGCCGTCATATCCTTGACGAAACCCGCCCCTTGCGCGGTCGCCAGATAGGCACCGGCGACACCGCAAAGCAGTCCGCAGCAGATAACGGCCCGGTAACGCAGCCACGGCACGGAAATGCCGGCCGTATCGACAGCCGCGGGATTTTCACCGACCGCGCGCAGGCGAAGGCCAAAGCGCGTGCGGTAAAGAACCCACCATGTGAATGGCACCAGCAGGAAGGCGAGATACACCAGGACGGAATGGCCCGAAATCAGTTCGGAATAAATCGCGCCGATCACAGGGATTCCGCTCAAGGTTTCCACACCGGGCAGGTCAATCGGGTTGAACCTTGCAGCATTGGGAAGCGATGGTGTGCGTCCGCCCTGCTGAAACCATGCCTGACCAAGAATAACCGTTGTCCCGGCGGCAATGAAGTTGATGGCAACGCCGGAAACGATCTGGTTGCCGCGATGGGTTATCGAGGCAAAACCATGCACCAATCCAAGTGCAATGGAAATCAGAACAGCAGCCAGCAGCCCGACGTAGGCCGAGCCCGAATAGGTCGCCGCAGCGCCCGCCGCAAAGGCTCCTGCCAGCATCTTGCCTTCCAGACCGATATCGAAAATACCGGCACGCTCGGAATAGAGGCCGGCAAGGCACGCCAGCAGCAGCGGTACGGAAAGGCGGATCGTGGAATCCAGAACCTGCAGGACGACTGTGAAGGTATCCATTATTGACCTCCCTCGGCAGCGACGGCCGGCGTGGGCTGGCTCTTCACCCGGGCCACGCGCTGCAAAATACGCAACAGGGTTGGGCGGAACATATGCTCCAAAGCCCCGGCGAAAAGAATCACCAATCCCTGAATGATGACAATCATGTCGCGGGAAATATTAGGCATATCGAAAGCGATTTCAGCGCCGCCCTGATAGAGCATGCCGAAAAGGATCGCCGCGAGAACAATGCCAGCCGGATGCGAGCGCCCCATCAGCGCCACCGCGATACCGACAAACCCTGCACCGGCAACGAAATCAAGCTGCACACGGTGCTGCGCACCCATGATCGGATTGAGCGCCATCATGCCCGCCAGCGCACCTGAAATCATCATGGTGATGACGATAATCCTGACCTCGCTGATCCCGGCATAACGCGCTGCCTTGGGGCTGTATCCCATGGTGCGGATTTCATAACCAAGCTTGGTGCGCCAGATGAGCACCCACACGAGGAAAGCCGCGACAAGCGCCAACAGGAAACTGATGTTGAGCGGGGCAGAGCGCATGTTCAGCCCTATCAGGCCAAGCAGCCAGCCGAGACCCGGCAATTGCCCGCCATCGCCGAAGACACGGGTTTCGGGCGCCTGTGTCCCGGATGCCTTGAGATAGCCCACCAGCAGGTAAACCATGATGCTGGCGGCAATGAAATTGAACATGATCGTGGTGATGACCACATGCGAGCCGCGCTTGGCTTGCAACCATGCCGGAATGAGGGCCCAGAGTGCACCAACCAGACCCGATGCTATAATGGCCAGCGGGAATGTTATCCACCAGGGCAGAACGTTGCCCAAGCCAAGGCCAACCACCGCGACACCCAGGCCGCCAATATAGGCTTGCCCCTCACCGCCAATGTTGAACAAACCGCAATGGAAGGCCACGGCAACGCAAAGACCGGTAAAAATGAAGTTGGTGGCATAGTAAAGCGTATAGCCAACGCCGTCGCCGGAGCCAAAAGCACCCTTGACCATCAGCACGGCGGCATCGATCGGGCTTTCACCGACCAGAAGAACAACGAGACCTGCAACGAAAAATGCAACAATCAGATTGATCAGCGGCAACAGGCCGTAATCAGCCCAGGCAGGCAGTTTGGCAAAAGGCTGGCTCATGGCAGGGCCTCAATGATGGCATCAGAAGTGGAGATTTTGGCATATTCGCCATCAAGAACGGAAAGAGTCAGGGCGTGAACATCTTCGGCAGCCCAGCTCTTGCCGCGGTGATCCCTGCGGTCGATACTGGCCACGGCATCTTCGGGGACAATGACTTCAAATCCGAGATTGGCCGCCATGCGAACGGTGGCGTCCACGGAGTTTTCAAGGAGAACGCCCGTGACAACAAGACTGTGCACCTGCAGCTCGTCCAGCACATCCATGAGATCCGTGCCGATGAAAGCATTATTGGTACGCTTGTCGACAACCGGCTCTCCGACCTGCGGAGCTACTTCGGGTTTGAAGTCATTGCCGGGCGTGCCCGGGCGATAGGGCGATTCCGGATCGGTGGAATCATGTTTGATGTGGATGACAGGCAGGCGACGCTCGCGCCAGGCGCCGAGCAGGCGGGCAATATGCTGCTCCGCATCCGGCTGACCGCGGCGGCCCCATTTGGCGTCATCAATGGCATTCTGCACATCGATAACAAGAAGTGCCTGGGTAGCAGTCATTCGGCAGCCTCCAGCTGTTCCACGCCGGCCATCAGGAGACCCAGTTCACCCTCGCTGGCATCGGAATCGCGCTCGCCAACGATGCGGCCGGCGAACATCACCAGAATGCGGTCAGACAAGGAGCGGATTTCATCCAGCTCAACCGAAACGAGAAGGACCGCCTTGCCCGCATCACGCATTTCGATGATCCGCTTGTGAATAAACTCAATAGCACCCACGTCGACACCGCGCGTCGGCTGGCCGATGATCAGCACGCCCGGATCACGCTCGATCTCCCGCGCCAGAACAATCTTCTGCTGATTGCCGCCGGAAAAATTCGCTGTCTTCAGCCGTGGATCACTGGGACGGATATCGTATTTCTCGATTTTCTTGCGGGCATCAGCCTTGATGGCCTCAATATCGAGGAACGGCCCGTTCAGATAAAGCGGATCGTCATGATAGCCGAGGATCGAATTCTCGTATTCCTCGAAGGCCAGAACCAGTCCCATATGATGCCGATCCTCAGGCACATGGGCGAGGCCGCGATCCCGCAGTTCGCCCGGGTCAGCCGCGCCTGTTATATCGATGACCTGACCATCCAGAAGTACCCGGCCTGACACCGCCGTGCGAATGCCTGCGACCGTCTCGATAAGCTGCGACTGGCCGTTGCCGGCCACCCCAGCGATACCGACGATCTCACCAGCGCGAACGGTGAACGATGCATTGTCGACCATGACCACACCACGGCTGTCGCGCACGGTAAGATTTTCCACCGACAGCTTGATTTCACCCGGCTTGGCCTCGCCTTTCTGCACACGCAGGAGAACCCTGCGTCCAACCATCAGCTCGGCCAGTTCCTCAACCGTTGTCTCCGCCGTCTTGCGCGTCGCCACGACAGAGCCCTGGCGCATGACCGAAACATTGTCCGTCACCGCCATGATCTCGCGCAGTTTATGCGTAATGAGGACAATGGTTTTGCCCTGTGCCTTCAACTGCTCCAGAATCCGGAAGAGATGATCGGCTTCGGCCGGTGTCAATACACCGGTGGGCTCATCGAGCACGAGGATTTCCGCACCGCGATACAGGGCCTTGAGGATTTCAACACGCTGCTGCAAACCAACCGGCAGTTCTTCAATCAGCGCATCCGGATCCACATCCAACTGGTATTCCTGTTCCAGCCGTTTCAGTTCGGCGCGAGCCTTGGCAATGCCGCGCTTCAGGAGCGGTGCGCCCTCGACGCCGAGCATGACATTTTCAAGCACGGTGAAATTTTCGACCAGCATGAAGTGCTGATGCACCATGCCGATGCCGAGCGCGATGGCAGCATTGGGATCGCTGATCCTGACCGGTGCGGCGTTGATACGGATTTCGCCATTATCGGCCTGATAGAAGCCGTAGAGGATCGACATGAGCGTCGATTTACCGGCACCATTCTCGCCGATAATGCCGTGAATGGTACCTTTTTCAACGCGCAGATGAATATCGCGATTGGCATGAACGACACCAAAACGCTTATCAATTCCCACAAGTTCAATCGCCGGTTCTGCCATGTCCCCATCCGCTGTTGATCAGCTTTTTTGTTGTTCCGAACTTTTGACCCTAGAGCAAAGAAAAATCAAATGGAACCGGTTCTGTGAGGATCTCCAGCGCTCTATCACCGGATTTTTTTACTTTTTAGTCAAGAATTGCACGTTTGCCAGACAATTGCTGCTCTCGACAAACCCGCATGTGCTCTGGCAATCTTCCGGGATGACCAGCGAGATCACTTCCTTTGCCTTTCACACCACGCCACGCATCGTTTTTGCTGCGGGCGCCAGTGCTGACGTTGCCTCCCACCTGCGCATACAACCCAAGGACCGCCTGCTTATCGTTACCGATGCCACCATTCTCGCTCTTGGACTGGCGCAACCTGCCATAGCCAGCCTGCAGGCCGCCGGGGCGGACATAACCGTGTTCGGTGAAGTGGAAGCAGATCCATCGCTGAGGACATTGTTAAGCGCTGTTGAAATGGCGCGGGAGAACGATGTGAACCATGTCCTTGGATTTGGCGGCGGTTCGTCGCTTGACGTGGCCAAGCTTGTTGCATTGCTCGCGGGCTCGAACGAAAATCTCGACGAAGCCTGGGGGGTGGGAAACGCAAAAGGGCCGCGCCTGAAACTGACACTGATCCCGACCACTGCGGGAACCGGTTCCGAGGTGACGCCGGTCTCCATCATTACAGTCGGGGGGCATGAAAAACGCGGTGTTTCTTCCCCGCTGATCCTGCCCGACGTGGCGCTGCTTGATCCGGACCTCACTCTGGGGCTTCCGCCGCACGTAACGGCCGCAACCGGCATCGATGCGATGGTGCATGCCATCGAGGCCTATGCGTCGAAGAACCCCAACAATAATCCCCTCTCCAGGGCGCTTGCCGTGGAGGCACTGCGTCTACTTGGCTCGAACATCGAGACTGCGGTTTTCAATGGCCACGACAAGGCAGCGCGTTCAGCGATGCTGCTCGGCTCAATGCTGGCCGGACAAGCCTTTGCCAACTCCCCCGTCGCGGCCGTACATGCCCTCGCCTATCCCATAGGTGGTACGTTCCACATACCCCACGGTCTGTCCAATGCCTTGGTTTTGCCCCATGTGCTCCGCTACAACGCCGCTGATTCCGCAAACGGCGCGGCAGCTTTATACGCGACATTGGCTGCACACACCTTTGCCGATATGGATGTAACGGGGGGAACGCAACTGATCTGCAATAGCTTTATCGATCGCTTGGCTGGCCTCTCGGCACAACTAGGGCTACAGACGCGATTGCGGGATGTCGGCATTGGCGAGAGTGACCTGGCCATGATGGCAACCGATGCCATGAAGCAGGGGCGGCTTCTGGTCAACAATCCACGTGAGGTGACTGAGGCCGATGCCTTGGCGATCTACGGAATGGCCTGGTAACGGAGACGAAAATGAGCGCTGATATGGATCGCGTCACCAAGCTGGAAATTCTTGTGACGGAGCAGGAAAAGACCATAGAGGAGCTGTCCTCTCAAATCGCAGAGCAATGGAAGGTGATCGAGGGTATGCGCCGCAAGCTGGATGCATTGACCGACCGCTTTCTTGTCCTGGAAGAACAAACCACCCCGGACATTCCGGTGACCAAACCACCACACTGGTAGGCTGATGATTACTGTCGAACCTCTGGAAAATCGTCCTGAACTGGTCCCGGTCTGTGCCCGCTGGAATTTTCACGAATGGGGACAGCAAGCCGGGCGGACAATGCAGGAGACCGTGGACGCCTTCATGGCGTTCCTCGAACCGGACAGCAGGCAAAAAGCGTTCGTTGCCCTGCATGCCGGTATTCCGTCAGGCCTTGTGCTGTTGATCGACAATGATCTTGAGAGCCATACCCATCTGGTACCCTGGCTCGCCAGTTTGTATGTCGCCCCGCCTTTCCGTAGCAAAGGCATTGGCAAGCAGCTGATTTCGGCAGCGGAAAATGCCGCCCGCGAGCTAGGCCATCCAGAGCTTTATCTCTACACGGACAAGCCGGACTACTACCACGCTGTAGGCTGGCAGGATCGCGAAGAACTGTCCGGTGAGAACGCTGGGATGACTATTCTCAACCGCAGCCTTTGATCAGATCCTGTGCGTCTTGAACGCTTCCAAGATCAGCTTTACGCCCAACGCGCCCATAACCGCCCCGGCACCCCGATCGATCCATGCCTTGAAACCGGCATAGGTTGCGCGGGCACGGGCCGTTGAGAACATGGTTGCGACAAACGTGTACCAGCCCGCTTCAATGATGAAGACCATAGGCGGCAGTGCAAGCAACAACCAGAGTGGCGGATTGGCTGGCAGGAGCGCGGCGAAGAGGCTGGCATAGACAATCGCGGTCTTGGGGTTGCTCAGCTGGGTGATCAGCGCAAAGGAAAACGAGCGGGCCAGCGACATATGCCCGCCAGTTCCCTGCAGAACCAACGGCTCGGATGCGCTGTTCCAGATGCGGATGGCAACATAAACGAGATAGGCGCCGCCAGCCACCTTCAAGATCAGGTAGAGCCATTCGACCTGCATCAAAAGGGCAGTCAGCCCCAGAACCGCGAGGCAGCAAAAGATCGTACCGCCTATGCCCATACCCAACGCGGCCGCTACACCGTGCAACCGCGGCGCAGTGATGGCGATACGGGAAACCAGAACGAAGCTCGGGCCGGGGCTCATGGCTCCCAGCAGGAGAACTCCAAGAATACTGAAGAAAACGGCGATTGCAGACATGGGATGCTCTCCACCGCGTGAGCCTGTGACGCGGAGCGGCATATTCTCATGTTTTCCGGATAAAACAAACAGCCGCGACGGCTCAAAAACGAAGCCGCCGGCTTGTAACCGGCGGCTCGTTGGATCAACGAAAATCAACCCTTGTAGGGGCAGGCATTGTCCGTGTTGTAATTGTGAACCTTGACCTTGCCGGAGATAATGTCAGCTTTTGCGGCTTCCACTGCCTTTTTGACATCGTCGGTCAGCAATTTGGCGTTGTTCTCGTCGGCGGCATAATCGACGCCGCCTTCCTTGACGCCGAGAACATTCATACCAGCGGTGAACTTGCCGTCCGCACCGTCCTTGAAAGCATTGTAAGTGGCAACGTCCACACGTTTCATCATGGAGGTCAGCACCTTGCCCGGATGCAGGCCGTTCTGGTTGGAGTCAACACCAATGCTGAGTTTGTTTGCATCGGCTGCAGCCTGCAATACACCAATACCGGTGCCGCCGGCTGCCGCGAAGATCACATCCGAGCCCTGATCCATCTGCGACTTGGCAATCTCGCCACCCTTCGCAGGATCATTCCAGGCGGCAGGGGTGTCACCGGTCATGTTCTGGATAACCTTGGCATCCGGATTGGTTGCCTTGACACCGCCGACATAGCCACAGGCAAAATTACGGATCAAAGGAACATCCATCCCGCCAACGAAACTCACAGTGCCTGTCTTCGATGATTTGGCAGCAATGACGCCAACGAGATAGGAGCCTTCATTGTCGTTGAAAACAACGGACCGTACATTTGGCTTGTCTACAACGGCGTCAATGATAACGAACTTCGTATCCGGAAATTCCGTCGATACTTTTTCAATGGCTGCAGCGGCCGAGAAGCCGGCAATCACGATCGGCGAGTTGCCATCGGAAGCGAACTTGCGCAGGGCCTGTTCGCGCTGGGCTTCATTCTGGATTTCGAACTCGCGAAACTTCACACCGGTTTCCTTGGTGTATTTTTCCGCGCCGTTGAATGCCGCCTCATTAAAGGATTTGTCGAATTTACCGCCAAGATCAAAGATCAAGGCAGGTTTGTTGTCCGCAGCATAGGCCGAAACGGACATGGCTGTAGCAGCCAGCAGACCAAGAACAATACGCTTCATTTGATACCAACCCTCTGGATTTTGTTAGCAGGACCAGCATTCTGCTGGTTCCGGAATTCGTTGCGGCCCATCCCGTCACGGCCGCCCCGGGAACAATCTTGCACGGCTCCGGGCAAAATTCACGCGGAATTTTGCCTCCCGGTCAAATATTGCGGAATAGCTCAATTCAAACAGTGCTTTAGAAGAATTTTGCCTGTGGAACGGAGCAGGGGAAACCCGTATCGCGCAGACCGTGATATCCTTCGGGATTCCCCGTCATGTGCACCTGTGACCGGCAAATCTCAACGGGCCGCGAACCGCCCTACCCGACTCTCGCGCCGGTATCCCAGTGCGTACAACAGGAAGGCCAGAATGGCGAAAATAACGAAAGTGGGTGCTTCAAGCACCCAAAGCATCATGGGGTCCCATAGGACAGGATAAAAATGAGCCTTGAAGTAGGCCTCGACAAGGCTGAGCGAGGACGCGGACAAGGATTGCCAGCTCTCCTGCAGGGACGTGGTGACCAAATGCGACGCTCCCACTGATCGGGCCGCATCAAGAACAGCGGCGATAATTGCCATAGCAAGGGCAATATAGGCGAGAAGCCTCAAAACGGGTCGGATCACATCACTCTCCAAAGTCATCATTCCGCGCTGCTCCGGCAACGCAAAAATCACATTCTAGCGCGGAACACTGTCCGGTTGAATGCGGATTTGTCTGTATTTTGATGCCGGACTATGAAATTTCACTGAAAATTCCCAGCAATTTCAGGGGCAAATGCATGAAATTGCATCAAAGCACAATTATGTTGAAATAGGTGTTGAACAAGAGCCTGTTCTGACTATAGTGCGCGCCGCACGGGGTCGTTGTTGGCTAACCATCTTCAAGTGACTCGCGCGAATTCCAAAGACAGAGTGACCGATGGTTGACGGTGCTCCTGAGCCGGGTTTTCCGGCTGAGAATGACCAACCCGACCGGCCCCATGCCGGACGATCTGCGGAGAGGTGGCCGAGTGGTTGAAGGCGCACGCCTGGAAAGTGTGTTTACGTCAAAAGCGTAACGCGGGTTCGAATCCCGCTCTCTCCGCCAGTCACACCAAATTTCCCATTAGAATTATGCAAGGCTCCGTGAATATGGCAAACACTGTTTGCCTGTGCGTTAACGGCCGCCATCATCCACATGGCACTCCCGCAAACTGATACCGGAGCGTTTGAAACGCCCCGGTATCAGGTGAAAGCGTGTGTTTACTTGGCGGATGCTGCCTGCTCGATGAGGGCGGCAACGGCTTGCGGCTTGGAAACATAGACGGCGTGGCTGCCGGCCGTTTCCACAACGGTGGATTTGGCGCGCTTGGCCATCATGCGCTGGGCGGGCGGCGGGATCATGTGGTCGTCCGTGGCAACCATATAGAAGCTCGGCTTGCTCTTCCAGGCGGGTTCGGTGACAGCACCTGCCAGCGCTTCGACACCCCAGGGAACCTGCGAGTCCGCCATGAACGCTGCCGTTCCTGCATCAACGTCGGCGGCGAAGGAAGCGGCAAACTTGGCCCTGTCAAGGAAGAGGTAGCCATCAACCGGCGGCAGGATCGGCGGTACCGGTGCGCCTGCGGGCGGATTGGCGATCAATGACGATACGGACTCGCCTTTGTCAGGGGCAAAGGCTGCGATATAAACGACGGCCTTCACCTTCTCGTCCGTGCCGGCTTCGCTGACGACAACGCCGCCATAGGAATGACCAACCAGGATGACCGGACCGTCCTGCTGCGCGATGATCCGCTTGGTAACGGCCACATCATCGGCCAGCGAGGTGGTCGGGTTCTGCACAATGCTGACGGTGTAACCATCCTTTTTCAAGATGTTGTAGACACCCTGCCAGCCCGAACCATCGACAAAGCCGCCGTGGACGAGGACGATGTTCTTGGCATCAGCCGATGCAGCATGGACGGGACTTACAGCGGTAGCAGCCATGGCGAGGGTGGCGGCTGCGGTCAGGATCTTGCTCATATGCGTATCTCCTTCGTTGTTTTGTTCGCGATAATCTTTATTGCGATAAAGACTTCATAAACGACGTTATAAACCTTGTAAAGCGATTTCTTTATCGCGATATCATTATTTGTGATAAAGGTTATAAACACTATCAATCAAGGAGACCACAATGACCGATGCCCCCACCCTGCCGCTCGACAGCCAACTGTGTTTTTCAATCTATTCAGCGTCGATTGCCATTCACCGTGTCTATAAGCCGATGCTGGATGAACTGGGTGTTACCTATACGCAGTATCTCGTCTTGAGCGCCCTTTGGGAACAGGACGGCCTGACCATTACCGTCATTGGCGACAGGCTGGCTCTGGAGCCGAGCACCATTACCCCTGCCGTCAAGCGGCTGGAAAGCGCGGGCTTTCTGGTGCGCCGGCGCAGTGTTACCGATGAGCGCCTCGTCGAGGTGCATCTGAGTCCAAAAGGTGCCGAACTTCATGCCAAGACAGGATGTCTCACAGAAACGCTGCTGCGCCGCTCGGGCTTCACCGTACCGGAGATGATCGACCTCAACCACAAGGTCCAGCTGCTCCGCGACGGAATGACCAAAGCTACGGTTTAACTGGACCATCCCTTCGCGCGCCCGCGACTATAAGAGGCGGCAATCACCGTTAAGGAGGCATCGTCCCGGGCCGGGTATTTTTTCCTTTCAAAATGCCGCTGAGACGGTTTGATCGGCACCAAGAATTCCGCGAACTCTCCCTGCTGCTCCAATATGAAAATTTATTGCCGGATGGCTTGTGACAACAGCAAAAGGCGTGCGAGTGGTTTCTATCCGGCCTTCATCCCATGGAGCATCCCTTGAACAGTAGACTTGTCATTCCCGAGCAAGAGTTGCGTCAGCGGCGAAACGCAAAATGGAGCCACTACAGCGATGACGTCCTGCCAGCCTGGATTGCTGAGATGGACTATCGTGTGGCCGAACCGATACAAGCAATCATCAACCGTATTGCGCTCGAACAGGACTATGGATACCCCGAGCGCGGGGGCGGCAAACCAGATGAGCTTTTGTCACACACATTTGCAACACGCATGAAGCAACTCTATGGCTGGCAACCTGCCCCTGAGGCCATTCAGTTCATCTCTGCCATTGATCAGGCTATCCTGACAGCACTTTTAGCGTTCACGGAGCCTGGCGATGGCATTATCGTTCAGACACCCTGTTACCCGCCCTTCTATGACGTCATGAAGGCAGCTGGCCGCCATTTCATCAAGAACCCGATGATCCGCGGCGGCGACCGGTACGAGATCGACTTCGAGCATCTGCGCAAGATATCCGGCAAGGGAGCAAAAGTGCTCCTCCTGTGCAATCCCCAAAATCCGACCGGCCGTGTTTTTGACCGCAGCGAACTGCAGGCAATCGCTGAGATTGCCATCCGCCATGACTTGTTGGTCATCTGTGACGAGATCCATTCCGATCTTGTCTATGCACCGGACCGTCACACACCGCTCGCCGCGCTGGGGCCCGAGATCGCTGCGCGCACGATCACGCTCAATTCCGCCTCCAAAGGCTTTAATCTACCGGGACTTTACTGTGGCGTGATGTGTTTCGGCGACACGCGACTGGCAGCACGCTGTCACGCAAAGATGCCGCGCAGGCTGATGGGCCAGCCCAATACCTTTGGCCTTGACGCAACCATTGCCGCATGGACGCAAGGTGCAGATTGGGCAAAAGCTGCATTGGCGATGTTAGCGGCGCGGCGCGGCCAGCTTATCGAGCACGTTCGTATGCACCTGCCTGATCTCGGTGTTTTCCAGCCACAAGGTACCTACTTGGCCTGGCTCGATCTGACGGCCCTCGACTTGAAGGAACCAGCCAGCCAATTTTTGCTGCGTGAAGGTAAGGTCGCGGCAATGCCAGGTGAATGGTTCGATTCAAAGGCTGAAGGCTTCGTGCGCATCAACTTTGCAACGTCGGAACCAATCCTGACTGAAATTCTGGAGCGAATAATTTCGGCGGTCCGCAGTCGGGGCTAATATCAGGCCCATCGGCCGAACACATGTTAGCCTGAATATCGCACCACTCGATCAGTTTAGCGAAGCAGACCATATTTCCGGCCAGTGACACATTGGCATGCCGACTACTGGTTTCCTATCAGCCGAAGCAATGTTCCATCCGGATCGATCAGTGCCCCCATTCGACCCCAATCCTCGTTCTCGAGCGGATGCAGGCGGGGCTGTCCCATCACAGCTTCAGGGATACCAGCCGCTTTGCAAACGCCATAGAAGCCGTCAACATCATCGAGCCGAAGGCAGCAACTGAAGCTGCTGCTCAGGGGGTCAACACCCGGGTAGCTGAAGAATTCCAGCACAACTCCGTCGCGCTCCAAAATCATCCAGTCGTCACCGCGATAATCTTCTGAAAAGCCCAGATCCGCATAAAATCGCGCCGTCTTTTCAAAATCGCTTGATGGCAAATTCGGTGTCGCACTGTTGACCATTGCATCCTCGGGTTTTGTTGGCACCAACCAATAAAAGCACTGGCCGATGAATATTCATTGGCGGTAAAAGCAGACTTCGGCCACCATTGATGCATTGAAATACCACACCATCATTGTAAACTCGTGATGAGACTTCATTTGCTGCTGGTACTCACCATGCAGAATTTCGCCGTCCATCAAACGACTCGTAATTGGCAGGTAAGACATGGGATTAGCACCACGCACTCAGCCCCTGGGCCCCAAATCAACAAGAGCTGATGACGATGATTTCCATCCCATACCACTTTCAAGTGCACCGCTTTTTGAGGGTGGGCAGCCATTAGGCGTCGTTTTCAACGGTCGCTCGCTGGATGCGGTCATCGACGACTCCCTCTCGTGCTGCGGGAAATACAGCCTCAAGAATACACAGCACTATAGTATTGCAGGGATTACCCGTGACGGATGCCTGCTCTTCGCGGTTAACTGTCGAATCGGAGGGCGGTGTTGCACGGCAATGGGAGTCTTTGATCCCTCAGGCAAGCCTATGGCACCAACCTTGCCCCAGCAAAACCTGCTGGGAAAATATATGCCCAATTCGGACAATCCGATAATATTGGATGCAAAAAGCAAATCCGCCATCGGTTTTAAGACGAACGACACTAATCCGAGCGTTGGTGTTTATGCCGATCTTTCAAAAAAGAACATCATTTTCGACTTCAAAGCGAGCCTTGCAGACCCAGCCATAACAGCCAACGGGAGTTTGGTGCTCGATAAGAACTTTAAACCCAGCAGCAGCACGTTGGATGTCACCACTACCCAAGGTATCGTGACGGCGACGGCAAGTTCGGCTTTTGACAACAAGTTCCATGCTACGAGCCACGCATTAAAAATATCCGCGGCCAAGGATAAATTCTCGGCAACGGGTAATTGGAAGCGGAGTGGCGATGAGACGACCCGCCAACTGGACATCGGATATCAGGCCTCCAAGCGTGTCAAGATCACGGCTTCATGGCTCCCTGATACCAAACCAGCGGCGCCTCCAAAACTAAGTTTCCCATTGAAACCCGCTGCATTTCAGGACGACAGCAAGTTTCGGATCGAGCTGAAGATTGATTTATGGTAGCAATCCACTTTGTCAAACCTCACTGACACCAACCAGAGGCGAGCGCATTGAATGCCGGTGCCCACCCATCGAACATGATGGTGGGCTGATGAACAGCAGAGAGTCACCTCCCCCTGTTATACTCCAATGCCTTTGTCAGCTCCGGCCCGGCTGCCGCTACTGACGAGCTCCCCACCGAATATCTCTCCCAAAGTACAAACGCGCCTTCATTTAATTATTGCAACAATCAATACTATAATAATTGTGCTGATGCTTCGGCTGCCTTATACACGATGATAATTATTCGCATCATAATTTTTATTCCCGGAGATACCGATGACTGAAAAGACCCCCGTGCGCAGCAAGACGGCAAAACTGGCGGACTTTATGTGCTTTTCAATTTATTCCGCCAACCTTGCCTATTCCCGGGTCTACAAGCCTGTCCTTGATGCGCTCGGTCTTACGTACCCGCAATACATAACAATCATCAGCTTGTGGGAAGAGGACCAGCAAACCGTCAAAGGGCTCAGCGAAAAGCTGTTTCTAGAATCGAGTACCATGACTCCCATGCTGAAACGGCTTGAGGCCATGGGATATCTCACACGGACAAGAGACAGTGAAGATGAACGCAATGTGCGCATTTCCCTGACGGATGCCGGACGCAGCCTGCGTGAGAAAGGCTTTGGCTTCGGCGAGATCACGGTCAAGGCTTCAGGCCTCACACCCGAGGAGTTTCCTATTCTGCAAAAGGCGATCGCAAGGCTGAGGGACAATCTTGTCAAGGCGAGCAAGGGAGAACTCTGAACGCGCGGTCACTCCAGCTAATCCGCGATCAGAGCTGGCTCTGCACGATGGCAGAGAGGACAAACCTTTCAGATTGCCGGCTTTCGTTGCTCGCAAAAAACAATATAGGGATTCGACCAACAGTCATCATCGGACGAATTTTATCGCGTGCGGGATTGCGCTCCGCAATCAGGCATAGCCGAGAGAGGTCAGCAGGCTTCTTGCATGGGTGGGAACATCGTCGTCAGAAAAAAGCGCGCCGTATGAACGGGTATGCGCAAATCGATTTTCAGATACGTAATCATGCTTCGACACATCATCCGACCCGAGCAACACGTGGCGGGCATGATCGGTGCCCGTCAGGCGAATCCCGCAATAGTGGGCGATGTAAGCAGAAACCTCGGCAGGATATTGCAACAGATCTTCCTGCTTGATAGCGAGATGATCAACCTCTGTCTCCCAGGATTTCCACGCCTCTATGGCATTGACCCATTGCTCGAAGCCATGGTTCAGATCGTCCGCCATCCCCTTGCGCAGCATGCTCGCTACAACGTCACGTCCGTCCCGATAGATGTAAATGATTTTGGCATTGGGAAAATGCTCTTTGATTTCCTTTACATGGAACACGTAATCCGACCATTTATCGCCCCATCTCCAGCGCGGCTTGCTGCCATAAATGGAATGGAGCGCAGCTGGAAAACCCCGCTCGGCTTCATTGCCTTTCAGGTTCATTCTGTGATTCCAGTGCTGGAGCCACTCGTTGGCTTCAACTTGCATGTGCTTATCATGAAGCCAATCAGACAGTGAATATTCGTTCTTCCAAGCACTCCATGCAAATAAAGCCCACTCGTTTGAAATAGTGATTCCATTTTCGTTGAGTATTCGAACGAGCGCAGTCGTACCGCTTCTCTTACACCCACAGACTATAATTGGACTAAATTTCGAATCGTCTCCCATGCGACCCCACTTCCTCACCCCTACATGGAAATATATTCTTTTCCTTTGCTCTTTATTGTCAAGACAGTTTACGTCGAGCAAAGTAGAAAATACAGAATTCTGCTCGTGTTGCATCTTTGAGAAAATTACACCCAGAGAAAACCGGTCATGCCAACGGATTTTTGATCGCTCGCGTATGGAAGAACCGGCGCGCGCAATATAGGCTCATCTCGTGCACCTCCATTCACGCCGCCGCTCAGGTCCATCGGCGATATCCCGATATCTTCACGTATTTGATATTTCGCCACCAGGGAGAAACCCATGTCCACCCCATCCGTTACAATTTCCGATATCGCCGGGAAAGCCGTACTGATCACCGGCGCATCAACCGGCATCGGCGCAGCACTTGCCCGGGCTTTTGCCTCACAGGGTGCTGCCGTTGGCCTTCATTACAACTCCAGCGTGGATGCGGCAGAACAGTTGGCCAAAGAGATCCGCAAGGCGGGCGGCAAGGTCGAACTGGTGAAGGGGGACGCATCGCACTCCGGGGAGATGGCACGCGTGGTGGAGGAGACCGCTGCGGCGTTCGGCCGACTGGATGGGCTCATCAACAATGCCGGCGGCATGGTTGCCCGTGTTTCCTATCAGGAAATGACCGATCATCATTATGACGCCGTGATGGACCTCAATGCGCGTTCGGTGCTGTCCGCCTCAACGGCAGCCATTCCCCACCTGAAAGTGCGCGGTGGTTTCATCATCAACACCACATCGATTGCTGCGCGTAACGGCGCCGGCAACGGGGCGGGGCTCTATGGTTCCTCGAAGGCTTTTGTCTCCAATGTGACAAGGGGCATGGCAAAGGAGCTGATCCCTTTCGGCATCCGTGTCAACGCAGTTGCACCGGGGGTGATCGCCACGCCATTCCATGAACGATATTCGACGCAGGCCCAACTTGATGCCATGCTGGCAACTGTTCCTCAGGGGAGGCTCGGCACCGCGGAAGATTGCGTCGGTACGTACCTCTTTCTGGCGTCAGCCGCCCTCTCCGGTTATCTGATCGGACAAACCATTGAGGTGAATGGCGGCCAGCTCATGCCGTAGGCAGGCCCGGACTGCCGGATTGAGAATTACTCCGCTCTGTGAAAAGCTGCGGCCGGGAGAACTGCAGAAGCGATCGATTCGGCTGACAAGCCGCACGGGTCAGGGGTGCCGGGGGAGGTGCGTATTGCTTGGTTTGCCAGCACTGATCGGCATGATCGTTGTCGGTATTTCCGTTGGTGTTTTCGCCGTGCATCTGGCCGGCGGCAGCAAACGTCCCCTGCTCAACGACGATACACAGACCACATTGCTCTTCCTGCAGGATTACCCGGAAACCCGGATCGGCCCGATTGTTTATACGCTGGACCGGCGCACCGCATTCTTTCCACTCCCTGACAACCGCACTGGCGTCGTTCACGGCGTGGGCAGCAAGTTCCTGACACGGCATCTGTCACAACATGATATCCTGTCGGCAATGGCAACCGGGCCGGCAGATCTGATGTTGCGATTGCATGACATCACATGGCCACACCCGGCCTTTTCCTTTGCCAACGAAACAGACAGGATAACAGTACTGGACTGGCTCGCGTCTGCCCCGGTTGCTGCAGGAGAGAACAGCAATGAACGAACCCATGTTCTTTGACGTCACGAAACTGGCAGTGCCGTTCTACATCATCGCCATCCTGATCGAACTCGTGGCGATCCGTTACTGGCAACGCAAGGGCGACTTCGAGACCCGAGACACTCTCACCAGCCTTCTGATGGGCACGGGCAACGTCGCGGCCGGTTTGCTTCTGGGTTTTGTGTCGATCACCGCCCTGATGTGGGTCTGGCAGTTCCGCTTCTTTGATCTTGGGCTGCACTGGTGGGTGTTCATCATCGCCTTCATTTTCGATGACTTACGCTACTATTGCTATCATCGCATCGCCCATCGCGTGCGCTGGGTCTGGGCCGAGCACGTCAACCACCACTCCAGCCAGCACTACAATCTGTCAACGGCCCTGCGCCAATCATGGACCGGGCAGATCACCGGTATGTTCGTGCTGCAGGTGCCGATGGTGTTGCTGGGATTTCATCCGGCGGTCATCGCCTTCGTCTACGGCTTCAACCTTGTCTACCAGTTCTGGATCCACACGGAAGCGATCGGCAAGATGTGGCGGCCGTTCGAATTCATCTTCAACACGCCGTCGCACCACCGGGTTCACCACGCGACCAATCCGCGTTACCTCGACGCGAATTATGCCGGAACGTTGATTATCTGGGACCGCATGTTCGGAACATTCGTCGAAGAGCTCGATGCGGACATGCCGCGCTACGGCATCGTCAAGAACATAGGCACGTTCAATCCGCTGCGCGTGGCATTCCACGAATGGATCAGCATGCTCAGGGATGCATTTGCGCCCAATCTGACGTTGCGGCAGCGGCTGCTTTATCTGGTGGCACCACCGGGCTGGAGTCATGACGGCAGCCGGAAAACCTCGGCGGATCTGAAGGCTGATTATGTCAGGCTTAACCCTGACGAAGCGGGAAAGGCCGGTCTTCCCGGAATTTGAACAGAGAGGAAACGGAACTGCATGACAACCAGAGCTGGACCAAACGTCTCGCCCACGCTCCGTGCCGTTTTTCTCATCGCAGCGGTTGCAGCGATCGTCAGTGCCCTGTCGGGTGCTGACTGGCGCTGGATGCACTACATCAGCAAACCGCTGGCGACGGCACTTCTCCTGTTAATGGCCGTACAAACAGCCAATCCCATTTCAAAGCGCTATCAATGGGCGATTGCCGCTGGCCTCGTCTTTTCCCTGTTCGGCGATATTTTCCTGATGGTACCGCAGGATCTGTTCGTCGCGGGGCTAATCTGTTTTCTGATCACTCACTGCGCTTATCTCATCGCACTTACCAGCAATGTGCGCATCGTTGCGGTGCCCGTGACCTTCGTGGCTTGCGCCGTGTTGGCCCTTGGCATTGTCTGGGGATTGTGGTCGAGCCTGCCACCCGAACTCAGGATTCCCGTGACGGTCTATGCCGCCGTTCTGGCCTTGATGGGAGCGCAGGCCATAAGCCGGGCACAGCAGCTCGCAACCGGCCCTGCCAGACTGGCAGCAATCGGCGGCATTCTGTTCCTCGCCAGCGATACGTTACTGGCTTACGGGAAATTTCGTTTCGCCATCCCGCTTGGACCACTCTGGGTACTTACAACCTACTATGCAGCACAATGGTTTATTGCCCGGTCTGTAGCCCGAACGGAATAGCGAGCCGCGACCATTTCGACTGATCGTGCATTAGCCGTTTGCCGGGGGAGGAATTGCGGGTAGATTCCCCGTCCTACTGCAAGCTGTGACAGGTCAGATCACCATGCGAAACACGGTTGCCTCTCTCTTTCTTATGGCCATCCTGCCGGTAACGGTTGCCCTGGCTGATGATCTGAAACCGATGGACATGGATTCCGTCGATCCCGATCTGCTCGAGAGCTTTTTTGGCCCGTGGCAGATCCGCGACGAGGCTGGCGACAAGCTCTGCAAGGTAATATTGAAACGGGAAGAAACGATTGGCGGGTCGCAGCTCGATATAGATCCCGCTTGTGTCAAGGCTTTTCCTGTCATGGGAGATATTACTGCCTGGCGCCTGAAGGAAAACTGGACTATCGAGCTTGTTGATGCGACACGCAAAACACGCATCACCTTTGAAACACCGGATGATAACTACGTTGCCGAACCGCAGACCAACGGCATATTCACCATTGAACAACTTGCTGGCGAATGATCTGCCAACCGTTCAGATTTCAGGACCCGGTGCTGCCTGCATCATCCGGACTGCATTGATCTTCCAGCTGCCGTCGGGCTGTTTCGTCAATTGATACAGGGCCGTCCAGTCCTTGCCGTCAGGACCCCGGATCACCACTTCCTGCATGATCTCGCCATCCGATACCTTGCTGCGGCCGAAGGCGAAATTGCCCGGCCGGTAGACGGGCTGATAAGCGCGCTTGACCATGTCGAAAAACACATCCTGATTAACGAACTTGCCCTGGATTGCCGGAGAGGCGAAAGAATAGGCCGCCGCTGCATCGTCGCTCAGAAACGCAGCAATCTGCTGCTTGATGATCGACTGCCCCGTATCGAGCGGCTCATCGGCCATTCCGGCGCCCGGTACGACCATCAACAGGAACAGACTGAAAATCACACCCGTTGGAAATGCTTTCATCATGCCGTCTCCTTGCATCTGCTGGGACAACCGACCGTCAGGATAGACCTCCTGCAGGCAGAGTCTATTGTCCGGTTTTACCGTCGTTAGATACGATAGGATTGTTGTCATGGATCACTTCGTTGAACTCCCGCGGATTGCGACTTGTTGCCACTTCAAACCGGTTGAGTGATTGCTATTGGCCGGGTCTGGTGAAACAGTGAGATCCAGTTCGGTGCTCGAAAGAGTGAGAGGCACGGCAGCTTCCCTGCCGCGAAAATATATTCCCATGAATACAACTGATCAACACGATGGTACGGGCAGCACAACTATGCCCGACGCGCCCTCACCGGTCATGGCTGCCGGGCCCGAGATTGAATCACGTTATTGGCGCCAGAATCTTGTCGTGTGCCTCATCGGATCGTTCACAACGATCGTAGCCATGACGCTGCTTCTGCCTTTTCTGCCACTTTATGTCGAACAACTGGGCGTGAAAGAACACGCAGCAATCGTACAGTGGTCAGGCGTTGCCTATGGCGCGACCTTTTTCACCGCCGCACTGGTGGCACCGCTTTGGGGCCGCCTTGCCGATCTCTATGGCCGCAAGCTGATGCTCATTCGCGCCAGTCTTGGTATGGCTGTGGCTATGTCATTGATCGGCATGGCGACGGATGTATGGCAACTTGTTGCCTTGCGTCTCGTCGCTGGACTGCTCGGCGGCTATGCATCCGGCTCCACCGTGCTGGTCGCGACCCAGACACCAAAAGCGCGCACAGGCTGGGCACTCGGCACATTGTCATCAGGTATTATGGCAGGCAATCTTGTTGGCCCGCTGATTGGTGGCGGATTGCCGCCCCTGATCGGTATTCGCCAGACATTCTGGCTGGCGGGAGGCGTGATTTTCCTCACGTTCATCGCGACAAGTCTTTTCATCAAGGAAGAACGCCGGCCGCCAAAGATCAAAGGCACCAAGATCGAGGGTGGCTGGTCGGCAATTCCCGACAAGCGCCCCATCATCGCCATGCTGGCCACGGGCCTGCTGCTGATGCTGGCCAATATGTCGATCGAACCTATTATCACCGTCTATGTGGCGCAGCTTGTCAGTGACGCCAGCAAGGTGACGATTGTCTCCGGAGTCGTCATGTCGGCGGCAGCACTCGGCAGCATTCTGTCCGCGTCGCGGCTGGGCAAGCTGGCCGACCGCATCGGTCATTGGAATGTGATCATTGCGGCTCTGGCAGTATCGGCTCTTCTGTTGATACCTCAGGCTTTTGTCACGGAGGGCTGGCAGCTGATCGTACTGCGTTTCCTGATGGGGCTGGCGCTTGGCGGGCTTTTGCCCTGCATCACCAGCGTGATCCGGCACAATGTACCTGATCGCGTGGCCGGTGGTATTCTCGGCTATGCCACCTCTTCGCAATATGCGGGCCAGGTGGTCGGCCCGCTGGCGGGCGGATTCATCGGCGGGCATTTCGGCATGCGCGCCGTGTTTCTGGCAACCTGTGTGCTGATGGCATTTGGCGCCGCCTACACCTGGCTGGTGCGTCCGAAAAATCAGTGAGCAGGGCTCAGGCTTTTTCCCTGCCGTCACCATCAGCGGTGGCAGCCAAGGCATCGCCATCCAGCCGATAAAACAGCTTTTCAGGTTTGGGCGTCGCGCCGAAGCCATTGTAGTAGGCAAGCAGTTGCGGGTTGTTGCGGTCGGCAGTCCAGTCAACACGCTTGTAACCACGTTCCAGCGCCAGTCGCGCCAGAGCCTGAATCAGATATGTCCCTGCGCCGCTGCTGCGATATTTCTTGGAAACGAAGAGTTCCTTCAGAAATAGGCCAGACTGCAATGACGGGCCGGGATAGACGGACGAGAATGCTGCAAAACCCATGATCTCGTCGGTACCGGCAACAAGAATCTCCGTGCCATCCGGCATGTCGCGCAATCCACGCAATATTTCTTCGCGTGGCGGACAAGGCGCGCCGTAATGCGCCTGCATCTCCTCGAACAGAGCTGCAAGCTGCAGATGATCCGACGGATTGGACAAACTGACTTTGATCAATCCTGCATTCCTTTTCATACAAAGACGGCCCTGGAACACCAGAACCGCCTTCATTCGTTATGTCAGCCTTACGCTTTACTCGCCCGCATTGATCGTCACAGGCGCCAGCTTGTTGGCCTTCAGACCATATTTTTCCAAAAGTGCATCATAGGTACCATTGGCCTGCAGTTTTTCAAGCGCGACTTTGACGGCATCGCGCAATTGCGTTTCGCTTTTCAAGACCGGAATACCGCCCAGGGACTGGCTGAAAGCGTCGCCGAGGGTAACGTAAGTGTCAGGTTCCAGCTTCTGGTTATAGGGAAGCGTTTCATTGCCTTGCGCGGCGGCCTGCAGGCGCCCGCTCTTGATCTGCGTGCGCGCGTCGGCAGACCCTTCCGTTCCCATGACTGTGATCGCAGGCTTACCCTTTGCAACGCAGTTTTCTTCACTCCAGGCCGTGATCTGGGCGGGCCAGTCTGTCGAACGACTGGCTCCCACCGACTTGCCGCAAAGGTCGTCCACTGACTTGATTTCGCCTGCCAGAGCCTTGGACGTGTAGAACTGCGCGCCCGACTTCATATAATCAACAAAGTCCGCCGTCTCCTGACGGGCCTTCTTGTCGCTCATACCCGCCATTGCCAGATCGACGCGGCCTGTTTGCAGGGACGGCAGCATCTGGGCAAAAGCGATTTCCTGCCACTCGACTTTCAGACCAAGTTCCTTGCCGATAGCTTCGCCAAGCTCGATATCAAAACCCTGCAATTCGTTCGTGGCAGGGTCCTTATAGGTGATGGGCGGATAGTTCGGCATGGTTGCGATAACAAGTTTACCGGCATCCTTGATGCGGGCCGGAAGTTCCTGCGCAATGGCGGAAAAGCTGAAAACCAGTGCGCCGCCGAAAATGGCAAGCCGGGTGATATTTTTCATTTTTGGTTCCTCTCTGACCGGTTTTCCCGGCCTGTTGATTTTAAGGGTTCAGGACAAGACGGCAGCAATGAAGTCTTGCGTACGCTTTTCTTTCGGACTGGTGAGGATGTCATGCGGTGTTCCGGTCTCGACGATCTTGCCGCGATCCATGAACACGACACGGTGTGCCACCTCCCGGGCGAAACCGAGCTCGTGCGTGACCACGATCATGGTCATGCCGCTGGTGGCAAGGTCGCGCATGACATTCAGTACTTCGCTGACCAGTTCCGGATCGAGCGCCGACGTGGGCTCGTCGAACAGCATCAGTTTGGGTTTCATGGCAAGTGCCCGGGCAATGGCAATGCGTTGCTGCTGCCCCCCCGAAAGTTCGCTTGGATAGGCATCCTTCTTGTCGGCAAGGCCAACCCGCTCGAGCAACGCCATCGCTTCCGGGATGACGCTGCTCTTTGCGCGTTTCTGGACAATAACCGGCCCTTCGATGATGTTTTCCAACACCGTCATATGGGCGAAGAGGTTGAATTTCTGGAACACCATGCCGCTTGCCAGGCGCTGCCGCGAAATCTCCGCATCGGTGAGCTCATAGAGCTTGTTGCCGTCCTGGCGGAAACCGACGAGTTCGTCATCGATCCAGATAGCACCGGAGTCGATACGTTCAAGCTGGTTGACACAACGCAGGAGCGTGCTCTTCCCTGAGCCGGACGGCCCGATAATACAAAGAACTTCACCGTGATTGATTTCGAGTGATACGTTCTGCAACGCCTGGAACGGTCCGAAGTATTTGTTGACGTCTACCGCTACGACCATGGCTGACATGCTCATGCTCCTTCCGCTGCGGCGGGCGCTGTGCGCTTACCGGTTCGCCGGCCCTGACTCTTCGAATAATGCTTTTCGAGCAGGTGCTGACCAATGGACAGAACGGTCACAACGGCGAGATACCAGATGGCCGAGACGATGAGCAGTTCCATCACCCGGTTGTTGGCATAGTAGACAGTCTGCGCGTTGCGGATGATTTCGGCATACTGGATGACGCTGGCAACCGAGGTCAGCTTGACCATGCTGATGACTTCGTTGCCAACCGGCGGGATGATGACGCGCATGGCTTGCGGCAGGATGATACGGCGCAACATTGTGAGCCGTGTCATGCCGATAACCTTTGCCGCTTCAATCTGGCCGTTGTCGACCGAAAGGATGCCACCACGAACCACTTCAGCGGTATAGGCACCCTGATTGATGCCAAGGCCCAGCAGTGTCGCCATGAACGGTGTCATGAAGTCAACAGTGCGCATTTCGAACAAGCCTGGAATACCGAGTGTGGGAAAGATCAGGGCAAGATTGAACCAGAGCAGCAATTGCAACAGCAGCGGCGTGCCGCGAAAAAACCAGATGTAAAACACGGCCACATATTTCAGTACCGGATTGGGGGACATGATCATGATGGCGAAGATGACGCCGAGCACAAGGCCAAGAGCCATGGCGCAGATGGTCATCAGAATGGTGTTCCACAGACCCGCAAGGATCGCCGGCGCAGTAAAGAACTGAGCGACGACCGGCCAGGCAATCTGCCCCTGCGCAAAAGCTTTGACGATCAGGGCCAGCGCCAGAATGATCAGCGCGGCTGCAAGCCAACGACCATAATGGCGCCGGGGCTGATGCTTCAGGTGCGCAATAGAATATTTGGCGGGCGGGATGGTAACGGCGCTATCGATGTTGGTCATGGTGCTCACCTCTCCAGTGCCGTTGTGGGGCTGGTGTACAAGGATAGCCATTTCGCCTGCGATTCCAAAACAGCCTTGAGCTGCGTGATCTGTTCGTTGACGCGGTCAGGCGCTGTGCCACCATACCCCCTGCGCGCATCGACAGCAGCCTGCGGAGTCAGACTGGCCTTGATCGTGGGCAGCAACCGCGCATCTACGGAAGCAAGGTCGTCATCGCTCAAGTCTTCAAGGCCAATGTTCCTGTCCTCACAGTAACGCACCAGCGCACCGGTGATTTCATGCGCCTCGGAGAAGGGAACACCTGTTTTTGCCAACCAGTCGGCGACCTCCGTCGCCAGCGTAAAGCCATCGACCGACTGCTTGCGCATGATATCGACGTTGACACGCATGGTCCTGATCAGACCAGCCATGGCAGGCACAACCAGCGTCAAGGCATCGATCGTGTCGAAGGCGGCATGCTTATCCTCGGCAAGGTCACGGTTATAGGCGAAAGGCAGCCCTTTCAGCGCGATGAGCATGGTTGTCAGGCTGCCGATCAGCCGGGAAGCGCGGCCGCGCGTCAATTCGGCAATATCGCAATTCTTCTTCTGCGGCATGATCGAGGACCCCGTGGCATAACCATCGTCCATCTCGATCCAGCGAAACTGTCGCGATGACCACAGGAACAACTCCTCGGCAAGGCGCGACATATGCACGCCGAACATCGCTGTCACAAAAAGGAACTCCGCCACGTGATCACGGCTGCCCACCGCATCGATGGAGTTTTCGCACGGCGCATCATAGCCGAGTTCGCGCGCCGACAGCTCCGGCTGCACGGCAATGCTTGAACCCGCCATGGCGGCGGCACCGAGCGGCGAACGTGCCGCACGCCTGTCCCAATCCCGCAATCGGTCGAGATCACGCGCAAATGTCTGCGCGTGGGCGAGAAGCTGATGCGCAAAACTGATGGGCTGAGCCGGTTGCAAATGGGTGAAGCCGGATGTCAGTGTCGCCACATGCGCTTCAGCCTGCCCGACCAGCGCCTGCTGCAAGAGGAGAATATCCGTTCCAAGGCCGCGTGCCACATCACGCAGGTACAGCTTCAGATCATTGGCGGCCTGATCATTGCGTGAGCGGCCTGCCCGCAGCTTGCCGCCCAGTCCGCCGACACGCTCGCCAAGGATACGTTCCAGAAATGTATGGATGTCCTCATCGGCAGGCGAAGGCTCTATACTGCCTGCTTTGTAATCGGCGGCAATCTGCTTGATAGCCGCGAAAACCGTTTCCGCTTCTGCTTGCGTCAAAATCCCGGCGCGTACCAGTTCCCGTGCATGGGATATCGAAGACGTCAGATCATACGGAACGAGACGGAAATAGCTGCTTTCCGAACGGGAAAGCGCTGTCAGCTCTGGTGATGGACTCGTCCTGAAACGAGCCCCCCATAGACGGACGGACTGCTCGGTCATGTCGTTCATTCCCCTTTTTCTTATTATCCGAAGCTTATGGTTGTGTTTTGGGGACGACAAACGAAATGAATTCGCATATCCATTCCAAAATGGAATACCCTCTGTTGTAAGATGCGATAAGGCGAAGGCGATGGTATCCGGTCGAATATACCCGTCCACACGTGGATTGCAGGTCATTGCGGCAATTGCTGAACATGGCAGCACGACGGCGTGCGCCAAGGCACTGAACATGACGCAGAGTGCCGTGAGCAAGCAATTGCTGGCATTGGAAGCCTTGGCTGGTGTGCCACTTTTCATCCGCACTCCCTACGGGCTCTCCGCCACGGAAGCCGGCAGGATTTATGTGGTTGAAGCCCGCATCGCGCTGGGTGCCATGGAGAATGCGGCCTTGCGCGTCGCTGCATTGGGGTCATCACCCAATGCCATCAAGCTGCACATTTTACCCATCATGGGCGACCGCTGGCTGATTCCGCGCTTTGCCAGCTTCGCCGACGCCCATCCGGATATCGATGTTGAACTGTCGACCTTTGCCAATAATGACCTGATCAATCAGGCGGATGCGGCGTTTCGGTTTGGCGAAGGGGATTGGCCTGAACAGGACAACCACTATCTCTTCGGCCGCGAGGTTGCGCTTGTCGGCGCCCCGCACTTCGTTGCCCGGCTTGGCGGCATCAATAAACCGGATGATATCGGCAAGTTTCCATTGCTCGATCACAAGCACACGCCATTACGCTGGGAAGAATTTGCCGAAGCACAGCGCATCATGGATTTCGCCCCGGACCGCATCACGCATTTCGGCTTCTATGCGCTTGTTATCCGCGCGGCAATTGCCGGACAAGGGCTCGCACTGGTGCCCCGCGGTTTGATCGCTGATGAGCTTGCCAGCGGCAAGCTGGTCAATCCGCACGGCTTTGGCTTCGTCAGCCGCCACGCCTATTGGCTGACTTGCCCGCAAGATCGTCCGCAGCGCCCTGCCATGCGCATATTTCTTGACTGGCTGCTGAAAGAAGTCAGATCTATGTCGGCGGACATGCGCTGATTACATCCAACTACTGATCAACAACCCGTGTTTACGGGGGCTCTCGCGTTCAAAAAAATTTATTGAAATTGTCATGGAACCAGACTCATCACTGACTCATTTGAGGGGTTATACTGGCAATGCCAAACGGCGTGTTCAGTTCATCAAATACTCACGGAGGAAGTGATGCACGACAAGCGGTTTCCCATCCCGGTTATGGTCAAGCTGGGAGCTGCGGGCCAAAGAGCCATATCCAGCGTCTGGGAAGCAATCGAATGCCTGCAAAACTATTGGCCATCGAAAACCGGACCAAACTACCGCCGGGCCTTGCAGGCCTGCCTTGATGCTCTCGACGGATGGAAATCTGCGCACAAGGCGCGCCATGCCTTTATCAGCGCTGCGCGCGATGCAGGTGTCTTTCTCGACACAAGACTGCATCAGTAATCATATCGAGCGGCGTTGAGACCACTCTGATCTCGCGCCGCTCTTTCTCTGATATCAGCGAATATCCGCCCGCGCTCGCGGGCGTTTTTGATTCATCTCGTAGCTGAAGACCGTAGGCGGCAGCGGTGCGAGTTTACGGATGATATCCGCTCCTTTTTCCCCCATCATGATTGTCGGTGCATTGGTATTGCAGGAGGGAACACGCGGCATGACCGAACTGTCGCAGACACGAAGACCATCCAGCCCGTGCACTTTCAAATCCAGATCGACAACGGCCATCGGGTCTGTTCCCATCTTGCAGGTGCCAACCGGATGGTGATCGGTCTTGGCGTTGGCGCAACCATAATCGAACAACTCCTCGTCCGAATTGTATTTTGGCCCCGGCAGCCGTTCCGCCATCACAAAGGGCTTCAATGCCGCCTGACTCATGATCTCACGGGCAAGTTTCAACCCTTCGATCGACATCTTGCGATCATGCGGGTCGCTCCAGTAATTGGGATCGATCAACGGCGCAGCCAGCGGATCAGACGACTGCAGACGCACTGTGCCGCGTGATCGTGGATGCAGATAGGCGGAATTCAGGGTGACACCTGCATTTTTGAGCCGCTCGACACCCGCCTCGATACCGGACCCCAGCCCGAGATGAAACTGAATATCCGGCGAACGGGCGTCAGGATCAGCATACCAGAAGCCGCCAGTTTCAAACAGACTGGATGCAACAGGACCGGACCGGAACAAAACATATTGCAACCCGGCCCAGACTGTACGGTGCAGTTTCGCCACTCCATCATAGGTGTGATCGCCGGTGCACTCGGAAATCACGAACAGATCCAGATGATCCTGCAGGTTTTCTCCAACGCCGGGCAGATTATGCACGACCGGCACGCCAACTTTTCGCAGATGTTCTGCGGCGCCGATGCCCGATTGCAGCAGCAGTTTCGGTGAACCGATTGCACCAGAACTGACAAGTACTTCCCGCTCGGCCCGGATAATTTCGCGGGTATTCCCCTTCGCGATTTCGACACCGACGGCGCGACTGTTCTCAACTACAATTTTCGTGACCTGCGCACCCATGCGGACGGTCAGGTTCTTGCGGCTCCTGATCGGAGCGAGATAGGCCATCGACGCCGACGACCGGCGGCGATCACGCTGGGTCAATTGGTAGAACCCGACGCCAGCCTGCTGCTTGCCATTGAAATCATGGTTGTACGGAATGCCGAGTTCCTGACCGGCACGGATATAGGCGTCGCAGATCGGTAGTGTCGCAACAGGCATGGAAACGCCGAGCGGACCACCATAGGAGTGATAATCATCGGCAAAACGCTGATTATCTTCAGCGCGTTTGAAGTAAGGCAGTACATCGCGATAGCTCCAACCGGCACAACCGTCGTCCGATGCCCACAGATCGTAGTCGGTTGCATTGCCGCGCGTGTAAAGCTGCGCGTTGATGCTGGAGCCGCCACCGATGACCTTGGCTTGCGTATAGCGCAGCACGCGGTTTTTCATGTGCTTCTGCGGGACAGTCGACCAACCCCAGCTGGCGACGCCCTTGGTCATCTTGGCAAAACCGGCCGGCATATGGAACAGCGGATTCCAGTCGCCGCCACCAGCCTCAAGCAGCAGGACCTTTACTTCAGGGTCCTCGCTGAGACGATTGGCAAGCACGCACCCCGCAGGACCGGCACCGGTGATGATATAGTCGTAGGGAGGTGATTTCCCGGAAAGACTTTGCATAACTCAGACACCCCCCTCTGCCCTGTCGGGCATCTCCACCACAAGGGGGGAGATCACATTGTCATCGGCATTTTTGCCTATTTTTCGATGTCCCAGAACCAGTCGAAATCGTAATGAAGGCTGATCTCCCCCCTTGCGGGGGAGATGTCCGACAGGACAGAGGGGGGTGTAATTCATGTTCTGCAAACCCGCTAAAGTCGATTGATGGAAAGGGCGCCATCCGCGTTGATGATTGAGCCGGTGGCAAAATTGAAGTCGCCGCTGGCAAGCGCCGCAACGATACGGCCAAGATCATCAGGCTCGCCCCAGCGCCGCATCGGCACAAGCCCCTCGGCAATGCGTTTGTCGTACTTGGCTGCGGCGACAGCCGTCATGTCGGAGCGGATGATGCCGGGGCGCACGTCGAAAACGCTGATACCTTCGTCTGCAAGCCGCACCGCCAACCCTTGCGTGAACGATGCCAGCGCCGCCTTGGTCATGCAGTAGTCAAGTCGCTCCGGCGAGGTCATTTCAGCGGAAACCGAGGTGATGTTGATGATGACCCGCGGCGAGACATTGGCTGTCTGACCGAGCATGGCCCGCAGAATAGCTTGCGTGAAAAACACAGTGCCGCGCACATTGATGGCGAAAATCGCATCGTAGTTTACCGGATCAAGATCGAGGAAATCGCCGCGCACTTTCGAGCCGATACCTGCATTGTTGACCATACAGTCAATCCGGCCAAATGCCGATATGACGGCGCTGACGGTTTGCGCGTGGCTGGAAAGATCAGCCAGATCCGCTTCGATGAAGTGAACCTTTGAACCGAGTGCTTCCAGCACTGCAACAGCAGTTTCTGCAGCTTCATCACGCACGAGGTCAGTGATGGCAAGGTCAAAGCCCTTGGCTGCGAGCGCCTTGGCAATACCCAGACCGATGCCGCGCCGTGCGCCCGTGATGACAGCGACAGGTTTCGCTCGGGCCGTCATCACGCCAGGTCCTTGGCAATGATGTGATCGGCGACACGCAGAGCCTGTGCGGCGATGGTCAATGCCGGATTGACAGCGGCGGATGTGGGCAGGAATGCCGCATCGACAACGAACAGGTTCGGGTGGTCAAAGGCGCGGCAGTAGGTATCAAGAGGAGCCTGTGCGGGGTCCGTGCCCATCCGCACTGTGCCGCATTGATGCGATGGTGTCTTGCGGTCAAAGGCTTTGGACAGAACGATGGGGAACCCCGCGGCCCGCAAGACCGACTTGATCCGGGCAACCAGTTTCTGGTGCGCTGGCCAGTTGCTGCGCACCCATTCCAGAATGATCCTGTCGCCATCAATACGAACACGGCTTTCCGGTTTTGGCACATCCTCGCTCATGGCGAGAAAATCCACTGTGTGATTGCAGAACCGGTCAAGAATCCATTCGGGTACGAGCTTGAGGTCGGATTTCAGCACCGGCCCACTGATCCGCCCGAGCAATTGCACATTGCCAAGCGGCGCTCCGCCCTGTCCGTCTGACAGGTAGTAATCATTGAAGCCGAACGTCTTCTGATAGACAGAATCATTTTTGAAGCGCGGATCGAATCCGATTACAGCCGACAGATTGTGGTTCATGAAATTGCGGCCAACCTGATCTGAGCGATTGGCAATGCCAGCAGGGTTGTTACTGTTGGCGGAGCGCAGCAGAAGCACGGCGGATTGCACAGCACCAGCCGACAGGACCACCAGCCCTGGCCTGACGACTGAAGCCGTTCCGTCTTTGACATAATGCACGGCGGCAATCGATTTTCCATCTGCTGCCGTCTCCAGCCGTGTGACGCGCGAATTGATCTGCAGGCGGACATTGCTGTGCTTCAATGCTGCGGAAAGAGCGGTGGTTTCCGCATCCATCTTGCCGTTGAAACTGTTGGGGTGCGCATCCCAAGGCGTCTTGCCATGGGACATCCATGTGTCGATATCGACGCCAATCGGCAGCGAGAATGGATGCACGCCGGCCACCTGCAAGCGGCGGCGCAGGATACCCATCGGCTCCTCGTCTGGCACAGGCGGAAAGCCATAGGGTGTTGAATGCTGCGGTTCGGTCGGGTCTTCGCCGGCTATGCCGCGCACCTGATAGAGCACTTCAGCCTTGCCATACCAGGGCTCGATTTCCTCATAGGCAAAAGGCCATGCAGGCGAGACACCTTCCAGATGCTGCATTTCGGCAAAATCCTCGGCGCGATAGCGCGTCAGCACCGCCCCATAGAATTTCGAATTGCCGCCAACATTGTAATAATTGCCGGGATTGAACGCTTTGCCTTCCGCATCATACCAGTTCTCCTTGGGGCGGAAAAAGCCCTTCTGGAAAATGGCACGCGGATCGCGGTTTTCGAGCCGGTCAGGCAGGTGGTCACCTGCCTCAAGGATGAGGATTTCAGCCCCTGATCCGGCTAGACCGGCGGCAATGGTTGCCCCGCCAATCCCCGAACCGATGATGACAATATCGGGAGACCGGCCCTGTTGCGATGCGGCGTTCATGGCAAATTATTCGTTCATGCGCCGATACGCAGCTGCGATGTCGGATCAAAGAACACGGCCTTGTCGAGATTGAACGACAGCTGCGTTTTTTGTCCGGGCAGGATATGGGCGTCGGCACGCAAGCGAGCGACCACTTCCTTGCTGCCAAGCTTGGTCACCGCAAAAGTATCGGAACCGGCCGGCTCGACCACGTCGATCAGACACTCGCCTTCCACCAGCGATGTAGCGTTGCGGTCCGCGCCATCCGGATCGGTCAGCGCCTCCGGGCGGATGCCGAAAATCACATCTTTACCGGAATGGCTGACCAACGAACTGTTGCTCTTCTTGAGCGGCAACCGCAGTGGCGAAGAATCCGGCCGGTCGAGTACGACGGAGAGGTCCGATGCACCACCTTCTATCTTGGCCTTGAGCAGGTTCATGGCGGGCGAACCCATGAAGTCGGCAACAAAGAGATTGGTCGGATTGTTATAGATGTCGGCGGGGGTGCCGAACTGCTGCAGGATACCATCCTTGAGCACAGCGATCTTGGTTGCCAGTGTCATCGCCTCGATCTGATCGTGGGTCACATAGACAATCGTTGTCTTCATCCGCTGATGCAGGCGCTTGATTTCGGTGCGCATGTCGACACGCAGCTTGGCGTCCAGATTGGACAACGGCTCATCGAACAGGAACACCTGCGGGTTGCGGACGAGCGCACGGCCCATGGCAACGCGCTGGCGCTGACCGCCCGAAAGCTGGCTCGGCTTGCGGTCGAGCAGATGACCGATCTGCAGCATGTCGGCGACCTGCTTGATGGCCTTCTCACGCTCCTCTTTCGGTACACCGCGAATTTCCATGCCAAAGGCGATATTTCCGCCGACGGTCATGTTCGGATAAAGCGCATAGGACTGGAAAACCATGGCTATATCGCGCTTGGACGGATGCAATCCGTTGATCGATTTGCCCTTGATGGAGATATCACCGGAGCTGATCGGTTCTAGTCCGGCAATGGTATTGAGCAAGGTGGACTTGCCGCAACCGGAAGGCCCGACGAGGACGAGGAAACCGCCTTCGTCGATCTCGATATTGATATCCTTCAAAATCGGGACATTGCCGTATGACTTGTGCAGGTTTTTGATCTGGAGAAATGACATTTGATTATCCCTTCACGGCGCCGGACATAAGTCCACGGACGAAATAGCGCCCGGAAACGATGTAGACGATAAGAGTTGGCAGTGCGGCGAGGATCGCGCCAGCGAAATGCACGTTGTATTCCTTCACGCCTGTCGACGAATTGACGAGGTTGTTGAGCGCGACGGTCATCGGTGTGCTGCTGAAACCCGAGAACGAGGCGCCAAAAAGGAAGTCGTTCCAGATATTGGTGAACTGCCAGATGACAGACACGACGATGATCGGCCCCGACGACGGCAGCAGGATGCGCCAGAAAATCTGAAAGAAGCTCGCGCCATCGATCTGCGCGGCGCGGACGAGTTCAGTCGGGAACGCCTCGTAGTAGTTGCGGAAATACAGCGTGGTAAAACCGAGGCCATAGATCACATGAACAAACACCAGGCCCTGGATTGTTCCGGCCATGCCGAGCATTCCAAGAACACGCGCCATGGGTATGAGGACGATCTGGAACGGAATGAAACAGCCGAGCAGCAGCATGCCGAACATGACGTTCGATCCACGAAACTTCCATTTGGTCAGGACATAGCCGTTCAACGCGCCCATCACGGTTGAAATGGCAACAGCCGGAATAACCATGATGATCGAGTTGATGAAGTAAGGCTTCAGACCCGTTGGCTGCACACCGATCTGGGCTGTGGACCAGGCTGCCAGCCACGGCTCGATCGTCCATTCATGCGGCGGCGAGAGCATGCCGCCCTGACGGATTTCGTCAAGAGTTTTCAGTGAATTCACCACCATGACGTAGAGCGGCAACAGGTAATAGAAGGCAAATACCAGCAGCGCGATGTAGATCAGGACGCGGGTTAGCTTGCCGCTGGAAATGGCGTTGTCGGGGCTCTGGGCGCTCATTTGTTGCCTCCCCTAATTTCGGAATAGAGATAGGGAATGATGATTGCGAAAATCGTGATCAGCATGATGATCGCCGAAGAAGCACCGATGCCCATGGAATTGCGCGTAAACGTGTAGGAATACATGAATGTCGCAGGCAGTTCGGTTGCCTGTCCGGGTCCGCCGCCGGTGAGCGCAATGACAAGGTCATAGGCCTTGATGGCAAGGTGAGCCAGCACGACGAAAGCGGACAGAAAGACCGGGCGCATCAGCGGGATGATGATACGGCGGTAAATCATGGTCGTCGATGCACCATCGATCTGCGCCGCCTTGATGATTTCATTGTCGACGCCGCGCAAACCGGCAAGGAACATGGCCATGACGAAGCCGGAGGACTGCCACACGGCGGCAATCACCACCGTATAGATCGCCATCTTGGAATCCTTGATCCAGTTGAAGGCGAAGCTGGTCCAGCCCCACTGGTGCATGGTGTTTTCAAGGCCGATACCGGGATCGAGAAACCACTTCCACGCAACGCCGGTGACGATGAAGGACAGCGCCATGGGATAGAGATAGATCGGGCGCAGAAAGCCTTCGATGCGGATCTTCTGATCCAGCAGAATGGCAAGGCCAAGCCCGATGACCGTGCAGATAATGATATAGAGCGAGGCAAAAATACCGAGATTGGAAATGGCTCGCCACCAATGCGGGAGGGCCCACAATTTACGGTAATTCTCCAGTCCGACAAAACCAAAAGACGGCAGCATCTTGCTGTCGGTGAACGACAGGATGCCCGTATAAATGATAAAGCCGTAAACGAAGATCAGGACGATCAGAAAGCTCGGTCCCAACACCAGCTTGGGTATCAAGTCCTGTATGCGGCTGCGGGTATCCATAGCCTCACCCCTTCAACTTATTAATTTCTTGTCATTGCCGTGGACATTCACGGGAAACCTGTCCGGGGCCTGTATTGCCCCGGACAGAATGAGTGCACTTATTTGGCTGCATCAACCGCGGAAACAAGTTCCTTGACAGCCGCATCGGATGTCAACTCGCCGTTGAACTCACGGGTAACCACGTCATAGATCGCGTTCTTGATGGATGCGGGAACGGCGTAACCATGAGCCATGGAGCCATAGAGCGTGCCTGCCTTATTGGCTTCAGCAAGATCAGCGATAGCTTTCTTGCCGCACGCATCGAAGGCTGCGTCGGAGACATCGGTGCGAGCCGGAGCTGAACCCTTCACAACATTGAAGGCTGACTGGAAGGTCGGGCTTTCAATGGCCGATGCCATGACGAGCTGGGACTTGTGCTCAACTTCACTCTTCTTGAAGAACAAGAATTGGTCAGAGTTGAACGTGACGGAACCCTGTGTGCCCGGGAAGCGCATGCAAACGAAATCCTTGCCTGGCTCCTTCTTGGCCTTCACAAATTCGCCCTTGGCCCAGTCACCCATGAACTGTACGCCAGCCTTGCCTTCGATAACCATGGTGGACGCAAGGTTCCAGTCGCGACCGGAGAAATTGTCATCCACATAGGAGCGCAGCTTGGTCATACGATCAAAAGCTTCCTTCATCTTCTCGCCGCCCAAAGCCTTGGGATCGAGATCGATGAAAGCTGACTTGTAGAAGTCATTGCCGAGCGACAGGACAACCGCATCGAAAATCGTTGCGTCCTGCCATGGCTGACCACCGTGGGCGATAGGCGTGATGCCCTGCTTCTTGAAGTTATCGAGAAGAGCAATCAGCTCGTCCCAGTTCTTTGGTTCCTTGCCGCCAGCCTTGTCGAGAGCGGCCTTGTTGATCCACATCCAGTTGGTGGAGTGAACGTTTACCGGTGCAGCAATCCAGTGACCGTCATATTTGGAGAAGTTCTGCAGTGCGCCAGGAATGACGTCGGCCCACTTTTCCTTCGATGCAACGTCATCGAGGTTGGCGAGAACGCCCTGTTTGGCCCAGTCGGTGATGTCAAAGCCCAAAGCCTGTACGGCTGTTGGAGGGTTGCCGCCGGTTACACGGGCGCGCAGCACAGTCATAGCTTCAGTACCACCACCGCCTGCAACGGGCATGTCGGACCACGTGATGCCCTTCGTTTCAAGATCCTTCTTCAGGACTTCCAGTGCTGTTGCCTCACCGCCGGATGTCCACCAATGCAGGACTTCGACGTTTTCGGCAGCGCGGGCCATCGTGGCCGTACCGAGCAGCATGGCTGCCGCGGCAACTGTATTCATCAGCTTGTTCATTTCATTCCTCCCAAGGAAAAAAAGATAAAATTCCCACTACCCTAGACTGCACGTATTCCTCAGCCTGATGCATTCATACAATAAGCCGAACGGCGAATACAATCGATTTAATTCGACGCCCAAAGTAATGCTCTTGGCCCCATATGCATGTTCAGGGTCTTGGTCTCGGTATAGTCCTCGACCGCATGCCGCCCCAGCTCGCGACCCAATCCGGACTGGCGATAACCACCGAAAGGCAGTTCGGACGCGCCATCCATGAACGTGTTCATCCAGATGGTCCCGGCACGGACCCGGCGGCCTATGGTCAGGCACGTATCGAAATCGCGGCTCCAAACACCCGCGGAAAGGCCATAATCGATGGAATTGGCGATCTGTATGGCGTCTTCCATGGTCTCGAACGTTAACACAGAAAGCACGGGGCCAAAGACTTCTTCGCGTGCGACAGCCATATCCGGCTGCACCGCCGAAAGAATGGTCGGGCTCATATACTGTCCGAGCCCCAGATCCAGCGGCGTACCGCCGTGGGAAATGGCAGCGCCAGCAGATGTGGCATTGCGCACATAGGTGTCGATCTTGGCCAGATGTTCCGGGGTGATGATCGCGCCGACCTTGGTTTGCGGATCGAGCGGATCACCAACCTTGACCTTGGCCGAAAGCGCCGCGACACGCTGCGTGACTTCATCGGCAATATCGCGGTGAACAATCAGGCGCGAACCGGCATTGCAGCATTCACCCGCATTGAAATAGGCACCGAAAACCGCAGCATCGATGAAATCATCCAGATTCGCGTCGGGGAAAACAATCTGCGGGTTCTTGCCGCCAAGCTCCAGCGAGACCTTTTTCAAAGTCTGGGCGGCATTGGCCATCGTCAGTTTGCCGACGAGGGTCGATCCCGTGAATGAGACCATATCAACGTCCGGATGCGTGGTCATCGGCGCGCCAACTTCTGCGCCTGTTCCGGCAAGGATATTGACGACACCGGCGGGAACACCGGCTTCCATCAGGATTTCACCGAGAACAAGCGTGGACCCTGATGTCAATTCGGAGGGCTTCACAACGGCCGTGCAACCTGCGGCCAGGGCAAAAGGCAGTTTCTGGCTAACGATAAGAAACGGGAAGTTCCAAGGCGTGATGATGGATATGACACCGATCGCCTCGCGCAGAACCACACCCAGCGTACCGTCGCCCAGCGTGTTATAGCTTTCGCCATGCAGATCGCGGCCTAGCGCGGCGGCATAACGCCAGATATCAACCGCTCCGCCCAACTCACCCTTGGCCTGCGAAATTGGTTTGCCGGATTCAATGCAATCAAGATAAGCGAGTTCCTCGGAACGAGCGGCGATCAGATCAGCCGCCTTCAAGAGAATATTCGACCGATCGGCACCCGTCATGCGTGACCATGGACCATTGTCGAAAGCGTTGCGGGCAGCACGGATAGCGCGTTCCGCATCGGCCTTCGTTCCCGCCTGATAGCGCGAGACCACCACGCCGTGTCCGGGGCTCTTACGCTCGATCACGCCGCCTTCTGCGCCGTCGGTCCATTTGCCGTTGATCAGCATCTGAAATTCGCGGACCTTGAAATTGTCGAGCGCCTGCGGCCGCATCAGTACCGTCATTACCATTCTCCCTTGAACACGGGCTCACGCTTTTCGGCAAAGGCCGAAACACCTTCTTTCAGGTCCGCTGTTTTTGCGACGAGGATCGAGCCGAGTGCTTCGACCGCCGTGCCATTGTCTTCGCCGTTTGCCGACGCAATCATCAGTTTGGCCACTTCCACTGCCGCCGGTCCGCGCTTGGCGATCCGCTCGGCATAGGCCTGTGCGGCGGTTACGGCGGCGCCAGTCTCCACCACGTGATCAATGATCCCCAGAGAAGCAGCTTCGGTTGCGCTGAAAATCTCGCCGCCCAGCGCCATGCGCCGCACAACCTGCGCACCGAACCGTCGAACCAGACGCTGCGTGCCGGACCAGCCCGGCACCATGCCAAGACCCGTTTCCGGCAGGCCGATGCGGATATGCGTCTCGGCAATACGAATATCGGCAGCGGCGGCAAGTTCAAGCCCGCCGCCCAGCGCATGACCATTAAGAGCAGCAATCAATGGTACACGCAGGGTTGCCAAGCGTTCGAACACACGATGCCCGAAACGGACCCAGGCGTGGCCGAATTCGTTCGGTGTCATGGCCGCCCAGGCTTTGATATCGCCGCCCGCCGAGAAGGCCTTGCCGGCGCCAGTCAGAATAGCCACCCGAATATCGGAATTGGCCTCAAGCTCATCACAGGCGGCTGAAAGTTCCTTCAGCATGCCGATATCAAATGCGTTGAGTTTTTCCGGGCGTGACACAGTGATCGTGGCGACGGGTCCGGCAAAACTCACATCAATGCGGGAATCAGCCATGGAGCGTCCTTTCCGGCTTTTGCGGCAGCTTCAGACCAAACGGCCCCTCAGCGAACAGTTCCGCCGCCATCAGCTTCAGATCGCGGGCGACAACCAGCGGAAATTCCGACTGATCAAGAATATGCGTCTGCAGATCGACACCCGGCGCAATCTCAGTGAGCACGACGCCTTCCGGGCGCAGAACCATGACGCAGCGCTCAGTGACATAGGTGATGTCCTGTCCTTGCGCGACGGCACGGCGGCCGGAGAAGGTGACGTGCTCGACTTCATTGACGAGCTTCTTCAGCTTGCCTTCCTTCTCGATGACAAGCTTTCCGCCAGCGACATGCACCTTGGCACCGGCATTGAACATGCCGGAGAAGACGATCTTGCGGGCGCGCGCCGTGATGTCGACAAAACCGCCGGCACCCGCTGTCACGTGCGGGCGGAAGCCGAGTTTGGACACATTGACCGAACCTGATTTGTCGATCTCGAGGAACGACAGGAGCGAGGCATCAAATCCGGCACCCTGAAAATAGGTGAACTGGTGCGGTGACGGCACAAAAGCTTCGGCATTCGAGGCACAGCCAAAAGCAAAATCGAGAAGCGGAATGCCGCCGACCGGCCCTTGCTCGATCACCCATGTCACGGCGCCGTGCAGCCCCTCTTCGAGCAGAATGCGCGGTACATTGGCGGAGATGCCAAAACCGAGGTTGACGGCGCTGCCTGACTCAAGCTCCGTCGCGACACGGCGGGCAATAACCTTCTGGATGTTGAAATCCGGCAAGGCGAAATCGTCGAGCGGATGGAAGATTTCACCTGAGATGGCCGGGTCATACACGGTCTGAGTTGTCTGTTTCTGGTCTGGATCAACAACGACGTAATCAACGAGAATACCAGGAACGCGCACATCATGCGGCTTGAGCGAACCACTCTTAGTGATGCGCTTGACCTGCGCAATGACGATGCCGCCATTGTTGCGCGCGGCCAGAGCCTGATCGAAACCGCCGAGAGTGGCGCCTTCGTGCTCATAGGTGAGGTTGCCACGCTCATCGGCCGTGGTGGCGCGGATGATGGCGACCTGCGGGATAACGGGTTTGAAGAACAGCCATTCTTCCCCCTCGAACTCGATCTTGCGAACCACCGGCTCCCTGGCAGCCGAAGCATTCATGGCGCAGCCCTGACGATCGGGATCAACGAACGTATCAAGTCCGACTTTGGTCACAACGCCCGGCCGCTTGGCTGCCGCCTCGCGGTGCATGTCAAACAGGATTCCGGAGGGGATGTTGTAAGCCGCCACTTCGTCGTTGCCGATCATCTGCCAGATCAAGGGTGGCTCTGCAGTCGATGGCCCGGAGGGATAGGAACCGCCAAGAATGCGTTTCAACAAGCCCTTCTTGGCGATGTGATCGATACCCTTGATGCCACTCATGTCCCCGGCCGCAATAGGATGCAGCGTGGTCAGATCGCGCGGATGGCCCGTGGCATCGAAGCGCGCGCCAATGGCTTTCAGCATCAGATCAGGACAGCCAAGACCGCTCGACGACGAGACCGAAACAATCGCTGCGTCGGGGATAAGGTTTGCCGCCTCTTCGGGGGTAATGTGCTTGCTCATGCTTGCGTGTCGTTCTCTTCAAAGACCTGGATTGATTTTCTGAACGTTGCCTGTTTTGGCAGCTTCCGTAACCGCGAGACCGGCAGCGAGCGACCAGACGCCATCTTCGCCGGTTGCCGGCGGCTGTCCCTTGCCAAGAATCGCAGCGTGGAATTTGGCAATGCCGGTTTCATAAAGGTTCTTGTGATCAAGCTTCAGCTCGGTTTCGCCTTCGGCATTGCGCAGGGTGACGGTGCCGATCGGCCGCTGCGTCATGACATTGCGGCCGACGAGCGAGCCTTCGGATCCGTGTATCTCGAAACCTGTTTCGGCGTATTTGGTGGTGAAACCATCATGAAACTGTGCAATGAGGCCCGATTTGAATCGCAGCACGCCCATGACGCCATCCGCAAGGCCTACCTTGCCAAGGCCGCCAATCTGACTGGCGGCAACCGCTTCGACGGGATCGTCGCCCAGTACATAACGCAGGGTATCTGTGTCATGCACGGTGATATCCAGAATAACCCCGCCACCGGCTTCCGGCTTGTCGAGCCGCCAGCCCTGCAGGTGCGGCGGAAGATAAACCGCATGAAAGACCCGGGCCGCGAGCGGTTTGCCAATCTTGCCTGCGGCAATGGCATCGCGCATGGCTGTATGGCTCGCGGCATTGCGCAGATGATGGTTGGTGCCGAGCACCACACCGGCCGCGTGACAGGCTTCGACCATGGCCTTCGCATCCGCCAGACTCATGGCCAGCGGTTTTTCACACAGGACATGTTTTCTGGCAGCCGCTGCGGCGAGCACCTGATCTTTGTGCAGTTCATTGGTCGTCGAAATATAAACCGCATCCACATCCTGATCATGCACCAGCGCATCGACCGAGGTGACGGATTTGGCAATGCCATGATCGGCAGCATATTTCTGGCCACGCTCGGCACTGGTGCTCATGACGGAAACGATCTCGCCGCCTTCGGCGCGTATCGCGTCGATCACCCATTCATGCGCAATCGTGCTCGCTCCGATCAATCCCCAACGCGTCATGCCATTTCCTCCAGATAATTGTTCCTGACCGGCGCACCGCAACTCTGCCGCACCACAAGGCGTACGGATGTCACCAGCGACTCCTGCTCGTTGCCGCCGGCATTGATCTGCTTGAGCAGAAGCTGGGCTGCACGCTGGCCCATCCCTTGCGGGTCGACCGAAACGGTTGTGAGAGCGGGCACAGCGGTCTTTGCCTCGATCACATCATCAAAGCCGATCACACCAAACCCCTTGCCGGGATCGATGCCGACGGAGCGCAAACCATCACAGACACCGAAGGCCACCGCATCATTAAGGCACAGGGCCGCCGTCGCCCGATCCGGATGCAACATCATGCGCTCGACGGCGGCGACGCCGCCCGCACGGGATGGAGCGGAATGAATAATCAGCGCGTCATCGGCGGCAATGCCTGCTTCCTGCAAGGCATCACGATAACCGCGAAGCCGCTCGGCAAAGACCGCCGTATCGATAAAGCCGCCCATGAACCCGATGCGCCTGTGCCCAAGAGAAACCAGATGGCGCACAGCAGCCTTCGCGCCGGTATAATTATCGGAAAGCAGGGTGGAGACCTTTGCGCCGGGCAGATTGCGTACCACGACCACGACAGGGATACCGCTGTCGATCAATGGCTTGAGGTCAGCCGCCTCCGTGCCGCGTGCTGGTGACAGGATCAGTCCGGCAATGCCGTTCTCGCGCATGGATGCAATGACTTCGCGCTGGCGGTCGACACTCTCGCCGCTATGGGCGAGGAACTGCACGTAACCTGCCGACTGGACTACCATGTCCATGCCGACAGCAAGCTCAGCGAAGAAACTATTGGTGAGATCATTGACCACGATGCCGACGATTTTCGACCGCGCCTGCCGCAGGTTGGCTGCACCCCGATTGTAGATATAGCCGAGATCCGCGATGACGCTGTTGACCTTTTCGCGGGTCTTTTCATTGACGAGTGGGCTGCCCTGCAAAACCAGCGACACGGTGGATTTCGACACGCCAGCAGCATGCGCAATATCCACAACGGTTGTCCGGCTTCGGCTCACGGTCTTCCTCCACAGTCAGGAGGCAGATATAATTGGAACGTTCCAAATATGTCAAGTGGAAAACGGGACTTATTTTAGAAGCAGCATTGATCCGATAGGCAGAATAAGGTGCTATTTCAACCAAATAATGCCGTATAACTGTGCTTTCAAGACATCTCTTGGATTGTATACGGCACACAGCGAGCCATTTCTTGCTCGTTATTTTTCCTCTTGTTTTTTGGAACGTTCCAAATTACAAAACGCGTGTTATGACCGGGAGCGATATGATGAGCCTAGTTTTGGACCTGCCCGCTGCAGATGGCACACTCTCTGCCTATCGCCTTTCGGGCGAACCGACACCGCGGCCGACCTCACCGCCATCCTTCAATCGTATCGCTTATGCCGCAGCTCACGTTGTGTCCGACCCGCGCAAGGACAGCTCTCCCTGGGGTGCACCTGTCATCGACTGGGATGCCACAATGGCATTCCGTCATCATCTGTGGGCCCACGGTTTCAAAATTGCCGAGGCCATGGACACGGCGCAGCGCGGCATGGGACTTGACTGGACCGGCGCACAGGAACTGATCCGTCGTTCGCTCAACGAAGCGCGCAGTGTGCCGGGAGCCGACCTCGCCTGCGGTGCGGGGACCGACCAGCTGGCGCCGGAAAATACTCAGACTCTTCAGGATGTAATCTCCGCCTATGAAACACAGATCGGTTTTGTCGAGGCGGAAGGCGGCCGGGCTGTCATGATGGCCAGCAGGGCGCTGGCCAAAATAGCAAAATCGCCCGATGACTACCGGACCGCGTATGGCGAGATCCTGCGCCAGACACAGAACAAGGTTGTCCTGCACTGGCTCGGCGATATGTTCGATCCGCAGCTTGCTGGTTACTGGGGCTCGCATGTCTTTGAGCAGGCGCTGGAAACCGTACTGGCCATTATCAATGACAACAGGGACAAGGTCGAGGGCATCAAGATTTCGCTGCTCGACAACTCCAAGGAGATTGCCCTGCGCAAGCGGCTGCCGGAAGAAATTTTATGTTTCACCGGCGATGATTTCAATTATGCCGAGCTGATCGAAGGTGACGGCGAAAGGTACAGCCATGCCTTGCTCGGCATTTTCGATGCGGTCGCGCCGCAGGCGTCGAAGGCGCTCGCGCTGCTGGCAGATGGCGAAACGCAGGCCTTCCGCGATGTGATTGAACCCACCGTACCGCTGTCACGCAAAATCTTCGAAGCACCGACGCAGTATTACAAGGCCGGTGTGGTCTTTCTTGCCTGGCTCAATGGTCACCAAAGCCATTTCACCATGCCTGCGGGCATGCAGTCGGCGCGTGGTATCGTTCATTATGCCGATATTTTCCGGTTGGCCGATCAAGCCAATGTTCTGGACAAGCCAGAACTTGCCACAAGCCGCATGAAGAGCCTGCTTCAGGTGTACGGCTTATAGTGGTCCCTTGATCCGCGGGCCTTGCCGGGTGATTGTCTGTGCCGACTCGCGTAATCAGGAAACACCCATGAAGCTACTTTACCAGACGCACTCGCCCTATGCCCGCAAGATACTGGTCGCGATCCATGAAATCGGTCTTGCCGACAGGGTTGAGGTCATCCACCACGAAACAAGTCCGACCCGGCGCAATGAAGACGTCTATGCGCTCAACCCGCTGGGAAAGGTTCCGGTTCTGATTGACGGCGACGGTCTTGCGCTTTTTGATTCTGTTGTCATCGCTGACTATCTCAGCACCCTTCCCGGTGGAGGCATGCTCATACCGGCAACCGGCAAAGCACGCTGGGAAACACTGCGCCTGCAGACGGCGGCGCAGGGTATTTCCGATTCCGGTATCGTTGTGCGGTGGGAAACCGAGCGGAGGCCGGAACCGGTGCGCTGGGCTATCATGCGCGACGCACAGTTGCAGAAGATAATCGCCGCCTGTGATTTCGCCGAGAAGGAAGCCGCGCTTGAAGGTTTACCGCTGATTGGTGAGATCGCTCTGGCGACAACGCTCAACTGGATCGAATTTCGCAACATTTATCCGTTCGCCGAGGGACGCCCACGGCTTGCCGCCTGGTACGCGCAATATTGCCAGCGTCCGTCGATGCAGGCCACTGCTTTCTCGGGTGAAACGCACGACTAACCAAGCTTTCAGCGGGCGTTATCCAGCGACGGGAATGATGCAGAAAAGAAAAAAAGGGCGGTGTGTGCACACCGCCCTTTTCATTGACGCGTCGGAGCTTACTTGCTCCAGCTCTTGACCAGCTCATCATAGTTGATGGTCTGGGGCTTTTCTTTTTCCTGATCGATCTTCAGCTGAGGTGCCAGATGACCGTTCTTGACGGCATCAGCATTCCAGTAGGCCAGATCATGCTCTTCGGCCAGTTTCGGACCGATATCGCCCTGTACGCCAGACTTCTCGATGCGACCCATGACCTTTTCCTGCTCGGCGCAGAGAGAGTCCATGGCTGCCTGTGCGGTCTTCGCACCGGAGGAAGCATCGCCAACAGCCTGCCACCAAAGCTGTGCCAGCTTCGGATAATCAGGAACGTTGGTACCGGTTGGCGACCACTGGACGCGAGCCGGCGAGCGGTAGAACTCGATCAGACCACCGAGCTGCGGTGCACGCTTGGTGAAGCTCTTGTCCTGGATGGTCGATTCACGGATGAAGGTCAGGCCAAGCTGGCTCTTCTTCACGTCAACGGTCTTCGAAGTGACGAACTGTGCATAAAGCCAAGCTGCCTTGGCACGGTCGGTCGGTGTCGACTTCATCAGCGTCCAGGAACCCACATCCTGGTAGCCAAGCTTCATGCCATCTTTCCAGTAAACGCCATGCGGCGAAGGTGCCATGCGCCATTTCGGCGTGCCATCTTCGTTCATGACGGGAAGGCCCGGCTTGACCATGTCGGCGGTGAAGGCGGTGTACCAGAAGATCTGCTGCGCGACATTGCCCTGTGCCGGTACTGGACCGGATTCGGAGAAGGTCATGCCCTGGGCTTCCGGCGGTGCGTAAGCCTTCAACCAGTCGAGGTACTTCTGGATCGAATAGACAGCAGCCGGGCCGTTTGTATCACCACCGCGTGCGACGCAGGAACCGACCGGCTGTGACTTCTCGTTGACCTTGATGCCCCATTCGTCGACAGGCAGACCGTTCGGCAGGCCCTTGTCACCATTGCCGGCCATGGAGAGCCAGGCATCGGTGAAGCGCCAGCCGAGCGACGGATCTTTCTTGCCATAGTCCATATGGCCGTAGACCTTCTTGCCGCCGACATCGCGGCCAGTGAAGAATTCAGCAATATCTTCGTAGGCCGACCAGTTAACTGGAACGCCGAGCTCGTAGCCATACTTCGCCTTGAAGTCAGCTTTGTTCTTCTCGTCGTTGAACCAGTCGTAGCGGAACCAGTAGAGGTTGGCGAACTGCTGGTCAGGAAGCTGATAGAGCTTCTTGTCCGGCGCTGTCGTGAACTTGGTGCCGATGAAGTCATCAAGGTCGAGACCGGGATTGGTCACATCCTTGCCTTCGCCTGCCATCCAGTCGGTCAGATTGCGCACCTGCTGGTAGCGCCAGTGCGTGCCGATGAGATCGCTGTCGTTGACCCAGCCGTCATAAAGGTTCTGGCCGGTCTGCATCTGCGTCTGGATTTTTTCGACGACGTCACCTTCCTGGATCACGTCATGGGTGACCTTGATGCCGGTGATGGCGGTGAATGCTGGCGCAAGCACCTGCGATTCGTAGCTGTGCGTGGTCAGCGATTCCGAAACAACCTTGATCTCCATGCCGGCGAAAGGCTTCGCCGCATCGATGAACCATTGCATTTCCTTTTCCTGACCAGCACGGTCAAGCGTGGAAACATCGCCGATTTCCTTGTCGAGGAATTTCTTGGCGTCGTCGATCCCGGCATAGGCGGAGCCTGCGCCGAGCAACAGCGCCAGTGCTGTTGTTGTCGTTAGTATTCGCGTTCGCATTGAAGTCCTCCCAGAGTTGCGATTGCCTGAACAACCGGACGATACCGGCTGCCCTGTTTCAACATGGCGTTTTGTCCGGAATAATCCTTCGATTCCGGCGCCATATCATTTCCTAAACGAAGCGGAACACGCCAACGGCGTAAACCACGGAGAGAGCCAAAGCCCACCAGAGGTTGGGACCAGCGAGCCCCAGCCAGGCAAGATGAATGAATGCGCTGCCAAGCAGCGACACGAACAACCGGTCACCGCGCGTGGTTTCAAAGCGCAAAATGCCGACCCGCGGATTGCCGCCGGGGGAGACGTATTCCCACACGGCCATGCCGATCAGCAGCGCCAGAATTGTCAGGAAGAACAGTGCTGTCGGCAACGTCCATGCCATCCATGAGAAGTTCATCATACCCTCCCCAGGGCGAAGCCCTTGGCGATGTAATTGCGCACGAAATAGATGACGATGGCGCCGGGGATCAGCGTCAGCACACCGGCTGCCGCCAGCAGGCCCCAATCCATGCCCGATGCCGAAACCGTACGGGTCATCGTCGCCGCGATCGGCTTGGCATCGGTTGTCGTCAGTGTGCGGGCAATCAGCAATTCCACCCACGAGAACATGAAGCAGAAGAACGCTGCCACACCGATACCGCTGGCGATCATCGGGATGAAGATCTTCACGAAGAAGCGCGGGAAGGAATAGCCATCGATATAGGCTGTTTCGTCGATCTCTTTCGGCACGCCCGACATGAAGCCTTCGAGAATCCACACGGCGAGCGGTACGTTGAAGAGGCAATGGGCCAGCGCCACGGCGATGTGCGTATCGATCAATCCGAAGGCGGAATAGAGCTGGAAGAACGGCAGCGCAAACACCGCTGGCGGTGCCATGCGGTTGGTTAGCAGCCAGAAGAACAGGTGCTTGTCACCAAGAAAGCGGTAGCGCGAGAACGCATAGGCCGCGGGCAGCGCCACCGTCACGGAGATCACCATGTTCATGACGACATAGATGATGGAATTGATATATCCGTTATACCATGCCGGATCCGTGAAGATGATGGCATAGTTGTTGAGGGTAGGATTCTGCGGCCACAGGGTAAAGCTGTTGAGAATTTCCTGATTGGTCTTGAAGCTCATATTGACCAGCCAATAGATCGGCAGCAGCAGAAAGATGATGTAGAGCGTTGGCACCAGCCACCAGAACTTCGATTCATCACCGCGCTTGCGCATACGCCGCGCCAATGCCTTGTCGATCTTCGCCTGCTCAGGATTGCCAGCAGTTGTAGTGCGCGTGAGCGTCGTATTGTCAGCGGTCATCTCAGCGCTCCGCATCATAGTTGGTCATGACCGTATAGAAGACCCATGACAGAAGAAGGATGATCAGGAAGTAGACGATGGACATGGCCGCGGCCGGTCCGAGGTCGAACTGGCCAATGGCGATCTTAACGAGATCGATGGACAGGAACGTGGTCGAATTGCCGGGGCCGCCGCCGGTTACCACGAATGGTTCCGTGTAGATCATGAACGAGTCCATGAAGCGCAGGAGCACGGCAATCAGAAGAACGCGGTTCATCTTCGGCAGTTGAATGTAGCGGAACACGGCCCAGCGTGACGCACCATCGATCTTGGCGGCCTGATAGAAGGCATCTGGTATGGACACGAGACCGGCGTAGCACAACAGAACGACAAGGCTCGTCCAGTGCCAGACGTCCATGAGGATGACCGTGAACCAAGCATGCAGCGGGTTCTGCACGTAGTTGTAGTTGATGCCGAGGCTTTCAAGCGTGTGACCGAGAAGGCCGATATCGACGCGGCCGAACACCTGCCAGATGGTCCCCACCACGTTCCACGGAATGAGCAGCGGCAGTGCCATCAGGACAAGACAGACCGGAACGCCCAGACCCTTGCGCGGCATGTTGAGCGCGATGATGATGCCGAGCGGTATTTCGATCGCCAGAATGATGAACGAGAAGATCAGATTGCGGATCAGTGCGGAATGGAAGCGTTCTGACTGCAGGATTTCCGTGAACCATTCCGTACCGGCCCAGAAGAACTGGTTGTTGCCGAATGTGTCCTGCACCGAATAGTTGACCACGGTCATCAGCGGGATGACTGCGGAGAAGGCCACCAGCAGAAGCACTGGCAGCACCATGAACCAGGCTTTGTTGTTCCACGTCTTTTCCATGGCTCAGTTCCCCCCGACGCGCCAGGAATCGGCGTAGATGTTGATGCCCTTCGGATCAAAGGCAATGTGCGGCTCGGCAGGAATATCCTCGCCCTCGGCAACGATGACCGCGATGTCCTGATTTTCCAGCTTGGTGCGCACGATCTTGTGACGGCCAATATCCTCGACCTTGGCGATCGTCACCGGCATGCCTTGGCGGCCAAGCCGGACATATTCCGGGCGAATGCCGAGTTCGAGTTTCTTGGCACCGGCTGGCGTTGCCGGAGCCGGCAGGTTGATTGTGTGGCTGCCCACCTGCGCGGTATCCCCTGCCAGCTGAACAGGCATGACATTCATGCCGGGCGAACCGATGAAATAGCCAACGAATGTATGTTTTGGCCGTTCGAACAGCTCTTCGGGTGTGCCGATCTGAACGATCTCGCCGTCATACATGACGACGACTTTCTGGGCGAAGGTGAGTGCTTCCGTCTGGTCATGGGTAACGTAAACCATCGTATAGCCGAACCGCTGATGCAGCTGCTTCAACTGCGAGCGTAGTACCCATTTCATATGCGGATCGATAACCGTCAGCGGCTCGTCAAACAGGATGGCGTTCACGTCAGAACGGACAAGTCCGCGGCCGAGCGAGATCTTCTGTTTCTGATCGGCGGTCAGACCACGCGCCTTCTTGTTGGTCCAGCTTGCGAGATCGATCATATCAAGCGTCTCGCGCACCTTGCGGTCGATTTCTGCTTCCGGCACGCCGCGATTGCGCAGTGGGAAGGCCAGATTGTCATAAACCGTCATGGTGTCGTAGATCACGGGGAACTGGAACACCTGGGCGATGTTGCGCTCCTGCGTCGACAGATTGGTGACATCCTGCCCGTTGAACAGCAATTGTCCATGCGACGGATGAATCAGACCGGAAATGATATTGAGCAATGTGGTCTTGCCGCAACCGGACGGACCGAGCAGCGCGTAAGCACCACCATCCTCCCAGGAATGATGCACTTCCCGCAGGGCATAATCCTTATCCGACTTCGGATTGGGACCGTAGGCGTGGCGGATGTGGTTGAGATCAATGCGCGCCATGATTTTCCCCTATGCCGCAAGCTTCTGGCGGCGGGTAACGGAGTTCCCGTTCGCATCGAAGATCATCAGGTTGTGCGGATCAATGAAGATGTCGATGACTTCATCGGGTGTGTAGATATGAATGCCGTGAGTCAGCATCGTCCAGCGCGCATCCGCGAATGACAAATGCACAAAGCTCTCGGAACCGGTGATTTCAGTCGCGGTGACGATGGCGCGAAGCGCGATTTCATCGGCATTGCGGCGGCTCGTTCCAACGTGATGCGGCTGGAAACCGACGGTATAGGTGCCGTCAGTGATATCGCCGAGATTGGACGGTACCGGCATGGCCACCCCGCCTTCCAGCTGGAATGCCTTGCCGATCTTGGCGAGAGCAATCGTGTTAAGCGGCGGATCAGCGAAGGTTTGGGCGGTGATCAAATCATCAGGCTTGCGGAAAACATCAATCGTCGGGCCGAACTGGGTAATACGGCCTTCCGAAAGTGTCGCGGTGTTCCCGCCGAGAAGAAGCGCCTCGTGCGGCTCTGTCGTTGCGTAGACAAAGATCGTCCCGGCTTCAGCGAAAATCTTCGGTAGCTCCTGCCGCAATTCTTCGCGCAGCTTGTAGTCGAGATTGGCGAGCGGCTCGTCAAGCAGCACCAGTTTTGCATTCTTGACGATGGCACGGGCCAGTGCCGTGCGCTGCTGCTGGCCGCCGGAAAGACTGAGCGGCGTACGATCAAGATAGGGTGTCAGCTTGAGAAGTTCAGCCGCCTTGCGCACTTCCCGGTCAATGGTTGCCTTGTCAGCGCCTGCCACACGCATCGGCGAGGCAATGTTCTCATAGACGGTAAAAGCGGGGTAGTTGATGAACTGCTGGTAGACCATGGCGACAGAGCGCTTCTGCACCGGAACGCCAGTGACATTCTTGCCATCAAACCAAATGGAGCCGGACGTCGGCACATCGAGACCCGCCATTATACGCATCAGACTGGTCTTGCCTGATAGTGTCGGCCCCAACAGGACATTCAGCGTAGCGTGTTGAAGCTCAAGCGAAATATTGTCGAGATGGGTCTTGCCACCCACCACCTTGGACACATTCCGCAGTTCCAGCATCTCAATCCTCCCTGGGACAGCAGGCCTCCAGCCTCTTTGTCCCGCCCTTCCCAATCACGACATCACACCGCCTCAGCGGTACAATGTCTATTCAGCCGCTACCTTCCGCCGCCGGTCAACTGCACCGTCCATGAAACGGTCAAGTGCAGCTGCTTCATCGGTAGAAAGATGCAATCCTTTTTTCGTCCGGCGCCACAGCACGTCCTGTGCACTGACCGCCCATTCGTTCTCGATCTGGTAGCGGACTTCGGCCTCGTAAAGGTCCGAGCCGAAATGCTGCCCTAGATCGGCCAATGAGGTGGCTTTACCCAGAAGAATGCGCGTCCTGGTGCCATAAAGCCGGAAAAGCCTATGGGCATGGCGCGCATCCAGGAACGGATAATCCGTCTTCAGCTTCTGCAATTCAGCATCGAAAGCCGTTGCCGCAAAATCACCGCCCGGCAGTGTGCCTGTGGCGGTCCAGGGTTTGCCCTTCTTGCCCAGCTGCTCCTCGATCTTCTCCAGCATGTGCTCGGACAGACGGCGATATGTCGTGATCTTGCCGCCAAAAATATTGAGGAGCGGTGCCTGACCATTCGGCGCATCGGTCTTCAAGACGTAGTCGCGCGTGGCTTCCTGCGCCTTCGATGCGCCGTCATCGTAAAGCGGGCGAACGCCGGAATAGGTCCAGACGACATCCTCACGCTTCACGGGTTCGACGAAATATTCGCTGGCGGCAGCACAGAGATAATCGATTTCGGCGTCGGTGATTTTCACCTCGGCCGGATTGCCGTGATAATCCTGATCGGTCGTGCCGATCAGCGTGAAATCCTGCTCGTATGGAATGGCGAAAATGATACGACCATCGGTATTCTGGAAGAAATAGGCACGCGGATCATCGAACTTTTTCCGGACAACGATGTGGCTGCCCTGAACAAGGCGCACATTGTGGGCGTCATTGACACCGACAACCCCGGTCAAAACTTCGTCGACCCAAGGCCCCGCTGCATTGACCACGAGACGTGCACGCACCTCTTCGACCGCGCCTGTCATCATGTCCTGAACAGTGAGCGTCCAGCCATCCACATCACGGTGCGCGCTTGTCACTTTCGAACGCGTGCGAATGACGGCACCGCGATCAGCTGCATCGCGGGCATTCAATGCCACGAAACGCGCATCGTTGACCCAGCAATCAGAATATTCAAAGGCTTTTGTATAGAGCGACTTCAACGGCTTGGCAGCCGGATCACGCGTCATGTCGAGCGTGCGGGTCGCTGGCAACTTCTTGCGGCCGCCGATGTGATCGTAAAGGAACAGACCAAGGCGGAGCAGCCAGGCCGGCCGAAGCCCCGCGTGGTGCGGCAGGACAAAACGCATCGGCCAGATGATATGCGGAGCCGCAGCCCAAAGCACTTCGCGCTCCATCAGCGATTCACGCACCAGCCGGAACTCATAATATTCGAGATAGCGCAGACCGCCATGAATCAGCTTGGTGGAACCGGACGATGTGCCGCTGGCAAGATCGTTCATTTCAGCGAGAAATACAGAATAGCCGCGGCCAACCGCATCCCGTGCGATGCCGCATCCATTGATGCCGCCGCCGATCACGAAGACGTCGTAGATCTTGTCCGCTGCCAATGCCCATGCTCCCCATTTCGCAACGCACCATTCCTTCGCATTTGCGAAAGATATATGGATCAATTACGAAAGCAATACGAAACTAAAAGGAACTATAACGCGCATCATCGTATGACACAAGAGGGGGATCAGACCGAGGTTTCGATGAGCCTGACATCGGCTTCCGCACAAATAGCGCGGATGGCTTCGCTTTCGCATCGATCGGTAATGAAGGTGTTAACCTGTGACAGGTGACCGATACGCACCGGCGCAGTCCGTTCGAATTTGGTGGAGTCGGAAACCAGGATTACATGGCGGGCATTGGCCATGATGGCCTGCGCCACTTTTACCTCGCGGAAATCGAAGTCGAGCAAAGCACCGTCATGATCGATAGCCGACGTGCCTATGACAGCAAAATCCACCTTGAATTGCCGAATGAAATCGACCGCCGCTTCGCCGACAATACCGCCATCGGAGCCACGCACCACACCGCCTGCAATAACCACCTCGATATCGGGATAGATGCGCAACCTATTGGCAACATTGATGTTATTTGTAATAACCATCAATCCCTTGCGATCCAGCAAGGCATGTCCGACAGCCTCCGTTGTTGTGCCGATATTGACGAAAAGCGAGGCATTATCAGGGATAAGCGCGGCGGCGGCGCGGCCGATGGCTTCCTTTTCATTCGCAGCAATCAGGCGGCGCGCTTCATATTCCAGATTCTGGATGCCAGAAGGAAACAATGCGCCGCCATGGATACGGCTCAACAGCCTCTGGTCGCACAGATCATTCAGATCCTTGCGTATGGTCTGCGGCGTGACGTTGAAATGTATGGCCAGATCATCCACGAGAACGCGACCGTGCTCCTTGGCCATTTCCAGAATTTCGGCGTGTCTGGGCGGCAGGAACATGAGACTGACTTTCATTTTCGTTTTTCTGCGGGCTATACGAAAACGAAAATGGGATTATGTCAATCAGGGAAAAAACGAAGCTGGCTTATTTAATGACCTTGTGCGCGCGAGACGAGGCTCCCAAAAATATTCCATGCCCGCTGTCGGCATTCTGATTTTCCAATCGTCCTAGGGACAATCTTCGGGCACAAAGGGTGCGGAGTCTTCGGAGGATATGATAATGGCAATGACCGGGCAGATGACAACAATCTCAAACAAGGCACTCTGGACAGGGCGTGTTTTTAGCGGCCTTGTTGTGCTGTTTCTGATTTTTGACTTCGGCATCAAGCTGGTACCACTGGACGTGGTAACCCAATCACTTGCCGAATTGGGCTATCCCGCCACACTGGGTATGGCGCGCGGCCTGGGCGTGCTGCTGCTGATCTGCACCGTGCTGTATGTTATCCCGCAGACGTCGATCCTCGGCGCTATTCTGCTCACGGGTTATCTTGGCGGCGCGGTTGCCACACATTTGCGCATCGGCAGCCCAGTTTTCAGCCATCTTCTGTTCGGTGTTTATCTCGGATTGCTCATCTGGGGCGGGCTTTATCTGCGCGACCCGCGTGTTCGCGCACTGATCCCGTTTATCCGATAGACAGCAAGTATCCAGCCGCCGGAAACCGGCGGCTGGATACAAATTATTTAGCGGGCGGCACGCAGCGTCAGCTGTGTAGCACCGGCAGCCACATTGAGGCCCTGCGTCGCTTCGGCGCTGAAGGGCTGCAGGCCGAAATTCTTCGATGTTCCGCCAATAAGGGCATTGGCACCAAGGCCAATACCGACTGAAGCACCGGCCGTTACACCGGCATAACTGCCTGCAAGCGCACCGTCGCCCGTCCTGTTCCCGGCAGCTGTATAAACAATCCACTGCAGGTAGGATTTTTTGGTAATGCCGATATCAATACCCAGCTTGCCTATCCGTCCGGCATATTTTTCAACAGATCCGTTGGTGCGCATGAACTTGCACTGGACGGCCTTGCTTGAGCCAATGAGCATTCCAACGCCGCCATCAACCGCGCATGACAGAGTCCCGAGACGCGTCTTGGGGCCGGTCGCGGCATGGGCCTGCTGTTTGGTCTTGTGATGAGGAGGCGCGGCAATTGCAGTTGCACCAAAAGCCATAGAAACGGCAGCAGCCATCAAGATCAGTTTTTTCATAATGTATCCTTGTTTCATTGCGGCCCGGCTCTTCAAAATTGCCGTCGAAGCCTGCAGACAAACGTGTGCAGGCTGTATTGGTTCCGGAAAACGAAGATGGTATCAGGTGATTGATAGACGCCTCGTGTCCGGCAAGGACGCTGATCTTGAAATATTCCCTATTGCCTGCGAGGTTGCCTGATCCATCGGAAGGATCTGAACTTGAGTGTTACATTCCGCATCGATCCCTTCCCATCGAATGATGAGATGAACGCCCTATGGGAATGGGCATGGGATGATTTCGTCTGTAAGGATTTCTCGGGCATTCTGGCGCGCAGCCTGGCGCATGCGGGTGCCTATGACGGCCAAAGACTGATCGGCTTTGTCAACGTGGCCTGGGATGGAGGCATACACGCGTTCCTGCTGGATACCAGCGTTCATCCCAAATTCCGCAGGCGAGGCATTGCCACACAATTGGTCAAGGAAGCGGCAGATCTTGCGCGTGATCGCGGCGCCCACTGGCTCCATGTCGATTTCGAACCTAGCCTGACCGGGTTCTATCGAGCCTGCGGCTTCGAGCCCACAGGCGCCGGACTCATCAAACTGCAGATGTGACAGGTCGGGCCATAGAGCCATTTGCAGCAATGAAATCCAGAAATGCCCGCAATGCTGGCGCCATCTGCCGGCGGCTTGGATAATAGAGATAAAATCCGGGAAAGGTTGGTGTCCACTCCGGTAACAGCTGGACCAGTTGACCGCTGGCAACCATGTCCTTGATATCATGGGCAAAGAGATAGGCGATGCCTGCACCGTCGGCGACAATACGGGGCATCATGCCCGGCTCATTCACCATAAGCGGGCCATTAACGGCGATCTGCAGTTGCCCGCCGTCCCGCTCGAACTCCCAGCGATACAGACTGCCATCGGTTGGCCAGCGATAGTTGAGGCAGCGGTGCTGCAGAAGATCGCGTGGAGTCAAAGGGGTACCGAACCGCTGGAGATAATCTGGCGTTGCAACGACCATCATCTCGAGATCACCGCTAAGCTTGACCGCGACCATGTCCATCTCCAGTTTTTCGCCAAGGCGGACGCCCGCATCAAAACCCTCCGCCACGATATCGACCAGCCGCTCATCGACAACGATGTCCATGGTAATATCGGGGTATGCGGCAAGGAATGGCCCGATGAGTGGCCCAAGATAATGGATGGCTGCCAGCCGCAGGGAATTGATCCGCAAAGTCCCTGACGGCACATCCCTGGCCGCGACTAGTTCCGCAACAGCCACGTCGAGCGCCGTCAATGCGGGCAGCAGGCGGGTCAAGAACTTTTCACCTGCCTCGCTTGGTCGAACGCTGCGTGTCGTCCGATGCAACAGACGGATACCCAGACGCTCCTCCATGTTCCGGATCGTCTGGCTGAGAGCTGATGCAGAAACGCCGAGATGCGCGGCGGCACGTGCGAAGCTGCCGTGCTCGACAATCGCCGCGAAGGCGCGCAATTCAGCATGCTCACTTCCGCGCATTATACCCAATTCCCTAAATAAGCTCTGCAGATACTAAAGCATTCTACCCATCATTGCGAAGTGCAAATGTACAATCTGATGATTTGTGCAGAGCATGGAAGGGCAGAGCATGGGCCGATTTACAGGAAAACGCATTCTGATCACCGGTGGCACCAGCGGTATCGGGCTGGCTGGTGCAAAGCGTATCGCGGCAGAAGGCGGCGAGGTGATCATTACTGGTTTCAGCCAGCAGCATCTCGATGAGACGCGTCAGGCTTTACCGGTATCTCTGGTTTTTCGCAACGATGCGGGCGATCCCGCCACGGCCAAGGAACTCGCAGAAAAGGTTGCGCAGGCGGGCAAACTCGACGGAATTTGGCTCAACGCTGGTTATGCGGCTATCGGCACAATCGACGAGATGGATGCCAGCTTCTTTGACCGCATGATGAATGCCAATGTGCGTGGCCCGATCCTGCAGATGGCGGCCTTGTCCAGCCACCTCAATCCCGGTGCTTCGGTGCTGCTGACAGGTTCAACCGCCGCCTATGAACGGCTGGCTTTCGCCAGCGTCTACTCTGCCACCAAGGGTGCCATGCTCTCGCTGGCGCGCTCGTGGGCGGCGGCGTTGGGAGAGCGGCAGATCCGCGTCAATGTGCTGGTTCCCGGCCCCATCGAGACCAATCTGCGCAATTTTCTGGCCGAGGATATCCGCAGACAGTTCGAAGCTGCGATCGTCGGCCAGCTGCCATTGGCGCGCATCGGCACGCCCGAAGAGGCGGCGGCAGTCGGACTGTTCCTGCTGTCCGACGATGCGTCCTTCGTAACCGGCAGCCAATATGCGGTGGATGGCGGGATGATCATGCATTGAGCCCTGCCACACTGCCGGGCTTGCCGCTCAAATGAGGCTGGCGTATCAACGGCGCTCATGGTTTCTTTTCGAGGAAAGGTGCGGCAATGACAGCCAAAATCCTTGTCAGTGCCTGTCTGCTTGGCCGACCCGTGCGCTACAACGGTTCCGCCAAAACCCTTGCACATCCGCTGCTGGCGCAATGGCAAGCCGAAGGTCGCGTTGTCGCGACATGTCCGGAAGTATCGGCAGGCTTCAGTATTCCGCGTCCGCCCTCAGAGATTGGTGAAGGAAAAGCCGGAGAGAGCGTTTTGTCCGGAACGGCCCGTGTCATCGACATCAATGGCAGTGATGTGACGGATCTTTTCCTTGCTGGAGCAGAGAACGCGCTTGCACTGGCCAGAGCCCACGGCTGCCGTTTCGCCCTGCTCATCGACGGAAGTCCTTCCTGCGGCAGCGGCTTCATCTATGACGGCAGTTTTACCGGCAAGAAACATCCGGGAACGGGCGTGACCGCCGCTCTCCTGCGGGCACACAATATCGAGGTGTTTTCTGATAGCGAGATCGACGCGCTGGAACGGCGGATGGTGCAGGCGTCCTGAGCAGTCTTGCAAAGTTGCGTACGCCATATCGCGCGATCAGCTTTCCCCGAAATTCTTCCCGTTCACCCGCCAAACCGGGAAAGCCGGAACGGCGCAAGCTTTTCCTCGGGCCTGTCTGACAGGATTTCCTTCGACAGGAGCAGGCCAACGGCAGGGGCAAGCGTCACACCGGAGTGCATGACCGCGATGGAAAGGCCCTCATGGTTTTCAGCTTTGCCAATGATTGGAAATCCATCTTTGGGTGTTGGCCGGTAGCCAACCGTGAAAAAATCGAGAGCCAGATCGTCCACGTCTTTCAACGTCGTCTTCAGCTTGGCAAAGAGCGTGTCCGCCACCGCCTGTTGATTAGCGCCGGGATCACTTCCGCCAAAGTCGGCACCGGCGATGATCCGACCTTCTGCGGTCTGGCGCATATGCAGCTCAGATGCGAGAACGAGGCCATTCAGCCGCTTTTCAGTGGGTTTTGAATGAACAATCAGCCCGGGCGGCGTTTCGATGGAGAGCTTTACACCGGCCGTTTCGGCCAGAGCGACCGCCCCGGCTCCCGCCGCGAGCACCACGTGATCGGCCTTGAATGTGCCAAACGTCGTGGCTACACCGGTTACGCGGCCACCTTCCTGAAGAAGCATCGAGGCCGTCGCCCCGTACAGCAATCGCGCGCCGCGCCACTGGGCGCCCGCCAGCATCCGTTGGGCAGCCGCAACAGGTTCCACCACCCCTTCTTCCGCCACATGCAGGGCAAATTCAGGGTAATGGGCAAGGTGGGGTTCCCGCAACTCAATCTCATCCCGCTTGATACGCCTGATACCGTAGCCCCAGCCTCCGTATTGCGTGGCATAGGCATCGAACTCACTCTCTGACAGATCCCAGCCAATGCTGCCGCACCAGTTGACGCCAATACCCGGCAGCTCATTTGCCAGACGCTTCCAACCCTCCATGGCGTAGCGGCGGAAGCGGAAATAGAATTCCGGATTACCCCAGCTGGCATTGATCCAGGCAAAGGAAGCAGGCGTCGCGACCCCATCGTTTTTTTCAGCAACAACCGTTACGGCGGCGCCTTGCCTTGCCAGATGCCAGGCAACGGATGCGCCAATAATTCCAGCGCCGACCACAATCACACTCTTCTGCTTCACCACGGGCTTACTTCTTTCAATGAGGTCAAGAATCTGTCTCAGTCGTACCCGATGACACCACCATTTCCGGACGATTTCCATCGCAAAGATGGTTTTGCTAGAGTACCCAACCAAATCCAATGCGCTTCGTTTGGCTATCGCCGATCATCTCCGTTTGTGACCAAGCAAATCCGATGGTAGATATACCGCGATGGAAAACCGCCAATTCATGATGTTCCGGTGTGGCGTTGCAGGCGTCGAAGCCGTCGAAGCAAAAACAAAACACAGCTTTCCACGGCACACCCACACACAATACGGCATTGGCGTCATCGATCAGGGCGCGCAAAAATCCCTCAGCGGACGGGGAATGGTGGAGGCTGGCTCCGGCGACGTCATCACCGTCAGCCCCGGTGAAGTCCACGACGGCGCGCCGATCGGTGGAGCTGAACGCTCGTGGAGAATGCTTTATTTCGATCCGATCGTTGTTGGCGCGATGACTACGGACCTGCGGGACAGCGGTGAAACACCAGATGAATTTCCGCAACCGGTGATTCGCGATGCACGGCTGGCCTATCAGTTTGATCGGCTTTTCACTGCAATGACCCGCGAAAATGGCATCGCATCTGATCTCCGTGGAGAAGAACTGCTGTTGACAGTATTGGCTGGCGTATTTGGCGAACCGGGCAGTTCACTCCCTTTTCCGGCAATACCGCGAGCCATTCGCCGTGCCCGCGATCTGATCGACGACCAGCCAGCGCATGCCGTGACGTTGGACGATTTGGCAAGAGAGAGCGGTTTAAGCCGCTTTCAGGTTGTGCGTGCCTTCAGCCGCGCCACAGGCATGACGCCGCATGCCTATCTGGTACAACGACGGATTGATCTCGCCCGCCGCATGATTGCATCGGGATTGCCCCTTGCCGAGGCTGCCGCCGCCAGCGGTTTTGCCGACCAGAGCCACATGACGCGAACCTTCGTGCGCAAATATGGGATATCGCCCGGCGCCTACGCCGGTGTTGTGAACTGAACGCCTCTTCGCATCCTGCAATTTTGTTCAAGACGGCGCCCGCGTGATCGGATGTTGTGCGCCTTCCCGGGATGAAAGGATTGCGCATGTCAAAACAGATTCAAGGTTATGGTTTTCTCGCGCTTGCCATGGTGCTTGTCGGGAGTACCGTGATTGCCAGCAAGATCATCGCGGCGGGTTTGCCGCCCTTTACCGCAACTGCCCTGCGTTTTGCTGTCGCCTTCCCGATATTTCTGGTGCTCATGCGGCTGACGCGAACCAAATGGCCGAAGCTTGACCGGTCCGCATGGATGCTTCTTGTGTTGCAGGCCGGCGCGGGCAGTGTTGGCTACACCACGCTTCTTATATCCGGGCTGAAACTGACATCGGCAACGGATGCCGGTGTCATTATCGGGACCCTGCCCGTCGTATCGGCCGCCATTGCGATTCTCCTTCTGGGTGAACGGCCACATCGCTTCACCCTTGTCGCCATTGTACTGGCTACATCCGGCGTCATCGCTATCGCGTTCCGGCCGGGAGAAACCGGTACGCATTCCTTGACAGGAAATGCCCTGATCTTTGCGGCCGTTGCCTGTGAAGGTCTGTTCATCCTGCTCAACAAGAGGCTCAAAACACCTATTCCACCACTTGCACTGTCAACCCTGATGACAGGTCTTGGACTGGCGGTCTCCTTCATACCGGCACTCGTCGAAATGCCATGGACCGGCGGCATGACCATTGGCTCGTTCTGGGCAGTGATCTATTACGCGATTGTTCCCACGGTTGGCGGCTTTCTGCTCTGGTATGCCGGTTCCGCACGGGTCAGCGGTGCCGAAGCCTCGCTCTTTACCGCCATGGCGCCAGTCTCTGCCGTGGTATTCGCCGTTATCTTTCTCAAAGAATCCGTCAACCAGAACCAGATCATAGGCATAGCCTGCGTGATTCTGGCCGTTGGCGGCCTCGGATTGCAATCCTTGAAACCGATCAAATCCTTTTGAGCGCGGCAGCCTGCTCCGCTGTGAGCGGCCGTATCGTACGACCATGCAGCAGCAGAAAGAGCTTGGCCGTCTCTTCCAGCTCTTCGACCGCATACTGCGCTTCGTGCAATGTTTTGCCCGCCACCACGGGCCCATGATTGGCAAGGAGCACGGCATGATGCGTCCTGGCTTTCTCGCTGACAGCAAGCGCCAGGGCCTCGTCACCAGGCGGATAATAGGGAACGAGAGGTAAAGCACCGACGCGCATAACGTAATAGGCGGTCAGCGGCGGCAATACGTCCTGCGGATTAACATCCGCAAGGATGCTCACCGCGACGGAATGGGTCGAATGGAGGTGCACCACAGCATTGGCCTGCGCCTGCTCGCAATACATGCAACGGTGCAGAAAGGCTTCCTTTGTCGGTTTATCACCATCCACGTGAACACCTTCCGCCGTGAAACGGGAGAGCCGCCCCGGATCAAGCGTTCCCAGTGACACATTTGTCGGCGTCATCAACAGCTCGCCGTTTGAAAGCCGGGCGCTGATATTGCCGGTTGATCCAAACGTAAGGCCGCGATTGAACAAGGAGGCACCGACAGAAACGATCTCGTCACGCAATTTGGTCTGCTCGGACAGGATCGTGGTCATGCTGTTGCTCCTACTATGATGTCATAGCCGGTATTGATGATGGTCTTTTCAGCTGGACGTTCCCGGCTTTCCAGAAGTTTTTCAGCGGCAGTCTTACCGATCAGAAAACGTTTGGAAAGAATCGTCGACAGGGGCAGCGGCATGGCCTGACCGATATCAAGGCCGTTGAAACCGAAAATGCCCAGTTGTTCCTTCGGTGTGATACCTGCATGTATGCAATGGAAGATACCGCCCATTGCCATGTCATCATTGGGAAACACGACGACATCGAGACCGGGTGCCTTCCGGAGGATCGCCTCAAGCAGATGGCGGCCGGCTATGGTCGAGCTTGGCCCCTGCACACGCTCTTCGGCGATCAATAGCAGACCGGCCTCCTTCAGCGCTGCGCGCAGGCCATCATAACGGGCGCGCGCGCGGTCATCGCTGGCAATGCTGTGGCCGGCATAGCCGAAACGGCGGTAACCGCGCTGCACCAGATGTCTGCCAGTATCGTATCCGGCCTGCCAGTGCGACATGCCCACAGCGATGTCGACAGGATCTCCATCGATATCCATGAGTTCTGCAACGCGAAAGCGCCCATGCTCCAGATGACGCCGGGCAGTAGGGGTATGGTGCAATCCCGCCAGAATCACCGCCGCAGGTTGCCATGCCAGAAAGGACAGGAGAATACGTTCTTCGATCAAAGGGTCATAATCCGTGACCCCGATAACAGGCTGAAATGCCGTCTCGGTCAGAGCGGTGTGAATCCCACGCAATACATCGGGAAAGACGATGTTCGACAGTGAAGGCAGCAGAACGCTCATCAGCGTGGAGCCTGACGAGGCAAGACTTCCAGCCGCTCGATTGGGAATATAGCCAAGCTCGGCGATGGCAGCCAGAACCCTGGCACGCGTCGCATCGGCAATCGGCCCCTTGCTCCGGACAACCCGCGAAGCGGTGATATCGCTCACACCAGCGAGACGCGCCACGTCGGCCAGTGTTGGCGTATCGGCGTTTCGATGTGCGTTGCGTTTGCGTGGCATAGCATGATCCCGATGGGATTGAGCAGAATAATGATAGCGCTACCATAAATCACTTGATGAATGCTAGTGAGTGTGCATAACTTTGTGTTAGCGCTGTCATAAGGCCCGCCAAGGGCCGGCAGAATGAGACGTTCTGGGAGGATCGGTTCTTGAGTTCAAAGGCAGGTATTGCAGTGATCGGCCTCGGCTCGACGGGTTTAAGCATGGCCTTTTCTGCACTGTATCACCGTGAACCTCACATCTTTCCCCTCGCCGCCGCGCACGTCGTTTGAATGAAAAACGGGCGTATTGCCCGCATGACAAAAGAGGTTGATTGCATATGCATGTACTGGTCATTGGCGCAGCCGGAATGGTGGGCCGGAAATTGCTGGACAGGATCGCTGCGCAGGACGGCATTCTTGGTGGCAATATTGACAAGCTGACGCTCGTCGACGTGATTGAACCAGCAGCACCGGCGGCGCTGGCGCGTGTTTCAACCTCCAAAGCGGCCGACCTTTCCGATCCCGGCATGGCGGAAAAACTGATTGCCAGCCGCCCGGACCTGATCTTCCATCTCGCAGCCATTGTCTCGGGTGAAGCCGAAGCGGATTTCGAAAAAGGTTACAAGGTCAATCTCGACGGGACGCGGTTCCTGTTTGAAGCCATCCGTCTGGAGAGCGCAAAGTCGCCTTACCGTCCACGCGTGGTTTTTGCCTCGTCGATTGCCGTCTTCGGCACGCCTTTTCCCGACAAGATCGGCGATGAGTTCTTCACCACGCCGCTCACCAGCTATGGCACACAGAAAGCAATCTCCGAACTGCTTCTGTCCGACTATAGCCGACGCGGTTTTTTCGACGGAATCGGCATTCGTTTGCCAACCATCTGCATTCGACCCGGCAAACCGAACAAGGCTGCGTCGGGTTTCTTCTCCAATATCCTGCGTGAGCCCCTGGTGGGACAGGAAGCCATCCTGCCGGTGGACGAGAATGTGCGGCATTGGTTCGCCAGCCCGCGCTCGGCAGTGGGTTTCTTCGTGCATGCGGCAACGCTGGATCTGGAAAAGGTCGGGCCCCGCCGCAACCTGTCGATGCCAGGCCTTTCAGCCCTCGTTGGCGAAGAAATTGCCGCTCTGAAACGTGTTGCCGGTGACAAGGCAGTCAAGCTGATCCGGCGTGAGCCCGATCCGACCATCCAGAAAATCGTTGCGGGTTGGGCGACGGATTTTGACACGCGGCGGGCGGCCTCGCTCGGATTCAAGGCGGAGACCGTTTTTGACGACATCATCAAGGCGCATATCGAAGACGAACTGGGCGGAAAACTATGACCAATTATCAGGATTCGGGCAAAGGCAAGATTGCACTGGTGACCGGCGGCGGCACGGGCGTCGGCAAGGCGATTTCCACGGCGTTGCTTGGTGTCGGCTGGTCCGTTGTCATCACCGGGCGGCGCAAGGATGTGCTTGACGAAGCAGCGAAAACTCTGACTGCCGAAACCAAGGGAACCGTCACATCCATTGCAGCCGATGTCAGCGACCCCAGATCCGTTGCAGCACTCTTTGAAGGTATCAAGGCACAGTATGGGCGGCTGGATCTGCTGATCAACAATGCGGGTATCAATGTGCCCAATGTCGCCATGGAAGAGGTGACGTTCGAACAATGGAACGCCATTCTCGGCGCCAACCTGACGGGCGCATTTCTCTGCACGCAGCAGGCGCTGAAGCTGATGAAAGCGCAGACGCCGCGCGGCGGCCGTATCATCAACAATGGCTCGATTTCCGCGACTACGCCGCGTCCGAATTCAGCACCTTATACGGCAACGAAGCATGCCATCACAGGTTTGACCAAGTCGACTGCACTGGACGGGCGGCCTTTCGATATTGCCTGCGGCCAGATTGATATCGGCAACGCCACCACGGAGATGACATCAAAGATGGCAGGCGGTGTGCTGCAGGCCAATGGTGAAACCGCGAGCGAGCCGACGATACCGGCACACTATATCGGCGATGCCGTTGTCTATATGGCCGGTCTGCCGCTGGAGGCCAATGTGCTGTCGCTGACGGTCATGGCAACGAAAATGCCATTGGTCGGGCGGGGATAGTATTTTCGCACGGTGTTTTGGGAGAAGCACCGTTTGACATAATTCGGGAGGAACAGGCATGGCATCAGTCGAATTCGCCAACGTAAGAAAATCATTCGGGACGCATCCGGTTATCAAGGGGGTTGATATCGAGATCGCCGATGGCGAGTTCGTCATTCTGGTTGGCCCATCGGGCTGCGGAAAGTCTACGCTGCTGCGCATGCTGGCCGGACTTGAGAATATCTCTGCCGGAGAAATCCGCATCGGAGGACAGGTGGTCAATGGTCTCGCTCCAAAAGAGCGCGACATCGCCATGGTGTTCCAGAATTATGCGCTCTATCCGCACATGACTGTTGCCGACAACATGGCATTTTCCCTGACACTGAAAGGCGCATCCCGAGCCGAGATCGACAAGCGGGTAAAACCCGCAGCAGAAATTCTTGGCCTTACGCATCTGCTTGACCGTTTCCCCCGGCAATTGTCTGGAGGCCAGCGTCAGCGCGTTGCGATGGGTCGTGCCATTGTTCGCGATCCACAGGTGTTCCTGTTTGATGAACCACTTTCCAATCTCGACGCAAAATTGCGCGTGGCCATGCGGGCGGAAATCAAGGAACTGCACCAGCGGTTGAAAACGACCACCGTCTACGTGACGCACGACCAGATCGAAGCCATGACCATGGCCGACAAGATCGTCGTCATGCATGACGGCATCGTCGAACAGATCGGGGCGCCGCTCGAACTTTATGATCAACCCGCCAACCTGTTCGTGGCCAGCTTTATCGGCTCGCCCGCCATGAACATGCTCAAGGGCAGACTTGATCCAAACGATGCACTCAAATTCGTAACTGAAAAGGGTGTTGTGCTGCCGGTGGCAAAAGCCCCGGAAAGCGCTAGGGGCCGCGCGCTGATCTATGGCCTGCGGCCGGAGCACATGACGATTGCCGATGGCGGCATTCCGGCCAGCGTCGTGGTGATCGAGCCCACCGGATCGGAAACGCAGATGATCATGCGTATTGGCGGTGACGATATAACAGGTGTGTTCCACCAGCGCATCAATGCCCGTCCGGGCGAAACTGTCGGCCTGTCGATACACGCCGAAGCGACGTATCTCTTTGACGCGGAGAGCGGCAAGCGGCTCGTCTAGGTATGACCAAACGGCACCTGCCAGTCGGGGAACATGTGCCTGATAGAAAGCCCCCGAAAGCATGAGCCGGAAGCGGGAGACGTTCCGGACATGCGAAACCCCAAGGAGGAGCATTCATGACCATCAACAGACGACATCTTCTCGGCGCTTCTGCCGGGCTCGTGGCCGCAGCTGGATTGAACCGGTTCGGCCTTACCCCTGCCTTTGCCCAGGCCGCACCAACGTACAAACCAGAGGCTGGTGCAAAGCTGCGCCTGTTGCGCTGGGTGCCATTCGTGCCTGCGGAAGAAGCGGCGTGGCTTGCCAACACCAAGAAATTCACCGACGCCACCGGCGTTGAAGTGCGCATCGACAAGGAAAGCTGGGAGGACGTACGCCCGAAGGCCGCGGTTGCCGCCAATGTCGGCTCGGGACCGGATATGGTCATGAGCTGGTTCGATGATCCCCAGCAATATCCGGACAAGCTTCTCGACGTGACCGAGCTCGGCACCTATCTTGGCGGTGCCCATGGCGGCTGGTATCCCGGTCTTGAAGGTTATGCCAAGCGTGACGGCAAGTTCATCGCACTGCCGCTCTGCGCCATCGGCAATGCTATTGTCTATCGCGACAGCCACATGAAAGCGGCTGGCTTCCAGGAATTCCCAAAGGATACCGCGGGCTTTCTGGAACTGTGCAAAGCATTGCACGCCAAGGGCACACCGGCTGGTTTTCCACACGGCAAGGCCGTGGGTGACGGCAACAATTATGCCCATTGGCTGCTCTGGAGCCATGGCGGCAAGATGGTCGACGAGAGCGGCAAGGTCGTCATCAACAGCCCCGAAACGCTCGCTTCGGTGAAGTATGCGCAGGAACTCTACAAGACCTTCATCCCCGGCACCGAAAGCTGGCAGGACGTCAACAACAACCGCGCATTCCTCGCCGGCCAGGTCTCGCTGACCGCCAATGGTGTGTCGGTTTATTACGCCGCCAAGAAGGACGCATCAATGGCAGCGATCGCCGAAGATATGCGCTCGGTCAACCTGCCTATCGGGCCCATCGGTCAATCCGTTGAACTGCATCAGGCATCGACCCTGTCGATTTTCAAGCACACGAAATTCCCGGAAGCAGCCAAGGCCTATCTGCAGTTCATGTATCAGGCAGACAACATGAACGCTTGGATCGAAGGCGCCAGTGCCTATTGCTGCCAGCCTCTGAAGGAATACGCAGCCAATCCCGTATGGAAATCCAATCCCATCCATGAGGCCTATGCCAAAGCCTCGGGAAGCCTGCGGCCGAACGGCTATGCCGGACCGCTTGGAACCGCATCGGCTGGTGTGATGGCCGACTATGTGCTGGTGGACATGTACGCCACCGCCGTGACGGGACAGATGACGCCGGAAGACGCTATCGCCCAGGCCGAGAAACGCGCCAACCGTTACTACAACGTCTAGAGCGGAGACCGGCAGGATGGGAAGCAGTTTGAACATGGGATGGCGTGAAGGTGGAGACACTCTTCACCCCCCTCTGTCCTGTCGGACATCTCCCCCACAAGGGGGGAGATCACATCGGCATCAGAGATTTCGCGCTATTTTCAACATTGCAAATTGTGCGAAGGCAGTCATGAAGGCTGATCTCCCCCCTTGTAGGGGAGATGCCCGACAGGGCAGAGGGGGGTATTCCCAATGACAGCAATAACAACCAAACCACCTTCAGCCCTCGGCGCGCTGACCCGGAACAATACGTTTCTGGGTTTCATGTTTCTGCTGCCGGCTGCGGTCTTTCTGTTGTGCTTTCTGACCTACCCGCTGGGCCTTGGTGTCTGGCTCGGGTTCACCGATGCCAAGATCGGCCGTGACGGCATCTTCATCGGTCTCGACAATTACATAGCGCTTGCCAACGATTCCGTGTTCTGGATGACGGTGTACAACACGGTGCTTTACACCTTCATTGCCTCGGTTCTGAAATTTGGTCTCGGCCTTTGGCTCGCACTGATCCTCAATGAAAACCTGCCGTTCAAATCTTTCTTCCGCGCCATCATCCTCCTGCCTTGGGTTGTCCCGACCGTGCTGTCGGCGCTGGCCTTCTGGTGGATTTACGATGCGCAGTTTTCCATTCTGTCCTGGTCGCTGATCAAGCTCGGCATCATCGACACACCCATCAATTTCCTTGGCGACCCCAACAATGCACGCTTTTCGGTGATCGCCGCCAATGTCTGGCGCGGTATCCCCTTTGTGGCGATCTCGCTGCTTGCTGGCCTGCAGACCATTCCGCAATCGCTGCACGAAGCAGCCTCGCTGGATGGTGCAACCGGATGGCAGCGCTTCCGCTTCATCACCCTGCCGATGCTCACCCCCATTATCGCCGTGGTGATGACTTTCTCAGTGCTTTTCACATTCACCGATTTCCAGCTGATCTACGTGCTGACCAAGGGTGGACCTGTTAATGCGACCCACCTGATGGCAACGCTTTCATTCCAGCGGGGTATTCCCGGCGGACAACTCGGCGAAGGGGCAGCGATTGCTGTCGCCATGATCCCGTTCCTTCTTGCCTCCATCCTGTTCTCATTTTTCGGTCTTCAGCGCCGGAAATGGCAACAGGGCGGACAGGATTGAGGGAGAGAACGACCATGAGCATTTCCGAACAGACCAACACCGCCACACTTACCGACGACGCACAGGGTATGAGCTATCTCAACCGGCTACCGCGGCGCATCGTCGTGCTCTACCTGCCGCTGGCCGTCTTCATCATTGTCTTGCTGTTCCCGTTCTACTGGATGGCGATCACGGCGGTCAAACCGAACTCGCAGCTGACGGACTATAACAATTACAGCCCATTCTGGGTGGTGGGCCCGACACTGGACCATATCAAATATCTGCTGTTCGAGACCTCCTATCCCGGCTGGTTGTGGAACACGCTGGTTGTATCGGTCTGCGCAACGGTGTTGTCCCTCGCGGCCTCGGTCTTTGCCGCCTACGCCATTGAACGCATCCGCTTCAAGGGTTCGCGGTCTGTCGGACTTCTGATCTTCCTCGCCTACCTCGTGCCGCCCTCCATCCTGTTCATTCCGCTGGCAGTCATCGTCTTCAAGTTCGGCATCTATGACAGCAAACTCGCACTGATCTTCACCTACCCGACTTTCCTCATTCCGTTCTGCACGTGGCTGCTCATGGGTTACTTCCGTTCGATCCCGTTCGAACTGGAAGAAAGTGCACTGGTGGACGGCGCCTCCCGCTGGCAAATCCTCATCAGGGTCATATTGCCGCTGGCAGTGCCGGGGCTGATCTCTGCGGGTATTTTTGCCTTCACTTTGTCGTGGAATGAGTTCATCTATGCGCTGACCTTCATCCAGTCCTCGGAGAACAAGACTGTCCCGGTCGGTGTCCTGACGGAGCTGGTGCGAGGAGACGTTTTCGAGTGGGGATCGCTGATGGCCGGAGCCTTGTTTGGCTCGCTGCCTGTCGTGATCCTCTACTCATTCTTTGTCGATTATTACGTATCCTCGATGACCGGAGCGGTCAAAGAGTAGCTTGGGGGAGAGCCCCACTCAGGAGTTTATTTTCATGACGACCCACAAGACCCCGAAGAAGCTTCGCTCACAGGAATGGTTCGACAATCCTGACAATCCGGGGATGACAGCGCTTTATCTCGAGCGCTATCTCAATTACGGCCTGACCCGCGAGGAATTGCAGTCTGGCAAGCCGATCATCGGCATCGCCCAGACTGGTTCGGACCTTTCCCCCTGCAACCGCCACCACATCGAATTGGCGAAACGCGTCCGCGACGGTATCATCGCAGCCGGCGGTATTCCGTTCGAGTTTCCGGTGCACCCGATCCAGGAAACCGGCAAGCGCCCCGGTGCGGCACTTGACCGTAACCTTGCCTATCTCGGTCTGGTTGAAGTTCTGTTCGGCTATCCGCTCGACGGTGTGGTGCTGACCATCGGCTGCGACAAGACCACACCGGCGATGCTGATGGGCGCAGCGACCGTCAATATTCCCGCTATCGCACTGTCTGTCGGACCGATGCTGAACGGCTGGCATCGCGGCGAGCGCACCGGTTCCGGTACCATCGTGTGGAAGTCGCGCGAAAAGCTGACCTCGGGCGAGATCAACTATGACGAGTTTATGGATATCGTTGCCTCATCGGCACCTTCGGTCGGCTATTGCAACACCATGGGTACGGCTACGACGATGAACTCGCTGGCGGAAGCTCTTGGCATGGAACTGCCGGGCGGCGCAGCCATCCCCGCGCCTTACCGTGAACGCGGGCAGATCTCCTATGATACCGGCAAGCGCATTGTAGAGATGGTGCGCGAGGACCTGAAACCCTCCGATATCATGACGCGCGAAGCCTTCGAGAATGCCATCGTCATCAACTCGGCCATCGGCGGCTCGACCAATGCGCCAATCCACCTGAACGCGATTGCCCGCCATCTCGACATCGCGCTCGACAATGATGACTGGCAGGCTATCGGCCATGACGTCCCTTTGCTTGTCAATCTGCAGCCTGCGGGTGAATATCTCGGCGAGGACTATCATCGCGCGGGCGGCGTACCTGCTGTTGTGGCTGAACTTCTGAAAGCCAAACGACTGCCGCATCCGGCAGCGCTCACGGTCAACGGGAAGAGCATCGGCGTCAATTGCGAGAACGTTGAAAACCTCAACACCGATGTCATCCGCCCCTATGACACCCCGCTGAAGAAGAAAGCCGGGTTCATCAATCTCCGGGGTAATCTTTTCGACAGCGCCATCATGAAAACAAGCGTGATTTCCGAAGAGTTCCGTAACCGCTATCTGTCGGACCCGAATGATCCGGAAGCATTCGAAGGCATTGCTGAAGTGTTCGAGGGACCGGAGGATTACCATGCACGCATCGACGATCCGGCGCTCGGCCTTGATGCCAACAGCATCCTGATCATGCGCGGTACTGGCCCGATCGGTTACCCCGGTGCGGCGGAAGTCGTGAACATGCAACCTCCGGGCTATTTGCTGAAGCAGGGCATCCACGCACTGCCTTGTCTTGGCGATGGCCGCCAGTCTGGCACATCGGGCTCACCCTCGATCCTCAATGCCTCGCCTGAAGCCGCGGTCAATGGCGGTCTGGCGCTGGTGCGCTCCGGTGATCATCTGCGTATCGATCTCAACAAGGGCACGGCCAATATCCTCATCGATGACGAGGAACTGCAGAAGCGCCGCGAAGACCTGCTGGCGGCAGGCGGCTACAAATATCCGGCCAGCCAGACGCCATGGCAGGAAATACAGCGTGGCATGGTCGACCAGCTGGCGCAGGGCATGGTGCTGAAGCCGGCGGTCAAGTACCAGCGCATCGCTCAGACCAAGGGATTGCCCCGCGACAACCACTAGAACCGAATACGCTCGGGAGGAACCATGGCGAACACCATCAGACGCTATGAAGGACGGCACGCGGTTATTACAGGTGGCGCATCCGGCATAGGTTACAGGACTGCAGAGCGGATCGTGTCGGAAGGCGGCACGGTCAGCCTGTGGGACGTCGATGCGGCACGGATCGAAGAGGCGAGAAGCAAGCTCGGCAATGACACGCACGGACTGGCGCTCGATGTTTCCGATCCGGCGCAGGTGGAAAAGGCAGCGCGGGATACGGCGGCCAGTTCCGGCAAAATCGATATTCTGATCTGCTCGGCCGGGATTACCGGTCCGAACGCCAAGGTGGCCGATTATCCGATCGATCAGTGGAAGCGGGTGTTCGACATCAACGTCAACGGCCTGTTCTATTGCAACCGTTTCGTTGTGCCGTTCATGCAGAAGAACGGCTATGGCCGCATCGTCAATGTCGCCTCCATCGCCGGCAAAGAGGGCAATCCGAATGCCTCGGCCTACAGCGCATCGAAGGCGGCGGTGATCGGACTGACGAAATCGCTGGGCAAGGAACTGGTGCATGACGGGATCACCGTCAATGCGATTACTCCGGCCACGGTCGATACACCGATCCTTCAGCAGCTCAAACCCGAATTTATCGACTATATGCTGTCGAAAATACCCATGCAGCGCTTTGGTACTGTCGATGAACTGGCATCTCTGATCAGCTGGATTGCCAGCGAGGAATGTTCATTCACAACAGGCGCCGTTTTCGACATTTCCGGTGGCCGCGCCACCTATTGACCACCTCCCAATCAGAAAGGTTACCCCATGAAACTCGTGCGTTACGGTCCTGCCGGTCAGGAAAAGCCGGGCCTTGTCGACAAGGATGGCAAGGTTCGCGATCTCTCTGCTCACGTCAAGGATATCGCCGGTGAGGCGATTTCGCCGGCAGGATTGAAGAAGCTCGCTGCCATTGATCCGGCGACACTGCCGGAAGTCACTGTGGACCGTTACGGCGCTTGCGTCGCGGGAACAGGCAAGTTCATCTGTATCGGTCTCAATTATTCCGACCATGCGGCGGAAACCGGTGCGACTGTGCCGCCGGAGCCGATCATTTTCATGAAGGCAACCTCGGCAATTGTTGGCCCCAACGACAATGTGGAAATTCCGCGCACCTCGCTCAAGACCGACTGGGAAGTTGAACTGGGTGTGGTTATCGGCAAGCACGCCAAATATGTCAGCGAGGACGAAGCACTTGATCACGTTGCCGGTTATTGCCTGATCAATGACGTGTCGGAACGCGCTTTTCAAGCCGAGCGGCAGGGGCAGTGGACTAAGGGCAAGAGCAGCGACACGTTTGGCCCGACCGGTCCGTGGCTGGTGACCAAGGATGAGATCGCCGATCCGCAGAAGCTGAAAATGTGGCTTGAGGTCAATGGCCACCGCTACCAGAACGGTTCCACCGAAACGATGGTCTACGGCGTCAAATATCTGGTCTCATATCTGTCGCAGTTCATGAGCCTGCATCCGGGTGACATCATTTCCACCGGCACACCGCCCGGTGTCGGCCTTGGCCAGAAGCCAAATATATTCCTGAAAGCCGGGGATGTGATGACACTCGGCATCGAGGGGCTCGGCGAGCAACGTCAGGACGTTGTGCAGGGGTAAATCTGTTGGAGGTGCCCTATTTCACATGGGGCACTCTTCGTGTTGAAAGCGCCTGCAAGACCATTGTGCGTGGTTCGACAAGCTCACCGTGAGGAAGAGGGAGGATTGCAGGGAAGCTATACTCTGCAACATTTCCGGTTGGCTTTACAGCGCCGCTCTCCCTCATGGTGAGCTTGTCGAACCACGCACAATGGTCTTGCAATTACTACTTGCCGGTGCACGGCGGATTTGGCCAATAGGACAGACCGCTGCAAATATCTTATGGTGCCGCGAACCAAAGCAGCAAAGGGAGTTTCAAACAATGTCCTCAGCAACCAAAGCTGCCCACCCGCCCCAGAAAGCTCCGGCCGGGGCCAGCAAGGTCCGCTACGTCATTCTGGCGATGTGCTTTCTCGGTATAACCATGAATTATCTCGACCGCGCCAATATGAGCGTGGCGCTGCCCTATATCGATGCCGAACTGAACCTGCAGCTGACCAATGCGGAAAAAGGCCTGATCTTCGGCGCCTTCTTCTGGGCCTATGATGGCATGATGCTGATTGCCGGCTGGTTCACCGACAAGGTCGGCTCGCGCCGTTCCTTCACCATTGCCGCCGTCTGGTGGTCGATCTTCACGGCACTCACACCGCTTGCCACCAGTTTTTGGGGGTTCTTCGGCGTGCGTTTTGCGCTGGGTGCCGGTGAAGCGCCGGCCTATCCGAGCGCCACCAAAGCCGCCTCGCGCTGGTTCCCGAAAAGCGAGCGCGCATTTGCCACCGCGGTGATCGATTCCGGTTCACGCGTCGGAACCGTCCTGGCCCTGCCGATCGTTACCGGCATCATCGCTCTGACCACATGGCATTATTCCTTTGCAATCCTTGGCGCACTCGGCCTTGTCTGGGCGTTCTTCTGGTACAGAATGTACCGTGATCCGGCCGAGCACACTGGCGCAAACGATCTCGAGCGCCAGTACATCACCGACAATGGCGGGCGTACCGACGAGACCGACAATGCCGATGCGGTCAAAATCCGCTGGCGTGATCTTTTCCGTTACCGCACCATCTGGGGCATGATGATCGGCTTCTTCTGCCTGAACTTCGTCATCTACTTCTTCCTCACCTGGTTTCCGGATTATCTGAAGAATGCCCGCGGCCTGAACCTTGCCGAACTCGGCACATTCGGCATGATCCCGGGTCTGACCGCCGTCATTGCAGCATGGGGTGCCGGAGCTTGGGCCGACCGCGCCATTCGCGGCGGCGCGGATGTGACGACGGTGCGAAAGATCGTCATGGTTGGCGGCCTGTTCGGCGGCGCGGCCATTCTTCCGGCGGCGCTGGTCTCGTCGCTCTATATGGCGCTGATCTTTCTGGCGATTTCCTACAGCAGTCTTGCGGTTGCGGCGACTGCCATCTGGTCATTGCCCGCCGACGTTGCACCAAGCTCGCATCATGTGGCTTCTATCGGCGGTATCCAGAATTTTGCATCGAACATTGCCGGTATCATCAGCCCGTTCCTGTTCGGCGCACTGCTGGATCACTTCAAGGGCAACTATACACCTTCGTTCGCCATGGCAGCGTGCATGGCACTTGTTGGCGCATTCACCTATGCCTTTGTGGTAGGCCGTGCAGAGCCCCTGCCAGTGCTCCCGCCCCGGAAGTGATTTGAGGGATTGAATGGAGGAGGCTCTGCAGCTTCGCTGAGCCTCCTCCATTCAACCATACCGCACCTTTCTCCGTCACCCTCGGGCTTGCCCCGAAAATGACAGAGAGTGAGGTGCTTTATAAGATTATCTGCATATCGACTATTGTAGACGTGCAACCGCCTATCAATAATCCTTCTCGAAGAACAAACCGGCTCCCGAGTCACCGTCGCTGCCCACGGAGCCCTTGGCCTTGAGCTGCGGCGTCACATCAAGGTTGATTGTGCCCTTGGTCTTGCCAGCGGCACCGGCCTCCACGCCGAGATAGACATTGTCGCGAATGTAGCGACCGGCACGAACCCCCGCATTGCCTTCGCTGTCGGTAGTCACATCAAGATCATCGAGCCCCGTCCCTTTGCGCAGACTGTCGAGCAACGATGAATTCGACCCGCCAGCCAGCTCCGCTGCGGCGGCAGCAAGACGCGCGATCTGCAATGGCGACAACTCGCTGATGGAACGGTTGAAGATCAGACGTGCCAACACCTCGTCCTGCGGCAGTTCCGGCTGCGACGAGAAAGTGATGTTGAGATCGGAAACGCGGCCCTTGACCGCTACATTGACCGTGGTGTCGCTGTTCGTCGTGCTGGCGACAAAATTCAGTTCGGGATCGAGATCGCCGACGAGAGTCACCTGCCCCTCGGTAAAAGTAATCCGCTGCCCCAGTATTTCGAGGCGACCGCGTATCAGATCAAACGCACCGACCGGCTGGATATTCGTGGCAGGACCGGTAAGACGCACCGAGCCGCCAATTTCCGTATCCAGACCACGGCCGCGTACAAAAATCCTGTTCGGTGCCGTGACATTGATGTCAAGCCGCACAACGCTTGGCCGCGCCGTTGGTGTTGCAACGACCGGTTGATCAGCCTTTGCTCGCTTGAGCGTCTGTGCGACAGCCTTGGGTGTCTTTTTATGTTTGACGTCGATGACAGCCGACGAACCGCCAAAGCTTTCGGGAACACTGATCTCCGCGCGATCGATATTGATATTGCCGGCGATCAACGGATCACGCGTCAACGGACCATTGATGCCGAGGGCACCTGTCAGCGTGGCAACAACCATATTGCCATCGGCATAACGCGCCTTGTCGAGCTTGATCTGAATATTAGCCGGGAAGTTAGCCGCAGCATCAGTGGAGATCGTACCAGTAGCGCTGACGGTGCCTCCGGTGGATAGCCCTGCACTAAGCGTGCGAATGGTGACGGTCTGCCCCTCCATACTGCCAAGCAGGGTAATGCGCTGCAGACGCAGGTTGGTTTCGGGATCGACCACCTCAGCGCCATTGGCCGAAAACATGCCACGAATGAGCGGCTGCTGGAAGCTCCCCGAAACGGAAGCCGTCACGTCAATATTACCCTTTGCCTGCGTACCGCGATCGGCAAGAAAACGATTGGCAAGTGACAGAGGAATATTGCCAGTTACGTTGATACCAAGCCCCGACCCGGACACCGGTACATTGCCGCTTGCGGAAACGGTGAAACCTTGCGGGCCGTCCGCTTTGGCTGAAGACAGGGTCAAGGTATCGTTAGCAAAATGTCCCGCTGCGGCAAGTTGCAACGGTGCAAGGCCAGCCTCCTGCAAAGGCTTGGCGGACAAGCCGGAACCCTTGAGGTCAAATTCCGCATTGGGCTTTTGCAAAGTCCCGGTTACACGCCCGCTGCCGGTAACATTACCAGCCAGATTCTGGTCCTTGACCACGCCGTTCAATGCGCGAAGCGGCAGGTTGCCGAGCGTGAGGTCAATGGCAAGCTGCCCCTGTGTCAAAGGAACCGCCCCTTTGGCAGACGCATCGAGCCCGTTAGCGCCGGTCAGGCGTGCATCGACATTGAGCTGGTCGGTGGTCGATGTTCCCTTAGCATCCAGATTGAGGCCATCAAGCCCGGCCTTCTTCAGCATCGCCGCCGTGATGGCGCGAGCCTGCATGTTAAAGTTCACATCGGGTTTGTTGCGCGTGCCGCCGATCTTCGCCGTGCCGTTGATTTCGCCGCCCAAGCCCAGATCCGGTTTGACCGTATTGGCGATGTCGAGCGGCAGCTTGTCGATCGCAACCGCAAGATCAAGCGTTTCGGCCACATCACCGCGCACGGTCACTTTGCCCTTGCCGATATCGAGAATAATATCACCGAAGGAAACGTTGCTGCCCGCGACATTGATCGCAGCTGGTTGGACCAGCCGGGCAGCAAGCGCACCACGGGTCAGGTCTGCATTGGCCAGCGACAGGAGAAAGCCTTTGTCCGTCGGTTCAAGCGACCCGCCAACCGACGTTTTCGCACCATTTTTCAGTTCCGCGTTCAGCTTGAAATCGGTGGTCTTGCCTTCCTGAGTCGCCTGAGCGTCCAAGGTGGAAATATCGACGCCTCCGGCCGATACCGTCGTGGCCGTCACCGTCCCGTTGGCGGAAGGAACCTTGAAAATATCCTGCGCCGCCAGCGCAATCGCTGCCTTGCCAACAACAACATTACTGGCCTTCAGCCCGTCGATGTCGCCCTTGACGTCAATATTCTGTTTCTCGTCATCATGGGCAAGCGTAATGGCAGCATTAGCCTTGCCTGTCGCTTCGACGAGGAACAGCGCTGCGGCCGTCGACACGTCACTGGAAGCAAGGGTCAGGTTACCCTGAAGAAGGCCCTTCTTGTCTTGGGTCACGTCACCGCGCAGGCGTGTTCCACCGGCGATGAACTGCACATTGCTCAGGCGTTTTTCATCCTTGTGAAGCGCAAATTCTGTCGCAAGGTCCGCCCGAACGCCATCAAGGAAAGCCAGACCCGATACCTTGCCATCGAGCGCGCCCTTGAGCAGCAACCCGTTGAACGAGAATGCGCCTTCCGTGAGCTTACGGCCGGAGAGCTCGCCGTCCGGTACGCCCGCATTGAAAGCAAGGGCGATGATATTGTCACTGCCCCGCGCGCTACCTTTGACCTTGAGCCCACCATTTGCCTTCTCCGACAGGAGCGCCAGATCGGTAAGGTCGAGACCGAAATCAAAATTGGCGGTGCCCGTCGCAAAGGTGCCATTGGCGGTGACCAAGGTCTGCGGATTTTCGACGCGGAAGTTTTTTGCACTGAGGCCGGCCTCGCCACGGGCAAGACCACCCGTAATGCGGGTTTCACCCTCGAGCACACGATCGGCTGAATCGATACCGAGCTTCATGCCGGTCGCGTGCCCATCCAGCATCAGATCGAAACCACCTGTCAGCGCTTCGACAGCGCCATTTGCTTTCAGATCGAGCGAACCGGCAAGATCGCGTCCGGCAAGTTCTGAAAACGGGGAAATGCTTGATGCCTTGACCAATATGTCGCCGTTGTAAATAAACTTGTCGATGGTACCAGCGAGCGATGTGCTGAATCCATTGGCAGCAACAAGTGCCTGTTTGAGATTGACCGGCGTTCCAGCCTTCCAATCCCCATTGATCTTCAGCTGTATCAACTCGCCCAGTGCCTTGGCGATATCGGCACGCTTTGCCGTGATCCCCGATACATCACCGGTTACATCATAGGTAAGCGAACGGGCCGCTGGATTGTCGAGGTTTTCCGCCAAGCCTTTGGCAACAAGATTGACCGACTTGGATGCAAAACTGCTGGTGGTGAGATTGGTCACATCGATTGTGCTCGACCAGCCATTGTTGGCGCTTGTGCCAAAGGAAACCGCCAGCACCGCCTTGTCGACAGTCGTTTGGCCGCCTGCAACTGGCAGGATGACTTTCTTGCCGGTGGGATCGGCAATGGAAGCATCTACTTTCAGACGACGGAGAAATCCGTCATTGGTGGTATCGCCTGTCGCATCCACCGACAGGGCGGCACTCTTGATGTTAAAGCGGTCAAGCGAGACGCCACCCGCATCGCGAACCACGCCATTGACCACCAGAGCCGTATCATTGCCGAAAAAGTCGCGGAAGAGCGGTGGAACCAGCATGGCGATCTGACCATCAAGGGTGGTTTTGAAACCAAGTCCTTCACCCTGCCGGTTGATCTGTGTATCGCCCGTCAGTACACGCTTGCCTGCCGCGTCCAGTGTCAGTTGCAGAGCGATATCGCTCAACGGACCGGAACCCTTCAGGGACAGCGCCACGGGCGGGCGGCCCTCGATGTTGAGAAGATTGGCGGCAATTCCGTTCTGCGGTTCATTCAGCGACAGATCGAGATCAAGCTTCTGGCTTGCATTGGCATAGGCAGCCTTGATAGCGAAATCACCGCCCGGTCCATCGAGACGTTGCACCTTGAGGTTCGAATCCAGTGATCCGCTATCAAGGGTGATATTACCGGCGAGAGAAATTTCCGACTTGAGCCCGAAAACATTGTCGCCAAAAGCAATCCGGCCGACCTGCAAATCCTGGAGGATAACTGCCAGCGGCAGTTCCGGCAGGCTGAACCCCTTCGCTTCAGGTGAAGGCAGGCTCTCGTCCGGCAGCGGTTTGCGGATAATATCGATGCGCTCCGCGCCGAGACTGTTGATATCGAGACGACCACGCAACAACGCCAGACGACTCCAGACAATCTTGGCGTTGGTGATGCGCAACCAGATGCCTTCACGATCGGCAATAGTGATCGAGCCAATATTAGCTTCCGAGGAAAGCACACCCTGAATGTCGGAAATCGCTATCTGCCGGTTGGGGGTCGACAGCTGCTCTTCGACAAAGCTGAGGAAATAAGATTTCTCCGCTTCGGCGCTATCTTGCGCCAAAGCCGGTGCTGCAAAAAGCAGAAGGAATATGACTGCGAGTATCCGGGTCAAAACGCCTGTCCTATACCAACGTAGAAAGCAATACTGGGGTCATTTTCCCGCCGGTCGAGTGGCATGGCCACATCGAAGCGGATCGGGCCCAAGCCCGTATTATAGCGAATACCAGCACCGACGCCGACGCGCAGTTGCTCGGCAAAGTCAGGGAAAGATTCTTCGCCCACATAACCGGCGTCCACGAAGGCGACAGCACCGATTGTATTCGTTATCCTGGCGCGGGCCTCAACCGATCCTTCGACAAGCGACCGTCCGCCGATGACATAATGATCGCCGTTGCGTTCAACGTTCACACCGATGTTGCGATAAGCGTACCCCCGCACCGAACCGCCGCCACCGGCAAAGAAAAGCTCGTCCGAGGGCAATTCGGCAATCTCCGCGCCCACGATGCTGCCCAGTTTCAGGCGGCTGGCCAGCACGAACCGGTCATCCGTACCAAAGCCGAAATAGGTACGGCCTTCTGCCGTGAACTTGGTGGCGAAGTTACCATACTCGACCTCGTAGAAGGGAGACAGAAGACCTTCCAGATAAAAACCACGCGCCGGATCAACCTTGCTGTTGCGGCTGTCGTAGGTGAGACCGCCAATCAATCCGACAGTCAGGAAATCCCGGGTACCGAAGAAGTCGTCCTCGAATTGCGATTTGGCAACATTGGCGGTGATCTTGCCAGACAATTCATCGGAGAAAATCTGGGTGAACCCGGCATTTGCGGTGATGGAGGTCTGCGTATAGGCGTCGAGAACCTTGCGCTCGCCAATCAGTGACGCGATGAAGTCCGTGTCTGGTGTATAGACACCGGGCTTGGTGAAACTGGCGCCTAGGAGATAGCTGTATTCCGAAGGATCATAGGACTGGTCGCCAATGCCGCCAATCTTGGCATCAATGCGCAAGCGCTCCGCCCGGCCAAACAGATTGCGATGCAGCCAGTATGTCTCTAGCCCAAGACCGTCCAGTGTCGAATAACTGCCGCCCGCACCGAAGCGGCGCAGTTTCTGCTCTTGTACAGCCACGGTGATGGGTAACAAGCCGTCGCTGCCGATGGCATCGCCTTCCTCAATCCGCGCCGAACGGAAGACTTCGAGGCGGGACAGGCGTTTCTTGGCGCGTTCGATTTCATCAGGATCATATTCCTGGCCCGGTTGCAGACCGGTGATGAAGGCGACGAACTCGGGGTCCATACGTTCGGTGCCTTTGACCTGTACCGGACCAAACCCCGCCCGCCCGCCGGGATCGACATCGATGGTCGCATCGACCCGATTGTTCTCATGATCGGCGATGACCTCCCGGCTGAGAATCTTCGCCTTCGGGTGCCCCTGCTGACGCCAAGCGTCAACCACGAGCCGCTCGGCTTTGACAATGGTCGTAGACCGGGCGATCTCGCCGGCGACGTAACCTTCCTTCTCGGGGCTTTCGACAAAGTCCTTCGGATCCACTGTCGGCGGCGCCATGTTCTTGACGCGCGCAGTCGCGAACAGGAACTGGGATCCGGGTTCGACTGAAATAACGACTTTCGCCGGCTCCGAAAGAACGGCATCGGGCGGGATGTCACTCGCCTCCTTGCCATCGACCTGAATGCTGATGGTGCCGCCATAACGGCCATCGGCGTAAAGCGCACCGAGAATGCGGCGATAATCACCGCGCGCCTTGGCAAGCAGACCCGCCGCACCGGAGGCAGGTTTTTCCTTGTCGGCAAAAAGGCTTGAGGCACCTTCAACAAGTTTCGTTGTCTCGTCACTCGTGGAAGCCGCGGTTTCGACTGTGTATTTCTGCGGATCAGCGATAACCGAATCGGCATCGTCTTCCTTCTTGGCGCCCCAGAGATGAACGCCGAAAAGATCAAAGGCCTGAGCAGGCGAGACAAAAGCCGTAAGGGCCAGCAATGCGGCACCGAAACAACTGGCCTGTGGGCGCTTGAAGTCCATCAACCAGCAAATTCCCTACACATCAGAACACAAACATACACTGCAGGGAACGCGTGCACGCCGCCTACAATTGATAAAATTCGCCCTTCGAGCTTAAGAAAACGATAACATGCCGGTAAAAGCTGGCCAACCCGCAATGGCACCGGAATGGTGCTGCAACCCAGTGTTAGTGGCCATATGGCCACAAAACCGCGATACAATCACGCCCACAGCTGCAATCACTTTTTATGTGGCGGATGCAATAGTTTGCCCGACGCCACCCCAACACGACAAGAGCGCCTGAACCGACAGGCGCTCTTGAGCCATTTATTCCGCGGCGGCGAGCCAGCCGGCCTGCGACTTCGTATCGACAGGTATGGCCGCACTGATGTGGCCGGTGACGATTTCTGCTGTGGCTGCCGACAGCGTCCAGCCGAGATGGCCATGACCGGTATTGTAGAACACGCCCGGACGCTTGCCCGCACCAACGCGCGGCAGCATGTTCGGCATCATCGGACGCAGGCCTGCCCATGGCACGACATTGGATGTGTCCATGCCCGGAAAGAGATCACGGCTCCAGTCAACCAGCGGCTTGACGCGGTCATGGCGGATGTCACGGTTCTCACCATTGTATTCGGCGGTGCCGGCCACGCGCAGGCGGCCAGCACCGAGACGGCTGGTGACGATCTTCGCATCATCGTCGAGCAGACTGACCCAAGGGGCCGATGACTGGCTCTCGGCATCGTCCAGATTGACCGTGATCGAATAGCCCTTCACCGGATAGATGTTGACGCGGTCACCCAACTGGGCGGCAAATTTGCGGCTGGCAATACCAGCGCAGATGACAATGGCATCAAAACGTTCGGTCTCGGTTGGCGCATTGGCAACCGATGCTGCGCTCCATTCGACCACAACGCCGTCAGTGCCATGCTTCAGCGCCGTTACGTCGGCATCACCAACAAAGCGCACGCCATGACGGACGGATGCGGCTGCAAGGCCGCGTGTGAACTTGTGGATATCGCCTGTTGAATCGGACGGGGTGAAGAAGCCGCCATAGAACGAGCCGTTCAGGGCGGGCTCAATACTGCGGATTTCTTCATTGGTGACAGCACGACGATCAAGACCACCAGCTTCCAGAAGCCTGTTGACCTTGGCGGCATGGTCGTAGCCGTATTTCGAACGGTAAATGTGCAGGATGCCGCGTTTCTCCAGATCGAAATCGATCTTCTCATCCGCAGCGATTTCGAACATGCGCTTGCGCGCTTCAATGGCGAGCTTCGTCGTGGCAATAGTGTTTTCTTCATAATGCGGGATGTTCATCACGAATTCCGCCATCCAGGAGTATTTATGCCAGGAAGGCTTCGGGTTCATCAGCAGCGGTGCATCCTTGCGCAGCATCCACTTCATGCCCTTGAGCACAGTCGACCAGCTGTTCCACACTTCCGCATTGGATGCTGAGAGCTGACCGCCATTGGCGAAGGATGTTTCCATTGCCGCATAGCGGTTGCGGTCGAACACGGTGACGGAATAGCCCTGACGGGCAAGCGCATAGGCGGTCGTTACGCCGGTGATACCGGCGCCGATAATGGCGATGTGGGTCATGGTATAACAGTCCTCAAGCAACACATGGTTTCAGTTTCGCCGTTCACAACGGCACGAAACCCCATCTGTCACGGAACCTGAGAGCTTGGCCCTTTGAGCGCCCGCCGGGTGTTTGTCACCCGTGTCGTCGGCACCGTTTTCCGATCATGCGACCGGGCAGGGCTTTCTCCTTCGGTGGGCATACCCCTTGCGGACCATGCCTCTCTCCAGATGTTCTAGACTATTCTGGTCCTTTTGCCTGAGAGTTTCCGGGGCGGTTGCTCCATCGGCGCCGGTTTTACCGGTCTCTCCCAGATAGTCTGTGCGAACGCGCGACATATATCGCAGTTGCGAGGAGAGAACAACTGGCTAAGAAGCGCCGCAGCAATTATGCTGGATGAAAATGGCGTAACCTTCCGGAGGAATTCATGAAGCCTGTCTTTCTGCAACTGCAATGCGCACCGGGTAAGACGTACGAAGTTGCAAAAACCCTGTTCGAGCGCGAAATTGTGTCCGAGCTCTATTCGACCAGTGGCGAGTTTGACCTTCTGGCTAAGATCTACATTCCCGAAGATCAGGATATCGGCAAGTTCATCAACATCAATGTGCTCGATATTGCCGGAATTGCCCGCTCCCTGACGACGCTGACTTTCACCGCATTCTGAGGCGGCCTAACGGGGCGAGACATTACGTCTCGTTTCACGCGTGCGGCATCTGCATTATGTAATCAATGCAATAAAACACGCCCGCTTTAGGCAACAAAATTCCAATCTTTTGCCATGGAAGCACTTTTTCTGTAAGAGAGCTCCCTCGCCCGTTACCAGCAGGATTTTCGACAATGCCTCCTTATCGTTCACGCACAACCACACATGGCCGCAACATGGCAGGAGCCCGCGGGCTCTGGCGCGCGACCGGCATGAAAGATGAGGATTTCGGCAAGCCGATTATTGCAGTGGTCAACTCGTTCACCCAGTTCGTGCCCGGCCACGTGCACCTGAAGGACCTCGGCCAGCTCGTAGCGCGTGAAATCGAAAGCGCCGGCGGCGTCGCCAAGGAATTCAACACCATTGCCGTCGATGACGGCATCGCCATGGGCCATGACGGCATGCTGTATTCGCTGCCTTCACGCGAAATCATCGCCGACAGTGTCGAATACATGGTCAACGCCCACTGCGCCGATGCCATGGTCTGCATTTCCAATTGCGACAAGATCACTCCCGGCATGCTCATGGCTGCATTGCGCCTCAATATTCCGGTTGTCTTTGTTTCGGGTGGACCGATGGAAGCCGGCAAGGTTGTCTGGGAAGACAAGGAAAAGAAGCTCGATCTGGTCGACGCCATGGTTGCTGCCGCCGATGACCGTATTTCCGATGAGGAAGTGAAGGCGATCGAGCGTTCCGCCTGCCCGACCTGCGGCTCATGCTCCGGTATGTTCACTGCCAATTCGATGAACTGCCTTACCGAAGCGCTCGGCTTGTCACTGCCGGGCAATGGCTCCACGCTGGCCACCCATGCGGACCGCCGCCGCCTGTTCGTCGAGGCCGGCCATCTCGTGGTCGATCTCGCCCGCCGCTACTACGAGCAGGACGACGAGACCGCGCTGCCACGTTCGATTGCCTCTTTCGCGGCGTTCGAAAATGCCATGACGCTCGATATCGCCATGGGCGGCTCAACCAACACGGTTCTGCATTTGCTGGCCGCCGCCCATGAGGGCGAAGTTGATTTCACCATGAGCGACATTGATCGCCTGTCCCGCCGTGTTCCCGTCCTTTGCAAGGTGGCGCCCGCTGTCGCCAATGTACATATGGAAGACGTGCACCATGCGGGCGGCGTCATGGGCATCCTTGGCGAACTCGACCGCGCCGGACTGCTCGATACATCCGTCTATTCGGTACACGCGGCCAATCTTGGTGCGGCGCTCGACCGTTGGGATGTTGTGCGCAGCAAGAACCAGTCCGTGCATGATTTCTTCAAGGCAGCCCCAGGTGGCGTCCCGACCCAGGTTGCGTTCAGTCAGGAACGTCGTTTTGCCGATGTCGATCTCGACCGCGAAAAGGGCGTCATCCGCAATCTCGAACATGCCTATTCCAAGGATGGCGGTCTCGCTGTTCTTTACGGAAATCTGGCGGAAGATGGATGCATCGTCAAAACGGCGGGTGTCGACGATTCAATCCTGAAATTCTCCGGCCCTGCCCGCATCTTCGAGAGCCAGGACACGGCAGTTCTCGGCATCTTGAATGGCGGCATCAAGCCAGGCGACATCGTGCTGATCCGCTACGAGGGACCGCGCGGCGGACCGGGGATGCAGGAAATGCTCTATCCGACCAGCTATCTCAAGTCGAAGGGTCTTGGCAAAGCCTGCGCGCTCATCACCGATGGTCGCTTCTCTGGCGGTTCATCCGGTCTTTCCATCGGCCACGTTTCACCGGAGGCCGCGGAAGGCGGCCTCATCGGTCTGGTTGAGGATGGTGATATTATCGATATCGACATTCCAAATCGCGGGATTCATCTGGCCGTTGACGATGCTGTCCTAGCCGAACGCCGGGCACGGATGGAAGCCAAGGGCACCGCAGCCTGGAAACCGGAAGAAAAGCGCAAGCGCAAAATCACCACGGCTCTGCGCGCTTATGGCGCCATGGCAACCAGTGCCGCCAGGGGTGCCGTGCGTCAGATTCCTGACGACTGGAACTAACGACGGCTTGAAATAACACCTACTGGAAGCGGGCTTCCAGTAGGTCGATATCCCGCACCATTTTCGTGGCAATCGTGCTCTCCAGCCGCCGTGCCCTTACAAGGCGGTGAATCTCCTGCCGTTCCGCCCTGAGCGCGGTAACGCGCAACAGTTTTTCAATCTCTTCGCCGCGCGCAACCTCTTCGCGCTCTTCGCCAAGCTGCATACGCCCGTCAATACGCTTGCGGTAAAGCTCCATGATGTGGTTGGCGACATCCGTATACATATCGGCATCGGCCCGGCCCGATGCCAGGCTGTGCTGAGCACGCTCGATTGCCATAATCGCAGCTTCTGCCGCAGCAATACGGGCATAGTCCTCCTCGCGCTGGTTTGAGTCTTCGATCGGCAGATCAATGTTTCGCAACAGACGCGGCAGGCTTATGCTGGCCATAACCAGCGACAGGATGATGACGCCAGTCGCGAGGAAAATGACGAGATCACGGGCTGGGAACAACGAGCCGTCATAAAGGAACAAGGGGAGAGTCAGGATACCCGCAAGGGTGATGGCACCACGAACACCGGCAAACGACATGGCAGCAACCAATTGCCAGCTTGGCTTGACGACGGTCTCGCCCTGTCTCCTGCGTTGAGCCATCGTCACGCGCCATGACACCCAGACCCAGAGAAAACGCAACGCGGCCAGAGCGGCATAGATCACCACGACGTAGACCAATAGCCACCAGGGGCTGCTCTCGCCGTGCTGCACGTTCTTGACCGCACCGGAGAAAATACCCGGCAGCTGCTCGCCGAGCAATACGAAGATTGCACCATTGGCAGCAAACTGTGCCGTGTCCCAGACGGCCGTACGCCGCACACGGGTGAGCGCCATGGACTGGGTGGCGTTCTCGGCATAACTCATGGTGATACCGGCCGCTACCGCCGCAAGGATACCGGAGGCATGGACATGTTCCGCCAAAAGATAGGCGCCGAAGGGGATGAGCAGGCTGATAAGGATTTGCGACCCGCTTTCCTCACCAAGCTTGCGGGCGAGGAATGCCTTGCCGCGCGTGACACCAATAGTCACGCCAATGCCGATGGCGATGCCGGCGAAGGCGAGCCACAGAAAGGTGAAAAATGCCTCGGTGATCGAGAAGCTGCCGGTCAGCATCGCAGCCACCGCAAAGCGCATGCAGACAAGGCCCGATGCGTCATTCAGCAGGGATTCCCCTTCGAGAATATGCATCATGCGGGATGGAATAGGCACGCGTGCCGCAATGGCCGAAACGGCAATCGGATCGGTCGGCGAGACAATCGCAGCCAATGCGAAGGCTACGGGCAACGGCACGGACGGGATCATCCAGTGCACAAAAAAGCCGACACCAATCACCGTGAAGATGACAAGGCCCAGCGCCATTTCCAGAATGATGCCCTTGTCGCGAAAGAGACCCTCCTTGGGAATCCGCCAGCCATCGAGAAAGAGCAGTGGCGGCAGAAACAGCAGGAAGAAAATATCAGGATCAAGCTGCACGCGAATGGTGGTGACCGAGGCAATCGCCGCGCCAAGACCGATCTGCACCAGAGGCAGCGGTACGGCCAAAGGCAGCACGCGCACGATGGAGTCGCTGACCACAACGGCCAGAAGCATCAGCAGAATGATGGTGATTGTTTCCACGGCGAATCCATTTTGATTGTCTGGAAAGAATGAAGGAAAAGCCGGTGCTTTGTCGAGGCGAACCTTGGCAACTTTGCGCCCACATCATGCCTATAGAGTGAATTCACTACGGGGAGTGATAATTCACCCGAAATCAATTTTACGTTTACGTCAATGTAAGACTTGCATGCGCACCGCCTATCGCCATAGATAGAATTGTTGAGTAGCATGGGTTTAAGGTTGGAGGACCGAGATCCAGACTACACTGAAACCATCAGGGGAGGTTAATGTGGCTAAAGAGACAACACCGGTAAAAACATCCGTGACAGCCAAGCGTGCCAGCACCAGCGCCGCGCCAGCCAAAACGGCGAAACCCGCCGCCACGACTGCAAAAGCCGCCGCGAACAAACCAGCCGGTGAGGTCAAAGCTGCGAAACCTGCCGTCAAGACAGAGGCCAGTTCTGCTGCCAAGCCAAATACGGCTCCGGTCGCAGCCAAGGCTCGGGTAAAAGCAGCCGCCAAGCCAGCAACCATCGCCAAGGCAGCTCCACCCAAAACAGCCAAGCCAGCGGCAGTAAAAGCGGCTGCAGCCATTACAGGTGAAACACCAAAGCCTGCACGCAAGGCCAAACCTGATGCGAAGGCGGCTCCCGTCAAGCCAGCGACCGTGAAAAAGACGCCTGCTCCCAAGGCATCCAAACCTGCAGCAACAAAAAAGGCTGATGCGCTTATCGTCGGCGAAGCGCCGAGGTCAGTCGCCAAGCCCGCGCCAAAAACTGCTGCCAAGGCCAAAACAGCAACGACGCCAAAGGCAGCGGTAAAAGCACCAGCCAAACCGGCAGCTGCTCCCAAAACCGAAACAAAAGCAGCCGCAAAGCCAATCCCGAAAGCGGCGCCTGCCAAACCTGCTGCAGTAAAGAAGGCATCTGCGCCTAAAGCGGGCAGGCCTGTTGCTGTAAAGAAAGTTGATGCACCCGTTGTCAGCGAAATGCCGAAGCCAACGGTAAAAGCTGCACCGGCCAAGCCTGCCGCAGCGCCAAAAACGGCCGCATCTGCAGCGCCAAAAACGGCCAAGCCGGTTGGCGCCAAGAAGGCCGCTGCATCTGTGACCAGCGAAATACCAGAACCAGCGGCAAAAGCGAAAACGGCGGCACCGGTTAAACCGGCAGCCAAGACAAAAGCTGCTGCGCCAGCCGCCAGGACAGAACCTGCAAAAGCCGTATCACTGGCAAAGATGCCCGAAGCAAAATTGTGGGTGAAATCCTATCCGGAAGGTGTCCCTGCCGAGATTGGCCCGTTGCCTCACGAGAACATCAACGAACTTTTTGCTGCCGCGTACAAGAAGTATGCCAACCGGCCATCCTTCACCTGCATGGGTAAAGCGATGACCTACGCAGAAATGGATCGCCATTCACGGGATCTCGGGGCATGGCTGCAGTCACGCGGACTGGTTAAGGGTGACCGCGTTGCAGTGATGATGCCAAACATTTTGCAGTACCCTGTGGCTATCGCCGCAATCCTGCGTGCGGGTTTGACTGTCGTCAACATCAACCCGCTCTACACACCGCGCGAACTTGAGCACCAGCTGAAGGATAGCGGTGCCAAGGCCATCATTATTCTGGAAAACTTTGCCACGACACTGCAAAAAGTGCTGACGGCCACGCCGATCAAGCATGTGGTCGTTGCGACCATGGGCGACATGTTGGGTCTCAAGGGCCATATCGTCAATCTGGTCGTGCGCCGTGTGAAGAAAATGGTACCAGCTTGGTCCCTGCCCGGTCATACGCCCTTCAAGACCGCCCTTTCTCAAGGGGCGGCACTCACGCTGAAGCCAGTTGAGGTCAAGCGTGATGATGTCGCCTTCCTGCAATACACGGGCGGCACAACAGGCGTTTCCAAGGGCGCGATTCTGACTCACAGCAATATCGTGGCCAATGTCACGCAGATGCGCCTCTGGGTCGAGGTCGGCTTCCGCAAGAAGGGTCGTCCAGACAATCTGACATTCATCTGCGCGCTGCCGCTCTATCATATTTTCGGTCTTACCGTGAACGCGATGATCAGCATGGAGCTGGGCGGCAACAACGTACTGATCCCCAATCCGCGCGACATTCCTGCCTTCGTGAAGGAATTGCAAAAAGTACCTATCCACGTCTTCCCGGGCCTCAACACGCTCTTTAACGGGCTTCTCAACAATGAGGATTTCCGCAAGCTCGACTTCAGAAATCTGATCCTCTCGCTGGGTGGTGGCATGGCCGTGCAAAGACCGGTTGCAGATCGCTGGTTCGATGTAACGGGCGGCCTGATCACAGAAGGTTTCGGCCTCTCCGAGACATCGCCTGTTGCATCGGCCAACCGGCTCGATGCCACGGAGTTTTCCGGTACGATCGGCACGCCGCTGCCGTCGACAGACTTTTCCATCCGCGATGATGATGGCAAGGAACTTCCGCTGATGGAAGTCGGTGAAATCTGCATCCGCGGCCCGCAGGTGATGGCCGGTTACTGGAACCGCCCGGATGAGACAGCCAAGGTCATGACGTCGGATGGCTTCTTCCGTTCCGGCGACATGGGCTATATGGACGAACGTGGCTACACCAAGATCGTCGACCGCAAGAAGGACATGATCCTTGTCTCCGGCTTCAACGTCTATCCGAACGAGATCGAAGAAGTGGCAATGGAACATCCCGGCGTGCGTGAGGCAGCGGCAATCGGCGTTCCGAACGAACATTCCGGCGAAGTGGTCAAGCTCTTCATCGTCCGCAAGGACCCTTTGCTTACGGAAGAAGCCGTTAAGGCATTCTGTGCCGAGCGGCTGACCAATTACAAACGCCCCCGCACCGTCGAGTTCCGCGACGAGCTGCCGAAAAGCAATGTCGGCAAGATCCTGCGGCGCGAGTTGCGCGGCTGATCAACCAATAGAAAGCCGCCCCGTGCGGCTTTCTTCTTTTCAGGCGTTTGCACGCCTATAAAAGGCGAGTGAGCCAGCAAGCGCCAGCAACGCTCCGCCGCAAAGACGATCCAGCCAAAGCGCTCCCGATTTTTTCAGGACGTGCACCGCCTGCGCGCCAAGCAGCGCATAACCGAACATGATCGCAAAATCGAGTGTGGCGAAAATCACGGCAAGGACTGCGTATTGCGGAACCTGCGGCATATCGGGCGCAATGAATTGCGGCAGGAAAGCCGAGAAGAACAGATAACCCTTGGGATTAGTAACAGCGACGAGAAAGCTCTTGAGGAAAATAGAGCGGCTCGTTGCCGATGTCTCGTGGGCATCGGTACGCAGCGATAAATCGAGTGTTCCCTTGGAACGCAACAGCATTATACCGAGAAAAGCGAGATAACCCGCGCCGAGCCACTTGACCACCGAAAACCAGAATTCGGATGCGGCAAGCAAGGCACCAAGCCCCAAGGCAACGGCACCGATCAGCACGAAATCGGAAATGACCGCACCCGCCATGCCGGCCAGAGCGCGGCGCACACCGAACCGCGAGCCGTTGGTCAAGGCCAGAAGAACCGTCGGCCCCGGCGTGGCTATGCCAATGAAGGCAACGAGAGCAAAGGCCAAAAGTGTTGTTGCGGTCATGATCATCTCCTCTTCGCGCCAGAACGCGGATATCCCTGAAGCTGACATTACCTGCGGCGCGCAGTCGGTCAAGCAGGCGGGTATCCCTGTCCTTCAGGGGAAGGACAGGGCACTTTGAGATTAAAGCGGCTGACCGACATCAATGCGGTTGCCGTCGAAATCCTCGAAGACAAAAGCCCTGAGGCCATAGTCCTTGTCCTTCAAACCCTTGATGATGCGCAGGGCCTGCGCCTGACAGATCGAATGCAGTGCATCGACATTGTCGACCATCATGTGAACGACATTGAAAAGCGCGGCCTTGTGGTCTTTCTGCAAAGTCAGGTGCAGCTCGGCATTATCGCGTTTCAGAATCATGAATCCAACGGGATCACCATTCTGGAAGGTTTTGGAAAAGCCGAGGACACCCGTGTAGAAATCATGGGCGCGCTGCATATCCGCAACCGGCAGCATGGCTGCAATACGTCCGAAATGGATGGAACTGGCGGGAGTGTCGTTCATGTCATAACCCTATGGTTTGAAAGGCCTGCTGGCTTTTCCGGACGGTGCCGGGATAAAGCCGCTGCTTTCGTCAATCAGATCATGAGACGGTGCCCACGGGGTTTCTATACAGCGCCTCGCTGCTCTCCTCAATATGATTTCACCGCAAATCGGTAGTGCGTGGTTCTACAAGCTCATCATGAGGGAGATGGAGATTGCAGGAAGTCAAGTTCTGCAATGACTGCGATTGGCCTTGCAGCACCTCTCTCCCTCATGGTGAGCTTGTCGAACCACGCACAATGGCTCTGCAACCGATCAATCCTGCGAGAGTTTAACCCGGCCCGCCAGAAAATCAGGCAGATCGGCAATCGATCCCAGAATGGCATCACTGAGCGACGCCAGATCATCCAGCGTGCTGTTGCCGGAGAGAACACCGACAGCCAATCCCGCGCCGGCCGCATGGGCCATTTCAAGATCATGGCCGTTGTCGCCGACCATGGCGACGGCACTTGCCGGAATGCCTGTCTTTGCCGCAAACAATTCCAGCTGGTCAGCGTGCGGTTTCGCCCGGGCAACGGAATCATAGCCGATGATGACCGAAAACAACGCGGTCAGACCCAACGCTTCGGCGGTCGCCCGCGCGCCGGCCTCGGAATCATTCGTGGCGATGCCGAGGATAAAGCCTTGCGCGGCCAGCCGCTCCAGCGTCTCGCGCAATCCATCTATGCCGACGGCCCGGCGCGATCCTTCTCGCACCGCATATTCGTCATAAGCCCGGATGCGTTCGCGCTTTTCTTCGAGTGTCAGTTCCGGATGCCAGAGATCGACAATATCGTTGATCGTTCCAGCCGCGACGACCGAGCCGCCACGAAACCGTTCCATTTCCCAGTCGTAGCCGCCTGCTTCCACGAGCGCACGCGCACGCGCTGCATCACCATCGGCAGCCTTGTGCGCCAGTTCCATGGTGATGCCGAACCAGGTCCGGTTGAAATCGACGAGCGTGCCATCCTTGTCAAACAGGATGGCACGGATTTCCGAGGGGTGGGCGCGGGCCATCAGGCCTCCAGCGAGCCCGGCCGCGCCTGTTCGGAGCGCTTGGAACCCAGAAGCTTGAGAAGGTCATCGCCCCGGCGCGTGTAGCGATGACTGCGGCGGGTAAGGATACGACCTGCCTGTGGAGCAGTCAGCGTGACGTCGCCGGAAGGATCGCCGGGAATGGTGACGACAGTCACAAGCTTTGCACCCGCCTCAACCTCGTCACCAATGTTCACATGAAACAGAACCATCCCGCCCTGCGGCGCACGAACCATTTCCACATTCTCGAGAGGCGTAACCGGCCCCTTGAAATCCACGGTTAGCTTGACGGCTGCGTCGATGACGACGCCACGATGGACGAGGAACCGGTACAGTCCTTCCGCGTCCGCCTTGCCTGTCGCGACATCAACGTCACTCAGTCCGCGAAACTCGACTGTCGTCACGGCCCGCCGTTTCACATCCCGCTTGCTATCAGGCAATTGCAGCACGGGATGAGCACAGGCTTCCTCGAAAGCCGCATCGGCAGTGCTGTTCCAGGACAGGATGGCCGTTGACCCCAGAGACGAAGCGAGATCGTACATCTCAGGCAGAAACGCCTGATGGATGTAGAGGTAGTTTTCACTCTCGTCATCGCAATGCAGGTCGAGCACGATTTCATGCGGCAGAGCGAGGCGCAGCAACTGGGCCTTCAACCGTTCAGCCAGAGGCTTCGGACCATCAAGCGAAACCAGCCCCGACGTATCGAATGTATCAAGCAACGGAAACGAGCGATTGAAGTTGACGTTGGAGAAGAATTCAAACCGGCCGAGATGCTGGTGCGAGAACCATTGTGCAGAGCCAATCGGGTTGGCTTGGGGAACCACGGTTATATCACCGGCAATCCGACCTTCCCTTTCCGCTTTCTCCAGCATGGGAATGAGGAAGTGCAGAGCCGCCTGCCCGGGCAATTCTGAGCCATGAAGCGAGGATTGCAGATAGGCGGTAACAGCCTTTTCATCCTTGCCTGCAAAACGCAGCACGCGCAGTTCGATATGGTTGCCCGGCACGTCACCGGCCAGCTGGATCGTTTCGGTTTTCATCAATGCTCCCAATGCTTCAGTTCCGGCCCTTGAGCAAAGGCCGGAAACCCATTCTGTTGGTTATTTAGCCATTATAGCCTATTTGCCGCGGCGCTTGAGCAAGTGCGCGACAAGGCCTTGCGTGGATGCGTCCTTGTCCTTGGGCTTTACCTCGCCGGAAACAATCGGCAGAAGCTCCGTCGCCAATTCCTTGCCAAGTTCGACACCCCACTGGTCGAAGGCATTGATGCCGAAGAGCTGGGCTTCGACAAAAACGCGATGCTCGTAGAGAGCGATCAGACGACCCAAAGCATAGGGATCCAGCTTGTCATAAACGATAGTGATCGACGGCCGGTTGCCCGTGAAAACGCGGTGCGGCGCAATGCGGTTGACTTCGGATTTCGGCAAATTCTTTGCAGCAAGCTGCGCTTTGGCCTCATCCAATGTGCGGCCCTTCATCAGAGCCTCGGACTGGGCCAGACAATTGGCGAGCAGCATCTCATGCTGGTTGTCGAGATGCGGCTCGTGGCCTTTTGCCGCGACGATGAATTCAAGCGGGATCGTGTCCGTTCCCTGATGCAGGAGCTGGAAGAATGCGTGCTGACCATTGGTGCCGGGTTCGCCCCATACCACCGGGCCGGTGGGACCGGAAACCGGCTTACCATCGACGGTAACACCCTTGCCGTTTGATTCCATGTCGAGCTGCTGCAGATAGGCCGGGAGACGCGACAGACGCTGATCGTATGGAATGACCGCACGGCTGGTGTAACCTGAAATGGCCCGATGCCAGTACCCGACCAGACCAAGCATCATTGGCAGGTTCTTGGACAACGCAGCCTTGCGGAAATGTTCGTCCATCGCATGGGCGCCATCGAGGAAACGGCCAAAGTTTTCAGGTCCGATTGCAATCATCAAGGGCAGGCCGATCGCGGACCAGATGGAATAGCGGCCACCGACCCAATCCCAGAAGCCGAAGATGCGGTCTTCCGGAATGCCGAACGCATCAACTTTGTCGAGCGCCGTGGAAACCGCAGCAAAGTGCTGGCCGACAGCCTTTTCACCCAGCGCATCGGCAATCCATTTACGCGCCGCACGGGCGTTGGTCATGGTTTCGATGGTGGTGAAGGTCTTGGAGGCGACAATGATCAGCGTTGTCGCCGGATTGAGGTCTTTCAGCGTATCGGCGATGTGCGCCCCGTCGACATTGGACACGAAGTGGGTCTTCGGCCCGTCATGGTAGGGCGACAGCGCGAGGGTTGCCATGGCCGGTCCAAGATCGGAACCGCCGATGCCGATATTGACCACGTCGGTAATCGGCTTGTTTTTCGAGCCCTTGATTGTTCCCGAGCGCAGTCCGTCCGCATAGGCACCCATGCGTTTCAGGACATCGTTGATGCCGGGCATGACGTCCACACCATCGACTTTGATCGGCTTGTTGGAGCGGTTGCGCAGCGCCGTATGGAGAACGGCCCGGCCTTCGGTATTGTTGATCGGCTCGCCGGCGAACATGGCGTCCCGCCGGGCTTCGACATGGGCAACCTTTGCCAGATCGGCAAGAAGGGCAAGCGTCTCATCATTGACGAGGCATTTCGACCAGTCGAGGAGAAGATCATCAAGACTGAGGGAATAGCGTGAGAAGCGTTTCGGATCTTCTGCAAAGGTCGCGCGCATGTTTTTCGGTGCGCCGCTTTTGAAGTGTGCTTTCAATGCCTGAACGGAACCACGCAGGTCGTTCGCTTTCACCGTCGCCATATCTCTCTCCTGAAGTCGCACCTTGATCCTGACAGGCAGAAACCTGCCACCGGAATCATTTTGTTTCAATCGATTTAGGTCGTACACTCTTAAATCTTGTCAAAATGGCGCCTGAAACGGCAAGAAGATGCCGCGCATGGTCCGGTCCGGCCTCTGGCCGGGCCGAAAGATACATACGCAGATCGATATTTGGAGCATGGTCTTGTCCGAAAAGTCGAACAATTTTTCGGGACCATGCTCTGAGAAGCGCGAAGGGCGGGGCCTTTCCCCCGGCCGAGCGGTTCGACACTGCAGCTTGCAGCCGTTTCGGCGTCCGCAGGATATGGTCCATTTGCCCGGCTCCGTCGTCGCAAAGCCTCAAAAATGAACCACATTTCCCTCGTCTTTGCTCCTCGTATCCGAACAAATGGCCTCATACCATTTCAACCAGATTTATGAGTGTACGACCTAAAGCAGAATCTCTTCCGATTTAACATCAGGTCAGTCTGCGCCGCAAATCCGGGCGGAACTGCGGCGCAAAACTCCATCAGCTTTTGATGGCTGCGAGAACTTCATCATACGCCTTGCAGGCGTCTTTCAGATCGGTCTGGCCCTGATATTTGGTGGCCAGTTCCTGCATCTTGGTAACAATTTCCTGTGCCTTGGACGGATCCTTGGTAACGACCTGCTGAACAGCGGTGGTGATTTCACCGGCCTTTTTGGTCAGCTCTTCCTGGGTGCAGGTAGGGGCTTTCGAGCAACCAACGAGCGCAACGGCCAGCAACGAGATGCCGGCGACCATTTTCAATTTCATGTGCAGTCTCCCTTGATGAGATGAGTGATGTAGAGGAATACTTGGTCAGTGCTTTGTGCCCGTCATCCCTGCGGAATCACAAAGTCTTAATCCTGTTATTACACCGTTCTTGTTCGGTCTAGAGTCTTCCTCGCCAGTATCATGATGTTTTGTGACAGGATTTAATGGATTGGTACAAATAACGATCTTTTATAAATTATGGACAGGTCGGGCCACCCAACTTAGCCTCCCTGCTCAAGAGAAGGCATGAAACATGGATATGACCGGCGAAGAACGTATTTCTGCATCACGCGACGCAGTGTGGAAAGTGTTGAACGATCCGGATATTCTTAAAGCCTGCATTCCGGGCTGTGAAAATCTCGACTGGATTTCGGATACGGAACTCGAGGCAACGGTCGCTATCAAACTCGGTCCGGTCAAGGCGCGCTTCAGCGGTAAAGTGACGTTAAGCAATCTTAATCCCCCGCTGTCCTACACGATATCAGGCGAGGGAAAGGGTGGCATTGCAGGTTTTGCCAAAGGCGGCTGCGATGTCACCCTGATCGAGGATGGCAACGAGACCGTGCTCGCCTATGTGATCAATGCCGATGTCGGCGGCAAGATCGCGCAGCTTGGCGGCTGGTTGGTATCATCTTGGGCAAAGAAGCTCGCAAACCGCTTTTTCGAAAACCTCGGCCAGGCCGCCGCTGCGGCCTAGAGACCGACAATTCGACAGGTCTGTCGCATTTTCCATAAGCCATGGCGGAATGACGTTTGGGTCTGAGGCGGTCAACCCGGATATCCTGCCCCCAATGAACGGGCCAGGACTTCATGCGCACATTTGACTTTATCATCGTTGGATCAGGGTCTGCCGGATCTGTTGTGGCCGAACGGCTGTCTGCCAGCGGGCGGCATTCGGTGCTCGTGCTTGAAGCCGGCGGTTCGGACCGGCGGTTTTTCGTACAGATGCCCCTTGGCTACGGCAAGACCTTCTATGACAAATCCGTCAACTGGATGTACCGCGCAGAACCCGACCCCGGCCTCGGCGGCAATGCCGATTACTGGCCCCGCGGCAGGGTATTGGGCGGATCAAGCTCGATCAATGCCATGGTCTACGTGCGCGGTGCCAGGGAAGATTTCGACGAATGGCGTGACCGCGGCAATCCCGGCTGGGGCCATGATGACGTGCTGCCAATATTTCGGGAACTGGAAGACCATGACGGACCGGTTAAAAGCCTTGGTCGCGGCGGTCCGCTCCATGTCTCCGACTGCTCGCATCTGTTTCATCCGCTGGCGAACCAGATCCTGAAGGCGGCACAGGAAGCCGGGCTGCCCTATAACCCTGATTTCAACGGCGAAACACAGGAAGGAGCAGGTCCCTTTCAGCTTACCACCAAAGGAGGGCGGCGCATGTCCGCTGCGCGCGCTTTCCTGCGCCCCGCTATGAAGCGCGCCAATGTGACTGTTCTGACCGGCGCAATGGTCGAGCGTGTTACCTTTGACGGCAACCGTGCCAGTGGTGTCACGTTCATCCGCAACGGCCGGGCCGAAACGGTCAAGGCGGGACGCGAAGTGATCCTGTGCGGCGGTTCGGTCAACTCGCCGCAACTGCTTGAACTGTCCGGTATTGGCGATGCAGCACGTTTGCAGGAACTCGGCATACCCATCGTTCACAACAATGCGCAGGTGGGCGAGAACCTGCAGGACCATCTCGGTATCAATTACACCTACAAGGCCAGTGTCGCCTCGCTCAATCAGGTGCTGCGTCCATGGTGGGGGAAACTGCGCGTTGGCATCGAGTATCTGCTGCTGCGGACGGGGCCCTTGTCGATCAGCATGAATCAAGGCGGCGGTTTCTTCCGCACCGATCCGTCGCGGCCGCGGCCGAACATGCAGCTCTATTTCCAGGCCTTTTCAACAGTGCGACCCAAGACAGGTGAGCGGCCGATCCTCACTCCCGATCCCTGGCCGGGCTTTTCCATCGGCCTGTCCAATTGCCGCCCGACCAGCGTCGGTTCGATCCATATCCGCTCCGGCAATCCGCTTGACGCGCCCATGATCGTTCCCAATGCGTATTCCACCGAGCATGACGTTGCGGAAATGCTCGACGCGGTCAAATTCCTGCGAAAAATCGCCGATACGCCCACCCTGTCAAAACTAATTGTCGAGGAACTGTTGCCTGGTCCTGATTGCAGCAGCGATGATGCTTTGATTGATGATTTTCGCAAGCGCAGCGGTACGGTCTACCACCCGGTTTCCACCTGTCGCATGGGACCGGATCCAGCCAAGGCGGTCGTCAACCCCCGCCTGCGGGTTCATGGTGTCGAGGGCTTGCGCGTCATCGACTGCTCGATCTTCCCCAACATCATATCGGGCAATACCAACGCTGCCGCGATGATGGTGGGTGCAAAGGGCGCAAGTCTTGTTCTGGAAGATATAGGTTAACCCCCACGTTTGTTACGCCCAAGCTGCCTTGTCACGAGTGCCCGCCACTCCGCATCGCATTTTCTTGACCGTTTGATAAAAAATTTGACCTTTTGTAAAAATCTGGCATTCTTTCCATCAACAGGCGCCGGACAAACCGGCCCACCACCAAATTGCGACGCTTCCAAAGGGAACGGGACGTTGCAGTTTCAGAAATGGAGAGGCGATTTCATGGGATCGATTGATTCTGGAATCCGTGATGTGAGGACCGGACGGCTTGAGTCCGAAGTCTACATCGATGTTTTTTCCGATCTGCATCCGGCATTGACACGGCATGAAGCCTTTGTCGAATCCGACCGCTGTTATTTCTGCTACGATGCCCCGTGCATGAATGCCTGCCCGACCGGCATCGACATTCCCCTGTTCATCCGCCAGATCGCAGCGGATAATCCCACTGGCTCCGCCAAGACCATTCTGGCGGAGAACATTCTCGGCGGCATGTGCGCCCGCGTCTGCCCGACGGAAACGCTGTGCGAGCAGGCCTGCGTACGTGAAACCGCTGAAGGCAAGCCGGTGAAGATCGGTCTTCTGCAGCGCTATGCCACCGACCATCTGATGGAAAAGGGTCAGCATCCGTTTAAGCGCGCTGAGCCCACGGGCAAGAGCATTGCTGTGGTTGGTGCCGGCCCTGCCGGATTGTCGGCGGCTCATCGCCTTGCCAAATACGGTCACAGCGTGACGATTTTCGAGGCGAGGCCAAAAGCCGGCGGCCTCAATGAATATGGCATTGCCGCCTATAAGAGCGTCGACAACTTCGCCCAGAAGGAACTCGATTTCATTCTGGAGATCGGCGGCATCACCATCGAGAACGACAAGGCGCTCGGCCGGGACATCAGCATCGACGCACTGAAAGCCGGTTTTGACGCGGTGTTCCTCGGCATGGGTCTGCCAGGGGTGAACGAACTTGGCCTTGAAGGCGAAGATGCCGCCGGTTGCCTCGACGCCGTCGATTACATCTCGGTTCTGCGCCAGAGCGAGGACCTGTCACAAATCGCTGTCGGGCGCGATGTCGTTGTCATCGGCGGCGGCATGACCGCCATTGACGTGGCTGTCCAGACCAAGCTGCTTGGTGCCGAAAACGTCATCATTGCCTATCGGCGCGGTCCGGAAAGCATGAATGCCAGTCCCTATGAACAGGAACTGGCGCTGAAAACCGGGGTGATCATCCGCCACTGGTTGCAGCCGCGCGGCCTTACCCGCAACGCATCCGGCGAAGTCTGCGGCATCACGCTGGATTATACCGCCATGGTGGATGGCCGGCTGGCGCCAACGGGCGAGAGCATTACCCTCGCCAGTGACCAGATCTTCAAGGCGATTGGCCAGACACCGGCCGAGAGCATTCTTGCCGGAACCGGACTTGCGCTGTCGAAAGGACGCATCAGTGTTGATGATAGCCGTCGCACCTCGATCCCCGGCATATGGGCTGGCGGCGATTGCATTGCCGGCGGCCAGGACCTGACTGTGGCAGCGGTTCAGGATGGCAAGCTTGCCGCTGAATCGATTCATCATACCCTGACGCAGCAACCGGAGAAGGTCAGCGGCTTCGTTGAGGCCGTGATGGCCGACAAGCCGGATAACGCCTCAGCAACGGCGCAGCACCCCACCCGTTCAAGCCACATAGCTGGCTGAAGGATATCGACATGGCTGATCTTTCATCGAATTTCCTCGGCATCAAGTCCCCCAACCCCTTCTGGCTGGCCTCCGCACCGCCGACCGACAAAGCTTACAATGTGGAGCGCGCCTTCAAGGCGGGCTGGGGCGGCGTGGTCTGGAAGACGTTGGGTGAGCAAGGCCCCCCTGTCGTCAACGTCAATGGTCCGCGCTACGGTGCGATCCATGGCCCCGACCGGCGCCTGCTCGGCCTGAACAATATCGAACTCATCACCGACCGGCCGCTGGAAGTGAACCTGCGCGAAATGACCGAGGTAAAGAAGAAGTGGCCAGACCGGGCACTGATCGCCTCGATCATGGTGCCTTGCGAGGAGGAAGCCTGGAAAGCCATTCTTCCGCTGGTGGAAGCGACGGGCTCTGACGGAATCGAGCTTAATTTCGGCTGTCCGCATGGCATGTCCGAGCGTGGCATGGGCGCTGCCGTCGGCCAGGTGCCGGAATATATCGAGATGGTGGTGCGCTGGTGCAAGCAGTACACACGCATGCCCGTCATCACCAAGCTGACACCGAATATCACGGATGTGCGCAAGCCTGCCCGTGCGGCGAAATCCGGTGGCACCGATGCCGTGTCGCTGATCAACACAATCAACTCCATCGTCTCGGTCGATCTCGACACCTTTGCGCCCAATCCCTCGATAGACGGGCGTGGTTCGCATGGCGGCTATTGCGGCCCGGCTGTCAAACCAATCGCACTGAATATGGTGGCGGAAATCGCCCGCGACCCCGAGACTCATGGCCTGCCGATATCAGGCATTGGCGGCATCACCACATGGCGCGATGCGGCGGAGTTCATCGCCCTTGGTTGCGGCAACGTGCAGGTTTGCACCGCGGCCATGACCTATGGCTTCAAGGTCGTGCAGGAGATGATTGACGGTCTCTCCGACTGGATGGACTCACGCGGGTTCAGCTCCATCGAAGACTTCCGCGGCATGGCCGTGCCGAATGTCTCCGACTGGCAATATCTCAATCTCAACTACATCACCAAGGCGCAGATCGATCAGGACCTCTGCATCAAATGCGGCCGCTGCTACATCGCCTGCGAGGACACGTCGCATCAGGCCATCACGGCAATGGTCGATGGCGCTAGACATTTCGAGGTGATCGACGAGGAATGCGTGGGCTGCAATCTCTGCGTCAACGTCTGCCCCGTCGACAATTGCATCACGATGGTCCCGATGACCTCAGGCGTTGACCCGCGCACCAAGATGCCGATCAAGCCGGATTATGCCAACTGGACAACCCACCCGAACAATCCGATGGCCAAGGTGGCCGCCGAGTAACATTCAAACCCGCCCTTCGAGGCGGGTTTTTCTTTGCACGTAGGAGATTGCTGCATGGGCATTGTGCGTGGTTCGACAAGCTCACCATGAGGGAGACGGGTGGGCTGCAAACCTAATGATCCGCATCGCAGAACCTCACGCCCTGCAATCCTCGTTCTCCCTCATGGTGAGCTTGTCGAACCACGCACAATAATCCTGCAACGGACCATTATCCCTTCATGTAATCGTGAACCACTTCCCCAAGTCCAAGCGTCAGATCGGCAATGAAGTGCGTGCCTGACAAAACCTCCAGCACCGGCAGACCAGCAACATTGGCCATCACATGGGCATGCAATTCCAAAGCAGCAGGCGCGGTCCAGGCGCCCTTCAAATCGATGTCCTGCAGGTGATATTCGACCAGTTCGCAGATACGCGCCGTGCCGTCCACATGCGGAATGATCTTGATGAGATAATTCGGCAGCAGCATCGATTTCAGAACGGCGGCATGATCGGCCGGCTTGTGCTTGTAACCCATTGTGCCGGTGGCGCAGAGCACACTGCCGTAATGCAATGTTCCAAGAATGGTTTCACCCTCATGGGTGATTTTTGGCCGGGCGAGTTTCTTGGGAAAACCCCAGATCTCGCGCCCGCCGGCAATCGGTGCATCGTCGTCGAGATACATGGAATGGACGTAGACGCCGTCCTTGCCATTGAAGCGGACAGGGATGACCTGACCGGATTCCGTGTAGTCGCCAAAGCCCGTGGAGTCAGGCATGCGGATGAACTCGAACTTGACGACAGGCTCGATGATCTCCAGCGGCTCGGGCACCACCGCCCGCAGCGCTTCCGGATCAGTGCGATAGGTGATGACGATAAATTCGCGGTTGATGAAACGGTAGGGGCCTGGCGGATAGGACGGGCTGGCGAGCGGCATGGCATAGGCGGAACGAACATCGGATATTTTCACGGGATTATCTCCGGATGTCAGGGGGAACTGAGCTGTACTTCACTCAGACACTGCAACCAATATTGCAGCGCAGCGGGACAATAGTGCAACGCACAATCCCTGTCTGTCAATTTCACGTGAGGTGATGTTTTGCATCAGCACCGTGCGTGCAAAAATACCAACTTTCTCACCCGCGCGGGCGGATGCCATTGAGAATAATACTCAGCACCGCCTGCGCTGTCTGCTCGCGAAAACCTGGGCGGCCAACCTGATTGCCCATGATCGCGCGAACCTGCACATCGAAATCCGCATAGTGCTGCGTGGTCGCCCAGATCATGAAAATCAAATGATAGGGATCGACCGGCGCAAGCTTGCCCTCGCCCACCCAGCGGCGGATGACTGCCGCCTTGTCATCCACCAGCGGTTTCAGATGTTTGCTCAGGAACTCGCTGATGGCAGGGGCGCCGTGCAGAACCTCGTTTGCAAACAGACGTGAGGCCTCTGGATGGCTCTCCGACATGCGGATTTTCAGGGTAATGTATTTGCGCAGCTGCTCGATCGGATCGCCTTCGGGATCGATCTCGGCGAGCGGCGCCAGCCACTCCTCCAATGTCTCCTCCAGCAGTGTCACATAGATATTCTGCTTGCGCGGAAAATAGTAGAGCAGGTTCGGCTTGGACATGCCCGCCTTGTCGGCGATCTGGTCGATGGTTGTGCCACGAAAACCATAGGTGGAGAAAACATCGAGCGCGGCATCGAGAATGAGACGCCGGTTGATTTCCTGAATCCGCGTTGTCTTCTCAGGCGTTTCACTCGTCTTCTTCTTTGTTGCCCTCGCCATGCCATTCATCCCTTTGTCACGCAACGTTTCGTCGCATCCCGGAACCGCCCCTATTCCCCATAAAGCGCTTGACCGGCTTCCTATGCTCTTCTAGCCTGCATTTTGACCAACTAGTCAAGTTTTTGATTGCACCACAGGTTCAATCATTCGGGAACACAAAACAAGCGGCAATGTCCGCAAACAGGAGGCGTACATCACATGTCGAAATCGGCATTGGGATTGGGGACCAATAATCTCGAAGCGTTCTGGATGCCTTTTTCGGCAAACCGGCAGTTCAAGCAAAATCCCCGTCTTCTGGTCAGCGCCAAGGACATGCACTTCAATTCCGCCGACGGCCGCGAAATCCTGGACGGAACCGCTGGCCTCTGGTGCTGCAATGCGGGCCACTCGCGCCCGAAAATTGTCGAAGCCGTACAGAAACAGGTTGCCGAACTCGATTACGCGCCCGCCTTCCAGATGGGCCACCCCAAAGTCTTCGAACTGGCGGCACGGCTCGTGGCCATGCTGCCCTCCCCTATCGACCATGTTTTCTTCACCAATTCCGGTTCGGAATCGGTGGATACAGCACTCAAGATCGCCCTCGCCTATCATCGCGCCAAGGGCAATGGCACCAAGACCAAGCTGATCGGCCGCGAACGCGGCTATCATGGCGTCGGTTTCGGCGGCATTTCCGTCGGCGGTATTTCCGGCAACCGCAAGGCTTTCGGTAACGCGCTGGGCGGTGTCGATCACATCCGCCATACACATGATCCGGCGCGCAATGCCTTTACCCGGGGCGAGCCGGAATATGGTGCTGAATTTGCCGATGATCTGGAAAAGGTTATCGCGCTGCACGATGCCTCAAACATTGCCGCTGTCATCGTCGAGCCCGTTGCCGGATCAACCGGAGTCCTTATTCCGCCGAAAGGCTATCTGAAGCGGCTGCGCGAAATCTGCACCAAGAACGACATCCTGCTGATCTTCGATGAAGTCATCACCGGTTTCGGGCGTCTCGGCACACCCTTTGCCGTCGACTATTTCGGTGTGGTTCCCGATCTCATCACCACGGCCAAAGGCATCACAAGCGGTGTGATCCCGATGGGCGCGGTGTTTGCAACCAAGCAAATCTACGAAGCCTTCATGAACGGTCCGGAAAATACAATCGAGCTCTTTCATGGCTACACTTATTCGGGCCATCCTATTGCCTGCGCCGCGGCGCTGGCAACGCTCGATACCTATGAGGACGAAGGCCTGCTTACCCGCGCGGCGGAACTCTCCGATTACTGGGCCGATGCATTGCATGCCCTGAAGGGCCTGCCGCATGTCATCGACATCCGCAACCTCGGCCTCATCGGTGCCATCGAGCTGGAACCCATACCAGGCGCGCCGACCAAACGCGCCTTCCAGGCGTTCCTTGATGCCTATGAAAAGGGCGTCCTTATCCGCACCACCGGCGATATCATTGCGTTGTCGCCACCCCTGATCATCACCAAGGGCCAGATCGAACATCTGTTCGATACACTGGCCGACGTGCTCAAGAATCTCGCATAAGGATTACGTCACATGGCGCTCACTGGAAATCTCAGGATCAACGGCGACCGTCTCTGGGACAGCCTCATGGATATGGCAAAGATCGGTCCGGGCCTGCGCGGCGGCAACAACCGCCAGACCCTGACCGATGAAGACGCAGAAGGACGGCGTCTTTTCCAGAGCTGGTGCGAGAAGGCGGGGCTGACCATGGGCGTTGATACCATGGGCAACATGTTCTTCCGCCGCGAAGGCACGGACCCGGATGCGCTGCCGGTTTATGTCGGCAGCCATCTCGATACCCAACCGACCGGCGGCAAATATGACGGCGTGCTCGGCGTGCTCGGCGGCCTGGAGCTCATCCGTACGCTCAACGACCTCAATATCAAGACGAAGCATCCGATTGTCGTAGTCAACTGGACCAATGAGGAAGGCACGCGCTTTGCCCCCGCCATGCTGGCATCGGGTGTGTTTGCCGGAATCCACACTCAGGACTGGGCCTATGGGCGTGAAGACGCCAAGGGCAAGACCTTCGGCGACGAGCTGGAGCGCATCGGCTGGAAAGGCGATGAAGAGGTTGGTACGCGCAAGATGCACGCCCTGTTCGAACTGCATATCGAGCAGGGTCCGATCCTCGAAATCGAAGGCAAGGATATCGGCGTTGTTACCCACGGGCAGGGCCTGTGGTGGCTGCAGGTCACGCTGACCGGCAAGGACAGCCATACGGGCTCGACACCGATGCCCATGCGCCGGAATGCCGGGCTTGGCATGGCCCGCATCACCGAACTCGTACACTCCATCGCCATGGCCCATCAGCCAAGCGCGGTCGGCGCCATCGGCCACTGCGATGTCTATCCGAACTCGCGCAATGTCATTCCGGGCAAGGTGGTTTTCACCGTCGATTTCCGTTCACCCAATCTCGATACGTTGAATGCAATGAAGGACGAGCTTGAGGAAAAGGCCCCGCTCATCGCCAAGGAGCTTGGACTGGGAATTGAGATCGAGGAAGCGGGGCATTTCGATCCGGTGACCTTCGACGCTGGCTGCGTGACCGCCGTGCGCAACGCAGCCGAGCGGCTGGGCTACAGCCATCGGAACATCATTTCCGGTGCCGGACACGATGCCTGCTGGGTCAACCGGGTTGCGCCCACCGCCATGGTCATGTGCCCCTGCGTGGATGGGCTCAGCCACAACGAAGACGAAGACATTTCCAAGGAATGGGCGGCCGCTGGTGCGGACGTTCTTCTGCATGCTGTTCTGGAGACCGCTGAAATCCAGACCTGACGGGATAATCATTTCCATACAGAGCAGCATGTTCGGCAAAAGACCAAAAAGGGGAACGGACACATGGCTACGAAAGCGATCAAAGGCGGGACCATTATTGCCGCCGACCGCACCTACAAGGCGGATGTGCTGATCGAGGGCGGCATCATCGCCCAGATCGGCACTGATCTTTCCGGCGATGAAATTATCGATGCGACGGGCTGCTATCTGATGCCGGGCGGCATTGATCCGCACACACATCTCGAAATGCCTTTCATGGGCACGCACTCGTCCGATGATTTCGACACCGGGACAGCTGCCGCATTGGCTGGCGGCACAACCATGGTTGTCGATTTCGTCCTGCCCGGCTCCGATGGCCTGCTGGCAGCCCTGCAGGACTGGTTCCAGAAGGCGGGCAAGGCACGCACGGACTATTCGTTCCACATGGCCATCACAGGCTGGAACAAGCAGATTTTTGATGAAATGCCTGAAGTGGTCGCGCGTGGCATCAACACGTTCAAGCACTTCATGGCCTATAAGGGCGCGCTGATGGTGGACGATGACGAGATGTTCGCCTCGTTCATGCGATGCGCCGAGATCGGCGCCATGCCGCTGGTCCATGCGGAAAACGGCGACGTGGTTGCCCACCTTCAGCAGAAACTCCTGGCGGAAGGTAATAACGGACCGGAAGCGCATGGTTATTCCCGTCCCCCGGAACTGGAAGGGGAAGCTGCCAACCGCGCCATCATGATCGCCGATCAGGCCGGTGTGCCGCTCTACATCGTACACGTCTCTTGCGAACAGGCACATGAAGCCATCCGCCGCGCCCGCCAGAAGGGTATGCGCGTCTACGGCGAACCGCTGGTGCAGCATCTGACGCTTGATGAGGGCGAGTACAAGAACAAGGATTGGGACTATGCCGCCCGCCGCGTAATGTCACCGCCCTTCCGCGACAAGAGCCATCAGGACGGCCTGTGGGCGGGCCTTGCCTCCGGAAGCCTGCAGGTGGTGGCGACAGACCACTGCGCCTTTACCACTGAGCAGAAGCGCTTCGGTGTCGGCGATTTCACCAAAATTCCCAATGGCACGGGCGGCCTTGAAGATCGCATGCCGGTTCTCTGGACCAAGGGGGTTCGTACGGGACGGCTGACACCCAATGAATTTGTCGCCGTGACCTCCACCAATATCGCCCGCATCCTCAATATTTATCCGCGCAAGGGCGCAATCCTGCAGGGCTCCGATGCGGATATCGTCATCTGGGACCCGGAGGCTACGAAGACCATTTCCGCCAAGACGCAGAAATCCGCCATCGACTACAACGTGTTTGAAGGCATCGAAGTTACGGGCCTGCCCCGTATCACCCTGTCACGTGGTCAGATCGCCTTCAAGGACGGCGAGGTATTGGCACCGACCGGCAGCGGCCGCTTTGTCGAACGGGAAGCCAATGCCCCGGCCAATCGCGCACTTTCCACGTGGAAGGAACTCACGGCACCGCGTAAGGTGGAGCGCGATCCGAAAAACATACCGGCGGGTGTCTGATGACAGTCGTCGCGCTTAGACCCAAGGCCCAGTCAATGCCAAACGCGACGCCAACAAATGTCATCGACGTCAAGGACCTGTCTCTGGTCTTCCAGACCAATGATGGTCCGGTCAATGCCCTGTCGAACATCAATCTTGCGGTCAATAGCGGCGAGTTCGTTTCCTTCATCGGCCCATCCGGTTGCGGCAAGACCACACTCTTGCGTGTGATTGCCGATCTGGAGCAGCCGACATCAGGAACTATTTCCGTCAATGGCCTGACACCGTCCGAAGCCCGGCAGAAACGAGCCTATGGTTATGTCTTCCAAGCCGCGGCGCTTTATCCTTGGCGCACCATCGGCGGCAATATTTCCCTGCCGCTGGAAGTGATGGGCATGCCGAAAGCCGAACGGGCAAGCCGCATTACCAAGAACCTGGAACTGGTCAACCTTTCGGGCTTCGAAAAGAAATTTCCGTGGCAACTGTCGGGCGGCATGCAGCAGCGCGCCTCCATCGCGCGGGCGTTGTCCTTCGATCCTGAGATGCTGCTGATGGACGAACCGTTCGGCGCTCTGGATGAGATCGTCCGTGATCATCTCAACGAGCAATTGCTGAAACTGTGGGCCAAGACACAAAAGACTGTCATCTTCGTTACCCACTCCATTCCGGAAGCGGTGTTTCTCTCGACGAAGATTGTGGTGATGAGCCCGCGTCCGGGCCGCATCCACGAAATCATCGATTGCAATCTCGGTGCCGAACGCACGCTTGATATTCGCGAAACACCGGAGTTTCTCGAAATCGCACACCGCGTGCGCGAGGGCCTGCGCCATGGCCATTCCTATGATGGAGAATGATATTTCTCACTGGCATTACCAGAGTGCGTGGTTCGACAAGCTCACCATGAGGACTTTTGGTGGCTGCCTAACAGTCGCCCAAGTCATGAACGCGCATTTTCCGCAATCAATCCAACTCCCTCATGGTGAGCTTGTCGAACCACGCACTCTCGTTATGCAAGGAACTGACCGATATTTATCTCTGGCATCGCAGAACCTGTGGCGAGGTAAACGATGACGATCCGACCCGCCAGATTGCGTGACATGTCCGACTGTGCAGCAATCGTGAATACCTGGATCGACGCGACTGAATGGATGCCCCGTGTCCATCCGGCAGACGAGGTCACCGACTATTACAGCGACACGGTTTTCAGCAAATACGAAGTGTTTGTTGCCGATGTCGAGGATACAATTGCCGGTATGGTGGCGCTTGCACCGGACAATATGGTCAATGCGCTATACGTGCGTCAGGACCAGCGCGGAAAGGGCATTGGGAAGGCGTTACTGGATCATGCCAAGCAACATGCCACCGGACCGATAGAGCTTTGGACTTTTGTGGCCAACACCGGGGCTCAAGCCTTTTATTTGCGCGAAGGTTTCCACGAGATGCACCGTACCAATGGCGACAATGAGGAGCGTTTGCCGGATATTCTTTACCGATGGCAGCCTGAAGCGGGAATGCATTCATGAATTTCATTCGCAACAGCGTTATTCCCGTCGGGGCGGTCCTCTTGGCCATTCTCGCGCTTTGGTACGTGTTTGCTGTTGTTCTCAATGCGCCCTTCGAGCGCGATCAGGCAGCCCGCGCCAACACGACGATCTCGACCGGCCAGCTGATCGTGAACACGATGGCGCAGGAGCGTCCGGTCCTGCCCGCACCGCATCAGGTGGCCGAGGAAATCCGCAAGACGGTATTCGACATCAGTCCGACATCGAAGCGCAGCCTCGTCTATCATGCCGGCGTAACCCTGTCCTCGACCCTGTTGGGTTTCGGTCTTGGTACGTTGCTCGGCATCCTGCTTGCGATTGCCATTGTCCATTCGCGCACCCTAGACAAAAGCCTGATGCCGTGGATCATCACGTCCCAGACCGTGCCAATCCTTGCCATTGCGCCAATGATTATTGTGGTTCTCAACGCGGTGAACATTACCGGGCTTTTGCCGAAGGCGATGATTTCCACCTACCTCTCGTTCTTTCCTGTCGCGGTGGGCATGGTCAAAGGCCTGCGCTCGCCGGAGATCATGCATCTCGACCTGATGCGTACCTATAATGCCTCCAAATCGCAGGTCTTCTGGAAGCTGCGCTGGCCGGCATCCATGCCGTATCTCTTTACCTCGATGAAGATTGCCGTGGCCATCAGTCTGGTCGGTGCCATCGTCGGTGAACTGCCGACCGGTGCCGTGGCGGGTATCGGCGCACGGCTGCTGGCGGGTTCCTATTATGGCCAGACGGTGCAGATCTGGGCTGCATTGATTGCAGCGGCGTTGATGGCCGCCATTCTTGTCAGCCTGATCGGGCTGGTGGCCACGCTCGTCAACCGGCGCATGGGAGTGAGGCCATGACCATCTCCCGTTCACCATTGGCCATTGCAGCCTTCCTGCTTGCCGTTCCCGGCTTGCTGATCTCCTCAGGCGGTGATGTGCAGGCGACGCTTGCCTATTCAACCCCGGTCATCCTGTTTGTTGCCGCTGCCGTCGCGCTGTTTACAAGTGTCTCGATACCATCGCTGATTGTTGTTCTCATCCTCGTGCATGTGGTGGCATTTTGCCTGATTGATCTGCTTGGCTCGATGCTGACGGCCAGACCTGACATCGGCTACTGGTGTATGGTCGCCTCATCCTGGCTGCTGGCGTGGTTCAGCGTGCAGAATCTGGCCGGGCTGAAATTGGCATCGGCGCAGGCCCAGCGGCTGGTGAATTTCGCCCTGCCGGTTCTTTTTGGTGCCTGGCTGCTGATCCTCTGGGAGATTCTCGTCCGGGGTTTCGGCGTGCCCAGCATTCTGCTGCCGCCGCCGTCGATGATCGCCGGCCGGATTGCCAATTCCGTGCCAACGCTCTGGGTGGACTTTCAGCAGACCTATCTGAAAGCCGCCATCGCCGGTTATGCCATCGGTTGCGGCTCGGGTTTTCTTGCCGCCATCATCGTCGACAGGGTGCCTTTCCTGCGCAGGGGATTACTGCCCATCGGCAATCTTGTAGCCGCCCTTCCCGTTGTCGGCATCGCACCAATCATGGTCATGTGGTTCGGCTCCTACTGGGAATCGAAGGCGGCCGTAGTCGTGATCATGACGTTCTTCCCCATGCTCGTGAACACCGTGGCAGGTCTTGCCGCGTCCGGTGCGATGGAACGCGACCTGATGCAAACCTATGGTTCAAGCTATGGCCAGACGTTGCTGAAGCTGCGCCTGCCCGCCGCCATGCCGTTTATTTTCAATGCTCTGAAGATCAATTCGACACTGGCCCTGATCGGCGCCATCGTCGCCGAATTCTTCGGCTCACCTATTGTCGGCATGGGCTTCCGAATCTCTGCGGAGGTAGGCCGGATGAACGTCGACATGGTGTGGGCGGAAATTTTCGTCGCGGCGCTTGCGGGCTCCCTGTCTTACGGGCTTATTACCCTTATCGAGCGGGCGGTTACATTCTGGCACCCTTCCTACAGAACATGAAAAAGCAGACCTTAAAAACAAAAACAGAGGAGAACTGAAACATGAAGAAAACGATCGCATTGACGATGGGTCTGGCGATGACGCTGACGGCGGGCTCTGCGCTGGCTGCTGACAAGCTGACCCTGCAGCTCAAATGGGTCACGCAGGGCCAGTTTGCGGGCTATTACGTGGCCAAGGACAAGGGCTTCTACAAGGAAGCCGACCTTGATGTGGAGATCAAGCCGGGCGGACCTGACGTTGCGCCGCCGCAGGTGATCGCCGGTGGCGGTGCCGATGTGGTGGTCGACTGGATGCCGTCGGCGCTGGCCACGCGCGAAAAGGGCCTGCCGCTCGTCAACATCGCCCAGCCGTTCAAGCGCTCCGGCATGATGCTGACCTGCCGCAAGGAGACCGGCATCACCAAGCCGGAGGATTTCAAGGGCAAGACCCTCGGCGTCTGGTTCGGCGGCAACGAATATCCGTTCCTGTCGTGGATGAACCACCTCGGCCTCAAGACCGATGGTGGCCCGAATGGTGTGACGGTCCTGAAGCAAGGTTTCAATGTCGATCCGCTGATCCAGAAGCAGGCGGACTGCATCTCCACCATGACCTACAATGAATATTGGCAGGTGATCGATGCGGGCATTCCGGCCGACCAGCTTGTCACGTTCAAGTACGAAGACGAGAAGGTCGCCACGCTGGAAGATGGTCTCTACGTGCTGCAGAAGAGCCTCGATGATCCAAAGATGGTGGAAAAGCTTGCCCGTTTCGTCAAGGCGTCGATGAAGGGCTGGGATTATGCCCGCCAGCATCCGGATGAAGCGGCCAACATCGTGCTTGAGAACGACGCCAGCGGCGCGCAGACCGAAAAACACCAGAAGCGCATGGTGGCTGAAATCAACAAGCTGACGGAGGGCTCAACCGGCGTTCTCGACGTGGCTGCGGCCGAACGTACGGTCGAGACGCTGCTGGGTGGCGGTTCCGATCCTGTCATCACCAAGAAGCCGGAAGGCGCGTGGACAACAAAGGTAACGGACGCCGCGAAATAGCAATGCGGACTCGAATGAAAAAGGCGGGGAGCAATCCCCGCCTTTTGTTTGTTCAGCGTTGTTTTATTCCGCCGGCAAGGGCGGCTGGGACACCACTTCCAGCAACTCCCGTTCCAGGCGCGCTTCTTCTTCCGCCTTCGGCTTGGAGAAACCGGCGAGCAGCAGATAGGCAACCGGCGTCAGGAACAGCGTCGAGGCCGTGGCAAGTCCGAGACCACCGACGATGACCCAGCCAAGGGCAATACGGGCCTCAGCGCCGGCGCCGCTGGCAAGAACCAGCGGCACACCGCCAAGAATGGCGCAGAGCATGGTCATGACGACAGGGCGAAGACGGATGTTGGAAGCCTCTTCGATAGCCTGCCGTACACTGCGACCCTGATCGCGCAGATGATTGGCGAATTCAACGATCAGAATACCGTTCTTGGCCATGATGCCGACAAGCAGGACCAGCCCGATCTGGCTGTAGACGTTCATGCTCGTACCGGTGAGCACCATCGCAAAGACCGCGCAAGCCAAACCAAGCGGAACCGTCGCCATGACGATAACAGCGCTGATAAAACTTTCGAACTGCGCCGCCAGTACGAGCAGAATGATCAGGATGGCAAAACCGAAGGTGACGAACATACTGGCTGAATTCTCGCCAAGGGTTGCGGCCTCGGCCAGCGGAATGAGACGATAACCCGGAGGAAGCAATGGTGCCGCCACTTCCTGAGCCACCTTGTAGGCGTCACCCAGTGCAAAGTCTGGACTGAGGGCCGCCGTGATGGCGACGGACCGCATCTGCTGTTCGCGAGTCAATGCGGGCGGCACGGCAACTTCCGTCAGCTTGGCAATGGTCGACATCGGCACGAAGCGCCCGTCACTGGTGCGCATGAAGACGTTCTCGAGATCCGTCGGATCATTGATCGGATTGGTTGTCGAGACGAGCTTCACATCGAAACTGCGATCCTCGATATAGACCGAACCGATCTTGTAGCCATCCAATACTGATTGCAGAGCCTCGGCGAGACCGGTGATGTCGATGCCGAGGTCGGATGCCCGTTCGCGATCGATGGAAACGGAGAGCTGCGGCTGCGTCGGTTCATTGGTCAGGCGGGGCCGGTCAAATCGCTTGTCCTTTTCGAGAGCAGATACGATCTTGGCGGCGGTCGTTCCAAGTTCCGCATAGCTCGTACCGACGATAGCGAACTGCAGGCCGTTGCCGGCGCCGCGAATGCCGAGCGAGTTGGGCTGGGCAGCGAAGACCTGAATACCAGGAATGTTGCGCACGCGCTTGGACACGTCGGCGAGGATTTCCTGCTGGGTCCGGTGACGTTCCTTCCATGTGGCAAGGCTAAGTACCATGAAACCGCGATTGGTATTGCCATTCTGTCCGGCGATGGAGAACGTGTTCTGAATTTCACCGGAATCACGCATCGGCTGGATCAACGTTTCGATCTGGCGCATCTGGTCGTTCAGATATTCCAGACTGACACCCTGCGGCGCCGTAATACGCAGGAAGGCAGAAGCGCGGTCTTCTGCCGGCGTCAGTTCCTGCTTGAGCAGCGAAAAAGCACCGAATGCCGCACCGGCAAACAGCAGCGACGCCAGAACCACAAGCCATGGCGCTGCCAGACATCCGTGCAGCATGCGGCGGTAGGCTTCGAGGAACCAGCCACCCACGCGCCTGATCAGACCCGGCGAATGGTTGATGTCTTCGTGCTTGGCTTCACTTGCCGAAAGCAATCGAGATGCCAGCATCGGGCAAAGCGTGAGTGCAACAACAGCCGAGAGCAGAACGCAGATTGCCAGTACGAAACCGAACTCACGAAAAAGCCCGCCGGTCTGTCCCGGCAGGAACGAGAGCGGCACGAAAACGGCGGCAAGCGTCACCGTCGTTGCGATAACCGCAAAGAACACTTCCTGCGTGCCCAGCACAGCCGCCGCACGCGGGCCCATGCCCTGATTGCGCCGCCGGACAATATTTTCAAGCACCACGATGGCGTCGTCCACCACGAGACCGGTCGCCAGCACCAATGCCAGCAAAGTCAGGATGTTGATCGAAAATCCGGCGAGATAGACCGCCGAAATGGTGCCGATCAGTGCCACCGGCATGGTAACTGCAGGGATCAGCGTGGCGCGGATATCCCAGAGGAACAGGTAAATGATCAGGATGATGATGAAAACGGAAGCGCCGAGCGCGATCTCAACCTCGTGCACGGCACCGTTGATGAAATCGGCATCATCACTGGTCACACGAATATCTACACCTTGCGGCAGGGTCTTCTGCAACTGGGCCACAGCTTCGCGGATGCCCTTGGAAATGTCGAGCGTATTGGACTGTGCCTGACGGATGATACCAAGACCAATACCAGTCTTGCCGTTCGCCCGCAGCGTCGATGTGCCGATATCCGGGCCGAGCGTTACCGTCGCGATATCGCGAATCTTGGTGCGGCCGCTGATGATGATGTTCTCGAAGTCCTCGGGCGTGACGATCGGCGCCGTAGCGCGCACCACAATGCTCTGGGCATTGCTGTTGATCTGGCCGGCCGGCGTATCGAACGCCATGGTGTCGAGCGCGGTGCGGACATTGGCGACGGTCAGCCCAAGGCTTGCGAGCTTGCCCTGATCGATGTCGATGCGGAAAATCTTGCTGCGATTGCCGTTGACCTGCACGTCGGCCACGCCAGGAACAGACGCAAGCACATCCTCGATCTGGTCCTCGACCAGTACGGTCATGTCCTCGACCGCCATGGTGTCTGACGTCACGGCAAGACGCATCACCGCATCCGCATTGGCGTCTGCTTTGACGATCTGCGGCGGGTCGGCCTGCTCCGGCAGGGTGTTGGTGATGCGGCTGATGGCATCACGCATATCGGCGGCAGCGACATTCAGATCAACGCCGTCGTTGAATTCAACCGTGACACGGCTGGTGCCGAAGGACGAACTGGAGGAAATGGATTTGACGCCCGATACGCGGGAAACAGCACCTTCAATGGCGGCGGTCAGCTCGCGGTCGACCGTCTCGGCTGCCGCGGCCTCAAATGTCGTTGTGACTGTCACCACTGGCCGGTCAACATCAGGCAGTTCACGCACATCGACACCATAGAAGGCGGCAAGGCCGGCCACGACGATCAGCGCATTAAGAACCAGTGCCAGAACCGGACGGCGAATGAAAAGGGCGGTGAAATTGGAGTCAGACTGTGAATTGCTCACGCCGCACCTCAGCCCTGTTCGCCGACAGAAGCCAACGGCTTCGTACCGGAATCAGTCTGGCTGGCAGGCTGGCCCTTGATCTGGACGGTGCCGCCCTGACGAACGGCCTGTACGCCTTCGGCAACGATAAGGTCACCCGGCTGGATCTCGGCATTGACCAGAACATAGGCTGTATTGCGCTGCATGATGCGCACGGGAATGCGCTGCGCCTTGTTGTCAGTGATCTTCCAGACATAGGCGCCGTCGGTACCCCATTGGATAGCGAGCGGGTCGACCGTCGGATATGTCTCGCCGGCAAAACCCATGGTGACCTGAAAGGCCATGCCTTCACGCAGGGCATCGTTCGGATTGGTGATCTTGGCCTGTACCTGCAGGGTGCGGCTGCTCGGGTCAACGCGGTTGTCGATGGAACTGATGGCTCCCTTGAACGTCTCACCCGGGCGGGCAACTGACGTAGCGGTGACAGCGGCGCCAACTTTGACGGACGGGGCAAAGCGTTCCGGTATCCAGAAATCCACCAGTACATCCGTACGGTCGGCAATGGTGGCGATCTGGGTGGTCGTGGTAATGTAATTACCGGCACTGACAGGCAGAATACCGACAATGCCACCGATGGGTGCCTTGATGGCACGGCGGTCCAGCGCCAGCTCCGCTTCACGCACATCAAGACCGGCATTATCGACAGCCAGTCCCGCATCAGACACCTGCACTGCTGATACTGTGTTGGTGTTGCTCAAGTTTTCGGCACGCTTCAGCTTGCTCTGTGCGTCTTTCAGCATAGTGCGCGCCTTGTCGGCGGCGATGGTTTCGGCCTCTGCATCCAGTCGGGCGATCACATCGCCAGCTTCGACCTTTGTACCCGAGGTGACGAGAATCTCGTTCATCCGGCCAGCGGCAAAAGGCGTGACGGAAACCGAGCTTTTTGCCTTGCCAGTGCCGATGGCGGAAAACTTGTCATTGATTTTAGCTTGCTCGGCCGCACGCACAACGACGATCGGTGTAGGCTGGGCATTGCCACGACGCTGACCGGTTGCCGCGGCAGGGTCGGTTGCGGCGGTCGGAGATGTGTCGAGACCGGCCTTTTTCAGGAGGTTGGTCGAGCCTGGGAAAAAGTACAGCCATCCAGCGCCAGCAATGGCAAGGATCACAACAACCAGTACGAGCTGTTTCCAGACTTTCATGCACCACTCCAAAAAGGCCGGTTCCGCCATAGGCAGAGCCAGCACCACCGTATTTCTGATTATATCCCAATGCGCATCCCGGCGCTCGGGTTGTTTAGACGCAAGAATAAAGCGCTTTGATGTCGCCGTTAATGACAAAACTGTGAGGTTACAAAGATTTAATACAAGTCATCACTTCCGGTTGATTGCGGAATTTAGCCGGATATGGCCGGTTCTGCTTGATGGCCGGTTTCTGCCGTGCAACATGGCGGGCGGAAATTCCGGAAGGAGAGCATTCAATGGCGACCAAGACCGACATTGCACGGCGTGTGTTCAACCACACATGGAAACTCGATCCCATTGTCCGCAGCCTGCTCGACACGGACTTCTACAAATTGCTGATGCTGCAAATGATCTGGGGAATCTATCCGAAAGTCGATGCGACCTTCACCCTGATCAACCGGACCACACGTGTCCGGCTGGGAGAAGAGATCGACGAAGGTGAACTGCGCGAACAACTGGACCATGCGCGGACGATCCGTTTCTCCAAAAAGGAAATGATCTGGCTCGGCGGTAACACATTCTACGGCAAGAAGCAGATTTTCGAACCGGACTTCCTTGAATGGCTGACCAATTTCCAGCTGCCGGAATATGAGCTGACCAAGCGCGACGGTCAGTATGAGCTGAATTTCCATGGACCTTGGATGTACACAACCATGTGGGAAATCCCGGCACTCACCATCATCAATGAATTGCGCTCGCGTGCTGCAATGAAGAAGATGGGCCGCTTCGAACTCGACGTGCTCTACGCCCGTGCCAAGGCCAAGATGTGGACCAAGGTTGAGCGCCTGCGTTCCCTGCCCGATATCCGCATTTCCGATTTCGGCACGCGCCGACGCCATTCATTCCTGTGGCAGCGCTGGTGCGTCGAGGCCCTGAAGGAAGGCATCGGTGAGGCATTTACGGGCACCAGCAACGTACTGCTCGCCATGGACAATGATCTGGAAGCGCTCGGCACCAATGCGCATGAGTTGCCAATGGTTTTGGCAGCACTAAGCCGTACGGACGAGGAGTTGCTGAAATCACCATACAAGGTGCTCCAGGATTGGAACCGGTATTATGGCGGTAACCTGTTGATCGTCCTGCCGGATGCATTCGGAACGGCGGCCTTCCTGCGGGATGCGCCGGATTGGGTTTCCGACTGGACCGGTTTTCGTCCGGACAGCGCTCCTCCCATCGAAGGCGGCGAAAAAATCCTCGCCTGGTGGCGCTCCAAGGGCAAGGACCCGCGCAGCAAACTTCTGGTATTTTCCGATGGCCTTGATGTGGAGACCATCGAGGAAACCTACCATCACTTCAAGGGTAAGGTGCGCATGAGTTTTGGTTGGGGAACCAACCTGACCAATGATTTCGAGGATTGTGCGCCTCGTTTCAATGATCAGCTCAATGCAATCTCATTGGTCTGCAAGGTCAGCGAAGCCAACGGTCGACCGGCGGTCAAACTGTCGGACAATCCGAAAAAGGCGACCGGCGACAAGGCGGTGATCAAGCGATATCTCGAGTTATTTGGAGCACAGGACCGGATAGAGCAGCCTGTTAAAGTCTAAGTCGAAAGAGATCACATTGCTATTGCGCGTGGTTCGACGAGCTCACCATGAGGGAGATGGGTGGGCTGCAAAGCCAATCGCGCAGTTTACAGTAAACTTGCAGAATTTGGCTTCCCGCAGTCCTCACTCTCCCTCATGGCGAGCTTGCCGAACCACGCGCCAATCATGCAGCGCATCAACGCAAACAAAAACCCCGCCAGCAAGCCGACGGGGTTTACGAAACTAATTTATAATCGGATTTTACTGCAACATGACTGTCTGCAGCTCGTGCTCCTGTGCGCCGACAAGAATACTATCGCGCTCATCGGAAAGCACGATCGGATCGCCGTTGGCCGCAAAGAGCGCCCAGAGTTCGACGCCCGGTGTCATCGGCGGCAAAGCTGGGAAACTGGTGGCGAGATCGTCGGTCTTCACCTTGCGCATGTAGGCTACCTGTCCGGCGCCAAGACGCGAAAATTCCAGTTCACTCAGGAAATTCTTCGAAACAGTGTTTTGCATGTCAGCCTCCATATTCGGACAGTCCTTCCAAAGGCCCTGTCCCGTTAGAGCTACTACTGCGCCATGCGTCCCCTTGGACGCATAAAGGACGCAGTAGCCCTTTAGTGGCGCGTAATCCTTTCCAAAAATCGAAGATGATTTTTGGGGGTTATGCGCTAGTCCTGAACGGCAATATTAATGCGTTTGACCAAACGTTCGGGTTCCGGACGGTCGAGATCGATCGACAGAAGCCCATTCTTCAAAGTGGCGGCGCCGACGCGCATTCCATCCGCAAGAACGAAGATGCGCTGAAACTGGCGCGCTGCGATGCCACGATGCAAATATTCCCGTTCGCTTTCATCAGCCTGTCTGCCACGAATGACCAACTGATTGTCTTCCGTGGTCACTTCGAGATCGTCATTGGAAAAACCAGCGACTGCGAGGGTGATACGAAGCTGTTCCCGGCCATTGGCGCCATGGATACGTTCGATATTGTAAGGCGGATAGCCGTCGCCGGATTTGGCGATGCGTTCCAGCGTCTTTTCCATCGTGTCGAAACCAAGCAGCAAAGGGCTTGAAAACGGTGTCATTCGTGTCATCTGTGCAGTCCTCAGAAAAGCGACCTAAAAGAGAAACCCGGAGATGGCATTTCCCTTCTGTCCTTTGATATGGTCGATCCGAACGCAGACTTCAAGAGAATGAAAGCAAGAGATGACGCGGAAAATCATAATTGACACAGATCCAGGCCAGGACGATGCGCTGGCAATCCTACTGGCGCTCGCAAGCCCCGAACTGGATGTTCTCGGAATCACTGCGGTAGCCGGGAACGTGCCGCTGCAATTGACCGAAACCAATGCCCGGAAGATCTGCGAACTGGCGGGACGGCCTGATGTAAAAGTTTTTGCCGGAGCTGACCGCCCCTTGATGCGCGCGCTGGTCACAGCCGAGTACGTGCATGGCAAGACCGGCCTCGATGGCCCCGACCTCCCGAACCGACCATGCCCCTGCAGAAACAGCACGCAGTCGATTTCATCATAGAAACCTTGCTGGCCGAAGAAAGCGGCAGCGTCACCCTGTGTCCGCTCGGCCCTCTCACCAATATTGCGCAGGCGCTGATCCGTGCGCCGCAGATTGCGTCGCGCATTCGCGAGATCGTGCTGATGGGCGGCGGCTTTTTCGAAGGCGGCAATGTAACGCCAACCGCAGAATTCAACATTTATGTCGACCCGCAGGCGGCGCAGATCGTGCTTGCCTCGGGCGTGCCTGTGGTCATGCTGCCACTGGATGTCACGCACAAGGCATTGACGAGCACCAGGCGTGTCGAGCGATTCCGCGCCATGGGTACGAAATCGGGTGTCGCGTCGGCTGAACTGCTCGATTTCTTTGAACGGTTCGATGAAGAAAAATACGGCAGCGACGGCGGGCCCCTGCATGATCCGAACGTGATTGCCTATCTCCTGCAACCAGACCTTTACAAGGGAAGACATTGCAACGTGACCGTCGATACGGTTTCGGACCTCACGCTCGGCATGACCGTGGTGGACTGGTGGGGCGTGACAGATCGGCCAAAGAACGCCTTCTATATCAGAGACGTGAACGATGAGGGCTTCTTTGACCTTTTGATTGAACGCGTCGCGCGCCTTCCCTAGTGATCCGATTCTGACATTGGGTTGGCCGCATGAGATTAAACTCGTTGCACCAGATCACGGAGTCCGGCAGCCCTGTTGCCGGACCTATCTCCTTGTTTCATCACGAAAAGGTGAGTCCTCGTAAACCTTCAGTCAGCAATTGAGGCGTATAATCCATGACAGAAAGCCCGGAATGGATGGGCGTAATCGTACGGGACCGATATGCTGACACGGCGAACGTTCTTCTATGGATGTATGGCGACCATTGCAGCGCCGCAGGCCGCCTTGGCAAAACCGCCAAAGCCGTCTTTCGTTCTTAACCCCGAATATAGGCCTCAGATCGTCGACTACCCGACCTATGAAGAAATCGGGACAGTTGTGATCGATCCACGCAACCGCTTTCTTTATCTGATCGACGATGAGTATTCGGCGATACGGTATGGCATTGGCGTTGGACGGGCAGGCCGGGCCTTTTCCGGAACCGCGGAAGTCGGCAGGAAGGCCAAATGGCCGCGCTGGCAGCCTACCGACAACATGATCAAACGGCAGCCGGAAAAATATGCGCGCTATGCGGATGGAGTTGCGGGCGGCGGGAGCAATCCGCTGGGGGCTCGTGCGCTCTATCTCTATCGCAACGGGCGTGACACCTACTACCGCATCCATGGCACTACGGAGCCCTGGTCAATCGGCAAGGCCGTTTCCAATGGCTGTATCCGTATGATCAACGAACATGTCATGGATTTGTACGAGCGCGTTCCCTTGGGAACCCCGGTGATCGTTCTCTGAGTTCTTAAGCCGCGACGCTGTCTTTCTGGGTATCAGGCGCCAGCGTGACTTCAAGGCCATTCAACGCCTCGGTCATGATCAACTGGCAGGACAGGCGCGAATTGTCCTCGACATGAAATGTCACATCCAGCTGATCGATTTCCTCGTCCTGCGGATCGTAGAGCTTCTGTGACCAGTCTTCGTTCACATAGACATGGCATGTACCGCAGGCGCAGGCACCGCCGCACTCTGCCTTGATATCAAGACCCCAGTCGCGGATCACCTCCATCACACGGAATCCCTCCAGCGCCTCCAGCGTATGGCGGTTGCCATGCTGATCAGTGACGTGGATATGGAGGGAGTCAGCGTTCATTGGCCGTCCTATGCCGCCTTCAGTTTCTTCTGCAGGGAGGTAGAGGAAGTCGTGTACTGGAAGATGATCCGCTCACCCGGCGCGACAATGCGCTTGGCGGCCTGGGACATCAGCGCCGCTTCATGGAAGCCCGACAGGATCAGCTTCAACTTGCCCGGATAGGTGTTGATATCGCCGATGGCGAAAATGCCGGGTTCCGAGGTCTCGAATTTCTCCGTATCCACGGCAATCAGGTTCTGGTCGAGATTGAGACCCCAATTGGCAATCGGACCGAGTTTCATCGTCAGACCAAAGAACGGCAGAAGACGCCCGGCTTCCAGAACTTCCTCGCCTTCGGCACCTTTGAGAATAACCTTGGTCAACTGGCCGTCGGTGCCTTCAAGACCGCCGAGTTGGCCCATACGGAATGTGACCCGGCCTTCTTTTTCCAGTGCCCACATCTTGTTGACGCTGTCCGGCGCAGCGCGGAACTCCGGGCGGCGATGCACGAGTGTCACTGATTTGGCGACCGGCTCGAGGTTGAGGGTCCAGTCCAGTGCAGAATCACCACCGCCGACGATAACCACGTCGTGGCCGCGGAAAGCCTCGATCTTGCGCACTGCATAATGAACGCTCGTACCTTCATAGAGTTCAATTTCCGGCACGGGCGGGCGCTTGGGCTGGAAAGAACCGCCGCCGGCGGCAATCACAATCACCTTGGTGATGAACGTTTCATCCGCATCGGTTTCCACCCGGAAACGCCCGTCTTCCAAACGCTCCAGCGCCGTAACCATGGTGGAGAAGTGGAACTGTGGTTCGAACGGTGCGATCTGCTTGAGCAGGTTTGTGGTCAGGTCCTGCCCGGTAACTTCGGGAAGGCCAGGAATATCGTAGATCGGTTTTTCCGGATAAAGCTCGGCGCATTGGCCGCCAGGCCGGTCCAGAATATCAATGACGTGGGCGCGCAGATCAAGCAGCCCGAGCTCGAATACGGCAAAGAGGCCAACCGGGCCGGCGCCGACGATGACTACATCTGTTTCAATGATATCGGACATGCAAAACCACTTTCCAGAAACGGCGTTGAGCGTGTTTGAATTATTGGGTATCAGGCACGCGGCGCCAGCTATAGTTACCCGCTTTGGTGTGTGAACCGCGGCCCGGCTGATAATAGACCGGCGTGTCATGCAGATTATGGTCGGCAAGGCGCGTCAGCGTGACTGCGTGGGTAACTTTCAGCGTGTCAAAGCCGGTGCGCAGCATATAGGCGACCTGGTCGATCAGTACGTCACCGACGGCTCGCAACTCGCCCTGAAACTGATGGCGGTCTTTCAGCACTTCGGCCTTTGAATAGGAACGCCCGTCGTTGAAAGCCGGAAACTGCAACGCAATCACCGGTATGGAACCAAGCAATGGCAGAAGCGGATCAATGCTCTCACCGGGCGCAACGGAGACGCCGATACGCCGGTTGGTCGCATTGCGGACCGTTTCATCCAACCCAAGCCAGACAGCCAGCGGCAGGATGACCGCCGGGGCATCACCCGCTTCCTCAAGCGTTTCAGCGGTGATGTAGGGATCTTCGCGGAACCCCTCGCGGGCCCATAGCTGGCTCTCGGGCTTTTCAGAAATGTCGGTCATAGATTCGAATCCGTCAGGGAAATATTGCTCAATTGGTCGGTCAGGCCAGTCAGGTGGATACCGCATTCGGTTTTATCACTCCCCGCCCAACGGCCGGCACGGTCATCCTCGCCGTCCTTGACCGGCGATGTACACGGCATACAGCCGATTGACCGGTAACCTTCGGCAATGAGCGGATGCGGCGGCAACTGATTGGTGGCCATGTAGGCTTTCAGGTCTGCCGAGGTCCAGCGCGCCAGCGGATTGATGCGCACGCGCGCACTGACAGCTTCGAACACCGGCAGCGCCGTGCGTGTTGAAGCCTGAAACTGCTTGCGGCCCGTCATCCAGGCGCGATAGGGCGCGACGGCGCGCGCCATCGGCTCGACCTTGCGGATGTAGCAGCAGCGATCCTTGTTGGTCATGGAGAGCGCCCCGAAAGGATCTTCGTCCTTCAGGCTTTGCTTCAGAGGATGAATATCCTGCACATCGGTCAAGCCGAGATCATGCACGAGCTGGTCACGATAACGTAGCGTTGCCGGAAAATGCTTGCCGGTCTCGAGAAAGAGCACCGGTAAGGCGCGATCCACCTGTGCAATCAGGTGCAGAAGCACCGACGATTCCGCACCGAAAGAGGACACCACCGCGATCTCCTCGTTGAAGAGATGATCAATGGCAAGCTCTATGATGGCGGAGGGTTCGAGATTGCCGTAGCGGGCTTCAAGCGCACGCGCTTCATCCGCTACGGTGATCTCGTTGGCTTCATGCAGCATTTGCAGCCTCGCTATAAAGCGCGTCCTTGAAGGGAGCCGCGCCCAGTCGCCGATAGGCAGCAAGGAAGGTCTCTTCCTTGTCCGTCCGCACTTCGAGATAGCGGTCGACGATGGTTTCGATCGCATCGACGATTTCTTCGGAAGAGAAGCCGCGCCCGGTGATGTCACCGATGGTGCAGATCTCGTCACCGGACCCGCCGAGAGAAATCTGATAGAGTTCCTCGCCCTTCTTCTCGACACCGAGAATGCCGATATGACCGACATGGTGATGTCCGCAGGCATTGATGCAGCCTGAAATTTTCAGCTTGAGCTCGCCGATGTCAGCCTGACGTGCCGGATCGGCGAAACGCTCCGATATGCGTTGGGCAACAGGAATGGAGCGGGCAGTCGCCAGCGCACAATAGTCGAGACCGGGGCAGGAAATAATATCCGTGATCAGCCCAGCATTGGCCGTGGCCAGACCATCGGTCAAAAGCAGGTCGTACACGATACGCAGATCGGCAATCGCCACATGCGGCAGAATGAGGTTTTGCTCATGGCTGACCCGGATTTCGTCCTGGGAGAACTGTTCGGCAATATCGGCAACCAGATCCATCTGGGCATCGGTTGCATCGCCCGGAATGCCGCCAATCGGCTTCAGGGAAATGGTGACGACACCGTAATCCGGATTCTTGTGCGGCGTTACATTCTGGTCGACCCAGGCAGCAAAGGCATGGTCAGCCTTGCGGGCGCTGGCGAGTGCCGACCAGCCTTCCGGCCGCTGCGGCAGGTGCGGTGGACGGAAATAACTGTCGATAGCGTCAACATCGGTCTGCGGCAGCTTCAGATCACTGTTTTTCAGCGCCAGCCATTCGATTTCCACCTGACGGGTCAATTCTTCCGTGCCGGTTTCATGCACGAGGATTTTGATGCGTGCCTTGTACTTGTTGTCACGGCGGCCGTTCAGATTGTACACGCGCATGATCGCGGTCGTGTAGGTCAGCAAATCCTCAACAGGCAGGAAGTCGCGAATCTTCTTGGCAACCATAGGCGTGCGGCCCTGTCCGCCACCGACATAGACAGCAAAACCAATCTCGCCTGCTTCGTTCTTTTTCAGATGCAGGCCGATATCGTGCACCTGAATAGCCGCACGGTCGCGCTCGGCGCCGGTGACGGCGATCTTGAACTTGCGCGGCAGATAGGAGAATTCCGGATGCATCGACGACCACTGGCGCAGAATTTCCGCATAGGGTCGCGGATCGGCAATCTCATCGGCGGCAGCACCGGCGAAATGATCGGCGGTGACGTTGCGGATGCAGTTGCCCGATGTCTGCAGGGCGTGCATCTCGACTTCGGCAAGTTCATCGAGCACCTTCGGCATGTCTTTGAGCGCAGGCCAATTATACTGCAGGTTCTGGCGGGTGGTGAAGTGGCCATAACCGCGGTCATAGGTGCGGGCAATGTGGGCAAGCTTGCGCATCTGGCGCGCTGACAATGTGCCATAGGGGATGGCGACACGCAGCATGTAGGCATGCAGCTGCAGATAGACGCCATTCATCAGCCGCAGCGGGCGGAACTGTTCCTCGGTCAGTTCACCAGCAAGCCGGCGCTCGACCTGATCCTTGAACTGCTCAACGCGGGCTGAAACAAACGCGTGATCAAACTCATCGTAACGATACATTCTGCAGGGCCTTCGATTATCAGTTAAGCGGCGTTCGCAGCGGGCTTTTCAGCCTGCTTGCCAAGATCAAGACGGACAGTAGGGCCGAGCTGGCGGATGCGCTCGCGCAACCGGACCGGATAAAGGTGCTCACCACGTTCTTCCACATCGATGACGTTGACGTCGATGACGAGGTTGGACCTGATTGCCGCCTTGCCTGCCTCTTCAAGCGCAGCCGCGGCTTCCGCATGGCGCGCCACGAGGGCACCATCGATATGATCGAGCCAATCGCCATTGGCTCCAAGCCATACGGCTTCACCATCGGTCAGACGGTTTGCGGTGAGAACTTTAACACTCATGATCATCATCCTTCGCGGTCAAGCGGCATTGGTCTGGAGGTGGCGTTCGGCCACAGAATGGGTTGGCAGGCGGGCAGCCAGCGGTTCCGCCTTGTCGATTGCAGCACCAGCAACGGCATCGCCAATAACCACCATGACGGGGCCATCAAGGTCGAGGCGCTGTTCCAGTGCGGGCAAATCCTGCAATGTGCCATGGAACATGCGCCTGTCTGCACGGCCGGCATTTTCGATAACGGCCACACCGGTATCAGCGTGCAGACCGGCGGTCATCAGGCGTTCGGCAACGGAGGCGGCGACGCTGCGGCCCATATACACCGCGATTGTCGCCCCCGAAATGGCGAGGCGAGCCCAATCGGGCAGCACTTCGCCTGCCATGTCATGACCCGTGGTGAACACAAGGGAGGATGCGACACCACGCAGGGTCAGAGGCAATTGCATATCGGCAGCGGCGGCAAAGGCCGAAGTGATGCCGGGAACAATCTCGAAAGGAATACCGGCGGAACGCAGCGCGGCCATTTCTTCACCCGCACGGCCATAGACCAGCGGATCACCTGATTTAAGGCGCACGACACGTTTGCCTTCGCGACCGAGCGAGACGAGAAGCTCGTTGATTTCGCCCTGGCTCTTGGAATGGCAACCTTTGCGTTTGCCGACGGAAAGCCGGGCCGCATCGCGGCGCCCCATGGATACCACGGCTTCCGGCACCAGCGCATCGTAGACGATGACATCAGCTTCCATCAGCACGCGATGCGCGCGCAGAGTGAGCAGATCCTCGGCACCAGGGCCAGCGCCCACCAACCAGACATACCCCTTCGGCTCGTCCTGATTGTCGAGAAGCAATCCGGCAGCCTGACGGGCTCCGTCGAGATCATTGTTATAAACCTTGCCGGCCACATCACCGGAGAAGAACGAACGCCAGAAGACACGGCGCGACAGGCCCTTCTTCACCAGTTTTTCAACAGCGGGGCGGTAGGCGTTGGCCAGACGAGCAAGATCGCCCAGACGCGGCGAGAACGCCGCATCGATGCGAGCGCGGATAAGTTGCGTCATGACAGGGCCTGTGCCTTCCGAACCAATGGCAATGGCTATCGGCGCACGGTTGACAATGGCGGGTGTAAAGAAATCGCAGAGTTCCGGACGGTCAACCACATTGACCGGGACGCGCTGACGGCGCGCCTCGGCGGCAATGGCGCCGTCCTGCACTTCGTCGCCCGTGGCGACGAAAACCAGTTTTGCACCGGAGAGGTGTTCAGGAGAAAAGTTTTCCGCAACAAGCTCATGACGGCCAGCACGGATGAACTTGGCGAGCTCGTGTTCCGGCTCAGCAGCAACAACGCGGATTTTCGCATTCGTTTGCGCCAGAAGCCGCGCCTTGTTCAGCGCCTCCTCGCCATGCCCAACAACCACAACCACTTCATTCCGCACGCGGAAGAAGGCAGGAAAGACAGAAAGCTGGTTGGCATGAGTGGACATAAGCAAGACAATCCCGGTGAATACTGGGATTATCGTTGATTGGACAGATCTTTATAAGGAACAGAAGTGCGCCAAATCGAACGGCAGAGCATGGAATTTCTGAAAATCCCGGAACAAGCGGATTCTCTTTCTACACCGCACGAGAAAACACATGCCCAGCCTTAGCCCAAACTGGCAAAGCGGAACATGCGGCAACTAACGGCATCGGTTCAAGTGCGACCGATCCGATACACGACTACTTCTATCGTGTTAACACAGAAATGCAAGCCTTTTTCTTTTTGCCCTGCAAATGACCTTCACCATACTGACGGAATGAGGCGGCAACGCACCTGCCGGCAATAGGCGGTGTAACCCGGCAAATTCGCCTTGAGATATTTTTCCTCGTCGAGCAGACGGACAACGATCACCAAACTGAGCGCGACAGCAAAGGGAAGGGACCAAACCGATCCAAGCGCCAAGAACGAGGCGATGAAAGCCAGAACACAGCCGGAATACATGGGATGCCGAACGATGCCATAGGGACCGGTCGCGATGACATTCTGCCCGGATTTGACTTCGATAATGCTTGAAGCATGGGTGTTTTCGCGAAAGGCAAGGAAGACAATCCAGATGCCGATGAGAAAAGCGATATTTCCAAGCACGACCACCGAGAACGGCAAAGGCAGGCCGGTCAAGTGGCGTTCAATGCCGGGCACAACGACCATGGCACAGGCAGCCACGCTGGCGGCGGTCTGGATCCGTTTCTGGCTTGGCTCGCGCTCGGCCGTCGGTCCCGCTTTCAATCGTGTCTCGATCAGCGCCGGATCATGTTTGAGAAAGTAAAAAGAGATGAAACCCGTGCTGACGCTGAAGACCAGCCAGAAGAGCCAGCCTTGCCAGAAAGACAGTGACCATGCGGGCAGCATAAGCAGCAGCCAAAGACCAACGATGCCCTTTAACTGGCCCTGCCATACCTTCCTTCGCAGTTCGTCCGGTGAAAGATGTGTTGGCACAGTCATTCCTCCTTTCGTGCGGCAGGCTAATCCAAAAGCGGGCTGTCTTTAAGTTAAAAAAACCGCAGGAACATGCACCGGCCAGCGCCATGGCAGGACAGCCACCATATCAAAGCGCAGCGACAATTTGGCGTAGTCGGGTTGACGGGCAAGCCAAAGGTCTGCAGCCGATTCAATCCGCCTCGCGGTTGTCCCGGTTATCGCATCCATTGCCTGCTCGATCGTCCGGCGTGCTTTCACTTCGACGATGAGAACAAGGTCGCCGCGCCGGGCAATAAGGTCGATCTCGCCAAGTCTGGTGCGGTAGCGCCGCTCTACAATACGGAAGCCTTTCAGCATCAGGGCAAGAGCAGCGAAATACTCGGCCGAGTGGCCGCGCCTGTAGGCCGTGTGCCTCTTGCCCCGACCTGTCATTTCATTGCGAGCAGTCGCTGATAGAGCTCGCCTTTGGGGCGTCCCGTCATGCGTGCCGCTTCACCTGCTGCTTTGGCCGGTGACATTTCGAGAGCAAGCGCGCGCAACAGCGCATCAATATCATCGTCCGTACGGGCAATGTTCTGATCGCCCTGGGGCGGCCCGACAACAAGCACGACCTCGCCGCGGATACGGTCCTCGCCATCAAATTCCGCTGCAAGTTCTGCCAGTGGCAGGGTAACGATGGTCTCATAGGTTTTGGTCAGTTCGCGGCACAGCGATGCCTGCCGTTTCGGACCGAAGACCGCGACCATATCCGCCAATGTCGCAGCAGCGCGATTGGGCGATTCAAAGAACACCAGCGCGGCATCCAGCGTTTTCAGCGATTCAAGTTTGGATCGGCGTTGCCCCTGTTTCGACGACAGAAATCCGGCAAAGTAAAAACTGTCGGTGAACAGGCCCGAGGCCGTCAACGCGGCGAGAACCGAGGATGCACCGGGAATCGGCACCACGCGGATGCCGGCTGCCTTGGCTTCCGGCACAAGACGCCCACCCGGATCGGAGACCAGCGGCGTCCCAGCATCTGATACCAGCGCTACGCTTTTCCCTGCGAGCAAGGCTTCGATCAGTTTGGGCCCGACTTCCCCGGCATTGTGTTCATGATAGGCATAGGGACGGCGGGTAATCCCGTATCTGTCCAGAAGAACACGGCTGACGCGGGTATCCTCGCAGGCGATCACATCCGCCGCTGCAAGGGTTTCTATGCCGCGCAGCGTCATATCGCCGAGATTACCGATGGGCGTGGCGACGATATACAACGCGGGCTCAAGCGGCCGGGCACGAAACGCCGTATTGCCGATCTGATAGTCCCGTTCCCTGGCTTCCCCGTCAGACACGCTGCACCCTCACGCTGCCAGATCGGCAATGACCGCATTCAGAACGATCGCACCTTCGGGCGTCGTGCGGATGCGGCTGTTGCCGATATATTCGATCAGACCCTGTTCGGCCAAGGAAATTACGCGCTTCTCCTTGACGCTGTGGCCGGTCAACCGCTCATAACGGGCAAGATCGATACCCTCGACAAGCCGCAGGCCCATGAGCAGGAATTCATCGCCTTCCTGCTCGCCAGTCAGCAGCTCTTCTTCGACAACGCCATGGCCATCAGCCTCAACCTTGGCAACCCAGGTTTCCGGGTGACGTTCGGTGATCGTCACGGCGCGCTTGCCGTTCTCGATAAAGCGGCCGTGTGCGCCAGGGCCAACGCCGACATATTCGCCATATCGCCAATAGACGAGATTGTGCTGGGACTCTGCGCCGGGGGCCGCGTGATTGGAAATCTCGTAGGCAGGCAGGCCACGCTGGGCCGTGACTTCCTGCGTTTCCGCATAGAGCGCGGCCGCGTGATCGCCGTCGGGCGTGACAAGTTTGCCGGCCTTCCACAACTGGTAGAAGGGCGTGCCTTCCTCAATCGTCAATTGATAGAGCGACAGATGATCGGCAGCGTAGGAAATCGCGCGGTTCAGTTCGTCGCGCCATGCCTCGATGGTTTGATCCGGCCGGGCATAGATCAGATCAAAGGACAGGCGTGGAAAAATATCGCGCGCCAGCCCGATTGCCACCAAAGCTTCCTCGACATTGTGCATGCGTCCGAGTCGACGCAGATCAGCGTCATTCAACGCCTGTACGCCGAGCGAAACACGATTGACGCCCGCAGCACGGTACCCGCGAAAGCGGTTGGCTTCAACACTGGTTGGATTGGCTTCCAGCGTGATCTCGATATTGTCAGGCACTGTCCAGTTCCTGGCGATCTCATTGAGCACCGACCCGACGGTTTCCGGCTCCATCAGGGACGGTGTGCCGCCGCCAAGGAAAATACTGGAAATCGTGCGCGGCCCGGTACGTTCGCGCATGGTTGCCATTTCGCGGGCAAAGGCTGCCGTGAACCGCATTTGGTCCACCGGCTGGTGACGGACATGCGAATTGAAATCACAATAGGGGCACTTGGCCATGCAGAAGGGCCAGTGGACATAAACGCCAAAGCCCCCTTCTCCTTCCTGGCCCCGCCTCGGATGGGTCATCAGGCGCCCAGACAATCGCGGGCAAAATGCTGGAAAGCACGGGCACGATGCGACAGTGCGTCGGCTTCGCCAGGCTTCCAGCCATGCTTTTGTTCGGCAGTCATTTCTCCGAACGTCGCATCATAGCCCTGCGGCTTGAAAACCGGGTCGAAGCCAAAACCGGCAGTGCCGCGTGGCGGCCAGACAATCTCGCCTTCCACTTCGCCGCGATAATAGTTGGCTTCACCATCGGGCCAAGCGAGGCAGATCACCGAAACGAAGCGCCCGCCACGATCCTTGGCGTCGGTCACACCCTTTTCCTGCAGGGCGGTTTCAACCTTCTGCATTCCGTGAGCGAAATCCCGCTTGCCATCCGGCAGTTCGGCCCAGTTGGCCGTGTAAACGCCGGGGTCGCCGTCCAGAGCATCGACACAGAGGCCGGAATCGTCTGATAGCGCGACGAGACCGGTCGCCTTGGCCGCCGCGAAAGCCTTGATATAGGCGTTCTCTTCGAAGGTGGTTCCGGTTTCATCCGGCTCCGGCAGACCGAGTTCACCGGCTGACACCACTTCGAAACCGAAGGGTCCGAGCAGATCGATCATTTCCTGTATCTTGCCCTTGTTGTGACTGGCAACGAGCAGCTTGCCTTTTTCGAGTGTTCTCATTTCAGGTTCCATAAAGCCGGTTCGGCAAATTCAATCGAGTTTCCGGACGGATCGCGGAAATACAGGGAGCGGGCGCCGTTCGGCCAATCAAATTCACTTTCGATGGCAACACCATTGGCTTGAAGATGGGACTTCCAGCCGGAAATTTCATCCCGCGTTGCGCGGAAGCAGACATGGCCCTGCCCCTTTGCACCATGAGCCGGAATGGGAAGTCCGCCTTTTGACCTTTCCTGCAGCTTTTCCGCATCGAACAGGATCAGGACGCCGGCGCCACAGCGAAAAAATACTGATTCATTGCCCGCCCGGAGGATAACATCCAATCCGAGTATATCGGCATAGAACCGTGCAGCCACGTCGACATCGGTCACATACAGTGCTGTTTCCAGAATACCCGATGGCTGCATGGTATTTTCCGCTTACGCGACCGCCATTTTCTGCAGGGAGACCAGCCGGGTGATGCCGTTGCGGGCAAGATCCATCAACGCCAGCAGTTCTTCCTGTGAGAAGGGTTCACCTTCCGCCGTTCCCTGCACTTCCACGATACCACCCTTGCCGGTCATGACGAAATTGGCATCGGTTTGTGCCGTGGAATCCTCGGCGTAATCCAGATCGATCACTGGCGTGCCGTTGGATATGCCGCAGGAAATGGCGGCCACATGATCTTTCAGCACCTTCTCGACCTTGAGCATCTGGCGCGTTTCCATCCAACGCAGGCATTCATGCAGGGCAACCCAGCCGCCGGTGATGGCTGCAGTGCGTGTACCGCCATCCGCCTGAATGACATCGCAATCCACGGTGATCTGTACTTCACCCAGTGCCTGCAGATCCACGACCGCCCGCAACGAACGCGCAATGAGCCGCTGGATTTCCAGGGTACGGCCGCCCTGCTTGCCCGATGAAGCTTCGCGGCGCATGCGATCACCGGTCGAACGTGGCAGCATGCCGTATTCCGCTGTCACCCAGCCTTTGCCGGTGTTGCGCATCCAGCCCGGAACTTTTTCCTCAAGGCTGGCGGTGCACAGAACGTGCGTATCGCCAAACTTGACCAGGCATGAGCCTTCAGCATGTTTGGAAACGCCGCGCTCGAAGGAAATGGCGCGCATTTCATCTGGGGCTCGCTTGGAAGGACGCATGGAATGACCTCTCGAAAATATGATTGTCCGGCCTTTTAGAGCAACAGACGCTTAAATGGAACCATGAAGCAAAAGCTTTGATGATTGAGCCAACAATGCCTATATTCCTCCGTGAAGAACAAGGGCGTCAGACACAATGAACAAGGCAGTTGCCCCCGAACCATTGCAATCGTTGGACCAGCGGTCACGGGATATTTTCAGGCGTATCGTGGAGAGCTATCTCGGTGACGGCGAGCCGGTGGGATCGCGCAACCTTTCGCGGATTCTGCCTGTGACCTTGTCACCTGCGACAATCCGCAATGTCATGAGCGATCTTGAGCATCTCGGCCTTGTCTACGCGCCACATATCTCGGCGGGCCGGCTGCCGACCCAACTGGGTCTGCGGTTTTTTGTCGATGCTTTCATGGAAGTGGGCGATCTCTCCTCGGACGAGCGCAATTCCATCGAGGCACAGGTGCGCGCCGGAGGTGACGCCCAGTCGACGGAGAATGTCCTTACGCAGGCCAGCCAGATACTGTCAGGCATGTCGCGTGGCGCCGGACTGGTGCTGGCGACAAAAGCGGAAGGCGCCCTCAAACACATCGAGTTCGTCCGTCTGGAGCCAACAAAGGCGCTGGCAGTTCTGGTCACCCAAAGCGGCGACATCGAAAACCGGGTCATCGACCTGCCACCGGGCGTTACGCCGTCGCAGCTCATCGAAGCATCGAATTTTCTCAATGCGCACATTCAGGGCCGCACAATCACCGAAGCGCGTGCCGAGATTGCCCGGCTGAAGGATGAAACCCAGCAGGCACTCGATGCCCTGTCGCAACATCTTGTCGAAGAGGGATTGGCGGTCTGGGGCGGTGCGGGTGGCGGACAGCCTCCCCGGCTCATCGTGCGCGGACGCGGCAACCTGCTTGATTCCATCAATGCAGAAGCGGATCTCGACCGCCTGCGCCACTTGTTTGATGACCTCGAAACCAAGGAGGGCACGATTCAGCTGCTTGATCTAGCGGAGGCCGGATCAGGGGTGCGCATTTTCATCGGTTCGGAAAACAAGCTGTTCTCGCTTTCGGGCTCGTCTCTGGTGATTGCGCCTTACCGCGACTCGGAACAACGGGTCATTGGTGCCCTCGGCGTTATCGGCCCAACCCGGCTGAATTACGCGCGCATCGTCCCAATGGTGGATTACACGGCACAACTGGTCTCAAGACTGTTGCGCTAGGGCAAAGGATCCGGAACCTGCAGCATTGCGAAGTGTGAACTTCCTGTGCCGCAGGCATTTGCACTTGATTTTCATGGTCTAAACCTCGATATCCAGCGCACATTCGATTTATGAACGGACAGGATAGATGACTGAAGAAAAGAAACATCATGACGCACCCGATCTCGATCAGCGCGATCTGAAGAATCCGCGCGACCGTGATGCGCTGAAGCGTGCCGCCGATGATTTTCTGAAATCGCGCAAGGCGGAAGAATATGCCATGGCGCAGGAAGAAGACGAGCAGGCGGAAGCTGCCAGCAGCGCCGAACTTGATGCATTGCGCGCGGAAAATGGTGATCTGCGCGATCAGTTGCTGCGTCTCGCCGCCGATATGGAAAACCTGCGCAAGCGCACCGCCCGCGATGTTCACGATGCGCGCGCCTATTCGGTTGCCAATTTCGCCCGCGACATGCTCTCGGTTTCCGACAATCTGAAGCGTGCGCTCGAAGCCATTCCTGCCGATGCACTGGCCAATGGCGATGCCGGGTTCAAAGCACTGGCCGAAGGCGTGGAAATGACCGAACGGTCGATGATGTCTGCGCTGGAACGGCATGGCGTCAAGAAGATCGAGCCACAAGGCCAGCGATTCGACCCGAATTTCCATCAGGCCATGTATGAAATCCCCAATTCTGATGTTCCGCACAATACGGTGCTGCAGGTTGCACAGGCCGGTTTCGTCATCGGGGACCGCATGCTGCGTCCGGCTCTCGTTGGCGTCTCCAAGGGTGGACCGAAGCAGGCAGCAGGCGAAGGTCAGGCAGAGCCGGGCCCGATCAACCCGCAGGCGGAAAAAGACGCCTGATCTCATCAACAACACAAAAACAAGGGCCACATTCCGGCAACGGGATGTGGCCTTTTTCATTCGCCCTGATCGTGCTCTATTGCAATTGACGCTCGGGGGAACAGCCAATGACCATGATCCAGATATTCAATTATGCGGGCGTTTTTGTCTTTGCCGCGACAGGCGGTCTCGCCGCCTCGCGCCGCCAGCTTGATATCATCGCTTTCGTGTTCCTGGCTTCGGTAACCGGTATCGGTGGCGGCACCTTGCGTGACCTTATTCTCGGCGTTCCCGTCTTTTGGGTCAGAGACCCCGGCTATATCCTTGTCTGTGCCGCGGCGGCAGTCATTGTCTACTTCTCCGCCAATCTGCTGGAATCACGCTACCGGCTTTTGTTGTGGCTCGATGCGCTGGGACTTTCAGCTTTTAGTGTCATGGGAGCGGCCAAAGCGCTGGCACTCGGCTTTGACCCGACAATTGCCGTTGTGACGGGCATTTTGACGGCTACGTTCGGCGGTGTGCTGCGTGATATCGTTTCGGGAGAGCCATCTGTACTGATGCGGCGTGAAATCTATGTCACCGCGGCGCTGGCCGGCTCAGCGGCCTACACGCTTCTGTTGGAGCTTTCGGCAGGGCCGGAAATTTCCGCATTGCTCGCCGCGCTGACCGCCTTTGCGGTTCGGGGCGGGGCGCTTTATTTTGGCTGGACCCTGCCCAATTACCACAAGGCGGGCCGCACGCCTGAAGAACTCAAGCGTGACGGCATTGTCCGGTCAGAGTAGTCCGGCCCGCTGGGCTGCGACTTTCAGATTTTGTGCAGGGCGAGGACCGATCTGCTGAATGACGAGACCGGCGGTCAACGACCCCAATCGCGCGCAATCGGTCAACGACCGGCCATTGGTGTAGCCGAACAGAAAGCCTGACGCATAAAGATCGCCTGCGCCTGTCGTATCCACCAGTTCGGCGATTTCAATTGCCGCGACGGCAACGGTTTCGTCTTTAGAGACAACAACCGAACCCTTTTCAGAACGGGTAATAGCGGCGAGCTTACAATCCTTGCGGATGGCATCGATGCCTTTTTCGAAATCGTCGGTCTGGTACAGCGACTTAAGCTCGGCTTCGTTGGCGAAAACGATATCCACGGTACCGGAGCGCATCAGATCGAGAAATTCTTCACGATAACGATCCACGCAGAAGGGGTCCGACAAGGTCATCGACACTTCGCGCTTGTGCTCATGAGCGATCTTTGCCGACAGGCGGATGGCTTCCTTGGCACGGGGCGGATCCCAGAGATAGCCTTCGAAATAGGTAACCTTGGCTTCCGATACTTTTGAGCTTTCCACGTCTTCCGGTCCAAGTTCGACGCAGGCACCGAGATAGGTGTTCATGGAGCGCTCACCATCGGGCGTGACAAAAATCATGGAGCGCGCCGTGGGTGGCGGCGCTTTCAGCACGCGTGTATCGAAAGCAACACCCTGCGCGCGGATATCATGGGTAAAGATGTGGCCGAGCGGATCATCGGCAACCTTGCCGAAATAGGCAGCGCGGCCGCCAAGGCTGGCAACACCTGCCGCCGTATTGCCGGCACTTCCGCCGGAGGCTTCGATGGCGGGACCCATGCGCTCATACAGAAATTCCGCACGCTCGGCATCGATCAGATTCATCGCATTTTTGATGATACCGTTCTTGACGATAAAATCATCATCCGTGCGGGCAATGATATCGACAATGGCATTGCCGATGCAAAGCACGTCATAACTCGACATGAAAACTCCAGGATTGATTCAATTGCTGTTCTTGGCCTCTGGTCTGGAAAGTCCTAGCCGGAACGAAGCGCCTTGACTACCCCCAATGCGTCTGAATGCCTTGTCTCTGCCGGGCAGGTTTCCTATGTCCGCAGTTCCAGACCAACAGACAGGAAAGAATGGCACCATGATCTTTGACAGCGCCCGCGCCGCCGCCAGCCACCTGTTCCGGCCTGAATTCCGGTCCGTTCTGTGGAAATCGCTCGGTATGACCATCCTGCTGCTGATCGGCGCGTGGTTTGGCATGCGGGAACTGTTTGAATTATTGGCGCTGCCCTTTTTCGATCAATGGGTGCCGGATCTGCCATCCTGGGCCGGCTGGCTTGGCTTTTTCGCCGGGATTTTCGCCAGTATCGCGCTTGCACTGGGGCTGGCGCTGCTGATTGCCCCGGTTTCCGCTATCGTGGCCGGGCTGTTTCTTGATGATGTGGCTGAAGTTGTGGAAAAGTCGGATTACCCGCTCGATCCGAGGGGCCGTCCGCTGCCGGTCCTGCGCTCCTTCGTGCTTTCGCTGAAATTCCTCGGCGTCGTCATCCTCGGCAATATCATCGCATTGCTGATGCTGCTGATTCCCGGTGTCAACATCATCGCGTTCTTTGTGGTGAACGGTTACCTGCTTGGCCGGGAATTCTTCGAGTTTGCCGCCATGCGATTTCGTCCGGAGATGGAAGCCAAGGCGCTGCGGTCCAAACATTCGACCACGGTGTTTCTAGCTGGTCTCGTGATTGCGACCTTCATGGCCATCCCGATCCTCAACCTTTTGACACCGCTGTTTGCCGCCGCCATGATGGTGCATCTGCACAAAGCCGTTGCGCAATCGGAACCGCCTGCGGCCCTGCGTTAAAATACCTGTGGAGGCAGCGACACCAGCGGCGCCGGTATTTCTGATGTCTTTTCTGCTGCCTTGCAGATATCGGCAATAACGCAGGCTGTGCATTCGGGCTTACGGGCCTTGCAGACATAGCGGCCGTGCAGAATCAGCCAATGATGGGCGTGATAGAGATATTCTGCCGGAATGACCTTCATGAGTTTGGCTTCAACCTGATCCGGCGTCTTGCCCGGCGCGAGGCCCAGCCGGTTGCCGATGCGGAATATGTGCGTGTCGACAGCCATTGTCGCTTGTCCGAAAGCCATGCTGAGAACCACATTGGCCGTCTTGCGGCCAACACCGGGAAGCTTGACCAGTTCGTCGCGATCAGCAGGCACTTCACTGCCATAATCCCGGATCAACACTTCTGAAAGCGCAATGACGTTCTTCGCCTTGTTGCGCCAGAGGCCTATGGTGCGAATATATTCTCCGACTTTTTCCACGCCGAGATCGCGCATCTTCTCAGGTGTATCGGCCACCTTGAACAGGGCACGGGTGGCCTTGTTGACGCCGACATCCGTCGCCTGGGCGGAAAGCGCAACCGCAACCAAAAGGGTAAAAGCATTGACGTGCTCAAGCTCGCCCTTGGGTTCCGGGCGCTGGATCGAGAACCGGCGAAAAATCTCATGGATTTCATCGGCGGTATAGCGCGTACCGGTGACAAGACGTGGCTTCCTTGTCGGTTTTTCAGCAATGGCGCTCACGTCAATCTGATCAACTTTGCTCTTGGGATTTTCCATGACCCTTCTATACTCAAGCGCCATGAGCCAAACAATGAACCCAATTGACGCTCCCTTGGGCAACGAAGAGGAAATTTTCCGCGCCCTTCTTGTGCCGCACCGTTCGCTTGGGCGAAAAGGCTTTGTCATTGTCATGGCCGCCATTGGCGGATGCAGTTTTCTGACGGGGCTTTTCTTCCTTTCGCTTGGAGCCTGGCCGGTGTTCGGCTTCTTTGGCCTTGACGTCTTCCTGGTCTATCTTGCCTTCCGGATGAACTATACGGCTGCCAAGGCGCATGAAGAGGTGAGTGTTTCAAGGATCGCGCTGCACATCAAACAGGTGGCACCTTCAGGGCGGACAAAGCTGCATGAGTTCAACCCGTTCTGGACCCGGTTCAATGTCGCGCGGCATGAGGAAATCGGCATTACCTCCATGCGCGTCGAAGGACAGGGCAAAGCGGTAACCATCGGCGCATTTCTCAATCCCGATGACCGCGAGAGTTTCGCATCGGCATTCACCCGGGCGCTGGCGACTGCCAAGGGCCGGTAGTTTTCCCAACAGTCTTCATTGCGTGCAAGAATCGGGTGGCAGATCAGGCCCCTGCATGGTCATATGGCACTCAACATGAATTGAAAGCCTGATCTGCCTTTGCGACGCAACGCACCCGGATCATGCCTGGATGAGGTAACGACCATGAAACCGCATGCCATACTTCAGAACGATATCACGCCTACGGGCAATGACTACGCTGTCGTCAGTCATATCATCGAGCGAATCAGCGAGGATTATCGCGACCAGCCTTCGCTTGAAACACTGGCGAAGGAAGCAGGGCTTTCGCCGACAGCGCTGCAGAAGCTTTTTACCCGCTGGGCCGGCCTGTCACCCAAAGGCTTTCTGCAGGCCGTGACCATCGATCACGCCCGCCGCCTGCTCGATGATGGTATGCCGCTGCTGGAAACGGCCCTTGAAACCGGCCTGTCCGGGCCAAGCCGCCTGCATGATCTTTTCGTCACCCATGAGGGCATGTCACCCGGCGACTACAAGACCCGCGGCGCAGGTCTGGTCATCCGCTATGGTTTCCACATCTCGCCCTTCGGACGGGCTCTGGTGATGGTGACGGATCGCGGACTGGCGGGACTCGCCTTTGCCGATGCGGGCAATGAACGGGAAGCACTCGGAGACATGACCTCACGCTGGCCGAATGCCACCTATGTCGAGGACCTGAATGCGACCTCGCCCTATGCGGCACGGGTGTTCAACCCGGCTGAATGGCGTTCCGACCGACCGCTGAAAGTTGTCATGATCGGCACGGATTTCCAGCTGCGTGTGTGGGAAGCCCTGCTTAAGGTTCCCATGGGCAAGGCGTGCGCCTACTCCGACATCGCACAGGAAATAGGTTCCCCCAAGGCGTCACGCGCCGTCGGTGCGGCCGTCGGTGCCAACCCGATCTCCTTCGTGGTTCCGTGCCATCGTGCGCTTGGTAAATCCGGCGCCCTCACCGGTTATCACTGGGGTCTGACGCGCAAACGTGCCATTCTGGGCTGGGAAGCCGGACAGATGGGAGATGGTAGCGAAGCGCTCGATCTGGCGCGTTCCGGCTAGTAGCCGCCTCCTCCCGAAACACCCACGCAGCCCGGCAGAAATGCCAGGCTTTTATCTTTTCAACGATGTGATCACGTCGGCCAAGCCGGACAGAAGTTTCTCACACTCTTCGTCCGTACCGATGCTGATGCGAAGATAATCGTGTATTCGCGGTTTCGGAAAATGCCGTATCAATATAGCCCTGCTTCTCAGCTCACCAGCGATCTCCGCGCCAACTAGTGTGGCATGGCGTGCAAACAGAAAATTGGCCGATGACGGAACGACCTGAAATTGTAGGTCGCGCAGTGCCAAGGACAGCCTTTCCCTTGTGGCAATGACCCGGTCGCGTTTGTCCTCAAACCACTCCTTATCTTCCCAAGCGGCAACTGCACCAGCAATCGCGAGGCGATCCAGTGGGTAGGAGTTAAAACTATCCTTCACACGGTTCAGAGCTTCAATGAGCTGGGGTTGTCCGACAGCGAAGCCAACGCGAAGACCCGCAAGGCCGCGCGATTTCGAAAAAGTCTGGGTCACCAGCAGATTGGGATAGTGTGCAACCAGAGGAATGGCGCTCTGCGCGCCAAAATCAACATAGGCTTCATCAATGACTACGACTTGATCCGGGTGATCGGCGATCAGCTTCTCGATTTCCGACAGGGGTAAGGCTGTGCCAGTGGGCGCATTCGGGTTGGGCAGGATGATTGCACCGCACTCCTGCCGATAGTCGGAAATACGAATAGCCATGACATCATCGAGTGGGATCTCACGGAAGTCGATTCCGTACAGGCGGCAAAACGTGGGGAAGAAACTGTAGGTGATGTCAGGAAAGAGCAAAGGCTTATCGTGTTTCAGCAATGCCTGAAACACATGTGCCAGAACCTCATCCGAGCCATTGCCCACAAAGACGTTGTTGGCATCAAGACCATGGCTTTTGGCGATTGCCTCTCTCAAACTACGCACTGCCGGATCAGGATATAACCGCAGCACCTCCGTCGTCTCGGCGGCTATGGCCGCCAAGGCACGGGGAGAAGGGCCATATGGGTTTTCGTTGGTGTTCAACTTGACCAGATCGCGCAGTGCCGGTTGCTCTCCCGCGACATACGGAGTCAGCGTGTGCACGAGAGAACTCCAGAAACGGCTCATCAAAATGTCCACTCTTGCGTTGGCTGGGTAATCGCGATTCACGCAATCAGCGCGCGTCGATTCTGACACCATTGCAAAAACAGGCCCTTGCAACAATCGAAATTCGCCGGCCATTCTGCTGTGCTGAAGAAACTTTCGAAGAGGCCTTGACCTTCCAGTTACTGGAAGAATTACCTTTGCATCACTATCTTCCCGTACACGTCGAAAGTTCCATCATGAAACATGACCATCACGACCACGATCACGCTGCCCATGGCCACAGTTGCTGCAGCACGGACAAGGCCGACGCGGAGGTTGTGCGCGATCCCGTATGCGGCATGCTGGTTGATCCGACAGCCGGCAAGCCAACGGCGGAACATGCCAGCCGGGTGTTTCACTTCTGCTCGGCGGGCTGCCACAAGAAATTCGTAGCAAACCCCGAATCCCATCTGACGGCGGTTGACCCGGTCTGCGGTATGGAGGTGGACCGGGCAACGGCAAAGTATTTCCTGCGGCACGACAATGAGAAGTATTATTTCTGCTCCGCAAGCTGCATGACGAAATTCGAAAAGGCTCCGCAAGACTACCTTGGCGACAGACCGGCGCCAAAGCCAATGCCGGCGGGGACGCAATATACCTGTCCGATGCATCCGGAAATCATCAAAGACGGCCCGGGTTCCTGCCCGCTCTGCGGCATGGCACTCGAACCCATGGGCATTCCCACCGGCGACGAGGGTCCAAATCCCGAACTTGTGGATTTTACCCGCCGTTTCTGGATCAGCGCGCTTTGTTCCATACCTCTGCTCTTCATTACCATGGGCCCGATGCTTGGCCTGCCTTTCCGCGAATGGATCGGGGAAACCCGCGCCATGTGGCTGGAATTTGCCCTGGCAACCCCCGTTGTTCTCTGGGCGGCCATACCGTTCTTCGAGCGGGCCTGGTCGTCTTTCGTCAACCGCAGCCCGAATATGTGGACACTCATCGCCATAGGTGTCGGTGCGGCCTATGCTTTCAGCGTCGTGGCGACACTCGTTCCCGATATTTTCCCGCACGCCTTCCGCATGCACGGCGGCAGCGTGCCTGTCTATTTCGAGGCAGCGGCCGTTATCGTGACCCTGGTCTTCCTTGGTCAAATTCTGGAGCTGAAAGCACGCGAGCGTACTGGTTCGGCCATTCGAGCATTGCTTAACCTTGCACCCAAAACCGCACGACGCGTGGCTGCCGATGGCAGTGAAAGCGATGTCGCGCTGGATGACGTTGTTGCCGGTGACAAATTGCGCGTTCGTCCGGGCGAAAGCGTACCGGTGGATGGCATCGTGCTGGAAGGCCGCTCGTCGATCGACGAATCCATGCTGACGGGCGAGCCGCTTCCTGTCGAAAAGACTGAGAACGATCCAGTAACCAGCGGCACACTGAACCGCAACGGCACCCTTCTGATCAAAGCGGAAAAGGTGGGGGCGGATACGGTCCTGTCGCAGATCGTCGGCATGGTTGCGACCGCCCAGCGCTCGCGCGCGCCCATTCAGGGTCTGGCGGATCGTGTCGCCAGCTATTTCGTGCCGGCGGTGGTTTTCGTCGCTATCATTTCCTTTATCGCCTGGGCATGGTTCGGCCCGGAACCCGGCATGATCTATGGCCTTGTCGCCGCCGTCTCGGTGCTGATTATCGCCTGCCCCTGCGCGCTTGGCCTCGCAACGCCCATGTCGATCATGACCGCTACCGGACGCGGCGCGCAAGCCGGTGTCCTGATCAAGGATGCAGAAGCGCTGGAGCGTTTTGCTGGCGTCGATACTCTGATCGTGGATAAAACGGGAACCCTCACTGAAGGCAAGCCCAAACTCACCGATATCATCACAGGCGGTACGCTTACCGAAGAACAATTGCTCGTTCTGGCGGCCACACTCGAGAAAGGTTCCGAACATCCGCTTGCCGAAGCCATCGTCGACGGCGCGAAGACGCGCAATCTCACCTTGCTCAAGGCGGAGACGTTCGAGGCTGTGACCGGCAAGGGTGTTACCGGCACCGTGGATCAGCAGTCCGTTGCCCTCGGCAACAAGGCGATGATGCAAGATGTCGGTGCTGATATCTCCTCACTAAGTACGAAAGCCGACGCATTGCGGACCGGAGGCAAAAGCGTCCTGTTTATTGCGGTTGACGGCAAGGCTGCCGGCATCATTGCCGTGGCCGACCCGATCAAGGCTACAACAGCGGAGGCGATCCGCTTGCTGCACAAAGCTGGTCTCAAGATCATCATGGCAACGGGCGACAACCGGATCACGGCACAGGCGGTCGCCGCCCGGCTCGGCATCGATGAGGTTCGCGCCGACATGCTGCCTGAAGGCAAAAAACTGTTGGTTGATGAACTCCGGGCGAAGGGCGCAAAGATCGCCATGGCCGGTGACGGCGTAAACGATGCGCCTGCACTTGCCGCGGCCGATGTCGGCATTGCCATGGGCACAGGTGCTGACGTCGCGATGGAAAGTGCGGGCATTACCCTGGTAAAGGGTGATCTCAACGGCATTGTCCGGGCCCGCCATCTGGCTGACGCAACCATCCGCAATATCAAGCAGAACCTGTTCTTCGCCTTTGTCTATAATGTGCTCGGCGTTCCGGTGGCGGCCGGCGTTCTCTACCCCATCTTCGGGGCAATGCTTTCGCCCATGCTGGCAGCAGCGGCTATGAGTCTTTCTTCGGTATCGGTCATTGCCAATGCGTTGCGGCTGCGGACGCTGAAACTGTGAGGTTCCCATGAATATCGGCCATGCATCGGAAAAATCGGGCTTACCGCCCAAGACCATTCGCTACTACGAGGATATCGGGCTGTTGAAGCCCGACCGGTCCGACAATGGCTATCGGGACTATTCGATGTCGGATGTCCACAAACTGCGCTTCCTGCAACGTTCGCGCGGGCTTGGGTTTTCCGTAGAGGAATGCCGCCAGCTTCTGGCACTCTACGAAGACAAGGAGCGGGCGAGCTCCGATGTCAAAAGCATCGCCAAGGCGAAGCTGAAGGAAATCGACCGCAAAATCACTGAACTGCGTGAACTGCAGCATACATTGCAGCATCTGGTCGCTCATTGCCATGGCGATCAGCGGCCGGACTGCCCGATTCTCGAGAGTATTTCAGGCACGGCTGACGCTTAAGGTAGAGTGGAGACCACGTCAGCCGAGATACGCAATTCGCGCAAGGGGCGAACCACCGCCGTGGTTTCGCTATACGTCGGGTGGGCCTTGTAGGCGGCCAACGCTTCGGCGCTCTCGAACTCGCCATAGACGACGATATCGATCTCGCCTGAAATCGGATCCGTCTTGGTGTTCTTCATGACCTCAAAGACGAGGGAATGCGGAATTTCTCCAAGCCGCTTGAGACGGGTATGAATCGTGTCGACATCATCCGGATTGCGGGCACTGAAGAATACTATATGGCGGATCACGGTCTTGTTCCTGCTTGATCGAACTGGTGCGGACTTTTAATGCACCGGCCCTTGGCGTCAATAGATGCGCTGTCGCAGTCTGGCAGGCCAAGCCGCTTCTGCGCACGCGTTTTGGGCTCAATCCTGTCGGCGAAATGTACAGAATGGCCGGAAAACCGGCAGATCGAAAGCGATCCTGACGAAATCAGGGCAAATCCTTATACTTTCCTTACGCGACTCCCCTGCCTTCGCAATCGACCCTTGACCCGGAAAAGCGCATTTTCGCTCCACGAAAAACCATGTGGAGCATTTTCATGCTGGACTTCATCTTTATTGCGCTTGGAAGCGGTATCCTGCTGCTTCTGGGCCTGTACGCGCAGGCACTGAACCGTGTTTGAGCTCGTTCTTGGCCTTGGCGTCGCTTTTGGCCTTTGCGTCTATCTGGTCGTGACACTTGTCGCGCCCGAACGCTTCTAAGACGCGTTTCTATTCCTATTTCGGAGAATATCCATGACACTCGTCGGATGGCTGCAGATCAGCCTGACGCTTCTCGCCGTTCTTCTGGCGGTCAAGCCACTCGGACTCTATATGAACCGTGTTTTCGCAGGCGAAAGAACCTTTCTTTCACCTGTTTTCAGGCCTGTTGAATGGGCCTTTTACAAGGCCGCAGGCATTGACGAAAAACGCGAACAGAACTGGCTCGGCTATACGTTCGGCGTGCTGCTTTTCAGCGTTGCCGGATTTGTTTCGCTTTACGCGGTCCTGAGATTCCAGGCCGTATTGCCGCTCAATCCGCAAGGTTTCCCGGCGGTCGCCCCCGATCTCGCGTTCAACACGGCCGTCAGCTTCGTCACAAACACGAACTGGCAGTCCTATGGCGGCGAAACCACAATGAGCCATTTCAGCCAGATGGCTGGACTGACCGTGCACAATTTCCTTTCAGGTGCGACCGGTATCGCCATTGCCGTGGCGCTGTCACGTGCATTTGTGCGTTCGCATATGACGACACTGGGCAATTTCTGGGTCGATATGACGAGAGCAACACTCTACGTCCTTCTGCCGCTCGCCGTGATCGTAGCCCTTGTGTTTGTCGCGATGGGCATGCCGCAGACGCTCGACGCTTCCGTTACAGCAACAACACTGGAAGGCGTGAAACAGGTCATCTCGACCGGCCCGGTTGCCAGCCAGGAAGCCATCAAGCAGCTCGGTACCAATGGCGGCGGTTTCTTCAACGTCAATGCCGCGCACCCTTTTGAAAATCCGAATGCGTTTTCCAACTATCTCGGCGTCTTTGCCATGCTCGTTGTCTCGTCGGCCATGGTCTATACATTCGGCCAGATGACAGGCAACCGCCGTCAGGGCTGGGCACTGCTTTCCGCCATGGGCATCCTGCTGATCATCGGCATCGGTGCGGTCTACTGGGCCGAAACCAGCGGCAACCCTATCCTCACCCATCTTGGTATTGATCCGATCCAGGGCAACATGGAAGGTAAGGAAATTCGGTTCGGTCAGTCAGGCAGTGCACTTTATACAGCCGTTACCACGGGTCTTTCCAACGGCGGCGTCAATACGATGCATGCCTCGCTGACTCCTCTCGGCGGTCTTGTCCCGATGTTCCTCATCCAGCTTGGTGAAGTCTTGCCGGGCGGCGTGGGTTCGGGTCTCTATGGCATGGTTGTGTTCGCCATTCTTGCGGTCTTCGTTGCCGGCCTGATGGTTGGCCGTACACCGGAACTTCTCGGCAAGAAGATTGAATCGCGCGAAATGAAGTATGCCATGCTGGCCGTCCTGGTCCTGCCACTGGCCATTCTCGGCTTCTCGGCTCTTGCAGCGATCCTGCCGGTCGGTCTTGCAGGACTTTTGAACAAAGGCCCGCACGGCCTTTCGGAAATCCTCTATGCCTACTCGTCCGCCGCGGGTAACAATGGCTCTGCCTTTGCCGGCCTGACCGCCAATTCGCCGTGGTACAATACGACACTCGGCATTGCCATGCTGCTCGGCCGCTTCGCCTACATCGTGCCTGTGCTGGCAATTGCCGGTTCGCTGGTGGCCAAGCAGAAGGTTCCGGCCTCTTCCGGTACGTTCCCGACCGATACGCCACTCTTTGTCGGCCTTCTCGTCGGTATCATCATCATCCTTGGCGGCCTGCAGTATTTCCCTGCGCTCGCTCTCGGTCCGATCGTCGAGCATTTCCTGATGCTTGCCGGTCAGACGTTCTAAGGAATCACAAAAATGTCTTCTAAGGCAAAATCCATCTCCCTGTTCGATGGCGCCATCCTTGCCCAGGCGCTGAAGGGATCCATCTTCAAACTCGATCCGCGTCAGCTGGTGCGCAACCCCGTTATCTTCGTGACCGAGGTTGTAGCCGCAGTGGTTACCCTCCTGTGGGTGCGGGATCTTCTGTCGGGCAGCGGCACGCCGCTGTTCTCCGGTCAGATCGCCGCCTGGCTCTGGTTCACGGTCATCTTCGCAACATTCTCGGAAGCCATTGCCGAGGGCCGCGGCAAGGCGCAGGCCGACAGTCTCAAGCGGACGAAGTCCGATCTTGTTGCCAAACGCCTCAAAGCCGCCAATGGCACGGACTACGAGGCAATCCCGGCAACAAGCCTCAAGCTTGGCGATATCATTCTTGTCGAGGCGGGCGATCTCATCCCCGGCGACGGTGAAATCATCGAGGGTGTCGCTTCGGTCAATGAAAGTGCCATCACCGGCGAATCCGCACCCGTCATCCGCGAATCCGGTGGCGACCGCTCTGCTGTCACAGGCGGCACCCAGTTGCTGTCCGACTGGCTGAAGATACGCATCACCACAAAACCGGGTGAAACCTTCGTCGACCGCATGATTGCACTGATCGAAGGCGCCGAGCGCCAGAAGACGCCGAACGAGATTGCCCTGTCGATCCTGCTTTCGGGTCTGACGCTGGTCTTTCTGATTGCGGTGGTCACGCTGTCGGGTCTTGCCGCCTACTCCGGCACGATCATGACCGTGACCGTACTGGCGGCCTTGCTCGTTACCCTGATCCCGACGACCATTGGCGGACTTCTCTCCGCTATCGGTATCGCCGGCATGGATCGCCTGATCCGTTTCAACGTGATTGCCACTTCGGGCCGCGCGGTCGAGGCTGCCGGTGACGTGGATACGCTGCTTCTCGACAAGACAGGCACGATTACCTTTGGTAACCGTATGGCGACCGAATTTATCCCTGTCGACGGCATTGCGGAAGATGAACTAGCCAATGCAGCGCTTCAGGCGTCGCTTTCCGACGAAACCGCTGAAGGCCGGTCCATCGTTGCTCTGGCTCAGGCGGACTACGGCCTGTCCGACAACGTACTCAAAGGCAAGGAAGCAAGCTTCATTCCCTTTGCCGCCCAAACGCGTATCTCCGGCGTTGATATCGGTTCGCGGCAGATCCGCAAGGGTGCCGTGGATGCGATCCTGAAGTTTGCCGGCCTTTCCAAGGAAACAGCACCGCAGAGTTTCCAGAAGGCCGTGGATTCCATCGCCCGTACCGGCGGCACGCCTCTCGGTGTGGCTGAAAACGGTCGCCTGCTGGGTGTGATTCACCTCAAGGACGTGGTCAAGCCCGACATCAAGGAACGTTTTGCTGCATTGCGTGCCATGGGCATCAAGACCGTGATGGTAACCGGTGACAACCCGGTAACCGCTGCAGCCATCGCCTCGGAAGCTGGTGTCGATGATTTCATGGCAGAGGCCACGCCGGAACAAAAGCTCGCCTATATCCGCAAGGAGCAGGAAGGCGGACGTCTGATTGCGATGTGCGGTGACGGCACGAATGATGCCCCGGCTCTGGCCCAGGCTGACGTTGGCGTGGCCATGCAGTCCGGCACCCAGGCGGCGCGTGAAGCAGGCAATATGGTGGACCTCGACTCCAGTCCGACCAAGCTCATCGAGATTGTTGAAATCGGCAAGCAGATCCTGATGACCCGCGGTTCGCTGACAACGTTCTCCATTGCCAATGACGTGGCCAAATACTTCGCGATAATCCCGGCATTGTTCGTTGCAACTTATCCGCAACTGACTGCGCTGAACATCATGGGTCTGCACTCACCGCAGTCAGCCATCCTGTCGGCGGTCATCTTCAACGCCTTGATCATCATTGCGCTCATTCCGCTGGCTCTCAAGGGTGTTCCCTACCGGCCTGTCGGCGCCTCGGCGCTCCTGCGGCGGAATCTTCTGGTCTACGGACTTGGTGGTCTTGCTGTGCCTTTCATCGGCATCAAGGCTATCGACCTTATCGTCGCCGCCTTGCACCTCGTTTAGAGCTTAAAGGAAATCAAATGTTTGCTCAAATTCGCCCAGCCATCGTGCTCACGCTCATCCTGACCGTCGTGACAGGGCTGCTCTATCCACTCGCCATCACGGGTCTTGGCCAGACGCTGTTCGCAGCGCAGGCCAATTCCAGTCAGGTCAAACGCGGTGATGTGGTCGTTGGCTCTTCGCTCATCGGCCAGAACTTCACCAAGGACATCTACTTCTGGCCGCGTCCGTCGGCCACCAGTCCCGATGCCTATAATGCCGGATCGTCAAGCGGTTCGAACCTCGGCCCGACATCCCAGGTTCTGGTTGACCGGGTCAAGGCATCCGTCGATGCCCTGAAGGCTGGCGGTGCTGCCGGTCCGGTGCCTGCCGATGCGGTAACAACCTCCGCCTCGGGACTTGATCCTGATATTTCGCCTGACTATGCCAAATTGCAGATTGACCGCGTTGCCAAGGCCCGCGCCTTGCCAGCCGACGCAATTTCTGCACTGGTAACTGCGAACACGCGGCATCCTGTCCTTGGCATTTTCGGTGAGGCTGGGGTAAACGTTCTGGCGCTCAACATGGCGCTCGACGACCTGAAAAAATAACCTGAGGCGTATATGGCCGACTACGGTCAACACACACGACCCGATCCTGACAAACTGCTTGAGCTTGCCACGCGTGAATCGCGCGGCAAGCTGACGGTTTTTCTGGGGGCTGCTCCCGGCGTAGGCAAGACCTATGCCATGCTTCTGCGGGCACGGCGCCTGAAGGAGGACGGCGTCGATGTCGTCATCGGCCTTGCCGAAACCCATGGCCGCGCCGAAACCGCCGAGCTTCTTGACGGGCTGGAGGTGCTGCCGCGCAAGCAGATTGGCTACCGCGACCGCTCGCTGGAAGAATTTGATCTGGATGCAGCACTCGCCCGCAAGCCGAAAGTGCTGGTGCTTGATGAGCTCGCCCATACCAACGCCCCGGGAAGCCGCCATCCGAAACGTCATCAGGATATCGAGGAACTGATCTGGCAGGGGATCGACGTCTGGACTGCGATGAATGTCCAGCATCTGGAAAGCCTGTCCGATCTGGTAACGAAAATCACCGGCGTCACTGTGCGCGAAACGGTGCCGGACGTGGTGTTGAAGCGCGCCGACGAGGTGCTGCTCGTGGACCTGCCCCCGGCGGAACTGATTGCCCGCCTGAAGGAAGGCAAGGTCTACCTGCCCGGAAATGCCGAGCGTGCGGCCGAGGGTTTCTTCAAGCCCGCCAACCTGACCGCCTTGCGCGAACTGGCGTTGCGCCGGACCGCTGATCGTGTCGATGATCAGATGATCGACCTGTTGCGGCAGAACGCCATTGAAGGACCTTGGGCCACCGGCGAACGGCTGCTGGTCTGTGTCGGACCTGACAGCCTCTCCGAGAAGGTTGTGCGCACCGCAAGCCGGCTCGCCTCGGGCCTCAACGCCCGCTGGCTGGTGGTTTCACTGACCAAGACCAGCGATGCCGGCCTGGATATCGCTGCAAACCAGCGTCTCGATGAGCTTCTTGATCTGGCGGAAAGACTGGGTGCGGAAACGCGCCGGGTGATTGCACGGGATTTCGTCGACGAAATATTCCGTATCGCGCGGCGTGAAAACGTTACGCAGATCGTTTTGGGCCGCCCCAAGGGCAAGCGGTTCGCCAACCCCTTCCGCCGCTCGCTTCCCGACGAGATCATGAAGCGCTTCACCGACGTGGGCGTGCATATCGTCACCGGGGACGAGCAGGACAAACCCTATATTCCGCCCGCGCCGCAAAAGCGTTCGACGCGCGACCTCGCAACATCCATCGCCATTCCCGTTCTGGCAACGGCAGCAACCACTTTCCTGGGGCTTGGCGCGAGTGAAATTGTCCACCCGCAAAATCTTTCCATGCTCTACCTCGTCGCCGTCATCCTGTCGGCCATGTCGAGCGGGCGATTTGCCGCCATCATCGCGGCTGGACTGTCGTTCGTCCTCTACAACTATTTCTTTATCGAGCCGATCCACAATCTGAGCATAGCCAAGCCGCATCAGCTGTTTTCGCTGATCATCTTCCTCGCGGTAGCACTGATGATCGGGGACCTCGCCGGACGTTTGCGTGATCAGGTGGCCCGCTCACGCAACCAGGCGAAGAATACACAGGCGCTCTACGAGTTCTCCCGCAAGCTTTCGGGCACCGCACGGCTCGACGATGTGGTCGTTGCCGCCGCCGTGCATCTGCACTCAACGCTCGGCACCGGTGTCGTTATTCTTCTGCCAGATGAAGGCGATCTGTCCCTGCAGGCTGCCTGGCCACCTGATATGACTCTGGACAATACGGACATGACAGCCGTACGCTGGGCATTCGAGAAGAATGAACGGTCTGGACATGATACGGGCACCCTCCCGCAGATCAGCTGGCAATTTCTGCCGATCCAAACATCGCATGGCGTCGCCGGTGTGCTGGGGTTCTCGCTCGCCAACCATTCCAGTTCGCTGAGCGAAAGCGAGGACCGCATGCTGACTGCGATCCTTGATCAGACCGCAATAGCCATTGATCGCGCCCAGCTCGTCCGGGAAAATGCCAAGACCGCGGCGCTGCAGGAAAGTGAAAAACTCCATGCGGCCCTGTTCTCCTCCCTTTCGCACGATCTGAAGACGCCGCTGGCCTCGATAACAGGTGCCGTCACCACGCTGCGCGAGCTTGGCGGCCGGATCAAACCCGAGAGCCGCGACGACCTTTTGCTCTCCATAGAGGAAGAATCCGGGCGGCTAACGCGCTTTGTCTCAAACCTTTTCGATATGACGCGGATCGAGGCGGGCACACTCAAGGTGAAGAACAGCCCCGTCGATGCTACGGACGTCATCGTTTCATCGGTGGAGCGTATGAAGAGGCTCAAACCCGGTGTTGCTATCGAGATCAGCATCGCGCCTGACCTTCCGACAGTGAGCGGGGATTCCGCCTTGCTGGGACAGGTACTGTTCAACCTCCTGGATAACGCCGCCAAATACGGCGGTGATGGTTCGATTGCGGTCTATGCCAAGCAGGATGCAGCGGATGTCGTTATCAGCGTCACCGATCAGGGCAAAGGTATTCCGGCAAAGGACATCGATCGCATTTTCGAGAAATTTTACCGGCGCGTCAAAGGTGACGGGAGAGCAGCCGGCACGGGGCTGGGCTTGTCGATCTGCCGCGGCTTCGTCGAAGCTATGGGCGGCACCATCAAGGCAGAGAGTCCGGCTATCCGCAAGCGTGGAACGCGATTTATTATCCGGCTTCCTATTTTTGATGCCGCCGGAAATGGGGGCACTGCGGCATGAACGAGAACCGTATTCTTGTTGTCGATGACGAACCGCAAATCCAGCGGTTCCTGCATCCGGCGCTGACCGCATCAGGATACGATGTCATCTCCGCCGCCACCGGCGCAGAGGCGGAGCGGATGATTGCAACCAGCGCTCCGGACCTTGTTATTCTTGACCTCGGCCTCCCTGACAAGGATGGCAAGGACGTCATCAAGACCGTCAGGGCCTTTTCCGAGGTGCCTATCATTGTCCTTTCGGCGCGTGACCGCGAAGTGGAAAAAATCGCCGCGCTTGACCTTGGTGCCAATGACTATGTCGAAAAGCCGTTCGGTATCGGCGAATTGCTGGCGCGGGTAAGAACAGCCCTTCGCCAGAAGGTGGCCGGTACCAGCGTTCCCTCCCGCTTTGAAAGCAACGGGCTTGTGGTCGATATGGTCAAGCGGGTGGTTATGCTCAAGGATGCGGAAGTCCATCTGACACGCAAGGAGTACCAGCTGTTGGTGCATCTCGTTCTGCACCCCGGCCTCGTGATGACACATCGCCAGCTTCTGGCATCCGTGTGGGGTGCGGCCCATGTGGAAGACCTGCACTATCTCCGGGTCTTCATCGGCCAGTTACGGGCCAAGATCGAAGACGATCCGAACCACCCGTACTTTATCCGCACCGAGCCCGGCGTCGGTTACAGATTCATCGCCGAGTAGGTGGTGCGGCACCTGAACTTGTTATCGACAATTGCCGCAACTTTGACAAGCTCCAGTCAATCCACCAACAGATTCGGGAAACGCCCAATGACCTCATTCAGCGCAACGGTTTTATGGAACCGTGCTACCGATGCCGTTTTTACAGACAACAAATATAGCCGGGCTCACGTCTGGCAGTTCGATGGCGGAGCGCAAGTGCCCGCCTCATCTTCCCCGCATATTGTCCGCCTGCCCTATTCGGCTGCTGAGAACGTTGATCCCGAGGAGGCCTTTGTCGCCTCTCTTTCCAGCTGCCACATGCTGTTCTTCCTGTCAGGCGCGGCCAAGACCGGATTCGTGGTTGATGAATATCGCGATGCGGCAAGCGGCGAACTCGGCAAGAATGACAGCGGCAAGCTCTTTGTCAGCAAGGTCGTCCTGAAACCGCGGGTACGCTATGCTGGCACCGCACCGGATCGTGCCACGGAAGAGCACCTGCATCATGAAGCGCACGAGCAATGTTTTATCGCCAATTCCGTACGAACCGATATCAGCGTCGATTTGACCTAGGAAGGGAACGTGATGTCTGAACTGAAAATCAGCGATGCGGTCAATGCAACGTGTCCTTGGTCGGGTGATCCTATCAAGGACGACAGTCTCACACTGTACAAAGGTGCCGTGGTGGGTTTCTGCAATCCGGGCTGTCGCGACAAATTCGAAAAGGCGGTCAATCATTTCGAAGAGGCATTGGCTCATCAAAGGCACGAAAGTATCTGACTTCACAGAGTCCGCCCATGGTTCGGCTGGTTCGGTGCAGCGAGAAGAGATATTCCTCAGACCGGATCACCGGAGCCGGTGACAATTGCCTCTACCGGCTCTTCCTTTATCCGGCCCTGACGCTTCAACTGCTGCTCCCGGAAGAAGATAAACAGGCCGGAGGCTACGATAAACCCTGAACCGATAAGCATGGGGAGGCGCGGCACGTCGCCGAACACCAGCCAGCCGAAGACGATGGCCCAGAACAAAAGCGTATACTGCAACGGCGCGACGGTTGCAGCATCGGCCATCTTGAGCGCGCGGTTGACCAGCATATGCGCAAGCATGGCGACAACACCGAGCACGCCCAGGAGGACCAGATCACGCGGGCTGACCGGCTTCCAGTCAAAATAGAGCGATCCGGCACCTGCAAGCCCGGCGCCGACAATCTGCCAGAACACCAGCGTCGTATCGGGAGTCCCGCGCAGGGAACGGCCCAGAAGCAACATCAGCGCAAAGGTCATACTGCCCAGAATCGAAATGATCGCTTGCGGGGTGAGGGCCTGTGAAGACGGCTCCAACGCGATGACAACACCAATGAAACCGACAATGATGGCACTCCAGCGCCGCCAGCCAACCGGTTCCTTCAGGACAAGTGGCGAAATCGCGGCAACATAGATCGGAGCGGCCAGCCAATAGGTCATCACATCGGCAAGCGGTAAATAGACCACGGCGAAATAGAAGGCGAAAATCTCGGCGGTCGAAGCGGCAACGCGGGCCAATTGCATGAAGGGCCGGTCGACCTGCATGACTTTTTTCGGCCCCGAAAACCAGAGAAACGGCGCCAGAACAATCAATGCGGCGATACTGCGGACAAACACCACCTGCCCGACGGAATAGGTCGAAACCAGCCATTTGCCCATCACGTCGTTCAGGGCGAACATCAGCATGCCGAGCAGCATCAGGAGCACGCCTGTGCGCGCCAGAGATGATTCGGGCGTTGCGGAAAGGGCAACCGGTCGGGCGGACATAGCAGTTTCCTCGATAGTGGTCTTTTTCATACTGCTTAGATTGATTTTGCCCGGCTAATCCAGTCGAAAACGGCAATCGCGACACATGGCAGCAAAAAAGTTCGGCACCATGGCATTCCCGTCGCATTTTGCCTTGACAGGACCTGACTGGAATAACCCCGGATTTGGGAATATAAATCCGCGAGCCTGATATATCGGCTCACAGAAAGAATATGCACATGCCACGCGTTTCGCAGCTATTCTTCAAGACCGCGACTGTCTTTTTTCTTGTCGGCATCATCTTGGGGCTTCAAATGGGCATATCGGGAAACCATGCGGCTTTCCCGGCACACGCGCATCTCAACCTGCTTGGATGGGTCAGCAGCGCCATATTCGGCATTTATTACGCGCTCAATCCGGTAAGGGCCCGGGGAAGACTGCCGATGATCCAGTTCGCTGTCTTTACGGCTGGCGTTGTCATCATGATTCCAGCGCTTTATTTTCTGTCTCTGGGCAATACGAATATGGAACCACTGGTCGGCATCGGCTCGTTTATCGTGCTTGCCGGCGTCCTTCTGTTCACCGCAGTGGTTTTTTCCACCGAGGCATGATTCGCAAAATGCCGGCCATGCGCGTGATGCACCAGGTTCGTTTACGGGAAACCGAATATTCCAGAGGATTTGGTGGAGCCAAGCGGGATCGAACCGCTGACCTCTTGCATGCCATGCAAGCGCTCTCCCAGCTGAGCTATGGCCCCATTCCATTAGCCGGTTTCGGCTAAGCCGGATAAATCCGGCTGGACAGTCGAACGGTCGGGAACCGTTCCGAGGCGGGTACATATCGCCCGCCGCAGAGAAGATCAAGGTCTATTCGCCGGATATTTCCGTTATTTTTCGGAAGAGCGAAAGACCTTGATAAAAATCAATTTTCGTCGTCTTCGCCAATGCCGCCGCCGAGGATATCGGTAACGTCATCATCTTCGTCTTCCTCGTCTTCAGCAAGGAACGTATCGTCATCATCGGCATCGTCGACTTCAACATCGACATCATCGCCCAGATCCGGCACATCGGCATCGGTGTCGCCATCAGCTTCTTCAAGCGAGACGAATACCGGCTTCTCCAGCGCAACGTCGACTTCTTCCGTCTCGACTTCTTCCTCTTCTTCGCGAGCGGAAGGAACGGTCGAATCAAAATAGCTCAGCGGATAGCTCTTACCCGTATAAGGGGAGACAATCGGATTGCGGTTCAGATCGTAGAATTTCTGACCTGTTTCAGGGTCAACTCGCTTGGTACCAAGTTTTGGATTTACCACGTTATGCCTCGTCTTCTGGCTGCGCCTGCATTCGGTATGCCATCGTCCAACCGTTTATGCCAGCGCTCATCAAATGGATTTCTGGTCCCATAAACGCAATTCAGCGCATTTGTCAAAGCCAAAACGACGAGAGATTGCTGTTCAGTCAAACTATGCATTTGCGAGATGACCGAACCGGCAAGCTGTGTTAGGAACGCCAGCGCCTATTGGCTCGACCTGAAACACCAACTTTCCCAGCGATCGACCTTACCCATGTCCCATTCTGCACTGCCCAAGCCCGCCACCGCCCGCCGCTCCAATGCCCTTAGCGGTGATATCCGGATTCCGGGTGATAAATCGATATCGCACCGGTCCTTCATGTTTGGCGGCCTCGCCTCGGGCGAAACCCGCATCACCGGACTGCTGGAGGGCGAGGATGTGATCAACACCGGCCGTGCCATGCGCGCAATGGGGGCGAAGATCGCCAAGGAAGGCGATGTCTGGATCATCCACGGCACCGGCAATGGCTGCCTTCTGCAACCGGAAGCGCCACTTGATTTCGGCAATGCCGGAACGGGCGCACGCCTCACCATGGGTCTTGTCGGCACCTATGCCATGGAAACCACATTCATTGGTGATGCGTCGCTGTCGAAGCGGCCGATGGGCCGCGTGCTCAATCCCTTGCGCGAAATGGGCGTTCAGGTGACCGCATCGGACGGCGATCGCATGCCACTGACCCTGCGTGGGCCCAAAGTTGCCGCGCCCATCACCTACCGGGTTCCCATGGCTTCGGCGCAGGTCAAATCCGCTGTGCTGCTGGCAGGCCTGAATGCACCTGGCATAACAACGGTCATCGAACCGGTCATGACGCGCGACCACACGGAAAAGATGCTACAGGGTTTCGGCGCCAATCTTTCTGTGGAAACCGACAAGGACAATGTCCGCCACATCCGCATCGAGGGCCAGGGCAAGCTGATCGGCCAGATCATCGATGTGCCCGGCGACCCGTCATCGACAGCGTTTCCGCTGGTCGCGGCCTTGCTCGTCCCCGGTTCGGATATAACCATTCGAAATGTGCTGATGAACCCGACCCGCACCGGGCTCATCCTGACCTTGCAGGAGATGGGCGCCAGCATTGAAATCCTCAATGCCCGCCTTGCGGGCGGCGAGGATGTCGCCGACCTCAGGGTCCGTGCTTCCGAACTCAAAGGGGTCAGCGTCCCTGCCCACCGTGCGCCATCGATGATCGATGAATATCCTGTGCTCGCCGTGGCGGCATCATTCGCCACCGGTGAAACGGTCATGAATGGGATCGAGGAATTGCGGGTCAAGGAATCGGACCGCTTGTCGGCCGTCGCCAACGGCCTCAAGGCCAATGGCGTCGATTGCACTGAAGGCCTCGAAACCCTGAGTGTTCGCGGCCGTCCGGATGGCACGGGCCTTGGCGGCGGAATGGTCGAGACTCATCTCGACCATCGCATTGCCATGAGTTTCCTCGTTATGGGCCTTGTCGCGGAAAAACCCGTGACCGTCGATGATTCGACCATGATTGCCACAAGCTTTCCGGAGTTCATGGGGATGATGACCGGCATGGGTGCCGAGATTTCAGAGCAGGAAACGCCAACCTGATACACGTATGAACGCGCTTTTTTCCGCCTTGACGGTTTATTTCCTTTATCTGATGTCGAGCATACCGTTCATCGTCTGGGCGGGACGAAGTGCCTATGGAGGAACAGTTTCCAGTGGATCACTGCGCCCATGGCCCGGCATTTTGAGCACGATCATGCGGGTCGTTCTTCCTTTGCTGTTGATCTTCCTCTATGCGTGGAATGTCTCCGACCGTTCCCGGTCAGGCATTTCCGGGATCGAAACGACAGGAGCAAGTGACTGGATGCCCTATCAGTTTTTGCTTCTGCCGCCCGCATTCGGTTCAATTGTCGGTTATGGTATAGGCTTCCTCATGGGCGCAAAGGCAAGAAACAGAGCGTGATGATCGAACCTGCTGTTCATTTGCAGAGTGTACTGAAAACGGCCGTGCCGCGGACAGGGGGTGTCTGATGTATTTTATTCTGACGTCTCTGGTTATTGTCAGCGTTTCCTATGCCATTGAACGGTTTGTGCTGAAGGTCCGCTTCGGACTGTTCGCCCTCCTGTTCTGGCTGTTCGTTTTCCAGTTCGGACTGATATTCGCCATCGATGCACTGCTGCAGAACATGTCCGCCTATCTGCCGGACTGGCTTACCGCGCTGGCAACGACGCTGGGCGGCTTTGCTTTCGTGACCATCGGCATCACTCCGTTGATTACCCTGGTACTCGCAGCGGCCTATTTGCTGTTTGCTCTCGGCAACTGGTTGTTTGACCGCGACGACAAGGACGATATCGATGTGCCGTCCCGTTTCACCATTGCCATCGACGGACCTGCCGCTTCAGGCAAGGGCACGCTGGCGCGGCGGATCGCCGATTATTACGGCTATCATCATCTCGATACGGGGCTGACTTATCGTGCCGTTGCCAAGGCACTGCTTGACGAGAACATGGCGCTTGATGACGAATTTCTGGCGGAGAAGGCTGCGCGCAGCATTGATCTTTCCAAACTCGACCGGACAGCGCTGTCGACCCACGAGGTGGGTGAGGCAGCATCCAAGGTGGCGGTCATGCCGGCTGTCAGGCGCGCCCTCGTTGCGTCACAGCAGGCTTTTGCCCAGCGCTCGCCCGGTACCGTGCTCGACGGACGCGATATCGGCACGGTGGTCTGCCCCGACGCGCCGGTGAAGCTTTATATCACGGCCTCTCCGGAAGCGCGGGCAAAGCGCCGTTTTGAAGAAATCAAATCAACGGACGGCAGTGTCCAGTATGAGGAGATTCTGGCTGATCTCACCCGCCGTGATGCGCGCGATATGGGCCGCACGGACTCGCCGCTCAAGCCCGCTGCCGACGCACACTTGCTAGATACGACGGAAATGGATATAGAGACCGCGTTTCTTGCTGCCAAAAAGCTGATTGATCAGGCTTTGGTGGGAAGCACGCATTAAACTAGCATCTGCAGCCAATCCACGCACCGGATTGCCCTCATAGGGCGGGTTGGCACGCAGATGAACCGTAACACGAACCACCGGTGCTGTGTCCGATGACTATGTCCGGACATATCAGGAGTATTTATGTCTCAAGCCAATCCAACGCGCGAAGATTTCGAAGCTCTTCTCGCCGAGTCCTTTGCCACCAATGACCTTGCTGAAGGTTATGTCGTCAAGGGCCGTATCGTCGCCATCGAAAAAGACATGGCGATCATTGACGCCGGCCTCAAGGTTGAAGGCCGCGTACCGCTCAAGGAATTCGGCGCGAAAGCCAAGGACGGCTCACTGAAGCCAGGCGATATCGTTGAAGTTTACGTCGAGCGTATCGAAAACGCCCTCGGCGAAGCTGTTCTGTCGCGTGAAAAAGCACGCCGCGAAGAGAGCTGGGTCCGTCTTGAAGAGAAATTCAACCGCGGCGAACGCGTCGATGGTGTTATCTTCAATCAGGTCAAGGGTGGTTTCACCGTCGATCTCGACGGCGCCGTAGCCTTCCTGCCACGCTCGCAGGTCGACATCCGTCCGATCCGCGACGTTACTCCGCTGATGCACAACCCGCAGCCCTTCGAAATCCTCAAGATGGACAAGCGTCGCGGCAACATCGTTGTTTCGCGTCGTACCGTTCTTGAAGAGAGCCGTGCTGAACAGCGCTCTGAAATCGTCCAGAACCTTGAAGAAGGTCAGGTCGTTGAAGGCGTTGTCAAGAACATCACCGACTACGGTGCGTTCGTTGATCTCGGCGGCATCGATGGTCTGCTGCACGTGACTGACATGGCATGGCGCCGCGTCAATCATCCGTCGGAGATCCTGAACATCGGCCAGACGGTCAAGGTTCAGATCATCCGTATCAACCAGGAAACACATCGTATTTCGCTCGGCATGAAGCAGCTCGAAAGCGATCCTTGGGATGGTATCGGTGCGAAGTACCCGATCGGCAAAAAGATCACCGGTACAGTTACGAACATCACCGACTATGGTGCATTCGTCGAAATCGAGCCAGGCATCGAGGGCCTTATCCACGTTTCAGAAATGTCCTGGACAAAGAAGAACGTGCATCCGGGCAAGCTGCTCTCGACCACTCAGGAAGTCGAAGTCGTTGTTCTCGAAGTGGATCCGGTCAAGCGCCGCATCTCTCTCGGCCTCAAGCAGACCCTCGACAACCCATGGACGACCTTCGCAGACAAGTTCCCTGTCGGCACGATCGTCGAAGGCGAAGTCAAGAACAAGACCGAATTCGGCCTGTTCATTGGCCTCGACGGCGATGTGGACGGCATGGTTCACCTCTCCGACCTCGACTGGAACCGTCCAGGCGAACAGGTCATCGAAGAGTACAACAAGGGTGACGTCGTCAAGGCGCAGGTTCTCGATGTTGACGTCGAGAAGGAACGCATCTCGCTCGGCATCAAGCAGCTCACAGGCGACAAGGTCGGTGAAGCAGCAACCTCAGGTGAACTGCGCAAGAACGCCGTCGTAACCGTTGAAGTTACCGGCATCACCGATGGCGGCCTCGAAGTTCGTCTGGTTGACCACGATCTCGACTCGTTCATCCGTCGTGCGGATCTTTCCCGCGATCGCGACGAACAGCGTCCGGAGCGCTTCACGGTTGGCCAGAAGGTTGACGCTCGCGTCATCGCCTTCGACAAGAAGACCCGCAAGCTGCAGGTCTCCATCAAGGCGCTGGAAATCGCTGAAGAGAAGGAAGCCGTTGCACAGTACGGTTCGTCCGACTCGGGCGCTTCGCTGGGCGACATCCTCGGTGCCGCACTGAAGAAGCAGGAAAAGAACTAAGCTTTTTCTGACGTTTCAGATTGAAACAAAGAACCCGCCGGTCTCACGACCGGCGGGTTCTTCTTTGAATGACGCTCAGATCGTATCGAACTGGATCAGGATGAAGACAATCTGGCAGATGAGCGCGAGGCCGAGCAGCACCAGCTGCGTTTTCTGTTCGCGCAGATAGATCGCAGCACCGCAGACCACGATCAGGAACAGATTGCGGAAGGGATATTCCGGCCCGAGCGAGTGAAAATGCTCCCGGCCTTTCATTGCTGTGTCGGCAAAATCGACGACGAATATCGCCATGAGAATGCCAAAGAACCAAGCGCGGCGTGACATGAAATAGTTCTCGTAGCCCGAATACCCCTCCATGCTGTCCGGAAACAGCAGGCCACAGGCGAGGAAGTGCAGGCTGGCGTAGAAAATAACGAAGAGATACGCCTCGAATTTCCACACCAGTGTCTGGTGCAGATAAAATTCAAACCACCAGAAGTGGACGACTGTCAGAAACGTGAAAAATACCCAGCCTAGATGAACCGGATAGATGTTCTTGCGCAACGGATGTTGAATAATGCGGGCAAGGCCTGTCAACAACCGTGAAATACTGAGGCCGAGAATGATGCCGATGATGACGCGTACATGAGTAAAGACCTCCGGGCTTGGAACACCTTCCATTGCACACTCTCCTCTCGTACCGATTCATGCTGATCGAGAGTTTATGCTACCCAAGTCTTATCCCGATGCAAATCTCGTCGTGAATCATTTGGTCGAGAACTGTACTTTCATCGTTTGCGGTGTTGCTGCACCTTTCGAGAAATAGGGGAGTATCTCATCAAGCGGCAGGCGGTGGGATATGAGCTTCGCCATCATTCCATTATCATTGTGGAGTATGGCTAGCGCATCGGGAATATTGCGGTTGAGCGAATGGGAACCGACAAGACTGATCTGGCGGCGGAAAATCTCGAATGGTGCGATTTGGATGCGTGCATCCGGTGCGCTGACCCCGAAGACCAGCGCGGTGCCACCATCGGCCGTGTAAGCGATCATCTCTTCTACGACTCGCGCAATACCCGTTGCATCGGCAACGAAATCAAATGCCTTTTTCTGGTTTTCCAGAGCGACCGAACCCGATCTGACGGGTTTCAACCCAAGCGATTGCGCGAAGCTCAACCGGCTTTCGTTTATATCTGCGACACTGACATCATCAACACCCTGCGCCTTGAGCGACAAAGCCATGAGCAACCCGATTGGTCCGGCACCGAACACAAGGGCGTTCTCAGCGTGGGTGGCATGGACATTACCAAGCCCATTCAGCACACAAGCCAACGGTTCAGCCAGCGCAGCGACGTGGAAAGGCAGTTGGCCAATAGTATGCAGATGGTCGACCTTTACCGCACTGTATTGTGCAAACCCGCCGTTGCGTGACACGCCATAGGCTTCCAGGGTCTCGCAGAGATTGGTGAGACCTTTGCGACAGGAACGGCATTTGCCGCAAGGAATATTGGGGTCGACGGCAACACGGTCGCCGGGTCGCCAGTTCGTAACATCTTCGGCAACCGCTTCGACGATGCCCGCATATTCATGTCCCGGCACCAGCGGAAAAGCACTGTTGCCGTATCGTCCATGGAGAACGTCGATATCCGTATGGCAAAGACCAGATGCCATGACCCGTACCAGCGCATGTCCCGGCGCAAGTTCCGGTTCCTTGAGATCGGCCAAACCGGCAATGCCCAACCCAGTGAAATGAATGGCTTTCATCGTAAGCCCATCCTGTGCGCGGCGTTTAAAGGGGGTGGTTCGCACGTCGGCCGTGCGAACCACGATTACCGGACTACTTGATATAGCCGGCGCGGGTCATAATTTGCTCAACCTGCCGCTGACCGGAGTCCAGCGCCTGATCCACAGTTTGCGTTCCCGCAAGCGCCGATGATATGAGCTGGCCGATCGTTGTGCCGAAAGCCTGGAACTCGGGAATGGCGACGAACTGCACCCCGGTATAGGGCACGGGATCCTTCGTAGGCTTTGTCGGGTCGGCGGCCATGATGGATTTCAGAACAGTTGCGGCGAACGGCGCAGCTTTCTGGTATTCCGGGTTGTCATAGGTAGACTTGCGCGTTCCCGGCGGCACCGCAACCCAGCCTTCGCTGGCGGCTACCCGTTTGACATACTCCTTTGACGTCGCCCATTTCACAAAGGATTTGGCCGCGTCCACTTTCTTGGACGTGGCGGGAATGGCGAGAGTCCAGGCCCATGACCAGCCGGCACCATTGGGAGTCACCTGAACCGGTGCACGTGTAAATGCCACCTTATCCGCGACCTTGCTCTGCTTGGGATCGAAAACACGACCGGCCGCAGATGTAGCGTCGATCCACATGGCACAGTGACCGGTTGCGAAAAGCGCCTGATTTTCATTGAAGCCATTGGAGGTCGCGCCGGGCGGCCCATAATTCTTCATCAGATCGACATAGGTTGTCACCGCCTGCTTCCACGGCGCCGAATTGATCTGCGGCTTCCAGTCCATGTCGAACCAGCGTCCGCCATAGGTGTTGATCATGGTTCCCAGGAACGCCATGTTCTCACCCCACCCGGCCTTGCCGCGCAGGCAGATGCCATACTGTTCTTTCGACTTGTCCGTCAGTTTGGCGGCAAATTCCTTGATCTGGTCATAGGTGGGCTGGTCGGGCATGGTCAGGCCGGCCGCATCGAAAAGATCCTTGCGATAGAGCGTGAAGGAACTCTCCGTGTAGAACGGAACCGCATAGAGCTTGCCATCCACGGTCAGGCCCTTCTTGATCGGGTCGAGCAGATCGGCATAGTCATAATCGTCGCCGAGATCATCCACCGAAGCCAGCCATCCCGACTTGCCCCAGATCGGCTCCTCATATCCGCCAATGGTCAGGATATCGAACTGACCGCTCTTTGTAGCGATGTCGGTTGTAACGCGCTGACGCAGCACGTTTTCTTCCAGAACCACCCAATTGAGTTTGTTGCCCGTCGCCTTCTCCCATTCAGGCGACAGTTTCTGCATCACGATCATATCGGCATTGTTGACGGTCGCGATGGTTAATTCTTCCGCAGACGCAGTGCTGGCAAAAACGCCGATAGCGGCGGTCATGAGCAACAGATGCGTTGCCCTTCTCAAGGTAACGCTCATTTCTTTTCCTCCTCCAAGGTCAACACTAAAATTTACGCACGTAAACTTAAATTAATCAACAGATAAAAATAAAAATTCCTGCATACGAAACCCACGTTAAGGTTTAAGAAATGTGGCAACAAGCCAACAATTGGTATCATGGTTACGGGCCCGCAAATGTGACATAGGAAGGAACAGGATCTTGTTTCATTCGTTGAAAATCATTCAGAAGCGAACAGAAACGAAGAATTGCTGCGGATTAATCCGGATTTTAACGCATGCGAGAGAACTGTAAATTTTGGTTGACCGCGCTGTCGTGAATCAATCATGGGTGACGATAGCCCAAGTATCAAGTAGCAATGGCTGTGAATTGTCCTGCGACAATTTCTTCAAGGGCACGACGACGTTATGCGAAGAGACGGAACGATCGTGAAAGGAATATACGCGGTGAAAAAGACAATCAGAACAATGGAAGACTTTTCCGCGTTCGTGGGACTGTCACGGCCAACCGTATCGAAATACTTCAACGACCCCAATTCCGTACGCAAGAAGACCCGTGAGATCATCGAGGCCGCCGTCAAGCAATCCGGCTTCCGCCCCAATATTTTCGCGGTCAATCTCAATCGCCGCCGCACCAATATCCTCGGGATCATCATCCCGAATTCGACGGATCCGTTCTACACAGCCCTCACCCGCCGTATCGAGGGCATTGCCGAACAGGCGGGTTATCTCGCCTTTGTTCTCAGTTCCGACGGCAAACCGGAGCTCGAAGAACGCGCAATCGAAACATTCAAGTCGATGAATGTTGCCGGCTCGATCATCGCACCGCTTGGCGTGCAGTCGCATCAGGAAAAGCTGTTGAAGCTCGGCGAGTCGATCCCGATGATCTATGTGGACTCTCCGTTGGATACGGTCTCGCCCTTTGTCGGGACCAATAATCGGCAAAGCTTCCAGCTCATTGTCGATTACCTCACACGCTCCGGCGATGCGCCCTGCTATTTCGGTATGCCGCCTGTCAACAGCAATGCGTTTGAACGGCGTGAAGCCTATAGCGAGGCGATGGAGAGCCTCAGCCTCGAACCGCGGATCATCGAAGTGGAGCAGGCCGCCGACTGGGATTTTGAGAAATCCGCTTTCGACGCAACGATCCAGATTCTGCGCAATGGCGGCTTTCCAACCAAAACAGTGCTTTGCGCCAACGACCGTGTGGCATTCGGCGTGATCGCCGCGGCCTTTCAGCTCGGCGTGAAAGTCGGGCGCGGTGATGATTGCGCTTTGCGTGTCGCCGGCCATGACGACCAACCCCTCTCACGCTATATGTGTCCGCCCCTGACGACCGTCGCCCAGAACTACAATGAAATCGGCAGGCTCGCCGCTGCCCTGTTGTTTCACAAGCTCGGTGAACACCAGGATTCAAAATTCGAGCTGCCCGCCAATGAGCGAATCTTACTGAATGCAGAAATCATGCTGCGCATGTCCGCCTGACCCTCGGGTTAGCCGATACAACCACTCAGTCAAAACTTGTCGCGCGTAAAGATTTATTTGTTGACACGGAAATAATAGAGCTTATCAGTTTGTGCCGAGCGTATTGACGTTTCAAGCGCGAGACAACAGGCAGATATCGACATGACCTCTTCTCTGGCCCCCGAAAACCTCGGCCCGACCATCACCGTTGGCGAGATCCTCGTCGAGATCATGGCAACCACGATCGGCAAGGGTTTTCTCGATGCGCAGCCGTTGATCGGGCCTTTTCCCAGTGGTGCGCCGGCTATCTTTATCGATCAGGTGGCCAAACTCGGTGCACAGGCCGGTATCATTGCCGCTGTTGGCAATGATGATTTTGGACGCCTGAATGTCGAACGCCTGCGCGATGACGGTGCGGATGTATCGGCGATTGCCGTCAGCCCCGATTTTCCGACGGGGAGTGCCTTCGTGCGCTATGCGAACGATGGCACGCGGGATTTTGTCTACAATATCGCCCGCAGCGCCGCTGGCGAAATCAAACTGACGGATGCAGCCAAGTCTCTGATCACGCGCGCCGGCCATCTGCATGTGATGGGTTCTGCACTGTCAATTCCCGCCGTATGGCCCATAATCAATTTCGCTTTGCAGGACATCAAGAAGCGTGGCGGCACGCTCTCTGTCGACCCCAATATGCGCAAGGAACTGGCCGCCGGTGAAGAGACAGGACGCCAATTCGCGACTCTTCTCAAAGCAACAGACCTGCTCCTGCCATCGGGCGATGAACTCTTTGTTGCCTGCCCCGCATCCTCGGAAAGTGAAGCGATCGGAAAGCTCCTGGCTTCCGGCATATCTGAAATCGTGATGAAACGGGGCCAGAAGGGCTCCGCGCTCGTTACAAAGACGGGCAGCATCAGTCGCCCGGCGTTCATTGTCGATGAAGTCGATCCGACCGGCGCGGGCGACTGCTTTGGCGCCACATATCTTACCTGCCGCCGTCTTGGCCATTCAGCGGAACAAGCACTCGACTATGCCAATGCCGCCGGCGCCCGCAATGTTACTTATCGCGGCCCCATGGAAGGCACCTCAACCTTTCGGGAGCTCGACCAGTTCATTGCCGCGACACCAAGGAAATAAGCATGTTCAAATCCCTCTCCCAATTGGCCAGCGCGCACCGGCGTAGCGAGAATGCCGGCGTTACGTCGGTATGTTCTGCCCATCCGCTTGTGATCAGGGCAGCGTTGCGGCGCGGCAAGCTGCATGGGCAGATCGTGCTCATCGAGGCGACATGCAATCAGGTCAATCAATACGGCGGCTACACGGGCATGACGCCGGTCGATTTTGTCGTCTTTGTCGAAGCGATTGCCCGGGAAGAAGACTTTGACCGTGACAGGTTGATTTTCGGCGGAGATCATCTTGGTCCCAATCCATGGCGCCAGCTGCCCGCCGAAGAGGCCATGGCCAAAGCGGAAGCCATGGTCATCGATTATATCCAGGCCGGTTTCACCAAGATTCATCTGGATGCCAGCATGGGCTGCGCCGGCGAACCGCCTGCCCTTGATGATGACGTAACAGCCAAGCGCGCCGCACTGCTCGCCAAGGCAGCCGAGCGGGCCGCGAAGGCAAGCGGTTTTGCCCTGCCGAACTATATCATCGGTACGGAAGTGCCTGTTCCCGGCGGCGCCGATCATGAACTCACCGAGGTTACGCCAACCGGTCCCGATGCGGCACGGCACACGATTGCGGTGCACCGGGCACGGTTTGCCAGCGAAGGGCTTCAGGATGCCTTTGACCGTGTCATTGGAATTGTCGTCCAGCCCGGCGTCGAGTTCGGCAACGAAAATGTTGTCGAGTACAGGCCTGAGCAGGCAGTCGCCCTGACAAAACTGCTCGATAGCGAGCCGCAATTCGTATTCGAAGCCCATTCCACCGACTACCAGACCGTCGAATCGCTTTCCGCACTTGTGCGCGACGGATTCCCGATCCTCAAAGTCGGACCCGGCCTGACCTTTGCGTTGCGCGAAGCTCTTTACGGCCTCGACCTGATCGCGTCGGAACTGGACGAGACTTATGGTGAACGCTCGCTCGCCCACGCCTTGGAGCGTCTCATGCTGGAAAAGCCGGGGCATTGGGCATCACACTATCATGGAGCAGATGACACCCTCCATGTTCAGCGTCATTACAGCTACAGCGACCGCATCCGCTACTACTGGACCGAACCTGAGGCCGTTGCTGCGGTCAATACTCTGATGACCGCGCTCAACGGCCGCGACATCCCGGAAACCCTGCTGCGGCAGTTCCTGCCTGGTCTTCCTGTTCGTCCGGCGGACCGGAGCAATCCGGAGGCTATCCTGATCGCCGCTATCGATCGCGTGCTTGCGGATTATGCTGCTGCATGCGGCTGGTGATCGCCATCCCCCGGTGAAGCGCGGCAACGCGCCGCGAGACCTGCTGTCGATCAACTCTTTGCCTTCGCAGCAAAAGGCTTTAAACAGCAAGGGAATATAGGACGATTTCCATAGGAGTGCCTGATGACAATCACGAAGCCAAAACTTGTCACGATTTTCGGAGGCTCGGGTTTTGTCGGTCGTCACGTTGTGCGGGCCCTGACCAAACGCGGTTACCGCGTTCGCGTTGCCGTCCGCCGGCCCGATCTTGCCTTTCATTTGCAGCCTTTGGGCGGCGTAGGCCAGATTCAGGCGGTTCAGGCCAATCTGCGCTACCGCTGGTCAATCGACCGGGCTGTTGCGGGTTCGGACCACGTCATCAATCTCGTCGGCATTGCCTATGAAAGCGGCGCCCAGCGCTTCAGCACAGTGCATGAGTTCGGCTCCCGCGCCGTAGCAGAAGCCGCCCGCGCTGCCGGTGTTCCGCTGACGCACATGTCCGCACTCGGTGCCGACGCCCATTCTGCTTCGCTGTATGCCAGCACCAAAGGCCGGGCTGAAGCAGCCGTACACGAGACACTGCCTGATACGGTGATCATCCGCCCGTCCGTCGTATTCGGACCTGAAGACGATTTCTTCAACCGATTTGCCGGCATGGCGCGCATCTCGCCCTTCCTGCCGCTGATCGGCGGCGGCAAGACCCGGTTCCAGCCTGTTTACGTCGGCGACCTGGCAGAGGTTTTTGCCCGCTCGGTCGACGGCTCGCTGAAATCCGGCGAGGTTTATGAACTGGGTGGTGCAGAAGTATTGACGTTCCGCCAGTGCATGCAGGAAACCCTGCGTGTCATCGGGCGCAAACGCCTGCTGATCTCCATTCCGTGGTGGGTTGCCAAACTTCAGGGCTCCATTCTTGGCCTTCTGCCAAAGCCGCTTCTGACAAAGGATCAGGTGATCCTTTTACAGAAGGACTCGGTAGTGTCCGAAGCGGCAAAGAAAGAACATCGCACATTGGAAGGCCTGGGCATTCAGCCGCAAACGATCGAGACGATCCTGCCCTCCTATCTCTGGCGCTTCCGTGTGCAGGGACAGTATTCGAGCCAGAAACCCGCCTGATTTCGGCAGTACTGGCTCAAAAAGGAAACCCCGGTCAAGGCCGGGGTATTTTTTGTCCTACTTCGCCAGGATGAGGGCAATGAGGCCGATTGTGCCGACAATCACCCGCCAGTAGGCAAACAAAGCAAACCCGTGGCGCGAGACGTAGTCCAGAAGATAGCGCACGACAAACACACCTGAGATAAAGGCCGCAACAAAGCCAATTGCGATCAGGGATGCATCGTTGAAGGTCAGAACATCGCGGTTCTTGAAGAGATCATAGGCGAAGGCTCCCGCCATGGTCGGCATGGCCAGAAAGAACGAGAATTCAGCGGCGGAGCGCTTGTCCGTGCCGAGCAGAAGCGCGCCGACGATGGTCGAGCCGGAACGGGATGTTCCCGGGATCATGGCGAGGCACTGGATAAAACCGATCTTCAGGCACAGCGACAGCGGAAAATCCATCACATTGGTATAACGCGGCTTCAGGTCGAGCCGGTCGACCCAGAGCAGGATGATACCGCCGATGATCAGCATGACGCAGATCAGCATGGGTGATTCAAACAGCACGGTCTTGATGAAGCCGTGGGCAAAGATACCAATGACGACGGCGGGAAGAAATGCGACCAGCACGCCCACAACAAAACGCCGCGTGCGCGCATCACTGGGCAAATCCCGGGCAATTTTCAGAAGGCGGCCGAAATACACGGTCAAGATGGCGAGGATAGCGCCGAGCTGGATCAGAACCTCGAATGTCTTGCCGTTGGATTCAAAGCCGAGGAAATGACCGGCGAGCAGCAAATGGCCCGTGGAGGAGACCGGTATAAACTCTGTTAACCCTTCCAGCAATCCGAGAAAAAGGGCTTCGACAATTGTCTGTGATTCCATGATTATAACTTTCCATGGTGATCCCGGTCCGGATGATCACGCGCTGTTTGCTTGTCTCACGCCGCGGTTACGCCTATAGGTTTGGCATAGACTCAAGGCAGCCGAGCAATACGCTGCCCCCTGATAAAATGCCAGTTCGAAAGATTTATGAAACACCTGCCATGTTGACGCTTTTTCATCATCCGATGTCCACCGGTTCGCGCTATGCCCGGCTTATCCTCAACGAATACGATATTGAAGTTGAGCTGATCGAGGAAAACAGCTGGTCGAGGCGCAAGGAGTTTCTGGCGCTCAACCCGGCTGGCACGCTGCCCGTTCTTCTGGCGGAAGGGGATGTTCCCGTTGCCGGTGCCACGGTGATATCCGAATATATCGACGAGACTCGCGGCGCTTTGAAGCGCAGCCGCCGCCTGTTTCCGGAGGATTCGCTTAACCGCGCCGAAGTGCGCCGTCTGGTCGACTGGTTCCTGATCAAGTTTGAAAATGAAGTGACGCGGCATATGGCGCGCGAGCGCATTTTCAAACTGCACATGACCGCCGAACAGGGCGGCGGCGCACCGGATTCCACCGCTATCCGTGCAGCCCGAGCAAACATTACCCAGCACATGAAATATATCGACTGGCTCACCGCTACCCGCAACTGGCTGGCTGGCCCAACACCAAGCTATGCCGATATGGCTGCGGCTGCCTCGATTTCCATCCTTGATTATCTCGGTGAGATAAAGTGGGCGGAATACAAGGCCGCACGGGACTGGTACACCCGGATGAAATCGCGCCCGTCTTTCCGGCCGCTGCTCTCGGACCGCGTACGCGGCCTGCCGCCATCATCCCATTACGGCGATCTGGACTTCTGATGCTGCCCGCGGATTCGAAAGCCGCGACTCGTCCAGGGCCAAAAGCGCCGTCCCATCGGCTGAAGGAATTCATACTTGAAGAGGCCCGCGCAGCGGGCTTTGATCTTGTCGCCATCACGCGGCCGGATGCCATTCCGCTTGCAGAAGAGCGCTTGCGCCAGTATCTGGAGAAAGGCCGCCACGCCAGCATGGCGTGGATGGAGGAAACGGCGGAGCGGCGCGCTAATCCCGAAACATTATGGCCCGACGTCCGTTCCATCATCGTCCTTGCCATGAACTACGGACCAGACAGCAATCCTCTGGCCATCCTGTCCCGGAAGGACAAGGCGGCCATCTCTGTCTATGCGCAGAACCGCGATTATCACGACATCATCAAGGGCAAGCTGAAGGGTGTCGCCAGCCGTCTCACCTCCCGAATGGCGGGGGAGAGCGTCAAGGTCTTCGTTGACACGGCACCCGTGATGGAAAAGCCGCTCGCCGAGGCAGCCGGGCTTGGCTGGCAGGGCAAACACACCAATCTTGTCAGCCGCAGCCATGGTTCCTGGCTGTTTCTGGGCACGATCTTCACCACAGCAGAACTCGAAGCGGATGGGCGGGATGTCGATCATTGCGGGTCCTGCCAGGCCTGTCTGGATATCTGTCCGACCAATGCCTTTCCGGCACCCTATCAACTGGACGCACGGCGTTGCATCTCGTACCTGACCATCGAGCACAAAGAACCGATTGCGTTCGAATTCCGCAAGGCCATGGGCAACCGCATCTACGGCTGCGACGATTGCCTTGCGATCTGCCCTTGGAACAAATTCGCCGAGACAGCGCGGGAAGCAAAGCTGCAGGCACGGGACGATCTGAAGGCACCCGACCTTGCAACATTTCTGACGCTTGACGACCCCGGCTTTCGCGCCCTCTTCTCCGGCTCACCGATCAAACGTATCGGGCGAGATCGCTTCATGCGCAATGTGCTGATCGCCTGCGGCAACTCGGGACAAGCCAATCTGGTTGCATTGATCGAAGGACATCTCGACGATCCGGCACCCGTCGTGCGCGGCGCCGCCATCTGGGCGCTTGGAGAGCTTGTCGATACGGAGCATTTTGCTACTCTGCAAATACGCTATGCTGCGCAGGAAAGTGATGCCAGTGTACTGACTGAATGGCGCAATGCAGGAAAGAAACAATGATGCGGATTTTTCTCTTCGGGGCCGGTTATTCAGCCCGCGCTTTTGCCCGGATCATGGCTGACACCACGGATTTCATCGGCGGAACCACGCGCGACAGCGACAAGCTTGCGGCGCTCAAACAGGATGGCATTACCCCGTTCCTGTTTCAGGGCACCCATGCCTCGCAGGAAATCGTCAGCGCACTGGAAGACGTGACTCATATTGTCATTTCCACTTCACCGGGCCAGACCGGCGATCCCGTCTATGCGCAGTTCGGTGATACGATCCGCTCCGGCATGCCGAAACTCAAATGGATCGGCTATCTTTCCACGGTCGGCGTTTATGGTGACTACGGCGGCGCCTGGGTCGATGAAACCACGCCCTGCCATCCGGTTTCGGCCCGCTCCGTCGAAAGGGTCGATGCGGAGCAGGATTGGCAGAAACTTGCTGATGAGCACCGGGTGCCGCTGGCGGTTCTACGGCTCGGCGGTATTTACGGGCCGGGCCGCAATGCATTCGTCAACCTTGCCAATGGTACCGCGCGGCGGCTCAACAAGGCAGGGCAGGTGTTCAACCGTATTCATGTGGATGATATCGCCGGGGCCCTGCGTTTCCTGGCAGAACGCAATGAGGCCGGTGTGTTCAACGTGACCGATGACGAACCGGCACCACCGCAGGATGTGGTTGCCTATGCGGCAGAGTTGATGGGCATCGAGCCGCCCGCGGAATCGCATTTCGAGACCGCCGAGCTTACACCGATGGCGCGCTCGTTCTATGGCGAGAACAAGCGTGTCTCCAACGCACGTCTCAAGAAGCTTGGCTTTGCCTTCCGCTATCCTGATTATGGAACAGCTTTTTCAACGATGTGGCGCGACGGAAGTTGGCGCTAGTCAAAAGTCTTTCTAGAATTGCGTTACCACACTGATGCCGGTTCCCTCGAACCGGTCCATGGCCATGAGTGCTGCGGGCGCTTCATTGAGAGCGAGGTGCTTTCCGATGAGCTTTTGCGGCGCAAGCCTGCCGTTCGCCAGCATGTCCATCAAAGCCTTGTAGCGAAAAGCCTGCATGCCGTGGCTGCCAAGGATTTCCAGTTCATAGGCGATAACCTTGTCCATTGGTATTGGCGCCCTGGCGTGCTCGCCCAGCATCAGGCCCACCTGCACGTGACGGCCGCGGCGACGCAGATTGGCGATTGAATTGAAGCAGGTCGACGGATGGCCCAGCGCATCGATCGACACATGGGCTCCACCCTTGGTGAGTTCCTTTACGGCGCCGACGATATCCTTCTGGCCGGAACCATTCACGGTCGCAACGGCACCGAGCGCGCGCGCAAAGGCGAGCTTTTCCTCGGTGAGATCGATCGCAATGACATTGGCACCCATGGCCGTCGCAATCATGATCGCGGACAGACCGACACCGCCGCAACCGTGTACAGCCACCCATTCGCCGGGTTTCACCCTGGCCTGATCCACCACCGCCCGAAATGATGTAACAAACCGGCAACCGAGACTTGCTGCCGTGGCGAAATCCAGCGTATCGGGCAAACCGACCAGATTGGTATCGGCGAAATCCACGGCGACATATTCGGCAAAGGAACCCCATGCGGTAAATCCCGGCTGGAACTGATGTTCGCAGACCTGATGGTTGCCGGAATTGCACTCGAAACAATGCCCGCACCCGCCGACAAACGGCACGGTGACCCGGTCACCGATCTTCCATTGGGTCACGTGCCTGCCGATGGCCTGAATGGTTCCCGCAAGCTCGTGACCGGGCACATGCGGTAGCTGAATATCAGGGTCATGCCCCATCCAGCCATGCCAATCACTGCGGCACAGGCCCGTCGCTTCGACCTTGATGACCACACCCGCCAGCGCCGGTGCCGGATCGGCGACCGTCTGAATGGACGGTGCTTGGCCGAATTGCTCGAAGACGACTGCTTTCATGATAAACGCTTTCATTCGAATCAGGGAAAGGCGGGTGCCTCGGCAGCATATTGCGACTTTCGCGCGAATCTGGCCATCATAAAGCCCGGATTCCTGAAGCAATTTGCAGGAATTGCCTCTCGTTTGGTGGACAGCGGTCATGAAATCAAGAAGCCTGATGCGGCTTGCGCTTGCGGCGCTCCTGTCATTTTCCGGAGTGGCAAATGTTTTTGCAGAAGACGGACCAGCCAAACAATTGTTCGGCGCGGCCAGACTGCCGTCGCTTGGCGTTCCGCAATCGGCGGGCTTCTACGCCAAGGGCTGTCTTGCCGGTGGCGTCGCTCTGCCCGTTGATGGTCCGACCTGGCAGGTCATGCGTCTGTCGCGCAACCGCAATTGGGGTCACCCGCGCATGATTGCCCTGCTGGAGCGGCTGTCACGCGATGCCTCAGCCAAGGACGGATGGCCGGGACTGCTTGTCGGGGATATCTCGCAGCCGCGCGGCGGTCCGATGCTGACGGGTCACGCCTCGCATCAGGTCGGTCTCGATGCCGACATCTGGCTCACACCCATGCCGAAAGCCCGTTTCAACACCGACCAGCGCGAAAAGGTTGAAGCCAAATCCATGCTCAAGGGTGACACGCTGTATGTCGACCCGAACAAATGGACGCCCGCTCATGCGGCGCTTTTGAAACGGGCAGCGGGCTATCCCGAAGTTGAGCGCATCTTTGTTCATCCGGGCATCAAGAAAAAGCTCTGCGAGACGGTGCAGGGTGATCGCAGCTGGATGGCAAAAATCCGCCCCTATTGGGGACATTTCTATCACTTCCATGTCCGTATCAAGTGCCAGCCGGGCTCGCCCAACTGCAAACCGCAGGAGCCAATCGGCACATCTGACGGTTGCGACAAGTCACTGGCCTGGTGGTTCACCGATGAACCATGGCGGAAAGCGCCCGAGCCGACCAAGCCTGTTAAGCCCAGGATCACGATGCTGTCAGACCTGCCAAAGGCCTGCGCGCAAATCCTGGATGCGCCGGGGCCGCAATCAATCGATCAGGTCACCTATGGTCTGGACGCAAACGGTGCATCAGTCAGTGACCTGCCTGATGAGCCGGTGGCGATACCCCTTCCGAAGCAGCGGGCGAAGGCAAACTGACCCGGTATCCAGAGAACGCGCCGCCTTCGCCCGAAAAGTGGCAAGGCGGCACCGGTTCAGGTCTTTTTTGCCTTCGGTCTTTTCAGGCGGGCATGAATTGAGTATAGGGTTTCAATCGATTTAAGGCCAAGATCCAGAGCAGCCCTTCCATGAAACAGCCTTTCCGCCTCGCGCTGATCGCCCATGACCAGAAAAAGGATGACATGGTGGCTTTCGCGCGCGCCTACGAGGCTTTGCTCGCATCCTGTTCCATCGTGGCTACGGGGACGACCGGCGGTCTGATTCAGGGCGCGTGCCCGTCGCTGCAGATCACGCGGGTCAAGAGCGGTCCGCTGGGCGGCGACCAGCAGATCGGAGCGCTGATCGCCGAAGGCCTGATTGACGGGCTGATTTTCTTTGTCGATCCGCTGTCGCCTATGCCGCACGATGTGGACGTGAAGGCACTGATGCGGCTTGGCATTGTCTACGACATTCCTATGGCCTTGAACCGGGCTACAGCCGAGGTTCTTGTGCAAAAGAAGGGTTTGCTGCGCGCCGATTGACGGTTAAGCATGACGCAGCACGATTGAGATTGGGGACGGAATTTATGGTTACTTCAGCAGACACCGATTGCATCATGAAATTTCCGATCCTGGTTGGAGATATCGGTGGCACCAATGCGCGCTTTGCCATTCTAGTCGATGCCTATGCAGAACCGAAAGAGTTCCCCATCATCCAGACTGCGGATTTCGAGACCATCGACGAGGCCATCCAGACAGGCATCCTCGACCACACATCCATCCAGCCGCGCTCGGCTGTCCTGGCGATCGCCGGACCGGTGGAAGGCGACGAGATCGACCTCACCAATTGTGCCTGGGTCGTCAAGCCGCGCCAGATGATGGAAACGCTCGGTCTTTCCGACATTACCGTTCTCAATGATTTCGAAGCACAGGCGCTTGCCGTGGTCTCGCTTGAACCGAAGCATCTGGAAAAGCTGGGTGGCGGTGATGGCGATCCCCACGGCAGCCGTGCGGTTCTCGGACCCGGCACCGGCCTCGGCGTTGCCGGCATGGTTCGCTCGCGCAACAGCTGGGTCCCCGTTCCCGGCGAAGGCGGCCACGTCGACATGGGCCCGCGCACGGCGCGCGATCTCGAGCTTTTCCCGCATATCGAACATATCGAGGGGCGCATTTCCGGCGAGCAGCTTTTGTGCGGCCGCGGTTTGCAGAACATCTACCGCGCCATCTGCAAAGTTGCCGGCACGGAAGCCAAATTGCAGACTCCTGCAGATATCACCGCAGCAGGCCTGTCCGGCGAATCTGCCGAAGCGAAGGAAACCCTGTCGCTGTTCGTCACCTATCTCGGTCGACTTGCCGGCGATTTCGCACTGACATTCATGGCACGCGGCGGTGTCTATCTCGCTGGCGGCATCGTGCAAAAGATCGTTGCACCGCTCAAGGACCCGGCTTTCCGCGAGGCCTTCGAGGACAAGGCGCCGCACCGCGAAATCCTGAGCGAGACGCCCGTCTACATCATCACGCACCCGCTTGCGGCCCTCAGCGGGCTGTCGGCATTCTCGCGCACGCCCTCCCGGTTTGGTGTGGCGACTGAAGGCCGCCGCTGGCGCAAGGATTAGGGTTTTCGTGGGGACGCAAGCGCAACACCTGCCATGTCCGTTCATAACGATGGCCAAAACCGATAGGCAAGGCAGAGCAATAAGGTTATAGGGTCAGCTTGAAGAAGGCGCGATCACTCAAAACCGTTGCCTGAAAGCTTGATACGAACGAGTTGCCGTCCGTCATGAATGATCAGACCAAGAAGAAGAAAATCGATCCGAACGAAGCGCGCCGCGTCATCGGACGCGTTTTGAATGAGAACCTTCGAGATCACAGATCATCCTATGCCATCGCGATTGTGGCGATGCTGGGCGTCGCGTGCACAACGGCATTCGTGGCCTATATCTTCAAGGACGTGATCAACAAGATCTATTATGAGAGACGCGAAGAACTGATTATCCCGATCAGCGTTGGCATTCTCTTCGCCTTCGTCATTCGCGGCGTTGCCACCTATACCCAATCCGTTGTCATGGCGAAGATCGGCAACAACATCATTGCACGTTATCAGCACCGGATCTTCGATCACCTGATGAAGCTCGGCCTCGATTTCTATCATGATACGCGCTCTGCCCAGCTTGCCGCGCGGATCAACCAGAACGTTGCGGGTGTGCGCGAACTCATGGACATCACCGTGACAACGATCGGCAAGGATATTCCGACACTCGTTGCGCTGGTGAGTACGATGGTCATTCTTGATCCGCTCCTGTCGCTTTTTGCCCTGCTGATCGGACCGCCCGTCATCCTGACGGTGCGCTATCTGGCCAAGCGCCTGCGCAGTATCCACCGCGAATCCGTCCAGGTAAACTCGCACCTTCTCGGCGCCATGCAAGAGGCAACACAGGGTATTGCCATCGTCAAGGCATTCACGATGGAAGACCAGTTGCGCAACAAGATCAGCCAGTTGATCAGGCGTGCCGAGGAGCGTGCCAACAAGATCGCACGGGTTTCGGAACGGACCACCCCGATTACGGAACTGATTGCCGGTATCGCCATCGGATCAATGATTATCTACACGGGCTACCGCGCGGTCAACAATATGGAGCCACCCGGCGCCATGTTCGGCTTCATGACCGCCGTCTTGCTGGCCTATGATCCCGTCCGCCGTCTGGCACGGGTTCAGGTGGGGCTGGAGCGGTCACTGGTCAATGCGCGCATGTTCTTCGAAATACTCGACATTGAGCCCCGTCAGGCCGACAGCATCGGGGCGGTGCCGATTACAGTGCCAACCGGCGAAGTACAGTTCGACAACGTACGCTTCAGCTATGGCAATGAAATACCTGTGCTGCACGGCATCAGCTTCAAGGCTGAAGCCGGCAAGACCACGGCGATCATAGGCGCATCCGGTGCGGGCAAATCAACACTGATCGGCCTTGTCCAGCGTTTCTATGACATCGACAGCGGGCGCATTCTCATCGACGGGCAGGATATCGCCTATGTCAGCAAGAAGTCCCTGCGCCAGTCAATCGCCTATGTCTCTCAGCAGCCCTATCTGTTCGAAGGCACCATCGCCGACAATATCCGCTATGGCCGTCCTGATGCCACCGATGAAGAGGTGATCGAGGCCGCAAAGCTTGCCAATGCCGATGAGTTCATCCGCCAGCAACCCCAGAGTTACGGCACCGAGGTCGGCGAGAATGGCGTTACGCTCTCCGGCGGCCAGCGCCAGCGTCTGTCCATTGCCCGCGCCATCGTCCGCAACGCCGCCATTCTCCTGCTCGACGAGGCCACCTCAGCCCTCGACAATGAATCGGAGAAACGCGTCCAGCAGGCACTGGAACATGTGATGCAGGGACGCACGACCATCGTCATCGCGCATCGTCTCTCGACCATCGTCAATGCCGACCACATCGTCGTGATGGAAGCCGGACGCGTGGTCGAGGAAGGCGTGCACGAAACCCTGCTCGACGTGCCCAACGGCATCTATGCGCGCTTCTATCAGTTGCAGGGCAAGGAAGAGTCGCCCATCATCGATGACAGCCAAGAGCAGCCCACGCCAGTAACAGGAACGGCCGAATGACCGATACATCCGCAATGAAGCTTGCCGTGGTCGGTGCCGGTGGCCGTATGGGCCAGACATTGATCCGTGCGATCCAGGCAATTGACGGCGCTGTCCTGGCCGGTGCCATCGAACGCCCGGGTTCACCGCATATCGGCCAGGATGCAGGTGAAATCGCCGGTGTCGGCCATCTCGGCATTCCTGTCACTGACGACGCCCTTTCGGTGTTCGTCGGCGTTGAAGGTGTGCTTGATTTTACCGCTCCGGCCGCGACTGTCGCGTTTGCGGAACTTGCAGCGCAGGCGCGTATTGTCCACGTCATCGGAACAACGGGCTGTTCCCCTGAGGATGATGCCAAAATACGCGCTGCGGCGCGGCACGCGGCAATCGTCAAGTCGGGCAATATGAGCCTCGGCGTCAATCTTCTCGGCGTACTGGTAAAACAGGCTGCCAAGGCCCTGGGTGCAGACGATTTCGATATCGAGATTCTCGAAATGCATCACAAGCACAAGGTCGATGCGCCTTCAGGCACGGCATTGCTGCTGGGCGAGGCAGCGGTCGCAGGGCGCAACATTTCGCTGGCCGATCACAGCGTGCGGGTACGCGACGGGCATACGGGCCCGCGCGAGAACGGCACCATTGGCTTTGCATCCCTGCGCGGCGGTTCCGTCGTCGGGGACCATTCGGTCATTTTGGCAGGACCGGGCGAGCGCATCACCCTTTCCCACCATGCCGAAGACCGCACGATTTTTGCCCGAGGCGCGGTCAAGGCAGCGCTTTGGGGCAAAGGCCGCAAGCCTGGCCTCTATTCGATGCTCGACGTACTTGGCCTCAACACCTGATTTACCCGAACCGGTTTCCCCGTCCAACAGGAGTATTGCAATGTCCGGAACCCTCGTCCTTGTCCGTCATGGCCAGAGCGAATGGAATTTGAAGAATCTCTTTACCGGCTGGCGCGATCCGGGCCTGACCGAGCTTGGCCACAGCGAAGCCAAGGCAGCGGGCCAGCGGCTCAAGGCCAAGGGCCTGCATTTCGACATCGCCTACACATCGGTGCTGTCGCGTGCCCAGGTGACCTTGCAGCACATTCTCGATGAAGTCGGCCAGCCGGCGCTGCAGACGATCCGCGACCAAGCTTTGAATGAACGCGACTATGGCGATCTCTCGGGCCTCAACAAGGATGATGCCCGCGCCAAATGGGGTGAGGATCAGGTGCATATCTGGCGCCGCTCCTATGATGTCCCGCCGCCCGGCGGCGAGAGCCTGCGCGACACCGGTGCCCGTGTCTGGCCTTACTACCTGCACGACGTGCAGCCGCATGTGCTGCGCGGCGAGACGGTTCTGGTGGCGGCCCACGGCAATTCTCTGCGTGCCCTCATCATGGCACTGGAAGGACTGACCAGTGAAGAGATCATCGCACAGGAACTGGCAACAGGCGTTCCGGTCATCTACAGGCTGAATGCCGATTCGACAGTTGCGTCCAAGGAAGTTCTGGCCGCCTGATACCGCTGAAATTTCAATATGATTCGAACGAACCCGTGCCAGGCCTCCGGTGCGGGTTTGTTGTTTGCACTGGTCTTTTTGGCGTTGTTTGCTTGTCTTTAGCGGAACAGAGGCAAAGGAATGATATTAGGTCGATAAATACCCGACAAATGGATTGACAGAGTTCCGCCCGCCCCTTACATGAGACCCCGCTGCCCAGATGGCGGAATTGGTAGACGCGCACGGTTCAGGTCCGTGTGCCGCAAGGCGTGGAGGTTCGAGTCCTCTTCTGGGCACCATTCCCTTTAAAGACCCGTATTTTCCGGCACGGCCATTGTGCCGTCCGCCGGTGTGCGTGCACCCGCTTCCAAATCTGTTTTCGCAAGTTCGCCGACATGCGGTACACTGGCCCCAAAGGTTTCAGTGGAGTATCGGCGCATGATCCGGGTCATCATTATTCTTGCACTGCTCGTTCTTGTCCTGTTTCTGATCTACAGCATCATAAACAGTGTTCGCGCGAAGCAGATCGACTGGACCGGCATAGGCGTGACTGTCGCCCTGATCGCGCTTGCACTCTATCTGCGCAATCTCACCGGGGTTGGTGGCGTCGGTTTCTGATAATCAAGCCTTTATGGTCACCTTGACACATTGCAACCTTTTGTCTGGCGAATTAATATATTAGTCTACCCAGGAGACTTTCATGGACACGCTCATTTCCCCACGCCATCTGCGGCTGCATTCCACCGATAATGTGATCGTGGCGGTGGATGCCTTTCAGGCTGGCCAGCATGTGGAGGATGTGACCGTCAAAGACCGTGTGCCCCGCGGCCACAAACTCGCATCAAAGCCTATTGCGCTGGGGGAACCCGTGCGCAAATTCGGCCAGATCATCGGTTCGGCGTCGAAGTCCATCGCACCGGGCGAATGGGTGCATGAACACAATCTCGATTTCAGCAGCTTTGTCCGCCAGCCGGATAGCCGTCACGAAACCCATTCCAACGGCATCCTTCCGATCGAGCAGCAGGCCACCTTCCAGGGATTTCGCCGGGCCAATGGACGCGCAGGGACACGCAACTACATCGGGGTTCTGACCTCGGTCAACTGTTCGGCCTCGGTCGCCCGCTTCATTGCCGAAGCAGTGCAACGCTCGGGACTGCTTGACGACTATCCGATGATCGACGGCATCATTCCGCTGGTACATGGCGGCGGCTGCGCGCTCGACGTCAAGGGTGAAGGGTATGAGGTGCTCAAACGTACCCAGTGGGGCTATGCCACCAATCCGAACATTGCCGCCGTACTGATGGTCGGCCTTGGCTGTGAAGGGTTCCAGATCGGCCGCTGGAAGGAAGCCTATAATCTCGTTGAAAGCGATACATTCCGCAGCCTGACCATTCAGGAAGTGGGCGGCACGCGCAAGACCATGGAAGCCGGCATTGCCGCCGTGCGCGACATGCTGCCGACAGCGGCCAATGTGAAGCGCGAGACCATTCCCGCATCGGAATTGATGCTGGCGCTGCAGTGCGGCGGATCCGACGGATATTCTGGCATCACAGCCAATCCGGCTCTGGGTGCGGCGGTCGACCTTCTCGTCAAGCAAGGCGGCACGGCCATCCTTTCCGAAACGCCGGAGATTTACGGAGCCGAACACCTGCTGATCGAACGCGCCTCCAATCCGGAAGCGGTGACACGGCTGCAATCCATCATTGCCTGGTGGGAGGATTACACCGCCCGCAACAAGATGGAGATGAACAACAATCCCTCTCCCGGCAACAAGGCAGGCGGATTGACCACCATTCTGGAGAAATCGCTCGGCGCAGTGGCCAAGTCAGGTACCACGCCGCTGGAAGCGGTCTATGGCTATGCGGAGCCGGTGACGGCCCATGGGCTCGTGTTCATGGACACGCCCGGCTACGATCCCGTCTCAGCCACGGGACAGGTGGCTGGCGGCGCCAATATCCTTTGCTTCACCACCGGTCGAGGTTCAGCCTATGGCTGCAAGCCGACGCCATCGATCAAGCTCGCCACCAACACCCCCATGTACACCCAAATGATCGAGGACATGGATATCAACTGCGGCGACGTGCTCGACGGCGTGTCGATCGAAGACAAGGGCCGTGAAATCTTCGAGCAGGTTCTGCGGGTGGCTTCGGGTGAACGCAGCAAGTCCGAATTGCTCGGCTACGGCGATGCGGAATTCGTGCCCTGGCAGATCGGCGCGACGATGTAGTTCAAGCGTTCATACCGGCAAAAAAGCGGGAGCCATTGGCTCCCGTTTTCATATGCAGGGCTAAAAGATCAGGCAGCGGATTGCTGCTGCTTGGCCCGGGCGACGATCTGCGTTGGATTAACGAAGCGCAGTGCGATCAGCAGCCAGACCAGCGTCGTCACCATGTAAACCACGGCCATGGCATCGATGGACTGCACGGCACGCACGCCTGACGCAAAAACGGAATAGTACAGCGCGACGACCAGCGTCTGGCTTGTCGGGCCGGCCGTGAGGAAGGTCAGCTCGAACATCGCCACGGTGCGCACGAGAACGAGCAGCAGTGCGGCGAGAATACCAGGCAGCAGCATCGGCATGAGCACGTGCAGGAACAGACGGAACGTACCTGCACCGAAGACGCGTGCGGCGGCCTCCACCTTGGGATCGATCTGCTCAATGAACGGAATCATCACGAGAATGACGAAGGGAACCGTCGGCACGAGATTGGCCAGAACCACGCCCCAGAACGTACCGCCGACCCCTGCCTGATAGAGAACCGTCGCCAGCGGGATACCGAAGGTAATCGGCGGCACCAGCAGGGGCAGCAGGAACAGCAGCATGATGAGCTTCTTGCCGGGAAATTCGCGCCGTGCCAGGGCATAGGCGGCCGTAACACCCAGCAGGCCTGACAAGGCAACCACCGTGAACACGATCTGGAACGTGACGATCAGGACGTCACTGAGCTGGAATTCCGCCCAGGCGGTAAAATACCATTTCGTCGTCCAGCCCGCAGGTAGCCACGTGCCGAGCCAGCGGGTTCCGAAGGAGGAGATGACCACGGTTGCGATCATCGCCAGCAGGTTGATGATAAAGAAAGCCACGATCACCCAGACAGCGGTGATCCAGAGCTTTGCGCCAATGGTTGTATCGCGGATCATGGTCAGCCCTTTCCGCCGGCGGTCGAGCCGCGATAGAAGAGATTACGAATGGCAAGGATCGCCACGACGATAGTGAGCTGTACGGTTGCCATGATCATGGCGATGGCCGATGCCATGGAATAATCATACTGCTCGAAGGCGGCCTGATAGGCTGCGATGGAGATGACCCGCGTCGGACCCGCCGGAGCACCCAGCAGGACCGCTGAAGGGAACACGGCAAAAGCCTGCACGAAGGACAGGCAGAAGGCGATAGCCAACCCCGGTATCAGCAGCGGCAGAAGGACAAAACGGAAGCGCTGCCAGCTCTTTGCGCCGTGCGTCGCGGCCGCCTGTTCCAGCGCCGGATCAATGCCGGTGACATAGGAAAGTGTCAGAAGGAACGTGAAGGGGAAACCGGTGATGATCAGCGAGGAAAAGACACCCCAGTAGTTGTTGGTAAGCTTCAATGGCCGGTCGATCATCCCGAGCAGCATCAGGGTACGGCTGAACCAGCCTTGCGGCCCGAGATAATTCAAAAGCCCTTCGGCAACGAGCACAGTGCCGAGCGTCACGGGCAGAACCAGAATGGTCGTCAGCAGCCGCTGGCGGGTCATCAGGCGCACCCGGAAGGCGATGGGCAGCGCCAGGGCGATACTGATCACTGTCACGGGAACTGCAAGCCAGAGCGTGGTCAGGATGGTATCGTAGAGGAAGGGATCGGAGAAGAATTTCTGATAGTTGGCAAACATCCCACCTTCCTTGGGCGTGAAGGACAGAACCAGCCCATAAATGAAGGGATAGACAAACACCGCCAGCAGGAACAGCACAGCCGGAAGAACAAGGATCGTCACGCCGTCAATGCCCCGCAAGGCGAGGCGCTGGCGCAGGGACAACCTGTTATAGACGGGAGGAGAGGAGACGGCCATGGCAGTCCTCACGCCCCGAAGACCAGCGCGCGCGCCGGATCGATTGCGAGCCAGATGGAACTGCCGAGCGCTGCCGTCTGCGGTGCATGGAACACCAGTTCCAACCCTTCGACGGTGCGGGCAGTGCCGACGAATTCGCGGCCGCGATATTCAATGGTCTCGACCACGGCTTCCACTGTATGTTCCGAGTGTTGGCCCGCCTCCACATCATCGGCACGGGCAGCAACAACGGCGGCATCGCCGACTTTCAGACTGTCGCGGGCAGTGCCACTCAATGTCGCCTTGCCAACGGAAACGCTGACGCGCGCTCCGTCGACAGATACAACCTTTCCGGTAAGACGGTTGCGATATCCCATGAACTCCGCAACATCGAGATGGTCCGGCCGCTCATAGAGATCACTCGGCACACCGACCTGCCGGATCTCGCCATCGCGCAAGACAACGATACGGTCGGCCAGCGACAGGGCCTCATCCTGATCGTGGGTGACGTAGATTGTGGTTGCGCCGAGCTGGTTATGGATGCGGCGGATCTCGGCACGCATCTCCAGTCGCAGTTTGGCATCCAGATTGGACAGGGGTTCATCCATCAACACCAGCGGCGGCTCGATGACAATGGCGCGGGCAATCGCCACGCGCTGCTGCTGGCCGCCTGAAAGCTGGCCCGGCAATTTATGTCCCTGCCCCTGAAGACGCACCAGATTAAGGGCTTCCTCGACGCGCTTGTCGATTTCGGCTTTGGCGACACTGCGCATCTTCAGGCCGAAACCGATGTTCTGGCGCACGGTCATATGCGGAAACAGGGCATAATTCTGGAACACCATGCCAAAACCGCGATCTTCGGGTTTCAGCGTATCGATACGCTTGTCATCGATGAAAATACCGCCGCCCGTTGTGGCAAGCAAACCGGCAATACAATTGAGTGCGGTGGATTTACCGCAACCGGATGGCCCCAGCAAAGCGATGAACTCGCCCTTGCGGATGGAAAGCGAGACGTCCTTGAGCGCATTATGCGAACCAAAGGCACGGCTCATGCGGTCAAGACGAATTTCCTGGAATGGCGATGACGCCAGCAGCATCGGATACCTCATAATTGCGCACCGTCCGGGCTTCCCCGAACGGCGCTATTGTATTTATGAATCAGGGCTTCTTGCCGGCGACTTCTTCGTCCCAGCGGCGGAACGCGACAACCATGGCGGAGGGATCGAGTGGAACCTCGATCGGGTTGTTGGCAATCCAGTCGGCATATTCCTTGCGGCCGAATTCGGCCAAAGCATCCTGGCTTTCCTTCGGTGCCATGGAAAGCGGCACGTCCTTGACTGCCGGACCGGGGTAGAAATAGCCCTGATCGTAAGTATAGGCCTGCTGTTCCGGAGTAAGCAGGAAGCTCATGAGATCGAGCAGCACGGCGAGCTTTTCATCGGAAATGCCCTTCGGCACGCACATGTAGTGCGCATCGGCGACCCAATGGAACCCCTTCAGTGGCGCAACGGCCGCTTCCTTCGGCACGACGCCGAGCACACGCGGATTGATGTCCCAGCCGGTGGTGGAGACTGTCATGTCGCGCGTGCCTTCGCCGAGTTCCTTCATCAGCGCGCCGGTGCCGGTCGGGTAATACTCGATATATTTGTGCAGTTCCTTCAGATAGGCCCAGGTCTTGTCCCAGCCCTTGACCGGATCATGCGGATCGCTGTCACCGAGCAGGTAAGGCAGCCCCATCAGGAAGGTTCGTCCCGGGCCAGAGTTGGCCGGGCGGGCATAGAGGAACTTGTTCGGATTTTCCTTGGCCCAGGCCAAAAGCTCTTCGGCCGTTGTCGGAACCTTCTTGACCCGCTCCGGCATATATTCAAGCAGCGGACCGGAGGGATAATAGGTCACGACGACACCGTGATCCTTGCCCAGCGCCAGCATGCGGTGTGCCGGTTCCTGATAGATCGCCTTCAGATCCGGCAGGGAAGCAGAATGATCCGGGAGCAGCTTGACCCACAGACCCTGATCCAGACCAGCGGACAGGGCATCGGTACCGGTCAGAACCAGATCAATATCAAGCCGGTTGGCCGCCTGCTGCGCCTTCAGCTTTCCCGGAAGCTCGGGGGCCGGAGCCTTGGTAAAGGTGATCTTGGAAACGAGGTTAGGCTTGGCAGCGGCATAGTTCTCAATGGCCTTCTGCGTCAGGGCCAGATTACCCGCGACATCGGCAATATTGAGCGCAACCGGAGATGTCGGCAATGCCAGTTTCCCCTGCGCAAAGAGACGTGTCGCCGGCAGTGTTGCCAGAGCGGCCAAACCACCAATGGCTTGCCTACGCGTGATGCGGATCATTGTCTTCCTCCCAATTGTTCCCGGTTTAGCGATCGGTGGCCATCCTCCAGCCACTCATTTTTGATAGCTTAATATATTAATCTATCAGTTTCAGATAGCAAGCGCTTTCGCCCCTTGTCAAAGCCCGGCCACTGTCCGGGCCGCACCCTGTTCAATCAATTTTGCCAAAGCCTTGCCGACAATTTCGCGAAACTCTGGGCTTTTCGGCAGATCACTGCCAAAAATCTGGCCCATTTCGAGATAGGCTTCCAAAAGAGCCGGTGCCGACGTCTTGCCAGCGGTGCGGGCTTTGAACTCATCGGTCAGCGGGTCGTGGACATCGATTGGATTGCCGCGTTCATCCGTCCCGGTGGCGTAGCGCATCCAGCCGGCGACACCCAAGGCCAGACGGTCGAAGGGCGCGTTCTTCTCCAGCCGCACACGAATGGTATTGAGCAGGCGCTGCGGCAGCTTTTGCGAACCGTCCATGGCGATCTGCCATGTCCTGTGCCGCAACGCCGGATTACGGAACCGCTCCCGCAGCTCTTCCTTGTAAGCGCCGAGGTCGAAGCCTGGGAGCACCGGCAGGGTCGGAGTGATTTCTTCATCCATCATCCGTTCAATCAGCGCGGCAAAGCCCTCTCCAGCCATGGCGTCGGATACGGTTTCATGTCCGGCAAGATAACCGAGATAGGCCAGTGTTGAATGGCTGCCATTGAGCAGGCGCAGCTTCATCAGCTCAAACGCGTCGACATCCGCAACAAAGGTGACACCGACCTTTTCCCAGGCCGGCCGGCCCGATGGAAAATGGTCTTCCACCACCCATTGGCTGAACGGTTCCGTCATGATCGGCCAGCGGTCGGCAAGCCCGGTATCCCGAGTGACAGCGTCGCGGTCCGCATCGGTCGTTGCAGGCACGATCCGGTCCACCATCGTCGAAGGAAAGGCCACGGCATCCCGGATGAATGCACCCAGTTCCGCATTGCGCAGTTCGGCAAAGCGTGTAACGACCCGCTTCAGGGTCTGTCCATTGGCCGGAAGGTTGTCACAGGACAGAAGCGTGAAGGGCTCGGTGTCATCGGCGCGCCGCCGGGCCAATGCCTCGACGATGAAGCCAATTGCTGAGCGCGGCATCGCCGGATTGGCAAGATCGTGCACGATATCGGGATGATTCTCGTCCAGCGATGCGGAGGCAGGCGAATAACAATAACCCTTTTCCGTGATCGTCAGCGAGACGATCTTCACTGCCGGATCGCTCATGGCCGCCAGCAGGACCTGCGGATTTTCCGGCGCGACCAGCACATTCCCGATGCTACCGATAACGCGGTAGCTGCTGCCGCCTCCATCCCGGACAGCCACTGTATAGAGCCCATCCTGGGGTTTCAGTGCATCGCGTGTATCGGCACTGCGCAGTGATGCTCCCAGAATGCCCCATCTGGTATCCCCTGACGCAAGCACGCTGTCCGTATAGACAGCCTGATGGGCGCGGTGAAACGCGCCGATGCCAAGATGAACAATGCCGGTCTTGACCTCGCTGCGGTCGTAGTCCGGCGTTGCAACACCGTCTGCGAGTTGCGGCAGGGCTGCTGAGGAAAGATATGTCTGGTCAGTTTGAGCCATCGGGCAATCTCGCCTGTTCTGTTTCAAAGACGGTAGGCTTGTTTGGCCAGCCGGTAGCTCAGGTCATGGGCAATCTCGTGCGCCTCATCCTCGTCCAGCCGATGATCGGCGACCAGCCGGGCGAGATAAGCGCAATCCACCCGGCGGGCCATGTCATGACGGGCTGGAATGGAAAGATAGGCCCGTGTGTCGTCGTTGAAACCGACGGTGTTGTAGAAACCGGCCGTCTCGGTCGTCAGTTCGCGAAAACGGCGCATGCCTTCCGGACTGTCATAAAACCACCATGCCGGACCAAGCCGCAGGGCAGGATAGTGCCCGGCAAGCGGTGCCAGCTCGCGGCTATAGCTGGTTTCATCCAGCGTGAAGAGGATGAGCGTCAGTTGCGGATTGTTGCCGAAAGCATCGAGCAACGGCTTAAGCTCTTCGACATAGCCGGTGGAGCGCGGAATATCCGCCCCCTTATCAGGGCCGAAGCCGGCGAAGACTCTCGAATTGTGATTGCGGAAAGAACCCGGATGGAGCTGCATGACCAGCCCGTCATCAATGCTCATCCGCGCCATCTCGGTCAGCATCTGGGCACGAAAAAGATCGGCATCCCCATCGGATACGTCGGGACGCAAAACCCGCTCAAACAAAGCGGCGGCATCGGTGACGGAGAGATTGGCCGTACGCGCGCTGGGATGGCCGTGATCGGTTGAGGTGGCGCCGCGCGCCTTGAAGTAGGCTCGCCGGTTGCGATGCGCCTCGAGATAGCCCTTATAGGTGAGCGATGTCCCGGCAAGGCCAATGAGCTTTTCCACATTGGCGCGAAAATCCGGACGGGATGCATCAATCACGGCATCGGGCCGGTAAGCGGGAACCACGCGGCCCTGCCAACCCGACTTCAGGATGATATCATGCGCCGCGAGATCATCCGTCGCCGCATCGGTCGTCGAGATCACCTCGATACCAAACTGCTTGTAGAGCGCGCGAGGGCGCATCGCCGGATCGCCGAGCTTGTCGGCAATGCGATCATACAACTGATCCGCATTGCCCTCGCTCAACCGCTCGGTGATGTCGAAAACCGCTTCCATGGCATGCTCGAACCAAAGGCGCGAGGGCGTGCCGCGAAACAGATACCAATGCTTGGCAAAGAGGGCCCAGATCTTGCGCCCGTCGGCTTCAACCGGTTCGCCATCGCGACGTGGCACACCCAGATCCTCAAGCTTGACGCCTTGAGAATACAGCATGCGGAAAATATAATGATCAGGCTTTACAAACAGGCTGGCCGGATCGGGAAAAGCCTCATCATGGGCGTACCAGAGCGGATCCGTATGGCCGTGCGGCGAAATGATAGGCAGATGTTCGACATCGGCGAAAAGGCGCCTTGCAATGGAACGGGCATCTGCCTCGATGGGGAAAAGTCGATCTGGATGGAGAGGCATTGTCGGTCCTTGCTGTCATTTTCGGCATTGGCGCTTACATCATACGGTTGTATCGGCACTGAGCCCTGAAATTAACCGTCCCGGGGGGTGCTTTTCGTGTCGCCCATGCTTCTCTGTCTGCCTTGTGAACATTCGGCTTTTGCGATCTTGGCGAAGAGTAAATAATAATATATTAGTATGTCAACTGGATCAACGTGCCCTGAAATTGTTTCCTTCACGGCTTTGGCACTATGATTTCGCGCGGAATTCTACCATTCATGAGGGCAGATTCATCCGTGATGCAGCAAATGGAGCGCTGGAATGGCAGCACAGAACCAGGGAGAAAAGAGTTTGGCCGTGGCAACGCTGGCTGAACCCGCCACTTCCGCACGCGACAATGCGGCACGTTTCGCCAAATCCGGCGCACGTGGCGCCCCTGCCGGGCGCATGACTACGGCAACGGCAATTTACCGCGAGCTGCATGCGTCCATCGTCTCCATGCAGATGACGCCCGGAACCGCCCTCAACGAAAAAGTTCTCACGGAGCGTTTCGGCGTCAGCCGTACGCCCGTGCGCGAGGCGCTGATTCGGTTGGTGGAGGACGGGCTGGTCGATGTCTTTCCGCAGTCAGGCACCTTTGTTGCCCGCATCCCGGTTGCGCTGATCCCGGAGGCTGTTGTGATCCGTCAGGCGCTGGAGGGCGCGACTGTAGAACGCGCAGCAGCCATTGCCACCGACAAGGACGTAGAATGGCTGGACGAAATTCTCGCCCGCCAGCAGTTCTTTGCCGACCGTCAGAACATGAGTGCATTCCACGAAGCCGATGAAGCCTTTCACGAGGCGATTGCCGGCATTTCCGGCCATCCCGGCATCTGGCATTATCTGAAACCGGTGAAAGTGCAGATCGACCGGGCGCGCCGCATGACATTGCCGGCTCTCGGCCGCATGGAGCACGTGCTTACCGAACACAAGATTATCCGCAACGCCATCGAAAATCATGACGTACCGGCCGCCTGCGCGGCGATGAAGCAGCATTTGAATGCCGTCATTCCCGATATTGATGAACTGAGAAAAAGCCACCCGGGCTCATTCGTCTGAGCCCGGCGATTACAAGACAATGACGGAGGACTGAATGCGTCAGGCATGGAGATGGTTTGGGCCAAAAGCCGGTGTAACGCTGGACAATGTGCGCCAGGCCGGAGCAACCGATATCGTATCGGCGCTGCACGAAGTACCGATCGGCCGAGCCTGGACCGAAAAAGAAGTGCATGAACGCAAGTCGCTCATCGAGACAACTCCCGCAGGGCGCATCCCGCTGACCTGGTCGGTGGTCGAGAGCGTTCCGATTCCCGATGCTGTCAAACGCCTTGGCGGTGCAGCGAAGCATGAAATTGCTGCCTGGATCGCCAGCATGGAGGCACTGGCTGCCAATGATATCCGTGTCATCTGCTACAATTTCATGCCTGTTGTCGACTGGTGCCGTACCGACCTTGATTATGTCACGCCGACCGGCTCGACCGCGATGCGCTTTGACCACAACACATTCGCCGTTTTCGACCTGCACATCCTGCAGCGCACGAATGCGGAAGCCGCTTATTCGCAGGTGGATCGCGATATCGCCGCCGGGCTCTATGCCGAGATGAGCGGGCAGGAAATCGCCGATCTTACGCGCAATATTGCCAGCGCGCTGCCCGGCTCAACCACCGAACCGTTGACCATTCCCGCCTTCCGCGACAAGCTGGAAGCCTATTCAGGCATTGATGCCAACAAACTGCGTCAGCACCTGATCGAATTTCTCGAAGCCGTGACACCGGTTGCCGATGATCTCGGCGTCAAGCTGACGCTCCACCCGGATGATCCGCCCCGTCCGCTTTTCGGCCTGCCACGCATCGCCTCGACGGAAGCCGATTATGCCGCGCTGTTCGACGCGGTTCCATCGGCGGCCAACGGCATGTGCTTCTGCACGGGAAGCCTCGGCGTTCGCGCCGATAATGATCTGCCTGAAATCGCCCGCCGCTTCGCCTCGCGCATCCACTTCTCGCATTTGCGCGCAACGACACGGGAAGGCGATGGCCGCAGCTTCCATGAGGCAGCGCATCTGGAGGGCGACGTGAATATGGTCGCCGTGCTGAAGGAATTGATCGCTGAAGATCGCAAGCGCGACAAATCCGACAGCATCATCTTCCGCTCCGATCACGGTCACCGCATGCTGGATGACCTGAACAAGGAGGTCACGCCGGGCTATCCCGCTATCGGCCGCCTGCGTGGTCTGGCAGAATTGCGCGGTATCATTCATGCTCTGGACGCCGATCCGTCGCTCTGACCCTCACCGACTGCTGGATTCAAAGAGCCCCAGACACTCACGTGTCGGGGCTTTTTTCGTTTCCAGTTCTTAATTCTCGTTAACTCTTCTGCCCTCAAAAGCTTGATTTCAGAGTCTTCGTTTAGGTTTTCGTTCAGTATTCATCACATTACCGCCATATTTCACAGGGAACGGCCGCAATAGTTCCAATCATGAAAGCATCTTCGATCACGTTTTGAGTCATAATAAGACAAATTTTTTGAATGACTTGGCTCATCTTTCAGGATTTGCTCAACGATATTTCCCTTTCGAGCCACCTCGAGGCCACATTTACCCAAAATAGAAGGGCTCACTCACTCACGTGATGATCTACTTGCCCAGGATCATTTTTATGCGTGCGTCTTCAGTCTGGCTATTCCTGCCGCGGGCCGTTTTAAAGTGCGAATTTCAATATGGTCTCCATTGCAAGTATCCGTAAGGTACTTACTGCAACCATGCTTCTCTTGATGTTTGGTATCGTTTCGGCAAATGCCGGTTCCGCCTGCGGGGGCGCCTCCTGGTACGCCCTTCATTCCAAGACAGCCTCTGGCGAACGCATGAACCCATCCGCCCTTACCGCCGCTCACCGCACTCTGCCTTTCGGCTCCAAGGTGAAGGTCACCAACCAGCGCAATGGCAAGTCGATCGTCGTGCGCATCAACGATCGTGGCCCATTCATCAAGGGCCGTGTGATCGATCTTTCCAAAGGCGCTGCAAACCGTCTGGGTTTTGTCGGTGCCGGTCATACCAATATCTGCATGGCCAAGCTCTGATACAAATTCCTGTATCCCTGCCGAAAGGCCGGGATACAACCTCTCCACGATATGTTGCCCTCCACAATATCTTGATCGTGCTGCAGGATTGACCTTGACCGTTGAACGTGACATCGCCATGTCAACACTCCTAATCCTATCGGGGGACGTTCCATGGCATTGAAAGTCGCGGTCCAGATGGACCATATCAATTCGATCCGCATCGCAGGCGATACCAGCTTTGCCCTGTGCCTTGAGGCGCAAGCCCGCGGCCACGCACTTTATCATTATACACCGGATCGCCTCAGCATGCGCGACGGCGTAGTTCGCGCGCGGGTCGAGGAGCTGAAGGTTCGCGATATCGAGGGTGACCACTTCACGCTGGGTGAGCAGGTTTCACGCGACCTCTCGGAGATGGATGTGGTGCTGCTCAGGCAGGATCCGCCGTTTGACATGAACTATATCACGACGACGCATCTGCTTGAGCGTATTCATCCAAAAACGCTCGTCGTCAACGATCCGGCCTGGGTGCGCAACAGCCCGGAAAAAATCTTTGTCACCGAATTCCCCGATCTCATGCCGGATACGCTGATCACCAAGGATCCGCAGGAGATCATGGCATTCCGCAAGGAGTTCGGCGATATCATCCTCAAGCCGCTCTATGGCAATGGCGGTGCAGGCGTGTTCCATCTCGCTGATCGCGACCGCAATTTGACATCGCTGCTGGAGATGTTTGGCCAGATGTTCCGCGAGCCGATCATTGCCCAGCGCTACCTCAAGGATGTGCGGGCCGGCGACAAGCGCATCATCCTGATCGATGGAGAGCCCGTTGGCGCGATTAATCGCGTACCCTCGGAAAGCGATGCACGCTCCAACATGCATGTGGGCGGTCGCGCCGAGAAGACCGAACTGACGAAACGCGAACGCGAGATTTGCGCACGAATCGGCCCCTCCCTGCGTGAACGCGGTTTCATCCTTGTCGGCATTGATGTGATCGGCGACTACATGACGGAAATCAACGTGACCTCGCCGACGGGTGTGCGGGAAGTGAAACGCTTTGGCGGCGCCGATATCGCTGCGCTCTTCTGGGATGCCGTAGAGGCCAAGCGGCGCTAACGGCACCGCTCCCGTTCCATGCTTCAATAATATCGAACAAAGGCGCGCAGGGCGATCATCGGCCCCACCGCAACGTTCTCCTAACGTTCTTGTCATGTCACGCAAATTGTGATGAGGTGCCGTCATTGGCACTATTCATTTTTTGACGCGATATTTTCAAGGAACAATTGATGGTCACCCGTGTGCGTACCGTCGCATTTCAAGGCATTGAAGCCCAGCCTGTCGATGTGCAGGTGATGATCTCCCCCGGCAAAATGGGCATCCATATTGTCGGTCTGCCCGATAAGGCAGTGGCCGAAAGCCGTGAGCGCGTGCAGGCGGCGCTGCATGCGTCCGGTCTATCCCTGCCGCCGAAGAAGGTGACAATCAACCTGGCACCGGCAGACCTTCCCAAAGAGGGCAGTCATTATGATCTGCCGATCGCCGTCGGCCTGATGGCGGGACTCGGCGCCATACCGGCCGATGCCCTGCAATCCTATGTCGTGCTTGGAGAACTGTCGCTCGACGGCACCATTACCCATGTGGCAGGGGTTCTTCCTGCAGCAATTTCCGCCAACCGGCAGGATCGCGGTTTGATTTGCCCAGCACCCTGCGGACCCGAAGCGGCCTGGGCAGGTGAAGAGATCGATATTCTGGCGCCGCGCAGTCTCATCAGCCTTGCCAATCATTTTCGCGGCCATCAGGTGCTGTCGCGCCCCGAGCCCTCCCTGCAGGCCAATGCAACGGATTTGCCCGATCTGGCTGATATCAGGGGGCAGGAGAGCGCCCGGCGTGCGCTCGAGGTTGCCGCCGCAGGTGGTCACAATCTGCTCATGGTGGGTCCGCCGGGATCGGGCAAGTCCATGCTCGCCCAGCGGCTTCCCTCCATTCTGCCGCCCCTCCTTCCCCGCGAACTGCTGGACGTTTCCATGATTGCCTCGGTCGCCGGCGAATTGCTCGGCGGGAAACTGACGGACCGCCGTCCCTTTCGCGCGCCGCATCATTCAGCATCCATGGCGGCTATGGTCGGAGGTGGTATACGTGCCCGGCCCGGCGAGGTTTCCCTTGCGCACCGGGGTGTCCTCTTTCTCGATGAGTTCCCCGAATTCACACCGCAGGTACTCGACTCCCTTCGGCAGCCGCTTGAAACCGGGGAATGCATGATTGCGCGCGCCAATCACCGTATTTCCTATCCCGCACAAATCCAACTCGTGGCCGCCATGAACCCCTGCCGCTGTGGCATGGCTGGTGAACCGGGGCATCGCTGTGCCAGAGGACCGCGCTGCCAGCAGGACTATCAGGCCCGCGTTTCCGGACCATTGCTCGACCGTATCGATCTTCGTATTGATGTTCCTGCCGTCAGTGCTGCAGACCTCATCCATCGTCCGCGATCGGAGAGCAGCGCATGCGTTGCCGCCCGCGTCGCCAGGGCCAGAGATATCCAGAAACAACGCTATGAAGTACTGGGATTTCCAGCGGTGACAATGAATGCCCATTGTCCGGTGGCGCTGATCGAAGACGTAGCCCGATCAGACAACACAGCCTTGTTGCTGTTGCGGCAGGCCGCTGAGCAGATGCGTTTTTCGGCGCGTGGTTATCACCGGGTTCTCAAGGTCGCGCGAACATTGGCTGATCTTGAAGGGATTGAGGCGGTCGGGCGCATTCACGTGGCAGAAGCCATTTCATACAGAATGGCACAGGATACGGCCAATCAGGCGGCCTGAACAAAGCCCAACTGATTGCAATTGCATCCCTATGGTGCGTGGTTCGACAAGCTGACCATGAGGGAGAATGAGGCTTGCAGGGAGCCATATTCTGCAATATTTGCGATTGGCATTGCATCCACGATCTCCCTCATGGTGAGCTTGTCGAACCACGGGATTACGGTGAGCTCCTGAATCTGTCGAAGGACGAACCGCGCACCAACCCACTGGAGCCTGCAGATTTCCAAGCTGGATTAACGGATCCTGCCCCGTGTTAGCGGACTGAACCGACCAGAATATTGCTTGGTGCCTCAATGCTGACCCAGCGGCCGGTATTGTTCGTGGCCTGGCGCTTGAGATACGTGTATTCGGTTTCCGACCAGTTCTTGACGCCGTCCGCAAGGTTGTCGAGGACGAAATCACCCGTGTCTGTACGAACGGTCAGTACAGCGTGGCCTTCGCCATCGGGTTTACGCACGACGGTTATCAGCAGATCGGCTGGCGAAATACCCGCCTGCATCAGTTCACGGCGCTTTTCCAACACATAGTCTTCGCAATCGCCAACGTTGCCGACCTTGTCCGGGTAGCCCCAATATTCTTCAACGCCGTAAATCTCCATATCCGTCAATGGCTTGACTGTCTGGTTGACGCGGCTGTTCACATTAACGATCAGTTCCCAGAAATCGCGCGTCATCTTGGCGGGAGCAACGTTGCGGCTGCGGACCGAGCATTCGTCCGGCAGACGCTTGCAGAACTCGTAATGACCGATAGGCTGGGATGTCAGACCGCCGGTCTGCATGAAAGCTTCGGCTGCGGAGGCGGAATTTGCGACAAGTGCGCCAGCGAAAAGCACTGCCGCGAACCCCATCGACTTTAAAATCTTTACCGCTCCGAACATGCTTTACTCCGAACCCAACCAGCCTTCGTTAACAAAACGTTAATGTCGGGAGGGGATATGAGTCAATCACAATGGCGCCACGATCCCGCCATTGTTAATATATGGTTAAAATTTGAACTTCCTAGATTTTGACGAAAATTTGAAAGTTGTACATCGCGAGCGGTCGCAACCCATGCGCGATGCAGCCACTACAGGTTGCCCCCGGGACATTCATCAACGTCACAGCAACGCATTGAATTCATTAAGCTTTACAGGAAAACAGATGCATGCACAAAAGCGATTGCCGGAAGAAGCAGTCTTCCGGCAATACCGTTTTATATTCAGAAAGTACGTTCAGCCGCGCGCGCGTTTACCGATCGGAGTGACGTTGCTCTTGCGATTGGCCTGAGCGTGATCGTTAACGAATTGGACAATACGTGGTGCAATTTCAGCACGGAATCGCGATCCATTGAACACGCCGTAGTGACCCACCTTGGCCTGCAAGTGGTGCATACGCATGGCGTCAGGGATGTTCACACACAGCGTTTGGGCAGCCTTGGTCTGGCCAACACCAGAAATGTCATCGTTCTCGCCCTCGACCGTCAGCAGGGCGACAGTGCGGATTGAAGACGGATCGACCAGCTTGCCGCGATGGGTCATCTCGCCCTTGGGCAACGACTGGCGAACGAAAACTGTATCGACCGTCTGCAGGTAGAACTCCGCAGTCAGATCCATCACAGCCAGATACTCATCGTAGAATTCGCGGTGCTTGTCGGCGGAATCGCCGTCTTCCTTGACGAGGTGCATGAAAAACTCCTTGTGCGCCGTGATATGGCGGTCAAGGTTCATGCTCATGAAACCGGAAAGCTGCAGGAAACCGGGATAGACGTCGCGCATGAAACCCGCATGCGGCCATGGCACCGACATGATGACATTGTCGCGGAACCAGTTGATACCCTTTTCCTCGGCCAGGATATTGACTGCGGTTGGGTTTTTGCGCGTATCGATGGGTCCACCCATCAGCGTCATAGTGGATGGTGCAAACCGGTCGCCATTGGCTTCCATGATGGCGACGGCAGCCAGAACCGGAACGGATGGCTGGCAAACAGCGACCACATGGGTGTCTTCCCCCAGCGCATGGAACATTTGGATGACATAATCGATGTAGTCATCCAGATCGAAACGGCCCGCAGTCAGCGGCACGGTGCGTGCGTCAACCCAGTCCGTGATATAAACTTCCGCATGGGGCAACAAGGCTTCGACGGTGCCCCGCAACAATGTGGCGTAGTGGCCAGACATGGGCGCGACAACGAGAATTTTCGGATCCGCAGCACGTTTTGATGGCAGGGCGCGCTTGAAGTGGATGACGTTGCAGAATGGTTTCGACCAGACGGTCTTTTCACGAATTTCCACTTCTTCACCATCCACGACCGTTGTCGGGAGATTGAAGACGGGCTTGCCGTAGGCACGGGTTGTACGCTCGAACAGTTCACAGCCAGCGGTAATGGAGCGACCGATAACCGTCTGCGAGAGGGGATTGAGCGGGTTGTCGTAGAACAGCTTGGTCGCGTCGGCCAGCGCCCGGTACGGCTGCAGGGCGGCATGATTGAGTTCATAAAGCTGGTAAAACATTCCACTGTCCGATCATATCAACACAACGGCGATCTCACAAACATGATCATCAAAGATGAAAATGTTCTTGATGGGAGAATAACCCTATCCGCTTTGATCGATATTGCAATGCAACAAAGGGATTAGCGAAAAGAAAAATGTTCACAATTTCCCGTGCAGGTGCAACATAAATTGCGCACTGCACAGATGAAGGGTCAGGCGCCCTCGACGATGAGCATTTCGCCTTCAGCATATTGCCTGCGGATGGCTTTGGCCGCCTGATATTCCGGCGAATTGTAACAGTCGAGCGCATGCTGCACCGAGGGGAACTCGATCACGACATTGCGGCCGCGCGCCTTCCCTTCCAATTCATGAAACGGCCCGCCACGCGCCAGAAAAATTGCGCCGAACCGTTCGAACGCCGGTTTTGCGGTTGATACGTAGCCCTTGTATCCTTCCGCATCCTCTACATCGATGTGCGCTATCCAATATCCCTTGGGCATAGGTCCTCCAAAACCTGAACTGTCCGGCGATTCACCGGAATGTTGGCGAATTTGATCAGACGCCCGCCATTTCGGCAAGGATCGCTTCGGCTGCAGCCTTAGGATCGGCCGCGGCAACGATGGGGCGGGCCACAACAAGGTGACTTGCTCCGGCATGCAGGGCATCGGACGGTGTCATGACGCGCTTCTGATCACCGATGTCGGCACCCGTTGGCCGGATACCGGGGGTGACGATGGCAAGATCCGGCCCGACGATCTTGCGCACAGCGGAGGCTTCGGCCGCCGAACAGACGATTCCGCCCATTCCCGCATGCAGCGCCTGTTCGGCACGGATCAGCACCAATGTGTGCGGATCATGCTCGTAACCGGCATCAATCATGTCCTGCTGGTCCATGGAAGTGAGAACTGTCACGCCGAGCAGGCACAGGTCCGAACCGCGCGCCGCTTCCACCGCCGCTTTCATCGCCTTGGGATAGGCATGCAGCGTCAGCATGGAAACTCCCATCTTGACGATATTCTCGACGCCCTTGGCGACCGTATTGTCGATATCGAGGAGCTTCATGTCCAGGAATACTTTTTTGCCCGACTGGACAAGCTCCGTCGCAAATCCAAGGCCGCCGGCAAAGGCCAGCTGATAACCGATTTTGTAGAAGGATACCGTATCGCCCAGCGTGCTGACGATATTTCCCGCCGCCTTCAGGTCAGGCACATCAAGGCCTACGATGAGGCGATCGCGCAAAGCCGCTTCCATCATGACAAACCACCTTTTCTGTTGATCGCCATCCCATGGCATATCAGCGCCCGATAGGAAAGGTCAGAACGGCAAAAGGGCGGGCAAAAACGCCTGTCAACGCGATTTTGCCAGTCTCGCATGATCGATCAACGATTGGCAGACGCGTTCCATGGCTCTGGTGGTCCGTGCGTCGTGAAATGAGCCGTCTTCGGCAAAAGCCTCATGGGCATGGGCCACGGAGCATTGTTCACTGATGATCTGCGTTCCCACATTCATCAGGACGGAACGCAGGTGATAGAGACCGCGAATGCCGGCAAAATTGCCATCCGACGATGAACACAGCGCAACGATCTTGCCAGCATAGGGTTTGAGAGGTTTCTCTCCATCCTTCGAAATGCGGCTTACCCAATCGATGGTATTCTTCAGAAGCGGCGGGATCGATGAATTATATTCGGGAGACGCGATCAGAATACCATCATGGGCAGCAAACAGCCGGCCGAGCTTCATCGCGTTATCAGGTATGCCTTTTTCCGCCTCCAGATCTTGGTCCATGATGGGAAGCGGATAATCGATCAGGGCTATGCGTGTAACATCAGCGCCAAGTGTCGCCAACGCCCTGGTGGCGACATCGGCAACCTGCCCGCTGAATGCGCCGGTACGATTCGAACCTGCGAAAACGAGAATCTTCGGCTGCATATGCACCCTTTCATGGGTCAAACGAAACGTTCTGGCGATCAGGCGCGACGATAGATCCAGAGCCGGGCGGGCGGGACATTGCGGATGATGAAATCGAGATGTTCGATCTTGTAATTGCCGCGACCGGCGGGAACCGGGGACATCGGACCATAGGTGATCTGGACGATCGGGCGGCCATGCGGCACCCGTCGCAACAGGTCTTCGATGATCTTCACCCGGTCGCCGACGGGAAAATTCAGCAATGGAACCGCAGAAACGACCGAATCAAACATCTGGTCCTTGTGAGCGCCAAGCGTCTTGTCGAGGTTGAATGCATCGCCCTCGATGATATTCACCCCAGGGAAATCTTCCCGCAAATGCGCGGCAAAATCCGCAGAATACTCAACACAGCAGAGATTTTCAGGTTCAACGCCGCGATTGAGAATAGCTCGCGTGATGACACCTGTGCCAGGTCCAAGCTCCAGAACAGGCAGGCCGGAATGCGGGTTGACCACGCTGGCCATGCGGCGCGCCGTGATGGAACTGGTCGGGAGAATCGACCCCACCGCCTTCGGCCCGTGCATCCAGCCTTTGAAGAAGCGGATTTCCTCGCCGAATTTCTCAGCGAGTTTTTTTCCCAGTGGTCGTGTCATTCCCATCCTCCCGTCGCAAGTAGACAAATTTACGACGCAACTCGTGGCGGAAGCAAGGCCAGTTGTCTTAATTCCGTAACAAATTTACTCGCTCAGTCCTTCGAAGAATTCCTTCATACGGGCAAAAAAGCCTGATGATTGCGGGCTGTTGTCCTGCGACGACACACGCTCGAACTCTTCCAGCAATTCGCGCTGGCGCTTGTTGAGGTTCTGCGGCGTTTCGATCGCTATCTGGATGTAAAGATCGCCCATGGCCGGCTGGCGCAAAACCGGCATACCCTTGCCCTTGAGGCGGAATTGCTTGGCGTTCTGGGTGCCCTCCGGGATTTTGACCCGTGTCTGCGTGCCATCAAGTGTTGCCACTTCAAACTGGCCGCCCAGCGCAGCAGTGGTCATGGAAATGGGGACTTTGCAGTAAAGATCAGATCCGTCGCGCTGGAAGAATTCATGCGGCTTCAGCGACAGGAAAATATAGAGATCACCTGAAGGGCCTCCACGAACACCCGCTTCACCTTCGCCGGTCAAACGGATCCGCGTGCCGTCCTCGATACCTGCTGGAATATTGACCGAGAGCGAACGTTCCTCGGTGATTCGGCCCTGTCCGGAGCATTTCGTGCAGGGATCCTTGATGGTCTGGCCGCGGCCGTGGCAGGTCGGGCAGGTACGCTCAATGGAGAAAAACCCTTGCGCCGCCCGGACACGGCCGGAACCGCCGCAGGTATTGCAGGTAACGGGCGATGTGCCAGGCTTGGCGCCACTGCCGGAACATTCATCGCAGGTAATGGATGTCGGCACGCGAATCTGCGCCGTCTTACCCGCATAGGCCTCTTCCAGCGTGATTTCCATGTTGTAACGAAGGTCGGCACCACGCTCACGGCCGCCGGAGCGGCGCTGGCGGCCGCCACCCATCATCTCGCCAAAAATGTCCTCGAAAATATCGGCAAAACCACCGGCACCGCCAAAGCCGCCGCCTCCACCGCCCATGCCACCATTTTCAAACGCCGCGTGACCGAACCGGTCATAGGCCGCGCGCTTGTTGGGATCTTTCAGCGTTTCATAGGCCTCGCCGATTTCCTTGAATTTGTGCTCGGCTTTCTCATCGCCCGGATTCTTGTCGGGGTGATATTGCATTGCCAGTTTACGGAAAGCGCTTTTCAGCTCTTTCTCATCAGCGCCTCTCGCTACGCCGAGGGTTTCGTAATAGTCAGCCTTCATCCAAACACTCGTTCCATGAAATCAGAGAGCCTCACGCAGAAGCTTGTTTTAGACCGGTATTTAGGTGTTCAACGCCCCGAATGCCATAGCCTACTTGGATTGATTCGTTCCAAGTGGCGCATATTTGCGCATTATTGCGTTTGTGTGGCAATCCTTCCACGGTTTTATACACGTGTGAAATGCAGATTGGCCCCATCTGTCACTTTCTGAGATTATAATGCCAAGCTGCCTTTCCCTGGCTGATCACACATTTTTCAAAACGGCGTCCCCGTTGCCACGCCCGCTTTTGCGTCTGGCCATTGAAAGAAGAGAATGACGGGCGGTCCTTGGAACGCGGGTCTTGGGTATTCTGGTATGCGATGTTTGCGATCCAAGGACCACCCGCCCCGGCGATTTGCGTTTCCGCCTGTTCTGCCTTGTCATCCGGCTGCTGGGCCGAATGAATAGAACAGCTTCAGCGAAACCTCCCCAGTCTCACAGGTTCTTCCCGCGAGGCCGAAGCGCCGATCCTTTCCCGACTTTCGAAAGTTTCCGGAAGCATTCCCGCCGGAAAGGACACGATGAGAATAAGCGAAGATGGAAAGTGTTGGATAAGTTGGCGTGATTTTTCTTAGAGGAACGGGATTGGCGAATGATCATCAGCCAAGCTTGCCAAACGGGCTTGGCGCTTCTCTCTCCGTCATCCTCAGTCCTCGGGTTTAACCCGAGGATGACCCGTGGACCCGTGGCAAAACGGAGGAAACGTATCCATGAACACAACGAGATCGAGTGCGCGTTCTCGCCGGTGTGGTCCTCGGGCCAAGCCCGAGGATGACGGAGAGTGGGGACTATGTGCGTGAGCGGAGAGACCGCAGGCAGATCATGCGTGGTTTGCCCTTCGGCAGGCTCAGGAAGCTCATCATGAGGGGGATAGGTGAGCTGCAAATAATCATCAGCGTTGCAGAGCTGGCCAGCCGTAAGCGTTGCAGAATATAACTCCCTGTGATCCTCACTCGCCCTCATGATGAGCTTCCTGAGCTTGCCGAAGGGCAAACCATGCACATTGCCTCTGCAACTCGCCCATGAAGGCGAGTGAGGATCACAGGGAACCAAGTTCTGCGAGGTTGGCCAGCTCCGAATTTCCGATTGGCATTGCAGCTCCGCTCTCCCTCATGGTGAGCTTGTTGAACCATGCACAATGTTCTCGCAGATATCCCGTCCGGTAGCCCAGGGAATGAAATCTCATCCAAACGTCTACATTATCGAATGCGCGCTTCGACTGGTTCGCCGTGAGACGTCGTGTGGATCGCAACGACTAATGCCATCCCTCGAACTCGTGGTATTCAAGTTCTCCTTCTGTAAGATCGCTATCATCTACAACCAAGTTTCGTGCAGTTTCCATAATGACTGCGCCGTCATACAGAACATTACACTCCTCATCCGTAATGGCCCCATGGGTCAAATTGGCAATGATCGCGCTCATTAAACTCGCAAAGCGAAGTTCAAAACTGTCAGACGCACCCGTGAAATTGAAATTGACCACCTTGCGATACGCCTGCAATTTCTCCCGGTCTTCGTCGCTATAACAGTCATCGATATCCCAATCATTGTCATAAACATGAAGTTCAAAACCGCTGACAAGATCCTTGTTTGCGAGACTTTCGAATGTGTTGCTGGTTATCCGGAACCGGATCGGCAAAAAGCCTCCATGCGTGGCGAATGAGAATTCCGGATGAAGTTCACAGACCATCTCAAACTTGTTCAGTTCCGCCAAGATGGTTGGAATCAGATCATCGGAAATTTCGTTCGCATATACGTTGATATCAATACTCATCACGCAATCCTTTGAAAAATATAGATAAAACTGCCTACTGCCCCTTCTGTGCCAAACGGAGACGCGCGATGGCAATAAGGTTTGAAACACGCTTTCTTCGATTATATGTTCTTCTTATGTTCACAGCCGATCAACGTCAATTAGACGAAAGCCCGATATGCGATTTTGCTTTACGAAATGTCTTTGCATCAAACGTACAAACAAAAAGCCCGGCACAGGGCCGGGCTTTTCATCACTTTATACGCCGCAGATTATGCAGATTTCTTCTTGCCGTTTTCGTCGATTTCTTCGAAATCAGCATCAACAACATCATCATGCTCCTTGGCCGCGGCTTCGGTCTTTTCACCTTCGCCTTCGGCAGCCTGTGCAGCTTCATACATGGCCTGACCAAGCTTCATCGAAACTTCCGCAAGCGTCTGTGTCTTCGCCTTGATGGCTTCGGCGTCGTCGCCTTCGGTCGCAGTCTTCAATTCAGCCAAAGCCGTTTCAATTGCCTGTTTGTCTTCAGCCGAAACCTTATCGCCATAATCCTTCAGCGACTTTTCAGTCGAGTGGATCAGGGCTTCGGCCTGGTTCTTGGACTCGACAGCATCGCGACGCTTCTTGTCTACCTCGGCATTGGCTTCGGCATCCTTGACCATCTTTTCGATGTCAGCGTCGGAAAGACCGCCAGATGCCTGGATACGGATCTGGTGTTCCTTGCCCGTACCCTTGTCCTTGGCCGAGACATTCACGATACCATTCGCATCGATGTCGAAACCGACTTCGATCTGCGGAACACCGCGCGGTGCGGGCGGAATGCCCACGAGATCGAACTGGCCGAGTGCCTTGTTGTCGGCAGCCATTTCGCGCTCGCCCTGGAAGACGCGGATCGTCACAGCAGACTGGTTGTCATCGGCTGTGGAGAACGTCTGCGACTTTTTCGTCGGGATCGTCGTGTTGCGGTCGATCAAACGTGTGAATACGCCACCAAGCGTTTCGATGCCGAGGGACAACGGCGTAACGTCGAGCAGCAGAACATCCTTGACGTCACCCTGCAGAACACCGGCCTGAATGGCTGCGCCCATGGCGACGACTTCATCAGGATTCACGCCCTTGTGGGGTTCCTTGCCAAAGAAGGCCTTCACGACTTCCTGGATCTTCGGCATACGGGTCATGCCGCCGACGAGAACCACTTCATCGATTTCACCAGCCTTGAGGCCCGCATCCTTGAGCGCTGCCTTGCAGGGCTCGACAGTGCGCTGCACCAGATCATCGACCAGGCTTTCAAACTTGGCGCGGGATAGTTTCATGGTCAGGTGTTTTGGACCGGAAGCATCAGCGGTGATGAATGGCAGGTTGATTTCTGTCTGCTGGGCTGACGAAAGCTCGATCTTGGCCTTCTCAGCAGCTTCCTTGAGGCGCTGCAGGGCAAGCTTGTCGTTCTTCAGGTCGATGCCCTGTTCTTTCTTGAACTCGGCTGCAAAATACTCGACCAGACGCATATCGAAGTCTTCACCGCCAAGGAACGTATCGCCATTGGTCGACTTCACTTCGAAAACGCCATCACCGATTTCCAGAACCGAGACGTCGAATGTGCCGCCGCCAAGATCGTAGACGGCAATGGTCTTGCCTTCCTTCTTGTCGAGGCCATAGGCCAAGGCAGCAGCAGTTGGCTCGTTGATGATGCGCAGGACTTCAAGGCCAGCAATCTTGCCGGCATCCTTGGTGGCCTGACGCTGGGCATCGTTGAAGTAAGCAGGAACGGTGATAACAGCCTTCTCTACCTTTTCGCCCAGATAGGCTTCAGCCGTTTCCTTCATCTTCTGCAGAATCATCGCCGAAATTTGCGAAGGCGAATATTTCTGCTTGTGAACTTCTACCCAAGCATCGCCATTGTCACCTTTGACGATGTCGTAAGGAACAAGCTTCTTGTCCTTTGCGACGGTCGGGTCGTCGAAGCGGCGGCCGATCAGACGCTTGACCGCAAAGACAGTTCCTTCCGGATTGGTGACAGCCTGACGCTTGGCCGGCTGGCCAGCAAGGCGCTCATCGCTATCCGTAAAAGCAATGATCGAAGGTGTCGTGCGCGCACCTTCTGCATTTTCGATGACCTTCGCGTTCTTTCCGTCCATGACGGAGACGCAGGAATTGGTCGTACCCAAGTCGATACCGATAACTTTAGCCATTACACTTCTCTCCATTCAGCAGGCTGCCGGGACCTCTGCCGAGCATTCCATTCAGCAGCCCCTAGGGGGGTTAAACAATACAAGACGACCACAGCGAGCCGAACTTGCGTGTTGTGGGCTATATAAGAAGGCTGAAATTACCATGCAAGTCAGAAGCTGCGGCATTTGCACGCCTAATCGCCTTAAAAGACTCGGCAAAGCGGCTTTTTACCGCCATATATCGCCTATGACCGATAGTACCCTTCACTTCAACCTTCCTGAGCACCGGCGCAGCCAGCTGATCAACAAGCTGCACACATGGCTGCTTCTCGCCGGAAGCCTGGCATTGCTCGTCGTCTGCGCTTTCACGCTGGCGGGACCCGTCGGCATTATCTACGCCTTTGTCTTCGGCGCAATAAGCCTTGTCGCGATACGGCGCATTAGTCCTCAGATGGTGCTGAAAATGTATAAAGCAAGGGCCGTAACACGTGCCGAGTTTCCGCAAGGCCTTGCCATTGTGGAGGAACTGTCACGCCGCGCCGGCCTGCAGCGTGTCCCGGCCCTTCATGTCATTCCATCGCGGATGATGAATGCCTTTGCAGTCGGCAGGAAAGATGATTCCGTGGTCGCTGTCACGGACCAGCTGATTCGGGTGCTGACGGCCCGAGAACTCACTGGTGTACTGGCTCATGAAATCAGCCATATCCGCAATGAAGACCTGAAGGTCATGGCGCTCGCCGATACCGTATCGCGCTTTACCTCGCTGATGTCGACAATCGGCATCGTCTCCCTGCTTTTCAATATTACCTTTCTGGCGAGCGGTGGACATGCACAGATCCCGTGGCTCGGCGTCCTTATTCTGCTCGTCGCCCCGACGGTCGGCGGCCTTCTGCAAATGGCCCTGTCGCGTACCCGCGAATTTGATGCCGATCTTGGCGCGGCACTGCTCACAGGGGACCCGGACGGGCTGGCGCAAGCACTGGTGAAACTGGAAAAAGCCCAAGGCAAGCTTTGGGAAAATCTTATCCTGCCGGGCGGTCGCATTCCCGACCCGTCCATCCTGCGCACGCACCCGCTGACGGATATCCGTGTGGCACGGTTAAAGGCGCTGAAGGATGCCTCCGGCGTGGTTGCGCGCGGCGAAGCGCTGCCGGATGATATTCTCGCGACGCTTATGGTTAAACCGCAGGACCGTATCCGTACCCGCCCCTCGCCGGTGCCGCAGATTACCAGCCGTCAGCACGGCCGCTGGAATTCCAGCAATCTGGAAATCCTGTCGCTCCTGAACACCCAGTCCGGCAAGCCGGTGGTATCAGGTCCGGCAGCCGAATGCGAAGCCTGCCCGAGAAGTCTCAATACTCCGGATTCTGACCCGCGCGTCCATGTGGCGCGCGGTGGCGTCTACTGGTGAACCAGATTTATGAGTGTACGACCTAGGCGACCGCTTCCCAATTGCCGGTTTCACCAGCGCGGTAGATCGCATCAATCAGCTTCTGATTGAGAACTGAGCTTTCCAGCGAGAACACAGCCGCATCTTCGCCTTTCGCCGCACGGGCAAAGGCTTCGATCTGCAAGCGATAATGGTTCACGTCGCCAAAGCTCCATTCGGTGGCACCGGTGTGGGTCTGGTTGTGCAGGGTAATGCGTGCGTGATCATACTTGCCGGTGTTGAAAGGCCCATGCACCTCGATAAAACCTTCGTCACCGTGGAAAACCATCAACTGACGCGCGGCGAGCTGGGTTGCCACGTAGAAGGAAAGTTCGAAACCATTGAAATCGGCGCGCACGCTGGCGTAGCAGTCGGTGCCGAAATCCGCATCGCGCTCGACATTGGCCGAAACCCTGACAGGTTCCTTGCCCGTGACGAAACGGGTGACAACCGTTGGATAGACGCCAATATCGGGCAGTGCGCCGCCGCCAAGCGACAGCTGGTTGCGCATATTGCCCGCATCCTTGTTGAAATAGGTGAAAGCTCCCTGAACCTGACGCAGGCGGCCAATGGCACCTTCGGCGATCAGATCGCGCACTTTCAGCCATTGCGGATGATAGGTCACCATGAATGCCTCGGCGATGAGAACGCCGTGGGTATCGCGGGCACGCTGCAGGGCGGCTATGTCGCCGGCATGCAATGAGATCGGCTTTTCGCATAGCACATGCTTGCCTGCCTCGGCTGCCCTGACCGACCACTCCACATGCTGCGAGGTGGGAAGCGGGATGTAGACGCCATCAATATCCCCGGATGCCAGCATGGCTTCATAGGTGCCGAAAGCATGCGGTGCGCCGAATCGCTCAGCCACCGCTCGCGCCTTCAGGAGATCACGGCTGGCGATACCCGACAGCACGGAATTCTCCGCATCGCATATGGCGGGGATAACCGCCGTAACCCCGATTTTCGCTGTCGACAGAATACCCCAACGGAACATGATGCCTTCTCCTCTTTGTCGCGTGCAACCTAAACAAGCCGAGACGGAATGGAAAGAAGCGCCAAGCTCAGACTTTGAAAAAATCGATGAATGCGCGCAAGGCCGGCCGCATCTGCCGGCGGCTCGGATAGTAGAGATAAACACCTGGAAATGGCGCGCACCAATCCTCCAGGACACGGAGCAAACGGCCATCGGTAATAGCCTCCGGTGCCATACATTCCAGTAGAAAGGCCACGCCGGCACCATCCAGAGCTGCCTGAATGACCAGCCGGTCGTCGCCAAGAATAAGCGGCCCGTTCATCCCCATGACAATCTCTTCGCCGTCTTTCTCAAACTCCCAGCGATAGATCTGACCGCTGGCAAACCGGCGTCGGATACACAGATGGTTGGCAAGCTCATGCGGATGCTGCGGTACCGGGTGCTTTCTGAAATAATCTGGTGCTGCGACGATGCTGGCCTTGATCGGATGGCTCATGCGCACGGCGATCATATCCGGCTCCAGACTTTCGCCGAGCCGCATGCCCGCATCAACGCCTGCCGCAACGATATCGTTGAATGGTTCCTCCACGCGCAGCTCAAGCGCCACCCCGGGATAGGCTGCCGCGAATGCGGCGATCCGTGGCGCCAATAGCCAGTGCGCCGCAAAGGGTGGAACGCTCAGCCGTAAAGTGCCGGCAACACGGTTGTTCGCTTCCTTGGCCGCATCCAGCGCAAGGTCTATTTCCGCCAGTGCCGGCCGGAGCCGTTTCAGTAGTAATGCGCCTTCCTCCGTCACCGTGACACTGCGCGTTGTCCTCGCGAGAAGACGAACACCAAGACTCTGCTCCAGTGACGAAATGGCATGGCTGACCGCCGATGGCGCAATGCCAAGCTGCTTGGCCGCGCCACGAAAACCGCCGCAGGCTGCAACGCTGGCGAAGACGGCGAGTTGGGAGAGATAAGATCGGTCCATTGATCTATTATATAGAACAAGCTGTGAAAGAATATGGGAATTATCGAACACTGATCCACACTCTAAATTCACTCCATCCCATCAAAAAGGAGATTGGTAATGAAAAAGCGCAAACTTGGAACGGAACTCAGTGTGTCAGCCGTTGGCCTCGGTTGCATGGGCATGACCTTTGCCTACGGCGGACAGGATGAGGCGGATGCGATCCGCACCCTGCATCGCGCGGTGGACATTGGCGTCACCTTTTTCGACACAGCAGAAGTCTATGGTCCCTTCGACAATGAAATTCTTGTTGGCAAGGCCCTGAAGGATCGCCGCGACAAGGTAGTGATCGCCACGAAATTCGGCTTCAAGATTTCCGATGAGGGGGTAGGTCCGTCGCGCATGGTTGGTGTCAACAGCCATCCCGAACACCTGAAGGCCGTTGCAGAAGCGTCGCTTGGACGGCTTGGCATCGAACAGATCGATCTCTTCTATCAGCACCGGGTTGATCCGAATGTGCCGATTGAAGACACGGTTGGGGCCATGGCCGAACTGGTCCAACAGGGCAAGGTGAAGGCGCTCGGACTGTCCGAAGCCAGCGCCGCCACGATCCGTCGCGCTCACAAGGTGCATCCGATTGCCGCTGTTCAGAGTGAGTACTCGCTGTGGAGCCGCGAGCCGGAGGAGGAGGTTTTCGCCGTATGCCGCGAGCTTGGCATCGGCTTCGTGCCTTACAGCCCGCTTGGCCGTGGTCTCCTGACCGGTACGATCAGCAAACCGGATGAACTGGGTGCTGATGACTGGCGCAAGACGCTGCCAAGATTCCAGGCTGACAACATGGACGCCAATGCGGCCCTGATTACCACGTTGAAGGGTCTGGCCGAGGACAAGGGCATTACAGCGGCACAGCTGGCGCTCGCCTGGGTCCTGCATCAGGGTGATTTCATCGTACCGATTCCCGGTGCCCGCAAGATCAGGCATCTGGAAGAGAATGCGGCGGCGGCCGATGTCTTGCTCTCCCCAGCGGATCTGAAAAAGATCGGCGAGGCGCTTTCACCAACACGGGTTGCAGGCAACCGCTATACGGATGCAGCCCTTGCACTTGTGAACGGCTGATCCGTCAGAGGGGCGCTGAACAATCAGCGCCCTGCACTGTCAGCAATGGCCCGCGTCGCGTCATCCGCCGGGAAATATTGCTCGATAAAAATCCCCTCCGTCAAAACCTCCTGCGCCGTGCCAAAGGCTGTCGCCGTGGTGATCCAGTTGGTCATGGCATCACCGATATGCAGCTTTACCGTGATAATCGGCGGCGGGTTACGGTCGCCTTCGTCATTGCGAAGCAGGGCGGAAATCTCCGCATCGTTTTCGTAACGCGCAATACGCTTGGCCAGCTGGCTTTTCGGACCATACAATCGCGCTTCGTTGCGGGCACGCTTCAGAAACAGCAGCGCCACATCCGGCCAATTGGCAATGGACCGGCGTACTGGCCCCGGCTCAAGCACCAGCGCGAGAATGTTCACGCCCGGCGTAATGGTAATACCCAGCGCATCCGCCAGACCAACAAAACCGGCATTTGCGACGAGAATATCGTGATCGGCATTGAAGGCCACCGCAGGCCATGGCGCATGCCGTTCCAATATCATGTACAGGGTATCGCGAATCAGTGGTGGCAACCCGGTAAGGCCTTCACGCTCCGCCGAGAGGTAACGCGGCGCGAAACCGGCGGCGCCAAACAATTCGTTCTGAATCCTGAACGGCAATTCCAGGGCCTGACAGATGCGGATGATCATGCCTTCCGATGGCCCTGCCCGTCCGGTTTCCAGAAAGGACAGGTGACGGGATGAAATACCTGCTTCCAGTGCCAGATCCATCTGGCTGAGACGCCGGTGTGAACGCCACTGTTTGAGTTGATCGCCAAACTCCATCATCGCTTCCTTTCGGTTACAAAGTAGCCTTAGACGCTGTAGCACACCCATTACTTCTGAGGTAATTGTTTTGATTACCTCATGCTTGCATTCTTCGGCCATAGACGCAAAAAGGAGAATGAAATGACCAAAATCAAACTGACTGATGGACTGATGATCAACGCAGTATTGACCGGGATCACCGGGCTAGGACTAGCGCTCTTTGCCGAACTTTCTGCACTTTATCTGATACCGGGGGCGCCAGTCTGGCTGTTAGCAGCCATTGGTATCGCGCTTGTGCTCTTTGCCATCGACGTCGGCCTGATTGCCCGCTGGAAGGCGCATTCGCGCGCGCTCGTCGGCTTTGTCTTCATCGCCGACCTGCTCTGGGTCATCGGTGTTCCGGCAATTCTCATGATGATGCCCTCCGCCTTTACGGCCATCGGCATTGCCGTCACCCTTGTCGTGACGGCGGTGGTTGCCTGTTTCGCCCTTGTCGAATGGCAAGGACTGAAAACACTGGCTTCCTAGGCCTCGACTGTCATTTGTTGACAACAGAATTCACATTATAAATCCGCCATGGATGATGCCAGCTTGACAGACGATACGGTGTAAGGCCTATTTCACGCCGCTGCGGGGATCAGAAAACCCTGCAGCGGCTGTGCAATGTGCATGCAATTTATTTGTTCTAACACGCCAAACCACCCTGTTCGCTCATCGATGGTCAGGCCTTCTGAAGCTGGAATACAATGGAAAAAGCAACAAAAAAGTCGATCAGACGCTGGGCTATCGGATTGGTTCTGTTGGCGATTCTCGCCTATTTCGTCCCCTATCTGGTGATCTTCTACCTGATCTGCGGAATATACGATCTGTCGCGCAACAAGAATATCGATCTGCAGATGGTCGAGCAGTACTTCATGGGCAACGGCCTGTTCACCTGGATCCTGTCGCCGTTGAACATCGTACTCGATGTCTTGTCGTTGCCCTATATCAACAAGGGCGTCTACAAGCTGGAAGACCTGCCGGCCGACTATCAGGCGGAGGTACAGCGGCTGATCACAGCCACGCAAAAGGAAAACCTTGTCGGCAAATTGCAATCCCGCGCTGAACAGCAGGCGCGCAGCATGTTCTTCTTCAAATGGTACGGAAAAGACCAGCCGAGCTTCGTCAGCGTGCCGTCCTTCTACGAGAAGTATAATTTCGTGAAGACGATCGGCGTGTCGGTGTTCAACAAGAAAAACTCGACGTCGAAGCATTTTGGCCCGATCCGCGCCACCATCCGCGTGCTTTACAACATCAACGATATGAATGATCGCACCGCCTATATCTGGTGCGGTGACACGACGAGCTACTGGAAGGACGACAAGCTGTTCATCTTCGATGACACGCTGATGCACCAGTCGGTCAACCAGACCGACCAGACGCGCTACTGCCTGTTTGTCGACATTCTGCGCCCATCGTACCTGCCCGGCCTCTATGCTGCCATCGTCTCGTTCATGGGACTGATCCTTAAGGGCAGCAACTCGATCTTCTACAAGAACTGGAAAGTCATCCAGAAATAGATTCCGGTTTCAGACCAAATGAAAAGGGGCGCTTGAAGCGCCCCTTTTTTGTATCTGGATTCTCGACGGCAAAACCACAGTGCGTGGTTCGACAAGCTCACCATGAGGGAGAGTGAGGATTGCAAGCCAATCGTCGGCGTTGCAGGGGACGGCTCCCTGCAACCAATCCAATTCCCTCATGGTGAGCCTGTCGAACCACGCACCATGACTCCGCAACCTTTGGTCTTAACCGCGCAGCACGGCGCCAGTCTGTTTGCCAACGCTTTCGACAATCCGCTTGGTCAGCGCATCGAGATCCTCATCATTGAGTGTGCGCTCCTGCGGCTGGATCGCAACTTCAATGGCGACAGATTTCTTGTCCGCACCCAATGACGCGCCCTCGAACAGGTCGAACACCTGCACGCCGGTGATCAGCTTCTTGTCGCCGGCGAGAGCCGCGCGAACGATCGAAGCCGCATCCACCGACTTGTCGACAACGAATGCAAAATCGCGGCGGACCGTCTGGAAATCCGACAGGCTCAACGGCGGCTTGGTACGCGTTGCCTTCTGCTTCGGCTCAGGGATCGCGTCGATGTAGATTTCGAATCCGCAGAGCGCGCCCGACACATCAAGTGCTTCCAGCGTCTTCGGATGGAATTCACCGAATGTGCCCAGGATGACCTTTGGTCCAAGCTTGATCGTCCCGGAACGGCCGGGATGATACCAGGCTGGTCCGCCGCTTTCGATCTGCAGCTTGTCGACCGGCGCACCACAGGCTTCAAGAACCGCAAGGGCATCCGCCTTGGCGTCGAACACGCCAACCACCGTCGCGTTTCCAGCCCAGTGACGGCCGGAACCATCCAGCTTGGCCGTGCCGCGACGTATGCCTGCCGCGACCCGCCGCTGGGTTTCCGGTGTATTACCCTCGTAGGTGCCCGAGACTTCGAACAGGGCAAGATCATTGAACCCGCGATCAGCATTGCGCTGAGCTGCAGCCAAGAGGCTTGGCAACAGCGACGGACGCATATCCGACATATCAGCGGCAATCGGATTGGCGAGCTTCAACGAAGGCTGCCCGCCACCGAACAGCTTGGCCTGTTCCTCTGATATGAACGACCATGTGACCGCTTCCATCATGCCGCGTGAAGCAAGCGCACGCTTGGCATTGCGGGTGCGGATCTGCAGGGTGGTCAGAATCTTGCCATTGACGACCGTATGGCTTTGCAGCGGCTGCGGATCAATGCGGTTTACGCCATGAATACGCATGACTTCTTCCACCAGATCGGCCTTGCCATCAACATCCGGGCGCCAGGAGGGAACCAGAACATCCACCACCTCGCCTGTACCTTGCGGCTGGAAACCGAGTCGGCTGAGAATATCGAGGCTTGTCTGTACAGGCACTTCGATACCGGTGAGACGCTTGACTTCCGCCGCCGGGAATTTCACCGACTTCGGCGTGTAACCCTTGTAGCCGACGACCTGAGCTTCTGAGGGCGTACCGCCACACAGATCAAGGATCATATGAGTTGCGAGCTCAAGGCCCGGCACCATGAATTCCGGATCGACGCCGCGCTCGAACCGGTAACGCGCATCGGTGATAACACCGAGATTGCGGCCGGTGCGGGCAATGTTCATCGCATCCCAAAGCGCCGATTCAACCACGACATTGGTGGTGTTTTCGTCACAGCCGGAGTGTTCGCCGCCGAGAACGCCAGCAAGCGACTCAACGCCTTCCGCATCGGCAATAACACCGATATCGGGGTTCAGCGTATATTCCTTGCCGTTGAGACCGAGGATCGTTTCCCCCTCCCGCGCCCAGCGCACGGTGAGATTGCCCTTGACCTTGTCGGCGTCGAACACATGCAGCGGACGCCCACGATCGAATGTCATGTAGTTGGTGATATCCACCAGGGCATTGATCGGGCGCAGGCCGATGGCGATCAGGCGCTGCTGCAGCCATTTCGGGCTTGCGCCATTTTTCACGCCCTTCACGGTCCGCAAGGCGAAGCCTTCGCACATCGGAGCGCGATCGCCGAAATCGAGCGATACAATGACGGAGGGGCTACCGGCGCCTTTCACAGGTTCGACTGCACCGCTTTTAAGCGTGCCGATGCCTGCCGCAGCCAGATCACGGGCAATACCGTAAATGCTTGTGCAATCGGGCCGGTTTGGCGTCAGGTTGATTTCGATGACCGGATCATCAAGTCCAGCATAAGCGGCGAAACTGGAGCCAACAGGCGCATCGGCAGGCAGATCGATAATGCCGTTGTGCTCGTCCGACATCTGCAATTCGCGTTCGGAGCACATCATGCCATGGCTCTCGACACCGCGAATCTTGCCAACCGAAAGGGTGATGTCGATCCCGGGAACGTAGGCGCCCGGTGCAGCGAATGCGCCGATCAGGCCCGCGCGAGCATTGGGGGCGCCGCAGACGACCTGCAACGGCTTGCCGTCGCCCGTATCAACGGTGAGCACCTGCAACTTGTCCGCATCCGGATGCCGTGAAGCGGTCAGCACTTTGGCGATGACAAAAGGCTTCAGTGCCGCCTTGTCATCCAACGATTCCACTTCAAGACCGATCATGGTCAATGTATCGACGATCTCGCCGAGCGATGCTTCGGTCTCGAGATGATCTTTCAGCCAGGAGAGTGTGAATTTCATGATTTCACCCGTTTCTCGATTTCAGCGTTTGAGGATTTCGACAAGGCGAAACCGCTCACATAAAAGTTCCATGTCAGGCGAAAAGCCGCCGTTGCGACGAAAATAGCTCTCGTGATCGCTGCGCCACTCGGCCAGCGTCGCGGAGCCTTCACCCTCGTCACGGGCGAAAGCCTCATCGACGTCCTCAAACCGGCGATAGGTGATCTCCACCGTTTCGATGATTGCTGCCGGGTTTCCTGCTCCGTCCAGCACCACATCGCGTCGGCCGACTCTGGGTTTTCCTTCGACATTCTCGTCATAATCACGCACCGAACAACAGGTCGCGGTCTTCTTGCCGGAGAGCACCAGCGCCAGCAATTCATCCGCAAGTTCGGGTGAATCGCCGAACGCAAAGGTTTCGGCAGCCCGGTACTGTTCGGGAATCCCGGTCATGCGGTCAGGCCGCCAAACAGGGTTGGCATGTCGAGCGGTCGGAAGCCGTAATGCTGCAGCCAGCGCACGTCGGCATCGAAGAAGTCGCGCAGATCCGGCATGCCATATTTGAGCATGGCGATGCGATCAATGCCCATGCCCCAGGCAAAGCCCTGATACTCATCCGGATCAAGCCCGCCGTGCCGCAGAACATTCGGATGAACCATGCCGCAGCCGAGGATTTCCATCCAGTCCGTACCTTGGCCGAACTTGACCTCGTTTCCGGAACGGTCGCATTGGATATCGACTTCCAGGGAAGGTTCGGTGAACGGGAAGAAGGACGGACGAAAACGCATCTGCAGGGATGGCACCTCGAAGAAGGCCTTGCAGAATTCTTCCAGAACCCACTTCATGTTGGCGACATTCGCAGTCTTGTCGATGACGAGCCCTTCCACCTGATGGAACATCGGTGAGTGGGTCGCATCGGAATCCATGCGATACGTCTTGCCCGGAATGACAATACGAATCGGCGGCTTCTGCTTTTCCATGGTGCGGATCTGCACCGGACTGGTATGGGTGCGCAGAAGTTTGCGCTCGCCATTCTCATCCGGGTTGAAGAAAAACGTGTCGTGCATCTCCCGCGCCGGGTGGCCTTCGGGAAAATTCAACGCCGTGAAATTGTAGTAGTCAGTCTCGACGTCGGGGCCTTCAGCGATTGAAAAACCCATATCGGCGAAGATGGCCGTGATTTCATCCACCACCTGACTGATCGGATGAATGCGGCCGCGTTCTGTGGGCGCCGTGCGCACCGGCAGGGTGACATCGAGCTTTTCTTTCTCAAGGCGCTCGGTGATCGCTGCGTCCTTCAACGTGCTCTTGCGGCTGGTAAGAGCATCCGTGACACGGTTCTTCAAACCATTGATGGCGGGGCCCTGCGTCTGCCGTTCTTCTGGCGACATGGAGCCCAGCGATTTCAGTTTTTCCGAAATCGAACCCTTCTTGCCAAGCGCGGCAACACGGACGGCCTCGATGGCCGCTTCGTCATCCGCTGCCTCAATCTGCGCAATCAATACGCTTTCCAACTGTACCAGATCGTCCATGCTTCTCACCTGTTTCGCGTCTTGAGCGACTATGTGATCGTTTCAATGCAGAAAATTGAACCCATGTAGAAAATTGAAAAACCCGCGCCAGCCGAGCCAGCGCGGGTTTCCCAAGTCTTATTTCCGAATATGCTTTGGGAACGGCGGCTGACTTAGTGAACAGCGCCTTCAAAAGCATTCGGTGTGGTGTTCTTCAGATATTCGAGTGCCTTCTTGGCGGAAGCCACGAGTGCGCCGAACGCTGCTGGTTCGTGGATCGCGAGATCCGACAGAACCTTGCGGTCAACCTCGATACCGGACTTGCTCAGACCGTCGATGAAACGGCTGTATGTCAGGCCATGTTCGCGAACGGCAGCGTTGATACGCTGTGTCCAGAGCGCGCGGAACGTACGCTTCTTGTTCTTGCGGTCGCGGTAAGCGTACTGCTTCGAACGATCGACAGCAGCCTTTGCGGTCTTGATGGTATTCTTGCGGCGGCCGCGGAAACCCTCAGCCTGCTTCAGAACTTTTTTATGCTTGGCGTGGGACGTAACGCCCCGTTTTACACGTGCCATGATATGATCTCCTTAAAACGTCGCTGTCGGCTTAAAGGCCGTTGGGCAAGAACTTCTTCACGATTTTCGCATCGGCATCGGCGAGAACCATTGTGCCACGTGCGTCACGAATGAATTTGTTCGAACGTTTGATCATGCCATGGCGCTTGCCAGCGGCGGCGGCTTTAATCTTGCCAGTTCCGGTGATTTTGAACCGTTTCTTGGCGGCCGATTTGGTCTTCATTTTGGGCATTTTGCTACTCCTATTTCTAGGGTTCCTGTCACTCCAGTGGAGTCGGACCCTTCTGATTTCACTTCAGACCGACCAAAGTCTGAAAGCATGCAAAACCGCCACGGCATGCCCTGCCGGGCGGTTTGAACGCGGCCTTATACCGAGAAGCCGGAAAAAGCGCAACTGTTGAATCGCTGCCTGTATCTGAAAAAATCAGTAAAAACGAAACAGAACGGGCAGAATGTTGGCCGATTGCAGATATTCCACGAATTCGAGCAACGGGTAGGAAACAAAAAACACGAGCCCATCGGCCAAGGTCTTGTAGAGCATGGACGACTTGACGCTGAGAACCTCCGCTTCCCGGTACAGCCTCAGTTTCGGGAAGAAACGCGGCACGTCGCGCTTGTAGGCAAGGTAGGTTTCACCAAAGTTGGTCTCGAGATAACCTTCTTCGGCAACAATAACGAAATAGAACGCGATATAGCAAAGCACCGCCAGCGCGAAGGCAACGGTCAGACTGCCGGTCATCATGCCGATGCCAAAAGCGCCCAGGGTGCTGAAGACGTAAAGCGGGTTGCGGCTCATGGAATAGGGTCCGAGCCGGACAATCTCCGAACTCTTGCGCCCGCCAATATAGAGCGTGCACCACATGCGGCCGAGAATCGCCAGAACGATCACGCCGATGCCAAAATCCTCGATATATTCATGCGCCCAATCATTCGACCAGGCAGAACGGACCGTCAGCAAGGCACCGAGAATCAGAAGAATGATCACTGCCAGGGCAATGCGACGCCGATGCTGGAATCGGGTCATGTCTTTTGCGGAATTCAGCGCCATGGCTTCGTCAGTCCGGTTCGATCAAGACAAAAGCCGCCCGAAGGCGGCCTATTGTCTCAAATACTGTTCAGTTTTAGCGGGGCGCCAGAACCATCATCATCTGGCGGCCTTCAAGTCTTGGCTCAGCCTCAACTTTGGAAATCTCGACTGTGTCTTCTTTAACCCGGTCGAGCAATCGCATGCCGAGTTCCTGGTGGGCCATTTCACGGCCGCGAAAACGCAGCGTTACCTTGACCTTGTCACCTTCGTCGAAGAAGCGCTTGATCGCCTTCATCTTCACATCATAGTCATGTGTGTCGATGTTCGGCCGCATTTTGATTTCTTTGATCTCGACCGTCTTCTGCTTCTTGCGCGCCTCGGCAGCCTTCTTCTGTCCCTGGTACTTCAGTTTCCCAAGGTCAACGATCTTGCACACCGGCGGCTCGGCATTGGGCACGATCTCAACGAGATCGAGTCCAGCCTCATCGGCCATGGCCAGTGCGGCTTGAATGGTGACGATACCGTGGTTTTCACCTTCGGCATCAATGAGCTGTACCTGGGGTACCCGGATATCACGGTTTGAACGCGGTCCATCTTTCTGGACCACCTGTGCTCTAAAGGGTCGGCGAATGGCAGTAGTCTCCTTGAATTATTTCGGTCCCGCAAATAGCACCGTCAGGCCTCGCCTGCAATGCTTTGTCTGCGGGGCTTCGCTCAATAACATCTTTTCATGGATAAATCACCCGCTGCAAAGATAGGTTTATTTGCATTCTATACAATCCGCACCACAGTTGAATGGCTTTATTGATTACACTTTGCGTGGCAAAAGGCGTGCACACAGCTAGGAGACTGCCCATGACGGCTCGCCCGCCGCAATTCCTCACCGTCAACGAAATCGAGATCGCGCTGCGCCATCTTGAGGGCCGCCAGCCGGGCATCGTCTGGCTGGGCGGGTACCGCTCGGATATGCTCGGCAGCAAGGCAGAATGGCTTGATCAATGGGCCGAAGCCCGTGGCCACGCATTCCTGCGCCATGATTACTCCGCCCATGGCGAGTCGGGCGGGGAATTTCGGGATGGCACGATCTCGCGCTGGCTCGAACAGAGTCTTGCGGTGTTCAGAGCGTTTTCATCTGGCCCGCAGATCCTCGTCGGTTCGTCCATGGGCGGATGGATCGCATTGCGCATGATCGAGGAGCTGCAGAAAGCCGGTGAGCGTGACCGTATAGCCGGACTGGTCCTGATCGCCCCGGCACCGGACTTCACATCCGAACTGGTAGAACCGCAGTTGACGCCGGAACAGCGCCTCCAGCTCACCCAGCGCGGCTATATGGAAGAGCCATCTGAATATTCGCCGGAACCGTACATCTATACCAAAGCCCTGCTGGACGACGGCAGGGACAATCAGGTGCTCAAAGGAGTCATCCAGACCGATTGTCCCGTCCATATTCTGCAAGGTATGGAAGACAAGGATGTTCCTTACACCCATGCAATGCGGCTGGTCGATCACTTGCCGGTTGACGATGTGACCATTACGCTGGTGCGTGATGGCGATCATCGTCTGTCACGTCCGCAGGATCTTGAGCTTCTCACCCGCACCGTGGCTTCCATGGTCGAACACGCCGAACTCCGCACGTCCATTCTGTAAATCTTTCCAACAGGTTTCATCATGCGCTCCTCCGTGATTGCTTCTGCTGTCGTTGCCGCCATCGTTGGATTTGGCGGCACGCTCGCCCTCATCATTGCGGCAGCACAAGCCCTTGGTGCGACGCAAGCTGAGACGGCGAGCTGGGTCACGGCGCTTTGTCTCTCCATGTTCATCGCAACGGGTTTCCTCAGCTGGCGCTACAGGATGCCGATTATCACCGCATGGTCGACACCGGGACTGGCACTGATTGGAGCAAGTACCGGCTTTACCATGCAGCAGGGCGTCGGTGCTTTCATCGTCACGGCCATCGCCATCATCCTGACAGGACTGATCAAGCCGATCTCCGGTCTGGTTTCCAAAATCCCGGCGTCGATTGCATCCGGCATGCTTGCAGGCGTCCTCTTCGCCTTCCTTATCGGTGCGGCCCGCACCATCCCCGTCGATCCGCTCTTCGTCTTGCCGCTGGTGCTGCTTTTCTTCGTGATCCGTCTGTTCAATCCAGCAATGGCTGTGCTGGCAGTCCTCTTTGGCGGAATTGTCTTTGCTTTCGCCAGCGGCCGCGCCGCCAGTGTGCCCGATATCGGTCTCTCAACGCTCACCCTCATCATGCCGGTCTTCGACACACGCGCGGTCATCGGTATTGCCCTGCCCCTTTATCTCGTAACCATGGCGTCGCAGAATTTGCCCGGCTTCGCAGTTCTCCGCGCCGCGGGTTATGAGCCGCCCGCATCGGCAGCACTCCTGGTTACCGGATTGCTCTCACTGCTGACGTCGCCGTTCGGCGCGCATACGAGCAACATGGCCGCCATTTCGGCGGCAATCTGTACTGGGCCCGATGCCCATCCGGACCCGGCAAAGCGCTGGCTGACCGGTCCGTTCTATGCGCTTTCCTATCTGATACTGGCCATCTTCGGAGCCTCGCTGGTGGCGCTCTTTGCAGTCCTGCCGGCGCCTTTGATTGCCCTTGTCGCGGGCCTTGCCCTGATCGGCGCCTTTGCCAATGCACTGACGATCGCGCTCAAAAATGAGACCGAACGGCTCGCCGCAGTGGTGACGTTTGCTGTCACCGCGTCGGGTATTTCGATTGGCGGAATAGGTGCCGCCTTCTGGGCGCTGGTTGCCGGCCTGCTTGTTGTGGCTTTTGATCACGCAAAGAAACACATCTGATTTCAATCTCTTATCGCATTCAATCTTCCGATTTCTTGAAAAGCCATAATCCGTCTCCCATGTCGTAACTAATCGGCCAATCAGGGTCGGGCTTTCGTGAGAAGGAAGGGCTTTTATGAACACTGCTGCTTTGATCCGGCCAGGCTGGACCCCTGCAACCATCGCGCTGATGGTTATTGGTTTCATGCTGTTCTGGCCGCTTGGTTTCGCCATGCTTGCCTACATCCTCTGGGGTGACCGGCTGGATGGTTTCAAGCGCGACGTGAACCGCGCTACCGATGGCTTCTGCGGTGTATTCCGCCGTGGCAAGACTCAGTCATTTGGACGTGGCTCATTCGGCACGGGCAATGTTGCCTTTGATGAATGGCGCGAAAAAGAACTCGAGCGTCTCAATGAAGAGCGCCGCAAGCTCGAAGAGATGCGCGCTGAATTTGAAGACTACGCAAGCGAACTGCGCCGCGCCAAGGACCGTGAAGAGTTTGACCGCTTCATGGCGGAACGCAACGCTACGTCGAAAAAGCCGGCAACGCGTAAATCCGTTCCGGGCACCACCGACACTGAAGAAGAGTAACGGCATTCTTGCGGTCAGTTCCCTCCAGTCCTGACCGTTGCCATCCCATCGATACGGCGCCGGAGCTTTCCGGCGCCGTCTCTGTTTTAACTCACGGCTTTTACCCGAATCAATTAAAGTCCTGTCCATGATCCTGTCCCTGTTCCGGAGCCCGCCGAAAAAATCCGCGACGCTGAAAGTCGAGCGGAGCTACGAGGTTGCGGGCCGCGTTCTGCCCTTGCGCGTGATGGAAAATCCCCGTGCGACGCGTCTCACCCTGCGCATCGATGCGGGTGGCAAGGGATTGCGGATTACCGTGCCGCCGGGGATGCCGACGCGTGAGGTCGAAAAATTTCTGGCGCGTCATGAGGGCTGGATCGAAACGCGCATTGCCAAAATGCCGGATCAGCCGAAAGTGCGGCCCGGTATCAAGATTCCAATACGCGGTCTCCCTCACCTCATCGTGCACGAACCGGGCAAGCGCGGGACCGTGCGCCAGGAAAATGGTGCGGAAGGTCCGAGACTCATCGTCTATGGCGACCGCCCGCATCTTGCCCGGCGGGTTGGTGATTTCCTCAAACGGGAAGCACGGCACGATCTGGACATGCTTGTGGCACGGCACACCGCGACGGTTGGGCGGCGGGCGAAGATCATTCGCCTGAAGGATACGAAGAGCCGCTGGGGCTCCTGCACATCGGACGGAACGCTTGCCTTTTCCTGGCGCATCATGATGGCACCGCCACCGATCATCGATTATCTCGTGGCCCATGAAGTGGCGCATTTGAAAGAGATGAATCACGGGCCGAAATTCTGGAAGCTCTGCGGCGAGCTTTGTCCGGATACGGAGCGATGCAGGGCCTGGCTGAAACGCAACGGCAGTGCCTTGCAAGCAATCGATTTCAGCTGATGGCCGAATCTGTCGCGCCTGCCATAGAAGCGGCGGCCCGTGTCCTGTGGGATTTTCATCTGGTCTATGATCCCTTGAGCCCGGCCGATCTGATTATCGGCCTCGGCAGCTACGATCTGCGCGTGGCGGATCGCTGTGCCAAATTGTTTGATCAGGGGCTGGCGCCAAAAATCCTGTTCACGGGGAAGGCAGGCAACTGGACCAATCATCTCTATGACACCACGGAGGCGGAAGCCTTTGCCGCGCACGCCAAAGGTGCCGGCGTTGCTGCCGATGCGATTCTGATTGAGCCAAACGCGACCAATATTGGCGAAAATATCCGGTTTGCACGGGCAATGGCGGGGGAAGCCATCAAGCACATCATCATTGTCACCAAACCGCAGACACAGCGCCGGGCATTTGCGACGGTGCGAGCACAGTGGCCTGACGTAAATGCCTTGGTGACGGCACCATTGCACGGCTTTGAGGATCAACCGCTCACGACCTATCCACTCGACAAACTGATCCATGAGATGGTCGGCGACATCAAGCGGATGATCGACTATCCGGCACAAGGTTTCCAGATTGTGCAGGATATTCCGGTTTCCGTGCACGATGCCTACCAGTTTCTCGTACAAGCAGGTTATCATCACCACCTGTAAAACCACTGACATCTGTTGTAAATTCTGCAGAACATCTATGCGTGGTTCGACAAGCTCACCATGAGGGAATTGGGTTGATTGCACGAGCCCAAGAGTTTTGGCGTTTGTAATAATTGTCCCAAACACCGTTCTCCCTCATGGTGAGCTTGTCGAACCACGCAAAATACTCGACTCCCGCGCGTTTTCGTGGCACTGGCACCGATTATGAACCTTGATGTCAAAATATGCGGATTGAAGACCGACGAGGCCGTTGCGGCAGCGCTGGACGAAGATGCGTCGCATATCGGTTTTATCTTTTTCCCCAAAAGCCCGCGCAATATCGATCCGGCAATGGCAGGCCGGTTGCGTCAGGCCGCCAAAGGCCGTGCCAAGGCAGTTGCGGTGACCGTCAATGCGGATGATGCGGCATTGGACGCGATTGTAGCGGCAATGCAGCCCGACATGCTGCAATTGCACGGCGATGAAAGCCCTGAAAGGGTTGCGGGCATCAAGCAGCGTTATGGTTTGCCTGTCTTGAAGGCGCTTTCGGTGCGGGAACGCCGCGATCTTGACGCGATTGCCGCCTATATCGGCATTGCTGACCAGTTTCTCTTCGATGCCAAACCACCCAAGGGATCAGATCTTCCCGGCGGAAATGGTATCGCTTTTGACTGGACGATCCTCAGCGGTCTTGACGCCTCCATTGATTACATGCTTTCCGGAGGCCTCAACGTCGGCAATATTGCCGAGGCGCTGAAAGCGACGAATGCGCGCGGCATTGATATTTCGTCCGGTGTCGAGTCCGCGCCTGGCGTAAAAGATGTTAGCCTGATCAGAGAATTTTTCCGGGTTGTGCGCGCTGCCAAAAGCGCTGATGCGGCCTGAACAAACGGAGCGAACGGTGGACAAGGCGGTTGAACCCAATTCATTCAAGACAGGTCCCGATGAAGAGGGCATGTTCGGTATTTTCGGTGGACGTTTCGTTGCCGAAACCCTGATGCCGCTGATTCTTGAACTGCAGCAGGCCTATGATGACGCCAAGAATGATCCGGCCTTCAAAGCCGAACTGCGTGAATTGTCTACCAACTACGCCGGCCGGCCTTCAAAGCTCTACTATGCCGAAGGCCTGACCAAGCACGTCCGCCAGCTGGCGAAAGACAAGGGTCTCGACGGCGGCGCGAAGATTTATTTCAAACGCGAAGACCTCAATCATACCGGCAGCCACAAGATCAACAATTGCCTTGGCCAGATCCTGCTTGCAAGACGCATGGGCAAGACCCGTATCATTGCGGAAACCGGCGCTGGTCAGCACGGCGTTGCGTCGGCGACGGTCTCGGCCCGGTTCGGCCTTCCCTGTGTCGTCTATATGGGCGCTACGGATGTCGAGCGGCAGGCACCCAATGTTTTCCGCATGAAATTGCTGGGAGCCGAAGTCAAGCCGGTCGCCTCCGGTCACGGTACATTGAAGGACGCGATGAACGAGGCGCTGCGCGACTGGGTCTCAAATGTCGATGACACCTATTACCTTATCGGCACAGCCGCAGGTCCGCATCCCTATCCGGAACTGGTGCGCGACTTCCAGTCGGTGATCGGCGAAGAGGCCCGCGAACAGATTCTCGAGCGGGAGGGCCGCCTCCCCGATACGATCATTGCTGCTGTGGGTGGCGGTTCTAACGCCATTGGACTGTTCCATGCATTCCTTGACGACAAGAGTGTCGAGATCATCGGCGTTGAAGCCGGCGGCCGTGGGCTTGATGGTGAAGAACATTGCGCCTCGATGAGTGCCGGCAGCCCAGGCGTGCTGCATGGCAACCGCACCTATCTGCTGCAGAACAAGGATGGCCAGATTCTCGATGGCCATTCGGTTTCCGCCGGTCTCGATTATCCCGGTGTCGGCCCGGAACATTCATGGCTGCGCGATACTGGCCGGGTTTCCTATGTGCCGATCCTCGACGACGAGGCTCTGAATGCATTCCAGCTGACGACACGCGTTGAAGGCATCATTCCCGCGCTTGAATCCGCCCATGCCATTGCCCAGGCGGTGAAAATTGCGCCCACTATGGCGCAGGACAAGATCATGATCGTCAACCTGTCAGGTCGGGGCGACAAGGATGTGCATACGGTTGGCAAACTATTGGGTATGGAGATTTAAGCATGGCTACCCGTATCGACAGAAAATTTGCTGCGCTGAAAGCCGAGGGACGTCCGGCACTCGTGACTTATTTCATGGGCGGCGATCCGGATTATGAAACCTCGCTGAAGATCATGAAGGCCCTGCCTGGTTCCGGTTCTGACATCATCGAGCTCGGTGTTCCCTTTTCCGATCCGATGGCCGATGGTCCGGCGATTCAGGCTGCAGGCCTGCGGGCACTTAAAAAAGGCATGTCGCTGACAAAGACGCTGGCGCTCGCCGCCAGCTTCCGCGAGAGCGACAACACGACGCCCATCGTTCTGATGGGTTACTACAATCCAATTTATATCTACGGTGTCGACCGCTTCCTGAAGGACGCCGTTGCCTCGGGCATTGATGGTCTGATCATCGTCGACCTGCCGCCTGAAATGGACGTGGAACTCTGCATTCCCGCCATCAAAGCCGGAATCAATTTCATTCGTCTGGCAACGCCGACAACGGATGCAAAGCGCCTGCCAAAAGTGCTGCAGAACACCTCCGGTTTCGTTTACTACGTCTCGATGAACGGTATCACCGGTTCGGCCCTACCGGATACAAGCAAGGTTGGTGAGGCCGTCAAGCGCATCAAGGAACACACCGATCTGCCTGTGGTCGTCGGTTTCGGCGTCAAGACCGCCGAGCAGGCCAAGGTCATCGGCATGCATGCCGACGGGGTGGTCGTCGGCACGGCAATCGTCAATGCGGTCGCCAATACAATCCGTCCGGATGGCTCGCTTGTGGCTGATCCTGCAGAAGCCGTCGCCACAATGGTGCAAGGACTTTCCACCGGCGTGCGCGCCGTGCGCCTTGCAGCGGCGGAATAGAAGCCCTAAATCACAATACCGACGAAAGAACAGGACCGATCATGAACTGGATCACAAATTACGTCCGGCCGAAGATCAATTCGATGCTTGGTCGCCGTGAAATGCCCGAAAACCTCTGGATCAAGGATCCAATTTCGGGCGAAATGGTCTTCCATACGGATCTGGAAAAGAACCAATGGGTTGTGCCGTCGTCCGGCCACCATATGCGTATTCGCGCCAAGGACCGGCTGCGCTACTTTTTCGATGACGGCGCCTACGAGTTGCTTGAACAGCCGAAAGTGGCGACCGATCCGCTCAAATTCCGCGATGAGAAGCGCTATATCGACCGCCTCAAGGAACATCGCGCCAAGTCTGGCGTCGAAGACACGATCATCAATGCGCTGGGAACCATTGAAGGCTTGCCGATCGTTGCAACGGTTCAGGATTTCAGCTTTATCGGCGGATCTCTGGGCATGGCCGCGGGCGAAGCCATCATAAAGGCTTTTGAGACAGCAATTGCCCAGAAGCGGCCGCTGGTTCTGTTCGCAGCCTCAGGTGGCGCCCGCATGCAGGAAGGCATTCTTTCGCTGATGCAGCTGCCGCGCACCACCGTTGCGGTAGAAATGCTGAAGGAAGCGGGCCTGCCCTATATTGTGGTCCTCACAAATCCGACCACGGGTGGCGTCACCGCGTCCTACGCCATGCTGGGCGACATCCATATTGCCGAGCCGGGCGCGCTCATCGGTTTTGCCGGACAACGCGTCATCGAGCAGACCATTCGTGAAAAGCTGCCGGAAGGCTTCCAGACCGCGGAATATCTGAAGGCCCACGGCATGGTCGATATGGTTGTGCCGCGCACTGAACTCAAAGCCACTATTGCACGTCTTCTGAAAATGCTGATGGGCGAGAAAGCAACCGAGGTTCCTGTTGCCAAGCCGAATGGAGCAGCGGTACCGGCAACGATTGAAGCCGAAGCTTGATTCAATTGATGGTTCTGGAGGCTTTTGCCCTTGGCTTTGTCTGTGTCATCGAAGGCTGAGGCGATTATCGAGCGATTGCTCGGGCTTCATCCAAAGGGTTTTGACCTGTCGCTGGGGCGTGTCACGCGTCTTCTTGATACACTGGGCAATCCGCATCTGAAAATGCCTCCCGTCATCCATGTGGCGGGCACCAACGGCAAGGGATCGTGCGTCGCCTTCTCACGGGCGCTTCTGGAAGCTGCCGGTTATACGGTTCACGTCCACACGTCACCCCATCTCGTTCGCTGGCACGAACGCTACAGACTTGGGGCACCGGGTGGCGGCAAGCTGGTCGATGACGATGTCTTTGCCGATGCGCTGAGCCGCGTCGAGGAAGCCAACGCCGGTCAGGCCATCACGGTCTTCGAGATCCTGACCGCCGTCACATTCGTGTTGTTTTCCGAACATCCGGCCGATGCCGTGATCCTCGAGGTCGGGCTTGGTGGCCGTTTCGACGCGACGAACGTTATTCCTGAGCCTGCCGTCAGTGTCATCATGCCGATCTCACTGGATCACCAGCCTTATCTTGGCGACCGGGTTGAACTGATTGCAGCGGAGAAAGCCGGGATCATCAAGCCGGGATGCCCGGTTGTCATCGGTGCACAGGAAGAGGAAGCGGCGCGTATCGTGCTGATTGAAACAGCCGAGCGCCGGGATTGCCCCTTTGCCGTTTATGGTCAAGATTTTCTCGCTTTCGAAGAGCGTGGCCGGATGATTTACCAGGACAATACCGGGCTGCTCGATCTTCCATTGCCGGGCCTCCTCGGTCGCCATCAGCTCTCCAACGCGGCAGCTGCTATTCAGGCGGTGAAGACCGCGGGCTTTACCCTGCCGGATTACGCCATCGAAACGGCCATGACGACGGTCGAATGGCCAGCACGCATGCAGCGCCTCGTCAAAGGCAAGCTGGTTGAGGTGGCTGTACCCGGTTCGGAGATTTGGATTGATGGCGGTCATAACCCCGGTGCGGGCATGGTGATTGCCGAGGCGATCGCCTCGCTGGAGGATCGCAGCCCGCGCCCGCTGTTTCTGATCACCGGGATGATCAACACCAAAGACCCTGTTGGCTATTTCGCTGCTTTCACAGGCATGGCCCGCCATGTTTATACGGTGCCGATCCGATCCAGCGATTCCGGCATTCCCCACGAGCAGCTCGCACTAGCCGCGGCTGATGCAGGTCTTTCCGCCGAGCCGGTGCATTCGGTCGAGAACGCGTTGAAGATATTACGGGACAGCTGGGACAAATCGGAGGCTGCGCCCCGCATCCTTATCGGCGGATCACTCTATCTCGCTGGCGACGTGCTCGCCGACAACGGAACCCCGCCGCAATAAAAAGCCCGGCGCGATGGCCGGGCTCGATAGGGGAAGGGCTTTTCTCCGCTCAAGCGGCCGAATTGCGGATCCAGTCGCTGAGCTTGCTCTTGGGAGCAGCGCCAACCAGATTAGCAGCCAGTTCGCCGTCCTTGAACATCAGAAGTGTTGGAATGGAACGCACGCCGAACTGAGCTGCAAGTTCCGGATTCTCGTCGATATTGACCTTGGCAATCGTAACTTTGCCTTCCATCTCGGAAGCTATCTCTTCGAGAGCTGGTGCAATCATCTTGCATGGGCCGCACCACTCGGCCCAGAAATCGACAACAACAGGCTGACCGGCCTGAAGCACATCGGACTGGAAATTGCTGGTGTCAATCTTGACGGTAGCCATCGGCTTTTCCTTATCGGTTATTGAATGTTGCCCATCATGTGGTGAGTCTACCCACCCGCGTCAAGCTCGGTCATCTCACGATGCGGTGAGACGGGCAAGGGCGCCCTGCATCTCATTCACCGGAATATCGATGAGATGGGGGCCTTCGGTGAACAAGAGGGCGGCTTTCACGCTTTTTCCGGGATAAAGCGGCTCCAGCAACTGCCGGTAGAGCGCCAGCTGCGCCACGTAGGCATCCGGCACTTCCGCTAGGATACGCGGAGCCGGGCGATTGGTCTTATAATCGACAATCAGCACACTGTCGTCACTTACCGCGAGCCGATCGATGATACCGGACACCGCATGGTCCTTACCCCGCAGATGCAATGTTCCCATGACAGCGATTTCCGCCAGTGAACCGGGCGCGAAGACCGGCGCGAAACGCGGATCGCCTATGACGCCGAATACCGATTGCAGGGCGTTTTCCATCTCTTCCAGCTTCCAATCAAATGCGGCGCGGGAAAGATAACGTCCGGCGGCAACCATGCGTTGATCGGCAGGCAGATTGGGCAGAGTCTGTAACAGCGCATGAATGACTGTGCCGCGCTGGATTGCAAAGGAAGGATCGCGACCATCTGCACCGAGGACCGGCGAACCGCTGACAAGAGGCTCTTCTTCTTCCGGCTCGATCAGAAGGGACACACCGGAAGGCGCCAACGGGCGCGGCAGCCCTGCTTCCCTTGCCATGGGCTCGCGATACCGGACAGGAAAGGGCAGCACCGATGCCGCTGGCAACAATTCCGGCTCCTCCACCGGACCGCTTGTCGGCGCAGTCTCGCGGTAACGTTTTGCAACGACGCCCTCCACCGGATGATCGAACGGTTCGCTCGTCTCCGCCAGTGCTGCGTCCACAAGACCGTGCCAAGTGTCGGGAGACTGTCTGGTGCCGCGATAACCGCAAACGATCAGGCGATCTTCGGCGCGGGTCATCCCGACGTAGAGAAGACGGCGATATTCCTCTTCTGATCGTATTTTCAGATTTTCGACAATAGCCCCTGTAAAGGCCGTCGCGTAGGCTTTGGACGGCACGAAGAGGAACCCCTTGCCCTGCCATCCCTCTTCTTCCTTCATCGGAAATGACAGCAGGTTGGGCGTTCGCCCCCCAGATGAGGCAGAACTGCCGGAATCAACCAGAAATACCACCGCAGCTTCAAGGCCCTTGGCCGCGTGAACGGTCATGATCCGCACCTCGTCTCGGCTCTGATCAAGCTCACGCTTGATCTCGGGCGTGGCTGCATCCAGCGTTTCCAGAAATGCCTGCAGTCCGGGAAGGCCGGTTTTCTCCGTGGCGATGGCGTAATTCTGGAATTCGTCGATGACATCACCCGCCTCGTGACCGAGTCGTGCGAGAAGATCTCGCCGGGCGCCGCCATTGCCAAGAATGTCAGCGTAGAATTCGAACACGGGCACTGTATCCGCACGGTTGCGCCACTCCTGCAAACGCTTGGCAACGGCTGCCAGCGCCGGATCGCTCTTCGCCCGGACTGTCAGACGCTGATGCAGGGTTTCATTCTCTGCGCGTCCATGCGCCAGATCGAAGAGCTGGTCATCATCCCATTTGAAGATCGGGCTTTTGAGAAGTGCGGCCAGTGACAGGTCATCGGACGACAGCAGCATGAAACGGCCAAGCGCCATCAAATCCTTGACGGCGATATGGTCTGTCAGTTTCAGCCGGTCGGCACCAGCCACCGGCACATGACGCTTCTTCAATTCGCGCGACAGTGCAGGCATGAACTGGTCGCGCTTTCGCACCAGAACCATGATGTCGCGTGCCTGCAGGCGCCGATTCTTGCCTTCGATGACTTCGCCGTTTTTCAGCCAGAGATCAATTGTCTTGGCGATTTGCTCCGCAAGGCGAACGGGCGGGGCGGGAAGACTGTCCACCGGGGTTCGCCAGTCTTCCTCCTGTTCCGTGGTTTCGGGCGTGAGCATATCCCAGATCTGCACTTCGCCCGCGTCAACGGACCGGATCGCGGTGTGGGCAGTCGCGCCATGATCGGCACCGAAGCCGCGATTGGCTTCAGGCCGCTTGAACACCGCGTCCACAGCGGACAGCACATCGGGCACGGAACGGAAAGAGAAATTCAGATTGACCCTGGAGAAGCTCAGTTCAGCATTTTCCGCTTTTTTCTTGGTTGTCTTGCCATGGCGGGCGAAATCTTCCGGGATGGCACCCTGAAAGGAATAGATAGACTGCTTTTCGTCGCCCACGGCAAACAGCGTACGCCTGACATTGCGGGCTGTGCTGCCGGAAAAAAACTCTTCGCTGAGCAAGCGGATGACCCGCCACTGGTTGGGGCTTGTATCTTGCGCCTCGTCTACCAGGATGTGATCGATGCCCTTGTCGAGTTTGTATTGCACCCATGGCCCGGCATCCTGCCGTGCCAGCAGTGTCACCGTACGCACAATCAGATCATCAAAATCGAGAAGGCCGCGCGCCTTCTTCATCTGCTGGTAGCGCCCGATCAGATCATCGATCAGCACCAGCGCCGACAGGGTGAGTCGGATTTGCCGAAGCTGTTTGAGGCGGTCCAGACCTTTGAAAATCCGGTCTGCTGCACGGTCATAGCGTTCGATGAAATCGGGAATGCGGTCGGTAACGCTTTTCGAGGCGACGTAGCTGCCGCTCTTGGGGTCACCTGTCGCTTTCAGGAAAGCCGCCCGCAATACCTCTTCGCGCTGATCAATCTCGCTACTGACCTTGGCGAAACGCAGCAGGAGAGCAAACTCCTGGGCACGCGAGGCCCCTTTTGGCACCGCCATGATATTCTCAAGCACGCCTTGCGGAAACTCGGGCACCGGCCAGAGCGCGGAAAGAATGTCGTCTTCCGTCTCCTCGCCGGTAAAACCAAACTGGGTAAAGAACAGGGGACGCCGCAGCGCGTCATGACCCACTTCCCGAATGAACTGGGTCAGATCATGGCGCTTGTTGACGGCTTCATCAAGAAGTTCCTGTAACCCGAATTCGCCGGCCACTTCCAGAACGTCGTTGAAAGCGGCAGCAAGATCGATGTTTCCGTCAAGCCGCGCCGTTTGCAGCAATTGGCGGCGCGCCTCACCCACCAACGCCACCTGCATCATGTCATCCATCAGTTCGAAATGACCGGCAATGTTCGCTTCCAGCGGAAACTGATGCAGAATCGCCTCGCAAAAGGCGTGAATCGTCTGGATTTTCAAACCACCCGGTGTTTCCAGCGCCCGGGCAAACAGGCGGCGCGCCTGAGCCAGTCGCGCGGGTCCGGGACGCTTGCCATCGATTTTCTCGATCGTTTGCGCGAGGGCCTCTTCGTCCATGGTCGCCCAATCGGAGAGTCGGGCAAAGACACGGTTCTGCATGACTGCGGCGGCTGCCTTGGTATAGGTCAGGCACAATATTTTTGACGGATCGGTACCGTCGAGCAGAAGGCGGATGACACGCTCAGTCAGAACGTGTGTCTTGCCCGAACCCGCATTGGCAGAAACCCAGACAGAGTCAGCCGGATTGGCAGCACGATTCTGATCGATAATGGTTTCCTTGGGAATATTGGGGTTTTTTTTCACTCGCCGCCCTCCCCGCCATCGTCCGCGCCGCCCGCCGACCATTCCAGTACGCGTGCGAGATGATCATAATCCCCGGTCAGATCGCTTTCCTTGAATGGCAGTGCACGGGACAGATAGCCTTTTTGCGGATCATGATAGGCGACAAGCAACTCATTCAACCGCAGCCATGAAAGCTCGCCCAGCTCGGGCGCGGTCTTTTCGCTCTTATTGGCGGCGGAGCCGGCTTTCAGGATCGACTCCGGCTCGACCCTGCCGTTCGGCCGCAAGCGAACATAAAGCAAGTCTGAGGCCTGACGCTTGCCGACTTCGTGAAAGGCTCCGCGCGCAAGAAGTGCCGCCTCCAGCGCCAGCTGCGGCGAGAGCAGCACATGGGCTTGTTTGCGCGAGGGTGTGGAGCCGGTCTTGTAGTCGATGATTTCCACAGTTCCATCCCGCATCAGATCAACACGATCGGCGCGGCCGGAAAGCGTGACACCCGTTGCTTCGACAGGGATTTTCTTCGAGGCAATTTCGGGATGACGTTCGGCAAGCAGCGGGGCGCGTTCGCGCTCCCATTGCAGAAACTCAGGCACAAGGCTCAAAAATCGCGGCCACCACACCGCATCGATTTCTTCAGGCAAGGCAATATCATCGAAATAGCGCCGACCAATCTCTGAGAGACGTATAGCGGCATCAGTATGGACCGGATCGATAGCCTGTTCGGTGAAATGCGCCAGAATATTGTGAAAGAGCGAGCCGCGTTCCGCTGCATCAGGATCGCGGATCAGTGGCTCGATGGGACGCAGGCGCAGAATACGCCGGGCGAAGATCGCATAGGGATCGCGCCGCAGGGTTTCGATTTCTGTCACGGAAAAATGTCTTGGCCGCGCTGTAAGCGGCGGTTTTGGCTCTGGCCGCTTGACAAAATCCTCATCAGGAGCGTCGTCAATTTCCCGGGCCCAATGCAGATACTGCGCGCCGCGCGCACGCAATTCGTCGCTGGCTCTCTTGCCGAGCACTGTTTCCAGCCGCTGCAACCAGCGAGATGCGACCGTCGGCGCATTGGCCGACCGCTGCGCCCGGCTGAGAATGACCCGTTCCATGCCGAGTGCCATCTGGAAATCATGCGCGGCAAGGCCGGTGCGCCGTTCCGGGGGCTCCAGATTGATGACGGCTTTCATCGGCCGCGACATGAAAGGATCGTTGCGGGTCTTGCCCGGCCAGGAACCCTCATTGAGACCCCCGATGATGACGGTATCGACGGTCTGCAAGCGTGCTTCCAGCGCACCCCAGATGAACAGGCGCGGATGGGCTCCAGCCTTGGGTTTCACCACTTCACCTGCCATGAGGGCTTCGATCATCGCTGGCCACTCAACGGGCATGAAGTCGAGGCCGGAATCGGCGGACACCAGGTTGCGGAGAAAAGCAGCGAATTGTTCACCCGCAGCCCCGGTGTAAAGCCCTGATATGTCGCCTCTGTCATCGCGAACGAGATTTTCGAGGCTGGCAATGGTTGCCCGGACGATATCCGATATCTCCACCGGTTCATTGGCCCCTGTGAAGGCGCTAAGTTCATTCATGCACTGTCCGAGGGCTGCACAGACAATCCGGGCGGCTTCAATCCGCTGTACGGAAATCTGGCGCAGCCAAGCGGGCTCAAACGGGGATGTGGTGCCTTCGGCAAGGCGCCGTTCAAAGAATTCCGCCAGTCCAGTCAGAGTCGCGCGTCCCGTGCCGCCGCGCAGCGCAATCAGTTCAATTGTTTCGGCTGCCTGCCGGACGGCATTGCGGTCCATGCCAAGCCGGGTCAGGGGATGCTTGAGCAAAGCCAACAATACCACCGGGTCACCGGGATTGAAGACCGTTTCCAGGGTGAGGCGCAACAGCGTTGCCGGCTGCGTCTCGCGCAAGGCGTGGCCACCGGAATCATCAGCAGCGATATTGAAACGCGCGAGTTCACTGGCCACACGCCGGGCAAGGTCGCGATCGGCTGTAATGAGCGCTGCGGTCTTTCCTGGCGCCTCAATGGCATCACGCAAGGCGATTGCGACGGCAAGCGCCTCCTCGCGTTCATTGGCCGCCTCGATCAGGGCGACCGGTACAACAGCAGCAGAAAACTGGCTGCTTTCCCGATCAATCGTGCTCCAAGCTTCGCTTGTCTCGGCAGGACGCATGGCTTCCGCCAGCAAGTGTTCACGCGCCCGCTTCTGCGGTGTGACCGTACCAAGGCGGATCACGTCCTGACGCAGGACACCGAGCTCGCCCAGAAGCTTCCTCAGGCCGAATTGCGGATGCCCGAATATGGAGGGATTGTCCTGCGTGCTGGCAAGCACCTGCCAGCTTGGTTCATCCATGTCGCGGTCAAGCCCGGGCAGCACCACGGCGCCCTGCGGCAAAGCGGCAATTGCCGCCAGAAGATGTGCGGTCGCGGGGATCGAGCCGGTGGAACCAGCCGCAATAACCGGTCCATCGGGAGGATTGCGCAGAAGTCGTTCTGCTTCCAGCTCGATGAGATGATTGCGATGGGCTGCAGGATTGGACCGGTGGCGGTCGTTGAGAATGTCCGGCCAGAGACTGGTGACGATGTTCAAAAAGTCTAGAGTGACCTGCCACCATTCAGGCAGTTCCTCCGAAACGATATTCGACAGCGTGCTCCAGCCGCTCGCCTCCGTCTCCACCTGATCCATAAGCCCGGCAAGATCACGCGCCAGCCAGAGCGCGTCTGCAGTGGTGGCGGGTATGGCAATATCCTCATTGCCGAACAGGGCCCGGACGTGATCGGGCAGGCGCTCGCGCCATGGGCGCACGAGTCGTGCAAGCAGCAAAAGCCGCTCCATGGAGCCGACCGGAGGCAGCAGATCGAAAAAAGCATCTGACCCCATGTCAAACATCGCGGCATCCTCATCCACGTCGCCGAGCGGACGGATGGCGGGCAGGATGGCGGATTTCACCGGGCTTTTTTCAACAAGCAAGGATCGCAGCGTACGGGCTGCGCGGCGGGTTGGTACGTAGATGGTGGCTCGCGCCAGGGCCAAGGGATCGGCGGGGTTAACGGGGAAACCCGGAATTAGGTTGCCGGAAAGGATTGCATCAACCAGAGCGGGAAGAAACGGTTCTCCGGGAGCAATCGAAAAAATGCGGGGGCTGTGGCGGTCAACCATGGGTCTCCTGCCCGAGACGCGCAATCGCGGCTTCCGCCTCTCCGATTGCCTCAGGTGTTCCGACGGTCAGCCAATGCCCCTGCATGGGCATCCCGTAGAGACGCCCGGCACTGATGGCTTCATCAAAATAGCGATTGAGTGAGGCACGCACCACCGGTTTTCCCTCAAAGAGTTGCGGATGGACGATCGCCGCGCCTGCGTAGATGTAGGGTGATGCATCACCCTCGCCGAAGCGCTGAAGCCTTCCATCGCCGGCCACGGTGAAATCACCGCACCCTTCATAGCCGGTTGCCTGATCCATTCGCGCGACCATCAGAAGAATATCCATCTTCGAAGCATCCCATGCTTCAGCGAGGCGGACAAGGTTGGGACGAGGTCCGTCGATCCAGAACGTATCGGCGTTGAGAATGTAGAAGGCATCTTTGCCAATCAGCGGCAGAGCTTTAATAATGCCGCCAGCAGAATCGAGCAGTTCAGCGCGCTCATCTGACACAGTGATTGCAGGCGTTTGCCGCAACCCAAGATGCGAATCCATCTGGTCCGCCAGATAATGGACATTGACCACTACCCGCTCAACGCCCGCCGCATCGAGCGCATCAAATGCCCAATCGATCAATGATTTGCCGGCTACCTTTACCAATGGCTTCGGTATTGTATCGGTAATGGGGCGCATACGTTTGCCGAGGCCCGCAGCCAGAAGCATTGCTGTATCGGGTATCGTCATTCACTGCAACTCCAACGAAAGGATACCCATCTTCTCGCACCATTCACGCACGGGTGCCAGTGATGGATGATCGAGAACACCGGCAAGATAGCTCTGGATACGCGGAAGATGTTGGAGATAATAAGGCTTGCCGTCCCGCTCATCCAGCCGCACGAAAATTCCGAGAATCTTGGCATTGCGTTGTGCGGCCATAATCGCGAACGCTTCCAAAAAGGCTATTTCATTGAAGGATTTGTCACGAGACCGACGTTCATCGATATACGCCTGAAGCAGCTGCTTCTGAAGAGATGGTTCGATGGTCACGCGCGCATCAAGCACCAGAGACGCGACGTCATAGGCAGATGGACCAATCATCGCATCCTGAAAATCAATCAGTCCGATGCGATCAATACCCGTTGCCTCACCCCGCCATAGTATGTTGGGCGAGTGAAAATCCCGTTGGACGAGACTCTTTTCGGATTTCTTTAGCTGACTAAATACAACATCCCAAGCGTCGACATATTCAGCTTTCTGCTGAGCGGCCAACGGCTTGCCGGACATGCGCGGAACATACCAGTCCGACAGAAGCTCGACTTCAATCATCAGAGCGTCACGATCAAAGTCATGCAGATGATGCGTGTGATTTTTGGCGATTTCAATGTCTCTCGCCCACGACCGTTCATGCATCCTTGCAAGCAGCCGTACGGACGCCTCGTATCGTTCGACAATGGGTGCTCCGTCCGTGTCGAGGATGCCTTCGTTGCCGAGATTCTCCAGAAGCAGGAAGCCATTGTCGAGGTCATCGGACATGATCTGCGGCACATAGAATCCGTTGGACCGCAGGAGTTGATTGACGGCAACAAAGGCCGTGACGGACTGGGAAAGATGCGCGATCTGCATATAGGTCTTGCCATCCCGAAGGATGGGACCACCAGGATTATAGGGGGAGTTCATGAGGATCAGCGGACGTACACAACCGGTATCAATCGTCTCGTAGCCGCGCGCGGACGCATCGCCAAGCAGATACCGACGGTCTGCTGTAGCATAGCCAGCCCGTCCGAGAAATGTCCGTATGGCCAGGGAGCGTTGGACCCGCGCAAGAGCAGCGCTTTCACCTTCTATCTCGACTTTCCGGCCATCTCCATCGTTGAACAGGACAATATGAATGGTTGGTTCGCCCAGGGCGCCGTTCGCCCGTTCTGGCCATTCTACCAGCACGGCGCCGTCTTCGAGCGCTTCGTCAAGCCCAAGTTCATCAACCTCTTCGCCCGACGAAAGCCGGTACAAATCAACGTGACTGATCGGCAGGCGCAATTCAGAATAGGACTGAACAATCGTGAAGGTGGGGCTTGGAACCTCGTAGGCACTGTCATTGGCAATGGTTCGGATCATTCCGCGGGCGAGGGTCGATTTCCCCGCACCCAGATCGCCGGATAACGTGACAAGATCACCCTTCACCAGCGCCAGTCCAATATCCTGACCAAGCCGTTCCGTATCTTCTGCCGTTGCAAGCTGGATTGTCAAAGACGTCATGGGCGCCTTATTCAGCAGCGATGCTGAAGGTGCGCGCCTCCAGCGGGAACCGGCAGGTCACGAGCGTACCCCTGCCAGCGGCACTGCTGATATCGACCTTGCCGCCATGCAACTCCACAAAGCCCTTGACGATGGAAAGGCCAAGACCGGCGCCACGTTTGCGGCCACCATTCGGATAGGGCTGGAACCGCTTGAAAATACTGTCGAGTACATAGTCAGGCATACCTGGACCATTGTCCTGAACGCTGAAAACCATTTCGCCCAGTTCCCGCCGGCAAGTCATCGTAATCGTGCTGCCTTCCGGCGCATAATTTGCGGCATTGCTCAGAAGATTGGAAAGAACCTGCTTGACGCGACTGGCATCCGCACGGAAAGAACCGGCGCCGGACGCAATATGGGTGTCGAGCAGGATATTGTGCTCCTTCAATCGCTCAGCGACCTTTTCCGATGCTGTTGCGACCGCATCGGCGACGGAAACGTCGCTGATATCAAGTTCCATGATCCCGGCATCAACCGTAGCGAGGTCAAGAATATCGTTTACAATGGTCAGCAGGACCGAAGAAGATGTACCGATATGATCGAGATAGTCGCGCTGACGCTCATTGAGCGGGCCAGTCAACGGTGTCTGCAAGAGTTCGGTAAAGCCCATGATATTGGTGAGCGGTGAGCGCAACTCATAGGAAACGTGCTGGACAAAATCGTTCTTCAGTTCGTCCGTCCGCTCCAGCGCCTCGTTCTTTTCCTTTAGCGCCCGTTCAACCCGCACGGAATCCGTCACGTCGACGAAGGTCAGCATGGTCTGGCCGCTCGGAAGCGGCGCGGAAGCAAAATAAAGGATCTTGCCCGTTGTCAGCTCGATATGGCCCTGCAGGGATTCCCGTTTGTCATCAAAGCCCGTGACGGTTGTGACGAAACTCTCCCATTGCGTCGCATTTGAAACCGGCTCGCACAGCCGGCGGATCGCCGAAATATGCATGCCTTCGGCAATCTCTTCGTTTTTCAGTGACCAGAGCGAGGCAAACGCCGGATTGGACAGACGGATCTTGCCGTCAGAACCGAACACCGCCACACCTTCGGCCAAATGATCCAGTGTTTGTCCCTGTACCTTGATCAGCGTATTGTATCGGCTTTCCAGCTGAAGCTTTTCCGTCAGATTCTCGAAAACCCAGGTTACCCCGCCCTTTGGCTGCGGATTGACGATGACGCGCAAGGTGCGACCGTCGGTCAGGTGCCACAGATGCTCCTGTGATTCGACCGAATGATAGGCTGACAGCATGGATTCTTTCCATCGGCGCCAATCCGGCTGTTCCGGCAGCGTGCCATCACTGCGGAACCGGTCAAGCAGCATGGCATTGTCGGGCCGGCTCTCAAGCAGAGAGGTTTCCAGTCCCCACAGCTTGGCAAATGCCTGATTGAAGAATTGCAGTTTCCTGTTCGCATCAAACATTGCAACGGCTGAATTAAGCTGATCCAGCGTATCCGAATGATTGAGAACCGTGCGTTTGAATTCCTCCCGCACCAATTCAATGTCGCTCACATCATTGGCGAGACCGGCGGAACCCGCGCTGCTCGCAACATCCGTGACCTTGAATACATGGCGGTCACCGCCAACAACTGTCGACAGTTCATCGCGAAATGCGCTGTTTACAGCCTTCTCCCGTTCAATCCGTTCCCGCGCTTGAACACCGAACAGTTCTCGTGTTTCCGCAACAGCAATATGCGTGTCATTGATGTCAACCGCCTTGGCGTAAGCCACATTGACCCAGTTCAGCTTACCGCTCCTGTCGCGGCTCCAGGCGGGCATATCAAGCTGTTCCAGCAGTCCGCGTAACGTCGTCAGCGCTTCATTGAGCTGGTAGTTTTCAGTCTTGAGCAGCGCCTGGGTGGCGCGAGCCTCACCAAGGCTGATGAAACGGACAATGGCATAGCTGCCCGACGTGCGGCCCTGGATTTCGAGGGGTGTGCCTTTCGATGTCTCGACAACGATATCGAAAGGACGCGCCTTGCCACGCAAAGCCTCGATAGAGCGATCGAGTAATGTCGCAGAATCAATGCGCAACCAGCGGCCAAAAGCCAAAAAGAGAGAGCGGTCTTCGGGAACCCCGATTTCCTGCGGCAGACTTCCGACAAGATTGGGGGTCGTGGAGCTGCCTTCCCAGACAACGACCCGCTGATCTTTCAGATTAAGCAGTGCTTCGCTGCGCTGAACGGCAACATTGAGATCGGCGACCTTATCGCGCAGCTGGCGGTTTTCATTGGCAATGCGGCTACGTTCGCGAATCAGCCATCCGGCCGACAACAGAGCGGCCCCCATCGCACCCAGGAACATCGCAAACTGAATGACTTCGAATGTGCCGAAAGCAACACCGAAGGGTGTGTTGATCTTGCCTAGCGGATCCTCCGCATGGGCAGCAAAGGACGAAGCGCCAAGAATTGAGAGGGTCGATCCGGCTCCCGCCAGTGCAGTCCGCAGTTTCTTCAGCACTCGTTTTCCGCGTGCTGCATCTTTTCCGCGAACATCCTCATCAGCAATCTTCATATCAACCGTCATCGCCCCATTCTGACGGATATCTCATGTTCCAACCCATCTGATTGATCCAACCATTTGGCCCATCTGGAAGAAAGCTATCCCGAATCACTACAATAAACCCTTGGCGAATCGACGGGAAGAACTCAGCGCAAAAAAGAAAGCCGAAGAATTTGTCAATCCTTCGGCTTCCATATGTTGTGTGTATTGGTTAACAGATTAATATCTGTAGTGGTCCGACTTGAAAGGACCGGTCGGTGTGACACCGATATAGGCGGCCTGTTCGTCCGAAAGGGTCGTCAATTTCGCACCAAGCTTGTCGAGATGCAGGCGCGCGACCTTTTCATCGAGGTGCTTTGGCAGAACATAAACCTCATTCTTGTACTGTTCGCCACGGCTGTAGAGCTCGATCTGAGCCAAAACCTGGTTGGTGAACGAGGCGGACATAACGAAGCTTGGATGACCGGTTGCATTGCCCAGATTGAGCAGGCGGCCTTCGGAGAGAAGCAGCATGCGCTTGCCGTCCGGGAACGAGATCATGTCGACCTGCGGCTTGATGTTGTTCCACTTGAGGTTGCGCAGCGCAGAGACCTGGATCTCATTGTCGAAGTGGCCGATATTGCCAACGATGACCATGTCCTTCATCCGGCGCATGTCATCGAGCTTGATCACATCCTTGTTGCCAGTTGTGGTGATGATGATGTCAGCCGTTGGAGCGGCATCTTCAAGCGTGACCACTTCGAAACCGTCCATGGCGGCCTGCAACGCGCAGATCGGATCAACTTCCGTCACCTTGACACGTGCACCCGCACCGAGGAGCGACTGTGCCGAGCCTTTGCCCACGTCACCGTAGCCGCAAACCACTGCAACCTTGCCAGCCATCATGACGTCGGTGGCGCGGCGGATACCGTCAACCAGCGATTCCTTGCAGCCGTACTTGTTGTCGAACTTCGACTTGGTAACACTGTCATTGACGTTGATTGCCGGGAACGGCAGGAGGCCCTTCTTCTGCAACTGGTACAGACGGTTAACACCGGTCGTTGTTTCTTCTGTAACACCCTTGATGGCTTCACGCTGCTTGGTGAAGAACCCGGGTGTTTCCTTCATGCGCTTCCTGATCTGGGCAAAGAGAATTTCTTCTTCTTCGCTGCCCGGATTGGACAGAACGTCTTCGCCGGCTTCTGCACGTGCACCGATCAGGATATACATGGTGGCGTCGCCGCCATCATCGAGGATCATGTTGGAAGGCTGACCATCCGGCCACTGGAAAATCTTGTCCGTGTAGGTCCAGTACTCTTCCAGCGACTCGCCCTTGACGGCGAAAACCGGTGTGCCGGTGGCTGCGATTGCAGCTGCAGCATGGTCCTGCGTCGAGAAAATGTTGCACGATGCCCAGCGGACGGTGGCGCCCAAAGCCTGCAATGTTTCGATCAACACTGCCGTCTGGATCGTCATATGAAGCGAACCGGTGATGCGCGCGCCCTTGAGCGGCTTGGAGGTGCCGAACTCTTCACGGCTGGCCATCAGGCCCGGCATTTCGGTTTCGGCGATTTCAATTTCCTTGCGGCCCCATGCGGCCAGCTCAAGGTCTTTGACTATAAAATCCTGCTTATCGGCCATCTGTTTGTCAGCTCCGTCTTTGTTTTTCGGTCTGGCCGCCATTCCGAGGCGACCGGAGGTTGCTGTTGACTATCAGATAAGGGGGGATCACACAATGGGATATAAAGAAATCCTTATGCGTGCATATCCGAGGCATATCCACTGCGTCAAAAAGCGAGCGTGACGACGCTGACAGGAATGTCGATCTGAAGTTTCGCCAGCATTGCCCGAAAGGCACCCACCGGATATTCGGCACTTTCGGTCACATATGCGCGCGTTTGCCCGGTACCTGATTTTCCCGCACCAATCGTCTGCACAATGGCCTCAGCCGGATCGAGAAACTGGCACGAGGAATGGCTGGCCTCAAAATAAGACAGGAGCCATGGCAGATGTGTGCTCGACAAGGTGAGTACATCAATATCCGGATGCCTCAGGAAAACCTCGCGCAGGAAAGCATCGACCTTCTGCTGCGTTCCAGCCGGATCGAAAAGGAAGTCGCCATTCTCGACAAGATCAACCATGGACGACGCGTTGATCAACGCCACGCTATCAGGATGGTTGGTATGTTTTGCGACAAATTGTACAAGTTGCGGGCTCCCGATCATGGATTGCACGCCCATAATGCCGACCTTGCCGGTTCGTGTTTGCGCCACAGCTTCAGCAAGGGGCGGCAACACACCGAAGAGCGGAACGCTCACCATGGATTTCAGATCATCCATCACTGTAATTGACGGTACATTCGAAGCGACGATGATGGCCGAGGGATGGTGCGACGTCAGGAAACGCATCGTGCGATCCATGACAAAGAGCAATTCGTCCCGGGACTTTCTTCCATAGGGGAAACTTGCCCGATCCGCGAAATAGAGAATGTCCTGGCGCGGGAGCCTGCGCCGAATCAGATCGACGACCGCGTAACTGCCAATTCCTGCGTCGAACACAGCAATCGGTTGTACGAGTGTCAAATCAGGCTTCTTCGCCGAACTTGTCAGCTATAAGCGCACTGAGCGCCATCATGACGTCGCTGGCCTGACGCCCGGATGCGCTGACCTTGATGCAGCAGCCCGGTGACGCGGCTAGCATCATCAATCCCATGATGGAGGTTCCACCAACGGTCATTCCATCTTTCTCAACACGCACATGCGCATCATAGCCATCCACGAGTTGGACAAATTTGGCCGAGGCCCGCGCATGCAACCCGCGCCGGTTGATAATCTCGAAAGATGCCACCAGCGCATTGTCCGGATCAAATGTACCGGTGGTTTCTCCTGTCAGGCGCATGCTCATTCAACCTCTATTTGGCTGTCAGCACCTGACTGGCCACATTGATGTACTTGCGTCCGGCATCTTGTCCTTCGCGCAGCGAAGCGGCCATATCATTGGTCACACGCACGCTGGAAAGCTTGATCAGCATGGGCAGGTTGACACCGGCTATGACCTCGATCCGCCCTGACTCCATCACTGAAATTGCCAGATTGGATGGAGTTCCGCCAAACATATCTGTCAAAATGATGACGCCATTGCCGCTATCAGCACGCGCCACGGCATCGACAATGTCGCGCCTGCGTTGCTCCATATCGTCGTCGGCACCGATTGAGACGGTTTCCAAATATTCCTGCTGGCCGACAACATGCTCAACGGCATGATGAAATTCTTCAGCCAGTCTTCCGTGCGTCACAAGCACGAGTCCGATCATTCTGAAACTGCTCCTGTTGCGCCAGCCCATTGGGTTCAGGCTTTTTTCTGCGCATTGAATGCCCCACTTGGCAGGTGTCGCATTTTGGCAGGACGAATCGCGAAGGCAAGCGGAAAAATGACTTGAGCACGACTGTTAGTCATTTTATCGCAGGCCAATAACGCAACCATTTGACTTATATATACTATTTTTTCCATTGAGGCGTAAAAAGCCTGGCTTCAATGGCGCGGCAGGCCGAATCTATCCCCAATTTCGGCAAAACAAGATGCGCGATTGCGACGTCGTGAAGAACCGTAACAGCGTCTTCGCCAAAACGAACCGATTGGTTCGGTTCGACCAGATCAACCACCAGGTGAATGATAGCCCTTTCTTCGAAATCCGACCGGTGCAGACCGGAGCCACGCACTTCCAGACCGCCACGCAGGGCTGCCGGGGCAGTGCAAAGCAAACGTCCCGCTTCATCGCGAATATGGCACTGGTCATCGCTGACAAGAATTGCAAATACCCCTTTATATGCAGCGCGATCCATTAACGCTCGGACGATCGAGGATTTACCGGAGCCGGAGCCCCCGCGGATAACAACACCACGATCACCAACAATTACAGCGCTGGCGTGGATCAGTTCATCGGGTTCGTCCCGCATCAGATCTCGGCCGGCAGGATTGCGGTGAACCGGGCACCGAGATAGTTCTCGGGATCATTCGGATCAAGGATGTTCTCCGCATTCAATGTACCGCCGTGGGCTTCGATAATCTGACGGCTGATGGAAAGACCAAGGCCGGAATTCTGACCAAATGCCTCACCTGAGGGCCTATCCGTATAGAATCGCTCAAAAATACGGTCGATCTGCTCGACTCGAATGCCAGGGCCGTTGTCTTCCACGAGGATCCGAACGCGGTCGCCCATATGCTGCAGGGAGACAGTGATACTCCCGTGTTCTTCCGGCACGAAAGAACGGGCGTTTTCAATCAGATTGGAAACGACCTGGCCAAGTCGCAGGTCATGGCCAACGACGAAGAAACCTTTCTTGTTCTGCGGAAGCTTGCCCACGACAAATTCGATCTGCGTATCTTTCTTGTTGCGCCGCACTTCGCGGGCAGCGGTCACGAGATTGCCCAGCAGGAACTTGAGGTCCACATGTTCGGAGTCTTCGCGCGCAAGTTCCGCATCAAGGCGTGACGCATCGGAAATATCGGTGATCAAGCGATCCAGACGCCGTACGTCATGCTGGATGACGTCCATCAACCGCTTGCGCGAATCGTCATTCTTGGCGAGCGGCAGCGTTTCCACTGCGCTGCGCAACGATGTGAGCGGGTTTTTCAATTCATGGCTGACATCGGCTGCAAAGCTCTCGATCGATTCAATGCGCGCATAGAGCGCGTTGGTCATGTCGCGGATAGACGTGGAAAGATGACCGATCTCATCCTGGCGTTCGGAAAAATCCGGTATTTCCTCGCGGTTTTTCACGCCGTGGCGAACACGATCGGCTGCGGCTGCAAGACGGCGAAGCGGATTGGCAATCGTTGATGCCAAGAACAGCGACAGAATGGCCATGACCAGCGCAGCGACAGTGAACACACGAATAATGGCATACCGTTCGCCCTGCACGATCTTGTCGATGTCGCCGCCTTCGGTCGAAAGCAGCAGGACGCCAAGGACGGCGCGGAAGCGCTGGATCGGAACGGCAACAGACACGATCTGTTCGCCCTTCTCCGTCATGCGGACGAAGGTGGCAGGCTGTCCGGTCAAAGCCTTGACGATTTCGGGGAAGGACGCACCGTTGCCGCCGGGCTGTTCCTGATAGATCGGCAAATCGCTCCGGCGAAGCAGCCGCGTCATGCGATTGGTTAGCCGTTCCAGAAACGTAGGCTGATCACCCTCTATGGGCGGCAGTTCATAACGCAGCACCTGACCGCGGGAATAGAGGTGGCGCGAATCCAGCAGCAGGTTGGAATCGCGGTCATATATGCGTGCGCGGGTTCGCGTTGGCTGGATAAGCTGCCGTAAGACAGGTGCCACACGCTCGGGATTAATCGGGAAATCGAGATTATCAAGCACATCAGGCGACGGCGTTATGCTTTGCCCGGCCTGGAGTTCCAGGAGCTTTTCGGGATCGACCGTTATGGAGTTCGTATCAACGGTGGCTTCCGAGGCTATCGCGGCCGCAATGATTTCCCCCTGCGTCATCAGGCTTTCCACACGCGCATCAATCAGCCCGTCTCGGAACTGATTGAGGTACATGATGCCTGACAGAAGCACAGCAAGACCGGCGAGATTCAGAAACAGGATACGCCGGGTCAAGCTCGAAAAAAGATAATTGCCAAACAGCCGGTTGAGCGGCTGCAGGAACCGCCTGAGGGCAAGCGACCGCTTCCGGCGCATGACGGCACTCTTGCGCGTAAGATTGCTGCCTTGGAGTCCGGCCACCATTTCTGCCTCAGAACATCGTAAATGGGCTGCCTCATCGCATTCAAAACGCGCAGAGACAATCTTATTCTACAAGGGATCACGCATGCGTGTCATTCCTATGCGTGATCTTTAGCCCATTTGTACGCAAACAACAGCGACAAACAGCATCACGTTTCGCGGAAGCGGTATCCAACACCGTACAATGTCTCGATCATATCGAAGTCATCGTCGACGACTTTGAACTTCTTGCGCAACCGCTTGATGTGGCTGTCGATCGTCCGATCATCCACGTAGACCTGTTCGTCATATGCGGCATCCATCAACGCATCGCGGCTTTTGACAACCCCCGGACGCTGCGCCAAGGAATGGAGAATAAGGAACTCCGTCACGGTCAACGTCACAGGCTCGCCCATCCAGGTGCAGGTATGCCGCTCCTGATCCATAACAAGCTGACCACGTTCCAGTGATTTGGCCTGAGGACTGCCCGGTTTGGCAGCGCCTTCGCGTGCTGCAACCCGGCGCAATACTGCTTTGACACGCTCAACCAGAAGTCGCTGTGAGAACGGCTTCGTTATGAAGTCATCGGCGCCCATCTTCAGGCCAAAAAGCTCATCAATCTCGTCATCCTTGGATGTCAGGAAGATAACGGGCAGATCGGATTTTTGACGCAGACGGCGGAGAAGTTCCATACCATCCATGCGCGGCATCTTGATATCGAAAATTGCCAGATTTGGCGGACGGGCCATCAAACCGTCGAGCGCAGAAGCGCCATCCGTATAGGTCTCGACACGATAACCTTCCGATTCAAGCGCAATCGATACGGATGTCAGAATATTGCGATCGTCATCAACGAGCGCGATGGTCTGCATTGCGGGTACTTCCCTCATGCCCTGCTTTTCCTTGTTTCAAAGGTTAAATCCGATCGTGCTTGTGCCGGACAAATTAGGTACAAAATGTGGCACAGATCACAAGTCATGTCATCCTTGATGGTTTTGCCCTAATTCCGGAGGCAAACGCCGCCCTGTGGATTTTGTTCATTTAAAACGATTTAGATATTTTTTAAATTCTTTAAATCGATTAAACATTTGATACTATTCATTTTTTCTGCTTTTGATCAGATGTAGCCGCATTCATGCTGGAAGATGTATGAGGCGGCGCATACCAATATTGACCCTGAACCTTCTTAAACAACGGCGGACACATGACTAGAGAGACCGGTATCCATAACGCGTCGATCGCGCTCGGCACCTCAGGCTTGAAGGAGCTTTCGGCGGTCTACTATAATTTCGGGGCCGCTGAGCTCTATGAAGAGACGTTGCGGCGCGGTGAAGCACAGCTGACGGCGCAGGGTGCGCTAGTCGCCCGGACTGGTCAGCACACGGGACGTTCGCCCAAGGACAAGTTTGTCGTACGTGATGCATCGACGGAAGCTCATGTCTGGTGGGACAACAACGCCGCGATGACACCTGAGGCATTCGAGCTGCTTTATGCGGACTTTGCCGAACACGCCAAGGGCAAGGAAGTGTTCGTGCAGGACCTTATCGGCGGCGCGGACACCGATTACAGCTTGAATACCCGCGTGATTACAGAATTCGCATGGCATTCGCTGTTCATCCGCAATCTTCTCATCCGTCCGGATCGGGATGCGCTGACAAGCTTTGTCCCCAAGATGACGATTATCGATCTGCCATCCTTCCGCGCTGATCCCAAACGGCACGGAACCCGCACTGAGACCGTGATTGCCGTAGACCTCACGCGCATGATCGTGCTTATTGGCGGCTCCGCCTATGCCGGCGAAATGAAAAAATCGGTTTTCACCGCCCTGAACTACCTTCTGCCGGCAAAGGGCGTCATGCCCATGCATTGCTCGGCCAACGAAGGCCCGGAGGGCGATGCAGCTGTTTTCTTCGGTCTTTCGGGTACCGGAAAGACAACACTTTCGGCGGACCCTGCGCGCACGCTGATCGGCGATGATGAACATGGCTGGGGCGAGCATGGCGTCTTCAACTTCGAAGGCGGCTGCTATGCCAAAACGATCCGGCTTTCGGCCGAAGCAGAACCGGAAATCTACGCAACGACCCAGCGCTTCGGCACCGTGCTTGAGAACGTTGTGCTTGATAAAAATCGGGAACCCGATTTCAACGATGGTTCCCTGACCGAAAATACCCGTTGCGCCTATCCCCTGGATTTCATTCCGAATGCGTCCAAGACCGGCAAGGCGAGCCATCCAAAGAACATCATCATGCTGACAGCGGATGCCTTCGGCGTGATGCCTCCCATTGCCAAGCTCACACCGGCACAGGCCATGTACCACTTCCTTTCCGGCTACACTGCTAAGGTCGCCGGGACAGAACGTGGCGTCACGGAGCCGGAAGCCACGTTCTCAACGTGCTTCGGCGCACCATTCATGCCGCGCCACCCCTCCGAATATGGCAATCTCCTGCGTCAGCTGATTGCTGAGCATGGCGTGGATTGCTGGCTGGTGAACACCGGATGGACCGGCGGCGCCTATGGTACCGGCAAACGCATGCCTATCAAGGCAACCCGCGCGCTTCTGACTGCTGCGCTAGATGGCTCGCTCAAGAACGCACAGTTCCGCACGGATCCAAACTTCGGTTTTGCCGTTCCGGTTGCCGTGCCCGGCGTCGATGAATCCATCCTGGATCCACGCTCGACATGGGCCGACAAGCAGGCGTACGACACCCAAGCCAAGAAGCTGGTGGATATGTTTGTCACCAATTTCGGCAAGTTTGAAAGCCATGTGGATAGCGATATTCGCGCGGCTGCGCCACAGACACCGGTCGCTGCCGAATAATCGAACTGCGTCTCACATTGAAACCCCGCTTGAAAAAGCGGGGCTTTTTGCTTTTCCATTTGCTCGAAGATGCTTTCCGGCCGGAAAAGATTAGGTTACCAATCCCACCATGGAAGAAAACCGCAACCAGATCAAAATCACCAACCGGATCTACATCCATGAGGATGATCTGGAAGAGAGCTTTATTCGCTCGGCCGGTCCAGGCGGACAGAATGTCAACAAAGTATCCACGGCCGTGCAGCTGCGGTTTTTTGCAGCGCGGGCAGGGTTGCCAGAAGAGGTGTTGGGACGCCTCTTGAAACTGGCAGGACAAAGGGGCACCAAGGACGGTGACGTGTTGATCGAGGCCAGTCGCTTTCGCACGCAGGAACGCAACCGCGAAGACGCCCGCGAACGCATGATCACCTTGATTGCCAAGGCCGCCGAACCGCCGCCGCCGCCCCGCAAGAAAACCAGACCGACAAAAGGGTCTATCGAGCGCCGTCTCAAAGTAAAAGCGGGTCGATCCGATGTGAAGAAGATGCGCGGGCGGGTCAAAGGAGATTAGTGTTGGGAACAGAACGTGACTGAAGGTCGTTAATCTTTGCTTTTCAAGCTCGATAGGGAATGTAACAACCTAGATTGTCGGTTTGAACAATCAACAAGGAGAGCCAGACATGGGACTATTTGATTTTGTTAAATCAGTCGGCAAGAAAGTCGGTATCGGCGATGACGAGCCTCAGGCGGGCGATCTGAAGAAAGAGCTCGATTCACACAACCTCGGCACGGGCAAAGTCGATGTCGTCGTTGAAGGTGACAAAGCTATCCTCAAGGGAAGCGTCACCGACCAGGAAATCCTGGAGAAAGCCATCATTGCCGTGGGTAATTCACTCGGCGTGTCGAAAGTCGACACTGGCGGCCTGACTGTCGACAACACAACCACTGGTTCTGTAGCCAAGGATCCTGTCTTCTACACCGTCAAAAAAGGCGATAATCTGTGGAAGATCGCAGAAGCAGTCTATGGCAAAGGCAAGGGTGTGAAGAACACAGCTATCTTTGAAGCCAATAAACCGATGCTGACGAGCCCTGACAAGATTTATCCCGGTCAGGTTCTGCGCATTCCGTCCATCGACTGATAGCGCCATTTCATACAGAGACCCGGCCTTCTCTTGATGTCCGGGTCTTTGTTTTTCAACAATCAGGTCATGTCATGCTTCTGCTTGCGCCCGGCATTCGCTATTTCCCCGATTATCTCGATCTGACCGAGCAGTCTGCGCTGATAGAAGAAATCAGAGCCATCGTTGCTGACGCTCCGCTCTATATTCCCGCAATGCCGAAAACCGGGAAAGAAATGAGCGTACGGATGACCAATTGCGGCTCGCTCGGCTGGGTGACTGACAAGGAGCGTGGCTACCGCTATCAGCCTATGCACCCCGCTACGCAAAAGCCTTGGCCTGACATACCGCAACGCTTGCTCGCCTTGTGGGAGAAAGTTAGTGATTTCACGCTTCCTCCTGAAGCCTGCTTGGTCAACTTTTATGCGGAAACGGCAAAAATGGGTTTGCATCAAGATCGGGACGAACAGAATCTCGCTGCTCCGGTCGTGTCCATATCCTTGGGTGATACCTGCCTTTTCCGTTTTGGTGGAACGGAACGCAATGACAAAACCCAATCCATCAAGCTGAAAAGCGGCGATGTGATTGTGCTGGGCGATGCAGGACGATTGGCTTTCCATGGGGTGGACAGGATTTATCCCGGCACGTCAACGCTTCTGAAAAACACCGGCCGTATCAATCTGACACTCAGGCGCGTCACAGCTTCCTGAGCGCCACTTCCTCGATGAGGTGATTGCCGCCCTTGCGCAAGATCAGATCAGCGCGCGGCCGTGTCGGCAGGATGTTTTCCTTCAAATTCTTCAAATTGATGTTGGTCCAGAGATTTTCGGCGATTGCGAGTGCCGAATCATCTGAAATCGTGGAATAGCGATGGAAGAAAGAGCTGGGATCTTTAAACGCCGTTTCCCGCAGACGCATGAAACGGTTGATGTACCATGTGTGGATCTGTCCTTCGTCTGCATCGATATAGATCGAGAAATCAAAAAAGTCAGATACGAACGGCACCATTTTGCCGTCTTCCGGCAGGTCGCGAACCTGCAGAACGTTGATGCCTTCGAAGATCAGGATATCCGGTGCGTCGACGGTCTGGTATTTGCCCTGCAGCACATCATAGGTCAAATGTGAGTATAGCGGCGCATTGACATTGCGCTGCCCGGCCTTGATCTGCGACAGGAAGCGCAAAAGCATACCGACATCATAGCTCTCCGGGAAACCTTTACGCTCCATCAGGCCTTTGGAGCGCAGAACCTCATTCGGATAAAGGAAACCGTCTGTGGTCACCAGATCAACCTTCGGGCTCGAAGGCCAGCGGGCAAGGAGTTCCTTGAGGATACGCGCTGTCGTCGATTTCCCAACGGCAACAGAACCGGCAATCCCGATGATGAAGGGCGTCTTGAAGGCGTCACCCGTATTGAGGAACTGGCGCCGCTGATAGAACAGAAGCTGACTGGCCTCGACATGAGCAGACAGAAGGCGCGACAGCGAAAGGTAAATCCGGTTCACCTCATCAAGATCGATGGGGTCGCCAAGCGAACGCAAACGTTTGACCTCGTCATAGGTCAACGTCATGGGCGTGTCGGCACGAAACTCCGCCCAGCGCTCGGCACTGTAAAACCGGTAGGGCGAAAATTCGCTGGGTGCCAGCTGATCCATGACGTCCCCGTCCCTTTGCCGTTCCAACGCCTGTGCTTTAAACATGACTATGTTCAACCATGTCCACGGGCGGCTTTTTCTTCAAGCCCGGTCTGTACCGTGCGCCGTTCGAGTTCCGTCAGAACGTCATCAAGACTGACGCCGGAAAGTCCAAGAACAACAAGAAGATGATAGAGCAAATCGGCAGTTTCGGAAACAACACCCTGTGTGTCACCGGATACGGCAGCGATGACGGTTTCAACGGCCTCTTCACCAAGCTTCTGGCTCGCCTTGCCGATACCCTTCGCGTAGAGGCTGGCCGTATAGGATTTGGTGTCGGAAGAGGCGGCGCGTTCGGCCACGATCTTTTCGAGATCGGTAAGGGTAAATGCTGTCATCGCGCAACTCCGCTGGATGGGCGAATGGGGTCAAGTCGCATCGGAATACCCGCTGCGGCCATATGGGCTTTGGCCTCGCCAATCGTATAGGTGCCAAAATGGAAGATGGATGCGGCCAATACCGCCGTGGCATGGCCTTCGAGAATGCCTTCAACCATGTGATCGAGGTTACCAACGCCGCCGGAAGCAATAACAGGGGCGCGCACTGCGTCGGCGATGGCGCGAGTTACCGGAATGTCGTAACCGATCTTGGAACCATCGCGGTCCATCGACGTCAGAAGGATTTCGCCAGCACCAAGATCAACGACCTTGCGGGCAAATTCAAGCGCATCAATGCCAGTTGCCTGACGGCCACCATGGGTGAAAATCTCCCAGCGATCGACCTCACCCACTTTTGATACCTTTTTGGCATCAATTGCCACAACGATGCACTGGTTGCCGAACTTGTCAGCCGCTTCGGCGATGAACTCAGGATTTTTCACCGCTGCCGTGTTGATTGAAACCTTGTCAGCCCCCGCGAGCAGCAGCTTGCGGATATCGGCAACCGTACGAACACCACCGCCGACGGTCAGCGGCATGAAACATTGCTCAGCCGTGCGCGCGACTATGTCAAAGATGGTTTCGCGGTCGTCGGATGAGGCGGTGATATCGAGGAAGCAAAGTTCGTCAGCACCTGCTGCGTCATAAGCCTTGGCTGCTTCCACGGGATCGCCGGCATCGATGAGATCGACAAAGTTGACGCCTTTGACAACACGTCCATCTTTTACGTCGAGACAGGGAATAACGCGGGCTTTGAGAGTCATGCGGCACGCTCCCTGGCTTCACGCAATACCTGCAACGCCTCATGCGGATCGATACGGCCGTCATAAAGTGCCCGGCCTGAGATAGCGCCTTCAAGTTTGCGTGCATCCGGCATGGTCATGCGGACAATATCAGCTATGGAAGCAAGACCACCTGACGCAACCACCGGTATCGATACTGCTTCAGCCAATTGCAAAGTCGACTCCCAATTGATTCCGGCCAGAACACCGTCCCGATCAATATCCGTGTATATGATCGCTGCAACACCAGCCCCTTCGAATTTCTTCGCCAGCTCGACAACACCTAGAGTTGAAGCTTCGGCCCACCCTTCAACGGCCACCTTGCCTCCCTTGGCATCAATACCGACGGCCACTTTGCCCGGAAACTTTTTGCATGCTTCTATAACAAGCGGCGGGTTACGCACGGCAATTGTCCCGAGGATGACGCGGGAAAGGCCTTTGGCCAACCAGCTTTCAATATGGCCCAGGGTTCTGATACCGCCGCCTAATTGAACGGGATTTTTCGTTGCCTTCAGGATCGATTCAACGGCCGCGCCGTTGACGGACTGCCCAACGAAAGCGCCATTCAGATCGACCACATGAAGCCATTCAAATCCTTGATCTTCAAAGGATTTCGCCTGTGCCGCCGGATCTTCGTTATAGACTGTTGCCTGATCCATATCACCAAGCTTCAATCGTACGCATTGACCGTCTTTCAAATCAATTGCGGGGAATAAAATCATGGTTGCCACCTCAGGAAATTGGCGATGAGAGCAAGACCCAGAGCCTGGCTCTTTTCCGGGTGAAACTGCGTGCCCACCATATTGTCATTGGCAACGGCTGCCGTTACTGGCCCGCCGTAATCGGTAACAGCCAGAACATCATTCTCAATTTCGGCATCGAGGAAATAAGAATGAACGAAATAAGCATGCAACCCATCAGGGCCGGTCTTGATGCCATCGAACAGCGGATGCGGCCGGTTGAGGCGAATCGTGTTCCAGCCGATCTGGGGAATTTTCAGGGTGGGATCAGACGGTACCATTTCGCGAACGTCGCCCTTTATCCAGTCAAAGCCAGTCGAAATGGTCTTTTCCAACCCACGTGACGACATGAGCTGCATGCCGACGCAGATCCCAAGAAACGGGCGTGCTTTTTCCACCGCGACCTCATGGATCGCTTCAGGCATACCCGGCACTGCGTGTAGCCCCCGGCGGCAATCCGCATAGGCACCGACCCCGGGCAACACGATGCGATCGGCCGTACGTACCCGTTCGGCATCGTTGGTCAGATCGATGGTGGCATTGATGCCGCTTTCCTGTGCTGCCCGTTCAAAAGCTTTTGTGGCAGAACGAAGATTGCCCGACCCGTAGTCAATAATGGCCACCCGCATACTCAACGTTCTCCCCGATAGCCGACGAGACCGAGCATGCCCCCTGCAACGGGTTTACCCTCCGTTGTCATCACCGCTGGAGCCACGCGCGGAATGTCAGGCAGAGCAGGCGCCGGAGCCACAGCAAATTGATCGCCATGGAAATAGGCAGTCTCCGCATCGGCGGCAGAGCGAGCATCTATGATCGCAGCGGGATAAAAGCCGCGCCGTTCAAATGCCTTGATGCGCCAATTGCTGGCTTCAAACGCCACCAGAAGCGCAAGCAGTGCAGCAACAATTTCCGCCAGATTGCCGTGGCCCGTATAGGAACCAACAATAGAGATGGCTGTAACAGCCGCAAAAACCAGCGCCGCTTCAAACCACAATCGATTGAACAACAGCCAGGGAACGGGCAGGACGAAAGCGATGATCGCAAAACCATCGCGGATGAAGACGGTCCTGTCACCTTGAACCTGGTTGTCTTGCGATGGCGGTACCAAAACAATGTAACTGGCCATATCCCAGTCCTTCTTCTCAGCCGTTCAGCGAACCTTTGGTCGAAGGTATAACACCCTTCTGACGCGGGTCTGCCTCGATGGCAGTTCGCAAGGTGCGCGCGACCGCCTTGAAACACGTTTCGGCGATATGGTGGTTGTTTGCACCGTAGATATTCGACACGTGCAGCGTGACCCCTGCATTCTGTGCAAGGGCCTGAAAGAACTCCCGCACCAGCTCCGTATCAAACGTGCCGATCTTCGGGGCGGAAAACTCCACCTGCCAGATCAGGAAAGGGCGTCCGGAGACATCCAGCGCAGCCCGCGTCAAAGTTTCATCCATGGCTAGATCAAGCGAAGCGTAGCGGTTGATGCCGCGCCGATCACCGAGTGCCCTGGCAATCGCCTGGCCAATGGCAATGCCCGTATCTTCAACCGTGTGGTGGTCATCAATATGCAGATCACCCTCAGCCTTGATATCCATGTCGATCAGGGAATGGCGGGAAAGCTGTTCCAGCATATGATCGAAAAAACCCACTCCGGTGGAAATGTCAAACGCACCCGTTCCATCCAGATCGACCGAAACGGCAATGCTGGTTTCCTTGGTGGTCCGTTCTACTTTCGCAGTCCGTGTGCTGGCACTGGTCATCCCTGTTTCCCGTCGTCTGGGTTTCTCAAAAACGGCACTAGTGGTCCGATTCTGGCATTTGCACCCCTTTGATACAAGCCATTCAGGCAAATGTCAGAATCAAAGGACCACTAGCAAGTGCATGATTCCAGTGGAACTTTGAATTTGACATTCGCTTACCCTGCGCGACGTCAAATGGGATGCGAATGTCAAATCCGTTCCACTGGTGCTGGCCTTCTAGATCAGGAATGCCGAATCTCCAAATGCTTTGATGGCGCGGGTTAAACGACAGATTTGCAATTCCGAAGCGGCATCATACATAAGTTGCATAGAAGGGGTTCGATCTGCCGCCATTTGGGGCATAGTCGGACCTGCTTGAAGGAGATTCGAATGCAAGAACACAATCCCTCCACAATGTACGGGACCACGATTGTTACTGTCCGCAAGGGTGGAAAAGTCGTCATTGCCGGCGACGGCCAGGTGAGCCTCGGCAATACCGTCATGAAAGGCAACGCGCGCAAGGTGCGCCGTATCGGCAAAGGCAATGTTATTGCGGGATTTGCCGGTGCAACTGCCGACGCCTTTACCCTCTTAGAACGGCTTGAAAGCAAGCTGGAGCAATATCCCGACCAGTTGATGCGTGCCTGTGTCGAGCTTGCCAAGGACTGGCGCACGGACCGTTATCTGCGCCGCCTTGAAGCCATGATGCTGGTCGCCGACAAGTCGGTTACACTCGCGCTTACCGGTAATGGCGACGTTCTGGAACCAGAACACGGTGTCATGGCCATTGGATCCGGCGGCAATTTTGCGCTGGCTGCGGCACGTGCGCTCGTCGATACGGACAAGAATGCGGAGGAGATCGCCCGCAAAGCCATGGAAATCGCCGCTGATATCTGCATTTTCACCAATACGAGTGTGACGCTCGAGACGATCGATGCCGAGTGAACCATCCTACCGCTTCAGGCCGCTGGAGCCGGACGATCTGGATCTGATTTCAGACTGGCTGGCTGAGCCGCATGTGGCCGAATGGTGGGGCGACGATCCCAAGGAAGAGTTCAACGCCATTGCGGCGCATATGGACAGCATATCCGTCGAGCCCTTCATCATCACGCTGGATGAAAGACCAATCGGCTATATGCAGACCTATGATCCGCATCTTGAGGACGATCACCCCTATCAGGATCAGCCGACCGGCACACTTGGCCTTGATCAGTTCATCGGAGTACCGGGGCTGGTCAATGCAGGGCACGGGTCACGCCTGATCGATGAGTTTGTTTCCGCACTCTTCGACGAAGGCGTGCCACGCGTGATCCTTGACCCCGATCCGGCCAATGCGCGCGCAATCAAAGCTTACACGAATGCGGGTTTTATCCCTTTCGGTACCCGCACCTCCATTTACGGCCCTGCCCTGATGATGGCACGGGACAATCCAGATGAAATGAGACCATAATGACAACATTTTCTCCCCGCGAAATCGTCTCTGAACTCGACCGGTTCATTATCGGTCAGAAAGACGCGAAACGTGCTGTTGCTATTGCCCTGCGCAACCGCTGGCGCCGCCAGCAGCTCGAAGGGCAGATGCGTGAAGAAGTCATGCCCAAGAACATCCTCATGATCGGGCCCACCGGCGTTGGCAAGACGGAAATCTCCCGCCGCCTCGCCCGTTTGGCAGGCGCACCGTTCATCAAGGTTGAAGCCACCAAATTCACGGAAGTCGGCTATGTCGGCCGTGATGTCGAACAGATCATCCGCGATCTCGTCGAGGTCGCGATCGGTCTCGTTCGCGAAAAGAAACGCGAAGACGTGAAGGCCAAAGCCCATCTCAATGCAGAGGAACGGGTGCTCGATGCGCTGGTCGGCAAGACTGCCAGCCCGGCAACGCGGGACTCGTTCCGCAAGAAACTGCGCGACGGCTTGATCGACGACAAGGAAATTGAAGTCGAAATTGCCGATTCCGGATCAGGCATGCCCAATTTCGAGCTGCCAGGCATGCCGGGTGCCAATATCGGCGTCCTCAATCTCAGCGATATGCTCGGCAAAGCCATGGGCAGCCGTACCAAGACCGTCAAGACGACGGTCAAGGAATCCTATGGCGTTCTGATCAATGACGAGTCCGACAAACTGCTTGATCAGGATCAGATCACCCAGGAAGCACTGCGCTCGGCAGAAAATGACGGCATCGTCTTCCTCGACGAGATTGATAAGATTGCCGCCCGTGATGGCGGTATGGGTGCCGGTGTTTCGCGCGAGGGCGTGCAACGCGATCTGTTGCCACTCGTCGAAGGCACCACCGTTGCAACAAAATACGGCCCAATCAAAACGGACCATATCCTGTTCATCGCGTCAGGTGCTTTCCACGTCTCCAAGCCATCTGACCTTCTGCCGGAGCTGCAGGGCCGCTTGCCGATCCGCGTAGAGCTGAGTGCCCTGACGCGCGATGACATGCGCCGGATTCTGACCGAACCAGAAGCCAGCTTGCTCAAGCAGTACATCGCCCTGCTGGCGACGGAAGAGGTGAAGCTGGAGATCACGGACGACGCAATTGATGCGCTGGCCGATATCGCCGTTGACCTCAATTCAACGGTCGAGAATATCGGTGCGCGTCGCCTGCAGACGGTGATGGAACGTGTGCTCGACGATATTTCGTTCAATGCGCCTGATAAGGCCGGCGCGGAATACACAATCGACGCCAAGTATGTGCGCGAAACGGTCGGAGATCTCGCGAAAAACACCGATCTGTCGCGGTTCATTCTCTAGTCGTGTGACAGATAAGCACCGTTTCGAGCTTATTACCGATGCCCCCTCGACTTATGAGGGGGCATTTTTTATTTTCGCGCAGCTCTGGCCGGAACCTGTTAAGGGAAGTTGTGTTTAACCATCTCCCGGAACATGCGTCCGTTCGTATGACTTGATCGAAATTCTGGACTGACAATGAAACGACATCTGATCATTATCGCGACCACCTGCCTTCTTTCACTGTCCGCAGCCCTTCAGCCCGCAGCTGCAGTCACTGTCGTGCCGGAAGGCAATCGCAATGCGACTCAACCCAGTATTCCCCTTGCCTCGATTAAACGAACAGGTGATCTGAATACAACGCATGAAGCGAAATATCAGAAGATCTACAATCTCTTGAAATCCGATTCGAAGCTACGTTCTAAAATTTCGAGCGTTGCCAGAACTTACGGCATTGATCCGGTTCATATCGTAGGCGCCCTTGTGGGTGAGCATACGTATAACGTTGATGCCTATGACCGGCTTCAGACCTACTATGTGAAGGCCATTTCCTATGTAAAACAAGGGATTAGTTTTGATTATCAGGGAGAAAATATCAGTGATTTCATCAAACGCCCGCAGTTTTCCGAATGCGCACAGTACAAAGACAGTCTTCGCCTTTGGACGTGCCGGGAAGGTGTCTGGGAAACGGATTTCCGCGGCAAAACGGTCGGTGGCAAGCGTTTCCCTGAGAACCGGTTTGCGGCTGTATTCTTCCAGCCCTTCTATGCTGGGCAGACCTTTGGCCTTGGCCAGCTCAGCCCTTTGACAGCCCTGCAGATGACCGACATGGTCAATCGCTATTCAGGTTTGCCAAAACTTGATGCCGATCATGCGGCGGATGTCTACAAGACCATCATGGATCCGGATTTCACCCTCCCTTATATGGCAGCAACCATCAAGGAATCCATTGATGTCTACCGGCGTGTGGCGGATTTCGACATTTCGAAAAACCCCGGCATTACGGCAACACTTTATAACACCGGTGGAGCTGATGCACGGGCTCGCGCGCTTGCCAATGCGAATGCAACCCGGACGGCTGCGGGACAGCAGCCGCAATTGCCGGAAGAAAACTACTATGGCTGGCTGGTCAACAACAAGCTCGATCAATTGAAGGCTTTGTTCTAACGTCGGCGTTTGCCGGCTGCTCGTTTGAGCTGGTCGATCAACGACTGAACCGCCTCGGCGTCTAGCTCGCGAATATGGGCCGAGATCAAATTGGTTAGTTCAGTTGCTGCAGGTGAAAGGCCACCTGTGTCAATCGTGATACGCGGGTGGGATATCATCGCGAGGCGTTGCAGCTCCTCAGCCTCGTCCCAGATGATGTTAAAATACTGAATAATCCGCTGGAGCTTATCCCAGGTTGGCTGTCCACGCCTTCCATGCTCAAGTGCCGAAAGATAAGCGGCTGAAACACCGATGGCCTTCGCCATGTCCTTCTGCGAAACGCCGCGCTGGTCCCTCAGCTGACGCAATCTCTCACCGAACGGCGTCATGATACCTCCGGTATCCTGCGCATACGCACATAGATGGCACCGGTTCCGCCGTGATTGCGAGCAGCGTCTTCGTAGCCGTTCACAAGGGTGCGGAACGGTGGCGTCGTGAACCACAGGGGTACAGCCTGACGCAAAACTCCATCGCTTCCCAGGGATGACCCCTTCCCGGTGATGACAAGCACATGCCGCAATTCACGCTGATGCGCACGGCGAAGAAAACCGAGCAGCAGCCCATAGGCTTCGCTCTGCGTCAGGCCATGCAGATCGATCCGACCTTCTATGACCACTCGCCCTCGGGAAATTTTCTTGTGGGTCGGACGGTCAATCGGATGGAGGCGATGAACGGGTACGGATGGTTTTGCTGGAGACGGTACCGGCATTGCCTTTGACTTGATTTTCTCTGGCGCAGATGGATTGACTGCCGCTTGATCTTGCAACTCATCAAGCAGGAATTCCATCTTGTCCTTACCCTTCAGGGGCCGGGTGGATTTCGCAACTTTCTCCCAAAGAATACGGTCTTCAATGTTAGAAAATTCATCTTTGGGCCGCTTCATGCCGGGCTCGTGAACAAGGACCGAGGTACAAGCGCAAAAAAGTCAGCATCATGACGAATGTGTCCGGCGATTTCACCTGCTGCATCTCCGGACCCGGCAAAAAGATCGCCGCGCGCAGGCCCGACAATGGCCGATCCGGTATCCTGGGCAATCATCAACCGGGCAAAGCTCTCTCCGCCGAAAGCCTTCAAGGATGGGGCTGCGATATAAAAAGGTGTGCCGAATGTATGCAGCAGATGGTCAACGGCAAGGGAACGCCCTCCCGTCAGCGGGACCTTGGCGGCGGCAATTGGCCCGAGTGATGCATCGTCAACAGCAGCCTCGCGAAAGAAAATATAGGATCGGTTGTTCCACAGCAGGTTTTGAATCTGTTCGGGATGGTTGGCAAGCCATGCCCGGATAGCCTGCATGGACATCTCATCCAGCGGTATTTCACCACGGTCCAAAAGGATTTTTCCAACACCGGTAAAACGGTGACCTGTCTTTGCGGCATAGGTGATACGACGCAGGCGGCCGTCAGTCATCTTCAATCTGGCGGCTCCCTGAACGTGGATGAAAAACGCATCTACCGGACTTTCAACGAAGGCAATTTCCAGATTTTGTCCGTTGAGTGCTCCGCTCTCAATGGCAGCCCGGTCAAAATATTCGACCAGTCCTGTCCCGGTTTGCCTGGCAAAAGCGAAGTAGGGATCAAAACCGTCGGGTCTGTTGCCATCATCCACATCTACCAGATCACCCGGGCGGCTGAGGAACGGAACCGTATAACGCCCCGTTCGAACAGGCGAAGCAACAACCTCCGGCTCGTAAAAGCCCGTGACAAAACCATGTCCGGTTTCCGTGCTTTCGATGCGTGCCGGATGGAACCACTTCTCGAAAAACTGTCGTGCCTGCTCGTCATTTTCGACCAATGTTTCACGTGAATCAGTGAAAATGGGTGCCAGGGCGGCAAATGTTATGCCAAGGGAGCCGCTTTTATAGGGCTTCTCGGAAACCCTTGATGCGGAACGCCGAAAGGCATGAAAGGCTTCGAGCTGGTGGTCTTTTCCCCAGCCGGGGCACTCGGTGAATGCCACCGGTTTGAAGAGAGGGGAAAGCATCGTGGTGCGCTCGCGACAGGAGAATCAATCTTCGGCTTCGGTCGCAACAAGCTTCCAGTTTGGATCCTTCGAGCGCGTATCGCGCGAATAGGTCCAGACATCCTTGACTTCCGCAACTGCTTCCTTGTCGCCGTCGATAACATTGTCGTCCTTATCGAGCGTTGCGGAAATCAGCTCGCTGACGATGCGGACAGTGATATGGGCTTCGCTGCCTTTCATCTCTGCACCTGTTATTTCGGCCTTGTTGATACCGACAAACGAGGACTGCACTTTTTCACCACGTGATTCGCGATCGGAAATGGCTGAGACAAACCCATCGAACACTTCCCGGGACAGAAGCGACTTCAATGTCTTTCGATCTCCGTCAGCAAAAGACATCACAATCATCTCGTAGGCCATTTTCGAGCCTTCAAGGAACTTGACCGGATCGAATGCCGGATCGGCATTCTGGATAGCTCTCAAACCATCGTTGAGCGGCGTACCCGGCTTGGCCAGCGTATCCACCTTCTCGAACTGGTTTTCTTTTGGTTCGCCACGACGTGGCAATGACACGACATTGTCGCCGGGTTTGGCCTTGTCGTCGACCTCTGTCGTACGCGACGACGTGTAAGGGTTGAACGGTGGACGCTCGCTGCCAGTGCGACGACCAAGGACCTTGCGCAGCTGTAAAAAGATTACCACCGCTGCCACGAAGAAGAAAATCGTTCCGAAGTCCAGATATTCCATGTCGCCTGCCATTCATCCCTAAATTCAGTCGGCCATTGATTTTGCGGCCATCACGGTTTTGTCGAATTACCAAAAACATATAGATTGCGGAAGGCAATCATACAAATGCTCATGTTCACTCCCTATATATAGGCATGAAATCGACGCCGGGTATGGATTATAACCGGATATGTCATTTGAAAGGTAAATTAGTTGCGATCCTCTTTTATACCCCTGCTGCTGCTTGCGCTTCCGTTTCTGGAAATTGCCGGTTTCATTGTGGTCGGCAGCAAGATCGGCGTCCTGGCGACTCTCGGTCTGATCATCCTATCGATGTTCCTCGGCGTTTTCCTACTGCGCCTGCAGGGTTTTGGTATTGTGCAGAAAATCCGATCCGAAACAGCGGCGGGGCGTACACCGAGCCGGGAATTGGTGCATGGTGTCATGCTGTTCTTTGCGGCATTCCTGCTGATCATCCCCGGTTTCATCACGGATATCATCGGTCTGCTGCTGTTCATCCCGGCCGTGCGTGACATCGGCTGGCGTTTTGTCCAAAGCCGGGTGGTCGTAGTCAATTCTGGTACTCCTGGTTATTCGCGTTCCGGTTCTTCCAGCCCTGCGGACCGTGTCATAGAGCTTGACCCGGAAGACTACTCCAGAAAATCTGATCCCAATACTCCGTGGAAACCGAAAGAATAGCACTAGGACGATAGGATGAACGCTCGCGGCTTGCCTCGCTGTGGCTCTCATGCTAGCCAGCCATCATTCATTCGATAACCGCCAAAGCGGACGCAACGAGAGAAGGTTTCCAGACAATGGCTCAAAAGCCTGATGAAAAGGCCGAAAACGGCAATGAAGCGACCAATGGCAATGGGAGCGTCCAGCAGCAGACACTGAACATCCTCGCTCAGTATGTGAAGGATCTTTCCTTCGAAAGTCCTGGTGCACCATTGTCGCTGCGCCCGCGCGATAAAGCTCCCGGCATCAGCATCAACGTGAATGTCAACGCCAATCCGATTGCCGAGAACGACTTCGATGTTGTTCTGACCCTCACAGCACGTGCTGGCGAAGGCAAGGAAGTCCTGTTCAACGCAGAACTCGTGTATGGCGGTGTTTTCCGTCTGGAAGGTTTCCCGCAGGAACATCTTCTGCCGCTGCTTTTCATTGAATGCCCGCGCCTGCTCTTCCCGTTCGCTCGTCAGATCATTGCCGAGGCGACCCGTAATGGCGGCTTCCCGCCGCTGATGATTGACCCGATTGATTTCGCGCAGATGTTCCAGCAGCGTATGGCTGAAGAACAGGCCAAGTCTATGGTCAGCTAACCAATTGTCTTACAGGACAGCAAAAACCCGGGCTTGACCCGGGTTTTTTGTTGCCTTGATTTTCAGAGAGCCGCTATCCGCTCGTTCCAGATGGCTTTCTCGCCAATCTTCTCAACCAGTATTTCGTGGGCCTGTTTTTCTGCATCAGTCAAGCGGGGTGCGAGCGGCACGGCACGACGGGCGATCACAACAACCGTGTCTGTATTGGTGGATTGCTTACTGTCAGATTGTTCGGCAACGGTCAGCCCCAGAGCAGCCTGCTTTCCACCAATCAGCTCGATATAAACTTCCGCAAGCAGCTGCGAATCGAGCAACGCTCCGTGCATTGTGCGGTGGCTGTTGTCGATTCCATAACGGCGGCACAATGCATCCAGCGAGTTTGGCCCCATCGGATGTTTGCGGCGGGCAAGTGCCAGCGTATCGATAACCCGGTCATTGCTAATGGGAGGATGCCCAAGCCGATTCAGCTCGGCATTGATAAAGCCCATATCGAACGTGGCATTGTGGGCGATCAGCTTTGCCCCGTCGATGAATTCGAGAAACCGGTCGATAATCCCGGCAAAGACCGGTTCATCTTTCAGACGGTCATTGCTGATACCATGAACAGCAAGAGCATCCGGGTGGACCTGTTTACCCTCCGGATTGATGAACACGTGAAATGTATTGCCGGTCGGAAAACGATTGACCATCTCCACACCGCCAATTTCGATCACGCGATCGTCCAGCCGGTCCAGCCCTGTTGTTTCCGTATCGAATATGATCTCGCGCATGGATTCATCCCTTTGGCTCAAATTTCACGAATTGACCAGCCAACGCAAGATCAGGACAGCAGTTTCCCCGCCTTCTCCCGATCATGACTTCGTGAGAATGCGGATTATATCGTTGATATCGGCTCTCGTCGCATCGAATGTCTGATCGGTGTTGACGATAAAATCCGCACGGCTGCGTTTCTCAGTGTCGGGAGTTTGGCGCATGAGAATCGCTTCAAGCTTTTCTGGGGTCATATCCAGTCGCGCCAATACACGCTTTTTCTGCACGTCTGCTGGCGCGCTGACAACGAGGATCTTATCCACCCTGCTATCGCCGCCTGTTTCAAACAGGAGCGGAATATCAATCACAACAAGCTTTGCACCCGCCGATCTGGCCTTGTCGCGAAACGCGTTCTCTTCCGATCGGACCAGCGGATGAACGATGGATTCCAGTTTTTTCAGCGCCTTGGGATTGCCGATGACTGCCTTCGATAGCCTGGTGCGATCAACGGCACCATTCTCGGAGGTTCCCGGAAATGCTGCTTCAATCAAAGGTGCAGCTACCCCGGAATAAAGCCGATGTACCGTTTCATCAGCTGAATACACCGGAACGCCGGCATCAATGAACATCTGGGCGGCAGTCGATTTACCCATACCGATTGACCCGGTCAGTCCCAGCACGATCATTTCTCTTTCCCCATCGCGGCCATATCCGCCAGAACAATGTTTCGCAGTTCCGCGGTTACTTCGGGTCGTTTCCCGAACCAGCGTTCAAATCCCGGCACAGCCTGATGCAGCAACATGCCAAGCCCATCAGCGGTTTCAAGACCCCGGGAACGCGCTGCTTGCAACAGCGGTGTTTCCAGAGGTACGTAGACAATATCGGTCACCAGCGCATCTGAGTCAGCCCCTGTCAGATCGATAGCCAGTTCATCCTTGCCCGACATTCCGAGCGACGTGGTGTTTACAATGAGCGATGCACCCAGCAGCAGTTCCGGCATGGCGTCCCATCCATGGGCACCCCCGGAAACCTCAAACCGGTCTGCCAGTTCACGAGCCCGTTCGATGGTTCGATTGACGATTCTAATATCTGTAAAACCGCGCTCTTTAAGCGCAAAAACCACCGCCCGGCTTGCTCCGCCCGCGCCCAGCACCAAGGCGCTCTTGCGGTTGCTCCACCCAGGGCTCAACGAATCCAGATTTGCCAGAAACCCGTAAGCATCTGTGTTGCCGCCATGGAGAATGCCATTTTCGAACCAGAGCGTGTTGACCGCTCCAATCTCCTCGGCAGCAGAATCTCGCTTTTCACAGAGGGAGAAAGCCATCTCCTTGTGCGGGATGGTAACATTCCCGCCAGCAAAACCATTGTCTCGTGCAGTGAGGATAAAACCGGAAAATGCATCCGGTGTGACTTCAACCGCCTGATAGGAGCCTTCCAATCCAAATTGCCTGAGCCAGTAGCCATGAATCAGGGGGGAGCGTGAATGACGGATCGGATAGCCCGTGACGAAAGCGCGTGGATAATCAACCATCGATGGCTCCCTCGCGGCGCAATTCATTCAGCAGTGGCAGCAGTGGAAGGCCGACAATGGTGAAATAGTCTCCCTCGACTTTCTCGAAGAGCTGCACGCCCTCACCTTCATATTGATAAGCTCCAACGCTTTGCAAAGCGACAGGGCCAACCCTTGAAAGGTGACGGCCGATGAAAGCCGGATCAAGGTCACGCAATGTCATGCGCGCCACCGAAACATGGCGCCATAGCGTCTGTCCGCCCTTGGCCAGAACTATCGCGCTGTTCAGGTGATGGGTTTTTCCGGACAGTTTGAGCAGTTGCCGGCGGGCGGCATCCATATCGGCAGGTTTATGCAACACTTCATCATCGAGTGACAGAGTTTGATCAGAACCGATCACCAGTGCGTCCGGATGATGCTCGCTGACATCCAGTGCCTTTGCCTCAGCCAGTACGAGTGCAACATCCTCAGGCGTTGCACCACTTTTATAAAGAGGTGTTTCCACCGCGCGCTCATCGATATCAGCGGCTTCCGTAGAAAAAGGAACACCGGCATTGTTCAGTAACATCGCCCGGAACGGGCTTTTGGATGCGAGGATGATCTGCATGAACTTTCTTCTTTATACCTGAAATGGTTAGCGTCCCTGCGAGCGCAGGGCAAGAACAGCCGCCGCTGTCTCTTCGATGGAACGGCGGGACACATCGATCATGGGCCAATTATAACGGTGGCAAATCTGCCGCGCATAGGAGAGTTCTTCGATAATATTAGCCCGATCCAGATAATGATCCGTATCAAAACCCGGGGTTGCACCAAGAATTCTATGCTGGCGTACCTGTGAGATACGCTCCGCCGAGGCAATCAGTCCTACAATCAGCGGTCGTTCCGCATTGATAATTACATCGGCAATTGGCACACCGGGAACGATAGGCACATTGGCGGTCTTGATGCCGCGATTGGCTAGATAAATGCTTGTCGGTGTTTTTGACGTTCGCGAAATGCCGATCAGAATGACATCCGCTTCTTCGATATCGAGCGGCAGCTGACCGTCATCATGTTCCATGGTGAAATTCAACGCATCGATGCGCCGGAAATACTCCGCGTTGAGCACATGCTGGGCACCCACACGTCTTCCTGCCGGAGCTCCGAGATAAGACTGGAATATACTGAGAACCGGTTCAAGAACGGAAACGCAGGGAACACCGAGGGTTGCGCAACTCTCATCGATCATCGCCGCCAGCCGTTTATCCACGATGGTGTAAAGAACAATACCCGGTTCAGCGTCGATACCTTCGAGTACCTTTTTGATCTGCTTTTCCGTGCGAATAAGCGGATAAACATGTTCAATCGCACGTGCATGTACATATTGTGCGGCAGCGGCGCGACCCGCTGCCAAGAGAGTCTCTCCAGTCGCATCAGAAATCATATGAAGATGGAAGTAGTTGACTGGCTTTGTCACAGAAAACTCCACTCCCTGTTGATGACTGGGGACAATTCTCCCGGTTTTGAACAAGCAATGGCAGCCATGTGAATCATTGGCAAGTCATCCACAGCGAGCCCCCATGTGGATGACTCTTCGTAGCCTTGCTGTGATCTGGGGATTATTGCGACTCTTCGTCCATCATTCATTGTTTACCCACAGAGAAATCCACAAGTAATATAATCGTAAACCATTGAAATTTAAAAATATTTCAGTTTGTTACCGTTTTTCCTGCGTTTTGCCTTATGATTTTCCCTAACTGATTTTCATACGCAAGCCTGTGGGAAAATACTGGCAATGTGGTAATTCCCGATACAAACAGACTCTTAGAATCAGAAAATCAGAAAATATCAAATTTTCTTTTTTGTAAGACAAAGCTGGAGAGAGGCGGAATGGTTCGCAAAGTGATGAAAGTCCTTAGAGGCGAGACTGTCTTTCCGCCTCCCATCTGGATGATGCGCCAAGCCGGACGTTATCTTCCTGAATACAGGGAAGTGAGAAAAAACGCCGGAAGCTTTCTGGATCTCTGTTATTCACCGGATCTCGCTGTCGAAGTTACACTGCAACCGATCCGCCGTTTTGGTTTCGATGCGGCGATTTTGTTTTCAGACATTCTGGTCGTACCGCATGCGCTTGGACGTGATCTTCGCTTTGAGGAGGGCAGAGGCCCATTAATGACGCCGATTGATGCAGATGGTATTTTCTGGCTTGAACCCAATGGGGCTGTGGAACGCCTGGAGCCGGTCTACGAGACAGTTCGACTGCTCCGACAGCAACTGCCACAGGAAACCACGCTGCTCGGCTTCTGCGGGGCTCCATGGACCGTGGCGACCTATATGATAGCCGGTCATGGAACCCCAGACCAAGCACCGGCGCGACTGTTTGCCTATCGCAATCCCGAAGCTTTCCAGAAACTGCTGGATGAGCTTGCTGACGTTTCGGCGGACTATTTGATCCGGCAGATCGATGCGGGTGCTGACGCCGTGCAGATATTTGATTCCTGGTCGGGTGTTCTGGACGAAGCCTGTTTCGAGCAGTTCTGTGTTGCTCCCGTCGCCAGAATCGTCAAAAAGGTGCGTGCGTCTCACCCTGACGTACCGATTATTGGTTTCCCCAAGGGGGCCGGGGCATTGTATGTCAATTATCGCGAGCGCACAGGTGTTACTGCTTTGGGATTGGACTGGACCGTGCCGCTTTCGCTGGCATCCTCACTTCAGGGGAGCGGAGCTGTTCAAGGCAATCTCGATCCCTTGCGCGTGGTAGCGGGTGGCCGGGCTCTGGATGAGGGCGTGGATGCAATCCTGGACGGATTGGGCCATGGTCCGCTGGTTTTCAATCTGGGGCATGGCATCACACCGGATGCACCTGTTTCCCATGTGGAACAGATGGTTGCCCGCGTCCGGCAGGCTAAAGTCAAAAGCTGAAACATCGAAATGACTGGGGACTGATTATGAGCAACAACCAGATACCGGCTCAAAGTTCAAACAGGACCGTATCAACAGCAAGGGCGGTCGGTATTGTTTTCGCACTGGTTGTTGTAACTCTGGTGTATCTCTATCCGGACAATGCCTATCTCTGGGTAAAGGCATTGCATGTGATTGCCGTCATTTCCTGGATGGCAGGAATGCTCTATCTGCCACGATTGTTCATCTATCACTGTGCGGCAGAAAAGGGATCCGTTCAGTCGGAGACCTTCAAGGTCATGGAACGCCGGCTACTCAAGGCCATCATCAATCCGGCGATGCTTGTGACGTGGGCTGCCGGCCTTTGGCTTGCATGGCGGACGGTTGCCTATTTGGATGGCTGGTTTCATGTAAAATTTCTGGCCGTCCTGATCCTTTCCGGCATTCACGGATACTTTTCGAAGGCGGTACGCATGTTTGCCGAGGACAGAAACGAAAAGCCTGCCCGCTTCTGGCGGATGATGAATGAAGTACCAACAGTTCTGATGATCATTATTGTGATCATGGTCATCATAAAGCCATTTTGACTCATCAATTTATTTTCTGCCTGAAATCAATACCACTCATGAAACCTCTTGCCCTTGCAGTCATGATTGGCTAGATAGGGGCTCTTCTCTGGAAATACCGCCATAGCGATCTTCAGCCATTCATACATGGCACTGCATTCCGGCATCGTCATTTCCCTTCCCCATTTCAAACCTATAAAATTAAGAGTTCCGCACACATGCAGGAAATGAAACTACAAGAACTCAAGAACAAAACGCCGGTTGATCTTCTGGCGTTTGCCGAAACACTGGAAGTCGAAAACGCCAGTGTCATGCGCAAACAGGAACTGATGTTTGCGATCTTGAAAAAACTGGCTTCCCAGGATGTCGAAATTATCGGCGAAGGCGTGGTCGAGATATTGCAGGATGGCTTCGGCTTTATGCGTTCTGCCAATGCAAACTATCTCCCTGGCCCCGACGACATCTATATCTCACCATCGCAGATCCGGCGGTTTTCATTGAAGACCGGCGATACCGTAGAGGGCCCGATCCGCGGCCCCAAGGAAGGCGAACGTTATTTTGCCCTCCTTAAAGTCAACACCATCAATTTTGAAGACCCGGAAAAGATCCGCCACAAGATCCACTTCGACAATTTGACACCGCTCTATCCGAATGAGCGTTTCAAGATGGAGCTGGAAAATCCAACCACCAAGGATTTGTCTGCGCGCGTTATTGATCTGGTGGCGCCCCTTGGTAAAGGCCAGCGTGGTTTGATCGTCGCTCCGCCGCGTACCGGTAAGACTGTTCTCCTGCAGAATATTGCTCATTCCATCACCGCAAACCATCCGGAATGCTATTTGATCGTTCTTCTAATTGATGAACGTCCGGAGGAAGTCACGGATATGCAGCGTTCCGTGAAGGGTGAAGTTGTTTCTTCCACATTCGACGAGCCAGCATCCCGTCACGTTCAAGTGGCCGAAATGGTCATCGAAAAAGCAAAGCGCCTTGTTGAACACGGCCGCGACGTAGTCATTCTGCTTGATTCTATCACGCGTCTTGGTCGCGCTTACAACACAGTCGTGCCGTCATCCGGCAAGGTTCTGACCGGTGGTGTGGATGCCAATGCGCTTCAGCGCCCCAAGCGCTTTTTCGGTGCCGCTCGTAATATTGAAGAAGGCGGATCGCTGACAATTATTGCGACAGCCCTTATCGATACCGGCAGTCGTATGGATGAAGTGATCTTTGAAGAATTCAAGGGTACGGGCAATTCGGAAATCGTGCTCGATCGCAAGGTTGCAGACAAGCGTATCTTCCCGTCCATGGATATTCTGAAATCCGGTACGCGCAAGGAAGACCTGTTGGTACCGCGTCAGGATCTGCAGAAGATTTTTGTTCTGCGCCGAATTCTCGCACCGATGGGCACGACAGACGCAATCGAGTTCCTTATCGATAAGTTGAAGCAGACCAAAACAAACGGCGAATTCTTCGATTCGATGAATACATAACAGCCCTAGGGTTGTGGTTTGAGTAGTGCTTCCAGCGCCTCGGCCGTTTCCACAGGAGCCAGACAAATGAACCCGCGGCACAGATAGGCCGCGGGTTTTTTTATGGTGATTTCACCACTACCGGGCACCAGTTCGATTGTGGCAGCCTCCTTGAACTTGATCCAGATATCAATACGGCGCGGGTCTGGATATCTGGCCGCTAGGCGAAGGAGCGGGTGGTCCTTGTCCGGGGCGACAAGGACAAGCTTCATGGGTTCGAGCAACAAGCTTGCGCTGTTGATAACGCCAGCTTGGCCGTAGCGCTGTTCGAGAACGCGTCCGAGCGCATTCTCTGCCAATTGTTCTGCGCGCTGTTGCAAAGTATGATCCGTTGTTGCGGTTGCAAGCCGTGTGATGGCCTCAATGATTTGTCCAGTGGCGCTTGGTATGGCTTCATCTTGGTCACCACGTACGCGGATGATCACGTCGGTACTGTCTGAGGCGCTCAGCGCATGATTGCCATCTTCTGTAAGATGCCAAAGATCAAGAGAATGGAGCCAACGGGCTGCGTCGTCGAGGAATGCTTTCTCGTATGTTGCCTCATAAAGAGAGATCGCGGCATTGATCATGGATGCATAATCTGAAGAGAGGCATGGAAAAAGGCGAGATTTTTCAAGGACGGAGTGGGGCAAACGTCCATCAACCATCGATTCGGATATGGAACGATATGATGCCAATGCCAGCCCAAGCCAATCATCGCGCTCAAGCAACCGGGCAGCTTCCGCAAGTGCACGGATCATCAGTCCATTCCAGTCGGTAAGAGACTTGTCGTCGCGTTGAGGATGAATGCGGGCCTCACGCCGGTTGAAAAGGATGCTGCGCGTTTTCTTTAAACTTTCTTCAGCACCTGAATCCAGCAGGTCAGGTGACTTCAGACGATTCAGAATTGTTTTGCCTTCCCAATTTCCCTCCGGGGTGACGTCATAGGTTGCACAAAAAAGATCAGAACCGCGCGTGTCTGCGATCTCGTTTGCAGCCCATACATAGAACCGCCCCTCTTCTCCCTCGCTGTCCGCATCCAAGCTCGAGGCGAAACATTGTCCATTCGCCAGCATTTCACGCTTCAGCCAATCTATCGTCTCTTCGATTCGTAAGCGGAACAATTCATCTTTGGTTTCCGCATAGGCGTAGGTCGCATGGCGTATGAACTGCGCATTGTCGTAGAGCATCTTTTCAAAATGTGGGACAAGCCAGCGATCGTCAACGGAATATCGGGATAACCCGCCACCAAGATGATCATAAATTCCACCTTGCAGCATCATCCGTAGACTTTTGATAAAGGCATCCCGATGCTGAATATTGCCATTGCGTAGCCAGGAAAGCCAAAGCGTATCCATAAAGGGCGCGCTCGGAAATTTCGGCGCACCCGTCAAACCACCTTTTTCGATGTCGATCATGCCGGTTATATTGGCGGCAAACTGATCAAAGAGCTGTCTGTCCAGTGCCACAGGGTTTGCCTGAGCGTCTAGACGATTCCTGACATGGCTGGTTAACGCGTCGACATTCTGAACCACGCGATCGCGATCGTCACGCCACACCCTGTCAATGGACTGCAACACATCGACGAAACCGGGTCGGCCATACCGCGAATTCTTGGGAAAGTAAGTCCCTCCCCAGAAAGGTTTGCCTTCCGGTGTCAGAAACATCGTCAGTGGCCAACCGCCCTGCTCTCCCATCGCGCCCAGAGCGGCCATGTAAATCTGGTCGATATCGGGTCTTTCTTCCCTATCAACCTTGATATTCACATAGCAACTGTTCATCAGGTCTGCGACCTCTTGGTCTTCGAAGCATTCGTGCGCCATCACATGGCACCAGTGACATGCGGCATAACCTACTGAAAGCAAGATGGGCTTGCCCGCGCGCTGTGCTTCATCGATTGCCGATTTCCCCCACGGTCTCCAGTGAACAGGATTGTCTGCATGCTGGCGAAGATAGGGGCTGGATTCGTTTCCGAGTAGATTGATTGGCTGATTCATACATTGCTCCGCTCTTCCCGAATGCCTGCATGAGGGTTATCAAGGCATCAAGTGTAGCCGTGGACAAATGCAAATGAAACAGAACCAGAATTTCAGTGAAACAATATTTGCCCTGTCGAGCGGGCGCCTGCCGTCCGGTGTGGCTGTAGTCCGTATTTCTGGACCAAAGACTCGATTCGTTATCGAAACAATTTGCGGTGGTCTCCCCATACCGCGTCAGGCCGAATTGCGAACATTTCGTGATCGCCTAGCCAACCCCGTTGATCGTGGTTTGGTTCTGTTCTTCCCAAATCCAAACAGTTTTACCGGCGAAGACTGTGGTGAGTTCCACCTCCACGGCGGAAGAGCCGTTGTAGATTCAATGATATCTCTGCTTTACACATTTGACGATTGCCGCCTATCGGAGGCAGGAGAGTTCACACGTCGTGCGTTCGCAAACGCCAAATTTGATCTGACAGTAGCTGAGGGCCTTGCGGATCTAATTGCGGCTGAGACGGACGGCCAGCGCCGCCTTGCTTTGCAGATCGCGTCTGGATCCCAGGTTGAGCTGTATTCCTCCTGGCGTACAGACATGATCCGTGCGCGCGCGCTGATCGAAGCAGAGTTGGACTTTGCCGATGAAGCCGATGTGCCTGGTTCTGTCTCGGATCAAGTGTGGTTCGCGATGCAAGATCTCGCGGAGAAGATTGAACTTCATGTGGCGGATGGGAAGCGAGGAGCGATTGTGCGCGACGGCTTTCGCGTCGTTATAATGGGTGCGCCAAATGCTGGCAAGTCAAGCCTCCTCAACGCCTTGGCAGGAACCGATGTGGCGATTGTTTCTGATGAACCAGGCACGACGCGAGACCTGATAGAGATCAAGCTCGATCTGGGTGGCCTGCCGGTATTGATTACAGATACAGCGGGCCTGCGACACACTGAGGGCAAGGTGGAGAAAATCGGTATTGAACGCGCCCTTGAGCGGGCACAATCCGCCGATCTGATATTGTCGTTGACAGATATTTCCAATCCGATACCGGCACCTCTGGTGGATGTTGGAGCAAATGATGTCCTTCGCGTCGCAACAAAGACGGATATCTCGAACGGAAAGAACGCTCTTAGCAGTTTTGATCTGGGAATCTCGGCCGTATCAAAAGACGGCATTGATGACTTGCTGGGCCTTTTGAAATTGAGGGCCGAACATGCCGCCGGAAACCTGTCAGATCCCCTTCCCACTCGCCGGCGCCATATGGAGTTGCTTGGTGAGACGAGCCGCGAAATCAATCGTGCGGTGAGCGATATCGGCGCACCTCTGGAAGTTCGTGCTGAGTATTTACGTAGAGCCTCTCACGCGCTGGGGCGTATAACTGGCGACGTGGATGTCGAAGACATTCTTGATGTGGTATTCTCCGAGTTCTGTATTGGCAAATGATTCACGTGAAACATTGAGATTATAATCGGGACTGATACCACAGATTGTTTCACGTGAAACATTGTTCTCTGACTCACACTTGACTCAGGGCGGCGATTTGCCCATCAAGGCTCTTAAATCGAATCTCGGAAAGTTTGGCTCGTGGAAGACAATTTTGACGTCATCATTATTGGCGGTGGACATGCCGGCTGTGAAGCAGCGGCGGCATCTGCACGCTATGGTGCTCGAACGGCATTGGTAACCCACAAGGCAGACACAATCGGCGTTATGTCCTGCAATCCTGCCATTGGCGGGCTTGGAAAGGGTCACCTCGTCCGCGAGATTGATGCCCTGGACGGTCTTATGGGTCGCGTCGCTGATGCAGCGGGTATTCAATTCAGACTGCTCAATCGGCGCAAGGGTCCTGCTGTTCGCGGACCTCGGACGCAGGCGGACCGAAAACTTTATCGGTTGGCTATGCAAGCGGCTATTGCTGCGCAACCAAACTTGACTGTTGTTGAGGGCGGCGCAAACAACCTGGTTATTCACGATGGAATGGTTTCCGGGGTGCAGCTGATGGATGGCCGTGTGTTGTTATGCGGGTCTGTTGTTCTGACAACTGGAACATTCCTGCGCGGATTGATCCATATAGGTGAGAAGAAGATACCCGCCGGACGCATGGGTGAAGCCCCTGCGCTCGGATTGTCGGATACATTGGCTCAACATGGTTTCGCTCTCGGTCGCCTGAAAACCGGTACACCTCCCCGACTCGATGGACGGACGATTGATTGGAAAGCACTTGAGGTACAGTCCGCCGACGAGGAGCCTTTACCGTTTTCCTTGATGACAGATGGTATTACCAACAAGCAGATCGATTGCGGAATCACCCGCACCACACTGGAATCGCATGCCATAATCCGAGCGAATCTACATCGCTCTGCGATGTACTCCGGATCAATTGAGGGTATCGGCCCGCGATACTGCCCGTCTGTGGAGGACAAAGTTGTCAAGTTCGGTGACCGTGATGGACATCAGATATTCCTTGAACCGGAGGGATTGGATGATCATACGGTTTATCCGAATGGAATATCGACATCCCTGCCTGAAGATGTGCAGTTGGAGATCCTCAAGACGATACCTGGCCTTGCGCATGCGACTATGCTGCAGCCCGGATATGCCATTGAATATGATTACATTGATCCTCGCGAGTTGGATCGGAGCCTTCAAACGCGGCGTATTGCTGGTCTGTTTTTGGCTGGACAAATTAATGGAACCACAGGCTATGAAGAGGCCGCGGCGCAGGGGCTATTGGCCGGGCTCAATGCCGCAAGACTTGCGAGTGGTGGCGAGCCCGTCATTATACAGCGCACGGAGGCCTACATAGGGGTCATGGTCGACGATCTGACGTCGCGCGGTGTCAGTGAGCCCTACCGCATGTTTACCTCGCGTGCAGAGTTTCGACTGTCGCTTCGTGCTGACAATGCTGATGAGCGTTTGACCCCGATGGCCGATCGCCTCGGAATTCTCGGCCTGGACCGCAGGGTACGGTTCGAGCAGCGTACCTTGGAACTGGACGCAGCGCGGGATATGACCAAGCGCTTGTCCATTACTCCAAATGCGGCAGCGTCCATGGATCTGCATCTGAATCAGGATGGTGTCCGACGCTCAGCCTATGAGTTGCTCGCATTCCCTGATATTGATCTCGCGCGTCTGCGGAGTATCTGGCCTGAACTTGAGTCTGTGAAAGGACGCGTGGCGGAAGCTCTGGAGATTGAAGCCCAGTACGCGGTTTACCTCGAGCGGCAGAAAATGGACGTAGCTGCAATGGATCGGGAGGAAGCATTGCTCATTCCTTCGAACATCGATTTCTCTATTGTTTCTGGCTTGTCCAACGAATTGAAGCAGAAGCTTAAGCAACGACAGCCGCGATCAATTGCAGAGGCGCAGCGTATCGATGGTATGACCCCTGCTGCACTGGCACTTATTATTGCCCAAATCCGCCGAGCTTCCGTTGCGCGAGATGTCGCGTGAGTGATTGGCGCGAAAAACGCCTGCGTCAAGTCCTACCAACTGTTTCACGTGAAACAGTGACACAGCTTATTGGCTTCGAGGATCTGTTCCGAAAATGGTCAAAAGCCATTAATCTTGCGTCACCGGCAACGCTGGACGAGCTGTGGGAACGTCACATTATCGATAGTGTGCAGCTATATCCCCTTCTTCCCAATGCCAAGCGCTGGCTCGATCTTGGTTCTGGCGGCGGTTTTCCGGGTGTCATTTTGGCTATTTTGCTCAAAGAAACCGGCGGTGGCCGGATTGATCTTGTAGAGAGCAATGGTAAGAAAGCGGCATTTCTTCGAACCGCTTTGGCGCAGTTCTCGACCCCCGGCACGATCTACCCCGCTCGAATTGATGCAATGTGGGGTAAAATTCCAACGCCGGACGTGATAACGGCGCGTGCGCTCGCGCCATTGAATGAGCTTTTTGCACTTACAGAGCCTTGGTTGTCAGCTGGCGCAACGGCGCTTTTTCAAAAAGGGCGGGATTACCGGCGTGAGATCGAGGAAAGCCGTGACGGTTGGACGTTTGATCTGGTACAACATGCAAGTGTGGTCGACAATGAGTCGGTTGTGCTGCAAATCAGAAACGTGCGGCGTAACAAGCGATAAAGTAGATCACTTTCAGGTTTCGGTTGCCGATAATGATGATTTGCTCGGGAAAACAGTGATGAACAGCCAGACTCGTATCATTACCATAGCCAATCAAAAGGGCGGTGTGGGTAAGACCACGACTGCTATCAATCTGGCGACGGCTCTTGCTGCCATTGGCGAGAATGTCCTCATTGTTGATCTGGATCCGCAGGGCAATGCCAGTACCGGGCTTGGAATTGATCGCAAGAATCGTGAGCTTTCCTCCTATGATGTGCTGATGCAGACAGCTTCTGTGGAAGATGCTGCCATTGCTACGGCGGTACCCAACCTTTCCCTCATTCCGTCGACACTTGATCTTCTTGGCGTCGAAATGGAAATTGCTGGCTCCGGTGATCGGGCCACGCGTTTGCGCAAGGCTTTTCGCGGTGATAATGCGGTCTCGCCTTTTACCTACATTTTGATTGATTGTCCTCCTTCTCTTAACCTCTTGACGATGAATGCGATGGCTGCGGCTGATTCAGTTCTTGTTCCCCTCCAATGCGAGTTCTTTGCTCTGGAGGGCTTGAGTCAGCTGCTGGAGACCGTCAATCAGGTCCGCACTGCCCTCAATCCTACCTTGACGATTCAGGGAATTGTTCTGACCATGTTTGACGGGCGCAACAATCTGGCGACACAAGTTGTCGATGATGTGCGCTCTTTCATGGGCGACAAGGTATATCGGACTGTTATTCCCCGCAACGTCCGCGTGTCCGAAGCCCCCTCGTACGGAACGCCCGCTATTCTTTATGATTTGAAGTGTGCGGGTAGCCAAGCCTACTTGCAACTTGCTTCTGAAGTCATTCAAAGAGAGCGGCATTTGCGCGCTGCTTGATCGATTCGAATACGAAACATTTATGAGAGCCTATGACAATGAATGAAGATCCGTCAAAAAAGCGCCTCGGCCGTGGTCTCGCAGCGCTCATTGGAGAGATGGACCGGTTGCCGGAAGAAAGCGTGTCTCCACATATCGCCACGCTGGATCGTCAGGTGCCCATAGAATTTGTGAGCCGTAATCCACGCAATCCTCGCCGCCTGTTTACGGAAGCGGACCTGGAAGATCTGACTCAGTCGATCCGCGAGCACGGAATTGTTCAGCCTGTTGTGGTTCGTCCCGCAAAGGATGCGCCGGATCGTTATGAGCTGATTGCAGGTGAGCGCCGCTGGCGGGCCGCGCAGCGTGCGGGTCTCGCGACTGTTCCTGTTATCATTCGCGAAGTGGATGATCGTGTTGCGCTTGAACTCGCCATTATCGAGAACGTGCAGCGCGCGGACCTCAATCCGATTGAAGAAGGCATGGGCTATCAGCAGCTTATCGATGACCATGAATACACCCAGGCAGATTTGGCGCAAGTGATCGGCAAAAGCCGCAGTCACGTGGCCAATACACTGCGTTTGCTAAAGTTGCCGGAGCTGGTACGCGATCACATCACAAACGGTGCTCTATCAGCCGGGCACGCACGGACGCTGATTACCGCCGAAAATCCGGAGATTCTCGCAGAGCGCATTATTCGCGATGGCCTCTCGGTCCGGCAGGCAGAAGCTTTGGCGCAAAGTGGCGGAAACAAGCCTGCAACGCCAAAAGTCAAAGCCGATAATGACGAAAGCAAGGATGCCGACACGCGGGCGCTGGAAAAGTTGCTGTCCGATGTGACGGGAATGCGCGTTACGGTCAATCATCAGGCGAAAGGTGGCGATGTGCGTATTCATTACACCACATTGGAACAGCTGGACGAGATTTGCCGCCGGCTCCAGAACTGATGTTACGTAACGGTAAATTATACTTATAATTCAAATATTTACATCAATTTGAGCGTGAGCAGGGCGGCGGGGAGAATATTAACGCCCGCTGCGGCCCGCCCGCGCGGCTTCAGCGGCCAGTGCAATCAATGACTGGCGAATAACCGGAATCGACAGGGTCGCGTTCCGGCGGCTTTCGAGGACGGTTTTCTGCAGCCGCTCAATGGCCCTTGCACAAGTCTGCGTTGTCCAGCGTTGCAAAGCCGTTTCCACCAGTCTTCGTCGGGAAAAGAATACTGGCGGGCGAGCGGCTGCCACTGCAGAGCCGGCATTCTTGCCTTCGGTTTCCATGCCGTAACGCAAGGACTGCAGGGTCTGGAACTGCCGGATGGCCGAACTTAAAATAAGAAAACTCGACGATCCCGAGCCGATGACCCGGTCGAATGCATGGGTGAAATCGTTGAGATTGCCGGTCATCAACGCATCAATGATCGCCTCATAGGATGTCGCGCTGACATCCCCTATGACATCGCGCACATCCTCAATGGTTATGCGTTCGCGGCCATGCGCGTACAGGCAAATTTTCTCCAGTTCCGCGCGTGTTGCCAGCCGGTCGCCGCCAAGGCTTTCCTTGAGGAGATTGCGCGCGTCCAGCGTTATCTGCAGCTGATTCCTGGCGAGCATATCGTCAATGGTTGCATCCACTCCCTTGGCGTCGTCGCTGTAGCATGGGAGCGCCATGGCGACCGCGCTCTGCTCCACAATGCCACGCAGGCCGGCACCCTTTTTAAGATCGCCAGCTTCTATGAGAATGAAAGTATCGATAGGCGGTGTCTTTGTCAGATGCGTTACGGCATCGGCCAGCCCTTTTTGCCCGGCTGCGTTCCGAACCCAGATGAGGCGTTCGCTACCGAACATGGAAATAGTATTTGCTTCATCGGATAGTCGGCCTGGTTCCGCCTGAATATCATCTGCATCGAGACGAATAACGGCAAAAGGGTCGTCTTGAGTGAGGCCCGTCAGTTTTATGTAAACCCCTGCTCTTTCACTCACGAGCCCTTTGTCGGGGCCGTAGAGAAGCACAATCGGATAGGCCCGATCGAGCCTCTTCAGGAAGGAATCAACCTCATGCGCTTTCTTCTGTGCCATGGTTTAAGGGTTTAGCGCATTGAACGAGGATTGCAATTGTGCACCATAGAGTGAAGCGGTTTTCACATGTGCAGGCGGGTCTCTACCGATGCGGCGAATACCCATCGAGAAGAACTCCGACAGCAAAAAGACCCGGTAAAAACCGGGCCTTTTGAACTTCGGACAACTGGAGCGGGAGAAGGGATTCGAACCCTCGACCCCAACCTTGGCAAGGTTGTAATTTTGCGATAACGACTAATCACGACTGATAACGTTTGGCCACGTCTGGCAACTAAATTATTGTTTTTAAACGGCTTTACACGTTGCGCTTCATTTATGTAGATTGATGTCGATTACCGTCGTTTCAGCGATTTTGGTAGCTAAAAGGTAGCTCGCCGAATGTCGGCCAGAAAGATAGAGGGCTCGGGTACATGCCAAAACTAACAAAAGCACTGATCGCCGCGATGGAATCGCCAGAGAGTGGGAGCGATATTTTCTGGGACTCAAGCATTGCTGGTTTTGGCGTGCGTGTCTGGGCCGGTGGCGCGCGGACATATATCCTAAAGTATAGAAATGCTGACAGACAGGTCCGATGGCTGACGATTGGTCGCGTAGGAGCGCTGACGCTAGATGAGGCCCGTGACGAAGCACAAAAGGCGCGTGGCGCGGTCGCGAAGGGACAAGACCCGGCCGCCGAAAAGCAAGCCGCTCGCAAGGCTGAAACGATGACGCAATTGATAGACTTCTATGAAACAGAAGGATTGTTCATCCAGCGTGGCATCAGGCAGGGGGAAGCGATGAAGCCAACTACGGCGGCTTACACGGTTGCGCGTCTTCGCCATCACGTAGTTCCTCTGCTAGGACCTATGAAGTGTAAGGCGGTTACGGCGGGCGATATCGAGCGATTTGCGCGCGACGTTACCAAAGGAAAAACTGCTCGCGACGAAAAGGTAAAAGACGAAAAAGGCAAAGAACGCCGGATTATCGTTCGCGGTGGTGATGGAGCCGCTCGAAAAGTCGTTCGCGATTTATCGGCCGTATTTAGCTTCGCTAAGAGAAATGGCATCGTCACGGCAAACCCGGTGGAAACCGCGTCCGTACGAAAATCCGACAATAAGCGGGAGCGGTTCCTTGCCATTGAAGAAATTAAACGTCTTGGTGCGGCATTTGACGCATTGGAGGCCGAGGGTATAAATTCGAAGGCATTAGACATAGCGCGCTTATGGGCGCTAACAGGCGCGCGTCGCAACGAAATCGCCGGATTAAAATGGGCAGAAGTGGATCTACAGTCCGGTTTCCTGCGGCTCGAAGACTCGAAGACAGGGAAAAGCCTTCGGCCGCTCGGCACAGCAGCGCGCACTTTGCTGTCGGCCCGACATAAGACGCGAAACAGGAAATCGCCATGGGTATTCCCGGCGGAACGCGGCGACTCCTTCTATTCTGGCACAAAGCGCATTTGGCCAATGGCCACTAAGAAGGCCAAGCTTATTGGCGTGACACCGCACACACTCCGGCATAGCCTTGGCAGTATCGCAGCTTCCTCCGGTGAGGCATTGCTGATCGTCGGCAGTTTGCTCGGCCACTCTAATGCCCGCTCAACGCAAATTTATGCGCACATTGATCGTGATCCTTCACAGGTGGCAGCAAATAAGGTTGGCGACACGATTGCAGCGGCACTGGCAGGACGGAAATCCGGTGAAGTGATTCCCTTTCCGCCAGCTGTGAACGAGTAGTACTGAGGGCGGTAAAGGCGATAGCCCGTGTTGATCTCGGATCGCGCGGGCTTTTTTTGTGAACTAATTTTGGTCACCGCGCCCCCGTGGCGTTGCTAGCAGTTATCAAACATGACTGTAAGCATTCACTTCAGCGCAAACGCCACCGTGCGTGAAATGAGTTTCTCTTTTCCGTGATAGCCGAACCGATAATCTAATTGAAAACTACGCTTCATTATCAAAATGGAGCGAAAAGAATGCATACGCAGCAAAAGCCCGCCAAGGCATCCTCTCAGACCGCCGCACTGTCCTTCGAAGACATCGGAGCAAAACTTGAGCTACTGCAAACCCTCCCCAATACTGCACGTCTCACAACGCCTCAAGCATCAGAATTCTTAATTGCGCACGGTGTCCCCATCGCACCGATGACGTTGGCAATCTGGCGTTGCGTCAAATCCGATGGCCCACGCTATATAAAAATCGGTCGCCGTATTTTGTATCCGGTTGCCGATTTGCGTGCCTACGCAGGCATCGCAGCTTGAATCAGCCCCCTCAAAATTCGCATAAAAAAAGCCCCCGCGACGACCAATCACAAAGGGACTTTTCTTTAGGAATGCATGAAATGACTACAAAAACACGCTTCAGATTGCAAGTAGGCGAATCGACGTTCGGTCGCATGAACCATGCCCGGTTGAACTTGATTGGTGCTCTTGATCTGCTTAACGATGCTATGGAAAAACTTGCGAACGGCGAGTGCGTTGGCGGAAAACATGCCGTTGAAGCGGCCCATAACCAAATCGAAGACAGCGGGCGAGAAGAACTCGCCATGATTGCCAGTCTTGCCGACTTTGAACCTGTTTGGCGGATTGACGGGGCTTTGCATCAGCGTCGTAAAGAGTTTCTCAATGCCCGCGCGAAAGAGTTGGTCGCGACTGCGACGTGGACGGAAGATGCGTTCGAGATGACTTGGGACACAAACTTCATCCGCGTCGATGGAAAGGACAATTGGGTCGGAACTTCTGGCACTAGCGATTGCTGGATCTGCAACGTCGGCCTTACGTCGCTATATGCGCACCTTCACTGCGAACAACTACCCGAGAGCGTATCTCGTCTATCCAAATGGCTGCAGGATGGGCGCTCATCCCGATGAACGAGATCAATTACAAAGCAATCGATGAGCGAAATCCACCGCCGATTGATGATTTGTCCTCATATCCCGGCGAGGATTGGGGCGACCGTCAATCAAATAGCTGGACGGATGCCGATGGTGGTTTTCAATCGGCATTTTCGAACCGGGATGCAGGGCCTCGCCCGGATGCTACGCCGCTTCCGGCAGATGACGAGCAAAGGCAAGGATTCAAGCTCAAAGCAACCCCTTTCCTATGGCGTGACCCGCGCTCCATACCTCCGCGCCCTTGGTTGTACGGGCATCATCTAGCCCGACGATACGTCTCAGCTACAATCGCACCGGGCGGCATGGGGAAATCCACAAAGACAATGACCGACGCGGTAGCACTAGCCTCGGGCCGCAAGCTCTTACACGACAAGCCACGGGGTCCGTTGAGGGTATGGATTTGGAATGGCGAAGACGATCAAGAGGAACTTGAGCGTCGAATGATCGCAATCTTTATGCACTTCGACATTGCCCCGGATGACGTTGGCGACCGCTTGTTCCTCGACAATGGTCGCGACACCGTTATTCGCGTTGCCGAGGTATCGAAGGGCTCAATTGAGATAGCCACGCCTGTTGTCGACGCGCTAGAGGCCGAAATAAAAGCCAGAAATATTGATGTCCTTATCATTGACCCATTTGTATCGGTCCACTCAACGCCGGAAAATGATAACGGCGCGATGGATCGGGTTGTGAAAACCTTTGCCGCCATCGCGAACCGCACAAATTGCGCTATCGAACTCGTCCACCATTCTAGAAAACTAAACGGTGCAGAGGCCGATATTGACAGCGCCCGTGGTGGCTCCGCAATAGCGGGGGCCGTTCGTGCAGCCCGGGTCCTCAACCCGATGACGATGGAAGTAGCAAAGGAACTCGGAATACCGTCAAATGAGAGGAAAAGTTACGTACGGGTCGACGGTGCAAAAGCTAACTTGGCACCTCTCGGCGCTGCGAAGTGGTTTAAACTGGTTTCGGTTTTTCTGGGTAATGGCACCGACGACGACCCGGAGGATTCCGTAGCCGTCTCCGAACCTTGGACTCCGCCCGACGTCATGGACGACGTGACCGGGGAAGACCTCCTGAAAGCACAGCGCGCGGTTGACGGCAGGGATCTCAAATCCAGTTCACAGGCCACGGAATGGGCTGGTTACGCCATTGGGGATGCCATCGGAATCGATGCCCGTAGCGAGCCCGGTAAGACCAAGATCAAGCGTTGTCTAAAAACTTGGATTTCCACTGAGATGCTCGTTGAGAGAGAGATATTTGACGACAGAAACAGGCGTCCTGTGAAGGTAATTGTGGTCGGAAATTGGGCTTGCGCACAATGAAAAATGAAGTGTGCAAAGGTGCGCAAGGTGCGGAAAAACCGGCATACGAATCCTTCCGCGCACCACCCTCTGTAAGGGGGTGCGGAGAGGTGCGCGGCGGGTCCGTGGCGAGTGACGAGGTGAGGTGCGCAAAGGTGTTGCAGACGTGCCCCACGAAACCAGTTTCGCCCATTATGTCGGTCATCGTCAAAAATAGGATTGTGGCGGGCCATGTCATCGGTACCGAGGAGTCGTCGGTACATCAGGAAGTAGAGCGGTTCCTACTCAAGCTTTTGGCGGCCGAGGCAAACGTCCGTGCTAAAGCCGATGCGAAGGCACGGGAAGCGCGTGAAAAGGCAGAGCATAAGCAGCGTGCCGCCGATATCGCCGCTGCAAGGGCTATCGCGAACCCGACAGGACGGAAAGCAGGTGCCGAACGTAAGCGTATCGTCCAGGCACTGGCACGAAGCGAACGCTACCGGTCACTAGGAAGTGTTCGTGCTGTTGCCGACGCAATGGTGCGTGATGCCAGCCGTATCAACGTGGAAACCGCGTACAAGCAGGAGCCGCAGATTTCCCTTGCTAGCATTAAGCGACTGAATGGCGGTGTCTTCCCGTGTCACGATACCGTTCGTGGCTACATCCGCGAAGTGGTGAAAATCCCCGGATAATTCGATTTTGATGATTTGAAAAAGATCAACGCGAAATTCACCGGCGCATTGAGCCACATTGGTTTCCAACAGAGGAACCATGATGAGAATCGACCAAGTCAGACTGAGAACAATCGTTGCCGAGGCAGACGCCGCCCGCGTCGCCACGTATCCGCTGAAAGATAAGCGGAACGCGCTTATGAAAGAGATCAGCGATGTAAAAAACGCGCTTGATCCCCATTATCGCGTCTTTGGCCAAGATGGGCCGAAGCCCCACCCACGATTTTCCGAGAACGAAAAGGAACGGTCCAAATTGCGTGCCGAACTTAACGTTCTGATAAAGCGCGTCGATGATCTCGAAATCGAAATCGATGGATTGCAGGCCGAGGCTGCATCGCTGAACCAGCTTGCAGAAGCAGGCCGCGATCTCGCGCGCTCGCTTGGACAGCTTCCGGCGGAATTGGAGAGACAATAATGTCCAAGATTATCGATAAGCTTGCAGCCACGCTACAGCGCAACAAAATTGCGGTGGGCAGCATTCGCAGTGATCTTGATGCGATCCGGGAACAACGCGCTGCGCTGGTTCTAGAGCGAAGCGCTGTCGAGAATGCACGTATCGATCACGAAGAGGCTGTCGTGCGTATTGATGCGATGCTTGATGCCGCAGCACGCGGCGTTGATTGGTCAGATTCGTTGCTGGTTAGTGCAACGCCTGTCTCAAACTTGGGCGAAAGGTTTGCAGAACTGTTCTCTATCACTGTCATGGGCCTGCCTTCCGGGGCAACCGTGGTCCGTGGTGCCGACAAGACGCTTGGCGCGATTTGTGCATTTATTCCGGCCGCTAGGGCCTCAATGAGAGAAGCGTTAATCGCACGCGCATCGGCGGCTGGCACTCGGAATGGTATCAGCGCGGTTGATAGGGCAAAGAAGCTCGCCGACCTTGACGCAGAAATCTTGACTCTGGAGCGTGCGGAAGAACGTTACATTCGCACAGCAGCCGAGGTCGGTATTCGATTGGCCCGCCGCGCGGATGCCGCCGCCGCTGCCTTCCTAGCGCACGATGAGGATTTGTAACCATGTCGCGACGAATGGCAGAACTGATTTTGCGGCATGGCGATACCGCGCTCGCAGCAATGGAGCTTAACGCTACTTTCAACGCGCGGCGTCAACTTAAGCTGAAACCTCAGCCCAAGAATGCCGCCAACACCGGTAAGCCAGTCGTCGCGAAGAAAAAGCACCCTGAGCCATCGCCTGCCCAAGCACGGCGCGACGAAGCGAAGTTAAATGAACTTCTTGGGAAAGTAGATGCCGGCAACCACTCGGCAACAAGTCCACACAAGGTCACGATTATGAAAACTCTCTCAAAAGAACAGACGCAATCCGCTTGGAAGAAAGCACTAAAGCGTGAAGGTCACAGCGATGTTGCTCCTAGCGGATCCGCACCGACTGCGTCAGCAACTGGCGGCCGGTCAAAACTAAGCGCTGACCAGATCAAGGCATGCTGGAAGAAAGCTGTAGCACAATGAATTCCCTGCTTGGACACAGGGTCGGGAGTAATCCCGAGCGACCGCCGGTACGTTGGCACGCTACCGGCGGTCGTAATACCAATAAATCGAAATCAGGGCGGGTTTTCAGATGAAAATACTCCGATCTTTGCTTGCCTCTTTAACACAGGCACAGACCGCAGCGCTGCCACCGGCAAAGCGCATGCGGAGACGTCGCCGCCTTAGTACCGTGCAATCCCCAATCATGCGGAGCGGGCCACCATCCTTTAAAGGCTTTCCCGAGAACCCTCAGGACAAAAAGGTCAATAAGTAATAAATTCAATGAGTTATGAATTTAAAAGGTACTCCGACGACGGTGTGCCTATGCGGGGGACGCGGCCGCGCAAGCTTTATCTAGCGACAGATATCAATTATTGTTATGCGGAGTATGCAACGTGAATACTGATGATCATCAAACTGCAATCAAACGTTCCGTGGTTGCTGACTTTTCGGTGATAAAGCCGAGTAGTCGCTTGTGCGCTAATCAACTGCGCACCAATCAAATCGGAATGACACCTTTTCAGTTCGCCCGCTTCCTTGGTGTATCAAGAAAGTTTCTGACTACTCAGCTATTGCCACTCCCACTTGACCCAACTGGTCGAATAGATATCACCAAGGCTATTCGGTTTCTAAAGATTGCGGGATATCCCGTTTATCGATGGATTGAGCTTAGGACTGAATACGAACGCCGCGCTGCCGGTCGCCGTCATGCGTGAGTTGCCCGGCAAGCCATTTGATCCATCTGAGATAGATACCGCCGAGTTTGATTTGAGCGATTATCCTGTGGCCATTGGCAAACTCAATGATGAACGCAAGCGCCGCGAAGTTAAGCTCATAGACCTAGAAGAGCATTCCGGCGTCAGCATGAACACTATGTACGCATGGCAATCAGGGTTCCGCTCCCCAACGCTTGTCCATCTTTGCGCGCTCGCAAAATCTATGGGCTTCGAAGTCGTCATGAAACGTTCAAAACAATCGCAAGATACCCAAAAAAGGAACGCTTCAAATGGCACTCGCAACCGATAATCGTCACTATCCGATAGTGGATGAAAATGCCAATCCGTCCGAAAGCGTAACTGAGGCTATCATGAAGTCGCGATATGCGACGCTTATGATTGATAGGGACATCGCCCAGGTATTGGAAGGGCTGAACGGGAAAGCTCCGGCCGAACATCATCACCAAATACCTGACATCGAAGGTTTGTCCTTGGCGCTTGAAAACAAGATGCCGTCTGACCGGGTATTTAAGTTGGACGATCTTTCGGACGTCGACGGCGCGAATGACGCACAGACTGGATATGTTTTAGTCAAGACGCCTAGTGGATTATGGGTTGCGCAGGCGGCGTCATCGGCCCTTGGTTCTCATCAGCATGCCATAACCGATATCCAAGGCTTGAGTCAGGCGTTGACGGATCGTCAACTTATTTCGCAAAAAGGAGCGGCGGGCGGTTATCCGGGGTTGGATGCATCGGCTAAAGTACCTGTTGCACAGCTACCAGCCTTGACTACGACAGCGACTGTTGGTGCAGCGCTAGCGGGAGCAAATGGTGTTGCGACTCCAGCCGACGGCGACCGGTTCGCGGGCGTCCTTGCGGGTGCATCCACCGCGTTTTGGACAACCTGGGGCAACATCAAGGCAGCGCTCAAAGCCTATCTCGATCCGCTTTTTGTCGCGCGTAATGGCGGTGATTTGTTCTCATTACACGCTAACTGGTCGCTGAATGGCCTGTTTGTTTACAATGCGGACAAATCGCAGGTTTACAACGTGTGGACGCAGTACCGTTATGGTGTACCCACAGTAGCTGCCACCGGTGGCACGGTTCCAGTGCGCGACAGTTCGGGCGACATCACCGCGCGATTGTTTCGAACGGAGTATCAAGATCAAGGTACGCCGACCATTTATCTCGTCGGGTTGAATGCAATCGGTTCGGGGGCGGATAATTACCTACGACCCTTCAACGTCGCACATCTGGATTACAAATTTGCGCAAAGCGGTCACATCCGCAACGTGATTGAGGATCGCGCCATTGCCCGCCGCAATGAGGCTGTCACTGCATCACGCATGGCCGGTGCCGTTCAAGTCCTAATGAATATGGGCCAAGACGGGCAGGGCTCAGCAATTGAAAACTCGGCGTATGTCATCACCGGTATGAATAAGACTGAGCCTTGGCGCGTCACAATAACGAGCAGGCAGCCACAGTTGTACATCGCGAATGTTGGCTGGTTCGCAGCGTTCCCATTCTAAGGAAACTCCTATGCATAATTTCGGGAAGTTAGAAGCAAGGCCAAAGACCTTTGACACACTGGATGGTGACGGAAACGTCATCTCCAGCACAACCGTTATCGCGATGTACGATGCGAACGGTGTTTTATGGCAAGAACTCGTTGCACAATATTCCTGTGCTTTCTATATCGCTCTGGATGGGGCGGGCACGATTGTCTCTATGGAGCAAGACCCATCGCAATCACAGGTTCCCGGCTATCTAATCCTCGGCATTGATGAGAGTTTTGGTTATCTTCCTGGCTCAGTCGCCATTGCAAATGGTGTTCCTGCAAAAAGTGCACTAGGCAAGCTTTGGAGCGGGTCGGCGATAGTTGCCCGTCCGCTGACGCGGGAAGAGTTATTCCCCCCTTTAGCCAAGTGGCGTGTTGAGGCGATTATTGACCTTCACGGGCAGCAGCAACAAATTGATTTGCGTAGCCAGATCGATGCAGCAATTGAAGCGCTACCAGAGCCGGACCGCACAATCGCAAAGAGCAAACGGGTCAACGTGATGGAATACTCGCGTACCGATCAGCTGTTTGATTTGATTGGTTCGGCGATCAATATATCGGCGGATGAAATCGACGGCCTCTGGTCGCAAGCGGCGGCTCTCTAGCGAATAAACATGGAGGGCACATAATATGGCGACTCAAGTGGCAACTGCAGAAATCAAGCTTACGCTTGTTGACCGCGTCACCGCCGGTATCCGCCGCATCGCCGCCCGCATGGCTGCACTTTCAAACCGACTTGGTATCGACCGTATCAGTAAGGCGGTCGGCAATTTGGGCAATCGGATCACCAGTCTCGGATCTGCATTGGGGCGGACAACAGGTCGACTCGGCTTGTTCGCTGGCATGATTGGTGTCGGCGGCGGCGCTATCAGCGTCGCGCTGTTTGGCATGGTGAAAGGCGTCGCTGACACTGGTGCGGCGATATCGGAACTTGGTTTCAAATTAGGCATCGGCGCGGAACAACTGCAGGCATATCAATATGCTGCCAAGATATCTGGCGTCGAAAGTGAAAGCCTCGCCAAGGGTATACAAAAGCTCGGCATTAATGCCGCTGAAGCTAGCCGGGGCAACAAGGGACTAGCCATCGGCTTCAAGAGCCTGGGCGTTTCCTTGAAGGATGCACACGGGAAAATGCGCCCCATGGAATCGGTCTTGGACCAGACAATGAAGAAGCTTGCCAAGATCGAAGACCCGTTGCGACGTAACCAGTTGGCTTTCAAGCTTTTCGGTAAGTCCGGCGTTGATATGGTCAAGATGCTGTCCAGCGGTAGCAGAGGGTTGGACGACCTTTTGAACGAAGCGCGAGACTCCGGTAGCATCATGAGCCAACGTGCCGCCGATCTAAGTGGTGATTTCGGCGACAACATCGACCGGCTTTTAATTAAGCTCAATGGTCTGAAAACGTTCATTGCCGTACAACTGTTACCGGTATTCAACGATGCGGTTCTCGGCGTTACCGAATGGTACGACGCGAACAAAATGCTTATTCGTTCCACTATCGGCGAATGGGTGAAGCGGCTCACGAAATTTATGCGTGACCTTGCGGACCCCGCATCTGAAATTCGCGTTCAATTGGCGGGTGTCTCAGAAGGCTTCTCGTCGTTTCTTGCTGCGATACGTCCGGTGGTCGACTTCGTCGGCGGCCCATTCAAGGCGACGATGCTTGGAATAGCATTGTGGATCGGCGGGCCGTTGATTTCCGCCCTTGCCACGATTGGCCTCGCATTCGTAAACCTTGGAATTGTAATCCTATCTACTCCCATCGGCTGGATGCTCGCCGGTATCGCCGCGTTAGTCGCCGCTGGCTACATGCTTTATCAGAATTGGGATTCTGTCGTCGCCGGGATTTCAGCCGCGTGGGAAGGGCTCAAATCCTATCTGACTGGTGTTTGGGCTTCGATCACATCGGCATTTGATGGTGGGTTTATCCAAGGTATAACAAAGCTACTGGTTGAGTTTGCGCCTGCTACACATATCGCCCGTGCCATTGACGCAATCTTTGAGTATTTCACTGGCATCAGCTTGATTGATGAGGGTACGAAGCTTGTCACGTCCTTTGTCGATGGAATGAATTCGGGCCTTGTCGCCGTACAGGGCTGGATTCAAAGCCTTATGGATGAATACCAAAGGTTCAGTACCGAGCTAGGCTTGAAGCTGTTCGAAGTCGGCGCGAATGCCATCGGCTCATTCCTCGGCGGTCTTAAATCGATGTGGGGAAGCGTAGTTTCTTGGTTCAAGGACAGCGTAAACGACCTGATAGGATGGTTGCCGGATAGTTTGAAGACAAGCCTCGGTTTCAATGTCACGACTACCGGCGCATCGGGCGCAACACTATCGCCCGAGATAGATTCGCTTGCGCGAACCGTCGGCGCAAGCGCTGCAACGATTGGCTCCAGCATATCGATGCCGTCGCCAATCCCAACAGCTGGGCCTACTGGCACTGTTGAAACCGGTGTCGTGCAGGCTGGCACTGTCCAAGCGACGAATTTCGTTGCCCCGTCGCCCCTCCTTGTACATCAGCCACAATCTATCGACGCAAGCACGCATGTCGGTTCAATCGTTGTGCAGAGCGCACAGGGAACGCCTGCGGATACGCAAGCGGCCGTTGAAGCCGCATTACGCAATCACACAGAAGCAGCGCGACAACAGTCGCTGTCAGTTCTGTCGGATTAGGTGCGATTATGCGAGACGTCGCTGACGTATTCAACATTGGTCAGGGTGCCGTGCGTGTCGTAGTCGATGACGTGTTCATGCCACTTGTACCGACATCGCCGAGCGACGGCGCGCACCCTACCGGGACTCTAGTAAATTTCGAGGTCAACCATCCTTACGGTATCTGCACCGGCGCGCTCTATGTCCGGAAGCTGCCCCACGAGGTTCTAGCGATCATTAATGATGCGCTTAACGTGGAAGCTGAATTACTTATCACTGGCTTTGTAGTTCCGGCCCGCGCACCGTCGGGTTGTCAGATGATTCGCGGTGATATTGCAGCGGCAGTCACGCCAAAAGTAAAATTTCGGAATTAGTGAATGTTTTCAAGTTGTAAACATGTTGACTATTTTCATCAAAATAACTGTCAATAATAACTCAAGTTTACATAGTGCAAACGTGTCTACAAATAAAGTAATATGAACTGGTGTTTAGTTTTGACTTTCCACCAATATTGATCTTAATTCAAAACGACCGCACAAGCTGTTTGCAGCAACTTGCACGGTCTTACCGAAACCGAACATATGAGGTTCGATTATGGCTACGTCCATTAATACCACACGCCGCACGTTTTTCAATTTGATCCCTGCAGTAGCGCTGTTAGCCGTTGGCACCGCTAGCGCGTCGCAAGCGAAAGCTTCGCCGCTCACCCTTCTGATAGCAGAACATTGGTCCATATACTCGCAACTGGAAAATCTTTGCCCTCAGGCTGACCCGAATGACCCGGCCTATGATCCTATTGCGGCGGAATACTTCGACGGACTTTGCGTGCGCGAGTACCGTGCCCGTGAGGCCCTGCTTTCATACAGTGTGGATTCGCTTGAAGGTATCCGCGAAAAATTGGGATACATGATGCGGACGGACGTTGGGTTGCACCTGATGTTGGCCGAAGACGACGTGCATCTGCTCCTGAGTTCCTTCGCATGAGCGGAGAACCGACAGACGCCGGGAGGGAACTTATGACACCGGCTGAGGGGGCAATTTATCTACATTTGTCGGCCAGCACACTAGCCCGGTGGCGGACATATGGCGGTGGTCCACTTTACCTGAAGCTCGGAAAGAAGATTTTTTACCGGAAGTCTGACTTGGACCAATTCATTGTCGAAGCAACTCGTTCAAAAACTAGAGGCTGATGCGCGCCGCGCTACCGTCCGTTGCATTCACTCACAAAGGCTCGCAGCCGCCAAAGTCCGTTTCATCGAATACAATCTCAGCTTTTGCGTATGGCGGCCCTTCGTTCCATGTTGGGTCGCCATTATCCAACTTGATCGCCACAATAACGCGCGTGCCAACATCAGTTACTCGCCAGCGGCCAGTTGCGGTCAGGAATTCGGTGCCAATGGAAAAATCCTGTAACTTCATTATGGGTGCGTCCTACGAGGGTTTGCAGAAAATAGCTTGTGCACTGCTGGGAGTTTAGATTCAAGAAACGCCGCTATCTTATTGATAAATGACTCCGTTTTGCGTGACTAAGCCATTGACTCATAAAGCATTTTTCTCTTGACGCTGGAGGATTAAAAGGGCACAATCGAAAGGCAACCATTCCGACTCGTCAAAGGATGACGATATGCATGCATCTCAATTGAAAGCATCACGCGGGTGGAACGATTTGGACGACCAAAAATCAAAAGTTCCAGCCAGCAAATGTTATAGCCCTCCTGATAATATTTCTACAGTGATGTTGTCGGATGCGCTGGAGGATACGGGCAGATTTCCCGAAAAGCGACAGATGAGCTTCCTCGAAAAACAGGCGGCAGATCGCGCTATCGCGGATATGAAGCTTTATTTTACGGGCGACCTGTCGCTGTTGAAGAGGCCGTGTGTTGCAATTGTTGGAACGCGTCAGGTCTCAGACGCGGGCCGATTGAGAACACAACGATTAGCCCGGGAGCTAGTTAAGGCTGGCGTGGTAGTTGTCTCTGGGCTCGCCTATGGCGTTGACGCTGTTGCGCATCAGACTGCGATAGATTCTGGCGGAAGCACTATCGCGGTTCTCGGTACGCCGCTAGATCGCGCGTCACCCTCGGAGAACGCGCCGCTTCAAGAGGAAATTTACAGACGACACCTCCTATTATCTCAGTTTGAAGTAGGGGAACCGACGTTCCGCACAAACTTCCCTCTAAGAAATAAACTGATGGCGACTATCGCTGATGCGACTGTTGTAATGGAAGCATCGGACACTTCAGGGACACTCCATCAGGCCGCTGCTTGCACTAAGTTAGGCAGATGGTTGTTTATCGCGCGTTCTGTTGTTGATGACTCTAAGTTAACTTGGCCGACAAACTTCCTTAAGTACGAAACCTGTGTTCCTCTCGATAAGGTGTCCGACATAACAAGCCGGATCGCAAATCGTTAGAGTAACGCATAACATGCAAATCCATTGCAAGGCTCAATACCTGACTGAAGGCGTCGGACACATGCGTGGTTCCGACTATAATGCAATTCTTTTGGTCAAGGCCGTGAAAGGTCATCCCGTTGGAAACGGTTACACGAACGTCTCTATCTCCGGGAAAACAGTTCGCATTCAAGAAGCAAACAAAGACGACGCGCTTAAATGGTTCGGCGCTTGGGCTGCGACCATAATTGATGGTTCATCCAATTGCGACAGTAACACAGTCTTAGTGCCAATTCCTAACAGTTCAACTGTTGTAGGCGGCCCTAATACATTTCGAACAGCGGTCATTGCCCAGGCAATCAAGGTAGCATGCAGCACGCCTACCGTCGTGGCACCGTATTTGAAGTGGGATACAGCGCGCCCTAGGAGCACTGATGGCGATTCGCGAAGGCCCGAACTGTTGTTTCCGCATCTGGTTCAGGAGTACCAGTTTCCAGCTGGACGAATTGTCTTGATAGACGACGTGTATACTACGGGTGGTCATTTCATTGCGAGTACATGGCGAATTGAACACTGGGGTCGATCCGTAGACATGGGAATTTGCTGCGGTCGGACCGAACACGTACAACTAGATCATCCCTTTAAACTTGAGGCGACAGACCTTGCCGTGCCCGCGCGGGTCTAAAGAAATTGGCGGATCCCGCGTCTGGGGCAAGCTCATGGCCACCTAATCGGGCTGGTAGCTATTTGGTCGCTCGCTTCACAAATTAAAAGGGCGTCCCGAAGGACGCCTTTTTAAATACTTCAAATCATTAAAAAAACTGGAGCGGGAGAAGGGATTCGAACCCTCGACCCCAACCTTGGCAAGGTTGTGCTCTACCCCTGAGCTACTCCCGCATGCGCCAGTTTGTCTTGCGAAGCGGGGCCTATATGACCCAAGCATGGGCCAATTGCAACAGTGAATTTTCGACTTTATGACGATAATCAAAAAAATTCTCGAATGGTTGCGTTTGCCTTAAGGTTGAACACGCCTTTAATGGCGATATCATTGGGTTTTCGCTTGAGAGCGTGCGCCGAAGCTATTAGGACAAGAAAAGTACATTTCCTGATCACCGGTGTTGTGAGAACCAGAATGCCCAAGACATACGACGAGCTGATGCAGAAACTCGACGATCTCGGGATCAATGTGTCAACGATTCGCCATGCACCGGTTTTCACCGTCGCCGAGGCACAGGATTTGCGCGGACAGGTTCCCGGTGCCCACACCAAGAATCTTTTCCTTAAAGACAAGAAAGACAATTTCTTCCTTGTTACCGTTGGAGAGGAGGCACAGGTCGATCTTAAGACCATTCATACGAAGATTGGTGCGGCAAGCCGCGTATCCTTTGGAAAGCCGGAAAAGCTGCTGGAGTATCTTGGCCTTGTTCCTGGTTCCGTGAGTGTTCTGGGTGTGATCAATGACGACGAGCACCAGGTGAAACTGGTGCTTGACGAAGATCTTATGCGCAATGACATCATCAATGCGCATCCGTTGAGCAATGATGCGACAACATCCATCGGACGGGACGACCTTCTACGTTTTCTCAAGGCAACCGGGCATGAGCCTCTGATCTTGAAAATTGACGAAACGAACCCAACCTGAGTGCAGGCTAAGAGTCAGCCGAGGCGAACTTGCTGACCAGCGGATGCGGGAGAAATTTCATGAGTAATACAGACAACCCGTTCAGTGGCGGCTATGGCAGCGCGCCTGGCACGACAACTGTGTCCTACGGGAGCGCAGCCACACCTACGCCCGCAAAGCCTGTTGGCGCCTTGATCAAGGATACGACTACCGCGGAATTCTCCGCTGATGTAATTGCTGAATCAAAAAATCAACCGGTTCTGGTGGATTTCTGGGCCCCGTGGTGCGGTCCGTGCAAGCAATTGACACCCATCATCGAAAAGGTTGTCAACGCAGCGGGTGGGCGCGTGAAGCTGGTTAAAATGAACATTGATGAGCATCCGTCCATAGCGGGCCAATTGGGTATTCAATCGATACCGGCTGTGATCGCCTTTTCTGGCGGTAAGCCTGTCGACGGTTTCATGGGCGCCTTGCCGGAATCCAAGGTACAGGAGTTCATCGATCGCATTGCCTCACCGGAGGGTGGCAAGGATGAGGCTATTCAATCGGCGTTGGATGCGGCTGGCCAGGCGGTGACCGCAGGCGACACGGAACAGGCAATACAGATATATTCGGCCGTTCTTGGTGAGGTGCCTGATCATGTCGTGGCACTTGCCGGATTGGCAAATTGCCTGATTGAACTGGGTGATCTGGATCAGGCCAAGGCTGTTTTGGAGCAGGTTCCTGCGGACAAGAAGGAAGATGCGGGCGTGCGTGCGGCAGAAGCAAAGATTGCCCTGGCCGATCAAGTGACCAAGCTCGGGGATCCTGTCGCACTTGAGGCACAGCTCAAGGAAAACCCGAAAGATCATCAGGCGCGTTACGATCTCGCCATGATCCTGAACGCCACCGGACAGCGGGACGAGGCGGCAGATCATCTTCTCGCCATCATGAAAGCCGATCGTGCATGGAATGATGATGGCGCCCGCAAGCAGTTGTTACAGTTTTTCGAAGCGTGGGGCCCGGCTGACCCAGCTTCACTCTCCGCGCGCCGAAAACTGTCTTCACTGCTGTTTTCCTGAGTGAAATAGGGCACAATAGCGATTGACCCCCCCCCTCAACGGGCTGGATCAATCACCGGAGCTGGCAATGCAAGCAGGAAATGTTCGTTATCGGACGCTGGACAATATTCCGGAAAGTGTGCCGATTTTTCCGCTATCAGGAGCACTGTTGCTTCCAGGCGGTCAGTTGCCGTTGAACATCTTCGAACTGCGTTATCTGGCCATGGTGGACGCGGCTTTGAGTGGCAAGCGGGTGATTGGCATGATCCAGCCACGCCTTGATCAGAGCGACGAAGACGCGGATGAATTATGCGAGGTCGGATGCCTTGGGCGTATTACGTCGTTCGCCGAGACAGGCGATGGGCGATTGCTGATCACATTGCAAGGCATTTGCCGCTTCCGGATTGTCAAGGAACTCTCCACCCGGATGCCGTTCCGTCAATGCAAGATTGCGCCGCTTCTGGCCGACCTAGACGAAGCCGATGATTCAGAAGTGGACCGAATTGCGCTTCTGCGCGTTTTCCGGGCTTATCTTGATGCCAATAGTCTTGAAGCGGATTGGGACGGAATTTCCCGGGCGGGCAATGAAACCTTGGTGAATGCATTGGCCATGATGTCGCCCTTTGGCGCTGCGGAAAAGCAGGCCCTACTGGAAGCAGCTGATTTGAAAACCAGAGCCGAGACTTTGATTGCGATCACCGAAATCATGCTGGCCAAAGATCAGGACGACTTTCAGTCGAACCTGCAGTAACTCTGAAGGAACGACCTGTGATCGAACCAAAACACGAACCCGCTATTGATCGGAAGTTGCTTGAACTTCTGGTTTGCCCGCTGACCAAGGGACCGCTTGTTTACGATCAGGAGAGGTCGGAGCTGATTTCAAAATCGGCTCATCTTGCCTACCCCATCCGGGATGGGATCCCGATCATGCTGCCATCCGAAGCGCGGACAATCGAAGAGTAGTTATTTTTCTGCAAATTTTCCAGGAAACTGCCAGAATGCGAGTCAGTTAAACAACTGATACTTCGGAGTGGTTGCATGGCCAAACGAAACGACAAGCGCGATATTCTCGTTGCTACGGCAGCCGGGTTGTTCTGGCGTCAGGGTTTCACGGTGACAAGTCTTGCTCATATAGCAACAGAATCCGGCATCCCGCTCGGCAATATCTACTACTACTTCAAGACCAAGGCCGAGCTAGCGCGCGGGGTTGCCGATATTTTTGTGGCTGAAACCGAAGACATGCTGACGGAAATTGTCGAAGCGGATCAGGATCCGCGCAAACGGCTGCTATTGCTCATTGAAAAGCTGGTACATTCCCTGAAAAGCCGTGTCGAAAATGGATGTCCAATTGCATTGGGAATACGGGATTTCCGCCACGAATCGCCGGAAGCGGCCGAACGAGCGGCAGAAGTCTTCAGTCTCCTCATCGGATTCATTGGTCGGGAACTCGGGCGAACAGGGCTGCGTCCTTCAGCTGCACTGGGAACCGCCCGTAATGCGCTCGCCGAATGGCAGGGCGGCATCATGCTCGCTCATGGCCTGAAGGATCCGACAGTTCTGGCCGAGAGCTTTCGGCGGATGGAGCGGTTGTTGGTGCCAACTCGCGGCTGATGTATCGGCGCTCGCATCATGGACACAAAAGCACTATATGAGGCCGTGACGTGCTCCAGGAGTTTGAATGGCCAGAAGTAACCAAACCGCAGATTGGGCGAACCGCCTGTCGCCTGCCCTAAGCGAGATTGAATCACTCGCAATTGAGGCCTATGCGCACTTGCCAGAAGATTTTCGCGCCTTGTGTATGGATATCACCATTCAGGTGTCCGAATTTCCCGATGACCAGATTGTCGAGGACATGGGACTCGAATCGCCCTTTGACTTACTGGGCTTGTTTGAGGGCAGGGGTATAGGCGAACGGTTCTCACTTCAAACTGGCGAGAAGCCGAATACCATCACAATCTACCGTCGTGCTGTCCTCGATTATTGGGCGGAGTATGAGGAAGCATTGGGGGATATCGTGACTCACATTCTTATCCACGAGATCGGTCACCATTTCGGCCTGTCGGATGAGGATATGGATCGGATCGAGGCGAGTGTGGAATAAAAGATGCGTTGAAAACGGTGTATGGTTTTCAGCACACCCCTGTTATGCGTTCTCCATCAACTCTTTCTGATTCGTGAGGAGGCGTGACTTGACGGATTATCCAACCCCTGTTGAGCTCTATCAGGTATTGAAAACGGCGTGGAGTCTTGAAAGCTCAAGCTCATGGACGCATGAAAACCCCGCCAAGGGACAGTGCAGTGTCACATCTCTTGTGGTTCAGGATTACTTTGGTGGCTTGATTCTGAAAACCAAGACGCACGGCGGGACGCATTTCTACAATCTGATCGATGGTGTGCGATGGGACCTTACCATCAGCCAGTTTGACCGGCCCATTCCTTTCCAGGACCAGCCAGCCTCGCGCGAAGATGCCATGGTGGATACCTCGGAACAGCAATATCAAAAACTCAAAGAGCGCCTGATCCTGAATGGTGTTGCGGATCAATAATCGCTGAGCTTAATCCCCGGTTCGTAATCAACGCCGTCGACGTCTTTCACGACCGCCTGACCGCACTGCATGACGCCCGTCACGGTATTGAATGCATAGGTGGGTGAACCATAGATATGCCAGCCTTTGTTCACGGCTGCCGTCACCTTATGACAGAAGCTGGCATCGTCGGGACCGGTCAAGAAGCGGTACAGTTTCATAGTCTGTCTCCTGTCATTTGTACTTTGGCCATGATCTTCTCTGCGTTGGCAAGATGCAGGCGCTCAATCATTTTCCCATGCAGGGCGATCACGCCCCTGTTTGCATTTTCCGGAAGGGCGAATGCAGCGATGATCGACTTTGCATCGGCAATGGCAACGTCATCAGGCTGAAAGGCGCCGTTCGCAGCACCGATCTGCGCAGGATGGATCAGCGTTTTACCGTCAAAACCCATTTTCGCACCTTGGGTACATTCTGCCGTGAAACCGTCGATATCGGCAAAGTCATTATAGACGCCATCGATCACATCCAGCCTTCCGGCTTTGGCACAAAGAACGATCTGCATCAGCCATGGAACAAGATAGGCACGGTTATCACCGGCGCTTGTGCCCGTTTCCTTGGCGATATCGTTTGTACCAACAACGAAACAGTCCAGGCGGCCGGTGGAGCGCAAGCCCAATTCAGCAATCTCGTCCGCGTTAAGAATGCCGCGCGGCGTCTCGATCATTGCCCACAGCCGAACGTTCTCGGATGCGTCGGTTTCTTCGAGTATTTCGGTGACACCGGTTATATCCTGTGGTGTCTCCACCTTGGGTAACAGGATCGCATCGGGCTTGCAGGCGCGGGCGGCCAGAAGATCTTCAGCACCCCATTCGCTCGCAAGCGCATTGATGCGGATGATCCGTTCCGCCTTGCTTGAGAGATTGGCGCGGAAGTAGTGGCGCAGAGCTTCGCGTGCGTCGTCCTTGGCATCTGGGGCGACGGCATCTTCGAGATCGAAAATAACCGCATCAGCATCAAGACTTGCAACCTTGGCGAGAGCCTTGGCATTCGAGGCGGGAACGTAGAGCACAGAGCGGCGAGGGCGAAAGGTTTTACGCATGTCACTTTTTTGCATTGAACGGCAAGCCAAGACAAGTGCTATAGCATGCTTTGGCCTGCCCCAATCTGCCACAGGGGGAAAGTCTTTGATTCACCGTCAAGCTGGTGTAAAGCCAACATACCGACTTTACCGAACACCATAGGCAGAGATTATGGACAAGTTTACCAAGCTGACCGGCGTTGCCGCCCCGTTGCCGATTATCAATATCGATACGGATATGATCATTCCGAAGGATTACCTGAAGACGATCAAGCGCACGGGACTTGGTACTGGGCTCTTTGCCGAAATGCGCTACAATGACGATGGTTCGGAGAATCCCGATTTCGTCCTCAACAGACCAGCCTATCGCAAGGCGCAAATTCTGGTGGCCGGCGATAATTTCGGCTGCGGTTCCAGTCGTGAGCACGCACCTTGGGCGCTGCTTGATTTCGGCATCCGCTGTGTCATCTCGACCAGTTTTGCCGACATTTTCTACAATAATTGCTTCAAGAACGGTATCCTACCAATCCGCGTCAGCCACGAGGATTTGGACAAGTTGATGGATGATGCGCAGCGCGGTGCCAACGCGACGCTGTCGATCGATCTGGAAGAGAAAACAATCAGGGGTCCGGATGGCGGTCAAATCAGCTTTGATCTTGATGAGTTCCGCCGCTATTGCATGCTGAATGGCCTTGATGATATCGGCCTAACCATGGAAAAGGCGTCGAAGATTGACAGTTTCGAGGCAGCCAATGCCGAAAGGCATCCCTGGGCCTGATTTGTGGTCAATTATGGAATAGAGCGCATCGATACTGTCGATTGGCTCAATGAAAAAGGGCGCAGAAACTGCGCCCTTTTCAATTTTAAGGATGTGGCGTGTTTCAGGCCGCAAGCTGCTTTGGCTGGATCAGCCCGCGTGCGACGAGAAGTTCAGCGATCTGAATGGTGTTGAGGGCCGCACCCTTGCGCAGGTTGTCCGAAACAATCCAAAGCGACAGACCGTTCTCGACTGTGATGTCTTCGCGGATACGCGAGATATAGGTGGCATCTTCACCAGCAGCTTCGTAGGGCGTGATGTACCCGCCATCTTCATGCCGATCAATAACCAGACAGCCAGGTGCATTGGAGAGAATCTCGCGGGCCTCTTCTGCGCTCATGGGGCTTTCAAACTCGATGTTGACAGCTTCCGAATGGCCAATGAAGACGGGTACACGGACACATGTCGCTGTCAGCTTTATCTTGGGGTCGAGCATCTTCTTGGTCTCGGCGACCATCTTCCACTCTTCCTTGGTGTAGCCGTCTTCCATGAACACGTCGATATGCGGGATGACGTTGAAGGCAATCCGCTTGGTGAACTTCTTGGCTTCCACCGGATCGGCAACGAACACCGCCCGTGACTGCTGGAACAACTCATCCATGCCGTCCTTGCCAGCGCCGGAAACCGACTGGTAGGTAGCGATAACGAGACGCTTGATCTTCGCCTTGTCGTGCAGCGGCTTTAGGGCGACGACGAGCTGCGCTGTGGAACAGTTCGGGTTGGCAATGATGTTCTTCTTGGTAAAACCGACAATTGCGTCCGGATTTACTTCCGGCACGATCAGAGGCACGTTTGAATCGTAGCGCCATGCAGAGGAATTATCGATGACGACGCAACCCTGCGCGCCGATCTTTGGCGACCATTCCTTCGAGACGTTGCCGCCCGCCGACATCAGGCAGATATCGGTGTCGGAAAAGTCATAGGTCTCGAGGTTTTTGACCTTCAGCGTGCGGTCGCCAAACGACACTTCGGTTCCCTGTGACCGGCGCGAGGCAAGCGCCACAACTTCACTGACCGGAAAGCCGCGCTCTTCCAGTATTGTCAACATTTCGCGGCCCACATTGCCCGTGGCGCCTACAACCGCAACCTTGAAACTCATCTGTGCTATCTCCTGTCCCTCACCGCTCTTTGCAAAAAACCCGCTGGCCACTGCGGGTCTTTTCCCCCGGGCCGGACCCGGGAGGGGGCGAGCAGGCCAAGGGAAATCAGACCGTTTTGGTGGTCGTTTTGGCCGGCATTTTGGTGGAAAGAACAGACGCGCCTGCGCATCCGGCATGAATGCCGGAACCGCTCGTCAAAAAGTGTGCAGTTGATTCGCTGCTCACGGGGGCGTCTCCTTAACCTGCCACGCTTGTAGCGGCTTTCCAAAAAGAGTCAATTGTCCATTCAAAAGAGAAGAATATGTCGCGTTACGCACAATTTTAAACTTTCGTCGTAAAAACCGGTCTTTGCTTTCTGAAATATTTGTTCAACACTTGGATGGTGCATGGGGTGCATGACCTTTGGGGGGAGTTCCGGAGGACATTCACCGGCGTATGGTCGGTTTGATTGCCTGGGCTTGGCGGACAGATCATACGCAGTGACAAAACTAAAGAGCGTGACCGGACCTTGGGGCGCGGACGCTCTGGCGTAGATGCTGTTTTCTGGGAGGAAATGAAATGGCGACCACTTCTGTGGCTGGTGATGCCAGCCGGGGTATGACGCGGGAAGAGAAGAAAGTTATCTTCGCTTCTTCGCTCGGGACTGTTTTCGAATGGTACGACTTTTACTTGTACGGTGCATTGGCTGGTTTTATCGGCATAGCCTTCTTCGGTGAATATCCCGAGGCAACCCGCAATATCTTTGCGCTGCTGGCCTTCGCGGCAGGCTTTCTCGTCCGTCCGTTCGGAGCGCTGGTGTTTGGTCGTGTCGGCGATCTCGTCGGGCGCAAATATACGTTCCTTGTCACCATCCTGATCATGGGTCTGTCGACCTTCCTGGTCGGTATTCTTCCTGGCTCCGGTACTTGGGGCATCGCGGCACCGATCATCCTGATCGCCCTGCGCATGCTACAGGGACTGGCACTCGGCGGTGAATATGGCGGTGCGGCCACTTATGTGGCGGAGCACGCACCAAAGAACCGGCGTGGTTATTACACGTCATGGATCCAGACAACGGCGACGCTCGGTCTGTTCCTATCACTGGTCGTGGTTCTTATTGTGCAAAACTGGCTCGGCAAGGAAGCTTTTGCTGCCTGGGGCTGGCGCATTCCCTTTATTCTATCATTCGTATTGCTCGGCATCTCCGTGTGGATTCGTCTCTCCTTGAGTGAATCACCTGCCTTCAAGAAGATGAAGGAGGAGGGCAAGGGCTCCAAGGCGCCGCTGACGGAAGCATTTGGTCAGTGGAAGAATGCCCGGGTTGCCCTGCTCGCCCTGTTCGGCCTCACCGCCGGTCAAGCCGTTGTCTGGTATTCCGGCCAGTTCTATGCGCTGTTCTTCCTGCAGAACGTGCTGAAAGTGGACGGCCAGACGGTCAATATCATGATCGCCATTGCGCTGCTGCTCGGTACCGGCTTCTTCGTCTTCTTCGGCTGGCTGTCAGACAAGATCGGCCGCAAGCCGATCATCATGGCCGGTCTTGCCTTGGCAATCCTTACCTACTTCCCGCTGTTCAAGGGTCTGACGCAGGCTGCCAATCCGGCACTGGCACAGGCTGAAGCAACGGTACGTGCAACGGTAACCGCAGCACCCGGCGATTGTACATTCCAGTTCAATCCGGTCGGTACAGCCAAGTTCACCAGCTCGTGCGATATTGCCACATCGTTCCTGTCGAAGAGCTCGGTACCATACGAAGTGGTCAGCGGTCCTGCCGGACAGCCAGCCACGATCAAGCTCGGTGATACGCTCATCCCATCCTACGACGCTGTTGCTGCCGGTCCGGATGCTGCAGCCAAGAATGCCGTGCTGACGCACGATCTCAACCTTGCCTTGCAGAAGGCCGGTTTCCCGCTGGTGCGGGCTGCTGCGAAGGTGCCGGATGTGAAACTGGATGGCTTCATCAAAGCCAATCCTGAGCTCAACCTTGATGCAACAGCTGTTCGTGCCGGTGAAAAGGCTGTCACGCCGGTTGCGGATCTCGTCAAGGCGAAGCTGATCACGGCAGAACAGGCAGCCGGTGCCACTGATATGGCGGTTTACACTGTGCCCAATGGCGGCTTGTTCAGCGTGGTTGCTGACCCTAAAGCCGTGAACTGGCCGATGACGATCGCGATCCTGTTCGTGCTCGTGATCTACGTGACGATGGTTTACGGTCCGATTGCTGCGATCTTGGTCGAGATGTTCCCGACCCGTATCCGCTATACCGGCATGTCGCTGCCCTATCATATCGGCAACGGCTGGTTCGGTGGCCTGGTTCCGGCTATCGTTTTCGCAATGAGTGCGGCCAAGGGCGATATTTACTATGGCCTGTGGTACCCCATCGTCATTGCAGCCATGACGCTGGTGATCGGCCTGATCTTCGTCCGCGAAACCAAGGGTGAAGATCTGAACGACATCAAGTAATCAGCCGCTCAACAAAAAGCCCGGCGCGAGCAATCGCGCCGGGCTTTTCTTTGTCCAAATTCTCGCGGTCAGGCAGCAAGTGCCTTGAACTTGGCCAGGATTGCATCGCCCATCTGGGTTGTGCCGACCTTGGTGCTGCCTTCCGACATGATATCGCCTGTGCGTATGCCATCGCCAAGTACACCGGCAATCGCGGCTTCCAGACGGTCGGCTTCTTCCACCATGTTGAAAGAATAGCGCAGGCACATGGCAAAGGATGCGATCATGGCGATCGGGTTGGCAGCGCCTGTCCCGGCAATATCCGGAGCGGAACCGTGTACCGGCTCGTAAAGTGCCTTGCGGCTGCCGGTTTTGCCATCCGGAGCGCCGAGGGAGGCGGATGGCAGCATGCCGAGTGAACCCGTGAGCATGGCGGCGATATCTGACAGCATGTCGCCGAAGAGATTGTCAGTGACAATCACGTCGAACTGCTTGGGCCAGCGCACCAGCTGCATACCACCGGCATCCGCCAGCATGTGTTCGAGCTGGACGTCGGAATAGCGCGCCTTGTGATTGGCGGTAACGACTTCGTTCCACAGAACACCTGATTTCATGACGTTGCGCTTTTCCATCGATGTAACCTTGTTGCGGCGCGTGCGCGCCAGCTCGAAGGCAACACCCGAAATACGTTCGATCTCGTACGTATCGTAGACCTGCGTATCGATACCACGCTTCTGGCCATTGCCGAGATCAACGATCTCCTTTGGCTCGCCGAAATAGACGCCGCCGGTCAATTCGCGCACGATCAGAATATCGAGGCCCTCGACAACGTCCTTCTTGAGCGAAGAGGAGTCGGCAAGTGCAGGATAGCAGATGGCAGGACGCAGGTTTGCGAAGAGCTCCATGTCCTTGCGCAGGCGCAGGAGACCAGCTTCCGGACGCACGTCGTAAGGAACGCTGTCCCACTTTGGACCACCTACGGCGCCGAAGAGAACGGCATCGGCAGCCATAGCCTTGGCCATATCAGCATCGGAAATCGCTTTGCCGTGGGCATCATAGGCGCAACCGCCGACAAGACCTTCCTCCAGTTCGAATCCGCTTTTGAGTTCCGCATTCATATAGGCGATAATCTTGCGGACTTCGGCCATTGCCTCTGGTCCGATACCATCGCCGGGAAGAAGAAGGAGCTTTTTCGATGCCATTTCGGGAATACCTCTAGGAGCGTTTGAAAGGGATGGCGGTTCCTTAGCGCAAGTTCAGCAAAGAAGGAAAGCTTTCTGCGAAATTTTCTGCCAGCCAATACGGCCTGCAATGATTTGTGAAGCCGAGGTCATATCGCTGTAACCCTCCGGTAATGTCGGTGCAATCTTCGCAGCCTAGTTCCGAGCATGAATTTTATTGATGGGGGTTTTCCACATGTTCATGCGCAATGCCCACAAGCGGGCGGTCGCAGCCGTGTTTCTGATCGCAGCAGTGGCTCTGGCCGGATGTGCATCCGATATCATGAAAAACTATATCGGTCAGCCGCTTGAATCGGTTGTTATCGATTACGGCCCGCCAACAGAAGTTCTGGAGCTTGGAAACGGGGAGCGCGCGTATCAGTGGCGCAAGATTTCGACCAATGCGGTGTCCGGGACATCCACTGGTGAGGTCCGCGATACAAGGCATGGCAGGCGGTTTATCGAAACTGAAACACCCGGTTATGTCGAGCAGAAGGAATGTTTCTACACGTTCTATGCGCGGTCATCCGGTGGTCGCTGGTACATAACCAATTTCCGCAAACCAAAACTGGAATGTGAGTGATCCTGTTCTGGCGGCTGCGCCGAATGAGCGACGCTGTTTTTAGCTGCAAGGCATGATAGAGATTTTACCGCCACAATCGGCCAATGCGCCGACTTTCTACGAACGGAGAATTTGAATGCGCATCTTGCTGCTTGAGGACGAGCCAGAAATGGCTTCGGTCCTGAAGGCCGCGCTGGAGCGTCGCGATGTGGTCGTCGATCATGTGTCGACATTGGCCGATGCCGAGGCCATGGCAAATTTCGGCCCCTACGACGCCGTAGTACTGGACCGGCGATTGCCGGATGGCGAAGGCTTAAGCCTCATTCCGCGGTTGCGGGCGCTGCACGTCGATGCTCCGGTAATTATACTGACTGCCATGAGCAGTCTGAGCGACCGTGTCGCCGGACTTGACGCGGGAGCCGACGACTACATGGTCAAACCCTTCGCAACGGAAGAGTTGATGGCCCGACTGCGCGCATTGCACCGGCGGCCGGTCACGTTGCGTGCGGAGCAGACTGTCGTTGGCCGACTGACGTATGACTTCCGCCATCGTGAGGCGTTGATTGATGATCAACCGCTTGAATTGCCGCGGCGGGAGAGGCTGGTGCTTGAGACATTGATCCGCCGGCCCGGTCGAACGGTATTGCGCGGGACGCTCGAAGAATCCGTATATGCCATGGATGATGAAATTGGCTCCAACGCCCTTGATGCCCATGTATCGCGTCTGCGGCGTAAATTGGAAGACGTGGCCGCGGGTGTCGAGATCCGGGCTATACGCAATCTTGGCTATCTGTTGCGGGCAACCGGATGAAGAAAACTCGCCCGCGTTCACTGCAATGGGTTCTGGTGCGCAGGCTCATTTTGCTGCAGGCGGCGACACTGCTCATCTTTATTGGCTTATTCTCATTGGTGTTGTGGGTTGCCAATCCCAAGCTGCTCGTCGACAACGAGGCCGCAGTGGATATTCTCAAGAGCGCAATTGATCGAGATGCCAATGGCAAGCTGATCGTGCATGAAACAGAAGAATTGAAGGCGTTTCGTGAAGAGTTCCCCAAGCTTTGGTACATTGCCCGCGATTCAAACGGTGAAGCCGTGCAACAGGGCGATATTCCTGTCGGCTATGCCAACGACACCAGCGATCTGTTGAAAGCTGTAGACCATGCCACGCTCGGCTTTCGCGAAGGGGATCTGCGTCCAGAGGCCGTCGTCTCAAAGATTGACACCAGGGCTGGTCCCATACAGGTCATCACTTCGACACGGGCATCTCGTGATGAAAACGAGGGTCTGGAAATCAATATCGACATGCAAGTCGATATGGCTCGAAATCCGGACGGCACGACCGCCTGGATAAGGGTTGTTCCCGTCCTTATCATTGTTGTTGTAGCGCTGCTTCTGCCGATCATCATTGTGATGGGCGTGACAACACTGGTGACAACACCGGCCGTCGTTCGCCGGTCTTTGGCGGGATTGGTTGCTACAGCCACTCAGGCGGGGCGTATCGACATCAATAACCGCGCCATGCAATTACCGATCGAACAGGTGCCGCTGGAAATCACACCACTGGTCCAGGCATTCAACCACGCACTTGCCCGGCTTGGCCAAGGGTATGACCAGCACAACCGCTTTCTGACTGATGCTGCCCACGAGCTGCGCACGCCCATTGCGATCCTGCGTACCCGCGCGGAACTTCTGACCGAGGATCCGCAAAGCGCGCGTCTGCTGCAGGATATTGAGCGCCTTTCGCATCTGGCGCAGCAGTTGCTCGACCGGCAGTTGCTGGATCAGCCCGTGGGGCCGGGCGAGGTGGTCAATCTGGTCGAACTGACGGGTCGGCTCGTTGCGGATTTTGCACCATTGGCCATTGCTGCTGGGTACGATCTTTCGTTTGAACCGGCATTGAAACCCGTCTACGCACGGGTCAACAACTTGCAGATCGAGCAAGCTGTCGCCAATTTGATCCGTAACGCAATTGAACATTGTGACGGCACGGGGAACATCACCGTTCTGGTTGACGACTCCGGTGGTATCGAAGTGCGCGATGAAGGGCCCGGCATCCCCGAAGAGGAGCATGAACATGTGTTCGAGCCCTTCTACCGTTTGCGCCCGCGTTCCAGCGGCGCCGGACTTGGGCTTAACCTCACCCGACAGATTGCCCGGCTGCACGAGGGACGCGTCGATATCCTGATCGGGCAGTGGTCCGGTGCCCGGATCCGCATGCAATTACCATTGGAGAAGGCGGCCTGACCTATCCGGTCATTTCGCCTCTTCGATGCTCTCCAGCAGATTGTCCCGCATGGTCATCAGTTCCGCTCTCAGCCCCGTCGCCTCATCCATAGTGCAGCCGAAAGCCTTCCCCATGGCGACGGGTACCGCCTCGGCCTTCGCCCGCATTGCCTGTCCTTCGGCAGTCAGGGCGATTAAAACCTGACGCTCGTCCACCGTATCACGGCGGCGGGTGATCAATCCTGCGGTCTCGAGCCGTTTCAGCAAAGGGGTCAGCGTGCCTGAATCCAGGCTGAGTTTTTCCCCAATTGCCTTGACGGTCTGGTTTTCCCGTTCCCAGAGGACCACCATTACAAGGTACTGCGGATAGGTCAGACCAAGCGCGGCGAGCCGAGGCTGATAGGCCCGCGTCACTGCATTGGCGGTGGAATAGATGGCAAAGCACAGGAAGTTCTCCAGATTGAGCAGCGATTCCTGATTGTTTGCGGCTGTCTTTTCCATTGTCATCACTCCGTCTGTGTTCCCCCATATAACATACAATGCAATTAAATTGCGCATCATTTAATTTTTCATAACTCATACGTAATTTCCTATTGCGCACAATTTAATTGTGTGCAATTTAATGTGCATCGAACAACCTAACTCAACCCAAGGAGCCTACCATGAGCATTCTCTACACAACCAAAGCGACAGCAACTGGCGGACGTGACGGCACTGCATCGAGCGAAGATGGCCGCCTGAAAGTGACATTGTCGACGCCAAAGGAATTGGGCGGCAACGGCGCAGATGGCACAAATCCCGAGCAGCTCTTTGCTGCTGGCTATTCCGCCTGCTTTATCGGCGCAATGAAGTTTGTTGCTTCGCAGAAAAAGATCAAGCTGTCTGATGATACGTCAGTCACAGCCACAGTTGGCATCGGCCCGCGCGACGATGGCAAGGGCTTTGGCCTTGACGTGGCTTTGGCCGTGTCACTTCCGGGTATCGATGCAGCCGTCGCCCGCGAGATCGTTGATGGCGCGCACATCGTTTGCCCTTATTCGGAAGCTACGCGCAGCAATCTGAACGTTCGCCTCTCGATCAACTAAGACACCCGGGCGTTGCAACAGGAATGAAGACCATGAGCAAGACCGGACTGACAACACGCCGTTCCTTCCTGACAGCCACCGCCGCGTTCGCCGCAGCTGTCAGCCTCAAGGTCGGCGACGCAGACGCAACAGACAAGAGCAGCAAAACCAAATCCAGGGAAACCGCGAAAGGACACAAGGCCATGAGCACGTTTATCACCAAGGATGGAACCGAGATTTATTTCAAGGACTGGGGCAAGGGACAGCCAGTCGTATTCAGCCATGGTTGGCCGCTGAATGCCGATGCATGGGAAGACCAGATGGTATTCCTCGCCTCGAATGGCTACCGTGCTATTGCCCATGACCGTCGCGGCCATGGCCGTTCCAGCCAACCATGGAATGGCAATGACATGGATACCTATGCAGACGATCTGGCCGAACTCTTCGAGAAGCTTGATTTGAAAGAGGCCATCATGGTCGGTCATTCGACTGGCGGCGGCGAAGTTGCCCGCTACATCGGCCGCCACGGCACCAAGCGTGTGGCCAAGGCTGTGCTGGTTGGTGCGGTTCCACCGCTGATGCTGAAAACCGCTGCCAATCCTGGTGGTCTGCCAATCGAGGTGTTCAACGGTATCCGCGACGGTGTCACGGCCGATCGCTCGCAGTTCTTCAAGGACCTGACGGCACCATTCTACGGTGCGAACCGGCCGGGTGCCAAGGTTTCACAAGGTGTGCGTGATGCATTCTGGGCTCAGGGCATGCAGGGCGGGCTGAAGAACGAACTCGATTGCATCAAGGCCTTCTCGGAAACCGACTTCACTGAAGACCTCAAGAAGTTTGATATCCCGACCCTGTTCATCCATGGCGATGACGACCAGATCGTCCCCATTGACGACTCCGCCAAGATTGCCACGACTTTGGTCAAGGGTTCGAAGCTTACGATCTATCCGGGGGCGCCGCACGGTCTGGCAACAACCCACAAGGATCAGCTCAACAAGGATCTGCTGGCCTTCGCCAAGGCCTGATTTACTGACATGGAAAACCCGCCGTGCTTTTCAGCGCGGCGGGTTCTGTGGCGTCAGGCAAGACCGCGCTTTTCAATCATCGCATCGGGCGTTGGCATCTTGCCGCGGAAAGCCTTGTACAGCTCTTCCGGATCTCGGCTGCCGCCAGCCGAATAAATGTACTGCTTAAGCTTCCTGGCGAGATCGGCATTGAATACATCACCAGTCTCTTTAAACGCCTTGAATGCATCTGCATCCAGTACTTCCGACCATAGGTAGGAATAGTACCCGGCGGAATAGCCATCGCCGGAGAAGACGTGGGTGAAGTGCGGTGTGCGGTGGCGCATAATGATGGCATCAGGCATGGACAGGCTTTTCAACGTGTCTGCCTCGAACTGAATCGGATCGGTTGGCGGTGTGCCGTCCGCATGGAAAGCCATGTCGACGAGTGCCGATGAGGCAAATTCCACCATGCTGAATCCAGCATTGAACTTGTCGGCCGCCAGCACCTTATCGAGCAATGCCTTGGGCATCGCCTCGCCAGTGCGGCAGTGAACGGCATACTTTTCCAGCACTTCCGGTACTGTCAGCCAATGTTCGTAAAGCTGCGATGGCAGTTCGACGAAATCGCGCGACACCGAGGTGCCGGATACAGCTGGCCATGTCACATCGGACAAAAGACCATGCAAGGCATGGCCAAACTCGTGGAAGAGGGTGCGAGCACCATCCAATGAGAGCAACGCCGGCTCACCCTTGGGCGGTTTGGCAAAATTCATGACGTTGTAAATGATCGGCTTCTGGCCGCCGTCGAGCTTATGCTGTGACTGCAACGCGCTCATCCATGCACCTGAGCGCTTGGATTGCCGGTTGAAATAGTCACCAAGGAAAAGGCCACGGCGGCTGCCGTCCGGATTCTGCACTTCCCAGACCCGTACATCCGGATGCCATGTGGGAATGCCGGTCTTTTCCTCGAATCGGATACCGAACAGGCGGGTAGCGACGTCGAAACAGGCCTCGATGATCTTTTCCAACTGCAGGTAAGGCTTCAGTTCGGCCTCATCGAAAGCAAAGCGTTCATTGCGCAGCTTCTCCGCATAAAAACGCCAGTCCCATGGTGCAACCTTGTGGTTGCGGCCTTCCGCTGCGATCAGCCGCTCCAGATCGGCCTCCTCTTCGGCCGCGCGATTGCGGGCCTTGTCCCAGACCGGCTCAAGCAGGTCCATGACGGCCTTGGGTGTCTTGGCCATGGTGTCGTCAAGCTTGTAGGCGGCAAAGCTGTTATAGCCTAGCAGCTTGGCCTTTTCCGCGCGCAACGAGACCATATCAGCAACGATAGCGCGGTTGTCGGTTGTGCCGCCATTTTCGCCGCGCGCCGCCCAGGCGCGGAACGCCTTTTCACGCAGTGAGCGGTCTTCGGAGAAGGAGAGAAATGGTTCTATGATCGAGCGAGACAGTGTGACAGCCCACGCGTCGGGATGATCACGTTCCTCGGCCGCGCCCCGCATGGCCGTGCGGACAAAATCCGGCAAGCCCTGCAGCTGTACTTCGTCGGTTATGAATAATGCCCAATCGGATTCGTCCTTGAGAACATTCTGGCCGAACTGCGCGCCAAGTCCGGCGAGCTTCTCGTTGATATCGGCAAGGCGGATCTTGCCCTGCTCATCGAGCCGGGCACCGCTGCGCACGAAACCTTTCCAGGTTTTCTCAAGAACGCGGTCTGTTTCCGCATCAAGGCCAAGGAAGTCCCGTTGCTCGTATAGAGAATCGATACGGGCAAAAAGTTGCGGGTTCATCATGATCGACGAATAGTGGCGCGACATCTTGGGAGCGATGACACGTTCGAGGGCCTGAATCGTGTCATTGGTGTGCGCGCCGGCACGCAGCCAGAAAATGGAAGAGACGCGATCCAGATCTTCGCCGGATAGTTGCAAAGCCTTCAGTGTGTTCTCTATGGTCGGCGCCTCGTGGTGGTTGATGATAGCATCAACATCGGCAAGATCAGCTGCGAGTGCCGCATCGAAGGCTGGAGCAAAGTCATCATCGGTAAAGGCAGTGAAATCAGGAAGCCCAAGTGGTCCGGTCCAGTCCGTCAGTGCGGGGTTGATGGCCGTTTTCTGTGAGGACATGGGGGAAGACTCCGTCATGAGGGATGAACTCTGACCTAACATCTAAGGCGGCAACAGGACGACCACAAGTCAATTGCCAGCCGAAAGCGTTGTCGGAAAGCAAACGCCCAAACAAAAACGGGGCTTGCGCCCCGTTTCGTGTCCGTATTGCTGGATCAGCTGTTGCGCCTGCGTGCTGCCAGCGTGCGTAAACGCAAAGCGTTCAGACGAATAAAGCCTGCCGCATCCTTCTGGTCGTAGGCGCCGCGATCATCCTCGAAGGTGACCAGCGCGTCGGAATAGAGCGACTTCTTCGACTTGCGGCCGGAGACCATGACATTGCCCTTGTAGAGCTTGAGGCGGATCGTGCCTTCCACATCGTCCTGGCTCTTGTCGATCATCGCCTGCAGCATTTCGCGCTCAGGCGAGAACCAAAAGCCGTTGTAGATGAGTTCCGCATAGCGCGGCATGAATTCATCCTTGAGGTGGGCTGCACCGCGATCAAGCGTCAGCGATTCCATGGCGCGGTGCGCAGCCAGAAGGATCGTACCACCCGGAGTTTCGTAAACGCCGCGCGACTTCATGCCGACGAAACGATTCTCGACCAGATCAAGACGGCCGATACCATTGTCGCGACCGAGATCATTGAGGGTTTTCAGCAGCGTTGCCGGTGACAGTGGTTTGCCATCGATGGCGACAGCGTCACCCTTTTCGAAGGCGATCTCGATTTCCGTGACCTTGTCAGGTGCATCCATTGGCGAAATGGTGCGCTGGTGCACATATTCCGGGGCTTCCTGCCATGGGTCTTCCAGAACCTTGCCTTCCGAAGAGGAATGCAGAAGATTGGCATCGACTGAAAAAGGTGCTTCGCCGAGTTTATCCTTGGCGATAGGGATCTGGTGTTCGCGGGCGAACTCGATGAGATCCGTGCGTGACTTGAAGGTCCAGTCACGCCATGGCGCGATCACCTTGATATCCGGGTTCAGCGCATAAGCGGAAAGCTCGAAACGCACCTGATCGTTGCCCTTGCCGGTCGCGCCGTGGGCGATGGCATCAGCGCCGGTGCGCGCGGCGATTTCAACGAGGTGCTTGGAGATCAGTGGGCGGGCGATGGACGTGCCGAGCAGGTAGACGCCTTCATAGACGGCATTGGCGCGGAACATCGGAAACACAAAATCTCGGACGAATTCTTCGCGCACGTCCTCGATATAGATCTCCTTGATGCCCAGCATTTCGGCCTTTTTGCGCGCCGGTTCCAGCTCTTCGCCCTGACCCAGATCAGCGGTGAAGGTGACAACTTCTGCGCCGAGTTCTGTTTGTAGCCATTTGAGGATGATCGATGTATCGAGACCGCCCGAATAGGCCAGCACGACTTTCTTGACGTCTTTCCACTTGTTCATTCTGTTTCCCTGACCGCTGTGCAGTCCCGCTATCGTTTGCTGAAGATGGGGGTTCTTTTATCAGTTGAGGGAATGTTGGCAAGATCAGCTTTTGCAGGGGGTGATGCTCCATCAGCTCCCATTATAATCAGCGCGTCCGGTCACCTCCATCCGAGAGCAGGGGCAACGTGCTTCAGGATCGCCTCAAGGACATGTGTGTTGTAATCGACGCCTAGCTGGTTTGGCACCGTCAACAGCAACGTATCCGCTTCCTTGATGGCTTCATCCTGAGCAAGTTCTTTTACGAGCGCTTCGGGCTCTGCTGCATAGCTGCGGCCAAAAATGGCTCTTGTATTTTCATCAATATGGCCAATTGAATCTCCGTCCCTGCCAGCATTTCCAAAATAGGCGCGGTCGCGGTCATTCATCAGTGCGAAAATGCTGCGGCTGACTGAAACGCGCGGTGTCCAATTATGGCCCGCTTCCTTCCATGCCTGTCGATAAGCGCGTATTTGCGCAGCTTGCTGGATATGGAATGGTTCGCCTGACTCATCATTCTTCAATGTGGAGCTTTGGAGGTTCATGCCCAACTTGGCCGCCCAGATGGCTGTGGAGTTGGAGCCTGCGCCCCACCAGATACGCTTTCGCAGGCCCTCAGAATGTGGTTCGAGGCGCAGCAAACCGGGCGGGTTGGGAAACATCGGCCTCGGATTGGGTTCAGCAAAGCCTTCGCCTTTGAGCAGGCCGAGGAAAGCTTCTGCGTGTTGACGACCCATGTCAGCATCTGTGGTGCCTTCCTCCGGCTGATAGCCGAAATAGCGCCAGCCATCGATGACCTGTTCCGGTGAGCCCCGGCTGAGTCCAAGCTGCAACCTGCCGTTCGAGATCAAATCTGCCGCACCTGCATCTTCGGCCATATAGAATGCATTCTCGTAACGCATATCGATGACAGCTGTGCCGATTTCGATGTTTTGGGTTTTCGCTCCAATTGCTGCCAATAGTGGGAACGGTGAGGCGAGTTGCCGGGCGAAGTGATGGACCCGAAAATAAGCGCCGTCCACACCAAGTTCCTCGGCGGCAACGGATAAGTCAATCGATTGAAGAAGGGCATCTCCTGCTGAACGTGTTTGCGATTGCAGTGAAGGCGCCCAATGACCAAACGAAAGGAAACCGATTTTCTTCATGACTATCCACACCTGAAAGGAGCAAAACAGCTGCTCGGGAGCGCTGAATATAGGGGCGGTTACCTCTGGTTATAAGCCCGTTGAACACTGTGTTCGACGCATGGTGTCAGAAGGGTTTCATCGTAGCGATCCAAGGCTTTGCATGGCATGGTGAATCTGATCATTAAGCGCCGGACGAACCGGCCGGGCCGTACTTACGCGTTGACCATGCTTCACACAACGCAGTCAGGATACAGAAAACAACTACGGTGGAGAGTGAACCGAGCACGACATCGGAAAGATAGTGGCGGCCGAATGCAACCCGCAGGATATCGGTCACGATGATGATGCCGGCGATCGGCCACGCCATTTTTTTTCGCAATTCATGCGGCCAGAGCGGCAGCAGGCAGACCAGCCAGGCGATGCCCGCAGCCTCTCCGGAAACAAAGGAGCAATTATGCTGACAGGCATGCGACCACTCAGCCGCGGCCACGAAAGGGTGCTCACCGCCAAAAAGCCAAGTGTTGGCTGGCCGGGGCCTTCCGATAAACTCCTTCATGAACGCATTGACCAATAGCCCTGGCCCTACAGCCAGCGTGACGAGGGCTACCGTTGAAATACGGATTCTCTGATGGTTCCAGCGCAAACCGGAAGCAAGATCGCGCAGGGCAATCGTAACGACCACTGACGCCGCCACGATGGGAAGCGCATAAAAGGCTCTCCGTAAAGTCTTGAAGAAGGCAACTGATGTTGCAGGAAAATCACCGCAAATACCGTTACCAACGGTCGTCACACAATCGGAAGTGAGAAAAAACAAAGAGGTAACGGCCTTGTCTATCTCCGACGCGCGGTTGAACATAATGGCCAAAGCTGCCCAAAATGCTGCCAGACTAAGGGCAAGAGCCGGCTGGCTCCAAGCGCCAAAACCGTATGGTGCCTTACCGCATGCAGCAGATGTTGTTCGATAATAGACCATACGGTTCTCTGGGCTGAAACACTGGTCTCTTCTGGCGTGCAATGATTGCAGCGTCATTACAGAGAGGGTTTTTCAACTGACCGGTGAAAAGTATTTAATTAAGGCTGCTCAATGTCGGTATTTTGATGCTGCAAAATAAATGGCGGCCAATTGGCCGCCATTGATGTTTGCTTCCGCTGATTGGCCTCTTGATCTTACCGGGTTGCCACCATGAAAAGACGCGGAAAGGGCAGCAGGACTGTGCCATCGGGCAAAGCCGGATAGGCCTGTGCGACCGCGGCGGTATATCTTTCTAGGAAGGCGATACGTTCCGCTTCATCCAGAGGATCGAGGAACGGCCGCAGACCGGTGCCCTTCAACCATTCGACCACACCATTCGCGCCGTCTGCGAGCGGGTGATAATAGGTAGTCTGCCAGACATCTGCCTTGGCGGAAATCGACCGAAGCGTGCGATAATACCATTCCGCGCTTTGGCGTGGTGCACGTTTGGTTGCCGATCCGACCAGTTTGGTCGCCCACGGACCGTCAGCAGCGATCTCGCGCATCAACCGGTGTGTCGGCTCATCAAGGTTGTTGGGTAGCTGGATCGCGAGACTGCCACCGGTTGTCAGTTTGCCGACGAGATTCGGCAAGAGCGTGGCATGATCCGGAAGCCACTGAATGACCGCATTGGCAAGGATGACATCATATGGCCCGGTGCCGTTCCAGTTTGCGATGTCTGCCACTTCGAACGCGACTTCGGGGAGCCGCACGCGAGCCGCTTTGACCATGTCTTCCGAGCTGTCCATTCCCGTGACCGCTGCATTGGGAAAACGCGCGATCAAGACTTCGGTGGAATTACCGGGTCCGCAACCGATATCAATGACTGATCGGGCGTCATCGCGGGAGACCGCTGCAAGCAGGTCACGAACAGGGCGGGTGCGTTCGTCTTCGAACTTTACATATTGTTCGGCAGACCAGCTCATAACGCATCTCCATTACGGCAGCAGGAGGAGGGCAGATTTCCGGACATTGGGCGATACCTCGCAAGAAATATTGGAAAGGAGTGTATTGGCAGAATACGCCCGGAATACTATGATTTCCAATGCATGGTTTTAGTAATTTTGATACTTTTAAGGTATGACATTGATTGATCTGCGCCGTCTCCGCGCTTTTATCGTTCTGGCTGAAGAAGGCCATGTTACCCGTGCCGCCGAGCGGTTAGGTATACAACAACCACCGTTGACACGTTTGCTGCAAGGGCTTGAGGCGGAACTCGGTGTGTTGCTGATGCACCGCTTGCCGCGCGGTGTGCAGCTGACAGAAGCGGGAAAAGTCTTGCTCGAGGAGGCGCGGATCATCCTTGCCCGCGCCGATGGTGTTACGGATCTGGTTCACCGTGCTGCGCGTGGTGAGCTGGGAAGTCTGGCCGTCGGATTCACCAGTTCGGCGGCCCTTCATCCGTTTGTCCCGAAAGCATTGCGCGCCTTCCGCGAAAGCCTGCCGCACGTTTCTGTTACCCTGGAGGAAGCTGGGACGGCCGAACTGGTGGATGCGCTGATGCATGAGCGGCTTGATGCTGCCTTTATTCGGTCGCCGGTCGGGCGCACGCCGGGTTTGCGGATTGATGCCCTGCTGGAAGAACCGATGCTTGTGGCGCTACCAGTGGGACACCGGTTCGCAATCGATACCCGATCACGGCTGCTGCTGACAGAATTGGCCACGGAGCCATTCATTCTTTATCGGCGCACTGCGGGACCGGGTCTGTACGATACAATCCTGACGGCATGCCGTGAGGCAGGGTTCAGTCCTGTCGTGGCACAGGAAGCGCCGCGTTTGACTGCAACACTCAGTCTGGTGGCAGCCGGGTATGGTATTTCGCTGGTGCCAGCCTCCATGCAACGGCTTGGTGGCGAGGACATTGTCTACAGAGCTGTTGCCGGCAGTTCGAAACTTATAGCACCATTGCTCCTAGCCATGCGCCAGTCTCATCCCGCGCCTGCGCTTGCCCAGCTACGCGGGCTTGTGCAGCGTATGGTGGTTTCACAACGGGCCATAACTTAAGGCGCTGCGCCTGACGCGCACGGAAATCTTTTCAGAGCCTTCAGAATGCGGTGGTCAAAACATTGCTTCCGCGTTAGTTTCCGCGCGTTTTCTAGACGGAGCACCCCATGACCTTCATTCCGGATTGGCCAATCATTGTGCAATTTGCGATTGCTACTTTCGTCCTGTCGATCACACCCGGACCTGATATGACGCTTTTCGTCGGCCGTGCCCTTTCCGAAGGCAAAGCTGCAGGCTTCGCCTGTCTGGCGGGCGCGAATTGCGGGATTGTGGTGCATACAACAATGGTCGCGCTTGGCCTTTCCGCATTGATTATTGCTTCGCCTACAGCGTTCCTCGTCCTCAAGATTGTCGGCGCCGGCTATCTCGTCTGGCTTGCCTTTCAGGCGATCCGCAAAGGATCGGCCTTCTCTCCGGAAAAGAAGAGTGGTCCGACCCATACATTGTTTCAGAACTGGCTTACTGGCATCGGTATCAATTTGCTCAACCCGAAGATCATCCTGTTCTTCATGACGTTTCTGCCGCAGTTCGTTTCGGCAAGTGATCCGCATGCACCGGGAAAGCTGTTCTTTCTCGGGCTGCTGTTCATCCCGCTGTCGTTGCCCGTGGTCACGCCGATGATTGTCGCGGCCGACCGGTTTGCTGGGCTGTTGCGAAAGAATCCGACTGTAACGCGGGTGACCGACTGGTTGTTCGCCGGCGTGTTCTCGGCCTTTGCCGCAAAAATCCTGATGGCGCAGGCAAAATAGCGCTACGTGCGCGGATCCGTAGGGCGGGCCGGTAGGGTCAGTCCGGCACTGCGGCCCGATACAAGCCAGTAGACAAAGCCACCCACCACACCGGTGGCGAGAATGGCTGCAAATGTATCGATATCTTCGGTCTGCGGCCGCCACTTCCAGACGATGATGACAACGGCAGTTGCTGCACCACCTAGGGCATAGAACAGCCAGTCCCGCCACGCCGTCAGCTCCGCAAACAGGATAAGAATGCAAGCGGGAATGAAGACACTATAGCCGATCATCACCGCAAAGACCGGAACTGTGGAATACAGGAATGGGCCGTCGCTTCCGATCATTTCCGTGCTGCCCAGCCACAGAAGATTGAGAAACAGCGATGCGGCGAAAATAGCGCAGAGGAAACCGAAAACGATCAGCGTAAAGCGGAAGATATAGAAGGCGATCTGGCTCAATCTTCGCCGTGCCCGGCGATCATGGCCGCCTCGAATGCCAAACGCTCCGTTTTCTTCATCCGCTCGGATTCAGACTTCAACTGCCCGCAGGCTGCCAGAATATCGCGACCGCGCGGTGTGCGGATCGGCGAGGCATAACCGGCATTGTTGACGTAGTCGGCAAATTTCTCGATCTGTTCCCATTCCGAGCACTGGTAGTTAACGCCGGGCCATGGGTTGAACGGTATGAGGTTGATCTTGGCCGGAATGCCCTTGAGCATGCGTACCAGTTCCTTGGCATCTTCCAGCGAGTCATTGACGCCCTTGAGCATCACATATTCAAAGGTGATCCGCTTGGAGTTTGACAGGCTGGGATAGGCACGGCAGGCATCAAGCAGGTCCTTGAGCGGATACTTCTTGTTGATCGGCACGAGCATATCGCGCAGATCGTCATTCACCGCATGCAGCGAGATAGCCAGCATGACCCCGATTTCCTCGCCTGCCTTGTAAATCTCCGGCACAACGCCAGAGGTGGACAGGGTAATACGGCGCTTCGACAGGGATAGCCCATCACCATCGGAGGCAATCAACAGCGCCTTCTTCACATTCTCAAAATTATACAGCGGCTCGCCCATGCCCATCATGACGATGTTTGAAACCTTGCGCCCTTCAGCGGGAACAATAGCACCGTCTGGGGTGCCGCGATCCGGAAAATCACCAAGCCGATCGCGTGCGATCAGAAGCTGCGAGAGGATTTCCTCGGCAGTCAGGTTGCGAACCAGCTTTTGTGTGCCCGTATGGCAGAAGGAGCATGTCAGCGTGCAGCCGACCTGACTGGATATGCAAAGGGTGCCGCGGCCCTCTTCGGGGATATAGACTGTTTCAATCTCAACGGGACGACCTGCACCACGCGGCGGAAACCGGAAAAGCCATTTGCGGGTACCGTCGGTGGAAATCTGTTCCTCAACGATCTCCGGACGGGCAATCGTGAAATGCCGGTCCAAAAGTTCCCGCATATCGCGGGAAATGTTGAGCATGTCAGAAAAATCCGAGACGCCACGCACATAGAGCCAGTGCCAAAGCTGGGCAACACGCATCTTGACCTGACGCTCGGCCACACCGATTTCTGCCAGCGCTTCGCCCATCTCGGCGCGCGACAGGCCAATCAGTGTTGGCTTGCCATTCATGGCGGCAAGCATGGCATCACGGGATTTATCCCGGGCAAAGGACTGTGTCTCAGACAAAACGGACATTGTATTTTCTAACGTTCTTTCGTGAAGCGCGGCTCATAACACGTTCTGGCCGTTCCGTCACCTCCACATGAAAAAAGGCCGGACAGGTTCTGTCCGGCCTTTCTATAGGGGAAGAGCCAATAGGCCTATTTGCAGGTCGCTATTGCCTTGAGTGCGGCCGATACACCCTTGAGTGAATAGGTATAGCTGGTTTTGGTTCCACGCTTGGAAACAGCATTGATGGACATGGTATGGCCAGTGCGAAGAGCTGCAACGAGCTGCGGCTCCTCCGCGGCGTTTTCCATCCAGCCATGGCTGCCATTGGTGAACATGGAGAAGCTGCGCGCATCAATGTTGACGGTGACTTTAGAATTGACCTGAAGATCATATCCCGCCTTGAACTGCGGCTCAAAACTTACGTTCTGTCCAGGCTTCTGGCTGACCATGAAGAAGTTATCTCCGTGATCGATCTTCGCAGGCTGCTTGTCCACAGGAACCGACAGGACATAGCAAACTTTGCCTTTCCCCTGCTGATAGCTATAGGCACCCCACGCGTTAAACTGGCTGATTTGACTTGGGGTCTGGGCAAGAGCCGTCCCTGCCAGCCCAAGCATGAGCACAGAGGTCGCTACGATTGATTTTCCAAACATGTTACCTACCAGTTTTATCGTTCACTTCATAACTTATGAACCGGCAAGGGCCGTTAAGCCCTACTGTCCAGTTCGCTTTCTCTTAATTTGACTTAATCTGGGTTACCAAACGGTGAAGACAGGGTCAAAAAAGCGATTTTTGTAAGCGAGAAGATCACGTCATTTATGCAAAATCCCACGACGCAACTCCAGCCCAACAAAAGCGGCGACACTTTGACAATTCCACCCATCACAGGGATGTGATGCAAAAACAGCCGCCAGTCAGCCCGATTCCAACGGATTCAGGCTCAATGACCTCTGTCGAGATCGTCGATTGCCTTCTTTGCTGCTTCACGGTGTGCGGGGGTGATATGGTTGCGGATGGCGTTCAACGCAGCCATCAGCACTGCCACGTCATCGGTGAATCCAAGGCCAAAAATGAAGTCGGGAATGACGTCGAACGGCATGACAAAATAGGCAAGTGCAGCAAGCAGGGTGCCGCGTACCCGGAAGGGCGTTGAAGGGTCAAGGGCGCAGTAATAGCCTGCAATGACTTCGTCAAGAAAAGGGACGGATTTGGCAGCTCTGCGCGCAGTCTTCCAGAACCGTGCACGCACAGTTTCCTCGCGGGAGCGCTGTTCATATTCACTGCCGGGCTGCAGAATTTCACCAATTTTGACGTCGTCCATTCCTCTTCCTTCAGGGTTGTTGAACCAGATTGATAAACTCCGGCTCGAAGAAAAACATGGTAAGAGTCGGTCGCTGGTACAAGAGTTGTGCCCAGATTATCGTTCGAGGGCAGCAAAGTGGTCCATGGCCCGGGCCATTGCAATATCAAGTTCAGTTATGCCGTCGGCGTCATGGGTGGCAAGCGTAACCTCGACCCGGTTATAGACGTTGAACCATTCCGGATGGTGGTCCATCTTCTCGGCAACGAGCGCCGTGCGGGTCATGAAACCAAAGGCGGCATTGAAATCCTTGAATTTGAAGGTCTTGCTCATGGCTTCGCGACCGTCCGTCTTCGACCAGCCCGTGAGTTCCTGCAGAGTCGTGTGGAGGTCTTCGGCTTTTAAGCGATTGCGTGCCATGGTGTGTTTCCTCATAAACGTTCGAGCTGTTCCTCACCAACCATAGTGTAACGATCCATGAAAACCCATCCGCTTCGCTCCGTACTTTTCGTTTGTCTCGGCAATATCTGCCGCTCGCCGCTGGCGGAAGGTGTATTCAGGTCCGTACTTGCGGAACAGGGAAAGGCAGAGAGTGTTCGGATTGATTCCGCCGGAACCAATGGCTATCACACTGGCGAAGCGCCCGATGACCGTTCGGTTTCTGTAGCAGAGAAACACGGAATTGATATTTCAGGTCAGCGCTGCCGACAGCTGAAGCCTGAGGACTTCCTGAATTTTGATCTGATCCTCGGGATGGATCGCGCCAATGTGACGGCGATCGAGCTGCGGCGTCCAGCCAATGCAACGGCAGAAACGGGGCTGTTAAGCACGATTGCATTGGGTGAGAACAACCAGATCCCCGATCCCTATTACGGCACCGGGGTCGATTTCGAGCGGGTTTACCTGATGGTCCTCAAGGCTTCCAGGGGCCTCTCGAAACGCTTCTGATAGGTACGTGCTGATTCCAGTGGCCAGGCTTCTTCGACGATATAAGGGCCGCCGCCCACGGAATCGCGAGATGACATCAGGACGAAGCGCCCGATAGTGAAGGGCATGGTGGAAAAATTGCCGCGTGAGGCGAGATAATGCGCCACTTCTTCGTTGCGGGCATTGCGCAACCGCGCCAGGGTGACGTGCGGGGTGAATTTCCGAGGGTCCGCCGGGAGCATCAGCCGCTGGCAAATGCGCTCGATCTCTCCATGCAGTGCCTGAATATCAGGGGAGGGCGAAACGGCCGCAAAAACACTGTGGGGCTTCTTGGAGCCGAATGCGTTGACGCCCGAAAGCTGCAGCGTGAACTCCGGCCGCCTGACACGGTCAAGCGCGTTGGCGACCTCGTCAGCCACGTGGCCTTCAACATCACCAATAAAGCGCAGAGTGATGTGATAGTTTTCGACATCGATCCATCGGGCACCGGGCAAACCACCGCGCAAGAGCGACAGTGAGAGAGCAGCGTCCCTCGGGATCTCGAGGGCAGTAAAGAGACGCGGCATAAGGCATCCTCCCCGAATCGAGTTGTAACCTCAGGGAATCATTGAATGAGTCCAAGAGCAAGGCACAATTTCACATTCTTTTGCGCCGCGACAAATAAGACACGCTAGATGTGGTGTGATGATGACAACAATATGAATGGTTTGCCCTTGAAGTTAAGGGCTTCTGGATGATCAGGTAGGCCCACGACCTGTGTTGCCCCGGGGGCAACCATTGTTTGCCCCGGGCTCTACGGTTTACTGATCGGCGCTGTCGGATGTATCCGATGTGACCGTTGGTTGTTTAATCGTCTTCTGCATGATGGGAAGAAAACCCTTCACCATGACAGCGACGCCTTCCGTTGTCGGATGCATGCCGTCAGCCTGCAGCAGTGATGTCTCTGTCGCGATGCCGTCCATGAAGAATGGATAGAGCGGGACATCATATTTTTTGGCGAGATCCGGGAAGATTGCATTGAACTTTTGCTCATAATCGCCGCCCATGTTTGGCGGAGCAAGCATTCCGGCAAGAATGACCTGAATTTTACGCTTCTGCAGCTTCTCGATCATATCGGCCAGATTCTTCTCACTGATCTCAGGCGAGATACCTCGCAAGGCGTCATTGGCGCCGAGCTCGAGAATGACCAGATCAGTGCCATCAGGTACGGACCAGTCAAGGCGCGCAAGACCGCCTGTCGTGGTATCGCCGGCAACGCCAGCATTGGCGATCGAAATATCGACACCCTTGTCTTTCAAGGATTTTTCCAGCTGTGCGGTAAACGAATCCTGCACCGGAAGTTCGAAGCCTGACATCAGACTATCGCCAAATCCGACAACTGACAGCGCATGAGCGGACACGGCATTTTGATTGGCCAAAGCCAGGGATGGCAGGGCAACAAGGCCGAGCGACACAATGATCTTTATCAATGGTTTGAATATCATCTTCGGGTACCCATATCTGACCGGACACGACTAAAGTCAGTGTCGACCATATCGTAAAGGATCCGCTTTCGTGACTAAATCCGTCATCACGCTCGATCACATTGAGTTGACACTTGGCTCAGGTGCCTCCTCCGTGCACGTGCTCAAAGGCATTTCTCTTGCCATCAATGCCGGCCAATCGGTTGGAATTGTTGGCCCGTCAGGCTCTGGTAAGTCGACCTTGCTGATGGTGCTTGCCGGGCTTGAACGGATCGATTCCGGCTCGGTCGAGATTGCGGGGCAAAAGCTGGAGACGATGAGCGAAGATGCGACAGCAGCATTTCGCGGCAAGAATATCGGGATTGTTTTCCAGTCCTTTCATCTCATTCCCAACATGACGGCGCTCGAAAACGTTGCCGTTCCGCTGGAATTGGCGGGACATCCTGACGCGTTCGGAATTGCCGAGCGCGAGTTGGCGGCCGTTGGTCTGGCAGACCGGGTAACCCATTATCCTGGCGAATTATCGGGAGGTGAACAGCAGCGTGTTGCCATTGCCCGTGCGCTTGCACCGTCGCCGAAAATCCTGATCGCAGACGAGCCGACGGGAAATCTTGATACGACGACCGGCCGGCAGATCGCCGATCTCTTGTTCCAGAAACAGAAAGACCTGGGTCTTACTCTGGTTCTTGTTACCCATGACCCGGCGCTGTCGGCCCGCTGCGATCGCGAAATTCGCGTTCGTTCCGGACTGATCGAGGCGGATGAAGATGCCCCGCAACTGAAGAAAACCGCATGAGTGCGGCCAGCTCTGCCAGATCGCCATCCTTGAGATTGGCGTTGCGTTTCGCCATTCGCGAGATGCGAAACGGATTATCGGGCTTCTACATTTTCCTTGCCTGCATCGCGCTTGGCGTGGCGGCAATTGGTGGGGTTAACTCTGTCGCCAATTCGGTCACATCGGGCATTTCCACGCAGGGACAAAGCATTCTGGGCGGCGATATCCGCTTTCAACTCAATCAGCGTGAAGTCAATCCGGATGAACGTGCCTTTGTCGAAAGCAAGGGCCGCGTTGCCACCAGTGCCAACATGCGCTCCATGGCACGTCTGGCGGACGGTTCAGATCAATCTCTGGTGGAGGTGAAGGCGGTAGACAACGCCTATCCACTCTACGGGTCCCTCGATACGGCGCCAATGCTGGAGAGGGGCGCACTCCTAGGCGAAAAAGACGGTGTATTTGGTGCAGCTGTTGCACAAATTTTTCTCGACCGGCTCAATCTCAAGCTCGGTGACAGGGTGCTGCTTGGATCAGCCACGTTCGAATTGCGGGCCGTGATCAACAACGAGCCGGATGTTTTGTCCGACGGTTTTGGGTTTGCGCCGCGTTTTCTGGTGTCACTTGAAGGATTGCGAGCGGCAGGGCTGGTTCAGCCGGGCAGTCTTGTCGAGCACAGCTATAAGGTGGCGCTTCCGGCTGGTGCCAGTGAGGCTGATATCACCGCCATTCGCAACGAAGCTCAAACAAAATTCCCGCAGGCAGGCTGGACTATCCGCAGCCGTAACAATGCAGCACCATCGCTCAGTGCGAATGTTGAGCGGTTCTCACAGTTTCTGACCCTGGTTGGATTGACGTCGCTCATCGTGGGTGGCGTCGGTGTTGCCAACGCGGTGCGTGCTTACCTCGACAGCAAGCGCGGTGTTATCGCGACTTTCAAGTCATTAGGTGCTCCGGGCTGGTTTGTCATCGCGGTCTATCTCATTCAGATCGTGCTGATTGCCCTTATCGGCATTGCCGCAGGGTTGGTTCTGGCGGCCATCATTCCTTACATCGCGGGCTATGCGCTGCAGAGCGTGCTTCCCATCGCGGCCAAGGGCGGTTTCTATCCCGGCGCATTGGCATGGGCCGCATTGTTCGGCCTTTTGACCACGCTGGCTTTTGCCATTCTGCCTCTCGGCCGAGCGCGGGACATTCCGGCGACGGCTTTGTTCCGTGAACAGGGATTTGATCAACGGGGCTGGCCGAAGCCGGTTTATATCGCGGTTGCGGTCGGACTTGTTGCGATCCTCTGCGTGTTGGCGGTGTTCTTCGCATATGACAGGCGCATTGCCGTTACATTCATTGGCGCCGTCGCTTTCTCATTTCTCGTACTGCGCGCCGTTTCTGCTCTCGTGCAGTGGCTGGCGCGCCGGGCACCTAGAGTTCGCTCAACAGCGCTGCGCCTTGCCATCGGCAATATCCACCGGCCCGGTGCCTTGACACCCTCGGTTGTCCTGTCTCTTGGGCTGGGATTGACACTGCTGGTGACGCTGGCACTGATAGATGGAAGCTTGCGTCAGCAGCTTGCCGGTAATTTGCCGGAGCGGGCGCCGAATTTCTTCTTTGTCGATATTCAGAGCACGCAAGTTGATCAGTTCACCACCCTCCTGCAACAGGCTGCGCCCCAGGGCAAAATTGTCAGCGCGCCGATGCTGCGTGGACGTATCGTTGCGTTCAACGGTACGGATATTGGCAAACTGACCATCCCGCCGGAAGGCGCCTGGGTGTTGCGTGGTGATCGCGGTATTACCTATGCTAGGAACATACCGGAAAACTCTGTCCTCACGGCGGGCAACTGGTGGCCTGCGGATTATACGGGCGAGCCGCTGGTATCATTCTCAGCCGAGGAAGCCCGTAATCTTGGCCTCAAGCTTGGTGATACCGTTACAGTCAACGCACTGGGCCGCAATATTACGGCTCGGATCGCCAATTTTCGCCAAGTCGAATGGGAATCGCTGGCCATCAATTTTGTCATGGTTTTCTCACCCAATGCGTTTGCCGGAGCACCGCATGCCTGGCTTGCCACTTTAACCGACCCGTCTGCGACGACGCAGCAGGAAGCCACTGTGATGCGGGATGTGACGCGTGCCTTCCCGGCGGTCACATCAGTGCGGGTCAAGGATGCAATCTCTATTGCCAATGAACTTGTGGGCCAATTGGCCGTGGCGATCCGTGCTGCAGCGTCTGTGGCGTTGATCGCCTCCATTCTGGTGCTTGGCGGAGCGCTTGCGGCAGGTAATCGCGCTCGCGTGCACGACGCCGTAGTGCTGAAAACCCTCGGCGCGACGCGGCGGACGCTTATCAAAGCTTTCAGCTACGAATATGTGATCCTTGGTCTGGCAACGGCGACATTCGCCCTTTTCGCAGGCGGCATGGCCTCATGGTATGTGATCGTGCGCGTTATGAAATTGCCCGCATCGTTTCAGCCGGAAGTGGCGGTTTCAACGCTGGTTCTGGCGCTGGTTCTGACGGTCGGGTTCGGCCTTGCAGGAACGTGGAGAATTCTTGGTCAAAAAGCTGCGCCGATACTGCGAACGCTCTGAAATCGTTAAAAAAGCGTAATATGAGGGTATTTTACTGCTGTTTGGGGATGAAACACGCAATCTTGAGTTGATATGCTCTTGTTATCGCCAGCATGAATCCCCATAATTCGCAGCAAGGCATGCTGGGGTCCCGCCAGCGGCGCCTGGGAATCACCCCCGACACCCGACGGGACGAAGCAATGAGGAAAACCATGGCTGACTATCGCAACATCCAGGCCCGTACATCGGCCGGAGTGCGTGTGGACGCGGGGATCGATCAAGGTCTACGCAGCTACATGCTGAAGGTCTACAATCTGATGGGGATCGGTCTCGCAGTGACCGGTCTTGCCGCGCTTGCAATCGTTTATCTCGCAACCACCAATGACGCATCGCTTGCCGCCGCTCAGTTGCCGAATGGCAAGATGCTGACAAGTCTTGGCGTGGCGCTTTACGGCTCGCCACTGCGTTGGGTTGTTATGCTGGCACCGCTCGCCGCCGTGTTCTTTTTGAGCTTCCGCATTGAGAAAATGAGTGTTTCGGCTGCCCAGACAACATTCTGGGTTTATGCGGCGCTTGTTGGCGTTTCACTGTCATCGATCTTCCTTGTCTACACATCCGGAAGCATCGTTCAGACGTTCTTCATCACGGCTGCATCATTTGGTGCGCTGTCGCTCTATGGTTACACAACGAAGCGTGATCTCTCCGGAATGGGTTCATTCCTGTTCATGGGCTTGATCGGCATTCTACTGGCAGGTTTGGTCAACATCTTCCTGCAGTCGAGTGCTTTGCAGTTTGCAATCTCTGCTATCGGCGTTCTGGTCTTCGCTGGCCTGACTGCCTATGACACGCAGAGCATCAAAGAAATGTACTACGAAGGCGACAACTCAGACACCTACGGCCGCAAGGCAATCATGGGTGCGCTGCGTCTCTATCTCGACTTCATCAACATGTTCATGTTCCTGTTGCAGTTCCTGGGCAACCGCAACTGATCCTGGATGACGTGAATCAATAAAAAAGGGCAGCGGAAACGCTGCCCTTTTTCTTGCCGGCGTTGTATTCAGACGTACAATCCCATGTTTGCAGATCGATCGCACCCCCATGACCAGTATCCATATTCGCCCGGCCCAGCCCGCCGACCTGCCGGCCATTACCGCAATCTATCGCGATGCCGTTCTGCATGGCACCGCCACCTATGAAATCGAACCGCCTGACTTGGCCGAGATGACGCGCCGGTTTCATGCGATCACCAGTGATGGCTTCCCTTATACAGTGGCGGAGATCAATGGCGTGGTTTGTGGCTATGCCTATGCCAGCTATTTCCGCACGCGTCCGGCCTATTGGTGGAGCGTCGAGGATTCGATCTACATTTCGCCGGAGGCCAAGGGAAAAGGCGTCGGCAAGGCGCTGCTGCGGCGATTGATCACTGATTGCACTGCACTTGGCTTTCGCCAGTTCATTGCAGTCATCGGAGATGGTCATGATGGCTCGGCATCGGTGCGTCTGCACACGAGTTGCGGTTTCAAACCTTCCGGTACGATCAAAGGATCTGGCTTCAAGCACGGCTGCTGGCTCGACACGGTTCTTATGCAGCTGGAGATGAACGGCGGAACGGCTACCCTACCAGGACCAGCTCCTCTGAGAAGCTGACCGGTACTCTCGGTTGTGACGGTTCCTCAGCTCTTCACGATACGCAAGGATTTATCGAAAACCTTGAGAACCCGGTCAAGTTCCGTACCCCGCTTGAGGATCAGGCCACTGGCGGCAATGACACTGTAGGCACCCTGCTTGCGGGCCAGTCGCGGATTTTTCTCGATGCGATACATGGGCACTTCGCTGGTGCGGCGAAACACCGAGAAAACAGCGCGATCGTTTAAATGGTCAATAGCATAATCACGCCATTCGCCTGACGAGACCATGAAGCCATATATTCTGAGGATTTGATCAAGTTCCCGCCGGTTGAAAGTAACCGGGAGATCACGTGCGCTGGAGAGTGAAATGAGTTTTGCCTGCTGTTGCGATTCGTCGCCACCTGCATTGCTGTCCATCAATCAATCCGCCTTCAAGATTCGCTGCATGACAATTGGATGACAGAAGGGTGACCTGTTCCGCTGTTATTTACAAGACTGTATGTGAGAAGCTCCCTGCAAATGAACATAAAATCGTTATCCAAGCACCGTTTTCACGAAGCAATACGCGGTGTTTCGATTGGTGATAGGGGATCACATTTTCGCCACTTTGCCTACGCATTGCCGCCGGATTCCAGACCCACCTTCTGCCCGTTGTCTGAGACGGTTCGGTCTTGAGCAGTCCGATACCCCAAGCCCCCCGCCCAAACGGGTTGTTCTGGCCGAACCATTCAGTCTCCCAATGACAACAAGCCCCAAGACTTCAGGCTGGTTCTACCAGCCTTTTTTCTTTTTTACGGAATACTCTTTCGAATCAAGGCTTTGTCATGATTGAGGCGCCGATGATCGGGCCCGGTTTGCCTTCACCCAGCATTTCCTGCAAAAGAACGGCGCAGCCTGAAGCTTTCTTGCTGGCGATCTCGGTGAGCGGAATTTCGATCTTCTGTGACTTGCCATCCCACATACCGACCGTCTCCATGGCGCGTACGCTGTTGGCGTAACTGACGTTGCGTCCGCCGTTCTCGCCGTCCGGTATGGATACAATCGTTTCCTTATTGAAATATGCAAGCAGAACGCGCACCGGATTTTTTGCTCCTGGACCCTCGCCGATATTGATGATCAGCCGATCTGGCGCCGTTTTTTCGATGGAGACGGGTACTGTCAGACCAGAATCGCCATTGCGCATCTCGTCGATTCGGCGACGGATCTTCGTGCCGTCCTGACCATTCACATGTTCGCGGCCATTGAGTATCGCCTGTGGCGTGTAAACTCCGGTCAGGCCGAGAGCCTTGCGATAAGCGTTCTGGCGGGCGGTATTTTCGGGTAACGCAAGATTGTCAATCCAGCCACGATAATCCCAGTAATCAACATGAAAGGCGAGAGCTACGATCTTGCCTTCCGCAACCAGCTGCTTGAGCACGGCGTCGGCAGGAGGGCACGAGCCGCAGCCCTGCGAGGTGTAGAGCTCGACAACACCATCCGGTTTCTGGCCGACATTCTGAGCATAAACCGGGCAAGCGAACGCTGCAGCCGCTACAAGCGGACCGGCGATCAGAACGGCTTTGAACAGAGTGGGCAGGGTCAAGGGTGCGAGCTTTCTTCCCGAATTCTTCTTCGATCTTGTATGAGAGTAATTGCCAGACAATTGATAGGGATGCGTTATATCAAGAGGAAGTCACTTTGAGGTGAATTCGATCACGTTTACAGGTAAAACTGTATAAACATCGGCAAAACCGCACAAAAAAGACCGCCGGTTGCCCGGCGGCCTTCAGTTTTCTCAAGGTTTCGCTGATTTATGCAGCGAGATCGCGAAGAACGTACTGCAGAATGCCGCCGTTCTTCAGATACTCAAGTTCGTCGATTGTATCGATGCGGCAGATCAACGGAACCTGCTTGACGCTGCCATCGGCGAAAGTCACCGTGGCATGGGTCTTCTGGCGCGGCTGGATCGTGGCAAGACCTTCGATCGAAACCGTCTCATCACCCTTAAGACCAAGCGACTGCCAGCTTGTGCCGTCTTCCAGAACGAACGGCACGATGCCCATACCGACCAGATTCGAGCGATGGATGCGCTCGAAGGACTGGGAAATCACCGCGCGAACACCGAGAAGGTTGGTGCCTTTGGCTGCCCAGTCGCGTGACGAACCATTGCCGTATTCAATACCGGCAAAGATGACCAGCGGGACACTCTCGGAACGGTACTGCATGGCCGCATCGTAGATCGGCATTTCCTCTTTCGAGGGGTAATGAATCGTGTAACCGCCTTCACGGCCGTTTTCGCCGAGCATGTGGTTGCGGATGCGGATGTTGGCGAAGGTCCCGCGCATCATCACTTCATGATTGCCGCGGCGCGTGCCGTACTGGTTGAAGTCCAGCGGTGCCACACCGTGATCGGTGAGGTATTTGCCAGCTGGCGAGGCCGCCTTGATCGAACCGGCCGGCGAAATGTGGTCGGTGGTAATCTTGTCGCCGAAGAGACCAAGGATGCGGGCGCCCTTAATATCGTTGACCGTGCCGGGTGTCTTGCCCATGCCGACAAAGTACGGCGGGTTCTGCACATAGGTCGAATTGTCGTCCCATGCGTAGGTCTGTCCAGCCGGTACCTTAACGTCCTGCCAGTTCTGATCGCCCTTGAATACATCCGCATACTTTTCCGAAAAGAGCTTGCGGGTGACGTTCTTGGTGATGAATTCCTGGATCTCGTGCGAGGACGGCCAGATGTCTTTGAGGAACACCGGATTGCCGTTCTGGTCTTCGCCCAGCGGCTCAGTGGTCAGATCTTTGGTAACCGAACCAGCCAAAGCGTAGGCAACAACCAGTGGTGGTGATGCCAGGTAGTTCGCCTGAACGTCCGGCGAGACGCGGCCTTCAAAGTTGCGGTTGCCGGAAAGAACAGCCGCAGCGATCAGTCCCTTATCATTGATGGTCTTGGAAATCGGCGCAGGAAGCGGACCCGAGTTGCCGATGCAGGTGGTGCAGCCAAAGCCGACGAGATTGAAACCGAGCTTATCGAGTTCAACCTGCAGGCCAGCATTTTCAAGATAGGCAGCAACAACCTGCGAGCCGGGAGCCAGTGAAGTCTTGACCCAAGGCTTGGACTTCAAACCCTTGGCAGCCGCGTTGCGGGCAAGAAGACCGGCAGCAATCAGCACGCTTGGGTTCGAGGTGTTGGTGCAAGAGGTGATCGCCGCAATGGCAACGTCGCCATGACCGAGATCGTAGTCTTCGCCCTCAACCGGATAGCGGACATCAAGATGTGAGGTCTTCTTGTATTCTTTCTGCAGCGATTCGTGGAAACCGGTAGCAATGCCTTCCAGCGGGATGCGGCCTTCCGGACGCTTTGGTCCGGCCATCGACGGGACTACAGTACTGAGTTCGAGTTCCAGCGTATCGGTGAAAACCGGATCGGCCGAACCGGGTTCACGCCACATGCCTTGAGCTTTGGAATAGGCTTCGACCAGTGCCAGACGGTCTTCGTCGCGGCCCGACATATGCATGTAGTTGATGGTTTCACGGTCGATGGGGAAGAAGCCGCAGGTTGCGCCGTATTCCGGACCCATATTGCCGATGGTGGCACGATCAGCCAGGGTCATGCTTTCGAGGCCGGGTCCGAAGAACTCAACGAACTTGCCGACGACACCCTTCTTGCGCAGCATCTGAACGACAGTGAGCACAAGGTCGGTAGCCGTTACGCCTTCCTTGACCTTACCGGTCAGGCGGAAGCCAATGACTTCAGGCAAAAGCATGGAGACCGGCTGGCCAAGCATGGAAGCTTCCGCCTCAATGCCGCCAACACCCCAACCCAAAACACCAAGGCCATTGACCATAGTCGTGTGCGAATCAGTGCCAACACAGGTATCAGGATAGGCAACGGTAACGCCGTCTTCTTCGTTGGTCCACACAGCCTGGGCCAGATATTCCAGATTGACCTGATGGCAAATACCGGTGCCGGGCGGAACAACGCGGAAGTTCTTGAATGCCTGTTGGCCCCACTTCAGGAAGCGGTAACGCTCGCCATTGCGCTCATATTCCAAATCCACGTTGCGTTTGAAAGCTTGCGGATTGCCGAATTCATCGACGATCACGGAGTGATCGATGACCAAATCAACCGGGACGAGCGGATTGATCTTTTCCGGGTCGCCGCCAAGATTGACCATGGCGTCACGCATGGCAGCAAGATCCACGACTGCCGGAACGCCGGTAAAGTCCTGCATGAGAACGCGGGCCGGACGATAGGCGATTTCCGCGCCGGCGCTGCCGCGATCGACAAGCCATTTAGCTACGTTTTCAATGTCTTTCTTGAAAACCGAGCGGTTGTCTTCAAAGCGAAGCAGGTTTTCGAGAAGGACTTTCATGGAGAAAGGAAGTTTGGAAATGCCTTCGAGGCCGTTTTTCTCAGCTTCGGTCAAGCTGTAATAGACATATTCCTTGTCCCCTACGGATAGGGTTTTACGGCATTTGAAACTGTCAATTTGAGACATGTTGCGTCGTCCTTATGCTACAGGCCTACACCCGGGACGAACGCCTTTGCCGCGTTTCAAGGACGCGCTAAGGTGCGGGTGCAGTCATTTCCGCTGTCCGTCCCGCTACAGGTCCTAGAAGGCGCCCGTATTGGAGATCGGCCAAAAATGGTTTCCACACCGACCGCTGGCATGGTTGATTGGTATATAGAGATTTTCATCGATCTGTGCCAGACCGACATTCGTCAAAATTACGGGCTGCGTCGAAATGCACATACGTCATTCCGGGCGCCAGTCCGGAATCAATAAGAGCGGGAACTTCATGCGGTTAGTCGCCGAAAATCTGGCAGGGGGGCGGGGCGGGGAGATTTTATTTTCCGGGCTCAACTTCGCCCTTTCTGGCACAGAGGCGTTGATGATTACGGGACCGAACGGTGCCGGTAAATCGACTCTGCTGCGAATCATTGCAGGACTTCTGGAAAAGACGGAAGGCCATATCAGGCTTGACGGTGCACCAGCCGGTTTCGAGAACGTTGATGCTGCCTGTCACTACCTTGGTCACCTCAATGCCATGAAACCGGTTCTGACCGTAGAAGAGAATTTACGCTTCTGGCAATTGTTCCATGGGATTGCCCATATCACGGTTGCCGAAGCATTGGAGCGTGTCCAGCTGGGCGATATCGGTCATTTGCCCTTTGCGTATCTCTCCACTGGACAAAAACGGCGTGCGAGCATTGCGCGGCTTCTCATCAGCTACCGTCCGGTTTGGCTGCTGGATGAGCCGACGGCGGGTCTCGACAAGACATCCGAAGAACAATTCGCCGGTTTGATGCGTGACCACCTTAAAGGCGGAGGTATCGTGATTGCTGCGACCCATCTGCCGTTGGGGCTGGACAACCCACAGGAGCTCGTGATGGGAGGAAACGGGCACGTCCGTACGAGACGCTGGGAGGCCCGATCCTGATGTTGTCTCTCTTTCTCCGTGATACGAGATTGGGCCTGCGCGCCGGTGGCGGCATGCTCGTCGGTATATTGTTTTTTCTGGCGATTATCGCGGTTGTGCCATTCGGTGTCGGGCCGGATCTCAAACTTCTGGGGCGAATCGGACCCGCGATGTTGTGGATCGGCGCGCTGCTGGCAACTCTGCTGGGTCTTGATCGTCTTTTTCAGGCGGATCGCGATGATGGTTCTCTCGATCTGCTCGTCATGGCCTCGGAGCGGTATATGCTCGCTCTGACCGTTCTCGTCAAATGTCTTGCACACTGGACAACCAGTGTACTGCCGCTTGTTGTCGCCTCGCCGCTACTCGGGCTTTTCATGAACATGCAACCTTCCGCCATCGGCGCCACAACCCTGACGCTGCTCGTCGGCACACCGGCAATTACGCTGATCGGAGCAGTCGGTGCGGCGGTCGCCGTGGCGTTGCCGCGTGGCGGTTTGCTTGTGTCCGTCATTATCCTGCCACTCACCATTCCGGTGCTGATTTTCGGGGTGTCGGCGGCCTATGGCGCGGTGGAAGACCCTGCGCCATTTGTCGCGCCCTTTCTTATACTCATTGCAATTACGCTGTTCTTTACGGTCATTGGACCACTGGCAGCAGCGGCAGCACTGAAATCGTCGGCCGATTGACATAGATAGCGCGGCGCACGATCTTTTCGGGCTAGGGAGGATCATGCGATGGTGAATTGCGAAAAAGCGCCCGGGAAGCTAAGAAATCACTATGAGTGAAGCAGTTTCAAAAGCTGGCCGCTGGATCGACCTGGCCAATCCAACCCGGTTCATTAATTTTGCGGGTATCGTCCTGCCGTGGCTTGCCGGTATCACGTTACTGGTTCTGGCGGCCGGATTGTGGATGTCATTTCAGGCGCCAGATGATTATCAGCAGGGATCGACCGTCAAGATCATGTTCATCCATGTGCCTTTCGCATGGCTGTCGATGATGTGCTACACGATCATGAGCATCTCTGCGATCGGAACGCTGGTCTGGCGGCATCCGCTCGCGGACGTCTCGGCCAAGGCGGCGGCCCCAATTGGTGCCGCCTTTACCGCCCTGGCTCTGATCACAGGCTCTTTATGGGGCAAGCCCATGTGGGGCACGTGGTGGGTTTGGGATGCACGGCTGACTTCGGTTTTCGTGCTGTTCCTGATGTATCTCGGTATCATTGCACTGACGCGTGCGATGGACGATCCGGCAAAATCCACCAAAGCGACGGCAATTCTGACGCTGGTCGGATTTATCAACATTCCTATTATCAAGTTCTCTGTCGACTGGTGGAATACATTGCATCAGCCGGCCTCAGTCATTCGCATGGGCGGGCCGACCATTCATCCGTCACTGCTCTGGCCGCTACTGGTCATGGCGATCGGCTTCACGCTGCTTTTCTTCACACTTCATATGATGGCTATGCGCAATGAAATCTGGCGCCGGCGCGTGGTGGCCATGCGCCGTATCGCAGCCCGTAGTGCAGAGCGGAGGGGGACACAATGATGACCCATACCGGTTTTGTTCTTGCGTCCTATGGTGCATCCATCATTGTCCTTGTGGCCCTTGTCGCCTGGATACTGATTGATCAGCGAACCCAGCGCCGTGCTTTGCAGGAACTGGAAACGCGCGGTGTTCGTCGCCGCTCTGAAGCGCGAACGGAAAACGCATCATGAGTGAACGAGACACGATTGAACAGGCGCCGCGCCGACGTATCTCGCTGTCTGCCTTCCTGCCCCTGCTGCTGTTTGTAGTTCTGGCCGGCATCTTCGCCTTTCAGCTCGCGCTTGGTCGGGACGAAAGCGTCATTCCCTCGGCTCTGATCGGCAAGCCAGCGCCAAACCTGATACTTCCGGCACTGTCCGGATTGACCAAGGATGGACAGGCGGTTCCTGGAATCGAGCCTGCTTCTTTTAAAGGACAGCTCACTCTCCTGAACATCTTCGGCTCCTGGTGCGTGCCGTGCCGTGCCGAGCATCCGCTATTGATGCAACTGGCAAAAGACAAGCGTTTCCGCCTTGCCGGTCTCAACTACAAGGACAAGGATGAAAATGCGCTGAAATTCCTTGGCGAACTTGGCAACCCGTTTGATCTGGTGGGCATCGATGCAAGCGGTCGTGCCGGCATCGAATGGGGCGTCTACGGCGTGCCGGAGACATTTCTTGTCGGCCGTGACGGTACCATTCTGTACAAGCACGTAGGGCCATTCAGTGAAGCCTCGATCCGGGATGATTTGATGCCCGCCATTGAAAAAGCGCTAAAGCCTTAAACGCTTATTCGCTGTCCAGCATGGCATAGCGGCGAACCCACCCGGCGGCGCGCGAGGCGGCATCTGCCGTGCTGTCATAGGCATGGGTCAACGGTACAGCAATCATGCGGTAGCCGAACGAGGTTTTTTTGCCGACTGTGACGGGCACATCGACCGGAGTGCCAAGCGCGATCGTATCCATCGGTCGGTCGGGTGCAGGTTCGGGAATGGCAAAGGACCGGGCGACCAGCGTCGATGGGTGCTTAGCCTTGATGGTGCAGGTTGCCGTTATCAACGGATAGTCCACACCAGCTGTTTTGCGGATCTGGTTTTCAAGATCGGCACGACAATTCTCCACGCTTGTCCAGCCGGCATCTGTTGTCTTGATGTATTCGCAGATTTTTGCATCGCAGTCGCAGCCCATCAGGGTCATGACAATGAGGGCCGTTTTCATGGCGCGCGCTCTTTCGGAATGGGATTGCCGTCAGCGCGATATTTGTTCCTGGATCGCGGCGGGATTTCGTCGCGATTTGTCTGGAATTGCGGTTCTTTTCAGCCCAATTGTGGCGGGGGAAACGCTTACTTTTTCTTGTTCGCCGTGCCTTTGTCGACCAGAGGTTCAAGCGAGTGTTTCATCACCAGCGGCATCTGTGCAAACGTGAAGAGCAGCGTGATGGGCATGGTGCCCCAGACTTTGAATGCCACCCAGAAATCCGTCGAAAAACTACGCCAGACCACTTCGTTCAATATGGCGAGAAACAGGAAGAATATGCCCCAGCGCATGGTGAGCTTGCGCCAGCCCTCGGCGTCGAGCTTGAAGGCGCTGTCGAAGACATAGCCGAGCAGAGATTTGCCGAAATAGAGGCCGCCAAGCAAAATGACGCCGAACAGCGCATTAATAATGGTCGGCTTGATCTTGATAAAGTTTTCGTCATGAAGCCAAAGCGTCAGACCGCCAAACACCAGCACCACGATGCCAGAGATGAGCGGCATGATCGGCAAACTGCGCAGCATGATCCATGACACGACAAGGGCCACCACTGTTGCTGCCATGAAAAGGGCGGTGGCAAGAAAGATCGGCTCGCCAATATGGGCCAGAACGGGAAAACGCTCGATCAGCCATTCACCGCGGGCATTGGCAAAGAAGAATACCATCAGGGGCCCCATCTCGATTGCCAATTTCAGCAAGGGATTGACGGTCTTGTGGGCCGGGTCCGATGGATCCCGTTCGAATACGGATTGGTCCATCATGCAACTCCTGCGATGGCTTTGGCAAAATCTTTGGCGGCGAAGGGTTCGAGATCTTCGACCTGCTCGCCCACGCCGATGAAATAGACTGGCAATTTGTGTTTGGCTGAAATGGCAACGAGGATGCCGCCCCGTGCCGTGCCATCCAGCTTGGTCATGACCAGACCGTTGACACCAGCGATGTTCTTGAAAATCTCGACCTGATTGAGTGCATTCTGGCCGGTGGTGGCATCAAGTGTCTGCAGCACCGTATGCGGTGCCTCCGGATCGATCTTGCCTAGAACGCGGACGATCTTGGCAAGCTCGTCCATCAATTCAGTCCGGTTCTGCAGACGTCCGGCCGTGTCGATGATCAGGACGTCGCTTCCGGCTTCCTTGGCCTGTTGCCATGCATCAAAAGCAAGACCCGCAGCATCGGCGCCGAGCTTGGAGGAAACAACCGGAGCGCCGGTGCGCTGCCCCCAGATATGCAGCTGTTCAATGGCGGCGGCGCGGAAGGTGTCACCTGCTGCCAGCATAACGCTGAGACCGCCAGCTGTGAGTTTGGCTGCAAGCTTGCCGATCGTGGTGGTTTTGCCCGTACCATTGACGCCGACAACCAAAATGACATGCGGCTTGTGCGAAAGGTCCAGCTCCAACGGTTTGGCAACCGGCCCAAGCACCTTTTCGATCTCCGTCGCCATGATGGCCCTGACTTCTTCCGAACTGATATCCTTGCCATAACGGGTGGCGCTCAAGGAACCGGTGATGCGGATGGCGGTCTCCATGCCAAGATCGGCTTGAATCAGCACATCTTCGAGATCCTGCAGCGTGTCTTCATCAAGCTTGCGGCGGGTAAAGATACCGCCGATGGAGTCGCCAAGCTGCTGGGAGGAGCGCGAGAGGCCTTTGCGCAAGCGCTCGAACCAGGAGAGTCGCTTCTCCGGTTCGACCTCAACGGCGTCTTCAACCTTCTTCTCTTCAACCGTTTTGGTGACGGTTACTTTTGATGAGGCAGGTTTTGTGGGCGCAATCGGCTCAACAGGCGCGGGTACATCGATGGCGGCAGGCTCGGGTTCCCGCACATGGACAGGCGGTGTCAGGACTTCAGCCAAAGTCTGTTCGAACGGCTCTTCCGCAACGTTCAACGGAATGGGGTACTCTTCCTCGACCGGCGGGATGACCGGTTCGAGTTCAGGCAATGCAGTTTCCGGTTCTGCAGGTACGACCGGTTCTGGTTTCGGCGCCTCCTGTTGCGGCAGTTCCGCGATGGGCTCCGGTTCTGGATCGATGACAACAGGTGGGGATTCTTCAACAGCGATAGGCTCAACAACAACCGGTTCAGCCTCAACGAGAATCTCTGTTTCTGCCGGCTGTTCAATGACCGTTTCAACTGCGGGCGCAGGCTCATCAATATGTTCAGCTTCGACTGGTTCCGGTTCAATGAGCTCAACCTGTGCTGGTACAGTCAGGGCTTCCTGTGCAGTTGTATCCTCATAGACCTGCTCAGTTGTCTGATGGACCGGTGCTTCCAGCGCTGGTGCTTCCAATGCAGGTATTGGCGTTTCCGCGGGCACCTCTTCGACAGTCTTCTTGCCGAAAGAAAATATCTTTTTGATAAAACCCAGAGCCATGAATGCTGCTTTGCTTGTTCTGTTTACGCTGCGCGCCGGTCGCTGTGGGCGGCCAGCAGCTTGTCGCCGTCATGCCCGCTGATCGGCCGTTCAATGATTTCGCCAGGCACACCGCCTTCGATGCCGACAAGAGTAAAGCCTTCGGATCGGCCAAGCCCCTCGCGTTCGACGAGTATCCGCTGGCTCGAACCGACAAGACGGTCGAGATGAGAGCGATACGCCGCATCGCCTGCGGCACGCAATCGGGCAGCGCGGGCTTTGACGATCTGACGGTTTAGCTGCGGCATGCGGGCAGCGGGTGTGCCTTCGCGCGGGCTGAACGGGAAGACATGCAGATGTGTCAGGCCGCATTCCTCGACAATACGGATGGAATTTTCGAACATCTCGTCGGTCTCTGTGGGGAAGCCGGCGATGATATCGGCGCCGAACACAATGTCGGGCCTGAGCTTGCGGACATTTTCACAGAACTCGATGGAATTCTCGCGCAGATGGCGACGCTTCATGCGTTTCAGGATCATGTTGTCGCCCGACTGCAATGAAAGATGCAGATGCGGCATCAGGCGGCTCTCGTTGGCGAGTGCTTCCATCAGATCTTCATCGGCTTCGATGGAATCGATCGAGGAAAGGCGCAGGCGCTTCAGATCCGGCACCTGACCGAGTATGGTCTTGACGAGTTTGCCGAGACGCAAGGAGCCCGGCAGGTCGGGACCATAGCTGGTCATGTCGACGCCGGTCAGAACCACTTCATTGTAGCCATTCCCGACCAGACGCTTGACCTGCTCGACAACGCCGCCCATGGGCACCGAGCGGGAATTACCGCGGCCATATGGGATAATGCAGAAGGTGCAGCGATGATCGCAGCCATTCTGCACCTGAACAAAGGCGCGTGCGCGGCCCTCGATGGCATCAACCATGTGGGAGGCGGTTTCGCGCACTTCCATAATGTCGTTGACGCGGACTTTTTCGAACTGGTTGACGCCGAAATCCGGCAGCATGCGGTAGGAGTTGGATTTTAACTTTTCTTCATTGCCGAGAACGAGATCGACTTCATCCATGGCGGCAAATTCATCAGCACCGGTCTGGGCGGCACAGCCGGTGACGATAATGCGTGCCTGTGGATTGTCGCGGCGTGCCTTGCGGATAGCCTGCCGCGCCTGCCGTACAGCTTCGCTGGTGACAGCGCAGGTGTTGAAAATGATCGCGCCGTTTTCCAGCGTGCCAAGTCCGGCGGCGTCGGCTTCGCGCTTCATCACCTCGGATTCGTAGGTGTTGAGGCGGCAGCCAAAGGTGACAATATCAACCGCCATCAGGCAACTCCCTGTGAAGGCTGGCTCTCATCGCGCTGCCACGCGCCGGTGGCAGGGTCAAATGAGCCGGAAAACTCCCATTCAGCTGGACCAGTCATCAGGACGTGATCATTTTCGAGCCATTCGATTACGAGCGGGCCACCGGGAACGGTCACCGTCACGGTTCGTTCCGTACGGCCAGTGCGGGCGGCTGAAACGGCCGAGGCACAGGCGGCCGAGCCGCACGCGCGGGTCAGGCCAGCGCCGCGCTCCCACGTGCGCAAAGTAATCGCGTTCCGGCTGGTCACATGGGCAATCGAGATATTGGCGCGTTCGGGGAAAATCGGGTGATTCTCCAGAAGCGGGCCAAAACGTTCCAGGTCATAGGTCCAGACATCCTGATCGACCCAGAAGATCGCGTGCGGATTGCCCATGCTTGCAACCGATGGAGAATGCAGCACCGGCGCATCGATCGGGCCGATCTGCAGCTCGATCTGCCGCGTGTCATGGAAAGGTTCGGCCAGCGGGATTTCCTGCCAGTCGAAACGTGGTTTACCCATATCGACAGATATAAGGCCATCCGGATGTTCGTGGGCCGTCAGAATTCCGGCAATGGTTTCGAAGGTGAATTCGCGCTTGCCCGTCTCGGAGGCTAGAGCCTGAACAACGCAACGCATGCCATTGCCGCAAGTCTGGGCCTGCGTGCCGTCGGAATTGATGATTTCGATGAATGCCTCTGTGTCGGGCCGGCGCGGGGCGTGGATGGCCATGATCTGATCGAATTTGGTGGCGGAATCGTGATCCAGCGCAATGGCAGCGGCTGGAAGAATATGATCCACACGGCCACGCATGTCGGCAACGATGATTTCGTTGCCAAGCCCGTTCATCTTCGCAAATTGTGCGCGCTCTGCCATGCTTCCGTCAGCCTGTATTGCCGTTTTCATGTCGATAGAGGGCTTATATGGCGGAAAAGGTGAAGAATTGCCAGTGCCAGCCACTGCAAAGCCTTGTCAAAGCTGCGTCATTCACGCGCGCTGGCCACCGATTAGGCTACCTTGATCACCAGCTTGCCGAAATTATGCCCGTCGAGCAGGCCAATGAAAGCTTTGGGCGCATTGGTAAGTCCATCGACAATGTCCTCACGGTATTTCACGTCACCGCTGTGCAGCCAGGCATTCATGGCTTCGAAGAAAGCGGGGCGCTGATCGACGAATTCTCTGTTTATAAAGCCGCGCACAGTCAGACTCTTTTTCAAAATATCGCGCATGAGGGCTGGCAGACGATCATTGCCGGATAGATCGAGGCTATTATACTGCGCGATTAGACCGCAGACCGGTATGCGTGCAAAGGTATTGAGAAGCGGAAAAACAGCATCCCAGACCGGGCCGCCGACATTTTCGAAATAGACATCGATTCCGTTGGGGCAAGCGTCTTTCAGCTGGTTGGCAAAGTCGGGTGCGCGGTGATCGATAGCTACGTCGAAGCCAAGTTCATTTTTGATGAAGGCGCATTTGTCCGGTCCTCCGGCAATACCCACGGCTCTCGCTCCCTTGATTCGAGCGATCTGGCCGACGGTTGCGCCAACCGGGCCGCTGGCTGCAGCCACGACAACCGTTTCACCGGGTTTTGGCTGGCCGATGGTCAAAAGTCCGGTATAGGCGGTGAAGCCTGGCATGCCAAGAATGCCAACGGCGGTGGAAAGCGGCGCCGCCTCCGAGTTGAGTTTGCGCAGGCCAACGCCATTGGAAATGGCATAGCTCTGCCAGCCGGAATGGGAGAGGACGATATCACCGGCGACATAATCAGGGTGATTGCTCTTCACGACTTCGGCAACCGTGCCACCTTCCATGACGTCGTTTACGGCGACGGGCGCGGCATAGGATTTCGCGTCGTCCATGCGGCCGCGCATATAGGGATCAAGTGACAGAAGCAGGATTTTCAGGAGCAGTTCGCCGCTACCGGGAACGGGGATGGGCTGTTCCTCTATGCGGAAGTTTTCCGGTTTCACACGGCCTTGTGGACGTGAGGCCAGAACGATGCGGGTGTTATGCGACTGGGACATGATCTGCTCCTTCATACGGAAGATGGCGACCCTATCCCAGCCATTTCAAAGCAACAATGCCTTGTTGTCAGTGTGGTTCGTGAGCGTCAGCCACACCACGCAACCAGTAACCGGCCGCCTTCACCCATTCGCTGTTCAGGCTGCGCTGTTCGACCAGAAAATTGCGTATCGATTTCGATATGTTGCTCTCGCAAGCAATAAAGGCGTAGCAATCACCCTCGGGCAAGGTCAGGCTTTCAACTGTACGCAGCAGAAGGTCGTTGTTGCCCGCTTCCGCTCCATTGCGGTGAACCCACTTTATGTCGGCCCTGGCGCTGGTCTTGAGGTTCTGTTCCTCAGATTTGTCGGCAACTTCGATCACCGCGACAACCCGCGCCGTTTCCGGCAACTCTTCCAGACGTCGGCTGATCGCGGGGAGGGCCGTCTCGTCTCCGGCCAGGAAATACCAGTCATAGGCATCGGGAATGATCATCGAACCACGTGGTCCGCCGATGACAATCTGCTGGCCGGGTTTTACCTGTGCCGCCCATGTGGATGCTGGCCCGTCGCCATGCAGCACAAAATCCACATCAAGGGTGTTGGTTGCAGGATGATAAGCGCGCGGTGTGTAGTCCCGCATTTCCGGACGTGGTTTGTCCTCAGGAAAGCTGACGCCATCAGGGCCCAGAACCGGAACAATCGGCCCGCTTCCGGCAGGAGGAAAGAAAATCTTGATATGGTCGCCGTATCCGGCGCTGACAAACCCTTCCAGCTGGTCGCCAGCAAGGGTGACGCGCACCATCAGCGGCGTCAGATGTTTGACGTCCTGTACCTCCAGAAGGCGTAGGCGGGTTTCGTGGCGGATTCTATGAGGTGTTTTATTTATGAGTGTCATTATCAAGAAATACCTTTCCCGCTAACGGACTTCAATGGGGCACTTCACACATTTCTGTCATCACCCTGTATTGCCATCATAAGACTTTATTCACCTTAAAATGGTTCACTTGCGTGAGTATGTGGCTTCCGGCCAAACGGAAATGACTCTGGATACTGTGGCGATATTGCCAGTTCAGGGAGTTTTTGTTGCTTCTGCCAAGGTGACAAGCCGGAAACAGGCCTGTTTTGCCGCCTGGCGGGTTGAAATTTGACCGCGATATCCCTTGTATCGTGGTCTGCAATGCCAAGTCGAATCGCATTTTTTCTGTTTGATGCGTAGATGGAGAGTAAGACTATGGGGACTTTGAACGTCAATTTGCTGGCCGTTGCCGCTGTCGGTATGGTTCTGGCAGGATGCCAGAGTACACGCTTTGACAACGATGGCATGGACCGCGTGACACCTCGGCCAGCGCCCTTGCAGTCTGCGCCATCTGGATCGGTGACACAAAGCCAGCTGCCACCACCCGGCGGAGCCAGCCAGTTTCCGACCGCACCAACGACCGGTAATGGCGCTGCGCCCGGTGCACAGGGCACTCAGGTTGCGTCGCTGCCGCCAGCGAATGCTCCTGATGTTACGGCCGGCAGTGTTGCAGGTGTGTGGAATGCTTCGCTGGCTGGCCAGACTTGCAAGATTGCGACGCCGCAGACAAAGTTCGGTCAGGGTTATCGCGCCGGTCCACTACGTTGCCCGGGTGAACTCGCGAATCTTTCATCCTGGGCCGTGAGCGGCAAGCAACTTACCCTTTACGATGCAGCAGGCGGCACAGTCGCACGGCTCTATTCATCAGGGTCCTCGCGTTTTGACGGCCAGACCTCCGGCGGACAGAATGTGAGCCTGTCGCGTTAAGTCCAAACATGGGAGTGTGCAGCGAAGTTTTGCCGCTGCACACGTCCGGAGACTGCAGTCCGCATGTCGCACGATAATCTGAAAGTGTTTCCCTCCGTGCGTGAGCGCTATGATTCGCTCGTGCAGGCCGGGGATATCGATGCGGATCCAGCGCAACGACAGCTTGCCGACCGTTTTGACCGTTTGATCCGGGAGCTCGCGACCAAGCGTCTAGCCACCAAATCGAGTGCACTGGGCTGGCTATTCAGCCGCCGGTCGCCGCGGCATGAAGTGATCAAGGGTCTTTATATCTTTGGCGAGGTTGGGCGCGGCAAGACCATGCTCATGGACATGTTTCACCAGCTCGTTCCGGCCAAGCGTAAGCGCCGCGCGCATTTTCTTGATTTCATGGCCGATGTTCACGAGCGCATCAACGCGCACCGCAAGGCGCACAAGAACGGCGAGACCAAACAGGATGATCCGATCCCTCCGGTGGCCGATGCTTTGGCGGAGCAGGCGTGGGTGTTGTGTTTTGATGAATTCACGGTGACGGATATCGCCGACGCGATGATCCTGTCGCGACTGTTCCGGGCGCTGTTCGAGCGCGGTGTGGTTCTGGTGGCCACGTCGAATGTGGAGCCGGACAATCTCTATCGCGACGGGCTCAATCGCCAGCTGTTCCTGCCGTTCATCGATCTGCTGAAAGTGCATGTCGATGTGGTCAATCTTGATGCGCGTACCGACTACAGGCTGGAAAAGCTGAACCGGATGCCCGTCTATCTCTCGCCACTGGGTGAGGAAGCAACGCGCAAGATGGATGATGCCTGGCACGCCGCAACCGATGGTGCCGCGGTGGCATCGGACAGTTTCAAGGTGAAAGGGCGCAATGTTATTGTTCCGCAGGCCGCGCGGCATGTGGCGCGGTTCACATTTGCCGATCTTTGCTCAAAGCCGCTTGGTGCACTGGATTATGCCGCCATTATATCGCGCTATCAGACCATTTTTATCGATGATGTGCCGATTCTCGATTACGCCAGACGCAATGAGGCGAAGCGCTTCATTATTTTGATCGACATCTTGTATGATCATCATGTGCATGCGGTGATTTCCGCAGCGGCTTCGCCAGATAAGCTCTATGAGGCGAAGCTTGGTACGGAAGCATTTGAGTTTGACCGCACCGCCTCTCGCCTTTTTGAAATGCAGAGCGAGGATTACCTGGCCGAAGCAACGGAAGCTCCGGGCCAGCCGAAACCGGCAGAGGCCTGAACTGCTATCAAATGACTGTGATACGGGTCGCCCTTATTTCATCATTTTGATATGTTGCCTATGTTAGATAACGCCAGAAAATCCTTCCCCAAGCTAAATTCAATTGACGTTTACGTAAATCCCATCAAATCTAAACGATTGAATTTATTGAGGTGAAAATTTTTGGTTGAGTTATTTTTGAAAGAGGAATATTCGAACGTCCCAACGCAAAGGCGCATGGTCATGGGCTCTGCCCAACGTCGTCGATGTCCTTTGGCGTCCGTCCAGACTTCAGATCAGGGAAGTAACCAGCATGGCACGTAACAAAATCGCCCTCATCGGTTCAGGCATGATCGGTGGCACATTGGCACATTTGATCGGACTCAAGGAGCTCGGTGATATTGTGCTCTTCGACATCGCAGAAGGTACGCCTCAGGGCAAAGGGCTCGACATCGCCCAGTCGTCACCGGTGGATGACTTCGATGCCAAGCTTGTCGGCGCCAATGACTATGCGGCAATTGGAGGTTCGGATGTGGTCATCGTCACTGCAGGTGTGCCGCGCAAGCCCGGTATGAGCCGCGACGACCTGCTTGGCATCAACCTCAAGGTCATGGAACAGGTTGGAGCGGGCATCAAGAAATACGCCCCCAACGCATTCGTCATCTGCATCACCAATCCGCTTGATGCGATGGTCTGGGCCCTGCAGAAGTTTTCCGGCCTGCCGAAGAACATGGTTGTTGGCATGGCAGGCATCCTCGACAGCGCCCGTTTCCGCTATTTCCTTGCTGACGAGTTCAAGGTTTCGGTTGAAGACGTCACTGCATTTGTTCTCGGTGGTCACGGCGACTCGATGGTGCCGCTGACCCGTTACTCGACTGTTGCCGGCATTCCGCTGCCGGATCTGGTCAAGATGGGCTGGACCAGCCAGGAAAAGCTCGACCAGATTGTTCAGCGCACCCGTGATGGCGGCGCGGAAATCGTCGGTCTGCTGAAGACCGGTTCGGCCTTTTACGCACCGGCATCCTCCGCCGTCCAGATGGCTGAAGCCTTCCTGAAGGACAAGAAGCGCGTTCTGCCTGTTGCAGCGCACCTCTCTGGCCAATACGGCGTCAAGGACATGTATGTCGGCGTGCCTGTTATTATCGGTGCCGGCGGCGTTGAGCGCGTCATCGAAATCGACCTGAACAAAGCAGAAGAGAAGCAGTTCGAGGCCTCTGTGGCTTCCGTTGCCGGTCTCTGTGAAGCCTGTATCGCAATCGCACCGAACCTTAAGTAAGGCGGCTCGAAACGTTCTGAAACGATCCAGCGTTCACGCCCGGATTTTTCGTAGAGGAAGTTAACTTATGAATATTCACGAATATCAGGCCAAGCGTCTGCTGCACTCTTTTGGTGCGCCGATTGCCAACGGCGTTGCCGTTTACTCCGTCGAACAGGCGGAAGAATGGGCAAAGACGTTGCCCGGCCCGCTTTATGTGGTGAAGAGCCAGATTCATGCGGGCGGCCGCGGCAAAGGCAAGTTCAAGGAGCTCGGCCCGGATGCAAAGGGCGGTGTTCGCCTTTCCAAGTCGGTCGAGGAAGTTGTCGCCAACGCCAAAGAAATGCTGGGTAACACGCTTGTAACCAAGCAGACCGGCCCGGCTGGCAAGCAGGTCAACCGCCTCTACATCGAAGACGGCGCGGACATTGACCGCGAGCTTTATCTTTCGATCCTCGTCGACCGTACGGTTGGCCGTCCGGCTTTCGTGGTTTCCACGGAAGGCGGCATGGACATCGAAGCCGTAGCGCATGACACGCCGGAAAAGATCATCACCGTGGCGATTGATCCGGACAAGGGCGTTACTGCACAGGATATCGCCACGATCAGCGACGCTTACGGCCTGACAGGTGAAGCCCGCAAGGACGGCGAGACGCTGTTCCCGATCCTCTATAAGGCCTTCACCGAGAAGGACATGAGCCTGCTGGAAGTCAACCCGCTGATCGTCATGAAAGATGGCCGTCTGCGCGTTCTCGATGCCAAGGTCTCCTTCGATGGCAACGCTCTGTTCCGTCACCCGGACGTGGTTGAACTGCGCGACACTTCGGAAGAGGACGCCAAGGAAATCGAGGCATCCAAGTACGATCTCGCCTATGTGGCCCTCGACGGCAATATCGGCTGCATGGTCAACGGTGCCGGTCTCGCCATGGCAACGATGGACATTATCAAGCTGTATGGTGCAGAACCTGCAAACTTCCTCGATGTTGGCGGCGGCGCCAGCAAGGAGAAGGTAACGGCTGCATTCAAGATCATCACCGCCGATCCAGCGGTTGAGGGTATCCTGATCAATATCTTTGGCGGCATCATGAAGTGCGATGTGATTGCCGAAGGTGTGATCGCTGCGGTCAAGGAAGTGGGTCTCAAGGTGCCGCTGGTTGTCCGCCTTGAAGGCACCAATGCCGAACTCGGCAAGAAGATCATCAATGAAAGCGGTCTGAATGTCGTTTCTGCGGACGATCTCGATGATGCGGCGCAGAAAATCGTCAAGGCTGTGAAGGGGAACTGAGGCATGTCTATTCTTATAAACAAGGACACCAAGGTTCTCGTTCAGGGCCTGACTGGCAAGACCGGTACATTTCACACCGAACAGGCTCTGGCCTATTACGGCACCCAGATGGTTGGCGGTATTCACCCAAAAAAGGGCGGCGAGACCTGGGAAGGCAAGCTGCCGACCGGTGCTGGCGCCCAGCTGCCGATCTTCGCATCGGTTGCCGAAGGCAAGGACCGCACCGGTGCCAACGCATCGGTGATCTATGTGCCGCCGGCAGGTGCCGCTGAAGCCATCATCGAAGCGATTGACGCGGAAATCCCGCTGATCATCTGCATCACCGAAGGCATCCCGGTCATCGATATGGTTCGCGTCAAGGCTCGCCTCGACCGTTCCGCATCGCGTCTGATCGGCCCGAATTGCCCGGGTGTTCTCACTCCTGAAGAATGCAAGATCGGCATCATGCCGGGCAATATCTTCCAGAAGGGTTCGGTGGGTGTTGTATCCCGCTCCGGCACACTTACTTATGAAGCAGTGTTCCAGACGACAAATGAAGGCCTCGGCCAGACAACTGCAGTGGGTATCGGCGGCGATCCTGTAAAGGGCACCGAATTCATCGACATTCTGGAGATGTTCCTTGCTGACGAAGCGACCAAGTCGATCATCATGATCGGCGAAATCGGCGGTTCGGCCGAGGAAGATGCTGCCCAGTTCATTGCTGACGAAGCCAAGCGCGGCCGCAAGAAGCCAATGGCCGGTTTCATTGCCGGACGCACGGCTCCTCCCGGACGCACCATGGGCCATGCGGGCGCGGTTATTTCGGGCGGCAAGGGCGGCGCGGAAGACAAGATCGCTGCCATGGAAGCGGCAGGCATCCGTGTTTCGCCATCACCGGCACAGCTCGGCAAGACGTTGGTTGAAGTCCTCAAGGGCTGAAACCGGTGAAGGGCAGTTTTTTGCCCTGATTGAAATCTAAGATCGATCGGGGCGGCTTCCGCCCTGATCATTCGACGGGGATTTCCCGGCAAGGGCCGGGAACCTCAACCCAGAGTGTTCCCGGGTCACGACGATCCCGGGCGCTCTCATCAAAGGAGACGGAGCGGGTGCTCCGGTCAGACACATGGCACGTCAAGAACAGGCCAACGACATTTTCGCGCTCACATCATTTCTCTATGGTGGCAACGCCCACTATATCGAGGAACTGCACGCCCAGTACGAGAAGGACCCGACGTCGGTTGATCCCGAATGGCAGGAATTCTTCGTCAATCTCAATGATACCAAAGCCGATGTCATCAAGAATGCGCAGGGCGCATCCTGGGAGAAGCCAAACTGGCCGATCGCCGGTAATGGCGAGCTGGTTTCAGCACTCGACGGCAACTGGGGTGAAGTTGAAAAACACATCACCGACAAGCTGAAGGCCAAGACTGGCAATGGTGCCGCTGCACCGGTTGCCGCTAAAGTATCGGATTCAGACATCATACACGCGGCGCGCGATTCCGTACGCGCCATCATGATGATCCGCGCCTACCGCATGCGCGGTCACTTGCACGCCAAGCTTGATCCGCTGGGTCTGGCCGAAGTCAAGGAAGACTATAACGAGCTGTCGCCAGAGAGCTATGGTTTCTCGCCTGCGGACTATGATCGCAAAATCTTCATCGACAATGTGCTGGGTCTCGAATACGCGACGATCCCGCAGATGCTCGACATCCTGCAGCGCACCTACTGCTCGACCATCGGCGTTGAGTTCATGCATATTTCCGATCCAGTGGAAAAGTCCTGGATTCAGGAACGCATCGAAGGTCCCGACAAGGGCGTTGCCTTCACCGCTGAAGGCAAGAAGGCCATTTTGTCGAAGCTGATCGAGGCCGAAGGCTTCGAGCAGTTCATCGACGTCAAGTACAAGGGCACGAAGCGTTTTGGTCTGGATGGCGGCGAATCGCTGATCCCTGCGCTGGAGCAGATCGTCAAGCGCGGCGGCTCCATGGGCCTCAAGGAAATTGTCCTGGGTATGGCGCATCGCGGCCGTCTCAATGTGCTCAGCCAGTTCATGCGCAAGCCGCACCGCGCGATCTTCCACGAATTCAAGGGCGGTTCCTACGCGCCGGATGACGTTGAAGGTTCGGGCGACGTGAAATACCATCTGGGTGCGTCGTCAGATCGCGAGTTCGATGGCAACAAGGTTCACCTGTCGCTGACAGCCAACCCGTCCCATCTGGAAATCGTCAATCCGGTCGTGATGGGCAAGGCTCGTGCCAAGCAGGACATTCTTGCCGGACGTGAGCGTGACGACATGGTGCCGCTCTCCGAGCGTGCCAAGATCATGCCGCTGCTGCTGCATGGCGATGCGTCATTTGCAGGTCAGGGCGTGGTTGCCGAATGCCTTGGCCTTTCGGGCCTGCGCGGTCACCGCGTCGGCGGAACAGTGCACTTCATTATCAACAACCAGATCGGTTTCACCACCAATCCGCGCCTGTCGCGTTCCTCGCCTTATCCATCCGATGTGGCGAAGATGATCGAGGCGCCGATTTTCCACGTCAATGGTGACGATCCTGAAGCTGTGGTCTATGTGGCGAAGATTGCCACGGAATATCGCATGACGTTCCACAAGCCCGTCGTCATCGACATGTTCTGCTATCGCCGCTTTGGTCACAACGAAGGTGATGAGCCTGCGTTCACGCAGCCGCTGATGTACAAGACCATCCGTGGTCAGAAGACAACGGTCCAGCTCTACTCCGCCAAGCTGATCGAGCAAGGTCTGCTGACTGAAGCCGAAGTGGACGCGATGCGGGCCGCATGGCGCGACAATCTCGAACAGGAATTCGAGGCAGGTCAGCATTACAAGCCCAACAAGGCTGACTGGCTGGATGGTGCCTGGAGCGGTCTGCGTACGGCTGACAATGCTGACGAACAGCGTCGGGGCAAGACCGGTCTTCCGCTGAAGACGATCAAGGAAATCGGCAAAAAGCTTGCAGAAGTTCCGGCTGGCTTCAACGTGCACCGCACAATCCAGCGCTTCCAGGACAACCGCGCCAAGATGGTGGAAACCGGCGAAGGTTTCGACTGGGCGATGGCCGAGGCTCTGGCATTCGGTTCGCTGGCCATCGAAGGTCATCCGATCCGTCTGTCGGGTCAGGACGTCGAGCGTGGCACATTCAGCCAGCGTCACTCGGTTCTCTACGATCAGGAAACTGAACAGCGCTATATCCCGTTGAACAACCTGCAAAAGGGTCAGGCAATCTACGAAGTCATCAACTCGATGCTTTCGGAAGAAGCCGTGCTTGGCTTCGAGTATGGTTATTCGCTGTCCGATCCCCGCGCTCTGACCCTGTGGGAAGCCCAGTTCGGCGACTTTGCCAACGGCGCACAGGTGGTGTTCGACCAGTTCATCTCGTCGGGTGAACGCAAGTGGCTGCGTATGTCCGGTCTCGTCTGCCTTCTGCCGCACGGCTATGAAGGTCAGGGTCCGGAACATTCCTCGGCCCGTCTCGAGCGTTATCTGCAGCTGTGTGCTGAAGACAACATGCAGGTGGCAAATTGCACCACGCCCGCTAACTACTTCCATATTCTGCGTCGCCAGATGAAGCGTGACTTCCGTAAGCCGCTGATCCTGATGACGCCGAAATCACTGCTGCGCCACAAGCGTGCTGTCTCGTCGATCAGTGATTTTACGGGCGATTCCTCGTTCCATCGTCTGCTGTGGGATGATGCTCAGCTCCTGAAGGATCAGGTCATCAAGCTGCAGAAGGATTCGAAGATCCGCAGGGTCGTCCTGTGCTCCGGCAAGGTCTATTACGACCTTTACGAAGAACGCGAGAAGCGCGGTATTGACGATGTCTATCTGCTGCGCGTGGAACAGCTTTATCCATTCCCGGCCAAGGCGCTGATCACGGAACTGTCCCGTTTCCGCAATGCGGAAATGGTCTGGTGTCAGGAAGAACCCAAGAACATGGGTGCCTGGGCCTTTATCGATCCTTATCTGGAATGGGTTCTGGCGCATATCGATGCCAAGCATCAGCGCGTTCGTTATACCGGACGTCCTGCCGCGGCATCGACGGCAACGGGCCTCATGTCCAAACACCTTGCACAGCTCGAAGCATTCCTTGAAGATGCCCTCGGCTCCTAAACCACAACAAACAGAAGTCATCTGACGATCAACGGAAGAGCAAGATCATGGCAACCGAAATCCGCGTCCCAACGCTGGGCGAATCCGTTTCCGAAGCAACCATTGGTAAATGGTTCAAGAAAGTTGGCGATGCGATTGCCGCCGACGAACCACTGGTTGAACTCGAGACCGACAAGGTGACACTTGAGGTTCCTGCCGCCGCTGCTGGTGTGCTTGAAGAAATCACAGCCAAGGAAGGCGATACCGTCGAGGTTGGAGCCTTGCTCGGTATGATCGGTGCCGCCGGTGCCGGTGCTGCTCCTGCTGCGGCCAAGAAGGAAGAGGCAAAGCCGGAAGCCGTTGCGCAGGCATCAGGTTCGGGTGGCGCCGCTGCTTCCTCCACGGCCGAAGCATCTGCCAAAACAGCCGAAGTTGCCGGCGAGCCGGCTGTCACAGCACGCAAGGCGAGTGAAATGCCGGCTTCTCCGGCAGCGTCAAAGCTGCTGGCCGAAAAGGGCGTTTCCGTTTCGCAGGTCGATGGTTCCGGCAAGCGTGGCCAGGTGCTCAAGGGTGATGTGCTTGACGCCGTTGCCAAGGGCTTCTCGGCACAGCCAGCAGCTTCCGCTGCTGCGCCGCAGGCTGCCCGTCCGGCCTCTTCGGCTGACGATGCGTCGCGCGAAGAGCGGGTGAAGATGACCCGTCTGCGCCAAACCATTGCCCGCCGACTCAAGGATGCACAGAGCACGGCAGCCATGCTGACCACTTACAACGAAGTGGACATGTCAGCGGTGATGGATCTGCGCAACCGCTACAAGGAAATCTTCGAAAAGAAGCATGGCGTCAAGCTCGGCTTCATGGGCTTCTTTACCAAGGCGGTCACCCACGCCCTAAAGGAAATCCCAGCAGTGAATGCCGAGATTGACGGCACTGACATTATTTACAAGAACTTTGCCCATGTCGGCGTAGCCGTCGGTACAGACAAGGGTCTGGTCGTTCCAGTCGTACGCAATGCCGATCAGATGTCGATCGCTGAAATCGAGAAGGACATTGGCCGTCTGGGCAAAGCTGCGCGCGATGGCGCACTGTCGATGGCTGACATGCAGGGCGGTACGTTCACCATCTCCAATGGCGGTGTCTACGGCTCGCTGATGTCGTCGCCGATCCTCAATGCACCCCAGTCCGGTATTCTGGGCATGCACAAGATCCAGGATCGTCCTGTTGTAGTTGGCGGTCAGATCGTCATTCGTCCGATGATGTACCTCGCATTGAGTTACGATCACCGTATTGTTGACGGCAAGGAAGCGGTCACCTTCCTTGTTCGCGTCAAGGAGAGCCTGGAAGATCCGGAACGCCTGGTTCTCGACCTCTAAGATTGCACCGGCGGCCCGTTGTCATAACGGGCTGCCCTTGCAGCGTGGTGAATCGGGTGGAGTTGACTTAGTCTTGCGGCCAATCACAAAATGACGTGATGAAAGGCGATTAAAAATGGCTTTTGCACCGAATTTCCCACCTGTCGAACCTCATATCTGCGTAAATGGCGGCCTCGAAGCGATCGCTTTCTATGAGAAGGCCTTTGGGGCTGAGAATACTTTCAAGCAACTGGCCGAGGACGGCAAGCGCATCCTGCACGCCAATCTCTCGCTGTTCGGCGGCTCGATCATGTTGCATGACGAGTTTCCGGAATACAAAAACCAGGGTGGCGAGAACGATGTCATGTCGCCGAACACGCGCGGCGGCGCGAGTGTTGCGCTGAATATCAATCTGAATAAACCTGCCGATGTTGATGCGGCTGTCGAGCGTGCTGTCAGGGCCGGTGCGACATTGATCATGCCGATCGAGGATACATTCTGGAACGCCCGCTACGGCCGTATTCGTGATCCTTTTGGCCATGTATGGGCTTTCAATGCAGCGCTCGAAGCGCCTGCCGGAGAATAAGCATGTCGCACTACATGTATGAGTTTCTCGGCCTCATGGCAGTATTCTCGATCATGATCGTCTCGCCGGGTGCTGACTTTGCCATCGTCGTGCGCCAGAGCATCGTGCATGGCCGCCGCAGTGCTGTTATGACCAGCTTTGGTATTGGTGCGTCACTGCTGTTCCACATCAGCTACACCATTCTTGGCCTTGGCCTGCTGGTGTCAAAATCCCTGTTCCTGTTCGGTATGCTGAAATGGGCCGGTGCCGCCTATCTGTTCTATCTCGGCGTCAAAGCTTTGCGGGCTCCGGGAATGGAAGCGCCCGCTGGGATAGAAGAGGGTGAGAAGGATAAGAATATTTCCGACTGGCGCTGCTTCCTGATGGGTTTTGTTACCAACGCACTCAATCCAAAGCCGGTATTGTTCTTCCTGTCATTGTTTTCTGCCCTGGTCAGCCACGAGACGCCGGCGCTGGTGCAGGCAACCTATGGGTTGTTCATGGCGACGGCACTGATCGCCTGGTTTGTTGCAGTCTCGACCTTCTTCACCATGCAGTCAGTGCGTGAGCGTTTCGTTGCCTGGGGCCGCTGGTTTAATCGAGTCACTGGGCTGGTATTCATCGGGCTTGGCATCAAGCTCGCGACGCAGCAGGCGAGCTAGGGATTGTTGATGGCTGGCTTGTTCCGTTTCCGTTTGGGTCAATCTGCTGCAGTTGTTGTACTCAGCATCGCCTTGTCATCGCCGGCCTTTGCTGCGTGTCTGCAGGACCGCGCGATCTACACCGACCGGGACGATGATTTTACACTGACCTTCAAAAGCGTTCCGGACGATGTACCCACCGTGACGTCGAACGAATTCACAATCCAGATGAATGACAGCGATCTGAAGATGGATGGCGTTGTCATGTGGGACAAGGATGGAGGCCGGCCCAATGCCACAGTTATGTACAAGTGCCCCACGGGTGATGTGACCGGCGAAGAATTGCAGCAATGCACCGTCTGGAAAGGTGTGATCTACGGCTTGAAGGAAGGCGCTGACGCCGAACTTTTGCCGATGGCCAAGGAGCCTTCCGCGCAGGCGCTGCTCCTGCCGGATTTTTCCGGTGCCATGAGCAGCTTCAATTTCAAACTTGAAAAACCCCTTGAGACTTTTCCATGGGAAGTCTTCCGTTTCAAAGAATGCGTACCCGAACAGTAGTTTCGCGTTGCGTCACAGAAGAAGGATTGAATCATGTCATATGACGTCGTCATCATCGGAACAGGTCCGGGCGGTTATGTCTGTGCAATCAAGGCTGCACAACTGGGTCTGAAGACCGCTGTGATCGAAAAGCGCGATACATTTGGCGGTACATGCCTGAACATTGGCTGCATCCCCTCCAAGGCACTGCTGCATGCGTCTGAGGTGTTTCATGAGGCCGGTCATTCGCATGCGACACTGGGTGTCGAAGTCGGCACGCCGAAACTCAATCTGAAAGCAATGCTTGCGCACAAGACTGCAACGGTTGAATCCAACGTCAACGGCGTGGCCTTCCTGTTCAAGAAGAATAAGATCGATACATTCAAGGGTACCGGCAAGGTCGTGGCAGCGGGCAAGGTTTCTGTTACCGGCGACGATGGCAAGGTCCAGGAAATCGAGACAAAGAACATCGTCATCGCGACGGGCTCCGATGTAGCGGGCATTCCCGGCGTCAATGTCGAATTCGACGAGAAGATCATCGTGTCTTCGACGGGCGCGCTGGATTTCGACAAGGTTCCCGGTACGCTGGTTGTGGTTGGCGGTGGCGTCATCGGGCTTGAGCTCGGCTCGGTCTGGGCGCGTCTCGGTGCCAAGGTTACGGTTGTCGAGTATCTTGACAAGATTCTCGGACCGATGGATGGCGAGGTTTCCCGCCAGTTCCAGCGCATGCTGGAAAAACAGGGCATCGAGTTCAAGATGGGCGCCAAGGTAACCGGCGTTGAAAAGTCGGGCAAGGGTGCCAAGGTCACCTTCGAGCCCGTCAAGGGCGGTGAAGCCCAGACGATTAGCGCCGATGCGGTTCTGGTGTCGACGGGCCGTCGTCCCTATACCGACGGACTGGGTTTGAAGGAAGCCGGTGTCAACGTTGATGATCGTGGACGCGTGGCCATCAATGACCATTGGCAGACCAATGTTGCCGGCATTTATGCCATTGGTGACGTCGTCCAGGGTCCGATGCTGGCACACAAGGCTGAAGACGAAGGCATTGCCGTGGCCGAAATTCTGGCCGGACAAGCCGGACATGTGAATTTCGATGCCATTCCAAGCGTTGTCTACACGCAGCCGGAAGTGGCTTCGGTCGGAAAGACGGAAGAAGAACTCAAGGCAGCCGGTATCGACTATAAGGCTGGAAAGTTCCCGTTTACGGCCAATGGCCGTGCTCGCGCCATGCTGCACACGGATGGATTTGTCAAAATTCTGGCTGACAAGGCGACGGACCGGGTGCTCGGCGTGCATATTGTCGGTTTCGGTGCTGGCGAAATGATCCATGAAGCAACCGTACTGATGGAATTCGGAGGTTCGTCGGAAGATCTGGCCCGCACAACCCATGCCCACCCGACCATGTCGGAAGCGGTTCGCGAAGCGGCCCTGGCAACCTTTGCCAAGCCGATCCATATGTAATCCTGGTTTCATTCAAACATGAAAAAGGCCCGAAGAAATTCGGGCCTTTTTAGTTTCAGTACCAATCCGGCATTAATTGTTGGTTGGAGCCGGTGTGGCTGGTGCGGGTGCCGGCTCAGCCGGGGCCGGGGCTGGCGCTGCGGGTGCTGTTGATGCTGGGGGCTCGGCTGCCGGAGCAGCAGGCGCAGGTGCCTGTGTTGTTGGCGCTGCCGGTGCCGGGGCATCCATCGTTGAGCTGTTGTTCAAGTAATAGTAGCCGCCGATAATCAATGCAGCGATCAGTATCCCTGCAATCAGGAATCCACTCCCGCCTCCACTCGATTGAACCACCTTGGGTTCGCGGTCGGTCTGCGCGTCCACGGGACGTTGCAAATTGGGATCATAGGTCATTTGATGTCCTCCATCACACTCTTTGCGTTCGAAGGGGATAACGGTTCACGGTGTCGTAAGTTCCGATATTATTCCCTTTCCTTACACTGAGTCGGGATATATCGTTGAAAATCATATCGTTATCTGTTTGTCTCGGGCGGAGGCTATTGCGCTGTAACCGTGTATCCCTTGCTCCGAAGGAGGGTTACGAGCCCCTTTTCGCCTGGAAGGTGCAGTGCTCCTACAGCAATAAAGGCATTGCCCTTGTCGATGATTGGCGCAGCGCGTTCCACCATCACCCGGTTGCGGGCATCAACCATTTTTTCTTCAAACGCTGCGTAATTCTCGCCGGTTGCCGTGCCGTCGGGCGAAAGGGAGCGCATGAACGGGAAAATCATGGCCGTGTCGCCATGGGTATAAAGCACAACCATTGTTTCGAACATGTCGGGTAGCTTTGCCGCCAGGTTAAGTGTCTCGACCAGTCCCTCGACATGGAATTTTAATGGCAAGGACGCCATGGCACTGAGCTGATCCTTGATGGTTTCGAGTCCGGTTACTTCCTTGCCCTGTGCCTTGGCATCTTGGGCAAGCTTGATATCGAGAAAGGCCACGCCGCTTTTGCCGCGCTCCAGTTCGCAGGGAGACATGGCGAGCATGCTTGTCACGATCCAGGGCTGCATCTTGTTGAGCGCTGCAAGCGAAAGGCCGCGTGCTGCAAGCCCGGCCTTAACCCCTTCAAGTTTGTCAGCGGGGATGAGTTTTTCCAGTGTGTTGTCATCCGTGAACATCATCAATCCCGGATCTTGTGCCATGACCTTCATGGGTGCCTTGGGATCAAGGACTTCATCCGTTTCAATGACGATGGTTCCTGCGCCCTGGTAAGCGGTCTCGGCTGTATCCGAAAGCTTCAATACGCGCGGATCCGTAAGATGCATGGTTCCGAAGAGCCAGGATGGTTTCGTTCCCGGTTTCTCGATCTTCCACAAAATACCTTTGCCGTTCTGCGTGCTTGCAGCTTCCTTTCGCAAAGCAGCAAGCTTCTCAGGTTCAGTCTTTGCCATTGCGGCGACGAGATCATGTCCGCCGCATGATACATCTTCTGCGCGAGCGCGGGTTGCGGTGAATGCGACAATCAGGAAGGAGGCAAGCAACAGCCAACTGAGGAAAGCCAGAAGCCGCAGTGCATTCTCAGTCATACGATCAAGAAAAATGGTTGGGCCGGTTTGGGTCATGGTCGGTACATATATGGGGTTTGCCAAAAAAGGCGTTAAGGCCAGACTATAGATTGTTTACGTTGATCAATACGAATGTATTCAAGCTCGAGGGTGTGCTTTGTCATAGATCTCCATCAACCGGTCGGTATCAACGCCGGTATAAACCTGCGTTGTTGACAGGCTTGCATGGCCAAGCAGCTCCTGAATAGTGCGTAAATCGCCGCCGCGCCCGAGAAGGTGAGTGGCAAAGGAATGACGCAGTGCATGCGGGGTAGCCGTATCGGGCAAACCAAGCGCGCTCCGCATTTTCTGCATGTCACGCTGGATGATAGCCGGATGCAACTCGCCGCCGCGTGCACCGCGAAACAGCGGTTTGCCCGCTTCCAGCTGATAGGGGCAAAGAGTGCGATATTCGTCGACCACCCGATGAACAATGGGCAGGAGTGGCACCATCCGCGTCTTGCTGCCCTTGCCGGTGATGGGAATGGAGCGAGCGGCAGGGTCTCGCAGTGCGCCGCCATCAAGATTAAGCGCTTCAGAAATGCGCAACCCGCAACCATAAAGCAGGGTCAGGACGGCAGCGTTGCGCGCGGCGATCCAGGGTTCCTCATTAAGCTGTTCCCCTTTTTCCACCACGCGCCGGGCATCAATGGTGGTCAGGGGCTTTGGCAGGGATTTGGGCTGTTTTGGCGCGCGCATGGCAATGGAGGCCGCGGCGTTGGCCATGCCCTGCTTCTCCAGGTAACGCAGAAAGGAGCGGATCCCCGCCAGGCCGCGACCGAGCGTGCGTGCTCCGGCGCCATCGTTGCGACGGCGTGCGAGATAGGACCGTAGATCAGCGATGCGCAGAGCCGCTACATCCTTCAGTGATGGCGGTTCAGCGAGATGACCCGTTAGAAACTGAAAGAACTGGCGGGTATCACGTTCATAGGCCTCAAGCGTATTGGTTGCGAGGCGCCGGGTGTTTTTCAGTGATTTCAGCCATTCTTCCCGAGCTGCAATCAGGTCGGGCCGGGCCGAAACGAGAAATTCGGTATTCTGCGGCTGGACGACCATAGCGATACTCCCTGTTCCAGCTGATAATGCACATCAGACCTTACGGAGTCGTTTCTCTTTAGCCTCTAACTCAGTCCTTCGTACTTGGCGTTTGACCAAAGACGGGGTAATTCGTCGATGAGAGAAGATAGGAATGGAAAAGCCCGATGGCAAAATTGAATGATCCAGTGCAGCTTGCCGTTATCGGTGCAGCGCACGGGACACGCGGCGAAGTGCGAGTGAAGACCTTCACCGGCGATCCCCTGGCATTGGCCGATTATGGCCTGCTCTACGATGTAACCGGTAGAAGTTTTGAAATTTTGGCAATTCGCCCGGCCAATACGGTTGTCGTTGTGCGATTCCGTGGTGTTAATGATCGCAATATGGCCGAGGCGCTGAATGGCACGACGCTGTTCATCGATCGTTCGCAGTTGCCGGAGGAGCTTGACGAAGATGAATTCTACCATGCCGACCTGATAGGCCTTGATGCGATTGATGGAGAAGGCAAACCATACGGCAAGGTCACGGCTATGTTCAATTTCGGTGGTGGAGATCTCATCGAGCTGACCATACCGGGCCGCCGGCCGCTACTGGTACCATTTACCCAGGCTGCTGTACCCCATATCGACATCAAAGCCGGACAGGTTGTCATCGATCCGGCTGCTGCCGGGCTCATTCCCGATGAGAACGAAGAAGAGGAACGGCGCAGGCAGTTGGGTGGTGACGGCGGGAAAGAGCAGTCATGAGCGGGCAAGATGCCGGTTTCCGAGCGACGGTATTGACGCTTTATCCAGAGATGTTCCCGGGTCCACTCGGCGTATCTCTTGCCGGAAAGGCATTGGCGGACAAGGCTTGGTCGCTGGAAACGGTGCAGATACGCGATTTCGCCACGGACAAGCATCACATGGTGGATGATACGCCCGCCGGTGGTGGTGCTGGCATGGTGATGAAGGCTGATGTGCTGGCGCGCGCCGTCGATGCGGTGGCGGATGAAAGGCCACGGCTCTTCATGAGCCCGCGTGGCAAGCCGCTCAGTCAGGAGCGTGTGCGGGAACTGGCCGCAGGTCCGGGCGCAATCATATTGTGCGGCCGGTTCGAAGGTGTTGATGAACGATTGATCGAAGCGCGCGGCTTTGAAGAGGTCTCGATCGGCGATTATATTTTGTCGGGTGGCGAGACAGCGGCTATCGTTGTTCTCGATGCAATTGTCCGTCTTCTTCCCGGTGTGATGGGCAATGCCCAATCCGGCGAAACGGAAAGCTTTGAGACCGGATTGCTGGAGCATCCGCAATACACCAAGCCACAGGAATGGGAAGGGCGCCGCATCCCGGATGTGCTGCTGTCCGGTAACCACGGCGCCATTGAGAAATGGCGCAAGGCAGAAGCTGAAAAACTGACGCGGGAACGCCGTCCGGACCTATGGGACCTTTATCCGCAGATGAAGAAGCCACATAAATAAGCGGGAACAAGACAATGCAGTTTCGGAGCGGGGAAGCCGGTGACGTACCGGTCATTGCTGCAATCGAACGAGCGTCAGCGGCACGATTCCTTGATATCGGCATGCCGGAAATTGCCGGCGATGACCCGACTCCGGAAGCAGTCGTGTTGAAGCGAATCGCTCAGGATCGCCTTTTTGTCGCTGTCGACGTACAACCCGTTGGTTTTGTGATCTTTCATGTGATCGATAACCACCTGTACGTCGAACAGATCGACGTGGATCCACAGTACGCGGGAAAACGTATTGGATCGGCGCTGATCGGGCTGGTGGAGGAGCGCGCTCGCGCGGAGGCCAGAATGGGGCTCCTCTTGTCCACTTTTCGGGATGTTCCGTGGAATGCACCTTATTACCGGCGGCTTGGATTTACTGATGTTCCCGACACGGCATTGAGCCCGGCGCTGGAACGAATCCGGCAGCTGCATATCGAAAAGGGGTTTGATGAGACGCGGAGGGTTTTCATGCAGAAATCGCTTCGGGTCGACTCGAATGGCAATCAGCGCTAAAAAGAATCGCCGCCAGAGGTGACAAACGGACTTTTATGGTGTATTTGGCCGCCAACTCGGGAAAAACCCAAGTCCGACAATCAATGAATGGTGAATTCGCTCCTGCTTCATCAGAAGCATAGAAATGCGGCCAAAGGTGCTGCGTTGCAAGTGTTGAGCGCTCTGACTGTTTGAAAAAGAAAAGGATGAAGACGATGACCGTCGATATTATTCGTCAGCTCGATCTCGAACAGAGAGCAAAAATCGAAGCCAAGCGCGTGCTTCCAGATTTCAAGCCAGGCGACACAGTCCGCGTTAATGTTCGCGTGACGGAAGGTACACGTACCCGCGTTCAGGCTTACGAAGGCGTATGCATTGCGCGTAACGGCGCTGGCATCAACGAGAACTTCACAGTTCGCAAAATTTCCTACGGCGAAGGCGTCGAGCGCGTATTCCCGATCATTTCACCGCTGGTTGAAGGCGTAGACATTGTCCGCCGCGGTAAGGTTCGTCGTGCGAAGCTCTATTATCTGCGCGGCCTGACCGGTAAGGCTGCCCGTATTGTCGAAAAGAAAGACAATCGCAAGAACAAAGCAGCTGTTCCGGTCTCCGGTACAGCGGAAAAAGTAACGGAAGAAACCGTTGCCAAGGCACCTGCTGCTGAATAAGCAAGGTTCATAGTGTGTTCAAAAAGGCGGTCTTCGGGCCGCCTTTTTCTTTTGTGCTGGAGCTTTTCCAGTTGTCATTCGCCGGTTGAAAAAATCATGCTTGCGCGATAGCGAATAAAGCGGTTGCATTCCATTCGGGGATTGACGGGGCCTTTATAAAGTGAAATTTGTGCTTCGCTTGATCAAAACGCAATATTAGGGGTCTAACATGAACTTGCGATCCGTTTTCATGGTGGGGCTGATGCTCGCCGTAACGCCGTTTACCGCTTTGGCGGCTGGGCTGCCCGATCTGGGCGGTAAGAAGGTTGCCGTTGTGACGGAGAATGCCTATCCACCGTTGCAGTTTATCGACCCCAAAACCGGCAAGGCCGTCGGCTGGGAATATGACGCGATGAATGAAATCGCCAAGCGGTTGAATTTCAAAGTGGAGTATCTGAATACAAGTTGGGATGCGATGATTCAGGCGGTTTCGGACAATCAGTATCAGATTGGGATGACCGGCATTACCATCAATGATGAGCGCAAACAGAAGGTGGATTTTTCTGAACCGTACATGCGTTCAGAACAATTTATGCTGGTTCGCAGTGATGAAAAGCGTTTTTTTGATGCAAAAGGCTTTGGTGAGATCAAGGACGGCCTGGTGGGCGCACAGCCGGGTACAACAAATTTCTATGTCGCCGTCTATAACCTGCTTGACGGTAACGAGCAAAATCCTCGTATCAAGCTGTTCGAGACGTTTGGCGCCACCATCCAGGCGCTCAAGACCGGTGACGTCGATGTGGTCTTGACGGACAGCACCGCGGGCAAAGGATATGTTGATGCGTCCGGTGGTGCGTTGAAACTTGTCGGCGGTCCGCTGGGCGCTGAAGATTTCGGTTTCATCTTTGCCAAGGGGTCTGACCTTGTTGGCCCGGTCAACGCGGCGATTGCAGCCTTGAAGACCGACGGCACGTTTGACGCGCTCAACAAGAAGTGGTTCCTCGACTACAAGCTTGGCCAGTAAGGCTGCCTGTTGTCAGTTCCCTCACAGAACAGAAGTCCTTTTGTCAAAAAGGACTTCCCCTGGTGGCTGGTTGTCGCCGTGGCCATTGCCATCGTACTTGGCCTGGCGATCGTGGTCAGCGATATCTATGGTCAGGTGTTCACCACGGTGTCGCAGGGCATCTGGATCACCATCTGGGTATCGCTTCTCGCATTTTTCCTCGCCTCTGGCCTCGGGCTTCTGCTGGCGGTGATGAGCCTTTCAGAACATATTGTCTTGCGCCAGAGCGCACGGTTCTACGTCGAGATCGTCCGTGGAATACCTTTGCTGGTGCTTCTCTTCTACATCGCCTTTGTCGGCGCGCCTGCTGCTGTTGCCCTGTGGAACGTCATCGCGCATCCCCTGCAAAGCGCTGGTCTGTTCGAGCCGCTCCAGGTGCGGGATTTCTCGCTCTTGTGGAGGGCCATCATTGCCCTGACGCTCGCCTATGCGGCATTTCTGGCGGAGATTTTCCGGGCGGGAATTCAAGCCGTCGACAAGGGGCAGATCGAGGCATCGAAAGCGCTCGGCCTGAAGCGTTTCCAGCGGTTCCGGTTGATCGTGATGCCACAGGCGTTGCGCACCATTCTGCCGCCTTACGGCAATGATTTTATTTCGATGGTAAAGGATTCTTCGCTTGTATCCGTGCTTGGCGTCGTCGATGTCACGCAAATGGGCAAGGTCTATGCATCAGGGTCGTTTCGCTTCTTCGAAACCTATTCTGTCGTTGCCTATATCTATCTGATCCTGACGATCAGCCTGTCCCTGGGATTGCGGTGGATCGAAGCGCGCTTAAATGACCGAACCTAAACCGTCCGGGGTAAATATCGGTAATGCCCGGTAATCCTGAATTCGAACAGGCGGTCTTCAAGTCGCGTGCCGGCTCCGATGTTGTGAACCAGAAGTGGGCGCGAGCCATCAGGATTTGCCCTTTGAGTCACGATACCGATGTGGGGAAGATTACCCGGAAGCATTTGCGTGACGATATCGCCGGGCCTGTAGTCCTTCGCTTCCGTGCTAATGGGCAAAGCGGCGCCCGCACGCTGAAAGAACGTTGCAAGGTTGGGAACGCGGCGATGGTCGATGCTGGTATCAGGCCGCTTGGCTCCCCATGATTTGGGATAGACGGCAAAGGCTGTCGCCATGTCGCGGTGAACCCGTTCCTGAAGATCAATGCCCGCCGATTGGCGATAGGCGCGGATAATCACGTCGGTGCAGACACCGCGTTCAAGCGGTACATCACCCATGGGATAGGCGATACGCGTATAGGCAGGATCGTAGTGCACCGTCTGGCCGATCTGGTTTTCAGCAGCTGTGATCAGTTTGCTCGCCCAGGCATCGGGTTCGAGAAAGGGCGTTGCATTCTGAGTCATGGCGTAGGTCGGAAACGGCAGGCGGAGAATACCGGAAATGGAAGCGACAGTGGCAAGGCCACCCAGCACAACAATTCGTCGCGAAACCATTTGGTGTCTCCCTTTTGCCGATCCGGTGTGAAATACAGGGAGAAACACGTCAAAATCATGGACGAGCGGTCATCGATCGCGGCGCTTTGTCGCCGAAATATTACTTTTACCGCTTGTTTCTTGACGTAAGTGGGCACCGAGTGCATATGTCCACGACATAATCTTACAAGTACCTACCATTGCCGAGGATATCGCGATGACTGCGCCACGTACACTCTATGACAAGATCTGGGATGATCATCTGGTTGATCAGCAGGCCGATGGCACCTGCCTTCTCTATATTGATCGTCACCTTGTGCATGAAGTGACCAGCCCGCAGGCTTTTGAAGGTCTGCGTCTTACGAACCGCAAGGTCCGCCATCCCGAAAAAACACTCGCTGTCGTCGATCATAATGTGTCGACCTCGCCGGATCGCGTCAACGGGATCAAGAACGACGAAAGCCGTATTCAGGTTGAGGCGCTTGCCAAGAACGCCCTTGATTTCGGCGTCGAATACTATTCCGAAAAGGATATCCGTCAGGGCATCGTGCACATCATCGGACCGGAGCAGGGTTTTACGCTCCCGGGCATGACAATTGTATGCGGCGATAGCCATACATCCACGCATGGTGCGTTCGGCGCGCTTGCGCATGGCATCGGTACATCGGAAGTCGAGCACGTTCTGGCAACCCAGACGCTGATCCAGTCAAAAGCCAAGAACATGCTGGTGCGCGTTGACGGTGTTCTGCCTGCTGGCGTCACCGCCAAAGACATCATTCTTGCTATTATTGGCGAGATCGGTACCGCTGGCGGCACCGGCTATGTGATCGAGTATGCGGGTGAAGCCATCCGCGCACTTTCGATGGAAGGTCGCATGACCATCTGCAACATGTCGATCGAAGGTGGCGCCCGAGCCGGTCTGATTGCGCCTGATGAAGTTACTTTCGCCTATGTCAAAGACAAGCCGCGTGCGCCGAAAGGTGAAACGTTCGATCAGGCTGTCGAGTACTGGAAGACGCTACAGAGCGATGAAGGTGCGCATTTTGACAAGGTGGTTGTGCTCAATGCTGCTGACTTGCCACCCATCGTTTCCTGGGGTTCTTCGCCGGAAGACGTTATTTCCATCACCGGTGCCGTTCCTAATCCGGACGAAATCACCGACGAGAACAAGCGCACCTCGAAATGGCGCGCGCTCGACTATATGGGCCTGAAGCCGGGTACGCCGATGACCGATATCAAGCTTGATCGGGTTTTCATTGGCTCCTGCACCAATGGCCGCATCGAGGATCTGCGCGCTGTTGCCAAGGTTGTTGAAGGTCACACGGTCGCTCCAACCGTGGACGCGATGATTGTTCCGGGTTCCGGCCTTGTCAAGGAACAGGCCGAAGCCGAAGGCCTCGACAAGATTTTCAAGGCTGCGGGTTTTGACTGGCGTGAGCCGGGCTGCTCCATGTGCCTTGCGATGAATGATGACCGGTTGAAGCCGGGCGAGCGCTGCGCCTCCACCTCGAACCGCAATTTCGAGGGCCGTCAGGGTTTTAAGGGTCGTACCCATCTGGTCTCGCCTGCCATGGCTGCAGCCGCAGCGATTGCTGGACATTTTGTTGATATTCGCGAGTGGAAATAGGCTTCGCGCTTTCTTCCGCCTGATGTCATGAAAACGGGGCCCCAGGCCCCGTTTTTTGTAACCTTTTCAATCGCCCGTGCGTATTCCATGCTACGATCTTGAAAACAGGTTGCCCCGTTCGGCAGATCACAGGATAACACCATGAGCGGTGCGGGCTTTATTCTCGCAATGAATCTTTTCATGTCGGGCATTTTTGCTACGGCATTTTTCATGATCGGGCTTTATGACCGGAAAAACGTAGCGGCGCATTTCTTTGCGTTGGCCTACGCGCTCGGCATGCTCAATTTTGCCATTGAATTCCTGATCCCGTCACTGGCCGATGCGCGTGTTGCAGTATTCCTGGCTTTCGCGGTGCTGATTGTTGCCATGCTGATTTTTACCGCGGGTATTGCCCAGCGTTACGCAAAGGCAATTCCGTGGACTCTCTTTTCTGCGGTGCTTGTGGGCTCGATTATTGCGAACCAGCTGAGCGAGGATATGCCGCGCCAGTCCATCGTCCGCATGTCGATCTATCAAGGCCCCTACGCCATCATCTTTGCGCTCTGTGCCCTGTTCGTCCTGCGTTCATCGTTACGCTCCGGCTTTGACCGGGCGTTGATGGTACTGTTTGCGCTCAACGCGGCGCATTTCCTGTCAAAGCCGTTTCTGGCAGCCGTGCTTGGCGGGATGGGTGACAGCCCGCAAAGCTATATCTCGACACAATATGCTCTGCTCTCGCAATCGGCATCGGCTGTCCTGTCCGTTGCCACGGCCATTCTGCTTCTGACGATCCTGACCCGCAATATTCTGGCCAACATATCTTCCGTTTCCGAAACCGATGTACTGTCATCTCTGCTCAACCGGCGCGGATTTGAGGGACGAGCAAGGGCGGCGCTCACCCGCGCGCAGCATCTGGGCAATCCGATCAGTCTGATCATCTGCGATCTCGATTATTTCAAGCAGATCAATGACAGTCATGGGCATGGCACGGGGGATAAGGTGATCGCCGGTTTTGCGGCGATCCTGCGCGCAGTGTCGGATCAGGAAAAGGTTGTTGCGCGTATCGGTGGCGAAGAATTTGCCGTCCTGCTTCCTGGCTCCATCAGTCAAGCTGCCCGGCAATATGCAGAAGATGTGCGGCAGGCCTTTGCGGGCTTTGAATTGGCAGAACTTGCCGGCGGCCAAAGCCTGACTGCAAGTTTCGGCATTGCGGAGTCGCAATCGGGTGAAGGGCTCAGCAGCATGATGCGCCGCGCCGATCATGCGTTGTATGAGGCCAAGAAGGCCGGACGCAATTGCGTACGTATCGCTGCCAATGACCTACCCGAGACCGGAACAGAAAATGTTCAGCGATTGGAGGGCTGATTAGCCTACCGTCGTTGTGAAAGACGGATTGCCGCGCAATGTGTTGCTGACGGTACAGATCTCGTTTTCCGCTGCTTCGACAATGGCATGGCGTGTCGCCGCGTCGATATCGCCGGTGATGGTGAAAGCGATATGGAAACGTTCGACGCGTGAGAGGCCTTCTTTGGCCTTGTCGCCGGTCACGTGGGCTTCAACAGTTTCGAGCTTGCCGGCAACGCCAAGCCGGGCTGCTGCCATTTTTGCGCTCAGCACCAGACAGGCCGACAGTGATGCGTAGAGCAGATCGAGCGGCCCAAAGCCTGCTTCGGAAACCGCATGGGCGACGTTGAGGACGCCGCCCGTATGGGATGTAACAACCGGTTGGCCGCCGTGCAGCAAAACAGCTGTGGCGCCAACGTCTCTTGTTCTGATCTTGAGTTCAGCCATTACCGTTGTCTCCCGCTGTATGTGATTAGCCGCGTCCGCGATAGGCGGGCACACCCTGGTCAGGCAACCAGAGGCCTTCCGGTGCAGGGCCCGTTTGCCAGAAGACGTCAATGGGGATACCGCCGCGCGGGTACCAATAGCCGCCTATGCGCAACCACAACGGTTTTACTGCTTCAACGATGCGCTTGCCGATATTGACGGTGCAGTCTTCGTGGAATGCGCCATGGTTGCGGAAGCTGGTCAGGAACAGTTTCAGCGACTTGGATTCGACCAGCGCCTGATCGGGTGCATAATCGATGACCAGATGTCCAAAATCCGGCTGGCCGGTGACGGGACAGAGCGATGTGAATTCCGGGCAGGCAAAGCGGGCGAGAAACAGCGTTCCGGCTTGCGGGTTCGGCACGGCGTCGAGAAGCGCCTCGTCAGGATGGTGGGGAATGGGAACATCCTTACCCAGCATCGTTGCCTGTTCTGCGTAATGACTCATGCCGCCTTCTCCAGTGGTTCGAATTCGCCCTGATACTCGCACCCCTCGCCGCAACTGTCGCGATAGATGCCGATTTCGGCCAAAGCCGGAAGATCCGGAGCAATACGCCGCCATAGCCATATGGCGATGGTCTCCAGCGTCGGCAACTCCAGACCATCAATTTCATTGAGATACCGGTGATCAAGCGCATGACGCGCGCTTTTGATGGCGGCTTTGACAGCTCCAAGATCGGCAATCAGTCCGGTCTTGGGATCCGGTCTGCCCTGCAGGGTGACGCGAACGCGGAAACTGTGTCCGTGCAAGCGCTGGTTGACATGGCCATCGGGAAAAGAATGCGGCAGATGATGTGCCGCTTCAAACGTGAAGTCGGTAAAGATTCTCATGGTATTCCTCTTCAGCACTGGCGCATGAGGCGCCCGCCAAAATTGCCCTCAGGGCAAGCCAATCAATTTATGTGTCTGCGTGCTCAGCCGCCAAAGCGGATGGGCGAGGCAATAGGCCGCTGCAGATGCCACATGCTTGGCGGTTTGCGCCGGATCACCGATGACGTCAAGAGGTTGCAAGTAGAAATGCTGAAATGAGAGCTGCTCGAAATGCGAGGGATGGGTCGCAGCTTCGGCCTGCGGAAAGACGAGCTTGAGCTCGTGGCCACTGGTCTGCACAAGCGTGGTATCGGCCTTGGGCGAGACGCATATCCAGTCAAGCCCGACAGGGGCGGCGATGGTGCCATTGGTCTCGACACCGACTTCGAAGCCCCTGCTATGGAAGGCAGCGATCAGGACGGGATCGAGCTGCAACAGCGGCTCGCCGCCGGTGCAGATGACATAGGGCTTTCCGTTTGAACGACCGCCGCGCGGCCACGCTGCCGCAACCGCATCGGCCAGAGCGGCGGCGGTTTTGAATTTGCCGCCGCCGGGGCCGTTTATGCCGACAAAATCCGTATCGCAAAAGCGGCACTGCGCATCGGCACGGTCGCGTTCAAGTCCGGACCAGAGATTGCATCCGGCAAAGCGCAAGAACACAGCGGCACGGCCGGTGTGGTTGCCTTCGCCTTGAAGGGTCAGATAGATTTCTTTCACGGCGTAGGTCATGCGGCTTCTGCCTTGAACTTTTGCCATCCGCCAGAGCGCAATTCACAGGCGGGACATGTGCCGCAGCCATAGCCCCAGGCATGGCGGGCCGAACGATCGCCGAGATAGCAGGTGTGGGTATTTTCAACGATCATGTCGAGCAACGGATCACCGCCTATATTCTGGGCCAAGGCGAATGTTTCCGCCTTATCAAGCCACATCAATGGGGTTTCGATGGTGATGCGGCGATCAAGACCCAATGATAATGCGACCTGTTGGGCTTTCAGGGTGTCGTCGCGGCAATCGGGATAACCAGAATAATCGGTTTCGCACATGCCTCCAACGATGACGCGCAGGCCGCGCCGATAGGCGAGGGCGGCGGCCAGGGTGAAAAACAGCAGGTTACGGCCCGGAACAAATGTATTGGGCAGGCCGTTCTCTGCCATCTCGATGGCAATGTCGTCGGTCATCCCAGTGGCGCCGAGCTGGCCGATCACGCCGGCATCAAGCCGGTGATCGTCGCCAAGGCGTTCCACCCATTGCGGAAACTGGCGGATGAGGCTGGTGCGGAAATCATTGCGCACGTCAAGCTCCACCCGATGGCGCTGGCCATAGTCAAAGCCGACCGTTTCGACCCGGTCAAAACGCGAAAGCGCCCAAGCAAGGCAGGTGGCAGAATCCTGCCCGCCAGAAAACAGGACGAGCGCACCGTCGGAATTGCGAGCCATGGAATAACCTCTTCAATGAAGCGGCCCCCATACAGGGCGCGGCCCGGCGAGGCAAATCAAATATGGGAGGAGAGGTCTATTGGCAGCCCGGAATGCCGAGAATCGGTATTTCACCACGGTCAATGCCATACATATAGCCGCGACCGCGCACGACAATCGGGGCATCGCAGCCTGTATTGGGTGCAGGAATAACGCCGATGACATAGGGATCAGCGGGTGGAGAGATGATGGCCGGTCCCTTGGCCCGCTTGTAAACGCGGACCTGTTTGCGGAGCTCGCGTCCGAGCGTGTCGGACTTGACGGCGGCGGCACCGACAAAGATCATCTTCGGACCATCAGGGTCCTGCACGATCACATTGCCATACTCATCACCGTAGGCATCACGAACATTGACATCGTAGGCGGCAGCGCTTTGTGTGACTATGAAAATTGTCAGGCCAGACAACAAAAGCGTGACCGTGTGTTTGCGGAAAGCGAACATGGACAAGCTCCTTTGTTAAACTGGCTGCGACAGTGCAAGCATTAACCTATTATTAATGCTTGTCATCCGCCAAAACGCTTTTGAATCGATTTTTGCCTGGTAGTGGCGGTTGACGGGCGCGGCACAATCAACCAATCCTCAGCAGATGCAGGCCAGCCGGAAGTGCTGCCGGAGTGAAAGGGATGATGCGACCATGACGACAAAGACCGCAGACGAACACGCCGTCGACATTTCTCTGCTGCATCTCAACGATGCACACGAGTTTGCACCCTTACTCGCAAGCTATGCGCAGGCGCTGAAGCGGGGCGCACCGCGCCGTCCGGATGACTATTATGCGGAAAATCTTCTGCGTGATCGTGCGGCTGAAATCGCCGGTGCCCGGCTCGACGGCAATCTCGTCGGCTTTGTCATTTTCTACGATCTGCCCGAGCCTGTATCCGGAATGCGTGCCGGACAGGTCGACCATATTTATGTGCATCACGATCATCGTGGTAAAGGCATAGCCAAGGCACTAATCGACGTTCTGGCAGACAAGGCGGAAGAGCGGGGCTGGACAAAACTGTCTCTTAACGCGCCACGCCTGCCGGAAGATGGGCGCAAACTGTACGAGCAGATCGCAGCCACTGCCGACTGGACGAGTTTCATTATCCGTTTTGGCAACCAGTAAAACCGCCTGGGCCCTATCCGGATAACGCAACGAGCATCCTGGGAGCGACTCGCGATGTTCCGTTCGCGTTTGCACAATCAAGCGTCTCAACCGGCCCAAAAGGCTTAAATAGGACAGACTCACTCACATATTTTTGATCACCAAGAAAGCGCGATCAGAGGGTTTTTTCAGTCGTTTCACAGGGTTTAAACGATTGAATTTTCTACCAAAACCTTATCCTCTTGCTATTGGTGCCAATTCGCCGCATGAGGGGGGTGAATGGGCCTTTGACGCAGTGCAAAAACGGGACTAAAACCCTTCTAAATTTGCCTCTATCCAGCCTTTCGGCCCTGCCCGTCAATCAAGGTTCAAATGGCGCGGCGCTTATCACTGGGGACGCTATGAGCAAGACTAACCTTCATGCCAATCGGCCACTGTCGCCGCATCTGTCAATCTACAAACTCATTCCCACTATGGTCATGTCCATCGTTCACCGCATCACCGGCGGCGCGCTGTATTTCGGCACGCTGCTTGTTGCCTGGTGGCTGATCGCAACGGCGACAAGCGAGACGCAGTTCAATCTCGTCAGCTGGGTATTCAGTTCATGGATCGGTTTGCTGGTTCTGCTCGGTTACACCTGGGCACTCATCCATCATATGATCGGTGGCATCCGTCATCTGATCTGGGATACCGGCCGTGGCCTTGAAAAGCATACGACGACGAAGATGGCCATCGCGTCACTCATTCTCTCCATAGCGTTGACGATCCTGATCTGGATCGCAGCGTTCACGATTTTGTAAAGGAGGCGGGACAATGAGCGAAATGCGCACACCGCTTAAGAAGGTTCGCGGACTGGGTTCTGCGCACGAAGGTACGGAGCATTTCTGGCGTCAGCGGTTGACCGCCGTCGCCAACGTACCGCTGATGCTGTTTTTCATTGGTCTGATCATTTATCTGCATCGTGCAGGCTATGTGGAAACAAGGGCCGCTCTTTCGCACCCGCTGACTGCGCTGGTATTGCTGATGGTGATCATATCAGGTCTCTATCACATGCGCCTTGGCATGCAGGTCATCATTGAAGACTACGTAACCAGCGAAGGCAAGAAACTCGCCTGTCTGATGCTCAATACGTTTTTCACCCTTGTGGTGGGTATTGCCTGCGTCTTTGCGATCATCAAGCTGAGCTTCGGAGGCTAATCTTGGCAACTACAGACAAGAACGGGACCGCCGGCAAGAACGGTAAGGCCTATACATTCGTTGATCACAAATTTGATGTGGTCGTGGTTGGTGCCGGTGGTGCCGGTCTGCGCGCTACGCTTGGCATGGCCGAGCAGGGTTTGAAGACGGCCTGCATTACCAAGGTGTTCCCGACCCGCTCGCACACCGTTGCGGCACAGGGCGGTATCGCTGCATCTCTGAGCAATATGGGCGCTGATTCCTGGCAGTGGCACATGTACGATACCGTCAAAGGATCGGACTGGCTCGGCGATACGGATGCCATGGAATATCTGGCACGCGAAGCGCCGGCTGCTGTCTACGAACTGGAGCATTACGGCGTGCCTTTCTCGCGCACGGAAGAGGGCAAGATCTATCAGCGCCCCTTCGGCGGCCACATGATGAACTATGGCGATGGTCCGCCCGTCCAGCGCACATGTGCTGCAGCCGATCGCACAGGTCATGCCATCCTGCACACGCTTTATGGCCAGAGCCTGCGTCACAATGCGCAGTTCTTCATCGAATATTTTGCGCTGGATCTGATTCAGGATGCGGATGGCACGATAACAGGCGTTGTCGCCTGGAACCTCGATGACGGCACGATACATCGCTTTGCCGCCAAAATGGTTGTTCTGGCAACGGGTGGTTACGGTCGGTCTTACTTCTCGGCAACATCCGCTCATACCTGCACCGGTGACGGTGGTGGTATGGTGGCGCGCGCCGGTCTTCCCCTGCAGGATATGGAATTCGTTCAGTTTCATCCGACCGGCATTTACGGCGCAGGCTGCCTGATCACTGAAGGTGCGCGCGGCGAGGGCGGCTATCTCGTCAATTCCGAGGGCGAGCGCTTCATGGAGCGCTATGCACCGTCGGCCAAGGATCTGGCATCGCGCGACGTGGTTTCGCGCTGCATGACCCTGGAAATCCGCGAAGGGCGCGGCGTGGGCAAGGACAAGGATCACATCTTCCTGCATCTTGACCATCTCGACCCAGCTGTTCTGCATGAACGTCTGCCCGGCATTTCCGAATCAGCGAAGATTTTTGCCGGTGTTGATCTGACCAAGGAACCCATCCCGGTTCTGCCGACGGTTCACTACAACATGGGTGGCATTCCGACCAATTATTGGGGTGAAGCGCTCAATCCGACCAAGGATGATCCAGACCGCATCCAGCCGGGCCTGATGGCTGTCGGCGAGGCGGGCTGCGCGTCGGTGCACGGGGCCAACCGTCTGGGCTCGAATTCGCTAATCGATCTCGTGGTCTTTGGCCGTGCGGCCGCCATCCGCGCCGGTCAGGTTATCGACCGCAATGCCAAGATCCCTGCCATCAACGAGGCTTCGGTCGAGAAAATCATGGAGCGTTTCGACCGTCTGCGTCATGCCAATGGCAGTACACCGACAGCTGTCCTGCGGGAAAAGATGCAGAAGACAATGCAGGAAGATGCTGCGGTATTCCGTACATCGGAATCGCTGAAGTCGGGCGTTGAACGCATGGAGAAAATCTGGAGCGAACTCCCGGATATCAAGGTGACTGACCGCTCGATGATCTGGAATTCCGATCTGGTGGAAACATTGGAACTGGAAAATCTGATGGCCAATGCGCTGACGACGGTCGTCGCCGCTGAAGCGCGCAAGGAAAGCCGCGGCGCTCATGCGCACGAGGATTTCCCCAAGCGCGATGACGTCAATTGGCGCAAGCACAGCCTTGCCTGGCTCTCCCCCGAAGGGGAGGTCAAGCTTGACTATCGTCCCGTTCATCTTGACCCGCTGGTCAAGGAAGAGGACGGCGGCATCAGCCTTGCCAAGATCGCGCCAAAAGCGCGTGTGTACTAAGGGATCAGAGCATTATGGTTGAACTTGCACTTCCCAAGAATTCGAAGATGCGTCCCGGCAAGACATGGGACCGCCCGCAGGGCGCCAACAATCTTCGCGAGTACCGCATTTATCGCTGGTCACCGGATGATGGCGAAAATCCGCGGATCGATACCTATTATGTCGACCTCGACGATTGCGGACCGATGGTTCTCGATGGCCTGTTGTGGATCAAGAACAAGATCGATCCGACGTTGACCCTGCGCCGCTCCTGCCGTGAAGGCATCTGCGGTTCCTGTGCGATGAACATCGATGGAACGAACACGCTCGCCTGCACCAAGGGCATGGACGAAATCAAGGGTGCGGTTAAAATCTATCCCTTGCCGCATCTTCCCGTGGTCAAGGATCTCGTGCCCGATCTGTCGAATTTCTATGCCCAGCATCGTTCGATCGAGCCCTGGCTCAAGACGGTTTCGCCGGAGCCGGCAAAGGAATGGCTGCAGAGCCACGATGATCGTGCCAAGCTCGACGGGTTGTACGAGTGTATCCTGTGCGCCTGCTGTTCGACGTCCTGCCCAAGCTATTGGTGGAACGGCGATCGTTATCTCGGACCGGCTGTTCTGCTGCAGGCCTATCGCTGGCTGATCGACAGCCGCGACGAGGCAACGGGCGAGCGTCTTGATAATCTGGAAGACCCGTTCCGGCTCTATCGCTGCCATACCATCATGAACTGCGCGCAGACCTGCCCGAAGGGGCTGAATCCCGCCAAGGCAATCGCCGAAATCAAGAAGATGATGGTCGAACGCCGGATCTAGGTATTGATCACAATGATGGCTGAATAAAAACGGGCGCTTAAAGCGCCCGTTTTGTTTGACATGCGGAACGCCCGATCACGCCAGCTTTGCATCCAGCGTTACCTGAATGGCGCCGAGTGCCTTGGAAAGCGGGCAGGAGGCTTTTGCTTGCTCCGCGAGTTTGGCAAAGGTGTCGGCATCAATACCGGGTACATTACCGACCAGAGTAATAGCGCTTTTGGTGATTTCAAAGCCACCGCCGGCCGCTGGGTTGATGCTTACCGCTGCCTTGGCGTCCAGTTTTTCAGCTGGCGTGCCATTTTCTGCCAGAAAATGCGAAAGCTGCATGGCAAAACAACCGGCATGGGCCGCCGCTAAAAGCTCTTCCGGATTGGTTCCGGACGTGCCGCTTGCATCCTCGAAACGAGCCTTGAAGTTATAGGGGAGGCCCTTGAGTGCGCCGCTTTGCGTATCAAGAGTTCCGGTACCGTCTTTCAAGGCGCCTTTCCAGATTGCCGTCGCTTGTCTGTCCATTATTGACTCTCCCTTGGTTGATTCATTCGGGTTATTGCTGCCCTATTGGTAACGCAAGAACATTACAGCAGTTCCTTGGCATCGACAGGATGTTGGAACTTGCCAGATTTTACAAGTTTCGGCAGCATTGGGATCTTTCCATAGGCGGTCTTTTCATCAATCAATTCACCGGGCAATACGGTGATCGTGATCAATAAAATGTCACCTTTGCAGCGTCAGCACCTCAACGAGGTGGAAAAGCAGGATTTGATTGCTATGCTAGACACGGCCGCTGCCGCAGTTCAGACCTCCCCTCACTACGGCCAGCGTGTCCGAAAGCTGAAGCAGAAGCTCGGCCTCGAAATCGAACGCTCTTGAATTCAAAACAGGAAAATCCCCGTGAAATTGAAAAAGCTTGGCCGGACGGATATTGACGTCACGGAAATTTGCCTCGGCACCATGACCTGGGGCGTACAGAACACCGAAGCGGATGCGCATGCGCAAATCGACTATGCGCTCGAATCCGGAATAAACTTCATGGATACGGCGGAGATCTATGCGGTCCCGCCAACGGCCGAGACCTATGGCAAGACCGAGACATATATCGGCAACTGGTTCAAGAAGACCGGCAAGCGTGACCAGTTTGTGCTGGCAACAAAAATTGCGGGTGGTGGACGCAACAGCTGGATCCGCGGCGGCAGCCTCATGAGCAAGGCCACGATCGCCGAAGCGGTGGATGGCAGCCTGAAACGTCTACAGACTGATTATATCGATCTTTATCAGGTACACTGGCCGGTTCGGGGACATTATCATTTCGGCAGTGGCTGGGAATATGCGCCGCATCACCAGAACAGGGCTGAGGTAGGGCCACAAATCGAGGAAGCTCTCGCTGGCCTGGATGAAATGGTGAAGGCGGGCAAGATCCGTCATATTGGCCTTTCCAACGAAACCGCCTGGGGCATTGCCCAATGGCTGAAACTTGCCGAACGCCAGGATCAGCCGCGCGTTGTTTCAGTTCAGAATGAGTACAGCCTGTTGCAGCGGGCATTCGACCTCGATCTGGCGGAACTCAGCCACCACGAAGATGTCGGGCTTCTTGCTTACTCATCCCTGGCTTCGGGCGTTCTGACTGGCAAATATCTCGATGGAAAGGTGCCAGCAGGCACGCGGGGCTCGCTGCAGGCGCTTTGGCGGAACAATGAGCACGCCGATCCGGCTGTTCGGGCCTATCTTGAACTTGCCCGCAAACACAGTCTTGATGTTGCACAACTGTCGATTGCCTTTGCACTGAGCAGGCCGTTTGTCACATCAGTCATCATCGGCGCGACATCAATGGAACAGCTGAAGATCGATATTGGCGCTGCCGATGTCACGCTGACCCCGGAAATCCTCGCGGAAATCCAGGCCATTTATCGAGCCTATCCCCGCCCGCTGTAAGGGCGGAAAACCGCTTCAGATCGATTGACCCTGAAGCAGTTTCGGCGCTGTTGTCGACAATCCTGCGGCTTGACGGATGAAAAATCCTTTGAGCCGCGGCATGCGCTCTACAAGACCCAATCCGAAGTCACGCAGGGCGCGAACCGGCACATTGTCGTTGGAGAACAAACGGTTCAGGACGTCGGTGGTTACGCCCATCTGTACCGTGTCGAAACGGCGCCAGCTCTGATAACGCTCAAGGACGGCGACAGAGCCGATGTCGAGCCCGAGGCGGTCGGCATCGACAATGGTTTCAGCGATTGCCGCGGCGTCCTTGAAGCCCAGATTGAGGCCCTGACCGGCGATCGGGTGAATGCCGTGAGCTGCATCACCGACCAGCGCAAAGCGCGGCTTGACGAAATCGCGCGCTAAAGTCAGCCCAAGCGGGAAAGCCTTGCGTGGTCCTTCGACCCGCAGTTCTCCGAGCTTCAGGCCAAAGCGTTGCTCAAGCTCCGCTTCGAAAACAAAGTCATCTTCCTTGATCAACCGCTCAGCATCAGCGGTACGCTCGGTCCAAACGAGTGACGAACGATTACCGCTAAGCGGCAGGATGGCAAAGGGACCCGCGGGAAGGAAATGCTCTTCCGCGCGACCATGGTGGGGGCGTTCGTGTGCGACTGTGCAGACAATACCGGACTGGTCATATTCCCAGTTGACGGTCTTGATACCAGCCATATCGCGCAATCGCGATTTGACGCCATCGGCAGCCAGAAGCAGACGCGCCCGCAGCTCTTTGTCATCGCCATACCGAACGGTGAGGTGTTCGTCCTCGTTGTGAAAACCGTGGACGGGTGCACCTTCTATAAATGTAATACCGATCTCTTCGGCTTTCGCACGCAAAGATGCATTGAGCACGCGGTTCTCAACCATATGGGCAAAAGGCTCGCCGGGTTCGATCTCGCCGTTGAAGGTTAGAAAGACCGGTCGGACCGGATCTGAGGTGCGCGAATCCGTAACAATCATCTCAGTGATCGGCTGCGCCTTTGGCAGGATTTCCTCCCAGCAGCCCAGCCGGTCGAGCATGCGGCTTGCAGCGGCTGCAATTGCTGAGGCGCGGGTGTCATTGCGCCAGACGCCCGCAGGCGCTGCGTCAATCACGGTTACAGCCAGATGCGGTGCAGAAGATTTCAGCGCGACGGCTGTTGCCATGCCAACATAGCCTGCGCCCGCGATAATGATATCGGCGCTGCCGGGGATCTTGGATGTCTGTGTCCGGGTTCTTTCGGCCATGATTGCCTCCGGTTTCTCTTTGCTCTTGCGCCTACGTGACGCTTGACTTGTTTACCTGTTCCTGTTGCAAGCGGTTTGAGGCACTATTATGCCGGCCGTACGAACAGGAGTTGCGCCCATCATGTCTGATGCCATGAAAGAGCTTTTGTCCATACTCGACCTTGAGACACTTGAACACAACCTGTTTCGAGGTCGCAGCCCGCAGGTTGGCTGGCAACGTGTGTTTGGCGGACAGGTCATCGGTCAGGCGCTGGTGGCAGCGCAGCGCACGGTTGATCCCGAACGCCACGTGCATTCCCTGCACAGCTATTTCATGCGGGCAGGCGACCCGAAGGTGCCGATCATCTATGAGGTGGATCGTATCCGCGATGGCTCGAGCTTTACAACCCGGCGTGTCGTCGCAATCCAGCATGGCCATGCCATTTTTTCACTCGAAGCGTCCTTCCAGATCGAGGAAAAAGGTCTTGAACATCAGAAGCCGATACCCTTGGACGTTCTTGAGCCGGAAAAGCTGATGAGTGACAAGGACCTGAAGGAGCAATACCTGCAGAATGCGCCAGCCAACGTGCGCAAGTATTGGGAACAGGACCGCCCCATCGAGATGAAGCCTTTGTCGCTCACCCACTATTTCACGCGGGAAAAGCTGCCGCCGGAACAGAATGTCTGGATCAGGGCAACGGGTGCTGTGCCCAACGATCGTGCCGTGCAGGCCGCGGTTCTTGCTTATCTGTCCGACATGACATTGCTCGATACATCGCTCTATGCCCATGGCCGTTCCATTTTCGACAAGGATTTGCAGGTTGCCAGCCTTGATCACGCCATGTGGTTTCATCGTCCCTTCAAATTCGATGACTGGTTGCTTTATACGGCAGACAGCCCCAGCGCCGCTGGCGCGCGCGGCTTCAATCGTGGCGCGCTTTATAGCCGCGATGGCACTCTTATTGCCTCGACGGCGCAGGAAGGCCTAATTCGTGTGCATCCATCCGAGTGAAACTCCACTCCCTTGGTATAAATGCCTAATTTTTAGGCGCATTGCCGGATAATGTATTGTGCACTGCCGAAGTGATAAAAATTATTATTTTTAATCAATGACTTAGTATTATTTTTCCAGTCTGGCACGGAACTTGAATACTCCTTACCAGTCGCCAAGGGTCGTCAAGGCTCGGGGGATGGGTTCAACGCGGATTGCTGCTGTTCGGGTAATTCCACCTGAAGGGTACCGCGCTAGCGCAGGGGTATAGTCAATGAAAATTGTGATGGCCATCATCAAGCCGTTCAAGCTGGACGAAGTGCGCGAAGCACTTACCGCTGTCGGCATCCAGGGCCTGACCGTCACCGAGGTGAAAGGTTATGGCCGCCAGAAAGGACACACCGAGATTTATCGTGGCGCGGAATATGCCGTCAGCTTTCTTCCCAAACTGAAGGTGGAAGTTGCTGTCGCGTCAGAGCTCGTCGACACCGCCGTTGAAGCCATCACCACCGCCGCCAAAACCGGTCAGATCGGTGACGGGAAAATCTTCGTTCTCAGTATTGATCAGGCCGTCCGTATCCGTACGGGCGAAACTGACACTGATGCGCTTTGAGTCATTTGGGGTTTAAGGAGAAAATAATGAAAATTCCAACCAGTCTGACATCCGCGGTGCGCAGTACCCTTCTGGGTTCACTGGCGCTGACCGCATTCGGTTCGCTGGCCGCGCTTGCACAGGAAGCTGCGCCTGCTGTAGCCGATGCAGCCGCCGCTGCTGCGCCGACAGTAGACAAGGGCGACACCGCCTGGATGATGATTTCCAGCGTGCTGGTGCTGTTCATGATCGTTCCGGGCCTTGCCCTGTTCTATGGCGGTCTCGTCCGCGCCAAGAACGTTCTTTCCGTTCTCATGCAGTGCACCGGCATTGCGGCTGTCGTCATGGTCATCTGGGTCTTCTACGGTTACTCCTTCGCCTTTGGCGGCGGTACCAGCCCTTACTGGGGCGGCCTCGGCAAAGTGTTCCTGTCGGGCGTGACACCGGCTTCGGTTGCAGCAACCTTCACCAAGGGTGTCGGCATTCCCGAATATGTGTTCATCTGCTTCCAGATGACCTTTGCTGCCATTACGCCAGCTCTGATCATTGGTGCCTTCGCTGAGCGCATCAAATTCTCTGCTACGATCCTCTTCGTTATCCTCTGGGTTACGTTCGTCTATTTCCCGATTGCCCACATGGTTTGGGATGCCAACGGTCTGATCTTCGGTTGGGGCGCGCTTGATTTTGCCGGTGGTACGGTTGTTCACATCAATGCCGGTATTGCCGGTCTGGTTGGCGCACTTCTCGTCGGCAAGCGGGCAGGCTTGGGCCGCGACATGATGGCTCCGCATTCCATGCCCTTCACGATGATTGGCGCCGCGATCCTGTGGGTTGGCTGGTTCGGCTTCAACGCCGGTTCGGCCCTCGAAGCCAATGGTACAGCGACACTTGCGATGATCAACACGTTCACGGCGACTGCCGGTGCGATCATTGCCTGGGTTGCCATCGAAGCGCTTGCCCGCAAGACGGCCTCGATGCTCGGTGCAGCGTCGGGTGTGGTTGCCGGTCTGGTTGCTGTTACCCCGGCTGCCGGTACAATTGGCCCGGTCGGCGCCATCTTCCTCGGCGCAATCGCCAGCATCGTCTGCTACTACATGGTTGCCGTGGTCAAGCCGAAGCTCGGCTATGACGACAGCCTTGATGTTTTTGGTGTGCATGGCATCGGTGGTATCATCGGCGCGATCGGCACTGGCATCTTCACCAGCACCACGCTTGGCGGTGTTGGCTATGCGGGCGAAGTTACCATGGGTGCGCAGGTCATCGTGCAGATCAAGGCTGTGCTCGTCACGCTGGTCTGGAGCGGCGTCGGTTCGTTCATTCTCTTCAAGATTGTTGACGTTGTTATTGGCCTGCGTCCGACGGCCGAAGCCGAGTCTATCGGTCTCGACCTGACCTCGCATGGTGAAGCCGCTTACCACAATTAATGGGCGGTTTTTTACAGGAACTGAAAGGGCCCGGTTTTCCGGGCCCTTTTCTTTTGGAGGTGGTTGCTAATGAATGCGAGAAAACCTCTTCCCCACGACAATCCTGCTTGCCCCAACGTAATTTCATTCCTGCCTGCCATGGTTAATGCCCCCTTAACCATCCGCGCCGTAACGTGGGAATCGAATCTGCGGTTATTCACGACCGCCGTGCGTGCGTTTACTTAGGGCGAGATTTCATGCGTCAAGGATATTCAGCCTCCTATGCGATTGATGAAAACCGGCACGGGTTAACGACCCTCTTTCGCCGGCAGATCCAGATTGTCTGGGGTTTGGCGCTGTTTTGCTTCGTGGCGTTTGCCATTGGAAGTCTTGCAACCTGGAATGTTATCGATCCAAGCTTCAGTCACGCGACTTCCAATCCGGTGCATAACGCACTTGGTTATGCGGGCGCGGTTTTTGCTGATCTCGGCATGCAGTTCTTTGGCCTTTCGGCGCTGGTTGCTCTCATGCCTGCCTTGTTTTGGGGAGGTCTGATGCTGACTGGCCGGGGCTTGGATCGTTTGCCGCGCCGGGCGATTGCCTGGTTCTGTGCGTCGTTGATGGCCGCAGCAATGGCTGGCTGCTTCAACATTCCTGCCAGCTGGCCAATGCCCATCGGCCTGGGCGGTGTTTTTGGCGACATGGTTCTCAAAATCCCCGCAATTTTCACCGGTACATTTCCACGTGGCGGCCTCGCCATGATCCTTGTCGCGGTGCTTGCCTTGCCAACGCTATGGATATTCGGTTTTGCCAGTGGTCTGACGTATCGCGACAGCGAACCTGTCGTGGCGAAGAAGTCCGGCCGTCAGGTCACGCGCGAAGAGGATTTTGACGATGAGGACGAAGACGACGAGGAAAGCGAAGGCGGAAGCTGGCTCGCACTCGGCGCACTGACTCACTGGTTTTTGAGCATCAAGGCTTTGTTCCGTCGTATCTTCGGGCGCAGTGCAGGCCTCTATAGCAGCGCCCGCAGCATGGCCGCACGGCACAATGACGATGATATGTTTGACGATGTGCCTGTCGCACGGCAGAACGATGCACGCCGTGAACCGGGCTTCTATGATGAAGCGCCGCGCATCGACGCGCCATCTATCGACATTGGCAATGATGATTTTGGCCGTGAGTCCGATGACTATGATCCGATTGCCTTCAGCGAAGAGGATGATGTCGATGATTGGGCGCCTCAAGCAGCCCCCGCACGTCCTGCAGCCGCGCCCGGCGCAAGAGCACGCATCGATACGCCAGCGCCGGCACCCAAGGCGGGCGTTCGCGTGCAGCGCGAGGCACAGACTTCCCTGATCAAATCCGATGCATTCGAGATGCCGCCGCTGCATTTCCTCAGTGAGCCCAAGAATGTCGTGCGCAATCCAAGCCTTTCCAAGGAAGCGCTTGAGCAGAATGCGCGACTGCTTGAGGGTGTGCTTGAAGATTTCGGTGTCCGCGGTGAGATCATCCATGTCCGCCCGGGACCGGTTGTGACACTTTATGAACTTGAGCCTGCGCCAGGGATAAAATCATCACGCGTCATCACGCTTGCCGATGATATTGCACGTTCGATGAGCGCCATTGCAGCTCGTGTTGCCGTTGTACCCGGGCGCAATGCCATCGGTATCGAATTGCCGAACCAGACCCGCGAAATGGTCTATCTGCGCGAACTGCTGGCCAGTCGGGATTTCGAGCAGACGAAAACCAAACTGGCGCTGGCGCTGGGTAAGACGATCAATGGCGAAGCGGTTATTGCCGATCTGGCCAAGATGCCGCATTTGCTGGTCGCGGGTACGACCGGTTCGGGTAAATCTGTCGCCATCAACACAATGATCCTGTCGCTGCTTTACCGAATGACCCCGGAACAGTGCCGCTTGATCATGATCGATCCCAAAATGCTGGAACTGTCGATCTATGACGGGATTCCGCATCTGCTGACGCCCGTTGTGACTGATCCGAAAAAGGCCGTCGTGGCGCTGAAGTGGACGGTCAAGGAAATGGAAGACCGCTACCGCAAGATGTCGAAGGTCAGCGTCCGCAACATTGACGGCTTCAATCAGCGGGTCGAGCAGGCACAGAAGAAGGGTGAGCGCATCGCCCGGACCGTGCAGACCGGATTTGACCGGGCAACGGGCGAGGCAGTCTACGAGACGGAAGAACTCGATTTGCAGCCGATGCCTTACATCGTTGTGATCATCGACGAGATGGCCGATCTGATGATGGTCGCGGGCAAGGACATTGAAGGCGCAGTGCAGCGCCTGGCGCAGATGGCCCGTGCGGCCGGTATCCATGTGATCATGGCGACTCAGCGTCCGTCGGTGGACGTGATCACCGGTACGATCAAGGCGAACTTCCCGACGCGTATTTCCTTTCAGGTGACCTCCAAGATCGATTCGCGCACCATTCTGGGTGAGCAGGGCGGAGAGCAGCTGCTGGGCATGGGTGACATGCTCTACATGGCCGGTGGCGGCCGTATTCAGCGTGTACACGGACCTTTTGTCGGCGACGATGAAGTCGAAAAGATCGTCAACCATCTGAAAATGCAGGGTGTACCTGAATATCTCGATGCGATCACCGAAGAGGATGACGAAGATGATATGGGCGGCGGTCCCGCCGGAACATCCAATCTGGAAGATTCAGACGATCCCTATGATCAGGCCGTTGCTGTGGTGCTGCGGGACAAGAAGGCATCGACCAGTTACATTCAGCGGCGTCTCGGCATTGGCTACAATCGTGCCGCTTCGATTATCGAGCGTATGGAGCAGGAGGGGATTGTCGGGCCTGCCAACCATGCAGGCAAGCGCGACATCCTCGTGCCGACACAGGATGATGATTTTTAAAGGTGCTGTTACGTAACATTTTTGGGTCCCGACGCTGTAACGGCTCGAGCAAGTGACTATGTAACGATGTGATGGGGTGTTACGTAACTAGTATTCAGCCCCCGCATAATAAAATTGAGGAACAAGTTGCGGTTTCCCGCCGTTTCTCGGCCACAGTCAGGTCAAACTGGCCGGGTATAAAGCAAGAGAATAAGACAGGAGACATAATCACCATGACAACGACAAAAGCTTCGTTTCGCACGATTGGCACCTTTGCCCGGACCTGTGCTGCGGCTTCCGTGGTTGGCATGGGGCTGTTTCTTGGTGCAGCTGGTGTTTCTGGACAGGCGAATGCCCAGGCGGCACCGGCCGCCATCAACGGGGCTCAGCAGATTGCCAACCAGTTTTCCAGCGTCAAGACAATGACCGGCGACTTCGTTCAGTTCGGCCCGCGCGGCGAGCAGACTGAAGGCACATTCTATATCGAGCGGCCCGGCAAAATCCGCTTCACCTATAACAAGCCATCACCGATCCGTGTCATTTCCGATGGCGAATCAGTTGTCATCAACAATCGCAAGCTCGATACGTGGGATCTCTATCCCCTGTCGAAGACACCGTTGAAGCTGCTGCTTGCCGACCAGATCGATTTGACCGGTGACCGGGTCAAGTCGGTGAAGGAAGAGCCTGACATGACCACGATCGTGCTCGGCGACAAATCTGTCTTTGGCAATTCCACTATTACGATGATGTTTGATCCGAAGACATACGAATTGCGGCAGTGGACAATCACGGATGCGCAGGGCCTCGACACGACTGTGATGATCACCAATGTCCGCAAGGATGTGAAGTTCGCCAAGGACATGTTCACGATCGATTACACGCGTATCGCGATGAAGCGCTAACAGCGTTTCGTCCTTTTTGGGCCGCTTCGTTACACCAATCGCGTGTGGACGAGCGGCCTTTCGATTTTCATTCGCTGCAAACTTGGTCTAGTCTCGTGCTGTTCCCATTCTATCGCGAGCTTATCCCCCATGCCTTTTTCTGTTGCCACCTGGAACATCAATTCCGTGCGTCTGCGCATTGATCTGGTTCTGCAGTTTTTGCGGGATTATCAGCCTGATGTCCTGTGCCTGCAGGAAACGAAATGTCCGGACGATCTTTTCCCGCGCGAAGCCTTTCACATGGCTGGCTATGAACATATCGAGATCAGCGGTCAGAAGGGGTATCACGGCGTCGCCACGCTCTCACGTCGACCATTGTCTGAACCAGCGCGGGTTGGTTTCTGCAATATCGCTGACTGCCGTCATCTGAGCACGATTGTTACCGCTGGCGCGAAACGGCTGCGTATCCATAATTTCTATGTGCCAGCGGGGGGCGACGAGCCGGATCCGCTCATCAATCCGAAATTTGCCCACAAGCTCGGCTTCCTGGAGGAAATGAAGGCGATGAACGCCGTTTATGGTGATGGCCACGCGTCATTGCTGGTGGGCGATCTGAACATCGCTCCTTTGGAGACAGATGTCTGGTCACACAAGCAATTGTTGAAAGTGGTCAGCCATACGCCGATCGAGACAGAGACATTTGAAGCGCTGCGCAAAAATGGCGGGTGGAGCGATCTGATGCGCCATTACATTCCGCCGCATGAAAAGATCTATACATGGTGGAGCTACCGCGCGGCCGATTGGGCCGCTGCTGACAAAGGCCGGCGTCTTGATCACATATGGGGCTCACCGGATCTGGAAAACGATCTGGCCAATATCACCATTCTGCGTGAAGCGCGCGGCTGGGACCGCCCCTCGGATCACGTGCCGGTCATCGCGCGGTTCAATCTGGACTAAGCTAGCGCTCGCCGAATAGATGTTCGTATTTGCTGATAGCCGCGACCATGTCGTTCAGATCGGCAGAAATCTGGGCATGGAGAGCCGCGGCAATTTCCGGATACTCCTCCAGAATACGCCGGAACAGCGATCGATTGAGCCGGATGACTTCAGTTTCCGTGTCGGCCATTGCGCTGGTGAGACGTTTTGTCTGGGCGATAATCGCCATTTCGCCGAGAACCGCTCCAGGACCAACACTCTTGAGCACGATACGGCCAGACTGGCCTTCTCGGAAGAGGGAGATCGTCCCCCGGTCGATGACGTAGGCACAATCGGCAGATTGACCTTCGCGATAAAGTTCGCGGCCTTCCCTTAAGACGAGACGCTCTGTTCCAAAGGCAAGCAAACGCAACTGGTCGCGGGTGAATGTCCCGAACAGCCCCACTGTCTCCAGAATGCGAATATCATCTTCAATTGCCATGCAAGAACAGACATATACCTAGATTGACGCCGCGCATAACCCCAAAAAATCTCCTATGATTTTTGGTGCGGGTTATGCGCAAATCAAAAGCTTTACTGCGTCCTTTATGCGCCAAAAAGCTGCATGGCGCAGTAACCGGCATCAAGGAATGAGTTTGTATCCCCCGCTTTCGGTAACGAGTATGCTTGAATTCGATGGATCATGCTCGATTTTCTGTCGCAACCGGTAGACGTGGGTCTCCAGCGTGTGGGTTGTCACGCCGGAATTGTAGCCCCAGACCTCTTCCAGAAGAACGTCACGGGTAATAACCTTGCCGCCCGCGCGGTAGAGGTACTTGATGATCGCGACTTCTTTTTCCGTCAGCCTGATCTTGCCACCCTTGGCGTCGATCAGCATTTTCTGACCCGGTTTGAAGGTGTAGGGACCAACAACAAAGGTCGCGTCTTCGCTCTGTTCGTGCTGGCGCAACTGCGCGCGGATGCGTGCCAGCAGCACGGCAAAACGGAATGGCTTGGTGACATAGTCATTAGCGCCTGATTCGAGGCCGAGGATCGTGTCCGAATCAGTGTCATGTCCGGTGAGCATGATAACGGGCGCCTTGAAACCGCCCTTGCGCAGAAGCTTTACCGCTTCCCGTCCATCCATATCAGGCAGGCCAACGTCCATGATCAGCAAGTCAACAACACCATTGCGTGCAGATTGGATACCCTTGGTTGCGTTGTCTTCCTCGATAATCTGGAACTCTTCATAGAGGCTCAACTGCTCAACCAGGATGGCGCGAAGATCAGTATCATCATCGACGATAAGAATGGTGCGTGCTGTCATATGGTTTCCCGCCCGTGCAAAGAAGTGGTTGGAATTTAAGTCGAATTGTTCCGGAAAGAAAGGGGACCGGCTTGATATTGCTTATGCGGCGCATCAGTCTGACATAAAAATGCTTTTTATGAGGCAACCATGAGTCGTACAGCGTTGAAAATGATCGATGTTCGCCGAAAGCCCGGTCATCGCAGCCGCGGGCAGCTGATTGCAGGCCAGATGGTGCTGCATTGCGCTCTGGGAAAGGGCGGTATCTCCGCTTTCAAACGGGAAGGGGACGGCGCGACGCCACTGGCACGCATGCGTCTGCTCTATGGTTTCAAGCGCCCTGACAAGCGTGTGATTGCGCCGACAGGTCTTGGTCTACGCGCGCTGCGCTGCAACGATGGCTGGTGCGAGGTAGGCGATGACCGCAATTACAACCGGAAGGTGCGTATTCCCTATGGCGCCAGCCATGAAACCATGTGGCGCAAGGATGACCTCTACGACGTCTGCATTGTCATGGACTGGAATATCAAACCAAGGCGGCGTTCGGGCGGCAGTGCCATCTTCTTTCATCTGGCGCGGCCCGGCTATACCCATACGGAGGGCTGTATTGCTCTCAATCGGCGAGATATGGATCGGCTGCTGCCATTTTTGTCACCAGAAACGATTATCCGGGTTTTGCGTTAGGCCCTGCTAACGGCGGAACTGCCAGACGGTCGTGCGTTTGACTTCCGAATCTTCGAGGATTCGTGTGACTGGCACCGAGTAGACAGCCAGTTCTTCCAGAAGGTCTTTCGGGAAATATGAACGCCCGGGATCACCGACAATCACGGTGGCTCCGCGTGCTGCCAGCGTCGTAAACCACGGGATCAGCCGGTCCGCCAGCGGCTTTTCATAGAAGACGTCGCCTGCCAGGATCACGTCCCAATCATGGTCTGTATCGATCAGATCATGAATAAGGGTTTCAATCACAACGCTGTTGGCTTTGGCATTAAGATTAATGGCTGGACGGGTAAAGGGGTCGATGTCGCAGGATGTGACATGTGCGGCTCCCGCCATCGCAGCGGCAATGCCGACCAGCCCGGAGCCAGAGGCGAAATCCAGGACGGTTCTATCTTTTACCGTGTCGGGATGATCGAGAACGTAGCGCGCAACACCTTGGCCGCCCGCCCAGGCAAAGGCCCAGAAAGGTGGCGGCAGGCCGATGGTTGCCAGTTCATCTTCGGTCCTGTGCCAGAGGTCATGGGCCTCATCGGCAAGATGCAGCCGTATCTCCGGCACATGTGGTGGTGATTGCAAGCTGGTATTCGCCAGAACAAAGCGCCGATAGCGTTCGCTGTTGGGGTCGAGCGCTTGTTCATCCATGACGGGCAATCATTGGGGTGCTGGAACAAGCCCGGCCATGCGGCAGACTTCCTCCCATTCCTCCGGTGTGACTGGCTGTACGGAAAGTCGCATCGAGGTCACAAGTGCCATCTTCTCCAGCTTTGGATTGGCCTTGACGTCCTTGAGTGTCACCGGCTTGGGCACGTCCCTCACCGCACGGATATCAACGCATTCCCAGCGAGGATCATCCGTGGTCGAGTCATGATGCACCAGCGCGCAGACCTCAACGATGCCGACGACTTCAAGACCTTCGTTGGAGTGATAGAAGAAGCCCTTGTCGCCAATCTGCATGGCTCGCATGTTGTTGCGGGCGAGATAGTTGCGCACGCCGGTCCATTCGGTACCCTTGGCGCCCGCTTCCTTTTGCTTGTTCCATGACCATGCGTCGGGTTCGGATTTAAAAAGCCAGAATGCCATGTTTGAACCTATTTGTTGTCCGGATTTTTGATTGCCCAGTTCCAGGGGCGGATATCGACGGCGGCGAACAATCCTGCCTTGGCGTAGGGATCGCCGGCAGCAATTTCCCGTGCACCGGCGATATCCGCTGCCTCGACAACGACAAGGCTGCCATTGGGCTTTGAATCATCTCCGAGAAAAGGTCCTGCGAATTTCAGGCGGTCACCAAGACCGTTGAGATACTCAAGATGTGCGGCGCGCGTGTCGAGGCGCACTTGCAAGTGGTCAGGCTTGTCGTTGCAAAGTAGGGCATAGAGCATTCATTTTCTCCGATACGGACAACCAGATTTCTAATCTTCGTTTTTAAGCGGCCTCGCAAGCAGGGCTTCGACCGCTTCATCAATTGTAATGCTGCGATCCAGAATTCGTGCGACCGCTTTGATGATGGGGGCCTCGATACTGTGCCGGGCGACGAGTTCCGCAGCAATAGCCGCTGTTGCCACGCCCTCGGCCAATGGTCGGCCGGTCAGATCATCGCCCCGACCAAGTGCGAGGCCGTAAGAATAGTTGCGCGATTGGGTTGTCGAGCAGGAAAGCAGCAGATCACCAAGACCGGAAAGGCCCATGATCGTTTCGGATCGGGCGCCAAGAGCTTGACCAACCCGGCGCAATTCAACAAATCCGCGCGTAACCAGCGCGGCCTGTGCGCTGGCGCCAAATCCTCGGCCAATGGCCGCGCCGGCGGCAATAGCGAGTACGTTTTTCAGGGAGCCGCCAATTTCAACGCCGACGAGATCGTCGGTCGAATAGCAGCGGAATTTCGGTCCGGAGAGTGCAGAGGCAATACGGTCGGCCATGGCTTGGCTTTCTGCAGCAACGGTGACGGCAGTTGGCAGACCTCTCGCCACGTCGCTGGCAAAGCTTGGGCCCGACAAGGCAGCGAGAGTCTGGTCTGGGATGATCTGCTTGACCAGATTGGACATCAGCAGTCCACGCTTGCGGTCGATGCCTTTGGCGCAGATGATCAAGGGGATCGATCGAGGGATCAACACCTTCAATTCTTCGAGGGCGTCAGCCATGGCTTGCGCCGGAATCACACAAAGAATGAAATCGCAATCCGAAAGGACGTCTTTTGTTTGTGTACTTGCGGTCAATGTCGGGGAGAGATCAATGCCGGGCAGATAGGATTCATTGCGGTGACCGGCGTTGATGGATTCAACAATTACAGCGTCGCGGGCATAGAGGCGCACGTAGTGTCCGTTGCTTGCTGCCATAGAGCCAAGTGCCGTACCCCATGCACCGCCACCAAGGACAGCGATATTGTGTCTGGCGGTCATGCCTTGGCTCCTCTACGCCCGGCACCGATCAAAGGTGCCGATTGCATATCCAGCGGCCAGCGCGAGCGCGGCGCGATATCAAGCGAATCGGCGGTCATATTCTCCGCCCGTTCCGCACCGGCCCAGGCAATCATCGCAGCATTGTCGGTACACAGTGCCATGGGCGGAGCAATGAAGCGAAAGCCGTTGCCGGCGCACAGGTTTTGCAGGCAGGCACGCAACACCTTGTTGGCGGCAACGCCACCGGCAACAACGAGTGCCGGCTCCGCCACCTCAGGAAAAACGGTACGGAACCGCGCGAGCGAGCGGGATACGCGGTCATTCAGTGTATCGGCAACGGCCGCCTGAAATGCGGCGCATATATCGTTGACATCGCTCTGCGACAACGGCTCGAGTGTGGTTGCCAGCTGGCGTACCGCTGTCTTGAGGCCGGAGAAGGAAAAATCCAGCCGTTCTTCACCCTTCAGCGGTCTTGGTAGTAGAAACCGGCTGGAATCGCCCAGCAGGGCTGCTTTTTCAACTTCCGGTCCACCGGGATAGGGCAGGCCAAGCAGTTTGGCGGTTTTATCAAAGGCTTCGCCCAAGGCGTCATCAATGGTCGTGCCAAGCCGTTCGTAATCGCCTAGTCCCTTGACCAGCACCATCTGGGTATGGCCGCCGGAAACCAGCAGAAGCAGATACGGAAAATCGATCTGGTCGGTCAAGCGCGGTGTCAGCGCATGACCTTCCAGATGGTTGATGGCATAGAATGGTTTTTGCGCGGCCATTGCGATGGCTTTGCCGGTCATCAGGCCGACGATCAATCCGCCGATGAGGCCAGGGCCCGCCGTTGCAGCCACCGCATCCACATCGTCAAGCGTCATCTGGGCTTCGTGCAAGGCTTGACCGATCAGACGGTCAAGCACTTCCACATGGGCGCGTGCGGCAATCTCGGGCACCACGCCGCCGTAGGGCGCGTGGTCGTCAATCTGGCTCAGAACCACGTTGGAGAGAATCCGTCCGTGACCGTTATGGTCGCGTTCCACGACCGCAGCGGCCGTCTCGTCGCAGCTTGTTTCTATACCCAAAACCCGCATCGATGACCCTGACATCCTTCGTCGCATTGCCCGTTGCACAAAAGCCCGTTAGTTAGGGCCAAATAATTCGAACTCGCGTAACACGGACTGCGACTAATGCAAACAAAAACGCTCAAGATCGGTACACGTGGGAGTGCTCTCGCGCTTGTACAAGCCCGTGAGACGCGTGATCGGCTGGTTAAAGCCCATGGTCTGCGCGAAGAGGATATCGAGATCGTCGTGATTTCGACCAGCGGTGACCGGATTCAGGATCGTCCATTATCGGAAGTTGGCGGCAAGGGACTGTTCACCCTTGAGATCGAAGAGCAACTGGTGGATGGCCGCATCGACCTGGCCGTGCACTCGTCCAAGGACATGGCGACTTTCCTGCCGGAGGGCCTGCACCTTTCGGTTTTCCTTGAGCGGGAGGACCCGCGCGATGCGTTTATTGGGCGCACTGTCAAAACGCTGATGGAGCTGCCTCTGGGCGCCGTTGTCGGCTCCGCATCCCTGCGGCGTCAGGCGCTGATTCTCCGATCAAGGCCGGATTTGAAGGTTGTGAATTTCCGCGGCAATATTGACACCCGGCTGCGCAAGCTCGCTGATGGGCAGGTCGATGCAACTTTTTTGGCCTATGCGGGTCTGCGCCGCCTCGGTCTTGGCGATGCGGCGACTGCCCTGATGGATGTTACAACCTTTCCACCGGCACCCGGACAAGGGGCGATTGCGCTGGAAACCCGAATCGGCGATGAGCGAATCGATGCGCTGATTGCACCGCTCGATCACTTTGAAACGTCGACGGCACTGGCCTGCGAGCGCGCATTTCTCGGTACATTGGACGGCTCGTGCCGCACACCGATCGCCGGTCTTGCGACGGTTTCCGGTAAGACTCTCACGTTCCACGGCATGATTCTGCTGCCGGATGGTACGGAAGCCCATGAGGTAACTGGTGAAGGCGCGGTTGCAGATGCCGCCGCGATTGGCAGGGATGCAGCGGCGCGCGTCCGGGCAAAAGCCGGAGCCCATTTCTTTACGGATTGGCTCTGATGGAAAAAACGGTTCTGGTCACACGGCCCTTGCCAGCTGCGACCAGAACCGCCGACCGACTGCGCGCGCAAGGTTTTGCGCCAGCACTTTTGCCGCTCACACAGATTGTTCCCCTGAATCCGACAATGCCTGAAGGTATGTTCAACGCCGTTGTGGCAACAAGCGCCAATGCGCTGGTACATGCCAGCGAAGAATTACTTGCGCCGTTTCTCCAACTGCCCTGTTTCACCGTGGGTGATGCAACTGCAGATGCGGCTCGTGCCCGTGGCTTTGAGACAGTTACGACGGGGGACAGTGACGGGGAATCGCTGGCTGAAACGATTGTCGAAGATCTCTGTTCGGGCGGTTCGCTGCTTTATCTAACCGGTCATGTCAGATCTCCAGAATTTGAGCGCGCAGTGAAGAGCGCGGGGTTCCTCTGTTCATCTTTGGCGATCTACGATACGAATTCAGTCAGTTATACAACTGATTTTCTGATGAGGTCGCTTGGTTCAAAACATCTTGATTGTTGTTTGCTCTATTCGCGTATGAGTTCGGAGGTCTTCTCAAGCCTGATCGATGAGCTGAAATTAACATATCTATTTGAAAATACGATGTTTTTATGCTTATCACGACGCATTGCCGACGGTATTTCCGGCCTACAAAATCCGATTATAAAGGTTGCCGCTCGGCCTGACGAGGATGCATTGTTTGACCTGCTGATGCGAGAGCTGGGCGGCCGATAAATGCAATCGTCGCTCAGCGGCGTTTCCCAAATGGAACTTCCCTGCTAGCTTGGGGTTTCAGTCAACCCAATTGTTCTGAAGAGAGTATCCATGGCCAAATCATCCGTTCCCCGTCATTCGAAGTCAGCCCGAAAGCCTGTGACGATTGAACTGGAGCCATCGGATGTTGTGAAGAGTTCCTCCGCCAGTGGAAATGTTCCTCAACCGGAACCTGTTGGGTTCAGTCCTGACGCCAGCGTCAAGCCGCAGGAACCAAAGCGCGAGCCAGAGAAAGCAGCGTCGATTAAGAGTGAAAACACACCCAAAACGGAAAACGCATACCAGCAAGGCGCGTCATTCGGCAGGTCGCCGTCCACCGACCAGCCGAAGCCAGCTGTTTCTGCATCTGTTACCGTCCCGCAGAAGGTCAATGATCCGCTGGGGCGCCTGACGTCAGGGCTGATTGGCGGTGTTGTGGCGCTGCTTGGCGCTGCAGCTCTGCAGTGGGCCGGTGTACTGCCTTCACCCAAGGCCGATCTCTCAGCTGTGGAACAGCAGATTGCGGAACTGCGCAATGCTGCACCACCGAAAGCGGCGCTCGACGAGGGTGCGCAGGTTGCGCTCAATGGCGCGGTAGAAAATGCCAAACAGGCTTTGGGTCAGGTGTCTGGTCTGGCCGATGAATTGAAGATGGTGAAGCAGAGTGTGGCAGACGCCCAGGCAAACGCAGGCAGCGCAGGAGGGGGTACAGTTGACACCAGTGCCATTGATACGCGCATAGCCTCGTTGGAAACACAGCTCGCCGCCAGCCAGCAGAAAGCCGAGCAGGCTGCAGGCGCTCTTGCAGGTGAAGCGCAGGCATCGGCCGCCTTGCAGACACGTCTCGATGCCCTTGAAACGAAGGTTCAGGATGACGCCGGCCAAAACAACATGGCCTTGGCCATCGCGGCCACAGGATTAAAGTCAGCCATTGACCGGGGCGGGCCTTTCGCGGCGGAGCTTGATACCTATCTTGCTGTTGCGCCTGCTTCCGCTGATGTGGAGGGGCTTCGGGCCACCGCCTCGGCGGGTGTTCCAACGGTCAGCATGCTGGCGAGCCAGTTCGATAATGTGGCCACAAAAATCATTGCGACCACGCGAACCGTCGATCCCAATGCCGGTATTCTCGACCGGCTGTGGGCTAGTGCTGAAGGGTTGGTGCAATCGCGGCCGGTAGGGCTCATCGAGGGCGAGGGCGTGGATGCCATAACGGCGCGTATCGAGGCGCATCTCAATGCTGATGATCTCGCCGCTGCCCTTGCGGATTGGGACAAACTGCCGGACTCAGCCAAGGCGGTTTCGACGGATTTCGCCAATGCCATGCGTGCCCGACAAAAGGCTGGCGACGTCGTGTCTGCGGCACTCTCCAATGCATTAACCGGTATCAAAACACCGGCTGCGGCACAGTAAGGGAAGATGATCATGATCAGAGTCCTGTCTTTCCTTCTCGTTGTACTGGTGCTTGGTTTCGGCTTTGCCTGGCTTGCCGACCGGCCTGGAGATCTCGTCATCACCTTTGCTGGTATGCAGCACAAGGTCAGCCTGATGGTGGCCGCATCGGCCATAGTGGCGCTTGTGGCCGGTGTCATGCTTGTCTGGTGGATAATCAAGAGTGTTGTCGCTTCTCCCTACGCCTTGCGCCGCCACTTTCGTGCCCGCAAGCGTGACCGCGGCTATCAATCCCTGTCGACGGGTTTGATTGCAGCCGGAGCGGGAGACGGGCAAACAGCGCGGCGCATGATCAAACAGGCAGAGAAGTTGCTGAATGTCGATCAAGAGCCGCTCATCAAGCTTCTGGACGCACAGGCAGCCATGCTGGAAGGGCGCACGGATGATGCGCGGACTAAATTTCAGGCCATGCTTGATGATCCGGAAACCAAGCTTCTGGGCCTGCGGGGCCTCTATCTGGAAGCGCAGCGGCTTGGTGCACGCGAGGCATCCAAGCAATATGCGGAACAGGCAGCACTTCTCGCGCCCAACGTGGAATGGGCCGCTACAGCTGCACTCGGTCAGAAGACAGCACACGGCGACTGGGATGGCGCTCTGGAATTGCTCGAAAAGCAGAAGTTGACCAAGCAGATCGACAAGGACACAGCCAAACGTGAGCGTGCTGTTCTCCTGACCGCCAAGGCGATCGATACGTTCGAGAGCGATCCGGTCGGATCGAAACCCATCGCCATTGAAGCCAATAAACTGGTGCCCGATCTGGTTCCCGCCGCGATTGTTGCAGCCAAAGTGTTGTTCCAGCAGGGTGACTTGCGCAAAGGATCAAAAATTCTCGAGCACGTCTGGAAGAAGGAACCGCATCCGGAAGTGGCGGAAACATACGTCCATGCGCGGCTGGGTGATTCCGTCTTCGATCGCCTGAAGCGTGCCCGCCATCTGGCGGGGCTCTACCCGCATCATCCGGAATCCAGCCTCGCCATTGCCCACGCGGCGCTGGCCGCTGGTGAGCTGAAGGAGGCGCGTGAGGCGGCAGAGACGGTCCTGCGCACCGCGCCGCGCGAAAGTGCCTATCTGCTGCTGGCCGATATCGAGGAAGCACAGACGGGCGATCAGGGGCGCGTGCGCCAGTGGCTCTCCCGGGCCGTCAAGGCGCCCCGTGACCCCGCCTGGACTGCGGACGGCTATGTTTCAGAGCGCTGGGCTCCCGCCTCCCCGGTGACAGGCAAACTCAATGCGTTTGAGTGGAAGGTTCCGGTCGAACAGCTTGGAACCGTGATTGATGCGCGAGAGGATTTTGACAGTGCGCTTGCGGCTAGACCTATCCAGACGCCGTCCAGGCGCGAGGTCAGCGAACCGTTGATCCGGGAGAAATCGGTGATCGTGGCGGCTGAGAAGCCCGTTTCGCGGGTGATTGAACCGAATTCGGATGTTACAGATGCGGAGGTCGTATCGGCTGAACCCGTTTCGAAACCTGCACCATCAAAGCCAGTTGAGGCATCGCTGACGGTCGCGACCGAAGAACAGCAGGCGCATGAGCGGATTGCATCGGTATTGCCTCCGCTGCCGGAAAAGGTGGCGGCTGCACCGGCGGATGATGAGGAAAAACTGATCATTCCGGTGCCGGATGATCCCGGAGTACTGCCAGACGATGAGGAAGAGCGGCCAAACAAGAAGTTTCGGCTCTTCTAGGCCAGAGCCAGCACAATAACGATTAGCCCGACATATCCGGCAATCCGACCAGTTCGCTGATGGCAATGCCTCCTCGCGGGCATTGAATCGGTGTATCGCCATCGCTGCACGCGATTTAGTTTGCCAAATGGGATAGTTTCCTTTATGGTTTTCCATATGGAAAACTATCAAACATCACTCGATGCAGCTTTTCACGCCCTTGCTGATCCGACCAGACGGGCAGTTATCAGTCGCCTGACGAGGGGGCCCGCGCCGGTCAAGGAACTGGCGCAACCCTTCAATATGGGACTGCCGTCGTTCATGAAACATCTTCGGGTGCTTGAGGCGGATGGACTGATCCGTTCCAAAAAGGTCGGTCGCGTCCGCACCTGCTGGGTGAACACCGAGAGGCTAACGGCGGCCGAGTCCTGGCTCTGCGAGCAGCGTGCGCTTTGGCAGGCCAGAACGGACCGGCTTGCTGATTATGTTGAAACCCAAATGTCGGGGAGTATTGAAGATGCCGGCTGAAGAATCCGAATTGACCATTGCGCGTTTCATCAATGCGCCGCCAGCTCTCGTCTGGAAGGCGTGGAGTACGCGCGAGCACCTGGCGAAATGGTGGATACCCGCCCCTATCGAATGCAAGGTGATCAAGCTTGACCTCCACCCCGGCGGCGCGTTCGAGACGCGCATGCGCGAGGGCGGCGGCGAATTCCAACCGCACGTCGACGGCTGTTTTCTGGAAATCATTCCCGAAGCTAAACTGGTTTTCACGACGGTCCTGACCGAGGGGTGGAAACCGGTCGAACCTTGGCTGGCATTGACCGCAATCATAACATTTGAAGCAGAGGGAAGCGGCACCCGCTACTCGGCCCGCGTTCTGCATAAAAACCCGGCAGACTCCCGAAAGCATGAAGAAATGGGATTCCACGATGGTTGGGGAACCACGATCGACCAACTCGCGGTTTTTGCCGAACGATTGAAGTGAATGGGTAACCGGATCGCGGACAGCGCGTCAGGCTGCGTAATGAACCTTTGAACCCGCAGCCGGTGTGTCGATCATAACACGTTAATTTCAATAGCGGTCTTTGCGGCAAGATGCACAATGGCGGGGCCTCGTCAGCCGAGCTATCAGTTGATTCGGGCCATTGGTAACAACGCTGAGAGATCCATATTTATGCTCGACCGCCTCGTAACTTTCTTCAAGGCTCTGCCATCCGGCGAGAGTGGAAAAGGGCATTTCTCCAGAAATGATCCGCGTCTTGCTGCGGCAGCATTGATGTTTCATGTCATGGATGCGGACGGCGAGCGGCGCAAAGTCGAGCGCAAGCGCCTGTCGCAGTTGATTTCCGAAGCCTATGGTCTCAAAGGCGAAGCGCTGAAAAGGCTGCTTGAAGACAGCGAACAGGCGGATCAGGAAGCGGTGGATCTCTATAGTTTCACCAGCGTGCTCAAACGCAATCTTGACGAAGAGGCGCGAATTCACTTCATTGAACTGATGTGGGACGTGGTTTTCGCCGACGGATCCGCGCATGAGCTGGAAGAGAACGTCGTCTGGCGTGTGGCGGAACTCATCGGTGTTTCATCTCGTGATCGTGTAACGGTGAAGCAGAAAGCAGCCCTTCGTGCCAAACAGGCGGTGCAAGAGGAATAGGAAACGCAAGAATGTTCCAGACAGACTGGATGGAGAACCGGCAAGTGAAACGCCCGAAAATCCTTACGGTACTGCATCAGGAACGTTCCAGCCCTGGCCGGGTCGGCCAGTTGCTGCTGCAATCCGGTTTTGATCTTGATATCCGCCGCCCGCCACTTGGCGATGATTTGCCGGAGACGCTGGAAGGCCATGCGGGCGCCGTCATTTTTGGCGGCCCGATGAGCGCCAATGATCCGGATGAGTTCGTTGCCCGCGAAACCGACTGGCTTTCCGTACCGCTTGCGGAAAACAAACCCTTTCTCGGTATTTGCCTTGGGGCCCAGATGCTTGCCAAGCATATTGGCGGTTCAGTGGGACCGCATCCCGAAGGTCTGGTGGAGATCGGATGGTACGAACTCGAAGCGACCGAGGCCGGCAAGTCTCTGATGGACTGGCCGTCGATGGTTTACCACTTCCATCGGGAGGGTTTTGACCTGCCAAGCAGCGCCACGCTTCTGGCAACGGCCAAAGCTTATCACAATCAGGCTTTTCGCTACGGCGAGAATGCCTGGGGTGTACAATTCCATGCCGAGTTGACCCGCGCGATGATGCAGCGCTGGGTGGTGCGCGGTTCAGAGCGCTTTACAATGAACAACGCGCAACAGGGCCGAGAACATCTGGAAGGCCGTCTGGTCTATGACGCCATGCTCAAGGCCTGGTTGCAGCGCTTCCTCGAAACGATTTTCGGCGCGCCGGTTCTTGCCTAAAGAGCCTAGGTTCTGCCTTGCAGATTGCGCGCTTTGCGCAGTTGCGGGAACCAGTAAGCCCAAAGACCTGCCACCGCGATTGTGCCGACACCACCGAAGACTACGGCGGGGACTGTGCCTATCAGCGACGCCATGATGCCGGCGCGGAATTCACCCAACTCGTTCGAGGCCCCGACAAACACCATATTGACCGCGTTGACGCGGCCGCGCACATGGTCCGGTGTCCAGAGCTGCAGGAGCGTTTCCCTGATATAAACGCTGATCATGTCGGCGGCGCCCATCAGTGCCAGCAGCGCTATGGACAGCCATGCCAGATTGGATACGCCAAACATGATGGTGAGTAAGCCGAAAAGCGCGACGAACAGAAACATGATCATGCCTGCGTGATCGCGGATTGGATGGCCCGCCAGCCAGAGCGCTGTGAGAATGGCACCGATGCCAGGCGCTGCGCGCAACATGCCAAGCCCCCAGGGCCCAAGCTGAAGGATATCCCGGGCATAAACGGGTAGAAGTGCTACAGCGCCGCCCAGAAGCACTGCGAACAGATCAAGTGAAATAGCGCCGAGAACGACCTTCTCTTTCCAGATATAGTGGAACCCGGCCATCAGTGTCTGGAATGACTTCTTTTCAGTCAATGTGTGCTGGGTAGGTTTGGGGATGGAGAAAATGCAGATTGTTGCGGCGGCCAGCAGGATTGTCGCGATGCTGTAGGCGATGACCGGCGACAAGCCGTAGAGCAGGCCGCCGGCAACTGGGCCAACGATCGTGGCAATCTGCCAGGCCGAGGAATTCCAGGACACGGCGTTCGAGAAAACCTCCGTCGGCACAAGGTTAACGACGAGAGAGGCCGAAGCTGGGCCGAGAAAGGCGCGTCCCACACCAAATCCCGCGAGAATGGCAAACACGGCAAGAGGCGTGAACATGTGGGTGACTGTCAGCAGGAGCAGCACGGCCGCGCAGATCATTTCCGCAGCAAGGGCGAGGCCCATGATGAACCGGCGGCCAAAGCGGTCTGCCGCAGCGCCGGTGACAAGGACCAGCAGCAATGATGGGGCGAACTGCACAAGTCCGACAAGCCCGAGATCAAAGGGATCGCGCGTCAGATCATAAATCTGCCAGCCAACAGACACGCTGATAATCTGGATAGCAAAGGATCCGAAGAAGCGGGACAGCCAGTAGCGGGTGAAAGATGAATGGCGAAAGGCGGCATAACGATCATGAGCCGCATTCGTTTCAGGGAGGGTCATTTCGATGAAAGGCTCCGGAATCTGGAGATTTCTTCTAGAGCAATTCACCACCAAAGGGGATAGCAAATGCGAAATATTATAGTGTTGCACCCTCAGATAAAAATGGGCCGGATAACCGGCCCAAATCAAGTGTGAAAAGATCGAAGTCTCAGTCTTTACCGAGAAGCGCCTTCCAGATGATTGCACCAACAATGGCGCCAACAAGCGGAGCTACCCAGAAAAGCCAGAGCTGGCTGAGAGCAGCAGTCTCCGCGAACAGTGCGACACCGGTGGACCGGGCCGGATTGACAGAGGTATTCGTTACTGGAATCGACACCAGATGGATCAGGGTCAGCCCCAGACCAATCGCGATTGGCGCAAAGCCTGCCGGAACCGAAGAAGATGTTGCTCCAAGGATGATGATGATGAAGAAGGCAGTAAAGACAACTTCTGCAATCAGAGCCGCAGTCAGTCCATAGCCGCCCGGAGAAAGCTCACCGTAGCCGTTGGAAGCAAAACCTTTGACGCCGGCGAAATCCGCCTTGCCCGAGGCGATCAGATAAAGCACCGCCGCCGCAGCGATCGCGCCGACAACCTGCGCTATCCAATAAGGGATAAGATCCTTGAAGTCGAAGCGTCCCGCTACGGCAAGGCCAAGCGAAACAGCGGGATTGAAGTGGCCGCCGGAAATACCGCCGACCGCATAAGCCATGGTTAGAACCGTAAGACCAAACGCAAAGGAAACACCAAGCAGACCGATACCAACGCCCGGAAATGCAGCGGCAAGCACGGCACTGCCGCAACCGCCAAGGACGAGCCAGAATGTACCGAAGAATTCGGCTGACAGTTTATTGAGCATGGAAACCCCCTAGATAAATGCTTGCCGGAACTGCCCGACTCACAACTATAAGTTATTCCTGTTTTTAAAATTCAACAATAACGTTCAATTGTACATCAATGGATGCTGTTGTTCCGCCAATGAGCAAAGCCTTCGGAAGGCGAATACTTGGATGGGAAGTGAAAAAGGGCGCTGCTGTTTTGAAGCCTGCAAACCTGCTGCCTCTTGCCCGAAGGCCAGCCAATCGCTACATGTCGCGTGATTATCAGGAGAAACCTATGCTCGCTCTTATCCGCACGATTGATCTGGCCCTCGATATCTATACGTGGATTCTGATTGCCAGTGCGATCTTCTCATGGCTGTACGCGTTCAATGTGATCAATTCGAGCAACAGGTTTGTCGCCTCGATCGGTGATTTCCTTTATCGGGTGACCGAGCCTGCCTTGCGTCCGATCCGGCGCTTTCTGCCTGATCTTGGCGGTATCGATATTTCGCCGATCGTGTTGCTGCTGATTATCTTTTTCCTTCGTCAGTTCCTCTGGACAACGATTGCGCCGCTGCTGGTCTAATCCTGTTTTGAGCACAGCATTCTTTCGCAAGGAGCGTGACTGCATCACGCTCTTCGTACGGCTGACGCCAAAGTCAGCGAGGGATGCGATTGAAGGTGTAGAAGAAACGGATGATGGCAGGGCGCATTTGAAAGCCCGGGTACGGGCAGTACCGGAAGACGGCAAGGCCAATGCTGCGCTGGAAAAGCTGCTGGCAAAATGGCTTGGAGTGGCCGTGCGGGATGTCAGCATTGGCGCAGGCGCAACATCGCGGCTAAAACAGATAAAAGTTTCGGGCGACCCGGAAGCGCTGGCTGTGAAGCTCGCAGCGCTCGGATCGCCCGAAGAATAATCAGGCCTTCTTGGCGTTGTGACGCTCGATGGCTTCGGTGATCAGCTTGCGCGCCGCATCCTCATCACCCCAATCGCCAATCTTCACCCATTTGCCGGGCTCCAGATCCTTGTAGTGTTCGAAGAAATGCTGAATCTGCTTCAGTGTGATCTCCGGAAGGTCCGTGTAGTTGTGGACTTTCTCGTAACGCAGGGTCAGGTGCGGCGAGGGCACGGCAATGATCTTTTCATCCTGACCCTTGTTGTCTTCCATCACCAGAACGCCGATCGGGCGTACATTGATGACGCTGGTTGGCATCAGGGCACGGGTGTTGCAGATCAGGACATCAATCGGATCACCATCGTCCGACAACGTATGAGGCACAAAGCCGTAATTGCCCGGATAGGTCATCGGTGTGTGCAGGAACCGGTCGACAAACAGTGCGCCGGAATCCTTGTCGAGTTCGTACTTGATCGGCTGGCCGCCGACTGGAACCTCGATGATTACGTTGACATCTTCAGGAGGATTATTGCCGACCGAAATGGCATCAATGCGCATATTTTCAGAGTCCTTGTTGGTTTGGGAGTGCTGTAAAGATTTTTATGGCATGACGCAAGAATTGCGTCGTCAATCCATGTCCCAAAGGGGGAGTGATAGGCCCATTCTGTGGAAATAAGTACATAAAAAGACAATGAACGCCAGATATGGCAATGCCAAGGGCCTCATGCGGCACGGGGAAGATGAAGCGGGGGTAGCTTTTACGGGCGGCATGCCGACAATCAGTTCCAGACGAAGGCGATTTTCTTTAAGGTCTTGCCCTCAAAACATTCGACGCCTTCGGCTACATCCTTGCCGCCTGCATTTTCGTAGAAACTGATCGCAAGATCATTGTCTTCAAGAGCCCAGATAACCATACCCTTGAGGCCTTGGTCGACAAGGCTCCGGCGAGAAGCGCCCAGTAGCCGTGTACCCAGACCCAATCCCTGATATTCGGGACGGATGTAAAGTTCGTAGATTTCACCCTTTTGCGGCAGCTGTCGTGCCCGGTTGGGTCCCAGTGTGGCATAACCTGCGACGATGCCGCCAATATCGGCAACGAGAATTTGTGTGGAGCGGCGAATGGCTCTCGCCCACCAGTCCGCACCGCGACGGTGCAACATGGTATTGAGTGAACGATGGGGAATGATGCCCCGATAGGCACCTTGCCAGGCAGCCAGATGCACGGCGGAGATTGCGCCCGCATCGGCCAGTTCTGCTCGTCTGATCTCGGTCACATGGGTGTTCATGATTTCTTAACCATAGACCCGGCAGTCAGGACTTCGCAACTGGCATTCAAAACGATTTTTTGCGTCTTGCACCAAAAAGAAAATGGCACAAAAAAGAAGAGCGGCGAAAATCGCCGCTCTTCCGGTCATTGAATGGTTGAGGCCGTTTTACGCAGCCCCGGCAGTCTTGCTGCTCTTCTCAAAACGCTTGCGTTCGTTCGGATCAAGGTAAAGCTTGCGCAGACGAATGGATTTCGGTGTGACTTCAACCAGTTCGTCATCCTGAATCCATGACAGGGCGCGTTCCAGCGTCATGCGGATCGGCGGTGTCAGCTTGACCGCTTCATCCTTGCCGGCGGCCCGGATGTTGGTCAGCTTCTTGCCCTTGAGCACATTCACTTCCAGATCGTTATCACGTGAGTGAATGCCGATGATCATGCCGGCATAAACCTTCGTGCCGGCTTCGATAACCATCGGGCCGCGATCTTCGAGGTTCCACATGGCGAAGGCAACCGACTCGCCCTGATCGTTGGAGATCAGAACGCCGTTGTTGCGGCCAGCGATTTCACCCTTGAAGGGCTCATAGGCGCGGAACAGACGGTTCATGATGGCGGTGCCGCGTGTATCGGTCAGAAGTTCCGACTGATAGCCGATGAGACCACGGGTCGGTGCGTAGAATACCATGCGGACGCGATTGCCGCCGGATGGACGCAGCTCGACCATTTCGGCCTTGCGCTCGGACATCTTCTGCACGACCGTGCCCGAATATTCCTCGTCAACGTCGATGAGAACTTCTTCGATCGGTTCAAGCAGGTTGCCGTCTTCGTCTTTTTCCATGACGACGCGCGGACGCGATACGCCAAGTTCGAAACCTTCGCGGCGCATGTTTTCGATGAGAACAGCAAGCTGCAATTCGCCGCGGCCGGACACGAAGAACGAATCCTTGTCACCGGATTCTTCGACTTTCAGCGCAACGTTGCCTTCGGCTTCCTTGAGGAGGCGGTCACGAATGACACGGCTCGTTACCTTGTCGCCTTCGGTACCGGCAAGCGGAGAATCGTTGACGATGAAGGACATGGTGACGGTTGGCGGATCGATCGGCTGAGCGTGGAGCGGCTCGCTGACATCCGTTGCGCAGAACGTGTCGGCAACCGTGCCCTTCTGCAGGCCGGCGATAGCAACGATGTCGCCCGCATGCGCTTCGTCAATCGGCTGGCGCTCAAGACCGCGGAATGCGAGAATCTTCGAGATGCGGCCGGTTTCAAGCTGGGTGCCGTCGCCATGCAAAACCTTGACCTGCTGGTTCGACTTGACCGTGCCCGAATGAATGCGGCCGGTAATGATACGGCCAAGGAAAGGATCGGCCTCGAGAATCGTACCGATCATCTTGAACGGACCTTCGCCAACGGTAGGCGCAGGCACATGTTCAAGAACCATGTCGAAGAGTGCCGACAGACCCTGATCCTGCGGACCTTCCGGGTTGCGCGCCATCCAGCCATTGCGGCCTGAACCGTAGAGGATCGGGAAGTCGAGCTGTTCATCCGTCGCGTCAAGAGCGGCAAAGAGATCGAAGACCTCATTGACGACTTCTTCGTGACGCGCGTCAGGACGATCGATCTTGTTGATGGCAACGATCGGACGCAGGCCGACCTTGAGCGCCTTGCCGACCACGAATTTGGTCTGTGGCATCGGGCCTTCGGCAGCGTCAACGAGAACGATCGCGCCATCCACCATGCTCAGAATACGTTCGACTTCGCCGCCGAAATCAGCGTGGCCTGGGGTGTCGACGATGTTGATGCGTGCATCCTTCCAGACGACCGAAGTGGCTTTGGCGAGAATGGTGATCCCGCGTTCCTTTTCGATGTCGTTCGAATCCATCATGCGTTCGGCAACGCGCTGGTTGTCACGGAAATTGCCGGACTGTTTCAGAAGTTCGTCAACGAGCGTGGTTTTGCCATGGTCAACGTGTGCGATGATCGCGATGTTGCGCAGTTTCATGAGTTTCTCTTTTGGAGGATTGTGGACGCTCACATGCTGGCGCCGCTTTGCATTTGCGCGCTCCTTACATGTTTTTTCGCAAATGCGAAAGGGGGGATACGCTTTTGGCTGGCCGTTGCCTGCATTACAGCTATGCAGGCGTAACAGCTCTCCGCTGGGGTTGAGCGCGGCAAATCCGGGAAATTGCCGCGCGTCTGGTCAAAGCAGGGTGCCGGAAAGGAAGACCAGCGCAATCGAGAAATAGATCACCAGCCCGGTCACGTCGACCAGCGTGGCGACAAAAGGCGCAGAGGCGCTGGCAGGATCGAAGCCGATCTTTTGCAGGAGAAATGGCAGCATCGATCCGACGAGCGATCCGAAGGTCACAATACCGATCAACGCAGCGCCAACAGTTGCGGCGATCAGCATCCAGTGCGGGCCGTAATCATACAGGCCGATCATCTGCCATGTACTGATGCGGATGACGCCGATCAGGCCAAGGAAGGAGCCAAGCACCATCCCGGTGGGCAGCTCACGCAGGGCGACCCGCCACCAATCCTTCAGACGCAATTCCTGCAACGCCAGGGCACGTATCAACAGCGATGTGGCCTGGGAGCCGGAATTGCCCCCTGAACTCATGATCAATGGTATGAACAAGGTGAGAACGACAGCCTTTTCCAGTTCACCCTCGAAATACTGCATGGCACTGGCGGTCAGCATCTCGCTGAGAAACAATACACCCAGCCAGCCTGCCCGCTTGCGCAGCATTTGGACAAATCCGATCTGCATGTAGGGCTTGTTCAAGGCCTCCATGCCGCCGAATTTCAGCGTGTCTTCGGTCATTTCCTGCGTCATGGCGTCGATCACATCATCGACGGTAACGATACCGATGATGTGATTGTCGTCATTGACCACGGGAACGGCAAGCAGATCGTGCTTGCGGAAGAGCCGGGCGACGTCCTCCTGGTCGGTCAGCGGACCGACAGTCACGGGGGCTACGTCGCGGCCGACGCTCATGATGGAATCATTTGCCTCGCTGGTGATCAGTCGGCGCAATGCAACAGCACGCAACAGACCCTTGGTCTTCGGGTCGGTCACGTAGATTGCATAAATCGTCTCGCGAGACCGCTCAACTTCGCGAATATGCTGAAGCGTTGCAGCGACGTTCCAGTTGGCGGGAACGCTGACAAACTCCGTGGTCATCAGGCTGCCTGCCGTATGGGGCGGGTAATGCAACAGTTTGCGAAGCGCGGCCTTGGTTTCCTGCCCGAGGCTGGAAGCAAGGCGGATACGGGTTTCATCGTCGAACTGCTGGAAAATATCCGTGACACGGTCGGCCGACATAGCATCGAGCAGTTCGCGTGCGATCGGTGCGGGAAGCTCGGCGATAATCTCGGCGGATGAGTGCAGTTCGGGCTGATCCAGGATCAAAACGGCGTGATCGCGCGGCATTTCAGCCAGAATGCCGACAGCATCCTCGATATCGAGTTCATTGAGCAGTTCAACAGCATCAGCGGCCTGCATGGCAGCAAGCTGTTCAGCTACATTGGATGCCTGTGCCAAGTCGGCATTGAGTGCATCCTGGGTTAAGCGAAGGTCGTTCATTTTAGCTCGCCTTTCCGTCGATCCGCCGTCACGGCTGATCGGGGCGAGCTGATCTCTTAAGAATCAGGCCACGATCGCCAATGACGGCGCAAACAATCGACTATGACTGTCGTCGTTGGGCATAAGAGATAGACTCCGGTTTGGTGATACGTGACCGAAATTTTCCGGTCACGTGGTGCCATTTGGTCCCCTTCCCAGGGAAAGTCAACCCCCTGGAAATTATGCCGCAGGGGGCTGAATTGCTGGGGTTTTGGCGTGCTCAGTTCAAGGGTTAATCAATCCCTCACGCCTTCACTTTTGCGTTCTGCGGATCGTAGAGAGGATCGAGGTGAATTCTGGCGGGGAACCGTTCATTGGCGACAATGAGTTCGTAGGTTTCATCGGTCAGAAAACCATCCGTCACACCATCCGGATGACGTACATAACCAAAGCCGATGGGCTTGCCGATCGTGTAGCCAAAACCGCCGCTGGTCAGATAACCGACCGCTTCGCCGTTGCGCAGGATTGTCTCGCGCCCGAGAAGAACCACGTCGTCCTTGATCACCGTGAACCCGGCAAAGCGCTTCTTGAGTGGGGTAGCCCGAATGGTCTCACTGGCTTTCCGGCCAAGGAATTCCGTGTTTTTGCGCAGTTTGACGGCCCAGCCCAGCCCGGCCTCGAAAGGCGAGTCATTCGGGGTGATGTCGGAACCCCAAGCACGGTAGCCTTTTTCCAGCCGCAGGGATTCCAGTGCCCGGTATCCGACTGGCTCTATGCCGAAATCCGCACCGGCCAGCATCAAGGCGTCGAAGACGGCGCCGGTGGCGGCAATGGGGATGTGCAGTTCCCAGCCGAGTTCACCGACATAGGTGACACGCAGGGCGCGGACCGTTGCGCCGGCAACGGTGATTTCCCTGACATGACCAAAGGGGAAGGCGCTGTTGCCAACGTCGGTCTCCGTGATCCGGGCGAGGACATCCCGCGCTTTCGGTCCCATGAGGGAAAGCGTGCCGAAATGCTCGGTGATATCGACCAGGCGTGCATCCAGCCCTTCCCCGATATGGTCCCTGATCCAGGCAAAGTCATGTGTCCGGAAACCGGTTCCGGTCACGATATAGAATTTGTCCTCGGCAAGCCGCGCGACGGTGAGATCGCATTCAATGCCGCCGCGGGTATTGAGAAGCTGCGTGTAAGTCAGGCGCCCCACGGGCTTGGCGACATCATTGGCGCAGATATAGTCCAATGCCTTTAGCGCGTCCTTGCCTGTCAGTTCATACTTGGCAAAGGAAGACTGGTCGAAAATGCCGACCTTTTCCCGGATAAGCGCATGCTCTTTACCGACCTGATCAAACCAGTTCTGCCGACCCATTGAATAGATGTCGATCGCTTCCACGCCCTTCGGCGCGAACCAGTTGGGGCGTTCCCACCCGAGTTTTGAACCGAAAACGGCACCATGCCGCTTCAGACGATCGTAGAGGGGCGACATGATGGCAGGCCGTCCGGACGTGTACTCCTCATGCGGAAAACCGATCGTGTAATGTTTGCCGTAGGCTTCCAGCGTGCGATCGAGCACCCAGTCGCGATCGCGGTGGAGATTGGAGAAGCGCCTGATATCGACGGTCCAGAGATCGAGCGGCGCTTCGCCATCGATGACCCACTGGGCCAGAACCCAGCCAGCGCCGCCCCCGGACGCGATGCCAAAGGCATTGAAGCCTGCGCCGACAAACATGTTGGAACATTCGGGAGCCCGCCCGAGGATAAAATTGCCGTCGGGCGTGAAACTCTCAGGCCCATTGATCATCTGCTTGACGCCGACGGTTTCGAGGGCGGGAATACGCTTGATGGCCTGCACCATATGCTGTTCAAAATGATCGAAATCATCGTCGAACAGGCGGAACTGCCAATCTTCGGGTACATCGCCGGTCACCCAACCCTGCGGATTGGGCTCATAGCCACCCATGACCAGTCCGCCCACCTCTTCCTTGAAATAGGTGCGCCGGTCGGGGTCACGGATTGTCGGCGCATCAGAGGACAGGCCATCGATCTTTTCTGTAATGATATACTGGTGCTTGACGGGTTGGAGCGGGACGTTGATGCCCGCCATCGCCCCCACCTGCCGTGCCCATTGGCCAGCGCAATTGACCACCTTTTCACAGGTGATGTCACCCTGATCCGTCTTGACCTTGACGATACGCTCACCGTCCATCTCGAAACCGGTCACGCGAATATTCTCGACCAGTTTCGCGCCGTTCATGCGCGCACCACGCGCGAGCGACTGAGTAATATCAGAGGGACTCGCCTGTCCGTCCGTCGGCAGCCAGCTCGCTCCAACCAGGTCATCAACGCGCATGAGTGGCCACATAGCCTTGACCTCCTGCGGCGATAGAAGATGCATCTCCATGCCGAAGCTGCCAGCGGTTGTTGCCAAGCGCCGAAACTCGGTCCAGCGATCCTGATTGGTGGCAAGCCGCAGGCAGCCCGTCATTTTCCAGCCCGTTGCCAGACCGGTCTCCTCGTCAAGCCGTTTGTATAGATCGACCGAGTATTTGAGGACGCGTGTGATCGATGCGGAGGAGCGTAACTGCCCGACCAGTCCCGCCGCATGCCAGGTTGAACCTGACGTCAGCTGTCCCTGTTCCAGAAGGATGACATCGGCTTTGTGGTCCTTGGCAAGATGGTAGGCTGTCGAACAGCCGATGATGCCGCCGCCGATAACGACGATCTGAGCGTGATTGGGCAGGGTCATGATCTGTTTCCGTATGTGGTTCGAAACCGGTCGAGCGCCTGATCCAGCCGCTCCAGATTTTCGTGGGTATAGGCGGCGTAATCGACGCCGGGTGCATTGAGGTAGAGTTCGGAGACCATGCCCCACATGGCTTCGCGCAGCAGCGAGGCACACTGCATGGCCGCATGGGCGCGTTTCAGCGCGGAGTCAGGCGAAGTCCCGAAATAGAGGGCCAGCAATGCTTCCGATTCATCGTCACTCAGACCGGCGTTGGAGGCGATGCCGGCAAGATCGAACATGGCCGTGGAAAAGCCCGCATATTCAAAATCGATCAACCAGAGACGCTCACCGTCGTCGAGGATATTGGCGGGCAAGAGATCATTGTGGCTGAAGATGATCGGCAAGGGGATCTGCGCCGTCTCCATCTCCGTGGCTATGGCGAGGTAGCTGTCCAGATGACCGACCATACGGCTCTTGCCCGCAGCCAGTGTGCGGGCATAGTCGCGGATGACATGAAACACCCAGAACATGAATCCGGCGCCGGTAATATGCTCCGGCATTGTCGAATGGAACTGCCGGATCAGGTTGGCAACACCAGCAATGTTTCTACGCACGTCAGGTGCGTTGTAGGTTTTGGCGCCGAGAAATGCCGAGACCATGACGCCTTCGTCCGCGTAGAAAAGCTCCGGTGCAAATCCGGCCTTATGGGCTGCCTTGGCCGTCATGGCCTCGCGATCGCGAAAGACATGATGAAATGGGTAATCCCGGCCAAAGCGCACCACATATTTGCGGGCACTATCCTCGACGACGTAGCTTTCATTGCTGATCCCGCCCTTGAGGAGCGATACGCGAATGGTTCCGCGCCATAGCGGCAACGCAGCAATCCGGGCTTCACTGGTCTGGCTCTGCGTCATGGGCAATCCAGAGAAATGGGTCCCCGCCTTGAGTACCCTATGCGGTAAATCTCATCCGCATCACAGGCCTTGTCAATGCATTTCTGTGAGTTTTTGTGGTTTTTATGACTGATATATAAAATTTTTGTGGTAATGATGTTTGAGGCTGCATTGGTCATGCAGCATTGACGAGGTGAATTATGGTTTCCAAACGGCGTGGTGAGATCACGAAAGTTTTGCAGGATGAAGGTACGATCTCGATTTCGGATTTGGCGCAAAGGCTCGGCGTTTCCCTGGAAACGATACGGCGTGACGTCAAACCGCTGACGGATGAAGGTGTCATCGTACGAACCCATGGTGCTGTCGGACTGCCGCAACATCTGGGTGAAGCACCATTCGAGCGGCGTATGCGCGAGAATGCCGGCGCCAAGCGGGCAATCGCCAGATATGTTGCGAGCACTATCGGTAATGGCGACTCGATCATGCTCGATACCGGCACGACGACAAGTTTTCTGGCGCGGGAGCTGCTGCAATACCGCAACCTGACCGTCGTGACCAATTCTTCCGACATCGCGCGAACACTGGCGACGGTGAACGGCAACAAGGTTTTCATGGCGGGTGGCGAACTGCGCAGCGACAACGGTGCTGCTTTCGGTGCGCTTGCCATCGACTTTATAAGCCGCTTCAATGTTGCTCATTCCATCATCTCCATCGGCGCTGTCGATGCGACGCACGGATTGATGGACTACAATCTGGAGGAAGCGGAATTCGCGCGGATGGTCCTGTCGCGTGGCGAGCGATCGGTGGTAGTGACGGATGCATCCAAGTTCGGCCGGCAGGGTCTTGTTCAGGTCTGTGATTTCACCGGGTTTGATGAACTTGTAACCGACTCTGCACCCCCCGAAGCCATTGTCCTGTCGCTTGGCCGGGCGGGTATAAAAGTCAATATCGCTGACAGTAGTGCCTGACAAGAATCGGGTGGCGGCTTGAGGACAAGCGGATAGAATCGCGCGCATGAGTCGGGAGATCCTCGTGACAAAGACCTTGCGCTACAAACATATCCAGACGCCAATCGGTCCCATGATTGCCATGGCGAACGATGAAGGGCTTTCGCTGCTTGAGTTCGCCGACCGGCCTGCCTTACCTGCGGAACTGACGGAACTCGAGCAGCGCTATCGCTATACCATCATGCCCGGCAACCACCGGTATCTCGATCAGATCGAAGGCGAAATAGCGGCCTATTTTGCCGGGGAACAGACGGTGTTCAAGACGCCCCTGTTTCTGCCTGCCACGCCGTTTCAGCGTACGATCTGGTCCATGCTCCTCGACATTCCCTTTGGCGAAACCCGTACCTATGGCGGGATGGCACGGGCACTCGGCAAGCCGAATTCCAGCCGGGCGGTGGGCGGTGCGAACGGCCAGAATCGCATTGCCATTGTCGTTCCCTGTCACCGGATCATTGGGGCTGACGGATCGTTGACCGGCTATGGCGGCGGCCAGCCGCGCAAGCGCTTTCTGCTTGATCTGGAACACCGGGTTGCCGCACGGAAATCGGAAGAGCCCGTGTTTCACCCCATTACCGCGCAGGGAAGCTTTCTCTAGACAATAATCCCCGTAGCGAAACGCGGCTCGTGCAGCAACCGGTCAAGCAGGACCAGTGCCTGCTCAAGCCTTTCCCTGTTTGGCGCAGCTCCCAGTGACAGCCGGACAGCTTCAGGTGCCGTCGGGGCAATGCTGAAGGCCGAGGCGGGAACGATTCCGATGCCGGAACGGCGCGCGAGAGCAGAAAACTCCGCGGCGCTCCACTGGACCGGCACGTCAAGCCAAAGGTGGTGGGCGGCAGGCTGTGCCGAGAAATGCCAGTTCTTCAGAACCTTTCGGGCGATGGCCTGCCGCGCACGGCTTTCTTCACGGATGGCATCGGCAATCCTGTAAAGAATGCCCTCATTGATCCATGCGGTGGCGATGGCCATCAGCAGTGGCGATGCGGTGGGATTGCTGGCACGCAGGCTCGATGCAAGCTTCAGCACGTCCAGCCCGGAGGGGCAGACAACATAGGCCACGCGCAATGCCGGTGTGGCGCATTTCGAGAGAGTTGCGATATGCCAGGTGATATCGGGTGCTATCGAGGCGATCGCGGGCAAGGGGTTATCAAGAAGCTCTGCATAGGGATCGTCCTCGATAATCATGACATCGTGGCGTTGGGCGATGCTGACGATGATCTGACGGCGTGAAAGCGGCATCGTCACCGTTGTTGGATTATCGATCGAGGGGCAGAGGTAAATCGCCTTGGGTTTCGACGTTCTGCAGCAACTTTCGAACACATCGGGGATAATCCCGCTCCTGTCCGTGGCAAGCGGGTGCAGAGGGATGCCAAGTGCCGAGCAGACCGATTTCAGACCGGGATAGGTCAATGCTGCGGCGCATATGGAACCTTGCCCGGCCAGGAGGCTGCAAATGGCAAAGAGTGCACTCTGAGCGCCTCCAGCGACCAGCAGGCGATCGGCCGACGGCGCTTCGCCAAAGCGCGGGGCCAGCCATTTTGTTCCGGCGGCCCGTGCAGCCTCTGTTCCGGTGCCTTCCTGATAGCTGAGGAAGTGGCTCGATGCGCCATTGAGGACGTGACTGACCCCGTTGATCAGGTGGCCGTGAAGATCCGCTTCTGCCGGTTGCGGTGGAATGATCATTGTCAAATCAAGGTCCGTCAGAAGGGATGCCATGCTTTGCACGGGCTGTGCCAACGAGCCCTTTATGGTGGTTCCGGAGCCGACTTTCGCTTCGATGATATCAAGGCGTCGTGCTTCGGTCATTGCCCGGGTGACGGTGGTCAGATCAATTCCGAGCTGCTTGGCAATCTCGCGCTGGGGAGGAAGAGAATCACCCGGCTTCAATACACCGGTCTCAATGTCGGCCACCAGCGCATCGACAATGCCCTGGTGCTTATAACGGGATGTGGTGGCGATTCGAGGCTTCCAAACGGTCATGTCAGGCTCTTTGTATGGTTTATCGCCGTACAATTATCCGGATGATTATGCCCGGGCAAGGACAAATTTGGCGGTTGATGAGTCACTGCACTTGCTTTTCTGCATACAATGTCTATGTTCTGCATAAATAGTATGCGTATTGTACGTTTAGTCATACAAATATCCATACAATAGATCAGCTTTGGAAAGGCTCCGCCATGTCTCAGACAGGCCACTACCACGCGACTGACAATCCAATGAAGACCGGCATCCTTGGACGCTGTCCGCAGTGCCAACAGGGGCGATTGTTCCACGGGTTCCTCAAGCTTGCACCCTCCTGCGAAGTTTGCGGACTGGATTATTCCTTTGCCGATCCGGCGGATGGCCCCGCTTTTTTTGCCATGACCATTGTGGCGGTTCCGGCGATGCTGTTCGCACTCTGGCTACAGACGACCTATGAGGTCTCAATCTGGGTGCATATTTTCACCACACTACCACTGACACTCTTCGGAAGCCTTATCCTTCTACGGCCGCTGAAGGGCTGGCTGGTGTGTTCGCAGTTTTTCCACAAGGCCGAAGAAGGCCGTCTGGTACGCAAGGGCGAGCAATAGAAAAACCCGGGCGGAAAACCACCCGGGACATTTTGGATTGATCAAGTGTTCGCGCCGCCATCGATTGTGAGCGATGTACCATTGATGAAACGGCCCTCTTCGCCGGCAAGAAATGCCACGAGACCGGCAATGTCCTTTGCCTCACCGAAACGCGGGATAGCCATGCGGGCGCGCTGGCCTTCAGCGTGATCGCCATTGGCAGGATTCATATCCGTGTCCGTAGAGCCGGGATGAACAATGTTCGCGGTGATCTCCCTGGGTCCGAGGTCGCGTGCCAGTGCCTTGGTCAGGCCAATCAATGCGGCCTTGCTGGTCGAGTAGGCGATGAGGCCAGAGAAAGGCACGATTTCTGCCAGATTGCTGCCGATGCTGATGATTCGCCCGCCTGCGGGCATGAGTGCGGCGGCAGCCTTTGCGGCAACGAAGCTTGCACGAACATGAATTGACATCACGCGATCAAATTCTTCCAGTTCCAGCTTATCGACGGTGTCCATTGTGTAGACGCCAGCACTGTTTACAAGAATATCCAGCCGCCCGAGTTTGGCGTGGGCTTCGTTGACCGCGCTCTCAACCGCTTTCGCATCTGTATTGTCCGCCTTGATGGCAATTGCCCGGCGGCCAAGTTTTTCGACGGCCTTGACCGTCTGATCCGCCTTATCAGGAGCGCTGGTGTAGGTGATGGCGATATCCGCACCATCTTCTGCCAGTTTAAGGGCAATGGCTGCGCCGATACCGCGGCTACCGCCGGTGACGAAGGCGACTTTATTGGAGAGACGAGACATCAGTTTTCCTTTTTGTAATGATTGATACATAAACCATTGCCACTCTTGCGCAGAGGCGTCAAGTGATTTATGTATTGATTGTTACAAAAGGAGTTTGTCATGTCGCCGAAAGGTCGGCCCCGCGCATTTGATCGTGATGCTGCGTTGGAACGCGCAATGCTGGTTTTCTGGCAGAAGGGGTATGACAGTGCCTCGATGTCTGATCTGACCGCGGCGATGCAGATCAACGCGCCAAGCCTTTACGCGGCTTTCGGCAGCAAGGCTGGTCTGTTCAGGGCGGCGGTTGAACTTTACAGCAACCAAGTTGGACAGCGCATCAAGAATTCTTTGCCAATGGCAGAAACTGCAAAAAAGGGGATTGCTGATTTTCTTATGCAGACAGCCATTTCGCATACGCAACCTGGCCAGCCGCATGGATGCATGGTGGTTCTGGGTGCATTGCATGGTGAGGAAGGCGTGGACACGCCTTGTTCTCTTCTGAGGGAACGCCGTCTCGATAATGTAACACTTTTACGTGAGCGTCTGGAACGCGGGGTACGCGAAGGCGAACTTTCAAAAACGGTCGATCTTCAGCAGGTTGCCGAGTTCTACGCGACCGTACAGCACGGGATGTCGATCACCGCACGCGACGGCTCGACACTGGATCAGCTGGTGAAGACTGCAAACGCGGCCATGGCCGCCTGGGATGGGCTGACGGTAGATACTGATTAAAACAAAAACGGGCGGCAAAGCCACCCGTTTTGCGGTCGATATGTGAGGCCGTTTATTAGCTGGCGGCTTCTTCAGTCGCAGCTTCTTCTGCAGGGGCAGCAGCAGCTTCAGCGGCAGCAGCCTTGGCGGCTTCTTCAGCTGCCTTTGCAGCTTCTGCTTCCGCAATAACCTTTGCCTTCGCATCTTCTTCAGCCTGCTTGGCAAAAGCAATACGCTCCTGAGCCTTCTTGCCTGGAAGAGCCTTTTCCGGGTTGTTGCGTGTGTCGCGCTTGGCAATGCCAGCCTGATCGAGGAAGCGCAGAACGCGGTCTGTCGGCTGTGCGCCGTGACTTATCCAGTAGTTGATGCGGTCCGCATCAAGCTTGACGCGATCGCCGTCCTTAGGAAGCATCGGGTTCCAGGAACCAACGTTTTCGATGAAACGGCCGTCGCGTGGTGCGCGAACGTCAGCGATAACGACGTGGTAGTAAGGGCGCTTCTTGGAGCCGGCGCGTGCCAGGCGAATCTTGATAGACATGGGGTATTCTCCTTAGGTTAGTTCGCGGCGTTCTCTTTGGCCGCAGTTGTTTCGTGATGTCTGATCACTTCCTTGACGATGAAGTTCAGAAACTTCTCGGCAAAATCGGGGTCGAGGTCGGCCGACTGGGCGAGGGAGCGCAGACGTTCAACCTGTCGTTTTTCGCGCGCGGGATCGGCAGCAGCGAGGCCATTCTTGGCCTTCAGCACACCCACGGCTTTGGTGCAGCGGAAACGTTCCGCCAGCATGTGGATCAGCGCCGCATCGATATTGTCGATGGATGCGCGCAGTTCGAGCAATTCTTTGGGCAGAGAGGAAGACGTCATGCTTATCCCTTCTTCTTCGGCAGGCCCGGAAGGCCGCCACCAAGGCCGGGCAAGCGCGGGAGGCCGCCACCCAAACCACCACCACCGAGACCGCCGGGAAGACCGGGCAATCCACCACCCTTGCCGAATCCGGCGGCTTCCGCCTGTTTCTGCAAGGCTTCAAGCTGTTTCGGGTCCATCTTGGACAGGTCGGGCATGCCGCCCATACCACCCATGCCGCCTAAACCGCCAAGACCCATCTTTGCACCAATACCGCCCATCATCTGTTTCATGATGCCGCCTTTGCCCTTGCCGCCCATCGCCTTCATCATATCCGCCATCTGGCGGTGCATTTTGAGAAGCTTGTTGATGTCGGCGGCATTGGTGCCGGAGCCCTTGGCGATGCGCTGCTTGCGTGAATGTTTCAGCATGTCCGGATTGGTGCGTTCGGCAGCAGTCATTGATGAAATGATCGCGAGCTGGCGTTTGAAAATGGAGTCGTCAAGACCCGCTGCTGCCATCTGATCCTTCATCTTGCCCATGCCGGGCATCATGCCCATGATGCCGCCCATGCCGCCAAGCTTCTGCATCTGGCCGATCTGGTCCGCCAGATCGTTGAGATCGAACTTGCCGGACTGCATCTTCTTGGCCATCGCTGCGGCTTTTTCCGCGTCGATGTTTTCGGCTGCTTTTTCAACGAGCGAAACAATGTCACCCATGCCGAGGATACGGTCAGCGATACGCCGCGGGTAGAATTCCTCCAGCGCATCCATCTTTTCGCCGGTGGCGATCAGTTTGATCGGCTTGCCGGTAACAGCACGCATCGAGAGGGCTGCACCGCCACGGCCATCGCCGTCCATGCGGGTGAGGACAAGGCCGGTAATACCAACACGCTCATCGAAGGACCGCGCGAGATTGACGGCATCCTGACCGGTCAGGGCGTCGGCAACGAGCAGAATTTCATGCGGATTGGTCTTCTTCTTGATGTCGGCCATCTCGACCATCAAGGGCTCGTCAATGTGCGTACGGCCTGCCGTGTCGAGAATAACGACATCATGACCGCCGAGCTTGGCAGCCTGTACCGCGCGCGCGGCGATCTCGACCGGTGTCTGACCGGCAATAATGGGGAGCGTATCGACGCCAGTCTGCACGCCAAGCTGCCGCAGCTGTTCCTGGGCAGCCGGTCGGCGCGTATCGAGCGACGCCATCAGTACTTTTTTCTTCGAGCGTTCGGTCAGACGCTTGCCGATCTTGCCCGTGGTGGTGGTTTTACCGGAGCCCTGCAGACCAACCATCATGATAACGACGGGAGCCGGGGCATTCAGGTCAATAGTGACGCCTTCGGCACCGAGCATGTCGACGAGTTCATCATGGACGATCTTGACGACCATCTGGCCCGGCTTGATGCTCTTCAGGACTTCAGCGCCGACAGCCTTGGCGCGGACCTTGTCCGTGAACGAGCGGACAACATCGAGGGCAACGTCAGCTTCGATCAGTGCCCGGCGCACTTCGCGCAAGGCCGCCGCGACGTCGGCATCCGACAACGCGCCGCGACCCGTCAGGCCATTCAAAATCGAACCTAGTCGTTCCTGTAAGCTCTCAAACATCCGTTTTCCTTTATCCTTCCGGGAACCGTTTCCCCGAGAGGTAAGCATCCTCCGCGCCAAAGCCCATACCCAAAATGCGGCTCAAAGCAAAATTGCACCCGAGGGCGCATCGCGCTGTCGGGTGTTGACCTCCGGGATCGTCAGACCCTTGCGGGGCCCCGGTCGGCTGCTCGGAGTTTGGAACTCGTCGCGGATTGATGCGCGGCTTAAACAGTAAATGCAGCTCAAAGTCAAGGTGGCCGCTGCTATGCGCGCTTTTTCAGCCCCGCCGCTTTGCGCAAGACCTCGTCGATACGACTCTGCCAGCCGGGACCACCGGAACGGAAATAATCAAGCACATCAGGGCTGAGCCGGATGGAGACAGGCGTCTTGGTTATATCCGCAACCGGCCTGCCAGGCTTGCGCTTACTCAATTGTGTAATGAGAACAGTATCCGGATCTGCCAGCCCTGCCTTGGTAAGCGCAGCATCTTCTTCGGGGGTAATCTTATCCAAAGCCACTTGAATGCGTGCTCTGTGTGCCGTTTCTCAGTCATATTCGTTTGCATATCTTCTGATCTCGATGGTTGTCGATCTGCGTAAGGATATGACTCTAATCTGGTCACCGCGTTCGGTATAAAAGCGTGAAAAGGTTCTGCCCGATAAAGCCTATCACCACGGTTCGCTCTTCTGCATAGTTTTCTAGGCTGCCTATCAATAAGTCTAAGCATTGCCGCCGAATCAGGTTGTACTAAGCAATCATGGGTTGCGTATGGTTCGGGTATGGAGGATCTGCCGGAGATCCACGAAACGCACTCAGAGAGCGATGGAACGGCAAAACTGGGCCAGAATAAACGGAATAGGCGCGGTTTCGCCCAATATCGCCCGATTCTGCCAGATGACAGAATGACAGAAAAATGGCAGATAGGTTCAAAGTAGATTTAACTTTTAAGGAGATTTCCATGGCGTTTGTTGCCAAAGGCAAGTTTTTTGCGGGCGTAGCAGCCGCGCTTCTCATGACAGCAGGAGCGGCTCAGGCAGCGGCCCAGTGCGGCAACAATTCCGCTGGATTTCCGGCATGGGTTGAACAGTTCAAGCAACAAGCCAAATCCCAGGGTATTGGCAGCAAGGGTCTGAATGCCCTTAACAACCTGACCTACGCATCCAAGACGATCAGCTATGATCGGAATCAGAAGAGCTTCAAATACTCCCTCGAGAAGTTCATGCAGGTGCGCGGCGCTCAGGCGATCGTAGCGCGCGGCAAGAGGCAGAAGGCCGCGAATGCAGCTCTGTTCGCCAGTATTGAAAAGCGGTACGGCGTGCCAGCTGGTCCCATCATTGCCATCTGGGGTCTGGAAACCGGTTTCGGTGCGGCCACAGGAAACCAGCACACATTGTCCGCCGTGGCGACCCTTGCTTATGATTGCCGCCGCAGTGCCTATTTTACTGAGCAGCTTTATGCAGCCTTGCGTCTGATCGACAAGGATGACCTTGCTGCCGATGCCAGAGGCGCCCTGCACGGTGAAATCGGCCAGACGCAGTTCATGCCTGCCAACGTACTGAAGTACGGTGCTGATGGCGATGGCAGCGGTCATATCGATATGGTTCATTCCAAAGCTGATGCGCTGGCATCGACCGCGAATTATCTCGCCGGTCATGGCTGGCAGCGCGGTGCGGGTTATCAGCCCGGACAGCCGAATTTTGCGGCAATCCAGGAATGGAACGCAGCAACGGTGTACCAGCAGACTATTGCCATCATGGGCGCGCAGATCGACGGCAACTGAGATTGGTCTCGATCCGCGATGAGTCAGAAAAGGCCGGTGCTCTGCATCGGCCTTATCTTTAAAAGCCTTCGCAGGTCTCGCCTATTGCACCCTGTGCGCTGGCACTGATCTTGCCATTGCGGAAGCTGAATATTTCGCGGGAATAGGTGGTGTTCCCGGGGAACTCGTAGCACACGAACATTGTCAGTTTGCCGTTCTCCATGCCGCCCAATTTATGCCTGACGGTCGTTCCCTTTACCGCGCTTTCCCATTCGTCAAGAGAAGCGAGAAATTCGCTCTTGGTCTGCTCTATCTCCTGATCTTCAATAATAATCGTTGCGTCGTCGGTCAGGAGATCGGCAAATTCGGACCTGTTGGCGGTTTCGAGTGCCGCGTACCAGCGCTCGGCAAGCCTTTCCGGTGTATCTTCGGCCAGAGATGGCAGGGCGAGGCTGAGAAGCAGCACAAGGGAGACCAACAGCCTCTGCATCGGTTATTGCCCCGGCTGAAGGTCGACCAGTTCCGGGTCAGGGCGCAAAAAATCCCCAGTTTCAGGATTCATCACCCACAATTCGCCCGTCGAGATATCGAACCATGCACCGTGCAGGGTGAGGCGGCCCTTCTTCTCCAGAATGTCGACACAGGGGAAACTGCGCAGGTTCTTCAGGGAATAGCGGATGGAAATGCGCTCCAGGGCGGTCTGGCGTTCGAACGGCGTCATGAGCTCATTGGCGGCAACGGCTTCGGCAGCGGGCGCCACCAGACTCATCCATTTGCCGATGAAATCACCGGGTGAAAGCGGTTTGCTTTCCGTATCAAGCGCGGCCTTGATACCGCCGCAGCGTCCGTGACCCAAAACCACGATGTTTTTCACCTTGAGGCTTTGTACAGCAAATTCCAGCGCCGCCGAGGTCGAGTGGTATTCACCGTCGGGTGAATAGGGCGGGACCAGATTGGCGACATTGCGGATGACGAAAATCTCGCCGGGGCTGGTGTCGAAAATGATCTCGGGTGCAGCGCGGGAGTCGCAACAGGCGATTACCAGCGTTTCAGGAGTCTGGCCTTGTTCGGCCAACTGGCGGTAGCGCATGGTTTCATTGGCATACCGCTGTGCCATGAAGGTGCGATAACCGGTGAGCAGTCTCTCAGGAAGCATGGTCATGATGGTGCATTAATCCCGATTGAGGGGAAGATCAATTAGTCTTGCGTAGGTAGCAGCGAGCCAGAGGCTCAGGGCTCAAATGTCAGATACCAAAATAGGGCAGTTTCTTGTCGTGTCATCGGGATTGCTTTGTAAAGGCCCGTGTCGAAACCGCGCAGGGTAAAGCCGCAATGCCGGTAGAATGCACAGGCGGCGGCATTGTTATCCTGGGTTTCCAGCATAACGCCGGCAAGGTCGCGTGCTCTTGCCCACTCGATGGCCTGATCGACAAGCATCTTCCCCATGCCCGCTTTGCGGAAGTGTGCATCCACGGCAATGTTGTCGATGATGGCGTACTTGTTCCAGTTTTCCGACAGTTGAAGAACACCGGCCGGTGTCCGGTCTATCAGGGCAAGAAAGCCTGCCTTGTCGCTGACACCAATATAGTCAGCCAGATCATCTTCCTCATCATAGCACTTGATATAGGGCTCAACAGGAGCTGTTTGATAATCGATGACGCCATCGGCAAGGGAAAGCACAAGCCGCGCTTCCACCCGAAAAGAACCGTCGATTTTACGGACACGCCCGATGTCAGCGGTCTCCAATGGTCTGATCAACACCATCATAATTGTGTTCAGGCCCTTATGCCTTTGCTCGGATGGGTCAGCCTGCGCATCTGGATCATGGCCATTGGGGTTGAGAGGCTGGAAGCATCGGCTTCGAGCATCAACTCGTCGGCGCCACGCTTCGCCGAGCGGGCCATGATTTCAAAGACGGATGCAGTGGTGCGCTGCAAAATCTGTTCATGATCAAGGCCAGCCAGCATGCGTGCGAGGAAGAGCGCCGACGTCAGGTCGCCAAGTCCATTGGTCGGACCGGTCACGAGGCGATGCTCGGCGAGCATGGCGAAGGAGTGGGTGACCAGAAGATTCCCCGTGCCACCCGCCAGCATGGGATGGGCGGAGGTTACCAGCATCGTGCCGGGCCCGGCGTGCAAGGCAGCTTGCATGATCGCCTTGTTGTCGGGCAGATCAGCTCCGGCAAGCCAGGCAAGTTCGAAACGGTTGGGTGTCGAAATATCCGCCAGCGGCATGAGTTCGTCGCGGATGCCAACGGCGGTTGCTTCGGGAACATACAATCCCTTTGTATCGCCGATCACGGGATCGCAGAGATAGAGCACATCCTTGTTCTGGCTTTTGACCTTCTTGACGAGGCGGGCAACGGACGTCGCCTGCGCGGCATTGCCGAGATAGCCCGTCATGATCGCTCGCACCTCGCCGAGCCAGGGCGCGCGCTCGAGATCCGCGATCAGATCATCAAATTGCTGGGGTTCCGGCACGATGCGCTTGGCTGGTCCATGACCCGGATGCCAAGGCAATATGACCGTCGGCACGGCCCAGACGGGGTGACCGAGGGTCTCAAGGGCAAAGACTGCCGCCCGGTTGCCGACGGAACCACGCACGACGTGGCTGGATATGACGATGACAGCATTGGAGGAGGGAGCAACAGAACCGGTCATGGAGATACTCGAGAAAGAGTTCGGAAAAGCGGGGGTGAGCCCACGGACTCAGCTTTTGCCGATGATAAGACTGATCAACCAGATAAACATGGCAATCAACACAAGCAATCCCAGAAACCGGCCAATGCGCGTTCCCCAGATTTCTATCGGATCTGTTGTGTCGGCATCCTCTGCGGTGAAATGGTCTTTGGTTCTGGAGACAGTGCGCTCAACCGCAGACCGCCCGGCAGGATTGGACTCATGGCCGATGCGCTCCAGAATCTGCTTCGATTCTGTTACAGCCTGACGTTCTTTGTCATTTGCAGCCATGGCGATTCCGCTTGATCCTTGTTGCAAGGCAGCATAGCGCTTTGCCAGTTCCTTTTGCAGCAAAAAATGGCTACGCTCAGCCTGCTTCGTTCCAAAATGGCCAACAGGTCAGGAAAATGAGTATTGAGGAGAGAGTTTTATGCAAAAAATGGCGTCTTTGACCGGCTTTCTGCCCCGCAATGTCTTTTCGGTTCTTGCTCTCGTTGTCCTCGTTCCGCTGCTGTCCGCGTGCGGCTTCAATACGATTCCGACCAATGAAGAGCAGGCCAAGGCCGCATGGAGTGAAGTGCTCAACCAGTATCAGCGCCGCGCCGACCTTATCCCTAATCTCGTTGAAACCGTCAAAGGTTATGCGGCTCAGGAAAAAGATGTGCTGACGTCAGTCGTCGAAGCACGCGCCAAGGCGACATCGGTGCAGGTCACTCCGGATACCCTCAAAGATCCCAATGCCTTCAAGGCATTCCAGGACAATCAGGCCAATTTGACCGGCGCCCTGTCGCGGCTTCTGGCGGTTGTCGAAAACTATCCGGACCTCAAGTCCAATCAGAACTTCCTGGCACTGCAATCACAGCTCGAAGGCACTGAAAACCGTATAGCGGTTGCGCGCCGCGACTATATCGAGGCGGTGCGGGTTTATAATACATCGCTCAGGACCATGCCGACGATTATCTGGACCTGGATCTGGTACACCAGCAGCGAACCATTCCAGACTTTCACCATCGACGACTCCGCCAAGCAAACACCCCAAGTCAAATTCTAGGCTTTCATAATGCGCAGCATGCGCCAAAGTGCGGTCATTACCGTATGGAATCCCTTTTCAAGGCGGATTTCATACGGCTTGCTCCTGATACCGGTCTTACTCGGGCTGTTTCTCAGCCATGTCCAGGCAGCAGACCTGCCCGTATTGACGGGGCGGGTTGTTGATGGAGCCAATGTCATCGATGCCGGAACGCGGGATGCGATCACCCAGAAGCTCGCGGCGTTCGAAGCAAAATCCTCGGATCAGGTGGTTGTGGTTACTGTTCCAAGTCTCGATGGAGAGGCGATAGAGCCCTATTCCAACCGGCTCTATCGTGCCTGGGCCCTGGGACAAAAACAGGAAAACAACGGTGTGCTCCTTGTCGTTGCGCCCAATGACCGCAAGGTGCGCATTGAAGTCGGCTATGGCCTGGAAGGAACACTGACGGACCTTCTGTCAAAACTCATCATCGAGAACGCCATCATTCCCGGCTTCCGCTCGGGCGATTATTCCGGAGGGATAGCGCGAGGGGTCGACGACATCCTGAAGGTGCTGTCGGGTGATTCAGCCGAACTCGAAGCGCGGGCAAAGCGGAATATCAAAGACGAATCCTCCGATATCGACTGGTTTGGGGTCATCTTCATTTCGATATGGGTCATCATTTTCTTCGGCGGATTCGGAATGGCGATACTTGTTCCGGTTTTTGGCCAGAAAATCGGGCCCGGCCGGTACAAATGGCTCGGCATGGTCATTGATACGCGATCGTCCGGCGGTGGTTCCGGTGGTGGCTGGTCTTCGGGCGGTGGGGGCGGCTGGTCCTCCGGTGGTGGCGGCGGTGGCTTTTCGGGCGGTGGCGGATCGTCCGGCGGCGGCGGCGCGTCGGGAAGCTGGTAGGAGAGAACATGTCAGTGATGAGCGACAACGATCACGCCCGCATTGCCGCAGCGATCCGTGATGCGGAAAGCCGCACGAGCGGCGAAATCTATGCTGTGCTCGCGCGCAGCAGCGATACCTACTTCTTTGTTGCCGGTTTCGCCGTCACGGTGGGTATTCTGATTGCTGCCATCATCGTTGCGCTGGCCGCCCATTGGTACTGGTTCACGATCTCCCTGCCGTTCTTTGGCCTAGCGATCCTTGCGGCGTTCGCGACGGCCATTCTTCTTCTCTGGCTGATACCGGGACTCAGCCTGCGATTTGTGCCCAAACGCATTCTCTATCAGCGTGCGCATCTCAACGCGGTTCAGCAATTCCTGACACGCAATGTACACCTCACCGAGAAACGGACGGGAATTCTGCTTTTTGTGTCGCTGGCGGAGCGTTATGCCGAGGTGGTGGCCGATGCCGGTATCAATGCAAAAGTTGGGCAGGATGAGTGGAATGGCATTGTCACAATCCTGACGGACCATGCCGCGCTGGAAGACCATGCCTCGGGTTTTCTCAAGGCTATTCAGCAAGCGGGCCATCTGTTGGAGACCCATTTTCCGGCGGGTCCCGATAACGTCAACGAACTCGATGACCATTTGGTCGAATTGTAACCTGCACGATGTCATGCGAATTTTACGTCTGGCGTGCAGTTTGCAGTCGAAAATGCAATTTCAGTGGCTATGATCAGCCAAAATGCCTGTTCAGGGAGAGATTCTGATGGCTTCAACGAAAAAATCGGGCGGAAAAGTCGCTCCGGCATCAAAAACAGCCAAAGCCACGAAAGAGAAGAAACAAACGCCAGGGTTGTTTGAAGAGCTGCTGTTTGCGCGGGCTCCCGCAGAAGACCTTGCCGATTACGATGCCGGCGCTCTGACAGCTTCCGCCAAGCTCGCTGAGGATGCGCTCAGCCGGTTCAAATCAGGTACGCCTCTCATCGATCTTTCGGATGGCAGTGCGGTCTACCGCGACGGCAGACCGATCACTGTTGTCACCCTGATCAACGATAATATGCCCTTCCTGCTCGACTCGGTTCTTGGCGAGATCAGCGAGCGGGTCAGTTCGGTCTATCTGGTCCTGCATCCGGTGATGGACGTCGACAAGAAAAGCGGTGCCGTTATTGGCGGCGCTGGTCCCGACAAGCCAGGCAAAGACGAGATACGTGTTTCGGTGATGCAGATTCACGTGCCGGCGCTGGATGCACCTGTACGCGAAATCATGGTCGAAGCGCTCAATCTTGTGCTCAAGCAAGTACGCGAAGCGGTGAACGACCGTGCCGCCATGGTTGCGCGTCTCGGTGATGCAATCGAGGCGTACAAGACCGGCAAGACGCCCATGAAGAAGGCTGCGGCCGAAGAAGCGGTCGAATTCCTCGAATGGCTGCGCGACAATAATTTTACTTTCCTTGGTGTGCGCGAGTACGACTATGAGGGCGATGGCAGCCAGGGCGAGCTGGAACGTTCGGGCAAACCCGGTCTGGGTATTCTGCGTGATCCCGATGTGCGTGTGCTTAAACGCGGCAATCAGGGCGTGACGACTACACCGCAGATCATTGCGTTTCTCACAGGCCCCGAGCCGCTGATCGTTACCAAGGCGAACACCAAGTCTCTGGTGCATCGCCGCGGCTATATGGATTATATCGGCATCAAAACCTATGACGCGAAGGGGAAGGTGAGCGGCGAATTGCGGTTCGTCGGGCTGTTTACCTCCGGAGCCTATACGCGTTCCGTACTGAAAATCCCCTATCTGCGCTCGAAGACGGAAAGTGTCATCAGCCGATTGGGTTTCAATCGCGAGGATCACTCGGGCAAACAGCTGATCAAGGTTCTCGAGGGGTATCCGCGCGACGATCTTTTCCAGATCGATATCAAGACATTGACCCGCAATGCCGAGATCATTCTGGCACTTGGCGAGCGTCCGCGGGTTCGCGTGCTGCCGCGCATTGATCCCTTCGGCCGGTTTGCCTCCATCATCGTTTACGTTCCGCGCGAACGTTACGATTCCATTGTGCGCGAGAAGATGGGATCCTATTTCGCGTCCATCTATCAGGGGCATGTTTCCGCCTATTACCCGGCGTTCCCGGAAGGCAATCTGGCGCGCGTCCATTTCATCATCGGCCATGCGGATAATGACTTTCCCAAGGTCAAGCGCGAGGTTCTGGAGGAGACTGTCCGTTCCATCGTCCGCACCTGGGAAGATGCCGTGGCCGAGGTCGGCGATCGCAGCGGCCTTGCCGAGTTTTCGTCGCTTGCTGCGGTATTTCCCGATTCCTACCGCGAAAACTTTTCACCGGATGAAGCGCTGGTCGATGCCAGCCGCATTGCCGGGCTGTCGCGCACGAATCCTCTGTTCGTTGATTTTTATCGTCACCGGACAGACGGTCCCAACGCAGCATCGCTGAAAATCTATCACTACGGTTCAGCTGTCGCTCTGTCCCAGCGCGTGCCGCTGCTCGAAAATATGGGCTTCCGGGTAATCAGTGAGCAGACCTTTGCATTGCCCGCCGGTGATGGAAGCCCGCTTTTCGTGCATGATATGGAATTGGTCAGTACCTCCGGCTCACCGATCGACCTCAGAGACAACGGCGATTTGTTTGAAGATGTGTTCCGCAACATATGGAGCGGCAGATCAGATAATGACGGTTACAATGCTCTTGCCCTCACGGGACAGCTCACGGCACGCCAGATCATTATCCTTCGCGCCTATGGCCGCTATCTGCAGCAGGCGGGGATACCCTATTCGCAGGATTTCATTGCGATAGCGCTCAATCGCTATCCCGATATTGCCAAGCAATTGTTCACTCTGTTCGAACAGCGGCTTGATCCGAAAAAAGGCAGCTCTGCTCAATCGGAACGCAAACAGGCAACCATTCGCGCTTCCATCGAAGAGGCGCTTCAGGGTGTGCCAAGCCTTGATGATGACCGTATTCTGCGCCGTTTCCTCAATCTGATCGAATCGACATTGCGCACCAATGCCTTTGCACCTGAGGAAGATGGCGGTGAACGTGTGACGCTGGCCTTCAAGCTTGACCCGCGTGCGCTGGATGACTTGCCGGAGCCTCGGCCCTATCGCGAAATCTTTGTCTATGGTCCCGAAGTTGAAGGTGTCCACCTGCGCTTTGGTCCGGTCGCTCGTGGCGGGTTGCGCTGGTCGGATCGAGCACAAGACTACCGCACGGAAGTCCTGGGCCTGGTCAAGGCACAGCAGGTCAAGAACGCGGTTATCGTGCCGGTGGGTGCCAAAGGCGGTTTTTACCCCAAGCGACTGCCGGCAGGCGGCGACCGCAATGTGATCTTCGAAGCCGGGCGTTCCGCCTACATCACCTTTATTGCGACCCTGTTGTCGGTGACGGATAACCTGCAAGGCGAAACTGTCGTGCCGCCGGACAATATCCTGCGGCTGGATGGCGACGATCCCTATTTCGTCGTCGCTGCTGACAAAGGTACCGCGACATTCTCCGATACCGCCAATGCGATCAGCCAGGCGCATGATTTCTGGCTGGATGATGCCTTCGCATCGGGTGGTTCGGCCGGTTACGACCATAAGAAGATGGGCATCACCGCTCGTGGTGCCTGGGAGGCCGTAAAAAGGCATTTCCGCGAAATCGGCACGGATATCCAGAAAGTACCTTTTGTGGCAGTCGGCGTCGGTGACATGTCCGGCGACGTCTTTGGCAATGGCATGCTGCTATCGCCGCAGACCAAGCTTGTTGCGGCGTTCGATCACCGCGATATCTTCATTGACCCGGAACCGGACGTCAAAGCCAGCCTGAAAGAGCGCCAGCGGCTGTTCAACCTGCCGCGTTCCAGCTGGCAGGACTATGACAAGTCGAAGATTTCGGCAGGGGGTGGTGTGTTCTCCCGTTCGCAGAAGTCCATCACGCTGTCGAAAGAGGCGGCCAAGGTGATCGGTCTGGCCAAGACCACGGCGACGCCATTCGAAATCATGACGGCCATTCTGAAAGCGCCGGTTGATCTCCTGTGGTTCGGCGGTATCGGCACCTATGTGCGCTCCAGTTTCGAGACTGATGCGGAAGTGGGTGACCGCGCCAATGATGCCATCCGCATTACCGGGCTCGATGTGCGGGCCAAGGTAATCGGCGAGGGCGCCAATCTTGGCGTCACGCAAAAGGCGCGTATCGAGTTCGGGCTTGCCGGCGGACGGTGCAATTCCGATGCTATCGATAATTCTGCCGGCGTGAATACATCCGACGTTGAGGTCAACATCAAGATCGCGCTGGCGCAGGCCATGCGTTCCGGCAAGCTGCAGCGCGACAAGCGCGACACGCTGCTTGAATCGATGACTGATGAGGTGGGTGATCTCGTCCTGCGCAACAATTATCTGCAGACGCTGGCGCTGTCCTTGGCGCAGCGGCGCGGATTGACCGATCTTGCCTATCAGTCGCGTTTCATGAGCGAGCTGGAAGCCAAGAAACTGCTCAACCGCAAGGTGGAAACCCTACCGGATGACAAGGCTTTGGCGGAACGGCAGGCCGATGGCATTGCCCTCAGCCGCGCTGAGCTCGGCGTTCTTCTCGCCTATGCCAAGATCGTGCTGTCGGATCAGCTGCTGGCCAGCAACCTGCCAGATGACCCCTATCTTGAGCGTGGCCTGCTCGATTACTTCCCGAAACAGATGAAGGAAGGTTATGGCGAGGAAATCCGCACGCACCGTCTGCGTCGGGAAATCATCGCGACTCAGCTCGCCAATGATGCCATCAACCGGGGCGGTCCGACCTTTGTCAGCCGTCTCGCCGATCTGACGGGACAATCGGCACCGGATATCGTGCGTGCCTACGTGATCGTGCGCGATGGTTTCGAAGTGGATGGACTGTTTGCCGAGATTGATGCGCTGGATAACGCATTGCCCGGCGATGCGCAGAACGGCTTCTACGCCAAGGTGGCGCAGATGCTGAACTGGACCACGGCGTGGGTTCTGCGCAACCGCACCGTCGGTGTGGGACTGCAGGCGGCTATCGGGGAAATCAAGGCGGCGCGCGCTACCTTGCAGCCCAAACTCGAAAAGCTGCTGCCGCTGTCCATGAGCAACCAGTTGCGTGACGATACGGCTTATTATGCCGGACTGGGTGCGCCTGCGGCTCTCGCCGCTCAGCTCGCCCGATTGGAAATTGCGCCGATCATCCCGGATATTGCTGCGGTTGCACAGCAGGCCGGTACCGATATTGCCAGCGCCGCCAAGGCTTATTTCGATATTTCCGAAGCGTTCCGCATCGGCCGTATCGTGGAAGCTGCGCGGGGCGTATCCGTTGCGGATTACTATGACGGTATCGCACTGGCGCGGGCATCCGACCTGATTTCGCAGGCTCGGCGCGGCATCGCCGTGGCTGCACTCAGCGAATACGGCAAGAAGTCCGATCCGGCGAAGGAGTGGATTGCGAACCGGGGCGTGCGCGTAGACGAGTTGCGGCAGCGGATGGTCAACATCGTTGAAGGCGGGGATTTGACCGTCTCGCGGCTTGCGGTGGCTGCCGGATTGCTTTCCGATCTGTCCTAGACAAAAGTAGGGGACCGGATCAGGGGAAGGGAACGACATGGCTGCGTCTAAACGGGGCATCTGGGGATGGATGCTCTTCGACTGGGCGGCGCAGCCATTCTTCACTGTTGTCACGACCTTTATTTTCGGTCCCTATTTCGTTGCACGGATGGCGAGTGATCCCGCCGTCGGTCAGGCTGCCTGGGGTTATGGCATAGCCATATCCGGCCTCATCATTGCAGTGCTGTCTCCCGTCCTTGGCTCGATTGCCGACCAGTCCGGAGCGCGAAAACCCTGGATCGGTTTCTTTGCCGTCATCCAGATTGTTGCCCTGTCAATGCTGTGGTTCGCGGCGCCGGGTTCAAACCTGATCGTGCCGCTGCTCTTCTTTTCACTGGCATCGATTGCCGCTGAGTTTTCCATCGTTTTCAATGATTCGATGATGCCCCGCCTGGTGCCGGAAAAGGATATCGGCCGTATCTCCAATATGGCCTGGGGCCTTGGCTATCTCGGCGGCATGATCGTCCTGATCTTCGTGGTGGCCTTCATGGCGGGCTCGCCCGAAACGGGAAAAACCATGCTGGGATTGAACCCGATCCTCGGGCTTGATCCGGTCACAGGCGAGGGGGACCGGGCAACCGGGCCCCTGTCGGCGCTGTGGTATCTGATTTTCGTCCTTCCCATGTTCCTGTTCACGCCTGACAGCGGCAAGGGCCTCCCCATTGGCAGGGCCGTGCATACGGGGCTGGCCGAGCTCAAATCGACCATCGGCGAAGTGCGGCAACGGCCGGGTATTCTACGGTTCCTGATTGGACGCATGATCTATCAGGATGGCGTTAATGCCTTGATCGCACTCGGCGGAGCCTTCGCGGCCACCATGTTTGGCTGGGCGACCGCCGAGATCGGCATTTACGGAATCATCCTGAATGTTGTTGCGATTTTTGGCTGTCTTGCCGCAAGCCGCCTTGATACGCTGCTTGGATCAAAAGTGGTCGTGGTGATATCGCTGGTACTGCTGACGATTGCCACAGTCGGCATTGTTTCGACGGGACCCGGCTATACGCTTTTTGGCCTATGGCCGCTGCCCGGTGCGGATACGGGCGGGCTGTTCGGCACACCTGCGGAAAAGGCCTATATCGTGTTCGGCCTGCTGATCGGCGTCGCGTTTGGCCCGGTCCAGGCCTCCTCGCGGTCCTATATGGCGCGAAGCGTGACGATCGATGAGGCTGGCCGTTATTTCGGCATCTATGCCCTGTCGGGACGGGCAACGAGTTTTCTTGCACCATTCGTTGTTGCAACGGTAACGGCGGTCAGTGGATCGCCGCGCCTCGGCATGGCGATGATCGTTATTTTCCTGCTGGCCGGATTGGCGGTTCTGTTGCGAACCCCCTATCCGGCAGCAGTTCCGGTAAAGCCTAGTGCCTGAAATGGCGCATGCCGGTGAATACCATGGCAATGCCATGTTCGTCGGCGGCGGCAATCACATCATCATCCCGCATGGAACCGCCGGGTTGGATAACGGCAGTTGCTCCGGCAGCAACCGCTGAAAGTAGTCCATCCGCGAACGGGAAGAACGCATCGGAGGCGACGACCGAGCCTTTGGTGAGAGGTGTTGGCAAGCCGGCGGCTTCCGCAGCATCTTCGGCTTTGCGGGCGGCGATGCGCGCCGAATCGACACGGCTCATCTGACCGGCACCGATGCCGACCGCTGCACCGTCTTTTACATAGACGATAGCATTGGATTTGACGTGTTTGGCGATGCGGAAGGCAAGCTTCAGATCGGTCATTTCCTGCTCGGTTGGGGCACGCTTGGTCACAACCTTCAGATCAAGATCGTCAACCACACCGCTGTCGCGTGACTGGACCAGAATGCCACCGGCGACGGTCTTTGCGGTGATACCCGAAGCGCGGGGATCCGGCAGGCCTCCGGTGATGAGCAGGCGAAGGTTCTTCTTGGCGGCAACGATTGCCTGGGCTTCCGGCGTGGCATCGGGCGCAATGATGACTTCGGTGAAAATCTTGACGATTTCTTCGGCAGCATCCGCGTCCAGTGTCTTGTTGAGCGCAACAATGCCGCCGAAGGCTGAAACGGGATCACAGGCAAATGCCTTGAGATACGCGTCCTTCAACGTCGTACCCTCGGCTACACCGCAGGGGTTTGCGTGCTTGATGATGGCAACAGCGGATGTGCGGGCAGGATCAAACTCGGCAACGAGTTCGAAGGCCGCATCCGTATCGTTGATGTTGTTGTAGGAAAGCTGCTTGCCCTGCAACTGGGTTGCCGTGGCAACGCCCGGACGTTTTTCGCCGGTGAGGTAGAAGCCGGCGGACTGGTGCGGATTTTCGCCGTAACGCATGACGGAATGCAAATGACCGCCGATTGCCCGGCGTGATGGCGTTTCGGTCATCAGCGCTTCGGCGAACCAGCCTGAAATAGCGGCGTCATAGGTTGCCGTGCGGGCATAGGCCTTGGCAGCAAGGCTCTGGCGGAAGGAATAGGGCAGCGATCCCTCGTGTTTGTCGAGCATGGCAATCACCATCTCGTAATCGCCCGTATCGGTGACGACGCCGACATAGGCATGGTTCTTTGCCGCGGCGCGGATCATGGCCGGTCCGCCAATGTCGATGTTCTCGACGATATTGGCGTAGTCGGCACCGGAATGGCGGACTTCTTCAAAGGGGTAGAGATTGATGACAGCCAGATCGATGGCACCGATGCCGTGCGCCTGCATGGCATCGGCGTGTTCCGGATCATCACGCACTGCCAAAAGGCCGCCATGCACCTTGGGGTGCAGGGTCTTGACGCGGCCATCCATGATCTCGGGAAAGTTGGTGACTTCGGAAACGTCAATGACGGGAATGCCTTCCGCCGCAATGGTCTTGGATGTGCCGCCGGTCGACAGAATTTCAATGCCGTGCCGGTGCAGTGCGTGGGCGAGTGCTGTCAGGCCCGCTTTGTCGGAAACCGAAATGAGTGCGCGCTTGACAGGATGAAGGTTGGGGGCGGGAATGGATTTTGCAGTGACGGCCATGGGAGAATTCGTCCTCAGCGGAAAAGTTTGGGGGATTTTGACAGCCGGTTAGCACAGGCTGCCAAGGAATCCTACTTCCGATCGCATATTCAGACGAATTGGGGCGGTTTTCCCCACCCCATGGGGTCAGCCATAGGCTCCGAGGGATGTCCGGGTGAACTGCCATTCCACTTCCGGTAGCTGTGATGCATTGAGCGAAAGCGTGATCTGGCGTGTTTTGACCGGTCCGCGGAAACCGGCGAAGAACAACGAGTCTTCAATGAAGGGCTGGACCGTAGCGGAGAACATCCAGATATCGTCATTGTCCACCTGAAGGATGATCAAGCCATGATCATCGACACTGACATTGACCGAGGGATGGAGATGGAAGCGGATGACGACATTCTCGCGCCCCGTGCCACGCAGGGGATTGCGACCTGCGGCGAAGAAACTGTCGATGCCTTCGATGACGCTGCCATTGTGTGACAGGACAATCTGGCGTTCGTGATAGATGCCGAATGGCCGGACATAGCCATTGTGGTTGGCGACGAAACCAACCGCGCCCGGTCGTTCGATCCGCTCTACATTGACCTTTGTCGGCCCGGCGATGATCGGGGTACCGATCATGGTAGACAGACCTGATGTCGCGCTGAAACGGCATGACGAGGTATCATTGATCGTGGCGGTGGAATGGGCGGCAGTCGAGCGCGCAAGCGGGCGAAATTCTGCCGGGCCATAGCGGTCGACACCGGCATTGACGACGTAGCGGTTGCGCCCGGATGACATTTCGAAGGACAGACATCCGGCATGGGCGTCGCGTGACGCGGTCACCGGTGGTGCAAGCCCGGTGTCTGCGATGATGGTGGTGGAGTCCATCGAAAGCCGCTCATAACCGGAGTGCAATGCATGGGTGAGTGGCAGACCGCCGATATCATCGTGGCGCAGAACAGCAATGACACGTTCCGGCATTGTTGCACCAACACCATTGAACAGGGCCAGATTGCCGTCATGGTGGCGGAAAAAACGCAAGGCCGGGAGCATGCGCTCGATCGCTTCCATCAGCGCTTTTGGCGGCGCTTCCGTGCCGCTGGCATAGGTCTGGCGCAGCGGCAGAAGATCGGCCAGAAGCTCAAGCACCGTCAGCGGATTGCGGGAAATGTGGCCGCCATCCGGCAGGATCTGGCGGACGAGTTCAAATTCGAGATTGCGGCGCGCGGAACGCGCGGTGTTGGACGAAACGGGCAGGGCCAATGCGGCAAAGGCCAGCGCAATGCGGGCACGCAGCTTTTCTTCGCCGTCATCCATCACGGCAGCCATGGTCTTGAGATAGCGCACCTGCATGGCGAGCGAGCGCATGAACTGGCGATAGGCGCGCAGTTCTGCACCGGCCAGAATGAGGCTGGAATGCTGCAGCCAGGCGATAATGCGCTGCGCCGTTACCTCTGGTGTCCAGGCGGGGCCGCCGATCGAGCGGCCGTGGGTCGTGATCCAGTCGCTGAGGAGCGCGCGGGCATTGGCCGTGGCAAGCTCCGTGCCGGAGGCGCGCATATGGCGCAGCCAGCCGAAATTGTGCAGCGCCGCCTGCCAGGCGGCATTGGGCGGCTCGACGATGAAGGGTGAGCGTCCGCCTGTTTCAACCACGCGTCCGGCGAGGGCAAAGCGGCCATGATAGAACTCTTCCGCAAGTTGCGGGTCGGCTGGGCGCAGATCCTGCGGCGCAATAAGCACGCGTTCGGGCGTGAAGCCGGTGAAGCGCCAGCGAAACAGCGGACCCATGCGCAGGCGCCTGCGAAAACGGCGCCATAATTGCGCAGTCGCAAGTCCCCAGAGTTGCGGTGTTTCGCTAAACGCGACCATCTCGCGGCATTTCCTCGCTTCGCCGCGTTCCGGCGCACTTCAGTCTGCTTTTATGCATGTTCGTGAAACATTTCCCGCACAGCGGAATTCTGCTCCAGCTCCCTGAAATCATTGCTTTGGTTTCAACCCATCGACGACAAACCGGGACTATGCAACCAAAACAGTTAAAATTTTAGTAGTTGATTTTAATCTTTCCGGCGAAAACGTGCAGCGAAGAAACCATCCATACCCGAGAGTGCCGGATCAGCATTCGAGAGATCAGCGGGTGTGGAACGCACATAGCCCTCCGGGGTGATCAGTTCGGCAAATCCGCCTACCTCTTCCTTGCTGACGGGCAGCAACTCGATGGAGGGATTCTTGGCCAGAAGATCGTTGGCAACCTTTTCGCCTTCGAGCGGATCAAGCGAACAATTGGAAAAGACCACGACGCCGCCGGGTTTAACCAGCGTGACCGCATGATCGAGCAATTTGGCCTGAAGCGCGGCAAGCTTCTGGATATCGGCCGGCGACTTCGTCCACGGAACATCGGGGTGACGCCGCACGGTGCCTGTCGAGGAGCATGGTGCATCGAGCAAAATCGTGTCGAATAATTCCGAGGGATTGTATGTCGAGAGATTGGCTTCCACGGTTTCTGCCGTCAGCTGCAGGCGTTCGAGGTTGGATCGCAGGCGTTTCAGCCGATTGGCTGACAGATCAAGCGCGGTGACGTGGGCGCCAGCCTGCGCCAATTGTGCCGTCTTGCCACCCGGTGCGGCACAAAGATCGGCAACGCGTTTGCCCTTGATGTCACCGAAGAGCTTTGCCGGGAGGCTTGCGGCTGTATCCTGCACCCACCATTCGCCCTCGGCAAAGCCTGCAAGGCTGGTCAGCGCACCATCAACCTGGGCGATACGCACCGACCCGGTTGGAAGGGCAAGACCGCCGAGACGCTCAGCCCATTCCTGCGGATCGCCTTTGACAGTGAGGTCAATAGGCGGCTCCTTGCTCTGAATATCGAGAATTGCGCTGGTCTTCTCCTTGCCGTAGGCGGCAATCAGACTGTCCTCGAACCACGCAGGTACATTGCTTGCATTCGAGACGATTGTGTCCTTTTCGCGTGACAGGCGACGCAGCACGGCGTTGACCATCGAAGCGAAACGGCGGTTTCGCGGATCATTGTTGGCAGCGGTGACGGCAAGATCGACGGCAGCACGATCCGGCAAATCCAGATAAAGCATCTGTGCCGCGGCCACATGCAGCAAGTGCCGCAAGGCAACAGCGTTTTCGGGCAGCGGACGATCGATCAACTGGCCAATGGCCGCTTCAATGGTGCCACGGTTGCGCAGGGCAGCACCCAGAATGGCGCGAACCAGTGACCGGTCGCGATCGTCGAGCGCCATATACTGCGGATGGCCGTTGCTGTTGTCGGTCAATCCATCCAGCGAAGTCTGCTTTTCAATGACGGCACCCAGCAGCCGGGTCGCGCACTGACGCGCAGCCAGCCCCGGCCGGTCTTCGGCCTCATGGTAGCTTGACGTGCTGTTCTTCTTGCCGAATGGCCGCTTTCTCTCCTGTCCCGCGCTCATGCCCATGGGCCTTTACGCGAGGAACCGTCACGGCCCCAGGGAGAAGGTGTTTCATCGTCCTGCTGGTTCTCACTCATGGTAGTTTCGGGTGTTGCCATTGGCTGTGGCGTGGCAGGGTGCTGGCGAAATTCGTCTGCCATCGCTTCCAGTGCTGCGATACGGTTTTCCGTCTTCGGGTGGGTTGAGAACAAATTGTCAGCTCCTTGGCCGCTCAATGGATTGATGATGAAGAGCGACGCGGAGGCCGGATTGCGCTCGGCTTCCTCGTTAACGATCTCCTTGGCACCGCGGGCAATCTTGTTGAGAGCCGAAGCGAGCCACAGGGGATTTCCGCAAATTTCCGCACCACGCCGGTCAGCCGAATATTCGCGTGTCCGGCTGATTGCCATCTGGACGATCATGGCGGCGAATGGCGCGACAATCATGGCAACGATAACACCGATGAAGCCGAGCGGATTGTTGTTGTTACGGTTGCCGCCAAAGAACATGGCGAAATTACCGAGCATGGAGATCGCTCCGGCAAGGGTGGCCGTGACGGTCATGGTCAGGGTATCACGGTGCTCCACATGTGCGAGCTCATGCGCCATGACAGCAGCAACTTCGTTGGGGGACAGGCGATGCAACAGCCCGGTTGAAGCAGCGACAGCAGCGTTCTGCGGGTTTCGGCCTGTAGCGAAAGCATTCGGCTGATCGTTTTCAATGAGATACACACGCGGCATGGGCAGGCCCGCGCGCGCAGCGAGGTCTCGGACGATGCCATAATATTCCGGTGCGTTGTTCTGATCCACTTCGACGGCGTTGTACATCCGCAGGACCATCTTGTCGGAATTCCAGTAGCTGAAGAGATTCATGCCTGCTGCTACGACAAGGGCAATCATCATGCCGCCCGTGCCACCAATGAGAAAACCAACGCCCATAAACAAGGCGGTCATGAAGGCGAGCAGCATTCCTGTGCGCATTACATTCATGGTTTCATTCCCCGCATTGTGAACATCTTACGTATCAAGATCATTCCTTTTGTTCGACATCTTCCGGTATATGATGGTGTTTCGTACAGCAAGCTTCAATGATGGACAGACCAGAATGACCAGTAACCCGACATCAGAGACGCCACGGGCCGACGCCAGCGAGCAACCGTCACGCAAGCCGTTCGATCAACTGCCGCCTGCGGCACAGCGCGCATTGCTGGAAGCTGAAGCGCGCCATAAGGCCGAGGAAAAACTGGCCAGCCAGCCGCGGGAAATCGGCGGGCGTGGCGGCAAGGATCCTGCCCGCTTCGGTGATTGGGAAATAAAGGGCCGCACTATCGATTTTTGATTTAGTGCCGGATGATCTCGATACCCAGCTTTTCGCGCCTGAGCCAACGGCTCATCAACAGAATGGCTGCTGCAGCGAGACCGGAAAGCAATCCGAGCCAGATGCCTGCGCCTTCCAGTTTCAGCCAGAAACCAAAGGCAACCGAGAGCGGCAGTCCGATGCCCCAATAGGCAATGGCAGCATAGATCATCGGTATGGTCGTGTCATGCAGTCCGCGCAGCATACCACTGGCAACGGCCTGCCCGCCGTCAAAAATCTGAAAAAGTGCGGCGAAAGCCAGAAATGAGACTGCCAGCGATACAACAGAGGCATTCGCCGGATCGTTGACATCAATGAAAGCGCGAATGAGCTGATAGGGCGCCAGCAGCATCAGCAGCGCCGTCAGAACCATGAAACCAGTGCCTGCAGTGAACGCGACCCAGCCCGCACGTTTGATGCCGTCCTTGTCCTGCGCACCGTAGGCACGGCCGATGCGCACCGTCGCGGCCTGACCAAAGCCCATGGGCACCATGAAGCTGATTGAGGCGATCTGGATGGCAATGGCATGAGCGGCAAGGGAATCGGGGCCGATAATGCCCATCAGAAACGCCGCCGCGTTGAAAATGGTCACTTCAAAGCTGAGAATCGCCGCAATGGGCAAGCCGAGACGCAGCAATTCGCCATAGCGGGCCCAGTCTGGGCGCCAGAACCGGCCAAACAGGCGATAGCGGCGAAACTGCCGGTCTTTCAGTACGACAATGACAAGGCCAATGAACATCAGGGCGGAGGAAAGCGTTGTCGCAATGCCTGAACCGACGATGCCGAGCTTGGGGAACCCGAGATTACCGAAAATCAGGCACCAGTTTGCCAGCGCGTTGAACATGACGGCGAGAACAGCGATCACCAGTGCCCAGCCGGGACGCTCCAGTGCTGCGAGGAACGAGCGGACCACGATATAGCAATAGAAGGGGAGGGCGGCCCACTGCAGAGCCCGTACATAGGCGCCTGCCTCGGCCGCGAGTGCATGATCCTGTCCCATGGCAGTCAGGATGTGTTGAGTGTTCCACAACACACACCAGATGGGGATGGAGATTGTCACGGCAATCCAGAGGCCCTGGCGCACGGTGCGACGGATTTCCCGGACAGTGTGTTTGTTGCGGCCAAGCTCCCGCGCCATCATCGGCGATGTCGCCAGCATGAGACCGAGGCCAAAGATCATCGGAACGTAGTAAAGATTGGTACCCAGTGCCCCGGCGGCCAGCGTATGAGCGCTGACCCACCCCATCATCATGACATCAGTCGCCGTCATGGCGGTCTGGGCCAGATTTGTGAGGATCATCGGCCAGCTCAAAGCCAGCATCGCAATGATTTCGTCACGCCATGCACGCTTTGGTGCTGCGTTTGGGGTTGAAAGGGCGGACATCGTGGGTCTTTCCGAGGGAATTGCCTCCAATGGAGGCAGAGTGCACCATTTTCAGGCATAAACTTGGTATCACCAATTTCGGAAAGAGCAAAGCAGATGGAAGAGAATTCTGGCTGCCTAAACGGAAAGGGCCACTCCGAAGAGTGGCCCCGCAATTCCGTCTGGCACAAAGCTGTCGTTTGGCCTTCTTACCCGGCGCGAGCCAGGGCGCTTATTCAACGGAGAGACGATCCCCGATGGAAAGCATCAGACGCCTTGTGGCAGTTTGCGAAATCACGAGACATCAGATCACCTCCTTTTCATTCGTTGAACACAAATTGAGAATGGGGTGTATTGCCTCAGGTTTCAAGAGGAAATTTTCAACCACTCCTTTGGCTGCCCTTGAAAGTGCGTTGCCAGCCGGAAACGAAGCGCATAGGTTCTGCCAAACCTCCGGCCTAAGTATTCCGGAGTATATGATTTGGAGTTGTTGAATGGCGGCACAAGAGAGCGCGGCGCGGATCATCCGCACAGTCATACATATGCTGGAGCCGCAATTTGCTGTCGAACTATGGAACGGCGAACGCATCGGCGACATGGATGGGCCGGTACTCGCCATCAATGATCCGATGGCAGTGCGCCGGCTGGCGCTGAAACCCAATATCGGATCGATTGTCGAGTTGTGGATTTCGGGCCAGATCGACGTCAAGAACGGCACGCTTTTTGACCTTGTCGAGCGCGGGCCCAAGGGGAAGTTCAAGCAGAAGCTTAAGACGCTACCGAAATGGCAATTGCTGAAGGATGTTCCCGCATTGCTGCTCGGCGGTCGCGGGACGGATGCTTCGGGTGTCGACGGGCAGAAGCCTTTTGTCAGCGGTTCCGACAAGGCTGCCATCACCCACCACTATGATGTCTCGAACGAATTCTATCAGCTCTTCCTCGATGAACGGATGGTCTATACCTGCGCCTACTTCACGGATTGGGCGAATAGCCTCGATCAGGCACAGGAAGCCAAGCTCGACCTCATCTGCCGGAAACTGCGATTGAAGCCCGGCGAAAAGCTGTTGGATATTGGCTGCGGCTGGGGCGCAATGCTGATCCACGCGGCCAAACATTACGGAATCATCGGAACCGGCGTGTCACTTTCGGAGGCCCAGACCGCGCTGGCCCGTGAGCGGATCAAGGCAGAGGGTCTGGAAGACAAGATCACGATTCACGTGAAATCCTACGAACATCTCGATGAGCAGTTCGACAAAATCTCGTCGATCGGTATGTTCGAGCATGTTGGCATCGCCAATTACGACACGTATTTTTCCAGTGTCCATCGCTTGCTGCGGCCGGGCGGCCTTTATCTGCATCACGCGATTACCCGCCGTATGAAGCGCAACAAGAAGACGTTCGGCCGCAAGAGCGCCGAGCATCTGGCATTGGTGAAATATATCTTCCCGGGTGGTGAACTCGACCATCTCGGCATGACAATCGAAAACCTTGAAGGTTATGGTTTCGAGGTTCACGATGTGGAAAATCTGCGCGAGCACTATGGCAAGACGTGCCGTCTGTGGGCCGATCGGCTGCATGCCCGGTTTGACGAAGCCATTGCTGAAGTCGGTGCACCAAAGGCCCGGCTCTGGCTGCTCTATCTGACCGGTTGCGCACTGGCATTCGAGCGTGGAACCGTACAGATCAACCAGACCCTTGCATCCAGACGCAAGCGCGGGATTTCAGCGGTACCGCAGACCAGAGCAGATTTGTATCGGTAGTCCTCGATTGCAGTAACTTCTATGCGTGGTTCGACAAGCTCACCATGAGGGAATTGGATTGATTGCAGGAAGCCAAGACCTGCAACGACAATGACTATCGTTACAGTCGTCCACTTCCCTCATGGTGAGCTTGTCGAACCACGCACAGTGTTTCCGGTCAGCGGATCATCAGCCCTTTTTGTTCTGCCGGTTGGCGATCAAGTCATCGACAACGGCGGGATCGGCCAATGTCGATGTATCGCCCAATGAGCCGAAATCGTCCTCGGCGATCTTGCGCAGGATGCGGCGCATGATCTTGCCCGAGCGTGTCTTGGGCAAGCCCGGTGCGAACTGGATCTTGTCCGGAGAGGCAATTGGCCCGATTTCCTTGCGCACGTGGGTGACGAGTTCCTTGCGCAGCTCGTCCGTACCTTCAAGGCCGGCCATCAGCGTGACATAACAATAGATGCCCTGACCTTTGAGATCATGCGGGTAGCCGACGACGGCGGCTTCCGAAACCGTATCATGAGATACAAGGGCGGATTCCACCTCGGCAGTGCCCATGCGGTGCCCCGAGACATTGAGCACATCATCAACGCGGCCGGTGATCCAGTAATAGCCGTCCTTGTCGCGGCGGCAGCCGTCCCCGGTAAAATACTTGCCCTTGTATGTGGAGAAGTAAGCCTCAATGAAGCGTTTGTGATCGCCATAAAGCGTGCGCATCTGGCCCGGCCATGAGTCGGTGATGCAGAGGTTGCCATCGGCAGCGCCTGCCAGCACATCCCCTTCATTGTCGACAAGCTGCGGCTGTACGCCGAAGAATGGGCGCGTGGCAGAACCCGGTTTCAGGTCGGTGGCACCCGGCAACGGGGTGATGAGAATGCCGCCGGTTTCCGTCTGCCACCAGGTATCGACGATGGGCGAGCGCTTGTCGCCGACCACCTGATAGTACCATTCCCAGGCTTCCGGATTGATCGGTTCGCCGACGGAGCCAAGAATACGCAGCGACTTGCGTGAAGTCTTCTTGACCGGTTCATCCCCGGCACTCATCAACGCGCGAATGGCAGTGGGAGCCGTGTAGAAGATATTGACCTTGTGCTTGTCGATGACTTCCCAGAAGCGCGAATTGGTCGGGTAGTTGGGAACACCCTCGAACATCAGCGTTGTAGCACCGTTGGCAAGCGGGCCATAGACGATGTAGGAATGGCCAGTGACCCAGCCCACGTCGGCCGTACACCAGTAAATATCGCCGTCGTGATAATCGAAGACATATTGGTGGGTCATCGAGGCGTAGACGAGATAGCCGCCGGTCGTGTGCAGCACACCCTTCGGCTTGCCGGTGGAACCCGAAGTGTAAAGGATGAACAGCGGGTCTTCCGCCTTCATTTTTTCCGGCTTGCAATCGGGCTTAACGCTGAGAATTTCCTCGTGGTACCAGAAATCGCGGTTGGGTGCCCAGGTGGTCTTGCCGCCGGTGCGGCGGACAACCAGCACGCTCTTCACCATCACATGATGCTTGGCGGCGATGTCGATGGCCTTGTCGGTGTTATCCTTGAGCGGGATCGGCTTGCCGCCGCGCATGCCTTCATCGGCGGTGATGACGAAGGTCGATTCGCAATCAATGATACGGCCTGCCAGGGCATCGGGCGAGAAGCCGCCGAAAACAACGGAATGGACAGCGCCGATACGCGAGCAGGCGAGCATGGCGTAGGTCGCTTCCACAATCATCGGCATGTAGATCGTTACACGGTCACCCTTCTTGACCCCGTGCTTTTTCAGCACGTTGGCGAGACGGCAGACCTGCTCGTGCAGTTCGTTATAGGTGACTTTCTTGTCGAGATAGGGATTGTCACCTTCCCAGATAATGGCGACCTGATCGCCGCGCGTCTTCAGATGCCGGTCGATACAGTTGTAAGAGACGTTGGTCTGGCCATCCTCAAACCATTTGATTGAGACCTTGCCGTCGAAGGAAGTGTTTTTGACCTTGGTGTAAGGCTTGAACCAATCGATGCGCTTGCCGTGCTTGGACCAGAACTTCTCCGGATCCTTGATGCTCTGCTTGTACCAGGCGAGGTACGTTTCATTGTCGATAAGCGCGTTTTTCTTCGCGCTTGGCAGCACGGGATAGACCTTCTCGGACATCAATTTCCTCCAAACCTGAGCTGACGGGCCTCCACCCGGATGCCTCCCGGAGAGAGAGGCGCATGGCCTTCATTATCACCATGCAAATCGATGCGTAAATACAACAAATGCCCCTGAGGGAATGGCGTTCCGTCGCACACGATCCACAACGCATTGTAATATTGCGTTACATTTTGTTATGGGCCGTGGTCCATTTTGAACACATTTTGCCTTAGACCGTCACTGCCTTGACTGGGGAGGATAATTTTGGCGCGCCGTGTGGACTGAGAAGCGCGTGCCCAATCAAGGACTGATGAATGACGATGTTACTCTTGCGCAGCGTTGTGTTTTGCGCAAAATCGGCCTCTCTGGCGCTTGCCCTGCTCGGGCTTGCTTTTACCATTCCCGCGACCGCCGGTACGCTACCTGAGCCTGCCAACCCATGGAAAAGGCTTGGTGCGCATCTCTTTGATGAGGAGCATGCGCATTTGCTCGGCGACTCCCTGTTCGACAAGATCAATCCGCTGGTTCTCGCTGCCATGCCGCGCGGCAAAGCCTACGTCCAGTACAAGGCGCCGGCCAATTGCGTACCGGAGCGGCTGAAGAATGTCTTGAACCGCGTTTCGGCGAGTTACGGGCCGATCACCGTGAATTCGACGGTGCGCTCACGCAACGGAAACCGCAGGGTAGGCGGTCGGGAAAAATCCTATCACCTGAGCTGCCAGGCTGTTGATTTCCGTGTGCACGGAAGCGCTTCCGGCCTTTTGCAGCATCTGTCGGGCAGCAAGGAAGTCGGCGGTTTCAAGCGCTATCCTGCGGGTTACTACCACATCGATACCGGACCGCGCCGCAGCTGGTAACTGGCGGGTCTTCAGGTTCGGCTGCCGAAAATTGCAGACCCGACGCGCACTGACGTCGCGCCGAAGCCGACGGCAATCTCATAATCGCCTGACATGCCCATGGACAGCTTTTCGACGTCCGCTTCGCGCGCGATCTTTTCCAGAAGCGCAAAGTGCGGGCCGGGATTCTCATCGGCGGGCGGAATACACATCAGGCCCTCGATGGCCAGGCCATGGATGGCACGGCAGCGTTTGACGAAGGCGACGGCTTCCTTCGGTTCAATCCCGGCCTTTTGAGGTTCTGAGCCAGTATTGACCTGAACATAGAGTTTGGGAAATCGGTTCTGCTTCTTCATTTCAGCTGCGAGGGCCGCTGCGATCTTTTCCCGGTCGACCGTTTCGATAACATCAAACAGTGCAACGGCGTCTTCACTCTTGTTTGACTGCAATGGTCCAATGAGATGTAGCTCGATATCCGCATAATCCTCGCGCAAACGCGGCCATTTCGACTGTGCTTCCTGAACCCGGTTTTCACCGAAGACGCGCTGTCCGGCATCAAGAACGGGGCGAATCTCGTCGGATTCGAAGGTTTTCGATACGGCAACGAGCGTCACCGAGCCTTCCCTGCGGTTGGCTTCCAGTTCGGCTTTCACAATAGCCTTTCGAACGGCAAGAAGGTGTTCAACGGCGGTCGACATGGTCAGGCAGGTCCTTTTTGATGCAGTTTCGCGCGGTTCCCTCATTGTCTATGGTTGACGCTCTGGTCAATCCATGGTGAAGGTCCGCCCATCACTATCCTTTGCAAGAGAATCCCGTTCATGGCAACCGAACGATACAATCCCCGCGTAGCCGAGAAGCATTGGCAAGAGGTTTGGGACGAAGCCAAGCTCTTCGAAACCAACAATGATGATCCGCGCGATCCTTACTATGTGCTCGAGATGTTCCCGTATCCGTCGGGACGTATCCATATGGGGCATGTGCGCAACTACGCCATGGGCGATGTAGTTGCCCGCTACAAGCGTGCCAAGGGATTCAATGTCCTCCATCCGATGGGATGGGATGCGTTCGGCATGCCCGCAGAAAATGCGGCGATGCAGAACAAGGTGCATCCCAAGGAATGGACGTATCAGAACATCGCGAGCATGCGTAGCCAGTTGAAATCCATGGGGCTTTCGCTGGACTGGTCGCGTGAATTTGCGACCTGCGATGTCGAATATTACCACCGCCAGCAGATGCTGTTCCTGGACTTTGTCGAGAAGGGGCTGGTGACGCGCAAATCCTCCAAGGTCAATTGGGACCCCGAGGACATGACGGTGCTTGCCAACGAGCAGGTTATCGATGGCCGTGGATGGCGCTCCGGCGCGCTGGTTGAACAGCGTGAACTGACGCAATGGTTCTTCAAGATCACCGATTTCAATGAAGAGTTGCTGGGCGCTCTGGATGGTCTCGATCAGTGGCCGGACAAGGTGCGGCTGATGCAGCGCAACTGGATCGGCAAGTCAGAGGGCATGCTGATCCGCTGGGCGCTGGATGCCAAGTCGCAGATTGGCGGCGTGACGGAAGTCGAAGTTTATACGACACGGCCCGATACCCTGTTCGGCGCATCGTTCCTGGCGATTGCCGCGGATCACCCGCTGGCCAAGAAAGCCGCGGAAGATAATCCTGATCTCGCTGAATTCAACGAGGAGTGCCGCCGCGCGGGTACCTCCCTCGCTGCCCTGGAAACGGCCGAGAAACGCGGTTTCGACACCGGTCTGCGTGTCAAGCATCCTCTCGATGAAAATTGGACGTTGCCGGTCTATGTCGCGAACTTCGTGCTGATGGATTACGGCACGGGCGCGATTTTCGGTTGCCCGTCCGGCGATCAGCGCGATCTGGACTTTGCCAACAAGTATGGTTTGCCTGTCGTGGCCGTCGTCATGCCCGAGGGCGGCGATGCCGCGACATTCCAGATCACTGAAACGGCCTATGTCGACGATGGCGTGATGATCAACTCGCGCTTCCTTGATGGGCTGTCTCCTGCGGAGGCCTTTGACGAGGTTGCAAAGCGGCTGGAACAACAGTCGATCGGCGGCCGCCCGCAGGGCGAACGCAAGGTCAATTTCCGCCTGCGTGACTGGGGTATCTCCCGTCAACGCTACTGGGGTTGCCCGATTCCGATGATCCATTGCGATGATTGCGGTGTCGTTCCTGTTCCCAAGGCTGATTTGCCGGTAAAGCTGCCGGATGACGTGGAATTCGATCGACCGGGCAATCCGCTCGACCGGCATCCGACATGGCGGCATGTCAATTGTCCGCAGTGCGGCAAGGCTGCACGGCGCGAAACCGACACGATGGATACGTTCGTCGATTCATCCTGGTATTTTGCCCGTTTCACTGCGCCATGGGAGAACGAGCCGACGGACCCGAAGGCGGCCAATCACTGGCTGCCGGTTGATCAATATATCGGCGGTATCGAGCATGCGATCCTGCATCTGCTGTACTCGCGCTTCTTTACCCGTGCCATGAAAGTCGCTGGTCATCTTGATATCAGCGAGCCGTTCAAGGGCCTGTTCACACAGGGCATGGTTGTTCACGAGACCTACCGGCTTGGGACGGGTGCCAATGGAAGCTGGGTCACACCGGCGGAAGTGCGGCTGGAGGAAAGCGATGGCAAGCGCCGGGCGATTTTGATTGCCACGGGTGACGAGGTGGAAATCGGCTCAATCGAAAAAATGTCGAAGTCGAAAAAGAACGTTGTCGATCCGGATGATATTATCGCTTCCTATGGTGCCGATACTGCACGTTGGTTCATGCTGTCCGATTCACCGCCCGAACGGGATGTGATCTGGACCGAAGCGGGAGCAGAGGGTGCACACCGCTTTGTTCAACGTGTCTGGCGGTTGATTTCCGAAGCAGCGCCTGCCCTGCAGGATGCGATCGCCGCCCCAGCCTCTGAGGGTGATGCAGCGGCGATTTCCAAGGCAGCACACAGAACGGTGAAAGCCGTAGGCGAAGACATTGAGAAGCTGGCTTTCAATAAGGCTGTTGCCAGACTCTATGAACTCGTCAATGTACTGGCTGCCCCCTTGCAGAAAATTGCGGCCGGTGACGCGGATGCGGCAACGATTGCTGCCTGCCGTGAAGCAACTGACATGCTGATCGCCATGATCGCGCCGATGATGCCGCATCTGGCGGAGGAGTGCTGGAAAGCACTCAAGGGCACGGGTCTCGTTGCCGACAGGGCCTGGCCGCATTATGATGATGCACTGATCGTTGAGAACACCGTCACAATGCCTGTGCAGATTAACGGAAAGAAGCGTGGTGATTTGACAATTGCCCGCGATGCGGATCAATTGACGGTCGAAAAGGCCGCCCTTGAACTTGATTTTGTCAAAATGGCCTTGAACGGTAATCCGCCGAAGAAAGTCATTATCGTACCGCAGAGGATCATCAATGTCGTTGCCTGATCGTTTCCAGCCGTTTTCCGGCTCCAAGCGTTTGCTGTCCGCGTGCGTTCTCGGCATGGCTCTGATCGCTGGCGGTTGCCAGGTTCGACCGCTTTATTCCAATCCGGGCCCGGTTGCCGGTGCAGGCGCTGGTGTGAGTGGCAGCGTGCAGTCAAAACTGGCCAGTATCACCATCCCTGAAGTGGGCACGCGCGAAGCGCAACAGGTGCGCAACAATCTGATCTTCATGTTTAATCATGGAGCCGGACAGCCTGCGAGTGCGGCTTATACGTTGCAACTCAGTGTTGGCTATCAGGATTTGTCGCTGGCTCTTATCCAGAACGCAACCAACGACAAGTCGGGTCAGCCGACAGCCGGTTCTATGCGTATGACAGGCAGCTATACGCTGACCCGCATTTCCGACGGTAAAGTTGTTGGCAAGGGCACGCGCCTTATCACGGCAGACTACGATGCGCCGAGACAGCGTTACGCCGTGCTTCGGGCCCAGCGCGACGCGATCAATCGGGCAGCACGTGAAACCGCGGAAGCATTGAATCTCAGCGTGGCGCAGGACATGTCCAAGCTTTGAAATTATGACGGGTGGCATTCCATGCGCCTGATTTCCCTATCAGCGATCGGTTACCGGTCGCTGCAGTCGATCCGTCTGGATATCCGCCAACTCGCCGTGTTCATTGGCGAGAACGGTGTCGGTAAATCCAATCTTTATCGCGCCATGCAGATGATAAAAGCCGCGGCGGAGGGTACGCTTTCCTATGAGATAGCGCGGGAGGGCGGTATGCAATCGGCGTTGTGGACCGGTAAACGCAAACCGGGCCCGGTAAGGATGATTTTCAGCGCTTCTTTTGACGATGACGAGGAAGCGATCCGGACCGGCCATGCCGTTCGAACGGGCTTTGCCCCGACTTACAGCATTGAGATAGGACTGAGACCCCCTGCTGCGGCAGGCTTTGCCTTTGAGCCTCAGATCAAGGAAGAAGCTCTCACCATCGATTCCGGGCGCCGGCCAGTCGAGATGATGGGTCGCAAGGGGCCAGCCGTGTTCGCTCGCGACGATAGCGGCCGAAGAATCGAGCACCCGGTTCGGTTACTCGATTCGGAGACAGCACTCTCGACCCTTAGGAATGCTGGGCGATATCCCGAAATTGGGGATCTGCGGGCCACGATTCTCGGATGGCGATTTTATCATGGCTTCCGGACGGATCGCGATTCGCCGATCCGCCAGCCCGCCTTGGCAATTACCGCGCCGATGCTGGATGAGGACGGCAAGAATCTGGCTGCTGTTTTCGCGACGCTGGTTCACATCCGCGAGGATACCGCCGATCTTGATCATTGCGTTGCATCTGCCCTCGGCGGCGCAGTGCTGGATGTACCGGTTCCGGGCGAAACCGCAACATTCGGTTTGCAACTGCCGGAATTCCCGCAACGCATCTTCCGGCCGGAAGAACTGTCAGACGGTCAGATCCGGTTTCTGGCGCTGGCGGGAGCATTGCTTTCCTATCGTTTGCCCCGGCTTATCGCGCTGAATGAGCCGGAAACCAGCCTGCATCCGTCCATGCTTCCCGCGCTGGCTGAAATGATTACGAACGCCGCCGAACGGACACAGGTTTGGATCGTCACCCATTCGCGTATCCTTGCCGACGAAATTGAGGCGAGAACCGGCACGCGCGCCCTGACAGTGGTGCGTGACCATGGCGCCACAACCATCAAAGGCATGCGCCTGTCCGGTAGCTATGCGGATGACGACGACTGACGGTTTGTTTACCGTCATTTCTCTGGAGAAGCATCGCCGGAAGAAATAATTTTCTCCTAGCGGCAGAATCTTGGCAGATCGTAACTCTACAATTCGAGTAGAGGCGACCAGAGTTGGAACAGAAATGTTTCAACAGGTCAGGATCACCGATGTTTACCCGCCGCCATTTCCTTGCTGCGACGACTGTTCTCTTCAGTCTCGGGGCGTTTTCCACCGCACAGGCGGAAGATCTGAAGATTACTATCGGCTATCAGACGGTGGTCGAGCCATCGAAGGTCCCGCAGGCGGACGCTGCTTATGAAAAGGCAGCGGCCGCCAAAATCGATTGGCGGAAGTTTGATTCCGGAGCGGATGTCATCGCCGCAGTCGCTTCCGGCTCAGTTGATATCGGCTATGTCGGGTCCAGCCCGCTGGCGGCTGCCGCCAGCCGTGAGCTACCGATCCAGACCATTCTTGTCGTCGGCCTCATCGGCGAATCGGAAGCACTGGTCGCCCGCAACGGTTCCAATGTCAGCACGATTGCGGATTTGGCCGGCAAGAAAGTGGCTGTCCCCTTTGTGTCAACGACACACTACAGCCTGCTTGCCGCATTGAAGCATGAAGGTGTCGATTCACAATCCGTCAATATCCTCAACCTGCGTCCGCCCGAGATCGCTGCAGCGTGGGAGCGTGGCGATATCGACGCGGCCTACGTGTGGGATCCGGCACTTGGCCAGATCAGGACCAGTGGGAAAATCATCGTCGATTCATCGAAGGTGGCGCAGTGGGGCGCGCCCACATTTGACGCCTGGATCGTCCGCACGGAATTCGCCGAAAAACACCCGGATGCCGTTCGCGATTTCGTCAAGGTAACCGGTGCGGCCTATGCTGATTATCTGGCGAAACCGGATGCATGGTCCGCGACATCGCCGCAGGCCGAGAAGATCAGCCGCCTGACCGGTGCAAAGGTGGATGATGTGCCGCTTCTGTTGAAGGGCTATGTTTTCCCGACGCTGACGGAACAGGCGTCTGCCAAGTTTCTGGGGGGTGACACGGTTAAAGCAATTGCAGCCACGTCCGAGTTTCTCAAAGAGCAGGGGAAGATCGACGCTGTCCTTCCCGACTACTCGAAATATGCAACGGCAAAGTTCGTGGAGGCGGCAATCGCATCGAACTGAGTTCAAATCTTGATAGTGCGGGGGCGTTCGTGTGTCCTTTCCGGTCTTCGGGGTACCCACTCCCCCGACCGCCGGAAAGGCCACGGACGCCGCCGTTCAACCGGTAGACCCCATGGCACATCTCGTTCTCGATCATGTTTCCGTTCACTACGAAGGTCAGACGCAGCCAGCCGTCGTGCAGGCCAGCATTTCTGTCAAATCGGGTGATTTCGTCGTGCTGGTGGGCCGGTCCGGTTGCGGCAAGACGACATTGCTCAACACGGCTGCCGGATTGGTCACGCCTACCGGAGGAGCGGTGACGGTGGATGGGAGAAACATCACGTCACCGGGTGCTGATCGCGCCGTTGTATTTCAGAATGACGCGCTATTTCCCTGGTTGAGCGTAAAGGACAATGTCGGCTTTGCCCTGAAACTGCGCGGAGTGCCTCAACAGGAAAGGGACGCTGCCGCAACGCGCCTGCTTGAACGGGTCAAGCTCGATGGCATCGGCGGTAAGGCGATCTGGGAATTGTCCGGCGGTATGCGCCAAAGGGTTGGGCTCGCCCGGGCACTGGCGGCGGAGCCGGATTTTCTGTTGATGGACGAGCCGCTGGGTGCACTTGATGCCTTGACGCGTGAGCGTATGCAGACACTGCTTCTCGATATCTGGGCCGCCAACTCCGTTGGCGTTCTTATGGTGACCCACGGCATTGACGAGGCGCTGCTGCTCGCAACGCGTATCGTGGTGCTCGCTCCGGGTCCAGGTAGGATTGTCAGGCAGATGGAGGCCGGTTTTGGCCGCCGCTATGTGGGCGGCGAACCCGTACGGTCGATCAAGGCTGACCCGGCGTTCAATCGGGCCCGTGCCGAGCTCGAGGATTCCATCTTCGAAGGAGAGACTGCATGACACTCTCCATAGAAGCCAGCGGTGATATTGCAGATGCTGCTGTCGGGAGCGTACCGACGGAGCCGAAGGCAAAGCCCTCAGCGAAACGAACTGCGCGCATTGCCAGCGCAGTGACCGTTACTGGCTTGCTGCTGCTCTGGATCGTCTCGGCGCATTTCAAACTGGTTTCTCCGGTTTTTCTGCCCTCACCGGCGGCGGTGCTGTGGAAGTTCTATTCAGTCGCGACCAATGGTTTTGTCGACGCCACATTGTGGCAGCATCTCCTTGCAAGCCTGTTGCGGGTGTTTGCCGCGCTGTTGTTTGCATTGCTTGTGGCTGTTCCCGCAGGCATCGCCATTGGTGTCAGTGCCGTCGGGCGCGGCATATTCGATCCGATCATCGAGTTCATCAGACCGATTCCGCCGCTGGCCTATCTGCCGCTGGTCATTATCTGGTTTGGCATAGGCGAGCCGTCCAAGATCCTGGTGATCGCGATTGCCATGCTGGCGCCCATTGCCATTTCAACGGCCGCGGGTGTCAAAGGTGCATCCCTCGACCGGATCAATGCTGCGAGGGCGCTCGGGGCCACACGGTTGCAGGTTATCCGTCATGTGATTTTGCCAAGTGCACTTCCCAACATCCTGACCGGGTTGCGTATTGCGCTAGGTGCAGGATGGTCGACGCTGGTTGCCGCCGAACTGGTGGCTGCCACACGCGGCCTTGGATTTATGATTCAGTCCGCGGCGCAGTTTCTGGTCACGGATGTGGTTATCATGGGCATTTTCGTTATTGCCGGTGTGGCGTTCATTCTGGAGATCGGAATCCGGCGGCTCGAGCGGCTACTCGTGCCTTGGGCCGGGAAGGAATAAATTGCTCGCAAATGAGAGGCACGGCGTGAAATCGCCCGCCTTTGCTTGAGCGGGCGCGGTTATCGGAAAACCAATCCGCATAGCCTGCATTATATGAAATATATTTTCTCTATAGAAATAGTCGGGTTGAATAGCATTGCAGCAGTTCCTGATCAGACAGGAGACCGTCGATCGCTTTTGATGACGTGTTCCCAACCGGCAGAATTGCGAGAGACCCATGTCCATACTGACACGCAGATTATTTGGTGCAGCTGTATTGGCTGTTGCGGCACTGGCTGCAACGGCCTCTTTTGCCGTCGAACCGTTACAGGAATTCAAGATCGGCTTTCAGAAAACGAGCTTGCCGGTCATTGCCCAGCAGCAGAAGGTCGTTGAAAAGGCGCTCGAGCCGAAAGGCATCAAGGTCAAATGGGTCGAATTTTCTGCTGGTCCGCCATTGGTTGAGGCGCTGAATGTCGGCAGCATCAATGTGGGATGGGTTGGCGATGCCCCGCCGATCTTCGGACAGTCCGCGGGTTCGGCCATTGTCTATGTCGCTGCGCTGCCATCCAATGGCAAAGGTGAGGCGATTTTCGTCAAGCCGGGTTCTTCAATCCAGTCTCTGGCCGATCTGAAAGGCAAGAAGGTTGGTGTTGGCAAGGGAACAAGTGCGCACAACCTGCTCGTGGCTGCCCTTGAAAAGGCGAAGGTCGGTTATGACGAGATCACGCCCATCTACCTCAGTCCCGCCGATGCAGCGGCAGCCTTTGCCAGCGACAAGATTGATGCGTGGGCGGTCTGGGATCCGTTCTTTGCCATTGCCGAAACCCGTTATCAGCCCCGCATTCTGGCGCGCTCCAGTGATGTGCTCGACGTCAACACGTACTTTCTGGCAAACCGCGACTTCGCCGCTGCGCATCCCGATGTCGTGACCACAACGGTTGCCGCCTTGAAGGAAGCCGCCACATGGGCCGATGCAAACAAGGACAAGGTTGCAGCGGCGCTGCATGAAGTTACAGGTGTTCCGCTCGAAGCGCAGACCATTGCAGCAAACCGTTCCGTATTCGGGATCTTTCCAATCACTCCCGAGATCATCGCGCATCAACAGGAAACGGCGGATCGTTTCTTCAAGCTGAAACTGATCCCGAAAGCCATCAAGATTTCCGATGCCGTTTGGACGGCACCCGGTAACTGAGCAAACAACTGGGGATGTGGAACCCATCCCGCACCTTGGAAAGAACTGGATACCCGTCATGACGCAGCCAGCAAACGCCTCGCAAGCCCCGCTCGACTTTTTCTGGTTCATTCCAACCCATGGGGATGGAACCTATCTTGGGTCGGAGACACAGCAACGGCCGCCCGAGTTCGCCTATTTCAAGGAGATTGCCCAGGCCGTGGACCGGTTGGGTTTCCCGGGCGTGCTGCTGCCGACGGGGCAAAGCTGTGAAGACTCCTGGATTACGGCCACAGGTCTTGCCGCCCATACGGAGCGATTGAAGTTTCTGGTTGCACTGCGCCCCGGCATTGTCTCGCCAGCTTTTGCCGCGCGGCAGACTGCGGCGCTTGATCGGCTCAGCAACGGCCGACTGCTGCTCAACGTGGTTGTCGGCGGCAACCCGACGGAACTCGCAGGCGATGGCGTCTTCCTGCCGCATGATCAACGTTACGAACAGGCGGCCGAGTTCCTGAAAATCTGGCGGGGACTGGTGACCGGCGAGACCGTTGATTTCGAGGGCAAGCATTACCGCGTTCAGGGCGGGCGGCTCGATTTGTTGCCGGTTCAGACCCCGCCGCCGCTTTACTTTGGCGGATCATCCGATGCGGGTCAGGATCTGGCAGCCGAGCAGGTGGATATGTATCTGACCTGGGGTGAACCAGTGGCGCAGGTTGCCGAAAAGATCGAGCGCGCGCGCAAGAGGGCAGCACTCAAGGGGCGCAAGCTGCGGTTCGGCATAAGGCTGCATTTCATTGTTCGCGAAACCGAGGACGAGGCTTGGGCAGCGGCTGACAGGCTGATCAGCCGCGTGACCGATGCGCAGATCGAGATTGCGCAGCAGCGCTTCCTCAAGGAAATGGATTCGGTTGGTCAGCGCCGCATGGCGGAACTGCATGGCGGACGTCGTGACAAGCTGCTTGTCGGGCCCAATCTGTGGGCAGGTGTCGGGCTGGTGCGCGGCGGTGCGGGCACAGCGCTGGTTGGTAATCCCGAAAGCATTGCGGCGCGGATCCGCGAATATCAGGACGTGGGTATCGATACAATTATCGGCTCCGGTTATCCGCATCTTGAAGAAGCCTATCGCGTCGCCGAGCTATTGTTCCCGAAATTGGGATTGGGTGGGCGGAAGAACACACTTCGACAAGAGATTGCGAACGAATTTGCCGTTGGTTCACACGGAGCCAAGCGGTTGCAGGCTACTTCATGAGCAGGGCGCTTCAATCCATCGGCCGTAGCGCCATAGGTTGGCTGCTTCCCGCCCTTCTGCTTGTCGGGTGGGAAATCGCATCCCGCGCCGGTGTCATCTCGGCCAATGTCCTGCCTGCACCTTCTGCCGTGGGCGCAGCTTTCTGGAAACTGCTTCTGTCAGGCGAACTGCTTGAAAATATACGCATATCGACGCTGCGGGCCTTGAGCGGCTTCGCCGTCGGCGGTGCCATCGGCTTTGGTCTCGGCCTTGCCAACGGGCTTTCAGCGCTCAGCCGCGGCCTCACCGACACCACCATCCAGATGATCCGCAATATCCCGCATCTTGCGCTGATCCCGCTGGTGATCCTGTGGTTCGGTATCGACGAGGAAGCAAAACTGTTTCTGGTTGCGCTCGGCGTTTTCTTTCCGATCTACATCAATACGCTTCTCGGTATTCAGGGTGTCGATCCGCAATTGGTTGAAATGGGCCGTATCTACGGCATGTCCCGTTCACAACTGTTTGTCCGGGTTATCCTGCCGGGCGCCTTGCCCTCCATCTTCGTCGGGCTGCGTTATGCGCTCGGGATCATGTGGCTGACGCTGATTGTGGCCGAGACGATCTCCGCATCCTCCGGCCTTGGCTATATGGCCATGCAGGCTCGAGAGTTCCTGCTGATCGATGTGGTTGTCCTGTCAATCCTGATTTATGCGCTTCTCGGAAAACTCGCTGATACTTTGGCGCGCTATCTCGAGCGGCTTTGCCTGCAATGGCATCCCGCCTTTCAAAACGCGTGAGGAACGACGATGACTGCAGCAACCATTACTGCCCGCCAATCCTTTACCGAAACCACAGCGCGTGCGACCGTAACGGCACAGGAGCGCAAGATTGCCTTCTCGTTCCGTAACGTTACCAAACGCTTCGGTGACAAGACCGTGCTGCAGGGTGTCGACCTTGATGTGCATGACGGCCAGTTCGTTGCCGTGATCGGCAAGAGCGGATGTGGAAAGAGCACATTGCTGCGGTTGCTGGCCGGGCTCGACAAACCAACATCAGGCGAACTTGTTCATGCTGATGAAACAAAGGATCAGAAACGCACGCGCATCATGTTTCAGGAACCGCGTCTCCTGCCATGGGCACGGGTTGGAGCCAACGTGGATGTCGGGTTGACCGGTATCGCCAAAGGAGTGGAGGTCCGGAAGAAGAGCCTGGATATCCTTGCAGAAGTCGGATTGGCAGATCGCAGCGAAGAGTGGCCCTCGGTGTTGTCGGGTGGTCAACGTCAGCGGGTGGCTCTGGCGCGTGCGCTGGTTGGCCACCCCAGCATTCTGGCTCTGGACGAGCCGCTCGGTGCGCTTGATGCCCTGACCCGCATTGAAATGCAGCAATTGCTTGAACGTATCTGGCTCAGCAAGAAATTTACAGCAGTGCTGGTGACCCATGACGTGGCGGAAGCGGTTGCCCTCGCGGATCGTGTTGTTGTGATCGACAGCGGCCGGATTGCCCTTGATCTGCCCATTCCGGTGGAGCGGCCGCGGCGGCATGCGTCGCCGGAACTTGCCTTCTTCGAGCGCCAGATTCTGGACCAGCTTTACAAGCAAAAAACACCTTGAAGTTGAATGCACCGAGATAGACAATCTGTTTGCATGCGGAGACCCGGACCATGAGCGCCCTGCCCAAAACCGACACACTGCCAACACTTGATTTCAGGCGTTATCGTGATCCTGCGCAACGGGAAGCTTTCTTCGAGGACTTGCGCCATGCAGCGCGGACCTATGGTTTCTTCTATCTGAGTGGCCATGGCGTTTCAGAGCAATTGCAAAAAGATGTTGTCGCTGTTTCCAAACGGTTCTTTGCCATGCCGGACGTGGACAAGCTCGCCGTCGAAATGGTCAATTCCCCGCATTTTCGCGGTTACACCCGTGCGGGCTGGGAGCGGACCAAAGGACAGGCGGATTGGCGCGAGCAGTTTGATGTGGGAGCAGAAAGAGCGGTCGTCAAACAGGACACAGCAACGCCCGCATGGTCGCGGCTGCAGGGGCCGAATCAGTGGCCGGACACCCTGCCTGATCTGAAATCCACAGTGCTGGAATGGCAGAACGAGCTGACCCGTGTTGCCATCGAGCTGCTGCAGGCCTTTGCAACAGCACTTGGGCAGGACAAGGATGTTTTCAAGCCGATCTATGAAAAGGCGCCCAACCAGCACCTGAAAATCATCCGCTATCCCGGCCGTGACGCAACAGGCAGCGATCAAGGTGTGGGCGCACACAAGGATAGCGGTTTTCTGACCCTGCTCCTGCAGGACGTGCAGGGCGGTTTGCAGGTGGAAAAGGATGGCGGGTGGATTGATGCCACACCGGTTTCCGGTACTTTCGTCATCAATATCGGTGAAATTCTCGAGCTGGCCTCGAATGGTTATCTCAAGGCGACCGTGCACCGGGTCGTCACGCCGCCATCGGGTAAGGACAGGCTATCGGTCGCGTTCTTCTTCGGCGCGGATCTCAATGCCAATGTGCCTTTGTTGACGCTGCCGGACGATCTTGCGCGGGAAGCGGGTGGTGCCGACTCCGACCCGGACAATCCGTTGTTCCGGGAAGTCGGGCGCAACTATCTCAAGGGGCGCCTGCGCTCGCATCCGGATGTCGCACAGCGCCACCACGCTGATCTGTTGTAGTTCTTTGGCCGGTACGAGGCGGGTTGATTTCGCCAGCGACACCCATAAACAAAACGCCCGCCGGTTTTGAACCGGCGGGCGTTTTGTCTTAAAAGGGATATGCCTGTATCAGGCGATTTTCTGACCAGTCTTAGCCCAATCTGCGAGGAAGGTCTCGAGGCCCTTGTCGGTCAGCGGATGCTTGACCAGTGCTTTGAGTGTTGCCGGCGGGATGGTGGCAACGTCGGCGCCGATCAGCGCAGCTTCCTTGACATGGTTGACCGTGCGAATCGATGCGGCAAGGATTTCTGTCTTGTAATCGTAATTGTCATAGATCGTGCGGATTTCCGCAATCAGATCCATGCCGTTGATGCCCATGTCATCGATGCGGCCAATGAATGGCGAGATGAATGTGGCGCCGGCCTTGGCAGCAAGCAGCGCCTGGGTGGCGGAGAAGCACAGCGTTACGTTGACCATGTGGCCATCGGAGCTGAGCGCCTTGCAGGCCTTCAGGCCATCGAGCGTCAGCGGAACCTTGATGCAGATGTTCTTGGCGATCTTGGAAAGAACCGCCGCTTCCTTCATCATCTGCTCATATTCGACAGCTGCAACCTCTGCAGAAACCGGACCATCGACGATGCTGCAGATTTCCTTGGTGACTTCCAGGATACTGCGACCGGATTTGAGGATCAACGACGGATTGGTTGTTACGCCGTCTAGCAATCCGAGATCGTTCAGCTCACGGATATCCTTCACATCAGCAGTATCGACAAAAAATTTCATTGGAGCAGTCCTCCTTAAATGGGGCTAAAGGGATGGTGTCCCGGAAAAGTGGCTTTTCTTTAACTGAAAGCCGCGCCAAGGTCACGAGGTTATGAAGCAAGATTCGCCTTCCGCGCAAAAAATTGTCCCAGTGCTCGTGCCTATGCCGGCAGCGAAGCCCTACAGCTATGCTGTGCCGGAAGGAATGGAGGTAAAAGCCGGCTCAATTGTTCGTGTCCCCTTGGGTCCGCGCGAGGTTGCGGGGATTGTGACAGAGGGTTCGACTGATTCGATTGATGCGAAAAAGCTGCGGCCGATCTCGGAGCTGTTCGATTGTCCTCCTGTGGACAATGACATGATGCGCTTCATGCGCTGGGCGGCGGATTATACGATCTCGCCACCGGGCATGGTGGCTCGGATGGTCCTGCGCGTGCCTGCTGCTTTCGATCCAGAGCCACCGGTGCCGGGTCTGCGTTTTTCCGGCCAGCAACCGGAACGGATGACTGGTGCGCGCTCGCGGGTGCTTGAACTGGCTGGTGACGGCCTTGCATGGACCCGCACGGGCTTGGCCCACGCCGCGGGGGTTTCGGCAACGGTGATCGACGGGCTTTCGGCGCAAGGCGTGTTCGAGGAAGTCATGATCCCCGCACGTCCCGTCGTTGCGCCGCCTGATCCGGACTATGCACCGGCCCAGCTCTCCGGTGATCAGGCCGATGCGGCAAAACAGCTGGTGGATGCAGTTTCGTCACGCGGTTTCTCCGTTTCCCTGCTGGATGGCGTGACGGGTTCCGGCAAGACGGAAGTCTATTTTGAAGCGGTGGCAAAGGCGATCGGGCAGGGAAAGCAGGTGCTGATCCTTCTACCTGAAATCGCCCTGACCCAGCAGTTTCTGGAACGCTTCCACGATCGTTTCGGCTCGAAACCCGCGGAATGGCATTCTGATCTCGCACCGAAAACGCGCGAGCGTGTCTGGCGGCAGGTGATGGAAGGACAGGTGCGGGTTGTCGCAGGCGCGCGCTCGGCACTGTTCCTGCCCTTTCGGGATCTGGGCCTCATCATTGTGGATGAAGAACATGACCCTGCCTACAAACAGGAGGACCGCGTTTTCTACAATGCACGCGACATGGCAGTGGTTCGTGGGCATATCGGCAGCTTCCCAGTCATTCTGGCTTCCGCCACGCCGTCCGTCGAGAGCCAGGTCAACGCCCTGCAGGGCCGCTATAACCGGATCCGCCTGACAGGCCGTTATGCGGAAGCGGCGATGCCGGATCTGAAAGCCATCGATATGCGCCGCTCGCCGCCGCGTCCCGGTGGCTTCCTGTCCCCGGCGCTGGTCGAGGCGATGAACCAGACCTTGCAGCGCAAGGAACAGTCACTGCTGTTTCTCAATCGCCGTGGCTATGCGCCTTTGACGCTGTGCCGGGTGTGCGGGCATCGCTTTCAGTGTCCGTGCTGCTCAAGCTGGCTGGTCGAGCATCGGTTTCGCGGCCAGCTTGTCTGCCATCAATGCGGACACAAGGAACCGCGGCCGGAGGCCTGTCCTTCCTGCGGGACGCTGGATCATCTCGTCGCCTGCGGACCGGGTGTCGAGCGTATTGCCGAGGAAGCGGAGAAAACCTTTCCCGAGGCGCGGATCATTGTCCTGTCTTCCGATCTGATGGGGGTGAAGCGGCTGCGGTTGGAGCTGGATGCAATTGCACGCGGTGAAGCCGATATTGTTATCGGCACGCAGCTTGTCGCAAAGGGACACAACTTCCCCAATATGACGCTGGTGGGCGTGGTCGACGCCGATCTTGGTCTGGCCAATGGCGACCCGCGGGCAGCAGAACGGACGTTCCAGTTGCTGAGCCAGGTGACCGGCCGGGCAGGACGCACCGGCAAGAAGAGTCTGGGCCTTCTGCAGACCTATCAGCCGGATCATCCTGTCATGCGTGCGATTGTCTCCGGTGATGCGGATGCCTTCTATGCACGGGAAATCGAGGAGCGGGAAAGATCCGGTTTGCCGCCCTATGGAAGGTTGGGTGCCCTTATCATCTCAGCCGGAACGCGGGCGGAAGCGGAAAACCACGCGCGGGCATTGCGCCGTGCTGCCCCGCAATCGCCAGAGATCAATGTGCTCGGTCCGGCAGAAGCGCCGCTTGCCCTTATCCGGGGGCAGCATCGTTTTCGTCTGCTGATCCACGGAACACGCAAGGCAGACATCCAGAATTTCATTCGCGCAATTCTGAGTGCCGGACCAAAAGAGCGTGGATCAGTGCGCGTTCAGATTGATATCGACCCGCAAAGTTTTCTATAAGCAAACAGCGGAAATGGTTAACGCAGCGGGGACGCAAGAATGATCGAATTGTATTGGCCAGCCAGTCAAGGCGAGTGGATCGCCTGGAGTTCTGCTGGCGTCACGGTTTTTTTTGGCCTGATCCTGTTTTTTGCACCCCGCATTGCATTCAGGATACTACGTCTGCAACCTGTTCCGGCGCATCCGGAAGCGCTGTCCGAGGCGCGGGCCACAATGGCAGGGTTCTATCTGGGACTTGGGCTTTGCGCCCTGCTCTTTGCGCAACCGTTTCTGTGGATCGCGCTCGGGGCCTCCTGGGGGTTCACGGTTTTTGGCCGCCTGATCTCGATGATGTCGGACCGGGGCAATACACTTTACAACTGGATTTCCGTGCTGATCGAGCTGGCGTTGGCAGTGGGGCCACTCCTGTTCGCCTTCGGCTTTATTGCCTAGGCGGGTCGTCCAAAAGTTGAGTGTCTAATTCAAAATTTGCCGCTGCGGCAATTCTGACGCCAGTTTTAGCGGATTCGCGTGTTGCGACTCCTGCTTCTCTATGCTAGACGGCATTCAAATCTCGTCGGGGGACAGTTTCAGAGTTGTTTCCGGGGCGATAAAAAATCAATAATGCCAAAGATTTGACCGAAAATTCCTTTTGGTTTCCCGATTTTTGGCTTCAACGCAGAGAGCTTGTCGTTCGTGGCAGAAACTTCGTCGCTCATATCCGGTGTTGCCCAGCGTTATGCGGGTTCACTGTTCGACCTCGCGCTGGAAGCAAAATCAGTCGCTGATGTAGAAAAGAATCTGGGCCAGTTTGAAGCGCTCGTCAATGGCAGTGCTGACTTGAGGCGCCTCATCGAGAGCCCCGTTTTCTCCGCGGAAGATCAGGTCAAGGCTATCTCCGCGATCCTGGCCAAAGCCAAGATCGGCGGTCTTGTGGCCAACTTTCTTCGTGTCGTGGCAACGAACCGCCGCCTGTTCGCGGTTCCTTCCATGATCCAGGCGTTCCGCAATATCGCTGCCGAGAATCGCGGCGAGGTTTCGGCCGATGTTACTTCTGCGCATGCCCTGACGGCAGCGCAGCAAACTGAATTGAAGGCCACGCTGAAAAGCGTCGCCGGCAAGGACGTGACAATCAATGTCACTGTTGATCCGTCGATCCTTGGAGGTCTCATCGTCAAGTTGGGGTCCCGCCAGATCGACACTTCACTTCGCACAAAACTTTCTTCGCTTAAGCTTGCACTGAAAGAGGTCGGCTGATGGACATCCGCGCCGCGGAAATTTCCGCAATCCTGAAAGAGCAAATCAAGAATTTCGGCAAGGAGGCAGAAGTCTCCGAAGTCGGTCAGGTTCTGTCCGTCGGTGACGGTATTGCTCGTGTATATGGTCTGGACAATGTTCAGGCCGGTGAAATGGTCGAATTCCCGGACGGTACCCGTGGCATGGCCCTGAATCTTGAAAGCGACAACGTTGGTGTTGTTATTTTCGGTTCGGACCGTGACATCAAGGAAGGCGACATCGTCAAGCGCACAGGCGCTATCGTTGACGTTCCTGTCGGCAAGGAATTGCTTGGCCGCGTCGTTGACGCTCTCGGCAATCCGATTGACGGCAAGGGCCCGATCAAGGCGAAGCAGCGTTCGCGCGTTGACGTCAAGGCTCCCGGCATCATCCCCCGCAAGTCGGTGCATGAGCCAATGTCGACCGGCCTCAAGGCCATCGATGCCCTGATCCCCGTTGGCCGCGGCCAGCGCGAACTGGTCATCGGCGATCGTCAGACCGGCAAGACGGCGATCATTCTCGACACGTTCCTCAACCAGAAGCCTGCGCATGATGCCGGCAATGAGAGCGAGCGTCTTTATTGCGTTTACGTTGCTATCGGTCAGAAGCGTTCCACTGTTGCCCAGTTCGTCAAGATCCTTGAAGAACGCGGCGCGCTCGAATACTCGATCGTTGTGGCTGCTACGGCCTCTGATCCTGCTCCGATGCAGTATCTTGCACCGTTCGCCGGCTGCGCCATGGGCGAATACTTCCGTGACAATGGTATGCACGCGCTGATCGGTTATGACGATCTGTCGAAGCAGGCTGTGGCTTACCGCCAGATGTCGTTGCTGCTGCGCCGTCCTCCGGGCCGTGAAGCTTATCCCGGCGACGTTTTCTATCTGCATTCCCGCCTTCTCGAGCGTTCGGCAAAGCTGAATGACGAAAATGGTGCCGGTTCGCTGACTGCTTTGCCGGTTATCGAAACGCAGGCGAACGACGTTTCGGCTTATATCCCAACCAACGTGATTTCGATCACCGACGGTCAGATCTTCCTTGAAACCAACCTGTTCTATCAGGGTATCCGTCCTGCCGTTAACGTCGGTCTGTCGGTGTCCCGCGTCGGTTCTGCCGCGCAGATCAAGGCGATGAAGCAGGTTGCCGGTTCGATCAAGGGTGAGCTGTCGCAGTATCGTGAAATGGCTGCCTTTGCGCAGTTCGGTTCCGATCTCGATGCATCGACCCAGCGTCTTCTCAACCGTGGCGCACGCCTCACTGAACTTCTCAAGCAGCCGCAGTTCTCGCCGCTGAAGACTGAAGAGCAGGTTGCCGTGATTTTCGCGGGTGTGAACGGCTATCTCGACAAGCTGGCCGTCAATCAGGTCAGCAAGTTCGAGCAGGGCCTGCTCACATGGCTGCGCACCGAGAACAAGGATGTTCTCGACGCAATCGCCAAGGAAAAGCAGCTGAGCGACGACATCAAAGGCAAGCTGAAGGCTGCAGTTGACGCCTTCGCCAAGTCTTTCGCGTAACCACTGACGGGATGAACGGATGCCTTCGTTAAAGGATCTGAGAAACCGGATCGCCTCGGTCAAGGCGACGCAGAAAATCACCAAGGCGATGCAGATGGTCGCCGCGGCGAAGCTGCGTCGTGCGCAGGAAGCTGCGGAAGCCGCGCGTCCCTATTCACAGCGTATGGCTGCTGTGCTGGCCAACATCGCTGCCAATGTGGATGGTGATGATGCTCCTGTACTGATGAGCGGAACCGGCAAGGACGATGTGCATCTGCTCATCGTCTGCACATCGGAGCGTGGTCTCTGCGGTGGTTTCAATTCGCAGATCGCCCGTCTGGCCCGTGAACATGCACGCCGTCTGCTTGCGGACGGCAAGACGGTCAAGATCATCACTGTCGGCAAGAAGGGCGCGGATATCCTGCGCCGTGATCTCGGCAAGCATATCATCGATCACGTTGATCTGCGCGATGTGAAGCAGCTCGGCTTTGTCAATGCTGATGCGATCGGTCACAAGATCATCGACCTTTATAATGAAGGTGCGTTTGACGTTGCGACGCTGTTCTATTCGGAATTCAAGTCGGTGATTTCCCAGATACCAACTGCCCAGCAGTTGATTCCCGCAAGCGCCATCGGCGATGCCGAACCGGAAACGGCAGGCGATGCGGTTTATGAATATGAGCCGGATCCGGCATCCATTCTTGGCGATCTGATCCCACGCAATATTTCCGTCCAGGTTTTCCGCGCTCTCCTCGAAAACGCGGCATCGGAGCAGGGTGCGCGTATGTCCGCCATGGACAACGCAACCCGCAATGCCGGTGACATGATCAACAAGCTGACAATGTCGTACAACCGCCAGCGTCAGGCTCAGATCACCAAAGAACTGATCGAAATCATTTCGGGCGCGGAAGCGCTCTAATCGCGAAGGTAAGGATCGATGGCAAAAGCAGCGACCCCGAAAACACCCGCAGCCGCCAAAGCAGCTGCACCCAAGGCAGCCACAAAGGCAGCCGCAGCCAAGCCAGCAGCCGCTGCAAAGGCCGCCGCTCCGAAGGCTGAAGTAAAGGCTGCTCCGGTAGCCAAGAGCGCCAAGGCATCGGCAACGCCAAAGACGACCGTGAAGGCAACCGGCACTGCCGGTCGCATCAGCCAGGTCATCGGCGCCGTTGTGGACGTTCATTTCGAAGAAGGCGATCTGCCAAAGATTCTGAACGCGCTCGAAACCGACAACCTCGGCAATCGTCTTGTTCTGGAAGTTGCCCAGCATCTGGGTGAGAACACTGTTCGCACGATCGCCATGGATTCGACCGAAGGTCTGGTTCGCGGTCAGCCCGTGTATGACACCGGTTCGGCTATCATGGTTCCAGTCGGCGAAGCAACGCTCGGCCGTATCATGAACGTTATCGGTGAACCGGTTGATGAAGCCGGCCCGATCAAGACAAAGCTGACACGCGCTATCCATCAGCCAGCTCCGGAATATGTCGAGCAGTCGACCGAAGCCCAGATTCTGGTGACCGGCATCAAGGTTATCGATCTGCTTGCACCCTATGCACGCGGCGGTAAGATTGGCCTCTTCGGTGGTGCTGGCGTTGGCAAGACCGTTCTGATCATGGAACTGATCAACAACGTGGCCAAGGCGCATGGTGGTTACTCGGTATTCGCCGGCGTGGGTGAACGTACCCGCGAAGGCAACGACCTTTACCACGAAATGATCGAGTCCGGCGTGAACAAGGCTGGCGGCGGTGAAGGCTCCAAGGCTGCACTCGTTTACGGTCAGATGAATGAGCCGCCAGGGGCCCGTGCCCGTGTTGCGCTTTCCGGTCTGACAGTTGCCGAGCATTTCCGCGATGAGGGTCAGGACGTTCTGTTCTTCGTGGACAATATTTTCCGCTTCACGCAGGCTGGTTCGGAATTGTCGGCTCTGTTGGGCCGCATCCCGTCCGCCGTGGGTTATCAGCCAACGCTGGCAACCGACATGGGCCAGATGCAGGAACGCATCACCACGACCCACAAGGGTTCGATCACATCCGTGCAGGCCATTTACGTGCCCGCCGACGATTTGACCGATCCGGCTCCTGCGACATCCTTTGCGCATCTGGATGCGACGACGAACCTTAACCGTGCGATCTCTGAAAAGGGTATTTATCCGGCTGTGGATCCGCTCGACTCGACATCACGCATGCTCGATCCGCTGATCGTTGGTGAAGAACACTACCAGATTGCCCGTCAGGTTCAGTCGATCCTGCAGCGCTACAAGTCCCTGCAGGACATCATCGCCATTCTCGGCATGGATGAGTTGTCCGAGGAAGACAAGATCACGGTCGCCCGCGCCCGCAAGATCGAACGCTTCCTGTCGCAGCCGTTCTTCGTTGCTGAAATCTTCACCGGTTCGCCGGGCAAGCTGGTTGATCTGGCTGACACCATCAAGGGCTTCAAAGGTCTTTGCAACGGTGACTACGATCACCTGCCGGAAGCAGCATTCTACATGGTCGGCTCGATTGACGAGGCGATCGAAAAGGCACAGCGTCTGGCAGCTGAAGCTGCCTGATCTGGAACATAATGGCGGGCTTCGGCCCGCCCTTTCTTGTCAAGGCCATCCCTTCTATCAGGTCAATGACCGCAGGAATTGAGTGAATATCATGGCAGAAGCCTTCCATTTTGAACTCGTATCGCCAGAACGTCTGCTGCTCTCGGAACAGGTCACCGAAGTTGTGGTTCCGGGCACGGAAGGTTACATGACTGTGATGGCACATCATGCGCCGCTGATGGCGACGATCAAGCCAGGTGTCGTGACTGTGAAGACGGCGGACGGCAAGCCGGACAGCTATGTCGTATTCGGCGGTTTCGTCGACGTGACACCGGACGGATGCATTCTCCTCGCGGAATCGGCGGTACACGTCACCGATATAAAGGCTGATGAGCTGCAGAACCGCATAAAGGACGCGAAGGAAGACTTCGAAGATGCGACGACGCGCGAACAAAAGGCCAAGGCAGAAGATCTTCTCGGCCAGTTGACAACGCTGCAGGAAGCCATCAAGGCTGCTTGATTGATTTCCAAGCCTCGGTAATGATTAGAGCGGGCCTTTTGGTCCGCTTTTTTTGTTTGAACTGGGTTGCAGGATCTTATCACAAGGTCCTCCCTCTTCGTCATCCTCGGGCTTAGCCCGAGGACCCACGAGCGAGGAACTCCGCCGTTCCAACTGGCTTAATGCATCCCAGTTTAGTCAATCCGCAACGAAGAAGAATTTGTGCAGCCAGTTCGCTGGATCCCTTTGCATTTCTAGATAGGGCTATACTCTTTGCCGTGGGTCCTCGGGTCAAGCCCGAGGATGACACAAAGGGAGGAGCTCGAAGATATAGGAGCGGTAAGGTTGTGGTTTTTCAACGAGATATACCGAAGTTACGGGGTTAGCTTTGCGCAATCATCCATCCCCCTCATCGTGAGCTTGTCGAACCACGCACAACAGAAATGCAGGCGGGAAATAGTGCGGATCAATCCGCCAGATGCCTGAAAGCAGCGACGACCTGCTCGTAGACCTCGCGTTTAAACGGCACGATCAGATCCGGGAGTTGAACCATTGGCTTCCACGCCCATGCGTCGAATTCAGCCGTGTGGCCACCGGGCGGCGGGTTGATGGCGATCTCGCTTTCGTCGCCGTCAAAACGGTAGGCAAACCATTTCTGTGTCTGGCCGCGGTACTTGCCTTTCAGTGCCAGCCCGACGAGTTCCGGCGGCAGGTCATAGTTGATCCAGTCCGGCGCTTCTGCGAGCAGGGAAACGGTTTTCATGCCGGTTTCTTCATAGAGCTCCCGGCGCGCTGCAATCTCCGCGTCTTCGCCCTTGTCGATACCACCCTGCGGCATCTGCCAAAGCTGGGTTGCGCCTTCCATCTCGTCATTGGGTATGACAATGCGATGACCCGCCCAGACAAGCCCTTCAGCGTTGAGAACCATGATGCCGACGCAAGGCCGATAGGGGAGTGTATCCGGATCAACTGGCCCATGTTTCTTGCTCATGAGAATACTCCGCTGCAGAAGGTCGTGATGATGGGTGCCTAGCCCTTTTCAGGGTCCCGGACAAGGGCGGAAACCGGTACAATCTCAATGCCCCGGGTCTTGGCTTCGTTTGCCCAGGCAGTAACGGCGTCAACGGTCACGTCAAAGGCCGAGCCGGTAGCAATGGCCGTGCCCTTGGCGCGAGCGATGCGCTCGAGTTCATCGAGCTTCTTGAGAATACTGCCCCGATCCTGTGCGCCGTCAATCAGGATGTCAGCGGCGGCAAAGGGCGTCCCCTGCTGTGCGGCGATCATGTCAGCCTGGCTGCGGGCCGAACTGCCATCATCAAGATAAAGCAGGCCGCGCTTTGTTACGTCCTGCATCACCGGAGTCATCGCTTTGGTGTCGGCGGTAAAACGGGCACCCATGTAATTCATGACCCCGGTATAGTTGGTAATGCGCCCCATGGCCTTGTGGAGATTGTCGAGTGTCTCCGTGGCTGGCGCATCGACTGTCAGCGTGTTGCGGCCGGGATTGACGCGCGGGTAATCAAATGGTTCGAGGGGGAGCTGCATCAGCAGTTCATGACCATTCTGGCGTGCCGTTTGCATCCAACGGGTAAGGCTGTTTCCTTCGGGGGCAAAGGCCAGCGTGATCTCCGCAGGGAGTGTGCCTATGGCCCGCTGTGTGCCCGTCTGGGACATGCCGAGCCCACCGATCACAATTGCAACCCGTGCACCGCGTGCGCCGGACCACGACCGCGCGTAGACATCGAGTGACCGTCGACCGTCCGATGCGGTGATCGGCAATGGCCCCTGAGCAGTCATCTCAAGCAGATCGCGATCCGGGATATGCGCAGTCAGAGGGTTCTGCGACTGCCTGCCCGGATCGCCCACGATGATTATTTTAGGGCCGCCGGGACTGGTTGTCACATTCTCCTGCGTCACCGTTGCTGCTGGTCGCTTGCTCGCTGCTGGATCGTTCTTTGGTGGGAGCTGCGGTGTTGCCTCAATAAGCTTCGGTTTTTTCGGCTCCGGAGAAGGATTGCGAAAACCATGATTGCTTGTCAGTGAAATCACCAGCGCAGCTGCACCTATCCCCATAATGGCAACAGTAGACAGCAGCCAGCGAGTGCCAGCCTTGCGACCTGGTCTTTCTTGAGGCCGTTTGCTGTTTTGTCCCAGCGGCCTGTTGATGTCGGAATTCACGCGCTTCGGCCGATGAGGGAGAGGGAACGGAAGGAAGTGTCAAAGAAAGAGGGGATCAGACAAGGCGCCTGATCCCCATTGTTGATATCAGTTCGGGACACCCTTTGTCGGGTCTGCCGGGAAGGCTGCATTGGCCTGTTCGCCGCGCAGAAGCTTCAAGGCTTCGATCAGCTGCAGATCGTCCTTTGGATCCGGTGGTACATAGGCAATGGAGCCCGAGCCCTCAGCATCTTCCTGAACGCCCTTGATATGTCCCTTCAGGCTGGATTCACTCATGGGCTCAGCGCGGCCCTTGAGATCATCAGGCAACGGCTGATCGACTGCAATATCAGGAACGATGCCCTTGCCCTGAATGGACTTGCCGGCAGGTGTATAATAAAGCGCCGTTGTCAAACGCAGCGCGCCATTTTCACCCAGCGGGATGATTGTCTGAACAGAACCCTTGCCGAAAGAACGTGTGCCAAGCACCGTTGCCCGGCGATGATCCTGCAATGCACCCGCGACGATTTCAGAGGCGCTGGCCGAACCGCCATTGATCAGGACAATCAGCGGCTTGCCGTTGATCAGATCGCCCGGACGGGCATCAAACCGCGTGATGTCCTGAGGATCGCGGCCACGGGTGGATACGACTTCGCCCTTGTCCAGGAAAGCATCGGATACGGCAACTGCCTGATCCAGAAGACCGCCCGGGTTGAGGCGCAGATCGAGCACAAAGCCCTTCAGCTTGTCTTCCGGTACCTTGCTCTGGATATCCTTGATTGCTTTCTGCAGGTCTTCAAAGGTCTGTTCCGTGAAGGAAATAACCCTGACATAACCAACTTCGTTTTCAACGCGGTATTTCACGGCCTTCACTTTGACGACGTCACGGACGATCGTCAGCTTGATCGGCTTGTCGGCACCCTGACGGATAAGTGTCAGTTCGATCGGGGTGTTGACGTCGCCGCGCATCTTGTCGACGGCATCGGTCAATGTCAGCCCGCGAACATCGGTGCCATCAATCTGCGAGATATAATCGCCGGCAAGAACGCCAGCCTTGGATGCTGGTGTGTCTTCAATGGGAGAAATGACCTTTACAAGTTCGTTTTCCATCGTGACTTCAATACCAAGGCCACCGAACTCGCCCTTTGTCTGGACGCGCATATCCTGCGCCTGCTCGGCGTTCATATAGGATGAATGGGGGTCAAGCGACGTCAGCATGCCATTGATGGCGCTTTCGATCAGCTTCTTGTCATCCGGCGGCGTGACATACTGAGCCCGGACGCGCTCGAAGATGTCACCGAAAATCGACAGTTGTTTGTATGTATCGTTGCCCGCAGCTTCTGCAGCGGTTGTGGGCAGCGAACCCTGCACAACGACCATTGCCGTCGCGCCCAACAGGGCTCCGGCCATGAGAAGCGTTAACCTACGTATCATTTGTGGTCCTTCCAGCGAGCCTATCCGCCCACCAAGGAGCGGGATTAACAGGTTTTGTATCTTTTCGGAACTCAATGTAAAGCATTGGCGCTCCATTTCCCATCTGAACGGTGCCGGTACTGGCTACAAGTTGCTCGTTCATCACACCGACCGGCTCTCCCGCCAAAACGAACTGATTCTGCGAAACATTGATTCTCTTCATACCCGCCAAAACGACATGATAGCCATTGCCGGCGTCAAGGATCAAGAGTTGACCATAGGACCGGAATGCGCCGGCATAAAGGACCACTGCATCCGTGGGCGAGGTAATCGTCGCTCCGGCAGGAGTTTCGAGCGTGTCGCCCTGCAAAATGCCACCCAAACCGTCGTCGTCGCCGTAATGCCTGATAAGTTTGCCGGCGCCCGGCATGGACAGATGCCCTTTGAGCGAAGCAAAATTCACCTTGGCCGAAAGGCGTTCCTGATTGGAGGCAAAATTATCGGCGCGTTCCTGGCTGGCCGCGAGTTTTTGTTCTTCCTGCTGATTGGCGGCGCTGGCTGCTTTACGCGCCTCCTCCATATCCTGTTCCATCGAGGCGATAAGATCGCGCAGCGAGGTGGCTTTTTTTGCCAGATCTTCGGATCGTTGCTGTTCGGCCTTGCGTGTCTCTTCCGAAGTCGACTGCAGCTTCTGTTTTTCGGCGAGCAGCAGATCCAGCCGCTTCTTTTCTTCCGCCTGTCCCGACAGAGCAGCGGTCAATCGCGTCTGCTCGTCCGAGATCGATGTCTTGATCCGGGTCAATTCCTTGAGATCCGCAATCAATATTTCGGTCTGTTCGCGCATTTCAGGAACAACAGCTCCAAGCAGAACAGCACTTCGGACTGAAGCAAGTGCGTCATCGGGGCGGACAAGAATAGCGGGCGGTGGATTGAGCCCCATACGCTGCAAGGCGGCCAGAACCTCGGCGAGGGCACCCCGGCGCTCTCTCAGGGAGAGTTTTACGCCATCTTCCCGTTCCCGCAGATCCGTCAGCTTATCGCCGATCCCGGCGATATCTTCAGCCAGTTTCTTTTCGGTCTTGGCCGACTGGATAAGCGCAGCTGTTATAGTCGTCTGATCTTTCTTCAGATCAGCGATTTCCTTGTCGAGCGAGGCGACCCGTTCCGAAGACAAGCTGATCTGGCCGGCGATTTCATCCAGCTGTTTGACGGTTTCGGCGCGTTTTGCGTCGACCTGTTCCTGAGCCTTCGCAGGTAAAACGCAGGCAAACAACAGAAGAAGGAGGCCTGCATGCGCGCCTATACCCTTCCCCGAACCGATCTTTGCCTGTGAAACCTGAAAACGCATATGCGGACCGAAATAAATTATGATTAGAGCCGACAATAGGAAGACTTCGATTAATGAACTATTAACCATAAACCATCCACGCCGGATATTAGCGTGATGCTATCACTTTAGTATCAAATGGGATGGCGGAATTGCGGCGTGAGCTTCACTCTTACGTGAAACATAGTCGGTTCAGCCTCCATTCCAGGTATTGGTGTGTTCCTCGCTGTGAACATTTGTTTTGCTTTCCCGTTTTGAATGCTATGGGAGCGGTAATAGATTTAAATTTCTGACGCATTGCGCTGATGCAATGATATTCATACCAGGCCGGGCACAACCCGAATCTGATCGGAATGCGGCAGGCCCATCACGATTTCTGGATTTTTGAAATGGCCGACCTGACAGTCGTAATTCCTGTCTACAATGAATCGGGAAACATCGGTGCACTTGTCACTGAAATCAATCAGGCCCTTTCGGGCATCGCAGTCTATGAGATACTCATCGTGGACGATGGATCCGCTGATGGCTCGGCAGAAGAAGCCTTGAATGCCGGCCATCATGTTCGCGTTCTCCAGCACAAAAAACGGACCGGAAAATCCAGGGCGCTTGTGAGCGGGTTTCAGGCCGCCAAGGGCAAATGGATCGCAACGCTTGATGGGGACGGGCAGAATAATCCGTCAGATCTGGCGCAACTTTGGCAGCGTATCGAAAAATCTCCGCCTGTGCTTTTTGCCGGCGTCAGGAAGCGCCGCAATGACGGCGTGGTGAAGCTGCTGACATCGAAATCTGCCAATTTCATACGCAAGCGACTTCTTAAGGATAACTGCAGGGACGCGGGGTGCGGTTTCAAGGTCTTGCCTGCGAGCGTTGCAAAAGGGTTGCCCTACTTCGACAATATGCATCGCTTTCTTCCAGCGCTCTCGGTCCGGGCTGGATTGCCTGTGGTCGAGATTGACGTGGAAGATCGCCCGCGTTTAGCCGGAGTCTCGAAGTATGGATTCTTCGATCGCGCTGCGGTCGCATTCCTCGACACCGTGGGTGTCTTTTGGCTCAGCCGCCGGTATTCTGATCCGGAAGCGGTGAGTGAGATGAATAGCGCTGAAAGCTGAAGGTCCGTGTTCGTCCGCTGAAGTTTCTAAGCGGGCTCACGACCTTTGTGACAGGGCCGGCGGCGACTGCATCGGCCGGTAGCCGCTCAAGCGTATCTTCGTTTGGTGCATCGTCACCGCGCCAGACAAGAACAATATCGTCGGCGCTGCCACTCGCGGGCGGCCAATTCAACTGAACTGCAACATTGGCCCCATCATCCTGCCTGTCGCCCGCAATGCGTGCCGGCGTCGAATTCTGCGCGCGAATGGCGCCCGCCACAGCATCAAATGGCGTTGACAGCCGTTCTGCGCCAAAAAGCATGACGATGGCAAAGGCGGTCGGAGCCAGCAGATAAAAGCCTGCGGATATAACGAGGAGATTTCGCGCGCCGTACTTTTGCGGGAAATACAACGCCAGCAAAATGGCAGTCGGTGCCAGAATGGGTGCCATATAGCGCTCGGCCACCGAATGATAATCGGCAAAAAACACGATCAGGCCAAAGGCTGTCAGACCGATGACAATGGTTCGGAACAGTACTTTTCTGACATCGGCGTCACCGTCCGGAGCGGGCTTGGGATCATCCTTCCGCCTGCCGATCAGGAAGATCAGCAGAGCAGGGCCGGACCAGAGGAATGCCGAAATGACAAGACTGAGAACGCCATCTACTCCAAACCAGGGCAGATCAAGCGGTTGGAGCATGGGTATCGGATGGTTGAGCTTGGCCATTCGCCCGGCTGTGGCCGCCAAAGGTGCATTAAGAGACGCAACGACAATGGGGCACATGGCCACCACAAAAATGGCAAGAGAAATCCACGCAGGTTTGCGGAAAACCTGTCGACGGATATTCAGATTCAACGCACAGGCAATGAGGAAACTGAACAGGAATATGAAGAAATTGTATTTTGCGAGCCCGCCAATCGCGGCCCATACACCGAGCCACACGTAAGCGCTGTAGCCTCGGCCTGATCGGATCAGAGTCAAGGCGTGAATGACGCCGATGGATGCGACAATCACAAGAAGCGTGTGTGCGGTTGTCTGAATCGACATCCATACAATTTGAGGCAGCAAAGCCGAGGCAGCCAACGCCAGCACCCCGGCGCGGTCCCCGCCGAGGCGGCGGGCGGTGTCGAAGGACAGCCAGTGGTAAAGGCCGAGCAGGCACAGACGTACAAGAACGGTTGCGGCCACCCAGTTCCAGCCAGTCAGGGTGAGACCAAGCCGGACAAGCCAGTTGTAAAGCGGCGGGTGGGAATTGCCATATATCCAGGCGAAGTCAACTGAGCCGACGAACTGGGCCTCGTCAATATCGAGGAATGGCGAAAGTGCCAGCCTCAAGGCGATCACGCCTGCCGTATAGCATAATATGGCAACGGGTACCCTACGGGCGAGGTATGTCCAGTCAATCATCGGGCCGTCCAGTTTCAACGCTGCATATCATCGAAAACCGGATGCAGCCTGACCGTCAAGTTTACATTTTCATCAACCCACTACAACCAAGTGGTACCTCTCGCAATGCTCAAATAGCGAAGGGCAACGCCAGTCACACAAAAAGCAAAAACCGCCGGTGCGGAACCGGCGGTTTTTGTGGCATTCAAAGGTTTTTATCAGGCCTTTCGCAGCAGTCCGGCAACCAACGAAATTACCAGCAGCGCCAAGAATACAAAGAATATGATCTTTGCAATGCCCACAGAAGCACCTGCAATTCCGCCAAAGCCCAAAGCGCCTGCCACAAGGGCAATAATGAGAAAAACCACGGCATAATATAGCATTATCATCTCCCTATCTTGTTGCTTTCAGAACGCTTTCCAAGAGGTTTGGTTCCGATACGACAGGGTGGTTTACACCTTAAGCGTTTCTCATGCCTTTGCCTTGCTGCTTTCCTTAAAGAACAATGCCTGCGTAATCAGCGCTTTCACCATGTCCGGATTAAAGGGCTTGGTAACAAGGAAAGTCGGCTCCGGCCGCTCGCCGGTCAGCAGACGTTCTGGAAAGGCCGTGATGAAGATGACCGGAACGGCATCCTGACTGAGAATATTGTTCACGGCATCAATGCCGGAACTCCCGTCTGCAAGCTGAATATCCGCCAATATCATGCTCGGCTGTGTCTGGGAATAAAGTTTGATGGCTTCGTCCCGCGTGCGGGCAATGCCGACGACCCGGTGGCCCAGACTTTCAACCATATGCTCGATATCCATGGCGATCAGCGGTTCGTCCTCGATGATCATGATATCGGTTGCGATCTGCTTGGAGATGCCGACGGAAGCCTCATCGAGCAGACCGTAAAGTTCCTGCTCGTCGATTTCGAGAATATCGAGCGTCTCGGCCTGGCTGAAACCTTCAAGGCTGATGAGCAGGAAGGCCTGACGCGCGCGGGGCGCGATGGCTGTCAAATTGGCTGCGGCGTGCTTTTCCCAACCAAATTCCGACTGCAGCTCAAGCGGCCGCACATTGACGGAATTGAAGTGCTTGATCAGCAGCTTGTAGAGGCTGACGCGATCCGACGATGTTTCGGGAAAAAGGGAGACGTCGTTGATGAGAATTTCGAGGGTCGCTGCCACGTAGGCATCACCCGAAGACTGCGAGCCTGTAATGGCGCGGGCAAAACGACGAAGATAGGGCAGATGTGGAGCGATCCGAGTGGACAATGACATTATAATGGATTCCCTGTTCCCCTTGGGGCATTGAAGACGAATACGAACCAAAACACATTCGCGAAAAAAAAGTTCCCTGCAACGGAACTTTTCCTTCACTGAAGTATTATCGATACTAATGTGCCTGCCAAAAGCTTTTGCGACGAACGACCAGCAAAGATAGTAGAATGAACGCAAATAAAAGTCTCTCCGACGGCCCTGAAAAGGGACGCGTCCGCCGCCGCGACGTCAGAAACGCGGAATCAGAAATCGGTTTGAAGCTTCGTGCGCTTTATGCCTCAGTCCAGGAGGAAGAAATCCCCGTGCGGTTTCTGGATCTTCTGGAAAAGCTCGACGAGGCTGAACGCAACCATGCTCAGTCGTCAAAATAACAGGCGGTCGAATGGTACATGAGTCTGCTGATTTCAAGAGAAACCTGATTGCGTCCTTACCGAAGCTCCGTGCGTTCGCGGTATCGCTAATTGGCAATCCTGATCGCGCCGATGATCTTGTTCAGGATACGATCATGAAGGCATGGGCGAAGCAGGATTCGTTCGAACCGGGCACGAATATCAAGGCGTGGCTATTCACCATCCTGCGCAATGAATTCTATAGCCAGATGCGCAAGCGTGGGCGCGAGGTTCAGGATTCCGACGGCATTTTCACCGAACAGTTGTCCGTACATCCTTCACAGTACGGCGCACTCGATCTGCAGGACTTCCGCAAGGCACTGGAAAAGCTGCCCGATGATCAGCGGGAGGCAATTGTTCTTGTTGGCGCGTCGGGTTTTTCCTATGAGGAAGCGGCTGAAATCTGTGAATGCGCTGTTGGAACAATCAAGAGCCGGGTCAGCCGCGCGAGAACGCGGTTGCAGGAACTCCTCGATGTGCAAGGGGAGGTGGATTACGGGCCTGATTCGATCTCCACACAGGTTACCTCAAACAAATTCGCCTGACGTGTCATCATCTTTTGCCACCGCAGTACTGTGGGAAACTTTGAATGCCGCAGCGGTGACTGCTTGCAGGATATGGGACTTGCCATAGGGTTTCAGAACAACGGGAACATTGGCAAAGCCCGGTATGCCGCCCCTTTGCTGGTCGTAGGCAGTGGCAAAGACGAGGGGAATCCCCCGTTGCAGCAAAAGCCGCGCCGCTTCAAAGGACGAAGCACCACGCGCCTGGACTTCGAGAATGGCAATGTCACATGGCTGTTGACTGTCTATCCAGAAAAGAAGTTCTGCAACCGTTGAAACCACATGAACGGATTTGGCGCCGCAATCGTTGGCGATGCGCTCCAGCTCCATTCCAATCAGAAATTCATCTTCCAGAACAAGAACCCGCTTGCCGGTCAATTCCATCTCAACTGCTCCTAAAAGCAGTGCTTATGCGCCCGGTGCCGGTATGTGTCATTTAACTATGACATGTCGAAAGCGAAGAATTATCGGGCATTTCAATGGCGCCATGCTAGCCTGTTCAACAACTCTCGATCGAGAAACACATGAAAACAACAACGGCCTCAGCAGTGCGGCAATTTCCTTGCGAAAAATGTCCCTTGCAGGACTTTCCGCATTTTCAGCCACATGACAAAGAAGAGCTGACTTTCCTGTCTGGATTCAAGACCGGCGAACTCGTGGCCGATGCCGGAACGACATTTTTGGTCGAGGGCGCCAACAGCGCGCACCTGTTCTCGGTGCTGTCGGGGTGGGCATTTCGATATAAAACGCTCGAAGACGGTCGCAGACAAATCCTCAACTACGTGCTGCCCGGCGATCTCATCGGATTGCAAGGATCGCTGATGAAGGAGATGCAACATTCCATCGAGGCAATGTCGCCGGTTATTCTTTGCGTCTTTCAGCGGGACAAGTTGCCTAATCTCTTCCGCAATTTCCCCAGTCTCGCCTATGACATCACATGGCTGGCGTCGCGCGAGGAACAGATGCTGGATGAAATCCTGCTGAGCGTGGGCCGCCGGTCTGCGCTGGAGCGCGCGGCGTATCTCTTTGCCTTCATGTTCCAGCGCGCCAAATCCGTGGGTATGGTGAAAGACAACAAACTCTTCATTCCCCTCAGGCAGCAGCATGTGGCGGATACGCTTGGGCTATCCATCGTGCATACCAACAAGACATTGAAGAAGCTGGCCGCTCGTGGTGCACTGCGCTGGGTTGACAGGGGGTGTGAAGTTCTTGACGAGCCAATGCTTCTGGATATTTCCGGATGGCAGGGTTTGCCGAAGGTGCCAAGACCTTTTATTTAGGTCTTAGATTTGACAGTCTTGTAGACCAGACTCGATCTGGCAGGAGCAATAGAGTTGGTGCAGTGGCGCAGAGTCTTGGCGGGTTTTTCTGAGAGGCCGGCGCGCGGACTGGCAATCATAATTTCACTGGCGCTGATCATTACTGCGGCAGCATCGACGGTCATTCTGACCCGCGGTTTTAACAATCAGATGGATGATGTTATTGCCACTTATCAGGTGCGTGAGCGGGCGGATGGTGCGCTTGCCCTTCTGAATGAGACGCACACCAGTCAGCGCGGCTATCTCCTGACCCAAAACCCTGCCTTTCTTGATCAGTATCGCGGCGCGGCGTCCCGACTCGATGAATCTCTGAATACCTTGAACGAGATGACAAGAGGCAATTCCCGCCAACAGGTGATTGTCAGTCAAATTCGAGATTTGGCGAAACAAAAGCAACAAAGGGTTGAATCCGCGATATCGCTCTCGCTGGCAGGAAAAAACAGTGATGCCTTGGCGTCCCTCGGTCCGGACTTCGGCATAGGGCAAATGGATGAGATCAAGAAAACCATCAGCGGTTTTCTGGCCGAGGAGGACCGGCGGCTTATCGCGCGCAATATTGCAATGGATGATCTCCGATTCTGGCTCACGGTTGCCTCGATTCTCTCTCTCGGCGGTGCACTCTTATTGGCCTATATCCTTGCCAGCCGGACTAAACGTTATGTCCGCAGATTGACGGAAGGGCAATCGACTCTTCTGTCCGAAAAATCGCAGTTGGAAGAAATGGTGCAGTTGCGCACGGCCGAGCTGGAAAAAGCTATGCTGATAGCCAAGCGGGAAAGGGCGCGTGTCGAAACGCTGCTACAGGATTCCGATCACCGCATTGGTAATTCGCTGGCGACCGTTTCATCGCTTCTTGGCATCCAGATGCGTGATGTTTCATCGGAAGAAATCCGCGTGGCGCTTGGTGCGGCGCGGGACCGCATCCAGACGATTTCCTCAGCGCATCGGCGTCTCCGGCTCGGCAAGGATCATGAAACTGTTCGAGCCGACGAATATTTGCCGGAGGTTATCGCCGACCTTAAAGAATCCCATGTTCATGATCGGGATATCCGGATCAATGCACATTTCGAGCAAATTGACTTGAGTTCGCGCGACGCCACGACGCTGGGTATCATCATTGGCGAGTTGACGATGAACGCGATCAAGCATGCCTTTCCGGATAATCGCTCCGGATCGATTGCAATTCGCCTTGAGCGCAATGGCAATGGTGTTGTCGCACTGGCCATCGCAGATGACGGAATTGGCATGCAGGAGAAGCGCGAAAAGCGTGCATCGGGGCTCGGATCAGTAATCGTCGCACAGCTCTGCCAGCAGTTTGGTGGAGAGGTAAACTATACCGCAAATGAAAGCGGCGGCACATTGGTAACCGTTACATTCCCTTCCCTCCAGAGTGCAGAAACTCCGGAAGAGGTTAAGGCAGAGAACGAATGAAAAGGCATTACAACGTTGCTGCCCCCGTTTCCGGCATATCAGCATTCAATTTTTCAAGCGCGAGCTCGATATCGCGTAAATTTCGGGTGAAACCATCGTCGGTGTCCATTCCGCCTTCGGTTGCTGCTCGTTGCAGTCCCCTTGCTTCACTCAGGAGATCCTGCAGTTTTTCAATCTTCGCAGGTTTGTTCAGACTATTGTCGGATAGAATGTCTTTGACTTCGAGCATAAGTATCTCCTTTGCATCATTGGCAAAACAGAAACGGCGCTGGCGATTAAATGTTCCGATTTGGGAACAAAGGCCAATTGGTCGCGTTGATGTTCGAAGCTGTTTTAACGTTGAGAGTAAGGACGGCTCGACAAGGGGCGTCATGTGAATATGAAGTCAAACCATATTTCCGAAAACACGTCAGAATTCCTGTCAGCGCCTGCTCGGTTGGACGTTCTTTCCGCTATAAGTCAACTGGAATTTCAGTCAGATAGCGAACTTGCCGATCTTATATCTCTGGCTGCTTCATTGTCAGTTGCCGATTTTGCCCAGATTATTCTGGTGGGTGAGAATCAAGCGCAGATTCTGGCACAGGCCGGGATTTCCTCTGAACCGCCTTCCAATCTGTGGGCGTTTGGTGCCAGTGCTGTTGCTCTGTCAGGAGACGATTGCCTCGTTGTTTTCGATGCACGTGCTGACGAGCGGTTTTCCGAAATTGACGCCGTTTCCGCCGCACAGGATGTGCGGTTTGTTGCGGCTGTTCCTGTCTGCGTCGAAGATGAGCCCGTTGCTGCATTGATCATTGCATCGGCAAAGCCTGTTGATGCCTTTGCTCTTCCGCTTCAATCCCAGCTCAGGCAGGTGGCGAGGCTCGCCGGCTCCTTTCTCACGCTAAAGCGCGATGCCCGAAGCCGGGCAGATTCGATCGCGACATTGCACAGGGACGAGCAGCGCAATGACATGGCGCTGGAGGTCGGCAACGTTGGCAGTTGGGTTTGGGACCTGAAGACCGGCAAGTTCAGTGGTAACAAGATGGCCTATTCCATGCTTGGGCTGAGCGACGACAAACCGATCAATGGCGAGGATGTGTTCCGCGCAATGCATCCGGATGATTTTCCGTCCATGAAATCGGCGTTCACTCGGGCACTTGCCCATAATCAGGATTATGTCGGTGAATTTCGTGCCGCAGCCTCCGGCCAGTGGCTATTGGGGCGCGGGCGCATTTTCGAGCGGGATGCAGCGGGGAGGCCGGTGGTTGCCGTCGGTGTGAATATTGACATCACCAACACGCGGAATGCTGCCGAGAAAACGCGACTGTTGCTGCGCGAATTGAATCATCGGGTCAAGAACACCTTGGCCATGCTGCAATCCCTGGCACGGCAGACACTGAATCGCACATCCGATCCGGCTGAGTTCATGGAGGCGTTTTCCGGACGCCTGAGGGCTATCTCCGAAGCTCATACACTTTTGTCTGACCGGGAATGGAGTGGAATCAGTCTCGTCGATCTCATCACAAAGCAGGTCGAACCCTATGCGATCTATGATCCTGCGCAGGTCGTCCTTGAAGGCGAAGATATGATACTGCCGCCTGATCATGCGCTGGGTCTTGGTATTGCGTTGCATGAACTTGCTACCAATGCAGCCAAGCATGGAGCGTTGTCGTCTGCGGCCGGGCAGGTGCGTGTCTCCTGGCAAACGGAGCCTGGTCTGGATGAATCGCGTGTCGTGATCCATTGGGTCGAATCGGATGGTCCGCGCGTTACGGCACCCGCCGCCCGTGGTCTGGGAGAGCGTCTGATCGAACGCAGTCTGGACAAGGTTCTGTCGAGCAGCGTCAGATTGAGCTATCCCGAGACCGGCATGGAGGTTTTGATTTCCATGCCGATAAAGGACGGATCAAGCGCCATCGTTGGATGATGGCTTTTTCTTCTTCGTGAGAAGCGAGAGGCCGGCAAAGGCAACGACCGGGACGGCAAGCATGAGCAGCCCGCGCGATTTCAGTACTGTCGGTGCAGCCGCCAGGGCAGCGATAGTCAGAAGCGTTGACGTGTCGACTTTTGACCGCTCGCGCTGGCGCTTACGGACAATTGCCTCGGAAATTTTCATGATGATGTAGGCCAGCAGCGCAAGAACAAAAGCCCCCCCAGCCAGTATCAGGGCTGCATGCAGCTCGCCGAAATGCTCAGCGAGTGCGATATATCCGGCAACAAGCAAGAAAATCCCGCCAATAACCGACAGGATGCCGATGAGGCTGAGAAAAACGGCACGGCGTTTTGCCCGTTTCACGGCAGAACCGAACTCTCCAGAAACAGCACTGGACAGAAGTGGGGCCAGCAGTTTCAGCATGTCAGCGACGGGCGATCAGAGCCAGAAGAAACCCTACGCCCGCAGCAACGGCAACGGTCGTCAGAGGATTCTCGCGTACGGTCTCGGTCAGTTGATCCTCGAGCGCCTTGGCTTGAGACCGGATCTCGTCCAGAGCATCTTCGCCGCGTGACTTGGCGTTTTCAAACGTCGATGACGCATTGCTCGTTGCTTCTCTCGCCGAGTCCTTACCGATCTTGGCGAGTGTGGCTGCAATGCTCGCGATATCTTCCTTCAAAGCGGCAACCTGTGCCTGAAGATCGGGATTGGATTCGGTTGCATCATCCACGGCTTTGCGAACTTTCGAAGAAACTGACGCCATTAAAGGAACTCCTTGAGAAATATGGGTTTATAGGGGTGGAAACGCCCTGCATCACTATTGGTTCCAAACAACAGCGAAGACCGTTGCAGGACAACGCTCTCCTTTTGCTGTCAAGGCAGGAGGCCTATTCAGCACTGCCGCGCAGCAGGATTTTCTCGCTGTCTGCTTTGTACGCTTCCTCACTATAGGCAGGATGTGCCGCAAGCTGTTCCTTGGTAAAGGGCGTATAGACGGCGATCTTGCCGTCCTTGTCACTTAACAGATCAAGATTCTCGATAGAGATGGCGATCGGCTTCTTACCAAGACCAAGAAAGCCCCCCACGTCCACGACGAATGCCTCCACCTGACCGTCCGGTGTCATCAGGGCGTCGCCCACGGTGCCAAGCGTTTCTTCCTCCGACCCGTAGACTGTCGTGCCAATCAGCTTTTCTGCGCTTACGGCAGTTGCCGGGACGGCTTTGAGACCATCGTGGGCGCTCACCGTCGCTTCCGGCAGCGACTTCAACGGTTCAAGAACCGGCTTTGCACGTTCTGCGGAAACGCCCTCGCCGAGCAAAGCTCCCTTGTCAAAGGCGGGTGCTTTCTCAAGTTCTTCCTTGCTTGTGGCAATGACCAGCCAGCGTGTTTGGTCGGCGCGATCTGCCCAGGTGAGGTCACTCAAGCCAACGGCCACGTCTTTCTCGCCGATACCGACAAATCCGCCAACGCCGACGATCGCGGCGACGGCAATGCCATTGGCATCAAGCACCAGGTCTTTCACTGATCCGATCGAAAGTGCATCGTCTTGCGCACCATTATAAACCTTCTGGCCAATCAATCCGGATGCAAGTATTTGGCCGGGTTCGGATTGAAGATAGCGCTCGCCATTTGCCCCTATCTTGACCTTTTCGCCGAAAATACCGTGTGTTGTGCCGGTCTCTTTCGTTTGGGCGAAGCCGGATGCGGTTAAAACGGTCATCAAGGCGGTGGTAATCAAGAGATGTTTCATCATGGGAATATGGTTCCAGTGCACTATTGCGATGGGGAAAGAAACGCCGGCGCAGTGGCCGGCGCAAAGCAATGACCTTGAATTCTTTCTATGAAAGATAGCCAAGGAACCAAAGAATGAGGATGATCGGTAGCGGCAGGCCGATGAGCCAAAGCAAAACACCACGCAGCATATTGAGTAACTCCTGTCGTAAGAGCTGATCTGTGGGTCAGATCAGAATATAAAAATTTCAACTAGATGCGGCCCAAGAGAAGCAAGATCAGCAGAATAATCAGTACAATCCCGAGGAGCCCTGTCGGCCCATACCCCCATGCCCGTGAATGAGGCCAACTGGGAAATACACCGATAAGTGCCAGTATCAGAATGATAATCAGGATAGTCGTCACCGGCATTTCTGCTTCTCTCCTTTGGGTGGTCCGTTCATCTGGAAACTTCTGATATCGGTTTTTGTTCCGGGCTATCGAAGCGCCTCGATCGTACTCCTTGGGATAACAAGGGAAGGATCTCCTCCTTTTCGAGGCGAAGTCAGGAAAGCTGATGCAACCAAATTCAGCCGGCTTCGTTTCAGTGGCGTATTTTAACGGGGAGGGACGGTGATGAATCTAGGCAAGTGGGACAGCCATGCCTTCTGAAAATGCGCGGAAGGCATCGCCTCGTGCAGTCGAGCGCGTCACACAGAGATCCATTTATACGTCCAACACGCCTGATTCAGACGGGCGGATGCAGTTTCCACCCATTATCGTTGCCATCGCCGTGGTCGGTGCGCTTTATTTTGCGCGGGACATTTTTGTCCCGCTCGCCCTGGCATTGCTGCTGACCTTTGCCTTGTCGCCATTGGTCACATACCTGCATCGCTTCGGAATTCCGAAGGTGCTGTCGGTTATCAGCGTGGTGTTAACCGCCTTCATCGTCATCTTTCTGTTTGCCACAATTGTGGTCGGCCAGCTGACGGTTCTGGCGCAAAATTTGCCAAGCTACCAATACAATATTGAAGCCAAGATTCGAACCATCAAGGATGCCCAGTCGGGCAATGGTATATTCGATCGCGGCGCCCGCATGTTCAAACGTCTCAGCGAGGAAATTGGCCGTTCCGATGAGGTGGAGCGGTTTCCAACCGGGAACGATGCCGATCAAAAAGCTCAACATCCACCTCAAAATGTAGCGCAGCAAGACCCGCAGCAAGACCGGTCGCCCCTGCGCAATGATAATCCGGACAAACCTGTTCCGGTCGAAATCCGCTATCCTGCACCCGATCCGCTGCAGTTGCTGCAAACGGTTGCCGGACCGCTGATTCAACCGTTGGCAACGATTGGCATCGTCATCGTCTTCGTTATTTTCATGTTGCTGCGGCGGGAGGATCTACGCGACCGTTTCATCAAGCTTGTTGGCGCCAGCGATATTCACCGCACCACTACGGCTTTGCATGATGCGGGCAAGCGGGTCGGGCAATATCTTTTGATGCAGCTCGTCATCAATATCTGCTTTGGTGTTCCTATCGGCATCGGTCTTTGGCTGATCGGCATTCCCAATCCGATGCTGTGGGGGCTTCTGGCCATTGCCCTTCGCTTCGTTCCCTATATCGGCCCGTTCATCGCAGCGTCGTTCCCGCTGGTGCTTTCGCTGGCAGTCGATCCGGGGTGGATGCTCCTGTTGTGGACGGCAAGCCTGTTCATCGTTCTCGAACTCATCAGCAACAACATCATGGAACCGGTTCTCTATGGATCGAAAACAGGGCTCTCGCCAGTGGCTATCCTGCTCGCGGCTATTGTCTGGACCTGGATATGGGGTCCTATCGGGCTTCTTCTCTCCACGCCGTTGACGGTTTGCCTCGTTGTGCTGGGACGCCACGTACCACGGTTCGAATTTCTTGATGTGTTGCTTGGCAATGAGCCCGTGCTCCTGCCGCCGCAACAGCTCTATCAGCGATTGCTGTCCGGCGATCCCGACGAGGCGACGGAGAAAGCCGAGGACTACCTGCAATCATCGACGATAGGCGATTACTACGTTTCCGTTGCTGTGCCTGCGCTTTTGCTTGCCGAGCATGACCGGGGGCGGGGAGTGCTGGATGCAACGCGCCGCGGCCGGGTGGCACAGAGCATGATACGCCTCGTGGAAAATCTGTCAGATCATCAGGATGATGAAGATGACGCGGTTGCCGAAAACGAAGCCGACGCCGAACCAGCCAAGACAAAAAATGGCAAGGCTAAAGAACCAAAGACGATTATCTCGGCTGGAGGGCGAGGCAATCTTGACGACGCGGCTGCGGTGATTGTTGGCGATATTCTCGAGCGGCGCGATTTCGATGTTCGCGACATTACCCATGACGAACTGGAGACCGTCAATATAGGGAAACTCGATCTCGCGGATGCGAGTGCGATTTATGTCAGTTACCTCAACACATCATCCGTAGCCCATGCCCGCTATCTTGTCCGCCGCATCCGGCGACGCAATGCGCGCATCAAAATCATCATTGGGTTCTGGTCCGACACCCCCGGAAGCATCGAGGGAGAGAAGATCGTCGGGTCAACCAAAAACTGCTATTTTGCCTCGTCAATCGACGAGGCTGTAACCCATGTTTCCGGGTGATCGCACGTATTCCCGCGAAAGCTTCCGTTTGTCGGGAACCAAGACAATCCTGCAACGTTTCAAGGAGGCTGATCGCATGCCGGTCAGCACGTTCAGAACCCGGTGCCTGTTCCCCCGTGGGCGCCGGGTTTTCTATGCGTGAACAGACGCATTCCCTTTGTTTTCAATAAGTTGAATATTTTCACCGGGTCTGGAACCGCAGGCCATGTGCGCCGTTTAACGAGTGTGAATGAACAATCAAGGAGTAGACCGATGGGTAGCACAGGCGACAAGATTTCCGGGCTTGCAAACAAAGCAGCTGGCAATATCAAACAGGCGGCTGGCAAGGCGACAGGCTCCAAGAAGCTGCAAGCCGAAGGGAAGGCGCAGGAACTGAAAGGCGACGCCCAGCAGATCAAGGGTAAAGCCAAGGATGCTGTAAAAAAGGTCGTTGACCGCGCCTGATTGCACCTGCGACTTCAAATTCTGACCGGCTCGCAATCGAGCCGGTTGCTTTTTGCGCAATAGTCTGTCGTGCTGAACTGCAATTTTCAAAAATAATATTCTGATGTGTTGAGGGGTATCTTCATGAGACTGAATGTCGGGTGTGAATTGAGTTTTGATTTTGTTCAGGAAACACCCCTGATTGCCATATTGAATGTGCACCACTCAAGGGTGGATGACATTGAGGGGATCGAGACATTCCAGTCGACCTTGGGTTCCAGCGTCGATGGCTATCACGATCAGTTCGGTAACTGGTGCAACCGAATTCTTGCTGCCCCCGGGCCCTTCACGTGTTCGACCAATGCGGTTGTCTACGACGATGGCCTGCCTGATCCAGTCGTGCTGGACGCCATTCAACATCATGTGCAGGACCTGCCTGCCGAGACGCTGGTTTATCTTTTGGGCAGCCGTTATTGCGAGACGGATGTCTTGAGTGAAGATGCATGGCGGTTGTTCGGCTATGCTCCCGAAGGCTGGCAGCGGGTTCAGGCGGTCTGCGACTACGTACATAATCACATTACTTTCGGCTATGAATTTTCCAACCCGACGCGAACTGCAGCATCAGGCTTTGCGGAGGGCCGTGGCGTTTGCCGGGATTTTACCCATCTGGCCGTGGCTTTTTGCAGGTGCCTCAATATCCCGACCCGCTATTGCACTGGTTATATCACCGATATCGGTACGCCGCTGCCCCATTCCGCCATGGATTTTTGCGCCTGGATGGAAGTTTATCTTGGCGGGCAATGGCATGCGTTCGATCCACGCAACAACAAGCCCCGCATCGGACGGATCAAGGTAGCGCACGGACGGGATGCGGCTGACGTTCCGCTGACCAATATTTTTGGGCCCAATGTCCTGACCAAGTTCACCGTTTGGGCCGAAGAAGCAGTGTGATATTCTGCTTTTTTCGCAACCTTCTCCACTGCCAGCAGTTTTGACTGGAGGTATATAGGAGGAAAGTATGAGCCAACGTGCGATTGATTTCGTCAATAACTGGATAGAAGCCAATGTTCATGCCACGCGGCCGGCTGATATGGCGCATGATGATCCACGGCCGAAACAGCTTGTCGCCAAATGCACTGCCGAAGCCGAGGCAGTCGGTATTTCGAAGGAAGAGATACTGGATGGGCTAGGAGATCTGGAGATTTGTATGATCACCGCCATTGACCGTGCTGCGTTGGCCAAGAACGTCAAGCAAGCTTAGTGGAAATCCCGCGATTTGGGCAGGATGCGGACTTGGCGCGGATGACGGGCTCTCGATTGATCGGGGACCGGGTGAACCACTTCGTCGCCACGCGATACGGTCAGGGACGGTAGCTGTTCCGAAAGACGATACAGATCCGCCGTCCGATCAATCAGTTTTCTGGCAACGATATGGGTGACGTTATCGCTGGTTTGGACAGTGCCCTCAATGAGGATGAGACGGGAACTCATTACTTCCTTGCGGTAGGCAGCCATTGTTTTCGCCCAGACGATGATATTGGCAATGCCGGTTTCATCCTCGATTGTCATGAAGACAACACCTTTTGCACTGCCCGGCCTTTGGCGGACAGTGACCACGCCGGCAAGCTTGACGCGCCTGTTGCTGGGCATCGCCGTGGCCTGTTGACAGGTCACGGCGCCCTCGCCGGCAAGCATGTCCCGCAGAAACTGCATGGGGTGTCCCTTGAGCGATAGCCGGAAGGATTCATAGTCCGCAATGACGTGCTCGGCCATTTGCATGCCCGGCAGTCTTGTCTCTGCTTCCATGGCAAGCTCGTTGGTTTCGGCGATCTGAAAGAGCGGCAAGGTTGCGTTGTCAGGAAATCTGCGAACGGCCCAGAGCGCTTCACGCCGGTCAATGGCCAGCGAGCGAAACGCATCCGCATCGGCGAGCAGAACGAAGGCGCGGCGCTCCAGTCTCGTCACGCGGCGGACTTCTTCAATGTCCCTATAGGGCTTTATCCGCTTTGCGCAAATTTCTTCAGCCCATGCTTTCGAGAAGCCGTCGACCTGCCGAAAGCCCATGCGCATGACGAGGTTGTTGTTATTTCCTCTTTCCAGCGTGTTGTCCCATTCGCTGAAATTGATATCAACAGGGCATACCTCGACGTCGTGCTCGCGCGCATCGCGGATGATCTGGGCCGGGGCATAGAAACCCATGGGCTGCGAATTCAGGAGAGCTGCAGCAAATACCTCCGGATGGTGGCATTTGATCCAGGAGGAAATGTAGACAAGAATGGCGAAACTTGCCGCATGGCTTTCCGGGAAACCATACTCACCGAAGCCCTTGATCTGATTGAAGCAGTTTTCGGCAAAGGTGCGCTCATAGCCGCGGCGCACCATGCCCTCAACCATCTGCTCCTGCATCTTGTGAATGGTGCCGCGATTGCGGAACGTTGCCATGGCGCTGCGCAGTTTATTGGCCTCATCAGGGGTAAAACCTGCCGCTTCAATGGCAATGCGCATTGCCTGCTCCTGAAACAGAGGAACGCCAAGGGTTTTATAAAGGACGTTCTTGAGTTCGTCCTTGTCCCCATGCTCGGGAGAAGGCGACGGATAATGAACAGCCTCAATTTTTTTGCGCCGCCGCAAATAAGGATGAACCATATCACCCTGAATCGGCCCCGGACGCACGATGGCGACCTCGATGACCAGATCGTAAAATTTCCTTGGGCGCAGGCGCGGCAGCATGTTCATCTGGGCGCGGCTTTCCACCTGAAACACCCCAAGAGAATCCGCCTCGCACAGCATGTCGTAGACCTTCAGATCGCCCTGCGGAACAGTCGCAAGCTCATAACGATCGCCTCCCTTATGCAGGTGGATAAGATCAAAGGCCTTGCGGATGCAGGTCAGCATGCCGAGCGACAGCACATCGACCTTCATGATTCGAAGCGTGTCGATATCGTCCTTGTCCCATTCGATGAAGGAACGATCTTTCATGGCCGCAGGGCCTATGGGAACGGTTTCGTCCAGTCGCTCCCGCGTCAGGACAAACCCGCCGACATGCTGCGAAAGGTGCCGCGGAAAACCGAGCAGCTCCGTCGCCAATTTGACGGCACGACGGATCATGATGTTGTCAGGGTCAAGGCCTGCTTGCCTCACCTGCTGCTGCTCAACCGTGGTTCCCCAGCTGCCCCACACCGTATTGGCAAGCGCAGCCGTTACATCTTCGGTCAGCCCTAAGGCCTTGCCGACATCACGAATGGCGCTGCGCGGGCGGTAGCTGATAACGGTCGCGACAATGGCTGCGCGGTCGCGGCCATAGCGCTTATAGACCCATTGCATGACTTCCTCACGTCGTTCGTGTTCGAAATCGACATCGATATCGGGAGGTTCCTTGCGCTCGGCCGAGAGAAAGCGTTCGAACAGCGCATTGCCGTTGGTGGGATCGACAGCGGTAATGTGCAGGCAATAGCAGACGGCTGAGTTGGCTGAGGAACCTCGCCCCTGACACAGGATGTTCTGCGATCGCGCGTAAGTGACAATGTCATGAACCGTCAGGAAATAGGGCGCGTATCCCAGTGTTCCGATAAGTGTCAATTCCTTGTTCAAGAGGTCCCGGACCATTTCCGGAATACCTCCGGGATAACGTTTCACAGCGCCTTTCCAGGTCTCGTCAGTCAGATGCTGCTGCGGGGTTTTACCCGGCGGCACAGGTTCATCCGGGTAGTGGTACTGCAATTCGCTCAATGAGAAGGTAATCGGTGCGGTGAAGCGGCGGATTTCCTGAAGGGCCGAGGAAAAATGCCGGAAAAGATGCTGCATTTCCTCTGCTGGTTTCAGATGCCTCTCGGCGTTTTTTTCCAGTTTGCGTCCGGCCGTATAAATGGTGACATGTTCCCGGATGCAGGTCAGCACATCCTGCAAGGGGCGGCGGGAAGGGGTGTGATAGAGCACATTGTTGACCGCCAGCAGCGGAACACCGGCTGTAGTAGCGATCCGCTCCAGCCTTTCGCCATAGCGCCGGTCAGCACCCTGATAGGGCATGGCAAGACCAAGCCAGACACATCCCGGGGCAACCACGCCAAGTTTTTTCAACAGAGGCAGCAGACTTTTGTCTGGCTGTTCCTGAGGCATAATCACGGTTTGAAAATCTTTCGCACGGAAAAGAAAATCCTCAAGCACCAGATGGCACTCGCCCTTGATCTTCGCCCGCTTTTTTCCTTCGCTTAAAAGACGGCAAAGCTGACCATAGGCCGGGCGGTCGCGCGGATAGACAATCAGATCGGGTGTACCATCGGTGAACATCAGCCGGCAGCCGATAAAGAGGTTCAGCTTTATCCCTTGTTCCTCTGTCAGCTCCTTATGGGCCTTATAGGCCCGTACCACTCCGGCAAGCGTGTTGCGGTCGGCGATACCAATTCCCTCAAGGCCCAGCAATGCAGCCGCCTGCACCAGTTCTTCCGGTTGTGATGCCCCTTCGAGAAAGGAGAAGTTGCTGGTAACGGCAAATTCCGTATAGCCGGACATCAGGCAAAGAGCCCATGCAGATACCAGCGCGGTGTGGTCTGGCCGCGCTCATACAGGCCTTCGCGAAAGACCCAGAAACGGTGTCCCTTGTTGTCTTCGAGGCGATAATAATCGCGTGTCAGGGCCCCGGCATGCTCCCGCCACCATTCCGGTGCGATACGCTCCGGCCCTTCGGCCAGAACAATATTGTGCCGGACCCGGCGCCAGACGAATTGAGCCGGGGCGCCATCGGGAATTCCCGCTGTTGTTTCAATTTGTTCCGGCGGCTGGAACAGCCGGACTGGACGCTCCGGCGGTTCGCCCGGATGATGGCCGGGTGTCCATTCTAAAGGCAGCTCCGTTGCGGTGTGTATAGCCGGTTCGAGTGAAACGGCGCGTTCGGGAATATGTGTATCGACTGGGTGCGGGCGCTGGACCCTGTTGGTACCAAGACGAATGGACAGACGGTCGATCAGGCCGCCAATTTCTTCGGTTTCCTGAACGTTGGTATCGAGGCTTTTTTGTACGGTCCGGGTTCGCTCGACCCGGACAGCAGCAAGGCGGATGATGTCAAAGCCGTAACCGGCATCGAGTGGTTCCGCGAGCGTGGAGAGCCGTTCCTTCAACAGTCTGAACAGGGTCTTGGTCTCGGTGAGTGGCCGTCCCGCCTGAATGTCGATACGTCTGATCTCACCATCCACGCGGAAAAACGAGGCCTCGATTTCCCGTGCTCCCTCCGCACGCTGCTGCAACTGCCGGAAAAGCGCATTGCCAAGCGCATGAAGCACCAACTCAACGGAGTCCATGACAATCAGAGGCTCGACCATGCGGCGTTCGGCCATGCAGGCGGGAACGATACGCCGGGGCGAGATCGGGTGGTTCGCATATCCGAAAAGCGCATCGAGGCGATCCACCAGTCCGGCGCTGAAACGCGCGGCCAAGGCGGCGCGGGGAAGAACTTCGATATCGCCGACAGTGCGCAGTCCGGCCCTCTTTAGACCAGCCAGATGAACATCATCGATCTCGAGACTGACGAGGCGCAACCGCCGCAGTTTCTCCTTGAGGACAGAATCATCAATCACGCCCCCCGGTGAATGGCGGGCAAACGCGTGAGCTGCAGATGCATTGCCGGCAACGGCCGATCGGACAGCCACGCCATATTGGTTCAGGCGCTGGTGGATATCTTTCAGCATGTTCTGCTCATCACCGAAGAGATGCGCGCAGCCGGTGATATCAAGCATCAGCCCATCGGGACCATCGAGAGCGACCAGAGGTGTATAGCAGTCACACCAGTCGCCCAGTTTCTCCAAGAGGGCGGCGTCCTTGCGCGGTGAGGCGAAGGCGATGTCGAGGTTTTCGAACTGCGCCCGGGCGTCGGTCAAGGCCATGGTCTTGAACAGGCCTGCCTTGGCGGCCCGTTCGTCAAGCGCTGTCAGACGCAAGGCATTGACGACTTTGTCGACAACAATCAGCAACTGGCCGGACTCAGCCCGTTGCGGATTTTCGCGTTTGAGGCGGTCGGTGGGCAGGTGTGGAAACCACAGTGCCAGAAACCGGTTCGATCTGTCTGAAAACATGATCATCACTCTCCCATTGCAGGATCCAATGGCCTGTCATGCCCTGCCTGTTGCGTATAAGGGTGGTGTCAAACACCGGGTGGCCGGGCGCACTGGCCCCGCTCGACTGCGAGGGTGCAGAGCGGATCATCCAGCGGGTCACGGCGGAGTTGTCGATTGGAACGGCACCGAGCCGCAGGAGGAGGGCGGGGACACCTGTCTGCTGGGCGGTCAGCAACAATTTGCGTGTGGCTGTCAGGTCGAGGCATTTCGGATTGCTCCACGGCGCTATGATGACGGCGCCTGTTCCCCGGATGCCAAGACTGTCCGATGCGGCTTTCAGGACATCCTGCGGCGACGAACAGCGCACGATGACAAGCCGCTCCGGATCAAGCCCGAGATTCTTCAATCCGGGTGCATAGGGAAAACCATATTCCTGCGCTGCAAAGTCCTCTTCGAGCCAGACAATAGGGCTTTGGTCACTGGAAGACCGCAAGGCAAGGGCGATAACGAATCCGGTCGCCGCGCCTGCATCATGCATTTTCGCTGAAAAGACCTCATGCAACGCTCCCCGTTGCAGACCTTTGCCAAGCATCCTGTCAAGGCTTCGGTCGCCAAAACCAAAGGCACTGCGCGGCGCCTGCGCTTCCAGCGCATTCCGCTCGCTTAAAGACGCAATATCGCGCCGCAACGCCGTAAGGTTGACGGTTGTCACCACGGTTTCCCCTAAATGTTCATGATATGTTCCATTATGGAATCCATTCGGCCAAAGAGTCAAGCGGAGTCCAAGGCGTTCGGATTTATATCTCTCAGCGATCGATACGTGTGGAGAGGATGATGGAAGAAATGGTGCGTTCAACACCTTCCAATGCGCCGATCTGGTCGAGCAGAGTATCAAGCTCGCTGATGGAGGGCGCCTCGAGAATCACGATCATATCGTATTGCCCGCTGATCGAATGCAGGGTCCGCACCCAGGCAATCTCGCGCAATGCCACTTCGACCCGCTTGGCGAATTTCGGCAGGGCCGTCACCAGTACGTGCGCCTTGACCAGATCACGCTCATATTCGGGGGAAAGCAGCACGCTGTAGCCACGAATCATGCCGCGCTTTTCCAGCCGCTCTATGCGGCTTTGCACCGTGGTGCGCGATACGCCGAGCTTGCGGGCAAGGTCGGCGGTCGAGGCGCGTGCGTTCTCACGTAGCAGGGAAAGCAGGGCGTGATCGGCATCTGTCAGCATAATGTCAAACTCATACGGCGTATTTGCTAAAAATAGGGCGTTATATCGTCAGTTTACACGCTTCATTTCGACGATCAAGGGTGAGAAAATGATGAAAGTTCTGAAATCCTGAGGGGAATCACATGAAAGAGATCGTCATCGTCGGTGCAGGCAAAATCGGCGGAACAATCGCCAACCTGCTCGCAAACACCGGAGACTACCGTGTCACCGTCGTCGACCGGGCTCAGGCGCAGCTTGAGGCTCTGGACGTTTCCCCGCTGGTGGTGACCCGCTGCATCGAGATTGCGGAAGAAGGCGCGCTTGAGAAGATTCTCGCCGGCAAGTTTGCCGTGCTGAGCGCCGCTCCTTTCCACCTGACCACCCGCATTGCGCAGGCGGCAGCTTCATCGGGCGTGCATTATCTCGATCTGACCGAAGATGTTGCCAGCACCCGCATCGTCAAGCAGCTTTCGGCGACAGCCAAGACAGCTTTCATTCCCCAGTGTGGTCTGGCTCCGGGCTTCATCTCGATTGTTGCCAATGATCTGGCCAAGCGCTTCGATACGCTGGAAAGTGTGCGCATGCGGGTTGGTGCCTTGCCCCAGTACCCGTCCAATGCGCTCAACTATAACCTGACCTGGAGCACGGACGGCGTTATCAACGAATATTGCGAGCCATGCGAAGCTATCGTCGACGGTGAATTGACCGAAGTGCCGCCGCTGGAAGAGCGTGAGGAATTCTCGCTCGACGGCGTGACCTACGAGGCTTTCAACACATCAGGTGGTCTTGGCACCCTGTGCGAAACACTCCTCGGCAAGGTCCGCACGCTGAACTACCGCACGATCCGTTATCCCGGCCATGCGGCCATCATGAAGGCGCTGCTCAACGATCTTGGCCTGCGCGACCGCCGCGATGTGTTCAAGGACATTCTGGAAAATGCCCTGCCTTCGACCATGCAGGATGTCGTGGTGATTTTCGTGACCGTCAGTGGCCGCAAGAAGGGCCGTCTCTTGCAGGAAACCTATGCCAACAAGGTCTATAGCGGCCACATCGGCAACGTGCTTTACAGCGGTATCCAGATCACGACAGCGTCGGCCATTTGCGCCGTTCTCGACATGCTGGCCAATGGCGACCTGCCACAGCAGGGCTTCCTCAAGCAGGAGGATATCGCGCTTGATGCTTTCCTCGCAAACCGTTTTGGCAAGGCCTATGCCCAGACCGAAACAGCAGGACGCCTCGTCGCCTGATCATTCTGGCTTATTGGCCAACGCATAAATGACGCGCCGGACCCAAGTCTGGCGCGTTTTTGTTGCGATATTTGGTCCGTCTCCTTGCCTTGCACTTCTGGAATCCGGGTGGTAGCGTTTTGAAAACACGTGAAAACAGACAAACATCACGCTGATCGTCAAGGCACCTCGTATGTCTTGTTGAACGGCAAGTGATGCCGGGAGGAAGACAATGGAACGGCGTGAATTTCTTGTGGGCGCAGCGGCACTGTCCATGCTGGCAGGGTCAAGCACCGAACTTATGGCACAGACAGGCGGCGCGCTGGAAAAGACCAGTCTGACGCTGGGTGTCGGCGGAAAGCCACTCCTCTATTATCTTCCCCTGACGATTGCCGAGCGCCGCGGGTTTTTCAAAGATGCAGGTCTCGATGTAACAATCAATGATTTCGGTGGCGGCGCAAAGTCCCTGCAGGCGCTTGTTGGCGGCTCTGTTGATGTGGTGACGGGCGCTTATGAACATACGATCCGCATGCAGGCGAAGGGACAGGATGTCCGTGCCCTATGTGAACTCGGGCGTTTTCCTGCCATTGTCATTGCCGTACGCAAGGAACTGGCCGACAAGGTCAAATCTCCTGCCGATTTCGCCGGTCTGAAGCTTGGTGTCACAGCCCCCGGCTCATCGACTGCGCTTACGATCCAGTATGCAATGGTAAAAGCGGGCCTGAAGGCCAGTGATGCTCCACTGATCGGTATTGGCGGCGGTGCCAGTGCTGTCGCTGCAATCAAGCAGGGGCAGGTGGATGTGATCTCACATCTGGATCCCGTCATCGCCAAGCTTGAAGCGGATGGCGATATCAAGATTCTCATTGATACACGTACGGAAGAAGGCACCCGTGCGCTGTTCGGCGGCTCCAATCCGGCGGCAGTTCTCTATGTGAAAAAGGATTTTGCCGACGCGAATCCCAATACGTCAAAAGCGCTGGTAGGTGTTTTCGTCAAAACGCTGAAATGGCTGCACAGCGCTACGCCGGAAGAGATCGCCGACAGCGTTCCCGCCGAATACCAGCTGGGTGACAAGCCGCTTTATCTCAAAGCCATTGCCAATTCGCTGCCGACCTATTCGCTGGACGGGGTTCTTCCCATGGAGGGCATGCAGTCGGTTCTCAATACGCTGAAAATCCTCGACCCCGAATTCGCCAATGCGACGATTGACCTTGCCGCGACCTATGATGACCGTTTCATCAAAGGATGAGGCATAACGCTCAATGACCATTGCACAGACGACCACATCGGACCTGAACGAGGCTCACGGTGTCAATGCCGTTGAGCTCAATGGCATCCGCATTGCGTTTCCACTGCCGGATGGTGGCACCTATGAAGCTGTCGGTGAAACGAATCTCGTCGTCAGTGACCGGGAATTCGTGGCGATTGTCGGGCCCACAGGCTGCGGAAAATCGACATTGCTCAATGCTACGGCGGGTCTTCTCAAGCCGGCGCAGGGTCAGGTGCGCACTTTTTCCAAGCCGCTTTCGGGTCTCAACAAACACGCGGGCTATCTCTTCCAGCAGGATTCGCTCATGCCCTGGAAGACTGCCATAGACAATGTGGCCATCGGGCTGGAGGTGGCAGGCACGTCCCGCCGCGAAGCCCTGGAACAGGCACGAGCCTGGCTTGGCAAAGTAGGTCTCGCCGCCTTCGCCGACCGTTATCCGCACATGCTGTCGGGCGGCCAGCGCAAGCGCGTCGGGCTAGCACAGGTGCTGATCCGTCATCCCAAAATCCTGCTGATGGATGAGCCGTTCGGACCGCTTGATGCACAGACGCGGCTGATCATGGGTGATCTCCTGCTCAATCTGTGGTCGGCCGACCGCAAGGCGGTGATGTTCGTCACGCATGACCTTGATGAGGCCATTGGTCTCGCCGACCGGGTGATAATCATGTCGGCGGGTCCGTCATCCCGCATCATCGGCAATTACACGATCCCGCTGGCACGGCCGCGCAATATGGCTGACATCAAGTCTGAGCCGCAATTCCACGAAGTGCACCGGGAAATCTGGAATGCATTGAAAGAGGAAGTCCTGAAGGGCTACCGGCAGACCGAAGAGGTCCAGTCATGAACAGGCTTACTCTCATCGGCCTGCAGGTTCTTGTGGCCGTTGTCACCTTGGTGTTCTGGCACATTGCCTCAACGACAACCCTTATCGGCAATCCCAAAACCATCAGCTTTTTCTTTGCCGAACCTCTCGCCGTCGGCAAGCGCATGGTTCAGTGGTTTATGGAGGGGTCGATCTGGTATCACCTTGGCATCACGCTGACCGAGGCGGCGCTTGCCTTTATTATCGGCTCTCTGGGCGGCGTCATCATTGGATTCTGGTTTGCCCGCAAGCCGTTGCTCGCTGCGGTGTTTGATCCCTATGTCAAGGCAGCCAATGCGCTGCCCCGCGTTGTGCTCGCACCGATCTTTGCATTGTGGCTGGGGCTCGGCATCTGGTCCAAGGTAGCACTCGGCGTGACGCTGGTGTTCTTCATTGTCTTCTTCAACGTCTATCAGGGTGTCAAGGAAGTCAGTCCTGCCGTTCTTTCCAACGCCCGCATGCTCGGGATGAACGAGCGGCAGCTCCTGCGCCATGTCTACATGCCGTCCGCCCTCTCATGGATGTTCTCATCGCTTCATACCTCGGTGGGTTTTGCTGTGGTTGGCGCCGTGGTGGGAGAATATCTGGGATCAGCCGCCGGTCTTGGCTACCTCATCCACGAGGCCGAGAGCGTGTTCGATGTCACCGGTGTTTTCGCCGGGATGTTCGTGCTGATGGGCTTTGTCATTCTGGTCGACTGGCTGGTGACGCTGGTCGAGAACAGGCTGCTTGTCTGGCGGCCAAAGACATCGGTTATTTCCAACCGTTAGATGACCGCCACCGGCATTCCGGTGACGGTCATCGCGTTCAAATGGCTGTCAGATCTGCTCCGCGTGTTTCCTTGGACAGGAGCACGCAGATGATGCCTGGTATGACCATGACCGCGGCGTAGATGATCACCGCATGGGGCGTGCCCGTTGCGGTGAGCAGCAGCGTTGCAATCAGTGGTGCGACCGAACCGCCAACCACCGAGGCGACCTGATAGCTGATCGACATCGCCGAATAGCGCACATGGGTCGGGAACAGTTCCGTGAAGAACGGCGCCATGCTGCCAACGATAATGCCGTGGAATGTCAGGGTGAGCAGGGTTGCCTGCAGGACCAGTTGCGGATCGGCCCCATGCGGCAAGCTGAACAGATAGGCGCCTGCACCCAAACCACCAACAAGCCCGAGCAGCATCAAAGGTTTGCGGCCAAAACGATCCGAGGCGTAGGCTGCTGCCATGATGACGACGACTTCAAGAATAGACCCCCAGAACAGGGCGCCCACGCCGACGGATCGGGCCAGTCCCAGGAACTGCACCGTGAGAACGAGGAAGAAGGTCGTGAACAGATAGAACAGCGTGTTTTCGGCGGTTTTGACCAGAAACACCTGCCCCATGGGCTTGCTGAAATGTTTGAAGGCTTCCGATAAGGGCGCGGCCGGAACGGATTTGCGCTTTTCGACAAGTTCGATGAAGGCAGGCGATTCTTCCACCTTGCGGCGCATCCAGAAGCCGAGAACAACCAGAACGATCGAGAACAGGAACGGCAAGCGCCATGCCCAGTCGACAAAGGCCTGTTCGCCAAAGCGCAATGTCAGGAAGCTGATGGTGGCTGCGGCCAGCACGTTTGCGGCAGGTCCACCAATCATCGGAAAGCTGGTCCAGAAGCCACGCTGCTTGCCCGGCATGGATTCGGCGACGATGAGCAATGCTCCGGTGGCTTCACCGCCAACGGCGATACCCTGGAAAATACGCAGCAGAACCAGCAAAGCAGGCGCAAGAACGCCAACTGAGGCATAGGTTGGCAACAGGCCCATGGCAAAGGTCGAACCACCCATCATGGCGAGGCTGACCACAAGTGCATTCTTGCGGCCGATACGGTCTCCCAACACACCGAAGATGATTCCGCCGAGCGGGCGGGCGATAAAACCGATGGCAAAGGTGCTCAAACCAAGCAGAATCCCGATCGCCGGATCGGCGGTCGGAAAAAACGCCTTGTCAAAAACCAGTACCGCACACGTGGCGAAAACAAAGAAGTCATACCATTCGATGATGGTGCCCACCGCGCTGGCAAAGAGCAGCCGCGCGCGTTTTCCGAATCCGTCCTGAGCCATGAATTCCTCCCAATGGCGTTATTGACCCCGGGAGGCGTTCTACTGGCTCATTTTGTAACCATCAACGCATGCGATGCGTGGCTCTTGTCAGGCCCATTCGCCTTTGCGCATGACCGGCACAGTGCTGCCGTCCGCATTGACGCCATCCACGTCCACTTCACCCGATCCGATCATCCAGTCGATATGAATGAGGCTCTTGTTGCCGCCGCGCGCCGCGACTTCCTCGGGTGATAGCTTGTCGCCGTTGACGAAGCATTTGGAGTAGCACTGGCCCAGCGCGATATGGCTCGCGGCATTTTCGTCGAACAGGGTGTTGAAGAACAGAAGCCCCGACGCGGAGATCGGTGACGAGTGCGGTACCAGTGCCACTTCACCCAGACGGCGCGCGCCTTCGTCGGTGTTCAGCACCTTGTTGAAAACCTCCTCACCGCGCGAAGCCTTGGCTTCAACGATCTTGCCACCTTCAAAACGGACAGAAATATCTTCGATCAGCGTGCCCTGATGGGATAGAGGCTTTGTACTGGAAACATGACCATCCACCCGCAATGCATGCGGTGTGGTGAACACCTCCTCTGTCGGGATATTCGGGTTGCATGTGATGCCATTCTTGGCGGTCGAAGCACCGCCCTGCCACTGGTGCTCGTCGGCAAGACCAACAACCAGATCAGTACCGGGTCCCTTGAAATGCAGGGAAGCGAAGTTGAGGCCATTCAGCCATTCGCGGCGTTTGGCAAGCACCGCATTGTGCTCCCGCCATGCGGTGACAGGATCATCAATGTCAACGCGCGATGCGGCAAAGATGGCGTCGGCCAGTTTGGCAACAGCTGCATCCTCAGAATGATCAGGGAAAACCTGCTTCGCCCAGGATGGATTCGGATACGAAACAATGTTCCAGTTGACATCGAAACCGGCAATTTTCTCCAATGCCGGTTGGTAGGCCTTGGACGTTGCCCGGTTGGCGCGGGCGACCTTTTCCGGATCTTCCGCCGAAAGCAGCATTGGATTGTCGCCGGCAATTGCAAGTCGCGCAGTGTTCGATGAAAAAGCCTTGGCCATTCCCTCGAAGAGCCATGTGGCAGCATGATCAAAACTCTCCACCGGCGCATGACGGTAACGCATCAATGTGGCTTCTTCATCGGCGTAAAGAGAGGTAACCAGACCCGCCCCTGCCTTGTAGGCGTGTTCGGTTATGCCGCGCACCAGCGGCAGGGCAGCCAACGGCGCAGTAATCAGCAGGTCCTGTCCGGCCTGCAGCTGCAGACCGATTTTGACGGCAACTTCCGCCAGACGATCGAGCTTTACGGGATCAATGGAGTTGGTCTTAGCGGATGTGGTCATAACGGTTCCAGAGTGTCTGTGGAATGGAGAACGGGAGATAAAGGCGGGGTCACGAGATTGTCTGCTTCCCCGCCTGTCTGACTAATCCTCGTGGATCAGGCTGTGATCGCGGCTGTCACGCATCTTGACATAAACGATCAATGACAGGCCGATCATGATGGTCACATACCAGAAGAACCATGTCTCATGGCCCATCTCCTTGAACTTTAGAGCCACCCATTCGGCGGTGCCGCCAAAAATCGTGTTAGCCAGAGCGTAGGGCAGGGCGACGCCAAGCGCACGGATGTGCGCCGGGAAAAGCTCGGCCTTTACGACGGCATTGATGGAGGTATAGCCCGTCACGATCAAAAGTCCTGCCAGCGAAAGGGCAAATGCGATGTAGGGGTTCGTGGTGACCGCCAAGGTAGAGAAGATCAGATAGGTGAAGAGAACACCGAGAATACCGAAGCCGACCATCAGCGGTTTGCGGCCGATCTTGTCCGAAAGCGCCCCGGCGATTGGCTGGCAGAGCATGAAGATCAGAAGAGCCAGCGCCGTGATTTCTGTCGAGGATTCCTTGCTGAAACCCGATGTGTTGACGAGGAATTTCTGCAGGTAAGTGGTGTAGGCATAGAAGGCGAGCGTGCCGCCTGAGGTCAGCGCCAGAACGGTAAAGGCTTCTCTTGGATAATGGCGGAACAACGCGAAGCCGCTGGATTTTGGCTTGTCATCGTTCTTTGCATTGTGAAACGACTGGGTTTCCGCAAGTCCGCGACGAATGTAGAAAACCGCGATTGCCAGAACGCCGCCAATGGCGAAAGGAATGCGCCAGCCCCAGGCTCCAAGCTGTTCCGGCGTCAGGATGCGCTGCAGGATGAGCAGAACCACGAGCGCAACGAGCTGCCCGGAAATAAGGGTTACATACTGAAAGCTTGAATAGAAGCCACGGCGATTCTTGCCTGCCATCTCGCTGAGATAGGTTGCACTGGCGCCATATTCGCCGCCGACACTCAGGCCTTGCAACAGGCGCGCCAGAACCAGAAGAGTGGGTGCCAGAAGCCCTATCGACGCGTAACCTGGCGTGACGGCAATCAGAAGCGAGCCAAGACACATCAATGTTACGGACAGGGTGAGGCCGGCCTTGCGGCCCTTGCGGTCGGCATAGATACCCATGACCCACGCACCGATTGGCCGCATCAGGAAGCCAACAGCAAAAACAGCCGCGGCGCTTAGAAGCTCGGCTGTCTGATTGCCCGAAGGGAAGAAAACCGGGGCGAAATAAAGGGTGAAAGCGGCGTAAACATACCAGTCGTACCATTCAACGAGATTACCCGCCGATCCGCCAATAATGGATTTCAGACGGGTTTTGACATCGGGGGCAACGGCGAGTGACGCGGTTTCAGCAATATCGCTCATGAAAATTCCTACCTTTGACTATGGCTGACCGTCTGTGCTGCAAGATTGCCGGCACGGCGTTTCTTGGTTTGGAATGGGGACTCCCTGACTGCAAGTCTTAGGACAGCAACACGCAGAATTCAAATCCTTATCTGCCCCGTTCTGATGCAATTCGATGACGTGTGACTGCACCAAAGCATGATAAAAAAGAGCGGAAAATTGCCATGATCGGGGAACTCCCTCTGACCTGTGCCGTTTTTCCACAATGAGAAAGGCGTAACCCAAGCCAAGTTTCACTCAAACAGCCCCTCATTTTGCCCTCAACAATTTTCAGGAGAAGAAGATGGATCTCAACAGACGCGATATGCTGGTACTCTCGGGTGCCGTGGCAGCCACAACGCTCTTTGCCCCGACCATCCAGGCGCATGCGGCGGCTCCTTTCAAACAGCCGGAGCTGCCCTACGGTGAAGACGGTCTGGCGCCTGTTATCTCCGCACGTACCGTCGGCCTGCATTACGGCAAGCATCATGCCGGGTATTTCAAGAAGCTGAACACGCTGGTGGAAAAAACACCCTATGCCGATCTTTCGCTTGAGGAAGTTGTGGTGCGGGCGAAAAAGGAAGGCAATGCGCCCATCTTCAACAATGCGGCACAGGCCTGGAATCACAATTTCTACTGGCAGCAGTTCAAAGGCGGCTCAGCAGCAGCGAAGGGTGCTTTCGCAACCGCGGCGGAAAGTAGCTTCGGTGGGCTTGATGGCTTGAAGAAGAAGATTGTCGCTGAATCGGACAATGTTTTCGGGACAGGCTGGGTGTGGCTGGTCAAGGATGGCGGCAAGCTTGCCGTGGTCGGAATGCAGGATGCCGGCGATCCGTTGGCCGAAGGCAAGAAGGCCGTGCTTGGCATCGACGTGTGGGAGCACGCCTATTATCTCGACTATGAAAACCGCAGGGGCGAGCACGTTGCTGCGGTTCTGGACAAGCTGGTTAACTGGCAGTTCGTTTCCGAACAGTTCGAAGCCTGATCCTCTATTCCTCCTGTTTGAGGAATTCGGTAAACGCGCTCTGGTAATCCGGATGCCAGCGCGACAACGGCGGGCGATTATGGACGATATCGCCCGCAGCCCACAGGATGCGCCGTTCGTCGGTACGGCGCACCACGTCATTGTCGGGGCACAGGATATAGAAATCGCCCGCGGTCACACGCTCGAGCAGGAAGTCGACTGTTTGTTCCGGCGTCCACGCGCCTGCCGGTTTTTCCGTTCTGCCGCCAGCCGTGAGCGCTGTGTAGACAAAACCCGGAATGAACAGATGGGCGGTGACCTGACAGTCTGTGGTGTTGCGCAATTCGTGCTGCAGGGCTTCGGTGAAGGTTTTCACGCCTGATTTCGAGACATTGTAGGCCGGGTCGCCCGGCGGTGTGGTGATGCCTTGTTTCGATCCGGTATTGATGATGAGGCCGGGTTTTTGACGGACTACCATCTTGGGGCCGAATACCTGTGTCCCCCGCACGATGCCGAAGAGATTGACCTCGATGATCCTGTCCCATCCGCCGGGGCCGAAAACACTGCTGCCGGGCTGGATACCGGCGTTGTTCATGAGAAGGCTGACCGGTCCAAGCTCCGTCTCAACTCTCTGTTGAAGCCTTTGCAACTCTTCAACATTGGCCACATCGGTGCCGACGGCAATGCTATCTGCAGGGTTGCCGTGCTCGCGAACCTTGGCCAGGGCAGCATCGAGCCTTTCCCCCGGGAGGTCGGCGATGCAGACCTTCAGACCCATTGCGGCAAAGCGGATCGCTGCAGCAAGGCCGATGCCCGATGCGCCTCCGGTAATCACGGCAACGTTGGATGGGGTAAGAACCGGATGTGTCATGGCTATTCTCCTGCTTGCGATCAGCGCAGCGTTGCTATGGAGCAGAGCTTAGCCGAAATTCGGTACACGGATATAATGTTCCAGCGGACTGATACGCCCATGCGGTTCGACGTCCTGTTGATTATCCGGGGCATCTTCGGCAAGCGCCGCCTCTTTTTGCCTGCGCGCCTCGCTAATTTCCTTTTCCGAGCTTTCGCCCATGCACAGGGCACCGAGCAGGATCATGCGGGCCCTGTCAGCAAGTCCTGAATGATCTTCATTGAGGGCGATGTCGAGAATAACCCGGCTGAAATCCGTCTGCTCCAGCGGTAGTTCTGTACTGCGGCTGATCTTTTCCCGGCGCGTATTCTCCGTATTGACGAGGCTGTAGAGCTTTTCGCGCAGGTCCGCGCCGACATTCTCATACTGGATTGCCACACTCGGGGCGACCTCGGCGAGCTTCTGCTTTTGCCGCTCGCGATGTCGTTTCTGTCTCTCTGCATTGGATAATGCCATGGGTATGTCTGTGCCGTAACGAACGCGAATCACTTGCATTAACTTGATAAGGGTGCGTTCCCTAACGGGCAACAATATGGTCACGTAACACACAGACTGTTGATAACGGACGTTATGATTGCGTGAGTTACGTAACGTGGACTGGTATGGCATGGGGGCTCGCCGTAACGCCAGGCAGCCAATTACAAACGCTTGTGATGGTCTTTGCTGTGGCAACGAAGAGAGCCTTGTGCCGGAACCACAAGAACGTAGTGGCGTTCTGCAACGCGTGGGGTTAGGGATATTGCACGATATGGTTGCAAGCCTGTCGGTCCGGATGAATGGAATAGTGAATGGAAACCAAGGCCAATTATCTTGTGGTCAGTATTTTCACCGTGCTGGTGAGCTTGCTGGCTTTTGGTTTTGTCTACTGGATCGAGCGTTTGGGCGATGTTCGTCCAACGTCCATGCTGGAAATCCGCATTCCTGGTTCGGTAACGGGTCTTGCGGTGAAAAGCCAGGTTCTGTTCAATGGCCTGAAGGTTGGCGACGTGACGCGCCTTTTTATCGATGCCAGCAACCCCGATGTGGTTATCGCCCAGACGCAGATTGATTCAACCACGCCCATCACGCGGTCGACCCAGGCGGCACTGGCTTTCGTTCTGTTGACCGGTCAGGCTTATATCGAGCTGAAGGGGGGCAAGAGCTATGAGCCCAAGCTGCTTGAAGAAGCGGAAAAAGAAGATACGGTGGCACGTATCGATATCGACCCTTCATCGCTGAAAACCCTCGTACAAACGGTTCAGGACGTTCTCCAGCGGGTGGACCGTGCAATGGATGCCACCGAAAGCTATCTGAACGAAATGAAGGGACCGGCACTCGACAAGGCGCATGAAGCCAAGGATTTCACCCAGCAACTTGCCGACAGTACCGATATGATCAACCGTTACGGGCAGCGGGCGCAGGATGTACAGGCTGTTATCAAAGATGCGCGTGAAACCATGTCGAAAATCAACGAAGCTTCAGTGAAAGTTGATGATGCATTGACGAAGCTGGACAAGGTCCTCTCCGAGGACAAGGGCAGTGCGGTTGCCAATATCCGTGAACAGCTGCAATCCTATCGCGATACGGCCGATAGTCTGCAGGCGCGGCTCGCTCCGATCCTGAAAACACTGGGGACCTATACCGGTGAAAAATTGCGCAATGCGCAGAAGTTTATTTCCGATAGCCGCCGGTCAGTCGAAAATATCGAACGTGCCATCTCGAATTTCGACAGCAACCCGCAGGAGTTGCTGTTTGGCGGCGACAACAAGGTGCCGGAATATAACGGGCGGCGTTGATCCGGAACCCCCACTTGCCGTTTGGCAAGCCGCGATAACTGCTCGACACATCTTCGCTCCACGGGTAGCGTTGACGTCCACCATGGGGGATGCAATGCGGTTTTCGGCGATCGGTACGGGACTTGGGATTGTGCTTCTGGCGGGTTGCACGACGACCTCCGGCAGCAAGGGCAATGACGCGAGCCTGGTGGCCGATGTCAAGCAACTGGTAACCACTTCCTATCAATGCCAGACCGCGCTTGGCCGCGAACCGCATTACTCGGCCATCGAAAGCAGCGAGACCATCCTCAAGGCACTGGGTCATTCACCTGAGGACGCTGACAGGACTGTGCGGGGTTGGCTGAAGGGTTTGATTGCCTCGTCAAAACAGCCGACGGATCTGGATCGCAAGGCCTGCAAGGACACGCTGCTGAAGCAGGCGGAAAAAGTGCGGATCGAATTCGAGGCGCGAAAAGCCGGGAAGTAATCCATGGATGAGCCGCAGCCGCCCCGTTCCACAGCCCTGTCGCCGGTGCAATTCGTCCTTGTGCTTGTGTTCGCAGCAGGAGTAAGCTCGATCCTGTTCTATCCGGCCATGTTCCTGCTCGCCCGGATCATAGAACTGTTCCGGGCTAAGCAAGGACTCTGAATTTTGGTTTTTGGCTTGGATCAATTAATCTGCCATCAATCATCAAAAAGATTTAGTGTACCTGAAGACCATTTCAAAATTTCAATAATTTTCTCTGGGGTATATTGATGTTTCAGCAACCCAAAATATTCAGGTTCAGCAGATTTTACAAATGCAATCAACCCCGCTAGCCGTCCCACATCTTCTGCTACTAAGCGACCTTGTATATAAGCGTGAATAGTGGCTCTAATTAATCTCTTTCGTTCGCGCCCAACAGTAACACGACCATCATTCGCCAGCGTTAGACCCGTCACAACTCTGTGATACTTGGTGGTTACATGAGTAGTTTTCTTGTGGTTTATCTCTAGTCGTGGAAACTGCAATTCATCCAATATCTTGGAGACATTTTTTTTAACGTCGAGAAGGTATCCAGTTCGTGGCGCTGAAAAAGTTAAATCGTCCGCATACCTTGTATATATTACCTTATCTTGCGCAACGATCTCACTGACCCGCTGGTCAAATTCATACATCAAGATGTTTGATAATATTGGCGATGATGGCGCTCCTATAGCTAGACGGAGTCCTCTTGTTCCCCGGGCGCGGTGAAACAATAATAACGATGACAAATCTATATCTTCAGCTTCGATGAGAAATCCAGTTGCGGCACAATAAGAACGCCAGTCCTCCACGCGAATGGATGGAAAAAATCCTTTGAAATCAATTTTTAAAATCTGTCCAAAACCGGCATGCCGTTGCGCATTGTCGCGGATGCCTTGCTTATGCCGGTAGGCCATAGCAGTGTGATGTATGGGGAGTTTCATCAAGAAATTGTTAGCGAATCCGCGTTGCAGTATCTTGAGCTCTTTTGCGGGTTGCGCAATGTCCCTATAACCGCCGGATTTCTTAGGTATGCGATACTCTTTGTACCGTTCGGGGGCCGTCGCAAGAATCTTTCGGATTGAATATTCCGACATTCCACTCTCTTGGACCAAAAAGCTTATGATTTGGCCCATTATCGCGCCTCTTTCTGCACTTCAGCAATGAAATTAAATCGCCTAACATCCTTCTCACGCCAAACTGCGCGAGCTTCCGTTTGCCATCGTAGGGCGTCAATTTTAGTAGTTCCTGGTCTCGGATAGAACCGTACCGCCATAATTTCAGCGGCCGCAGCATGAAAAGTTCTGACTCCTCGCTTTTCGCTTTTTATCCATCCAGCAAAATTCGCGCATTTCAGGTAATTTTCGATGTCATCTTCAGTGCAAGTGACGCCTATACAATATAGAGCAACTTCTATCTCTTCGAGTGTAAGTGCACCGAACCATTGAATAAGTCCCACTATCAGCTTAATTTTATGCCCACTCAGGTATTTATCAAACCTAGAGTGTTTTTCGACTAATTTTGCTTTTGTTTGTACTAGTTCAAAAAGAATGTCGCTGAGATCATTCATGTTTATATTATTGAGGTTCTTAAGGTTTTCCACTCCTATGTCTTTGGGCTTAATTACGCATATCGAGTTTGCCCCGTATGACTTTTCTAGGGATCTTATGGGGCCGTATTTTATGAAGGATTTTTGATTATACTCGTGATCACCAATCACCACCAATGTACGCTTAGCGATTTCTTTTGAGGTGGCAAATGCACCAAGTTCTGCGGCACTTCCGAAACTTTCTGAAAAGACTATTATCAAGCTGCATATTTGAGCTATATCCGTTTCCAGCGTAAGAAAATCGCTGTAACCTCCATCGTCGAACAAGTTGATCACTTCTTCCGCAATTAATGGCCTGTACTTGCCTTTAAATGGCCCTTCATAAATAAGTCTCAGAAATGCTTCGCGCAGCGAAGGAGGTGGTGTTGCCCCCGAATTCATTGCTCCTCCGCAAACAAGTACAAGCGAGGTCGGCTGGTAGACCCGAATATTATCCGGGTCTACCATATTAAGAAAATTCTCTTTTAAGAGATCGTCTATCACTTACCAAAGGCTCAGAAGGGTGTGAAGCCTTGTAGAGCGGAGCGACCGAAGAAGGCGAAAAGGATTCACACCCTTCTGAGCCGAATAATCCCGGTCAATCAAATGAGGTCTAGCGAAGCGCCCGACCAAGCAATTCATGCCATTCGCGTAAGTGAGATTCATAATATGGCGGACCCAGATTAAGTCAATGAATTATCGAAAAATTCATTGACTAATGTAGTCTGCGCCAATGCAGCTAAACAAGTAGCTTCATAACAAAATTTGCCCGCACTCCCAAGCCAATTCTTGGGTTAAGTCCTAGCTTGTAAGTAAAGAAAACATAGATACAGAAATAATGGCGGAGAGGGAGGGATTTGAACCCCCGATGGAGTTGCCCCCATGCCGCATTTCGAGTGCGGTGCTTTCAACCACTCAGCCACCTCTCCGCGTGTAAGAGCCTGTCATGGACAGACCCTCGATGTGGCCGGGATGCTCTCCCTGCCGGTGCCGCGATATCCCGAAGGACTTGGCTTGAGCGTGCGACGGGCTAGATAGCGGGCAAAGCGCAAGGATACAAGAGCAATTTTGCGTTAAATTTCTTGACTCTCGCATAATCCTCACCTTATAAGCGCCCGACGACTGGCGTGGGGGATTCTCCGCGCCGTTTGTTTTTGAGTCCGGATGCCCAGATCTGCAAGGGTTGAAAGCATCTTTCGATTAATATGTCACGACTGACAAAAAGACGGTTATTGCCCTTCAAACGGCAAAAAACCGAACCGAACGCCGAAAGGGCATAAAATGTTCGCAGTCATCAAGACCGGTGGTAAGCAGTATCGCGTTGCCGCCAATGACCTTCTGAAGGTCGAGAAAGTTGCCGGCAATGCCGGTGATATCGTTCAATTTGCCGAAGTTCTGATGGTTGGCGTCGGTGCAGACGCTACGATCGGTGCTCCGACCGTTGGCGGCGCGCTGGTAACAGCCGAAGTCGTCGAGCAGGGCCGGGCACGCAAGGTCATCGCTTTCAAGAAGCGTCGCCGCCAGAACTCCAAGCGTACACGCGGTCATCGTCAGGAACTGACGACGATCCGGATCGCCGAGATCCTGACGGGTGGTGCCAAGCCTTCGAAGACTGCTGCTGAAAAGCCGGTCAACAAGAAGCCTGCTCCGAAGGCGGAAGCTGCCGCTGTGGAAGCAACCGAGACTAAAGCCGCCCCGAAAGCCAAAGCTGCGCCGAAGAAGGCTGCTGCCAAGGCTGAGAAGCCCGCTTCGGGCGAGTAAGAACAGGTTTAAAGGAGTAATCCCATGGCACACAAAAAAGCTGGTGGTTCGTCACGCAACGGTCGTGATTCCGAATCAAAGCGCCTTGGCGTGAAGAAGTTTGGCGGCGAGAAGGTTCTCGCTGGCAACATCCTCGTTCGTCAACGCGGCACCAAGTGGCATCCCGGCGTCAATGTTGGCCTCGGCAAGGATCATACACTCTTCGCTCTTGAAGCCGGTGTTGTCTCTTTCCGTACCAAAGCCAACGGCCGTAGTTTCGTGTCGATCGTGAACCCGATCGCCGAAGCAGCAGAATAGCTGGTCCTGCTTGAAGCACCGGCGTCCCCATCGGACCCGGTGACTGGCATCCAAGCCAAAAGATCAAAGGGAGATGGGGTTACCACCCATCTCCCTTTTCGCATCTGGAGGATAGCAAAATGGTTGCCGAATTACTGGAAGACGATGAAGACAGACTGGACCTGATAGACTGTCCGGTCCTCGTAACTGAACGCCTGGTCCTGCGAGCGCCGCACACCGAGGACGTTGACGCAATTGCCCGTCTCGCCGACAATCCCCGTGTGGCGGAAATGCTTTCCCGCATGCCCCATCCCTACACACAAGATCATGCGGTGGACTTCGTGCGCCGCGCCAATGCGGGCGAGATCGGCAAATGCGTCTATGCGATTACCCTCGCACAATCCGGTACGTTCATTGGTTGCTGCGGCATCAATTACCGCCGCAGCAAGGATTTGCGGATGAGTGAGCCGCGCAGGGACGAACTGGAGATCGGCTATTGGCTGGGCGAGCCCCATTGGGGCAAAGGCTATGCGACAGAAACCACGCATGCGCTGGTCGATCTCGTATTCCGCGCCACGCAGGTGGAAAAGCTGCATGCTTCATGCCGGGTCTCGAACATCGGATCGCGGCGGGTGCTATACAAGAGCGGGTTCCAGTATGCCAATACGGGCATGATGGATTCGCTCGCGGCAGGCAATGTGCCCGTCGAACGCTATATGCTGGATCGAAGGACATGGATCGGGCTTCGCAGCTGGAACACTTAGGCGGCCTATGCCAATCCACCCTGATGGTCATCTGATGCGGTTTGCTGCGCTTCCGGTACTCATGGACGAAAATGTCCACTGCGCTCCGGTTCTCGTAAACCGCATCATCCGCCTCACCAGGCTGAATTCTCAAAAGGCCGCCGATATCGATCTGGCCAGTTTTCTTCCCGTGCATTTTCCTGTAATGCCTCGGGACATCAAAAAGGACTGAACTTCCATGAAATTCCTCGATCAGGCGAAAGTCTATATCCGCTCCGGCGATGGTGGTGCCGGCTCGGTATCGTTCCGCCGTGAAAAGTTTCTGGAATTTGGCGGTCCCGATGGTGGCGATGGCGGCCGCGGCGGTGATGTCTGGGCCGAGGCCGTGGATGGTCTTAACACGCTGATCGACTATCGTTACCAGCAGCATTTCAAGGCCAAAACAGGCATGCACGGCATGGGCCGCAACATGACTGGCGGCAAGGGCTCGGATGTCGTGTTGAAGGTTCCCGTGGGAACGCAGATCTTCGAAGACGACAATGAAACCCTGATCTACGACTTCACAACCGTGGGTCAGCGTTATCGCCTTGCCAAGGGTGGAAATGGCGGCTTTGGCAATCTGCACTTCAAGACATCGACCAATCAGGCGCCGCGTCGCGCCAATCCCGGCCTTGAGGGCGAAGAGCGCAATCTGTGGTTGCGGCTGAAGCTGATCGCCGATGCGGGTCTTCTGGGCAAGCCGAATGCCGGCAAGTCGACATTTCTTGCCAGTGTGACGGCGGCCAAGCCGAAAATTGCCGACTATCCCTTCACCACCCTGCATCCGAACCTGGGTGTGGCCCGTGTGGATGCCCGCGAATTTGTCATTGCCGATATTCCGGGATTGATCGAAGGCGCGCATGAAGGCGTTGGTATCGGTGACCGTTTCCTCGGCCATGTCGAACGCACGCGGGTTCTTCTGCATCTCGTTTCCGCACAGGAAGAGAATGTGGCGGAAGCCTACAAGACCGTGCGCACCGAGCTTGAGGCCTATGGGCACGGACTTGCGGACAAGCTGGAGATCGTGGCGCTGAGCCAGATCGACACGCTGGATGCCGCCGCGCGCAAGAAGAAGGTGACTGCGCTGAAAAAGGCTGCGGGCCGCGAGCCGATGCTCCTGTCATCGGTCAGCCGCGAGGGTGTCGAGCAGGTGCTGCGTGCCTTGTCGGCGATCATCCTTGAATCGCGTCAGTCAGAGGCACCGGTAGAGATCGATACCCGCTTCAAATATTGAGTGCATCATGTCCGTGCAGAACGAGCCTGTATTTTTCACCCCCCTCTGTCCTGTCGGACATCTCCCCCGCAAGGGGGGAGATCAGCCTTCATTACTGCCTCGAACTGTTCTGCGGCATTGCAAATTAAGCGAAAATGTTGATGTCGATGTGATCTCCCCCCTTGCGGGGGAGATGTCCGACAGGACAGAGGGGGGTATATGAACGATACCCTCAAACTTTCCACCTATCGGCGGATCGTGGTCAAGATCGGTTCGGCATTGCTGGTGGATCGCGCGAAGGGACTGAAGCGCGACTGGCTGGAAAGCCTTGGTGCGGATGTGGCGCGGCTGGTGCAGGCTGGTGTCGAAGTGATGATTGTATCTTCCGGCGCCATTGCACTCGGGCGGACAGTGCTTGGATTGCCGAAAGGTGCACTGCGGCTGGAGGAAAGTCAGGCGGCCGCAGCTGCGGGTCAGATCGAACTTGCCAAAGCCTATTCCGAAGTGTTGGGCGGGCATCAATTGCGTGCCGGCCAAATTCTTCTGACTCTGTCGGACACGGAAGAGCGTCGCCGCTATCTCAATGCCCGCGCCACGGTCGGAACCCTGCTGCGGCTCAAAGCTGTGCCTGTCATCAATGAAAATGACACGGTGGCGACGACGGAAATCCGCTATGGCGACAATGATCGCCTGGCTGCGCGGGTGGCGACGATGATGGGTGCGGATCTCCTGATCCTCTTGTCCGATATTGACGGGCTCTATACGGCGCCGCCGCATCAGAACCCCGATGCGCAGTTCCTTCCGGTTGTTGACGCCATTACGCCTGAGATCGAATCCATGGCCGGTGCCGCAGCTTCCGAATACTCGCGCGGCGGTATGAAAACCAAGCTTGATGCCGGCAAGATTGCCAATGCGGCGGGCACGGCGATGATCATTGCCTCGGGAACACGCATGAATCCGCTGGGTGCAATTGATGCAGGCGAGCGGTCAACTCTCTTCAAGCCAAGCCTCAATCCGGTGAATGCGTGGAAGACCTGGATATCAGGCAATCTCGAACCGGCTGGCCGGCTGGTGATCGACGAGGGAGCACTTGTCGCACTCAAATCCGGCAAGTCGCTGCTTGCGGCTGGTGTCCGTGAGGTTGCCGGACAGTTCACACGGGGCGATACGGTTGCTGTGGTTGGTCCGGACGGACGCGAAGCAGCGCGCGGCCTTATTGCTTATGATGCCGGGGATGCCGTAAAGATTGCAGGACGAAAGACCAATGAGATTGCCACGATCCTTGGTTATGAAGCCCGTTCCGCGATGATCCACCGGGACGATCTGGTTATGCGCGCAGCAAAACGTGCTGCGAAGGAGTGAAAGATGCTGGGACGAGTCGAGGCGATTGACGACGTTGCTGAACTGATGGCCGGGATCGGCCTTAGAGCCCGTGCGGCTGCCCAGCCGTTGTCGATCGCGTCGCCGGAACAGAAAATGACCGCGCTGATCGCCATGGCTGATGCGGTGGACCGTCATGCGGCTGAGATTCTGCAAGCCAACGGCCAGGATATGGCCAATGGCGAAAAGACCGGCATGGCTGCCTCCCTGCTCGACCGGCTGAAGCTTGATGCGGCCCGGATTGCCTCGATCTCGGAAAGCATTCGCACCATTGCTGCGCTCAAGGATCCGGTCGGCGACATCATTGCCGAATGGGACCGACCCAACGGCCTGCACATCGAGCGCGTCCGCACGCCGCTGGGCGTTATCGGTGTGATTTACGAAAGCCGCCCAAATGTCACCGCTGATGCGGGGGCGCTTTGTCTCAAGTCTGGTAATGCCGTCATCCTTCGTGGCGGCTCTGACTCTGTTCATTCGTCCCGGGCAATCCATGCCGCTCTGATCGAAGGGCTCGAAGCGGCGGGTTTGCCGAAAGACGCCATTCAACTCATTCCGGTAACAGACCGCGCCGCTGTTGGCGAAATGCTGAAGGGCTTGAACGGCAATCTTGACGTCATCATTCCCCGTGGCGGCAAGAGCCTCGTTGCCCGTGTACAGGCGGAAGCACGCGTACCGGTCTTTGCCCATCTGGAAGGGCTGTGCCACGTCTATGTGGATGCATCGGCAGATCTCGAAATGGCGCGCCGGATCATAGTCAACGCCAAAATGCGCCGGACCGGGGTGTGCGGTTCTGCCGAAACGCTGCTGCTGGACCGGCTGATTGCGCCTGTCCGTCTTTTGCCCTTGCTTGAGGATTTGCATGCAGCGGGCTGCGAAATTCGTGGTGATCAGGGTGTCATCGCCCTATTTGCCGAGGCAAAACCGGCGACGGAAGAAGACTGGTCAACGGAATATCTTGATGCCATCATTTCTGTGAAACTGGTTGATGGAATTGGTGATGCCATCGGACACATCAATCGCTACTCATCGCATCATACGGAGGCGGTGATTGCTGAAGATATTCATGTGGTCGAGCGGTTCTTCAACGAAATTGACTCTGCCATCCTGTTGCACAACGCCTCGACACAGTTCGCCGACGGTGGTGAATTCGGCATGGGCGCAGAAATTGGTATTGCGACAGGCAAGATGCATGCGCGGGGTCCCGTGGGCGTGGAACAATTGACGTCCTTCAAATATCGTGTTCGCGGCAATGGTCAGACCCGCCCGTGACATCCATGGATGCGTTACGTCACGACTTTCCCGGAGTGAGCGATGCGCAGTTGCGCATGCCCTTCGTTGAAAAAGGCATGACTGTCGGGCTGTTTGGCGGATCCTTCAATCCGCCCCATGCGGGCCATGCTCTGGTGGCGGAAATCTCACTGCGCCGCCTGCAGCTTGATCAGCTCTGGTGGATTGTTACGCCGGGTAATCCTCTGAAGGACATGCGCCATCTGGCACCTCTGGCGGAACGGCTAAAACTGTGCGAACGGCAAGTGCACGACCCGCGTATCAAGGTGACGGCTTTCGAGGCTGCCTACAATGTCCGCTACACGGCCGATACGCTGTCCCTGATAAAGGCACGCAATCCAGGCGTGAATTTTATCTGGATCATGGGTGCTGACAATCTTGCTGATTTTCACCGCTGGCAGCGTTGGCAGAAGATCGCAATGACATTCCCGATCGCCGTAATTGATCGACCGGGGTCAACCCTTGCATTTCTGTCATCGCGCATGGCCAAGACTTTTGATTATGCCCGCTTTGATGAGGACGACGCACCGCTGCTGGCGCGCGCATCCGCTCCGGCCTGGACTTTCATCCACGGCCCGCGCTCGTCCCTGTCATCGACAGCGATACGTAACGGGGCGGCAAAACGGCATAAATGAAAACGTGAACAAAGGTAGTGCGATGACGTCTTGAAAGTGTCATGCGACTCTGCCTATCTTAATAACGTGCAGCACGATTAAAGGCTGCGGCGCGTTGTTCTTATTGGAAAGGAAATACACTGAGAACAGCATTACATAAGAAGGATGCCTTGGCACCTTCAACGGCGGAGATGAACGGTGAAACTTCCGTTGCTCTTGCCCTCCAGACAGTCCTTGCCAGTCTCGACGACTCCAAGGCTGAAAAAATTGTCCCCATCGATCTTCGCGGAAAGTCTGTCATCGGTGACCATATGGTCATCGCATCGGGCCGTTCACACCGTCACGTAACGGCGGTGGCTGACCAGCTCCTGCGTACGCTCAAGGAAAGCGGTCACGGAAATAATGCGAAGGTCGAAGGTCTTGCCAGCGGTGATTGGGTGTTGATCGATACAGGCGATATCATCATCCACATTTTCCGTCCTGAAGTGCGTGAGTTCTACAACTTGGAAAAGATGTGGCAGGCTCCCGAGCTTGACGGAGAAACCGTACACTAGAGCAATGTCTGCCGTTACGGCACACAAGTATGTTCTGGTATGGATAGTTCTGACGGATTGGAGCGTCCCGGCACTCTGCCATTGAGGGACGTTTCGAACGGTTAGCTTCACATGGACCGGTCGATGGCCGGAGAGTTATTCTTCGCGCCAAGTGACAAAGGACTGGAGTGTGTCATGCGTATCACCGTTTTCGCCGTGGGCCGGATGAAGTCTGGCCCCGAACGGGAATTGGCAGACCGCTATTTTGACCGGTTGAAGAAAACTGGCTCTCCGCTTGGTCTTGAATTCAACGCTGTTACCGAAATTACCGAAAGCCGTGCCCAGCAACCGGACCTGCGCAAGCAGGAAGAGTCAGCCAAAGTACTGGAAGCGCTTGATCAGGGCGGAGTGCTTGTGCTTCTGGATGAACGCGGCAGGACGATGCCATCAGAAGATTTTGCCAATGCCATTGCGCGGTTTCGCGATGACGGCAAGCGCCAGTTGCTCCTGGCAATAGGCGGGCCCGATGGCCACGATGCTGATTTAAGGAAACGTGCCGATCTCGTGCTGGCGCTGGGTGCCATGACCTGGCCGCACCAGATTGTCCGTATTCTCGTGGCGGAACAGCTTTACCGTGCAACAACTATCCTTTCAGGCCACCCCTACCACAGGGTATAAATGGCTTGCCGCCATCTCCCTCGGTGAGGAGATGGCGAAAAACCCGAATCGCTGTGATTCTCAATAGTCGTCAGGCTGGTAATATGGATCGCGGTTATCATAACCGCGCCGGTCGTCACGGCGCGGATAACGGTCATCCTGGTATCCGTCGCGCGGACGTGGATCATCCCGATAGCCGCCATTGGGACGACGGCGTTCCCGGCCGCCCTCGGCAAAGACAGCCCCGCAACCTTTGTCAACCCAGAGTGTACCGCGCTGGAAACCCCAGCTATCGCCAGCAATACAAGGTGATTTCGATGTCTGCCTGATAATGCGCGGGCGGCGCATGTCGACGTTGCATTCGCGATAGCGGAATTTTGGCGATTCACACCGTACGGCGCGTTCCTGTGCCTGTGCGGCAGGCACTGTTACGAACTGCATGCCCCCGATGGCCACAGCAATAGTTAATATATATCGGTACATTTTCCCTCTCCGATATGATGACAACACGTGGCGAAGGTACACGTGTTCGAGGCGCAATTGTGGAGTTTGTTCCTCGGACGTCAATCACATTTGTCCCGTCCGCTGTTACGTTCGTATAAGTTGCACTCAGGTAAAGCGCCCGGTCTCGGCATTGACGAGATCAGAGATGAAGCTTGAGACGGCCGTGATACGCCGGAGCGTGCGCACGGATTCATGGTAAGCAAGCCAATAGGACCTTTGAATCGTGCGTTCTGGCAGAACAGGCACGAGATCTGGATGTTCTCTGGCAATGAATGTATGCAGGATGCCGATACCTGCCCCGGCCTTGACCGCCTCGACCTGACCGATTGCGCTGGAAATTTCGAACGTAGGGCGCCAGTCACGGGTGATTTCAGGCGCATAGTTCAGCGACGGGCTGATCACAAGGTCATCGACGTAGCCCACCAGCCGATGGCCTGAAAGATCTTCCACGGTGCGAGGTGCCGGATGTGCTGCCAGATAGGATCGGCTGGCATAGAGACAGAGCGTATAATCGACGAGCTTTTTAGCCACGAGACGGCCCTGATCCGGGCGATCGACGGTGATGGCGATATCCGCCTCGCGCCGCGACAACGAAAAGGAGCGGGGAACGGGAACCAGCTGGATTTTCAGGTCCGGATAGCGGGCGGTGAGGGTAGCGATGCGCGGCGCCAGAAAGGACACCCCAAAACCATCCGGTGCACCGATGCGCACTGACCCTGAAATAGACACGTCCGCATCCCCGAGTGCGGAACGAGCTGACAGCATCTCGGCTTCCATGCGTTCGGCCGAGAGCAGAAACTCCTCGCCCGCATGAGTCAGTTCGCAGCCATTGGTGCGGCGGGTCAACAGTTTGGTGTTGATGTCGTCCTCAAGCGCCGTCAACCGCCTTGCCACTGTCGCGTGATTGACGCCAAGTCGCTTGGCCGCCCCCAATATTTGTCCCGCACGCGCCACAGCGAGGAAAATCCGCACGTCATCCCAGTTCATCGATTGGCCTCCATCCGCATTGGTACTTTAATTTTCGCACAACGGATACGCTTTTGCTCGGCTTGCAATAAAAATTTTGAAGCGCGATGATGGGACAACAGAATTCCATCAATCAATTCCAGGGAGGTTGCTCGCAATGCGTGAAGTTGGACATTTTATCGGTGGCAAGCATGTCGCCGGCACAAGCGGTCGTACGACAGAGATTTTCCAGCCTATGGACGGCACCGTTCAGGGCCGCGTCGCGCTGGCAACACCTGATGAAGTGCGCGCTGCCATCGCCAATGCCAAGGCGGCGCAGCCAGCCTGGGCTGCCACCAATCCGCAGCGCCGTGCACGCGTCCTGCGCAAGTTTCTTGATCTGGTTGAAGCCGAGTATGACTCCCTTGCCGAACTTCTGGCACGCGAACATGGCAAGACCATCCCCGATGCCAAGGGCGACATCCAGCGTGGTCTTGAAGTGGTCGAGGTCTGCCTTGGTTCAGCGCACATGCTGAAGGGCGAGTTCACCGACAATGCCGGTACGGGCATCGACGTTTATTCCATGCGTCAGCCGCTCGGCGTCGTTGCCGGGATCACACCATTCAACTTCCCGGCAATGATCCCGCTGTGGAAGGCGGGTCCAGCGATTGCTTCGGGCAATGCCTTCATTCTGAAGCCTTCCGAGCGTGATCCGGGTGTGCCGATGCGTCTTGCCGAACTGTTCATTGAAGCAGGGCTGCCTGCTGGTATTTTCAACGTGGTCAATGGTGACAAGGAAGCCGTCGACACCATTCTCGATGATCCGGATATCAAGGCTGTCGGCTTTGTCGGTTCGACACCGATTGCCCAGTACATCTATTCCCGCGCTACCGCCAACGGCAAGCGTGCCCAGTGCTTCGGCGGCGCCAAGAACCACATGATCATCATGCCGGATGCGGACATGGACCAGACGGTCGATGCGCTTATAGGTGCGGGTTACGGTTCGGCCGGCGAGCGCTGCATGGCGATCTCCGTTGCCGTTCCCGTCGGCAAGGACACAGCAGATCGGCTGGTCGAACGTCTTATCCCCCGCGTTGAAAGCCTCAAGGTTGGTCCATCCACTGACGCATCGGCGGATTACGGCCCGGTTGTCACCCGGCAGGCACTGGATCGCATCAAGGGGTACGTTGATCTCGGCATTCAGGAAGGCGCAAAGCTTGTTGTCGATGGCCGCGGGTTCAAGATGCAGGGCTATGAGAACGGCTTCTACATGGGTGGTTGCCTCTTCGATCATGTGACGCCAGACATGCGCATCTACAAGGAAGAGATCTTCGGACCGGTTCTTGGCATTGTCCGTGCTGATACCTACGAGGATGCGATCCGTCTGCCGAACGAGCACGAATACGGCAACGGCGTTGCGATCTTTACCCGTGACGGCGATGCGGCCCGTGATTTTGCCTCGCGCGTCCAGGTCGGCATGGTTGGCATCAACGTGCCCATTCCGGTTCCGATCGCCTATTACACATTCGGTGGCTGGAAGGGTTCCGGCTTCGGTGATCTGAACCAGCATGGTCCTGATGCGTTCCGGTTCTACACCAAGACGAAGACTGTCACATCGCGTTGGCCATCCGGTGTCAAGGATGGTGCCGAGTTTGTCATTCCAACAATGAAATAAGCAATTTGCATGCAATGAAATCGCCGCCCGGTTCCCTGCCGGGCGGCGATTTTTATGTACTCCGCACCATTCAGGGCGCCAGTGTCCTGAGATAGCCGATCAGCCGGGATGCCTCTTCGGCGGCCTTGTCAGGTTCGCGGGTAATAATCGCCTGAATGAGCGCCGTGTGCGCTCCGGCCGATTGTTCCAGGCTGCCGGGGCGTTGCAGCCGGAACCAGAAGCGGCGGCTATGCGTCTGCAACGGCGAAGCGAGGCGGGCGGCATAGGGATTTTCAGCAGCCTGACCGAGCACCGTATCGAAAATCTTGTCGGCGTTGAGAAAGCCGATCACATCGTTTCCCGACCGCGCAGCCGTCATCGCATCGGATGCGGCCTTCAACCGTTCATGGTGCAAGGATGCGCCATAGAGCGCGGCGCCGCGTGCAAGAACCCGCTCAACACCCTCGCGCGCATCGAGAACCTTGTTAAAATCCTGCGGATTGAGTGCAGCAATGGCAATGCCGGAACGGGGGCGAATTTCCATCAAGCCTTCCCACGCCAGTTTCTGCACTGCCTCGCGCACGGGCGTGCGGCCCATGTTGGTAACGTCGGTAAGGGTCCGTTCGTTGACGACCGCACCTGGTTCCAGTTTCAGCGTGACAATCATCTCCTCGATCTGGCGGTAGGCCAGGTCGGCAAGACTTTCTCCCGTCTGGGCAATGGTGTGGACAGCGGTTTGATCCATCAGACAAACTTTCTATTCAAGGCAATTGACAGCTTTGTTCTCTACAGATATATTTCTGATATATCAAGAAGGAGAAGAGACATGTGGTCAGGCGTTTTCCCTGCTGTTACAACCAAATTCACTGAAGATGATAAACTCGATCACAAGGAAATGGAACGTTGCTTCTCTCTCCTGATGGATGCGGGTTGCGATGGCCTTATTGTTGCGGGCTCGCTGGGTGAAGGCCCGATGCTGAGCCATGCCGAGAAGCTTGAGGTCCTGAAGACCGCGCAGAATGTTGCCAAAGGCAAGCCGGTGCTTCTGACCATCAATGAAGCGGCAACGCGTGATGGCGCTGCGCTTGCACAGCAGGCAGCCAAGGCAGGCGCCGATGGTCTGATGCTTGTTCCCAGCCCGATCTATCATACGGACCCGGAAGAGACGGTTACGGCCCTGAAGGCCGTTGCGGCTGCAGGCGATCTGCCGGTCATGATCTATTCCAACCGCATCGCCTACCGCGTGGATGTGACCAGCGAAATTCTTGCCGAACTCGCGTCGGACAAGCATTTTGTCGCCATCAAGGAATCGTCCGACGATGTGCGCCGCACGACCGATATCATCAATACTTTCGGCACGCGCTTTGATCTTTTCACCGGTGTAGACAATCTTGCTTTCGAAGCATTGACAGCTGGTGCCATCGGCTGGGTAGCCGGGTTGGTCACTGCATTCCCCAGGGAAACCGTTGCGATCTACAAGCTCGTCGGTGCAGGTCGCTATGCGGAGGCGCTGGAAATCTATCGCTGGTTCCGCCCCTTGCTCGACCTCGATGTCTCCACCTATCTTGTGCAGAACATCAAACTGGCGGAAGTCCATGAAATCGGAACGAATGATCGCGTGCGTCTGCCGCGCCAGCCTTTGCGGGGCGCGCGCCGGGCTGCCGTTGACAAGATCGTCAAGGATGCGATGGCTTCGCGGCCGAAGCTGCCTGTACTCTGAGGCCGGGCAATGAGCGCCCGCGCGGAAAAGCAGGATATCGTTATTATCGGTGCCGGTATTATCGGCATCGCTATTGCGGCGTTTCTTGCCGAAGCCGGGCGCAAGGTTCTGGTCATTGACCGCCAGGGCATCTGCGAGGGTACAAGTTCCGGCAATGCCGGTGCCCTCGCATTTTCCGACATTCTGCCCATGGCCTCGAAAGGGATCATGACCAAGGTTCCGGGCTGGCTGATGGACCCGCTCGGGCCCTTCACCATCCGCCCGTCCTATCTGCCAAAACTGGCACCGTGGCTCTACCGGTTCTGGCGTGCCAGCCGGTCCGATGTGCAGAAGCGAACGACTGTTACGCAAGGTGCAATGATGCGTCTGGCCGAGCCGGAGATGCTTGGCCTGATGCAGCGGGCCGGTATCCGCCATATGGTGCGCGAGGATGGCTCGCTGGAGCTCTATGAGAGCGAACATGAACTCAATCTATCCTTGCCCGGCTGGGCTGCGCGGACCGGTGCCGGAATAGCGTTCGAACATCTGCGTGGTGATGCTTTGTCCGAACGCCAGCCGGGTCTCTCACCGCGTTTTGTTGCTGGAACGTTCGTTCCCGGCTGGAAGACGGTGAGTGATCCTCAGCATGTCGGCAAGGGATTGTGGGCCTATGCGGAAAAGCTGGGCGCGCAGTTTGTGCAAGCGGATGTGACCTCCGTGGGCGCCAGCGATGATAACGCGACTGTCAGGCTTGCGGACGGGCGGTCTATCGATGCAGACAAACTTGTTATTGCTGCGGGTGCATGGTCGCACCGGCTGTCGAAGAACCTCGGTGATGCTATTCCGCTTGATACGGAGCGCGGCTACAACACAACGCTGCCGACGGGTGCATTTGATGTCAAATGCCAGTTGATTTTCTCCGGCCATGGCTTTGTTGTGACGCCGCTTGAAACCGGTGTGCGCGTTGGCGGTGCGGTGGAATTAGGCGGCGTCGACCTTCCGCCAAATTACAAACGCTCCGAGGTCATGCTGCAGAAAGCCAAGACATTCCTGCCGGATCTTGATATTTCAGGCGGCCGGCAATGGATGGGTTATCGTCCGTCGATGCCGGATTCCCTGCCGGTTATCGGCTATGCCAGGCAGAGCAAGAATGTTCTCTACGCCTTTGGTCACGGGCATCTGGGGTTGACCCAGTCCGCTGCCACGGGCCGACTGATCCGTGATCTGATCGAGGGCCGTACACCGGCGATCCCGATCGATCCGTTTTACCCGCAACGCTTTCAGGACTGAAAATATCATGGCGCGTCATTCCTTCTTCTGTGTCGATGGCCACACCTGTGGCAACCCGGTCCGCCTTGTGGCGGGGGGAGGCCCAAACCTTGTTGGTTCGACCATGATGGAAAAGCGTGCGCATTTCCTGCGTGAGTTCGACTGGATCCGGACGGGGCTGATGTTCGAACCGCGCGGACATGACATGATGTCCGGTTCAATCCTCTATCCGCCAACCCGCGATGATTGCGATGTGGCTGTGCTGTTTATCGAGACATCGGGCTGCCTGCCGATGTGCGGCCACGGGACGATCGGTACAGTCACAATGGCCATCGAACACGGGCTGATTACGCCGAAGACACCGGGCGTTTTGCGGCTCGACACGCCGGCAGGTGTGGTGGTCGCCGAATATACGAGGGAAGGCGAGTATGTCACCGGCGTCCGCATCACCAATGTTCCAGCATTTCTCTATGCGGAAGGGCTGGAAGTGGAATGCCCCGATCTGGGTACGCTGCACATGGATGTTGCCTATGGCGGCAATTTCTATGCGATTGTCGATCCACAGAAGAATTTCCGCGACATGGCGGACTATCGTGCTCTTGATCTTATCGGATGGAGCCCGGTGTTGCGCGAACGCCTCAATGAGCGTTATTCATTCCAGCATCCGGAAAAGCCTGACATCAACACGCTCAGTCATATTCTGTGGACCGGCGCGCCGACCAAGCCGGAAGCGCATGCCCGCAATGCCGTGTTCTATGGTGACAAGGCCATTGACCGCTCGCCCTGCGGGACGGGCACGTCCGCCCGCATGGCGCAATTGGCTGCAAAAGGAAAGCTGAAGCCCGGCGATGACTTCGTACACGAATCAATCATCGGTTCACTGTTCCATGGCCGCGTGGAAGCAGCGACGAATGTGGGCGAAAGGCAAGCGATCATACCATCCGTCGCAGGCTGGGCGCGGATGACTGGTTACAACACGATCTTCATTGACGATCGCGATCCTTTCGCTCACGGATTTGTGGTCAAGTGAGGCTTGCGGTCCCCTTCGGAACAATAAGGCGGGGATAGATAATTCGGTTAAATTGAAGGCATGTGCCGTGAATTTCGTCAACAATGGACGAAAATTTGGTGAAAAATTTCGCACGGAGTATGCCAGCAAATGTGATGCCGCTGTTTGTGCTAAAAAAGCTGTTGCTTTCTTTAACGCAGACGTTACGTGTAAAGAAGTTGGGGTAAACGGGAACCGGATAAAAAAACCGGATAAGAAACTTCCCAATGAAAATGAGGGGTATCGTTGCGATGGAGTACTTCATCCAGCAATCGATCAACGGTCTGACACTAGGTTCAATCTACGGCCTGATCGCAATCGGCTACACGATGGTCTACGGGATCATCGGTATGATCAACTTCGCCCATGGCGACGTTTTCATGCTTGGCGCTTTTATGGCGATGATCGTTTTTCTTGCTTTAACCACTTTTATCGGCGGTGTACCCGTTGTGCTGGCACTGCTTCTTATGATGCTGGTTGCCATGCTGCTGACAGGGCTGTGGAGCTGGACAATTGAACGTCTGGCATACCGGCCCTTACGCGGGTCGTTCCGTCTTGCGCCATTGATCACGGCGATCGGCATGTCGATCGCCCTGTCGAATTTCGTGCAGGTCACACAGGGTCCTCGCAACAAGCCGATTCCTCCGCTCGTCAATGGCGGCGTCACAATTTATGGAACAGGCATCACCATCGCCTACAAGCAGATGGTCATCGTGGCCGTAACTGCAGTCCTGCTTGCCGCATTCTGGTATCTGGTCAACCGAACCACGCTGGGGCGCGCGCAGCGATCCTGTGAGCAGGACCGCAAGATGGCCGCACTCCTCGGCATCGACGTGGACAAGACGATCTCGATGACCTTCGTCATGGGTGCCATGCTCGCTGCCGTTGCCGGAACGCTCTATCTCATGTTCTACGGCGTCATCTCCTTCACGGACGGTTTTACACCCGGCGTCAAGGCGTTCACGGCTGCCGTGCTTGGCGGTATCGGTTCATTGCCCGGCGCTGTGGTCGGCGGTTTGCTGATCGGGTTGATCGAGGCGCTTTGGTCCGCATACTTCTCCATTGACTACAAGGATGTGGCGGCGTTCTCCATTCTCGCAATTGTCCTGATCTTCCTGCCCTCCGGCATCCTTGGTCGGCCCGAAGTCGAAAAGGTTTAAGCTTATGGCTGATATCCAATCTTCAGGACAGGATTCCGTCTACCTCAAGGCCGCCAAAGAGGCGGTCTTCGCCGGGGTGATCGCCTTCGGCCTGTTCTTCCTCGTCGTCGGTTTCCGCACCGACCAGAATATCAACAACGAGCTGGTTCTCGTCCAGCGCTGGGGGCTCCTGGCGATCTTTGTGGCCGTGGCTGCAATTGGCCGCTTCATTATCGCAGCCTTCATCACGCCGTCACGCGAACAGGCAAAACTGACCAAATCAAAGGCGGCCGCCACTGCCAAAGTTGATCGCCGCTCGCTCAAGGCAGCCATTTCACGGTTTGGCCTGGCGCTGCTCTTCATCTATCCGTTTCTGGTAATCCTGATTCTGGCGTTGATCCAGTTTGGTGTGACAGGGCAATGGTCATTCCAGAGCGGTGTTCAGGGTTCGCTCAAATATGTCGATAATTTCGGTATCCAGATCCTGATTTATGTGATGCTGGCATGGGGCCTGAATATCGTTGTGGGCCTCGCCGGTCTGCTCGATCTCGGCTATGTCGCCTTCTATGCGGTCGGGGCCTATTCCTACGCCTTGCTTTCCGCGCATTTCGGTCTGTCCTTTTGGCTGCTTTTGCCAATGGCCGGTATCTTCGCTGCCATGTGGGGCATTGTTCTCGGTTTCCCGGTTCTGCGGTTGAGGGGCGATTACCTTGCTATCGTCACGCTGGCCTTCGGTGAAATCATCCGGCTCGTGCTGATCAATTGGACCGTTGTGACCAAGGGTACGTTCGGCGTCTCCGGCATCGCCAAGGCGACATTGTTCGGTATTCCGTTCACACCGGGTCCAAATGGTTTTGCCGCCATGTTCGGACTGCCCAACTCCGGTGTCTACTACAAGATCTTCCTTTATTATCTCATCCTGTTCCTTGCTCTGCTGACCGCCTGGGTCACAATCCGCCTGCGCCGTATGCCTATCGGCCGTGCCTGGGAAGCCTTGCGCGAAGATGAGATCGCCTGCCGTTCACTGGGCATCAACACCACAACGACAAAGCTGACAGCCTTTGCCACGGGCGCTATGTTCGGTGGTTTTGCCGGGTCGTTCTTTGCTGCCCGTCAGGGTTTCGTCAGCCCAGAATCCTTCGTGTTCCTTGAATCGGCGATCATCCTTGCCATCGTGGTGCTCGGCGGTATGGGGTCGCTCATCGGTATCGCGATTGCTGCGGCTGTCATGATCGGTGGTACGGAACTCTTGCGCGAGCTGGAATTCCTCAAGCTTATTTTTGGCAATGATTTCACGCCAGAGCTCTATCGTATGCTGTTGTTCGGTCTGGCCATGATTGTTGTCATGGTGTGGAAGCCGCGCGGATTTGTCGGTAACCGAGAACCGAGCGCATTCCTGCACGAGCGCAAGATGATTTCCGGCGAGTTTACGAAAGAAGGGCACGGCTGATGGTTTCGGAAGTGCGTAACAATCCCAGCGCCGTGCTGCGTGTGGAACATCTCTCGATGAAGTTTGGTGGCCTTGTTGCCATCAACGATCTGAACTTCGAAGCCAAGCGCGGTGCCATCACCGCCTTGATCGGCCCGAACGGTGCAGGCAAGACCACGGTCTTCAATTGCATCACCGGCTTCTATAAGCCGACCGAAGGCATGCTGACCATGACCCGCCAGAATGGCGAGGAATATCTTCTGGAACGCATGGCGGATTTCGTCATCACCAAGAAGGCGAAAGTGGCGCGTACGTTCCAGAACATCCGGCTGTTCTCAGGCCTGACGGTTCTGGAAAATCTGCTCGTTGCCCAGCACAATCCGCTGATGCTGTCGTCGGGTTATACGATCCTGGGTCTTCTCGGTTTTCCGACCTATAAGAAGGCCGCTTCCGATGCGATCGAGAAGGCCCGTTTCTGGCTGGAAAAGATCAATCTGGTTGACCGAGCCGACGATCCTGCAGGCGACCTGCCGTATGGTGCGCAGCGGCGTCTCGAGATTGCGCGTGCGATGTGCACAGATCCGGAGCTTCTCTGTCTGGATGAGCCGGCTGCCGGCCTCAATGCCCGCGAATCGGCGGAGCTCAACCAACTGCTGCTCAATATCCGTGACGAGACCGGAACGTCGATCATCCTGATCGAACATGACATGTCGGTGGTGATGGAGATCTCTGATCACGTCATCGTTCTGGAATACGGCACCAAGATTTCCGATGGCACGCCGGAAACGGTCAAGAATGACCCGAAGGTCATTGCAGCCTATCTCGGCGTCGAGGACGAGGAAGTGGTCGAGTTGATCGAACACGCAGCGGCGACGGGCAGTGATGATATCACTGCAGCTGTTGATCTTCTGTCGACGGAGGCCATTCACGAAATCGAAGAGACGCAGGCGGCACCATCCGCGGCGCCGCTTGCATCTGCACCGGCAACGCCGAGAGCAAGGCCCGCTGCAAAGGCAGCGCCAGCCAAACCGGCTGTCAAGACAACAGCGCCGGTCAAGGCGAAGGCAAAGGTTGCGGACCCGGTGATCAAAGCCGGCGCAACGGCTAACGCGCTTGCTGCTCCACGCGGCGGCAAACCCGATAGCCTGATTGTGATCAAGGGAATTGGTCCGGTAAACGAGCGCAAGCTCAACGAGCACGGTATTTTCCATTTCGACCAGATTGCCGCCTGGAAGAAAGCCGATGTGATTGCCGCCGAAGCATACCTTGCCTTTGACGGGCGCATCGCGCGGGAAGACTGGATCGGTCAGGCCAAAAAGCTGGCGAAAGAGAGCCAGGTTAAACCGGCAGCGAAGAAGACCGGAGGGGCTAAGTAATGTCACAAACACAACCTCTTCCGAAGACCGGGGCTCTTCTCAGCATCGAGAATGTTGAAACCTATTACGGCAATATCCGTGCCTTGAGCGGTGTCAGCGTTCACGCGGACGCAGGCGAAATCGTCACGCTGATCGGTGCCAACGGTGCCGGCAAGTCGACGCTGATGATGACTATTTTTGGCATGCCGCGCGCCCGGACCGGCCGTGTGGTGTTTGACGGTAAGGATATCACCCAGCTGCCGACGCATGAGATTGCGCGCCTGCGCATTGCCCAGTCGCCGGAGGGCCGCCGGATATTCCCGCGCATGACTGTGCAGGAAAATCTGCAGATGGGTGCCAGCCTCGATAATCTGGAGTTCTACGACGAGGACGTACGCAAGGTCTTTGACCTGTTTCCGCGTCTGAAAGAGCGTATCAACCAGCGCGGCGGAACCTTGTCAGGCGGTGAGCAGCAGATGCTTGCCATCGGCCGGGCATTGATGGCGCGTCCGCGCCTGTTGCTGCTGGACGAGCCGTCTCTCGGTCTGGCACCGCTGATTATCAAGCATATTTTCGAGGCGATCAAGGAATTGAACAGGTCAACGGGCCTGACGGTTTTTCTGGTGGAGCAGAACGCTTTTGGCGCTCTGAAGCTGGCGGATCGCGGCTATGTGATGGTCAACGGTATCGTGACGATGAGCGGATCGAGCAAGGACCTTCTCGCCAATCCGGAAGTGCGCGCAGCCTATCTTGAAGGCGGCCGTCACTAACAAGAATAGGACCGGCTTTCCAGCGGGGCTGGGAAGTCCGGTGCTGCAAGGGGAACATTGCCATGCAAGGCATTCTGTACGAAGAACCCTCCCTCTGGCTGTTTGTGCTGGTGACCTGTCTTATGGGAGGCTGGGCCGCATGGATGGCGGGGCGGGCATGCGCCAAGACATGGCGCTCCTACACGATTCTGATTTTCTACATGCTGCTTCTGGGCATTGCCGTGCGCTTCATCCATTTTGCCCTGTTTGAAGGCACAATGGTGACGCTGCACTATTACGTCATCGATACGATCGTGCTGATTATCATCGGCACATTGGGTTATCGTTACACCCGCACAAACCAGATGGTTCGGCAATATCACTGGCTCTATGAAAAAGTGTCTCCCTTCTCGTTCAAGGAGAGAAAAGGGGCCTAGGCAGCCTTATGTCAATTCGATCAGATTAATAGTTTCTGAGTCTAACCAATCTCGCTGACGCGAAATGAATCAGCGTGACAACCGCCGGAAAATCGGCAAATGTGGTCTTCAAGCGATGGGAAAATTTCATCGTTAGGGGTTTCGTAAGTACCTAGAAAATGGGAGTTTTCAAATGAAGAAGTCACTGTTCTCGAGTGTTGCTGTTGCAGCGATGCTCGCTTTGGGCGGTCATGCCTATGCTGATCTTCTGGTCGGTATCGGTGCTCCGTTGACCGGCCCGAACGCGGCTTATGGCGCACAGATTCAGAAGGGCGCAGAAGCGGCCGCTGAGGTGATCAATGCGGCTGGCGGCGTTAATGGCGAAAAGATCAAATTCGTTCTGGGCGATGACGTTTCCGATGCCAAGCAGGGCGTTTCGGTTGCCAACAAGTTCGTTGCCGACGGTGTCAAGTTTGTGGTCGGTCACTTCAACTCCGGTGTTTCCATTCCAGCATCGGAAGTCTATGCGGAAAACGGCATTGTTGAAGTAACGCCTGCTGCAACCAACCCTGTTTTCACCGAGCGCGGCCTGTGGAATACGTTCCGCACCTGCGGTCGTGATGACCAGCAGGGTGCCATTGCCGGTGCCTATATCGCCGAGCATTTCAAGGATGCGAAGATCGCAGTCATCCATGACAAGACACCATATGGCCAGGGTCTTGCCGATGAAACCAAAAAGACAATCGAAGCAAAGGGTCTGAAGCCTGCGCTTTATGAAGGTGTCAACGTTGGTGACAAGGACTTCTCCGCCCTGATCGCCAAGGCGAAGCAGGCAGGTATTACCGTTCTGTATTGGGGCGGTCTGCACACGGAAGCTGGTTTGATCATTCGCCAGTTGGCTGACCAGGGTCTGAAGGTTACCTTCATCTCCGGTGACGGCATCGTAACGAACGAACTGGCAGCGATTGCCGGCGACGCAGTTGTCGGTACGTTGAACACATTCGGTCCGGACCCGCGCAACAACCCAGCCAACAAAGAACTGGTTGAGAAGTTCCGCAAGGCTGGTTTTGAGCCGGAAGCCTATACACTTTATTCCTATGCTGCCGTACAGGCGATTGTCGGAGCAGCAACCGCTGCAAAGTCGAATGACCCTGAAACTGTTGCCAAAGCTCTGAAGGCGAATGGCCCATTCAAGTCCGTTCTCGGCGATATCTCCTTTGACGAAAAGGGCGATCCGAAGCTTCCAGGCTACGTCATGTACGAATGGAAGAAGGACAAGGACGGCAAGTACACTTACGTTCAGCAGTAAGCCTTTCCGATCTTTATCTCATCGCGAAATACCCGGCCATTGTGCCGGGTATTTTGTTTTGGACATTTTTGTTTCCAGTGTTCACAATGCGTTGTGCATTGCAGCAAGCATTGTGCTGCCTCGGCATTTCACCTTTTCTTTTGATGCGGCTTATGTGCAGACGCAGGGGAACCATTCAATGAAATCAGTGTCACTGTCGGGTGTTGTGCTCGCTATTGCCTTCATGCTGGGCAGCCAGGCCCAGGCGGATATTCTTGTCGGTATCGGTGCGCCGTTGACCGGCCCGAATGCGGCTTTTGGGGCGCAGATGCGCCGGGGTGCGGAAATGGCATTCGACGAGATCAATGCGGCTGGCGGTATCAATGGCGAAAAGGTCAAACTGACCTTTGGTGACGATGCATCCGATCCGAAGCAGGGCGTTTCCGTCGCTAACAAGTTCGCGGCAGACGGTGTCAAGTTCGTCATCGGGCATTACAATTCCGGCGTGTCCATTCCCGCCTCCGATGTCTATGCCGAGAATGGCATTCTCCAGCTGACGCCGGCATCGACCAATCCGCAGTTTACCGAGCGCGGATTATGGAACGCCTTCCGCATCTGCGGGCGAGATGACCAGCAGGGAGTGGTTGCAGGTGCCTATATTGCTGCACATTTCAAAGATGCCAAGGTTGCGATCGTCCACGACAAGACACCCTACGGCGAGGGGCTTGCCAACGAGACAAAGAAGGCCCTCAATGCCAATGGCATCACGGAAGTGATGTTCGAGGGCGTGCATGCCGGAGACAAGGACTATTCGGCCCTTATCGCCAAAGCCAAGGAGAATGGGGTCACACTGCTGTACTGGGGTGGTCTCCATACGGAAGCCGGTCTGATCATCCGACAGCTTGCCGATCAGGGCCTGAAAGTACAGTTCATGTCTGGCGCAGCCATCGTTTCCAATGAACTGGCGGCGATTGCCGGCGACGCCATTGCAGGCACGCTTAACACATTCGGACCTGATCCCCGCAACAATTCTGCCAATGATGAGCTGGTTAAGAAGTTCCGGGCGAGCGGCTTCGAACCGGAAGCTTTTACGCTCTACACCTATGGTGCAGCTCAGGCGATCGCCGCAGCGGCCACGGCAGCCAAGTCGAATGATCCGGAAACAGTTGCCAAGGCACTTAAATCGGACGGCCCGTTCAAGACTGTTCTGGGTGATCTTGCCTTTGACGAGAAGGGGGATCCGAAGTTTCCCGGCTATGTCATGTATGAATGGAAAAAGGGACCGGATGGCAAATATACCTACTTCCAGCAATAAGCTTTCGAACTGACACAATCAGTGAAATCTCCCCCCCCCTGAAGTGGGGCATTTTGCCGTTGGACATTTCACCTTCTTGTGATCAATATGTATTGTTTGCAGTGCAGCAATCGCCCCGCCAATTGGGTTTTACCGCTCATATTGTCTCTATGAGATTTCGGAGTTTTCGCCTTGCCTATCAAGAAAATCCTCGTCGCCAATCGATCAGAAATCGCCATCCGTGTTTTCCGTGCCGCCAACGAACTCGGCATGAAAACCGTGGCGATATGGGCAGAGGAAGACAAGCTGGCGCTGCACCGTTTCAAAGCGGACGAATCCTATCAGGTTGGACGTGGACCGCATCTTGCCAAGGATATGGGACCGATCGAAAGCTATCTGTCGATCGAGGAAATCATCCGCGTGGCAAGGCTGTCTGGTGCCGATGCCATTCATCCGGGTTATGGCCTGCTGTCCGAAAGCCCCGAATTTGCCGAAGCCTGTGGTGAAGCCGGGATCATTTTCATCGGACCAAAGCCGGAAACCATGCGCCGCCTTGGCAATAAGGTTGCCGCGCGCAATCTCGCCATTGAAATCGGTGTTCCCGTGGTGCCGGCGACAGAGCCGCTGCCGGACAATATGGACGAAGTGAAGAAGCTTGCCGAAACCATCGGCTATCCCGTCATGCTGAAAGCATCATGGGGTGGCGGCGGACGCGGTATGCGTGCCATCTTCTCGCCTGAAGATATTGCCCGCGAGGTAACCGAGGGCAAGCGCGAAGCCAAGGCGGCGTTCGGTAAGGATGAGGTTTATCTGGAAAAACTGGTACAGCGCGCACGCCATGTCGAGGTGCAGATTCTCGGCGACACCCATGGCAATGCGGTGCACCTGTTTGAACGCGATTGCTCGATCCAGCGCCGCAATCAGAAAGTGGTGGAGCGGGCACCCGCGCCCTATCTCAACGAGGCTCAGCGTAAGGAGATTTCGGACTACGGCCTGAAGATCGCCAAGGAAACCGCCTATATCGGTGCGGGCACCATCGAATTCCTGATGGATTCCGACACGAACCAGTTCTACTTCATCGAAGTGAATCCGCGTATTCAGGTGGAACACACGGTGACCGAGGAAGTCACCGGTATCGACATCGTCAAGGCTCAGATCCGTATCCTCGAAGGCGCGACGATCGGCACACCTGAATCCGGTGTTCCGGCCCAGAAGGACATCAAGCTGAACGGCCACGCCCTGCAGTGCCGTATCACCACCGAAGATCCTGAACAGAACTTCATTCCGGATTATGGCCGTATTACTGCCTATCGCGGCGCGACGGGCTTTGGCATTCGTTTGGACGGCGGCACAGCCTATTCCGGTGCGGTGATCACTCGGTTCTACGATCCGTTGCTGGAAAAAATCACCGCATGGTCGCCAACCGCCGAAGAAACCATCCACCGCATGCACCGCGCGCTGCGTGAGTTCCGTATCCGCGGCGTGGCAACAAACCTGACCTTCCTCGAAGCCATCATCACGCATCCGAAGTTTACGGATAACAGCTACACCACCAAATTTATTGACACGACACCGGAACTGTTCGAGCAGGTAAAGCGGCAGGACCGGGCTACCAAGCTTCTGACCTATCTGGCCGATGTGACGGTCAATGGCCATCCGGAAACCAAGGGGCGTGCGACGCCGCCGGCGGAAGCAGCGCTGCCGCGTGTCCCTTTCATTGAAACGCCAATTCCGGATGGTACCAAGCAGCTTTTCGACCAGCTTGGTCCGAAGAAGTTTAGCGAATGGATGCGCAATGAAAGGCGCGCTCTCTTCACTGATACCACCATGCGCGACGGCCACCAGTCTTTGCTGGCAACGCGTATGCGCACTTTTGACATTGCCCGGGTTGCTGATACCTACGCGCGGGCTCTGCCGCAGCTGTTCTCGCTGGAATGCTGGGGCGGGGCGACGTTCGACGTGTCCATGCGCTTCCTGACGGAAGATCCGTGGGAACGGCTGGCGGAAGTGCGTGAAGCAGCGCCGAACATCCTGCTGCAGATGCTTTTGCGCGGTGCCAATGGTGTTGGTTACAAGAGTTACCCGGACAATGTGGTCAAATATTTCGTGCAGCAGGCGGCACGGGGCGGTGTCGATGTATTCCGTGTGTTTGACAGTCTCAACTGGGTCGAGAACATGCGCGTGACCATGGATGCGGTGCTGGAAGAGAACAAGCTGTGCGAGGCAGCCATCTGCTACACCGGCGACATCCTGAATTCAGCCCGCCCGCAATATGACCTGAAATATTATATCGATCTGGCGCAGCAGGTGGAGAAAGCCGGTGCGCATATCATCTGCATCAAGGACATGGCCGGCCTGTTAAAGCCGTCCGCTGCCAAGGTGCTGTTCAAGGCCCTGCGCGAGGCAACGGACCTGCCGCTGCATTTCCATACCCATGACACGTCGGGCATTGCTGCCGCGACCGTGCTTGCAGCTGTGGATGCGGGTGTTGATGTGGTCGATGCGGCGATGGATGCTCTCTCCGGCAATACCTCGCAGCCCTGTCTTGGTTCGATTGTCGAAGCTCTCAAGGGCACCGAACGCGATCCTGGGCTTGATCCGGAATGGATCCGCCGCATCTCGTTCTATTGGGAGGCCGTTCGCACGCAATATGCGGCGTTCGAGAGCGATCTGAAGGGACCGGCATCGGAAGTTTATCTGCACGAGATGCCGGGTGGTCAGTTCACCAATCTGAAGGAACAGGCACGCTCGCTCGGCCTTGAAACACGCTGGCATGAAGTGGCGCAGGCCTATGCCGACGTCAATCAGATGTTCGGTGATATCGTCAAGGTAACGCCCTCATCCAAGGTTGTCGGTGACATGGCGCTGATGATGGTAAGCCAGGATCTCTCCGTTGCCGATGTGAAGGACCCGGACAAGGATATTTCCTTCCCGGAATCGGTTGTGTCGATGATGCGCGGTGATCTCGGGCAACCGCCGAAGGGTTGGCCGAAGGATATTCAGAAAAAGATTCTGAAGGATGAGAAGCCCTTTACCGACCGGCCCGGTTCACTGCTGGCGCCTGCCGACCTCGTCACAGAGCGCAAGGACATTGAAGAGAAACTGGAGCGCAAGATCAGTGATCAGGAATTTGCCTCCTATTTGATGTACCCCAAGGTCTTCACCGACTTTGCCGTTACCCATGGCACCTACGGTCCGACCAGTGTGCTGCCCACCCATGTCTATTTCTACGGGCTGGCGCAGGAAGAGGAAGTGTTCCTCACAATCGAGCGCGGCAAGACGCTGGTGGTGCGCAATCAGGCGGTGGGCGAACCCGATGAGAAGGGCATGGTTACGGTGTTCTTCGAGATGAACGGCCAACCGCGCCGTGTGAAGGTACCGGATCGTACCCGTGCCAGCGGCGCTGGGGTGCGGCGCAAAGCCGAGCTTGCCAATGACAAACACGTTGGCGCCCCCATGCCGGGTATCGTCTCGACGGTGGGCGTTTCTGTCGGCCAGAAGGTCAATGCGGGCGATGTGCTTTTGTCGATCGAAGCCATGAAAATGGAAACCGCGCTGCGCGCCGAACGGGACGGGACGCTTGCTGAAATTCTAGTCCGCGCCGGTGATCAGATCGATGCAAAGGACCTGCTCGCGGTTTATGAGTAGGCGCCATTTGTCTGCATCGCTGGCCTCTTCGTGATCTTGGGCTGAATCTCAGGACTCGATGATGCTGCTGATGTGTTGACTGCAATTTCCTTTGTGCGTGGTTCGTGGTTCGGCAAGCTCACCATGAGGGAGAGTGAGGATTGCAGGGGGCTACATTCTGCAATGTTTCCGATTAGCATTGCGGCACCGCTCTCCCTCATGGTGAGCTTGTCGAACCACGAACCACGCACGAAGGTCATATCGATCAGCTGATGTAACATGAGTGCGCCCGATTGTGCGCATATCGGCATAAACAGGCATTGAATAATGCATATATGAGAAGTATAGTTGCGTCATTGACGTTCTGTGGTTGCCATGGAATGCGCGCGATGCAGAGATCTCCACAATGACAAAAGACCTGTCACCGGATGAACGGAAGAGCATGATCCTTAAACGGGTCAATGAATCCGGTCGCGTTCTGGCGAATGCGGTTGCGACGGAGTTCGGTGTTTCGGAAGATTCCATACGCCGGGACCTGCGTGAACTGTCGGAGGCGGGGCTTGTCCAGCGCTTTCATGGCGGTGCCGCGCGCAGCAGTTCCAGTTTCCGGACCTTTCAGCAGCGCGCGAAGGATGAAACCGTTGGGAAAAAAGCAGTTGCCGCGGCGGCAGCTGAACGTATCACGCCGAATTCGACCATGCTGCTGGATTCGAGCACGACAGTGCTTGAGTTTGTGCGTGCCCTGCCGGTCAACCTGCAAACGCGCATCATCACAAGTTCGCCGGATATCGCCTCGGCTGCGCTCGACCATCCCCTGTGCGAGGTTATTCTCCTGGGGGGCACGTTGAACCGTTTCACCCGCAGCGTCATCGGGCAATCGCCCCTTGCCGAAGTGCAGCTCATGCATGTCGATTATTGCGTGCTGGGGGCCTGTGCCATTGACGAGAGCCTCATACTGCGCGCCGAAAATTACGAGGATGCGCATCTGAAACTGGCAATGTGCAAGGCAAGCAATGAGGTCCTGCTGCTCGCCACTGCGGAAAAACTGTTGAAGCAGGCACCCTTTGCCATAGCGCCCATCTCGACCATATCCACGCTCGTCACCGACAGAACGGCCGATCCTTTGATTGTGGAGCAGGTGCGGGCGGCTGGTGTCGAAGTCATCGTCGCCGACAATGGTGATGCATAATGTCCATTCTGTCCGAAATTCAAGCTGGTGATAAAACTATGGATGCCTCTGTCTACAGGAAGAAAGCCGTCTACGGCCGCTGGGCGGTTGCCTGCGCCTTCTTCTTCAACGGTTTTCTGATCGGCAGCTGGGCGCCACAGATTCCCGTGTTCATGTCCCGCCTGCATATCAGCGAATTTACGCTTGGTCTGATGATTCTGGTCTTTGGTATGGGAGCTCTGGCGGCGATGCCCTGGTGCGGCTACCTCATCGGCAGGTATGGTTCTCGGGCGGTGGTCCAAGGGTTCGCCATCTTCTGCAGTTTTTCCCTGCTGCTGGTGGCCCTGGCTCCGAATGTCTATATTGCGGCGCCTGCATTGTTTCTCTTTGGTGCCGTCATTGGCGGCATGGATGTGGCCATGAATGCCAATGCCGTGGAGGTCGAGAAGAAGCTGTCGCGCGCCGTGATGTCGTCCTCACACGGTTTCTGGAGTCTTGGCGGCTTCGCTGGCGGCGCGCTTGGCGGCCTGTTGATCGAAGCACAGGGCCATCTGGTTCATGCGGCCGTCGTTACCGGCATTGCTGTTGTGCTGGGCCTTGCCGCCTTTCGCTACATGATCACCGAAGATGCGCCGGTCGTACATGAGAAGAAAGGCAAACTGGCCTTTCCGACCAATCCTCTGATCTATCTGATCGGCATCATGGCCCTATTCTCCATGGTTCCGGAAGGTTCCGTTCTCGATTGGGCCGCACTCTATCTCAAACAGGAACGCGGCGCTGATATTGCCACGGCGGGGTTTGCATTCGCTGCATTCTCCGGAACCATGTCGGTCATGCGTTTTCTGGGTGACGGTGTGCGGAACCGGTTTGGCGCAGTGAAGACATTGCGTGTTTCCGCGCTGATCGGCGCGTCCGGCATGCTGGTCGCGAGCCTTGCACCGAGCCCGTGGATAGCCATTCTGGCTTTCGCGTTTTCTGGTCTGGGGATTGCCAATATGGTGCCCATTGCCTTCTCGGCTGCAGGCAACCAGAAGGGCACGTCCTCAGGCGTCGCTCTCAGCCTTGTTACGCTGATGGGTTATTCCGGTATTCTCGTTGCGCCGTCGGCCATCGGCTTTGTGGGTGGGCGTACGGGATTTGCTTCGGTCTATATGGTGCTCGCCTGCCTGCTCATTGTGGTCTTCCTGATGGCCAATCTTGCAGCGAGCGCTGACAGAAGCGAAAATTCTGAAAGCTGACAATCACAAGCACTAGAGTGGCCGGCTCTTCGGCCGGCCGGTACTTTCTATGCCCGGCGACGTGCTGCTACGGCTGGCTTTTTGCGTTGCAGCAGGAAGTCTGCCACCCGCCGTCCTGTCTTTTTGGCATTGAGACCAACGTTCATTTCGGGTGAAAGCTCTCCAGACAGATCGAGTGTGGCGTGCTCGCCCACCGCATCTAAATGCTCTTCGAGCCAGTCGTCGGCGGCGGCCTGACCAAGGTCGCGCAGATATTCGAGGAACGCCCATTCCGCATTGATTTTAGACGAGGCAGCAAGGCCAGCCAGCGCCACATCGGCATCGATGCGGTGCATGCGGATATGCTTGTACTCACCATGCTCGATCCGACCTGCGTCGATCAGCGAATTGACGAAGGCTATTGAACGAAATTCGCGCAAGAGCGCCGCATTGAACGTGATCTCGTCTATACGATCGGTGATTTCCCGTGCCGTCTTTGGCGCGCCGCGCCGCTCGATCGGGTTGATCTGGATCAGCAGCAGATCCTCGCTCTTGGTCGAATAGAAGAAGGGATAGAGTGCCGGATTGCCGCCGTAACCGCCATCCCAGTAAGGCTCGCCCTCGATTTCTACTGCCTGAAAAATATAGGGTAGGCACGCGGATGCCATCACCACGTCAGCATTAAGCTCGGACTGCGAGAACACCCGCAGTCGCCCGCTTTCCACATTGGTTGCCGAGATGAACAGTTTCAGGTCCGAGCACGTCCTTACCCGATCGAAATCAATCTCCCTGTCCACCACATCGCGCAAGGGATTGAGGTTGAGGGGATTGATTTCATAGGGTGAAAACATCCGCGACATCTGTTCAAAGAAATTATAGCCGATGCCGTTTTCCACTGACCAGTTGCCGAAAAACCGGTCCCAGGGTGTGCGTTGAACCGGGCTGAACTGCCCGCTGCGCGCGACGGCCCGCCAGAACTCCTGCAGTTTCTCGCGGGCGCCCTCCCGGCCATTGCGGCTCCAGCCGTCGGCCAGAGCCACAGCATTCATGGCACCAGCGCTGGTCCCGGAAATGCCTTCGATGGTCAGACGGCCATCCTCAAGGATGCGATCCAGCACGCCCCAGGTGAAGGCGCCGTGGGAGCCGCCGCCCTGCAGCGCGATGTTGATGGCTTTCGGTTTGTGATTCATTACTGGGCAGTCCAGCCGCCGTCGACAGAAATGGACGTTCCGGTGATCTGTGCGGCCGCATCACTGGCAAGGAACACGACCGTTGCGCCGATCTGGTCAACGGTTGCAAATTCTTTTGTCGCCTGCTTGTCGAGCATGACTTCGCGGATGACCGTTTCACGGTCCATGTTGTGGGCCTTCATCTGGTCGGGGATCTGTGCCTCGACAAGCGGCGTCAGAACATAGCCCGGGCAGATGGCGTTGCTGGTGATGTGTTTCTCGGCAACTTCCAGCGCAACTGTCTTGGTCAGGCCGAGAACGCCGTGCTTGGCCGCAACATAGGCGGATTTGAACGGCGATGCGCGCAGGCCGTGGGCCGAAGCAATATTGATAATGCGGCCCCATCCGGCTTTTTTCATATAAGGAAGAGCGGCGGCAGTGGTGTGGAACGCCGATGTCAGGTTGATGGCGATGATCGCATCCCATTTTTCGGTCGGAAACTCGTCAACCGGCGCGACAAACTGGATGCCGGCATTGTTGACCAGCACATCGACACTGCCGAATGTTGCGGCGGCCTGATCGATCAGGGCACGGCATTCATCACCCTTGGACATGTCTGCCTTGATATAGGCAACACCGGTGGAATGCTTGGCGGCAATCTCCTTGGCCAGATCGTGGTCTTCCGGGCGGTCGGTGAAGGAATTGATCACTACATTGTAACCCGCCGCGGCGAGCGCGTGGGCGGAACCCAATCCGATGCCTGAATTGGAACCTGTAACGACTGCGGTTTTCTTGGCCATGAGATATTTCCTTTGGTGTAAACAACCGTGTTGAAGGCGTGTGGAATATATTGCATTGCAGCAAAATTACCAGCTTTGGAACGTGAACACTTTGTCATGCGGTTCACTCTGGCGTGATCGGCAAGAGCATTTGCTTTGAATTTGCCGCGTTAATGTCACATGGTGTTGACACAAAGCATTCCCTGCGCCACGTGAGGGGAATATCTGGAGTTTGACGATGTCTGACTATTATTCGCAACCCTTTGCCCGCCGCGCCTCTGTTGGCGTCGACGTGGGCGGGGTCATGGTTGGCGGAGGCGCGCCTGTCGTGGTGCAGTCGATGACCAATACGGATACGGCCGATGTAGACGGTACTGTTGCGCAGGTGGCAGCACTTTCGCGTGCAGGATCGCAGATTGTCCGTATCACCGTTGACCGGGATGAATCGGCGGCAGCAGTGCCGAAAATCCGCGAGAGACTGGACCGATTGGGTCTGTCGGTGCCGCTGGTCGGCGATTTCCATTATATCGGCCATAAACTGCTGGCGGATCATCCGGCGTGCGCCGAAGCCTTGGCGAAATATCGCATCAATCCGGGCAATGTCGGCTTCAAGGACAAGAAGGACGCGCAGTTCGGTGCCATCATCGAAATGGCGATCCGCTATGACAAGCCGGTGCGTATCGGCGTCAACTGGGGCTCTCTTGATCAGGAACTGCTGACGGCATTGATGGACCAGAATCACGCTGCCGGTGCACCTTTGACCGCCGAAGAGGTCACGCGTGAAGCCATTGTGCAGTCGGCGCTGATTTCCTCACAACTGGCGGAAGAAATCGGCCTGCCACGCTCGAAAATCATCCTTTCCGCCAAAGTCAGTCAGGTTCAGGATCTGATCGCCGTTTATGCGGAACTGGCTCGGCGCTGTGACCATGCGCTGCATCTTGGCCTTACAGAGGCTGGCATGGGTTCCAAGGGTATTGTCGCCTCGTCGGCGGCTCTTGGCATTCTCTTGCAGCAGGGTATCGGCGACACCATCCGCATATCGCTGACACCGGAGCCGAACGGAGACCGGACACGCGAAGTGCAGGTAGCGCAGGAATTGCTGCAGACCATGGGTTTCCGACAGTTCATCCCGATTGTTGCGGCATGCCCCGGTTGCGGACGGACGACATCCACGGTGTTTCAGGAACTGGCGCAGTCGATCCAGAGCGATATTCGCGACAACATGCCGGTCTGGCGTGAGAAATATCCCGGTGTTGAAGCGCTGAACGTTGCGGTGATGGGCTGTATTGTCAACGGACCAGGTGAGTCCAAGATGGCCGATATCGGCATTTCGCTGCCGGGAACAGGCGAGACGCCGACAGCTCCGGTTTTTGTCGATGGCAAGAAAGTTGCCACCCTGCGCGGTGCTGGTATCGCCAAGGAATTCCAGAAGATGGTCGCTGATTATATCGAGAACCGTTTCGGGCAGGGTGCAGGCTCGCACGCTGCGGAATAACTTCTAGCTCTGCCGGTCGGCAATGAACCGGGCGGCATCTCTCAGAAGGGATGCCTTGGCACCGAAAGGTGCGAGCAATTCTTCTGCTTCTGCTACTAGTCCGCTGAGCTGTTGCTTCGTCCAGTCGATACCATGCATGGAAACCAGAGTGGCCTTCCCGGCGGCGGCGTCCTTGCCGGTGGCCTTGCCCATATCGGTAGCATCGGCGGTGACATCAAGCAGATCATCGGCCAGCTGGAAGGCAAGGCCGATTGCCGAGCCATATTCCGCAAGCCGTTCCCGATCGCCGGGGCTGGCGTTCCCGACTATTGCGCCTGCCTCGCAGGCGAAGCGGATCAAGGCACCTGTCTTCATGGCTTGCAGGCGGATAATGCCCGCCTCATCAGGTTTGATCTTCTCGGCTTCCAGATCAAGCGTCTGACCACCGGTCATGCCGCCGATGCCTGCAGCGCGCGCCAGCGCTGTCACCAGCGCAACCTTTGCCCCGGCATCCAGTTCCGTTTCATCCGCCGCAATCAGTTCGAAGGCATAGGTCAGAAGGCTATCACCGGCGAGAATGGCAGCCGCCTCGTCGAACTTGCGATGGACCGTTGGCTGGCCACGGCGCATATCGTCGTTGTCCATGGCGGGAAGGTCGTCGTGGACGAGCGAATAGCTGTGAATGCATTCAAGTGCTGTTGCCACCCGCAATGCCGCATGGGTGTCAGCGCCGAAAAGGGCCGCGCTTTCCATGACGAGGAAGGGGCGAAGGCGCTTGCCGCCATTGAGTACACCATGACGCATGGCCGCCATCAGGCGGGGCGGGCGGCTGATTTCGCCAGTGTGCGGGCGATCGGATAGCAGGTCGGCCAGAAGCATTTCCACCGAAGCGGCACGCTGTTGCAACGCAATCTGGAACAGGGAGGAGCCTTGATCTGTCATCATGATGTGGCAATGAGCGAAAAAACGTCACCGGGTCAATGATTAGATACGTTCCTTTTGCATTTTTGCCGTGATGTCGCTGTGAACATGGCTGGAAAGACACGGAAATGGTTCCCTTTGGATAGCCATTGCTCTATGTCGATGAAGGGCTTTCAACGCAGGCGGTGGGTGTGGCAAGGGTACTCGTCAAAAACAAGAGAGGTGGAGGTTATCTGGTCAGTCCGGGTGGCTCGCCTTTGGGGCGTATCGTGCGTTACCTGATACTGGCAGGAATCATCCTGTTCATGATTCCCGTTGTTCTGCTCAGCCTGTACCGGCTGCCCTTTGTCCATCCGATCTCGACATTGATGGTGAAGGATCTCGCGACATTCTCCGGATATGACCGGCGCTGGGTGTCGCTGGACGAGATTTCCCCGGTACTCGTCCACTCTGTCATGATGTCGGAAGATGCACGGTTCTGCTTTCATTCCGGCGTCGACTGGAATGAAATGAATCTGGTTATGTCGGATGCCATGGATGGCGAACAGACACGCGGCGCATCGACCATTACAATGCAGGCTGCAAAGAATCTGTTTCTGTGGAATGGCCGGTCTTTTATCCGCAAGGGATTGGAGATGCCGCTTGCGATGATGACCGACCTGATCCTCACCAAACGGCGGGTTATGGAAATTTATCTGAATATTGCCGAGTGGGGGCCGGGCATTTATGGCATCGAAGCTGCGGCTCAGCATCATTTCAAGGTCAGCGCGGCAAGGCTGACACCGCGGCAGGCGGCTTTTCTTGCGGTCACTTTACCCAACCCCATCGTGCGCAATCCGGCGCGGCCGGGGCGTGGTTTGCAAACACTTGCAAGGCTCAATGAACGGCGTGCACGTGGAGCCGGTGCGTATATTGGTTGTGTCAAATAGACACCAAGTCAGCATGAATCCTGGCATATCGGCCCTTGCGACAAAAAATATGCGACTCATGCTGGTCAAAAGCTCTCAAGACGTGTATAGCCCCAGCCGAACTTTCCGGAAATTTGTCCATTGTGACAGGCTCGATCGGGCCACTGCCGGATTTTGACTGATTACTGGAGCAGGAACAATGGCTGTACCTAAAAGAAAAACTTCTCCGTCGAAGCGCGGCATGCGCCGCTCCGCCGACGCGCTGAAGGCCCCGACTTACGTCGAAGACAAGAATTCAGGCGAACTGCGCCGTCCGCACCATGTCGATCTGAAGACCGGCATGTATCGCGGCCGTCAGGTTCTGACGCCGAAAGAAGGCTGATCCCTTCCTGAATTTCGTGATAAAGAGGACCGGCCTTGTGCCGGTCTTTTTTGTTTGCGAGGTGCTTCGTGGAGCGAATTTGACATTCGCATCCCATTTGACATCAAGAGCAATATGCGAATGTCAGAATCGGACCACTAGGGAGACAAATGCCGTGATTTCCAACATTCCTTTGATGATTGTTCCGTTGATTGTGTTCAATCTGGTGATTGCCGGATTGGCCGGTGTTGGCGGTGCCGACCCTTGGGCGACGCAGCTCTATTCCGTACAGATGCTGTCCGGGGGCATCTGGCGAATGACGCTCGGCGACCTGATGATTGTCCTGTCGCTGGCACTCCTGTTCTTCGAGATCATGAAGTCAACGCGCACGAGCAATGCCTCGGTGGTTGACCACCTGCTGTCGACCTTCGTGTTCGTGGCGTTTCTGGTGGAATTCCTGCTTGTTCCCAGTGCTTCGCATTCACTGTTTTTCATTCTGATGGCGATGGCTTTCTTCGATATTCTTGCCGGATTCACCGTCTCTCTTCGTTCTGCCGGCCGCGACGTCAACTTTCGCTAATGAAAATTTGACATGCAAAAACCCCGGCAGATGGTTTCATCTGCCGGGGTCTGCTTTTGCCTGTCAGGCGGTTGCTGTTTCTCTGTCCGGTATGCGCATGACGATAAAGATGGCGAATGCGGTCACGACAGTGATTTCCGCAAGAATTTGCAGGAGATGGCTGAACGCGTCGCCATAACTCTGAAGAACCGCCTCCCGGGTGACCGGAGCCAGAAGGCTCATAGCCGAAGCAAGATTGCCGGTCGCTATTTTCTGAGCGGCCTGAGCGGTTTCGACACCCACGGGAAGCACGGCACCCAGCTTCCAGCTCAGAAGCGCTGTGAAAAGAGCGCTGACAACGGCAAGGGCAATGCCTTCACCGGCAATACGCGTGGTGCTGAAAATCCCGGTTGCCATGCCCGCCCGTTCTTTTGGGACGACGCTGACAGCGAGGCCGTCCATCAGCCCCCAGGGCAGACTGATGCCAAAGCCGATCAGCATCAGTGCTGGAACGGTCAATTCCACGGGCTGGCCCGGCATGCAGCGGCTGAGCCAGAACAGTCCGGCGGCTGACAGAAGAAGGCCGACACTGCACAACACTGCGGCCGAGAACCAGCGGGTGAGGAGAGCCGCAAGAAACGGCACAATGAGGAGGGGGCTCGACAGTGCAATCATCATCTGGCCGGTCTGCACTTCACTGAAATCTTCGACGCCGATGTAACGGATAGGCAGAAGAATCAGCAGAACCACAAAGGAGTAGGCCGGTGCGGCAGCCAGAAGCTGGACGCCGACGAACCGTGGATAGCGAAACAAGCTTAGATCGAGCATCGGCCGGGCGACGCAGTGCTCAATCACTGCAAAAAGACCGAAGACGACCAGCGCAGCGACAAGCATACCGACGACGAGCGGGTGTCCCCAGCCGATATCAGGAGCCTGCAATATGCCGCATGTGAGAAGCGTCAGGGCGAGCGTGAAGCTCATTGCGCCCGGCCAGTCGATGCCGAGCGCGTCCGGATCACGGGATTCCCGCAGCCGGAAAGCGCCAAGGCAGAAGGCGACAACCGTGATCGGCACCGTCACGAGAATTGCGGCCTGCCAGCCAAAATGACTGATCAGAAATCCTGAGAGAATAGGCCCGAACGACAGACCGATGCCAAAGGTGATGCCAATCAGGCTGAAGGCGCGCGTTCTTTCATGTCGATCGAATTCTTGGGCGAGCGCCGCCATGCCACCGGAAAAAGCGAGGGCGCTGGCAAGGCCCTGTGCAGCCCGCAATATGTCGAACCAGATCAGATTGGTTACGAGCGACAGCGCAAGGGAGAAAACAGCAAAGAGCACAAGGCCGGTAAGGAAAATGCGCTTGCGTCCGTAATTGTCAGCGAGCGCGCCTGCTGCCATCAGGCTGCTGCCGAAGGCCAGCATGAAGGCATTGGTGATCCAGTTGAGCTCTACCGGACTGCCTCCGAGGGCGCGCGCAATGGAGGGAAGGGCGACAGCGGGGCCAGTAAAACTGATCGGCATGGCCAGGGCAGCGAGACAGACAGCGGCCAATATCATCAGTTTTTCGGCCGTGCTGTGCGGACGTGTATGGGCAGTCATTTTTCACCTGCGATATCAAATGTGAGAGGGAGTTGGATAAAATTCATGATACACAGGCTTTAATCATTGAAAATCAGGACGAATGTCCTGAGATAGCGGACATTATTTCTCTAATAGGTGTGTATGGACAATCTGAATGGCCTCTTCGCTTTTGTCCGGACCGCGGAAACCCTGAGTTTCGTCGCGGCGGGCCGCTCGCTGGGCGTGTCCGCCTCGGCGGTTGGAAAGACAATTGCCCGACTGGAGCAAAGACTGGATATCAGGCTGTTCCAGCGCAGCACGCGGCGGATCAGCCTGACCGAGGAAGGGCAACTTTTTTACGAACGGTGCCGCCGCATTGTCGATGATCTTGATGATGCGGAATCCATGCTGTCGCGGACCAAGGAAGCGCCGCGCGGCCGTTTACGCGTCAGCCTGCCGACAATAGGCTACCGTTTTCTGCTGCCACACTTACCGGAATTCGAGCAGCTCTATCCGGAGATCGAACTTGACCTCGATTTCAATGATCAGATGGTCAATGTGATTGAAGAGGGATTCGATGCGGTGATCCGCAGTGGCGACCTGCCCGATTCGTCATTGATGGCACGCCGTCTTGGTCCTTTCCGGCAGGTGCTGGCAGCGTCATCGGAGTATCTGGACAGACGAGGCATACCCAAGGCGTTGACTGATCTGCAGCATCACGCATGTCTGCGCTATCGTTTCCCGACAAGCGGAAAATTGCAGGATTGGGTTATAGGAGGGGCGGCCAATGGTGTTGGTCTGCATCTTCCTCCGGCGTTGGTCTGCAACAATATGGAAGCGCTCTATGGAGCAACGGTTCGCGGTCTCGGCATCGCCTACATGCCGGATTTTCTGGTCGCCGATGCGGTGAAGGCAGGTGAGCTGCGGACCTTGCTTGACGACTGTCTGATTCAGACCGGCCAGTTCTGGGTGCTCTGGCCCTCGAACCGGCATCTGTCGCCGAAGCTACGTGTATTCGTTGATTTTATCGCGCCCCGATTGTTCAGCGGGACGCGATTATAGAGGCTGGCCTGCCATCCCTGACGGAATGGACGAGCCTGGCGATCAGCTCTGGCCACCGTCAGCGGTAAAACCGGCAGCTTCAATGCCTGCAATGGCGGCAATCTCGTCATTGTCGGATGTGTCGCCGGTGATGCCTACCGCACCAAGAATCTCCCCCTTCGCGTTCTTGATGAGGACGCCGCCCGCCACCGGAATGACACGTCCGCCCGAGGCCGCCACCAGACCTTCAACAAAATGGGGGCGATCCTTGGCGAACTTTTCAACGGTGCGCGAGCCCGTACCGATGGTCAGGCCGCCGAATGCCTTGCCGAAAGCGATTTCGAAACGCAGCATGGAAGCGCCATCCTGCTTCTGGAAAGCTTTGAGGTGACCGCCTGCATCGAGCACGGCAACGGAGAGCGGACGCATGCCTGCCTCGGTGCCCTTGGCAAGTGCTGCTTTGATAATTGTATTTGCTTTGGAGAGTGTAAGTTGGGCCATGGTGTCCTCTTTGGCGCGTGTGCTTGTTACAGTATAGAGAAGCCAATCCGGGCGAATGCCGGATGCTTTAGCCTTGGCTGAAATTGGCTTGGATTATTTGTCGAGCGAATCGAGCTTGCGCTGCATGGCGGCGATCTGTTCTTTCAGTTCGTCCAGCCCGGTATCCTTCTTGGCGGATTCGGCGGCGGGCGTTTCGTCAACCTCGGCTGCTCCGGCTGTCTTGCTGAGCGGGAAAGGTGTGAACATGCGCATCGCATGCTGCAGCATTTCCGTATTACGGCGCACCTGCTCCTCAACCAGTTTGACCGGCGCACTGATGTTCATCATGTCGATCGGCGATTTGCCAAAGGCGGCGGAAAGCTGTTCGCGCATGCGCTCCTGTTCCTTGGCAAAGGCGCTCATGGACTGTTCGAGAAATGTTGGCAGCACCACCTGCATCTGGTCCCCGTAATAGGCGATGAGCTGGCGCAGGAACGGGATCGGCAGCATGTTCTGCCCATCCTTGTTTTCCAGTTCGAAGATGATCTGGGTCAGCACGGAATGGGTGATGTCTTCTCCGGTCTTGGCGTCCTGAACGGTAAAATCCTCATTTCGCTTCACCATCTCGGCGAGATCTTCCAGCGTCACGTAGGTGCTTGTGCCGGTATTGTAGAGACGCCGGTTAGCATATTTTTTAATGACGATGTCGCCGGTTTTTGCTGCCATCAGAGAACTCCCCAACTCATGTCATCAGACTCAAATGGTCTGAATTTGCGTGCCCGCTTACTGATATGCCTGCGAGGATAGGGGCAAAGCGGCACAATTCAAAGTGATTTGTGCAGCGCATCCATCGAGCAGATCATTCTGTCTTTTCCTGCACGGCAGGCGTTAAATTTGCCTTCACGGCGAATGCCCCTTGTCAAACCGTCGCAGGGAGGGAATTCTGTTCAGGAAACCAAGCTGAATAAATTCAGCAATTCAATTACAAGGAGACGCCCATGACCCAATCCATCGTTATTGCCAGTGCAGCGCGAACGGCTGTCGGTTCGTTCAACGGTGCTTTTGCCAATGTCCCGGCGCATGAACTGGGCGCGGCCGTGATCAAGGAAGTGCTGAGCCGCGCCGGTGTCGATGGTGCTGATGTCGATGAAGTCATCATGGGGCAGGTGCTCAGCGCCGGTGAAGGCCAGAACCCGGCTCGTCAGGCGGCCATGGAAGCCGGCATTCCACAGGAGGCTACCGCATGGGGGCTGAACCAGCTCTGCGGTTCGGGCCTTCGCGCCGTGGCGCTCGGTATGCAGCAGATCGCGACTGGGGATGCCGATATCATCGTTGCCGGCGGTCAGGAATCCATGTCCATGGCGCCGCATTGCGCATATCTGCGCAGCGGCGTGAAGATGGGCGACTTCAAGATGATCGATACGATGATCAAGGATGGCCTGACGGACGCGTTCCATGGATATCACATGGGCAATACGGCCGAGAACATTGCCCGCAAGTGGCAGTTCACGCGCGACGATCAGGACAAGTTTGCGCTTGGATCCCAGAACAAAGCGGAAGCCGCGCAAAAGGCGGGCAAGTTCAAGGATGAAATTGTTCCGTTTACTGTCAAGTCCCGCAAGGGTGATGTCATCGTGGCCGACGACGAATATATCCGTCACGGTGCAACACTCGACTCTCTCGCTAAATTGAAGCCTGCCTTCGACAAGGAAGGCACGGTAACGGCGGGCAACGCATCGGGTCTCAACGACGGCGCAGCTGCCGTGGTTCTCATGAGCGAGGAAGAAGCCAAACGCCGCAACGTCAAGCCTCTGGCACGCATTGTGTCCTGGGCAACAGCGGGTGTTGATCCTTCAATCATGGGCACTGGCCCAATTCCCGCATCACGCAAGGCATTGGAAAAAGCCGGATGGAAGGTGGAGGACCTTGATCTGGTGGAGGCCAATGAAGCGTTTGCCGCACAGGCGCTATCCGTCAACAAGGATCTCGGGCTCAACCCTGATATCGTCAATGTCAATGGCGGTGCCATCGCTATCGGTCATCCGATCGGCGCATCGGGTGCCCGCGTTCTCAACACACTGCTTTTCGAATTGAAGCGCCGCAACGGCACAAAGGGCCTTGCTACACTTTGTATTGGCGGCGGTATGGGTATTGCCCTGTGTGTTGAGCGCGTAAAGGACTGATCTGCAAAATAACAGACCCGGTCCGGCTTTTTGTCGGACCGGTGTCTTGGCAGCACTAAATTTCCAGGCTGCTGCCGCGTCTCTTTTTCAATAACACTAACTTTGTATCCAACATGAATTAGGGAGGGGAAATATGACCAAAACGGCAATTGTTACGGGTGGAACACGTGGTATCGGCGCTGCCATATCCGTGGCTCTGAAAGCGGCAGGTTACAAGGTCGCGGCAAATTACGCCGGCAATGACGATGCGGCGAAGAAATTCACGGAAAAAACCGGCATTGCCACTTATAAGTGGGACGTTTCCAATTATGAGGAATGCGCGGCGGGTATCGCCAAGATCGAGACCGATCTCGGGCCTGTTTCCGTGCTGGTGAATAATGCGGGTATCACCCGCGATGCCATGTTTCACAAAATGACCCCAGGCCAATGGGGCGAAGTGATCAATACCAATCTGACCGGCCTTTTCAATATGACCCATCCGGTATGGACGGGCATGCGTGACCGCAAGTTCGGCCGCGTGATCAATATCTCCTCGATCAACGGACAAAAAGGTCAGGCCGGGCAAGCCAATTATTCCGCAGCCAAGGCTGGTGACATTGGTTTCACCAAGGCACTGGCCCAGGAAGGCGCACGCGCCGGTATTACGGTCAACGCGATTTGTCCGGGTTATATAGGTACAGAAATGGTGCGAGCGATTGATGAGAAAGTGCTCAATGAGCGCATCATACCGCAGATTCCGGTCGGCCGTTTGGGTGAACCGGAAGAAATTGCGCGCTGCGTCGTGTTCCTTGCATCGGATGACGCCGGATTCATCACGGGCTCCACATTATCCGCGAATGGCGGGCAATATTTCAGCTGACCCGACGCAAATCAAAAGACGCCGCTGGCTGGAAACGGCCGGCGGCGTTTTCATTTTGCGGGACAACAATTCCAGAGTTTGCGGCCAAAAGTTAACAGCGGATCCTGAATCTTGTCCTATTTCGGCCTCCGGCGAGGGGTGATTGGTGCGACTCCTCGTTCTCATGCACAAGATGTAGCCGTGAACAAAACGGGAAAACGGATAAAGCGCTGATTCGTCGCTGATTCGTTCTGCCTTTGATCGGAGTGTTAATGAAATCGCTGCTCGCGGCGCCAGATAACTTAACTAAGTGTAAGGAAATATTACGATTTTCTTAATCGGGGAAAATCCTGCACTTCATTGGTCCATCGATGAAACCCGGAAAACCCAAAGGTTAATGCGGAGGAGCGGATTCGAATGATTCTTGCAATTGCCGATTCAGCATCTTGTGCGGCTCGTATCACAAAAAGCTAGATGTGGCCGTGAACAAAGCAGGAATCTGATCCTAGAGCTGATTCGTCGCTGATTCGTTCTGCTCGCGTTCTATTTCTTAATGGAACACTCCGTGAATCGGTTCGCAATTGTTTATCTTGAGGTCGCCGCATACTTTCTGTCTGATACCGATAATGCTATCGGATAGTGCATGCCCGGCATGCCTTGCTGGTTTTGGTAAGGCCGTCGTGCCGGTGTTGGATATTTTTGATGAACCTTATGCCTACCCCCGAACTTCCTCTGATCCTGAGCGGTCGTGACGTCACCGCCGTTCTGGGGCCGACGAACACGGGCAAGACCCATCTCGCTATTGAACGGATGCTGGCGCACCAGACGGGCATGATCGGCCTGCCGTTGCGCTTGTTGGCGCGGGAAGTTTACAACCGTGTCGCCGAGCGGGTGGGGCTGGCCAATGTCTCGCTGATAACAGGCGAGGAAAAGATCATGCCACCCGGTGCGCGTTATGCGGTGTGCACTGTCGAGGCCATGCCGCGTCAGACCGATGTGGATTTCGTCGCTATCGATGAGGTCCAGCTCGCCAATGATCTGGAGCGCGGACATATCTTTACCGATCGCATCCTGCACTTGCGCGGCCGTCAGGAAACGCTGCTGCTTGGCGCGGCCACCATGCGCGGGATACTGGAAAAGCTGCTACGCGGTATTTCCGTCGTCACCCGCCCGCGCCTGTCCAACCTGACCTATGCCGGTTCGAAGAAGATCACGCGTCTGCCTCCCCGCACTGCGATCGTGGCCTTTGCGGCTGATGAAGTCTATTCCATTGCCGAACTGATCCGCCGCCAGAACGGTGGTGCGGCTGTTGTCATGGGTGCCTTGAGCCCGCGTACCCGCAATGCTCAGGTGGAACTCTACCAATCGGGTGATGTGGATTATCTGGTGGCGACCGATGCGATCGGCATGGGTCTCAACCTCGACGTAGACCATGTGGCCTTCGCGCAGGATCGCAAGTTTGATGGCTATCAGTTCCGTGATCTGTCGCCAGGTGAAATCGGCCAGATTGCCGGCCGTGCCGGCCGGCATCTGCGCGATGGCACGTTCGGTGTCACCGGACAGGTCTCGGGATTTTCGGAAGAGTTGGTGCAACGGGTGGAATCGCACGCCTTCGATTCAGTCAAGATTCTGCAGTGGCGTACAGCCCGATTTGATTTTTCAAGTCTTGATGCCCTGAAGCGGTCGATCGACACACCCGCACCTGTGGAAGGGCTGACCCGCGCGTTGCCAGCGGTAGACCAGCAAGCGCTTGAATATCTGTCGAAAGATCCGGGTATCGCCTCGCTGGTCAACACGCCGGAACGGGTAGCGCTCCTCTGGGATGCCTGTGCATTGCCTGACTACCGGAAAATTGCGCCGGCACAGCATGCGGATATTATTGCTTCGATCTATACAGATCTCGTTGAACATGGTCATGTGAACGAAACCTACATGGGCGAACAGGTGCATCGGGCCGATACGACCGATGGCGATATCGATGCTTTGTCGCGACGGATCGCCCAGATCAGAACTTGGACTTTTGTGTCTCATCGGCCAGGATGGCTGGCAGATCAGGCACATTGGCAAGAAAAGACGCGTGAAATTGAGGACAGATTATCAGATGCACTGCATGAACGGTTGACGAAACGCTTCGTAGACCGCAGGACAAGCGTGCTTATGAGGCGCCTGAGAGAGAATACAATGCTAGAAGCCGAAATTAGCCCTGCCGGGGACGTTGTTGTCGAAGGGCACCATGTTGGACGTTTGGATGGATTCCGTTTCACGACGGACAGCCAGATTGATGGAACCGATGCAAAAGCCGTGAAGGCCGCTGCACAAAAAGCCTTGGCGACAGAGTTCGACAATCGCGCTGAGCGCTTCGCCGCTTCCGCGAATGGCGACTTTGCTCTGGCCTCGGACGGGACGTTGCGCTGGATCGGCGCTCCGGTCGCCTCCGTTGTCTCAGGCGAACAGCCGCTGAAGCCGCGCGCCGTGCTTCTGGCCGATGAGCAGTTGACGGGACCGGCACGCGACAAAGTCGCTGCCCGTGTTGACCGCTTCCTTGCCCATCATGTGGATACGGTTCTCAAGCCGCTGGTTGATCTTGCCAACGCCGATGCGCTGGTCGGGATCACGCGGGGGCTGGCGTTCCAGCTGGTCGAAAATTTTGGCGTGTTGCAGCGCCGCGATGTGGCCGAGGATGTTCGGGGTCTCGATCAGGATTCGCGCGCTGCCCTGCGCCGTCTGGGCGTGCGCTTCGGCGCTTACCATGTCTTCCTGCCCGCGTTGCTCAAACCCGCTCCTGCGGGTCTCCTGACGCTGCTGTGGGCGCTGAAGGAAGATGCCAAGGATCGCCCGGGCTATGGTGACGTGGTTCAGGTGCTTTCCGCAGGCCGCACGTCTGTCGTTACCGATCCGGCCTTCGACCCGGCCTTCTACCGGCTCGGTGGCTATCGGCTGCTCGGCCGCCGCGCCGTGCGCATCGATATCCTCGAGCGTCTGGCTGACCTTATCCGTCCGGCACTGGCGTGGAAACCGGGCGCCGGAACACGGCCTGATGGTGCTTATGACGGTACCCGTTTTGTTGTTACACCGGCCATGATGTCCATTCTTGGTGCGACAGCCGACGATATGGAAGAGATCCTCAAGAACCTTGGATATCGGTCGGAAGCAACCGATGCGGCTGTTGTATCGGCCAAAGTCGCCGAGCTCGATACGGTCGCACAGGCACCTGCTGCGCAGGAAGCAGGGGTTGCTGCGCCGGAAAGCACCAAATCCATTCCCGCTGCCGAACCGGTTGGTGATCCGATTGCCAAGCCAGCTGTCGAGGCCGCGGCGCCTGTAGAGGCTGTCGAAGAAGCGCCTGCGGCTGTTGCCGAGGTTGCTCCAGTGGCCGAAGAAGCACCCAAGCCGGTCCTTCTGTGGCGTCAGGCTCCCCGTTTCGAAGGCCGCAACAACAATCGTCGCCCGCAGGGTGGCCGTGAGAATCAGCGTGAACCGCAGGCCCGCAACGCCAATGGCAATAGTCAGGGCGAAGAGCGGCAGGACGGCCGTCCCAATCGCAATGCCGGGCCACAGGGTGAGCGTGGCGAGCGCAAGGATTTCCGGGGCAAGGGCGGTGGCAAGCCTGGCGGCGGCGACCGCTTCAAACAGGAAGGCGGCAAGCCTTCCGGTAAGCCCCAGCAGCATGGCAAGCGGCCTGAACGTGAAGAGCGTCCGGTCAAAATCGACATGGATTCTCCTTTCGCCAAGTTGCTGGCGTTGAAGGAACAGATGAAAAAGTGAGATCTTGCCTCTAAATGACGGGAAATGACCGGCAGCGCATCGACAAGTGGCTGTTTTTCGCGCGGGTGGTCAAATCCCGTTCCCTCGCGGCAAAATTGGCGTCGGGTGGCAATGTCCGGGTTAACAAGGATAAAATCGATCAGGCATCACACGGGGTCAAACCCGGTGATGTGCTGACGATCACGCTGGATCGGCGCATTCTGATCTATAAAGTCCTTTCCGGCGGTATCCGGCGCGGGCCCGCCGAAGAGGCGCGGACGCTGTATGAGGATATTTCTCCGCCACCGCCACCGAAAGACGCTATGAGCCGTCTGGATTTGCTGCCAAGGCGTGACGCCGGCAGCGGGCGCCCCACCAAGCGCGAACGGCGGGAAGTGGACAGGCTGATGAAGAGCCGGGACGATGGTTCCGAAGATTAGTTTGCGATAAAAAACACGGAAATATCGAAATTATCTCTAAAATCGTTGGTCGGGCTAAAATATTATTTCCGAAATACCTATATTGGAAGACAATGGTTGCTTGTCGGCGGGTCATCGCAATGCGATGAATGGCATTCTGCGGACTTGAACAATGGCTCGGTCCTGATGTGATGAAGACAATCCTTTTGCACGTCGAGATTTTTCGGGCCGCGTTCTGGTGCCGCAGTCCGTTTTTCCCCTCTTGTCAGGCCGGTGCCAAATCGTTACCTCAACCGCTGACACGCTGACTATGGTGTCTTCAGGAGCCAGTAAATGACATATGTTGTGACCGACAATTGCATCCGCTGCAAATATATGGATTGCGTTGAGGTCTGCCCGGTCGATTGTTTTTACGAAGGTGAGAACATGCTCGTCATCCATCCGGATGAGTGCATCGACTGTGGTGTCTGCGAGCCGGAATGCCCTGCCGAGGCCATCAAGCCGGACACTGAGCCGGGTTTGGACAGCTGGCTTCAGCTGAATTCGGAATACTCGGAAAAATGGCCGAATATTTCGGCAAAAAAAGATGCGCCTGGCGATGCCAAGGAAATGGACGGCGTGACCGGTAAACTCGAGAAGTACTTCTCTGCCGAGCCGGGCGAAGGTGACTAAACTTATTTGAGGCACCGCAGTCATGCGCAAGACTGATTTGCTCCGAAAATCAAGTCTTGCAATGCGTTTAGTTTGAGCTTGTGCAGCAAAAAGTTGATTCTGATCACTTTTCGTGTTATGGTCCTGCGATATGTTGATCATTGGACGTCAATTTCGTGGCGCTAAAGCATAAATCACCAATCGGCTAGATTTTTTCCGGACTTAACAGTTCAGGTTGAGGTTATTTGGTTTTGACCTATCCTGCTGTTTGGTCCGGATTGCTTTGCGTGAAAATATTGGCGGCCGACAAACCGGGTTCCGGTTTCCAGTGATTGGTTTAACCGGTGCGTTTTGCCGGGCGCAGCAGGGAGTAATGAAGCGCATGACAGCAGTTCCGCAGAAAAAGACCGCCCAGCGTATCGGATTCAAGACGGGTGAGTTTATTGTATATCCGGCTCATGGTGTAGGCCAGATCGTCAATATTGAAGAACAGGAAGTTGCGGGCCACAAGCTTGAACTGTTCGTAATTGACTTTCAAAAAGATAAAATGCGCTTGAAAGTACCGGTTGCAAAAGCAACCGCCATTGGTATGCGCAAACTCTCAGAAACAGATTATGTCGAACGTGCTCTGAAGGTCGTTCAGGGACGTGCCCGTATCAAGCGCACCATGTGGTCGCGCCGTGCGCAGGAATATGATGCGAAGATCAACTCGGGCGATCTGATTTCCATTTCGGAAGTTGTCCGCGATCTTTTCCGTGCTGACAACCAGCCGGAGCAGTCCTATTCCGAACGCCAGCTTTATGAAGCAGCGCTCGACCGGATGGCGCGTGAAATTTCCGCCGTTAACAAGATGTCGGAAACCGAAGCCGTCCGTTTGATCGAAATCAATCTCGCCAAGGGTCCCAAGCGTGGCGCGAAGACGGACGAAGCTGAAGCCGAAGCCGATGCAGATATTGCCGTTGAAGACGAACAGGAAGAAGCCGCATAAAAGCGGGTTCATCCATTTTAACAAAAAGCCCGGTTCTTCCGGGCTTTTTTGTTATTCGCTGATGATTTTCACTTTGTCGCCAACAGAAACCGTTCCGCCGGGAGGCAGGGCATTGATCAGCCGGAAGAGATCGAGCTTGCGATCCGTGCCCATGATCTGATTGGACAGGCTGGTGAGTGTGTCGCCTGATTTGACCGTGACCACCCGTATACGCAACGGCTTGATATTGGCCTTTTCCTCCGGCGTCAGCAGATGGAAACTTTGCGTGACCGTCTGTGCGGCCGGCATCAGGGCCGCGCTGCCGGTTGGCGCAGCCGTCAGGAAGCGATAAATGCGATCACCCGAATTCACGACAAAAATATCGAACTCCCAGCGGTCGGCCTTGGCTTTTGCCGTTGCCGCAGGCATGCCGTTGAACGTTGTCGCCTTGACGCTTGCATCATCCAGGCCTGTGACCCAGCCGCTGCGCATATAGTCGACCATGGATGTCTTGCCGGAAATCTGTGTTCCGTCAAAACGGATCGCGACTTCGCCGGGGCCTGTTGCCATGACGGCGGCCGCGGAATTGTCGATGACAAATCCATCCGGCACTGTGAAGCTGACGCCAAGCAGCGGGTGCACGAACGTACGGCCGCGGACATAACCTTCCTCAGGCGTGTCGCCATAGAGCAGCCCGTCAATGCCTTGCAGGAAAGAATCGCGGTCTGTCGTGCCGACGCCTGGTGCACCGATCTTGCGGGCGTGACCGCGTGCGAGTTCAATGCGCTGCGGTGCGGACGGGTGGCTCGCAAGGAAGTCGAGGCTGGCATCGGTCGCGCCGGAAACGTTGCGGAAGTCCGAATAGGCGGCCATCGATTGCAGAAAGCGGGCGGCGGCAAAAGGATCATACCCGGCTTCGCCGATCATCTTGATGCCGATGGCATCCGCCTGCAGCTCCTGATTGCGCGAGAACTGCGCCATGCGCAGCTTGCCGCGAATGAGGGCCTCGCGGCCCGCCTGATCATCCTGCAATACTTCTGACACGACGCGGCCCGCGATTACAGCCTCCGCCTCGCGCTGCTGGCGTTCGATACCATGATTGGCGATCACGTGGCCCATTTCGTGGGCAATGACCGCGGCAAGTTCCGCGCTGTCATTGGCCAGCGCGAGCAGGCCGCGGGTGACATAGAGATACCCCCCGGGCAGCGCGAAAGCATTGATGTTGGGCGAATTGAGGATGGTGATGCGATAGGTATGGGTCGGATTGTCCGATACGGTGGTCAGATTGCCGACCACCTTGGCAACCATGCGCTCGAGTTTTGCATCCTTGTATTCGCCGCCATAGGTGGCAAGGATGCGTGGATGCTGTTCGGCGCTCAGCTTTGCCAACCGGTCATTCTTCGATACATTATCAACTATGACGGGGCTTGATGATGGACCGAGCGCGTCTTCCTTCGTGACATTCAGCACCTGGCAGCCGGACAGAAAGGCAAGCAGCAACGTTGCCGAAGCCACAGTTGTGCCGCGTGCTGCCGGATAGAACCGTCGATTGCCGATGGGGAGAATGTGCGAGCCCAGAATCATGTCCTCATGTCGTACGGCGCCAGTGCCCGCGCTAAAACCAAGTTCTCACTCGTCTTTTGCCTGCGGAATCGGCGTGCTTACTTTCTAGCTAGCCCGTTGAGCAGGCAGGAGCAAGAATTTCATTGATTTCTTATGAGAGGCAATGAGTACAAAATATGTCAAAGTGATAACTCTTGCGAGCCGAGATATTTTCGCAACAGAGAGGGCCCCCTGTCGGAGAGCAAGTCCCTGGCGGGCCCGGATGCCGCCACATGGCCATTTTCGAGAAAGAACAAAATGGATGGCAGACGCAAAGCCTCTTCCGGATGATGCGTAACCATCACAATAGTCATCCCAGTATCGCCTTGTAACTGGCCAATGAGATCAAGCATTTCCTGTCGTAGCGCCGGGCCAAGGGAAGCAAAGGCCTCATCGAGCAACAGTACAGGCCGGTTGCGCACCAAAGCGCGGGCAATCGCAACGCGCTGGCGCTCGCCGCCGGAGAGTGCCTGGGGCTTGCGCTTCTCCTTGCCTGCGAGGCCGACCTTTACGATGGCATCGTGAATCGCGCTTTGATCGGCTTCATCAAGGCGAAGGCCGGGTTTGCGGCCAAGCCCGACATTGGCGGCAACGTCGAGATGGGCAAAGAGGTTGTTGTCCTGAAATACCATTGAAACCGGACGCCTGGACGGGTCGACGTTCGTCATGTCCTCGTTATCGATCAGTATACGGCCGGAGAGGGGGGATTCGAAACCGGCAATGAGGTTGAGGACCGTGGACTTGCCTGCACCGCTCGGCCCGATGATGGTGGCGATGGATGACGGTTCGATGGCAAGGTCGAAACGCATGGCCATATCACCATAATCGAAGCGAACGGCATCAAGCCGGATCGCGGCTCCGCCTGTCGTCTTGTGCGCCGGTCGTTCAATCATCTGTTCTGCCGTCCTGTCTGGCGAGCCTGGTCGCACCGCGGTCTGCCGCGAACATCAGCAGTAGGCACAAGACTCCCAGGATCAGGGCCAGTCCTGCTGCATCCTGTGTGCGATAACTGCCCATCCGTTGCAAGAGCAGGAATGGCAGCGTCTGGATGGAATCATTGCCGAAAAGCGCGATGGTTCCAAGATCGCCGAGGGACAGGGCCATGGCAAAGGCGAAGGCAACACCCATAGGCAGGCGCAAAGCTGGTCCGTCGATCAGCCGCAATCGATTCCAGCCGGAAATGCCAAGCTGGAGGCAAAGCCGGTTGTGACGGCTTGCGGCCGTATCCCAGGCGGGGCGCAGTATGCGGAAGGCAAAAGGCACCGCCATGGCGGCATTGACGCAGATGACCATGACAGGAGCGAGGCTGAACGGGTTGATCGCGTGGCGCGACAGGATAAACCAGCCGGCACCGATGACGATAGGGGGCACAACCATGATCAGACTTGCACCCAGATCGAGTCCGCGTTCAAACGGGCCGGGCGAGGCTGCTTGTCTCCGGCTTTGCTGATATTCCCGCGCCATGACAAGTGCGAGCGAAATCAGCACCGAGAGCAAGGCGGCACCTGCGCCAAGCACGATGCTCGTGAGAATAGCGCGCCAGACGATGAATTCCGTCATTAACCGCAGCAGGTCGGCACCAAGTCCCGAAACAAGTGTTCCCGCCATGGGAAGGCCCACAAAGAGCAACCCCAGCACAATAATCGTCGTGTTGACGAATCGTGTTGTCCGGCCTGGGCGCTCGAAGCGTCGCGCCGTTGTCTGGAGACTGAAACCTTCCTCTGCCGGCCTGCCCGTCAGACTGAGCAGCAACAGGATCGCAATGGTCAAACCCAGCTGCAGAAGTGTGAGCGATACCGCGCGGGCAATATCGAAATCGAAATGCAGGGACTGGTAAATTGCAACTTCCAGCGTTGTTGCACGTGGCCCGCCACCCAGGGTCAGGACGATCGTGAACGACGTAATGCAGAGCATGAAGATCAATCCGGCAATTCCGGAGAGGTTGCGCCGGATGACGGGCCATTCAATCAACCGGAACCGCGCCCAGCTGCCCATGCCCAATTGCGAGGATAGTTTCCAATAATCCGCCGGAATGGAATCGAGACTTGCCAGGACGAGCCGCGTCGCCAGCGGCAGATTGAAGAAGACGTGGGCCAGAAGGATTCCAGTGAGGCCGTAAACATTGGGTATAGCGTCAAATCCGAGCCTGTTGAGCCCGAAGGCAAGCAAGCCATTACGGCCATAGACGCTGGTAATGCCCAGAACGGCCACGAGCGCGGGCAAAGCCAACGGCAAGGCAAACAGGCGCAGAATCAGCGCGCGGCCGGGGAAAGCCGGATGTTCATGCAGGGCGCGGGCCACGGGAATGGCGAAGGCGATCGCCAGCAACATGGACAGGAGTGCCTGCATGAGTGTGAAGCGTGCGACGCGCCACAAATAGCTGTCGAATGCGGCAAATCCCTCGGTACTGCCCCGCAGCGCTTCAACTGCGAGGCCGAGAAGTGCGCCACCCGCAAGTGTCGCCAGAAAGGCAAGGGCGGTTGCCCCGGCCCATGGTTTCAGGGTGCGGGTGGCTGCCACCGTATTACAGACTCATCGCCGCGAGCCATTCATCGATCCAGGCTTTACGGTTCTTGGCGACTTCTTCGGCGGGGAAGACCAACGTCTTGACCGGCTTTACAAGGTTTTCGAAGGCCGGATTGAGTGCGTCAGTGGTCTTCGCCGCAGGGTACATCCAGTTGTTTTCAGGAATGGTATCCTGAAATGCCGGGCTGGTCATGAATGTCAGGAATTGCGCCGACAGCGGATTTTTTGCACCGTTAACGGTCTGCGCGGCCACTTCGACCTGCAGATAATGACCTTCGCTGAACGAGGCGGCCCGGTAGCGATCCACACGCTCGGCAATCAGGTGATAGGCCGGAGATGTGGTGTAGGACAGAACCAGCGGTGCTTCGCCCTTGGTAAAGAGGCCATAGGCTTCCGACCAGCCGGGTGTGACGGTCAGGACCCGGTCCTTCAGCTTTGTCCAGGCTTCGCCCGCCTTGTCGCCGTAGACCGATTTGACCCAGAGAAGCAGGCCGAGGCCGGGCGTTGAGGTCCGGGGGTCCTCAATCACGATCTTCTGTTTTGGATCGCCTTCGACCAGTTCTTTCAGGCTTGCAGGCGGATTCTTCAGTTTTTCGCTATCATAGACAACACCGAAATAGCCGTAGTCATAAGGGATGAAGATATCGTCCTTGTAGCCGCCGGGAATATTCACGGCGCTGGTGTCAATGCCATGCGGCGCGAAAAGATTGGTTTCCCTGGCCTCATAGGTCAGGTTGGTATCGAGGCCGAGAACTACATCCGCCTTGGTGGTTTCGCCTTCAAGTTTGATGCGGTTAAGCAGGGCGACACCATCGGCAACCGGCACAAATTCCACCGTGCAGGTGCATTGTTTTTCAAAGGCCTCTTTGACCTTCGGCCCCGGACCCCACTCGGCGGTGAAGCTTTCATAGGTGTAGACGGTGAGCTTGCCTTCGGCGCGCGCCACGTCAAGCGGCATGATGCCGAGCACGGCCAAAACCGCTGCTGTCTTTACAATAGTCTCGAATGGCCGCATCGGCGCCTCCTATCGTTCATGGTTCAAAAGGATTGGTGCGCCGGCAAATCTGCCGCGTCTAATCCCTCCGCCGGTACAAGCCGGATCAGGTTCCGCGGGTTGGCAGGGTTTCCCCTTGCGCCTCTCAGCCGGTCGATGAGACCGGCACCCCGTTAGAGCATCTCAAGGATAGAGATTCGGCCGAGGCGGTGCAAGCGGTGGATGCTTATGAAATCTTTATGTTTTGCCGACTTTGCCAAATCGAATGCTGACATGTTCAGCCGTATCGTCCGCCGCGAAAACACCCCCATCCGTATTTTTCCGACGAAAGGATCAATCATGTTTCGCGGTCATGGCTTTTATCATTCCAGTGTCAAGGTTCAGCCGAGTGCAGTGGCCCGGAATCCGCGCCAGCATCCAATGCGTTTGCGCTCCCGCCGGCAGAAGTTCATACCAACGCTCTATCCGAGTCTGTTTCTTGCCATGGGCGTTGCCATTGCCGGCATCGCTGCGATAGCGCTTGGACGATTGGTGTAAAGCCCGTGCACACAAGCTCTGTGCGACCGGCTTTTGCCATGCTATGGCCGGTGCATGAGCAAATTCGTTCTTCTTCTCGGCGGAACCGTTCACGTCACCGACCGTCTCCGGCATCTTGTGGCCGGCGCGCGCATTCTTGCGGCCGATGGCGGCATCGCGCATGCGCAGCCTTTGGGGCTTGAACCGGAATTGTGGTTGGGCGATTTCGATTCAACGTCGCCCGAGCTGGCCGAACGCTATGAACACGTGCCACGTTCGGTATTCCCCGCTGCCAAGGATATGACTGACGGCGAACTCGCGCTGAACGAGGCCTATCGGCTGGGCGCCACGGAAGTGATTCTCTGTGGCGCGTTTGGCGGCGAACGCACCGATCACACCCTGTTGCATCTGACCATGGCGACCCGTTATGCCGCTGAAGGGCGAAAGATCATTCTGTCCAGCGGGACCGAGGAGGCACATCCTTTGGTTGCAGGGTCTTACGCGTTCGATTTTGTCGATGGAACACTGTTCAGCATTGTTGCATTTACGTCCCTGCGTGGATTATTTATCCATGGTGCGCGGTGGCCGCTGGAAAATATGGAACTTTCTTTCGGTTCATCGCTTACAGTGTCGAATGCCGTGTGTGGAAAACTCCACGTATCGCTTCATTCAGGCAAAGCAGTCCTGATTGCTGCACCGTAAAATTGCGAAACGCTTGTAAAACAAAGCGGAAAATGCAATTCTTGGCGCACAGCATTGGGGACGCAAGCTGGTTAGTTTAGTTTTGAAACGGGAGAGGTCTTCCATGTTGAAAAGTTTGTCGACAGTAGCAGTTGCCGCAATTCTGGCATTTTCGGTAGCCGGCTGTACAACGAGTGAACAGCGCACGGCGGGTTATGGTGTGGGCGGTGCAGCACTTGGTGCTTTGGCTGGTGGTGCAATCGGTGGTGGCCGTGGCGCGCTCGCCGGTGCTGCCATCGGTGGTGTTGGCGGTGTCGCTGTTGGTGCCGCAACGGCCAACAACAATGGCGGCGGTCGTCGTTACTGCACATACGAAAACCGTTATGGCGAACGCTATCGCGCGCCTTGCCGCGGATATTAATTTTTCCCATCAGGGAAAGTGGAACAGGCCGGGAAACCGGCCTGTTTTTGTTTGAGCGGCTGCCCGACAGATCGGCGATCTTTGTTCTGCCGCATTAGGCCCGCACGATATGGCCGCTATATTCATGTTGAGAGGATTTACGATGAGTTTTCGTTTAACCGCGATTGCGGTTTCCGCGCTTCTGGCCATGTCACTGGCTGGCTGCGAAACGAGCGAACAGAACCAGCGTGCCGGGACGGGCGCGTTGATCGGCGGTGGTGTTGGTGCTCTCGCCGGACAGGCGCTCGGGCATAATACCAAGAGCACCGTAATCGGTGCGGCCGGTGGTGCGCTTCTTGGTGCTGCTGTCGGTACCGCAACGACACCAAGCGGTAGCGGCAATGGCAATCAGAATCTTTGCCGTTATCAGCGGCCTGACGGCAGCATCTACAACGCCCCTTGCGAAGGCAATGGTGGTCGTGGTGCCGCCTATGGCGGTAACAACAACGGTTATGACAACGGCGGCTATTGAGCGGCACGTTGCTGAACTGATGCAGACAGGCCGGTTTTCCGGCCTGTCCTGTTTTATGCCATAAAGATATTTGACAGCGGCGCCAATCTCGCCGACAAGCGCCCGTCGGCACTGATGTCCGGCGATTGCGCTCATTTTTCAGAACTGAAAAACTCCATGGCCCCTCCACTTCTTCGTCTTGACCGGATTGCACTGACGTTTGGCGGCACACCGCTTTTGAGCGATGCGGCAATCTCCGTCAGCGAGGGTGACCGTATCGCCCTTGTCGGCCGTAACGGATCGGGCAAGTCGACGCTCCTCAAGATCGCTGCGGGTTTCATTGCCCCGACCGATGGCGAAGTATTCCGTCATCCCGGCGTGACCATCCGCTATCTCGCCCAGGCGCCTGACATGGAGGGCTTTGCCAATGTCCGCGACTATGTCGAGGCGGGACTTGGACCGGCGGATGACCTTTATCGTGTAAGCTATATTCTTGAACATCTCGGTCTGACCGGCGAGGAAAAACCGGACAATCTGTCGGGTGGCGAGGCGCGGCGTGCGGCACTGGCCAAGGTTCTTGCACCGCAACCGGATATCCTGCTCCTCGACGAGCCGACCAACCATCTCGATCTGACAACCATTGAATGGCTGGAAGGCGAATTGCGGCAGATCCGCTCCAGCATCGTGGTCATTTCCCACGACAGACGATTCCTGGAAAACATCAGCCGCTCGACCGTCTGGCTCGATCGCGGCGTTACGAAACGACTTGATCAGGGCTTTGGCGCCTTCGAGGAATGGCGTGACAAGGTACTTGAAGAGGAAGAGCGCGATCTGCACAAGCTCGGCCGCCAGATCGTGCGTGAGGAACATTGGCTACGCTACGGCGTTACGGCACGGCGCAAACGTAACATGCGGCGTCTCGGCGACCTCCAGACCATGCGCGGGGAATTCCGCAATCATCGCCGCGCGCAAGGCACTGCTGTCCTGAAGGCCAGCGACGCCAGGGAATCCGGCAAGCTGGTCATCGAGGCTGAACATCTCGTCAAGGGCTACGGGGATCGTGTACTCGTCAAGGATTTTTCAACGCGCATCCAGCGCGGCAACTGTGTCGGCTTTGTCGGTCCCAACGGTGTCGGCAAGACTACGCTCCTCTCCATGCTGACGGGCCTGCTCGCACCGGACAGCGGTTTCGTGCGCCTTGGCACCAACCTTGAGATCGCCGTACTGGATCAGAAGCGCGACAGTCTCAATCTTGACCAGACGCTTTCCGACTATCTGACCGATGGCCGCGGCGAGAATGTCATCGTCAACGGTGAGCAGCGCCATGTGGCGTCCTACATGAAAGACTTTCTGTTCCAGCCGGAGCAATTGCGCACCCCGATCCGTGAGTTATCCGGCGGCGAGCGTGCCCGGCTCATGCTGGCACGTGTATTGGCACGCCCGGCCAATCTGCTGGTGCTGGACGAACCGACCAATGATCTTGATATGGAAACGCTCGATCTTCTGCAGGAGCTGGTTTCCGGTTTTGCCGGAACGGTACTCCTGGTCAGCCATGACCGCGATTTCCTCGATCGTACCGTAACATCGGTGATCGCACCGGAAGGCGACGGGCGCTGGCTCGAATATGCCGGTGGCTACACGGATATGCTGGCGCAGCGCAAGGAAGCACTGGCGACACGCAAAGAGCTGAAAACGGCCAAGTCACCGGCTTCTACCGAAGCCACGGGGGAGAAACCCGCCGTGCAGCGCGAGGAAAAGCGCAAACTTTCATACAAGCAGAAATTCGCGCTGGAAAACCTGCCGGGCAAGATGGAAGCGCTGCACGCAGACATCCACAAGCTTGAGGCAAAGCTCGCTGATCCCAATCTCTTTGCCAAGAATCCGCAGCTCTTCAACAAGACCGTCGAGGAGATCGGCAAGAAGCGCCACGATCTTGAACGTTTCGAGGAAGAATGGCTGGAACTTGAGATGCTGCGCGAGGAAATCGAGGGTTAGGAGAGGTAAGCCGGAACGGTTCCCGCCCGGCTCTCCAATATCAATTGGTTTTTGGCGCGATCTTCACGGCAAGGTTCTCGATGCGGCTTGTTACCTCCGAGAGGACACCGGTGATCGCCGTGTCATTCTTGTCCGCTTTTTGCAAGGCTTCGTCACGGCTCTTGCGCAAGGCATCTGCCTCGTTCTCGAGGCCTTTCACCCGCATCTGCAATTCATGCAGTTCGTCCGTGATCATGATACCAGCCATGACGGTCAGGCGCAGGTCGCCGATTTCACCGAACGACGATTTGAGGTGCGTCACGTAACGGTCGAACCGTTCTGCGAGGCCGGTCAGATGCTGCTCCTGGCCTTCGTCACAGGCCATCCGGTAAGCTTTGCCGTCAATCGTAACTGTTACAGTGGCCATGGGCGTCTCTTTCAGCTGATAGCGGTATTACCGGTCCAGTACGGTACGAATGGATTCCATCGCCGTCACGAGACGGCGGGAGACTTCCTTGTTGGCGGCTTCCAGACGTTCCGCCCGTCCTTCAGACGCATCCAACTCCTGGGCCAGCCTCCGCCGGTCCATGTTCATGCGCTGGACCTCTTCCTCGGCTTCGGCAAAATCACCTTCCTGCTCGAGGCGCATGTCAACAGCGTCCTCGAGATGAGCCAAGGCTTTTGCCAGTCGTTCAAGAACCTGTTTGAGGGTGGCTTCCTGTGCCATTTTCGCGTTTCCCCTGTGTGTCGCTCTTTTACGCGAATCGCAAAAAGAAGAACAGCTTATGCGCCGAAGTCTAGAGGGCACATCAACGTCGCGTCAATCAATCCGCGTTGTCACAGTCCGGTCATGCACTGATAATAAGCGTCTGCGACGAAAGAGCCTGCTTTTCGAATGCCTCAATTTGACTTAGGTTTTATTGACTCCCTCATGACACCTGCTATGTGTCGCGTGCCTTTTGGATTTTGTCTAACCGGCGTCCAGAAACGGCATTTCCTATCCTCTTCGAAAGACGGTACACATGACCAATTCTGAAAAATCCAACCAAATGGCCAATGCAATCCGCTTTCTGTCGGCAGATGCAGTGGAGAAGGCCAATTCTGGCCATCCGGGTCTTCCCATGGGCGCAGCTGATATTGCGACCGTTCTCTATACCCGCTTCCTGAAGCATGATCCGAAAGCGCCACACTGGCCGGACCGCGATCGCTTTGTCCTTTCCGCAGGACATGGCTCGATGCTGCTTTATTCGGTGCTCTATCTCTCCGGTTACGAAGATATCACTATCGATCAGATCAAGAACTTCCGCCAGCTTGGCTCGCGCACAGCCGGTCATCCGGAATATGGTCATGCCGCCGGCATCGAGACCACGACGGGCCCACTCGGCCAGGGTCTGGCTAATTCTGTCGGCATGGCGCTTTCCGAGCGCATCCTGAACGCCCAATTTGGCGATGATCTCGTCAACCACCATACCTATGTGATCGTCGGTGACGGCTGCCTCATGGAAGGCATCAGCCAGGAAGCCATCGCGCTTGCCGGTCATCTCAAGCTGAACAAGCTGATCGTTTTCTGGGACCACAACAACATTTCCATCGATGGTCCGGTATCGCTCGCCGACAACACGGATCAATGTGCCCGCGTTGAGGCATCCGGCTGGAACTCCATCAATGTCGACGGCCACGATCAGGATGCGATTGCTGCTGCTATCGAAAAAGCCCACAAATCCGACAAGCCGACTCTGATTGCCTGCAAGACGACAATCGGTTTTGGTGCGCCGACCAAGGCCGGCACCAACAAGGTACATGGTTCGCCGCTGGGTGCGGAAGAACTGGCCGGTGCCCGCAAGGCTCTGGGCTGGACTTCCGAGCCATTCGTCGTGCCTGCCGACATCCTCGATACATGGCGTGTTTCGGGTCTGCGTTCCGCCAAGGAACATGCGGCATGGGAACAGCGTCTTGCTGCTGCCAACGCCGAGACGCGTGCTGAGTTTGATCGCCGTATGCGCGGCGACCTGCCTGCCAATTTCGATGCCACCATTGTCGCCTACAAAAAGAAGCTTTCGGAAGACAAGCCGAAGGTCGCAACCCGCAAGGCGTCGGAAATGGCGCTTGAGGTCATCAACGCCGTGGTTCCTGAGACAATCGGCGGTTCCGCCGATCTGACCGGTTCCAACAACACCAAGACCAGCCAGACCCAGAACATCAGCCCTGACGATTATGGTCAGCGCTATGTGCATTACGGCATTCGTGAGCACGGCATGGCCGCTGCCATGAACGGTATCGCGCTGCATGGCGGCCTCATCCCTTATTCCGGCACATTCCTGACTTTCTCGGACTATGCACGCGGCGCAATGCGCCTATCGAGCCTGATGGGTATCCGGGTCATCTATGTGATGACGCACGATTCCATCGGCTTGGGTGAAGATGGTCCGACCCATCAGCCGGTCGAACATCTGGCAGCACTGCGTGCGATTCCGAACAATTATGTGTTCCGTCCCGCCGACGTTGTCGAAACAGCCGAGTGCTGGCAGCTGGCGCTGGAATCCCGCAAAACCCCGTCGACACTGGCACTGACACGCCAGAACCTGCCGACGGTTCGTACGGACCATGTGGACGAGAATAAATGCGCCTACGGTGCCTATGAGCTGGCTCCGGCAAGCGGCAAGGCCGAAGTGACAATTTTCGCCACCGGTTCCGAGGTTGAAATTGCCCTGGCTGCCCGTGCACAGCTGGAACAGAACGGTCATCCGGCCCGCGTCGTCTCTGTACCCTGCTTCGAACTCTTCGAACAGCAGAGCGAGGACTACAAGCGTGCGCTGCTCGGCGATGCGCCGGTCAAGGTTGCGGTGGAAGCTGCCATCCGTCTCGGCTGGGATCGTTTCATCGGTGTCGATGGTATCTTTGTCGGCATGACCGGTTTTGGTGCCAGCGGTCCGATCGAAGAGCTTTACAAGCATTTCGGTATCACGGCAGAAGCCATCGTTTCGGCGGCGGAAGGCAAGTTGAAGTAATCGGCGGGCTAACCGCTTAATCCAATTCATCAAGGGCTCCTAACTACCCCCAAGGAGAAACTAAAAAATGACAGTTCGCGTTGCAATCAACGGGTTTGGCCGCATTGGCCGCAATGTTCTTCGCGCCATTATCGAGTCCGGCCGTACCGACATCAAGGTTGTCGGCATCAATGATCTGGGTCCAGTTGAAACCAATGCCCATCTGATGCGCTATGATTCCGTGCACGGCCGTTTCCCCGGCACTGTGACGGTTTCCGGCGACACCATCGATGTAGGCCAGGGTCCGATCAAGGTCACGGCTGTCCGCAACCCGGCTGAACTGCCGTGGAAAGAGCTCGATGTTGATATCGCGCTCGAGTGCACAGGCATTTTCACGGCGCGCGACAAGGCGGCGGCCCATCTCGAAGCCGGCGCCAAGCGCGTCATTGTTTCAGCCCCCGCTGACGGTGCCGACCTGACGGTCGTGTTTGGTGTGAACCACCATAAGCTGACCAAGGAACATCTGGTCATTTCCAATGCGTCCTGCACAACCAACTGCCTTGCCCCGGTTGCCTTTGTGTTGAACGAAGCCGTTGGCATTGATCATGGTTTCATGACCACGATCCACAGCTACACCGGCGATCAGCCAACGCTCGACACGATGCACAAGGATCTCTATCGCGGCCGTGCAGCTGCACTGTCGATGATCCCGACCTCAACAGGTGCAGCCAAGGCCGTTGGCCTCGTTCTGCCGGAACTCAATGGCAAGCTCGACGGCAGCTCAATCCGCGTTCCAACGCCGAATGTTTCGGTTGTGGATTTCAAGTTCGTTGCCAAGCGCGCGACCACGGTTGCCGAGATCAATGATGCCATCAAGACTGCCGCCAATGGCAAGCTGAAGGGTGTTCTCGGTTATACGGATGCACCGAATGTCTCGATCGACTTCAACCACGACCCGCATTCATCGATTTTCCACCTCGACCAGACCAAGGTCATGGATGGAACATTCGTCCGCGTCCTGTCGTGGTACGACAATGAATGGGGCTTCTCGAACCGCATGGCCGATACGGCCGTCGCGTTCAGCAAGGTCATCTGAGTGACCGAGGCGTGATATGTTATGAAATGGCGGGTCGACAACACCCGCCATTTTTGTTTTTGCTTATGATAACGGGAATGTCCGGCAGGCGAGCAACCGGATATCCTTGATACAGACGAGGATGATGACCATGCCAGCTTTCAAGACACTCGATGATGCCGATGTTGCAGGAAAACGCGTTCTTCTGCGTGTTGATCTGAACGTTCCGGTCGCCAATGGCCACGTGACGGATGCCACCCGTATCGAGCGTGTTGCCCCGACTATCCTCGAATTGTCCAAAAAGGGCGCCAAGGTCATCCTGCTGGCGCATTTTGGCCGCCCCAAGGATGGGCCAACGCCGGAATTCAGCCTGAAGCCTATCGCGCATGCGGTGGGCAAGGTCATCGATCGCAATGTGCACTTTGCCGAGGACAGCATCGGCGACAAGGCGGCGGAAGCCGTTGCCAAGCTCGCGGATGGCGACATTCTGCTGCTGGAAAACACCCGTTTCCACAAGGGCGAGGAAAAGAACGATCCGGCCTATGTAAAGGCGCTGGCCGCTAATGGCGATATCTATGTCAATGATGCGTTTTCGGCGGCGCACCGCGCCCATGCCTCCACAGAAGGACTGGCGCATGTGCTGCCTTCCTATGCGGGCCGCACCATGCAGGCGGAGCTGGAGGCGCTGGAAAGCGGTCTCGGCAATCCGAAGCGCCCGGTGGTGGCTGTTGTCGGCGGTGCCAAGGTTTCGTCCAAGCTCGATCTGCTCGGCAATCTCGTCGAGAAGGTCGATGCGCTGGTGATCGGCGGCGGCATGGCCAATACATTCCTGGCGGCGCAGGGCGTCAAGGTGGGTAAATCGCTGTGCGAGCATGATCTGGCCGATACGGCCCGCGAAATCATGGCCAAGGCGCAGGCCGCGAACTGCGTGATCATCCTGCCGGTCGATGCAATCGTTGCCTGGCATTTCGAAGCCAATGCCCCGTTCCATGCCTACGGTCTCGATGCAATTCCTGACGACGGCATGATCCTTGATGTGGGTCCGCAGTCGATCGAGCGCATCAAGAGCGCAATCGATGACGCGGCGACTCTGGTGTGGAACGGTCCGCTGGGTGCCTTCGAGCTGACGCCTTTCGACAAGGCGACCGTTGCCGCAGCCCGGCATGTGGCAGAGCGCACCAAATCCGGTCATCTGGTTTCGGTTGCAGGCGGCGGCGACACGGTCGCTGCGCTTAACCATGCGGGTATTGCCGGTGATCTGACGTATGTTTCGACTGCAGGCGGCGCTTTCCTCGAATGGATGGAAGGCAAGCCGCTTCCGGGCGTTGATGTGCTCAAGCGTTAGTGGCCTGTTCCAGGAAAATCCGGGGTCTTTGCGGGCCCCGGATTAACGAAGAACAGAAAATGTTATCCTGTTAAATCGGTTGAAAAAATTTCAATCGTTTCAAAGGCTTGAACTGCCATTCCGTTTGATATGAGCTTCTGGTATGGGCCAGACCACTAGAAACGGAGTGCATGATCTATGAGCGAACGCCTGGAAGATATCGCGATTGCAATGGTTGCCAACGGCAAGGGCCTGCTTGCTGCGGATGAAAGTACCGGAACGATCAAGAAGCGGTTCGATACGATTGGGCTGGAATCGACAGCCGATAGCCGCCGCGACTATCGCGAAATGCTGTTCCGCTCGGATGATGCCATGAAGAACTACATCTCCGGCGTCATTCTGTATGATGAAACCCTGCGCCAGAACGCCAAGGACGGCACGCCCTTCGTCCAGATCCTGAAAGCCGCAGGCAGCATTCCGGGCATCAAGGTCGACGCCGGTGCCAAGGATCTCGCGGGTTTTGCCGGCGAAACCATCACGGAAGGCCTCGACGGCCTGCGTGAGCGGCTGGCAGAATATCACAAGCTGGGTGCGCGTTTTGCCAAGTGGCGCGGCGTCATCAACATTTCGGACACCCTGCCAAGCTGGGGTTCGGTCAAGCAGAATGCACAGGCTCTGGCTCGGTATGCCGCCCTCTGCCAGGAAGCTGGTATCGTGCCGATCGTTGAACCTGAGGTGCTGATGGATGGCAAGCCTGGCACGCACTCGATCGAGCGCTGCTACGACGTGACCGAATGGGTATTGAAGACCGTTTTCACCGAACTCTATGATGCCCGCGTTGTGCTGGAAGGCATGATCCTCAAGCCGAACATGGTCATCGATGGCAAGAATGCCCGCAAGGCTTCAGTCGAACAGGTTGCCGAACAGACCGTGCGTCTGTTGAAGTCGACAGTTCCGACAGCGGTGCCCGGCATTGCATTCCTGTCCGGCGGTCAGTCGGACGAAGAGGCAACGGCACATCTCTCTGCCATGAACGCCGCCCACGACCTGCCGTGGAAGCTGACATTCTCCTATGGCCGTGCCCTGCAGGCGGCGGCTCTGAGCGCCTGGAACGGCAAGTCGGAAAATGTCGCAGCCGGACAGCGTGCCTTCACGCACCGCGCCAAAATGAACAGCCTTGCCGCCACAGGCGGCTGGAAAAAGGACCTGGAAAAGGCGGCTTAAGCGTTTTTTATACAAAAACAGCTTTCATGGAGCCCGGACTGGAATCAGGTCCGGGCTTTTTTGTGTGCTGTGAGGAACGTTTGACGAAACCATCGGCTTTCCATCCGCTTGTCAGCTGGCTGCTGTTTCCGGTCTATGCATGGCAGGGTATTGCCGTACGGCTGAAGACGGAACGCATGTTGCCACCACCGGCTTTTCCCGTTGGCGAGATTGCAGGCAAGGAGCCGGCAATCCGCTTGCTCGTTCTGGGAGATTCCTCCGCTGGCGGTGTCGGGGTGAGTGATGTCTGGCAGAGCCTTTGCGTGCGTCTTGCCGTACATCTGCAGGGGCGTACCGGGCGCAAGATCATCTGGCGCGCCGCCGGGTTCAATTCCGCTACGTCAGGGCAGTTGCGTGATCACGTGGTGCCGAATATCGAGCGCGGCATGTGGACCCATATCGTGCTGACGACAGGGACGAACGACACCAAGAATTTCCATTCGGTCGCCCGTTTCAAGCGGGAATTCGGCGGCCTGCTCTATGCGCTCAAAGCCAAATGGCCCGAAGTGGCCATCGTCTGGTCGCCGGTCATCGACTTCCGCGATGTCCCCGCCATGCCGCCTTTGCTTGGACGCATTCTGGAGGGACGTGCCGGGGCCATCAATGCCATGGGGGAGCGGCTCTGCAGGGAGCGTATGGCGATACCGGCGCCGCGCCTGCCGGTGGATGGGCCGGAAGGCTTTTCAAGTGACGGTTTCCATGCCTCCGCACACGGCTACGACGCCTGGGCGAAACATCTCGTGCCCTACGTGCTCAATCTTCCGAATGGCGAAAAGGCTGCGGGGTAATTTCACGCGCATCGGCAGCAGGATCGAGCAGGAGCAGTGGAGCGATCCGGCCAGTCTGCTGCACGTGGCTGATGATATGAACGCGATCATCGGTATCGCGATGCACCGAATAGACCAACTCGCCTTTGAGGCTGCGATCCGCCTGCCCGCGTTCGATGCGGAACCGCAGCATCAACGCGACCAGTCCCAATACGAAGGCGGGCGGAACGATGAGCCACAACACCTTTAACCAATCAGACAGCGACTGGTACGTGTCAAAAAAATCTTGCCAGAAGTAATACGTATCCAAGCAACCGCACTCGAAATGATTGTTCGTTAAAAAAAATATCCTATTATGGGATAATCCGAAAGTGGGATTAATCACGAAGCTCCAGTTTTTGTGTGGAGCATATGACGAAATCCCTTCATTCAGAGCCATATGCCGACCTATTGACCGTTCTTGTTGCTGCGCGCCGCGACAAAGGCGTTACCCAGCAGGTCATCGCAGAGAGATTGCAAAAGCCTCAATCTTATATCGCCAAAATTGAGGGTGGTGAGCGTCGCCTGGATATTGTCGAGTTTATAGCTCTTGCGCGTGCATTGGAAATCGATCCGGCGACGATGTTTGCCGACGTATTACACGCGATCGATAGCGAGGCTTGAATGGCTGGCGTTCTGATCGTGCGTGGTTCGACAAGCTCACCATGAGGGATATGGGTGGGCTGCAAGGCTAATCGCAAGTATTGCAGCATGAGCAATCTTGCAGAATAGAACTCCCTGCAATCCTCACTCTTCCTCATGGTGAGCCTGTCGAACCACGGCATGAAGGTTCTGCAGAGTGAAGCATCAAAGCGGCTTGAGTGCATAGCGAGCTCGAAAGATCGAATATCGTTGCTCTTCGGGCCAGAACAAAACTCATAACCCGCTGTGGCTCAGCATCACGATCACCATCATCGCAAAGATGGCACCGGCGGCGATTTTCCAGAAATCGCTGCGTTTTTTCATGCCGGGCCAGCCCAATGGCTTGATCAGGTGCAGGACCATCATCAGGATCAGCAGGAGTGGCAGGACTTTGGTCATTACGGGTAAAAACCTGCCGGGTGCGGGGTGCGGGATGATTGTGATTTCGACAAGTGTGTGATCCCGCGCCAATTGTCAAATCGGCCTTTGACTCCGGGGCATACATTGGGGAAGGTACGTTATCTGGGAGGACATTCATGACGTCACGCTATGCACAGGTCTATCGGGATTGGCAGGCCAATCCGGAAGGATTTTGGGCCAAGGCCGCCGAGGCCATAGATTGGACGAGGCCGTGGGAACAGGTCTTTGATGCCACGCACCAGCCCTATGGGCGCTGGTATCCGGGCGCGGAATGCAACACCTGCTACAATGCCGTCGACCGTCATGTGGAGCGCGGTCGGAGTGATCAGGTTGCCCTGATCTATGACAGCGCTGTGACCGGCACGGGACGGAAGATCACCTATTCCGCTTTGCTGGATGAGGTGAACGCGCTGGCGGCGGTGCTGGCCGACAAGGGGGTCGCAAAGGGCGACCGCGTCATCATCTATATGGCAATGGTGCCGGAAGCCGTGGTTGCCATGCTGGCCTGTGCACGCATCGGAGCGGTGCATTCGGTGGTGTTTGGCGGTTTTGCCCCGCATGAGCTGGCAACGCGCATTGATGATGCCAAACCGGTCATGATCATTGCCACCTCCTGCGGCCTCGAGCCGGGCCGGGTGGTGGCGTACAAGCCGATGCTGGACATGGCCATCGAGCAGGCCGTGCACAAGGTCGGTACCTGTCTCATTCTCGTGCGCCCGCAACAGCCGCACGAACTGATTCCCGGGCGCGATATCGACTACGCAAACGCCGTTGCTGCTACGCGTGGCCGAAAAGTGCCCTGCGCAAGCGTCAAGGCAACCGACCCGCTCTATATCCTCTATACGTCAGGTACAACGGGGCAGCCAAAGGGCGTGGTGCGTGACAATGGCGGTCATCTCGTTGCGCTGGCTTGGTCCATGGGGGCGATATACGACACGGCTCCGGGTGACGTGTTCTGGGCCGCCTCCGATATCGGCTGGGCCGTGGGGCATTCCTATATCGCCTATGCACCGCTGTTCATTGGCGCGACCAGTGTGCTGTTCGAAGGCAAGCCCGTGGGCACGCCCGATGCAGGTACATTCTGGCGGGTGATTGCCGAGCACAAGGTCAAGGTGCTGTTCACGGCGCCAACCGCGTTCCGGGCCATCAAGAAGGAAGATCCAAGGGGCGAATTCATCGGGAAATACGATTTGTCCTCACTCCGATACCTTTTTCTGGCGGGCGAGCGGGCGGATACGGATACGATCAAATGGGCCGAGGAGAAGCTCGGTGTCCCTGTCATCGATCATTGGTGGCAGACGGAAAGCGGCTGGCCAATGGCTGCCAATCCGGCAGGTCTCGGCATGCTTCCGGTCAAATATGGTTCACCGACCGTCCCTATGCCCGGTTATGACGTTCAGGTGCTGGATGATGCCGGGCACCCGGTTAAACGGGGTGAGCTCGGCAATATCGTGGTCAAAATGCCTTTGCCGCCCGCCTGTCTGCCGACACTCTGGAATGCTGACCAGCGATTCCGCGAAGCCTATATGGCGGAGTTTCCCGGCTATTATAAAACCGCCGATGCCGGGATTGTTGATGAGGATGGCTATATCTACATCATGAGCCGTACCGACGACATCATCAATGTCGCTGGCCATCGCCTGTCGACGGGGTCGATGGAGGAGGTGTTGTCGAGCCATCCGGATGTGGCCGAATGCGCTGTCATCGGCATTACCGACCAGGTGAAGGGACAGGTTCCCTGTGGTTTCATCGTGCTCAAATCGGGTGTCATCCGGGCTCCCGAAGACATCGAGAAGGAATGCATTGCCCTCATCCGTGACCGGATCGGCCCGGTTGCGGCCTTCAAGATCGCGGTTACAGCCAAGCGCCTGCCCAAAACCCGGTCTGGCAAAATTCTGCGCGGCACGATGCAGAAAATTGCCGATCAGGAGCCGTGGAACATGCCGGCGACCATCGATGATCCTGCCATTCTCGATGAGATCAAGGCGGTGCTCAACGCAAGGGGTATTGGTGTCGCCGCAGGTTGACCGCTGAACCGCCAGCATTAAGCTCGATTCCTTAATCAGGAGATTCGAACATGGCTTTGGATGGCAAGATCGCGATTGTAACAGGCGGCGCGCAGGGCATCGGCAATGCCATTGCCCGGCGCTATCTGCAGGACGGTGCGAGCGTGATGATTGCCGACAGCAATGACGAGCGCGGTCTGGCGGCGGTCAAGGATCTCGGCGGCTTCGGCAAGGTGCGGTTCACGTCGACCGATGTCAGCAGCAAGCTTGATGTGCACAATCTGGTGGCGGCAACGCTGGATGCATTCGGCGATATCGATGTGCTCGTCAACAGTGCGGGCATTGTCCATACTTGCGAATTCCTGGACCTGAAGGAAGAGGATTTTGACCGCGTTCTGCGAATCAATCTGAAGGGATCGTTCCTGTGCGGGCAAGCGGTTGCCCGCCATATGGTCGACAAGGTCGAGAACGGTGGATCACCGGGGGCGATCATCAATCTGTCTTCGATAAATGCACTGTTCGGCCTGCCCAATCAGGTGCCCTATTCCATCTCCAAGGGCGGCGTGAATCAGCTGACACGGGTCATGGCGGTATCGCTGGCCGCCTATGGTATCCGGGTCAACGCCATCGGACCCGGCTCGATCAATACGGAAATGCTGGAAGCGGTGAATTCCGACGCGGCATCCAAACAGCGCATGCTTTCGCGCACGCCGCTGGGCAGGGTGGGTGAACCATCGGAAATTGCCGGCATCGCGGCATTTCTGGCATCGAATGACGCCAGTTACATCACCGGCCAGACCATCTATGCCGATGGTGGTCGCCTGCCGCTAAACTATACCGTTCCTGTCAAATCCTAGGGTACATAATTCCTGGCCCTGCTGACAGGCTCCTGACAGAAGGTTGTCAGGAGGGGTATGCGATAGTGTCTTCGTAAACAAAGGAGACACGGACATGAATACGGTTGATTTCGGAATCGTGAATACGATCAGGCGTCTGTGGACGGAATTCGCTCATACGCGTGAAGAAATGCGGACAGAGCGCTCCATCAACGGATTGCCGGAATATCTGCTCAAGGACATTGGCTGGCCCGATGCCTATGCAGAACGTCTGGCACGGCGCAATTCGCTGAAGGAGGTCGATGCTGGCAATGACAATGCCAGCACGATCCGTCAGCCCAACCGTTTGCAGCATCCAGCACCCAAACAGGGCGGAAAAGCGAGCCAAAGCGGTTATTTCAAGCTAGAATACTGATCCGGTAAACCAAAGAGGAGCGCCTGCCATGGAACAGAAAAAGAAAATCGGCCTTGTATTCATCGATGAGTTCGCCGATTGGGAGTTCGGTCTTCTTACCGGCTCGGCTGTCGAATGGTTTGGCGCACGAACGGTTGCGCTAGCCCCGTCGTCAGGTCCTTTGAGGTCCATTGGCGGGCTGCATCTTGTGCCGGATCGTGGTCTTGACCCCGAGGAGAACGCCGATCTCGACGCGGTTGCCGTTATCGGTGCCAATACATGGCCGTCGGAAGACGCTCCTGACATTGCGCCGCTTTTGACGTCAGTCTTGTCACGAGGCGGGGTTGTCGGCGGCATTTGCGGCGGTACGCTTGCGCTTGCACGCGCCGGTCTCTTCGAGGGACGCAAACACACCAGCAATGGTGCGGGCTGGATCGAGACCAACATTGGCGACTATGCCGGTTCCTCGCTCTATCAGGATGTGCCGTATGCGGTGCATGACGGCCACATTGTCAGTGCTCCCGGCTCGGCACCCGGTACATTTGCGACGCGGTTTCTGGGTGCGGTTCTGCCTGACAAAGCTGCCGAGATTGCCGAGATGCGCGGCTTGATCGCCCGCGAATATCAGACGGCAAGCTGAGCAAGGGCAACGGGAGGGCGTGATGAAAACATGGGCGGATAAATTGGATTCAGGTGCACCATCGCAGGTCAAGCCGGCGCCGATCAACATTGCCGGCATGAAGGCCGGGGAAATCATGCTGGTGCCCACGGCCCGTCAGGTGGACGACTTCATCCGCACCCTCCCCAAGGGCACACACATGGAGATCAGGACCCTGCGGCAGCGCATGGCCAAGCAGCACGGGGCCGAGGTAACCTGCCCGATCACGATGGGGTTTCACCTGAGAACTGTCGCCGAGGCGGCATTTGAAGATTTTCAGAGGACCGGCGACATCAGCGCCGTGACACCGTTCTGGCGGGTCCTCGATGCCAGCACGCCGACAATTTCCCGACTGTCGTTCGGGACGGCTTTTGTAACCGAACAACGCCTTAAAGAAGGCTTGAAGGATTAACAGGGATTTGCCATGCGACGAGCAGACCGTCTCTTTCAGATTGTGCAGAAACTCCGGGGCGGGCGGCTTGTTACCGCACGTCAGCTGGCGGAAAAGCTCGAGGTTTCCGAACGCACCATCTATCGCGATATTGCCGACTTGCAATCGACCGGGGTACCGATCGACGGGGAGGCGGGGGTTGGCTATATCCTGCGTGAAGGCTTTGATCTGCCGCCCCTGATGTTCACGCGTGACGAGGTGGTCGCTCTGGTCGCCGGCGCGCGGCTGATAACGGCATGGGGCGGTGCTTCCATGGCGCGCGCGGCTGAAGAGGCGATCATCAAGATCGGCGCTGTCCTGCCCAAGGATGATCGCCCGCGCATCGCCAACACGCATATTCATTCGTCCGGTACCAACATCAGCAGCCATGACCGGGCTATGATCGATCTTGCCGAGAATGCTGCGGACCAGTGCCAGGTACTGTCGATCACTTACAAGGACCTCGACGGCAAGGAAAGCTTGCGCGATATCCGTCCGCTCGGACTGTGGTTCTGGGGCAAGGTCTGGACGGTCATCAGCTGGTGTGAGCTGCGCAACGATTTCCGCACATTCCGTATCGACCGGATATCCAAGGCCGAGAAGGCCCTGCGCATCTTCCGTCAGGAACGCGGCAAGACGCTGGCTGATTTCTACCGCCGGGTCGAGCTGAGCGAAGCGCCCGATGCAAAGAAAGCATCCTAGAGCGCCGTACGGTCCGCGTTGCCCGCTGTGACAAAATCCTCCCGACTCAGGGAAAAATATCTGTATGGGAAGCCATCCAGTGCGGCTCTGAGGCCCATTTTCTCCGCCACATGCATGGATGCCGTATTGTCCGGATGAATCGCGGCGATGATTCGCTCGACGCCCACATGCTCGAAGGCATGCACAACGAGCGCCCGCGCGGCTTCCGTCGCATAGCCTTTACCCCAGGCATGCCGATTGAGCCGCCAGCCGATTTCAATGTCCGGTCCTACTGCGTCATCCGGGATCAGCAGAACCCAGCCAAGAAACAGTTCCGGTTGGCGCTTTGCGAAAATGGACCAGTAGCCCAATCCCGGAGCAAAATCAGCCTCCATGCGCGCGGTGATGAAACGGCGGTGAGCATCAGGATCGTGCCATGGTCCCGGCACATATCGGGTCACCTCCGGATCGCGATCCATGGTCATGCAGTCTTCAAGATCAGCCATGGTGCGCGGACGCAGGAAAAGACGCTCCGTCTCGAATGTCGGCAGCAACGCTATATCTCCCGTAAGACAAAAAAGCTCCACCAGCGGCGGAGCTTTCTTGATTCCGGGATTGCCGGTCAAGACAATCGTGAAGCTTATTCTTCCTCGTCTTCGTCCGCATTGCGGCCCTTGAGCGAGGAAAGCTTGGCGAAAACCTTGTCCGCATCGAGCTCTTCGTCCTCTTCGCGGGCAGCTGGCTGGATGTCCAGATTTTCCGTGGCGGATGCCGGCAGCAATGTGTCACCGCCTTCGCCCGGCTGGACCGGACGATTACGGGAAGAACGCTCCACTTCAAGGTCCAGATCGATCTGCGAGCACAGGCCGAGTGTTACCGGATCCATGGGCTGGAGATTGTTTGAATTCCAGTGCGTGCGGTTGCGGATCTGCTCGATGGTCGACTTCGTCGTACCGATGAGGCGCGAAACCTGCGCATCCTTCAGTTCCGGGTGGTTGCGCACCAGCCAGAGAATGGCATTCGGACGATCCTGACGCTTGGACAGCGGCGTATAGCGCGGGCCCTTGCGCTTGGCCTCGGGCACACGCACTTTCGGCTCGAGAATCTTCAACTTATGATCGATATCGGCTTCGCCCTTCGCGATCTCCTCGCGGGACAGCTGACCCGTCATCAGCGGGTCCAGCCCCTTGATGCCCTGGGCCGATTCACCGTCGGCAATTGCTTTCACCTCAAGCGGGTGCAGTTTGCAGAACGCTGCAATCTGGTCAAAAGACAGAGCGGTGTTGTCGACAAGCCAGACGGCCGTTGCCTTTGGCATGAGAAGCTGGGTGGCCATTGAATATAGTCCTCTCGTTCGTCCGCTCCGGTGAGGCGGGACGTGGGTTCAACCACAATTTCCGGGAATTCGAGGCGTTATATAGCGGTAAATTCCCCATTCGGCAAGAATCGGTTTTTGCTATGCTCTGATCCTCCCGGTGGTTTCATCGAACTGTCACGAAACTGTCATTGCACTGCAATGCAAGCGGGTGACTGATCCTTCATAAAAAGAGGAGATTCAACCAATGTCACGCAAAACCCTTTGCCTCGGTCTCTGGACCGCTCTGGCCGCATCCGTCGCTCTGCCTGCCGCCGCCGAACCGGTGTTCAACCGCATTGCGAGCTTCCCCGTTGCAAGCAATCTGCCCAAGGATGCCGACATATCGAAGGCAACCTCTTCGGAGATCATCACGGCATCGGAAGACGGCAAGACGCTGATCTATTCCGACAGTCCCTACGGCGCCATCGGCTTTGTCGACATTACCGACGCCGCCAAACCGAAGGCAGGCGGGCTGATCAAGGTCGAAGGCGAGCCGACATCGGTCGCTGTTGCCGGATCCAAGGTGCTGGCTGCGGTTAATACCTCCAAGGATCACAAGAACCCCTCCGGGCGACTGGATGTGATTGATCTTGCATCGCGCAAGGCCCTGACAAGCTGCGATCTCGGCGGCCAGCCGGATTCGGTTGCCATTTCGCCCGACAAGACATTTGCCGCGGTAGCGATTGAAAACGAGCGTGATGAAAAGCTGAATGACGGTGAAATTCCGCAGCTCCCATCCGGCGATCTGAAAATCTTTACGCTGAAGGACGGTGCGCCTGACTGTGCCAGCATGAAAAGCGTTGTTCTGACCGGCCTGTCTGAGATAGCCCCTGACGATGCGGAACCGGAATTCGTGTCCATCAACAAGGACAATCAGATTGCTGTTACCCTGCAGGAAAACAACCACATCGCGATCATCGACGCGGCCAGCGGCAAAATCACGTCGCATTTTTCCGCCGGAACCGTCGATCTCGACAAGATCGACGTCAAGAATGACGGTGCGCTGAAATTCGATGGTAGTATGAAGGGCGTTCTGCGCGAGCCGGATACGGTAAAATGGCTCGACAATGACCGGATCGTGGTCGCCAATGAAGGTGACTATAAGGGCGGCTCGCGCAGTTTCACCATTTTCTCCAAGGACGGCAAGGTTCTTTATGAATCGGGGCCATCGCTGGAGCACCGGATCGCTGCGGCTGGGCACTATCCCGACAAGCGTAACAAGAAGGGCGTTGAGCTCGAAGGTGCCGAGGTCGCAAAATTCGGTGATACAAATTATCTGTTCGTGGCCAGCGAGCGCGCCTCGGTTGTGGGCGTCTACAAGGATACCGGCAAGGATCCGGAATTTGTCCAGCTGCTGCCATCGGGCATTGGCCCTGAAGGCATTCTCGCCATTCCGTCACGCAATCTGTTCGTGACTGCCAATGAAACCGATCTGGTCGAGGACGGTGGTGCGCGATCGCATGTCATGATCTATGAGCTGAAAGACCAGAAGCTGAACTATCCGAAAATCGTGTCTAAATCGAAAGACGACGGTACGCCGCTCGGCTGGGGCGCCCTGTCGGGCCTGGTCGCCGACCTGAAGGCGCCGGGCAAGCTCCATGCCGTGTCGGACTCGTTCTATTCGGCTGCGCCGACCATTTATACGATTGATGCCACGCAAACCCCGGCAAAGATCACCGATGCGCTGGTGATTACGCGGGGCGGCCAGGCGGCTCAAAAGCTCGACCTTGAAGGCATCACCACAGATGGAGCTGGCGGTTACTGGCTTGCCAATGAAGGCGATCAGTCCAAGCTGGTGCCGCATGCAATCTTCAACGTCAATGAAAAGGGCGAGATCAAGAAGGAAATCGCGCTTCCCGAAGAGTTGCTGCCGCACCAGACCCGTTTCGGTCTTGAAGGGATCACCCGTGTCGGCGAGGGCGATGCCGCTGTCTTGTGGATGGCAGTGCAGCGGGAATGGAAGGACGATGAAAAAGGCTTCGTCAAGCTTCTCAGCTACACCGTCAAGGACAAGAGCTGGGGTGCAGTTTCCTATCCTCTGGACAAGAAGACGGGTGACGGATGGGTCGGTCTTTCCGAGATCACAGCCCACGATGGCCAGCTCTATATTGTCGAGCGCGACAATCTCATCGGCGACAAGGCGGTCAACAAGAAGCTCTATCGTGTGGCGCTGGAAGACCTGAAGCCGGCGAAAATCGGTGAAAAGCTGCCTGTCGTCGAGAAGAAACTGGCGCATGATTTCATCGCCGACCTCAAGGGCACCAATGGCTATATCGTTGACAAGCTGGAAGGCTTTGCTGTCGACGCCGATGGCAATGGTTTTGCGGTCACCGACAATGACGGTGTTGATGGTTCATCCGGCGAAACATTGTTTTTCGGCATCGGCAAGGTGACGGCGACGAACTGATTTGTCTGCCAATCTGCAAAAGGTCGCGCCCGATGCGCGGCCTTTTTTGTTTTGGCATGCGTCAGCTGACATCAAGCATGATCTTGCCGACATGCTGGCCTTCTTCCATCCGTTCATGCGCACGCCACGCCTCATGCAGCGGGTAGACCATGTCGATAACAGGCGCGACCCGGCGCTGCACCAGCAACGGCCAGACTTTCAGTTCCAGTTCACGCGCGATCCCAGCCTTGAACTCGATTGGGCGCGCGCGCAAGGTCGATCCGGTATGGGTCAGACGCTTGATCATGATTTTCGAAACATCAGCAGTGGCCTTCGCGCCATTGAGATGGGCGATCTGGACGATGCGCCCGTCAACAGCAGCGGCATCGTAGTTGCGTTCGACGTAATCGCCGCCGACCATATCCAGCGTGAGGTTCGCGCCCTTGCCGCCGGTTGCCTCCTTCACCGCATCGACAAAATCATGGGTGCGGTAGTTGACTGCCCGGTCGGCTCCCAGCTTCAGGCAGGCTTCGCATTTGTCATCGGAGCCCGCAGTTGTGATGACATAGGCGCCAAAGGCGCTGGCGAGCTGGATTGCTGTCGTGCCGATGCCGGATGTGCCGCCGTGGACGAGAAATGTCTCTCCGCTCTGCAGGCCGCCGCGCTCGAAAACATTGTGCCAGACCGTGAAAAAGGTCTCGGGCAGGGCCGCTGCTTCTATGAAGCCATATCCCGCCGGGATCGGCAGCGCCGTGGTTTCGTGCACCGTGCAATACTGAGCGTAACCGCCGCCCGCGACCAATGCCGTCACCCGGTCACCCACGCGAAAACGTGTGACGCTGCCACCCACCGCAACCACGTCGCCGGCAATTTCGAGTCCCGGAATATCCGATGCGCCTGATGGTGGCGGATAGTGGCCCTGACGCTGCAGCACATCGGGCCTGTTGACGCCGGCGGCATGCACCTGGACCAGAAGCTCGTTGGGACCCGGCTCGGGTACGCCCCGCTTTCCCGGCTTGAGGACCAGCGGACCACCCGGCTGAGTGATCTCGATCGCGGTCATCGTCGTCGGAATTTTACTGGCCATAGATATGCTCCATCGGTTGATTCGCTTGAATGATTTGCAATTCGAAGCGGGGGGACTGTATCCTTTCAGCGTAAAGCGACAAGTGGAGGATATGATGTCACTTTTCGACGAAGAACCGAAACGCAAGATAGCCCATGAGATCGGGCAGGAACTTTCTCTCCTTTCCGTCGCTGAGCTGGATGAGCGGATTGGCATCCTGCGGGCAGAAATCACCCGGCTTGAGGACGAGCGTACCCGGAAGGGCAGCAGCAAGTTGGCGGCGGAAGCACTTTTTCGCTGAAACGGAACGTAAATGATGCGGATGTCATGATGTCTCCGCATTGCTGACTAAGACGAGCCTGTGCCGGTCTGTTGCCGGCATCAGTCCAAGCATTTGGTGGGGTATCGCTGTGTTCCGTTCGTTCGTACAGGTCTTCGCCCTCTTGTGTGGCACGTCCTTTCTGGTCATGGCGTCCGGTCTGCACGGACTATTACTGCCTCTGCGCGGCGGGGCGGAAGGCTTTTCAACCACATCGCTTGGTCTTCTGGGTACAGCCTGGGCCGGAGGATTCATTACCGCGTGCCTCCTCGCGCCACGTCTCGTGCGCCGTGTCGGACATGTAAGGGCGTTCAGCGCTTTTGCCTCGATTGCCGCCATTGTTGCCCTGATGACCGGCATTCTTGTCCACCCGACCGCCTGGATTGCCCTGCGCGCGCTGACCGGATTTGCCATGGCAGGCGCCTATATGGTGATCGAAAGCTGGCTGAACGAGCGCGCGACGAATGCCAATCGCGGTCAGATCTTCGGCTTGTACATGGTGGTCAATTTCGCCTCCATCACCGCAGGGCAGATGATGATCGGCTTTGGCGACGTGCATACCGGCACGTTCTTCATGCTGTCTGGCATTCTCTTCTGTCTGGCTCTGATCCCGACGGCTATTTCCACAGCAAGCAGTCCAAAACCGCTGACGGAAGTGCAGCTGGATTTGCGCGCACTTTACCGCAATTCGCCCGTTGCCTTTGTCGGCTGCATGCTGATCGGTGTTGCCAATGGTGCGTTCGGTACGCTCGGGGCGGTCTACGGCGCGGCGACGGGTATTACGACGACCGAGATTGCTCTGATGATGAGTGCCTCGGTTATGGGCGGAGCCTTGATGCAGATTCCGGTAGGACGCATGTCTGACCGCACGGATCGCCGCTATGTTCTGGCTTTCGTTGCAGGTGCGGCCGCCATTATCGGTATGCTGATTTTCCTGATCGGATCACGTCAGGCGACGGTCATTCTGTTCATGACCGCAATTTACGGCGGTTTGGCCTATACGCTTTATCCGGTGGCGGTAGCCCATGCCAATGACTATTCGGATACCCAGAATTTCGTCAAGGTAACCGGCGGTCTGCTTCTCCTTTACGGGTTTGGCACCATGATCGGCCCGATTCTTGGCGCCTGGGCCATGGAATACATCGCTCCGGAAGGACTGTTCGCGATTACGGCTCTGGCCCATGTTTCCATCATGACCCACGCGATTATCCGGTCACGCATGCGCGCGGCCATGCCAATTGCGATGAGAGACAATTTCCAGACCGTCCCGTCAGAACGGGCGACGCCCGAGGGTATCAAGCTCGATCCTCGCGCAGAAGCCCAGTCTGACTGAGTTCTTATGGCGTTTTCCGTACAAATGCGTTGACATTGAGGGCAGTTTAAAACGACAATTCCCTATGGTCGAAACAGATGCATTTGCAGCCATTTCTGATCCCAATCGCCGCTATCTGCTGGAAGAGTTGCGGCGCGGGCCCAAGACTGTCAACGAATTGGCGGTTGGACTGCCCATTTCTCGCCCGGCCGTTTCCCAACACCTGAAGGCGCTGCTGGATGCACGGCTGGTCAAGGTCAAGTCTGAAGGCACGCGACGGATCTATACGGTGGATGACGGCGGCTTCTTTCATCTGAATTTATGGCTGGACCAGTTCTGGAGTGAATAAGTCCGCCTGCAGGCTAATAAAAAACCCGGTCTGTGACCGGGTTTTGATTTGAGAGCCTGCACAGTTGCCTCTCCGGCAACCGGCTGGAATTCTTTTTAACGTCGGCCGAAGGCGATCAGTGACGTGTGGCGGTCAATCTCAGTTTTTCGATTTGCTCTTTCAGCATGAGCTTGCGACGTTTCATATCGGTAATCTTCAGATCGTCGGTGGCGGGGCTTGCCTGCGCTTCGGAAATTTCCTTCTCGAGTGCACCATGCTTACGTTCAAGCGTTTCAAGATGAGACTCAATGGCCATCCGGCTTCTCCCTTGGTTGGTTTCCTACTCGTTGATGCTCTGCCTGCCAAAGGGCGAGATTATGACAGAGCCGTGACACTCTGCCACCACTTGAGGCAATTGTCGAATTTGTTTCGTAGGATTTTCTTGTCATGTAAAATATGGTAAGGCCACGTGCTGATCCGGTATTCTCGAACGCCGGACCAGACATTGGATTCTTCTATAACAAAATACCGGGAATCACTGCATGTCCGACCAGGATCAGGCTGACATTCGATTGGCAGTCGCACGATTGAAACAGGAGCATCTGGATTTTGATGCCGCCATACAAGCGATGATCCAGGTTGGTTGTGACCAGCTTCGAATCCAGCGAATGAAAAAGAAGAAACTCATCATCAAGGACAGGCTCATCGAGCTTGAAGACAAGATCATTCCAGACATTATTGCCTGATTTTCAACAGGTCGTGACCGGCGGGCTGTCGATAACTTGCAGCGTCTCCGCTTTTCCGTTAATCCCTGCACGCTCCGCTGATCAGAGGATGTTCAATGGCCGATAAACGCGCTGACGTCGCAATCATCATGGGTAGCCAGTCCGATTGGGCGACCATGCGCCACACCGCCGAGACACTTGATGCGCTCGGTATTTCCCATGACGATCGTATCGTTTCCGCCCACCGCACCCCCGATCGTCTGGTCGATTTTGCCAAGGGCGCCCGCGATGCAGGTTTCAAGGTTGTGATCGCCGGAGCAGGAGGCGCGGCCCATCTTCCCGGTATGGCTGCCGCAATGACACCGCTGCCGGTTTTTGGTGTGCCGGTCGAATCAAAAGCCCTGTCCGGGCAGGATTCCCTTCTTTCCATCGTTCAGATGCCAGCCGGTATTCCTGTCGGCACTTTGGCGATTGGCCGGGCCGGTGCCGTGAATGCCGCCCTTTTGGCTGCAGCCGTTCTTGCGCTGCATGATACGGCTCTGGCAAAGCGGCTCGACGATTGGCGCTCGGCGCAGAGTGAAAAGGTCGCCGAACGGCCATCTGACGAGGCATAAGATGATAGCAGCAGGATCGACTATCGGCATTATCGGCGGTGGACAGTTGGGCCGGATGCTCGCCATGGCAGCGGCGCGTCTGGGATATCGCACGGTCATTCTGGAGCCGCAGGCAGACTGTCCGGCAGCTCAGGTTGCCACTGAGCAGATTGTCGCCGCCTATGACAATCCCGAAGCGTTGGAGCGTCTGGCTGAAATCAGCGATGTCATCACATACGAATTTGAGAACGTTCCGGTCGACGCGGCCGAGACGTTGAATGAGACCAAGCCGGTTTTTCCGCCGCCGGAGGCGCTGAAAGTATCGCAGGACCGCGTGACCGAGAAGCGTTTCCTCAACAATGCGGGAATTCAGACGGCACAATGGCGCATTGTCGAGAACGAAGGTGATCTGGAAGCGGCGCTTCTGGCGTTTGAGGGCAAGGGCATCCTCAAGACGCGCCGGTTCGGCTATGACGGCAAGGGCCAGGTCAAATTTTCCGGTGCCAAGGGCGAAAATGCCAAGGCAGGTTTTGCAGCGGTTGGCAGCGTCCCATCCATTCTGGAAGGCCTTGTGGATTTCACCCGTGAGATTTCAGTGATCGCGGCGCGCGATGAGGCGGGCGATATCCGCATCTATGACATTGCGGAGAATGTGCACAAGGACGGGATTCTGGCAACTTCGACCGTTCCTGTTTCCGTGTCGTCGACGATTGCGGGCCTTGCTGCCGATTCGGCGCGCAAGTTGCTTGAGGCGCTCAATTATGTCGGCGTTCTCGGTATGGAATTCTTCGTGCTGGCCAATGGAACGCTGCTGGCCAATGAATTTGCGCCGCGTGTGCACAATTCAGGTCATTGGACCGAGGCCGCCTGCGCGGTCTCGCAGTTCGAGCAGCATATCCGTGCGGTTGCCGGCTTGCCGCTGGGGGATGCACGGCGTCATTCCGATTGCGTCATGGAAAACCTCATTGGCGATGATGTGGAAAAATTACCGGCGATTCTCGCGGAAAGCGGGGCTGTCGTGCATCTCTACGGCAAGGCTGAAGCACGCCCCGGCCGCAAGATGGGCCACGTCACACGCATTACAAAGCGGCTGTAATGGCAATTAAATTCACTCCTGACGCATGAATCGCCATATGAATCATGAGTCGGGAGTTGACAATCGGGGCAATCCTTGGCTATTTCCCCGCAACGTGTTTCCGGCGCGCTCCAGAGGCGCGCTTTATTATTGGTGCCCGGTTTCGGGCGTAAAGATACCGGTGCTGAAATGAAGATCAAGAATTCGCTCAAGGCTCTTAAAGGCCGTCATCGTGACAATCAGCTGGTGCGCCGCAAGGGCCGCATCTACATCATCAACAAGACTGCTCCGCGTTTCAAAGCGCGCCAGGGCTGATTTACCGTTTCACGGTTATTTGCATTTGACGTTTCGCTGATACGGACTACCATCCGTGTCATGCGGAACGTTTTTGCCATTTTTATCGGGTCTTTGTTGATGGTGTCGCCAGTGGTCGCGCTGGCGCAGGAGAAGTCCGGGGTCGATGTCCCCGCGGCTGCCCCGCAAGCAACTTCCCTGCCGGGAAAAACACTGGCTGAAAAACGCAATGCCCGCCTTGATGAACTGTTCTCCGCCTTGAAGCGTGAGCGCAACGAGGTGAAGGCGACCCGTATAGCAGAACAGATACAAACCCAATGGCAGAGTTCCGGCAGTGCGTCGATCGACCTGATGATGCAATGGGCCGCCGCCGCCATGGCGGAAAAGAAATATGCGGTTGCGCTGGATTTTCTCGATCAGGTCACGGTACTGAAACCGGACTTTGCCGAAGGCTGGAACAGGCGCGCCACGGTCAATTTCCTGATGAATGACTATGGGCGGTCCATGGCCGATATTCAGAAGACGCTGGCGCTGGAGCCGCGTCATTTCGGCGCTTTGGCCGGATTGGCAGCCATACTGAAAGATACCGGAAAAAAGGAAGCGGCACTTCATGCTTTCGAGCAGGTGCTCGCCGTCTATCCGATGATGCGCGAGGCTCAAAAGCAGGCGGGTGAACTGGCTGATGATCTGACCGGCCAGCGGACCTGATTTTCCCCGGCTCCTCTCCGCAACGGAAACCCCATCCCCCATGAATTTGTTTCTGGCCTTCGCTGCCTTTGCGATCATCTGTGTTCTGGGGCTGTTCGGGGCCACTCGTCTGGGTGCGCGGGCGATCGAGCGCCGCAATCCTCCTGTCGGTTCCTTTGCGGATGTGGCAGGCACACGGATGCATTATATCCACGTCCAAGCCGAGCCGAACGCCGATCTGCCTCCCATCGTGTTCATTCACGGTGCCAGCAGCAATCTCAAAGATCTGATGCGGCCGTTGCGGCCCATGCTTGAAGGGCGTGCTGATCTTTTGTTTATCGATCGTCCCGGTCATGGCTGGTCCGGGCGTGGCAACGGCAACAATGAGAACCCCGCAGGACAGGCGGATACTCTGGCTGGATTGATGGACAAGCTGGGCACCGGCCCTGCGATCATCGTCGGGCATTCCTATGGCGGTGCCGTTGCGGCGACTTTTGCCGTGAATCATCCGGGCAAGACCAAGGGCCTGCTGTTTCTCTCCCCGGCGACACACCCTTGGCCGGGCGGCGATGTGACCTGGTATTACACGCTTGCGAGCATGCCGCTGCTGGGTTGGCTCTTTACCAGAACACTGGCGCTTCCCGGTGGCTTGTTGAGCATGGATGCGGGTATTGCCGGCGTGTTTGCGCCCAATGCCGTGCCTCAGGGTTATGCGCAGAATGCGGGCATCGAGCTTGTGCTGCGTCCCGAGACATTCCGTGCCAATTCACGGGATGTGGCCGGACTGTTTGCCCATGTCTGCCGTTTTGCGCCGCGCTACCCGGAGATCAGGGTGCCGACGGTGATCATCACGGGTGATCATGATGACGTCGTTTTGGCAGAGATACATTCAGCGGGGCTGGAGCGTGATATCGCGGGATCAGAGCTTGTCTGGATCAGGAACATGGGTCATCGGCCCGATTATGTCGCGACCGGTCTGGATGTCATGGCCATTGAAAAGATAGCCGGATCTGACCGGGATCTGCAGGGCGCCGCACGGTTGCTGGAAGCCCGCATCGGGAATAACAGTTTCGGGCTGGCGGTTTATCACCGCCAACCCGAATGATCGTGGTTTAGATGCCTGTCAGCCCATCCGAGCCGATATAGGCAATGCGCAGCATGTTGGTCGAACCGGGTGTGCGCAGCGGCACACCAGCCGAAATGATGATGCGGTCACCGGGATTGCCGAATTCTTCCTGATAGGCGATGTGGCAGGCGCGATCGACCATGTCGTCAAGGTCGGTTGCATCTTCTGTGACAACACAATGCAGGCCCCAGACGAGAGAGAGCTTCCGCGCTGTCTCGACAACCGGCGACAAGGCGATGATCGGCAGCAATGGCCGTTCACGCGCCGCACGCAAGCCAGTGGTGCCTGATGCCGTATAGGTGACAATGGCCGAGAGGTTGAGCGTCTCGGCGATCTGCCGGGCAGCCAGCGAAATGGCATCGGCACCCGTTGCATTCGGCTCGGGGCGCTGGGCATGGATGATGCCGGGATAGTTCGGGTCGCGCTCGACTTCCTCGGCGATGCGCGCCATGGTCGATACGGCTTCCACGGGATAGTCGCCGGCGGCTGATTCTGCGGACAGCATCACTGCGTCTGCGCCTTCAAATACCGCCGTTGCCACGTCAGAAACTTCGGCACGTGTCGGGACGGCGGCAGTGATCATCGATTCTAGCATCTGCGTGGCAACCACGACAGGCTTGCCGGCCCTGCGGCATGCACGGATGATCTGCTTCTGGATCCCGGGAACGGCTTCCAGCGGCATTTCAACACCGAGATCGCCGCGCGCCACCATCAGTGCATCGGAAAGTTCGATGATCTCAGCAAGACGGGTAACGGCCTGCGGCTTTTCGATCTTCGAAAGCAGGGCAACGCGGCCGCGCGAGATCTTACGGACTTCGGCAAGATCCTCCGGCCGCTGAATAAAGGACAGGGCAACCCAGTCGACTTCTTCCTGCAGGACAGCGTCGAGGTCGCGGCGATCCTTTTCCGTCAAGGCACTGACACTCAGCGTCGTATCCGGCAGGCTGACGCCCTTCTTGTCTGATATTCTGGTGCCGGATATCACGCGGCAGGTGATCGACTTGCCATCGGATGCTTCCGCAACCAATGCCAGCTTGCCGTCATCGACCAGCAGACGGTGGCCCGGTTCGACAGCCTCAAGAATTTCGGGGTGCGGCAGGAAGACACGGGTATTGTCGCCGAGTGCCTCGTTGTTGTCGAGCGTGAAAATCTGGCCGGGAACGAGATCAACCTTGCCTTCGGCAAATTTGCCGACGCGCAGTTTCGGTCCCTGCAAATCGGCAAGAATGCCGATCGGGCGCCCGACTTCCTTTTCGACATTGCGCAGACGGCGGACAAGTTCGCGCATGAGATCATGGCTGGCATGGCTCATATTGATGCGGAACACGTCGGCACCAGCTTCGAACAGTTTGCGAATCATCGCTTCGTCGGATGAAGCGGGACCCAGTGTGGCGAGGATTTTGACCTTACGGCGGCGTCTCATCGAGGAGGGGTATCCGTTACAATTGGAGCTGAGGGAGGAGTTTCTTCCGTAAGCTGGACCATCCAGCTTGATTGTTCGCCGGTATCATACTCCTGAAATCCCGCTCGCTGAAATCCGCGCGCAAAACAGTCATTGATCCCGGTAATCTTGAATTGATTTTCCGCCACGCACATATTCACCTTGCCATCCCAGCGGCCGCCACTCTGGGCGTCCTCGGCGTAAAGGTAATAATAGCGTGACGTCAGCGGGCCGACAACCAGCGTGGTGCAGGAAGAAGCATTGACATGCCACCAGCCTTCCGTGATCCAGCCGGTCTTTGCCCGATAGCCCAGTGCTACGCCCACGAGATTTTGTGTGGTGTTGCATACGCGAAAATCAGCGTGGGCCTTTTCCGGCGCAAAGACACTGCCTGCTACGAAAATGAATAAAAAAGCCGCTAGAAAGCTGCTCCATCGCGTCCGCTGATGCTGGTCAGCGCGGAAAATGATGCCCCTGCGCAATATTGCCTCCGTCCGTCTTAGACTCCTTTTCCGCAGTTTCACATGCATTGTCAACGCGCTAATGGGCCGAACATGCCGTTCCTGTTGCCGTGTGACAAAAGAATGATGGTTGCATTCCCGATCAGGGCGTGAAACACAAAAAAATATCCTGAATAATCGCGCAAGAGAACGTTGAAATGCCGTTTTCCCCCTTTCACCTTGTCGATGGCAACAATGACAGAGGTCTGGTGCTGCTGGCTGATCATGCCCGCCGGGATCTGCCGGAGGAATATGGCTCTCTTGGTCTGCCGCAACAGCAGTTCGAACGGCATATTGCCTATGATATCGGTGTGGAGCCGTTGACGCGAAAACTGGCTGAAATGCTCGGTGTTCCTGCGGTGCTCGGCGGTTTTTCCCGCCTGCTCATCGATCCGAACCGGGGGGAGGATGATCCGACGCTTATCATGCGCCTGTCCGACGGGGCGATCATTCCTGGGAACAATCCGTTGGTGGAAGCCGAGCATCAGAAACGCGTGAATGATTTCTATCGTCCCTATCACACGGCCGTCTCGGATATGATCCATGCGGTTGCCGAGGCGAGCGACAATGCGCCGCTGGTCATTTCCATCCATTCCTTCACGGCTTTCTGGAAAATGACGCCCCGGCCCTGGCATGCCGGTATTCTCTGGGACAGTGATCCGCGTGCGGTCTTACCGCTCATCAAGGCTTTGGAATCCGATCCGCAACTGGTCGTCGGAGACAATGAGCCCTATGACGGAGCGCTGCGCAATGACACGATGTTCAAACATTGCATCGTGCCGGGGCTCGCCCATGCGCTGATCGAGGTGCGGCAGGATCTGATTGCCGACGAGAAGGGGGTTGATGAATGGGCAGACCGGCTCGCACCGATCCTTGAAGCCATCAACGCCGATCCCGATATGCATATAGCACGGCAATATGGTTCGCGGACCGGTCCACTGGAAGAGGTTTGACCATGAACAATTTCACCGATGAACAGCGCATCGCCTTCGAAGCGGCGGCGTTCCGGCGGCTGGTGGAGCATCTGCGGGAGCGCAGCGACGTTCAGAACATTGACCTAATGAATCTGGCTGGTTTCTGCCGCAACTGTCTGTCCAACTGGTATCGGGAAGCCGCTGAGGCGGCGGGTGTTTCCCTTTCAAAAGATGAATCCCGCGAGATCGTCTACGGCGAACCCTATGCCGAATGGCAGGCCAAGCATCAGCGCGAAGCCAGCGATGCACAGAAGGCTGCTTTTGAGACCAACAAGCCGTCGCATTGATCGCGGTTGCGCGAGGTAAACGGTTCGTGGTTCGACAAGCTCACCATGAGGGAGAGTGAGGACTTCAGGGAGTTCTATTCTGCGAGATTGCTCATAGCGCAATGTTTCCGATTGGCCTTGCAGCACCCCTCTCCCTCATGGACAGCTTGTCGAACCACGCACCATGACCCGCAACCCACGAACCGCGCACCACAGACAGCTGAAACCGCCTTCATCCTGACTCTATTATCTTGACTCATTGCGCTGTGGTCGGGCATCGGAACCACAGAGGCGGCGTTCCCGAGTCGCACAATCAATTTTTACGGAGCAAAATATGAGCATGGATGATGTAGCGCCACAGGGCGGTGTCGAAGGTGTTGCGGCTGCGGAATTGCGGCAGTTCATTGAGCGCATCGAGCGCCTTGAGGAAGAAAAGACCACGCTTCAGGACGACATCAAGGAAGTGATGGCTGAAGCCAAGGGGCGCGGTTACGACACCAAGATCATCCGCACGATCGTTCGCCTGCGCAAGAAGGACGCCAATGAGCGCAAGGAAGAAGAAGCGATCCTTGAGCTTTACATGAACGCGCTCGGCATGGTCTGAGCCAGTTTCGAAAAACGCAGCCGCAAGGCTGCGTTTTTGTTTGGTTCCCAGCCTTTATAACCCTTGAACTGGCCGCTTGGCAGGTATAATCGTCAGCCCGCCCGCCTATTCTTTCACGATCCTCTTCTCTTTCGAATGATGTGATCTGCCGACATTCACGTTGGGGCAGCCGCCTCAGCCGTCAGGGAGTAAAATCAATGTCCGTATCCACAGCGCCGCTGTCCATGCAGGCGCCTGCCAATTCGCGTTCCCGTGTCATTCTGGCCAGCCTGATTGGCACTACGATCGAGTTCTACGATTTCTACGTCTACGCAACCGCTGCCGTTCTTGTTTTCCCGCATCTGTTCTTTCCGCCCGGCAACGAGACGACGGCCCTGCTGTCATCCTTCGCCATCTTTGGTGCGGCCATGGTGGCGCGGCCGCTGGGCGCGATCTTCTTTGGTCATCTCGGCGACAAGCGCGGGCGAAAGATCACGCTGGTCGGCGCGCTCCTGACCATGGGCATTGCAACATTCCTTATCGGCGTTCTGCCGACATTTTCCAGCGTTGGCTGGCTGGCACCTGCCCTTCTGGTGGTGTTGCGCCTGGCACAGGGATTCGCACTGGGCGGTGAATGGAGCGGAGCTGCGCTCGTTGCCACCGAGAACGCACCCGAGGGGAAACGGGCAATATACGGTACCTTTCCGCAACTTGGCGCTCCTATCGGCTTCATCATCGCCAATGGCCTGTTTCTGCTCATCGCTGCCATCCTGCCATCGGATGATCCATCGCGGCCGTCCCTCGCGTTTCTCGATTGGGGCTGGCGGATTCCGTTCCTGTTTTCGGCTGTCATGGTGATCGTCGGTCTTTGGGTCCGGCTCAATCTCGTCGAAAGCACGGCGTTCGAGAAAACCGTCAGTAAAGGTCAGATCAAGAAAGTGCCGCTGGTCTCGGTTTTCCAGTCGCACTGGAAACAGCTTGTCCTCGGCACATTCTACATGCTCGCCACCTATGTACTCTTCTACCTGATGACGACATTTTCGCTCAGCTACGGCCGCGCTGCCACGTCTGGACCGATTGCCGGCCTCGGTTATGACTACACGACCTTCGTCCTGATGATGATCGTCGGGGTGGTGTTCTTTGGCATCTTCACCATGGCCTCTGGCCCATGGGCTGACCGCTGGGGTCGTCGCAAGACTCTGATCTGGGTAACGCTTGCCATCTCCGTGTTTGGCCTGTTGTGGGTGCCGATGCTGTCGCTGGGCACGGCCGGTGTGATGGCCTGGCTGATATTGGGCTTTGCCTTGATGGGGATGACGTTCGGTCCGATGGGTGCCTTGCTGCCGGAACTGTTCCCGGTAAGCATGCGCTATACGGGCTCGGGTATTTCCTACAATGTTTCGTCGATCCTCGGCGCCGCAGTTGCACCCTTTATAGCGATTGCATTGTGGAAGCTGGGTGGAGGCAGCCCGTTCTGGGTCGGTGTCTATCTGTCGGCCATGGCCGTGTTGACGCTGATTGCGCTGGTGATCGGCAAGGAAACCAAGGACGTCGATATCGAAGCCTGAGATCTTTCGATCTTAAAAATGAAAAGCACGACCAGATGAAAACCGGTTGTGCTTTTTTAATGGTTTGCATAACAATTGTGCGTGGTTCGACAGGCTCACCATGAGGGAGTGCGTGGCTGCAAGGCTATTCGGGCGTATGAGTAATCTTGCAGAACTTGGCTCCCTGCAATCCTCAATCTACCTCATGGTGAGCCTGTCGAACCACGCACAATGGAAAGGCAGTCTGCGTTCAGTAATTCGGATCGTAGATCAGGCGATCATGGTTTGCCGGGCGGTCATAAACCGGCGCACGATTCTGATTCTGTTTGGCAAGCGATCCAACGATGACCGCGCCGAGCGCCAATCCGGCAACACCGGCAATAATCGCCGTGTCGCGACCCTTGTGGCGGTCCGAGCGATTGGAACGGTAATCGCGGTCACGATAATAATCATCGCCGCGATCACGGTAATAGCTGTCACGGTAGGAGCGATCGCCCGACCAGCCATCATAATCATCGGAATAGTAGCCGCCTGCCTGGGCCGGAGCCGAAGGGAGGCCAATTGCGCTGATCGAGACGGCAGCAACCAGCAGAGCAGCGAGATATTTTTTCATCATATTGTCCTCAATGTTCATTTGTTGAGGACAGGAATAGAGCCTTCCGGCTGAACCGGTGATGAATGTCGCCGTTAGCTGCCGTTCACAAGGAGACTGTCCGGGCGTTCACATGCAGGGCGCGTCCCGCACCCCAACCAAAAATGGCAACGCCAATTCCCAGAAGAACAAACAGAATGGCGGTCGCAGCATAGCTTTCCGTCAGACTGTGGATGAGGCCGACAAGCAGGGGCCCGATGGCGGCGAGCATGTAACCAACGCATTGGGCCATCCCCGAGAGATGCGAAGCGACATGGGAGTCCAGCGAACGCAGGACGATCATGGTCATCGCTATGGCAATGAGCCCACCCTGACCGATGCCCTGGATGATAGCCCACAGCCAAACCGTCGAGAGTGGCGCAAACAGCAATCCGAGCAGGCCAACAACAGCAATCGTGACAAGCCCGACATTGATCAGGCTTTGATTCCGGCAGCGCACCGCAATCGATGGCACGAGAAGACAAGTGAAGACCTGTGCCATGACCGATACGGAAACCACGACGCCGGCGGTTGTACCGTCAAGGCCGCGATCCCGCAGGATGGGCGCCAGCCAGCCAAAGACGCAGTAGGCGAGCGCCGACTGCAAACCCATGAACAGGGTGACCTGCCATGCCAGGCGATCGCGCCAGAGACCCGTTACCTTGAAGCCCGCATGTTTCGTGCGGACTTTGCGGGCAAAGGCCTGCGGCAGCCAGATGGCGGCGACAACCAGAGCCGGCAGTGCCCAGGCGCTGAGCGCCAGGGACCATGACCCGCCAAGCATCTTCTGGACAGGCAGGGTCAGACCAGCAGCACTGGCGGCTCCGGCGCACAGCGCCATGGTATAAAGACCGGTCATCATCCCTGTGCGGCTGGCAAAATCGCGCTTGACCAGACCGGGCAGGAGGACGTTGCCGATGGCAATGCAGCCCCCGGCGAGCGCTGTTCCGGCGAACAGCAAGGGCAGGGATTCCAGCCCGCGCAGGGCTGTGCCTAGGGCAAGTAAAAGGAGAACACCAAGGAGTGTGCGCTCCGCACCGATCCGCTGCGCAAGGCGCGGGGCCAAGGGAGCAAAGAGACCCAGACAAAGAACGGGTAGCGTGGTGAGCACGCCCGCGCCGAAAGACGAAAGGCCCGTCTGGGCAATGATCTCCGGCAAAAGCGCCGATGCGCTGGAGAAAACCGGGCGCAGATTGTAGGCGATGAGAACGAGACTGAGGCCGAACAGGATCTGTGTGCCACGGCTTTTGAAATCCGGTATACGCGGCTGGGGAACACTATCCACTTCGGCATCGACAAGCTGTTCACCGGCAATATTGAGATCCGCAGCGAGGCGGCTGGAATGTTCAGACGGAAGATGCTGGTTCATGATGCAAGCAATCGATCGAGTTCGAGCAGAATAGGAGCCATAAAGGTGCGGGTGATCGATGCCGCTCGCTCGGGATTTCCTGAAGCAATCGCATCGATGATGGCGGCATGCGCGGCCATGTCAGGTTCGGGAAGCTCTCCGGTTACCGTCGCGCGGATGACTTCCTGAATGGAAACGGAGAAGAATTCATACACTTCCATGAGGGCGACGTTGCCCGATGCCGCGACGACTGCCTTGTGGAAGGCAAGGTCGCGTTCAACATAAGAATCATGCCGGGCAGTATCATATTCACCGCGTTCAGTGAGCAATTGGCGCAGATCGTCAATCACCTCGGGCGTGTGGCGGATGGCGGCCAGTCTTGCCGCTTCAACTTCGAGGGCACAGCGTGTCTCGACCTGATCGCGCAGGCCGGTGCGCCTGATCCGCAGCAGGCTTTCTTCGGGATTTGTGATCGAGCGGACATAGGTGCCGGAGCCCTGTTTGGTCTCGAGAAAACCTTGCGCCACGAGGACGCGCACGGCTTCGCGCACAGTACCCCGACTGACGCCGAGCATATCGGCCAGCGCTGCCTCGTTGGGTATGCGTTCTCCGACCGGCCAGCGATTGGTAATAATTTCGGCGCGGATATTATCAATGGCCGTATCGGCCAGATTGGTGCGGGCGGCGGGTTGCATTCACTCAAGTCCCATAGTCATCGGATGACTTGATAACTATGGGACTGCGGCGCCTTTGTCAAGGCGCCCGGTCTGGCCGACGGGAATCTAATTCAGCGATAGATGACGAGAGGCCGCCGGTGGACAATAATGGGGGCCGGCCGCTCGATGATGACGGTTCTTGGCCCGAACGCTTCCAGTGGGAACCAATAACCGCGATAGAAACGATATCCGGGCCTGAAGTAGCCATAACCGCGATGGCCGTTGTAGTAGTAGCCGTCGTGCCAGCCATAATAGCCGCGCCGCCAGTAGACCGGCTCAGCCTTGGATTGCAGATGCTCTCCCTGTACCGTCAGGAGCGGCATTGCGCTGGCGCTTTGCACTCCGGCCAGGGTGCCGGCCGCGACAAGGCCGGCGGTAATGATGCTCAATAGTGTTCTCATGATTTACCTCTTCTGGGGTTAGTGGTTCAGGTGTTGATCAGTCCCTGCAGGGATCGGTCAAAGGGGCGGCTGGGAAAGAGCGTTTTCATGGTGCGCTCAGGTTCCAGACCAAATGTTTCTGCAGCGAGCGCTGCAATCAGGACGTCGAGATCCATGGTGGGTTTCAGGTCGCGGTTTTCATAAAGCGCATTCGGCGCAAGGCCCGGCCAGTCGGTAAGGATGCGCCCGCCCTTGACGGCGCCGCCGAGAATGAGCGCGGTTGTTGCCGTGCCGTGGTCCGTCCCGCCGGTGCCATTGGCGGCGGCAGTGCGGCCGAATTCGGTTGCCACAAGCACCGTTGTCTGCTGCCAGACATCGCCAAGCCCGTCGCGCATGGCATCGATCATGGTGTCGAGTGCCTTGAGCTGGCTGGCGAGCCGGTTTTCCTGGCCGCTATGGGTATCCCAGCCGCTGGTCTCGATCATGGCGATGCGTGGACCGTCGATCCGGGCGAGCGCTTCGGCCGCAGTTCTGCCCGCAGCGGCGGGGTTCTGACGCGTTTCCATGTCCTTGAAAAAGCCCCGCGCTTCCATGGCGGCACTCCAGACCGGGTGAAACTGCTGGTCCCGGTCGTAGAGTTGCGCAACCCGCAGCAGGAGATCATCCGGAGCTTCCGGCAGGTTCGACGGCGCATAGGAGGTAACGTCGGCGGAACCGCGCAAGGCGGCCGGTATGGTCGGGGCGAAGGCGATGGCCTTGTCAGCTGATTTCGGCAGCAGCGTCACAAGCCGGTTCAGCCAGCCGTCCCTGATCTGGTATGGACTGGTGCCGCCGGTTTCGAGAACGTTCTGGCCATCGAAGTGCGAGCGCTCGCGGTAGGGTGAGGCGACGGCATGGACGAACAGCGCCTGCCGGTTGCTGTAGAGCGTTCCCATGCCAGTGAGTGACGGATGCAGCGCAAAGGTCCCGTCAAGCTTGATGGCATCGGAAGTCTGGATCGCCAGACTGCCCCGCAACTGCGCATAGGCCGGGTCGGCATAGGGTACGACAATGTTGAGACCATCGGCGGCACCGCGCTGAATGATGAAAACGAAACGGCGGTCGGTTGCGACATTGGCAAAGACAATGCGCGGTGCCACGAGCATCGATCCCGCACCGATGGCGGCCAGACGCAGGAAATTACGGCGGTTGGTCATGCTCATCTCCGTTGAAAGTCGGGTGAAACAAGCAGAAGGGCGACGCCCGTCTGGATGGATTCGGCGCGGTTGATTTCCGTTGCCGTGGTGTCGGTCAACGCGTTTCCGAGCAGGTTGTCCGCCAGCTCCTGCGGTTTCAGCGACCGGTCGGCCTTTGCTGCCAGCCGCTGGGAGACCTCGACGCGCCGCACCAGCGCATCGGGCGCAAGCCAGCTGGCGGCAATGTCGTCATAACCGGCAGGTGAGCGGGGCAGCCAGACCGGCTGTCCCAACTGGTCCAACAGGTTGGCGAAGTTGGCTTTGCCAAGGTCGGGATAGTCCAGCCCGCGCATGGCAGAGACCAGCCATTCCCATGGTGTCTTGATCTTGGAGGACTGAGATGTCCACGCTTGGGGTGCCTGAACGAGTGCTTCATAAACGGTCGGTAAATTGCCGTCCGAGGCGAGAAATGCCTTGCTGACCCGGTTCACGACTGCATGCGGTGGTGTGTCGGAGATAAAGTGGCGGCAGAGTTTTGTCGCGATATGTTTCGCCGTTGCCGGATCGCTGGCAAGGTCTTTCAGGACGGCGCCCGCCTGATCTTCGCCTGTTGCGCCGTAAACGCGGTGGCGGATCAGCCGGTCGCCGGGCTGGTGCAGGCCGGGGCGATATTGAAAAACACCCGCCTCGTTGGTATCGGCCTTGCCGCCCATGCGTCCCGCAGACCAGCCGGTGAGGGCCAGCGCAAACTCCGTGACATCCTTTTGCGTGTAACCGGACCCGACACCAACGGTGTGCAGTTCCATGATCTCGCGGGCAAGGTTCTCGTTGATCCCCGGCAGCTTATCGGCATTGCGCCGTTTGGCGCGTGCCGCCAGCGGACTGTCAGGGCCTGCCGAGCGGATCTGATCGAGATAGATCAGCATGGCCGGATGCTGCTCGACGGCAAACAGCAGATCGGTAAAGTGGCCTGTGATGTGCGGGCGGATCGCTTCCCGCTCGAAGGCGCCGGCAAGGCTCAACATGGGAGGGTTGTCGGCCGACACGGCAAAATGGTTCGACCAGAAATGGACGAGCGCTTCCATAAATGGCGTCGGTGTCTGCAAAGCATTGAGGCCGCGTGCCTCGATTTCGCTGCGGTAGAGCAGGCGGGCAGCTTTGTTCAGTTCCTGCTGCAGCGCAATTCTTTCATCCCCCGCGAGCGCCTGCAGTTTTTGCCGGTCATCGGCATAATTCGTCGCGATTTCTGGCGTGGTCTGCAACTGTGTAAAGGCCGAAGGATGCGGCTCATATTCAGCAATCTGATCCAGCAGCCAGCGGCGCGGTTCCGCAGGAAACGGCTCGCTTGCCCGCTTTCCCAAGCCAAAGCGATTGACTGCAATGGCAGCGGTCGCATCGGGTGTGGTGGTGACCATGGTCTTCTCCGTTCGCAGCCTGTCTGGCGTTGACAGTCATTGAACGGGAGGACCGGAGAAATCCGTCGCCGTGCCTATTCTTTTTTTGCCGGTGCTTGCCGCAGGATGATATTGCGCTTTTTCAGACCATCGACGAGCGCCTTGCGATCATCAGGCGAAAGGCTTTCGGCGAATGAGACGATCGTCTGCTCGATACGGGTCCGCAGGGCAAAATCGGCGTCACGCGCCTTGGTCAATTCCGCGCTGATGGCCACGGGATCGACCACATCCTGCGCCAGCAGGCGGGCGATCTCGGTGCGGCTTGCCCGACCGGCATCCGCCAGCGGCACATTGTCTTTGCGCGCGGCCGACAGGCTCTGGCGTAGCGTCTTCTGCTGTTCCGGTGTCAGGTATTCGGCGGCAAAACGAACGCCGCGCCGGTTCTCCGTCGTCCAGGAATGCCCGAATGTGTGCCAGATATATCCGCCGCCGATCACGCCGCCCGCGATGAAGACATTCAGGGCGAGCGAGGCGATGAGAAGCATATTGCGGGATCGTTCGCTCATTTACTCGTCCATTTCATCGGTAATGTTGAAAGCGGTGACCGCATAGGCCTGATCCTCATACCCACGTGTCTCGGCGGAGTGAATGACACCGATAAGGAGTGCTCCGGTGATCGCACCCGCGAGCCCAATTCCGGCGATACCCGTGCCCTGCCACCACAGACGTGCCCGTCTCCAGCCAGACCAGGACTTGCCCGATGCGGCGATGATCTTTTCCCGCAGGACCGTGTCCGGCTGGGCAATCTGATAGCCCGACAGCAGGGTGTCGAGTTTTGCCGCTGCCGCGAGCGCGGGCCGGGCAAGATCCGGATAATCTTTGATGAATACCACTGCCGCTGTCTGCTCCGGCGGCGGCCATCGCCTGACATCGGCACCGTAGATTTCCGTCAATTCCTGAAAACGCTCCGGTGTCATCGTGATTCCTCCCGTTTCTCCGCCTCTTCCAGAATAGCCCGCAGATTGCGCCGGGCCCGCGCCAGGAGGCTTTCAAGTGCTTCAATGCTTATATTCATAATCTCGGCCGCCTCGATATTGGTGAACTCCTGATAGTATTGAAGTACGATTGCCTCCCTCTGCCGGTCCGGCAGGGAGGCAAGTGCTTGTTGGATGCGGTCGCTTTCATCCTGGGTTGAAAGCGCTTCTTCGGGTCCCGGCGCGGTATCCGGCGTGTCAGGTGCCTCGGCGACCGGCTGTTCGCGATGGCGGCGCAGGCGGTCGTAACAGAGGTTGAGCGTGACCCGGTGCAACCACGTGTCGAAGGTGGCACGGCCGGATTGCCACTTCCCCGCCTGCCGCCAAAGCCTGACAAAGGCTTCCTGTGTCACGTCTTCGGCCTCGTGTCTGTCGCCAAGCATCCGCACTGCCATGGCAAGCAGGCGCGGCAACTTTCTGGTCACCATGGTGCGGACGGCAGCGTCGTCGTGCTGACCGATCCGGACCAGAAGTTCTTCATCGGTCTTGCGATTGTCCAATGTTTTGCACGCTTGCCGTTACTCCTGCGAACTGTCTGCAGCACCCTTCTTGTGCGGATGGCGCTCGTCCTTCGACAATTGACCATCGGCATTCTTGTCGAGACGCTCGAACCGCTTCTTTGATACAATATCCATTTCTGCTGTATCGATGAAGCCGTCATGATTGGTGTCGATGCGGTTGAACAGTGCCGTTGGGTCGCGCTTGGCATTCTTTGGGGCGGGGCGCTTCAGCCATTCTTCAAGCGACAGTTTACCGTCACCATCCGTGTCAAACTTGAGAAGCCGCGTCCGCGCTGCTGCCTGATATTCGTCCAGCGAAATCATGCCATCGCCGTTTGTGTCGGCTTTCGGCGCCGCCATTGCCATGGGCGCGGCAAGGGACAACGGCAGGAGGGCAACAAGAATAGCTGCTCGTTTCAATGTCATCATTTTTCCTTTCGGGAAACTGTCATCTGTCATGGGCTTAAACGGTCAAAGCGGGACAATCCGTCGCTTGTGGAAAAATTTTTTGAAATAGCGCGAGGGGGACGCTATTGTCCCCCTCCGGAGTGAGGCAGAGCAATGCCTGCGGGTGTCGCAATTGAACGGTATGAACCCACTGGAATCGTTGACCTTCTCTTGGGAGCACCAGCTCGCACAAAGTGCATAGACGGTTAACTTGATGGTTTTAGACGGATTTTTGATTCCACGCCGGAGACAGGCCGGGCACAGGCTGCGCTACAGAACTGTAACATTACTGTCATATGACTGTTATATTGGTTCTATAGACGGCAGACGACGTCGGAGGCGTCACACAGTTAATCCAACAGGAGCTGCTCCTATGAACAAGCTTATTTCCACCACTGCTCTGATTGCGATCTCGGTGATTGCAACGACAGTTGGCGCATCCGCTCGTGACCAGATTCAGGTCAGCGGTTCATCCACTGTGCTGCCATATGCCAAGATCGTTGCTGAAGCTTTTGGCGAAACATTCCCCAAGTTCAAGACACCCGTCGTTGAGTCAGGCGGTTCCGGTGCCGGCATCAAGGAATTCTGCAAGGGCGTCGGCGAAAACACCATCGACATTGCCAATTCCTCGCGTCCGATCAAGGACAGCGAACTGAAGTCCTGCGTTGATGCCGGCGTCAAAGACGTTGAAGAAATCCGCATCGGCTATGACGGCATCGTGTTCGCGACCGACATCAAGGGTCAGGACTGGGCCCTGGAACCCAAGGACATCTATACAGCTCTGGCTGCGCAGGTCGTTGTTGATGGCAAGCTCGTTGCCAACCCCAACACCAAGTGGAACCAGGTCAACCCCAAGCTGCCTGATTGGGACATCGCTGCCTACATTCCTGGCGAAAAGCACGGCACCCGTGAAGTTTTCGAAGAAAAGCTGATGACCGGCGGTTGCAAGGCAACCGGCGCTGCTGACGCGATCAAGGCTGCCGGCCTTGACGAAAAGGCCGCTGCTGCTGCCTGCATTGCAATCCGCAAGGATGGCAAGGCAATCGACATCGATGGCGATTATCCGGAAACACTGGCTCGTATCGATGCCAACAAGACTGGCGTTGGTGTATTCGGCCTCGCATTTTACGAAAACAATGCGGACAAGCTGAAGGTTGCAACCGTCAACGGCATCAAGCCAAGCACGGAAACCATTGCTTCGGGCAAGTATCCGGTTTCGCGCCCGCTTTTCTTCTACGTTAAAAAGGCCCATCTCGGCGTTATTCCTGGCCTGAAGGAATATGTGGACTTCTTCCTTGCTGACCAGATGGTTGGTCCGGAAAGCCCGCTGGTAGAGTACGGCCTGGTTGCTGCACCGGATGCAGAGCGCGAAGCTCAGCGCGCTGCATTTGCTGCTGGCAAGACCATGGCTGGCAAGTAAGTCAAAAATAACCGGCGCGGACAGGATCTGTTCGCGCCGGATATTTCTTGGGGCCTATGCTCTCGTTGCAGGACAGATCGGGGAAGCGTTGATGTCCACCTTGTTGGTTGTATTGATTGTCATCGCCATTGGCATTGTCGGGTTCTTTCTTGGACGCCAGCGTGCCGTGCGCAGGGATGACAGAAGCATCAAGGCCCATTCCTTGCCGCATTATCATGGCTGGTGGGTTTTTCTGGTTTCCGTATTGCCTGCAGTCATCTTTATCGCCCTGTGGGCGGTGGCTTCGGGTTTTTACATTGAGCGTCAGGCTGTAGATAGTTTGCCGGCTCATAACAATGAAAGCGTGATTGCCAGCCAGAGTCTTGAAATCGGCATGGTCGCCGGTATTGCCCGCGGCCTTGACAAGCTGAGCGATCAGGAACGCGCAAACCTGCCGACCACCTTTTCCGAATTGCGGCCTATTCTGTCCGACAAGGGTGTTGCCCTTGCGACGGAAGGTCAGGATTTCATGATCCCGATTGCCGTTCAGTGGAACAAGAGCACGGCACGCGCCCAGAACATCGGCGCTGTTATTGCCATCGCCCTTGCGCTCGCTGGCGCCATTTTCGGCCTGTCGGGTGTCAATGTCCGCACACGCGCCCGCAACAATGTCGAGCGGATCATCCTCTGGGGGCTGCTGGCTGCGTCCACCATCGCCATCCTGACAACGGTCGGCATCGTCCTGTCGATGCTGTTCCAGACGATCACCTTTTTCCAGTCGGTAACCCCTTCGACGTTCTTCTTCGGCACCGTGTGGGACCCGCGCTTTGCTGCAGCGGGCAGCGATGGTGCACAGGGACAGTTCGGTCTGATCCCGCTGCTTGCCGGTACACTTTATATCGCGCTGGTCGCCATGCTTTTTGCCGTGCCGGTTGGATTGTTTGCCGCGATCTACATGGCGGAATATGCCAGCCGCACCGTGCGGTCCGTGGTCAAGCCGCTGCTTGAAGTGCTCGCGGGCATCCCGACGATTGTCTACGGCTTCTTTGCTCTTGTCACGGTAGGGCCATTCCTGCGCGACATCAGTGCTGCCATATCAGGCGGTTATCCGTTCATCATGGCGCAAAGCGTGCTCACGGCCGGTATCGTCATGGGCGTCATGCTCATCCCTTTCGTTTCCTCCCTGTCGGATGACATCATCACCGCTGTTCCGGGATCGCTGCGTGACGGATCGCTCGGCCTCGGGTCGACGCGTTCGGAAACCATCCGCCGCGTTGTGCTGCCCGCCGCCTTGCCGGGTATTGTCGGTGCGCTGCTGCTCACCGCTTCGCGCGCCATCGGCGAAACCATGATCGTCGTTCTGGCAGCCGGTGTTGCCGCCAACCTCAATATCAATCCATTCGATGCCATGACCACAATTACGGTCAAGATCGTCAATCAGCTGACAGGCGATCTGGAATTCAATTCACCGCAGACGCTGGTGGCATTCGCCCTTGGCCTCACCCTTTTCTTCATCACTCTGGCGATGAACATTTTCGCGCTTTACATCGTGCGTAAGTACCGGGAGCAGTACGAATGACCGACACAACACTCAATCCTGCTGCAACTGCTCCAGCGAAAGCAGTTCGGCGCGACATTGGTCTCAAGCGCCGCTACGCTGCCGAACGCCGGTTCAAAATCTACGGCATCACGGCTATCGCCATTGGTCTGTTCTTTCTGGTTGCGTTGCTGTTCTCCGTGATCTCCAACGGCTACACCGCTTTCTGGCAGACGGAACTCAACCTGTCGGTCAAGCTTGACGAGAAGGTCATCGATCCCACGAACAAGCGTGCGACCGATCCCGCCGTTCTGCTGACCGCGAATTATCCGCTTCTTGTGCGCAACGCCCTCGCCGAGAAACTGGGTATCAGTCTTGATGACAAGCCCGCCATCCGTGAAGTGAGCAAGCTTGTATCCGATGGCTCGCGCAGTCAGCTGCGTGAACTGGTTGCCGGAAACCCGGCACTGATCGGTACAACACAAAATCTCTGGGTGCTGACCGGCGGTGATATCGATTCCGCCTTCAAGGGACAGATCGATCTGACGGTCGATCAGGCAAATCGCAAAGTGTCGGACCGCCAGGTTGGCTGGATGAATACCCTGGCCAAAGAAGGTGCCATGGCACAGCGTTTCAATACGGGCCTGTTTACCTTCGGTGCATCGAGCCGTCCGGAAACATCGGGGCTTGGCGTTGCGCTTATCGGCTCGCTCTACATGATGCTGATTGTCCTGTGCCTTTCGCTGCCTATCGGCGTGGCCGCTTCGATCTATCTGGAAGAATATGCCAAGAAGAGCCGCCTGACCGATATCATCGAAGTCAACATCAACAATCTGGCCGCGGTGCCGTCCATCGTCTTCGGTCTGCTCGGATTGGCCGTGTTCATCAACTTCTTCGGCCTGCCGCGGTCCGCATCGCTGGTCGGCGGACTGGTCCTGACATTGATGACGCTACCGACAATCATCATCGCGACCCGCGCCGCCCTGCGCGCCGTACCGCCATCCATCCGTTCGGCGGCGCTGGGTATCGGCGCATCGAAGACGCAGATGGTGTTTCACCATGTTCTGCCGCTGGCCGCGCCCGGCATCCTGACCGGCACGATCATCGGCCTTGCCCACGCGCTGGGCGAAACGGCGCCGCTGCTTCTGATCGGCATGGTGGCCTTCGTCGCCAATTATCCGGTCACGCCGCTTGATCCGTCAACGGCCCTGCCGGTGCAGATCTACATGTGGGCGAACGAAGCGGAACGGGCTTTTGTCGAACGTACGTCCGGCGCTATCATCGTGCTGCTTCTGTTTCTTGCAGTCATGAACATCGGTGCCATCATTCTGCGTCGCCGCTTCGAGCGGCGCTGGTAAACGGGAGCGAATTATGAATCTCATGACAGAACGATCTCTCGAAAAAGCGGTAAACGACAAAATGAGTGCACAGGTCAATACGATCAAAATGCAGGGCAAGGATGTCACCGTTCACTATGGTGAAAAGCAGGCCCTGTTCGGTGTCAGCCTTGATGTGCCTGAAAAGATGGTCACTGCGTTGATCGGCCCGTCCGGTTGCGGCAAGTCCACCTTCCTGCGCTCGCTGAACCGCATGAACGATACGATTGAAGGCTGCAAGATTGGCGGCAAGATCACCCTCGATGACGAGGATATCTACAATCCGAAGATCGACGTGGTTGAACTGCGTGCCCGCGTCGGCATGGTTTTCCAGAAACCCAATCCGTTCCCGAAGTCCATCTTCGAGAACGTGGCCTATGGCCCGCGCATCCACGGTCTTGCCAAGAACCGGCATGAACTGGAGGAAATCGTCGAGAAGAGCCTGCGCCGCGCGAGCCTGTTCGACGAAGTGAAAGACCGCCTGCATGAAGCCGGAACGGGGCTTTCCGGTGGCCAGCAGCAGCGCCTGTGCATTGCCCGCGCCATTGCCGTCAGCCCGGAAGTCATCCTGATGGACGAACCCTGCTCGGCGCTTGATCCGATTGCCACGGCAAAGGTTGAAGAACTGATCGATGAACTGCGCCAGAACTACACCATCGTCATCGTCACCCATTCGATGCAGCAGGCGGCCCGCGTTTCGCAGCGCACGGCGATGTTCCATCTCGGAAACCTCGTCGAAGTGGGCGATACGGAAATGATGTTCACCAATCCGACGGAAAAGCGCACGCAGGACTACATCACCGGACGCTTCGGCTAATCACGGGAAACAGGGATAAGAATATGACCGAGTCGCAGCATACCGTCCGTTCCTATGACGACGAACTGAAGTTCCTGACACACAAGATCGCCGAAATGGGCGGTCATGCGGAACGCATGGTTGAACAGGCCGTCACCGCCATGGTGAACTCCGACAATGCGCTGGCCCAGCGCGTTATTTCGGACGATCTCATCCTCGATGCCGGACAGCGCGAGATTGACGAAAAGGCCATCACCATCATCGGCAAGCGCCAGCCCATGGCGATTGACCTGCGTGAAATCATCGGCGCCATCCGTATTTCGTCCGACCTCGAACGGGTTGGCGATCTGGGCAAGAACATCGCCAAGCGCGTTGTCGCCGTCACCGATACGCGCCAGACGCTCTCGGTCTATCGCGGCCTGCAGACCATTGCGGAACTCGCCCTGACCCAGCTCAAGGACGTGCTCGATGCCTATGCCACACGCTCCGTGCAGCAGGTCAATATCGTGCGCGAGCGCGATGATGAAATCGATGCACTATACACTTCACTGTTCCGCGAACTTCTGACCTACATGATGGAAGATCCGCGCAACATTTCCGCCTGCACGCACCTTCTCTTCTGCGCCAAGAATATCGAGCGTATCGGGGATCACGCGACGAACATTGCTGAAACGGTCTACTACATCGTGACGGGTGCGCAGCTTCCGGCTGAACGCCCCAAGGAAGACCAGACCCACAGCATCGTCGTTGATGAAGCCAGACAGCCTTAATTAGGATTCCAGCAATGGCGATAGCTCCCAAAATCACAGTTGTCGAAGACGAGGAAGCGCTCAGCGTCCTTCTCCGGTACAATCTTGAAGCCGAAGGCTATGTCGTCGAGACAATCGCGCGCGGTGACGAGGCGGAAATTGCGCTGCGTGAAAAAGTACCGGACCTTCTCATTCTCGACTGGATGCTGCCGGGGCTTTCCGGTATCGAACTCTGCCGCCGCCTGCGGGCGCGGCGCGAGACGGAAATCCTGCCGATTATCATGCTGACGGCACGCGGCGAAGAAAGCGAGCGGGTGCGCGGTCTTGCGACCGGTGCTGACGACTACATGGTCAAGCCGTTCTCGACGCCGGAACTGCTCGCCCGCATCAAGGCCATGCTGCGCCGGGTCAATCCGAGCCTGCTGTCGCATGTGCTGAGCTTCGGCGACCTGAAGCTTGACCGTGAGCAGCACCGTGTATTCCGCAAGGAACGCGAGCTGAAGCTTGGTCCCACCGAGTTCCGCCTGCTGGAATTCCTGATGCAGTCCCCCGGCCGGGTGTTCTCGCGCGGCCAGCTCCTGGACAATGTCTGGGGCGCCGACATCTATGTGGATGACCGCACCGTCGACGTGCATGTCGGACGGCTGCGCAAGGCCATCAATATCGGCCGCTCGATCGATCCGATCCGTACCGTGCGCGGTGCAGGGTATTCCTTCGGTTAGGGGATTAAAAGGCCTGCATGGTGAGCTTGTCGAACCACGCACCACTGCGAATGCAATCGTTTCAGCATCTCCCAGCTAGTGCCGGCGCGAGAGTTCGCGCGTTGCCCCTTCGATGCCTGCCAGGGTCATGGGGTACATGCGGTGCGCGAAAATCTTGCGGATCATTGCCGTCGAGGCGGTGTAATCCCAATATTGTTCCTTTGACGGATTGAGCCAGGCGGCGTTCTTCCAGTGGTCGAGAACCCGCCCGAGCCAGACCGCGCCGGCTTCTTCATTCCAGTGTTCGACTGATCCGCCGGAATGGGAAACCTCGTAGGGTGCCATGGCGGCATCACCGACAAAGATGACCTTGTAGTCCGATCCGTATTTGTGAATGAGGTCAAGCGTCGGTATCCGTTCCGCGTGGCGGCGGCGATTGTCCTTCCACACACCCTCGTAGAGGCAATTGTGGAAGTAGAAATATTCCATGTGCTTGAATTCCGAGCGCACGGCAGAGAACAATTCCTCGGCTATCCGGATATGCTCGTCCATGGAGCCGCCGACATCGAAGAACATCAGCAGCTTGACGTGGTTGCGCCGTTCGGGCCGCGTCTGGACATCGAGATAGCCGTGTTCGGCGGTCGATTTGATGGTGCCCGAGAGATCGAGCTCGTCATCGGCGCCTTCGCGCACCCAGCGGCGCAATCGTTTGAGGGCAACCTTGATGTTGCGGGTGCCAAGCTCGACACTATCGTCAAAGTTCTTGAATTCGCGCTTGTCCCACACCTTGACCGCGCGGCGGTTACGGCTCTCGTCCTGGCCGATGCGCACGCCTTCCGGATTATAGCCATAGGCGCCGAAGGGCGACGTTCCAGCCGTGCCGATCCATTTGGAGCCGCCCTGATGCCGGCCCTTCTGCTCTTCTAGCCGCTGGCGCAGGGTTTCCATCAGCTTCTCGAACCCGCCCAGCGCCTCGATCAGCTTTTTCTCTTCTTCCGTAAGGTGTTTCTCAGCCAGTCGCCGCAACCATTCCTCGGGCAGATTGGCAACGTCGATACCATTGTCGCCGCCCAGCAGCTCCAGCCCCTTGAACACATGGCCGAAAACCTGATCGAAGCGGTCCATGTGGCGCTCATCCTTCACCAGGGCCGAGCGGGCGAGATAGTAGAACCCCTCGACATCATAGGTCACCAAGCCTGCATCCAATCCTTCAAGCAGCGTCAGATATTCCCGCAGGGATACGGGAATCTTTGCTGCCTTGAGTTCGAGGAAGAAGGGGAGGAACATGGCTAGACCCGCTTGTTGTATTCAATGAACGGCGTCAGTTCGCCGATCCGGTCGTAGAGTTTGCGGGCATTCGTGTTGTCATGGGCCGTGGTCCAATAGACATATTGCGAACCGGCCTTGGCCGCTTCCGCATGCACAGCCTCGATCAGGGCGCGGCCGATGCCTTGGCCCCGCACCTCAGGATCGGCGAACAGGTCCTGCAGATAGCAGACGCCGTTCACGTTCCAGCAGTGACGATGAAACAGATAATGCGCGAGCCCAACCGGCTTGCCGTCAAGTACAGCCAGAAAGCCGCGATATTCATGTTCGCCGCCGGACAGCAGCCGGGAGAAGGTTGTCCGGTAGACATCCTCCGACACACTTGTCTCGTAGAATGTCAGATAAGCGGTCCAGAGGCGGCGCCATTCGGGTTCATCGGTTGCTGCGATGGGGCGCACAGTCAAAGTCATGGGGATATCCGATCAAGCAATTGGTTCATGCCGTATCCGAGCCTATCATTGGCTTGGGCAAGGCTCATCCAGAAAAAGCGGAAACGAACTGGGTTTCCCCCACCGTCAGGGAAATTCTCATGATGCTCCCACGTCTCCGCCAGAGGTGCATGGAGCGGGGTATGGAAAAAACTGCGGCGATGCCGGTGCAGCCCATCGCTCTTGTAAAAATCATAGAGAATGGTTGCCAGCAGGTTCATCTGGTCCGGGCAGGGCAGTCCGGTTTCTTCACAGAATTCCCGTTGCGCTGCTGCAAGAACAGCTTCGCCGGGATCAACCGTCCCGCCGGGAACCTGCAATTCGACATCGGGAAAATCCGGTTGATCAAAGACCAGCAGTCTTTGCCGGCACGTTGCGTAAATCAGTACTTTCTGGCGTTCGACGATGGACATGTCATCCCTGCCTCCTTGCCATGAAGGCCAGGCGCTCGAACAGATGCACGTCCTGCTCGTTCTTCAGCAGGGCGCCGTGCAGTTTCGGCAGGGCATTCTTGGGGTCAGCCCGCAGGTCTTCCGGCGCGATGTCATCGGCGACCAGCAGGCGGATCCAGTCCAGCGCCTCGGAGGTCGATGGCTTCTTCTTCAGGCCGGGGACATCGCGGATTTCATAGAACTGGGTGAGGGCGGCACGGACAAGGTTCTGTTTGATACCGGGATAATGCACTTCGACGATCTTGGTCAGCGTGTCGACGTCGGGGAAGCGGATATAGTGAAAGAAGCAGCGGCGCAGAAAGGCGTCGGGCAGTTCCTTTTCATTGTTGGAGGTGATGATGACAATCGGCCGATGTGTCGCGCGGATCGTCTCGCCTGTTTCGTAGACATGAAATTCGTTGCGGTCGAGTTCCTGCAAGAGATCATTGGGAAATTCGATATCCGCCTTGTCGATCTCGTCGATGAGCAACACGACTTTCCTGTCCGTGGTGAAGGCATGCCAAAGTTTGCCGGGTTTGATGTAATTACCGATATCGTTGAATTTCGCATCGCCCAGCTGCGAATCGCGCAGGCGGCTGACGGCATCGTATTCGTAGAGGCCCTGCTGTGCCTTGGTGGTGGATTTGACGTTCCATTCGATCAGCTCGAGATCGAGTGCTGCAGCAATCTGCCGGGCAAGTTCTGTTTTGCCGGTACCGGGTTCACCTTTGACCAGCAGCGGGCGCTCAAGCGCAATCGCCGCATTGACCGCTACCATCAGATCCTTGTCAGCCACATAGGCCGCTGTTCCTTCAAACCGCATCGCATTCCCTTTCATGATGGGCGAAGATTAGGGGGCGTGCGGGAGGAGGGCAAGAGGTCCGGGGAATGGCGCGATACACTTTCCCCGTTGCCACGCCCGCTTTTGCGTCTGGCTGTTGAAATGAAGAGAATGACGGGCGGTCCTTGGAGCGCGGGTCTGGGGTAGTCCGGTATGCGATGCTTGCGATCCAAGGACCACCCGCCCCGGCGATTTTACATTTTCCGCCTGTTCTGCCCTTTCACCGGACCCTTTCGGGGCCCTATGAAACTGTGGCAAAGGGGCGAAACCTCCCCGTCCCATGGGTTTTCTCCCCACGAGGCCGAAGCGCCGATCCTTTCCCGACTTTCGAAAGTTTCCGGAAGCATTCCCGCCGGAAAGGACACGATGAGAATAGCTCGGGTTGGGAAGTGTTGGATAAGTTGGCGTGGTTTTTCTGATCACGGCGAAATCTGATGACCAATTCACCCCCCTCTGTCCTGTCGGGCATCTCCCCCGCAAGGGGGGAGATCACATCACCATCGACCATCTCGCGTAATTTTCAACTCTTGAAGATTGATCAAAATGAACATGAAGGCTGATCTCCCCCCTTGCGGGGGAGATGCCCGACAGGGCAGAGGGGGGTGAAAACACCATAGCTCTTGCGTAGCCGTACACCCACACAATGATTATGTGACAAAGGTTGTGTCAGACGCGGAAAATCGCATTTGGTGCACTGGTGCAATGCATGCATCCGTCCTATATTCGGATTGGCGTTCTGCGCTTCTCGACAGGAGAGACATATTCCCCGGGGCCTTAATAATCCCTTAGGGAGCTGTCCCTGAGGAGGCCCGTGGGCTTCTTCACACGGCACCCACCTACTTTGTAGGTTCCCGGGATCGACTTCTCCATCGGTTGTGTGGACGCCACTTTTGTTTCATTCCGAGCTGGCTGTTGCCAGCGCCTCATGAAATCAAGCCCGTGCAGCACCATTCCCCCATCAAAGAATTGAAGAAAAAACTGCGCCTGGAAGCGCTCGGCCGTCGCGATGCGCTGACAACGGAATTCCGCATTGAAGCCTCGATGCGTATTGCCGATTTCGGTCTGGCCGCGCTTGCCGTCGAGACGGGCGCTGTTGTTTCGGGCTTCTGGCCGATCCGCTCGGAGGTGGATCTGCGTCCCCTGCTTTTTGGCCTGCATGAGCGTGGCGCGCGGCTTTGCCTGCCTGTTATCATGGACAAGCAGACGATCCTGTTTCGCGAACTGGTGCCCGGTGCGCCCATGATCGATACGGGGTTCGGGACCGCAGGACCGCCCGAAGATGCTGCAGTGCTTGATCCATCCCTTATGCTGGTGCCGCTCGCGGCTTTTGATGTCAGAGGGCACCGCATCGGCTATGGTGCGGGTTATTATGACCGGGCAATTGCGCATTTACAGGTCAAAGGACTGAATCCGAACCTGATTGGCTTGGCGTTTGACTGCCAGCAGGTTGAAACCGTACCCGATGAGCCTCATGATGTCCCGCTGGAGGCGATCCTGACGGAAAGCGGGTTGCGCCGTTTCGGCTAGACAGATAAATCGATCATTTCAAGCCAAGGCAAGGACCGGGGCTTTCTCTTTCAGGATGTGCGCGTGAGATTACTCTTTCTTGGTGATATGGTGGGGCGCTCGGGCCGGACGGCGGTCTATGAACGATTGCCGGGATTGATATCCGATCTGAAGCTCGATTTCGTCATCGTCAATGGCGAGAACGCTGCGGGCGGCTTTGGCATTACCGAAGAAATTTTCCACGACACGATCAATGCCGGGGCCGATGTGGTCACCACGGGGAATCATGTGTGGGACCAGAGGGAAGCGCTGGTCTTTGCCTCGCGTGAGCAGCGGTTCCTGCGTCCGGCGAATTTCCCGCTTGGTACAGCCGGCAAGGGTTCCGGTATGTTTCTCGCCAAGAATGGCGCGCGCGTCCTGGTTTCCAACATCATGGGCCGCGTTTTCATGCATCCGGATCTGCATGATCCCTTCACCATCGGCGAGGAGATTCTCGCTGCCTGTCCGCTCGGCGAACAGGCCGATGCTGTCGTGTTCGATTTTCATGCGGAAGCCACCAGCGAAAAGCAGTGCTTTGGCCATTTCGTCGATGGCCGTGCCAGTCTCGTCGTCGGAACGCATACGCATGTGCCAACCGCCGACGCCCAGATACTCAATGGCGGAACAGCCTATATGTCCGACGCCGGCATGTGCGGCGATTACGATTCATCGCTCGGCATGGACAAAGAAGAACCGCTGAACCGTTTTCTGTCGAAAGTGCCGAAAGGCCGTTTTGAAGCGGCCAGCGGCAAGGCGACGATCTGCGGCGTGGGTGTGGATATTTCCGACCGCACCGGACTTGCCGAAAAGATTTCTCCCTTGCGGATCGGACCGCGGCTGGAGGAAACCATACCTGCTTTCTGGAAATAGATTGATATAACGCAACACAGCCTTCCAATTTCTCGCATCGGTTACCACCATCCGGTCTCTAACACGTCAGGAACGACCCCATGGAAACCCTTATTTCGCATTTTGATTTCATCTATCAGCCATCCGGTCTCATCGCTCTGGTCACACTTGTGGTCATGGAAGTGGTGCTCGGCATCGACAATCTGATTTTCATCTCCATTCTGACCAACAAGCTGCCCAAGGAGCAGCAGGCCCGTGCCCGCCGCATCGGCATCAGTGCCGCGCTTATCCTGCGGCTGGCGCTGTTGTTCACCATCTCGATCATCGTGCAGTTGACGGAACCTGTGTTCGAGGCTTTCGGCCATGCGTTCTCATGGCGCGACCTGATCCTGATTGCCGGCGGTCTTTTCCTGGTGTGGAAGGCCACGAAGGAAATTCACCATACGGTTGATCACGAAGACGCCAAGGAAGACGTGATCGGCAAGGCTGTCACGCTTACCATGGGGGCGGCGATCGCCCAGATTCTGGTGCTCGATCTGGTGTTCTCGGTGGATTCCATCATCACTGCGGTTGGTATGACCGACGAGATCGCCATCATGGTTATCGCCGTTATCGCTGCCGTTACGGTCATGCTGCTCGCCGCCGAACCGCTGTCGAAATTCATCGCCAATAATCCGACCATTGTCATGCTCGCGCTCGGCTTCCTGCTGATGATCGGCATGACGCTGATTGCCGACGGCTTCGGTTTCCATGTGCCCAAAGGCTATATTTATGCGGCGATGGGCTTCTCCGCGCTGGTTGAAGCGCTTAATATGCTGGCACGCAAGGCCAAGAAAAAACGTTGAAACCGCATCACGCCTGATTTGTAACACTCGTTTGAGGATAGAACTTCAATGACCCAGACAACTTTCCCCACTGCTCTCATGCCGCTGAAGCTGGCGGAGCGTTCCGTTGCATTCCAGGCTCTTGCCGTTCTGATTGGCACGGCATTTCTTGCTCTCAGCTCCTGGATCGAAGTGCCGATGTTCCCGGTCCCGGTGAACATGCAGACATTTGCCGTAACCATGGTGGGGGCTCTCTATGGCTGGCGTCTGGGCGGCCTGACCGTGCTGGCCTGGCTCGGCGAAGCCATGATCGGCATGCCGGTGCTTTCCGGTGGTGCAGGCGGGTTCCTTCACTTTGCCGGACCGACGGCCGGCTATCTCGCGGCTTTTCCGCTTGTGGCAGTCGCTGTTGGTTTCCTCGCTGAACGTGGTTTGACCCGCAATCCATTTGTCTCGGCAGCGGTTATGCTTTTCGGCAACCTGCTCTGCCTCGTTCTCGGTGCATCATGGCTGGCGCACCTGTTCGGGATCGACACCGCGTGGGCCTCGGGCGTTGCACCATTCCTGATCGGTGCCGTGCTTAAATCGGCTCTGGCTGCGGCGACGATCGAAGCGCTCCGCCGCTCCGGCATTGCGGCCCGCCTGTTTTGACCATCCGTCTGCGTGCACATCATCTGCTGTGCATGCTGACTTACGTCGGTAAAGGCTACACGCCGGCCTTTACCGACAATTACGACAAAATCATCGCGCGGCTTGCCGCAGGTGAAGATATTCTGATCCAGGAGGGGCCGGACGATGTCTGCCAGCCCCTGCTGGGCGAGAAAGACCCGCACTGCTTCTGGGACAGTGTGGTGGAGCGCGACGCCAAGGCCGCGCAGGCTGTTGGTTTGCTGCTTGGCAAAACCATTGCATCCGGTGATGTACTGACCCTCGACAGCGCGATCATCGCGCGTTTCCGCACAGCATTCCGGCAGGGAAGCACCCGCACAGCCTGTACAGGGTGCGAATGGTTCGACCTCTGTTCGGCCGTATCCAAAGCCGGCTATGCCGATACACGGCTGCAACTTCCCCCTTTGTGATTGCGCAGGTGCTGGACGAGGCGCCGGTTTTTACCTATAAGGGCGCCATTCCAGACGCATGTTTCCGGCTGAACAACCTGCAGACTTGGTTCGCAGGCTTCCGAGGGAAACGGCAGAACCATATCTAAGCACGCAGGGGTGCCATGGCAGGCCATTCACAGTTTAAAAACATCATGCACCGCAAAGGGCGTCAGGACGCCGTTCGGTCGAAGATTTTCTCCAAGCTCGGTCGCGAAATTACAGTGGCCGCCAAGCAGGGTTTGCCGGATCCGGCGATGAACCCGCGCCTGCGCCTGGCGGTACAGAATGCGCGCGCACAGTCCATGCCGAAAGACAACATCGAGCGCGCCATCAAGAAAGCTGCGGGCGGTGATGCCGACAACTATGAAGAAGTGCGCTATGAAGGCTACGGCCCGGGCGGTGTTGCCGTCATCGTTGAAGCGCTGACCGATAACCGCAACCGCACCGCATCAAATGTGCGCGCCGCGTTTACCAAGTCCGGCGGTGCGCTGGGCGAAACCGGCTCGGTTGGGTTCATGTTCAGCCGTGTCGGCGAAATCACCTACAAGCCGGAAGCCGGCAGTGCCGACAAGATCATGGACGCCGCAATTGAAGCGGGTGCGGAAGACGCGCAGACCGACGATGACGGCCACACCATCCTGTGCGCTTTCGAGGACATCGGCGATGTATCCAAGGCGCTGGAAAGCGCTCTGGGTGAAGCGGAGTCCATCAAGGCCATCTGGAAGCCGCAGACCACGGCCCCGGTCGATGAGGAAAAGGCTCAGTCGGTACTGCGTCTGATCGCGACACTCGACGATGACGATGATGTGCAGAACGTCTATGCGAACTTTGAAGTCAGCGACGAAGTTCTGGCCAAGCTCAGCGCCGCCTGATCAATCTTATTCTGAAAAAGAAAAGCCCGCAGGTTTCAGACCTGCGGGCTTTTTTATTGAGATGGTTGCAAATGCATGGTTCGTGGTGAGCCTGTCGAACCACGGACGCTTTAGTGCAGGCTATCCTAGTTCACCGGGCCATCACCGCCGAGTGCTTCCATGTCCGGTTCTGACGGTGCGACGCCAGTGGCGCGGTTGACCAGGATGGTGACGACCCAGAGCACAACCCCGACTGCAATGAGCACGCCGGCGATCTTGTACTGGACCGGATCACGCCCGGTCCATGGACCCGCAAAGAAGGCGCAGGAGATTGCCCCCAGCACCGGCAGGATCGTCGGCGTGCGGAAGTGATCGTGCTCCACCGTCTCGCGCCGCAGGATGAGCACGGCAATATTGACCACCGTAAAGACGAACAGCAGCAGCAGCGCCGTGGTGCCGCCCAGAGCCGGGACTTCGCCCACGAACGTGATGAGGGCGAAGGCCAGCAGCGTGGTGAAGCCAATGGCGATATAGGGCGTGCGGCGTCCGGCATGGACCTTGCCAAGCAGCGGCGGCAACACGTGTTCGCGGCTCATGCCATAGACGAGGCGGCTGGCCATGAGCATGTTGATCAGGGCGCTGTTGGCCACGGCGAACATGGTGATGAAGCCGAATATCCATAGCGGGAAGTTGGGTGCTCCAGCCTGGACGACCTTCAGCAGTGGTGTTTCACCAATGCCGAGTTCCTCCGGCGAAACCAGCGTGATCGCCGAGATGGAAACAAGGACATAGATCGCGCCGGTGATGAAAAGCCCGATCAGAAGCACTTTCGGGAAGATCTTCGACGGGTCCTTACACTCTTCGGCCATGTTGACCGAGTCTTCAAAGCCCACCATGGCAAAAAAGGCGAGCGTGGTTGCTGCCATGACGGACCAGAAGATGCTGGAGTCCGGCGACGTGGCGAACTGAGTGATGCGCGATACATCGCCCTGTCCGCCGACAATGGCCCAAAGTCCGATGAAGATGATGATCAGAAGCCCGGTCAGTTCAACAACGGTCAGCACCACATTGGCCTTGACGCTCTCGCCGACGCCGCGAAAGTTTACGATCGCAACAATTGCCATGAAGGCCAGTGCAACGAGCGTGATGCCGATACCGGTTTCAAGATTGAGCTGGAATGCCCCGGAAAGGTTCGCCGCGAAGGCACGCGATGCGGTCGAGGCGGATGTAATGCCGGAACACATCACCGTGAAGGCGACAATGAATGTAATGAAATGGATGCCGAAAGCTTTGTGTGTATAGAGGGCCGCCCCCGCAGCCTTCGGATACTTTGTCACCAGCTCAAGATAGCTCATGGCCGTGACAACAGCGACGATGAAGGCCACCAGAAAGGGCAGCCACACAACGCCGCCCACCTGTTTTGCCACCTGCCCGGTAAGGGCATAGATGCCGGTGCCAAGAATATCACCCACAATGAAGAGAAGAAGAAGCCAAGGGCCCATCACCCTGTGAAGACTTGGCTCTATCGGCGCTGTTGCAGCACTGTTGCTACCTGTGGTCACGTCGGTCATTTGGGTGTCCCCTCCCTTGCACGCAGATAAGCTTTTGAAAAGCTATGGGCGTTGTGCATCCTTGTCAAACCAGCAGCCTTTTACTTTGTCCTGTCCTTGGCAACGGATGCGGGCAGGGTTTTGTTGCAACAGCGCGGCAAAATTTGCGGGGGGCCTTCGATTTCGGAGGCTTTTCGCGTTATGAATCGAGCCTGCAACCGCGTGAGGACGCATCATGAAAAAACTGTTTGTCTCTTTGGCTTTCACCTGCGCACTTCTTCCCGCATTGCCTGCCATGGCGGCGGAACAGGCGGCTGAAGACCGGATTGAACAATCGACCTATCAGTGCGAGCGCGGTGTGATCGTTGACGCGACCTACATTAACACCAAAGGCGGTTCGTCCTTTGCCGTGATCAATGTGGAGAACAAACTGGTCCCGATGCGGGCGTCGCAGAGCGGCTCCGGTGCCCTGTATATCGCTATTGATCAGGCAGACAGCTATCGCTGGCACACGAAGGGTGATGCAGCTGTTCTGTCCTATCTCGACGCAACGCCGGGGGCGCAGGAAAAGACACTGCTGTCCGAATGCAAGGCGAGTGACGCAGAGGAGTAGGTCAGGCGAAGCGGGGAATGGGTTTGCTCATATGCACGGCGATTCCGCCCTTGAACGGCTCTTCCTTGTCAATGGTGTAACCCAGCTTGAGATAAAGCTGGACGTTCTCGGCAAACATCTTGTTGGTGTAGAGCCGCAATTTGCGGAAACCGAGGGAACCCGCGAGGGCCTCCGCATGGGTCAGAAGCAGCCTGCCATAGCCGCGGCCTTGAAACGCCGGGGAAACGGCAACGTTCTCGATCAACAGGCAACCGGGCTCCGCAATCATCTCGATGAGTCCGGCCAGTTCGCCGCCGGCATAGAGGAGATCGACAAGATGATGCGCGACGGCATGTTCATAGTCGGCCCCCATTGGTTTGGGTTCGCGCCCGATCACGGGTATCCACCTGGCATAGGATGAACGGACAAGGTCGCGGACGGCGGTTGCATCATCAGGGGTTGCCCGTACCAGTCTTTCGTGTCCGTGCTGCATCTTATCCTCCCTGCCGAATGGTGCGGGCAAGAAACATGGTTTGAGATTCCTTTGCAAGTGTCAGGGACAAGACAGGAACCGCATGCTGGATGATATTTATACCAACGGGGATCTTCCCGCTCTCTACGACGTCCTGAACCCGGCAAGGGAGGACACCGCGTTCTATATCCGTGTTGCGGGACGGCCGAAGCGCATACTGGATATCGGCTGCGGCACCGGCCTGCTCGCCTGCATGCTGGCGGAACATGGTCACACGGTCACGGGCGTTGAACCCGCGCGGGCAATGCTTGATATCGCCCGGAACAGGCAAGGCAGCGAGGCAGTCACATGGATCGAAGGGGATGCGCGGGCACTGGATCTGAGCCTGACGTTTGACCTGATCGTCATGACGGGCCATGTCTTTCAGGTTTTTCTCACGGATGATGATATCCGTGCCGTGTTGAAAACGGCCTACGCCCATCTTGCAAAAGGAGGATGCCTGATATTCGAAAGCCGCAATCCGGCGGTGAAGGCATGGGAAAGCTGGGTGCCGGAGAAGACAGCGCAGACAGTGTCAATCGCCGGTGTGGGCGACGTTGGCGTCCAACACCGCCTGATCGCGGTGAGAGGTGACCTGGTTGTTTTTGAGACCGATCATTATTTTCACAGGACGCGTGAAACTTTGGTCAATCGCAGTGTGCTGCGGTTTTTGCCGCAGGCCGAAATCGAGACACAACTGCGTGATGCAGGATTGACCCGAACGACGTGGTACGGCGACTGGTCTGAAGGCCCGGTCAACGCCGAAAGTTCTGAACTGATCGTTGTTGCGGAACGGGATTGATAGCTCCGCCACAAAGCAAAACGGCCCCGAATGAACGGAGCCGTTTTGAAATCCGGTATGCCGAAGGGATTAAATACCCAGATTGGCGAAGCGGCTCTTGAACTTGGAAACGCGGCCGCCACGGTCTGTGAGCTGCTGCGAGCCACCGGTCCATGCAGGATGCGTGGTTGGATCGATATCGAGGTTCATCGTATCGCCTTCCTTGCCCCATGTGGAACGGGTCGTGTATTCGGTACCATCGGTCATAACAACCTTGATGGTGTGGTAGTCTGGATGAATATTGGCTCTCATCTGTCTTATCCTGAACTTAAGGGGCACAAAACTGGAGCCACACAGGGTGTGGAGGGCCGGTTCGGAGCCGATTGGTAGAGATGAAGCCAAACGTCACATGGACGTGGGCTTCCAAAACTGTTGGCGAGCCTATACATCAGCCTTAAAACAATAACAAGGCCATCCGGCCGCAAAGTCGCGATGCGATACAGGAAGACTTGAAAATATGGCCGACATGGCTTTCGCAGAAGCAGAAAAGAAGCGGCGTTCGCTGAAGCCGCTGCAGCGTATCTTCCCCTATATGTCCCGCTACAGGGGCATGGTGATAGGCGCCCTGATCTCGCTCAGCATTGCGGCGGTGACAACACTCATCCTTCCGCTCGCCGTCCGCCGGATGATCGATCACGGTTTTTCCGGCTCGAACGGTGCCTTTATCGACAATTATTTCGGTATGCTGATTGTTCTGGCTGCTGCGTTGGCTGTTGCATCTGCTGGCCGCTATTACTTCGTCATCACGCTCGGCGAGCGGATTGTCTCGGATCTGCGCCGGGACGTCTTCGCCCATCTGACAAAATTGTCGCCTGCTTTCTTCGACAGCACCCAATCGGGAGAAATCGTTTCACGCCTGACGGCCGATACGACACAGATCAAATCGGCTGTCGGCGCTACGGCCTCCATTGCCCTGCGCAATCTTATTCTGGCTTTCGGCGCGATTGTCATGATGGTCATCACCAGCGCCAAACTGTCCGGGCTGGTGATTGCCGCCATCCCGCTCATCATCATTCCGCTGGTCGCCTTTGGCCGGTCGGTGCGCCGCCGCTCGCGAACCGCACAGGACACGCTGGCCAATGCCACGGCCTATGCCAGTGAATCCATCATCTCCGTCCGTACCCTGCAGGCTTTCACCAACGAGGCATTGGCGACGGGGCGATTCGGGTCCGCTGTCGAGGATGCATTCACTGCTGCCCGTTCCTCGGTCAAGGCACGAGCCGTGCTGACGGCGTTTGCGATTTTCATGATCTTTTCCAGCGTTGTGGCTGTGCTCTGGTTCGGCTCGCGCGATGTGCTTGCAGGCACCATTTCACCGGGAACGCTCGGTCAGTTCCTGCTCTATGCGGTGTTCGCTGCGGGTGCCCTCGGGGCGCTTTCGGAGGTCTGGGGTGAACTGTCGCAGGCGTCGGGCGCAGCGGAACGGCTGATGGAGATCATGGCCGAAAAGCCGGCAATTGCCGCACCACTCAAACCCGTTGCTCTCCCGGAGCCCCCGATCGGCTCGGTCACATTCACAGATGTGCAATTCAACTATCCGACACGGCCCGATGCACGGGCATTGCACGGTCTTGATTTCAATATCAAACCGGGAGAAACCGTTGCGATTGTCGGCCCGTCCGGCGCGGGTAAAAGCACGGTGTTTTCGCTGCTGTTGCGCTACTATGATCCGGTATCCGGCAGCATCCGGGTGGATGGTGTCGACCTGCGCGAAGCCGATCCCGCAGCGGTGCGGGCGCGCATTGCCATCGTCCCGCAGGATACGACCATTTTTGCCGCTACGGCACGGGAGAATATCGGGTTCGGCCGGCCAGGTGCCAGCACCGCCGATATCGAGGCGGCGGCCAAGGCAGCTCTTGCCCATGATTTCATAGAGGCGCTGGACCATGGCTATGAAACCCATGTGGGCGAACGCGGCGTGATGCTTTCCGGCGGCCAGCGCCAGCGTATCGCCATTGCACGGGCCATTCTGCGCGATGCGCCGATCCTGCTGCTTGATGAAGCCACATCGGCACTCGATGCGGAAAGCGAAATTCTGGTGCAGAAGGGGCTCGAACACCTGATGCAGGGCCGCACGACGCTGGTCATCGCGCACCGGCTGGCAACAGTTCTCAAGGCCGACCGCATCCTTGTCATGAATGACGGCCGAATTGTCGAGGAAGGCACGCATCAGAGCCTCGTCAAAAAGAACGGGATCTATGCGAACCTCGCCAAACTGCAGTTCGAGGCGGGTGCGGACGCGTTCAAAGGCGCGGCCGAGTAAATTTTATCCTTTACCTGCTGCTGCCCGCCCGGCGGACCTGCCGGAAAAAATGCAGCCTCCGAGAAACGTGCCTTCCAGCGCGTTGTAACCCTGATAGCCGCCGCCGCCGAAGCCGGCGGCTTCGCCTGCTGCATAAAGGCCGGGCACAGGCACGCCCGCTGTGTCCAGCACCTGTGACTTCAGATTGGTGTGCAGGCCGCCGAGTGTCTTGCGGGTCAGAATATTGAGCCGTACGGCAATCAGCGGGCCGGCCTTCGGATCGAGAATCCGGTGCGGCTTGGCAATGCGGGTCAAGCGATCGCCGATATAATTCTGTGCACCGCGCATAGCGGTGATCTGTGCGTCCTTGGAATATTTGTTGTTGATCTCCCGGTCGCGCGCCTCGATCTGGTATTTGAGATGGTCGTGGTCGATCAGGTTGTCTCCGGTCAGCGCATTCATGCCCTTGACCAGTTCCTGCAGATTGTCGCGGACGACAAAATCCTCGCCATGCTGCTTGAAGGCTTCTACAGGAGGCGGAGCGCCCTTGCCGAGGCGGTTTTTCAGCAGAAGCTTCCAGTCCTTGCCGGTCATGTCGGGATTCTGTTCGGAACCGGACAGGGCAAACTCCTTCTCGATGATCTTCTGGGTCAGGACGAACCAGGAATATTCATATCCGGTCGACAGGATGTGCTTGAGTGTCCCCAGCGTATCAAAGCCCGGAAGATAGGGCGCCGGGAAGCGGTTGCCTTTCGCGTCAAACCACAGGGAAGACGGCCCGGGCAGAATGCGGATGCCGTGGTTCGGCCAGATCGGGTTCCAGTTCTTCAGCCCTTCCGTATAATGCCACATGCGATCCGCATTGATGACGGCACCGCCAGCCTTGACCGTGATATCGATCATGCGGCCGTCTACATGATGCGGAACACCGATGACGACATTTTCGGGCGGATTGCCGAGCCTGTCGCGCGGCCAGTTGCGTTTGACCAGTTCAGGATTGCCGCCGATGCCGCCCGATGTGACAATGACGTTTGCCGCCGAAAGCTCAAAACTGCCCGCCACATCACGGCCGGATTGCTGGCCACGGTCCACCTTGGAGGCCTCCAGTATATCGCCGCTGACGCCGGTGACTGCGCCATTGGTTGTGGTCAATGCGTTGACGCGGTGGCGGCATTTGAGCGTGATCAGGCCCTTGGCAATGGCCTCACGCACCAGCCGTTCGAAGGGCGCAACAACACCGGGGCCAGTGCCCCAGGTCAAATGAAAGCGTGGAACCGAGTTGCCATGACCGCTCGCCAGCGCGCCGCCACGCTCGGCCCAGCCGACAACCGGGAACCAGCGCATGCCGAGAGAGTGGAGCCAGCTGCGCTTTTCACCGGCGGCAAACTGCAGATAGGCGTCAGCCCATTGTTTCGGCCAATGGTCTTCGGCACGGTCGAATTGCGCCGATCCAAGCCAGTCCTGTCGGGCGAGTTCGAATGTGTCCTTGATGCCGAGCCTGCGTTGTTCCGGACTGTTGATGAAGAAGAGGCCGCCGAGCGACCAGAAGGCCTGTCCGCCGACGGAATTCTCGCCTTCCTGCTCAAGGAGAATGACTTTCTTGCCTGCCTGTGCCAGCTCATTTGCGGCCACAAGCCCTGACAGTCCGGCCCCAACGATGATTGCATCGGCATCCATTGCCATTCGCCCCTCCCAATGCTTTGTTCTGCTCATGATTGCGCGGCTAAGGTTGGCACGCAAGGGTGGAAATAGGGACACCAAGGGGTGAAAAGGGGACAAGGATGATTGCAACAATTCTTATAGGACTGGTTGCCCTGCTGCATGTCTATTTCATGTACCTGGAAATGGTGGTGTGGGATAAGCCACTGGGGCTCAAAACTTTCCGGCTGACGCCGGAATTCGCCTCGGCGTCCAAGGCCCTTGCGCTCAATCAGGGGCTTTACAACGGATTTCTGGTTGCGGGGCTAATCTGGGGGCTCTGGCTTGGCGAGGCTGGCTTTGCCATCAAGGCATTTTTTCTCGGCTGTGTGATCGTGGCCGGGATCGTCGGAGGCCTGACCGTCAACCGCCGGATTTTCATCGTGCAGGGCGTGCCGGCGATTCTCGCGCTGGCAGCCCTGATTCTGCTGTAGCGATCAGCGTTCGGTCAGCTTGAGTTCGATGCGGCGGTTGCGCGAACGCACTTCTGGCGTATCGCCGGGCTCAAGCGGCTGGAACTCGCCAAAGCCTGCGGCCACCAGACGGTTGGCAGAAACACCGTTGGCGATCAGGAATTTTACCACCGAGATGGCGCGTGCGGCGGAAAGTTCCCAGTTGTCCTTGAACTGGCCCGTGCCCGAAAGCGCCACGTTGTCCGTATGACCGTCGACACGCAGGACCCAGTTTATCTCGTCAGGGATTTCCTTCTGCAGATCGATCAAGGCCAATGCGAGCTTCTTCATTTCCTCGCTGCCGGCCTCGTTCAGCACTGCCTGGCCCGATGGGAACAGCACTTCGGACTGGAAGACAAAGCGGTCGCCGACTATGCGGATGTTTTCGCGGTCGGAGAGGATTTCGCGCAGACGGCCGAAGAAGTCTGAACGGTAACGGTTGAGTTCCTGCACGCGCTGGGCGAGGGCAACATTCAGCCGCTTGCCGAGATCAGCGATCTTGGTGTTGGATTCCTTGTCCCGGGACTCCGATGCATTGAGGGCTTCTTCCAGCGCACCGATCTGCTTGCGCAGCGCCAGAATCTGCTGGTTGAGAATTTCCACCTGCGAAAGGGCGCGGGCGCTCAGCTGCTTTTCGTTCTCCAGGCCGCTGGTGAGTTCGCTGATCTTGCCTTCCGCCGCAGCACCGGCACCTGCGCCCTGGGACAATACCGCCTGCAGACGGGATTGTTCATTCTGGGCCTTGGTCAGCGAAGCCTGCAGATTGGCAATGGTGTCTTCCAGATCCTGCTTGTTGCCCTGTTCGAGCGAAAGCATCTGGGTCAGTTCGTTGATCTGGGAATTCAGCCGGTTGAGCACAGCGTCCTTGCCGGTGATTTCCTGACTGAGCAGGAACTGCGCCAGAACGAACACTGACAGGAGAAACATGATCGCCAACAGCAGTGTCGACAGCGCGTCGACAAAGCCCGGCCAATAATCCACATGCCGGATAGCGCGGCGATTGCGACCGAGCGCCATTCTCAGTTGTCCTTGTTGCGGCTGACCGCATTGCTGAGTTTGGCGAGGGTCTCGCGCATGGATTTCTGCTCTTCCGCCTGCTTTTCCACCCAGTCTCGCATCAGCTGCTGCTCGGAACGCATGTTCTTGACCAGGCCCTGAATGCCTTCGGCCAAGCTGGCTAAGGCGGCCGTGGTGCGCTGGCTGGAGCCTCCGGTTTCCTGGATGTTCTGCAGGCGTTCGGACAGCGAGCGCAATTCATCTGTTGTGCCACTGTTGGCGCCATCAAGCGCGTGCAGGTCCGAACCAAGATCTGTCACGCTCGACAGCCAGTTTTCCAGTTCGGTGTAAAAACGGTTCTGGGCGCGGCCGGCCTGCAAATCGAGAAACCCGAGGACAAGGGAGCCGGAAAGGCCAAACAGCGAGGATGAAAAGGCTGTGCCCATACCCTTGAGCGGTGATTGCAGGCCTGCTTTGAGCGCATCGAGGACACCGTTGGCATCACCCGCGCGCGGATCGAGCGACTGGATCGTCTGGCCAATGGAACCGATAGTTTCGAGCAGGCCCCAGAACGTGCCGAGCAGCCCGAGAAACACCAGAAGTCCGATGAGGTAGCGCGAGACGTCACGGGTTTCATCGAGACGGGTGGCGATGGAATCGAGCATGGAGCGCATGGCGTTGGTCGAAAGCGCCATGGATTGGCGTCGTCCGATCAGGGCCCGCATGGGGGCCAGCATGACAGGTTTGGAGTTCGGGTCCGAATTGCCTTCCCGGAAGGAATTTACCCAGCGAACTTCACGGAAAAGCCGGATGACCTGACCAAATGCCAGGAGAATACCGACGATGAGAACACCGATGATGAGGCCGTTCAGGCCGGGATTGGTGGTGAAAAACCCTGATATCTGGCGGAAGAGAATGGCGGCCAGAAAGGCGACAATCGCCAGAAAGATCGCCATCGACAGAAGCACAAGCCGCGGGCTGGAGAGCCTGTAGGGATCATAGTCGTCACCGTCCATGACCCGGCGGGTTGAACTGAAGTCAGCCATTACATCGTCTCCGCATTCGTCACACGCCAAGCAACCTCGTTCGTGTCACTGGACGAACGGAAATCGCACAAACCCAAATCGGTTTATGCGACCCTAACCGAAATCAAGGTTAAAATGGAAGGTGCAATGCGGTTAGCGGAACGAATTTGACCTTAGCCAAGCCACGCGAATGTCAGAATCGAACCACGAGAGCCGGATTTATTCTGATTTCGCGCTGCTTCAGCCGCCGGACCGGACAATGCTCAGATTGGCTTCTTCAATGTCTTCAAAAGCGCACGCTGAATGGCTTCGTTGCCTGCGACAATGAACTTGCTTTCAACAACGTCCTGGCTGCCTTCGAGATCCGTGACGAAACCACCGGCTTCGCGAACCATGATGATGCCTGCACCCGTATCCCAGGGGGAAAGGCCATCTTCCCAGAAACCGTCAAAGCGGCCCGCAGCGACTGCTGCCAGATCGAGGGCTGCGGCACCCATGCGGCGAATACCGGAGACTTCGCCCATGACGTTGCGCAACTGCACGAGGTAATCGCCATGATGGCCGCGGCCAAGGTGCGGCACGCCCGTGCCGATGACGGAATCAACCAGCTTGATACGTCCGGAGACGCGCAGGCGGCGATCATTGAGGAATGCACCGCCGCCACGTTCTGCCGTATAGAGCTCGTCCATGGCCGGATTGAATATCACGCCTGCAACGATCTGGCCCTGACGCTCCAGTGCAATGGATACTGCAAACATCGGAATGCCGTGCAGAAAGTTGGTGGTGCCATCGAGCGGGTCAACGAGCCAGCGATGCTGGCCGTCGCTGCCTTCAACCGCGCCGGTTTCTTCCATCAGGAAGCTGTAGTCAGGACGGGCACGGCGCAGTTCGGTATAGATGATTTCTTCGGCCTTGCGGTCAGCCTGGCTGACGTAGTCGCCAGGGCCCTTGAGCGAGACCTGCAGATTCTGCACTTCGCCGAAATCGCGCGCCAGGGAGCGGCCAGCCTTCATAGCTGCCTGCACCATTACATTGAGGATCGCTGAACGCGCCATTTCAGATCATTCTCCGTCTGAATTCGTTGATGCGGGCGCCAGTCCATGCGGCGCCCGATATTGCCTGCTTAGTCAGCGCGGCGGACGTAGGTCAGTTCGTTGGTGTCAACGATGATGCGTTCACCCGACGAAATGAACGGTGGAACGAGAACGCGAATGCCGTTTTCGAGCACAGCCGGCTTGTAGGATGAAGCTGCAGTCTGGCCCTTGACGACCGGGTCAGCCTCGGTGATGGCGAGGGTGACGTAATCCGGCAGGGAAATGCCGATTGGACGTTCGTCGTAAAGTTCAACAGTAACCATCATGCCGTCCTGCAGGAACGCAGCGCGATCGCCGACGAAATCCTTCTGCAGTTCCAGCTGTTCGTAGCTGGTGGTGTCCATGAAAATCAGCGCTTCGCCCTGTTCGTAGAGGAAGGAGAAATCCTTCTGCTCGAGGCGAACCTTTTCAACGGTTTCAGCGGCGCGGAAGCGCTCGTTGAGCTTTGTGCCGTTGAGGAGGTTCTTCAGTTCGACCTGATTGTAGGCGCCGCCCTTGCCGGGCTTGACTGCGTTCGTTCTGACGGCGACCCAAAGGCTGCCATCATGCTCGATCACATTGCCAGGACGGATTTCATTACCGTTGATTTTCATTTGTTTATCCGGATTGCTGTTGAGAACCGGGCGCCGACGTGTCGGCGGCAGCCGATATTGGGGCCTCCAAGACCACAAAATCGCGCGATAGGCAAGAGAAAGCGCAAAAAGAGCCGGTTAAGGCTCTTTTCACTGATACGACCACATGATTATGCGGCGAGCGCCGTTTCCGCCACGGAAACCCAATAGCTGATGCCGTAGGGGATGGCATCATCATTGAAATCATAGGCCGAATTGTGCAGGGCGGCCGTGTCGCCATTGCCAAGGAAAATGAAGGCGCCAGGGCGCTTTTCCAGCATGTAGGAAAAATCCTCGGCACCCATCACAGGCGGCATACTGGTGTTTACAGCGCTGTCACCGGCGATCAGCTGTGCGACGCCTGTGGCAAAATCCGTCTCGCGGTCATGGTTGAATGTGACGGGATAGCCCTGATCATATTTGACCTCGGCCCTGCCGCCAAAAACCGCAGCTGTCGCTTCGGCCACTTCGGTTACGCGTTTGCGGGCGAATTCACGTACTTCGGGCATGAGGGTGCGCACAGTACCCGACAGCGTCACGCTGTTCGGAATGACGTTGGTCGCATCACCTCCGTGAATCATGGCCACAGAAATGACGAGGGACTTGAGCGGATCGAGTTCGCGCGACACGAGCGATTGCAGGGCAAGCACCGTGTGCGCGGACATGACGACGGGATCGACCGTGGTATGCGGCTTGGCTGCGTGACCGCCGCGGCCGACGACCTTGATCTCGAATTCGTCCGTCGCCGCCATGATGGAGCCTTTGCGCAGGGCAAACTGGCCAACGGGCAGACCCGGCGCATTGTGCATGCCATAGACTTCCTTGATGGCGAACCGGTCCATCAACCCGTCATTGATCATGGCCAGCGCTCCGGCGCCGCCTTCTTCAGCCGGCTGGAAGATGACGGCCACCGAACCGCGGAAATTGCGGGTTTCAGCGAGATACTGCGCCGCACCGAGGAGCATGGCAGTGTGGCCATCGTGACCGCAGGCATGCATTTTACCTGCCGTCTTCGAAGCCCATGGCTTGCCGCTAGCTTCAACGATCGGCAAGGCGTCCATATCGGCGCGCAGGCCGATTACAGGTCCGTCGCCGTGACGGCCTTGGATGATACCCACCACACCGGTCTTGCCAATACCTGTTTCTATCGTATCGCAACCGAACGACTGAAGTTTTTCAGCAACAAACCTTGCTGTTTCATGCACGTCGTAAAGGATTTCCGGGTTTTCATGCAGATGCCGGCGCCATTCGGCGACACTCGGTTGCATTTCATGGGCTCGGTTAATCAACGGCATTCTACATTTCCCACTTCTGGTTTGTCGTTGCGGTTCACCGCAACCTGTTGGCTTCCGTCAGAGCGGCCTTCATCTGGTCATCGTCGAGGCCGTCCATAAAAGAATCAAGTTCGGGATCGGTCAGCCCCGCGCGTCTGGCAACCATGTACCAGGCCGCGGCCTTGACGGAATCACCTTCAACCCCGAGGCCCTGATAGTAAAGCTTGGCGAGTTGCGCCTGTGCTGCGACATTACCGCCAACCGCCGCGCGCAAGGTCCAGCCGAAACCCGATACATAATCACGCGGACCGCCACGCCCTTCGACCAGCCAGCGGCCAAGATCGAGCTGCGCCGTGTCATAACCGCGGTTTGCCGCCTTGATAAGATATCCGCGGGCCTTCACATCATCACGCGGAACAGCCAGCGTGCCATTGGCGAGAATCTGACTGACCGCATATTCCCCGTCGGGGAGCCCTTGCGCTGCCGCTTTCAGGAACCATGGATAGGCATTTTCGAGGCCCAACGCGCCCGGGTGCTCCTGCATAAGTATCTGGCCATAATTGAACTGTGCCCTCGCATTGCCGCCATCGGCTGCTGCCTTCATCAGGGTTTTGGCCCTGGCAGGGTCCTTGGATGCATATTTGCCCTGGAGCAGAATTGCGCCGTAACGGAACTGCGCTTCGGGAACGCCCTGCTCGGCTGCCTTGCCGTACCATTTTGCCGACTCAACCAGATTGACGGGTACGCCCAGCCCGCGCGCGAGCATATCGGCGATGAGCACCTGTGCCGCACCGTCACCGCTTTCGGCGCGGGGCAGGGCAAGATTATAAGCGGTCTTGTAAAGACCGCGCTGATAGGCACCGAATGCCTCATCGACAGGCGCTTTGCCGAAGCGTGTCGGATTGACAATGTCGAGGGTCGGATCACTCGCCAGCTTCGGCTTGTCCTGCTTCGGGGTGGTTTGCGGTGCTTCAAGCTGTTGCGGCGCATCAGTGGGCACCGAGGTCAACGGCGGCGCATGATTGACGGCGGGGGCAGCCGGTGTTTCAGTGGCCGTCGGTGCCGTTGTAGTCTGGGCAGCAACCCCATGCGTCAAAACCGGGAAGGCTGCCAGCACTGCCGCAACGGCGCAAACGAGATTTCCTGATTTTGCTCCCATGGGCCTAGTCCTCAAATCGCGGTGCGTGCTCGTCGAGGAGCCGGTTCGCTTCCTTGATGGCTTCTGCCGGTTTGTCATGGCTGAAAACAGCGGCGCCGAGGGCGATGAATTCCGCACCGGTGGCGGCGGCGTCTGTAATACTTTCAAGTGTATTGCCAGCCTGAACAATACAGGGAATCTCGATCATCGATGCCCACCAATCGGCAAGTTCGACATTGCGCGGGTGGGCTTCCGGTGTTGTGTCCGCGCCAATCTTGCCGAAAAGGACGTAATCAGGCTGGGCTTCACCAATTTCGAGGGCGGTGTGGCGATTCTTGATATTGCCGGTACCGACAATGAGCTTGGGCGAGAACCGCTGGACGTTGGCAGCAAGGTCGCTGGCCGAGCCTTCCATGTGCAGGCCGTCAGCCTTTACCCGGCCCGCAACCTGTGTGTTTCCAACAATGATGGCCGCCGCTCCAGCACCCTGGATGATCGGAACAGCAGCTTCAGCCATGTTCTGGAACAAGGTTTCGTCGGTCTCGTAGGGAGGCAGGAGTACAGAAGCGACATCGCCGCCTGACAGGGCGTCGGTGAGTTTCCGGGCCAGTTCGTCTGTTGTCGCAGCGGGAGGTGCGATCAGAACGATACGGCAGCGTTGGGGTGTCTGTTCATTATTCATCGGCTGCAACCTTACAATCGTTCTCTATAGAATGGGCAATCGTGATGGAATTCGGGCATAGAGGATGGCTGTGCATTTGAACAGCCTTTTCGATGTCCCAAGCCATCATACCCTGTTGCATATTAGTCTTACGACGTAATTACTTAGTAGCAAACAGGTGGTTGTGGCCAAAAAGCATTTTTCAAGTGCCGATGTGATCAGTTAAGGATGGTGGACCCTCCTTGCGGATCTCCATCATGCACGATCTCCTGTTGAACCCATGGTTCTATGCTGCCGCTGTTCCGGCTACGATTCTGATCGGACTGTCGAAAGGCGGGCTTGGCGGTGCCATGGGGCAGGTCGGTGTGCCGTTGATGGCGCTGGTCATGCCACCGGTGCAAGCAGCTGCCATCATGTTGCCGATCCTCATTATCATGGACGCGGCCAGCCTGTGGAGCTGGCGCGGCTATCGTGACACGAAGGCGCTGAAGTTGATGCTGCCGGGCGGATTGCTCGGTGTTGGGATCGGCTGGCTGACTGCATCGGTTGTCACCGATGACATGGTCAAACTCATCGTCGGTGCCGTCGCGATCATCTTTTTTGCGCGCTATATTTTTACAAGTGCCGCCAGGCGCGCAGCAGCGCAACCGCACAATGCGGCTGCCGCAACCTTCTGGTCAACCATCGCCGGGTTCACAAGTTTTGTCGCCCATGCGGGCGGCCCGCCCTATCAGGTCTATGCGCTGCCATTGCGTCAGGATCCGAAGGTTTATAACGGTACGAGCGTGATTTTTTTCGCGATTATCAATGCGGTGAAAGTCATTCCTTATTTTGCTTTGGGCCAGTTCGACGCTGAGAATCTCAAGGCTGCTGCGGTTCTGGTGCCTATAGCACCGCTCGCAACTTTTGCGGGTGCATGGATTGTAAAACGCATGCGTCCCGAAGTGTTCTATCCCTTCATGTATATCATGATCCTATTGATGGGATTGAAGCTTTCGTACGATGGAATAGCCGCGTTGTTATAATTATGAACGAAAGTTGATCGACCGAATCGCAACTTTCGGACTATGTAAACATTATCAATCGCAACCGTCGAAGATCACTCCCACAAGGGGCCGGGAGTGCTGTGATTGAATCTTGCATGACAGGAATTGGTGAATGCTATGACACAGACACAGCTCAAACAGCGGGATACCCGCATCGATGTTTTCCGGGCTCTGGCACTGCTGACGATCTTCATCAACCACGTGCCGGGAACCGTTTTCGAACATCTTACCCATAAGAACCTTGGGTTTTCCGATTCAGCCGAGGCTTTCGTGCTGATATCAGGCATTGCCGTCGGACTGGCCTATGGTCCCAGGTTTGAAGCGGGCAATCGCTTCCTGTTGACGCTGAAAGCGTGGCGCCGCGCCGCGACGCTGTACAGCGCGCATATTCTGACGACGGTGGCGACACTGGCCATCTTCTGTGCTGCCGGCATCTATCTCCAAAGGCCGGAATTCATGTCCTACATCAATATCGGGCCATTGATGGATCAGCCCGCCAAGGCGCTGATCGGGCTTGCGACGATGGGACATCAGCTCGGCTACAACAATATCCTGTCGATGTACGGCGTGCTGCTGCTTATGCTGCCGCTCTTCCTGTTCATGGCCAATATCAGCCTGTCGGCCATGGTCGGGTTTTCCGGCCTGTTGTGGCTTGTATCCGGTGTTTACCAGATTGCGCCGCCGAACTATCCGACTGACGGTGTGTGGTTTCTCAATCCGCTGTCGTGGCAGTTCCTGTTCGTTATCGGTATTGCAGGCGTGATGCATGTGCGCCGTGGCGGTCAGATTGCGTTCAATAAATATCTGTTCGGATTTTCCGTGGGTTACATCCTGCTTGCACTGATCTGGGTACGGGTGCCGCTTTGGGGTATCGATACATCCATGGGCCTGCCCATGGTGGTCACCGGCTTTGACAAGACCTTCCTGTCGCTGACCCGTCTCGCCCACGTTCTGGCATTGGCCTATGTGATTGTTTCGGTTCCAGCCATTTCGAATCTGGCGCGGACGCCGGAAGATCATCCGTTGGCCATTCTGGGCAAGCATTCGCTGCCCGTCTTCATTGCCGGGACAATTCTCGCCATGGTGGCGCAGATCGTCAAGGTGATGAACCCCGGCGATGTGCTTGATGACACGCTTCTGATCGCCAGCGGAATCATGGCGCAGTTTGCGCTCGCCTATTATCTGGAATGGCTGCCGAGCATCGGTTGGGGCAAGCGTCCGGCACAGGCCCCGCAACAGGCAAAATCGAAACTCGTCGTGGCTGGCAGGCCGGTCCATGGCGCATCGATGAATTCGGGCATGAAATCCGGAACCGCCAAGTCAGCTGTTTCCTGATTGACCCTTTGACTTGCCGGACTATTGGCCCGTCCTGATTTTCAGGACGGGCCTTTTATTTGAGCGCGCGAAAAACCGTTAGCCATCATTTGCCGCGTTGGTCTAAGCTTTCATCATGCAATGCTTTGGGAGGCGTGTATGGGTGGAATTTTTGATCGTGATCTTGAGCGCAATGCGGCGAACTATCAGCCGCTGACGCCGCTGACCTACCTGGAGCGTGCAGCGCGGGTCTATCCATCGAGAACAGCGATCATTCATGGCTCGCAGCGCGTTGATTACGGCACATTTTACCGCCGCACCCGGCAATTGGCGTCGGCATTGGCGCGCCACGGTATCGGCAAGGGCGATACGGTCACGGTGATGCTGTCGAACACGCCGCCCATGCTGGAGGCGCATTTCGGCGTCCCGATGACAAAGGCAGTGCTGCATTCGGTCAATACACGCCTCGATGCCGCGGTGATTGCGTTCCAGCTTGATCACGCGGAAACCAAGGTCGCCATTGTGGATACGGAATTCTCAGGCGTTTTCCGTGAAGCCCTGACGCTTGCCAAAGTCAAGCCACTGGTCATCGACTTCATCGACACGCAATATCCTGATGATGCGCCCTATCCGCAAGGCGAGCCGTTTGGCACCCTGGACTACGAAGCCTTCGTTGCCAGTGGCGATCCCGATTACGCCTGGTCGATGCCCGATGATGAATGGGATTCCATCACGCTCAATTATACCTCGGGAACGACAGGCGATCCGAAAGGCGTGGTCTACCACCATCGCGGTGCGGCGCTGATGGGTTACGGGAATGTGGTGGCCTCCGGCATGGGACGCTATCCGGTCTATCTCTGGACGCTGCCGATGTTCCATTGCAATGGCTGGTGTTTCCCGTGGACGCTGGCCCTGCAGTTTGGCACCCATGTCTGTCTGCGTTGGGTGAGGGCAAAGCAGATCTATGATGCCATTGCCGATCTCGGTGTGACGCATCTCTGCGGTGCGCCGATTGTCATGTCCGTGCTGATCAATGCGGCTGACAAGGACAAGCGCGGATTCCCGCAGACGGTGACCTTCAACACGGCTGCTGCACCGCCGCCGGAGTCGGTTCTGGCCGGGATGGTTGACGCCGGATTTGCCGTTACGCATCTCTACGGTCTAACGGAAACCTATGGTCCTGCCGTCGTCAATGAATGGCAGGATGAGTGGGATGCGCTGGAAGTGTCGTCGCGCACGGCGAAGAAGGCGCGTCAGGGTGTACGCTATGCGGCACTGGAAGATCTGGCGGTGCTTGATCCCGAAACCATGCAACCCGTCCCTGCCGATGGCGAGACGATCGGCGAGGTCATGTTCCGCGGCAACATCGTCATGAAGGGCTACCTCAAAAACCGGACGGCCAGTGATGCGGCCTTTTCAGGCGGCTGGTTCCACTCCGGCGACCTCGGGGTCATGTACCCGGATGGCTACATCCAGCTGAAGGATCGTTCAAAGGACATTATAATTTCGGGCGGCGAGAACATCTCCTCCATCGAAGTCGAGGATGCACTTTACAAGTTCCCAGCCGTCGGCGCCTGTGCCGTGGTGGCACGTCCGGATGACAAGTGGGGTGAGACGCCGCTGGCCTTCGTGGAACTCAAGCCGGGGCAGGCAGCAACCGAGGAGGAACTGATCGCGCATTGCCGGACTTTGCTCGCCCGTTTCAAGGTGCCGCGCCATGTGCTTTTCGAGGAAATACCGAAGACGTCGACTGGGAAAATCCAGAAATTTGAACTGCGAAAACGGGCGAAATTGATGGCGATCTGAGTGATTTCGTGCCGCATCACGGGCATGTTGGTTCGAATGCCGATGTCACCATTAACCAGTTGTTAAGCATTACAAGCTATAAATTGATCATCCAGTTTTCTGGATTCTTACCAAGTGGTTTGGCCACTTTGTTTGACGCCTCCCTGTTAGACTCCTGAGAGCCGCCATGTTTTGCGGCTCTTTTTTTTGTTCATATCCACAGGACGGTCCTGACGTTAACCCTTTATTAAGGATAAACTTGCGCTCATGTGTGCATAGGGGCAGGTTGGTGGGGAATACTACCCGTTGGCCGTTGTGGTGAGCTGCTTGCTGTCCCAGTAAGAGAGCGCTGCTTTGAGAATCAGCGGATTTTTAATGACAGGGCATAGAATGGTTGAACAGGAATTCCGCGTTAACAATACAATCCGGCTGGCTGACCGTATGGTCCGTTCGGAAACGTTCAATCACATCTACGATGAGGGCATGAGCCTGGTGGAAGAGGCTGCCGCCTATCTCGATGGCGAAGGCCGTGCGGAAGCCAAGCGGCTGAGCCGCGTCGCAGCCACGCTCTATGCTGCAGAATCCATGCGCCTGACGACACGCTTGATGCAGGTCGCCTCCTGGCTGTTGCTGCAAAGAGCCTCGCGCAGCGGGGAAATGACTCAGGAGCAGGTCCTGTCGGAAAAGGCAAAGGTCCGTCTCGATACGGATTCTGCCCCCGAAACCGTATCGGGATGGGACGAGATTCCGTTCGACTATTGCGATCTGGTGCACCGGTCGCTGCGCCTGCAGGCGCGGGTTCGTCAGATGGATGATGAAATCTACAATGATGGTGCCGGGACCACGCAAAGGCGGGCTCTGACGACCAATCCGGTGTCCGACCAGATAAGCCTGCTTGCCACCGCATTCGCCCATCGCTGATCCTCGCGCACGATAATCGTGCACAACATCCGGATTTGTTTCTCTTTTGTTCACCTTTCTGCTGTCAAGTTCCCTGACAGCTCGATAAGGTCTCGACATGAAAGAAGCGATTCGCATCATTGGAATTGATCCCGGCCTGCGGCGGACCGGATGGGGCATGATCGAGACGCTCGGCAATTCCCTGCGCTTTGTTGCCTCGGGTACAATCCTTTCCGATGCCAAGCTGGATCTCGCATCGCGCCTTTGCCAGCTGCATGACGGGCTTGCCGGAATCATTCACGGCCAGATGCCCCACGAGGCGGCTGTCGAACACACCTTCGTCAACAAGGACGCCACGGCGACGCTGAAACTCGGACAGGCGCGCGGTATTGCTTTGCTTGTTCCGGCGCTGGCCGGATTGCCCGTTGCCGAATATGCTCCCAATGCGGTCAAGAAAGCAGTGATCGGGGTCGGGCATGGTGAAAAGAAACAGATTCACATGATGGTGAGAGTGCTTATGCCCAAGGCCACGTTCGATACGGACGATGCCGCGGACGCACTGGCCGTTGCCATCTGTCATGCGCACCACCGGCAAAGTGCCATCGGCCGTATTGCCATCGAACGTAAACTGGCGGCACAGCTATGATCGGAAAGTTGAAGGGTACCGTCGACGAAATTGCCGAGGATCATGTGATCCTCGATGTGCATGGTGTCGGCTATGTTGCCTATTGTTCAGCGCGGACGCTGTCGAACATGCCCGGACCGGGTGAAGCGGCTGTGCTCCTCATCGAAACGTATGTGCGGGAAGACCTGATCCGGCTCTTCGGGTTCGGTACGGCGCTGGAACGCGAATGGTTCCGTCTGCTGCAGAGCGTGCAGGGCATCGGTGCCAAGGTTGCCCTCAGTGTTCTTGGGGTCCTGTCCCCCTCCGATCTGGCCAATGCCATTGCCCTGCGTGATATCGCCATGGTCAGCCGGGCGCCGGGTGTCGGCAAGAAGGTGGCCGAGCGCATCGTCATCGAGCTCAAGAACAAGGCACCTGCCTTTGCGGGTGAGGCCATGGGCACTATTGGCCTCAAACAGGAACTGGGTGAGGGCGTGGCCCCGGCGCCGGTTACCGACGCCGTATCGGCCCTGACGAACCTCGGCTATTCCCGCGATCAGGCCGCCAATGCCATCGCCGCCGCTTTGCGCGATGCGGGTGAAGATGCCGATTCCGCCAAACTGATCCGGCTTGGTCTGAAGGAACTTTCCCGGTGATACGGTTGCCTGATACAGCACACTGTGCGAGGACATCCGCATGAGTGATGTCAGCCGATTGATAACCCCCGACAAGCGTGGCGAAGACGCGGATACGTCACTGCGTCCGCAGACGCTGAACGATTTCGTCGGGCAGGCAGCGGCTCGCGCCAATCTGAAAGTCTTCATCGAAGCCGCCAAGTCGCGCGGCGAGGCGCTGGATCACGTGCTTTTTGTTGGGCCGCCCGGTCTCGGCAAGACAACGTTGGCGCAGATCATGGCCAAGGAGCTGGGCGTCAATTTCCGCTCCACCTCAGGGCCTGTTATTGCCAAGGCGGGCGATCTGGCCGCGCTTTTGACCAATCTCGAAGAAAACGATGTTCTCTTCATCGATGAAATCCATCGTCTCAATCCGGCGGTGGAGGAAATTCTCTATCCGGCCATGGAAGATTATCAGCTCGATCTGATCATCGGCGAGGGACCTGCAGCACGCTCGGTCAAGATCGATCTTGCCAAGTTCACGCTGGTGGCGGCGACGACGCGTCTCGGGCTGCTGACAACGCCATTGCGTGACCGTTTTGGCATTCCCGTCCGCCTCAATTTCTACACGGTGGAGGAGCTTGAGCATATCGTCCGGCGTGGCGCGCGCATCATGGGCATTGGCGTGACCGATGACGGCGCGCTCGAAGTCGCACGGCGCGCCCGTGGTACGCCGCGTATCGCCGGACGGCTTTTGCGCCGGGTACGGGATTTCGCCATTGTCGATGGCAAGGATTCCATTGACCGGCAAACTGCCGATTCGGCGCTTTTGCGGCTTGAGGTGGATGCGCTCGGGCTCGATCAGCTTGATCGGCGCTACCTTGCGATGATTGCGCATAATTTCGGCGGCGGACCAGTGGGTATCGAGACGATCGCTGCCGGACTTTCCGAGCCGCGCGATGCGATCGAGGACATTATCGAACCCTACCTGATCCAGCAGGGCTTTATCCAGCGCACGCCGCGCGGACGCATGCTGACGGCCAATGCCTGGAAACATCTCGGTCTCACCGCGCCAGCCGAAATCACCCAGCAGCAGGTCAGCCTGTTTCAGGATGATCAGGAATAGGACTGCATTACCACGAACCACGCTAATGCCAGTGCTTTAGGGTGGAGTCAGACCCAGCCCTTTGAGGATAACCGGGTCCAGCTGGCGTTTGTCATCATCAAGGGTAATGCCGAAGGCGCCGCCCCATGACCAGACTGACCATGCGAAGCCGCGCTTTTCCGCTGCTTGCGTCATGTCCTTGAGATAGGCAGCGCGCCACGCGGATGGCATGCGGAACTGTTTCCGGTATTCCTGCCGGATCATCCCGAATTCACCGAGATAGATGCGCTCCGGCGGTATGCCGTGCGCTTTGCCCCAGCTTCCAGCCTTCTGAAACGGCTCCTCCAGCTTCTCGCGGGCCTGCACAGCGTTCTTAACCCCGCCAGCCATACTGTCGAGCCCTGCGAGAAATGCGGATTTCCGATCTTCGGGCGTATTCTGCGCAATGGTCTTGCGAATGGCCGCCAATCGTTCGGCAAGGGCCTTTTCCCCCAGGAGATCCGGCGGGTAGGGCAGACCTTCGACGTAGCCCATCACGTCGCCCGTCCAGTCGGCGCCCTGATGCGTCAGGAAATAGGGCTCGTAGGTGTGGAATGTCCATATGATATTGTCATCGCCAAAGTCTGACGGGTTGATTTTGTCGAGGCCCCAGGCGCTGGACCAGCAGCCGCCTGACAGCACCAGGGTATGTGCGGGAGCTGCCCGGCGGGCGGATGTATAAAGACGTTTCAGCATGGGCGGCCAGCGCGGCACCGCTCCCGGATCGCAGTCGATGACGGGTTCGTTCAGCGCCTCAAAGGCTGTCGTGGCGGGATCGGTGGCGGCGAGGGCCTTGCCGACGCGCTCGACCATCAGGAGATACCGGTCAAACAGAGCCCTATCCGCAATCACCTGCTTGGTGCCGATCTTGCGGGAGTCACTTGGGATCAGGTGAAAATCCACAATCACCTTCAACCCTGCCTTGTGTAGAAGGTCGATGGCGGCGAGTGTCTCCGCGATCAACCTGCTTATGCGCGCCTCCGATGCGTCCTCCAGAAAGATCGCCGGATCAACTGGCATGCGGACAAAGTCAAAACCTGCTTTGCGGATATCGGCGAGAGTGCCTGTTGTCATGCCTTTTCGCCATTCCGGAAAATTCGCCAGAACCGCTTCGTCGTCCCAATGTTCGGGACCCGGCCAGGTGGTCCAGATATCGAGATTGAGGCCGCGCTTCATGGTGAATGTTGCGGCTGGGACATTTGCAGTGAGCAGCAGAAAGCAGGCGAAGCAAAGGAAGACGCGTATGGCGGGCAAGCTCTGTTTCCTTCACAACCCAAGGTAATGGCTCTGGACAAAATGCCTGTCGTGCCTGCAAAAGGAAAGGATCATGAGTGAAAACAATCTTTCTGTTTCGTCTGCCGGCGGTCTTGCCGGTGAGTTGACGCCCTTCGGTCATCGTCTGCTGGCCCGGGTTTATTATGCCGACACGGATTTCTCGGGGATCGTCTATCACGGGCGCTATCTGGAGTTTCTGGAGCGCGGCCGTACCGACTATCTGCGTTTGCTCGGGGTTCATCATTCGGAACTCGCCGACGGCAAGCATGGCGAGAGCATCGTCTGGGTGGTGCGGCGCATGGAAATCGATTTCAAGGGCGCGGCTCGCATTGACGACGTGCTGACAATCGAAACCCGCACTGCCGAGATATCCGGCGCCCGGGTCAGGATGGCGCAGATCATCAAGCGGGGCGAGGATCTTCTGATTTCAGCCACTGTCGAAGCCGCGCTGATCAACAGCGCAGGGCGCCCGCGCAGGTTCCCGGCGGAATGGATCAAGCTTTTTCAACCTGAATCCTGATGCGAGGGCGTTTAAATGACGCACTGGCACTGAATCATAACTGATCCTTAACCATAACAAACCATGAATAAGGCACTGAAACGGGGCGTTTCGCGTTAACGCCTTCGTTTTACCAAAATTAACCGTGAGAAGCCGCGGTATGAATACTGGAAAATGTCCGGTCTCAGAACGTGGCTCTCGGAATGTAGTCAGCAAGTATGGATGCCGGTCAGGCGTTCGGCCGAGTTCCAAAGAAATAAATTGGCGCGTGGCCGTATTGCCGAACCATTTATACTTCGGCGGACCATGCACGGGTACAAGAGACGATTGCAGCCCGGTTGAAATACCGGGTTTTCGGATTCGAGGGTAGTGGATATGGAAAATTTAGCGGTTGCTGTTCAGACATCAGACGTCTCCCTGTGGGGACTGTTCTGGCAGGCCGGATTTATCGTCAAGCTCGTCATGATCGGCCTTCTTGGTGCTTCTATCTGGACCTGGGCAATTATCATCGACAAGGTGCTCGGATATGGCCGCGCCAAGCGGGCTTTTGACCGTTTCGAACAGATATTCTGGTCCGGCCAGTCCCTGGAAGAGCTTTACCGCAACCTTGGGGACAAGCGCACCACCGGCATGGGCTCGATTTTCATCGCCGCGATGCGCGAATGGAAAAAGTCCTTTGAGAAGGGCGCGCGTTCTCCCATCGCCCTGCAGATGCGCATCGACAAGGCCATGGATGTGGCTCTGTCACGCGAAAGTGATATCCTTGCCGCCCGTCTCGGCTTTCTGGCAACCATCGGTTCCGCCGGACCCTTTATCGGCCTGTTTGGGACGGTCATCGGTATCATGACCTCGTTCATGGGTATCGCCGGCTCCAAGTCTACCAGCCTCGCGGTCGTCGCGCCCGGTATCGCCGAAGCGCTTCTGGCGACGGCCATTGGTCTGGTTGCCGCTATTCCTGCGGTTATTGCCTACAACAAACTGTCAAGCGATGCAGGCAAACTGACTGCACGTATGGAAAGCTTTGCGGACGAATTCTCCGCCATACTCTCGCGGCAAATCGATGAGAAGCTGGCGCCGCGTTCTTAAGCAACTGATTTTAAAAGTGCGGGATTGAATGCCATGGGCATGTCGATGGGTAACAAGGGTTCAGGTGGACGCGGCCGCCGCGGTCGTGCCAGCAAGGCGTTGATGAGTGAAATCAACGTGACGCCGCTGGTCGACGTCATGCTCGTGCTCCTGATCATTTTCATGGTGACTGCGCCGATGATGACGGTGGGCGTGCCCATCGATATGCCGGAAACGCAGGCCAAGGCGCTGAACAGCGAAACCAACCCTATCTATGTAACGATCAACCAGAAGGGTCAGGTATTCCTGCAGGAAACCGAGATTCCGATCGAGGAAATCGTTCCGAAACTCCAGGCCATCGCCAAAACCGGCTATGAGGAACGCATCTTCGTCAAGGGCGACAAGGCGGCTGACTACGGCACGATCATGAAGGTCATGGCGCGTATCTCCGGTTCCGGATTCAAGAACATTGGCCTCGTCAGTCTTCCGGAAGGCAGCTGATCGGTCATGAGGACAAGCGTTACATCCTCCGCCATTATCCACGCCGTTCTACTCGGCTGGGGGCTGTTGAGCTTTTCGTCGCCGAAACCGATGGATCTGGCCAATTCTGAATCGCTGCCGATCGAGATTATCTCCGATACGAGCCAGTTGCAGAAGGGCGATACAAAGGCCCCGAAAGCCGAAAAGGCCACACCGAAGCCGACCGAGAAGCCGCAGACGAAGCAGGATGCGCAGATCATTGGCGATGCGGAGACGGATGTCGAAACCAAGCCTATTCCCACGACCAAGCCAAAGGTCGTAGAAGCGGCCGAGGCACCCAAGCAATCCGATGTGCCTGCTGTCAAGCCGGACCCCAAGCCGGAATTGCAACCGGAAACAAAACCGGTCCCGGTCCTGGCAACGGAAATCGCACCTCAAGCCAAGCCAAAGCAGGATGTCGCGCCTGATCCGATCACGGCTGCGATCAACGATTCAAAACCTGCCCCCACGCCTGATGCTCCAAAGGCAGAGCCGACCCCGCAGGCCGAAAAGCCCGCCGAGGAAGCTTTCAAGCTGCCTGAAAATGTAGCAAAGCCTGAGGACAAGCCAAAGCCAGCACAGGCCCAGACTGCGACGACACCCGAGCGCAAGGAAGTTAAGGAAACGCCGAAGCCGACGAAAACCGCTCCGACTCCTTCCAAGGAGAAGAACGGAATCGCTGATCAGGTTGCAGACTTGCTCAATCGTGAGAAAGCTTCCGGCGGTGGCGCAAAGCGTTCAACGGATCAGGCTTCTCTCGGTGCGACCAAATCCACTGGTGGTTCAAAACTGAGTAATAGTGAGATTGAACAAGTCCGTGCCCTCATACAAGGCAATTGGAATAAACCGGTAGGGGCACAGGATTATCCTGACATGATCGTTAGGGTGCAGTTTCGTCTCAACCAAGACGGTAGTATTGACGGTGCGCCCGAGGTTTCGGGAAGTGGCGGCGATCCAACTCTTTTGAGAACTGCAATTGAAGGGGCACGTCGCGCCGTATTGAAATCGCTTCCCTTCAATTTGCCTCAGGATAAGTACCAAGATTGGGCGAAGAACGATTACACATTCCACCCAGGTGCAGAAGATTAAAAAAGCAATTGGCCAGCAACAAAAGGGCCCCGAACTGATGAACAAAATGATCCGGACAGTTTTTTCAGCTTTTGCTGTGATTATAGCGATCGCAGCGATAACTACCGTGCCCGCTCGCGCGGACCTGAAACTCGATTTCAGCAAGGGCAATGTCGAGCCTATGCCGATAGCCATCACGGATTTCCTTTCCGGAGATCAGCTTGGTACTAACATCTCGGGCGTCATCGCTGCTGATCTGGAGCGCTCCGGTCTGTTTGCGCCCATCGACAAGGGCGCGTTCATCGAAAAGATTTCCAATCCGGATGCAGCGCCGCGGTTTGAAGACTGGAAGGTCATCAATGCACAGGCTCTGGTCACGGGGCGCGTCACCAAGCAGCCGGACGGCAGGCTCAAGGCCGAGTTCCGCCTTTGGGATACATTTGCCGGACAGCAGCTTGACGGACAGCAGTTCTTCACTTCGCCGGACAGCTGGCGCCGCGTCGCACACATCATTGCCGATGCCATCTATCAACGCCTGACAGGTGAAAAGGGTTACTTCGATACGCGCGTCGTTTTCGTTGATGAATCCGGCACGCGCGAAAAACGCATCAAGCGTCTTGCGATCATGGATCAGGATGGTGCCAATGTGCGCTATCTGACCAATGGCAAGGATCTCGTCCTGACGCCGCGCTTTTCGCCAAGCCGTCAGGAAATCACCTATATGTCATTCGAGGGCAACAAGCCGCAGGTCTATCTGCTGCAGCTCGAAACCGGGCAGCGGGAGCTGGTCGGCAATTTCCCCGGCATGACGATCGCGCCGCGCTTTTCCTCCGATGGCCAGAAAGTTGCCATGAGCCTTTTGCAGGATGACGGCAGCGCGAATATCTACACCATGGACGTGCGCAGCCGCACGACCACACGCCTGACCAGCACGAGCGCCATCGATACCGGTGCGTCCTATTCACCTGATAATGGGCAGGTTGTGTTTGAATCCGACCGCGGCGGCCGTCCGCAGATCTACAAGATGGGTGCCGATGGCTCGAACCCGCAGCGCATCTCCTTCGGCGACGGTTCCTACTCCACGCCGGTCTGGTCACCGCGCGGCGATCTCATCGCCTTCACCAAACAGTCGGGTGGTCAGTTCTCCATCGGTGTCATGAAAACAGACGGCTCGGGTGAACGTATCCTGACCAGCGGCTATCACGACGAAGGCCCGACCTGGGCACCGAACGGCCGCGTCCTGATGTTCTACCGCTTCCCTCCCGGATCCAACAGCCCGCATCTGTTTACGGTTGATCTGACCGGGCGCAACCTGCGCCAGATCCAGACACCCAATCTGGCATCCGATCCAGCCTGGTCCCCGCTGCTTGAGTAAGCCGGTCCCGCTTTATTGCTGAATGATATCCATTCGCGGCGATGTTATTCGGGCATTTGATGGTATTTACCGCCGAATGCCCAGACATCGCCGCGAATGTCGTTTTTCCGCCGCATTGTTTGCATTAAGGATGCAGGTCATTCTCAGATTTCGCTGTTAATCCTGGTGTTAAGAGTGGATTAACCCTGTTTCTTGAACTGGCCTTAACCTCGATATGGTTACTGCTTGTTCACCGAAACAATTCAATTCCTAAGGAGTCCAGGCTATGCGCCGCTTCGAAATGATCGCCCGCAGTCCAGTTGTCGTCGCCCTCTTCATGGCTCTCGCTATTGCGGGCTGCGCGAAGAAACCCATCAATAGTGCCGGTGATCTTGGCCTTAACGGCGCTGGCAGTGCCCGCCCAGGCTCCACACAGGATTTCACGGTAAACGTTGGCGATCGTATTTTCTTCGACGTCGACTCCTCCGTTATCCGTGCCGACGCCCAGCAGACCCTCTCCAAGCAGGCTCAGTGGCTGCAGCGTTATCCTAACTACGCGATCACTGTTGAAGGTCATGCGGATGAACGCGGCACACGCGAATACAATCTGGCGCTCGGCCAGCGCCGCGCCGCAGCGGCCCGCAACTTCCTTGCTTCGCGTGGCCTTCCGGCTTCCCGTATCAAGACAATCTCCTATGGTAACGAACGCCCGGTTGCTGTTTGCGACGCAGACTCCTGCTGGTCCCAGAACCGCCGTGCCGTTACTGTTCTCGGCGGCGCCGGCAGCTAAGCCTTTCGTTCCGAATTGCACTTTGGAAAAGCGGCCTTCGGGCCGCTTTTTTTGTCTCACCCGCGATCACAACAAAATTTGGCCGAAGTCGCGTTGCTCGTGTTAGATAGGTTCGCCGTAAATCATTGCGGTGTTTAAATTCCCATATCAGGGGCGGTAAAGGAATGAACAAACGACTGAAAAGAATGGTTGTGGCTCTGGCGGTCTTGCCTTTTCTGGCGACCGGCGCAGCCCATGCCTCGAACTTTGACGGTAACTTTTTCCCGTCTGCGCCGAAGGCGAATATTGGAGCGGCGGATGCGCCGGTCCAGATGGCACAGGCAGGCGATCCGCGTGTCAGCCAGCTTGAAGAGCAGATCAGGCAACTGACGGGCAAGATCGAAGACCTGAATTTCCAGTTGCTGCAAATGCAGGAGCAGATGCGCAAGGTGCAGGAAGATAACGAGTTCCGTTTTCAGGAGCTGGAAAAGAAGGGTGGCGGCGGCAAGAAAACGGATGCCGGTGGCAAGGGCGACCGTACAGTTGCCGATGCCGCGCCGTCGCGGACAACGGGGGAGGCATCACCAGATGCCTCCGCTTATCCCTCGGCGCCGTCGCAGACATCCCCGTCCGACAGCACCGATTCCGCTGCTATTGATCCCCAGGCCAATGCTCCCACGACCGCGCAGCCAGGCGAACCGCCGCGCGAGCTTGGGCAGATCGAGTTTGACGCCAATGGCAACGTAATCGGTGGGACAAAGAACGAAAGTCCAGCTCCGGCGGCTCCCAACCCAAACCTTGCTTCGCTGCCACAGACGGACGATCCGAATGCGCTGTACAGGCAGGCCTATCAATTGTTTCTTTCGGGAGACTACCGCAACGCCGAGGCAGCTTTCCGCAGCCATATAGACCGGTTTCCGAAGGACCCCTCCAGCCCTGATGCCCGCTACTGGCTCGGTGAATCACTTTATGGGCAGGAGCGGTATCAGGAGGCGGCCTCTGTCTTCATCGATAACCACAAGCAATTTCCCGATTCCAAGAAGAGCCCCGAAAATCTTCTCAAACTTGGCATGACATTGGCGAAGATGCAGGATCATGATGTTGCATGCGCGACGTTCGCCACCGTGAGCACGCGTTATCCCAGTCTCTCAGCCGCGCTCAAAGAGCGCGTGAAGAATGAACGTGCCGCCAACAAATGCTGATAGTCGCTTTGATCCGGAAGAGATTTTCGGTGCGATCGATTTTGACGGGCTGACGACGGTTGTCGCCGCCGTTTCCGGCGGAAGCGATTCCCTCGCCCTGCTTTTCCTTCTCGATGATCTGCGCAGAGCGAGAGCGTCCTTCCCCCATATCGTCGCCGTGACAATTGATCACGAGTTGCGGCCGGAATCGGCTGACGAAGCATTGTATGTGGCCGATCTGTGCAGGGCGGCTGGCCTGACACATCGGGTTTTACGATGGACTGGGCCGAAGCCCGCATCCGGTATCTCTGCCAAGGCGCGGAATGTACGCTATGCGCTTTTGTGCAAGGCGGCCAGAGAGGCGGGAACCGACATGGTTTTGACCGGTCACACGCTCGATGATCAGAACGAGACCTTCATGATGCGCTCGGTGCGCGGCGGCGAAAGAGGGCTGGCCGGCATGGCGCCGGTAACTCTTCTGGAACGCGAAACATGGCTCGTCAGGCCGCTGCTTGGTTTAAGGCGCGAGCGGCTGCGCCAGTATCTTCGGGGCAGGCGTATCGAGTGGCGGGACGACCCCTCCAACACAAATCCGAAATACGAGCGGGTGCGGATCAGAGATGCCTTGCAAACACAGGACCGTGACGACATTCAATTGCTTATCGCGGAAAAAGGCCGGAAGCGCCGCGCCCTTAATGGCGAGGCGGCCACGTTTCTGCAAAGCGGCGTCACCATATGCAATGGCATTCGGGCGGACGTGGATGCGGTTGGCTTTCGAAATTGCCCGCATGACGCACAAGGTCTCATCGCCGGGGTTCTCGTGGCGGTGCTGGGCGGGCAATCATTTCTGCCACCGGCAGATGAGTGTGCCAAGGTTGTGCGGCATCTTTGCGGGGCAGATATTTCCGGTCGCATGAGTCTTGGCCGCTGCATCATTCAGCGGGGAAAGAATGGCGCGACAATCTACCGGGAGATGCGGTCGATCCCCGATGTCGTCGTCGCGCCCGACAGTACGCTCATCTGGGATGGTCGCTACCGGATATCGAATGATTCGAATAAACCGGTGCGGATTGTGGCAAGCGGCGAGGAGGGATTGGCCTTCTTAAAACAGGGTGGAACCGAAAATATCCACCGGGCGTCGGTCAAGTCCAGCCCCATGCTGATCTGCGACGACAAGATCGTGGCCGTCCCAGCATTGACGGAACTTGGGCCGAATCTTGGGCCGGATCACGGGAAAGTGCCTGAGGGTTTTGAAGTGACCCGATACGTTGCCCTGTTCGATCATATCCTTTCAGGTTATGATGAAATACTTGCCGCCAGCGTGGCAAAATTATTCGGTTTGCGGGATTACAAGCGATTTTCTGTAAACCAGATTGATAAGAAATGATCTCAGTTTGATTGCCAGCCTTGGCAAGGCCATGCTTCGAACCTATGTTACGTGTAAATTCCGCGTCCTTGCGGTTGTGATTGATGGGACCCGATAATGAATCCTAACTACCGGAACTTCGCACTGTGGGCGATTATCGCTTTGCTTCTGATTGCGTTGTTCAATCTTTTTCAAAGCCCTTCCCAGCGTTCGGCATCCAGTGATGTGCCCTATTCGACGTTCATAACAGACGTGAATAACGGCCGCGTGAAAAACGTGACGATTGCCGGCAATCGTATTACCGGTACCTATGCCGACAATAATACGACATTCCAGACCTATTCGCCCGGCGACACCGGCCTGGTTGGCCGTCTTGAGAGCAAGAATGTGCAGATCGCGGCCCGGCCCGAAACAGATGGCTCGACCTCCATTGTGGGCATGCTGATCAACTGGCTGCCGATGATCCTCATCGTCGGCGTGTGGATTTTCTTCATGCGCCAGATGCAGGGCGGTTCCCGTGGTGCCATGGGCTTTGGCAAATCGAAAGCCAAACTTTTGACCGAGGCGCACGGGCGCGTGACGTTCCAGGATGTTGCGGGCGTCGATGAAGCCAAGGAAGACCTGGAAGAAATCGTCGAGTTTCTGCGCGATGCACAAAAATTCCAGCGGCTAGGCGGACGTATTCCGCGCGGCGTACTGCTCGTTGGCCCGCCCGGTACGGGTAAGACGCTTCTGGCGCGCGCCATCGCTGGCGAAGCCAATGTGCCATTCTTCACGATTTCCGGTTCTGACTTCGTTGAAATGTTCGTCGGCGTCGGTGCGTCGCGTGTTCGTGACATGTTCGAACAGGCGAAGAAGAATGCACCCTGCATCATCTTCATCGACGAAATCGATGCGGTTGGCCGTCATCGTGGCGCCGGTCTTGGCGGCGGCAACGATGAACGCGAGCAGACGCTGAACCAGCTGCTGGTCGAGATGGATGGTTTCGAGGCCAATGAAGGCGTCATCCTGATTGCCGCGACCAACCGTCCTGATGTTCTGGATCCGGCATTGCTGCGTCCAGGCCGTTTCGACCGTCAGGTTGTCGTGCCTAATCCGGATGTGTCCGGTCGTGAGAAGATCCTGAAGGTTCATGCCCGCAATGTACCGCTGGCACCCAATGTCGATCTGAAGATTCTGGCCCGCGGGACCCCCGGCTTTTCCGGTGCTGACCTGATGAACCTTGTCAACGAAGCCGCCCTGATGGCAGCGCGCCGCAACAAGCGCCTCGTCACTATGCTCGAATTCGAAGATGCCAAGGACAAGATCATGATGGGTGCCGAGCGTCGCTCGACAGCCATGACTCAGGCAGAAAAAGAACTGACTGCCTATCATGAAGCCGGACACGCCATCGTCGCCCTCAACGTCGCGGTAGCCGATCCCCTGCACAAGGCAACGATCATTCCGCGTGGCCGTGCGCTCGGTATGGTCATGCAGCTACCCGAAGCTGATCGCTATTCAATGAGCTACAAGTGGATGATTTCCCGTCTGGCAATCATGATGGGTGGCCGTATTGCCGAAGAACTGAAATTCGGCAAGGAAAACATCACATCGGGTGCGTCATCGGATATCGAGCAGGCCACCAAGCTTGCCCGTGCCATGGTGACCCGCTGGGGCTTCTCCGACAAGCTCGGTCAGGTCGCGTATGGCGAGAATCAGGAAGAAGTGTTCCTGGGTCACTCCGTAGCCCGCACGCAGAATGTGTCTGAAGAAACAGCGCAGCTGATCGATGCGGAAGTGCGCAAGCTGATCGACGATGCCTATACGGCTGCCCGCACCATTCTGACGAAGAAGAAGAAGGAATGGATCGCGATTGCCGAAGGCCTGCTTGAATACGAGACGCTGACGGGTGAAGAAATCAAGGCCCTTATGGTCGGTAAAAAGCCGGCCCGCGACCTTGGTGACGATACGCCTCCGTCGCGTGGTTCAGCCGTTCCGAAAGCCGGTTCAGCGAAGAAGCCACGCAAGGGTGACGAACCTGACAAGGGTCTTGAACCACAGCCTCAATCGTAATCGAGGCACTGCAGACCAAGCAACGGCCGGTATTCACCGGCCGTTTTTGCACCAATTGTTCACGGATGGAATGATAGTATAATCGACACATAATTTGTGAGATGCGAAGAGGAAGGTCTTCTGCAATAAGCGTGAAGATCAAGCACAAGCAAAATAGGGCTGAGCTCTGGCGCTGCCAGATGAGTGACGGCCGGTACAGTTTGGATAGACAATATGGCTCGGAAATATTTTGGCACCGATGGTATTCGTGGACAGGCGAATGCCTACCCCATGACGCCGGATATCGCGATGAAAGTCGGCATGGCCGTCGGTCTCGCCTTCAAACGCGGCCACCATCGCAACCGGGTTGTGATTGGCAAGGATACCCGGCTTTCCGGCTATATGATCGAGAATGCACTGGTCGCGGGTTTCACCTCTACCGGCATGGACGTGTTCCTGCTCGGTCCCATTCCCACACCCGCCGTGGCGATGCTTTGCCGGTCGCTGCGTGCCGATATCGGCGTGATGATTTCAGCCTCGCACAACCCATACCACGATAATGGTATCAAGCTTTTCGGCCCGGATGGCTTCAAGCTGTCCGATGAGATCGAACTTGAGATCGAACGTCTCATGGACGAGGATCTGTCTGGCCGGTTGTCCAGTTTTGAAGCGCTGGGCCGGGCCAAGCGTGTCGATGGTGATATTTATCGCTATATCGAGTTTGCCAAGCGGACGATGCCGAAAAACATATCGCTCTCCGGCTTGAGGATCGTCGTGGATTGCGCCAATGGTGCCGCCTACAAGGTCGCGCCCGCTGCCCTTTGGGAGCTTGGCGCCGATGTCGTGACCATCAATGACAAACCGAACGGCACCAATATCAATGAAGATTGTGGATCGACCCATCCTTTGAGCCTGATCAAGAAGGTGCATGAAGTCAGAGCAGATATCGGTATTGCCCTCGATGGTGACGCGGATCGTGTTCTCATCGTTGACGAAAAAGGGTCGATCATCGATGGCGATCAGCTCATGGCGGTGATTGCACAGTCGTGGCAGGAATCAGACCGGCTTGTCGGCGGCGGTGTTGTCGCCACCGTGATGTCCAATCTCGGCTTTGAACGTTTTCTCGGCGATCGTGGCCTGACACTGGCACGCACCAACGTCGGTGATCGCTATGTGGTTGAACATATGCGCAATCACGGCTTCAATATTGGCGGCGAGCAGTCGGGGCATATTGTCATTTCGGATTTCTCGACGACCGGCGACGGTCTCGTTTCGGCCCTGCAGATTCTGGCCGTGGTTCAGGAGGAGGGGAAACCCGTCAGCGAGGTTTGCCGCAAGTTTGAGCCGGTGCCCCAGGTCCTCAAGAATATCCGTACGACAGGCGGCAAGCCGCTTGAGGACAAGAAGGTGAAGTCGGCGATTGATGATGCCCGCGACCGGCTTGGCAAATCGGGACGTCTGGTTATCCGCCCATCCGGCACGGAGCCTCTGATCCGGGTTATGGCTGAAGGTGACGACAGCCAATTGGTCGACACGGTTGTGAATGACATCATTTCGGTGATTTCGTCGGTCAAATCAGCCGCCTGATTGTCAGCAATATCTGTGAAAATCAATGGGCCCCGGTGGGGTCCATTTGCATTTATGCAACGATGGCAGCCCGTTTGGTTTCCGTTAACCTTAATGAGTATGGTGAACAAACACGGTTAAGCGGGATTTAACTTTTTCCCCTCATATTGCCCTCTAGAACCTTAGTAGCAGTCGCTGCGTTTCGATTTTGGGCCTGATGAGGGATATGAAAATGGGCATTTTCAATAAATATGCTGCGATGGGTGCAGCTCTACTGTGCCTGGGGGCAATCCCGGCCCAAGCCGCGGATCTTGTGGAAGCACCTGTCGTGGAAGTCCAGCAGTTCGGCGGATGGTACCTGCGCGGCGATATCGGCATGAGCAATCAGCGCCTTGGCAAACTCGATTATTTCGATTTTGCCAATGCGGAGCAGCATGGCTTCCTGGATAAAGGTGATTTCGACTCCGGCATTACGGGTCAGATCGGTATTGGTTACCAGTTCAATGATTGGCTCCGCGCTGATGTGACAGGCCAGTATCGCGGCAAGACCGAGTTCAGCGCCCTTGATTTCTACTCGAATCCATCACTCGGTCAGTATGGAACGAATGAATATCACGCCAAGAAATCCGAATGGCTGTTCCTGGCCAATGCCTATGCTGATCTTGGCACTTTCAGTGGCATAACACCCTATGTCGGTGCCGGTATCGGCGCATCGCGCAACACGATCTCCAACTTCACCGACGACAATGTGCTCAACAATGGCGGCGGTTATGCCGGTTCGGCATCAAAATGGAATCTTGCCTGGGCACTGCATGCCGGCGTCGGCATCAAGGCTACCGACCGCATGACCATCGATCTCGGTTACAGTTATGTTGATCTCGGTGACGCTGAAACAGGCGCTGCCTACAATCTGAATGGCTCGACACGCAATCAGCCGTTCAAATTCAAGGACATTACATCGCATGATTTCAAGGTTGGCGTGCGTTACGCTTTCTAATTGAAACGACTTGGTTTTTCCAACGGCAGGAGCATCACTCCTGCCGTTTTAGTTTGAGCCTCGGCTGGCAGCAGGCGGTAAATTTAATGTCGCACTCAAACATATTTCTTGACTGTGAACGACATTTCTCCTAGTTCCCGGAATGGGCCACCTCTCCCCAACGAGAGGCGTGCTATCTGTGAGGATAGGAGAAAACATGACGACGCTTTTAAAGCCGGCGCAGCGCCCGGCTAACCCTAATTTTTCATCAGGTCCCTGTGCAAAACGTCCCGGATGGTCGCTTCAAGCGCTTTCCGACGCCCCGCTTGGCCGCTCGCATCGCGCGAAGGTCGGCAAGACAAAGCTGAAACAGGCGATCGATCTTACCCGCGAAATCCTGCAAGTTCCCGCCGACTACCGCATCGGCATTGTTCCGGCGTCCGATACGGGCGCCGTCGAGATGGCCCTGTGGTCACTGCTCGGCGAACGCGGCGTCGACATGGTTGCCTGGGAAAGCTTTGGTGCCGGCTGGATCACGGATGTGGTCAAACAGCTGAAGCTGGATGATGCCCGCGTCATCGAAGCCGGTTACGGTGAACTTCCCGATCTTTCGAAAGTGGATTTCGACCGCGATGTCGTCTTCACCTGGAACGGCACCACCTCGGGCGTGCGTGTGCCCAATGGTGATTTCATTCCGGCAGACCGTAAGGGTTTGACCATCTGCGATGCCACATCGGCAGCTTTTGCGCAGCGTCTCGATTTTGACAAGCTCGATGTGGTCACCTTCTCCTGGCAGAAAGTGCTCGGCGGCGAGGGCGCACACGGCATGTTGATCCTCAGCCCACGTGCTGTCGAACGGCTTGAAACCTACAAGCCTGCGTGGCCGCTGCCGAAGATTTTCCGCCTGACATCCGGCGGCAAGCTTATCGAAGGCATTTTCTCCGGCGAGACGATCAACACGCCGTCGATGCTCTGCGTCGAAGACTATCTCGATGCATTGAACTGGGCGCAGTCGCTTGGCGGTCTTGACGGGCTGGTTGGCCGTGCCGACAGGAATTTTGCTGCACTCGATGCCTTCGTCGAGCGCACGCCATGGATCGCCAATCTGGCAAAGGTTCCGGCAACCCGGTCCAATACCTCCGTGTGCCTGACGATTGTCGATCCCGAGATTACGGCCCTCGACAAGGAAGCACAGGCCAATTTCGCCAAGAACCTTGTTGCGGTTCTGGAGAAGGAAGGCGTTGCCTATGACATCGGCGCTTATCGCGATGCTCCATCGGGGCTTCGCATCTGGGCAGGTGCAACGGTCGAAACCTCTGATCTCGAAGCGCTGACGCTCTGGCTTGATTGGGCATTCCAGTCGCAAAAGGCCGCGCTGAAACAGGCTGCCTGATTCTTTGGCTTGATGTGACCGCATCCGGTGCGGTCACCCCCACTCAAATTTTTACTGATTCAACGATGGAGGCCATGATGGCACCGCGCGTACTCGTATCTGATAAACTTTCCCCGACAGCCGTTCAGATCTTCAAGGATCGTGGCGTTGAAGTCGATTATTTGCCTGATCTCGGCAAGGACAAGGAAAAGCTGGCCGAAGTGATCGGTCAGTATGATGGTCTCGCTATCCGCTCGGCCACCAAGGTCACGGAAAAGCTGATCGCCGCTGCGACCAATCTGAAGGTCATCGGCCGCGCCGGTATCGGCGTCGATAATGTTGATATTCCCGCAGCATCCCGCCGCGGTATCATCGTCATGAACACGCCTTTCGGTAATTCCATCACGACGGCCGAACATGCGGTCGCACTGATGTTTGCGGTTGCACGCGAACTGCCGGAAGCCGATGCCTCCACCCGCGCAGGCAAGTGGGAAAAGAACCGCTTCATGGGTGTCGAAATCACCGGCAAGACGCTGGGTGTCATCGGCTGCGGTAATATCGGCTCGATCGTTGCCACGCGCGGTGTCGGCCTCAAGATGCATGTGATCGCGTTCGATCCGTTCCTGTCGGAAGGCCGGGCCGAGGAGCTCGGTGTTGAAAAGGTCGAGCTTGACGAGTTGCTGGCGCGGGCCGATTTCATCAGTCTGCATACGCCGATGACCGACAAGACACGCGGTATCATCAACGCGGAAACCATCGCCAAGATGAAGGACGGCGTGCGTATCATCAATTGCGCCCGCGGCGGTCTGATTGTGGAGAAAGATCTGGTTGCAGGTCTCAAGTCCGGCAAGGTTGCCGGTGCCGGTATCGATGTCTTCGAAGTCGAGCCTGCAACCGAGAACGAGCTGTTCGGCCTGCCGAATGTCGTCTGCACGCCGCATCTTGGTGCGTCGACAAGCGAAGCGCAGGAAAACGTCGCGCTGCAGGTTGCCGAGCAGATGGCCGACTACCTGATCAAGGGAGCGGTCTCCAATGCGATCAATATGCCGTCGATCACAGCGGAGGAAGCACCGCGCCTCAAGCCCTTCGTCAAGCTGGCAGAAGTGCTGGGCGCCTTTGTCGGTCAGGTCACCGACGAGCCGATCGAGGAAGTGGAAGTGCTGTTTGACGGCTCCACCGCGGGGATGAATACAAGGGCGCTCGTCAGCGCGGCTTTGGCCGGCCTGATCCGTCCGCAGGTAGCGGACGTGAACATGGTTTCGGCGCCTGTTATGGTGAAGGAGCGCGGCATCGTCCTCTCCGAGGTGCGCCGTGACAAATCGGGTGTGTTCGACGGCTATATCAAGCTGACGGTCAAATCCGCTTCGCTGACCCGGTCCATTGCGGGCACGTGCTTCTCGGACGGCAAGCCGCGCTTCATCCAGATCAAAGGCATCAATCTCGATGCCGAGGTTGGTCAGCATATGCTCTACACGACCAATAATGACACGCCCGGCATGATCGGCATGCTCGGTACGATCTGCGGCCAGAATGGCGTGAATATCGCCAACTTCTCGCTGGGCCGTGACAATCCGGGCGGCAATGCCATCGCGATGCTCTATCTCGATGAGCGGATTCCGGACCATGTTCTGGAAGAACTGCGTGTCAACAAGGCAATTGTTTCGGCTAAACCGCTGGAATTTGACATCGGCTGATTGTACGGATGTCGCATGTCGACATCCCAAACACACACACTGAACTGGCGTTTGATGGAAGCGGGAGATCTCGCTTCCATTATCGCTATGGCGGCCATCATCCATACGGATTTCTACGAGGATGATGCGATCTATCTGGAACGCATGCGCCTCTATGGCAAAGGCTGCTTTGTCCTGGAAGGCGAGGGCGGTAAACTCTTTGGCTATGCGATCACGCATCCATGGCAGCTTTTCACCACGCCAGCGCTGAACAGCCTGCTCGAACACATACCCGATCATCCGACAACCTATTATCTGCATGACATCGCGCTGTTGCCGGCATCGCGTGGCAGCGGTGCGGCGGCGCGCATTGTTTCGATCCTTGCCGATCAGGCGCGATCCGAAGGGCTGGAAGTCATGTCATTGGTGTCGGTCAACAACTCTGTCGGCTTCTGGCAGAAACAGGGTTTCGAGGTTGTGCACCGGCCCGAACTCGATGCAAAGCTCAAATCCTACTCGGACGATGCCTGTTTCATGCTGCGCAAGCTTGCGTAATCAAACAGCAGCGTGCTTTCGCCCGCTGACTTCAGCGATGCCGATACCGCCGAGAACAAGTACCAATGCGATGGCGTGGTAAAGATGAAATGCCTCGCCAAGCAGGATCACGGCCAGCAACGTGCCGAAGATCGGAACCGCATTGATAAACAATCCCGCACGGTTGGCGCCGATGTATTCGACACCTTTGATAAACAGAACCTGCGCGGCGAGTGAAGGCAGTATAGCCGTATAAAGCACAATCATGATGCCGGTGAAATCTGGCGCGATCATTGCTCCGTCTTGCCATTCCCATAGAGTGAACGGTATGGCCGTCAGGAAAGCAAAGAATGTCATGACTGTCATAAGGCTTTGCCAGTGAATCGCCGGACGAAAACGCAGGGCCACCGTGTATCCGCTGTAAAGCAGGACGGCGAGAAGCATCAGCGCGTCGCCCTCGTTGACCTGAAGTTCTGCCAGTTTGAGAAAGCTGCCATGGCCTGCGGTTAAAGCCACGCCGACAAGTGACAGGCTAAAGCCGAATATCTGGCCGGGACGTACTGCCATGCCGAACAGCACGAGATTGGCAACGAAGATCACCATGGGCATGCCTGCCTGTTCGATGGTGACGTTGATCGCGGACGTGTAATTCAGCGCGCTGTAGAGGGCCATGTTGAAGAAGGTGAAACCAAACGCGCCCAAGGCAGCAAGGAGAGGAAGATGCGGCCGCAGGCTCTTCCAGTCACGCCTGATCTGATTACCGCTTATCACCGCGATAAGAAGAAACGCTACGAGCCAGCGAAGCAGGGTCAAAAGCATTGGCGATATATGTCCCACTGCAAGTTTGCCCGCCACGGCATTGCCACCCCATAGAAGTGCTGTCACGAGCAGAAAAATATATGCGGTGCGATTCATGGTGGGCTGCTGCTTATACTGGCTGTTGAACTGTGGCTTCCCCGCCAGAACAATAGGTTTATTCGTTTAATAATGGCAAATTCGCCACGCTTCAGCCGAAAGAATTGTCGCGCTTTTATGAACCAGCCTGTATAGAAGCACCGCATTTAGCAAAAAATGCATGACGAGGTTATGACTCGAGGAGTTTTGAATGGCAAATGTTGTGGTGATCGGTTCCCAGTGGGGTGACGAGGGCAAGGGCAAGATTGTCGATTGGCTTTCCGAACGGGCCGATATCATTGTGCGCTTTCAGGGCGGGCACAATGCCGGCCATACACTGGTTGTTGATGGTGTCACCTACAAGTTGTCCCTCTTGCCATCAGGTGTGGTTCGCAAGGGCAAGCTCTCGATCATCGGAAACGGTGTTGTTTTCGATCCGCATGCGTTCATTGCCGAAAAGAAAAAGCTCGAAGCGCAGGGTGTTGTCATCACGCCTGAAACACTGAAGATCGCCGAAAATACAACGCTCATCCTCTCGATCCACGGTGAACTTGATCGCCGCCGCGAAGCCTCCAATTCCGGTACCAAAATCGGCACGACGGGTCGTGGTATCGGCCCTGCATACGAGGACAAGGTCGGCCGCCGCGCCATCCACGTGCTTGATCTTGCTGAGCCCGATACGCTTCCGGCAAAGATCGAGCGATTGCTTGCCCATCACAATCCGCTGCGCCGCGGCCTCGGCATCGAAGAAGTTGATGCTGGGAAGCTGCTGAACGAGCTGCTTGAGGCGGCTCCGCACATTACCCCTTTCATGGACCGCGTCTGGTATGTTCTTGACCAGAAGAAGCGCGCAGGCGAGCGCATCCTGTTTGAAGGCGCGCAGGGCACATTGCTCGATATCGACCACGGCACCTATCCGTTCGTCACATCCTCCAACACCGTCGCAGGTCAGGCATCGGCAGGATCGGGTATCGGACCTGGCTCGCTGCATTATGTTCTCGGCATCACCAAGGCCTATACGACCCGCGTGGGCGAAGGCCCGTTCCCGACCGAACAGCAGAATGAAGTTGGCGAATTTCTCGGGCAGCGCGGCCATGAATTCGGTGTCGTCACCGGGCGCAAGCGGCGTTGCGGCTGGTTTGACGCGGTTCTCGTGCGTCAGGCCGTTGCCAACAATGGCATCAGCGGCATTGCGCTGACCAAGCTTGATGTTCTCGACGGCTTGGATGAGATCAAGGTCTGCACCAGCTACGAACTGGATGGTGAGATCATCGATTACCTGCCAGCGAGCCAAGGCGCGCAGGCCCGCGTCAAGCCGATCTACGAGACGCTTGAAGGCTGGAAAGAGACAACAGCCGGCGCGCGCAGCTGGAGCGAACTGCCTGCACAGGCGGTAAAATATGCCCGTTATCTGGAAGAACTGATCGGTGCGCCGATCGCGTTGCTTTCGACCAGCCCGGAACGTGACGATACAATACTTGTTACTGACCCGTTTCATGATTAGAGTCGCAAACAGGTTTCGAGGTTAATCTCACAACAAAACCATAGGTTTGGGTGAATGGCAGATTTCGTTGCAGTATTGAGAAAGACAATTGACGGGCTCGCGGATCCAACGCCGGAGCTCCGCCAACGTGTGTATGCAAAAGCTCGCGCAACGATTGAGCAGAAGCTTGCGACGCTGAATGCGCCGGAAGCCGTGGCCGTTCGCCAGAAGCAGTCATTGGAAGATGCGATCGTCGAGGTTGAATCTGATTTTGCACATGCTGTGGAAGATCCGAAGCCCGTAGAAGAGCCGATTCCCGTTGCGCCACCTGTCCCTGTTCCGGCGCCACCTGTGGTTGCAGCACCGGTGGTTGCGAAGCCTGAACCGGCTCCGGAAGCACCAAAGCCGGTGGCAACCGTTACACCGCCGGTGGTTCCTGCGCCGTCGTTTACAAAGCCGATTGCACAGTCTGACGCGCTTGAAGATTTCCTGACTACTCATAATTCGACGGGTGCCAAGCCCATCGAACCCAAGGAAGAGAGCTTTCGCGATGAACGTCCGCTTGCCGGATCGTTTTCGTCCGGTGCTCTGAAATCGGGTCTCGGGCCGGAAGAGGAGTTCGACGACGAGCCGGAACTGACACCGGATGACCGCCGTCCGAACGATTACGGCGTTTACACGCGTGGCCCGTTGAAGCAGCCAAAGCAGAAGCGGTCACTTGTGCCTTTGCTCGGTTTGGCTGGCTTGCTTGTCATTATAGCGGGCGGTGCCTATGCAGGCTGGACCTACAAGGATCAGATTGCGGCACGGGCCGGGTCGGTAAAGACCTATCTGGCAAGCCTTACCAGCAGTGGCGACAAAGCGCCTGCGAAACCGGCCGAGACAGCCAGCAATCAGCCCGCGACGCCGCCCGCAAAGACAGAGCAGCCAGCGCCAGCTGCACAGCCGGCACCGGCTACCCCTGCCGCATCAGACCCCAAGTCCGAACCGAAGCTGACTCAGCGTCTGTTGCCGGACGGTCAGGAAATCAATCCAGGCCCTGCCAACGATACACCATCACTGGGTGAAGGCACATCGGTTGCTGCATCGACACCGGACCAGCAGCCAGCCCAGCCGCCAGCGGCACAGGGACAGCAACCTGCAGCGCCGGCTGGCCAGACCCAGCCGCCGGCTGCATTGCCGATCGGCCAGAAGGCGTTCTTCTATGAGGAGCGCTCCGGTCAGGATGCCGGTACGGCTGATGCGGGCGGCGTTGTCTGGTCCGTCGTACAGGAATCACCGGGCAATGATCTGCCGCCGGAACCGGCAATTCGCGCCGAGGTGACAATTCCTGATCGCGGTATCAAGTTACGCATGGTCATCCGTCGCAACGGTGACAAGACCCTGCCGGCAAGCCATCTCGTTGAAATGATCTTCACGGTGCCGGATGGTTTCCCCGGCGGGTCGATTGACACCGTGTCGCGCATGACGCTGAAGGACACCGAACAGGCTCCGGGTAGTCCGCTTGTCGGCATTCCGGCCAAGATCGCCGACAATTTCTTCATCATTGCGATGAATGATGCCAAGACTGCGGTCGACACGAATATGTCGCTGCTGCGCCGTCAGTCATGGATCGATATTCCCATAGCCTACAAGACCGGCCGTCGTGCGCTTCTGACCCTTGAAAAGGGCCTGCCAGGCGAGAAAACATTCGACGATGTCCTGAAAGCATGGGCGGCGAAGGCTGGCGGCTGATAGCCGATCATCCGGTCGAACAGACAAAAGGCTCCGGTAACGGAGCCTTTTTCATGGCAGTTGTTTGCTCATCGGCTGTCCCGACAATTCTCCCCGCATTGTCGCCGCACCATTGTTCCTGTAACCGCAGGTTTCATAAAACCGGTGTGCCGTGCGCGTGCTCGTCAATGTGCTCTGACGAGCTCCCTGTTGAACTGCATAGTTCTCAAGCGATTGCAGCAGCGCCTTGCTGACACCGCGAAAACGGGCACCGGGTGAAACGTAGTTCAGCATGATTTCACCGGATGCGCTCCCAAAGCCCACGCCAAGTATTGTGTCTCCGTCGACGGCCACGAGCAACTGCCCATTGGGGTTGTTCATCCATTTCAGCACGTTTTCGGGTGTCTTGTTGGCAAGCCACGGATCAAGCACGGCACGGTTTCCGGCATGATCGGCAATACAGAGTTCTTCAATCGAACGACACAGCACATTGCATATCTGAACTTTGTCGTCGGGGATGGCCGCTCTGATTTTCATGCAATGCCTTCCTGTTCGTGCAGGACATGCAACGCACCCGGCAGTCGCTCGTAATAGACGTCCCATTCGTCTTCGGCGGTCTGCACAAAACCATGCCGCGCATAAAAGCGTCCGGCATCGCTTTGCTGGAGCACGCTCAAACGAATCGGCAGCCGGGCGGTGTCGGCTTCGCCAAGCAATTGGTGCAGGACTGCGCTGCCCAGCCCTTTGCCCTGTTGCTCGGGAGCAATGTAGAAATGTTCAAGCAGCAGATGAGCGTCCACCGGTCCCATCGCTACGCAGCCTGCCAGTGAACCCTGCGGCGCCATGATGAGGCGCGTATAATGGGGCCGGTAGGAATTGCGGAAGCGATCATAGGCCCGCCATTCATCAAAACGGCCAATCCGCTCCAGACTTTCGCGCATGCACCGGAGGCGCAATTGCAGAAGTCGGTCAAAGTCCTCTACGGTCGCGGGGGCAAGGGTAAACATGGAAACTACCTGTGGTGACTTGGTTGCCTTCAGGCTGATTTTACCCGAAATCTTTGTCAATATTATCTACGCCGGAACACTATATTCACAGGGGATACGATGATCGGTTACACAATGATCGGAACGAATAATCTGCCCAGAGCCCTCCGGTTTTACGATCCGCTTATGGCCGGGATGGGTCTTGATCAATGCTGGCGTGATGAACAGTCAACGTCGTGGGGCAGGCGCGCCGATGAAAATTGCCCCCGGTTCTTCGTCGGCTATCCCTTTGATGGCGGCGCCGCAACAATTGGCAACGGTGTGATGACGGCCTTCCGGTTTGACGATGCCGGCATTATTGACCGCCTGTATGAACTGGCGATGAAAAATGGCGGAAGCGATGAAGGTGCTCCCGGATGGCGACCCCAGTATGGCGAAGGCTTCTACGGTGCCTATGTTCGCGATCCCGATGGCAACAAACTGGCCTTTGTCTGTTACGACGCCAAGCAACCGGGATGACGCAGTGGGGCGGCCGATTGTCCTGAAACGAAAAAGGCTCCGGAAATCCGGAGCCTCTTGTCTTTGTTATGGCGCAAGGATCAGCGTGCGTCGGAACCCGTCGAGACGAGTGCCTTCTGCTGCTTGATAGCCGCAGCTTTCACCGCGTCCTGCACCTTTTCGAAAGCGCGCACCTCGATCTGACGTACACGTTCACGGCTGATGCCGAATTCGGTCGACAGATCCTCAAGGGTTATCGGGTCGTCGGCCAGACGGCGAGCCTGGAAAATGCGGCGTTCGCGATCATTGAGCGACGACATCGCACCCGAAAGCATTTCGCGCCGGTTCTCAAGTTCGTCCTGTTCGATCAGCATTTCTTCAGCGCTGTCGTGGTCATCGACCAGCCAGTCCTGCCAATCGCCACCGGCTTCACCATCGGAAGAGCGGATCGGGGCATTCAGCGATGCATCGCCGGATAGCCGGCGGTTCATCGATACGACTTCGTCTTCGGACACACTGAGACGGGTTGCGATTTCCTTGACCTGTTCAGGGTTAAGATCACCGTCATCCAGCGCCTGAATCTTGCTCTTCACCTTGCGCAGGTTGAAGAACAGGCGCTTCTGGTTGGCTGTCGTGCCCATCTTGACCAGACTCCACGACCGCAGGACATATTCCTGAATCGAGGCCTTGATCCACCACATGGCATAGGTCGCCAAACGAAAGCCGCGTTCCGGCTCAAAGCGTTTGACCGCCTGCATCAGGCCGACATTGCCTTCGGAAATGACTTCACCAATCGGCAAACCGTAGCCGCGATAGCCCATGGCAATCTTGGCAACGAGCCGCAGATGGCTGGTCACAAGTCTATGAGCCGCTTTCGGATCCGCATGCTCCAGATACCGCTTGGCGAGCATGTACTCTTCCTGCGGTTCAAGCATGGGAAAACGGCGAATCTCTTCGAGATAACGGGTCAGTCCCCCGTCACCTGCAACAATACTTGGAAGATTTTGGGCCACTGAGCACCCCTCCTCGTTGTGAAATGAACCCCCATTATCGGCGGGTTCGCAGCAACCGGCCGCCCGCATGGCGCGGCACGACCGGAATAGTGCTATCCATATATAGGTAGCATTTTGTCAAAAACACGATGCATTAAGAACCGAAACAATTTGTCACATAAATGTGAACAATAGAGTCAGGATTTCCGTCTGCGTTCTATAACGTACGGTATGAAACAAAGTTCCGCAAGTGTTTTTGATTTTTTCTGCGAGTGTGATCCTAAAGGGGTGTCGTTCGAAATGCTGTCAGGAGTTCCGCCATATCCTCAGGCACATCTGCTTCGAAGCGCATGATCTCGCCGGTGGACGGGTGTTCGAAGGCCAACACCTGTGCATGCAGCGCCTGTCTCGAAAAGCCTTTGACCACGCTTTGCAGCGGTTCAGCCAGCTTGTTTGCCTTGGTCTTGTAGGCACTGCCATATTCCACGTCACCCACAAGCGGATGGCCGATATGGGCCATGTGCACGCGAATCTGATGGGTTCGACCGGTTTCCAGGCGGCATTCGATGAACGAAGCAACAGCAGTCGAATCTTCCTTTGCCCCGAACCGTTCCTGCACGTCGAAATGCGTGACTGCATGACGGGCATCGTCGCGCTGTTCATGCACAACGGCCTGCTTGGTACGATCGCGATGCGAGCGTCCGAGCGGCGCGTCAATCGTGCCGGTCTTGCGGTCGGGCGTACCCCAGACGAGGGCGAGATAGGCGCGTTCGAGATCGCCGGTACGGCCGTGATCGGCAAACTGAGCGCTGAGATGGCGGTGGGCGAGGTCGTTCTTGGCCACAACCATGACACCGCTGGTTTCCTTGTCCAGGCGGTGAACAATGCCGGGGCGTTTGACGCCGCCAACGCCGGAAAGTGTATCGCCGCAATGGTAGATCAGCGCGTTGACAAGTGTGCCGGTCCAATTGCCATTGCCGGGGTGAACCACAAGTCCCGCAGGCTTGTTGATGACGATCAGGTCGGCATCTTCGTAAAGAATATCGAGCGCGATGTCTTCGCCCATCGGTGTTGCGTCTTCAGGCTCGGGGATTTCCACCGTAACGCTGAGACCTTCGCGCAGTTTGTGTTTTGTCTCGCGCACGACCTTGCCGTCGACGTTGACCTGACCGTCGCTGATGAGCGCCTGGATGCGGTTGCGGGACAGATCCGGGGCGAGTTGCGCCGATAGCCATGCGTCAAGACGCTTGCCCGTTGCCTCGTTATCGGTAATTAGCTCTTTCAAAGAACTCGTCCCTTCGTTACAGAGGCTTGGTTTCGAAACCTCGGAGAATGCCATACATGGCCAATATCAATGCTGATACAGAAACGGAAGAGCAGCCGCTCGATCCTGCAATGGAACGGGTGCGCCGCAAGATGATCCGGCTTCTGGCTGTTTCCATCGGCATTATGGTGATTGGTCTTATGGCGGTGCTTGCGGCCATTGTCTACAAGATTAACCAGCCTGTGAGCGGCGCCGTCAAGCAGACAGCCACCCACACCGAGGCTCCGGGGCAGCCTATCGGCGATGCGCTGGTGGGCGAAGCCATCACGCTTGACCCGGGCACACGTGTGCTGTCGCACAATCTTTCCGGCTCGATGCTGTCGCTGGAAACACGGCTGGCAAACGGTACGCGGCAGATCCTTGTCTATGATGTGGCGACGAAGCGCGTCGTGGCGCGCATTTCTGAAGCTGCCAACTAGGGTTTCCGTGCCCGTGCAATGACCATTCAGCATAAATGGTCATTGCACTTTTTGATTTGCTTGATTATACCCGGCCAATCGACTGCGCGCCCATCGTCTAGCGGTCAGGACACCGCCCTCTCACGGCGGGAACAGGGGTTCGATTCCCCTTGGGCGTACCAATCATCAAGAATCTCAGTGAGAAGTGATTGGCCGGCTTTCACCGGCCATTGATTCATCAGCCGCGCTTCTTTTTCACCTCGGCCATGCGCGGCTTGGTTTCGAGGCCGCTCTTGTAGAGATTGTTCCGGTCCAGATTCTTGACATCACGCTCGCCGCACAGCGCCATGGTGACATCCAGTTCCTTGCGGATAATTTCCAGTGCCTGAGTGACACCCTGTTTGCCACCCGCGCCGAGCCCGTAGAGGAATGCGCGACCGATAAAGGTGCCCTTGGCGCCGATGGCGAGCGCCTTCAATACATCCTGCCCCGAACGGATACCGCCATCGAACAGGACTTCAATCTTGTCACCGACTGCATCGACGATATCGGCGAGGACGGAAATCGAGGAGGGTGCGCCATCCAGCTGGCGGCCGCCATGGTTCGATACGATGATCGCATCCGCACCAGTTGATACGGCCATGCGCGCATCCTCAACGTCGAGAATACCCTTGATGATAAGCTTGCCGCCCCACCGTTCCTTAATCCAGGCAACATCGTTCCAGGACAGGCGCGGATCGAACTGTTCGTCCGTCCACGTGCCAAGCGAGGAGAGATCGCCCACACCTTTGGCGTGCCCGACGATATTGCGGAACGTCCGGCGCTCGGTCTTGAGCATGCCGAGGCACCATTGCGGGCGGGTGGCCATCTGCCAGATATGCTTGGCTGTGAATTTGGGCGGGGCGGAAAGCCCGTTGCGTACATCCTTGTGGCGCTGGCCAAGGATTTGAAGATCAAGCGTCAGCACCAGTGCGGAACATTTTGCAGCCTTGGCACGATCGATGAGGTTATAGATGAAATCCCGGTCACGCATCACGTAGAGCTGGAACCAGAATGGCTTCTTCGTCACCGAGGCGACGTCCTCGATGGAGCAGATGCTCATGGTCGACAAGGTGAAGGGGACACCAAATTCTTCCGCCGCCTGCGCCGCCAGCATTTCGCCGTCCGCATGTTGCATGCCCGTCAGGCCGGTCGGTGCAAGTGCGACGGGCATGGAGACCGTTTGGCCCGCCATGGTGCTTTCCAGCGTTCGGTCGGTCATATCGACGGCAACACGCTGGCGCAGCTGGATCTTGCGGAAATCCTCCTCGTTGGCGCGATAGGTGCTTTCTGTCCAGGCACCTGAATCCGCATAGTCGAAGAACATTTTGGGCACGCGGCGCTGGGCGAGCCTTTTCAGGTCGGCAATTTCAATAGGATTCGTCATGAGGTTCCGTCCGGAGGTTTCAATTTTTATTTTGACAATAGCAAGGTTGAGAAGACAAGACCTAAATTACCGTCATCTGATCTCAGAAATTATATACGATGATTCATTTTACAGGTAAATTTATATCTGACATTTGGCATAAGCCCGAATGTTTGGTTATGGTCGTTTTCTGCCGCATCAATTTTCCAAAGGATACCTGTCCATGACAAAACAACCGGTTCTCGTGCTCGGCCCCCTCATGCCCTATCTGCTGGCGGAACTTGAGAAGCGATATGCGATCGAGAAACTTTACGAAGAAAAGGATGCGCTGAAATTTCTGCAGGAAAATGCCGGGCGTTTTCGCGCGGCTGTGACCAGTACTTTCACCGGCATCACGGCCGATATGATCGACCTGCTGCCTCAGGTGGAGATCATCTCATCCTTTGGCGTGGGGACGGACTCGCTGGATGTCGCCTATGCCAATACCAAAGGTATCAGGGTAGCCAATACGCCTGACGTGCTGAATGAAGACACGGCCAATATGGCGCTGCTGCTGCTTCTGGCGTCGACCCGTGATCTGGTGAAGAATGATCGTTTCGTGCGCGAAGGACGCTGGGCCAAGGGCGAGAATGCGCCACTGGCCTCGGGTATCGAAGGCAAACGCGTTGGGCTTGTCGGGTTGGGCCGCATCGGCAGCGTGATCGCCCAAAAGCTTCTGGCCTTCGGATGCGACGTGGCCTACCACACGCGCAACAAGAAACCTGATGCTCCCTACACCTACTACGAGAATCTGGTTGAGCTCGCCCGTGACAGTGCGGCACTGATCGCTATCCTGCCGGGCGGTGACGCAACGCAGGGTGTGATCTCGCGGGAGGTACTGAAAGCGCTTGGGCCTGACGGAACCTTCGTCAACGTGGCGCGCGGCACTGTGGTGGATGAGGTGGCGCTGGTGGAATTGCTGCAATCGGGCGAACTCGGGCGGGCGGGGCTCGATGTGTTCGCCGATGAGCCAAAGGTGCCGGAAGCCCTGTTCAAACTCGACAATGTGGTGCTTCAGCCGCATATGGGCAGTGCTACGGAGGAGACACGCCGGGCGATGGCGGATCGTGTCGTCACCAATCTGGAAGGCTATTTCGCGGAGAAGCCCTGAATTGGAATCGGGCTTGTCGGGTTTTGACCGGCAAGCCCGTTTCTTTGAAGTTTATCCGAACACCACTGTCTTGTGCCCATTGAGCATGACGCGGGATTCGAGGTGTTTCTTCACCGCCCGTGCCAGAACCCGGCTTTCAATATCGCGGCCGGT
>NZ_JACGXN010000002.1 GCF_014138285.1 Phyllobacterium myrsinacearum
CATCCACATTCCGCGCTAAAGATGGCTTCCCCTCGGCAGTTTATCAAAGCATTATCTCAATAGCTGAACTGTCCGGCGAAACGGGGGGCACTCCAAGGTAGCATTCGCCGATCGAGGGAGCCCGCCCACCGTGATCATGCTTGCCACCCGTAGCCGAACGGCATTACTTGAGCATCGGGAGCATTCCCACTCCACCGGGCCGTGCATTCGCCGATGAGTATCACTTCGGCTTTGGTCCTATTATGCTGAGCGGAAACAGGAGAGGATGATCTATGTTCACAAGAAGCGATGATGAGCGTAGCGAAGCAGGCCGGAACGTGTTTGAGGCGATGCGCATCTTCAATTCCGAGTTGAGAAAAGCGACGAAGCTGGGTCTCAACATTGAGGTCCAGCAGTTGAAAATGCTCACCTCTGACGGCATGGTCCCGATTATATCGGTCGCCGTTCATAACGCTCCAACCTTTGTACCGGCTCCAGAAGTTTCCGTGGACGACCCGGCTCGGAGTGTTCGTTGTCAAAGTGCGATGCAGATCGTCTTTCAAAATACGGCAGAACGGGCCATGGCCGCTGGCTGGAGAGAACAAGAAGTCGCCGTGGCGTTAGTTGATCTTGCCGACAATCATATGCTCACGCTCGGATCCAATCAGGAGATCATGAAAGCCACCAAAAAAGCGATTTCAAAACTCGGCTCACGTCGACGTTAGTTAGCAGTGTTTTGCACCGACTAAAATTTACCGTGGGACGATCAAATGAAACGCATCTTGATTGTAGGCTGTCCGGGTGCAGGAAAATCCACCGTGGCGAAGCAACTGGCAGAGATGACGGGCCTCCCGCTTATCCATCTGGATCGTCACTATTGGCTTCCCGGCTGGAAAAGACCAGACAGCGCAGCCTGGCATATGACCGTGGAGAAATTGGTCGCCCAACCAGCCTGGATCATGGACGGCAACTACAGCGGCACTCTTGAGCCACGATTGCGCAGTGCGGACACGCTGATCCATCTGGATTATCCGACGTGGCTGTGCGTGTGGCGGGTGATACGCAGGACGGCTCGCGGATGGGGCCACAATCGGGATAACGAGCTCGCACCGGAATGCAGGGAGCGTTTCGATTGGCAGTTTCTTCGCTTCGTCATCAGGTATCGACGGGAGCAAAGGGACCGAGACTTGGCACGCATGACCGAATTTTCCGGCGAGATTCATCGGTTCACATCACCGACCGCTTTAAAGTCATTCGTCAGAACGATCAAACTGACGGCCAGTAGCAGATTATAAAGAGACCGCTATCGACGGGCATCAGTTACCGCATATCTGTCGCCTGTTTGTTCAGGCTACAGAGTGCTCGGAGGCGGTCGCGATGACCGACCTTGTCGGCGCATTCGACCCTGATTTGCGAAATTAGGTAGCAACCGCCACCAAAGTTAGTTTCTCTCATTCTCTGTCGGGCATCACTGCGATCGTCGTACCGTTTTCAGCAAACCCGGCCGATTGCTCTCTGCCAAATGCTCGCCAACAATCCTGAACCTCGGAAAAATTAGAATATAGCCGTACGACAATAATCTAATTTTATAGTCGTATGGCTATATTCTCGCGGAATGGGATTTCAGGATATCAAATGAATTCATCTATGTTTGGTGGCGGTTGCTACCTAATTCCGCTGATTTGAGCGAATGCTTTCAATTTCTTTTAAAAAAGCCACAAATCGGATGCGCGTGTTGCGTGTTGTCTCCCAAGACAATGCGAGACCCTGTTTCCTGATTATGATGAAGGCAGGCGGCTGGGTCTCTTCTTGAAATTGCCATGTATCGAGCCCACGTTTGAATTGTTGTCGCTCTCCAGTGTCAACGCGAGGCGCGGCAATCCCACCCCCGTTATTGCCGGGCCTCACCTATGCCGGACGCGAGACAGACCACGCCGAATGCAAGCGAGCGCGGGATCACTTCTTGGCGAAGGGCTTTTTATCTTTAGCCGTTGCGAGGGTTTTCCCGGTAGCATCCAGTGCTTTTACCGTTATTGAATAGTAATGTGTACCTTCCGGCGGGCACGGTCCTTTGTACTTAACCGCTCCGTATGGCAGAGAGGCCTGCCCCGTATAGGCAACTTTCCCGCCACCGTGATTGAAATCGATTGCGTTGGTATCCACCATTTTGACTTCAAGTTGTGTGGTTCCTTTAGGGACATCGCTCAATTTGATAGGCGGTGTGTTCGAGTCAAAACACTTCTTTGTCTGTCCCCACTCAAACGAGATACCCATTGCCGATGCACTCGTCATCATTGCTGCAGTCATGCATATTGTCAGAGCTGTTCTCAATTTAATCCCCACCCCATTTTTACCGCCAGCGCATTGGCATTTGGCGTCAGCAAAACATCTCACATGAGTCCCGATAAAGAAAACGGGTTTTGCTGGTTTTATTTTGGAACCGCACTTTCGACGTGCTTATTACTGGATGTTTTAACGAAAGCACGCGTTTATTATCAATGCAGGAAAGGTCAATTGATGTGCGCCCTTATCAATAGAGATAACAATTACGCCTGAGAAATGACATTTGTTCTCATTGAGACTGATCTTTTATAATTGATTGAACTATAGCGGATTTAACACTCGACGTCGCTTTCCCGACAACCTAAAAACAATCGAAAGAGTGTTGGCCTAGACTTGAACTATGTTGAGGTGTGCATGGAATATGAGTTCTCGGACGCCGGTTTGATTCAGGCTGATCGCATTCTTCGCATCTCGACGTCGCTTGGTACGGATGTTCTTCTGTCCGAAAAGATGGATGTTCACGAAGAGATCAACGGCCTGTTCGTGATCGGAATTGACGTCAAATCCAAGCGAACCGACATCAGGGCCGATGAACTTGTTGGCACGTTGGCTGATGTTTCCCTTGAGGTTGCCTATGGCGAGCGCCGACCATGGAATGGACTTATAACGGGCTTTCGGGAAGGGCCGCCTGTTTCCCGAGGACTTCGCTCCTACAAGCTGACCATCCGCCCGCAATTATGGCTGCTGTCCCAGCGCTCGGACTGCCGCATCTGGATGGATATGACCACGCTGCAGGTCGTGGAGACTCTGGTTTCGGAGCATGGGATCAAGGCAGCTGTAACTGGTGGTGTTGTCACACCTCCGGTGCCAATCCATTATTCTGTTCAATGGAACGAGACCGATCTTGCCTATCTCACGCGTCGCTTGGAATATGATGGTCTGTTCTATTGGTTCGAGCACAAGGATGGTGAACATACCCTCCACGTGGCCAGTCATCCTTATGGCTATACGCAAGGGCCGGAAACGGATGTCAGGTTTGCAGCGGGCTCAACCGACAGAAATCACATCAGCGAGTTTGCAAGAGATTATCAATTCACGCCGGGAAAACGCGCCGGAGGTGACTGGAATTTTGAAATGCCCAAGGGGCCGCAAGGGGCAACGACCCCCTCCCTTGTGTCACTGCCGAAGAATGCCGAGTACGAGCTTTTTCACTATCCATCAAAGGCCCTGGACCAATCCACCAATGATCAAGCCTCAAAATTACGCATGCAGGCGGTTGAAGCGGACCACGAGAAGATCGAGGGACATTCAACTGTCAGAACACTGGCTGCAGGACGGCGTTTCAAGCCGTATGAAGTAGCACACGCCGATCATGTCTTTGAAGAGTATGTGGTCACGGCGATTGTCCATCGTATAGTCGATCATTCCTACGAGACGGTGCAGGACGGTGAACTGGATTACAGCAATTCATTCATCGCGCTTCCCAGCCGGTTGCCCGCAACGCCGCATCGTCATACGCCCAACCCGCGCGTTGATGGTTCGCAGGTTGCCATCGTTGCAGGCCCCCCGGGAGAGGAAATCCATCCGGACGAATACGGGCGGATCAAGGTCTGGTTCCCGTGGCAGCGCAACCGTGCCAGAAAAGATGGTTCCGACACCTGCTGGATCCGCGTCATGCAATCATGGGCTGGCAGCACCTTCGGATCACAGATCATCCCACGCATCGGTATGGAAGTCATGGTTACCTATCTCGAAGGTGATCCCGACAGACCTGTTGTCACCGGGGTTGTGCCCAATCCGAGCACCAAAGTCCCGTATACGCTACCTGAAAACAAAACACGTTCGGTTATAAGATCAAATTCGCACAAGAGTAGCGGGTTCAATGAGATAACGCTTGAGGACAAGACGGCGGAAGAAAATCTGTTCCTCCACGCGCAAAAAGACCAGACGAGGCGCGTTCTCAACAACAGCACTGCCCGGATCGACAATCACGACATTCATTCAGTTGGAGGTAATCGCTCTGTTGAGGTTGCCAGGAACCAGAAGCATGAAGTTGGTGGATCAATGCATCTGACTGTTGGCGGCACAGGTCCGCAGGCAAAGGGCGAAGCTAACCGGCATAGGCAGATGGCCGAAGTAACGGCACAGATCATGAAAGAGGCGGCAAAACAGTCCGGCTATGCTGCCGATATCGACGCCTACGCCGATGCCATCCGCAAGTTGATGCTGGGCTTCTTTGAGGGAGAAAGTCTGAAAGGCCGCGATGGCGTAGTTGCGGGTTCCAGTCCCGGGGCTGATGCAGGAACCAAGCTTGCCAAGGCTGGTAGCAAGGTTGGCGAGGGAACAGGGGAACTCCTGCGGGAAAGCGGTATTCTCAACACCTTTGTCAGTCAGTTCCAGTCTGACACAGTCGGCATAGCGCGGGTTGAGCAGATTGGCGCAACCAAGGTAACTAATGTCGGTAAAACCCGTCAGCTGAATGTCGGGGATACCGATGTTACAACCATTGGTTCCACACAAGAGACACATGTCGGAAAGCACAAGGCCATCAACGTTGGCGATACATTCGACATTGAGGTGGGCAAGCGGTTTTCGGTTAAGGTTGGTGGCAATTCACTGGTCATGGACAGTAACGGACTCATCACCATCAAGGCCGCAACCATGAGTATCGTGAAGGGTGGTGGCGCACAACTCACAATCGGCCCCGGCCCTATCCTTTACACCCCCGTTCTTGTAAAGGGAGGTTCGCCTGGTCCCGATGCACCGGGCGTTCCGAACAAGACGCGCAAGCCCTTTGCCGAAGAGTGTCCGGAAGAGACAAAAGCCTGACCATGGTGGATACAGAGAAGCAAGAAAGCCACGGTGCATTCTCGTCAGGCAGCGTTAGTCCTGCAGTCACTCCGGCCGCATTCACGGTGCCTGTTGACGTGTTGCTCGGTAATCTCTGGCAAAAAACCGACGAGGATTTGTCGGTCTGGGCGTTGCTTGACGGACAATGGGTGCCGGATTTATGTACGCATCTCATTGAAAGCGGCCTGGAGTTCTGTAGCCTGTTTGAAGGCCCCCTCACGCAGGCGCGAATTCTCAACAGCCCATATCTTGTGCGTCTGGAGCGAAACCATAGTTTTACCAACTGGCTGCTTGCAGAAGGCTGGGGGAATGGCTGGGGCATATATTTCCAGGCATCTATGCAGCACGGCAAACGTCTTTATCCAGACACCCCCTCGCCGCACATTGCCAAGCGCCGCATCAAGGGGGAGTTTTTTGGTTCGGAAGGGCTGGAAGATGATGAAGAGACTATCGCCTTGTTATTGCGCAAACATTTCCGCCGGTTCACTCGTATAGAGTTTGAGGATGACGGTCGCATTGTAGCCTTCCGTTTCTTTGATCCGGCTGTACTACGTATTTACCTAACTCATTGCACTCCAGAGGAACTCGACGCGTTCTTTGGTCCGGTCAGATTCTTCCTTACTGAACGGTTCAGTGAGGCCGATACCCTCAACCGTTCCCACGAAATGCTCGTATTCTCGCGCGGCCTCGACACAGAGGCCATTGACGATAGACAATATCAATCCTCGCAACTGCGCGTGCAGATGCTCGATCTTGCGCAAATGGAGGTCATCCCCTTTATTCTTCCGGAAGCACGAATAGGAACTGCCTCGCGTTCGTCGCCCTATATGATGATCCGAAGCGGACATATTGAAGCGTTCCGGGAAGAAGAGACGAAACTGGAAATCGACAGGATTGCCAACGCTCTTTGTAAAAGATTTCCAGAAAAGAATCTTGACCGTGGGTATCTGCACGAACTGATCGGCGACCAGGCACGGTTAGGCAAACGATTCAATATTGATACAGAGAACGAGCTTCTTGCCCTGTCGTCATGTCGTCTCACCTTGGGCGAAATTTATTCGCAGCAGCCGCTTATCAAGCGGCTTTTAGAGGAAAATCTTGTGAGTAAAAACATAACTCTTGCAGAAGATCTGATCCAGGCGAGCGAGTATTACGCAGGCATGGCACCGGAGGGGACGCTGTAAATGGTGGAACTTCTTCAAGACCCGGCAGCAGAAAAGGTCGCAAATCGAATTACAGAAGAACAGGCGCGTCAAGCGGAAGAAAAAAAGCTCAATGACATTTGCGCTACCTGCACGTTCCAAATAACGATCTATGCCGGTTTTGAACCACCTGATACACTGGTCGGACATTCTTGGATACAAGTTGACGATGTCGATCCTTCAACCTGTAGGAAGAAAGGTGTAATCGTTAGAGGGTTTTGGCCGAAAGATCCGTTTAACTTCACAGATTTGAAGCAAGGCGTCTTTGGCGTTCCGGGTATTGTTAATAACGATGCGGACAAAATCGGCCCAGGGTCCGACCATCCAGTACAAGCACATAAAACCTTCACAATTAGCTGCTCTCAAGCTGTTAGAGCAAAAAAAGAAATAGAAAAATGGGAGAAAGCTCCAGGCACTTATCATGGATATGCACGAATGTGCGCGACATTTGCCTTGACTGTCTTACGAGCTGCTGGACAAGATTTGCCAAATGCAAGTTCTGAAGTGCCGGACCCGGAGGGTACGATCGCCAAAGAAACAATTGGCTTAGCAATCCCAATCTATTCTGGTGTCGAGACCCCTGTAGGTATTTATCACGCCATAACGGGAAAGAAGATCACCGATGTTATTAAATAACATTTGCAAATTAACGATCACATCATTCACTCTTTTTACATTTGGATCGCTCGTATGGGGAAATGAGATGGACGAAAGCAGGCAGACCATAACAAATTGCAAGTGTACGGGATTGAGCTTTTCATTAAGTCACGCAGTTAAAGATATTGCGGAAATGAGGTCGATAACTATTAACGCCGGGAGTCCGGGGCATTTCAATTTTCGTAGAGGAATGACATTAGGATCTAGTGAATTAAATAATATAAGATCAATATCAATAAATAATAATGATATTGTTATTGAATTGGACACTTCGTATGCCAATGATCCTGATATCCAGAAATTTGAATTCAATAATGTGCAAGAAGAGTGTCTAGATAATATACGTTCCTTAATTCCACTTCTTGAGGGTCGCATTGGCACGCAAAATAAATAATTGAAATCTTTATCTCTCCATGCTTGATCTCATCAATGAGAATAGGCCCTACGATCCTATAACGTCCGCCGAGATGGCGTCACTATTGGGATGGGACAGAGCGGGGTGGATTCGTCAAAACCTTCAAGCGCGACTATGTCTCTGTCAATCCCATTCCCGACACCGAAACCGTCATCGCCAAGTTCCCGTTGTGGTTCTAGCGCTACAACACGCTTCACCCGCACAAGGCATTAGGCTATCAGTCGCCGCGGGAGTTCTTGAACCGTCAAACAGAAATTGGAGAAGCTGCCTGAATTGAGATCTCATGCCGCTTAGCGCTGAAAATTTAGGGAGCGATAGTTCTGAAGATCACAAGCGAGCTTTAGGGTTCTGTGAGATGGTGATGCCGTCAAGTTTGATCTCGTTTGCCTGTTTTATGGCCCCTTCGAAAATCCAGACAGGGTTTCCGATACAATCGACCACTCCGTCCGAAATGATGACGCCGTCACCATCATTGACAGCAATGATTGGCCTCCCGTTGTGCTGGCTGTAGCGCGTAAGCTCAGTAACATAGCGTGCGCTCGCGTTGAGATGAGGGAAGAACTCGAACGGCAGGAGGTTAAGTGCGTCACCGTCTGTCACCTCCTCCGGTTTCCCCCCAGAGAACAACGTATCAATGGCGATCGTCGGGGTCAGGAGAATTGCGCCAGCGCTCGTACCAACTAGAATTTCGCCTCGTAGTGCCCAGGTCCGCAACAGATCGAACATACCGCTGTCTCTCAATCGTTTAAGGAAATTTCCTGTATGCCCACCTGATAGGTGGATCGCATCACAGTCGAAAAGCTCGGCCAGATGTTGACCGCTAAGTGGCTCGTTCAGATCGCAAAACCAGATCAGATCGAGGCCGTATTTGGCGTAATATGACTTTCTGTTTAAGTAGTAACGTCGATCTGGCTCGGGGCCGGATGGCAGATATGCCACCCGGGTTCCGGCTCTTTTCGTCTTTATCAATTCAACGAGACGGTAATCCATTGCCGAATTCTCAGGAATTACTTGATCACTGTAGAGCGCGAGATTGACCATCTTTCAGCCTACCGAGCCTTCTTCGGAACGAGCCCCGAAACTCACCGATTAAAATGACATTTGCAACGTCACAGAGGTGATGCGGTCGCAATGATTATTTAGTGGCATGATTATGAAGGAATGTCATTCGGTGAAAGCATGGCAGGTCTTTCGGCCCAGGATTTGTGCGCCGAGAGTTGGACATAAGAAATGGTGGCGTTTCTACTTGTGGCCGATGTTTCACACAGTTCCCATGAAGGCCGCACTTGCCAGCAGAATTCCAGTTAAGATATTCGCCAGGAACAGACGATAATTTACTTCCGGGCGGACAAGGTCAATCTTCCAAGTCTGCCATCCGAGATGCGCGGCGATGACCAGCATTCCAATGACATAAGGCGGAGACATACCCAACAGCCAGCCGCCAAACGACCACGCCCCGGTTGCCAGCGCAAAAAGTAGAACGACACAAGCCTTGCCGTGCCTGCCGAAGAGAATTGCCGTCGATTTCAGGCCAAGGCGGGTGCCGTCCTTCACGTCAACGTAGGCATAGATTGTATTGTAGCCGATTTGCCATGGCCCTGCCCACAGAAGCACAGCACCAGGCGGGATATACCCTGCTACCCTCTGCCCATACCATGAGCATTCCCCAATTGAAGGCTGCGCCCTGGACGGCTTGCTGCCACTGGGTAAAACGCTTGCACAGTGGATAGATGAACACCAGAGGCAGGACACATATTGCAATCGCACGCGTGTAAGAGGGGAGGAAAAGCAACAGTGAGGCCGCCAACCAGAGCTGAACGCCTAGAAAGACAAAGGCTTGTAGCGGGCCAATCTGCCCGCTTGCCAAGGGTCGGAAGCGATTCCGCTCAACATGGCCGTCAAAGTTCCGATCAGCAATATCGTTGGCTATGGAGCCAGCACTGCGCATCAAGAATGCGCCGAAAGAGAAGATAATCAGTTGCCAAGGGTTCGGGAACCCATAAGCCGCTTGAATCAGCGCGGCCCGACAGGGAAACAGCGTCAGCCATACCCTCACCACGGCAAAGAGCGTTGCAACTGGTTGTTTAACTCGGCAAGAATTTTACCTGGCCTGAATGTTGATGGTCCGAGGAGGTAGTACAGCTTTACTCGTTGACGAAATAGTATCCGTTCAACCGCTTCTCCCTTACGTCGCGGAATAGCTTGTTGGTCGCCAAGTGATTCTCGAGCATTGCATCATGCTCCCATGGCTCATCGATCAGGCACCAATCCAAGTGAAGAAACTCACCATCTTTCGAAACTAGAACGCCGATGCCACGCCTCGCTTTGCTGAGGTATTTTGCACCCATTGTCAGGTTCTGCAAACCGATCCTCCGTGCATGCTCACCTTCGGAGCCCGTCGTCTGTTTTTCCGGTGGAAAAGGCGAGAACATGAAACTGCAGTCGGTTTCCGGGAAGTAGAACCTATAGGGCCGTTCGAACTGCCCGTTGCGCACGGTTTCGATCGACAAGTCAAGCCGTTCCTTGGCGGCTCTCCAAGCCGATCTCGGTAGCTTCGCGAATTCGAGTAAAATGCGCGTGTAATCGCTGCTGCTGTCTGGATTCTGGATGTGATCCGCTAGACGGTTCATCACTGGAGCGAGATCGGCTTTGTCGGCATCGTCGACTAGGCGATCCAATGTCTTATGTGATGATGAGGACGGCAGTAGTTCATCGGACATAAAGGCCGCGAGTATGTCACCCTCGATAACTGTGTCCCCCGCTTCGGCCAGCTCCAGCACTACTTTCTCGCGATACTGAAGATATCGCCGGACCTCCTCGGGGACAGCCAGTGTCTGAACTACACGGCTATAGTCATTCCGTTCGAATACGTGGATGAAGCCAGCGGTCTTACTGACATGGTACTGAATGCGCCGACAATCATCTGGCAGTGAAGGACCGCCGGCATAGAGAATGATCTTCGCGAGATACCGTATATCGTTGCCGCTTACATCGTAACGCTGGCCGCGTTCATTGGCGATCGAGATTGTGTCGTGTTCTTTCAGAAAGCGAATGGAATCCTTGATCTGCCTAACTGCAGTACGCTGGATTGCATCTTTGAACCAGCGTCTCTCAACTTCCGGGGCTTTCTTAGGTCCGGCGCGCTCTTTCATCTGAATGACGAACGCGGTGTCCCCAAGCCATACAAAGCTGTCGGCGAGTTCTAGTTCCTGTCCCGGTCTCGGGGAAAACTGGTTCTGCGAAAATGTGAACTCCTTCCAGAAGGTGGAGCCGTTCAACTGAGCGGTGAATTCCTCGAGGGTCATGCGTTGCCATGTGCTTGAGATCGGTCTTGCGTCATATAGGTCTGATCGGCATCGTACTCAACAACAGCAGTTGATCGGTGTAACAATTCAGGTAAGGACCGTTTAAACGCTGACTCACCAGTGCCGAGAAATCTGGCCCAAACGCAAACTCACGGTTGAACGTCTGACTCGGGGTCAAAATGCATTCTGACCAAACAATCGACCAATGGAAGGTGTAGATAGGCAGCGACTGAATCTGCAGGTGCGCCATTGGAGTTTCCTGTGATCAGCTTCATGGATTAATCCCGCAGTGATGTTAGCGGCCCCTACCCTTTCAAATGCTACAGTGGGATGACAATGTCCGTTCACGAGGCCGTTCTATATATCTCCTAATCGAATGATTTGTCGTGCGGCGTCTGTTATCTGGACGTTGGCACACCGCTGTCACGCTTGCACAAGATTTGTATGAGTCCGGAATAAAAAAGCCCAATCGTGTCGAGTAAAACAATTGGTGAAGTGATCTAAAGATTCGCGCAAAAAAAGGCCGACAATAACGCGATGGGATTGCCGATCCTCACGTTGACACAGGAGAGCGACAACCATCCAAATCCGTGCCTGCGATATGGCAATTTCAAGAAGAGACCCAGTTTCCAGCCTTCATCACCAGAAACAGGGCCTCATATTGTCTTGGGAGACAACGCGCGCAAAACACATCTGGTTTGTGGCTTTTTAAGGGAGTAGCCCCAAACTTCGGAACGAGATCCTCGCGCCCCGCATTGCAGGGAGTATTCAAAGCGACAAAATCCATCGATGGGCAATACATCAGTGTATCTATACTTTTTTTCACTGATTGTTTTCCGCAGACACATCTTTCCGAGCCGTTTACAAAAACAGAAGAGAAGAATACTTTTCACATCCTCTTCTTAAATTATCCTCTCCAACGAAAGTGTAATTATGGTCAGCAAAATCGCACTTCCGCTCATGATGATTGGATCTCTTTCGCTTGCCGGATGTGTCAATACCGCAACCGGGCAGACTTACGATGCCGGAAATGCGAGTTTTCGGAAAGTTGCGGTTTCAGGGCAGCAAACGATGATCTGGAGTTCATTTTCCGCTAACAGCGATTGTTCGGGTGGGCCTGTCCCAATTACGAAGGTGTTGTCGGCACCTGCTCACGGACGGATATACATCATTGAAAAAATGGTGCACCCGACATTTGCGCCCGGCAATCCCCGATACAAATGCAATTCCCGTGCGTACAAGCAAAGCGTCGTATATTACACATCCGTGCCCGGTTACACTGGAGAAGACTCTGTCAAATTATCTGCAGATTTTCGGCATGACAATTTGATTGATTACGCGAATGTCGGGATCAGCGTGCGAAGGTAGCGCACGGGCATAGCGCACATGTTGAGGAACCTTGTTGTTATTGTCTTGACCATGCTGACCTTCGCAAACACGGCGAAGGCTGAAGACTTGCAGCTGACTCTCCCGCTACGGCCCAATGTTGAATACAAATTGGGAGATAAGTTTCCAAGCTTTGAGCAAATGCGGATTCAATGTTCAACAACGAAGATCAATAACTACCTCCCAGGCACCGAAGTCGAGAATTACTCGGTTTTCAGATCCGATGGCCAATGTTTGGTCAACGTCTACAACATCCTTCAAACGACTCCCTGCGATGGGAAGGAATACGCGGCTTGTCTTCAACCTAGACTGCAGAAGATGTTCTCTGTCGATCTGAAGGTCGTCGATACTGAAGAAGTAATGTGTGACACACTTGAAACCTGCAGGATTTCCTTCACGTTCGTCGGGGCTGATGACCTGAAACTACCCAAGGATTGCCAGTTTTATGTTTACGGACTGATGAAACAGGGCGAAAACGATGACACCCGCATCATTTGGGTCTACGAAATCTCTGTGAAGAATGAATGCTATCTGGGTTGAGTATTTTTTAGATCGCACCTCAGTAGACGGGCTCTGCTTTGCAAGCGGAATACGGCTCCGCACTAGCACAAGCAAGAGCGCCATTTGCGGGCGACGTTCCATACAGAGCGGATGGGCAAACTCTAATCCTTGCCAATCAAGCCCTTGGCGTCCATTTGATCGAGAATATTTTTAGCTGATGCATCGCCTTGTGCCGCGGCCTTGCGAAACCATTCAGCAGCCTGCCCCCAATCCTGAGGAACCCCGGTGCCCCAACCATACATGCGTCCCAAATTCGCCTGCGCATCGGCATTTCCCTGCTCGGCGGCTTTGCGAAACCATTCAACGGCTTTTGCGTCATCCTTATTCACCCCAAGGCCTTTTCCGTAGATAACACCAAGTTGATTTTGAGCAGATGCATGTCCTTGATTTGCTGCTTTGCTCCACCATTCAAAAGCTTTGCTGTTGTCTTGGCCCACGCCGTGGCCCTTGGCATAAAGTTGTGCGAGATTGTACTGCGCCTCGGCATAACCTTGCTCGGCGGCCTTGCGAATCCATTCGGTAGCTTTCAAATCATCTTTTGGTACCCCGAACCCGTCCAGGTACATTGTACCTAGATAGTTCTGCCCAATTGCGTAGTTTTGCTCGGCAGATTTTCGAACCCATTCGGCTGCTAGGGAATCATCCTTCGGCACGCCCTGTCCCTCATGGTAGTACCGCCCTAGAGTATGCTGTGCGCGATCATAGCCCTGCTCGGCAGCTTTTCGTATCCACTCGGCGGCGAAGACATAGTTTCGCTGCGTCCCCTTGCCTTCCGCATACATTGCCCCAAGATCATATTGTGCATCTCTATAATTCTGGTCTGCAGCTTTGCGAAGCCACTCCAAGGCCTTCACTTCATCTTGCGGTACCCCAATGCCGTCCCGATAGGCTAAACCCATAAAGTTCTGCGCTTGTGGAAAGTGTTGTTCGGCTGCTTTCCGAGCCCATTCAGCCGCCACAAAATAATCCAACGGCACGCCCTCACCCTGCGCATACATGACGCCGACGTTATATTGCGCCGGGGCGTAACCTTGGTCTGCAGCTTTTCGATACCATTCGATTGCTTTGGCTTTGTCCTGTACTACACCTAATCCTTGATCAAAAATTAGCCCAAGATAGAATTGTCCCCAAGCGGAACCGCTCTCGGCCATGGGGACGAGTTCTTGATAGACCTTCTGCCAGTCTTTAGTAGCAAAAGCGGTTGCTACCTCAGCTTCGCCAGCAAATGATCTGTTGGATTCCGATGTGGCAAAAACTGCAATAACCGCAGCCAAAGCTAATATCGCCAGTTTCATGCGCATTGCGCCTGAACGTTTACATGTGTCTGGCTCGCGTGCCTGTTCGACGATGTTTTCCAAAATCCCGCCCCCTGCCCAAGCACATTATATCTAAGAAATGACTGAAATTGCGCCTCTTTTATTGAAGCGGATCACCGGTGCATTAGCAGTGGCAACTGTGGCGGTTGGTGCAGTCTGGTTTTTTTCAGCCATTCAAAAATACCTTCAGAGATTGGGAGAGTATTGAGGTTCCACTTATTGAAAAACAGGAGCAGATTGAGTTGGGAAGGCGGGGGACGTTGTCGCAAAACAGCTCGCTGCGCTTGCTCTGCAGCACAAAGAATACGTTCCACCTTGTCGATCTGACGAATATCCCGATACCATCTGACTTTCGCCCCCGATCATTTTTTGCATCCTCGGGGTCACTCCTTGTCACAGCAGCAAAGGCGAGCGGAATATCGCTGAAATCGACTTTCCGGAAGCAACCTGGTACCCATCAGACGATATCGATATCGTGGCGACATCTCAGATTTCAGAAGAGCAACTGACAGCAATGGCGGCTGCATTCGATCGAAGCGTTCCTTTCGATGTCAACTTCCACATCGCTGAGACCGGAACAACGTTTTTGCCTTTGGTCGACGGAAAGGCGATCCGGGAAAATGGGCGCGCGCTGTCTACAGAGCGACTCGAGGTGACGCAGTTCTTGCAAATTAAGGGAGATACCCAATTGGACGACCACTCTCATAAATTCAAGATCCTCGAAACGGAACACTGGCTGGTGAACCACCGAACGGATTCGGCGCTTCCCGGCTATCTGATGATCGGTTCCAAGAAATTCACAAATGACCTGTGGGAACTACCCGAGAATGCGCTTGCGGAACTCGGTCCATTGTTTGCCAGATTTCAACGGGCATTACGGCTGAGACTGGATGCCAAGCGCGTCTATATTGGCCGTTATGGACACATGCCCGGATATCCCATCCATTTCCACGTAATACCTATTTACAACTGGGTTGAATCCCTCTTCTGGCAAGATGAACGTTATCGAGCACTTGCTGGCTTTGGTGAACCTACGGAAGAACTAGATACCGACGGCGCAGAACTGACCTTTTTCGTCTGGCGGGAGTTTTGTGAGCGACGAGTGCCGCCACCTGTAAGCGGGCCATCCGTTTCAGAGATAATTGGAATATTGCGGGGAACTGATCGTATTACCCAATGATGTTATTCGAAATTATTTATGACCTGATCAAGGGCGCTTTGCCCAAGCGTGGAAAAGACTGGTAACGCGACGACTTCAATTAAACAAGATCGGTGGTGATTATGACGACAGTGACACGACATGTGGTCGAGCGGGATGACGGAGCTGCAGTAGAGTTATTCCAAGCTCACACCTCCAGCGCCTCGCCTACTGGAGTGATGCTATTTGTTCATGGCAATCAGGGTGGTCTTCTTCTCGGCGCGAAAGAGTTTGTCGACACTGGAACACTGCTTCGGGTTTCAGCTGGCCTAAACATCACGGCAGCCGCTGTCTCACAGCCCGGTTTCGGCGCTTCTGACGGTCCTGCCGATTTCTGTGGTCCAAGCACCCAGCAAGCGATCATAGCCGCTTTGTCCTTTTTGAAGAAGCAGCCGTCTGTCGATCCTGGTCGGATCGTTCTCTACGGCAATAGCCGCGGGCCGGTTGCTTCGGCGATGGTTGCCTCTCAGGTTGCTTATCTGCGAGCCCTCATTTTATCCAGCGGCGTTTATGATCTCAGGGCGGCCTTCAAGAACAGTTCTCCAAGGTATCCGACAAGCGATCGAAAGCGAGGCAGGCCTATCTAGTGAAGCCTTTATGGCTCGTTCTGCTCTGCATCATGCCCATGAAATCCGATCGGAAGTTTTGCTCTTACACGGCAGGCACGATAACCGCGCTCCAGTTGCCCAAGCTGAATTATTCTCCAAAGTTCTCTCGAACGCGGGAGTTTCGGTCGGTCTCAGCGTGTTTGAATGTGGGCATCAAATTCCTCGCGAACACTCGCAGGGTGTTCTACGGCCCTTCCTGAAGAGGGTGTTCATTCCCGTTGATATCCATCACTAGATTCGCGAATCGGTGCTCTGTACAAACAAGTATGTGATGAGAAAACGATGGATTGAGCGGCGAACTTGCTCTCACTTATCTGCCCTGAATTATCGAAAAAACAGGCTGCTCTGTAAGCCGTCAGATTCATCGTCTAGTGGGCTTCGTCCTTCACGTAGCATCTGATGAAACTCACCGCGCGCGTAAGCTTCGTGGTCGTCAGGGAAAAGTCCCGTGTCCACGTACCCGCGGAACAACTCGAACTCCGCCAAGATCACCAAGGACTTCCGCAGCACGGATTTGCGTGAAACTGGAAGGCTTGTTGCCAATCGGTCAAAGGCAGGCAATTCCGATCTCGCATCCGGTAGTCTGCGGTTACCAACTATCTTCTTGGCGGCACGCAAATCCGACCTGGCTTGTGTCAAGATTTTGCCGGAGAAGCCTTTGGCAGTACACAACCACATTTCGTAATCCGGATGCTCCTCAAAATCAGAAGGTAGGATTATTTTCACACCGTTGGCATGGTCTTTGATAGACCTTCCTATCGCTTCTGCAAGCATGGGAGAGACGCTGTTGGCGAGCATCTGCTTCTTGGCTTCCTGACCGACAAAGGCTGCTTTCGCTGAACTCCCCGATTTCCCGCGTTGCACTTCAACATCCCATCGCCAGGTATCGGGGAAACCAAAGAGCTTTGCGAACTGGGTGAAGGTCAGTGTTTCCATAATCCGCATATCCAGCGGATCGGTAGGTTTCGGCTCGTACTGTCTGCTGAAGCCGTCAAGTGCGGAATTCGTAAGGGTGGGTATCGGTTCATCAACTGGATTTAGGACGCCCGACGATTTTCCGCCGGGATAACGCCAGTAAAACCGGGACCCATCGGGGTACGCTGCCAAGAGCTGCTTATCTTGCGCGCGGTTTCCAAAACCTGAAGTGTCGAGGCCCTTGCCATGTCGGAAGGCGGAGTCCGCAGTGATATAATCTCCTCCCCGTGTCCAAAGAGGTAATCCCGACGGATCAGGTGTGCTGAAGAGGGGCGTCCCAAAATTGGGACCAAGTACATCCGAGACGCAGAGTGGTGATTGTTTGCGGGCTTCCATGTGAGGCAGAAGCCAGCCGTCCGTTTCGCCGAGACAGCCCGCAACTATCAACCTTTCACGCGATTGCGCGGTCCCGTAGTCGTTCGCATTGTATATCGCCTTGGTCAGCCCGTATTCCGCGGCACGGAATATGGCTATCGCACCTTCAAATGCAGCTGTCCTGTCAATTTCGGGTACGTTCTCCATGACGAAATACCGGGGACGGCTGCTTGCGACCAGGATTGCAAACGCATCGGTCAAATTGGATTTCGGATCATCATCTCCATGCTGCTTGCCCGACTTTGAGAAAGGCTGACAAGGCGGCCCTCCAAAGACGATATCGGGGCGCAATCGCGCTAAATCGGGAGCCAGTTCAACAACTGCAGAAAGGTCTGCACTGTGCACACGGCTGTTGCTTCGAAACATGTTCCCGCGCTTCGATCGCGCCTCACCCGATATGCTTGGTTGACCCGAGGCGCGTGGCGGCGGCGGACGTTTGATCAATCCATGGAATTCGACATGTCTGATATTTGCTTTGTGAACCGCAAGCGCATGTGCATTGAAATCAATGGATCGGATGATATCGAATCCCGAGCGTTGCATTCCCAGCGCAAAGCCGCCTGCCCCGCAGAAAAGATCTATTGCACGCATATGCCGGAGAGCCCCCCCGTTTCAGTCGGACAGACATTACAGATTTCGATTGAATATCGGTAAATAGTTCAGAAGAAGAGGTGAATGGTAGTGAAGGGAACCAGCCTAATCAAAGGCATCTTTGACATCAGCATCAGAAAGCAGCCCGCCCGCAGCAAGCTTCTTTTTGGATGACGCAGCTCTCGATGTCGCGCCGGAATCCTTCGCCTGAATGACATATGTACGGCCATTGTGCGAAATTTCTTGCGCACCAACCCGGTCGACCAACTTCAACAGGTCGTCAAACCTTTTGCTAACATCTTCAAAGGACCAGATCTCATTGATTCTCATGCCTATATCATACGCCCAAACCGGTTAATTCAGAACTCAATATTGTGGTCCACTTCTTGAATTTCCAGGGCAGTAACCTTTCGCCGGTGATTTTGACCTAGAAGGCGTGACTAACGATTCGCTTCAAACAGAATGATTCGATGCAGCAGCGCCGCAGATTTCTTCTGGACACGAATGTTGTGTCGGAAACGAGCAGGATCCGCCCTCACCGCGGGTTGCTGGCCTGGCTGATTGCGCAGCCCGACCATATGTTCGCAATATCCTTTAGCACCAGCTTCGAGGTAAAGCGCGGAGCGGAGCGTCTGGCGCGGACACATCCGGACAAGGCCTACGCACTCGAACAGTGGTTCGATGAGATTCTGGCCACCGACATACTCTACATCGAAGAAGGAGATACAATCGCCCGTCTTCTGGCCAAGATGACAATGGTGCCTGCCCTGCGTGGCCTTTGGGTCCCCCATCTAAAAAAAGATGAACCGACTTGTGGCCAAGACCTTGCCATAGCAGCCACAGCCATCGTGCATGGGTTCACGGTTGCTACGCGCGACGTGGCAGACTTTCTGATGATTGACCATTATTTCCCACTGCCCGGTTTGGTAAATCCATTCACGCCGGCTTGGATAATTCATCCCGATGAACGCCAATCGCCTGCTCCACCACTTTACGTCGAACCCACTTGACAGTGTCAATTTTGTTCACTATTTGTTCACTTATCATGGAAACCAAGCGCAACCAGCTCATACGTTGATCACTCCGCTCCACCGCTCGTATCGGTGGCCGATCAACGTTGTTGCGCCGAGAGTGCCATGTATTCTCAAAAGAACATTCTTATTGGTCATGCGACCAACTCAGTAGACAGCACCGATGGGTATTTTCCACCCCGGGGGACCGTACGATGCAGTGGGATTGCAAGATTCCGCAATCAGCTCGCTCGCGATTATGGTTGCCTCCTCGACCTCGACGCCGATGTGTCCTCATGGTCGTGTTTGGATATCGAACTTGTACAATCGGAACGAACCCACCTTCCCGATTTCTCCGTCGTTCGGAACGGCATCCAATCTCTTGTCGACATCATTCCTGACGAAACAGGCCTGCCCGCGTGGGTGTCGCACGCTGTTGTAGCTGCTGGATACAACCATCAGGTGGTGAAATTCCGAGACGTACCGCAGAATTTGCGGCTTCAGAATGCACGTGACCTTCTGCGCTACGCCAGATGGGTGTGCCCGCTCGGTGACCGCATTCGGATCGTTGCGGCACTGGACGAGCACGGCTCCCTCTCCCTGTCCGATTGCCTTTCGGCTTTCCGGGAAATCCCGCCGATAGCCGGACTCTCCTCCCTCATTCTGCACCGACACATTCAGATCGAAATCGATGACGCGCTGATCGGACCGGACACTATGGTTCGCCACTTCGAGCGCTGACAGCAATTCACGGAGTTAGAAATGTATGATCCCAAAGCCAAGCGTGGGTTTGCCAAATCACCATTGGCGCTGTTCCTTGCGCGATGTTCATTGGTTGCCACTCTGAGAGACATTCCCCAACTGTGGAGTGGCATGCCCGTATTCATCGGACTTATTGTTCCAAACCCCAACCAGGTCGAGACATATATCGAGGCAACTCCCGGTTTTGTTGAGAAGCATCTCTCCGGTAGCACCATGACCGATATTTATCGTGGTACCGAACTCGTGATTCTTGAGACGGAAAAGTCGGTGTCCAAGTGTTCGGGCAGCGCGTTCAGCACCGTTCTCAAACTGTACGATCGTGTCGCAATGGTTGTGTCTGAAGAAGCCGAGTTCCCCGATCAGTTTCGTCTTGCGTCCGACGTGATCAGAACCGTCACTCCCATTACTGCTGAGTATATCAGGGCTGGGGTGCGCGTATGCTTTGGGGCTGAAATGACTCTTGAGCAAGCCACCGCATTCTTGGAAGTGCCGTTGGAAACCATTGATCTCGTCCTGAAACAAGGACGCAGCATCCAAGACTCGATGGAGCGCATCGGTAGAGCGATGAAGGCAAGTGAGCCACAACCTGCCCCGTCCTCGGATAATCCGCTGCTGGACTTGAGTAGTCTTCGTGGTCTTGGTGAAGCGACGGTTTGGGGCCATGAGCTCGCCCAGGATATTGCCGATTGGAAGAACAGGCATATTAGTTGGAAAGATGTGGATCGCGGAGTGCTCATCAGCGGACCGCCGGGCACAGGCAAGACAACATTTGCGGCTGCCCTCGCACGGACCTGTGGCGTACCGCTGATCGCTGCATCATTGGCGATTTGGCAATCAAAAGGTCATCTCGGCGATACACTTGCGGCAATGCGGAAGTCATTTACCGAAGCGTCGATGAAAAAGCCAAGCATTCTCTTCATTGATGAGATCGATGCAGTAGGTGATCGCAACAGTTTCTCCGGGCATAACGCTCACTACTGCAGGGAAGTTGTCGCAGCCCTCCTGGAATGCATGGACGGAACCGGGAAACGCGACGGGGTTGTCATTGTTGGGGCAACCAACACACCAGAACTCATTGATCCGGCGCTAACCCGTTCAGGCAGATTGGATCGGCACATTGCCATTCCGCTTCCGGATCAGGATGCCCGGGTAGGTATCCTGCGTTGGCATCTACAGGGATCATTGGCGGGCGAAGACCTGCAACCCGTCGTCATGAGAACAGAGGGCGGGAGTGGCGCTGACCTTGAGCAGATTGTCAGGCATGCCAGACGCTTGGCCCGCCGATCAAGGCGTGAAATCACCGTGGAAGACCTAACGGCGATGTTGCCGGAACGTGTGCCACTTTCACCGGAAGCACGCTGGCGTTATGCGGTGCATGAAAGCGGTCACGTGATGGTCGCACTTGCTATTGGCTTCGTCGGGATCGAGAGCGTGTCGATCACAGACAGCGCCGATGCATCGGCGGTTTCAACGTCGGCTGGGGAGACGCACTACACCAGCACATTGGAATGGGCCTTCACCCGCGATCATTACCTCGCTCAAATTTGTACATGTTTTGGTGGGATGGCGGCAGAAGAAGTCATTCTCGGCATCAGGTCGACGTCCGCTGGCGGTGTTCCCCAATCCGATCTTTACCAAGCCACCATCACAGCGGTTCAAATCGAAGCCAGTTACGGTTTGGGCGGCTCACTTGGCTACCTAGCGTCCCACAAAGCAGACGAGGCCCTGACTGCTTACCGATCCGACTTCAGTATCCGCAAACGGACCGATGAGCTGCTTACCCAGCAGTACGCGATCACTAAGGGCGTCGTCGAACGCCATCGCGACGAAATCCTAGCTTTGGCCTCTGCCCTGATCGAACGCGGACGTCTGGACGGCGCGCAGATCGAGGAAATTCTCAAAAGCGCACGAAGACCATCGCATCTAGCCGAACAGCCTTCGTCACCGGCATCAACAGACAACACTTATCAACCTCAAGAATTCGAAGCGGTTTCCGGCTTCGTTGGAGATAAATCATGATTATCGTACGTGAATCCGGCACGACGTCGGACGGCCTTTCAATGGAGATTCAAGTTCTAAAAGAACTCCTGCAAGATCTTGAAAATATTAGAAGAGGTCGACTTCCAGATGCACGTGCACTCGCCAATGCGCCTCTGATCGACAACTGGTCGTTGCGCTATCGGAACGTGCCGTGTTTGGCGGGGGCAATTTCGTCTCATCCCAGGCTTGGTCATGCCGAAAATGGGATCACCAGCGATCTCTGGATCCTTGCTCCGCACCACGGTTTTGCGCGAACAATGTCCAGGTTTTACAACTTGGGCAGTCCTGCAAAGCCCAAAAATGGCAGCCATTGAAATTCCAAATGGCGGTCATGCGGCGAACGAGATTCTAAGCGGGATGTTTGAGATGTTTCGCTTAGAAGGATTCCCGAAAAATAATGCTTCGGCAATGATAGTTCAGTATATTGGTGTTCTGCGGTGGGGGATCAACTTGGGTAACATAATCGAGCAAGCATATCGACCCGAACCTACGCCTTCGGGCAGTAGGTATGGTAAGGTACTGGCAGCATCAGCATTGGTAGCGCTCGCCGCTATTGTGGCAGCTTGGTTATTTGTACCAGGGCCGTTGGAGCGGGGCGGAAAGGCGCTGATTGCCAAAGATTATCCAACCGCTCTTAAACTGCTGACGCCACTTGCGCAAAGAAACTATGCTCCTGCCCAATTCGGTCTCGGATATCTCTATGAAAATGGATTTGGTGTCGAAAAGAATCTGCCTCTCGCATTTGATTTATATCAGAAGGCGGCCGAACAGAACCATTCGGCCGCGCAAATGTTGTTGGGGAACATGTACTTTTCGGGAATCGGTGCTCCCCAAAATGATTCTCTGGCTGTCGACTGGTACCGAAAAGCGGGTATTTCCGGTAGAGCCGATGCGCAGCATAATCTCGGATACATGTACTACCTTGGTCGTGGCGTGGAGAAGAACGCTGCGCTGGCTGCATTCTGGTATGAAAAAGCTGCAAAGCAAGGGAAACCGGAATCTCAATGCAATCTGGGAAAACTATACCAGGATGGCGAAGGCGTACCCCAAGACGATGTAATTGCGCTCAAATGGTTTCAGATGGCCGCCGATCAAGGCACTGCGTACGCACAGAACATGTTGGGATATATCCATCTTTTAGGACGCGGAATTCCCAAAGACCCGCTTTTGGCGAAAAAATGGTTTGAACTGGCGGCTGCACAAGACTACGCAGAATCTCAACGCCTTCTCGGAACGTTCTATTTCAATGGCATTGGAGTTGAAAAGAATTATAGCCGTGCTGCTGAATGGTATCAGAAGGCGGCAAAAAATGGGGATGGGGAAGCACAGCGTCTTTTGGATGTAATGCAAGCAGCGGGTCTGCTATCAAAAACTTAGACACCGTCATGCTGCACATTGCGATGCAATCAAAAGATAATCGCACTTAAGCAAAAGCTGCGGCTTGCGCTCCATTTTCAATGAACGTTGACGTACTTCATGATTGTCGCAAGGGCTTTGTCGTAGTTACCGGAAAGGGCCTCATTGATGACCTTGTCGATAGCGCGCTTCTCCACACCACCCTGCCGAAGCGATTTTGAAACCCTCGCCATCAGGGACATCGCATCGCTATCTGTCTCTGTCAGCTTCACGTTCACATGGTCGTAGATTGCCATTAGTTTCTCCGTTGAAATCCTGCGCCTACAAGAATGGTGACCAGGATATTCAATGCAATCGAGCGCCGTTTGGATTTCATTCTTCCGGAAAAAATATTTTCGCATAGCCCGAAATCTATTCCTTGATGCAGCACCAGTGAACGAAACGCGAAACCCACCGGCATGTTGTGCCTGCAGGATTAACCATAGGACTAAATCCGGAAGTGCTCCGGAAAATATTCCTTATTTGGGATCTTGCCGGAGCAAATCTTCCGTGACATATATCGCGACATCGGCGGTAAATGCCGAAAACAAAGGACCGAATGACCATGACGAAATTCATACGGATATCTGCGCAGGACAAACGCGCAACCGCCTAAAGGCATCGGTATGATTTCACCGGTGCCAGCAGGTACCGGTTTCGGTTTGTCCCTCTCCGCAGTCAGCAATAACGCTGTTTTCAATGGAAGGGATCTACAATGAACACCCAACGTATCTATGCCCGAACTCGCAGGCTCCGCCGCCTAGACGACACGAATTCGGTTTCCGGCGAAAGCGCAACTGGTCTCAACAACCGCCGTTCGCGACGTCGCACCAATGGGGTCCGTCGCAAGCTCGGTGCCGACCACTTGAACACGCCCCGTGTCACGACTTTCCGTCTGCCGTCGCAGTGTGATGCCTTCACGCTACTGTCGGGTATTCTCAACAGTATCGCCGACCAAGTGCATTCGGACGGTAATACGTGAGTGCACTTTCTTGTCCTGCTGCCAACTGGCAGCGGGACACCAGCCCAACTTTCTATTTGTATTCCATCTTTGGACAACCCTGCCCTAGCCAACACCGAAAGGAGGCACAAAATGACTAATGCTCGATACAGCCCTGCCTCCCGCCGCACTCTTCTCCAACACCTCATAGCCCTCTGATCTGCAGGCTACTGCCTGCATGATTTACGGCACGGGAAACCACCCGGATTCCGGTTTTCAACCCCGCGCCAAGCGTTGGGGTACAGAGGAGTTGTGTCATGTCGAAAGAAGAAGATTTCAATCAATCCGAAGAAGCAGTCGAAACTCGGGATAGCGAAAGCGAGCTCAAACCCAAAAGCTTCCCTCGCCGTAAATCGGGCAGAGCCCGTGCACGGGAAGCGATTGCACCGGGTGCACCGCGCGAGGGGCAGCTTTGGTTACCTCCATCCGCTTCGCTTTCAACCCGCGCAATCAAATTCAGGGGCTTGAGTTCCTTCCGGGGCGCAATGGTCAATCCAAAAGACCACAGGGAGATGCATTACGAGAGCACGTTGGAGCGTGACACCGCATACATCCTTCTCGCCAATCCCGACATTACCGACATTCGCGACCAACCGCCAAAGGTTCATTTTTTTGACCGCAGCAGCAAGCCACACTCGCACACGTTCGATTTCGACTTCCGGCTGAAAACCGGAGAACGGATGGCAATTGCGGTGAAGCTAGAAAGTCAAGTCGAGCGTAGCGGGATCCTGGAGACGCTTGCCCTCATCCGGGAGCAGCGACCAAAAGGCTGCGCTGACTATGTCGAGCTCCGCACGGAGCGCCTTATCACCCGTATCCGTGCCCGCAACGCCCGGATGATCGTTAGGGCCATCAACAATCGCGTCGAGCGGAATGTCGATGCAGTGCGTGATGCATTTTCTCGCTGCGCAGGTGCCATCCGGATTTCGGATTTGATCGAAGTCTCGGTGCCTGCCGGCCCCGGCTTCATGGCAATCCTCTGCCTGATTGCAGACGGGATCATTGAACAGGTCGGCAACGACAACCTCTCATACGACAGCTTCGTTTGCCAACGCGCGAACAACAAAAAAGGAGAATGAACATGACCAACGAAATCGAACAAACCAACGTTGAGCCCAACCAACTTTCACCTGTCGTGCGCTGGCGCTTCAGTGCCCGCGACCGCATCGTGATTGATGAGGTAAATTGGTTGTGGAATTCCACAAGCGAAGACGCTCAGGTGCTGCAGATGGAAAACGATGAGGACCGCTTCCAATCGTTCTCGCACGCTGAACTCTATGCGTTGTGGACTGTAGGTCGCATGACCCACATCGGAGAATACCACTCGCGTAAAAGAGCCCGTGCACGCCACGGCAAACAGGAACTGAAGGTCACCGACCTGCCCAAAAAGCAACAGGAAATCATTCTGTGGCGCATGGAATACTGCGATCAATTCAAGCGAATGGAAAAGCTTGGCAAGTGCACCCGTTCGGATGCCTCCATGAAGGCTGCCATCGCCGAAATCAGCATGCATGTGAACGCGATGTACCAGAACAACAAGGCACGAGGCGGGGATGTGATCAAGGTCCGCAAGTCGCCTAGTCCGACTCAACTGCGCGCTCACCTTCGCAAATACGAAAGCTGGAACGAAAATCCGATGCTCCTGCAGAAGCGAACCAACCGAAGCGGCAATCGCAAACCAAGGCTTGATGAAGAGGTCTATCGCCTTCTGCAAACGGCTGCCGAATCCTACGCAGATGAACGCCGCCCGACCAAGGCCAGCGCCTATCTCGGCATGCAGGTGGAGTTCAGAAAGGTCAATGCTGTTCGTGTGGCCACGGGACTCCCTGAATTGAAGGTGCCCAGCATCCAAACCCTCAACAGGGAGATCGGCAAGATGCATGCTCAACGTCTCTGTGCTGTCCGTGAAGGTGAAGGAGAAGCGAAGAAGGCTTTCTACAAGGTCAACGGCGGAATGGGGGCGTGTATGCCATTGGAGCACGTCGAGATGGATGAGTGGAACGCGTCGTTGCGCACGATCCTGATCAAGGCAGGCGCATGGCGGGCGATGACACCTAAGCAGCGCAAAGAGCACAAGAATACTCGAATTTGGTTTTCGGTCGCCATCGACAAGGCAACCCGCTGTGTCCCGGCAATTCATGCGGTTGTGGGCGCACCCTCCACGAGATCAGGCATTGAAACACTTCGGATGGCTGTGACAGATAAAAACAAGCTCGCGATCGCTGCAGGATGTAAAACGCCGTGGGAAATGGGCGGGCAAATGGACACGGTTTGCGCTGACCTGGGATCCGCATGGATCAATCACGAAGTGCGGGCTGCGGGTATCGATCTCAACGTCGAATTCATGTACCCGCCCGGCGGCCGGCCCCAAATGCGGGGAACCATCGAACGTCTGTTTCGCTCGTTTCACACGCAGTTTGTTTCGTGCTTCCACGGCAGGACGTTCGAGAATGTTGTTGCCAAGGGAGATTACGATCCCGACGAGAATGTCACGATCGACGCTACGGAACTGAACCGCATGCTGATCAGGGCAGTGGTGGACGATTATCACAACCGACCTCACAAAGGACTCATGGGCGAAACCCCACGCAATGCTTGGTTGAGGCTGACCAAAAAATTCGACGCGCCAGTATACGTCGATGAGGATACCTGTCGCACGGTGTTCGGAACGACTTTGGAGCGTGAACTACGCAAGGAAGGCGTCCAGGTTTTCGGTGTATTTTATCAGCACGACGATCTGGCACGTTTCTTCCGGAAATCGGGGAAGCGGAAGGTTTTCGTCCGGGTCGATCAAGGTAATATTGGCCGGGTATCAGTGCAGACTGACCAAGGCTGGCTCACGGTCGGAAGCGTAAATCCGGGCATGGACGGTGTCGTGCTGCGTGAATGGGTTCTCGCCAACCAAAAGATCCGCAGGGAGTTCGCCCGGCAAGCAGCCGTATCACACGATGTTCGGCTTCAGGCTGTCGCCGACATCCGAGCCGAGGCGGACAGGGCCGGCGAGATGGCGGGCTTGAAGCTGGCGAACTACAACTCCGACCGGATCATTCGGCTTGCTGAATGGGGTATCCGCGGTCAACGCAACGAAGCCATTGCCGACGAAACTGCCGACTTTGCTGCTCCTACCAGCGAACCCAAACTCATCAATAGCGACGATAATAATCTCACGGAAAGCGTTGCGGATGTTGTCGATGATTATCGAAACCCGGCCGGGCAGTCTGTTCAGGATGATGCCCCGGAAGACGACGACACATTTTTGGAAGGATGAAGAAAATGAATATTCAGAACGTAGAATCGTCTCCGGAACCCGCTGAAGAAGCCAAGCCCTTGAGCCGCGCCGCCCGCGCCGAGATCATGGGACGTGTCCTCGGCATGTATTTCGGAGGCAAGCTCGACAAGGAACTTAGCTCTGAGATTGAACGCTTGATTGATGCGTGTGAGATGAGCAACACTGCAAAAGTCGGCGTGGGCCGATTGGCTGAAGGGCGAATCCTTGCCGTCATCGGCAGACCAGGTGCTGGCAAGTCGCGGTCGCTAGAGCGACAGTTCTACACCCGGGAGGAATTCGCTGGATTCCGTAGTGAAGATTCCAATTGCCGACTCATCTCAGTCAAGGCCCCTTCCCCTTGTACTCTCAAGCAACTGGGTAACTCAATTCTTGTTGCCACCGGGTACGAAATCGAACGGGACCTCAAAGAGAACATGGTGTGGATGCTCGTCCATAAGCGCTTGCAGAAATGTGGCATCCAATACCTTCACATTGACGAAGCGCAACACGCAACGGAAACGGCCAACAAGCTTGAGTTGAAAAAAGTGCGGGATACCGTAAAGGCGCTACTTCAGAACCCCGATTGGCCCGTTTGGTTGATCATCTCCGGGAAACCATCGCTGGCATCATTCATTGAACACGACATCCAGTTGAAGAGACGTGCCCGCACCGTAAGGATCGAAGACATTACGTTTGCGAAACATGCGCAGCGAGTACGGGGAATGATGAAAGCACTTGTAACGAACGCAACTGAGCTCACGATCGACCCTGCTGACGAGGACAGGATTTTGCCAAGGTTGATTCACGCTGCCCAAGGCCAGTTTGGGATCGCCGTGGAATATGTGCAGGACTCCATCAATGAAGCCCTGATCGCCGGCGACATCATGATGGGCACAAAACATTTCGCTTCAAGCTATTCCAGCCGCTCAGGTTGTTCCTCGGATGCGAATGTCTTCACCGCTGCCAACTGGCACGAAATCAACGTGGCGCGTGCCCTTGAAGACGCGCAAAATGAAATTGAAGTAGAGGAGAATTATGAAGGTGCAGAATCCGCGGCTGCAAAAAAGATCAGGATTCAAAGGAGTCAATCATGATCACGCCACTTGGAAAACTGCGGATTCCGCCTGAAGCGGACGAGACTTCTGCGAGCTTCTGCTCCAGAACTGCATTCCTCAATGGCCGACATGCGCGCGATTTCTGCCTCGATTTCGGAATGCACTTTCAAAAAGTGGTGGACGGCGACCCATCCACTCTCGAGAAGCTGGCCAATCTTACTGGAGCGAACCCGGAATATCTCCTCAAATCGACTTTTCGTAGAACCGCCGATCGGGAATATTGGTTCCGTGGTGAAAAAATCCGACGTGAAGGATTAGTCAGGGCATACCTACGCATCTGTCCCGCGTGCGTCGCAGATGACCTGCAGCGTCTAACTTGCGAAGAACCCGCGCGCCCGTATCAGCGGTCTACCTGGCTTCTGTCGAATATCCGCACTTGTAGCGTCCACAACCGGGCAATTACGCATTTCCCCGACACCATCAGCGTTCATAATCTGCACGACTTCACTACGTTGATCCACCCGAGATTATCGAGCATCGAAACCGAATTGGCACGAGGGGTCGCACGCACGCCATCCTCATTGGAAACCTACTTGTGTTCCCGCCTTGACGGAACCGCATCAGAGTCCCATTGGCTTTCCGGTTTCCGTTTCGACGCGGCAGCAAAGCTCTGCGAAACGGTGGGCGCAGTTGGTATTCATGGCATCAAAACGCGGTACTCCAGTCTAACGGAAGACCAATTATATGAAGCCGGGGGCCATGGATTTGAAATCGTCTCGAAAGGTGCGCGTGGCATCCGCGACTTCCTCTCGGCACTCCAGGATGAAAGGTCCGATGACAAGTTTGCTTCTGGCCCCAAGAAAACATTCTCGAAATTGTATGAATGGCTCTCGCACGAGAGTGACGATTCCGCGTACGATCCAATGCGCACCATCATGGCGGAGCATTGTGTAGAGACCATGCCGCTTGGCCCCGGAGACCAACTTTTCGGCAAACCTATTCCGGTCAGAAAATTGCATTCAATCCATACCGCATCTCTGGAAACAGGCCTGCACCCCAAACGCTTTCGCAAACTCCTCCAGCTTGCCGGGCATATCGGCGAAGATTCAGTGGGTGTGGTGAATGATCGCGTATTGTTCGATGCGGCAGCAACGCAAGGTTTCATCGAACGTGTAGTTGACTCGCTTACGTTCAAGGACGCTGCAGAATACATCAACGTCCCGCGGCCACACGATCGGGGGCTATTCGAAAGCGGCCTCATCCGCCCCCTCTCTGAAATCGACAGTAGTTTGCTCTCACAGTACGTATTTGTAAAAAGCGATCTCGACGAATTTTTATCGCAGTTACTATCAACAGCGTCCGATCTAAAGGACGGCGAACAAGGATTCATGGGAATCCTCCAAGCACAAAGACGCGCATGTTGTGCGGTGTCAGAGATCGTAAAACTTATTATGGAAAAGAAACTTTCAAGGATTCGAAAACTCTCCGGCGAACGAGGATTCATGTCCGTACTTGTCGATGTTGATGAGGTTAAACCACTTGTCCGTCTGAAGGATCATGGTGGACTATCACTGCGCAAGACCGAAAAAGTATTGGGTGTAACAACAGGCGTTTTAAACTCATTGATCGGGAATGGAGTGTTAGCAGCTCGGTCAGCTATCAATCCAACCAACCGTTGCCCCCAGACTGTCGTCGACGTCACAGACATCGAGGCTTTTCGGAAGAGCTACGTATCGCTCATCAAGCTGGCACAAGAAACGGGCATCCACTTCAATCCCCTCAAGAAGATTTTAGAATCGTCGAAAGTTCCCCTCGCCTTTGACAGGAATGTTATTGGATCGACGTTCTATCGTCGCGACCAAATCCCTGACCTTCATTAAACATTAAAATTCTCAAATAGTTAGCCCGGATTTTCCGGGCTTTTTTGTTGTGCACGCTGGATTTGAGGCGGTTTAATGAGTCTGCTTTGAGCAGGTTAAATGAGTTTGTCGTTAAAATTCTGAGCCAGACATTGAAATATATATCAATGAATACAATATGTTATAGAGAAGTTGAGGCGATTTTTTGTGTTCCCGACACTAGTGTCCAAAGGATCTAAAAAATACGAAAAGCCCGAACTTATCAGTTCGGGCTTTTTCTTTTCGAATGATGTTCCCAGGTCCTCCAACTAAGGCTGACGCCAGTTTGGCGAAAGAGGCAGACACCATGAACGATCAGGATCCTCGTTACCGCGTAACTGATCCTCGTTCCCGCAACGAACTCTCCCGATTTAATCCTTCCAAGCCTCATGGCATCGGATGGACGAACCTCCAACGTTGAGCCAATAGTGTCTCATGAACGACGTGTCCGGTAATTCCTCGTTAAAGGAAAACGATACTTCTCGAGCCCTGACCGATCAAAGGCTCGAAATCTTCGTCGACGGGTGTTTTGAACCTGCCTCACGACGAGGTGGCTGGGCGTTCGTCGCCTACCGCGATGGTGTGGAAGTTGGTTTCGACTTTGGCGGCGAACCAGATTCCTCCAACAATGCGATGGAGGCGATCGCGGTGTTGAAAGCGATAGTTTGGATCCAGGCCAACGCTTTAAAAGAACAAGCAATCATTTGGTCCGACTCCATTTATGCCGTCACTGGATGCAATAACTGGCTTCCGGTCTGGAAGGAAAATGGGTGGAAAAAAATTCAAGCGAACCCGAATGCCCGACGTCGAACCATATCCAATGCCGACGTCTGGAAAGCGATTGACCTTCACCTGCACAGGGACAACCTGATTAACATTGTATGGTGTAAGGGCCACTCCGGCATTCCAGGCAACGAACGCGCCGATGAACTGGCGGATCGGGGACGCTTATGACGGTCAAACACCCGATCAACCGTTTACTCTCTCAACCACGCCACTCGTCACAGGGTCACGTGCGTCCCGCGAAAGGTCCCATCGCGGCGCACTATCCACCTGCCGGTCTCTTTATGCTCGGGCAAGCTCTTTTGCCACGGCTGTGACAAGTCGGGGATCATCGGGTGCCACATCGGGGGCAAAGCGGGCAGCTATCTTGCCGTCGCGGCCAAGAAGAAACTTCTCAAAGTTCCAGAGAACTTCACCATTTTCACTGACTGGAATGCCACGAGACTGGAGCAGTTCGCGCATCGGACCATCGCCGGTGGTTGCGGGAGATGAGGCAATCAACTGCTTGTAGAGCGGGTGTTTTTCTTCGCCCTTGACGGTTATCTTCGAGAAAATCGGAAACTGCACGTCATAGGTACTGGTACAGAATGCGACAATATCCGCATCGGACCCGGGTTCCTGCTCCTTGAAATCATTGGCGGGAAATGCGGCTATGACCAGACCTGCATCCCGCTTGCCCTCATATAGTTTTTCCAATGCTTCATACTGCTTGGTCAGCCCGCATTTCGAGGCAACGTTGACAATGAGGATAACTTTTCCGCTGTAGTCATTCAGCGTTGTCTCAACGCCATCGGCACGTTTCACCGGGATATCCAACAGGTTACCACTCACGAGAGTACTCCATTTGTTAATGTATTGTTACGAATCATCATCAGACAGCCTTGCACCTGCATCGTAGCCAGGAAATGCGTTTCCGGGCCAGAACGAAAGCTCCGGCCCGTGCTTCACTCAGTTAACGCTGTGGATCGACATCAGCTCTCAATGCGCCCTCAAGGAAGGTAGCGGCACCCTTCAGGGCCTCCATTCCCTCCGTTAGAATGGCTGCAAACATATGCCAGACGTGAAACATACCGGGCCAAACTTCCAAAGAAACGCGGACGCGGTTTTCGGCGAGATGCATTGCGAGCCGCATGGCATCGCTGAGCATGACTTCGCTCTCACCGATTTGAACCAGTATTGGCGGAAGCCCGCGCACGTCCGCAAACACGGGTGAGGCTTCCGGGTTGTTTTTCAACGCACCATTCAAAAAAGCGTTTGCCATCAGGTTGAGGCCCGTGAGACTGACGGTCGGATCGATCCCGTCACGCGTCATCATTGAAGAACCCGAATGTTCCAGATTGGCCCAGGGAGAGATGGCAACGCCCGCTGCCGGAAGCGCTAGTCCGGCATTGCGGGCCGCGACCATCACGGACACAACCATCGCACCCCCAGCGGAATCACCTGAGAAAGCAATCGACTTGGGACTATGGCCCTGGTCGAGCAGCCATTTGTAGGACGCCAGGGTATCAACAATGGCAGCCGGAAAAGGATGTTCCGGCGCGAGACGATAATCAGGCATGTACACCACAGCTTTCAGAAGCCTTGCGTAGTGCCCTGCCAGGCCATGGTAGGCTGCAGGACTTCCCGCGATGTAGCCACCACCGTGGATGTAAAGCAGTATTCTGCCGTCTTCGACACAACCGGGAGTTACCACGGTGGCTGCAATGCCGCCCATATCCGCTTGTGTGATCGTCACGCCATCCGGCGTCGGGTGCTGGGCGAGAACGTTCACATACTTTTCTCTTTCGACGGCCCAGTCTCCAGGCTTGCCCTGCAACAAGGGGCCGAAGGACGCTGAAGCTTCGTTCCACGCATCGATATGCTGCTGGACAACGGGAGTGATAGGCATTTTGAAAACCTCATTCATTGAGTACGTCCGCTATCGACTTGACGCGGGATTACAGTTCACCATAACCAAACAATTCGGGAATGAGTTTCCCGTCTTTGGTGACGAACAGCAGCGGAAATTTGGATCGTGCGCGGAAATCTGGACGAGATATTTGCATTCATCGCTGTCGTTGATGCTGGAAGTTTCAGCGGTGGCGGGCAGGCGATTGGCTTGACGAGGTCGGCAGTCGGCAAGGCTATCGCGCGGCTGGAAAAGCGTCTTGGAGTTCGCCTTCTCAATCGAACAACGCGCAAGCTGAGTGTGACAGACGATGGCCGTGTGTATTATGAACATTGCACACGGGTCGTCAGCGTTTTGGAAGAAACGGAGGCCAGTGTCGGGCAGAAGAGTGCGATGCCCATGGGTTTGTTGCGCCTGACCGTGCCCGAAGCCTTCGGGCGCATCCACATCCTTCCCTTGCTGCAGCGATATATGAAGGAATGGCCCGATCTGCAGATTGAGGTGAACTTCAGCGACCGTATTGCCGACATGGTTGAAGACGGTTTTGATCTGGCCGTCAGGATTGGCACCGGCGGAACAGACACGCGGCTGATTTCTCGGGTTGTAGCGGAGCACAAAGGCGTAATATGTGCTGCGCCGTCCTATCTTGATACGCATGGCAGGCCGGAAACTCCTGATGACCTTGCATCGCACGACTGCTTGGTTTTCAAAAGCGGGACGAGGAAACAGGCATGGCGTCTTCGGGAGGTTGACGGTACTTGGTCGACAGTAGGCGGACATGGCCGACTCCGTCTCGATAGCGGCGAGGCAATTAGGGATGCAGCGATTGTTGGAATGGGTGTTGCCTATCTTCCAAGCTTTTTGGTTGATGATGCCATTGCCGACGGACGCCTTGAACAGGTGCTGACGGCATCCGAAACGCAGACGATCCCAATTGTTGCCGTGTATCCAAGCAAGCGCTATCTATCTGCGAAGGTCCGACGTTTTATCGACCTGATGGCGGATGAATGGGCGTACACCCGGATGCCCGGCAGGTAGCGCCTGACAGCAGGTCTATCTCGTCTTTGCGGCTATTCACGTGGGACTCGGTTTACCGCTCGATCTCTGGCCGGTCTCATTGTCGAAGATGGCTTTGCATGGGATAAATGATCCCCGCGCTTGCGCCGCGCCCAACTCACGTCACGATCTGCGGATCGGGAAACTGGAACTGCAGTGACATCGAAGACGACATTAAACGCGAAGAACCTCGAAGCACTTGGCACTGAACGACTTGCCGCATTGCTGATTGAAATCAGCACGGGCAGCGCCGCAAGCAAGCGGCGTCTGCGCATTGAACTTGCGGGAACGCAAAGCAGCGAAGAGGTAATTCGGGAAATCACCAAGAGACTGGCTGCCATCGACAGGTCACGTTCAAAAATAGGATGGCGGCAGGTCAAAACCCTGAAGAAGGACCTCGAAACGCAGTGGAAGGTCATAACGGATACAATTGCCCCCAGCAATCCAGCCGAAGCATTGGAGGTCATGTGGCGTTTTATGGACCTTGCCAGTTCCGTGCTCGCGCGTACCGCAGACACAAACGGAACGCTTTTGACTGTGTTTCGCTTGGCATGCACGGATCTCGGGACAATCGCGATCAAAACAAACCCTGATCAAGCAGCACTTGCTGATCGCGCGTTTAGTGCCCTCCACAACAACGAGTATGGACAATATGAAGGCCTTATTCCCGCGCTCAGTCAGGCACTGCAAAGACAAGGCATGGATCACCTCAAATCGTTATTTATCGCGGAATTGAATGCGTTGAAGAGAGCGGCGGCCAATAACAGTCGGCGGGTGTCATATGCCGATAGTCTCGAACAACGCAGGCATGAAGCAGCGGTTCGAACATCCCTGCGGCAGATTGCAGATGCTCAGGGCGACGTGGACGCCTTCATAGAAACATACGGCGACGATGGGACCAGTCCTCTCGTCACCGTGGAGATCGCAAGCCGGCTCCTTGCGGCGGGGCGATCGCGTGAAGCCTTGGATTCATTGGAACGCGCCGACCGGGTAGCGGGCGAACCACTGCCGGTTGAATGGGAGTCCATTTATGCCGATACGTTGGAAAAACTCGAACGCAAAGACGATGCCCAAACATTGCGATGGCGGTGGTTTGAACGGAACCTTACCGGAGAACATCTTCGCGCCTTTCTCAAGCGTCTGCCGGATTTCGACGACATGGAAGCGGAGGAAAAAGCCCTGTCCTATGTTATCGCCTATCCCGACGCGCATCAGGCCCTGCGCTTCCTTTTGACATGGCCCGATCTGGAAAAAGCGGCACGGTTCATCATCTCCAGAGAGGCAGAGCTGAATGGCGGCGACCATGAACTTCTGAGCCTTGCCGCCGATACGCTTCGGGACAGTTTTCCCATGGCATCAACCATCGCGCTCCGAACGATGATCGATTTCACGCTGGGTTGGAACCGGGCCGCGCGATACAGGCACGCGGCGCGCCAATTGACAGAACTCGAGACAATATCAGCGGAGATCGCTGATTTTGGTTCAGCCTTGTCTCATGACGCCTACACCGCAAAGTTGAGAATTCAGCACAGAACAAAGATCAGGTTTTGGAAACTCCGGAGATTTTGAGAAAGCGCAACGTACCTTTGATAACGTCCTTTTGGCATCGGCGTTTGACTGTGCTCCCCGAGATGAAACAGGAGCGCGCCGCTCTCGAAAATCGAGAGGTCGACGTAACTCAATCTACACTGACCCCAAACCTTATTTCCAACCACTATCACACAGGTTTATTGAATGTCAGCCAAGTGATTGGCTAAAAAGCTCGGCGGTTATCATACGGTCAAGTCGGATGCCTCTTCTGGCCGACGTTTGAACATGTGTGGCAAGCCAGATATTTAAACGGCATTAAAAATGATGGAGCGGTTGATGCCTTGGGCTGTTAAATTTCACGGAAAGAATTTCATGCTCGATGACGCGTTTGATCCCGATTACGAAAGCGAATTCAAGCACGCATTGAGTGACCGTGACGAGGTGCCGGGTTCGGTATCGATTGTATTCCACGGCAATGGCGCAATCGAGGATATTACGTTCAAGGAGTCGGATGATCCCGATGCCCTGCCCTTTACAGGTGTCCACGGCAAGCATCCGGAACTTGGAGAGACATACATTTTTCATGGTACTCCGGACGATGGAGATGGCCAGGTGATAGTGCTCTACGAAAATGTCAAGGTTGCGGAACCCGCGTTTAACGAGAAGAGATTTCCCCTCAAGCGAACAACGCGAAAACTGACCCGAAAAACGTGAAACGGTACCACAGGGCTGACGATGCCGCCCTTACCTGCGCTGGTTAGGTCGCGACACAATTTGGGATGTTCTCTTGTCCGCTTCGCGCATGGCGCTCTTGTGACCCATCATTTCATCGCCCTTATGTTTTATTGAACGAAGGGTACAAGACGGCCACCTCGCCGGGAATGGCATTCGAATTAATCTGCTTAGCGCATTGAATCATCACTGTTGGGGTATCGGTCGCTGCTCACACGATTACGCATTTGCCAGCCAGGCGGTCTTTCACTGCGCAGCTGCATTGCAACAGCGATTACAGCGCCCAACAGAATTGGACCGCCTACAAGAGCAAATACCCATAGAATGTCTTCCATCACTGCGTTCCTTCCCCGGTTGACTGGTCAAGTGCATGCGGAGCTGGTTTTCCTCGTGACGGCTCGTTAATGGGCACGAGCCAAAAGAATGCGGCTAAGCCTATGATGAGGACGGCAACTCCAATGAGTATTGGCTGTGTACGCATTTGTGCCTCCGGTTTTACCGATAACCGTGAGAAGCCAAGATGGTTCCAGAAACATTGCCGCGACAGCGCAACAGATAGTTCTGTTTGTACGTGCAATCAGGAACCATCCCCTCCATCCGTCGTTAGAATTGTATTCGATCAAGCGCGGAGGATTTTCCCATGACCAGCACATTCGAAACGGATAAAGGTAATGGCGGTGAGACACATCAGCATGTTCCCGAGAAAGGTCCTCACGAGACCGCGGATCATCTGACCACAAATCAGGGCATTCGCGTCACTGACAATCAGAACAGTCTCAGATCCGGCGAACGTGGGCCAACACTCCTGGAGGATTTCGTTCTTCGCGAAAAGATCTTTCACTTTGACCACGAGCGCATTCCAGAACGCATTGTTCACGCACGGGGCTCGGCTGCGCACGGATACTTCGAACTCTATGAGTCATTGGCTGACATTACAAAAGCCGACCTGTTTCAGCGAGCAGGTGAAAAAACACCGCTGTTTACGCGATTTTCCACCGTTGCAGGTGGCGCGGGTTCCGTTGACACCCCTCGCGACGTGAGGGGATTTGCCGTCAAATTCTATACCAAGGAGGGAAACTGGGATCTCGTTGGCAATAACATTCCCGTATTCTTCATTCAGGATGCCATCAAGTTTCCGGATTTGGTCCATGCGGTAAAGATGGAAGCTGATCGCGCATTTCCGCAAGCTGGCAGTGCGCATGATACGTTCTGGGATTGGGCGTCTCTCATGCCGGAAACGACCCACATGTTGATGTGGGCCATGTCTGATCGCACTATCCCCCGGTCGCTGCGGATGATGGAAGGATTTGGCATCCACACCTTCCGTCTCGTCAACGCAAAAGGCAAATCCACGTTTGTCAAATTCCACTGGAAGCCAAAGCTTGGTCTTCAGTCGACCGTTTGGGATGAAGCATTGAAGCTTCAGGCAGCAGACAACGATTATCATCGCCGCGATCTGTGGGAATCCATACATTCCGGCAACTACCCCGAATGGGAACTCGGTCTCCAGCTGTTCGATCAGGAATTCGCCGACGCTCAGCCTTATGACGTGCTGGATGCCACGAAACTCATTCCCGAAGAAGTCATTCCAATCAGGCTGGTCGGGCGTATGGTTCTCGACCGCAACCCGGACAATTTCTTTGCGGAAACCGAGCAGGCCGCGTATTGCCCTGCCAATATTGTTCCTGGAGTAGATTTCTCCAATGATCCCCTGCTGCAAGGCAGGCTCTTCAGTTATCTGGATACGCAAAAATCCCGCCTCGGAACGGCAAACTTCCATCAGTTGCCGATCAATGCACCGAAATGTCCCGTCATGAACTTTCAACGTGATGGCCAGATGCAGATGAACGTTCCGAAGGGACGTGCCAATTACGAGCCCAACAGTCTCTCCGACCACAACGAGGAAGGTGGTCCGCGTGAATGTCCGGTAACGGGATTCAGTACATTCGAAGGACGGTCTGAGCACGGCGAACAGGGTGACAAGCTGCGCATTCGCGCCGAACTGTTTGCCGATCATTACAGTCAGGCACGGCTGTTCTGGCATTCGCAACAGCCCGCAGAACAAGCTCATATAGCGTCGTCGTTTGTTTTCGAGTTGTCGAAGGTGGTTCTTGCGCAGGTCCCCCCGCGGATGGTCGCTAACCTGCGCAACGTCGACGAGAATCTGGCAAAACGCGTCGCAGACGGGCTTGGCATAGAGCTTCCGAAAAAAAATGCAGCGGCGCGGACACCTGTCGATATGGCTCCCTCGCCTGCCCTGAGTATCCATGCGAATATGAAGGGGACACTGGTTGGCCGCACGATTGCGGTGCTTATAGCAGATGGGACAGACGCTGCTGCTCTGACAACACTCGGAAAATCAATCGAGAAAGCCGGAGCCAAGTGCGCACTCATCGCTCTAAAGATCGGTGGCGCAACATTGTCCGATGGCAAGAAAATCAAAGCGGATGGTCAATTGCAGGGATCGCCGTCGCAGCTGTTTGATGCGGTAGCGGTTCTAACTACAAAAACCGCGACGGAAAAGCTCGCAAAGGAAGGGGCAGCTGTTCAATGGGTTATGGACGCCTTCGGACATCTCAAAGCGATCGGCTTCACTGCCGACTCCAAGGCGCTGCTTGATAAGGCTGGCGTTACTCCTGATGAAGGCGTGATGGACATTGCCACGGGGTTCGTGGAAGCGGCTTCCAAACGATACTGGGCTCGCGAACCAAGCATACGCAACTTGGCATGAACCGGCTCGGCAACGTTATGGACTGCGTTGCCGGAAATGCTGGCAAGTTTTTGAATAAAGCGGACACTTTGAGACGTGGCCAGTTGGCGACCAACTCAACTTCACTCCAGTGGAGAGCTAGCGGCTGTTTGGATTTTCGATTTTCGGATCACGTTTGCGGGTGTAACCATCGATGCGTGGAAGCTCATCGGCAAACTCGATCCACGGCAGTCGCATTTTCCAGTAGCCGTGAGCATGCGGCTGGAACCGTTCCGGATGATCGAAGAAGCCAATTGTAACATAATACTCATCCGGTATTCCCTCATCGCAGTAACCGATCGAGGAACCACACCGGCCGCAGAAACTCCGGGTTACTCCAGACGTCTTCGAGAAAGTTTTTGGCTCCCCTCTTGTTATTTTGAATTGGTTGGGACGGTAGCCTACCCAGATCGTCAGAGGTCCACCAATTGCCTGCCGGCAATCATCATCGTGATCGTAGTTGATCCAGAACGGCTCGCCACGCATCTCGGCCCGTATGTCACCACAAAAACAAGCAGCCGTCTCAATACGCGGTTCACCATTTTCAACCCTGGCCCCGACCGGAAAATGCTCCGGAATTGCCCCACGGTAGACGGCTTCTATGTTGTTGCCGTCCGGATCGAGAACGAAGGCAGCATAGTAACTTGTGAGATGCCCTTCTGAGGGATCGCGCAGTCCGGGCGGCCCATTGTCGGTTCCCCTGCCAACATGGCTGCGGCGTAAAAAGCATCGACCTGCGCCCGATCCTTGGCCGCGAACGCCGTGTGTTGCCTGACACCATGCGGATGAAAGCGATCAATCCAGAAGATGGCGAATTCTATGCCATACCCGATACCGTCAGTACCCGCATTGTCAGGCATTTGCATGACCCGGCGCAAACCCAATGCTGCCAGAGCAGCGTCATAGAAGACGGCGGAACGACTAACATCAGCAACGCCGATTCCAGTGTGATCAATCATGATGCTTCCTGCATTGAATTGAGAGCCCAGCTCCGCCTACCCATGTTCGAGGCGACGCATGACTGGCGTTACCGCTATCCCATGCAAAATGACGGACATCAAAACGACGAGCGAAACAGTCAGCCAAAGGATATCCGAACGGACAAAACTGGCTTGGCCCACCGCATAAGCAAGATAATAGAATGACCCTAGGCCACGAATGCCAAAGAATGAAATGATCGCTTTTTCTTTGCCGGAAATTTGACTGCCAATCAAACCGATCCAGCCAGCCAATGGGCGCACGAGGAAGATAATTGCCAGCGCAGCGATAACGATCTTCCAATTCAACGCACCGAATACGGATCCTTCGGCAATAGCCGCGCCGAAACACACCAAAACCACCATCATCAGCAGTCTCTCAATCTGCTCGGCGAAATCATGCAGGCTCGCATGGTAACCGCTATCGCGTTCGGCCGCCCGCAGCGTCAAAGCAGTGACAAAAACACCAACGAAACCATAGCCATGTGCCATTTCAATGAGACCGTAGCTCAGGCATGTAATGCCCAGCACGACAAACCCGTCACCCGTTCGCGCCAGCGCTGCCCGCTTCGGCAAATGAAATGTCAGATATCCGAGCAGTTTTCCTGTCACCCATCCAAGCCCTGCACCGGCAACTAAGCGCCAGAAGACATCAAAAAGCAGCCAATCGGAAAGCCAGGGTTTTCCCGTTGTCGAGGACAGGGCAACAGCAACTGCCAAGTGTACAAACGGAAAACTCAACCCATCGTTCAGGCCAGCTTCAGAGGTGAGCGCAAAACGCACCTCACTTTTCTCTCCGGACTGAGGAGGACCAACTTGAATGTCGCTTGCCAATACTGGATCAGTCGGAGCCAATGCTGCCCCCAACAGTAAAGCTGATGCGGAGCCAAGCCCGAGAAAACCCCAGCCGAGCACGGCAATTGCCCCAATCGTGAGCGGCATGGAAATGGCGAGCAGTCGCCATGTGGTGTTCCAGTTGCCCCAGCCAAACGGCCGGTCAATCTTAAGTCCCGCGCCCATTAATGAGATGATGACAACAAGTTCCGTCAGCTTCTCCGTGATATAGCGGCTGTCCAAAGGGTTCGATCCAACGACGGTCGAGAGCGGCGTCCAGACAAACACGGCACCGAATGCTATGCACACGATCGGCAAAGACAGTGGAAACTCTCTCAGAACCATGGGAAGCCATGCCGTCAGCAGTACCACAAGCCCAAACAATGCAAGAAGAAGGACATAGGTTTCACTCGGCATTCAAGTGAATATCCTGATGCCTCAGCTGGTCCGATATTGGATCGTTTTCCAACTTTTCAAGAATCGTCTGTGACATCGACTTCCGGTCTGTCATTGCCACCTGCAGACTCCTCATGCCAAGCTCCGTCAGCGGTCTGATAACTGATCTGAGCATCCTTTCCGCCGATTTGTTGCCGTGCGGCCGCACTTCTTGCTGCTTTCAACGCAGCGTCGTGGGAAGGAAATGTTTCCGACCAAACATCCGCCAGCCTGTAACCCCAGCCGCCATCATGCTCATCCACGTGATAGGTCAGATGCATACTGCTTCCTCCTGATTTCGACACGTCGCCCCATGGTTTTGCACATGGGGTTCTCCAGATGTTGTTTTTTGCATCGCGAAAGAAGAACCGTCGAGCTCCGGAAAAGTTCCTGATCAGACAAGGCAATCATGGCATTGCCGGATAAAACCGAACTCGTCATTTGAACGCTCACGGCAGCGTGGAACCAAATGGACGTCAAAGTACTTTATTCAAAGCTGGGGAACGGACGCATCTGTTCTCTGACACTGAGGCAACAATGCCTCGGTAGATTGTAATCACGCAGGAGGTTTCTATGGGACGCGGAATTTTACTTTGGTTACTTGGAGTTCCACTTCCAATTATTCTTATCCTCTTTCTGTTCATGCGATAGGAGAGTGATATGTCTTTGACCGAACTCAACGCCGGAACAAGCCCCGGCGCCGAATCCAATACGAGCGCCGTCAGTTGGGGACCGATTATTGCAGGTGCTGTCGCAGCTGTTTCAATCACGATACTCCTTACATTATTGGGCTCGGGCTTTGGATTGACCATGGTCTCGCCCTGGGCTACCGAAGGCTCGTCAGCAGCAACCTTTGCGGTCTCCACTGCAATTGGCCTCATTGTCATTCAGTGGATTTCAGCCGGGGTCGGCGGTTATCTGACAGGGCGTCTGAGGACCAAATGGTCTGGGGTCCATAATGACGAAATATACTTTCGCGATACGGCACATGGTTTCATTGCCTGGGCATTGTCGACGTTGTTCATTGTAGCAGTCCTTGGATCAGCGATCACCTCAACCGTCAGTGGTGGCGTTCACACGGCGGCCACGGTTGCTTCCGGGGCAGCGAGCGCTGCAACATCAGCTGCAGGATCAGCTTCCAACGATACGTCCGTGACCTACTTCGTTGACAGCTTGTTGAGACCATCGACAATACGGTCGGGTTCATCGGAGGGATCCGAAACTGCAACGTCCCAGGTCTCACGCATTTTGCTGAACGCGGCCGCCACCGGAACTCTTCCTGCGGACGATCGCACCTATCTCGATCAAATTGTCGCCGCCCGCAGTGGTTTGTCAGAAGCAGACGCCAAAGCGCGTGTCGATGCAATTTTGACCCGCATTGACGCAGCGAAGACATCAGCGAAAGAAGCTGCTGACAAGGCCCGCAAAGTCGGCGCAACCACAGCGTTCATGGGAGCATTCTCGCTGCTGATTGGCGCATTCATCGCAAGCGTCGCTGCAGCCCTTGGCGGTAAACAGCGTGATGATGACGAAGAAACATACAGGTCCGCACAGGCACCGTATAAATAGTCAGGACCAAATGTCTATTGACCTCCCGCTTGGCGCCACAGTGCCAAGCGGGTTTTTTATTTCTTCCCGGCTCAGCCTTCAGGAGGTTTGCGAGGTGAGTGCTCTTGCGCGCCAGTATGTCCACAACATTGGTGACAACATCGGGCACTTTTTGAGTTTCATGAGTTCTCGGTGCTGCAGCCATGATCGCGCTAACCACCAAGCGTGACTGCATGACCCCCCGCTCTGAGCGGGGGTTCGTTATCGCTTATTTGCTTAATCGATTATTGGCACTGGCGACGAGGGCCGCTGTTCGGCTGATAAGTATTGTCTGACGCTCTGTATGAACGATAGCGATTGTAGCAACTTTGCTCATGGGATCCTGCAGAATTGGCACGCGCCGCAGAGCTAAGCGCGCCGCCAATGATTGCGCCGGCTGCAAGACCACCAATCACCGCGCCTGCTCGATTATGGTGCCCTCTCCGCCAACCATGGCGAGAATGATGACGATCACCCCGCCAGCCATCATGACGTCCTCCGCGCCAGTTATTGTGGCGGCGGAAATGTCCACGATCACGGATTTGGACAATGTCCGCTTTGGGACCGCTAACGGTGCTAACTGTAGGAAATGCCTGAGCGGGAACGTAACTGGAGAAAGCCGTGGCCAGAGACAGGAATACAATTGCCAATCTTCTCATAATTTTTGCCTTTCATTGAGCTTAGCTGCGGATCCGGGGTGAACCCGTTGCTTTAACAACAATGGTCGCCCGTTAAGGTTCCCAAAGACCAAGCAAAGGGTCTTGGTGTCATGGAATATGAAAGACAGCATTCACGCTTTCCAGACGATGAAAGCATATCTACGCCAGATAACTGATAGCAGGCGTCAAAAAGACTTTGGGGGAAATCCCCTCGCCCCTTCCTCTTTTGCAAATGGTTTTCAATGTCAAACATATTGTTTGCATTGAGGTTTTCGGAACGCTATCCCGTCGCATTACTTGTGGCGGCAGCGATTGTTGCCGATACACCAAAAGCGGATCGCCTCAATGGACAAGACCCTCAGACTTGCGATGGGAAGCATTGCCATCGGCCTTTTGGTTCTGGCACTCAAATACTTTGCTTACATTCTGACCGGAAGCATCGCGCTCTATTCTGACGCCCTTGAAAGCATCATCAATGTGGCAACTGCGATTGCGGCATTCTTCGCAATACGCCTGAGCGCCGTTCCAGCGGATGCCAATCATCCCTATGGCCATCACAAGGCAGAATACCTTTCGGCCGTGCTCGAAGGTGTGCTGATTGTTGTGGCTGCACTGGCGATCCTGCGCGAGTCGTATTACGGTTTTCTGGCTCCGAAACCTTTGGATGCTCCATTTGAAGGTCTGATGATCAACGCCGCCGCGAGTGTCATCAATGCAATCTGGTGCAGCATTCTGTTCCGCTACGGCCGTCTTTGGCGCTCTCCGGCCCTTGTCGCGGACGCTCGGCATCTATGGACAGATGTGGTTACATCGGGCGGGGTACTGATTGGTGTAGGACTGGTTGCTGTCACGGGATGGCTGCAGCTGGACGCGGCCATTGCCGCGCTTGTAGCTCTCAACATTCTCTGGTCCGGATGGACCCTGATGCGGGAATCCATCGGAGGACTGATGGACGAAGCAGCACCATCCGAGATAGTCGCTCGCATCCGCGAGATCATTTCCACCCATGCGGAAGGCGCAATCGAGGCTCATGACCTTCGGACCAGACAGGCCGGACGTGTGACCTTTATCGAATTCCACCTAGTGGTGCTCGGCACTATGAGTGTGACGGAATCTCATGTCATTTGCGACCGGATCGAAGCTACTCTTCATGCGGAAATCGAGGATTCCGTGGTCACAATTCACGTTGAACCCGAAGAGAAGGCCAAACACCACGGCGGTGTTCCGGTCCTGTGATGTTCCGCACATCAACAAACGGCGCCATTCAAAAACCAGAGTTTATCGTCAAATCGAACGCAGAGCCTTTCTACGTATGGAAATTCCATAAACGGCATCGATTGTCAGCGCTCTACCCGGCAATGACACAACCGTTATGTATTAACATCCGTTTCAACGTGACTGACCGTGGGCAAGCTTTTAATGCGGCCAACAATCCGATTTAGAGCTTGAGGAGAAAGCCTCACAAACATGATCTCGACATCATCAACATCTTCAGTACCGCTGGGTTGAACGATGAATTGTTTAATGAGAGATTTTTGAGCGCCAGCAACATCGCCAATGACATCCACCGATATTGAACCGCGTTTGGCGCTGATGAGGATTTTGTGCGTTTGGGTGCGGCTGCGAAACCGTTCTTCCAAAGGTTTTATCCCTGCCAGGATCAACAGAATGATCACCGTGGCAGCAAAGCCAGCAAGATAAAGTCCGCCGCCAACGGCAAGGCCAATGCTCGCAACGCCCCAGAGGCTTGCGGCCGTCGTTAGCCCGCGAACGACTTCTCCACGCAACAAAATTGTACCTGCACCTAAAAACCCTACCCCCGTTATGACCTGAGCAGCGATACGTGAAGGATCAAGAACGACATGTGGCGATCCCAAAACGTCAGCAAAACCAAAGGCAGAAACGAGCATTGCGAGACAAGCGCCAACGGCAACCAGCATGTGTGTTCGAAGTCCAGCGGCCCAAAGCAGCCTCTCCCGCTCAAAGCCAACCAGACTACCCAAAACAGCTGCAAGCAAAAGGCGGAGAACCATTTCGTAGTCGGTCAAGATTATCTCGCTCCATGTTTTTGCAGAATATTTCCAATCCTCGGCGAAACGCCATGCCGACGCATGGCCGTCATGCCAGTCATTTTTATAGAGCTTTTTCTGATTGATCTTCTCAAATCGCTGCATCGTCCAAGTTTTTTGATTCCGGCAAGAACCGGTACACCAAAAAACAGCCGACGGCGCAATTCTAAGCGAGCAAGGAGCTACGCGGGTCTGATGGTTGCCTCACACTAACACACTAACGAACCTTCATATTGGCAGATAACTGGACTTGAGCTTCAGAGGATATGGTCCGTATAACCTGATGAGCATTCAGTTGTCCGCTCCTCGCAGCAAGTCCAATATTGTATTCTTGAGTTCTGAAGGGCTGTTGATCAACGCATCGGCTCCCGCCAATTCGAGTTCCTCCCTGCTGCCATAACCCCAAGCAACACCGATCGCTTTCATATTGTTGGCGTGCGCCCCGGAAATATCATACTTGCGATCTCCAACCATAATGCATTTGTCCGGGTTAAGCTGGTTTTGTTTCAGGATATGCGCGATCAACTCGGGCTTGTGATCTGTAACAACACCGGGTTCAGAACCATAAATTCCAGTAAATATGTCACTTTGTTCGAGATTTTGCAGAATTCTTCGAGCGTAGAAGACGCGCTTTGATGTAGCCAGAAACAGTCTCACACCCGTATCACGAAGGGAGCTCAGCGCTGCCGGGATCCCATCATAAAGCGTGCTCATGAGCAGCCCCTGAGCACTGTAGTCGCTTCGATAGGCATCAACCGCGTCAGAGATGCGACTGTCACCATAGGGTTCGAGCAAATATCGCATCCCGTCTTCGATAGGAGGGCCGATTATCGATTGAATATCCATTACTTCGGGCGGCTCGTGCCCGAGTGCACGCAGCGCCGCGCGACAGCTGGATACAATACCGGGTTGAGAGTCGATTAATGTGCCGTCGAGGTCCAGAAGAACAGAAAGGTCAGAGTTTGGCATTTGGATGGGGTTTCCTGTCAGTTTCCTCTTCCTGTACCTGCAAAAGACGCCAACAGTCACCCACAATTCTAGTTCCAGTTCCCCCTAGTTCCGATCCGCATGGCAGCGACAGGGATAGCGAATCCTAGGTCGTATACTCATAAATCTGGTTGAAATGGTGTGAGGCCATTTGTTCGGATACGAGGAGCATGGTGCAGATATCAATCTGCGCATGCATCTTTGGGCCCGGCCAGAGGCCGGAACATGCGCGGTATCTCTTGCCGTCTCAGGTGCCATTTCGACCAGATTTGTGAATGCACAACCTAAAACATCGCAGGATCAAGTTTCGCTCTTCGTCCAAGTGTTCCGGCAATCAGGTGCACGCAAACCGCAATAAAGACAATCACCGCGCCCATAATCGTGCTTGCCCCAGGTGTTTCGTTGAATGCCAGCCAAACCCAAAGCGGCGCAAGGGGAGCGTCTAACGATCCAATCAAGGCTGTTTCAATTGCGGGAAGATGCCGGGCACCCAGCGTAAAAAGCGCCAGACCAACGGCCGAATTAACAACACCAAACAGGGCCAGGATCAAAAGCTCATGCCCAGTAATTGCAAGCGGATCACCGACTGGCCAGCAGACCAATCCACTGAGCAAAGCCGACACACAGGCGGCAGGCATGATCGGGATATTCTGAAATCGCCGTGCGATAACCATTATGATGGCCATACAGACTGTGAGTCCAAACGCCAGGATGTCGCCCAGCAATCCACCTTCCACCCCCAGTCCCATCATCAGCATCACACCAGCAAGGGCGAACAAACTTGCAATGATGGCACTGCGCGTAGGCCGCTCGCCAAGAACAACCCAACTTAAACCGGCAGCAACGAACGGGACCGTCGCGTAAATGACGGCTCCATGCGCGACCGTTGTGTGCCGGAGCGACGTGATGAAAAAGATCATTCCAATCGCGGAAACGACCGCGAACATCCATCCCGGAAAACCCATTGAACGAAATGCCTGCCAACTTCGGCGGCCTTCCAATGCGAAAATCACCAAGGCTACTGCAATCGCCCCGAAGATGCCGCGCCACGCCAACATCGTCCAGCTATCCAAGGGAATAAGCCGTGTGAAAAATCCGGCAGTGCTCCAAGCGACCGCAGAACCTGTAACAAATACCAATCCCAGTCGATATCCCACGGCGCTCATTGATCTGCCTCTGATTGAACAGAGACACTATAGATCTGCTGCTGACATCATCCTGTCAGGAAACAACGGGTTTTTAAATTGGATTTCCCGCTTCCAGGACGAGGATGTGAGCCACATCGAACTGCTTTTTCCTTTTACGGGAAACAAAGAATTCCTGATCGAAAAAAGGTTCACAACATTTCCAGCGGCACCCTGTTTGTGGGGCGTCTGAACGCGCGGTCCAAAGCATTCAGGTGTGCGGGTGTCAGCTCAAGATCTGCCGCCAGCCGATTGCTACGTATATGTTCGGGATTGCTGGACTTTGGAATAGCGATAACGCCGTCATGGCTCAGGACCCAGCCAAGCGCCACTGCCGCTGCGGTTGTTTCCAACTCCTGCGCGATACCGGTCAAACTTGGATGGTTCAGCAACCTTCCCTGCTCGATCGGCGAATAAGCCATCAATGGAATGCTCCGCGAACTGCACCAGGGCATCAATGCCACCTCGGGGCCGCGCCGTTTCAGATTGTAGAGTATCTGGTTGACCGAAACAGCAGCGCCACCTGCAACCGCATCCAGATCTTCCATGTCATCAATGTCAAAATTGCTTACCCCCCAGCTGCGAATCTTGCCGGACTCCATCAGGGTCTCAAAGGCCGCAACTGTTTCCTCCAGGGCATAGCCGCCACGCCAGTGCAAAAGGTAGAGATCAATGACATCGGTCTGCAATCTGCGCAGACTTTGCTCGCAGGCCTTGATGGTGCCATCCCGGGAGGCGTTGGATGGAAGAACTTTGCTCACAACAAAAACGCTGTCGCGTTGTCCTCGGATTGCCTCTGCCACCACTTCTTCGGCACCGCCGCTGGCATACATTTCCGCCGTGTCGATCAAGCTCATTCCAAGATCAATGCCGAGCTTAAGCGCATCTGCTTCTTCGGTGCGTCTACGGGCATCGTCTCCCATGTACCAGGTTCCCTGTCCAAGCGCGGGTACTTTTGATCCGGAAGGCAGCGTTACTGTAGATATAACAGTCATCATGTTTCCTTGGTGTCTGGCCTCTTTGGGCACGCCCTACTTTAAGGTAATTCTTCGCCTGACCGCAGCCTTCGCTTCGGCTTCCCTCTCAACTGGTCTCCTGCCGTCGAATGTCACGACTGCGGTTCGCGACCAGCAGAAATGCCGTTTCCCCAATCGATACTCGCTTCATGTCATTGCTCCCGGGCGCGCGCAGGTTGCCGCTGAGCAAGCCCCTCATTCAAGAGGGTTGATGCGCTCGATGATGAGCGGATCATGCTCATCTTTCGGGAATACCGGGAGGCTGGAGCTGGAAACACCCAACCCGCACGCGATCACTTCCGGAGAGAATCCGTTAGCAACAGCCCGATAACCGATATCGCCTGGAATGCTCTGGTCGAAGAAGATGAGAATATGCAACGTCTCCGCTCCGAGATTTTCGATGTGATGCGGGTAGGCTCTGGGAATGAAATACGTATCGCCCGCATGAATCTCATAGGTATCGGACGAACCATCAGGATCGAGAATGGTCATCCTGCCGTGACCTTCAACGACGTAGCCCAGTTCGGCGGTTTCAGGATGCCAATGGGGTTCACGCATTCCCTGATCGGTAATGCGCACTGAAAACATCGCTAGATTACTGAGGATGGGCCATGCATCGGATTTGGCAGTATGGGCTGAGCCGGCGGCAGAAAAGGTCGCCGGGGCAACGCTTTCGACACCATACTTGTACAGGCTATTGTCTGTGACGATCCCAGGCTCCTGAGATGCTTCAGTCACTTCAAAGATTGCCATGTCGTTATGGCGGATGCGGTTCGAGCGCCGCAAGGCGTCAGCGTTTGTGTTGAACGTGTTTCCCAGCACTGCGTCCGACATGACATCAAATGAACCTGAGAGCCCGAAGTCTTCCGGCAGTTCATGCGAGAAGGTCAATATGAACTCCGCTTCACTGTCACCTGTGTTGTGGATGCTGTGAATTGTGCCGGACGGAAAGAAGAACATCTCGCCCTTGCCCACGACAAACATGTTCTGCTGCCCATGATTTTGCACGATGGTGATCAGTGCGCTGCCCCGCAAACAATACCCGAGTTCATTGGCATTGGCGTGCCAATGCGGTTCCCGGGTCGCATTCGGTGCGAGCAGAAGACGCCGGACAGACATCCGCCGCAGCAGGGGGAGCCGATTCTTGTCAATTGAGGTAATCGAACCCGCCGCGTTTTCGAAATCGGCGACTTGCCCGGACAGTGATATCACGTGTTTGGATGCTGCAGTTGTCATTGCCTGACGTCTCCGAGAGTACTGGTTGCCTGGAGCCCAACGTAGGCCATTTCGTTCACAAGATAACGCTTCAGGATGTCAAGCGTCAGGAGGCAACGCCGCTATTCCTGAGATATTTTCGGGGCCAGCCGTGCCAGCGCTGCACCGATCACCCTTTGCAATGCCGGGCGCGCAGGGGCGAAAAACGTTGTTCCGGTCAGTGGCGTCGAGACGTCCAGCAACCTGTCATACGATCCAACGGGGTCCCCGACGTACATGCGCCGCAGCATCTCCTCGATTACCCACAGATGGCGGGCATATCCAATGAAATAAGTCCCGAACTCCTGCCGCCCGGGCTGACCGAACGGCATGTTGTCACGCAGGATGTCGCATTCATTACCGTCTGCATCAACGATGGTTGCCAGCGATTTATGTGATTTTCGTGGCGCATCATCGTCGTCGATTTCAACATTGTCTATCTTGGTACGACCAATAATTGCTTCTTGAACGTGTGTTGGAATGGCTTTCCAGGCGTTGAGGTCATGCTGGTATTTTTGCACGACGACGTAACTGCCACCTGCGAAGTCCGGATCCTCATCACCGATGAGAGCCGAAGCGGGCAAGTCGACGCCTGTAGGATTGGCAGTGCCGTCGACGAAACCTAGAAGGTCGCGTGAATCGAAATAGCGAAAACCTGAAACCTCGTCGATGACAGTAACACTTGTGCCGAGGCTATCGAGAAGCAGACGTTCGAACTCGAAACAGAGATCGGCACGCTCTGCCCGAATGTGAAATAACAGGTCTCCCGGCGTTGCGGGAGCCACGTGAACGGGCCCTTCGATGCGTGCGAACGGACGCAATTGAGTCGGCTGCCGATCCGGTGCGATCCGATTCCATGCAAGGTGGCCGATGCCAACCACACAGGAAAGCCGTCCCGAGAGGTCCCGGAATCCGACAGTCTTGATGAGATCATCAATCCCATCAAGGGCCGAGCATGCCTGCTCGAGTGCCGTCGGATTGTCTTTGACAGTCACTACGAGAAAAATAGCTGATTGTGATAATGGTGCATCAACGCTCTGTGCGTCGATCGGCACTCTGTCCCACTGTTGTTGAGGCATTCTTATCTTGCCCTCTCTAAAAGCCGCCGGCCTGGAATCGATATGAATCTGACATCTGTTATGCCGACAATTCCAATGAAAGTATAAGAATTACTGCAAGTCACCAATTGCTGCCAGCAGATCGGTGACAGAGGTCCGTGCGATAAGCGGAACTTCAAGCGTCGTGGCTTCGGCAGGCGGCGCGGGTGGCGGAAAATGCGTTCTGCGGACGCTGCAAGCCCAGACGATCACGCAATGTGCCGGGCTCATACTCAGTCCTGAACAAACCGCGCCTTTGCAATTCTGGCACCACGGTTTGCATGAAATTCATCCAATCCTCCGGGAGCAACGGAAACATCAAATTATATCCGTCGGCGGCTCCCGAAACGAACCAGGCTTCGAGTTGATCTGCGACTTGCGAAGGGGTTCCCACAACGAGAGGAACCGAACCGGTATTGGCGATCTTGCGTGCCAGCTGACGTATGGAAAGACCTTTATTGGCGTCGTCTTTCACCAGAGCAAGCCAGGTGCGCCAGCCATTGAACGTGCCCTCCTCAGGCAGATCCGGTATTGGCCCATCGAGCGGATAGAGGGACAGGTCCCGCCCCGCCCAGCTGGAAAGAAGATCGACTGCGACTTCATCAAGCATCAATGTCTCGAGATATTCCTGTTTTTCCTGCGCCTCGGATGCTGAAGCGCCGACGATCGGCAGAATACCGGGAAGGAGCTTGAGGCTTTCCGGTGCGCGGCCGAATTTCGCCAGGCGATTGTCAATATCAGTGCGATAGGTCAGTCCTTCCGCCTCGCTGCGAATAACGGCAAAATGCACATCCGCATGCGCTGCAGCCAGATTCTTGCCCGCATCCGAAGACCCCGCCTGGACGATCACGGGATGGCCCTGCGGTGGCCGCGGTACGTTGAGCGGCCCTTTTACCTTGAAGTGCTTTCCCTGATGGTTGAGATAATGGACGCGTTCGCGGTTGGCAAACAGGCCGGTCTCCTTGGCGATGACGAGGGCGTCGTCTTCCCAGCTGTCCCATAATGCTTTGGCCACATCGAGGAACTCTGCGGCACGCTCGTAGCGAACAGCGTGTTCGATATTGGAATCGCGACCAAAGTTGGCGGCTTCTTCCTCAAGCGCCGATGTCACCACATTCCATGCAACGCGGCCCTTGCTGATATGATCCATCGAAGCAAACATACGGGCAGTGTTGAACGGCTCGGTATAGGAACTCGAGGCCGTAACCATGAAGCCGATGTTCCTGGTGACAGCCGAAAGAGCAGATACCAGTGACAAAGGTTCGAGTCTGGGGTTGGCATAATGCGCAAGTCCACTGCCATGGGTATCCCATACACCAAGATGGTCAGCGATGAAGATCGTATCGAGTTTGGCACACTCTGCGGCTTCCACAAGGCGGCGATAGTAGTCCAAATCAAGAAATTCGCGATCGGGTGCACGCGGGTGCCGCCACGACAGACGATGATCTCCCTGCGGATTGAAGAAGAACGCGGCTAAAATCATATGTCGACGCGGCATCTCAGATCTTCCTTTAGCGGGTGTTTCATTCATCGCGCCTGCCCCGGAAGAGCCGTCTTCTGCGCCGACTGTTTAAAATAAGCAGAACATTGTCTTTTCAAAAGAGATGATTTCTGCAAAATAGATAAGCTTAACTTATCTTATTCGGCGGCACGATGACAGTTATCCCATCTTTACGCGGATTGCAGGCAGTCGAAGCCGCCGCACGCTCAGGAAGTTTTGTCGCCGCATCCGAGGAGCTGGCGATTTCGGCCGCCGCCGTCAGTCAGCTCATTCGCGCACTTGAGGATCAGGTAGGGCGCAAACTGTTTCATCGCATCAATCGACGCGTTGTGCTAACCGAAGCCGGGGTGGAGATTTTTCCACGGCTTGCCAATGCTTTCAATGAACTAAGGAGCGTGGCGCGCGAGCTTGGCAGCGGCAATCAGCGATCCTCCCTGGTTGTATCGGTGGCACCGTCCGTTGCCATGGGTTGGCTTTCCTCGCGTTTACCGGGATTTGTCAATATCCATGGGCCCGTCGACATCTCTCTCAGGGGCGAAGATGATCCGGCTCCGTTCGACCGCGATCTTATCGATATACGCTTGTCCTACGGACGATTTCATTACCCGGAGCATATGACTGAAGAGATTGTCACGGATGCAGTCTATCCGGTCTGTTCGCCACGCTTTCTGGCCAAGCATGATCCGATGACGTCTCCTGCAAGTTTATTGTCCGCAGCCTTGATCCATACTGATTGGGGCCCAGCGGGTGCTTCCTTTCCGTCATGGCGAAACTGGTTCGCGTCCGCCGATGTAACGCCGGACCGACATATCCAACATGGGATGAGAGCGAACTCCTCCATGGCTGCGCTTGACCTCGCGCTCGGCGGACTGGGCATAACGCTCGCACAGGGACTATTCTGTGCCCGTCAGGTGGAAGCAGGTGAACTGGTCGTTGCCTTCAATCACGTGCTTGAACTGGGCAATCCTTATTGCATCACCACGCCGCACAGAAGCGCGCAACGTTCGGTTGTGGCGGCTTTTAAGGCATGGTTCATTGATGAATGCTTGCATTGCGTCAACTCGCCTTCACTATCGGGTTTCAAGCCTTGAAATGCCGTTCCAACAGAGTTAATCGGCAACGTGGAGATCAGGGAACCAAAAAACCGAACAATGGATAGAAGTCCTCCACGGCCTTCTGCATCGAAGTGGAATATTCTATGGAAACCGTCGAAATAACCACGCGAAGTGATTTTGCGCTTTGGGCGATTGAGCGCGCTCAGGAGATTGTCAGGTCTGAGGGATCGGCACTGGCATTGGCTGCACGCGATATGGATGAGGCCGGAATTAAAGAATGCGGAACCGCATTGGGCAAAGCTATTGCCGATGCTATGCTTGAAGTGTTCGATGGTCTTGTGCCCGAATAGGCTGTCAGGGGCCTGCTTGGCCCATCAAACAGTTGCTTCAGTCAGTTCAACTTGAACTCACCATCGACGTGCCGCCATTCGCTGGGGCCAATGAGGCGTCTATGGCAATAGCGAACAGAATGAAGCGGGCCATCAAGTTTTCTTTGCCAGAAATCGAGAAATTTCCTCATCTCGGGAAATTCCGGAGCAAGATCATAGTCCTGCCAGATGTAGGTCTGCAGAACGGATTCAAAATGGGGGATGCGGTACAGAATATGAGCAGTTGTGATACCGTAGCCCTTAAGCTGGTGTTCCATCTCTGACGAAAAGTGCATCGCAATCTCCGTTGTTCTCACATCGGAAAATGGTGCCGCACATTTTTGCAGATTTCAATGCAAGATCAACGGAATCCACACAATAATCATTATATTACAATATATTAGCAGCGATCATCAATGACTGCTAATTTTTGCGAAATCTACTCGGAATATAAGCCGCCTGGTAAGCAGTGCCGCCTCACCGCCGCGGGACAGATTGCAGCTTGGTTTGCAGGATGGCATGCATGTCCGGTGTCAATGCCCGGAGCGGTATGAACTGCATCAACCTGTCACTCTGATACACAATAAACGCGTGGCTGTTTTGGCTCCAGCCGATAAAGTCCGACCAGGACACAAAACTATCCTGTGTCGGCGTCACGGCGCGCAAACCGTTCTCGGTGAAATCAGTCCGCCATTCCTGCTGCAGGTTCTTCTGCTGTGCGACATTGCGGCGGGCAACAATTGGACAGACGCTGTAGAGGATAGGGTAATAGCCAATCATCCAGAACAGAATAAATGCTCCGGGGGTCAGCGTGATGAGACTGAATGAATTGGTCAACCATGCAGTTATGGCCGTAAACATCACGATCAGGGCAGCGACCGTCAGCCATATCCGTACTCTGGTGTAGGACCAGCGCAGATAGGTTCTATACATCTCGGCTACATCTTCAGGCGTGACACGGAAGGTTGTTGAAGCGAGGACGGTTCCGGATCGAGGCTCAGACATCATGTGACATGATTAACGCTCCTTGTGACGCCTGGCTATGGCTGGCCTCTGTACCACTGCGAATTTCAGGGTGAATGTTAATCTCTACCGGTGCGAGCAATACTCGACTATACACCTCGTGTAAAAGGTGGCTCAGATGAACCGCCCTTTTCATTCCAAATGCCTGCAAACCTGCCAAAGGAATCATCCATGTTCGCTTTAACGCTTGAGGAATTTGGTGGAGCCGATGCATTGCACTGGCGCGAGATTCCTGATCCGCGGCTGGAACCGGGTTTCGCACTCGTGCGCATCAAGGCGGCTGGTTTGAACTTTGCCGATATCTATCGTCGCAAAGGCAATTATCACATGGATGCCATCCCACCCTGGGTTCTCGGCTACGAAGGTGCCGGCGAGATTGTCGCCCTCGCCGGAGACAATCTTCAGGGTTTTCGGATTGGTACAAGAGTTGGCTTTGCCGACGCGCCCCGCGCCAACGCAGAAATTGTTGCCATCCCATTGGATAAACTCATACCACTGCCGGATGATATTGGTTTCGATGTTGCTGCGTCATTGCTGCTTCAGGGGCTGACGGCTCAATATCTTGTCAGCGACAGCTACAATATCCGCGGCGGCGAATGGGCATTGGTACACGCGGCCGCGGGCGGCGTCGGGTTGCTGTTGACGCAAATGCTGGCGGCGCGAGGTGCGAAAGTTATCGCGCTGGCATCCAGCCCCGAGAAGCGGGCTGCCGCAAGCGCCGCCGGGGCGCTCCACTCCATCTGTTACGAAGGTGACTGGTCTGCGCATGTCATTGAATTGAGTGGTCATGGCGTCGACGTGGTCTACGAATCCGTAGGATCGACTTTACCGGAAAGTTTGGCGGCAACGCGTACGGGTGGTGCGATCATCTTTTACGGTTTCGCCGGCGGCAATCCAGCTCCCATCGACCCTCGCATACTGATGGATCGTTCACTGACAATCACAGGTGGTGATTTATGGAACGTTCTGACCGGCCCGGAAGAACGGCGCCGACGCGCGGCTACTCTCTTCGCCATGGTTCAGAGCGAGAAGATCAAAACCACCATCGCTGCGCGTATTCCGATGCAGAATGGTGCCGAAGCACATCGCCTGCTGGAAAGCAGAGGTATCATCGGAAAAGTGATCCTGACATTGGACTAATCATTTATTGCCAGCATGGGTACGACGGACGGCGGTGATGGCCGACACCACCGCAAGACTCGCAAGAACTGTTCCCGACCAAGGGAGTGCTAACAGTGACAGCTTCTCCGTCGTCAGTCCGCCAATGGCGGTCCCTGCACCCACTCCAAGATGCATCGCGGAAAAGTTAAGGCTGACACCAGTATCAGCCGTCTCGGGGCTGGTGGTGATCAGAAAGCTTTGCACCACTGGGGAAATCATCCAGCTTATGCAGGACCAAACCATCATAACCATGAATGCCAGCCATGGGACACCGACAACGAGCGGGATGGATGCCAAAGCCGTCAAATATGCAAGTGGTGTAAATAGGATAGCAGACCGGGGCGAAATTACGTCAGATAGCCAGCCGCCAAGATAACCGCCGCTGACACCTGCGACACCCAGAGCGATAAAGCACAGGATAATCAGAGGCTTGGGAACACCGACAACATCTGCGGCATAGGGTGCCAGATAGGCAAATACAACGAAATGCCCTGCGATCATCAGGATCGAAAGCAGCTGTGCACAGACAAGAGGAAGTGCACGCAAGTGGAGTAGATAGCCAATAGGATCCTTTCCCCTTCGGTATGATACGGGCAAGGTGAACGCGCTGGCGATGAGCACCAATGACGTCAGCGAGGCCAAGCCGACGAAGACGCTCCGCCAGCCAAACCACTCATCGAACGCCATCCCGATTGGTACGCCCAATACGAGCGACCCGCTGATCCCCATGAAGATTACGCCTATTGCCCGCCCCTTCATCTCGGTGCGGACCATCTCTGTTGCCAGTGTTGTCCCCACAAGACAAATGGTTGCGCTAGCCGCCCCCATTCCGACGCGTGCTATGAACAGAGAGGCAAAGTTTGGACTGACTGCTGCGAACAGGTTGCTGGCAATAAAGAGAACAAGGGCACCGAGAAAAACTTTCTTGCGCTCAATGCGCGTCGCCAACCAAAGTGCGAGAGGTGCAGCTAAAGCAAAAGCCACCGAAAACACTGCGGTAAGTTGACCAGCGAGCGCTATTGAAACACCGAGGCCTGAAGCAATATCCGGCAAAACTCCAACAATGATGTTTTCGGCAGTGCCCGTCGCAAAGGTTGCGAATGCCAGAAAAATTACATTGATATTCATCATCAACCCTCCAATGCATGGCCATTCATGCAGTGAAGGAGCGATTACCTTCCCGACATGGCCAAGTGCCTGTCGGGTTTCGCGGCGACGCTTCGGTTATCCCTTGTCAAACCAAGTATCATGCCATGGAGCTAACCGGAAGACGGTGAAACAGAAGTCCTCGCGGAGCAGAACTATTCGGCGTAAGCGACCCAGCCTTTCATGCTCAGTCCCGCATAGAACAGGCTGACATTCGAAAATCCTCCGTGATGCAGCATGGTCACCTCGTCCTCCGGCGACAGGATTGTCAGCCTGCTGCTGATTGCCTGGCGCGCGCGCTCCGCATGGGCAGGATCTGTTCCATTTGACAGGCCGTATGCAACGTGACGGGCTATCCATGTCGACCGTTCAGGCTCCGTCTGCGGGAAGCTGAGATGGACCAGGACGAAGGGTCCGCCAACCTTCAACCGCCGCCGAATTTGCTTCAGGGTTTCGAGCCGCTGGTCATGAGGGATGAAATGGAAAGTCAGAATGGAGGTGGCGGCATCGAAAGGCCCTTCCGGAGCGTCACCGATATAGCCTTCATGAAACCGCACGCGCGCGGCGTGCGGCTCGACCACCTGTTCGGCCAGGCGAAGCATATCAATCGAGGGATCCACGCCATCGAATGACCATCCTGAATGCGCTTCCGCAAGTGCCTTGATCTCCTGGCCGCCACCCGCTCCCAGAATCAGCACGCGGCCATCCGGCGGGGTATGTTCTTTGAGCAACAGCGATACCATGCAGTGAAGACTGGAATAACCTGGAACCTGTCGTGGCGGACCTTCGCCGTAAGTGCTGACAGCCTGTGCGTCAAAGGCGGGTTTCATACTGCATCTCCATAAATGTTTTCCACGTCAACAGCGTCAAGGTATTGCCTGAACCCTGATGGAAGTCGGCATTGAAAGAGTAACTCACCAAACCGGGTCATCGGCAGCCATGACCTCTCCGGGATCGCGCTGATCAATCATGACTCGACAACGGACCACAGAGTTGACGCGCGTGATCTCTGTCAGAACCTCCCGGGAGCACGCCTGATAAACAGTCACCCCAACTTACGTAACATAAAATGTTACGTAATAAGCTGAATGTCAAGGCCAGAACGCCGACAAATTGGCCGTCGTGCACACCGCGCACCGAGCCGCAAGTCAGGTGAATATCAATGTCCAAGAAGGCTACGGGCGGATGTATTAGTTGTCGCGAGGGCCCAGTTTCACAACACTTCAACCATTCATTGAAAACAGCATTTCATTTTCACAATCGCTCACCATATTGTTGATATTAATCAACCAATACGATGGCTGTCTGATATAGAATCCGAATTGTTCAACGGCAGATGGATTGCGACGCGCGTTGGCTGCCATTGCATCAAATCCACAAGGAAGCGTTTATGGAAAACTGGGATCCGGCGATTATCAAATTGCTCAGCATATTCATGCCTACTACCTTCGAGCGCCGTGCGGCAATCACACCGAAATCCCGGTTCGTTCATTACACCACGTCGAAAAATATGCTCGAAATTCTTGACTGCGACGAGATCGAATTCAGAAATACCCGGGACATGAACGATCACCAAGATGTCGAAATCGGCATCGAACGCGTTCAGCATTGGATTGATCATTCAGACAGTGCCGCACTGGCGGACACCCTCGATCGGTATGCATCCGGGGTTTGGGGCGAAGGTGTAACGAAATTTCAGGACTGGTTGTCAGGGTTGAGAAACGAAACCTATGTCTTGTCTGTCGCCGAACATGATCCTGCTGAGAACAACACCGGACGCTTGTCGTTGTGGCGAGCCTTTGAAAAAGAAGCCGTCGGGGTTGCGGTCGTTGTCAACACCTCGCCATTCGTGCAGCTGGCCGACGTGTTGAAGGCCTATTCAAGCCCGGTTGCCTATTGGACGAGACAGCAATTTGTTGGAGAATTTGAAACTGTCACCGCGTCTATTTTGAATAATGAGCATTTCGTGTCCCACACCAGCAGGTATGTACTGCGCGAAGTGATATTCTTGATGCTGCTTTTTGCAGCCACGTGCTCAAAACATCCTGGTCTTCGCGATGAACGGGAATGGCGAGTCTTGACCAATCCGCTTCTATGGCCATCAACCATGATCACAAAGCAGAGCTCTGGTGCCGAAAGTGGCAACAGGACAATCTACAAAATGCCTCTCAAAAACCGACCAATGGAAAACATCGTCGGATTGGAGTTTCCCCAGCTGATTGAGCGGGTCATTATTGGACCCGCTGTGAATGCGGAAGCAATCCGGGAAGAAATCGTGTCAAAACTTGCTGAGAAAAACGTTCCGCAACCGGCTGCAAAAGTGATTTTATCGAAATTGCCTGTCCGTGTGAAAGCGATGGGGTAAAGCAGCTGATGATCGGACACAAAATCGGACTGTGAGGCAAATCGAACCGGCATGCTTGCTTGCGTTATCCTTGCACCGGTATTGAATGGATGCGCGAACGTCTTTGGCTGTGAAGCAGGAATGCAACTGGACTTACGCCCTTGATCGATATATCTGAATAAATATAACGATCAACGAAGGCGCGTGACAGGAATGCTGATCAGACATCTTTCGTTCTTTGTGACACTGGCGCAGGAACAGCATTTCGCTAGGGCAGCGGCACTCTGCAATGTGGCACAGCCAACGCTGTCAGCGGCCATCCGCAAACTGGAAGAAGACCTGAATACCATGTTGATCGTCCGTGGTCACCGATACATGGGCCTCACGCCGGAAGGCGAGAAAGCACTTGTGTGGGGTCGCCAGATCCTGACCGATTACGACAGTCTGCAAAAAGACCTGAACGGGGCACGTAAAGGGCTGACCGGGACACTAAGACTGGGCGTGATACCCGCAGCGATGCCGTCCGTTTCATTCCTGACCGAAAGGTTCAGCCACGACCATCCCGACGCCACCGTCGAGATCAAATCGATGACCTCCCGTGCCATCCAGCATGGATTGGATGCGTTCGAGATTGATGGCGGCCTGACCTATCTCGACAATGAACCGCTGGAGAATGTACGGCGGGTTCCGCTTTATCGTGAACGCTATGTGTTCGTCTGCCGCCCGGATCATCCTTTCGCCAATCGCAGTTCGGTGGATTGGTCGGAGGCGGTCCAACAACCGCTGTGCCTGTTGAGCAACGACATGCAGAATCGCCGCATTCTCAACGGCATTGCTGCATCGGTTGGGCTGACGATGAAGCCATCGATTGTGAGCGATTCATTTCTGGGTGTTTGTTCGCATTTGCGAAACGGCAAATGGTGCGGGATTGTCCCACACACCTTCTTTTATGTTTTTGGCGGCACCCATGAGTTGGTTTCGATCAATCTGGTCAATCCGCATCATAGCCAGTCCATAGGCCTCGTCCTGTCGTCTCGCAACCCGCAATCACCCATGGCCGGTGCTCTTGTCCGCGCTGTGCAACATGCGGATTTTGAACAGAGTTTTCTCGACGCAGATCAGGCGGCTTGATCGAAACCGTCTATCAATCGTTCCAAACCATTCATTTGAACACTTCCGGCTTGCATGCAAATCTACTGGTATTCTGTACACCAAGCACCAAGTGACGGCGCAGTGTCAGGATGGGAAACACCGGGAGCCGAGCACCACCGCGATATAAGCGGGAACATTCGCTTCAATTCATGCTGAACCATGGAACGGACTGCGCTTTTGCGCTGCCGATGTGTCTCCTGTTGTCCAACACGAGAAGGAAACGTTATGGCCAAGGTAGTTTGCGTTCTTTACGATGATCCGATCGACGGATATCCGAAATCCTATGCACGGGATGATCTGCCAACAATCGATCACTATCCCGGCGGGCAGACACTCCCGACACCCAAGGCGACCGACTTTCAGCCAGGCACGTTGCTTGGCAGTGTTTCGGGCGAACTCGGCTTGCGAAAATATCTAGAATCCCTCGGCCACACGCTGGTCGTCACCTCCGACAAGGATGGTCCGAACTCCCAGTTCGAGAAGGAATTGCATGACGCCGAGATCGTCATTTCGCAACCCTTCTGGCCGGCCTACCTCACCGCCGAACGTATTGCGAAGGCCCCAAAGCTCAAGCTGGCATTGACCGCCGGGATCGGCTCGGATCACGTCGATCTTCAAGCCGCCATCGACCGTAGCATCACCGTTGCGGAAGTCACCTACTGCAATTCCATCAGTGTTTCCGAACACGTGGTGATGATGATCCTCGGTCTGGTACGCAACTACATCCCCTCATACCAGTGGGTCGTGAAGGGCGGCTGGAATATCGCCGATTGCGTGACCCGTTCCTATGATGTCGAAGGCATGCATGTGGGTACCGTTGCGGCCGGCCGCATTGGCCTTGCCGTTCTGCGCCGCCTCAAGCCCTTTGATATGCACCTGCATTATTACGACCGGCATCGCCTTCCGGAAGCCGTCGAAAAAGAACTCAATCTCATCTGGCATGCAACGGTCGAGGATATGGTCAAAGTTTGCGACGTCGTGACCATCAATTGCCCTCTGCATCCGGAAACCGAAAATCTCTTCGATGAAAAGATGCTGTCGAAGATGAAACGCGGTGCCTACCTGGTGAACACGGCACGCGGCAAGATTTGTGACCGCGATGCCATTGTCCGTGCCCTGGAGAGCGGTCAGCTTGCCGGTTACGCGGGCGACGTGTGGTTCCCGCAGCCGGCACCACAGGATCATCCATGGAGAACCATGCCGCATCATGGCATGACCCCGCACATCTCGGGAACCTCCCTTTCGGCACAGACACGCTATGCCGCAGGGACACGCGAAATTCTGGAATGCTGGTTCGAAAAGCGGCCTATCCGCGACGAGTATCTCATTGTCGACGGCGGCAAACTCGCTGGCGTCGGTGCTCATTCCTATAGCGCCGGGAATGCCACGGGCGGTTCGGAAGAAGCGGCGCGCTTCAAGGTCGCCTAGTTCTGACAGGCCGCCGTCTCAAACCATGAGGCGGCGGCTTAATATTGAATGCAGACTATCGGGAGTGGCAGATGTTGGCAGACGAACAAGTCTCGAAGATCGAGAGAACAACGACCTTGCGAAAATTGCTCAACGCCCCGATCACCGGAAAACTGTTTGCGGCTGCAGTTTCAGGAATAGGCGGCATGCTGGCCATCGCTTTGCTGGCGCGTTTGAGTGTCTCATTGAATACGCCGCTTCTGATCGCTCCTTTCGGGGCCAGTTGCGTTCTCGTCTTCGCCATTCCGCAAAGCCCGCTTGCCCAGCCACGCAACGTCATTGGCGGACATCTGCTTTCATCGGCAATTGGCCTGGCAGTTTTCGGGTTAATGGGCGCATCGCCCCTCGCCTATGGACTGGCTGTCGGTCTGGCCATTGCCGCTATGCAATTCAGCGGAACGTTGCATCCCCCTGCTGGCGCCGACCCGATCGTCGTCATTCTGGCCTGAGCCAGCTGGCATTTTCTGGCGTTACCCGTACTGGCTGGAACGATGGCGATCGTCCTGACCGCTGCAGTTTATCACAAGCTGATTTCGAAGCGGCCTTACCCCACCCCTTAAACACGTGATCTCACAGATATGATCGCTATATTTTGATAAATATAGCGAAATCGCTGTAACTTATTCGGGTCGGCCAACATATTTCAGATGGGCAGTGCGAAATGCTGCCTAACAGCTGACATCAGAAGGCAGACAGCATGATCCTCTTTCTTGTTTCCTATATCGGTGGCGCACTGACAATTCTGAGCCCCTGCATCCTGCCGGTGCTTCCCTTTGTCTTCGCGCGCACCAATCAGCCATTCATGAAAAGCGGACTGCCGCTGCTTCTTGGCATGGCCATCACCTTCGCGGGTGTCGCCAGCCTTGCAGCCGTCGGCGGCGGCGGGGCGGTTCAGGCCAATCAATACGGCCGGATTGCTGCGATCCTGCTTCTCGGGTTCTTTGGGCTGACACTGCTGTTTCCACAACTTGCCGACCGGATGACACGCCCGCTCGTCGCCATCGGAGCACGGCTGTCGCAATCGGCATCTGATGGAACGCGAGCCGGTTCTACCGTCGCGCCTTCCTTCCTGCTTGGCATTGCAACAGGGTTGCTCTGGGCACCCTGCGCTGGCCCCATTCTCGGCCTGCTGTTGACAGGGGCTGCACTTGGCGGCGCAAGCATCCAGACCTCGCTGTTGCTCCTCGCCTATGCCGCGGGCGCTGCCACGTCGCTTGCACTGGCGTTGCTCATTGGCGGGCGGGTGTTCAGCGCCATGAAACGCGCGCTTGGGGCGGGTGAATGGATCAGGCGCGGCTTGGGCATTGCCGTACTTGCCGGTGTTGCCGCCATCGCCCTTGGCCTCGATACCGGTTTTCTCACCCAGGTGTCTCTCGCAAGCACGTCTCATCTGGAACAATCGCTGATTGACAAAATCCAGCCGGAACCAACGGCCGACTCATCTCAAGTATCCGTCGCCATGACCGGAAAGCCGGAAATTACGGCGAATGCCCTGCCGGTTGAAGGCCAGTTTCCTTCACTTTCGGGTGCAGTGGAGTGGTTGAACTCACCGCCCCTGACGGCCGAGAGCCTCCGCGGCAAGGTTGTGCTTGTCGACTTCTGGACCTATTCCTGCATCAATTGCCTGCGAGCCATCCCCTATGTCCGCGCCTGGGCCGAGAAGTACAAGGATCAGGGACTTGTGGTCATCGGCGTGCATGCACCGGAATTCGCATTCGAAAAGAACATCGACAATGTTCACGCCGCAGCGAAGAACCTCAAGGTCGATTATCCCATCGCCATTGATAATGACTACGGCATATGGCGGGCATTCAACAATCAGTATTGGCCAGCCCATTACTTTATCGATGCACAGGGACGCATCCGCCACCACCATTTCGGCGAAGGCGAATATGACCAATCGGAAATGGTCATTCAGCAATTGCTTGCCGAGGCTGGAAAAACCAATATCTCCAACGATCTTGTAAGCGTGAAGGCAGATGGCGCACAGGCCGCGGCCGACATGAACGATGTCAAATCACCGGAAACCTACCTTGGTTACGAGCGAGCCGAGAACTTTGCTTCCACCGATATGGCCGAAGAGGACGTCAGCCATCTCTACGCCGCCGCGCCGAACCTTGATCTCAACCAGTGGGCCCTCATCGGCAACTGGACGATTGAAGGTGAGCGAGCCGTGCTGAACCAGCCTGTAGGCAAGATCGTGTATCGTTTCCATGCCCGGGACCTGCATCTTGTCCTTGGTCCGAATGCCGATGGCAAACCTGTGCGGTTTCGCGTGACCATCGACGGCAAGCCCGTAGGTGCAGACCATGGCATGGATACGGATGAACAAGGCAACGGCACGATCAAGGATCAGCGCCTTTACCAGTTGATACGCCAGACCAAAGACATCTCAGACCGGGAATTTGAAATCGAGTTTCTTGATCCGGGCGCACAGGCTTTTGCCTTCACCTTCGGCTGAAGCATGGCCTGATCCTATGCGTTGACCAAAGCCTCGCCGGTGGAAACAGCGGCAATAAAGCTGGCGAGGCTCGCCGTTCTCAAGGGAACGAACTTTTTCTGCTCGTCCTGACACAGACGCTTGACGAGCCCCGCCGCCGATGCAATCGACCGGGAAAAGCGCGGCGCTGGCCTGTGAAACAAGACCCGGCAGCAAGGACAGATTGTCCTCGACACCACCATCATGGAGAAAGAGCGCGTAGCCACGCTGCTCGGCCAAAACGCGCAACCTGTCGAACAGGCCACGGCGTCCGCCAACATAAAGCAGTGAACGGGAGGATAGAACAGACGGACTGCCGTCTGCAGTCTCCACATTGAGCATAGTATCAACGGCTTCAAGTTCAAAACGCAGTTCGGCAATCTGCTCAGACATTGCAGCCGCACGCTTCTCCGCTGCCTTGCATTTATCTTCGGTAGCCTGCAACCGGGCAGTCAGCGACTCGGAGCGTGCTTTTTCGGTATCCAGTCTTTCCAGAGCAGATCTCAGGATCGATGTCTCATCGGCATGTTCAACCTTGGTGTCATTGCGCGCAGCCAGACGAATGATCGTCTGCTCCATCTCATCTATTCGCCTGAGCAACGCCGACCGCTCATCTGCACCTGACTGCAGCCGTGCTTCCTGCCGGACGATTTTCTCGTCCCGTTCATCAAGCTCGGTCTGGAGCTTGCGCAACCGGGCAATATCCAACCGGTTGGCGCTGCCGACGAGATGCGACAGCATATGCACTTCGCCAAACACTTCTTGAAGCAAAGGCTTATCCGTTGCCGGATGGGTCATAACGGCCCAATAGGCGCCGGGCACTTCACCCTCCTCAAGTGCCTCTGCCCAAAGCTTGCGTATCTCATCCAGCGTCGCAACTTTGGAAAAGCGCTTGACGAGCGTTTCATGCCGCCGGTCCAGCGTCTTGTTAAGTTGCTTTCCCGCAATATCCTGCCTGCCAGCGGCAAGAACGCCACGGCTGTGCAGTGAATGGTCTGAAGCCGTTTTCGCGTCCGGTTCACCCATCTTACCCAGAAACTGGCGCAGTTCCGTCGCCGTCAGGCACGTGCCGATGATCGAACAATGCAGATTGGGTGAAATATCCCAGATCTTGCGCCGTTGCTGGTTTTTCGGATCGATTTTGAAAAGTGGTGCCTCGATTTTTCGAGGCAGCGTGAACGTGCTGGTTTCACCGTGATTGTGGTTGTGAAACTCGGACAGAATCGGCATTGCAATCCCATAGCGTTATATTTCCGTAAATATATCACTACAGCGCATTCGCCATATTCGCAATATTACGGACACAGCAACGCGGAAATTGGTCGCACGTGTAAATCAGCAACCGCGTTGCTATAGATGGTGTGTCACTTCACCAACGCGGTCATGCCAATGAGTTCATCTTCCAAGGGCGATCTGAGAACGTTCGTGCGCATCGATTTTCCCGACAAGGAACGTCTGGGGCCGGGGAAAATGCAACTGCTCGAGCATATCAGGGCGACGGGTTCCATCTCTGCGGCCGGGCGCGCCATGGATATGTCCTATCGCCGGGCATGGCTCCTGGTCAGTGCCCTCAACACGATGTTCGCCACACAAGTCGTCGATTCACAGCGGGGCGGCAAACAGGGTGGCGGTGCCGTCGTGACCGAATTCGGCGAAGAACTGCTCCGCCGCTACCACGCGATGCAACAGCGGGTTGATACCGCCCTGACATCGGACTTCGAGTGGCTCAACAGCAATCGCAGACACTCATGAACGAAGTTGTTTTCTCCGCTGAGCCAACATGGCATATAGGGCTGGCGTTATATCCTTAAGAATATAAATCCAACGCAAATCCGAGACCCGTTGATGACGCGTTTCATTCTGGTTCTGATTGGATATACCCTTCTTGCCGTCAGAGCCATTGCGCAGGCTCGCCCCTTCACGGACTCGGTCGGACGGGTGGTGGAAATCCGGACCGGATCGCAAAGGAAAAGGCTTATCTACTGCCATCTGTCGGGGTTGGCGGGTTTCATACTTTCAAAACCTGGCCAGCGCATTCTGGAAAAACACGGCTTCCGAAAGGCTGAATAGCAGCGTGTCTTATACGTCCAGGGCTATAGTTGACTGGGCCCAGGCAGCGGCCTTGTCGGCCATCGTTTTCAGATGATCGGCCGCAGAGAAACCTGAAACGTTCTTTCGCGGCTTCATATCGTGATCGCCATCCTCGAGCCAAAGTATTTCAATGGCATCGGAGAGCCTGTAAGCGGACACTTCTTCCCGCGTACCAAACAGATCGCGCGTTCCCTGCACGATCAGCGTTGGTGTCTTCATGTCATTCAGATGCGCGGTGCGTAATTGGGTCGGCTTGCCGATCGGGTGGAACGGGTACCCAAGACAAAGCAGCCCGACAACCTTCCCCGTTGCATGGAGATTATCAGCAATCATGCTTGCGATGCGGCCGCCCATCGATTTGCCACCGATAAAAAGCGGGCCCGTCGCATCAAGTGCTTCAATGGCGGCCAAATATTCAGGAATGAGCGTCTCAGCCCGGGGCGGCGGCTTTCGTCCGGCGGACGTTCGGCACGCCGCCATATAATCGAATTCAAAACGCGCGACGCGAAAGCCAACGGAAGCCAGGGCCACTGCGTTCGCCGTCATCGACGCGGAATCCATCGGCGCACCAGCCCCGTGCGCGAGCAGGATCGTGTAATGTGCGTTTCCTTGTCCATCAAACAGGAAGTTTATTGCCATCCCAAACCCGACCTTATTCGTCCCAGGAACAGGCGGCAACGTAGATCGCAACAAGGCGTTCAAGACCAATCTGATCGATGCTGTCGAACCTGCCGAGGTGCGGACTGTCCAGATCAAGAACACCAAGAATAGTGTCATCATGAATAAGCGGCACGACGATTTCCGAACGGGACGCCGCGTCGCAGGCGATATGTCCCGGAAACGCATGGACGTCCTCAACAAGAATGGTACTTCCCTGTGCGACAGCGGTTCCGCAGACACCCTTGCCAACGGCGATCCGGACACAGGCTGGCTTGCCCTGAAATGGCCCGACGACAAGTTCGTCTTCAGAGTAGAGAAAATAGAAACCCGCCCAGTTGAGATCGGGCAGCATCTGAAAAATCAATGCCGAGGTGTTTGCGGCATTGGCGATCGGATCATTCTCGCCTGCGAGCAGGCCGCTCAATTGATCGGCGAGTTCCCGATAGAAGCCGGTCTTGTCAGTTTGATCAATCGTCTTTTCAACAAACATCGAACGTCCTATTTTTCTGGCCCTCGCGACCCGGCGAAGCACTGTGAGTCTCACTTCTACTACTACAGGACATCTTTCGAGGCGATGGAGAACTCGTCCGCTTCTTTCCGAAGCCATTCACAAAAAAGCGATGACTTGCGGTGCTGGCGTGCACGACGCAGGGCCACATAATCCTGCCCGCTTTCGATGAACCGGTGCGGCGCAATCAGACGCCCGGCCCTTATGTCATCTGACACGAAAGGCCAAGGTGCTATGCAGACACCCAGTCCGCCCATCGCAGCTTCCAGCATGAAATAGAAATGCTCGTACTCCTTGCCCGAAGCATTCCCGATAGATGTACCAGACCGGGCGGACCAGTCAGGCCAGGCATGAAGCCGGGTTTGCGAGTGCAACAGAGGTATTCCCGTGAAATCCGGCGATGTAACCGGTGCAAGCGATGACGCCAGAACCGGACCAATCTGCTCGCTGAACAACGAAATGACATCTGCTCCCTTCGGCCACGGCGCGGACCCGACCCTGATAGCCACATCGAAACCGTCTCGCGAAAAATCAACGGGCTTGCTGGAAGAGGTCAACCGGACATCAATATCAGGATGCAAAGCCTGAAATCGGTACAGGCGTGGAATAAGCCAACGCATGGTGAACGTACCGGGGCATGATACATCGAGCGCACCCTCCTCTGTGTCTGCCACTATCCTGACCGCCAGATCGATCTGATCGAATGCCGGAACAAGCCCGGATAACAACCGTGTTCCCGCGTCTGTCAGTCGAAGGGCATTCTTTGGGCCCTCGAACAATGGAACACCCAACACATCCTCAAGGTGCTGAACCTGGCGGCTGATGGCACTGTGTGTGACGTTGAGTTCATCGGCTGCCAGCGTCATGCGCCCATGCCTGCCGGCTGCCTCGAAGGCGCGAAGAGCATTCAAGGATGGAGTTTTGCGGGCCATGTGCGTTTTCCGAACAATGTTTGTTCAATCATATCGCTTTTCCCGAAGCTTTTGACAGTGTTTTCTCGCAGATGAACGCTGGTTTTTCGCATAATCGAAGAAATAGTCTGCGATTGATAGAAGCCGGTCCCGCCTTTCCTCATGTGACTAATTTGTCATGAACAATCGCTGAACCAAGGAGACCTGATCTTGCTGAACAGATTCAACGACGGTAGCGCGGGCGATGCCAACTATGGCGTGATTGGCACAGGCTACACCAGTTACCGCCAACCGGATCCGCACATTGCGGAGTTCATCCGCTCCGCTTTGGGGGATGCAAAATCCGTTCTTAATGTTGGTGCAGGTGCAGGGTCATACGAACCGACCGATCGGGAAGTGAGTGCCCTCGAGCCCTCAGCGTCCATGCGTGCGCAAAGAGCACCTCACTTGTCCGTCGCCATTGATGGTGTTGCCGAAAACCTGCCATTTCCTGATCAAAGCTTTGATGCGAGCATGGCGACCTTCACGGTTCATCAGTGGCCGGATCTCGCCATGGGTCTTGCAGAAATGCGACGGGTTACACGAGGCTCGGTCCTGATCCTTTCCTGTGATCCCGACGAGCTCTACCGGTCGTGGCTGGCCTATTATGCTCCAGAAATGATCGCTGTCGAAGCACGCCGATACCCTTCGATGCGATCAATCAGAGAAGGTCTTGGCCGCAAGGTCGATATTGTACCTGTTCCCATACCGCTTGGCTGTGTGGACGGCTTTGGCGAGGCCTATTATGGACGCCCCGAGCGTCTGCTGGAGAAAGGCGCTCGTTTGGCAAACTCGGCATGGAGTTTTGTAGATCCACCGGCAGTCGATCGCTTTGTCGAGAAGCTGAGCCATGATCTCGATGCTGGAATTTGGGACGCTATGTATGGCAGTCTCCGCACGCAGCCTTTCTTCGAAGGCTCTTTGAGACTGATCATAGGCCGAAAATAAGCCACCAGACCCGAGACATCGCTCGGTCAGTCAACAACTGGAAAAGCCCGAATGCGCACATTCGGGCTTCTTTAGCGGAAGTGCTGGGCCAGTTAGTCGACGGAAATGACTTCGCCTGTCTGCCTGTCCACATTCACACGAATGTCGTTGCCACGCCGATCCGTGCCCTCGACAATGAAACGGGACCGTCGGCGTTCAATATTGTCCACATTCCGCAGTCCTTCGGAACGCGCCACTCTGACCGCTTCGCGCTCGCTGATTTCCATTCCACGGCGCATCGGCCGCTCGACGCGTGGCTCTACAAGCCGCACACCTCCGGGGCCGATTTCAACGGACTGTGCGAACGACGGTGTCGCCGACATAACGGTCAGCGCTGCAACACCTGCGATGGCAAAAGCTTTCAACATGATTGTCTCCCTCAGTAATACTCAAATTCATTTATACGAGGAGACAACGCGAAACGCAGGGTGTGGTTCCCATGTGAGGCAGTGCTATTCTCACTCAGCCGCCAGTTTCTTGTTAAGAAAGAGGTTCCGTGTTCCTCTGGTCAGATCTGCCTTGACCGCAGGGAAGTCGCCGGGCGAAGTCCAGTATCGCAAGGTCACGGCAACGGAATCATCCGTAAGGTCGGAAGCAAATGCCTGCGGTGCGGGCTCCCGCAATATCCGCTTGTCACCTGCGGTCAGTTTGACCAGGCTTTTCTGGATCTGATCGACATCCTCGTCTGGACCGGCATTGATCGTGATGTCATTCCGCCGGACACCATTGCGCGTATAGTTCTTGACGGGCTGGGTCCATAGGGTTGAGTTCGGTGCCAAAACGTAAACACCATCCGCTGCCCGCAACCGGGTAGCAAACAGGCCGATTTCCTCCACAGTACCGGTCACACTGCCAACCTCGACGTACTCGCCAATACGCAGCGGCCGGAGAGCCAGAAGCATGATACCTGCCGCAATGTTCTGCAGCGTACCTTGCAGGGCGAGGCCAATGGCCAGACCAATTGCACCGATGGCAGCAATAACGGAGGCCGTCTGGATACCAAACTGGCCAAGCACCATCACGGTGACCAGACCAAGCACCGCATATCGTGCAATCTTTGAAAAGAAGCGGCGCAGCGTGAGGTCGAAGCCGCTAACCTGCCCCAGTCCCGCATACAGCCAACGTTCGACCAGTCCGGCAACGATATAGCCGATCACCAGAAGCAATATGGCCCCGACCACGGAGAATGAGTAGGTAACGACCAGCGCACTGGCCTGATGAACACCGGTCTGGATGGCGGTAAAAGCATTTTGGGGATCAAGTTCCATGAAGCATTTCTCCTTGTCAGGGACTGCAGGACAAAACTTTGGAGCATCGGGATGGTTCCCCAATTAGCCCAACAATGGATTTTGCATTCGTCCTGCCGCCCTCTTTCGAATACAGTCGTCGACACACTTTTGACAACGCTAGCGGTCGATATGCCATTTCAGGGCTTGCGCCGAAACCCACTGTCTGATTCTTTGCCGGATATAGGGGCAAGGAGCAACTTTGATTCTCCACGTGAGCCCCACCATAACATTACGTACCTGCACGCCGACAATGACACCGGCCGGGAATAAGGATTGCACGATGTCAATTAACCTCAAGAAGCCGGAAATTTCCGAGATGAAACCGAATATCACGGTGTTCGGTGTCGGCGGAGGCGGCGGTAACGCGGTTAACAACATGATCCGCGAAAACCTGCAGGGAACTCAGTTCATCGTGGCCAACACGGATGCGCAGGCACTGGCCATGTCCAAGGCCAGCCGCCTGATTCAGCTTGGCGCGAATGTGACACAGGGTCTTGGCGCTGGCTCCCACCCGGAAATCGGACGGGCTGCAGCGGAAGAAAGCATCGACGAAATCATGGACCATCTCGCCGGTACGCATATGTGCTTTGTGACCGCGGGTATGGGCGGCGGTACCGGAACGGGTGCCGCACCTGTTATAGCGCGTGCAGCCCGTTCGGCCGGTATCCTCACTGTTGGTGTCGTAACAAAACCGTTCTCCTTTGAAGGCACGCGCCGCATGCGCATGGCGGAGGAAGGGCTGGAAGAATTGCGTGACAGCGCTGATACACTGATCGTCATTCCCAATCAGAACCTTTTCCGCGTTGCCAATGCCAGCACCACGTTTGCCGATGCCTTTGCCACCGCTGATCGCGTGCTTTATTCCGGTGTTGCCTGCATTACCGATCTGATGGTGCGCGAAGGCCTGATCAATCTGGATTTTGCCGACGTGCGCTCCGTCATGCGTGACATGGGCCGCGCCATGATGGGCACAGGCGAAGGTTCGGGTGAAGGCCGCGCGCAGGCAGCTGCCGAAGCTGCAATTGCCAATCCGCTTCTGGATGTTGAATCCATGAAGGGTGCCAAGGGCGTTCTGGTATCGATTTCCGGCGGCCGTGACATGACCCTGTTCGAGGTTGATGAAGCTGCGACCCGTATTCGCGAAGAAGTCGACGATCAGGCCAACATTATCCTTGGTGCAACCTTCGACGATGCGTTGGAAGGTGTATTTCGGGTATCAGTGGTTGCAACCGGCATTGATGTTGCCCGTGCAGCGGCACTCTCGGATACCGGAATTCCCGGATCAGTCCTGCCAATGACCCGACGTCAAGCCTGATTACACTATAAGTATATTTATCAAACACTTACAGTAAGTGTCTGTCGTATTGATGAAGCAGGGCAAATCGCATGATTTGCTGTTGAAGTTAAACGCACGCATTCTTCGCCGTCCAACCGGCCCGGTGCAGTATCGTTTCGGATGCTGCACCGGGTGAACGGGCATCAGTCTTTCTTTTTACCCGCTTCGATATCGAGCGCGGCTTGCTCGAGTATCTTTCGGACCCGATCCGCCTCTTCAGCATCCCAGCCATGGCTGTGCAGATGCAACGCCGTGCGAAGCGTATCCATCGCATGGGCGATCGCTTCCGGTGCGCGCTGTCCGGCCATGGAACGGGCGACCATACCCATCCGCGTGCGGACCGCATCAACGAGGTTCTTGTTCTCGGCCAGATAGGCAAGCCCTTCCTCGGTGATTGTGTAGAGCTTTTTGGAGCCCTCGCTCGCCGCTGCAGTGACCTGCCCAATTTCCTCAAGGAATGTCAGGGATGGATAAACCGAACCTGGGCTCGGTGCATAAGCGCCGCCGAACAGTTCCTCGATGTCCTTGATCAGCTCATAGCCATGCCGGGGTCGTTCGGCCACCAAAGCCAGCAGGACCAGACGCAGATCCCCTGATGCAAACACCCGGCCTCCTCCGCCTCGACGGCCAAAACGCCCGCCGCCGCCCGGACCATCGTGACCGCCGCCGTGACGGCCAAACCCACGCGCCATGCCGTGCAGAACTGCGCGTATGTCGCGCTCATCTCGTTCGTTGTGACAATTTCTAAACATTCAATATTCTCCTTTCATGCACAAACGATATATCTTTTGAGTCTATCTGTAAATACAAACTTCTAGATACATCGAGTATGTGCACCGCAAAGGATGCTATGTGCATGATTGTTACGGAGAAAATGATGCGGCGCGTGTAGCAGAATGCTTATGAAGCCCGGCAGTGCATCTCTTCCACGTTAAGATCTCAGCGCTTCTGTCGATCGATCTCTTTCGCTTCCTGGCGTGTGATGCCGATATCGGCGAGCAGATGATCGCTGAGTTTACTGACGCGCTGCCCATCTGTTCCCTCTGTCCGGTAGCGCACGGTGCTCCAGATGACAGTCAGAGTTTTTCTCAACGACTGTACGAAGGCATCGCCGTTTTGCCGCCAATCGCTATTACTGGGTTTGTCGATTTTATTTAATAGTAGACCAGTCGTCTTTACACTAGACATGATAAATCTCCTAAGCGTGGTTTGTAAGCAAACAATCGAGAGTCATGGTGGTGAAGCGCTGCAATGGTGCAATGCTGCCTTCCGTCTTCATGCGAACAAGGGCGCCTTCATAGGCGTCAATCAGAAACGCCGCCGTTTCATCGGGATCGAGATGCGAAGGCAGCTCGCCCTGCTCCCGCGCTTCCCGTAGAACCTGCTGGAAATCGCGCTGCCAAGCAGCAAATGCAAGGTGCAGTTCACGCCGCAGGACATCGCTATGCGCCGCGATCGATTGGGCAAGATTGCCGAGCAGACAGCCGCCAATCGGATCTTCCCGGGCATATTCCTGTTCGTGATAGGCAAAGTAGGTGCGCAAACGCTGCAATGGCGACTGGCCCTTGTCGGTCAGCATACGGGTACGGACAAGCTGATTGTCTTCCGTATAGGAAACAAGGACAGCCGCAACAAATTCCTCTTTGCTCGCAAAGAAGTGGTAAAATGATCCCTTTGGGACCCCCGCGGCCTTGAGGATTGGCCCTATACCGGCTCCTTCATAACCATGTGAGAGGAGAGCTTTCTGCCCCTCGTCAATCAGTACAGCGCGTGTGTCAATTTTGCTCATGTCAAGAGAATAGACCAGTCGTCTAGTAAAGTCAAGTTTTCGGTGACTCCGGCAAATCCACTTGAATTGGGATCGGAAAATACCAAAAATCTGAGGCAGGCAGCACTGAGCAGCAAACCATCATGCCTCGCAAACTTTAGTTGAGAGCGGCTTCCCGGGCATTGCGCCGGATAACCTGTGGCGGCTGCCCGAAAGCCCGGAGAAATGCCCGGCGCATGCGCTCCCGGTCTGCAAACCCTGTTTCCTGCGCAACTGTGTCAATGGGCAGCCGCCCCTGCTCCATCATCAGACGCGCCGCTTCTACGCGAAGGTTCTCAACGGCTTTGGCAGGCGATTGACCGGTCTCCGCCTTGAATGCACGACTGAACTGCCGGGGGCTGAGATGGGCGGCATCTGCAAGTTGCTCCACGGAAAGCGCCGTCTGCAGGTTGCGCTTGGCGTAAGCAAGCGCACTTTGAATGCGATCGGACTTGGGTTCGAGTTCGAGAAGGGTTGAGAACTGCGATTGGCCGCCCGCGCGCCTGTGATAGATAACGAGGCTCTTCGCCACGTTTCTCGCGATGTCGATACCCAGATCCTTCTCAACCATCGCAAGTGCCAAATCCAGTCCGGCACTCATTCCGGCCGATGTCCAGACGGCCCCGTCCACGATGAAGATTCGATCTTCCTCCACCTTGATAGATGGGAAAGCGGAACGCAGATCACGCGCATAGAGCCAATGCGTGGTTGCCCGGCGCCCGTCCAGGATGCCCGCTTCAGCCAACACAAACGCGCCGGTGCAGATGGATGCAACGCGGCGGGCGCGGGTCATGCCTCTTTGCATGAAGGCGATCAGGCCGGGTGTGGTCGGCGCGATGCCGGTGCCGCCACCGACGATGAGCGTATCGAAGGCTGAATCATCAAAGGGCTCCGTCTGCATCGCCAATCCGATAGAATTGCGGATGACTCCGCCCGTTTCCGACAGCAGATGCACATCATAGATGGCCTCACCTGCCGCTATATTGGCAAACTCGAAAACTGATGCCGCCGTTAGGCTCATCATTTGAAAGTCGGGAAAAACCACAAAACCGATACGCTGCATGACGGCACGTCCTAAAAGGTTGCATATATGACATTTAGGACGGAACGCCGGCGTTGTAAAGTGCTGCTCACAGTCAACATCAAACACAAAAGGAGAATGACAATGAGCACGACCCCAAGCAAAGGCACTGCCCTGATAACCGGAGCATCCTCAGGCATAGGCGCAATCTATGCGGACCGCCTCGCCCGGCGGGGCTACGATCTGATCCTGGTTGCCAGAAATCGCGGACGTCTGGACAGCCTTGCCAAACGATTGACAACCGAAGCCGGTCGCTCGGTTGAAGCAGTGGGTGCCGACCTCAATGACAAGGCTGATCTTGCGCGCGTCGAGACCATTCTGAAAACTGACGCCAGCATCACATTGCTGGTCAACAATGCGGGCGTTGGCGCGACGAAGCCGCTTCTGGACACGGATATTGATAGTCTGGACAGCCTCATTACCCTTAACGTCACCGCGCTGACCCGGCTGACCTACGCGGCGGTTCCCGGCTTTGTTGCCCGGGGAAACGGCGCGATCATCAATATTTCCTCCATCGTCGCTGTTTCACCGGAAGCCCTTAATGGGGTTTACGGAGGGAGCAAGGCCTTCGTTCTTGCCTTTAGCCAGTCATTGAAACACGAACTTTCTGATAAAGGCATACGGGTCCACGTTGTGCTTCCCGGAGCCACGGCCACAGATTTCTGGCAACTCGCGGGATTGCCGGTCGAACATTTGCCGGAAACAATTGTCATGCGCAGCGAAGATCTGGTGGATGCCGCTCTTGCGGGCCTCGATCAGGGCGAATTCGTTACCATTCCATCACTGCCCGATGCAGCGGACTGGGACCGGTACGAGCAGGCGCGCGCTATCCTTGCTCCTAATCTTTCACGCCAGGAGCCTGCAGTCAGGTACGGCATCACACTACATGCCGCCGCATAATAAAAATAAAGCGCCAGCTGCATGGCTGGCGCTCTCTATTTTTGCGACACAGCGCTTGTCTGAACTACTTATGCCTGTCGGACGAGGCAACCCGCGAGAATCTGCGAGCCAAATTCTGGTTGCTTGCCGCCAAATTGGGCGCGTTTTCTGATGATCTGCGCAAATTACGTTCGCTGTCGAATTGCATCACGGACAGCGCAATACCCACGGATGGCTTGCACCGTCCATGCAGTGCAGCCAGAAGAATTTCGCGACCCGAGAAAAACCTGCTCAAATCGTGGTTGGACAGATAATCGTCCACGGCAGCATGTGCAGTGAGGAAGGCCGACTTCCACACTTCCATGATCTCGCCATGGAGAGCCACGGCAAGGCGCCAGCGCTCGTAACGTTCCCCGGCGTTCCTTGCATCCCGATAAGCGTCCAGACGCTGCAGCAATTCGTCGCACAGTGCTGCCAGCGGGCTGATTTTCTTTTGAATGACAGACTCTGCGCCCTGGATCAGTTTTACTGTTTCCGGGTCAGTATCCATATGCTGGGGGCTAGCCCAATTGCTCGGCATGGTTGTTGATTCCCACGAAAATATCAGTACCTGAAGACATCTCTGCCTGCGTAATACGGCCCCGCCCAACCAGATTGGGACGCGATTTTACGCAGGTACCCGTTTGATTTATTGGCATTCCGACTGTGGTTGCGCGATCAGTGTCTGCAGAATTGAGAACAGTTCGTATTTGTCCAAGCTGTCATCGTCCTCCAGCAGAAGAGAACAGATATGCTGGGTCTTCGCCGCAAATTCTTCCAACGTATTCGCTGGATGCCTTAAAACGGCAACGCGGGCATGGTGTTCCGCATCCGTTGCCACTGCAAGACGTCTGTCAAATGCCGCATTGTCCTGTCCAAAATCCACGCAATCGGTGCATGTCCGGACAATCCATTGCAATTCGCGTCTGGAATTTCTGTGCCGCTCAAGCACAGCTGCAATCGAAGGAACGCGTTCGGCAGAATCAACCCGGACACCATCGATAGTAATGACAGCCAAAGTCACGCCATAAATCCTCTTGATGCAAATCGGCACCGTTCGCGTTTCGGTCGGAACACTATGCCGTTATGCCAAGAAAAATAGGGACAACCCTGTCCCTATTTTGCTCTTTGTAGAAATCGCACTACTCTCTGAGCGCCGATGCTGTCAGCATGGCAAGGTGGCGTGCAACGGGAGTACGCGTGAGGGCGATGGCGGAACAAACGTCGAAGCATACACATGTGCTGATCATAGAAGATCAGCATCTGATGAGACTGGCCTTGATTCATGAATTGCAGGCAGCCTTGCCTGCGTCCATTGTTCACGGCGCAGCCAACATAACTATTGCGCTGGATCTGCTGGAAACACACCAATTCGATCTTGTGGTAATTGATCCGGGCCTTCCGGGCTACGATCCAAAATCACAGGATGATCGCTTTGATGTCGTGCAGGTTGTCATAGAACTGTCACCTGACGCCATTCATTTTGTGGTCACAGGTTCTGATACGGATGAAGAATGGGAACACTGCCAGAAACTCGGCGTTGTCGGCTATCTGGCCAAGAACAATATAAGGCCCGGAGCGTTGGTCGACGTGCTGCAGGAGGTGGCAGAACGTGGACACAGCGTCAGGCTTTCAAACGAAACGACGGCTCCCCCCGAATTCTATCATTCGGGTCTCACACCACGCGAACAGGAAATACTCGGCTGGATGCGGCAACGACCGTCTGGAATCAGCCGCAAGGAAATATATGAACAGCTCGGGGACCGCTTTGATATCGATGCTGCATCGGCAGAAAAATACTATAAACGTGCACGTGCAAAGCTTTTAAAAACCGGGCTCCTACCAAAGGGGTTATGATGGGGACTGCTCTGGAACACCATAACAAGAATGAATTAAAGGCAGCAGCGGCAATTGGAGGTCTTTTCGCCACTGGAACTGCCAACCGGAAAAAACAGATAAGCAAGGCGGGAAAACACGTTATACTTCTCTTCGCCGGCCTGTGTTTCTGCTCGTCGACCTTTTTGGGAACATCATTTGCCAATGATGATCCTGCGGTCATTCAAATGCAGGATGCGTCGGGCGGTGCCTTGGCCACCTTTAATCAGGAACAACTCCGCAAGGAGTTTCCGATGCATGATCTGGTGACGGAAACCCCTTGGACCAATGGCGTTAAAATCCATTTCCGCGGTCCGTCGGTGAAAGAAATGGTAACCAAGTACAAGATCGCGGACAAACCCAATCTCGAAGTTGCTGCTTTCGACAACTACATTATAAAAATTACCATGGAAGAGGTGGTTGAATTTGCACCCATCGTCGCCCTTGAGCGGGCCTGCACCGACGCTGACAAAGAGAGCGGTGCCTGCGCGAAGGATCAGGATTTCCGACCTTTATCTCTCGATGACGGCGGGCCGTTCTACATTGTCTGGCCACTTTCCAAATTGCCAAAACCCTATATTCCAGCACGCAATTCCATATGGGTATGGTTTGCCACCTCGATTCGACCGGCTGACTGAGCATGAAGCTGGATAAGTATCTCGATCCGCTCTTCTATATTATTCTGATCGGAGCAGCGCTGCTCTGCGTCTGGTCCTTTGTCAGAGCGGATTTGTACCGAATCCAGACAAACGAAATCATGAGTCAAACTTTTGAGGTTCAGGTTCGAGCCTCGCAGGCACGCGAAAAGATAGCCAGTATCAAGGGTTATCTCATGCTGGCGACCAAGACAGGCGATCCTGAACCGCGTCTGCTTCAGGAAGTGACGCTCATGAATTTCAATCTCAAATCGCTGGACCAGCTGGACTATGCGGACCGGTTCCTTGACGCGCCGGATATAGCGTCCCTGAAGAAAACCATCCTGACCGTAGATACAGTCCTCACCCCCCAGATCAAGGCAAGTGAGTTCGGCAAGGCACTGAAGACCGTCCAGACCATCGAAACGGATATTTTCCGCACTGCCGGTTCGACGTTGGCCCATAGCATCACTCTCCAGGGAACGGCTACAATTGCGGCGGATGTTGCCAGAAACAAGCTGCTCGGTGCCGCTGGCGCGCTTATCCTTGCAGGACTGTTGATTCACCAGCGCAGTCTTCTTGCCCGCCGCAAGGACCAGCATATCCGCTCGTTCTCTGCACTGTTTGCCCACATGACACGGACCCGGATCGCCGCACTGCGCCTGTTTCTTGGTTATGTGGGAAACAATGCCATTCCCTCTTCGGAAATGACCGATGCGGCGCGCAGTACCATTGCCGAGCTTGAAAGCATCAACGAGGGGCTGATGATGATTGGCCACTCCAAGACCCAGTTCAAGAAGGTACCTCTCGGGGATCTGCTTGCAGATATCGTGTCGAAGAGCCCGATCAACCTGCAACTCGACGTCGAACAGGCCGCCCGGAACTCGCTTATTCCGGGCTCACAATTCCATCTCATCATTGATGAACTGGTCCGCAACGCCACCAATGCGGTCGCCAGCCGATCTGATCCGGTCATCGCGATCAGAGCCAGTATCAATCGCCGCTTTCTGCAGCGCCCGCAACTGGTCCTCGTTGTCGCCGACAACGGTATCGGCATGAGCCCGTCCACGCTCGCGAAAGCCAAGGAGCCGTTCTTCTCGACCAAAGCAGGCGTTCATCTCGGTCTCGGGCTGACAAACTGCATGGAACTGGTGAAAACCATGACAGGCAAGCTGAAAATTACATCAGTTCCGGATGTGGGCACCACAGTGCGTATCAGCTACGCGCTCGACAGCTAGAGCAAATTTGCGCTGACGAGCCCGGTTAAAGCCGGATTGTTCGAATTCGACAGAACCCGGCATAGCTTTCTTCATATGTTTCAGGCTTGAATGCGGGTGCATGCAATCTGTCCGGCAGTAACAATGAACATCTACAATCTATGGATGACAAAATTCGGTGCGCTGTCGCCGTTGAAACAGGTCGCGATCATGGTCGGCATGGCCACCATATCGGCAGATACCCTGGCTGTTGCGGCATTCTTCGTCATTGGCCTTGAAACGCCCCATCGGGTTGCCGCTGTCACAACGGCCATCGTTGTCCTCGTCAGCCTGCCGCTTGGCGCGTTTCTGGTCGGGCTGAATTACAAACTCAAGCAGCTTGCCGAGCAACTTGATCTCGAATCCCGCCGGGACGACCTGACCGGGCTGCTCAACCGGGCCGAATTCTATCTGCAGACGCAGCGCCTGTTTACGGCGTCGCGCCCCATCGACAGCGCTGGCGCCCTGCTCTACATCGATGCCGATCATTTCAAGGCAATCAACGACCGGTTCGGCCACGCCACGGGTGATAGCGTCATCCATGAGCTTGGCCGGGTCATCACGTCCAGTATCAGTGAGCGGGATCTTGCGGCGCGGATCGGCGGTGAGGAATTCACCGTCTTCCTGACGGATGCGGATCTCGGCCGGGCCAACTGGATCGCCCATAAAATCCTCATAGCCACGCGCAATATCGGCAGGGAACTCAGGCTCGACAGGACAACGATCACTGTGAGTATCGGTATTTCCCTGCATACACCTGGGCAATCACTGGAGGAGACGCTGGCCATTGCAGATAAATATCTCTATTCCGCCAAACATCAGGGCCGGAACAGGGTGGTCTACGGCTAGAATTTTCGTGGATAATTGCCGTTGCAGGACGATCGTGCATGGTTCGACAAGCTCACCATGAGGGAGAGTGAAGCTGCACGGATAATCGCAAAGATTGCAGGAATAGTTCCCTGCAGCCCTGCATTTCCCTCATGGTGAGCTTGTCGAACCACGCACCCGAGGTTTTGCAGCCATCAATAGACAAACTCATACCCTAACCCCTTTCACCCGCTTTATTTTCCCACTATGGTCCGCGACGAGACCAGTCGAAACGGATCGGTCTTGGGGCGTAGAAACTCCTTCCAAGAGCGGTCGGTGTCGACCGCAAAGGCACCTCCTCAACTTATGGTCGGGGAGGCCTCGGCGTATGTCCAGAGCTTCGGCTTAAAGGCCGTGGCGGTCGTCTCTTGGCGATTTTCTAACTCCCCGGTCACCAGAGGCTAAACCTCGGGTGACCACTTTCCTCGCGAAACAAGGGAGTGCGTCATGACCGATTACAATTTCTGGCAGGATTTCTTCGATACATACCAGTCATTGTCGGACTGGCTCAAAATTCTATGGCTGATCGTTCCGCCCGCCTTCGTGCTGGGGCTGGTAGCATTGACCATGCGGTTTCGCATCGAGAGTAAGCGAGCGGAGAAAGGGTTGGATGGGGAGTTGATCTATTCGCTCCACCGCGATGCGCATAACCGGATTCACATTGTCAGTCATGTCGGGCGTGTGGGGCATAACCCATCGCTGCTTTTTCTCGATCAGGGCGACGGGCATACTTTTGAACACCAGCAGATCGAACCGCCACCTATAAACCGGTAGCTCTGGAGTGCCTTGTCTGCGGTGTGATCCTGTAAGCTCAGGAATCTCACCATGAGTCCGTGGTTCGACAGGTTTTGCAGCCGATCAATGCATAAGGAGAGAGGCGGGACATCCATCCCGCCTCCCGTTTTCGGTGTTAGCTCTTCAGACGGGTGTTGCAGAGGCTGTAATAACCGCCACCCTTCTGGATCCACTTGAGGCCGCCAAGCGTGTTGTTCTGCTTGTTGGCATAATATTGCTCGAGGCAGGTATGCATGCGGGCCTTGCCAGCACTTTCGGTTGAGAACTTCGTAGAAACAGCGCGCGGGAAAGCCACGCCTTTTGGCGCTGCAGTCGTGGCTGCTGGCGGCTCTTCCTTGTAGGTTGCTGTATCAGGAGCCGGAGCAGTGTCGTCATCCGTCGCGGTGGCAGCAGCGGTCGCACCGGAGCTGCACTGTGCCTTGCGGAAATCATTCCACTTGAGACCGCCCAGCGTTCCGGCCGTTTTCGCCGCCTGATACTTGGCACTGCATTCCTTCATGGTCAGCCCGCCGCCGGTGCTGGTATCTGCCGGAGCAGTGGCGGTCTTGGTTGCCTTGGTTGGTGTTGCAGCTGGAGCGGTAGCGGCAGCATCACCACTGCACTGAGCCTTGCGGAAGTCATTCCATTTCTGACCGCCAAGTGTACCTGCCGTCTTGGCAGCCTGATACTTGGCGCTACATTCTTTCATGGTCAGCCCGCCAGCTGAATCAGCAGGGGCAGCAGCCTTGGGCGCTGCAGCCGTTGTCTTGGCAGCAGGCTTCGTCGGGGTCGCAGGGGCAGCAGCCGCAGGCGACGCGTCTGCGCACTGGGCTTTGCGGAAGTCATTCCACTTCAAGCCGCCGAGCGATCCCGCGTCCTTGGCCGCCTGATACTTCACGCTGCATTCTTTTGCCGTGAGTGCATAGGCCGGTACAACCGTAAACGATGCGGCACCGATAATTCCGGCCAGAATAAGATTCCGGGTGATAGTCATTTTTGAACTCCCTCATTTCAACAGTGCACATTCAGAAACTGGCACCAACCATGGCTTCCCCCCGAAACCCATAGTCTTCCCATGTGATGAAATGATTATGGCTTAAATTGGAGAAGTAACCAATAGGAATTACGCATACGGAATATTCAAAAAATCTGACAGAATATTACAGTATTTCAAATAATTACGACAAAGTTTTGATACAATACTGACACAATACCCATATCAGACCAGCAACAAGAAAACGACCTGTCAAAAGAGAAAACCAGCACACGCGAAGAATCGGACACGCTTGACTGCCCTTTGACGCGGGTTATCAATCTTAAGTTGCTGAATTGATCCTTGAAACAAGGACGCGGCGGCGAGGCATTTACGTAGCCCGGTCTTTTGTTGTTATATGAGGCAACGGACCGACCTCAGGAAAACCTATTTGAACACGGAAACTTCGTTGCGCCCATCGCCCGCCCGTCCCTTACCGACACTTGCCTTCCGCAATTACACCGTGGCGGAACTCTGGGCCGACGGGATTGTTCACATGACGGGCGTGACGCTGACAATCACCGGATCGATTCTGCTGCTCGCATTCGGAACAAAAGAGGCAACGCTCGGAGCCTATACGGCAACAGCCATATATCTTGCCACGCTCACCCTCTCCATGGGCCTCTCGGCAATTTACAACATATGGCCGATTTCACCGGTCAAAGCCTTTCTGCGGCGGTTCGACCATTCGGCGATCTACCTGCTGATAGCGGGGACCTATACGCCGCTCATGGCCAAGAGCGGCACGTGGTGGCTGCTTTCCACTGTCTGGACCATTGCGATAGCCGGCGTACTGTTGAAGCTCTTAAAGCCTGACCGCTTCGACAGGTTATCCATTTTGCTTTATCTGGCCTTGGGCTGGAGTGGCGTCGCGGCCTATCAGGAGCTGACAATGGCGCTTTCAGCCACAGTCCTGTGGCTGATCCTTGCGGGCGGCCTTGTCTATTCCTTTGGCGTAATCTTCCATGTCCTTGACAGGATGCCATTTCACAATGCGATCTGGCATGCCTTTGTTCTGACTGCAGCAAGCATCCACTTCGCCGCCATTTGCGCGGCTGTCGTCTAGGAGCGGAACAAGATGAGCAAATATGTGCTGATTGGATCGGCCGGCAGCGGCTCAGTCATCATCGAACTGGCCCTCACCCGCGCGCAAGCCCCGTACGTTCTCGAACAAATCCCCTATCTTGAACCCGGACCGGATCGCGAACGCCTGCTGGAGCTCAATCCTTTGGGTCAGGTGCCGACACTGATCATGCCCAACGGCGACGTTCTGACGGAGAGCGCCGCCATCATCCTGCATCTGGCCGATGCCTATCCGGACGCGGAATTGACGCCCTCGGGCAATGATCCACGTCGCTCGCAGTTCCTGCGCTGGCTTCTCTATATCGTGGGCGCCATATATCCCGTCTCGACATTTGGCGATGATCCCGCGCGCTGGGATCTGGATGACGACAACCAGAAACTATTCCGCAAAAGCCTTGAGCGATATCGCCTCAGCCTATGGAAGAACGTCGAAGAGGTTGCCGACGCACCCTGGTTCCTCGGTGAGAACTTCAGCGCCATCGACCTTTATCTGGCTGTCATGCGAAACTGGCGGCCCGGACGCAGCGAATATGCCCGGCACTTCCCGAAGCTTTCCGCCATTGCAGACAATGTGAGCGATGACCTGGCATTGGCGGCCATCCTCAAGCGGGATTATTGATCAGCCCCCGGTCATCAGATTGTTTGATCAACCAGACAGTAAACGCTCCTGCCATCTCGCGCAGAAATGCTGACATGGCAGGGTTGAGCCACGACGGAAAATAGGACAAGCTTACACCTGAACGGAAAGCTGCAGATTTTTCGTTGCAGGGCCTTTTCGTGAAAATAAATACCCGGACCGATCACAATAATCGTGATTAAAAGGTCATATTAACTCGGGATATCCAAAGGGAACAAAAAGAATGTCTACCAGCAAAGCCTTTCTCGGCGCGGCGCTCGCTCTGGCGCTTTCTATCGGATCTGCAGGCGCACAGGTCGTTGTTTCATCCAAGATCGATACCGAAGGCGGCGTCCTTGGCAATATCATTCTGGCAGTGCTGAACGCCAACAAGATCGCCACCACCGACCGCATTCAGCTTGGCGCTACGCCGATCGTCCGCAAGGCGATTACAGCCAAGGAAATCGACATTTATCCCGAATATACCGGCAATGCCGCGTTCTTCTTCGAAAAGGCGGATGATCCCGCGTGGAAAGATGCTGCCAAGGCATATGAGACGGCAAAGAAGCTCGACTATGACGCCAACAAGATTGTCTGGCTGACACCTTCGCCCGCCAACAACACCTGGGCTATCGCACTGCGCAAGGAAGTCGCAGACGCTGAAAAGCTCACAACGCTTTCCGATTTTGGCAAATATGTCACCAATGGCGGTACAATCGTGCTTGCGGCCTCGTCCGAGTTCGTCAATTCGGCTGCCGCCTTGCCCGCTTTCCAGAAGACCTACGGCTTTACCCTGAAATCCGACCAGCTCATCACGCTCTCGGGTGGTGATACGGCTGCGACGATTGCCGCTGCTGCCAACAAGACCAACGGAGCCAACGCAGCAATGGTTTACGGCACCGACGGCGGCATTGCTCCGTCCGGTCTGGTCGTTCTGCAGGATGACAAGGGCGTTCAGCCGGTTTACCAGCCAGCCCCGATCATTCGCGAGGCCGTTTTGAAGGAACACCCGGAGATTGAAGGTCTGCTGAAGCCGGTTTTCGAAAAGCTCGATCTCGTTACGCTGCAGGAACTCAACGGCCGCGTACAGGTTGGCGGTGAACCGGCAAAGTCCGTTGCGGAAGACTTCCTGAAGAAGAACGGCTTCCTCAAGTAGATCAGACACTTGGCTGGAGACAGGGCGGGTTTCCCGCCCTGTCCGGTAAGAGGGAGACCATGGTCGTGCGTCTGGACAAACTGGGTGTCGTGACTGCCCTGATCACGGGCTACGCCGTGGCTGGAGCACCGTTTGCCACATTCCGAGCTAACCGGATTGTTGCGGGCGAGCCGCAAACGCTGCTGGCTGCCTTGCCTTCATGGGCTGGCCCCACACTTCTGACCATCGTCGCCCTTGCGGTTATCATCGGCCTGTTCCGGACACCATCCACGCTGCGGCTGGCAGCAAGTTTTGCCGCCCTGGCCGCTTTGTTTCTGCTGATCGGTACGGCCGCAGAGCATCTCACTCCCCCTGGCAACACCTATGCGCGTGTTTCCCCGGCTTCCGGTTTCTGGCTGCTGCTGTTTGCTTTTGCCCTCCTTGCAGCGGACTCTCTTACCCGCTTGCGTCCGACACCGCTCATCCGCATCCTTGTTCTGATTTTGGCAGGCGCCTTCATCGGCTCTGTCCTGGTCTCCGGAAGCTGGGACAAACTGTCGATCCTGAAGGAATACAGCGCCCGTGCCGACAATTTCTGGGCGGAGGCCAGCAAACACGTGACGCTGGCGCTCGGCTCTCTCGCCGCCGCCGTTATCATTGGCATACCGCTCGGCATTCTTTGTCATCGGGTGCAGAAGCTGCGCGCCGCCGTTCTCAACGTTCTCAACATTGTCCAGACGATCCCATCCATTGCGCTGTTCGGAATTATGATCGCCCCGCTTGGGTGGATTGCCGCCAATGTGCCTGGCGCGGCAGAGATCGGCATCAAAGGCATTGGCATGGCGCCCGCCTTCGTCGCGCTGTTTCTCTATTCCTTGCTTCCGGTGGTCGCCAATACGGTGGTTGGGCTTGCAGGCGTCCCGGCGCAGGCCAATGATGCCGCGCGCGGTGTCGGCATGACGGAACGGCAGCGGCTGTTCAGGGTGGAATTTCCCCTTGCGTTTCCCGTGATCCTGACCGGTGTTCGCATTGTTCTGGTGCAGAATATTGGTCTTGCCACCATTGCTGCTCTCATTGGCGGCGGCGGTTTCGGCGTCTTTGTGTTTCAGGGTATTGGCCAGACCGCCATGGATCTGGTTCTGCTTGGGGCTGTCCCCACCGTTCTTCTGGCTTTTGCTGCGGCCATCATTCTCGACGCAGCTGTCGAACTCAGTTCACCCGCTCACTCGAGGACGTCCGCATGATTGAAATCGAGAACATTACCAAACGTTATGGCGCTGCAACCGTCGTCAACAATGTCTCGCTCGTTGTCGAGCCACGAACCGTGACTGTCATCGTCGGGACATCGGGATCAGGCAAGACAACATTGATGCGCATGATCAACCGGCTGGTCGAACCGACATCCGGCATTATCAAACTGGATGGCGAGGACAATCGCACCCTCCCAGGATACGAACTGCGCCGCCGCATCGGTTACGCCATTCAGGGCCATGGCCTCTTCCCGCACCGCACCGTAGCTCAGAATATCGCGGTTGTTCCCGAACTTCTCAGCTGGGACAAGGCAAGAATTGATGGCCGTGTGAGCGAGTTGCTATCCCTGTTTCAGCTTGACCCGGAAACGTTCGGCCCGCGCTACCCGCATGAACTTTCCGGCGGCCAGCAGCAGCGCATCGGCGTTGCCCGGGCGCTTGCGGCAGAACCCAACGTTCTGTTGATGGACGAGCCCTTCGGCGCACTAGACCCTGTTATACGCTCGAAAGCGCAGGAGGATCTGCTTGCTATCCAGAAACGCTTCGGAACGACCATCATTCTTGTGACCCACGATATGGAAGAAGCGATCCATCTCGGCCACAAGATCGCGGTGATGGATGGCGGCAATCTGCTCCAATATGCGACGCCAGCCGAAATTCTGGCCAATCCGGCAACGGATTTCGTCGCGACACTGGTCGGCACCGGTGACCGGCCGTTCCGCTTCCTGTCTCTCAGCCCCGCAGGTGATGCGGTCGAGCCTGGTAACGCCGAGGGCGAAGCCATTCCAGCCTCCGCCACCCAGCGCGATGCACTGGCCGAACTCCTGTGGTCGGGCCGTCCTGCACTGCCCGTCGTTAATGATGCCGGCAAGGCCATTGGCCGCGTCACCGTCGAAGGATTGGTGAAACGCGCATCAAGGCCAGCCGCATGAAATTGCGTTTCCCCACCATTTTGCGCATCGGCATCCTGGTGCTGCTGATCGTGTTTCTTGTGCGCCCGGAATGGTTTGAACCTGTTTTTCGACCGCTGACGCAGAACAATGCTCCGGTCATCTACAATCAGGGCAGCCTGTTGACGTTGACACTGCTTCACCTGCGTACCGTCGCCATTGCAACGGCGGGCGCAACCATTGTAGCTGTTGCGCTGGCCATTCTGGTCACGCGCTCCTTCGGCGTGGAATTTCTGCCGCTGTCCCGCAGTCTTGTGAATATCGGCCAGACATTTCCACCCGTTGCCGTGCTCGCCCTCGCCGTTCCCGCCGTCGGATTTGGCGAAAAGCCGACGCTGATCGCACTCTTTCTCTACGGATTGCTGCCGATTTTCGAGAATTCGCTGACCGGCCTGACCACTTTGCCGCCGACCGTCACCGATGCGGCGCGCGGTGTGGGCATGACCGGCTGGCAGCGGCTTCTCAAAGTTGAGCTGCCTCTGGCGATGCCTATCATTCTTGCCGGCATACGCCTCTCCGTGACGATCAATCTGGCGACAGCCACCATCGGCTCCACGGTTGCAGCCAAAACATTGGGCGAAGTGATCATTGCCGGACTGCAATCCAACAACCTTTCCTTTGTCCTGCAAGGCGGTCTGATCGTCGGTGTTCTGGCTGTTCTGATCTATGATGGCCTGTCGGCAATAGAGAGCTTTATTTCCCGTCGCATGGGCCTTCTCCAGCAAAGCTGATCACCCCATATGGAAACAATCGGCAGACTGTTCTCCCAAGCAGGATTGTGAAAGGACATGCGATGAGCAAGACACGCAAGCTGCATCTTGGCGCCTTCATGCGGCCCGTCAGCATCCATACCGGCGCCTGGCGCTATCCCGGTGCTTACGCTGACGCAAACTTCAATTTCGCGCATCTCAAACGCTTCGCCCAGACATTGGAGCGCGGCAAGTTCGACGCATTTTTCATGGCCGACCATCTGGCCGTATTGAATATGCCGGTGGAAGCCCTGAAGCGCAGCCACACGGTGACATCCTTCGAACCGTTCACGCTGCTTTCCGCCCTGGCTGGCGCAACCGAGCATATCGGATTGATCGCCACGGCTTCGACAACCTTTGACGAGCCCTATCACATTGCGCGCCGCTTCGCCTCGCTCGACCATATCAGCGGCGGGCGCGCCGGCTGGAACATCGTCACCACCTCTAATCCCGATGCCGCGCTTAATTTCGGGCTGGAAGACCATATGGAACACGATGAGCGCTACCGGCGCGCGCGCGAATTCTATGATGTGGTCACAGGGCTTTGGGACAGTTTTGCCGACGACGCTTTTGTCCGCGATACCGAGAGCGGCATCTATTTCGACCCCGAGCGTATGCACGTCCTTGATCACAAGGGCGAATTCCTGTCGGTAAGAGGTCCTCTCAACATAGCCCGGCCCGTGCAGGGGTGGCCCGTGATCGTGCAGGCAGGCTCATCGGAACCCGGACGTCAGCTCGCAGCCGAAACCGCCGAACTGGTGTTTGCCGCGCCTTATCGCCTTGCCGATGGCCAAAGCCTCTATGCGGATATCAAAGCCCGCATGGATAAGATCGGCCGACCGCGCGACCAGTTGAAAATTCTCCCCGGTGCCTTCGTCGTGGTGGGCGACACAGTTGAAGAAGCCAAGGCAAAACGCGCCCATCTCGACAGCCTCGTGCACTACGCCAATGCCATCGGCTCCCTGTCGATTGCACTTGGTCACGACGCATCGGGTTTCGATCCCGATGGGCCGCTGCCTGATATCGCCGACACCAATGCCAGCAAGAGCGGTCTTGAGCGTACGGTCAATCTGGCACGCCGTGAAAATCTGACCGTGCGCCAATTGGCACAGCGGCTCGGCGGCTATGCCGGTCTCGCCTTTGTCGGCACACCGGAAACCATTGCCGACGAAATGCAGCAATGGCTGGAAGAAGAAGGGTCTGACGGTTTCAACGTCATGTTCCCCTATCTGCCGGAAGGTCTTGATGATTTTGTCGAAAAGGTCGTGCCGGAACTGCAGCGGCGCGGTATTTTCCGCACCGAGTATGAAGGCAGGACGCTGCGCGAAAATCTCGGCCTGCAGCGCCCCGCCAATCGGTTTTTCTAAACCCGGTGATCGAGCCGCTTGACCAGTCTGTCGCCAACCCACTGAATACCGCAGACGAGGACGATGAGCACGATCACCACGGCAACCATGATCGAGGTTTCAAAGCGCTGATAGCCATAGCGAATGGCCAGATCGCCAAGACCACCGGCGCCGATTGCACCCGCCATGGCTGATGCCCCGATCAGGGTGACCAGCGTCACCGTGAAACCGGCGACAATGCCCGGTAGGGCCTCGGGCACCAGCACTTCGCGAATGATTGCCCAGCGATTGCCACCCATGGCGCGCACCGCCTCGATGAGCCCGCGATCCACTTCCCGAAGCGAGACCTCGGCAATGCGGGCATAATAGGGTGTCGCACCGATGGACAGCGGCACGATGGCCGCCCACATCCCGATCGACGTTCCGACAATAAAGCGCGTGACCGGGATAAGCGCCACGAGCAGGATGATGAACGGCACCGAACGAAAGGCGTTGATAACAGCGCCAAGCGCACTGTTCAGCCATGGATTGGGGGCAATGCCGCCCCGATCCGTCGCCACGAGAGCAAGGCCAAGCGGCAGGCCCGCGGCCAGCGAAATCAACCCGGAAGCTCCCGTCATCAGAAGCGTCTCCCAGACCGATTGAATGAGAAGATCAAGCATTACCGGAGACATAACCAAGCACCTCTACACGGGCCGAACGGGCCTCAAGAAACGGAACAACTTTATCAAGGGCACCGGACGGCACAGCGAGATACAGCCGGGCAACTGCCTGATCCTGCACATGATCGACACCGCCATGCAGTAGCCGGAACGCTACAGGCAGATCTGCCAGCAGCGTCCCCTGTGCCGCCGTACCCGCAAGATCGACGCCAAGCACAGCCTCACCGCCAGGAACAGGCGACAGGCCACTCGCGATATGCGCCGGAAGCTGCGGGCGAATTCCGGCAAGCAGGCTTTTGGTGATATCCGTCTGCGGATCGGCAAACACCGACCAGACAGGCCCCTCTTCGACGATCTTTCCGGCGTCGATGACCGCAACGCGGTCACCTATGGAGCGAACCACCTCCATCTCATGCGTAATCAGCAGAATGGTGAGACCAAGCTTCCGGTTGATATCCTTCAGCAGTGCGAGAATCGAGCGCGTGGTCTCAGGATCAAGCGCGGATGTCGCTTCGTCCGAAAGCAGCAAGGCCGGTCGAGCCGCCAGCGCACGCGCTATCCCGACCCGTTGCTTTTGTCCGCCTGACAGGGATGACGGGTAGGCTTTCGCCTTGTCCGAGAGGCCGACCAGTTCCAGCAGCTCGCGCGCGCGATTGAACCGTTCGGCTCTGGGGCGGCCTTCGATCTTGAGCGGCAGCGCCACATTTTCTTCCACTGTCTTGGCGGACAGCAGGTTGAAATGCTGGAAGATCATGCCGATGCGGCGGCGAAAAGGCTGCAGCTGACGCTCGTCGAGGCCAGTAATCTGCCTGCCTTCAACGAAGATGGAGCCGGACTCCGGCCGCTCAAGTCCATTGAGGCAGCGGATCAGCGTCGATTTTCCCGCGCCGCTGCGGCCGATAATGCCGAGGATTTCACCCTTGCGGACGGTCAGCGATACGCCGTCAAGCGCTGGTGTAGCGCCGAAATGCCGTTTGACGTTATCGAGCCTGACGACATCGTCGGCCTGAGCGGTGTCGGCGACCACGGCGCGCGTTCCGTCAGGAACAGAAACATGCGAGTTCATGTGTTTTCCCCTCGGGCGAATACCAAGACTGCATCCGCCTCAACCGAGAAGGCGGCCCGCTGCCTATGCTGCGAACCGCCTTGTCTTCGTTGGCTTGTGATGAAACTGATATCAGTAAGCGCTGATACCCGTGCCCTTATAGACGCGATCGAATTCCGCTTTGACCTTGTCGTTCTGATAGGAGGAAACGAGGGTTTTCACCCATGCTTCTTTCTCCTGTCCAGCCTTCACGGCAATGAAGTTGCGGTAAGGATTGTCAGCAATCTTTTCCTGGGCAATACGGTTTGCCGGTGTCAGGCCGCTCTTCAGGGCCCAATCCGTGTTGACCACAGCCGCGTCGAGATCTTCAACCGAACGGCCGACGATACCGGCGTCGAGCTCCTTGATTTTCACCTTCTTCGGATTTTCGACGATATCGGCGATCGTTGCAAGAATGCCGGTACCCGGCTTGAGCTTGATGACACCCTGATCCTCAAGCACACGCAATGCACGACCTTCGTTCGAGGGATCGTTTGGCACACCGATCACGGCGCCTTCAGGCAGTTCGGCGATCTTGGCGAACTTCTTGGAGTACAGGCCGATTGGCCAGACACCGGTGTAGCCCACGGGCACGATATGATAGCCTTGCGTCTTGATCTGGTTATCGAGATAAGGCTTGTGCTGGAAAGCATTGGCGTCAATGTCACCGCGCTCCAACGCTTCGTTCGGCTGTGTATAGTCATTGAAAACGACAACCTTGATCGCCAAGCCATTCTTGGCTGCTTCTGCCGTGACAACTTTCCAGACGTCTTCGTCTTCGCCACTGGTGATGCCGACCTTGATGGATTTGTCGGCGGCAAAAGATGCCTGCGGTGCCGCAAAGCTGGCAATCGCTATGGCCGAAGCCACCAGCGCGAACAATCCCGTCCGCCTCGTGATTTTCCGGTTATTCGTGAGATTTTCTATGGTTTTTGTCATGTTCTGGCCCCCGTAGGCAGTGTGAATAGCTAAAAAAGAAACGCCTTGTTTCGTACCGGATATTCGCGAATGCACAGAGTTTGAGCGAGGGATGGCTATCTTTTGTGCAGAGCAGCAGGCGAAAAACCTTTCAACAAATGCCCGAAAGGGAGCTCGAATTTTCCAGAATATGGAACGCACCCATGTTTTGGCGGGAAATGAATCTGCCAGCGGGTTTTCCATGGCGCGTCACCGTCAGAAAATATATGCCTTTGGGCATCCTGCTCCGCTACCACCGCAAACCTGTTACAGACGGATATTTCCCATGAGCCGCATTTCCCCGATCGTCTATGAACACGCTGCACCGGATGTTCGTGCCGAGCATGACCGGGAATTGCAACTGCGCGGCCGCATGACCAACATGAAACGCATCATGCTGCATTCGCCGGTCGCGCATCGAATCTATGCCGAGTGGTTTACCCTGCGGGAACTGTTGCGCCCGGCCCTGCCCGATCGCGCCATCTGGCTTCTGTCGCTTGCCATTGCACAGACCAGCCACGCGGATGTGCCGGTCACCTTTTTCCGCCGTGCCCTGATCGATGCCGGTATACAGCCCGAAACCATCGTCCCGGATGCGGACGAATCCGTTCTGATGGATTTCGGCAGGGCTATCGTTGCCGATGCCAACGCAGTGCCGGAAAGGCTGTGGAGCAGACTGATCGCGCGTTACGACGAGCCGACGCTGGTCAATCTTGTGGCCTTTGCCGGCATCATGATTGCAACGACCGTCTTCACCAATGTCGTGGAAGTCGACCTCGATCCGGAGTTGCACTCCTACAGGGCCGCGCCGGAAGATGCTCCGATTACCATTGATCGGCTCGATCATCTGGTCCTGACCGTCAAGAATATCGAAAGCACCTGCACTTTCTATTCAACGATACTCGGCATGACCGTGGAAACCTTTGGCGAGGGGCGCAAGGCGCTGCGCTTCGGTAACCAGAAGATCAATTTGCATGAGGCGGGGCACGAGTATGAACCCAAGGCAAAAAGCCCTGTATCCGGATCGGGCGACCTTTGCTTTATCGCAAGCACACCATTGGATGCCGTCATCGCCCATCTGGGCGCGCACGATATCACGATCGAAGAAGGGCCGGTTGTCCGTACTGGCGCCACCGGCCCCATTCGATCCGTCTATATCCGCGATCCCGACGGCAATCTGATCGAAATCGCGAATTATGCGGTAGATTAAGGGGTTACCCCTTTTTCATCACGTGAGGACAGGCTCATCATGCCCAGCGTGATACCTGCCGCGACTGTCGCGAACACGGCAATCGGCCAGAAACTTGCCGGTGCCAGCAGAACTACGGCGAGCGTTCCTGCAACAGCCACAATGACACTTTGGATGAAATAGTAGATGGCAGTCGCGGTCCCCGCAATGTCACCGAAATCACGCAATGCACCGTTTGCCGCAACGGCACAGGTCAGTGATATGGCGCAGGCCATGACCCACATCGGTGCCATGAAGGTCACAACGGATGTTGGCAGGAATATTTGCCCCATAGCCAGCAACGCCCCGCCGGCCAGAAACAGCGCCATACCCCGGATCAGACATCCCCGTTGCCCCCAATGCCGAACGAATACGCCGCCGAAGCGGCTGCACACGATCATGACAAGGGCAACCGTTGCGAAGACAAGACTGAACGTGGTCGAGGAGAAACCCAGCTCCTGCATAAGGATGCGCGGTGCCGTCGAGAAATAGACAAAGAACGTCCCCATCGCAGTGCTGAAGCCAAGCGTATACGTCCAGAACGCGGCGCTGGAGAGCACCCGGACGAAACTGCGCCGCAGTGTGACTGACCTTGTCTGCGCCGGCAGTGTTTCGGGCCAGCGCAGAAACGCATGCAGCCCGGAAAGCGCCGCAAGACCGGCAAGCAGCCAGAAAATGCCACGCCAGCCGAATGCATGATCAACCAGCGCACCAATCATCGGTGCGAAAGCCGGAACAAAAGCCAGCATGGAACCGAACAGACCATAGATAATGGCGCCTTCAGGCCGCTCCGCATAAACGTCACGGACAGTGGCAAAGGTTGCCACGAGCGCCGCCGCACCGCCTGCCGATTGAAGAACACGCAGCACAATAAAGACTTCGGCGGAACGGGTCATGGCCAGGCCTGCAGAGGCAAGGCCGAACAAGACAGCGCCGCCGAGCACCACCGGTCTGCGCCCGATACGGTCAGCGAGCGGCCCAAACAGGAGCTGCCCGCAACCGAGAACGATCATGTAAAGACTGAGTGTAAGTTGGATAACGGCAGGTGTCGTGTCCAGAACGACAGGCATGCGGGTTACAACAGGCAGGTAGATATCCATGCCCAGCGAAGCGAGCAGGTCGAAGGGAGCCATCAGCAACAATGCCGCCGGCAGTGAATAAGCCCAATTTTTGGGGTGAAGCATAGCAAAAATCCCACGCGAACGAGAGGTTCGGCGGCGATCAGTGATCCCAACTCAAACGGATATCGAGAGCCTTGAATGCCGCAACAACTGAAGAAAATGGTTGTTACGGCCTATCGGGTTGCGAGCTTTGCGGCTTTCATCGGACTTTGCTTCTGTCGATTGATGCTGCCGGTATAGGGCTGTGATTCTACAGCGTCAAGCGATCCGGCATCATGGTCAATTATTGAAAAAATTTAATGTTTCAGCACACAAAGAAAACACGGTCCGCCAATAATCTGGCGCACGAGCAATGTTGGCATGACGCATAGTCTCCGCAATCTCGTCGGTTTGCCGGGACTTGGCGAAATGCAAGCAGTGCTCAGGTGCAACCGTAGCACGCTGTCACATCGATCTGACCACGCGCTACCAAACAGGTTTGTAACTCAAAGGAAACGACCATGAGACTAGTTGCCACCCTCGCCGCCAGCGCCATCCTCGCTTTTGTGGGTACCAGCGCAATGGCACAGACTGCGGCTCCAGCGACAACGGCACCGGCCACCACGACGGCCCCGGCTGCTCCGGCCACGACAACCGCACCAGCCAACACCATGATGAAAAAGTCCACAACGGCAACCACGCCGGCGAAAACAGCCATCTCCAAGGCCTGCTCTACTCAGGCCGATGCCAAGGGTCTGCACGGCAAGGAACGCCACAAGTTCCGCAGCGACTGCAAGAAGAATGGCGGCAAGGTTTAACAGATAAGCTCTGATACTGGCGGCAAGTTACCCGCAACTTGCCGCCGGAATTTCGGTCAGCACATTTTGAACCCGATGCTGCCCGGTCAAGAATGCTATCCAGACGCGCCTTTGCGTTGCGCTGCAAGCGTCGCAATGAGATCGCTGAAACGGTCACCCTGTACGGCAATATGCTCGCGCAGATGCGTACGGGCAGCCTCCGCCTCCCCCGAAAGAATGGCCTGAACGATGGCCCCGTGTTCGTTGAACGAGGTTTTCATCCGGTTGCGTACCCGCAACTGAAGGCGACGGTACGGCCGCAAACGGCGATGCAGCGCCAGACATTGCTCGATCAGAAAGCTGCTGTGGCTGGCCGTATAGATAGCCCGATGAAACGTTTCATTGTCATAGTAGTAGGTGTCCGCATCATCAATATTGGACGACAGTTCGCATTTGGCATGGGCCGCCAGCAGTTCGTTCCGGTCCGCATCCGTATGGCGCCGCGCCGCCAGTGAACCGGCCATCCCTTCCAGTTCGGCCATGACCTCAAACATCTCGTAAATCCGGTGCGGTCCGGGCTCGACCACCACTGCACCACGCCTCGGACGAATCTCGACGAGACCGATGGCGCTGAGTTGCATCAGAGCTTCACGAACGGGCGTCCGGGACACGCCGAAATGTTTTGCCAATTGCATTTCGTCCAGCCGTTCGCCCGGAACGTACTGGTTTGTGACGATGCCGTTCTCAATTTCGTCCCGCAATCCTTGCACGATATTTTCAGCCATGATTCCTCAATAAAATGCACAATTACAATTCTTGTATACAAGACTGTTGACTTTACATACAAGAAGTCTCAAACATTATATACCATCCCGAGGGAGGGATTGGAACAAACGAAAATGATCCGGCGCAGGCGAAAGGGAGGATCGCAGGAGGCGCTGTCATACCAGATCGGCTATATTAAGCACTGCAATCGAACGCGTGGAAACACAGGCGACAGTCAAAACCACCATTCTTGCCCGATCAATCCTCTGAACTGGAGTTCTGCAATGACCGGTACATCCTTCTTCAGCGACATGGTGCAAACGATCACCGAGCGCGGCCGCAAGCTGCTTTCGTTTTCGCCGCGCGCAGAACGGTTGCCATCCGGTCTCACGGGTCTTGAACGGCTGTGCGAAATGCTGCTCACAAGCCGAGGCGAGGCATCCGGCATGGCTTTGGCCGCAGAAATCCTGCAGCAATGGTCGCGGTTGAACGACGAGCAGCAGCGCGATTTCATGCTGCTCCTTTCCGGTAAATTCGGACCGGACGCCGACAAACTCGACAAGGCGATCGATACCTATCGCACGGAGCGCAGCGCCAGGGCCGTGCTGGAATTGCACGAGGCCGCTGAGCCGCGCAGGCAGGAGCTTATTCGCCGCCTGAACCTTGCGCCCAATGGCATATCAACACTCGTCCGCATGCGCGAACGGCTGTTGGAACTCAAGGCCGAGACACCTGACCTTGAAGCCGTCGACGCCGATTTTGCGCATCTCTTTGCGTCATGGTTCAATCGCGGTTTTCTCATCCTGCGGCCGATTGACTGGTCGACGCCTGCGCAAATCCTTGAAAAGATCATCCAGTACGAAGCCGTGCACGAAATCCATGATTGGGATGAGCTGCGCCGCCGGCTGGCACCCGTCGACAGGCGCTGCTTCGCCTTCTTTCATCCCCAGCTTCCCGATGATCCGCTGATCTTCGTCGAAGTCGCGCTGACGAAAACCATACCCGAGACCATTTCGGATGTGCTGGGGGAAAAACGCGCGCCCATTCAGGCACAGGATGCGCGCACCGCAGTATTCTATTCCATTTCAAACTGTCAGGTTGGACTGCGCGGCATTTCCTTCGGTAATTTCCTGATCAAACAGGTTGTCGAGGATCTTCGCCGCGATCTGCCGAAACTCGATACATTTGTCACGCTCTCTCCGGTGCCAGCGTTTGCCAGCTGGCTCGCGCGTGAACGGCACAATGAAAAATCCGATGTCCTAAGCATTGAAGATAAAACCGCCCTCGCCGCTCTTGATGATGAGAATTGGACCGACGACGCCACAAAGCTCGCCGCTGTAAGGGCCGCAATGCTGCCCGCCGCCGCCTCATATTTTCTGCAGGCGCGCACGCCGGACGGACGCGCACTTGATCCGGTTGCCCGCTTTCATCTCGGCAACGGTGCCCGGCTTGAGCGGCTGGACTTTCTTGCCGATCGTTCCGCGCGCGCCATGCGGCAGGCATACGGGCTGATGGTCAATTATCTCTACAAACTGGACGATATTGAAACCAACCACGAAGCATTCGCCCAGCGCGGCGAGATCGTAGCCGCACCGGCAATCCGTAAACTTTTGCGCAGCGACAAGCCAGGCCGCGCAGTCCAGGCCAAAGTGCCCGAGACGAAGAAAGCAAGCAGCAAGGAATTGAGTTCATGAGCAACCACCTGTTTGACGCCATCCGGCAATCCATCCCGGCAGAGGAAGCCGTGTTCATCGAGACGGGTGACGGCGGAAAATGGACTTACGGTGCCATGCTGCAATGGTCCGGCCGTATTGCCGGAGCCATTGATACGCTGGGCATCCGCCCCGGCGACCGGGTGGCCGTACAGGTCGAGAAAAGTCCGGAAGCGCTCATGCTTTATCTTGCCTGCATCCGCTGCGGGGCCGTCTATCTGCCACTCAACACAGCCTATACCCTCGCCGAGCTCGACTACTTCATCAGTGATGCCGAACCCCGCCTCGTCGTGGTGACCCCGAAGGCCAGGGAAGGCATCACAACCATCGCATCGAGATACGGCGCACTGGTCGAAACGCTCGATGACAAGGGTGGCGGCTCACTCCTCGAACTGGCGAAGGAGGAATCACCCGATTTTGTCGATGCAACGCGCACCGGGGATGATCTCGCTGCCATTCTCTATACGTCAGGCACCACCGGCCGCTCCAAAGGCGCAATGCTGACCCATGACAATCTTCTGTCAAATGCCCTAACGCTGCGCAAGCAATGGGAGTTTACCGCCAACGACCGGCTGATCCATGCACTGCCGATCTTTCACACCCACGGGCTTTTCGTGGCGACCAACGTCATTCTGACTTCGGGTGCCTCGATGTTTCTCCTGCCGAAGTTTGATCCGGCGGAGATACTGTCGCTGATGCCGCGCGCCACGACCATGATGGGCGTGCCGACATTTTATATCAGGCTGGCGCAGAATGACGGGCTGACCCGTGACTCCGTAAAAGGCATGCGGCTGTTTATATCGGGGTCCGCCCCCCTTCTGGCCGACACCCACCGGACATTTCAGGAGCGCACGGGACACGCCATTCTCGAGCGCTACGGTATGACGGAAACCAATATGAACACCTCCAATCCATATGTGGGGGATCGGATTGCCGGAACAGTCGGGTTTCCGCTTCCGGGTATTACCGTGCGTGTCACCCACCCGGAAACAGGGGCGATCCTGCCTTCCGACGAAACAGGCATGATCGAGGTCAAGGGGCCAAACGTCTTCAAGGGTTATTGGCGCATGCCCGAGAAGACCCGGATGGAGTTTCGCGAAGATGGCTTCTTCATCACCGGCGACCTCGGCAAGATCGATCCGCGCGGCTATGTGCATATTGTCGGCCGCGGCAAGGATCTGGTGATATCAGGCGGTTACAACATCTATCCCAAGGAAGTCGAAACGGAGATCGACCAGTTGCCCGGCATCGTCGAAAGCGCCGTCATCGGTGTTGCCCATCCGGATTTTGGCGAGGGTGTAACCGCGATCGTGGTCAGGCAGCCCGGCTCCGATGTCAGCGAGCAAAGCATCGTTGACGCGCTTCAGGACAGGCTTGCGCGCTACAAGCAACCCAAAAAGATCATCTTTGTCGACGACCTGCCCCGCAACACCATGGGCAAGGTGCAAAAGAACGTCCTGCGCGAGCGATATGGCAATCTCTATGCCAGCCGGGCAAGCGCCTGACGCGGGCATGAAGCCATCGCCGCGAAGGTGACGGATATAACAGAGGCGTAGGGGGGGGAGCTTACGCCAGATCAACGACTGAAAAGGCGGCCGTCCATGACGCGCCGCAGAGGGAGGATTTTACCGTGAGTATTGAGATTTTATCCATTCTTGTTCTGATTGCCATGTTCGTTGTCGCAACGATCCTGCCGATCAACATGGGGGCGCTGGCGTTTGCTGCGGCCTTTGTTGTCGGCTCCCTGATCATGAAGATGACGCCAAACGACATTTTTGCCGGGTTTCCAAGTGATCTTTTCCTGACATTGGTGGGCATTACCTACCTCTTCGCCATTGCCCAGAACAACGGGACCATCGACTGGCTCGTGGAAAAGGCGGTCCGGCTTGTGCGCGGACATATGGCGCTGATCCCCTGGGTAATGTTCCTCGTCGCCGCCATCATCACCGGCTTCGGTGCCCTTGGTCCGGCAGCCGTTGCCATTCTTGCGCCGGTTGCACTGCGCTTTGCCACGCAGTACCGCATCAGCCCTGTCATGATGGGACTGATGGTTATCCACGGCGCACAGGGCGGTGGCTTCTCGCCGATCAGTGTCTATGGCGGCATCACCAACCAGATTGTTGAAAAAGCCGGGCTGCCCTACGGCCCGACATCCCTGTTCCTGTCGAGCCTTTTCTTCAACCTCGCGATTGCTATCGTGGTGTTCTTTGTCTTCGGTGGCTGGAAAAGCCTTCGCGATCATGCCGCGGCATCCGGGCCGGATCCGGATACCCACGTTGCGGGTGCATCGCGTTCCATCGTCGGCCATGGCGGCACTCCCGCTTCACCCGCTTACCATCGCAGCGCGGTATCGCCATCCGGTGCGGCAATGCCATCCGATGAGGGTCTGACCAGCGAACGCCTGATGACACTCGTCGGGCTGACGGCCCTTGCCGTCGGCGCGCTTGTCTTCAAGTTCAATGTGGGGCTTGTCGCGATTACAGTTGCCGTCCTGCTCGCATTGCTTTCCCCGAAAACGCAGAAAGCGGCGATTGACAAGGTCAGCTGGTCTACCGTGCTCCTGATTGCAGGTATCATCACCTATGTCGGCGTGATGCAGAAAGCCGGAACCGTCGACTACGTGGCTTCAGGCATTTCCAGCCTTGGTATGCCGCTTCTGGCCGCCTTGCTGCTGTGCTTCACCGGGGCGATCGTGTCGGCCTTTGCGTCCTCGACAGCGCTGTTGGGAGCGATCATACCGCTGGCCGTGCCGTTTCTGATGCAGGGACATATCAGCGCCATCGGCGTTGTCGCAGCGATCGCGATTTCCACGACCATTGTCGACACCAGCCCCTTCTCAACCAATGGGGCACTTGTCGTCGCCAATGCGCCGGAAGCCGACCGGGAAAGCGTTTTGCGCAATCTGCTGATCTACAGTGCGCTGATCGCGATCATCGGACCCATCATCGCCTGGCTGGTTCTGGTCGTTCCGGGGATTGTCTGAGAAACAGGAACAGCGCGCTGGAGACAACCGGCGCGCTGTTTGTACTTATGTCCGTACAATCGATATTGTGCCGTCCGTCCCGATATCGGCGGCAATTTCGTCATAGTTGGCAATGGCCGTATGGTGTGTGGCAACCGTATGCATCTGCGTTGCCGTGATAACCAGCACTTCGGCGCCTGCAGCCTCTCCAGCCTGAATTCCCGCTGGGGCGTCCTCGAACACCAGACAATCCGCAATATCGACGCCGAGTTTGCGGGCGCCAAGCAGGTAACATTCAGGATCCGGTTTGCCGATGGAGACATCCTCGGCCGTCACCATGATCCGTGGAAGCGGAATTCCCGCAGCCTCCAGACGCCGCTTCGCCAGGACAATCGGGGCGGAGGTCACAATTGCCCAGCTTTCTGCAGGCAGCGACTTCAGGAAAGCGACAGCGCCTGGAATAGCAACGATGCCTTCCACATCATCGATTTCCGCCTGTTCAATCATGGCTGATTCCGCCTCGGGGTCGACGCCGGGCAAACCAAGACGGCGGATTGTGTCGACGCCCCGTACGCCATGCATCGTTGGCAGGAAGGCTTCGACATCAAGACCCTTGCTGCGCGCCCAGTCGCCCCACACCCGTTCCGCCGCAGCGAGAGAGTTGAGGAGCGTACCGTCCATATCGAAAAGCAGGGCAGAAAATGGCTTGCTGAAAACCGGGGAAGTCACTGGAGACAATTTGCATTTCCTTTTGATTGGCAAAACCATCGATACACAATTGCCGCGCTTGCCCGCAACGCCTGTAATGCTAATTTTCCGATACGAATCTGCATGCTCTGTCCGGTGCCGGTTTCCGGTGCGCCGCACGGTTGAAGGAGAAATTCATGTTTTCGCATTTCCATGTCGGCACGAATGATTTCGAGCGCGCCTTTAATTTCTATGCGCCGATCATGGAAGCATTAGGCAATCCCATACGCTTTTGCGACCATGCGAAACCTTGGGCAGGCTGGCAGCCCCTGGGTGGCGGCCATCCGCTCTTCCTGCTTGGAAAACCGTTTGACGGCGAAGTTGCCCTGCCCGGCAACGGACAGATGATCGCGTTTCTGGCCCCCGATCGCGTTACGATCGACAGGATTCATGCGCTGGCCCTGGCAGGTGGCGGCCGCTGCGAAGGACGGCCCGGCCTGCGCCCGCACTATCACCCCAACTATTACGGCGCTTACTTCCGCGACCCTGATGGCAACAAGATCTGCGTCTGCCACCACGATCCGGTCGTTTCACCTGCGTAGCGACCTGTTTTAGCGACCTGTTTTAATGCCATCCGCTGTCGAGCTGCTCGCGCGTTTCCGCCACGGCCACGTCCCACAGAGCCAGCGAATCCGCGTCGGGCCGCTGAAAAAGCCCGTAATAATTGCCTTCCGCCAGCATTTCGCGCTTGCGACGGGCATCGACGCGGGCAAGCCGGCCATAGTCAATCTCTTCTTTGGCTTCCTGCGGCACGGGTGCGCCCGCAAGCCGCGTCCAGGGGAAATTCTCCATCCACGACGCATGGGAGGCTGCCGGATCGATGGTCATGACCTTTGCCCAAGTTTTCGGTGCACGCCACCAGTCATGCAGTTTGACGGAGGAATCCGGGTGGCTGTTCAACCATTCGCTGATAACAGTTCCAGCTGGTGTATTACCACCATGGCCGTTGACGACAAGAATACGCCGGAAGCCGCAGCGATGCATGCTGTCGAGCAGATCGCGGATCACAAATGCATAGGTAGACAGAGTAAATGTCAGCGTGCCGGGGAAATCCATGAACGAGGAAGCAAGCCCGTAGGGCAAGGCGGGAAACACCGGCACGCCGGACGGTTCAGCCGCGTCAACCGCGATTTTTTCTGCCAGAATCATGTCCGTGGCAAGGCTGAGATAAGCGTGTTGCTCGACGCTCCCGATGGGTAGAATGCAGCGATCATCCCTCGCGACCCGTTCTTCCACCTGCATCCAGTTCATATCTGCGATTTTCATTTTTGCTGACCTTTTTCGACGCGTCCGCATACTGCTGTTTGACAGTGGTGAAGGAGGCCCTTCTCCATCTAACTGTCAAGCCGGATGGCCAAAAAAGCCTTCGCTGACTGATCTGTTTTTACAATCAAGTTTGTGCCACAAGTTGTGACGGCAAACATATTCTTTCATCTGTGGCGACGCCGCAGCTTCATACGTTCGGGGACGGGAAATGGAGAAAGAAGAGGCTGATGCAATTGCGGCCCTCGCGAACGGTGCGTTTGACGTAATTTTGCAGACACCGCTCGTTGGCTTCCTTTCCATTGGCGCCCTTGTCCTCTCATTCGTGATTGCCCTGTTCATCACGCGGCGCCTGAAGCGCGTGCGGCCGATCACGTCGCGTATCCGGATCGTGATCGACTATCTGTCGACGCTCGTTCTTGCCATTCTCATCATGTTCGCATTCATGCGGACCTTCAGCGGCACACTTGCCAATCCGCTGGTCTTTGTCCTTGGCGGACTGCTTCTGTCGTTCCTCGTTGTCCGGCTCATAGGCATGATCGTGGAACTCATCTTCAAACCGCATGACCCGCTGCGATCTATTTTGCGCGTATCCTCCGTACTGTTCTGGCTCACCCTGCTCATTTATCTCTTCGGCCAGTGGAACCCGACGGTCAAAGGCTTTTTTGATGCTGAATACGCGATAGGTGACGCCAAGATCAGCGCGTTTGCCATACTCACCATCCTGTTCTTCGCCGCCATCATCATTATCGTCACCATCTGGGTTTCCGAAGCATCACAGCGCTATCTGCACAAAAGGAGCGGTCTGCAACCCAACCTTGCCCTTGCACTGGAACGCATTGTTTCGGTCACCATATGGGTCATTGCGGCGCTGATGATTGTTTCGATGGCGGGGATCAATCTTACTGCCCTCGCCGCGTTCGGTGGTGCGCTGGGCATCGGGCTTGGCCTTGGTTTCCAGAAGCTCGCCGCCAGCTATATCAGCGGGCTTATCCTGCTGTTTGAACGGTCCGTTCGGGTCGGCGACAATCTGGTCAGCGACCGTATCACAGGCAAGGTCACAGAGATGACCATCCGTTATACGACAATTCATACCACCGACGGTCTTGATGTCCTGATATCCAACGATACGCTGATCAACAGCACGATCTTCAATGAAACGCTCTCGGACAACAACGTAAGGCTGGAGTTTCCCGTCACGGTGGCGTCCACCACTGATCTTTATGCCGCGCGGAGCATTTTTCTCGCCGCCGTGGAAAAGCAGCCGCGCGTCATGAAGGATCCACCGCCGCAAATCTATACCGCCAGCATCGAAAACAAGAACATCAAGCTTCTGGCGCGGTTCTGGATCAATGATCCAAGCAATGGCCGTATCGGTATCATTTCGGATATCAATGAGACAGTTCTTGATGAATACAAGAAAAAGGGCATTGATCTGGCCTGACGAAGAAGCAGCAGATCACGACATTGGGCTGGGAGGCAGATATGTCATTGAACGAAACGGTGGATCCGTACCGCAAGATAAGCCTGCGCATCATCCCCTTCATGATGCTGCTCTATCTCGTAGCATTTCTTGACCGGGTGAACATCAGTTTCGCTGCTCTCACCATGAATGACGATGTCGGTCTTACACCTTACGTCTATGGATGGGGTGCGGGCATATTCTTCCTCGGCTATTTCCTGTTCGAAGTGCCCAGCAACGTCATCCTTGAAAAAGTCGGCGCAAGACTCTGGATTGCCCGCATCATGATCACATGGGGGCTGGTGTCCGCCGCCATGGCCTTTGTGAAGGGACCGTGGAGCTTCTTTATCCTGCGCTTCCTGCTTGGCGTCGCTGAAGCCGGATTTCTTCCCGGAATGATCCTTTACCTAACTTACTGGTTTCCTGCCGCGCAACGGGCAAAATTTATCGGCCTCTTCATGGCCGCCGTTCCCCTGGCAAGTGCCGTCGGCGCACCCATTTCCGGTCTCATCGTCGGCATCGACAATGTCTGGGGGCTGAAAGGCTGGCAGTGGCTTTTTATCCTCGAAGGTCTTCCGTCTTGTCTGCTTGGACTAGCCGTCCTGCGCCTGCTGCCCAATGGCCCGGCGCAGGCACCATGGCTGACACTTACCGAGCGCCGTATCGTCCAGGAGAAACTTGAACAGGATCGCCTTGCCCACCCGGGGCGAACACAGCATCGGTTGTGGCCTGCTTTGGTCGATCGGCGTGTTCTGCTCCTCGGGCTTGTCTATTTCGGCATTGTGATAGGGCTCTATGGCATTGGTCTCTGGCTGCCGCAGATGATAAAGGCCATGGGCTTTTCCAACACCGAGGTCGGCTTCATCACCGCCCTTCCCTATATTGTCAGTGCCGTAGCCATGCTGCTCTGGGGCAGGCACAGCGACAAAACCGGCGAGCGGGTCTGGCATGTTGCCATTGCGGCGGCGATCAGCGCCATCGGTTTCATCGGCAGTGTCTATCTTCAGTCAAACCTGCTCGCGCTGCTTTGCCTCGGCGTGGCATCCATCGGCATCTATGCGAGCCTTGGGCCTTTTTGGGCCATGCCGTCTGTCTTCCTGCAGGGAACGGCAGCGGCTGGCGGTATCGCGCTGATCAATTCGGTCGGCAACCTCGGAGGGTTTGCCGGGCCCTATCTCGTCGGCTGGATCAAACAGAGTACCGGCAGTTTTCAGATCGGCATGGGCGTTCTCGCCTGCTGCCTCGCGGCGGCGGCGCTTCTCGTTCTGCTTCTCGGGCGCGAACTGAGATCAAGCAGGCATGACGCGATAAACTGACGGCTATTCGAACAGATCCGGATGGTTCTTTTCGATCTCGGGCAATACCCGTAATATTTCGGTGAGGTGGTAGCGCATGGCAGCTTCCGCCGCATCGGGATTACGCGCATCGATTGCCACGATGATGGCCTGATGCTGGTCAATGAGAAGCTGCATGGCAGCCGTATTCAGCAAGGTCAGCTGACAGGCCCGGTCCATATGGGCCTTGAGGTTGCCGACGACTGACCACGCCATGGAGCAGCCCGCTCCCTCCGCCAGAGCGATGTGAAATTCTTCGTCAAACTTCTTGAAAGCGGTATGGTCGGTTCTGGCTGCAGCGCGAGCCTGCGCTTCGAGAGCCTCGTCAATCTTCTCGCGGCTGACCGGATCAAATGCCTCGCAGGCCCGGCGCACGACAGCGCTTTCGATCACCTCGCGCAGGAAGCGCGCCTCCCGCATCTTCGGAATGGAAATCTTGACGACGATCGTGCCCCGCTGCGGCAGGACCTCGACAAATTGCTGCTTGCTGAGGGCAATCAGCGCTTCACGCACGGGCTGGCGCGACACCCCGTAGCGCTCGGCGATCTCCTGTTCCGACAAGCGGACGCCGGGATACAGTTCCAGCGAAACAATCGCTCTGAGCAGCTCTTTTTCAAGCCGGTGCGCCGTCGACCCACCACGGCTGAGATCAATTGTCAAATTACCTTCTCCCCGCCCCTTGCATTGCGAAAATTACCATATCATACTACCATACTAGTATATGCCATGCCACTTGAGGTCAAGCGACGGCCTGTTTGCGAACCATGAACGACGCCTGTGAAGTCGGCACCCCAACTGTTTCGCACATCGATCCGTCCGAACCAAGCAAAGCTTGCGCATAGCCTGACGGCACGTCGGCGGGGTTGAGGAGTCCTGTCGCCGTGTTTCAAACCGCCCTTATAAAGAGCGGTGACTATGGGGTGACGCCGGCAGCCCGGCGTCGGGAACAATCAGGACCACGCAGAAGTGGTCCATGTGGAGGAGAGACTATGAAAGATATCCGTCTGACACGTCGTGCATTTGGCCTTGGCCTTGCTGGCGCCGGTACGTTTGCCATTATTGGCCGCGCAACACGAGCGGAAGCGGCTCCGATCAGCTTGCGCATGTCGTCTTCCCTGCCAGCCGATCCCAATTCGGCCCATTGGCTCTGGTACGACCGTTTTCAAAGCGGCCTGAAGAACAAGGTCGGTGACGCTGTCGAGATCAAATATTTCCCGGACAATCAGCTCGGCAAGGAAGCCGACATTGTCGGCCAGGTCAAGCTCGGCATCGTCGACATGATGATATCCGGCTCATCAATCTGGGGAACCCTGGCACCGGAAATCGGCGTCCTTGATCTTGGCTATCTTTTCAACTCGATGGATGCGGCTGGCCCTGTTCTCGATGGCAGCGCGGGCAAAGTGCTGAACGGCATCTTTGCCGACAAGATTGGTGTCGAGGTGGTAAGCTGGGCCTATAGCCTCGGCGGGCGCAATGTAACAGCGCGCCAGCCTGCCAACACGCCCGAACTGCTCAAAGGTCAGAAAATCCGTGTGCTACCCGTTGCCAATTTTGTTGCCACATTGAAGGCGATGGGGGCTTCACCAACGCCGATGTCGCTTGGCGAGGTTTACACGGCCCTCCAGACCGGCGTCATTGACGGGCTGGAGCACGACGCGCCGACGGTCCTTGCCCTCAAATGCTATGAGGTGGCCAAGCACATCTCGCTCACGCAGCACATCTGCAATCCGCAAACCATCGTCATCGGCAGGCGTGCTCTTTCCAAGGTGCCGGCGGAACACCTGCCCGCATTCCGTGAGGCAGCGGCGGAAGCATCCGCCTTCCAGCGCAGCAAAGCAAACGAGATCGAAGCCACCGCTCTGGCAAAATTGCGCAGCAATGGCGTCACGACGCACGAGGTCGACCGCGCGGCGTTCAAGCAGCTCGTCATGCCGCTCTGGGATGAATTTGCCAAGACTTATCCAAGCACCAAGCCCGTGCTTGAATCCATCACCAGGGCCTGAGGTCTCAGATGTCAGTCGAGGCTGCTCTGCCTAACGCCCATGCACCGGCCGTCAGGGGTGCGCCGTTTGTCGGCGCCCTCCTGCGGGTGGTCGAGATTTTTGCCGCCATCGCCCTGGCGGCCGATCTTTTGCTGGTCATCACCGCCGTTCTCTGGCGATCTATCTACAACGACACCATTTTATGGGCCGATGAAGTCGCACGCATGCTTTTGATCACTGTCGCCTTCCTCGGAGGAGCGGCAGCAGTTGCCAAGGGAAATCACGTCGGCATCCGTATTCTTCGGGACAAATTGGCACCGAACCACGCAGCCCGCGTGGAAGCGGCCGGTTTGTGGATCGAGCTGGGAGTAACGCTCGCCGTGGCGATTTTCGCCATTCAGTATTGTGAGTCGGCCTCGACACAGGTCACCTCCACCGGCCTGCCGCAGAATCTCTTCATGTATCCGCTCGTTGTGGGCGGCTTCTGCATGGCCATATTCACGGCAGCAAGACTGTTTGTCTACTCGAAGGCAGACATGGCGGTTGGGCTGGCAGGGCTTCTTGTTCTGGCCGGTGTAGTCGCACTCTGGAGCACGCTGCTACCCGGACTCGCCCCAAGCCCGCTGGTTCTGATGCTCGGGGGATTTGCTATTTGTTTGTCCAGCGGCATCCCCATCGCCTTTTCGCTTTGCGTTGGTGCCCTGCTCTACATATTCGGCGACGGGTTCATTCCGTTTGCTGTATTCGCCCAGCAGGCATCAAGCGGAATTGACAACTTCGTGCTTCTCGCCGTGCCGTTCTTTGTTCTTACCGGCCTTGCCATGGAAGTGAATGGCATGTCGGTGCGGTTGATCGAATTGTTGCGCCGGGGCGTTGGCGAACGCAAAGGCGGTCTCAACATCGTCACCATTCTCAGCATGGTTCTGTTTTCTGGCATTTCCGGCTCGAAGCTCGCGGATGTGACCGCCGTTGGTACGGTCATGATTCCGGCCATGCGCCGTTCCGGTCACGATCCGTCGGAAGGCGTGGCACTGCTGGCCGCCAGCGCCGTCATGGCGGAAACCATCCCACCCTGCATCAACCTCATCATTCTCGGCTATGTGGCCAACCTGTCTATCGGCGGCTTGTTTGCTGCGGGTATTTATCCGGCACTCCTGATGGCGAGCGCCCTCATCCTTGGCGTCATCATCTTCTCGAAGAAAGCACCGCCCGCCCCGGTAGAAGCATCGGGTCGCAGCCTCAACAATCTTTTGTGGAGCAGCGCCGTAAGCCTTGGTGTCATCGTCATCATTTTCGGCGGCTATCGCTCCGGTTTTGCAACGGCAACTGAAATCGGCGCCTTCGCGGTGGCCTATGCATTACTTGTCGGACGTCTCGTTTTCAGGGAGCTGACATGGCGTAGCACCGTGACATTATTCGTCCGGTCTGCAACGCTTGCAGGCATGATCCTGTTCGTGGTGGCTGCGTCTCAAACCGTTGCCTTCTCGCTGACCATTGATCAGGTGCCGCATATGCTGGCCGAAGCCATGATCAATCTCAGCCACGGAGCCGGTTCCTGGGCGTTCATCATCGCCTCCATCCTGATCCTCATCGTGATGGGTGCGGCACTGGAAGGCGCTCCGGCACTGATCATCTTCGGTCCTCTGCTTATTCCCGTCGCGCAGAGTTTTGGTATCCATCCCCTGCATTACGGCATTGTTCTGATCGTCGCGATGGGACTCGGGTTGTTTGCACCGCCGCTGGGGCTTGGGCTTTATACGAGTTGCGCTGTGGGCGGGGTGTCTCTCGAGGCGACAGTGCGGCCAATCGCAAAATATCTGGCGATCCTGTTCGTATGTCTCTTGCTGATTGCCTTCATTCCGGAAATCACGCTGTCACTGCCGCGCTATATGGGCTTTGTGCATTAGGCAGAGCGTCCGTAAAGCCGGAATGCCGGGTTCAGTGCCCGGCATTCTTTTTAGAGCCTGTCCTGATCCGCCGGTAAACCGACACTGCCGCCCCGCATCCGCTCCAGATCCTCATCTATGTATTTGAAGGTTTCGTCTTTGGAGAGTTGCAGGTGCAGGCGCATCAATGCCGCGGCCACCTGGCGTTCACCGCGCAGGAGTGCAGAAATGATGTTACGATGCTCCGTCAGCGATTCACGAATTCGGTCCAGACGCGCGAACCCGATATATTCGTTGACCCGGCGGATGTTGTTCTGACGTTCAATAGCGTCGACGAGATGCGTGGATCGGGCACCAAGAGCAATGAGGCGGTGGAATTTGGCATCGAGATCAAACAGCCGGCGCTGATCAAGCGTCTCAATGTTGCTGATTGTATTGGCGTGATCGCGATCGAGTGCCTGAAAAGCGTCGACATCAATGAAGTAAGGATCCGCTAGGATCGTCGCCGGTTCAAGAATCTGGCGGAAATTATAGCCATTCTCCAGCGCCGTGGCGCTGACATCGGAAAATATCCATCCATGTCCAACGGAGGGCTCGACAAGCTGATCGCGCATCAAGCGGCGCAACGTCGACATGAGGATCCCGTGCGGTACCTCGTATTTCTGCATCAATGCCCGTTCACTGATCACCGAATTGAGATTGCCCAGAGCCATATCACGCATGACATGTTCATCGAGCAAGTCGTTCCTCTCGGCTTCCATCTCAAGAGATTCGACATTCGCGTCGGCCAGGCGAAAACCGCGATGCTGCTCATAACTGACCACACCCTCAGTCTGCAACTGCCACAAGACTTTACGCACAGGGGTACGAGAAATCCCCAGTGCATCGGCGATCTCTGCCTCGTTGACCCGGTCACCAACCTGTAAATCTTCACCGAAACGCCTTTGCAACTGATCACGAATCCGGGTCTGAAGTGGAGTATGTTTCGTCAAGTTCAACAGCCTCTTGATATATTAGTCGTACTTTTCCTATCAAAACACTTTTAGCAATACACGCGCTGCATTTTTTAGCACAGAAGCGCACTTTCTTCAGCTGTATCATCACAATTGTTCACGTGGGAACCGCCATCGACGTTTCTGCGAAATGTCCGGCCACAAGCGTCCGTTGATGTTGCAAATAGTTATGGTGTTTCGCCGTGAAGAATTCTATGGCTCTTCCGGTTTAGCCGGAACAGGAATCGGCGATAGAAGGAGCCTGCCATGGCAAAACCATCCACCGGAACACTGACTGCAATTGGCCTGATGATGCTGACATTCGCGCCAATTCCCGCGTGGAGCAGCAGCAATGTCCAGACCATAGCTTTCATCAGACATGGCGAAAAGCCGGAAAGCGGGCTGGGGCAGCTCAATTGCCAGGGTCTCAACCGCGCCCTTGCTCTTCCGCCAGTGATTGCCAAGACATTGGGAAAACCCGATTTTATCTTCGCGCCCAATCCGGCCGATCAGAAGAAAGACGGGGGCGAACTTTACGACTATATACGGCCTCTGGCCACGGTTGAACCGACTGCCATCTCCTTTGGTCTGCCGGTGAATGCGAGCATCGGCGTTTCCGATCGCAAGGACCTCACCAAAGCCCTGAGCAAGCCGGAACTGCGCAATGCGCGCGTTCTTGTCGCCTGGGAGCACAAGAAAATTGACAATATTGTCAGCGACCTTCTGACCGCCAACAATGGTGATGCAACCAGCGTACCAAAATGGAGCGGGGATGATTTCGACAGTATCTATGTCGTTACCATCACCAGAAATGGTGAGGCGGCAAAAGCAACGTTCGAGATCAAGCATGAGGGTTTGAACGGACAATCCCAGACCTGCCCGCATTAGGCAGTAAGCGCGATAAATACCGCCCATCAGATTTTCACATTTGGATTCTAATAATCATCGATAGCGGGATTTTTTGCCGGAATGCAATTTCCAGTTGTCCTGAGAAACTATTGTAAATAGTTTGTCCTTGGGCGGATTGGATTATGACGGCAGACGACGTACGTCGTGTCGGGGGTAGATATGATCTTTTGTGATTCAGCGGGTCCGATATATTCGCCGCAAGACCTGGCAATAATGCGCAAAGCTTATGCCGAAGCTTTTCGCATGCTGGATCTTGGTCCCCGCTCAAAAGTATACGCGCAGGAAATCTCCCTCATTATCCTCCAGATCTTCACATCCGGCGTGTCGGATGTAAAACGGCTCGCCGAGCTTTCCGTAGACCGTGCTGTGCGCAAGAATTTTGAACTCCGCCTGACCGTCGATGCAGCGCGAGCACACCAGTTGCGGCGAGAACAGGCTCAGGCGGCACTCACGGCTCCGGTCGAAGCGGTTGACCGTCCGTCATTCGGCTTGCGCTACACGCGCAACTGACGCCGCAGCCCCTTTTTTTCAGAATCTGCGTTTTGACGCCGCCATGCGTTCAGTATAAACCTGCAAGGGCAGCTGTCTTTACCCCCGCAGTCCAAAATGCTCCGCAAATTCAACATCCGCCGCCTCGGTGTTCTTTCCATCCTTCTGGCACCCAGCCGTCTACGGGCTTTCGCTCGCGGCAATGAAATCGGGCTCGTGCTGGCTGCAGCACTGATCGGACTGGTTGCAGGTGTTGTAGTGACAGGCATGAGCCTGATCACACAGGAAATGCACCAGCTCATATTCAAGTTGGCGGATGGCGAACGCCTGAGTTCCATGAGCGCGCTCGATCAGGTGGTCGTCTTCACAGCGCCGCTTGCGGGTGGAATTCTGCTGGGCATTCTCGTCCTGATATTGGCGCGCTGGCGCAAGCGGCCGATGGTCGACCCCATTGAGGCCAACGCCCTGCATGGCGGCCGCCTTTCGCTCAATGACAGCATCATCGTCGCTGTCCAGAACATCATTTCCAACGGTTTTGGCGCATCCGTCGGGCTGGAAGCCGGCTATACTCAGCTGGCGTCAGGCCTTGCATCCAAGCTTGGCCTCTCCCTGCAATTGCGCCGCGCAGAACTGCGGATCCTCGTTGGCTGCGGTGCAGCAGGCGCCATTGCAGCAGCCTTCAACGCGCCGCTTACGGGGTCTTTCTATGCCTTCGAGCTGATCATCGGTTCCTACACCATTGTCAGTCTGGCACCTGTTGTTGTTTCAGCTCTGGTATCAACCGTCGTGGCCCGCGCATTGGTTGGCAGTGACTTCATGATCGACGTAGGCAATTTCGGCACTGTCGTGACCGCTGATTATGTGCCGGCGATGCTGCTCGGCATCCTTTGTGCCGGGGCCGGTATTCTCCTGATGAAGGGCGTTTCCTTTGTTGAGGAACTGGCGCGCAAAAGCTCCGTCCCTACAGCCGTGCGGCCCATTATCGGCGGGGCCGTGGTTGGCGCGCTGGCATTGATTTCGCCACAGGTTCTTTCGGGTGGCCATGGCGCCCTGCACCTCAATCTGGATCACACCGCGACGATCGCATCGCTGCTCGGCATACTGCTGCTGAAATCCACGGCATCGGCGGTCTCCATTGGTTCTGGCTTCCGTGGTGGTCTGTTTTTCGCCTCTCTGTTCATGGGCGCCCTGCTCGGCAAAATATTTGCTTACTCTGCTCCGTTCATTTTTGCTCATGCCACGCTGACGCCGGTTATCTATGCCGTTGTCGGTATGAGCTCGCTGGCGGTTGCCGTCATCGGCGGACCGCTGACCATGACCTTTCTGGCGCTCGAGATAACCGGTGATTTTCCGATCACGGCCCTCGTCCTCGCGGCTGTCATCATGGCCTCGCTGACGGTACGCAACACCTTTGGTTATTCCTTTGCCACATGGCGTTTCCACCTGCGCGGCGAAAGCATCCGCAGCGCCCATGATGTCGGCTGGATTCGTAACCTCACCGTCGACCGCCTGATGCGACGGGATGTGCGCACTGCATCCATCCATATGACCATCGCAGACTTCCGGCATGATTTCCCCCTCGGTTCCACGCAGCGGGTGGTCGTCCTTGACGACGCCGGCAAATATGCCGGTATTGTTTTGATGCCGGAGGCCCACTCGGAAATCGTCGATGAATCAGCGCGTACTCAGGAGATCGGCAGCCTCCTGAAATACCAGAGCGATTTCCTGCATCCACAGATGAATGCCAAACAGGCTGTTGCCATCTTCGACAAGACCGAAAGCGAAGCGCTTGCGGTTGTCGATAACCTCATCGAGCGCAATGTTGTTGGCCTCTTGACGGAAAGCCATACGCTGCGCCGTTACAGTGAAGAACTTGATCAGCGAAGGCGGGAGATTTCTGGAGAACTCTGAGGCCGGAAATGCGCCGAAACGTCCGATAACTCGGTTCGCGGCGCGCTGGCCGAAAACTTCATGAAACTGTCATCTGGCGGAAACGGAATATTCAACGATCGGCACCAATTGTCCGGCGGCAATTCGCATTCATGCCGGAGTATCCCATGGCCTTTCAACCCGCCGAAATGCTGGTCCTGCGTCGCTTTGGCGATGACCAGCTCGTAACCCTCGCAAAGCTGGCCATCGAAACCGCTTTCCAGCCCATCGTAGAGGCAGCAACGGGCGCAACATTCGGTTATGAATCGCTTATGCGGGGGTTTGACCGGCTGGGTTTTGGCTCACCGCCCGAACTGCTCGACAAGGCCCACGATGTCGGGCAACTGGCCGAACTGGAACAAATGATCAATGGCCGGGCCTTTGCCGGATTTTCTGGCTTGCCGGGTTTCACCCACCGGATGCTGTTCATCAACATCGACGCACGATTGATCAACCTGGGCAGTAATTTCGTCGAGCGTCTGGTACATCAGCTGATCAAGGCCAATATCCGCCCCTCCTCGATCTGCTTTGAATTGTCCGAGCGCTTCGACAACGCCAGGGATCCGGCCTTCAGCACCCTGTTCAACAACCTGCGCCATGGCGGTTTCAAACTCGCGGTCGACGATTTCGGTGTGGGTTTCAATGGGTTGAAGCTGCTTTGCGATTATCCGACAGACTATGTGAAGATCGACCGCCATTTCATCTCCAATCTCGACGCAAGCCCGCGCAAACGCCACATCGTCAAGCAGATCGTCCAGATGGCGCATATGCTCGGGGCGCGTGTCATTGCAGAAGGCGTGGAGACGGAAGCGGAATATATCGTGTGCCGTGATCTCGGCTGCGATCTCGTCCAAGGATATTATATCGCAAGACCCACAACCAATGTCGGCGAATTGCAGGATAGCTATCCTCACCTCGAACAGGCGGGCACAGGGCGCAGGCAGACCACAACGCTCGATAGCATCCTCATTCGCGCCCAGGTCCAGCGCCTTCCTGCCGTGCACGAAAATGACGATCTCGACAATGTCTTTGAACTCTTCCGCAAAAACCCGCAGCAGAGCTTTTTTCCGGTACTGGGTGCCAACGGCGAACCCCGTGGGGTTCTGCATGAATACCATGTCAAAGCGATGATCTATCATCCCTTTGGCCGCGACCTTCTCAAAAATCGCATCTATCAGCGTGGCATATCGCATTTTGTCACGGGTACGCCCATCGCGGATCTGGACACACCGGCCGAACAGATGCTCAAGATTTTTGCTGGAATCGAGGGCAGCGACTGTGTGATCCTGACGGAAAACCTGCGCTATGCCGGCGTATTATCCGCTTCGTCACTGCTCAAAATCATCAACGAAAAACAGCTCAAGACTGCGCAGGACCAGAATCCGCTTACCGGTCTGCCCGGCAACCGCTCTATCCGCGATTATGTGCAAGATGTCATGCGTGACAGTTCCGCAACGCGCTTCTTCTGCTACTGCGATTTCGACAATTTCAAACCGTTCAATGACCATTACGGCTTTCAAAAAGGCGATCTGGCCATTGGCCTTTTTGCTTCCCTGCTCCGGCACCATTTTGTTGGTGACGACAAATTCCTCGGTCATGTAGGCGGCGACGACTTCTTCATCGGCATCAGCGGTAATACCCGTCAGGAAATAGAGGAAAGGTTGACCACTCTCTTGAATGATTTCCAGACCAATGTGCTGGATCTTTATACACCGGAAGACCGCGAGACAGGCGCCATACGCGCCCATGACCGGTCAGGCGGCGAGCGTCATTTCCCGCTGATGCGTTGCAGCATTGCAGTTCTGGAGATCGCCGAAGGTGTCATGCACGCCGACGTCAACCGGGTGAGCGCATGCATCGCCACGATCAAGGTCTCCGCCAAAGCCAATGCGAAGGGGCTGGTTTTCAGCGATCTTACGGAGGCCTGACCTATCTAGTGATCTAAAAATTGCGAATATTCGACAGAATTTCCTTCGAAAGCGCCGAAACCAGCTCCCGGTCCGCACCTTTGCGCGGCAAGAGGACAAATTCGACATCCTCAAGCGGCGGAAGCCGCCCCGCCGGAATTTCCTGCAAGCCTGTCGGCGCCATGCTTCGTGGCTGCACGAGAACGCCCATGCCGGCCCTTGCTGCGGCGACCAGTCCGCTGAGGCTGCCGCATGTACACACGATACGCCAGGGAATCTGATGCTTCTCCAGTGCCTCCAGCGCCAAACGCCGGATGATGCTGGGCGGTGGAAATGCGATCAACGGCAGGACCTTATGCTTTTCGCCAAGACGCGCCGGATCACGTGCCAGCCAAACCAAGGGACCGCGATAAACCAGTTCGCCGCGCGGATCACCCCGCTGGCGTTTTGCCAGTATCAGATCGATCTCACCCCGATCCAGCATTTCGTAGAGAACACCACTCAACGATACCGTCAGTTCCAGATCAACGGACGGATGTGTGCGACCAAAATCCTCCAGCACATCCGGAAGAAGACTGATGACAAAATCCTCGGAAACGCCGAGCCGCAAATGACCGCGCAAACTGTTTTCAGCAAAATGTGCCTGTACCTCGCCATTGATAGTCAGCATGGTTCGCGCATGGGCAAGCAGCGCTTCGCCATCCGGCGTCAATGCAAGGCGATGCGTATCCCGCTGCACCAGACTGCGGCCAAGCTGCGTCTCAAGCCGCTGGATGTGCTGGCTAACCGTGGATTGCCCCAAACCCAGCTTCTTTGCTGCCAAAGAAAAACTTCCCATCTGTTCAAGGGTGACGAAACTGCGTAACTGCATGAGGTCAAGCATACGAAATCCTGAAACGTGATAAGTGTTATTCCTTGCATCATGTATCATGATAGTGAATGCTACTGCAAATTTATCGTACCGGAATGACGACCATGTCCCGCTTTTTGCCTGATAATTTCACGCTGATGCTTGTAGCGACCGTTGTGCTTGCATCCTTTTTCCCTGTCAGCGGCATTGAGGCCGATTATTTCGCGCTGGCGACGAAAGTGGCTATCGGGCTTCTGTTCTTCCTGCACGGCGCACGTTTGTCGCGCAAAGTGGTCATTGCCGGGTTCCTGCACTGGAAACTGCATCTGACGATTCTTGCCGCCACCTTTGTACTGTTCCCGATCTTCGGCCTCGCTGCAGGCATCCTCGTCCCGGCGATCCTGCCGCCTGCGTTCTATACGGGCATCCTGTTTCTGTGTGTACTCCCTTCAACGGTACAATCGTCCATCGCTTTCACTTCGATTGCCGGCGGCAATGTGCCCGCGGCCATCTGCTCGGCTTCCGCTTCGAATATTTTTGGCATGTTCCTGACGCCACTTCTGGCAAGTGTCCTGTTATCTGCAAATGGTCATGTCGGATTCTCGCTGGATGCAATGCAATCCATCCTGCTGCAATTGCTGGCACCATTCGTTTTGGGGCAGGTATTGCAGCCGTGGATAGGCGATTTCATCCGCAGCAAGAAGAAAATCCTGATGCCAGTGGATCGTGGCTCTATCCTGATGGTGGTCTATCTCGCCTTCAGTGACTCGGTAAATGAAGGCCTTTGGAAAACCATGTCCTTGCGCGATATCGGCGTCGTGATTGCTGTTAACATCGTTCTGCTGACGCTTGTCCTGCTTACGACCATGTATGGCAGCCGCTGGCTTGGTTTCTCCAAGGAAGATGAGATAGCCATTACCTTCTGCGGCTCGAAGAAGAGCCTCGCCAGCGGCGTGCCGATTGCCACCGTGATTTTCGGTGGACAGAACATCGGCAGTATCGTCCTGCCGCTGATGCTCTTCCATCAGATCCAGCTTATGGCCTGTGCCGTCATTGCCCAGCGTTATGCGGATGCCCGCAAGAAGAAGGCATCCCAGGTATTGGTCGAACCGAAAAAGGAAAAAAGCAAGACTGCAACCAGCGTCGCTGGTTAAGCGGTGCGCGTCTCAAGGCTGGGGTCAACAAAGACTTGCCCCAGCCAGACGCCCCGAAGCGTGCGAAGGCTGACCACAAGCCAGACCACTGCGAGTATGCCAATCAGGACTCCCGCAAAGAGGCCGATGCTCGCAACCGGGAAGGTGTGGCTCAGACGCAGGGTTGCCACGGCATAAACGCCGAGCGGGAATGTATAGCCCCACCAGCCAATGTTGAATGGAATGCCATTGCGAAAATATCGGATCGTGATCATCACCGCCATGGCCAACCACCACAACCCATAGCCCCAGAGAATGATACCGGCAATCAGGCTCGTGCCGGAGATCGCACTGGCGACGGCCCCAAGCCCCTGTGCGGCGAGAATATCGGATGCATTGGCACTGAGAACAAACATGCCGAGCGCGCCGGTTCCGATCGGCCCAAGCGCCAGCCAGCTTGAAGCTGCCATATTGGCCGGAGGCAGTTTGTGCAGCGCCATCCTCAGGAACAGAACAACGAGAATGCACATCGCCAGCGGCACCGACAGCGCCCAGAGTACATAACTGGCAAGGAGAACGGAAAGCTGCGTTGAAGGTTCGGCGATGTGCGACAGCAACAGGCCGCCACTGACTGCCGCTACCTCCGATGCCACAACGGGCAGAAGCCACACGGATGTCATCTGCTCCATCACATGCGATTGCCGCGTGAACATCAAGAACGGTATGGCCAAACCAAAACCCACTGACATCGCCACGTCGATCCACCAGAGGTTGTATGCAATTGTAACAGCCCCCTCGCCAAGATGAGCAATGCCGAATATGAGGAAGCCATTGATAATGGTGGCAAGCCCCATCGGAATACAGCCGAAATACATCGACATCACAGGATGATCGAATACGCGTCTTGCTTCCTGCGGATAGAGCAGCCAGCGCGCGAGATAGGCGAGCGTAAACGTCGCAAAGAGCCCGATGTTAACGAGCCACAACAGTTCGCCCACGGCAAAAGCGGGTGCTTGCCCAGGGAACTGACCCAGAGCAACGGACAGGATGCCCGTCCCCATCGTTACCGCGAACCAATTGGGTGTAAACTGGCGGATAATGCCGTATCCGGTGCGCTGATTCGAGCGGGCAATGGAGGGTGTCGATGTATCGAGCGTTGTCATGATGGTCTCTGCATGTGTGGCAGGACATCTCTAACAAACTTGGACTCATCAATTCCAACGCATTAAAATTGTCAATTCATTCGATAAAAACGAATGATTTCGCTCTACTCGCCGACAAGAGACACAAAGGCATCGGCGGCTTTGCTGTAGTACCGCTCGCGATGGTGCAGCAGATAAAACGGTCTCGGTGTGCTGGGATAAGCAACCTCGCGCAATAGTTTTGCGCGCAATTTGGAAGAAGCAACACTGCGCGATATCAATGTTGCGCCCACACCAGCCTCGACAGCGCCAATCACCGCCTCGTTTCCAGGCAGTTCCATGGCGATATCCAGCATGGAGAGGTCCATCCCCACGGAGCCCAGCAGTTGTTCGAAAGCGGAGCGAGTACCGGAACCTTTCTCACGCAGCACCCAGGCTACATCCCTGAAATCCTTTGCCCCCACGGTCCGATGTGCCGCCCAGGGTTGCCCTGCCGCAACGACAATGACCATATCATCCATTGCCATGATCTTGCTCGACAGAAGTTTGTGGTCGACCTTGCCTTCTACAAGTCCGAGTTCAGCCTCGCTGGCTTCGACGGCTTCCGCCACCTGCTTGGTATTGCCGATCCGGATATCAAGCGTGATGCCCGGATAGCGCTTCCTGTATGCACCGAGCCTTTCAGGCAACCAGTAACCCGCGATGGTCTGGCTCGCCATGATCGACAGTTCACCGCGCATCAAACCGGCTAAGTCGGCCAGGGCAGCTTCTGCCGCCTTGGCGCGCGCCACAACAGCCACGGCCTCCTTCAGGAAAACCCGGCCGGTCTGATTGAGCACGATGGAACGCCCGATCCGATCAAACAATGTAATACCGTGTCTGCTTTCAAGCGCTGTAATGGCCGCGCTCACCGCCGATTGCGTCATGTTGAGAGCCGCGGCAGCATGCGTGATGTGCTCGCGCTCGGCGACCGCTATGAAGATGCGTAACTGATCCAGCGTCATGGACGATCTCTGCAAGGATTCGACAACTGCCTTGGCAGATTACACATATTGGCCACAACAGCAGGATCTAAATTTGGGGCGGATAAAAGAAAGGGGCTGCATTTCGGCAGCCCCTTCATCATTGTCTGCTGTCGATATTATTTTGCTGGAGCCGGGATAGCAGTCGCAGGCGCACGCGTCCCCATGGCTTCCATCAGCTTGGCAGCCAGCGCGTCATATTTCTCGTCATAGTGGTGATCACCCTGCAACAGGATTTTCTGTACCGCGCTCAGTGCCGGATCGGTACAGGCCGTATCATCCTCTTCCGTACCATAGACGCACAACACCTTTTCGGGCGGCAGCTTGGCAACAGCCGGTGCCACTTCGTTGTCGCCGCCAAGGCCAAGCCAGGCGCCGACCGAAACCTGGAACGGCGTGGTCTCTTCGGTGCCGATCAAGCCGACCATTGCAATGCGCTTTTGCAGATGATCCGGCAGGAATGGCCACGCAAAGGGCACAGTGTTCGCACCAAAGGAATAGCCCAGCAAGACCACGGGCAGTTTGCTGGTGGGATCGGCCTTCTTGATGATGCGGCCGATATCCTTGGCAATATCTTCGGGTTTGCGGACCGACCAGAAATAGCGTAGCGAATCGACACCGACCACATGCACGCCCTCCTTGGCGATGATATCGCCGACCGACTTGTCGATGTCGCGCCAGCCGCCATCACCGGAGAAGAAGACCGCCAGATATTTTGCCGGGCCGCTGCTGCTTGGAATATCAACGATGGGCAGCGAGTCAGCCGAAGCATCTTCCTTGGCTATTTCCACCGCCGCATCGGCCGCGATCTGCATGCGTTCGGGCTTTGATGCTGCCAGCTTTTCCTGCGCCTTGAAGTAACCGGGCGTTGCGGGGCCTGACGGCGCTGGATCGGGCTTCTCGCGAACAATGGTTGCTGGATTGGGCAGATCCGCATCATAGGAATAACTGAAACCCTGCCCGGCCACCGGCTCGAAGTCCGCACCTTCACAGGACGGCAGTTTGGTGGCCAGCGCAACGGATGGATCAAGAACAACGGCCCCGGCCAGCGTTGCCGCCGGAGAATTGGCAACGGATGCATAAGCCATCACGCCGCCTTCACCGATGCCGATCACCACAGGATGCATATAGGTATCGAGAGAAATCATCCGCTGAGCCTCCTTCGCAATACCCTCAAGATCAGAGACGAAGTAAGTGCATTCGCCCGTATCCTGATTGAGTTGCTGACGCCATCTTTCCAGGTCGACCATCAGGACAAGAAAACCCCGGTCGAGCAGCAACTTGGACAACGCCTCGTCATCGGCAGCAATACCGCCCTTCTGCGACACAAGAATGGCAATGCCGGTCGGCTTGATGCTGGGTTGCAGCAATGGCACATCGCTGAGGCGTTCGGATGTGACCAGGATGCGTCCGGACGTCCCGAAGCCAAATCTCGGGAGATATCCGGCAGCAAACGAAAGTATGATGCTAAGGATCACAAGCGCAGCAACAAGATACAGATAGGGCCTGCGTAGAAATTTCATCGTTTAAAGACCTCGAAGGGGCTGCCGCTCACCAGATTCGTTGCATCGATCAAGGAACGTGGAGTGGCAAGGCCTGGGGGGCAAATCAGATAGTAGGGAGTCCATTTCGGGCCGAACTTATCCTTGAACGCACGCAATCCGTCAAATCGATAAAATTCGGCACCGCGCCGGTAGATGAAAGAACCGATGCGGTTCCAGCGCGAGGCAAGATGGCTGTCGGAAAGGCCTGATAACGGCGCTGCTCCAAGATTGAACCACTGATAGCCCTCAGCCTTGGCAGCCATCAGCAGATTGGCAAACAGGCCATCCATGATCACGCTGGAAGCATCCGGCCGATGCCGCATGAGATCAACAGCGATTTCCTTCTGCCCTGCCCCGCGCCAGACATTGGCGAAGGCGACGATGGCACCTTCCTTGCGCAGGACCGCAACATCGAAATGCGAGAGATAGGCCGTTTCGAATGAACCAAGCGAAAAGCGCTTTTCGGAGCCCGACTTCATTTCCAGCCATGCATCGGACACTTCGCGCAATTCATCCATCACACCGGGCGTCTGATCTTTTGGCAGGATCTCGAAAGAAATCCCTTCCTTTTCCAGACGCCGCGCCGCGTACCGCAAGGGCTGGCGCTTCGAGCCTTCAAGCGAAAAGTCGGCGAGTTCCACCCGGGCAACCTCACCCAGCTTCAACGCGGTAAGGCCCATGTCGAGGAACAGGGGCAGCCGCTCCGGCCCAACCCCATAGAAAACAGTACGCGAGCCGGAACGGTCCGCCATATCTCGGAACGCCCAGGCAAGTTCGGCGACGCAATCATCGCTGCCAACAGGTTCGCCCATGGACACAACACTCCCCCCCGAGCGGGCATACATGACAAAACCGCGCCCCTTACTGTCCAGAAGGAAACGCTTGTCGCCCAGTAGCGCCAGCGCATCGGATGCACGCGGCGATTGTGCCACCAGGTCAGGTACTTCTTCGGGAATTGGTTGAGCACGCAGCTTGCCGCGTCCGACGCCGTTGATGATCGTGTTGACGGTGATTGCCGCCAGCACAGTCAAAACCACAACGCTGCCGCGCAGGAACCGTGACGCCTGTGCATCCCAGGCAAACTCCCACCACAACTGATTGGCATATTCCACATGGCGGTAGGCGAAGAAACCCAGCCACAGGACAGCAAAAGCCGTGGTGCCGATGCTGGCCAGCCAACCCCACGTCAGTTTGAAGCTTTCGCCCATCGGCTTGCGATAAAAGGAGTCGCCAAACAGCAGGAGAACCCCGGCCATCAAGGTCAGTGCCAATGCTTCTTCCCAGTCCAGTCCCTTGGCCAGCGAGAAAACGGCACCCAGACTGAACAGAACAACCGCCATGACCCAGGCACGCCAGAGGCGCCGCGCAAGGCCGCGTGCCACAATCAGCAGGGCCAAACCAACGAAGCTCGCGCCGAGATGTGACATCTCCAGAAACGGCATGGGTACAAAGTCGGAAAGAACCTCGAGCCGGCGGCTGAAATCAGGTGTGACGGCCGAGATCAGCAGCACGATACCACCGAGAAAGGCAATGCCGGCCGAAAGCGGTGGTATCAGCGTTTCAAAGACCCGCACCGCCAGCATTGTCGGCCCTGCGATCAGGTGACGACGACGCAATATTTCGGAGATAACAAAACCGATGACGGCCAGAAGGAACGGTATGAGGGTATAGATCACCCGGTAGGTCAGCAGTGCGGCGATGGCATCGGGATTGCGGCCAATGCCAAGACCCGCGATCATCGTGGCCTCAAACGCGCCGATACCTCCGGGAGCATGACTGATGATACCAAGCGCGACAGCCACCACATAGATCAGGGCGAAAGCGGCGATACTTCCCACGGCTCCATGCGGCATCAGGACGTAGAGCGTCGCAGCGGCGGCGGCTACATCAACCAGGCCGGCGATGATCTGCAGCATGGCACCTTGCGACGATGGCAGGCGGACGGACACGCGGCCAACCTTCAGCGTGCGTTCGCGGCGTGATAGCCAGACCAGCAGAATGGCGACAGCCACAAGGATGGACGCACCGATAAACTGGTCCAGATCCGGGCCAAACGATACAATCCATGGAATACGCGTGGGATCGATGACCAGCGCCACGGCAATCATGATAGTAAAGGCGAACCAGATCGCCAGCCAGGATGTACCGATAATCCTGCCGATATCGGCGACGTTAATGCCTTCAGCCGCATAGACCCGGTAACGCAGTGCACCGCCGGTCAACAGGGAAAAGCCGAGTGCGTTGGAGATGGCATAGCCCGCCGCACCCGCCATGGCGGAAATATAGTAGGGAACGCGTTTGGGCGCGATCGTTTCGACAGCCACGACGTCATAAAGCGCAACCGCAGCAAAGCTCACAAATGTGAAGAACAACGCCAGCAGCAATGTGCTATTGGGTATGGCGTGGATCGAATGCTTGACGGCACGGAAGGAAATTTCGCCCGACAGATGCGTCAACACCAATAGGCTAAGGACAGCCACGCCGACACCCATGAAGGTAAACAGCGCGGATTTCGTCTTCTTGCCCCACGGCAGTTTGAGCTGAGAGCGCGCATTGATTTGCTGCAGCGCTTTCTCGTTGCTGTGAACCGGTGACGTGGAAGGGTCCGAGATCAATGAACAGTCTTTCCAGTAGATGCCAAAACCACCATGATTTTTGGCAGGCGCGATAAGCTCCGCAATAATGGCGTCAATATGCCACAACAACGGCAACACTCAACTTTGGGCACACCAAAATCGAGTGCATTGTCCTGCTTGTTATTTCATTATGATGAATTGTGCTACTAGGCGGCGCGATCCAAGGCAAGGTGACGATACGATCCCGGAGCCCGTACGCGTCCCACCGCTGCTGATGGCGGCGTGAGCCCCATGCCTTGCGCAATGGCCGTGGCCACTGAATTGCTGTTCTGAATCAGGAAGGAATAGCCAAGACCGGAAGCCCGGATGCGGGCAGCGACATCAACCGCAGCGCGCCACCGCGTGGCAACGGCGGTATAATTGCCTTCAAGCAACAGTGTGGTACGCGATGTCGGACGCACATAGAACTCGGGGCAATAGACCAGATCCCGGCTGGCATAGTCGGTGATGACAGCGGTCAGCCGGCCCCGGATTGCGCAATAGTTGAAACTGCCGTCCGAATTGGCGGCACCGCCATTGATTTCATAAAGCGGCCTGCCCGTCTCATCCGTCCAAACCACAAAATTATGGCTGGCAATCCCGGCAAAACGCGGGATCGGATAGGAGCCGAAGAGAATGCGGTGGTTCATAAAACGGGCGCTCTTGAGGTCTGGTTCGAGGAAATCAGAATCTTAAATAGACCATTTGATTTCAAAGACAACAGCCGATTTTCTCATAACTGTGTCAAAGGAATCTGCTTAGCCGGAACACCATCAATAAAGAGACACAAATCTGTCAAACATAAGGCCCTGCGGCGCCATTTCGAGCCTTTTGACGCTGATCTGCGGGGTATACCGAAGCACCGTCCGGCAGATCAGCGTTCAAAATTTATTTTGCACTTTTTTGCGAGCAAAGCGGCGAAACAGTTTCCCTTCGCTGGCAAATTGAATGCAACGAACCAACCATGATATTAAACAACACGCGTGCGAATTTCGCCGATGCCGTCAACACCGCCGTGCATTTCGTCACCCCGAACGATGGCACCGACACCCGCTGGCGTTCCCGAAAAGATCAGATCCCCCGCCTGAAGCGTAAACAATGTCGAGAGATAGGCGATCGTTTCAGGAACGTTCCAGATCAACTGCCTGAGGTCACCGCGCTGGCGTTCCTTACCGTTCACATTGAGCCAGATTGCACCTGAAGACGGGTGACCGACTTTTGACGCCGGAACAATATCCGAACATGGCGCTGAGGCCTCGAATGCCTTGCCCACTTCCCACGGACGCCCAAGCTTTTTTGCCTCGCCCTGCAAGTCGCGCCTTGTCATGTCGAGCCCGACCGCATAGCCGAACACATGGTCAAGTGCTTTGCCGGCGGCAATATCCGTTCCGCCCTTTCCGAGTGCGATCACCATTTCCATCTCGTAATGCACGTCATTGGAGCCGGACGGATAGGGAAAGTCGCCATTGCCTGTTATTAGCGTGTCCGGGTTCTTCTGAAAGAAAAACGGCGGTTCACGGTTCGGGTCATGGCCCATTTCAATGGCATGATCGGCGTAATTTCGGCCGACACAGTAAATCCGGTGGACGGGAAACAGCTTATCCGACCCGTTCACACGCAAAACCGGCTGGGAAACGGGCTGGAAGAGGAATTGATCATTCTGCATCATGGGCCTTTCACACGAGATTGATCGCCTTGATCGACTTTGACCTTGGCAAGCTGACGATCACGCTACACATGGTATAGAGAAGAGACAAATACCGGATAGACTCCGGCAAGTGTAGCGCCGTTTTGCCCTGTATCAGGAATATTCAGCCTTTATGGATCAAACACTCGTGCACGGAAAAACAGGCGTCGGCGCCGAAGATGATGCTTTGCTCGACAAGGTTCAGCGGGCCAGCTTCCAGTATTTCTGGGAAGGCGCTCATCCGCAAAGTGGTCTTGCAAGGGACCGCTCCGGCAAAAGTGCCGATCCGAACAACGACCTCGTGGCAACGGGCGCAAGCGGGTTTGGCTTCATGGCCATTCTGGTGGCTATCGAACGGGGCTGGATCGAGCGTCCGGCGGCGATTACCCGTATCGAGACAATGCTTACCGCCCTGGAACACACCAAGCGCTATCACGGTGTGTTTCCGCATTTCTTCAACGGTGCCGACGGGTCCACCATTCCGTTTTCCCTGCGGGACGATGGCGGCGATCTGGTCGAAACCTCATTCCTGTTTCAGGGTCTGTTTTGTGTGCGGCAGTATTTTTCTGCGGCGTCAGCGGCTGAGACGGCTATGCGCGACCGGATAACCCATCTCTGGCATGCGGTGGAGTGGACAGCGCATATCAAGCACGGAGAAAAGGTCCTGTACTGGCATCACAGCCCTCGCTACCACTTTGCCCGCAACGTGCCGATCCGCGGTTGGAACGAAGCGCTCATTACCTATGTCCTGGCAGCTGGTGCCCCCAGACACGGCATTGAAGCTGACATCTATCACGAAGGGTTTGCCACCGGCAGCCAGTTCATCAACCGGCGTGACTATTATGGCATAAACCTGCCCCTCGGCCCGGACTACGGCGGTCCGTTATTCTTTGCGCATTATTCGTTCTGTGGTCTTGATCCACGCGGCCTATCGGACCGCTATGCGGACTACTGGGAGCAGAACCGCAACCATGTACGCATCAACTACGCGCATTGCGTGGAAAATCCCCACGGCTACCGTGGCTATGGGCCCGACAGCTGGGGCTTGACCTCAAGCCACGGCCCCACAGGCTACGTTGCCAGTTCGCCCGCGTCGGATTTTGGTCTGATTGCGCCGACCGCCTCCATTTGCAGTCTGCCCTATCTGCCTGACGAAGCCATGCATGCCCTTCGACATTTTTTCACACTGCCCCGGGGAAAGGTCTGGGGGCGTTTCGGCTTTGTCGATGCATTCTCGCCGAACAGTGGATGGTTCGCCAGAACCTATCTCGGTATTGATCAGGGCCCCGTGATTTCGATGATCGAAAACCACAGGACCGGCCTGCTGTGGAGCCTCTTCATGAGCGCACCGGAAGTGCGCCAGGGACTGCAAAAACTCGGCTTCACCAGTCCGCATCTGGTCGATTCTGCACAGTCAATAATGGAACCAATGGCCTGATTGCGCATTGCGACATTCGAAGGAGCCGGTCATATCTGGTTGGCTCGCCGTGATTATTTCTGCCATCGGGGACCATTCATGAAAATTCATGCCGTTTTCAACCGCGATGGCGGTACATTCCGCACGACCGACATGAAGGCATTCGCCCTACACGCGAAAGAAATATTTGAAAAACATGGACATACCTTCGAGAGTGAGAGCGTAGCTGGCAAGGATATCGTCAAGGCCCTCAAGAATGCCGCTTCGAAAGATGATGATCGGGTGTTGATGGCAGGCGGCGGGGATGGAACGATTTCCGCCGCCGCTGACGTTACCTGGAAAGCCGGAGTACCACTCGCGGTCTTGCCTGCGGGAACCATGAACCTCTTCGCCCGCTCGCTGAAAATACCACTCGATTTGCATGCCGCACTGGAAAGTCTAGCCAGCGGTACGGTTGAACACGTTGATATCTCAACCGCCAATGAACGCACATTCGTCCATCAGTTCTCGATCGGTTTCCAGCCGCAGATGATCAAACTGCGCAACACACTGGAATTCAATTCTCGATGGGGCAAGCGCCTGGCCAGCATGCGGGCCTTTGCCAAGGCTATCGGCCGCCCGCCCCGCTTCGCCGTGCGTATGACCATCGACGGCGCACCGACAGAGCGCTCGGTATCCGCAATTTCCATCTCCAACAATCCCTATGGCCAAAGCATGTTGCCGATAGCCGACATCGTGAATCGCGGTGAGTTGGGCGTTTACATCGCCGAGCGGCTTTCACCCCTTTCGGTGACCAAACTGGCGGCAACCGTGCTCATGGGTTCCTGGCGCAAGAACAACGACGTGAACGAAATATTGGCCAAGGAGGTTGATCTGCATTTTCCGCATCTTCATCGCCGGGCCAAAGCCACGATAGATGGCGAGCTTATTCCGCTGGAGCGGGACGTAACGATCAAGATTCATGCGGGTGAATTGAAGGTTCTGGTTCCCGCCCCGCCAGCATCCAAATAAAAACGGCGCAGCTTGCACCGCGCCGTCCCGTTATTAAAGCGGAAGAATCAGCCCTGCTGCTGAACCTGCTTCTTCCTGGATTTCTTGACCGGCGTATCGGCGGTGCCACCGGCAGCCTTCTTGGTAGCGGCAGCTTCTTCTGCGGCAACCTGATCGGCGCTCTTCGGCATTGTATCGACAACAGAGCGAACCTTGCCCTTGTCGGTAACGGTGCAGAGTGCATCGCGAATATCAACCTTGAGGCTGACTTCATTGACACCAGCACCGACCGCACGCTCATCAACTGCGCGGATATTCCGCTCAGATAGAACATACTTGTTCGCAGCCGCCGCGATGCACGGTTCCGCAAGAGCCGAGCTGACCGGCGGGCGAACCGGAGAAAATGTCGCAAATGTCGGTCCTGCGCTGGGCTCGCCGGTGGTCGAACATGCAGCCAAAGGAACAAGAATTGCCAAGGGGGCAATCCGGCTTAGAATAGAGGTAGGCAGGCGCATGGCTTTCTCCGCAAAGTCTCATCGCAGGGTAATGTCTGATTAGGCCGGAAACTATTCGCTTTTAACCATTTGTCTAGTGGCACAACGGCCACAATGGGACTTTATTGCCACAATCCCCAGATCGCATCCTATGGAGAAACAGTGAGCATCCAGTTCAAAACACCACGCCAGTCCGACATACGGATTGGTGTACCGTGGTTGCCGGTCTCGAAGCGGACAAAACGGACAGGATAGCCTTTCGCCGATTTGCGTATCTTTTGGTAAAATGCTTCCTGATCATCAATGCCAAACACCGGGTCGCGGCTGCCATGACCGAAGAAAACGGGAATGCGCCTCTTGTAGGAAGGCGAGCCAATGAACTTATCCTCCCACAACGAGCCAAGAATGACCAATCCGGAAATGTTTTTGGCCGCCTCTGCATTCTGTGCAAGCCCCCAGCACAGCGAACCTCCCATTGAACCACAGGCAACAAACAGTTTGGCCTGCGGTGACTGGGACTTGAAATAGGCGATCAGGCCGGCAATCTGCGCCACCCCCCTGTCGCCGAAATCGTGGAAATCCGGGGTGAGATACAGGCCACCGTTGAGAACCATCAAATTCTTGATGCGGTTGAAATTACCGCCAAAGGTAAAATCATTCATACCTTGCTGACGGTTGCCGCCTTGTCCGTGGAGATAGATGGTGATGACAGACGCGCCCGGATCAATTTTCCCGGCGGCCATCACCTTGATGGGACCGTTGGCTGTCGTTACCACCAGATCCTTCTGCATCCGCTTGGCCGCAAGATCGATGTATTTCCGTTTGACCCGGAGCTCGGGTATCTCATCGCGACCGTTGATATCGCGCATTTCATTGTAGTCGACCACGATGTAATCGCCGCCATCTGATGACTTCATGATACCCGGATAGGCAAATATGTCGTCCTTGAAGGGCTCAAGCTGCGTTGCGAACGCTGCACTGGACAAACAGACGGCAGCCAGCGCGCCAAGAATAATAGTCCGGATCAAATGAACACCTTCTGATTATCGCACCGTTTCCACGATGGTACCGCCTGCCAGCCGCAACATGTCGGGCGTGTCCACGTCGATGGCAGCTGCTTCGCCAAGCTCTATATCAATGACAGGAATATCGCCACGCTCGACCAGATGCCGTGCACCGACATCACCGGCGAGGGTAAAAACCTCATCGAAGAGGAACCGGGGCAGGATCACCGGATTACCGCGCTTGCCTTTGAACGTTGCCCGCACCACTGTTTGCCCGCCGACGCTCTGAAATTGCCGAACCATGGTTTGCAGATCATGCGCAGACAACGCCGGCATGTCGGCAAGCATGATCATCACGCCATCTGCCGACGGCGGCACATGCCGTATGGCCACATGCAACGACGACGCAAGGCCGCTGGTGTGATCCTTGTTGAGTGCGATGCTCACAGGCAGTCCGTCCAGCGCCGCACTGCACTCCTTCGCCATATGCCCGAGGACCGCAATCACCGGCTCTCCTCCCGCCTCGATTGCCAATTCAGCCGACCGGCGGATCAACGGTACGCCGCCAAATGTGGCCAATAACTTGTTGGCGCCCCCCATACGGGTCGACCGTCCGGCAGCAAGGACCGCTATGGCGACCGTCGGTTTTGGCAAGGGAGGTCGCGGGTCACGGGGCTGCGGACGCGTGGGAATCTCCATCAGAAGCCCGCCGACGCCCATCCCGACCACATCCGCCTTGGTCACGAGGATATCCGCCATAAGCCGGTCAATCACCCAGTCGAATCCATTCTCCTTCGGGCTGCGGGCGCAGCCGGGAGCACCGATGACAGGCTTGCCGTCCAGTTCGCCCAACACAAGCAGATTGCCGGGATCGACCGGCATTCCGATGTGATGCACCATTCCGCCGGCTGCCCGGATGGCCGCCGGAACGACATCATCCTTATCGACGACCGCCGATGCGCCGAAAATGATGACAATATCGCTGTTACGGTGCATCTGCCTGATCGAGGCGGCAAGTGGATCTGTCTCATGCGCCGGGCGCAACTCTCCGATAAGGGCGCCGCCGCTGGCGGCAACACGTGCATCGACAACGCGCGTGGTCTTGTCGAGGACCCCGGGTTTGACCGACGCGAGCGTGGTCTGGATCAAGCCGACGCGCGTATCGGAAAAAGCGTGAACACCAAAGGCGTTGCGCTGGCATGCGAGTGTTTCGATTTCATCAAGAACCGTCTTCGACACAGCGAAAGGAATAATCTTGATGGTGACAACCATCTGTCCCTGCTCCACCCGTTCGAAAGGCTTGAGGGTGGCTATCGTCACCGATGGATCAACGGAATTGACGGCGTTGATGAGATCCGCGTCAACGGTAAAAAGCCCGGCACTTCCGGCATAGCAATTCACCCGGCCCGTGGATGCAGGACCGGCCTGAATGCCGAACCATTGCAGGACACCGGTTATCTGCCGGGCAGCGGCATTCTCTTCAACATCGTCAGTTTCAAGGCGTGCGGCAGTCACTTCCGAAACGCCTGCGCTGCGCAATTGCTCGATATCGTCCTGTGTCAGCACATGGCCTTTTTTCAGCTTCGCTGCGCCCGCGTGGGTTGAATGGGCGAGAATGGCTCCAAGCGCCATATCCAAGGGGGTACTGCCGAAAATCATGCGGTCTTTTCCAGTGTTAGCGGTGTATGCAGGCTGCGGGCACGAAATGCACCGATGACCTCTGCAAGCACGGCAACAGCGATCTCGGATGGACTTGCCGCGCCGATATCGAGGCCGATCGGCGCATGAATACGGGCAATGCCTGCATCATCGAAACCGAGCGCACGCAGCCGCTCCACTCTTGCGCCATGGGTCTTGCGACTGCCAAGTGCGCCGATATAGAAGCACCCCGCTTTCAAGGCTGCTTCCAGTGCCTGATCGTCAATTTTAGGGTCATGGGTCACAACCGCAACGGCTGTATAGGCATCGAACGGCCGGGTTTTCAGCACATCCTGCGGCCATTCGGCAAAAAGTGTCACATCGGAAAAGCGCTCCGGCGTGGCAAAAGCAGTACGCGGATCGATAATCTCCACATCATAGCCCGCAAGCTTCGCCATGGGTGCCAGTGCCTGACTGATATGCACAGCACCGATAACAACAAGGCGCGGCGGGGGAAGATGGACATTGAGGAAGAACGAGCGTCCATCAACCTCGGCAACGCCGGACCGGCCGGAGAGAAATGCCCTGCCAATCAGTTCACCCAACTGTCCGGCAACCGGATCACCCTCTTTGATCACCCGGTCACGGCCATCGCCGAGATCGGTCAGAAGCAGCGCAGCCCGGCGGGCCCGGCGTTCAGCATTCAGTTTCTTGAGGCAATAGGGATCCACGATGCGTCCTCAGCCCAGCCGTTCGACGTAGACTTTGATGCGGCCGCCGCAGGACAATCCTACCTGCCAGGCCGTTTCATCGGCAACGCCGAACTCCAGCAGGCGCGGTTCACCGCTGGCGAGGACATCCATCGCCTCGGCAATGACGGAGCCTTCGACACAACCGCCGGATACAGAGCCTTCAAAATTACCCTTTTCGTCGATGATCAGATGACTGCCGACCGGGCGCGGCGCCGATCCCCAGGTTTCGATGACTGTGGCAATGGCAACATCGCGGCCGGCGGACATCCAGTGCTCCGCCGTCAGCAGCGGATCGAGTTCACTCGTGGTTTGTTGTGTCATGGCCAAGTCTCCCGCACTATTATGCGTATAAGCTGGGTTGCGGGAAAGAGTTTTGCAACCAGCGCTTGGGGTCATCGCTCTTTCCTGACGGGCGGCTTAACGCTCTGCACAAATCCTCCAGTGCATCGAGATTATGCACCGCGCGAAAATCGTCGACATGGGGCAACATTGCCCTGATACCACCCGCGCGCGGCTCGAAACCTTCAAAACGCAACAGCGGGTTGAGCCAGATCAGCCGGCGGCAGGATTTTGCCAGCCGTTCCATCTCCGCTTCAAGCCCACCGGTTTCCCCGCGCTCGAGACCATCGGTAATCAGCAGAACAACCGCCCCTTGCCCCAGAACCCGGCGCGACCAGTGACGATTGAACTCGCGGAGGGTTTCACCGATACGCGTTCCGCCTGACCAGTCACGCACAGCGCCCGTGCAATGCGCAATCGCATCATCCGGGTCCCGGTAACGCAACGGACGGGTGATATTGCTCAGCCGCGTTCCGAAGACAAAGCAATGCACGCGGCGGCGCGTGGCCATCATAGCATGCATGAAATGCAGGAAAATACGGGTATACTGGCTCATGGAACCGGAGATATCGGCCAGAACCACCAACGGCGGATGTATTTCACGCCGCGACCGGAATTTCGGCAGGATGAGGTCGCCACCGGTTTTCAGGCTCGAACGCATCATGGCTCTCGGATCAATGCGCCGCCCCTTCGGATCAGCCCGAAAACGCCGGGTCTTAACCTTGTCCACGGGCAGGATCAGCTGGTCCATGGCGCGGCGCGCCTGCACCAGTTCATCGGCGGTCATCTGGGCGAAATCCTTCGAATGCAACACCTCCTTGCCGGAGATCGTAAAACGCCCGTCAAAGTCGGTTTCCGGTAACCGCTCATTGCCGGCATTGCCCTCGAACATGGCCTCGCCAACGCGGGTCTTCGCCGCCTTCGATTTTGATCGCTCCTGCGTTGGAGCAACCGGCGAGACCATCGCCAGCATCTTTTCGATGAATTCGCGCGACTGCCAGTAAAGCCGGAATGCCTCGTCAAATGTGACGTGGTCCTCGCGGCGGGTAATGAGAACACTATGCAAGGTCCAGTAGAAATCATCGCGCGAGCCTATGCCAGCGGCAAGCACCGCCTCAATGGCATCCTTGACGGCTGCCGGACCAACCCGCAAACCCGCGTTGCGCAGCGTTCGGGCAAAGTAGACGATATTGTCTGCCAACCGGCTATCCTGCTGGTCAATCTGCGGTGAAGAAATGAATGTCTCCATCTGTTTCAGACACCTAAGCTGCGTTCAGTTCGCTTTTGACCTCATCAAGAATGCGCCGCCCTTCCCCGGCTCCAATCCGGGCGATGTCATCCTGATATTTGAGCAGTACGCCAATAGTGTCCGAGATCGTTTCCGCGTCCAGCGCGAGCTTGTCCATTTCAGTCAGGGCACTGGCCCAATCGATCGTCTCGGCAACACCGGGCAATTTGAACAGATCCATGTCGCGCAATTTCTGCACGTAACGGACAATCTCAGCCGAAAGCCGTTCATTCGCCGCCGGTACCTTGCGCCGGACGATTTCCAGCTCTCGCTCCGCCGTGGGATAATCGACCCAGTGATAAAGACAGCGCCGCTTCAAAGCGTCGTGAATCTCGCGGGTACGATTGGTGGTGATGATGACAACAGGCGGTTCGGCGGCAACAATGGTGCCAAGCTCGGGTATCGTCACCTGATAATCGGACAAGACTTCCAGCAGAAAGGCTTCAAAGGCTTCGTCCGTCCGGTCCAGTTCGTCGATGAGAAACACCGGCGCCCTGCCCGGTTCACCCGAAAGCGCCTGCAGAACAGGCCTTCGGATCAGAAATTTCTCGGAAAAGACATTGCGTTCAATAGCAGACTTGTCGACATTACCCGCCGCCTCATCCAGCCTGATCTCGATCATCTGCGCCGCGTAGTTCCACTCATATACGGCCGAGGAAATATCGAGGCCTTCGTAGCATTGCAGACGGATCAGCGGGCGATCCAGCGTCGATGCCAGAACTTTGGCAATTTCGGTCTTGCCGACACCGGCTTCGCCTTCAAGGAACAGCGGCCGTTTCATCCGAAGGCTGAGAAACAGCACCGTCGCCAGCGCCCGATCCGCGACATAACCGCCTGTTTCAAGCAGTGCCAACGTCTCGTCGATCGATTGCGGCAAAGATGAAACGGTCCGGTCAGCCATGGATTCTCCGTTGTGACTCTAATTCCCTACATCATGATAGGAGCGATTGAGATAGACAAGTGACTGGCCGCGTTCTCCGGTATTCAGCGCGGTGACTTTGCCATAGATGACATAGTGCGTTGCCACTTCGTGAGTGGCAATAATACGGCAGTCGAAACTGGCAAGCGCGTCAGCAAGCACCGGTGCACCGGTTTGCAGCGTCTGCCATTGTCCGAGTGCGAAGCGGTCTTCCTGAGTGAGATCGCCTTTGCCGGAGAAAGCCTCTGAAACAGCCTGCTGGCTGGCTGAAAGCACATTCAACGCAAAAACCTGATTCTCGATGAAGAGATGGTTGAACTCATGCTGCCGGTTGAGGCAAACCAGAATCGTTGCTGGATCGTCGGACACGGAACACGCTGCAGAAATAGTCACGCCGCGCCTGCCCGCAGGTCCGTCGGTGGTAATAATATGAACCGCTTCCGCGAAATGACTCATGGCATTGCGGAAGGCAAGCGGTTCTATTTTTTGATCCTTGGCGATGAGCACTATTTTATTTCCATTGTCCAAAACATCCCTACCGCAACATGCGCCTGAACCATAGGGGTAGAATATTTTTTCCTCGTTTGCGATCCGGATTGGCGATCTGGCGCTCACATTATCGCACCATGCTTGCCCCTTTTATATAGAGCCGCATTGCGCAGAGTGAAGGAAACAGCTACCCAAATCGAACGTTGGGTCATCTCCTATCTCGAAGGTACGGCAATATCGCAATGAATCCCATGATACGCGCAGCAACGCTTGGCCTATGCCTGTTGTTCAGCAGTGTCGCCTGTGCACAGGATAAGATCGGCGTTATTGCGCCGCTTTCCGGCTCCTTTTCACGGCTGGGTAACCAGCTTGTGGATGGCGTCAATACCGCTGTAGCGGGCAACAAGCAGGGGCAGGACATCGGTGTCGTGACCGCCGACGATAGATGCGATGCCGCAGGTGGAGCCGCCGCCGCCCGGGAAATGGTGCTGGCCAATGCCACTATCGTCGTCGGCTTTCTTTGCACGGAATCCCTTGAAGCCGCCCTGCCTATCCTCGGCCAGAAGGGCATCGCAGTCATAACGCCAGGGATTCGGGCGCAGACGCTGACAGAGTTGCGCGCCGATACACCCTATCCCGTGTTCCGCATTGCTCCGTCTGAACGCAATGCCGCACGCGAAACCGGTGATATTCTGGCAAGTCTCTGGAGGTCATCCCCCTTTGCCATCATTGATGACGGCACCATTTTTGGCCGCGAACTTGCCTCAGCTGTCCGCGCACGGCTGGAGGAGAAAGGCCTAAAACCGGTTTTTGCCGACACGTATCGCCCCGGTCTCGACAATCAGAATGCGCTCGTATCGCGGCTGAAACGCGCTGGCGCGACGCAGGTTTTCGTCGGCGGCGAGCGGGACGATATCGCGGCGATCGGCCGGAGTGCCATAGCGCTTAACTATCCGCTGATCACGGTCGGCGGTGAAACGCTCAATGCTGCCGCGAGTGGCAGTGACCTGCCCGCGGGAACCTTGATGATCGCACCGCGTGATCCTGAAACACTGGAAACTGCACGAAACGCCAGAAATGCCATTGAGCTTGCAGGCAGGGTGCCGGAAGGCTATGCCGTTCCCTCCTACGCGGTAGCCGAAGTGGCGATCCAGCTTCTGATGACTGCGCAGGCACAAGCCTCATCTCTGGCGGATCTTTTGCGCAAGAATGTTTTCGAAACCGCCATCGGTCCCGTCCAGTTCGATGCCCATGGCGAGCGCATTGCCGACACCTATCGGCTGCAACGCTATGACGGAAAACAGTTCGTGCAGGAGACCAACTGATGCCGCTGAAGACAGGTCCTCGCAATCTTATCACCGATGTGGCTGGACTGAGCATCGGCAATGCAGCTGACGCGACCATCAAATCCGGCACCACCGTCATTCTCTGCGATGAACCGGCGACAGCCGCCGTTCAGGTTCTCGGTGGCGCACCGGGTACGCGGGAGACCGACCTTCTGGAGCCACACAACACGGTTGAGACCATCAACGCGCTCGTCCTGTCCGGAGGCTCGGCCTTTGGTCTGGATGCGGCATCGGGCGTGCAGGCCGCCCTGCGGGAAAAGCGCATCGGCTTCAAGGTCGGAGCCCAGCGCATTCCGATCGTCCCTGCCGCCATTCTGTTTGATCTGATCAATGGCGGCGACAAGGATTGGGGCCTGTATCCACCCTATCGCGAGCTTGGATACGAAGCTGTGCAAACCGCATCGCGGGATTTCGCCCTCGGCAGCGCTGGTGCCGGCACAGGCGCCCTGGTGACTGGCCTGAAGGGCGGACTCGGCTCCGCATCTTCTATCCTGCCAAGCGGCGCGACCATGGGCGCCCTTGTGGCCGTCAATGCACTCGGATCAGTGACGGTCGGACGCAGCCGCCATTTCTGGGCTGCTCCCTTCGAGATTGGCAACGAGTTTGGCGGGCTTGGCCTACCGCATCCGCTTCCCGCCGATGCGGCGGATATCAAGACCAAGTTCAAGGAAGCGGCAACAGACACCAACACAACCATCGGCGTCATTGCCACTGATCTGCAATTGACCAAGGCACAGGCCAAGCGCCTTGCCATTGCGGCTCATGACGGCTTTACCCGCGCCATCTGGCCATCGCACACCCCGTTTGACGGCGACTTGGTGTTTGCGCTTGCAACCGGCACCGCCGGACGTGCACCCGACATCGGTGAATTCATCGAATTGTGCGCGGCGGCGGCATCAACCATGGCCCGCGCTGTTGCGCGCGGCGTATTTGCTGCTACCGCCGCACCAAATGACCTGTTTCCTGTGTGGAACGCGCGCCCCTGACGGTTTTCATTGTGCCATCCGGGCGCGCATGGTAACGGGCGCGCACAACATTTCTACCGGAGAACGCCATGAGCCGCCCGCTTGTCATCGCCCCGTCCATCCTCGCGTCGGACTTTTCGAAGCTCGGCTCGGAAGTCACCACTGTGCTCAAGGCGGGTGCTGACTGGGTACATATCGACGTAATGGATGGCCATTTCGTCCCGAACATCACCTTCGGCCCGGAAGTGGTGAAGGCGATCCGTCCATTGACCGATGCCATCTTCGACACCCATCTGATGATTTCGCCCTGCGATCCCTACCTTGAAGCCTTTGCCAAGGCTGGCTCTGATATCATCACCATCCATGCGGAGGCCGGACCGCACGCCCACCGCTCGCTGCAGGCCATCCGCGCCCTTGGCAAGAAAGCCGGGATCGCCATCAACCCGGGCACGCCGGAATCCGCTATCGAATATATGCTCAATGACGTCGATCTAATCCTGGTCATGACCGTCAATCCCGGCTTTGGCGGGCAAAAATTCATCTCCGAAACCTTGGACAAGCTCCGCAAGGTCAAGGCAATGATCGGCGACCGCCCGATCGATCTGGAAGTGGATGGCGGGATTACCGCCGACACTGCCGGACTGGCGACGCAGGCGGGCGCCAATGCTTTGGTTGCCGGTTCTGCCGTATTCAAGGGCGGATCGGAAGCAAGCTACCGCGCCAATATCGAACTGATCCGCAACGCAACGCTCAAGGGCTCATGATGCGTGCTTTCTCCCTGCTCGGCGCCGCTCTCGTCCTTGTCGCAAGTTCGTGGTCGTTTGCAGCGCAGGCAGGTGATGTCGCAAAGCTCGACATTCTTGGCTTTTCCAAAGACGGCAAGGTTTTTGCCTTTGAGGAATACGGCGTGCAGGACGGCTCCGGGTTTCCCTATGCCAACCGCTATTACATCGACACGGCAACCGACACTTTCCTTCCCAAAACACCGGTGCGTGTGCGCCTTGACGATGAAAAGGCCTCTCTCGCCGATGCGCGCGAAAAGGTGGGGCGCGATGCACAAGGCCTGACCGGTTTTGCCGACGCCGAATTGCGGACCAATGCGGGCGATACGGTCGCGGCCAATCCTGTCACCGAACTCTCAGCTGACAAGTTCAAGGTCATGTTCAATCCACGCCCGGTTTTCCCCGCGATGGACGAGCCGATAACAGCCATGCTGGATGAAATCGATGTTCCGCGCCCGGACAAATGCCCCGAGCCGGAACCCTACAAAGGCTTTCGCCTGACGATCAAGCAGGGCCAGTCTGCCGATATCAAGACATTGCACGAAGACAAAACCATTCCCGCCAGCCGCAGCTGCCCACAGGGTTATAGCATCGGGGCCGTGCAGACATTCTACCTGTCAGACGGCAAACCCGCCCTCGCCGTCTTGATTGCCGTGCGCACGCTGGGTTTTGAAGGCCCTGATTACCGCTGGCTGGCTGTAACCACGCAACAGTGATTTTTGGCCTAGATAACTGTGCGGGCTGAAAAGCCACGTTGAGTACAGCGGCTTGGTCTGTTAGAGCAGGTTTCACACTCATCCGCCCATCGATTGCCTATAGGAACACAATATGATCCCGCGTTATTCGCGGCCCGAAATGGTCGCCATCTGGTCCCCGGAAACGAAATTCCGCATCTGGTTCGAAATCGAGGCCTATGCCTGCGATGCACTTGCAGAACTCGGCGTCATTCCGAAAGAAGCTGCCGCGACAATCTGGGAAAAGGGTGGCGCTGCGACATTCGATATCGATCGCATCGACGAGATCGAACGTGAAACCAAGCATGACGTCATCGCCTTCCTGACGCATCTGGCGGAAATTGTCGGCCCCGATGCGCGTTTCGTCCATCAGGGCATGACCTCTTCCGACGTGCTCGATACCTGCTTCAACGTGCAGCTTATGCGTGCCAGCGATATTCTTTTGGCCGACCTCGACAAGCTCTTGGTTGCCCTGAAGAAGCGCGCCTTCGAACACAAGGATACGGTTACGATTGGCCGGAGCCACGGCATCCATGCCGAACCGACCACGTTCGGTGTCAAGCTGGCGCAGGCGTATGCCGAGTTCGAGCGCTGCCGCACGCGCCTTGTGGCGGCACGCGCGGAAATCGCCACCTGTGCCATTTCGGGCGCTGTCGGCACATTCGCCAACATCGATCCATATGTCGAAGAGCATGTAGCCAAAGCGCTGGGCATGGAACCGGAGCCTGTATCCACACAGGTCATCCCGCGCGACCGCCATGCCATGTATTTCGCCACGCTCGGCGTCATTGCCTCGTCCATCGAGCGCCTGTCGGTTGAAATTCGTCACCTGCAGCGCACGGAAGTTCTCGAAGCGGAAGAGTATTTCTCGCCCGGCCAGAAGGGCTCGTCCGCCATGCCGCACAAGCGCAATCCGGTGCTGACAGAAAACATGACCGGCCTCGCCCGCATGGTTCGTGCCTTTGCATTGCCCGCCATGGAAAATGTCGCTCTTTGGCATGAGCGCGATATTTCGCATTCATCCGTCGAGCGTATGATCGGCCCTGATGCGACGATCACCTTGGACTTCGCTCTGGCCCGCATGACCGGCGTTATCGACAAGCTGCTGATCTATCCGGACAACATGTTGAAAAACATGAACAAGTTCCGCGGCCTCATCCACTCGCAGCGCGTTCTGCTTGCTCTAACGCAGGCGGGTGTGTCCCGTGAAGATTCCTATCGCCTCGTCCAGCGCAATGCGATGAAGGTCTGGGAACAGGGCAAGGACTTCCTTGAGGAACTGCTTGCTGACGCTGATGTCCGCGCTGCACTGCCGGAAGAAACGCTCCGGGAAAAATTCGACCTTGGTTATCATACCAAGCACGTTGATACGATTTTCAAGCGGGTGTTCGGCGAGGCCTGAGCGCCTCACGTCTGATCAAAGAAAAGCCCGCGATTTCGCGGGCTTTTTGTTTTGGGAATACCGGTCAGGCCTTTGCGGGTACGATGCGCATGACATTGCCCCAGGGATCGACGATTTCCCGTTCTTCACGGGCATCACTTGACACGAATTCGGCCCACGCAAGACCGGAACGGTCATTGTCCCGCTTGCCAGCACCTTTGCTTTGCCAGGAATTGGCAGCAACGTGATGATGGTAGCCTCCAGTAGACAGGAAAACGGCGCTGCCGCCAAATCCGGCAACGGTCTGCATGCCAAGTTCCTTGTGCCACCAGTCTTCCGCGTCCTTGGCGTTACCCACACGCAGATGCAGATGGCCGACCATCGCACCATCCGGTGCGCCAGTCCATTCAGCCGTATCCGGCTTCAACTCGCCAAGCAGATTGCCGACGTCAAGCGCGGCAGTTCCCATCTCGATGGATGAACCGTTCCACTTCCAGCTTTCGTGCGGGCGATCCGCATAAATCTCGATGCCGTTGCCCTCGGGGTCCGTCAGATAGATGGCCTCGCTGACAATGTGGTCCGATGCGCCGACAATGGCAGTGCGCTGATCAATGGCACGCCGTGCCCACCGGGCGAGGTCGACCCGCCGCGGCAGCAGAAAAGCCGTGTGGTACAGGCCCGCACCACGTGGATCATCGGCACGAATGGTCGGTGCCTGCTCGATTTCGAGCAAGGGCGTCTCACCCGCCCCCAGAATAACTGACTGTCCCTTGCGGGAGAGTTCGCGCAATCCCACCACGTCACTGTAATATTTCGACAGCAGATCCGCGTCTTTGGCCTTGATGCCAACCTTGGACACATGTGTCGGTGCCGTTGCTGCAAAAGGCATGCTGTTCATGTCTGTCTCCGCGCGGGCTGATCCCGCAATCGCCTGAAAGGCAAGCATACTGGCACCGCCGACAACTTCTCTGCGTGTAACCTTCATATGTACTCCCGGCGATACACCTGTTTCATGCTGCTAAAGTCGGTCGTTCCGTCCAGAGATACAAGTCATGGAGTGGCGAACAGCATGTTCACCATTCGTGAACCGGCAAATCCGGATTGTTTACAATCTTGCGGCGTTGCGATTTCCCGATATTTTTCCTAAATGGGGAGCATGAAAGTCAAAGACGCTGATATCCTCATCATTCCCGGTTACACCAATTCCGGTCCCGATCACTGGCAGTCGCGCTGGGAGGCAAAGCTTTCCACGGCGCGGCGCGTCGAGCAGAAGGAATGGTCGAAACCTGTTCTTCAGGATTGGGTGGCGGAAGTGGTCAAATCCGTCAACGAGGCGACCCTGCCCGTTGTCGTCGTCGCCCATTCGCTTGGCGTGCCGACCTTCATCCATGCGTTGCCGCAGATCGGTGACAAGATCAAAGGCGCGTTTCTGGTCACACCGCCTGATGTGTCGAACCCGAAAATCCGCCCGAAGCACCTGATGACGTTTGGTCCCTACCCGCGCGAACCCTTCACATTTCCGTCCGTGGTCGTTGCCAGCCGCAACGATCACTATTGCGAATATGCGGTCGCAGAAGATCTGGCTGCGGCCTGGGGATCACTGTTTATCGACGCCGGTGAATCAGGCCACCTCAACTCTGACTCCGGCCATGGACCCTGGCCGGAAGGTACGATGGTTTTTGCGAAGTTTATATCGCAGCTATGATTTAACCGCTGCAAGCAATGTCTTCACGCCCAGTTGCAGATAGCCCGTATCGACCGAAAGTGGGACATAGGTGAAACCGAGACCGGTAAAACGCTTCGCCAGTTCGGCATCTGCCGCGTAGATGCCGCAGAGTTTACCCGCAGCTTGCGCTTTGGCGGCAATTTCCTTGAGCGGTTCGATAATCGCTTGCGAGCTCGCATCAACTTCTGCGCCATTGCTCCAGGCAATGGAAAAGTCCGATGGACCGACAAAAACGCCGTCAATACCGTCAACGGCCAGAATGTCATCCAGGGCGGCAAAGGCAGCGCGGGTTTCAATCATGGCAAAAGCCAGCGTCTTGGCATTGACTTCGGCGAGATAAGCACCGGAGCCGCCGGCCCCATAACTTGCCGGTCTGCCGCGCAATTGCCCCCATGAGCGTTCACCGACGGGCGGATACTTCATGGAAGCAGCAAAACGCCGCGCATCCTCAGCGCTATTGATCATTGGGGCAATAACACCCTCGGCACCGAAATCCAGTGCCCGGCTTGCCATATCAAAACGATCAACAGGAATGCGCACAACCGTATGCTTGCCCGCATTCTGGATGATACCGACGCTGTGAAGAACAGATTCCGTATCAAACGGACCATGCTGCATGTCGAGCATGAAAGCCGTGAAATCCGTCTTGCACAGGGTCTCTATGACCAATGGATAGGACAGATTGCACCAAGCGGAGAAAACAGTTTCTCCCGCTCTCAAGCGTGACACTAATGACATGATGGCTCCCGTATTCCATTGGGCTGAACGACTCGTGGCTCAGTGAAGCAAAAATGACAGCATCGCGCCAATAAAAAACCGCCCGTGAAGGGCGGTTTTCAAGAAACACCGACGTGATAACGATCAGGATCCTTGGATCTGACGAATGGCTTCCTGCAGCATCTCTTCCATGGTCCGGCGGATGCGGTGGTCGGATTTGTCGACGCCAGCAGCGTCAAAATCAGCGCGGATCTTGCGGAAAACATCGTCGTCGCCCGCTTCCTGGAAGTCGGCCTTGATGACCTCGAGCACATAGGCTTCGGCTTCTTCGCCTGTCTTGCCGAGTTTCTCCGCCGCCCACTGACCTATCAGCTTGTTGCGCCGTGCCTCTGCCCGAAAGCGAACTTCCGCATCATGTGCGTATTTGCTTTCAAAGGCATTTTCGCGATCTTCCATTGTCATCCTCTCTTGCTCCCGCAAAATGAATTTGTCGTCAGGTGAAAGATGCCTCCCGGGTCTTGGCATTTTTAGGGCAAGGTCCCGATCAACATAGCTTCTGAGGTCCATATAACTGTTCTGCACAAAATCGAAAGTCTGAATTGAACCTCGTCAGTCAAACATGGGTCACTTTGTCGTAGAAAGTCCATATAACCCATAATTCGGGGGAGCTCTACAAAGTATCATTGTAGAATGCTTGCTTTTACGATAGTTAGCGCGCCAACATGACGGCTATGACCAAGGCCGACCGATAACTCCAATACCAGAGACCTGCAATGAACCGTCGCCGCCGTGTCTACGAAGGCAAAGCCAAAATCCTTTACGAAGGACCCGAGCCAGGAACACTTGTCCAACATTTCAAAGACGACACCACCGTGCTGCATCCAAAGAAGCACGAAGTCATTGATGGCAAAGGTGTTTTGAACAACCGGATTTCCGAGTACATCTTCACCCAGCTGAACCGCATGGGTATTCCGACGCACTTTATCCGCCGCCTCAACATGCGTGAGCAGTTGATCAAGGAAGTTGAAATCATCCCGCTGCAGGTGGTCGTGCGCAATATTGCGGCCGGTTCGCTGGCAAAACGCCTTGGAATCGAGGAAGGCACGGTTTTGCCGCGCTCGATCATCGAATTTTACTACAAAAACGACGTTCTGGACGATCCTATGGTCTCCGAAGAGCACATCACGGCTTTCGGCTGGGCTGCGCCGCAGGAAATCGATGACATCATGGCGCTGGCCATCCGCGTCAACGACTTCCTCAGTGGCCTCTTCCTCGGCGTCGGTATCCAGCTTGTCGATTTCAAGATCGAATGCGGCCGTTTGTGGGAAGGTGACATGATGCGTATCGTTGTTGCCGACGAGTTCTCGCCTGATTCCGCCCGCCTTTGGGACAGCCAGACCAGCGAAAAGCTTGATAAGGACCGGTTCCGCCGTGATATGGGCGGTCTGATCGAGGCCTATCAGGAAGTCGCCCGCCGTCTGGGCATCATGAATGAAAATGAACAATTGCGGCCAACCGGGCCGGTTCTCGTTAAATAATCGCTGATTGAACAATCTCGGAGAAGACAATCGATGAAGGCACGTGTCACTGTAACCTTGAAGAATGGCGTACTTGACCCCCAGGGCAAGGCAATTGTCGGCGCGCTGGGCAGTCTCGGTTTCGATGGCGTCGCATCCGTGCGCCAGGGCAAGATTTTTGATGTCGAGATCGACACCAAGGATCGCGCCGTTGCCGAAGCCAACGTCAAGGCGATGTGCGAAAAGCTGCTCGCCAACACGGTCATCGAAGATTACGCGGTGGAGCTTGTTTAAAAAATGAAATCAGCTGTCGTTCTTCTCCCGGGCCTCAATCGCGACCGTGACATGATTGCGGCGCTGACGAAAATCTCTGGCCATGCACCGCAGACGGTCTGGCAGACGGATACCGAAATCCCCGATGTCGACCTGATCGTCATCCCCGGCGGTTTCTCCTATGGCGACTATCTGCGTTGCGGCGCCATTGCCGCACGCATGCCCGTTATGCAGGCAATCCGCGAAAAGGCGGACAAGGGCGTCATGGTCATGGGCGTGTGCAACGGTTTCCAGATTTTGCAGGAAGCAGGTTTGCTGCCCGGCGCCCTGATGCGCAATGCATCGCTGAAATTCGTCTGCCGTGAAGTGAAGCTGGAAGTGACCAACGCCAACACCGCCTTTACCCGCGGATATTCGCATGGCCAGATCGTTCGCTGCCCGGTCGCCCATCATGATGGCAATTTCTTCGCTGACGAAACGACTTTGGCCCGCATCGAAGGCGAAGGTCAGGTGGTTTTCCGCTATGCCGAAGGCACAAACCCCAACGGCGCCATGAACGACATTGCCGGTATCATCAGCGAAAAAGGCAATGTTCTCGGTATGATGCCGCATCCGGAGAACCTGATTGAAGCTGCCCATGGTGGTTCCGACGGCCGTGCCTTGTTTGCAGGCATTCTTGGGATTGCCGCCTGAGTAAAATTCTATACGCTTGAGAAATGCTGTTTCGGCCTGCAATGGGCTGGAACAGCACTCAAACGGAGGAATTGAGAATGAAACTGTATTCGCGGCCGCTCTCCCCCTACTCCTCAATTGTTCGCTGCATCGCCTATTACAAGAAGGCACCTATCAAGGTTGTAGCGCCGCCGCCGGGTTTTCCGATACCCGAAGAGTTCCGCAGCATTTCCCCGTTCAACCGCATTCCGGTTCTGATCACAGGCTCCGGCCTGACAATCATCGAAGCGACGGTTATCTCAGAATATCTGGAAGAGCATTTTCCTGAACCGGTTCTGTTGCCGGCGGATTCGCGCGATCGCGCCGTGGTACGCATGACAGCCCGTATCGCCGAACTGGAAATTCTCGTTCCGGTCATGGAGCTTTTTGAACTCGTTCATACCAAATCCAAGGACGATGCGCGGATCACCAAGCTTTTCAACCAGTTGGAAGCCGGTTTGCGTGAAATCGAACACCGCATGGGACATGGCCCCTATGTGCTTGGCAAGCAGATGACCATGGCCGATGCCTGGCTCACCCCCATCCGCTTCCTGTTCAACCATTTCCGGGTGATGACGCGCCGGTCGCGCCTGCTCGAACCTTTTCCGAAATTCGATGCCTATGAGCAACTTATTGTTCAGGATCCGGTGCTATCGCTGGTGTGGTTCGAGATGACGGATGCCTTGAAAGTGTTCCTCGGGGAACTTGAGGTAAGCTGATCAACCGCCCTTATATCATTGGAGATAGCTGGATGAAAAAGCAGACGATTGGCATGGCCATGATGATTTCGCTCGTGGCCCTTGCCGGATGCCAATCGCCCAGCAAGCCCGGGCCCGGTTCTCTGGCGTTCGGCTCGGACAAGGCTGCCCTTGCCACCATGGAAAGGGTGGCCCTCGCTGCCAACAACTGCTGGTTCAAATCGAAGGACTCCGCTTTCAAGCCCTATCACCTCGCTCCGGAGCTGAATTCCTATTCGGGACGTCCGCGCATTCTGGTTGTTCCGGCGGGCAATCCCGGTGGCCGTCCCCTACTCGTCGTGCATGCCGAGGGAAATCCGGCCAAGGTCGAAGCCTTTGGCCCGCTGATGGGTCATTCAACAGGAAATCGCATTGCGTCAGATGTACAACGCTGGGCGGGCGGACAACCATCCTGCACCGCGCGAGGCTGATCCATCATCAATATTGAAAGGCCGGTGCCTCGCGCACCGGCTCTTCAATGTCAGGCTGACAGATAGCGATCAAGGTCGGCCTCGACATGATCACGGGTCAAGGCGAGATCCTTCAGTCCTTCGTCGCTCAGCTTGCCGAGTTGGAGCCTTGTGCGCCGTTTCATCAGGGCGCTTTCCACCCAGCCGGCAAATTGTGACAGGAAGTCCGGCTGTGAAGCATAGGTCAGCCCCCGGATAACGGGACGGTTAGGTTCTACAAAAGTCGTACCCATATGCGCCTCCCTGAAACGATTAAATTAGTAATATATATGTAAATCACAAAAAATTCATCCAATATTACTGAAGGCAAGTATCAGCGGACCTGATCGCAGCAGAGAAGCTCACCCACGCCGAAACACAGCTCTCTTCCGGTTTGCTGCGGCGTACTTAATCCCAGAAGAAACGGCGTGATTCACGCCTCGCATCAAACGGCGTCATTCCGATATCTTTGAGCTGTTCAGCGGAAAGTTCACTCAGGTGAATGCGGGTTCGATGTTTCCTCACAGCCACGCACAACCATTCCATCATCCGATCGAACGCTGTCGTATTGTTACCCAGTGCGCGTGTCGTCAAATCGCGATCTACACGCTTTACATCAGCACATTCTCTTTCAATTGCATCAATTGTACTCATAATATCCATCCTATCAAGCCAGATTGACTCGAATTGTATCGCTGATTGTAATGGATTGACTCAATTGGAATCGCAATATACATAATTGTCACCATGACAAATTGGCTTCCAGAACTGAAACACGGCAAGGGTCCGCTTTATCTGCAGCTTGCAGAGCGGATTGAATCGGATATTGCGGATGGTGTGCTCGCGCCGGGCACGAAATTGCCTCCTCAGCGCAATCTGGCATTCGATATCGGGGTAACAATAGGTACGGTCGGCAGAGCGTACAATCTTATCCGCGAACGCGGTCTGGTCAGCGGCGAAGTCGGCCGGGGTACCTATGTAATTGATCACAAGGAAACGAAGCTGATCCAGCTTCCCACGGCCACGCACTCGGAACCGTTCGGCGGCACGCGCAGCACGATCATACCGCCGGGGAATATCCGGCTGGACAGCACGGCCGCCATTGATGTCGGACAAGCGGTTGTGATGGACCGTTTTCTGAACGGCATCACCAGGAATTATCCCGCCGAAATTGCCAGCTATTCCCGCACCCTGCCCCCTTCATGGCAATTGGCGGGCAGCCGCTGGCTCGGTTCACAGGAATGGCGCCCTGACATATCCTCTATTGTCCCGACACTTGGCGCGCACTCTGCCATTCTTGCCATCATCGCAGCAGTCACTGTCCCCGGCGACCGTATAGCGTTCGAAGACCTGACCTATTGCTCAGCAGCACGCAGCGTCAATCTGATGGGACGGCGCAGCATCATCATGAACACGGAGGACGGCAGCGCCACACCCGACGATTTTGAACGGCTTTGTGCGCAGCAACACCCGAAACTGGTGTTCCTCATGCCATCGCTGCAGAATCCGACTGCGACGACCATGTCCGAGGAGTATCGCCGTGCCATTGTCGAGATTGCCCGGCGCTACAATGTCTGGATCATCGAAGACGAGATTTATGGCTCGCTTCTCAATTTGGACCACGTCAAGCTGGCCGAACTGGCTCCGGAACGCACCTTCCACATCGGCGGCCTGTCAAAATCTGTTGCGGCAGGTGTTCGCGGCGGCTGGGTCGCCTGCCCGCCACATCTGGCATCGCGCGTGCTGACTGCCCACAAGATGGTCACCGGCGGCATGCCGTTCATCATGGCGGAACTCGGTGCGCAACTGGTCAATTCCGGCGAAGCCGACGCCATCCGCGTCAAGGTGCGGGAAGAAACCTCCGAGCGGGAATCCCTGGCGCGATCGATTTTCGCCAGTTTTGACGTCAACTCGCATCCCTATTCACCCTTCATTTGGGTGAAGCTGCCTGAACCATGGCTGTCCGCGACCTTCAAGAGTGCCGCGCTCAATGAGGGCGTCCTCATCGATGACGAGGACGAGTTCAAGCCGGGCCGCACGGAAAAAACTTTCCACCGCGTGCGTTTCGGCTATTCGGTACCCGGAACGAAGCAGGAGGTGGCCAATGGTCTGTCCATCCTGCGCCGGCTGATGGAAACCGGCAATGCGAGTTATGACAGCTATTCCTAAAAGCCATTGCATGAGCATGGTTTGTGGTTCGACAAGCTCACCATGAGGGAGTTGGGTGGCTGCAAGGCTAATCGCGAAGATTGCAGAACTGGACACCCTGCAATCCTCGCTCTCCCTCATGGTGAGCTTGTCGAACCACAAACCATGCTCATGCTGCCCTCACAAAGCCTCTGACGTTTCCTCATCCAACACCGCCTGTTGAAGAAACGCGGCAAGCGACATTTTTTCCGCGTTTGACGGTGTATTCCCCGCGCAAATTGCTCTAAGAGAACCCAAGAAAAGCGCAATGGAATTGGTATTACCTATGGCTCTCTCCAACACAATCCAGATCACACCGGAACTCGTTGCTTCGCACGGGCTTAAGCCGGACGAATATCAACGCATTCTCGACCTGATTGGACGTGAGCCCAGCTTTACCGAGCTTGGCATCTTCTCCGCCATGTGGAACGAGCATTGCTCCTACAAATCCTCGAAGAAATGGCTGCGGACGCTGCCGACAACCGGCCCTCAGGTCATTCAGGGTCCGGGTGAAAATGCCGGTGTTGTCGATATCGGTGATGGCGACTGCGTTGTCTTCAAGATGGAGAGCCACAACCATCCGTCCTATATCGAACCCTATCAGGGTGCAGCAACAGGTGTTGGCGGTATTCTGCGCGATGTATTCACCATGGGCGCACGGCCGATTGCAGCCATGAACGCGCTGCGCTTTGGCGCACCGTCTCACCCCAAGACACGCCACCTCGTTTCAGGCGTAGTCGAAGGCGTCGGCGGCTATGGCAACTCTTTTGGTGTCCCCACTGTTGGTGGCGAAGTCAATTTCGATGCCCGCTATAACGGCAACATTCTCGTCAATGCCTTTGCCGCTGGCCTTGCCAAGACCGATGCGATTTTCCTGTCCGAAGCCAAGGGCGTTGGCCTTCCCGTTGTTTATCTCGGCGCCAAGACCGGCCGTGATGGCGTAGGCGGTGCCACGATGGCATCGGCGGAATTCGATGAATCGATCGAAGAGAAGCGCCCGACCGTTCAGGTTGGCGATCCCTTCACGGAGAAATGCCTGCTCGAAGCCTCGTTGGAACTGATGGCGTCGGGTGCCGTCATCGCTATTCAGGACATGGGCGCCGCGGGTCTCACCTGCTCGGCTGTGGAAATGGGCGCCAAGGGCAATCTCGGTATTCGGCTGAATCTTGATGACGTACCTGTGCGCGAAGAGCGCATGACCGCCTATGAAATGATGCTGTCGGAAAGCCAGGAGCGCATGCTCATGGTTCTGCGTCCGGAAAAGGAAGCGGAAGCTCAGGCGATCTTCAAGAAATGGGGTCTGGATTTCGCCATCGTCGGTTACACGACTGACGATCTGCGTTTCCGGGTTATCCATCAGGGCGAGGAAGTCGCCAATTTGCCGATCAAGGATCTCGGTGATCAGGCACCTGAATATGACCGTCCATGGATGGAACCCGGCAAGCACGCCCCGCTGCCTGCTGCCAGCGTTCCCGATGTGGACGATTACGGTGTGGCGCTGCTGAAGTTGATCGGTTCGCCTGATCTGTCGTCGCGTCGTTGGGTTTACGAACAATATGACACACTGATTCAAGGCAATTCATTGCAGGTGCCCGGCGGTGACGCCGGTGTCGTGCGTGTTGAAGGTCACCGCAGCAAGGCGCTTGCTTTCTCGTCGGACGTTACCCCGCGTTACTGTGAAGCCGATCCCTATGAGGGCGGCAAGCAGGCTGTGGCTGAATGCTGGCGCAACCTGACGGCTGTGGGCGCAGAGCCGCTTGCAGCCACCGACAATCTCAATTTCGGCAATCCGGAGCGTCCAGAGATCATGGGACAGCTGGTGAAGGCCATTGGCGGTATCGGTGATGCCTGCCGTGCACTCGCCTTCCCCATCGTTTCCGGCAACGTGTCGCTCTACAACGAGACAAACGGTCAGGCGATCCTGCCGACACCAACCATTGCCGGCGTCGGCCTCATCCCGGATTGGTCCAAGACGGCCAAGATCGGCGGCATGCATGAAGGCGACGTACTGATTCTGATCGGCGGTGACGGCACCCATCTCGGCCAATCGGTCTACCTGCGTGACCTGCATGGCCGTGCCGATGGTCCACCACCACCGGTTGACCTCAACATCGAGAAGCGCAATGGCAATTTTGTCCGCTCCGCCATCCGCAATGGCCAGATCACTGCCTGCCATGACCTGTCCGACGGCGGCCTTGGCATTGCACTTGCCGAAATGTGCATGGCCTCCGGCAAGGGCGCAAATGTCAACGTTGGCGAAGGTCCGGCTCACGCCGTGCTTTTTGGTGAAGATCAGGCGCGCTACCTCGTCGCAGTGGCCCCTGACATGGCCAACTTCATCGCACTTAACGCAGAAGGCTCGGGCGTTCCGTTCCGCAAGCTTGGAACGGTTGGCGGCAGCACATTGACGATCGAGCGTCTCGCCTCCATATCAGTTGCAGACCTGACAAAAGCACACGAATCGTGGTTCCCTGACTATATGAACGGTCGGGACGGCGAAGAAACACAGGCTGCATGATCCTGTCCTCTTAAAGGACCGGCGAAAGTTTGGGAGACAGAACATGGCTATGGACGCGCACGACATCGAGAAAATGATCAAGGACGCCATCCCTGATGCACAAGTGACCATTCGCGATCTGGCAGGCGATGGTGATCATTATGCAGCGGAAGTCGTCGCCGAGAGTTTTCGCGGCAAGTCGCGCGTTCAGCAGCACCAGATGGTCTATGATGCGCTGAAGGGCAATATGGGCGGGGTGTTGCACGCCCTCGCCCTTCAGACCAGTGCTCCGGAATAGTCACTTCTTTCCGAACACGGCGATAATCGGACCAACGGGATCCGTACCACCGATGAGCGTCTTCCGGTCATTGGCAAGTGCGGAGATCGTACCATCCAGAAACAGCGCATTGGCGCAACCAAGCCCGTCCTTGAACAGCCGGGCAAAGCTTCCCAGACTCACAGGCTCTATCGTTATCGCCAGCACGACCGTGTTGGCATCACGGACACCGACGCCATTGCGGATCAGGCGTGATGTACCATTCGGCTCAAAGCGCGGGTGAACCTGTCCATTGATCACCAGCATTGGTCCTGATTGCGTTGCAATGCGGACATCAGGCGCGGCCGCAGCGAAAGCAGCCGTCTCCAGAACACCCGGCGTTCCATTCTTCTCGACAAAGAAAACGCCGTTCGGCTTCAGGAAGAAATTGCCTTCGCCGTCACCGACCTGCAATTCCGAGATTGTTTTGCCGTTCTCCACGTAAAGACCGACAGCAGAAAGGTCTTCTTCATACATGCCGGCATTCATGGCAAGGATCGGCCGCGTCTCTTGCAGACGCGACATCACGAACGCCTTCAGCGACCCGTAGGGGTCTCCATCGGTGCCTGCGCGCGCCAGATCGATCCGGTGGGTTCGCAGATCGACCTCACAGACAATGGTATCGACACCTTCGAACGTCATCTTCCGGCAAATGTCAGGCAGGTCGCCGTCAGAAATATTGATCGGCGGGTTAGGCGCAGGTTTGGGCGGTGGTGCAGGACGCATAAACCAGAAAATTCCTGCCAAAATTGCCACAGCGGCGAGACTGATCACAATGATGATACGAGATGACACGATAACCAGCCTTGTTTTGCCAGAATTGAAGCGCTATTTGTTTAGAAGAGATCAATTTGGACCATTGATGACGATTCGTTGTCATTTGGTATGAAAGGTTGCCGAAATGAGCGGTATCAATGAATTTATCGACAATGAGGTCAAGAGCAACGACGTCGTCCTTTTCATGAAGGGAACGCCGGGCTTTCCGCAGTGCGGCTTTTCGGGCCAGGTCGTCCAAATTCTTGACTACATCGGCGTCGATTACAAAGGCGTGAATATTCTGACCTCGAATGAACTGCGTCAGGGTATCAAGGATTATTCCAATTGGCCGACCATCCCGCAGCTTTACGTGAAGGGCGAATTCGTCGGCGGTTGCGACATCATCCGCGAAATGTTCCAGGCAGGCGAATTACAAACCCTGCTCAGCGAAAAGGGCGTCGCTACAAAAGCGGCCTGACTACGCAATAGTTTCAATCGGTTCCGGGGAAATCCGGAATCTCATTCTCAAGGCGCTGGCTGTTCCAGCGCCTTTGTCTTTGTTTTGCAGGTCTCATAATGGATACCACCACACAAGCGACAGCGCCGCGCCTGATGGGCATGGGCAAAGTCGAGTTCATCGGAATGATGGCCATGCTCATGGCGATCAACGCGCTTGCCATCGATATCATGCTGCCCGGTTTGCAGCAGATCGGCGCGAGCCTTGGTGTGACCAATGAAAACCACCGGCAATATGTGATATCAGCCTATCTGCTGGGTTTCTCGGTATCGCAATTGTTCTATGGTCCGCTGTCCGACCGCTTCGGTCGTCGCAAGCCGCTGCTGTTCGGCCTGGTTGTCTACGTCATAGCCGCAGCCAGCGCGGCCTTCGTGCCAAGCTTTGCTTCCCTCCTCTTTTTCCGCCTCATCCAGGGCATTGGTTCGGCGGCAACGCGCGTTATCACGATTTCCATCGTTCGTGACGTTTATGGCGGGCGGCAGATGGCGGAAGTCATGTCGCTGATCATGATGGTGTTCATGATCGTACCGGTTATCGCGCCGGGCACTGGCCAGGCTGTCATGCTGTTCGGCGACTGGCACCTGATCTTCATGTTCATGGCCGTCGTGGCAGCCGGTGTGACCATCTGGATGTATTTCCGCCTGCCCGAAACCTTTGATCCGGCCGACCGGCGTCCGTTTACGCTGGCATCGGTTGCCCAGGGCTTCAAGATCGTGCTGACGAACCGCGTTGCACTTTGCTATACGCTGGCGAGTGCATTCCTGTTCGGATCCCTCTTCGGCTTCATCAATTCGGCCCAGCAGATTTATATCGGCATCTATGATCTCGGCATCTGGTTCCCGGTGGCGTTCTCAGCGATCGCCATCATGATGGCGTTCTCATCCTTCGTGAACTCGCGCTTTGTCGGCAGGTTCGGCATGCGCCGTCTGTCGCACGGCGCACTCATGGGCTTTTTGACGATCAATACGGTCTGGTTGCTCCTGACCATATTCGGTCCGCACCCAACGCCGTTCCCGCTTTACCTGCTGCTCTTCGCTATGGCGATGTTTCAGTTCGGCTGGATCGGATCGAACTTCAATGCGCTTGCCATGGAGCCGCTGGGCCACGTGGCCGGGACGGCATCGTCAGTGCTTGGGTTCATGGGCACGGCAGGCGGCGGCGCGATCGGCGCCATCATCGGCCAGTCCTATGATGGGACGACCTTGCCGCTCGTCATGGGCTTCTTCGTGGTTTCGGTGATCGGCCTGATGTTCGTGCTGATTGCCGAAAAGGGCAAACTTTTCCATCCCCATAATCCGCGAGTCTAAACCAGCGAGTTATTCGGACCAAAGAGTCTGGCGCAAATCCTGCCAGTTGGCCTTATCGGGCGCAATCAGCAGGCCGCCGTCCAGATGTCTGGGAAGATAGGCAGAACCATCGAAGCGGGCTGCATAGCCGCCCGCTTCCTGATGGATGAGCACACCGGCAAGATGATCCCACGGCATCAGCTTGTTGAAGAGGGCGAAATGCGCATTTCCCGAGGCAATCAGGCGGTATTCATGCGCCGCACAGCGGAAACCGAACGATGCGTTGCACTTGGCATGGTTGCGCGCCAGTGTCGACCGCAGGGGATCGCTGAGAAACTGCCATGAAATCGCACCCAGCATCTCATTGACCGCCGTCGGCGGCGAAACAGATACTTTCTGCCTGATACCAAAGGCCGAGCGGATGTGGCTCCCTGCCCCTTTGACACCAATGATCCAGTCCTTGCCGACGGGATCGTGGATGATCCCGGCCACCGTCTCGCCATTGACCACAACGGCCAGCATCACACCGAACAGCGGCACGCCGGTGGCAAAATTATAGGTGCCGTCGACAGGATCGATGACGAAGGCCAGCGGTGCGTCTTTCAACTTGCCAAGCAGGGATGTATCCAGTTCGCAGGCTTCTTCACCGAGCACAAAGGCATCGGGATAGCGCTCGCGCAGACGTTCTGTGATCACCCGTTCAGCGCTCGTGTCGGCTTCCGTCACCAGATCCAGCGCAGACGTCTTCTGTTTGACATCATCCGTGCCCAGCTGGCGAAAGCGCGGCATGATTTCCTGAACCGCAACGGCGGCAAGCAGATCACTCAACCAATCGATATCATTGTCATTAAACTGCACTGGGTTCGGCTCCGCTTGTGGCAAGACCGGCAAAATCGAAAATGTTGCGGTCGAGAAGATGGCTCGGGCGCGTATTGGCAAGCGCGCGGATCATGATTTCCTTGCGGCCCGGCATGCGCTTTTCGATGTCGGTCAGCATCGCCTTCATCATGTTGCGCTGCAGCCCGTCCTGACTGCCGCAGAGATCGCAGGGGATGATCGGAAACTGCATGGCGCCAGAAAATTTTTCCAGATCGTCTTCGGCGCAGTAGCTCAGCGGCCGCAACACCATGACATCGCCCTCGTCATTGAGCAGTTTCGGCGGCATCGCCGCCAGCCTGCCGCCGTGGAAGAGGTTCATGAAGAAGGTTTCGAGAATGTCCTCGCGGTGATGGCCGAGCACCAGCGCGGAACAGCCCTCTTCCCGGGCAACCCGGTAGAGATGACCGCGCCGCAGACGCGAGCAGAGCGAGCAATAGGTCTGGTTCTCCTGCACCTTGTCGGTAACGATCGAATAGGTATCCTTGTACTCGATACGGTGTTCAATACCGTTCTTCTCAAGGAATTCAGGCAGGATATGCTTGGGGAAATTCGGCTGCCCCTGATCGAGATTGCAGGCAAGCAGTTCCACCGGCAGCATGCCGCGCCATTTCAGATCAAGCAGCAATGCGAGGAGCCCATAGGAATCCTTGCCGCCGGAAAGCCCGATCAGCCAGCGTTCACCCGGCTTCACCATACCAAAGTCATCAAGCGCCTGCCTCGCATTGCGCAGGAGCCGCTTACGCAGCTTGTTGAATTCGACATTGGACGGCACTCCGAGAAACATCGGGTGGCAACCGGCAGCATCAGCCAATTCCTGATCATGAATGGTCATTGTAACACCTCTGGCGCCTTCATTGCCTTGGCTTGAAAGCGAAGGCAAGGGATGATTGCAAACTTGAGTCACCCCCCTCTGGGCTGTCGCCCATCTCCCCACAAGGGGGGAGATCACATCGACATCAGAGATTTCGCGCTATTTTCAACATTGCAAATTGTGCGAAGGCAGTCATGAAGGCTGATCTCCCCCCTTGCGGGGGGCCGAAGGCGGGCGAGACCCGTGGCTCGCCCCGGCAGCCCGACAGGGCAGAGGGGGTAAACCAACCTACTGCCCGAACACCGACCAGCCGGTCCTTTGTGCCAGAAGCTCCAGCGCGGCTGAACCGAGCAGCGAATTGCCGTTCTCGTTCAGTCCCGGCGACCAGGCGGCAATCGATGCCTTGCCCGGCGCTATGGCAAGAATCCCGCCGCCCACACCGCTTTTGCCGGGCAGACCGACCCGATAGGCGAAATCGCCCGAGCCGTCATAGTGCCCGCACATCAGCATCAGCGCATTAATGCGGCGTGCCCGGCCCGATGACACGACACTACCACCGCTCAGCGGATTACGACCTGCAGAGGCCAGATACAGCCCCGCATGGGCCAGCTGCCGACAGGACATGGCAATTGCGCAATGATGGAAATAGACGCCAAGCACGTGCTCGGCCGGATGATTGAGATTGCCGAAGGAGCGCATGAAATTGGCCAACGCGACATTACGATAGCCCGTATTGGTCTCGGATCGCGCCACGTTGTGATCAATGGCGATAGTCTCGTCATCGGCCAGATGCCGGATGAACTGAACAATTTCGCCGATTGCCTCTTTCGGCAGATGCCCTGCCAGAACGACATCGGCCACGGCAATAGCACCGGCATTAATGAAGGGATTGCGCGGTTTGCCCTTCTCCTGCTCCAGCTGGACAATGGAATTGAAGGCATTGCCCGAGGGCTCGCGGCCCACACGCTTCCACAGCCCGTCGCCGATCTTGCCAAGCGCCAGTGTCAGCGTAAAAACCTTGGAAATACTCTGGATGGAAAAGGACGTGTCCGCATCACCTGCTGTGTGCACCTGGCCATCGACGGTGCACAAGGCCAGCCCGAACTGTTTCGGATCGACCGTGGCAAGCTCCGGAATATAATCCGCCAGCTTGCCCTCGCCGATCCGGCTGGCAAGATCCTGATAGACACTGTCGACAACATCCTGAAGGTCGGTCATGCGCGCTCCGGCAAGGTATCAAACAAAAAAAGCCGCCCTGATTTCTCTGGGCGGCTTTCCATAAACTCAGAACTGCGTGCTGCGCCATGCGTCCTATTGGACGCATAAAGGACGCAGCACCAATTTGAGTGACGCATAATCCTTTCCAAAAATCCGAGGAGATTTTTGGGGTTATGCGTTAACGCGAATAGAATTCGACAACCAGGTTTGGTTCCATCTGTACAGCGTATGGCACATCGGAGAAGGCCGGAACGCGTGTGTACTTGGCAACCATCTTGTTGTGATCAACTTCGAGATATTCAGGAACATCACGCTCAGCGAGCTGAACGGCTTCCAGAACGATAACGAGCTGCTTCGACTTTTCGCGCACTTCAATCACGTCACCTGCCTTGCAGATGTAGGACTGAATGTTGACGCGACGGCCGTTGACGTTGACGTGACCATGGTTGACGAACTGGCGCGCTGCAAAGATCGTCGGAACGAACTTGGCGCGGTACACCACTGCATCCAGACGCGACTCGAGCAGGCCGATCAGCTGTTCGCCGGTATCGCCCTTACGACGGGAAGCTTCTTCGTAGGTCTTGCGGAACTGCTTTTCCGAGATGTCGCCGTAGAAGCCCTTGAGCTTCTGCTTGGCGCGCAGCTGTACGCCGAAATCGGAAAGCTTGCTCTTGCGGCGCTGACCGTGCTGGCCAGGACCATATTCACGACGATTTACCGGGGACTTCGGACGACCCCAGATGTTTTCGCCCATACGGCGGTCAATTTTATACTTGGACGATTCGCGCTTGCTCATCGCATTTCCTTTCAAACAAACACAAATCGAAGCTTGCGCCTCGATTCAAGGAAACGCGCCCTCCTCTGCCTTCTGTTTTTGAAGACTGACAGAATGATTCACGCACGCTTTGCGAAATCACTCACGGGACACGTCAAATGAAACGCAGAGCCGTTGAGCCCTGCGCTGGGGTGGCTTCTAGTGTGAAGGTTTCGTGATGTCAAGCGAGACAGAGCATTTCAAGGGGTTATAAAGTTTGAAACCGATACTGTCTGTCAGGCGTTAGGCTATACGCTTAACAGGAGTAGAGCCGGAAATGACCCTATCCTTACAGCAGTCGCGCTGCTCGACGATCATTCTTTTATCCCTCACGGCATGTTTTACAACAACGGCTTTGCTCGGTACAGCTGACATTGCCGATGCACGCCAGCGGCGGCATTACCATTCGGTCAGCCGAACTGTGTTGCCCCTTGTGCCACCGATACCGCAAGCCAAACCCGGCAGCGAACCCTCACCTGAGGCCCCCAAGCCCGACGAAAAGCCAGCCGAAGACATTCAGAAAGCCGATCCGGAAATGACCCCGGTTCCTGAACAAAAGCCTGTACCTGACACCAAGGATGTCAAACCCGCGGAAAAACCCGATGTGAAAACCGGCGAGCAACTTGGTCCGAATCTTCCAGCGGGCCAGAAGGCAGGCGCCGAAGACAGTTCAAAACCCGATGATGAAGACACGGCAGAAAAACCCGACCCCACCACCTCCCCCGACCGGGTGTACCAGAATGCCTGTCCGGCGCTGATGAACGGCGACGTTCAAGGTGAAATCATTCCTCCGCTTTCCGAGGGCACATGCGGCGAACGCTCACCGCTCAAGATCACCGCAATCGGCAAGGAGAATCCGGTAAAATTTGCAGCCCCCATCATCACCAACTGCACAATGGCCGGAACTCTTGCCGGATGGATTGGCGACGTGCAGAAAGCAGCGCAGAAGTCTTTTGGCGCCGGGATCGAAAGCATTTCAACGGGTTCCGACTATCAGTGCCGCAAGGTCAACAATGGCAATAAGGGACGCGTATCGGAACATGCCTTCGCCAACGCATTGGATATCATGTCATTCAAGTTCACCAACGGCAAAACCACGGAACTTGGGTCGGGCTGGAAGGGCACGCCGGAAGAACAGGAATTCTGGCGTTCGATCCACAAGAGCAGCTGCGAGCAGTTCATGACTGTCATCGGACCGGAAGGCGACGCAGCACATCAGGGCAATCTGCATCTTGATCTCGGCTGTCACGGCAAGGCATGCAAGGCGCGCATCTGCCAGTAATGGCAGTGCGCACCTCAATCTTATTTCTTGGATTTGACCTTGTTTGGCAGACCTTTGCGGTCTGTCTCCGCAAACTCTTCAAGCTGCGTCTCATTCATCGAGTCATACATGCTTTTGGATGCGCCCTTGAGTTCGCTTTTTTTGGTCTCGCCGCGCTTGGCGGACAAAGCAGCGCCAGCAGCCTTCTGCTGCGCCTGGGATTTTGCAGGCATTGTCTTTCTCCCTGTTGGTTTCATACAGGGAAAACGCCCGTAATACAGGAGAGTTCCGAGACAACAACCTGCAAAAGCACTGTGCGGCAGACGTTGCATACTTAACCGTGAAATTCCTATCCCTGCTGCGCCTCATCAAAAACCTTGCGGGCTTCACGCAAATGATCGCGGTTCTTGACCGCCCAGTCCCCCAAGGAACCGATAGGAACCGCAATCGAATGACCGATCGGGGTCAGCGCATAGGTAACCTCCGGCGGCGACGTCGGCTTGACTGTACGCGACACCAGACCATCACGCTCAAGCGAGCGCAACGTGACCGTCAGCATGCGCTGCGAAATCCCCTCCACCATCCGGCGCAACACATTGAAGCGGCGAGGACCACCCTGAAGATTAATAATCACCAGAAGGCTCCAGCTGTCGCCCACAATGTCGAGCACTTCCCGCATCGGACAACTGCCGGCACCATCTGTCGTCATCGCAGCCGATGTTGAAAGCAGGGGCACATCGCCATCAGGTTTCGAATGTATGCTCATCTTCCAAAATCCTCATCGCTTCCGGGGTGGTTACCCCGGTGTTCCCTGAAACGGAAAAAGTGCGTTCTTCACAAGCGTCGTCCTGTAGCATAGATGGTTATCAATAGTAACCAGAAAACAAACCGTACCCAAGCATTCAGGAGACCAAAATGAAAATTGCACTGATCGGCGCCACAGGTTTTGTCGGTACAGAATTGTTGAAAGAAGCCGTTTCGCGCGGTCATTCCGTCACGGCGCTGGTTCGCAACGTCGACAAGGTTGAAAAGCTTGATGGTATCAAAGCCGTCAAAGCTGATGTGCTCGATGTCGCGGATCTCGCTGAAAAGTTGAAGGGTCACGACGTCGTGCTTTCGGCATATAATCCAGGCTGGGGTGTTCCTGACATTCAGGCCGTTCATGTCAAAGCCAGCAAGGCAATCAGCGAAGCCACGAAGAAGGCGGGTCTGAAGCGCCTGATCGTTGTCGGCGGTGCGGGAAGCCTGTTGAATCAGGAAGGCAAGCAATTCGTCGATGGCCCTGATTTTCCGGCCGAATATCGCGAAGGCGCCCTGGGCGCCCGTCAGGCCCTGAACGACCTGAAGACCGAAAATGGTTTGGACTGGAGCTTTATCTCTCCACCATTCGCCCTTGTGCCCGGCCCGCGTACCGGCACCTATCGGCTCGGCAAGGACAATCCCGTGTTCAATGCCGAGGGCCACAGCACTATCAGCGCGGCTGACCTTGCTGTCGCCATTGTCGATGAAGCAGAGGCAGGCAAACACATCCAGCAGCGCTTCACCGTTGGATACTGATATCTGATTGCATGACCATCGTGCGTGGTTCGACAAGCTCACCATGAGGGAGAGTGAGGATTGCAGGGAGTTATATTCTGAACGCAGGTGATTGGCTTGTTCTGCAACGCTGACGATTAGCATGCAGCCATCCCTCGCCCTCATGGTGAGCTTGTCGAACCACGAATCACGCACCTGATATAAGCAGGCCGCCCCATCAGGGGCGGTTTCCTTTTGGTGCCTCGGCAACCGGAATGTGCGTTCTTCACAAGCAATGGAGCTGTGCCTACCTATGCAGCAACACAAGATACGAAGGTGAAGATCATGGAACTCGGCATCTATACATTTGCAGGCATGAGCCCTGACCCGAAGAGCGGTGTTGCCATCGACGCACACCAGCGCATGCAGAACCTCCTGGAAGAAATGGAGCTGGCTGATCAGGTCGGTCTCGATGTGTTCGGCATCGGCGAGCATCACCGCCCGGATTTCGTCATTTCCACTCCGGCCGTGGTTCTGGCCGCAGGCGCCGCACGCACCAAGAATATCCGGTTGACCAGCGCCGTCACCGTTTTGAGCTCGGAGGATCCGGTTCGCGTGTTCCAGGAATACGCGACGCTCGACCTCATCTCGTCGGGCCGTGCGGAAATCATGGCGGGTCGCGGCTCGTTCATCGAGTCATTTCCCCTGTTCGGCTATGACCTTAACGACTACGATGAGCTGTTCACCGAAAAGCTCGACCTGCTATTGAAACTGCGAGCCAGCGAACGCGTGACGTGGAAAGGCAACCTTCGGGCGCCGATCAACAATCTTGGCGTCTATCCACGTCCGTTGCAGAATCCGCTGCCTGTATGGATTGCCGTCGGCGGCACCCCCGCCTCGGTCATCCGCGCCGGAACGCTCGGCCTGCCGCTTGCCGTTGCCATTATCGGCGGCGAACCGCATCGCTTTGCGCCTCTGGTCGATCTCTACCGTGAAGCGGGAGCAAAGGCCGGTCATGCACCGGAGACGCTTAAAGTCAGCATCAATTCGCACGGCTATGTCGCGGAGACATCACAGGCCGCAGCAGATGGCTACTGGCCATCCTATGAGGTGGTGATGAACAAGATCGGCCGCGAACGCGGCTGGCCGCCGAGCAACCGGGCACAGTTTGAGGCGGGGCGCACCCCACGTGGCGCACTTCTGGTCGGCTCGCCACAGGAAGTCATCGACAAGATCATGCTGCAACACACCTACTTCAAGCACGATCGCTTCATGTTGCAGATCGATCTCGGCAGCCTGCCGCACAAGAACACGCTGAGGGCTATCGAGCTGTACGGGACGGAAGTTGCTCCTGTCATCCGCAAGGAGCTTGGCCAATCCGTGAAAACGGAAGAAGCGGCATTGGTTTAAAACCAACGGCGGTGGGATTTCAGTCCCACCGCCCGCTGCCATGATCAGGCCGTGGCAAGCCCAAAGCCCTGCATCAGCCGCCGGGTGGAAAAGTCGGGGTTACCTGATGTGAACACCGCGATATCGTCGCCATGCTCCGGCTCGGTGCCGGTACCGTTCGGCTTGAGCAGCGACAAGGCACGGCGGGCGATCGCTTCGGCCGGATCGAGCCAATCGACGGGCCATGGGGCAAGACGCCGGAACACATTGGCCAAAAACGGGTAATGCGTGCAGGCCAAAACGACGATATCAGTGCGTTTACCATCCATTTCGACAAAACATGGCGCGATTTCCGCCTCTATCGCCGCATCATCGAGATGATCACCGCGTATATGCGCTTCGGCCATGCGCGCCAGATTCTGGCTGCCAACGAGCCGTACATGGCATTTCGTGGCAAAAGATTGAATAAGATCGCGCGTATAGGCGCGCTTGACCGTGCCAGGCGTTGCCAGCACCGTGATAAGGCCCGACGAGGTACGCTCGGCTGCGGGTTTGATGGCCGGAACAGTGCCGACAAAAGGTACGGACGGAAAGGCCTGACGCAGATCGTCCAGCACCAGCGTCGACGCTGTGTTGCAGGGAATGATGGCGATCTCCGGATCGTATTTGGCAATAAAACCCTCGAACAGGCCGAGAATGCGCGCGCGCAACGGTTCCTCTTCCCAATCGCCATAGGGGAAACCGGCATCGTCGGCGATGTAGACAAAGCGTCGGTCCGGGATGAGCACCCGCGCCTCGCGCAAAACAGTCAAACCGCCAATGCCGCTGTCAAACGCAATGATCGGCCGGTCTGTTATGTCACTCATCGCCCGATTTATCCTCGTGTTTCGTTGGCTTGGCCGCTGGTTTCTTGGCCGCTGGTTTTTCCCGCTTGCGCCCTTCTGGCGCCCCCGAACCGCGCGGTGTCTTGGGGCTGAAATAATCCAGCGAGACAACAACGCCGCGCAAGAGCTTTAGCTCCGAGTCGGAAAATCCGGCTCGGGTCAGCACACCGCGCAGATTGTTGACCATGATCTCCTTGCGGGCCATCGGACGGAAATAGCCCCGTGCCTGCAACGCATCTTCCAGATGGTTGAAAAAGCCCTGCAGCTGCTCCTTCGGCGCGGGCTCAAGCTCGGGCCCCCGGAAGGCCGTGTCCGTTTCCTTCTCCAACCCTGACTTCATCCACTCATAGGACATGAGCAAAACCGCCTGTGCGATATTCAGCGACGAAAATGCCGGATTGACCGGAAATGTTACCAGCTCATCGGCGAGGCTGACTTCGTCATTATTGAGGCCGAAACGCTCGCGGCCGAAAAGAATGCCTGTTTTCTCGCCCCGGTTGAAACGCTGGCGCAGTGTCTGCCCTGCTTCGACAGGTCCCCGCACCTGTTTGAAGGCGTCGCGCTCACGTGCGGTCGTCGCGTAGACGAAATGCAGATCCTCAATAGCCGACGGCAGATCATCATAGACCTTTGCCCCATCGATGATGTGATCAGCACGGCTTGCAGCGGAGCGCGCCTTATCGTTGGGAAATTCTTCGCGTGGTTTGACGAGGCGCAGCTCTGCCAGACCGAAATTGGCCATGGCCCGCGCCACCATGCCGATATTCTCCGGCAATTGCGGTTCGACCAATATGATCGCCGGCCCTTCGGCGATGAGAGTGCGCTGTCTGTCTGTACCTGCCATCTGTGTTCCCTAGAGTATCTGGCGTCCTCTTAGCTCGCGAATTTTTGATGAGCAATCCTGAGTGCTGCAAAGCCGGTATTTCGCAGGGTTACGGTGCATGGTTCGCCCTCATGCCCATTATTCCGCATGGATTGCCATCAAACCGTTAAAGCCTGTCTTTGCGTTCTGGTTTGCGAGTGCTATAGGGGCGCGAACCCTCAACGAAAACCGATGCTGGCATTCCCAGACCAGCAAAAAAGAGGCTGACTATTCATGGCTAAGATCAAGGTTGCAAACCCGGTTGTCGAGCTCGATGGCGACGAGATGACCCGCATCATCTGGCAGTACATCAAAGAGAAGCTGATCCATCCCTATCTCGACATCGACCTGAAATATTACGATCTGGGCATCGAGCACCGCGATGCGACCGACGATCAGGTCACCATTGATGCGGCCAATGCGATCAACAAATATGGCGTCGGCGTCAAATGCGCCACGATCACGCCTGACGAACAGCGCGTTGAGGAATTCGGCCTCAAGAAGATGTGGAAGTCGCCCAACGGCACCATCCGCAACATTCTCGGCGGCGTTATCTTCCGCGAACCGATCATTGCCAAGAACGTTCCCCGTCTGGTTCCAGGCTGGACGCAACCAATCATCGTCGGCCGTCATGCTTTCGGCGATCAGTACCGCGCGACCGATTTCCGGTTCCCCGGCAAGGGCAAGCTGTCGATCAAATTCGTCGGCGAAGACGGCAAGACGATCGAACACGACGTCTATGATGCGCCAAGTGCCGGCGTTGCCATGGCCATGTACAATCTGGATGATTCCATCCGCGACTTTGCCCGCGCCTCGCTCAACTATGCCTATAATCGCGGCGTTCCCTGCTACCTCTCGACCAAGAACACCATCCTCAAGGCCTATGACGGCCGCTTCAAGGATATCTTCCAGGAAGTATTCGACGCCGAATTCAAGGACAAGTTTGCCGAGAAGAAGATCACCTATGAGCATCGTCTGATCGACGACATGGTTGCATCGGCGCTGAAGTGGTCCGGCGGCTATGTCTGGGCCTGCAAGAACTATGATGGTGACGTGCAGTCCGATATCGTGGCGCAGGGCTTTGGCTCACTCGGCCTGATGACTTCCGTCCTGATGACGCCAGATGGTCAGACGGTGGAAGCGGAAGCTGCCCACGGTACGGTGACACGCCATTACCGCCAGCACCAGAAGGGGCAGGAAACTTCCACCAACTCCATCGCTTCGATCTTCGCCTGGACGCGTGGCCTTGCCCACCGCGCCAAGCTCGACGGCAATGCGGAACTGGACCGCTTCGCCAACACGCTGGAAAAAGTCTGCGTTGATACGGTTGAATCCGGTTTCATGACCAAGGATCTGGCGCTGCTGATCGGTCCGGATCAGCCTTGGCTGTCCACCACTGGCTTCCTCGACAAGATTGACGAGAACCTGCGCAAGGCCATGGCCGCCTGATCGGCCATCCTTGAAAAGACCCGCTTCTGGCGGGGATGGACGAAACAATCGGGCCCTCGGTGACGGGGGCCCGATTTCATTTCTGCAACTGCTTTTTAATGGTGTGCTCGGCGGCTCAAACTCCCCGGACCCAAACCGGTTCTCGACGCAGAGCCTTACGGATTGCCACATGATGTGATTATCACGACGTGCAACACACAGAATCTCTCGCTTTTCTCAAGATTGACAATGCGTTACCTTTCGTCATGAGCGAATATCCATCGACGACGGATCCCCATGAACTCAGGTTTTATTACAACGACCAACCAGTTGGGGCGTTTAAACCAGGGATAACACCGACCAGCCCAGGTACGCATGAATACGAACCATTTCGTGGCCCGGGACACTACGAAATGGTGATTACTGTGAAAAAGGGCGACTGCCCGCAATGCTGTTTCCTGCATCAGGGACACAGAGTAACTTTCAAAGTCATAGCAACTCAAACGAACGCAGTGCTCCTCGATTGCTTTGACGATCTATCCACTGCCTGAATCAAGGCCGTCCGCGAAATTCACTCATCGTCTTCAGCCTTTTCTTCCTCTTTGGCCGGTTTCCCCGGCTTTGCCAGCGCAGCACAGTTTGGCGTCGCCGATGGCAATTTCATTCCCGATTTAAGGTCGAGCACCCTACGGAAGGCGTGGGCCGGAATGCTGCCAACGATCTTCCCCGCCTTTCCTGCCAGTTCGAACTCAAAACCCTTTGATGCAGCGGCAGCAAAGTCCGCCTCGTCCATCGAGACCATGCCCGTGTCTTCACGCGTGGGCACACACGGCTGGAAGTAACAAGGTATCCGGGTGCTCAATCCCTTGGTGAATGGCAGCTGTTTCCCGTAGCTCCACGCTTCGGAAATCAGGCTTTTGCCTGGCCCGACATAGCGCGTCTTGAATCCATATCCGACCGTTGTCGAATAATAGGGCTGCACGCTCAGTGACGTGAACAGAGCGTAATAAGCCATGACACTGGGGCCGTAGGCAGTATCACTCCGCATATGGACATCTTTGACCACCGTCGACGTCTGACAGGAAGCAAGTGCCATCGCAGTACACAAAAGAGCCGGTATAGCTTTCACAAGAATTCTCAAAAATAATAAGTCAAAAACACTGCTCAAAATTTCAAACAAAACGCACGCGCCAGGGACATGGAGAATAGTACCGGAAACGCGGCATATTTTAAATTCTACTATAGTTTAATTGATAGACATGACGGGCAGGTGTACAAATTACCTCAAGAAGAACATGAGGAAATGGGGTGGCGCGGTGGAGAGCCTATTCTCACACCGGTATGTTCCAGCTGCGCCGATACGCGGCTGGAACCATATTACTGGAAATAGCAAGCCAATGCCTCGCGCACGCCTGCTATCGCAGCTTCACTTCTGGAGCCGTCAAATGCGCCTGCCTGCGCAGTTTCAGGACGATTGCGGGAACTCATACGGACTGGAAACAAATGCCAGAACGGGCCGGCAAAAGCGTGGCTCGCGATGGCTACTGCGGCTTCGGCCTTGCGGCTAACAGCCACCGGTATGCCCTTCAGGATGGTCGTCGCCAGCCGCGCTTATACGCGACTGGAAAAGCGGTCCGTTGAACTAATCAGCCAAAGCGTCGCGCACCACCGTCACAGCGGCTTCGGCCTTCGAACCATCGGGTCCGCCTGGCTGCGCATGTCAGGATGCTCACGACCAGCCGCGCTTGCACGCGACTGGAAAAGCGGTTCGTTGAACTAGTCAGCCAAAGCATCTCGCACAGCTGCCACAGCGGCTTCGGCCTTCGAGGCATCGGGCTCACCGGCCTGCGCGTGTCAGGATGATCACGACCAGCCGCGCTTGCACGCGACTAGAAAAGCGGGTCGTTGAACTAGTCAGCCAAAGCGTCGCGCACCGCCGTCACAGCGGCTTCGGCCTTCGAACCATCGGGTCCGCCTGCCTGCGCCATATCGGGACGCCCGCCACCGCCAGCACCGCCAAGCGCGGCGGAAGCGATCTTGACGAGATCGACAGCGCTGAACTTGCCGACGAGGTCATCGGTGACGCCGACAACCGCACTTGCCTTGCCGTCTTCCGAGACGCCGATGAACGTGACGACGCCCGAACCGACAGTCTTCTTGGCATCATCGGCCAGAGGCTTCAGATCGCGCGGATTGACGCCAGTCACAACCTTGCCGATAAAGCCAACGCCATTGACAGTCTCTGATTGTGCGCCGCCATTGCTGGAACCGCCAAGCGCCAACTGTTTGCGCGCTTCGACGAGTTCGCGCTCCAGTTTGCGGCGCTCATCCAGCAACGTTGTTACACGCGACAACGCATCGGCAGGCGTGGATTTCAACGCGCTGGCAATGGCTTTGACCCGGTCATCCTGCTCTTCGAGATAGCGGCGTGCAGCTTCGCCGGTCAATGCCTCCATACGGCGGACACCGGCAGCCACGGCACTTTCCGAGACAATCCGGATCAGGCCGATATCGCCGGTTGCGCGAACATGCGTGCCACCGCACAGTTCAGTCGAATAGCTCTTGCCCGCTTTTTCACCATGCAGCGCCGTTCCCATGGAAACAACGCGTACTTCATCGCCATATTTCTCGCCGAACAGCGCCATTGCGCCTTCAGCTATCGCGTCGTCAACCGCCATCAGACGGGTGCTGACCGGTGCGTTCTGTAATACGATCTCGTTGGCCAGATCTTCAATCACAGCCAGTTCCTTGTCCGAAATCGGCTTCGGATGCGAGAAATCGAAGCGCAACCGGTCCGGTGCGACGAGTGAACCTTTCTGGGCAACGTGCGTACCAAGTGTTTCGCGCAGCGCTTCATGCAGCAGGTGTGTCGCCGAGTGATTGGAGCGAATACGCGTCCGGCGCGCACTATCGACCACCAGCTCAACCGGCTCATCCAACTTCACGGTGCCCTTGAGAACCTTGCCAAGATGCACGAACACGCCGTCATTCTTCTTCTGTGTGTCGGTCACGACCACTGTGAAGCCGTCACCGGAAATGACGCCAGTATCACCCTGCTGGCCGCCGGATTCACCGTAGAACGGCGTCTGGTTGACCACAATGGCAATGTTCTCGCCTTCGCCGGCGCTGTCCACCTGCGCACCGTCCCGCACGAGTGCAGTGATGACGCCTTCGGCCTTTTCGGTCTCATAACCCAGGAATTCGGTGGAACCGACCTTGTCACGCACCGAGAACCAGACGGTTTCCGTAGCCGCATCGCCGGAACCGGACCAATGGGCGCGCGCTTCCGCCTTCTGTCGTTCCATGGCGGCGGCAAAAGCGTCGGTGTCAACAGCGATGCCACGCTGACGTAGCGCATCCTGCGTCAGATCGAGCGGGAAACCGAACGTGTCATAGAGTTTGAAAGCCGTCTCGCCATCGAGACGATCACCCTCGCCAAGACCTTCCGTTGCGTCGCTGAGCAGGCCAAGGCCGCGATCCAGCGTCTTGCGGAAGCGGGTTTCCTCGAGCTTCAGAGTTTCGGAAATCAGTGATTCAGCGCGGATCAGCTCCGGATAGGCCTGCCCCATTTCGCGGATGAGCGCCGGCAGCAGGCGCCACATCAACGGCTCCTTGGCACCCAGCAACTGCGCATGGCGCATGGCGCGGCGCATGATACGGCGCAGCACATAACCCCGGCCTTCATTCGACGGCAGCACGCCGTCGGCGATGAGGAAGCTCGATGAGCGCAGATGATCGGCAATCACCCGGTGGCTGGCCCGGAATTTACCTTCCGCCTTGACGCCGGTTGCATCTTCCGACGCGCGGATAAGCGCGCGGAACAGGTCGATATCGTAATTGTCATGCTCGCCCTGCAGCACCGCAGCCAGACGCTCCAGCCCCATGCCCGTGTCAATCGACGGGCGTGGCAATTCAATGCGCTGTTCCTTGGTGATCTGCTCGAACTGCATGAACACGAGGTTCCAGATCTCGATAAAGCGATCGCCATCCTCATCGGCGCTGCCGGGAGGACCACCCCAGATGTCTTCACCGTGGTCATAGAAAATTTCCGAGCACGGGCCGCACGGACCGGTGTCACCCATGGCCCAGAAGTTGTCACTGGTCGCGATACGGATAATGCGGTCATCGGACAGGCCGGCAATCTTCTTCCAGAACCCGGCGGCTGCATCATCCGTGTGATAGACGGTGACCAGCAGCTTGTTCCTGTCAAGGCCGAATTCTTTGGTGATCAGGTTCCAGGCAAGGCTGATGGCCTCTTCCTTGAAATAATCGCCAAAGGAGAAATTTCCGAGCATTTCAAAAAAAGTATGATGGCGGGCGGTATAGCCGACATTATCCAGGTCATTGTGCTTGCCGCCTGCCCTTACGCATTTCTGCGATGTCGTGGCGCGGCTATAGGGCCGTTGCTCCAGACCGGTGAAAACATTCTTGAACTGCACCATACCGGCATTGGTGAACATCAGCGTCGGATCATTACGCGGGACAAGCGGGCTCGACGCCACGATCTCATGGCCGTTCTTCTTGAAATAGTTCAGAAATGTCGACCGGATTTCGTTGACGCCACTCATGTGTATTGCCTTCTGACTTGTCTAAAACCAAAGCGAAATAGCCCCTTGTTGCAGCAAAGAGGCGGAACGCAACGCTTGTAGCGATGTGGCCGCTGCCTGTCCAGAAAATCCCTGTGATGATGGGCTTTGCTCGTGAACAGCACTGTCTTCAAATGCATGCCCTCTCCCTCATGCTGAGCTTGAGGGAGATTTGAGCCCAGCTGAGGCAAGGTCTTGCAGCATGAAAACACTTCACAAAAGAAAAACCCGCATCCAGAGGCTGGATGCGGGTTTTCAATCACAGACCAGAAACGGCCCGTCCTGGAAGATCAGCCTTCAGCGGCCTCGGGGCCATCATTGTCTTCAACATCGTCCGGACCCTTATCCAGCATTTGCTCGGCAATCAGACCGGCGTTCTGGCGCAACACCAGTTCGATCTCATTGGCGACTTCAGGATTATCCTTGAGGAAGAGTTTCGCGTTGTCGCGGCCCTGCCCCAGACGCTGGGAATTATAGGAGAACCATGAACCGGACTTTTCAACGATCCCTGCCTTGACGCCGAGGTCAACCAGTTCGCCGGTCTTGGAAACACCTTCACCATACATGATGTCGAATTCAACCTGCTTGAAGGGCGGCGCAAGCTTGTTCTTGACGACCTTGACGCGGGTCTGGTTGCCCACGACCTCGTCGCGTTCCTTCAACGCACCGATACGGCGAATATCGAGGCGAACCGAAGCATAGAACTTCAGCGCATTGCCGCCCGTCGTGGTTTCGGGCGAACCAAACATCACGCCGATCTTCATGCGAATCTGGTTGATGAAGATGACCATGCAATTGGAGCGCGAAATCGACGCTGTCAGCTTGCGCAGTGCCTGACTCATCAGACGCGCCTGCAGGCCGGGGAGAGAATCACCCATCTCGCCTTCGATTTCCGCACGCGGTGTCAGGGCAGCTACGGAGTCGACAACAAGCACATCGATTGCCCCGGAGCGCACCAGCGTATCAGTGATCTCAAGTGCCTGCTCGCCGGTATCGGGCTGCGATATCAGCAGGTTTTCCAGATCCACACCCAGCTTGCGGGCATAGACCGGGTCCAGTGCATGTTCCGCGTCAACGAAGGCGCAGATACCGCCCTTTTTCTGGGCTTCAGCAATCGTATGCAGCGCCAGGGTCGTCTTACCGGAGCTTTCAGGTCCGTAAATCTCGACAATACGGCCTTTCGGCAAACCGCCGACGCCGAGGGCTATGTCAAGTGAAAGCGAGCCAGTTGAAACCGTCTCAATTTCCACCACCTGCTCATTGCGTCCAAGCCGCATGATCGAACCCTTACCAAAGGCCCTCTCGATCTGGGACAATGCCGCATCCAGCGCTTTCGTTTTATCCACCGAATTACCCTCAACTAACCGCAAAGAATTTTGAGCCATGTTACACTACCCCTGTGCTATCCATGAAGTCCGGACGCTCCGGTCTTTGAAGATATTTGTATCTGTTTTGTTCTCATTTTGCAATACGAATAACCCATTGAAAAACAATAGTAACTCAAAAATGTTCTTTTAACGTTCTCGTTAGCACCCCCGCTGGGTTGTCCACATGTTCCTCTTGAGCACCGGCTGCCGGGACGGCAACAACGGAAAACAGATTCGAATCGTTCAGGCGATTGCGTCGACGCAAGGAGCGCTCTAGACAGGGGAAACGACCAAGTGTCTTTCAACCCATCAATTTGTTCAGCAAAAGCCATCGACATGCCCCAGGACAAAAACCCGCTGCTGTTCGCTGTCGGCGGCGCCCATATGGACCGGCGCGGCCAAAGCAGCGTTCCGTTTATTCCCGGCGCCTCCAACCCCGGCATCATGCGGGAAGAACCGGGCGGAGGCGTTTTCAATGCCTTGCGTCTGGCGGTCCGGCGGGGTGTCCAAGCCGAGATGCTGTCGGTGCGCGGTGGTGACCGGGTCGGCGACGTCATCAGCGCGGCTTTCGAAGCCGCCGGGATCAAAGACAGCTCTGCCGTCTTCATTGATCGGGCGACACCAAGTTACACCGCTATCCTCGACGAGCATGGCGATGTTGTTGCAGCCATTGCCGATATGGCACTGTATGAACTTGCCCTGCCCCGACAGTTGCGCCGCCGCAAGGTGCGCGATTCCATTGAAGCAGCCGATGCCGTTTTCGGCGACGCCAATCTGCCGTCCGAAGCCTTGCAACGGCTGGCAGAGCTTGCCGGAGACAAACCGCTCTACGCGCTGGCCATCTCTCCGGCAAAGGCCGTGCGGCTGCGGCCGGTCCTCGGAAACCTCGGCTGTTTGTTTCTCAACCGGCGTGAAGCCTTTGCGCTCACGGGACTCGGCGCGGATGCCAGCCTGCGCGATCTTCACAAAGCCCTGAGGGCAGAAGGCCTGCATGCGGCAATCGTCAGCAATGGCGGCGAGGCTGCACTTGCCTATTCCGATGAAGGGGCGTTTTCCCTGCTTCCACCCGAAATTGATGGCATTGCCGATGTCACCGGCGCAGGAGATGCGCTGGCGGGCGCCACCATTGCCGCCCTGATGCGCGGCGCCGCACTGCAGGACGCCGTTCGCGAGGGCTTCGCAGCATCGGCTCTGACACTGAAAACCCATTCCGCAACCCCGATCTTTACGTCGAAGATTTTTGACGCGGTGCTTGCGACCATACCGACGGCCACCCGGCTCGCGTGAGCTAAGAGCCGCACATGACAAAGGAAAGAACCATGACCACTGCAGCCCTCAACCCGTTCACCGACATTGCGCCTGAGGTACAGACGGCGCTTGATGCCGGACGACCCGTGGTGGCACTGGAAAGCACGATCATCACCCACGGTATGCCCTACCCGGACAACAGCCGCATGGCCGCCGATGTCGAGACGATCATCCGCGAGGGCGGTGCTGTTCCCGCAACCATCGCCATCATCGACGGCCGGTTGAAGATCGGTATTTCCGCAGAAGAACGGGAGGCTTTGGCGCAGGTCAAGGGGGCCATGAAGCTGTCACGCGCCGACCTCGCCTTTGCCCTGTCCGAGGGCCGCACCGGCGGCACAACCGTGGCCGCCACGATGCTGGCCGCGCATCTTGCCGGCATTCGCGTGTTTGCAACGGGCGGCATCGGCGGCGCGCACAAGGGCGCCGAAACGAGCTTCGACATCTCAGCCGATCTTGAAGAGCTGGGCCGTACGCCGGTTATCGTTGTTTCGGCCGGTGCCAAGGCGATTCTGGATATTGAAAAGACATTGGAAGTGCTTGAAACCAAAGGTGTCCCCGTTGTGGTGCATGGGGCGGATGTTCTGCCTGCCTTCTGGTCGCGTCAGTCACACCTCAAGGCGCCGCTGCGTCTCGACACGCCTGATGCCATTGCCAAATTTCAGGCAGCGCGCAACGCCATCGGCGTCATTGGCGGCATGCTGATTGCCAATCCCATCCCGGTCGAAAGTGAAATTCCTGCGGAGATCATGGGCGGTTACATCCGTGAGGCCCTGTCGCGCGCCACAAAAAATGGCATTACGGGCAAGGCCGTAACGCCATATCTTCTCTCGGAAATTCTCGACATCACCGGGGGTGAAAGCCTGAAGGCCAATATCGCCCTGGTGGAAAACAATGCACGCCTCGCGGCGCGCATTGCGGTTGCATTGACGACTAAGTAAGCGGCGAAATCTGCAGTTCGACGCGACGGTTCTGGGACCGGCCGGCTTCCGAGTTGTTGGAAGCAACCGGCTCATCCATACCGAAACCTCGAACTGCAAAGCGCCTGTTGTCGATGCCCTGCTGGGTCAGGTAGTTCGATACGGAAAGCGCGCGGCGCTCGGACAGGAGCTGATTGTACTGCTGGCCGCCGACATTGTCCGTATGACCATAGACATCGATGATACTGCGGTCGAACTTGCGCAGCACCACTGCAACCGAATTCAGCGTTGCAAAGAATTGCGGCTTAACCGCATCCTGGTCCGTGGCAAACGTGATGTTCGATGGCATATTCAGAATGATCTTGTCACCGTTACGCGTCACCGATACGCCAGTGCCCTGCAGCTGTGCGCGCAGCTCCGATTCCTGACGATCCATGTAATTGCCAACGGCACCGCCGGCGAGTGCGCCGATACCGGCACCGATCAAAGCCGCATTGCGGCCAGATTTGCCACCGCCGCCAACGGCAAGACCGCCCAGCGCGCCAACTGCCGCGCCAATCGCAGCACCACCGGCTGTGTTCGATATTTTCTGCTCGCCCGTATAGGGATCGGTGGTGGTGCAACCAGCTAAAAACGTCGCTGCAAGACAGCCGATGGCAAACTTCTTGATCATGGAATCAGGTCCCCGTTGGAATTGTCGCAAAATATACGAGTGATTACGGCAAAATATGGAGAGGAACCGGCTAAATTTTTCTTAACCGGGCCATCGCCAGAGCATCGACAAACTGCCCGCCCTTGAAGGCATAGTCCCGGTGCAGGCCTTCCCGCTCGAAGCCACATTTTTCATAGAGATCGATGGCTCTGATATTGTCCGTATAGACCGTCAGCTCCAGACGCCGGATGTTCAGCCAGTTGTCCGCCGTATCGATCAAGGCAAGCAGCAAGGCCTTGCCTATGCCTCGTCCTGTAAAGTCGTCATGGACGCCAAGCCCCAGATTTGCCGCGTGAGCGCGCCGCCCGCCCGACGGATGCAAGCCGGCGTGACCAACAACCTTCTCATCGATTTCAGCAACGATGCTGATCGTCCCGGCACCGGGGTTCTCGAGCCATTTGCGGGTTTGTTCCGGCCCTTGGAAAGGCAGGCGCAAAGTGCCGGCGCGAAAGCCGGGCAGGTTCGTCAAGGCATTGATCTGGTCGCAATCGTCGATACGCGCGGCACGGATGGAAAATCCGCTGTCCTGAGATGATGGTGAATTCTGGTCTGTCATCTTGCTCTCCGTTTGTTCAAGGAGAGCAGTGGTCAGACCCTGCTCGCCTCATTGGCAGGGTCTGGTGAAAGATCGCGTCGACGTCAGCGCAACAGCTCTCCACCACCCCTGAAAAGGAGTGCGGTGCAAAGCATCATAATTGTCGAACGGTTGATCATGCGGCCATCTTTCACCACAATATCAGTGATTTCAAGGGGCCTTCGGACTCAAAACATGAGCGCAGTTCAAAAAATTTGACCGATCTGGCAGGTGAAATTCGTTTGCGAAGCCGGTTCCGATCTAAGATGCTCCGCCCACTCAAATTGCACAGACAAGGAACGACAATGACTGATACTCCAAAATCGCCAGTAGCAATCATCACCGGTGGCGGACGCGGCATGGGCGCCGGCATAGCCCGCGAACTGCACGGCAGAGGCTACAAGCTGGGACTGATGTCGCCTTCCGGCAGTGCGATCGAGCTGGCAGCCGAACTGGGTGCCATCGGCATCAAGGGATCTGCCGGAGAAGCCAAGGATCTGGAAACGCTCGTCGCCAAGACGGCGGAAGCTTATGGTCGGATCGATGCGGTGGTCAATCACACGGGTCATCCGCCGAAGGGTGATCTTATCGACATCACCGACGAGAAATGGGCATTGGGCAATGATCTGATGGTGTTGAGCGTCGTGCGCATGGCGCGGCTCGTCACACCGTACATGATCAAGCAGGGGAAAGGTGCCTGGGTAAACATCACCACCTTTGCCGCCTTCGAACCAAGCCTTGTCTTCCCGGTTTCCTGCGCCTATCGCGCCGCCGTCGGCGCTTATACGAAGCTTTATGCGGATCGTTATGCCGCCGACAACATCCGCATGAATGCCTTACTTCCCGGCTTTATCGACAGCCTCGATCACAAGCCGGGCACCGAGACCGGCATCCCGATGAAGCGCGTCGGCACCATGAACGAGATCGCCAAGACGGCAGCGTTTCTGCTTTCGGATGATGCGGGCTATATAACCGGCCAGAACATCCGCGTCGATGGCGGCATCACCAAGCACGTCTGAACGCGCTTCGGGCAGCATGCTGAAATGCTGCCCCGCTGCTGTGCGTGGTTCGTGATTGTGCAAATATTGGATAGATATCCACCCCCCTCTGCCCTGTCGGGCATCTCCCCCGCAAGGGGGGAGATCACATCGTCATTAACCATCTCGCTCAACTTTCAGCTGTTGAAGATTATCTGAAACAGTTGTGAAGGCTGATCTCCCCCCTTGCGGGGGAGATGTCCGACAGGACAGAGGGGGGTGAATTGGTCCTCAGTTTTGCCCTTCGTAAGAAAACCACACCAACTTATCCAACACTTCTCATCCTCGCGTATTCTCATCGTGTCCTTTCCGGCGGGAATGCTTCCGGAAACTTTCGAAAGTCGGGAAAGGATCGGCGCTTCGGCCTCGCGGGGAGAACCTGTGAGACTGGGGAGGTTTCGCCCCTTTGCCACAGCTTCATAGGGACCCGAAAGGGTCTGGTGAAAGGGCAGAACAAGGCGAAGACACAAATCGCCGGGGCGAGTGGTCCTTGGATCGCAAGCATCGCATACCAGACTACCCAAGACCCGCGTTCCAAGGACCGCCCGTCATTCTCTTCTTTCAACAGCCAGACGCAAAAGCGGGCGTGGCAACGGGGAGAACTCGTTCCACAATGAGCTTGTCGAAGGGCGAACCACGGAACCTCAATCGCCGATCTATATCAGATCAACGCCGAGCGATTCACGCAGATGCCTCTGGCCATTGGGCGTCACTGACACTGCGCGCGTGCCTTCAACGCGCCGGATCCAGCCCTTGTCGAAACAGTGATTGCACAATGCAGCACCTATGGCGCCAGCCAGATGCGGGCGCCGTTCGCTCCAGTCGAGGCAGGGGCGGCACAGAATGCGGCCTTTCTTCTGATTGATCGAGCCCACATCTATTCCCAGCCTGTCGAAGAGCGACATGCCCGTATCTGTCAGTTCGCCCGCATCGCGTCCCAGCTCCAGATGTCCGGCCCCGACAAGGGCATCGGCAATCGACACACCCAGCTTTCCCGCCAGATGATCATAACAGGTGCGCCCTGCCCGCAATGCCGCGTCGCGCGGCCCCGTGCGGACCGTCTTGCCGCCGGTGACGGGTGTTGCGATCTGCATGATGCTTTCGATCATCTGCGCCACGGCAGGTGATGCCAGGCGATGATAACGGTGTCTGCCCTGTTTCTCCACCTGCAGAAGCCCGGCCTCCGTCATACGCATCAGATGGCTGCTGGCCGTCTGCGCCGTGATCCCGGCAAGGTGCGCCAGCTCGCCCGCTGTCAAAGCGCGGCCATCCATAAGGCCGGTCAGCATGCTGGCGCGGCCGGGATCTCCAGCCAGCGCGGCGATTTCGGCAAATCTTGCGTTGTTCGACATGACATTCTTCCGTGGCTGCTTCTGAGCCAATACTGGCGCATCCACGCCAAGGATGCTTCGAAAACGCTCGAAGTATCAAGGCGCCCCTTATTCGCTTTCCAGCATTTCCTTCACCGAAGTCGCCAGCTGTTTCAGCGAGAACGGTTTTGGCAGGAAGCCGAACTTGGCATCTTCCGGCAGGTTGCGTGCAAAGGCGTCTTCCGCATAACCGGACACGAAGATGAACTTGATATCCCCGTATTCCTTGCGCAGTTCGCGCAGGAGTGTCGGACCGTCCATCTCTGGCATGACCACGTCGGAAACAATGATATCGACCTTGCCCTCGAGTTCCTTCATGACCTCAAGCGCTTCGACGCCGCTGGAAGCCTCATGCACCGTATAGCCGCGCGATTGCAGCGCCCGAACGCCGCCCATGCGCACCGCATCCTCATCCTCGACGAGAAGAACCGTTGCGGAACCTGAAAGATCAGTAGCCTTCTCGGCCTTCTTTTCCTTCTTCGGGGCTTCGACCGCAACAACTTCTCCAGCCTCGTTGAGAACAGGAGCTTCCACATGGCGCGGCAGGAAGATACGGAATGTCGTGCCCTTGCCGAGTTCGGATTCGCAATGGATCGAACCGCCGGTCTGCTTGATGATACCGTAGACCATGGAAAGGCCGAGGCCCGTGCCCTTGCCGACTTCCTTGGTGGTGAAGAAGGGCTCGAAAATCTTCTCGATGACCTCGGGCGGCATGCCCGTACCGCTGTCCTGCACCTCGACCAGCACATAGTCGCCCGGCATGAGATCACGGTAGTTGAGCGCTGCGCTTTCGCTCTCGCCGATATTGCGGGTGCGGATGATCAGATCGCCGCCCTCGGGCATGGCATCGCGCGCATTGACGGTCAGATTGACCACCACCTGCTCGAATTGGCCAAGATCGGCGCGCACGGGCCACAAATCCCGGCCGTGCTCGATCTTGAGGTTGACCTGTGTCCCCGCAAGCCGTGTCAGCAACATGCGCACATCGGCAATGACGTCGGTCAGGTCAAGCACCTCCGGACGCAGGGTCTGGCGCCGCGAGAACGCCAGAAGCTGCCGCACCAGCGATGCCGCGCGGTTGGCGTTCTGCTTGATGTTCATGATATCGGCAAAGGACGGATCGGAAGCCCGGTGATTGGTCAACAGAAGATCAGACGACATGATGATTGCGGTCAGGACGTTGTTGAAGTCATGCGCTATACCACCTGCAAGCTGACCAACGGCCTGCATCTTCTGGCTTTGAGCCATGGTGGCTTCGAGCGCTTTCTGCTCCGTGGTTTCCACAACGGAAACAATGGCCGCTTCCTCGGCGCCTTCTTCTGATCCCGCATCGAAGACCGGACTGATATAGAATCGCAGGTGACGCTCCTCATGACCCGGAATAACCGTATCGACAGGCGATATTTCCGCCTTGCCTGCAAAGGCAGCGGCAAGCGCCCGGTCGAAAGCCTCCCTGTCGCGCTCGTGCACAACGGTTTCGAGCGGTGTCCTCCGGTCGATGGCATCACGATCCACCACAGGCGAGAACAGTCCCAGGAACCGCGCATTGGTGCGCAGGATTTTGCCGGACGCATCGACAGCTGCAATCGCCATGGATGCGGAATTGAAGAAGCGGGTGAACCGCACTTCAGCGGCGCGCAAGGCTGCGGAATTGTCTTCGCCCTCGGCGCGGTTGAGGACTATCGTGCGGGTCGGACCATGCTTGCCATCGCGCTGTGCCTGCACGCGATGATAGAAGCGAACAGCGAGGCTTTGGCCGTTTGCCTTGGCCAGATCCAGATCGATCACCGTATTGCGGCTGGTGCCCGGCTCTGTCTTCACAGCATTGATCAGTGCCATGCCATTGCCGGCAACGATGTCACGTACAGTCATCGAGCCCGGCGTGAACTTGGTCAGATCGACTCCAAGCCATTCAGCCAGTGTCGCGTTGATATAGATGATACGCCCGTCGGGATCAGCCGAGAAGAAACCGGCCGGAGCGTGGTCGAGATGATCGATTGCTTCCTGAATATCCTGAAAATAACGCTCCTGTTCGGCGCGTTCAGCGGAGATATCGGCAATCTGCCAGGCAAAAACCGGCGCGGTCTGACCCGGAATACCCGCAACGGCACGCGCTTTCACACGGTACCAAGTGGGAACAGGCTCACGCGCCGGATCGAGTGGCCGTGACAGGCGCAGCTCCTCCTGGCCGGAAATACCATCCCTGACCGCATTGGCCAGCCGGTAAATGGGATCGGACGCGGCGCTTTCGCTGGACAATATATGCTCGATTGCCCGGACGTCGTTGGAATTGGTCACGCCGGTCAGCTGGGCATAGGCCCGGTTGGCGTAAACGATGCGGCCCTTCTGGTCCGTAACGACGGTTCCCTCGGGAAATGTATCGACAAAAGCGCGTGTCAGCTCATCGCTCGTCCCGCGCGGGGTAAACTGTATGACGTTGATGGCGGAGCCGAAGAGATAGAACACGCCGGTCATGGCCAGTGTGCCAAGAAGCCCCAGCAGGAACTGCTGCCCCAGCTGGTCGCGGTAGATGAAATAAAGGATGGAAACACCGACCAGCAGCACACCAAGGATGACAAGACGCAAAGCGGCTTTGGTCGACTTGGTATTGGCGATGATCGGCTCTGGATAAAGATCGTTGTGCGTCTCTTGAGACATTCGTCTCAAACCCCTTCTTTTCATCGCGGAAGCTGCCCGGGCAGGCCACAATATTCTGAACCGGCTGAAATCCGTATGACCAATGCCGGTTCCGATTCGTTTGGAACATATCTTTGATGCCGTATAAACCCCAAGCGTGCAGAAGTGACTATTATTCCACGATTTCGCGAAGCAATTGCGCCGCGCGATTGATCCAAGGGAACCATTCGCGCCTGGCTGCGTATGCATCAGGGTTGCAGCAGGCAAAAGCTCGCACTACTGTCGCACGAAATAATACTCCGGGTTCCATGTCGGGGGACGTGCGTTTTGGACCGGAGTTTGTAAAGGAGAGTTCGTCATGAATAATTGGCTGGCCGGTATTGTCGGCGAAACTGCGGCCCCGATCGTCGGGTTCGTCCTGCTTTTCGCGTTGGTCATTGTCCTGTTGTTGCTGGTCTTTGCGGTTCTGCGTCGGGTAACCGGCGGTACCTTCGTGTCAGGCGGACGCAACAGGCAGGTACGCCTGTCCGTCACCGATGCCGCAGCTGTCGATAATCGTCGCCGCCTCGTTCTGGTGCGCCGCGACGATGTCGAACATTTGATCCTGATCGGCGGCCCCAGCGATGTGGTCATCGAGCAGAACATCCGGCAATTCGCCAAGCCGCAGTCGCGGGTCGAACCTGCAGCCACGGTTGTGCCTGTTGATGCGGAGACAAAAGCGGAGGCAAAGCCGGTCGAGGCGCCCCGCTTGCCGCCAGCAGCTCCAAGCCGTATTTCACCACCCGTTGCTCCCGTCGCCCGACCCACAACCGTGCCTGCACAGGCAGCACCGCACATTCCCATTCGCCCAGCGTCGGCTCCTGCCCAGTCCCAGGCACCCGCACGGGAAACACCACAGCCTGAATCTCAGCGCCCCGCTGCTGCGCCGGCCCCGCTGCCGCCGGTTCCGCCCATGCAGCCTATCCCGCCCGTCGTCGCCGCAGCAACCGAGTTCACGGCGCAACCAGCACCAGCGGTAAAGCAACAGGTTGAGACTTCCAATCTGGATGCACCACAGAGGGACAACGGCTGGCAGCGCACGGCGGCACCTTCGTTTGGCTCGACCCAGCGCAGTGAACCGCACATAGATGCCCTTCCCCATTTCGAAGAAACGCATCCGGAACCGGCCCCGCCCGTTGAAACCAGAACCACGACGGCTGCAGCTTTTCCATTCTCCGTGCAGAACCTGAAGCCCGCGCAAGACGAGTCATCGCTGGATTTGCTTGGACCAGCCAAACAGGAAGAGCCGGAGATTAATCTTGCTGACATCGACTTTGACGATGCGTTTGAATCCGATCTGAAAGGCGAACTGCATGTCACGCCTGATGAGGAAGTCCGCAAGGAGTCCGGCAACATCGAGGATGAAATGGAGCGCCTGCTTGGTGATCTCTCCAAGCCCGAGAAACGCTGATCGGCAGCCCAACTGCTGAAAACAAAAAAGCCCGGAATATCCGGGCTTTTTCATTAGGGTCATTGAGATCACATTAATCGTCGCGGTAGACTTTCTCGCGTCGTTCGTGACGTTCCTGCGCCTCAATGGAAAGTGTAGCAATCGGCCGTGCATCCAGACGCTTCAAACTGATTGGATCACCGGTCTCCTCGCAAAACCCGTATGTTCCGTCATCGATGCGCTGCAAGGCTGCATCAATCTTTGAGATCAGTTTGCGCTGCCGGTCACGCGCCCGCAACTCGATCGCACGGTCAGTTTCTGACGATGCACGATCAGCGATATCTGGCAGGTTCGCATTTTCCTGCTGCAGGATCTCAAGCGTTTCGCGCGCCTCCCGCAGAATGTCATTCTTCCAGTTGATTAGTTTTTCACGAAAGTAGGATTTCTGCCGATCACTCATGAAAGGCTCGTCATCCGTGGGCTTATAGTCAAGATCGATAAGTTTATTCATCTTTGAATCACCCTGCACCTATGAGACGCGAGGAGGCCTATATAGGTCGTGTCACAAGGCCGCACAACTGCAAAACGACAAGCGGTTGCCGGATTCGAATAACGTCATTTTGCTTAAAAAACCGGCAAATAATTTGCCAAATACAGCCCCTTTGAATGCAAAAATGCAGAAATTGAGCCAAAATCACCCCTAATCCGCTGTTTTGGTGCTTCGAACCGACTGACGCAATCTGGCTATTGCCTTACAGAAATGCAGGTCGCTCATAATTAGAACAGCTCGGTTTTGCACAATTATTTGAGAATTGCGTCATTTGTCGCAGAGGTTTATCCATTATTTGTGTCCTAAAAGAAACAATGACACCTTATCTGGCATTGCCATAATCTTGGAGTTTAGAGATGAGCCAGGTCTATTTACTCCGACATGCCAAAGCAGTCTGGCCATCACCTGGTCAGAAAGACTTCGACAGAGCGCTGGATTCTGCCGGTATTGAATCGGCAACTGTGCTTGGCGAAGAAATGAAACGGGCCGGGCTGCAGCCCGACGTCGTCATCTGCTCGACGGCCGTGCGAGCCCGCCAGACGCTGGAACATATCGGCGTAAAGCCGCCATTCATTCTGGAAACGCTGGAAAAACTCTACTCGGGCACGGCAGACAATTATCTGACGGCAATCCGCATGGCGGGTCTTGAGCATGAAAATGCCAGCTCCGTCATGCTTGTCGGCCACAACCCTATGATGGAAGATGTGGCCATGGCTCTTGCCGGGCGCGGAGACCCGCCTGCCCATCCCGTCTTTGCCGCCGGTTTTCCGACCGCTGGTCTTGCCGTGATCAATTTCGACCGGCCATTGGCAGAGATTCGTCCCGGAACCGGTACGTTGTCGACGTTCCTTTCGCCTTCCGAACATCTCTGAAAAAAGCCAGGTTCTTGTCATTAAACGCGTGGCCCCTATATCCGGGCCATAATCTGGATTGGCAACAGGGCGAAAGCGCAGGACGATTTGGGAACACTGACAACACTGACCGACGAAGCGAAGATCGCGCTGGATACCCTGGCAGATCGCACCACTGCGTTGGTTTCCCCATCGCTGCGGCTTGGCGTGACCGGTCTTTCCAGGGCGGGAAAGACCGTTTTCATCACCGCACTGGTGCACAATCTCATCCATGGCGGCCGCCTGCCCTTGTTCGAGGCGCAGAAGTCCGGCCGCATCGCCAAGGCCTATCTGGAAGAGCAGCCCGACGATGCAGTGCCGCGGTTCCAGTATGAGGATCATCTGAAAGCCCTCATTGAAGACCGTATCTGGCCGGATTCCACCCGGGCTATTTCAGAACTGCGCCTCACAATCGAGTACGAATCCGCCTCGATGTGGAACCGTATGTTCTCAGGCGGCAAACTTTCCGTTGATATTGTCGATTATCCCGGGGAATGGCTGCTGGATCTGCCTCTGCTCAACAAGTCCTTTGCCGAATTCTCCAAGGACTCCTTCGAACTCGCCCGGCTTGAAAACCGTCACGAACTGGCAAGCGAATGGCTTGCTGAGGCGGACAGTGTCAGTCCCGACGCACAGGCGGACGAGATCACGGCGCAGCGGCTTGCCCGTAGTTTCACCGGCTATCTCAAAGCAGGAAAGGCTGACGAGCGCGCACTGTCAACACTGCCCCCCGGCCGCTTTCTGATGCCCGGTGATCTCGATGGTTCGCCTGCCCTCACTTTTGCGCCTCTGCCTAACCTCGGCACGGGCAAACACCGCGCGGGCTCCTTGGCAGCCATGATGGAGCGCCGCTACGAGGCCTACAAAACCCACGTGGTCAAACCCTTCTTCCGCGAACACATCGCCCGGCTTGACCGCCAAATCGTGCTTGTCGATGCCATGCAGGCGATGAATGCCGGAACATCAGCCATTGCCGATCTCGAACGTGCCTTGACTGAAATCTTGTCATGCTTCCGGCCCGGCAGTACGAATTTTCTCACCGGCCTCGTTCAGAGACGCATCAGCCGTATCCTCATTGCGGCAACGAAAGCCGATCATCTGCACCATGAGAGTCATGACAGACTGCAGGCCATCGTCCGCCGCCTGGTCGATCGCGCCGTCAGCCGCGCCGATTTTTCCGGTGCGAATGTCGATGTGCTTGCTATGGCAGCCGTTCGCACCACCCGTGAAGCAACGGTGACTCAAGGCAAGGAAATCCTGCCCGTCATCGTCGGAACGCCGCTCAAAGGCGAAACGATCGACGGAGAACGCTTTGACGGGAAGACGGAAACAGCCATATTTCCCGGTGACTTACCGCTAAAACCGGATTCAATTTTCGAGGAACCGGAATCAGTTTCTGAAGACCCGGCCATTCGCTTTGTCAGGTTCCGGCCGCCAAGCCTCGAAAAGACCGCAGAAGGGTTTACATTGTCGCTGCCGCACATCCGGCTTGACCGCGCGCTTCAGTTCCTGATCGGAGATCGTCTCGCATGACCGGCAGCAACCCACGCAGACCCGCAGCCTTTCGCATTGATCCGCCCGAGCCAGACCAGCGCGCAAAAACTGAGACGCCCCAAAAGACCGTTTCGGTGCAACCCGAGAGCCGAAGGCCGAAGGCGATCAGGGATGTTGCCGTCATTACACCGGCAGCCGTTGACGTGTTTGATCTTGATCCGGCTGCCGCAAATGAACTCGACGCGCTCACCCCGCCCCCCGCCTTGCCGCGCAAGAAGCGTCTTTCCTTTGCTTCCGTGCTCACCGGCGCGTTGGGTGTGCTCGTATCACTGGCCGTCGGCCTTTGGGCTGACAATCTCATCCGCACCCTGTTTGACCGCGCACCCTGGCTCGGCTGGGTTGCACTTGCCGTTGGCGTTGTTGCCGCATTTTCACTTCTCGCCATTGTCATCCGTGAAGCGCTTGCCCTGCGCCGTCTTTCGTCCGTGCAATCCCTGCGCGATGAAGCCGCCAAGGCTGCCGCTGACAATGATGCACGGCAGGCCAAGGCAGCTGTGGCACGGCTTGTGACCATTGCCGAAACCATGCCGGCAACGGCCAAGGGCCGGGCCCTCCTGCACGATTTGCGCGACGATGTGATCGACGGACGTGATCTCATCCGCCTGACGGAAACCGAATTGCTCCGCCCGCTGGACCGGCAGGCGCGCGAACTTATCCTCGCCGCATCGAAACGCGTATCGGTTGTTACCGCGGTCAGCCCGCGCGCTTTGGTCGATATTGGCTATGTCGTCTTCGAGTCGGCGCGACTGATCCGCCGCCTGTCGGAGCTCTATGGCGGGCGGCCCGGCACTCTCGGCTTCCTCAAGCTTACGCGCAATGTGATCGCCCATCTCGCTGTGACCGGCACTGTTGCCATGGGCGACAGCATCATACAGCAACTCGTCGGCCATGGCCTTGCGGCCAAACTGTCCGCTCGTCTGGGCGAAGGCGTCATCAATGGCATGATGACCGCCCGTATCGGTATTTCAGCAATGGATCTGGTCCGCCCTTTTCCGTTCAACGCGGAAAAGCGGCCGGGAATTGGCGATTTTATCGGGGATCTCGCCCGCATCGGCGGCACCAAAAAAGAATAAACCTGTGGACGGGGTTGCAATTTCGGCAGGAATGGCAACCATCCGTTAACCATTCCAACCGATGATCGGTCATCGTCATTTCAATGATTTGTGCTGAGTATCCCTAATGAAAACACGCGCAGCTGCCGCTACCCTGTCTTTGTTCGCCTGCGCGCTCTTCGCGTTTTCAGCACAAGCCAAGGATAAAGACGCCGAATTCTTTCAGACCGTGGAAGGCCAATGGGTCGGCCCCGGCGAGATTGTTGCGGGCAAATACAAGGGCACAAAATTCACCTGCACCCTCGATGGTTCGACACCCGATGAGACAGCGGGCATGACGCTTGACGGCAATTGCCGCGTCGGCATTTTCAATCAGCCCATGAAAGCAACTATTGCGCGCAGCGGCGGCACCTACAAAGGCACATTCCTCGACGGTGCGGCTGGCAAGGGCCTTGATATAACGGGCGGCAGCGTTGCGGGCGACCGTGTTGTCCTGAATATCACCCGCAAGCAGCTGACAGGCGCAATGCTGGCCAAATTCACCGGCGATAATATGCTGAATGTCACCATTTCCGTACGGCTCGAAGACACACTGATTCCGGTGGTCGGAATGACGTTGAAGCGTGTGGATCCAACCGCCGTCAGCAGCATCGCCAAGAATTAACTTTTTCCGGATCCCGTTTCGAGCCACCAGCCCGCGTCATCGCGGGCTTTTTCTATGCCGGAGCGGTCGCACAGCGCCGCCCAATCCGCGATGCTTTTGCCGTTGACCACAAGATCAGGCGCAATATCGTTGAGTGGAACCAGCACAAATGCCCGCTCTGTCATACGTGGATGAGGCAGGGTCAATGACTGGCTATCGAAGCTTTCCATGCCTTCATATGTGAGAACATCGATATCAATGATGCGCGGGCCCCAGCGCTCGATTCGCTCCCGTTTCATCTCTTTCTCGATATCCAGACACGCGGCCAGCAGTTCCTCCGGCAACATCGATGTTTCCACCTGTGCGCAGGCATTGTGGAACCAGGCCTGATCGGTCTTGCCCCATGGCGGGGTCCGATAAACCGGCGAAACAGTGGCGACGCGCGTATCATCGCGCCGGTGCAGCGCCTGCAAGGCGTCCGCCATCGATTGAGTCGGATCGCCGATATTGCCGCCGAGACCCAGCCATGTCCTGTACCTGATAGTCATGTCTTCGCGCTCCGCTGCTGGAGGATGACATCAACCACGGCCAAGGCATCCCTGTTGGTTCTCACATCATGCACGCGGAAAATATCCGCCCCGGCCAGCCGCAGAATCGCCGAGGTCGCGGCCGTCACCGCATCGCGCTGGTCCGCATCGCGCCCCGTCACCGCGCCAAGAAAGCGTTTGCGCGAGGTGCCGGCCAGAAACGGATACCCGAAAGCCTGCAACTCGCCAAAACGGTCGATCAGCGCCAGATTCTCCTCAGTCTCCTTGGCAAAACCAAATCCCGGATCAAGAACAATCTGATCATGCGCCACCCCCGCAAGGCTGGCGATTTCCAATGAGCGGTTAAGGAAAGCGAATTGGTCAACAATGACGTCGGGATCGCGTTCTCTCTCCCGGCCCGTATGCATGATCACAAGTCCCGCGCCGGTTTCCGCGGCAAGGTCCGCGATCGCCGGTTCACGTTGCACACCCCAAACGTCATTGACGATATGCGCGCCGGCAGCAACAGCAAGCCGTGCGGTCTCCTCGCGATAGGTATCGACGGAAATCAGTACGTCGGTCTCCCGTGCGAGAGCATCGATGACTGGAAGCACCCGCGACTGTTCGGTTTTGGGATCAACACGGGTTGCGCCAGGACGGGTCGACTCACCACCGACGTCGATGATGGTTGCGCCTTCGGCGATCATCGCCCTTGCTCCCTCAATCGCCTTGTCCAGAGCGAGATGCACACCGCCATCGGAGAACGAATCCGGCGTGACATTCAGAACACCCATGATGACAGACACCGGTCCGAGCGTCAGGGATCGTCCATGCGCCAGACGCCACTCTCTTTGCATGGGATACTCCTTTCAAGACCGTTCTGCTCCAGTTGTTTTTGAACAGAACGGCCGTCACGTCAATTCATCCGCAACGTTTTTGCCCCTACAGTGTTACGCGATAGACTTATAAGCTGGATCAGGCAGGCTCCGGCAGAAAACGAAGGACGAATCCCCATGAAGAATATTGTCAGAACGGCGGCTTTCGCACTCGCATGCCTGCTCGCGGGTGAAAGCGCCAATGCGGCGGTTGTCCTGCGCACATACGAATATTTCACCTTGTCGGGCAGAACCGCTGCCGATCTTGATCGCGAACTGAGCCGGCGCGGTCCGCAGATACACAAGACCGGGCAGCGCCACCCCGGGGCAACGCAGATGCGCTTCAACACGAAAGTCAAATACGGATCGGACAGCAAAAGTTGCCGTATCGTTGCAGCGGACATCACCATTCGTGCGCGCGTGCATCTGCCACGCTGGAAGCAGCGCCCATCGGCAAAGCCCGATCTTGCCCTCATCTGGGATACGCTTTCGGCCGATATCAAACGCCACGAAGAGAGCCATATCATTATCGCCCGTACGGCTGCATTCGATATGGAGCGGTCCCTGAAGGCCCTGCCCTGGCGCAGCAATTGCGATGAAATGAAAACGGATGCTGCAGCGCTCATGACCAAACTGATGACGGAGCAGGATGCAGCACAGGTTCAATTTGACCGCGTAGAGGGAAAGAATTTTGAACGTCGCTTCGAGCGGCTGCTCATATTCCGGATCCAGCGCGAGATGGAAAAGAAAAAGGAATAGCCCCACCGGCGCTCACGCGCCGGTTCAAAGGTTCATTTTCTCAAGCGACGCCCAACTTTTTCTGCAGGCTGGTGGATGAGGTCGTGTACTGGAACACCACTTTCTCACCGGGGCTGACAATGCGCTTGGCAGCCTGGGTCATCAGCGCAGCCTCGTGGAAACCGGACAGGATCAGCTTGAGCTTGCCGGGATACCAGTTGATGTCGCCAATGGCGAAAATCCCGGGCTCTGAGGTTTCAAACGTCTCGACATTCACCTGTACGAGATTTTCATGCAGGTTGAGCCCCCAATCGGCGACAGGGCCAAGTTTCATGGTCAAACCGAAGAACGGCAGCAGGCGCGTGACCGGAATCTCGGTCTCCCCCTCTGCGGCCTTGATCGTAGCGCTGGAAAGCTGCCCACCCTCGCCCGTCAGACCGGAAACCTGTCCAAGCTCGAAGCGCACGCTGCCACGTTCGACCAGTTCGAACATTTTCTTGACGCTGTCGGGCGCTGCGCGGAATTCAGCGCGGCGATGCACCACCGTCAGACTGCGGGCGATGGGCTGCAGATTGAGCGCCCAGTCGAGTGCAGAATCGCCGCCGCCGACGATCAGCACGTCTTCGTCACGGAATTCCTCCATGCGCCGCACCGAGTAAAAAACGCTCTTGCCCTCAAAGGCTTCGATACCGGGGACCGGAGGCCGCTTCGGCTGGAATGACCCGCCACCGGCGGCGATCACCACCACCTTGGTTTCAAAAACCTCGCCCTCATCCGTTTCCACGTGGAACTGCCCGTCCGGCTGGCGCTCCAGCCGGGTTACCATGCGATTGAAATGAAACTGCGGGGCAAACGGCTTGATCTGCTCCATCAGCTTGTCAGTCAGACCCTGTCCGCTGATTTCAGGCCAGGCAGGAATGTCGTAGATGGGTTTTTCCGGATAGAGCTCTGCGCATTGGCCACCGGGACGGTCCAGAATATCAATGAGATGGCATTTGAGATCATAAAGGCCAAGTTCAAACACGGCAAAAAGCCCGACAGGTCCGGCGCCGATGATCACAACGTCTGTTTTGGTTATTTCACTCATCGATATTTCCTCATGACAAACCAATGCATTATCCCATACCCCCATGTGGTCTGGAATGGAGCATTTCTAATCGGTCGGTGAGAAAATATCAGGCTAAATATGCGAAATATTAAGCCTGACGTTCCGGAACGTGAACCACGAGGCCATCGAGTTCATCGGATACGCGGATCTGGCAGGACAGCCGCGAACTTGGACGCACATCATAGGCAAAGTCCAGCATGTCCTCTTCCATTGCTTCCGGCTCGCCCGTCACTTCTTGCCAAGCGTCATCCACATAGACGTGGCAGGTGGCGCACGCACAGGCACCGCCGCACTCTGCGTCGATACCGGGAACAGCATTGCGGATGGCACTTTCCATCACGGTCGAGCCGTTTTCAGCATCCGCCTCAATCCGGACGCCATCGAAAGTGACAAACGTAATTTTTGCCATGTAAAAGCCCCAAGCAGAAAAGTTACCGCTGAAATAGGGATTTGAGCAGGGAAGTCAATTGCACTCCCTGACGCAGCCCGGAAGCAGGCCTAGCGCGTGATCGCCGCTATATAGTCACGCACATCATCGATTTCAGGACGAAGCTCGTTCACCAACTTTGCATTGCTGGGGGACTGTTCGATCGATTCGGCCATATCGGCAACCCGGAAGGCACCGACGGCGCGGGCCGAACCCTTGAGTGATCTGGCAAGACGAACCCGCTCATCTGCATTCGCCTGGCTCAACCGATCAACGATTGTGCAAATCTGCCGGGAAAAGAGGCTGAGGATTTCTGTCTCAAGGGCTCTGTTGCCAAATGTCTCGCGGGTAAGGTGCACGAGATCGATAGGTCGTTTGCGTGATGGTATGGACGTTTCGCCGCCCGGCAACGCAAATGCCATTGACGCTTGTTGTGGCAGTGCCATTGTACTCTCCTGAACACAGACTCGAATGAATGCACAAGTTTAATCAATTGCCGGGTATTCTGGGTTAAAGCATGGCGGCTACCCCCGGAATTGGCCCGACGTGGTGAACGAACAGTTAATTAAGGCACTCGGGCAAAATTTGGATCAGCCCAAAAAAAATTAACCTTGTGTTTAAACTTTTAAGCATTTCCCGAATCCATTGTTTCTTTCCAATCCATGTGCCAGTACGATACACTTAAGGCGTAAAGAGTATGGCGCAGTCGGCTCCACATGTGGTCGCTGCCCAATATTGCGAGGTAAACATGGCCACAGCCCCGAAGAACAAAGCAGCGAAAGCCGAAGATGAACTTGGCGAAGCTCTTGAAAAGGCTCTAGAAATTGATTTCGATGAGTCGACACTCGGCATGGATATGGATCTTTCGCCGATCGACGACGATCTGATCTCTTTTAATGATCTTGAAGCCCAGATTTCTCAGGCCGCACAGGAACTGGCAGCGGAAAAGCACACGCCGCCGGTGATGCCTGAACCTGTGAAACCCGTGGAAATCAGGGAAAGCCTTGCAGCGGACAACACGATTCCGCTTCCTGCGCCCAAGCCGCAGATCATGGCTGCCAACCCGATTCCCGCCGCTCCGCCCGCGCCCCCCAAAGCGCCCGCCGTGCCGCCACAGACTTTCAAGCCGGCAAATGATGATTTGCTGCAAAACACCCAATCCGCTGTTCGCTCGACGAGTCCGATCCAGGCACCGCGCTCCTATGGTCTCGTCACAGCCGTCGTCAGTGTTCTCTGGGCTGCCGCTGTCATCGTGCTAGGGCAGGCACTCTATGGACCATCCCTATGGTCAGTTCGTTCTTTCTCTGACTTTGCTGCCGCCCCTCACGCCATTGCTCTCGCCGTTGCGATTATCGTGCCGATCATGTTGTTCTGGGCTTTTGCCCTGATGGTCCGCCGCGCACAGGAAATGCAGTACGCTGCCCGCTCCATGGCCGAAGCCGCAATGCGTCTTTCCGAGCCGGAAATGCTCTCTTCCGACCGTGTAACGTCATTGGGTCAGGCTGTTCGCCGTGAAGTTGCAGCCATGAGCGAAGGCGTGGAACGCACCCTCGCCCGTGCCGTCGAACTGGAAACACTGGTGCAGACCGAGGTCAACCAGCTCGAACGCGTCTATACGGACAATGAACATCGTATCCGCACACTTGTGGATCGCCTCGGCGGTGAACGCGAATCGGTCATCGGCCATGCCGAACGGGTTCGCGCTTCGATCTCGAGCGCCCATGAGCAGCTTAAGGATGAATTGTCCCTGGCCGGCGATTCGCTGCGTGACAATCTGCTCAACGCTTCGACCAACCTGACCATGTCGATCAGCCAATCGGGCGAGACGCTCATTGATCGCCTGACCCAGAGCGGCCAGACGATCGCCGAATCGATCGGCTCCCGCTCCGATGATATCTCGGCCAAGATCACCACATCAGGCGAAGCCTTTGCAAATCTTCTGGAAATGCGGATCGCGGCGCTCTCCGAACAGACAGATTCGGTTACCATGAAGCTGGCGGATACGCTGGACGGCCGCACCAACAGCATGCTTTCGCTGCTGGGGAACGCTACCCAGACGCTGGTGGGTGAATTTGACACGCGCCTCGCCGGATTGGACACCACGATCAACGAACGCGGCCGCTCCCTGCTTGCCGAGTTCGAAACCCGCGCCCAGTCACTGGATGCCAGCACCGAGCGCCTGAATTCGGCACTTGAAGCCCGCGCACGCCAGATCAACGAACAGCTGATCGAACGTACCCGTGACATCGCCAAGACCTTCACCGACGGCCGTGCCTCGATCGACGGTATTGTCGACGAAACAAAGGCCAAGATCGGCAATGATCTGTCGAGCCTGTCGGAATCGGTCGGAAGCCTGCTGTCGGCCAATACGACCCTCTTTGCTGACAAGCTTGCAGAAAGCCGCGAAGCGCTTGCGACGACTCTGTCGGGTGAGACAGAGCGTGCAGCCTCGATCATTCGCGATCAGGCCGGACAGCTTGGCGAACATACATCGAGCCTCCGCTCCGTTCTCGAAACCAGCACGGCTGCCATTGGCCAGATCATTGACGGTCATACCGCATCGATCGACGATCGCGCGGCTGGTCTGCGTGCAGCGCTTGCGGACAATGACGCCCGCATCGGAGCAACGCTCGATTCGCATGCCAAGGCAATCGAAGACCGCACGTCGGGCATGCACGCTGCATTCTCCGATACGGATGAAAAGATTCGCCAGACTCTGGATGAACACGTTCGCAGCATCGATGCCCGCAGTGCCGGCGTTGAGGCAGCGATCCTGGCCGGCGATGCCCGCATCGGCCAGACACTCGAGGCCCATGGCAAGATCATGGACGACCGCACATCCGGTATGCGCGCCGCCTTTGTCGACACCCATGCCAAGATTGCCCAGACTCTTGACCACCATGCCAAGAGCCTTGACGAGCGCAATCAGGACATCCAGCTGGCTCTGGCTGGCAGCGATGCCAAGCTCGGTGACACATTGGCTGCCCATACGCAGGCTATCGACGCCCGCAACGCGGAAATCCAGTCCACCCTGCTCAACAGCGGCGCCCGCATCGACGGTACGCTCAGCGGCTTCATTGAATCCGTTGATGGCCGTACAAGCCGCATCGAAAGTGCCCTGACGAGCAGTGACGAGCGCATCAGCAATGTGCTGGCATCCCACGCCAGCGCCATTGAGGATCGCACGGCCGGTATCGAACAGGCGCTTGCCAACAGCGATACGCGCATCGGCAATACGCTTTCATCCCATGCCTCGGCGTTGGATGAGCGTACGGCGGCCATCCAGGCTGCGCTTGAAAACACCCATGCGCAGATTGGCCAGACCCTTGCCGGTCACGCATCGGTTATCGATGAGCGCACCGCCGGAATCCGCTCTGTTCTCGACAGCAGCAATGCCCAGATTGGCAATGTGCTCACTTCACACGTCACAGCCATCGACGAACGGGCCGCAGGAATTCGGGCCACGCTCAACGATAGCAACACTCAAATCGGTGATACGCTTGCCTCACACGTCAATGCGATTGATGAACGGGCGGCGGCAATTACCTCAGCGCTTTCGAACAGCAATGCGCAAATCGGTGACACACTCGCCTCGCATGTTGGCGCAATTGATGAGCGGGCAGCGACAATCACAGCGACGCTCGCCAACAGCAACGCCAAGATCGGCAATACACTTGCCTCGCATGTCAACACGCTCGACGAGCGTGCGGCGGCAATCCAGGCAACACTTGCCGACAGCAACGCCGGTATCAGCGACACGCTCGCTGCCCATGTCAACACGATCGACGAACGTGCTGCGGCCATCGCGGCAACGCTCGCCGACACCGATTCTCGCATCGGTGACACGCTGAACAGCCATGCCAGCGTGCTGGATGAGCGCATCAGCAGCATCCGGGCGGCCATGGAACAGGGCAATGCCATCCTCAGCCAGACCCTCGATGGTCAGGCTGGCGCGATCAGCGACCGCACTGTTGCCTTGCAGGCAGTTCTGCAGGATAGCGCCGATGTGCTCGCCAAGGCGTTTGAAAACCATGGTGGTACGATCGACGAACGCACGACAACCATGCAGAGCGCGCTCGCCATGGGCGTTGACAATGTCCGCAAGTCGCTTGAACAGAGCGCCTCGGTCGTTGCCCGCACCCTGCGCGACAAGATCACCGAAGCCGCTTCCACCCTTACAGGTGAGGCGCAGAAGGCTGGTGAAGCGCTCGATGGTCATGGGGAGGCATTCAGCCTGCGCATGAATGAGAGTCTTGCAGAAACCGAAAAGCGTCTTGGCCAGCGTGCTACAGAAGCGGCTGCCAATCTGGAAGCTCTGGAAGCCCGCTTCACGGCAGCCACGGATTCGACGGCATCCAAGCTGGCCGAAAGCACCCGTGAACTCAATGAAGTGCTCGCAGCCCGCTCGCAGGAAATCATCAGCATTCTCGACAACACGGCCCAGCCGCTCGTCGAAAGCCTTGCTGACAATGGCCGCACACTCGCGTCGCAGCTTGTCGAAGCCACGACGGCAGCCACGGAACGTCTGCGTGTTGAAAATGCAGCCCTGATCAATGCCATCGCCAGCCGGACAGCGGAAACCATCACCGCTGTTCAGGAAGCCAAGGCAGGTCTCACCGATGATGTCAGCAACCTGATCGACCGCCTCTCCTCTTCCAATGCGAAGCTGGGCGAGCTGATCGACATGGCCACCAAGAACCTTGGTGACATCGACGGACGTCTTCTGGACACGACAACCACCTTTGCCGAAAACGCAACACGTGCTGCCGAGTCTTTCCAGTCCTCGACACTTCTCATCGATGGCAATATCGGCAAGCTCTCACAGCTGTCGAACACGACACTCGTCGACATTGCTTCCATCGCCAAGCGTTTCGACGAGCATGGCAAGATGCTGAGCTCTGCATCCGACCTGATCAATTCGTCTCAGTCGAACCTTGCTTCGACCTTCGACGAACGTCAGGCTGCCCTGCAGAATCTCGCAACGGGTCTGGTGGAGAAATCCGAGAATATCGAAAAGACCATGCGGTCGTTCGAATCCCTCGTCTCCTCCGCTTTCGACCGGGCAGAAGGACGCGCCACGCAGACAACCGAACAGATCCGCAATTCGATCTCGGAAGTTGTCGAACAGGCATCACAGAAGTTCGCCAATGCGACGGACGAAATCCGCCGTTCCTCGGCTGCCATCCGTGCGGAACTCGAAGAGACCCGTTCGGAACTGCAGCGCGGTGTCATGGACATGCCGGAAGAAGCCAAGCAGTCGACGGCGCAGATGCGCAAGGCTGTCTCCGAGCAGATCAATGCGCTGAAGGAACTGTCTGACATCGTGCAGAAGTCCGGACGTCTGACAGACGTCGGTGAGGCACGTGCAGCCCGTGCGCCGGCTCCAGCCCGCGTGGCAACAGCTGCTGCACCGGCCCCACAGCCGCAGCGCAGCGAACCAGTTGCCGCCCCTCGGGCAGCAGCGCCAGCTCCGGCAGCTGTCGCGACCGCACCAGCCATGCGTGGCACCCTCGACACGCGCGGCAATGCTGAACAGCCAAAGCAGGGCAATGGCTGGGTTTCCGACCTGCTCCGCCGCGCCTCAAGCGACGAAGCACCCGCCGAACCGAAGGCGAAGGCTCCAGAGCCTCGCTCTCCCGGTCAGGTGGTTGAATCGTTGAACTCGCTTTCGGTCGACATTACCCGTGCGATCGACCACGAGGCTTCTGTTGAACTGTGGCAGCGTTACCGCGCCGGTGAACGCAATGTGTTCACCCGCCGCCTCTACACGCTGAAGGGTCAGCAGACGTTTGACGAGATCAAGCGCAAGTACCAGGCAGACAGCGAATTCCGTCGTGCCGTCGATCGCTACATGGAGGACTTCGAACGCCTGCTGGAGGACGTTGCCCGCAACGATCGCGACAATGTCGTCACGCAGAATTACCTCACATCGGACACGGGCAAGGTCTACACCATGCTGGCCCACGCGAGTAACCGCCTGCGCTAAGACAGAGATTTCTCAGAACTGAAAAACGCGGCCTTGAGCCGCGTTTTTTATTGCCCGTTTGTTTGGGATCAATAGATGATGCCGGGTATCTCTCCCCCTTGCGGGAGAGAAAGCGATTTTGGCATCTTAGCGAGCGTAGCGAAGCTCAAGTGCCTGAAATCGCAAGAGAGGGGATATTCTCCGGCCTAGCAAATCCCCTCTCTTGAATTTTCTAAGGATTTAGCCAGCGCTAAATCCAAGAAAATTCTTTCTCCCCCGCAAGGGGGGAGATAAGCGGAGATATTCCTCATGCAATCTTCACCCTCTTCTCTTCACCAAACATCTCCCGATATGCCGTAGGTGTCGTTGCCAGTTGCTGACGAAAATGATGACGCAGGGTTGCAGCCGTACCGAACCCGGTAGCCTCCGCAATCAGTTCAATGGATAGCCCAGATCGCTCAAGCAGTTCCCTCGCCTTGGCGAGGCGTTCTGACAGAAGCCATTTTGCCGGCGTCGTGCCGGTAGCGGCCTCGAAGCGGCGTAGAAACGTGCGCGGACTCATCCCGGCTGCTTTGGCGAGTGCGGCAATCGAAAAATCGTTCTGAATCTCGTTACGCATCCGCTCGAGCAGCGGTGACAGACGTATGCCTTCATGCGGTGGTGGTACGGCTCTTTCAACAAACTGCGCCTGGCCGCCTTCGCGATGCGGCGCAACCACAAGCCTGCGCGCGACTTTGTTGGCGGCTTCTGTGCCGAAATCCCGGCGGATCAGATGCAGACAGAGATCAATCCCCGCCGCACTTCCGGCCGATGTCAGGACGCTGCCCTCGTCTATATAGAGCACATTCGGCTCAACCGCGATATCGGGATAGCGCTCTGCCAGAAGATCGGCATAGCGCCAATGCGTTGTTGCCCGGCGGCCGGACAACAGACCGGCGGCGGCCAGAACAAACACACCGGAACAAATGGACAGAATGCGCGCACCATTGGCATGGGCCCGCCGCAACGCCTCAGACAGTGCCTCGGGGACAGTATGCTCAACACCCCGCCAGCCCGGCATGATGATGGTTCCGGCCTGTTCGAAGAGGTCGAGGCCGCCATCGGCAAGGATGCGTACACCACCAGTCGCACGCAGTTCGCCCGGTTCAATGCTGGCCACAGCAAACTTGTACCAGCCATCACCCATCTCAGGTCGCGGCAAGCCGAACATTTCCACGACCAGACCAAATTCAAACGTGCAGAGCCCGTCATAGGCAACGGCGACCACGAGCGGATTATCAAGGCGAGAAGCAATGGATGAGTTTGACATGATATTGACGATATATGGCAATCTTGCCAACTACCAGAGTCTTGCTGCCTGCCGTATGCATGGGACATCAACACAGGAGAAGCCCCATGAGCTATGTCACCGAAACGCCCGCTGCCTCTTCCCAGACTGTCATCGAACATTTTTCAAAGCGCCTGTCGTTAGAGACCGACTGCGCTGATGTGGCTGCATCCTTGAAGGCAGGCGATCAGGATTTTGTCCTGCTGCATGTGGTGGGAACACCTGCTGCCTATGAACGCCGCCATGTGCCTGGCGCGATCCATCTCCCGCACCGGGAAATCTCCGTCGAACGCATGGCCCAGTGGCCGGACGGCACATTGTTTGTCGCCTACTGCGCCGGACCGCACTGCAACGGCGCGGATCAGGCCGCGCTGAAACTCGCGAAGCTCGGTCGGCCGGTTAAGATCATGATCGGTGGAATTACCGGCTGGGCCGACGAGGAGCTGCCCTTCGCAACGGGTCCGGCAGCGGGCGAACTCAAAAGGGTCGCCTAGGTCTCAATTCTAGATAACCGACAGCGTCCAGGTGACAATATCATTTGCGGCGCTGTCGAAAGCGCGATCGAGCGCTGTGACATAGGCCGCATTGCCCTGCCCGCTGACCGGCGATGTCGAGCGGAACACGCGTGTCGCACGTACCGTGCCATTCTTGTCGTTGAGGATCTTGATGGCGATCTCGACAACAGCAGTCTCCTTGCCCGACGCATCGATATCGAACGTGCGGATATTGCTGATGACCTGATAGTCGATGGCAAGGCCTTCACCGGGACGGCCAACACCGCCAAAGCGTCCGGAGCTTTCGTAGGCCTGCACGAGCCGCGTCTGCACAATGTTCGGCAGACGGTCAGACCATTGCGCACCCTTCAGGAAGGAAATCGCGTTGGGTCCGGAACGCACGACGACATTCTCGCTATCAAGTGCTTTGAGCGCCGACGGCGCCGCTATCAAAATCTGGCGACTACCATGCTTTCTGGCCGTGCTGTCCGACAGAGACGGGCTGGAAAGATCAAATGTATCAAGCTTCTTGGTTCCAGCGCAGGCGGAAACGGACAAAGCCATCAGCAGAGCGGCAATTGTCGTTCTTGAATTCACCAATGGTCTCATCCCTGTCACGCAAAGCTTCACGATTCATTAACCTTCATGCGATGCAGCATTGCTAAAGTCAACGGCGTGTGCGGCCGTCATACTCCGGCACATTGCCACTGCCGCCGAAAATCACCCGCTGCGGATTCTTTTCGAGATCGGTGATAGCGCGCTCGATGCGCTGCACCGACTGACGACTCTCCGTTACCAGCGCCTGCACGTCCCGCAGCCCCTGACCGGAGAAGCGGTTGAGATTGTCCGTGATAGGCCCCAGTCGCGTGTTCAGATTGTCGGCGACCTCGCGATAGGATTTGAGCGTGCTCTTGGCCTCGGCAACAACGCTGCCATCCTTGTCGGAAACCAGATTGTCGACCTTCGCCAGCACCCCATCAACGCGAACCGACGCAGCATTGAGACGCGTCATCATTTCGCGCGCCTCCCGCACCACCGACTGCACGTCTTCGGCGCTCTGGCTGAACTTGTCGATCACGTCGGAATTCTTGGCCAGCGCATCGGTGAACTTCTTTGTATTGTTGACCGTATCGACCAGCGGACCCTTCACTTCCGTAATGAAACTTTCAATCGAGCTCATCGCGGTGTTGACGCGCTCCAGAATGTCCTGCGCTTTCTGCAGAAGGTTGTTGACCACGGACGGATCGGCGTCGATGCGCGCGACAGCCCCATCCTTGTCGGCTTCTTCAAGCAGATTTGGCTCATAGACCTTGCCGCCCTTAAGCTCGACAAAGGCCTGCCCCGTCAGGCCGGTAAAGCCCAGGGTCGCCTGGGTGGACCGCGTAATCGGCGTCGTGCTGTCAATTTCAGCCGTGGCTATAACCGCATCGGGATTGGTCTTGTCGATATTCAGGCGGCGAATCGTGCCGACCTTGATACCATTGAACAGAATCTGGCTGCCCTCGGCGAGACCGGTCACAGAACCCGCAATGCGGATTTCCAGCGTTGTCATTTCCTGCCTGTCGCCGTAACGGGCAATCCAGTAAACGAAAATGAACGCAGCAAAGCAGACCGCAAGGGTAAAAATCCCGACCAGAACGTAGTTGGCTTTGGTCTCCATCGATTAACTCTGTCCCTTCAGCATCTGCCCGGACTGGCGGGCAATTTGCTCATGATCAGGCTTCCGCCTGTTGCTGCCATTCGGCACAATCTGGCGTGCCCGTTTGCCATGAAAATATTCCTGAACCCACGGATCATCAAACGCCAGCATATCGTCAATGGTTCCTTCCACCAGAACCCTTTTCTTACCCAATACTGCGATTCGGTCGCAAACCGCGAACAGGCTGTCGAGATCATGGGTGACCATATACACCGTCAAACCCATCGTATCGCGCAAATTTGCAATGAGTTCGTCGAAATCCGCAGCGCCGATGGGATCAAGGCCAGACGTCGGCTCGTCGAGAAAAACGATCTCCGGATCAAGCGACAGCGCACGCGCCAGTGCAGCGCGCTTGATCATGCCGCCGGACAACTCCGAGGGAAATTTCTCCGCCGTATCGGGTTTCAGCCCCACCAGATCAATCTTGAGACGCGCCAGTTCATCCATCAGGCTGTGTGGAATATCGAGATATTCGCGCATCGGAACCTGAATGTTTTCCAGGACGGTCAGCGACGAGAACAGCGCACCATGCTGGAACAGCACGCCCATGCGCATGTCCACGCCGAGCTTTTCCTCGTCAGTCGCGTGGTCGATATCATGGCCGAAAATACTGATATTGCCATGCTGCTTCTGGTTGAGACCAAGGATGGTCCGCATGAGCACGGATTTACCGGTGCCCGAGGCACCCACAAACCCCAATATCTCGCCGCGATAGACATCCAGCGACAGGTCTTCAAGAACCGAGGAACGGCCGAATGACACACTGACGTCCTTGACGGAAAGGATCACGTCTCCGGTTTGCTGCTCGCTGCTCTGGCCGTTATTTGTTGAATTCATTCGCCTTGGGCGTCCCTGGGTCTGAAAATCAATACATAAGGCGTCATGAGCGCGGTTGCCATCCACACGTGATCGGCATGGCGCCCCGTCGCTGCAGAAGCACTTGAATTGTTTGCTCTATCAGTCAACATCCCACACACATATCGAGTCTCAGACTTGATGTCACTGTAGCAATTAGGGCGCACATAATGACTATTAATGTGGAGATTAACGTTGAACGCTGGCCCATCGCTGGAACGTTCACCATCTCTCGAGGTTCCAAGACCGAAGCAGCCGTGGTGGTTTGTACCCTGCGCGACGGGATTCACACCGGACGCGGTGAATGTGTTCCCTATGCACGTTATGGCGAGAGCCTCGAATCCGTCTGCGCTGAAATCGAAAAATTGCGCGATGCCATCGCCGCAGGGGCAACGCGCGCCGATCTACCCGGCCTCATTGGTGCAGGAGCCGCCCGCAATGCAATTGATTGCGCTTTGTGGGATCTCGAAGCCAAACGCAGCGGCAAGCGCGTTGCCGATCTCGTCAGCCTTCCCCCGCTCAAAACCCTGACGACCGCTGTCACCGTTTCCTTTGGCGACGCACAGACCATGGCAACCTCAGCCCGCGCCATGGCAGACAGGCCTGTGATCAAGGTCAAGGTCGGCGGCGAGGATGATGAGGAACGCATATTGGCTGTCGCAGAAGCGGCGCCAAACAGCCGTATCATTCTCGACGCCAATGAGGGCTGGACCGACGCCAATATCATTAGGCATATGCTGATTGCTGCAAGGGCCGGTGTCGTGCTCATCGAGCAACCGCTTCCAGCGGGTAAAGATGACATCCTTTCGACAATCCCCCACCCCGTACCCCTGTGCGCCGACGAGAGCGCTCACGGCACAGACGATCTGCACACTCTGCTTGGCCGCTATGACAGCATCAACATCAAGCTCGACAAGACCGGTGGCCTGACCGAGGCTTTGCGCATGCAGAAGCGTGCGCGTGAGCTCGGCTTCGGCATCATGGTCGGCTGTATGGTAGGCACGTCGCTTGCCATGGCACCTGCTGTGCTCGTTGCGCAGGATGCAGACTTCGTTGATCTCGACGGCCCCCTGATCCTGAAGGAAGATCGCAGCCCCGGCCTCGTCTTTGAAGGCAGCCGCGTATCGCCACCACATCAGGAGCTTTGGGGCTAGCGCCCCTTAATGCTCGCGCTGCTCCAGCTTCAGCGAAACGTTCGCGAGGAAAAACCCGACAGCCGCCAGTGCGACCATGGCGTAGAATCCATAAATGCCGGTGGCACTGTAAAGCGGGCCTGATACCATCGTTACAATTGCCAGCGAAGTGCCGATAAAGAATGTCGATATGCCCTGCGCCGTACCGCCCCGTTCCTCGGGGATGGTCATGGCGATCATTTTCTGCATGCCGAGGAACGACAGCGCGAATGAAAAGGAATGCAGACTCTGCACAACGAAGAAACCTGCCACACCAAAGCCAGCGGGTATGATCAGCGGAAAGACGGTCCAGCGGAATATGGCTACGGCGGAACCGATCATCAGCACCCGTGCCGGGTGCAATCGCCCGAAAAACCGGCGAAAACAGGTGAACATGATCACTTCCGCCACAACGGCGATGGACCACAGGGCGCCGATGACAGTCTCCTCGATACCAATGGATTTCCAGTAGATAGCCGAAAAACTGTAGCCATAGGCGTGGCTCGCCTGCGTGATCCCGGTGGCGATGAGAAAAGTCACAAAAGCGGGACGGCGCAGCGCCCTGCCCGCATTGGCCATATCGATATCCGACAGCGGCGACAGACGGCGCGGCTTGCCGATCCGCGGCACAACAAAACTCATGCCGCATGCGGCAACCAGCGCACACAGAAGAACCGTTGGAATGATCCATTCGCCCGTGTGCTGGATCAGGACGCCGCCGGCAAAGGAAGCCAGGAGGAAGGCAATTGACCCCCACACCCGCATCCGGGCAAAATCGGCGCCATAACGGCGCACGCCTGACAGCGCGATCGTGTCCGCCAGCGGCACCTGCGAAGTCCATGGCGCCGCAAGCAGCAGCGACACCATCAGAATACCGAAGAAATTGAACGGCAGAAAATAGAATGCTGCAACAATGACCGCCAGAATGGTGGCAATGGTCAGGATATGCGCCCGGTCATTCGACTGGTCGGCGAGAATGGAGACGAGCGGCGCCGCAATCACGCGGACAAACAGCGGCATGGAGAGCACGATCGATATTTCCGTCGGCGACAGCGAGCGAAATTCCAGCCACAGGGGAAAGTATGGCAGATGCAGACCGCTTGAGATAAAAATCGCGAAATAGGCCAGTGCAAGCCGCAACTCGAAACGAGACGGTTTGTCCTGAAAAGTGTCCGCTGCAGCGGCTGTCATGGAGGGACTTTCGGAAGATCGAGGAACGGCGCACTAATATATCAACTAGCCGTATTCCGAATTACCATGATTTGCACCAACTGCCTAGAAACACAGGAGGTTTTCCTGCACAATTATCGTAAAAGCAGGAAATACAGCCTAGCGCGCAGATACCGCCCGTGCCGTCTTCGTCCGGCGGCTGACGGGCTGCTTCGTACCAACAATCGCCGTGAGAATATCCTCGAATATGTCGGCGCAGGCCTTCCAGCTGAAGCCCGTCAGTCTGGTGTCAGGATCGACACGCCCCATGGCAAGGGCGCCGAGCGCAGCCTCGTGCAGATCGGTCGACAAAACGCCTGCGCCCGTCGCGCCAATGACATCCTTCGGACCGGCCACCGGATAGGCGGCAACCGGAAGTCCGCAGGCAATCGCTTCCAGCAGCACCAGGCCAAAAGTATCGGTACGGCTGGGAAAGACGAAAACATCGGCACCCGCGTAATGGCGCGCCAGCTCTTCACCCTCTTTCTTGCCCGCAAAAACAGCGCTGGGGAATTTTCGTTTCAGCTCTTCCATGTCCGGCCCGTCGCCGACAACGAGTTTGGTGCCCGGCAGATCGAGTGAAAGAAATGCTTCAAGATTTTTTTCCGGGGCAACGCGACCGACACACAGAAACACCGGATGCGCCAGACCGAGATCGACATCGGGTTGGGGCCGGAACAGGTCACGATCAACGCCGCGCGTCCAAACCCGCAACGTATCAAAGCCCCACCCGGTGAGTTCATCATAGATCGATTGCGTCGGAACAAGACAGGTCTCGGCTGCATTGTGAAACCGGCGCAGGAACCCATAAGTCCAGGCGAGCGGAATGGGCAGGCGCTCCCGCAGATATTCGGGAAAGCGCGTGTGGAAACTTGTGGTGAAACGCCATTTGTTCTTCAGGCAGGCCCGGCGCGCCATGATGCCGAGCGGGCCCTCGGTCGCAATATGGACAAAGGCCGGTTGCAGAGCCTCGATACGGGCCTTCACTGCGGCTGGATGCGTCAGAGCCAGTCGAATCTCAGGATATGTCGGACACGGCGCCGAGCGATAATCCGCAGGTGAGATAATGGTGACTTCGACACCCCGCGCCTCCATCTCCTCGCGCAGTTTGGTCAGGGTGCGCACAACACCATTGACCTGCGGATGCCAGGCATCCGAGACGATAACCAGCCGTTTCATCGGATCATTCCCTGCGGGAGCCACCGCTTATGCCGCATTCGCCGCCTTGGGACGCTTGTCCTCAAGTTTGACGACTGGTGCAAAGCCCGCCTTCTCGCCGATCAGATGGGTCCACGAGATGAGTTCCATCTTGCCGTCGTGATGTTCGGCGATGGCCGTGCAGCTTTCCACCCAGTCGCCCGTATTGATGTATTCAATACCGTCGATCTGTTCGATCGTTGCGTGGTGGATATGGCCGCAGATAACACCATCCGCGCCAATGCGCCGGGCTTCGTCGGAAACGACTGTCTGGAACGAGCCGATGAAGTTGACCGCCTTCTTCACCCGGAATTTCGCCCAGGCGGAAAACGACCAGTAACGCAGGCCGAGCATGCGCCGAACCTTGTTCATGACCGTGTTGATGGCCAGCGCCGCGTCATAGGCCCAGTCGCCGAGATAGGCGATGTGGCGGGCATTGCGCACGACGACATCGAACTGGTCGCCATGGATCACGAGAAATTTACGTCCATCGGCAGTTTCATGCATCGTGCGATCCATGACTTCGATGCCGCCGAAATGCGTGCCCTGAAAGTCACGCAGGAATTCATCATGATTGCCGGCAATGTAGAGGATACGCGCACCCTTGCGGCTTTTGCGCAGAAGCTTCTGCACGATGTCGTTGTGTTCCTGCGGCCAGTGCCAGCTGCGGCGAAGACGCCATCCATCAACGATATCGCCGACCAGATAGATCGTATCCGCATCGTGGTACTTCAAAAAGTCCAGCAGGAATGTCGCTTTGGCGCCTTTGGAACCAAGATGCACATCGGATAAAAAGAGCGTGCGAAAATTACGTGTCTCTGGCTCAACCATGAGGCTGATCTCCGTTCAGCGCTGGTACACACGGGTACCTTTGGTCTGACAGAAACCTGATTCATGTCACAGTCTTATGACGCCGCTAAAAAGTCTATGGTTTCCTGCGATAAACACTTGTAACAAAATGGACTTCATTTATGGCTCTTCATGTCATTTATGCATGCTAAAAAGATTGAATCGCAAATCCCAAGATGCGACCAGCCAATATTCGGAGGATCTAATCCATGGCCAAGGACAACACGCCCAACCAGTCTGATCTTGAAGAAAGCGCTCTCTTTTACCATCGCTTTCCTCAACCAGGTAAGTTGGAGATCCAGGCGACGAAGCCGCTTGGAAATCAGCGGGACCTTGCCCTTGCCTATTCCCCAGGTGTGGCGGCGCCCTGCCTTGCCATTCATGCAAACCCGGCAACGGCCGCCGACTATACCAGCCGCGCCAATCTTGTAGCCGTCATATCGAACGGTACCGCCGTTCTCGGCCTTGGCAATATCGGCCCGCTCGCGTCCAAGCCTGTCATGGAAGGCAAGGCGGTTCTCTTCAAGAAATTCGCCGATATCGACGTGTTCGATATCGAGATCGACGCGCAGGAGATCAACAAGATCGTTGATGTCGTTGCCGCGCTTGAACCCACCTTTGGCGGCATCAACCTCGAAGATATCAAGGCACCGGAATGTTTTGACGTAGAGGAGATTCTCCGCGCCAAGATGAATATTCCCGTCTTTCACGACGACCAGCACGGCACGGCGATCATCGTCGCCGCCGCCATCCTCAACGGCATGGAGCTGGCGGGCAAAGACCTTTCCAAGATCAAGATCGTCGCTTCCGGCGCGGGTGCTGCGGCGCTCGCCTGTCTCAACCTTCTGGTCAAGCTCGGCGCGAACCGCAAGAATATCTGGGTCTGCGATCTCGACGGCGTGGTTTATGACGGCCGCAACACGCTGATGGACCGCTGGAAGTCGGTTTACGCCCAGAAGACAGATGCGCGCGTGCTGGCTGATGTCATCGGTGGCGCCGACGTTTTCCTCGGCCTTTCCGCAGCAGGTGTCCTGAAGCCGGAACTTCTCAAACAGATGGCGCCCAATCCGCTGATCATGGCACTGGCCAATCCCAACCCCGAGATTATGCCGGAAGAGGCGCGCGCCGCGCGCGCCGACGCCATGATCTGCACCGGACGGTCCGACTTCCCGAACCAGGTCAACAACGTCCTCTGCTTCCCCTATATTTTCCGCGGTGCGCTTGATTGCGGTGCACGGGCAATCAACGAAGAAATGAAAATGGCCGCCGTCAAGGCAATCGCAGCACTGGCCCGCGAGGAACCATCCGATGTGGCCGCACGGGCCTATTCGGGTGAAACGCCGACTTTCGGCCCCAACTATCTCATCCCCTCGCCCTTCGATCCACGTCTGATCCTGCGTATCGCGCCAGCTGTGGCCAGGGCCGCCATGGAAACAGGCGTTGCCGACCGTCCCATTGAGGATTTCGACGCCTATCTCGACAAGCTGAACCGCTTTGTCTTCCGCTCCGGCCTCATCATGAAGCCGATCTTCACTGCGGCGCGCACCGCCGAAAAGAAGCGGGTCATCTATGCGGACGGCGAAGACGAGCGTGTTCTGCGTGCGGCTCAGGTGGTGCTTGAAGAAGGCACAGCCATTCCAACATTGATCGGCCGACCGCAGGTCATCGAGACGCGCCTGAAGCGTTATGGCCTAAAAATCAAGGTCGGCACTGATTTCGACATCATCAATCCGGAAGACGATCCGCGCTACCGCGACTATGTGGATCTGCTGGTCAATCTCACCGGCCGTCGCGGCACGACCCCGGAAGTCGCGCGCACCATGGTGCGTGCCAGTGGTACTGTCATCGCGGCACTTGCCCTCGTTCGCGGCGAAGCCGATGCGATGATTTGCGGTCTGGAAGGCCGTTTCGAACGCCATTTGCGCAATGTTGACCAGATCATCGGCAAGCTGGAAGGCATACGCAATTTCTCGGCGCTCAGCCTGCTGATCTCGCAGCGCGGCGTCCTGTTCCTGACCGACACCTATGTCAGCATCGATCCAACGGCGGAAGAAATTGCCGAAAAGACGGTTCTCGCCGCCAATGAAATCCGCCGTTTCGGTATTGAGCCCAAGGCCGCCCTGCTCTCGCATTCCAATTTTGGCTCGCGTGATTCCGACAGTGCCGCAAAAATGCGGGCCGCTTCGGAAATCCTGCGCTCCAAGGCACCGGATCTGGAACAGGACGGCGAAATGCATGGCGACTCCGCCCTGTCGGAAATCCTGCGCGAGCGTGTTCTGCCGCACTCGCGCCTGAGCGGCGAAGCCAACCTTCTGGTTTTCCCCAATCTGGATGCCGCCAACATCACGCTCAACGTCGTGAAAACTGTCACGGACGCGCTGCATGTCGGACCAATTCTGCTCGGCGCCAACAAGCCTGCGCATATTCTGACACCATCAGTCACGTCGCGCGGCATCGTCAATATGACCGCCCTGGCAGTGGTTGAAGCCTCGCAGCGCGTGGAATAGCGCGCTGCTGTCTTATTGCTGCCGTACGTTCATGGATGGTTCATGCGCAGTCAGCCAATCTGGCTGTGCGTGATCGTGCAGGGCTACCAATGAAACGGTTCATACATTTTGCGGCACTCGCCATAGGCACGCTTCTGCTGTCAACGCAGTTTGCGGCGGCCCAATCGGACGTGTGCGTGCGGATGGAACAACGGCTGCGCGAACTCGATAATGATTTTGTGACCGACGAGTATGAACTCAACCTGCGCCGTGACCGGGTGGAGGCAGCGCTCGACGCCAATAATTGTTCCGCATCCTACGAGCCGGATCGTGAAGTGCTGCCCCGCGAGGCGGAACCGCGACGACGGCCTTACGAAATTCTCGGTAATGAGCAGCCGGACGACAGTGAACCTGTGGAAAGTACAGCGCCGGTTTATGGCGGACAGTATCAGACGCTCTGCGTACGTACCTGCGACGGATACTACTATCCCATTTCCTATGCGACCGGCGCGGAAAACTTTGGCCGCGATGAAGCCCAGTGCCAAGCGCAATGTCCGGGCGCGAAACTGTTTTACCATTCCACCACAGGAGAAACCGTCGACCAGATGATTTCCCTGCGCGGTCAGGCCTATACGGATATGCCCTATGCTTTCAAATTCAGGAAGGTTGGCGCCAATGGCACGCCGCAATGCACCTGCCAGCGGACGGCCGGAAACTATACCACCTTGGGAAATCAGAAGGAAATTGCCAAACCGGTTCCCCGCGTACTGGCACCGCCAACCGTCCAACCGGCAGCCCCTGGGCAATCCGCCGAACCCACGCAACCAGCGGCAACGCTCGCTCCTGCCGAGCCGATCAAGCCGGTTGCCCCCGTTACGGCAGAACCGTTGAAGCCCGTGGAGCCTGCAGCAACAACCAAACCTGCATCTCCGGTCGAGACGAAGGTCGAGCCCGCGCAACCGGTCAAGCCAACTGAGACCAAGGCCGAACCGGTGCCGCCCCCGGCACCACCTGTTGTGGAACCCGAGAAAAAGCCGTCATCGATCATTCAGCTGGGCACACCCGCCATACCGAAAGTCGAAGCGGAACAGCCCAAACCGCTGTCGCCGGACAAACCGATCGATCCCAACCGCAAGGTCAGGGTCGTCGGGCCAACGTTCCTTCCCGACCAAGAAGGGGCAATAAATCTGCGAGTTCCGGGCCAGAAACCAGCCCAGTAAGCGCAATGCGTAACGGCATGAACAGCGGCTTACCCTTGCGGCCACTTTGTACCTTTACGGCTTCGGTCCACTGCTTCCATGTCTCGCGGCTCCACGGCTCCGGCGGCAGAACATCGAAGGCGGCAGACACGAAGGAACGGTCCTCGTCGACCAGCACCTCGTCACTGACGGGGCCGTCCTGAATGATTGTCCACCAGAGCGCCGCATCGGCAACGCGTGTAAGATTGCCGCGCACTGCAAGCCAGAAGGCTTCGGCCTTGTCACCCGCAATGCCCATCTCACGCAGGCGATCCTCTGCCACATCAAACGGCATGGCATGGATCAGCGTGCGGTTCAGCGTATCGAGTTCCGACGGATCAAATTTCGACGATGATTTCGATGTTGCCTTTGGATCGAAAATTTCGGCGAGCGTCGCCATGTCAGGCATGGCAACCACATTCTCCGACGTGCCGGTCAGCACGGCGAGACTGACCACCGCCATGGGTTCGTAACCATCGCGACGCAGGCTGCCGACAGACAGGGCGCCCGTCCGCTTGGACAGTCCTTCACCCGAAACAGTCGTCAGCAGATTGTGGTGGCCAAGCTCCGGAGCCTTTGCCCCCAGCGCTTCGAAGATGGAAATCTGCACGCCGCTGTTGGTGACATGATCGTCGCCGCGAATGATATGCGTGATGCCCATGTCGATATCATCGACCACGGAGGTCAGCGTGTAGAGATAGGTGCCGTCTTCCCGCACCAGCACCGGATCGGACAGCGATGCCAGATCAACGGTCTCTTCGCCGCGCACGATATCATCCCAATGGACAATCGTACGCGCCGGGGCGAACGGATCATCCTTGAAGTTCGGCAGCAGGAAACGCCAGTGCGGACGATGGCCCTCTGCTTCCAGCTTCGCGCGATCCTCCGCCGTCAGTTTCAGCGCATCGCGGCCATAGACCGGCGGCAGGCGGCGTGCGAGGCGCAGCTTGCGCTTGCGTTCGAGTTCTTCCGACGTTTCGTAGCAGGGATAAAGCACGCCAGCGGCTTTCAGCTTCTCGACGGCTGCATCGTAAAAGGCAAAGCGCTTGGACTGGTGTTCAACCCGCACCGGTTTGATCCCAAGCCATTCGATATCAGCGGCTGTCGCCTCGGCATATTCGGTCTTCGAGCGCTCCACGTCGGTATCGTCAAAACGCAGGATCAATTGGCCATTGTGCTTGAGCGCAAACAGCCAGTTGAACAGGGCTGTGCGTGTATTGCCAATGTGGATGTAGCCGGTCGGAGATGGTGCAAAACGGACGGTAATGGTCATGCCTCGGGCATATCGGAACGACGCGCGAATATCAATATGGGCCGCGCTTTCACGCGGCCCATAGGATCAGTCATCAGCCAGAACGAGACCCTTGGTCAGTTCCAGCGCCTGCCGTTCGAACAGGCTGCGGTAGATACCGCCGCTCAACCGGATCAGGGCCTCATGGTTGCCCTCCTCGGCGATCCGGCCATGGTCGAAGACCAGCAACCGGTCAAGCGCCCGCACAGTGGACAGCCGGTGTGCAATGACCAGCGTCGTCCGGCCCAGCATCAGCCGTTCCATGGCCTGCTGGATCAGCGCCTCCGATTCCGAATCAAGGCTTGACGTTGCCTCGTCCAAAATCAGAACCGGAGCATCCGCCAGGAAAGCCCGGGCAATGGCCACACGCTGGCGCTCACCACCCGAGAGCTTCACACCACGTTCACCCACCAGTGTGCCATACCCCTTCGGCAGACCCGTGATGAAGTCATGCGCACTGGCCTGCCGTGCTGCCTCCTCGATCTCGCTTTGCGTGGCGGTCGGCCTCGCATAGGCGATGTTCTCGGCCAGAGTCCGGTGGAACAGGATCGGCTCCTGCTGCACGATGGCAATCTGCTGGCGCAGGGATGCCTGCGTGACACCGGAAATATCCTGGCCGTCGATGAGTATCTGCCCCGCCTTCACATCGTGCAGACGCTGGATCAGCTTGACGAACGTGGTCTTGCCCGAACCGGAGTGACCGACAAGACCCACACGCTCTCCCGCGCGGATGGTCACAGAAAAGCGGTCATAGAGCGGTGTAAGGTGCGCCCCATAATGGAACGTCACATTATCAAACACGATCTTGCCATTGGTAATCTGGATCGGCTTTGCACCGGGCCGGTCATCAATGCCAAGCGGCTGACTCTCAATGTCAACAAGCTCTTCCATATCATTGATCGAGCGCTGCAAATTGCGGATGTGCATGCCAACTTCACGCAGATAGCCCTGCAGGATAAAGAATGATGTCAGCACGAAGGTGATGTCACCCGCACTTGCCTGCCCCTTGGACCACAACCACAGGGCAAAGCCGATGACCGATGCCCGTAGGACAAGCAGCAGCGAGCCCTGCGTCGTACCGTTGCGGTTGCCGCGAACCCACGTGCGGCGCGTCCGGTCCCGCCACTTGGCAAGAACCTTCAACAGCCGCGCGTCCTCACGCTTTTCCGCACCGAAGCCTTTCACCACCATGTTGCAGCTGACCGCATCGGCCAGCGAACCGCCAAGCTTGGTGTCCCAGCGATTGGCAAGGCTTGCCATCGGCGCGACATAGCCGAGCGACATCATCACAGTGACGCTGACGAACATGAGGGATCCCAGACCGATAATGACGCCCATCATCGGCCAGTACCACGCCATCAGCACAGTCGAACCGACAAGCATCACAATTGACGGAAACAGGGCCACCAGCAGGGTATCGTTCAGGAGATCAAGCGCCCACATGCCGCGCGTGATCTTGCGCACCGTCGAACCGGCAAAGCTGTTGGCGTGCCAGTCTGTCGAGAACCGCTGAACGCGGAAGAATGCTCCGGAGGCGATATCCGACATCATTTTCAACGTCAGATTGACGATCGTCATGAAGGTGATATGCCGCAGGATGATAGCACCCAGTGACAGGGCAATAAGCGTCCAGAACGCAGCCATCGCCGCATCCCAGGCAATGGCGTCCGTTGCCGCACCGTTGACCACTGCGTCAACCAGCCGCCCTGAATAGAGCGGCGTCAACACGTCGGCCAGCGTCGAGAGCAACACTGCACCAAGTATAACAGTCAGACGCACCGGCTGTTTTTGCCAGTGTAGCCAGGTGAATCCGAGAACGCTGCGGAAAGCTCCGCCGCGCAAGGCGATACGTAAAAATGCCATGACAATCGTCCGGTGCTAAAACGCACCGGCCTCAATATGTATTTCAGATGGAAATGCCGCGGTACAAAACTAGGGAATCAATACGGCACAATTGGTTTGGCGACTTGCCTGAGTACAGGAAAGGCCAAGGTCGGCGATGAGTGTTCTTGACCGGTGAAGTCAATTGAAAAGCCCTGAGGCTTTTCATCATCACGTGTCAGGAACGGACGCCGCCCCGAGGGGACATTGAAAAAGCTGCCATTCTAAACCTCCCGGGCTTGATTGCCGGAAAGATGGCTTATAGGTGAATCGCGATCCGGCGCCAAGCGCCTATTTTTTGTGCATCCGCTTTTCAAAATGGAGTGCGGCACGATTGCAACACCAGGCCTTGGGAGTGGTCAAAACATGCTTGCAAGACGATCAGTGCGTCGTTCGACAAGCTCACCATGAGAGATATGGATGGGCTGCAAGGTGATCGAAAAACCCGCGGTATGAGCAATCTTGGAGGATTTGACTCCCTGCAACCCTCCATCTCCCTCATGGCGAGCTTGTCGAACCACGCACATTGGTTATGCAATCAGCCTTAACTCCGATCGCGAAACCGGTTGGTGATCGGATAGCGCCGGTCGCGGCCGAAATTCTTTCGTGTCACCTTCACACCCGGCGCCGACTGCCGGCGTTTATATTCGGCGAGATAGAGCAGGTGTTCGATCCGCTCGACCGTCTTGCGCTCGTGTCCCCGCTTGACGATTTCATCGACGCCCATCTCGTTCTCGACAAGGCATTCAAGAATGTCATCGAGCACCGGATAAGGCGGCAACGAATCCTGATCGGTCTGGTTTTCCCGCAATTCGGCGGAAGGCGCCTTCTTGATGATGTTTTCCGGGATAACGATGCCCGATGGACCAAGGCCGCCCGCAGGCACGTTGCTATTGCGCCATTCCGACATGGCGTAGACCTGCATCTTGTAGATGTCCTTGATCGGGTTGTAGCCGCCGTTCATGTCGCCATAGAGCGTGGCGTAGCCGACCGACATTTCCGACTTGTTGCCCGTCGTGACCACCATCGAGCCGAACTTGTTGGAGATCGCCATCAGGATCGTGCCACGAGCCCGGCTTTGCAGATTTTCTTCGGTGATACCCTCCTTGGTACCCTCGAACGTTGGTCCGAGCGCTTTCAGAAAGCCTTCCACCGGCTCGAAGATCGGCACGATGTCGTAGCGGCAGCCCAGCGCCTTGGCACAGTCTTCCGCGTCTTTCAGCGAATCCTTTGAGGTATAGGTATAAGGCATCATCACGGCGCGCAAACGCTCCTCGCCCAGCGCATCGACGGCCAGAGCAGCGCAGATCGCCGAGTCGATGCCGCCGGAAAGGCCGAGGACCACATCCTTGAAGCCGTTCTTGTTGACGTAATCACGCAGACCCAGCATGCAGGCACGATATTGCGCCTCCTCGCCCTCCGGGATTTTCGACATGGGACCTTCCGAACAGGACCATCCCCCCTCGCCGCGCCGCCACGTGGTGACAACAAGCTGTTCCTCGAATTGGGACATCTGGAAAGCAATGGTCTTGTCCGCGTTGAATGCGAATGACGCACCGTCAAAAATCAGATCGTCCTGACCGCCCAACTGATTGGCGAAAATCAGCGGCAGACCCGTTTCGATGACCTGACGCAGCACCACCTGATGCCGCACATCAACCTTGCTGTTGTAATAGGGCGAGCCATTGGGCACGCAGAGTATCTCAGCGCCGCTCTCGGCCAGCGTCTCGCAAACACCAAGATCGCCCCAGATATCCTCGCAGATCGGAATACCGATGCGAATGCCGCGAAAATTCACAGGCCCGGGCATTGGCCCCTGCTGGAACACGCGCTTTTCGTCAAACTCGCCATAATTGGGCAAATCAACCTTGAAGCGTTCGGCAATCACCTTGCCGCCATCCAGCACCATGACGGAATTGTGCAGGCCGCTCTCCCGCCGCAGCGGCGTGCCGATGATAACACCAGGTCCGCCGTCAGATGTATCGGCCGCAAACTCCCTGACGGCCTTCTCACAGGCTTCGATGAATGCGGCCTTCAGCACAAGATCTTCCGGCGGATAGCCGGAGATAAACAGTTCGGTGAACAGGACAAGGTCGGCGCTCTGCCGCGCGGCATCGGCCCGCGCCTCGCGCGCTTTGGCCAGATTTCCCCTGATGTCACCCAGGACTGGATTGAGCTGGGCAATGGCGATGCGGAGGATGTCAGTATTTTTGCTCATATTGAACATATATCATTTCGTTGGAGGTTTAACAATGCCACTCACACGCCGCTTCCAGAAAAAAACACGTGCCAAAGCGTATAGAACCAGACGATTGCGACGAGAACAACCGAGATCAGTACTGCCAGTGACCCGCAATCCTTGGCGATCTGGATGTCACGCTGAAAATCCCGCGAAACCGCATTGCAGGCGGCTTCAATGCCGGTGTTCAGTACCTCGATCATGATCAGGATAAGTACGGAGCCAGTCAAAATCAGGAAAACCAGGACCGATGGCGCAATAGCTGCCGCGATTGGGATCGACAGGATGAAAAGGATGAGTTCCTGCTGAACAGCTTTTTCATGCACCGCCAGATGTCTGAGCGCGCGCATGGAATTGACGAATGCCAGTATTAGCCGCTGCATGATTTGCTCCCGTCCGTCCTCAACGGCAGCTATAAAGCCAGATCGAACGGCGTCAATCCATAACAGGCATTTGGCAATCAACCCGCAATCAGTCGCCCGCCACCACGATGCCGCCGCCGCCCGCCACATATTTCGGCAAATCGTCTCTGATCTCGTAGTAATCACCCTTGTCGCCAACAAAAATATGAACTTCGCCCTGCAGATTGGTCGGCTTGTCGAACGATCCGGCCATTACGGAGATATAATCCAGATCGTGGTGTTTCCAGAACATCACCGAGCCGCAGTTCCGGCAAAAGCCGCGCGCGGCATATTCACTGGCCGCATACCATTTGATGTTCTCCTCACCGGTAATGGTGATGGCATCGTTCTGGACATTCGTAGCGGCATAGAAATGGCCGGATTGTTTGCGGCACTGCGAGCAGTGACAATAGACAATCCCGCGCAGCTTTCCATGGGCCTTGAAGCGAATGCTACCGCACAGGCACGAGCCACTATGCAACTCCGACATCGGGACGGCCTCCTGTTTAAAACAGCGAAAGATTAGGCTTGCGCCAGCGTCCTTCCTTGCGCGATCACGCCTTTGTCGACCGTGTCAGCGACACGCGCAAAAGTGCTGCGCCAATGACGGCCGAAAGCACCGACCCGAGCAGAACGCCGAGTTTTGTTTCATCCTGCAACAATGGCGAATTTGCGTATGCCAGAAGACCAATGAACAGGCTCATGGTGAAACCGATACCGCACAGCATCGAAACGCCATAAATCTGGAACCAGCTCGCTCCCGCCGGGCGCTCCGCGAGCCGCAATTTGATGGCAAGGAATGCAAAGGCAAAGACACCGATCTGCTTGCCGATGAACAGACCTGCGGCCACGCCGAGCGGTACGGGATCGGCCAGATTAGACAGCGACACGCCGCTAAAGGAAACACCCGCATTGGCAAAACCGAAGATCGGCACGATGGCAAAGCCGACCCATGGCTGGATAGCATGTTCCAGCTTGAGGAGCGGTGATTCGACCGCCCCGCTCTCGTCTTTGGTACCCCGCATCGGGATGGTCAGTGCGAGCAGGACGCCTGCAATCGTGGCGTGAATCCCCGACTTGAACACCAGAATCCAGAGGATGACCCCAAGGACGAGATAAGCCCAGAGGCGGACCATGCCAAGGCGGTTCATCAGCATCAGGATAATGAACACTGCCGCGGCACCGCCAACGGCGGGAATATTGAGGCCTTCCGAGTAGAACAAGGCAATAATGATGACGGCGCCCAGATCATCGATGATGGCAAGTGCCGTCAGGAAAACCTTGAGGGACAAGGGCACACGTGAACCCAGCAAGGACAGAACGCCCAGCGAAAAGGCGATATCCGTTGCTGATGGAATCGCCCAGCCGCGCGCCGTTTCAGTACCCGCATTGAAAGCCAGGAAGATTGCCGCGGGGATGACCATACCGCCGACGGCCGCAAATCCCGGAAGCGCGCGTCGCGACCAGCTGGATAGCTGACCGCTGATCATTTCACGCTTGATTTCCAGCCCGACCAGCAGAAAGAACACGGCCATCAGCGCGTCATTCACCCAATGAAGGACGCTCAGACCACCGATATAGGTCTTCAGAAGGCCGAAATAGCCATTACTCAGCGGGGAATTGGCAATGATGAGCGCCAGTGCCGCGACCACCATCAGAATGATACCACCAGAGGCTTCACTCTCGATGAAGGAACGGAAAGACGATGTCAGACGGATTCGGCGCGAAGGTTTTGTGGTCATACAACCTTGATAGAATCCAAACACACAAAATTCCAGCCAAAACGGACCGATGTTCTGACAGATACGTGATCTGTTCAGAGTTGTTGGCCACTGGCCCTCCAAAACAAAGGGCGGCCCCAAAAGACCGCCCTTTTATTCAGTGAGTATTGTGCAGTGCGATCAGCCGTTGACGGCGATCTTCTGCGGATGAGCATTGCGTTCCTTCTTGAGAAGTTCTGCAACCAGGAATGCCAGCTCCAATGCCTGATCGGCGTTGAGGCGCGGATCGCAATGGGTGTGGTAACGGTCGGACAGATCTTCCGCCGAAATGGCGCGAGCACCACCCGTGCATTCCGTGACATTCTTGCCGGTCATTTCGATGTGGATGCCACCGGGATAGGTGCCTTCCGCATGATGAACGGCGAAGAAGCCTTCAACTTCTTTCAGGATACGGTCAAAGGGCCGTGTCTTGTAGCCATTCGCCGTGATGGTGTTGCCATGCATCGGATCACAGGACCAGACGACATCGCGGCCTTCCTTCTGCACGGCACGGATCAGCTTGGGCAGATGGTCGCCCACCTTGTCATGGCCGAAACGGGCAATGAGGGTCAGACGGCCGGGTTCGTTCTCAGGATTGAGGAGATCGATCAGCTTGATCAGACCATCGGGCTCCAGCGAAGGACCGCATTTGAGACCAAGCGGGTTCTTGATGCCACGGCAGTATTCCACATGGGCATGGTCCGGCTGACGTGTGCGATCGCCAATCCAGATCATGTGGCCTGACGTGCCGTACCAGTCGCCGGAGGTCGAATCCACGCGGGTCAACGCTTCTTCGTAGCCAAGCAGCAGAGCTTCATGGCTGGTGTAGAAATCTGTCTCACGCAGCGTATGGTTGGTTTCCGACGTGATGCCAACGGCACGCATGAAGTCCATCGTATCGGAAATCGTGCGGGCCAGAGATTCATAACGCTCACCCTGCGGACTGTCGGAAACGAAGCCAAGCATCCACTGATGCACGTTCTCGAGGTTGGCATAACCACCCTGCGCGAAAGCACGCAACAGGTTCAGCGTCGCGGCGGACTGGCGATAGACCATTTCCTGCCGGGCCGGATCAGGGATACGGGCAGCCTCGGTGAATTCCATGCCATTGATGATGTCACCGCGGTAAACCGGCAGCTCGATGCCATTCTTGGTTTCAGTATCGGCAGAGCGTGGCTTGGCGAACTGGCCGGCGATACGGCCAATCTTCACTACCGGCTGCGAAGCACCGAAAGTCAGCACGACGGCCATCTGCAGGAACACACGGAAAAAGTCGCGAATATTGTCCGCGCCATGCTCAGCAAAGCTTTCTGCGCAATCGCCGCCCTGCAACAGGAAACCCTGCCCCTTGGAGACTGCTGCAAGCTGGCGCTTCAGCTTTCGCGCTTCACCTGCAAAAACGAGCGGTGGATACGTACGAAGACGGCCCTCGACATCGCTCACAGCCTGAGCGTCCGGATAAAAAGGAGCCTGCTTGATCGGCTTGCCTCTCCAGGAAGTCGGTGTCCAGTTCTTCGTCATTATTGCACCTGTTTTCGATTGTCCGCACTGGGTAGCGGTGGTTGGCGTTTTCCGGTTGCTCCGGAAGGCGCTCATATAGTGGAAATATCCCCAATATACCAGTCCTGTTAAGGTTTGTGGCGGGAACACGAAATGGATATTGTCGCTAGCGTCATTTTGATTTACGTTAACGTTAAAGTCAAAGTTGGAGCGACCATGCGCGACATCGCTTTTGAAGCCTCTGATGGTTTTCCCTTGCATGGGACCATGTTTGAAGGAAAAGGCGATGGGCCCGCGGTTCTGATTTCATCCGCTGCCGCGGTTCCCAGTACGTTTTATCGTCATTTTGCCCATCAGCTTCTCGCGTCCGGAGCGTCCCGCGTACTCACCTATGATTATCGCGGTGTGACAAAATCCGGCACGCCGAAAGGGTGGGTTCCGCGTCTGAACATGAAAGACTGGGGCGTTCTCGACTTTCCGGCAGCGCTCGACGTCCTGAAGCGCGCCGCCGGTAACAAACCGCTCGTCGGTATAGGCCATTCCTATGGCGGCCTTGCTCTTGGTCTGAGCAATCGATCATCTGATTTCGAACGGTATACTTCGCTTGCTTCGCTTTCCGGTTATTATCGCAATACGGCCGTGCCCTTTTCCGTCTTTGCCAAGATGAATTTCGTTGCGCTGCCGTTGGCCATTTCTCTCGGACGTCTGCCGAAATGGAGCGGCATCGGCGAGGAACTTCCCGGCAGCGTCTTTCAGGACTGGGCGCGCTGGTGCCGCAATCCCAATTTCCTCTTCGGGGATGCGAAAACACCGGAGTCGGGGCGCTTTCAGTCGGTCCGCACCCCCCTGCTCGCGGTCGGCGTGACTGATGATCCCTGGGGAACACCCAAGGCAATCGATCATCTGATGGCTCACTACGGAAATGCTCCAATCGTCAAACTCTGGCTGTCGCCAAAGCAATCGACGGGCGGAGCGGTGGGCCATCTCGGCTTCTTCCGCAAACATCATGTGGCAACCCTTTGGCCGCCGGTCATTGACTGGCTTCTGCACGGGACAATTCCGAAGGACGCGACGCAGCAGACAGAGCAGCGTGTCGCCTAAGCGATTGCCTCGGGGCCGCTTTCAGCGATATCCAGAAAAGTCACTTCCCTGTCGGCAAGCAGTTGATCAAAGAGCTGCGCTTCGTCGGTGCTCAGACTGACCGCACGCGGATAGGAAGGGACTGTCCGATCTTTCCAGACAGGCGTGTCAAAATTGCCCGTCTCAGCAACGAACCGGCGTAGACCCGCCTCTCCGTGCTCGATCAGAAAGCCCTGCATCACCGCATCGAGATAGGACTGCAGGATCATTGGCGGCTTCGGATGACTTGGAATGTCGTGCTGCGCTTCATAGACATAGATCGGGCAGGTCAGGCGCAACGGCATACTGGTGTTGATATGCTCAAGCCTGATGGTACGGCGATCATAGTGAACCTCGCGCAGATCGACTGCATCGAGATTATCGCCATGGTCAAACACCAGTAGTCCATCGACGCTGGCGCCCTCCTCGCGGGAAACGGAGAGCAGCGCGGCAGGAAAACCGGGCATATCTGGACGCGGACGCCACAACCGGCGCCAGCCCTGCAACCGCGCCGGGATGGCGGCAATGATATTGGTGCGCAGCGTGTTGCGGTTCACGAGCGAGCCGTAGCCGAAATAGGCGACAATATCGCGCCGCTCGGCCAGCGTTTCGATATCAATCAATGCGCTCGCCATCGACAATCCGGTAGCTGGGCTTGTACATCGTCACCAGTTCTTCTGCCGCCGTCGGATGAACGGCCATGGTGCGGTCAAAGTCTTCCTTCGTGCATCCGGCCTTCATGGGAATGGCCAGAAGCTGTGCCATTTCGCCCGCGTCTGGTCCAAGAATATGCGCGCCGACGACTTTCCGGCTGGCCGCATCAACAATCAGCTTGATCAGCATCTTCTCGGTGCTGCCGGATAGCGTATTGCGCATCGGGCGGAACACAGCACGATAAACGTCGATCCCCTTGAACTTTTGCGCCGCGTCCTGTTCGGTCAGACCGACCGTCCCGATCTCCGGCTGCGAGAAAACAGCCGTCGCGATCAGTTCGTGGTCAGGCTTTGTCGGATTATTCTTGAACACAGTTTCAAGGAAACACATGGCTTCGTGGATGGCTACCGGGGTCAACTGCACGCGGTTGGTCACATCGCCAACGGCCCAGATGTTTTCCCTGCTTGTCCGCGAATAGTCATCCACCTTGATGGCGCCAAGATCATCGACATCGACCCCGACGGCCTCAAGCCCGAGCGATTTCGTGTTCGGCACACGTCCGATGGCCAGCATGACCTGATCGGCGATAATCTGATCGCCACTGGACAGATGTACCAGTTTCCGGCCACCCTCCTGGCGCTCGACCTTGGTGATGATCTCTGTGCAGCGGATATGGATGCCCTTCTCCGCCATGGCTGCGTGCAGCATATGACGCAGATCCTGATCGAAGCGTGAGAGTATCTCCTTGCCCCGATAGACAAGTGTCGTATCGACGCCAAGACCATGGAAAATATTGGCAAACTCAACCGCGATATAACCGCCGCCCTCGATGACGATGGCTTTCGGCAGTGCATCGAGATGAAATGCTTCGTTGGAACTGATGCAGAATTCGTTGCCCGGCAATGAGGGATGCGGGCTTGGATGGCCGCCCACGGCAATCAGGATCTGGTCAGCCGTAACCCGTTTGCCAGTCTTGAGAATTTCGATCGTATGGTCGTCAATCAACACGGCGCGGCTTTCAAAAATCTCCACTTCGGAGTTGTCCAGCCCCTTGCGATAGAGACCTTCCAACCGGGTGATTTCACGGTCCTTGTTGGCGATCAGTGTCGGCCAGTCAAACGTTGTTTCGCCAACCGTCCAGCCATAGCCGGCCGCTGCGTCGAAATGTTCCTGAAACTGCGACGCATAGACAAAGAGCTTTTTGGGCACACAACCGCGGATCACGCATGTTCCGCCCATACGGTACTCTTCGGCAAGCCCGACCCGCTTGCCCATGGCGCCCGCCAGACGTCCGGCACGCACACCGCCGGAGCCGCCGCCGATGACAAAGAGGTCATAATCATAGGTCGCCATTCAAAGCACTCCGAATCTGTTCAATTGCCGACACCCTATATGGGTTTTATATCGCCGCTTTAAAAGAACAAAGCCCGGCGATGGAGCCGGGCTTTGCAAACAATCAGCAGACGGAATCGATCAAGGTTTTGGCTTGGCAGGAGCTGCCGGCTTTGCCGGTGCTTTGGCTGGAGCTGCAGGTGCCTCAGGCGCCGCCGGAGCAGGCGTGACAGGAGCGGTTGCGGCAGCAGCAGCGACGACCTTTTCCGCCACGGCCTGGGCGAGATCGCGGGCAATGCCGTTGCGCCAGATGCCGGCTGCCTTCATGACTTCACGGGTAGCAATCGGGCCCTCTGAAAGGAGCTTCTTGCCTGCGGCTGAATTGTAAAAGCCGGTGATGGCATTCAGCTCTTCTTCGGTGAACGAAACAGCATAGGCGCGAGCAGCTTCGTTTTCGAGATCGACACGGCGCGAAGCCAGGGCTAAGGCCTGCTCGTCAACAGCGGTGCTGATGATCGCTTCAAGATTGGGATCCTTCTGGATCAGTTCTGCTTTCAGATTCTGCGCGGCATCCGGCAAAATTCCGTCAAACACATCCGTTGCCTTGATTGCCGTTATCGCAGCGCGTGCCGCAGCAAGATGGGATGGGGTAATTTCCTGCGCCTGTGCGGAATAGAGACCGCCCAGCATGATTGCGACGGACAGAGGTGCAATCAAACGGCGAAAGCCAGTTGCTCGGTTCATGGATTTATTGCTCCGTTTTTCTCAAGACTTTGCCCGTTAGGGCTGTGTTCGTGTTCGTATACCGTCTGCGCCAGCCAAAATAGCCACGCGCGCCAGCCCCAGAAATAGTCCATGCTCCACAACGCCCGGTATGGCGTGCAGAGCGCTTGATAACGCTCTTGTATCCGGAATGCGGCCAAAAGATGCATCCAGGATCAAATGCCCGCCGTCTGTAACAAATGCTTCGCCTCCCGTCATCCTCAATGTAATGGAACCGGAAAGATCAAGGTCAGAAGCTGCCTTTTCAATCGCAATCGTCGTCGCAGCCAGACCAAATCGGTTGACTTCGATCGGCAGCGGGAACCTGCCCAGCGTATCGACATTCTTTGACTCGTCCGCAATTACCACCATCTGCGCCGACGCCGCCGCAACAATCTTTTCGCGCAGCAATGCCCCTCCACCGCCCTTGATCAGGGCAAGCTCCGGACCGATCTCGTCTGCGCCATCAATGGTCAGATCGAGGACAGGCGTTTCTTCCAGCGTCGTCAGCTTTACACCAAGCTCTTGGCAAAGAGCCGCCGTGCGTTCGGATGTCGGTACACCAATGACATCAAGTCCCGCGGCGACTTTTTCTGCCAGCAGCCTTACAAACTCTTCGGCCGTGGAACCGGTGCCTATTCCCAGACGCATACCATCCTTGACATAGGTCAGCGCTTCGGCAGCAGCCTTGATCTTCAATGTTCTGGGATCCATCCGGCCGCCCCTCCTCGCGTTGAATTAACAGTTGGCTCCCTAACACGTCACACAATCGGGTCAAGGCTCGATACTTGATTTCGACCGATACTTGTGCGCGAGTGTCGGGTGCAGGCGGAGAGTGCCACGCCAAAAACGTGTAAATCGGTCCAAATCTCAATCCTAACGTTAGATACACAGGTCCTTACCATGTCCAAACCCATAGTTGTTTTCGATCTTGATGGCACTCTGGTCGATACCGCACCTGACTTGCTCGACAGCTTGAATCACTGCCTCGACGCGGCCGGATTGCAAAAAGTCGACCCGGTCGCACTGCGCCGTTATGTCGGACAAGGCGGGCGTGTGATGATTGAACGCGCTTTCGAAGCACAGCAGAAACTCCTCAGCCCCGAACAGCTCGACTGGCTGGTCGGACTGTTCCTGGAAGATTACAGCAAGAACATGCCCGGCCATTCCGCCCTTTATGAGGGCGTCGAAACCGTCATGGACGAGCTGTCAAAGGCCGGCTATCTGCTTGCTGTCTGCACCAACAAGTTCGAGGGCCTGTCGGTGAGTTTGTTGACTGCACTTGGCCAAGCATCACGTTTTGCCGCCATTTGCGGATCGGACACATTTGCATTTCGCAAGCCCGACCCTCGTCACCTCTTCGAGACAATCGCGAAAGCGGGTGGAGACAGAGACCGTGCCTTGATGATTGGCGATAGCCGAACAGATATCGATACGGCAAAAGCCGCTGGTATTCCTGTTATCGCCGTCGATTTCGGTTACTCGGACCTGCCGGTATCGAGCTACGAACCCAGCCAGGTCATTTCACACTATCGTGAATTGAGTACCGATCTTGCTGAACGGCTCATCAGTGCCGTGAATGCCTGATTTCACTGAAGTTGTAAGGATTTAACCCTTTCTCCCGCTTGCAGCTACCGGAAAGGGCGGCGGAACAATTACTGCAATCATGCGTTGCAGTTTTTGATAGATACTATGCCAGCTGGTATAGTATCCGGTATTTCTTTACTCTTACATGGAAACGAAGATTTCAATCTTCGATTCAGGAGGAAATATGAGAAAGCTTGTTTCGTTATTGACTGCGGCGGTCATGTCTATTGGCATGGTTTCTGCAAGTTCGGTGGCCAGCTACTCCGCTCCAATCGTGCCACAGTCGATTGAGGGCAATTCGCAGGTTCTGCAAGTCAGAGATCACGGTAACTGGCGGATGCGCCATGGCTGGCGGGGTGGTGGTCATTGGCGCGGCGACCGAGGTTGGCGTGGTAACAGGGGCTGGCACGGCGACCGGGGTTGGCGTGGCGACCGGGGATGGCGTGGTGATCGCTGGTACGGTGGTCATCGGGGTTATCGCTATCATCGTCCGGGCTACCGTTACTACGATGGCGCCTGGTTCCCGCTTGCTGCATTTGCCGGTGGCCTGATTATCGGGAATGCCGTCAACAATGATCGAGTTGTCAGGCGTGGATCAAGCTATCACACCCGGTGGTGCTACAACCGGTACCGGTCTTATAGGGCCTATGACAACACTTATCAGCCCAACAATGGCCCGCGTCGTCAATGCGTCGCCCGCTAAGGGATAATTGACTGCGAACGATTCCTGAACCTGGCTGCCGACGCGGCCGGGTTTCTTTTTACCATTCATTTCAACGCTGTATGCCGCCTACGCTTTAGCCGCTCAGCCATTCAACTTGCCTCAAACTTAATATGCCTGCCCATTTTTTGGGCGATTTTCGACGTTGCAGCGTAAATAGCGGAATGTGCTTGCATTTTTTTCCCAACGCGCTTGAATGACTTTGTCTGAAGGGGATTATGAGTGAAGCCATTTGATGAGATGATCAAAACCGGCGGTCAGGTACGCCCGCCTTATGAACAACTGCAATGCTGGCTTGATACCCAGAACCCGGAAAGGTTTGCGCAGAAGGCGCGCGATGCAGAAAATGTCTTTCGCAAGACCGGGATTACCTTTGCCGTCTATGGCGATGAAGAAGCGGCAGAACGCCTGATCCCATTTGATATCATCCCGCGCATTATCACCGGAAATGAATGGCGACGCCTGTCGCAGGGTATCGAACAGCGCGTCATGGCCCTCAACGCATTTCTGGACGACATCTACCACCGTCAGGAAATTATCCGCGCTGGCCGCATCCCGAGGGAATTGTTCACCCACAACGATGCGTATCTGCCCGAGATGGTCGGCTTCCGGCCGCCCGGCAATGTCTATACCCACATCATCGGTGTCGACATCGTCAGAACAGAAGAAAACCAGTTCTACGTTCTCGAAGACAATGCGCGCACGCCATCCGGTGTTTCCTACATGCTGGAAAACCGCGAAACGATGATGCAGCTGTTTCCCGAGCTGTTCCAGCAGATCAAGGTGCGTCCCGTCGAAACCTACCCCAAACTGTTGCGGCAATCGCTGGCCGCCGTTGCCCCACCCGGTTGCAACGGCACGCCGACCATCGCGGTCCTGACACCCGGCATCTACAATTCCGCCTATTTCGAACACGCATTTCTGGCGGACCAGATGGGTGTTGAACTCGTCGAGGGCAGCGACCTCAAGATCGAAAATGGCAAGGTGGTCATGCGCACCACGGAAGGTAATCGCGCCATCGATGTGCTCTACAGACGTGTCGATGATTCTTATCTCGATCCCCTCACCTTCCGGCGCGATTCAACGCTCGGTGTGGCCGGGATCATGGACGTCTACCGCTCGGGCAATATCACCATTGCCAATGCACCCGGAACGGGCATTGCCGACGACAAGGCGCTCTATTCCTATATGCCCGAGATTGTCGAGTTCTATACGGGGCGCAAGGCAATCCTGGAAAACGTCCCGACCCATCGCTGTTCCGAACCGGACACGTTGAAATACGTGCTGGAAAACCTTGCCGATCTTGTCGTCAAGGAGGTTCACGGTTCGGGCGGCTACGGCATGCTCGTCGGACCGGCGGCCACAAAGAAAGAGCGGGAAGATTTCGCGCTGAAGCTGAAGGCCAATCCGAAGAACTACATCGCCCAGCCGACACTCGCCCTGTCGACCACACCGATCATGACGGAAAAGGGCCTGGCGCCGCGCCACGTTGATCTGCGTCCCTTCGTCCTCGTGTCCGATCGCATCCGCATCACGCCGGGCGGGCTGACACGGGTGGCATTGAAAGAGGGTTCACTTGTTGTCAATTCCAGTCAGGGAGGCGGGACAAAGGATACCTGGGTTCTGGACGACTGAAAAAGCCGAATGGGTCATGAGGGCTGCCAGAGACGGCCCCATCAATAAATAAAAGAGGGATACAACCAAAACATGCTTCTTGGTCGCACCGCGAATGGTCTCTACTGGATGTTCCGCTATATCGAGCGGGCAGAGAATATGGCACGCCTGATTGATGCCGGTTTGCGGATGGCTCTGACGAAAACCTCCGATGCGCCGGAGGAATGGTCATCGGTGTTGATGAGTGCCGGTGTCAAGATCGGCTATGACGCAAAATACAGCGAATACAATGCCAGCCTTGTCTCCGATTTTCTGTTGCGCGATCTCGGTAACCCGTCGAGCGTAATGTCTTGCATCGAGACTGCCCGGTTTAATGCCCGCATGGTGCGCACCGCTCTGACGCGCGAAGCGTGGGAAAGCGTCAATGAAACCTGGATGATCCTGAAATCCACGCTTGCAACAGCCACTCCCGAGACGGATCTTCCGCGGGTTCTCGACCAGATCAAGCGTGAGACAGCCATTATTCGCGGCGCCTTCCACGGGACGATGCTGCGCAACGAGATTTTCAATTTTGCCCGCATCGGTACGTTCATCGAACGGGCAGACAATACGGCACGCATTCTCGACGTGAAATATTATGTGCTGTTGCCCTCGATTTCCTATGTCGGGACGACGCTCGATAATTTTCAGTGGGAGTCGATCCTGCGTTCGGTCTCGGCCCATCGCTCCTACCGCTGGGTCTATGACGTCGAATATAATCCGGTGAATATTGCGGATTATCTGATCCTCAACTCGCGCATGCCGCGATCCCTGAACTTCTGCTATTCGAATATCGTCGACAATCTCAGATTTCTCGCCAATGATTACGGCAAGCGGCATGAGTGCCACGACATGTCGGAAAGCATCATGACAAGGCTCGAAAATAATGAAATTCGAACCATTTTCGACAACGGCCTGCACGAATTTCTGAGTGACCTGATCTATCAGACAAACGGCCTAGGCAGTAAAATCGCCGAAGCGTACAATTTTGATTGAAAATCATGCTTCTGACCATCAAGCACACATCCCGTTATCAGTATGACTATCCGGTGCAGTACGCCGTCCAGCGTCTGCGTCTGCAACCGTCAAGTTCCCCCGGGCAGAAGGTCATCGACTGGACTGTGGCGGTCGAAGGCGCTGAACAGGAAGCCAGTTACCGCGATGGTTACGGCAACAGGACCCAACTTGTTCGGCTTGATCGCGACGCGAAAGAGCTCGTCATCGAGGCGACCGGCCAGGTGGAAACCGAAGACCGTTCGGGTGTTCTCGGCAAGGTCTATAATTTCATGCCAACATGGCTGTACGAGCGCGAAACGGAGCTGACGAAGCCGGGAGATGCTGTGAGGCAACTGGCAGCAAGCCTCAAGGTGACCGATGACAAGCTGGCAGTGATGCACGAGCTTATGAGCACGCTGCACCAGGTTGTCGCTTACACGCCGGGAACCACCAATATCACAACGACTGCCGAAGAAGCGCTCACCCTTGGTGCTGGCGTCTGTCAGGACCACACGCATGTATTCCTCGCAGTGGCCCGCACTCTCAAAATCCCTGCCCGCTATGTCTCGGGCTACCTGATGCTGCTCGACAGCATCGAACAGACTGCCACCCATGCCTGGGCGGAAGCCCACATTGACGGGCTGGGTTGGGTCGGGTTCGACGCCGCCAATGACATATGCCCGAACGAGCATTATGTCCGCATCGCCTGTGGTCTCGACTACAATGAAGCAGCGCCAATTTCCGGTATGCGCTTTGGTCCGGGCATGGAATCACTTGCCGTAGACCTCAATGTAGAGCAGTAATCGCCGAGATTTTTTAGAATTCGGGATTCGCTATGACCTATTGTGTCGGGCTTAAATTGGATCGTGGTCTTGTGTTCATGTCGGACACCAGAACAAATGCCGGCGTCGACAACATCTCCACCTTCAAGAAGATGTATACGTGGTCGAAGCCCGGTGATCGCGTGATCACGCTTTTATCTGCAGGCAACCTTGCCACGACGCAGACCGTGATCAGCATTCTCAATGAGCGCACAAAAATCCCATCCGAGCGAGCGCCATCCATCTTCGATATGCCGTCGATGTTCCAGACGGCGCGGCTGATTGGAGACACGATCAAGAGCGTTATTCATGACGTGGATTCCGATGGGCAGCGTGCCGATTCATTCGGTGCATCCATCATTCTCGGCGGCCAGATCAAGGGCGGTGAGCCGCGCCTGTTCCTCATCTATCCCGAGGGTAATTTCATTGAATCATCCCCGGATACACCGTTCTTCCAGATCGGCGAGCACAAATATGGCAAGCCGATTATCGTGCGCTCCTACGATCCGGCCATGACGTTTGAAGAAGCCACAAAGCTGTTGTTCGTCTCGTTCGATTCCACGCTGAAATCCAACCTGTCGGTCGGATTGCCGCTGGATATGCAGTTTTACGAAGTGGATACTCTCAAGCTGGGGTTTCAAAAGCGCATCGAACGCAACGACCCCTACTATGAAGCCATCTCAGAAGGCTGGTCGCAGGCACTGAAACTCGCATTCCAAAGCCTGCCGACATTCAAGATGGATTAGTTGCAGACCGCACTCGTCAGCGTTCTGGGAAGTTCCGTTGCAGGTATAGCGTGCGTGGTTCGACAAGCTCACCATGAGGGAGAATGAGGATTGCAGGGAGTCAGGTTCTGCAACCTCTGTGATTGGCATTGCAGCATCTCTCTCCCTCATGGTGAGCCTGTCGAACCACGCACCCGAGGTTTTGCAGCCATCAATGCACAAACTGATGCCCCTAACCCCTTTCACCCACTTCGCTTTCCCACTATGGTCCATGATGAGACTGGTCGAGACGGATCGGTCTTGGGGCTTGATAACCCCTCGAGGGCGGCGTTGTGCTGCCGTACAAATGCACTTCCCGGTCTTATGGTCGGGGAGGCCTTCGCGTATGTTCAGGGGGCAACCCTAAAGGCGAAGGCGCTCTCCCTCGAGAGTTATCAACTCCCCGGTCACCAGAGGCTAAACCTCGGGTGACCACTTTCCTCAAGGCAAGAAAGGGAGTGCGGCATGAACGACTACAATTTCTGGCAGGATTTTTTCGATACATACCAGTCATTGTCGGACTGGCTCAAAATTCTATGGCTGATCGTTCCGCTCGCCTTCGTGCTAGGGCTGGTAGCATTGACCATGCGGTTTCGCATCGAGAGTAAGCGAGCGGAAAAAAGGTTGGATGGGGAGTTGGTCTATTCGCTCCACCGCGATGCGCATAACCGGATTCACATTGTCAGCCATGTCGGGCGTGTGGGGCATAACCCATCGCTGCTTTTTCTCGATCAGGGCGACAGGCACTCCTTTGAACACCAGCAGATCGAACCGCCACCTATAAACCGGTAGCTCTGGAGTGCCTTATCTGCGGTGCGATCCTGTAAGCTCAGGAATCTCACCATGAGTCCGTGGTTCGACAGGGTTTTGCAGTCAATGAATACCCACCACCCACCAAACCAATAACTCAGAGCTTTGCAGTTGTCTGCGTAACGGCGGCCTGGCGCACGGCCGTCGTCTTGACGATGGCCTTTTCCATGTAGAGATCGCGCTGATAGACGTCATCGAAGTACTGAATGGCGCCCGTCTTGGCATCCGGCCATGCGGTGAAATACGAGACATAAACCGGCAGCTGGTCCTTGACCCGGACGCTGCGTTCATTCTTGCCGAAATACTGGTTCAGATCCTCGACCGGTACACCAAGCACGGCAGCAGCCATGTCACGCGGACGCTCCAGGCGGATACAACCATGGCTCAACGCACGCATATCCCGTTTGAAATAGGATTTCGCCGGCGTGTCATGCATGTAGATATCATGGCTGTTCGGGAACAGGATTTTCAGCTCGCCCAATGCATTGTCGAGGCTTGGCTTCTGGCGAAGACCAACACCGCCGCCACTGGAAGCAACCTGTGCCCAGTCGACCGAACTTGACGGAATAACGCGGCCGGACTTGTCATAGACCTCGTAACCGCTGTTCTCGAGATAGGACGGATTGGCCAGAATTTTCGGCATCATCTCGTTGAGGATGATTGACCGTGGGACGCCCCAGGATGGATTGAACACGACGGTCTGGATCGTATTGTCGAAGAAATAGGTTTGGTTGGTCGGCGAACCAACCACGATGTTCATCGCCAGCTTTTCCGTGTTGTCGTCAAAATATTGCGCGCGATAGGCTGGCTGGTTGATGAATACATAACGCTTGCCGAAATCGTGCGGCAGCCAGCGCAGGCGCTCCATGGAATAGAGAATACGGTCACGCTTGGAGCTGTTCGTCTCCCCCTGAAGGGAACTGATGGTGTCCCGGCCAATCACACCATCCGGCCTTTTGCCCTGACTGGTCTGAAAATCCTTGATCGCTTCAACAAGACTTTCGTCATAAACCGTCGCGGTTTCATGAGCCTGCAAAACGGCTTCGTGTTTGCCAAGAAAATCCTGCGGCGCCTTTGCCTTGATCAGCGCAACGACATTACGAATCTCAGGGTTTTCTTCGCCCGGACGGATCATGGTGCCGGATGCAACGCGCACGCTCGGCTCGGAGCTGTCTCCGCCAAGTGCATGCAAATTCTGTTTCAGCTCCGCATACCATTTGTTCTGCGGCTCGAAGCTCTTCAGCAGCGCAGCGGCATCACTGGTCGATGCAAACTGCTCGATAACCGCACGCGGCTTGACCCGGTCAACGGCAAAATCATGAAAACCGCTGAGCCGGTTAGGGTTGATACGTCCGTCGCCCTGATCCATCGCATAGCGCAGCGCCCGAGCCGACATGGTGAGTTCAAAATCAGCCAATTCCTTGAGGCGCGCCGGGATATCAGCTCGGTCATAGTCGTCGCTTGGCAGCTTGACGGCGTAATCCTTTGGATCGAGGCCATCCTCACCCGCCGCGTTCAACACTGCCGCAACCGCTTTGGCCTTGGCAGAGACGTCATAGGATGCAGTCCAGATTGGCTGCTGCTTCGTTGCGTAGTAGGCAACGATGGCATCCGCTATGTCCTTCTCAGCAAGAATGTGCGCTTCCTTGATCTGCTCGATCTTCAAGCCAAACTGCTCAAGCGGAATCTGCGTTGCAGAATCGGCGGGATGATTTGCCGAAGCAGTGAGTTGAGGATCAATCTTGGAAAAATCGACCTGAACCAATCCATCAGGCTTGTAGTCATAATTCTTCGGCGCAGTTACCGTCACGCGCTTGATCGGTGCCGCGCGGGCCACGGGTTGCTGCCTGGGAAGATCAGGCTTCGGCGGATAGACTGGCTGTGACTGTACGCGGCGGCTTCCAAACAGGAAATCCATCAGATTGTCGGCGGCCAATGCCGGAGACATGGAAATGGCTGTTGCTGACAACATCGCAGCCACAAAAATCGCATGTTTTTTCGAATAGGAATTCATGATGCTCGCCCAGATGGTACAGTCACGCCCGCAATGAATGCAGGCCACGAATGGTGATTCACAGCCAGTTTCGTCTCATCCTATTTACAATCTTTTAACAATAACCCGCCCCCTCGATTTATATTCGCACACACCGCTTGAGCACCACGACGACGGCTTTTGGCTCATTTAACGCGATTCACCACAACTTTCATGGCGATTCGAACATCAAAGCCTTGACCAAATCAATTCTTTTGCAAACCATGCAATAATGTCACAGATCAAGTGACTCGAAACATTGAATTGGGGGATTCGATGCACAAATATTTCAAAGTAACTTTACTGTTGTTCACCATAGCATGGATAAGTACTTTGAGCACACCTGCAAGTGCAGGTGATAGTCTTCTGAAGAAAATATTTCTCGCGGGGAAACCGGAGCGCGCGCAGGGAAAGTTTCCCTCAGACCGCTCACCCATACCGCGCCAATATGTCTCTTTTTCCGAAAGCTATACACCCGGAACCATCGTCATCAACACGCGGGAGCGCAGGCTCTACCACGTGACAGAACCCGGACGGGCCATGGCCTATGGCATCGGTGTAGGCCGCGATGGTTTTACCTGGAGCGGCACGAACCGGATTTCGCGCAAGGCAGAATGGCCGGGATGGACGCCGCCAAACATCATGCGAGCGCGTGAAGCCAGGAAAGGCCGCATTCTCCCCGCCTACATGGCTGGTGGACCGGGCAATCCGCTCGGCGCTCGGGCAATGTATCTCGGTTCAAGCATGTACCGTATTCACGGTACCAACCAGCCGTGGACCATCGGGCAGGCCATGTCGTCCGGGTGCATTCGGATGGCCAATGACGATGTGAAAAATCTCTACGACCAAGTCGGCATCGGCACCAGGGTGGTGGTTCTCAGATGAGGTTCAGTGACGGTGGCGGGTCAAGACGGGCTCGCGGCCTAAACCCTTGGCCGCCAGTTCATCGAGATAGGCCTGCCAGCGCTCGTCCCGGTTGCGGCCAAGATCGATCAGGTAATCCCAGCTGAACAAGCCGGTATCGTGCATGTCATCGAAGGTGATGCGCACTGCATAGTTGCCGATGGGTTCCATCTTGGCAATTTCGACGTTCATCTTGCCCGGAACCGTTACACGCTGTTCGGGCGAATGCCCCTGCACTTCCGCCGATGGTGACGCCACACGCAGCAATTCCGCGCTCAAAGTATAGGTTTCACCCGTATCGAATGCGATCGTCAGCGAACGGCGGTCCTTGCTTACGCGCAATTCCTTGGGCCAGGCGGTGGTCATGGCAGATGCTCCTTTGTGTGACGTCTTGTCTATCCGCATGGTCATAGGGTCGCAAGTGAACAATCCCCACCTGCTATAACCCTATAGTGACTAGACAATATCAGGTCGCCACCCTATCTCTTCTGGAGGAGGTTTGCTTGGACCACATCGCATTGCTTGATAGAACCGCTGTACAAACACCGATGATTGATCCTTTTGGCAGGACAATCAGCTATCTTCGCGTGTCTGTCACCGACCGCTGCGATTTCCGCTGCACCTATTGCATGTCCGAGCACATGACCTTCCTGCCCAAGAAAGACCTTTTGACACTGGAAGAGCTGGACCGTCTTTGCACCGCCTTCATTGAAAAAGGTGTGAGGAAGTTGCGCCTGACCGGTGGTGAACCGCTGGTGCGCAAGAACATCATGCATCTGATCGGTGAATTGTCCCGTCATCTGCGCAGCGGCGCTCTCGAAGAATTGACGCTGACCACGAATGGTTCGCAGCTTGCCCGTTACGCGGCTGAGCTGGCTGACCACGGCGTGCGCCGCATCAATGTATCGCTCGATACGCTCGATCCGGAAAAATTCCACACGATTACCCGTTGGGGGGATTTGAACAGGGTCATGGAAGGCATTGATGCCGCGCAGGCTGCTGGTATCCGGGTCAAGCTGAATGCCGTCGCCCTCAAGGGTTTCAACGACCACGAGATTCCGGAAATGATCCGCTGGGCCCATGGCCGCGACATGGATCTGACCCTGATCGAGACAATGCCGATGGGCGAGATCGATCTGGACCGCACCGATCAGTATCTGCCGCTGTCCATGGTCAGGGCTGACCTTGCCCGGCAATTCACGCTGGAAGACATTCCCTACAAGACGGGCGGCCCGGCACGGTATTCACAGATTCGCGAAACTGGCGGGCGCATCGGCTTCATCACGCCGATGACCCACAATTTCTGCGAAAGCTGCAATCGCGTTCGCCTGACCTGCACCGGCACGCTCTATATGTGCCTCGGACAGGAAGATGCCGCCGATCTGCGCGCACCATTGCGCGCTTCGGAAGGCAATGAACTTTTGAACGATGCCATTGACGAAGCGATTGGCCGCAAGCCCAAGGGACATGACTTCATCATCGACCGCCATCACAATCGCCCGGCCGTTTCACGCCACATGAGCGTAACCGGCGGCTAGTCGTGCGCATTGCGGGAATCATTCTGGCCGGTGGCCGTTCAAGCCGCATGGACGGGCATGACAAGGCACTTCTACCTTTTGGCAAGGCCCGGCTGATCGATTTCATCGTCGAGCGCCTGTCATCCCAACTCGAAACTATGGCCATCAACAGCAATGGCGACACGGCTGCCTTTGCCAATCTCGAACGTCCTGTCATTGCAGACAGTGTAAGCGGTTTCGCGGGGCCGCTCGCGGGCATCATTGCCGGCATGCAATGGGCCGCCGATGCAGCTGTTCCGTTCACGCACATATTGACAGTTGCGACAGACACCCCCTTCTTTCCCCGCGATCTCGTCACCAGACTTGGTGGGGCAATCACGGGTGCCCCGGATCACATCGCCGTCGCTGTTTCTGACGCGATATGGCACCCCGTTTTCGGGCTCTGGCCGGTTGCGATGAGACACGATCTGCAACAGTGGATGCACGATCCGCAGAACCGCCGCGTTCGCACATGGATTGAAAGTCACCCGCATCATGCGGTGGACTTCCCCCTTATTGAGACGCAGGCAGGCGCTGCGTTTGATCCGTTCTTCAATATCAATCGACCCGACGATCTTGCTCTTGCCCGATCCATGATCACAAAACTGCAGAACCGGGAGCCAAGTCCATGACCCACCGCATCTTTGGCATTACCGGCTGGAAGAATTCTGGCAAGACGACGCTGACGGTGAAGCTCGTCACGGAACTGACGCGGCGCGGCTGGAAGATCTCCACCATCAAACACGCCCACCATGATTTCGATATTGACAAGGAAGGCACGGATTCCTTCCGCCACCGCAAGGCCGGTGCTGGCGAAGTGGCAATCGTTTCAGACCGCCGCTGGGCACTCATGCACGAACTGAATGACGAAAACGAACCGGCATTGCAGGAAATTGTTGCGCGTTTTGCCCCGTGCGATCTTGTTCTTGTCGAGGGCTACAAGCGCGAAGGACATAGGAAGATCGAGACGCGGCGGCGCGAGGGCCGCTCCGGTGAAAGCCTCGCACAGAACGATCCCAGCATTGTCGCCATCGCCAGCGATTTCCCCATAGAAGGTGAACAGATTCCCGTTTTCGATCTTGATAACACGCAAGGATTGGCTGATTTTATCGAGCACGAGATGGGTCTTGCCCGCTAGGCGTGTCAGGAAATGACGTTTCGCGCGGAGGCTGCGCAACAAAAATATAATCCTGCAACAATTATGTGGTTTTGCCGTCTTGAATCGCAAGGTAGCAGAAGATTCCCGGTTGCTTTTATGAGAAAACTAGTGGGAATATCGCCGGTCAGGAGCAGTGAAAAAACTGCGACCTTGCCCGGAAGGCTGTCCAAAAGAACAGGGGAACAGCCGGGCCACAAAAGAGAGGTTGAATAATGCGTATCACCAAGCGTCTCGCACTCGGCGTTGCTGCCGTTGCCTTTGCATTGTCCATGGGAGCGGCCCATGCAGAGGACGCCCTGAAGCTGACCATTGCTTCAGAGGGAGCCTACCCGCCCTTCAACAACCTGACGCCGGACGGCAAGCTGGAAGGCTTCGACATCGATATCGGCAAGGCGCTTTGCGAGGAGATGAAGGCACAGTGTACTTTCGTCACCCAGGATTGGGACGGCATGATTCCTGCTCTGCAGGCTGGCAAGTTCGACGCGATCATTGCGTCCATGTCCATCACGGATGAACGCCTGAAGAAGGTCGATTTCTCCAAGAAGTACTACAACACGCCGCCCGGCATTGCCGTACCGAAGGATTCCGCACTGAAGGATGTCACACCGGAATCCCTGAAGGGCAAGTCACTGGGCGTACAGGCTTCGACCAGCCACTCCAATTTTGCCGAAGCCAAGTATAGCGGTTCGGACATCAAGATGTACCCGACCGCCGACGAATATAAGCTCGACCTTGCCAATGGCCGTATCGATGCAGCCATGGACGACTCCGTCGTGCTTGGACAGTGGCTCGACAGCGATGCCGGCAAATGCTGCAAGCTTCTCGGCACGATTACACCTGATCCGGTCATCCATGGCCCCGGCGCCGGTGTGACAGTCAAAAAGGGCAACACCGCCCTCGCCGACAAGTTCTCCGACGCGATTCTCGCGATCCGCAAGAACGGCAAGTACAAGGAAATCAACGACAAGTACTTCAAACTTGACGTTTATGGTGCCGAATAACTAAGACTAGGCTTCGAAAACGGCCAATGATGGTTGGCGGAGCTATTCCGCCAACCATTTCCTGATCTCTGAATTCAAAAATGACAGGCCGGCTCGAAAAATCGGGCACTGGGGAATGGTCTGCAAAAGAATGAAAGAAGCCTATGGGCTCAATTGCGTTATTGGGATTTGGTGAAGGCGGCTGGGGCCTGAGTATTGCAAGCGGCATTCTTGTGACTGTCACTCTTGCGCTTGCAACATTGCCCATCGGACTGCTCATCGGATTTTTCGTGGCCCTTGGCAAACAGGCTGAAGAACCTTCCATCCGACTTGCGGCCAATATGTACACCACGATTTTCCGTGGCCTGCCTGAACTGCTTACCTTGTTTCTCGTCTATTTCGGTGCTCAGATCGGCATCCAGAAGCTCGGTGCATTGCTGGGTTTTTCCGGCACCATCGAAATCAACTCCTTTCTGGCCGGAATGTTCGCCATGGGTGCGGTCTTTTCATCCTATGCCAGCGAAGTTTTCCTCTCCGCATTTCGCGCCATTCCACGCGGCCAGTATGAAGGCGGATACGCCATCGGCCTTTCCTATGGCCAGACCATGTGGAAAGTCGTTCTGCCGCAATTGATACGCGTCGCCCTGCCCGGCCTCTCCAATCTCTGGATGATATTGCTCAAGGATACGGCGCTGGTATCCGCAATCGGACTGGCCGACATCCTGCGCCAGACTGGCGTTGCGGCGCGCGTGACCAAGCATGCTTTCTTGTTCTACGGCACGGCTTGCCTGATCTATCTGGTGCTGGCCATTCTCTCATCCTTCGTGATCAATGCCATTGAACGGCGCACGACAGCCAGCGGAGTGAGGCGATGACCGAAAGCTTCCTCAACGCCCGGACAACGGCGGTGACCCGCCCGCCTGCACCGGTGAAACGCTGGACCAAGACACGGATCATCGGCCATGTGCTCGTCGCCTTCTGGGCGGCGCTGATCATCGGTCTTCTGCTCGACCTTTACAGTGCTTGGGACATCGTTCTGATCCAGACCTATGGTCCAAAATACTGGCAGGGCCTCGTCACCACCCTGACGCTGGTATTCAGTTCCATCATTTTCGGGGCAATCCTGTCGATTCCCGTTGCCTACGGCAGAATGACCAAGAACAAGATCGCCTCTGCAGTCGCTTATGCCTACGTCTATTTCTTCCGTGGCACACCGCTTATTGCCCAGGTTTTCCTGATGTATTACGGCGTCAGCGAGTTTCGCAGCTTCCTCGAAACGATCGGCCTGTGGTGGTTTTTCCGTGAAGCCTGGTACTGCGGCTTTCTGGCATTCGCACTCAATACGGCCGCCTATCAGGCGGAAATATTGCGGGGTGCCATTCAGAGTGTACCGCTCGGACAATGGGAAGGCGCCGCCTCCCTGGGCGTTTCCAAGTTCGTGACATTCCGCAAGGTGATCCTGCCACAGGCGCTGATCGTTGCCCTGCGTCCCTACGGCAACGAGGTCATCCTGATGATCAAGGGTTCGGCTATTGTCGCCCTGATCACCGTTTACGATATCATGGGTTATACGAAGCTCGCCTACTCCAGAACTTTTGACTTCCAGGCATACCTCTGGGCGGCTATCATTTATCTCCTGCTGGTGGAAGTACTGCGTCACATCTGGGACTGGATGGAGCGTCGTATCACCCGACATCTGATACGCTGATTCAATTTACCGAAAAGAAACAATCATGCTGAAAATCTGGGGACGAGCCAACTCGTCCAACGTCAAGAAGGCTCTTTGGGCCGCCGAAGAACTGTCCATTCCCTATGAAAACATTCCCGCTGGCGGCGCCCATGGCATTGTTGACAGCCCGGAATATCGCGCCATCAACCCCAACAGCCGCGTACCCGCCATTGAAGATGATGGCTTCGCCCTCTGGGAAAGCAACACGATCGTCCGCTATCTCGCGGCAAAATACGGCAAGTCTACCTTGCATATCGAAGATGCCACGAAACGCGCCAGCGCGGAAAAATGGATGGACTGGACAACGTCCAGCATTGCCGGTCCGTTTCGCGACGTGTTCTGGAACACCGTGCGTCTCGCACCTGACCAGCAGGACCATGCCGCCAAGGCAAAAGGCCTTGAGGCCTGCGGCGAGATGTTTGCCATCGCCGATGCGGCCCTTGCCGCCGAGCCCTATCTGTCCGGTTCAGATTTCGGCGTCGGTGACATACCGCTCGGCTGCTTTGCCTATGCCTGGTTCGAAATGCCGATCAAGCGTCCTGATCACCCGCATCTGCTTGCGTGGTATGAGCGTCTCAAGGCCCGTCCCGCCTACCAGAAAGCGGTCATGACGCCTCTCACCTGACACCCTATTGCGGCTTCAGCCGCCAGATCCCGAGCAAACCATCCTGATAGGCCTTTTCGTCCGTCGGAATGGTGATCGCCTGCGTATCAGCCCATTTCTGTGCAAAATCGCGATAATTGGCTGAAAACACGTTTCCGGATTGGCCGGTTGTCTGGATATAAGTCGAGCGATTGAGATCAGCCAGATCAAACAGTCCGCGATAGCTGGTGCCGTGCACGGCGCGGTACGGATTGCTTTCATCCGTGAACAGGGATTTTGCCCGGTCCAGCGTGAAAGCGCCACCCGAGGCTGGCACGTCCACATTGAAGATGCGGTCGAGCGGACTGACCTGTGCAAAAGGGCGATGCGCGCCATAGGCATAGTGCACGGCGCCCCAGTTCCATTTCGAACGGTCCGGACCAAGACGCCCGTCCAGATCCTTCAGGGCATCGCCAAGCGCAAGGGCAAGCACGTCACCGCAGCTTTCCTTTTCCGGAGTGCGCCCGTCATCACACCAGTCACGCGCCGGATTGGGTCCAAGCCAGCGCAGCATGGCCGACACGCGGCCCTGCCAGTAGGTCGGGAACGCCTCACCCAGATCATCCTCGACGATACGTTTGGTTGCCATGCGCAGCCATGCATTGAAGAGCAGCGGCTCGATGCGATTGCGGTCCTCGACATAATCCCACTGACTCAACTGCTTGAAAGCGGCCTGATCGACATCCTTGCGCCCTTCAATGAGCTTCAGCATGACAGGCCCCAGCACCGCATAGGCATTGGAATAGGCATCGCCCTGCGCCTTGCGGTTGGTCTCCATCGATTGCTGGTTTGCACCGTAGAGCAACGACTTGATCCGCTCGAAGCGCCAGGCTTCGTCCCAGTCGAACGTCAGGAAATGCGGATAAGCTGCATCGACCATCTTGGTATTGGCGGTGCCGATGACATTCTCGGCAGGATTGTAGCTGCGCGGCAGTTCCTCATAGGGAATGGTGCCCTTCCAGTCATAGGTCGCGTCCCAGCCCGGAGACGGCGCACGCCCCATGATCCGGTTGGCCGGATCGCGCACGGGCACCCGGCCCGGTGCGATCAGACCGATATTGCCGTCGACATCGGCAATGACCATCGATTGCATGGGCGTCACGAAATCGCGCATCCCATTCTGGAAGTCGGTGACGTTGGCAAAATCCCACAGCTTCAGGCCAGCCGATATGGTCTTGTCATCCGATGCAAGCGCAGTCCATGATAAGGCCGCAACCGTATTCTCAGGCAGGTAATGATCAAGCCCGCGGTAATCAGCCGGCAGCACAGGACCGTGCCGCGTCACCAATCGGTCAAACGTCACGTCGCTGGCGCCTTTGACCTTGATCGTGACAGGCTGTTTCTGGAACGGCGCAAATCCCTCCGGTGTCTGATATTCATTTGCGTTGGCCGGATTGATGCGCTCGACAAAGATGTCCTGCACGTCGGAGCCGGTATTGGTAAAGCCCCATGCCAGACGGTCATTGCGCCCGAGCAGCACCAGTGGCGCACCGGGAAGTGTGACGCCGACGAGATTTCTGCTGCCGCCATCGGCACCTCGCACCTCAAGATGGGCGAGATACCAGACAGCAGGCGCCATCAGGCCAAGATGCGGATCATTCGCCAGTATAGGCTTTCCGGTTTCGGTTCTGGCCCCACCGACAACCCAGTTGTTCGACGCCCCGGTCGACATGATGGCGTTGAGCGAGGCAAATTGCTGCTCGGCTTCGAGGGCGCCGGTCTTGATCGTTCCGCTCGGCAGACCAAGCAGTTGCTTGAGATCCGGCATGGGTGGCGGCGTATCGCCTTCCACCGGCGGCAGCAGATCGGTTATTTCGGCATCCGTCATTCCGAGCCGGGCAAATTTCAGCCGGAACACTTCCTGATCGATATTGGCCGCAAGCGTTACTGACATCATCTTCAATGTCACAATGACATCGGCTGCAGTCCATTCATCCGGTTTGTAGCCAAGGATGACAAACTCCGGCGAATATTTGGATGCGAACGAACGCCCCTTGCTGTTGATGAAAGCGTTGATTCCCTTGACATAGGCGTCGACGCGCTTGCGATCGGCCGGATCAAGTGCCGCAGCCGAGGCGACGGCGGATTCATAAACGCCGAGTGACCGCAGAAACCGGTCTGTCGAAACCGTTTTGTCTCCGAACATCTCCGAGAGGCGCCCCTGCCCGGCCATGCGGGTCACTTCCATTTGCCACAGGCGCTCCTGTGCGTGGACAAAGCCGAGAGCCGTCAGGACATCATCGACATTGCTGCCGACAATATGCGGCACCGCGTTCTTGTCCCGCGTGACCGTGACGGGCGCGGAGAGGTCTGCCAGCACCATCTCGCCCGTGGCCGGAGCTACGGAACGTGCCAGCCAGACATAACCGATGCCGCCGGCCAGAAGAGCGAGGGGGATGAGAGAAAAAACAATCCACAATAGGCCTTTGATGATCCGCCGCATTGTCCTAACCTCTCCCGCAATTCTTCGAACGCATAGCCTATCTGACAGAGGAAATTACGGAATGGCAACAGTCACATTTATTGGTCTTGGTGTTATGGGTTACCCGATGGCGGGTCACCTGAAGACTCGTGGGGGCCATGACGTCACCGTCTTCAATCGCAATGGCGAGAAGGCAAAGAAGTGGGCAGCCGAGTTCAATGGCCACCATGCACCAACTCCGGGAGAAGCAGCTGCGGACAAGGATTTTGTCTTCTGTTGCGTGGGAAATGATGACGATCTGCGGGCCGTGACCATTGGTGAGAACGGCGCTTTCCATACAATGAAAAAGGGCGCGATCTTCGTCGATCACACCACCGCATCGGCTGAAGTGGCGCGCGAACTGGATGAAGAAGCACGCAAACGCGGCTTCCATTTTCTTGATGCCCCGGTCTCCGGCGGCCAGGCCGGCGCGGAAAATGGCGTCCTGACAGTCATGGTCGGTGGCGAATCAGATGCTTTCGACAAGGCAAAGCCGGTCATCGAATCCTTTGCCAAGATGGTTGGTCTGATGGGTTCTGTCGGCGCAGGCCAGTTGACCAAGATGATCAACCAGATCTGCATTGCCGGTCTGGTCCAAGGTCTGGCCGAGGGCATTCACTTCGGCAAGAAGGCCGGACTCGATATCGAGAAGGTGATCGAAGTCATTTCCAAGGGAGCGGCAGGCTCGTGGCAGATGGAAAACCGCCACAAGACCATGAATGCAGGGAAATACGATTTCGGCTTTGCCGTCGACTGGATGCGCAAGGATCTGGGCATCTGTCTCGACGAGGCCGATCGCAACGGTGCACAATTGCCTGTCACCGCGCTGGTCGATCAGTTTTACAAACAGGTGCAGAATATGGGCGGCAAGCGCTGGGATACATCATCCCTGTTGGCACGGCTGGAGAAATAATCCGGCTGTCAGAATTGGATCGCCAAAGTATCGGGCTGAGAAATCAGCCCGATTCCTTTTCGATGCTCATGTAATCGAGCGGCAGTTCTGTCGTGTATTTGATCTGCTCCATGGCAAATGCCGAGGACACATCGCGAATGTCGATCTTGGCGATCAGGCGCTTGTAGACGGCATCATAGGCGGCAATATCGGGCACAACCACCCGCAGGAGATAGTCGACGTCACCGCTCATGCGGTAGAACTCGACCACTTCAGGGAATTCCTGAACCACCTCGGAAAAACGCTTCAGCCACTCGTTGTTGTGAGCGCCGGTGCGGATCGACACGAACACCGTGACACGCGTATTGACACGAACCGGATCGAGGATCGCAACACGGCGTTGGATCACGCCATCTTCTTCCAGTTTCTGGATACGGCGCCAGCACGGCGTCGTCGACAACCCTACCTTCTTGGCGACGTCAGCCACCGCAAGTGTTGCATCCTCCTGCAGCAGGCGAAGAATTTTTCGGTCGAGTCTGTCCATGATCTCTTGTCCCGTTGGAATGGGATACTTTATGGTCCGTAATTCCACTACCGTACAAGAAAATTATTCTAAACTTTGTAAACTTCAAAAAAATTTCATCCGGAAAGCAGTCAAATTAGAATCTTGACCTTCTCTCGCAGCACAGGAAGAACGTTCTCTCCGAACCAGGGATTCCTGCGCAGCCACCCGCTGTTGCGCCACGACGGATGCGGCAGGGGTAAAATGGAAGGTCCGGACACTACATTGAAATAATCCTGCCAGTGAAACACCGTATCCGTCATGCTGGCACGGCGGCGGCTTCCCAGATGATAGGCTTGCGCATACTGGCCGATCGTGAGGATGAGCTCGATCTGCGGCATGGACGCAAACACACTGTCATGCCAGGTCTCGCGGCACTCCCTGCGCGGCGGCAAATCCCCGCCATGCGCATCATAACCGGGGAAGCAGAAGCCCATCGGTACAATGGCGAACTTGTCCCTGTCGTAGAATGCATCGCGATCCACCCCGAGCCACTCACGCAAACGGTCACCGGAGGGGTCATTGAACGGCACGCCGCTGTTGTGAACCCGGATGCCCGGTGCCTGCCCGCAAATGACGATGCGTGCGGTCTGCGACAGCACGCAGACCGGATTGGGCTCATTCGGCAACGGCGGCAGATAGCGCGGCGCGTCCCGGCAGAGGCGGCATGCCTTGATCTGCGATGACAGCCTATCCAGAACCGGGCTCAACGCGTTCAATCTGTCACGCCTTGGCGCTGGGACGGCTTGAAACAGCTTCGTGCCAGCGTTTTACATGGGTGACGTGATCGGGCATCTGGATGCGGGCGGGTTTGAAGAAATCGATGGCGACAAGGCCAGTAATATCGGCAATGGAGTAGTCACCGCCCGCGATGAATGCGTTGTTTTCAAGGTGTTTGTCGAGAATATCCAGAAATGCCAGAGCCTTCGGTTTGTTTGCCTCGCCCCATTCGGGGATTTGCGGCACTTCCCATTCGATCATGGCGGGATGAATGTGCCTGAACGCTGCGGCAACACACGCAAGCAGATGCAGTTCGACCCGCCGCTGCCACATCTCCACCAGCGCCTTGCCGAGCGCACCCCGCCCGAACAGGGCAGGTTCGGGATACAGTTCCTCGAAATACCGGCAGATCGCCACGGACTCGGTGATGACAGTTCCGTCATCCAGTTCGAGAACAGGCAGACGTTGTATTGGGTTGCGTTCCGTGACTTCAGCCGACCGATGTCCCATTGCGCCCATATCGATGGGCACAAGCGGCACATCGATACCCTTTTCCGCCAGAAATATCCGGGCGCGCCGCGGGTTTGGCGCGCGTCCTCCATCATACAGTTTCACCAGAGCTCTCCCAATTTCTGATCAATCCAGTCATAGACGCCATTGATCCCGTCGACCAGCCAGTCGATGAATGAAGGTGGCGTTTCCATGTTTCCCTCATGCACTTTCCGCCAGTCCTGCGGCCTGTCAAAGGAACCCGCCCAAAGGCCTTTTCGTTCCCCACGAGCCCGCATTTCTTCCGTTTGATAATCTCCATAGCCCGTTGCCTGACCGGCTTCAACCATCGCCCGGTTCAGGTTGGTTTCACTGGCAAAGCAGGTCCCGAGGTCGCGCTTGTACTTGTCTTTACCGCTTATCGTGCACCGTACCGCTCTGCCGCCGATCAACTTGTCCAACGCGCGCCGCGCAACCTGGCCGCAAGGGTAATCATCCTGTCCTTCGCCGCAGCGCTGGGCAAGCTCCGGCGCATCTATGCCCTTCAGGCGCACATGCTTGCCCGTCAGGACAATGGTGTCGCCATCGATGACATAGGCTTTGCCTGATATCTCCGGCTCATCGCGGGGGATCGACAGCCGCGCTGCCAGAAGGGCGACGAGAGCAAAGAAAACCAGCATCAGGGTGTAATCGATCAGCTTCCGGCCGAATGATCGCGGCGGCTGAGCCGGGCGCTGCCAGCGCGGGCGATATCGGCCATTCATCGCACATTGACTTCCATATCGGTTGATTCTCCTGCGCAAATTTGAAGTCTTTTAATCATTTATGAATACGCTTGCGATGCAATGCTGCCGAATGAGCAGACAAACGGCGATCTGGAACGAGGCGCATGGCATTACTCGACGCGGCAAGTGCAGACAAAAACATTGTTGACCGGCGTAAACTGCCGCGCAACAAGGATTTGTCTGTCGTCGTCCGGCGCGCCCGTGACCGCTTGATGGAACATGCCGGCGTCAAGCATTTCGAGCGCGAATTGCTGTTCATGCATACCCGCGCACTGATCGTCAACGCTGCCACGCTTCCGCTTTTCATCACCATGATCGCTGTCGCTGGTGTGCTCGCCGGTTTTGGCCGGGACATGGTCGTCTGGGCCGGCATCACCATCGGCCTTTATGTGATCCTCGGCCTTCTGGCGCGCCGTCTGGAAAAGATCGGCATCACGGACGAGCAGGTCAAGAACTGGCAGGTCATCTATCTCGGCGGCCATTTCCTCACCAGCATGGGCTGGGCCTATTTTTCCTTTCTGAGCTGCACCACCTGCGGCATCAGCCTGTTTCCGGTCATACAGGCCGTTGTCCTGATCCTGGCCATGGCCATCACCGCCATCATCTGTTCGGCCTTGCGGGCAGCCATTCTCGCGGCCTTCACGGTGCCTGTCATCACCTATACGATCCTCGCCACGAGCCATCTTCAGAGCCCGATACAGGCGACAATGGTCATCATGCTCTTTGCCGGGCTTGCGTTCTTCTATCTCGTCGCCACACGCCTCAACCGTTCCGTTTCCGTGTCGCTCGCCCTGCAGGCGGAGAAAGACGCGCTGATTGCCGAGCTGGAAACAGCCAATGCCATGTCCGACGAAGGCCGCCGCCGCGCCGAGGAAGCCAATCTTGCCAAGTCGCGTTTTCTCGCGTCCATGAGCCACGAACTGCGCACGCCGCTCAACGCTATCCTTGGCTTTTCCGAGGTGATGGCCAAGGAAGTTCTCGGCCCCATGCAGAACCCGACCTATCGTGATTACGCCAGCGATATCCATACCTCGGGTGAACATCTGCTCAATCTGATCAATGAAATTCTCGACCTGAGCCGGATCGAAGCCGGCCGTTACTCCATCAACGAGGAACCGCTGCTTCTGAGCGATATTGCCGACGAATGCATCCACATGATGGATCTGAAAGCGCGCAACAAGGCCATCCGGCTGGTTCCCCAGTTCGAGACAGGTCTGTGGAACTTGCGGGCGGACGAGCGGTCGATTCGCCAGATCATCCTGAACCTCCTCGCGAATGCGGTAAAATTCACCCCGCAGAATGGCCGCATTGACATCAAGGTTGGCTGGACGGCAGGTGGTGGCCAGTACGTCTCGGTGCGTGACAACGGCCCCGGCATTCCGCCGGAGGAAATCCCCGTTGTCCTGTCGACCTTTGGCCAGGGTTCCATCGCCATCAAGAATGCCGAACAGGGAACAGGCCTCGGCCTGCCTATCGTTCAGGCCCTCGTCCACATGCATGACGGCGAATTCCACCTGTTCTCCAAGCTGCGCGAAGGAACAGAAGCCCTCGCCACCTTTCCCCGTGCGCGGGTCCTGCACAATACCGGTTTGAGCGGGAAAGCCACAAAACCGCGAAAAGTTGCCTAGAAAACTCAACTTCAATTTATTGTTATTTGCTCGTTACTTAGCGCCTCTCCATTGCTTGTCCGTGCAACAGGTTCACATGGGGAAGCTTCATGAACGCAAATGGAAATAACCGCCCGCTGATCATTCCCGCCCTAGGCGGCGTCTACAATGGTCTGGCGCAACTCTCTGAAACACTTCTGCGGGTCATCGCCGGTGGGGCGCTTGTCGTACACGGGTCCGGCAAGATCGCAAATCCGTTCGGTGCCGTCGAAATGGTCGAGGGGCTCGGTTTTTATCCGGGGGTGTTCTGGTCACCGCTGCTGGCGGCAACGGAGTTTTTTGGCGGAATCCTGCTGACACTCGGCTTGCTGACCCGGCCCGCCGCCCTTGCCACGACAATCGTGCTGTTGGTGACGGTCTACTTCCACTGGATCGTGCAGGGACAGGGATGGTCAGGCTCGGAGAAATCCATTCTCTGGACCGCGATCCTGTTTTTCTTTGTCGTCCGCGGCGCCAGCAATTATTCGGTTGACGCCAAAATCGGCAAGGAATTCTGAAGCAACGCCGTTATGCTGGCACGCACTCGACGTGCCAGCATTGCCTTCAGCGTTCAGGCAAAGAATCGCGCGATCACCATGCAGACAGCAGTGATCGCCAGCAGACCGGCTGCAATACGATGCGACACATCAGGTTTTCTACGCAGGGCACCCTGTACGCCAGCAGCAGCAATGGCGGCGAATACGCCGATCCCGAGAACCGTCTCGGAGCCTGATAGCCAACTGCCGTGATAAAGCCCCATCAACGCAGCGCCACTCAGAAATGCTACCGCGGCGGCCCCCATTTGCGGCCGAAAGAATTGCTGGCTTCCCGCTCCACCCATGCGGGCGAGCGTAAACGTCGACCCCGCCCAAAAAATCGATGACAATATGTGAATGGCGAGCAATATCATCAGAAAGACTGGCATTACGAACCTCCCTGTCCGCGCATCTACGCGCGTTGGCACCTTGATTGATACGAACGAATAATACATAGATATCTAACAATTCGATGTCAAAGGATTAAAATGGGAATTGCACATACGCCAATCGGATTGCTGGTGACGCGCACCGCCAAAACCGTCGCCCGTACCTTCGACGACGCTCTGGCTGCGGAGGGCGGTTCGATATCCGTCTGGCTTGTCCTGCTGGCGCTTGTACGCGGTGGCCACCGAATGCAGTCGGAATTGGCCGACGAGGTTGGCATTCAGGGGCCCACCCTGACGCATCATTTGAATGGCATGGAGGACGCAGGGCTGCTGGTGCGAAAACGGGCACCGGACAATCGACGTATTCATCTCGTCGAATTGACCGAGACCGGGCGCACGATGTTTCATCGCCTGCGGAACGTCGCCTTAGCCTACGACGCACGATTGCGTGCAGATGTTACCGAAGATGAAATGAACGTGCTGCGCAGTCTATTGGAACGGTTGGCAGTCAATGCTGTTCGACAGGACGTGCAGAAAAAAGCAGATTAGATCGGGTCAGCCGGCCGACCCCGGCAAATTATCCGGGGTCGGCCATTCGACAATCGTCAATCCCGGTTGCTGACACCCGCCTGATCGAATGTCGCCATACCGCTGTGGCAGAGTGCGGCAGCCTTGACGATACCGGCCGCCAGCGCTGCGCCGGTGCCCTCGCCCAACCGCATGCCAAGATCCAGCAACGGCTTCTTGCCGAGCTTTTCCAGAACCTTGCGATGGCCCGGTTCTGCCGATACGTGCCCGAACAGGCAATGATCGATGGCCTCGGGGTTGGCGGCATGCAGAATTGCAGCGGCCGATGTCGCGACATAGCCATCGATAATGACGGGAATTTTTTCGACGCGCGTCGCCAGAATGGCACCGACCATCGCCGCGATCTCGCGCCCGCCGAGACGGCGCAACACTTCGAGCGGGTCCTTCAAATGCGAGCCATGCAGCGCCACAGCCGTGCGCACGGCATCCGCCTTACGCTTCATCCCGTCGCTGGTCGCGCCCGTGCCGGGTCCGACCCACTCTTCCGCCGTGCCGCCATAGAGGGCGTGGAAAATCGCCGCCGCAATGGTCGTATTGCCGATGCCCATCTCGCCGATGCACAGAAGATCCGTGCCGCCTGCAATGGATTCCATGCCGAACGCCATCGTGGCCGCACAGGTCTTTTCGTCCATCGCCGCTTCTTCAGTGATATCGGCGGTCGGATATTCCAGCGCGAGATCGAAGATTTTCAGGCCGAGATCGTTAGCGATGCAGATCTGGTTGATCGCCGCACCGCCAGCCGCGAAATTTTCCACCATCTGCGCGGTGACTGACGATGGATAGGGCGAAACGCCCTTGGCCGTAACGCCATGGTTGCCGGCAAAAACCGCAACCAGCGGGCGGGTTACCTGCGGGCGCGGGCGGCCTGTCCATGCGGCAAGCCACTCCACGATCTCTTCCATGCGGCCCAGCGCGCCCGGCGGCTTGGTCAAGGTCGAATCACGCTTGCGAACAGCAGCAACGGCAGCCTCGTCAGGTCCAGGCAGGGTTTCGATGAGAGTGCGAAAATCGTCAAATGGCAGGCCAGTGGTCATGATATTCCTTGCAACCAAGTCTTCATGGCAAATTATCAATGCACGTCCTATAAGCTTTGGAACAGAAAACGCAAAGGCCATCGCACGGCATTGAATGTCGCGCCCGCGGTCCATTGCTCCTTTGTCAACAGACCCCTTGGTCAACAGGAACATGTCATGGATCTGGTGAAGGAAACGATGCGCGCACTGGCCTTTCTGTCGCGCTGGCCGGTCTCGCCACAGTGGTTCGAGGGTTACGAGGGCTCGCTGCACGATACTGTCCGCGGCTTTCCGCTGGCCGGCATCCTGATCGCCCTGCCGCCGGCTGTGGTGATCGCCGCAGGCGCGGCGCTTGATCTGCCCGAATTCGTCACTGCATTGCTGCTGGTCACGGCATCGATCATTGTCACCGGTGCGCTGCACGAAGATGGGCTTGCCGACGTCGCCGATGGTTTCTACGGCGGCAAGACCAGCGAGCGGCGCCTTGAAATCATGAAGGATTCGGCAATAGGTTCCTATGGAACGCTCGCGCTCATTATCTCCGTTCTCCTGCGTATCGCATTCTACATGGATATCCTCAGCGAACTCAGCCCGGCTGCGTCCATTGCCGTTCTGGTGGCAACCGAAGCAGCAAGCCGCGCGGTTCTCAGCAAATTCTGGCAGACACTACCTTCCGCGCGGTCCGGCGGCGTTGCCGACCGCGCCGGAATACCGACGGCAGACGCTGCCAATTTTGCCCTTGTTATTGGCGGCATTGTCTTTGTCATCGGTTATGGCGCAGCCGGAGGACCATTTGCCGTGATTGTTCCCGCATGCCTGACCGCATTAGTCTTTTATGGCTTTTCAGCCCTCTGCCGCGATAAAATCGGCGGGCAGACCGGCGATACGTTGGGCGCCATGCAGCAATTGGCAACGATTTCCCTTTTGCTCGGGCTTGTCATTGTACTCTAACCGTACCAAATCTGGGATATGAGCATTATCGAGTCACCCTGCATCCTCGTTTGCGCCATCGATATGAAGACCGGTTATTGCTTCGGCTGCGGGCGCACGCGCGAGGAAATCGGCGCGTGGTCAGTGATGTCACCGGATAATCGGCGAACCATCATGGCAGATCTCCCCGCCCGCATGGAAACCATCGAACGCCGCCCCCGCCGCGAAACGCGCCGCGGCCGTATGGCGCGCGAAAAGGAACAGGGTATCTGATGCCCCGCCTGTTCTGGATTATCATTGCCCTTATGGCCGCGGCTTTGTTGCTCCTGATGGCCAACAACGACAGCGGCACGACACTGGGTCTGGCCAATGATCAGTTTGCCCGCCTCGCCTATATGAGCATCTGGGGTATTGCCCTTGCGGCGGGCCTGCTCGGCTCCGGCATCCCTCTCGGCCATTTCCTGCGCAACATGGCAATGTGGCTGATCATTTTGCTCGCGCTGGTCGCGGGCTATCAATATCGCTACGAATTGCAGGACATCGGCCACCGCATCACTGCAGGCCTGATCCCAGGCAGCCCGATTTCAAGCAGGGATGGTGATGGCGCTGTGACCGTGACGCTGGCCAAGGCCGAAAGCGGCCATTTCGAGGTCAATGGATCGGTCAACAACGCGTCGGTCAGCTTCATGGTCGATACGGGCGCATCGTCCATTGTGCTCTCTCATGACGATGCGCGGCGCGCCGGGCTTGATCCGGACAAGCTTTCCTACAGGACGCCGATCATGACGGCAAACGGCGCCGCCACCGCCGCCATCGTGACGTTGGATGATATCAGGATCGGCGCCATAGAGCGCCGCAACATCCGTGCCATGGTGGCGCAGGACGGACGCATGGACGGCAGCCTGCTCGGCATGAATTTTCTCAATACCCTGAGCGGATTTTCTGTGCGCGGCGACCGCCTGATTCTGTCGGATTAGAAAAAGTTCAGGCGGCCTGATCGGCCAAAGCAGTCTGCACGGCTTCATAAGCGCGGCGGATAACGCCGCTGTCCGCATCGGGTTTATTGGCCTCGGTCGAGAGTATCTGACGCCAGCGACGGGCACCGGCGGCGCCATGGAACATACCGACCATATGGCGTGCCACATGCGACACGCGCCCTCCCTGACGGATATGCTCATCCGCGTAGGCACACATATGGTCGATGATCGCATCAACCGATGCTGCGGGATGCGCGTCGCCGTATATCGCCGCGTCCACGTCGAGGAGCATCGTCGGGTTATTGTAAGCCGCGCGGCCGACCATCACCCCGTCCACATGATTCAAATGATGAAATGCTTCATCAAGCGTCTGAATACCACCATTGATCCCAATGAATTGACTCGGGTTTTGCCGTTTGAGCCTGTAAACACGATCATAATCCAGCGGGGGAATATCCCGATTTTCCTTCGGTGAAAGCCCTTTGAGCCAGGCCTTGCGGGCATGCACCCACAGGGCATCGGCACCGGCCGCAAACACGCCACCGGCAAGATCATCGAGCGCCTGCTCCACATCCTGGTCATCAACACCGATACGGCATTTCACTGTTACGGGAATGGACACCGACTGTTTCATGGCGCGGACACATGCAGCCACCAGATCAGGTGTTTTCATCAGGCAGGCACCGAACGTGCCCGATTGTACACGGTCGGACGGGCAGCCGACATTCAGGTTGATCTCGCGATAACCGAACGCTTCCCCTACCCGCGCAGCCTCGGCAAGCTTGGTCGGGTCGGAGCCGCCCAGCTGCAGGGCAACGGGATGCTCATCGCTGGAAAATCCCAAAAGACGATCGCGATTGCCGTGGATGGCCGCATCGGCAACGATCATTTCCGTGTAGAGCAATGCATGGCGTGAAAACTGCCGGTGCAACGTCCGGCAATGGCGATCGGTCCAATCGATCATCGGCGCAACCGCAAAGCGATTGTGCTTATAGCCATTGCAAGGTTCAGCCATCATTGCCACGTCCAGATGCTTTCGATTGATTACCGGGCGCCCCATGGCGCAATTCCCAGTTTCGCAGAACGGGCATAATGGTCAAACCAAAACGGCCTACATTCCATGCGTCACGCCGCCCGTCATAAAGCGCAAAGCCGATTTTGTCCACCGAACTGAGATCATGGCGGCATTGCTGCGCGAGGACCGGCGCACATACGAAGTAGCGTGATAAAACCGCAACAAGCTTTACCGAACTGGAAGTTCGACATTATTTCAGTCTTACACCATCATAATATTCGGCCTAAAAGTGATTCACTGATTTGGATGGAGGCTCTCCCATGAACATCAAAGCTTTTCTCTTCGGCTCGGCTGCAGCGTTGGTTGCAGTAACTGGTGCGCGCGCAGCTGATGCTGTCGTCGTTGCAGAGCCCGAACCCGTCGAATACGTTCGCGTCTGCGATGCTTACGGTAAAGGTTTCTTTTACATTCCCGGTACCGAAACCTGCCTGAAAATCGGCGGCTATCTGCGCTATGATGTTGGTGTTGGTGACGATGTTTACAACGGTGGCGAGTATGGCACCTGGAACAAGCATCTGCGGACGGAAATTCGCTTTGATGCCCGGTCGGAAACCGAACTCGGCACCTTGCGTTCCTACATCCAGACCCGTTTCGAATATACGAATGGCGAGAACAGTGGAGGCACCATACCCCAGGCGTTCATTGAGCTCGGTGGTTTCCGCATCGGTGTCGCCGACGAAATCTTCGGCTCATGGACCAACTATGCCGGCGATATCATCAATGATGACGTGATCAACTACAACAGCTGGGCAACCAACCAGGTCAGCTATACCTATGCCGCAGGCAATGGTTTGTCGGCAATCATCGCCGCTGAACAGGGGTCGGTCAATGAAGGCTATTCCGACTATGTGATTGACGATTATCTGCCGCATCTGATGGCCGGTGTGAAGTTCGAACAGGGTTGGGGCGGTGTTAGCGCGATCGGCGGTTATGACTCCAACGTCGAAGAGTTCGCCGGTAAACTGCGCTTCGACGTCAAGTTCACCGATACATTCTCCGCCTTTGTCATGGGCGGCTATCAGTCCGGCTATGATGATACCCGCGTCAACCGCAATTTCCTTGCGCCATGGCATGGTGACTGGGCTGCCTGGGGTGGTCTTGCGGCCAAGGTTTCCGACAAGGCGACAGTCAATGGTCTCGTCGGTTATGAGTCAGAAGGCACTGTTGCCGCTGCACTCAACGTTGCCTATGAAATCGTTCCGGGCTTCGTGATCACGCCGGAACTCAACTACACCAAGTTTGACGGCGACCGTAAGGCTGACTCCCTTGCCAATGGTGGTAGTGACGATGCATTCGGCGGCACAGTGCGTTTCCAGCGCAACTTCTAAGAAGGCTGAAAAGCCAGATAAAACCGGGGGCTTGCCCCCGGTTTTTGTATGTCGGGCCCGGTTTTGGAGTTTTGTTTCAGATTTGCTCTGAGACAGCGGCAAACGCTGCAGACTTCTTCAAAACGGCAACAAACGCATTGCCCGCATCGGACACAGCACCTGAATTGTCGATCATGACGGCATCGGCTGGATCGCAGGGATTTGGCACTGCCCGCATCAGACGGCGTTTGATTTCCTCTGCATCTTCCCGACCGCGCGAAGCCAGACGTTGCGCCAGAACGTCATGCGATGCGGTGATATGCACCACGATGAAGTTGGCATAGGAATCCCGCAACGCCGGCAGAATGCCACGGGAAACATTGGCAACGGCTACAACACCCTGCTCCACGTACTGGTCCACCGAGACAGGCAAGCCATAACGCAGGCCGTGTGCCTCCCAGCAATGACAGAATGCTCCTGCCCGCTGCGCAGTCAGAAATTCTTCTTCACTCAGACTGTCATGGTCTTCCGCGTCAACCGTTGACGGCCGTGTCACCACACGGCGCACAAAATGGAAATCCGGCTGCCCTTGCAGGGCCTCGCGGGCGAAATCCAGAATAGTGTCCTTGCCCGCACCGCTCGGGCCAACAACGGCGATGAATACGCCGTTGCGCAGCGGTGCAGATGCGGGATTGAGTGCTCGTTCGATCATTGCTGCCGCCATCAGACCACCCGGCGACCTTCACGCCAGACAGTACGAACAACCGGAATATGCTCGTCGACACGAACGCGCACCAGATCGGCACGCTTGCCGACCTCGATCACGCCGCGGTCATCGAAACCAACCGCCTCGGCCGGGTTCTTGGTTACCAGCCGAACGGCGTCCGGCAGGCTGATACCCTCGACCACATCACTCAGGAAGAACGTCGACTGGATCAGACTGAATGGAATGTAGTCGGAAGACAGAATGTCGAGATGGCCGTGTTCAACCAGTTCGCGTGCCGAAACGTTGCCGGAATGCGAACCGCCACGCACAACGTTGGGAGCGCCCATCAAGACGGCAAGGCCCGCGTTTTTCGAGGCAGCGGCGGCCTCCAGCGTTGTCGGGAACTCAGCCACGCGAATACCCTGCTCCACCGCTTCGTCAACATGCGCGGTCGTTGCGTCGTCATGGCTGGCGAGCACGATACCACGCTCGCGGCATAGCTCCGAAATGGCTTTCCGGTGCGGTGCGGAGTGGCGGGCGGATTCCTCCATGCGCTCTTCGCAGAACACATTGAACTCGAGATCAGAAAGCTTCAGTTTGCGCTGATAGTAATAAGAGTAGGTTTCCAGATCGACAAACTGGCGCTGGCCCGGGGCGTGATCCATGAGGGATGCCAACCGGACGCGGCTGTCATTGTCGAAGTAGTGGAAGCCGTCGAGGCAGTCGGCCACCGACACTTCGCAGCGCAGATGGAAATAGTGATCCGCACGCAGGCGATCCTGCTGCACGCTGTCTTCAATCGCATCGGCCAGCTTGCGGATTTCCCCGGCGGACATGTCTGCATCCCGGTCAAGGCCGATACGCAGCGCATCGAGGACCGTGGTGATACCGGAGCTGGCGATTTGCGCGTCGTGCGCGAGCACCGCGGCAATCGGGTTCCAGCGCACGCGCGGACGCGGCGAGTAGTGTCCCTCCAGATGATCCGTGTGCAACTCTATAAGCCCCGGAATGAGGTAGTCACCGGCAAAGTCTTCCCCGCCCGTTGCCGTTCCGGTCGAAATATCGGCGATCTTGCCGTCACGGATCAGGACGGATCCCTTGATGACGTCATCTTCGAGAACGATTTGCGCGTTGTTCAGGATCAATTCGGCGGACATGATCAGGCAGTCTTTCTACGGTTGGTTCCGGCCAGCGGATGCAGCGAGTGAATTTCAAAGGGAAAGCCAGGCTCGGCTTCCGTAAACAAAGCGAGATTGTTGATTTCGACCGGCTCTTCGAGGACAGGCTCCAAGAATTCACTCAAAATGCGTTCGATTTTTGGCCGGTCCCGCTCGGGAACCGGTCCCGTCAGCGTCATATGGAAACGGAATTCCTCGAAAACATAGGGGTAGCCCCATTGTTCCAGATTGCGGCGCTGGGCCAGCGAGAGTTTTTCCGGATTGCGGCGTTTGATCTCCGCTTCGCTCGGCGGCGCGCGGAACCGGTCGAAGGCAACGGTCACGTCATTGGCCAGCTGGTTCAGCCGGTCCACCGGCTCTTCCGGCACGAGGGCAAAAAACCCCTCAAGATTGGCGATCGTCAGCTTGGGAATTTCAACCGGATCGATCGAAGATGCAAAATGCATGAGGGCAGACAGCAATTCCCGCTCTTCAATGCCTTCAGCCAGATGGAACGGCGCCTTCAGCGTCGCGTGAAACCCATAGCGGCGCGCCGATTCGGTCAGTTGGGCGAAATCCTCATGCGCCAGATCACGAATTTGCGGCGGCCGGACCGGCTGGCCGGTGAACGCGTTGCGGCCAAGCCAGTTCGCTGCCACTTTCAATAGCGGGTCGGCCGATGGCGGCGTGAAGTAGATTGCATAGCGCATGGATGATTCCTCTGGAATAGTCTCGCGTTACGCTCCGATTATGACAAGCCTTTGAACGTCGAGATTTAGAGCAAGTTTTATTTATTCGGAGTCATTCTGCCGGGTGAATAAAACTTGCTCTAATGTTGGCTCTTTCCGGTCAAACGGGATCGCAGTGCATTCGAAATGCCGTCAAAAATGAATATCACAACAAGGATGAGGACGACCATATAGGCGACATTGTGCCAATTGGTATTGGTCCGCATGGCTTCCCACAATTTGAGGCCGATACCACCCGCACCCATGGCACCGATTATGGTGGCCGAGCGCGTATTGGATTCCCAGAAATACAGCGCCTGGCTGGCGAAAACGGGCAGGACCTGCGGCAAAACACCATAACGCTGCACATTGGCCGGAGATGCACCGACGGATTTGACACCCTCTCGCTGCTTGTCATCAATATTCTCGAGCGTTTCCGAATAGACCTTGCCGAGCGTGCCGGTATCGGTGAAGAAAATCGCCGAAATACCGGCGAGCGGTCCGGGGCCAAACGCACGGGTGAAGAACAGCGCCCAGATCAGCATATCCACCGAGCGCAGGAAGTCGAAAAAGCGCTTGGTGATCTGGTTGGCAAAAAAGTTCGGCGTGATGTTGCGCGCTGCAATGAAGGCCAGCGGAAACGACAGCAACGATGCCATGAGCGTGCCCATGAAGGCCATGACGATGGTCTGCAGCAGTTTTGTCCAGACATCGCCGTGCTGCCATGATGAGTTGAACCAGATATTGTCGAAAGCAAGCGATGCATTCGACATCTCAGGCTTGATGCGTTCACCGCTGATGATCAGCGATGCCACCTCGCCAAAGGATTTGCCCCAGAACGGCGAGTTCGTATCGAAGACAAAATTTGCCCAGCCCAGAAAACGGCGGCTCACGACGACCCGCTGCGGAATGATATCCGCCTGCCCGGCGAACCCGAAACTCACCGACACCTGATCCTCTTTGAGGGTTGCCCAGCTTGGCAGCGACCCCTGCGGCTTGGCACCGTCCGTCGCGAGCAGAACCGTCAGGTTCTCCCCGCCCCGCGTGACGATCACGCGTTGGTCGTTGATATCCAGCTTCTTGTCCGGACCGAACAGGATGGTGACATTGTTGCCGTCCTTGACGACCCAGCTCGGGTTCGGATTGTCACCCAGCTCGGAAAACCGGGGATAGCTGACAGTCGCGCCCGTCGGCCCCGGCCGCACGGTTGTCTTGATGGCATAGGACACCCAGTCACGGGCGTAAAGTTCGGCGCGCTGCCACTGCCCACTGGCAAGCACGGTGCCGATGGAAAAGAACCACCAGCAATAAAACACATAGGCCACGATGCCCGCTGCAATCAGCACGGGCATGAAGCGGCGCCAGAATGGTGGATTGAAAACGGCAGGATACCGGGCCTCGAAATCGGCAATGGCGTCAACTGTGATAGCGCTCATGATATTATCCTAACCACCGACAGTGAAAGCCTGCTCGCCAACGAGGCGCCGGCGCAGCCATGCGGAAAACTGATCCACGGCAATGATGGTCACGAACAGGAGCAGGATGATTGCCAGCGTCTTGGCCTGATGCCCGCGCCCGATCGATAAACGCAGTTCCTCACCGATCCCGCCGCCGCCAACGGCGCCGATAATGGTCGATGCACGCACATTGATCTCAAGCCGCAGGAGCGCATAGGACATGAAATTCGGCATGACCTGCGGCACGATGCCGAAGCCCACCCGCTCGAACCAGTTGGCACCGACGGCACGCAGCCCCTCGTCCGCCTTCATGTCGGCATTCTCGACCACTTCGAAGAACAGCTTGCCGAGGGCACCAATCGTGTGAATACCGACGGCGAACATGGCCGGGATAGGCCCGAGCGACAGGATGGCCGCAAAGAACCCGGCAATGACGATTTCCGGAAAGGCGCGCAGGATTTCCATGTAACGCCGTGCTGCAAACCGGATGAACCGGTTTTTTACGAGGTTCTTGGCCGCGAGAAAGCAGACCATGAAACCGAAGATGAAACCGGCAAGCGTCGCCAGAATCGCAATATTGAGCGTCTCCAGCATCTTGTAGAAATATTCGGGCATGTAAAACCCGCCGAAAAGGTAGACCCGCCCTTCCGGATAGTCATATTTCAGACTTCCGTCGAAATAGGGCGACGGCAAATCGAACATGGCGCGCCAGACTTCCCATCCGTCGCGCGGGATCAGGTCCCCGGCAAAATCGAAGAGATGCGGCAAACGGTCGAAGAACTTGCCCGCATTGGATTCATTGGCAAACCACAGCGACCCGGCAATCGTCACCAGCAGCCCTATGGCGATGATCCAGCTATAGGCCCGGCGGCGTCCGGCAAGTTCCTGCCAGTGCCGTTCGATCTGGATGCCGTCGGACGACAACTCAGTGGAAGCGGTTCTGCTCATTGCAAACATCCTTCAAGGTGCCGCATACAAAATCACGGCCAGTTCCGCAGAACTGGCCGTGATGATGTGGTCTGGCTTATCCGCCGATCTGCGCTTTGCGGGCGTCGATGATGGGCTGATAGAACTGGGTGTTGACCTCAGTATAGCTCTTGAAATCGCCGCCCATTGTGGCTGCGAAGCAAGCAGGATCGCTCTTCGGCAGATCGAGCATGAAGGCCTTGAACTTGTTCTTCAGGTCGGCATCCAGCGAGGTGCGGATGACGATCGGGCCGTTCGGGATCAGAGGTGACTTCCAGAGTTCGACGAAATCCTTCATGTCGATCAGGCCCTTGTCGACCATCTTGCGCAGGTTGCCCGAAGTATAGCCTTCATCGAACGAACCAACGCCGGAGCCGAATGTCGTGCCAGCATCGAACTTGCCGTCCTTGACAGCCAGAACGAGGTTTTCATGACCACCGCCAAAGCCGGTTTCGGAGAAGTATTCCTTGACTGAAGTCTTGATGTCTTTCGGCAGGGACGTAACCGGGATCAGGTAACCGGACGTGGAATCAGGATCGGCAAAGCCGAGCTTCTTGCCCTTCATGTCGGCCAGCGTCTTGATACCGCTGTCCTTGCGGGCAACCATGATCGAGTAGTAACCGGTCGCACCGTCGGTCTGGACGGTCGTCAGGATTGGCTCAACAGCCTTTGGATTGGTCAGGTAAATCTTGGCAAAGCCAGAAGCGCCCAATTCCGCATAGTCGAGGGTGCCGCCGAGCAGGCCCTGGATGACGCCATCATAATCCGTCGCCGGGAACAGCTTGACGTCCTTGACGCCGAGAACTTTCGGCAGCTTGTCGACGATGCACTGATAGTTACGCAGACGGTCTGCTTCGTTTTCGCCGCCAATGATACCGACGCGAAACGTTTCAAGGTTTTCTGCACGAGCCATCGAGCCGGCAAACACGGCGCTGATTGCGATCGCACCCATAAGGGCTTTCTTAAGCAACATGACTATCTCTCCTGTCAAAGCTTCCAAGGTTTTTTATGTGGACTTGAGCCCGTTACGTGGGCAAGCCGATCCGTTTTGCGCTCAACGCGCGGCCAGAATGGCCTCTAATTCGGGGATTGGTGTCGGCGCATGGCGCGCAATGCTTGTCGACGTGATGGCTTCCGAAAAGGCATCCTTCAAGCCATCAGCGCCATAGATGCGGCGGGCGGCGGCCTCGGTCAGATCATCCGGCGTTCCGTCGAAAACCACCTTGCCGCCCTGCATGCCGATAATGCGCTCGCAAAAATGCCGCGCTGTATCCAGTGTATGCAGATTGGTGATGACGGTGAGCCCCTCTTTCTCATTGATATCCCGCAGGGACTCCATCACCACCTGCGCGTTGCGCGGATCGAGGGAGGCGATGGGTTCGTCGGCAAGAATGACTTTGGGGTTCTGCATGAGCGCCCGGGCGATGGCGACGCGCTGCTGTTGTCCGCCGGAGAGTGTTCCGGCCCGCTGCAGGGCGGTTTTGGCAATATCGAGCCGCTCGAGTGCGGCGATTGCCATGGCACGTTCTTCCCGTGAGAAAATGCCCAGAAGACTTTTGATAGTGGATCGGTGGTTCAGGCGTCCGAGGAGGACATTGGTCAGGACATCGAGGCGGGGAACAAGGTTGAACTGCTGAAAGATCATCGCGCAATCGCGTTGCCAGTTTCGCAGCGCGGAGCCGTTCAGCTTCGCCACATCCTTGCCTTCGAAGATGATCGACCCTTCGGAAGGATCGATCAGGCGGTTGATCATGCGCAGCAATGTCGACTTGCCTGCACCCGAGCGACCGATGACTCCGACCATCTGCCCCTGCGGAATTTCAACATTGACATTGTCGATGGCAATATTGCTGCCAAAGCGACGCGTCACGTTTTCAATCTTCAGCATAGGCCAATCCTTGTTGGTATTGCCCTGTCCTAAAGCCCTAGTGTGAAGGTGCGATGGCACTTTTATTGCACTTACGTGACAACTGGGGACAGCCGTACTCAGGCCGAATGTTTTTCAAGAAATGCGTCTATATCCAGCGCGCGAAAATCGTCCAGAGCACCACGCAGACGTGTATGATCCCAGTTCCACCACGCCAGCGTTTGCAGGCGTTCTGCGGTCTTTCGGTCGAAACGGTCACGGATTTTGCGGGCAGGAACACCGCCGACAATCGTATAGGGATCAACATCGCGTGAGACCACCGCGCCCGCTCCGATCACAGCACCATCGCCGACGGTAACACCCGGCAAAACGGTCGCTCCATGACCGATCCAGACATCATGGCCGATGCGGACCTGATTGGTCCGGCGCCATTCGAAAAAGGCCTCTTCCGGACCCGCATCGTCCCAGTAATCGCCGGCACGATAGGTGAAGTGATGCAATGTCGCACGCCACGTCGGATGATTGGTCGCGTTAATGCGCACGCTGGCAGCGATATTGGCGAACTTGCCGATTGTGGCGCACCAGACCGAACCGTCCTGCATGATGTAGGAATAATCATCGAGCTTTGTCTCGCTGATGCGGCAGCGCTCGGAAATCTCCGTATAGCGGCCGAGTTCGCAGTCCTCGACGCTGGCGGTTGCGTGAATGAGCGGTGTTGGGGAAAGCCGGGTCATGCTGCCTCGCTTTGTACCGCAAATGCGGTGACGTCGATGATACGGTCGGCCACGGCCTCGCGCACATCTTCATCGTGGAAAATGCCGAGCATGGCGATCCCCGCCGCCTTCTTGCTGCGGATCATGGAAACAACCACCACACGATTTTTGGCGTCGAGCGAAGCCGTCGGCTCGTCCAGAAGCAGGATCGGATGATCGGTGATGAAACCGCGCGCAATATTGACGCGCTGCTGCTCGCCGCCGGAGAACGTGGCTGGCGGCAAGGACCAGAGCCGTTCGGGCAGGTTGAGCCCGGCTAGCAGGGCCGCAGCCTTGTCACGCGCTTCGGTGCGGTCGATACCGCGCGCCACCAGCGGTTCGGCGACCACATCCAGCGCCGACACACGCGGTACGGTGCGGAGAAACTGGCTGACATAACCGATCATGTCACGGCGCACACCAAGAATGGTGCGCGGATCGGCGGTCGCCAGGTTCACCAGCCGGTCGCCATAGGCCACAATGATCTGGCCCTGATCGACGGCATAATTGCCATAGACCATTTTGAGGATCGAGCTTTTGCCCGCACCGGACGGACCGCCGAGAACGGCACATTCGCCCGCTTTGATGGAAAACGAAACATTCGCCACCACGGGCAGGCGGATACCGTCGCGCAGATGCATGGTGAAACTCTTGGCGACATCGGAAACAACGAGAGGTGTTGGCATGATGCTAAACCTGCAGGATGGAGGAAACGAGAAGCTGGGTGTAAGGCGCCTGCGGATCGTCAAGCACGCGGTCGGTCAAACCGGTTTCAACGATATGGCCATCCTTCATCACCATCATCCGGTGTGAGAGCAGCCGGGCGACCGCCAGATCATGGGTGACGACAATAGCGGCCAGTCCGAGATCACTCACCAGCCCGCGCAAAAGATCGAGCAGACGGGCCTGTACCGACACATCGAGACCGCCGGTCGGCTCATCCATGAAGACAAGCCGGGGATTTGTGACGAGATTACGTGCAATCTGCAGACGTTGGCGCATGCCGCCCGAGAAGGCGCGCGGCTGGTCGTCGATACGATCGGAGGCAATTTCCACCCGGCCTAGCCAGTCGGTGGCCGTCGCACGGATATTGCCATAATGCCTGTCGCCGATGGCCATCAGCCGCTCGCCGACATTGGCACCGGCGGATACGGTCATCCGCAAGCCATCGGCCGGATTCTGGTGGACGAAACCCCAGTCCGTGCGCATGAGGAACCGGCGTTCCGCCTCGCTCAAGCGGTAGAGATCGCGGAACTGGCCATCGCGCATGCGGTATTCCACCGAGCCAGCCGACGGGGCAAGACGCGTTGCCAGACAGTTGAGCAATGTGGTCTTGCCCGACCCGGATTCACCGACAATCGCCAGCACTTCGCCCGGCCACAGCTCGAATGAGACATTCTGGCAGCCAATGCGGCTGCCGTAGAACTTGGAAAGGTCTTTGACCTTCAAAAGAGGTGTATCGCTCATGTTTATTCCGCTGCCTCCGCAGTATCTGCCGCCAGCGCACCGCGATGCCCCTTGGCCTGCCGGTCTTCACAAAAATCCGTATCCGAACAGACAAACATGCTGCCGCCCTTGTCATCGAGAATGACCTCGTCCAGATAGCTGCCCTTTGCTCCGCACAGGGCGCATGGCTGGGAAAATGTCTGGATTTCAAAGGGATGGTCTTCGAAATCGAGACTGACCACTTCCGTATAGGGCGGAACCGCATAGATGCGCTTTTCACGCCCTGCCCCGAAAAGCTGCAATGCCGGTGACATATGCATCTTCGGATTGTCGAACTTCGGTGTCGGCGATGGATCCATCACATAACGCCCCTCGACTTTCACCGGATAGGCATAGGTCGTGGCGATATGGCCGTGGCGGGCAATGTCTTCGTAGAGCTTCACGTGCATCAGTCCGTATTCTTCGAGCGCATGCATCTTGCGCGTTTCGGTCTCGCGTGGCTCGAGAAACCGCAACGGCTCCGGGATCGGCACCTGATAGACGAGGATTTGTCCGGCCTGCAGCTGCGCCTCGGGAATCCTATGGCGCGTCTGGATGATCGTGGCATCCGCTGTTTTCGTGGTCACCCGGACATTGGCTACTTTCTGGAAAAAAGCCCGGATCGACACGGCATTCGTCGTGTCATCGGCACCCTGGTCGATCACTTTCAAGGTATCGTCTGGACCGAGAACGGCAGCAGTCACCTGAACGCCGCCGGTGCCCCAGCCGTAGGGCATCGGCATTTCGCGCGAGGCGAACGGCACCTGATAACCCGGAATGGCAATGGCCTTCAGGATGGCGCGGCGGATCATCCGCTTGGTCTGTTCATCCAGATAGGCGAAATTATAGGTCGCTAGATCGGTCATTCTGCTGCCTCTTTGGTTTCAACGCCTGCCAACCGGTTGTGCTCATGTTCGGCGCGCATGCGCCGGATGAGATCGAGTTCAGCCTGGAAATCCACGTAATGCGGCAATTTCAGATGCTCGACGAAACCCGTCGACTGCACATTGTCGCTGTGGGAAATGACGAATTCCTCGTCCTGCGCGGTAGCGGTGATATCTTCCCCGAGCTCCCTTGCCCGCAAGGCACGGTCGCACAGCGACATCGACATGGCCTTGCGTTCGCTCTGGCCAAAAACCAGACCATAGCCGCGGGTGAACTGCGGCGGTTGCTTTGCCGACCCCTTGAACTGGTTGACCATCTGGCATTCCGTGACGCGGATCGTCCCGAGTGTCAGCGGGAAGTCCAACTCGGCAACATCAAGCTCGATCTCGACTTCGCCGATGCGGATTTCACCGACAAAGGGATGGCTGCGGGCATAACCGCGCTGGGTCGAATAGGCGAGCCCAAGCAGAAAGCCTTCATCACCGCGCGCCAGTGCCTGCAGGCGCAGATCGCGCTCCAGCGGGAAGGTCAGCGGTTCGCGGGTCAGGTCGCCGGCGACTGCGCCTTCCGGCAGTTCGCCGTCCTCTTCTATCATGCCGTCATGACCGAGGATGTCGGTCACCCGGGGTGTGAAAACCTCCGGCTCTTCGCGCTGATCAGGCGCTTCAATCGGTGCGTCTTCCGCCAATTCAGGATCGAGCAGACGGTGCGTATAATCAAATGTCGGACCCAGCAGCTGCCCGCCGGGGAGATCCTTGAACGTGGCCGAAATCCGCCGTTCGATCTGCATCTGTGCCGTTTCCAGCGCCTTGGTGTAGCCGAAACGGGGCAATGTCGTCCGGTAGGCACGCACGAGAAAAATCGCCTCGATCAGATCACCGCGCGCCTGCTTGATGGCAAGAGCCGCAAGTTCAGGATCGTAGAGCGAACCCTCGGCCATGACCCGGTCAACGGCGAGCGACATCTGCTCGACAATCTGATCAAGCTGGATCGGCGCAACATCCCGGTCGCCGCGGCGCCGGTCGGCCAGAAGCTTGTGTGCATTGCGGATTGCGGCTTCACCGCCCTTGACTGCAACATACATGGTTCAGGCCTCCGTCTTCTTGATGCGCGTGGTGCGGGGCAGTGCGGCAAGCACACCCTTGCCGGCAAAGATCAGGTCGACACCGCGCGGAAAAGCAGCGCGATTGCCGGCCCATTGATCAATGAACATTCTCGGCAGCTGGCTGGGGGAAAACGCCATGGAATCCTTGATCCCCGGCCCTTCGAGAACAAGCGTTTCCGCACCATCGAAACCGTCGATCTGCAGGATCAGTGTCGTCGACCGGTCAGGATATTCCGACGTGCCGCGGCAGAAGGATTCAAGCGAGGGCATCGTTGCCACATCGCTGATCAGGGCAAAATCGGCATCGGCCGTTTCGCCAGTCAATTCGAGGCCGGTATGGAACTTCAACCATCCGGTGGACGCGGTCGAGCCGGAAATCGCCCGGTCACACCACACCGTTGCATCGTGATCGAACAGGGTCGCAGCTATCGACGCGGCCAAGGGGGTCAGCGGCGCAGGCGGCGTGGCAAGATCACTCACCTCGACGATCCTGCCGGGGTTGGCCATGGCATCCATCAGTGCCCGGAAAACGGTTTGTGCGTTCAGCACGCTGTCGCTGAAACCACCCTCGAAAATTTGTGTATCGGAACGCATCAGTCGTCACCCCGTACCATTGTGAAAAAGTCGACCTTGGTGGCTGCCGTCTCGGCGTGCTTCAACGTGCGATTGCGTTCAAGACGATCGGCGATCGGCGCAAGCACCACCTCTTCCACCGCTTCGCGGCATTCCGGCTGCTGCCAGAGCGCGTCGAAGACGGCGGCGAGCCGCACCTTTTCCCGGTGACGACCGAGTGCATAGGCATGCCCGACCGCACCATTGCCGAGCCGTACCGTCGCACGGGTCACGGTCGCCTCCCCCAGGTTGAAGGGAGCACCCGCGCCACCGATACGGCCGCGCAGCATGACGAGGCCGGTTTCCGGACCGCGCAGGGTTTCGACCTCGGGCTTGTCGCCCCATCCGGCCCAGAAGGCCGCTATTTCAGGCGCGGTCGCCTGCGCCAGCAAGGCCATCGCGGCCTTCCGCTGCAGATCCGGCCCGCTACCGGTTTTCGTGGACTGCGTATCTTCTTTGATCATTGACATCTCGCTCAGATTTGTCTATTCATCTATACAACTAGACAATAAACTTACCTATAAATCCCGTCAATGACAGGAGCATGACAAAACGTGAAATCCGCGCGATTCATCACCCGCAACAGTGGTGTTGCCGTCTGGCGGCAGATTGCCGACCAGATTCGTGGCGATATCACGGTGGGGAAAATGCCGAGCGGTGCCAGGCTGCCGCCGGAGGTCACGCTGGCCGAACGGTTCGCGGTCAACCGCCACACCATTCGCAGCGCCATTGCCGCCCTGACCAAGGAAGGCGTTCTGCGCGCCGAGCAGGGCCGTGGCACGTTCGTTGCCAACAGCAAGAAGCTCACTTATCGCATCGGTGAACGGACGCGGTTTTCCGAAATCATGTCGACACAGGTGCGCGAGACAAAAGGTATAGTGCTGGGGCACAGCATCGAAGATCCGAGCGAAGAAGTGGCTTCGGCCCTCGGCATGACAGGTGGCCAAGTGATACGGATCGATTCCATGCACACGGCGGACGGCAATCCGATCTCCTGCGCAACCGTATGGTTCGATATCGCGCGCGTTCCCAATATCGTCGAGGATTACCGGGAGTCAGGCTCGATCACTGCTGCCCTGCGGGCTGCGGGCATCGACGACTATCTGCGCAAATCGACCATTATCGCGGCCCGCCATGCAGACGCGGAGGATTTGCGGCATCTGCGCCTCTCCCCCGGCGCCATCGTTCTGGTATCCACGGCTATCAATGTCGACATGGAAGGCAAACCGATTGAGTACGCCAAAAGCCGCTTTGCCGCCGACCGGATGGAGATTGCGATCGATGGAAGGTCCATGATCTAATAATTATGGAAGTTGCATTCCCGTGGTTCGTGGTTCGACAAGCTCACCATGAGGAAGAACGAGGATTGCAGGGGGTATATTCTGCAACATTGCTGATGCTGCAATATTTCCGGTTAGCCTTACAGCACCACTCTCCCTCATGGTGAGCTTGTCGAACCACGCACAATGGGAATGCCAAGCGTCAATTCACTCGTAATCCATTACAGACCCGCACCAGCCCGGCAGATATCCGGCTGCATCGCCCTTGGCTTCCTTGAGGGCGCGATTGAGAGCCGTATCGAAGTCTGTTTCAACCGTCTTGCGGCCTATTCTGCGCCGCAGGAAATCCGCCCACAGAAACTCGCTGAAAGGTGTCGTATCCTTGGCAAAACCACCAGCGCGGCGCAATTCCCCCGCAAGGCTGCGGAACGGATCATCCGCCAGATCCTTGATCGATTTTGGAATAGCCCCGTAGTCGCGCCGTTTGCCCTCATCGTCGAAAGGATGCATCCAGCCGCGATTGTCGAGAACGACCATGAACGCGTCCTTTTCAAGTCCGGACAGGTCGCTCACAACGGTCACGAGGATATGTTTCACCCCCTCCTCGTGCAGCGCCCGGGCAAGATGATGATGGTCAATGACATAATGGCGCCGGTTGGGTCCAAGCACAACAGGGATCATGTGCTCGCCCAGAAACTTGCCGCCTTTTTCACCCTTCTGCTGGCGCCATTTCTTGCGCTTTTCGTCGACTTCCCGCATCCCGACCGTGATCTGCGTCGGTCGCAGGTCCTTGATCGCAACCGGTGTTACAATGGGTTCCCGTGCTCCGGATATCTGCATCATTGCTTCTCCACGCTGGGCGCCAGTTTTCTGATGGCATCATCGACACTGTGAAAGATGTTTTCCGGTCCGAGCAAAGCAATAAGCCCGAAACGGGACAAGGCGTCCTGCGCGCGCACGGATTCCAGTCGCGCGATGGCAAATTTCACACCCGAGGTCCGGCAGAAATTTATCACGTCGGCCAGAGCCTGCGATGCGGTATAATCAATTTCGATGATACTGCTCGCTTCAAGGACAACAAGATTGAGTGATGAGCCGCCCGCACCAATGGTGCTGCACAGACCACGCTTGAAATCATCGGCATTGACGAAAGACAGTGGCGCCTGAAAAGCCACCACCAGAACACCGGGTATCTTCTCGCCGCCCTTTGCCGCGCTGGGAGGCCACCAGATCGAACTGCCCGGCACCTTTTCAAACTCGATCGGGCGGGCACGCATCACAGCCCAAAGACCATGCAGCAGCGACAGGCCGATACCGATGGTAACACCCGCTTCGATGGGCAGCGTGACAATCGCCGCCATGGTGATCAGGATGAGACCGAATTCGCCCCGCGCTTCCCGATAGACGGCGGCAATTGTCTGCCAGCGGATAATCCTTTGGGCCACGAACAACAGGATACCCGCCAGCGCCGCATGCGGAACCTCTGCCAGCATCTGACCACCATACATCACAAGGGCAAGGACGATTGCGGCAGCGATCAGGCCGCTAACCTGCGACCGGCCGCCAGTCTCTGCAACAATAGCAGTGCGCGGCGGGCTGGCATTGACCGGAAACGCACCGAACAAGCCAGAAAGAATGCTGCCCGCGCCAACACCGATGAAGTCATGGTTGACGTCAGGCGCATCCCCGTTTTTTGCAACGAAGGACCGTGTCGTCGCCGCCGTTTGTACCATCACCACCACGGCGACGAGCAGTGCAAGGGGAAGCATGCTGCGCAGTTCCTCAAAGCCGATTTTCGGCACAGAAACATGCGGAAGACTGTTGGGAAGCGGCCCAAGAACCGAAACGCCGCGGCTTTGAAGACCCAGAAACACCACCACGAGGGTGGAGGCGACAAGCCCCAGCAGCGCCCCCGGTATCCGCGCATTGATCCGCTCGGACAGAAACACGATGAGAAAGACACCGGCACCGATGGCAAGGCTGTACGGATTGATCTGCGCGAAACTGGCGATGGTTGCCGACACGCGCTGAAAAACATCACCCGATTGTGCGGCTATGCCCAACAAACCCGGCAGTTGCGAGATGATGATGTGGATTGAAATACCCGCGAGAAAGCCCGTTGTGACGGGAACAGACAGGAGATCGGCAATCCAGCCGAGCCGCAAAAGGCCGCTCGCCACGACGATCAGCCCAACGATCAAACCGAGAGCAGCAGCCAGAAGGCCGAACTCCGGCGACCCTGTTGTGGCAAGCAACGCGAGGCTGCCCGCAAAAATCGGCGTGATGGTTGAATCCGCACCGGCGGAGAGATGACGGCTGGTGCCGAAGATGGCAAAAGCCAGCGAACCGGCGATGAAGGCGAAAAAGCCGATCTCCGGTGCGAAACCGCCGAGACGCGCCGTTGCCATTTGCTCGGGGATGGCGATGGCTGCCAGCGTCAGGCCTGCAATGACATCGCCATTGAGGTCTGACAGTCTCCATCCGGCAAGCGAGCGGAACGGCAGCCAGTTTCTACCGCTGGTAACTGTTCTGGAAGCACCCGCCGGTTTCATTGAATGCCTCCATGCGTTGAACGCGGCCTACCACATGGTCTTGGCAGCGCGTGCAGCCCATTCACTGTCATAGGTGTCGCCGCCCACACGGTTTTCGCTGAGCGCCGCCAGCATCTGTCCCGGTGTCGGAAATTCCTTGGGCGAGCGGTGTTTTGCGGGATTCCAGAGTTCGGAGCGAATAAGCGCCCGGGCGCACTGAAAATAGGCTTCTTCAACCTCCATCACGATGACCGAGCGCGGCGCCTTGCCATCCATGATGAAACTGTCGAGCAATGCCTGATCCGTATCGATGAACGCCCTTCCGTTGACGCGGAACGTCGTGTTCAGACCCGGTATCAGAAAGAGCAGCGCGATGCGCGGATCGCGGATGATATTACGCAGGGAATCAACGCGATTGTTGCCGCGCCTGTCGGGCATCATCAGCGTCCGCTCGTCATGAATGCGGATGAATCCGGCAAGATCGCCGCGCGGCGAACAATCCAGCCCTTCCGGGCCGCTCGTTGCCAGCGCTACAAACGGCGAGCCTTCGATGAGTTTCCGGTACTCGGGAATGATGCGATCCGTGACCTTGGCGGTGGATGCTTCTGCAATCGCACCATTGCCGTAAATCGCCTCAAGTTCTTCAATTGTCGTAACGCGGGACAACGAAACCTCCTTCTGGATCCTTCAAATGCGTTTGCCGTCTAACATCGCACGATTAAGCTTCGATGACAGCCCGCATTTTTAGCAAATGACAGAGCCACCGCACTCGTATATCAGTTCGCACCGAACGCATGTTGTGGAGGATTTCATGGTCGGGTTTGCAGCCATCGGCGAGTGTATGATTGAATTGTCCGGAGCCAATGGTGACCAGTGGCGCATGGGCTTTGCTGGCGATACGCTCAACACCAGCTGGTATGTGCGTGCCCTCACCGATGCCGATTTCGCTGTCGATTATGTAACCGCTTTCGGTGATGATCCGTTCTCCGTCAAGCAACGCGCCTTTCTGAAGGACAATGGCATCAACACGGCGCACAGCCCTGTTATCGTGGGTGCGCGCCCGGGCCTTTATGCGATCACACTGACCGGTGTCGAGCGGTCATTCACCTATTGGCGCAACGATTCGGCTGCGCGTCATCTCGGCGATGATCCGCACGCTCTCGCTCTCAGTCTCGAGGGGCGGAAGATCATCTATTTTTCCGGCATCACCATGGGAATTCTCAGTCCCAAAGGCCGCCAGAATGTGCTGAACGCCGTCAGCAATGCCCGCAGGCAGGGCACGCTTGTCGCTTTTGACGCGAATTATCGCCCGCGCCTTTGGGAAAATGCCGACACTGCAAAGCAGGCGCTCATTGACGCCTACCACGTCGCTGACATCGCTCTGCCGACATTCCCGGATGAGAACGCGCTTTTTGGCGACGCCACGCCCGAGGACACTGCCGTGCGCATCACCAGCTATGGCGTACGGGAAATCGTGGTGAAGGACGGGACGGAGCCGGCACTCGTCATTGCTGATGGCAGGCATGAACAGGTCCCGGCCATTCGCGCCAATGCGGTCGACACCACCGGTGCCGGTGACAGTTTCAATGGCGGTTACATCGCCTCGCGCCTGGCCGGTCTCGAACCGGTGGCAGCCGCACGCCGTGCGCACAAAGTTGCCGCGCGGGTGGTCGAATTTCACGGCGCTCTCGCCCCGATGGACGAAGCCCGCAAGGCATTCAACACCTAAGCGGGGTCATTATCCGCCTGAAGCAGTGCCGGAGTGCGTGGTTCGACAAGCTCACCATGAGGGAGAGTGAGGATTGCAGGGAGCCGTATTCTGCAATCTTTGCGATTGGCACTGCAGCTACCATCTCCCTCATGCCGAGCTTGTCAAACCACGAACCACGCGCCACGGGATTTGCAGATCCTAAACCTTGGCCTTCTTGAAAGCATATTGCGTCAACTGGCTGTAAGACTGGCCCGGACGCAGGATCGCCTGCGGAAAATACGGAAAATGCGTGGAATCCGGCCAGTTCTGTGTTTCAAAGCAGAAACCTGCAAAATTCTCGTAGGTCTGTCCGGTAAGCCCGATAGGCGGACGGCCACCCAGCGTATTGGCGGCATAGAGCTGCACGCCGGGTTCTGTCGTCAGAACGTCCAGTTGTATTCCGCTATCCGCACCCTTGGCCGATGCCACCCAATGCAACGGGCGACGCTGGCTGGAAACACAGAAATTATTATCATAGACAACCTGTTTGCCGTTCTCCTCGCGGCGAATGGTTCGGAACTCGCGGAAATCATGCGTCGTTCCCGCAACCGGCAGAACCCGCCCGTCCGGCAACAGATCATCGTTCACCGAAAGATAGGCATCGGCACCAATCTTGACCTGATGATCAAGCGCGTCCGTCTTGCCGCCATCATCGAGATTGAAATAGCTGTGATGCGCCAGATTGCACATGGTCGGCTTATCCGTCACAGCATCGAGGCGGACCACCAGCGTTCCCTTCGACTCCAGCATATAGGTGCAGGTGATCGTCAGATTGCCGGGAAAGCCGCTCTCGCCGTCCGCGAGCAGAATTGTCAGCGTAACGTAATCAGGTCCAACAGCCACAACATTCCAGTTGCGTTTGCCCGCACCTTTGCTGCCGCCATGGATATTGTGGCGGCCATGGAAATTGCGCTCAAGCTCGAAAGTCTTGCCATCAATGACAAGCTCGCCATCACGGATGCGATTGATTGACCGGCCCACGGTCGCGCCCAAATAAGGTGAATGCAGGGGGTAATCGGCAAAATCCTGATAGCCGAGCACCAAAGGAGCTTCGTGCCCCTTGAGGCGCAAATCCTGAATGACTGCGCCCCAGGTAAGCACTTTGGCGGTCAGTCCACCGCCTGATATCGTAATGCGGTGAACTGCCTCGCCATCGGCCGTATGGCCAAAAATTTCCGTGTTCATCAGTATTACAGCCCCAGACCGCCAATGCAGACATATTTGGTGTCGAGATAGTCTTCGATGCCCTGATGTCCACCTTCCTTGCCAAGACCGGATTCCTTCAGGCCGCCGAACGGGGCTTCCACCGTTGTGATCATCCCTTCATTGACACCGACCATGCCGTATTTCAGACCTTCGGAGACACGGAACACCCGTCCAAGGTCCTGCGTGTAGAAGTATGAGGCGAGGCCAAACTGCGTATTGTTGGCCAGATCAATGGCTTCCTGCTCGGTTTCGAATTTGTAGATGGGTGCAACAGGTCCGAAAATTTCTTCCGTGGTGAACAGCATATCAGGCGTCGCATCACCGATGACCGTCGGCTCGAAGAAGCTGCCGCCAAGTGCATGGCGCTTGCCGCCGGTGATAATCTTGCCGCCCTTCTGCTTGGCGTCGGCAATAAATTCCTCCACCTTCGCGACGGCCTTGTCATCGATCAGCGGCCCCTGCTGTGTTCCGGCATCAAGACCATTGCCAATCTTCAATTTGTCCGTTGCAGCAGCAAATTTCTCGACAAACGCATCATAGATGCCGGACTGCACGAGGAAACGGTTGGTACAAACGCATGTCTGGCCGGAATTGCGGAATTTCGCTGCAATGGCGCCGTCGACGGCACGGTCCAGATCCGCATCGTTGAACACGATGAACGGTGCGTTACCGCCCAGTTCCATCGAAACCTTCTTCACCGTATCCGCGGCCTGCTTGATCAGAATCTTGCCGATCTCAGTCGAACCGGTGAATGTGATCTTGCGAACCAGCGGGTTGCTGGTGATCTCGCCGCCGATTTCCGAAGCCGAACCGGTGAGAATGTTCACAACACCCTTCGGAATACCGACTTCTTCACAGAGCGCACCCCAGACCAGACCGGAATAGGGTGTCTGCGTTGCAGGCTTGACCACAGCTGTGCAACCGGAAGCCAGCGCCGGGCCGATCTTGCGCGCAAGCATCGAGGACGGGAAATTCCACGGAGTGATCGCGCCGATTACCCCGAGAGGTTCCTTTGTCACGAGAATACGGCGGTCAGCCCATGGGGATGGAACCACGTCGCCATAGGTGCGGCGTGCCTCTTCCGCGTACCAGAGAATGTAGGCGGCCGACATGCCGATCTCGCCCTTGGCTTCGGTCAGTGACTTGCCCTGTTCCAGTGTCAGAAGTTCGGCCAGTGCGTCCTGATTATCGAGGATGGCGTCATGCAGCTTGCGCATCAGTTTGGAGCGCTCAAGCACGGATGTCTTGCGCCAGGTTTTGAACGCCTCAGCCGCCGCATCGATCGCGCGCTGTGTTTCAGCCTTGCCGGAATTGGGGACAGTGCCGATCTTCAGGCCGGTTGCCGGATTGATGACGTCAATCGTCTTGCCGGAATCTGCGGCCACCCATTCGCCATTGATCAGATTGGCCTGTTTCATGAACTGGCTGGATTTCTGCAACATCATAATTCTCCCTGAAATTGAAGGCGGAGCGTTTGGTCCACTGATTTTGTGAGTTCCGTGAGAGGCCGCCTTGTATGGCGCCTTTGACCGCCACCCTGCTCCTTTTTGGCAAAAGCTGCAACAGCCTTCCCTATCCGAAAAAGTGCGTCGCGATCGTCACCCAGAATACCATTGTCACAGCAGAAAGCGCCGTCGCGATGACCATTGAATTGGAGGCCAGAGCCTCGGCGGTCCTGAATTTGGTCGCAATGAGATAGGAGTTCACGCCCGCCGGCAGGGCCGCAGCCACCACCGCGATCTTGGCGGTGAACGGTGTGAGACCAATGGCCAGTGCCATTGCCAGCACGATCGCAGGCATGACAAAGAGTTTGATCATCGCTATGACCAGCGAAGCGGCCAAGTGTCCCGATATGCCGAATTTCTTCAGACCCATTCCCATAGCGAACAGCGCCACCGGTCCGGCAACGCTCCCCAGCAGCTGGACCAGAGAATCGACCATGGAAGGCAATTGCAGTCCCGTCAAACGCCAAAGCCATCCGGCGAGAATTCCCAGAACAAAGGGATTGCGCAGGAGGCTCTTGAAAAACGAGACAACCACGGTGCGAAGACTGCCTTCCCCCTGAAACACGCCGTCACGGCGCAAGGCGATCTCATGCAGGGTGATCGAGGCAGCCATCACGCTTGGCATATGAACGGCAACAATCAGCGACAGGATCGCAAAACCGTCCTGACCATACACTCCGAGCATCAACGGCATGCCCAGAAACACAAGATTGGAAAAAGCACCGGAAACCCCGGCGACCACGCCTGCCCGGTTATCCCTGCGAAAAATCACCTTGATTGCCAGATCAGACAGCGCCCAGGCAACAGCAAGCCCGGTAAAATAGGCTGTCCACAGCCCCCACGGGGCCGAGCCATGAAAATCCGCCGTGACCATCGTCCTGAACAGCAGCAACGGCGCGGCTATCATGAAAACGAATTCGGAAAGCCCGTCGCCCACCCGTTCGTCGAGCAGCCTGAAGTGCGCCGCTGCGTAAGCGACGGCAATCACTCCAAAAACTACAATGATTGTTTGAACGAGACCCATTGTCTTCCGCAATAAGCCCGCTGCATCGGCGGTGCAAGGCAATCACGGCTTTTCACTTTATTTTTCTTCGCCAAAACCCCATCTCCACTGCTAAGGAGTATGCATGTTGAAGCCATTGCGATTTTCTGCCTTTTCGATGCTGACGCTGATATCGGGCGTCCTCCTGTGCATTCCGCCAGCATTAGCAACCGATGCAGCCTGGGCTAGATTGGGGCGTGGCGGCTATACGGTCCTGTTACAAGGCGCCGATGTATCAGGGACATTAAGCCCCTCCACGGACAATTCCGTCGACTGCACGCAAATCCGCACCCTTTCGGACCGGGGCCATCAGCTGGCACAAAAGCTCGGCGCGCGCTTTGCTGCAAAAGCAGTGCGAATCGACAAGATACTGACGAGCCCGACCTGCAATGCCCAGGAAACCGCGCGGCTGGCGTTCAGCGGCGTTCCTATGGAGATTCTTGCCGCTCTCGGTCCGCTACCCGAGGACGAAACGCAGAAACAATCGCAGATTGATCAGATTCGCACGGTGATTGCTGAATTCAAAAGCTCCGGCAATCTGGTAATGATGACTGACCGTGCCAATATAACAGCACTGACCGGCATCGTCCCGCGTCCGACGGAAGCGGTAGTGGTCTCGCCTCCCGAAGCGGGGGAAACGGTTCATATTGCAGGCAGGATTATTTTCGACTGACAGCGGAATATGCTGGAGTAACAATGGACAGGGTAATTCGGTCTTTCCCTTGGCCATGAAAAACGCTAGATACCGCCTCATCAGACATCAGTGCCTTTAACCGGGCACCGGAAGCAAAAGGAAACTGAATTGACCTCAACATTTGACAAGGTCGCCGATATTATCGCTGAAACCAGCGAAATCGACCGCGATTCCATCACGCCGGAAAGCCACACGATTGACGATCTCGGCATCGATAGCCTTGACTTCCTCGACATCGTTTTTGCGATCGACAAGGCCTTCGGTATCAAGATCCCGCTCGAGCAGTGGACGCAGGAAGTCAATGACGGCAAGGTTCCGACCGAAGAATACTTCGTTCTGAAGAACCTGTGCGCCAAGATCGACGAACTGGTCGCTGCCAAGAACGCCTGATTTCTGGATATCCATTCCAGACTGGCCATATTCACCTAACCGGGTGCACCGTATCAGCGGTGCTGCGAGACAATGCAGAACAACACCGTCGTTATCACTGGTATCGGACTGATCTCATCCCTGGGTGAAGGCGCCGACGCCCATTGGCAAGCCCTGAACAGTCAAGCCGATCCCCGCATCGATAGCGAGACGTTCAAACCCTACACGGTTCACCCGCTCGGTGAAGTCGACTGGAACAACCAGATCCCGAAACGCGGCGATCAGCGGCAGATGGAAACCTGGCAGCGCCTGGGAACCTACGCTGCCGGTCTCGCGCTGCAGGATGCCGGTATCAAGGACGATGAAGCGCTCTGTTCGACCATGGACATGGTCGTTGCCGCCGGTGGCGGTGAACGCGATGTGACCGTCGACACGCAGATTCTCGCTGAAGCGCGCGTGCGCAATGATCTCGGCACCATGCTCAACGAAAAGCTGACGACCGAACTGCGTCCGACGCTGTTTCTGGCGCAGCTGTCCAACCTGCTCGCCGGCAATATTTCAATCGTCCACAAAGTGACCGGCTCGTCGCGTACATTCATGGGCGAAGAAGGCGCTGGCATTTCCGCTCTTGATACAGCAACCGCCCGTATTCGCTCCGGTCAGAGCACGCATGCGCTCGTCGGCGGCTCGTACAATTCCGAACACCCCGACATGCTGCTCGGCTACGAGCTCAACGGCATGCTGAAATCCGATGGCTGGGCGCCACTCTGGCAGCGCGAAGGCACGGCTGGCGGCGGCGTTATCACGGGTTCCGGCGGCGCATTCCTCGTTCTGGAAAGCGCTGACCATGCGGCCAAGCGCGGCGCCCGCGTCTATGCGGCAATCGACGGCATCTACAGCGCCCAGATCCGCCGCAAGCGCGAGGACCTGAAGGAAACCATTGCCAAGCTGGTAGGTGCGGCAACCGCCGACAGGGCTGCTGGTCTCATTGTATCCGGCGCAACCGGTGCGCACGGCATCACGGCAACGGAAAAAGCAGCGCTTGATGTGTTTGCCTCTGCCGCTGTTCGCGGTGTTGCAGGCAGGGTCGGCCATCTGCGCGAAGCACAGTTCCCGCTGGCTGTAGGGCTGGCTGCACTCAGCCTGTTTCATGGAGCGGCGTTCCCGCCCATCGATGCAACAAATGAAAAGGTCGCTTCCGGCGGTCTCGATACGGCACTGGCGACCTCGATCGGCGCAACCCGGGGCGAAGGCGTCGCTCGCCTCGTCAAAGTTTAAGGGACTGGCACATGTCGAAATACACTGACCATCTTGGCCGCCCGCTCGTTGCCGTCACCGGCCTTGGCGTTGTTTCCTCGCTCGGACAGGGCAAAAAGGACAACTGGGCCGCACTGACATCAGGTACCTCGGGCATCCACACGATCACCCGCTTTGCCCTCGACAATCTGCGCACGCAGATTGCCGGTACGGTTGATTTTCTCAAAGAGAGCCATGAAGGCGCGTCAGCCCTGTCGGAAAAACTGGCATCGCTTGCCGCCGAGGAAGCCATTGCGCAGGCCGGTTTCGACACGGAAAATTTCGGCGGGCCGCTGTTCCTTGCCGCACCGCCGGTTGAACTTGAATGGCGTAACCGCTTTGCCCTTGATGCTCTGGTGAAGAGCGAGGGCGAACCAGGCTATGACCTGCTTCTCGCTGCTTGCCGCCGCGGATCGCAGGAAGCCATGTTCCACACCACCGAATTCGGCTACATCGCCGAGCGCCTCGCCGATACATTCGGCACGCGCGGTTTGCCGATAACCCTGTCGACTGCCTGTGCATCGGGCGCGACGGCCATTCAGCTGGGCGTCGAAGCCATCCGGCGCGGCGAAAGCGACCGCGTCCTGTCCATCGGTACAGACGGCTCCGTTTCGGCCGAAGCTCTGGTGCGCTTCTCTCTGCTGTCGGCCCTTTCCACCCAGAACAATCCTGCCCACAAGGCGGCAAAGCCCTTCTCCAAGGATCGAGACGGCTTCGTCATGGCCGAAGGTTCCGGCGCGCTTGTCATGGAATCACTGGAATCGGCCGTCGCACGCGGCGCCAAGATTCTTGGGATCATGCGCGGTTGCGGCGAAAAGGCCGATGATTTCCACCGCACCCGGTCGAAGCCCGACGGCTCGCCCGCCATCGGCGCGGTTCGTGCCGCACTTGACGATGCAGGCATCAAGGAAGACGCGATTGATTATATCAACGCGCATGGCACCTCGACACCCGAGAACGACAAGATGGAATATCTTGCACTCTCGACCGTCTTTGGCGAGCGCATTTCCTCGCTGCCAACCTCGTCGAACAAGTCCATGATCGGTCACACCTTGACCGCCGCCGGTGCCATTGAAGCCGTGTTCTCGATGCTCACCATCGAGACGGGAACGATCCCGCCAACGATCAACTATGACAATCCCGATCCGGCAATCATTCTCGATGTCGTGCCCAATGTGAAGCGCGAAGCCAGCGTCTCCGCCGTGCTTTCCAGCTCTTTTGGCTTCGGTGGACAAAATACGTGTCTTGTCATGACGGCAGAACCGCACTAATCCCTCTCCGAAAAGGAAAACGGATAATATGCGCGCATTACAGCTGATTGAAGACCGCAAGCTCGAGATTGTCGATATTGCTCCCCCGCCTCCTCCCGGCCCCGCTGAAGTAACGGTCAACATCAAGGCTGTCGCTCTGAACCATATCGACGTCTGGGGATGGCGCGGCATGGCTTTCGCCAAGCGCAAGATGCCGCTGACCATCGGGGCCGAAGCATCCGGCGTGGTCGATGCCATCGGTCCGGGCGTTGGCAACCTCCTGCCCGGCCAGCTTGTATCGATCTATGGCGCACAGACGTGCGGCCTTTGCCGCCCCTGCCGCGAAGGCCGCGACAATCTCTGCGAGCATGTCTCCGGTGTACACGGCTTCCATCTCGATGGCTTTGCGCAGGAGAAGGTGAATCTCAAGGCCCGCCTGCTCGTACCCGCGCCTCCCGGTGTGGATGAGATCGGGGCGGCTGTTGCCCCTGTCACGTTCGGCACGGTAGAGCACATGCTGTTCGACAATGCCAAGCTGGAAGCGGGCGAGACCATCCTCGTGCATGCGGGCGGTTCGGGCATCGGTTCGGCGGCAATCCAGCTTGCCAAGAAGATGGGTTGCACAGTCATCACCACTGTCGGCTCCGACGAAAAGATCGAAAAGGCCAAGGCGCTTGGTGCGGATCATGTCATCAATTACCGCGTCGACCGTTTTGAAGGCGTTGTGCGCAAGCTGACCAAGAAAAAGGGCGTTGATGTCGTCTTCGAGCATGTCGGCGCTGATACATGGGCCGGCTCCATGCTGTCGCTGCGTCGCGGTGGAAGGCTCGTGACCTGTGGCTCGACCTCGGGTGTCTCGACCAACCTCAACCTGATGATGCTGTTCCAGCAGCAGTTGAAACTGCTCGGCTCCTTTGGCTGCCGTATGGAAAACATGGCTGATGCCATGCAGAAGATGGCGCGCGGTCTGGTTCGTCCTGTTATCGACACGGAAGTCGGTTTCGACGATATCGATACGGCATTGAAGCGGATGGAAGGCCGGGACGTTTTCGGCAAGATTATCCTGCGCGTCAATTAAGGCATGAACCTCAAATTCAAACTTGCCCTGTTCCGCTGGAGCCAGAAGTTGAAGGCATTCAACTACTGGCTGTCGGCACATGTGATTTTCGGCATTTTGCGCATCCTGCGATTGCTGCCAGCGGAAGCGGCCACAAATTTTATTGACTGGTCCGCCCGCAGGATCGGGCCTTTGATGGGCCGTCACCGCGTGGCCATGACCAATCTGCGCAAGGCCTATCCGGAAAAATCCGAGGAAGAACTGCAGCTGATCGCCCGCGACATGTGGGGCAGCATGGCCCGCCTCACCGCGGAATATGTCTTTCTCGACGCAATCTTCGACTATGACCCGAACAGCGACACGCCTGGGCTGATTGAAGTTCAGGGTCGTGAAATCTTTGAGCGCATCCGCGACGAGAGTGACCGCCCGCATATCTTCTTCACCGCCCACACCGGCAATTTCGAACTGCTGCCGATCTGCGCGGCGACCTTTGATCTCAATGTTACGGCGCTGTTTCGCCCGCCGAACAACCCGTACGTTGCCAAGAAAATCCTCAGCGCCCGCCGCACCAATATGGGTCACCTCGTGCCATCCAAGGCCGGGGCCGCATGGTCGCTGGCCAGCGTCCTCAACACCAACGGCAATGTGGGCATGCTGGTCGACCAGAAATTCCATCGCGGTCTGCCATCCCAGTTCTTTGATCGTCCGTGCAAGACCAATCCGCTTCTGGCCAAGCTGGCGCGGCAGTATGATTGTGACGTCTATCCGGCAAGATGCGTCCGCCTGCCCGGCGGCCGGTTCCGGCTGGAACTCGAAGAAAAGATGGAACTGCCCCGGGATGACACCGGCGCCGTCGACATTGCCCGCACGGTTCAGCTGGTCAATGACAAGGTCGAGGCCTGGGTTCGCGAATATCCCGGCCAATGGATGTGGTTCCACAAACGCTGGAACGCCTGAACGAGCGGCTGATGCCGCTCGCTTCGCTCAATAATAGTTCATCACCGCATGCTTGGCTTCCGCGAAGAACAGCCAGCGCTCGACGAACAGCCCGACGAGGTGCGTGAGAATTGCGAAGACCATGAGACAGACGCTGAACGCACCGCTGCCAACGGCCATTGCCGTCAGCAGCGCCAGAACCGGCAGCAAAATGCCGCTGACAAAGGCGATGACCCAAAGCTTTTCAGCGTGTTTTCGGGCAACGCGAAATCCCATTTCCCGCGTGAGATAGTTGTCCAGCGCATGCGGCCGCTCCAGCAGCCGCACTGTGCCGATACCGCCCAACCCGGTGGCGCTTTCCGGGGTCGACAATGGAACCAGCGTTCGTGCCCGCTTGCGCCAGACCATTTTTGCCACAAGTGCCAGCAACAGAAGCAGCATGGCGAGAACCTGCAGCGGCAATCCGTTCTGCCCGGCAAAACAAGCCGCCAGCAACGTCCCCCCCGAAAGGGAAAACAGGATGAAGCAGAGCGGTGTCAGCCGTGTATGCCAGGAGTCCACGGTTTTCAGCGAGGCATAGATCATCGAGGTGCAATAGACGGTGATCAGCGCTCCAAGCACGGTGATCAGGCCAAGCATGCCGTCCTGCCGGTTTATGAAGAGACACAGTGCGGCATTCGACGTCAGCGGAACGAAAGTGGCAATCGCCATGACGCCTTCACGCGACAGCCAGCTTGACCGCCATTGACTCAGTGCCCGCCATGCCCGCTGCGGGTTGCCAAGATGCAGGAGCGATGACAGGAGGCCAATGCTGATCAACGCCAGCGCTGTCACATAAGCGATTTTGGTCGGCAATGCTGATGGATCGAGAAACCCGAGCCCCAGCATGACGGCGAGGCCATAACCGAGACCCGACAGTGTGGTGAAAATGATGATCGAATAGGCCGGATGCATTCAGTGCATCCTTGGGGTGTACAAACGCAAACTCATGCTCAAATCCGGTCCAGTGTTTTGTCGAGCCACGCAAAGAACCCGCGTGCGCCTTCGGTGTTTTCAGCGAGCGGAATCATCGGCGCGGCGCTGGCCAATGATGTGCGGGCACGCGGCGGAAGATATTTGTTCGTCGGCCGTGTCTCCTGCTCCGGCATCAAGTCGAAACCACCCCGTTCCGCCACCATGACCGACACCTCAGACGCAGGATCGCCAAGATCGCCGTAATGGCGGGCGTTGGCCGGGCAGGTGCGCACGCAGGACGGCACCCGGTCTTCCTGCTGCAGGGTCTCGTTGTAGATGCGATCGACGCACAGCGTGCACTTCTTCATCACGCCCGCAGCCAGATCCATTTCCCGTGCGCCATAGGCGCAGGACCATGCACAGAGGCCGCAGCCGATGCACTTATCCTCGTCGACAAGCACGATGCCATCTTCAGCACGCTTGTAGGAGGCACCCGTCGGACAGACCGTGACACAAGGCGCGTCCTCGCAATGCAGGCAGGATTTCGGAAAATGCACCACCCGCGCATCGCCCGCTTCGCCGATCACCTGTCCGCCGTCCGGCACCACCTCAAAACTATGAATGCGGTTGAGAAAGGTGCCTGAGACATCATCGCCATAGGGGTGCTGGTCCGACAGCGCATTGCCATAGGCACCCGTATTCCACTCCTTGCAACTGATGACGCAGGCGTGGCAGCCGACACAGACGTCGAGGTCTATGACAAGGCCGAGCTTCTTGGCACTGCGGGTTTGCGGCAGGCTGGTCATTTGGCCCACTCCTGTCCGTAGCGCAATTGATCCGCCGGCTCTGGCTGGCTGCCAGGTCGGTGCAGCGTGCTGAAATGCGGCTCGCTCAGCGCTTCGCCGGCCTCCGCCTTCTCGATCTGCACGCGCAAATCGTACCAGGCCGCTTGCCCGGTAATCGGATCAGAATTCGACCAGCGCATGCCGTCGGCTTTCGGCGGCAGCAATTCATGGATGAGATGATTGAGCAGGAAACCCTTGGTGGCCTCCGGCGCGTTCTTGTCGAGCGCCCAGGCGCCGCTGCGCTTGCCGATGGCATTCCAGGTCCACATGGTCCTGCCGTTCACCGCATCGGTGCGCGCGATCTCGCATTTGATACGGCCGTGATGCGACGTCACCCACACCCAGTCACCATCCTTCAGGTCAAGCTCATCACAAATACCGCCCGGCACATAGAGCGGGTTCTTGGTGTGGATCTGCCGCAGCCACGCATTCTGCGATCCCCAGGAGTGATACATCGCCATGGGGCGTTGCGTGATCGCATGGTAGGGAAAAGCCTTTGTATCGACGCCCTGTTCCTCGAAGGGCCGGTACCACAGCGGCAGCGGATCGAAGCATTCCAGCAGCCTCTGCCGGTATTGTTCCGGCGCGACCGGCTTGCGGGTGCCCAGCGCCGAAAGGCGGAATTTTTGCAAAGTCTCCACATAGAGCTGGATCGTCACCGGCTGCGGCGTATCGAAGAAGCCGGTATCGATGGCGAACTGCTGGTAGGCGGCATTGTGATGCTTGAAATAGAGCGCCTCTTCCGGGATATGCTTCATCCAGAACGCGCCGTTATCGATATAGTTTTTCAGCTGATCCGGGTTCGGTGTTCCGCGCCCCTCGCCCGCACCATCAGCATCGCGCCAGCCCGACAGCGGACCGATGCCCGGCTTGCGCTGGTGATTGACGATGTAGTCCGCATAATCCTTGTAGAGCGCCCCGCCCTGTTCATTGACGAAACCCGGCAGCTTGAGCCGCGCACCAAGATCGATCAGAACCGACTGGAAACCGCGCACATTGCGGTCAGGCTCCAGCACCGGCCAGCGAATGGCATCGCAGGCGGCTTCCGGCTCGGAAATGGGCCGGTCGAGCAGCGAGATGCAATCATGCCGCTCAAGATAGGTCGTATCGGGCAGCACAAGATCGGCATAGGCGACCATCTCCGAGGAATAGGCGTCGGAATAGATGATCTTTGGAATTTTGTACTCGCCGGTCGCCTCGTCGCGCGCTTCCAGCATTTTGATGGTGCCGCGCGTATTCATCGACGAATTCCACGCCATGTTCGCCATGTAGAGGAACAGCACATCCACCGGATAGGGGTCGCCCGCATGGGCATTGGCGATCACCATATGCATCATGCCATGAGCGGACAGCGGCGCTTCCCACGAAAAGGCCTTGTCGATGCGCTGCGGCTTGCCATCCGCATCGACAAGCAGATCTTCCGGCCCGAGGGGATAGCCGAGATGCGGCCCGGCGAGCGGCTTGCCCGGCGTCACATGCTCGGCCCGGCCATGCGGACGCGGATGAGCCGTGGCCGGTTTCGGATAGGGTGGCTTGTAGCGATAGCCGCCGGGGCAATCGATGGAGCCGATTATGGTCTGCAGCACGTGCAGTGCCCGCGCCGACTGAAAGCCGTTGGAGTGGGCCGAGATGCCGCGCATGGCATGGAAGGTGACAGGGCGGCCGATCATCACGTCGTGCTGCTCGCCCTTCATGTCGGTCCATGGCTGTTTGAGGATAATCTCCTCTTCAAACGCCACCCGTGCGATTTCCGCAGCCAGACCTTTGATGGTCGCTGCCGATACACCGGTTTCAGCAGAGACGGCATCGGGCGCATATTGCGGGTCGAGATATTTTTCCGCCATCAGCCGCAGGACACTTCGCACCTTGCGGCCGGCATCCGTGGTGAAATCGGCGTTCAGATCGGCGACGTGACCCGGCTCGTCAAAACGCACCAGCGCACCGGTTTTGCGATCGCGCACCAGCGCCTTGCCGAGATCGTCCCGCAGGAACAGGCCGTGATCCTCCTTGCCCTCGTCGTCGATCACCAGCCACGGCGCATTGGTGTAGCGCTGGAGATAATCGAGATCGATCTGGCCGTTGCGGAACAGTTCATGGATGATCGCAAGGATCAGCAGCCCATCGGTACCGGGCCTGATTCCGATCCAGTTGTCTGCCACCGCTGAATAGCCCGTGCGCACAGGATTGACCGAGACGAACCGCGCGCCGTTCTGCTTCAGCTTGGAAATGCCCATCTTGATCGGGTTGGAATCATGATCCTCGGCCACACCGAACAGCACGAACAGTTTGGTCTTGTCCCAGTCCGGCGCGCCGAATTCCCAGAAGGCACCACCGATCGTATAGATACCCGCCGCCGCCATGTTGACCGAACAGAAACCGCCATGAGCGGCGTAATTGGGCGTGCCGAAATTCTGCGCCCAGAAACTGGTCAGGGCCTGCGACTGGTCGCGGCCGGTGAAGAACGCCAGTTTCTGCGGCGCGGTCTCGCGCACCGGCTGCAGCCAGTCGACGGCAAGCGACAGCGCCTCTTTCCAGCTGATTTCCTTGAACTCGCCCGATCCGCGCGGCCCGGTCCGCAACAACGGCGCACGCAACCGCGCCGGCGAATAATGCTGCATGATTCCGGCCGAACCTTTGGCGCACAGCACACCCTTGTTGATCGGGTGATCGCGATTGCCTTCGATGTAGCGGACCTTGCCGTCCTTCAGATGCACGTTGATACCGCAGCGGCAGGCACACATGTAGCAGGTGGTCTTGGCGATTGTGTCACCAACCGGCTCCGACAGGGCGATGTACGGTTCGGTCATGGGGTGATTGCCTCGCTGGTCACGTCGCAGAATCCCTGTTTTATAAGAACAATTCCAATCTACCAAACACTCTAACGACATCTCACCAGGAAAACGGCATCATATAATTTGCCAAGAAGTTGCCTCTTGCCAAATCGTCGCCAAGGCTGATTTGATATACCAATGGATGAAAAGCTCTCCCGTGCAATCGAAAAGCGGCGTGACGACCTTGTTGCGCTGACCCGTGATCTCATACGCTTTCCCACGGTCAATCCGCCCGGTGAAGCTTACGCACCCTGTGCCGAATTTATCGCGCAACGGTTGAAGAAGAGTGGTTTCGAGACCCAGCTGATTCGCGGTGAAGGTACACCCGGCGACACCGACCGCTATCCGCGCACCAACATTATCGCGCGCTTCGATGGCCGGACGCATGGCCAGACCGTGCATTTCAATTCGCATATCGATGTGGTCGATGCGGGCGATGGCTGGACGGTCGACCCGTTCGAGGGCGTTGTGAAAGACGGGAAAGTCTACGGGCGCGGTGCCTGCGACATGAAAGGCGGGCTCGCCGCGTCGATCATCGCCGCCGAAGCCTTTCTTGAAGTCTATCCGGATTTTGCCGGTTCCATCGAGATTTCGGGCACGGTGGACGAGGAATCCGGTGGTTTCGGCGGTGTCGCCTATCTCGCCAGCAAGGGCTTTTTCTCAAAACCGCGCGTCGATCATGTTATCATTCCCGAACCACTGAACAAGGATCGCATCTGCCTCGGCCATCGCGGCGTCTGGTGGGCCGAGATCGAGACCAAGGGCGAGATTGCTCATGGCTCCATGCCGTTTTTGGGCGATTGCGCCGTTCGCCACATGGGCGCGGTGCTGGATGCCTTCGAAAAGGAGCTGTTTCCGGCACTCGACCAGAAGCAGACCCGCATGCCCGTGGTACCGGAAGGCGCAAAACGCTCCACCATGAACATCAATTCGATCCATGGCGGCCAGACCGATGACTATTCCGGCCTGCCCTCGCCCAATGTGCCGGATTCCTGCCGCCTCGTCATCGACCGGCGTTTTCTGCTCGAAGAAGACATCACCGAGGTCAAGCGCGAGGTGACGTCGATCCTCGACCGGCTGCAATGGGAACGGCCGAAATTCCACTACAATATCCGCGACATCATGGAGGTGCAGCCGCTGATGACCGAGCGTGATGCACCTGTGGTCACCGCCGTTGCGCAAGGCATCCGCGAAGTTTTCGGCAAGGAGCCGGAATATGTGATTTCGCCTGGCACCTACGATCAGAAACACATTGCCCGCATCGGTTTGCTGCATGACTGCATCGCCTATGGGCCTGGAATTCTCGACCTCGCCCACCGGCCGGACGAGTATGTGGGCATCGAGGATATGGTCGAGTCGGCGAAGGTCATGGCACTCGGCCTGAAAGTTCTTCTATCCGGTTCTATCTAGACCAACAAAAATGTGCTGATCTGCACAGGGGTTATGCAAAGTCTTGGGGAGACGTTGAATGAACAGAGTCTGGAAGTCGGCCCTTGCGGCCAGCGCGCTTGTGCTTCTTTCCGCCACCGCATCCTTTGCCGCCAAAACCGATCTCGTGCTGGGCGTCGTACTGGAACCGCCGCACCTCGATCCAACCGCCGGTGCGGCCACCGCAATCGGTGAAATCGTTTATGCCAATGTTTTCGAAGGATTGACGCGGATCAACGCCAAGGGGGAAGTTCTGCCCGCGCTTGCCGAGAGCTGGACGATCTCCGAGGATGGCAAGCTCTACACCTTCAAGCTGCACAAGGACGTGAAATTCCACGATGGCACGGCCTTTGATGCGCAGGATGTCAAATTCTCGCTCGACCGGGCCCGCGATGAGAAATCCACCAATCCGCAAAAACCGCTGTTCGCGTCCATCGATACCGTAGAGATCGTTGATCCCCTGACCGTCAAGGTCACGCTCAAACAGCCCAATGGCGATTTCCTCTACAATATGGGTTGGGCGGCCGCTGTCATCGTCGCGCCGGAGAGCGCTGACACCAACAAGGAAAAGCCCGTCGGTACTGGCCCTTTCAAGGTCGACAACTGGGCCAAGGGCTCGCAGATCGTCATTTCCAAAAACCCCGCCTACTGGGGCACACCTGTTGCCCTTGATAAGGCGACATTCCGCATCATCCCCGATCCGGCCGCTGCGACAGCGGCACTGTTAGCGGGCGATGTGCAGGCATTTCCGGTGTTTCCGAGCTATGAGGCCGTGCCGCAGTTTCAGGCTGATCCGCGCTTCAAGGTGGTCATCGGCACGACGGAAGGTGAAACCGTCCTTGGCATGAACAACAAGAAGCCGCCCTTCGACAATCTCAAGGTCAGACAGGCGATTGCCCACGCCATCGACCGCAAAACCCTGATTGACGGCGCCCTGTTCGGCCTCGGAACACCCATTGGCTCATTTTTCCCGCCGCACCACCCGGCCTATATCGACCTGACAGGCGAGTCCGCCTACGACCCGGCACTGTCGAAGAAGCTGCTGGCGGAGGCCGGCCATCCCGACGGTTTCAAGACCACGCTGAAACTGCCGCCTCCCGTTTATGCCCGTCGCGGCGGCGAGATCATTGCGGCGGAATTGCGCGAAATCGGCATCGAAGCCGAAATCATTCCGGTTGAATGGGCGCAATGGCTTGAACAGGTGTTCAAGGGCAAGGATTACGACATGACCATCGTGTCGCACACCGAGCCGAACGACCTCAATATCTTCGCTCGGGACAATTATTACTTCAACTATGACAGTCCTGCCTTCCGCGAGGTGATCAAGCAGATCGAAGCCACATCCGATACGACCACGCGCACCGGACTCTATCAGCAGGCACAGAAGATTCTCGCCGCCGATGTTCCCGCCGCGTTTCTTTTCCAGCTGCCCAAAACCGGTATCTGGGATGCCAAGGTCGAAGGGCTCTGGGAAAACGGCCCCATTCCCGCCAATGACCTGACAGCAGTGAAATGGGCGGAATGACAGATTGATGGATCTGCACGGTTCTTGCACCCCCCTCTGCCCTGTCGGGCATCTCCCCCGCAAGGGGGGAGATCAGTCTACATTGCCGTTTCTGCGAAAATTGAAACATTTCCCTTTGTGCGAAGGCGTTTCTGCCAATGTGATCTCCCCCCTTGCGGGGGAGATGCCCGACAGGGCAGAGGGGGGTGAATATCCCTTTCAAAAACCCACGTCAGCGTTCCCATGCTGAATTACGTGTCGAAGCGGATTCTGATCGGCATCCTGACGCTTTTGGCCGCTTCCATCGTCGTTTTCATCGTGCTTGAAATTGTGCCGGGCGATCCGGCGCGGTTGATGCTCGGCATGAATGCCACGGAAGATGCCGTTCAGGCCCTGCAGCAGCAGATGGGGCTCGATCAGCCCCTGTTGATCCGCTATTTCAGCTGGATCGGCGGGCTTCTTGTCGGTGATTTCGGCAAGTCCTATACCTATTCGGTTCCCGTCCTGAACCTCATCACGGAACGCATTGCCGTTTCGCTGCCGCTGGCCCTGATCTCGCTGTTTCTGTCGACAATCATCGCCATTCCTGTCGGCCTGTTCTCGGCGTCGCGGCGTGGCACAATGACCGATAGCGGCACGATGGCGATCGCCCAGGTCGGCGTTGCCATTCCCAATTTCTGGTTTGCCCTCCTGCTTGTGTATGTCTTTGCCGTCAGCTTACGGCTCGTTCCGGCAGGCGGCTTTCCCGGTTGGAATGCCGGTGTCTGGGCCGGGTTGAAATCGCTGATCCTGCCCTCCATCGCGCTTGGGCTGCCGCAGGCTGCGATCCTTGCCCGCGTCACGCGCTCCGCCCTGCTCGATGTGCTTGGCGAGGATTATATCCGCACGGCCCGTGCCAAGGGCCTCACTCGCCGCAAGGTGCTGTACCGGCATGCCCTGCGCAATGCCCTTATTCCGGTCCTGACCATTCTCGGCCTGCAATTTGCGTTTCTGCTGGCGGGCACGATCATCATCGAGAATGTGTTCTACCTGCCTGGCCTTGGCCGTCTGGTGTTCCAGGCCATCACCCAGCGCGATCTGATCGTGGTCGAGGGTGTCGTCATGCTGCTCGTTGCCACGGTCATCCTCGTCAATCTTCTGGTCGATCTATCCTATGCGCTGGTCGATCCGCGCCTGCGGGGTCGTTCATGAGTGCACCCACCGAATGGCAGGCCAACATCTCGAAAGCCTTTTCCAACCGGTCCTTCGTGATCGGCCTGACGATCACGGCCCTACTGGCGCTGATGGCGGCACTGTCCTTCGTCTGGACACCCTATGCCGTCGGTTCGTTCGATATTCTCGGCAAGCTCAAACCACCATCATCAGCCCATTGGCTCGGCACCGACCATTTCGGCCGCGATATCCTGTCGATGATCATGGTCGGCAGCCGCAATTCCATCGCCGTTGCCCTTGTTTCCGTTATCATCGGCGCCGGCATCGGCGTGCCGCTGGGTCTGTGGGCGGCAGCTAGGGGCGGCCTGATCGATGAAGCCCTGATGCGCTTCAACGATCTTGTCTTTGCCTTTCCCGCACTTCTGTCCGCCGTGATGATCACGGCTGTATTCGGTCCCGGCGCGGTCAACGCCATCATCGCGATTGGTATTTTCAACATTCCCGTGTTTGCCCGCGTGGCACGTGGTGCGGCGCTGTCGCTGTGGCCGCGTGAATATATTCTGGCGGCCCGCGCGTCGGGCAAAAGCAGCCTGCTCATTACCATCGAGCACATCCTGCCCAACATGATGAACATTCTTGTCGTGCAAGGCACCATCCAGTTCTCCCTTGGCATTCTGGCGGAAGCCGGTCTTTCCTATGTCGGCCTTGGCTCGCAGCCGCCCATGCCCAGCTGGGGCCGGATGCTGTTCGAAGCCCAGACCATGATCGGCATGGCACCACACATGGCGCTTTACCCCGGCCTTGCCATCGTCATCACCGTGCTCGGGCTCAATCTTCTCGGCGACGGTCTGCGCGATGTTCTCGACCCTAAAATGCGACGGGAACGGTCATGAACCTGCTTGAAATCAGCAAGCTGACCCTGCGCATCGGTGCCTTCGAGGCCCTGAAGGGCATCGACCTTTCCGTCAGGACAGGTGAAATCCGCGCACTCGTCGGCGAATCCGGTTCGGGCAAATCCATGACGGCACTCAGCATCATGAAGCTGTTGCCCGGCGGTGCACGAACCGAGGGGCAAATCCGCTTCGATGGCAAGGATTTGCTCGCAGCCAGCGAGGCGGAAATGTGCCGCCTTCGCGGCAACGAGATCGGCATGGTGTTTCAGGAGCCGATGACCGCGCTCAATCCGGTCAAAACTATTGGTGAGCAGGTCGCGGAAGGCATCAGGCTGCATACCGGCGCCACCCGTGCCGTCGCCGAGGAGCAGACGCGCGCCATTCTCGATCGTGTCGGCCTGCCGGCCGAAAAGTTTCCGCTCAGCCGCTATCCGCATGAGCTCTCCGGCGGCCAGCGCCAGCGCGTGGTGATCGCCATTGCCTGCGCACTCAAACCCCGTTTGCTGATCGCCGATGAGCCTACCACTGCGCTCGATGTGGTCCTGCAGAAACAAATTCTCGAGCTTCTGCAAAGCCTCGTCGACGAAGAGCGGATGGGCCTGCTGCTGATCAGCCACGACCTTGCCGTGGTCGCCGACATGGCCCATTCGATTACCGTGCTTCGGCATGGCGAAGTCATGGACAATGGCGAAACCACAGAAATCCTGACAGAACAAACGCACCCTTACACGCGCCAGTTGGCACAGGCATCGATGCATGTCCCCGAACGTACGCCGCATCACCTGACCCAGACAACCCCGGATGGCCCATTGCTGGCGATCCGCAATCTGTCGCGCACCTATCCGGGCAGCCGCAAGGGACTGTTCGGCCGCGATCCGGATTTCCGGGCGGTGGACGACGTCACTTTTGATATCAAGCCTGGGCAATCCACGGCTCTCGTCGGGCGGTCCGGCTGCGGCAAGTCCACCCTCGCCCGCATGGTTCTGGCGCTTGACAGGCCAACCCAAGGTCAGATTCATTTCGCCGGGCGCCGTATCGACAAGCTGACGCAGAACGATCTGCGCCCGGTACGGCGCAATATGCAGGTGGTTTTTCAGGATCCCTATAGTTCCTTCAATCCGCGCCACCAAGCCGAACGCCTGATCTCCGAACCGCTCTATCTGCTCGACCGGGAATTGTCCGACACGGAGCGGCGCGACCGGGTACACCGCGCACTGGAGCGAGTCGGCATTCCGCGTGCCGACAAGCACAAATATCCGCACGAGTTTTCCGGCGGTCAGCGTCAACGGCTGGCCATTGCCCGTGCGATCATCACCGAGCCGAAACTCATCGTCGCCGATGAGCCGGTTTCTGCCCTCGACGTGTCGATCCGCGCCCAGATTCTTGATCTCTTCGCTGACCTCAACGACCGGCTGGGCATCGCCTATCTGTTCATCACCCATGATCTTGCCGTAGCGCGGGCCATCACCGACACGGTCATGGTCATGTCCGAGGGAAAGATCGTCGAGCGCGGCGAGACAGAAGAAATCCTGCGCCAGCCGCGCTCCGAAGCGGGCCGGGCGCTGGTCAAAGCGTCACCCGATCTGCACAAGGCGCTCGCCCGCCGCATCGGCGAACAGGGTTAGAACAATCCAAGGAAAAACAAGACCAGTAGCACACCCATGAAAAGCGCTGTCGCCACGCCGTAAACCTGCAATGCTGCATCAATGTGCTCGGCACCGGCATCGCGATGACCCGCTCCATTGAGCATCGGCTCGTTGGCAACCACCCCGCCATAGATGCGCGGCCCGGCAAGAGCGATATCAATGGCCCCGGCCATAGCCGCTTCGGGCCATCCCGCATTGGGCGAACGGTGCAGCCGCGCATCGCGCATCATCACATTGAATGCGCGGGCAGCAGCTTTCCCTCCCCGCAAAATCCAGGCGGCCGCCGCGATCAGAAGTCCGGTGAGGCGCGCCGGAATCCAATTGGCAACATCATCCAGTTTCGCTGCAAAGCGGCCAAAGTCGCGGTGACGGTCATTGAGGTGGCCGATCATGGAGTCCGCCGTGTTCAGCATCTTGTAGGCAAGAAGCCCCGGCAGGCCGAACAGCGCATACCAGAAGGCAGGCGCGATAATCCCGTCTGACGTGTTTTCCGCAAGGCTTTCAATCGCTGCGCGTGTAATGGCCGACTCATCCAGCACCTGCGGATCGCGCCCGACGATCATCGACACAGCGCGGCGCGCGCCGACCAGCCCGTCATTGCGCAGCGCATCGGCAACCCGTGCCACATGCTCACCCAGACTCTTCTGCGCGAGGAACACAGCCACGATCAGCGCTTCGATCAAACCGCCAAAAGGCGGGATCATCGTCAGCGCCCAATGGATCAGCACACCAATACCAGCCGCGACAAGCAGCAGGGCGAGCATGGCGAGAAAGCCGCTACGCCGCCTTTCCTGCTCGGTATTGCCAGTCCTGTTAAAACGTTTGTCAATGAAGGTGATGGCCTTGCCAAACAGCACGACAGGATGCGGAAGCCGCTGCCAGAGCCAATCGGGATCGCCGACATAGCGGTCTGCAAGCAGAGCAAGAAACAGAATCAAAAGATTGATTTCCATGAATAATTCGATCCCGTTGAATCAAAGTATCAACTTGATGGCGTCTATTGCTATAATGGCGCGCTGGCGGAATGTCTCTGCGTCATTCTCATCCAATGGCAGGCCAAAGCGCAACCAATTTGGCGCGTAGGCAAATTTACGCACCAGCACATGCTGCGTGCACAAGGCATCGAACAGGGCGTGGGCGTGTTCATGCCCGACCAGCGCAAACAGATCAGTGCCGGCGCTTTCCTTCAGGCCTGTCCTTGAAAAAACATCGGAGAGCAACCTGCGCCGATGGGTCAGCCGGTCCCTGAAGGCAGCGAGCGTGGCTGTATCGCTGAAGGCATGTTTCGCGATCGCCAACGCCGGGCCGGACACAGCCCACGGCCCCATGCGTTCTGTCAGTTTCCCCGCAAGCGCCGGGTTGGTCAGGGCGAAGCCAAGCCGCAACCCCGCAAGGCCAAAATACTTGCCGAAGGACTTGAGCACGATCAGGCCGTCCCGCCCGCACTGCGCCGCAATACTGGTTTCGGGGTGCGGATCGGCAAAGGCCTCATCGACGATCAGAAATCCGCCCCGGGCGTGCAATGTTCCCGCAAGCTCCAGCAATGTGTCCTTTGCAACGATACGCCCATCCGGATTGTTGGGATTGACGATCACCACAACTTTGGCGGACTGCGGAATACCCGAGATGGCATCGCACAACGTCACTTTCCAGCCTGCGCGCCCGAACGATGACTGGTGTTCCTGATAGGTCGGACCGATGATCGCCACTTCGCCGTGATCCGTCAGATCAGGCATGATCTGGATCAGTGCCTGCGTTCCCGGTGCGGCGGCAATCCCTGCATCTGCCGAAGCGCCATAATATTTACGGGCGGCACCGAGTGCCGATGCCAGCAGGTTTTCATCCGGCAAACGGTTCCACACATCCGAACCGATGGACGGCAGAGGAAAAACCTCCGGGTTGATGCCGGTGGACAGGTCAATCCAGTCATCACGCCGTCCGCCGAAGCGGCTCATGGCGCGGTCAAGCGCGCCGCCATGCTCAATCTGCATCATCCGGCCATATCAATCATATGCATGTAGGAACCCGACACGGAACCAACCCGGAGGCCCGCTTCGCCCAGATCCTCGCCCAACGCATCACGGACACGAAACAGCCGCGCGGCATCCCCTTCACGGACAATGCTGGCATAGTGGAATTCATGCGCGGTGAACAGAAACGGGAATGGTGAAGCGGCCAGTGGTTCAACCCGCCGGTAGCCCAGATGTATCCGGCGTTGGGCAAAACTGGTTTCCAGCGGCAGCAGGCCGAGCATGCCATGGGTTTTCCCGGCGGCATCCTCGATGCTTTCACCCAGCACCATATAGCCGCCGCACTCCCCGTAGACGGAAACACCACGCGCCGCCGCAGCCCGGATACTCCCGGCAAAATTGGCGGCGGCAGCCAGTTGTTCCGCATAAAGCTCGGGATAGCCGCCCGGCAGATAGATGGCGTCACTGTCCGCTGCCGGGGCTTCATTACTCAGCGGCGAAAAGAAACTGATCTGCGCGCCGCGTCGCCGCCAGCCATCAAGCAGGTGCAGGTAGGAAAAGGCAAAGGCATTGTCGCGTGCGACCGCAATGCGCTGGCCGAGCGGCGGCACCCGCGCGATATTGGCCATAGATGCAACAGGGCCCAAACGCCCCGCGATTTGCTGCAGCGCTGCCAGATCGATCTGCCCCCCCATGACATCGCCCGCATGCGTCATGAAGGCATCAAGTTCGGAATGTTCCCCCGCCTGTACCAGCCCGAGGTGGCGTTCCGGAAGATGCAGCTTCGGGTCCCGTGCAATGACACCGAGCACTGGAATGCCGATGGGTTGAAGCGCCGAACGCAGCATTGCTTCGTGCCGCGCACTGCCGACCCGATTGAGCACCAGCCCGGCGATCATCAGATTGCGGCGGAAATCCCTGAAGCCGCTGACCACGGCTGCAATCGAATGCGACTGTTTTGCACAGTCCAGCACCAGAATGACCGGAAGCGACAGATGCACGGCAAGATCGGCCGCCGAGCCCGTGCCATCCAGCGCACCGTCGAACAGTCCCATCATCCCCTCGACAACCAGTGTCTTGCCGCCTTCCGCATGGCGCGAGGCCAAAGCACTGATCAGGTCGGGCCGCATGGCCCAGGGATCGAGATTGATGCAGGGCACATCGCTGGCAACGCTGTGATAGGCGGGATCGATATAATCGGGGCCGGCTTTCGCAGGCGCAGTCTTCACGCCGCGATCACGCAGCGCGCGCAGCAATCCCAACGTCACCGTCGTCTTGCCGCTTCCCGATGACGGGGCGGCGATGACAAAGCCTTTCATCCCGCATCCTTTTCGCGGCGCGTTCCCAGCGGATCGACCTGCAAGACGCGGCCGTCCAAAGCGCCCAGCCAGTCAAGCGCATTGCGCAGGCGTACCACCTCACCGATGACAACGATGGCTGGCGGCCGCAGGCCCGCCTTTTCCACGTCTCGCTCGGCTTTTGCAAGCGTCGTTTCCAGCACTTTCTGCTCGCCCGTCGTGGCGTTGCAGACAAAGGCCATCGGCTCGTCTTTTGCGCGGCCCGCGGCCATCAGTTTGGCGGCGATAACACCGATATGTTTCATTGCCATGTACATGACGATGACGGATGACCCCTTGGCGATGCTCTGCCAGTCCATTGTATCCGGAATCAGGCCGGTTGCATCGTGGCCGGTCAGAAAGGTCACACTCTGATTGGTCTCGCGGTGGGTCACCGGAATACCCGCATAGGCAAGCCCGCCGATTCCGGCGGTGATTCCAGGCACGATGCGGAACGGAATGCCATGCTCGACCAGCGTCAGCGCTTCCTCCCCGCCGCGGCCGAAAACAAAGGGGTCGCCGCCCTTCAGGCGCAGAACCCGCTTGCCCGCCTTGGCCAGTTCCACCAGACGCAGCGAGATATCGCGCTGCTGCGGCGAAGGTTTGCCTCCGCGCTTGCCGGCATATTCCAGTTCGGCATCCGGACGGGCAAAGGCAAGGCATTCCTCGTTGACCAGCGCATCATAGACAATGGCATCCGCCTGTTCGAGAGCGTTGACCGCATGCAGCGTCAGGAGACCGGGATCACCCGGCCCGGCCCCGACAAGCCAGACATGGCCGGCTTCGAACTTCGGCAATTTTGACGTCACTGCGCTCATCGCGCTCCCCGTATCTGTTGTATCGCGCATAGCATAATTTTCCGCATCGCAAGCATGAACTTATCGGAAAAATCATGCAACTCTATCCCAAGCTGGTCTATAAGACGCGCATGAGCGACGAACCTGATGCCGGATTGCGAAAACCAGACGATGCCAACCCTGCTCCCCTCCGCCGGGGCTGGACAACGGGCGCCTGCGCGACTGCCGCAACCAAGGCGGCTCTGATTGCGTTGATAACAGGCGAATTTCCCGATCCGGTCGCCATCATCCTGCCGAAAGGCGAGGTTCCGCATTTTCCCCTGGCACTCGAATCAATCGGCGATGGTTACGCCATTGCCGGCATCGTCAAGGACGCCGGGGATGACCCTGATGTCACCCATGGCGCCACCATCATTTCCACAGTCTACCCGGCGCCTCCCGGCAGCGGCATTCAGTTTGTCGCCGGTGACGGCGTTGGAACGGTCACCTTGCCGGGCCTGCCGATCCCGCCGGGTGAAGCCGCCATCAATCCGGTTCCGCGCGCTATGATGACCGCGATCTGCGAGGAAATCTGCGCCCAGTACGATCTACCCGCCGATCTCGTCGTGACAATCTCCGTGCCGGAAGGCGAGGAACTGGCCAAGAGAACCTGGAACCCGCGTCTGGGCATTGTCGGCGGCATCTCCATTCTCGGCACGACAGGTATTGTCCATCCGTTCTCCTGCGCCGCATGGATACACTCGATCCATCGCGGCATCGACGTTTCCCGCGCCGCCGGGCTCACCCATGTGCTGGCGGCCACAGGTTCGACCTCGGAAGATGCGGCGCAGGCGATCTATGATCTGCCTGACATCGCGCTCCTCGACATGGGCGATTTCGCCGGGGGGCTACTCAAATATCTGCGGGTTCACCCCATCGACAAACTGACCATCGCGGGTGGATTTGCCAAGCTGACAAAGCTGGCACAGGGCGCGCTTGACCTCCACTCCGCCCGCAGTCAGGTGAGCATGGAATTTCTGGCGGATGAAGCGGAAAAACTCGGATTCGACAAGAACATGAGGGACCGGATTCTGAATGCCAATACCGCGCAGGAAGTGCTTGAAATGACTCAAGGGTTTGGTATCGACCTGCCGAAATCCATCGCCGAAAAAGCCAAGACCGTGGCGCTTGCCACCCTCAAGGGTGCACCTGTCGAGGTGGAAATGATCGTGACGGACCGCAAGGGAGTAATCCTTGCCCGCCTCTGATCGTCCCGTACTCATTCTGGGTGGAACGGCGGAAGCGGTCAAACTCGCCTCTGCCCTTGTCGCCATGGGTTATCGCACGATATCTTCCCTCGCGGGCCGGACAAGCAATCCCGGCAAGATCGAGGGCGAAGTGCGCATTGGCGGCTTTGGCGGTGCGGACGGTCTTGCCGACTATCTGCGCCGCGAAAACATCGCACTGCTCGTCGATGCAACCCACCCCTTCGCCACGCAGATATCAGACAATGCGCTCGCTGCAGCGGACGCGACAGGCATTCCCTTTGTCCGGCTGGAACGGCCGGACTGGCAGCGCAAGCCCGGCGATAGCTGGACCAGTGTGACCAGCATTGAAGACGCTGTATCCGCCATTCCCTCAAAGGCGCGGATACTGCTGGCGCTCGGCCGTCAGCACATCGCGCCGTTCTCCCGAAGACACGATGTGCACTTTGTCGTGCGCATGATCGATCCGCCGGAAGCGCCGCTTGACCTGTTTGATTTCGAACTGGAACTGTCAAGGCCGGGCAAGAAGGATGACGAGGCGGCGTTTCTCACCCGCAAACGCCTCACCCACATCGTGTGCCGCAACTCAGGCGGCGGCGCATCCTATGCCAAGATCGCCGCGGCGCGGGAACTTGGTCTGCCTGTCATCATGATCGAACGCCCGTACCGCCCTGCCAGCCATACCCTGCCCGATACACCGGGTGTTCTGCAGTTCGTTGAGGAGACGTTGAGATAGTTGCAAGGCATAATGAGACTTTCACCCCCCTCTGGGCTGTCGCCCTACCGGGGCGAGCCACGGGTCTCGCCCGCCTTCGCCCCCCGCAAGGGGGGGAGATCACATCGACATCAACATTTTTACTTATTCTGAAATGTCTCAAAACTGATCGAAATATTAATGAAGGCTGATCTCCCCCCTTGCGGGGGAGATGCCCGACAGGGCGGAGGGGGTGCAACGGCATAATCCACCCCGAATGCCATCTACTCCGGCCGTGACCGCAAGGTGTGGCTGTGATCCTTGTGATAAAGCGCGGAATCACGGAACGCATCCGCTGACAGACCCTTGCCGACAAAGATCATGGCCGAGCGTGCCAGGCCCGACTCCCGCACTTTCCCGGCAATATCCGCCAATGTTCCGTGAATGAACTGCTCATCGGGCCACCCCACGCGATAGGCTACGATGACAGGGCAATCCGCACCATAGAGCGGCGCGAGGTCGGTCTCGATACGCTGGAGATTGCGGATCGAAAGATGAATAACCAGCGTGGCACCGGATTTGCCCAGTGTCACCAGATCCTCACCCTCGGGCATGGCTGACGACTTCATCGATGTGCGGGTGAGGATGATGGTCTGGCAAACCTCGGGAACCGTCAGTTCCTTCTTCAGCGCGGCGGCGGCAGCGGCAAAAGCCGGCACGCCGGGCGTCACGTCATAATCAATGCCGAGCGCATCAAGGCGGCGCATCTGCTCCGCCACCGCACCATAGATCGACGGATCACCTGAGTGCACACGCGCCACGTCCTTGCCTTCCGCATGCGCCCGCTCAAACTCGGCGATGATCTCGTCCAGCGTCAGGGAAGAGGTGTCGACAACGCGCGCGCCCTCCGGCACTTCAGCGACCATTTCCGGCGGCACCAGTGATCCCGCATACAGGCAGACCGGGCAGGACTGGATAAGCTTCAGACCGCGCACGGTGATGAGATCGGGGGCGCCGGGCCCCGCGCCAATAAAGTGAACCGTCATTGTCTATCTCTTTCTTGCCAATGCAGCCGTTGCATGGGCGGATTTTATCTTGCCAACCACCAGGTGGCCATCCGGTCCGGCAGCGGCAAGTGCGGCTGCCTCTGCCACACCATGGCTGCCCGTCAGCTCAAATACCCGCTCCGACGGATTGGCAAGCCGGGGTGTTCCTTTGTCCAGTGTTGCAGCATCAAAGCAGATGAAAGGCAATTGCCAACGCTCGGCCAGCAGAACCATGGCCGGTTCACCCGCACGTGCATCAAGGGAATGGATGCCTGCCAGATCGCCGAGCGTTATGTCAGCCGCATGCAAAACCGTCACGGCCAGTGTCAAGAGCTCATCCGGGTCACACCCGCGCTCGCAACCCAGTCCAAGCGTGTAGACAGTGCCGGATTTCTCAACCATCAATGCTGTTTGTGCAGCTCTTCCGGTGTCACGCCAAGCAGATCCGCCGTCCGGCGGATAAGGTTTGCTTCCTTGGGATCAAGATCGTCATCGGCATTGGCAATCGCAAGGAGGTGGCGCAGCAGCAGCACTTTCCGTTCGAAAGGCACATCGGCAAAAGCCAGCGCTGCCTGCTCGCTGGATGTTTCATAGCCGAAGTCCTTGAGATAGGTGGCAACTTCGCCGAACTCGTCTGGCGAAATGCCGAAATCACTGGAGGCGATACGCAGGATCGCCGCGTATTCCGACTTCTCGGTCTTGCCGTCCGCCAGAGCGACATGCAGCAGAAGCAACAGTTCGGCCGTCAGAACCGGATCATCGGCCACCTTCTGCACAGCGCTTTTCGCGCCGAGAAATGCGGTGATGCGATCAAAAATGCTCTCGCTCATTATACCCCCAAACAGTGTTCCTGCGATTGATCGCAGCCCGGGCGGCCGAATTCAAGTGCGCAAACAACACACCACAGTGCGATTCGCACAAGAGGATTGACTCGGCGCGCAAATGCTCTCGCCAAAACCGAAATTGTCTCTATGGTCCGGCGCATTCTCAAAGAGTCTCCCCGCCATGTCTGCCTTCTTCGAAAATATTCCCGTCCTTCTGATCATTGCTGGCTTCGCCGCAGGTTTCATTGACTCCATAGCCGGAGGAGGAGGCCTGATCACCGTTCCGGCATTGCTCCTAGCCGGTCTCTCGCCGGTGGAATCATTGGGAACCAACAAGCTGCAATCTCTGTTCGGCTCGACTTCGGCAACCATCGCCTATGCGCAAAAGGGCCATGTGAACCTGAAGAAACAGCTTCCATCGGCTTTTATGTCATTTCTCGGAGCTATCGCAGGTGCACTCCTCGCCGGTTTCTTGCCCGGTGATGTCCTGCGTGCTTTTCTGCCCGTATTGTTGATCGCCATCGCGTTGTATTTTGCCTTGAAACCCAACATGGGCGATATCGACCGGGCGCAGCGGATGACGCCGTTCCTGTTCGGTCTGGCAATTGTTCCGCTGATCGGATTTTATGACGGCGTGTTCGGACCGGGCGCCGGTTCTTTTTTCATGCTTAGCTTTGTGTCGCTGGCCGGTTACGGCCTGCTCAAGGCCACGGCCCATACGAAGCTCCTCAACCTCGCCTCAAATCTCGGCGGTTTTGTCACGTTTGCCTTTCTCGGTGTGATCAACTGGAAGGTCGGCCTGTGCATGGGCGTTGCGCAATTCATCGGTGCGCGGGTCGGCGCCGCCATGGCCATGAAGAACGGCGCTAAGATCATCAAGCCCTTGCTGGTCATCGTCTGCCTTGCCCTTGCGGTAAAGCTTCTGCTCGATCCCAGTAACCCGATCCGCCTGTGGATCGCGACGCTCTAAAACTTGAAACTGAGCAGAATAACCCCGGCGCCGATCAGCAGCACGCCGAGCCAGTTCAGACCCGACAGCTTCTCGCCAAGAAAGGCAACGCCGAAAATCGCCACCATCACGACCGACAGTTTGTCGATCGGTGCAACGCGCGCCGCATCACCGATTTTCAGGGCGCGGAAATAGGCGAGCCACGACGCGCCCGTTGCCAGACCTGACAGGATCAGGAACGTCCATGTCTTGGTTGAAATGGTCGAAGGGCTCTGCCACTGGCCGCTGACGGTCAGGAACAGGCAAAGCGCACCGATGATGACGAAGGTCCGGATCAGCGTGGCAAAATCCGAATTGATGTTCTCGATACCGACCTTGGCAAAAATGGCGGTCAGAGCCGCAAAGATCGCGGAGAGAACCGCCCAGAATTGCCAGGTTGCCGTCATCAGAATTCAATCCCCTTCTGCGCCTTGATACCGGAACGGAACGGATGCTTGATCATTTCCATCTCCGTGACAAGATCCGCAAACTCGATCAGTTCATCCTTGGCATTCCGCCCCGTGATGATCACGTGCTTCATATGCGGCTTCTGCTTGAGCACATCGATGATTTCTTCAACTGGCAGATAGTCGTAGCGCAGCGCGATGTTCAGTTCATCGCACAGGACAATATCCGTTTCGTCATCGAGGATCATTGTCTTGGCCTGTTCCCACGCATCCCTTGCCATGGCAATATCACGGGCGCGGTCCTGTGTTTCCCAGGTAAACCCTTCGCCCATGGCAGAGATGGTCACCTGCTCCGGGAATTTTTCCAGAACCCAGCGCTCGCCCGTATCCCATGATCCCTTGACGAACTGGATCACACCGATCTTCATGCCGTGACCAAGCGCCCGGAAGACAACACCGAAACCCGCCGTCGACTTGCCCTTGCCCTTGCCAGTATTGACGATGACCAAGCCTTTTTCATCGGTCTTGGTGGCGAGGATCTTGTCGCGTACGACCTTCTTCTTGCGCATCTTGTCGGCGTGGCGCGCGTTGACTTCCTCTTCGGTCAGGTTCAACAGTTTCTCTGATTTTTCAGCCATTTGGCGTCTCCTTCCGAATCATTGTCTCAGGCGGCAAGCTTGCCGAGTTCATAACGCGCCGAGTTCGAGCGCGGGGTCCAGAAGCCGCGCTCCACGGCCTCCTCCAGCTTTTCGGCGATGTCCCGCAGGGCATGCGGGTTCTTGTCTTTCAGGAATGTCCGCACGTCCTCGTCCATCAGGAAAGCCTGATAGACCGCTTCGAAATGATGGTTGCGGACAGCGCCTGTCGTGGCGGCAAAGGCGAAGAGATAGTCGACCGTCGCCGCCATTTCGAAGGCACCCTTGTAGCCATGGCGCATCACCCCGGCGATCCACTTCGGATTGGTCACACGGCCGCGCACGGTACGGCCGATTTCTTCATCGAGCGTGCGGATGACAGGCTTTTCGGGACGCGAATGATCATTGTGGTAGATGGTCGGGCGCTCGCCGGACAGCTGCTCGACCGCCGCCGACATCCCGCCCTCGAACTGATAATAGTCATCGGAATCGAGCAGGTCGTGCTCGCGGTTGTCCTGATTCTGCACCACCGCCTGAACGCTACGCAGGCGCTCTTCCAAGAGACCGCGCTCAGCCTTGCCCTCTTCACCCGCGCCATAGGCATAGCCGCCCCAGACCAGCCACGCCTCGGCGAGATCGTCGCGCTTGTCCCAGGCCTTTTCGTCAATCAGCGTCTGCAGGCCGGCACCATAGGCACCGGGCTTTGAGCCAAACACGCGAAAACCCGCCCGCTGCTTCGCCGTCTTTTCATCGGCTCCCTCAGCCACAAGCCGTGCTTGTTCGGTGCGCATGCGCAGGGCGATGGGATTGTCTTCCGCATCCTCCTGCAATGCGCCGACCGCCCGCACCGCCGTGTCGAACAATGCAATCTGGTCCGGGAAAGCATCGCGAAAAAAGCCGGATATGCGCAAGGTCACGTCGACGCGCGGACGGCCAAGCACGGCAGGCGAAATGATCTCGTATCCCGTGACACGCCGCGAAGCCATGTCCCAGACGGGTTTGACCCCGATCAGGGCCAGCGCCTGCGCAATATCATCGCCGCCGGTGCGCATGTTCGATGTGCCCCACGCGGTCAGCCCCAGCGATGTCGGCCACTCCCCGTGATCCTGCGTATAGCGACGGATCAACAGCTCAGCCGATTTCTGCCCGAGTTCCCATGCGGCGGGTGTCGGCACGGCACGACTGTCGACGGAAAAGAAATTGCGTCCGGTCGGCAGAACATCAGGGCGGCCGCGCGTCGGCGCGCCTGATGGTCCCGGTGCCACAAAGCGACCATCCAGAGCCGTCATGAGCCCGGTCATTTCGGCCTCACCGCAGGCCATCACAGCCGGATGCAGATTGGTGCGAATGCCGTCCAGAACCGTTTGCGTCGCCTGCCATTCAGCAGCGCAAGTGATTTCACCAGCCACCAGCTTGGCCGCCAGCAACTCGATGCGCTCCACCGTATCACCGGCAATGCGCCATGGCTCGTTCGTGACCGCGCTCAGAATTTCTGGCCGTTCCGCGCTCCAAGGCGCGGCCATATCACAATCCAGGGGATCGAAACCGGCAAAGCCGAGATCACCGGCAATGGCGCGCTGCAGGCTTTGATCAGCCCCGACGCCCGAACCGCGCGGCACACGTGCCAGCGCAACCACCAGATCGGTGAGCAGTCGCCCCTCCGGCGACAGGCCGAAGATGTGCAGACCATCGCGGATCTGCATTTCCTTGAGATCGCAGAGATAGGCATCAAGCTTCTGCAGGGCGAGATCGTCAGGATCATGTTCATGAATGCCCGCATCACTGTCGAGACCGATATCGCGCACCAGATCGAGGATCTGCACCTTGAGGCGCACGAGGCGGCGCGGATCAACGCCGGATGCTTCGTAATATTCGTCGACAAGCGCCTCGAGATCCTTCAGCGGCCCATAGCTTTCGGCTCGGGTCAGCGGCGGCGTCAGATGATCGATGATGACGGCGGAGGAACGGCGTTTTGCCTGAGTGCCCTCACCCGGATCGTTGACGATAAAGGGATAGATATGCGGCACCGGCCCCAGCACAGCCTCGGGGAAACAGGTTTCCGACAGCGCCAGCGATTTGCCCGGCAGCCATTCGAGATTGCCATGCTTGCCGACATGCACGATGGCATGCGCATCGTAGACACCGCGCAGATAGGCATAGAAGGCGAGATAGCCATGCGGCGGCACCAGATCCGGCGAATGATAGGTGTCCTTCGGATCGATATTGTAACCGCGCGCGGGTTGAATGCCGACCAGCACCGAACCGAACCGGCTGAGCGGCAGCGCAAAGCCGCGCGCCGCATCGAGGAAGAACGGATCAGTATCCGGCGCGCCCCAGCGCGCCGTCACCTTCTCCTGAATCACCTGGGGAAGCGATTGAAAGAAGCTGTTGTATTGATTCAGGGAAATCGTCTCGCGGATGTCGCGCCCGTCACTGGCCGCATTGGTCGGCCCGGCCATCAGATGACGGATCAGCGCTTCGCCGTCGGCGGGCATATCGGCGATGTCATACCCGGCATCGCGCATGGATTTCAGCACTTGCCATGTACCCGCAGGGGTGTCGAGCCCGACGCCATTGCCAAGCCGTCCGTCCCGGTTGGGATAGTTGGCCATGACAAGCGCAACACGGCGCTCACTCGGTTTGCTCCTGCGCAGGCGCGCCCAGTTCGATGCCAGCTCGGCAACGAACGCCACGCGATCCGCCTGCGGTTCGTGCATGACGATATTGGCTTCCACCGCCTCATCGAAATGCTGCGCCGACTTGAACGAGACCGCACGCGACAGCACCCGGCCATCCACCTCGGGCAAGGCAACGTTCATCGCCAGATCGCGCGCGGAAAGCCCCTGATCCGACAGACGCCATTGTTCGGCGCTGGAGCCGGAAAAGATGACCTGCAGCACCATTGCGCCATCATATTCAAGCACGGTCGGCTTGCGCGCGGAGCCCGGTGCCGACACGGCAAACCCAGTGGCATTCAGAACAACGGCGGGCGGCGCTTCGGCAAAAATGCTCTCCAGCGTCGCGATGGAAACCGGGTCTTTCAAACTGGAGACAAACACTGGCAGGGGATTGAGCCCCTTGACACGCAACGCATCGAGGAGCGCCGCAACCGGCTGCGTCTGGCCGCTCTGCACCAGCGCCCGGTAGAAGCAGATCGCAACGACAGGCGCTCCTTCGGTCCAGTCATGGCGCATCTCTTCCAGAGAGGGTGCTGAATTGCCGGGCCACCACAACCCAGCCTTGAGCAGAGGAGCAGCTTCCTGCGGCTTTTCACCCGAAGAAATCAGTGCTGCACAATAATCGAGGAAGCGCTGGGCATTCTGCGCCCCGCCCTCCAGCAGATAATGCCAGAGCGCATCGCGATCATGCCGGGCAATGGTCGAAAACCGGTCGAGCCCCGGATCGGGTTTGTCGTCACCCGGCAGCACCGCAAGTTTTACCTTGTGATTGACCGCGCAGGCATGCAGCGCCTCCAGACCATAGGGCCAGTAGCTCTCGCCGCCAATCACCCTGATGACAATCAGCCTGGCATGCCGCGCCGTCCGCTCGACATAGGCATCGACGGACATCGGGTGTGACAGGCTCATCATGTTGGCAAGGCGCAACGAAACCGCGCCGTCGCCCTGCCGCCGTGCGGAGGCCAGACTGGCAAGCTCCGTATCGGCAGCAGAGAGAAACAACACATCTCCCGGCGTCTGGCCGAGGTCGATAGCCTCGGTGCCTTCAGCGATGGTGCCTTTCTGGGCGAGTAGGAGATGCATTCAGGTTCCTATCGTCAGGCAGCAGCGGCGGTGACAGCCGATGTGATGGCATCATTGTCGATGTCATGCAGGCCGATGACGACGAAACGGGTCTGCCGCTCTTCACCCGGATTCCACGCGCGGTCGAAGTAATGTTCGATGCGCGTGCCGACAGCCTGTACCACCAGACGCATGGGCTTGCCGGGAACATCGGCAAAGCCTTTGAGGCGCAGGATATCGTGATCGGCAATCACGGTTTTCAGCTTTTCGACAAAGCTCTTGGGTTCGGTAACCGGGCCAAGTCCAACGACAAAGCTTTCGAACTCGTCATGGTCGTGTTCTTCACCCGCTTCATGTTCCATTTCATGATGCGACTTGCGGTTGGCAATGTCCTCTTCGGTGCCGACACCAAGGCCAAGCAGCAATTCATTGCTGAGCTTGCCGAAGCTTGCCGACACCATGTTGAGCGAGCGCGACGAGCGGCTCTGCACATCGCCGCGCACACCCTCCAGCTGCTTGTCGCTGATCAGGTCCGTCTTGTTTAGAACAATCAGGTCGGCAGCACGGATCTGGTCTTCGAACAGTTCTTCGAGCGGGCTGTCATGGTCAAGCGATTCATCCTGAATGCGCTGGGCATCCACCTTATCATGGTCATCGGCAAACCGGCCCTCGGACACGGCGGAAGCGTCGATCACCGTGACAACACCGTCAACCGTCACCTGCGTCTTGATCTCCGGCCAGTTGAATGCGGCAACCAGCGGCTGCGGCAGTGCAAGGCCCGAGGTCTCGATGACGATATGGTCAAAACGGTCCGGACGGTCGAGCAGCTTGGTCATGGTCGGAATGAAATCGTCGGCCACGGTGCAGCAGATGCAGCCATTGTTAAGCTCGATCACATCCTCGTCGCGGCAGGCTTCAATGCCGCAACCCTTGAGCAGGCCACCATCGACACCGAGATCACCGAACTCATTGATGATGAGTGCGATGCGCTTGCCATTGGCGTTTTCGAGCAGATTGCGGATCATCGTGGTTTTGCCCGAACCGAGAAAACCGGTGATGACCGTTGCTGGAATCTTCTGACCCTGCATATTCCTATCCCTTCATTGTGAGCGGCAGCCCTGCTGCCACGAAATAGACTGTTGCCGCGGCCTGCGCCACGGCCTGATGGAGACGTCCGGCATGATCACGAAAATCGCGCGCCATGCGGTTCTCCGGAACAATGCCGAGACCCACTTCGTTCGAAACCAGAACGATCGAGCCCTGAAGTTTCGGCAGCGCTTGCACGAGCTGCCGTGTCTCGGCGGTGATATCGCGCTCGGCCATCATCAGATTGGTCAGCCAGAGCGTCAGGCAATCGACGAGGATCGCCTTTCCGTCGGCAGCAACCCCTTGCAGGGTGTCCACCAGATCGAGCGGTTCTTCAATGGTGTGCCAGGATGAACCACGCTGCGCCTTGTGCAGGTCGATGCGTACCGACATTTCCTCGTCCCAGGCTCGGCCGGTTGCGACATAGACCAGCTCAAGACCGGAGGCCGTGATCAGGCCTTCAGCAAAGCTGGATTTGCCCGAGCGGGCACCGCCGAGAATGAACGATATGCCGTGATTCAGCTGATGCATCGCCGTCACTGCAATCGCAATGAACCGTCAGGCGTGATCAAACAGAATGGTGGCGGGAAAACGGGCGAATGCGCCATGCGAGCAGCCATAACAACCTCCGTGCTGGGCTTGAAGGGACACGACCCTCCGGTTCTTGGGCAGGATTACCCCAAGCGATTCCTGGGAAACGCTCTATGACTGGCAGGTCTCCTGGCTCGCGGGTCACAGGATGAATGCCGCCTTCCCGGTTTCCCAGTGGCTGCCGTCTGCACATGCGTCAGGCTTTGCATTGATCCTCGCCGCTCTACAGTCGCGGGGTCGGCTGCGGTGGGATCGCCCTTTAGGGTACGACCGTCGCATTCCCTTTTGATCCCTTGGCCTTTGGCCAATATGGGAACCAATCATGGCTGGGACGTTATTCATCCCCCACGGGAAATGTCAATTGAAACTGCGTGGTTTGCTCGGGCAGCGATGCTTTGCTCGCATGTGCTGCGGTGCGTGGTTCGACAAGCTCACCATGAGGGAGATTATAGCTGCAAGACCAATCGGAAATATTGCAGTATGAATATTCTTGCAGAACTAGCTCCCTGCAATCTTCCATCTCCCTCATGGTGAGCTTGTCGAACCACCCACCGCAGCACATGCAAACAAGGCATCCACATCAAGTACGGCTTCCAGCTCCGCCGCGATGGCATCAAGCGCAGCATCCACCCCGGCCTTATAATCGAACGCCTCCGCTGCAATGCCCATCGTGCCGAGAAGCGCGGCGCGAAACTGGTCCGCCCCGAATAGTCCATGCAGGTAGGTGCCGAAAACCTTGCCGTCGGCCGATATGGCGCCGTCATTGACGCCGTTGATACGGACAGCCGGACTGGAACAATCCGGGCCGGTCGTCCTGCCCAGATGAATCTCGTAGCCATCAAGCGGCAGATCGAATTGCAGGGAATGCGCCGCCACATTGCGCACGGTCTTTTCCGGCTCCATCACCGTATCGATATCGAGATGACCGAGCCCTGCGGTTTCCTTTACGCTGCCCTCGATACCGCTGGGGTCGCGTACGGTTCTGCCGAGCATCTGGAAACCGCCGCATATGCCGATGATATGGCCGCCGCGCCGCCGGTGCAGGTCGAGATCCTTGTCCCAGCCGTTCTCGCGGAAGCGCAGGAGGTCGCTGATGGTGGATTTCGAGCCGGGAATGATGACCAGCCCCGCATCGGCAGGCAGGCGCTCACCGCTGCGCACCATCACTACATCCACCTGCGGTTCGGCCATCAGCGGGTCGAGATCGTCAAAATTGGCGATACGGTCGAGCACCGGCACGGCGATCTTCAGCGCCCGGCCCTCACCCTTCACCAGGCGTTCCAGCACGACGGAATCTTCGGCCGGCAGCCGCGCCGCGTCCTTCAGCCACGGAACAACACCGAAAGACGGCCAGCCGGTGAACTGGGTAATGGCTTTCAGGCCATCGTCAAACAGCGAGACGTCGCCGCGAAACTTGTTGATGATATAGCCGGCAATCATCTCCCGGTCTTCCCGCTGCAGGATCGCATGGGTGCCGACAAGCGAGGCGATCACTCCGCCGCGATCGATGTCGCCGACCAGAACCACGGGAACATTGGCGCGGATGGCAAAGCCCATATTGGCGATATCGCCCGCCCGCAGGTTGATTTCGGCAGGAGAACCCGCGCCCTCCACAATAACCAGATCGGCGCCATCGCGAACAATGTCCCACGAGGCCATCACCGCATCGAGCAGCTGCGCCTTGAATTTCTGGTAATCGCGGCCCTTGGCCTGCCCCCAGACTTTCCCCTGCACGATGATCTGACTGCCGGTCTCCGACTGCGGTTTCAACAGCACTGGATTCATGTGCACGGACGAGGGCACACCGCAGGCGACGGCCTGCAGCCATTGCGCCCGGCCGATCTCGCCACCATCGTCGCTCACCGCTGCATTGTTGGACATATTCTGCGGTTTGAACGGCCGAACATCCAATCCGCGATTGCGGGCAAGCCGGCAAAGTCCGGCCACCAGGACGGATTTACCAACATCTGACCCTGTTCCTTGCAACATGATTGCGTGCGTCATGGGCTTTGAGTAGCGGATATGTCTTTCTCTTCCTAGCCCCCGGCAAAACGCATCTGAATCGTTGCGCGGCCCCGCGCTTGCGATAGAGTGGAAATCAAGAGGAATACAGGGAGGTTATCATGGATGCGGTCATTGATACGGCGTCCAGCCAGTTCGAACTCAATGAGGATCAGCTGGCGATTCAGGACATGGCGCGCGCCTTTGCGGCAGACCGTGTGGCGCCGAACGCGCTGGCCTGGGATCGGGACAAGCATTTTCCGGCCGATGTGATTCGTGAAACCGGCCCGCTCGGCATGGGCGGTATCTACACGAAGGAAGAATTCGGCGGTTCGGGACTGAAGCGGCTCGATGCGGTGCTAATCTTCGAAGCGCTGTCGGCGGCCTGCCCGGCCTTTTCGGCCTTCATTTCGATCCACAACATGGCGACATGGATGATCGATCTCTATGGCAATGACGAACAGCGACAGCGCTTCGTGCCACAGCTGACATCCATGGAGTGGCTGGCGAGCTATTGCCTGACCGAGCCCAATTCCGGCTCGGATGCCGCCGCTCTCAAAACCCGCGCAGTGCGCGACGGCGACCATTACGTCCTCAACGGCGCCAAGCAGTTTATTTCAGGTGCCGGCGATACCGACCTTTACGTCACCATGGTGCGCACCGGCGAGGATGGCCCGAAGGGCATCTCTACCCTGATCATCCCAAAGGATGCGCCCGGCCTTTCCTTTGGTGCCAATGAATTCAAGATGGGCTGGAACGCCCAGTCGACGCGGCAGGTGATTTTCGACAATTGCCGCGTTCCCGTGGAAAACCGGCTTGGGGCGGAAGGCGATGGCTTCAAGATCGCCATGGGCGGCCTCGATGGCGGGCGCCTCAACATTGCCGCCTGCTCGCTCGGCGGCGCCCAGTCTGCACTCGACAAGGCTGTGACCTATGCGTCGGAGCGCAAGGCGTTCGGCAAGGCCATCAACCAGTTCCAGGCCCTGCAGTTCAAGCTGGCCGATATGGAAACGGAACTTTCGGCGGCGCGGGTTCTCCTCTACACGGCGGCGTCAAAGCTAGACCGCAAGGCGCATGATGCATCGAAATGGTCAGCCATGGCCAAGCGCTTCGTCACCGATACCGGCTTCAACGTCGCCAATGACGCGCTACAAATACACGGCGGCTACGGCTACCTGCACGATTACGGCGTGGAGAAACTGGTGCGCGACCTGCGCGTCCACCAGATTCTGGAAGGCACCAATGAAATCATGCGGGTGATCATTTCCCGCTCGATGATGGGCCGCTGAACCACACCGCATCCGACATAAAGAACACAATCAGGGAGAACGCTGCGATGACGACAGTCGCTTTTATCGGTCTTGGCCATATGGGCAATCCCATGGCCGCCAATCTGGTCAAATCTGGCCATACGGTGCTGGGTTTTGATCTTTTGCCGGACAATCTCGCAACCGCCAAAGCAAATGGCGTGACCATTGCAGCAAGCGCGGTTGCCGCTATTGCCGACGCCGATGTCGTCATCACCATGCTGCCAGCGGGCAAGCACGTCCTGTCCGTCTATGCCGAGATTGCCCCGCACGCCAAAAAGGGTGCGCTGCTCATCGACTCCTCGACCATTGACGTGGATTCTGCCCGCAAGGCGCACGAGATCGCCAAAACCCACAGCCTGCTCTCGGTCGATGCTCCGGTATCCGGTGGCATTGGCGGCGCGGCGGCAGGAACCCTGACGTTTATGGTTGGCGGCGCTGCCGATGCTTTTGCCGTTGCCGAGCCAATCTTGAAACCAATGGCAGGCCGCATCGTCCATTGCGGCGAGCCCGGCGCCGGTCAGGCCGCCAAGATCTGCAACAACATGATCCTCGGCATTTCCATGATCGGCGTCAGCGAAGCCTTCACGCTTGCCGAAAAACTCGGCCTGTCGCATCAGGCACTCTTTGACGTCGCCTCGACCTCATCGGGCCAGTGCTGGTCACTGACCACCTATTGCCCGGTTCCCGGCCCCGTGCCGACATCCCCGGCCAACAACAGCTACAAGCCCGGCTTTGCCGCCGCTCTGATGCTGAAGGATCTGAAGCTTTCGCAGGAAGCCGCCCGCAGTGTCGGTGCTGCGACACCGCTCGGCCAGCACGCGGAAGAGATCTATGCCCAATTCGGCGCCGCTGGCAACGAAGGGTCGGATTTCTCCGGCATCATCAATTATCTGCGTGACGCCACCCGGGAAGGCTGACGCCACCCGGGGAAGGCTGACGCCACGTGCGAAGAAAAGTCTGGAAATTTTCAAAATTTAGATTTGCTTAAGCTCTCGCTAACCTCGCGGTAACGATGTCCGGTTAAAACTTTGCATGGAGCGGACAAGACCCTGCTCCATGCTCCGGATCAGGTACTGCGTACCGGAGCTGTAATTTCTGCCAGCGTATTGTACGGCAGAAAGCCATGCGTAACTTGGCAAAAAACCGCGCTGTTCCTTACGGACAGGGCGGTTTTTGACTTGAGGTCATTCCAGAAAACAGCGCAAAGAAAAACCGCCGCCCTGAGGCAGCGGTTCTCGGAAATTCCTGAAGCGTCAGCGATCAGCCGGCCGAACGGGTCCAGATAAAGGAAACCGCGGAAGCAATGCCGCTCTTGAGATTGCTGGATGGCGCATTGCGCTTTTCCGTAGCATTCCAGGCAATGTGAACGCGATTGTTGCGATTGAAGATGTAAAGCATTTGAGCACCTAAGGGTAAAACGTTTGTTGCCGCTCAAATGCGCTCTTTGCCTAAAGTTTGATCACGTTTTTTCGCCATGGCGTGTCGCATTTACAGCAATGACCATTGCAAATATGCATGGCAGCCATGCTAAAACGCCGCCTCTTCTGCCACAATTACTGGTGTTTCGATCGAAGCACCAGCAATATCAATGATGGCGCAGACAACAAGGCCGAAAACCCGCCTTAATTCAGCGTCCGCCTGTCAAACGCTTGTAATTGGCCCGCAGCGTTTTCCGCCCGGGCTGGAGTGCCGCATTTGTCGCTTTATCGATGGTCGCCTGCGCGATGGCGGCGGGTGATTTGCCGCTCCACACATCCAGCCAGAATGTCGCTGCGGAGTTCATGACCGAAATCTGCGCCGCGACGACGCCGTCTGTCACCGCCGCCATCTTTTCCGAAACCGCCCGCGTTGACTCCGGTTTGTCGGTTTTATCCGTCATCCCCTCCATCATCATCATGGGCAGGCGCATCGCGATAACCATCGACGCCATCTGCAAATCATGAACAGGCGCGCGGCTTTTTGTCGGAGACTTCATTGTTTGGGCCCTTTTGGTTTGAACGCGGCATCGACCGGTGGCTTTAAACCATTGGCGAGCCGATTGGTTTCATTGGCCATGCCGACAACCGCAAGAAGTTCCATGAGCTGCGGATCGGTCATGCCCTTGGCCCGCGCGGAAGCGGTATGCGACCAGCTGCAATAGTCACAATTGTTGGTGGCGGAAACGGCGATATAGATCATCTCCTTGACCAGCGGATCGAGAGCGCCCGGCCCCATGACCTCCTTGAGGCTTTCCCATGTCCGCTTCAAGAGCTTCGGATCGTTGGCCAGCACCTTCCAGAAATTGTTGATCCAGTCCGAACCGCGCGTGTGCATGATGTCGTCATAGACCGCGCGTACCGCTTCATCTGCCTGTCCATACTCGATCATCGGAACAATAGTTTCGTCAGTCATTCTGCTCTCTCGCACTCCCAGGGCGTCGCAAAGAGCCGTCCGCACAGACCGGACGGCGGGGATGAAACCGCAGATTGAGACCGTTCAGATGAGAAAGTCCATTGGAATTCTTTCACAGGAAATTCCCGCGCTTAGAACCAGATAAACCGGCAGAAAGCGCCTTTCGGTGAATGAATTGGTGAAGAAAAATTGCCTAAAGCATTGATCTTTCATCAGCCGACTTGTTACACTATCCCCATGAACATTGTGATTTCCGCCTTCACAATTGATTTTCCCGCGTCGCTATATCGACAGGTGCTGTCGCGATATACCTCATTAATTCAGGGAAACCATTGCATTCTGATGCGATAAGGATGCCAAATGGCACGCAAGCGAACGACTGGGTAAGGCAGTACCAAGTTAAGATTCGTACCGGGTGAACTGTCAAAACGAGTGGGAGACAAAACCTATGAAGAAGCTGCTTGCTTCAACTTTACTGGCCGCAGGGTTTTTCGGCTTTGCCGGAGCCGCTTCGGCCGCAGAATGCGGTTCGGTTACCATTGCCAATATGAACTGGCCGTCAGCGGAAGCCCTGGCCAATCTGGACAAGCTGGTCCTGACGGAAGGCTATGGCTGTGATGCGGAACTGGTCGCTGGCGACACGGTGCCGACTTTCACATCGATGATCGAAAAGGGACAACCGGATATCGCACCCGAAGGCTGGCTCAATTCCGTTCGTGAGCCGCTTGAAAAGGCGGTCAAGGAAAACAAACTGGTTTACGCCGCACCCGCCATCACCGAAGGCGGTACGGAGAGCTGGTGGATCCCCAAATATTTCGCTGACGCACATCCTGATATAAAGACGATTTCCGATGCCATGAAGCATCCGGAGCTTTTCCCTTCCCCCGAAGATCCGAAGAAGGGCGCTGTCTACAACTGCCCGTCAGGCTGGGCCTGCCAGATCACGACCACCAATTTCTACAAGGCCTATGAAGGCGACAAGCATGGCTTTACCCTTGTCGACACCGGCTCGGCTGCGGGTCTCGATGGCTCAATCGCCAAGGCTTACGAGCGTAAGGAACCCTGGCTCGGCTACTACTGGGGCCCGACCGCGATCCTTGGGAAATACCCCATGGTCAAGCTCGACAACGGTGTACCGTTTGACGAGAAGGAATGGCAGCGTTGCACAACCATTGCCGATTGTCCGGATCCAAAGCCGAATGGATGGGCGAAATCCGACATCTACACGATTGTCACAAAGAAATTCGCCGACAAGTCGGGGCCTGCATTCGATTATCTGAAGCAGCGTCAGCTTTCCACGGTCGAGTTCAACAAGCTCCTCGCATGGATGGTCGACAACCAGGCCACCGGCGAAGACGGTGCAAAATATTACCTGAAGAACAACGAAGCCACGTGGTCGAAGTGGGTTTCTCCGGAAGCCGCTGCCAAGATCAAGGCTGCAGTTCAATAACAGACTGATGCGGCGAAGACCCTCTTCGCCGCATCGCACCATCTTGAATGGGCCGAGCGTCAACGCGTTCGGTCGCGATGGTCATTTCTGACCCACAAAGAAGGGGACGCGACATATGGATTGGTTCTACTCATTCCCGAAAATGAATGACGAGACACTCCGCAATCTGAAAAAAACCATGGATGAAGGCTTCAAGGCTTTCACCCGCAGCTACGGCGATGTGATCGAGTCGTTTTTCCAGCCGCTGCAATATTTCCTGATCCAGGCCGAGAAGTTCATGACTTCGACCCCATGGCCGATCATGGTTCTGCTGATCGCGGGCATTGCGTGGCTCGCCAGCCGCAACTGGAAGATCGTTGCCGGAACAGTCCTCACCCTTCTCCTGATCGGCTATTTCGATATGTGGAGCGACGCGATGAAGACCATCGCAATGATTTTCGTGGGAACAGTCGTGTCCGTCGTTGTCGGCATTCCTATCGGCATTGTCATGGCGCGTTCCGACGGCTTCCAGCGTATCGTCAATCCCATTCTTGACGTCATGCAGACCATGCCAAGCTTCGTCTACCTCATCCCCGTTGTCATGCTTCTCGGCATCGGCAAGGTTCCCGGCCTCATCGCCGTGGTGATCTACGCCATCCCGCCGATGATCCGCCTGACCAATCTTGGCATCCGGCTCGTCGACAAGGATGTGCTTGAGGCCGCCGATGCCTTCGGCTCCTCCAGTTGGCAGCGGCTTAAGAACGTACAGATTCCCCTGGCCCTGCCCACCATCATGGCCGGTATCAACCAGACAATCATGATGGCGCTTGCCATGGTGGTCATTGCCTCGATGATCGGCGTACAGGGCCTCGGCCAGCCGGTTCTGCGCTCGGTCAACGGCCAGTTCTTCTCGCTCGGACTTTTCAACGGTCTTGCCATTGTCGGCATTGCCATCATTTTTGACCGCGTCAGCCAGGCCTATGGCATGCGCCTTCAAAAGCACCAGGAGGTGGTTCATGGCTGATCGTTCCGTTCAGGGCGCCGGTATCCAGATCAAGAATCTCTACAAGATCTTCGGCCACAAACCGGGAGCCTATGTCGATGCCGTCAAGAACGGCATGACCAAGACCGAGCTCAATGAAAAGCACAACCACGTGCTCGGCCTGCGCGATATCAATATCGATATGCCCGCCGGCTGCATTCAGGTGGTCATGGGTCTCTCGGGTTCAGGCAAGTCAACACTGATCCGCCACATCAACCGGCTCATCGATCCGACCGTCGGCGAAGTCATTGTCGACAAGGCCGACGTCTGCAAGATGAATCAGAACGATCTGCGCGAATTCCGCCGTCACAAGACCGCGATGGTTTTCCAGAAGTTCGCGCTGCTTCCGCATCGGACGGTTCTCGACAACACGGTCTATGGTCTGGAAATCCAGGGTCTTAGCCGGATAAAACAGGAAGAACAGGCGCGTCGCTGGATTGAACGGGTAGGACTGAAGGGCTTCGAGGACAATTATCCGAACCAGCTGTCAGGCGGCATGCAGCAGCGTGTCGGGCTTGCCCGCGCCCTGACCAATGACGCACCGATCCTGTTGATGGACGAGGCATTTTCGGCCCTTGATCCGCTGATCCGCATGGATATGCAGTCCGTGCTTCTGGACCTGCAAAAGGAAATCAAGAAAACCGTCGTTTTCATCACCCACGATCTCGATGAAGCACTGCGGCTCGGCGACCGGATCGCCATCCTGCGCGATGGCGAGGTGGTCCAGCAGGGAACGGGTCAGGATATCGTGCTGAAACCGGCCGACGAGTATATTTCAAGCTTCGTCAAGGAAGTGAACCGCGGGCGGGTGATCATGGTCGATACCATCTCCACCAAGGGCGACGGTTCGGCCAATGCGGGCGGCGTGACGGTCAAGACCGGGACGATCCTCGAGGAAGCCGCCAAGACCATGACGGATGCCAACCAGCAGCACGCAACAGTTGTGGACGACGCCGGCAAGCCGCTCGGGGTCATCACCATGAACAACCTGATTCAGGCGATGGTCACACCCATCAGCCATTTGACTCATCAGGCGGCGGAGTGAGTTCTAGCTGGTTATGCAAAATTTATATGTATTTTCACCCCCCTCTGGGCTGTCGCCGATCTCCCCCACAAGGGGGGAGATCAGCCTTCATGACTTCCTTCGCATAATTTGCAATGTTGAAAATAGCGCGAAATCTCTGATGTCGATGTGATCTCCCCCCTTGTGGGGGGCCGAAGGCGGGCGAGACCCGTGGCTCGCCCCGGTAGGGCGACAGCCCGGAGGGGGTGATACAACAGATATCATCGTCTATTGCGACTCTGCAGTTCCCGGCAAATGCGCTTCCAGACATACTCTCCCACCCATGTCGCTTCCCTTGCGCTCGGCGTCGCTCACGCCGCGCACGATTGCCCCGTCTCTGGCGATAGTGGCACCATCGCAAGTGAAGGGCATGAGCAATGAGTGAACCGGCAGCAGACATCGAAATCCCCGCAACGGCACGCGATCATGGCCGACGTGGCGGACGGTCCCGCCCCCGCAGCCTCGAAAGCGGCGCCTTCGACCAGCCACCTTTCCGTCAGCTGAAAATTCCGTTCGCGCCAACCAAGATCATTTCCGACGACGAACTGGAATCGATCCACAATGCCTCGCTGCGGGTGCTGCAGGAGATCGGCGTCGACGTGCTGCATGACGGCGCGCGCGAGATCATGAAAACCGCCGGTGCCGACGTGCGCCCCGGCTCGCAGCGCGTGCATTTCGACAAGGACATGATCCTCGAATATGTCGGCTATGCGCCGTCGGAATTCACCCTGCATGCCCGCAACCCTGCCCATAATGTGCGCTTCGGCGGCAACAATCTGATTTTCTCGCAGATGGGTTCCGCCCCCAACTGTTCCGATACGGACAATGGCCGACGTTCCGGCAATCAGGCGGATTTCCGCAACTTCGTCAAACTGGCGCAGATGCACAACATCATCAACACCACGGGCGGTTATCCCGTCGAGCCGATCGACATCCACCCCTCGGTACGCCACCTCGAATGCATCCGCGATCTTTCCATCCTGTCCGACAAGGCGTTCCACATCTATTCGCTCGGCAAGGAACGCAATCTGGATGGTATCGAGATCGCCCGTCTTGCCCGCGGCATCAGCCTGGAGCAGCTGCAGAACGAGGCCTCCTGCTACACCATCATCAACACCAATTCGCCGCTGAAGCTCGACGTTCCGATGATGGAAGGCATCATCCATATGTCGGGCAATGGCCAGATCGTCATTGTCACGCCGTTCACACTGGCTGGCGCCATGGCGCCGGTGACCATCGCCGGTGCGTTGGTGCAGCAGAACGCCGAAGCCCTTGCGGGCATCTCCTTCACGCAGATGGTCAAAAAAGGGGCGCCGGTCGGCTATGGCGGCTTTACCTCCAATGTCGACATGAAATCCGGAGCGCCCGCTTTCGGCACGCCCGAATACATGAAGGCACAGATGGTCGGCGGCCAGCTTGCCCGCCGCTACAAGATTCCCTACCGCACCTCCAATGTCTGCGCCGCCAACACGGTCGATGCGCAGGCGGCCTATGAATCGGTCTTCTCGCTGTGGGGCGCCATTCAGGGCGGCGGCAATTTCATGCTGCATTCCGCCGGCTGGCTGGAAGGTGGCCTCTGCTGTTCCTATGAAAAGATGATCCTCGATTTCGACCTCCTGCAGATGGTGGCGGAATTCCTGACACCGCTCGACCTGTCGGAAGATGCGCTCGGCATCGAAGCCATGCGCGATGTCGGCCCCGGCGGTCATTTCTTCGGTACAGCCCATACCCAGTCGCGCTACAAGACGGCGTTCTACGCCCCGATCATTTCCGACTGGCGCAACTATGAAACATGGCAGGAAGCAGGCTCGCCCACGGCCATCGAACGCGCCAACCGCGTCTGGAAAGAGCGGCTGGCCACCTATGAAAAGCCCGCCATCGATCCGGCGATCGAAGAAGAGATCAACGCCTTCGTTGCCCGGCGCAAGGCCGAGGGCGGCGCGCCGACGGATTTCTAAACACGGCGATTGAATCAACCTCTCAACGCATTGAATCACATTTTTATACAAGAGGCATAAGTGAATGAAATCGCACGTTAAAGCAGTTGTCATTGGCGGCGGCGTAGTCGGATGTTCGGTCCTTTACCATCTCGCCCGCGCCGGCTGGACCGATGTCCTGCTGATCGAACGCTCGGAGCTGACTTCAGGGTCTTCCTGGCATGCGGCTGGCGGTTTTCATACGCTGAACGGCGATCCCAATGTCGCCAAGCTGCAGGCCTATACGGTCAGTCTCTACAAGGAAATCGAGGAACTCTCCGGCCAGTCCTGCGGCCTGCACCTGACCGGCGGCGTGATGATGGCCGACAGCCCGGAGCGCATGGACTTCCTGCGCCTTGCCCATGCGCGCGGCCGCTATCTCGGCATGGATACCGAGCTAATCACCCCTTCCGAAGCCAAGGCCATGTTCCCGCTGATGGACGAAACCAATTTCGTCGGCGCCATGTGGGACCCGGTCGAAGGTCACCTCGATCCATCCGGCACCACCCATGCCTATGCCAAGGCCGCCCGCAAGCTGGGTGCTGAAATCTCCCTGCGCAACCGCGTCGTCGAACTCACGCAGGAGGTCGACGGAACGTGGAATGTCGTCACCGAACAGGGAACCGTCAAGGCCGAGCACGTGGTCAATTGCGGTGGCCTGTGGGCGCGTGAAGTCGGTCGCATGGTCGGCCTCGAACTGCCGGTTCTGGCCATGGAGCACATGTATCTCCTCACCGAGGATGTGCCAGAGGTCATGGAATTCAACAAGTCGACCGGACGCGAGCTGATCGGCGTCATGGATTTCAAGGGCGAGATCTACACGCGACAGGAGCGCAACGGCATCCTGCTCGGCACCTACGAAAAGGCGGCAAAGCCATGGTCGCCGGTCAATACGCCATGGGATTTCGGCCATGAACTGCTGGCCCCGGATATTGACCGTATCGCCCCTTCCCTCGAAGTCGGCTTCAAACATTTTCCCGGCATCGAGAAAGCCGGTATCAAGCAGATCATCAACGGCCCCTTCACCTTTGCGCCGGATGGCAATCCGCTGGTTGGCCCCGTCCCGGGCCTGACCAATTACTGGACCGCCTGCGCCGTCATGGCCGGGTTCAGCCAGGGCGGCGGCGTCGGCCTCGCGCTTTCCAACTGGATGGTGCACGGCGAGCCCGGCTTTGACGTCTGGGGCATGGATGTCGCACGTTTCGGCGAATGGGCAACCCTGCGCTACACCAATGCCAAGGTGCGCGAAAACTATTCGCGCCGTTTCTCCATCCGGTTCCCCAACGAGGAACTGCCTGCCGCACGGCCGCAGCAGACAACACCGCTCTACGACACGATGCTGCGCCAGAACGCCGTCATGGGCGATTCCTGGGGTCTTGAAACCCCGCTCTGGTTCGCACCCAAGGGTACCGAGGCCAAAGATATCGTTTCCTATCACCGCTCCAACGATTTCGAGCATATCGGCAACGAAGTCCGCGCCACGCGTGAGCGGGTCGGCGTTACCGAAATCGCCAACTTCGCCAAATATGAAGTCACCGGCAGCGGAGCAGAAGCATTCCTGTCTCACCTGATGACCAACACGATGCCGAAAACCGGCCGGCTTGTCCTCACCCCCATGCTGAACGAAACCGGCAAGCTGATCGGCGATTTCACCATCGCCAAGGCGGCTGAAGAGCGGTTCCTCATCTGGGGCTCGTCCGCGGCCCAGCGCTATCACATGCGCTGGTTCCAGCAGCACCAGCCCAAGGATGGGTCGGTGCATATTCATCGTTTCGACCAGACGCTCGTCGGCCTGTCCATCGCCGGTCCGAAATCGCGCGATCTTCTGGCCAAGCTGGTGGACGAGGACGTGTCGAACGCCGCTTTCCGGTTCATGGATTTCCGCGAAATGGCCGTCGGCGGTGCCCCCTGCAAGGTCAACCGCATTTCCTATACGGGCGATCTCGGCTACGAAATCTGGATGGAACCCGCCTATCAGCGGCTGGTCTATGCCGCCATCAAGGACGCGGGCGAGGAATTCGGCATTGTCGATTTCGGCATGCGCGCGCTGCTCTCCATGCGGCTTGAAAAGAATTTCCCGACATGGTTCCGCGAACTGCGTCCGATCTACGGCGTTTACGAAGGCTCTATGGATCGTTTCATCAAGCTTGGCAAAAATGATTTCATCGGCCGCGAGGCGGCAGCGCAGGAAAAGGCCGAGTTTGATGCCGGCACCAGCAAGAAGCTGCGGCGGGTCTCGCTGATCATCGACGTGCCTGATGGCGACGGCGCTGCCGATGTCATGGGTGATGAGCCGATCTGGGCCAAGGTCAGCAAGGACTATGGCGTGGTGGAAGCCGGACACGGCATCGGCGCGCCGCGCTTCAACGATGCGGGCGCGGTCGTTTCCTTCGAGGGCGACAAGGGTGCCGTGCAGGGTGAATGGCGTGTCGTCGGCTGGGTCACGTCAGGCGGCTACGCCCATTATGTCGGCCATTCCATGGCGCAGGGCTATGTGCCTGCGGAACTCGCGGAAAATGAGAACGCCGGCCTGTTCGAAGTCGAAATTCTCGGTCTTCGCCGCACCGCCCGCATCAACATCGAGCCGCCATTTGATCCATCCGGCTCCAAAATGCGCGGGTGATTAAACAGGCTTCACCACATTGCTGTGTGGTGAAGCCCTTTGCATTAGCATTGTGCGTGGTTCGACAAGCTCACCATGAGGGAGAGTGGTGCTGCAAAGGCTAACCGGAAACATCGCAGAACGAGCCAATAACAAACATTGCAGAACCTGGCTCCCTGCAATCCCCACTCTCCCTCATGGTGAGCCTGTCGAACCACGCATCCTTGCTTATGCAATCTTCTAGATCACCACATCCTCAAATGCCGAGATGAACGGCAGGCCCTTGCGCTTGCCGGTCCAGCCGACGACGATCAAGGCACTTGCGGCTTCGTCATAGCGCTGGGCCAGCGCCCATGACTTGCAATCGATCGCGGCGATGTCGGCGCGGCCCGAAGCAACCGCCTCGATGGACATACGGTGGCCGCCCGTCTCGACAAGCCGCGCAAACAGCTCAAAACCCTCACCCCGAGCCGCCAGATCCCGCTGAATGCCGAGATAACCGGACATGGAGTCCAGGCTGTTGAAGGCAAGACGTTTGCCGCGCATCCGGGCACTCGCGGGCAAGGCAGGTTCGCTGCCATCAGGCGCGGGCACGGCCAGCCCCTCGCCCCGGCGCATCACCAGCGCGCTGGAATAGAGTGCATCATCGCCGCCCGCCATGCCGGAATAATCATCCTGCCCCGCCACATGCACATGGGGGGCAAGACCAAGCTCCATCGGCCCCCAGCAGGTCTGGGTGAACAAGAGTGCCGGATGGCGCCAGAGGGTCGGCAAGTCAAGCTCATCCGGCGGAAGCGTTGCCGGGTCCGGCGCAATGACCGCGCCTGAAGCGTCGCGAATGCCGCCGGGCACAGCCGGAAGATCGCCATTGCGCCGTGTCAGAAGTTCGGGCGCATCAAAACCTTTGGCCCGAAGTCTGTCGCGGATGGCCACCCATTGTGCGTCCACTTCGGCACGGCGTTCCGGCCAGTCATACATCGGCAAGGCTGCAACAAGGGTCATGCGGAGATTTTACTCTGTCGGAGGCTCGGCGGGAATAGGCACGCTTGTTCCGCCCTGCAGGGAAATGCCATGGCGGCGCGGGCGGAACGCACGAGCGGTCGCAGGTTCACGGCGCAATACCGGGTGAACCACGTCTTCCTTGCTGTGGAACGCATAGGCCCGCAATATCTCGAAGTAATTGCGGAACACATAGCCGCCATTCATCGTCTTCCACTCCTCGCGCTGTTCGCGATAGAGCTTTGGCAATTGATACCACGGCACGGTCGGGCGCTTGTGGTGGACGAAATGCAGATTGTTGTTGAGGAAAAGCAGCGCCAGTGGCGATTTCTCGACAATGATGGTGCGTCCGTCCGGCCGTTCCGACCACTGGTGCTCGCAATAGGAGCGGATGGCAATGATCGCCAAGCCCCAGTAGACAGCCGTCAGCGCGTAGAGCCAGAGCGGAATGCCGAATGCGAGAAGCAGCGCGAACATCGGCACGAACCCTATGCCGTGCAGCAGCCATGCTGTGCGCACTTTACGGTCACCGCCGGCAATCAACTTGATATCGGTGAAGAGAAAGCCAACGATCATCAGCGCGGGACCAATGATGATGCGGCCAAGCAATGTGTTGTTCCAGTTGAGAAGCGCCTTCAGGACGGCAGGCAGCTTCTCCCAATCACCAAGCGCGCGATAGTAGCTCTCGGGATCGTCATAGGGATCGGTCAAACGCTCGTCCGCATGGTGCTTGAGATGCAGATGCTTGTAGCGGCGATAGGGATAGAACAGACCGATCGGCAGCGAGACAAGAATTTCATTGAGCATACCGCTGCGGGTCGGGTGACCATGCAGGGCTTCATGCTGCAGCGATGAGTGAAATGCGACAGCGACAGCCATCAGCACCAAAGCAAAGAAGGGCGCGGCGGTATAGATGTACAGGCCAGCGATGAACCACAAGCCGTAGCAGACAATCATCAATCCCAGGGTTGGCCATTCCAAGCCCGCGTGCTTGCGCTCGCGATTCAATTTGTCAGTTGATTTTGTTGTATGTGCTTCTGATTCCATGACTTTCATGGTCTCACCGTCCGAAACTGTCAGCAATGATATTATTGTGAGAAACCGTTGATTTTGCGCACCAAATCGCGCAATTGTTGTATTTAGTAAACAAAAGGACAGGAAAATGGATAAACGCGACCTCTCGCTCCTGTTTCAGGAGCGGATCCGGATGCTGCTCAATCGCAGCGGCGACAACCAGTCATCCTTCGCTTCCGCCGTCGGCATTGACCGTTCTGCCCTGTCCCAGCTCCTGTCCGGCCAGTCCACGCGCCTGCCGCGTGTGGAAACATTGCTCAACATTGCCGAACGTTATGCGGTGTCGCTGGACTGGCTGCTGGGCCTCAGTCAGGACGAAGGCATTATCGGCGAGCTGCGCGCCAGTATGGAAATCGAGGAGGGTGTTGACGGCTTCGAGCGGACACTCCTCGTGCGCTGGCACGGCGAAGCATCCGGCAGCAAGATCCGCTATGTACCGGCCCGCATCCCCGATCTCCTGCGCACACAGGCGGTGATTGCCTACGAGACATCGCTGGTGCACCGCGACCCTGCCACCCAGATCACCGAAACGGCATTCCGGCTGGACTACAACCGCCAGCCGGGCACTGACATGGAAGTGTGCATGCCCTACCAGACCCTGCGCGATTTCGCGATGGGTGGCGGCATCTGGGGCGACCTGCCGCGCGACACGCGCATTGAGCAGCTGGAGCATATGAGCGCGCTGATCGACGAGCTCTACCCCTCTTTCCGGCTTTACCTGTTTGACGGGCGTGAGCGCTTTTCGGTGCCCTACACCGTGTTCGGCCCCTACCGCGCCGCCATCTTCGTCGGCGAGATGTATCTTGTCCTGAATACCACGGAAGCAGTCCTGACCATGCAGCGGCATTTCGACGGGCTGATCCGGGTGGCGAAGATCAATGCCCACGAGGTCGGCACCTATATTTCTTCGCTCAAGGTCGAATGATGCGGCAGGTCTTGTCGCAAATGAAGATTGACCACATATAAAGACTTCCTTATATCGTTATCTAGATATCATCACAGGAACTGCGCGCCATGACCCCAGCCAATCCGCTTGCCGATCTTCTTGCTGAAAAAGGTGTACTGCTGGCCGACGGCGCAACCGGCACGAACCTGTTCGCGACAGGGCTGGAAGCCGGTGAAGCGCCCGAACTGTGGAACGAAGCCCAGCCGGAAAAAATCCTCGCCTTGCATCAGGGTTTCGTTGATGCCGGGGCTGATATCATTCTCACCAATTCGTTCGGCGGCACCCGGCATCGCCTGAAACTACATCACGCGCAGGACCGTGTTTTCGAACTGAACAAGAAGGCAGCTGAACTGGCCCGCGCCGTTGCCGACAAGGCCGACCGCAAGGTGATTGTTGCCGGCTCCGTCGGCCCGACAGGTGAACTGCTGGTTCCGCTTGGCGCGTTGACCGAAGAGGACGCTGTTGCCGCCTTCACTGAACAGCTGGAAGGCCTGAAAGCTGGCGGCGTCGATGTGGCCTGGATCGAAACCATGTCGGCTCCCGGCGAAATTCGCGCCGCTGCGGAAGCAGCCGTCAAAGTCGGCCTGCCCTATGTCTATACCGGATCGTTCGACACAGCTGGCAAGACCATGATGGGCCTGCCACCGAAGGACATTCACGCCGTTGTCGATGGACTTGAGGCGCGTCCTGTCGCCGTTGGTGCCAATTGCGGTGTCGGCGCCTCGGATATTCTCGCCTCTCTCCTCGATATGTCGGAAGCCGATCCGTCGGCCACCATCGTCATCAAGGGCAATTGCGGCATTCCGGAATTTCGCGGCGCGGAGATTTTCTATTCAGGCACGCCCGAACTCATGTCCGACTATGCAAAGTTAGCCATTGATGGCGGCGCGAAGATCATTGGCGGCTGCTGCGGCACCTCCTTCCAGCATCTGGCAGCAATGCGGCAGGCGCTTGACAGCCATATTCGGGGCACGCGGCCAACAATCGAATCCATTGTGGAAACCATTGGGCCAATGCGCAACAAGCTCGCCGCCCACGCTGATGACCTGCCCAAACGTGAGCGCCGCGGCCGCCGGGGGTGAAACTGCCCTATTGATTCGCGGCTGCATGGCCATCGTGCGTGGTTCGACAGGCTCACCATGAGGGAGAGTGGTGCTGCAAGGCTAACCGGAAATATTGCAGGATTCAGAAGTGTTGCGGGATATGACTCCCTGCAATCCTCACCCTCCCTCATGGTGAGCCTGGCGAACCACGCACGATGGCCGTGCAGCCCAATGAAACAGACATGGCCGGGCGAACCCGGCCATTGGCTTTTGAACAATCCTGCAGAGCGCTACTTCTTGCCTTCCAGCGCATCGGCCAGGCGCACCAGCGACAGGAACTCGCTGCGATAGCCGAAGGCATCGTCGCCGCGTGATCCGGCACCGAGCTTGGCTATGTCGGCATAGCTGTAGTTCGCCAGACTGTCCGTCCCGCGCAGCTTTTGACCGAAGGCCGCCACTGCCGTCGAGAACCGCACATCGCTCGATGCGGATACTGCATCGGCAATCTCGTTGGCTTTCGTCACAGGCGTCGTGATCAGCTTGCTGGTGTCTTCATTCGGCAGCTTGTAGCGGATCTTGAAGAACGCGTATTCGTCAGAACCTGTCTTGGCATCAGAAGCCGCTGCATCGGGTTTGCCGTAACGCAGATCATCAGTGAGCACCGCCGGGCTGTTTTTCGGCGTTATCTCGTAGATGGCGGTGACCGTATGACCAGAGCCGATTTCGCCGGCATCAATGCGGTCATTGTTGAAATCCTCGCGCTTGAGTGCGCGGGTTTCATACCCGATGAGCCTGTATTCCGCGACGGCAGCCGGATTGAACTCGACCTGGATTTTCACATCCTTGGCGATCGGGAACAATGTCGATGTCGCTTCCTGCACCAGCGTCTTTTCAGCCTCGGCCAGCGTGTCGATATAGGCAGCGGTGCCGTTGCCGTTCTGTGCGAGGATCTGCATCATCTGGTCGTTGTAATTGCCTTCGCCGAACCCGAAGACCGACAGGAAGACGCCGGATTTGCGCTCATCTTCGATCAGTTTCTTCAGTTCCTCGTCGCTGGACTGGCCGACGTTGAAATCGCCGTCCGTGGCCAGCATCACGCGATTAACACCGTCCTTGACAAAATTGGCTTTGGCCAGCCGGTATGCCTCCTTGATACCAGCCTCGCCCGCTGTCGATCCGCCTGCCTCCAGCCGGTTCAGCGCGTCAAAAATCTTGGCCTTGTCCTTTACTTCGGTTGGTTCAAGCACGGTTCCGGCATTCCCCGCATAGGTGACAATGGACACCGTGTCCTTCGGATCGAGCTTGCTTACCAGCATATGAAAGGCGGATTTCAGCAGCGGCAGCTTGTCCGGCTTGTTCATGGAACCCGACACGTCAAGCAGGAACACCAGATTGGCACGCGGCTTTTCCGCCGGGATAACGTCGTATCCCTTGATACCGATATGCATCAGCTTGGTGTTCTGGTTCCACGGCGTGGGCGTCACGGTAATCGTCGCGTTGAACGGCGTGTCGCGGTTGTCCGGTCCTTTCCAGTCATAGGGGAAATAATTGATCATCTCCTCGACCCGGATACTGTCGGGATCGGGCAGCACGCCGTCCTTCAACGAACGGCGCACCATGGCATAGGACGCCGTATCCACGTCGATCGAGAACGTCGACACCGGATCATCGGCCACGCGTTTCACCGGATTGGTTTCGAACTGTGCAACCCGATCACGCGATGGTTGCGGGGGTGCCGATCCCTCGGCATCCATCCGCGCATAACCCTGGTTCAAAGCGGGGGGAACAGGCTCGGCTGCCGGCACAGCCGTTCTGTCCTGCGCCAGATCCACTGTTGCACTCGACGGCTGTGAAACGACCGCCGGAGCGCCAGCCGCAGCCTGTTCCTTCATTACGGGCGCGGATTGCTGCTTGGCCGTTTGCGGCGCCGCAACGCGCCGCTCTGCGGGAGCAGGCTTTGCCAGCGGTTCCACAACGGGACGGGACGGGACGACAGGTTCCGCCGGCTGCTGCTGTGCGGCTGCAAGCGGCGGTTGGCTTATGGTGGTCTCGTCCTGCGTCTGATCGCCCGTGAGCATGCGTGGGTCATGCATCATGTTCCAGGTGAGATAACCGGCAATCGGCAGGATGAGCAGGCCGCCAAGGGCCGACGTTGACAGCAGAAACTTCTTTTCCATCGTTTCACTCCACAATTGGGTTGCGATGGAACTAAGACGACGGATGAATCCGCTTCCTTGGGTCTGCTCTGAAGTTTTTTTCGCATCGGCCTGATCAAACGCCTGCATGGCGGCATGCATGGCTGCGCGCTTTGCGGCGTCAGATGGCTGCGGCGGTGTCAGTTTGCCGAGTTCGCTGAATTTCTGATCATTCGTCATGTCTAAAAGCCCTCCGGCGCGCGCAGAATGCGCTTCAACCGTTTTTTGGCGTCGTGTATGTGCCACGAAACCGTGGCCTCGGCGCAGTCCAGCACTTCGGCTGCGTGCGCGTGGTTCAATCCCTCTCCATAGACCAGTAGCACCGCATCGGCGGTCTTGTCGGGCAATGTCTTTACCGCTGCCCACAGGGCACCAACGTCCGCGTCGATATCCGAACCATCGGCAACCGGCACATCGTTGAGCAATTCGCGATGATAGGCCTCCGCCTTGCGCTTTTCCCTTGAATATCTGCGCATGTGATCGCGGGCGGCATTCAGGGTCATCTGGTAAAGCCACGTGCGCAATGCGCCCTGCCCGCGCCACTGCCGGATGGCACTGCCGAGCTTGATACAGACATCCTGCGCGATATCTTCCGCATCGTTGCGGTTGCCCGACCAGCGCCAGGCAATGCGATGGATGAAGTCGTAGTTCTGTTCAACCAGAACGCTGAATGCTGTTCGATCCCCTGCCCGCGCTTGCGCCACAAGGGTTGAAACATCAGCCGTGTCATCCATCAAACCGGAAGTGTCCAAAATGCGTGTCACCATGTTCATCGCCCCTTTGACGATGCAACCGGATCAATCCTTGGGTGAAAAATCGAAATCAATCAAAATATTTTTCGCCCATGATCAGCCGTGGGCAAACGCAGCCATGTGAAAGCGTTGCTGATCCGGCATATAGGCGTGTTCCTGCCCCACCGGACAGGCCAGACGCGCGAGGCACCCGCCACCCATGCAAAGCGCGCCCTCCGGCCTCGCCAGATAGCTGCGGCAACGGTCAACGGCAAAACCGGTTCCATCGAAGGCATCGACCGGACAGGTATGCAGACACGGTTTTTCGACGCAGCTGTCACAAGGATGGTTGTTGGATGGGTGGGGTGCGAAACGGATGATCCTGTCAAAAAGCAGCGCACCGCGAAACGCCTGCCAGAGGCCGTATTCGGGATGAATCAGGAGCCCCAGTGGCGAGGCAGACAGGCCTTCCGCGCGTTTTGCCCACTGCTGAAACGGCATGTAGGGCTTGTCGGATGGAAACACCGCCTGTCCTCCCACCGCACCAGCCACGTCCGTGAGAACCTCCTTGGACCACGTGTCCAGCGGATCGGGCTGATCCCTGTGGGACTGCCGCCATTGTGTGAAAGGCGGCCAGATCGATGAGCCAAAATGGCCGACGAGAACCACGCTGCACGCTGCAGCGCCATGGCTCAGGCGGGGCGCATCGTCATCGGGTCCAAACACAAAACCGCCGCGCGGAACGAGACCATGCGGTTCCAGCGCGGCGGTGATCTGGTCAATGATCGGATCAATAGCGGTCATCCCGGACCCGGACCTTTGACAGCAGAGGCCCAGACTTCGTGATGGATCAAATCGGCCACTTTAGCCCGGCCGTCTTCGGGCTTCTTTCAGGTGAATGCGTCGGGCATCGACGCTTTTTTCTTCGCAATGAATTCCTTGAGGGATTCGTCGATGGCCGGGTCGAGATAGGGTGCCTCATAGGTTTCGAGCCATCGGCGTGCCAGATCGTTGCCGCGTTGATCGGCGCGTTTCTCGCCTTCGGCCAGCCATTGCTCGTAGGAATTGTTATCGGCAATGTTCGAGCGGTAGAACGCCGTCTGGAAGTTCGCCTGCGTGTGATCGCAGCCGAGATAGTGACTGCCCGGACCCACCTGCCGGATCGCATCCATCGCCTGGCCGTTCTCGGAAAGATCAATGCCCTCGGCGAATTTTTGCGCCATGCCGAGCTGGTCGATGTCCATCATGAACTTCTCATAGGAAGACACGAGACCGCCTTCGAGCCAGCCGGCCGAATGTAGCACGAAATTCGTGCCCGCGAGAAGCGTCGAGTTCAGCGTATTGGCGCTTTCATAGGCCGCCTGCGCATCGGAAACCTTCGAGGCACAGAGCGAACCACCGGTACGGAACGGCAGTCCGAGCCGCCGTGCCAGCTGTGCCGCGCCATAGGAAACAAGCGACGGCTCCGGCGTGCCGAATGTCGGTGCCCCCGACTGCATTGAAATCGATGAGGCAAAGGTGCCGAAAATGACCGGGGCGCCGGGACGGATCAGCTGGGTGAAGGACGCGCCTGCCAGCACTTCCGCCAGAACCTGCGTCAACGTACCGGCCACCGTCACCGGGCTCATCGCTCCGGCGAGAATGAACGGCGTGACGATGCAGGCCTGATTGTTGCGGGCATAGACCTTCAGCGCGCCAACCATCGTCTCGTCAAAGACCATGGGGGAATTGGCGTTGATCAGGCTGGTCAGGACCGTGTTCTGGTCGAGATAATCCTCGCCGAACACCAGCTTGCACATGGCAATCGTGTCTTCTGCCCGTTCCGGCGCCGTGACCGAGCCCATGAATGGCTTGTCGGAATATTTGATGTGGGCGTAGACCATATCGAGATGGCGTTTGTTGACGGGCACGTCAACCGGTTCGCACACGGTTCCGCCGGAATGGTGGATCGACGGCGCCATGTAGGAGAGCTTCACGAAATTATTGAAGTCTTCAATCGTTGCATAACGGCGATTGCCTTCGAGATCGCGCACGAAGGGCGGACCGTAAACCGGCGCGAACACCGTGGCCTTGCCGCCGATCTGTACAGACCGTTCAGGGTTGCGTGCATACTGCGTATAAACCGAAGGAGCCGTTTTCAGAAGCGACCGGGGAAGACCCTTGGGGAAATGCACCCGCTCGCCTTTAACGTCGGCTCCGGCTTCACGCCAGAGCTGCAGGGCCTCCGCATCGTCGCGGAACTCGATGCCGATCTCTTCAAGCACCGTATCCGCATTGGCTTCGATCAGCGCCAGCCCTTCTTCATCCAGCACCTCATATTCGCGAATCTTGCGCGTGATAAAGGTAAGCGACTTGCCCGGGCCGCCGCCGGAACGGGCTGCTCGGCGGGCAGCTGCGCCTGCACCGGCACCACGTCCGCGGCGTCCGCCGCTTTCTGCCGTGTCCGCAGGTGCATCGACTGGCGTTTCCTGATTCATTTTCTCTCTCCCGGCGCTTGATGCGCGGATTGGTTCTTCGGTCATGACCTCAACAGTCAAATCCTACCCGCGACACATATCGGGGCGTTTCCGTGTGCGTCAAACAATGGCGCATGGAAGACAACCAGACAGTCGTTTTCGTCTTTTACGAGGTCGCATTTAAGCAATGCGTTTTCAGCAACTTGCCCGATATGTTAAGGGAATGCCAGTACCGATACAAAGCTGTGCATAACGCTTGAGAGGAAGAACACCCATGGCCGACGATGAAATCATTCTTTCGGAGCTTTCGGACGACGAACTCGTCGAACAAATGCATGACGATCTGTATGACGGATTGAAGGAAGAGATCGAGGAAGGTACCAATATTCTTCTGGAGCGCGGCTGGGTCCCTTACCGGGTTCTGACCGAAGCGCTGGTCGAAGGCATGCGTATCGTAGGCGAGGATTTCCGCGACGGCATCCTTTTCGTGCCGGAAGTTCTGCTTTCAGCCAATGCCATGAAGGCAGGCATGTTCATCCTGCGCCCTCTCCTTGCAGCAACTGGCGCACCGAAACAGGGCAAGCTGGTTATCGGAACCGTCAAAGGCGACATTCACGATATCGGCAAGAATCTCGTCGGCATGATGATGGAAGGCGCTGGCTTCGACGTCATCGATCTCGGCATCAACAATCCGGTCGAAAACTATCTGGCCGCCATTGAAGAACACAAGCCTGACATTCTCGGCATGTCCGCCCTGCTTACAACGACGATGCCCTATATGAAGGTCGTTATCGACACGATGAAGGAAAAGGGCATTCGCGACGATTACGTCGTGCTCGTTGGCGGTGCTCCCCTAAACGAAGAGTTCGGCAAAGCCGTGGGCGCGGATGCCTATTGCCGCGATGCGGCCGTCGCGGTTGAAACCGCCAAGGACTATATGAAGCGCAAGCACAACCAGTTGGCCGGTGCCTGAACCAGAACAAAACGGCCGCATCCAAATGCGGCCGCTTTTTCATGCAATACATGCAATATAAGTTTGCTGAAATTGATCTGGCTGGATCAAGTCATCAGTTGGCAGATTTTGCTACCCGATGACCAGCGGACTGGGTTGCATTCACTGTATTGGCTGTATCTGCACCCATGCCGCGGATTGTGTTGGCGCAGCCGGAAAGGGCTACAACAGCAAGAACAGCGGCGATTGGTACAACGCGTGATAGTTTCATGGACAGGGTCTCCCGTTCTGATAGAATTTAATCAACAATCGCATAACGCAATGGAGCGAAATCGGTTCCATGAATATGAGCCAGAAACCGAATAATTCACCGGACACCGTTCGCGTTATTGCCTGCGGAATGATCGCCCGTGAAATTCTGGCGATACGCGAGCAATTTGGCCTCAATCATATCGAGTTGAAATGCCTGCCCGCCGTCTATCATCATTATCCCCAGAAGATCGCACCATCCGTTGACCGGGCCATTGTGCGAGCCAAGGCGCAGGGCATCAAGCGCATCTTCGTCGGCTATGCGGATTGCGGCACCGGCGGCATGCTTGACCGTGTGTGTGAGAAACACGGAGTGGAGCGCATTGAGGGACCACATTGTTTCTCGTTCTACGTGGGCAATAATGCTTTTGCGTCCAAATGGGACGATGACATGACGTCATTTTTCATGACCGATTTCCTCGCCCGGCATTTTGAAGCCTTCATGGTCAAACCCCTCGGCCTCGACCGGCATCCGGAATTGCGCGACATGTATTTCGGCAATTATACCAAGATGATCTACCTCGCGCAGACGGATGATCCCAAGCTCAATGCCAATGCGGAGCGGGCAGCGGAATTCCTCGGCCTTGCCTATGAACGGCGCTTTACCGCCTATGGCGATCTGACACCTGCTCTTCAACAGGCGGCGGCTACGGCTCTTTGACGCTTTCCTTTGCGTTCTGAAATCGGCATGTTCCTGCCCCGGATGGAATCGAAAGCAAAGGACTGTCTCATGTTGTTTCGCACGTTTTTTCTTGCAACGATTGGCTTGAGCACGGTGAGTGCCGCCCATGCGGACGGCGCGATCACCAAGATCATCACTGCCGCTGACAGCAAGCGTCTCGAGCAATATCAGCAGACAAAAACCAAAGCGGTTGCAGAAGCGAAGGCCACCGGAGCGGCAGCGGATGTACGTCTGGTGGACGATTTGCTGAACAAACCCGGACTTCCGTTCAGCCAGGATTTTGACATGACCGGAAACTGGCAATGCCGGACCATCAAGCTCGGTGGCATGGCACCGGCGCTCATCGTCTATGGCTGGTTCAAATGCAAGGTCACCGACGACGGCTCGGGCTGGGCGCTGGAAAAGATTTCGGGCTCGCAGCGCACCAAAGGCCGCTTCTACACCGAAAGCGATACGCGCCTGACCTATCTCGGCACCGGCTATGTCTCGGATCAAAAGCCGGTCAAATACGGCGCAGGACCGAAAACCGACGAAGCCGGTTATGCCTATCGTACCGGGAAAAATGCCTTTCGCATCGAGCTTCCCGCACCCTATTACGAATCCTTGCTCAACGTCATGGAATTCAGACGCTAGCTCTTTTCCGTCATTGCAATGTCACCTTTGCCCCTCCATATGGGCAAAGATTGAATAAAGATGAGCTCATGGTTGCATTAGACACGAAAAATCAGAAGAAAGCGGACGGGACCACGCATGCGGACAATGATCCGCGCCCGCTCTCACAGGTTTTCGAAGACCTTGCACGGACAACCGACGCGCCCGTTTCTTTCACAGAACTTGAAGACGCATTCACGGATCGCAGTTTTGCTGCCCTTCTGACATTTTTTGCCATTCTCAACCTGCTACCTTTGCCGCCGGGGACCGGTATCGTCACCGGCATCCCGCTTGTTCTGGTCTCGGTGCAGATGGTCATGGGACGCGAATCCGTCTGGTTGCCCGCGTTCATGCGAACCAAGACAATCGCGCCGGAACGCTTCCGTCAGGTCTCGAACAGGGTCGTTCCGTGGCTGCAATGGCTCGAGCGGTTCATCCGCCCGCGCAACTGGCCATTCTCGCAGCGTCAGGGTGATCGCTGGCTTGGCGCTTTTACGACAGTCCTTGGCATGTCCGTCGTCCTGCCCATGCCGTTGTCAAACTGGCTCCCGGCCCTTGCAACCGCCATAGTCGGTATCGCTCTGTGCGAACGCGATGGCCGTTTGATGCTCGGTGGTCTCATCCTGGGCGTCATTTCCATCAGCATTGTCTTCGGCTTTGCCTTCATCGCCGCCAATGTGTTTGCCTATCTCCTTACCTTCTGGCCGTTTTGAACATTACTGCAATACTCGGGTGCGTGGTTCGTGGTTCGACAAGCTAAGGAAGCTCACCATGAGGGTGAGGGAGGCTGCAAGGCCAACCGGAGATATTGCAGGCACTAGTCACCTGCGATGCAGAACTTGACTCCCTGCAATCCTCCCTCTCCCTCATGGTGAGCTTGTCGAAGCACGAACCACGCACAGTGGGAATGCAATCCCTTCACTAAAATTCCTGTCGCAAAAGCAACAATGGCGCACGTCGCATTTGAGTGCACGCACGTCGTGAGATAGCAAGCTTAACCCCTGATTTTCCGGCAAAACGGTCGTTGTTGGAGGATAAAGTGCATGGCCGATCTTATTGTCGTTTATTGGCGGGACATTCCTGCACAGGTGACCGTCAAAAAAGGACGTCAAGCCGCAAAGCGCGAACTTCCTCTTCGATTTACTGAAGCCATCGACATGTGTGCGATGCGTATAGGTGCCCGGGATTCGGACGCCTATCTGGCAGAATGGCGCCGGGGAACTCCGGTGCCAGTGAGTGATGATCTGGACGCAGAGGCTGATGCAGCCCTCGCCCGTATTGACAGTGAATATCACCGGGAGCGGCTTGTAGCGCTCGTAAAGGCAGGCGGACATGACAATTCATGAATTGAAAGCAAAGCCCATGACAAAGATCGCAGCATCCATCGAAGTGGCGGCACGCCAGGCGATTGATTCACAGGACCTGCCGGGTCTGTTCCCCGAGGGAACCCGCGTCTATATCACAGATATGGGCACCGATGGCGTCGACACGCTGACAGCTGCGGCCAAGCGCATCCATGATCTCGGCTACAAGCCCGTCCCGCACATTGCATCGCGCCGCCTTGGAACACGGGCCGCTCTGGAAACCCGCATTCGCCGTGCCGCTGAAGAAGCTGGCGTGACCGATGTTCTGGTCATCGGCGGCGGCCTCGAACGGCAGGCTGGCGACTTCTCCTCCACCATGGAAGTGCTGGAAACCGGCTTTTTCGACAAATACGGCATCACAGAAATGGGCGTCGCGGGCCATCCCGAAGGCAGCCCGGAATTTTCCGAGGCGGTTGCCCTTGAAGCACTGCGCCTGAAGAAGAATTTCGGTGAGCGCACCGGCGCCCGTCTGCGCGTGGTTACCCAGTTCGGCTTTGATGCCGACCGTTTCATCCGCTACTCGGAATCGCTGCGCGAACATGGCGTTGATCTGCCCGTGCATCTCGGCGTTGCCGGTCCGGCCAAGATCACCACGCTGATCAAATATGCTGCCATGTGCGGCGTCGGCAACTCGATCAGCTTCCTGAAGAAGAATGCCCTGTCGCTGACAGCACTCGCCACGAGCCATTCGCCGGAAGGCGTTGTTGGCCCGATCGAGCAGCATGTCATCAACAATCCGGCTTCTGCCATCAAGCAGATCCACATTTTCCCGTTCGGCGGCCTGAAGAAGTCGTCCGAATGGCTGGTTGATCGCGGCTCCTGGAGTGTTGCATCGGCCCAATACGCATCCGCAGCAGCGAATTAAGGATTTCCTGAATGACCCGCACGATCGTTGCCTCGGCGACCAGAGAAATCATCATCGGATTTGATCAGCCATTCTGCGTGATCGGCGAACGGATCAATCCGACAGGCCGCAAGAAACTTGCGGCCGAGATGGCTGCCGGCATTTTTGATACGGTGATCAAGGATGCGCTGGAACAGGTTGCCGCTGGTGCAACCATGCTCGACGTCAATGCGGGTGTCACCTCCGTCGACCCGAATGCGACGGAGCCCGGTCTGCTCGTCAAGACACTGGAAATCGTGCAGAATCTCGTCGACATTCCCCTGTCCATCGACAGTTCGGTCACTGCTGCCATCGAAGCTGCGCTGAAGGTCGCCAAGGGCCGTCCACTGGTCAATTCCGTGACCGGTGAAGAGGAAAAGCTTGAGGCCATCCTGCCGTTGATCAAGAAGTACAATGTCCCCGTCGTCGCCATCTCGAACGACGAAACCGGTATTTCCATGGACCCGGATGTGCGCTTTGCCGTTGCCAAGAAGATCGTGCAGCGCGCCGCCGATTTCGGCATTCCAGCCCATGACATCGTCGTCGATCCGCTGGTCATGCCCATTGGAGCCCTTGGCGATGCGGGCCGTCAGGTTTTTGCACTTCTGCGCCGTCTGCGCGAAGAACTGAAGGTCAACACCACCTGCGGTCTCTCCAATATCTCCTTCGGCCTGCCTCATCGTCACGGCATCAATGCCGGGTTCATTCCCATGGTGATCGGCGCCGGCATGACATCGGCAATCATGAATCCCTGCCGTCCGCAGGAAATGGAAGCGGTTCACGCCGCCAACGTTCTCAACGGCACCGACCCCAACTGCACCTATTGGATCAAGAAGTATCGTGACCATCAGCCGGCCGCTGCCGGGGCAGCACCTGCTGTTTCAGTACCGGCCGATGCCAATGGCGGCGGACGCCGGCGCGGTGGCCGTGAAGCGCGGCGCGGCGCGACGGGTTGATTGGTTTGGAATGCCACGCTATTGGCGGCATCAGTCATTGTGCGTGGTTCGTGGTTCGACAAACTCACCATGAGGGAGATGGGTGGCTGCAAGGCTAACCGGAAAGATTGCAGGGTATAGCTCCCTACAATCCTCCATCTCCCTCATGGAGAGCCTCACTCCCCTCATGGAGAGCACCACTCTCCCTCATGGTGAGCTTGTCGAACCACGAACCACACACCACGCATAATGGCGTTGCAGGCGAATGGCATGCGGGACTTGGAGCATTGATCGTGGACGCACCCGTGAAAGACACTGAAGCATCGGCTAAGGACGCCCTCGTTCTGTTCATGCCGTCGGGCAAGCGCGGGCATTTTGCGGTCGGTACGACAGTGCTCGAAGCGGCCCGGACGCTGGGCGTCTATGTCGAAAGCGTGTGCGGCGGGCGCGGCATCTGCGGGCGCTGCCAGATTGATGTGCAGGAAGGCCGGTTTGCCAAACACGGCATCACCTCCTCCAACGACCACATTTCCGAATTCGGCCCGAAAGAAAAGCGCTATGCCGAAAAGCGTGACCTGAAGGACGGACGCCGGCTTTCCTGCTCGGCGACCATTCTCGGCGATCTTGTCGTCGACGTACCGCAGGACGTGCAGGTCAATGCGCAGGTCGTGCGCAAGGATGCCGACACGCGCATCATCGAGCGCAATCCCGCCGTGCACATGTGCTATGTCGAGGTGGAAGAGCCTGACATGCACAAGCCGCTCGGCGATCTCGACCGCCTGAAGGCAGCGCTGGAACAGGAATGGGGCATCCGCAACCTCGATGTGGATACCTATCTTCTGCCGCAGATCCAGAAAATCCTGCGCAAGGGCGAATGGACGGTCACCGCCGCCATCCACCACGATGAGGAAACATCGCGGCCGACCATGATCGGCCTGTGGCCGGGCCTGAAGAACGAGGCCTATGGCATCGCCTGCGATATCGGTTCGACCACCATCGCCATGCACCTGTCGTCCCTCTTGTCGGTGCGCACCATTGCTTCGGCCGGAACATCCAACCCACAGATCCGCTTCGGCGAAGATCTGATGAGCCGCGTTTCCTACGTCATGATGAATCCGGATGGGCGCGAAGGCATGACCAATGCGGTGCGTGAAGCCATCAATGATCTGATCGGCAAGGTCTGCGCCGAAGGCAATGTCGCACGCGAAGATATTCTCGATGCGGTCTTTGTCGGCAATCCGATCATGCACCACCTTTTCCTTGGCATCGACCCGACCGAACTGGGCGGTGCGCCTTTTGCGCTTGCCGTTTCCGGTGCTGTGCATCTGAAAGCCAACGAAATCGGCCTCGCCATGAATCCGGGTTCGCGGGTCTATATGCTGCCCTGCATCGCCGGTCACGTCGGCGCCGATGCGGCAGCCGCGACCCTCGCGGAAGGCCCGCACCGGCAGGACGAGATGATGCTGCTCGTCGATGTCGGCACCAATGCGGAAATCGTGCTCGGCAACCGCCAGCGCACCGTTGCCGCCTCCTCTCCAACGGGTCCTGCCTTCGAAGGCGCCGAGATTTCAGGCGGCCAGCGCGCCGCGCCGGGTGCCATTGAGCGTGTGCGCATCGATCCGGTGACACTGGAGCCGCGCTTCCGCGTCATCGGTACGGAACAATGGTCGGATGAACCCGGCTTTGCCGAAGCGGTACAGGCCAGCGGCATAACAGGCATTTGCGGCTCGGCCATCATCGAAGTCGTCGCGGAAATGTATCTTTCCGGCATTATTTCCGAAGACGGCGTGGTGGATGGCAGTCTGGTCGCGAAATCACCGCGCATCCGCCCAACGGGCCGCACCTTCTCCTATCTTCTGCACGAGGGATCGCCGACGATCATCATCACGCAGAACGACGTGCGGGCGATCCAGCTGGCCAAGGCTGCGCTCTATGCAGGCGTCAAGCTGCTGATGGACAAGCAGGGTATCGATCACGTCGACCAGATTCGTTTTGCCGGAGCCTTCGGTTCGTTCATCGATCCGAAGTACGCCATGGTGCTCGGGCTTATCCCCGATTGCGACCTCGACAAGGTGAAGGCTGTCGGCAATGCGGCCGGCACCGGTGCGCGGATGGCGCTGCTCAACCGCGATTACCGCCGCGAGATCGAAGACACAGTCACCCGCATCGAAAAGATCGAGACGGCACTGGAACCGAAGTTCCAGGAGCATTTCGTCTATGCCATGGCCATGCCCAACAAGGTCGACCCTTTCCCCAAACTCTCGCTCGCCGTCAGTCTGCCGCCACGCAAGAATGTCGGTGAGGATGGCCAGGTCGGCGATGCAACGCCGCGCCGCCGCTCACGCGAGGACAGGGCTGCCCGCCGGTCGCGCGAATAAATCCATTCACTTGAGTTTGCCATGCGGGGAAATTCCGCTATCAACATTCACCATGATTGATTCCGGACCTGTTTTCCCATGATTGCCTGCTTTGACATCGGTGGCTCGGCCATCAAGGGTGCAATGGCCTATGCACCTGAAGACATAAGGCCCCTACCGAAAGTGCCGACGCCCCTGCATGATTTCGACGCCTTTGCCAGTGTCATCGAAAAAATCGCGGCGGACGGCGGCGCTGATCCGGCATCGTTGATCTCCATCTCGGTTGCTGGCGTGGTCGATGCCGAAAGCGGCAGGATCACCTGCGCCAACATCCCCTGCATCCATGGCCGTCCCCTTGTTAAGGACCTGAGTGAAAAACTCGGCCGCCCGGTCCTCGTCGCCAATGATGCCGATTGCTTTGCCCTGTCGGAAGCCGTTGTCGGCGCCGGACGCGGCCACCGCGTGGTGTTCGGGATCATTCTGGGCACCGGCGTCGGCGGCGGTCTGGTCATCAACGGCAAAATCCACGAAGGCGCAGGCGGGTTTGCCGGGGAATGGGGCCATGGGCCGATTTCCGCGACATGGGCGGGCAATCCGCCCATTGCCATCCCGCGCTATGCCTGCGGCTGCGGCCAGGTGGGCTGTGTCGATGCGGTGGGCGCCGCACGCGGTATGGAGCGGCTGCACGCCCATATCCACGGCGTCGACCTGCCGAGCACCGAAATCATCGCGGCATGGAACAATGGCGACGCGGCGGCCGAGCGCACCATCGATTGCTATATCGATATCGTCAGCGGGCCGCTGGCCATGACGCTGAATGTGCTCGGCGCGTCGGTTGTGCCCGTCGGCGGCGGTCTGGCCAATGCCGTCCCGTTGATCGAGCGGCTGGACCGGGCGGTGCGCGACCGCATCTTATGGAAGACCGGCAAGCCGCTGGTCATTCCGGGGCAGCTGAAAATCGAACCCGGGCTGATCGGTGCAGGTGTTCTCGGATTGATGGGCGAAACGAAATGAGCGGCATTCTTCTGGAAGTCTGCGTGGACGATTCCAACGGCCTTGCCGCTGCCATAACAGGCGGTGCCGACCGTGTGGAGCTGTGCTCGGCGCTTGAACTGGGCGGGTTGACCCCGACACCGGGCCTGATCGGCCAAGCGATTGCCTCACCCATCCCGATCTATGCGATGATCCGCCCGCGCCCCGGCAATTTCGTGTTCGCCGAGGCCGATATCGACGCGATGCTGCGGGAAATCGACATGATCCGCAGTGCCGGCCTTGCCGGTGTCGTCTTCGGTGCGAACCACGCTAATGGCAGCCTCGATCATACCACGCTGGAACGTCTGATACGCAATTGTGACGGGCTTGGCGTCACGCTGCACCGGGCCTTCGATCTTGTGCCCGACCTCGGGGAAGCCGTTGAAACAGCCGTCGAAATCGGCTTCGAACGCATTCTCACGTCGGGCCGGATGCCGACCTCGGCGCAGGGGATCGACGATCTGGAAAAGACATTTGCGCTCGCTGCCGGTCGCATCAAAGTCATGCCCGGCTCCGGCGTCAACATCGGTAATGCCGATGCACTTTTACAACGCATTCCTTTCCGGGAAATCCATTCATCCTGTGCTGTGCCGGCTGAACCGGTAAGCGCTGCCGCACAGCGGCTCGGTTTCGAAACCCCCACGCAAAAACGCACCAGTGTTGAACTGGTCAGGGCATTGAAGGCGTTTTGCCTCGCGCGTTGAGGTGTTGGGGTGCGTTTTCACCCCCCTAAAGCTTTCCTGTCCGCTCATAACCCTCGAAATACACCCGGAGATGCTGGGCGACGGCTTTGACATGCGCACCGGCATTCTTGGCCACCAGCATGCCGAGTTTTGATTCCCCGAGGGGCGGCAGCCCGTGTTCGGCGCCAAGCTCAACCATATTGTCTTCAAGCAGGAATTTTGAAAATGGCGCAACCGCAAGGTCAGCCACGATGGCGGCACGCTGCCCCATTGTATGCGCACTCATATAGGCGACGCGATAGTCCCGGCCCGCACTTTCCAGTGCACTGATGGCATTGGCGCGCCAGATACAGCCTTCTTCCCACATGGACAGGGGCAAGGGATTGCGTTCATGCGCCGTACCGCATTTGGCGCCGGCCCAGATGATATCTTCGGTCATCAGGACTTCGACGTCATCAAGCCTTGCCAGTGTTTCATTGACATTGACCAGGGTCACATCAAGCCGTTGCTCATCGAGCCGCTTGCGCAGGCTGTTGCTCTGGTCGATGACCACATCGACGGTCACATCCGGGTGCGATTCGGCAAAGCGCTTGAGAACGAAGGGCAGAACCTTTTCGCCGACATCATCGGGCGCACCGAGCCGGACCACGCCGGAAACAGTCGGAGTGATGAACTTCGCAACTGTTTCGCGGTTGAGCGCGAGCATGCGGCGCGCATAACCCAGCAGAAGCTCGCCGCTCGGCGTCAGCTTGACCGACCGCGCATCGCGCTCAAGCAGGATATGACCAAGCGTCTCTTCCAGTTTCTTGATCTGCATGGATACCGCCGACGGCGTCCGGAACACGGCGTTAGCTGCACTCGAAAAGCTGCCCGTCTCGGCAATCATGGCAAATGTGCGCAACACATCGAGATCAAGGATCGGTATGGGATGCTGCATCGGTGCTGACATTGCGGCGTCTCCTTCATCAATTTTTCTGAACCATAGCGTTCTATAATTTCGTTTGATTGAACATGAACTTGAGCAGATAGTCAAGATCACACAACAAACTGACTGTAGAAAAACAGTCATCTAAAGCATAGGAGCAGTAAAATGAGTGTCTGCAATGAACTTCATGTCAAGCACGAGGCAAGTTTGAGTGAACGTCTTTTCGCCGCCGTGACGCGCACAGCGGAAAACGTAGCATCAATAGCAGCGAGCTCGCGCGATACAATTGTCCGCCAACGCCGTCTGCGTGCAACGGAAGCGGCTCTGGACAGTCTGCCGGAAAATATCCGTTTCGATATTGGCTGGCCGGATTTGTACGAGCGTCAGGTTATCGAGTGCAACGACGTCAACCGTACGCGCCAATAAGCCATGAGAACACAACAGTAAGGGAGCAGACCGGTCCACGTCTGCTCCCTTTATCATGTCATCTACCTGCGCTTTTGCGACACAGGCGCACTCTCTTCCCTTTAGAATAATTCTATGGTTCTATCTGAAAAAAAGCTCCAGAGACCACGTTTGTGATTTGAAGACTCTACTTCAGGTGCGACATGGCCTCGTAGTAAAAAACGGGAACCAAGAATCATCATGAACCAGACGGGCCTCAATAAGCGGTCTTTTGTTTTTTTCCTCGTGCCGAACTTTTCGATGATCGCTTTTGCGACGGCCATCGAACCGCTCCGCATTGCCAATCGCATGCTCGGATATGAGGCCTATCGCTGGCGCCTTGCTTCCGTGGACGGTAAGCCCGTCACTGCCTCCAATGGCGTTGAATGCGCTGCCAACTCCTCGCTTGAAGACGAGCGCCGTTTCCTGACCGGCGAAGACCGCCCCTCGATGGTGTTTGTCTGCTCCGGCGTGCATGTCGAAAAATTCCAGAACAAATCCGTCTATGCCTGGCTGCGTGAAGAGTTCAACCGCGGCGTGGCCGTTGGCGGTCTTTGCACGGGCGCGCATATTCTGGCGGCCGCCGGGCTGCTTTCGGGCAAGCGCTGCGCGATCCATTGGGAAAACCTGCCCGGGTTTGCCGAATCATTCCCCAAAGCCGATGTCTATGCCGACCTCTTCGAAGTGGATGGCAATATCTACACCTGCGCCGGCGGTACTGCCGCGCTTGATATGATGCTGAAGCTGATCGGCGACGATTTCGGCGACAACATCGTCAATCGCGTCTGCGAACAGGCGCTGACAGATCGTGTCCGCAGCCCGCATGACCGCCAGCGCCTGCCGTTGCGCGCGCGCCTCGGCGTGCAGAATTCCAAGGTCCTTACCATCATCGAGTTGATGGAGGCCCGGCTTTCCGAACCGCTGTCGCTGATCGAGATCGCCGATCATGTCGGCCTGTCGCGCCGCCAGATCGAGCGCCTGTTCCGGCAGGAAATGGGCCGGTCCCCGGCACGGTACTATCTGGAGATCAGGCTCGACCGAGCCCGCCACCTGCTGATCCAGTCATCCATGCCCATCGTTGAAGTCGCCGTTGCCTGTGGTTTCGTCTCGGCATCGCATTTCTCCAAATGCTACCGCGAGCTGTATGGCCGTTCGCCGCAGCAGGAACGGGCCGACCGCAAGCAGCTGATGGCGGCTTAGGACGAGTTTCTCCCGTTTTGCTCTGCTGCACGGTGCGGCAGAGACTGTGGTTCGTGGTTCGCCCTTCGACAGGCTCAGGAAGCTCACCACGAGGGGAGTGAGGGTTGCAGGGAGTCAAGTTCTGCAAAGTAGGTGAATAGCGTCTGCACTGTTTTCGGTTAGCCTTGCAGCACCACTCTTCCTCATGGTGAGCTTGTCGAACCACGCACAATGCACATGCAGCCTATCGCGTCTCCCAGTCCTGCATGCGGCGTTGCCATATCCTCTCGCCGGAGAGGCAATCATAGTCTTTTTTCGCCTGGGCGAGAACAACGGGGAGCTTCGCTCGGGGTGACCATTCCGCATGTCTTATGATGCCGGGATCGCCCGCCAGTTCCTGAACGAGCTTGCGCCGCACGGCTTCGGGAAACTGCTCCCATGACGTGACAGGCACCATGAAGGCGCCGCGCCCGCCGATGACGCAGTTGCCGTAATATGCATCAAGATCGGAAACAGCCCAGTCCGAATAGAAATCGCTCTGCGTCATCAACGGCAGGCCATTGATGGTCACGCCCTTGGCTATCGCCTCTTCACGCGCCTCGACAACCGGCCTGCCATGATTGTTCGCGCCGTCGCCGGAAATATCGATCACGTGGCGCGACGACCGGAACGCATTGTTGTCGAACAGCGTCGCGCCAAAATCGATCGCCCCGGAAATGGACGTGCGGCTTTGCGTCGAAGGAATAGGCTGGTCCAGTGCCGAAGCCAGCCGTTCGGCCGATTCCACGCCGTCCACCAGCGTCCACGGCACGATGATCCGCTGCACACCGGCGCCTGCCCATTCGACATAGGTGATTGCCACGCGGCCGTGCACGCCCTCGCGAATGGCATCGATCACCTCTTTGTGGCGCAGCGCAGCGATATAGCCGTCACGCTGAATCTTCTGTTCAAAGGGTTCCATGGAGCGGGAGGCATCTACCGCCAGCACCAGTTCAACATCAACATCAACGGGGGACGGCTGGGCGCATGCGATTGAGCTTGCCAACGAAGCAGCAAGGAGAAGAAAACCGCCGGAAGCTTTCTGTTGCGATGCCATGGGGAAGTGTAACGCAAACGGCCACAATACAAAGCCCGATACAGTCCGTTCACGCTCTATTGAACGCCAACGAAAATGGCGCCCTCGCGGACGCCGTTTCCTGTCTTTCAAACCGTTGGAAGTCTTTTAGGCTCTGAGGCGCTCGTTCTCGGTATCGAACGGAGTTTCGGGGATAACCGTCGCCTTGTGCGTCTTGCCGAGGATCTTGATCTCCAGCTGTGTGCCCAGTGCCGAGTAATCAGGCTTGACCATGGCAAGAGCCAGGCTCTTGCCCAGACGCCAGCCATAACCGCCATGGGTCGCACGGCCGATAAGCTGGCCATTGGCATAGATCGGCTCGCTGCCCCGCGCATCCACATCGGACACACCGGGCACATGCACCTCAAGCGTCACAAAGTTCCACTTCAGGCCATCCTCGCGAGCCTTCACAACCGCATCGCGGCCGATGAAATCCCCCTTGTTGGGATGGACGAAACGATCGAGACCGCTTTCGAAGGCATTATATTCGATCGACAGTTCGCGCGGGATCAGGCGATAGGACTTTTCGACCGCCATTGCCGTCATCGCGCGGATACCGAACGGCTTGATGCCGAATTCCGCACCGGCTTCGAGCAGCAGATCATAGATGCTGTTCTGCTGTTCGATCGGATGATGCAGTTCCCAGCCGAGTTCGCCGACAAAGTTGACGCGCAGGGCATGAGCCGTTGCCGTACCAACGCTGATTTCCTTGCCTGACAGCCAGGGGAACGCTTCATTGGAGAGGTCGGCACGGGTGATCTTCTGCAGAACCTCACGACTCTTGGGGCCTGCAAGCACCAGAACGCCATACATCTGCGTGATCGGGCGAAGCGTCACCGAACCATCGGCTGGCAGCAGCTTGACGAGATAATCATGATCATGGTTCTCGTAGGCACCGGCGGAAACCAGATAGAACTTGCCGGGAGCCCATTCGTAGACCGTGAACTCGGAGCGCACGCCGCCCTGCTTGGTCAGGAGGTGGCAAAGCGCAATACGGCCCTGCTTCTTGGGGATGCGGTTTGCCAGAATGGAATCGAGCCATTCGCGCGCACCGGGGCCCGCCACTTCAATCTTGGCAAAGGCTGACATATCGAGAAGGCCGACATTGCTGGTGACGTTCTTGATCTCGTTGCCGACATGCTCGAAATAGTTCGAACGATGGAAGGACCAGATCTCCTTCACCTTGCCATCCGCATCCGGCTTCGGATGATTGTGGTTCATCAGCACATCCGGCTTGTCCAGCTTGGCGACGTCGAGGCCATAATCCTGCGGCGCAAACCAGTTGGCGCGTTCCCAGCCATAGACGGTGCCGAACACGGCGCCGAGTGCCTTCTGGCGATCATAGGACGGTGAACGCTTGAGCGGACGGGCAGCACCGCGCTCTTCATCGGGATAGTGCACCGAGAACACCTCGGCATAGGCTTCCTCGTTCTTTTCCTTCAGGTAGCCTTCAGTCGCATAGGGGCCGAAGCGGCGCGGATCGACGCCCATCATGTCGATGGAGGGCTCGCCTTCGACGATCCATTCGGCCAGCTGCCAGCCGGCACCACCCGCGGCGGTGACGCCGAAGGAATGGCCTTCGTTGAGCCAGAAATTCTTCAGGCGCGGCGCAGGTCCGATGATGGGCGAACCATCCGGCGTATAGGCGATGGCGCCGTTGTAGACCTTCTTGATACCGACTTCACCGAAGGCCGGAACGCGGGCAATGGCTGTCTCGATATAGGGTTCGAGGCGATCAAGATCTTCCTGGAACAGCTCGTATTCGCTGGCATCGGAAGGGCCGTCGACATAGCAGACAGGCGCGCCCTTTTCATATGGCCCGAGCAGCAGACCGCCGTTTTCCTCGCGCATGTACCAGGACGAATCGCTTTCACGCAGTACGCCCATCTCAGGCAGGCCCTTGGCCTTGCGCTCGACGATGGCGGGATGCGGCTCGGTGACGATATACTGGTGTTCAACCGGAATGACAGGCACGTCGAGGCCGACCATCTTGCCGGTCTTGCGGGCAAAATTGCCGGTTGCCGAAACAACGTGTTCAGCGGTGATGTCGCCCTTGTCAGTTTTGACAAGCCATTCGCCTGAGGGCAGCTGCTCGATGCCGAGAACCGTCGTGTAGCGATAGATGGTTGCACCGCGATCACGCGCGCCCTTGGCGAGGGCCTGCGTCAGATCGGCTGGCTGGATGTAGCCGTCTTCCGGATGCTGGATAGCACCGAGAATGCCGTCCATTTCCGCCAGCGGCCAGATTTCCTTGACCTGTTCGGGCGTCAGCAGCTTGACCGGCACGCCGATCGTCTCGGCAACACCGGCATAGTACATGTATTCGTCCCAGCGATCCTTGGTACGGGCGAGACGGATATTGCTGCAATTGGTGAAGCCGACATTCATGCCGGTCTCTTCCTGCAGCTCCTGATAGAATTTTACCGAGTATTTGTGAATCTGGCCAACGGAATAGCTCATGTTGAACAGCGGCAACAGCCCAGCCGCGTGCCATGTCGAACCTGAGGTGAGTTCCTTGCGCTCGATCAGTACGACATCGCTCCAGCCTTTCTTGGCCAGATGATAGAGTGTCGAGACACCCACCACACCACCGCCGATAACAACTACACGCGCTTGGGTCTTCATTTCATTCAATCCTCTGATATCAATCGGTGGTCAGGCGGCACGCGCCATTTTCTGCACTATGCCGTTCGTACTGTCCATTGCTAAGGCCTGTTTGCGACATGGCCAAAACACGCCGCGACGCGCGGCAAACTGGCTGCATTTTGCATGAATTTCTGCTCAAACTACCACGCCGATTTAACGCAATATGGAGACTTGCCATCGTAATGATGGTCTTCAAGCGCCGCCGAGCCTGAATCGAAGGACAATGTCAGACATTTCCACCGGTATGACCAAACCGCCACGCGTTCTGTTCTCCCCGCTGGCCCTGCTGCTGGTGGTGCTGGTGCTGCTGGCTATTCTGCTCAGCCTGCGTCTCGTCGTGCCGATCGGGCCGATGTACTGGGACACCTATATTTATCTGGATGCGGCCCAGCGCATAAAGATGGGCCAGATTCCGGCCGTAGATTTTCTGGCGCCGGTCGGCGCACTGGATTATTACCAATTCTACTGGCTGCAATGGCTTTTTCCGAATGGTCAACCGACGCTCCTGGCGCAATGGTCCGCTCTCATCGTTGCCGCCCCTCTTATGGCTGTAATCGTTCTGGATCTGGACAAGCGAAGCCGCAATCTCGCCTTTGCCGTGCTCGTTCCCTTTCTGGTCTTTGCCATCTGCCCGACCAACACCCAGAGCTTTCACTCTTATCCCGGATCCAATGGTGTCGGCATTTACAACCGGCACACGTCGCTGCTGCTCTACGTCTTGACCAGCGCGCTGATCTTCCTGCCGAACGCACGCAAGCTCGCCGTCATCGCGGCTCTCTCAATGCTCGCCCTGTTTCTGACCAAGATCACCGGCTTTCTCGCGGGCGGCCTGATCGGTCTGTTTGCAATATTCACCGGCCGGTTGAAATGGCGCCATGTATTGCTGGCCATCACAGTGGTGCTCGCGGTTCTGGCTGTTCTGGAGCTGAACCACCGCATGGTATCGGGCTATCTGTCGAGCATCATCACCTTGGTCGGCATGAACCAGGACATGCTCCTGCCGCGGTTCCTGACCGTTTTCTCCACCAAGCTTGACGTCATCCTGGCCTCGGCAGTCCTCGCGGTGTTTCTGTTCTGGACCAATCGCAACAGCCTCGCCGCCCTGATCAGAAAACTGGCGAGCCAGCCTTCGTCCAAGGCGGCCGCAGCCGTTCTCGATCAGGATTTTCTCTGGATCGGTGTCGTGATGGTCGCGGGAATATTTCTCGAAACCCAGAACACCGGCAGCCAGGAATTCATCTTCCTCTGGCCCGTCCTTCTGGCTCTCATCGTCAAGTCCACCGCCCTGCCGGAACGGCAGCGCCTCACCATCTACGCTCTCGTTGCATTCACGGCGATCCCCACCGTCACCAAGGTCACCCACGAATCCCTGCGCATGGCGGCAGTGGCGCCGACCTACACAGCAGCGCCCGTCACCGACGTGAAATCCATGGGCCTTGTATCGACACACAGGGACATCATGGAACGGGTCGATCTCCTGCAGGCGCATTACGCCAGGAATGCCCTTACCTATCAGGAACTGGCGGAACAGGGGCAGCTTCCAAGCTGGCAACTCTATTCCGAGCTGGATTACCAGATGTTCTGGCTCGTGTCGGCAGATCGGGCAGTCAAGGCGATCAAGCAGTTCGAGGCTGCCAATGGCATACGTCTGAACAGCCTGATGACACTCGATTTCACTAACCCGTTTCCGTGGATTCTTGATCGCGACGCAACGCGTTACATACAGATCGGTGCTGACCCCTTCCGCACTGTCGGCGACTTGACCGCACAGGAAGAAGAGGCCGTAAGGGCGACTGACGGGGTGCTGCGGCCAAGCTGTCCGGTAACCACGGCACGCTTGAAGCTTTGGAAAGTCTACGGGAAGGCCCTGGATGACCGCACCGTCGTCAAGCTGAACGAATGCTGGAATCTACTGTTGCGTCCGGGCATTGCCGTGCTGCGGAAGTAAAAGGCCGGAACAGTTGCCCGGCCTTTCGGGCTTCATTTCACCTGCGCTTTGACGAAATCCTTGACGATCCGAACGATGCCGCGCGCGAGCACCTCATCGAGGGCCGTGATGAACCTGTCGACGTGTTCCTGCTGGCAGATCAATGGCGGCTCGAGACGCACGACATTCCGGTTGTACTCCGTGAAAGCCACCAGAACGCCGTGATCGCGCAGGAGATGGCTGCCGATAAAGCCGGGGAGAGATCCCTTCAGCTTGTCGTCAAGCATGGCGAGCACCGGACGCAGGACGACCGGAACGGTTTTGGAAAAATCGTGGAATTCGAGGCCGACCATCAATCCCTTGCCGCGAACATCCTTGATCATGGCTGGATATCTGGCTTTCAACCCGTCGAGCTGCTCCAGCAGATAGCCACCGGTCTCGGCTGCATTGTCGATCAGATGCTCGTCATAGAGGATGTTGATCGCTTCGATTGCCGTGACGCAGGCTTCGCCGATACCACCAAAAGTTGCCATGGCGTGGATCATTGCCGTCTTGGGCGTGCCATAGGCTTTCATATAGACCTCGCGCCGCGCAATCATGGCGCCAACAGCGGCCTTTCCGCCACCCAGCGATTTTGCCAGCGCCGTCACATCGGGCACGACACCCGCATGCTCGAACGCATAGAATTTTCCTGAACGGCCAAAGCCGCACTGCACTTCATCGGCGACCCAGAGCACGCCATACTGATCGCACAGGGCACGCAGCTTCTGCCAATAGGCATCCGGCGCCTGAATGATACCGCCGCCGCCCTGAATTGTCTCAAGCACGATGACACCGATTTCCGGTTCCGAGCGGAATGCGGTCTCCACCGCATCGATATCGCCGAACGGAATACGCACGGTATTGTCGACAAGCTTGAAGTCACCGCGATAAAGCGGACCGTCTGTGATGGAGAGCACGCCCTTGGTCTTGCCGTGGAAGGAATTCTCGGCATAGACGATCTTTGGCTTCTTCGGGCCCGCTGCACGCTCCGCCACCTTGATTGCGGCCTCCATGGCCTCCGAACCGGAAGAGCCGAGGAAAACCATGTCGAGATCACCGGGCGAACAGGCAGCGAGATTATGGGCCAGTGCGCTGGCATATTGCGACATGAAGGCAATGGCGATTTCCTGACGCCGCTCGTCCTGGAACTGTTTGCGCGCAGCGACGATCCGCGGATGGTTGTGGCCAAAGGCCAGTGAGCCGAAACCGCCGAAAAAATCCAGAATGGCCCGGCCGTTCTGATCGTAATAATACATGCCCTCCGCATGCTCGATCTTGATCTTGTGGAAGCCCAGCAGCTTCATGAAGTGCAGCTGACCCGGATTGAGATGTTTGGTGAAAAGCTCCGTCATGCGCGGCAGCGTCATCACCTTGGCCTCTTCGACCGTCAACAGATCCGGCTTTGCGATCTGTGCGACCGATCCGGGCGCTTCGTCTTTTGGCAGTAGTGTCAGCTTGTTCATCGGTCTTCCCTGTTATTGCGCCGTGATCGATGATGGTTGCTCGACAACCTTGCCATCTCGCTTGTTGCGATATTCGCGATAGGCCGCGATCAGCATGTCCTCGTCCCGGTATTGCGGTATCCAGCCGAGTTGCTGCTCGGCTTTCGAGACATCCAGAACGCACATTTCGTCGGCGATCAGATACTGTTCCGGGTCCATGATGGGCATGTTCAGCCAGTCAAACATATCCAGCGTTTTCTTGACCGCCCAAGCGGGTGTCGGAAGCAGAAGAGATTTCGAATTGGCAAACTTCACAAGGTCGCCCAGCAGCTTGCGCACCGGCGGCGGGTTGAGCGAGCCAAGATTATAGGCCTCGTTTGGCACCCCCGCCTTCCAAGCGGCGCGCGCGGCTTCGGCACAATCGAACACCGAAATGAACTGATAGGGGTTCTTGCCCGAACCGATCATCGGAACCGGTAGATTGTAGTCGATCAGCTTGAACAGCTTTTCAAGAATACCAAGCCGTCCCGGACCGATGATCAGGCGCGGACGAAACAGCGAGATGTCCATGCCTCTTGTTCGCCATTCAGCCGCCAGTTCCTCGGTTTTCAGCTTTGACAGGCCATATTCACCCAATGGCGCCGCCGGATGTTCTTCCGTCTGCGGCCAGACATAGGTGTGACCATAGATCATGTCTGTGGTGTAATGGACAAGCTTCTTGGCCCCAGCTTTGTCCATCGCCTTAATGATGTTTTCAGTGCCGAAATAGTTCACCGGAAAGAAGAAATCATGCCGTTTGGCACGCACCTGCAGCGGCGACAGCATCTTCGCCGAAAGATTGTACACCATGTCGTCCGCCTTGATGCCGACGACGGCGATTGCCTGTGGATCGGTCACATCGCAGGCAATGAAGGCGACATTGGCATAATGCGGCAGATCGCTCTTGACGATATCCGCGACAATGACCTCTTCTCCGTCCGCCACCAGTTTGGGTGCCAGATGACGTCCAACGAAACCGTCACCGCCAAAAATGATATGTCTCATGGTTTTGCTCACTCAGGATGATGCGGTGGACGCTGGCGGTGACTGGTCACCGGGCTCGGAGGCACCATGCCGGCCACTCTGCGCAATGAAAATCGTGCCCAGCATGATAAGCGCAATTCCGGCAATCTTGTAGGCACCCAGCTCCTCCTTGAAGACAGCCCATGCAAACAGCGCGACCGCCACATAGGCGAGACTGAGGAACGGATAGGCGAAGGAGAGATCAACCTTCGACAGCACATAAAGATGCGACGCCATGGAAATGACGAAGGTGAAAAGTCCGGCGAAAACCCAGGGGTTAAAGACAATCTGAAACACACGCTGGATGAAACTGTCCGCGCTGAAACTGATCGGTCCGAGTGTGATCATCCCGTATTTCAGCATGACCTGCGCCGCAGCATTGGTCATGACGGTAAAGAGAATGAACGGAATATATTTTGTCATGCCAACACTACCCCCTCTTGCCAGCCCCGCTCATATCAACCTTACGTTGAAGAGCTTCGAAAACCATCGTTAAAACTTGAACCATCTGCCCAATCCCGTTCATTCCCCGGACAGGGCAGTCCGGTCCCAGAAGTTCGAAACGAACTTCTGGTCGCGCAATGCCTCCACGGAGCTCCATTGCGGAAATCCCGCCTTGAACACCGCCGCGCTCATCCGCTGGTCCTTGTAGGGATTGACCCTGCCGCCTGCGTCTATCGTCATGCGGTCAAGCTGCGCCAGCAGGGCCAGCGTCTTGCGGCCACGATTGGGGAAATCCAGCGTGAGTGTATAACCCGCACGCGGAAACGACAGTATGCCCGGCGAGGCGGCGGCGCCAAAACGCTTGAGAACTGTCAGGAACGAGTTCTGCCCGGCCTGCCGTGTCACCGCCAGCATGGCGGCTATCGTCTCGCGCGCAATCATCTCGGGAATGACGCTCTGATGCTGATAGAGCCCGGCACGGCCGTAAAGGCGGTTCCAGTTGCGCACCTGATCAAGCGGATAGAAGAAGGGCACGTAGCCCGTCAGCCCCGTGCCGGCCCTGCTGCCCTTGCGATGGTAATAAGCGGCATTGAAGAGTTTCAGGCTGGGGAAATTCAGCGCCGAAACCGGCAGGTCGACCGGCACGCGAAACCGGGTCGTACCCGTGCTGATGTCGAAATTGCCGTTATCGGCATGGTTTCCGGTCAGAAGCACCCCTCGCCCGGCATCACGTCCGCCGCTCAGCTGATCCACCCAGGCAACGGCATATTCATTATCGTCATCCGCCTTGGCGGCAAGATCGAAATAGGCGTCCAGGTTTTTGAAACGCGTGACGCGCTCCTCGATGTCGAGCGAACCGACCCGCATCAGCCGGATTGAGGCGGTCTGGATGATCCCCGTCAGGCCGAGCCCGCCAATCGTCGCACGGAACAGGTCGGCATTCTCCGTTGCCGAACAGGCCGTGACGCTGCCGTCCGAGCGCAGGAGATCGAAACTGTCGACATGACAGCCGAACGTACCCCGCCGATGGTGGTTCTTGCCATGCACGTCGTTGGCGATGGCGCCGCCCAGCGTGACAAAGCGGGTGCCGGGTGTCACGGGCAGAAAATAGCCTTGCGGCGCGGCAATGGCCAAAACGTCCGACAGCAGCATACCCGCTTCCGACTGCAGGATGCCCGTACGGGCACTGAAAGAAATAAGCTGGTTGTTCGGCCGCATGTCCACCAGCAGGCCGCGGTCATTGTGACAGCTGTCACCATAGGATTTGCCATTGCCGAACGGCAGGTAGGATCCGGGCAATGCCAGCTCGAAAGCCTGCCGCGCTTCCTCCAGCGAGATGGCGGACCGGCGCCGGCGGTCTATCCGGCCGAAGCTTTCGTATTCGCGGGTCATGCCCTTGCGCCACCGTAGAGCAGGAGGGCAGCACCGATCGCGATCATGATCTGGCTGCGCCAATCGGAGATAAGGAAAACCACCGGATCTTCGTGCATTTCGCCGCGATGCGCCAGAATCCAGATGCGGATATTGATATAGAGAACGATGGGACAAAGCGGCCAGATCATCCAGGGATAGGAATACAGCCGCACCACGGAATCACTGTCGACATAGAGTGCAAGCACCAGCGCAGCGGCGAACGCCGAGGCAACGCCGCATTGCGCAACCATTTCACGGTCATCCGCCCGGTATCCCCGGCCTGCAATCCGGTTTTTCTCAAACAAGGCGGTGTGCTGCAGTTCCACGTAGCGTTTGACCAGAGCCAGCGAGAGGAAGAAAAACGACGAGAATGCCAGAAGCCAGAACGACCCTTCAATCTGCGTCGCGGCAGCACCGGCCAGTACACGCACCGTATAAAGTCCCGCAAGCATCAGCACGTCGATCAGCAGCATGCGCTTCAACGCCAGAGAATAAGCTGTGGTTGCGATGATATAGACGCCGAGAACGATACCGAATTCCAGGGGCAACCGGGTTGCCAGAAGCACGGCTATCGCCAGAAGCACAAATGCCATCTGCAGCCCGAACGGTATGGAGAAAGCCCCGCTGGCAAAGGCACGGCTTTTTTTGCGGGCGTGCTGCCGGTCCAGCGGCAGGTCAAAGAGATCATTGACGATGTAAATCGCCGAAGCTGCCGCAGAGAACGCGCAGAAAGCGATCAGGGCGTTGCCCAGGACAGACCAGTTCGTGAGTTCATGGTCGAGCGTGGGTGGCACGAAGATTAGAGTGTTCTTCATCCATTGATGCGCCCGCAGCATACGAAAGAATGCTTTCCAGCTCCTCTTCGGTGTTTCGAACAATCGGGTAGGATGCGCGCGCTGCCATTTGGCGGCAGCTCTGTCAGGCGCAACTACAATGGCCTCACCTGCAGCCTCGAAGACCGGGATATCGGCCCTGCTGTTGCCCGCATAGGCAAAGCTTCTTCCGGCAAATGTCTCGATCAGGAACTGCGTCTTGAGCTTCGATGTCAGGTTTCGCGTTGCGTCGGTGGCATAAACCGCATCAAAGATCCCGATGTGGGCGGCAATGTCATCGGCAAACCGCCGCGCGGCACCGGTCGCCAGAACGATCCGCCTGCCCTTGCCGTGTTCCTCGCGCAGATAATTCAGAAAATCCTGTCTGTAGGGAAGAAGAGCCGGATCAATGCGCACGCGCTCGGCAATCTGGTGCTTCAGATAGCCTTTTCCTCTCAATGCCCAGAACGGCACGACAAAAAGATAAAGCATATTCTGCTTGAGCAGCTGAAAAATACTCTCCCACAGAAGATCAGTGGCGATCAACGTGCCATCAAGATCAACAACGAGATCCACAAATTGCTTGCCCGACTGCACGCTCACCGACACATCCCCATGCGTTATTCCCCATGCAACGACCTATCGGGAAAGTAGAAATGAAGAGTGAACTGCTTGTGAAAGATAAAAAAATAGCCTTGAAAACAATGTCGACAGTGAACGAGAAATTAATAGGCCCGAACTGTTTGGAACAGTACGGGCCTATATTTATGCGAATAGCCGGGTTTCGTCTACTTGATCGAAACCTTGCCGCCTTTGATTTCGATACTTTCACCACCCGTCAGAGCTTCACGGTCGCCGTTGGGGAAAGTGACAAAGCAACCGCTGCTGCAAAATTCAACCGTATCGCCTGCAGCAACCTGCAACTGGGTCTTGCTGGAGCCTTCGGTAACGACAATGGTCTGAGCGCTGGCATCGCTGTTCTTAAGGCTGGCTGCGAAAGCTGGTCCGGCCAAAATGGTGCTTGTAAGAATAACAACAGCAAACTTTTTCATTTCACCCCGGTGCTTCCACCGCCCCTGTTAAGTCGAGCTCAACGTGCCCTTTTCGACAGTAGTTATAACGGGGTGAAACTGAACGGCAACTGAACGTCTCGTTATTTTTCCGTGATTTAGACTAAAGTACCAAACCTGGCATCAACCCCGATGATCAAGACTTTGTTGTCTTCTTCGGCTGGCCGGCAAGCTGTTCCTTTACGCGCTCCGTGATCATCTGCACGATCGCATCCGCGTCATCCAGATGGATATTGACGTCCCGCTGGGGGAATGGAATCTCGATGCCCTCTTCGGCAAAGCGATCGACCAGCGCAAAGCGGATTTCATTCTGCACGGTGCCGGAATTCGACAGATCAGCCAGATGCACCCGCATTTCGAAATCCATGGTCGAGTCTGCCAGTGCCTTGAATGCAACGAACGGCTCGGGGTTTTTCAGAACGAGCGGATGGCTGCGCGCAATATCCATGAGGATGGCATGCACGCGGCGCGGATCGACCTTGTAGGAAACGCCAATCGGAATTTCGACACGGCCCAGCTTGTTGCGATGGGTCCAGTTGCCGACATTGCCATTGATGAAGGACGAGTTCGGAATGATGATCGACTGGCGCTGGAAGGTCTCGACCTCCGTTGCGCGAACACTGATCTTCTTGACGATTCCCCCGACGCCACTGGTTTCAATCCAGTCACCTACCTTGAAGGGACGCTCGGCGAGAAGGATCAAACCGGAGACGAAGTTGGAAACGATCGCCTGCATACCGAAACCGATACCGAGCGAGAGACCGCCGGCAACCAGTGCCAGGCTGGAAAGATTGATGCCCGCTGCCGAGATGCCAATGAGGCCAGCTATGCCAAGGCCGAGATAACCTACCGCGGTACGGATCGAGTTGCGCACACCGGAATCCAGTTTGCCACGCGACATGACGCGAACATCCAGCCAACCCTGAAACCAGCGCGTAAAGAAGTAGAACAGAAGAAACAGCAGGATGCCGACGGCGATCGCGACCAGCGAGATAGTCACCGAACCGATCTGGAATCCCGTGGCGATGGTGAGGAACCAGACCGTCATCTCGCTCCACTGGAATCCCCAGAGCAGCAGGATCACGGGGATACCGAGCAGGAGCACAAAGACGTTGATGACAATGCTCGCGATCAGGCCAAGCTGGTCGAGTGTCGATTCATCGATGCCAAACCGCGTCTGAATGGTACGGCCGAGCACAGTTCCACCCAGAGCGTTTTCATCGGCCACGGCACGGGCCGTCAGAAAGCCCAGATACATTGTCACGAGCACGGCGCCATTGATAACGATCTGCTGCGACACGAAGCGTGCAAAACCGATATAGCCGAGCAAGGCGGCAATGATCGGGATGAGGCCGATGGCGTAGAGAAACAGCCGCAACGGCCTTGGCCAGCGCTTTGCCGCTCCGGTCTCCTGATCCTCCAACGGCTTCAGCAGCGCCATGGCGATAATCAGAAGCCCGACCAGAACAGTTGCAAAGAGACTTTTCGCCACTGTCAGCGAGAGGGGTGATGCTGCTATTTGGTTGACTGTATTGGCAAGATAATCAAGCCCCGTAATGGTCGCCGTCGCTGTGATCAGAACCATGAGAATACGGCCCGGACGCGGTGCGACGCGCACCAGACGCCAGTTCGGTGCACCGGGACAAATGACAGCCTGAGCCAGGGCATGCACAAAATAGACGATGCCGATCACGGAAAAGAGCGTGTAGAAAAGCGAACCGACATCGGGCCGCAACACATTGAAATAGCCGAGAAAAAAGTAAGTGGTGGCAAGAAACACCACAACTGTCAGCGACCGCATCAGGGTTGACCAGAAGGCGACCGCCAAACGGCTCAGGTACGACGGCTCTTCAATCGCGGGATCGCGCAGGTAAAGATGCCCCAGAAGCCGCTGGCCGCCGATAAGAAGAACGAGTGCAGCAACTGCCGCGAAGAAAGCGGCGGCAAGCATCGACTGCCATTTGAACGTGATGACGAAGCGCCACCAGGACGAAATGAGCTGATTCATCGTGCTCATTTCCTGGCCGTAGGCTTCCATGACTTCACTGCCGAGGGAATAATTGATGTCAACGCGCTGCGACAGGGTATTGGCAAAGAGTTCGCGCCGTGCGTCGCTGATCGCATCGATCATCTTGTTGACTTCGAGCAATTGGTCTTCGGTTTCACCGAGAACCGCATTGATCTCGGCCTTTTCTGTCGTCAGGCGTGTCCGCTCGTCTGTAACGATCTTCGCCTCTGCCGGTTGTCCTTGCGGCGGCGGCGATCCCAGCTGTTCGAGACGGGCATTGATCTCCGTGATGCGGGGACGGAATGAAACACCGATATCCAGCAGCTTCTTGCCGGTCACTTCCAGATCAAGGCGAAGATTGGCCAGCGCCGCATCCGCGTCGGCTTTTTCCTTGAACTTCTGTTCGTAGGCCGAGATCTGCTTCTTCAACGCGTCAATGGCCGGCCGCTGCTCGGCGACAATACCCGATTGAACCGCAGGTGCAGGCTCTACGGGGACGACAACAGGAGCCGGCGCAGCCGCAGGTGCCTGTTCGGTTGCAACTGGCGCAGATTGAGTCGCTGCCGGAGCGGGTGCAGGCGTTTGCGCCAAAGCCAATTGAACCGGGGCCGCCAGAAACATCACGGCAAGAATCGTCAGAAGAATCTGCCGAAGAAAAGATGCGATCACAGGTCTAGATCCATTCATGAATAGTTTGCTTCGCCGATTTGCCCGTTCATGTCGGCACAATCAAGGCACTTTCTGCTTTCATTCCCCCGAGTGGTCGGCTTGTTGATAGTGCTCGCCGCTATCGTGGTGACCATCCTAATGATCCAACAGTAGCATAATGCCGGGGTAATCATGAATCGTCACTCATCAGGCAAGCCGAAAACCTTGTCAAAGTAACAGTTTTGCTCACCTTCTCTTCGCACTCATCTTGACCAGTCCGGACACACACTGTTGACTGGCACAATCGAGAAACAAACGCCACCGCAACAGATTCGCTTTCGAGACAAGAAGACCATGATCATCAAATGCCCCTATTGCGGACCGCGTGACGTCATCGAATTCACCTATCAGGGCGACGCAACGCGCCAGCGTCCTGATCCGGCCTCATCCGATCAGACCGCATGGAATGCCTATGTCTATGACCGGACCAATCCTATGGGCTCGCACCGCGAATTCTGGCTGCACGCCGGCGGATGCCGCCAGCATTTGATCATCACCCGGGATATGGCAACCCATGTCATTTCGTCCGTGGGCTTTGCCCGTGACGCTGTTTCTTCGGGGAGAGAGGGTGACCGCCCATGACCAGCTCGCGACTCCCCCAGGGCGGGCGGATCGACCGTACGAAAACAGTCCGTTTCACCTTCGACGGAAAGGCCTATAGCGGCCATCAGGATGATACACTTGCCTCTGCGCTGCTCGCCAATGGTGTGACGCTGTTCGGCCGATCCTTCAAGTATCATCGGCCCCGCGGTGTTTTTGCCGCTGGCAGTGATGAGCCCAACGCGCTTGTAACCATTCTCTCCGGCGATGTGCGCGAGCCGAATGTCCGGGCCACGGAACTAGAAATTCACGACGGACTCGTCACCGAAAGCCAGAACCGCTTTCCATCACTCGAACATGATTTCATGGCCATAAACCAGCTGGCAGGACCGATATTGTCGGCCGGTTTCTACTACAAGACCTTCATGGGACCGGCCATAGGTCCGCTGCGCAGCACCAGGGTCTGGATGTTCTTCGAGAAATTCATCCGCCGCGCCGCCGGTCTTGGCAGGGCAGGCATTGCAGCGGACCCCGACCGTTATGAGCGCATGAATGCATTCTGTGACGTGCTCGTGGTGGGCACCGGGCCTGCCGGACTGCTGGCTGCAGAAGCTGCTGCGGAAACCGGCGCAAAGGTGATCATTGCCGAGGAAAAACCGGTTGCCGGTGGCTCGCTTCTGGCATCGGCGGAACTGATTGACGGACGCAATGCCGCTGTCTGGGCGCGGGAAAAGGCGGCGGCACTCGCCAATCTCCCCAATGTGCGTTTTCTCACCCGCACCTCCGTCTGGGGTTATTATGACGGCAATGTCCTGACGGCCATCGAGCATGTCTCGGATTTCAAGCCCAACCGCACCAAGGGACAGCCGCGCCAGCGCTATTGGGTAATCCGCACCGGCAAGACCATTCTGGCCACGGGTGCATTCGAGCGGCCGATCGTCTTTCCTGGCAATGATTGTCCCGGCGTCATGCTGGCCGATGCTGTCAGGCGCTACGCGATCGAATACGGTGTTGCTGCCGGAAACAATGTGACGCTGTTCACCAACAATGACAGTGCCTATGAAGCAGCACGGGCCTTGGCGCAGGCAGGCATCAACATCGTTGCCATCGTCGACGTACGCGCCGATGTGTCCGGCGCCTGCATCGAGATTGCATCATCGGCGGGAGCAGAGCTGATCCTTGGCCATGCCGTGACCGGTACCCATGCGGGCAAGACGCTGAGCTCCATCACCGTGCAGCATTTCAATGCACAGACCGGCCATGTCTCCGGCGCACCTCGGGAAATCAAAACCGACTGCCTTGGTGTATCCGGCGGATGGTCCCCGGCTATCCATCTCGCCAGCCAGGCGGGTGGCAAACCGGAATGGGATGAGGACCTGCAAGCTTTCCTGCCGCCTGAACCCAACCAGAACTGGGTCACGGCGGGATCGGCGGCCGGTTACATGGATACGGTCAGTGTGCTTTCCGATGGCGCGACCAAAGGCTCGTCATCCAAGACCAAACCGAAACTGCCAGCCGTCGACGCTCCGATGTTCGACGCATCGCCGGCTCCGGTGTTTGAAATCGAGCCTGCGGTCAAATCGCAAAAGGCGTTTGTCGATTTTCAACACGACGTCACCGCCGACGACATCCGCCTCGCCTATCGCGAAGGCTTTCATTCCGTCGAGCATCTGAAGCGTTACACGACGCTCGGCATGGCCACGGATCAGGGCAAGACATCGAATATTCCCGGCTTGGCCATCATGGCCGATGTGCGTGGCATCACCATTCCGGAAGCAGGAACCACCCGTTTCCGACCACCGTTCACGCCGGTGTCCTTCGGTGCGATTGCCGGTGAGCGCTATGGCGACCTGCGACCGCACCGGCTCACCCCGATGCATGACTGGCATCTGGCCAACAGTGCCAGGACCTATGAAGCTGGCCTGTGGCACCGCCCGATGATCTACGGCAGCCACGGCGAAACGGTCGAGCAGGCCTATGTGCGCGAAGCCCGCGCCGTACGCCAGAGCGTCGGCATCGTCGATGTCTCGACCCTCGGCAAGATCGACATTCAGGGTCCCGATGCAGGCGTGTTCCTCGACCGCGTCTACACAAACATGTTTTCCACCCTGCCCGTCGGCAAGGCGCGCTACGGCCTGATGCTGCGCGAAGACGGCATTGTCTATGATGACGGCACGACATGGCGCCTGAGTGAAACGCAGTTCCTTATGACGACGACCACGGCCAATGCCGGAAACGTCATGCAGCATCTGGAATTCTATCTGGATTGCGTCTGGCCTGACCTGCGCGTGCATCTGACCTCGGTCACCGATGTCTGGGCCGGATCGGCCGTGTCGGGTCCCAAAGCCCGCGCCGTTCTGGAAGCTTGCGTCACGGACACCGCAATCGACAATGCCACACTGCCGTTCATGGGTATCGTCCATGGCTTGATCGGCGATGTACCGGTCATGGTCTGCCGCCTCTCCTTCTCGGGCGAACTCGCCTATGAAGTCTATTGCGGCGCCGGGTTCGGAACGCAGGTCTGGGAAGCGCTGCTTGAAGCAGGCAAGCCTTTTGACATCATGCCCTACGGGCTGGAAGCGCTTGGCACCTTGCGCATTGAAAAGGGTCACGTCACCGGTGCCGAAATCGATGGCCGCACCACAGCCCATGACCTGCATCTCGACTGGATGCTGTCGAAGAAGAAGCCCTATATCGGCTCCGGCATGAAGGACCGTGCGGGATTGAACGATGAAAACCGTCTGTCGCTCGTCGGCCTGATCTCGCTTGACAACCAGTCGATCAATGGCGGCAGCCATATTGTCAGCGATGCGGCGCCGCGCGAACCCGCCGACAGTTTCGGCCACGTCACAGCGGCGTGCTATTCCCCGGCGCTTGGCAAATATATTGCGCTGGCTCTGGTCAAGCATGGCACATCGATGATCGGCAACCGCGCCTATGCGACCGACCTTCTGCGCGGCAAGCACGGCGCCGTCGAGATCGTCAGTCACCACATGTTTGATCCAGACGGGAGCCGGATGCATGGCTGAACCACAATCGCCACTCGGGCACACGTTCGTTCCCGGTGATCACGGCAACTCCGCCGGGGGTATCGGCCTCGTCCTGACCGAGCGCAACGACGTTTCCATCGTGCAGGTCACCGCATGGCGCGGTACCATCCCCGCCATTCTGGCCGCCATCAGCGATGTGACCGGACTGAACGTCCCGGACAAACCCGGCGCCGGACGCAGTGCGGGCGAGAAATCCGCCTTCGGTTTCTCCCCCGGCCGCTATTTCATCGTGGCCCCGTCCGATGATCTCGAAGAACGTCTCCGCAAGGCCATACCGCTCGAAACCGGTACGATCATCGATCTTACCCATGGCCGCACGGCCATTCGCATCAAGGGTCCTTGGTCCGAATGGGTGCTATCGAAGCTTTTCGCCATAGACTTTTCCGAGCACGGTTTTCCCGTTGGCTTTGGCCGCGCCACGCTGCATCACGATATTCACACCAATATCCAGCGTATCGATGCGGAAACGTTTGACCTCTACGTGTTCCGGACCTTTGCCCGTTCGTTCTGGCAGACGCTGGGTCACGCGGCGGCGGAAGTCGGCTATCGCGTCGAATGATTAGGGTCCAGACCCTAGCCCGTCTTGAAGGCAAAAAGATCGGCGTCCGCATCGCCCGTCCCGGCGATCAGCCCGCGGATCACCTGTGCGGCGACCATGGAAAAGGTGATCCCGTTGCCGCCATAGCCGAGCACGGCATAACAGCGGTTCATTCCGGGTATCTCGCCGATTGAAGGCAGGCCCGTATCGCTGGCTCCAAAGCACCCGGTCCAGGCAAAATCGGCTTCCGCGACCACATCGGGAAACATCTTTTTCAGCTTGCGCAGGATGACCTTTGTCTTGGCCGGGAGCTTGGCATCACGTTTCGCTTCGTTCTCGAATTCCTCATCCTCGCCGCCGACGATAATCCGTCCATCCCGTGTCGTTCGCATATAGAGATAGGGTTCCGACGCTTCCCAGATCAGACAGCGCTCCGGCCAGAGGTTCTGCTTTTGCGGGGGCGTTGCCAAAGCCCAGGTGGAAATGATCTGATGACCCTTTTGCGGCACCACATCGGGAATTTCGTAGCCCGTGGCATAGACAAGGTGCTTGCAGCGGATGGTTTGCCCGTCCGTGGTGGTGGCGATCACATGCCGGGGATAGGATTCGACCGAGATGATATCAACCGGCGCATAAACGGCAGCCCCGAAAGAAACAGCAGCGCGGAGATAACCATGCGCCAGCTTGCGTGGATTGGCTTCGATATTGTCAAAGCACATCAGGGCGGCAGCGCGATCGATACGGAACCGCTCCTTCAGTTCTTTACGGTTCAGCAGCTCTATTTCAAATCCCGCATGGCGGCGGGCATTCATTTCCCGCTGCAGTCCATCCGCATCGAGCATATCCCCGGCAAGATAAAGCGAATCCCGGTTTTTCATTTCGCAGGATATGCCAAGACGGCGGGTCCGCTCCCGCAAAATGTCGACAGATAGTTTTGAACGCCGCCACGCCCGCTCTGCATCGGCAAGACCAATCTTCCTGGCAAGGACGTGTAGGGGAATGTCGATTTCGAACTGCAGCAGAGCCGTGCTGGCGGGTGTTGAACCGGTCACCGGTTTGCGCCGGTCAAACACCGCAACTGACATTCCCGCATCGGTCAGGCTCTCGGCGACGAGCGCCCCGCTGACACCTGCACCGACGATGGCCACATCGATTGTGATATCTTGGGTCAGTGCGTCGTAGCGCACGGTTTCGGCCGGTCGGCCCAACCAGATCGGCTGGCCGGTTCTCAAATCTCGGTGCTGTGTCGCCATGGAAAACCCTGATCTGCGAGAAAGTGACAAAGCCGAACGGTGCGGAACCGCACTTGGTTCCGTACCACCGGATATTCCCGTGAAATCAATGGCTTGTTATAAGGTCAATGTGCTCTTCGCAGGTTTTCCCGCCACGTAAACCTCAGCAATCGTGCGGTCATCGCCCATCGTCTGCATCAGGAAAAGCTCTTCGACGAGCGTTTCGACCGTCTCCATGCGCAGGCGCATGGCCGGGGTTGAACGGGCGTTGAGCACAATGCAATCCGCCTCGGCACCGGGTGTGAATGAACCGATGATACCCTGCAGCGACAGTGCGCGGGCATTGCCGAGCGTCGCCTGATAGTACGAGCGCAGGGGATGATAACGCTGGCCCTGAATATTCAGGATCTTGTAGCCCTCGTCCAGCGTGCGCAGCATGGAATAGGACGTGCCGCCGCCGATATCGGTGGCAATCGCATGGCGCACCGGCGGGTTGGATGCTTCCAGACGAGCCAGATTGAACAGTCCGCTGCCAATGAACAGGTTCGAGGTCGGGCAGAAAACCGCGACCGACCCGCTGTTCGCTATGGCAGCGATTTCCACATCGGTCAGGTGGATGCAATGCCCAAGCAATGTCTTCGGGCCAAGCAGACCATAATGCTCATAAACCTGCGTGTAGTCGCGGCTCCACGGGAAAAGTTCGGCCACGAAGGAAATCTCGGCGGTGTTTTCGCACAGATGGGTCTGCACATGCAGATCAGGATATTCACGGGCGAGTGCCCCGCTCATTTCCAGCTGTTCCGGCGTCGATGTCGGCGCAAAACGCGGTGTGATGGCATAGAGCTGACGCCCGACACCGTTCCATTTGCGGATCAGCTCCTTGCTGTCGTCATAACCCGACTGCGCCGTGTCCAGAAGACCGGGAGGCGCATTGCGGTCCATCATCACCTTGCCCGCGACCATGCGCATGTTGCGCCTGTTCGCCTCGGTGAAAAACGCCTCGACCGACGCCTTGTGCACGGTGCAATAGGCGGCGGCTGTCGTGGTGCCGTGGCGGATCAGTTCATCAAAAAAGGCCGAGGCAATCCGCTCCGGGTGCCCCTGATTGGAAAATTTCTGTTCCTCGACGAAGGTATATTTATTCAGCCATTCCATCAGTTCGCCCGCATAGGAAGCGACGACCTGCATTTGCGGATAATGGATGTGCGTATCGATGAAGCCCGGCATGATCAGGTGCGGGCGATGGTCGATGACTTCCACATTCCGGCCTTCCCCGGCGCGCAGGCGGGCATAGTCGTCGATGGCCCAGATCTTGCCGTCGCGGATCAGCAGCCCGCCATCTTCAATATAGGTGAACGCGTCAGGACTGGCTTCCCCGGCCAGCGGCTCATCGTGAAACGTCAGCAGACGTCCGCGTAACAGAAGTTCGGTCATTGCGTGGATTTTCCCGATACCGCGGCGCGATACCACGATACGATCTGGGCCCGCTCGGTATCTGTAATGTGAGTAAGGTTTCCCGGTGGCATGGCGTGGCTGGCACCGGCGAACAGATAGACCTGACTGGCATGAGTCGCAATCAGTTCATCCGTATCGAGGCGAATTCCCTTGGGTGCATGCATGATCCCGTCCCACGACGGTTCCGCCGCATGGCACATGGAACAGCGTCCCATCACTGTGTCGCGCACCTGCTGAAAGTTCGTCGCAGCCAGAAAAGGCGCAGCCGCATTCGATACTTTTTCCTCGCCTGTCAAAACCTTCGGCACGGTCGACAGCCAGATGATGACAATGAACAGCACGACCGAGGCCAGCCATGTCCAGTGCGGATTGCCCTTACCCGCATGTTTTGAGTTGAAGTAGTGACGGATCAACACGCCGATGATGAAAATCAGCGCGGCGATGATCCAGTTGAACTCCGTCGAACTTGCCAGCGGATAGTGGTTGGACAGCATCAGGAAAATAACGGGCAGCGTCAGATAGTTGTTGTGGGTCGAGCGCTGCTTGGCCTGCTTGCCCAGCTTCGGATCGGGTGTCTTTCCGGCGATCAGATCCGCAACCACCTTTTTCTGGTTCGGAATGATCAGCAGGAAAACATTGCCGGACATGATCGTGGCGGTGAATGCACCAAGATGCAGGAAGGCCGCGCGCCCTGTGAACAGATGCGTATAGCCCCACGTCATGAAAACGATGACCGCATAGAGAATGATCATCAAGGCCGTGTCATTGTTTGCCAGCGGCGACTTGCACAGGAGATCATAGATCAGCCAGCCAAGACCGATGGATGCAAGCGAAATCAGGATGCCGACCGGCGTTGAGACGTCAAGAACATTGCGGTCGATGAGATAAAGGTCGGCGCCAGCATAATAGACGATGCATAGAAGCGCAAAGCCGGAGAGCCACGTGGCATAGGACTCCCATTTGAACCAGATCAGATGTTCCGGCATGTTCGGCGGCGCGACCATATATTTCTGGATGTGATAGAAACCGCCGCCATGCACCTGCCATTCCTCGCCGTTCACTCCCTGCGGCAAGCCCTGATGGCGGCGCAGCCCCAGATCAAGCGCAATGAAATAGAAGGATGATCCGATCCAGGCGATTGCAGTGATCACATGCAACCAGCGGGCGGCAAAGCTGAGCCATTCCCAGAAAATAAGATAATCCATCGAGGCCTCATGCAAAGCATCACAATGCGTGTGTTCGCTGCCCGATGCAAGGTGATGGCTGCAAGATCAATGCGTGGTTTATGGTGGGTGGTTCGTGGTTCGACAAGCTCACCATGAGGGAGAGTGAGGCTCTTCATGAGGAAGGTGGAGAATTGCAGGGAGCTATATTCTGTTTGATTGCGCATATTGCAATGCTTCCGATTAGCTTTACAGCACCACTCTCCCTCATGGTGAGCTTGTCGAACCACGAACAATGCACGTACTTACTTCGAATCGTGAAAGATGATCCCGAGCGTGTTGCGTTTGCCGCTACGCACGCGGCTCACACCATGGCGCATGTTGACCCGGTAATAGCCGCGCGATCCCTTGACGGGGCGCTGGCTGACCGGAAAGACCACACCATCACCCTGCCGAAGCGGCACGACTTCCGCTCGGGATTGCATGCGCGGACGCTGTTCGGTCAGGACAAATTCGCCGCCGGTGAAATCCGTTCCGGGCTCTTTCAGCAGAAACGCCACCTGCAACGGGAACACGTGAACGCCGTAAATATCCTGATGCAGGCAGTTGTAGTCCCCCGCGCCATATTCCAGCAGCAGCGGCGTTGGCCGGTCCTGTCCGGCGGCATGGCAACGCTCGATGAATGCTTGGTGTGCATCCGGATAACGGATGTCGATGCCCATCTGCTCGTTCCAGCGGTTGGCTATGCCGGCCAGCGGCGGGTATAGCGCTTCACGCAACCCATGGACTACTTCCGGTAGCGGATAGGAGAAGTATTTGTACTCGCCCTGCCCGAAGCCATGCCGTGCCATGACGATGCGCTTGCGAAAAATCGTATCATCCGGATAGCTGCCAGCCAGTGTCTCACATTCCGACTGCGACAGAACATTGCGCAGGATCGTGCAGCCGCAGGCATCCATCTCCGTTTCCGCAGCGGTCCAGTCTACTGAGTTCAGTTCGGGCATTGCAGCTTCCTCGATCATCAAAAGTTCCGAGCAATCGAGCGCAATTCCACCACAACTGCCACCCGATTCCTGCACAGGGCGTGTTGAAAGGCCCAGCGCTTCACAAAAAGGACGGTTTTTTTGTCCACGAGGCCAGTCACACGACGATTTTAAGTGACTCAGCTTGCCGGACTTCATAAATAGAGTCGCAACGGGGTCTGACAGACCGCGACAGAGAACTGTTGGAAACGCATATGGGCTTGAACAGAAATGGCAAATCAGAAAGGCGTGGGTCCGCTCCGCTGCTGATTTCTATATTCTGGCTTATTGCCACTTTGGGCGCCGTTTATATCGCCGCTCCGGAAGCGGATTTGCGCAACAATCGTGCCAGCGCACCAGTTCGCGATGATGCTCGTGTCGCGCACGAAAATGACAATCGCTCCACGCCCGTGCAGAATTCCATGCGCATTGCCGCGCTGGAAGCCCTGCATCTGAAAATGAAGGGCGGTCTGCGCGCGGATGCGAGCTCGCACGACGGCATTTTGCCGGATGGCAAGGCCCTGTTTCTGGTTGGCGGAACGCTGACCTCATCTTCTGAACCCGGATCGAGCCTCGCGCTCGACCGAATCGGCGTTTTCAGCGCCCGGGCACCACCCGCCACGCTTGCCTGAGGCAGTCCGTTGCCTGGCAACGGTCTCAACGCAACACAATCGGCAGCCGCCTGGACCAGATGTGATCATCTCTCGGCAGCAGCGCCGCAATTCATAACGGAACACTGATATGCGCACTTCGAAATGGGTTCTGGGAACCTATATTTTCATCATTATTGCGGGCATTATCCTCGCACTCCCCAATATTTTCACCAAAGCACAGCTTGATGCCTTGCCAAACTGGCTGCCCAAGAAGCAGATCTCGCTTGGTCTCGATCTTCGTGGCGGTTCCTATCTCGTTCTCGAAGTAGACGCAGCAGCGCTCAAAAAAGACCGCATCCGCGCCATGCTGGATGATGCGCGCAACAAGTTGCGCACTGAACGCATTCAGGCACAGTCGGTCCGTATTGCCGGTGATTCCGTGATCGTCACGATTGCCGATCAGGCCCAGCGTGACCGTGCGGTGACCGTTTTGAAGGAACTGACAGCGCAGGTCGCGCAGGTCGGCTTTGCTGCTCCGGTCAGCGATATCGACATCACTTCGGCCGACAACACGATCCGCCTTACCCTGACGGATGCGGGCATGAAGGACAGGCTCGATAACGCCCTGCAGCAGAGTCTTGAAATCGTCCGGCGGCGCGTCGATCAGGTCGGCGTGGCCGAACCGTCCATCCAGCGTGTCGGTTCGGATCGTATCGTCGTCCAGCTTCCGGGTCTGCAGGATCCATCCCAGTTGCGCGCACTGCTCGGCAGCACGGCCAAGATGACATTCCACATGGTCGCCGATCGCAATTTCGGTGACACGCCGCCTCCCGGCGTTTCCATCCTGCCGGATGCAAAAAATCCCGGTGAGACCTATCCCGTCGAGGACCGTGTTGCCTTGAGCGGTGAACGTCTCACCGACGCCCGCGCGGCCTTCGATCCGCAGACCAACCAGCCGATCATTTCGTTCCGTTTTGACAATGTCGGTGCCCGTCAGTTTGCCGATATCACCAGCCAGAACGTCGGTCGCCCCTTCGCCATCGTTCTCGACGGCAAGGTCTTGACCGCTCCGGTCATTCAGGTGCCGATCACCGGCGGCTCCGGCCAGATCACCGGTAACTTCACGGTGCAGGATACGGTAACAACGGCGGCCCTGCTGCGTGCCGGTGCCCTGCCCGCTCCGCTGACGGTTATCGAAGAACGCACTGTCGGTCCTGATCTTGGCGGCGACGTCATCAAGATGGGTATTCTGACCGGTCTTGTCGGCTTCGCGCTCGTCGTCGGCTTCATCTTTGTTCTGTATGGCACCTGGGGTTTCATCGCCAATCTGGCTCTGGCTCTCAACGTCATCCTGACATTCGGCGTCCTCAGCCTTATCGGCGCCACCCTCACCCTGCCCGGCATTGCCGCTATTATCCTTGGTATCGGTTTTGCGGTGGATGCGAACATTCTCATCAATGAACGTATCCGGGAAGAAGCCCGCAAGGGCATTGGCGCCATGGCCGCGGTCGACCGCGGTTTCAAGCACGCTTACGCGACCATCGTCGACGCGAACGTAACGCACCTGATTTCCACGCTGCTGCTGTTCCTCTTCGGCACCGGCCCAATCCGCGGTTTCGCGGTCACCATGGTCATCGGCACGCTCATTTCGATGTTCACCGCCGTTACGGTGGTGCGTATCGTCATGACGGCCATCGTTCGTCGCCGCAAGATGAAGACCATCCACATCGAACACGTGGTCAAGCTCGTTCCGGAGACGACAAAGATCTCCTTCATGAACGCGCGTTTCTTCGGTATCGGCGTTTCGATCTTCCTGTCGATTGCCTCGATTATCCTGTTCATCCATCCGGGCCTCAACTACGGCATCGACTTCAAGGGCGGTATTCAGGTTGCGATCACCACATCCAAGCCTGCCGATCTTGCAACCATGCGCAGCTCGCTCGAAGAACTCGGGCTCGGTGAAGTCGTGCTGCAGCAAGCTGGTGGCGACAATCAGGTTCTGATTCGTGTCCAGCGTCAGGATGGAGGCGAAGAAGCCCAGACGGTTGCCGTGACCAAGGTCAAGGCAGCGGTTGAAAAGCTCGATGCCGGTGTGAAGATCGAAAGCTCGGAAGTCGTCGGACCAAAGGTCAGTCAGGAACTGGCACGGTCAGGCGTTCTGGCGGTTATCCTCGCCAGTATCGCCATGCTGCTCTATATCTGGTGGCGGTTCGAGTGGCACTTTGCCCTCGGTGCAATTGCCACGCTGATCCTCGATACGACCAAGACTGTTGGCTTCTTCGCCCTCATGGGGCTCGACTTCAACCTCACCGCCATTGCGGCGCTGCTGACGATGATCGGTTACTCCGTCAACGACAAGGTGGTGGTCTATGACCGCATGCGCGAGAACTTGCGCATTCACAAGAAGATGCCGCTGCGCGAGATCATTGATATGAGTATCAATCAGACCTTGGCACGTTGTATCTACACCTCCGTCACCATCTTCCTTGCCATGCTCCCCATGGCAATCTGGGGTGGCAAGGCCGTGGAAAACTTTGCACTTCCCATGCTGTTCGGTGTCGTGATCGCCACCAGTTCCTCGATCTTCATTGCAGCACCGATCCTTCTGCTGCTGGGAACCTGGTGGGAAAAGAACCACACGCACCGCATCGGTTCGAGCGAGACACCGGCTGTGAAGAGCTGATCGGTCTCTGATCTGAGCTCTTCAGGCTAAATATCTGCGGCGTATGAAAAAAATTGCATTTCCTACGCCGCAGAATGACAAAAGTTGTTTGCAAGACATCATGCGTACGCAATACTGAAGCAGTCATTAGCTGTTCGCAGTTGACATGATTATTTTTCATCACGACCCAGGGGGAGACACCGACATATGCCTCATGAAACGCCGCTGATTGCGACAATCGTAGTGGGCCTCGTTCTGGCCTTCATATTCGGTGCGATTGCCAACCGTTTGCGCGTTCCTCCCCTTGTCGGATACCTCATCGCCGGCGTTCTCGCCGGCTCCCACACCCCCGGTTTTGTCGCCGATCAGGAACTCGCCGCGGAACTTGCCGAGATCGGCGTTATCCTGCTGATGTTCGGCGTCGGGCTGCATTTCTCGCTGAAAGACCTGCTCTCCGTCCGGGCAATCGCCATTCCCGGTGCGATCGTACAGATCGTCGTTGCAACATTGCTTGGCGCCGGTCTTGCCTGGATACTCGGATGGAACATGCAGGCCGGTTTCGTTTTTGGCCTTGCCCTGTCCGTCGCCAGTACCGTTGTGCTGCTCCGCGCAATGCAGGAACGCCGCCTGATCGAGACCGAGCGTGGCCGCATCGCCGTCGGCTGGCTGATCGTCGAAGACCTGGCCATGGTTCTGGCACTGGTGCTGCTGCCAGCCATTGCCGGTGCCCTCAACGGCAAGAACCCGGTGACCGAGGCCGCGGCCCATGTGGCGAGTGACCCCATTGCCACCTATTTCAATCTCGGCATTGGCGGGATCATTGCTCTCACGCTCGGCAAGGTCGCTGCCTTCGTCGCCGTCATGCTCATTGTCGGCCGCCGCGTCATTCCGTGGACCCTGCATGCCATCGCGCATACCGGATCACGCGAACTTTTCCGGCTTGCCGTGCTCGCCATTGCCCTTGGCGTGGCCTTCGGTGCGTCGAAACTGTTCGGCGTATCGCTGGCACTTGGCGCCTTCTTTGCCGGCATGATCATGAGCGAATCCGAACTCAGCCATCGTGCAGCCGAAGAATCCCTGCCACTGCGCGATGCTTTCGCCGTTCTGTTCTTTGTTTCCGTCGGCATGCTGTTCGACCCGATGACCATCATCAATGATCCGCTGCCTCTGCTGGCGACGCTGGCGATCATCGTGGTCGGTAAATCGCTGGCAGCATTCTTCATTGTTCTGGCGTTCGGCTATCCCACGGGAACGGCCCTGATCATTTCGGCCAGTCTGGCGCAGATCGGCGAATTCTCGTTCATCCTTGCGGAGCTCGGTGTCGGGCTCGGCATGTTGCCCGAGGAAGGACGCGATCTCATTCTCGGCGGTGCCATTCTGTCAATCCTGCTCAATCCGGTTGTGTTTGCAGGCGTGGGATATCTCAAACCCTGGCTGGAAAAGCGCTATGCCTCCACGGCCGAGACAGGTCCGGAAATCGCCGTTGTTGAAGAGCCTGATGTGGAAGAGCTGCATCAGACGACTCTGACGGACCATGCGGTCCTCATCGGCTATGGCCGTGTCGGCAGTCTGGTGGGCGATGCGCTGAAAGAGGTCGGCAAGCCGTTCCTCGTAATTGAAGATGCAGACAAGACTGTTGCAAAACTGCGGGATGATGATGTTGAAACCATCGTCGGCAATGCAGCGAATGGCGATGTTCTGGCAGCCGCCAACCTTGCGGAGGCACGGCAGCTTATCATTGCCATTCCGAATGCCTTTGAAGCGGGGCAGATTGTCGTCAAGGCACGGGCGGCCAACCCGGCGATCAGCATCCTCGCACGGGCGCACTCCGATGCGGAGGTTCAGCATTTGCAGGATCTCGGTGCCGATGCGGTCATCATGGGCGAACGGGAGATCGCCCGTGGTATAGTCGCGCATATTCTCGATCTGGACAAACCTAAGCCGGAGGAACCGTTACCGGCATAACAACAAGAAATGGGGTTCGTGGCGTGCGTTTGGTGGGACTGCGCAGGCCGAGTGAGAATGACGAGACAGGGATAGGTATGAAGTTAAAGGATTATGTATGGCCAGTTGTCGGACTGGCTGCAGTCGGTATTTCCGCATGGCTCCTCTATCGGGAGTTGCGCAGCATTTCGCTGGATGACGTAATCCACAGCCTTTATGCCATTCCGGCCCATCGGTGGGTTTTGGCGGCACTCGGTTCGCTGGTCGCCTATGCGGCACTTGCGGGGTACGACCGCATCGCCCTGTTGCACCTGCGCCGCAAGATTTCCTGGCTGTTCATCACACTCTGCTCGTTCACCACCTACGCTCTATCGCACAATATCGGTGCATCGGTGATATCGGGTGCCGTGGTGCGCTATCGCGCCTATTCCTCACAGGGCATGAGCGCACCCGAGATCGCACTTCTCATTGCCTTCTGTTCCTTCACCTTCATGCTTGGCACGATAACCCTGAGCGCCGTTGTCCTCCTGCTCGAACCGCATATCCTGCAGCGCTTCAACGAGGAAACGCCGCTCTATGTCAGTTACCTCCTCGGCTTCGGCGCTCTCGCGCTGGTCCTGCTCTACGTCTTCGGCAGCTGGCTGCAATTGCGCCCGCTGCGCATCCGCAAATTCACCTTGGAATATCCGAGACTGTCCGTTGTTGCCCAGCAGCTGATTGTCGGACCGGTGGAACTGATCGGTGCTGCAGCCATCATCTACTTCACCCTGCCGGAAGCGGGTAATCCCGGCTTCCTGATCATTCTCGGAATCTTTCTCATCTCATTTTCTGCGGCACTGATTTCCCATGCGCCCGGTGGCCTTGGCGTACTGGAACTGGTTTTCCTCACCGGCCTGCCCGATATGAATCAGGCCGATGTACTGGCGGCGCTCATCATTTTCCGCCTGTTCTACCTGCTGATCCCGTTCGCCCTGTCGCTGCTTGTTGTCCTGTTCTTCGAACGCTCGCAATTGCTGCTGCGCTGGTACAAAAAAGACCCCGAGAGCTAGAGCAATTTCGCGATTTCGGATTTTGGCATTGGAATTTTTTTCCATTCCCAGCACCTTTTAGACCCCCATTCCTTCAACAAATGGAGGCCCGCACCTATTTTCAGGCTCTGACTTCAACATTTCCTCCCGAAACTGGAAGGATGAGTGCCTGATGACAACATTGATTATTCCGGGATATCGCGGCTCTGAAAAAGGCCATTGGCAGCAGCAGTGGCTTGCCGATGACGATGCTGCCCGCCTTGTCGAACAGGAGGACTGGGAGAACCCTGTTCTCTCACAGTGGCTGCACGTGCTTGAAGCTGCGATCTCGGAAACACCCGGCGCCATTCTTGTTGCCCATAGCCTTGGTTGTGTTCTCGTCGCACATCTGGCAAGCCGCCCTTCCGCCGCCCATGTGGCCGGCGCGGTTCTGGTGGCGCCAGCCGATGCCGAGCGCATGGCCGTGCAGGACCCCAAATTCCGCAGCTTTGCCCCCTTGCCGCGCCACGACTTCAGTTTTCCCTCGATCGTCGCCGCCAGCAGGGACGACCCCTACATGTCAATCAACAAGGCGCGGGCACTCGCGGAAACCTGGGGTTCGGGATTTGTTGATATGCGCCATGCCGGGCACATCAATGTCGCCAGCGGTTTTGGCACATGGCCGGAAGGATACATTCTGGCGGACTCGATGCGGCGGCAGAACGAACCTTTTCGCACCAGACGCGCCGCATGAAGCGACGGGTAGGATCTAACCTGCCTGTTTGCGTTCGAGGAAGTACTTCAGCACGAGGGTGACCACCGCAATCAGAGCCAGAGTCGATGCAGCAGCAAAGGCCCCGGTCACATTGTAGTCGTTGAACAGCAATTCGATCTGCAACGGCAGCGTGTTGGTCTGGCCGCGAATGGCGCCTGAGACAACCGATACCGCGCCGAATTCACCCATGACGCGCGCATTGCACAGCACGGCGCCATAAAGCAGCGCCCAGCGGATATTCGGCAGTGTCACATAGAAGAAAGTTTGCAGTCCTGACGCCCCAAGGGTGATGGCCGCTTCCTCGTCCTCACTCCCCTGCGCCTGCATGAGCGGAATGAGTTCCCGCGCCACGAACGGGCTGGTCACAAACAGGCTGACAAGAAAGATCGCCGGCACCGTGAACATGATCTTGATGTCATAGGTTTCCAGCAGCGGACCCAACAGGCCCTGACTGCCATAAAGAAAGAGGTAGGTCACACCCGCGACAATCGGCGAGACTGAGAACGGAATCTCGATGAAGGTGATCAGCAATCCCCGCCCCGGAAAGCGGAACCGCGTCACGAGCCATGCCACGCAGATACCGAAGATCATGTTGATTGGCACCACGACGATTGCCGTCAGCACGGTCAGCCAGATCGCATGCAGCGTGGCCGGCTGGGCGATCTGCGAGAAGTAGACCGCCACACCCTCGCGCAATGCATAGGTAAAGATCACCGCGATCGGCACGCCGATGAACAGCGCAGACAGAGCCATGGCGGCAAGGATCAGCAGCCAATGCGACCAGCGCCCCGGGCGCTGACCATGCCGTCGGGAGGACTGCATCTTCGCGGCGGTGGCGAGATCAGTTGCGGTCTGCATAACGGAGCTGCCAGGCTTGAATGGAGTTGGTGACGAAAAGCATGAGGAAGGCAAGGACCAGCATCACCGTGGCGATCGCCGCTGCTGCCGGATAGTCATATTCATCGAGCCGGATGAAGACGAGCAGGGACATGACCTCGGTTTGGAATGGCAGATTGCCGGAGATGAAGACAATGGCGCCGAATTCTCCCAGACTGCGGGCAAAGGACAGGCTGCAACCGGCAATGAATGCCGGGAAAATCGCTGGCCAAATCACCCTCGCAAAAATCTGCCAGTTCGTCGCCCCAAGCGAGCGCGCCGCTTCCTCGACATCAAGCGCCACATCTTCGAGCACCGGCTGCACGGTACGGACCACGAAGGGAATGCTGGTGAACATCATGGCAATGGCGATACCGAGCGGCGCATAGGCAATCTTCACCCCCAATGGCTCCAGATACCGGCCAAACCAGCCATTAACGGAAAAGACGGTAACCAACGCAAGACCTGCCACCGCAGTCGGCAGGGCAAAGGGCAGATCGACCACCGCATCCAGCAGCCGCCGCCCGGGGAACTCATAACGCACCAGTACCCAAGCGAGCAGCAAGCCGAACAGCGCATTGAACAAAGTTGCCAGCAGCGCGGCGCCGATGGTTATCTTGTAGGTCGCGACGGCTCGCTCGGAAGAGATGATGGTCCAGAAATCCGTCCAGCCGAGATTCACCGATTTGTACAGCATCGCCAGCAGGGGCAAAGCCACGATGATCGTGAAATACAGCAACGTCACGCCAAGGGTCAGGCTGAACCCCGGCAATATTCCGCGCTGGCTGGATTTTGAAAACAACGACATGCTCGGGTTCTAATACGTGCCCACACGAAAGCAAGCAGGGGTTGTAAAGAATGCGGCGGCATAGCCAATGCCATGCCGCCTTCGGGGCGATCAGCCGTTGATCAGCGCTTGGTGAAAACCTTGTCTAGGATACCGCCTTCGCTAAAATGTTCCTTCGACAGCTTGTCCCAGCCGCCGAATACATCTTCCACGGTCAGCAGGCGCGTCTCGGGAAACTGTGCGGCATATTTGGCTTTGACGGTTTCGTCGTGCACGCGATTGAAGTTCTGGGCGAGAATGTCCTGCCCTTCCGGCGTGTAGAGGAACTTCAGATAGCTCTCGGCAATTGCCCGCGATCCGCGCTTGTCGACCACCTTGTCGACAACGGTGACTGGAAACTCCGCGAGCAGGCTGACCGGCGGTACCACCGCCTCGTACTTGTCTTCGCCCAGCTGCTTGCGTGTCCCCAGAACTTCAGCTTCGAACGTGATCAGCACATCGCCGATGCCGCGTTCGGCAAAAGTCGTGGTTGCGGCACGGCCGCCCGTATCGAAGACGGGTACGTTGGCAAACAGCTTCTTGGTGAATTCCTGCGCCTTGGCCTCATCCTTGTTGAACGCTTCAAGCGCATAGGCATAGGCCGCCAGATAGGTGTAGCGCGCATTGCCGGATGTCTTCGGATTGGGAAAAATCACCTTCACATCGTCGCGAACCAGATCATCCCAGTTCTTGATGTGCTTCGGATTTCCGGCGCGAACCAGAAATGCCGGCAGGGAATAATACGGCGACGAATTGTTCGGCAGGCGCGACTGCCAGTTGGCGGGAATGAAGTTTCCCTTGTCATGCAGAACCTGTACGTCGGTGACCTGATTGAAGGTCACAACGTCGGCTTCGAGCCCTTCCAGAATGGACCGTGCCTGCTTCGATGATCCCGCATGCGATTGGCTGACCGTTATGTCCTTGCCCGCCTCTTTCTTGTAAGCTGCGGTGAAGGCTTTGTTGATCTGCTCGTAAAGCTCCCGCGAAATATCATAGGAAACATTGAGGATTTCAGTCGGCTCTGCAGCTTTCACCGGTCCGAGACCCAGCGCCAGTGCAACTGTGGCATAGACGAACAATCTTTTCATTGCATTCTCCCAAGCAGCCGGCACGCTTCGTGCCGCCCTTATTGACCCAGCCCCATCCGACCCAACGATTTCATAGGAGAACGGATATTTTTTCTGAGAATGCCGTCAAATTTCCGGGAGCGAAAGAATTGGAATTCCAACAATTGTCAGCCAATTAAAACTTTATTCCAATAAATATCTGAAATGGAATAATCGCCCTGAATACTGCGGGGCGATTCTGCAATCCGTTTCTACCCCGCCGGAGCACGAGGCAGCATTTTGATGGGAAAGTGGTTCTTACCAGAAGCCGCGATGCTGCCAGCACCAGAGGAAATCTTCCTCCGTCCAGTTGCGGTGGCGTTTGGCGGAAGCTTCGTCGCTGTCCCGCTTCTTGGAATCGCGTGTATCGATATCCAGCGTTTCTGAGGTAAATACCTCGCGCCACAGACGTTCTGCCCGATTAAAGATGCCTGATACTTCACTGTACATTGCGACCTCCAAGGAACAATTGGGTTGCAGAGTGCAGTTGCCTCTAGGGTCAACCGATACTCAATGATGACCGGTTGAAAAAATTTGTCAACAATCACTACCTGTTTAATCGTGTATCGATTTTAACGCTTTCGCAACTTTTCAAGCGCTCAATTCTTAATGAGTTATTATTTTTCAGAGTCTTAACAGCCATTTTTAAGACATTTGTCCGCCATGAAAAAACTCAATTTTTTAACAATTTAGCACTAGAAAATGTCGAGCGAGGGACTATGACTGCATCTCATAGGGTGGTCAGGCAACAATCATGATTTCGCAGAAAGCCAAATATGCTCTTCGGGCGCTTGTCGTTCTTGCTAGAGCCGATGCCGAAAAGGCCCTTTTCATTTCGGATATCGCGGAAGAGCAGAATATTCCAAAGAAGTTCCTGGAACAGATACTTCTTGATCTGAAACATCAGGGCATTGTCATGAGCCGTCGCGGCAAGATGGGTGGCTATCTGCTGCTCAAGCAGGCGGAAGACATTACCTTTGGTGAGGTCCTCAGACTGATCGACGGGCCGATCGCACCTCTGCCTTGTCTCAGCAAGATTGCTTATCGGCGTTGCGAAGATTGTGACAGCGAAGACAATTGCGAAATCCGCCATGTCTTCAGCGAGGTCGCCAACGTCACCCGCGGGGTGCTTGACAAGACCACCATTGCCGACTGCCTTGCCTATGGCGGCGGTGGTAAGCTGACAGCGGCGCTCGACAGTTAGATCTTTGAAGTGGGATTCGCTGATTGCATGGCGTTAGGTGTGTGGTTCGACAAGCTCACCATGAGGGAGATGGAGGATTGCAGGGAACTAATTCTGCAAGATTGCTGATTCTGCAAATTTACTCATGCCGCAATGTTTCCGAGTAGCCTTACAGCACCACTCTCCCTCATGGTGAGCTTGTCGAACCACGAACCACGCAATATGCAGCCCACCACCTGCATCGAGGAACACCATGACCGCCAATGATCCGGAAACACTGGCATTTTATGCTGATGAAGCGGTGCGTTATGCCAACCGGTCGCAGGCGCGCTCGTTTGACCATCTGGATGCCTATCTCGCCCTGCTGTCTCCCGGCTCCCGAATACTGGAACTCGGCTGCGGTGGCGGCGATGACACGACCCACATGCTTGCCCATGGCTTCGATGTGGTGCCGACAGATGGTTCACCGGAAATTGCCGCCGAGGCACAGAAGCGCCTGGGTATTCCGGTCAATGTGCTGCAGTTTCAGGACATTGCGGACGAGAATGCCTATGATGGCGTGTGGGCCAGCGCCTGCCTGCTGCACGTGCCCCGGACCGCCCTGCCCGATATTATCAGCCGCGTTCACCGCGCCCTCAGACCTGGCGGACGGTTCTTTGCGAGTTTCAAGGCGGGAACTGCCGAGGGCCGGGACCGGTTCGGCCGCTATTTCAACTACCCCTCACCCGAATGGCTGCGTGAAACCTACAGGGAAGAACGCTGGCACGATATCGACATAGCAGCGCGGATGGGCGGCGGCTATGACAATGAGCCGACGCAATGGCTCCACGTCATCGCCACCAAACCGCGCTGATCAGCTAAAGACGGCCTTTCCGATCACCGGCGTTGACGGGACCGCCACGTCGCGCGGCTCCAGCATACCCGCATGGCAGGCCATATGCCCGGCATCCACAGCCTTGGCAAAGGCCGCGGCCATGGCAACCGGATCGGCCGCCTTGGCAACCGCGGTGTTGAGCAAAATTGCGTCAAACCCGAGTTCCATCACTGTTGCCGCATGGGAGGGTCTACCCAGGCCTGCATCGACGATCATTGGCACGTCAGGGAAATGGCCGCGCAAAGCGCGTAGGGCGTGGAGATTGAGCGGGCCCAAGGCTGATCCAATCGGAGCGCACCACGGCATCAGCACCTCGCACCCGGCTTCCAGCAGGCGTTCCGCCACGACCAGATCATCCGTCATATATGGAAACACTTTGAAGCCGTCAGTGGTAAGGATGCGCGCCGCGTCAACCAGCGCAAACACATCCGGCTGCAGCGTATCGTGATTGCCGATGACTTCGAGCTTGATCCAGTCGGTGGCAAAAATATCCCGTGCCATCTGCGCGGTCAGCACAGCTTCCTTGACCGTGTGGCAGCCGGCCGTATTCGGCAGAACGTGCACGCCAAGCGACTGGATCAGTGACCAGAACTTGTCGCCGGATTTCCCACCAGCCATTTCCCGCCGTAGGGACACCGTGACGATTTTGGTTTCCGATGCTTTTACGGCGTCCATCAGGATCGCCGGAGACGGATATTGCGCTGTACCGAGCAGAAGCCGCGAGGACAATTCGGTGCCATACAATGTCAGCATGGCTCAGCCCCCCTGCCGGGGTGTGAGGATTTCCACCCTGTCACCTTCGTTCAGCGTGAACGTCGCACGCGCTGACGCCCGCACCAGTTCGCCGTTGAGCGCTGTCGCCAGCCAGTCGCCCTCATATTCCAGTTCGCCGAGCAAATCGCTCAACGTCTTCGAAGCAACCTCGTGCGGTTCTCCATTGACGATAAGTTTCATGATCAAGTTGCCTTCTCGTAGTCAAAAACCATTGCTGCCGCCTGTATGGCCATGGCGGGCGCGAGCAAAAATCCGTGCCGGTACAACCCGTTGATGCTGATTACCTTGCCGTGCCGCCCCACACGCGGAAAATTATCCGCATAGGCCGGGCGCACGCCGACACCCGTCTCGATGATCGCCGCCTCGCCAAAAGCCGGATGCAAGCTGTAGGCGGCATTGAGCAATTCCATCATGGAGCGCGTGGTGATCGGCCCTGTCGCATCGCTCTCGATCATCGTCGCGCCCACCATGAAGATATGATCCGCGCGCGGCACGATATAGACGGGAAAGCGCGGATGGATCAGCCGGACAGGCCGCGCCAGCGAGATATCGCGGGTCTGCAGGATCAGCATTTCACCGCGCACCCCACGCAGGCCCGGTCTGGTTGGGGAATAACCGGTGCAATCGACAATTCTGTCGAAATTGCCATCATCCCGCTCGCTCTCGAATTGAACGCCCAATGCAGCCAGCTTGGCGGTCAAAGCAGTGAGAGCGTGGCGCGGGTCCAGATGGGCCTCATCCTTGAAAAACAATCCCCTGCGGAATCTTCCTTCAAGGTCAGGTTCGAGATTGCTTAGTTCCTGTTCGTTCACATCGGCAAAACCCGACGTGCGCGAACCGAAGCGATCCAGCTCCCTGACATCACGCGCCGGCACCAGCACCAGAGTACCGTTGCGAACAACGCTCCCCGGCAGGGCCGCCTCCCACCAGGAGGCAGCCTTCAATCCGAGGTCCAGCACCCGTTCCTCGGCACTTTCACGCTCGCAGTAGGGTGCAAGCATTCCGCCCGCATACCAGGAGGCTGTCGAGGATGTGCTGCGGCGCGGGTCGAAGACGGTCACATCAGCGCCCCGCGCCATCAGTTCATGCGCGGCGGCAAGCCCAGCCACCCCCGCGCCTTTGACAAGAACACGCATCAGAACTCGTCGCCCGCAACAGGGGTTGGCGCAGCTGTCGATTTCAGCGGCATATAGAGATCGCCGCCCTGCCGGAATTTCTCAGCCATGGCAGACATGCCTTCCTTCTGCGCTTCGGCACGGATGTCGTGGGAAATTCGCATGGAACAGAATTTCGGCCCGCACATCGAGCAGAAATGCGCCACCTTGTGTGCCTCTTTCGGCAGCGTCTCGTCATGGAACAGCCGCGCCGTTTCGGGATCAAGCGACAGATTGAACTGGTCTTCCCAGCGGAACTCGAAGCGTGCCCGTGACAGGGCGTCATCCCGCACCTGTGCAGCCGGATGTCCCTTGGCAAGGTCCGCCGCATGCGCCGCAATCTTGTAGGTGATCACCCCGATCTTCACGTCATCACGGTTGGGCAGTCCGAGGTGCTCCTTCGGCGTCACATAGCAAAGCATGGCCGTTCCGAACCAACCGATCATCGCCGCACCGATGCCCGACGTGATGTGGTCATAGCCCGGTGCGATATCCGTGGTGAGCGGTCCCAATGTGTAGAACGGTGCTTCGCCGCAGACGGCAAGCTGCTTGTCCATGTTCGCCTTGATCTTGTGCATCGGCACATGGCCGGGACCCTCGATCATCACCTGACAGTCCTTGGCCCAGGCAATCTGTGTGAGTTCACCCAGCGTTTCCAGCTCGGCGAATTGCGCCGCATCATTGGCATCGGCGATCGAACCGGGCCGTAGGCCATCACCCAGAGAGAAGCTGACATCATAGGCACGGCAGATGTCGCAGATTTCGTCGAAATGCTCGTAGAGAAAACTTTCCCGGTGATGATGCAGACACCACTTGGCCATGATCGAGCCGCCACGCGACACAATGCCTGTTACACGATTGATGGTCAGTGGGATGTAGTGCAACCGAACACCCGCATGGATTGTGAAGTAATCGACGCCCTGCTCGGCCTGTTCGATCAGCGTGTCGCGATAGACCTCCCATGTCAGGTCTTCGGCAATGCCGCCAACCTTTTCCAGCGCCTGATAGAGCGGCACCGTACCGATTGGCACCGGGGCGTTGCGGATGATCCATTCGCGGATATTGTGGATATTGCGGCCGGTCGACAGGTCCATCACCGTATCGCCACCCCAGCGGATGGCCCAGACCATCTTCTCCACCTCCTCCGCCATGGAGGAGGTCACCGCTGAATTGCCGATATTGGCGTTGATTTTGACCAGAAAATTGCGGCCGATGATCATGGGCTCGAGTTCGGGATGATTGACATTGGCGGGAATGATCGCCCTGCCCCGGGCAATTTCCTCGCGGACGAATTCCGGAGTGACGTAATCCGGCACCGAAGCGCCGAAAGAATTGCCGTCCCGCTCAAGTTTTGCGCGCGCCGCGTCACGGCCGAGATTCTCGCGGATCGCCACATATTCCATCTCAGGCGTGATGATGCCGGCGCGGGCATAGGCAAGCTGCGTGACGGCTTTCCCGTCTTTTGCCTTCAATGGCCGGTTGCGCACCGGAAATTCCGGCGTCAGCCGTTCCCCAGTGACAAAGCCATTGTCTTCAAGCTTGATGTGGCGGCCGTCATAGGCGGCCAGATCCGCATGATTGGCAAGCCAGCCTTCGCGGATGCGCGGCAAGCCCTTGGCGATATCGATGGTAACATTGGCGTCCGTATAGGGCCCGGACGAATCGTATACCGTTACCGGCGGCTCGCCGGCTGTCGGGTGCACGGATATCTGGCGCAACGGAACACGGATATCCGGATGGATGTGGCCCGGTTTGTATATTTTGATCGAGGCCGGCAGCGGTCCTGCCGAAACGGTTGGGGTATGTACGGTCATCATCAGGCTCCTAGGCGGTTAAGCGTGGAAACCCAGTTCTGTGCCGGAAGGATGAAAAGAGATTGCGAATCCGGATACGGATTTTGTGCCGAGGCTGACTCGCATGACTTTCGCACCGTCCCTACGCCAGTATGAACTGGATCAGGTTCAACGGGTCACTGCGCTGCAAAAGCCAGCAGAATCTCAGCCCCTTGTCGGGACCCCCCTGGTGAATGTCTTGAATTGAACGCCCGATCCGCCATTTGTCAAGCGGATCGGAAAAAACATATGCGTGGCGCCTCGTTAATGCGGGCCGCCACCGATGACGTCAGGAAGCCCGCAAAGGCTTCAACGCATTGCTCCACTTAAGCAATTCGCCGATCATGGTGTTAGCCCCTGTCGTCACCAGTTCATTGGCCTGGAACACACCTTCATCATTGATGAACTGCTGGTACGCCGGGACAGGAACGCCTTCCGGAATGGGAACCATCCGCAAACCCGCGATGAGGCCCTTGATCGATTCGACCGAGCGCAGGCCGCCGGACACGCCGCCATAGCTGACAAAACCGACCGGCTTGTAGTTCCACTCCTGCCACAGATAGATGATCGCATTGGTCAGGGATGGTGGGGCAAAATAGTCATATTCAGGCGTCACGAACACAATCGCATCGCCCGCTTCGATCAGCGCGCTCCACTTTTTCGTATGGGCGTGCTCGTACTTCTTGGCACGTGGATGGTTGGGCTCGTCGAAAATTGGCAGGTTGAGATCTGCCAGATCGATCAGAACAGGCTCGAACTGACCGTCCTGTTTGACGAACTCATAGAACCATTTCGAAACCGGTGAACCGGCGCGGCCCGGACGGGTGCTGACGTGGACGATGTTGAGCTTGGGTGCCATTGAAAGGTCTCCATAGGGCTTGAAAACTATTGACCATGAATAGGCGTCGCATGACACAGCGCACAAGAAGGCACTTTTTTGAAACCGGGTAATATCGATGTGAAGACGATACTTATGGCGGATTCTTCATAAAACGAAACCCGCTCCAGCGACGCTGTGCGGGTTCTGTCGCGTTTTACAAGGACCGGAAACTCCGGTCATTGATTATCGGTTGTTGCTGAAATCGCTGGTAGGGGCGCCGGGACGGGCAACCCGTTCCTTCTTCTTCGGTCCAGGAAGCAGACCTTCACGCTGTGCCTGCTTGCGCGCTGCCTTGCGGGCGCGGCTGACGGCTTCAGCCTTTTCACGGACACGACGCTCGGATGGCTTTTCAAAAGCCTGGCGCGCCTTCATTTCGCGGAAGAGACCTTCACGCTGCATCTTCTTCTTCAGAACCCGAAGGGCCTGTTCAACATTGTTATCACGGACGAGAACTTGCAATCGTTTTCCTTACCCATGCTTGTCTCGTCTTGCGCATTCAAGCGGCACAATCAGACAAGCGTTTGATGAATTACCACAGTGGTAATCACGAGAAGCGCGGACTTTATTCATTCCCGCGCCAAAAATCCAGTGCACCGGTGCAGAATTACTGCCCTGCACCTCACTTCATCCCGCAAATCGTTCGATTTATGACAGGATGAAGCAGTTACTCCTGCAGATGCTGATGTACCGGGCAAAATTGCCCGGGGAATCAGATCGCAGCAGTGATGATGATTTCAACCAGATAGTCAGGCGTTGCGAGCTTGGCTTCGCCGGTAGCGCGGGCAGGTGTGTTGGCCGGATCGACCCAGGCATCCCAAACCGCATTCATTTCGGCAAAGTCCTTCATGTCAGCCATCCAGATAATGGCCTGCAGGAGCTTGGACTTGTCGGAGCCCGCTTCCTTCAGGAGACGGTCGACCGAAGCCAGAACATCCTTTGTCTGCTCGGTAACGCTCTTGCCGGGTGTGCCTACCTGACCTGCGAGATAAACCGTGTTGCCATGGATAACGGCCTGGCTCATGCGTGGACCGACTTCAATACGACGAATGCTCATGGAAAGTCTCCTCTAGCGGCTTGGGTAGATCGATGTTTGACTGGCGTACAAGAAAAAAGGGCCATACGGCCCTTTTTTCAAAGAATTGGTGGGCACAGTAGGGATCGAACCTACGACCCGCTGATTAAGAGTCAGCTGCTCTACCAACTGAGCTATGTGCCCGTCAGCCGTTGTGACGACCGAAGGTGGGGGCTCTATAACGGGGCAAATCCGGCCTGTCCAGCCCTTCTTGAAAACTTTATGTCAGCTTTGAACAATAAGTCGTTTAAACGAAAAGCTGTCCCTCAGCCGTCTTGACCGCCGAACCGCCGATACGCCCGCCCACAAGCTTCTGGTCGGCGATATCCAGTTCCAGACGCAGACGCGACGGACGGCCCATTTCCTGCCCCTGCTCCAGCCACAGCCGCAACAACCCGTCAAGCGGTGCATCGAAATAATGGATCGCACCGGCAAATGCCGCGGTGGCCGATCCCGTGGCCGGGTCCTCATAAGTCCCGTCATCGCTGACAAACATGCGCGCGTGAAAATTGCTGTCATGCAGGCTGGTCTCACGGCAATAAACATAGGCAGGAAGCTGGCGCAGGCCGATTGTCGGCGCCACATTTTTCATGGCGGCCTGATCGATCCGAATGCGGCCCGCCGCCGCCAGTCCGTGAACCGGGATCAGGAGATAAGGCACGCCCGCATCCCAGATCATTGGAACGTGATTCTCAAAGCCGATTTCTTTCGGCTCCAGACCCAATGCCCGCGCCAGCGCGATCTTGTCGTAGTCATAGGGCATCGGTTCCGGCAGCTTTGGCAGATCAAACTCGGCAAATGCCCCGCCTTTGGTCAATTTGACGCCGCAGCGAACGGGGCCGACGTTTTCTTCCAGAATGATCAGTGCTTCCTGATCCTGTGAAACATCGGCGAATCGCTTCTGGGCCAGAGCGACTGCGGAGCCCACGGTCGGGTGCCCGGCAAACGGCATTTCATATTCGGGTGTAAAAATCCGGATACGTGCCGTATGGGCTGGGTTTTGCGCGGGCAGAACGAAAACCGTCTCGGAAAAATTGAACTCCCGGGCGATCCTTTGCATGGCATCGTCGTCAAGATCTGCCGAATCGTGAACGACAGCAAGTGGATTGCCCGTCAGGACCGTGTCGGTGAAAACATCATAAACCTGGTAGTGCCTGCCGCCCATCATGAAGCTCCTCGTCAAACCTGTGGCGAAAGTAGAGACTGGAGGAAGCTGTTCAAGTTAAACCTTGTGACGGTGACATTCCAGTGTGGTTAGGGTGTAAAATGCCAATCGGCGAACGTGCTGAATGTACGTGGCGTTGCCTCGCCCATCTCGCCGGCTGCGGAAATTGCGCAAACACCGTCCAGCTCCGGTTCCGCCTGCGATGCTATCGTGGCGCGAATGGCGGCGAGCAGTTCATCGGCCGGTCTGGGGAAATAATAACGCCGGAACACAGCAATACTGCGGCCAACCTTTACGAGAAAGGGTGTCGCATCGCGCCGTCCGGCTTCGGCAAGATCGAGCCCGGTTTCCTCCGCGACTTCGCGCAATGCATTGCCATCAAAATCGACCTGATCACCCACCAGATCGTTTGCATCAAACGAGCCCGCCGGGAAATACACGCGTCCCGCAGCGGACGTCGTTGTACCCATCTGTCCGGCTATCAATTGGTTGTCGCTGGAGACAATGACGCCCACGCCGAATATGTGCCACGGTTTGTTACTGCTCGCATTGCGCTTCCAGTGCATCATCGTGGCAAAGGTGGTGCGTTTATAAACAGCATGAAAGATACCATCGTCGATCTCCGCCTGCTCGGCCATGAAGAACGAACCGTCAAAGAGCGCGGGATTTGCGGAAACTTCCTGTATCCAGTTCGCCGCGATGGCATCGCGATGCGCGACGACATAGGCGAGGGGCCCCTCTTCCACGCGCACAACAGCCCGCGTGATCGGAATGACGGTTTCTTCGGGAACATCGAGCATGAGTCAGACAACGTTGAAGGTGACGGCGACGGGACAATGATCACTTGCCTTGGGGCGGTCCCAGCCGATACGCGGAAACATCTCAACCTTCTGGTCGGGCGGGAAAATCGTGCGGTATGGCTGGCCGCGCCGGATAATATCGGGGACGGCATCGCCGTTGGTCCGGGCCAGTGCCGGAGACGCCAGGATATAGTCCAGCTGGCACAGATGGCGCTCCTCCGGGCCGCGCGTGTGGTACAGTGTCCAGCGATCCATCACCGGGCGGCGCTCCACCAGATTTTCGCAGAACCCGCCCTCCAGCAAGACATCCACACTGCTGGCTGGCTCACGCACCGGATTGAACGTGTATCCGGCGAGCGAATCCCCGCCGATAATCACGCGCTCGCGGTAATCGTTGAAATCACCGCAGATGACCCAATGTTTGCTGGCCGAACCGCCGCTATCGGCAAACCGATCCTCGATGATCCGCCGCACCGCCCGCGCTTCCGCCGTACGGACCGGCATCGATGCCGTGCGCCCGTCAAGCCCGTTGCGCGGAGGCCCCATGGATTTGAAGTGACTGACGAACAAGGTCAGCGGCCGGCCGCCGATGCGGACATCGATCTCCAGGCAGTCCCGCTTGAAAATACGCTCGTGCGGCTCAAGGCCAAGCGCCGCCAGATCGGCATTGTAGAGGCCGAAATCATTATACGTCACATGCGCGTGGCTGGTCATTTCGATGAATTCGATAGGCTCGCCATGCCGTGTCTGGTCGCGCATCAGCACGGCGACATCGATGCCGCGGCTGTCATTGCCTTCCAGCATGTATTTGTGCCGGTAGCCTTCCCCAACCATCTTGAACAGGTAACCGAACTCGAAGGCATTCAGTGCACCGATATTATCGACTTCCTGCAGGCAGAGAATATCCGCATGGGTTTCGGCGATCGCCAGTGCCGTCAATTGCCGCGTATCGTCCGCATGAGCGATCGCCCGGGCCTGTTCCAGTTGACGGTACTGTTCCTCGTCGTTGATCTGGAACAGCTGCAGCGTCCGGTCCTTGTTCAGATTGTTCTTGAAGCCTGAGAAATCGAACCTGTTCATCAGATTTTCGACATTGAACGTGGCGATGCGTACAGACATTCAAATACCCTGAATTATGAAACCAATGGTCGAAGCAGGACGTTGACGCGAGCCTAGCCTGATTGCCGCACTACAACCAGTGCCGAAACCGTTACCGCAAGGATTTCCGCAAAGCGGTAGCAGCAGGCTGTGCGAATGCCTATATTGAGGGGAACAAAATGGATATGACGATGAAAAAGACCCTGATCACCGCCCTTGCCGCCCTCGGCCTTGTCCTGACCGTTGGTGCGGGTGTCGCGTCGGCACAGGTGCAGCCGTATCGCCCCGCACCGCGCGGCAATGATGTCGTTCCAAGGCAGCCGCTGGTTCTGGGTAACAACAGCCCGGCCAATCTTGCCAGCCCCAATTGCACGGGATCGTCGCGCTGCAATGATTTCCGCACCAGCCGGCCCATCATCTCGCCCCCGACACGCACGCGGTCGCAAATCTGTCAGGATCGCTATCAATCCTACCGCGCCTTCGACAACACCTATCAACCCCTGAGCGGCCCGCGCCGTACGTGCACGCTGCGATGAAAAAAGGCCGGTAGATTGCTCTACCGGCCCCGTTTTCGAAAGGTCCGGAAACCTTAGTTCTTTGCCTTGTCGACGAGCTTGTTGCTGCCGATCCATGGCATCATGCCGCGCAGCTTTTCACCAACTTCTTCAATCTGGTGCCTGTCGTTGTTGCGGCGGATGGCCTTGAAGCGCGATGCGCCGGCCTTGTATTCCTGCATCCAGTCGGACGTGAACTTCCCGGTCTGGATGTCGGTCAGGATACGCTTCATCTCGGCCTTTGTTTCAGCCGTGATGATACGCGGACCGGAGACATATTCGCCCCACTCGGCAGTATTGGAGATCGAGTAGTTCATGTTGGCGATACCGCCTTCATAGATCAGGTCGACGATCAGCTTCACTTCGTGCAGGCATTCGAAATAGGCCATTTCGGGCGCATAGCCGCCTTCAACCAGCGTTTCGAAACCGGCGCGGATCAGTTCTACCAGACCGCCGCACAGAACAACCTGCTCACCGAACAGATCGGTTTCGCACTCTTCGCGGAAGTTGGTTTCGATAACACCGGAACGGCCGCCGCCGACGCCGCAGGCATAGGAAAGCGCGAGATCATGCGCGTTGCCCGATGCATCCTGATGGATGGCGATGAGGCAGGGTACGCCGCCGCCCTTCTGGTATTCGCCGCGAACGGTGTGGCCCGGGCCCTTCGGGGCGATCATGACAACGTCAACCGTCTTCTTTGGCTCAATCAGGCCGAAATGCACGTTGAGACCATGGGCGAAAGCAATCGCAGCACCATCGCGGATGTTGTCGGCGATGTGATCCTTGTAGATGTCGGCCTGCAGTTCGTCCGGGGTCGCCATCATCATCAGGTCGGCCCATTTTGCAGCTTCCGCAACGCTGACGACCTGGAAGCCATCAGCTTCGGCCTTCTTGGCGGTTGCCGAGCCCGGACGCAGGGCAATGCGTACGTCTTTGGCGCCGGAGTCCTTCAGGTTCAGCGCATGGGCGCGGCCCTGCGAACCGTATCCGATAATGGCAACCTTCTTCGATTTGATCAGGTTGATGTCTGCATCGCGGTCATAATATACGCGCATTGGTTTCTTCCCTTCAAGCGTTGCGTACAGCGGCCTTAACCGGCCCCGTTGGTATGAGCTCCATAAAGAGCGAAAAACTGCTGTGTCGCGCGCCGGGCCTCGCCGTCGATTGCCACCTCAGTCAACTCGAACCGGTCGCCAAGCAGCAGCCGGATTTGCACATCCCGGACGACCAGTCCGAAAAAGGTGCGAAATGCTTCTTCCGTATCGTCAAACGCCAGCAGGCCGGCTTCGCGCCCGACCTCGAGCAGCGGCATCAGGCGGCGCGCCATGGCAAACGGGCCATTCTCCAGAACGATGGCACCAAGATCACGCTTGTCACTGCCTGCATGGCTCACGGCAATGCGATTGAGCGCCACGGAGATCTTGCCGGAGAGAACGCGCAGCCAATCTGAGGCAAAGCGTTCGAGCCCTGATGTCAGCGATATCAGGTCGAGCCCGTCGCGTTTGACAGTGACGCCGCGTACTTTTGACGCCTGCCACTGGACAGTCGCCGTCAGCAGCCCGTCCCTGTCGCCAAACCATTTGTAGAGGGTTTCCTTGGAGCAGCTGGCGCGGCGCGCCACACTCGTCATTGTCAGCGTATCGCCCGCCTCAACCAGCAAGCCAAGCGCCGCATCGAGAACGTCGCGCTGACGCTCTGTCAATGGGCTGTCACTGGGTTCTGCTACCGATTGCACGAGGCTTTTTCCAATCAATCTGTACGGTTCCAATGCCGTACCGTACGTTACGGTTCGGTTCTAAAGCGATGAAAATCGTTTGGCAAGTGGGGATGAAAAAGATTTCTAAATCCAGGCTTTTTCCCGCAAGCCTATTGGCCGGAACGGGTCGATCAGGGTACCCGATACCATGGATGCCAGAAGTTGCGGTGCCGGTGGAACGCGCGCCACTGTCGGCACCACCCAGTCCCGCGCGAAAGGCAGAACCGTTGAATCCGATTGATAGAACGGTGTGAACGCTCGCGACAGGGCCTGAAAGCCGCGCACATGCGCCCGGCGGGAGGCTGCGTAGGCAGACAGCGCCGCATCAAGCTCCATGGACGTGGTCAGCGCATGGGCGAGCGCCCGTGCATCTAGAAGCGCCATGTTAGCGCCCTGCCCCAGTTGCGGGCTCGTGGAATGGGCTGCGTCACCGATGACTGCGAGACGGCGACCAACAGGCATGGCAAGCGTGTGGTGCCCATAGCGCGCCAGCGTCATATCATCGAACCCGCCGATCTGATCGGTATAGACCGAGCATTCCGGCCAAAGCGAAAATACCCGGTCCTTCCAGCTCTCGATCCCCGCGGCACGCAGGGCATCCGCCTCATCCGGCTTCGTGCTCCAGAAAAAGGCTGCCATGGGATCACCGGCAGGATCAGTTCTGCCAATCGGCAGAACACCGATCATTACGCCGGCTTTCCGGTAACGCTGCAACAGCGAGCGTTCGTCAAAGCCCTGACCGTGCCATTTCAACGATGTCCAGAATGCTCCGTAAGCCAAGGGCGCGGGCTCGCAGGGGTGGATGGCAAAGCGCTTGAGCCTGGAGCGTGATCCGCTCGCATCGATGACCAGATCGAACGTACCGATGCTGCGTCCGGTATCGGTCATCAACCACGCCCGGCCATTGCCCGCCTGCATGGAAATCGCGTTGACATTGGTCTCGATGTCGATGCGCTCCTGCAGAACCGCCTGATACAGCAGCTCAAACAGGGCAGCACGATGCACAGCAATACCGTAACGCCCACCCTTTAACGCGGAATATCTGACATCGAGCACCGCGCGTCCTGACAGCGCATCGGCGCCATAGAGCCGGTCGATGCGGCTGCCAAGGGATGCAATGCGATCGAACAGCCCCAGATCGTCAAGCACCGTCAAGCCCGTTGGCTGAAGAATGAGCCCGGACCCAACAGGCGACGGGGCGGCAAACCGTTCAAGCAGTTTTACCTCATGACCGGCGCGATGAAGATAGAGCGCGGCGGCGAGCCCTGCGGGCCCCGCACCAACAATGGCAATCTGCTGTTTTTTCAATCTGCCCGTCCCTCTGCTGGTACGGGCATACAGACGCGATACGGGTCTTTCAACCTGATATCGCGTCTAGCGGTTCAGATGTTCACCTGTGTTCCGATTTCGACGACACGGCCGGTCGGAATCTGGAAATATTCGGTGGCGTCGCTGGCCGTACGCGCCAGCGCAATGAACAGGCGGTCCTGCCAATGCGGCATTTCCGAGCGCGCCGATGCCTTGAGCGAGCGGCGTGACAGGAAGAAGGAGGTTGTCATGATGTCGAACTTCCAGCCCTGCTTGCGGCAGATCGCCAGCGTGCGCGGAATATTCGGGCGTTCCATGTAGCCGAAGGTCAGCGTGACCCGCATGAAGAGGTCATTGATGGGTTCGATCTTGACCCGCTCGCTTTTCTTGACCAGCGGTGACGGCGCTGTGATGACCGTCAGGATCACATTGTTCTGATGCAGAACCTTGTAGTGTTTCAGGCTGTGCATCAGGGCTGTTGGGGTACTCTTGGGATCGCCCGTCAGGAACACAGCAGTTCCGGGGACGAGCGGCGGCGGATTTTGCGCCATCTTCTTTGAGATGAGATCAAGCGGTACTTCGCCCTTGCGGGTTTTTTCGAACAGCTGGCGGCTGCCACGTACCCAGGTGAACATGATCAAAATGATCAGGAACGCGACAACCAGGGAAGCCCAACCGCCATCCACGACCTTGATCAGATTCGCGCTGACAAATGTCAGATCGATAATCAGGAAGCAGGCAGTCAGGCTGACGGCAACCCACAAACGCCATTTCCAGATGCGTGTCATGACAATGAAGAGCAGGATGGTTGTCACAAGCATATTGCCGGTAACCGCGATGCCATACGCTGATGCGAGATTGGTTGAGCGTTCGAAGCCAAGCACGAGAAGGACCACCACGAGACCAAGCAGCATATTGACCCGTGGGAGATAGACCTGCCCAGATTGCTTTTCTGACGTATGTTCGATGTTGAGGCGTGGCAGAATATTGAGCTGTACCGCCTGACGCGACAGCGAATAGGCTCCTGAAATAACCGCCTGACTGGCGATAACGGTCGCTGCTGTGGCCAATAGCACCATGGGCAGAAGCGCCCAATGCGGGAACATTTCGAAGAATGGATTCTTGGCCGATTCCGCATGCGCCAGAATGAAGGCGCCCTGTCCGAAATAGTTCAGGAGAAGGCACGGGAACACGACCCAGACCCAGGCCGTCGCAATGGGCTTGCGGCCGAAATGACCAAGATCCGCATAGAGCGCTTCCGCGCCGGTCACCGCAAGAAACACCGTACCGATGGTCGGGAACGCCGTGCCCGGATTCTGGATGATGTACTCAACGGCATAATAGGGATTTGCAGCGGCAAAGACGCTCAGATCATCGAACAGGTGCCAGGCGCCGAAGAAACCGATGGCAAGGAACCACAACAGGGTAATGGGGCCAAAAATCGTTGCAACGCGGGCGGTACCAAAGCGCTGGACCGAAAACAGGGTCAGCAGGATGACCAGCGTAATGGGGACGATGAATGGCTCCAGCGCCGGAGTGACGATCTCAAGACCTTCAACCGCCGAGAGCACTGAAATGGCCGGCGTAATGACGGCATCGCCGTAAAACAGCGACGCGCCGACAATGCCAAGGCCGAGAATAAGCTGCGGACGGGATTTGAAACTGGATCGTGCCAGCGCCATCAGCGAAAGAATGCCGCCTTCGCCGTCATTGTCGGCACGCAGCACGAAAAAAACATACTTGATCGTAACAATCAGGGTCAGTGCCCAGAAAATCATGGAGACAACGCCGAGCACATCGGTGCGGCTCAGGAATCCATCCAGCGATGCGGCATGAAGCGCTTCGCGAAAGGCGTAGATCGGGCTTGTCCCGATGTCGCCATAGACAACGCCGAGGGCGCCAAGCACAAGAACCGGAAATGCTTCTTTGTGATGCGGTTCCGGTTCATAGGCGGCGGTACCGTTTAAACAGTTCTCGTCGCCAACTTGCTGGTCACTCATACAGGTTTTCCCTCGCTCTGACAGCGTGGGCGGACGAGTTAGTCGTGTTGCACCGCAATATCAATCGCCATTTTAACATAGCTGTCATCCCACGTTATGCAAAAACGCATGGCAACGCAAATCCTGTACGCGAATCAAGGCGCTAGGCCTGAAGCGCATTCATGAATCTTTCCACAGCACGCGCCATACCATGCGTCAAAGCGTCGGCCGTCAGTCCGTGACCGATTGAAACTTCCACCAGATTCGGCACTTTTTTGACGAGTGCAGGCAGATTGGCGACCGTCAGATCATGCCCGGCATTGACCGCAATTCCGGCTTTCACAGCGGCTTCGGCCGTCTGCGCAAGCCTGTCGAGTTCCAGCGCCTCCCGGCGCGGATCGTCATGCGCGCCGCCATAGGGCCCGGTGTAAAGTTCGACACGATCGGCCCCGAGCGCCCTTGCCAGTTCAGGTGCTTTTGGATCGGCATCGATGAACAGGGACACGCGGGCTGACTGGTGTTTCAACTGCTGGATGATTGGCCGCAGAAAATCAGCATGCTTCTCCAGATCCCAGCCATGATCCGACGTCACCTGTGCCGGATCATCGGGCACCAGAGTGACCTGCTCGGGCTCGTTCTTGATGACGAGTTGCAGGAATTCCGCCGTCGGATATCCCTCGATGTTGAACTCGGCCTGCGGAAATTCGTCGTCGATCAAAGCGCGGATATCAGGCAGATCGGAGAAACGGATGTGCCGCTCGTCCGGACGCGGATGCACGGTCAATCCACCCGCACCGCCGGCCAGGGCGATGCGCCCGAGACCGGTCACACTGGGCCACGGCAGGTCACGGCGATTGCGCAACATGGCAATTGCGTTGAGGTTCACCGAAAGAGAAGCTGTCATGCTGGAATCCACTGCAGGAAATGTTGTCCTGATCTTTACAGCAGAAAAAGAACATTAAACATTGGAATCTGGTCTTCCTCGCAAGATGGTCACCGGCCAGGCCCCCGCCCCGCAATTTCTTGCCCGCAAAGAGTGCAGTTTCATGGAACCGAACAACTTTTCATCTCCCATCTTTGCCCAATGGCGCGCGCACGCGGCCGCCGATTGGTCGACCTACGTGGACCACGCCTTCGTGCGCGGACTCGGCGACGGAACTCTGCCCCGGAAGATTTTTCTGCATTATCTGGTGCAGGACTACATCTTTCTTTTCCACTTCTCGCGGGCCTGGGGAATGGCCGTCCTGAAGGCGGAAAGCCATGAGGAACTGGAACTGGCCTCGGCGACTGTCAACGCACTGGTCAACCACGAAATGCCACTGCATGTGGAACTATGCGCGAAAGCAGGAATTTCCCGCGCGATGCTGCTGGACACCGAGGAGGAGCCAGAAAACCTCTCCTATACCCGTTATGTCATCGATGCCGGATTGTCAGGAGACTTCCTTGATCTCATCGCTGCTCTTGCACCCTGCGTCATGGGCTATGGCGAAATCGGCACCCGCCTCGCAGCCACCGCGTCAGCGGGCAATCCCTACCAGCCATGGATCGATACCTATGCCGGCAAGGAATATCAGGACGCCTGCCACGCGGTCGGCCGGCTTATAGAAAGCAGTGTGCATGCCCGTCTCGGCTCATCGCCTGAAACATCCGGCCGCTGGAAGACACTCAATCGCCGGTTTCGTGTGGCGACCCGGCTGGAAGCCGGATTCTGGTCTATGGGAATGCGGGGTGCGCCATCTGCTCAATAGACCGGGGCAAGCGCGTGACCGGCCCATTGCTCGCGCGGAATGGGCTTGCCCACAGTGAATTCAAAGGATTGAACCTGCTGCGTTTCCGGAGATATTGCGCAGTTGAATGCAAGATTGTACCAGTTTCCGCCGCTGCGCATGGCCGCGCCCGTGGCGGTTATGACACCGGACTTAACCTTCGTATTGGCCATGGCATAGGCGATAACCCGATCCGGCTTGAAGCTTTTGTCCCATTTCGCCACCTGTGCCATGGCCTCCAGATTGCAGATCTGTTCGAGCCTTGTGCCAAGTTCCAGCGTCGGCAGGGCTTCGCGTGTCTGCCGGCTGCGCGGATCGGCCAGCACACCGGCCGACAGCATGGTCGTCGCCTTGTGCATGGCTGGTTGCTCTGTTGCATCAGGCGCGGCCTCCTGTCTTGGTGCCGGCAGGACATCGGGAAGCGGCGTTGACGCAGGTGGGAGAATAGGCTGAGCGGCGGGTTTTGTTTCCGGAGGCACTGCCGGTACGATCTGAAGATCAATGGTTTCTTCCACGGGCGCATTGAAACGAAATGGCCTCGCCAGGGCGATCAGTGCAAGCACAAGCAGAAGATGCAGCACGGCAGAGACGACAACGCCGCTCGTGCTTGCTTCCCTTGACGGGACATTCGCAAAGGTTTCGCCTGCCACCAAGCTCACCGAAATCTCTCTCCCGGCCGACTGTTCACATCAGGCAGAACAAAGACACGCTCTTCGAGCGAACGCAACTCCGGGATCAGAGTCAGGGTTGATGCCGCAGCAGAGAGGATGTGCCCGTCATAAAGCCCATTTTCTCATAGAACGGGATAAGGCGATCCGGGCAGTAAAGCTCGAAGCTTGCCATGGATTGCAGCTTCTCATGCCCCTTGATGCGCTCCATGATCTTTTGCCCCAGTCCGGTTCCGCGGAACGTCGTATCGACGATCACATCGAAGATCATGGCCTTGTAGACATAGTCAGTCAGAACGCGGGCAAAACCGACCAGCCTTCCTTCTGCACAGCAACCAATGACAATATCGCAGTGGTCCAGCATGCGCACCACATCGTCGAACTGCCGGTTCTTGGTCCACCATTCGTTCTGGTAGAGCGTATGAAGCTCCTGCTGATGCCTGCCTTCAATGCGGTCGATCCACTGCAAATCCATACCCGCTCCCCCGGCAGACAAGCCTTAACGCACCACCGTCAACCGTTCCGCCGCACGGGTGATGGCCGTATAAAGCCAGCGGTCGCGCGTGTCGCGGAAAGCAAAGCTCTCGTCGAACAGCACGACTTCGTTCCATTGCGAGCCCTGCGCCTTATGGGCCGTCAGCGCGTAGCCATAGTCGAAATCGTCGTAGCGTTTTTTGGTCTGCCACGGAATTTCCGCCTCTGGATCTTCAAACTGCGCCTTGAGCAGCTTGATCTTGGCGACGCCTCTGCCCGGTTCCTCATCTTCCGGCGCCACCAGCAGATTGATGCCGGGTTTGACGGTCTCCCGTGATGAGGTCATGACCTTCCACAAGGAACCGTTCAGCAACCCCTTGGCCGGATCATTGCGCAGGCACACAAGCTTGTCGCCCGCTTGCGGAAAAGATGCGCTGAACCCTTTGAGTTCGCGCAGGCGCTGATTGTAGCGGCGGCGTGTCCGGTTGGTGCCCACCAGAACCTGATCGGCACCGAGCACCAGTTCCTGCGTGACGTCGTTCTTGGAAATGACCTTGGCCGCGCCGAAATCGCCGTAGCCGAACTCACGCCCCTCCCGCACATCGAGTGCAAGTCGGAGAATGGGATTGTCGCGCGCCTGCCGATGAATTTCGCTGAGCAGGAAATCCGGTTCATGTTCCGTGAAGAATCCGCCGCCGGATATGGGTGGCAGCTGGCCGGGATCGCCCAGCACAAGAATAGGCGTGCCGAAGCTCATGAGATCGCGGCCGAGCTGCTCGTCCACCATCGAGCATTCGTCAACGACAATCAGCTTCGCCTTGGAAACGGGGCTCTGCCGGTTCAGCGAAAATGTCGGCGCAATGCTGGTCTTCCCCGTCGTTTCATCCTCGACCGCCTCTTCGCCACGCGGACGATAGATCAGCGAATGCAATGTCCGTGCATTGGCCGCACCCTTGGAGCGGAGAACCTGCGCCGCCTTGCCGGTGAAAGCGGCAAACTGGACGTCGCCGTCAATATGCTCGGCGAAATAGCGGGCAAGCGTCGTCTTGCCCGTACCGGCATAGCCGAAAAGCCGAAAAATCGGGCTGCGCCCGTCTTTCAGCCATTTGGAAACAGCGCCCAGCGCCTCATCCTGTTGTGGTGATAATTGCATCGCCCTGACTGACAGGATTCGGCCTCAAAGGGCAAGGAAAATGGTCCGTACCGGCATTAGACTATAGATTATCCGGATTGCCGGGCCGGATTTTGCCCGCGCCGGAATAGCCGGTTTCCGTGTCCGTCATGCGGAATTCGTCGCCCTTGACCTGCAAACGCCAGCAGACCTTCTGCTCTTCACCCTCATAGAGCAGGCAGAGCGTATCATTCTCCAGCGTCCACTCACCCGCATAGGCCATGCCGTTGGTCAGCACCTTGTCCGGCTTGCAGCATTCGATCAGCTTGCCGCGCGACTTCCCGTCCGTGCCCAGAAACTCGGTAAAGTTGAACGGTGGCACCGCTTTGACTTCACCGGTGATCGTGGCGCCCGTAAGAAGCTTGCGCAGATCCTGTTCGGTGGTCGCGGGCCAGGAACCATCCTGTGCCCGTATTGGCGTGGAGAAACATCCCATCGCCAGCAGCATCAATGCAATCGCTGCACGGCGCACCGTCAAAGCTCCATGCATCTCAAAACCTTTCCGGATCGTTTTCCAGCCTGATCGGCTGACCATGCGGGGTTGCATGGGCCGCACGTTGCCATGAAGCAGCCAGATCATCAATATCAGCGGAACTTGTCACCTTCTTTGCAGCAACGAGAGATTCCAGCGCCGCGACCCAATGATGATAATAATCACTGCCATCATCCAGTGCGCCGGGCCGTTTCAGCTCGGTGGAAAGCGCCTGTGCCCACTCATCCCAGTCAAACAGACCTTGATTGTGCAAGGCGAGTACCATGGCAAAGGCTTCTGCCTGCCAGGGTTCGGCAAAGACCGGCGCATCGATTCCTTCGCCCAGGCCCTGTGAATGCGCGATCAGGTCACGCAAACTCAAGATAGCTCTCCCAGGCATCAATGCTGACCGTCAGGGCCGGATCGGCGCCGTCACCCCAGATTTCGGAAGCGGTGAATACGACGGTGTAGACATATTGCGGGTTCTCGCCTTCCCCATGGGCATTTGTATCCGGAAAGACGAAGCCATCACGCACGGCTTCCACGACACCCGTTCGACCACGGGCATAGCGCGGCAGCCGCGTATGCGTCTGCGGGCTGAAGTTGCGGGTTTTAACATGATCACCCGGCTGGAAACGCGGTTCCTGTTCGAGCGGGCGGTCACAGGGACCACCCTTTGCCAGAACTGCAGCGACATTTTCCGCTTTCAGGATACGTTTGGGCTCCGTTCCCTTGCCGAGCGAGTGCCCCTGCGCCAATTCCTCGTCGGTCACGAAACCATGGCGCTTGAGCAGCACTTCCAGCGCCTTGGTCCAGATTTCGTAATAGCTGGACGAATAATAGTCGGCGGGATGCAGGTTTTCGCGGGCATGGCGGCTTTCATCGATGTTCCAGTGACCCATGCCCCCCGCAGCGAGGGTCAGGCCCAGCGCCTGCCTTTCCCACGCGGCATGGAAATAAGGCTCGTCTTTTTCCGGATTGACCGGACCGAAGCCCATCTGCCCGCCAAGATCCTGCGGCCCGTTCATGCGGCCTCCGGCGCGCACGCCAAACCCGTCCCGATCATCGAATCGCGGGTCACCAGCGCGGCAAGCTGTTCTTCGCTCCAGCCCTCCGTTCCTTCCGGGCGCAGCGGTATGATCAGATAGCGCAGCTCTGCGGTCGAATCCCACACACGGATGCTGGTGGTATCAGGCAAGACCAGATCAAACTCCGCCAGGACGCCGCGTGGATCGATGACGGCACGCGACCGGTAAGGCGGTGACTTGTACCAGACGGGCGGCAGGCCGAGTACTGACCACGGGTAGCAGGAACATAACGTACACACGACGAGATTGTGGGTATCCGGTGTATTGAACACCGCCTGCATGTGCTCGCCCTGCCGGCCTGTATAGCTCAGCGATGCGATCGCTGAGGTTGCATCGCGTCTCAACCAGGCATTAAACTCCGGATCGACCCAAGCCTTTGCCACAACTTTTGCACCGTTGCGCGGCCCGATCTTGGTCTCGTAGGTCTCGACAATGACACCGATTGCCTCGGGATCGACAAGACCTTTTTCGGTCAGGATGGTTTCGAGTGCTCGCACCCGCGCAGCCATGGGGTCGAGCTCATTATCATGGTGGTGATCGTGATCATGGGACATAGCGAAAACCTATGCGTCTATAGTCTGGAGTGCAAGATCATCGAAGCATCGGCCAGAGACTGGCAACGAGCAAGGCGGCCATGCTGATATTGAACCATTTCAGCCGCGCCGGGTCCGACAACCAGCCGCGCATGAACTGGCCGAAAGCCGCCCAGCTCGAAACCGACGGCACATTGACCACTGCAAACGCGATGCCCACGATCAGCACCGTGACGAAATAGGCCTCTGGCGAAGTGTAGGTCGCCATGGCCGTCACCGCCATCACCCACGCCTTCGGGTTGATCCACTGGAAAGCCGCCGCCTCCATGAATGTCATGGGACGCGCATTGCCGTCGACCGTTCCGAGCGAACGCGACGTGGCGATCTTGTAGGCGAGATAGACGAGATAGGCGCCGCCCGCGAATTTCAGGATTGTATAAATCAGCGGAATGGTCTGGATCAGTGCACCCAATCCGAGCCCGACAGCGATCAGCAGGGAAAAAAACCCGCTGCCAATACCGAACATGTGCGGAATGGTGCGTTTGAAGCCGAAATTCACGCCTGACGCAAGCAGCATCAGATTGTTCGGTCCCGGGGTGATCGACGTGACAAAAGCAAAAACGACAAGCGTGAAAAAGATTTCGAGCGACATGACAAACCAGACCTGATGCGTGGCAAAGATTTAGGCTTCGGGTGCATGTGGCTCAATCGCAATCTTGTCAGGGATACAATTGCGCATCCCTGAGTTTGATCGCAGCGGAAGCTTACATGCCCTGCGGACCGCGGTTCATTGCCGCAACGCCGGTCCGGCAGATTTCCACGAGACCAAGCGGTTTCATGATCGCGATGAACTGGTCGAGCTTGGAGCCCTTACCGGTAATCTCAAAGATGAAATGCTCCGTCGTGGCATCAGCCACCTTGGCGTGGAACGCATCGGCAAGACGCAGCGCCTCATTGCGGTTCTCGCCAAGCCCCGCCACCTTGACCAGTGCGAGTTCGCGCTGGATCGGCTTGTCATTGCCGAGTTCATCGGCACGAACGGAAAGATCGACGACACGGTGCACCGGCACGATGCGCTCCAGCTGATGGCGGATCTGGTCGAGCACGTGCGGCGTGCCGCGCGTCACGATGGTGATGCGCGACAGATGCTGTTCATGTTCGGTTTCCGACACGGTCAGGCTTTCGATGTTGTAGCCACGGCCGGAAAACAGGCCGATCACCCGGGCTAGAACGCCGGGTTCGTTGTCAACGAGAACCGATAGCACTGTGGTGATCGGCAGCTCGGTCTCCTTGGCAATGAAATATGCCGAGCCGGAGGCTAGATTTTGAGCGTTCATTATAGTGTTTCCTCTCCGGTTTCTTAAACGAGCTGCCGTCCCTTGGCATCGATGGCATTGGCAACAGCTTCATCCGTGGCTTCATCAGGCAGAAGCATCTCATTATGTGCCTTGCCGGAAGGAATCATCGGGAAGCAGTTTGCCAGATTGGCCACGCGGCAATCGAACAGAACCGGCTTCTTTACGTCGATCATTTCCTGGATGGCATCATCCAGTTGATCCGGTTTTTCGCAGCGGATGCCATGGCCGCCATAAGCTTCCGCCAGCTTGACGAAATCCGGCAAGGCCTCCGTATAGGAATGCGACAGGCGGTTGCCATGCAGCAATTGCTGCCACTGGCGCACCATACCCATGTACTGGTTGTTCAGGATGAAAATCTTGATAGGCGCTTCATACTGCACCGCTGCACTCATCTCCTGCATGGTCATCTGCACCGAAGCATCGCCGGCAATGTCGATAACCAGCGAATTCGGATGGGCAATCTGCACGCCCAGCGCTGCGGGCAGTCCGTAGCCCATGGTCCCGAGGCCGCCCGAGGTCATCCAGCGGTTTGGCTTTTCAAAACCATAGAACTGTGCCGCCCACATCTGGTGCTGACCCACTTCCGTGGTGATGAAGGTGTCGCGATCCTTGGTCAGTTCATACAGCCGCTCCAGCGCATATTGCGGCATGATCACATCCTTGTTGCGGGTATAGGACAAGGATTTGCGCGCCCGCCATTTGTCGATCTGCGACCACCATTCGCCCATCGTCTTCTTGTCGGGCTTTTCGGATGATGCGCGCCACAACCGGACCATATCTTCCAGAACCCGGCCAACATCGCCAATGACAGGGATATCGACGCGAACCGCCTTGTTGATCGAGGATGGATCGATATCGATGTGGATTTTCTTGGAATTCGGCGAGAACCCATTGAGACGCCCGGTGATACGATCATCGAAGCGCGCACCGATGCATACCATGACGTCGCAATCATGCATCGTCATGTTGGCCTCATAGGTACCGTGCATACCCAGCATGCCGAGCCAGTTCTTGCCGGATGCGGGATAGGCACCGAGTCCCATCAGGGTCGACGTGATCGGAAAATTGGTCAATTCGACCAGTTCACGCAGCAGCTGGCTGGCCTGTGGGCCGGAATTGATGACACCACCACCGGAATAGATGACCGGGCGCTTGGCTGTCGCCATCAGGGCAACAGCCTGCTTGATCGCCTCGATATCGCCCTCAACCTTGGGACGATAGCTGGTGCGCGGCGAGGTTTCAGGCGGTGTATAGAAGCCGGTGGCAAACTGGACGTCTTTCGGCACATCAACGAGAACCGGGCCGGGACGGCCCGTGCGCGCCACATGGAAAGCTTCGTGCAGGACGCGTGCCAGATCGTTGACGTCCTTCACCAGCCAGTTGTGCTTGGTGCAGGGACGCGTGATGCCGATTGTATCGCATTCCTGAAACGCATCCGAACCGATGAGGCTGGTTGGAACCTGACCGCTGATGCAAACCAGCGGGATCGAGTCCATCAGCGCGTCCTGCAACGGTGTCACCGCATTGGTGGCACCAGGACCCGAAGTGACCAGCATAACCCCGACCTTGCCGGTCGAACGGGCATAGCCTTCCGCCGCATGGCCGGCACCCTGCTCGTGGCGAACGAGCACGTGATTGATTTTGTCCTGCTGATGCAGCTCGTCATAAATGGGAAGGACCGCACCACCCGGGTATCCGAAAATATCCGTTACGCCCTGATCGATGAGTGCCTGTATCACCATTTCGGCGCCGGTCATCTCACGTCGTTGCGATGTGTGGTTGTCACTATCCTGCTTGTCTGCGGTCATCGGTCTCTTCCCGTCTATTCTGCGGCTCGTGGCCTTCCAGAAGGTGTTTTCGTTTAGCGTAAGGTTTGGAAATAAAAAAGGCCCCCGAAGGAGCCTGTGTTTCGCGCATGGGAGCTTCCGCCGGGTGTTTACAACACCCTGCCCATGCGCGGTCCCACGACGATAAGAACTGTTTTCATGGTCGCGGACGATAATTAAGCAAACTCTATCCGTCAACGGCAAAATTGAGGAAATTGAAATGTTTGCAAACAAAGCAATGCTTTGGCGCAACATCCTTCAAATGCAAAATGCATCGCTAAGATATTCTCAATGCCTTGCAACTAAAGTTCGATCCTGCTGCCAAGTTTCAGGATTGATCACAACCCATGAGCGCCGAAGCCCTGTCCTCCGCACAAGAAAAACCATTGATCCGCAACCGGACCGACGGGCATGTCATCGAATGCAACGGCGACAAAGCCATTATCCATGCCAAAACCGGACCATCAATCACCGCATCGGAAGATTACTGGTCGGTCGGTCAGCTCATCTCCATTCAGGTTGCGGGCAGCCGCGTGGTTGGCCTTGTCTACAAGGTCGACCTGCCCAATGCCGAATGGCAACAGGATGTGGATCAAAGCATCCATATCCATGTGGAGCTTGTCGGCCAGGTTGATGCACATACCGATGGCAAGCTGCGGTTCTCCTCGGGCATTACGACCTATCCGCATATGGGCGCCATCGCGCACCGCATCCGTTCTGCCGATCTGGCGACCATCTACACCACGTCGCTGAAGAACACTGTTTCCATCGGCCATCTCTCCCAGAATGCCGAAATTCCGGCGTTGATTTCGATTGACAGTCTGATCTCCCGCCATTTCGCCGTGCTTGGAAGCACGGGCGTCGGCAAATCCAGCGCCGTGACACTGCTGCTGCGGAAAATCATTTCACAGCGCCCGGACTTGCGCATTCTCATTCTAGATCCGCACAACGAGTTTGCCAGTGCCTTCCCGGATCTTGCCATTTCCATCGATTACAGCACATTCGACCTGCCCTACTGGATGTTCAAGCTGGAGGAATTTGGCGAAGCCGTGTTCCGCGGACGCCCGCAGATCGCGGCTGAAATCGATATTCTGCGCGATCTCATTCCGCTCGCCAAAGAACGCTTTGCCAATGTCGAAGCGGCGGCCACGTCTTCCCTCCTGAAGAGAGAACGTGATTTCGCCTCGATGACCGCCGACACACCGACCCCCTACCGCATGGCTGACCTGATCAAGCTGCTGGAAGAGCGCATCGGACAGCTCGACGGCAAGACCGATCGTCCGACCATGAAGGCGCTTCGCTATCGCCTGCAGGCCTTGGTCGCCGATCCGCGCTACCGTTTCATGTTCTCGGCACCGGCAACACTGGATACGATGCGCCAGACCATTGGCCAGATTTTCCGCGTTCCGAAGAACGACCGGCCTATCTGCGTGTTCCAATTGGCGGGATTGCCGTCGGAAGTCGTCAACTCCGTCGCTTCGGTCCTGTGCCGCATGGCCTTCGATCTTGCCGTTTCCAGCGACGGCAATGTGCAGACGCTCGTCGTTTGCGAGGAAGCCCATCGTTATATCCCGGCCGATACCAGCGCCGGTTTCTGGCCAACGCGACAGGCGATTGCGCGCATCGCCAAGGAAGGCCGCAAATACGGTGTCTACCTCTCCGTCGTGACCCAGCGTCCAGGTGAACTGGACCCCACGATCCTGTCCCAGTGCAGCACGGTTTTTGCCATGCGGCTTGGTAACGAGCGTGATCAGGAAATCATCCGCGGCGCCATCAGCGGCGCATCGCAAAGCGCTGTTGGCTTTCTGTCATCGATAGCCAATCGTGAAGCGATTGCCTTTGGTGAAGCCGTGCCAACGCCGATGCGCATGATGTTTGAAACCATTGCCCCGGAACACCTGCCTGCCGCCCACATGACACAACAGCAGGAGGCGGTTCGAACTGGCGATAGCCATATCTCGCTCGATATGATCCTTGGCCGGATGCGTCAGTTGAATGCGGCTGACAACACCACAACGGACCATACGTCAGGCAGTTTCAGTGCCGCTGAAAAACCGGCGATCGTCCCGCGCCCCGCGGGGGCGCCCATCCTGCCGGAACCGGTCAGAACCCAATGGCGCGCGGCAGAAGCCGCCCCAATCATTGAGGCACCACGCAAGCCGGCGCGATCCGAGACAGAGGGCTTCCGCGCCAGCGACCTCATCCGCAGTTTCCGCAGCGACAAGACCTGAGACGTTTCAGGGATAGGCCAGCCGCTCCCAGTCATCATCGAGCTGATTGCGAAACCATGTCATTTGCCGCTTGGCGTATTGCCGCGTTGCAATAGTCGACAGCTCCGCCGCTTCCCCGGCGCTTATGCTGCCCGCAAGCATCCGCGTGATCTCACTCACCCCGATGGCCCGCATGGCAGGCAAATCGGATGACAGACCAAAAGCCAGCAAGGCTTTGACCTCTTCGACAGCACCCTTTTCCAGCATCGCCTGAAAACGCTGCGCTATCCGGTCTCGCAGCCACGCCCGATCCGGATCGATAACGATCTTGCGGGCCGAGGCGCTGTCGATCAAAGGTGTCCCGGTTTCCTTTTGCCAATCGATGATCGACCGCCCCGACACATCAATGACTTCCAGTGCCCGCACAATACGCTGACTGTCGGTCGGGCGCAGCGCTGCTGCCGCCAGCGGGTCTTTTTCCCCGAGAATTGCATGCAGCTGCCCTGCACCGGCTTTTGCATCCTGTTCGCGCCAATAGGTCCGCACGTCATCAGGAATATCGGGCATGGCCGAGAGACCACCGAGAAGCGCGCGGAAATAAAGCCCCGTGCCGCCGACAAAGATCAGCGGCCGCTCGCCCGCAGCCTCGGTCTTCAGGAGATGGTCGACATCGGCGAGCCAGCGGCCGGTCGAATAGGCGAGCGATGGCGGAACATGCCCATAGAGAAAGTGTGGCGCCTCCCGAAGATCATCCGGTCCCGGCCGTGCGGTCAGTACATCGAGCACGTCATAGACCTGCATGGAATCCGTATTGACGATCCAGCCGCCTGTCTCTTTGGCAAAGCGCACCGCCAATGCCGACTTGCCGCTTGCCGTCGGTCCCGCTATCAGGATTGTCTGTCTTCTTGTCACACCAATCGTCCAATCAGGAAATGCCCATGCCCTTGATGGCCACGCTTATCGCCAATCCGGCTTCACCCCGTCTCAGCACATCGCTCGGGATTAAAGCCTCAGCGGCAGTCAATGCAACAGGACTTTACTGGCTGGCCGACGGAATTGCCTGCGATCTCGCTTTGCGGACAGGTTCCGACGCGGCCGAAAGCCACGCGGAACTGGCGCGGATCGTCGATGGCGAACCCATCGATATCGTCGTTCAGGAACAGGATACAAGGCGCAAGAAGATCCTGATTGCAGATATGGATTCCACCATGATCCAGCAGGAATGCATCGACGAACTGGCCGAAGAGGCGGGTCTGCGTGACAAGGTGGCAACCATTACGGCACGCGCCATGAATGGCGAGATTGCCTTTGAACCGGCCTTGCGCGAACGGGTCGCACTGCTCAAGGGCCTGCCCTATTCCGTCATCGACAAGGTGATCGCCAGCCGCATCACGCTCATGCCCGGCGGGCCGGAGCTTGTCCGCACGATGAAGAAGCACGGGGCCTATACGGCGCTAGTATCAGGTGGGTTTACCGTCTTCACCCAGCGCATTGCCGCCATGATCGGCTTTCACGAGAACAGTGCCAATACACTGATCGACAATGGCGAAACGCTCACTGGTGAAGTCACCGAGCCCATCCTCGGCCGCGAGGCCAAGGTCGCTGCACTCCATTCCATCTGCGAACGCTTCAACCTTTCACCCGAGGAAGCACTGGCTGTCGGTGACGGTGCCAATGATCTCGGCATGCTGCAGCTTGCCGGCACGGGCGTTGCGCTTCATGCCAAACCATCGGTTGCCGCACAGGCAAAAGTGCGGGTGGATCACGGCGATCTCACCGCACTTCTTTATATTCAGGGGTATCGCAAGACAGACTTTGTCCTCTGACATTGCCTGAAATGAGAAAGGCGGCCATTGGCCGCCTTTTTGCTGATCAGGGCAAAACGATCAGTTCATTTGCAGGGTGACGAAACGCAGCTCGCCCGTCTTCGATGCAAGCATCAACAGGGCATTCTTGCGGCCTTCGTCACGCAGCTTTTCGATGCGGGCAGCCACTTCTTCCGGCGTCTTGACGGTTTCCTGGGCAATATCGACGATCACGTCGCCTGCCGCGATGCGCTTGTTGGCTGCAATCGACTCGGCCTGCACCTCGGTGATCAAAACGCCCTCGACTTCCTTGGCTATGCCGAAAGTCTTTCTGGTCTCGTCGTCAAGGACACCGAGCGACATCCCCAGAACATCCACATCCTGCGAGGAGTCTTCGTCCTGATCGGTCTGCGACTTGGATTTGTCCTTGTCCTTACCCTTGTCATCGGTATCTTCGAGACGGCCGAGCGTGACTTTGACCGTCTGCTCCTTGCCCTTGCGGACAACGACCACGTCAACTTCCTTGCCGACCGGGCTTTCCGCCACGGCACGCGGCAGATCTTTCACATTGTTGACCGGTTTGCCGTCAAATTTGGTGATGACGTCACCGGCAAGGATCGAGCCATTGGCGACCGGACCGCCGTCGATGATTCCGGCCACCAGCGCGCCCTTGCTCGACGTCATGCCGAGGCTCTCGGCGATATCATCCGTGACCGGTTGAATGCGCACGCCAAGCCAGCCGCGCTGCACTTCGCCGCGGTCGCGCAGCTGCTGAATAACACCGGATGCAAGCTCCGCGGGAATCGCAAACCCGATGCCGATTGATCCACCGGTCGGCGAAATGATCGCCGTGTTGATGCCGATGACCTGACCGTACATGTCAAACAGCGGACCGCCGGAATTGCCGCGGTTGATCGCGGCGTCTGTCTGGATAAAGTTGTCATAGGGACCGGAATTGATATCGCGGTTGCGGGCCGAAACGATACCAACCGTCACCGTGCCGCCAAGGCCGAACGGATTGCCGATGGCCATGACCCAATCGCCGATGCGGGCTTTCGAAGAATCACCAAACTTGACGGCGACGAGCTTGTGCTTCTTCGGGTCAACCTTGAGCACCGCCAAATCGGTCTTGATATCCTTGCCGACCAGTTCAGCCTTCAGCTTGGAACCATCGGTGAAATTGACTTCGATATCGTCAGCGTCAGCGATCACGTGATTGTTCGTCACGACGATGCCCTGCTCGGCATCGATGACAAAGCCCGAGCCGAGCGACTGGACCTTGCGCGACGGATTGCCCTTGCCCGGCTCCTGCTTGCCGAAATACTCGTCAAAGAACTCCTGGAATGGCGATCCCTCGGGTACCTTCGGCATTGGAACCGGTCCGGAATCAGAATCGCCATCCTGACCTTTGACTGTCTGCGATGTCGAAATATTGACCACCGCATCCAGCAGGCCTTCGGCAAGATCGGCAACAGATGCCGGCCCCTGGGCCCGCGGCTGGGCCGATTGCGCTGCAGCGACGTTCACAAAGGCAGGCGTCACGCTCGTAGCGGACAGCGCAATCAGCGCGATTGCTGCGGTTGCTGAACGGAAAAACGGGCGACCAGGAGTTAAAACCATGCGTTCGGGCCTTTGTCTGCGTAGTCAGATTTAAAGATAAACGGCGACAGATTACAACAGAGCCGCCAGAGTAGACGAAAATATGGCCACTGGCGCCAAGTTTGATCAAGTTTGGTAATGGCGATTATCTCGCCATTACCCCCGTGCGAGCCATACGACCGCCACGCCAAGAGCGACGGACGCCACACCGGCAATACGCAGAAAGCCGTCCGGCTGTCCGCTGACATCCCGGGCGACCCGTTTTGCGATGAGAGGAAAACAACCGTAGAGCAGCCCCTCAAAGACGAGGAACAGCCCTACGGCATCCAGAAAATCAATCATGTCTCACCTGCCCCTATTGCGGGGCAGGTTTTGGAAGAGCCGGCGGTGCCGGTGGTACAGCGCCGCTGGCCGCGCCATTGGCATCCTGGAAATAGCGGAAGAACTCGGAGTTGGGCGAAAGCACCATCGTTGTTCCCGTATTGTCAAGCGCTGCGCCATAGGCAGACATGGACCGGTAGAAACCAAAGAAATCCGGATCTTTGGAGAAGGCGTCAGCGAAGATACGGCTGCGCTCGCCTTCACCCTCACCGCGAGCGATTTCCGATTCCTTGCGGGCTTCCGCAATGATCTCGACCACCTGACGATCGGCAATGGCCTTGATGCGCTGTGCTGCTTCACGGCCGCGCGCCCGAAGGAATTCAGCCTGCGCAAGACGTTCGGCTTTCATGCGTTCGAAGGTCTGCTGCGAAACTTCCTGCGTCAGGTCCGTGCGGCGAACACGCACGTCGGCAATCTCAAGACCCAGCGATTCCGCATCGGGACGCAATTGCTCGCGTACTTCACGCATCATGCCGGCACGTTCATCCGAAAGCGCGGCTTCAAATCCGCGCAGACCGTAAACGCTACGCAAGGATGCATCGAGACGTGTCTTCAAACGAGCCTGCGCAAACGTCACATCACCGGATACGGTCTGGCGGAACTTGCGCGGATCCGTAATGCGATAGACGAGGAAAGCATCGACTTCATAGAACTTGCCGCCCGAGACCTGAACACGGATATTGTCGAGTTCGAAGCTCAGCAGACGATCTTCGATCATCTGGACATTGTCGGCTTCCAGGAAACCGAATGGCAACTTGAAGTAAATGCCAGGTTGCGTTTTCACATCAACGATCTCGCCGAAGCGCAGAACAATCGCCTGCTGACGCTCATTGACGACGAAAACCGATGAATAGACCAGCAGGGCGATGAATGCGATCAGACCCGCAATGAGAGGAAAACGGTTCTGGTTCATTACTTTGTCCCCTCAGTCTGGCGCTGCTGCTTTGTGATCTCTGACAAGGGCAGATAGGGAACAATTCCCTGACCGTTGTTCTGGTCGACAATCACCTTGTTCGAGTCCTTCAGCACACGCTCCATCGTTTCGAGGTAAAGACGCTTGCGGGTAACTTCCGGTGCCTTGATGTACTGATCATAGACAGATGTGAAACGCTGGGCTTCACCCTGTGCTTCCTGCACGATCCGGTTCTTGTAAGCGGCGGCATCTTCGCGGATCTGCGCGCCTTCACCGCGTGCCTGGCCCAGCTTCTGGTTGGAATACTGGTTCGACTCTTCAACGAAGCGGTCTTCATCCTGTTCCGCGCGCTGTACTTCATCGAAGGCATCGGCCACTTCACGCGGCGGCGAAGCATCTTCGATCGATACGGCATTGACCTGTATGCCTGCACCGTAATCATCGAGCGTCTTTTGAATGATACCGCGCACGTCATTGGCTATGCCGGCACGATTGTCGCGGAAAATATCCTGTGCCGGACTGCGGCCAACGATTTCGCGCATCGCGCTCTCGGAGACCTGCTGAACCATGTTTTCAGGACTTTCCACATGGAAGAGGTAAGCAACCGGGTCAGAAACGCGGTAAAGGATGGAGAACTGAACATTCACGATGTTCTGATCACCCGTCAGCATCAGGCCTTCCTTGGCACCGGACACACCCTGCCCGCCAATGTTCTTCTGTTTCTCGACGATCTGGACCTTTTCATAGGATTCAATCGGCCAGATATGGAAATGCAGGCCTGGCTCGGCGATGTCAGCTTTCGGTTTGCCGAAACGTAGCTCAACGGCGCGTTCGTCCGGCTGAACCGTATAGATCGACTGGAAAAGCCAGAAGGCAACCAAAGCAAGCGCAACAAGACCGAAAATCGTCGAGCTGCTGCCTGTACCGCCGGGAAGTGCCTGGCGCAGACGATCCTGACCACGGCGGATTATGTCCTCAAGGTCGGGTGGATTGCCTCCGGGACCTCCTCCTTGCGGTTTTTGGCCCCATGGACCACCGCCGCCACCATTATTGTTACCGCCGCCACCCCAAGGGCCGCCGCCACCGTTCTGATTACTCCAGGGCATTCCTACCTCATGTTTTGGAACGAGATTCGCCACCCCATGGCAACGTCCCGCTAACCCGATATCCCGTTTATAGGGATCGCGAGGCGCGCTTTCAACGCGCAGGACGGCTTTTCATGCGGATTTGGTAAAAAGTTGAATGATTATGCCCGCTTATCACGACATTTTCATATCGATTGCCCTGCAAGGGCCCATTTTCAGCGCCGTTCGTAAATCGCGTAGCGCGTCGGATAATTGTCTTTTTCACCCGCCGGAAATTCTTCGCTCGAAACTTCGTTCCATACCTTGGCATCGAGAGCCGGGAAGAAAGCGTCGCCTTCGATATTCGACAGAACCCAGGTGATGTACAAACGGTCTGCCCGGTCCAGAAGTTGCCGATAGATTTCGCCACCACCGATCACGCAGATCTCATCGACCTTGTCGGCAGCCGCATGACTGCCCGCAATCATCAGCGCTTCGTCAACCGAACGGACGGCAATGACGCCCGCGACCGAGAACGCAGGGTCACGGGTGATGACGATGTTGGTCCGCCCTGGCAGGGGTTTGCCAAGGGTGTCCCACGTCTTGCGCCCCATGACGATGGGCTTGCCCATGGTAACCGCCTTGAACCGCTTCATGTCGGATGACAGACGCCACGGCAGGCCGTTGTCCCGGCCGATAACCCCGTTCTGCGCAACGGCAACAACAAAACTGATCATTGGGACTCATTCCTTCCGGGAAAGCAAAACAGCGTAAACCACAGGTGCGAGCAATTCGACAGGACCGTCCTAGACGGCAATCGGCGCCTTGATGCTCGGTTCCGCCGCATAGTCCTCGAGGTGGAAGTCATCGAACTTGAAGGCGAAGAGGTCTTTCACGTCAGGATTCATGCGCATCTTTGGCAGTGGGCCGGGCGTGCGGCTCAGTTGCAGTTTCGCCTGCTCGAAATGATTGGCGTAAAGGTGAGCATCACCCAGCGTGTGCACGAAATCGCCTGGCTTCAGTCCCGTGACCTGCGCCACCATCAGGGTAAGCAGCGCATAGGACGCGATATTGAATGGCACACCCAGGAAAATATCGGCAGAACGCTGATAGAGCTGGCAGGAGAGTTTCCCGTCCGCCACATAGAACTGGAAAAGGCAATGGCATGGCGGTAATGCCATTTCATCCACAAGCGCAGGATTCCACGCCGAAACAATCAAACGCCGCGAATAAGGATTTTGCTTTATCGCACTGACAAGATTCGCGATTTGATCGATATGGCGGCCATCGGGAGCCGGCCACGAACGCCATTGATAGCCATAGACGGGACCAAGGTCCCCATTCTCGTCCGCCCACTCATCCCAGATCGTCACGCCGTTTTCCTTGAGATAGGCGATGTTGGTTTCGCCATTCAGGAACCAGAGGAGTTCGTGGATGATGGATTTCAGGTGCAGCTTCTTGGTTGTCAGAACCGGAAAACCGGCTGACAGGTCGAATCGCATCTGGTAGCCGAAAACGGAACGCGTACCGGTGCCGGTCCGGTCACCGCGGTCGATGCCCGTGTCGAGCACATGCTGAAGAAGATCTAGATAAGCGCGCATGGTTTCTCTTTAGCAGATTCGCTCTACGAAACAGTAAAACTTCTGTGTGATCCACAAGCACCGGTATCAAAAATCCCCGGCGAATCACCGGGGATTGTACTTAGAGCATTGGACAATCAGAGGCTGCCGAGCGCCCCGAGTTCTTTTGCCGTTAGATAATAGAAGGTGACGCGGCCTTTGGAGCGGTCGGCTTTCATGGTTTCACAGACAGCCTGGATTGCAGCATCAGCCTTTGCGGCGTCCGCGATACCGAGCTTCTTGCCGACCCAACTGGTGCGAACACGGCCCAATTCTTCCGGATCCGAGCAGGAAACCAGCGAAGAATCCCTGTTGCGCAGAGCAATTCCGAGATGTTTGACGATTTTTGCTACCGTGGCTTCGTCGGCACCGGCATCATAATGACGTACATCTTTTAGATAGTCACTCATGGAAAAATCCCCTGATTGTTAGGGTCAATGCCCAGGCATTGAAACCCTCCCTGACACGAAAGACATCGCACAACCGGCAGATGCATGAGGCGATGACTCATTAGACACAAGAAACATTCCTCACCAACAGGAACGTGTCAATGCCACTCTTTCATTTCGTCGCGACACCACTTATATAGGTCCTGCTGGTTTCGGCCAGCTATGGTGATAAACGGACGATACAATAAGCCTATTGGACCCGGGGGCGGTACCCGGCGCCTCCACCAGAGTGCAGTTGAAAGACTGCATTGTGGCGGGGGCGAAATAGGATCGACAAGGGTGTAAAAATCGCTCTTTTGCCCGGCATAGTACCACCGTTATCGGGCTAACTCAGTAGTTGCAAACGACAACTATGCGGAAGCACGTCTCGCCGCTTAATGCGGTGCGATAGCTTCAAATTAAGTCCTAGGGGTTCGCACTTCTAGGCGGGGTTCGGAGGTACCTGGCAACAGAAACCTCCACTTTTCCCCTTTTTGACAATTTGCAGCGCTGCGAGCCTTTTTCCGGCTTTGCACAGCTATTCTCATCAATCGTTACGCGCTGCAGCAGGGTTGCATTGCGCAGTCAGGAGTCCGTCCATGCACAGAAACAACGATCGCTATGTGATTCTCACAGGCGGCCCGGGAGCCGGCAAAACCACCCTCATCGCCGCACTGAAGGAGCGGGGTCATGCAACCGCACCGGAGGCCGGACGCGCCATCATCCAGGATTATCAAGTCATTGACGGACCTGCGTTGCCTTGGCGGGACAAAGCCCTCTTTGCCGAACTGATGCTGTCGTGGGAAATGCGGTCATATGCCGCCGCAGCGGAACAGCAAGGCACAGTGTTCTTTGACCGCGGCGTACCGGATGTGCTCGGCTATCTCGACCTCACCGGAATTCCCGTTCCTGAGCACACAAGACAGGCCGCAAAGCTGTTTCGCTACAATCCGACCGTGTTCATCCTGCCGCCATGGCCGGAGATTTTCGAACAGGACACCGAACGCAAGCAGACAATCGAGGAAGCGGAATTGACGTATAACGCCTTGGCAACAGCCTACGTGCAAAGCGGTTATCACCTTGTCGAGGTTCCCAGGCAGTCCATTGCCGAACGTGTCGATTTCATCCTCGCGTACCTTGATCATAGGCGCTGAACGCAGAAGGCCCGGAACATAAGTCCCGGGCCTTTTTCTTCTATGGGTAGAGCAGACTGATTACTCGGCAGCTGCTTCCACCTCGACAACGCGGCGGCGCGCAATCGTTGCCTGCGTCAGGATAAACGCAGCCACGGCGCACAGGCCGATGCCGGCAGCCATTGGCAGTGCAGTCCCGTCGAAGAACAGGCCCGCAATAACCATTGCAATGGCTGCCGTCACGAAGTGCAGCGTTCCCATCAGGGCCGATGCCGTTCCTGCAATCTCGCCATGATCTTCAAGCGCAAGCACCGCCGTCGTCGGAATGACCAGACCGAGGAAGCCGTAACCAATGAAGAGGAACGTGGCCAAGACCGGAAGCTGGTTGAAGCCGAGCGCCATGACGACAACCATCGCCGCCATGGTGAAAGAGAAGGCCGTCAATGCCATGCGCATCACCCGCACAAGGCCAAAACGATCACCCAGCCAGCCGGTCAGCTGCGATACCGTAAAGAACGAGACCGCATTGATGGAGAAGGCGACGCTATACTGGGTTGGTGTCAGGCCATAGTGATCGATCAGCACGAAGGGTGAATTGGCGAGGTAAACGAGGAAACTCGAGATACCGAGCCCACCGATAAAGGTAAGCGTGAGAAAGTTCCGGTCCCCGAGCAGCAGGCGATAGGCTGCCATGGCGCTGCCAAGGCCGCTTTCGACGCGTGCGGCCTTCGGCCGGGTTTCGTTCAACTGCGTTGAAAGCAGGATCAGGCCGATGAAAGCGGCAATCGTCACCGCCCAGAACACGCCGCGCCAGCCATAGAAGCTGATAACGGCACTGCCTGTCAGCGGTGCGAGGATTGGAGAGATGCTGAAAACCAGCATCAGCAGTGACATCAGACGCGCGGCCTGGACACCCGTGTGCATATCGCGAACGATGGCACGGGGGATAACCATGCCTGCAGCACCGCCGATACCCTGTAGGAAGCGGAATGCGATCAGGGTTTCGATATCGTTCGAAAGGGCACAACCGACACTGGCCACGGCAAACAGACCGATGCCCATATAGAGCGGAGCCTTGCGGCCCCACATGTCGGAGAGCGGTCCATAGATCAGCTGGAAGATTGCAAACGAGATGAAGAAGGCCAGAAGGCTCATCTGCACGACATTGTTTTCAGCGTTGAGATCCTTGCCGATGGATGGCAGCGCCGGAAGATACATGTCGATCGCGAATGGGCCGATGGCCGACAGGAGACCAAGAATGAGGGCCGTGCGAAAGAAAGAGGTCGTCATGGTGTTTATCTTTCAGAAAACGGCAGCGTGAAACCCATCAGCTTCCGCGCTGCATTGCTCTCAGGAGAGGTTCAGAATTTTCACCTGCAACGAAACGGCGCGGCTTGGGAGGACGCTCGTCACATCACAAAACAGTGTGTCAATGTTTTTAGACACAACTGTCAAAATAGACACTATTGTCTAAAACGTCAATGCGCATTATCTTCGGTTCATGAGGAATCCAAAAGAAGCAGCGCATAAGGCGACCGGCCATACCCAACGTGGTCAATGTTCAAAACGACTATCGATATTGGATGCGGCGGCGGAGGTCTTTTGCCGTCAAGGCTTTGCCGGAGCGAGTATTGACGAAATCGCTGTGGAAGCGTGTGTTTCGCGACAGACTATATACAATCACTACCGGGAAAAAGAAACACTCTTTACCGCCGTGGTTGAAGATGTGATGAACCGCACCAATGCGAGCCTGTTCTCGATACTGGCGACATTTCCCGACAAACCGGGCAATCTGGAAGATGATCTGAGCGCGTTTGCCGTGCGGCTCACCAAGAATTGCCTGTGCAATCAGGATGGCCAGTTTCTGCGCAAGCTTGTTCAATCCGAAGGCGAGCGCTATCCGCAGCTCTTCGAGGGCTGGCGCAAGCATGGTCCCGGAAAGATCGGGACCGCCCTCGCCGCGCTCTTTGCCCGCCTCTCCTATGGCGGCGTCCTGCAGATGGAGGATTTCGACCTCGCCGCCCGGCAGTTCCTGGCCCTGGTCAATGCCGATCTGCAGATGATTACCCTGTTTGGCGAATCGCCAACCGATGAACAACTGGAGAGTGCGGCGCACAATGCCGTGCGCACCTTCCTCAGGGCTTATTCGACCCCGGCAACACCTTTGTCAGCAGCAACCCCTTTACTCAAAGCGACCGTGGGCTGAAGCGCCTCGGGTGATTGGAGCGGCGGCGGCGGTTCGTGCTCCGGCACCGCCATAATCAGGCCCACGTGCCCCTCCCGAACCCGCAGGTCAACCATAATTTGATCAACACGAACACAACCAGTCGCAATTCCTTTATCCATGCGCCATAATGGCTCAAACGTGATTGTCATCTCTGCTTGACAGAGAGGGGCGAATCCATGGGATAAGAGTGCATGCCACAAGATATGATCCGCTACGATATACTGGCCCAGGAAGCGCTGCGCGGCGTTATCCGAAAAGTCCTTGGTGAAGTTGCCAAGGCTGGTCTTCCTGGCAACCATCATTTTTTCGTCACGTTCCTGACCGGTGCGTCGGGCGTGCGTATCTCCACGCGTCTGCACGAAAAATATCCCGAGCAGATGACCATCGTCCTGCAGCACCAGTTCTGGGATCTGCAGGTCACCGATACACTCTTCGAGGTTGGTCTGTCTTTTGGTGATGTGCCCGAGCGTCTCGTGGTACCGTTCTCGGCCATTCGCGGCTTCTACGATCCTTCCGTCAATTTCGAACTGGAATTCGACGTCGAGGTGGAAGAAACCGTTGGCGACAACGATCAGGGCATTACCAGCATCGCTCCGGTGCAGCCTGCAGAAAAGCCGAAGAGCGTCACTTCCGGCGCCAAGCCCAAGTCTGCAGCCAAACCGGCCAAGAAACCCGTGAAAGCTGGCGGTGAGAAAGCCGATGCGCCACGCGAAGAGACGGGCGAAAAGACATCCGCGTCGGTTGTTTCTCTGGATTCGTTCCGGAAGAAAAAGTAACGGCACCGATGGCCGATATCGTCAACCTGCGTCAATTCAGGAAGCGCAAGGCGAAGGACGCAAAGGAACAGACTGCGGCCGAGCACCGGATCGTTTTTGGCCGCACCAAGACCGAGAAACAGTTTGAGGAAAATGCCGGCCGGAAGACCGGACTGTTTCTTGAGAGCAATCGGCTTGAAGGCCAACCCTCTGCTTCTGATGACGACAAGGACAAGCCTTGAGCCTTGTCCGCAAACGTTCCGTGACAATTCGCGGGCACCGCACCAGTTTTTCCCTGGAAGATCCCTTCTACGAGATCATCACATCCATTGCGCAGAGCCGGGAGATGACCGTTGCCGGTCTGATCGCCGATATCGACGAAGGCCGCGACCGCAATTCCAACCTGTCTTCAGCCCTGCGCATCTATGTGCTCGACTGGGTGATGGGGATGAAGACTGTTTTGTAACGTCTGGATTTGATTGCAATGTTGCGTTCACCCCCCTCTGCCCTGTCGGGCATCTCCCCCGCAAGGGGGGGGATCAGCCTTCATTACTATTTCGATCAGTTTTGAGACGTTGCAGAATAAGACCCGTGGCTCGCCCCGGAGTCCGACAGGACAGAGGGGGGGTGAAAACTCACCCAACACTTACTGACCATCGTGCGTGGTTCGACAAGCTCACCATGAGGGAGAGCGGTGCTTGGCGCTATTGTATCTTCGGTTCAAGCGTCTTCAGAAAATCATCAACCGACTGTTGATTGATGGCGCCGTTTGTCGGCGGCTGCGCCTGTGCGCCGCCGCCCGATGGAGATTGCTGCTCGCGGGCCTTTCGGGCCGCTTCTTCCGCCGCCTTCTCCGCAACAGCCTTTTCCACTGCCTGCCGTTCCGCCTCCGCACGGGCAGCGGCTTCCTGTTCAGCCTTCAGCTTCACTTCTTCAGCAAGCTTCTGCCGCTCGGTGGCCCTACTCTGGTAAAGCAGGGATTCGCGCCGCAGCCGCTGCTTTTCCACGAGGGATGCCTGCATGGTTTCGACCCGCTGCTGCTCGCGCTCCAGTGTACGCTGGGTCAGAAACTGTTCCAGAGGTTGACGGTTGAGCGTCCATTTTGGCGCACGCCATGGCCCCTCCCCGCTAAACTCGACAACCGGTTCGGCACCGGCGACAATCAGCTTGCCCGGATCGAACGAGAAGCGCCCCTGCGAAGCCATGGTCATATCAGGGAAGTTGAGCCGCAGATCGGCATTCAGCGTTGCACCTTCGCTCTTGAGCTGGAATGTTGAGGTTCGCGCCGTACCGCCTGCAATGGTAAAGGCAAACTCGGCGGCACCCGCATTGAACGGGCCGGCGTGCAGATACTTGCCGATCACACCGCTCACTGCATCGGCCGTAATGGGTCCTGCCAACCCGTCGGCATCAGCCAGAATTGGCCTGAGCGCGCCGGGATTGATGGCATCGATTGCAAGGTCTTCCACCGAAACAACACCCGAACCGGCAACGGATGCCATCATATCCGAGATGGATGTACCGCTTGCATTGACCGAGGCTGCGATCTTGGCCGTACCCAGCAGAGGCTCATGGTCGTCGGGGGTATAGAGATCGTCCAGAGATGCCTGCTCCAGCGTGAACTGACCGGTGGCCAGACCATTGCCGCTCGTATTGCGCAATTCGAACATGCCCTTGAAATTGCCGCCGAGCACTTCCCCTTGCGTATCATCCAGCCGCAGATAACCGTCCTTCAGCGACGCTGTCGACTGCAGCTTGGTCACAGGACCGAGAACCCCCGCATCCACTTCGTCAGCCTTGAGCTTCAGATTGAAAGCCACGGGAAACAGCGGTGCATGAGCGAAGGTTTCCTTGGGCCAGGACTTTGCACCGCTCGCGTCGATGGCGCTGGTGCCGAGCATGAACTGCACCACCGATGGCAGATCAAGCTTGCCGAGCGTCAGATTGCCCTGCACGTCAGGAACAGTGCCGTCAGCCCCAAGATCAAGCCGTCCGGCGATCTTGGTGTCGCTTACCTTGCCGCTGAAATCGGGCAGCACCAGCCTGCCCTTGGCCAACTGGAAACTGCTGGCCACGTCGACGTGCATGCCATTGCCGAAGCCCGGCAGGGAGTAACCCGCCGTCGCCAGATATGGTTCGAGATCGCTGGCTTTGATCGAAGCGCGCCCTTCACCATTCAGGACGCCGTTGGTCGAGCGCAGGCTGCCGTCAAGCAATGCCTGCCCATCCGGTGCCTTGAGGGAAAGCTGGGTCTGAATGCCATCCTTGCCATCACCCTTCAGTGCCAAGTCAGCTTCGAGCTCTCCGGCAAGACCGAGCGGCAGCGCCGGGAGTCCCATCAGCGCCATAAGGTTCTCGCCATGATCGGTACGTCCGTTCATGGTCAGCTCAAGAACCCGCAGCTTGTCGGCACCCTGGCTGGTTGTACCGGAAAGCGTGACATTCGTGCCCCCGGTTTTACCAGAAGCACTTATGGACAGTTCATCCGTCGCATTCCCGCCATGCAGGGCATTGGCAAGGATGCTCAACTGCGTGTCTTCAAACAGACCGGGAAACTTCGCCGCGTGCTCGTTGAGAGCAGCGATGAACGGAAAATCCGGAAAGCGTTTTGCCAAAGCCGAAACGAAGGGCGCAAGATCATCCGAAAGAATGGTGGCATCCAGCGAACCCGCTGGCTCGGCCTTGAATGGCTCGATCTTGCCAGTCGCGGTGATCGTTGCCCCCGAAAGATTGCCCACAGTCAGACGGTCGATATCGAAAACCCCATCGCGCAGGCGAAAACCCGTATCGAGTGATTCCGCTACCAGCCCGCCGTGGCTGACCGGACCTGCCTTCAATCGGACGTCGAGATCTTCGCCTGCCAATTGGGGCGCACCCTTATCAGCCACCGATGGCGCGTTCCGGCCAAATATGGCCGCGAAGGCTTCCAGTGCATCGCCATCCAACGCCCCACCCTCGAGCGTCAACTGGGTCAACGGCACCGATTCGCCTTTGGCGCTGCGGATCAGCGAGCCCTTCAGCGACGCGCCGCCCAATGCAACCTCGAGATTGTCGATCCGCTGCAGATCATCATGCAGCTTCACATCGCCGGAAAACCCCGCACCCGGCAGGCGCCGGATCGACTCGTCGACAGTATCGGTCAGCCATGCCGCCAGACCGGAAGGCTGCCGTGATGCCAGAAGGAGCTTGCCGTCGAAGCCGAAATCCTCGCCGATCTGCAGCATGCCATTGGCTTCGAACTGGGTCCGCCCGGGCAGCTCCGCCCGAAGCTGGTTGATCTTCCATTCACCATCAGATGGTTCCGCATCGATCGTCACCGAACGGATAGTGGTATCACCCGCCACAATTGCCGGAAGCTTCAGATCGATTGTCCCCGGCACTGTCGGAATCGGCAGCTGATCCATCAACCGGCGGAACACTCCAAGCCGTTGCGCCGCCGTGTGCGGCTTTGGCTGGCTGCCCTTGGTATCCTCGTTCTGGTCGCTGAAGGTGACTTGCTGGCCATCGGCCTTGATCTCAAAACGCGGATTCTTGCCATAGTCAAAAAGCGCGTTGCCGTTGACGATGTAGGGATCATCGGCAGTCCCCTGTTCCATACGAAAGTCAGGAATATTGATCCGGCCGTGGTCGGCTTCAAAACGTCCTGTCACACGTACACTTGATAAAAGAGGCTTCTCGTCCGCCGCTGGATTTTTGGTTGTATTTCCGGTCTTGGGAGCGGTCTCGTCCACCGAGCGGACACTGATGTTCCCGGCATATTTCAGCGCGCCTTTGTCGATGCTGATACCACCATCCGTTTCAAGCACCGCAGGGATGCCATCCGGTGTGACACGGGCATGCAGGTTCAGCGAACCATCCGTTTTCACTTCACCGGTCGACGCGGAAACAGCGGTTCGTTCGCCATTGAAAAGCAAGGTGCCGTCAAACTTCCAGGGACCGCTCAGCTTGGTTGCCGAAAGCGTTGCATCAAGATCGTTGATCGTGCGGACCGTGGCGGTGGAGGCATCACGCACCACCACCGATCCGTCACTAATCTTCATATTTTCCAGTTTGACCTGCGCCGTGCCGAACGAGGTCTGCGGACGGATCGCCCAGTCGACCACACCATTCTTGTCGATACTCACCTTGGCGGTCGGCTTCTCAAGCCGCATGTCGAAGATCAGTATTTCACCGCGCAGAAAAGGTGCAAGTTCCGCATCCATCGAAAACTTGTCGATGGTCATGACCGGATCGGACCCGGCATCACCCACCTTCACATCGGAAAATGTCACCGATGGAAACGGCAGAAGCCGCGCGCTGGCCGTCCCGGCAACCGTGACCGGTCGCCCGAGAAGCGCCGAAGCTTCCCGTTCAAAGGAAGAGCGATATCCGGCCCAATCGACAAAATACGGCACCACCAGTGCTGCGGTCAGCACCAGTACCAATAATCCGCCGATCAGGACAAAGAGGCGTGCCAGTGTTTCAACTCCATTCTTACGCACTAGTGGAACTTTGAATTTGACATTCGCAGGGTCTGCCTGATGTCAAATGGGATGCGGATGCCAAATTCGTTCCAGCAGGCACCTTATACGCCACAAGGTTCACAAATTGGGCGAACATGCGGAATCAAAATACCAACTTACAGGCGTAAGATCTTGCCGGGATTCATGATATTGCCTGGATCGATGGCCCGCTTGATGGATTCCATCACGTCGACTGCGCCGCCAAGCTCGAGCCGCAGGAATTTGATCTTGCCCTGCCCGATACCATGCTCACCCGTGCATGTACCATCCATGGCAATGGCGCGCAGGTTGAGCCGTTCGACAAACGCTTCCACATTCTGGATTTCTTCAGCATTCTTGTCATCGAACAGGATCAGTACGTGGAAATTGCCATCGCCCGCATGGCCGACAATCGGTGCAATCAGGCCGCTGGCGGCAATGTCCTTCTCCGTCTCGACAATGCACTCGGCAAGCCGGGAAATCGGCACGCAGACATCCGTGGACAGCGATTGCTTTCCCGGTGCAAGTGTCATGCAGGCGAAGTAGGAATTGTGCCGCGCCGACCACAGTTTCTCGCGTTCTTCCAGATTGGCGGTCCATTTGAACGTACCACCGCCATTGGCGGCGGCAATCTCGCCGAAGAGTTCCGCCTGTTCGGCCACGCCCGCATCGCTGCCATGGAATTCGAGAAACAGGTAGGGTGCAACCGGATAATCAAGCTTGGAATAATTGATCATCGCCTGCATCTGCAGGCTGTTGACCAGCTCGATACGGGCCACGGGAATGCCCATCTGGATGGTCTCGATCACTGCATTGCAGGCACTTTCGAGATCCGGAAAAGCACAGATACCGCCGGAGATTGCCTGCGGGATGCCATAGAGTTTCAGGGTAAGTTCCGTAATGATACCAAGCGTGCCCTCCGAGCCGACAAGCAGCCGTGTCAGATCATAGCCGGCGGAAGTCTTCTTGACCCGTTTTGCGGTGCTGATCAGGCGCCCGTCCGGCATGACGGCCTTCAGCGCCAGCACATTCTCGCGCATGGTGCCATAGCGCACCGCATTGGTGCCGGAGGCACGCGTTGCCGCCATGCCGCCAAGGCTGGCATTGGCACCGGGATCAATCGGGAAGAACAGCCCGGTATCGCGCAGATATTCGTTGAGTTCCTTGCGGGTAATACCCGGCTCCACAACGACATTCAGGTCTTCATTGTAGACCTTGAGGATCCGGTTCATTCGCGACAAGTCGATGGAAACGCCGCCCGCCGGTGCATTCACATGCCCTTCGAGCGACGTGCCCGTGCCGAAGGGAATGATCGGCACATGCCACTCGCCGCAGAGACGCACAACCTCCTGAACGTCCTCGGTGTTTTCAACAAAGACCACAAGATCAGGAGCCTGGTTCGGCACATAACTTGTTGTATGGCCATGCTGTTCGCGGATGGATTTGCCCGTCTGCGCGTTATCACCAAATCTTTTCTTGAGAATTGAAACAACGGTCGCAATACCATTTTCGTTGCGCACCATTGCTCCTGCATCAGCCAATGCCATTCCGGTCTCCAGAATTCCAATCGAGGATTCGTCTAATTCGCATGCATTTTCAGTCAGTGCACGCGACTTGTCCAGTTGTAACTCTGTGTGACAGAACCGCAAGGGTCAGGGAGAAAGTCATTGAGATAATCGATACGGCATTGAGGGCACCCCCCTCTGTCCGACAGGACAGAGGGGGGTGAAGCTTGTAAACTCATCTGCTAAGCTCAATTCAATCAATCCTCGTCATCATCGTCGCTGGGCTCCCAGTCGGTCACCTGGACAAAGCGTTCCTGTTCACCGGTCCGTTCAAAGACACTGCCGATCGGCGAGTCGAGGAGAGGGATAATGCTGGGATCGTAATTGGCGATGGTGTTAACGTCGAAAATCCCGCTGTTCTCGGGGTCTTCCATGTAGTCATCACTTTCAAAACCCGAAAGAAACCGCCAGCCGCTGTCCAGTTCATTGTCGGGATCCTCGCGGTACATGAAGCGCACGGGATAGCCGTCAATTGTGATCGTATCGGTTGCAATACAGCCGCCGTAATTGCGGACCAACGGCCGTATCTCGCCTTTGGTGAGTCGATAGGTTTTATCCATACCTAATTTTAGTTGATCGTCAGCGACTTGGCGAGTCTGCGAAAACGTTCTGCATATTTATCCTTTTCGCTGCTGCGCACGATGAGGATCGCACGAACATAACGATTGGTCTCGAACCGGGCGATCTGGGCCACGTAAAGCGTATCACCGCTGGCTGTATCCTTGGCGCTTCCGTCGATCTCGACCCACTCCCCGCCATCGGCCTGCGCGCTCGTTTCATTGTCAGAGCGGACATCCTTGATCCCTGTCAGCGATGCAAAGGCCTGTTTGGCAAAATCCATGCGTTGATCCGCCTCGGGCGCATTGCCAAGATTGGACGCGATGATGATCACCGGTTGCGATGAGTTGGCAGGAATATCCTGCGGACCATCGGTCAGAATATAGGTCGCGCCGGCGATGACCCGGATGGGCCGGAACTCTGCCAGATCCCCCACCTTGAACGGCAGGGCCGTCACCTGTTCTTCCAGGGTCGGCGGCGAGCGCACTGCAATCGATCGCAACGTCGCCTCGATATCCGCATCCGACGGACCGCCCGCAATCCCATCGGGCACCTGCATGGTGACCATCGCGGTTGTTTTCGGTGCCTGTGTCAGCACAATCCATTTGCTGTATTTGACACCGGACGCGATCTGGCTGCCATGGATGTATTTGGCCGCGGAGGCTCCCTTGACCGTCCAGTCCTGCACCGCATCGGTGACGACAATGCCCGTCGGCGCCAAACCTTCCGCGTTGAATTTGGGGACGATTTGCGCATAGGCGTCGGCTGGCAGCTCGGTGAAAACGATCGACGCACCCGTCTTCACATCTTCAAATCCGCTGAAGGTCGACGATGCCTGCATGTTCTTTGGAATGATCAGACCGACACTTGAGCCCTCTGGAAAGACCGCCTCCTGCGCAAAGCCCGTTTGCACATTTACAAGCGATATCACCATGAAGACCAAGAGAGCAGTTATGTAGCGCATGAAGGCCATCCCCGTCGCGTTCCGTTGTTGTGACTAGCAGTGCCCGGAACGGTCTGGCAAGCAATTGGTTTCATGCGTGATAGAAATGAGCAAAACGCTGCAGGCCCATTGTGCGTGGTTCGCCCGCAACGCCTCTTAGCTCAGATACTTCTTGAAAAACGCAACTGTCCGGCTCCAGGCGAGATCGGCAGCTTCCTTGCTGTAACGCGCCGTGGATGTGTCATTGTTGAACGCGTGGTTTGCCCCCTCGTAAACCTCAATGTCGAACGTCTTGCCATTGTCCGTCAGAGCTTTCCGGTAGCCATCAATGCCCGCATTGATCCGTGTATCGAGGCCCGCATAGTGCAACAGTAGCGGCGCTTTGATCTTCGCCACGTCCTCGGCTTTCGGCTGACGGCCGTAATAGGCAACACCAGCGTCAAGCTCCGGTGAATTGATGGCGAGATCATTGACCAGTCCACCGCCCCAGCAAAAACCCATGACGCCAACCTTGCCATTGGCATATTTTGCTTCTTTCAAAGAGGAGATCGTTGCAACCCCTTCGGCGATGGTCTTGTTGGGGTCCAGATTGGCAATCAAGTCCCGTGCCTTGTCTTCATCCGACGGCGTGCCCCCGGCCGATGACAAAAAATCCGGCGCAAAGACCGTAAAACCTTCCAGTGCCATACGTCGGGAAACATCGCGAATATGATCGTTGAGACCGCGATTCTCGTGAATGACCACGACAACAGGCAGTTTCTCCGCCGTGTCGGTCAGGCGCACACTGTAGCCCTTCATGTCACCCGACGGGCTGGAGTGGATCACATCCTTGGTGAGCAGCCTCGGATCATCGGATGCAACAACCGCAGCCTGGGCGGAATTTGCCGCCAGCATCGGCGCGATGACAGCCGCAGCGGCGCCGGAGCCCGCAAGCTTGGCGAGTTTGTCCATGAACGACCGCCGGTCAAGGGTCAGATGTGTGTATTCGTCATAGGCATCGACCATGGCCTGACTGATCTTCGGAGTTTTCTTCGGCTTGTCCATTAGGGCTCTTTCCATCGAAAAGGACTGCCGGACCGCCGATCCCTGCGGTTTCCCGCTACCTTTTCAGGCGGTGGGAAAGAACACCGGTCGACAGCGCAACGCCGAGTCCCGTCATCACTGCTGCGGTAATTTCCCAGACACCGACCGGCTCGTCAAGGAAGATGGCTCCGCCAAAAGTTGCAAGGACGGGTGTGAGCGCGCTGAAGGCCGCCGCCTGACTGCCGCCAAGAGCACGCACCGCAACGCCATAGGCCAGCATGGCGGCAAGGCCCGACAGTACACCCTGGCTGAGAAACTGCAGGCCAAGCTCCGTTAAAGGCACAGTTGTAATCGTTGAGCCGAAGGTCAGGGCCAGCACCACGTGGATAAGGAAGGACCAGACGGCAATGAGCGCGCCGCCTTCAAGGGCGGTCAGGCCCGAGCGGCGAAATGCGTGGGTGTAACCGGCCCACAGCAATGCACCAAGCGGCAGGAAGACAAAGCTGATCCAAGTGATTTCATGGCCGGCAACTGCACGCAGAAGGAGAATGGCAAGTCCGCCGAGAATGGCAGCAAGCCCAAGGCTGCGAAACAGGTCAGGCCGTTCTCCGAACAGGACGACACCGATCAGGGCAGCGGCCAGAGGCATGGATCCGCCGAGCAGGACACCGACCGCCGATGCGGGCGTGGAGTGGATGGCAAAGGTTGTGAACTGGAAGAAAAGGGCTCCGGCGCCGCAGACCATGATCACCAGAAGGATCAGCGGCACATTGCGCGGGACAAGCCCGGTGCGCAGCCAGACGGGGGACAGAACCAGCGCCGGAACGCCGTAACGGATGAGCCCGAGATCAATTGTACCAAGCGAGGTACCGCTGCTGTGGCGCGTGGCAATGATCCACGTCGCCCATATGAAAACCGTCACCAGCGCTCCGGCATAGCCTGCGCCAAGGGATGTGGACTTTCTGTAGTCCTGAGCAAGAGCGACCATTGTACTGTCCTTTCAAAATCGGGCCCGAGGACCTTGTCTGAAAGAAGATTACCGCCGAATACCGAGACATGTCCTTGCAAGTTCATGCGAGTCAAACTACTATTTCAGCAATATTAGGGAAGATCAAACCTCTTAAAAGGTGATTTATGCCAAATCTTGATAAATTTGATATCGGCATCCTTGAAGCACTGCAGGAGGATGCGCGGGCAACCAATGTGGAGATTGCAGAGAGGGTGAACCTGTCGCCCTCGCCTTGCCTGCGCCGTATCCGCAATCTGGAAAAGTCCGGTGTTATCCGCGGCTATCGCGCTGATATCGACCGCAAGGAAGTCGGGCTCGGTCTGACCGTGTTCGTCGAGATCAAGGTCGGACAGCACAGCCGGGAGAATTCCGACGCCCAGCAGGCGGCATTGATTGCGATGCCTGAAGTGACAGGCGCCTTCCTGATTTCAGGAACGGCTGATTTTCTGGCCGAAGTGGTGGTGGAAGACCTCAGTGTCTATGAGCGCTTTCTCACCGAAAAGCTGCTGGTTCTGCCGGGTATTTCCGACATCCGTTCCAATTTCGCCATCCGTACGATCAAGACGGGAAGTCCGTTGAAGCTGCCGCAGCGTTGATTAGGCGGCAATGAGATACCCCCCTCTGCCCTGTCGGGCATCTCCCCCACAGGGGGGAGATCACATCGACATCGGAATGATCGCTAACTTTTCAAAGTTGCAAATTGTGAGAAATAGCTGTGAAGGCTGATCTCCCCCCTTGTGGGGGGCCGAAGGCGGGCGAGACCCGTGGCTCGCCCCGGTAGGACGATAGCCCAGAGGGGGGTAGCCCGATCAACTATTTATCTTCACAAAAGCTGATGCGGTTGCTGAACGGATCGATCACATGCACTTCGCGTCCCCAGGGAGCGTCCTCGAGGCCCGGCTTCATGAAGCGATAATTCCTGGAGTGAAGCTCCTTGTGAAACGCCTCTATTCCGGTCATCCGCACAAAAACGCGCGCACCGGGACTGGCATCGCCGGAATGTTCGCTCAGATGCAGCGTCAGGCCGGAGCGTGTGACCTGACAATAGAGCGGCGTATTTTCCTCGAACCGGTGTTCCCAGTCGAGGCTGAAGCCCAGATAGTCCAGATAGAATTCCTTGGCCTTATCAACGTCGAAAATCCGCAGGATCGGATTGGCCGGTCCAAAGGAAATTGCTCCCTTGCCGGCCGGTGTGTCAGAGGCAATCTTCGCCGCCAGCACGTTCCAGTTGTCGAGTCCGAAACCGGCCGCGACAAGTTCCAGACCATCGCTGTGGGAAATCTCGATATCTTTGGCGGCAAGTGCCTGTCGCAGCGATTTGGCCATCGCCTTGGCATCATGAAAAGTACGCATCGTCTATCCTTCGTGTGCGGTGAACGAGGAAAGTCAGTGCCCGCATTGCCGACCCGTTCACCATTCAAAGGATGAAACGCAGCGTCGTTCGATACATTCACCTTGGCTTTGAAGACCGCGAGCGGCTGGCTGTATCTGCCTTGCCTATCGATATAAGCAGTCTTGGGCGACGTCAACGGGATAAAGCAGTCAACAAAAAACCTCCCGGGCGTTGACCCGGGAGGTTGCAATTGTGCGACTTGCTTACTTCGGCAAGGTATAGGCGATGACATAGTCGCCTGCCTTCGTGTTGATCGATCCGTGCCCGCCAGCGACGATGACGACGAACTGCTGTCCGCCCGCCAAAGCATAGGACATGGGTGTCGACTGTCCTCCGGCAGGAAGCCGTCCTTCCCACAATTGTTTACCGCTCGTCACGTCATAGGCGCGCAGATAATTGTCGACCGATGCTCCGAGGAATGCCACGCCGCCCGCCGTGATGATCGGACCGCCAAGCCCTGGCACCCCGACCTTGAACGGCAGGGGCAATGGCGAGGAATCGTAAACGGTGCCGTTACGATGCTTCCATGCAATCTTGCCCGTGCGCAGATCGGCACCGGCCACATAACCCCATGGCGGTGTCTGGCATGGCAAGCCAAGCGGCGAAACGAATGGCCCCATCACCACCGCATAAGGCGCGCCTTCATTGCGGTTGAGCCCTTGCTCGCTGCCCTTGGTACCGGCACCGGGTGCTGGCACATCGGCACGGGGTACAAGCCGCGAGGTAAACGCCAGATAGGTCGGCATGCCGAACATCACCTGACGTTCCGGATCGACCGCAACGCTGCCCCAGTTGAACACACCGAAATTGCCCGGATAGATCAACGACCCCTGCAATGATGGTGGCGTATAACGCCCCTCATAGCGCAGCTTGTGGAACTCGATGCGGCAGGCAAGCTGGTCAAACAGCGTGACGCCCCACATGTTTTTGCCCTTCAGCGGTTCCGGCATGAATGTCAGGCCCGAGACCGGTTGTGTCGGCGAGGTATGATCGCCCTCGATTGCACCACCGGGGGCGGGCACTTCCTCGACCGGGATGATCGGCTCGCCGGAACGCCGGTCGAGCACATAGATGTCACCCTGCTTCGTGGGACCGACCAGCGCCGGTACCGTTCCGCCTGCGGTGTTGATGTCGACGAGACTGGGTTGCGACGGCACATCCATGTCCCACAGATCGTGATGGACTGTCTGGCGCACCCAGCGTAACTGGCCGGTATTCAGGTCAAGTGCCACGATAGACGACGAGAATTTCTCCACATTGGCTGATCGCCCTGCCCCAAGCTGGTCCGGCGTCTGGTTGCCCAGCGGCACATAGAGCAGCCCCAGTTTTTCATCGGCGCTGGAAATCGACCAGCTGTTGGGAGAATTGGCCGTGTATTTCTGCCCTTCCGGCAGCGGCGTCGTCACGTCAGGATTGCCGGAATCCCAGTTCCACACCAGCGCGCCGGTGTTGATGTCAAAGGCACGGATAACGCCTGATTGTTCGTGGATGGAGTAATTGTCATTGACCGCGCCGCCGACAATGATCTTGCCCGCCGCAATGACCGGCGGCGAGGTGGAATAATAATAGCCGGAGGGATTGTAAGGCATGCCGGCTTCAAGATGCACGGTGCCCTTGTCGCCAAAGGCCGGACAAATCTGACCATTGGCCGCGTCAAGCGCGATCAGCCGCGCATCGGCGGTCGGCATGTAAACCCGTTCAGCGCAGGGCTGTCCGGCAGCAACTGCCGTGTCCGCATAATAGGATACGCCGCGGCATGTCTGGTGCTGCCGATCGTCGTTGTCCTTGACCTGCGGGTCAAACCGCCATTTTTCCTTGCCGCTTGCCGCATCGAGCGCAATGACGAAATTATGCGGCGTGCAGATGTAAAGCGTATCGCGCACCTTGAGCGGCGTGACCTGATAGGTGGTCTCGGGCACATCGGTCGAGCGGCGTATATCGCCGGTCTGGTAGGTCCAGGCGACCTGCAGCTTGGCAACATTGTCAGGCGTGATCTGCTTCAACGGCGAATAACGCTGGCCGTAAAGGCTGCGGCCGTAGAAATGCCAGTCGTCATTGGGTACACCGCCGAGATCAGGCGTGGTGGTAACCGCCTCCTTGCTCAGCTGGCCCGCCAGATCAAGCGGATCCTGTGTCATCGAATAACCGGCAACACCAAGAGCCACCAGAACCGTCACGAGCAGCGCGCCGGTGCCAGCTGCCGAAGTTTCACCGCCAGCCCGCACCAGCTTGCCCCGCACCCATGGCGTCAACAACCAGAGCGCGAGCAGTATGATAACGCCGCCGCGCGGTGCAAGCTGCCACCAGTCGAACCCGGCTTCCCAGATTGCCCAGCCAAGTGTGCCGATCACCAAGGCCGCATAAACCAGCAAGGCGGAAGGCCGTCTTCGGAAGAGAAGAATAGACGTCAGAAGAAACGCGAGAGCTGCGATAATATAATACCAGCTGCCGCCGAGAGCGGCGAGCCAGACGCCGCCCGCGCCAAGAACTGCAGCAATGATCAGAAAAAGGAGAGCCGTCAGAGTGATTGCCATGGTAGGGGTCCTTTCCAAGCTCAATCAAGATCGAATGGTCCTGACATGAGGTTGCGAACGCACCATCGGCTGCCAGATTCCTCTCAGATAAAATGCGTATGCCTTAATTTGGGCGCGTGCAATATCGGTGATTGAATTTTTCAATCGCAAGTTTTAGGGGAAACAATGAGCTAAATGCTGTATGTTCTTGCTTTGTATCGCTTTGGCCTAGTTTTTCTGTGCCGAATCACTACATTGGAGACAAATGTCCGGATTGCCTGACGATATTCCGTTTTTTGACGAACCTGATGCGCCTCGCCAGCCTCAGGGCATAGCTGCACGCGCCATGCAGGCTCGTGGCGCGCCGCCCTATCTCAATGGCCTCAACCCTGAACAACGCCTTGCGGTTGAAACTACCGAAGGGCCCGTGCTGGTTCTGGCGGGTGCGGGTACCGGCAAGACGCGGGTGCTGACCTCGCGCATCGCCCACATCCTGTCACTCGGCAAGGCCTATCCCAGCCAGATACTCGCGGTGACCTTCACCAACAAGGCGGCGCGTGAGATGAAGGAGCGCATCGGCGTTCTCGTCGGCGGTGCCGTGGAAGGCATGCCGTGGCTCGGCACGTTCCACTCCATCGGGGTCAAGCTTCTGCGCCGCCATGCGGAACTGGTTGGCCTGCGCTCTGATTTCACCATTCTCGACACGGATGATGTCATCCGCCTGATCAAGCAGATCATTCAGGCCGAAGGGCTGGACGACAAGCGCTGGCCTGCCAAACAATTCGCGCTGATGATCGACGGCTGGAAAAACAAGGGTCTTGGCCCCTCGGAAATCCCCGAGGGCGATGCCCGCGCCTTTGCCAATGGCAAGGGCCGCGAGCTCTATACCGCCTATCAGAACCGCCTGAAAACGCTGAATGCCTGCGATTTCGGCGATCTGCTCTGCCATCCCATCCGCATGTTCCGCGCCTATCCGGATGTGCTGAAGGAATATCACGCCAAATTCCGCTATATCCTCGTCGATGAGTATCAGGACACCAACACCGCCCAGTATATGTGGCTGCGCCTGATCGCACAGGGCTCGAAAAATGTCTGCTGTGTTGGCGATGACGACCAGTCGATCTATGGCTGGCGCGGTGCCGAAGTCGACAACATCCTGCGCTTCGAAAAGGATTTTCCCGGCGCGGTCGTAATCCGGCTGGAACGCAATTACCGCTCGACGGCGCATATTCTCGGCGCGGCCTCCTTCCTCATTTCCCACAACGAGGGCCGTCTCGGCAAAACCCTGTTCACCGACGCCCCGAATGCCGAAGACGCCAAGGTCAACGTGCATGCCGCCTGGGATTCCGAAGAGGAGGCCCGCGCGGTCGGCGAGGAAATCGAACAGGCGCAGCGCAGGGGCCACAAGCTCAACGATATGTCGATTCTCGTGCGCGCCTCCTTCCAGATGCGCGAATTCGAAGACCGTTTCGTCACCCTCGGCCTCAATTACCGGGTTGTCGGCGGTCCACGCTTCTACGAGCGCCTCGAAATCCGCGATGCCCTCGCCTATTTCCGCGTCGTTGCCCAGGGATCTGATGATCTTGCCCTTGAGCGCATCGTCAACACGCCCAAGCGTGGCCTCGGTGAAGCCGCGATTCGGCAGGTGCATGACTACGCCCGCGCCCGCGACATCGCCATGCTCGAAGCCGCTTCTGATCTGGTGCAGACGGAAGAGCTGAAGCCCAAACCCCGCTCGGCCCTGCGTGAAGTGGTTGAAAACTTCCATCGCTGGCAATCGCTGATTGATTCCACGCCGCATACGCAGCTGGCCGAAATGATCCTCGATGAATCAGGCTACACAGCCATGTGGCAGGCGGACCGTTCAGCGGAAGCGCCAGGCCGATTGGAAAACCTCAAAGAACTCATCCGCTCGATGGAGGAGTATGAGTCCCTGCGGTCCTTCCTCGAGCACGTGGCTTTGGTCATGGATGCCGAGCAGAACGAAAATCTGGATGCGGTCAACATCATGACGCTGCATTCAGCCAAGGGTCTTGAATTTGAGACCGTTTTTCTGCCCGGCTGGGAGGAAGGCCTGTTTCCGCACCAGCGCGCGCTGGATGAAGGCGGCCGCTCCGGTCTTGAGGAAGAGCGGCGCCTCGCCTATGTCGGCTTGACCCGCGCCAAGAAAAACCTGCACATCTGGTTTGTCTCCAACCGGCGTATTCATGGCCTCTGGCAATCGACAATCCCCTCCCGTTTTCTCGAGGAACTGCCGGAAGCGCACGTGGAAGTTGTTGCTACGGGTAATTCCTATGGTGGTTACGGATCCGGCGGCGGCTACGGCCAGTCGCGCTTTGACCGCGCCGATCCGTTCGAGAATACCTATTCCACGCCCGGTTGGCAGCGCGCCCAGCAGAACCGTTCCGATGCCACGCGCAACAACTGGGGCTCGCGCTCCGGCTCAAAGGTCGAGCGCATCGGCTATGGCGAAACGGATTCCGGCCACGGCGCCGGTCGCGGCTCGGTCAAGGGCCGCATGATCGATGGCGAGCTGGTGGCCAAGTCCGTCAGCGAAACCCCATCGAATTTCGATGTCGGCGACCGGGTGTTCCACATCAAGTTCGGCAACGGCAACGTCTCATCCATCGAAGGCAACAAGCTGACCATCGATTTCGACAAGGCCGGACAAAAACGTGTGCTGGACAGTTTTGTAAAGCAGATTTGAGCACCCCCTCTGTCCTATCGGACATCTCCCCCACAAGGGGGGAGATCACATCGCCATCACGATCCCGCTCAATTTTCACCATTGAAGATTAGCTGAAACCTTAGTGAAGGCTGATCTCCCCCCTTGTGGGGGAGATGCCCGACAGGGTAGAGGGGGGTATAAATCGTTTCCCTGGAATCGCAGCAAACCTATTCCGGTTTGCCCTTTGTCCAGGTGACATTCCCGGCAAACAGCGGAATGGTAGCGATCGAGGTTTTGGCGGAACCATCCTGCACCTGGCTGGCGTGGGCCAGATAGATCAGCGCATTGTTCTGCTTGTCATAGATACGGGTGATGTTCAGCTTCTTCCAGATAAGGCTCGTGCGCTCGGAAAAAACCCGCTCACCACCCTCGCCCAGCTTGATATCACCGATCACGATCGGCCCGGTCTGCTGGCAGGAGATTGATGCGTTGGACGGGTCCTCGAACCAGTTACCCTTCTGTAGCCGGTCAATCACGCCGCGGGAGAATGAAGCGAGATGGCAGGTCACGCCCTGAATTTTCGGGTCGGAAACCGCATCGATGACGATATCATTGCCCAGCCAGTCCACACCGACTTTACCGACCTCTTCGGCCTGTACAGGCAGGATGGCAGCGCCCAGAAGGGCCAGAGCAGCAAGAGCACGCTTCATCGAAATTCTCCTGAAAGTTGATTAGAAGTGCGAGACACAGTTGGGTACCGTGTCCTGGAATTGCAAGCAGAACGGCCTGCTGCTGCTATCGTTCCCACTTCGCCAGAAAATCTTCGATGCTGAGCGACTGGATATCAGGCACGGCCTCGAAAATCGTCTCTGCAGGCCAGTCCCACCAGGCAAGCACCATGAGGCGCTCTGCAATATCAGCGGAAAACCGCGGACGGATCACCCGCGCCGGATTGCCTGCAACGATCGTATAAGGCGCCACATTTTTGGTGACCACCGCGTTGGCTCCGATCACCGCGCCATGGCCGATGCTGATGCCAGGCATGATCACCGCGCCATGACCGATCCACACATCATGGCCGATATTGACCCGCTTGGCCTGCCGCCGGGCGCGGAAATCGAAATCGATACCCCGAAAACGGAAGAATTCATTGGGCCGGTAGCTCACCTTGTGTGTGGTGAGCCGTTCCATCGGGTGTTCCAGTGCATTGATCCGCACATTGGACGCAATCGAGCAGAAGCGGCCGATATCCGCGTAGATGCCCTCGCTGTGGCGTTCGATGTAGGAGAAATCCCCCATCGTCACATCGCGCAGGATCACCCGTTCGCTCACCTCGGCAAAACGGCCAAGCTTCACGCTCTTGAGCTGTGCCGTCGGGTGAATACGCGGCTCGGGGTTTTGGAAACGCAGTTCGTCGGGTTCAGCCATCATGTTTCTCGTGCACTATCAGGGCAATCCTTTTGCATAAATGACGGTGAAATCCTATAATCAACTGATGAAATCATCCTATTCCATCAGCCCGTCGCGATTGACACTCTACGCAACGCTGGCGCTTGCCGCTGCCGTTGCAACCGGTGTGACCTTCGCCGCATGGTTCAACCATGGCGATACAATCTTTCTATCGCTTATCCAGGCTGGTCTTTCCTGGTGCATGTAGAAGCGCCGACATCACTTCCAAAGGACATTTCCCCATGAACAGAGGCCTGATGCCGTTCCTTGTCGCCGCGATCGTTCTGCTTGCCGCCGCGGCCGGATGGATCACGTTCCAATCCTACCGCCATCAGCCGGGTTCCGCCAATGCCGGTCCTTTCGGCGTGCCCTTTCAGCTGGTTACCATGAACAGCCAGCCGATCACCGAGGCGGCTTTCCGGCAAAAACCGTCGGTGGTGTTCTTCGGCTTCACCCATTGCCCGGAGATTTGTCCAACCACCCTGTTTGAACTTGACGCCTGGCTGAAGCAGCTGGGCCCGGAGGGGCAGAACATCAATGCCTATTTCGTTACCGTCGATCCTGAACGCGATACGGCCGATGTCATGAAAACCTATGTCGGCAATGTATCGGACCGCATCACCGGCATCACTGGCGATCCTGACAAAATGGCGGCAATGCTCAAAGGTTACAGCGTCTATGCACGCAAAGTGGCCACCGAGGGCAATGACTACACCATGGATCACACCGCCTCGGTCTTTCTTCTGGATAGCAAGGGCGGTTTCTTCGGCACCATTGCCTATGGCGAAAATCCTGATACGGCTGTCGCGAAGCTGAAACGTCTGGCCAAGAGCTGATGCACTAAAGCAGCGCCACCTAGAATTTCGAAAGTACACGACCTGATGACCCAAACCCGCCTGTTCCTCACCGCTGGCAAGATCGAAGCCGACCGCGTGTTCGATCTGTTGCAGCTCGCCTTTGAAGAGGATGGCCTGCCGATCTCCACCTTCGAAGTGGACGAGGATGCGGAAATCTTCGAGGTCTCGGTCTACACGTTCGAACCTGACGAGATCGAGCCGCGCATCCGCGATATACTTGGCGCTGATGCCTTTGGCCTCGACGTGCAGCGCGAGCAGGTTCCGGATATCGACTGGGTTGCCCACTCACTCGAGGGCCTTTCGCCGGTTCGCGCCGGCCGTTTCTTCGTGCATGGATCGCATGACCGCGACAAGCGCCGCATCAATGACCTCGGTATTGAGATTGACGCGGGTCTTGCCTTCGGCACGGGCCATCATGGCACCACATCCGGCTGCCTTGATATGATCGGCGAAGTGATCCGCCGCGAACATCCGCGCAATGCGCTGGATCTCGGCACCGGTAGCGCCGTGCTGGCCATCGGCATTGCCAAGCTCGCGCCCATTCCGGTTCTCGCAACGGATATCGACCCGGTGGCCGTGGCGGTGGCGCAGGATAATGTGGTGAAAAACGGCGTTGCGTCACGCGTCCAGACAGAGACGGCCACAGGTTTCCATCACCCGGCCATGCGCTTTGCCGCGCCGTTCGATCTGATCGTCGCCAATATTCTCGCCCGCCCGCTGATGCAGCTCGCGCCGGAGATGCGCAAGCATCTGGCCTGGGGCGGATCGCTTATTCTCTCTGGCATTCTGGAGACCCAGCGCGACAAGGTGCTGGCCGCCTATCGCGTGCAGGGTCTTTTCCATCAGAAGACGCTGCGGCGCGAGGGCTGGGTCACCCTGCACCTCAAGGCAAAATCCACCTACTGAATCAAAAGGGCAGCCAAAAGCTGCCCTTTATTCTCAGCCTGAATGCTTAAACGTAATAAGCGATGTGCTTGGTTCTTTCACGCGTGCCGTCGACGGAACGGACAACATACCGTTCCATCTGGGCCGTGCGGTAAGCGATCAGATTTTCGAGCGCTGTCTTGAAAAACCCGCGGACCTTCTGTGCCATGGTGCATCTCCGTGATTGATGGTGGCAACCGATCCTCCCGTTGTTACGCTATAGCTGACTCTCCCCTATCTCGGCCAGCCGTCCCGCTGCATGGCAGTCATGACGATTGTGCATATGCGAAGTCATGATTGTGCAATGCACACATGATACGACGACCGTCAGCCATTGCAAAAAGCCGGTGTAAACAATACGCCTCCATTGCCTCCGCCGTGATCGAAAGATAGGTTCCATCACCCAACAGCAGAGGTTTGCATCACCATGTTCCAGTCGTTTGAGGTCGTCAGCAATCCGGCCACCGGCGCCCCGCGCGTCGCCAAGCTGCGCGCCGAACTCGAATCCCACAATCTTGACGGTTTTCTTGTCCCCCGTGCGGACGAGCATCAGGGCGAGTATGTACCACCCCGCGCGCAGCGCCTGGCATGGCTGACGGGCTTCACCGGTTCTGCCGGCGTTGTGCTCGTCCTCAGGAACAACGCACATCTGTTTGTCGACGGCCGCTACACGCTGCAGGCCGCCGAACAGACCGACCCGGCGGTGTTCACGGTGGAAAGCCTGGTGGAAACCCCTCCGCCAGTCTGGCTGCGCAACAGTGGCCGCAAACTCACCATCGGCTTCGATCCCTGGCTGCACACCATTGCCGAAACAAAGGCATTGCGCGAAGCGCTTGAAGCCAATGGCGGCACCCTCGTTGCGGTCAAGGACAATCTTGTGGATCTGGTCTGGGAAGACCAGCCTGCTCCGCCACTGGAAGCCGTGACGATCCAGCCGGAAAAATATGCCGGGAAACTCGCCAGCGACAAGCTGAAGGAACTGGCTGAAGCGGTGGAAAAGGCAAAGGCCGACGCAACCGTGCTGACAGACCCCTCCTCAATCGCATGGGCATTCAACATTCGCGGCAATGACGTCAGCAACACGCCCCTGCCTCTCGCCTTTGCCATTATCCCTGTTTCGGGCGAGCCGCTGCTCTTCATCGACAAGCGCAAGCTGCCCATCGAGACGGAAGCCTATCTGACACAACTCACCACGCTCCGCCCGCCATCAGCCCTTGAAGCCGATGTCGCCAACCTCGGCGCACAAGGCAAAGTGGTGATGCTCGATCCGGCGCTTGCAGCCGAAAAACTGCGGCTCGTGGTTGAACATGCCGGTGGCAGGGTCGTCGAGGGCACGGATCCCGCCCGCCTGCCCCGCGCGCTCAAAAACGCAGCTGAGCTTGCAGGCGCACGCAAATCCCACGAACGCGATGGCGTTGCCATGGTCTCCTTCCTGGCATGGGTCGACGCGCAGACACCCGGCACGATCGACGAGATCGACGCGGCGAAGAAGCTGGAGGAAACCCGCCGCACCGTGGCCGAAGGTTTCCAGATGCCGCTCGAAAACCTTTCGTTCGACAGCATTTCGGGCGCTGGCCCCAATGGCGCTTTTGCCCATTACCGGGTCAACACCCAGTCAAACCGCAAATTGCAGGAGGGCGAGCTCTATCTCATCGACAGTGGCGGCCAGTACCGCGACGGCACGACCGATATCACCCGCACCCTGCCCGTGGGCAAGCCGACGGACGACATGAAGCGCAAGTTCACGCTGGTGCTCAAAGGCGTGATCGCCATCACCACGGCGCGGTTCCCCAAGGGTACGCGCGGCATGGATATCGATGTGCTCGCCCGTATAGCCCTGTGGAAACAGGGCTACGATTACGGCCACGGCACCGGCCATGGTGTCGGCTCGTTCCTGTCGGTGCATGAGGGGCCGCAGAGCATCTCCAAGCGCGGCATGCACGAACTGCTGCCGGGCATGATCCTGTCCAACGAACCGGGCTACTACAAGCCCGGCGGCTATGGCATCCGCACGGAAAACCTGCTCATTGTCACGGAACCTGTTGTGCCCGAGGGCGGCGATATCCCGATGATGGGTTTTGAGACGATCACGTTCTGCCCGATCGACAGGCGGCTGATTGATACCAGTCTGCTTATCCGGGAAGAGCTGGTGTGGCTCGATTCCTATCACGCGAAGGTGCGGGAGACCTTGCTGCCGCACACCAGCGCAGCTGACCGCGACTGGCTGATCAAGGCGACCGAACCGCTCGGATAGCTTAAACCGGAAGCTGGCGCAGCAGGATGATCATGGCTGCGCCGGCGAGAAACATCGTCAGTGCATTGAACCGCAGGGAAACCAGCCCGGCAAACACCAGCGCGATCACTCCGCGCCAGTCCGCTGTGGCGATGGCGGGCGCCACAAGGGTCGTCAAGACAGCAGCGGGTACGGCATTGAGCGCCACTTCCACCCGCGGGTGCACATGGTCGAAGCGCGACAGGACGAGATGCCCCCCGATACGAGTGAGAAACGTCAGAACGGCGCCGGCAAGGATGATCCAGAAGATCGTCGACATCTCAATTCTCTCCCGCAGCTTTTTCAGGTTTCGTCACGATCACCGCAGTCAGGATACCGGCGAGAGCGCCGATGCTGACATGCCATGGCGAACCAATGGTCTTGGCCGCGACAATCGATGCGATCCCGCTGGCAATGACGATGGGTGCCCAGTTGGAGCGTTTGCGGAACCCCATCACCAATCCCAGGAAATAGATCGGCAGCAGCATATCAATACCGAGCGCGTGCGGATCCTTGATCAGATTACCAAAAAGACCGCCAATCCACGCTTCCACGACCCACATCACATAGATCGGCGTCGCAACACCAAGATACCACGCGAAGGTGACCCGGACGCCAGATTCCGCCCGCTTCTCTGTCTCCGCATATTGCGGATCAGTCAGCAGAAAATAGCTCAGCAAAGCCTGCGGTATGGTGAAATGGCCAATACGGCGGCCGACGGCCGCTGAGTACAGTACATGGCGGAAATTGACCGCGAAGATGGAAAAGACGATCAGCCACGCCGGAATATTATGGCCGAACAACTCGATGCCGACCATCTGGCTCGCACCGCCGAAGATGGCCGCACTCATCAGCACCGCTTCGAACACGGTGAAACCATTATCGATCGCCAAAGCGCCGAACAGCAGACCGAAAGGCGCCGAGGCAATCATCACAGGAAGGCCGCGGCGGAATCCTTGCCAGAATTCCACGCCAAAGCCCGCCTGCCGCGCGACGGCAGTGTTATCTTGATATGTTTGTTCGCTCATGATGAGGCTGGTCTAAGGCAGGTTGGCCAGCCTGTCACGTGAGAATTGTTGATCGCTATCATCAATGTTGTTGCAATGTCCGGCGCTTGTCAGGAGCGTGGCGCCGAGCGTAGGCTCATGCAAAGTCTATCGGGAGGAGACGCATGGCACACATCATCAACCGCAAGGACTGGGCCGAAGATACCGAACTGTGGAAGGGCGAATTCACCGGTAGGTCCTGCGGCACCAATGTTTCGGTGATCTTCTACAGCACGCACAAGATTGGGGGCGGTCCGGATCTGCATACGCATCCCTACCCCGAAACTTTCATCATCCGTTCCGGCAACGCCCGCTTCACTGTGGGTGACGAGGTGATCGATGCACATGCGGGGCAAATCGTCATCGCCCCTGCCAATACGCCGCATAAATTCAAGAACCTTGGTCCCGATCTTCTTGAGACCATTGATATTCACGCCAATGATGTCTTCATAACAGAATGGCTTGAGTAGCATCACCGCGCAAAAGAAATGCCACCGGGCGAGGTCGGCGCCCGGTGGCATCAGACCGACAGAAGCTGGCTTAGAACTTCTGGGTCAGGGAAATGCGGAAGCTGCGTCCGATCTCAGCATAACGGTCACTCGCCGCAAGGTTGATGCTGTTGGGAACATCCGTCGCCGTCCAGTACTTCTTGTCAAAGACGTTGAACACACCGCCCTGGATCTTCATGCCCTTGGCAAACTTCGGTTCCCAATAGGCAGTTGTATCGACGATGCCATAGCCTGGCGCAACGAAACCGCCGGTACTGACCTTGTCACGTGCAGCTGCCATGGTGAGGGAAACATCGGCACCCCAGCTGTCTGCGTTATAGCCCAGTCCGACAATCGCGCGGATCGGAGGAATGGAGTTCAGATACTCGTCGGTTTCGGTGTTCTTGCCTTCTGACCAGGCAACCGATGCCCAGGTAACCCATTTCTCTGCGAAATTGACGTGGCCGCTGATCTCAGCACCATAAATCTGCACACGGTCGAGATTGGCGTAGCCAGTGATACCACCAACCGGGTATTCACCGCCCGGAGGCGCAATCGTCACAGTATCGATGAAGTTGCGATAGTAATTGTTGAACACACTCGCCGACAACCCGTACTTCGCATTCTCGAACTTGGTGCCGATTTCGAAACCATTACTGGTTTCCGATTTCAAGTCTGGATTGCCGACACTGGCATAGGAGCCAGGAGCACCGTAGTTCTGGAACAGTTCCTGCGCAGACGGCGCACGGAACCCCTGGGCCCATTGTGCGTAGAAATCGAGATCACTGGTTGCGTGGTAAGTCGCACGCAGCTTCGGCGTAAAGCGCGAGTCACTGTTGGAGCCCGGCAGCGTGCCATCATAGTTCGGACCGCGTTCATAGGCCGCCGTCGACTGCGGACTATGCTCGTACCAGTCGAAACGGCCACCGGGCGTCAGGGTCAGACGGCCATTGAACAGTTCGATATCGTCTTCGGCGTAGATGCCAAATCCTGTAGACTGAACATCAGGCATATCGGAGCTGTTGGCGTGCAGCATCCGGCACGTCTGCGGGCCCATGGGTTGCCCTATCTTCGTCCAGTCGACATTGGGGCAGTTATCGACGCCGGCAGCGTATTGATGCCAGTCCTGCCGGTAAATTTCGGCACCAATGCGGAACTTGTGCTTGATGTTGCCGATCTCGGCTTCCTTGATCACGTAACCGCTGAAGCCATAGGCGTCGAGGTTCAGCTCATTGTCGCGTTTGTACACGCCAGAGGGGAAGCCATAGCGGAATGGGTCGCCGCGGATCGCCCGCGCGCGGGCGTCCGGCACGCGGATCGCATCAGTGGTGTTGTTAAGGGTCTGCTGGGTCCAATAGACGGTGGCGTGCGCCTCATCCAGCCAGCCGCCTTTTTCCGGAGCAATATAATCGTAGCTGCCGGAAATACGTTTGCGATCGTAATTCTCGCCGGATTTGAAGCTGCCCGGTACATAGGCAGATGTCGTACCGACCATGTTGTCGTAATCGGTATCGCGTTTGAAAATCTCGCCCGTCAGGCCGAAGCGGTGCCCGCCCTCGACATTCTGATAGAGTTTCACCAGCACATTGCCCTGATCATAGTCGAGCGGGTTCTGTTCTGTTCGCGCAGCGCCATAGCCGCCAACATCGCCGGGAATATCTTTCTCATGCCCCTGGCGATATCCGCCCTGCACCAAAAATTCCGTATTACCGGCACGGGCTGCAACCGCCGCGTTTGTACGCCAGCTGCTGTCGCCGCTGTCATAGCTGCCCTTCGTCAGAACACCCCAATTGCGCCCTTCGCCAATCACATCCGAGGGATCAAGCGTTCTCAGCTGAATGACACCGCCCAATGCACCCGAGCCATAGCGGCTCGAATCTGCACCCTTGGTGATATCGATCTTTGAAAGCCCATCGAAGTCAAAACCATCAAGCCCGCCCTGCATACCGCGCGGATCGGCTAGCCAAGGCACACGGATGCCATCGATGATCGTCAGAACACGGTTCTGATCCAGACCGCGAAGATTAATGCTTTTCGAGGCGGAATTGAAGTTCACGCCAGCATCGACTCGGCGCCCGAGATCCTGAAAATTATCGACCATCCGTTTTTGGATGGTTTCCCGGTCAGTCGTCGTCGTCAGCGGCGTCGCCTCCGTACCGCTCTGATTTCTTTTGAGAACAATCGGTGCGAGCTCGATATTCTCACCCGATGCAGGTGCAGGTGCCGTCTGCGCGAATGCAGCACCCGTACCTAACCCGACAACCAACAAAGTACCGGCGCTACCACACAACAGGCGCGCAAGCAGATTCCGTGCCAAAACCATATCCAACAAACCCCCGAGAGAATGCTTGGCTGGCTTAACGGGCAGCGTGTTTTACACACCGCGTTGATGGCTTGCTGAGCGAATTATCCTGCGTGTATTCACGCTGTACATTTGTTCAGTACAAAAACATGACTATAAAAGTCAATATTAATGAGGCGGATTATTTCCGGGCGTTTTATTGACTGGAACAGTGTTGCCGCGACGACACGTTCCGTAGCGGAAGGCAAGCCGCAGCCCATTGAAATATCGTCAGGAAATCAGCGTTCCCTCGATTTTCTTACCCCAGTCGATAAGCGGCTTTGCCTTCAGTGCGAACCCGAAAAGTTCATCGGCCAGATCCGGCGAGGTGATGCCATTCGGATCGATAGGGTAGCGCACGGCAAAATGCCGGTTGCGCAGACCCTCGACAAGATCAGGTTCGGTGACAGTTTCAAAGCCGCGCGGCGTGCGCTTGAGTCGGTCATAGTCGCTCAAGGTGAGACCGCTCTTTTTCAATGCTGCCACCATGGCCCGGTAATTCTCAGGCTTTTCGACAATGGCCTTGCGCATGGCCGCAAGAAGCTCCGGCTTCTGCTGCCACCACGCGACGGCAGCATAGCACCCTTTGTAATCTTCCAGACCGATGCAGACATAAAAGCAGCCTGATTCGGCCCATTTGCTGCCATCGGAGGAAAGCAGTGCTGACAGGTGCCTGTTATAAGGGCTTTTGTCCTTGGCAAAACGCGTATCCCGTTTGATGCGGAACTGCGATTTCTTCCGGTCTCCCTTGAACGGTAGTCCGGCTTTTTCAAACCGGGCGATGAGATCGTCAACGAGGTCGCCCAGCGGTTCGAGCAGATGGGCTTCGAACAGATCCTTGTTTTCAAGGAACCATTCCCGGTTCTGATGAAAATCCAGCGCCTTGAGGAAAGGCAGTGCCTTGTCGCCAAAGCCCTTGAAAACCGTCTCGCTCATGCGCCCACCAATGTAAACCAGGCATCTTCATCAATAACTTCAATGCCCAAAGACTGCGCCTGCGTCAGCTTCGATCCCGCGCCCGGTCCTGCCACCACGAGATCGGTCTTCTTGGAAACGGACCCGGCGGTCTTGGCGCCAAAACGCTCCGCCATGGCCTTTGCCTCGTCGCGTGACATACGCTCCAACGAACCTGTGAAGACAATGGTCTTGCCGGCGACCGGCGAATTGCTGACCGTGCGCACCTCTTCATCCAGGGGCGTCACTTCAGCAAGCAATGCCGCCAATGCTGTCCGGTTGTGCTCTTCCGCATAGAAATCGACCAGTGCCTCGGCCACGATACTGCCGATGCCGTCCACTTCATTGAGCTCACGCCAGGCGTCATTGCCCTTGTCTGATTTGTCCACCGGCAAAGTTGCGGCCTGTGCAACGGCCGCCAGCGCCCCATAGGAGCGATAGGCTTTGGCCAGCCGTTTGGCATTGACCTCGCCGACATGGCGAATACCCAGCCCGTAAATGAACCGGCTCAACGTCACCTGCCGCCGGTCATCGATCGCGTCATAGAGTTTCTTGACGGACACAGAACCAAAGCCGTCGATATTTTCCAGCTTGGCCAGCGATGCCGCCTGCCTTTTTCGCAGGGTGAAAATATCCGCAGGTGTGCCGATATGCAGTGCCGGATCATCGGATTTGAAGAAGAACTCGACCTGCTTTTCGCCAAGGCCCTCAATATCAAAGGCGTTGCGTGAGACAAAATGCCGGATGCGCTCCACCGCCTGCGCCGGGCAGATGAGACCACCTGTGCAGCGGCGGACCGCTTCCCCCTCCTCACGCACCGCGTGTGAACCGCAGGCCGGGCAGGTATCCGGGAAAACATAAGGTGACGGGCCGCGCGGCTTGTCCTCAACGATATCGACGATCTGCGGAATGACATCGCCCGCCCGCTGCACCACGACGGTATCGCCAACGCGCAGGTCCCGCCCCTCGCGGATCGGCTGGCCATTCTGGCCGATACCCCTAATGTAGTCCTCATTGTGCAGCGTCACATTGGTGACGACGACACCGCCCACGGTGACCGGCTCAAGCCGCGCCACAGGTGTCAGCGCGCCGGTGCGCCCGACCTGAATATCGATGCCCCTAAGAATGGTGATCGCCCGTTCGGCCGGGAATTTGTGGGCAATGGCCCAGCGTGGGCTGCGGGAAACAAACCCCAGCCGCTGCTGCAAGGCAAGATCATCCACCTTGTAGACGACGCCGTCGATATCATAGCCCAGCATCGCGCGCTGTTCCTCGATCTGGTGATAATGCTTGACCAGGCCTTCAACCGTATCAAACTTTTGCATCAGCGGATTGACGCGGAAACCATAGGACTTGAACGCCTCCACCATGCCCATTTGTGTCACTGCCGGCATGGTGCTGACTTCACCCCACGCATAGGCGAAGAACTGCAGCGGCCGCGATGCGGTAATGGTGGCATCGAGCTGGCGTAGCGATCCCGCTGCCGCATTGCGCGGATTGGCGAAAACCGGTTTGCCATCCTGTGTCTGGCGTTCGTTCAGCGCGGCAAAATCCGCATGGCTCATATAGACTTCGCCACGCACCTCAAGCACATCTGGCGGATTGCCGCCTAGCACATTCGGAATGCTGGCCACAGTGCGGGCATTGAGCGTGACGTTCTCGCCCGTTGTCCCGTCGCCGCGGGTTGCCGCCGTAACCAGACGTCCCAGCTCATAACGCAGGGACAGAGACAGCCCGTCGATCTTCGGCTCCGCGGTAATTTCTACCGGAGCACTTGCACCCAGCTTCAGGAAACGGCGGATACGATCGACAAAATCCTGCACGTCCTGATCGGAAAAGGCATTGTCCAGTGACAGCATCGGGATGGAATGCGTGACCTTGCCGAATTTCTCCGAGACCGTTGCGCCCACCTTGTTCGATGGCGAATCCTCGCGCTTCAGCTGCGGGAAGCGTTGCTCGATGGCCAGATTCCTGCGTCGCAGGGCATCATATTCGCCGTCGGATATGGTGGGGGCATCTTCCGTATTGTAGCGATAGTCGTGCTGGGCAATTTCTGCCGCCAGACGACCAAGCTCCTCTGCCGCTTCTGCTTCGCTCAGTTCTTCTACGGAAATGTCTGCCATGGCCTGTCCGACGCTGAAAATACGGATTCGGCCGGAGATTAGCTGAAGAGGCGGGGAAAAGCACCGTTCAAAATCGTCGTAGACCGCCGGTTGCGGTCAGCTCCTGCCATGAGCCTTTCTGCATCACGATAGTGCGTGGTTCGTGGTTCGACAAGCTCACCATGAGGGAGAGTGAGGATTGCAGGGAGTTCTATTCTGCAACGGTGGTGAATTATCTTGCAGCCCACTCTTTCCCTCATGGTGAGCTTGTCGAACCACGAACCATCCATGTGCAGCCTGCTCAGGACGCAGCAGCGCTGTTCTCGCGCAGAAGACGCACGGCAGCGGCGCGCGCCTCGTCCGTCACGCTGGCACCGGCCAGCATGCGGGCAATTTCTTCCTGCCGGTCGCCGGTTTCCATGGCACGGATGGATGTGGCAACGCGGTCATTGCCCGTGGCGGATTTGGCAATCAGAAAATGCGTTTGGGCCCGCGCCGCGACCTGCGGTGCGTGCGTGACCGATAGCACCTGCACCCTATCCGACAGGCGGCGCAAACGCTGGCCAATGGCGTCAGCCACCGCACCGCCGACCCCCGTATCGATCTCGTCGAAAACCAGCGTCGGCGCAGAACCCCGGTCAGCCAGAGCCACTTTCAACGCCAGCAGAAAGCGGGACAGCTCGCCGCCCGAAGCGACTTTCATCATTGGTCCTGCACGGGTGCCAGGATTGGTCCGCACCCAGTATTCGACGGTATCAATACCCTCGGGCAGGCGGTTTTCCGGATTTACCGACATCTCAACGATGAATTCAGCCCGCTCCAGTTTCAATGCCGGAAGCTCGGCCATGACAGCAGCCTTGAGGTGATCGGCAGTTTCATGCCGTTCCTTCGACAGGCTCAATGCTGCTTCGTCATAGGCGGCTCGCGCCGCGACAGCTTCTTTTTCAAGCGTGGCAAGCCGCTCCGCACCCGCATCGATATCCGCCAGATCGGCGTCCATTTTGTCGCGCAGGCCGGCCAGATCATCCACCGGCACTGAATATTTGCGCGCGGCGCCGCGCAGGGCGAAAAGCCGTTCTTCCGTCTGCTCGAGAATGCGTGGATCAAAATCAATAGCGCGGATCGCCTGTTCGATACCATTCTGCGCTTCGGCAAGCGCATTGAGTGCCTCGTCAATCGCCTTGACCACCGGCTCCAGCAATTGCGGCGCTTCCGGCACCTTGCGCTCCAGCCGCCGCACAAGGCTCGCCAGTGACGGGACCGGGGAACCGGACCCCGACAACGCTTCATTGGCATCGTTCACATCGCCGGCGATCTTTTCAGACCGCATCATCTCGGTGCGCTTGGTCGCCAGCGCCTCTTCTTCCTGCGGCTCCGGATCAAGCTTTGAAAGTTCGTCAACGGAAGCACGCAGATAATCGGCCTCACGGGCTGCCGCCTCAACCTTGGCGCGATGCCGCACCAGTGTGTTCTCGGCGTCCCGCCATGTCTTGTGCAAGAAGCGAACGGTTGCGGCCTTCGTTTCCAGCGAACCGAAAGCGTCGAGCAACGAACGGTGGATATCGATATCAATCAGCGCGCGATCATCGTGCTGGCCATGAATTTCGACCAACCGGCGGCCAAGCTCTTTCAACAAGGTTACGCTTGCGGCCTGATCATTGATGAAAACGCGGCTGCGTCCATCGGACGTCTGAACGCGGCGCAGGATAATATCGCCGTCATCGCTGATATCGTTGTCGCGCAGGAGCTGCCGCGCCGGATGAGCGCCAGCCACGTCGAACACGGCGGTCACCTGCCCCTGCTCCGCGCCGTGGCGCACAAGCGAGGCATCGCCGCGTGCCCCAAGGGCAAGCGACAAGGCATCGAGAAGGATGGATTTTCCGGCACCGGTCTCGCCGGTCAGTACCGACAAGCCATCGCGAAACTCAATGTCGAGCCGTTCAATCAGAACAATATCGCGGATCGACAGGTGCGAAAGCATGAATCGCTCAGGTTAAAAGTCTATTAGGTGCCACTTTTGCCGCCGACAATCGACGCGGCAGCCTTTGACAACCATGAACCGGCATTCTGACGCGGCTCAAGACCACCACTTTGCAGCAGCTTGTAGCTGTCCTTGTACCACTGGCTGTCCGGATAGTTCTGGCCAAGCACGGCAGCGGCTGTCTGAGCTTCACTGGTCAGACCAAGTGCGTAATAGGCTTCCGTCAGACGTGCCAGTGCTTCTTCGATGTGGCGGGTGTTGGAGTACTGCTCGACGACACCGCGGAAGCGCTTGATCGAGGCAAGATAGTCCTTGCGTTCAAGATAATAGCGGCCGACCTGCATTTCCTTGCCGGCGAGCTGATCCCGGGCAAAGCGGATCTTTTCCTTGGAATCGTCAACATATTCCGACTGCGGGAAGCGTTCGACCACTTCATTGAACGCAGCAATGGAGCGGCGTGTCATAGACTGTTCGCGCGTGACATCCGGAATCTGGCGATAATAGCAAAGGCCGGTGATGTAATAGGCGTAGGCGGCTTCCGGCTGCGTCGGATAAAGTGCGATGTACCGCTTGGTCATGGCAAGGGAGTCGTCATATTTGCCGGCGCGATAATTCGCGAAAGCACCCATGACGAGCGCCTTGCGGGCAAATTCGGAATAGGGATGCTGGCGGTCAACCGCATCGAACTTCTTGGCGGCTTCGTCGAGACGCCCGGCATTCAGATTGGCCAGGGCCTGATTGTAGAGCACGTCTGCGGGCTCGATAGTATCGACATAGGCCGACAGATCAAGATCGTCATCTTTCGAAGCACAACCTGAGATAGCTGCAATACCAGCAACGGACGCCAGAAGAAGGGCCAAACGGGCCTTGCTGCCAAACCCTGCACTCATCGACATTCTGCAACTCGCCATTCTGTCTTAGGCCCCATTCAAGAAATTAGAGCATGCGCAAATCGGATATCACGTTTGCGCATCATGCTCTAGATACAGTCAAACTAACCGTTAGTTGGGCGTTCTTAAACCACAAGCCAACAGAATCAGCAATCTTATTGCCATCTAATCGTCCAAATTTGTGGCGGAGACAAAAATGAGCTGTGAAAAGGAATTATTCCTCTCATTTTGGCAGTGACATATGCCCTACCCTGTAAATCCGGGTTGCATCGTTGACGGGTCCCGGCCCTTCTGCCCCCCACAAACGGAATCGCACAACTGTCCACGAGGTAGGCTCAAAGCCGGTAACGGACGCAACAATATCAGGGTGTTCAATGTCTTCGATCGCTCTTTCACTCTCCAGACGCCGTCTGTCGCCGAGTGGTATGCGGGCGTCGACCGGCAGAAACTCGCGGGTGGCAAATACGGCCTGCGCGATATCAGGCGCAATGCGCGCCTGCCAGACGAACCAGGAGTTCACCTGCGGCCTGCCGAATGCTTCTGATACGGCGGCAAATCCGTCGCCGCCGAGAAAATTGTTCAGGCCCTGCACCTCTTTCCACAGATAGAATGGCGCATAGGAATTGTCGCTGCTGCGGGTTTCATCCGTACGTCGTGCCGACAGATAGGCCTTGAATTGCAGATGCGGATAGTTGTCGAGCAAATGCCCCTTCTCCGCAATCCGCCGGTCAATAATCGCCATGTCGTAATCGGCGGGCAGCGTGAAACTGTACTGCATCGCGATCATGATCACACGCCCTCCCGTTCGACAGGTTCCAGCCAATGCACGGACTTGCCGTCGCGTACCGCCTGAATGCTGACATAGGAGAATGTGCTGGTGTCACTGGCGCCGTGCCAATGGCGCTCATCCGGCGCGAACCAGACACAATCCCCTGCCCGCAACTCTTCCAGCGGCCCGCCATCACGCTGGGCAACGCCGACCCCGGACAGAACATAGAGAAACTGTCCACGCGGATGGGTGTGCCAATGGGTAATGACGGCAGGGTCAACCGTGGCGCGCATCACGGTGTTTTCCGCTTCCTGCCCGCTTTCCAGCAGCATTTCGGCCCAGAACGGCGCCGAAGAGATTCCCTCGGGTGCGCGTCCGATTGCCGTTCCTGCCCGGAGCACAGTCATCTCCACCGGACAGGCCTTTGGCTTGATCATCGTATCGTCATTCATCGAACTATCCCTCGTATTGAATTAAAGCCGGATCAGACGACTTCCAACATCTGCATGCCGCCATTGCTGAACGACCATTCGTCCCGGGAGGATGTGCTGATGATGATCATGACATCTTCAGGCCGCACACCGGGGGAAGTCGCCAGCCGTTCCACAAGTCGCTCGTAGAATGCTTTCTTCGTTGCCGTATCGCGCGGCTTGCCGATTGCAATGGCAAAGATGATGAAATCATCCGAGCGCGGACCGCCGAGATAATTGCGGTCGAAAATGAACTCGTTCGGACGATGCTGGTGAATGACCTGAAAGAGATCATTAACGGGAACATTGAACGTCTCAATCATGGCCTGATACAGGTTGTCCGATATCGCCTTCAGGTACTCATCAGACTTGCCCTCGATCAGGGAAATGCGGGCGAAAGGCATGGCACGATCCTTTTTGACTGGCGCCTCAGAACAAGAGGACAGGCGCAATTGAACTTGACGAAATTGTTTTAACACCACACAATAATCCTGATAATCAGAAATATATGGATCAATTATCCTGAAAAAGTGGATTATTGGAAATGCGCCGGACCATATTCGATTTGGACGTTTTGCGGACCTTTACGACAGGCGTCGATCTCGGCAATTTTGCCAAGGCAGCCGATAAGCTGGGCCGCTCCACTTCTGCGGTCAGCGCTCAATTGAAAAAGCTGGAACAGCAGGCCGGGACACCGATTTTCCAGAAATCCGGACGCGGCCTTGCCCTGACCGACGCGGGCGAGACGATGCTCGCCTATGCGCGCCGGCTGCTTGACCTCAATGACGAAGCAGCCAGCGCCATCCATGGCATCGAATTGGAAGGCTGGGTACGGCTCGGCCTGCAGGAGGATTTCGGTGAAACCTTGCTTCCCAATATTCTCGGGCAGTTTGCCCGCGCCCATCCGAAGGTGCGCATCGAAGCGCGCGTGGCCCGCAATGCGGAGCTTATTGAGCGTGTCACATCGGGCCGCCTGGATCTCGCGCTGGCATGGAACAACAGCGCGCCTCTTCCTAACAGCGAACGCGTCATGGAGGTTCCCATGTGCTGGGTCGGCCCTGTCAATCCCAACCTGATCTGGCACAGATCTGATGGTGAACCCTTGCCGCTGGCCGCACTCGAAGCACCCTGCCTCCTGCGCACCGCCGCCATCAATGCACTGGATCGTGCCGGCATAGCCTGGCGTCTCGCCTTTATCAGTCCAAGCCTCGGCGGATTGTGGGCAGCGACAGCGGCAGGTTTGGGTCTGACAATCCGCACGCCGATTGGTTTGCCGAAAACGGTACAGCCGATACTACCGGGAGAAAACGGTCTGCCAATGCTGCCGAAAATCGGGCTCGACCTGCACCGCGCCGATGCAGAATCCGCACCCGTCACAGCCCGGCTGGCATCGATCATCCTGCATGCATTGCAGGAATTCCAGCCAGCCGATGCAAAAGCTGCTTAGGTGAACTTGGTTGTGTCGCTGGATGCTGCAGAAAATGCGGTGCGCGGTTCGTGGTTCGACAAGCTCACCATCAATATGCCATGCAAAACTATCGGGTCGGAATAGCTAAACAGCCCACGGGGCAAACACCGGCGCATTGACTGCAATCAGCGGTGCGCCGCGGTCATGTCCCGCCGCCTCGACGATTTCAAACGCCGAATGGTCAGCCAGCAGCGCGCGAAGAGCCATGGCGTTCAGGCGATGGCCGCCGCGATGAGAGCGGAAGCAGCCGATGAACGGCGCCCCCGCCAGAGCGAGATCCCCGACGGCATCGAGGGTCTTGTGCCTGACGAATTCATCCCTGAAACGCAGTCCGCCGGGATTGATGACATTGTTGTCGTCACCAATGACGAGCGAGTTATCAAGTGATGACGCAAGTGCCAGCCCCGCCGCCCAGAGCTTTTCCACATCCCGCATGAACCCGAAGGTCCGGGCACGGGAGATCTCGTCGCGGAAAACCGCCTCGCTCATATCACCGGAAAAGGTCTGTCTGCCGATCACAGGCGTTTCGAAATCGATCTCCACCTCGTAGCGCGTGCCATCATAGGGCAGAAACTCCGCCCACGATTCTCCGGCTTCAATCCGCGATGGTTTCAGAACACGAATGAAGCGGCGCTTGGCTGTCTGGGGCGCAAATCCAGCCTGATCAAAGGCCGCAAGGAAAGCGGCCGATGTGCCATCGACGATCGGCACTTCCGGCCCGTCAATCTCGATAATGAGATTGTCGATTCCTGCCCCTGCTATCGCCGCCATGACGTGTTCAACCGTGCTGATGGTCACACCATCCCGGTTGGCGAGGGTTGTGCTCAGATCCGTTGTGCCGACTTCTGAAACCAGCGCCCTGATTGCATGGCTGGTTCCAGCGGGATCGATCCTGTGAAACACAATCCCGGTATTGGCGTCCGAGGGCAAAAAGGTCATGCTGACAGGCGTGCCGCTATGCACGCCAATACCCGAGAGCGAGACCGGTTCTGCAATGGTCATTTGATAGTCGCGCAACTGGGGCCCCTGATTTGTCAATGTCATCATAAATTCGATCTGCGCCGCTTTGTCAGAATCAAACTGAACCACGGCTATTTTGCGCCGCAAGATACAGTTGTCATGGCACCAGACAAAATCACGGTTTCTACAGCCGCATAACCATGCTGCTCGGGCAAAAATGAGGTCGTTCCCAAGCTTTTTCAATAGTTTGAAAGAAAAAACCCGCCATTGAGGCAATGGCGGGTTTCATATTTCTTAATAATACGTGATCGGATCAGTTGGCCTGACGGCGCAGGAACGCCGGGATTTCCAGCTGGTCATCTTCCGACGACTGGCGTGACTGGGGCTGAACACGGCCCTGTTCGTCAAGCTGACCACGGCGTGGTGCATAGATCGACGCATCCTGCGACAGCGGACGGCGTGGCTCTGCCGGGCGCATGGCCGGTTCACGTGGCTGCGCTGGCTCAAGCCGTGCAGTGTCATCGTCGCGGCGGGTCAGGCCAGCGGTCAGGCGCTTCAGAAGACCCATCGGGCCGCGGTCTTCGTGGCTGTCATAGGATGCCTGGTCACGGCCATGATCGCGAGCATTCAGTTCAGCCTGAACAACTGGCGGGAAGTCAGCAACGTTTGGCATGCGTGGTGCCGGAGCTGGCTGTGGAGCCGGTGCTGCCTGCATCGCAACCTGCGGCTGTGCTACAGGCTGATGAACGGGCTGCTGCGGAGCTGCGGCAACCGGTGCATCAAACACTTCCGGAGCAGGAGCCTGGAAAATGCGGCTCTGCGGACGGAATTCCTGTTCGGCAGGCTGTGGTGCACGCTGCGGCATTTCCATTTCGGCGGCGCGAATGGCGTCGGCGACAGGATCTGTGATGCGAGCAGCTGGCTGCTGCACGACAGGACGTGGTGCAACGGTTTCTACCCGGGCAGCTGGCTGCTGGACAGGCTTGGCGATCGGCTTCATCGGCTGGCGAAATTCGATCGGCGCAGGGGCCGACTCTCCCAGCTGCTTGTCGATACCTGTTGCCACGACCGAAACGCGGATGATGCCTTCCAGGCTTTCGTCGAAGGTTGCGCCGAGGATGATGTTGGCATCCTGGTCGACTTCTTCGCGGATGCGGGTTGCAGCTTCGTCCACCTCGAACAGCGTCATGTCACGGCCACCGGTGATCGAGATCAAGAGACCCTTGGCACCGCGCATGGAGGTTTCGTCAAGCAGCGGGTTGGCAATTGCAGCTTCGGCAGCGGCCATGGCGCGACCGTCACCGGATGCCTCGCCCGTGCCCATCATCGCCTTGCCCATCTCGCGCATGACCGAACGAACGTCGGCAAAATCGAGATTGATCAGGCCTTCCTTGACCATCAGGTCGGTGATGCAGGCAACACCGGAGTAAAGAACCTGATCAGCCATGGCGAAGGCATCGGCAAAGGTCGTCTTGTCATTGGCGATGCGGAAGAGGTTCTGGTTTGGAATGACGATCAGTGTATCGACGTTCTTCTGCAGGTCCTCGATACCCATGTCGGCGGTGCGCATGCGGCGCTGACCTTCGAAATGGAAAGGCTTGGTGACGACACCAACCGTCAGGATGCCTTTTTCACGTGCGGCGCGGGCAACGACGGGCGCTGCACCGGTACCGGTACCGCCACCCATGCCTGCGGTTACGAAGCACATGTGCGTGCCCTGCAGGTGATCGTTGATTTCATCGATGCATTCTTCAGCCGCCGCACGGCCGACTTCCGGCTGCGAACCAGCGCCGAGACCTTCGGTTACCGCAGCACCAAGCTGAATAAGACGTTCAGCCTTTGACTGCGACAGCGCCTGGGCGTCCGTATTGGCCACAACAAACTCAACACCGCGCAAACCGGCATTGATCATGTTATTGACCGCGTTGCCACCGCCACCGCCAACACCAAATACGGTGATCCGGGGCTTAAGCTCGGTAATGTCCGGCTTTTGCAGATTGATGCTCATTTGTTTGTTCCTTTTTCCTTTACCGCTTCGCCGCCGCGGTATCTTTTTTGGGTTTCCCCGGATTGATCAAAAACTCTCTTTCAGCCACTGGCCGATACGCTGAAAACGCCCACCCGTACCTGTCATCAGCGATGATGAACCGGCCTTTACAGAACGCTCCTCAATTCCTGCCACCTGCGGATAGATCAACAGACCCACCGCTGCGGAGAAAGCTGGCCCCTTGGCGGCTTCGGGAAGCCCCGTAACACCCAGAGGACGGCCAATACGTACGTTGCGGGCCAGGATACGGCGCGCCACTTCAGGCAAGCCGGCCAACTGGCTGGCTCCACCTGTCAGGACAACACGCTTGCCGACAATCTGGCCGTAGCCGGACTGGTTCAGGCGATCGCGTGCCAATTCCAGTGTCTCTTCAACACGCGCCCGGATGATGCGTGTCAGCACCGCGCGTGGATATTGATTGGGGACATCACGTCCGTCATTGCCGAGCGGCGAGACGCTGATGAGATCCCGGTCATCGGCTGCACTCGGCAGGGCCGAACCGTGCATGACCTTCAGACGCTCCGCATCGTCCATATGGGCGGAGAGACCGCGAGCCACATCCATCGTGACGTGGTTGCCGCCGATGGCGATGGCGTCCGCATGAATGAACTTGCCTTCAGAGAATACGGAAATCGTCGTGGTGCCGCCGCCCATGTCGATGCAGGCAGCACCCATTTCCGCTTCGTCATCGACGAGGGCTGAAAGGCCACTGGCATAAGGGGTTGCAATCATCGCTTCGACCGAAAGGTGGCAGCGGTTGACGCACAGTTCCAGATTGCGCAATGGCGCCGCGTCGGCTGTCAGCACATGCATCTCGACACCGAGTGTATCCCCGATCATGCCAAGCGGATCACGAATACCCTTCTCACCATCGAGCGCATAGCCGATCGGCAGCGAATGCACGAGGTGACGCTCCGTTGCCAGCGCCTGCTTGGCACCGGCAGCAAGCACCCGGCGGATATCGGACTGATCGACTTCATGTCCGCCCAGATTGATGCTGGCGGAAAAGCTTTCGCTCTTCAGGCGCCCGGCGGAAATATTGACAATCATCGAATCGACGGTCAGGCCAGCCATGCGTTCGGCCGCATCGACAGCCAGGCGGATGGCCTGTTCCGCCGCATCCAGATTGACGATCACGCCTGATTTGATGCCGCGTGACTTCTGGTGGCCGATGCCGAGCACCTCGATGCGATGCGTGCGGCCGGGCAGGTGCGCGCTTTCCTCGCGCGGACGCAGCCGGGCGATGATGCAGCACACCTTGCTTGAACCAATATCAAGAACCGTCAAAGACCGCGTCCGTTTTGCGGAAGCAGCTCCAGTCGACGTGCTCTTACCGTTCAGAATACTCATATACGCTTCTCCGAACGCTTAGGCGCTTTGTCTCGCGCCTTCAAAAACTCTACACGCTGAACCATCGCATCTGGCGTCAGCTTCAAAACAACTCTGTCGGCAAGCCGCATATCCACGGACGAGATCGCCCGGGACAGGAGCCCGTCCTTCCGGTCCATGGCAACAATATCCGCAAGCGCCTGGTCAATACGGAACTCCGGCAACTTCACTGTCACGCCGTTCTTCAGGATCAGATCCCAGCGCCGGTCAGCCACCCGGGCATAGGCCTTGACCTGTGAAACGACATCCGGAAACGCTGCAATCTGCGCAAACAGTATCTTCGCCTGCTTGTCGGCACCGGCGCCCATGATCAGCGGCAGAGCTGAATGGCGGCCGGCGGAATAGGGAACGATGACGCGGCCGTCAGCATCGATAACCGAGAGGTCATCGCCGTTCTGCCAGACTGCCAGCGCGGACCGCTCGTGAATCGAAATCTGGATCGTGTTCGGGTAGACCTTGAACACATCGACGGATTCGACCCAGGGTAAGGTTGCGACGGCCTTTTGCGCATCGGCTGCGCTCAGACCGACCAGTGAAGTCTCGCCATCAAGACCAAGAGCACCGAGCACGTCGATCTCGGAGGTCTCCTTGTTGCCGACCACTTTCACATCTTCAATGGCAAAACCGAAGGTCGAGGTCGTAACCTTGACCACCTCGGGGGCATGACCACCGAGAATGGCACCGTAAGCACCTGTCAGAGCCAGAAAAACCACGGCACCGAGGGTCCCGGTATGGTTCGGTATATGAACCTCGCCCTCGACCATGCGGGTAAAGACACGCACGGGCTTGCGCAGGAATTTCGGCAGGACGAATCGGAAACGGCCAAAAGCCCCATAGGTGTACGACGGCCTGTCCGAAGACACCGGCGCTACACCCCGCGGGTGAACTTTTTTGCCCTTCAACGCAAACACGATGCGTCCTCCACCATCCAACTCAACAATTCACCGAAGGTATGCCCCGCAGCTTTGGCGATATCAGGTACAAGGGATGTTGGAGTCATGCCCGGCTGAGTGTTTACCTCGAGCCAAATCAGTTCACCATCTTCGGAAAAACGGTCGTCGTAACGGAAGTCCGACCGGCTAATCCCTTTACATCCAATTGCCTGATGCGCCTTGAGTGCTAGTGTTTGTATTTTTTGGTAAATTTTTAGTGAAATTTTAGCCGGACACACATGATTTGATCCGCCTGCAACATATTTTGAATCATAATCGTAGAACTGATGCCCCACAGGGATGATTTCGCACACCCCGATTGCCACATCGCCCATGACGGCACAGGTCAACTCCCGCCCGTGAACGTAGCGCTCGACCATGATAGTGCTGCCATATTTCCATTCGGCGGACGTGATCACCTGCGGCGGATGCGACTGATCCTCCTTGACGATGACAACACCGAAGCTCGACCCCTCGTTTACGGGCTTGACCACATAGGGCGGCTTCATCGGATGCTTCGTCGTGAAATCGAATCGGCTCATCACCCTGGCTTCAGCCACGGGAATACCGGCCGCCTTGGCGACAGTCTTGGCCTGTTCCTTGTTCATGGCCAGTGCCGAAGCGAGCACACCGGAATGGGTATAGGGAATTTCCAGATATTCAAGGATACCCTGGATCGTACCATCTTCACCAAACGGGCCATGAAGCGCATTGAAGGCCACATCGGGACGGAGTTCAGCGAGCACACTGGCAATGTCCCGGGTCACATCAACACGGGTGATCTGATAGCCTTCGGCTTCCAAAGCATCGGCGCAGGCATTGCCCGAGGAGAGACTCACCGGACGCTCCGATGAAAATCCGCCCATCAGCATCGCAACATGCTTTTTCGCCATGGAGGCAACCCCTTGTACACATCCCCATCACTACTGCGCCGTGCATCGCCCGGATGCACAAAGGACGCAGCAGCATCCTTTGTCAGCGCATAACCCTCTCCAAAATCGAAGCGATTTTCAGGGTTCTGCGCGGCGAAAAAAGAACGTGAGTCTCCACAAGCCCGGCGATCAAGACCGCAGGCACCCGAGGCTGACAAAATCAGCCGACTCAAATCAGTTAACGCTTGCCCCTAAAGAATCAGAGAGTTGATTCCGTGACAAGTCCCCTTTGATTCAACAATGAAATTTGGCGTAAAAAAAAGTGTTTGCGATTCAATTTCGGAAACAAAATCAGAGGCAAACGCGCCCCTGATTCATTGTAAAAAAAATTTCGGTTTTTTCTACAAAAGCTGGCCCAGATACTCCTGGACTTCCTGTCCGGGACGGAAAAGTCCCAAACGCTTGATTTCCCAGTGCAGGTGGATGCCGGAATTCTGCAGCACGCGCGAACGGATTGTCTCCCCGAGCGTTTCCAGGTCATGACCGGTGGCGGTGCCCGTATTGATCATGAAATTGCAGTGCATCGGCGACATTTGCGCCCCGCCAATCATCAGGCCACGCCCGCCGGCCGCATCGATTTCCTTCCACGCGGAGGTGCCTTCAGGGTTCTTGAACGTTGAACCGCCGGTCTTCTCCCGGATTGGCTGCACTGTCTCGCGGTGCTGCTGCACCGCGTTCATAGCGGCCTGTATCTCGTAGGTTTCGCCGGGTGTGCCTTCCAGCAGCGCGGAGGTGAAGATCAGGTCCTTGGCAGCACCGGAATGGCGATAGGCATAGCCCATGTCGGCATTGGACAGGATGTGTACATTGCCCTTGCGGTCCAGCGCACGCACCTCGACAACCCGTTCCCGCGTTTCGACGCCATTGGCACCGGCGTTCATGCGCAGCGCACCGCCCAGTCCGCCTGGAATCCCATGGTAAAAATGGAAACCGGCAATCTTCGCTTCAAGCGCAGTTGCGGCAAGCCGCTTGTCGGGCGTTGCAGCCCCTGCCCGCAGTTGCGTATCGCCAACGCGCTCGACCTCGCCAAAGCCCTTGGCGGACAGACGAACGACAAAACCCGGCACGCCGCCATCCCGCACCAGAAGGTTGGAACCGATGCCGACGACAAGGATCGGATACTCCTCGGGGACAGCTTGCAGGAAGGCAGCAAGGTCTTCTTCATCGGCGGGCTGGAACATGACTTCCGCCGGGCCGCCGGCGCGGAACCAGGTGACCTTTTCCATCCCCATATTGGGCGTCAGACGCCCGCGCAGCCCCGAGAAACGATCCCCGAGCTTGCCAAGCAGGGCCTCGCCGTCAATCCTTGAAGACATGATATCCTTCCAGCAGTTATGGCGCGAGACGCAGAGGGTCCCGCGCAGCCGCGAAATTAGAGCATTTTCCGGCCATATTGGCCATATTCTGTTTCCCGGATGGCGAGACAGTCCACGCGGAAGGTGGCGAGGCCGATGTCTTTCCATCGGGCGACGCCGCCTGACAAAGTGGGTGTCCGCCAGCCGGAAACCTGAAGGGACGGGGCCCGATGCGCCAATTCCGGCGCAAAGCCACTCGCCCGCACGAAGAGTGCGGGCCTTCCTGTCTTTGCTTGATCTTGGCCCAACATTCCTCCGTCAGAATAGGTCACTATGGCCGGAGAATGCTCTAAAGCGCAGCCAGCTCTTTTGGCAAGGCATAGGCCCACTGGGTGATGTTGCCGGCACCCAGAAAAATCACGAAATCGTCGGGCTTGGCGATTGATGCAATCAATGGTGCGATTTCCTGCGGACCGTTGATGTAGCGCGCGTCACGGTGTGCCGCTGTCCTGATGCGAGAAACCAGAGCTTCGGATGTCACACCCTCGATAGGGTCTTCCCCCGCCGTATAGACGGGCGCGACGACAACCGTATCCGCATCGTTGAAACACGCCGCGAACTCATCGAACAGGCTGGCCAGACGGGTAAAGCGATGCGGCTGGACAACCGCGATGACCCGGCCCTTGGCAGAATCGCGCGCAGCTTTCAACACCGCCTTGATCTCGACCGGGTGATGGCCATAGTCGTCGAATATGTCGACGCCGTTCCACGCACCAGTATGGGTAAAGCGGCGCTTCACGCCGCCAAAGGAAGACAGGCCCTTCTTGATGTCGTCAGCCGAAATGCCGAGTTCATGCGCCACGGCAATCGCCGCAGTCGCGTTTGATACATTGTGCTTGCCGGGCATGGGCAGCCGCAGGCCTTTGATTTCAGTGATTTCGCCGGTTTTGCGCTTCGAAATCTGCACATCGAACTGCGACGTCGGCCCGTCGACCACGAGATTGACGAAACGCACATCGGCCTGCGGGTTTTCACCATAGGTGATGACCCGGCGATCCTCGATGCGCGACACCAGTGACTGCACTTCCGGATGATCCAGGCACATGACGCCAAAGCCGTAGAACGGCACGTTCTCGACGAACTGACGGAAAGCCTCGCGCACCCGGTCGAACGTACCGTAATGATCAAGATGTTCCGGATCTATATTGGTAACCACGGCGATGTCAGCAGGCAGCTTCAGGAATGTGCCATCGCTCTCATCAGCTTCCACCACCATCCATTCACCGGCACCCATGCGGGCATTGGTGCCGTAGGCATTGATGATACCCCCGTTGATGACCGTGGGATCGAGATTGCCCGCATCAAGCAGTGTTGCCACCATCGAGGTGGTCGTGGTCTTGCCATGGGTGCCGCCGATCGCAACAGCCTGACGAAAGCGCATGAGTTCCGCCAGCATTTCCGCACGGCGCACGATGGGCAGCAGCTTTTCGCGCGCGGCGGCGAGTTCCGGATTGCTCTTCTTGATCGCCGTCGACACGACGATAACTTCGGCATCACCGAGATTATCCGCATTGTGGCCGACAAAGACCTCGATGCCCTTTTCACGCAGACGCTGCACATTGGCGCTGTCCGCCTGATCGGAACCCTGAACCTTGTAACCAAGATTGTGCAGGACTTCGGCAATGCCGCTCATGCCGATACCGCCGATACCGATGAAATGAACAAGGCCGATGTTGAGCGGCATCTTCATGGACGCACTCCTTTTTTGAAAACTTCAGAAGGAGACGAGATCATGCTGAACTCATCTCACCGTAAGGGATTGGCCGGATGCAATAGCCTCTGTGACATCAGCAAGCAACCTTGCAGCATCAGGCTTGCCCGTTGAACGGGCTTTTTCCGCAATAAATGCGAGCCGCGTCGGTTCGTGCATGGCACTGGTCAGGATATCGGCGATCCGCTCCGGCGAAAGCTCCGACTGCTTGATGACATCGGCTCCGCCTGCCGCCTTCAATGCAGCTGCATTGGCCGCCTGATCGTCATCAAGCGCATGCGGCAACGGAACCAGAATGGCCGGGCGGCCGATAGCGGCGATTTCCGACACGGTCGACGCGCCTGCACGCGACATGACGAAATGCGCATCTGCGATGCGGCGCGGCATATCCTTGAAGAATGGCGCAACGTCCGCCTTCACGCCCATCGCCTGATAGGCGGCACGAACCTGCGCCTCGTCCTCGGCCCGTGCCTGCTGTGTCAGCACCAGACGGGCACGATCCTCCGGCGACAAAAGCTGGATGGCTGCGGGAATGGCCGTTGAAAAGTAAGACGCGCCCTGACTGCCGCCGAACACCAGGAAATGAAACGGCTGATGCGCCTGCGATGCCTTGTACGGCTTGCCGACTTCCGCCAGCACCGCCGGGCGGATGGGATTGCCCGTCACCACGATCTTGCCGGCATGGGGTCCCTCGCCCTGCGGCAGAAACCCGCCAGCTATGGCATTGACGCGAGCAGCCAGTGCCCTGTTGGCGCGCCCCATGACAGCGTTCTGTTCGTGAATAAGCGACGGGATTTTCAGTGCCGTAGCCGCATAGAGCGGCGGCAGGGTCGGATAGCCGCCGAAGCCTGCGACAAGTTTCGGTTTCAGGCGACGGAACAGTTTGCGGGAATCGAGATTGCCCTGCCAGAGCCTCCAGAAGGTCCGGGCGAGAGAAAGCGGGTTGCGCCCGCCGATGGTTGCCGAACGCACCACATGAATTTCCTTGGCCGGAAAACTTCCCGCGAATCGCTCCGCACGATCGTCGGTCACCAGATGAATATCCCATCCGCGCGCAATCAGTTCATGCGCCAGAGCTTCCGCCGGAAACAGATGACCACCCGTGCCGCCGGCACATAAAACAATAATACCCTTTGACATCGGCGATCAGACTGCGTTGACGAGCGACGGTGTTTTCGAATTCGCCAGCGTTGCCGAGCGCCTCCCCTCCGGTCTGCGCCTTGTCAGAGCCAGCAGCAATCCTGTCGAGATCGCCACCGATATGAGTGACGAACCACCGTAGGAAATGAAGGGCAGCGTCATGCCCTTTGCAGGCATCAGATGCAGATTCACCGACATATTGATGATCGACTGGAAGCCGAACAGGATGACGAGGCCGGATACGGCAAGCCGGGTGAAATCGTCCCGCTCCTTCAGCGCGATCGACAGGCCACGAACCACGATAAAGGCAAAGATCAGAACAATCAGCAGGCAGAGCGCAATACCGTATTCCTCGGCTGTCACCGAGAAGATGAAGTCCGTATGGCTGTCGGGAATGATACGCTTGATCGTGCCTTCGCCGGGCCCTTGCCCGAGCCAGCCGCCGCGGATGATCGCTTCGCGTCCTGCATCCACCTGGAACGTGTCACCCTCACCGGTCATGAAACGGTCGATACGGCCTGCAACGTGTGGAAAAACCGTATAGGCGCCGAAGAACCCGGCAACACCGAGAACGCCAAGACTGATGATCCACAGCCATGGGACACCAGCCATGAAGAACATGGCGCCCCACGTGATTGCAGTCAGAATGGTCTGGCCAAGGTCAGGCTGCGCCACCAACAGCGCCGCAACAACGCCGAACAGCACCATGGAAAAGAAATTGCCCGGAATATCCTTGCGGCGTTCGTTCTCGGAAAAGAGCCACGCACAGACGATCACGAAAGCCGGTTTCATGAATTCGGATGGCTGGATGGAAATACCCGCCAGTGAAACCCAACGCCGCGCACCCTTGACCTCGATGCCGAAGAACAGGGCACCGACCATCGCCACCATGGAAAGACCGAGCAGGATAATGGCAAAGCGCCGGATGGTGCGCGGTGCCATGAACGACACGGCGAACATGACCACCACCGCTGGTACCATGAACATGGATTGATGCTTGACGAAGTAGAAGCTTTCAAGGCCGATGCGCTCGGCAACGGCAGGGCTTGCGGCAAACGAAAGAAGGATGCCAAGTCCCATCAGGCTGAGACAGGCTGCCAGCAGGAAACGGTCAATCGTCCACCACCAGTCGGCTACGGGTCCACGGTCAATGCGGCTTACCATCAATTCGCTCCCTGGATAGGTGATGCGCCCGCAAGCGCCAATACGGCGGAGCGAAATGCCTCGCCGCGTTTTTCAAAATTCTGAAACTGGTCGAAACTGGCACAGGCAGGTGACAGCAGGACCACAGCTTCCTGCGATCCGTCCTTGGCCGCATCCCGCGCAGCGTGTTCCACCGCAGCGCTGATCGTGCCCGAAATTTCATAGGGTGCCGCCTCGCCCAGCGTTGCAGCGAATTGCGGTGCCGCCTCGCCGATCAGATAGGCTTTGGCAATACGCGGGAAAAAGCCTGACAGCGAGGCAATACCGCCTTCCTTGGGCAAGCCACCGGCAATCCAGTAGATGCGCGGGAAGGATGATAGCGCGGGCGCTGCCGCCTCCGCATTGGTTGCCTTGGAATCATTGACGAACAGCGTTTTGCCCTGTCGTGCCACCTGTTCCATGCGATGTGCCAGTCCCGGAAAGGTTTTCAGGCCGGCGTTGATCTCATCCACCGACAGACCAACGGAGCGGCAGGCGGCAAAGGCCGCCAGTGCGTTCTGGGCATTGTGCTCGCCGCGCAGTGAACCGATGCCCTGCAGCGATGCGACGGCGGTTCTCGTGCCGTCTTCGGCCAGATAGAGCGTCGCCTCTTCGGCAAAATAACCGTTCTGGATGGGCAGGCGTTTGGAGATGCGGATGACCGGCTTGCCCGCACGCTCCAGCCGGTCGGCAATGGCGGCACAGAAGCTGTCATCAATACCGACGACAGCCGTATCGCTTCCAGCCACCAGACGTTCCTTGATCTCGGCATAGTGCTGCATCGTGCCATGCCGGTCGAGATGATCCGGTGTGAGGTTGAGCAGGATACCGGCGGTCGGATTGATCGAAGGTGCGAGGTCGATCTGGTAAGATGAGCATTCAACGACATAGTGGCGGCCATCCGCCGGTGGTTCCAGCGTCATCACGGCCGTGCCGATGTTACCGCCAAGCTGCATGTCGCGGCCGGATGTCTTGATGATATACGCAATCAGCGCCGTGGTCGTCGATTTGCCATTGGTACCGGTGATGGCGATAAACGGACTGTTCTTTTGCGCCAGATTGCGCTCGCGCACGAAGAGTTCGACGTCACCGATGATTTCAACGCCTGCGGCCCGGGCGAGATCCACGGTCCAGTGCGGGCGCGGATGGGTCAACGGTACGCCGGGCGACAGGACGAACGACGAGAACTGCTTCCAGTCTACCAGCCGCAGATCACCGGTTCCGATACCGGCGCTCTGCGCCCGCGCAACACTATCCGGATTGTCATCCCAGGCAATGACCTTGGCCCCGCCTGCAACAATCGCCTTTGCCGTCGCAATGCCCGAACCGCCGAGCCCGAAGAGCGCGACGGTTTTGTCCTTCATGGAGTGGGCAGCGATCATGCAGGTGGCCTTATCTGAGCTTGAGTGTGGAAAGGCCGATCAGCGCGAGAATGACGGCAATGATCCAGAAACGGATCACGACCTGGCTCTCGGTCCAGCCCTTCTTTTCGAAATGGTGGTGAATTGGCGCCATCAGGAATACGCGCTTGCCGGTGAGCTTGAACGATGTAACCTGAATGATCACCGACATGGCTTCCATGACAAACACGCCGCCGATAATGGCCAGAACGATTTCGTGTTTCGTTGCAACGGCAACGGCACCGATAAGACCACCCAGCGCCAGCGAACCGGTATCGCCCATGAAAATGGCAGCAGGCGGGGCATTGAACCAGAGAAAACCAAGACCAGCGCCGATAACGGCACCGAGAACAACGGCCAGCTCACCTGTACCCGGTGTGAAATGGATCTGCAGGTAATCGGCAAAGATCGCATTCCCGGAGAGATAGGCAATCACACCGAATGAGGCGGCGGCGATCATCACCGGAACAGTTGCAAGACCATCGAGACCATCGGTGAAATTGACGGCATTGCCTGCGCCAACCATGACAAAAGCTGCAAAGGGAATAAAGAAGATGCCGAGGTTGAGGATCAACTGCTTGGCAAACGGGAATGTCAGTGACGAGGAGAAAGGCTCCTGCCCCGCCCACATGATGGCAAGACCGGCAAGGGCAGCGACAAGAAATTCGATACCGAGGCGCGCCCGCGCGGAGAAGCCCTTGAACGACTGTTTGCTGACTTTGAGATAATCGTCATAAAAGCCGATGGCCCCGAAACACACGGCAACCAGCAGGACCACCCAGACATAGACATTCGACCAGTTGGCCCAGAGCAGCGAGGAGATCAGGATACCGGTCATGATCATCAGGCCGCCCATGGTCGGCGTACCGGCTTTCTTGAAGTGGGTCTGCGGACCATCGGCGCGGATCGGCTGGCCTCGTCCCTGACGGACGCGCAGCGAGTCGATAATGCGGGGGCCAAACAGAAACACGATGAGCGCCGAGGTGATCAGCGCGCCGCCGGTCCTGAACGTGATGTAGCGGAACACGTTCAGAAATTGGATATGTTCCGCCAGACCGGCCAGATAATAAAGCATATGCTATGTCCCCATCCCCGTAAGCTCATTCGGCAGGACCGACGGGCTCCACGGTGTTGTACTTCTGCAGGATTGCCTTGACGATCTGGGCAAACCCGGTTCCCTTCGATGATTTGATCATGATCACATCACCGGCCCTGATCGTTTTCAGCAGATTTGACTGCAATTCGTCGACGCTCTGCCTGTATTCGGCATGAAATTCAACCGGCAAGGCTGCTTTAAGCGTCGCCATTTCGGGTCCGCCTAGGAAAACCATGTTGATATGATTGGCCACGACGACCGGAGCCAGCTCCGCATGAAGCTTCGGTGCCTGCTTACCGAGTTCCAGCATGTCGCCGAGAACCGCGATACGCCGCCCCTTACCCGCGGGCACGGCGGCAGCGAGAAGTTCGATGGCCGCATGCATTGATGCCGGATTCGCATTGTAGCTCTCATCGATCAGCGTGAACGTTCCGCGGCCGATTTCAAGGGTATGACGGGCACCGCGGCCACTTTCTGGACGGAGTGACGCCAGCGCCAGTGTGACCTTGGCCATGTCGGCACCAGTCAGATGCGCTGCGCCCAGCACAGCCAGAACATTCTGCACGATATGCCGGCCCGGAGCGCCAATTTTGACCACAACTTCCGATCCGGCAAGCCGCGCCGTCATGCAGGAGCATGCATCGTGCAGCTTGAGTGCGCGCAGGCGATAATCCGCCCGGGCATTTTCACCGAAGCTCTTGATATGCTCGACACCCGCATTGTGTGCGAGCGTTTCCAGAAGTTTGTAATGCTTGTCATCGCGATTGAGCAAAGCGTAGCCGCCGGGCACAAGCCCTTCAAAAATCTCGGCTTTCGCCGTTGCGATTTCCTGAAGATTCCTGAAATGGCCGAGATGAGCCGGGGCAATCAGCGTGACGATCGCCACATGCGGGCGTACCATTTTTACCAAAGGCCGGATTTCATCCGCATGGTTCATGCCGATTTCAAAGACGCCGTAATCAGTATCTTCAGGCATGCGCGCAAGGGTCAGCGGCACGCCCCAGTGATTGTTGAATGAGGCAACAGAGGCATGCACCTTGCCGGAATCGGACAGGACATGCCGCAGCGCTTCCTTGGTGGTTGTCTTACCAACGGAACCCGTCACCGCAATGATCTGGGCGTGGGAGCGTTCACGCGCCGCAAGTCCGAGCCGCGTCATCGCCGCAAGCACGTCGTCCACGACGATCATCGGCGTTTTCAGCTTGCCCAGCGCCGGGAGCTTCACCTCGGCAACAACGAGCAGAGCCGCACCAGCGGCCACCGCAGCTGTCGCGTAGTCATGACCGTCGAGCGCATCGCCCTTGATAGCGAAAAACGCTTCTCCCTTGCGCAGGGTCCGCGTGTCGATGGAAATACCTGTAATGCCTTCAGGCAGCGTACCGACCGGTCTGCCGTTCATGGCCTCGATCATTGCCTCCGAGGTCCAGAGCAAACTCATAGATTGTGCTCCCGCAACAGGCGATCCTTCAGGGCCTGGGATACCTCCGTGTGATCGGAGAACGGCAGCACCACATCGCCGACTGTCTGGCCCTCTTCATGGCCTTTGCCCGCAACAATCAGCGTATCGCCGGATTTCATCATCCCTACGGCCACGCGAATGGCTTCATGCCGGTCGCCGATCTCCCGCGCGCCCGGCGCAGCGGCAAGAATTTCGGCGCGAATGGTGGCGGCTACCTCCGAGCGCGGATTGTCGTCGGTTACGATAACCACGTCGGCAAGACGCGTGGCGATTTCGCCCATCATCGGGCGCTTGCCCTTGTCGCGGTCGCCGCCACAACCGAAAACCACGATGACCCGGCCTGTCGTGAATGGACGGACTGAGGTCAGAACATTTTCGAGTGCATCAGGTTTGTGGGCATAATCGACATAGGCTGGCGCGCCCTCTTCCGTAGCTCCGACAAGATCGAGCCGGCCCGGTGCACCTTTCAGCCGCTCAAGGCCGCGCATGGCGGCTGCAGCGGGTACACCGGTCGCAATCGCAAGCCCGGCAGCAACAAGACCGTTGGCCACCTGAAAATCCCCTGCGAGCGGCAGGGTGATCTCAAAAATCTCGCCGGCAATCTGCACTTCCACGTGCTGGCGGAAACGCTCGTGCTCGACACGCTTGAGCGTGATGAATTCGCCTTTCCGACCTACCGTCAGAACCTTGCAACCAGCCTCGATGGCAGCGGCAATCGTAGGCTTGGAAAAGGGATCATCTGCAAAAATGACGGCGGGCGCCCCCTTCGGCAGCAATTCCGTGAAAAGCCGCAGTTTGGCGGCGTGATATTCCTCGACCGTCGGATGGTAGTCCATGTGGTCGCGGCCAAGATTGGTGAAAGCGCCTGCCGACAGCTTCACACCGTCAAGGCGGCGCTGGTCGAGCCCGTGGGACGAAGCTTCCATGGCAGCGTGGGTCACACCTTCTTCAACCAGTTCGCTGAGCAGCTTGTGCAGTTCAACTGGATCGGGTGTTGTCAGCGAGCCATAATCATTACGGGTCGGTGAAACCACGCCTGTCGTACCGATGCTGGCCGATGCGAACCCGGCGTTCGCCCAGATCTGGCGGGTAAAGGATGCCACGGATGTCTTGCCGCTGGTGCCGGTAATGGCCACCATGACATCGGGCTGTACCCGGTAAAAGCTTGCGGCTGCCAGGGCAAGCGCGCGGCGTGGATCATCCACATAGATGATTGGCGCGGACACATTGCTCAGCTTGGAATCGCTTGCGGCAACGATGATCGCGGCACCGCGTTTTGCGGCGTCGGCCGCATAGGCACTGCCATCTGCCTTCGAGCCTTTCAGCGCGGCGAAGAGGAATCCCGGTTTGACCTGGCGCGAGTCCGAAGTCAGGCCATTGATCGTCGTTTCCCCGAATTCGGAGATTGCCAGGGCAGGTATGCCGTTCAATTCTTTCAGTTTCATGACCGAATCTGCTTTACTCATCACTGTCGTAGGAAACCTGCAATGGCGCGACTTGTTGGCCGAAATCGGGCTTTACACCCAGAAATGATGCTGATCTGCGGATAATTTCAGCCACCATAGGCGCCGCATTGTACGCTGCGATACCGCTGCTCTGCCCCTCGGCAGGCTTTGGTTCGTCGATAATCGTCAGCACGACATATTCCGGCTTTTCGATCGGGAACGCCGCCACGAAGGCATTGAACCGGAGATCCTTGGCGTACCGGCCATTGACCACCTTGTCAGCCGTACCCGTCTTGCCGCCGACACGATAGCCTTTGACATTGGCGTTGCGGCCCGAACCGGTGTCGCCGTTGAGTTTGTAGAGATAGCGCATGTCATCGCTGGTTTTCGGCTTGATCACCTGTTCGGCCATCGCCTGCGCCTGTTCCAGCGTGCGAGGCATGAACGTCGGTTCGATCAGCTTGCCGCCATTCACCAGTGCCGCAGCGCCAACTGCCGTCTGCAGCGGTGTTGTCGCCATGCCGTGCCCGAAGGAGATCGTGATCGAATTCACCTTCTTCCACACTTTTGGCGAATATGGCTTGGCCACCTCAGGCAGTTCCGTCTTCATCGGATCCAGCAGGCCGAGACGTGTCAGGAATGCCCGGTGGTTCTCGATACCCACCGCATCGGCCTCACGGGCCGAACCGATGTTGGACGAGAAAACAAAAACTTCCGGTAGCGTCAGCACGCGCGCCTTGCCGTGGAAATCGTGGATAGTCTGGCGGCCGATGGTGATCGGACGGGTGGCGTCATAGGTGGTGTTCAGCGTCGCACCGTGGTCAAGCGACATGGCCGTCGTGAAACTCTTGATTGTCGATCCCATCTCGTAGAGACCGGCCGACATGCGGTTGAGATGGTCCTTGTCGAGCGCATTGAACGGATTGTTCGGATCAAAATCCGGTGCCGATGCCATGGCCATCACTTCGCCGGTGTTGACGTTGAGCACAACAGCACCTGCTGCTATTGCGCGATATTTCTGCATCGCGGTCACGACGACATCGCGCACGACGTGCTGGACGCGCAGATCTATCGACAGGCGCACCGGCTCCAGCGAACGGCTGTCGGCGAGACCGACATCGCGCAGATCAGACAGACCCTGCGAGTCGATGTATTTTTCCATACCGGCAATACCCTGATTGTCGATGTTGACGAGGCCAAGGATATGGGAGGCTGTGGGACCGCCGGGATAGAAGCGCGACTTCTCGGTCCGGAAACCGATACCCGGAATGCCGAGTGCCATGATCTGGCTCTTCTGCTGCGGGGTAAGCCCACGCTTCAGCCATGCAAAACCGGCGCCGCTTTTCAGGCGGCTGTAGGTCTGTTCGAAATTGAGATCCGGCAGAACGGTTGAAAGCAGTTCGTAGGCTTCATCGGGATCGATAACCTTGCGCGGTTCGGCATAAAGCGATGCGGTCTTGATATCCGTCGCCAGCACTTCGCCATTGCGGTCGAGGATGTCCGGGCGCGAGGCAAGCACGGTACCCGTCGGGCCATTGTAGCCGGTCGTATCCTCCTGCATGCCGTAGAAAATCAGACGTCCGCCGATCACGCCATAAATGCCGACGAAGCACATCATGGCCATCATCACGCGGTTGCGTGCGCGGTTGCCTGACTTTTTCTTCTTCGCATCCAGTTCGAAGGCCGGAGCGATTCCGTTTTCCAGTTGTGCATTCTTCCGCTTGATCCAGATACCCATGTTAATGCGCAGCTCCCTTCGGTTTTGCACCAGGGACAGCCGCACTGGCGGGCTTGCTTACGCTACCGGTCTTGATCGTATCGGTCTTCTTGACCACAGCGCCCGCATCGGCTTCGGTAATGAGGTTGGCGACGTCATCGATCTTTTCGGCTGCGGGCTTGGCCTTGGGAACTTCGTTGAGGTTGGCGATCTGCTGTGCTTCGACCGGCTGCAGGTTCAACTGCCCCTGAAAGGAGGCGACCAGTTTCTGCAGGCGGCTCGGCTGCGTGAGCAGGCTCCAGTCCGCTTTCAAAAGATCAATGGTGTCTTTCTCATCGGCGATCATGCGCTCGATCTTGTGCACTTCGGTCATCTGCTTTTCAGCGTCGTGCTTGATTTTATACGTTATGCCGGCAGCTGCGATCATCAGCCCGATCAATATGATGTCGAAGGTGCGCAGCATGGATCAGCTCCTCGCCGTTTCATGAAAATGCGGAAGATTCGGCAGGCCGTAGATCGCGTGATCTTCGGCAAGCGGCGGGTTTTCTGTGCGGATTGCGGCACGCAGCTTGGCCGAGCGTGCCCGCGGATTGCGCACGGTTTCGGTATCGCCGGGCGCCACGACGCCTTTTCCGATGGGCGTGAAGCTGGGCAGACGCACCTGCACCTGCGGCAGATGACGGGAGCCGCCGCTCGAACCGGCACGATCATTGAAGAAGCGTTTGACGATGCGGTCCTCAAGCGAATGAAATGTCACAACAACCAGACGCCCGCCCGGCTTGAGCGCCCGTTCGGCCGCATGCAGTGCACGCACGAGTTCACCGAGTTCGTCATTGACGAAGATGCGCAGCGCCTGAAACACGCGGGTTGCCGGATGGATCGGTATCTTCGGGTTGCGTCCCACCAGCGCTTCGATGGCATTGGCGAGGTCGCGGGTACGGTGAAACGGTTCGGTGGCGCGGCGCTTTTCGATCATGCGCGCAATGCGCCCAGCATGGCGCTCTTCACCGAGGAAATTGAAGATACGGGCGAGATCGCCGGTTTTGAGGCGATTGACCACGTCGGCCGCGCTTGGACCCGAACTGGACATGCGCATGTCAAGCGGGCCGTCCTTCTGGAACGAAAAACCGCGCTCGGCTTCATCGATCTGCATGGACGAAACACCAATGTCGAGCACGATGCCGTCGGGAGCCCCCAGCAATGCAACCTGATCCAGTGTGGAAAACGTGCCCTGTACCAGCATCAGCCGGCCCGCATGCGCCTTTTCCAGCGCGCGTCCGGCTTCAATGGCGGAGGGGTCACGGTCGATGGCCGTCACGGACGCGCCGGTGTCAAGAATACGCCTGGTGTAGCCGCCCGCACCGAATGTGCCATCAATGATCAATTGACCGGGACCGGGTTTCAGCGCGGCAATGACTTCATCGAGCAGGACCGGTATGTGGCGCGCATCGTCCTGAACGCCCGAAACTGTCATCACCTGTTCCCTGTCCGATTGTCCTGATTTTCCAGACGCCACCGCTCCGTCAGGCGTTGACGAACCTTTGCCCGATGCGTTTCGAACTGCTCCGGCTGCCACATCTGAAAATGCGTGTTCGCCCCCGCAAAGGTCACATCTGTCGTGATGCCCGTATGCTCGCGCAGGAAATCCGTCACCGTGATCCGGCCATCCGCGTCCAGCTTCAGGAAGCCCCCGTCCGCATGCAGGTAGAAAGACATATCGTCTGCCATTTCGGCGAAGGGATCCTCGCTCGCCAGCCGCGTGTCGAAGCGCGTCAGCAGATCCGGCCCGCCCGCATCGAGGGCAGGAAGATGCAGTGAGCGCAGCGCGTACAGTTCCGTGTGGCCGGCCTGCTGAATGATCGAACGAAAATGCGCCGGCACGGAAACCCGTCCCTTCGCATCGATCTTGTTCGTCACATGTCCGAGGAACCGGTTCAAAACGCAACACCGCCGTTTCCGCCACGAAGGCCTGTTTCATTTCTACCCCTGCTCCACCCCTTGGAGCCCCATCAATAGCCATGGAAGCATTGGCCAAATGGGCCGAATGCAAGCCCTGGCATGCCAAATCCAATGTCGGGAAACACCGTGTCGACTGAACGCTACTGATGAAACCAATGGATATCATGGGGCACTATGGGCGTCAATGGGATTAGAGAACACATGGTGGGAGCAAGCCTTCAATCAGGCGCACTTCCGGCGATTCTGAATTTATGGCTCATTAAGCTTAATGAACGGTTAGGAAACGTGGTTCGACAAGCTCACCATGAGGGGAGTGAGGCTCACTCCCCTCATGGTGAGCTTGTCGAACCACGAACCACCAGCCACGCACACGAAAACGTGTGCATGCCGCGACAGAAAGAGAATGAAGTGTCAGCTGGCCTGTAAGCCGGGTTCTGTATGGCCGGACTTGCGTCCGACGCGGCAGCCATTCATCTTGGACGGATGTTGCCATCCGCCTCCTGCAACCTACCCGGACGACTGACCGGAAACCAATCGCCAGACTCACGCCTGGCACGCCGTCCCTATTCGGTTTTGCTCCCGGTGGGGTTTACCTTGCCGTTCCTGTTACCAGCAACGCGGTGGGCTCTTACCCCACCCTTTCACCCTTACCCCGTCATCCCTTGCGTCCAACCGAACTTGATCCGGCGCAACGAAAGACGGGGCGGTTTCCTTTCTGTGGCACTTTCCCTAGGGTCGCCCCCGCCGGACGTTATCCGGCACCGTGTTTCCCTGGAGCCCGGACTTTCCTCACGTGCCGCCTTTCGGCTTTTGACACGCGCGGCTGCCCGGCCAGCTGACGAAGCGTATAAAAGGGTTTCGCAACGAAAACGCAAATGAAAAAGGCCGGATTGGTTATCCGGCCTCATCTTTTAAACAGTTCTCCAACAGTTTTAGTTGGAGGCCATTTCCATCTTCACCTTGGCACAGTAGTTGGCCGAGACCGGATTCATGCGCGTCGCGCCGTGACCCGCATTGTAACGCAGGATCGTACCGCAGGTCGTGCCGTTGCCGAGCTTGTGTGCTCCGGCAAGATATTTCATGCCCCATTGGATATTGGTTTCGGGGTTATAGAGCGCCTGCCGGGTACCGGTGTAACCAAGGCCACGCGCCGTTTCGAGCTTGATCTGCATGAGACCGATCTCGCCAGCACTGCCAGTCATGTCGGCGCGGTAATTGCTCTCAACCCGAACCACGGCATTGGCCAGGGAAGCCGGTACACCATAGGAAGCGGCATAAGAATTGATGATGGTCGTGTACTTCATCGATCCCATGGCGGACGGTATGCTGCCCGTCGTCATCGTATCGACGTTGGCAAGGTTCCTGTTGCGAACACGCACCTTGATACGCGCCTTGGTTTCAACAATCGGGCGCTTGGATGAAGCCAGGTTCTTCTTGCTGGCCCGTTCTTTCACGGCAACCTTTTTGCCCTTGCCCTTTGTCTCTGCAGACTTGGCGGATTTCCCGCTTGTTTTGTCCTTTTCGGCGTCTGCCCGCTTGGCCTTAAGGTAATCCATCAGGTTTGTCGGCTCCGCCGGACTGCTGAATGCTGAATTTGAGCCAAACAAGGCCGTCGCCCCAACAAGGGCGAGAATCATACCAATCTTTTTTGTCATCGTTTTCCGTCTAAACACTTGGGCGATGCGAGCGCATCACCGGACCCGTTCCGCGCCAAAAATCAAAAAGGGCACCACCGGAACAATGGCTAAGGATGTGACGGTCCAATGCAGCCGAATATGGGTCGACCAAATAACAATGTGTAACACATTGAAATATATAGGTTGCAGTGCACAATAAATAATAAAGAAAGCGTTTTTTTACAGTACGTTAAGCATGAAGTGCGGGGAGTGCAGAAAGTACCCGATGCAGGGTCTCGATGGTTGACATGTCGGCGACTCCGTCAACTTTTTCGGGGCGAAAATGGCGCTGGAACGCTAAAATGCCTAATTCTGTCGACTTTCCGAACACACTGTCGATCGGCACGTCATAGCCATAAAGAGCCAACATGCTCTGCAATGCTTCTACCGGCTGCCCCTGATCGCCAAGAGAAAAGAACCGGCCGCCACGGATTGGTGACGGCGGCACCCAGTGGCCCACACCGGAATTATAAAGAACGGACCACGGGAATTTCTCACCGGGATCAATCTTGCGCGCCGGCGCAATATCCGAATGGGCAAGCACGTTCTCCGGGCGCATCTTGTGCCGCGAGGCAATTCCCTTGCATAGGTCAATAACCGCATCGATCTGCGGTTCTGCATAATCAGGGAAATCGAGCAAAGGCCCGCCATTGACGATTTCAATGCCGATGGAGCAGGAATTGATATCCGTCTCGCCCTTCCAGTAGCTTTGCCCCGCATGCCACGCGCGCGCGCTCTCGGGCACAAGCTGCACAATACGCCCATCCTCGTGCACGACGTAATGTGCGGAAACTTCGCTTTCCGGATTGGTCAGCCAGCTTTCCGCAGCTTCCCCCGTTGCCATGCCGGTATAATGCAGGACGAGATACGACGGATGCTTGCCATCCTTGCGGGGTCCAATGTTTGGTGAAGGATGCACTTCCGCGCGTAAATGGTCCGGTTTAAACGCGTTCATATGCCTTCAGATCTTTTTCGACTTTTTCCCAGGCCGCATTGATGGCTGCGATGCGCTGATTGGCTATCGCAACGAATTCTTCCGGCACGCCACGGGCAATCAGCATGTCCGGGTGGTTTTCACGCACCAGCGCCCGATAGCGCTTGCGGGCATCTTCGAAACTGACGCCGCGCATGAGGCCGAGAACCACAAAGGGGTCGGCCTGCCCGCGCCCGGCATGCCGGGCAAGAATGCTGTCAAACTGGTCTTCATCGAGTGCAAAGATCTCGGCGACTGTTCCCAGAAAGATCAGTTCCTTGTCATGCAGTGCGCCATCTGCCTTGGCTATGTGGAACAGGCCGTCGAGAATATCTTCCAGCATCTTGCAGTTCGGCTGACCGGAACCGCACAGCGAGGCCAGTTGCGCCGCATAGGTCTCGTAACCCGCTACATCCTGCTTGGCGAGATTGTAGAGGCGGGCGACCTGATCCTGATAGCGAGGGGGAACATGAAAGATTTCGTGAAACGCCTTGACCTCGACTTCGGTTACCACACCGTCTGCCTTGGCCATCTTGGCCGAAAGCGCAATCATCGCAATCGAGAATGCAACGCGCCTGCGGGTTTCAGGATCTCCCTCAAACGCAGTGCGCACGGCTTCGATGATGCTGGAGAAAGCATCGATTGCAGTGGTGGTAATGAAGTCGCTGATACGGCGCCAAATCGACATGACACTGTTTTATTCAAATTCTTTCGCAATTGCGAGAGCGATCTGGCACGGCAGATCGAGTTTGACGGGACCGGTTGACGCACCTGCCGATAATTCGGCCGGAAAAGCAAAATGGCCGGCGCGAAGCCGGCCATTTTTTATTAGGGAGTATTGCTCTTACTGTACGCCGAGGGCGTCCTTGATAACCTTTTCAGCAGCATCCGCAGCGGCCTTGATCTGGTCCGCAGTCTGGCCGGCAGCCTTGGCAGCATCTTCGGCAGCCTTGCGAGCGGTTGCGACAGCGGCCTGCTTCTGCTCAGCCGTCATGGTTGCTGCCTGCTCTTTCAGCTTTTGCAACGTATCCTGCGCATTCATTGGCGTTGCCGGAGCAGCCGGGGTCTGTGTTGTGGATGGTGTTGCAGGTGCTGGTGTAGCCGGTGCTGGAGCAGGTTGCTCAGTTGTTGCCGGGGCCTTTTTTTCCTCTTCCTTGCCGCACGCTGTCAGTGCAAGAAGTGAAACCATACCAAGCGAAATAAGAAGTTTGCTATTCATGAGTATACCCTCTCCGTTTCAACCTAAATGCGTCCCTCATCTTCTATCTTACCTGAAATAAGGCAAAGTTGGGTCTTGTTTTACAGTTGGGTTAACTTTTCAACTTAACTTTAACAAACCACCAGTAAACTCGGGCTTTTCTCAACGGTTGCAACGGGCGCCTTGTTCTGCAAAATTCCCTTCCGCACATGAAATTCTGCGAAGAGTCCTTCAAATGTCCATTTCCCTACTGATTCGCGTTCTCACCGTGCAAGACGCCGAGTCCTTTCAGGAGCTGCGTCTCCATGGCCTGAAGAGCTCACCGGAAAGCTTTGGTTCGAGCTACGAGGATGAGATTGGCCGTGAAGCTGCGGATATCGAACAGATGCTTGCGGCAAGACCCAACGCGGTTTTCGGTGCTTTCGCAGGAGCGGAACTGGTCGGCACAGCAGGTTTTGTGACAACGGCCAAGGTCAAACAGAAACACAAGGGTCTCTTGTGGGGCGTTTTCGTTCATTCAAACTGGCGAGGACACCACCTCGGCCGGCAGCTGACATTGGCGGTCATCGATCACGCCCGCAATCACGTTGATACGCTGCACGCGACCGTCATGGCAGCGAACCTGCCGGCACGTGCGCTCTATCTCAGTTTGGGATTCACGGTCTTCGGCTTTGAAAAAGACGCCTTGCGCATCAATGGCCAATCCTATGACGACGAGTTGCTGCGGCTTGATCTGCGCTGAACGCGGCCATCCGAAGATCACCGCCCCGTCTTGAAAATTGCGTGCATTGGGTCTATACCACCATGTTATGATTAGCTCACTACTTATTACATGGCTACGATATGTACAAAATGATGCCCCGTGACACCTATATCGACGAGCTCTCGAAGGTTACCCGCAAGATCCGCACGCTGTTCGATGCGCGGGTCAAACAACGCGGGCTGACCTTTGCACGGGCCCGGACAATGATGTTGCTCGACCGCATGGAGATTCTGAGCCAGAAGGATCTGGCCGAAGAGCTCGAAATCGAAACGCCGACCATGGTGCGGCTTCTCGACGGTCTGGAAAAACAGGGTTTTATCGAACGGCGCTCTGTGGATGGCGACCGCCGTGCCAAACAGATTGTCATGACGCCTCTCGGCGCAAGTCTTGCCAGTGAGGTCAATCATCTGGCGCAGGAATTGCGGGCAGAGTTTCTCAAGGGCGTGGACGACAAGGCCCTCGGTGCCGGGCTTGATCTGATCCGTGCCATCAACCGCAATATCAGTGACATGGACAAGGATCAGGCCTGATGATCCCCGAGGCAGAATTTGTCGGGTACGACCCGCTGAAGCTGCAACCGGAACCACCGGAGGAAGCGGTGCTGTCAGATACACCTCCGCCTGTTCCGCCACTACCCATGAGCCCATACTGGTCGGCCGTCTACATCGCCGCCTCTACCCTCATCTCCCTGACCCAAGGGTTGGGAATGAACCTCATTGCCACCAATGTCTCGCAGATTCAGGGTTATCTCGGCGCAACCAACACCGAGACGACGTGGCTGATTGCCGCCTATATGGCGCCCAATGTCAGCCTCTCCGTTGCACTGGTGAAAATCCGCAGCCAGTATGGCCTACGAAACTTTGCCGAACTCAGCATTGCCGGGTTCGTCCTGATCTCGCTCATGCATCTTTTCGTCACCGACCTGCAATCGGCCATCATCATCCGCTTTTTCAGCGGTATAGCGGCCTCGCCTATGTCGACCCTTGCCTTTCTTTACATGCTCGAGGCATTTCCGCCTGCGCGCAAACTGACCGTCGCAGTTTGTCTTGTGCTGACCAATATATCTCTCGCATCGCCGCTTGCGCGGTTTCTGTCGCCATCACTGCTGGAGTTCGGCCAATGGCGTGGCCTTTACATGTTTGAGGTTTCACTGGCCTTCATTGCCTTTGCGATCATCTATCTTCTACCGCTGACGCCTCCACCCCGTGCCAAGGTCATCGAAAAACTGGATATTGTGAGCTATCTGCTCATCGCCGTCGGTTTTGGCTGCACGGCCGTCTTCCTCGTGACTGGACGCCTCTATTGGTGGACCGAAGTACCCTGGCTCGGCATTCTCCTTGCCGTCGCAGTGGTCACGGTAACCCTCGCGGTTGTCATTGATCTGAACCGGGCAAAGCCGCTGCTTGATATTCGCTGGATCGTAAGCAAGGAGATACTGCATCTGGCAGGAACCATCCTCTTGTTTCGGTTGATCGTTTCCGAGCAAGCTACCGTTGCCACGAACTTCTTCCAGAATCTGGGCTTGCTCAACGAACAGATAGCCACTCTCTATGCGGTGATGATGGTGTCGATGGTCGTCGCGGGTCTCTGTTGCGCTGCCGTGATGACGCCGGAACGCGGGCCTGCGATCCATGTGGTGGCGCTGGTCTTCCTGATCATCGGCTCCTATATGGACAGCCAGGCAACGAATCTGACCCGCCCTGAGAACATGTATGTCAGCCAGGCCCTGATCGCTGCGGCAACCGTGATCTTCCTGCCGCCGGCCATGTCCGCCGGTCTGACATCGGCGCTGAAACGCGGGCCGGTCTATATCCTCAATTTCTTCGTTGTATTTCTGGCGACGCAAAGTCTTGGCGGTCTGCTTGGAACCGCCGTCTTCGGCAGTTTCATCACGATCCGGGAGAAATTCCATTCCAACGTGCTTGCAGAACATATTGTCCTGTCCGACCCACTCGTTGCCCAACGTGTTGCGCAACTCGCCGGCGGCTATGGCCGTGTGATTACCGACAAGGTCTTGCTCAATGCGGAAGGTGTCGCGCTTCTGTCCCAGCAGACCACCCGTGAAGCCAATATCCTTGCCTATAATGACGCATTCTTCCTGATAGCCGGTATCTCGTTTTTCGCCCTTGTCGCCCTTCTCACCCATGTCAGTTTTCGCTATGCCGCCGGAAGGTTCATCCTTCCGCGCGTGACCGGCGAAATGGCTCAACCAAGTTCATAAAATCATGTCCAGTTTGCTCCGCAACACCGCCACCCTGATCGCAATCCTCTTGGGCATTCTCGGCCTGGTGCTGGTGCTCTATGCCTGGCGGCTGCCCCCTTTCCACAGCGACGTCGAGATCACCGAGAACGCCTATGTCAAAGGCTATGTGACGCTCATCAGCCCGCAGCTTAGCGGCTATGTCGTCGAAGTGCCGGTGCAGGACTACCAGCAGGTCAAGGAGGGACAGCTGCTGGTGCGGATTGATGACCGGATCTATGCGCAGAAGCTCGAACAGGCAAAGGCGACACTGGCGAGCCAGCAGGCTGCCCTCAACAACTCGACCCAGCAGGAACGGGCAGCGGAAGCGCGCATAGGTTCAAGTCAGGCTCAGCTCGACAGTGCCAATTCGGGTCTGCGGCGCACACAGGCCAACTGGGCCCGCATCGAACCGCTGGCTATCAAAGGTGTCATGACAAAGAGCGACTCCGATCAGGCAGAAACTGCACTTGAACAGGCGCAATCATCAGTGACGCAGGCCCAGGCTGCACTGGAAGTATCAAGGCAGGATCTGGAGACCATCAAGGTTAGTCGCGGCTCGCTTGAAGCCACCGTCGCAGGGGCCGTGGCTGCGGTCAATCTTGCCGATATTGACATGACCAACACAAAAATCGTCGCGCCGCGTGACGGCACGATTGGCGAAGTGGGCGCAAAGCTTGGACAGTATGTGACTGCCGGAACACAGCTGATGGCCGTTGTACCACCGGATGTCTGGATCATTGCCAACTTCAAGGAAACGCAGCTCAGCAACATCACGATCGGCCAGCCGGTTACGTTCACGGTAGACGCGCTGAACCGCAGGCGCCTGAAGGGGCACGTCGAGCGGTTTGCCCCGGCCGCCGGTTCGGAATTCAGTGTACTCAAGCCCGACAATGCGACCGGCAATTTCACCAAGGTTGCCCAGCGCATTTCGGTACGCATCTCGGTCGATCCCGGTCAGGAGCTCACCCAGTACCTGGCACCCGGCATGTCCGTCGTGGTGCGAACCGAGCTGGGAAAATAGGTTCGCGCCATGTTTTTTTCCGAAGTCACAGAGGTTTAGCCGTATAACCTGAATCAATCCGGCAAGGACTTGATTCAAAACCGTCACGGCTTTGTTACATCGAAATGTTAGGCGGAGAGGAATTTCCAACGAAGGGGATTCGATCCGATGCCGTTTGCGAAACAGCCCAACAGCGCTTCCGCGCCGCGGCATGAAAAAGTTCAGAATGCCGTTCGCCAGAACAGGCTCCTGTCAAAAGCCGGACTTTCCGAGCGGCTGTTTGCCCATGTCTTCAAGGGCCTTGTCTACCCGCAGATATGGGAAGACCCCGAGGTCGACATGGAGGCGCTGCAAATCCATTCCGGCCACCGGATTGTCACCATTGCGTCAGGCGGCTGCAACGCCATGTCGTACCTCACCGCCGATCCCGCCAGCGTCGAGGCCGTCGATCTGAACACAGCCCACGTGGCCTTCAACCGACTGAAGCTCGCTGCGGTTACCCGCCTGCCAAATTACGATGCATTCTATCGCTTCTACGGAACGGCCGATGACAAGGCGAACCTCGCCGTCTATGAACGTTTCATCCAGCCGCATCTGGATACCACCAGCCGCGCCTATTGGGAAAAGCGCATGCTGTCGGGCCGCCGCCGCATCACCATTTTCTCGCGTGATCTCTACCGCCATGGTCTGCTCGGCCTGTTCATCGGGATGGGTCACCGCGTCGCCAGACTCTACGGCATTGATCCGCGCGACATCCTCAAGGCTGCGACGATCGAAGAGCAACGTGCCTATTTTGATCGTGCCCTCGCCCCGCTTTTCGACAAGCGCATGGTACGCTGGGCAACAAAGCGCAAATCCTCGTTGTTTGGCCTCGGTATCCCGCCACAGCAATACGACGCGCTGGCAACGGCAGGCGATGGCAACATGGCGCTGGTGCTGCGCCGCCGTCTGGAGAAACTGGCCTGCGGCTTCCCGCTGTCGGAAAACTATTTCGCCTGGCAGGCCTTCGGGCGCGGTTACAGCGACAATGCCGAAACCGGGCCGTTGCCTCCCTATCTCTCCCGCAACAATTTCGAGAACGTGCGCGACCGCGCCGAACGCATGAGCGTCGTCAATGCATCGTTGACGGAGTTCCTTGCGGCCAAGCCCGCCGGGTCGGTTGACCGTTATATTCTCCTCGATGCGCAGGACTGGATGAACGACAGGCAACTGGACGAGCTCTGGCACGAGATCACCCGCACGGCTGCTCCCGGTGCGCGCGTCATTTTCCGCACGGCTGCCGAACCCACCATTCTTCCGGGTCGTATTGATGACGCCCTGCTGGAGCGCTGGGACTACCGGGAAGAACAGTCACGGGATCTGCATGCGCGTGACCGGTCGTCCATTTACGGCGGCTTCCATCTCTATCTGCTCAAGGATTGATTTCAATGTTTGCCAAAATCGAACATGGACCGCTGATGGATCGCGTCTACCGCCACCAGCGCCATTTCTACGATGCCACGCGCAAATATTATCTGCTTGGCCGTGACCCGATGATCGCCGGCCTCACGCCGCCCGCCAATGGCAGCATACTGGAAATCGGCTGCGGTACGGGCCGCAATCTCGTCATGGCAGGCGAGGCTTACCCTACGACAAAACTCTATGGCATCGACATTTCCAATGAAATGCTGGCAACGGCCCGCCAGAAGATCGTGACCGCAGCTCTTGGAGAGCGCACCCAGCTTGCCTATGCGGATGCGGCAAAGTTTGACCCTTCTGCCCCGTTCGGGCGCGCGCAGTTTGACCGGATTTTCATCTCCTACGCCGTGTCGATGATCCCGCAATGGGAGAATGTCATGCGCGAAGCCGTCAATCATCTCGGCGTTGGCGGTGAATTGCACATTGTCGATTTCGGCGATCTGAGGGATCTGCCCGGCGCGGCAAAAACAGCCCTATACAAATGGCTGGAGTGGTATCACGTCACCCCGCGCAACGACCTCTTTGATGTGGCCGAAGCCATCGCTGCCGGAACGGGCTCGCATGTAGAAGCGAAACGACTCTATCGTGGTTTTGCCTGGATTTCGATCATCCGCCGCCAGAGCTAGGATGAGACCGGCGGGGCCGTTATGACCCCGCCTGCAAGCCAAGGCCTAGCGTTTTCCGAGGAGCGGCAGGGTTTGCAGTGACTTCGACAACCAGATCGCATTCCACGGCATGTATTCGGCAATCGTCAGCCCGACAATATCGGCTACGGCATCCACGACCCCGAGAATCTTTGCGACATCCTCGAACCGCATCCGGCCCTTCGCAACACCGGCAAAGGCATCCGGTCCCGCGGTGGGATCCTGGGAAAGCAGGAAATCGTAAAGCGTGGGATCGAGCACATCCAGATCAAAATGCACCGCTACTTTCTTCGCACCAGAAGCACGCAGCCACGCCAGCACTGGCTCCGCCGAGCCGGCCAGATCTTCCGGGCTGAGACGTGTCATGCCATGCGCCGGAATGAAATCCGTTTCGTAGGGTGTGGTTTCGGTCAGACCAACGTAAAGGACTTTGGCGCCTTTCACCGGTTTTGAAACGGCGGCGACAAAATCGGCGTCGCCGATCCCCATCAACATGCCAAGCACATGCGCATGGGCGTTCCGGAATTCCTTGGCCGTCATCACGTCCGGATGGGCGTCCACCCACAGAACAGCCAGATCATCACCGTATCGCTCGCTGAGATAGGCAATAGGCGCGAGACTGACGAGACAATCACCGCCCAGTGTCACGATGGCTTCAGGATTGTGCCGCGCGATTGCCGACCTGGCCGCCGCAAGGTTATCCAGAAGCGGCTGGCGGGACACAATGCCTTGCTCGACGTGACGCTGGTCGCTGGCGGTAGCGGCGACCGCGACCGTTTCCTCCGGCCCCAGAGCCTTCGGGGCAATCGCGGCAAGAACGCGCGCACCTATTCTGTAATCGGGATGATCTCCGCCCTGCCATTGCGGCAGATTCAGGCGCAGAACTTTCTTCGGATCAACTGGCATTGTCTCACTCTTTCCTGTCAGGACACTGGAGTTTGGATCATGTCCTCCCTCTCACAGGCAGGAAATAGATGATTGATATTGGAAACAAAATGGCTCATCCGTGACATATCTGTCCATCAGTATGGACAATAGCCCGCACGTGGAGAAACACGATGAATCAGCTGCTTGCGATGCGCGCCTTTGTGAGGGTTGTGGAATCCGGTTCTTTCCGGGGCGCTGCCAACCAGCTTCTGGTGCCCCGTTCGACAGTCAGCAAACTCGTAACCGACCTTGAAAAGCATCTCGGAATCCGGCTGATGCACAGAACCACGCGGCACATTTCCGTGACGCCGGAGGGCGAAGAATATTACCGCTATGCAGTGCGTCTCGTGGCGGAGGTGGACGAGGCTGACAGCGCCGTACGGGGCAAGAAGCTGACGCCGAGGGGACACCTGCGCATCGAATCCACCACCACGTTCGCGCAGAATATTCTGATACCTCATCTGCCGGATTTTCATGAAAAATATCCGCATATCTCCATCGCGCTGGGTACGAGCAACCGTACGGCGAACATCATCGGAGAAGGTGTCGACTGCGCCATCAGGGCCGGGGAAATCGGCGACCTCTCTCTGGTGGCAAGACACCTGTTCGACGCCGAGTTCGTGACATGCGCGTCACCATCCTACCTCGCGCGGATGGGAACGCCGGCGACACCGCAACAGCTCGATGGCGAACACAGCAAGGTCGGTTTTTTCTCCCATGCCGATGGCAAGGTGAAACCCATGATATTCCTGAAATCCGATCACAAACACCTCGTCAGCGATCTGCAGTTTTCGACCAATGAGGACAATGGTCAGATCGCCATGATACTGGCCGGTCTGGGTGTGGGACAAAACCTGAGACCCTTCATCCTGCCTTACCTGCGATCAGGGCAACTCGTCGAGATCCTGAGCGAATGGAGCCACCCGCCCCTGCCGTTCCACGTGGTTTATCCTCCCGGCAGGCATCAGAGTGCCAGATTGAAAGTCTTTGTTGAGTGGCTCCTGGAGCGCTTCAGAAAAACAGACTGATGCCTTGCAGCCCGTGCCTATTTGCACAGGTCTCCCTTGGAGACAACGTTACTGGGCGCGGCCATGCAGTAGAGCTTGGAAATATTCTCTGCTGAACGCCCGCTCTGCGGATTGGATTCCAGCTCATCGCCGCTCTCACTTTGCAAGAGCTCGCAATCACTGCGCAAAAGACAGATGACCGGGATGCGCGCCATCGCGGTCGCGGTCTTGAACATGCCGCGCTTGCCGTCCATCGGACCTGTATTGCGAACGCGATACCACTGGTGCACACGTGATATCCGGAAGAACGAGCGCGGGTTTGGCAAAATAGCGAGCCGGGACAGCAAATCGTTCTCGGCGAAAAGATCGACCACCTGCCCCTCATAGGGCTCGGTCAGGCGAAAATTATTCGAAACAAAAGTGGAGTTGAAGACAATAGCGGCCGTGCACGGAAACGCAGCAGCCATGTGGCGCGCAAGTCCACCACCCAGTTCATGACCCACCGCGATGTAGTCGATTGGCAACCCGTCCGAACTCTTCTGGGCTTCAGCCCTGACCTTGGCGAATTCCTTGCGCGCCGTCCGGTACTGATCCCACGGATTGATGATCTGCGTGAAATAGCTGAGTTTGCTGATAACCCCCGGAATGCTTGCCAGACCGTCACTGCCCCGAAATACGATCATGTACGACATGCGGTCGGAACTGCGGCGGCGATAAACTTCCGCGTAGAAGCCGCCTGCCTTGGCGATGGGCTCACCAAAGGGTTCCCAACCGAAATATTCCGTTTTCAGATCGAAATGATGCCGGGCACCCGGCTTGTAGACATTCGATGCGTAGGCGGCATAGACGCCGAAATAATCCGAGATGAGCTCATTATTGTAGCTCGGAAAGCCGCGATAGTTTCTCCAGAAGCTCGGTACCGTCGGACGGACGCAATTCTCCGCGTGGCTGGTGCCGATACCAAGTTCCGGCCGGTCGATGGTCACCCAGGCAGCGAGCGTCACATTGGCGAGCCCAATGACGCAAATCACAAGTACAACCCAGCCGATTTTCCTGATCATATTCTTTCCCGGATGGGTCAAATGGCCGTGTTGCCAACAGCTTTGCCGCCTATCATGGCAAACACGAAGATGTGACCTACCACGTCCCGCTACCCTCATACAGATATCACATTGAAAAATAGTGACAAAGGCAAGGCGACGAAGATCAACCATAATGTGCGCCGGTCATGATCTGTTAAGCATAATGACGCATGACTGAGCGTGTATGGAATGCCCTATCACGATTTGAATACGGACCGTCTTTCATGAAGCGACTTGCTGCTGGTTTACTGATCCTTCTTCTTACCGGCTGCACGACGGTCGACTACGATTTTTCCGATTCCAAGCGCCCCTCACCCGCGCAGCAGATCGCGGCTCCCTCGGGTAATGTGAATGCACCGCGTTTCGGCGATCGTAATCCGCATGACTGGACCGGAAAGACACCCTGGCGCTACCCGATCCATGGCACCGATGTTTCCAAATACCAGTCGACGATCGACTGGGCGACAGTCCGCAGCAGCCGCATATCCTTTGTTTTCATCAAGGCAACGGAAGGCGCGGACCGGGTCGATGACCGTCTCGCCGAAAACTGGCAGGCCGCACGTGCGGCCGGCATTCCGCGCGGCGCCTACCACTTCTATTATTTCTGCCGCACCGCCAAGGAACAGGCGCAATGGTTCATCCGGAACGTTCCTAACGATCCCGGTGCCTTGCCGCCGGTTCTCGATATGGAATGGAATGCAGCATCGCCGACCTGCAAGCTGCGTCCCAACGCTGCGGTTGTACGCAGCGAAATGCGCGTCTTCATGGATATGCTGGAGCGCCACTATGGCAAGCGGCCCGTTATCTACACCACCGTCGACTTCTTCGATGACAATGATCTCAGGCAATTGGCCGGATATCCATTCTGGTTGCGCTCCGTCGCCGGTCATCCCGATGAGAAATACGGTACACACCCGTGGACGTTCTGGCAGTACACCGGCACAGGCTCGATTCCGGGAATTCGCGGCGATGCGGATATCAACGTGTTCGCAGGCAACGAAGCCGCCTGGAAACAGTGGCTGGCACGCAACAAGGTGCGATAAAGTCACTTTCTGGATTTTCTCGCAATTCTGTGACTTCACGACGGGGTCATAATCGTGCATTAGCAGGGTTAATTTGCTCTAGCTCGCGCGCCTGCTGGCGCCCCCTGTTGTGAACGAGATTTCCCTGATGAATAAGCTATCGATTGCCCTTGCCGCCGCATTTCTTTCTGCGACAGGCGCCGCCCATGCGCTGGACCAGGTGGACCCGCAGCAACCCGCAGCAGTGAAGCCTGCCTGCGGCGGCGAACTGGAACCATGGTTCAATGGCCTCATCAACGAGGCAAAGGCAGCTGGCGTAACCGAGACGGGTCTCAACGAGCTTCTCAAGGCATCCATGGACGATAAGGTTCTGCAGCGTGACCGCGCACAGGGCGTATTCAGCCAGACCTTCCTGACTTTCTCGACCCGCATGGTCTCGGACTACCGCCTCAAGCAAGGCGCCGCCAACCTGAAGAAATACGCCGACACCTTTGCCAAGGCAGAGTCCGAATATGGCGTGCCCGGCCCGGTCATTGCCGCCTTCTGGGGTCTTGAAACGGATTTCGGTGCCGTCCAGGGTGATTTCGACACACTCAACTCGCTGCTGACTCTTTCCTTTGACTGCCGCCGTCCCGAGCTGTTCCGCCCGCAATTGATCGCGTTGCTGAAACTTTTCGACAAGGGCGTGGTCGATTCCAAGACAACGGGCGCATGGGCCGGCGAAATCGGCCAGATGCAGATGCTGCCGACCGATTATCTGGAACGCGGTGTCGATGGTGACGGTGACGGCAAGGTCGACCTCAAGAACAGCGCGCCGGATGCGATCATGACTGCCGCCCGCGTCCTGCACGACCTCGGCTGGCGCAAGGGGGAGCCCTGGCTTGAGGAAATCAAGCTGACACAGGAACTGCCATGGGAAAATGCCCTGCGCACCAACCGCCTGCCGCATTCCAAATGGTCCGAGTGGGGCGTAATGGGCATGAAGGGTCCGCTCGGTCCCGATGACGGCGATGCCTCACTGCTGCTGCCCATGGGCCGCAAGGGTCCGGCATTCCTGTCTTACGCCAATTTCGACGTGTTCGTCGAATGGAATAAATCCATCATCTACGCGACAACGGCAGCTTACTTCGCCACACGTCTGGCCGGTGCCGGCCCGCTGGAGCCGACGACACCGGAGACTGGCCTGACACCCGACCAGATGAAGGAATTGCAGAACAAGCTTGCAGCCCGCGGCCATGACATGGGCCCGAAGATTGACGGCGTGTTCGGTGTTCTAACCCGTGATGCGGTTCGCGAAGAGCAGATGCGCCTTGGCCTGCCTGCCGACTCCTGGCCGACGCCGGAGCTGCTGAATAAGCTATAAAAAGTGTTTTTAAGCCAGCCGCAGGAGCATCGACCAGAAATCGTCAATCTTAATCGATGTCCCTGTCTTTGGTAGGAGGTTTTGTGCCGATATGGTCCGCAAACTGATCACCGGAGAATCCATACGTATAGCTGGCATCGGTTTCGGGTAACATGCTCGCGTTCCAAGCCTTCCATTCGCCAAGAATTTCCTTGTACTTATCGCTGTCACGGGTTTTCAAATTTGCCCGCTCCAACGGATCATCAACCACATTGAAAAGAAAAGTATTATCAAGAATTTTCAAGTACTTGTCATCGCCGATCCGCGCCGCTCGCTGCTTGTTTCCCTTGTAGCGCCAGAACAGTTTGCGCTTCTTTACCGGGCTTGCGCCTGTCAGAACTGGTAGCAGCGATATGCCGTCCGGCGGAAAGGCCGGATCCGCCGTTGCTCCGGCCGCCTCCAGCAAGGTGGGGAACCAATCCATACTGATCGCTACCTGATCGGTTGTTACACCCGCTGCAATTTTCCCGGTCCAGCGAATGAGGGCAGGAATGCGCAGGCCGCCTTCAAGCAGCTCAGTTTTCTTACCGGAGAAAGGCCATGTATTGGAAAAACGCTCGCCGCCATTATCACTGGTGAAGATAACTATCGTATCGTCTGCAACTCCATTATCTTTCAGCGCCTGTAGAACACGACCGATCTGGTAATCCAAATGTTCTACAATCCGCCGGTATGTTTCCTGCGTACCAGCATCGAATGTCGACAAATTAAGCGACAATTTCTCGATACGTTCCGACTCTTTTTTTCCCTTCCTCTCCTGGCACTTCCCACGGCCAATGTGGCGCGCTGAAATGCAGGCTGATCAAAAACGGCTTATCGGCTTTGGCATTGCTGGTGATCGTTTCCACCGCTCTGTCGCCAAGCAGATCAGTAAGGTAGCCAACCTTGTCGATAGCAATATCATCATCCCAAAAATCCTTTTTCTTATTGGAATCATGGGAATAGTAATCGACCACACCTCCGCGAAACCCATAAAAATGCTCGTAACCACTTTGAAGAGGTCCAAATTTCGGCAGGCTTCCCATATGCCATTTACCGATCAACGTGGTTTGATAACCAGCCTTCCTTAACAAGGAAGGTAAGGTTGGATGCTCGGGCGGCAGTCCTACATCCGCACCCGCCAATGGTTCTTCCAACCCAAGCGGCAAACGGTATTGGTAACGCCCGGTGATAAGCGCCGTTCGCGTCGCGGAACAGACAGCGGAATTTGAATAGGCCTGAAGGAACCGGATTCCATTTTCACCAAGTGAATCGATATGGGGTGTCTTGATCGTAGGATGCCCATAACTGGATAAATCCGCATAACCGAGATCATCGGCGAGAATAAACAGAATATTGGGCTTCCTAATCGAATTTGCACCCGAATTCTGACTACCTGCCGCCGCCAAAACTGTGCCAATTGCGGCGCCCTGTAATAGGGTTCGCCTTGTAACAACCTTACGATACATTCTTTAAATACCCCATGAAAATACAAGGGTAAATATGAGCATTCAGCCTAAAAGCGTCGAGGCAATACCTCGTCTTGCGTACTTTGATTTTAGAAAATTATACTCATAATTGGCTCATCCAGATGGTGACATGGTCTCCAGTGAAGCAAAGCCCTCCGGCCGCTCGCCCTCATCGAACGGCGTTTCCACCTCGACGAAGGTATCGGGATAGAAACCGTTGAAGCGGGTGCGCAGTGACAGGGAATAGGCGCCGATATTGCCGATTTCAATCCAATCACCAGTTGCGACTGTTTCGGGCAGCCAGAACGGTCGTGACAATATATCGACGGAATCGCAGGTGGCACCGCAGACGCGAAACGGCACGATTTCCTTGACGTTGCCGCTGCGGTGCTTGATCGCGGGGTCCGGAATGAACCGCGCCGGAAGCGTGATTTTACCGGTCCAAGAGTCGGACAATGAAGCCCAGATCCCATCATTGATGTAAAGCCGCCTGCCCTTGCGCAGGAGCACGCGCACGATCAGAGAAAAGGCGCGCGCCACGATCACGCGGCCAGGTTCGGCCACCAATGGCAGATCGCCAAAACCCCATTCCTTGATGTCGCCGCGCAGGCGCGACATCAACTGCCCGAGTGAAGGCATCTCCACATGCTTGCGCTTTGGATCGTGGCCGTATTCCGCCGGGAAGCCGCCACCGACGTCCAGCCCCGCAAGCGGGACGCCCGCACGGTTACGCACCCAGTCGGCGGACCGCAGGGCACGCTCATAGGTATCAGGATCTTCGATCTGGCTGCCCACATGGAAACATATCCCGACCTTGTAGCCAATCTTGTGCAGGCGCTGCAGGAGTTCGACCGCATGGGCAGGCGTTGCACCGAATTTCTTGGAAAGCTCGTAAGCCGCATGGCCTTTGGTCTGCAGGCGCACATAGAGCGTGACGCTGCCCGGATCGATATCCAGCGCGCGGACGATGCGTGTGACCTTGGCGATCTCGTCTTCATGATCAACCGCGAGAATGCGAATGCCATAGGTTTCCAGCGCTAGCCGGATGTCCGACTGGGCCTTGATAGGATGCATGTAGAGCATATGCGCATTGGGAGCGACTTTCCGCACCGCTGCAAACTCACCCGGTGACGCCACATCGAATGTGTTGATGCCATTGCGCGCCAGCGTTTCCAGAACGAGATTTTCGCCATTGGTCTTCACCGCATAGGCGGTTTCACCGGGGAACATCGTCATGAACTGGTGCGCATCAGCGACCAGGACATCCGGCCGGAAGCAATAGACAGGTTGATCGGGCCGCAGGGTAAGCGCTGCATCACGGGCCGAGGCGAATCGTTGCATCTTGATGTTCTGCTCCATGCAGAAGTCTTAGCAAGAGCAGATGACGGACGAAAGTCGATTTCTTTTTGCAAGAAACGGGTAGCAATTTGTCGGCCCACGCCTAGAAATATGCGGGCAGACCAGAATCGGGGGGACTACCTGTGGCCGTAAACCAGACAAGACAGCCCAATCCGCTCGCTATGAACGGTTTCGTCTGGCTCCAGTTGCTGCTGCTTGGCGCCATATGGGGCGGGTCGTTTTTCTTCGCCAAAATCGCGGTGCACGTGATTCCTCCGCTTACCCTCGTGCTGTTCCGCGTCGCCATCGCAGCATTTGCTCTTCATCTCTACCTTCTCAGCCGCGGCGTCCGGTTCTGGGATTATCGCCAGCATGCGCTTGGCTTCGCCGGGCTGGGGCTTTTGAACAATGTGATCCCCTTCTCCTTGCTTTTTATCGGCCAGACGGCGCTGGGTGCCGGTCTGGAATCCATTCTCAACGCCACGACGCCAATCTGGACGGTAATCATCGCCACGTTCCTGACAGTTGATGAAAAGATCTCCGCCAACAAGATCGCCGGTATCCTGCTCGGCATCGTCGGCACCGTTGTCATGATCGGACCCGGCGTGCTCTCCGGGCTGGGCGGACCGCTCTGGGCGGAAATCGCCGTGCTTGCGGCTACGCTATCCTATGCCTTCGCCAGCATTCTCGCCAAGCGCTTCAAGGGAATCCCGCCTGCTGTGACCGCGACAGGCCAGATGACCGCCTCGACTCTCATCATGATCCCCGTGGTTCTTCTTTCCAGTGGCGTTCCGGATTTTGCCACACCGGATGGCAGCGTATGGGCCGCAGTCTTCAGCCTTGGGCTTCTGTCCACGGCCTTCGCCTATATCCTGTTCTTTTCGATAGTCCGCGCTGGCGGTGCAACCAATGCTTCGCTTGTTACGCTGGTCGTTCCGGTCAGTGCGATCCTGCTTGGAACAATTTTTCTCGGGGAGGAATTGGGTTTCAAGGATTTTGCCGGCATGGCACTCATCGCCCTTGGTCTGCTGACCATTGATGGCAGACTGCTCGCCGCTTTGCAAAACGGTAAAAAAGATAGAGTTTTCAACAAATCCTAGCAGATTCGACTTGATATTTCCGGGCTGGATTGCGGCGTAATTGCGTCATAAACCGGTTAAAAATCACACGCAACGGATTTTGGTGCAATGCAAAAATAAACCAAATTACCGGTTATTTCGTCGCGAATTCAAGGTTTTTTATTCACGTAAATGCGTTTCATTTCAGAAACTTACGGTTATAGAGCAAAAAATTTCTACTGATCTTGTCATCAGACGGTAATATTTCCGCTTTTTCTGTGGCAATTTTCCGCTATGCTGACGAGGTTAACTGCAGGAGACAAACTATGGGACTTACTCGTTCGATGAACGTCCTGATGATCTGTGCAGCGTTCGCATTTATCGGTGCAATGGTCGTAGGACTCATACCCTGATTGAGAATAAGAGCGCCGTGGAGATGGTCTCTGACCGTTAAAAGGTGAAATAAACAAGATGGCCCGGTTATAACAACCGGGCCATTTTCTGTTGAAGCAATCGTGCAGCCTGTCAGGCGGCACCGGCCAGTGCGGGTTCCAGCGTCCCGCTGGCTGGGCGGATGCCGATCAGGTGGCAGATCGCAAAGGCAAGGTCCGCACGGTTCATCGTGTAGAAATGGAAGTCCTGCACGCCGCGCTCGACCAGATCAAGAACCTGTTCGGCAGCCACGGCCGACGAGACCAGCGCATGAGTCTGCGGATCGTTTTCCAGCCCGTCAAACCGTTCGGTCAGCCATGCCGGAATATGCGTCCCAGCCTTCGAGCAGAAATTGGTCACCTGTGTGAAATTGTGGATCGGCAGGATGCCCGGCAGGATGGGAATATAGATGCCCGCACGGCGGACCTTTTCGACATAACGCTCATAGAGATCGTTCTCGAAGAAGAACTGCGTGATGGCCCGCGTCGCACCATTGTCGACCTTGCGCTTGAGCATGTCGATATCGGTGGCAAAGTCCGGGCTTTCCGGATGCTTTTCCGGATAGGCGGAAACAGAAATGTCGAAATCCGCAAAAGCCTTCAGCCCGGCAACCAGATCGGCGCCGTTTTCATAACCGCCCGGTGTCGGCTTATAGTGAGCACCGACGCCCCCAGCCGGATCGCCGCGCAGTGCGACGAAGCGCTTGACGCCCATCGCTGCGAATTCGCGCACGACAGTATCGACCTCTTCCTTTGTCGCATCGACACAGGTCAGGTGCGCCGCCGCGTTCACATCCGTTTCTGTCAGAATGCGCTTGATCGTACGGGCCGTGCGTTCGCGGGTCGAACCGCCGGCACCATAGGTGACCGACACGAATTCGGGATTGAGCGGCGCGAGTCGCGTCACGGTTTCCCAAAGGCGCTCTTCCATCACCTCCGTCTTGGGCGGAAAGAATTCAAAGGAAACCTTGATATTGGTTCCAAGGTCAGCACGGCGGGATTGGCGGAAAAAGCTCATCAGACACTCTCCGTTACGCGGGAGGTTAAAGCGGGATCAGCGATCAGCAAGCGCGGGTCGCGTGCCAGCCACAGTTTGACAGTCAGTTTGTCTTTGTCTTTTGGTTCAAGCTCGATGCTGTCTTCCAGCGCCAGCCCGGCCTCTGTCAGCCAGTCACGCATCTGGTTGTCGGTAAAGCCAAGCCGCAGGTGGGCATGACTGTCCCGCAGGAATTCAAGCTCGTGTGGCGCGAAGTCGACAATCAGCATACGTCCGCCGGCACGCAAGGCGCGTGCTGCTTCACGGATTGCCTCGGCAGGATTATCCAGGAAGTGCAGCACCTGATGAATGGTCACCAGATCGAAGGACTCGCGGTCAACCGGAAGAGAATAGACATCACCCTGACGAACCTGCGCATTGCCAATGCCCGACCGGTCCAGATTGGAGCGGGCAATCGTCAACATATCGCGATTGATATCAATACCGACGCCGCGCACATAAAGCGGTGCAAACAGTTCGAGAAGACGGCCAGTCCCGGTGCCGACATCAAGCATAGCCTGAAACGGCGTACGCCCGACGATCTTGGTCAGTGCGGCTTCCACAGCGCCATCTGGCACATGCAGCGAACGAATAGCGTCCCAGCTGGTGGCATTGGCACTGAAATAGGCGGCGGCCCGCTCGCGACGCTGCAGCTTTACCGAGCCGAGCCTTTCGATATCGCGCTCCAGCAAAGGATCCGACATATCAAGGCGATCCAGCAGTATCCGGGCGATATCGCCGACCACCAACGATTCAGCGAGACGGAAATAGGCCCAGGAACCTTCTTGATAGCGATTGATCAAATTGGCTTCGAACAGCAGCTTGAGATGACGGGACACGCGCGGCTGCGACTGTCCGAGGATGGAGGTGAGATCGGAAACCGTCAAATCCCCCCGGGACAACAGCGCCAGAATGCGCAGGCGGCTAGGCTCCGCCGCTGCTTTCAGCGTGTCGACCATCAGGTCAAGATTGAGATCACGTTTGTCCATCAGGTTATCCTCAAAAGATATAAAGATATGTTTATGTGAGAAATACAGATTTGGCAAGTTTTGTTTTTCCGTTGACGGCAAATTTTGTCGCGTCTGAAATAGGGCTGTATATCGATGAGCGAATCGGTGGGAAGAGAGTGCAATGAGTTCAGGAACCAGCCGCCAGCGGGCCATCGGCAAGGCATTGACGCTGCTTTTGCCAGCGGTGCCCTATTCTGATTCTGAACCCATACGCGCTGCGGCCACGGCACCGCACATGAAAACCCTGCCGCCGCCTATTGCCGTGTGGCTGGCCACAGTCGCGCATGTCCGCCATCAGCACACGGATTACGATGCCCTTCGCGACGAGGGTTATGACAAGGAATCAGCGCGGTTCTTTGTGCTGGAGGCCATCAACCGGAAGCTGACGGAATGGCGGGCAACGCGGCGGCTGGACCCTGATGAAGAAGATCCGAGCTAACGTCTGCATGCGCTTCCCATTGATCTTCATAGATGAGCTGTTCCAGCGGCAGACGCTCGCGCCAGCCGCGCTTTTGCAATTCCGGCTGCTCATGAAGCTGATCGATATAGCCGATGCAGAGATAGGCAATGATCTCGACATGATCGGGGATAGCCAGAATACGGCGCATATCCTGATCGTGGTAGATACTGACCCAGCCAACACCAATGCCTTCCGCCCTCGCCGCCAGCCACAGGTTCTGCACGGCACAGACAGTGCTGTAGACATCCATCTGCCGGTTATGGGTGCGTCCCAACACAACGTCTCCGCCGCGCGTCCGGTCGCAGGTGATACACAGATTGACCGGCGCTTTCACGATGCCCTCAAGCTTCAGCGATGCATAGAGTGCCTGTCGCTCATCTTTAAACATCGTCTTTGCTTCCGCATTGGCGCGGGTAAACGCCCGGTGCACCTCGGCTTTGCGCGCCTGATCGCGAATGAGAATGAAATTCCATGGCTGCATGAACCCCACCGACGGCGCGTGATGGGCGGCATCAAGCAGCCGCAACAGCACATCATCATCGACCGGGCGCGGCAGGAACTGGTCGCGCACGTCACGGCGGGTATAGATGGCTTTATAGACGGCTGCGCGCTCATCTTCGGAAAAATCGGCGGCGGCCACTGGACCATGGGCAGAATCGTGCATCGTTTGCTCCCAACAATGCGAGGGTCAGATTGATCTGACCCCAGACACCTCCCCGCTGTCCGTGCGGTTTCGGCTATCCGGTCCGGCCGGTCTTCTGACTGAGGTTCATCTGAACCACGCGCCTTCCGGATTTCTCCGTGGCAACCTGCGCGGTGCATCCCCTATACAGCGTTGGGCACGTGCCGGATTTTCACCGGCTTCCCGATTCTCCTGCAAGCAGGCACCGGACCTGTATTTCATTCGCCACAAATCGGCGAAAGACGCAAGCGTCAGCCGGGATAAATCCATTGCTCCGGCAGGCGCGCATCGACTTTCTCGCCTGAACGGATGAGTCCCGGAACCTCGACCCACGCGACAATGCCGCGCAGACGCTTCGATGCCTTGACGAAGTCGAGTGCGGTTGTGGTGTGATCCGCCGTCTGCGCCCCGTCGGCGATGGACCGTCCGGCAACCTTGCACGGCGCATTCTGTCCGTCGACCTTCAGCGTCACGCCGCCTTCGAAGAACAGCAACGTGCGCGGCGGCAGCATGGAGAGCGACGGAATGCCATCGACAATCATATTGGCACCGATCCATTCGGGCTTGATGTGCGCAAGCCCCATGATCCTGGCGATGGTTTCGAGTTCGTCGGCGGCAAGAATGGAAATATGCCGCTCGTTGCGCATTTCCGTGCCGCGCGGATACCAGGGCTCGCGCCCACCAGACCGGCGTGTCAGGCCCGCATGATAATCGCCGCGTATGCCTTCAAAGGTGAGGTCGAGGCTGTCCGTTGCAGCGGTAACAAAGCTGTCTTTCGGTGCCTGGAACAGGCCGCTCACCCGTCCGGCAATTTTGCGGGCCGGAAGGATGTCAGTTCTGGTTCCGAAAAGGTCTGTCATGACGGCACTCCGTGAAATCTGCCGCATCTTAGGAAAATTGATTGTTAAAACCAGCCAATATCACTGATGGATTCGTCAAAATCGGTGATGGGAGGGCGTTGCCGCCCTCCCGATCGTGTCAGCGTGTCAGAGGCTTGTAGCTCGGACGCTTCGGATTGACGCTGTCCGGTCCCAGACGGCGAATCTTGTCGTTTTCATAGTCCTGGAAGTTACCCTCGAACCATTCGACGTGGCTGTCGCCTTCGAATGCGAGGATGTGCGTTGCCAGCCGGTCGAGAAACATACGATCGTGGCTGATGATAACAGCGCAACCAGCGTATTTTTCCAGCGCGTCTTCGAGCGCCGCAAGTGTTTCGGTATCAAGATCGTTGGTCGGTTCGTCGAGGAGCAGAACATTGCCGCCGGACTGCAGCATCTTGGCAAGATGCACGCGGTTGCGCTGACCACCCGAGAGATTGCCAACCTTCTGCTGCTGATCGCCGCCCTTGAAGTTGAACGCCGAGACATAGGCGCGCGAATTCATCTCGTTCTTGCCGATCTTGATGATTTCATTGCCGCCGGAGATTTCTTCCCAGACATTCTTCTCCGCCACGAGATGGTCGCGGCTCTGGTCGACATAACCGAGATGAACCGTTTCACCGACGCGGATAGAGCCGGAATCCGGCTTTTCCTGTCCAGTGATCATCTTGAACAGCGTGGTCTTACCCGCACCGTTCGGACCGATGATGCCAACAATGCCGCCGGGCGGCAGCTTGAAGGTCAGGTTCTCGATGAGAACGCGATCACCGAACGATTTGGTGAGGTTTTCGGCTTCGATAACCACCTGACCGAGGCGTTCGCCTGCAGGAATGATGATCTGCGCATCACCGGGACGCTGTTCGTTGGCGGCGTCGACCAGTGCATCATAGGCCTTGATACGGGCTTTCGACTTGGCCTGACGTGCCTTCGGGCTGGCGGAAATCCACTCGCGTTCGCGCTCCAGAGCCTTCTGGCGCGAGTCGTCCTCACGACCTTCCTGCTGCATGCGCTTGGACTTGGCACCGAGATAGGCCGAGTAATTGCCTTCATACGGAATGCCGCGGCCGCGATCGAGTTCGAGAATCCATCCGGTCACATTGTCGAGGAAGTAGCGATCGTGCGTGATGAGCAGGACGGAACCGGCATATTCGCGCAGATGCTTTTCCAGCCAGGCAGTGGTTTCGGCGTCAAGGTGGTTGGTCGGCTCGTCGAGGAGCAGAAGATCAGGCTGCGACAGCAGCAGGCGGCACAGCGCCACGCGGCGGCGCTCACCACCGGACAACTTTTCCACGCCGGAATCACCGGGCGGGCAGCGCAGCGCTTCCATGGCCATTTCCACCTGGGATTCCAGATCCCAGAGGTTCTTGGCGTCGATGATGTCCTGCAACCTGGCGCCTTCATCGGCGGTTTCATCGGAATAGTTCATCATCAGTTCGTTGTAGCGGTCGAGAACGGCCTTCTTGTCCGCGACACCGTCCATGACGTTGCCCATGACGTCCTTGGTGGGATCAAGATGCGGTTCCTGCGCGAGGTAACCGACCGTGGCACCATCAGCCAGCCAGGCTTCGCCGGTATATTCCTTGTCCATGCCGGCCATGATCTTGAGGATCGTCGACTTACCCGCGCCGTTCGGTCCGAGAATACCGATCTTGGCGTCAGGGTAGAAGGAAAGGTGGATGTTTTCGAGAACCTTCTTGGTTCCGTATGCCTTGTTCAGGCCGGCCATATGATAAATGAATTGGCGTGCCATAACGCGCGTCACTCCGATGTTCGGGATTTTTGGGACATGAATTTGCGCCGTATGTAGGCGAAAGGGACGCGGGTGGCAATGCGCGCGGCGTTTATTTCGGAATTGCCGGGCGTTTTACAATTTCGCAGGGCCTGACATTTACCCCCTCTGCCCTGTCGGGCATCTCCCCCACAAGGGGGGAGATCAGCCTTCATTGTTGTTTCAGCTAATCTTCCAAGAGTTGAAAATTAAGCAAGATCATTGATGCCAATGTGATCTCCCCCCTTGTGGGGGGAGATGCCCGACAGGGCAGAGGGGGGTGCATCTCCAACATAAAAAAAATACCCCCAAAACGAGCGAAACCGGGTGCGGATATTTCCGTCACCCGGTTTCCCCTCTGGTGCCGCATTTGGGGAGCGTCCTCTTCTCCCCGAAACGGCCATGTAACTGGCAAGCGCCTGGATGTTCTGGTTCAAACAATTATCCCTCAACGCAGCAATCCAGCGTTCTGTCAGCCTTAAAAGCCGGGGACAATCGAGAGAAGACACAGGATCCAATCTCTTTCGGAAAGAAGTTTTGCGGCAAGTTTTTGTCGTTTGCAAGAGGTTTTGCAAAATAAAATTGCATGGTGCAGTACGTGATTATTTATTGTGCAAAAACACGCAGAGATGTCCGATTTTACGCAGAATTTATTCTGGATTGACTAATCACGCGCCACCCTTTCAATTGATCGTGGGAGGCATAAATGAGTTTTGCAGACATCGAAACGATCCGGTCACCGACAGGTGCCGCACTTGCCACGCGTTTTTCACCGGCCACAAGCCCCGGCAAAGCCATTGTACAGATCAGCCACGGACTTGCCGAACACAGCCTGCGCTACAGCAGATTTGCGCAACACCTGAACAAGCATGGCTTTCACGTCTATGCTCATGATCACCGCGGCCACGGCTATACAAAAGCCGAAGGTGCCCCGCTTGGCCGTTTCGCCGAGCGCGAGGGCATGCATCTGGTCCTCGATGATGTGGACGCGATCAACGCCACTGCCCGTGCTCGCCATCCCGGATTGCCGCTTGTCCTCTTCGGCCACTCCATGGGCGGCTTGATCGGTCTCAATTATGTGCTGGGCTTTCAGACGAAAGTTGATGCTGCCGCCATCTGGAACGCCAACTTTTCTGCCGGGCTCGCCGGGCGGCTGGCGCAAGGCATTCTGCGGGCCGAGCGCATGTTCCTTGGCTCCGACGTCCCGAGCATGCTTTTACCCAAACTGACCTTTCAGACTTGGGAACGCGGCATCAAGGACGCCCGCACACCCTTTGACTGGCTGTCGCGTGATCCTGATGAAGTCGATGCCTATGTCGCCGATCCCCTCTGCGGATGGGATGCCTCGGTCAGCATGTGGCGCGATGTCTTCGGTTTCACTTTTGCCGGAGCCGACGACACGGCACTGGCAGGGGTGCGGCGCGACCTGCCATTCAATCTGGTTGGTGGCGGGGAAGATCCGGCCACAGCCAAGGGCAGCGCCGTAACAGATCTTGGCAAACGGATGCAAAGACTGGGGTTCACCGAGGTAACGACCAAAGTTTATGCTGACACCCGCCATGAAGGCTTGAATGAAATCAACCGCGACGTGATCATGAGTGACTTCACCGATTGGGCGCTTCGAGTCGTTCAGAAACAAGCCCAAAAACCAACACTGAATTTGGAGCCACTTTAACCGCCATGACCGAAGCTCCCCTCAAAGGCGTGCGTGTCATTGAACTCGCCCGCGTCCTCGCCGGACCATGGGCCGGACAGATTCTGGCCGATCTCGGCGCCGATGTGATCAAGGTCGAAAATCCTGCAGGCGGCGATGAAACCCGTGGCTGGGGCCCGCCCTTTATCACCAGCAAAGAGGGAGAGAACCTTTCCGCCGCCTATTTTCATTCCTGCAATCGCGGCAAGCGTTCAATCACGGTCGACTTTACCTCCCCCGAAGGCCAGGAAACGGTACGGGCGCTGTGCCGGACGGCGGATGTTGTTCTGGAAAATTTCAAGGTTGGCGGCCTGAAGAAATATGGTCTCGATTATGAAACCTTGAGTGCCGACAATCCCCGCCTCGTCTATTGCTCCATCACCGGATTTGGCCAAACAGGTCCCTATGCCAGTCAGGCTGGCTATGATTTCATCATCCAGGGCATGTCCGGGCTGATGTCCGTCACCGGTGAACCGGACCGTGAACCGCAGAAGGTAGGCCTTGCCGTTGCTGACGTCTTCACCGGGCTTTACTCGGTTATTGCCATTCAGGCGGCATTGGCCCATGCGGCAAAAACCGGTGAAGGCCAGCTGGTGGATATGGCGCTCTTCGATGTGCAGTCCGCTGTCATGGCCAATCAGGCGATGAATTATCTCGCCACCGGCAAAAGTCCCAACCGGATGGGCAATGCGCATCCCAATATTTCCCCCTACGAAGTCGTGCCCACCTCCGACGGCCACCTGATTCTTGCGGTCGGCAATGACGGGCAATTTGCCCGTTTCTGTGCCATCGTAGGGCTGGACGGCCTCAGTGCCGATCCGCGTTTTCTCACTAACCGGGCACGGCTGGAAAACCGCGGCGCATTGACGGCGATCATCCGGGCGGAAACGCAGAAACGTACACGCGCCGATCTGCTTGCCGCCTGCGCGCAGAATGCGGTGCCCGCCGGGCCGATCAACCGGATCGGTGAAATGTTCGACGATCCGCAGATCGTCTCCCGGCAATTGCGCCTCGACCTTGACGATGACCATGGCAGCAGTATTCCTTCGGTGCGCACGCCGATCATCATGTCGAAGACACCCCTGACCTACAACAAGCCCTCGCCACGCCTCGGCGAACACAGTGCAGACATTCTCCAGGAATTGAAGGACGCATCCGATGAAAACCGGCGGTGAATTGATCGTAGAAGCCCTCAAGGCCAATGGCGCGGAACGCCTGTTCTGCGTTCCCGGCGAAAGCTATCTTGCCGTGCTCGACGCGCTTGTGGATGCCGACGTGGGCGTCACGGTCTGCCGGGCCGAAGGCGGGGCGGCGATGATGGCCGAAGCCTGGGGCAAACTGACCGGCAAGCCCGGCATCTGCTTTGTCACACGCGGCCCCGGCGCAACCAATGCCTCCCCCGGCATCCACATCGCCATGCAGGATTCGACGCCGCTGATCTTGTTCATCGGACAGGTGCAGCGCGATGCGCGCGAACGTGAAGCCTTCCAGGAAGTGGAATACCGCCGGTTCTTTGCCGATACGGTGAAATGGGTTGCCGAAATCGACGATGCTCGCCGCATTCCGGAATTCGTCACCCGTGCCTTCTCCGTCGCCACATCGGGCCGCCCCGGGCCTGTCGTGCTGGCTTTGCCTGAGGACATGCTGACGGACAAGGTGGAGGCAGTAGCCGCACAGGGATGGCAGCCGGTCGAAACGGGCCCGTCCCCTGCCAGCATCGAGAAACTCGCCGACCTTCTGCAGGGCGCCAAGAAGCCCTTCATGATTCTCGGCGGCTCACGCTGGGACGAAGCGGCGGTTCGCTCCATCACCCGCTTTGCCGAGAAGTGGCATCTGCCGGTCGGCTGTTCGTTCCGCCGCCAGATGCTGTTCGATCATCTCCATCCGAACTACGCAGGCGACGTCGGCATCGGCATCAATCCGGCGCTCGCAACGCGCGTTAAAGAGGCCGACGTCCTGCTTCTGGTCGGCGGACGCTTCGGCGAAATGCCATCGTCAGGCTATACGCTGATGGACAGCCCTTACCCCAAACAGACGCTGATCCATGTGCATCCCGATGCCAATGAACTCGGCCGCGTCTATCGCCCCGCACTTGCCATCAACGCCGCACCAGACGCCTTTGCCGAGGCAGTGGAACATCTGGCACCGCCCTCGCACATCAACTGGCCCGGAGAAACGGAGGTTGCCCATACCTCCTATCTCACATGGTCGACCCCGCCCCAGACCGGACCCGGAAACGTCGCCATGGGTCCGATCATTGCCTATCTTGAAAGCGCGCTGCCGGAAGATGCGATCATGACCAATGGTGCGGGTAACTACGCCACATGGCTGCACCGTTTCCATCGCTTCCGGCGCTTCGGCACGCAGGCCGCGCCAACATCAGGCTCCATGGGCTATGGTCTACCCGCGGCGGTGGCGGCGAAACAGCTTTATCCGGAGCGAACAGTTGTCTGTTTTGCGGGCGATGGCTGCTTTCTGATGAACGGCCAGGATTTCGCAACGGCGGTCAAATACCAGCTGCCTATCATCGTGCTCGTCATCAACAACAATATCTACGGCACCATTCGCATGCATCAGGAGCGGGAATATCCCGGTCGTGTATCGGCAACCGATCTGACAAATCCCGATTTTGCCATGCTCGCCCGCGCCTATGGCGGACACGGCGAAACCGTCGAAGCGACGGTTGATTTTGAGGGGGCATGGCAACGCGCGGTTCAGAGCGGCAAACCATCGATCATCGAAATCCGACTCGATCCGGAAGCAATCACACCAGCGAAGAGCTTGACGGACATTCGCAATAAGCGTTGATCATTCCCCATTGAATGAATTGAGGATGGAAAGGCGGCTCTTTCGGTGTTAGAGCATCGGACGGTAAATAGGACGGCTTCCTATTTACCGTCCGATGCTCTATGGAGCGCGCCTGACCAGACAATATGAAAGCCTGCACCTTGAGCAACCCGGCAATCACAATCGTAATCCCATGCCGAAACGAGGCCGCAAACCTGGCCTTCCTTCTCGACGAAGTGGATGCAGCCATGGAGGGCCGCAACTACGAAGTGGTGGTCGTGGATGACGGCTCGACCGACGGAACCGGCGATGCACTGGGTGAACGGATCCGCACCGGCAAGCCGCTGCGCCATATCCGGCACGACAAATCTGCGGGCCAGAGCGCAGCAGTGCGCTCCGGGGTTTTTGCCGCCAAGGGCGAAATCGTCGTCACGATGGATGGCGACGGCCAGAATGATCCAGCCTATCTGCCAAGGCTTGCCGATGCGTTACTTGAAGCGGGTCCTGCTGTGGGCATTGCCGCCGGTCAGCGCCTGAAGCGCACCGATACCAAACTGAAGCAGATTTCCTCAAAACTCGCCAACAACCTGCGCGGCGCGATCCTGAAGGACAACACGCGCGATTCCGGCTGTGGTTTGAAGGCGCTGCATACCCAATTGTTCCGTGAGCTGCCGTTTTTTGATGGCTGGCACCGTTATCTGCCTGCACTGGTGATCCGCGAGGGTTACGGCGTCGTGCATGTGGATGTGGTGGACCGCGAGCGCCGTCACGGCAAATCCAATTACGGCATTCTCGATCGCGGCTTGCGCGGTATTCTCGATCTTTATGGTGTGTGGTGGCTGAGAAAGCGCCGCAAGACCGTTCCAACTATTACGGAGATCAGCCATGGCTGACGCAATTACCAATTGGCTGCACTCGGTCTTCGTTGCCCAGTTCGATGCCTGGATCGTCCTCGGCTTCTTTGCACAGGGCTGTTTCACCATGCGTTTCGTCGTGCAGTGGATTGCCTCGGAAAAAGCCAAGCGCAGTGTCGTCCCGGTGACGTTCTGGTTCTTCTCTCTGTTTGGCGGCGTACTGCTTTTCATCTACGCGATTGTCCGAAAGGATCCGGTGTTCATCGCCGGTCAGGGATTGGGCCTCGTCGTCTACATCCGCAATCTGTGGCTGATCGCCAATGAAAAAAAGGCAATGACGCAGGATAGCTGAGCCGGAGGCACCGCAAGGCACGATCATGACCCATTCTGACCCTGCTTCTGCGGGCACCGCGAAACTCCGTTTCAGCCACTACCTGCTGCTCATCTTTGTCTGTCTTGTATCGTTCGTGCCGGGTATCGCTTCGATCCCGCCGCTTGATCGCGACGAGTCCCGCTATATCCAGGCCACGCATCAGATGGCGGAAACCGGCGATTACGTCGACATCCGCTTTCAGGATGCCTCCCGTTACAAGAAACCTGTTGGCATTTACTGGCTCCAGAGTGCCATGCTGAAGGTTACCGGCTATGATCACAAGGCACCGGTGTGGGCCTACCGGCTCGTCTCGGTAGGCGGCGCAACGCTGGCAGTTCTCGCCACGGCGGCGCTTGGTGCATTCCTGTTCGGCCAGAGCGCCGGACTGCTTGCCGGCCTTGCGCTTGCGGCAATCGTCATGCTCGGCTTTGAAGCGCGCGTGGCAAAAACCGATGCAACCCTGCTCGCCACCGTTGTGTTTGCTCAGGCTGCGCTGGCATCAATATGGATGGCCAGCCGCGACAATGCCCCGGCAAAATGGGCTCCTGCCCTTATCTTCTGGGTTGCGACGGCCATAGGCATCTTGATCAAGGGGCCGATCACGCCCTTTGTCAGCGTTCTTACTGCCGTTACACTCAGTCTTTTCTATCGCGACTGGCAATGGTTGAAGCGCCTGAAGCCCTTGGCGGGTCTCCCTATTCTGCTGGTCATTGTCCTGCCGTGGCTGATCATGATCACCCTGAAGAGCGGCGGCGCTTTCTTCAGCGAATCCGTTGGCAATGATCTTTTGTCCAAGGTGGGCGATGGACAGGAAAGCCACGGCGCACCGCCCGGCTATTTCGCGCTGATTTTCGTTGTTTTCATCTGGCCTTTCGGGGTCATGGCCATACGCGGCGGTCTGCAGGCCCTGAGCCGTTTCCGTACCGATCCGCGTCTGGCGTTCCTGACAGCGTGGTACATTCCCTACTGGCTGGTGACGGAAATGATCCCGACCAAGCTTCCCCACTATATCCTGCCTGCCTATCCGGCCCTTCTGCTGATGATGGCCTGGGCGGTCGATACGGGGATTGCCACCGAGCCCTACCGCGGACGCTGGCAGATCTGGCTTGAACGGCTGACTCTTCTTGGCCTTGGGATTGCGACACTGGGCCTGATGGGCGCTGGCACAGTTTTGCCGTGGGTCATGGCCGACACATTTTCCATTCCCGGTATTATCGCCTTTTTTACAGCAGCGGCGGCCGGTGTCTTTGCCAGCGGCCTTGTGCTGAAGGACAATCTCAAGCGTGCCGTTCAGGCAGCGGCGGCCTTCGGCATTGCCACATTGGCATTGCTTACCTGGGGCGTTGTGCCAGCGATTACGCCAATCTGGATGAGCCCGGCGATAAACAATGCCTTCAACCAGGCCAAGCCCTGCCCGGATAGTATCCTCGCTTCAGCCGGATATGCTGAACCAAGCCTGGTCTTTTTGGCCGGTACAAAGACAGTTTTGACCGATGGCGCCGGCGCGGCAAAACATCTGCTCGCCAATCCATCCTGCGCAATTGCGGCTGTTGACGAACGCAATCAGGCCGACTTCTATCAGAACCTGCCGCAGGGTGATAAGTCTGTGGTCATTGTCGGAACTGCATCGGGGATCAACTACAGCAAGGGCCGCAAGACAACCGTGACACTGTATAAGGCTGTTCAGTAGGCGTCGGATTGCAGAACCACGCACAATAGACATGCAAATGTTATTTTAAGCACTCTGCCCCAGACGCGGGCGACCGATGGAATGGTATTCCAGCCCGGTTCCGTCGATATCCTGCTCGCCATAGACATTGCGCAGATCAAACAGCAGATTGCCCTTCATCAGGCTGGCAACCTTCTTCAGATCAAGCGCGCGATACGCATTCCATTCGGTCAGAAGCACGGTGATCTCCGCCCCTTCAATGGCCTCATAGGCGGATTTGCACCAGACGACACCCGGCAGAGCAGGCTCGGCAGCGGAACGTGCCTCGGGATCATGCGCACGCACCGTCAGGCCTGCCTTTTGCAGGGCGGGAATGATATCCAGCGACGGCGACTCGCGAATATCGTCGGTGTTTGGCTTGAAGGCGATGCCCAGCGCCGCAACTGTTTTTGCGCCGCTTTTGGCTGCCGCCTGAATAACCCGTTCCGCCATGGAGCGCTTGCGCTGCTCATTGACCATGACCACCTGCTCGATCAGGGTTTGCGGTGCATTCATCTTGCGCCCGGTCGCCGCATAGGCACGGGTATCCTTGGGGAAGCATGAACCACCGAAGCCGGGACCGGCATGCAGGAATTTCGAGCCAATGCGATTGTCCATGCCGATGGCACGGGCCACGTCCTGCACATTGCCGCCGGTCTTTTCACAGAGGTCCGCAACCTCGTTGATGAATGTGACCTTCATCGCCAGAAAAGCATTGGCGGCGTATTTAATGATCTCGGCATTTTCGAGCGTTGTCACGATCATCGGCGTTTCACGCAGGTAAAGCGGACGATAGACGCGCTTCATCGCATTCGAGCCCCGCTCGTCATGCACGCCGACGACAACACGGTCTGGCCGCAGAAAATCTTCGACGGCCGAGCCTTCACGCAGGAATTCCGGGTTGGATACCATGGAGAACGGAACATCCGGCCGAGCCTTGGCAATATGAGCGCGCACGTCGGCATTTGTGCCGACGACAACCGTGGACTTGATCACGATAACAGCGCCCGGTTTCATGGCAGCGGCGATCTCGTCGGCAGCGGCGTAGATATACTGCAGGTCAGCTTCCCCGTCGCCGCGCCGCGAAGGCGTGCCGACAGCGATGAAAATCACATCCGCATCAGCAACAGTCGACGCCAGCTCTGTTGTAAATATGAGGCGCCCGTCACGGGCATTGCGGGTCAAAAGTTCGTCCAGGCCGGGTTCGTAGATCGTCACTTCACCGGCCTGCAGGCGCTCGATGATAGCAGGGTTCTTGTCAACACAGGTGACCTGAAAACCGAATTCGGCAAAGCAAACACCAGAAACCAGACCGACATAGCCAGTCCCGATCATCGCAATCTTCATCAAACTATCCCATTCATCACATCAATTTCGCGCAGACATGTCGCATATTCACGCGGCGCTGCCAATTGCAGGTTCTATCCAATTCAAAAACGCCAGCCACGAGGTTGCAGCCGGCGTTTTCGATGTTTCTTATCTAAAGCCTTTCAACGCGTGTTCAAGCCTGTTTCGCCGGGGTACGTTCAGGTCCCCTACGCTCGGCCGATGCCGCCCAGAGATTGATGTTCGCATCATTTGCATAGGTATCGATTTCGGCAAGCTCCGCATCGGTAAAATCAAGATTTTCCAGAGACTTGACGCAATCGATGACCTGCTGCGGCTTGCTTGCCCCGATGAGCGCCGTAGTGATCCGTCCGCGACGCAGGACCCAGGCGAGCGCCATCTGCGCCAGCGTCTGGCCGCGCTTCCTGGCAATCCCGTCCAATGCCCGGATATTGGACAGGTTCTGTTCACTAAGAAACGCCGGATTGAGCGACTTCCCCTGCGCAGCGCGGCTTTCGTCCGGCACGCCCTTGAGATACTTGTCCGTCAGCATGCCCTGCGACAGCGGCGAAAACACGATGGAGCCGATACCGAGTTCTTCCAGCGTATCGACAAGGCCGTCTTCCTCGATCCAACGATTGATCATCGAATAGCTCGGCTGGTGGATGAGGCACGGCGTACCGAGTTCTTCCAGTATGGCGGCCGCTTCGCGGGTGCGATGCGAGTTATAGGACGAGATGCCGACATATTGCGCACGTCCGGAGCGAACGATGTGATCGAGCGCCATCATGGTCTCTTCCAGCGGCGTATCCGGGTCAAAACGGTGCGAATAGAATATATCGACATAGTCGAGCCCGAGCCGCTTCAGGCTCTGGTCGCAACTGGCGATCATGTATTTCCGGCTGCCCCACTCGCCGTAAGGACCGGGCCACATGCCATAACCGGCCTTGGAGGAAATGATCAGTTCGTCGCGGTAACCCTTGAAATCATTGCGCAGGATCTCGCCGAATGCTTCTTCGGCAGAACCGGGCGGCGGGCCGTAATTATTGGCGAGATCGAAATGGGTGATACCAAGATCAAAAGCCTGACGGCAAATCGCCTGCTTGGTCTGATGCGGCGTATCGTGTCCGAAATTATGCCATAACCCCAAAGAAATCGCCGGCAGTTTGAGGCCGCTTTTGCCACAGCGGTTGTACTTCATCGTGTCATAGCGTTTGGAGTCTGCAGTCCATTTCATGATCAATCTCTTCCCTGTCATCTTGTCTCGGCACTGAGCCAGACGATTCCCGTCTCAGCGCGGCGGACTATGAACGAAAGTCATATTGATGTCATGACATGAAATGGTGAAGTCAGATTGCTATATTACGTACAATACGTAATATAGGTAGTTTAGACGTTGGAGCCATCATGAAACAATATACGTTTTCGGAGGTTAATCGCCAGTCCGGCGAAATTCTCGATACAGCCCTGCTAGAACCTGTAGCGCTCACCAAGCGCGGCAAGGAAAAGCTCGTTATTATAACTGCCGAAAAATACCATCAGCTGATGGGGCAGTCGAGCACAACCGCGTATAAGTTGGAAGACGCGCCGGACGATGTTCACAATGCACTATTGGAGGGTCTCAACACTATAATATCCGGTGAAGATGATGCTTAAGCCAGGTGACGTGCTCGAATACCATTATCTTTGGGCGCGTCAGGCCGACATCGGCGAAGAATCCGGAAGAAAAGCACGGCCTGTCTGTCTTCTCGTCAGGAACAACCGCAAGTCCAGCCAGCTTGTTTCTGTTTCCACTCACATCGCAAAAGCCTATGAGGTCGCGTGTCTCTGCCGCCGTCAGCGAAATCGAATGCGTCGGGCCGGGCCCGATTTTCCATCATGGCTTATTCTGGACGAATACAATTATGTCGATTCCGACAAAGCCTGTGACTTTGTCTCGACAACTCCATTGGGTGCCTTCAGCGAAGCCTTTCTTCGAAAGATCGCCATTCTCATAAAACAGGTATCCGCAGAACGACGCGTTCGGGCCGTTCTGCGGACATAGCATCAAGCCTTGATGATCTGATCCTTGTCGTCAAATCGGTAGGTACGCCCGGCATCCGGTGTCGCGTAGAGAACCTGATCGACCTCGTACTGATGTTCGCCAAAGAGCCGGACCGTCAGCGGACTGAAGTCCGTTTGCAGGTAGATGATGGTGTCGGCGCCAAGGTGTTCGACGTGGATGACCGATCCCTTCCAGCTGCCGGATGTGTTGCTGACCTGAATATGCTCGGGACGGATACCCACCGCCTTTGCCGCGGGATCACCAAGCTTGGCACCGTCGATCAGGTTCATCTGCGGCGAGCCGATGAAACCGGCAACAAACAGCGTCTGCGGTGAATTATAGAGCTCCATCGGCGAGCCGACTTGCTCGATCCGGCCCTTGTTCATGACAACGATCTTGTCGGCAAGCGTCATCGCTTCCACCTGATCATGGGTCACGTAGATCATCGTGGCCTTCAACTGCCGGTGCAGGCGGGCGATCTCCAGCCGTGTGTTGACGCGCAGGGCAGCATCGAGGTTCGACAGAGGTTCATCAAACAGGAAGAGCTGCGGCTCGCGCACGATCGCACGGCCGATGGCCACGCGCTGGCGCTGGCCGCCGGAAAGTTCCGCCGGGCGGCGCTCCAGATAATCATCGAGCGAGAGCATCGCCGAGGCGATCTTCGTGCGCTCCTTGATTTCCTCGGCGGGTTTTCCGGCCTGCTTCAGGCCAAGGCCCATATTATCGCGCACCGACAGATGCGGATAGAGTGCATAGGTCTGGAACACCATGGCGATGCCGCGTTTTGCCGGCGGAGTATTGTTGACCTTCTTGCCGTCGATCAGGATTTCGCCTGATGTTGCCTCCTCAAGCCCGGCAATGATACGCAGCAAGGTCGACTTGCCGCAACCGGACGGACCGACAAAAATCACAAATTCGCCGTCCTTGACCTCAAGATCAATGCCTTTCAGCACGTCCACATGGCCGAAAGACTTGCGAATATTCTGTATCTTCAAAGAACCCAATGTCTTGTTCCCGTCTTCAAATCTTTAATTAAAGGTCTACAGGCTTGCCCGAGCGCACGCTTTCATCCGCCGCGAGGCAGACGCTGAGCGATCGCACCGCATCCTGCATATGTCGGCCAAGGTCGAGATCCTCGCGGATGGCTTTGAGCACAAAGGCCTGCTCCAGATCGCAAAGCTCCTGATGACCGGGTTCGCCCGCCATGTTGAGGAGTTCGTCCTGCTTGGCAAAGCGCCCGTCTGCGCCTGTCTTGGCCGAATGCAAGCGAATGGTGGATGTCTTGGTATGGGAGTCGATATCATCCGACTTGGCATTCTGGTCCATCACGATGGACACGCAGCCATTGGGCGACATGACGTCCTTCACGAAGAAAGCCGTTTCCGAGATCATCGGACCCCAGCCAGCCTCGTACCAGCCAACCGAATTGTCATCGAACAGAACCTGCAAATGGCCATAATTATACATCTTCGCATCGATCTCATCGGAGAGCCGCACGCCCATGCCGCGTACCTGAACCGGCTTGGCATCGGTGATCTGCAGCATGACGTCGAGATAATGCACGCCGCAATCGACAATGGGCGATGTCGTCTGCATCAGTGCCTTGTGGGTTTCCCAGGTCGGACCGCTCGATTGCTGGTTGAGGTTCATCCGGAAGACATAGGGGCCGCCAAGCTTACGGGCTTCCTCGATCAGCCGCACCCATGAGGGGTGGTGCCGCAGGATGTAACCGATCACCAGCTTGCGGCCATACTGCTTGGCTGCAGCTACCACCCTCTCTGCATCGGCGACGGTTGTCGCCAATGGCTTTTCGACAAAGACATCGGCTCCGGCCGCCATGGCGGCAACCGCATAATCCGCATGGCTGTCGGAATAGGTGTTGATCGACACCAGTTCCGGCTTGAGTTCAGCGAGCGCCTTTTCGAACGACGGATGGATCGTATAGCCCTGCAGCTCTTCTGCCAGTGGGACGACCGAGCGGTTGACCAGCCCGACAATCTCGAAGCCGGGATTGTTGTGATAGGCAAGCGCGTGGCTCCGACCCATATTGCCAAGCCCGGCAACCAGAACCCGCACGGGCTTTTGTGTATGCGCGCTCATTTAACGGCTCCCGAGGTAATGCCGCGGATCAATTGCCGCGAGAACAGGAAGTAAAGGACGAGCACCGGCAGGATGGCGAGGGTCAGCGCCGCAAGAACCGCATTCCAGTTGGTGACGAACTGGCCGATGAACACCTGCGAACCGAGCGTCACGGTCTTGGTGGCATCGCTTGGCGCAAGGATCAGCGGGAACCACAGATCATTCCAGATCGGGATCATGGTGAACACGGCAACCGTTGCCATGGCGGGCTTTACCAGCGGCAGCACCAGCCGGAAAAAGATCGAATATTCCGTCAACCCGTCAATACGGCCCGCGTTTTTCAGATCGTCGGACACGGTGCGCATGAACTCGGTCAGGATGAAGACGGCAAGCGGCAGGCCCTGCGCCGTATAGACGAGGATCAGCGCGGTCAGGGTGTTGACGAGGCCCGTCGCAACCATACCCTGCAGGATGGCCACGGTGCCCAGACGGATCGGGATCATGATACCAAGGGCAAGATAAAGACCCATCAGGGAATTGCCGCGGAAGCGGTATTCCGACAACGCAAAGGCTGCCATGGCGCCGAACAGCAGCACGAAGAAGATCGACACGGATGTGACGATGAGGCTGTTCTGGAAATACAGGGTGAAATCACCCTGCTTGAGCACCGATTCGTAGCCGACAAGGCTGAAACTCTTTGCATCAGGCAGACCGAGCGGATTGCGGAAAATCGAGGCGCGATCCTTGAATGAGTTGATCACAGTCAGGAACACCGGGAACAGTGCGATCACCGTATAGATGATCAGTGCGACGTGAACGAAACCGGAGCGGAGAAGTGATGTGCGGGCTTTTGCCATGATTGAACTTTCCGATCCTAGAACTGGTACCGGCGCATGCGCCGCTGGATGGCAAAGAGATAGATGCAGACACCCGTCAGGATGATGAGGAACATCACCGTGGCAATCGTCGCGCCCATGGATTTGTCGCCGATCTGCAGCTGGAAGCCGAAGAAGGTGCGGTAGAGCAACGTTCCAAGAATATCGGTAGACCCGTCAGGACCGGCGAGCGCCCCCTGCACCGTGTAGACAAGGTCGAAAGCGTTGAAATTGCCGACAAATGTCAGAATGGAAATGATACCGATGGATGGCAGGATCAGCGGCAGCTTGATTTTCCAGAACTGGCTCCATCCGGTAATGCCATCGCATTCGGCCGCTTCCAGAACCTCTTCGGGAATGCTCAGCATCGATGCATAGATCAGCATGGTCGGAATGCCGACATTCTGCCAGACCGAGATAAGCGAAACGGTGATGAGCGCCGTATCCGGTTTGCCCAGCCAGGGTGCAAACAGCGATTTCAGGCCAACCAGATCAAGGAGATAGGGCGATACGCCCCAGATCGGCGACAGGATCAGCTTCCAGATGAAACCGACAATCACGAAGGACAACAATGTCGGCAGGAACAGCGCGGTGCGGTAGAATGCGGCAAACCGCAGCTTCGGTATGGACAGGAGCGCTGCCAGCGCTACGCCGATCGGGTTCTGCACCAACATATGGATCAGGAAGAAGACGAAATTGTTGCGCAGCGCGTTCCAGAAGCTGGCCGACCAGCGCGGTTCACCAAACAGGGTCTGGAAATTGCCGAAGCCGACAAACGTGCTCTGGCCATCCACCACGTTGAACAGGGAGAGGCGCAGTGTCTCGATCAGCGGCAGGATCATGACTGCCGTATAGACGATCACCGCCGGCAGCAGGAACACAAGAATGTGCCAGCGCCGTGTGCGTTTGTCCTGACCCGTGTCAGACTGGGTATAGTCGGCCGTGCTCATTAAATCGCAAACCCCTGCTTATTGATTTGTTGGTCATGGAAAACCGGTCCGTGACTGCCGTTCGTCAAACGAATGGAGGGGCAATGACTGCCACTTCTGAAAAGCGAAATGCCGGGGCGGCGCGAACCGCCCCGGCATCCGATTGCTTATTTCGCAGGCTTGTACCAGCTGTCGAGACCATCCTGCAGCTTCTTGGCTGCAACTTCAGGCGTATCGGTCCCGTTGATCACGTTGGCCGATTCAACCCAGGTTTCGTTTTCCAGGTTTGGCGTGCCACGCGACAGGATCTGGTAGGTCGAGCGGATCGTCGGCTTGCACTTTTCGCGCCATGATACGAATTCCTGCGCCAGCGGATCCTTCATCTTTACCGGTGTCGACGACAGGCTGAAGAAGCCTGGCAGCGCATTGGCGTAGATGTCGGCGAATTCAGGCGAAGCAACCCAGCTCAGGAACTTCTTGGCAGCTTCCGGATTCTTGCTCTTTGCATTCATCGCTGCGCCAAGATCGGCATGATCGGAGATGTAGCAGGTATCGCCAGCCTTCTGGACCGGTGGCAGGAACGCGCCCATCTTGAACTGGGCCTGCGTGTTGAACAGCGAGATTTCCCACGAACCGGCAGGATAGATCGCGGCACGGCCAAGCGTGAACAAGTTCTGGCTATCAGGATAAGTCTGGGCTTCGAAACCGTCGCCAAGATAATCCTTCCACTTGGCAAGCGTCTTGTAAGGCGCAACCCAGTCAGCATCGGTAAGCTTCTGCGTACCCTTGATCAGCGCGGTACGACCCTCTTCACCCTTCCAATAGTTCGGACCGATGTTCTGGTAGCCCATGGTTGCGGCTTCCCAGAGATCCTTCGTGCCCATGGCGAGCGGAATGTAGGTGCCGTCCTTCTTGATCTTGTCGAGCGCGGCAAAGAATTCAGCTTCGGTCGTTGGGACAGCGATGCCCAGCTTGTCGAAGGCATCCTTGTTGTAGATGAAGCCATGGATAACCGAGGCCATCGGCACGCAGAACGTGTCGGAACCGTCATCGGTGCTCCATGCTGCCTTGGCAACAGGAGAGAAGTTCTCGATGCCCGGAAGGCTCTTCAGGCTCGACAGGTTGCCGCGCTTGAACTGCTCCAGCGACTTGTCGAAAGGACGGCAAGTGATGATATCGCCGGCGCTGCCTGCATCGAAGCGGGCGCCGAGAGCGGCATCATACTCGGTTGGCGGCGTCGGTGCGAACTTGACCTTGATTCCGGGGTTCTTCGCTTCGAAGGCCGGAATGAGCTTTTCCTGCCAGATGGCAAGATCATCGGTACGCCAGCTTTCAACTGTCAGCGTGGTGTCGGCGGCGTGCGCGAAACCGGCCGAAGCCAGGACGCTCGTTGCCATAAGCAGTGTTTTTAAAGTCGTGCTTCCCATTTTAGTCTCCTGTTGCACCCTTTGAGCAGTGCCGTTAACGAGAACCGAGGTCCTCTTTCAGTTTCGAAAGCGACGGGCGTAGCCTCTGTTGATTGCCTTCGAGAATGTGTGATGCCTGTTTTGCATTGGCTGCACCGGCTGCCAGCAGGATCGCCGATTTCACCGAACCGCCAGATGATGCCAGATGCTGCTTCGCGTCTGCGATGTCGCAGGCGCCGATAGCCGAAACGATGAGTGCGGCGCGCTCGCGCAGCTTTTCATTGTCCGCAACGAGGTTGACCATGTAACCATCATGCACGTGACCGAGATGCACGGCCATGAGCGTCGACAGGAGATTGAGCGCAATCTTCTGCGCGGTCCCTGCCCCCATGCGTGTTGACCCCGCAACGATCTCCGGCGGCGTTTCCAGCACAATGGCCACATCAGCCTGGGTGAAAAGCGGCACATCCGGATTGTTGGCAATAGCGATGATCTTCAGCCCACGCCGTTTGGCTTCATCAATGGCCGCAAGCGCATAGGGTGTGGTGCCACTGGCCGAGATCGAGATCAGGCAGTCGCCGCGGCCAAGGCCGGCTGCGGCGATATCGCGTGCGGCCTGTTCTACATCGTCTTCATAACTGCCTGCCAGACGATTGAGGCTCTCGATACCGCCCGCCAGCAGAATGACGACCCGGTCCGGCGCAATGCCATAGGTACCTGGCAGTTCAAGGGCATCGGCAAGTGCCATCAGCCCGGAACTCCCTGCGGCAGCATACGCAATGCGCCCGCCAGCGGACAGCGTTTTGGCGGCAAGCAGTGCTGCCTTGGCAATGGAATCCGTCGCCCGCGCCACCGAAGCCGCAGCCTCGATCTGCGCCTCGTGCAGCAAACGCAAAACATCCTCTGGCGATCGCTCGTCCAGTCCAGATGCTTTATCGTTGCGTTGCTCGGTACGGGTTACCACCACTCGCCTCTCCTCGTTGCGATAATTAATGCCAAAAAAATACCACTTGTCCAGCAGTTCTTAAAAAAATCCAGAACTGATTTTCATGCAATACTAATATCCATTTGAAATCAATATGTTAATCAAAAGTGGAAAAAACATGGAATTAACGCTTGGCTATTGGTATTTTATTGGTATTCTAATTTTCGGAGGACAATGAGTGTGACATATCTCCTGGGAATTGATGGTGGTGGGACAGGCTGCAGAGCGGCCGTGGCTGATATGAGCGGCCGCGTTCTGGGCACCGGCAAGAGCGGTTCGGCCAATATCATGACCGACATGGAGACCGCTCGTCTGAACATTCTTGATGCGACACATGCTGCTTTTGCCGAAGCCAAGATCGATATAGCGGCGATTCCCTCGGCTTCGGCCGTTCTTGGACTCGCTGGTGCAATCGTTGGTGGCAATGGCCAGAAGCTGCAGATGACCCTGCCCTTTCAGCATTCTCTGGTTGCATCCGACGGTGTGATCGCGCTTCAGGGTGCGCTCGGCGACAATGACGGAACCGTGGTCATCATCGGAACAGGCTCCCTCTTTGTTTCACGCGCAGGCGATGAGATCCGCTTTGCCGGCGGCTGGGGCTTCAAGGTGGGCGATCTCGCTGGCGGCGCCAGAATTGGCCGCGATCTTCTGGAAGAGACATTGCTGGCCCATGACCGTTTTCATGCCTCATCTCCGCTGACGGACGCCGTCATGGCACGCTTTGAGAGCAACCCTTATAAGATCGTCGAGTTTGCCCATTCGGCACGTCCCAGCGATTTTGGCGCGCTCGCACCGCTCGTCTTTGAATACGCTGCCCGCAATGACGCCGTGGCGCTGGCGATCCTGCGGAAAGCGGTGATGCAGATAGAAGAGGGGCTGGATGCGATGATGCCTGCCGGACCGGAGCGCCTTTCGCTTATCGGCGGGCTTGGTGCATTGTTCGGAGAGCGGCTTTCCGCCCCCTACAAGGCAAAATTGCAGAAACCGTTGAATGATGCGCTGACAGGTGCTGTACAACTGGCCGTGAAGAATTTCGCCGCGGCCGGCAAGGAGGCCGTGCATGGCTGACGGTTTGATCGGCATCCTGCCTTCCCTGAACGATGGCTCTGCCAGCGGAGGTCCACTCTATGTGAAGCTGCAAAGGCTGATCGAGACGGCCGTCCGCGACGGCATGTTGCAACCGGGAGACGCCCTGCCGCCGGAGCGGGAACTTGCCACCATTGCCGATATTTCGCGCGTTACCGTGCGCAAGGCGGTTCAGGGACTGGTGACCACCGGCCTGCTCGTTCAGCGGCATGGATCAGGCACGTTCGTCGCGCCCCGCTCCGAACGGGTCGAACAGTCCTTGTCGCACCTGACATCATTCACCGAAGACATGGCCCGGCGCGGCATGATTGTCCGCTCCACATGGCTCGATCGCGGCATCTATCCGCCCTCGCCCGAAGAAATGGTGACACTCGGCCTGTCTTCCGGCGAAAAGGTTGCCCGCATCAGCCGTCTGCGTGTTGCCAATGACACGCCCATGGCAATCGAGCGTGCGGCACTGTCCATCCATGTCCTGCCCAATCCGGAACTGGTGACATTATCCCTCTACGCCGTGCTTGCGGAGGGCGGCAACCGCCCGGCGCGTGCCATCCAGCGCATCTCAGCGGCGATCCTGAAAGAAGCTGACGCCAAGTTGCTTGAGGTACCAGCCGGTTCTGCCAGCCTCAACATCGAGCGCATATCATACCTTGAATCAGGAAAAGTGATCGAGTTCACCCGGTCGATCTACCGGGCGGACGCCTATGAATTTGTCGCGGAGTTGAAGCTCGGCGATTCTTCGGAAATATCAGGAGCAGTGCTTTGACCACCAACGGAACCCTCATGCGCGCAGAAATTCTGTCCATCCCCGATGTGACAGCACGATTTCTCGATGCATCCCGCGACACGCTGGCTGACGCCGGGGCAAAGCTGCGTGAGAAAAACCCGCCCTTCCTCGCATCCATTGCCCGCGGCTCATCAGACCACGTCACCGCCTATCTGAAATATGCGACAGAACTGACAGCCGGGATTCCGGTCGCCTCCCTCGGCCCGTCGGTTGCTTCAATTTACGGCGTCGCCCTGAAACTGGAGAGCGCCGCAACACTTTCCATTTCCCAATCCGGCAAAAGCCCCGACATTGTCAGCATGACCAAGGCCGCACGCGAAAGCGGTGCCCTCACCCTTGCCATCACCAACGAGATCAATTCGGACCTCGCCTTTGCCAGCGACCTTGCCATCGATATTCTGGCGGGGCAGGAACGCAGCGTCGCGGCCACCAAGACCTTTGTCAGCTCGGCTGTCGCGGGTCTCGCGCTCATTGGCCACTGGACACAGGATAAAGAGCTTCTGACTGCGATCGATGAGCTTCCCAAGGCGCTTGCCGCAGCCATTCGCTGCGACTGGTCACCATTCGGCGCTGCGATGAAAGGCGAAAACTCGCTGTTCGTGCTTGGCCGCGGACCGTCGCTTGCCATTTCCAACGAGGTGGCGCTGAAGTTCAAGGAAACCAGCGCCATGCATGCGGAATCCTATTCCGCTGCAGAAGTCATGCATGGGCCAAAGGCCATCGTCGGCAAGGATTTTCCGGTTCTGGTCCTGGCTGCACGCGATGCGGCGGAAGACTCGATCGTTGAAGCTGCCGACCGTCTTGCCGAACAGGGCGCTGCCGTGTTCGTCACGTCGGCAAAACCATCGAAGGCCACAACATTGCCGTTCATTGCCACGGCGCACCCGCTCACCGATCCGCTTGCGTTGCTGGTATCGTTCTATGCATTTGTCGAAGATTTCGCCCGCAGCCGCGGATTGAATCCGGATGAGCCCCCGCATTTGAGAAAAGTGACTGAAACAATATGAGCACTGCCTATGCACTGACCGGCGCCGATATTTTCGATGGCGAAAACTGGCACGCCGGCTCCGCAATTCTCGTTGATGAAGATACCATCACAGGCATTGTTGCCTCGGGTGACATCCCCGCCGATATCAGGCGGGTGGAACTCAAGGGCGGCAAACTTGTGCCGGGTTTCATCGACATTCAGGTGAATGGTGGCGGTGGCGTTCTCCTGAATGACGGGCCGACTGTCGAGGCAATTCGCACAATCTGCCGGGCGCATTTTGCATTCGGCACAACGGCGCTCCTGCCAACACTGATCACCGACACCCCTGCCATCACCAATGCGGCGATTGCCGCAGGCAAAGCAGCGGCACAGGAAAAAGTCGCTGGATTTATCGGCCTGCATCTGGAGGGGCCACACCTCTCCGTATCGCACAAGGGCACCCATGATCCCGCGCTCATCCGCCCGATGGATGACAGTGATCTTCTGGCGATCATCGAAGCCGTGCAGGAACTGCCTGTGCTGCTCACCACGGTTGCTCCGGAGACGGTTCCCATTGAAAAGATCAAGGCAATGGTCGACGCCGGTGTAATCGTCAGCATAGGCCATAGCGGCGCCTCCTATGAAATGGCCGTTGCGGCAAAGGAAGCGGGCGCCTCCATGGCGACGCACCTTTTCAATGCCATGAGCCAGCTGGGCCATCGTGCACCGGGCGTGGTTGGTGCCGTTCTGGAGTCGGGCGAGCTGTCTGCCGGATTGATCGCCGATGGATTCCACGTCAGCAAAGCGTCGATGGCCATCGCCCTGCGTGCCAAGAATGGTCCGGCGAAAATCTTCCTCGTGACCGACGCCATGTCGACTATCGGCACCGATATCACGACATTTACGCTGAATGGCCGGACGATCCGGCGCGCCGGCGGCCGCCTGACACTTGAGGATGGTACCTTGGCCGGTGCCGATCTCGACATGATATCTGCGGTGCGCTTCGTTCATCGTGAACTTGGCCTCGATCTCGATGAAGCCCTGCGGATGGCTTCACTCTATCCCGCCGAGAGCATCCGGATCGATCATCGGTACGGGCGGATCGGCACGGGATATGTTGCCAACATTGTGCATCTCGATGATGCGCTTGATGTTGATCATGTCTGGATCGATGGCGATCTGCATTACGCCCGAACCTAGCGGCAAGGTGATTGGCATTTCCATGGTGCGTGGTTCGACAAGCTCACCATGAGGAAGAGTGAGGATTGCAGGAAGTCACGTTTTGCAAAGTAGGTGAATAGTGTCTGCAATGTTTCCGTTTAGCCTTGCAGCCACCCATCTCCCTCATGGTGAGCTTGTCGACCACGAACCAAGGACCATGCACCTCATACCGCAACGGGCGGCGGAACAATTCCATTTCGACAGTCTGTAACCCGAGTTGACGGCTTTCTCCGATTGACCATACTTGCCCTTTTTGGACAATCGGAGAAGTGAAATGGCTGGGGATGCGCTTGTCGTCATCGACGTGCAGAATGATTTTTGTCCCGGCGGCACGCTGGCCGTGGGTGGGGGGCACGAAATTGTTCCAATCATCAACAAATTGATCGTCCGGTTTGATCACGTCATTCTCACGCAGGACTGGCATCCTGCCGGTCATTCCAGTTTCGCCTCCTCCCATCCCGGCAAGGCTCCCTTCGATACAATCAGGATGCCCTACGGTGACCAGACGCTATGGCCGGATCATTGCATTCAAGGCACGCCGGGTGCAGATTTTCATCCTGATCTGCAATGGGATAAAGCTGAGCTCATTATCCGCAAGGGGTTCCGTCCCCACATCGACAGCTACTCGGCCTTTTTCGAGAACGATCGCAAGACCCCTACCGGGCTTGCCGGATATCTGCGCGAACGCGGAATCACCAACGTGACCTTCGCCGGACTAGCGACGGATTACTGCGTTGCCTATTCGGCGCTCGATGCGGTGGCGCACGGTTTTGCTGCCGATGTCCTGCTCGATGCCTGCCGCGCCATCGATATGGGCGGCTCGCTCGCCGCCATGGTCGCCAAAATGCGCAAGGCGGGTGTCACCCTGATCTGACAGGCAAAAGTGAACAGCTGCGCATTTTTTCCACAGGCGTTAACCCCGCTATGAGACCAAAGTCATAAAACTGTTGTTTGTCTGTCACATAATGGGGATACTGCCCATAAGCGCATCCAATAAGCGTGTTCCTAACGACGCCTCATTATGGGAGACACACATGACATTTCGCGGTACTTCGCTAAGCCTCGCGTTCGGATTTATCCTCGCGTCCTCCACCTCATCTTTTGCTGTCACCGAAATCAGCTGGTGGCACGCCATGACTGGCGCCAACAACGAGGTTGTTGAAACCCTGTCCAAGGAATTCAACGAGAGCCAGAGCGAATACAAGGTCGTTCCTGTGTTCAAGGGTACCTATCCTGAAACGTTGAATGCAGGCATTGCCGCATTTCGTGCCAAGCAGGCACCGCATATCATGCAGGTTTTTGACGCCGGAACGGGCGTCATGATGGGCGCCGAGGGTGCGATCAAGCCCGTGGCTGACATCCTCTCGATGGGTGATACGAAGTTCGACAAGAGCCTCTATCTGCCAGGCATTGTAGCCTATTATTCCAAGCCGGACGGCACCATGCTGTCCTTCCCCTACAACAGCTCCTCGCCGATCCTGTATTACAACAAGGATATCTTCAAGAAGGCGGGCCTCGATGAAAACAATCCGCCAAAAACCTGGCCGGAAGTCTGGGAAGCCGCCAAGAAGATCAAGACCAGCGGCGCAGCCAAATGCGGTTACACGTCGACATGGCTGACATGGATTCACACGGAAAATTTTGCCGCCTGGAATAATATTTCCTACGGCACCAATGAGAACGGCATTGCCGGAACCGATGTCGAACTGAAAATCAACGCACCGCTCTATGTTAAACATTTCCAGGAACTGGCAGATCTGGCCAAGGACGGCACATTCCGTTACGGCGGCCGTACCTCTGAAGCCAAGCCGCTGTTCCTGTCCGGCGAATGCGGCATCTTCACTGAATCCTCCGGTGGTCTGGGCGATGTGGTCAAATCAGGCATGAACTACGGCACGGGCCAGCTCCCCTATGATCCCGAAGCCAAGGGTGCGCCACAGAACACGACACCGGGCGGCGCCAGCCTCTGGGTTTTCGCGGGCAAATCCGACGCAGAATATAAGGGCGTGGCAGCCTTCTTCACGTTCTTGTCGCGCACCGACATCCAGGCCCGTCTGCATCAGGTGTCAGGCTATCTGCCTGTAACCCTTGCCGCCTACGAGGAAACCAAGAAGTCCGGCTTTTATGACAAGAACCCTGCCCGTGAAATTCCGATCAAGCAGATGATGGGCAAGGCGCCGACGGAAAACTCCAAAGGTGTCCGCCTGCCGAACCTGCCGCAGGTGCGTGATATCGAGAACGAAGAGTTCGAAAACATGCTCTCCGGCAAGCAGACTGCACAGCAGGCCCTCGACAATGCCGTCAAGCGCGGCAACGCCGCCATCAAACAGGCGAACGGCCAGTAAGAGCCGGTTCATGAACGCCCTGTCCGCATGTCTTGCGGACGGGGCTCTTTTCAAGAGGGGCAATCATGGCATCGTCAACGCACGTCACTTTTCCCAACAAGTTCCTGCCCTATCTCCTGCTGGCGCCGCAGCTCGCCATCACGATTGTCTTCTTCTATTGGCCGGCATCCCAGGCCATTCGCCAGTCGGTTCTGCGGGAAGATCCGTTCGGCCTATCAACGCAATTTGTCGGACTTGGAAATTTCAAACGCATTCTGAGTGACCCCAACTACCTGAATTCGCTTCAGGTCACGGTTGTCTTTTCCATCGCGACCGCAGTGATCGCCATGGGCTTCGCCCTTCTGTTTGCCGTCATGGCCGACAAGGTCGTGCGCGGCAAAGGCATCTATCGCACCCTGATGATCTGGCCCTATGCGGTGGCACCGGCCATTGCAGGCATGCTTTGGCTGTTCCTGTTCAACCCCTCGATGGGCACCTTTGCCTATATGATCCGCTCCGCCGGTTACAATTGGGACCCGCTGCTCAACAGCAATCAGGCAATGCTCCTGGTGGTTGCCGCAGCCGCGTGGAAGCAGATCAGCTACAACTTCCTGTTCTTTGTTGCCGGTCTGCAATCCATTCCGAAATCATTGATCGAAGCGGCCGCCATTGATGGCGCCGGCGAAACCAAGCGCTTCTGGACCATCATTTTCCCGCTGCTTGCCCCGACAACATTCTTCCTTCTTGTTGTGAACACGGTCTACGCCTTCTTCGATACATTCGGCATCATTCATGCCGTGACAGGCGGCGGCCCGGGCAAGGCAACCGAAACGCTGGTCTACAAGGTTTACAATGACGGGTTCGTCAATCTGATCCTTGGCGATTCGGCAGCGCAATCCGTGATCCTCATGGTCATTGTTATCGGCTTAACGGCAATCCAGTTCCGTTATGTCGAGCGCAAAGTGCATTACGGCTGAGGAGCGCAAAGATGATCCAGAACAATCCCATCGGCCGTCTTATTGCCCACATCGTCCTGATTGTCGGCATCATGATCGTGGCTTTCCCGATCTACTACGCCTTCATCGCGTCAACCCAGTCGCTGCAGGACATCATGCGGCCGCCGCTATCCCTGCTGCCCGGCGGGCATTTCTGGGAAAACTATACAACCGCATTGTTCGGCGGCATTGGACGCATCGGCGGCGTGAGTGTTGGCCGCCTGCTCATCAACAGTACAATTATGGCGCTGGCGATTGCCGTCGGCAAAATCATCATCTCGATCCTGTCGGCCTATGCGATTGTCTTCTTCCGGTTTCCCGGCCGCATGGTCTTCTTCTGGCTGATCTTCATCACGCTGATGCTGCCGGTCGAAGTTCGCATCCTGCCAACATACAAGGTCATGGTCGATCTTGGTCTTATCGACACCTATACGGGCCTTACCGTTCCCCTCATGGCATCGGCAACGGCAACACTCCTGTTCCGGCAGTTCTTCATGACCATACCGGGAGAACTTGTCGAAGCGGCGCGCGTCGACGGTGCGGGACCGTGGCGTTTTTTCAAAGACATCCTGCTGCCCCTGTCCAAAACCAACATAGCGGCACTGTTTGTCATCCTGTTTATCTATGGCTGGACCCAGTATCTGTGGCCCCTGCTGATGACGAACCGCAATGACATGACGACCATCGTCATCGGTCTGCGCAAAATGATTTCCTTCGCCGATGCCGACACCGAATGGCATCTGGTGATGGTGACCTGCATTCTGGCCATCCTCCCCCCGGTCCTCGTCGTTGTGCTGATGCAACGCTGGTTCGTGCGCGGTCTGGTCGAAACGGAGAAATGATCTCACATGGCAAGTGTTGAACTTACAAATGTCCGCAAGGTTTATGCCGGGGCTGTCGAAGCGGTCAAAGGCGTCGATATCGCGATCAAAGACGGCGCGTTATGCGTACTCGTCGGCCCGTCTGGCTGCGGAAAATCGACCCTCCTGCGCATGATCGCAGGACTGGAATCTATTACGGATGGCACGGTCAAGATCGACAACAAGGTTGTCAACGATCTCGGCCCCGCCGAACGCGACATCGCCATGGTCTTCCAGAACTATGCGCTCTATCCGCATATGAAAGTCTACGACAACATGGCCTACGGATTGCGCAACCGCGGCATGCCGAAGGACCAGATCGATAAACGTGTCCGCGAGGCAGCAGCAACGCTGGAACTCACGCATCTTCTCGAACGCCGTCCACGCGAGTTGTCGGGCGGCCAGCGCCAGCGTGTGGCCATGGGCCGCGCCATCGTGCGCAATCCCAAAGTGTTCCTGTTTGACGAACCTCTGTCCAACCTTGACGCCAAGCTGCGCGGACAGATGCGCGTAGAAATCAAGAACCTGCAGCGCCAACTCGGCGTGACAAGCGTTTATGTGACCCATGATCAGCTGGAAGCCATGACCCTTGCCGATATTCTCGTGGTGATGAATGCCGGTGCGGTCGAACAGATCGGTGCGCCGCTTGATATCTACGAAAAGCCCGCCAGCACATTCGTTGCAAGCTTCATCGGCGCTCCCCCCATGAATCTCATTCCAATAACCGCCGACGAATCCGGCCTGATCCTGAAGGATGGCACGCGGATCGGGGCTCAAGGCATTACCGTATCCGACAAGGACGCGATCATCGGCTTCCGTCCCGAAGATCTGGAAGTTGCCACCGGGACAGAGAGCCATATTGGCGGCCTCCTGCTCGACCTCAAGGTGCTCGGTGTCGAGCCGGTCGGCGCGGAAAGTTATGTCTACGGCATCATTGGAGGCGAACGGGTCGTTGTGCGGGTCGCAGGCCGCTCCGTTTCGCAGCCCGACGATCATCTCAGGGTTATTATCCCCAAGGAAAAGCTGCACCTTTTTGGCGGCAACGGAAAGCGCATCTGAATGCACTCCGTGTTCGTCATCCCCGGGTCAGGCCCGAGGATGACGCAGGTGAAAGGGCTTTCGATCACCAAGCTGGAACAGCGGCACCCTTGTACTTGTCGAGGATGAACTGCTTGACCGGATCGGAATGGTAGGATTCGATCAGTGTCTTGACCCAAGGCTTGTCCTTGTCCGCCTTGCGCACAGCGATGAGATTGACGTAGGGCGCCTTTTCACCTTCCTTCAGGATCGGGTCCTTCATCGGATCCAGACCGGCTTCGAGCGCATAGTTGGTGTTGATTGCTGCAGCATCCACATCATCGATGGAACGTGGTAACTGGGCTGCATCAAGCTCGACAAACTTGAAGTTCTTCTTGTTCTCGACGATGTCCGCCAGCGTCACCTTCAGGCCTGAACCTTCCTTCAGCTTGATCGCACCCTTGTCCGCAAGGATCAGCAGAGCGCGCCCGCCATTTGTCGGATCGTTCGGAATGGCAATCGTCGCGCCATCGGCCAGTTCATCGAAGCTCTTCACTTTCTTCGAATAGACGCCCATCGGGAAATTGACGGTGTTGGCGACGTCGACAAGATCGAACTTGCGGTCAGCAATCTGGTTGTCCAGATAAGGCTTGTGCTGGAACGAGTTTGCATCCAGTTCGCCGTCGTTCAGTGCCTGGTTCGGCACGACATAATCGGAAAATTCGAAGATCTCGATGTCGAGGCCCTTCGGCTTGGCGATTTCCTTGACCTTTTCCATGATCTGCGCGTGTTCGCCCGGCGTCACACCGATTTTGATCGTTTCGGCCAAAGCGCCCGTCGCGCTCAGCATTGCCGCGAGCGCGGCTGTGGCGAGGATTTTCTTCAACATTGTACTCTCCTGTTTTACTTGAACTTGTTTTCAGCGGGGACGGATGCGCTTGTCGAACTGTCGCGCCAGCCGGTCGCCGGCGCTCTGGACGAGCTGAACCAGCACGATCAGCACCACAACCACAATTGCCATCACATCAGGCATGAAACGCTGATAGCCGTAACGGATGCCCAGATCGCCGAGACCTCCGCCCCCGACAGCACCGACCATGGCCGAATAACCGATGAGGCTGACAATGGTGAGTGTCAGTGCAGACGTAATGCCGGGCCGGGCTTCGGCCAGCAGAACCTTGAACACGATCTGGACCGGGCTCGCGCCCATGGCGCGGGCCGCTTCGGTGAGGCCTGGATCGACCTCGCGGATCGCTGATTCAACCAGCCGCGCAATGAAGGGAATAGTTGCGATGGTCAGCGGCACAATCGCGGCTGTGGTCCCGATTGAGGTTCCGGCAATCATGCGTGTGAAAGGGATGATTGCAACAACCAGAATGATAAAGGGGGTCGAGCGCGCCGCATTGACGATCAGTCCCAGTATCTTGTTCACCGAGGGTGCCGGAAAAAGCTCGCCGCGGCCACTGGTCGCCAGGAAAACGCCGAGCGGAATGCCAAACAGCGAACCGATGAGCCCGGCAACGGCGACCATGTACAATGTCTGGCCCGTGGACTTCACCAGCAGTGCGAAAATATCAGCGGACATAACCAACAACCTCCGATGACAAACCATGATCAGCAAGAAAACTTCGTGCCTGGATTATCTTCTCCTGATCGGCGAGCAGGGAAACAACAAGCATGCCGAAAGGACGTCCCGCAATCTCATCGACCGCACCGGCCATGATATTGACCTCGATTCCAAGATCGCTGCCAAGCCGTGCGAGCATAGGCTCCGTCGCATTCTCACCCTTGAAGATGATGCGCAGGATTGTCCGCAGGCCCGGCTCCGGCTTCTCGACCATCTGCCGCGTCAGAAACTCCGGCAGGTGCAGACCCGCAAGTCCGCCAAGCAGCGACCGGGTGGTCGCATGGGTGTGACCGGTAAACACATCGAAAGTCGGTCCCTGCTCGACGATACACCCGCCATCGATAACCGCCACATGGTCGGCGATCGTCTTGATCACTTCCATCTCGTGGGTGATCAGCAGAACAGTGAGGCCAAGCTCCTTGTTGATGGTCTTGAGCAGGGCAAGAATCGACCGGGTTGTTTCAGGATCAAGTGCAGATGTTGCCTCATCAGATAGGAGCAGCTTGGGTTCCGTTGCCAGAGCCCGCGCGATGCCGATGCGCTGTTTCTGCCCGCCTGAGAGTTCGGATGGATAGCGATTGCGCTTGTCGGAAAGCCCTACCAGATCAAGCAGCGGCGTTACCCGCTTTTCGATGGTCTGCCTGTCAATACCGGCGATCTCGAGCGGCAGTGCGATATTGTCGAAAGCCGTACGGGATGAAAGCAGATTGAAATGCTGAAAGATCATGCCGATGGACCGGCGCACATCGCGCAGTTTCTTTTCATCGAGCTCCGCAATATTCACGCCATCCACAACGACGCGACCACTGCTGGGTTTCTCCAGTCCATTGACCAGCCGGATTAGCGTGGATTTGCCTGCACCGGACCGGCCGATAATGCCGGTGACGGAACCGCGCGGGACAGTCAGACCGACACCATCAAGTGCCGTGACTTCCGCGCTGGTGCGTCCTGCCGCAAAGCGCTTGGAAACATCTTCAAACGCAACCATGGGATTAACCGCTTCGGTCAACCCATCGCCCGCAACCGTTCCGGCCGCCTCTTCTGTTTTCCTTGTTACAACCATCATATTCATTTGCGCTGCATTCGCAGCCGCCCTGTTGTCTGTTTGCGACCGTCTATACCGATCAAGTCGGCATTTCGATAGGGCTTGTGGACAAGCGTGAACATTTTCGCTGGTAGAAATGTTGATTTCAACCGCTAACGGCCAGAGCTGTTCCTCGCGATGAAGCGTAGATCATTCAACTATAGTTCTAAATACCCATAAAAAACAACCGCTTACCTCAAATTATTCAACCCTGCATTTCTGGCAGTGCTCTGTGAAAACAGGCAATGGATTGAACTGGCGTTTTTACACGCGATCCATTTGAGGGTGAAGCAGCAAGCATCGAGCCAGCCGGTGCACCGGGACGATGGGCCTCCCGGCCTTGGCAAAGGCCTTGCCCTCAAAACTGGAGGTGATCTATGCGGAAATTGCCGTTTAGCATCACACTAGTCGTGAAAAGAACCCGGACCGGCTGGCAGCTGATGATCCGGATTCAGTTCTCGAACTAGACCACGAGAGGTGGGTGAAAGCCCACCTCTCACTCCAGAACTTACAGCATTTAATCGATGATTCCAACCAACCAGAGGTTTCAAGCGGCGAGTGCAAGCTTCGATGCATTCAGGCCGCGTTCCAGATCATCAAGAATATCATCGATGTGTTCGATGCCGACAGAGAGTCGGATATACCCTTCCGAAACACCGCTCGCACGCTGTTCTTCCGGTGAGAGCTGAGAGTGGGTTGTCGTTGCCGGGTGGATAGCCAGGCTGCGCACGTCGCCGATATTGGCAACGTGATAGAAAAGTTCGAGCGCTTCGATAAATTTGCGTCCAGCCTGCAGACCGCCCTTGAGCTCGAAGCCGACCAAGCCGCCAAAACTGCCCGAGAGATATTTCTCCGCCCGCTCGCGATCGAGACCGCTCTGCTGCGACGGATGAATCACCTTGGCAATCTCCGGCCGCTTGGCCAGAAATTCGGCAACCTTCTGGGCATTCTCGACATGGCGCTCCAGACGCAGCGAAAGGGTCTCGATGCCTTGGATTGTCTGAAATGCATTGAAGGGCGAGAGTGCCGCACCGAGATCACGCAACAACGTGACGCGGGCTTTGATAATATAGGCTACCGGGCCGATGGGTTTCACCGCCTGGGTCCAGATCGCACCATGATAGCTCGGATCCGGGGTATTGAGTGCAGGCTGACGTTCCGGGAATTTCTCCCAGTCAAACTGACCGCCATCGACAATGATGCCGCCGATGGAAGTACCATGCCCGCCAAGATATTTGGTGGTCGAATACACAACGATGGCTGCTCCATGCTGCAGGGGGCGCGCGATCAGCGGCGCAGCCGTATTGTCGACGATCAGCGGAATACCATATTCACGTCCGATGGCGGCGACTTCAGCGATTGGAAAAACAGTCAGTTTCGGATTGGGCAGTGTCTCCGCATAATAGGCACGGGTTCGCTCATCCGTGGCCCTGCGAAACGCTTCGGGGTCCTGTGGATCGACAAAACGTACCTCAATTCCCTGATCTTTCAGTGTATTGGCGAAAAGATTCCATGTGCCGCCATAGAGATCCGTGGAGCTAATGATATTGTCACCGATCCGCGCAAGGTTCTGGACAGCAATAGCCGAAGCAGCCTGCCCCGATGATACCGCGAGCGCAGCGATACCGCCATCAAGCGCGGCAATGCGTTTTTCGAGAACATCCGTCGTCGGATTGCCGATGCGCGTATAGATATTGCCGAGCTCCTTCAACGCGAAGAGATTGGCCGCGTGTTCCGTATCGCGGAACTGATAGGAGGTCGTCTGGTAAATCGGCACCGCCACGGCGCCTGTTGCGGGATCAGCCCGCCAGCCTGCATGCAGGGCAAGGGTCTCGGGATGCAAATGGACTGCCATGGTTTTCGTCCTTGTGTTGATGACGGAATGATCACCCAAGACACTAGGAGAAGTTCCCGCAAGGGACTACGTAGACCATTGCGTATTTGAGCCCGTTCCGAAAACCTCATTCTAAAAACGAGACATAATGATCCAGTTTGTGCCGACGAAGTCTGGATGAAGCCGGGTCTGGAGAAATCCATTCCCGGCTCCACGGAGCTTGCCTTATTGGATCAGGCAGCCCGGTAGCGTTCCAGCCAATGGGCGTAAGGCGAAGGCAGCACCCAGGCGGGTTTCTCGACGCCCAGCTCCTTGGCCGCGCGGAACGGCCAATGCGGATCCGTCAGCAGCGGACGGGCGAGCATGACAAGATCGACCTTTTCATCACGGATGAGATCATCGGCCTCCTGCGGCGTGCTGATGTACCAGGAGGTCGAGGCCGGGAGGCCAGTTTCGCGGCGAACACGTTCCGCAACGGGTCCCAGAAATGCCGGGCCCCATGGGATACTGGTCTTGCCCAGAGAGAAGCCCATGCTGACATCGATGAAGTCGAGACCATTGGCTTTCAGCTGTTTGACAAGTTCGATGGCTTCGCTGAGGGTTTTTTCGTCCTGACCGTCATACTCGATGACACCGAGACGCGCAGTGAGCGGCAGGTTTTCCGGCCACACGGCCCGCACCGCCTGAACCGTTTCGATCAGGAAGCGGCTGCGGTTCTCAAAGCTGCCACCATATTCGTCGGTACGCTTGTTGGAATGCTCGGACAGAAAACTCTGGGCGAGGTAGCCATGGGCAAAATGCAGTTCAAGCCATTCAAAGCCGACGGAGAGAGCCCGCTTTGCACTTTCGACAAATGCTTGCTTCACCCGCTCGATATCCGCCTTGGTCATTTCACGCGGAACCTTCGAAAGGCCGCCGCCATAGGCAACCGCCGACGGGGCAATCGTTTCCCAGCCGCGCGGATCATCAGCCGCAATGTGGTCGTCACCTTCCCAGGGCCGGTTCGCGCTGGCCTTGCGGCCCGCGTGGGCAATTTGGATACCCGGAACCGCGCCAGCATCCTTGATGGTCTGAACCGCAGGTGCCAACGCTTTTGCCTGTTCGTCGTTCCACAGTCCGGCACAGCCGGGTGTGATGCGGCCTTCCGGCGAGACAGCCGTTGCCTCCACAATCACCAGTCCGGAGCCGCCGCGTGCCAATCCACCGAGATGAACGTGATGCCAGTCATTGATAACACCGTCATTTGCCGAATACTGGCACATGGGTGAGACTGCGATTCGGTTGCGCAATGTCACATCCTTCAAGGTGAAGGGGTCGAAGAGAGAGGCCATACTTTTACTCCAAGATGCGAGGCCGCAGACATTCAGGTCTGCTCATATTTCTATAGTTCGATATAATTCGAACAATAGCAATACACAAAATTTTGTGCTAGGAAGAGTGCATGAGAGAATATCGCCACCCACAGATAACCGAAGTGCAACTCGAGTCCGTGCTTTACGCGCTGAGCGACCCTATCCGACTGTCGATTGTTCGTCAGCTGGCACGGGAAGGCGAGGCAAGCTGTGCGGCACTCGAAAATGGCCGGCCTAAATCCAGCGTTTCGCATCATTTCCGCGTGCTGCGTGAAGCGGGCATCATCAAGACGCGCAACGATGGAACCTCCCGCATCAACGGGCTGCGCGACAATGAACTGGCCGAAGTTTTTCCCGGTTTGCTGCCTGCAATTCTGGCGGTGCGGAGTTAGAAGACTTCCGCTTGTCCAAGCCAGCCCAGCAATCAGCTGCGAATAGCAAACACAGGCAAGCGACGGGATACTCGCATGTGATATAAATATACTGAAATTACTTTATTTTAATACGAAAACGTCACGTTAAAGTCCTAATTTTACTTGTTAAAAGTATTATACAACCGATTTACAGGCCGGAACCACAAAACCTCTTACCAAGAATGTAATATTGCTGCGGCGTAAACCATAGAACCATAAAGACATTGGTAACTATTATAAAAAATGGTAAGCAAATTAACCAATGCCGAACATAATAAAAATAGCATAGGGAAATATGAACTCGCCTGTCTGAGGTCCGTGGGTGACACTGTCGAATTTCCATACACCTGACGCTATCCGGTCCATGTTCGGCATGCGGGGAACGATAAACCCTGCCGTCAAGCGGCGGGTCTATGCAGAACAGATGGACGTGGCGCTCCGGCTGGCGCCATTTACCGTTATTGTTGCCATGAGCGTGATCTTCGTCGTGGCTTTTGTCTTCTGGGATCAGGGCCACAAGGTCTATCTGGGAAGCCTGGCAACCATCGTGACTCTTATGACCGCCGCGTCGCTCTTTGCATGCTGGCAATGGTACAAGGTGCCAAAAGTCAAAGAACTTGGTTTCGACGGCATCAAATATCTGATCATTATATCCGCATGCTACGGCTTATGTCTGGCCAGCATACCTCTAATGCTGTTTCTGGAAGCCGACGCCTACCATAGACTGCTGATTGCCTGTACAGCGGCAGGTCTCATGGCAACTGGTATCGGCGTTGCCGTGGTTCCGCTGGCAGCCATAGCCTACTCAGGCGCGATCATCACCGGCTCGTTTTTTGCTCTCGCCTCCACCGGGGAGGATTTCTTTCTTTTCATCGCGATTCTGCTGGCGATCTATGCGCTCTTCATTCTTTTCACCATCGTGCATATGAGCAATCTCATTGTCATGCGCACGCTCGACCAGATCAAGGTTGAGCAGCAGAAGGAGGTCATCAGCCTGCTTCTCTACGATTTCGAAGAGAATGCCAGTGACTGGATCTGGGAAACCGATGCTGATCTGAAACTTCAGCACACCTCGCCGCGCCTTGCGCAGATCGCCGAGAAAACAACCAAGCAATTGCAGGGGATGCCGTTTGCCCAGCTATTCAAGGTCGACCAGTCGCATGCCGAAGAAGCGGTAAAGGTTGGTTCTATCTGGCAGGCCATCGAAAACCGCACAACGTTCCGCAATCACACCCTGCCGATCAATATCAAAGGCGAGACCCGCTGGTGGTCACTCACCGGCAAGGCCATTTTCGACAATGCCGGGCAGTTCTGCGGTTATCGCGGTGTTGGCTCGGATGTGACAGCAGCCAAGCAGTCCGAAGACCAGCTGTCCTATCTCGCCCGGTACGATGTATTGACCGATCTGCCGAACAGAACGCTGTTCACCGATCAACTCTCCCAGGCCACCAAGGATCTGGAGACCGGTCTTGCCGGATTTGCTGTCTTCTGTATCGACCTGGATGAATTCAAGACCGTCAATGACAGCTTTGGTCACGGTATTGGTGATCAATTGCTGAAGCAGGTTGCGGAACGTCTGCGCAGTACGTCACCCGCCACGTATATCGTTGCGCGTCTCTCCGGGGACGAGTTTGCAATCCTCGCTCCCGGCGCCGATCATGCTGACGCAACAGCGCTGGCTCAGGACCTCGTGCAGACGATCTCACAGCCATTCTGGATCGATGGCATCCAGATCAATATCCATATCAGCGTCGGCATTGCTCTTGCACCGGCCGACAGCGTCACCGACATCATGCGCTGCGCCGACCTTGCACTGTACCGTACCAAGAATGAGGGCCGGAACAGCTATCGCTTCTACGAAGTTGAAATGGATGCACGCATCGAGGCCAAGCGGGCTCTCGCCATGGATCTGCGCGGCGCCTTGGACCGCAAGGAGTTCATCCTGCATTTCCAACCGATCGTATCAGCCATAACGCTCAAGACAGTCGGGTTCGAAACACTTCTGCGCTGGAAACATCCCGTGCATGGTTATATTTCTCCCGCCATCTTCATTCCGATTGCTGAAGAGACAGGCAATATCATCCCGCTCGGCGAATGGATCATACAGGAGGCCTGCCGAACAGCTGTTTCCTGGCCGGAAGACATCCATGTCGCCATCAATATCTCAGCCATCCAGTTCCGCCATTCGGATCTTGCGTCCATCGTTCGCGATGCTCTGACAACGAACAAGCTGACGCCCAATCGCCTCGAACTCGAGATCACCGAATCCGTGTTCCTCGAAGCAAATGTTGCCGCGATATCGTTGCTGCGTCAGTTCCGCGCCATGGGTGTAAGCATCGCACTCGACGACTTCGGTACAGGCTATTCCAGTCTGAGTTATCTGCGCAAAATGCCGTTCGACAAGATCAAGATCGACCAGTCCTTCGTACGCGATCTTCCGCACAACCGGGGCAGCCTTGCCATTATCCGCGCGGTGATGGGGCTTGGCGCCAGCATGGGCATGAAGATTACCGCAGAAGGCGTAGAAACGCGTGAACAGCTTGCCTGCCTGCAAAAGGAAGGCTGCGATCAGGTTCAAGGCTTTCTGTTCAGTCCTGCCGAGCCATTTGAAAAGACCGGAGGCCTCATGTCCTTCGATCGCGACCGTTACGAAGTCGCCAGCTGAGGCCAGTTTCCAAACTTGATGTTCAATAAAAGCAGGCCGGCGCTTTAAGCCTGGCGCTTTGTCTTGTCCTGAACGCTTGGGCGATAACTCGGCGACAGCCGTGAATCCTTCGGCCAGTAAGCCAGGAAGCCCTTGATAACCTCGCCGGGAATATCGAGCGGATTGTACTGATCCCGGTCCACGAACATCAACGACTGCTCTCCGTGGCCGAGCAGGCCCTGGGCCGCACTGTGGATTTCATGCTGCAGCGTGACGAACTTGCGGTTGTGCCGGGCAATCTTGATGCGGACACTGATCTGCTCGAATTCCTTCGACTCCCGCCTGTAGTCATGGGTGAAGGAACGGGTGAGAATGTAAAAACGTGTGGTGGCCAGGTCGAAATCCGGCATGCAGACGTTGAAGAACAACTCGCGCGCCTTGCCCACCCAGCGCACATAATTGGCAAAATAAACATTCCCGACCGAATTCGTATCGTCATAGGTCGGTGTGAGATGCATGACAAACCACTCACCATCAAAACCGTGCGACTGCGAGATTTCCTCCGAGCCCGACGCGTTGGTCAGTGGCGCAGCGCTCATCATGCGGATTGGCTGATCAACGATCTCCACCGGTATCGCCTTGGAACGCGGGCCGACCAATTCGATGATAACGGGCAGAGCGCCGATCAGTCCGATGAAAGGCGACAGGAACAGGAAGCCGGGTACGGGCTGGATATAGCCGAGAATGAAGATCAACGACGACCCGCAGCCAATGAGAAAGCTCAACACAGGATCGAATTTCGGCTTCGCACCCAATGCCTCGCAGACGAGATTGGCGGAGGCACTGACGAACAGCGTCGCGAATGGCATCATGAAATACATGAGCGAAAAGTTTGCCGGTACCGCCGCGTAGGCCACCCAGGCGGCACCGATCAGCAACCACAGCGGTGACGACGCAATGCCATCGGGAATAAGCGCGAGCAGCGGGCTGTTGCTGCGCATGTTCTTGCCGCGCAGATACCAGTTCGTTGCACAGTAAAAGCTGTCGACCGTGGAGGTGAGAGCCGCGATCGTCCAGATCGCGAAGGCAATCGCCAGATAGGGTGAACCGTTTTCGGCAGCCAGAACAACAGCTGCAGAAACCGACCCCTGTGCGCTCGGCAAACCATCAATGGAAATAATGCTGCCAATGGGACCAACCGTTGACGCGATTGCAGCGTTGAGCAACAGAAAACCGAAGAACAGCAAGGCACCCGCACCGTAAGCCATTCCGACGGATCCGCCCTCACGCTTGATGTAGACCGCCCGCTGCCAATGCTGGATATCAAGCCATGGACCAAGCAGGAAGCCAATCAGCGTTGGCATGACGAGACCATAGAAGCGCGCGTCGAACTGCTGAAGCGGCACGCCCGGATAGTCCGATGTCTGCTTGAGGCCGAAAAGCAGGACGAGTCCCGCCGTAACACCGATCACCGTATAAAGGATGTGCAACTTTTTGATCTGCTGCAACGAAAGCGCATGCCCGATTGCACAGGAGGCCAGAAGCAGAAAGGCAACGCCGACAGTCGCGCCCTCGCCTACAATCGGCTGCCAGAGATAAGCAACAAACCCGAAGATCGTGACCACAAGTGCCGCCATCTGAAACAACAGAAAGACACCGACATAGCGGTTTTCGATGTCCTTCATGATCTGGTCCGGCGTTCGTTTGCTGCGGCCAAGAATATAGCCGAACAACCAGAGACCACCGACATTCGAGATGGCGAAGCCGAAGAAGCCAAGCCAGCCATAAGTCAGGGTGACATGGATCGAATAAAAGAAACCCAGTCCCCATAGCCAGGATAGGCCGATTGTAGGCGCCCACATAAGATTTCGCACGAACGTCATGTCTACCCAGCTTTTCGAGAGTCGGTGATTGTCAACACCAACTTTAGTCGACGTTATTCGTTGTAATAAGTCAATGATTTGCTCTTCGCAGTTGCGCAAAGAATCAGCATTTTTTGCTTTCCTTCATACTGCTAAGCAAACAGCTTTCATCAGGATTTGCGTCCGGAGAAACATTCAAAATACTGCAAGGGTCGCCATATGAAACGCTGGCATGGACTGGCACGTACTCGTTTTGGCAAGATTGAGCGAAACCATGTCAGGAATCACCCCGGGCTCGTGATCCGTTTCTATCGTCCGGACTTAAAAACAGTATGTCAGCAATAAGATGGTTGTTGGCAGGTGTCAGCACACGCTTTTGGTGCTCCTCACAATGAGGCGGGACGGGTCTATATCGCCCGGCACCTCCTTCAGTGACCGCTTGATAGTACGCCTCCAAGGGTTGTCACGAGGTGGCTCGGATGGTCTAACCCTATGAGAACACTTGAATATGGAGGGCCACATGAACCGGAACATGCTTTATCTGATCATCGGAGGATTGACCGTGCTTGTGGTTGGCCTGGGGTTCTACATCTATGACCAGAACACAAAACCGGCAGGCATCGAACTGAAGATCGGCGAAGGCGGCGTATCCATTCAGCAGAACTAAAGCAAGTCACCGCCGGCACGAATGTGCCGGGAGTGACATTGCTCTGATCAAAGGCCGGCGATCCTTCTGAGATCATCGACCGCGCCGGTTGCTGCGGCAAGAACCGGTGCACCTTTCGTGAGCCCATCACCCTTGACCGGGAATGGATGATGCCAGCCGCCCGCTTCCTTGACGAGGCAATATCCGGCCATGCAATCCCACGCGTGCATGTAGGGCTCGTAGTAACCGACAAGGCGGCCTGCCGCGACATAGGCCAGCATGAGCGCGCCCGACCCGTTGCGGATGAAATTCCCGCCCGCTTCAAGCAGTTTTTCCACCAGAGAGGCAACGACCGCCGGGGTTACATGATGATTGGCGCCGATACCCGTCACCGCATTGCGAATGGTCTTCGTCGGATCGATGGCGAGTGTTTTGCCATTCAGTGTCGCGCCCATCCCGAGCGCTGACGCGTAGAGCTCATCATTGCACGGAACATAAATCACCCCCACAACGATCTCCTCGCCGCGCATGGCTGCAATGGAGATGCACCATGTCGGCATGCCGTTGACAAACGGGCTTGTGCCGTCGATCGGATCAACCACCCAGGTGAATTCGGACGTTCCGGCGCTGACGCCATATTCCTCGCCAAGCACCGCGTCACCGGGATAGGTCGCTCCGATGCGGGCACGGATCAGTTCTTCCACTTCCCGGTCTGCAATAGAAACCACATCCTGCGGATCGGCCTTGGTTTCTACAACCAGACGTTCCCGTGCATTGAAATGGGCCAGAGCAACGGCTCCGGCTTCCACGGCCATCTTCTGGGCGAGAGCAAAACGGCCCTGCAATTCGGCTTCGGCATGCGATGTCATGATAGTCCTTTGAAAATACAGTTTCAGTTATTGATGATGGCGATACCGCGGTGGTGAAAACCGATGCTGACATTGGTCGCCGGGGCCAGATTGCGATCAACGGCCGGATCAACCACGAAGAGCGTTCCGGAGGCAGTTTCAACTTCATACTCGACGTGGTCGCCAAGATAGGCGGCATGTCTGATGCTTCCGGCAAACGCACCGTTCTCGCCCGGTTCCAGCGTGATGGCATTGGGCCGGACCGCGATCTTCGCAGGACCGGGCTTGGCATTCCGGCCCGGTACCGCGTGTTCCAGCGTGCCGACACGGATGATGGCGTTGCCACCGTCGCTGCGCAGCACTTCACACGGGACGACATTGGCCTCCCCGATGAAATCGGCAATGAAGGACGAAGCCGGGGCTTCGTAAAGCTCGCGCGGCGAGCCCTGCTGGGCGATGACCCCGTCCTGCATGACGATGATCTGGTCGGACACGGCGAGCGCCTCTTCCTGATCATGGGTGACATAAACAGCCGTGAAACCAAGACGCTGCTGCAACTCCCGAATTTCCGTACGGACACGGCGGCGCAGACGGGCATCGAGATTGGACAAGGGTTCATCCAGAAGCAGTACCTGCGGCTCCAGAACCAGCGCTCGGGCAACGGCGACACGCTGCTGCTGACCACCGGACAGTTCGGCAGGCAGGCGCTGGCCGTAGCCGGCAAGGCCAACCTGCTTGAGCCCTTCCTCCGCCTTTTCCCGCGCGTCGGATTTCTTCATACCGGATGATTCAAGGCCATAGGCGACATTCTCAAGCACCGACATATGCGGGAAAAGTGCGTAGGACTGGAACACCATCGATACATCCCGCTCATTGGCGGGAAGCATGGTCACATCCTTGCCGCCAATGAGGATCCGGCCTGCAGACGGATGCTCCAGCCCCGCCAGCATACGCAACGTCGTGGTCTTGCCGCAGCCGGACGGGCCAAGCAGGGTGACGAGCGTGCCGGGTTCGATCGTGAGCGAAAGATCGTGAATGGCAGTAAAGTTTCCGAACTGCTTTCTGACATTGGAAAATATGACTGAGCCGGTGCGATGCGTGGTCATGATGCGGCCTTTTCTTGTGAAACGGCAGACGGAACAAAGGCTGTCGCAACGCGGTTCTCGCGCCGCAGCTTTCGTTCGCCCACCAGAAGCTGGAAACAGGTGATGATGACGATCATCACGACAATCAACATGGAGGAATAGGCCACCGCCACGCCGTACTCGCCATTCTCGACAAGCCCGACAATGTAGGATGTCGCCATATTATACTCGGCGCTCACAAGGAATATGACAGCGCTGATGGAGGTGATGGCCCGCACGAAGGAATAGACCAGCGCGGCGACGATTGCCGGACGCAGCAGCGGCAGAATCACTTTGCGGATGGTACGGAAACTCGTCGCCCGCAATGTCAGCGACGCCTCGTCGAGGCTCTTGTCGAGCTGGCTCATGGCCGCTACACCGCCCCGCACACCCACCGGCATGTTGCGGAAGACAAAACACGCAATCAGAATGAGTGCGGTCCCGGTCATCTCCAGCGGTGGCAGGTTGAACGCCATGATGTAGCTGATACCGATGACCGTACCGGGAATGGCAAAGCTCATCATCAGGGCAAACTCGAAGACATTGCGCCCGACAAAGCGCTGGCGAACGATGAGATAGGCCGTGAGCAGACCGACGGCGGCTGTCAGCGGCGCCGAGATCAGCGCGATCTTGATGGTCGTCCAGAATGAGTTCCAGGCAACACCGGTCCAGGCAATGGCACCGTTGCTGAAACTGAAGGAGAAAGCCCGCTGGTAATGTTCAAGCGTCAGGGTGTTGTCGAGACCCCATGTCCGCACAAATCCGCCAAACAGGATCATGCCGTAGATGACAAGCGTGAACAGAATCCACGGAATGACGATCGCGTGGACACCGATTGAAAGAGAACGTGGCAGTGCAATATGCGCACCGGAATCTCCCTTGCCCGTGACCGTGGCAAAACTCTTGCCCGCCAGCCAGACACGCTGGGCCAGAAACGCCGAGAGCGTGAAGAACAGGAGGATAATCGCAAGGACAGCTGCCCGCGACGGATCATTCTGCGAACCCACAACGGCAAAGAAGATTTCCGTCGACAGCACGCCATGACTGCCGCCGAGCACCAGCGGGTTGCCGAAATCGGCCATGCTTTCAATAAAGCCGATGAGAAACGCGTTAGCGAGACCAGGTTTCATCAGTGGCAGGGAAATGCGCCAGAACGTCCGCCAGCGGTCGGCCCGCAAAGTCTGCGATGCCTCTTCCATGGATGGACTGACACCTTCGACGACACCAATCAGCACGAGGAAAGATATGGGCGTGAATGACAATACCTGTGCGATCCATATGCCGGTCAGGCCATAGAGCCAGCGTCCGGGCTCAAGGCCGAACAGGCTGGACAATTGCTGCGTTACAACACCTGCACGGCCGAACAGCAGGATCAGCGCCAAACCAATCACGAATGGTGGGGTAATGATCGGCAGGATGGTAAGAAGCCGCAGGCCCTTCTTGAAAGGAAACCGGGTGCGGGTGGCCACCAGCGCAAAGCACAGACCGAGAAGCGTGGAACCGGATGCTGCAAGAATGGCGAGGAAAAGCGTGCGCCAGGCAATGCCGCAGCGATTGCCGCCCACCACGCAATCGAGACTCCAGATCGAAGGGTCCTGAATATTGCGGATGAAACCGGAAGGGTCGAACGAACCGTCAAAACTCTGAACGGAACCGATGAGCATGCTGCCAACAGGATAGAACACGAAGATACTGACAAGGAAGATCAGGAGAGCAATCGAGGCGACGACAAAGGCATCGCCGCGTAGAACACCGCGCTCTGCCAGCCCGAAGGAGAACATCAGCACGAAGGACAGCGCAACCAGTCCTGCCCCTGCTCCCATCGACGGCTGCCCGTCAGCCAGCGGCCCGAACAGGTTTTCGCTGATGGCCCAGGTCCAGCCGGTAAACCCAACTGCGAGGCCTTGCAGAACCAGAAAGACAATGCCGGCTGCTCCTGCTCCAACAAGCAGATTGGCGCGCAGCGGGGATACCTTGAATGCTCGGGCGGCCAGTCCCAGCGCGAACAGCAGGGCAATGATGGCCAGCGTCCAGCGACCGTGACTGGCAATTTGCACGATACCCGGTGCCTCGACTGTTCCGAACGGGAAATTACCGAGCCAGCCAAGGCCGTAGAAACCGCTTTCGATTCTGTACCATGGTACAAGAGCGAACCCGGCAAGACCTATACCGAGAGCAATGTTCAATCTCCGGTCGCTACGTTCCATTGTGCTACCCAATACTGTCTTCAATGATGGAAATGGATGTTGCGTGCCCGAATACGTGATATCGGGCACGTAAAGCCTGGGAATTCAGATCAATTGGCGCTTGCGCCGATTTCCTTGTCCCAGCGATCAAGCAGTTCCTTACGCTTTGCCGGATCGCCATAGGTCCTGAAGTCATAATCGATGAGCTTGATGTCTTCGAACTTCGGCGCTTCCGGTGGAACCACAGCCGCTTTGTTGGACGGCAACTGGAAGGATTTCGCTTCCTTCATGTGCGACTGCACTTCGGCAGACAGCGCCCAGTCATACCATTTCTTTGCTGCATCGAGATTGCGCGCGCCCTTGACGATCGACATGGAGCCAATCTCGTAGCCGGTACCCTCGCACGGCGCGACGGTCTTCACCGGGAAGCCTTCAACGGTTTGGGCGACCGAGTCATGCATGAAAACGATGCCGAGTGCTGTTTCACCGCGCGCCGCCGCCTTTACGGGCGCCGAACCGGATTTCGTATACTGCGAGACATTGGCATTGAGCTTTTTCAGATAATCATAGGCCTTGTCCTCACCCATGATCTGCACAAGAGAGGCAAGGGCCGTGTAAGCCGTTCCCGAGGAGTTCGGGTTGGCCATCTGGATCTCGCCCTTGTAGGACGGATCGAGCAGATCGGCCCAGCACTTGGCTTCTTTCATGCCTTTTTTCTTGACGATATCGGTGTTGTATCCCCATCCCAGAGCACCGGCATAGACGCCGACGGTCTTATAACCGGAACTCTCCGCCTGCTTCTTGGCCCAGTCCTGCAGCTGGTCAAGCAAGGGGGACTTATATTCCTGTGTCAGGCCTTCTGAAGCAGCCTGCAAATGCGGATCGCCCGTACCTGCCCACCAGATATCGGTCTTCGGGTTTCGCGCTTCGGCGCGGATCTTTGCATAGGTTTCGCCCGATGACAGACGCACCATATTAACCTGAATGCTGGTTTCTTTTTCGAACATGCCTTTCATCAATTCACAGATGACGACATCGGCCGAGCAGATCAAATTGAGATTGTCCGCAGCCCGCACCTCCGTTGGCATCATCTGGATACCGACCGCAAAAGCAGCAGCAATGGCAAATACTGAACGCATGAATTTCTCCTCCCTGAAAAGCGGCACCTCCATGCCGTCGCTCGTTTTTGCAAGCGTGTGCAAAAGTTTCACACACCAACGCACCATGTCAAGTCAGCTTGGTATCTTTGCCTCAGAAAATTTGAACGGTTTCATATTGCGAAGCAACGCAAACGCGTGCAACCTAAGAGAAAACAGGCGTGACGGGCGGAACTCCATTGAACAAGTCATTCATAAGTGCGGAGGACGTGGCAAAACGGGCCGGGGTTTCCCGTTCCGCCGTTTCCCGCACATTCACGCCTGGCGCCAGCGTCTCCGAGGAAACCCGACGACGCGTGATCGAAGCGGCAGATGCGCTCGGCTATCACGTCAACCAGCTTGCCCGCGGCTTGATGCGCAGTGAAAGCGGCATTGTCTGCCTTGTCGCCTCGGAAATGGACACGCCATACCGCGCGCGGCTCGTGCGGGAATTGTCCCATGCGCTGCAAAAGGCAGGCAAGGTCTGCATGATCATCAATACCGACCGTTCCGACGGCAGCGTCGATGCGGCCCTGCGGCAGACCCTCAATTATCGCGCTGATGCTTCAATCCTGCTCTCCGGACTTCCTGACAAGGCCATCACGAAGCTCTGCCTAGACAGCGGGCAACGCATCGTACTCATCAACCGCGACGATGACATCGAAGGGCCTTTTCGCATCAATCTCGATGACAGACGCGCAGCAAGGGCGGCTGTCACCGCATTCCTGCGCGCCGGCTGCCGGCGTCTCGCCTTTGCCAATTCCGCCGTGGGCACGCCCAGCCTGATGGCCCGCGAACGCGGCTTTGTTGCTGCAGCTGCAGAATTCGGACTTGAGGTGACGGTGATACGCCATGGCAACACGGTTTACGAAAGCGGACAGCAGATTGCACGCATGCTGTTGACCGAGCCCGCCCGCCCTGATGCAGTCTTCTGCGTCAATGATCTGATGGCATTCGGCCTGATGGACAGTGCACGGCACGAGTTCTCCCTGCGCATCCCGGAAGACCTTTGCATAACCGGGTTCGATGACATCCCCCAGGCGGGCTGGTCATCCTATGCGCTGACCACCTTTGCCCAGCCGGTTGATGATATCGTGAAAAGCAGTGTCGAATGGCTGACAAACGATATCGATCAATCCGATATTCAGGACCATTCGGTCAGCTTGCATGCGCCCATGATCTGGCGTCAGACAATTCGCGGCAAACAGGCTTAATCGGCGGCAAAACTTCCCCACATGCTCAACCTGCCGCGCCCTGCCCGCTTGGCTTCATAAAGAGCACGGTCCGCAAGATTGAGCAGTTCGTCCGGCCCGCCCAGCGTCGCGGGATTTATGCGATCAAGAACACTGATACCAATACTGACCGAAGTTTTGCCAGCCTGAGTACCTTCGTGGTCCAGCTGAAGGTTTGCCACTGAATCGAGAATGGTCTTTGCGACTTCGGTGGCGTCATCAATTGTAGCCGCGGGCAACAGCGCGGCAAACTCTTCACCGCCAAAACGGGCAACGACGCCTGTGCCTTCCCTGATGATCCTGTTCAGGACACGCCCCACCTGGACCAGGCATCGATCACCGGCCATGTGCCCATAGAGATCATTATAGGCTTTGAAATGATCAATATCGATCATGAGCAAGGCCAAAGGCTGTTCCAGATCGTTGGCCCGTTCATATTCGCGTTTCAGCAGGCGGCCGAATTTGCGCCGGTTCGGCAAATTCGTCAGATGATCGCTTTCCGACAGCTTCTTCAGCTTGCGGTTGGCTTCAAGCAGCTTTTGCTCCAGTTCCAGCCGCAACTGGACCGTCGATGACAATTGCTCTTCAATCAACTTCTGGCTGCTGATATCGACGCTCGTTGCCAGTAGCCGAAGCGGTGATCCATCAGGCCCATACTCGACAATCTTGCCGCGACTCAGGATCCAGGCCTCGCCGCCACCGCCTCGCGGAACGCGGTACACCGCTTCGAAATGCTGCTTCCGGCCGCTTACCACATCCTCAAAAGCCTGGATGACATGCGCCTTATCATCAGCATGAACAATGTCCCACGCTACATTTTCCGTGTCCGGGCTTGCCGGATCGAGCCCGAGCAATGCGCGATATTGCGGCGAACGCCAGACGCGGTTGGTCGCAATGTTCATATCCCATATCCATTGACCGGCGCTCTCCAGCGCATAGGCGGTGCGCTGCTCGATTTGCGCCAGCCGTTCGGACATCGCCTTCATATTGGTGATATTGGTATAAGCTACCGATATACCCACCACTTCGCCAAGATCGTTGGTTACTGGTGCGGCCGACAGCATGAATGTTTCGCCGGAACGCTCAAGCTCGTGATCGGGAACGATCCTTGCCTCCAGCGCAGCCGCAAGGCTGATGCGGAGCAAGGCTGCATGATCGGGTACAATATCGTCTATGGAACGGCCAATGGCGTGGTCACTGGTGATACCAAGCATACGGGAAAGCTGGTCATTGACCGTCACGAAGACACCATCACGATTGAGATAGCACAGTCCGACAGGAACCTTGTCATACACCGCTTCAATCTGAAGCAAACGATCAACCCCGCGCTCGTTCTGGGTATCAAATGGTGATTGTCGCGACTTACTCGATGGCATCACGCAGTCTTTTGCTCCTCTGCGGTTGACCGCAGCGCCCCTACATTGGCGATCGGAAAGGCCGACCGTCAAGTCAAATACTGCAACTTAAGGTTAATTATTGCTCACGTGGTCGGCATGATCTCAGGATCGCCGTTGGTGGTCCGATCCTGACATTTGCATGTCTCGTGCGATGTCCGATGGGGTGTGAATGTCAAATTCGTTCCACTAGTATCTTTTCCATACGCTCGTTAGGCTGCAACCTCGCGATAACCAGAACAAACGGGAGGCAGCATTGTCCAAAGATCATCACCACCATGATGAACCTGTCGATTGGCGCGAGCATGGTGTGAAAGTCATTCCCGGCAATTCACTTGATCCGAACACCGCACAGACACCCGGCATGAACCGGGCGGCGGCAATCAACCATGCCAGGGCCGGAGCCGAGAAAATCTGGGCAGGCACTGTCGTCATTCATCCCAATGCCAAGACCGGCGCCCATCACCACGGTGATCTCGAAAGCATTATCTATGTGGTCAAGGGCAAGGCACGCATGCGCTGGGGCGAGAAGCTGGAATATGTGGCCGAAGCCGGACCCGGCGATTTCATTTTCGTGCCGCCCTATGTTCCGCATCAGGAGATTAACGCCAGCGAAGACGAACCACTGGAATGTGTTCTTGTTCGCTCAGGACAGGAACCTGTTGTGGTCAACCTGGATATCGAGCCGGTGGAAAAGCCCGAAGGCATCTTGTGGAAAGATCCCATCCACCGATAAGGCCGGCCTATGCGATCTGGATGCGCTGTTGTTTCTCGAACCGCTTGATCAACCGGTCCCGCTTGAGTCGGGATAGACGGTACAACCAGAAAATACCGTCGAGTTGATCGATTTCGTGTTGCAGGCAGACTGCAAGCAGCCCGTCCGCCTCCTGTGTCTGCACAATACCTGACAAATCCTGATAACGCACACGGACCGCCGAGGGGCGCTCCACCTCATCATTGATACCGGGCATCGACACGCTGCCCTCGATGTTCCTGGCGAGAATATCGGATGCCCATTCAACGGTAGGATTGATGTAGTAACGAACGCCCTGTCCGTCATTGAGTTCAATGACCACGACCCGTTTCAGGACACCGATATGCGGTGCAGTCATTCCGATACCGGGCGCATCGCGCATTGTATCGAGAATGTCCCCGGCCAAGCCTTGTAATTCCCCGTCAAACGCTGTGACAGCCTCGGCTTCGGCCCGCAGATGCGGATGTGGGAACTTGATGATGGTGCGGATTGTCATATCAATGCTCCGGTCAGTGGCAGATCAGCAACGCCTGTCCACCCTGTTGCCTCAAACCAATGCCAGAATGCAAGCTTGCTTTACAAGCGGCACCACGCCCGATAATCCACAACGCAATACTGTGGTCTTCGTTACCGAACGGAACGACCCAACGAGGCTGATGAATGTCCTCCAGCGAAACCGAGATCAAACAACAGGTTCTCCCAAGGGGCGCGCTCTATATGACGCTTCTGGCGCTGGCGACAACGATTGCCTCGTTCATCGTCATGATGGGCATCACCAATATCTCCCCGACAAAGGAGGTAACCCAGCTCATCATTGCAGTGAATATCGTTTCGATTCTGCTGTTGGTCTATCTGTCCTATGCGACGGTAAGAAAGCTCTTCCTTTTCAAGAACAAGGAGAAGCACAATGACCTGCACGCCAATATTGCTTTTATCTTCGCGCTGATCGCATCGATCCCCTGCATTATTGTGGCCTGCTTTTCCCTCATCATCCTGGATAACCGCCTGAATTCCTGGATCAATGTCGATAACAACAAGATCATCGACATGTCCATTAAGGCAGCACAATCCTATACGGAAGATAATGCCCAGAATCTGGTGACGACGACGCTTTCCATGGCCATCGAGCTTGACCAGCGGCGCATGCTGTTCAGCCTGGATCGGGGCGCCTTTGCTGACTGGCTCACCTATGATGCCGGCCGGAACAACCTTCTGGGCGCATCTCTGGTCAAATCGACCGGCGAAACAGTTGTCAGCGCGAACCTCATCAATGATCACACACTGCCGCCGGTGCCATTGTCGGCGCTGCGCGGCGCCGCCGGCGACCGCCCCGCCCTGATCCCGCCGGGCGCCACCAATCTCGTCGGAGCCGTCATCAAGACGCAGACATTGCCGGATCTCTATCTCTATACCTTGCGCACGATCGATCCGTCGGCCCTGAACAATATGCGCATCATGACTGACAACAACAGTGAATATCAATCGCTGGCCAGCAACCGCAAGAACACGCAGATCGCCTATGCGCTGCTCTACATCGAACTGACGCTGCTGCTGCTGCTGACCGCCGTCTGGACGGGCATTGCCGTTGCCAATCGCGTGGTCCAGCCGATCCGCCTGCTCATCGGTGCAGCGGAAGAAGTCGCGACGGGAGATTTTGACGTTTCCGTTCCCGTCCGCGGGTCCGATGGCGACATTGGTTCACTGTCCCTCACTTTCAACAACATGGTCAAACAGCTGAAGACCCAGCACACCGATCTTATTTCGGCAAAAGAGCAGATCGATGAGCGCCGGCGTTTTACCGAAGCCGTTCTTTCCGGCGTTACCGCCGGCGTGATCAGCGTCAACACGCAAGGCGACATTGCCGTCATTAACCGGCCAGCCGAAACCATGCTTCTCAATGACGGCGTGTCGACAATCGGCAGCAATCTGACGGAACTCCTGCCGGAATTCGGCGAGGTTTTCACGACGGCACGCGATAGCGGGCGGTCCTCAAGCCGCAAACAGGTCGCCATGACCCGCAACGGTGTTGCCCGCTCATTCAACGTCCAGATTACCCGCGAAGATGCGGACACCCAGAACACGTCCTATGTCGTCACCGTCGATGACATCACCGATCTTGTTGCCGCGCACCGCTCGTCCGCATGGGCCGACGTGGCGCGCCGTATTGCTCATGAGATCAAAAATCCGCTGACGCCCATACAGCTTTCCGCCGAGCGTCTGCGCCGCCGCTATGGCAAGGTCATTACCGAAGATCGCGAGGTTTTCGACCAGTGCACCGAGACCATCATCCGGCAGGTGGGGGATATCGGCCGCATGGTGGACGAGTTTTCTGAATTCGCCCGCATGCCAAAACCGCAGCTGGCGGCAACCGATATTCGCGATGTCTTGCGCGACGCCTCTTTCCTTGTCGAAATCAGCAACAGCCAGATCAAATTCGAGCATGAATTTGCCGACGAATCGCTTGTTGGAAATTTCGACAGCCGGCTTTTGGGCCAGGCGTTCGGCAATATCATCAAGAATGCTTCGGAATCGATTGATGCAGTGCTTCAGTCCGGCGTTATCAGCGAAGGGTACATAATGGTGCGCGCAATGGCAGCCGGTCCTTCCATTATCGCCGAAGTACTCGACAACGGAAAAGGACTGCCTGCCGAAAACCGTCACCAGTTGCTCGAGCCTTACGTAACGACACGCGAAAAAGGCACCGGACTGGGGCTTGCCATTGTCAAGAAGATTGTCGAGGACCATGGCGGACAGCTTGAGATGCACGATGCCCCTGCCAGTTTCCACGAGGGCCGCGGCGCGTTGGTGCGCATGATCTTCCCGCGATTGGTTGACCAAACCCCGGTAACGAAAAGTTAACGCAATTTCACGGTTCCGATATCAAATGTGATGATTCTGCGTCGGACAACAAATTGAGCGCCTTCACCGAAAGTGTTATCGTTCCTTCTGCTGTAATCCGGACGGCTGAATACCAATTCCGCACGCTCCGGCAGCAGGACATGAACCACTCTTTAAAAATGATCGTTGGCCATGTGAGTCAGCGGCGGGTGTTCGTGTTCTTTGAGAACGCGCCGGTCTATCCGGTTACGCTCAACAGGAGGCAAGTGATGCGACACGTTAAAGAAAACGGCGATCTGTCCAATTGGATGACATGCTCTGTCATCTTGTTCGGTGCAATGATGGTAGCTGCGGTTGTCTTTGCAATCTGACCACCGGCCGACCATCTGGCATTTGTTCTCGGCGGCTATGCTGAACAGCGTGACCGCCCTGATTTGTCATTAACCTGACGAATGCAAGTCCATTTCGGCACATTGAAATGATATAACGCGATGCCGCGCAGGTTCCTGCTATCACCTTCCTGTTACAACCTCTGGTAAGCACTGCTTTTCTGTGGCATCAATCGCATATGCTGCGTTGACTTTGACACCTGTCCTGCGGGATGCGGATAACCGAGGAGCGGCCGAATGATAGCCCTGAATATAAATGGCGAAGATCGCACTGTGGACGTCCCCGAGGATATGCCTCTGCTCTGGGTGCTGCGTGATGTGATTGGCTTGACCGGAACCAAATTCGGCTGTGGGATCGCCCAATGCGGCGCCTGCACGGTTCAACTTGACGGCAGGCCGGTACGCTCCTGTGTCCTGCCTGTCGCTTCCGTCGGCACACGGTCGATAACAACCATTGAAGCCGTTGGCGCCACGCCTGCGGGCAAGAAGATTCAGGACGCATGGCTTGATCTTGAAGTCATCCAGTGCGGCTACTGTCAGTCCGGGCAGATCATGTCCGCCTCCGCCCTGCTCAATCGCAACCCTGATCCCAGTGACCGCGATATCGACACAGCCATGTCCGGCAATATCTGTCGATGCGGCACCTATCCTCGAATACGAGCGGCGATAAAACAGGCCGCGAAGGCCTGAGGAAATGGAGATAGCCAGCATGAGCAAGCCATCCTCCTCCCCCTCCTCCAAAACCGGTCCTTCCCGCCGCACCTTCCTGCAAGGTGGCGGATTGCTTCTGGGCTTTGCACTGTTTGGCGCAAGCACGAAGCCGGTTCTCGCCGCGAGCACCGCACTGCCGGTTGACGGTGACGTCACCGCCGCCTTTTCACCCGATGCCTATATCCGCATCGGCACGGATGGGGCGATCACCCTCATCCTTCCCAACATTGAAATGGGTCAGGGCACCCATACCGGCGAAGCAACGCTGATTGCCGAAGAACTGGAAGTCGGTCTTGATCAGGTGAAGGCCGTCGATGCACCGCCGAATGACAAGCTCTACGCCACCGCCGCTTTGGGCGGACAGGCAACCGGCGGTTCGACCTCCATGCGGGCCACGTGGGAACCGCTGCGCAAGGCAGGTGCAACAGCGCGGATGATGCTGGTGGCCGCAGCGGCCGCAGAGTGGTCAGTGCCCGTCACCGAATGCGTGGCCAAGCTTGGCGTGGTAACCCACCAGCCAACCGGACGCCAGCTTGCCTACGGAGCTCTTGCCGACGCGGCAGCCAGACAACCGGTGCCGTCAGACGTCACTTTGAAAGACCCGAAAGATTTCCAGCTGATCGGCAAGTCAAGCCGCAGGCTGGATACACCGGGCAAGGTCAATGGCGCTGTGACATACGGCATCGATATCCGCGTGCCCGACATGAAGGTTGCAACCGTTGCCGCCTGCCCTGTCTTTGGCGGCAAGCTTGGGGATGTGGACGACAAGAAAGCACGCGCCATCCCCGGTGTCCGCGATATCGTCAAACTGGACAATGCCGTTGCCGTCATCGGCGATCATTTCTGGGCAGCCAAGAAAGGCCTTGAAGCGCTCGATATCACCTGGGACGAAGGGGCCAACGCCAAAATTGGCAGTGCCAACATCATGGCCGCATTGAAAGCCGCATCCGAGCGCAAGAAGCCGATCATGGCGCGTCAGGAAGGTGATGTCGAAGGCAGGATGAAGGCCGCCGCGAAGAAGATCGAGGCGACCTACGAACTGCCGTTCCTTGCCCATGCTCCGATGGAACCCATCAATTGCGTCGTGCATGTGCGTGCCGACGAATGTGAAATCTGGGTCGGCACACAGGTCCCGGCTATCGCCCAAGGTGTCGCCGCGAAAGTGACCGGTTTTCCCCTGGAGAAAGTCATCCTGCATAATCAGCTGATAGGCGGCGGCTTTGGCCGGCGCCTCGTGGCGGAATCCGTCGCACAGGCAACTGCCATCGCCAAGCAGGTGAGTTACCCGGTGAAAGTCATCTGGACCCGCGAAGAGGACATCCAGCACGATTTGTACCGGCCAGCCTATTACGATCGCATTTCCGCCGGTCTGGGCGCCGATGGCTTACCCACCGTGTGGGTCGACCATGTCGCTGGCGGTTCGGTACTTGGAAACTACATTCCGAGCGGCTGGCCCGAGGACAAGCTCGACGACGACGCGGTCGAAGGCGCTGCCAAGCCTCCCTATGACCTGCCGGTCATTCAGGTCGACTGGGTGCGCGAGGACCCGCCCGTTCCCATCACATGGTGGCGTGGGGTTGGCCCCACGCACAATGTTTTCGTGGTCGAGAGTTTCATGGACGAACTCGCCCATGCGGCGGGCAAGGACCCGGTGGAATATCGCCGTGCCCTAACCAAGAACCAGCCGCGTGCCGCGGGTGTGCTTGAGCTTGTCGCCGAGAAATCCGGCTGGAGTACACCGCTTGCCGCCGGCATGGGCCGCGGTATTTCCCTGCATGATGCCTTCGGCAGCTATATGGCCGCAGTGCTGGAAATTTCCGTTTCTCCGGCCGGTGAAATCACCCTGCACCGCGCTGTGGTCGCAGTGGATTGCGGGATCACGATCAACCCGAATACGGTGGAAGCACAGATAGAAGGCGGGCTGATCTTCGGTCTTTCGGCGGCGCTTTACAGTGGCATCACCTTTAGTGATGGCCGCGTCGACCAGAGCAATTTCCACGACTACCGAATCCTGCGCAACAATGAAGCGCCGAAGATCGAAATCTATCACGTCAAGAGCAGCGAATCTCCGGGAGGGATCGGTGAAACAGCAACGGTTTCAGCAGCGCCCGCCCTTGCCAATGCCATCTTTTCGGCAACCGGCAAGCGCCTGCGCACGCTTCCCTTCAACCGGGACGAGCTGAAGGGCGAAGGCGCCGACAAGAAAAGCGTGTCCATGGTGCCACCGCTCGCGGCACCCTTAGCCGCCGCGCTGGCAAGTATAAAGCCGACCGATACCGAACTTGAAAAGCTGTGAGGTCCTGAATCATGAAAAGACTCGGCCTCCTCTTTCTCGCCGCCGTGGTCGTTGTTGCGGCTGGTGTTGCGATCTTCCTGTTCAAGCCAGCCTCCCTGCCGGATGTTTCTGAAGCACAGGCGAAGCTGCCGACAGGACAGGCGTTGATCGATCGTGGTGAATATCTGACCCGCGCGGCGGACTGCGTTGCCTGCCACACCACCGCCGGCGGCAAACCCTATGCCGGCGGTCTCGCCTTCAAGCTGCCGTTCGGCACCATCTATTCGCCCAATATCACGGCGGACAAGGATACCGGCATCGGCAACTGGAGCGATGCGGAATTCGTGCGCGCCCTGCATCAGGGCATCGACAAGGATGGGCAAAACCTCTATCCGGCGTTTTCCTATGCGGCCTATGCCCAGATGACCACGGAAGATGCGCTGGCGATAAAGGCCTATCTCTTCAGCCTGCCGACGATCAAGGCCGAAGCGCCGAAGAACGAACTGGGTTTCCCCTTCAACCAGCGCTATGTGATGCGTTTCTGGAACCTGCTTTTCGTGCCGAGCGGCCCGTTGCAGCCTGACCCGGCACAGACAGCCGAATGGAACAGGGGTGCCTATCTGGTCGAAGCCATGGCCCACTGCGGCGAATGCCACACCCCGCGCAATCTGATGTTCGCGGTCGACAACGGCAAGAAATTTGCAGGCGCCGAACTGCAGGGCTGGAAAGCCTACAATATCAGTTCGGATAAAAAGACCGGCATCGGCAACTGGACCGACCAGCAACTCTTCGACTACCTCTCGAAGGGCCACGCAGAAGGCCGCGGCTCTGCTACCGGCAGCATGGGGGAAGCCGTCGATTTCAGCCTGCGCCATCTGACGCCTGATGACATCAAGTCCATCGTCACCTATGTGAAATCCGTGCCGCCCCAGACGTCCACCGACAATGCGATCGTCGAAGCCGAACCGGCCGCGTTGACCGCCTCCACCGCCTATGCCCCGTCAGCGGATGGAGCAGCGCAGGATGGACTCGGGCTCAAGCTCTTCCAGGGTGCCTGTGCCAGTTGTCACGGCTGGAATGGCGAGGGCATTCAAACACCCTATGCCGCACTGAAGGGCAGCCGGACGGTCAACGACCCTGACGGCACCAACCTCATACAGGTCATTCTGAAAGGTGCGCACATGACAACGCCACAAGGGCGGCAATCAATGCCGGCTTTCGCCAACGCCTATTCGGATGTCGAGATCGCGGCGCTCAGCAACTATGTGCTGGGGCATTTCGGCGGCAAGGAATCGGCCATCACGCCTGAGGACGTCGCCACCGCGCGCAAGCAGTAAAGATCGGCAAATGAGGCCACGACATGGGCCTCATCATAAAATGCTTGATTTAGGAAACGATCTCTCCCTATATAGAAGCATGTCAGATATTACAGAATCAAGCACTCTTGCTGTGCGCAGCCGTGGCCGTCCGCGCGAATTCGATATGAATGAAGCGCTCGACAAGGCTTTACGCGTGTTCAGCGAACGCGGCTATCACGGCACCTCGATCGGCAATCTGACCGATGCCATGCAATTGGCATCAGGCAGTGTCTACAAGGCGTTCAAGGACAAGCGCGGCGTGTTTCTGGCTGCGTTTGATCGCTATCGGGCTGTGCGGAGCAGCAAGTTGCGCGCGGCTGTCGACACGGACAAAAGGGGTTATGACCGAATCCGTGACGCGCTGGCCTTTTACGCCGACGCGTCCCATGGCGCCACGGGTAAGCAGGGTTGTCTCGTCGTCAGTTGTGCCAGCGAACTGGCGGTCTTCGATCCGGAAGTCGCGAAAAAAGTCGCGACCGCCATGGAGACCAACGAGGCCGTGCTTCTGGAACTGATCGAACAGGGCCAGAAAGATGGCTCAATTCCCGCCCACATTGATGTCGGGCCAACGGCGCGACTGATGCTCTGCCTTGTCCAGGGCATGCGCGTTGTCGGGAAAACCGGGCGTACCCGCGAAGAAATGATGGCCGCCATCACCGTAGCCATGAAAATCCTGACCTGATCGCTTTTACCGATAAACACTCAATTCCCTCCCAAGGAGTTATCCATGTCCTCGCCCCATTCAGACACCCCGTCTGATCATCCAGCCATTTCCCCGTGGTTGACCCTTTTGCTAGCAACCGCCTGCGGATTGATTGCCGCCAACCTTTACTACGGCCAGCCGCTGGCTGGCCCCATCAGTGCTGAACTTGGCATGTCACCGGCAGCGGCTGGTCTCATCGTCACCCTGACACAGATCGGCTATGGCCTCGGCCTGCTGCTGATCGTGCCGCTTGGTGATCTGTTCGAAAACCGCCGTCTCATCCTGATCGTTATTCTCGCCGGCGCTGCAGCCCTGCTTGCTGCAGGTCTGGTGACGCATCCGTTGCCGTTCCTCGCCGCCGCGCTGTTCATTGGCCTCGGCTCGGTCGCCGTGCAGATCCTCGTGCCCTATGCCGCCCACATGGCACCGGAAGCCGTGCGCGGCCGGGTCGTCGGCAATGTCGTCAGCGGCTTGATGCTGGGCATCATGCTGGCCCGCCCCGCCTCCAGCTTTATCGCCCAGTTTTCATCATGGCACGTGGTGTTCTATCTCTCGTCCGCCGCAATGATTATCCTGATGATCGTGCTGGCGCTGGTCCTGCCCAAGCGGGTTCCCACGTCAAAGCTCACATACCGTCAGTTGCTGTCTTCGATGGGCGGCCTTGCGGCGACAACCCCGATCCTGCAGCGCCGCGCGCTGTATCAGGCCTGCATGTTCGGAGCCTTCAGTGTTTTCTGGACCACGACACCGCTGCTTCTGGCCGGTCCGGAATTCGGCCTGTCCCAGGGCGGCATTGCCCTGTTTGCGCTTGCAGGCGTCGCCGGTGCCATTGCGGCTCCCATTGCAGGACGCTGGGCCGATGGCGGCCTGACACGCCCGGCAACGGTTTTTGCTATGCTGCTTGTATCGGCATCGTTTCTGATGACACATCTTGCTCCGCATGGCTCGACACTGGCCCTGGGCCTACTCACGGCGGCGGCCATCCTGCTTGATTTTGGTGTCACCACCAGCCTCGTGCTTGGACAGCGGGCCATTTTCTCCCTCGGGCCGGAGTACCGCAATCGTTTGAACGGGCTTTACATGGCAACGTTCTTTACCGGCGGCGCCGTAGGTTCCGCTGTCGGCGGTTGGGCCTTTGCCCATGGCGGCTGGTGGCTGACCTCCTGGCTCGGATTTGCCCTTCCGGTGCTGGCACTTCTCTATTTCACCACAGAGAAGCGCGCTGTTCTGGCACCCGCCACGTAGATCTTAATGCGGGGCATTCTGCGCCCCGCAACCCGGCACATCTTGTAGTTTGTAGTAGACCGGTATGCCCCGCTCATTGGCAATGCGGACATCATTGTCAGCTCCCTTTGAAGCACCTGGAAGACGCAGGATCGCGTCGCACAGCGCGATCAGCCGGCCGGCGGCAGGATGGAATATCTGCTCGTAGAGATCATCGCCGATCTGCTTGCCACCGGCCGCATGCCATACGGGCAATGCCACCCATTCACCAATCATCGGCAGATGCCCGGCTTGAAACAGCGGCCAGGAGACCTCCTCCAGCCGCTTCAGATTGGCAGCCATCTTGTCGGCATCGTCATTGGTTCCGGACCGGTATGGGCCCGCGATCAGAATAAGCATGGGTTTCTCCTTAAGCTTTGTGCAGATCAGGCGAAAATGTGCAGCGCTGCATGCTGCAGCAGCATGATTGTCTTGGCATCCTGAATGGTGCCTGCACCAATCATGGCAAACGCTTGGTCGAATGGCAGTTCGAGGACATCGATATCCTCGCCCTCGGATTCCTCGCCGCCACCATTCGAGACACGATCGGAAGAGGTGTATTCCCCAGTAAAGAAATAGAGTTTTTCCGTCACGGACCCCGGACTCATGAAGGCTTCGAAGATCTTCCGGACGTGCTGCACACGATAGCCTGTCTCCTCCTCCACCTCCTTGCGGATGCGTTCTTCAGGCGATGCATTGTCGAGCAGGCCCGCAGGCGCTTCGATCAGGAGTTCCGCGCAGCCGTTGACGAACGCCGGGTAGCGGAACTGACACGTCAGAATGACGGTCCGCCGTTCCTTGTCATAGAGCAGGATCGTTGCGCCATTGCCGCGATCATAGGTTTCCCGGCTCTGCGTCTGCCACGTACCGTCATTGCGCAGATAATCGAAAGTCGTCTTCTTCAGCACATACCAGTCAGCGGAAAGGGTCTTCACGTCTCGGATACGCACACGTTCAGCAAGCTTCGTCATCGGATATCACCATGTTAGAGATGACTTGATAAAACGTGCAGTTTCGTGCAGAGTCAAGAAATATCATGCAAAGTTGAGGATCAAATGCTGACGCAGCAGCGCAAGGCCCACATTCTCGCAGTATTGAAGAACAGGGGGGAAGTCGTCGCCAAGGCTCTCAGCCAGCAGCTCAACCTGTCTGAAGACACGATCCGGCGTGATCTGCGGGAGCTCGCGGCGGAAGGATTGTTGCAGCGGGTGCACGGCGGGGCGCTGCCCGCTTCGCCTGCCCTCGCCGACTTCTCCGGTCGCCAGGCAATTGCCACGGATGGCAAAAGAGCCATAGGCCGTACAGCAGCGGCCATGATCCGATCCGGACAGGTGATCTTCGTCGATGGCGGTACCACAGCCGTGCAACTTGTCCGCCATCTGCCGCCGGAACTCGAGGCGACCATCATTACTCATAGTCCAAGCATAGCCGTTGAACTCGTCGGCCACCCCGGCGTTACCGTAGAGATGATTGGCGGCAGGCTGTTCAAGCACTCGGTCGTCGCCGTGGGCGCATCGGCAATCGAGGCCATCGCCCGCTTTCGCGCTGATATCTATTTTATGGGTGTAACCGGAATTCACCCGGAAATCGGACTGACCACCGGCGACTCCGAAGAAGCTGTCATGAAGCGGACGCTATCCCGCCACGCGGCGGAAACCATCGTGCTCGCCTCGAACGAAAAACTGGGAGCAGCATCGTCCTATGTGATCCTGCCCATGAATGAGGTTCAGGGTCTGATCGTCGAATGCAGCACGCAAGAAGAAGCCGTGGCGACATATCGCAATGCCGGGCTGAGCGTGATGGTGGCCTGGAACGCCAATTAGACGCTATTCCTCGTTGGCTGCGATCAAATTCATCACTTGCTCAAAGGGTTCGCGCGACCGCAACATGCGCGCCAATATCCAGGCACCTTCCAGCGACACCAGAATTTTCATGGCAAATGCCCGCGCGTCCTTATCAGGATGAAATCGCCTGATCTGCTCGGCAAAACTGTTGATCCAGCCTTCCATCACTTCCTTGATCGCAAGCGACAGCCGTTCCGACTTCGGTGTGGTATCAAGCAGGACACTTGTGATGGGACAGCCGAGCGTCCAGCCGGACGCCTCGAACGAATCATAGAGACGCGCGATCATAAGTTCCGCACCCGCCCGGAAAGTCGGCGCATCGCGAAAGCTCTTGTTCAGAATATGAATGATGTAACCGCCGGCACTGCGCACCGCGTGTTCGGCCAGCTCTTCCTTCCCGCCGGGGAAATGAAAATAGAAAGATCCCTTGGGGGCCTTTGCCTTGGCGATGATCTCAGTCAATCCCACACCATGGTAACCGTGCGCCTGGAACAGGATCACGGCGGTATCAATAAAGCGGGTCTTTGCATCTGATGGACGTGGCATGGTTCGCATTATGCATGTTGTATGGCGATCGGTCTAGTGCTACGTTCTATGGCGATTGCCATACAACAAACGGCTATCAAGGGAGATTGCCGATGTCTGACCAGCGCGAACTCAATATGGCCGATTGCGATACATGTGCCCCAGCGGTTCCTGCATCTCGGTTGTTGCAACGCATGCTTGATATGTTGGGCTATTCCGCCGTGAGCAGCCTTGGCTCCGGCAATTCAAGCGAGCTGGTTTCACAGAACTGGGATGGTCTGGAGCCGTTTGAAATGTTGCGCGGATGGCAGAGTGAAAAGAAATAGGTAGCAAGAAACAACCATAATTGTCCGTCAGCGGTTTAAGCGGATCGCAGACACCCCTCAGACAAATGGGTTATGCACGTTATACAAAGCGAAACGCATGAATATAGTATAGTTTGGCTTTTCCAGTCCTCATAAGTTGTAATTTGCAACCATACCTAATGTGATTCGAGTGGAGGATTGCAGCAAGAACCATTCAAAAAGCACATTAATCAAAATTATACCCAAATATTTCCATTTATCTTACAATGGTTTAATATTGAAACCAGCCAAACAGCAGCAAATTTGTGACATAATTGCAACGACCGCTCAGCAACCACTATACAACTATGAGTTGGATGTTGCTGTCCTCAATAAAACTGCACTAAGCAGTATAGGTCAATGAAGACCATTTGGGGGACTACGATGAACATCAAGAGCATTCTCTTCGGCTCTGCTGCAGCCCTCGTTGCAGTAACAGGCGCACGCGCTGCTGACGCAGTTGTTGTCGCTGAACCGGAAGCCGTTGAATACGTTCGCGTCTGCGACGCATACGGTGCGGGCTTTTTCTACATTCCTGGAACTGAAACCTGCCTGAAGATCAGCGGTTATCTGCGTTACGACGCAGCTGGCGGCGACGATGTCTACAGCGGTGGTGAATTGGGCACATGGCAGAAGAAGAGCCGTGCAACAGTTCGTTTCGACGCTCGTTCGGAAACAGAACTCGGCACACTGCGTTCTTTCGCTGAAACACGCTTCGATTACACGAATGGCACACAGAGTGGCGGCTCCATTCCACAGGCATTCATCGAACTCGGCGGCTTCCGCATCGGTGTTGGTGACGAAATCTACGGTTCGTTCCTCGGCTATGCCGGCAACGTTATCAACGATGATGTGATCAACTATCAGTCCGGAACAACCAACCAGGTTAGCTATACCTTCACTGGTGGAAACGGTTTCTCGGCAATCGTTGCTGCTGAACAGGGTTCGTCCATCACCTATCCGACAGGCGGCACAATCGATCACCGCATCGATGACTACATGCCACACGTTCTGGCCGGTGCGAAGTTCGAGCAGGGTTGGGGCGGCATCTCCGGCGTTGTTGGCTATGACTCCCGTGTTGAAGAATGGGCTGGAAAGCTGCGTTTGGACGTCAAATTCTCGGAAACTGTTTCTGCGTTCATCATGGGCGGATATCAGTCTGACTGGGATGACTCCACGTCTGCCAACGGCAACTGGTTCGGCACATGGTACGGCGACTGGGCAGCTTGGGGCGGTCTGACTGCCAAGGTTTCCGACAAAGCCAAGATCAACGGTCAGCTTGCTTACGAAGAAGACGGCACATGGGCTGCAGCCCTGAATGTGAACTACGAGCTGGTTCCTGGCCTCGTAATCACGCCGGAAGTCAACTACACCAAGTTTGATGGACAGCGCGGCGATGACGATGCATTCGGTGGCATGATCCGCTTCCAGCGCAACTTCTAATCAACTGAGATTTGGAGAGATCCCGGGGGCACGCCCCCGGGTTTATAAGGCCTCGGCCCAAAAAGCATCATGTTAATTTGTATCTGGCCATGTAGAAGGACTGCATTTCCGGATTGCGATGATGAGATCTCCAGTCACGTCATTTTCTTGGAACGGTGGGCCGCAAGCCCGCCGTTTTTTGATTCCGGGACGGGTAAAACCCGTTTGAGCTGGTGTCCCGTGCCAAACCGGCAGACCTTCGCCATCCATTTGTAGGATTGTGCAACAAGCTCGCAGGATTGCTCTATGGCTCTGGCCCTAGTTCGGTCCATTGCTGATGGCTTCAACTGTCTCTCCATCCCACAAGGAAATCATCCATGGCTCTTGCTAAAGGCTATGCGGCAACAGACGCATCCAAACCACTCACGCCGTTTGTTTTTGAGCGGCGGGAACCCAATGATGATGACGTCGTCATCTCGGTAAAATATTGCGGCGTATGCCATTCTGATATCCATCAGGCCCGCGACGAATGGGGCGGTTCCAAGTTTCCCATGGTGCCGGGCCATGAAGTGGCGGGCATCGTCAGTGCCGTGGGCTCGAAAGTAACGAAGTTCAAGACAGGCGATCGCGTTGGCGTCGGTTGCTTCGTCAATTCCTGCACGAAATGTGCAGAACGCAACGCCGACCTCGAGCAATACATGCCGGGCATCGTGCAGACCTACAATGATGTCGAAGCTGACGGCGTCACGCCCACCCACGGCGGCTATTCCGATTCCATTGTCGTCAAGGAAGGCTATGTTCTCTCGATTCCGGAGAGCTTGCCGCTCGATGCCGCCGCGCCCCTGCTTTGTGCCGGTATCACGCTTTATTCGCCGCTTCGTCACTGGAAAGCTGGCCCGGGTAAAAAGATAGCCATCGTTGGCATGGGCGGACTTGGCCATATGGGTGTCAAGCTTGGCCACGCCATGGGTGCTGAAATCACCGTTATCAGCCAGACCTTGTCCAAAAAGGACGATGGACTGAAGCTTGGTGCCAGCCACTATTACGCGTCAAGCGATCCTGAAACCTTCAAAACGCTGGCCGGCACATTTGATGTGATCATTTGCACGGCAGGTATAGCAATCGACTGGAATGCCTATCTCGGCCTGCTGAAAATCGATGGCACCATGGTGCTGGTGGGAGCACCGGAACATCCGGTTCCCGTGCATGCGTTTTCAGTCATTGCCGGTCGCAAGAGCCTTGCCGGATCGGGAATCGGTTCGATCAAGGAAACACAGGAGATGCTCGACTTCTGCGGCAAACATAATATCGTTGCCGAAATCGAAACGATCGACATCAAGGACATCAATGCGGCCTATGAACGCGTACTGAAGAGCGATGTGCGTTATCGCTTTGTCATCGATATGGCTACCCTGTAAGATTGCAGGACGTTGGAGGGGCGAATATGCCCCTCATTTCGTTTGAAATGTCATGACATCATACCTTCGCGGAATCAACGACCAACGCAGGCGGTAATTCATCGCCCGCAGCTGACATTCATTGCACCCGTGTCCGGTGAAACCTCTTATCTGACAAGCCGGCTCGAGTTGTTCAGCCAGACCAGAAGTTCATGGGGCGGCATTGGCTTGGCAAAATAATAGCCCTGCATGGTCGTGCAACCGAGTTGACGCAGCACCTGCAAATCGGCATCCGTTTCGACGCCTTCAGCAACGACCTCGATTCCAAGGGACTTGCCGAGACTGAGAATGGACTGCACTACGTTGCGATCGTCTTTTGAGCCGGCAATACCCTGGACGAATGATCGGTCAATCTTGATACGGTCCACATGCAGTTGCCGCAAGGACGACATGGACGAGTAGCCGACGCCAAAATCGTCAACGGCAATCCGCACCCCTTCATTGATCAATGTCGCAAGCTTGCCCTGGACAATTCGGATATCTTTAGCCGTGTCCTCGGTGATCTCGATCTCCAGCATGGAGGCCGGAAGATCGAGTTTGCGCAGTCTCGTGACAATGAGATCGTCCACGTCGATTTGAGCCATTTCCCGCGGTGACATGTTCATCGCCACTCTCAGGTGACCAAGATCCATGGCGCGCAAAGTCTGCATCATCGCGCATGTGTCCTTGAGAATATACCGGAAGAGTGGTTCTGCGAGACCGGACAGGGACGCGACCGCCACCAGATCGGTCGAGGGTATCCAACCGTGTCGAGGGTGCATCCAGCGTACGAGCGCTTCAAAGTCGGTAACCTTGCGTCCGCCATCTCCGAGAATGGGTTGAAACCAGACCTCCAATGAATCAGTGCTCAACGCCTTCGCAAGATCCCTCTCTATGTCACGCCGCATCTCGAGATGATCACGCAGGTCATCATCAAACAGATAATAATGGTTACGACCCTGAGCTTTTGCCCTGTAGAGGGCAGCATCCGCGCGAACCAGCATTTCGTCCACATCGTGCTCGTTGGCGCAGATACCGATACTCACACCGATACGACCTGCATCGAATGCACCGAACGGGATGGATATTGCAGCAATAAGTTCAGTCGCCACGATCGACGGCGCATCATTGTTGCAAGCGGAGTTGTAAAGGACAGCAAACTCATCGCCGCCCCATCGTGCCACAAGTGCATCATCCTGCAGGCTTTGACGCAATCTCCTGCCGACTTCAATCAGCACACGGTCGCCGGCTTTGTGGCCAAAAGCATCGTTGATTGATTTGAAGCCATCAAGATCAAGCAGCATGAGGGTGAAATCTGCCGTATTGGAATGCGGCAGCACAGCGACGGCCTGCATCAGTCCTGCACGATTGAGGAGGCCGGTCAAGGCATCGTGGGCAGCACGGTGCCCCATTTCCACCGCAGCGGCTGTCGCTTCGTCACGCGCTGTTTTCAAGGATTCCGCCATCCATGTGGCTTCATTCTTCAGCCGGCTGGACTGTTGAAACAATCCTTCGCCTTCCCATGCGCCACGTGTCAAAGCGGCAAGGTAAAGGATCGTGGTTGCTGCCAAGCAGTACTGTTCAAATCCGCCTGCATAAACAAGGCAGGCTGCGACAGACACAAGCACCGGCACGATGTAGCAGATCGGCATCCGCGCATAGGCAAATCCGGCGGTGATAGCACCTGCTGTAATGCCGCATAAAAGCGTCAGATAGAAAACTGTCTGCGGCGCAGTATAACCATCACACAGGAGGGCGACAAAGGCCCAGACCACGCCCGACAATGCCGCCGCGATGCACTGCAACAACAGATGATCTTTCACCGATTTGGGATCGAGATTCTTCGGTTCAACCGGCTCATTTGGATTGAGGAGCCTTATCGGGAACTGACACAGAACCACGCGCGCGATATTCACGACGCTGGACGCGACGAACCACAACAGTCCAGCCAGCCAGTGACCGTAATGCAAAGCTACAAACAAACTGGCCAAGCCGAGAATGACGCTCACCGGAATGGAAATCAGCATGCTGCGACGCACGGCCATCAATTGATCGGCGTGGGTCAGATGTTGCAACGACAAGACGCCCGTTGCTGACGGATCGGTGGTGCTCATCATGTATCTGCCAGAACTGCGTTAATTGCCCAATGACAACCTAATGGATATCTCGACAATTATTCGTAACTTTTGCAATCAGAGATAGCTAAGGCATCACTCTGCATCCGTGATCACGCGTAATCAATCTGTCAATTTCCGGACGACGAAAAGACTGCAGCCGGAAATGGCACGACAGGCACCTTGAATGACCGTACGGCCGGTGCTCTACTGCCGCACGCTTGTCCTCTATTTGTTACATCCCTCCCTCGGATTGATTGATCGTGATTGGAGTTGTGGAAATGCGGAACCTTTTTAACAAGAGTATATTTTCGAATCCCCTCCATAGCCGGACTTCGGCTGACCTGAAGGTAGAACAAGAGGCACAAAAGAAGGGGAAGTACGACTGGAAAGACGCGCCCCTTTCCGTCTCTGAGATTGCTGCTATCTGCCTCGACGTTGCTTTTGGAGCAGCCAATGGCGGCCACGACAACGGGTATGCGGCACTTGTGAACTCAGGGGCTGACGCCGGACAAAAATCGCACAAGGCCAAGGGAGGAAAAATCGAGGTCCGTCCAAGCCCGCTGTTTGTTCGCTATGGCCACAGCACAGGCGACCTGACGATCGAAAGTCCTGGCACCCTGAAATACCTCCAACGCAGGAAATACAAGGAACTTGCCGGAACAGGGGTCGGCATCGCAGGATCAGCCGCCTCGATCGGATCGATGGGACATCTCCCGGTAAATCCTGTGTCTATCCTGAAACAGGCCAACACGGTTGGCTCGACATCCGTGCATTTGACAAAACTGAAAATGCTGGCGAAGGAAATCGCGTCTCTCGAAACGACAAGACCGCATACGCAACAGACCGCCGAACAGGAAAGTGCGGGAATTTCCACACTAATCAGTCAGGTCATCAAACTGAAAGCGCATAAAGCCGGGATCGAGGGAGCCAAACTTGCAACCAGCTCCATACCCGTGCTGGGCCAGATCGTTACGGCGGGTCTGACAGGTGGAATTAACGCGACAACATCAGCAGTAAAGACCTTTGACAAAGCCTATCACGCGACGAGCTGCGCGAGGCTCGCCATGACGCTTCACTGGCTCGCCTATAAGGAACAGTTTCGTTCGTATTGCCGGATGCACGGACTGACAGAAGATTACTTTGCCCGAGAGGATTATCTCGCCCATCCAAGGCCACCCCGTCTGACGGGAATGGGTCTCAAAGCGGCCAATGAGACGCTGACCAATGCTGCACGCCCGCCACGCCTGACCGGGATGGGATTGGCGGCCGCCAGGCAGGCATTGGACGAGCATTCGCCGCCAGAAAACCGAAAGCCGACAGCCGACTTTGAAGCGACTGTAAAAAGGGCACGGCAAAATTTTTACTTCGATAAAGAGGCGGGCAATGCGACCAAAATTGTCAATGAACTTTTCACGCGAAGATCGGCACTGGCGGTTTACGGTCACTATGACGTCCTGGCCATCATTATGGAGCCGGGCGGCTGGGTAGCGCTCACGGACAAAATCGCCTCACTATGAGTGATTGCCAGCCACCTCCAGAATATACCGACTGGAAGAGAAAGTCTCCGTCACTCTGATCGTATGGAATTGAAACAGGACTGCAGGAATGGAATCGTTTTCGAATGACCGAGTTTTATAAAGAGCCCAATGAAATCTCGGTCAGCCTGAATAGCGATGAAGCCATCGTGCTGTTTGAGCTTCTGTCTCGCTGGATCAACGACAATAGAGCACCGCCAGCCGATAAGAGCTTTGAACATTCGAGTGAGTTGGCCACCTTGCAGAATGTTTTGACCAGTTTGGAATCTCAACTGGCCGCCCCATTTCGTCAGGACTACAAGCTGATACTTCATCAGTCGAGAGAGCGGGTATCGTCGAGCAGGCCGGACGGCGAATGGTCCTTGACACAAAAAACAATCAAATGAACGCAGCGCCTGCAGAACCAAACCTTCCTCGCAATAGCTGCCTATCTACAATTATGCTGGCGCAGTCCTGAATTTCTTTGTCGGCATTCTATCGCCACATTTGCTCACAAACATGAAAACACGTCAAAAGGAGGCGATCAATGCGGGTCATTCCAGCAGTTCTCTCGATGGCAATTCTGCCGGCAATGTTGGCGCAGCAGGCGTTCAGTGCAGAAAAACGTTTCGCAGACGCAACTGAAACCAACGATCAGCTGATGAAGCTTTACGACAAAGCCGGCGATGTTTGCCTGCGCAACCCAAGCCGCGATGTTCACGTAACCGTAGCCTGCATGTCGATGACAGTCTATGGCGTGGCTTTGAACGAAAGAGGCTGGTGCTACGGCAAAAAGCAGGAAGCGAATGCCTTCAAGAAATGGCACGAGTGTGAGGAAAATTCTGACCGGTTTTCCAAGAGCAGCTTGGCCGGGTTTTGACCGAGGTGCACTATGGCCAAGAGAATCGGCATTCTGATATTCTGGCTGATCGTTCTGGTCCCCGTATGTGTGTTTCTGGGATACCTCATTGGCTATTTGATCGCGCCAGTTCTGTTCTCGGATAAGTTGCACCCCGATTTTTATGAACACGACCGCGAATTATACGCAGGCATATACGGGATCATGTTCACAGGCGGGTTTCTCTATCTCGTTTCCGTGTCCGTGGTTGTGTTCCGGTTCATAAAATCTGTGCGCAGGTGATGGACCTCTCTTGGCCCCTGTACTCCTGGCCGCTGGCCCGGCACCAACCGTCGCCGCCGTCTGGTTGCGCAGTTCCTCGCTCGGCCGACGGCTGCAAATCACGCCTTGCCTTTACAGGTGATTTGCAACCGACATGGGTGGATCATTTTCTCTCGGTGTCTTGATTCCGGAATGCTGCCTCCCCGGCGTCCGATACTTCAACCCACTTCTTGTCGGGTACCGCGCCTGCCACATAGCTGTCATTCCAGTTCCACCATTTGTAAGTCGGCGTCTGGGGATAGCCCTTGGGTGAATCCTCCCATACCTCCTGCCGACCCAGCGGCGTGATGTCGAGATAGTTCCATGTGCTCCCCATCTGCTCGTCGCCGCGATTGTTGATGAAGTAGGTACGGAACACATTGGCGCCGTCGTGGTAAAACACGTTCGTGCCATGCCACTCGTCCACGCCAAAGTCGGAGTCGAAACGATCAGTAAGCGTGAACCATGGGATATCCCAGCCCATCCGGGCTTTCAGCCGGGCGATATCCGCTTGCGGTGCACGTGAGAGAAACACGAGCGAGGTGTCACGGGCGTTGAGATGGGAGAGGTGAGCAACCTGATCGGCCACCATGGAGCACCCCCGGCAACCATGATCAGGCCACCCGTGCACTCCCGGTTCGAAGAAGGCGCGGTAGACTATCAACTGACGACGACCGTCGAAAAGGTCAATCAGGTTTGACTTGCCCTCGGGGCCCTCAAACACATACTGCTTCGTCACCGCCATCCAAGGCATCCGGCGTCGTTCGGCAGCAAGGGCATCACGGGCACGGGTCTGGGCTTTTTCCTTGACCAGAAGCGCTTCACGGGCCGCTTCCCATGCCTTCGGCGACACGATCTCTGGTGTTTGCATGGCAGACTGTCCACTGTTTCCTGCATTTTCGGCTGACGTAGTCATAGCTTTTGAAACCTCCTCATTTCTGTAAGTTCCCGCGTCTGGCGGCTCAGCGGGACTCCACCCGCTGCTCATCACTCGCTCTTGGGCCTGGGATAACTTTGTCACGAAAATTCGAATGCAGGGAGTAACAAGTGTGGCGCGGTTCTGATGAGCGTTGCCGGGCAGCCGGGTTCGACTGGAACTGTCAAACTCAACGGACGCCGCGCGTATAAAGAGTTGGATCAGCGTGAGGCTGCATTCTGTCTTCGTCACCTGGGCGGAAAACATCACTTTTGCCAACGGAAGTCACGATGCCCGAAATCTCGGATGCAACGCGTCGCGCCGGGGAAAGCATACCGTTGCACTCCAGGGGAATCCCATCTCTGCGAAGTCGCGGAGGTCACATGACCAATTGCGCAAAATCAATGGGTATCGAGCTTGGCTGCATAAAAGAGAATGGTGGGCCCGGAGGGACTCGAACCCCCAACCAAGCGGTTATGAGCCGCCGGCTCTAACCAATTGAGCTACAGGCCCCACCTGCAAGCAGAAAACCAATTGGCTCCTGCCCGTCTTCCCCGCGATCAATAGCGGGAAAAATCACGAATGCAATGCCCGATTTGATCTCATCGTCTCATAGACCGATTTCGGGACAAAAATCCACAACTCGTGTGGATTTTCATAAGCTTGGACAGGAGAGCCGCGACCGGTTGACGAAATGATCCGCAGACCGGCCCGCCTCAGCTTTCATGTCAGGAATAATTCAGCCTTCTTCTTTTTCGGCCAGAACAAGCAATTGACGGGCGCTTTCCTCATCAGTGATGAAAACCGTCGGGCGGATCAGCTTCATCGCGCCAAGCAGGGCGTTGATCTTTTCCTTGCCGCCTGAAGTCAGCACGCGTACCGGCACCTTCTGCAAGGTTTCGATGCCCACCGACATGACGAGATCGTGAATCGGATGGTCAACAAGACGCCCCTGCTTGTCGTAGAAATGGAACAGAAGATCGCCGACCGCGCCGCGTTCCGCCAGGGAAGACTGGTGCTCTTCGTTGAGGAAGCCGATGCGGTACGGCGTGCTGGAGGCCGTTTCAATCGCACCGACGCTCAGCAGCACGAGGTCGAGATCTTCCGCCATCTCGAACACGCTTTTCAGACCGCAGCGCTCAATGAGCGCCGTTCTGGTCTCGACGCTGTCCACCAGTGCAGGCGCGGGAATAAGATAACCGTTGCCCTGAAACAGCTGCGCGAACTGCCAGGCAAACTCCGCCGGGTTGAAACGGCGCGGCTGGCTGATACCACCAAGCAGCGAGATGACGGTGAAATCATCCAGCGCCCTCGCCTCAAGATAGGAGAGCGTGCTGAGCAGGGTACGGCCCCAGCCCACGCCCACGCGCATACCGTTGGCAACGACACCGGAAAGATAGTCGCCGGTTGCAGCGCTGATGGCGGGAATCGGATCATTGTCGGGCTGGGATAAGGGCGCAATGATCACCTTGTCGAGACCGAACTGCTGCTCGACCTGCCGTTCCAGCGCGATAAGATCAGAAAGATAGCCTTGAATGCCGATCTTGACCTCGTTGCGGGCGCGCGCCTCGGCCAGCATGCGCACAATGGTGACGCGGCCAACGCCGAGCACTTCGGCAATCTCATTCTGCGTCATCTGCTCAATATAATACATCCAGGCAGCGCGCATACGCATGCGGCTGATCTTCGTGTCAGGCTGCCCTATATCCAATGGGGCCTTTTTTGGACTGTTCGTCGCGCTATTCACCCGCTTGCGTCGATCGGTCAATTCTCATCCCCTTAATTGCTGGTATCCGTTTCCCGCCGGTGCCAGAATTGTGTGCTGACAAGAGAACGATGCACACAGTACACTCCGGCAGAATATTGTTTAGCAAGTCACCAAAAGCAGATACAAAGCATTATCCGCTTTGCAAGTCGAGGTCTGCCACATGATCAGGGATATTTCAAACGAGATTGTCGTCGGCCTCAAGGACCGGTTGCGTGATGTAAGGCACATGATCCGTGCCAGCCGCAGTGACAAGATCAAAAGCGCGACCCATGACGGACCGGAAGTTTTGCTGGGTCACGCCGCGCGCGTCGTTGACAAAGCCCTCACCGTCGCCGAGACAATCTCGATTTCGCTTGTTTCTCAAGACCCTAAGGCCCATTCAACGACGATCGAGGCACGCAGCCTCAGTGCTTATTTTCCCGCTGATACGGCAAAAGGCGAGGCACTGTTCCGCCGCGATGTTTATTACCTGACGAAACGTATTTTTACCATGCTGGGCGCCGAAAACACGGTTGTTCATGAGGCGACCTTTGCTTCAGCCCATGCCGTCATGATTCGCCGGCATGCCGATCAGGTAAAAGCAGCAACCCGGACAAACAGCCTGAAGGATATTGCCAGGGCCTGCGCCACACTGACATTCGAGCTGCAGTCCAGCCACCAGAGCCAGCCATTGCCGCCGCATGTACCGGGAGAGCGCGCCCCTGAAATGGCAACACAGTTCCTGTGTTTTTCGGCAATCGCCCTTGCGATCGGCCTGGCCAGCTACAGCGACAACGAAGAAGCCGGCGATGAGAAACTGGTGGACAGCGCCCTTTTGGCGCTGAAGGCCCGCCAATCGACATTGACCGAAGCCACACAGGGCAAGGACCGGACAGATAACCTGTCCAGCCTCTTTGCATTCCTCATTCCCATACTGCCTTAGAATATCGGCCAAAAAATAGGCCGCGTTCTGTTTACAGCCCGACTTCCTGAGCTGTTTTAAACCCATCCAAAACGCATTTCTTTGCACGTTGGATGGATGACGGACTCATGCTGAGTTCCGTCAGGCCCATGGCAATGAACGCCGGGATAAGATCAGGCCGACCCGCTGCTTCGCCGCACATGCCTACCATGATTCCGGCTTCGGCACCCGCCTTCGCCGTCAGCTCGATGGCGGCCATGACAGCCGGATGCGTCACGTCGTTCAGCTTGGCCACGACAGGGTTGAGCCGGTCGGCGGCCATGATGTACTGCGTCAGATCATTGGTGCCGATGGAAAAGAAAGCAACTTCCCGCGCCAGAGCGGGAGCAACAAGCACTGCAGCCGGTGTCTCGATCATCACACCAAGATCGAAATGCGCGAAAGCCCTGCCCTCAGCCGCAAGTTCTTTTGCGCATTCGTCGATCAATATGCGCGTTGCCTGAACCTCGCCAACACCTGAGATCATCGGCAGCATCACCTTGATGTTGCCGTGCACGGCAGCGCGCAGAAGTGCCCGCAATTGCGGCTTGAATACATCCGGCCGGTCAAGGCACATACGGATGCCGCGCCAGCCGAGGAACGGATTTTCCTCATCGGGAAATTCGACCCCTGCGATCGGCTTGTCGCCGCCAATATCAAGTGTCCGAACAATCACGGGGAAAGGCGCAAACGCCTTGGCGAGGCTGGAATAGGTCTCTGCCTGCAAATCTTCCGATGGCAGATGGATATGACGCATGAAAAGGAGTTCAGTGCGGAACAGACCAACACCCATGGCGCCAGCGTCCTTTGCCGCATCTATTTCCTCAAGCGAGCCGATATTGGCGGCAATCTCGATGACCGTACCGTCGGCACGCTTCGGCGTAATATCCTTGTAGGCCGTCAGCGCGCGCTTCTCCGCCTCCGCTTTGACGATCTCCGCCTGAAAATGGCTCGACACCACAGCATCGGGATTGGCAAAAACCTCTCCGCTGTCCCCGTCAAGCGCAACGGTTTTCGCATTCTTCAGATCAAGAACCGGGCGGCCAAGACCGAGCACGGCGGGAATGCCATGGGCGCGGGCGATAATTGCCACATGCGATGTCGCACCGCCATGGCCGCAGATCACCCCGGCAATACGCTTCAAGGGCGCGCGCGCCAGATCCCAGGCACCGATATCGTCCGCAACGAGGATCGAACCCTCTGCCACAGCGTCGAGATTGACGTCTTCCTGCCCGAGCAGCGCCAGGCATATCTGACGGCCGACCGCGTTTACGTCGTCAGCGCGCGCATTGAGATAGGGATCATCCATCGTGGCGAAGTCCGACGCGATTTTTGATGTAGCCCCGATCACCGCCGACACCGCATCAACGCCGCCTTCGACGATGGCAATTGCGCCGCCCGTCAGTTCGTCGTCATTGGCGATGTCCTTCAGCGCAGCGACAATACCGCGATCGCTGTCCGCCAGGCCGGTTTCAGCCAGAGATGCATCCATGCGCCTCTGTACGGTTGTAATCGCCTGTTTCAGCCGCAGGACCTCATCGGCGATCTCGTTGGCTGCAAGCGGACGGTTCTCATGCTTGATTTCAGCGGGAAAAAACCCGTAGACCGGACCGATCGCCACGCCTTCGCTCGCCGCAACGCCGCGCAACTTGCCATGCGACGCAAGCTCGCCTGTCCGTTTGCCGGCGATTTTACGGTCATCGGTCCTCGGGGTCTGTCCTGCGCTCTCTTCTTCTGTTCCAGCGCGCGGGTTTTCCAGATAACCGATCAGGGCCTCGATGGCTTCAATAGCATCGGCACCCGTCGCGCGGACGGTTATTTCTTCGTTTTCCTTGACGCCAAGCAGCATCAGCTTGACCGAACTCTTCGCGCTGACCGACTTGTCGTCCTTTACCAGCTCGATGTCGGATTCAAAGCTCTTGGCGAGTTTGACAAACCGGGTGGCCGGCCGCGCATGCAATCCGTCATGCACCCGCACAATCGTCGAGCGTTCCATGCTTTACTCTCTTTGGTATTTCGTTCTGTTTCGGCCTGTCAGTCCTGACCCTACCCGATGGTTATCGTCGCGCCCACCTTGAGGGTTGAAACCAATTTGCCGGTATCCACTTCCGATGCACAGATTTCACCCGGGCGGTCAACATGATCGGACCCGTTGAATGTGATGACAACATGGCCGATATCCCTGACTTTTTGCCACGCATAATCACCGATACCGGTAATCTTGGCCGAGATATCACCAATCCGGATCACCGATCCGACAGGTGGTGTTGATTCCGACGGCTCACCGTCTACCAGATGCAGGATCGAAACTTCGGCAAGTTCCGGCGGCGCGCCATCGGCAAACAGGATGACAACGCCTCCTTCTGCGAGGTCCGCCACCTCGGGACCCACGGCAGTTACCCGTGTTTTCAAAAGAACTGACATGATGGCGAACCTCTTCTTGTTTCTCGAATAATCAGAATACGATCAGGCTGACAACCCAGGCGATCAGCACTGAAACCGGGCCCATGATCTGGCGGCTGATCAGAACCGCCGGAACACCGATCTCGATTGTTTTCGGCTTGGCCTCGCCCAGCGCCAGACCAACCGGCACGAAGTCGCAGCCAACCTGGGTATTATAGGCGAACAGCGCAGGCAGGGCCATTGCCGGCGAAATCGTACCGTTGGCGATCTGCGGACCGATGATCGCCACCCCGATCACCTGCGCAATCACCGCGCCGGGTCCCAGAATGGGCGACAGGAACGGCAGGCCGCAAATGGCCGAAATAATCAGCAGTCCGACAATGTTGTTGGCAAGCGGGCCCATCGGCTGCGCCAGCACATCACCGATCCCCGTATAGAGAATGAAGCCGATGAGCATGGTCACGAAGGCCATGAAGGGCAGAACGTTACGGATGACCTGATCGATCGTCCGGCGACCGGCATTGAAGAAAATGCCGACGACACGGCCCATGACACGCCCAACCGAGCTGATCAACCCGATCAATCCGCCTTCACCGGCGTCCGATGCGGCAGCCGTTCGGCTGGACATGGCAGCGGCCATCTCTGCCGGTGTCGGCGTTGACGTTCCGCCGGCAACAGTAGCTTCCTGCGATCCGTCAGCCAGTTCGATATTGGCTTCCTTGACGCCCGAGACATAGATGTCTTCGGTGATGAACTGGGCAAGCGGGCCCGACTGGCCAACCGGCGTCAGATTGACGGTTGGAATGCGCTTGCGCGGATAGACGCCGCAGCGTGCCGTTCCACCGCAATCGACGACGACAACCCCCATTTCGCCTTCGACAGGCGGTGCTTTGAAACCGTCGACGGCCTCACCGCCGGTGAGTTCGGCGATACGGCGGGCGACCGGATGAATACCGCCACCCGTGACGGAAACAACCTTGTTGCGCTGCGGCGTCAACTGGATCGTGAGCGGGCCGCCCCAACCATTGGAGCCTCTGGAAATTTTGACTGGCTTATAGGTCTTTGACATTGTTTTTCTCCCCACTCCTGTCTTAAAGCTCGACGCCCTGACGCTTCGCCATGATGGCGGTGATGCGTTCAGTCAGCATGCCTTTGAGGAGGATGACCACGAGACCAACAATGGCGTACCAGATCGCCACTCTGATGTGATAACCGGCGGGAACAACGCCCTTCTTCTCCAGTTCGAGCAGCGCCACGAGAATGCCGCCCCAGACGAAATACTCGCCGGGATTGATGTGCGGGAACAGGCCAAGTGGCGGATGCACATAGGAAACCGCCGCATCGTAGAATGCCGGCTTGTGCTTTTCTTCGAGGAACGACCCGAAGGTGTACGCCATCGGATTGGTCAGGAAGAACACGGAGAGGAGCGGCAGCACCGTATAACGGGTCAGGGCGATGCGCCCGGCGCCACGGGCAATGCCATGGACGCGTTCTTCGCCGACAAGCTCGGTCAATGCATAGAATGCCGTCATCAGCACGACCAGTGTCGGGATAATGCCGGTGACGAAACCGGCAAAGACTTCGCCGCCCTTCTGGAAAATACCGATAAAATACTTGCCTATGCTGGTGAGCCAGCCGAGCTGCTCCTCCTGCTGGACGTTCTGCAGTTTCTGCTTGAATTCCTCGACGGAAATATCACCGCCGCCGGACTGGGCCAGAACCACGAGATCATTGCCCGCGTGATGGATGGCCTGTTTACCGTGCAGCGCAGCGTCCGAAACCATCGACCCTGCCACCGACAGATGGTGCATGGTGACGTCGGCATGCTGCGCCAACATTGTTAGAATTGACATGTTCCCTCCTCCTTTTTGGCCATTTGCTTGGGTACGGCCACCCCCGGGTCTTGGCCCTAAGCGTTGACTGTCTTGATTCCCGCCAGACCTTGCCGCTTCGGCTCGGCTCTGGCACGGTCGATCTGTTCGATCGCGCGCTCCGCCGCCTTGGCCAGGGCCGGATCTTCCACGCCCGAGATAAGCGGATCAGCGCGCAATGCGTTCAGCGTAATTCCCTCGAACTCGGAGCGGCGTGCAAATTTTGCAAATACCGACCTGCCGCGCATGACAAGAAACCGTTGCACGACAAGATCCGGCGTCACCACCACGAGGGCAATAACACCTTTGCCGAAACGTCCGCGCACATTGCCTGCTCCAACATATCCATCATTATATTTCGACGTGATGCCCTTCATGACATCGCCATAGTGGCGCATCTGATACCAGACACCCAGTGACTGCAAAGCCCAAAGGATTCCAAGGGCAAGCAGTCCCCATTGCCACATCGCCATGTCTTCAACCTCCCATTGTCCAGCCATATACATATGCTATGCCGGGACGGAAAAATATAGAACATTTGTTTTTTACAATGTCAATATGTATGATTTCCTGTATCATTGAAAACTTGGCTTCCTTCGCATTGAAGCGTAAGACATTGGTCAGATGGATTGGGGTCAGGATCGGGGCCTGCCCCTGGAGAGATACGGCATGGATTTTCTGTTTCGCGATGAACTGGTGAGTATGCCCGATCTGCGCCACCGCCTGCGGCGGCTACGCTGGTTCCGCATGGCCTTTCGCAAGAATGTCGTGCTCATCGCCGAGCACTATGGCTATCGTTTCACCATCGACGAAACCAAGCTGACCGCCGCCTTTCTGAACTGGATCGAGACTGTCGAGCAGCAGAAATCCTTTGCCAAGATTGACCGGAAGGATTTCATCATCTTTGCCGCTGGTCTGGTGCTCAAGGAACTCATTACCGAAGCGCCTGCCAAGGTTCAGGGCCATACGCCCCAGACCAATGCCAACGCGACCGAAATGGCCGATATTATCGCCTTCTGGCCCGAAGGTTTTCTCTATACCAACTTCTGTGTCGGCACGATTGCCGCCATCTACGAGCAGGAATTCGGTGTGGCACCGCAGATTGCCAGTTGCGCCAATGACCTGCGAACCTGGTGGTCCTACAAGGAAAATGTCAATGAAATGCCCGGCTATGCCATCGCCTTTCTCGACAAGTTCCTTGGTGCGGAACCAAACTGGGTCATGCCCAATCTGGCATCCGCCCGCAGCGCCATCCAGCGTGCCCTGATCACGTCAAAAGGTGGCAGTCGTTTGACAGGCTCTACTGCACCGACCGGCTGATTTCGCGCAATATCCGCACCACCTTTTCCCGCTGTTCCAGCTGCGGCATGTGCCCCGTACCAGCGAAGACGTGCACAGCGATGTCGCCCGGCAAGCCCGAGGCATGGGCGGCGGGAATGATCCGATCGGCCGCGCCAAATATCACCCGGACCGGTATGATCAGTCCGGCAAGATTTCTGCGGATATCGAAGACCTGCGTTCCATCGGCAAAGAAGCGGTCAGCCACCAGCTGCTGGGCACCGCGCAATCCCTCATCCTGCGACTGGGCAAGCGTTGCCTTGACGAAGGATTTGGTCAGAAGGCTCTCGTCCTGAACCAGCAGTTTCATCCATGCGAGAAGGCTTGGCTCTGATCTTGCCCGGACAAAGCCTTGCAGGAATGCTCCGTTGATTTCAGGGCCGAGACCGGCTGGCGCGATCAGCGTCAGGGCACGGATATCAAGGTTGCCGCGTGCCGCAACCTTGGCCGCAACCGCCGCTCCGAACGAATGCGCCGCCACCACAACCGGTCCTGCATGATGGGTTGCAATCGTCTGTTCGACCAGCGCTGCGATGGAATCGATATCCGCGGGAATTTCCCGCGATGATTCGCCATGGCCCGGCAAGTCAATGGCGAGGATCGGATTGTCGAGTGTTGTCCCCGCCAGCATGGGTCGCCAGCTGTTGAGGTCGGAGCCGAAACCGTGGATCAGCACGAAAGGGACCCGAGCTGGATCATTGCCCTGTCGCAGCCAGACCGTATGAAGCGGCGCATCACCGGTCTTTGCAGCAACGGGAATGACAACAGCAGGCTTGGCATCCGCTGGCCGGGCGCTGGCTTCAACGTCTTTGCGTTGAATCCGCCCCTTTGGGCCTGAACCCGCAACGGATGCCAGATCGATCCCGCTCTCCCTGGCGATCCGCCGCGCCAATGGGGTTGCACGCACACCCTCCGATTGGGTTGCCGGTGCAACCTGCAGGCTTTCAGTGACAACTTTTGCTGGCACTAAGGCGGCAGGTTCAACAGCCTTGCGGGAAACGGCAGGCTCGGCCACATCCGGCTTACTTGCCGCGGCAACATAGTCTTCGCCCTCGGCATAAATCCACGCAACGCACTGGCCCACAGGCACGACTGTCCCTTCCGCGGCCTTGACATCACGCAGCACGCCGGAGGCTGGTGCGTCCACTTCCATGGCGGCCTTGTCAGTCTCGATCTCGAACAGCAGTTGACCCTTCGAAACGCTGTCGCCCTCCTTGGCGTACCAGCGCGAAATCTGGCCGGTCTCCATATCCATGTCGACCTTGGGCAGGATGACTTCGGTAGGCATGAGCTAACGTACCCCCTTCACAAGATCACGGGCGCTGGCGAGAATGCCCGGCACCTGCGGAACGGTGGCTTTTTCCAGCTCCGGATTGTAAGGAATAGGTGTCTCCGCGCCGCCAAGACGCACAATCGGCGCGTCGAGATAATCGAATGCCTCGCTTTCGGCAATCATGGCGCTGACTTCCGCGCCGACGCCGAGGGTCTTCACGCCCTCATAGACGCACATCAGCTTCGACGTCTTCTTGACGCTGGCAATGATCGTATCCTTGTCCATCGGCCGGACCGTTCTCAGGTCAACGACTTCGACGTTGATCCCTTCCTTTTCCAGCTCCTTCGCCGCTTCCAGCGCCTTGTGTACCATGATCGCGGAGGCAACGATGGTGAGGTCCGTGCCTTCGCGCACGACGGCCGCCTTGCCGATCGGCACGGTATAGTAGCCCTCGGGCACCGGTCCCTTCATCTTGTAGAGCAGCTTGTGCTCGAAGATCATCACCGGGTCCGGATCTTCAATGGCCGCAAGCAACATGCCCTTGGCATCGTAGGGTGTGGACGGCTGGATGACCTTCAGGCCGGGCACATGGCCGAGCCATGCTTCAAGGCTCTGGCTGTGCTGGGCTGCCGCACCCGTGCCGGAACCGGCTGGAAAGCGCATGACCAGCGGCACAGAAACAGCGCCGCCCAGCATATAACGGATTTTCGCCGCCTGATTGACGATCTGCTCCATGGCCAGCGCCGCAAAATCAGAGAACTGGAACTCGAAGATCGGCCGCATGCCGGTCAACGCCGCACCAACGGCAACGCCTGCACCGCCAAGTTCGGAAATCGGCGTATCCATGACCCGGTCTTCGCCAAAACGGTGCACGAGATCGCCGGTGACCTGAAAGGCACCGCCGTAAACACCGATATCCTCACCCATGAGGAACACCCGGTCATCGGCCTCCATGGCAAGGGCCATAGCTTCCTGGATAGCCTGCGAATAGCTCAGCTCGCGAATTGTCTCGTTCATCTGGAAGTCTTTCAGTCCGTGTACACGTCGCGTGTGAGATTGTTCAGATCAGGGGATGGGCTGTTCTTGGCAAATTCGATCGCCGCCGCGATCTCCTTCTCCACATCCGCGCGGATTGCCTCGATATCCCCATCGGTGACGAAGCCGAATTCCTTCAGCTGCGTCTCGAAGAGATCAATGGGATCGCGATTGGCGATCCAGTCTTCGATTTCTTCCTTGGTCCGATAGCGGTTCCGATCGCTCTTGGAATGGCCGCGATGACGGTAGGTCTTGCACTCGATCAGCGTGGGACCTTCGCCGCGCCGTGCCCGCTCGACCGCCTCGTTGGAAGCCTCTGCTACATCAGACAGATTGTTGCCGTCGACGATCACACCGGGCATGTTATAACCGGCGGCGCGATCCGCCACATTCGCTACGGCTGTTGATCGCTTGGTCGAGGTCGACATGCCATAGCCATTGTTCTCGCAGACGAAAACCACCGGCAGTTTCCAGATCGCGGCAATATTCAGCGCCTCGTGGAAGGCACCCTCATTATTGGCACCATCGCCGAAATAGGAGATGACCACCTTGCCGTTCTTCTGTTTCTTGGCGGACAGCGCGGCGCCAACGGCAATCGGAATGCCCCCGCCGACAATGCCGTTCGCACCAAGATTGCCCTTGGACACGTCGGCGATATGCATGGAACCGCCCCGGCCCTTGCAATAGCCGGTTTCCTTGCCGAAGAACTCGGCAAACATTTTTGACACTTCCGCGCCCTTGGCGATGCAATGGCCATGGCCACGATGGGTGGAGGTGATCATGTCGTCTTCGTGCAGCGGCAGGGATATGCCGACGGCGCTTGCTTCCTGTCCTATGGAAAGGTGCATCGTGCCGTGGATGAGCCCGCGCGTGTAGGATTCTTCCGCGCCCTCTTCGAAGCGGCGGATGAGATACATCTTGCGCAGGGCTTCCTTCAGCTGCTCCGGAGAATAATGCCGGAACGCGAAAGGAAGATTGCTGCCATCGTCCTTGAATTTGGCGTTGGTGGCGGGAGCCATGATTGGCACTCCTTGGCTGGTTGCCCTGAATTCTGGTTGCTGGACATCACCCGCCATAAACGAGTTTGTCCTGTCTTTGTCTGAGTTCGACGATCTTGGAGCCGGGGATGGGTGCGGCATTGGCGCTGGTGATGAGTTCGCCCTTGG
>NZ_JACGXN010000003.1 GCF_014138285.1 Phyllobacterium myrsinacearum
CACTTCCTTATGTCAATGCTAAAAGTCGAGTAGCGATATGATGTTTTAAGTAGCCGCCGTTGATTTCACTTAAAAATGGCGAAATGCGGTTCATCTATCATTGTGCCAGACATTTGGCGAGAACAGAAAGACAAGTCAACCAAAACGCACTAGAAAAGCGATGCAACCAGAATACATAACCTCAAGCAACTTAATGATTTTACATCATAATTCCGGTTGATAACTATACACTTAATGCCAGGCAAGACGGACCCCTGAATGCAAACCGAACAGCAATCTGAAGTCAGCGCGATTATCGTGACCTACAATCCGGATGTAACCGGCCTCGGGAAGCTTTTAACTGCGATAGGTCCTCAAGTTTCCCACGTCATAATAGTCGACAACGGCTCAAAAACGAATGTGGGTCAGTGGCTCGCAGAGCAAAATGTAAAAACTGAATTTGTCGCGCTGGGCTCCAACTATGGCATTGCAAAAGCGCAGAATGTGGGAATTGACCGGGCAGGCGAAAACGGTTCGGATTTCATCCTGCTGCTTGACCAGGACAGTGTACCGGCGCCTAATATGGCGACTACATTGCTCGCTGCCGCAAGGGCCCAGATCGCTAGGGGGATCAAACTTGCATGTGTCGGGCCCCGCTATGAAGATTCGCGCCAGAACAACCCTCCCCCATTTATAAAAATTGAAGGGTTTCGCCTCCAGCGTCAAACCTGTGCTTCAGCCGACTCGGTTGTCGACGTCGACTATCTGATCGCCTCGGGTTCTCTTATTCCCATGACAACAATCGAAGACGTTGGCGGAATGAAGGAGGAACTGTTTATCGATTATGTGGATATCGAGTGGGGTTTACGGGCGCAACACAAGGGCTATCGCTCTTTTGGCGTTTGTGCTGCTGAAATGCAGCACGATCTCGGCGACAAACCAGTAAAGTTTCGTGGACGGTACATTCCCGTCCATAGCCCACTACGGCACTATTACCATTTCAGAAATGCGGTATGGCTTTATCGGCAATCCTGGCCCCGTGCCAACTGGAAGGTCGTCGATGCGATACGCCTCGTGCGGAAATTCGTGTTCTACAGCTTTTTTACCACACCTAGACTTGAGCACGCCCGGATGATGACAACGGGTATATTTCACGGCTTGCTGGGACGGATGGGAAAGAAATCCGACAATGATTGAACAGAAAGCGCCTGACGCTCATCCGGATTACGAGCTTACAATCGGCATTGTAATTTTTAAGCCTGATCGAACCATGCTCGCCAAGACGCTCCAAAGTCTTCAAAGGGCCGTTAACGAGGTAACTCCCCTTCGCGCCAAGCTCTATATTATCGACAATTCACCGGAGCCCTCAGACGACGGGTTGAAAGAGCTATTGCCGGACCTGCCGCTTCAGGTCATTGCGGGGCATGGCAATGTCGGTTTTGGAGCAGCCAACAATATGGTCTTGGGTATGGCGGGGAAATTCCACCTTGTCCTCAATCCTGACGTGGAAATGGAGCCGGATGCCCTGAAACAGGCATTGGCATTCATGACCGACACTCCGTCCACCGGGCTGATCACACCAAGAGCGTTCAATCCGGACGGGAGTACCCAGTATCTTTGCAAGCGATATCCCGCAATCTTCGACCTGCTTCTCCGTGGCTTTGCGCCAAGGAGCATCAAGGCTCTGTTTCGCCAGCGCCTTGACCGGTACGAAATGCACGATCAGATTGCTGATACCCCTTTCTGGGATCCCCCTATTGTCAGCGGATGTTTCATGTTCTTCCGCGGTGACGTTTACAGACAATTGGGTGGTTTTGATCCGCGCTACCTGCTCTATTTCGAAGATTTTGATATATCCCTGCGAGCCGGCAAAATAGCCCGCATTGCCTATGTACCGGCAGTCAAGATCGTACATGAAGGTGGTAATGCTGCCAGCAAGGGCCTCTGGCACATCCGCCAGTTTGCCCGCTCGGCATTCATATTCTACACAACCCACCCGCTGAAGCTCTTCTAATCTGCCGGTCAAACCCGGCAGATCGGTTGCTATTTGTCACGCCCGTCAATCTGGCGGTTTATGGCCAGCGCAATGAGCGTGCATGCTGCTCCGGACAGAAGATAGCCTCCGCTTGCAATAAGCCCAAAGCGACTCGAGAGGATCAAAGCGACGAGTGGGGCAAACCCGGCGCCAAACAGCCACGCAAGATCGGTTGTCAGTGCAGACCCGGTATAACGGTATCTTCTGGAAAAATTCGACGCGACGGAGCCGGATGACTGGCCGAACGACAAGCCGAGAAGCAGGAAACCGAAAACCATGAAGAGTATTTCGCCGACATCGCCACCATCGAGCAACTGAGGTGCAAATCCGCTGAACACCGCAATTGCTATGGCCGTGGCTATAAGCAAACGGCTTCGCCCGACGCGATCAGCTATATTTCCGGAAGCGAAAATCGCCACGACACCCACTGCCGCGCCAATTGTCTCGATCATGAGGAAGCGGGCAGGTCCTTGGTCTGTGAAGAGAAAGACCCACGACAAGGGAAACACCGTAACCATATGGAAGAGGGCAAAGCTGGCCAAAGGGGCAAAGGCACCGATAACGACATGGCGTCCTTCTGCCCGTAATGTGTCGCTGACAGTCGTCGGCTGCAATTCCCTGCGTTGAAAGAGTTCGGAATATTGCTCGGTTACAACCATACGCAGACGGGCAAAAAGCGCCACCACGTTGATTGCAAAGGCAACGAAAAATGGATAGCGCCAGCCCCACTCCAGGAAATCCTGTGCGGAAAGGTGAGAAACAAAAAATGCAAACAGGCTGGCAGCAACCATCAATCCGAGCGGAGCGCCAAGTTGCGGAATCATGGCGTACCAGCCACGGCGGCGTTCCGGTGCATTCAGCGCGAGAAGTGCCGCTAGCCCGTCCCATTCGCCGCCCAGAGCCAATCCCTGACCAAGACGGAAGAGCGCGAGCAGCAGTGCAGATACCCATCCCACCTGCTCATACCCTGGCAAAAAGGCGATCGCTACGGTCGAACTTCCCAGCAGAAACAGGGTGATAGTGAGCTTTACACCACGACCGTAGGTGCGGTCGATAGCCATGAAAATCACGGTACCCAGCGGACGCGCGATGAATGCCAGCGCGAAAATCGCAAAGGAATAGAGCGTGCCGGTCAGCGGATCCACATAGGGAAAGACGAGCTTCGGGAAGACCAGTACGGACGCGATGGCATAAACGAAAAAGTCGAAGAACTCTGACGTACGCCCGATGATAACACCAATGGCGATTTCGCCCACGTTGACGTCTTCATGACCATGCAGGCCTTTCACGTCACGTCCGTGCGGCGTCGATGAGGGCACCCCTATTTCTGCGCTCATATTCCGTTGCGCTCCTCAATCCTGAATTCGCAGCTGCTTTCGTCAAGCCGCATTCACGGCTTATGCTAGCATCTCCTTTATCATTGTGACACATTAGGGAAGGATTGGGCAAATTGTCCAATGTCACTTTGAATGGGGTGCCGCTACGGATGGCGTAAATTAGCGCCGTTATCATGACAGGAACGACCTTGAAACGTTTTCTTGCCGTCGCCATACTTCCGTTTCTTACCATGCTGACCGCATGTAATGCTGTCGTCATGAGCCCGTCTGGCGACGTGGCTGCACAGCAGCGGGACCTTATCGTCATCTCGACCATTCTGATGTTGATCATTATTGTGCCCGTCATGATGCTGACGGTATTTTTTGCATGGCGTTACCGTCAGTCCAATACCGAAGCCCGCTACGAGCCCGACTGGGATCACTCGACGCAACTTGAGCTGATCATCTGGGCCGCCCCCTTGCTCATTATCATCTGTCTTGGTGCGCTGACATGGATGGGCACACACTTGCTCGATCCCTATCGCCCGCTGGATCGCATCGCGCCCGGCAAACTCGTCGACAAACAGATCAAGCCTCTGCAGGTCGAAGTCGTCGCGCTCGACTGGAAATGGCTGTTCATCTACCCGGAATATGGTGTCGCCACCGTCAATGAACTGGCTGCTCCGGTCGACAGGCCAATTGATTTTCGCCTGACATCATCGGCGGTCATGAACTCGTTCTACATTCCGGCTCTTGCAGGGCAGATCTACACCATGCCGGGCATGCAGACGAAACTCAGCGCCGTGATCAATCATCCCGGCACCTTTGAAGGGTTTTCGGCAAACTACAGCGGTGCGGGTTTCTCGGGTATGAAATTTGCCTTCCTTGGTCTGTCTGACGCCGACTTTGACAAGTGGATGACCGATGTGAAGTCGCAGGGCGATAAGCTGGATCGCAATGCCTATCTTGAACTTGAGCGACCCAGTGAAAACGAGCCTGCGCGCCGTTATGGCAGCGTCGAAACGCAGCTCTTCACCGCCGTGCTCAATCGCTGCGTCGAGCTTGGCAAAATGTGCATGGACGAGATGAGCTCGATCGATGCCAAAGGCGGGCTCGGACTTGCCGGCATCAACAATGTCCACCCGCTTGAGTATGACAAATATACACGGCGCGGTGCCATTTTTGCTCCGCCGGCAACCTACGTCGCTCGGATATGCACGACGGAAGAAGAAGAAAGAATGCGTGCAAGCGGACAGCCGCTGCTGTCGCCGCGCGATACGTCACCAATACTCGGAGCCGGACTGCCGCGCCCATCTGCCCCACTGTTCGGCGTACAACGCCGTCCATCGAATTCCTGAACGGATTGAGTCCGATATGTTTGATAATCCCGATCTTCTCAAAGCGGTCTTCGGCCGACTGACCCTGGAATCCTTCCCCTATCACGAACCGATCCTGGTCGGCACATTTGCCATGGTTGCCCTTGGCGGTTTGGCGCTGGTGGGAATTCTGACTTATTACCGCCTCTGGGGTTATCTCTGGCGTGAATGGTTCACCAGCATCGATCACAAGCGCATCGGCATCATGTATATGATCCTCGGTATCGTGATGCTGCTGCGCGGCTTTTCTGACGCTATCATGATGCGTCTGCAGCAGGCGATCGCTTTTGGAGGATCGGAGGGTTATCTGCCAGCCCACCATTATGACCAGGTGTTCACCGCCCATGGCGTGATCATGATCTTCTTCGTCGCCATGCCCCTGGTCACCGGTCTGATGAACTTTGTCGTTCCGCTGCAGATCGGCGCGCGCGATGTGTCCTTCCCGTTCCTGAACAACTTCAGTTTCTGGATGACAACAGCCGGCGCAATCCTTGTCATGATGTCCCTGTTTGTCGGAGAATTTGCCAAGACCGGCTGGCTGGCTTATCCGCCACTTTCCAATATCGGATACAGTCCTGATGTCGGGGTGGACTATTACATTTGGGCGTTGCAGATCGCGGGTATCGGTACGTTATTGTCCGGCGTCAATCTGGTGGCAACCATCGTCAAGATGCGTGCACCTGGCATGACCATGATGAAGCTGCCGGTCTTTACCTGGACAGCCCTTTGCACCAACGTGCTGATCGTGGCCGCGTTCCCTGTATTGACCGCCGTTCTCGCCCTTCTCAGCCTTGACCGCTACGTCGGCACCAACTTCTTCACCAATGATTTTGGTGGCAATCCGATGATGTATGTGAACCTCATCTGGATCTGGGGCCATCCGGAGGTCTACATCCTCATTCTGCCAGCTTTCGGCATCTTTTCCGAAGTCACCTCCACATTCTCCGGCAAACGCCTGTTCGGCTACACCTCCATGGTCTATGCCACGGTCGTTATCACCATTCTTGCCTATCTCGTCTGGCTGCACCACTTCTTCACCATGGGTTCCGGCGCAAGCGTGAACTCGTTCTTCGGCATCACGACGATGATCATATCGATCCCGACCGGGGCCAAGATATTCAACTGGCTCTTCACCATGTATCGCGGACGCATCCGGTTTGAATTGCCGATGATGTGGACGATTGCCTTCATGCTCACCTTCGTTATCGGCGGCATGACGGGTGTGTTGCTTGCCGTTCCCCCGGCGGACTTCGTCCTGCACAACAGCCTGTTCCTCGTGGCACATTTCCACAACGTCATCATCGGCGGCGTGTTGTTCGGCCTCTTTGCCGGTATCAGTTACTGGTTCCCCAAGGCGTTCGGTTTCAAGCTGGATCCATTCTGGGGCAAGATGTCGTTCTGGTTCTGGGTCATTGGTTTCTACTTCGCCTTCATGCCGCTCTATGTGCTCGGCCTGATGGGCGTGACCCGGCGCTTGCGTGTGTTCAATGATCCGTCGCTGCAAATCTGGTTTGTAATTGCGGCTTTCGGAGCGGTCTTGATCGCCATCGGTATTCTATCCTTCCTCATCCAGATCTATGTCAGCATACGCAATCGCGACAAACTCGCCGATCTGACGGGCGATCCCTGGGATGGCCGTACACTGGAATGGTCGACATCATCCCCGCCGCCGGCCTATAACTTCGCGTTCACGCCTGTCGTACATGACCTCGATGCATGGCACGACATGAAGAGACGCGGTTACATACGTCCAGTCGACGGTTTCAAACCTATTCACATGCCCAGCAATACCGGCACAGGTATCATCCTTGCGGTCTTAAGCATCATCTTCGGCTTTGCCATGATCTGGTACATCTGGTGGCTGGCTGCTTTCAGTTTCGTCGCTCTGCTTGCCGTAACAATCGGGCACACTTTCAACTACAAGCGCGATTTTCACATACCGGCTGAAGAAGTTGTCCGTACGGAAGGTGAGCGGACAGCGCTCCTCGCAGGAGCAGCACAATGAGTTCACCAGCATCTGCAGTGCACGAGAACGGCACGGTTCCAACGTTCTACGTGGTTGACGAACATGATCATGCCGAAGGCGGCAGCACCATGTTCGGCTTCTGGATTTACCTGATGAGCGACTGCCTCATCTTCGCCGTGCTGTTTGCAACCTATGGTGTTCTTGGCGGCAATTATGCAGCCGGTCCATCGCCCAAGGATCTTTTCGATCTGCCGCTCGTGGCGGTCAATACGTCGATGCTGCTCTTCTCGTCCATCACCTATGGTTTTGCCATGTTGACCATGGACAAGGGGCGGATCGGCGCAACGCAGGCTTGGCTTGGTTTGACCGGCCTCTTCGGTCTGGCATTTCTGGGTATCGAGCTCTATGAGTTCGCGCACATGATCCACGAGGGTGCGACGCCGCAGCGAAGTGCCTTCCTGTCATCGTTCTTTACACTCGTCGGAACGCATGGACTGCATGTTACCGTCGGTCTCACCTGGTTGGTCACCCTGATGGTTCAAGTCAAGCGCTATGGCCTTATCCAGGCAAACAAGCGCCGCTTGATGTGTCTGAGCATGTTCTGGCACTTCCTTGACGTCATCTGGATCGGCGTCTTCACTTTTGTTTATCTGATGGGAATGTTGCGATGACACCAGCACACACGGATGATCACGGCCACGCGGAAGATGATGGGCACGCTCATGGTTCGCTTCGTTCCTATCTGATCGGTTTTGGCCTTTCGGTCGTCCTCACCGCCATCCCGTTCTGGCTTGTCATGAGCGGTGTTCTTGACTCGAAACAGGTGACGGCACTGGCGATCATGGCCTTGGCCGTGGTCCAGATCTTTGTGCATATGGTGTTTTTCCTGCACATGAATGTTCGTTCGGAAAATGGCTGGACGATGATGGCGCTGATTTTCACGCTTGTGCTCGTCGTCATCACACTGACCGGGTCACTGTGGGTCATGTACCACCTGAATACCAATATGATGCCCGGCCATGACATGAACCAGATACCGTGACGGCAGATTAGCCCAAGGATGGCGCAATGGATGATGCTGGCAAGACCGCAAGCATGCGGCCCACGGCTCTCTGGCGACTAGCTGTCTTCGCTCTTGCGGCTGTTTTGGGTATCGTTCTGCTGTGCGGCCTTGGCATCTGGCAGCTGGAGCGGCGCATCTGGAAACTGGACCTGATCAAGCGTGTTGAACAACGGGTCAGCGCACCGGCAAGTTCTGCACCTGGACCGGATGCATGGCCCTCCATAGGCGATCAGGATACCTATCGTCATGTCCGTGTCAGCGGACATTTTCTGCGAAACCATGATACGCTTGTCAAAGCTGTGACTGAACGTGGCAGCGGATTCTGGGTAATGAGTCCATTTCGAACCAATGACGGCTTTGTCGTCCTGATCAATCGCGGATTTGTGCCCGATGGCACGGCGGAGAGCGCCTGGCGGGATAACAATGCTGAAGGCAAAACCATGGAGTTGACCGGCCTTTTGCGCGTGACCGAACCTCAAGGTGGCTTTCTCAGGCGCAATGATCCCGGCGCCGACCGCTGGTTTTCCCGAGATGTCGAAGTAATCGCAGCGGCAAAATCTCTGGGCGACGTCGCGCCTTATTTCATAGATGCCGACGCAAATCCCAAATCACAGCAACCGCCGATCGGAGGATTGACGGTCATCCGTTTTGCGAACAATCATCTGGTTTATGCCATAACATGGTTTGCACTCGCGCTCATGTTGGCCGCGGCTTCGATTTATGTTGGACGATATGAGTGGCAAGCCCGTAAAACCATCCGATTGAATCGGGTCTGATATGTTGAACCCAGAGGCGAACCGAGTGGATTCGAAACAGATCAGCCAAATTGAAGATGGCCTGATGGCGGGGCTCCGGCCAGCAGCGCCGCCAGCTGACTACACCGCCAACTGGAAGAACATGAACCTGTTGATCCAGCTGCGCTGGATCGCCGTCGTCGGACAGGTCGTCACAATTGCCGTTGTGCATGAATGGCTCAATCTCGAGTTGCCGCTGCTTCCCATGTTTCTGGTTCTGGCTGGTTTGATAGGGTTGAACCTTGCCAGCATCGTTTGGCTGCGTAACGACAAGATCACAACACAGGCTTCCCTCTTCATTGTTCTTGTACTCGACGTTGCAGCGCTGACGGCACAGCTTTATTTGAGTGGCGGAGCAACCAATCCGTTCATTTTTCTGTATCTGCTGCAGGTGACACTCAGCGCTGTCCTGCTCGATGCGCGTTTGACCTCGGCAATTGTTGCCATTGCCGGTATCAGTTTTGCCGGCCTGACAACGTTCTATGAACCCATAATACTGCCCGGTCAGGGCCCCGACGAACTTTTTCGCCTTCACATCATCGGCATGCTTATCTGTTTCGTGCTGGATGCCGCATTGCTGGTTGTCTTTGTTGCCCGCATCAATCGCAATCTGCGCGAACGCGATGCCAATCTCGCCGCCATGAAACAACATGCAGCCGAAGAGGACCACATTGTTCGCATGGGCTTGCTTGCATCCGGCGCGGCGCATGAGCTTGGCACGCCCCTTTCCTCTCTCTCCGTGATCCTCGGGGATTGGCGACGGGTTCCGGCCCTTGCCGCAGATCCCGATCTCGTGCAGGAAATTGACGAAATGCAGGCAGAGGTACAACGCTGCAAGGCAATCGTAACGGGCATTCTGCTTGCCGCAGGCGAAGCGCGCGGCGAAGCTCCCACCGTGACGACCGTCAATGCCTTCCTTGATGAACTTGTCGCCGAGTGGCGGGGGGCCCGATCCGCAACAACCCTTTCGTACGGAAATGCGTTCGGGCTGAACCTCACAATTGTTTCTGATTCAGCGCTGAAGCAGGTCATCTTCAACGTTCTCGACAATGCGTTCGATGCATCCCCGGGCTGGGTCGGGTTTCTGGCGGAACGCGAGGGGGATATGCTCGTGTTGCGCGTCAACGATGCAGGCCCCGGTTTCCAGCCGGATATCCTTGCAAAATTTGGCAAACCCTATCAGTCAAGCAAAGGCCGCCTCGGCGGTGGTCTCGGGCTATTTCTTGTCGTCAATGCCGTTCGCAAACTGGGTGGCGCCGTACATGCGCGCAACTTGCCGCAGGGCGGAGCGTCTGTGACATTGGAGCTGCCACTGGCTTCACTCGCTATCGGGGTGCACGATCATGGCAAGTGAACGGCTGCTGATTATTGTCGAAGATGACACGGCGTTTGCCCGAACCCTGAAACGCTCCTTTGAACGGCGCGAATACAACGTGGTTCTCGCCGGCGGTCTTGAAGAGGTCCAAGAGATCCTGAAGACTCGGTCTCCTCACTATGCGATCGTCGATCTGAAACTTGCCGGGGCCTCTGGCCTGACTTGTGTCGAAGCACTCCACAAGCACGATCCGGAAATGCTTATCGTCGTGTTGACCGGCTTCGCCAGTATCGCAACCGCCGTGGAAGCAATCAAGCTTGGTGCTTGTCATTACCTGGCCAAGCCGTCCAATTCCGATGACATTGAAGCCGCTTTCAGCAAGGCCGCGGGCAACACCCAGATTGACCTGACGGCCCGCCCAACTTCCATCAAGACGCTGGAATGGGAACGCATTCACCAGATGCTAGTCGAAACAGACTTCAATATCTCGGAAGCGGCGCGGCGGCTTGGCATGCATCGCCGAACCCTCGCCCGCAAGCTTGAAAAGCGCCGGGTCAACTGACTCAGCGCCTTTGGTCATTTAGCGACCCGGCTGGTTTCGGAGCTTTTCTGCTTCCGCATAAAAGCGCTTTTCCCATTCCTTGTGGTTATCGAGCCCTTCCCGAATAAACGGCGTGAATACCGCCAGATTCATCAGTGACCAGTTGACGAAATTGGCCGGGAATCTCGTTGGCTTCACAAAGTCGACGAAAAGCACGACACGCGTCTTGTCCGTATGGTTCCAGGCTTCATGCTCATAGGCATCGTCGAATATGAGCGCCTTACCCTCATGCCAATGGCAAATCTGGTCCTTCACACGAATGGCCAGCCTGTCCGACTGTTCCGGGACAATCATACCCACATGGAGACGAAGGACACCGTTATAGGGTCCGCGGTGGGGCGGCAGATGTTTGCCGGGCTCGAAAATCGAAAACATGGCCGTCTTCAGATTTGGAATCTTTTGTACCGCTGCCCATGTGTTGGGACAGGCCAGAATATTCTGTTCCGATTTGACACCAAAACCGATCAGAAAGAACGTCTTCCAGTTCTTGTCTGTCGAGATCGTTTTTACATCGGTGGAGATATCCTGGAACGCAGGCAGTTCGCTCTGGCGGAGGAGGACATGATCAAGCTCCTTGCGGATTTCCGGCCAAGCTTTTTCTATCTCACTCGACCATGGAAATGTAGCGTTGTCATAAACCGGAGGGTTACCAAACTTGGCATATTTCAGATTGAGCCCCTCGGCCCAGGACACAATGCTCATGAAGAAACGGGTGACCCGGCTGGCACGCTCCATGGGAGCAATTCCAGCAGTCTCAAAAGACTGTTTCGCTTCTCCTGCCTGCAATTTTCCCGAATCCGATTCTTTCAAAGTTCCGTCAGCCACGATAATCCCAATCATTCATTGTCTTTACCAAACAGCACGTCCACGATCGAAATAACAAATGGAATGGGCGGTGCCGGCAACAGTGTTCATACAGCGCGCCAGACCCAATATCGTCAGAGATACCGGCGTGCGCTTCAACTTCAGATTATACAATCTGTAAGGACTTTCTAGGGCGGACAGCAAAAATTGAGAAGCCAACTCAACTCTTTCACACGCTTTTTGCAGCGCTACAGGCACAGCATGCATCACTTCATCGTGTCTTTTCAGCTCTGCGAAAAGTCCGCTTAAAATCCCAGGGATTGCTGTGCCGGTTCTGGCGGTCCAAGATGGACTCCTTCCAGTTCGAGCATCCGGACTTTGGAAGACGATCCGCCAGGAGCCGAGAAACCACCGACTTTGCCTCCTGCCGCCAACACCCGATGGCATGGGATGATCAGTGCGACAGGATTCTTTGCCATGGCCTGACCGACATCGCGCGCAGCCTCCGGTCCGGCACCAAGTTGCTTGGCCAATCCGCCATAGGTAACCGTATGGCCCCAGCCAACGCGCCGAACGGCATCGTATATCCGTTTGAAAAACTCATCCTGCCCGTCAAGATCAAGCTTAATATCGGTAAAGTCGATCTGTTCACCTCTGAAATAGCGCTTTACCGCTGCAACCGCTTCGCCAATTTCCGCTGTGGGAGCCACACGTTCGGCGACTGGCAAACGCCTCAGCAAGAGCCGTTCTGTACCTTCCGCAGTCTTTGTCGGCAGTTGGAAGCGTGTGACACCACGACTGTTCCAGGCAATTCCGCAAAAGCCGCCCTCGGTTTCAAAGACATGATAGTTGTGCACTGTCTGACCCATGACATGGTCTCCATCTTTCACTTGTCATGAACATCATACTGACAGACCTCGAATACAACCCGTTTCTTGCATCGCGTGAAAGCAACTGCCAATCCATGACACACCTAATGGGCAGGGGCACCACTCGCCTGGCCTTTCTTGGTCAAAAGGACAAAGAACGCAGCAATGATCAGCATGGCCCCCAGAACAACAAACGTATCGCTGTAACCCATGATAAGCGATTGCTTCTTTACAGTCTGGCCTAGTGCAATGATTGCCTGTTCACGCGCAGCGACGGGATCCGTGACGCCGTGGGCCATGAAATAAGCCGTCATCTGATCAAGCCTGGCACGGACGGTTTCGCTGAACAGATTGACTGAGCTTCCAATGGTATTGGAATGGAACTGCTCCCGCTTGGTGACGATCGTGGCCAGCATTGCCGTGCCAAACGCACCGCCAAGGTTTCGCAGCATATTGAAAACACCAGAGGCGGCAGCGGACTCGTTACGGGCAACGCCGACCATCGCGATGGCAGTCAGGGGCGCCATAACCACAGCCTGTCCGATGGCACGAACGATATTGGGAACCCAGAGCTGATCACCGGAATAATTGGCTGACATGTGAACATTCATGAAGCAACTGCCGCCGAACACACACAAGCCAAGAAACACAATGATCCGCGTATCAAATCGACCCATCAGCATGGGAACAAAGGGAATGATCAAGAGCTGAGGCAAACCGGTCCAGGCCATCACAGAACCAATCTGTTCGGAATTGTAGCCTTGAACCTGGCCGAGATATTGCGGCAGCAGATACACGGATCCATAGAGGCCGAACCCGACGAGCATATTTGCGACGGTGCCAAGGCCGAAATTACGCCGCTTCAGGAGACGCAAATTAACGGCCGGGTTTTTCACGGTCAGCTCGATCCAGACAAACAGAGCCAGGAACACTACAGCGATGATTGTGAGGCGGACAATGAATGGCGAACCCAACCAATCATTCTTGTTGCCTTCTTCAAGCACGGTCTGAAGCGCCCCAAGACCAATGGCCATGGCTAAAATACCAAACCAGTCGCCTTCCCTCAACAGGCCAAGATTCATGGGCTGGCGCTCGAGATTGAGATAGAGCGCGGTAACCATAAAGGCGCCGGGGACAAGGTTGATAAAGAATATGTACTGCCAACCATAATTCTCGGTCAGATAACCACCAATCGTCGGGCCGATCGCTGGTGCAAATGTTGCAGTGATTGCGAAGAGAGCCATGCCGACAGAATGCTGGGATCGCGGCAGCTTGGTCAGGATCAATGTGAACGCCATCGGGATCAACACACCGCCCGTAAAACCCTGTATGGCGCGCAAGATGATCATCTCTTCGAGGTTGCGCGCGAAGGCACAAGCCACCGAAAAAGCCAGAAACAGCAGGGCATTGACCAGTAGAAACCGACGGAAGGAAAAAACCCGGCTGAGGTAATCGGTCAGGGGGATAACAATGATTTCGCCGATGAGATACGCCGTCGATATCCATGCGCCATTGTCGACGCCCGTGCCGATACCGCCCTCGATATTGAGCAGCGACGCATTGGTAATCTGGATATTCAAGACGGCCATGAACGCGCCAATCAGGCCCGCGAAGACTGTGATCCATGTCTTCAAACTTGCGGGACGTTCCTGATCGGCAACTGGTACTGCGGCAGCGGACATTTTTTTCGTCCTGTATGGTTTGCTAGTTGCTGGCCTTGAAGCAGGCAGACTCGCCGCAATCGGCCGCGCTGCCCGAGTCCTTGATGTTGATCGTCGGTGTCACGGACATACCGGGGCGCAGCAATCCGGCGAGCTTGCTGTCATTATCGAGCACGATTTTGACCGGGATACGCTGCACAATCTTGGTGAAATTACCCGTCGCATTGTCTGGCGGCAGCAGTGCAAACTCCTGGCCGCTGGCAGGCGCGATGCTATCGACACGTCCCTTCAAGGCGACGCCCGGAAATGTATCGACGACGATATCGACGAGCTGTCCCTTTTTCACATCCGTGAGCTGCGTTTCCTTGAAGTTGGCAGTGACATAAACATTATCGACCGGAACCACGGCCATGAGCTGTGTACCGGACTGAACATATTGCCCGACACGCAGGGTACGGTTGCCGACAACGCCTTCAACCGGTGAAACAATCGTGGTGTAGCTCAAATTGAGCTCGGCCTGATCCTGAACCGCTTTGTCATGCGCAAGCGCAGCGTTTGCCTTGGCAAGTTGCGCCTGAAGCACGCCGATCTGTTTCTGGGCCGAAACGACAGCCCCTTCGTCACGCTGGAGGGTCGCTTTGGCAATATCCAGCTTGGAAACCGCCTGCTGGGCATTTTGGACACTGCCAGCACCCTGGGTTGCAAGGGCGCCGTAACGGTCATTATCCTGCTGGGCAAACCTCAAACTGGCCTGATCTACGGACACGGTGGACTGCGCCTGGGCAATCGCAGCCTGCTGCTGATCGATGCTTGCCATAGTGTTTTCAATATCGGCCTGTGCGGCAGCAACATCGGCTTTGGCCTGATCAAGTGCAACCACATAGTCACGATCGTCTATTTTTGCGAGCGGCTGATTAGCCTCAACGGTCTGATTGTCGGTTACGAGCACTTCCCGCAGATATCCTGAGACTTTCGGGGAAACGATTGTGGAATCAGCCTTTACATAGGCATCGTCTGTCGATTCCTGAAAACGGCCAATCGTCCAATAGTGCCAACCGAATTCGGCACTCAACCCGACAACCACAACAGCAGCGCCGATCATCAATAACCGGCGGATGTTACGCGGGCGCGGCTTTTGCTGCTCCGTCGCGCCGTCCTGCTGCACCGACATAGCCTCGTCGGCACTCATTGTTTTTTCAATCTTCAGCTCGAGTGGTTGCGTGTTTTTGGTCATGGCGAATGCCCTAAGTTGAGGAACTAGATCGGCACGGTTCGTTGGGAGAACTCGGGTCGGTGATAAATAAGGAACCCATTAGTTCCCTAATTATGTCTGGACAATTCCGATTGCAAGACAGAAAATGCTCAAGCAACTATTTTTGAAGACCGAAAGCAGAACACTGGTGACAAAACCGACGGACACACGCGATATTGATGAAGATCAGGACGACAAAATGGGAGAAATCAAACGTCCGAGGGGCCGGCCACAGAACCGGTCGGACGCCGATACCCGTCATCTGATCCTGCAAACTGCGACTCAGGTTCTGCTGGAGAACGGCTATACGGCAACCCGTATGGAAACTGTGGCGAGGCAAGCTGGTGTTGCCAAACGGACGATCTATCGCTTCTGGACGACAAAATCAGAGCTTCTGGCCGCCATTGTTGCAGAGCGAAGTGAAAAACTCGCCGAAAGGGTTGATGATTTCCTTCACACCATCCACCCTGAGTCGCTTGACAAATTGGGGTTGAAACATGCGCTGGAGCATATCCTGAGCGAATTCGCCCACCTCGTTCTCTCCGACCAGACGGTGGCATTCTATCGCCTTGTAACGGCAGAGGCGCTCAATTTTCCCGAGGTGGCCAGAGCCTTCTACCGTGAAGGTCCAGCACGCAGCTCCGCGATGGTTGCGCGGTTTCTGGAGCAGCAACAGAAACGCGGACTGATCAGGCTTGACGACCCGGCAATGGCCGCGTCCATGCTGCTCAGCATGGTGACAGCGGACCCTTTCCGTAGCGCGACATTGGGACTCATCAGCGTTCCCGAGGACAGGGAAATCGAGGAGCGTGTTACCCTGGCTGCCGCGCTGTTTCTCGAAGGATGCAGCACGGGATCAACAGGCAAAGAATAACCTATTCCTCAAGCAAGCCCAGATAGGTGGCAAGTTCCCGTGCTGCCGCCCCACCCGCACGGTTTGCGCCTATCGTGGAGGCGGAAGGGCCGTAGCCAACCAGATGAATACGGGGATCTTTAGCGACCTGCGTCGCCAATCTACCGAACATGACAATGCCGCCATTCTCCTCGCGGATCTGCAGCGGAGCAAGATGATCAAGCGAGCTGCGAAACCCCGTACACCAGAGAATGACATCAGCCTTCTGTTCCTCACCGTCGGACCATCGTATGCCGCTCTCCGTGATCTCGGCGAACATCGGCAAACGCTTCAGGACGCCCCGCGCCTGCGCAGCCCTGAGCGCCGGGGTCCATGGTATGCCTGTCACGGAAACAACGGAGCCAGGCACAAGCCCGCGCCTTACCCTGTCTTCAACAATTGCAACTGCCGCGCGCCCATCCTCTGATGTAAAGGGCTGATCCCGAAACTGCGGCTCCTGTCTCGTGACCCAGGTTGTAGACGTAACGCGCGATATCTCGTCCAGCAATTGCAATGCAGAAATGCCGCCACCGACGACAACGACATGCTTTCCGACAAACGCGTCAGCCGTTTGGTAATCACGCGTGTGAAGTTGCTGGCCTTTGAATATATCAGCGCCCGGATAGGCCGGGATGTAGGGCGTTTCCCATGTGCCGGTTGCGTTAATGACACCGCGAGCTGAAAAACCGCCCTGATCGGTTTCGATCCGGAACCGTCCGGCGCGCTCGCAGACCACAGTCACAGTTTGTGGCCGGTAGACCGGTAGTTCAAATCTCCGCTCATAGGCCGCGTAATATTCCGGCACGGCTACCGACGCTTTCACTTCATCTCCCGCATCAACGGCTTCGGAAAAAGGCAGCCCCGGCAGGTCGTGCACCCGATTGACTGTCGTCAACGTCAGGGAAGGCCAGCGATACTGCCATGCTCCGCCAGCGCCCGGCGACTTGTCCAGAACCAGGTAATTCTTCCAGGGTTTCAGGCCAAGCTGCTGCAGATGGTAGGCGGAGGAGAGCCCCGCCTGTCCGGCACCGATGACGACTATATCAGCCTTCAGAAAGGTGCGGACCTCGTTCTGCCCGGAAGCGGTATCCGTCTTTTGCTCAGGTGATGGAAAAATCGAATGATCTGAAGGCATCTCTCGATCATAAGTTTGATTGACGCGAATTCAAGGGCTGGACAAATCGGCCAACGAACATCGGTATCCGCCTGACCATATCCGAGGACCTTCGTCTCGCTATGCCGTGAATAGCAGGTATCAAGCAGGGTCCCTGCTCGGCAAATCAGCTGAAGTTTGTCAGATGTTTGGCCAACTCAAGCGCATGGGGATGCAAATCGTTAAACTTGTTTGCGCAGATCGCCAGATGCCTCGTCGCCCAGCCGTCGGTCAAATGAATGGAATGAATTGGCATCGTGCGGCGATATTTTCTGGCCGCAGTCTCTGGAACGATCCCCACGCCAACACCTTGAGCAACCATGCGGCAAATACCCTCGAAGGTCCGCAAACGGATGCGGAAAGCGAGAGTATGGCCAGCGCGCGCCGCGTGATCGCCAAGATAATCCTGCAATGGACTGCCAGCGCTCAATCCGACAAATTCCTGTTCCGCGACATCCTCAAATGCCATGCGGCGGTGATCCGCCCACGGGTTGGAGCGCGCAACAACGAGAACGAGGCGGTCAATCGCGAATGGTCGCAGTTCCAGATTTCCATGGTCGACGGCATCTGTGATCACACCGATATCAGCAGATCCACCGGCCACTGCCTTGACGATCTCCGTGCTGAGGCGCTCCTTCAAATCAACATCGACGTTGGGGCGGCTGGCAAGAAAAAGCGCAAGTTTTTCCGGCAGGAACTCTGTCATCGCCGCGGTATTCGCCATGAGGCGAATCTGACTTTTCAAGCCTTTCGAGAATTCATTGAGCTCACCGCGCATCTGTTCGATCTGGCGCAGGACAATACGGGCGTGATGGGCTACCGCGTCTCCTGCAGGCGTTGTCACGACACCTCGCCGGCCCCGCTCAAGCAAGGGAAGGCCAATCACCTCTTCCATGCCGCGAAGACGGGCACTGGCCGAGGGAAGTGTCATATTGGCCTGCGCTGCGCCATGCGTAATGCTTCCAGCTTCCACAACCAGAAGAAAAAGCCGCAAATCTGTGAGATCAAAACGCATGTACCGTTAGTACCATTCAATCAGCCTTCGTCATAGCCTAAGGCAGAGTACGTTTCTTCCGCATTGCGAGTGCCATGTTGCCGCGCAATGATGAGGGTATGTTTGACCTTTCCTCAACCTCCCTTCTCCTTATCGTGCTCACTTTCTTCCTTGCCGGAATCGTCAAGGGGATAACCGGTATGGGTTTGCCAACCGTGGCAATGGGCATTCTCGGCACGATCATGCCGCCCGCTGGAGCGGCAGCGCTCCTGCTTGTGCCATCATTCGTCACCAATGTGCTGCAGCTTCTGTCGGGGCCGAGTTTTGCTGCTCTTGCATTGCGTCTCTGGGCAATGATGCTCACAATCCTGCTCGGGACCATCGCTGGATCGTGGCTTATGGCCAATGATACGGCAGGATGGACGACGATGGGTCTTGGCGCTGCCCTGATGATCTATGCGGGATTCAGCCTTTTCGCGCGCCAACTGTCTGTTCCCAGACATCTGGAACCCTTCCTGTCACCTCTCGTTGGCGTCGTCACGGGTGTTATTACAGGCGCAACGGGAGTTTTTGTCATCCCGGCCGTTCCCTATCTTCAGTCTCTGGGTTTAACCAAGGATGATTTGATACAGGCTCTGGGCCTGTCCTTTACCGTTTCAACTGTTGCACTGGCCATCGGGTTGACCTCCGGTGGTGCATTGCAACTCGACAGCCTGAGCACATCGGCCCTTGCCTTGGCACCAGCATTGTTGGGCATGTGGTGCGGTCAGAAGATTCGCAATGCCATCAGCCCTGCCACATTCCGCCGCTGGTTCCTGATCTGCCTGCTGCTGCTTGGACTGGAACTCGTGCTGAAGCAGATTTTCTGATCTTAGCCCAAACAACAAAAACCCGTGCTGTGTGATCAGCACGGGTTTGAATGATAGTGTTGGCGTTTTAATCCAGCCGGATTACTCCTGGCGCTGCCCCGTCAGGCTGAGCAGCAGCTGGAAGATATTGACGAAATTCAGATAAAGCGAAAATGCACCGAAGACGGCAAGCTTCTGTTGCGATTCAGAATCGAAACTTTCAGCATACTGTTCCTTGATCGATTGCGTGTCCCATGCCGTCAAACCGATAAACACCAGAACACCGGCGACCGATACAACAAATTGCAGCATCGACGAGCCGAGGAAGAGATTGACGACGCTCGCGATGACAACGCCGATCAGGCCCATAATCAGAAATGAGCTGAACTGCGAAAGGTCACGCTTGGTTGTGTAACCATACAGACTGGTCGCGCCAAACATGGTTGCCGCGATGAAGAATGTCCGGGCGATGCTCGTTCCCGTGAAAACTAGGAACACGGATGCCAACGACAATCCCATGACGCCGCAGAACGCCCAGAACATGGCTTGCGCCGACGATGCTGACATCGACTGCATCTTGAACGAGAAAAACATGACGAATGCCAGCGGAGCAAGCATCACGACCCATTTCAGCGGCGTTGAAAAGATCGGCACGTACAGTGCCGGTGTGGAAGCGACGACAAACGCAACAACACCCGTCAGGACGAGACCAAGGCCCATGTAATTGTAGATGCGCAGCATATGCTGGCGCAGACCTTCGTCAAATGCTGCAGATGACTGGCCGCGGGCCGTGTCCATCCCATAGCGAAGAGGTGTATTCATAAACTTCGTTCCTTTCGGTTCATTGGATCAGTAAAGGGTTTTGGCCAGGCGTTGAGCAGCGTTCTCGAGATCCGCTGTTGCCGCATCTGAAACAAGCGCATAGGCGACATCGCCGATCTGAAAATACGCCGCCGAGGTATCATTCACCCTGACGGCTTTGGGTTTGACGACATCAAACGTACCGGGACGAACGGCAAAAAGAGAAACCGGACCAAGACTGTCGGACCGGACTTCCATTTCGACACTCGGTCCGAAATTCGACGGAAACAGCTGCACATCACGCACGCTCCACTTGTCGGGCATAGTGGGCATGATGATCCCGGTCGATGCGCGTATCTCCGCAGGATCGTAGCTGCGCGTCTGCGGCTGCGATGTCATTCCTGCACGCAACGACGACGTCCTGTGCGCCATGATGGCATCGGAGACGTAGGCGGGCGGCGGTGTGGCGGCCACAACTTTGGAGACGGTCAAAGGACCAAACCCCGCATGTGCCATCCATCCCAGGGCCAGCAATACACCGACCGCTGCCACGCGTTGCAGCCCGCCAAACAATCGGTCTCGTGCCAAGCCGCGTTCAAGGCGGTGGGCGAGTTCCGAAGTATCGGGAGAGCCTGCCGTATGCCCTTGTACCAGAGCTAGCCGCAGTTCATCGCGTGACTGCAGGTCGGACATAACACGAGCAGCCTGTTCGGGATGCTGGGACAGGTAACGCGCAACTTCAATCCGGCGCAGGGTATCGAGCTGATCATCAATATAGGCATCGAGATCAGCCTCGACGACGGGATCAATCGCTTCGGTCATCTCGACCTCCTACAATTTTCAGGTGACCGGCTTTATCAGGCTGTCGTTCAGATTCCTGCGCGCGAAGCATCGTGCGGGCGCGGCCGATCCGCGACATCAAGGTCCCCATCGGGATGTTCAACGTTCTTGCCGCTTCTTCGTAAGAGAGACCTTCGATCGCAACGAGATGAAGTGCCGATCTCTGCTCCTCCGGCAGAGCAAAAAATGCGTCTCGTACCTGAGCAAGGCGAACGGAATGCTCCTGCGGTGCGTCGATGGTCGGTTCGGTCAGGGAATAAGCAGCTTCTATGGTTCGAGCATCTGCCGCGCTTGCTCTTTTGATGTCGATGAAGCGGTTATGAAGGATGGACAAAAGCCAGCCTCGCAATGTATTGCCGTGGCGAAACCCGCCCCGGCGCTCATAGGCGCGCAGAAGCGTATCCTGAACAAGATCCTCCGCATCCGCGTCATTCCGGGTCAGGGAACGGGCATAGCGGCGAAGAGAACCAAGCTGTCCAACGACATCAAAGCGTGGTTTCGGCGTTTTCATAATAAGTATACGGAGCCCGCGCGGTTTTATTCCCGGCATACCCTATTATTTTTTGCCTCGTGCAAACTATTTATTCGAGACGGGTGCAAACGGAGCCATCATTCCAAGATAGGGCTTGGTCAACGGCGCCGCATAACCACCGCGTTTGCTCGTTCGCAATCCGAGCGTTACCAGACATTCAGCGAGTTTGACCGCTGCGCTTACCCCGTCAACAACGGGCACGCCATATTCATCCTGCAACTGACGGGCAAGATCAGCCATTCCAGCACAACCGAGGACAATGGCCTCGGCCTGATCATCCCGCAGCGCCCTTTCGATTTCCATACGCAATTTGGTCAGAGCCTCGGATGAAGGATCATCCAGAGATAATACTGGAATATCAGCCGCACGAACCGTGGCGCGCTCTGCCATTCCGTAACGATGCACCAAGCCTTTTACCGGCATGACTGATCGCTCCAGCGTAGTCACAATTGAAAACCGCTGTGCTATGAGGGCAGCGGTGGCCACAGCTGCCTCACAAATGCCGAGCACGGGGATCGAAGCCATGGCCCGCGCCGCATCAAGCCCCGTATCATCGAAGCAGGCGATAATTGCTGCGTCGGCGCCCGCTCGTTCTCCTTCGGCGATTTCCAGCAGCATGCCGGGAACCGCAAACGCCTCGTCATAATAACCTTCGATCGATACCGGGCCCATACGCGACGTCCGTGCGCTGACGAGCGTTGCAAGTCCGGCGACCGATTGCGCAGCGTCCTCGATCAAGGCGGTCATGCTGGCCGTCGTATTGGGATTGACGAGAAGAATATGCATTCGCTGTTTATCCGATGCGTGCACGGCGACGACCGACGATAATGATGGCGGACAGGGCAACAAGAATGATCAGGAACGAGAAGACCGATGTAACCGTGCCCAGCGCGTAGAGCACAGGCGTCGTAACGTTGGTGGTCATTCCGTAAATCTCGAGCGGCAAGGTGTTGAAGGTACCAGCTGCCATGAGCGTACGGGCAAATTCATCATAGGAGAGTGTAAAGCCAAACAACCCTACACCTATGAGGCTCGGAGCAATCATCGGGAGCACGACATAACGAAAGGTCTGCCAGGCATTTGCACCGAGATCCCGTGCTGCTTCCTCATAGGCCGGGGAAAAGCGATTGAACACAGCAAACATGATCAGCACACCAAACGGCAGCGTCCACGTCAGATGTGCCCCGAGGCCCGATGACCACCATGCGGGCCGTATCCCAAGCACCTGAAAGAAGAGCCCGATGCCAAGGCTGATCAGGATTGAGGGCACCACGAGGCTGGAAATCGCGAGATAGAAAAGGAACGTCGATCCCCTGAACCGGCGCCGAAAGGCAAGACCGGCCAACAGCGAAACCACAACGGTAATCGCAGTGGTCATCAGCCCCAAGATCATGGATCGCCGGAATGACCCGCCAAAGTCACCCACCGCTTGCTGTTCAAAGAGATTGGCGAACCAGTGCATCGACACGCCGTTCATCGGAAAGGTCAAACCGCCGGATGGCCCCTGGAATGAAAGGATGAAGATCGTCGAAAGCGGTCCGTAAAGGAACAGCACGAACAGTGCGAAAAAGAAGGCAAGAATGTAGAATTCGCGCGAGCGTTTTTCTGTGTGCATTTCAAAGCTCCTTGCGAATATCGACGACGCGCAGGATCGCGGCGACAATCAGCAGCACAACAATCAGGAGAATGACCGCGTTGGCGGCAGCTGCGGGATATTGCAGGAGTGATATCTGGTTCGCCATCATCAGACCAACAGACGCGCTTTGCCCGCCCGACATGAAGCGAACAGTGATAAAATCACTCATAACCAGGGTAACGACGAAAATCGAACCGATGGCAATACCCGGCTTGGCCAGAGGTATGATCACGTTCGTGAGAATCTGAAAACCCGATGCGCCGGCATCGCGTGCCGCTTCAATCAATGAACGGTCGATGCGCATCAGCGTATTGAAGATCGGCGTAACCATGAAGAGCGTGTAGAGATGCACCATGGCAAGGACGACTGCGAATTCCGAGAACAGCAGAAACTCGAGCGGCTTTGGAACAATGCCAAGCTCGATCAGGGATGAATTGATCAGTCCGTTGCGTCCGAGAAATGGTACCCACGAAATCATCCGGATGATGTTGGAGGTGAGAAACGGCACGGTACAGACAAGAAACAGTACCATCTGCATGGTGGTAGAGCGGATATGAAAGGCGAGGAAATAAGCCACCCAGAAGCCGATGAACAAGGTAAGCAGCCAGACGATCAGTGTGAACTTGAACGTGTTCAGATAAATCTTCCATGTCACCCATGAGCCGAGTGTCTCGGTGTAATTGAACGTGACAAAATCCGGATAGATGCGCACGGAGTCATAATCCCAGAAACTGACCATGACGATTGTTAGGATGGGCAAGAGCAGAAAAAGGCCAAGAACAAGTGCCAGCGGCATCGCCTGAAGGTAGGAAACAAGCATATGGTTTGTCCTGCGCCATACGCTGCGACGCGGTCTGGCGGGCTTGTCCGACTCATTCTTTGCGTCCGCAGAAATATCTGCTGCTGTTGCTGTCATGGAACATTCCTCTGGATGAACGGACCGCCCTTTCTGGAGAAAAGGGCGGCCGGACCGGCATATCAGGCGGCGATGAATTCATTCCATTTTCGGACCATGTAGCGGTCTTCATCCATCACTGAATTCCAGCAGGCAACGGCGCCCATGCGGGCCTCAAAAGCGCCGCCATCACGGATTGCGCCTGCCTTTTCCATAACCTTGCCATCGGGAGCAACGATGTCACCGACCGCTGCCTTGCCTTGCATCCAGTAACCCCATTCGTCCGCTGTCATGAAGTTCTTCGCGGTTTCGGGCGCTGCGGAGTAATAACCCTGGCGATTGAGATAAGCGCCCACCCAACCGGACAGATACCAGTTGATGTACTCGTAAGCAGCATCGAGCTCGATACCGCTCAAGTGCTTGGCGAGACCCAGACCGCCGCCCCAGGCACGATAGCCTTCTTTGAGCGGCTGATATTTACAGGCAATGCCTTTGGAGCGAACGGCAGCAACAGCCGGTGACCACATGGACTGGATGACCACTTCACCGGACGCCATAAGATTCACGCTCTCGTCAAATGTCTTCCAGAATGAGCGGAACTGGCCGTCTGTTTTTGCCTTGATAAGAAAGGCGACAGTCTGGTCAATCTCAGCCTTCGTCATGTTGCCCTTGTCACCGTATTTGATGGTGCCCATGGACTCGCAGATCATGGCGGCGTCCATGATTCCAATAGATGGAATGTTGATGATGGACGCCTTGCCCTTGAACGCCGGATCCATGATATCGGCCCAGCTGATAATGTCTCGGCCGACCAAGTCAGGCCGGATTCCAAGCGTATCGGCGTTGTAGATAGTCGGGATCAGCGTCATCCACTTGGTAGGCTCAGCGGCAAACTTTGTTGACTCCGCACTCTCGACAAAGCCGACTGTATGAGGCGCGGTACCCTGAGCGATCTTACTTTCCGGCGTCAGCTTGCCTGTTATGAAGAGCGGAGCAATCTTGTCGAAATATTTCATTTTCGACACGTCCATCGGCTGCATCACACCCGCCGGGAAAACTTTCTTGGCGATCCAGTACTCGATATCGGCAATGTCGTAGCTGTCAGGCTGGGTTACGGCTCGTTGGGTTACGGCATCGGAATCCAGCGCTGTCATCTGTAGCGTAAAGCCCAGATCTTCCTTTACCTTGTTGGCTACGTCATTGAGATTGGATACACCTGTTCCGAATTGGCGCAGGGTTACATTCTTGATGTTCTGTGCCCAGATGGTGGGAAAACCAGTGATGGCACCGGATCCTGCAACCAGACCCGCTGCGGCGGCACCCGTCTTCAGAAACGTGCGGCGATTCAATCCTGTCTTGTTCTTCGTTTTATCGGTCATGTTCAGTTCCCCTTTTTGTTGATTGTTTGGTTCAGGAGTCCAGACGGCCAAGAATGATGGCGTCATTAATGTCCCAGGCGAGCGGGATGGCTTCGCCCACGGAAACAGGGTTTTCAAAGAAAGCCTGATCGCTGGTGATGACGGTGAAATCATCAATGCCGGCACCGGTTACGGAGATTTTGACCGATGCACCGCGATACTCGATGTTGGAAACAATACCGGTGAATCCAAAACCTGGAGCGGGGTTGTCACTGATACGAACACGGTCAGTGCGGATGCCGATGTCGAGTGGCGCTCCGGCTTCCGCCTTGCCCGCAGCGCTTAAGGAAATGCCGCCGGGAATATCAAAACTGACAAGACCGCCGACGCTTTTCGTTACGCGGCCAGAAATGACATTATGGTCTCCCATGAAGCGTGCGACAAAAGCGGTCGCCGGGCGTTCGAAAACGGCGCGCGGATGCGCCGCCTGCTCTATCCTGCCATCGTTCATGACCACGATCAGATCGGCGAGCGCCATGGCCTCTTCCTGACTGTGGGTGACATGGACAAAGGTTATACCAAGGCTCGTCTGCAACTTTTTGAGCTCTGCGCGCATGCGTATCTTGAGAAACGGATCAAGCGCAGACAGGGGCTCATCGAGCAGGAGGGCTTCTGGATCGGTGATGAGGGCACGCGCGAGTGCAACCCGTTGCTGCTGTCCGCCGGAGAGTTGCGCTGGACGGCGGCTCGCATACGCCTCCATCTGCATCAACGTCAGCATTGCCAATGCTTTGGTGCGGCGTTCATCCCTGGCAACGCCTTTCATTTTCAGGCTGAACCCAACATTGTCGACGAGATCGAGATGTGGAAACAGGGCATAGGATTGAAACATCATCGCGGTGCCGCGTTTGGCCGGTGGAAAATCTGTCACGACAGTGTTGCCGAGGCGGATATCCCCGCTGGAAATTGTTTCGTGCCCAGCAATCATGCGTAGCGTTGACGTCTTGCCACAACCGGAAGGACCGAGAAGACAGCAATAGGTTCCCGCAGGGATTTTCAAACTGATCGTATCGACAGCCGTTGTCGTACCGTAAATTTTCGAAACAGAGACGATATCAATTTCGGCGGCTTTGCTCATGCAGCTTTCCCTTATGTGCCCATAAGAGCTCTGCATGTACCGTGCCAATTGCCAGACTTTCTCCTAAGCCTTTGGAATCTTTACCCCAATGAATACAGTGTGAATGCTGATATGTGATCGACAATGCTGCATTGCACAATTTATGTTCAATGTTTTCAATCCAAGATCAAATTGTATGCAATCTGAATTTCCATCGGGTGCAATATTGGAGGCTGGTCTTGCCTGGAAATCACGCTAAAAGGGATTTGGAAGGCAGGAAACGATGAAGCCAGAAACTGATACATTCCCGATGCGTGATGATACGCCAGACGACCGTTCGCAACTTATTCGTGAGGCGCTTCACAACGCTATCGTCGAACGGAGGCTTGCACCGGGTACAAAGCTTGTCGAAACCGAAGTGGGTGAATTGTTCGATGTCAGCCGTACAGTCGTGCGCGCTGCGCTGCAGATGCTTGCCTTCGAAGGACTGGTCAAGATCGAGCGCAATCGCGGCGCGTTTGTCGCCTACCCAACACCCGAGGAAGCCCGGCAGATCTTTGAATCCCGTCGTGTGATCGAGCCTGAAATCGCCCAGCGTGCCGCAGAACGGATGACAAATGCAGATGTCAAGGCATTTCAGGCTCATCTGAAAGAAGAAGAAAGATTGCTGGTCGAACGGGGCCCAAGTGCGCGTCGGGCCGCGATCAAGGCCTCCGGCGACTATCACCTCATGCTCGCTGCCGTTGCCGGAAATCAGATCCTTGAGCGTTTCATGCGGGAACTGATTGCCCGGTCATCTCTCGTTATCGCGCTGTATGGACAATCCGGCGCGTCAAGCTGCGCCCGATCGGAACATGCGGATATTCTCGACGCACTGATCGCCCGGGATGGTAAAAAAGCTGCCAGCACCATCCTCCACCATATCGATCATATTGAAGCCGACCTTGACTACAAAGCTGCCAGCAATGCCCCCCTGCGTCAGGCCCTTCGCTTGTAGATTCGGTGAATACCACTGACTGTCAAATGGCAAACCCGTCAAGCGACGAGCGCCAGTAGCGTACACGTTCCTTGAGCAGTGTATCGCGCACATAAACGAGATCTTCATCACCCAGACGTTCAAGCGCTTCAAATGTAAATTCTTCCGCACCATGATCATTCCAAGCCGACTGCAATCCACGGCAAGGATGATTGCCAAGGCGGAGTGTGAACCACAACCGATTCTGGATCGTATCCAGATTGGGGCTTTGGCCAATCCATACGTTACCGGAAACAAGGCAGCGGACGGCATAAATTCCGGTCACCAGTTTTCTTTCTTTATAGGCCGCTGTCGCAGCCTTCCGCTCCTCGGTCTTCATTCGCAATTCCAATCATAGCGCAGTTTCAAAGTTGCAGGTCAGTTAGCAAAAAATCCGACTACAGTCAATTTATTACCCGGATGATATTGACTATTCGATTTTAACCCGGATATAAAATACTCATCAATAACGAGTTCCGCACCATGACTGACTATCTTTCAAAACCCTGCACCGCCTTCGACGGCAATCGTATCCTGTCCTCTGGGCCCTTGATTGAGGTGGCATTGGCAGTGAAGAACGCATCTGAAGCAACGCGCACGACACAGCCCCTCCTTGTCTTCGATGATGCGACCGGACGGGCCATAGATTTTGATCTGCGCGGAACCAAGGCGGATATCATCGCCAGACTGTTGCAATCATCAACGACAGCCAGCGATCAATCCAGCCCGCCTCAACCAACAAAGGAGACAGCATCCGATTTAGTGGAAACCACGCCGCGTGGACGGGGCCGGCCAAAACTGGGGGTGATCGCACGTGAAGTCACCCTGTTGCCACGGCATTGGGACTGGCTTGCAACGCAAAGTGGCGGCGCATCGGTTGTTTTGAGGCGACTCGTAGATGAAGCCAGGAAGGCCGGCGGAGGCGAGCAGAAATCCCGTGCGGCACAGGAAGCAGCTTATCACTTCATGTCGGCCATGGCCGGCAATTTACCGTACTTCGAAGAAGCAATCCGTGCATTGTTTGCCGGTGATAGGGAATCATTCGCCGCACGCATCACTGACTGGCCAGAAGACTTAAGCCGCTATGCGACAAAACTTGCCTATGGGGAGCGCACCCTCTCCCCATAATGCAGGCCTCAGGGATGTTGGGCACCGCTTGTCGTCACATAGATCGCGTAGAGTGACTGTGTTGCCGTGATAAACAGCCGGTTGCGCCGAGGCCCGCCAAAGGTAAGATTCGAAACGGTCTGCGGGATTTTTATTTTGCCGAGCAGTACACCGTCCACACCAAAGCAATGAATGCCATCAGCGGCACTTGACCAAAGATTGCCATCCGTATCGACCCGCATACCATCGGGAATTCCGTTATCGATATGGGCAAAGACGCGGCCGTTGCGCAAGGTTTTTCCGTCCACAACGTCAAAGACGCGGATATGTCTCGGCGCGCCGTCCGTATGGCTTGCGCCGGAATCCGCGATATAGAGCAGGCTTTCATCTGGCGAAAAAACCAGGCCGTTAGGCTGAAGGAAATCGGTCACCACGGCGGATATGTCACCACTCACAGGATCCAGCCGATAGACATTGCGTGACGGCTGTTCGGGGTCGGATTTATAGCCCTCATAATCGGTGAGAATCCCATAGGTCGGATCGGTGAACCAAACCGAGCCACTCGAATGGACAACGACATCATTGGGAGAATTCAGCCGTCTGCCAAGATAGTGATCGGCCAGAACGGTGATGGTTCCGTCCACTTCTGTTCTTGTAACCCGGCGCGTACCATGTTCGCAGGACACAAGGCGACCTTGCCGGTCTCGTGTATTGCCGTTGGTAAAATTGGACAGTGATCGGAAAACAGAGACGCCACCGTCCGGCACCCAGCGCAACATGCGCTGGTTGGGGATATCGCTCCACAAAAGGCTATTGCTGTCATTGAACCACACTGGTCCTTCAGCCCAGCGACAGGACGAGTACAATTCCTCCAGCGCTGCGCTCCCCGCGATAAGGGCTCCAAAGCGTTGGTCATGGATTTCGTAAAGCGCGGTATTGGTCATTTCAGGTACACCGATTTGCGGATGGGAAGCCAAGCTCCCTGAAGGGATGATAGCACCAGATTTGAAACGGTCTCTTACTTGCGTATCGGCATCATGTTGCACGACGAAGCCAGACGCACGTGGAATACATAAGTTAATCAAGCGCCGGTTTGGCCGTACGGCGCAAGATTTCGACAACCATCTCGGAAGCCTTGTTGAGCGAGTTTACCGGTAGAAACTCATAGATTGAATGAAAGTTGTGGGCTCCGCAGAAAAGATTGGGGCACGGCAATCCTTTTTCCGAAAGCACCGCTCCATCGTAGCCACCACGCATGGGAATAGATTTAGGTTCCACACCGATTGCCTTCATGGCTTCCAGCGCCAGGTCGACGGCATAGCGATTGGAACCTTGCAGGCCCTCAGCAACGTTGCGATACATGGGCTGATAGGTGGATACGACAGTCTGAGTGCCTTGGAGGCGGTTGAAACTCTCCACAAGAGTTTCAACGAATTGACGGCGATGCTCAAAACCACCCTGTGTAAAGTCACGGATGTCAAGAACGATCCGCGCCTCGGCCACGGTACCGTGGACGGATTTCACCCAATAGTAACCTTCGCGGTTTTCCGTATATTCAGGCCGCTCTCCCGCCGGCAGCATCGCGATGAACTGCTGGGCGAAAAGCACCGCATTGCGCAGTTTTCCCTTGGCAGACATCGGGTGGGCGGTCTGCCCGCGAAATGTTATGTGAAATTCCCCGGCATTCCAGTTCTCAAAGACAATTTCGCCAATCTCGCAGCAATCCAGCGTATAGGCGAAATCCGCGTTGAGGGTCGTCACGTCAAGTGCCTTGGCACCCAGAAGCCCGATTTCCTCATCCGGGACGAAGACAACCTTTACGTCGCCATGCTCGATCTGCGGATTTGTCTGAAGCGTCTGTATAGCGTGCATGATTTCGGCAATGGCAGATTTGTTGTCGGCACCGAGCAGACTTGTTCCATCCGTGACGATGATCCGGTCACCAGCATAACGCGCCAGTTCGGGAAATTCGCTGGACCGCAGAACCACATTGAGTTCCTCGTTCAGCACGATGTCGCCACCATTGTAGGAAACGATCCGAGCATGCGTATCTGTGGAGTACTCATTGCTGGTGTCCAGGTGGGCGACCCAGGCAACAGTGGGAATTTTGCGGCTCTTGTCCTGTACATTCGACAGCAGTGTGCCCACCACAATCGAATGATCCCGTTCCTCGACATTCAGCCCGAGTTCGCGCAATTCACCGGCCAGCAAGCGCGCCAGTACGGATTGTCCCGGACTTGATGGCAGATGTCCGGCTCCCGGTACTGTGGTGGTATTGATGCGCGTGTAGCTCAGGAATCTCTCAACAATGTCCATCGTGTTCTCTATTTCTGACAAGAGGTGTTGAATTCAATGATTCCACTTGCCGGTACAAGCGTTCAATGAACATCTTTGTGTTGCATTGACCAAATCCCTCGTCAATAAGTTCTGATCCCCTATCTGCACCCATCCGATTCCAGAAAGAGACAGGACCATATGAAACGTTACGAGAAAATTCTTTCAGCGACCATCCTTGCAATCGCTTTCAGCGGTCCGGCATTGACCAGCGCCTCTGCGAAGACATTGATCTATTGCTCGGAGGCTGCACCGGACGGTTTCGATGCGGCAGCAACCACATCTGGCGCAACCTACGATGCCTCGGCGCGCAATGTTTCCAACGGTCTCGTCAAAATCAAACGCGGCTCGACTGAACTGGAACCGGGACTTGCCGAGAGCTGGGATATTTCTGCGGATGGAAAAGAGTATACGTTTCACCTTCGTAAAGGCGTGAAATTTCAGACAACCAGTTATTTTACGCCAACGCGGGATTTCAATGCCGATGACGTTATTTTTACGTTTGATCGTCAAGGAAACAAAGCCAACCCCTACAATGGCAAGGGGGTCTGGCCGCAATACAACTCCTACTCCTTTCCAAGTCTGATCGATAAGATAGAAAAAATCGACGAGCATACCGTCAAGTTTGTGCTTACCCGGCCGGAAGCGACGATGGTCGCCTCCCTGTCTCTTACATTTGCGGTTATTCAGTCCAAGGAATACGCGGACAAGCTTCTGGCAGAGGGCAAGCAGGATCAGTTTAGTCAGTTTCCCATCGGAACCGGACCCTATCAATTTGTCGATTATCAGCCGGATACCGTTATCCGCTTTCAAGCCAATCCGGATTATTGGGGTGGCAAGCAAAAGATCGATGATCTGCTGATCGCAGTAACCCCTGACGCCGCGGTCCGGTACCAGAAACTGAAAGCTGGTGAATGCCACGTGATGGCTTATCCAAACCCGGCAGATCTTGCGGAGATGAAGGCAGACCCTTCCATCAATGTCCTGCAAAAGGAAGGCTTGAATGTTGCATTCCTGGCCTACAATACATTGACCAAGCCCTTCGACGATGTTCGTGTGAGAAAAGCCATCAATATGGCCGTCAACAAGCAGGCGATCATCGATGCAATCTATGGCTCCAGCGGAATTGTCGCCGTCAATGCCGTCCCCCCCGGCGTCTGGTCCTACAACAAGGCGGTCAAGGATGACCCATATGATCCTGAACAATCGCGAAAGCTGCTCACTGAAGCGGGCGTAACCGATCTTTCGATGAAGATATGGGCGATGCCCGTTCAGCGTCCCTATATGCCGAACGCGCGCCGCGCCGCTGAAATGATGCAATCCGATCTGGCGAAAGTCGGCATCAAAGTTGACATCGTTTCCTATGACTGGACCGAATATCTGAAACGATCGCTCGAGAAGGAGCGGGATGGCGCCGTTATTCTCGGCTGGACCGGTGGGATTGCTGATCCGGATAATTTCCTTGCAGCCCTTCTCGGTTGTCAGGCCATCGGCAGCGGCAATCGTGCCAACTGGTGCAATCAGGATTTTGAGAAACTGATCCAGGCGGCCAAATTGACGACAGACCAGACCGAGCGGACAAAGCTTTACGAACAAGCGCAAGTTGTATTCAAAGAGCAGGCACCATGGCTGACGATTGCGCATCAGATCGTGCAGCAGCCCGTGAGTGCAAAGGTCAAAGACTTCCGGGTTGACCCGTTTGGCGGCAACCTGTTCGAAGACGTCGATATTGAAGAGTAGAAATTTGATGCGGCGAGATCAGCAAGGTTTGCCGGATCTCGCCGCGACTACTTTCGTTTATCCGCCGCTTTGCTTTCATTTCCACCACTTGGACATGCTCTTGAGGTTCCATCTCAAAGTCGTCATGTGGTGGTCCGATCAGTGCCGATTATTTTTCAGCCGACACCTCGTTACGTTTCAATGATCACCAGAGCGGAACAAGAGATATCCATCAATGCGTAGAGCTATGGATATCGGCATTAATCGATCGTTCGAGCATCAGTTCCATTAATCAAGGTCACGGCGCATAACGCGATTTTCAAGGATCGCCAGGGAATGCACAATCCTACGAACGTTTTGACATTTCGTCCTCCATACTGCTCATATAACCTTGAAGGCCGGTGATCGAAGGCACAAGCAAACCACCGGCCCGGGAGCAAGCATGGACCTTGACTTGGATGAGGAATCGAAACGCAAAGCAGCGCCCCGCCCGGCAACACCCGGCGGCAAAAAGTCTTCCGCTATCGGGACGCTGGGCAATCTCCTCGGTCGTGCCGGGATCAGAATCAACGGCGACGCTCCTTGGGATATTCACATCAACGATGACAGAGCCGCTAGCCGTATTCTGGCACAAGGCAGTCTGGGGCTCGGCGAAAGCTACATGGATGGATGGTGGGACTGTGCGGCGCTGGACATCTTCTTTGAACGGATATTCCAGGCCAATCTGACAGAGCATGTCACGGCAAAGGATGTGTTGCAGACGTTAAAGGCACGTTTGCTCAACCTGCAAAGCAGCAGACGGTCCTGGCAAGTCGGAAAGGCGCATTACGACGTCGGCAATGATCTCTTTTCAGAAATGCTTGATAGCCGCATGACCTATTCCTGCGGCTATTGGAACGTGGCCAATAATCTCGAGGACGCACAGGCTGCCAAGCTCGATCTTGTTTGCCGTAAGCTTGGCCTTCAACCCGGCATGCGTCTTCTGGACATTGGCTGCGGCTGGGGCAGCCTTATGCAGTTTGCCGCTGAAAACTACGGCGTTTCCTGTGTCGGATTGACTATATCCAAAGAGCAAGCGGAGTTTGCTCGTCAGAAGCTTAGCGGATTGCCGGTCGAGTTTCGCTTGGCGGACTATCGTTCGTTCAATCCGAACGGCGATGAAAAGTTTGATCGCATAGCGTCGATTGGTATGTTTGAGCATGTTGGTCACAAGAACTACGGTGCTTTTTTCGATGCGTGCAAACGTAGTCTGGTCGACGACGGATTGTTCCTGCTGCACACGATTGGAAGAAAACGCACCCGCAATGTCATAGACCCCTGGTTTGATCGTTATATCTTCCCTAATGGCGAACTGCCCTCCCTGAGTGAGATTTCCACCAGTGTGGACGGCCGCTTTGTCATCGAGGACGTCCATAATTTCGGCGCCGACTACGATAAGACATTGCTGGCTTGGCATGCCCGATTTGAAGCAGCGTGGCCACAATTCGCATCCCAGTATGGCGAGCGCTTCTATCGGATGTGGCGATACTATCTCCTGTGTATGGCAGGATGTTTCCGGGCTCGCCAGATACAGCTTTGGCAAACTGTCCTGTCTCCGTCGGGAGTTGCAGGAGGTTATCTGCGGCATTCCTAGAATGCGGCATCTCGATTCTCACTCAGACAACAATGCGACAATTTGCATAGCTAATATGCAACTTTGTATGTTGCCCTAAATTTGAGCGATGCTATCTTGTGATTGTTAGGTTCTTTCCTCCCAGAAATCCTAACGCTTGATGCAACAACCTCCTCCCTGTTGCATTTACAATCAAGGCCCAACGCACCTCCTCCCGCGTTGGGCCTTTTGTTTTAGGGCCATGCCTAATCGCGACAACTGCATTGTTGCATTAAGAATATTCGACGCAATCATTCCTCTTTTGACGCTCTTTGTGTTTTTTTCCGCGTTTCCACAACCTATGGTATAATCCACGAGGTGATGGTTTCAAAAAGGAGAAGTCCTATGCAACTAAGCGCACCAACAAAGATAGTGTTTATAATCGCGGTTATACTGGCTGTGTTATCGGCGCTTCCGGTCATTGGAATAGCAGCGGGTGTTCTTGGCGCTTACAGCTACTGGTTGTTGCTGATTGCCTTTATCGTGCTTGCAGCCGGCAGCCTGTTCAAAGGCGTCTGAGACGACACTGGCGATGAAAATCGCCGTCCATCGATGCGACCAATTTAGAATATCAGGAAAGGCGAATCTCAAAGCAGCAACTATTTCTCATCCGGATCCGGAATCCGATTGGAAATGCTTGCATACATTCCTGTTGTTCGAAACTCGGTGGGGCTGGCACCGTATACCCGCCGAAACACTTTCGAAAAGTAATTGGCATCATCAAAACCGGTCATGATCGCCACTTCCTTGACCGGGAGAAACGCGGCGTTGGTCAGGAGCTTGGTTGCTCTTTGCATTCGTTTTTGCAGAACAAACTCTGCAGGTGGCAGCCCCTCGCATTCGGCAAATACGCGAGAGAAATGCGCGCGGCTCAACCCGGACACGCTTGCAAGTTCATCAACGGGAAGCGGTTTGTCGAGATTGGTGCTGATGTGATCAATGACGGGCTGCATGATCGTTTTTTCGTGCTGATCAACGGGATGAGACCCAAAGACACCATCATAGAGCGCCATAGCAGCCTCATAGGCGATGGCCGAGGCTCGCCCAGCAGTTTCTGCATCCATAATCAGGCGCAGACTACAATCAGCCAGATGCTCTATTGTCTCGCTCGGTAACCTCAAAACCGGGCCTTGGGCCACGAGAACCGAACGGTGAATGCGGAGCGCTTCCTCTCCGTTCATGGAAATCCAGAAATACTCCCAGTGGTCACCTTTCTCCAGCCAATAACGATGGTTATGTGGCACAAGTACAAGCAAGGTTTCACCTTGGCGCACCCTGTAATTCCGATTTTCATAGCGCAGGGTGCCTGTGCCGCTGATCGTGTGCTGCAGGACAGTAAAGGGGGTCTGGCCCCGCTTGCGGCCGTCCCAATCATAGATTTCATCGCGGCGAACTTCATAACCGGTGCTGGTCGGCATGGTGTGCAGCGTATGGCGGCCCCGCGGCAGGGAAACCGTCTTCATGGTATGCCCGGTGTCGATCAGTTTCTGCAGCACAAAATTACCCTCAAAAGCATAATCCCTCTCTATTCGCTCTCGCGAATATACGCATAATAACGGTCAAGGACAGCAGACGAACTGTGCGCGAGGAATATCGCAGAGGAAAAGGCAGGAAATCCTGATCTTTGCAAAGCTTGGTGTCTCGCCGCCAAAGCTCCCCCTGCCCTATTGCTTCAATCTGTCTCGAAGACTTGCAATTTGAGGGAACCATGAGCAGTTTCAAAATCGCCATCATTGGCGCGGGCAGTGTGGGTTTCACAAAAAAGCTGTTCACTGACATTCTTTGCGTGCCAGAGTTCAGGGATATTGAATTTGCCCTGACTGACGTCAGCGAGCATAACCTCAAAATGATCAAGGCCATTCTTGATCGCATTGTCGAAGCCAATAACCTTCCGACACAGGTCACCGCCACAACGAACCGGCGCAAGGCCATAGAAGGCGCCCGCTACATCATCAATTGTGTACGGGTTGGCGGGCTCGAAGCCTATGCGGACGATATTCGTATTCCTTTGAAATACGGCATTGATCAATGTGTGGGTGATACGATCTGTGCCGGCGGCATCCTTTATGGACAGCGCAACATTCCTGTTATTCTTGACTTCTGCAAGGACATCCGCGAGGTCGCGGAACCCGGCGCAAAATTCCTCAACTATGCGAATCCCATGGCCATGAACACCTGGGCAGCCATAGAATATGGCAAGGTCGACACCATAGGACTTTGCCATGGAGTTCAGCACGGCGCCGAGCAGATCGCTGAAATTCTTGGTGCCAAGTCCAAGGACGAACTCGACTATATCTGCTCGGGCATCAATCATCAGACATGGTTCGTTGATATACGCCTGCGTGGCCGCAGGATTGGCAAGGCTGAGCTCATCTCCGCATTCGAGGCGCATCCTGTCTTTTCACAACAGGAAAAGCTGCGCATTGATGTTCTGAAGCGTTTCGGCGTCTATTCCACGGAAAGCAACGGTCATCTCTCGGAGTATCTGCCATGGTATCGCAAGCGTCCCGACGAAATCACCAAATGGATCGATATGTCCGACTGGATTCATGGCGAGACGGGGGGCTATCTCAGGTATTCGACCGAAACAAGGAACTGGTTTGAAACCGAGTTCCCGCAATTCCTCGAAGCGGCTGCCAAGCCTATCGATCCGGCACGCCGTTCCAATGAACATGCAAGCCACATTCTGGAAGCCCTGGAAACCGGGCGCGTCTATCGCGGTCATTTCAATACCCGCAATACCGGAATTATCACCAATCTTCCGGCCGACGCGGTTATTGAATCACCGGGTTTCGTTGACCGGTTCGGCATCAATATGGTCTCGGGCATCACATTGCCGGAAGCATGCGCTGCAACCTGCATTTCGTCCATCAATGTGCAACGAATGGCCGTCCATGCTGCCGTCAGCGGCGATATTGATCTCCTGAAACTCGCCGTTCTGCATGATCCTCTGGTTGGCGCTGTGTGTACGCCGGAAGAAGTCTGGCAGATGGTCGATGAAATGATCGTTGCTCAGGCCCAGTGGCTGCCGCAATACGCCCATGCGGTTGACGATGCAAAAGAGCGTCTGCGTCACAAGACCGTGGCAACACGTGAATGGAAAGGCGTTGCCAGTCGTGCAGTGCGGTCAATCGAGGAACTGAGAGCTGAAAAGGCATCGACGAAACAGGCCGTGAGGTAACTTTTCCGGCCGCTGTCCCCGTCTTGGAGGAGATGGGGTGGCGACAACAAGCTGGACCAAATCGAGAGGGAGAGACGATGAGCCATTTTCGCTATTGGAATACACTCGCCATTGGCGTTTCTATGTTGGCCTTTCCGGCGCTGGCATCCGAGCCGACAGTCCCACCGGAACCGGCTTCGTTTAAAGCGCAGGCCCAAATCTCCTATGTGCCAAGGGACGCAATTCTCGAATTCAAAACCCTCCCCGTCTATCATGAACCGGACTGGGTCACTGAGAAATTTGTCAAACCCGGTAAGCTTCCAGCGGTCAAGGACCGGTTACCGAAAGAGCCGCTCGTCTACAAGACCGGTAATATGCCCGACGGCATCGGTGTCTACGGCGATACTTTGCGGCACGTCATTGGTGGTCGTCCGGAAGGCTGGAACTATAGCGGCGGCCAGTCACAGGGTTATGGCGGAATTGATATCGGCCTGTCTGAATGCCTGACACGAACAGCGCCACTTTTTCAGGTGGAAGCGACGGACGTCGAACCTTTGCCCAATCTGGCCAAGGGGTGGGAATGGTCACCGGATGGCCACACGCTGACCATGCATCTGATTGAAGGTGCCAAATGGTCCGACGGCGTACCGTTCGATGCTGACGACGTCATGTTCTATTGGGATGACAATGTCATCGACTCGAATGTTTCCCCGCTCAACGGCGCAACCCAGGAAACGTTTGGCGTCGGCACAACGCTGAAAAAGATTGACGCCTATACGGTCGAGTGGACCTTTAAGGAAGCGTTTCCTCGTCAATATCTCTATGCCATGGCCTATGGAACATTCTGCCCCGGCCCCGCACATATCCTGAAAACAAAGCATCCGAAATATGCCAACACGACCTACGATCAATATAAGAACGGCTTCCCGCCAGAATACATGAATATGCCGGTCATGGGCGCCTGGGTTCCGGTTGAATACCGCCCTGATGACATCATCGTCATGCGCCGCAATCCCTACTATTGGAAGGTTGACGAAGCAGGCAACCAACTGCCCTATGTCAATGAGATGCATTACAAACTCTCGACGTGGGCGGATCGTGACCTGCAGACCGTTGCAGGTTCGGCCGATTTCTCCAATCTGGAGCAGCCCGAAAACTTCGTGGAGTCGCTGAAACGCGCCGCCCAGGATAATGCGCCTGCCCGGCTCGCCTTTGGCCCGCGCTTGATCGGCTACAATCTTGACATGAATTTTTCGGCCAATGGTTGGGGTGCACCTGATGCGCGCGCTCAAGCCGTTCGTGAACTCAACCGCGACGAGCATTTTCGCAAAGCAGTCACCATGGCCATTGATCGGAAGAAGCTTGGTGAAGCACTCGTGAAAGGCCCGTTTACCGCGATCTATCCAGGCGGGCTGTCATCGGCTACCAGCTTCTACGACCGGCAATCCACCGTCTACTACCCCTTTGATTTGGAAGGCGCGAAAGCTGAACTTGCCAAGGCTGGCCTGAAAGACACTGATGGTAATGGCATCGTAAATTTTCCGCCTGATAAGGCGGGAGGAAAAGATGTCGAAATCACCCTTCTTGTGAACAATGCCTATAGCACCGACAAGAACCTCGCCGAGGGTGTCATAGCGCAATTGGAAAAACTGGGGTTGCGCGTCATTCTTAACGCTCTCGATGGCAATCAAAGGGATGCCGCGAATTTCGGCGGGCGCTTTGACTGGATGATTCTCCGCAACAGATCCGAACTTGCCTCAGTGGTGCAAAATACCGAACAACTGGCACCAGTCGGGCCGCGCACAAGCTGGAATCACCGTGCACCCGAAAATGGCCAGGTCGATCTGATGCCGTTCGAAGAAGAGATGGTGAAAATCGTCAACGCGTTCATCTCGAGTCAGGACAATGCCGAGCGGGCTGAACTGATGAAGCAATATCAGAGGATTTATACCACAAACGTCAACACCGTCGGGCTTACAGAATTTGCCGGGGCACTGGTCATCAACAAGCGCTTTTCCAACATTCCCTCCGGTGCGCCGATATTCATGTTCAACTGGGCTGAAGACGCCATTATCCGCGAGAGGGTTTTCGTCAAAGCCGACAAGCAGGGAAAGTTTGAACTGTTCCCTGAACAATTGCCCGGAAAGCCTGGTGGCCCCGGTCCTATGAACTGAGCCTCCCAAGGACTCTGACATGACCGGTCGCACTTCTGTGCGACCGGTAAGACGAACCCAAAAGTCAATGGCATGAATATGTTCATGGCAGTTTTGAAACCAACACAAGAAAAGCGAACCGGCCCATGTTACGATTCCTGCTTGTGCGTATCGCATCCGCCGTTCCGGTGCTGTTTGTTCTGAGCGTGGTGACCTTTGCCATCATTCAGGCACCTCCCGGCGACTACTCCGATTACATCCGGTCGCAACTGATGAACCAGGGTGGTGCATCTTTTGAAGCAGCCGACGCACAAGCGCAGGCGTATCGTGTTGCCAATGGTCTGGATAAGCCGCTGCCCGTGCAATACGTAAACTGGGTCGTAGGTATGGTGACCCGAGGAGATTTTGGCCACAGCCTGTTTTACAACAAACCGGTTGCCGATGTGGTTGGAGAGCGGCTACCACGTACGCTTCTCCTCGCCCTCACATGCCATATCCTCGCGTCGATTATCGGGATCAGTTTCGGGATATTGGCTGCCACACGGCAATATTCGTGGGTCGACAGCCTGCTCTCCGGCATATCATTCCTTGGCATGACCGTTCCAAGGTTCCTGATGGCGCTCATCATCGTTTACATCATGGTGTTTCATTTCAATGTGTCGGAGATCGGCAGTTTTAATTCACCGCGTTATGGCGGAGCACCGTGGTCCTGGGGCAAGTTTGTTGATCTCGTCCAGCATGTCTGGCCTGTCGTTGCCATCGCAACATTTGGCGGGCTCGCTTACAACATGCGTGTGATGCGCGGCAATCTGCTCGATACACTCAATGCACAGTATGTTGAAACGGCCCGCGCAAAGGGCCTGAGCGAAGGCGCGGTTATCATGCGCCATGCCGTACCCAACGCACTCCATCCGTTGATCATGTATCAGGGTGTCGTCCTGCCATATATGCTGACCGGAGAGATCGAAACCGCGATTATCTTTACTTTGCCGACGGTCGGCCCTGCGATCGTCGGATCCATGTGGGTGGGTGATGTCTATGTAACGGCAACCTTCATGCTGGTGCTGTCAGCAACACTTATTGTCGGCAACATCATTGCAGACGTTCTGCTCGCTCTCATGGATCCTCGTGTCCGTCAGTATGGGGAGGCGCGGTGATGCAAATCCAGATAAAGCCACCAGTCCCGGCAGTGGAAATAACCCAAAGCAAACATGGCAATGAAAGCTATTCCGCGCTCGTCTGGCGACGTCTGAAGCGCTCATGGACAGGTATGATCGGACTTGTTCTGGTCTGCATGCTGCTTGCCATGGCCATTTTTGCGGGTTTCTTTGCACCCGTTGATCCCATGCAGACAGAAATTGGATTTGCACCACCCGAAGCTGTGCGTTTCTTTGACAAGGACGGAAATTTCAATTTACGCCCGCGCACCTATCCGATCACCGAGACCGACGAACTTGACCCCGTGACATTCCAGCCCGTGGTCGGTCCAGACTATGACAATCCACGGCGGTTGGGGTTTTTCGTCAAAGGCTTTGAATATAAGCTTCTCGGTATAATCCCGACGGACCGGCATTTCTTCGGCACGATCGACGGGCAGTCTGTGCATCTCCTGGGAACGGACAAATTTGGTCGAGACGTTCTTTCCCGGGCTATTTACGGCTCGCGTATCTCGCTGATGATCGCCTTGATAGTCGTTTCCATCGTTACGGTTGTCGGCACGACTGTGGGGCTGGTATCAGGCTATTTCGGCGGAAGATTTGACGCATGGGCACAGCGTTTTGTCGATCTGGTTTTGGCGTTTCCGCAACTCCCGCTTTATCTGGCACTCAGCTCGCTTATACCCGTAACCGCTCCAACAAGTATTTTTCTTGGCTTTGTCATCATCGTCATGTCGGCGCTTGGCTGGGCACAGATGTCGCGCGAAGTCCGCGGCAAGACGCTGGCACTTGCCCGCATCGAATATGTGCGCGCGGCACTGGCGGTAGGCGCTTCCGACAAACGCATTATTTTTCAGCATATTTTTCCCAATGTCATGAGCCATGTGATCGTTGCTGTCACCATTGCAATCCCGCAGATCGTCCTTCTGGAATCCTTCCTCGGCTTTCTCGGATTTGCCGTGAAACCTCCGCTTATCTCCTGGGGCTTGATGCTGCAGGACACAGCGACCTACTCCGTCATCGGGTCCTATCCATGGATTCTTACCCCTGTCGCCTTCGTGCTTCTCACAGTCTTTGCATTCAATGCTCTGGGCGATGGTTTGCGCGACGCCGTTGACCCTTACTGAGGCTAAAAACGATGCTCACACAGGAACCAGACACTATGGCACCCCAACGACGGCTGGATAGTGCTGTCCATACAGACAACCCGATTATCGATGCCCGTCATGTCGCGGTCCGCTTCAAAGTGGAAGACGGCGTCGTCGACGCCGTCAAGGATGTCTCGTTTCAACTTTACCGCGGCGAGACGATTGCAATCGTCGGTGAATCCGGATCGGGAAAATCGGTAACAGCTCGCACGATCATGGGACTCCTGACAAAGCGTGCCGCCGTGTCGGGGGAATCGAAGGTCGACTACGATGGCAAGGATATCCTGAAGTTCTCAAGCCGGGCACGGCGCGCGCTGCGCGGCAATCGCATGTCCATGATCTTTCAGGAACCGATGAGCTCGCTGAACCCGATTTATACGGTCGGCAGCCAGATCGTTGAAGCCATTCGCGTGCACCAGCGCATCAGCAGACGCGAGGCGCAAAAGCGCGCGCTGGACCTGTTGATACAGGTGCAGATTCCCGATCCGGAATCCCGCCTCAATCAATATCCGCATCAGCTTTCCGGCGGTCAGCGCCAGCGTGTCATGATTGCCATGGCTCTTGCAAACAACCCTGACGTGCTGATTGCCGACGAGCCGACAACCGCACTCGACGTAACGGTGCAGGCCCAAATCCTCAACCTCATCCGCGACCTGCAGAAGCGGCTCGGAATGGCCGTTATTCTCATTACTCACGATCTCACCGTCGTCAGGCAATTTTCCGATTATGTCTACGTTATGCAGCACGGCGAGGTGAAAGAGCACAACACGACAGCAGCGCTCTTTGCCGCTCCCCGTCATCCCTATACATGCCATCTTCTTGGATCAGAGCCGAAAGGTCAGGCCAACCCAATGCCACCAGAATGCGAAGCCATTCTCCAAGGCAAGTCTGTGCGGGTGACGTACATGCTGAAACGCGGCGGCTTCTTCAAGCCGCAATTGCACGAACTTGTGGCTGTCGACAGTCTCAGTCTGGAACTCCACAAGCATGAGACGCTGGGTATCGTCGGCGAATCCGGGTCGGGAAAGACGACTTTCGGTCAGGCGCTGGTGCGGCTCATCCATACGGATAGCGGCGAGATCTATTTCGACCGGCAGCCGATCCACAAGAAGTCCCGTGTTGAAATGCGGCCACTGCGTTCACGTATGCAGATCGTGTTTCAGGATCCGTTTTCCTCACTCAATCCACGCATGTCCATCGGGCAAATCATCGAGGAAGGGCTTGTTATCAACGGGATCGGCGTGAACCGGGCAGATCGTCTTGACCGCGTTCAGGAAGCTCTGGCGAGCGCCGGGATGCCTCACAATATTCTATCCCGCTTCCCACACGAGTTTTCCGGCGGTCAACGCCAGCGGATCGCCATTGCGCGTGCGATAGCACTTGAACCGGAATTCATTCTTCTCGACGAACCGACATCAGCACTTGATCTGTCGGTTCAGGCGCAAATCATCGATCTGTTGCGCAAGCTGCAAGATGATCGCGGCCTTAGTTACCTGTTCATTTCTCACGATCTGAAAGTGGTTCGTGCTCTTTGCCACCGTGTCATGGTGATGCAGCACGGCAAGATCGTCGAGGAAGGTCCCGTCAATGACGTTTTGTTCCATCCCAAGACCGCCTACACTGAACGGCTTGTCAAAGCCGCCTTCGAGGTAGCCGCATAATCCTCCCGGAGATTGTCATGTCAAAACAACCCAAAGTCACCTTTATCGGAGCCGGATCCACCGTCTTCATGAAAAACATCATCGGCGATATTTTGCAGCGTCCGGCACTTTCAGGTGCGAAGATCGCTCTGATGGACATCAACCCGCAACGTCTGGCCGAGAGTGCGATCGTCGCTGGCAAGCTTGCAAAAACACTCAACGCCAAAGCCGTTATTGAAACGCATACGGACCGTCGGCGCGCGCTCGAGAAAGCCGACTTTGTCGTGGTTGCTTTTCAAATCGGCGGGTATGAACCTTGCACCGTCACGGATTTCGAAGTTCCGAAAAAATACGGCCTGCGCCAGACCATTGCCGACACCCTTGGCGTTGGTGGGATCATGCGCGGACTGCGGACTGTGCCGCATCTGTGGGCTATCTGCGAAGACATGCTTGCCGTCTGCCCGCAGGCCATTCTGCTGCAATATGTGAACCCCATGGCAATCAACACATGGGCGATTTCTGAAAAATATCCGACCATCCGTCAGGTCGGCCTCTGTCACTCTGTACAGGGTACTGCAGGTGAGCTTGCACGCGACCTCGACATTCCGATCGAGGAAATCCGCTACCGCGCAGCGGGCATCAACCATATGGCTTTCTACTTGCAGTTCGAGCATCAGCAGCCTGATGGCAGCTATCGTGACCTCTATCCGGACCTTGTGCAAGGATATCGCGAGGGACGGTTCCCGAAACCCAGCCACTGGAACCCGCGCTGCCCGAACAAGGTGCGTTATGAGATGCTGACACGGCTCGGCTATTTCGTGACGGAGAGCTCAGAACACTTCGCGGAGTACACGCCCTATTTCATCAAGGAAGGCCGCGAGGATCTCATCGAAAAATTTGGCATTCCGCTGGATGAATATCCAAAACGCTGCATCGAGCAGATTGAACGCTGGAAGGGACAGGCCGAAACCTATGCCAAAGCGGACACCATAGAAGTGACCGAAAGCCGCGAATATGCCTCGTCCATCATGAATTCAGTGTGGACCGGTGAACCATCTGTCATTTACGGGAATGTACGCAACAATGGCTGCATCACGTCCCTGCCCGCCAATTGTGCTGCAGAAGTACCGTGCCTCGTCGATGCGTCAGGTATCCAACCGACCTACGTCGGCGCATTGCCGCCACAACTCACCGCCCTTATCCGCACGAACATCAACGTGCAGGAACTGACTGTTCAGGCGTTGGTGACCGAGAACCGGGAGCATATCTATCATGCGGCGATGATGGATCCCCATACTGCCGCCGAACTTGATCTCGATCAGATATGGTCACTCGTGGATGATCTCCTTGCAGCGCATGGTGATTGGCTTCCGGCATGGGCCCGCGGTCCCAGAAAGGTGCAGGCTGCATAATCTGCACATGATGCAATCAGCCCGATGCCTTCAGATATCGGGCTGATTATAAACGGCTATGCTCAAAAACCATCCACCTCTATGACCGCTTCAGCAAAAGCAGTTGGTGCTTCCTGAGGCAGATTGTGTCCGATGCCGCCCTTGATCAGCCGATGCGCATATTTGCCGGTGAACTTCTTGGCGTAGGCGGCGCTGTCCGGATGGGGCGCGCCATTGGCGTCACCCTCCAATGTGATTGTCGGGACGCTGATGAGCGGTGCCTCAGCAAGGCGCTTTTCGAGATCGTCATACTGCTTTTCTCCTTCGGCCAATCCTATGCGCCAGCGATAGTTATGGATGACCACACTGACGTGATCCGGATTATCGAAAGCTGCCGCACTGCGATCGAAAGTGGCCTCGTCAAAATTCCACTTTGGTGACGCAATCTGCCAGATGAGCTTGTTGAAATCGTGCCGGTACATTTCGTAACCGGCCTGGCCGCGCTCCGTCGCAAAATAAAACTGATACCACCAGGCAAGCTCGGCCTTGGGTGGCAGAGGTGTTCTGTTGGCTTCACGGCTGCCGATGAGATAGCCGCTCACAGAAACCATGGCCTTGCACCGTTCGGGCCACAACGCTGCTAGAATATTCACCGTCCGTGCTCCCCAGTCAAAGCCGGCCATGACTGCCTTTTCTATCTTGAGCGCGTCCATCAATGCGATGATGTCGACGGCCACAACTGCCTGCTGACCATTGCGCGGCGTGTTGTCCGATAGAAAGCGCGTTGTGCCATAGCCACGCAGATAAGGAACGATCACACGGTAACCCGCTGACGCAAGCAAAGGGGCGACATCGACAAAACTGTAGATGTCGTAAGGCCAGCCATGAAGACAAATGACGACAGGACCATCGGCGGGTCCCGCCTCCGCATAGCCCATGTTGAGAACACCAGCGTTGATCTGTTTGAGCGGACCAAACGAGCTGTGTGTCCCTGGTTTGATCGCAGGTAACCGACCTGGCTTGGGCTTGTCAGACTGCGCCTCTGCAAGGCCGATCATTCCAAGCTGGGCAAAGGCGATTGCTGCAGCAGCAGTTCCGAACAAGCGGCGGCGACCACGATTGATTGCTTCTGTCATTGTCTTTTTCCTCCGGGATTTACACGCCCTGCGTCACGGCTGTCCGGCCCATGACATTCTCATTTGAGAGCGACAGACGGGGCATCTCTTTGCAATGTTGCATCATCGTCACTCTCTCACAATTAGATATCTTAATAATAGTTACTTTAATATCTTTATCGCGAGCGTAAGGCATTTACAAGCGATGATAATGATTTTCATCATAATCATCGTCACGCCAGACGAAGTGAGGAAAATTGCTCACCGCGCGCAGACAGCCATTAAGCAGCGACATAAGATGCAGACAAAATTGTGCCATGCATGATCGCCACACTTTATTGTCACCAACGTGCTAGGCTTATTCTTGCAGTGATTCAGACGACGAGATTCTCGAGGATCATATGGACGACAGCATGTTGCTGACAGGTATCATTCGTACTCTTGGTCTTACGGCACTTGTCATTCTCAGCTATTCAATCGTCATCCGCACCTTCTCAAAAGGCTGGAAGAAGGGGGCTGCCGTTGGCACATTGTTTGCGTTGGGCGGGATCCTGTCGATGAACGATCCCGTGGTTATCGCACCGGGTGTCTTTTTTGATGGCCGAACAGCATTGCTTGCCATTGCCTATCCTTATGGTGGCCTTGTCGGAACAGTTGTGGCGGTACTATTAATGGCCGGATACCGAATTTGGCTTGGCGGAGCGGGCCTGGTTCCGGGATTGATTTCTATTATAACAGTGAGTGCAATCGGGTTTGCCATTACACTCATTCCGGTCAGAAGACTTCCCATTGGCATTACGCGGTCAACCTTGACGGGTCTGCTCGCCTCGCTGTCTCTCGTCTGGATCATTCTTCTACCCCACGACATCGTTGCTACGATAATCGGATTTCCGCTTTTCGCGGTCACGATCGCCAATGTCATGAATGTCGTTGTCGTCACGGATTTCCTTGAGCGGGAAAAATCCCGTCTACGGATCATGAGAGCGCTTGAACATGAAGCATGGGTCGATCCCCTCACCAAACTCCACAACCGGCGTGCCTTTGATCAGGCAGCCCTTCGAGCCATGAACGACAACAAATCGAAATCAACACATTGCTCTCTGGTTATGATCGACATAGATCATTTCAAAGCTATCAACGATCGATGGGGACATTCCATGGGTGACGTGGTGTTGGCCGATGTTGCGTCAATTATTCGAAAGAATGTTCGCATCACAGATGTCGTTGTCCGCTACGGCGGAGAGGAGATCGTACTGCTTTTGCTCAATACCCCGCAAACCGTCGCGAACGAACTCGCAGAGCGCGTTCGCAGTGAGATAGAGCACACAGATTTTTCCACCGACGTTGAAAACGTCAATGTTACGGTCAGTGCGGGTGTTGCCAGTCTTGACGAGCGGTATACCAGCATGGAAGCATTGCTCAAAGCCGCCGACAAAGCGTTGTACCGTGCGAAAACCAGCGGGCGCAATCGGGTTGAAGTTGCCTGACACTCCTGATCGGGGAGGCTCCGTCTTGCTTCAGCCGGTGCCGTCATACTGGGTCCATGGCAGACGTGTTGCGCATTCAGCATAGAACTATTCCACATTTGCTATGCCATCCCACATGGAAGAGCGGTATGAGAACGCCATAAGGGAGCAAGGCATGGCACAGGCCGACGCAAGCACAAAACGGATCAGATCTCGGGATATCGGTATTGCGCCCGGTCAATACAGAACGGGTTCGCTCAATGCCATAACGGATGTGGCAGGCGTCCTCGTCGGGCACGTTACCATTATTGAAGGCGAGACAATCCGGACAGGAGCCACGGCGATCCTCCCGCACGGCGGCAATCTGTTTCAAGACAAGGTGCCCGCAGCAATTGCTGTCCTGAATGGCTATGGGAAATTTGTGGGCTCCACCCAGATTGAGGAACTGGGTGAAATTGAAACACCAATCGTTCTGACCAATACATTGGCAACTGGCCGGGCCATAGAAGCGATCAATCGCTGGACTTTATCGCAACCGGACAATGATCGTGTGGTTTCCATTAATCCCGTTGTCGGCGAAACGAACGATAGTCGCCTCAATAATATCAGGAGCGGGCGGCCCACGATTGACGAGATAGGTCAGGCGCTTGGCAAGGCCCAAGGCGGTCCTGTCATAGAAGGCAGCATTGGCGCAGGCGCGGGAACAGTAGCCTTTGGTCTCAAAGGCGGCATCGGGACAAGCTCCAGATCCATCCAGATTGGCGGCAAGGACTATATGGTTGGCATTCTCGTCCAATCCAATTACGGCGGACATCTGCGCATTGATGGCCAAGCCTATGTCACGGTGGCAAGCCAAGACCGTGATGGATCAATCGTGATCGTTGTGGCAACCGACGCACCTCTATCGAGTCGCAATCTGAAGCGACTCGCCGTGCGCACTTTTGGTGGGCTTGCCAGAACAGGCGCAGCGCTCAGCAACGGTTCTGGCGATTATGCCGTAGCGTTCTCCACAGCGATGGGTGTTCGCCGGACGAAAGAGCAGCGTCAGAGGGTGACGGCAATTCCAGATTTGCCGAACGAACTCATATCGCCACTGTTCGAGGCAGCAATCGAAGCGACGGAAGAAAGCATCATCAACTCATTGTGCGCGGCTGAAACCACCGAAGGTTTCAATGCTGCTACGATGAGCGCGAACAAAATTGAGGCAATCTCGCTTGATGCCCTGAAGCGCCTCGCACGTCTATGAGCGTTCATTCAAAAATCAAATTCATCCCAAGGAGTTTCTATGAAACACATGGCCGATAGTCGCATCGCTTACGTGAACGGCGCATTTGTCCCTGTTGCAGAGGCTCGCGTTTCCATTTTCGATCGCGGCTTCCTCTTCGGGGACGCAATCTATGAAGTGACCGCCGTTCTCGACGGAAAGTTGATTGACAGCGCCCTTCATACTGCCCGTCTGCAACGTTCAACGAACGAGATAGGCATCCGGATGTCAGTCTCGCCTGATCAAATCGGGGAAATTCAAAAAGCGCTCGTCGAACGGAATGCGTTGGTCGAGGGACTGATCTATTTGCAGATGACGCGCGGTGTTGAGGAACGTGATTTTCTGTTCTCCGACGACCTCGACCCTACCCTCGTCATGTTCACCCAGTCCAAGAAGCTCATCGATTCTCCCGCCTTGAAAGCCGGTCTGGCCGTGAAATCTGTCGAAGACATGCGCTGGGCACGCAGAGATATAAAGAGCACATGCCTGTTGCCGCAGATTCTGGCCAAACGCATCGCCAAAGATGCCGGCTGCCAGGAGGCGTGGATGATCGAAGATGGCGTGGTGACCGAAGGGGCATCGTCAACGGCCTATATCGTGATGGCGGATGGGTCAATTGTAACGCGAGCAAACAGCAACAAGACATTACCAGGTTGCACACGTCTGGCTCTGTTGCAGCTTGCACAGGAAACCGGTGTCTGCGTTGAGGAGCGCCCCTTCAGCCTTGAGGAAGCGCTTGGTGCCACCGAAGCAGGCATGACCAGTGCATCCAATTTTGTGCTGCCGGTCACGATGATAGATGGGCAGCCTGTCGGCAATGGTACGCCTGGCCCGGTTATGCAGCGGTTGCGTGAATTGTACATCGAACATGCACGCAAGACTGCAATCTGAACAGCGAACAAACAGAATGGATCGAAGACGTCAGTGCGACGATGACATTTCTGCGATGGATTGCCATACACGCCGAACGATGGGCCGACGGTTCTGCCTTGACCGGTAGAGCCTGATATCGACGCTGATATCCCAGCTTGGATCGGCGGCGCGCACCAGTGCGCCTTCGGCCAGATCGCCCCGCATCAGGCTTTCCGGCGCCCAGGTAACGCCCCACCCTGCAAGGGCCATGCCCTTCAGTCCAACGGCCATACTGCCCTCATGGACAAGCGTGTACTCCGGTTGTCGCCTGGCGAAGAGATCGGCCAATAGCTGGCCGAAGAATGAAGCTTTTTCGTAGCTGATATAGGCAACTGGTCTGCCCTCTTGGCCCAGGGCGTGCAGAGGCTCGCCCTGGGCATCGGGAATACACACCGGAATGATATTCTCTGTACCGATCAACTGATATTCAAATTCCAGGGGGTCAAGCAACAATGGAACCGAGACATGGGCATAGGTCAAAAGAAAGTCGCACGCGCCATCCACAAGGGAATTGGCGTTCTGCTCCATACTGCCGGAATCCGGGCGTAATCTTGAGAGTACGGGGCCCGTTTTGGCGTTCAGGGCCTTCAACCATTCGGGGAAAAGCGTAAAGGACAGGGTGTGCAGCGCGGTGAAAGTGATCGTATGGGCATCGATACCTTCCTCCACCTTGAATTTGCGTCGGGCCTGCTGCAGCGTTTTCAGCGCGTCCTGTGCGACAGGTACAAATTTGTCTCCGGCATCGGTCAGACGCGACGGATACGTCGCCCGGTCTATGAGAGTTGTCCCGAGCCAGGCCTCCAACTGCTTGATGCGCCGGCTGAAGGCGGACTGCGTGACATGCCTCTCATCGGCAGCTTTCGAAAAATTCAGCGTGTTCGCCAGCGCGAGAAAATCTTCGAGCCACTTGATTTCCAATGGGACGGTTCCTGCTTAATAACAAAAAGGCGCCCGCGGTCATCAGGCACCTTCCCGTAATACGGAAAGCGAAGCGGATTTCAAATCAAAATCAACGCGCCAGCGTATATTCCATCATTCGGCTGCGACTGAGAACCAGCTCGACTTTTCCATCAGCAAGACGATGAAGGCAGATACGTTTTCGCCAGGGTCCATCGTTGAGCGTAAACAGGAAGCGGTCGTTGCCAAGTGCGGTCAATGGCAATGATCGGCGGGCGGGTCCAATACCCCACATCACCACTCCATCGCTGATGTCGAACCGGGCCCCGTATTGAGCGGCGACCCAATGACCATTGAGAGCAGCTGAAACAGCTTCCGGTTTCACTGGCAAGAAGCGGTGCTTTACATAACCTGCCTCGCCTTCGAGCTCTGTGCCAGTCCAACGAAGCCGCATTGGCGAGGAAGCGGATCGCGACGAAAACCACCCGTCGCCATCGTCATAAAGCGTATCTTCTGCGTCGAGATAGGTGGCAACACCGCCCGCCACTTCAATCCAGTATGGGCCGGTTTCTGTCACATAGAGGCCATCGGGAATCCCGCAGTTTGTCTGCGGCAATGGCAGGCCCATGAGTGCGCCCATCGCTGCGAGGGCAATCTTGTATCCGTTGGTGTCATCGCGATTGGAGACGGCGACAAATCCAGTCCCTGCTTCCGGATCAAGAAGAAAATAGGATTTGTAACCTGGGTGCGACCCACCGTGGCCAACGAAACGGTGCCCCGCCAATTCTGACCATCGCAATCCAAGGCCATAACCGGAAGGGCGGCCATCACTCATGAAACGGGTGCCCGAGAGGGCCGCGAGCAACCCCGTATGGCAATCTTTGCCGGCAAGCAAATGCTGCAGCCATACTGTCAGGCTGCGGGCAGAGCCTGCGAGACTACCCGCGGCGGAAATATGCAAACCGGCGGCACTCAACTGCCAGTTTTCTCCATCCTTGAAGTAGCCCGGTGCCAGTCCTTGGACCGGATCAATCCAAACCTCTGGAGCTTTCAGGAAAATGCCAAGCGGATCTGCGATCTCATTCTGAACAAAGGTGTCGAATGTCAGCCCCTTGCGCTCGAGCGCCGCCTCAACGAGCCGGTAGCCGGTGTTGGAATATGAAACATCTGTGCCCGCATCGAAATTCAATCGCGTCAACGTATACAGAAAATCCAGAAGCGGCTGCTTCTGCGTTTCTGTGTAAACGGACAACCCCAGAAGGGTCAGACATTCGCGTACATCCGGCAGACCGCCGCTCATATCCAGAGCTCGGCCAACTGTCACATCCGCGAGAGGCGGCTGCAGCTCCCCAAGATGATCACCGAGACGATCATCCAGTCCGATCAGCCCGGAGTTTTGGAATACCATCGCTGCGAAAACATGCTTCGTCACCGAGGCGAAGCGCACCACACTGTCAGCCGAAAATGCCGTGCGTGTCGCAAGGCTCTCCAACCCTCCAGCGTGCGCAAAGCGAATACCCTGAGTATCAAAACCCATGATTGCCCCGCCCGGCTCGTTGGCAGGCCATTGGCTTGCAAAGTTCCCGGCGCAGGTGGAAGCAGCCATCCAGTTCAGATTAATGGACATTCTGCCCTCCACTTAGGCCGGTTCTTCAAGATTGATGCTCAACGTGCGAAGATCAGCGGTATGCGCATGTTTCGTGCGCCCGGCGCGAAGATCATCCGTGCTCAACTGCTCGACCATTTCTCCGTTCAGCATAACACCAAGTTGCGGGCACAGATGGGCTATGACCGCCAGATTATGGCTGACCAGAACATAGGTCAAATTCCTCGCCTGCCTCAGGTCAGCCAGCAGATTGAGAATTTCTGCCTGTACCGAAACGTCAAGTGCACTGGTTGGTTCATCCAGCAGCAATATCTGCGGTTCGGCGATCAATGCACGGGCAATTGCAACGCGCTGGCGCTGTCCACCAGACAGCTGATGCGGATAACGAAAACGAACTGTCTGTGGCAAAGCCACATCTGACAGCGCCTGCTTTATGCGCTTTTCGATATCCGGGAGTGTGTGCACCAGCAGGAGTTCACTGAGAATCCGATCAACAGTCTGACGTGGGTGCAGCGAGCCGAAAGGATCCTGAAACACCATCTGTACCTGGCGAAAAAATACCGGAGGACGTTTCAGCGGCGCACTGTTTCCATCAAATGCAATGCGCCCGCTCCAGTCTTCATTGAGGCCGGCCATTGCGCGCAGGACAGTGGATTTTCCCGATCCGCTCTCGCCGACAATGCCGAAGCTGCCACCCCTGGGAACATCAAAGGAAACGCCCCGGACGACTTCATGCGTACCGAATGAGATTCTGAGTTGATCGACCTTGATCATGGATTGAGCCACGCTGCATCGCGATTGAGAACGGGAAGTCTTTCCTTGGGGTGCATCAGGGAAGGCATGCAATTCAACAAGCCCTTTGTATAGGGATGCTGTGCCTTCACAAGCTCGGAAGCCTTCAGTTCTTCCACGACCCTGCCTGAATACATGACAGCCACCCTGTCACAAAAATGCGAGACGAGGGGAAGATCATGGCTGATCAGGATGAGACCCATTCCCCGGCGCGACACCAGATCATCAATGAGACGAAGAATCTCCGCCTGCACGGTCGCATCAAGTGCACTGGTTGGTTCATCGGCAATCAACAACTCCGGATCAGGCGCCAGCATCATGGCAATCATGACGCGTTGGCCCATCCCGCCGGAAATCTCGTTCGGGTACGCAGCCGCCACCTTACGCGGGTTGCGGATCATGACCTGATCCAGCAACTCAATGGCAGCTTCTGCTGCCTCTTTCCTGCTGCCCTTCTTGTGCGTGCGCCACGATTCTGCAATCTGGCTGCCAACCGTTTTCACAGGATTGAGCGAATACTTGGGATCCTGAAGAATAAAGCCGGCGCGTTTTCCACGGATCTGCCGCATGCCCCGTTCTGAAGCCCCGAGAATATCAATACCGTCGAATGAAAGCGTATCTGCTTCAATTTTTGCATTGTTCGGCAACAGCTTCATCAAGGCGCGGGCCGTCAAGGATTTGCCTGATCCGCTTTCACCCACGATACCGAGTTTTTCAGTACCAAGCTGCATGGAAACACCACGCACTGCTTCGAACCGACTTGTTCGCGTTTCAAAGGCAATACGAAGGTTCTTGATATCGACCAGCATCGTATTTCCTAATTCTGCTTCGGATCGAGGACGTCGCGCAGGCCGTCACCCAGAAAGTTGAAGGCGAGCGATACCATAAAGATCGCTATTCCCGGGATTGTGGCAACCCACCACTGTTCGAAGATGAAGCGTTTGGCCGTGGCAATCATGGCTCCCCACTCCGGGGATGGCGCCTGCGCGCCCATGCCGAGAAAGCCGAGACTGGCTGCAGTAATGATGATCGAACTCATATCGAGTGTTGTGCGCACAATCAGGCTCGGTACACATAGCGGCGCAATATGGCGCAACATGATCCGCCAGCGTGATGCACCGGTCAGACGATACGCCGCGACATAATCGGTGTTGCGGATTGTCATGGTTTCCGCCCGCGCAAGCCGGGCATAGGGCGGCCAAGCTGTCAGGGCGATCGCAAGGATCGCGCTTTCCACACCCGGCTTCAGTGCAGCTACGAAGGCCAGAGCGAGAATGAGACGCGGAAATGCGAGAAAGACATCGGTGATCCGCATGAGAGCAGAATCAACCACGCCGCCCATATATCCGGCAACACAACCCACGGCCAGACCTATGGGCGCAACCACGGCAACCACCGATACCACCATTCCAAGCGTGACCCGGCCGCCAAACAGGATGCGGGACAGAATATCCCGCCCCAGTTCGTCCGTTCCGAACCAATGTCCTGCGGAGGGACGAGCCAACCTGTTGCCCAGGTTCTGCAGGCTTGGATCATAGGGCGCTATCAAGGGTGCGAACAGGGACAGCAAGGCAAACAGAAGGATGATGCCGAGGCCGATCATTGCCAAAGGGTTGGACTTCAGGCTCAGCCAAATGCGGTATCTGCGCCCCCAGTTGGCTTGCGAGCGGGAGGCCGGAGTTTCATCCAGCGCCCAGTTACGAAAAGATGTCTGTATCATCGGACGCGTGGATCCAGCAGTTTATATAAGGTATCGGCGAGCAGGTTGAGAACGACATAAATCAGGCCGATCAGGAGTGTTGCACCCACAACCGGGTTCATGTCCGCATTCATCAGCGAGATGGTCAGATACTGCCCAAGGCCCGGCCAGCTGAACACAGTTTCAGTGACAACGGCGCCTTCCAGCAATCCTGCATAGGTAAGCGCGAGAACCGTCACGAGCTGGACTGCGACAGTCGGAAAGGCATGTTTCCAGACAACGGCTACGGCAGAAAGCCCCTTGGCCCGTGCGGTAATTATGAACTCGCCCTTGAGCGCGTCCAGCATAAACGCGCGTGTCATTCGGGTGATGTAGGCCATACTGAAGTAAGCAAGAATACAGACGGGCTGTATCATATGGACGAGGGCGTCGTGGAATGCGTCCCAATCCCCCGCTATCAGGGAGTCGATTGTCAGAATGCCGGTGATATGCGGCACCATATCCTGGAAAATGATATCCTGACGTCCCGGCCCCGGCGCAATGCCAAGAACGGCGTAGAACACCAGCAGCGAGATCATTGCCAGCACAAAAACCGGAACCGAATGACCGGCGAGGCAGATCACGCGGATGGTCTGGTCGACATAGCTTCCCTGCCGAACCGCTGCCCAGACGCCAAGCGGAATACCGATCACGGCGGCAAGAATAAGCGCCGCGGTTGCCAGCTCCAGCGTAGCTGGAAAATAACGGGCGATGTCTGTTGCGACGGGATTTCGGGTCAGGATGGATTTGCCGAGATCACCCTGGACGATTTGCGCGAGATAATGCAGGAACTGGATCACCACCGGCTGATCCAGTCCCATTTCGATCCGCGCCCGGGCAATGACAGCCTCGGGCGCATTGTCGCCAACGGCGGCGATCACAGGATCGACCGGCATGACGCGGCCGATCATGAATGTGATCACCGTCAACCCGAGCAGTGTCAGGAAAACACTGCCGAGAAGGCTGGACAGATTTTTTATCCGCGCGTTCAAACCTTTGCTATCCCTGCATAGGAGTGGGAGTCAGACAATGTTCCCAGGCGCATGCCCGAAACACTCTTGCGGCAGGCTGCCGTCGTTGTTGCTTGCAGCATTAAAGCAAACGGACTGTGCTCCATATGCGCCTTCTGCAGCGCCTCATAGAGCTGGATACGCTTCTGCGGATCCTTCTCATCACGGGCTTCCTCGGCCTTCTTGGTCATTTCCGCATCCTGCCAGGACGAGCGCCAGAGGAACGGCTTGGTTTTTGCGTTGTCCGAGTTATCGAGATTGATATTGAAGACATCGGCATTCGCATGCGGGTCGAAATAATCCGAACCCCAGGCTGATAGAGCCATCTGATGTTCACGGGCGCGCATCTTGGTCAAAACCTGGCGGTTCTCGGCCGCCTGTAGCTGAACACGGATGCCGATTTCGGCAAGGTTCGCCTGAAGAGCCTGCGCAATATCCGGATAGGGCTGGGCCGAATAATGGTCCATGACAATATCAAAACCGCCGGCAAGGCCTGCCTCGGCCATGAGTGCCTTGGCCTTTTCGACGTCCTTCTGGAACGGCGTATCGTTCACGGCACCAGGAAAGCCCTCGGGCAGGAAGCTCTGATGGATCTTATGCGTCAGAGGAACAATATTCTCCTGGATACCCTTATAGTCGATCGCCCATTTGACCGCTTGCCACACCTGAGGCTTGGCCAGATCAGGGTTCTTCTGATTAAGCGAAATGAGAACCAGCGACGCGACGCCCTTCTGTACCAGCGTATAGCTGTCATCGCCTTGAAGCTTGCGGAGCTGCTCGGTTGTCAGGTTACGAGCGATATCGGCGTCACCTTTCTGCAGCATCAGCAGTTGTGATGACGGATCAACCACATGCCGCAGAATGATCCGCTTGATATTGCCTTTATAGCCACCTTCCGGATTCACTTTGAGCGTGACACTTTCGCTGGGCTTCCAGGCAACAAGCGTCCATTCACCCGACCCTGCGCTGTTCTTCTGCAACCATCCATTACCGAAGTCATCGGCCACCGCGTTTTCCAGAACGATCTTTTTTTCCACGATGCTGCCAACATTGGCAGAGAGGCAATAGAGCAGGAAGGACAGAGAAACAGGGTTCTCTACGGTGATCTTCAACGTCTTCTCATCGACCGCCGCAATACGTTGCTCTACGTTCTCGGGGGTAAAGCCAAACTGCGTGATAATGAATGCGGGTCCCTTGTTCATTTTCACGGCGCGCTGCAACGAAAATGCCGCGTCTTCAGCTGTTACCGGTGCACCACTGGCAAACTTTGTTCCAGCACGCATCTTGAACGTGAACATAGTACCGCCGGCGTCAGCCTCCCAGGATTCCGCCAGACCGCCATCAACCTGATCGGCATTTTCAAGATTGGGATGTACGAGTTTCTGATAGATGTTCCCGGCAATCTCGCTGCCAACGGCCTCAAAGCTCTCATGGGGATCAAGGCTGGTCATGTTGTCGATCTGCTGAGCGACCACAAGAATATCCTTGGGTGTATCGGCAAACACGTGCGTCAGATTAAGATAGGATAGAAACGGTACTGCTGCTCCGCCAATCAATAGATTGCGTCTTGAGATCATATTGCGGGCCCCTTTTGCCAATTGTTCTTATGTTCCCGGACGAGTCTGACTGACCTGCCGCCCAAATTTGTTGCGTGTCATTTTTTTAAGCAGGCTCTACCACGCCAACAGAACAGGCAGCCAATGCCTATTTTGGCAGTACCTATGCACACTATGCATGCAGTTCGCGCGCAGGCCCGATTGATACGTGGTGATGCATGGTCAGCATGGAAATTGACCGAAAACGCATTTGCCATTTGCAGGCATTCGGTTCAAAACTGGTCCATCATCGGGACTCACTCCCGCTCCCCTTAAATGCACCAAGGCTTCCTGACCAATGACAACCGATTCAATCGTCCCTGTTTTCGACGGGCACAATGATGTCCTGCTCCGCCTCTGGCTGTCGAGCGAGCCTTTGCCGGAAAAGCGGTTCATCGAGGGTGAGAAAGCCGGACATATCGATCTGCCGAAAGCACGCAAAGGCGGATTGGCAGGTGGACTGTGCGCGATGTACGTTCCGACACCGTCCCAGAAGAAAGATGCAAACGGTGATTACTGCACTCCCGAAATGGCAAGCGCGCTGCGCACTACTCTGGGCATGGCGGCTCTTCTGGCCCGTATAGAACAACAAGCGGGAGGTCGTCTGCATATCTGCCGCACTGCCGATGATATTCGCGGGGCGATGGAACGCGGCGCATTCGCCTCCGTGCTTCACATCGAGGGGGCCGAAGCAATAGGCCCTGATCTTGATGCTTTATACGTCCTGCATCAGGCGGGTTTACGCACACTCGGCCCTGTTTGGAGCCGCCCGAACATTTTCGCCTATGGCGTGCCCTTTCGCTTCCCCAGCTCGCCGGATATCGGACCGGGTCTGACCGATCATGGAAGAAAACTGGTCCGGACGTGCAATGAGCTCCGTATAATGGTCGACCTTTCCCACATGAACGAGCAGGGCTTCTGGGATATTGCAGCGATATCCGACGCACCGCTTGTGGCCTCTCACTCAAATGCTCATGCGCTCTGCCCGCACAGCCGCAACTTAACGGATCGTCAGCTGGACGCGATCCGTGATACCGGCGGGCTGGCCGGTCTGAATTTTGGCGTGCTGTTCCTGCGCCAGGACGGCGTTAAAAATCCTGATACCGATTTGAGCGAATTGGTGAGGCACATCGATTACATCGTCAATCGTATCGGGATTGATCATATCGCTCTTGGATCAGACTTTGATGGCACAACCATTCCGGCCTCCATGCGTGATGCCGGCGATTTGCAGTTGCTCATTACAGCTCTGCGTCAATCCGGATATGATGACGAAGCTCTCGGGAAAATCTGCCACGAGAACTGGATTCGTGTCCTCGAACGTACGTGGAATAACTGACGCGCCTGTAGACAAGCGTGAACGCGAAAATCATTGCCGGCCCTCAACGTGTTTGATGTTCCGGCAGTGACGGTCTAACCGGGCCGACGAACTGCACGCACCGTGCCACTGCTTCCTCCCCCGCAAAAGAACCGATCCCCGCCATCAGACTCCAGTCCTGAGACCCCCATCCCTGCCGGCATATCGAGCGTCACGAGGACCTCTCCGGTATCCGGATCAATCCGCCTGAGATCACTGTCATCACCTTCCCAGGTGCCGTGCCAGAGTTGACCATCGACCCAGCTGACGCCCGTAACGACGCGCTTGGATTCGATGGTACGGAGAATGGTCCCTGTCTGGGGATCGATCTGATGGATCTTGCGGCCTCGATGCTCACCCACCCAGAGCGTGCCTTCCGCCCAGGCCATGCCGGAATCGCCGCCGTTGCCCGGCGCCGGAATCGTGGCCAGCACACCGCCTGTCTTCGGATCAATTTTCTGGATCCGGTCTTCGGCAATCTGGTAGATGTACTGTCCATCGAAGGCCGTCCCGGCATGGGCGGCAACATCAATCGACCGAACCGTTTCGCCGCTTGCCGGATCAAGAGCATTCAACTTGTCACCAGACGCAAACCAGACGTTCTGACCATCGAATGTGACACCGTTTACACGGTCAACGCCCGGAAAAGGTCCATACTCACAGAGTATTTCGGCAGTGGAATGTTTCATGATATCCTCCTCATCATTTCCAATACGTCCATACTACTCACTTGGGAGCGGCCCGGGGAGTAACAAGATCGTCGGGAAACCCGGAACTGGCGGCGTCATCCAGCGGAGCGACCTCCCGCGACCGAACGACTGCGCCTTCCCTGCCGTTGCAAGCTGATCAAGTGCCCGCTGTACGGTGCGAGGACTTGCGTCAAGCGCTATTGCCAGCGCCGAACTTGACCAAGCCTCACCGTCAGCAAGAAGAGCGAGCACACCGGCATGCTGTTCTTCAAAAGGCGGGGCAAGGACGACGACCCGGCTTTGCTGTCGAAGCTCCAACGCAAAGCCGCGCTTTGTCGCCCCGATGTCAGCAAGCATCCCCACCTCGGCGCGCAGCCGCCCTATTTCGACACGCAACCGAGCACGATGCGATTCATCGGCGTATTTTCCTCTGAAGGCCCTTGCGATCAGGGTGCTCCGGGGTACATCTGCGGGCCACGCTTCAGCCAATGTGCGGACCAGCGCAAACAGGACCGGGCGCCTCGCCAATGAAACGGTCGAGCCGGGCGCGCGTACGACATGGCGGCATGCGTCGACGACCAGCGTATCAGATGCCAGCAACGCTTCGACGTCCGCAAGCAGCAAGGAGCGTTCTTCACCCCCAGCGATCAGCCGCGCTGCGGTCGTGCTCAGGACAAGAGACGCACTTTCGACCTCCGCCATCAGCACCGGAATGTCAGCCTGGAGCGCGGCTTGCCCAGCCCGCACAAGAGCAGCGCGAGCTGCCTTCGTATCCAGACGCCTGATGGCGATACCTGCGACGACCAGTGCGTGGGCAGCTCTTGATGCGGGCGGCAGGGGCGTGGGGTCAAGCGCAGCGAGCATACTCTCTGCCTCGTCCAGACGACCGATCAGCAGCAGGCGGCGCACCTCGAGATTGCGCGCATGCGCGGCATTGACGGCGTCACCGTGCGCTTCCAGGGTTGCCCGTGCGGCATCCAGTGATCTGGCCGGCCAGGAGAGGTCCCGCGAGACAAGCGCAATCTCCGCTTCGGCAACAATACATCGTGCCCGTGCCATTGCCTCTCGCGGACCAAATGCACGCGCAGCACTTTTCAGCAACGCTTTTGCACGGACGAAATCGCCGAGCTGTGCCATCACGATGCCTCTGAGTGCGAGTGCCGGCGCGTCGTCACGCAAGGCAACCCGCTTCAATGCGCCAAGGAGATCCCCCGCTGCAAGCGCACGGGCTGCTGCGTTGATCAGCGAGTCCATGGCAATCCCGTCACACTTGTAACTCCCATGTTCTGGTTCTCCGGCCTTAAGCTTCAGGATCAATACGTCGCATCCGCAATGGTAGACGACGGACAACTGAAGGAGAAGAACCATGACAGCACATCTGACGGGAACCCGTGACGAGTGGCTGAGCGCCCGACTAGATCTGCTTAAAGACGAAAAAGAGCTGACGCGGCGCAGTGATGCATTGGCTCTGAAACGTCAGGAATTACCCTGGGTACGGGTGGAGAAGGAGTACCGGTTTGATATAGATGAAGGGAGTGTCTTGCTGACAGACCTTTTCAAAGGCCGTTCACAACTTCTCGTCTACCATTTCATGTTCGGCCCCGACTATGCCGCCGGATGCCCGTCCTGCTCCGCCATTGCGGATGGATTCAACGGAATCACAGTTCATCTGGAAAATCATGATGTGGCCTTTTCAGCAGTATCACGAGCCCCGCTTGCAAAACTGCAGGCGTTCAAACAACGAATGGGCTGGGACTTTCCCTGGGCGTCCTCGTTCAGCAGTGAGTTCAATCGCGATTTCAGTGTCTGGTTTACTGCTGAAGAGCAACGCGACGGCCGGATAGAATACAATTTCCGTCACGAAGCACCGGCACCCGAGCCGCTGGCAGGCAGGACTGTACAGGAATGGCAAACGCCCGATAACGAGGGCCCCGTCGCCCAGATCGCCGCAATGACAGGCACTGATGTAGCCACATACACCCGGGACAGGCCCGGCCTCAGCGCATTCGCGCTCAGGGATGGTGCCGTCTACCACACCTATTCCAGCTACGCGCGTGGACTGGATGGCCTCTGGGGCATGTATCAATGGCTTGATCGTGCGCCAATGGGGCGCAACGAAAACGGTGTCTGGTGGCGTCATCACGACAAGTACGATCAAGGTTGAACCAAGATGTCTCCTCGTTCCAACCATGCGCAAAGAGCATCTCCCGCAGAAGGCGGATCCGCGGGGAGCCCGAGCAATCGGGAGAATGTCTTCAGCGGATTCGAATGGCTGTGTCTCCCGGCCTCGCCGACCTTCGCTCTCATGGCCCTGCTGGCCACTTCTACCGACAATGCGAACATGATCTGTTCGGCCACGCAAACGGCCTCACCATTCAGCGGAATGGTGGTCATGTATGTGTTGATGAGCGTCTTTCACTCAGCGCCCTGGTTCAGACTGTTTGCCCGTCGGCGAAACAGTTCTGCCCGCCCTCTCTGACAGGAAGCGTGCTATAATGGTGATCCGACGCGCGTGATCGCGCGTCGGATCTGCCGGAGAACCTACAAATCCGGATCAGGTGTCGTTGCATCCATCATGAGCGAACGGACGTGCCGATCAGCTGATTGCAAGGCTTCAAATGCACTGTATCGACACGCATGAAGGGTCTCGATTGAACCGCCAGCAGGCCTGAATACCTTCGACAGGCTTGACATGGCCTTCATGCTATCTCGCAGAGAGTTGTATTGCCCTGCGGCAGTTGCTCCGAGCATTGCTGCTCCAAGCAGCACCGGCTCGTCTGTCTCCGGAATTGCCACTGGCAGATTGGTTGTGTCGGCCATTAGCTGCCGCACCAGATTGCTTTGTGCCGCACCGCCACTCGCAATGATCAGGTCCGGCTGGATGCTGTCCTCGGCCAGCTTTTCCAGGAGCTGTTTGAGACCGTAACCGATTCCGCAGAGGCCAGCGACATAAAGCGAGATCAAATCGGCTATGCCGGTTTCAAGTCCGACGCCCGCAATGACTGCCCGCGCATCAGGATCGGCATAGGGCGAACGGTTCCCCAGAAATTCCGGAACGACGTGGATCGATTTTGCCAGTTCGACCGAACGGGTGAGATCAGGAGACAATTCCGTCGCCATGCCGTCAAGCCATGCGACGAGAGTGAGACCGGCCGCTTCTGCTTTCGCCTTGGCTTCCGAAGAAGCTGGATGCATCGTCACAAGATGATCTATAGCCGCACCGGCAGCGGACTGGCCACCCTCAGTCAGCCAGAGACCGGGAACCATGGCAGAATAATAGGGGCCCCATACTCCGTCGACAAAAACGGGACTGTCGTTTGATGCCATTGAACAGGCAGATGTTCCAAACACATAGGCCAGCCTGCTCCGCACATCGGACAGGTCGTTGGCATCAGCGGCGCCAAGCGTGCCCACGCCGCCCGCATGGGCATCGATCAGCCCCGCTGCGACAGCGATACCGGGGTTCAACCCAAGTTCGTGCGCCGCCGCAACAGTCAGCCCGCTCGCCAGCGCGCTACCGGGCTCGACGATATCGGTGCCAATTCTGGAAAACCCTTCCGCGGCCAGTTCCTCAAGCCCGATATCCCTGAAATACCGCGCGTCCCAGCGCTTCTCATGCGCAAGATATGTCCATTTGCAGGTAACCGTACAGATCGACCGGCTCAGTGAGCCAGTTGCACGCCAAGTCAGATAATCGGCAAGATCAAAGAATTGGTCGACGGCCGCAAAAGAGGCCGGGAGGTGACGCTTCAGCCAAAGCAGCTTTGGCGTTTCCATTTCCGGCGAGATACGCCCGCCGACATAACGCAGAACGTCATGATCGCCTGCATTGATTTCCGCTGCTTCATCGGCAGCACGATGGTCCATCCAGACGATAATATTGCGATCAGGATCGCCGGACGGGCCGACAGCAACAGGCGAGCCATCGGATTTGACCGCAACGAGAGAGCAAGTTGCATCGAAGCCGATACCGGCAATGTCTGCTGCCGGAATACCTGCTGAAGCGACGGCTTCCCTCACGCTGTCACAGACAGCTCGCCATATCTGCTCACTGGATTGTTCAACGAAACTGCCAGCTTCATGCCAGATCGTAACCGGACGTTTCGCCGACGCCAGCAAATGACCATTCTTGTCAAACACACCCGCACGGGCGCTGCCCGTACCCACGTCAACACCGAGAAAGAAACGGGACATGCCTAGAGATCCGTGCTGTTGGGTAGGATAACCAGATCGCGGATCGTGACGTTTTTGGACCTTGAGAGCATAAAGATAACTGCGTCTGCCACTTCCGTTGCCTCCATCAAAGCGCCCGATGCCATCGCCTCGTCCAGTTTCGCCTTCGGCCAATCACTGATCAATGCGGTAATCACCGGGCCGGGAGCGACCGCACCCACCCGAATGCCATGTTTTGCAACCTGACGCCGTACCGTGTGGACAAAAGCCTGAACTGCGTGTTTCGACGCCGTGTAGATCGGTTCCCACACGACCGGCACAAGACCGGCAATAGAGCTTGTCATGATAATGTCGCCGGACTTCCTTTCCACCATGTGCGGCAAGACCGCCTGAACGGATCGAAAGGCCGCATTGATATTCAGGTTGAGCATCCGGTCCCACGCATCGGGATCTCCGTTCACCACGTCGCCGCCAATATAGGAACCGGCATTGGCATGGAAGATATCAAGCTTGCCAAACCGCTCGAGAATCTGCGGCATCATCGTTGCAACGCTGGCAGAATTGGTCAGATCGACCACCAACGGAAATGCCTGAGGTCCAAGGTCCGCGCATGCGCTTTTCAGTCCATCCTCGGATCTGTCGACAAGCACGACGCTGACCCCTTCCTGCAACAGTGATTTGGCGCATTCAAGTCCAATGCCAGAGGCGGCCCCGGTAATGGCTGCGACCTTTCCAGAAAGTTCCTGTCTCATATCAATTCCTACCTTGGTTATTATATCAGGCTCGTCCGTGCGAAACCCGTGATTGGCGAGCCAGCGAGTCGACAATGACCGCAATGGCGAGAACAGCACCGGTGATCATGTAACGAAGCGACGATGACAGATCGAGCAGCGTCAGACCGTTGGCAATCGACTGGATGACAACGATGCCGAGCAGTGCGGAATAGGCGCTGCCGCGTCCGCCAAAGAGGCTTGTTCCGCCGATCACAGCTGCCGCGATCGCGTTGAGGTTGACGTCACCGGTACCGGCCTGCTGGCTGGCCGATGCCAGGCGGGCGGCGGCCAATACACCACCGAACGCCGCCAGCATCGAGCAGAGCACAAAGGCACTGGTATAGATACGCCGTACGTTGATACCAGCTCGCCTCGCGGCCTCCCGGTTGCCACCGACTGCTGTCATCGAGCGGCCCCATTTCGTTCGCGTGAGAGCGTAGCTCATGGTCATGACAAGACCGACAAACAGACCGAACATCCATGGAATGCCACGATCCTGGTTGAGGTAGAAGACAATGAGCTCGAGAACGAGGGTAATGGCGACTGCGCGCACAATGATGCTGCCGGCCGACGGTGCGGACAGATTGGCCGCGCGGCGCCGGGCTATGGTACGAAAGCCCGTCACCAGCATGACGATCCCGGGAATTGCTGCCAGCGTATAGGAAACGTAATGCGGCATGACCAATAGCTGACCGAAGTTCACCACGGGCGAACCGTATGGCAAATTGATCGAACCGGTCGAGCCCAGCACATAAAGCTGCATTCCAAGCACGGCGAGCAAACCCGCAAGCGTCGAAACGAAGCTCGGCATGCCGAGACGGTTGAACAGCAATGCGTAGAGGCAGCCAAAAAGCCCGCCAACTGCGACAGCCGCAACGATTGCGAGCGCCACCGGCCAGCCCTGATTAACCCAGAGTGTGCCAACCAGCGCCGAAGCAAAACCACTGATCGACCCGACAGACAGGTCGATTTCACCAACCATCAGCACGCAGACGATGCCGAGCGATATCACACCCACGGTCGAAGCATCAAAGAGCAGATTGACAAGATTGTTGCTCGACAGGAAGATCGGATTGAGGCTGGCAAAAACGGTCCAGATGATGGCAAGCCCGACGACAACGGGCAGCGAACCGAGATCACCGGAGCGGACGCGCTCGAAGAATGCGCTGACCGTGCCGCCGATACCTGTTTCATGTTTCACCCGTACGTCGCTGCGATCCAGCAACGGTGGTGCCTGTTTGATAGTACCGGTCATATCTGCCCCTCCTGCGTAATGTCAGACTGCGCCTGACGACGTCCTGCTCTTCGGGAAACGGAGTTATCCGCTGCGCCCGTGATTGCCCCGACCAGTTCCTGATTGGAGGCATCTGGATAGAAAACGCCGTTGTTGCGGCCGAGTCTGAGAACGACAATCCGGTCAGCGACAGCTCTGACATCCTCCATATTGTGACTGATCATGACGACGCCTAGACCGCGATCGCGAACACGTTCAATGAGGTTCAGTACTTCAGCAGTCTGCGCCACACCCAATGCTGCCGTGGGCTCATCCAGCAAGATCAGCTTTGGCTCAAGCAGCAGCGAACGGGCAATTGCAACGGTCTGGCGCTGCCCGCCTGAAAGCGATGCGATCGGAATACGCACGCTCGGAATACGGGCGGAAAGCTCGTTCAGCAGCGTCCACGCCTTCACTTCCATGGCAGTCTCATCGAGCTTCAGCGGGTTGAGTTCCCTGCCGAGGAAGATATTGGCGACGACGTCAAGGTTTTCGCACAAAGCGAGATCCTGAAACACGGTCGCAATACCCAGATTGAGTGCAGTGCTCGGATTGCTGAGCGTTACGGGAGCGCCGCGAAAGGTCACCGTGCCGGATGTCGGTTGATGGACACCCGCGAGGATTTTCACGAGGGTTGATTTGCCCGCGCCATTATCGCCAACAAGCGCCACGACTTCGCCAGCGTGAACATCCAGATCAATATCGGTCAATGCCGATACCGCACCAAAATTTTTGGAGACGCCGCGCAGGCTAAGCACGAGCTCGCCAGATGGAACAGCTCCGTCGGATATATCAGTCATGCTGCCTGCCTTTCGATAGGTCCGGGCGGGACGAGAGAGGGATAATCTTCCGGTACCACCATGGGATGACCGGAAGATCATGTTCACATTGTCAGTTGATACCGAGCTTCTTGCAGCCTTCCGCATAGCGGCCAGTGCAGAGTTCTGCGGCTGTGACGATCTTCTTGTCGATGATCTCGGCCTTCAGGTTCTCGGCCGTAACAACCGCCGGAATGAAGAGCTGCGAGGGTGTATCGTAGAGGGTTGTCTCAGCTTTTGGCGTTTCACCGGAAAGCAACTGGACAGCGACATTGGCAGCAGCGGCAGCAACAATCTCGCTCGGCTTCGAAATGGTATTGTACTGATCGCCGGCAACAATAAGCTGAAGCGCTGCAATCGTCGCATCATTGCCGGTAACAGGTGGAACAGGATCGACGCCTGCCGCCTTGAAGGCTGCGATTGCACCACCGCCAGTGCCGTCATTTGCCGCGACAACACCGAGGATCTTCTTGCCAAACCGTGTGATCTGACCGCTGGCCCACTGTTGCGCCTTTGGCGGCGCCCATTCTGGAGTGTCGTATTCCGCAAGGATCGGATAGCCGCTGGTGTCGAGGCCGGTGTGAATGCCCTTCTTGATGAGGCCGGCCGCTGCATCAGTCGGCGAGCCGTTGATCTGCAGCAGGCCACCGTCGCCAGCTTCAATTTTCAACGACTTGAGATGCTGCACGAGCGAGTCTGCGATCGCCTTGCCAATTCCTTCATTGTTGAAGGAAACGTAGAAGTCTGCTGGTGTTGAAGGAATCGGCCTATCGTAGGCGATAACCTTGACGCCCTGGCTTTGAGCCAGCTTAACCAGAGAGGCCGCTGCGGTCGAGTCAACAGGATCAAGGACAATTGCCTTCGCCCCCTGCGAGATAACCGAATTAAACTGCTGTTGCTGACGGGACGCGTCGGCATCGGCATTCTGGTAGATTACCTTGCATCCGGGACACAGCTTCTTCATCTCTGCGGCAAAGCCGGGATAATCATGTTGCTCATATCGGGTGGATGCCTGATCAGGCATCAGAAAAGCCACGGTCGCGTCGGTTACCTTTGCGGACTGCGCAAATGCAGCCGTACCGCTGAGCAGTCCCAGGGTCAGCACCGCGGCGCCGGTCAATTTCCATACGAATGATGTCATTGGAGTTCTCCGTTCCAATTCAATTGAGTAATGAAAGCCGCAGGCTCGTTGTGTCTGGCTGCAGGCTCATGTGATGCACGTAAAATCCCGGCGTCGGGCGCGGGTTTTCTGGATGCTTCCGTTCGCCAGTTTTGGGCATAGGCAATCCTATCGGGATACGTGTGTGTCCCGTTCCGCTTATGCCTGGATCTATTCTGTTTTTCCTCCCGGTCCTCCCTCGTTACGCGGCCTCCACCGCTCTTAAATTCTGCGCCAGCAGTGTCCGGAAGCGCGTGGGTGCCATGCCCTTCTGCTCCAGAAACCGGCGATTGAAATTTGAAATATTATTAAAACCTGCGGCAAAACAGATGTCAGTTATCGACAGCGCCGATTGGCTCATCAGAAGATGACAGGCGAAATTGATCCGCAGCCGATTAACGTATTTTACAAGCGCCATGCCTGTGTGACGCCGAAAACTGCGCGAGAACGCACTCTGGCTCTGTCCGCTCAGTGCAGCGAGGTCGCTTTCATTGAAAGGCTCGGTCAAATGCATATTGATGTAGGAGAGCGCCCTGTTCACACCCGCCGACATAAATCCTGATGGATCGGGATGATATTGCGCATTGGCAAGCGTGCGGGTGCCCTGGGCCCGGCTCAGTGTGTTGAGGACCCCCATAAACAGCTCGATGCGCCGAATTCCAGTGGCACCAACCAGATCGCCCAACAACGGACCGACCAATGCCGCCGTATCAGGTGTGAACAGTGCACCGCGCCGGCTCAATTCCAGAATGTCCTGGCAAGCCGAAAGCTCGGGAAATATCTTGCTTGCCTCAGCAAAAAAGGACTCAGAGAATTGAAGCACCCTGCCACGCAGCGGCAGGCTCACACCCGCGGGAACATCGCTCACCCAGTTGTGAGGCAAGTTCGGCCCGGTAAGAACGAGATTGCCGGGCTCAAAATCACCGATGAAATCACCGACAAAGTATTGACCTGTCGTTGCCACAACATGATGGATTTCGTACTCGGGATGGAAATGCCAGCGAACGGTGCGATAGGGATAGCCATGCTCCCACGCCTTGAAGGACTCGCCACTGCCGATCGCAACGACTTCCAGATCCGGCTTCATCAATGCCCCTCCCTTCACCTGGCCAGAATTGATCTGGCTTTGGTACCTCCTCCCAGAGGTCGTCTTCTTCTATTCTCAAAGTGTACGCGCAGATAAAGTGAGCCGCTACTACGCCATCAACATCCGATTGATACTTTTTTGACATTTTACACTGACATGATGCCACTATCTACAATAATGGCTGAGTGGGCGTACAGCTGCGATGTCAGAAAATCCACCGAACAGCTTCTCAGCTGTTCGGGCGGAATGCTTGCAAGTGTCAGCACGCAACCCTTGAGTAAACAATTGGCTATCGATGAATGGTCGGCACGTCTTAAGACGTACAACCCGTCCTCCAAAAGGATGGAGCTGGCACCCGCCATGTGTACTTTGTCGGATTCAATACACCTATTTCAGCATTCATCAACGGCCTAAATCCAAGGATTTTCTGGTCACGCTTTGATGTAGGCTGATCACAAGGAAACTCGGATCAACACACACAGCGAACCCATGGAGGGGACTATGTCACCAGATACAAACCAGCAACGGCCACTCAGCCGCGCGAGGCGTCACTTTCTTGGCGTCGTGCTTTCAACCGGTGCCAAGGTTACTGCGATTGGTGCTCTAGCGACAACGATATTTTCTTTGCCAGCGAAATCTATGGGAACCAAATGGTGGGAAGAGGGCAATGGTACCAGCGGCAATGGACAGAATTGCTTTCTCCGGGGCACGTCGATTACGACCCCCGCAGGCGAGATTCGCATTGAGGATCTTCAAATAGGGGATCTTGTTCGCACAATGCGCGGCAAAGCAATGCCGGTCAAATGGATCGGACGCCAAGTTTTCAAAAAGAACAGCCCATCCTGGATCGACAGCGTGATGCCAATCCGTATTTCACGCCAGGCTCTCGACCAACGAACACCTCACACAGATCTTTATCTCTCTCCCAATCATGCCTTGTTTATCGATGGCGTCCTCATCCGCGCAAAAGACCTAGTCAATGGTATTTCCATTGCGCCTGCCCTTCCCGATGAACGAGAGATCATCGAATATTTCCACATTGTGCTCGATACTCATGAAGTGATCATGGCCGAGGGCGCTCCCGCCGAGACATTCCTGCTCCGCAGCAGTAATTATGAGACTTTTACGAACTTCGCCGAATTTGCACGCCTCTATCCCGCTGGCTCCCGCTCCACCATGGTACCTTTCGCGCCGGTCGTCGGATATGAAGGCGGCCGGGAGCACCTTAAGGCGCTTCTTCGCCTGGCTACACCCCGCTTTGTCCACAGACCAGATCCTGTCCAGGAAGCCCGTAATAAAATTGCAGCGCGTGCCAGACAAACCGTCAGCTGAAATCAGCGGCATACATGGCGTACGTGTGTGAGCCATTCACATGAACGTTTAACAGTAATTTTTGGAGGAAACCGCTCGATAGCGGGATATGGGATATTTTAATGCCAGGTACTCGAACCAATCTGCTTCGAGAACCTGGCATTGTTCGTTTGGCCGATGCAGAATCCGAAGAGAAGCTGTACAGATATCGGCTATGTGCCAAGCGCTTTGAGCCAGTCTCCAAATGTACCTTCCTGTTTATCCCAGTGCGAGCTGGATGCGACAGGAACCTGCGAGGATGCCGCACTGCGGGCCGCACTTGGGCTATAGCCGAACTCCTTGCTGAAAGCCCTGCTGAAATTAGCAGCTGAACTGAATCCAACCGTTTGGCCGATATCGGAAATCTGCTGGTTGTTGGCTGGATCACTAAGTGCAGCATGTGCGGACAAAAGCCGACGTTTTTGAATATAATGGAGAACACCCCCACTCGGCTCGAACAATTGATACAAATGTGTCCGGGATATTCCCAAAGCCCGGGACAACGTCTCCGGCGACAGATCCTCGGAATAAAGATTAATTTGAATATGGTGGCGGGCACGCTCAATCAATGCCGCTCCCAACAGACGATTGGACACGGGTTCCTGCCCCGTCAGGGCCAGAAGACATGTCGTCACCATCGACTGAACTATTCGAACAACACCAGGCAGTTCGTCGGTTCGCAATGTCGGAAGCAGGCCTTCCAACGCAACAACGTACTCAACCAGAAGACTGGTTAAATTGCCGGAAAGCAGAGAATTGTTTCTGATATTATGGCCGCTGAACGTTTCTGCGAATACATCTCTCGGAAGATAAAGCTGCAAGCTTTCCGCATCGGTGGCTCTTCCACGAAAAGGGAAACCAAGGGACCGAATAACCGCTTTGCCTGGTTCATTCTCGACGACGGCACCGTTCATCTCTGTCCAGCTGCGGCCGCTGCGCATGATCGCAATTACCCAGTGATCAATTGAACTTGTTCGATGTCGGGTCTCGGAACGAGCGTAGCTGTGACCCGGAACACGCTGTTTTGCGATCAACATGCCTCCAAGATTCCAGGCGGTATGTTCTGCCAGAAAGCCTGCCGACGTTGATTGTTGATCAGGAATTCGAACATCCACTACGCCTGAAACATATTCTTTCCAGGCGTCAAACTGATCTTCGGGCGGCAATTGAAAGGTTGAAAAATGCAGGGGCTTGAGTGCAGGCGGTTCAAACGAATTGAGCCGATCCTGGGCTGCCGGCTGGCGTGGCCATCGACGTCGCTCCAAACCAGATGACGCATTCTCCGTGGCGGATGCTTCACTTTCCCTGTCTTTGAAATCGTTCATCATCTGGCTCCTCGCAAAGCCGTCATTAGGGGTATGTGAAGAGAATTTGCGAGAACAACCGAGAAAAAACAAAATCGCTGCAGCACGAAATAATTGATGCCGCATTTAGATCGATGATCTTGTCGAACTCGAAAAGGCACCAATGAAGCTCCTTCATTCTAATATCGGTGGCGATGAGATGCCTGATCATGCATTTTATGATCACCAGGTTGCATACTCATCCCCGGGCATAACCCGCTCCCGACAACAAACCACAGTGAACACAATGTTGGATTGGTCGAAATTGATCGACCTTATCAAATAAGGGTAATTTTCTCTCAGAATGTCAGCATGTAATTGCTGCATTTTGAATATAGATGACATTTATCATGGCTTAATTATGCAGTACACGCCCCTTGGAGGAAAGATATACTTATGACTTAAAAATACTACGAAAGTTGGACGTAGCCAGAAAGCCTTCCCGGAAATGTCCCACAAGCCTTCACACCAACGCCGACACATATTGCGCAATCGGCAGGCAGGACGTGAGACCAGGGCTTTCTATTCCGAAGACATTCACCAGCCCTTTGACAGAATGCAATGCAGGCCCCTCAATCATGAAGTCAGTGACAGCACTTCCCGCAATGCTTAATTTCGGTCTGACACCGCAATAGGCTGGTTCGAGACATCCGTCCGGCAGCAATGGCCAATATTTTCGGATTGCTTCGTAGAAAACTCCTGCCCGCGCCGGATCCACGGCATAGTCGATGGCATTAATCCATTCGACGTCAGGTCCAAATCTCATGCTCCCCGCCAAGTCGAGAGTCAGATGAATTCCCAGCCCTCCAATTTCGGGCACCGGATAAACCAGATGACGGAACGGAGCCGTGCCCGGAACCGAAAAATAGTTTCCCTTGGCATAGCGAGACTGGGGCACGTTTTTCTTTGGTAACGCGGCGATGCTCATGGCCAACGCGGGTGCATTCAATCCACAGGCATTGATGAACATAGCCGATTGAAATTCATATTGACGTCCGCTTTGCGTTTCGACTGTCCCGAGGACAAATCCGTCACTATTTGCGACAACAGACTCCACCTTCGTATTGAAGGCGATCATGGCGCCATGCACCTGGGCGTCACCCAGCAAGGCCAACATCAGGGCATGGCAATCGATAATTCCGGTTGAAGGAGACATAATCGCGGCCGTACACATAAGGTCGGGTTCAAGGAGCTGCGCTTCGCTCCTCGATAAGAATTGCAGATTCTTGACACCACAAGCAGCTGCACGGCCGGCAATCTGAGTGAGAATCTGAACCTGCTTATTATCCGTGGCGACAATTAATTTACCACATTGTTTGTGCGGTACCCCGTAGTCTCTGGCAAACCTGTAAAGCGCAGCATTGCCTTCCACACAAAACCGCGCCTTCAGGCTATGTTCTGGATAATAGAGACCGGCATGGATGACCCCGGAATTGCGTGAACTTGTGCCGGTTCCGACAGACCCAAACTCCTCGACAATCAGAGTTTCGATACCTCGCCTTGCAAGTTCCCGGGCTATTGCAATTCCGATGACGCCGCCGCCGGCAACAACGCATCCCACTTGATCCACAGTTTCATCCTCGCTCGTTCGATAGTTTCAAGAACTCAGCTTTTTCTCCAAACTCAACAGAGTTTCAATAATCTTGATTCCAACGCGTTCAAAACTGGGATAGTGCGCGAGATGCTCGTCATCCCAATCGGCCGGCGCAAGGCCGCTGCCGCCATCCTGCGGTGCAAGATTTTTCAACTCATTGAGAAGTTCCTGGACCGAGTGAGATGTGGGACGCGTTCCGGTGGCAGCATGCAGAAAGAGCGCGCGAAGCCAGAACTGCATCGCCATCATTTCTGTACGTATCTGTTCATCGTCGATCATGAAAGTCTTGGAGCCTTTAAACCCATCCGAACCGCTTCATTAGCATTGTTACGAACTGGATTCATAATTGGACTGACGGAGAAGGGGTACATCCTAAAGCGGATAAGCTTTCGACGCCGGCAATGAAAACGATATAGTTCCGTTATCTTTCATACAGTTCCGAACGCCGGAAGCCACCCAATCGGTTGCCCCTGCGCCCCATCCTTACCGTACCTACACCAAACGGCTTAGGGCCACCCCAACTGAATGGTCAACTTAAACCTGCGTTTGCAAAGGACTAGGCTCACTGCTGACCGCGTGATCGCCAGAAGGGCAGGAACTCAACCCATACGAAAGCGCTCGAATAACAAGCGCAGCAATCAAGAAGAGATCAACGAGTGAGCACTGTCCGCCGGGCGTTCTTCATGGCAATACTGGAGCAATATTCGCAAGTGATCGTCAGCATTGCGATGATCACTGTCCTGTCGCGTTTGCTTGACAGCAACGAGATAGGCATAGCCGTAATCGGCTTGGGCATTGGCACAATCGCGCTGACTTTCCGGGAGTTCGTGACGGCTGAGTACCTCATTCAGCGCGAAACACTGACGGCCCAAGATGTAAGGACGAGCTTTACACTTACATTTGGCTTTTCCATGATTATCGGATGTTTTCTGTTTTTCTCCTCCCCGTTCCTGTCCAGTTTCTATGGTCAGTCTCAACTGGTCACATTCATCAAAATACTAGCATTCGCCGGTGTGGTTGATTCCGTTGTATGCCCCATCGTCGCGCTGCTGCGGCGCGATCTGACATTTGGAGCGGTGACACGTATCAATGCAATTGGAAGTATAACAAATGCCGTCGTAACCATCATTTTTGTTACATTGGGTTTCGGATATATGGGGTTCGCTTGGGGAACGCTTGCATCGGCAATTGTCAGGGTACTTTTTGCTTTTCACGCCAAGCCCATCTTCTGGATGCTGAAGCCGTGCCTCACAAGCTGGCGATCGGCTTTTGCATTCGGCTCTTACAAAGGGGCATCCACACTGCTGGACCGCTCCTACGAAGCTCTGCCCCAATTGGTGCTCGGCAGGATCATGCCCTTGGCTGCTGTCGGCCTATACAACCGGGCAAACCTTGTTTGCGGGCTGCCGGACAAGGTTCTGCTTTCCGCAATATTCTCGGTCGCCTTTCCCGCATTTGCCGCTGAAGTCAGAGCAAACCGGAACGTCAAGAAAGCCTATCTTCGGATTATCAGTTATATCACGGTCCTTTATTGGCCGGCAGCGCTTGTCATGACAATTCTTGCCTATCCTATTGTCCATGTTGCGTTGGGGCCATCATGGACAAGCGCTGCGCCTCTTGTGCAGATATTCTCGCTCGCCGCCCTTTTCTGGTTTCCGAATATTCTGACATTTCCGGTTCTGGTTGCGATGGGAGCGAACAGGGAAGCATTCGAAGCCAATTTCATTGGCAGGGGGCTCTCGATGTTTGTTATCTGCACGGCCAGCTTTTTCGGGTTGTATGCCTTAGCCGGAAGCCAATTCATTGTTCTGCCGTTTCAGATGTATCTTTCCCTGATCTACGTGAAGCGACATGTGCCTTTCGCATGGAGCGAATTATTTCACGTTTTGTATAGAAGCGGCCTGATCACCGCGTGGGGAATCGCCGGTCCGCTAATCGTCCTTGCAGTAAATGGTTTTCAGTTTGATCTGTCGATCATGCAGGCCTGCATCGCCGGCTGCCTCTCGGCAATCGGCTGGCTTGCCGGGCTGTTCATTCTCAAGCACCCCTTCCTCGACGAACTGGAGGGCCTCGCGAGAATTGCAATGTTTGCACTTGTGGCGAGGAAAAGCTCCGTAGCGATCAAATAACGGGTCGACCGTCTCAGATTTAGAAGTGGATTGCGGACAATGAAATCCGTCGATGTTGTCATACCGAACTACAATTACGGCCGCTATCTACGCGGCTGTATCGACAGCATTCGAAGTCAGCCCGTTGAAGAACTACGCATTCTGGTAATCGACAATGCCTCTACAGACGAAAGCGTAGCAATAGCTCGGGAACTGGCAAAGACGGATCCGAGAATCGAGCTGCTCTTGCGCGCTGAAAACCGCGGCGCACATGCTTCATTCAACGATGGAATCGATTGGGCGCGGTCGGATTATTTTCTGATCCTCTGTTCAGATGATTACCTGGCGCCGGGGGCCCTGCCCCGTGCACTGGCCCTGATGGAAACGCATCCTGATGTCCATCTGACACACGGAAAGACATTGTTTCTGGCTGAAACGGCCTTTCCCAGCGGTCAAATTGCCGCCCCCCCTTCATCGGCGGCCTGGGCAAAGCAGGATGGAATGGCATTTGTGGAAACTGTCTGCCGAAGCGGGAGAAATTTCATCAGCGGCCCTACCGTGATCGTCCGAACTGCAATTCAAAAGAAAGTCGGTCATTACAAGCCTACCCTGACACATACCGATGATCTGGAAATGTGGCTGCGCTTTGGGCTCCATGGTTCTGTCGCGCAGACACAAACCATTCAGGCGGTTGCGCGGGTTCACAGCGTCAATCAGTCCGCTTCTGTTCGCACCTTGAAACAGTGGAGCATCGAATTTGAGGCCGCGTTCAGATCGTTCTTTGAAAGTGACGGAGCAAATCTTGCCAATGCTGACATACTCTTTCGGCACGCGCGCCACGCGTTGAATGAGAGAGCATACTGGTCGGCAATCGCGCAGTTTTGCCGAGGCGAGCCAGGTGCGCGGGATTTGTTGCGCCATGCGATTAACCTGCGGCCTTCAACGGCATTCCTGCCCCCGTTCAGTTACCTGATGCGACGAACAGAAACATCAGCGCTGATAGGGAGCAGTATGAGAAGACTTGGCAATCGCTTGCGGACATCTGTGTTATCAGCCCGCTCGTCACACTGAAAATGCCGGTTTATGCGGTCCGCAGCGGATCGATCACGTTGTCGTTCAACAATCGTTCCTGGACAGACAGTTCCTGTTGAACGGTTACGTTTCTTGTAGCCAATTGCACGTGCACATCATCAAGGACTGCCAATATCTCCCGGGTTTGATCCTTCAGCACCTCCACATCGAACGTTTCGATATGTTGGCAATAATGCTGGCCAAACTGTGCCAGCAACTCATCATTTTTTTGAGCGTACCCCAGAGAGATAGTGGGACGGGCAAGCTTCAGAGCGCAGACAATATTGTGGTAGCGTGTTGCGATCACGATATTGACCCTGCTCATCTCATTCATCAATTCGTGCAGGGTTGCACCACGCCCGACAGTGATCCGGTCCATGGCATTTCCACTCATCGTACCGGAAACTTTCTCGATAATATCCCGAACTGCTCGCCAATCCCGCTCATCACCGGTCAACAAACGGACATCATGCCCTTCTTCGAGCAGCCAACATACAAATGATGCAAGCTTGCCGATGTATAAACGATTAATGGCTTCACCAAATATCGCATCCTTGGACCACCCGCGATAATCCATAACGCCGACCCCAACCGTCAACACCCCAATATGCTCTGGTCGGGGTAAAGATGGCACTGGAAGCCGGAAAGCAATATCGGGAAACTGGTAATCATGATCCACGCGAAGACCCGCCTTTTTCATGTATGCCAAAGAGTATTTATCCCGATAGGACCGATAATGCGCCATTTTTGCTGCTGAGCGGAGAAACCAGCGGCTCAAGGAATGTTCGATCGGCCCGGCACCGATACTGACAAACGCGATCTTGGTGCTGCGCAATCTGGCTGCCAGACACCAGCGGAAAAGGACAAAGGGCCAGCCGAACGGAGTTTCTTGAAAATCATCCAATATTCCAGTGCCGGGGATGACCATAAGATCCACCCCTCCCAGACTTGCAAGAAGCATGTAAAGACTGGCAATTCGGCGTGGAATGTCTGCGAGCAAGGTATTGAAGCGGATATACCACTTGCCCTGCAAGACTATTCCGCTGATCCCGATGGATTTGACATTGTACTCTTTCTCGACAAGTTCCGGATTGGAACAGATGCACACGAGTTCTGCAGTCTGGGGTAGGGAGCGCAGAAAATTCAGCATCGCTTCCAGAGAACCGTCATTCCCCGTATTGCCGCTACCAAACTGCCCCAACAAACAGATTTTCATACAAAACCCCTCGAGGAGGCATCGTTTATCGGACCTCTCGCAGACGGAAGTTTGCTGGGGTGAGTGGGTAAAAAATACATGGACATTGGAACAGTTTGACCAGCCGAATGAGCATGTGCCTCCTCCCAATGGATTAGGGCCTTATCCGCCATGGAGCATTCATTTCCACCCGGTCCCGGTTCATGCTGATTTTTCGACACATCTCAGCAACTCAAGGTCAGGACTTCATGAAGTTCGCATATTTCGTCCGTCCTCATATCGGAGGCACCTATTCCGTGTTCAAACAGCTGCGGGCGGGGCTGGCTGAAAAGGACGTGGATGTTCACTGGATGAGCATAGACTCCCCTGGTTCAGTTCATGATGATCAATGGCTTCCTGAATTCAGCTACGGATCTCTGGTGCAGGTTCATGGTGGGATGACTGAACGAGATCAGGCAGAGACACTTGTACAAGCTCTGGAAGATGGGGGGTTTGACGGCATATTCATCAATGTTCTCAGCGAGAGAATTCTGACGAATATTGCGCGATATCTCCCCGAAAAATTCTTGCGCATCATGATCGTGCACAACATCACGGCGGGGACCTATAGCGCGGCGAAGGCTATAAGAAATCATGTTCATGCGACCATCGGGGTCTCGGAGCGTATTCGCAGCGATCTGGTCAGAAAATTGGATTTTCCTGCGCACCGGACTTTTGTCATTCCACATGCCGCCGGATCTTCTTCCACACGCGATATTCGGCGCGAAGCCAATATGAGCGACATTCTGCGCCTCATTTTTCTTGGACGCATCGAAGACGCCTCGAAGGGCGTGTTCTGGCTTCCGGAAATTTTGTCCCATCTACCCCAGACAGTTCATTTGACCGTTGCTGGTGATGGACCGGATCTTGGAAACTTGAAGGATAAACTTTCGCCCCACCTTCATCGGGTCACCTTCCTCGGTGCCGTTCATCCCGAAAAGGTACATAATCTCCTTCTCCAGCATGATGTGCTCATCATGCCGTCCCGCTACGAAGGATTTGGGCTCACAATCACAGAAGCAATGTCAGCCGGCTGCATTCCGGTGGTCTCGCGTATTCGAGGTGTCACAGACACCATAATCGATGATGGTACGAACGGATTCCTTTTCCCCATTGGAAACAGCCGGGAAGCCGCGCAGATCGTTGCCCAGATTCATTCCAATGCGGAAACAGCCCAATGGTTGTCCGATGCGGCGCAATGCAAGGCAGACGCTACATTTACCCTGGAGATCATGGCTGAGCGATACTTGAATGTTATTCGCAACGTCAAAGCAGACCCGATCAACATTGCAGCCCCGCTCAGAATGGAGGAGTGGGCAATGCCGAGAGGTCTGCGCTCGGGTTTGCGGACACTGGTACCACGACCTTTGAAGAATTGGCTGCGCGTGGTGCGTGAGCGGATTTGAATACTTCTCGGGCGCATAGGAGACCTGACATATGGTCAAATCAATCACAGACTTTGAGAAATCAAACAATTTGCGTGAGGTCGCGCATCATTTGATTCCAGGCGGCGCGCATACCTATGCAAAAGGTGAGGACCAATATCCAGTCCTGTCACCCGGCTTCATAGCAAGAGGCCAAGGCAGTCATGTGTGGGATATCGATGGCAACGAGTACATTGAATATGGAATGGGAAATCGTGCTGTCGGGCTTGGCCACGCCTACCCGCCAGTGCTCGAAGCGGCGATGCACCAGCTCAAACTCGGTTGCAATTTCACACGCCCGGCTGAAATAGAAGTGGAATGTGCAGCGACCTTTCTGGAGACCGTTCCTTCGGCGGAAATGGTCAAGTTCTGCAAGAATGGATCCGATGCTACCTCTGCCGCGGTAAGGCTGGCACGCGCAGTTACCGGACGGGACATGATCGGCATCTGCGCCGACCATCCATTTTTCTCAACGGATGACTGGTTCATAGGTTCGACGGAAATGAATGCGGGTGTACCGATCGCCGTTCAGGAATTAACCGTCGGTTTCCGATACAACAGTCTGGAAAGCGCCCGAGAGCTTTTTGCGCGATACCCACGCAAGATCGCAGCGCTGATCCTTGAACCCTCAAGGGGAGAAGGATCTTCACAATCATTTTTACACGGCTTGTTGAAGCTTTGCCACGACAATGGTGCCTTGCTCATTCTCGATGAGATGATCACAGGTTTCCGCTGGCACAGGGGTGGCGCCCAGCAGGCCTATGGCATAGTGCCGGACTTGTCATGTTTCGGCAAAGCGCTTGGCAATGGATTTTCAGTTTCAGCTCTGGCCGGCAAACGTGAATTCATGAAGCTGGGCGGCTTGATCCAGCCATTTAAACCCAGAGTATTTCTTTTATCGACGACACATGGTGCAGAGACGCATGCTCTTGCTGCAGCTATCGCCACCATGCGCATTTATCAGAACGAACCGGTGATCGAACACCTTCATCAGCAAGGACAGCAGCTCAAGGATGGCATTCAACAGGTGGTCGACAGGCACGATCTTGCCAATCACATGCGCATAACTGGACGGGACTGTTGCTTGACCTATGCAACGCTGGATTCTGAACGATTACCCTCTCAAGCCTTCCGGACGTTATTCTTGCAGGAGACGATACGGCGAGGGATACTCATGCCTTCACTTGTCGTGAGCTACACACACACAACAGAGGACATCGATCGCACCATAGAAGCAATAGATGGCGCACTCGGCATATATCGTCAGGCACTTCAGAACGGAGTGAGCAATTATCTAGTAGGGCGCCCCTCTCAACCGGTTTTCCGTCGCTTCAACAATGCGATGCCGCTTCCTGACAACCTGGAACGCGTGGGCCGTGCCTGATCTGCACCCCAGAGGCATATTGTTATGGGCGGTGTTTTCTTTTCTCGCCCTTCATTCATTGGCATCAGCACGGGAAACAGTCTTTCCGCTGCATGTTTCAGCCAATCAACGCTACCTGGAGGACGCCGCAGGGCATCCTTTTCTTATGGTTGCCGACGCGGCATGGTCGTTGATAGGTGACCTTTCTCGCGACGAAATCGATCATTATCTGGCAGATCGAAAGAAACGCGGTTTCAATACCATCCTGGTTTCTCTGATTGAACATCACTTCAGCCGAAATGCACCGCGCAATTTCTATCAGCAATCGCCATTCGAAAAGAACGGGAACTTTGTTGCTCCCAATGAGGCATATTTTGACAATGTCGATTGGTTCTTGCGTCGTGCTGATCACGCCGGCTTTCTGGTACTGCTGTTTCCGGCCTATCTCGGCGTGAATGGAGGTAATGAGGGATGGTACAGCGAAATGCAGGCCGCTGGTGCTCCAGCGATGAAGAGCTACGGAGAATATGTCGGCAACAGGTTTGCCAAATTCAGTAATATCATCTGGATACAGGGCGGCGATTATGACCCGCCCCAGCGAGATCTGGTGGAAGCTTTGGCGACAACAATTGCCGAGACTGACCCGGACGCCATTCAAAGTGTTCACGGCAGTCGTGACGTGCGCACCGACATTGTTTGGTCAGATGCGCGTTGGAAAAAGCTTGATACAGTATACACCTATGGCAACGTTGCCGCTGCTACTCTTCAACAATACCTTGTGCAACCAACGCGACCGTTCTTCTTCATCGAAGGCGTTTACGAGGGAGAAAATGGTGCAACCGAAGAGACTGTTCGAACAACAGCTTACAGTGCGCTTCTGACAGGCGCAGCAGGCCAGGTTTTTGGCAACAATCCAGTCTGGCATTTTTCTGGTCCAAGTCTGCACGCGGAAACCGTCCCGTGGCCAATCGCCCTTTCCAGCCGTGGCGCCAAAAGCATGACCTACCTGAAAGAGTTCTTTGACACGGTCCCCTGGTGGAGCCTTGAGCCCGATCAGGGCAAAATGCTTGCACCACAAAGCCAATCCACCGCTGGCATTGCAGTGGCCGCACGCTCTCACGACGGAAAACTGTTTGTGGTCTATCTGTCTGGCACGCGTACTGCGACCATCAAAATGGACGTGAGCGAGCAATCGGGCAGGAAAGCCAAATGGTTCGATCCATCTTCGGGAGAATTCACCGCGGCCGAAAAGCCGGCGGTGACAGTTGAAGGAAGCCTGGAATACAAAGCTCCCGATATCCGGAATGCATCCGGCTATGGCGACTGGCTTCTCGTCATTACGCAAAACTAGAGCAAAAGAGGTAACGGCTTCTACGAAGGTTGAGCCGATCGCCTTCTCAATCCTCCAAACTCCTCTCTCGTCCCGGGATAGCCACGGAAGTAGCGTGGCGACCAGCAGAGACACCTTTGAAGAGGATTGGGACGATGAAAGTACTTGTGACGGGGCATCGCGGTTATATCGGGTCAGTCATGGTCCCGTTCCTACAAAAAGGAGGGCACGACGTTCACGGATTTGACAGTGAACTCTATCGAAGGTGTCATTATGCGCCCGGAGGCGCCATGCCAGATATCCCCGGTATACGCAAGGATGTCCGCGATGTGACTGTAAGCGACCTTCAGGGCTTCGATGCCGTCATTCATCTTGCGGCACTGTCGAATGATCCGCTCGGCAACCTCAATCCCGATATCACCTACGAAATCAACTATGGCGCAAGCGTCCAGATGGCGAGAACAGCGAAAAAGGCGGGTGTTCCACGTTTTATCTTTGCCTCGTCATGCAGCAATTATGGCCAATCAGGGAGCGAGACTATTGATGAAACCGGCGCACTGAATCCGGTGACAGCCTATGGATGCTCCAAGGTACTCGCCGAAAGGGATATTGCCGAGCTTGCAGATGACACATTCAGCCCGACATATCTGCGGCCAGCAACGGCCTATGGACTTTCGCCCATGCTACGCTTCGACATCGTACTGAATAATCTTGTAGCCTGGGCTGTGACGGAAGGCGTTATTTTATTGAAGTCGGACGGGACCCCATGGCGACCAATTGTTCACATTGAAGATATTTCGCGCGCCTTTCTGGCCGTGTTGCAGGCGCCTCGGGAAATCGTGCACAATGAGGCATTCAACGTAGGTCAATCCGAGCATAACTACCGCATCCGTGACATAGCTAAAATCGTAGCCGACATGGTTCCCGGTTGCCAACTGGAATTTGCGCCTGGCGCGGGCCCCGATACGCGGTCTTATCGGGTCAGCTTTGACAAGATCAAACGGGTACTGCCCGATTTCAAACCTGTTTGGGATGCCAACGCAGGAGCGGAACAATTGCATGCAGCTTATGTGAGCGCCCATCTGACATTCGAGGAGTTCGAAGGACCGCGCTATCAGCGCATCAGCCATATCCGCCAGCAGATTGAAGAGAGAAGGCTCAGCTCCAGCCTACGCCATATTTCCGCCGCGGAGCGCTGTCCTGCATTATCAGATGCAGTCGCATGACAACCTGGCGCCTGTTATGAGCGGCATCTCGCCCACACCCCACCGGGTGGGAACACCCGCTGATTCAGAGACAGATATAGGCACACGCATTCATGCACTCGCTGCCCGTCTTTTTCCGATATGCCGGAGCATCACAGGCGACGGAGTTCGTGAAACGCTGGGCATTCTGGGTCAGCATATCGATCTCACTCAACACGAAATACCCACCGGAACTCAAGTGTTCGATTGGGTCGTTCCGCCCGAATGGAACATCCGTGATGCTTATATAAAGGATGCATCCGGACGCAAGATCATCAATCTGGCTGAATCCAATCTACACGTCGTGAGTTACAGCAACCCAATTCATCGCATCATGCAATTGAGTGAACTCAAAGCACATATTCATACGCTGCCCGATCAACCGGATCTCATACCGTACCGAACCTCTTATTACAGCGAGCAATGGGGATTGTGCATGAGCCATAATACCTTTCTCGCTCTCGAGGATGGCGATTATGAAGTTCTGATCGATGCCGAAAAGACGGTCGGCCATCTCACCTATGGCGAGTATCTCCACAAGGGTACCAGCGACAAGGAAGTGCTGCTGTCAGCGCACATCTGCCACCCTTCCCTTGCGAATGACAATTGCTCCAGTCTGGCCTTGCTCACAATGCTTGGCAAGACAATGCGGGCCCGCAATACACACTACAGCTATCGCTTTCTCTTCGCTCCCGGAACGATCGGTGCTCTTAGCTGGCTTGCTGAAAACGAGGCCAGGGTGGGACGTATTGATCACGGACTGATCGTGTCATGCGTCGGGGACGGCGGCGGACCAACTTATAAACGCAGCCGTCTGGGTAATGCCACCATCGACCGTGCCATGGAAAGTGTCCTTTGCACCGGTAATCGGCAGGCAATTATGCAGGACTTCAGTCCCTACGGTTATGATGAACGCCAATATTGCTCGCCGGGTTTTAATCTCCCTGTCGGACTTTTCCAGCGCAGCGGCTTTGGCACGTTTCCAGAGTACCACACATCTGCAGACAATATGACGTTTATTACACCTGAAAACCTTGCATTGTCATTCCGAATCATCACCGAAGTCATTGATATTCTTGAAACCAACTGGACTCCCGTCAACCTTTTCCCAAAAGGCGAGCCACAACTCGGCCGCCGCGGATTGTATGCATCGCTAGGTGGTGACAAATCAGCCGGACAGACCTCGATGGCTTTCCTTTGGGTTCTTAATCTGGCTGATGGAGCTCACAGTCTTCTCGACATCTCTTTGCGCTCCGGCCTGCCCTACACTGACATCTTTCACGCCGCGCAATTGTTGCTGGCAAAGGGGCTTCTGCGTAACGGTCCGAATAAAACTGCCAAACATTGAGGGCAATGCAAATTACTCAATATCAGACGCGGACAAGCGGCCAGGATTGGTCCTTTTCCGATATAACTGAGGGTGCAGCCGGCCACTCAATCGCAAAGGCGGGATCATCGAAACGCACCCCGCTTGCGGCGGGCGGATGATAGAACTCGGAGATGAGGTAGGACACCATTGTATCTTCTCTCAAGGTCTGAAAGCCGTGCGCAAAGCCCTTTGGAATATATAGCTGGCGATTATTGCTTTCGGATAATTCGAACCCCGCGTAACGCCCGAAGTTCTTTGAACCCTCGCGCAAATCGATAATCACATCCCAGATTGCGCCCCTTGTACAGGAAACAACCTTGACCTCCGCATATTCGGCTGTTTGAAAATGCATACCCCGCAGTGTGTGCACCTTGAGAGAATGCGATGCGCTGTGCTGTACGAATTGCGTCACCAAACCATGCTCTGCAAATGTCCGGGTGCAAAAGGTCCGGGCAAATGATCCGCGCGCATCACCATGGGGAAGCGTTTCGATCAGCCATGCCCCGTTTAATTCTGTTTCGGTGAAATGCATCGGATCCTGCCCGTTTCTTCTGATCCGTGTGAGTGGATCGAACACGCGATCTTCTCAGAGCCTTGGTGCAAATGAAACTCTCCATAAGAGGTAACCGATGCCGTACTTGAGGTTGAGCCAGCCAGCTCATTTCATACAGCTCGACATTGCCAGTTCTAACCACGCCGTTTGATGGAATGCCTTCCCTGCAGGTCCTCCGTTCGGATGATGCCCTTGGTCGCATTGGTATGTCGTCTCTCCCATCGCGAGGCCGTAGGCTCGACATGAGGAAAACCGACAGGTTGCGTATCCGGGAACGTGGCCAATTTATCAGGAGCGAGGGTATGAACCTGCAGGCCAGCACGCATTCACTACCGAACCAAGAGAACAGCAGAGTGCATATTTGCCGTCTGTGCAGTGCGGCTCTCAAGCACACTTTTGTTGATCTTGGCATGTCACCACCGTGCGAAAGCTTTGTTTCTCGTGAACAGCTTGATGAAATGGAGCCCTACTATCCGTTGCACACCTTTGTGTGCGAGGAGTGTCTTCTTGTACAGCTGGGCGAATACGTAAGCCCACAGGCCATATTCGAGGAGTATGCCTACTTCTCTTCGTATTCGACGAGTTGGGTAGAACACGCAAAAAACTACTGCCATCAGATGGCAGAGCAATTGCAGCTCGATCGGCAAAGCCTTGTTGTTGAGCTTGCCAGCAACGATGGCTATCTTCTGCAGCATTTCATTCCGATGAACATTCCCGCGCTGGGAATTGAACCCGCGGCAAATGTAGCCAAAGTAGCGATAGAAAAAGGTATCGCTACCCGTGTAGAGTTCTTTGGAAAAATGTACGCACGTGAGCTGGTGGCCGAAGGTCACCACGCTGATCTGATTGTGGGCAACAATGTCCTGGCCCAGGTTCCGGATCTCAATGATTTTGTCGCGGGAATGGTGGTTCTTCTAAAACCGGAGGGCGTCATAACATTGGAATTTCCGCACCTTGAGAAACTCATTTCGCAGGGCCAGTTCGACACCATCTATCACGAGCATTTTTCCTATTTTTCTCTGCTTACCATCGAGCGTCTGGCTAAGAACCACCAGCTCAAGATTATCGATGTGGAAGAACTATCGACCCACGGCGGGTCGCTCAGGGTTCATCTGGCCCATTCGGCAAGTAAAAGGCCCATACAAAAGAGTGTGGCTCATGTCAGGCAGAACGAGGTGGAGGCCGGGCTCGATCAGATCCCCACTTACACCGCTTTTACCGGCCGCGCGCGTCAGGTTAAACGCGATCTGCTGTCATTTCTAATTGCTGCCAAGTCAGCGGGAAAGACAATCTGCGGTTATGGTGCACCGGGTAAAGGCAACACGCTTCTTAATTATTGCGGCATCGGCTCTGACTTCCTTGATTTCACGGTTGATCGCAATCCGTACAAGCACGGCCGCTATACGCCTGGAATGCATATCCCAATTGAGACCGTTGATGCGATCGACCGGCTCAAGCCGGACTACATCCTTATTTTGCCATGGAACCTCAAGGACGAGATCGTCAAGCAGATGCACCATGTACATGAATGGGGCGCCAAATTCATCGTGCCCATCCCGGGCGTCGAGATTATTGATCCGAGAGGTGATGAGCTATGAAAGTAGTTCTGTTCTGCGGTGGCATGGGCACGCGTATTCGCGAATATTCAGAAAATGTTCCGAAGCCGATGATCCCACTCGGCTCGCAACCCATACTGCGTCATGTCATGCAGTATTATGCTGACTATGGACACGAGGATTTCATTCTTTGCCTGGGCTATAAGGCAAATGTCATCAAGGACTTTTTCCTCAATAGTCGTCCGCAGACATTCGCAGACTGCGTTGTCAATGGTGACGGAACAGTGGAAGTGCTTGGGGAGTCGCAAAAGGACTGGCGCATATCCCTGATTGACACCGGCATATGGCGCAACATTGGCGAACGTCTCTGGGCGGTGCGTGACCAATTGCGAGGAGAGCGCATCTTCCTCGCCAATTACAGTGACGGACTCACCAACGTCGATCTCGACGACATGATCGAAAAATTTGAGGCGAGCGGCAAAATCGCGTGCTTTCTTGCGGTGCGACCACCCCTCACATACCATCTGGCGGATATAGCCGAGGACGGCCGCGTTTGCGAATTTCGTACGTCCGACAGATCCGATATCTGGATCAATGGCGGATATTTTCTCATGCGTGGCGAGATATTTGACTATATGCGGGAATCCGAGGAGCTCGTACTGGAACCATTCAGCCGGCTGATCAAAGATGAAATGCTCATGGCCTACAAGCATGAAGGCTTTTGGCGTTCGATGGATACGCTTCGCGACTGGCAGGCACTCCAGGAGATGGTGGAACGCGGGGAAATGCCGTGGATGATCCATGCGGCCACCCGCAGCAATACCAGCATGCCGATGGTTAAAGCCCTATGAGACCAGTGCCTCTTGTCCAGCGTGGACAACGGCTGTCTGTCCTGTGTCTCGGTGCACATTCCGACGATATAGAGATCGGTGCAGGTGGCACAATCTTGCACATGATCGAAGAAGGGGCGTTGCTTGATGTTCATTGGTGCGTACTCAGTGGTTCAGGTAACCGGGCAGCTGAGGCGCACGCGTCAGCCCTTGATTTTCTCGTCGGTGCATCATCAACGCACATCGAAATTGCAGAGTTCGAAGACAGCTACTTTCCCAGTCAAGCACGCGAGCTCAAAATCTGGCTCAACGCGTTACGCGAGCGGGTTTCCCCGGATATTATCTTCACCCACGCACGTGGTGACGCGCATCAGGACCATCGTGAAGTCAATCAGCTCACCACAAACGTGTTCCGGGATCATCTTGTTCTGGAGTACGAAATTCCCAAGTGGGATGGTGATCTGACGGAGCGCAACGTCTATATCCCCCTGAGCACCGCAGATATGCAACGTAAGACAGAACTTCTTATGAAGCATTTTGGCTCGCAACGGTCCAAGGACTGGTTCGACGAGGAAACGTTTTATGGTCTTGCACGTCTCAGGGGCATGGAATGCCGTTCACAAAGCAGGTTTGCAGAAGCATTCACTGCCAGAAAAATGACGCTTCAGATCGGTCAAAACACCTAAAGCCCGAAGATTTAGATGCCTGCTCATTTGCGTAAGCGATGTGGAACGACCAGGCAGACCGGTTTCGATCGGACGCTTTCGGTCTCTTTACGCAGGATGGGAACCCCAATCACCCGCCACTACACCACATACCATCCATTATACCCAGGGTGGACTAGCTACATTATACTAACGGATTAATTTTGCCATATTCGAGTAATTATTCGATATCAAAGTAACTATAGTTGGATTTAAAGACTTTCCCAAAAGACAGATGTAAATTGAATTCATCAAAAAAGTGCGAATGAAATACATGGATTATAAAATAATTCGCAAAAAACATCAGACTTGGGGAATTATTATGGATCTTATACATGTACCGGTTAATACAAACGCATTATCGGAAGGCCGCGATGTTCGAGAGGATGCAAAGGAAAATTCACTCCTTCTCAAAAGCGCAAACGAAAACAAATTCAGCAAATACTCCATTGACGATTATTTGGTCATTATGGACAAACGCGCACTGGACAGGGAATGCCTGGCGCAAGCACTCACCACCCACCACATCGGCTTGAAGGTAAAGACCTGCGGATCATTGCAGGAGTGGCAAGCGTCAGACAAACACGTACCCGGACTGCGTGCCGTTCTAATCAATACGGGCAACCGTAACCTCGACGATGATGAACTATCCACGGAGATATGCGAGCTTGTTGCGGCTTTTCACAACATCGCAGTCGTCGTTGTCGCGGATCATGATGATCTTACATCCGTTCTCAGAGCGCTGGAACTCGGAGTGCAAGGCTATATTCCAACGACGGTTGGGGTAGAGATCTGCATGCAGGCTATCGAGCTTGCAATTGCAGGTGGAAAATTTGTTCCCGCAAGCAGTGTGCTTGCACTGAGGAAGCTCGTGGGTGGGCGAAGCGATGAATTCCGGCATATAACAACTTCATTCACCGCACGGCAGTCGGCTGTTGCCGAAGGACTGCGCCGTGGCAAGGCCAACAAGATTATCGCCTATGAATTGAACCTGTGCGAAAGCACGGTAAAAGTTCACATACGCAATATCATGAAAAAGTTGGGTGCAACCAACCGGACGGAAGTTGCCTATAAGATCAGCGACATGATCCCGCGCGAATCCAGACTGTGATGGGTGAAGAAACGCGATCAATCAACATCCGATTTTTCAGGGATTTCCGCGATGATCTTCTCCGACAATATTCCTAACTCATCAGGCACGGCAATACATCGCCTTTTTTCCATCGTTCTTAAACGAAAGAAAACAATGCTGATGGCATCGGCGGCGTGTCTCGTTCTCACGGCTGTTGGTTATTTGACGACACCTGCGCAGTACGTATCCGAAGCGATTCTTGCTCTGGATGTTCGAAAATTACAGGCCCTGCCCAGCGAATCCGTTGTGTCGCCATTGCCGCAGGAAAGTCCTGTGTTGCGAACGGAACTCGATATCATCAGTTCCCGCATGATGGCTGCAAAGGTCCTCGCCCGTCTTGATGGATCGGGTTTTGATACTGATGGGCGAATTAACCCAGCAGATCAGCATACATCTGCAAACATCAGCAATCCCGAGCAAGTCAGCCCGTTATCACTGCAGATGGACGAAGATCGCAATCGCAGCCGGATCGACAAATTACTGTCCAACGTCAGCGTGATGAACGATGGCAGATCTTATACGATTTATATAAACTACAAAGCTGACAATCCTCAATATTCTGCAGCAGTGGCCAACGCATTTGGCGAATCCTATCTTGACTATCAAATCGATCTACAAACCTCGGCCACCCGACGTGTCAGTGACTGGCTTGGCGGCAAGTTGGTCAGCCTCAGAGCCACGTTGGAACAGTCGGAACGCGCCGCCGCGGACTTTCGCGAGAAATCCGGCCTGGTGAAAGCCAACGGCATGACGCTCCAATCGCAGCAAATTGCTGCACTCAATACGGAGCTGGCAAACCTGCGCACAAAGCTCGCCGGAGCAGAAGCGCGGCTTACAACAGCAATCGATGCGTCCAACAACAAGGCTGGTGTCGCATTGTCTGAAATTCTTGGTTCGCCTGCTATTCAGCAACTGCGCGCCGAGCAATCCCGTGTCGAACGCTCCCTTCAGGAAATTAGCCAGAGTGGCGCGTCGCAGAGTGTCCAGCTACCACAGCTGAACTCTCAGCTTGCATCTCTAAAAACACAGATTGCAGGAGAAGTGCAGCAGGTCATCGACAGCTTGCGAAATGAGATCAATGTCACCCACCGTCAGCAAAGTGCTGTGGAGACCAATCTCAGGGAAATGCAGGAAGGCATGTCCGCAGCTAACCAGGCCCTCGTTCACGCTGATCAGCTTGATCGCGAAGCAAGTGCAAACCGTGCGATCTATGAAAGCTATCTAACCCGATACAAACAGACGATCGAACAGGATGGCATCGCGACGGCGGAGGCACGCATGATCTCGCGCGCGGTTCCGGCTCGATCAAAGGCCAGCCCGCACTTCTCAACCTGGTTGGCGATGGGCACGCTTGGAGGGCTATTCTTCGGCTTCTGCGTATCTATTGTTCTTGAGTTGAAAGACAAATCCATTCGCTCAGCGCATGCATTGGAAAGCGCAACCAGAACACCCATTATTGGCCGCATCCCGCGACTGTCGAGCGGCGAACGAAAGAACGTCGCGCACATTGTCAGTGAGGGTCGCTACCGCTTCGCTCGCGCCATTGCGGATCTGCAAGCTCATCTGTTGCTGTCCTCTCCGCAGAAAAGTGCGCGAGCTATCGCGGTCACGTCAGCCGGCACTCAGGAGGGAAAGACGCTGATCGTTGCCGGCCTCGCACGATCGTTGGCGGCCACGGGCGTGCGTACCATTGTAATAGACGCCAATTTCAGAACACCAATGGTTGCACAAGAATTCGGCGATCAATTCGGCCCATATTTGGAGGATGTGATCCGGGGCAGACAAACGCTCGAGGCTGCCATTCAGCATGATCTCTTTTCGTCAATCGACTTCGTTGCAACCCAAACCTGCTCTGTCCCAGCTGAGTTTCTTTTGGGGCATGAACAGTTTGGCAAACTGATCAGCGCACTCAAGCAGCAATACGACATCGTCCTTATCGATACGCCGGCGGTGAACCAGAGCGCGGATGCGATCCGGGTGGCGTCGCTGGCGGATACAACTCTCCTGGTCGCCCGATGCGACAAGGCCAATACCGATGACATCATCAATGCCGTCAGGATACTCAGCTCCGAAGGTCGCAAATTGAGCGGTATCGTCATGAACAGCGATCAAAGCATGAAAGACCCTTTCCAAACGGATCAGTTACCTCCGGCAAACGCCGTAGCAAAACGCTTCGTCACGGAAATAGCCAGCTATGCAAGATCCCGTACTTCAGCAGTCAAGGCATGAGGTCAGAAATGCAAAAAATGCCGAAAAAAAGTCGTGCGCGTATGTATAGTTTTCTGATGGCAGGAGCTTTTTCATCATTGCTCATGTTCTCTTTCACCGCGCCCCGGGCTTATGCGGCCGAGGCACCGTACAAGATAGCTTCGGGTGACGTTTTGCTTATAACGGTCTACGGCGACACGGGATTGACCGGCACGTTTCCGGTCAGCGTGGATGGAACGATCGCCTACCCTATTCTCGGGAACATAACTGTTTATAATCATACGATTGCCGAGATTGGTCAAACCATCACACAATCTCTTTTGCAACACATTCCAGGTCTTTCCGCTTCAGTTGCGGTGAAGGAATATGCGCCCGTATTCGTCATTGGCGATGTGCAAAAGCCCGGAAAGTATGAATATCGACCGGGCATGATAGCGCTGGAACTTTTTGCATTAAGCGGAGGACTACGGCAAGCTTCGGACAAACTCGATACAGCCGGCATCCAGCTGGTTGCGGCACGCCAGGAATACGCAGACACGTCACTGCAACTGTTCGCACAGGACGTAAAACGTGCCCGCCTCGAAGCCGAGCTGAACGAAAAGCCATTCGAGTATGATTTGGCTTCCGGCATAGATACGATCGAGGACAAATCAGATCGGCAACAGGTCGTGGATTCCGAACGTAAACTTTTTGATCTTCGTCTCTCCGCTCTCGAAAGCGAGGCAACTGCGCTTCAGGCGCAGAAGAAGAATTATGAGGAGGAAATTACCACGCTCGAACAGAGCACCCAATTGCGTAACGATGAGATTTCTCTTCTTGAACAGAATGTGAAGGCATCGCAGAGCCTTGTAGACAAGGGCCTGACCGCACAATCGACATTACGCGATACACAACGTCAACTGTCGGCCATGCGCAGAGACGCCCTTGAGTTCGGCTCTTTCCTGGCGCGCGCAAAACAGAATGAAAACGCCATTGAGCAACGTCTGCTTGCCTTGCGCGATTCCCGTTCAAATGATGCGGCGAAAGACCTCAGGGATATCGACCTCGATATCATACGGCTTCGCAAGAAAATGGCCTTCATCGCGCAGACCATGGGTGAAATAGGTGCGGCAGCACAGCGCGTCAGTTCACGCGACGAGACCGTCAAACTTGCCTTTACCGTGGTTCGGGTCGTTGACGGTGAATATCGTGAAACCATTCTGTCGGAACACGATATGATCAGGGCCGGTGATATATTACGCGCTCAACTTGAGTTGCCCAAGCAGGTCGTCGCCAAAGCAGAAAACTAACAAACAAGTTCCGTTCCAACGCGCGTCCTGAGGGTTGCGCGTTACCTTTTTAACGCGGGATACGCTTGGGAATGGGATGACGCGAAGGGAAATCCTCAAACAGACATAGCATCGTCCAGTGCGCGCGAAAGCGCATCTGTCGTTTGCCATCGGACATAGAGCTCATGAATACCGGTTTCAAGTTCCACACGAGGATACCATCCCATGTCTTGCATGGTCGAAGAGTCCAATAACTTTCTCGGAGCTCCATCCGGTTTTGAGACATCGAATACGACGGCGCCACGATAACCCACAATCCTGGCAACGAGCAGGGCAAGCTCGTGGATGGAGATCTCCCTTCCGGAACCAATATTGATATGGCCCGCGGAGGCATAATGCTTCATGAGGAAAACACATGCATCGGCAAGATCATCCACATGGAGGAACTCGCGGCACGGCGTGCCGGTACCCCATACGATAGCCGTTGGGCTCCCGGAATCCTTAGCCTCATGCATCTTTCGTATCAGTGCCGGAAGGACGTGGGCCTGCTGGAGATCAAAGTTGTCATTTGGGCCGTAAAGATTGGTTGGCATGGCAGTAATAAAACACTGGCGGTACTGACGTGCATAAGCCTCCGCAAGCTTCAGTCCAGCAATCTTGGCAACGGCATAGGCTTCATTCGTTGGCTCAAGACTTCCCGTCAGCAATGATTGTTCTTCGATAGGTTGCTCCGCGTATTTCGGATAGATGCAGCTGGACCCGAGCCATAGCAATTTCTTCACATCAAGCCGGTGAGCAGCATGCATGATGTTCATAGCGATCATAGTGTTGTCATACAGAAAGTCAGCCGGATAAAGCGAGTTGGCCAGAATTCCACCGACACGTGCAGCAGCAATAAAAATGGCGTCCGGTCGCATGGACGCCATCCATTCTTCTGTCTCGCGCTGGCGTGTCAGGTCAAGTTCCGCATGATCCACTTTGATCAAATGGCACCCTTCGTCATGCAGGCGGCGCACGAGAGCGGACCCAACCATGCCCGTATGTCCTGCAACCCAGACCCGCTTGTTGCGGAGATCGAAACTGTGCCGGGAAGTCTCAGCCATAGAAGTCATTCCGGCTTTCTTCCCGCATGATGGTTCTCATATCCGATTCAACCATTTCCGAAACAAGATCCTCAAATGCTGTTGTATGGCTCCAGCCCAGTTTAATGCGCGCTTTCTCAGGATTACCGAGCAACAGATCAACCTCTGTGGGTCTGAAATGACGCGGATCTATCTCTATGAGCTCCTTCCCGCTCTTGCGATCGTAACCGATTTCATCGACACCGGATCCGCTCCACTCAATCGTTGTTCCCACGGTGGAAAAAGCCTTCTCTACGAATTCACGCACCGTATGGGTTTCACCCGTAGCCAGGACATAATCGTCGGGATTGTCTTGTTGCAGGATACGCCACATGCCGTCCACGTAATCGCGCGCATGGCCCCAGTCCCTTTTCGCTTCCAGATTTCCCAAGCGAAGCTTGTCTTGCAATCCGCGCTCAATGGCAGCAACAGCCCGGGTGATCTTTCTGGTAACGAATGTTTCCCCACGTATTGGGCTCTCGTGATTGAACAGGATACCGTTTGATGCGTGAAAGCCATAAGCCTCGCGATAATTGACCGTGATCCAATAGGCATAGAGCTTGGCTACGGCATAGGGGCTGCGCGGGTGAAATGGTGTCCCCTCATGCTGGGGCGCCTCGGTGCTCTTGCCGAACAGTTCGGATGTGGAAGCTTGATAGAAACGGCAGGTCTTTTCGATCTTCATGATGCGCATCGCCTCCAGCAAACGCAAAGTACCCATCGCATCAGCGTTCGCCGTGTATTCCGGCGTTTCGAAACTGACCTGCACATGGCTTTGCGCGCCAAGATTGTAAATCTCGTCGGGCTGGATTTCCTGAACCACACGACAAAGATTGGTGGCGTCGGTCAGATCACCGAAATGCAGATGAAATCGAACATCCTCATCGTGCGGATCCTGATAGAGGTGATCAATGCGGGCGGTATTGAACGATGACGACCGGCGTTTGAGGCCGTGTACGATGTAGCCTTTATTCAGCAGGAACTCACTCAGATAGGCACCGTCCTGCCCGGTAACGCCAATGATCAATGCGGTCTTCGCGGCCATTCGCAATTTTCCATTCTTCTGCGCAAGGCGTTCGATAACACGCACACTGCTTGGCGAATTTTGGTCGTTGAGGCGGCACTCATCGACAATGAATACACGGCGAGTATAGGCAACGGTCGAGAATAGGCACTTCGGCAATAGGGATAGGATTCCGGATGAACCACCGGGCTATCTGGGCATACAGACCAGCGGCTGAATACTTAAATAGGTGTTCGAGCGATCATCCTTCACCAGAAGGAGTAGGAGACCTATTCCCCATATGAGCCACCGGTAATGCGATTGTCGAACTTGCCCGCGCTCCCGGCGAACTGCGAAACTCCCTTTCTAACTTTTCCCGCAATCATTTGGCTGGGCCAGATATAAAAAGGATTGGGAATGAGAATCGTTTTCGCGAACCGCTATTTCCTGCCTGATCAGTCGGCCACCAGCCGGATGGTATCAAGTCTGACCTCAGCGCTTGTTCATCAGGGCTTCGACGTCACGGCGATTACCAGTCGAACACTGCATGACCATTCGAATGTCGCTCTTCCCGCAGAGGAAATGATTGCCGGTGTCATGGTCAAACGGCTCTGGGCAACACGGTTCGGACGCCATCATCTGATCGGCCGGATAATGGATTATTTGACGTTCCATATATCTGCGTTTTTGTGGTGTCTCAGAAATCTTCGCGCTGGGGACCTGTTTGTGGTCTGCACGGATCCTCCCCTGTTGTCTGTTACAACTGCCCTGCCCGTATCCTGGCGGAGAGCCAGAACGATAAACTGGGTCATGGATCTGTTTCCGGAAGTCGCCATTGAGCTGGAAATGCTTTCGAAAACCGGCATTCCAGGAAAACTGAGCAAAGCACTACGCAATTGGTCTTTGCGAAAGTCGACTGTAATTGTCTGCCCGACCGAAATGATGGCATCTTATTTAATAGAGAGCGGGTTTTCCCGAGACCGTATCCGCGTTATGCACCATTGGTCGGATGGTAGTGAAATCTATCCGGTCCCGCGTTCAACCAACGCCCTGAGACGGCATTGGGGGCTGCAGGACAAGTTCGTCATCGGCTACTCCGGGAATTTTGGGAGGGCTCACGACTTTGCAACACTGCTTGAAGCAGCAGCCCTTTTGAAGAACGATAACGATATCCACTTCCTGTTGATCGGAGGCGGGCAACAACGCGCGCGCGTTGAAGAAACTGTCGGAATACAGCAACTGAAGAACATCACTTTCAAACCGTTGCAACCACCCGAGAATATTTCCGAAAGCCTGAGCGCTGCCGATGCACACGTTGTTTCACTTATACCCAGACTCGAACACTGTATCGTACCCAGCAAATTTTACGGCATCCTGGCAGCCGGCCGCCCCACATTTTTTGTCGGATCGCCTGATGGTGAAGTGGCGAACGTCATTGCATCAACCCGATGTGGAGAGGCTGTTGAAATCGGCGAAAGCCAAAAACTGGCAGACCTGATTGTTCAGTTGAAGAACTCCCCTGAACGCTGCGAGAATATGGGGCGAAATGCCAGAGATGTCCTGGATATCGTCTATTCCCGTAATAATGCGGTGCAATCCTGGTCGGATCTCATGTCCGGGCTCCAGCAGCGTGCAGAAGAGCCTTTGCAATCCTCTGTCTATAGGTCGGCATAATGAGTGGAATGGTGGTCGTCAGCCAACTCGGAGCGCGGATGCATTACGCCGTGCCACGTATCTTGGCATCGGAAGGACAACTTGCGCATTTCTACACCGACATCTGCGCTACCAACAGCTGGCCCCGCCTGATTAACAGTCTGCCCAGGACGGTGCTTCCATCATCACTGACGCGATTGATCGGCCGCGTGCCGAAAGGCGTGGCACCCAGCCTGACATCAACGTTTCCTACTTTCGGAGTCATATCGGCGATACGCAGGCTCAGGCTCAAAAACGTGGTTGAACAGACGCGGCATGCGGTTTGGGCTGGTTCACATTTCTCCGAGCTGGTCGCCTCTAGCGGATTTCACGGCGCCGCCGGTCTTTACGCTTTCAGCGGGGACGCATTGGAGCAAATGCAAGCAGCAAAAGCACTCGGCATGTGGACGGCGGTAGAACAGATGATCGCTCCACGTGAAGTTGTCGAGGAACTGGTCCAAGCAGAACAACTGAGTTTTCCGGACTGGGCAGGAAAATATGAAATGAACCGCTATGCGCAAGCATTTGCCGCGCGCGAAAAAGCGGAGTGGGAACTCGCAGACGTCATCGTTTGTCCATCGGAATTTGTCCGACGCAACGTTATAGCCTGCGGAGGACCTTCCGGGCGGTGCGTTGTAGTTCCATATGGAATCGACTCCCAGTTTAAAGATAACAAACCTAACCGTACGGATGGCCCATTGCGTGTGTTGACCGTTGGCGAGGTGGGGTTACGCAAAGGCTCTCCCTACGTGGCAGAGGCAGCCCGTCTTTTGGGTTCTGCGGCACACTTCCGTATGGCCGGGCCGACAATCCTGCCTACCGAAGTCAGGAAGAACCTGTCTGCTCTGGTCGAGTTGCGTGGAATTGTACCTCGAACAGACATGCCAGAGGAATATCGATGGGCTGATGTGTTCCTTCTGCCGTCAGTGTGTGAAGGCTCAGCCACAGCAATCTATGAAGCATTGGCGGCCGGGCTGCCTGTCATCTGCACTGAAAACGCAGGCAGCGTCGTCAGGGATGGAATAGATGGTTTTATCGTTCCTGTCAGGGACAGCAACGCCATTGCTGAAGCGCTCTTCCAATTGTCAGCAAACGCAGCACACCGCATTGCAATGTCGAACCATGCCAGAGAACGCGCAGCGGACTTCACGGTCAAACGCTACGGCGAACGGCTTATGGGTGTGTTGACGTCGCTGGCGCGAAAACAGGTCCCGTCTGGATGACAAGATAATCATGAAAGAGTGCTTCATATCCCCATTGCCGGCACAAGAAACAGGCGGACGGTCTTCACCATGCGCATAATTCACGTCATTTCTTCCATCGATCCGGCACAAGGTGGTCCCCAGTCGGGTTGTATTCGTCTGGCAGCCGCGCAATCAACTCTGGGCCATGATGTGCATATCGTCAGTTATGGCGGTGAAGACATACGCAAAAAAGCTTTTCAGGCGGCCCGCGTGGTTCCTCATCTTGAAGATATAACGTGGCACTTGCTTGCAGATCCAAATGTGAAGGAATCCATCTTTTGCTTGCAGGGCCGCAAAACACTCCACGCCGTTTTGACAGGAGCATCATTTGTACATATCCACGGCGTTTGGGAGCCTCTCCTCAGGAAGGCTGCCAGCATCGCCCGGGGAAAGCAAATACCCTACTGCGTGCAACCGCACGGCATGCTTGATGTGTGGAGCCTGAAACAGAAAGCCTTCAAAAAACGCCTTGCGTTGCGTTTCGGTTATCGGAAAATGTTAAGCAAGGCCAAGTTCATTCTGGCCTTGAATACGGATGAGGCGCGACTGCTTGAGCCGCTTAACCTGGCGTCGCCTCACCTAATAATTCCCAACGGTGTATTTCTCGAGGAGTTTGAGCGCCTTCCCGCAAGCGGGTTCTTCAAGGAGCGGCTTCCATACATCGGCGACAAGCGCATCATCCTATTCCTGTCACGGCTTCACACCAAGAAGGGACTGGATATCCTGGCAAAGGCGTATGCATACATCGCCAGCAGCTATCCGGATGTGGATCTTGTTGTTGCTGGTCCTGATGGAGGCGCACGTGACGGGTTCGTCGATGCGATAGCACAGTTGGACCTGAATGATCGCGTCCATCTGGTAGGTGCTCTTTATGGCGAAGACAAACTGCGCGCATTGGTGGATGCAACTTGCTTTTGCCTTCCAAGCCGCCAAGAAGGCTTCAGTGTAGCCATTCTCGAAGCGCTTGCGTGCGGATTACCGGTTGTTATCAGTGATGCATGTCACTTTCCGGAAGTCCGGGTCGCGCGCGCCGGAGCTGTGGTAAGCCTCGTCCCGGAAGACGTAGCCTCCGGCCTTAGCGCAATTCTCGATGACACCACGATGGCTTCGGCAATGGGTGAAAACGGACGGCGGCTCATTCGCGAGCAGTATACCTGGCCGCAGATAGCGTCATCAACGATCAAAGGCTACACGGGGATTCTCAGCACCCCAATGCCGGTAACATCTCAGCGCGTATCGGCACACGGAAAACTCTAAACTGTACCGGCTGCGTGACGAAGCCGGACTGGCTTTGCAGGATTGCCCACATAAATAGTCCAGGGCAGCAGTGTCCGGGCTGCCACGGCCCTGGCACCGAGGACAGCGCCCTCCCCGACAGCAACCCCGGGTCCCACGAATGCTTCGGCGGCAATCCAAGCGTTGGCCTGTATGGTGATCGGCAGACTGACAAGGGGGAAGTCCTCGTCATCGACATCATGCGTCCCTGTACACAAATGCGCACGCTGCGATACAATCGAAAAATCCCCAAGCGTCACGTTAGCAACATTGTAACAAAGCACGCCAGGGCCCATCGATGCATGTTGCCCCATCACCAGATTACCCGGCCACCAGATTCGCACGCTGCCGCGGACAATTGCCGTTGGGTGAATCTGCGCTCCGAAACGCTTGAGCAACCAAATCCGCCAAAGATTGCAAGGAGACGGTGTCCAAGCAGCAAGAAAAAACCAGCAAATTGTCCAACCCAATCGCGCGAGCCGAAATCTGAGCGCAAAAGTTGCCCCGCCGAAACGGGGTAATGGTTCCCCTGCTTTGTCCAACGTCCCATCGGCGAAACGTGATTGCATCAAATTCTCCCTATATGAATAAACTACTCGCCGTTTTTGCAGTTTGGGTTCAGGCTGCTGCGGTGAGATGAGGCTGCAACAGTGGCGCATCAGCAAAAAACCGTTCATGTTGATTATGAGATGTTGGGCGCCGTGCCCAAGCGAGAGCTGGCACCAGGAAAATGATCATATGCACCCACACGATCAGCGCCCAGTCAGTTTGATGTGAGATGGCATGCATGGCAGGGACGATCGATAGCATGTAAACGATCTGGGCAGTCGTTGCACCGGCATTTGCAGAGACCCATAATTTTCGGACGAGATACGACAGAAGAAGAAACTTCAACGCTCCAAAATACCAGAATGATTGAAAAGCATCGGCCATCCCTGTTTCGGTGGTCCCCGTAAGCGGGCTATATTCGCGGCCCAGCGAGGGTAGCTTCGCCATTAGCGCGTTCTTCAATTTGTCGCCGACAAGCTGCGCAGGGACATAATTGAACACAAGACGATTCCAGTGAAACATGCCGTAGTCGAATTCGAGTGACATGTCGGTGTTGTAGATGCGCAGAACGGCATTATGCATTTCCGGACCGCCATCTTTCAGCAGATTATCAAAATTGGCAGCAATATCGATATGGCTGATATCTTCCCATATCGGTCCGGAATTCGCACGTGTTATATCTCGATAATCGCTCATCGAGCTCATCAACAACATGCCTATTGCGATGCCAGCCACGGCAAATGCGCGTGGCACAATCCAGGCTCTGTGAAACCAGAATGCCAGAACAAATATGGCAATCAGCTCAACGGCTTCCGCCCGTTTGCCGGTCACGAGTATTCGATCCAGATAGAATACAAGATCAACAACAATAATAAGTGCCGCAATCCAGGAAAAGCGACGGGCAAAGCATAGAACGGCGATCGCCAGGCCATAGGTCATAAATCGGGCAAAAAACAACCAGGCAACCGGCGCGCCACTCATCTGAACGCCGACAGAAACGTCACCCGGCAATCGGCTTAGCTTGTAGTAGAAATAGGCCCCCGTAACGGATAATAGCAATGAAACAACCAGCAAGCGCTTCTCATCAAAGCTTTGTTGGAGGAAGCGGAAGGGTCGAGCATTGGGTGCCCATCCCAGCCAGCACATGATCAGGCAAAGAATTGAAAACGCGATAGTTTTGACATAAGCGCCTTCGGGCAGAAAATGGTCATCTGCCAACGCTGGTATCTGAGGCATGATGAAGCTGAACGTGATGACTCCGACGAGGAACGGAAACTGGTATATCCTTTCACTTCGCAGAAGCCCCCAGCCGATGAGCAGGAGAACCGTGATGAGCATCAACCATGTGAACAGCCAGTTCATGCGATCATTCCCTCGGCAAAGATCCGGCTATCCCTCGTCCCGCGGTCTTTCCACAACCGGTAGCGCAGCATGTACCAGAGGCTTTTCGGGTACTCTTTGAAAATCTGAATGCCATCCTGCGCAACGGCTATCTGCCAATTGGAAACGCTTGGCTCAACCGGAATTGATATCCATTGGATATCGGAGGATATCCTTTCAAAGCTGCCCAAGGCACGGCGAGAGTGAAACCAGCTTGTCACAAGAATAGCCCTGTGCACGTGCATGCGGTGGAGAATGGGACTGGAGAAAAGGGCATTCTCCCATGTATTTCCCGATTGGCATTCTATCGAGATTGAGCCACCATCGACGCCAAGCTCAATCATGGTTTTGCGTATCCAGGTACAGTCCCCGTCACCGCTTATGAGTATTCTCGGAGCCAAGCCGTCGCGCCAGAGGCGGGCAGCCTGTGCCGCACGCGAAGGTCCGTCCCCACCCAAAACAACAATAACATCTGCCTTGGCAGCTTGGTTGCGTACGCTCAGGAGCCCATTGGCAAAAACAATTGCCAAGGGATAACTGGACAGGACGAGGACACCCAGAACCAGAGTTGTCACGCACCAATGATGCAGCAGATTTTCACTACGCTGCTTCAGATGAGAAGCGGTCGTTGTCATATCGAAAGACCATGCTCGCGGCGGCGCTGCTCCTGGATCTTGATCACGATCATATACTCGTAAGCAGCGATGAGGCGGCAATAGTGATAACCCTGCCAGCCGTCGAGGAAACCGCCCCGCAACAGATACATGTAAGCAAAGCGGGCTGCGGGTCGGAACGGCAGTCTGTAGGACAGTTCTTTGAGTGCCCTGCGGCGCGCTTCCGGAACCGTACTCAAAAAGTCCCTCCATGGAACGCCCCTGCCGCGCAGGATCTGCAGGGACTCTTTGGCTTCGAAACCTGAATAGCGATTGTGTTTGTCAAACCAGGCAGTCAGGCCTTTGCTGAAACTGTAATGAATGAAGTGAGATTTCAGCCGTCCGGTAGGACCGTTGCCGACGCAGCGTGAATGGCACTCACGTTCATATACGACCCGTTCTGGCCGGCAAAGACGTGTGATCCATGTCGGATAGAGGCTACTGTGTTTCACCCAACGTCCCATGAACATGTTCTTGTAGCGAACCCGAAACAGTGCCTCCGGTCGATCTGGATCGTTTGCTATCGTCAACATTTCGTCACGCAGATCATTCGGTGTGATTTCATCAGCATCCGGCATGTAAACCCAAGCGTGTTTGAACTCTATTTCCTTCAGGCCGTACATGCGCTGCTTGGTTTCTGTTTCGTATCTGTGCTGATAGATGCGCGCACCCGCCTGCCGCGCAATTTCAACAGTTTGATCCGTGCTGAAGGAATCCAAAATAACGATGTCGTCGCACCAGGACAGAGAAGCCAGGCAGGCCGGAAGGCTCTCTTCCTCGTTCAGGGTCATAATCAAGACAGATACGGACAAGTGAATACTCCATTCTTGGGTGCGCTAGACGGCATCGGACAAAATATTAGGACTTGGTTGTACTGGCTGCTGGCTAGCAACAAAGCTCTTGTCCAGCTCGGGGCGAAGAAGCATGGGAGCAATAGGATTGAATTGAGGAATTTTAACGGGGTGCGGTTTGTCGTGGCTGGGAAATCCGGTTGCCGCGAAAACAAACGCAGAGTGAATAGCAACCGGGAACAGCAACCCGAATGTCATTGCATAGTTCGGAACGCCGACAATCAATCCAATAAAACCAATACCGCCGCACAGTGCTGATGATGCCACGATAATGTTCGTAGTGGTGGAATGCGAATATGCTTGATCCAGTAGCAAATGGTGCAGATGCCAGCGATCCGCTGTCAATGGATTGCGTCCAGAATATAACCTGCGGACAATGAGGCTGATCGTATCCGTGACCGGCACGATGACGATCCACAACAGGACCGGAAAGGCAATCTCACCCTCACGCGAGAGAGTGATCAAAAGATAGGCAATAGTAGCGCCGAGTGCCGTACTTCCGGCGTCGCCCAAGAATATATTGGCCCGTGCCAGCCAGCGACTGCGCATATTGAAGAGAAGAAAGCCGCACACGGCCGCAAGAAGCACAAAGCAGGATAAATCCAGATTTGCCAGCCCCTTCCAGCTCGCAGTCAAAGCGATCCAAAAAAGCGAGAAAGCAGCACAGCCGCCAGCAAGCCCATCGACGCCATCAATCATGTTCCATGAATTGACCAGGCCGACGACAAATAAAATCGCTATGATCATGAGTATCGGTGCGCTTGTATCCACGAAGGCCAAGGGCAGCATGTTCGCAACATAAATGCTCGATCCGGCCAGTGGCACGATCAAGATGCCAGCAGCAAGCAGCTGCGCAAAAAGCCGGGTAGCTGCTGATAGCTCCTTCCGGTCATCCATCACACCGATACAAAGAATGACGAATATACCAGCCCAAAAGCTCGTGGGAAGAAGTCCGGTGCCTTTGGATAATATGACAAATGAAAATGCCGAAAAGATCGCGATACCACCGCACAACGGAATCACACATTCATGCCGTTTGCGATCATTCGGATGATCGACGAGGGCCAATGCGTAGGAAATCTTCCTCAGAAACACGATAAGCAGCACGGTCATTGACAGGGCTACGATGGAATTGGTGAACCAGAGCAACACGGACGACCCCCGTTTATGAGGCATTCACCGATGCAAGATGTCATCACCTTTCACCATCAACGTGAACGCTTTTTTTAAAAGGTATCGGCGTTCCGAAGAGAGCTCCATTTAGTAAAATTGTGAACAAGATCAGCTTGAAGGATGAGGCGAACTGCCCCTTTTGATTAGGCGCGCTGGTCAGGTGGAATTGCACGCCTTATTTGAGATCATGCCTACCCTGGAACGCGGCCACGATTTACGCAGAACAGCTTATGCAACCCTCTTTTGTCATGGAAAACGAGCTTACAATTCCAGCGATAATCAATGTTGGGGCCTAAGCCGGATTATGCATGACATCCAGCATCAGTGAAAACTTCCAGAAGCATCAGCCATAATATTCAAGTCACGCCCTCGTCACTCTCAACCAATTAACTTACTCGGTAAGGATGGATCAAATATTACTGCAATCATGGTTCTGACCATCCAAGTTTCTGAAAAACAGAATTTTAAAAACTATGAACAGTAATGATTATGTTCACAAGAAACGTAGGGGCAAGCATGAGTACGAATACGAACATCCACGCAAAAGACTGTATTCATTACAATTTTGGCGCCAGTCATGATAACAGACGCACCAACAGCATTTTCATTTATGCCGAAACGGGGGTCGTTTTTCAGGGGCTTGTACAATCACTGGAAAGAACATTTTCTGACATAAAGATAGATTTGTCGAATTATCTTCCCGATATTCAGGATCAGGATCTGAGCGTGGGATTAGTACTTCTACATATAGATCTCGTCGATGATCTTTCGGAGTGCATTGAACGCTGCCGGATATCTTTTCCGAATGCTTCGATTACTTTGATGATCAACGGTGATGGCGCCGGATCTCATGGACTAAGCAGACTGTTTGGCGACAAACGAATTCAGGGACTGCTACCATTTACCCTGAAACTTGATATCTGGCTGGCGGCCATATGGCTTTTGCTTAACGGCGGGGAATATTATCCCTACGGTGTCATGCAGTCGCTGGAACAAATCGCAAAAGAGAACCCCATGCGCGGCCGTCAACCGGCTACAACAAATGGCTTCGCCGGGCGTATTACCGAAAGCAAGCCCATTGACACATTGACATTGCGCGAACGTCAAATTCTGGAATTTATTGCTGAGGGCCTGCAAAACAAGACCATAGCTGACCGGCTGAATCTCTCCGGCCACACGGTGAAGGTCCATGTTCACAATCTGATCCGGAAACTCAAGGTTCACAATCGGACCCAAGCTGCGGCTATCTACCGGAACTATCTTGAACAATCATCGCTGCAGTCCTCTGCCGGCTGGAATACCCAACGCGCGATCAATCGTTTTTCCGAAATGACTGAATCATTGGCCAACGCCTGAAGTTTAACCTGAAGTGTTGCTTGAGTCGCACTCAAATGCATACGCTTAGGTGCTGCCTGAAAAGGCAGCGGAATACGGTTATGATTTGTGCGTCAAAGCCGGCGCACAGCACAATATTCCTGATCAAGGATTGGACGCCATCGCGTGTCGCTGAACTGCCGGACATTGGTGGTATCCGGACTTTATTCAGCTCTCTTCCGTGTTTCGTGCCGCGTGCGGGAAAACACGACCACCTCAACTCATTGGTGCACCCGGTCTGAACGATTATTGAAGCCTGACAGCGGGAAATGATGCTTCGTTTCTGGCAAGCTGCACGGGCAGTCTCAGGCAGATGTTTCGGGCCCAATCGCCAATGCGAAATTTGGGACTGCCCGCCAAATTATAGCTCTTGTACCTGTTCGCTTCTTTGTTTTCGCCAAGCTCCGCCCAGCATGCGGCCATTAGGCGTGATGCGACGCGCGGATTTTTCATACGTGACAGATAATCAATGGCGTTCGCATGCTGGCCAAGGTTATGAAGAATACCGGCAGCGGTCCAAAAATAATGATCCGGCGCAAGAGGATTGTGCGCAAAAGCGTGTTTGATTTTGGCCAGCGCCAGGTCCAGGTTGCCATAGTGCAACAAAGCATCGGAATAATCTGCAAGTAAATCCGCATGTTGGTGGCTCTTGGACTCTGCTTGGTCAAAATAATCGAGACTGTCCTCGAACCTGCCCAGATACATGCTGATGATGCCAAGTTCGTGTAAGGGCCTTCCATCCTCCGTATCGGCCATTGCCGCTCGTTGGGCAATTTTCTCAGCCTCCAAAAGAAGGAAGTTGTCATCCCGGTCCAATACGAGCCATTCCCTATGCATGCTCCTGGCTATTCCACTGAGGGCGGGAGCAAAATCGCGAGATACATTCAGCGCGTTTTTAAACGATTGCCGTGCCTGATGCAGCTTTTCAACGTCAAATTTATCGACTTCACCCTGTCCGATTAGATACCAGGAATAAGCAGTGGGATCACGAGACAGTTGATTGTAACGTTCGAGTTCCTTTTTCTCGATAACCGACGCAACTGACAGAATAATTCTGATCGAAATCTGGCGATACTGCTGTTCGGGGAGAACGTCATCGAACTTATGGCTTTCCACCCATACAACTTCTTGAGACCCAATCTTGATAAGGCAGACAGACAGAACGTAACTTCCAAAGATTTGAGTGACCTTACTGTTGATTATGTAATCGATGCCGAGCCCCTTGCTCGTTTGGTGGAGAGTCGAGATGGAACTCGTCGCTATCTGGCTTGCTGTATAGGGAGCAACCACCCAGAGTGTGTTAAGCTGACAAAGGCCCAAGGTGATATCGTCGACCAAAGATGCTGCCAGCTGCTCCATCGGATCCATTGGATTGACCGCCAGATGGATGACAGCAATTTTCGGCAGGCCCTCGTGCGAAGCTTCTTTTTGGCTTCCCTCAAAAACGTCATCGCTCACGGAGTTCAAACCTGTATCAAATAGGATCAGGTCTTGGCGTGGAATATTTTGCTGACCTTTTGAATCTGTTTGGGATTGCGAAATAAGGTCTCGATAGAGGCGGATCGTCTGCTCCTCTGGGTCTACGTCGAGGTCGTCGCGTAACTTGCCAGCACATTCGCGAAACAGACGCTCGACCTTGCCCGGTTGTCCGAGCTGACCGGCTACCCGCATAAGGGTCCGATAACCGACTTCCTGATATGCATCGATCTCGATAAGTTTTCGCGCGCACTGACACTTCGCCTCAACTGGCATAACAGTCGCGTGATCCAACACTCTTTTTAAGAGCGATATAATTGTATCGCGCAGCTCGACCCGCTTGATATCAAGCCAATCATCAAAGTCCGAATGTTGAAGCAGGTTTTGCTCGAGAAGATCGCCTCGATACGCATCACAGCATTCAAGAACGGACTCCACGTCTCCATTCTGCGACAGCCCGATTACTGCCATCACATCAATCCAGACTAACCCAGCCCTAACTTGCTCAAGATTGAGTGAAACAAATATTGCATCCATCTGAATCAGATTCAGGGCATTCTGATCTTGAAACTTACGGATGCGTGCAAGGCTTTGACGCAGATTTACAAGTGCGTGGGACGGATCACTATCCGACCATAAAATTTGTGCCAACTTCGACCGTGAAACAGAGTGAGAACTCTCTTCCAACAGCAAGTATGCTAAAATGCGAAAAAAATTGGCCGGAACCCATGTTATGGGCCCGCTCTCCAATGTCATGCTGGAATCACCAAGTATCCTTATCCTCATTATCATTGACCCCAACATGGTGATGGAACAAAAATTCCACTGCTCTATGGATTGGGGTAATTATAATTTCTCTGTATATTAAGTCTTTATCTCAAAATCCCGTTCCTTGTCTTTGAGTACAAAAATTCTCTATAAATGCTTCTGATTCAATTGATCGATACTCTACGATTCTTCATGAGTCTAAAAGGTTGAGAATGTTACTTGCGCTCACGAGAGGCGCGAATGACTTGAAAGCCCACAAAGGTTCCGGCGCAGGGAGCGAGCTTTTCCGGCAATAACCGTATTAGCCCTGGCTTTTGAACCATACAGGATTACTGCAACCAATTACGGTCAAAACGATATTAGTGCAGCACACGGTTAGGTTAGCTAACAATATTACATTTACATTGATCAAGATAATGTTGACTAGTTCATAATCTATAATGATGAAATGACGTGAAATATGGTATAAATCTCAATTATAGAAATTAAATTACTTACATATAACGAATATATACATTGCATCATAACGTATTTATGGGGTAAATGAGACTCATATATCGAGTATGATGCGTTCGAACGATTCATCAAACCCGCACAGACAATCGGCTATTGCGTGCGGATCGCTTTCAACAGTCGTTTCGAGCAGAACCTTACCGTTGTTGTCCAAGACGCAGATAGCTGTCGTCTTCACGGAAATATCGAGGCCGGCAAACAGTGACATGATAGGTTCCTTTCAAATTGGATTAACGGAACTGCCATCTCACCTCATCCAACGCGTGAAGGCGAGGAGCAATCCGAATACCCCATCTAAGCCCCGCACGCCGCCGTGCCTGTGTGGCGCATGTAGTCGGGGAATTTGGCGTGTACGTCAAACTGCGGGGACAATTCCACCAGCGTCTGCTCACCTCGGATGGCGGCGAGCGCCACCTTTGCCTTGAAAGCCGGGCTGTGGCTCCGGCGCGGTCGTCTCGTCATGGTCTCTCCTGTTCCCGGCATCTAAGCCGAAGTCAGGCAGAAATTCCACTTATCCTAGCTGTGCGGATTTCCCGAGCCAGCTCTGAAATCGATCATGCGAAAGATACGGAAGATGATCTCTCAACGGGTGTAATTTGGCCGGTTTATCCTGAATTGGCGAACCGAATCGGTTTAAAAGGCTCTTTGGATTTTCGAGGCGGGGCACAGGATGGCAACAAAACATACGGACTCGAAGAGTATATTTTCTTGTCCTTTAAAGAATATGCTCGTTCGCCATTTGGATAAGGACAATTCAAGCTGGCTTCGGCGCTTGCGTGCCAGTCTTCGTAGATGCCAACCGCGCTTTTCCAGTACCGCAGAATCGGCGTAATGGGATTCGAGGACGCTGGAATTCTAAATAGCACGCGCTACCAGCATCTGCGTGCCAAAATATGTTCATCCCAGCAGATCAAGCAAGACCCATATGAGCACCCAGCACATTCAGCAGTCCGGTAGTTCTAAACTGGGCTGGCGTAAAGCCGTCATCCTTGTATCGTTTGAAGCATCCGTCGATGAATTCTTCCAGATGCAAGGCGGACGAAGGGTTTGCGGCATGCCCCGCGGGTTTGAACTCGTAAGATCCCGCGTTATTGCCGATGCGCTGTGCGATCTCCGGATATACCGGCCACACAATTCCGTCAGCAAAATAGTCATGAACAGTTTCGTCCATTGTAACATCCCGTTTAATCGCAAGACCCGAGGCTTCGAGCAGGTTGCGGGCGAGATCGTTGACAACGGCTATCTTGGGATGGTTGATAGTGTACATGAATGGATCCGATTTTTCCCAACGAGCGAAATCCTCTTCTAGATCAAGGTTGTATTGCTTAGCCGTGCGAAGAAACTGCTGCCTTCCGAGCTCATATGCATCAAAATAGCCGAGACGTCCGAAAGTCAGCGCGTTGAAACGCTCAGCCGTATCTTCGACGGAAAGTTCGCTGGCATAAGCAACCGCCACGATGCGCGAATTGTAAGCACCTAGGCAGGATGTGGCCACACGACCTTCAATGCCAAAATATGTAATATCCGGATGATAACCAGTAAAAACTATGCTTGGCCACAACACCGAACGGCCGATCTTGCTGACCTGCTCGTTAATGGAGGCATAGTTGCCGATTTCCGCAAATGACAGACTCAGATCAAAGCCCTCAAACATGGATTTGAGCCGAGAGGGCTCAAGAGTGTGGATGTCTGCAACACTGAAATGCTGGACAAAAGCATCTGGAGAAAGCACCTTGATCGCGTTGGCAATGCCAATAGCTGTGCAGTTTCCAACAACGGCGACGCGTACAGTCATTTGTCACCTATCCCCTAAAGTACCAATCGTTCTTCGTCGCACAGCACGCCCGCGACCTGAGCATATTCGGCTTCAGTCTTCTCGACCTGTTCTTTGCTGGCAGCTGGGGGAGCCGTGCGCGCAACGGTCTCGATATTTTCATCAGCAGTCAGATGATGTCTGGCAAAAATCTCCATCACATGTGCAACACCCTGGGCCTGTACCTGACGAAAATCGTCTTCAAAGTACTGCGCTTTCGAAGGGTGAGAGCTGATAATCTCAAAGGATGGGAAATAGGATACAAAATCATGATCCCGGGCGGCTTCATCAGCGACAACCCGCAATGCAGATTTTGAATAGGTATTTGACAGAAGGATATGTTGTGGTTCGTAAGTGGCGATCAACGACACCGGTGAAACGGTCAAAATCACTTGAACCTTTGGATTCACAAGACGCAGATCCTTCAAAAAGGCATTTAGATTCGTGTTCATGTCGCTAACGCGAGCGTTGCGAAATGCGTAAAGATGCTGCCAGTCCGGGCAGTCAACCGCTGCAGGAACCACCGGTATGGCTGCCGAATCTTCCGTGGCCTCCCAGCCTTCTGTGAGACCAAGAGTGAAGACGAATACGTCACATTCCTCGAATACACGCCGAACTGCCCTTAGATGTGATTTTTGAAGAGTAAGTAGTTCTTCGAGTGTCTCAAACCCTTCTTCACGTACAGCGGGCCGGAAGGGATCCATATATCTGCCGTTCGAATTTACCCAATAATTTGTCTTGGGCTTGTAGAAGCCATAAGCACGCGCCATCAACTGGCATAGCTGCGTGACGGTATAGACATTGCCATAGGCTGCAGAAAATTGTCCATAGAGCAAGTTGTCTTCCTGTCCAGCTGGCGCCTGCTCAGTTTTTAAATAACAATAACCTTGATCGATCAGCGAACGGGCAATGTGCTGAGCAAAGCAACTGCCCGCTGTAGCGAGCCTAGTTTTGGGATTAAGTTTTACTGTACCCCCAACGGCAGGATCCACATCTTCCCAACATCGTAAGCTTACAGCGCGGCGCCAATACTGATGATCAGGTAAATCGCGGTATGGGTGAGACATTAATTTTCCTCCAACGCACCACGAGCGTAATTCATACCAAAGTACAAGACAATACAGATCGAGCCCGACCTTATCTAAATTTGCGAATAAGATTTATTTTAATATTCTCATTTGATTTTGAAGTGGAGTAAAAACGCTATCTGTCCGTATTTTGCGTAATTTGTACTTATTATATGCAGACTGCGAGGCTTATTATATTCTGGATACAACATGTTATCATATGACGATTTACCAATGCCAATTAGAGAAACAACTTCCTCCGTAAAATAATTAGCCCTCTTCTATCGCCCCTTCGAGAATCGAATTCTTTTGTATCGGCTCTGCTTGAATAAGCCGCCGATCGATCGGGAACCAACAACCAACCGCTGCTGCACTGGCGCCAACTCTACACTGGCGTGCAGAAGAGTTGCGCGAATTTGAAACTGGTCAGCCAAGCAACATCCGGGGAGACGCCAGCATCAACAACTTCCTTGCCGTCATAGCCGTCCAATTTGAAGCTGTATTCCAGATCATGAAATATTTCGACGATCTTCGACATCGTTTTCACCGGATTGTCGAAGAGGTAATTATGTATTTCTAGGTTGACGTAAGGTCGATCAGACAAAATTCTCGGCGCCCCAAGCATTACCTCCAACTCTGCACCGTCTACGTCGATCTTCAGAAAATCGACCTTCCTGGAGTGGTCGTAATCATCATCGAGCCTGACGACTTCGACTTTAGTCGACATTCTTGGATCCTGATCCGAGGGGAGAACCAGAAACGCGCCGTCATTGTTTAAAACCGGCAACATACCTTTCCGATCTCCAACAGCGCGAGGATGAACAACGATATTTTTAAGCTTGTTCAATTTTGCGTTACGCTTAATCATAGTCGCATTATTGGGTGACGCCTCCCAAGCATGAACCGTGCCAGTCGGACCCGTACATAAAGCCAATAGAACAGTGGTCAAGCCCTGATGGGCGCCGCAATCAAGGACCATCCAGCCAGGTTGGATGGTGTCGATCCACCATTGTCGCTCTGTCTGCCATTGATTTGGGTAGCTATACCACTTGCGCGCCAAATCGTCCTCAATATGAACATCAAACTTATGCGGCCCGACGATTCGCTCTCTGGCGATAAACGGTTCAAATACCTCAGACATATTAGCGCCCCCCAATTACCGCGAACGAATGAAAGAAAGCATATCGAATTCCCTTGAGGTAATATATGATGATACAGTCTTAGGCAACCCTACTAGTTATACAGAAGATTGATGATTAACACATAAAAAGGAATCTATATATATGTTTATTCAGCATATATAGTAATAATAATATTTAAATAATTTAATGTTTGATTGTATCATAATGTTATTTACTTTAAATCAAGCAACGCTCTAGTACAGCCATAACCAAACTGTATTTACTTTCAACTTCACTGTACATTCTCACTACTAATACTTCCTCTCAGAGGGCAGCTTGAATAGCCCCGAGTTTGTTAGACACCCTGCGTCTTCAGTTTGTGGTTCCGTTCAAAGTGTGCCGGTGACAGCATACCGTTTCTAACGTGTTTGCGCTGCGGATTATAAAACATCTCGATGTAGGCCTACCTCCGTATCTGTCCGATCGGCGTTTATAACCGATCTGGGCCTTGACGCCTGCCAGCCTGGCCAACCTCGCCACACGGTTCGGACAACAGGTCTCTCCCTGATCCCGCAGATCATCGTGCAGCTTGCGGTATCCATAGACCTTGCCGCTGTCGTGCCATGCATTCTTGAGCAGCATTGTCTGGCGAATACATTCGTTTGCACGTTTGCTGAACGGCCGCTTATGCGGCACGGAGGGCGGTATATGCAGACAGTCTGACAGGGAGAATGCGTATTGCACGAGAGGTCTAAGGATCGTATGGCCGACGAGTTTGCAGCAGGGTTCAGAAAACCAGACCCGAGCACGTAAGCCTGAAGTGGACTGAGCCCGCGTAATCCATAGTGGCTGGCGGCGAAGTTCTGCCGCGAAAGAAGCCGAACACATGTCCGCACCAAACTCAAACGTCCAGATCTAAAGAATTCTCTTGCGCAACCGGAGGCGTCCACACATATCCTCAAGCATGTGCTTGAGCCTTCCTGCTTATGCTGAGTGTCCGGTCGAAACTGGGGGCAGTTCACCGCAGCAGCGAGGCCAAATGAAAAATGCATTGCAATCGACTTGTTTGATGACCAAGAGAAAAACTTGGACCACAGCGGCAAAGGATCGCTTTCAATATTCACCAAGCATATTGATGATTACGTTCCCCATCTGAAATCACAAATTACCGCCATATCGGCCGATAGCCTCTCGATTATCCCCACAACGATAAGAGACCGCCTCTCCAGCTCTGGCGCACGGTTGTTTTCAGTTGACGGAGGTCACACCGTTAAACACGTGATGAATGATATGGCATTAGCACAGGAGCTGATTGTGCCCGGGGGCGTGATACTGCTGGATGATTTTCTTGGTCCGCATTGGCCGAGCGTATCTGAAGGCCTGTTTGAGTTTCTGCGTATTGCCAACCGGCGTCTTGCTCCATTCCTGACATTTCAGAACAAGCTGTTCCTGACAACTTATTCTGAACATCCACAGATAATAGCGCAAACGCGAAAGCTGCTCGATCGAGATCTGGGCACGGAAATATATACCAGCAAATGGCGATACGCAGAAATTGGAGAACACAAAGTTCTCTGTTTTGCCTGATGGACTCCGTTTGTTCGACGCTGCGATTTCGGATTAACCGATGCGCCGAAACTGCTCGCTCACGTCTCATCGCTTGAATGGGGACATGTAAAAGGTGGCACCATATCAAAAATGCCACCTCTTATTGCCGTCGATAGTCTGGCAACCAGCTAGCTTCCGCTACGCGAATGAAGTTGAGGAATGAACAGGTCAGTCCAGCTTGCGGGCTTGACCTTGATTGTACCCGCTAAATTCATGAATTCGGCAAACTGCATGACGCCTTTTGGTGTCGTCGAGAATTGCGAATCCTTGTCGTTGAGCATTTCAAGGACTTCCTCGACCGAAACCTTCACCTTCGAACTCTTGGAAAAAATCTCGGCAGCCGCTTGCTTGTTGCTGGCGATGAAAGCGTTTGCTTCATCCAGTGCCGCCAGAAAAGCCTCAGTGGTTTTCGGATTGGCATCAACGAATTTCTTGGGCGCAAAGGTCACGTCCAGCGTGATATTGCCAATCACATCGACAGAATTGACGACACGATGCATCTTCGCGTCTTTTAGCTCCAGATAGGAAAAAGGCGGCGACGTGAAGTGCGCCGTAATTTCCGTCTGGCCGCTCGTGACCGCCGCCAAGGCTTCCGGATGTGGCAGGCTAACCGTCAATGGATCCAGCTTCGCATAATTCTCATGCCCGAATTTGTGCGCAGCCATCATTTGCAGGACAACGGCCGAGAGGGACGTCTTGATCCCCGGCAGAGCAATTTTGTCCTTGGGTGTTAAATCCTTCAGGGTCTTGACCTCGGGGTTGTTTGAATTCAACCACAGCGACGTTGCGCTGAGACCGCTGATGCCGACAACTTCGACATTTGGGATACCCTTGGCTTTGGCCCACAGGGTTACAAAGCCTGGCGCACCGGTGCCGGCAAAATCCAGTGAACCGGCCATCATCGCATCATTGATAACGTTGCCGCCATCCAGCATCAGCCATGTCACCTTGACATCACCGAGACCGGCTTTGGCCGCCTGTTTTTCCATTAGCTTCTGGTTTTCCATGATGATCAGCGGCAGATACAGAATGCCGTATCCCTTGGAGATCCGCACTTCAGTCACTTCCGCACGGGCAGCATTCGCAGTACCTGCCAATCCGAGTCCGATACCCAGCATAGCAGCACAGAGCTGTTTCATGATTTTCATTGTAGTCCTCCCTTTGTACATACCGGTTCCCGGCGGTTTAAACTCAAGCCTGCATTCCCCAGCGGCGAATGGTTTTCTTTTCAACCGTGGCAAAGATCAGGTTTTCGACGGCAAGGCCGATCAAAATAACCGTGAACAATCCTGCAAAGACATTGGCCGTTTCCAGTTGGTTACGGTTCTCAAAGATGAACCAGCCAAGACCACCCGAGCCGGACGATACGCCAAAGACCAGTTCGGCAGCGATCAGCGTGCGCCATGCAAAGGCCCAGCCTACCTTCAGGCCCGTCAAAATGGACGGGAACGCAGCAGGTATGAGAATGTGGCGGACAAGCTTGAGACCACGCAGGCCGTAATTGAGCCCCACCATGCGCATTGTATTGGAGACCGACCGGAAACCGGCATGCGTATTCAAGGCGATTGCCCATAGCACCGAGTGCACCAGCACGAAGATCACACTTCCCTGCCCCAGACCGAACCAGATCAAAGCCAATGGCAGCAACGCAATGGCCGGAAGAGGATTGAACATGGAGGTCAGTGTTTCAAGCAGATCGGCACCGATGCGGGATCCGATTGCCAGCGTGGTGAGCAGCGAAGCCAGCACGATGCCGATACCATATCCGATAAGCAAGGTTTTGATGGATGCAAGCGCCCGAGCCGGAATGGTTCCATCAGCAATGTTGGAGCTGAAGGCCGCAAAGGTTTGGGAAAAGCTGGGAAACAGCAGCGGATTGCCGAGCCAGCGTCCATAAATCTCCCAGGCTGCTGCGAGAACAAACAGGATGAATGCCTTTCGCACTGCACCGATGCGATAGATGCGCTCAAAGACAGACAATGTCTTCTCGACCTGCAGAAAATTTGTCTTGCCATCACCGCGCACAATTTCTGGACGTGTATAGAGAACTTCAGTCATCGAATTTTCCAATCTCAACTGGCAAACAACATGTCGTTGATGCGGGTTTCAAGCGCCGCTTGCGCACCGGTCCCAAGCTCGCTTGGCGATATGCTGTTCAATTCGGCCTTCACCTGTCCTGGATGGGGTGAAAGGAGCAAAATGCGCGTGCCGATGCGGATTGCCTCTTCGATGGAGTGGGTAACAAACAGAACCGTGAAATGCGTATCATCCCAGAGTTGCAGCAGTTCATCCTGCATTTTGCGGCGCGTCAGCGCATCGAGTGCGGCAAACGGTTCATCCATGAGAAGAACATCCGGCTCCATGGCCATCCCCCGCGCGATGGCCACACGTTGCTTCATGCCGCCAGACAACATGTGAGGATAGCTGTCGATGAATTTCGTCAGGCCAACCTTGTCGATATAGCTACGGGCCCGTTCTCGCGCTTCCGCCGGCTTTGCCCGGCCGCTGGCGGTAAGGGCGAAAACAACGTTCTCGCCAACCGTTTTCCACGGCAGAAGCTGGTCAAACTCCTGAAAGACCATCATCCGGTCCGGCCCAGGTTCGGTAACCTCCTTGCCTTTGAGCTTGATCTGCCCTTCAGTCGGACTGAGATAACCACCGATCGCCTTAAGCAATGTGGACTTTCCGCAGCCTGACGGGCCCAGAAGAACAAAGCGATCGGATTGAAAGACCTGAAAATCGACGCGATGCGTGGCTGTTACCAGCGCATCTTCTGTCTTGTATTGCAATGTGACGCCCTCGACGCTCAATAATGCGCTGCGAGCATCAACGAACTGATGCAAAGTCATACTTCCTCCCAATGCGTCGTCTCTTTTGCGCAACGCAGTAACGTTGACAAAACTCCCGCCCCAACTGTACTTGCGGTAACTGACACATACCTGACTCACGTTTCGGGGGGCACGATTTGCGCATTCTTGTCGTGGAAGACATGCCCGATATCGCCAAGGCGATTGCTCAGCGCTTTGAAAAGATCGGCCATGCAGTTGATTGCGAACCCAATGGCCGTACCGCCAGCGAAGTGCTGCGGGTGCAGGACTACGATCTCGTCATCCTCGACATGATGTTGCCAGGCGCTGATGGTTTTGAGATTCTCAAAGGATTGCGTGGCCGCAAGGACAAGACGCCTGTCCTGGTCCTGACCGCACGATCGGCTGTCGACGACCGGGTCGACGTCCTTGATCTTGGCGCTGACGACTACCTGACCAAGCCGTTCGATTTTCGTGAACTGGAAGCACGCGCCCGCGCGCTTCTGCGCCGGAGCATCGGTATGTCTGACAATGCCCTGCGTTTCGGGGATCTCGTCATTGACCGGGCCGGGCGCACAGCCAGTGTTGCCGATACCCCTCTTGACCTGACCCGGCGTGAATTGATTGTCCTTGAGATTCTTGCGGCACGGCCCAAACGCTTTATCTCCAAGGAAGAACTGGTGGAGCAGCTTTTCAACTTCGATCAGGAACCAAGCGCCAATGCTGTCGAGCAATATGTAACGCGGCTGAGACGCAAGCTCACAGATACTTCAATCGAAATTCGCACCATGCGGGGGCTGGGTTATCAACTTGCAATCAAATGATATCCGCTACTCCCTTCACATCCGGATCATCATATTCATCGCGCTCATTCTCGGCGTGGGTGCAGTCGTCCTTGCTCTTGCCGCCTGGCAATACGCAGGTATCGCCGCACGCGATGCCTATGACAAACTGCTGATCGGCGGGACAATACAGGTTGCGGAAAACGTCTACATGCAAGGCGGAGTTGTAACTCTCGATCCGCCTGCTGCTGCCTTTGCAACGTTGTCGGCTTACGATCTGGTCTTCTATAGGGTAACCGATCCACGCGGGGTCGTTGTAGCCGGGTATGGGGATCTTGCTCCCAAAATATCGTCGGGAAACATCCGCAAAGGCGTTGTACTCACCGACGATATCTATCAGGGGCAACTGGTCCGCATTGCAGCAATCGGCAAGCAAATTGATACCGACACAGGAACCGGCTGGGTGGAAATCGTAGTGGCGCAAACATTGCGAGCACGGGAGGCCCTTGCACGGGATCTCGCCGGCAAGGCTGTCGGAATGATTGCCATCATGAGCCTGTTGGCCTTGATTGCCGGAGCTATCTCGGTTCGTATTGCACTAAAGCCGCTAACCCGTATCGAACGGGAAATCGCAGCACGCAAACCTGACGATCTGCGCGCCATACGCGTTACACCTCCCTATGAAATCCGGGCATTGGTCAGCGTCCTGGACGACTTTATGCGCCGCCTCGCAGACCGCATTGCGTTGATGCAACGCTTTATCGCTGACGCCGCCCATCAGATGCGCACGCCCTTGGCTGAACTCAATGCGCAAGTGGAAATTCTGTCAAACGATGCCGATCCCAAATTGCAAGATCAGATTCAGCGACTTGGTGCCAAAGTTACCGAACTTGGCAATCTGACCAGCCAGTTGCTGGACCATGCGATGGTCATTCATCGCGCTGGTACCGTCAGATTTGACACAATAGATCTTAATGCTCTGGCGAAGGCTACTCTCGCTCAAGCTGTACCCCTATCGTTCGAACGCGAAGTATCCATCGCTTTCGTCCCTAGCGAGAATGATCTGCACATACTGGGCGACGCAATCAGCATTCGCGAAGCGCTGACCAATCTCATCAGCAACGCTCTCAGACATGGGGCCTCAACCCGGCTATCAGTCAGCGTTGGACAGACTGACAGCGAAGCATGGATCAGCGTCTGCGACGATGGCTCCGGTATTCCGCCTACAGAACAGGCCCGGTTGCTTACGCCTTTTGAAGTAGGGCGGGGGCAATCAGCCGGGACAGGACTTGGGCTGACGATAGCAGCAGAAGTCGCCAAAGCTCACGGCGGCGAGCTGTCATTTGTGAATAGCCCAGATGAGTTTTGTGTCCGGTTGACACTATCAACAAGCAAACTCCGATAGCGGAGGCCTGGAATCAAGAAACATAAATCGCGCGAAAATCGTTGACGTTTGTTCCTGTTGGCCCCGGCCGAAAGAGGTCGCCCAGAGCATCAAATGCCGTCCAAGCATCGTTCTCGCCAAGCAAATTTCGAGCATCCGTCCCATGCATTGCCAGTCGCGCAGTGGTGCTGCCATCAGCAAATGCCCCGGCATTGTCTTCTGAACCGTCAATACCATCTGTGTCAGCTGCCAGCGCCCAGATACCTCGGGTCGCAGCAATATCAACAGCAAATGACAAAAGAAACTCCGTATTACGCCCGCCTTTCCCTCTCCCGCGCACCGTGACTGTGGTTTCGCCTCCAGAAAGGATAACCACGGGCGCAGTGAACGGGCGGTTTCTCGTCAGTACTTCCCGGGCAAGTGCCGAATGGACATGCGCCACTTCCCGCGCCTCCCCTTCAATCGCATCGGAAAGAATGACGGCATCAATTCCATTTCGCCGTGCCTCGGCTGCGGCTGCTTCAAGCGATACTGCCGCGGATGCGATAACCCGAACTTCATTTCGGGAAAAACGTGGATCACCGGATTTTGGCGCACGGGCCGCATCCAGACAAAGATGCCGCAACGCTGCAGCCGGTAAAGCGAAATTGTACTGGCGCACAATCTCCAATGCGTCCTCCAGCGATGCGTCGTCAGGCACGGTGGGACCCGAGGCGACCAGAGCCGGATTGTCCCCGGGGATATCGGATATAACCAGTGTCACAACTTTCGCCGGAAAGGCGGCGGCAGCTAATCTTCCACCCTTTATGGTTGAAAGATGTTTGCGCACCGTATTCATTGCGGAGATGGGCGCCCCGGACGCCAGCAGCGCTTTATTGACCTCGATCTCGTCATCAAGGCTCATGCCTTCCGGCGGTGCAGGCAACAAGGCAGAACCGCCACCGGAAATCAGCGCAACGACAAGATCGTCCTTTGTCAGATTGGAAACAGCTTCGAACAGTCTTGTCGTTGCATTGAGACCTGCAGAATCGGGCACCGGATGTGCAGCCTCGATAATCTCGATCCTCTCACACGGCACACCAAAACCGTAACGGGTAACAACCACGCCTTCCAGTGGGCCATCCCACGACTTCTCGAAGGCGCGTGCCATCTGTGCCGAACCTTTCCCGGCACCTACAACGATTGTGCGTCCTTTCGGACGATCCGGCAGGTTCGCTACAATGGTGTGTTCGGCCTGTGCCGCCGAAACTGCAGCATCAAACAGTCCGGTCAGAAACGCTCTGGGGTCGGCTATCACTGTCATTTTGGCAACCGCCCCCATAGTGTCGAATGTCAAGGTTAAGCCACCGCGTGATTGGCGATACGTTCCAGCGCTTTGACGAGCCCAGAATGATCGAGGCCGCTGTCGCCATTTGCCGCGCAGCTGTTGAACAACTCCTGCGTTGACGCTGTGTTGGGCAACGAGACACCAAGTGCCTTGGCGCTCTGCAGTGCCAGGTTCAGATCTTTCTGGTGCAGCGATATCCGGAAACCCGGTTCGAACGTGCGCTTGATCATCCGGTCGCCATGCAGTTCGAGAATGCGCGAGGATGCAAAGCCACCCATCAATGCCTCACGCACCCGGGCAGGATCAGCACCGGCTTTCGACGCCAGAACCAGTGCTTCTGATATTGCCTCGATGGTCAGGGCAACAATGATCTGGTTGGCCACCTTGGTCACCTGACCGTCACCACAATCACCGACAAGCGTGATGTTCTTGCCCATCAGCTTGAACAGCGGCAAGGCCCGGTCGAAGGCGCTTTGTTCGCCGCCGGCCATGATGCTGAGCGTGGCATTCTTGGCGCCGACTTCACCACCGGAGACAGGTGCATCGATATATTCGCTGCCCGTCTCGCGAACTTTCTTGGCGAATTCCTTGGTTTCGACGGGCGAAATCGAGCTCATATCGATGACGAGTTTTCCCGCCTTCAACCCGAAAACCACACCACTCTCGCCAAAAAGCACGTCTTTGACCTCAGGTGTGTCAGGCAGCATCAGGATGATGATATCTGTTTTTTCAGCAAGAGCTTTTGGACTGTCGACAATCTTCAGGCCATTCTCGATGAGTTCGGGGCGCGGCTCAATGAAGAACTTCGACGTATAGACGTCATGCCCGGCGTCTTGCAGATGACGTGCCATGGGGGTTCCCATGATGCCCAATCCGATGAAACCTATATCTGCCATGTGCTTAGCTCCTCATTCTCAAAATGTCGGCAGGCTTTTGTGCTTCTGAAGCTTCCTTAAGCCAGCCCAATCCGCGTTGCGTTTCTGCTTTGGGTTTGTATTCGCACCCGATCCAGCCGTCGTAACCAGCCTGCTCCAGTGCTTCAAACACGAAGGGGTAGTTGATCTCGCCGGTACCGGGTTCATGTCTTCCAGGATTGTCGGCAAGCTGGATGTGGGCAATGCGCTTCTTGTGCCGCTCATAGGTTGCGATGAGTTCGCCGCGCGTGCGCTGCTGATGATAAAGATCGTACTGGATAAACAGGTTGTCGCTGCCAACCTCTTCGATGATCGAGGCAGCCTGTTCGACCGTGTTTAAATAGAAGCCGGGAATGTCGTAATGATTGATCGGTTCGATCAGCAGGCGAATGCCATGCTTGGCCAGTTCAGTCGCCGCAAGCCTGAGGTTGCTCACGAACGTTGTGCGCAGGACATCGTCGGACAGTCCGGCCGGTGCAATGCCCGCCAGACAATTGACCTGATTGCACCCTAGGGCCGCCGCGTAGTCGATCGCCTGGATCACCCCCCTGCGGAACTCGTCAATCCGGTCCGGCAGCACGGCAACACCGCGCTCACCCTTGGCCCAGTCGCCAGCTGGCAGATTGTGCAGCACCTGGGTCAGATCATTGCGGTCGAGTGCGGATCTCAGTTCCTGTTTACCGAAATCATAAGGGAATAGAAATTCAACACCTTCGAACCCCGCTTTCGCGGCGTGATCGAACCGCTCCAGAAATGGAACCTCGTTAAATAGCATTGTCAGATTAGCTGCAAATTTCGGCATACATTCCTCCATCATTGGGGGTCTCGGCTCTGCGTCCGTCAGCATTTACCGGGATGGGCGTATTTGCGGGTGACGGGAGGGTGCGGAAAACTGATCACCCTCTCCAAAACGATGCGCGTTTCAGTTGAAGGCACCAACCGTGGTCGGAGCGTCCTCAACCCGGTCAGCCAATTCCTCGAACTCAACGACCGAATTGATATCCATGCCCATCGCAATATTGGTGACACGCTCGAGAATGACCTCGACAACGACGGGAACCTGATGCTCCTCCATCAGTGCCTTTGCCTGTTCAAACGCTTCCGTGAACTGGTTCGGGCTGCGCACGCGAATGGCCTTGCATCCGAGCCCTTCCGCAACAGCGACGTGATCGACGCCATATCCCTTTTCCGCATCACCCGAAGCGTTGATGTTGTCGAAGGCAAGACTGACTTCGAAATCCATATTGAAGCCGCGCTGGGCCTGACGGATCAATCCGAGATAGGAGTTGTTTACGACGACGTGCAGGTAGGGCAGCTTGTGCTGGGCGCCAACAGCCAGCTCCTCGATCATGAACTGGAAGTCATAGTCGCCGGAGAGCGCAACAATTGTCCGTTCGGGATCGGCAGCACGCACACCGAGAGCCGCGGGAAGTGTCCAGCCGAGGGGCCCGGCCTGACCACAATTGATCCAGTTGCGCGGGCGGTAAACATGCAAGAACTGCGCCCCGGCGATTTGGCTGAGGCCAATTGTGGTTACATAGCACGTATCCCGGCCAAATGCCTTGTTCATCTCCTCGTAGACGCGCTGCGGCTTCAACGGGATCTGGTCGAAATGCGTCTTGCGCAGCATAGTGCGCTTGCGCTCTCGGCATTCCTCCGCCCATTTTGACCAATCACGCAGTTTGCCGGCGGTTTTCCATTCGGTTGCGACATCGAGGAAAAGCTTCAACGCCTTGCCTGCATCGGAAACGATGCCGAAATCCGGTGCGAAGACACGTCCGATCTGCGTTGGCTCGATGTCGACGTGAACGAATGTGCGGCCTTCCGTATAAGTTGCCACGTTACCCGTGTGCCGATTGGCCCAGCGATTGCCGATACCAAGCACAAAATCCGATGCTAGCAATGTTGCATTGCCGTAGCGGTGCGAGGTCTGCAACCCGCACATCCCGGCCATCAGCTTATGGTCATCGGGGATTGTTCCCCAACCCATCAATGTCGGGATAACGGGAACACCGGTGATTTCGGCAAACTCCACCAGCAGGTCGGATGCGTCAGCATTAATGATACCACCGCCCGCCACGATCAACGGCCGCTCAGCTTCATTGAGCATGGCAAGCGCCTTTTCCACCTGCGCGCGAGTGGCTGCGGGCTTGTAAGGTTCCAGTGGCTCATAGGTATCCGGATCAAACTCGATCTCGGCCACCTGCACATCGACAGGCAGATCAATCAGCACCGGCCCCGGACGGCCCGAACGCATAATGTGGAATGCCTTCTGGAAGACATAGGGCACAAGACCGGGTTCCATCACGGTTACAGCCCATTTGGTAACCGGTTTGGCGATAGACGCTATATCGACCGCCTGGAAATCCTCCTTGTCGAGACGTGCACGCGGCGCCTGTCCCGTAATGCAGAGAATGGGAATGGAATCGGCCGAAGCTGAATAGAGACCGGTGATCATGTCTGTTCCAGCTGGCCCTGAAGTTCCGATGCACACCCCGATGTTTCCATGATTGGCGCGGGTATAACCCTCGGCCATGTGCGACGCACCTTCGACGTGACGTGCCAGAATATGACGTACCGAACCACGGGCGCGCAGCGCCGAGTAAAACGGATTAATGGCAGCGCCCGGCACACCGAAAGCGCAATCAATTCCCTCCTTCTCCAGAATAAGAACCGCAGCATCGACAGCACGCATTTTGGTCATGATCGTTCCTCCAAATTCAATGGAACTATACCCCATAAAATATCTTATTCAATAAAAAATGGTAATTTATCTCATTATATGGAAATAAAGATTTTCAATAAAATTGTTAAAATGAATCGAGCCGGCTTCTGCCAATGAAACGGAAATATCGGGGAGGAGGGCGGTATGACTTCACAGTAGACAACAGAAAAAGCAGGCAGGGACGTAGCTCTCTCCTCGGTTCAGGGTGTGACCACTCCCTCAATCCGCTGAACATCAGTCGACAAAAAAGGGAGCCATTGGCCCCCTTTTGAGTGTTGTGTTTCAGGCAATCTGCAGATCGGCCGGAGATCGCGCCGGACCATCCAGGAACGGATGTTTGTCGAGTCCGCTTTTCATAGGCTTGCCCGCCACGTAAACCTCAGCCACGGAACGATCATCGCCCATGGTCTGGAGGACGAACAGCTCCTCAGCCAGAGTTGTTGCCGTACGCATGCGCAATTCCATCGCGGGCTTGGCGCGGCTGTCGAGCACAGTGATATCCGCATCGGCACCCGCATGCAGCGAACCGATCCGGTCTTCAAGGCCAAGCGCGCGCGCATTGCCGAGGGTCATCATGTAGTAGGACGCGAAGGGCGTGAGCCGTTGGCCTTGCACGTGCAGGATCTTGTAGGCTTCGGCCATCGTCTCCAGCATGGAAAAGCTGGTTCCACCGCCGACATCCGTTGCAACAGAAAACCGTGCGCCCAGTTTCTGAAAACGATCGCGATCAAACAGTCCGCTGCCGAGGAAAAGATTGGAAGTCGGACAGAAAACTGCCACGGATCTGGTCTCGGCCAGCACCGAAATTTCCCGGTCGGACAGGAAGATGCAGTGTCCGAGCAGCATCTTTTCTCCCAGCAGATCATAGTCGGCATAGATATCCGTGTAGTCCTTGGCGGCGGGATATAGCGACGTTGCATAGGCAACTTCGTCGCGATTTTCGGAGAGGTGGGTCTGCACATAGCATTCGGGATGCTCGCGCACGAGAACCCGACTCATCTCCATCTGCTCCGGTGTCGAGGTAATGGCAAAGCGCGGGCTGATGGCATAGTGCGCACGGCCCCGGCCATGCCATTTTGCGATCAGCGCCTTGGTCTCATCGTAGCCGGTTTGTGCTGTGTCGCGCAGTCCTTCAGGGGCATTGCGGTCCATCATGACCTTGCCACCAATCATCAGCATGTTGCGTTTTTCTGCCGCCGCAAAATAGGCATCAACGCTTTCCGGGTGTACGGAGCAATAGGCAACTGCCGAGGTCGTGCCGTTGCGCAGCAGCTCGTCCATGAAACGGCCTGCAATGAAATTGGCATGAGCAGAAGAGGAGAATTTCTGCTCTTCTACGAAGATATAGGTGTTGAGCCACTCAAGCAGCTGTGCACCGTAAGACGCAATAGCCTGCGTCTGAGGAAAGTGCAGATGCGTGTCGATGAACCCCGGCAGGATCAGATGCGGCCGATGATCGACGATTTCCGCCTGGGGACCAGCAACACGTGCAAGCGTTGCATACTCACCCACGCGGGCAACTTTGCCGTTTTCAATGAGGACCGCGCCATCTTCAAAATAGGAATAGGCAGCGGTATCATCGATGTTCTTCGGCGCATCGATGAAGGTCAGCACCCGGCCGCGCAGTAGCAGTTGGCTCATTGGATTGTTCCTCCCTTGACTGTGGTTTCATACCATTTGGCCAGCAATTGCCGCTCCTCGTCGGAAATGGCGGTCACATTGGCTGGCGGCATGGCATGCGAACGCCCTGCCTGAAGATAAATCTCGCGGGCATGCGCGGCGATCTGGCTATCGGTCTCAAGCGTGACACCCTTGGGCGGGGCGATAAGGCCTTCCCAGCCCGGCTCCTTCGCATGGCACATGGAGCATCGTCCGAGGACCGTATCGCGCACCTTGGGAAACTCCGCCGAGGCAATGAATGGCTGCTGCACCGCCGATATCTTGTCCGCCGCCGGACTGCCCGAGAGGATCTTCGGGACCGTCGACAGCCACATGATGACGATGAACAGGATTGCGGTGACCAGCCATGTCCATGTCGGGTCGCCCTTGCGGGCATGGCGCGTGTTGAACCAGTGGCGGATGGTTACGCCCATCAGGAAGACCAACGATGCGATGATCCAGTTGTACTGCGTGCCGAATGCAAGTGGATAATGGTTCGACAGCATCAGGAACAGCACCGGCAGCGTCAGGTAATTGTTATGGGTAGAGCGCTGCTTGGCCTGCTTGCCCAGCTTCGGGTCTGGTGTCTTCCCCGCAATCAGGTCCGCAACCACCTTCTTCTGGTTGGGAATAATGATCATGAACACGTTTGCCGACATGATCGTCGCCGTGAAAGCGCCGAGATGCAGGAAGGCGGCACGTCCGGTAAAGAGCTGGGTGTAACCCCATGCCATTCCAACCAGAATGAAATAGAGCAGCACCATCAGCCGCGTATCGTTGCGCCCAAGTGGCGACTTGCAGATGGTGTCATAGACAAGCCAGCCGCCAAAGATAGAGGCCAGCGAGATGGCGATAGCCACCGGCCGGGAGACATCAAGCACATGCGGATCGATCAGATAGAGATCCGCGCCCGCATAATAGACGATGCACAACATGGCGAAGCCCGAGAGCCACGTCGCATAGGATTCCCATTTGAACCATGTGAGATGTTCGGGCATTTGCGCCGGAGCCACCAGATATTTCTGGATGTGATAGAAGCCGCCACCGTGAACCTGCCATTCCTCGCCATGGGCGCCGACCGGAAGGTCTGGACGCTGCCGCAGCCCAAGATCAAGTGCCACGAAATAGAATGACGAACCGATCCACGCGATGCCGGTGATAACGTGCAACCAGCGGACGGCAAAATTCAGCCACTCCCAGGCTATGGCATATTCATACATGCAGCTCTCCCTTTTATGTGAAAGAGTATGTGCCAAAGCCTGAGCCGCAGGAAAACGCCATAAATCGCCCATCTCTTTCAAAAAAAACTATAAAATGCTAAACCGGTGAACGGTGTAAGACAGGGGCGGGAACCATGTCATATTTCGATAATCTTCGTGTTTTCGTTCGCGTCGTCGAACTGGGAAACCTTTCCGCCGCCGGCCGGGACCAGCGGGCGTCCCCGGCTGTCGCCAGCAATCGTATCAAGGAGCTGGAACGCTATCTTGGCGTGCGCCTTTTCAACCGTACCACGCGCAAGCTGACACCGACGGAGCATGGGCGCGTTTTCTATGAAGGCGCGGTCAAGATCATCGAGGCGATCAACGAGGCCGAAGCTGCCATTGCCGACCTATCGCAAAAGCCGAAGGGTGCTATCCGCATCACCGCCCCTCTCGGGATCGGCCGGAGGCTGATCGCTTCGGGTGTACCGGAATTCCACGACAAATATCCGGATATCGAGGTGCGCCTGAGGCTATCCGATCACAACATCGATATCATGAGCGAGGGCGTCGATGTTGCCTTCAAGCTCGGCATTCTTGAGGATTCCAATCTGCGCATGCGCGGCATCATGAATTGTGAACGGGTGATCTGTGCCTCGCCGGATTATCTCGCCAAGCGCGGCATACCAGCCACACCGGACGAACTCATAACCGGGCATCATGATTGTCTGCTTTTGCGCTATCCGGGTTCCAAGGAATATTACTGGACACTGCAAACACCTGATGGTCCGCGCAAACTGGAAGTCAGCGGTCCCTACGATTCCGATGACGGGGATGTGCTGACCCGTTGGGCGCTCGATGGCCGGGGAATCATCAACAAACCGCTTTTCGAGGTCAAAAGCCATATCAATGACGGGACATTGCAGCGGATCCTTGAGAATACACCGCCGGTCAGTATCCAGCTTGCGGCGATCTATCCGCACAAGAGGTTTCAGGATCCGAAGGTGCGGCTCATGATTGATTTCATGACCGAACGCTGCCAGCGCCTGATTGGCGCCATGCTCGAATAAATCCACATTTCGAACGTTGCAATCAAGCGTGCAGGCGCGCTCGCTGCTTCGGCAGGTTTTCCTGCCCGATCCGGTGATTGAGAGCGGAGATCATGATCTCCGCTGCCGCAAGTGCTGCAATGACGGCAGGGCGCTTGTCTTTGACCGAGGTTTCGCCCACCGGACACACGAGCCCGTCAAAGATTTCCGGTCGACCCACTTCACGCTCCAGCCAATTACGGAACGTCGCCTTCTTTGTCTTTGATCCGATCATTCCGACATAGGCGGCATCGCCCCGCGCCAACGCTTCGGCGGTGATCAGAAAATCAAGTGCATGATCGTGGGTGAGAACAACGAAAGCGCTGCCTGCCGGGGCGTCACGCACCACCATTTCCGGCATCGCTGTCAGGCAGGTTTCAATGCCGGGAACCCGTGTGGCGGAAAGCTCGATCTCTCGCGTGTCCACGAGAACAATGCGCAACGGCACCAGAGACAATGCCATGGCCAGCGCATCGCCCACATGGCCGGCACCGAAGATATAGACGTGCGGACGCTGGGCGATTTCCAGATCGACCTTTTCGACAAGCGCCGAACGCAAATGCCTGTCCACCTGTTTGAAACCAAGCGCAACCCGTCCGCCGCAACATTGTCCGATCTCGGGCCCAAGCGGGATAGAGATATCATCGCTAAACGCCCCGTCCTCATTTAACAGTCCGCGCGCATGGTCGATGGCCATGAACTCAAGCTGACCGCCGCCAATGGTTCCGAAAATGCAGTCGACCGCAACCAGCATCCAGGCGCCCGCTTCGCGTGGCGTGGACCCGCTGGCGGATTTTACCTCGACCAGCACCACATTCTTGCGTCTGTTGAGAAAGTCCCTGATATCATCGCGGTTTGAGGGCATGCGACACTCACTTCCCGTTTCGCGCTGCACGCAGCCGCTCGACAGCCATCAACACCCGCTCCGGCGTTGCCGGTGCATCAAGACGTGGCGCAATCCGGTATTCCGCAACGCTGGCGACAGCCATGGAAATCGCTTCCAGCACGGAAATAGCCAGCATGAACGGCGGCTCGCCAACTGCCTTGGAGCGGCGGATTGTCTCCTCGCGGTTAACGGACCAACTTGCCAGTTTCACATTGAACTGACGCGGGCGATCCGAGGCGAGCGGTATTTTGTAGGTGGAGGGTGCATGGGTGCGCAGGCGTCCCTTGGCATCCCACCAGAGTTCCTCGGTGGTAAGCCAGCCCATACCCTGCACGAAGGCCCCCTCGACCTGTCCAAGATCAAGGGCCGGATTGAGCGATTTTCCCACGTCGTGCAGGATATCCGTCCGGTCGACCTGATACTCCCCGGTCAGCGTATCGATACTCACTTCCGAAACCGAGGCACCATAAGCAAAATAATAGAATGGGCGGCCCCTGCCTTCTGCACGGTTCCAGTGGATTTTCGGCGTCTTGTAGAAACCCGCCGCCGATAACTGCACGCGTGCTCCATAGGCGGTTCTGATAAATTCCGCAAACGGCACAAGGCGATTGCCAATCCGGACTGTATTGGGTTCGAAGAATACCTCGCTCTTGGGAACCGCATAATGTTCGGCGGCAAAATCCGCCAGACGAGCCTTGATCTGTTGCGCCGCATTGGCCGCCGCCATGCCATTGAGATCTGACCCTGATGACGCCGCGGTCGCCGATGTATTCGGTACCTTCGCTGTTGTCGTGGCGGTCACCTTGATGCGGTCGAGATCGACCTGGAATTCATCGGCAACTACCTGCGCCACCTTGGTATAGAGTCCCTGCCCCATCTCCGTGCCGCCATGGTTCAGATGAATCGAACCGTCGGTGTAGACATGCACCAGCGCGCCAGCCTGATTGTATTCGGTCTTCGTGAAGGAGATGCCGAATTTGACCGGCGTCAGCGCGATCCCACGCTTGAGGATCCGGTTTTCGCGGTTGAAGGCAAGGATTGCTTCGCGCCGTGCCGCATAGTCTGAGGATGCCTCCAACTCGGCGACGATCTGCGGAATAATGTTGTCTTCGACGGTCTGATGATAAGGGGTAACGTTCCTGTCAGTGTCGCCGTAGAAATTGGCCTTGCGGATATCCAACGGATCCTTGCCAAGAGCATAAGCAATATCTTCGATCATCCGTTCACCGCCGACCATACCTTGGGGACCACCGAAGCCGCGAAATGCTGTGTTGGACACGGTGTTGGTTTTAAGCGGACGCGAGCGCAGGCGGACATTCGGATAGAAATAGCAATTGTCCGCGTGGAACAGTGCCCGATCGGTCACCGGCCCGGAGAGATCGGCGGAGAAACCGCAACGCGCCGAAAACGTCGCATCCACTGCTTCGATCCGTCCCGCGTTGTCAAAGCCCAGCTCATAGGCCACATGGAAATCGTGGCGCTTGCCCGTGGCAACCATGTCGTCGTCGCGGTCCGGCCTGATCTTCACCGCCCGCTTGTATTTCTTCGCCGCAACCGCTGCAACGGCTGCAAACAGATTGGCCTGTGTTTCCTTACCACCAAAACCGCCACCCATGCGCCGTACATTGACCGTAACCGCATTGGAGGGAACACCCAGAACATGGCCGACCATGTGCTGGGTTTCGCTCGGGTGCTGGGTCGATGAGTATACAGTCACCTCGTCATCCTCGCCCGGCATGGCAAAGGCGATATGGCCTTCGAGATAGAAGTGATCCTGGCCACCGATGCGCATTTCACCACTCAGGCGGTTCGCCGCATTGGCAAGCCCGCCCGCAATATCGCCCCGCTCGAGTTTGAGCGGATCAATGACCAGAGGATATCCGGCCTTCTCCGCCTCAAGTACGTCAATGGCGTGATCGAGATCACGGTATTCGACCTTCACCTTTGAGGCCGCCTGACGAGCAATCTGGCGTGTTTCGGCAACCACCGCGAACATGGGCTGGCCATGGAATTCCACCTTGCCCACGGCAAAGACTGGATCGTCGTGCTTGCCAGCCGGGCTTACATCATTGTGTCCGGGAATATCATCCACCGTCAAAATTCCGATAACGCCCGCGCACGCCCTGACCCCTTCGAAATCAATCGAAACGATTTCCGCATGAGCACGCTGCGACAGACCGAGATAGGCATGCAGCGTGTCTGCCGGTTCCGGCATGTCATCGATATATTCTGCAGAACCGGAAACGTGCTTGTGGCCGGATTCATGCGGCTGTTGTTCGTGCACCCCGCCCCTGATGCGTGCAATCGGTTGGATCGAATTCATGATACCCTCCTACCCCACAGCCGCTTCATAGCGGTTCAACCTGACGTTTCCTTCACCCGTACTGTCCAGATAGAAGCGGCGCAGCAGGTTCTTCGCGGTCAAAAGACGGTAATCCGCCGAGGCGCGCCAATCGGTCAGCGGTGTGAAATCCTTAGCAAATACGGACATGGCCCGCTCGATGGTCTCATCATTCCAGGAGGAACCGATCAGCGTCTCCTCAACGGTCGCCGCGCGCTTTGGCGTACCTGCCATTCCGCCGAAAGCAATCGCGGCGGCCTGCACCTTTCCAGCTGTATCGAGCACCACCTTGAATGCTCCACAAACCGAAGAAATATCCTCGTCAAGGCGCTTCGATATCTTGTAAACGGCAAACTGTTCTCCCTGCTTGAGCCGGGGAATGTGTATGGCCTCGACGAATTCTCCCGCCATACGATCCTGTTTGCCATACGCGATGAAGTATTGTTCCATCGGCACGGAGCGGCGGTTCTGTCCCTTGCGCAAGAGGACGTGAGCACCAAGCGCGATAAGGGCCGGCGGTGTATCGCCGATGGGTGAGCCGTTGGCAACATTGCCGCCGATCGTGCCCATATTGCGCACCTGTTCGCCGCCGATGCGGTTCCACAGCTCGGATAATTGCGGGAAATGTTCTGAGATAACCGGATATGCATCGGTGTAGCTGACACCTGCACCGAGAGTCAGTCCGTCATTGTCCGCCGTGATCTGCCGCAAGCCATCCAGATGAGAGGTGAAGACGACAGGGCCAATCTCCCGCATGAATTTTGTCACCCAAAGCCCCACATCGGTCGAACCGGCAACAATGGTTGCGCTGGGATTGGCTTCCATGAAGTCGGCAAAGTCATCGACGTTGGCAGGCAGAACATGCCGCTGTTTGCCTTCGCCGATATCGACGCGTCTGCCGTCCTTCAGCGCCTGCAGCTGTTCGATGACCCGCGCGCGTTCAGCGACAAGCGGATCATTGCCCGCGTTGCACGCCGACACGCTTTCTGCCGCGCGAATGATCGCGGCATAGCCGGTACAGCGGCACAGATTGCCTTGCAGTGCCTTTTCGATGTCCCGCACCGCCGGGCTTGGATTGTGCATCCAGAGGCCATAGAGCGACATCACGAAACCGGGCGTGCAAAACCCGCACTGGGATGCATGGGTGTCGACCATAGCCTGCTGCACCGGATGCAGAGAGCCATCGGCCGCGGCGAGTGCTTCCACGGTTACGACGTGACAGGCATCAAGCGAACCGACAAACCGAATGCAGGCATTGACTGATTCATAGGTGAGCTGACCATGGTTCAGGCGGCCGACCAGGACCGTACAGGCGCCACAATCGCCTTCGGCACAGCCCTCCTTGGTACCCCGCAACCGGCGGTCAAGGCGCAGGAAGTCGAGAAGTGTCTGTGTTGCCGCTACGTTGGTCAGTTCGACAGCCTTGTCATTAAGCAGAAAACGAATGCTGTTGCGGATCTGAATGTCCATGGCCGGTCAGCTCCCGCGATAGGTTGAATAGCCGAAGGGTGCAACAAGCAGCGGCACGTGATAGTGCGCACCCTCGTCACCGATGCCGAAGCGGATTGGCACAACATCGAGAAATGGCAGGGAGCCATCCGTTTGTTGCTCACCCAGATAAGCACCGACGTGGAAATGCAGCTCGTAGGTACCCGCACGCATCTCTGCGCCCGCCAGAAGCGGCGCATCACAACGCCCATCCTGATTGGTGCGCGTGCTGCGCAATGCTGAAAACTGTTCGTTTTCAAGGCGCAGGAGGTCAATCCGAAGGTTGGCGGCAGGTTTTCCACTGGCCGTATCCAGCACATGCGTCGTCAGACGGCCTGATGTTTCGTTCTGAGAACTCATGAGCGTTCCTCCCTCCCAAGGCGGACTTTCCGCTTTTGCATCACCCAGTTTGCCCGGCGCGGCGACTGTGCAGTAGGCCGCGCTTGATTACAGGACTTTCAAAATTTTCTGGGGGAATGGATCTTCGCTTATTTGATTATTCATGGGATCGGACCAGCACAGTGGAGGACAGATCGCTGCCATGAGATACCCTAGAGACATGCATGGATACGGAGCAACCCCTCCGCACGCCCATTGGCCGGACGATGCGAAAATCGCCGTGCAGTTCGTGCTCAACTATGAGGAAGGCGGCGAGAATTGCGTCCTGCACGGGGACGCTGCTTCGGAAGCGTTTCTATCGGAGATTGTTGGCGCTCAGGCCTGGGAAGGCCAGCGGCACTGGAACATGGAATCTATCTACGAGTATGGCGCCCGTGCCGGTTTCTGGCGTCTGCATCGCCTGTTCACGGGCAAGAATGTGCCGGTGACGGTCTATGGCGTGGCGACTGCCTTGCAGCGCTCCCCGGCGCAGGTTCGCGCCATGCTGGACGCAAACTGGGAAATCGCCTCGCACGGGCTGAAGTGGATCGAATACAAGGACTACACGAAGGAGGCCGAACGCGAACACATGCGGGAGGCCATCCGCATGCACACGGAGATCACAGGGGAACGGCCGAATGGCTGGTACACTGGCCGATGCTCTGTCAACACCGTGGATCTTGCGGCAGAGGAAGGCGGTTTTGACTACGTTTCCGATTCCTATGCAGATGATCTGCCCTATTGGCACGAAACCGCAGACCGGCATCAACTGATTATCCCCTATACGCTGGATGCCAATGACATGCGCTTTGCCACGCCGCAGGGGTTCAATTCCGGCGAACAGTTCTTTTCCTATTTGAAGGACAGTTTCGACACGCTTTACGCCGAAGGCGAAGCGGGATCTCCAAAGATGATGAGCATCGGCCTGCATTGCCGTCTTGTCGGCAGACCAGGGCGCGCGGCAGCGGTTGCACGGTTCATCGACTATGTGCAAAGCCACAGCCATGTCTGGTTGGCACGCCGTGTTGACATTGCCAGGCATTGGATAAAAACGCATCCCCACCACCCGGATCAACCACGCCCGTCAACGCTTGCAGAACCTGCATTTGTTGAACGTTTTGGCGGGGTATTCGAACATTCCGAGTGGATCGCGCGGCGCGCTTTTGAATCGGAATTGTCCTTCGCGCACGACAACGCCGCAGGGCTTCACACCGTGCTCACCGGTATATTTCGCAATGCTTCACACGAAGAACGTCTTGCCGTACTCAAAGCGCATCCGGATCTGGCCGGAAAACTTGCTCTGGCAAAGCGACTGACGGAAAGCTCAACACGGGAACAGGCATCCGCTGGTCTCGATGCGCTGACCGACGCGGAGCGCGCGCAATTCGAAGCGCTAAACGGGCTCTATGTCGAGACCTTCGGTTTCCCGTTCATCATCGCGGTGAAGGATCACAGTAAAGATGGAATCCTCGACGCTTTCAGGATGCGGATCAAGAATGATCGGCAAACTGAGTTCAACACCGCCTGCCAACAGGTGGAACGGATCGCCCTGCTCCGTCTCCAGGACATGCTGCAACATTGAGGAACGAACATGTCACATTCCACCGATGACCTGCCGGCCTTTGCGCGCAACTCGATCAACCTTGCATCTCAGGGTCTCGGCGCAAAACCGCTCTTTGCCACGGATGAATTCTTTGCCCCGCTCGCTCGCATGCTCAATGACGAGCCCGCCATTTTCTATCCCGAGAAATTCGATGATCACGGCAAGTGGATGGATGGATGGGAAACCCGGCGGCGGCGCAGCAGCGGCCATGATCATGCGATCATTGAACTTGCAGCACCGGGAACAATCTTAGGCTTTGATGTCGATACAACTCATTTCACCGGCAATTATCCGCCGGCCTGCCGCATAGAAGCCACCAACTCAACCGGCATACCCGACGAGACAACCGTATGGACACAGGTGCTGGACCTAAGCCCGCTCGGACCCAGCGCACATCATTTCTTCGCCTGCGAATCCACCACCGTTTGGAGTCATGTGCGCCTGCACATCCATCCCGATGGCGGTGTCGCACGGCTGCGCGTCTACGGCCAGCCTTCGCTGGATACCGGCAGCGCCAACAAGGCCAGCCTTGATCTTGCCTCATCACTGCTCGGCGGACGCGTCGTTGCCATGTCCAATGCCCATTATGGCCATCAACGTCTCCTGGCGCCCGGACGTGGTATCAACATGGGTGATGGCTGGGAAACCCGCCGTCGCCGCGAGCCTGGCAACGATTGGATCATCATTAAACTCGCAGCCCGCGGCACGATTGAAAGCGCCGTTGTCGATACAGCGCATTTCAAGGGCAATTATCCGGATTCCTGTTCCATTCAAGTTGCCGATCTTGGCGACAACAGCGAAAGCCTTGATCAGCTTGTCGTGGCCTCGTCAATGTTCTGGGAGGAGATCCTGCCGCAGCAGAAACTCTCCGCCGATACGGCTCATGAATACGGTGCCAACCAGATCAGGCAGAATGGTGCCGTGACTCATGCGCGGCTGAATATCTATCCCGATGGCGGCGTGAGCCGCCTGCGCCTTTTCGGCAAGATCGCGGGCAAATAGACATGCGCGAAATTTTGCTGCAGCCATTATCTCGGGACAGTTTTCGGCCTTTTGGGGATGTCATCGAACTCGAGGGATCATCGAGTTTCCCGATCAATCACGGCATGTGCGAACGCTATCACGATCTGGCAAAGGTCGAAACAACGGGTCAAAATCCCCGGGTTCTCATCAGCCTCTTGCGCGGAAAGCCTTATCAGCTGCCGTTGAAACTCGACATGGTTGAACGGCATCCTCTCGGAAGTCAGGCCTTCATGCCTCTGTCTGCCAGCCCGTTTCTGGTCGTGGTAGCCCATGACGAAGCAGCAGGCGCGGGCAATCCCGTCGCCTTCATAACGAAGCCGGGACAGGGTGTGAACATTCACCGCAATATCTGGCATGGAATCCTCACGCCGCTCGATGCTGTCTCAGACTTCGTCGTTGTGGATCGCGGCGGCGACGGCATCAATCTGGAAGAACACTTCTACAGAGAGCCATTCATTATTCGTTGAAAAAAGATCGGGCTGACGTTTTTGATACGCGTCAGCCCGGTCGCTTTAATTGAGCGGTATCGAATTTCCGTCTTTTCCGGACTGATAGAGATTCGAGAGATCCGCATATTTTTCGCTGATCTTAACGGCTCTGGCTTGCAACCTGCTCCGCTCCGGCTCGGGCTCGGCAGCAATCAGCGCATGGATGCCGTAGCTCTTCCAGAACGCATTCTCCCTGTTATAGCCACCCGGCTCGAGCGTGAAGACTTCCTTCAATATCTTCAGATCATGCGGGATAGCAAAAGCATCACGCGAATCCTCATGGCTGAAGAAATAATAGAAGTTGTCGAACCCCGCCCAGGTGATGGCCGAAAGGCACATGGAACAGGGCTCATGTGTCGAGAGAAAGACCAGTTCTTTCGGGTCAGGCCGACTGCTTTCATTCACTTCGTAAAAGCGTTTCAGCGTATGAACCTCGCCATGCCAGAGCGGGTTTTCTGTTTCATTGTTGGTCTCGGCCAACACAACCGACAGGTCGGATTTGCGCAAAACCGCGGCACCGAATATCTTGTTACCCGCAGCAACGCCGCTTTCCGTCATCGGAATGATCCGGTGTTCCATAGCATCAAGCAGCGCGTCGATAAGATGGGTTGTTGATCTGTCCTGTGTCATCGGGGCATTTTCCTTTTGTCCTGTAACGGGAAACCGCAATGTCCGGCTGCAGTCATCGTATTGCAGCCGGACATTGACTTACACGGGGAACAACACGAAGCGGACGACGAAGAGGATCGCAACAAGCCATGTTGCCAGATGAACATCCTTGACCCGACCGGTAACGGTTTTCAGCACCACATAGCTGATGAAGCCGAATGCCAGACCATTGGCGATCGAGTAAGTGAACGGGATCATCAAGGCGGTTAATGCTGCCGGTGTCGCTTCCGTCACGTCAACCCATTCGATGTCCGTGAGTTCGCGCATCATCAGACCGGCAACATAAAGCAGGGCTGGTGCCGTTGCGTAGCCCGGAACAGCGCCAGCCAGCGGTGCGATAAAGAGTGCAGCGAGGAACAGGACCGCAATGGTGAGCGCCGTCAGTCCTGTGCGCCCGCCAGCCTGAACACCCGAAGCACTTTCCACATAGGCTGTCGTGCTGCTGGTACCCAGCAGGGAACCGGCAACAATGGCCGTGCTATCGGCAAAGAGGGCCCGGCCGAGACGGTTGGGTTTTCCCTCCTCGATAAGACCAGCCCGCTTGCTCACACCGATCAACGTGCCGGTAGCGTCAAACACCTCCACCAGAACGAAGACAAGGATTACCTGCAAAAGGCCCGTATGCAGCGCGCCCAAGATGTCGAGTTGCAGGAAGGTCGGTGCAAGGCTCGGCGGTGCCGAGAAGACCCCCTTGAACTCGCTTGCACCGACAAGCATGGAAAGGACAGTCACTACAAGAATACCGATCAGGATGGCGCCGCGGATCTTGAGCGCGTCAAGACCGGCAATAATGAAGAAGCCAAGAATGGCGAACAGGGCGCTGGTGCTGCCAAGGTGTCCCAATCCGATAAAAGTCGCGGGGTTGGCAACGATGATTCCGGAATTTTTCAACGCAATGAATGCCAGGAAAAGTCCGATACCCGCGGCTATGGAACTGCGCAACGATTTGGGAATTCCGGCAACGAGCCAGCTGCGCACGCCCGTAGCAGTGAGCACGAGAAAAATACACCCCGAAATGAAAACAGCGCCCAGTGCCTGCTGCCATGTGAAGCCCATCGCCGCGACAACCGTAAATGCGAAGAACGCATTGAGACCCATGCCCGGCGCCATGCCGATTGGCCAGTTGGCAACGAGTGCCATAACCAGCGAGCCGAGTGCCGCTGCAATACAAGTGGCAACGAAGATTGCATTGCGGTCCATTCCCGTCGACGACAGAATCTCCGGATTGACAAAGATGATGTATGACATCGTCAGGAATGTCGTTAGTCCAGCAAGCATCTCGATGCGCACTGTTGTGTTGTGTTCTCTCAGCTTGAAAAGCTTTTCGAGCATAATTCCTCCCCTTGGCTCACGCCGAGTCTCCGGTGGCTGCATGACTGCTGTGAGTAGCGAGTCGCGTGGCTGCCTGTTTTGAGTTTTCAAACGTCTGCAATCAAGAGAAAACTGGCGCACTCTCCTCCACGGCCAGTTTCTCCTCAGTGTCACCACTGTCACGCTGATTGTGCGTTTTCTATTGCGGTGATGCTAGGCTCTGATTTCCGCAAGCATACGCGAAACAGCTTCAATATTTTATTGATGCAGTATGAACTCTATCTGAGTCGAATGAGGGGGGGTTTTGGGTGCGCTCGCGATCTGACGTAAAGAATGGAGGCACGGGGCGTAGCTGGATTATTTGATATTTATGGCCGAGTGATACGCTTCATCAACGCGATTAGCGTCCGGATTTCCTATAATTTTGAACCTTTTGCGGGGCAATGAATGTATCATATACATCCCTTTTCAACGCCCATTGCCTTTGCATATCATTACATCGAGAGCTTCTCAATTATTCGATAAGCAGGAAAAAGCGGATCCAAGGGCCCCGTGGCTCAGAACCTGGTAATCTCCAGAAAATCCGCTCCCAGATTAATTTTCATTTCACGAAATTCACCATAGTTGTTTAACGCTTCTCGACAAATGTACACAGAACCAGTTATTTGTAAGTAAGAATCAAGATTCTTGCAGGGGGATGAGCAATGAACTTGAAGAATTTATTCATAATACTCAGCTTCTTTTGGGCGATGATATTACCAGCAAGCGCAGCGCTTGCTGAAATTGCTCATACAACTGGCAATGTTAACCTTCGGACGGGTCCGGGAACGCATTATACCCGTGCTGCAACTCTAGCAGCCGGGGTGCGCGTGAATGTTCTGGCTTGCCAGGCCAACTGGTGCCGGATCGGGCGGCAAGGAATCCGAGGGTGGGTGTCGGCCAACTATCTTGACCGGGTGGTTGTTCAACGGCCTGCAATCATCGTTCGACCAACAATTGTCGTGCGTCCGCCCTATCATCACGGACATCGCCCGCCGCCAAGGCCGCATCGTCCCCGTCCTACGTGCAAGATCGCACCTGGATTTCCCTGCCGGTAATTTTCGAGACGAGCAGTCTTAGACTGCTGACGCGAAACAGAAGCATGCCTGAAATATACCCTGACCGGGTAGTGCCAAAATGAAGAAGGGTTTTACGATGCAGTTGCAAACGTTTGTCTCACGCAGATTTCTCCTTGCGACAACATCGGCACTTGCCTACTGGGTTTTCACTCCCTCGGCAGGTGCTGCCTGCCTGCTGGTCCCCACAGGCGGCAACGACAGCTACGTTTGTGACAGCGGAACAAATGGCACGCTGACTGATCTGTCCGGCAATAACACGCTGACATTTCCAGCCGCCGGTACGGGACAGATCAACGGTAACGTCACCTTCGGTGCAGGGACTGACCGCATCCTGATGGACTCCGGTACCATTACCGGGAATGTTGATCAGGGCGACGGACGCGACTCCCTCGAAATCAATGCCGGACAGATTGTTGGTAACGTTCAGCAAGGCTCGGGCATTGACGACTTCAAGATGACCGGTGGAACCATCAACGCGCTTAATCAGGGTGACGGGCTCGATACCTTCTCCATGTCGGGCGGTCATATAGTCGATTTTTTTGATGATGGCGATTATGGCGTCATGACCGGCGGGCGCATCGGCCGGGTCAACATGAAGCTTGATGACAACTACTTCAACATGTCAGGAGGTACGATTGACCGCAATCTGGTAACCGGTCTTGGGCGCGATACGATCATCATCAGCGGTGGTACCATTGGCGGCAATATCAGCACCAGCAGCGGCGTCGACAACATCACAGTGACCGGCGGCAGTATCGGCAACGGTATCAAGACCGGTGATGGAAATGATGTATTTACCTGGAATGGTGGCGGCATCATCTACAATTCGATCATTCTCGAGGGTGACAATGATACCGCCCGGCTGAGCAATCTGACCAATGCCAATCTGGGCGGCATGACACTCCTTTCCGGTGGGAACGGCGCGGACAGCCTGACCTTCGACAATGTCAAGACCGATGGGCTCGCACGGTTTCAGGGATGGGAAGCGGTCGCTGCCACGAATGACACCGAGCTGACCTTCGGCAGCAATCTCACTCTTGGCGACGCAGCCACCGGGACCGGCTCGCTGAGTGTCGATGCTAGCAGCACGCTCTATGGCGGCGGGTCGAACGCCGCGATTACCGCATTCACATCAGGTCAGTTGGTCAATGTCACCAATGCCGGACGCATTGACCTGACCAATGGCACACCCGGTGCAACGGACTCATTTACCATCGCTGGCAACTATGTCGGCAACAACGGCGGCCTTTTTCTTGATACGGTCCTTGGCGATGACACATCGGCTTCGGACAAGCTGGTGATTGATAGCGGCACGGCATCCGGTACAACCGGTATGACCATCGTCAATCTCGGCGGAACGGGCGCCTCAACCGTGCAGGACGGCATTCTCGTCGTACAGGCTTTGAATGGTGCAAATACCGGCAGCGGCACGTTCGGCCTCAACAGCGCCGTAGCCGCCGGCGCTTACGAATATTACCTGTTCAAGGGCGGCGTCAGTGCAGGCACTACGGAAAACTGGTATCTGCGCTCCGCTCTCATCAATGTCCCAACCCCGCCGGAACCCGCTCCTGCACCGTCGCCGGTTGAACCAACACCTGTTGTTGAACCGATACCGCCGGTAGTGACACCGCCAGCTCCGCCACCGGCTCCTGCACCACCGCCGGAATCGACACCGACTGAACCACCGGTCTTGCCGGGTGATCCAGCACCTGTTGCGCCACCGGCTCCACAGCCAGCCCCGGCGCCCAATTCTCCACCTCCTGCCGTGCCTGTGCCGACAACACCCGCACCGGTCCCCTCACCTACAGGATTATCGACGCCGCCAACATCCGGGGCAACACGCGTTGTCGCCGATGTCGTGCCTCTGTATCGCGTGGAAGTGCCGACCTATTCCGTCATCGCTCCTGCAGCGCGAGAGTCGGCACTTGCAACACTCGGCACGTTTCATGAGCGGCGCGGTGCGCAGAGCATCGTTGATCCCCGGAATAATTTCTCCGCAGCATGGGCACGCGCCTTTGGACAGGACACAAAACAGAAATGGTCCGGAACCGTCGCTCCGTCCATTGACGGTTCGATTTACGGGATACAGGCCGGCCTTGATATCCTGCGGTCGGACTCCGACAGTGGTCACCGCGACATTGCGGGGCTGTTCTTCGGCTATGCCAGCATGGATGCGACAACAAAGGGACAGGCAATCGGCTGGAATGATCTGAAGACCGGCCATCTCGATCTCGATACGACAAGCGTGGGTGCCTACTGGACTCATATCGGTCCGTCAGGCTGGTACCTTGATGGCGTCCTTATGGGAAGCTGGTTCAGCGGCGATGCAACCTCCGAGCGGGGCATCGGTATTGATGTTGACGGAACGGGTATCACAGCGTCTCTCGAGGGCGGTTATCCCGTCAACCTCTCGGATGACTGGGTACTGGAACCGCAGGCGCAACTGATCTGGCAGCATCTCTCATTCGACGACGAGAAGGACAGATTCTCGTCGATCTCCTTCGATACGGATAACGGGTTCACCGGCAGGCTCGGTGTCCGGCTTCAAGGCAAATACGCGCTATCCACCGGACTGCTTCAGCCTTACCTGAAGGCGAACATCTGGCACACTTTCAGTGGTAGCGACAGTGTGCTATTCGCAAGCGATGCGATCGGGACAGATCATGACGCCACATCCCTCGAACTGGGGGGCGGTGTTGTCTATGATTTTTCGAAATCCCTCAGCACATTTGCGACAGCCGACTACACCTTTGATATCAATGGTGAAAAAAGAAGAACAATTGATGGAAACCTTGGTCTGCGCGTAAAATGGTAGGGTAACACCATCCATTTTACTCCAGCCGTTCCAGCCTTCTCAAATTTCTCTATGCCTGGTCCGTCAATAGGCGGATTGTGTGCAAGGGCTGAAGTCATGAATGAGGCCGATTGTATTTCCGCTGGATGGAACCCGGGCGGTGGTCAGCGTGCCGCCCAGTTTGCTCCCCTCTGGAAAATAGTTCGCATCTGAGGAACTTCGAACTCCTTGGCAACATGTCCAAGCGCTGAATAAAATACCCGGCCTTTACCGTATTTACGCTTCCAGACGACCGGCATGACCACACCATCAATCCAGTACGCGTGGTCGCCATTGAACGTGGTCGTTGCCAGTACCTCATTAGAGGGGTCAACGTGCATGTAGTATTGTTCAGATGTATACGGGAAATCTTCGATCCCCTGCATCAGCAGGTCGTTGGGTTTCGTCACGTTGACAGTATAGTCGATAATGTTTCCGGGATGCGCAACCCACTGTCCGCCGATGATGAACTGATACTCGACACATTCACGGAAGGCATCTCCAGCTCCGCCATGATAGCCGGCTATCCCAACGCCGTTCTGAACAGCCTCCGCAAGGTTTTTGGCTTCTTCCTTCTCGATCTTCGACATCGTCATGATTGGTACGATCAGATTGAGATCATGGATCGACGGGTCAGCAAAGGCTTCGGTACTATGCTCGACATAAACCTTGAAACCATCACCCTCGAGGATATCCTTGATGATGGCGGCGCATTCCTGCGGCTCGTGGCCACTCCATCCACCCCAGACAATAAGTGCTTCACGCATGTTTTTTCCTCCTAAAACTTTATTTTCCGATCCGCCCGTCGACCAATGAATCGGCCAGCGGTGCCGGGCGCTCGGTTGTCGTCGTGATCGTCACGGTTCGAGCGGTTTGGGAGGCAATCTCAAACGCCTCCATGACTTCCAGAACATGTAATGCCAGTGATCCGTTTGCCCTGTGCGGCCGGTTGGAGCGAATAGCGTGCGCCATATCCGCTACCCCAAGCGACCGGTAATTTCCGTCCGCGTAGGGATGGCGCGTATCTCTGTTTTCAAATGCACCACCCTTTTGCAGATATTCAATCTGGCCACCAAAATGGTTCGGATCGGGAACGATCAACGTACCCTCCGTGCCATAGATTTCGAGCGGCACGTGTTGGTGACCAGCAACGTCGAAACTCATGCCGATCTGCACGATTGCACCATTGGCGAAAGCCAGAACGCCGGCTATATGAGTGGGCACCTTTACGGGAATGCGCTCGCCTTTGCGTGGTTCACTGGTGATGACACGTTCATTGCGAGGCGCAAAAGCGAACCCGGCAACCTGCGCGACGGGGCCCAGCAAGTTGACAAGGTCGGTGATGTAATACGGGCCCATATCAAGCATGGGACCGCCGCCAATTTCATAATAGAAATCCGGGTTCGGATGCCAGCGCTCGTGACCAGGACACATGAATGTTGCTGTTCCGCCAACAGGCTGACCGATTGCCCCCTCATCCAGGATACCGCGTGCGGTTTGATGTGCCCCACCCAGAAATGTATCCGGTGCAGCACCAATGCGCAGATTCTTTGTCTTCGCCGTTTCCGCAAGCTTCTTGCCCTCGGCAAAATTGATACCCAATGGCTTTTCTGAATAGGTGTGTTTTCCCGCATCCAATGCCTGAAGCCCGACAGCAACATGGGCTTTGGGAACAGTCAGATTGACGATGATCTCGATATCCGGGTCAGCCAACAATGCAGCCGCGTTTGTAGCGGGAATGTTGAACTCCGCTCCCCTTGACCGAGCCAGATCCTCGTTGAGATCGGCGAGCCCAACAACATTCAGGATCGGAAAAGACGCTATCGCCTTCAAATAAGCGCTTGAAATATTACCGCAGCCGATAATGCCTACGCCGACAGCTTTCATTCCATTTCCTCCCGAATGCACGTATGAGCCGACCCGATCAGAGCCCTTGTGCCGGTCCCGTTGTTCCCCATGGGGATTCGTAAAGTTCGCACAGCGCAACAACCGCTGCCCCTTGTGCCCAGATCTCTTCCACCGAATGATCAAAGACCAGTTCTGCGACATTCTTGAGTGATGGTGGTATGGCAACCGCGTAGGCTGTGCTCATGCTCTCAAGAAAAGGTTTGCCCAGCGCGAGACTTGATCCGACAACGATGATGCGTGGCGGAGCGAACAGCGTCACGATATTGGCAAGCGCTATACCCACAGCCTCGCCTGCACTCACAGCCGCGCTGACAAGCGCATTGTCGTCCGCTTCGATAAGACCTTGGGCATGCTGCATTCCGCGACCCAGTTGAATAGCTTCGGCAAAACGGCCTGCTGCCGGATGCACTCCCAGGATGGCACTTTCACCAGCCTTGCTTGATAGACGTACCGGCCCCTCGGAACTGATACCGACGACGAGATCACCGAGATTGTGATTCAAGCCACCAGCGCCCCGGAATAACTGCCCCCCGTGCAATACACCGAGGCCAAGCGTACGCTCCAGCGAGACCAGAACGACATCGTTCAGATCACGCGCCTTGCCGAACCAGTGATGAGCAAGTGTTACGGCGTGGGCATCACTTTCGACGATTGTTGCGGTTCGCAGCCGCTCCGTCATTTCCGCAGCAAAATTCACTTCCGTATCGCGGAACACCGGGCTTGTGAGGACACGGCCCGTGCGATGCTCGATCACCCCGGGCAGACCTATACACACGGAATCAATTTCCTCGAGTGACAGGCCGGCATCGACAACACACCGCCGCACCCCATCTTCGATCAGGTCGGCAATGACGGCAATTGGCTGCCGGTCAACCCGCAGATCAAGCGTCAAGGCTGAACGAACCTCGCCTTTGAAGTTCGTTACAACAAACGTCATTCGGTTCGATGCAATCTTGGCTCCCACCACGCGTGCAGCGTCAGGGTTTAGTTCGAGCATCACCCTCGGCCGGCCGCGGACAGCGGCATCCCGTAAATCCCCTTCGTGCCGCGTCAAAATGAGCCCATCATCCAGCAATGACGCCGTGATGGCAGAAACAGTCGTCGTTGAGAGCTCACTTCGTTCGCTGATTTCTATGCGGGATATTGGCCCATGGCGGCGGATCGTGTCCAATATGGTGAAGCGATTGATCGCTCGCATCAATTCTGGGTCTGCGGTTTTCATCAAAACTACCGGGCAGTTGAGGACGTATACGATGATACGCTATTTTAGACGTGATACGGAATAAATAGCAGGCCGGATCCCTTGAATGTCAAGCGAATAAAGCAAAAATTGTAATTTTTGGTTGACATCATGCAATTATTGCTTTGAATTAATCCGCATTAAGGAAAAATTATCTGGTTTCTCGGGAGGAGAAATTATGAACAGGATTATGAGCATCGCTCTCAAGGGCGAGCGTATAGCTGTGCGCGCCGCAGCGGCTGGATTGGCCATGATGCTGTGCACGGCTGCAGCAAACGCTCAAACCGTGGTCAAGTGGCTTCACCTTGAAACCGATCCGCGATACGTCGCCATCTGGAATGATATTGCCAAGAAATATGAAGCCGATCATCCGAATGTCGATATCCAGATGCAGTTTCTGGAAAACGAGGCATTCAAAGCAAAGCTTCCTACCCTGCTCCAGTCTCCGGATGCACCGCATATTTTCTATACCTGGGGCGGCGGTGTTCTGAAGCAGCAAGCAGAAACCGGTTCACTCATGGATTTGACGGCGGCCATGAAAGCCAAGGATAACACATGGGAGAAATCCTATAATCCTGCAGCCGTGCAAGGGCTTACTTTCAACGACAAGATATGGGCTGTTCCCATGAAAATGGGCACCGTCAGTTTCTTCTATAATAAGAATCTTTTCACCAAGGCGGGCATCGATGCAACAGGCATCAAAACCTGGAACAACTTTCTCGATACTGTGAAGAAAATCAAAGCCGCAGGCATCGTCCCCATTGCAGGCGGAGGCGGCGAAAAATGGCCTCTACACTTCTATTGGAGCTATCTCGTCATGCGTGACGGTGGCAAGTCCGTATTCACCGCTGCCAAGAACGGCGAAGGCAATGGCTTTCTGGATCCGGCCATCATCAAAGCAGGCGACCAGCTTGCTGAACTTGGCGCGCTTGAACCATTCCAGCCGGGGTATCTCGGGACAACCTGGCCGCAGGCTCTGGGCCTATTCGGCGATGGAAAGGCTGCGATCATCCTTGGTTTTGAGAATACGGATGCCAACCAGCGCAACAATGCAGGCGATGGCAAAGGCCTTGCTCCCGAGAACATTGGCCGCTTTGCCTTTCCGGTCGTTGAAGGCGGCGCAGGCGCCGCAACCGATACCTTGGGAGGTCTGAATGGCTGGGCTGTTTCGAAAGATGCACCGCCCGAAGCCATCGACTTTCTGGCTTATCTGACCAACGCCGACAATGAACGTTTAATGGCGAAGGCGGGTATGCTCATTCCTGTAGCGATTGGCGCAGAAGACGGCGTTGTGAACCCGCTCGTACATGAGTCTGCCCAGCAACTTGCCACGTCGACCTGGCACCAGAATTTCTTCGATCAGGAGCTTGGTCCTTCGGTTGGCCGCGTTGTCAACGATGTTGCGGTTGAAATCACATCCGGTCAGATGAAATCGCAAGAAGGCGCTCAGATGATTCAGGACGCATTCGAACTGGAAAAATTCTGAGCCCCGTCAGTCGCAATATCGCCGGACAAAATGTCCGGCAAGGTAGGATGAGCATGACTGAACTGAGTTTACCAACAACGATACTGCCCTCGAAACGAGGGGCGCGTGTGGCAAAGTCCGGAAATCCGTTGGCGCGCGGACGGCTTCCCGTTCTTCTGCTGTTTCTGCCGCCGGCCATCCTGCTCTTTACAATCTTCGTTATTCTGCCGATGGGAGAAGCCGCCTGGTACAGCCTTTATCACTGGAATGGATATGGCTCGCCCCAGCAATTTATCGGATTGCGCAACTTTCAGGTCCTGTTCAACAACGCAGCGTTTACGCAGGCGCTCTGGAACAACGGCCTGATCATTCTGGTATCGATACTGATCCAGATTCCGCTGGCGATCTGGCTGGCCATGATGCTTGCTCATCGTATTGCAGGCGTTGTGGTCTTTCGCCTCATTTTCTTCTTGCCCTATGTGCTGGCGGACGTGGCCGCAGGTCTGATCTGGCGCTTCGTTTACGATGGCGATTACGGGCTGTTTGCCGCTGTGTCGGGATTTCTGGGGGTATCGACACCCTATGTGCTCGCCGACCGCCACCTCGCAATCTATGCGGTACTTGCCGTTATCGTCTGGAAATATTTCGGCTTCCACATGATGCTGTTCATCGCTGGACTCCAGTCCATTGATAAAAGTGTAATTGAAGCAGCCGAAATAGACGGCGCAACCGGCTGGCAGAAATTCCGGCACATCACGCTGCCCCTTCTTGGTTCAACCGTACGTCTCTCGATCTTTTTTGCGGTGATCGGTTCGTTGCAGTTGTTCGACATGATCATGCCCCTCACCGGCGGCGGGCCGTCCAACTCGACGCAAACCATGGTGACCTTCCTTTATACCTATGGCGTCACCCGCATGCAGGTCGGTCTGGGCAGTGCCGTCGGTGTCGTTCTTTTCGTCATTTGTGTCACCCTCGCCTTTGGCTACAAACGGATATTCATGCGCAATGACTGATGCCGATTCCTCCATGCGCACGAGCGCTGCCACCAGGCTCTACCTCTACGTCGCTTTGTCGATCATTGCCGTACTGGTATTGATTCCACTGCTGACAACGGCACTTGGCGGGTTCAAATCACTCGGAGAACTTCGCACCAACCCGTTTGGTCTGCCTTCGACATGGTATTGGTCGAACTACACAGACATCCTGTTTGGTGACCGCTACTGGCGACAGATGATCAATTCTCTGGTGATTGCTGCCCTGACCGTATTTCTGACGCTTGTTGTCTCAGCAATGGCAGCCTTTACCTTTGCCCATGTCCGGTTCTTCGCCTCCGGCTTTTTGCTGAACTATTTTCTGATCGGCCTCATGTTTCCGGCAGCAACCGCCATTCTGCCATTGTTCATCCGCATCCGCGACCTTGGATTGCTCGATTCTTACTGGGGTGTCGTCCTACCTCAAGTCGCTTTTGGCCTCGGCATGAGCATCCTCCTCTTCCGCAATTATTTCCGCAATCTGCCAGAGGAATTGTTTCAGGCGGCATTTGTCGATGGCTGCGGTTACATCCGCTTCTTCTGGTATATCTCACTTCCCCTCGCCCGCCCCATCATTGCCACGGTCGGTATCATCTCGTTCGTTGGCAGCTGGAACAGTTATATCTTGCCTCTCATCATGCTGAACTCCGAAAGCAAGTACACATGGCCGCTTGGGATCATGGTGTACCGGGGCGAATACGGCACCAGCTGGCAACTCGCGCTGGCCTTTATCACCCTCACGATTCTCCCCACGATCATCGTCTTTTTCATTGCACAGAAACATATCATTGCCGGGCTTACCGCTGGCGCCGTCAAATCATAAACCGAACCCGCTGGAGCAAACCCATGGCATCCGTAGAATTGAACAATATCAGAAAAGCTTACGGTACTCTGGATGTCATTCACGATCTCTCGCTTGCAATAGAAGATCGCGAATTTGTCGCGCTTGTCGGTCCTTCCGGTTGTGGAAAGTCCACACTTCTCCGCATGATTGCCGGACTGGAAGAGATCACCGGCGGTGACGTCCTGATTGACGGAAAGACCGTAAACAGCCTGACACCACGCGCGCGCAATATCGCCATGGTATTCCAATCATACGCGCTCTATCCCCATATGACCGTTGCGCAAAATATAGGTTTCAACCTCAAGATGTCCGGGGAACCGGCTGCTACGATTGACAAGCGTGTAGCGGAAGCGGCGCGCATGCTGGATTTGACAAGTCTTCTTGATCGCAAGCCTTCGCAACTTTCCGGCGGACAACGCCAACGCGTCGCCATGGGCCGCGCTGTCGTACGCAATCCCGCTGTGTTCCTGTTTGATGAACCGCTCTCCAATCTTGATGCGAAACTTCGCGTACAAATGCGCGCTGAAATCAAATCATTGCATCAGAAAGTGCAGACTACATCGATCTATGTCACCCATGATCAGATCGAAGCCATGACTTTGGCCGACAAGATCGTGGTCCTCAATCACGGGCGTATCGAACAACAAGGCGCTCCCATTGAGCTTTACCGCAACCCCGCCAATCTTTTCGTCGCTGGATTCATCGGATCACCATCCATGAATATCCTTGATGGCGTGGTGGAGGGCGTCGACGGAAATCCGGCTATTCGCCTCAACGATGGGACGCCCATAAGTGTCAGCGCCAAAAGACATATAAAACGAGGGCAAATCGTCAAAGTGGGCTTGAGACCGGAACATCTGACTGTGTCTGGAGGCGGAAGCATCCTGCGTGGCCAAACACTGCTCGTGGAGCCAACTGGCGCCCAAACGCATGTGCTTTTCGACATGGCTGCAAGCCAGGTGACCGCTTTGGTGAACGGAGACACCACAGTGCGCGTGGGCGCCCCGTTTTCAGTAAATATCGATTCCGAACTTGTCTACGTCTTTGACAAAGAAAGCGGCCGTTCTATCTAAATGGACAAGATCGAATGAGGCACAGTTTTCGCCTCTCACAGGTTTTAATAACTTGGCTGAGAAACAGGGTACTCAGTCATGGCCATGACACGACCTCGATCCAGTTCGCACCGGCGTCAACCGGGTACCGTCCAACTTCGGCAAGCGTGCCATCCGTCTGATTGATCGCATAAACGGATAGCTTGTCCGATTTCTCACCGGATGCGATCAGGAAACGGCCGGATGCATCGATCCTGATACCCCGCGGCTGTTTCTCGGTGGGGAAATTAGCGATGTAAGCGAGGTTGCCGGTGCCCGCCTGGACAGTAAAGAGCGCGATCTTGCTGGTCGTACGCTCTGTCGTATACAGGAACCGACCATTCGGGGTTATCCCGATGTCTGCAGCCCATATTCTCGGCTTGTCCTCCCCTGATGTTTTCTGGTTCGTCAACCCTGACGGAGCGTTGAATGGTGGTGGTGCAGGTGGCGCGATACCGGGAACGAGGCCTGTATCCGCAGGCACCGACGAAATACTCGCAATCTCCCGCAGCGTGCCCTTTGTATTGTCTAGAGTGTAGTGGATCACGTGACCGGTCAGTTCTGTAATGACATAGACCGACTTGTTGTCGGGGGAAATCGCAATATGCCGAGGTCCGAAACCTGATCGTGTACGGACACTCGGCGGATCGTTTGGCTCAAGCATTCCGGTCATCGGATTCAGGACAAACTGGAGGACAACATCCGAGCCGAGATTGGTAGCGAAAACATACTTGCCGGAGTGATCATTGACGATGGAATGCGCATTGCGGCCGGTTGCAATCAGTTGCCGGGTACCATCAACGACCAGGCCCTCGGCGTTGATCGGCAAGACGGCCAGTTTGTCCCCGCCGTAAGACACAGTGAACAGCAAGCGTCCGGACTTATCCGTCGATACATAAGGCATGCTGTCCGGAAGCGCGGCTACCGCCTCCTGCTTCAAACCACCCGTCACCGGGTCAATCGCCAGCGTCAACACGCGATACGGCTGCGAGCGCACAACCGCGTAAAGGTGCTTCTTGTCAGGACTGACTGTCATCGGCATGACCATCTTGCCCGCATCGAGTTTGCCTGATGACGTGAGCACGCCGGTGGCCTCATCCATCACGTAGGTATCGATCATCCCGTCCGTTGCCGCCGATACATAAACAAAGGTCTTCGCACTGGCCGAGCTGCCCGCAAATGCCAGTGGAATCAGACCCGCCATCATCACTACCGTTCTCAACGCCAATCTCATCAAGGCACCCTCTCCCCTAAATACCTGCGAATGATGCTGCCTGTCATCGTCCGTTCTGTTTGCGCCAGGCGGCAAATTCGAGCTTGGGCTTGTCGCTCGTTGCGGGATAAAGACCAATAATTGTTGCACCGTTCAGCACCTGCTCGGTGACAAAGTCCTCGTAGGCCGTCATCTCGACGGTCTCATCGGCAATCTCGTCCGCCAGATGAAGCGGGATGACGATCACACCTTCATTGTCCCCCACGAGAACATCGCCCGGAAAGACTGCAACGTCACCGCACCCGATCGGTACGTTGATATCGTAAGCCTGATGATGGGTAAGGTTGGTCGGCGCCGAAGGCCGGTTGTGGTAGGCATGGATCGACAGATTGGCAATTTCGGGACTGTCGCGGAAGCCGCCGTCAGTCACAACACCGGCAACACCACGGACCTGCAGCCTCGTAATCAGGATCGACCCTGCGGAGGCTGCACGCGCATCCTTGCGGCTGTCCATGACGAGAACAGCACCCTTTGGGCATTGTTCCACTGCAGCACGCTGCGGATGATCTGGATTCTTGAACACTTCGATTGTGTTCAGATCTTCACGCGCCGGAATATAGCGCAATGTGAAGGCCTGACCGACCATATTCGCCTTTTTGGTCGAAAGCGGCCGCACATCCTGAATGCACTGGTTGCGCAACCCGCGTTTGAACAGAGCGGTGGCAATGGTCGGCGTCGCGACTCCCATGAGTTTTTTGTGTGTTTGTTCGTCAAGATTGTAGTCGGTCATTTCAGGTCCTCATATGTCAGTAAATATCGGGCTCAGGGGCAGATGATCCGAAACGCGTTTCAAGAAAATCAAAATCCGCCCCGGTATCGGCTTGACCAACATGCCGGGCAAACATCCAGCCATAGCCGCGTCCAGCTTTTTCTGCCGGTTTCGTCCATGCGGCACGGCGCTGTTCAAGTTCATGTTCATCCACCAGCATGTCGATCCGGCGTGCATTGAGATCGAGCCGGATGATGTCGCCTGTTTTGAGCAGCGCAAGCGGCCCGCCCACATGCGACTCCGGTGAAACATGCAGAACACATGCGCCGTAACTGGTGCCACTCATGCGGGCATCGGAAAGGCGAAGCATATCGCGATAACCTTGTTTGAGCAGAACTTTTGGCATGGGCAGCATGCCCCACTCCGGCATACCGGGGCCACCCTGCGGACCTGCCCCGCGCAAGACGAGAACATGATCGGGAGTTATATCCAGATTCTCATCATCGATCGCTTTCTTCATCTCAGGGTAACTGTCGAATACAAGCGCCGGGCCCTCGTGGTGATGGAACCTTGGATCACAGGCCGCCGGTTTCATCACGGCGCCCGTCGGTGCCAGATTGCCCTTGAGCACGGCAAGAGAGCCTTCCTGATACACCGGATCATCGAGTGAACGGATGACATCGTCGTTGAAGCACTCTGCACCTTCCAGTGTTTCGCCAAGCGTCCGCCCCGAAACGGTCAGTGCAGAAAGATCGAGCTTGCTGGCCAGTTTTGCCATCAGCGCCCGCAGGCCACCGGCGTAATAGAAATCTTCCATCAGATAGGTGCTGCCAGTCGGTCTCACATTGGCCAGCACGGGCGTCGTACGCCCGGCGCGATCAAGATCGTCCATCGTCAGGTCGACCCCCGCCCGGCGCGCCATTGCCACGAGATGGACTATGGCATTCGTTGAGCAGCCCGTTGCCATGGCAACGGCCACCGCGTTGTATATGGCTGGCTTCGTCATGATCTTACCAGGCACAAGGTCTTCCCAGACCATTTCAACGGCGCGCCGCCCCACGGCGGACGACATGCGGATATGGTTGGAGTCCGCTGCAGGTATCGAGCTTGCTCCCGGCAAGGTCAGCCCCATGGCCTCGGCAATGGCGGTCATCGTGCTTGCCGTTCCCATGGTCATGCAATGCCCGTAGGAACGCGCTATGCCTGCTTCCACCTCCACCCATTCTTCGGTTGAAAGATTGCCCGCTCGCCGTTCATCCCAGAATTTCCAGGCGTCGGAGCCAGAGCCCAGCGACTTGCCGCGATAATTGCCACGCAACATCGGACCGGCCGGCAGATAGATCATCGGCAACCCGGCGCTCAGTGCGCCCATGACCAGACCCGGCGTGGTCTTGTCGCAGCCCCCCATCAACACCGCACCATCGACCGGATGGGAGCGCAACAGTTCTTCTGTCTCCATGGCGAGCATGTTGCGATACAGCATCGTTGTCGGCTTCACATAGCTTTCGGACAGCGAGAGCGCAGGTAGCTCCAGAGGAAACCCGCCTGACTGAAATACACCGCGTTTCACATCTTCCACGCGATGCTTGAAATGCGCATGACATGGATTGGCATCGGACCAAGTGTTCAATATGGCAATGACCGGTTTGCCCGCCCATTCTTCCGGCGCATAGCCCATCTGCATCGTGCGCGAACGATGTCCCGAACTGCGCAGATCATCCGGCGCGAACCAGCGTGCACTGCGCAGGGTGTCAGGTGATTTTCTTGTTGTCATGACTGGACCTCGAAATGCGAAGGCAGGGAGAAGAGCGGCAACCCGATCATTCCTTCATCCCCCATTTCTGAATGGTGTGACGTTCGATTGTCTGGAAAACGAGATTTTCCACCACAAGACCAATGATGATGACTGTCAGGAGACCCGCAAAGACTGCCGGAATATCGAGCAGATTGCGGTTTTCGAAGATGAACCAGCCTAGACCGCCCTGTCCGGATGAAACGCCGAAGACCAGTTCGGCAGCGATCAGTGTTCGCCACGCAAAGGCCCAGCCGATCTTCAGTCCGGTCAGAATCGACGGGAAAGCAGCCGGCACCAGGATCCGCACCACGTAGGAAAGTCCCGTCAAACCATAATTTCCGCCAACCATGCGCAGGGTTCGCGACACCCCGAGAAACCCCGCATGTGTGTTGAGTGCGACCGCCCACAGCACGGAATGGATAAGAACGAAGACAAGGCTGGAAGCTCCCAGCCCGAACCAGATCAGCGCAAGCGGCAGCAGCGAGATCGCGGGCAGAGGGTTGAACATCGCCGTCATGGTCTCGAGGAAATCAGTGCCGATGCGCGTGTTGATGGCAAGGATTGTCAAAACGCCAGCAAGCACCGTACCAGCGACGTAGCCGGTGATCAGCACCTTCAGTGTCGTCCAGATGCGCGCGGGCAGTACACCGTCGGCGAAACGATCATAGAGCGTGGTGAGCGTATCGCTCAGCGTTGGAAACAGCAGCGGGTTATCGAGATAGCTCGCATAGACCTGCCAGATCACTGCCAGAACGATAATCAGCACTGTTTTGCGGACAGCGCCTATGCCCCAGATCAGTTCCAGAGCTCCGAGCTTCTGCTCGATTTCAGCCACATTGGCATGGGGACGATTGGTGGTAACGTCGGCGGCAAGGATGATTTGCGGATTGGTCATGGCGTCATTCCCTGTGACCCGGCTCGGAGAAGAGCAGATTGTGTATATCGCGCTCAAGTGCAACTGCACTGCCGTCATCGTGGCGTGCATGATCGACATCGATGACTTCAGCTTTAACGCGTCCCGGATGCGGTGACAGCAGCAGAATCCGATTGGAGATCTTGATTGCCTCGGCAATGGAGTGCGTGACAAAAATGACCGTAAATTTCGTGTCTTCCCACAGTTGCAACAGTTCGTCCTGCATCTGGCGGCGCGTCAGAGCGTCGAGTGCAGCAAAGGGTTCATCCATGAGCAGAATATCCGGCTGCATGGCCATGCCACGGGCAATTGCAACCCGCTGTTTCATTCCACCTGACAATGTATGCGGATAACTGTCGGCCGCCCGCGTAAGCTTTACCTTGTCAATGTAGTCGCGCGCCCTCTCCTCTGCCTCGCTGCGTGGTAATTTGCGTGCGACCAGCAACGGAAACATCACGTTCTCAAGCACTGTTTTCCATGGCAGAAGCTGGTCAAACTCCTGAAACACCATCATCCGGTCAGCACCGGGCTTTTTGACGGGACGCCCATTGATATGGATGGCGCCGCTCACTGGGGCCATATAGCCGCCCACCGCTTTCAGGAGTGTCGACTTGCCGCAACCGGATGGACCGAGAAGAACAAAACGATCCGACTGCTCGACGGAGAAGCTGACATCCTCCGTTGCAGTAATCAACAGGTTCGGTGTCTTGTAGCGCAGTGTCACCTTGTCCACGGTTAGCAGCGGCCGCGCCGAAGCGCACTGGAGAGAGTCCGCACGTTCCGCTGTCGTGTTGTTCGCGTACTGTGTCGTTTGTAGCATTTCAGCCCTTCCTCAATTCTGAGTGGGCGGCCCGGTAGAAATCCCGCCGGACCGTCAGTGTTTGGCGATCCGGTGCTAATTGCCCTTCAGGTCGGCGGACTCCGGCAGATAATAGTCTGTCCAGGCAGCAGGCATTGTTTTGAGAGTGCCAATCTTGTGCAGATGGGTTGCAAACTTCATGGTGCCCTGAGGTTCTATACGGAAGTCCATCATATCCGGCTGTTCGATAATCTTGACCAACGCATCGAGATCAGTCTTGTCACCGGAAATTTGTTTGTAGGCACTTAGAGCCTCGCGCGGGTTCTTCTTGATTAGGTCAATCGCTTCAACCGTCGCTTCGCGCACCGCTTTGATGATGACGGGGTTCGCCTCGGCAAATGTTGTTGTCGTAAAGAATGTTGCCTGTGTCAGCGGGCCGCCGATAATGTCCTTGGAGTTGGCGACGATGTGATTTCCAGCCGCAATCTCCAGGTATTGGAACGGCGGTGCCGAGAAATGGCTGGCCACTTCATGGTTCTTGTTGGCAAGGGCAGCCATGGCATCGGGATGTCCAAGCTGCACCGTGTTGGGATCGAAATGCTTGACGTCGCCGTCACCGAACATTTGAGCAGCAGCCATCTGCAACAAAATGGCCTGGGTTGACACGCCAACGGTTGGTACGGCGATTTTGTCGCTTGGCCCGATATCTTTCAGTGTTTTGATCTTTGGGTCCCTTGAAACCAGGATAACCGGCTGTGCCGAACTGGTGATTATCCCCTTTACCTTGCCGCGCGTCCGGTCCCACAGCAGCAAAAGGTTACCGGTGCCGGTATTGACGATATCGACATTGCCAGAGAGAAGCGCATCCGTTTGCGCGCCGCCACCGCTGAACGTTCGCCAATTGACCGTGACGCCTTTCAGGCCGTCTTCAGCAGCATGCTTTTCAATGAGCTTCTGGGTCTCCATGACATGGCTCGCCAGATACAATATGCCCGGTTGGCGCGTTATGGAAATCTCGGTCTTCTCCTGCGCATAACCCGCAGAATTCCAACCCAAGACCATGACAAGCGCGGTGATCTCGCGGATAAATGTTCGCATTGTTTCCTCCCAATAATTTTATGTGCATTTCCACGGCTGGCGATGATCCTCCGACATCGTCTTCGTCGTTAAAGCACTAATACATCAGTGCATCAACAAAATAATTATGATACTGGTTAAACCAGGAAATCAGGGAATCGGCATATGAGTGGCAGAGTGAACGGTGGCGTTCTGGATCGGACCAGGCAGGTAGCCCATCAGATTCATGAAATATTGAGAGACCGGATCCTTGCTGTTGAGCTCGTGCCCGGAACAGTTTTGTCGCGGGCATCTCTGCAGCTGGAATTCGGTGTCAGTCAAACCCCGGTCAGGGACGCTCTGATGCGGCTCGAAGAGGAAGGTATCGTCGAGGTCTACCCACAATATGCCACTGTTGTCGCCAGAATCGATATCGGGCATGCCAGACAGGCCCAGTTCCTGCGCCTGTCTATCGAACTCGAAGCGGTTCGGCGGCTGACCCTGGAATGCCCGGACCAAATCGCAGCCGAACTGGACGAGATTCTGTTGCGGCAGCAACAGGTCGCCTCCCCGCAAACATTTGATCTGTTCGATACGCTCGACAAGGATTTTCATCGCAAGATTTATGAACGCGCCGGTGTTCTCAATTTATGGTCGACCGTACGTCGCCAGAGCGTGCACCTTGATCGGTTACGTCGCCTCAATCTTCCGATGCCGGGCAAAATGCAGACGGTATTGGAAGATCATTGCCACATTATCAGCGCGATCAAGTCAAGGGATCCACAAGCAGCAGCCCATGCTCTTCGCAAACATCTTTCCGGAACTTTGTCGATCATCGATATCATCAGCGAACAGTTCCCTGACTACATCCGCCAGTGAGATGAACCGGCAATCGACAAAGTCGTTGTTGACACGACAACGGTCTGTTTTGGTTAGAATTGCCGAAGCAACCTGAAGTATTGGCGCGGCTTTGACCGAAATGCCGTGCCATACGATCAGGAGTTACTGCTCGATCTTGCGATTCCAGCGGTTGTTCCATTCGGGCCGGTTTTTGTTGATAGCGTCCCAATCGACGACCTTTGCATTGCTCATATAGGTCTGAAACGCCGTCAGCTTCTCTTCTCCTCCGGCTGTTCCAGCGCGCGTCTTCACGTTTGAGGGAACGATGTTTCCCTTGTCCAGCGCCTTGGCCTGCGCTTCGGCGGAAAGGAGATACTGGGCCAGCTTCTGGCTGAGTTCCGGTTCGGTGTTATTTGCTATCACACATTCGGAGACCGTCAGCACAACCGATCCTTCTTTTGGCTGCGCATATTCGACCGGAATTCCCTTCTCCTTCAGATTATTGACCGCAGTCGGTGTAAGGGGAAAGATCGCGGCATCGCCAGTCTGGACCATTTCTGAAATTTTTGCCGAGCTGGAGATGTACTCCAGAACATTCTTGCCAATTGTATCGGCAAATTTCTCAAACCCCGGTTCGACATTGTTCTCATCGCCGCCCTGGATACGGTTGAACATCAGAAACGCGTGGAGGCCGAAGGTTGAGACCGAGGCTGATTGAAAGACCACCTTGCCCTTGAATTTGGCATCGGCGAGATCCATCCACGATGTGGGCGCACTCCAGCCGTTCTGGTCAAACATCTGCTTGTTGTAGGCAAGGCCGGTCATGCCCATGTCAATGCCGACAGCCATATCGTCCTTCATGCGCGCGCCCGGTGTAATGTCATCGAGAACAGGGGAAGCCTGCAATTTCTGGCAGAGGCCAGTACCAATGGCCCTGACCATGACACCATCGTCCAGGAACATGACGTGCATCTGCGGATTGTCTTTTGCTGCTGTCGCCTTGGCGAGAATATCGGCGGACGTTCCCGGGACAACAACCACTTTGACGTCATTGGCTTTCTCAAACTCGGGAAAAACGTCCTGAGTGAATGTGCGTTCGTAATTTCCGCCGTTCATCCCGACGTAAAGTGTTTTGGTCTCCGCCTGAGCGTGTGAGGCGGCTAAGCCAGCCACCGTCAGAGTAAGTGTGGATACCAGGCAATTATTCAACCATTTCATTGTGAGTTCCCTTTTTCTTGTTGTGTTGTGGAGGCATGTTATGGAAACGCTCTATCGAGAAAGCGGCGATCGGCGTTGCTGTTTCGCCTGATGTGACGAGGTCGCACAGGATGGCACCCACCGCCGGGGCCACCTGAAAGCCGGCACCGCAAAAACCGAACGCATGGAAAAGGCCCGGTGTCGTGCCACTTCGGCCGATGACAGGATTATTGTCTGGGAGTTGCCCTTCCGTACCCGACCAGAAACGGATCACGTGCGCTCCCGCAAGATGGGGGAAAAGTGTGGTGGCCCGTTTCATGACAGCCAGAGCTGCCGCGGTTGACGGCCGGGAGAAATCGGGGTCGATAAGAGCGTAACCGCGTCCACCGCCCATGATGTAATTCCCGCGTTGAACCTGTCGGCAGTAGAATCCACCGCCTTCTTCGCCCAGGCTGACTGGCAACCGCAAGGCCAGTGGTTCTGTCACAACCATCGACGGATATATACGGGAGAGTGGCGCGGGTTCATCGAAGTCCGTGGCGATTTTGTTGGCCCAGGCACCGGCGCTGTTGATGAGAAAGTGGCACGTTATCTCGCAGTCAGTACCTGCTTGAAGCGCAAATCCATCACTCGTTCGTACCGCAGCGTGCACAGCAGTCTGTTCAAGAACAATAGCCCCGGCATCGCGTGCCGCCTTTGCAAAGGCTGGCGATACCAGCCGAGGGTTGGCCTGCCCGTCATCCGGACAAAACGAAGCGCCGGCAACGTTGCCTGACAGCCATGGAAAACGCGTCTTTGCCATTGCGCCTGTGAACAGCTCAAGATTGAGACCGAAGGGTTTTACAGTTTCGGCATATTGCTCAAGCCGCGCGAAGTCTTCCGGCTTGCGTGCGAGCTTCAGATGCCCGCTGCGTTGATATTCTCCGTCAATCCCGATCAGCTCTTTCAATCGTGGCCAGATCTGGTGCGCCCGTTGTGAAAGCGGGAGCTGCGCTACGGAGCGGCCCTGACGTCGCACCCCCCCATAGTTGACGCCGCTTGCCTGTGCTCCACAAAAACCTTTGTCCATGAGGATGACCGACAAGCCGGCCTTGCGCAGCGCAAGCGCGGCAGAACTACCGACAAGGCCGCCACCAACGATGGCAACGTCTGCAGAGAAGCGCCGGATCATGAGCCACCTTCCTGAAGTAATAGTGGCAGTGGCTTGACGGGAGCCTGTGCGCGCAAACGGCCAATGTCCGCAAGTTTAAGGTGTTGAGTGGCCGAAAGAACTTCGGCCATGGCTGCGCTGCACATGCGTCCCTGACACCTGCCCATACCAGAACGGCTAAGCGCTTTCAGTCGATTGAGCTCACGAAGCTCGCCGCCGTTTATGGTGTCAATAACGGTGGAAACAGTGACTTCTTCGCAACGGCAGAGCTTCGTATAGCCGGGAATCTGATCAAACCAATTATCCGGAAACGGAAATGCTTTTTCAAGGATGTCCCGCAGTCCAGCTTTCCGTCGGCGTGCTTTGACAAGTGCCGACATTCGTCCGGGATCAACCGTAGTACCAGAATCCTGTATCAGCGCGAGGGCAGCAAGTTCACCTGAAATCTCCGCGGCATCGGCCCCGGCAATACCGCTGCCATCACCGGCAAGATAAACACCCTGGCTGCTCGTGCGGCCTGCCTCATCCGTTACCGGCAGCCATGTGCGATCCCTGTCATCGAAGCGGAATGTACAGCCAGAGAGGTCTGCCAACTGCGTTTCGGGGCGAAGTGCGAAACCATATGCAATTGCGTCACATGCTATGGAATGCACCTTTGTTCCCGACTTGAAGCTTAGCCCCTCGACATATTGGGAGCCGTCCACACGGGTTGGACGAACATTGTAGCGAATTTTTACACCGCGGCTAACAAGCCTTGCTGCATAGGACATTCCGATGAGCACGAGGCGCGGATCAAACCGAAATGCAGAGAGAAGGTTGAGCTTGGCCGAGAACGGAGCTGTATCGAGGACCGCAGCCACATTGCCGCCCGCCTTCACATATTGCCAGGCAACAAGGTAGAGAAGCGGGCCGGATCCAAGGAACACAACATTCCTTCCAATAGTGCAGCCTTGTACTTTCAACGCAGTTTGCGCGGCCCCCAACGTATAGACACCAGGCAATGTCCACCCCGGAAAGGGGAGTATGCGGTCTGTCGCTCCAGTCGACAGAATGAGATTTTGAAAGCCAATCTGGTGATGCTTTCCATCCGCCATAAGGTGAAGTTCATTGCCGGCAATATTCCAGACCAGCGCCTGCGGCATGTAATCGATGGAAGGCAGCAGACCATCGAATTCCCGGTGCAGCCTTGTAGCTTTCGCGGCCTCTGAACCGTAGAGATCGGTTGCGCTGCGACCATCATCAACGAACGGGCGGCGATAAATCTGACCGCCGGCGCGAAAACCTTCGTCGATAACAATCGGCCGCAGGCCCGCAGCAACGAGCGTTTTCGCAGCGCAGATTCCCGCAGGCCCGGCTCCGACAATCACGGGAGGCAAAGTGTCATTCATTGCCGCGTTCTCGCGTTACGAACGCCATTTGGGCTTCGAGAGGCGTGGTACAGGCACGCACCCGCCTTCCGCAGGCAAGGGTCACGAAGCAATCCTGACAGGCTCCGATAAGACAGAACCCCGCGCGCGGTTCGGCAGTAAATTCACTCAGGCGCAGGCGGTCGGTCGCCGACATGATTGCAACAAGAACGGTGTCACCGCGTCGCCCGGAATAGGCGATGCCATCGATCGAAAACGGGACGTGCGCTTCGTCGCGTCGAAAGTGACGCTGAAACTGTGATCGGGAATGATGAGCCGACATCAGCCTTTCCCTACGAGCAATTGATCAAGACCAAACAGCCTATCGAGGATGATCATCGTCACACCGGTCACGGCGATCATCAGGGTCGAGACAGCGGCCATCATCGGATCGATCGACTCGCTCGCATACATGTACATGCGCACAGGCAAGGTGACCGTTGACGGTGAGGTCACAAAAATGGACATAGTCAACTCGTCAAAGCTGTTGATGAACGCGAGCAACCATCCGCCGCTGATGCCGGGTAGAAGCATCGGGAAGGTAATCCGCCGGAACACCGTCCATTCACCTGCTCCAAGCGTACGTGCCGCCATTTCGGCACTTAGATCCATTCCGTTCAGTGCTGCCAAAACGAGACGAAGGGCATATGGCATGATGACCATCACGTGGGCAGCCACGAGCCAGCCGAATGAACCGGTTGCGCCGATGAACGAGAAGAGGCGGAGGAAAGCCACACCAATTACGAGATGTGGAATGATGAGTGGCGACAGAAACAGTGCATTGAGCGCATCCCTGCCCCTGAACGAATATCGGGTAATGGCAAGAGCAGATGGAACGGCAAGCATCGTGGAGATGGTCGCCGAGAAGAGTGCCAGACGACCACTGTTCCAAAACGACGCTACAAAGTCCGGATGATTGAAAACGGCTGAAAACCATCGGAAGGAAATACCATTCCATGGCAGGGAAAGCGTATTCTGAGGTGTGAAGGCGACAAGACAAACCACAACAAGGGGTGCCATCACAAAGAGAACAATCAAGGTGTGAAATGTGAGAGCGACAAGACCATTCTTCTGCATGGTTTATCCGAGCCTCCGCTTTGCCTGACGCTCCACCATGCGGTTATAAGCCAGCATGATCGCAAGATTTGCCAGTAGCACGATGATTGCGATTGCGGCTCCAAGTGGCCAGTTCAGCTCGATCAGATATTCATCGTAAACTACCGTTGCAGCCATTTTTAGCCGTCGTCCGCCAAGCAGACCCGGAATGGCAAAGGCGCTGGCTGAAAGTCCGAAAACGATCAGGCTGCCTGAGAGGATACCGAGCGTTGCCTGCGGAAAAACAATGCGGCGCAAGGCGGTAAACCGCGAAGCTCCCAGTGACAGGGCGGCCGCTTCAACCGTCGGATCAAGCTTCTGCAATGCCGTCCAGACAGGAATGACCATGAAGGGCAGCATGATATGTACAAGCGCGATGACAATGGCGGTTTCGGTATAAAGCAACTGCGCCGGTTCAAGCCCAATCGCGGCCAGAGCATGATTGACCGGCCCATCGCGGCCAAGCAGCATGCTCCAGCCAAACGTTCTGACAACCACGGATACCAGCAGCGGCCCGATAATCACCAGTAGAAAGATCGAGCGCCATGGCTTGCCCATGCGCGTGAGAATATAGGCTTCCGGTGTTCCCAAAAGAACCGTGATCACCGTGGTAAGCAAGGCAAGGCGCAACGTCCTCCAGAATATGGAAAGATAATATTTATCCTGAAGAACGGTGAGATAGTTCGCCGTTGTATATTGGTTCTGAACGCCGCTACTGTAGTCATACACATTGAATGATAGAACGGCGGTCAATGCGAGGGGCAGAAGAATAAGCCCGATGAACAGCAACGTGGCTGGCGTGGCCAGCAAAAATGGTGCCAGCAGACGCGGAGAGTTTTTGGCAACAGCACTCGTCATGATTGCACGATGACTTCCTGCTCAGCGGCCATTATCCGGCATTCTTCTATTTTCCAGGAGAGCCCCGTGATCTCTCCTTCGAGCGGCGGGGGCGCGCCCAGATTGGCAACTGAAACGGATATTTCGCCGGCTGGCGTCGTAACGCTCAGAAGCCATTGGTTTCCAAGAAAATAGCGGCTCGATATTGATCCCTGCAACATACCCTCGGCGGGAGCCGTCAAACAGATTTTTTCCGGCCTGACTGACAAGCAAAGTTCGCCGTCCGGGTAATTTTTGGTCGAAGGAATCTTCAGGTCCGTATTGTCGACGATCAGCGATACACCGGAGGTTTCGTTGACCGCACGAGCAGCCAGAAAATTTGATTTGCCGACGAACGAGGAAATGAAATTGTTCTTCGGATGCTCATAGAGACTATAGGGCTGGTCGACCTGAGTGATCTTTCCGCCCTCCATAACCACGACCCGATCGCTGATGGACAGGGCCTCCGCCTGATCATGCGTTACCATGATTGTGGTAATGCCCACGACCCGCTGGATGCGGCGCAGTTCGAATTGCATTTCTTCGCGCAGCTTTGCATCGAGATTTGATAGCGGTTCATCCAAAAGCAAAACCGGCGGCTTGATCACAAGTGCTCTGGCAATCGCCACGCGCTGGCGCTGACCACCGGACATTTCACGCGGATAACGATCGGCGAGAGGCGTGAGCCGGACCAGAGAAAGGATCTCCGCAACCTGCTTGTCGCGTTCACTCCTAGCAATCTTTCGCATCTCCAGACCGAAGGCGACATTCTGCGCAACAGTCATATGCGGGAAAAGCGCGTAACTTTGAAAGACAACCCCAAGTCCCCGTTTGGCCGGCTTTTCCTGTGTGATATCCCGGCCATCAAGGGCAATTTTACCGCTGGTCGGTGTCACCAGACCGGCGATCATCTGAAGGGTTGTTGTCTTGCCGCAACCGGACGGCCCTAATAACGAAATAAACTCGCCCTTTTCGATTTCCAGATCAAAGTCGCAAACAGCAGCAAACTCTCCATAAAATTTGGAAACCTGCTCGAGGTGTAAAAATCCCATTACGCAATCCCCTGAGTTCAGATCCGCCATCATGCTTGCTTTGTGGCAGTTTCACTATTAGTGACCTCAATCGGCAAGATTCATCAAACAAAATCTTGTATTCTGGAATAATATTTATAAAAATTCTGAAATACAAAATTAGCTAATTTGAAAACCAACAGATCGTCATAAAAATGAAACAGCAAATCGAGACAAGCACGAGCCTGAACAAAGCTGTAAATCTCATGAGGGCGCTTTCGCAGGGACCGGCAGAAGGAATGCGGCTAAAAGAGCTGGCCCAGAATGTCGGTTTGAATCAACCGTCAGCCCATCGCCTGCTGAAATCGCTCACTGCCGAAAATCTCGTTGAGCAATTACCAGGCAGCAAGCACTACCGCCTGTCCCTTGAATTCTTTTCAATGGCTGCCCAGGCGCGCCGTCGTGATGGCATTCTTGAGATCGCAAGACCGGCGCTTCTTCGCCTCTCTGCAACCCTGAATGACACGGTCTTTCTTCTCGTTCGCAGTAACTTTGATGCCGTCTGTCTGGATCGTGTTGAGGGTCCATTCCCGATACGCTCCTTCACCGGCGATATCGGTGGTAAGGTTCCCCTCGGAATTGGTCAGGGGAGTATTGCGATACTGGCTTTTCTTCCTGAGCAGGAGCGTGATGCAATCATCCAATTCAACATGCCACGCATTCTTGATCGTTCCCAGATTGATGAAGTCGACCTGCGTATCAAAATCGAGGAAGTGCGGCGCCTGGGGGCGGCTCACATCAATTTCGACATGATCGCAGGCATGGCAGGACTTGGTGTACCAATATTCGATAACAAGGGGAGTGCCGTGGCCGCTCTCAGCATCGGCACACTTTCCGACCGTTTGACCGAAGCACGTCGCGCCACCATGACTGATCTCCTGAAAAGCGAAGCAGCCACGATCAGCGCCAAACTCAATCCATTTGACCCGGCATTGCGGTACCCAAGTCAGGCTCTCTCGCGCTAACAAGGCTTAAGACGCTTGGGCTTTTCGCACGAACTGTGTCCAATCCGAGATCACCTCAAAACCTGAAATGCGACTGGCGAAGAGGCCGGCTTTTTCAGTCCGGTAACGTAAAAACCGCGCACGGTGCGCTGATGCCACGCAACTGATGCTCGCCGAGTGGTATCAGCGGCTGTGTCGTTTCCGCAGCGAAGGTGCCGGAAAGCAGCACCATATGGCCGAGCGGCCGGCACAGGCCCTCCAACCGGCTCACCAGATTCACCGCGCGGCCAATCGCCGTGAAATCGAGCCGGTCCGCGGTACCAATATTACCCCACAGCATTTCACCAAGATGCAGTGCCGTTCCGAATGCAAGAGGCGGCTCGTCCCGCGCTGCGCGGGTGCGGTTGAGATGATCCATCCCGGCTCGAGCCGCAGCAGTTGCACGTAAAGCTGCATCGCATGCCGCAGCTGCATCGCGTTCTCCGATCGGGAAGATCGCCAGAACGCCGTCACCAATGAATTTCAACACCTCACCGCCGAATGCATGCACTGCACCGGCAATGCGATCAAACCAGGCATCAAGGGCGGCTATTACCTCCTTTGGTTCGGTCGTCTCGGACAATTCTGTGAAGCCGCGCAGATCAGCAAACAGCAGGCCCGCCTGGATAGTTTCACCCGTCTCACGCCGCAGACGCCCGGCCAGCACCTGGGTTGCGCTGCGCCGACCAAGATAGGTCGTTAACAGCGCGGTCGTCGTGGAGCGTGCGGCCAGTAAGGCAAGTGGGGCGGCGGCAAAGCGCGCAACCTCGCGCAACAGTTGCGCTTCAGATCTGCTGAACGGCCGACTCGCAGCCCAGACAAGCATGGCACCATCAGACGCAGTGCCGGCGAAGTCTTCCCGCACCGCACCTGTGCCAAGGCTGCTCAGCCAATTGCGCGCGGGAGAATCCTCAGGATCGCCAGCTCCGGTCAAGCCCAGCGCTTCGATCACTTTTCCCGAATCTGCGCGCCATAGCCATGTACGCCGTTTGATGATCGGGTGTGGCGCTGCCTGCATCAGCGCGCCACCGGTCAGTGGCACACCGTCGGCGAGAAGCCGCACAGCGAGCGCCGTCAGGAAGGCGTCACCGTCCGGCATGTCGATCGCCTTATCAATCAGAAAGGAAAGTGCGGATGGCAATTGCATAACGGTCATCATGCAGAGATGGCGAACACCTGTCACGAGCTTTTGTTTCTTGCCTCAAATCCCGATTGGCTTACACTGCGCCGTTGCTGGAGTGACATTGCGCCCTGTTAGGAGGAGATCGCCGATGACCGAGACGCTTCGCAATGAAATCGAGATCGCAGCCCCACAGGCAACGGTTTTCGCCTTTCTTACCGATCCCGACAAGATCCTGCGCTGGATGGGGACGAAGGCGACAATTGAGCCGCACCCCGGTGGTATTTATCTCCTCAGCGTCAATGACACGCACACGGTCCGTGGACAGTTTACCGAGGTGATACCGGTCCATCGCCTGGCCTACAGCTTCGGCTGGGAAGGGAATGAAAATGTACCGCCGGGATCGAGCCTGGTCGAGATCGACCTCATCGAAAAGGATGGCGGCACGCTGGTGCGTTTCACCCATAGCGGACTGCCCGACGAAACGGAGCGCGCAAACCATGAGAAGGGCTGGAACCACTATCTGCGCAGGCTGGTTGTGGCCGCAGCGGGAGGTGATCCTGGACCGGATACACCTGTCGATGGGTGAAGGCTGAGCCCCATCGGGCAGGGCATGCACGTGCGGCCACAACACGTCAAGTCGACAACGAAGCGAACATTGGCCGTTATATCGACTGCATTCTTCCCAGGAGCAGGACTCAGAACTTCCAACTCAAATCGCCACGCAGGCCATGTGCCTGTGCTTTAGCCGACATTTGACCCGTATACGAAACGCCCAAAGTCACCTTTTTCGTCATGGAAAACTCGAGCCCGACCTCCGTGACAAAGGCATTCCGAGCGATCGGTGTCCCTTCGATCGAGAACGGCGCGCCTCCTGAAAAAGCGAACGTTGTGTCTGGGGATGTGTCCCCGAAAGCATGCTGCCATCCCAACATTCCCCTAGCCATTAGCTTTGCCTTATCACCGACAGGAACATCGGTTTGCACGCGCAGCCCCATGGTCGTGAATACGTTGTCATCCGTATCGCTCTGAGATTTCAGCCTTGCCGCACCGCTTTCGCCGATGCCATCTGTGTGCAGGTTAGCATAGGCGAGATTTGCGAATGGCTCGAACACGACACCATTGTAATTGAAGGCATAACCAGCTTCCCCAAATACCTGCGCAGTTCTGGCATCGTAATCGGCAGCAGAGGGGCCAAATGCGGTAGCGCGATCCGTTTCCACCCTATGCCATGTATGGGCAGCACCAAACCGGAAAGCCAGCGCATCAATCTCGGTACCGGCATAGGCAGCAACAGTATAACTGTCGACCGATGCCGAGGACGCACGTCCTTTCGCGTCGAGGGACGTATTGCCATATCCTCCGGCAAAGCCTGCGCGCCAAGAGCGTCCGAATTCGCCATCGGCACCGATGTAAAATCCGCCTGACGAACGTTCAAGCTTTGCCACATTCGAGCCACTGGACAGATGGCCCCAAGAACCATAAGCCTGCCCCCACAACGCGGAAGACGCATCTGCAGCGACTGAAACTTGACCATTTGACCCATAGCCAAGCAACGGCAATACTGGAGCCATTGCAGAGCCAGATGCCGCACGCAGGCGACCAGAGACGACATCCCTTGCAAAGCGGCTTTCATCGAGCAATGCCGATTTGACACTGGAATGGATTTCGCCTGACAGGCTATCGAATACCAGCCGCGCGCCGTGGGCATTTGATCCAATGATCAGGTCATAAATAGAAACGGAAGGATCCTGTGTTCCGGGAACACTGGCTAACGCAAGTCCATCTAAACTTTCTGCGCCGGCTCCAACTGCTCTCTGGTTTTTTGTCAGGCCGACCTCAGCAAAAGCGGTCTTGTTCCTTATGACATTCAGATAAGTGTTGTTGGCATCGTAGCCAAGCGTCAGATCAAGGAAGGCATAATCAGCCTGCACTTTATCGAACTTTCCCGTAAGGCCACCAGATGCCAGGATCGTATAGCGGGCGTCGCCGCGATATGTGCCCGGGTTAAGGAAGGCGTCGACGGTACCGCCTGCAAGTTCTGCCGTACCCGATATGTCGACGCGACTTGTCCCTTCCGCAGCACCAATCTTAACCCGCATTGCTGCATCAGCCGCCTGGTGATAATTGCCATCAATCGTTAACGTTCCGCCGTCTGCGCCCCACCCGCCATAAATGGTGCCATGGTTGTCGACATTGCCATATATTGCTCCATCACCGGAAAGTATCCCGCCGCTTTGGATCGACGTGTCTGAACCAATACTGCCCGCCAGTGCCAGAATCCCGCCATAGATACGCGTTTTGCCGGAATAGGTGCTGTTGCCAAACATCATCAGCAAGCCATCACCGGTTTTGACCAGCCCTCCGGTTCCTGTGATGTCATTGAACCAGCGACTTTGAACACCGTCCAACTTGACGTTGAAATCACCCCAATCGAACTTTCCCGGTCCCAGCACAGCACCGCCTGCATCAAGGAGCCCGTATCCGTAGACGTCATCAATGCCAGGATCGCCAATGTCGATTGCGGTTCCAAGAAGGACTTGCCTGACCTGATCCATCGTCATGTAAGGGAACATCTGCTTGACCAATGCTGCCACACCCGCGACATGGGGCGCGGCAAAGGACGTTCCAGCAATCCTCTGATACCCACCATTCCCGTCGACGGTAAAGATGAATTCAGCCGGGGCGGCCAGGCACCAGTTTTTGGCAACACCGCAGTGATTGCCGTATTGGTAATCATACCCGGTTACAGCCAACCAGCCGCGTTCGAGCTCCGGAATAAGGTAGGGTATTGCGGATTCTATAGTTGGTTGTCCACGGCTGTCATTGCCGGATCCCCAGATCATCAGGGTATCGTTGTCCACCGCATGCTTGTATGCGGCAATGTCTGCTTGGTACATCGAATATACGACATCCGGCGGATAGTCAGTGATTGCGGATTCTGAGCCATAACTGTTGTTGATGATATGTACGTCACGCGAAACCAAACCATATATTCCCGCGAGGGAAGCCTCAGTACTGACGTAACCATCTTCAGCTTCAGCATTCACGGCGACGATAGTTGCTCCCGGAGCAACACCATGCATTCCCTTGCCATCTCTGTTTGCTGCAATGATGCCCGCTACCGCAGAACCATGGGTTACAGAGTTTGAATCAACATCCCATGGCTTGTCAGGCTGGACAGTAATACCTTCTTCATATCGTCCGGTGAATTCCGGATGATCTTTGGCAAGACCCGAATCTATGACGCCAACTTTGACGCCACTGCCGTCCACGCCCATTGCGTAGGCATAATTCGCGTAAATATAAGAGAGCCCCCATTGGGCCTGGAACTCCGGCGTATACCAGGTTTCAGGATTGGTTGGATCGCCTGCTGATTGTGCCAACGCGTTTCCGGAAAAGCACGCACTTAAGAGCAGCACAGCCGCATGCTGCCTGCACAGGTTTACCATCCTCATAACGACATCCCCCATCCGCCGTGTTCCGAAGACCCGACGATACAACTCTCGATTGTTGAGCTTTAACATCGGCGGAATATTTCCAGCCATACGGCAGTTGCCGTATTTCGCTATGGAATGATTGTTCAAATTGGTGAAAGACGCGATTGCGGCTTCTGTTGATCCCAGAGCGAATAATGCTCCGGGATAATGGTTTTCCTGCACACCCATTAACCGTGACGGCATGTCCAACCATTGATCGATGTCGAAATACGACACGTGCCGTATGTCGCCTTTTCGCATCAAAGCGTAGTTCTCCCTGCATCGGCGAAAGCATCCGGTTCAACCGGAAGGCGTTTATCCGAAACTGCTCCGACCAAGGAGAGTTGTCTTTATCAGCTGGAGGAGCTGCTATGTTGCCACTGGATCAATTGATGCCGTTTGCCTTTGCAACACTGCTTTTTGCCTGTATGCCGGGCCCTGCCATTCTTTACATGACCGCACAGACACTCTCGTATGGACGGCGGGCCGGATTAATGGCGGCATTTGGCGTCCACCTGGGCTGCTATGTGCATATCCTGGCGACAGCACTGGGTTTGGCTGCAATCCTCGAGCATGCTCCCCTCATATACAGCGGCATTAAGTTTGCCGGCGCCGCCTATCTCGTCTGGTTGGGTATCACCATGTTCTTTGGTCGTGGCAATAAATCCCGGAATTCAGTTGATACCGAACCAGGCGTTTTACGAGACAGCATCATCGTTGAAGTACTCAACCCGAAGACCGCGCTCTTCTTCCTGACATTCTTGCCGCAATTTATCGATCCGAGCCTCGGAACACCTGTCTGGCTGCAGTTTGTCCTCCTCGGTATGATCGTCAATCTCGCTTTATCTGCTGCCGACTTGACTGCCGTCGGTATCGCTTCCTTTGCCCTTGGGCGGGTTACAAAGGTCGGATCAGGATGGCTTGTTCCAAAAGCATGCGGGTCGATTTTGATCGGTCTGGGTATCGCGCTTGCACATAAAAGCGCCTGATGACATCGGCCGTTGATGACAATCAAAAACGGGAATAGCCAGTATCTCCCGGTGTTTCTAGCCTGCCGGGAGGCCGAGACGAATAGCATACGCCGTCAGTTCAGCGCCGCTGTGCAGATCAAGTTTCCGCATAAGATTCTCGCGATGCTTCCGCGCCGTCAGTGGACTGATCCCGAGCCGCTCGGCGATATCGCGTGTTGTCACGCCGTGCGGGATAAGCGCCAGCATCTGTCGTTCCCGCCGCGTAAGGTCAACAGGAGAGGCTATAGTCGGCTTCGGTTCAGGAAATCCGTCCGGCTTTCGTTGCTGGCCAACCGCGAAACGCACATCCTCGGCGACATAGACCTCACCACGCTGCAAGGCAGTGATGGCAGCCATAAACTCTGTCGCATCTCCGCTCTTGGTCAGATATCCATCAGCGCCAGCATCAATTGCAGCACGGACCGAGCGCGGCTCGAGATTCGCTGTAACGACCAAAATCTTCACATTGGGCCAAGCGGTCCTGATGTTCTTGATAAACTGGAACCCATTCACGCCAGGCATACCAAGGTCGAGAACAAGAAGTTCAACCGCAACTTCCTTGAGCAGACGTTCAACCGCGTCACCATCCGCCGCCTCACCGACAACTGTAAATCCTTCGACTACCGACAGAAGCAGTTTCAGCCCCTCTCTGACAAGAGCATGATCGTCAGCAAGGATAACCTTCGAAAGTCCAAGCATATCTTCCACCCATTTGATATTGAATTTCGAAGCGGCGTCATTTGACGTGGTCAAGAATCAGAATAGGACAACGATGATCTCCGAGCAACGATTGCAACCTCATCTTGTTGATCTTTTGTACCGTCAATCCTATGCGGTATTATTTGCCAATTTCGTCATTCCTCTTCCGGTTGTGTATGTCCTGTGGAACTCCGTGCAAAGCGGTTTCCTGCTGTCCTGGATGGGAATGATTTATTGCCTGACTGTCGCGCGCGTCCTGGTCTCGCATCGATATTTCAAACGCTATCGCGGCGAACCCGCTCGAACCACGGAAGACACCACGTCATGGGCGTGGCTTTTCACCATCCTTTCGTGGGCTTCGAGTTTGTTGTGGGGGATGTTCGGATGGTTCGGATTTCTGGCCGCTGAACCGCAACTGCAAGCCTTCACCACTATCGTACTGACGGGCCTTGTTTGTGGCGCCATTCCATCACTATCGGCCTTTCCCATCGCCTACACAGGATCACTTGTTGCCATGCTGCTGCCTTTGGCGGCCCGTTCCGTTGTTGGTGAAGATACGATCAACAATGTCTACTTCTTATTCGTCGTCTGTCTTGCAGGCGTTAATCTCTATTACAGCCGCATATCATACCGATCGATGGTTGAGACGGTTCAGCTGCGTTTCGAAAATCTGTCGCTTATCACACAGCTGCAAACAGAAAGAGACAAGGCACGAGCCGCCGACCGCGCAAAATCCCGTTTTCTGGCTGCAGCAAGTCATGATCTGCGGCAACCTATCCATGCACTCAGCCTTTTCAACTCCACACTGGCTGCCTTGGGCATGCGAGGCGATGTACGCGGCGAAGACGCCCGCAATCTGGCGCGCCGAGTAAAATCAGTTACGACCAACCTCAGCGGATTGTTGAATGCGCTCCTCGACGTATCGCGGCTCGATGCAGGTATTGTAACCGCTGCAAAAGAGCCCGTATCTCTGTCACGCCTTTTTGACGACCTGCATGATGAATTCTCAGGAAAGGCGCGGGAGTATCGACTCGAGTGGCGGCTCATCGATACCCAATATTGGGTGAATACGGACCCCATGATGCTGAAACGCATTCTTGGAAACCTGCTCTCCAATGCATTTCATTATACAGATCAGGGCCGGGTCTTGCTCGGTTGCCGCAGACGGGGTTCATCCATCGAAATACAAGTGTTTGATACCGGCATCGGAATATCGGCAGATCAGCAGGACACGATTTTCGATGAATTTCACCAATTGAGCAATCCTTCAAGAGATCGCGAAAAGGGGTTGGGACTTGGACTTGCAATCGTTCGCCGGACATCGGGATTGCTCGGCCACCCGCTAAAGCTTGTTTCATCTCAGGGACGCGGTTCGATGTTCTCGATTACGGTTCCTTTGATTGCCACTCCGCCATCCGCGCCAACCGTTCACTCCGCTTTGTCAACGACAGGCTCCCCAAGCATTATGATTATCGAAGACGAGCGGGATGTACTTGATGCAATATGCCAATTGCTGACGGTTTTAGGCTATCAGATTCACGCTGGAAGATCGGCCAGTGAAGTGATTCAGGCTCATGCTACCGCAACAAATGGGAACAAGCGACCCGTTGATCTGATCATCGCTGACTACAGACTGGAAAGCGGTACGAACGGTTTACAGGCTATAGAAGAAATACACGGATATCTGAACCAGCGAGTGCCTTCCATCATATTGACAGGTGATACCTCTCCTCTGGTTCTGAAGCAGATTTCAGACAGTGGTTATCAACTTCTGAGCAAGCCGATTGATGGGGATGTGTTACAGGAAGCCATTCACAAGGCATTGCAGTCAACGCGTCTACATGCCGATAATTTGCACTACGTTCCTGATTGACATCCGCCTGTCTGACACCATAGCCTTACGATATCGAAAACCGATAGCGTGATCCGCAGAAATATGTTTGGATGCCATGGAACATCAGGATCTACTGAATGGTCTCATTCGGCTGCACGTCCTGCATCATGCAGCCAAGGGCGAATTTTACGGCCAATGGATGATCGAAGAGCTTGCGCATCATGGATACAAACTGAGTGCCGGAACCCTTTATCCGATGTTGAAGGCAATGGAAAAGAAGGGTTATCTTGTTTCCGAAAATCGCCGCGACGGTCGCACGGTACGCAAATTCTACCGGGCAACTCTCTTGGGACGCGAAGCATTGGAGATTTCCCGCCTCAAGGTAAAGGAACTCATCGGGGAAATGATGGTCTAGTCAAAAGGACCGACATTCCCTGCCTTACCAAGGCAGGTTACTGAATGGAAGCGGTCAAGACAGCACCCGGTCGCATTGCCGAGGTTTTCATCGTATTCCTGAAACTCGGCCTTACGTCGTTCGGCGGACCGATTGCCCATCTCGGATACTTTCGCGAAGAATTTGTTAACCGTCGGAAGTGGCTGTCCGATGAAGCATATGCCGACATCGTGGCTCTATGCCAGTTTCTGCCCGGTCCCGCTTCCAGCCAGGTGGGATTCACGATCGGCATTTTCAGAGGCGGCGGTTTGCTTGGAGGCATTGCAGCATGGGCAGCTTTTACCTTCCCCTCAGCGCTTTTGTTGTTTGCATTCGCCTATGGCTCAGCAAGTTTTGCAGGACCAACCGGCCAAGGTATCATCCATGGATTGAAACTTGTCGCAGTTGCAGTCGTCGCACAAGCAATATGGGGAATGGCCCACACGCTTACTCCAGACAAGACCCGTATTGCCATTGCCCTGTCAGCCATTGCTGCAGCCGTATTCCTCAATAATGCTATCGGGCAGATCGGCGCGATTGCGGGCGGTGCGCTTCTGGGTCTTGCTCTTTGCAGAACGGCAAATGTCCCGAACACACATCATCTTAATTTCCCGGTATCTCGGCGGACTGCGGTGCCGGCCCTCGTTCTTTTTGCTGCACTGTTTGTCATACCCTCACTTGTTTATGGATATTTCCACTGTCAGACCCTCTTGCAGTTTGATGCATTTTATCGATCCGGCGCATTGGTGTTCGGTGGAGGACACGTTGTGTTGCCCCTCCTTGAAACGGCAGTCGTAGGCGCGGGCTGGGTAAGCCATGAAGCGTTTCTCGCGGGGTACGGCGCAGCACAGGCCGTACCCGGCCCACTCTTTACATTTGCGGTATATCTCGGAGCAATCGCCAGTCCGCCACCCAATGGACTGGCTGGAGCGATTATTGCGGTAATCGCGTTATTCCTGCCCGGATTGCTTCTGGTGTATGGAACATTGCCGTTCTGGGAAGGTCTGAGGCGTCGCCCTCAGGCACAAGCTGCAATGAGAGGGGCCAACGCCGCCGTGGTCGGAATCCTTGCAACAGCATTTTACAGCCCGGTCTGGACAAGTGCTGTTTTGACTCCGTTGGATTTCTTGCTGGCGGCGGCAGGGTTCCTGTTCCTGACAGTTTGGAAAACTCCACCTTGGATCGTCGTTATCACTCTGGCTACGGTCGGAGCGATTGCCAGTATGTTTTGAATTTACCTCCGCGCCTTAATCGGCACATCAAGCGCCGATAAATTCAGGCGCGAGTATCAGAGTACGGGCGCTGCTGATACGTTTGAGAATGTACCGTCTTTCCCTTCAAATCCTCTAGTGCCGTGGGGTTAGCACGCCCATCGCATTTCTTGGCCTAGTTCTAAATCAAATTCATTATAATTTTATCTAATTGGAGCTATAGAGAACTAGTACAACTTATAGTAGATTAGAATATTGGTGCAAAATTAAAAAAATATCATGCATTTCTAAACCTATATAAAGACGACGGACCGGGGGCTTCTGTCATCATGAGATTAACGGTTTTTGGAGAAGCTACGGTCATTTTTGGCGGGGTGCGTGTTTCGCGTATACCCAGTAATTTCTTTCGGATTGTTGTATATCTTCTTCTGGAAAGCAGGGACGCTTCTGTGTCTCGTAACAAATTGGCGCAAATGCTCTGGTCGGAAACTGATCAGGCACATGCTTCCATGAACTTGCGCCAAAGCCTTGTTCGGATACGCAAATTTCAGGAGCAGTATAATATCTCGCTCATTGAGAGCGATGCGAACTATGTCGGCCTCAATCTTGCCTCCGTCGATACCGGTTCTACAGAAATTGATCTCATCGAATTCATGATTTCCTGTGCCCAGGAAAGTGTCGACTCCATCCTGAAGATTTCCGATCTTTATCGCGGGGACTTGCTGGCTCAGAATGAGCCAAACAATTCCGATTTCGATGAATGGCTGGATAACAAGCGCGTCAAACTTCGTGACGACTTCATCGCGGCACTGGCGACGAGCCTGGAACGACCGGATTTCAGCATTGACAACAAGCGGCTGATCGCCCGCCGGCTGATTGAGGTCGATCCATATCAGGAGATCGGCTATCGCAAGCTTATGCAGACGGCTTCCGAGCTTGGAATGATCACAAAAGTCGAGCAGGCGTTCAGGGAGTGCAGCAAGAAACTGCATGATGATCTCGGTGTCGCCCCTGAGGCCGAAACCGTTGAGCTATATCAGCGGCTGATGGCCAAACGATTGTTTCGCGCGCCCTATCCACTGCTCAATTCACCCTCAGATCTTTCGTTCAATAACATCAGCGCTGACGTGCAACCTCCTCACCTTATTCAATCGCCGGGTGAATTGGAATTGTCGAAGCAGTTTACGCTGCCAAAGGTTATCGTCCTGTTCGTGCCACATAATCCTGCTGATCCTATGGAGCAACTGGCAGGCTCGCTGGTTGACGACATTACCATTGGTCTGTGCCGCTTGCGTACTTTGTCTGTCATTGCACCATATACGTCGTGCAGGGTCGTAACGGAGGCGAACATCAACACCTTCACCGATCTCCATGATCATCTGGGTGTCGATTTTGTCTTCGACAGCAAGGTGGTACGACGCGACGGCTCCTGCTTCCTGTCTGTCAGACTCATCAATACGCGCTCCCGACACATCGTATGGGCTGAAAAACAAACGTTCGACTACGTTTTATCCGAGCAACAATATCGCCAACTGTCGATCCGCATCGTTCTCTCCGTTGTTTCAACGATCGAGAGGGTAGAGTTGGACCGCTACCATCAGCAGCTCCAAGATCCCAATGCCTATTACTGGTATCTTATGGGCAAAAGGGAAATTGACAGTTTGGACCTTTCAAAGGTGCGCATGGCACGTGAGGCTTTCAAAAGCGCATTGATAGCAGCGCCGGATTTTGTCCCGGCCCTGAGCGGGATCGCAAGAACGATGCAGCGGGAATGGCTGGTGTTGGCCCGCAATGAGAAAGACATACTGATCGAGGGGGAGAAAATCGCAAAGAAAGCAGCGCCAAATGATCCAGAAGACGAGCGGCCTTTGCGGGAACTTGGTACCATCAACATGTATCTTGGCAAGTATGACGAAAGTTTGGGCTATTTTGATCGGAGCGAGGCTCTCAGCCCCCAACACGCTGATCTCCTGGCAGATTATGCAGATGCCTTGACGCATTCCGGTGATCTCGATCTGGCTCTTGGAAAAATACAGCGTGCAATAATGTTAAATCCCCTGGCGCCGGACTATTACTATTGGGTGGGCGCCGGAACGTTTCACTATCTCAATCGCTTTTCCGAGGCCATTGGATATCTGGAGAAAATGACAAACCCGCGGTCAGCAGCCCGTTTGATGGCAGCGTGCTGGGCGCGATTGGGCGAACATGAACGTGCTGCTGAATACCGGACCTATGCGCTGGAAGATAATCCATCATTTCGGATTGATGAATGGGTAGAGTCAATGAGTCTTAGAATGCCGGAACACCGCCGTATGTATGAGGCATCTTTGCGAGAAGCAGGATTTCAGTAACGCAAATACAAACGCAAAAGGGGAATAATGCGAATGACAAAATACTATATCATTGGAGAAGCCGGCACTGATGATCTTTGGCTTATTAATATTGAGAAGAATATCATCGAAAAAATTGATAATACTTTCGAAGGCCCCGTTATCGAAACAATCAAAAAGGCACGGAAAAGCGGTGTCACGATAACCAAGGGAATAAATGTCGCCATCGTTACGAACAGCAGAGATGGGGCGGACGTAAAAATGTCTGTAAATGATCCCGGCACGGAAAAGTTATAAATGTCGTTGGATAACAGTATTTATCAGGAATAGTTTCTTGATATAGAAAAGAATCAAATTAATTTTGCGATGCGACTGTCCTTCATAGAAAGGTTAATCTCATGGCAAAGTTTTACATCATTGATGAGCCGAATACTGACAATATTTGGCTTGTAGATTTACAGAATAAAACTGTTGAAAGTCTTGATCGAGATTTGATTGAGTGCTCCGGAATCGCCGGAAATGACTTTATCCAGTCGATCAACGCGCGATCAGGAAATATCATAATCACCGAGGCTTATCGAAATGGACCGTCCGAACGGTTGTCATCGGCCAGCCCCGGTCAGTAATGCAAGCAATTCCAATGAGTATTGTCTATTTCAGAGCGACAGATTGAGTTTACTCTGAACGAAGTTCATTGGGGCGACAATGATAACACTGGACAGCACCTCTATTGAGGACCGGCTGGCGGCGGATGAAGAGAGCCTTCACTCTGCCGCTTGCCGGGGTCAACTATCGTCAGCACGGCTGATCGATGCGGATCAGACTGTAGAGCGGTTGCGTCCGTATTTTTCTCAACTTGGTATAGTCCGTTTAGCCGACACAACAGGGCTTGACCGGATTGGAATTCCTGTATGGATGGCAATCCGGCCCAACAGTAGAACGCTTGCCGTAAGCCAGGGCAAAGGGATAAGTGCAGCACATGCCCGTGCGTCTGCCGCTATGGAAGCGGCCGAAATCGCAATCGCGGAAAACATACCTCTCACGCCCATTTCCGCAAGCCGGCAACAGTTGCTTAAAACCGACAGGACGGTATTTGACGGCCGGATGTTTGTAATGCGCGGTGCAGACGAACCGGTGGACGACCTAACTATCGATTGGCTGGAAGGTTTTGATCTTCTCAAGAAAAGAACAGTTCTTGTGCCAAAGGAACTTGTGTCGATGGATTTTACCTCCGCACGCAAATTCCACCATTACTGCCAGTCGACCGATGGCCTTGCCTCAGGGAATTGTCTTCTGGAAGCTGTCATTCATGGCCTGTGCGAGCGCGTAGAGCGCGACGCGATCGAGCTATGGCGGTTCAAGCGTGACACCACCGTGCATGAGAGATGTGTCGATCCTGCGGTATTTTTCGACACACGTATCGACTGCCTGTCCTCGCAGATTGTTCAAGCTGGTTTTGAACTGCGCCTTTTCAACATTAGTTCTGATATTGCGCTTCCTGTATTCATGGCAACAATCAGCCCTTTGATTAGGCGAAGCGTTTATCTGCACTTTGATTTGGCTGCGGGTTACGGTTGCCATCTTTCACCCCGGGTAGCGGCCATGCGGGCAATAACGGAAGCCGCACAGACGCGTCTCACCAATATTTCGGGAGCGCGGGATGATTTCGATCCGTCGGAATATGCACTGCGGATCGCTCCAGATCTCGCCGTCTATCCAAGCGCAAAGCCGACCGATCATTGGCGGTTCGATGAACCTGAACCCTTTGAGTGCGCAATTCTTGACAATTATCTCGAACCGCTGCGCAAACGAGGCATCACCAGCGTGGTCGTTGTTCCACTGGGTGGCGAGGATTGCGGCATAGCCGTCTGCCGTGTGCTGGTCAATGAGCTTGAAAGTCCGTCCGGTGTCCGCAAACATCGCTTTGGCGGGCGGGCGTTAAATGCCATGTTATTGCAATGAGAATTCTGTTTGCAGGGCCAAGTTTATCCGGAACGGAATTCGTGCCTGTGCGCACCGACGAAGATCGCATACTCGCACATCATGCATTAACGTGCCGGGGGCCTGCACGATGTGGAGACATCACCCGTGCCGTGGATGAAGGATACCGCGTTGTCGGCCTCATCGATGGACGATTTGAAGACGTCGCAGCGGTTTGGCATAAGGAAATACTTCATGCCCTTTCGCAAGGCGTAACTGTTTTTGGTGCCGCCAGTATGGGAGCCCTGCGTGCTGCCGAATGCCATCCATTTGGAATGATCGGTGTCGGAGAAGTATTTTCCCGTTATGCGTTTGGCGGATTGGAGGATGATGCAGCTGTCGCACAAGTTCATGCACCGGCTGAGTTTGGCTACATGGCGTTCTCGGAAGCCATGGTCACCGTAGACGCGACCCTTGATGCTGCACTGGCCCGGTCGGCAATCACGGCAGAGGAATATTCAATGTTCCGGATCAGAGCCAACGCTATATTCTTCAAAGAGCGGAGTTGGGAACACATCTTTAATGCCGTTTCTTGCGATATTGACAATGCTGCTCAGCGGCTGAAACCTCATATCCGCAACATCAAACGTGACGATGCGCTGGAAATGCTCGATGCCCTGCTGAAATACACACCACCGGATAAAGACAAACATGCAAAGCCAGACTTAACCGGATGGTTGTTCAATGAAACACAACAATGGCGGAAACTACGGGCGTAAAAACCATCATTCCGGGGATTTTTTCAGCAAGCTATGCGAGCCGGCACCGGATCGGCCAAAGCATAGTTCCCGCGATTGTGCGGTATCCGCCATCCCGAAGATCTGAAAATGCTCCTCGCCGACGTGCCATGGCTCTCTTTCCTTTGACACGGGATATAGGCTCACCTATCAATCAGAAACCGTTTCAAGAAACTCGCGACTTAGCTATGTCTCAGACACCATCACAGTCGTCTCGCCAGCCAGTGACGCAACAACGAAGTCAAAAGAACACTGTTTTGCCAACGCTTGATCTGCGCACGGGCAAACAGGAAGAGGAAACCCGCGAGCTTATTCGTAAAGACATAGAGGGTTACGGGCCTTATTCGAGCTCCGGCATCCCCTGGCTAAAGCCTCAAGGAGAATCTGTGCCTTGGAGGTTCACTGATGACCCCGGCAATGGCCGGACAGGTGGGATGTGTTACCCGCAAACATTGTCTCCGTATCAAACGAGCCAGCTTTCCGTCGATGCTGCCAAGAAGGACCTGCCTGCCGTAAAAGGTCCAGGCAACCCGCCAGAGACCGCGAAAGAAGCAACGCCCAGTTTCGCAAACGAGCTCCTGAAAAACTTCAAAGCCGAGATAAAGACGGATGCGAGAACCGAGGAAGAAAAAACCAGGACGACCACGAAGGAATTTGGCCAAGCCGCCAACACGGATACCAAGCGTACAAACACGTATAAGGAAACCGGCAAGCCATTTGATGGCAAATATACGGTTGGCATGTCCTCCTCTGTCGGAAAAGATGGGGCTCTCTCCGAGGGCAAAGACGAAGACGGCTTTGCTCAAGGCTCCTACAAGGCCGGATTTGGCGAAGTTAAGGCTAGCAGCGGGCTAAATATTTCTGACGACTGGGCCGGTGGAAATGCCAATATTACCGGCAAGGTCGGAGCCTCGGCAGCGGTTGGCGTTTTCAAGGCAGATGGATCTCTTGGGAAAGACGGATTGGCGCAGGTCAAGGGTGGCGTCGAAGCGTTGAGTGCCGAAGCGAAGGCAGAGGCCGGCCTTAAGATTGGCACATACAAGGGATCACCTACTGCGACTCTGAGCGGAGAGATCGGTGCCTCGGCAACTCTCGTCGAGGGCAAGCTTGGAGGCGGGATAAGCATCACTCCGCGTCGCATATGGAGTCCCATCGTACATGCGTATAATGGCCTTGCCGACTGGGCTGAATGGGATAGCCGACTTGAAGAACTCGACAATAAGTTTGACTGGGGCTTCTTTGTCGAACTCAGTGGCAGTGCCGCTATCAGTGCCGAAGCAAGTGCAAAGGGAGAAGTCGGGGCGCTCGGAGACGGCAAAGTCGGGGCGCGCGGCAAATTGAAACTGGGGGCTGGCGTTGGTGCGGGCCTTGGCCTTGGCGGCGGCATCGTCATGCCGAAAAAATAAACATGCAGCGCCGATTGTTTTTGCTGTCATCCTTTACCGCCCTGCTCATGGGGAGTGCAATGGCATATACGACTAAAGAACTGTTCTCCGTCCGGACCGATGAACCGGAAGGATTTGAACGCAAGGATCTGTCGGCTTTCGGGGGGAGCTTCGATTTTTCCGCCGTCGTCCATCACGACATGACGATCTGGCATTCTGACGGGCAACCGGAAGAGGGCGAAGCGTCTCTGCGGATATATTTTCCCGAACGGCGCGATGAACTGATGATAGAGGGATATCGGTTCCAGTTTCCATCATTCGCTCAAGCTGTGCTGGCTGGCCACGGTTTTCTGGCAAATCGGGGATATGAAAAAATTATCCGCGATCTCGAGCGAAGCAACCATATTTTTTCCTTACTCGCCGCAGTCCAGACGGACGAGACCGGTGCATACAAAAAAATGGCCAGGCTGGCTGCCATCTCTCAAGGCAAAGATGTCCTCATTCTTTATGCTGAACTCGACTACGATGATTATGAAAAATACGAACCGGTGCTCTCCCGGTTCTTTGGCACGATCACGATGAAAGATGACATTTCGCCCGCTGATGGCTTGCGCAGTGTGAACGCACCAAGTGGAGAGACATTTTTGATACCTGATGGATGGGTCCTTTCAGAACCGGCGGGAGCAGCGGCCCCTATTAAGGACTACAAGCTCAATCTTGCTGCCGATCAGGAATACCCCAACATCGTTTTGCAGATCAGACCGGGCGATATTGAAAAAGGCCGGGAAATCGGCACAACGATGGTCAAGGAGTTTACAGAGCAGATCGAAGCATCGGGCAAAGCTGATTTTGTTACAGAAGCAGAGATGCAAACGAAGAAGCGGAGCTCGGGCGAGACCTATGCTCATAGCTATGCCAGAGGGTGGGATGTCAGAGAGAGCAAAGTTCCGATGCTGACACAGATTCTGGTTCAACAAAATAATTCGCCGAAATCCATCAGCATCATCACCTTTGACGGGTATGACTCTCTGCGCAAAGCTGGATCTTTTTCGCCAGAAGATCACGATCAGCTGTACAAATACTGGGTAACAGGCGGCTCAGCTTTTGCGCTTGTACAATTGTCTTTGGCCGATGGAGTTGAATCGGTCAAAGCCGATCTGAGCGTGCGTGCCTTGGGCCACTAGGTTCGCTGCCGGAAATGATCGTAGAATATTTGACGGGCTTGCCCAAACCCGTCAATTTTCATCGATCTTGTCGGCATCGAACTTAATCCGTTTGCCCTTTATGACAATATCACCCTCTTTGGACATGGAAATCACGATGTGCTTTCCAACTCTTATGTTGAATTGCTCACCAACATTGATGTTGTGAACCTTACCTATATCCGCATCATAGCGGCCGCGAACGATCAGGCTTTTTTTCTTTCCTACGGTTGTCTGCATAAGATTGCCTACGATCGTGGACTTTGCCACGCCAACAACTTCCGACGAGCCACCGTGTACAATCTCTGATTTGTTTTTCTCGATGAATATCTGATAGTTGCCCTTGGCAAAGTTAAACGGATCGGGAATCCGCATGTCACTCATCAAGCTGCCCAGTTTTCCGAATATCGTACTTGTTCGCGACATCAGATAATCGGTAAGTTTGTTGCTGCCCACGGCTATGGAAACGTTGCCATGGATAACCTCTTCATGATCCCCGCCGACAAAAGCGACCTTGTCACGAACAATGTGTTCGTGCTGATCACGCTCCACGCGCTTTCTTCGGTCATTCAGAATTTCAAGGTTCATGTCCTTTTGCGCATGGATGTAGACTTCTTCCTTGCTCGCCTCGTCTTCGAAGCGCAACTCATTAAAGCCATCACCCTTATGCGTGTTTGTCTTGAGCGTGGTTCTCGTCTTGTTGTCAGGCAGCTTATACGGCACTTTCGTGCTTGGATTGGGCACAATGCCTGTCACAACCGGTCTGTCGGGATCGCCTTCGAGATAGGTAACCATGACTTCCATGCCGATGCGGGGAATGACCTGTGCACCAAAACCGCCGCCCGCCCAGGATTGCATCACGCGGATCCAGCAGGTATCGGAACCATCCTTTTTGGCGCGGTTGCGCTGCCAGGGGAACCATACTTTGATCCGCCCATATTCGTCCGGATGGATTTCCTCGCCTGCCGGTCCGGCAACAATGGCAACCTGCGAGCCGTCAATGCGCGGATTGGCCGTGTGACGGTGCGGTGTCGCAGGCAGTCTGCTGGGCAGGGCAATAAAGGAATTGGCATAGTCAAGCTTGCCGTCACCCGTTTCATAGGAGGAATCGACGATTTCGTGGACAATCGCCGTAACCACATACTCTTCATGCTGATGATCCGCATGAGCAACCTCGTACGGCTTGAAGCGCCGGCCGGCCGCCAGGGTCCTGACCGTCGATGAACCTTCGATCTTCTCATGGTCCGCTTCAACCGCCTGCATGCGCAGCTTGGAGGCCTGATCATTGGACGTCTGATCCATTGCCTTGGACGGGTAGTGAAACAGCTCGTACTCGGCATTCTTCGGCAAGGAGACGAGAGAGGGCGTTGTTGCACCCTGCGGTCCCTGCGGCTTTTCAAAATTCCAGTCACCGCCAGCCCGTTTACCGGGTGTGAACGCATAATGGCGTGAGAACTGGCTGATGTGGTTGCGGTCGGTGGAGCCTGCGGCAAACCGGACTTCGGTTTCAGGCCCCTTGGTGTAACCGAAAGGATGGCTTGCCACATGCAGGGTGTGCTGGCCCTCTTCGTGCTCGAACCAGTAGAACAGGCCGTCTGCCTCCAGCCGCCGGGTGAGGTAAGCCAGATCTGTCTCGTTCCACTGGACAGAATAGTGCACGGGAGCTGGCGGCGTCACCACGCCGCCGGTTACAGCGGCCTTGATGCCGTGTTCGCTCAAAAGTGTTTCCACGATCTGCAGCGCGGTCATGTCCATGAAAATACGGCAGTCCGAGCGCTGCGACAGCAACCACAATTGCGGACGGATGGTCAGGCTGTAGGATCGCAACCCGCGCGAAACCGGCGGGCCTTCCTTGAGCCCGGTAACGAGACCGTTCCACGGGCGTCGCTGGCCGTAGGCAATTTCCAGCGACAGGTCGACAAGCGTGCCGACGAGCTCTTCCGGCTTGACGTCAGTCCGCTTGGATTTGACGTCGACAATGATCTCGAAAAGGCCATTGATTTCCTCTCGAACATCCATCTTCTCGGCCAGAAGAACATCCGTTCCCAGCGCTGTAGAGATGCGAAGAATGCGGTCAGCTTGAATCAAGCCTGCGTCGGTAAAGTCAAATTCCATTCGCACCTCACGCGCGTGCCAAGTCTAGATAAAATCATCTTGGGTTGCTTTTTAGTTTGTCCAGCAGGCTACGTCGAGAATAAATCTCCGTCTTATGGCAATTTGACAAATATCCCTCGTCTTTTGAAGCTTTATATAGAGTGGGTGTGCATAAGCGTCTTTAATTTAACGCAGATGTATCCACGATCTCTTGGGGGGCTTCTATTTGCATACACAGCGTGTTCAATGGTCACCTACTGCGTGGAGCTCAATGCGGCGTCTGGATTACCACTTCAAACTGAGATGCTCACGCAGAAGCCGCATCTCTATTTGGTCGTAGCAGGCGTCACCCGCCAAATCGTATTCCCCACATCATCTGCAACAAGCAGTGCGCCCGATTTATCTATTGCAACGCCCACCGGTCGACCGGTTGCTTGGTCCCGATCATTGATAAATCCGGTTAGAATATCTTTCGGCGGACCATTGGGCTTTCCATTTTCAAAGGGAACGAAGATGACCTTATAGCCACTACGGGGTTTACGGTTCCAAGATCCGTGCTGGCCAACAAATGCACCCTTTTGATACTCCGCGCCGAATAGCGCTCGCGTATTGAACGTCAACCCAAGCGACGCTGTGTGCGGTCCGAGTGCATAATCAGGCTTGACAGCCTTCGCTACAAGCTCGGGGTTCTGTGGTTTGACACGGACATCGACATTCTGGCCATAATAGCTATAGGGCCAGCCGTAAAATGCGCCGTCTTTCACCGTCGTCATATAATCCGGGACAAGATCACTGCCGATTTCATCCCGCTCGTTTACTGCCACCCAAAGATCGCCAGTATCTGGGTTCCAGGAAAGCCCATTGGGATTGCGCAAGCCGGACGCGAACACTCGTTCCTGTCCTGTCGCCAAATCAATCTCCAATACTGCAGCCCTGTTCTTCTCCGCATCAAGACCATTTTCTCCAACATTGCTGTTGGATCCAACCGTTGCATAGAGCTTTCTACCATCAGCACTGGCGATTACGTCTTTGGTCCAATGGTGGTTGATAGGGCCACCCGGCAACGCGGCGATCTTCTCGGGAGCCGAGGTGATTTTAGTGTCGCCATCCTTGTAAGGAAACGCCACAATTCCATCAGTATTGGCCACATAGAGCTTGCCATTGGCCAACGTCATGCCGAAAGGAGAGTTCAGTCCTTCAATGAATGGTTCCTGGATCTCGGCCACCCCGTCGTTGTCGGCATCCCGCAACAGGGTGATACGATTGGCATTTGTCGCCTTGGCTCCGGCCTGGTTCATTAAGAAGCCCATCACCCAGCCGCGAATACTGAATCCGGTCTCCTCCTTGGCTGGTCCATTGGTTTCGGCGATGAGAACGTCACCGTTTGGCAGGACATGAATCCAGCGTGGATGTTCGAGCCCTTTGGCCAAAGCATTGACCTTAAGTCCAACAGCAACCGTCGGGGTCGCTCCATCCGGCCATTGTGCTACTTTTGCGATGTTGACAGTCGGGATGGGCTTTGGATTTGGTGAAGGAAGCGCAGGATTTGGACCATAGCCCTCACTTACGGGAACCGTCGCAGACTCTTGCGAATAGAAGTAAACACCCCCTGCTCCCAAACAACCGACGACAATCAACCCCAAGATACCAAGTGCCAGTTTTTTCATGACAGGATCCTTTGCTGAAGAGTTATTGAGAGAGGTGATTCTTAAACACTATCTTGGTGATAACGACCAGCATCGCCACTTTCATGCAGCGCTAACTTGACCAGCAACGAGCAAACACAGAAATTGTTCCCAAAGCAGTAATTGCAGGGGGAAAGTCACTTTCAACGCCTCGAACTAAAAGACAGACCCTATCCGTCTATATTGAATACGTCAGGTTGGTGATCAGTCAGTACTGATGCCGCCTCATTGATGATTTTCGGCCATGCGCGCACTTGATCTGTAATTGCAGTTCCATTGGGAAATCCATCGCCTGCCCCGGATCCTATGAGCTTCAGTAACATTGCCGTTCTGAAAGCAAAAGTTTGATCATATGCGGGACAGCGTGATGAACCATTCATTCACAATTGAGTTACGTATGAAAAGCGCTGACAACGTCAAAGGAACCCGGACATGCCTGAAACACGCTTCGAGACCGATATAAACAGATACATGCGAACACCAACTGGCTATCTGATGGTTTTGCGCCAAGGCGACGACCTGTTCGAACAACTGGAAATACTGATGGAGCGGGAGAGTATTCCTTCAGCAAGCCTGACTGGTTTTGGTTTCGCTGGAACGGTGACGTTCGGGTTTTTCGACTTTGACAAGAAACAATATAACCCCGGCACATTCGAGAATTTGGAGTTGGTCAGCATGACCGGAACTCTTGGATGGAAGGACGGTACACCGTCCATCCATGCTCACGGCGTTGCCGGCAACAGTACCTTTTCAACAGTGGGCGGGCATATGCTGGCACTTGAGGTCGGTACGGGTTCTCTGGAGATCACCATCACAGTGCATCCGAACAGGCTGGAGCGCGCAATGGACCCAAGCATAGGGGCAAACATCCTCTCTCTGGGCTGTTAGCAACGACGGAGAATAGTCCGCTCGTTCAAACCGAAGGAGGTTGTATCAGCGCAAGTCATCCGTTTGAATGTGAGGCCTAACGCCATAATTTTTATTTAAATCTTGGGAGGACACCATGAAGTTTCAAATTTATACACTTGCGATAGCTGTCTCACTCAGCCCAGTTTGCACATACGCTCAGCAACAGCAAAATCGAGACGAGTTTTTTTGGCTTGGCGAAATCAACAAGGCCACGGCCGTTATCAATACGGATGAGGGCCTGCTTGATAAAGCGCTGGTGCCGCGTATCACGGCTGGCTTGACAAAGGTTATCAACGAGGGAAATCAGCCGGGTGCAAAACGTCCCTCAAGTGTTATCACCTTCGAGCCACTTCTGATCAAGGCTGCAGGACCGGAAGTCACTTTGCTGCATGCTGGCCGATCAAGTCAGGACATGCATGCCACATACCGGGCCGCGATCCTGCGAGATGAATTGCTGGATCTGGCTGAGCAATTGAACAGCACATCAGGAACCATGGTGACATTGGCGGAAAAGCATGTCGATACCATTGTCCCAAATTACACTAATGGCGTGGCCGCCCAACCCAATAGTTTCGGCCATTATCTTCTGGGGCATGCAGCGGGTCTCGATCGTGATGCTCAGCGCATCCGCGAAGCCTATGCCCGTGTTGATCGCTCCGCTATGGGAACGACTGTCCTCAATGGGACGAGTTGGCCTCTGAATCGCAAGCGGATGGCCGGATATCTGGGCTTTTCAGATATCGTCGATAATGCTTACGATGCTGCCCAGATTTCATCAACAGATGAACCGGTAGAAGTTGGAGCAATCGTCACAAGTGTTGCGCTGCATACGGGACAGTTTGTCGAAGACATCATGACGCAATATGCCCAGCCGCGTCCCTGGATCCTGCTACAGGAAGGCGGCGGCAATACCTATGTGTCAAGTGCCATGCCGCAAAAGAGAAATCCGGGGCTTTTGAATTCAACCCGTCAGGACGCATCCACCGCGGTCACCTTGGCAATGGGCGCAGTCATTCAGGCACATAACATTACCCCCGGCATGAGTGATGCCAAGGATGTAAATGCCAACAGCGCCATGGTTGCCAGTGCGGTCAAAGTGCTTGAGGGCTGGAACAAAATTCTTGCTTCACTCGTCATCGATCCAAGCCGTGCTCTGGAAGAATTGAACAGCGATTGGACCGCATCACAGGAACTCGCTGATGTATTGATGCGCAAATATAAGCTTCCGTTTCGCGTCGGTCATCATTTCGCGTCCGAAATAGTAGACTTTGCAAAAGCAAAGAACATTAAACCGCTGGATTTCCCCTATTCCGAAGCCAAACGCATTTATGCCGAGGCAGTAAAGGAATCCGGATTTCCGGCCGACCTCCCCATGAATGAAGAAGAGTTCCGTTCTACGCTTGACCCCGTTTCCATTGTCAAGAACCGCGCGTCGGTCGGCGGTCCCCAACCGTCGGAAATGGATAGGATGCTGAAAGCGGCAAAAGAAAAAATTGTGCGAAACGAGGAATGGGTCACTCAGCACAGGGCGCAGATTACAGAATCATTAGCACGGCTTGATGCCGATTTTGATCAACTCAAGTCCGGAAATAACTAGGTCGCGATGGGACCTGTTGTGCGGATATGGAAATTTGTCGGCATACAGTTCCCCCGCGAAGGCATTCTATTTATGCCACGGTTTGAAAGAGCAACCCCGTCGGCGTTTCCTGAGACGCATTTCGAATGCATGGCGGTATAAATTTGGGCGATATTGGCCCTGAAACCGAATGGCCTCGGTAGACGGAAGTACAGTTTTGGGGTCTGACGGGACCCCGTCCACCAGTATGGGCGCGGGGCGCAAAGATTATTGCGATGTTAGCAGAGTGATTGTTTCTGGCAGCAGCCGAAACATAAATAGGACGCGCCTGTCACCTTGATTTTTGCATGGTATCGTCATTGAATGACCTTGGGTTTTAAGGTGAAACTAAATGACGAAACACAGCTCAGCATTGTCACCAATGACCAACCGGAAAACCGGATTTGGAGATGCCGGACGCCGTGATTTCAATAAAGCTTTATGGCCCTTCGGCATAGAAGCAATCAGAACTCACATACCCAAGGGCTGCTGTTATCGATTGAGGATAGCACCAGACGACGCGAATGAGTTCAATGTGATTGTGACCACAAACCGTGATCTAACTGACGAAGAAAAAGAGCTCATCGCGGTGGCTTATTATCAAACAACACCATTCGTATTACCATCGGATATAACATTCACGGTTTTTGACGGGGGAATTTGCGATTAGTGCCGGCGGTTCTGGATGAGCGTTTTGGCTATGGCTCATCCCAGCACCACGACCTTCGATCCGTCAGGAATACGATCATAGAGATCGATGACGTCCTGGTTCATCATCCGGATGCAGCCCGAGGATACTGCTTGCCCTATCGACCATGGTTCATTGGTACCATGGATGCGGTAGAGCGTGTCTTTGCCGTCCTTGAACAGATATAGGGCCCGCGCGCCGAGGGGATTCCTGGCACCGCCCTCCATGCCGCCTGCCCACTGTTGATATTTTTCCGGAGAACGGGCGATCATATCCTGCGTCGGCGTCCAGCGCGGCCATTCCCGCTTATAGGCGATTTTGGCCGTGCCAGTGAACTCCATACCAGCCTTGCCGACACCCACGCCGTAGCGTAGGGCTTTGCCGCCCTCCTGAACCAGATAGAGATATTTGCCCTTCGGGTCGACAACTACTGTTCCGACCGGCTGATCCGTGGCGTAATCGACCAGTTCGCGCATGTTGCGCTGTTTCAGCTGCTTCAACGAAACAGCGGGAACGGGGAATTTTTCCGTATCGATCGCGCCATAGCGGGCTGCGGCCAGTTGTTCGATCGACGGAGTAATATCCGCAACGGGCAATACTCCGGGGGGAGTGGTCGCACAGGCTGCAACGCCGAGCGGCAGGAAGATGGCAAACGTCAGTGTCCGGGCAAATGAGCGAAGTCTTAAAGGCATGATAGTCTCTGTTCTGTCTTGCGTGCGATTTGATCGAGATGACGGAATCTATTTTGCCGCCTGCCGCCGGCGCGCCTCAGCGACAGCCTCCTTGAAGCCCGGATAATCGAGCGTCGATGTGCGGAAGGGGCCAATGAGATAAGTCGGGGTACCATTCATGCCGAGACTGTCGGCTTGGGCGAGATTCCGCTTCAGGAGTGCCATGATGTTTGGGCCATTCTTCTTCAGATCTGATTGTAGCCGCGCCATATCAACGCCTGAGGCCTTCACCGCCGCCAGCATCTTGTCCTGGCCAATCTTGCGGCCAGGAATCGCCATCAGGGCGGCGTGGGCGGTCTCATATTTGCCCTGGTAATTTGCGGCAAGCGCAAGTTGCGCTCCGTAAACAGACGCCTCGGTAAGGATTGGCCAGTCCTTGTAGACCAGCCTGATCTTCCCATCTGTCTTGACGATTTTGTCGAGGTCGGGCGCTGATTTCTTGCAGAAGGGGCAGTTGTAATCGAGGAAAGCGACAATGGTGACATCACCTTTCGGATTGCCACCCGTTGGTGCTTCGGGATCGCTGAGGACGGCGTTCACATCCACGTCCTGCGCGAAGGCAGGTCGGATGAAAAGCCACGTAAGGGCGGCGGAAGAAACAGTCAGTCCCGTTGAGAGGCGAAGAAACAGTCTGCGATTCATGATGAGCTCCGATATTTGAATGTTAAGAGGCTTCGGACACGGACAACTTCACATGCCAGCCAGCTTGAGACGCCGCGCAAAACCCTCCGCCGTGATCGCCCCGATCGTTCGCGTCCCAGCAACTTCCTCGCCGGACGTATCGAGCAGGAACATGGTGGGCGGGCCGACGACACCGAAACGTTTCATCAATCGGCGACTGTCTGCGCTGTTGGCCGTAACGTCTGCTTTGATGATAGAAATCGCTGCGAGCGATGCAGCAAGACTTGGTTCGGCAAGAACGCGCTCGTTTGATTTGCAGACCGTGCACCAGTCTGCGGTGAAGAAGACCAGAAGCGGGCGGCCATCCTGGCGGCTGGTGGCAAGCACTTCATTGAAGGCTGCTTCCGTACTCACAACGCGGCCCTGAAAGGAACCCGCCGTACCACCGCTGTCACGCACAAGGAAAGTAAGCGGACGCAGCGGATCAGTCGCTCCACCCGCAAAGCCGATAATCAACGTTGTCCCATAAATCGCTATGGCAAGACCCACAGTCTTCTCCATGCGTAGAACCCAGTTGCTGCTAGTAGCCAACCGGTCAAATGCTCCCAAAAACACGCCAGTCCCGAGCGCTATCGTTCCCCAAACCGGAAGCACGACGGTGTCTGGCACCAGGCGCAAGATCATGGAGGCGGCAAGGCCCAGAAACACCACCCCGAAGATCTGCTTGATCCGTACCAGCCACGGTCCAGACCTAGGCAGGTAGCGGCTGCCGAAGGTTCCGTAGACGACCAGCGGCAGTCCCATGCCGAGACCAAGGGCGAAAAGTGCAGCAGCGCCGCGGATACCATCGCCTGTTTGCGCAACATAGAGCAGTGCTGCCGCCAGCGGCGGTGTCACGCACGGACCAACGATGAGCGCCGATCCGAAGCCAAGTGCTGCTGAACCTGCAACTGAGCCCGCTCTGCCCGGTGACCGGCGAGAAAGCCGGGATATCCAACCGGCTGGAAGTTGCAGCTCGAACAGACCGAACATCGACAAGGCAAGCGCGGCGAATACCGCTGCCATCAGCCCAAGCGCCCAAGGCGTTTGAAGTGCGGCTTGCAGATTCTGGCCCGACCATGCGGCGGCGAGGCCGAGTGCCGCATAAGCTGCCGCCATGGCAATGACATAGCTGGCCGACAAGACGAGCCCACGACTGGCTGAAAGCGCCTCACCAGACCGCGCCAGCATGCCTGACAGGATCGGGATCATCGGAAAAACACACGGTGTCAGGGACAGAAGCAGGCCAAATCCAAGGAAACTTACCAGCACGAGCGCGAGGTTGCCGCTCATTTCCGAAATCGGCTGAATGTCTGTTCCACCCGGCACGAGCTCAACGGCTGATCCGCTGATGATCTGCGATGTTTCGCTGCTACTGATAGCATCTCCACCAGGGCCAGTGGCGACGTCGCTCAAGTCAAGTGTCGCAAGATCGAGCGCTTTCGTGATCGGCGGATAGCAGATACCCTGTTCCGCGCAGCCTTGATAACGGATCTGCAAGGTGGCGCCAGGAGGGATATCTGCTGTCGCGAAATGTGCTTCCGCGCGATCATGATAAATTTCGGTTGGCCCGAAATTCGGATCGTCCTTCATCTCGCCCTGTGACGTAACGACGGTAAGAGCCTTTCCCGGCAGCCGCACGGCGACCTGGTCCCGATAAAGATAATTCCCCGGAAGTATCGTCCAGTTGAGCAGCAGCCGAGAGTCTCCGTCGCGCTGGACGGCGAGATGAAACACTTTGTCGGCAGGCAACGGCTTCTGCGCATGCGCGCCGCTGCTCATCATGGCGACAAGACAAGCAATTGCAAAGATTATACTATTCGCGAACTTGCCCAATATGACGTTCCCTTGTGTTCTGCGGGTCCGAAATGGGAATGCCACCTTAAGCCAGCCTTAAGCCTCGTGCGAAAAGAGAAACGAAACAGGGAGGAATTTTGTATGCGTATTCTCGTCATCGAGGACGACCCGGTTCTGTCAAACGGCCTCCAAGTTGGTCTTGGCTTGAGCGGAGCAACCGTCGACCGTGTTGAAACCTGCGTCGATGCACGAGCAGCATTGGCGACTTCCGGGTTCGACGCCGTGGTGCTTGATATCATGCTGCCCGACGGATCAGGCCTCGACGTTCTGAGGGAGATGCGCAAGGCGGGTGACTGCACGCCTGTGCTCCTGTTGACGGCACTTGATGAAACACCTGATCGTATTCGCGGGCTCGACAGCGGCGCGGACGACTATCTCGGCAAACCCTTCGATCTGGACGAACTGGCCGCCAGGGTCCGCGCCATCGCCCGCCGCAACAGCGGACGTGCCGCACCTGTCATGATTTTGGGAGGGCTCGTCGTCGAACCCTCCAGCCTTTCCGCTACACTTGATGGCAGCGTCCTAACACTTTCCCGCCGCGAATTCGCAGTGCTTTCCACTCTGATGGAGCGGCCGGGAACGATACGGTCGAAGACCGAGATTGAGGACCGTCTCTATGGCTGGCAGGAAGAAATAGAGAGCAACGCTGTGGAGGTTCATATTCACAACCTGCGCGGCAAAGTTGGACGCGAAACGATCGAAACCGTTCGGGGACTGGGATATCGCATGAGAATGACGCCATGATGTCTCTGCGTAAGCGCCTCTTTGTCATTCTGGTCGCGGCCACCAGCCTCATCTGGCTCTGCGCCGTCGTCTGGATCTACATTGGCAGCCGTTCGGAACTCGAACACGTCCTCGATACCCGTTTGCAGGAAGCAGCAAGAATGGTGCATTCCCTCGTCGGGAGGGACAACATGGCAGCGTCGGCTGCAATAGTTCCAGCACCCGCAACCACCCCGGAAATGGCGAGCTATGAACGCCAGCTCTCCTGCCAGATCTGGTCGCTCGACGGACGCCTTATGGCACGGTCGAGTGGAGCGCCTGATGCCAAACTGGCAGAAAATGTTGATGGTTTCTCCGACCGGGTGGTCGATGGTGAGTTGTGGCGGGTCTATACGATCGAGGACCAGGAAAAAGGCGTGCGTGTCATGGTTGGCGATCGCATCGGTCTGCGCGACCGGCTGGTCAATGATCTCATTTTCGGTTTGATGGCTCCTGCCCTGTTGATCGTCCCGCTGCTTGGCCTTCTGATCTGGGTAAGTCTTGGCCGGGGTCTTCGCCCGCTTGATGTCATGGCGGACGCGTTGCGTAATCGCGATGCCGACGATATGCGCCCCATCGATACGGGGCGAACACTGCCCGAAGTCCGCCTGCTCACGGATGCGCTCAACGGCCTGTTTGGCAAGGTCGAGGCTGCACGCCGACACGAACGCGAAACCACAGCGTTCGCCGCGCATGAATTGCGCACACCGCTTGCCGGATTGAAGACACAGGCGCAGATCGCACTAACTGCAAAAGACGCAGGCGTCCGTGAAAACGCATTGTCGCAAATACTCGTGTCGGTCGACCGCACCACCCGTCTCGTGCGCCAGTTGCTGACGTTAGCCAGACTCGAAGCGGAGAACCGAGTGGCGAATAACACGTCCAGTGCTGCCGCAGAATTGCTTACCGAAATCATCAATGCAGCAGCACCACTACCGGCAAACATTGGAGTGGAAATCGATCCGGCGCTTGCCAAACTCATGCTGACGGGCGAACGGGAAAGTTGGCTGCTGGCATTGCGCAACCTGCATGAAAACGCGATTCACCATATGCCAGGCGGGGGCGTTATTTCGTGGCATGCAACACCTGACGGAAAGAGTGTCATGGTTCTCGATGACGGACCTGGCATTCCGAACGACGAGATTGATCAGGTCACACAGCGTTTCTACCGGGGCCGCCACAAGAGTGCTTCAGGAACGGGCCTTGGTCTCACCATCGTCGAAATCGCCGCCAAACGTGTCGGTGCGAAACTCCTGCTTGAAAACAGAACAACTCAAACGGGTCTGCAGGCAGCCCTTATCTTTCCATATGCGGTAAGTCGATCGCCGTGATCCGATCTTGCTCAAGCCAACAATCTGTCGTGAAGCCGGGTACCGTTAATGAAACAACCACCGATCGACTTGCTGGGGGTATTTCAATCCAAGGCAGCATAAACCCTTTTGATGCTGTGCTGGCAGAATCCCTTCCAGAGATTCAACGAAAAAATATCCGCGTGGTGGGCTCCGCATATCTTCCCGATGCAGATGAACGAATTGATTTTAAAGCTCCGCGGCCAACCGACCCGCTTTTTACACAATATCCAGGTACAGCGAAAAGGTACACGTTCGGCATGATACTCGAAACAGTGGCAAGCGATATACTGAAGCGAATCCGAGATTGACAGTCACTGCTAAAACGCCACCGTCTTTTTTGGCTGATGCTTGGGTGGCCAAACGATCGCCGCGGCGTGCGATCACGTCTTGACGTCCGGATGTAGCCGGGAGAGTGCAAAAGAACCCACGTCAGGTCACAGCGGATAGACTAACGAACATGAAATCCTTCCCTTTCATGTACGGATTGTGCGCTAACCGTTTGTTATCTTGCGGCGTTTATCATCCTCCCGTCTGTTACGAGAGGCTTCATATGTCAGCGGCGGGGGCTTTTCGCACATTTTGGCTTCAGGCACTGCTTGTAGCGGCGCTTGTCATTGCCGGGGCATCACTTGGGAGATGGGTTGGAAAATGGGCTGCGATCGAGAGCGATCGCGGGCATATGCTGGCATTCGCAAATCAATTGCTCAAACGCGGCGAGAAGGTATTCGCTGAGGCTGATAGCGTGCTCGCTCAGGCCAACGGGTCGCCATTTGCATTCTGTTCCAGCCAGGAGGTGGCCTTCCTGCGTGACATCCTGTTTACCTCCAGATACCTTAAGGATGTCGGGAGAGTCTCCGACGGCAAGTTCCATTGTTCGGCTGTTTTCGGGCCGGCGCAGACTCCTGCGCCTTTGCCGTCGCCGGATGAGACGGCCATTGACGGCAGCCTTATTTATGCTCTCGTGCCCTTGGCGGTATCGAAATCGTCTGCTCCCATTATCGGTCATCTGAATGCTAATGTTGTGCTTGACCCCACGGCCTTCGACAGTTTCGCTGATCCGGCATATGTTTTCGGAATTCTTCTCGAGCCCGGTGATGGTCGTAACCCCGTCGGCATGTTCGGCGTGCTTTATCAAGGAATCCAACCGGCTGGTTTTCCCCAGGGCCTTGGAAGGGACGGTGATTCCATCTTCCGCAATTTGTGCAGTGGCCGGGTATGCGTCGCTGTACATGCAAAAGTGGCGGACCTAGAGGCTGCCATGTCAACAAGCCTCTTTGCCTTGATTGGGCTGGGAGGCGCGTTGGGTGGTGCCATGGGCTGCATCCTTCTCCTGCTGCAGCGCAAGGGCGTGACCATGAAAGCGCGTCTTTCCAACGCATTGAAAAAAGGCGTGCTTGAACTTGAGTACCAACCCATAGTCAACCTGCACACGGGCGCTGTAGTGGGAGCTGAGGCACTCCTTCGGTGGACCGAGAACAACGAAGTCATATCGCCCGATGTCTTCATCCCGGTCGCCGAAGAGGCTGACATCGTTCAACAGGTCACACTCTATGTCATCGACCGCCTGCTTCTTGAGATGGCTGGATTTCTGCAGTCTCATCCAGATTTCAGGCTAAACGTGAACATATCGGCCAACGATCTATGCGATCCGGGTTTTGGTGCCAAGATCGCCGCTCGCCTCGAAGCGGCTTCGGTACTCCCCACGCAACTGGCGCTTGAGATTACCGAACGCTCCAGCGCAAATGCCAGTGAAGCAATTGAGGCAATCAGATCCCTGCGCTCCCGCGGCCACAGTATTTATATCGATGATTTTGGCACGGGATATTCCAGCCTGTCCTATCTTGGCCAGCTCAATGTCGACGGGATTAAGATCGACAAGTCGTTCACCCAAAAGGTAGGTACAGATGCTATCGGCGTGTCGATTGCACCTCAAATTGTTGACATGGCGCGGGCACACGATCTGGCAATCGTGGTCGAGGGCATTGAGACGGAGCGGCAGCGTGAGTACTTCGCCAACTTGAAAATGGAGATCAATGCCCAAGGCTGGCTCTTCGGAAAACCTGTCAGCGCTTCGAAGATCGCCGATCTCTTCTCGGCAAGAGGTGGATCTGTCCGATCTGCAACACGATAAATCTAGCCGGGACATGCGTTGTATTATGAACGCAACCGAGAAAAACGAACGATCGGTTGTCCACTCGAAGTCGCGCAAACATTCGGTGCAGCACAAAGATTTTAACGGGTTTTATGAAGCCCGAATATCCGACGCTACGGACAAGCCCAGTACTTTTAGGCGTTGAGCATACTCATTTGCCACGTCTTGCAATGCATCAGCCATGGCCTCGACGAGCACTGAAGTTGGTTTGTAGTTGGGTTGGACAACGGCGACATGAAACGGTACTTCAACTGAAAACCGCCGGACCGCCAGACCCTGGCTGGCAAAATCCAATGCCGTCAGCGGATTGATAATTGCCATGCCGATGTTCTCGCGTACCAGACTGCAGGCAGATGCCGCCGTTTTGGTTTCAACGCAGACATTGCGGTTGATGCCGCGTGCCTCAAAAATGCGATCCAGAACTTTTCTGTAAGGGTCGTTCTGCGAAAAACACACGAATGGCTGGCCGGTAAAATCCGAGGGTTCAAGACAGGATTTAGAAGCCAGAACATGATCTTGTGATAAAATACAGACCATCGGAAACACACCGAGATGGCGGGAATGGGCTCCTGGAATACCTTGGATAAGCTCGATTAGACCAAGATCATATTGATGTATTCGCAATCCGTCGTCATGTCGCGGGTCCTTCCCGTCAATGTCGATACGCGCGTCGGGGAACCGCGAAAGCAATTTTCCGATCGCTCGCGGTAAAAGAGATTGGCTAAGGGCAGGCTGACAGGTAACTGCGATTTTTTCCCCTTTGGAAAGACGAAGAGCTTCTACCGTCTGCATTATTTCATGCAGCCCCAAAAAACTGCGCTTGACCTCTTCATACAGCATCAGTCCCCGTGCAGTTGGTACCAATTGCTGATAGCTGCGATCGAAAAGTGTGAAGCCCGTCAGCATCTCCAGACGCTTGAGCTCCCTGCTCACAGTCGGTTGCGATGTCTTCAACAGGACCGCTGCACCGGTGACGGTGCGCGACGCCATCACTGCCTGAAAAACCTCGATGTGCCGCAGGGTAATACGCAAATGTCTATGCCTTGATTGGAGATGACCAGCCTTCACCATATCAAGAATGAATAGAATGCCGAAGATGTTTTTGTTGTGCACGATTGTGACAAGCTGTCTGCTGCATTTTCCATCAAACAGTTGAACTGCATAAAATTAAAGCGAGACCAACGTGCCGCCCAAGCCGAAACCAATCATCGGAGTTACGCTCGACAGTGAAAATCCTGGCGGCTATTCGGACCAGCCATGGTATGCGCTTCGGCAAAATTACATGGCGAGCCTCGCGGGATTAGGCGGAGCACCGATTGCCCTTCCGCATCATCCAGACCTCGTCGAAACTTACCTGGATATATGCGACGGCATTGTTGTGACAGGCGGAGCATTCGACGTGCCTCCACAGATGTTCAACGAGCATATTCGCAGCGACCTGATCCGCTTAAAACCTGAACGCACCGAGTTTGAAAATGCACTGGTAAAAGGCGCACTCGCGCGGGACATTCCCTTGCTCGGTATATGTGGCGGCGAACAGCTGCTGGCGGTTGTGACAGGCGGCACACTCGTGCAGCACATTCCAGACGAAGTTGCTGCAGCACTCCAGCATAGCTCAAGTAAAGATACCGAGAATGCGGCTGGCCGGAAGCGCGCCAGCCATGATGTGCTCGTACACGAAGGAACATTGCTCAGCCGCTGCGTCGAAGCCATTAACATCCACGTCAACAGCTCTCACCATCAGGCAGTCAAATCCGTTGGCATTGGCTGCCGGGTCAATGCTGTTGCAGCGGATGGCGTCATCGAAGGCATTGAATGTCCCGGATATCGCTTCTGCCTTGGTGTCCAGTGGCACCCCGAATATCTTCAGCAGGAGGCCGATAGAAGATTATTGAATGCCTTCGTCGAGGCGTCGGCCCAATACAAAGACCAGAATTATCACTCCCCAGTCGCACCGAAGTTCCCAGCAACCCTTTGACAGGATTAGCCATGATCTCCTTTCTTCATAATGCGATAGCAGGCTCCACGCAAAAAAACCGTTCGATTTCATTGGCAAGCGCTGGTTTTTCGGTTTTGATCATGGGCACATTCCTCAACCCGGCACTTGCCGCCGGCACGATCAATCGCGATCTTAGTCTGGAGTTGAGAACACTTGATGTACAGAAGTTTCATCTTCTGGCTGAAGAGGACCTCGGGCACGATCTTTTTGAAGGTCTCATGACGCGGGACAAGGACGGCATTCTAAAGCCAGGTGTTGCGAAGGAATGGAAAGCCAGTGACGACGGCAAGACTTATACATTCACATTGAATGACACAAAATGGAGCAACGGCGACCCGCTGACGGCCAAAGATTTCGTCTTTGCCTTCCGGCGGATACTCGAACCCTCGCTTGGCGCTGAATATGCAACTTTGCTCTATCCGATTGCCAACGCCAAATCCTATAACAAAGGTGAAACGAAAGATGCTTCTGCAATCGGCGTGAAAGCCGTGGACGACCACACACTTGAGATCACGCTGGCGTCTCCGACACCATACTTTCCCGACCTGATGGCGAACACGGCCGCCTTCCCGCTGCACGCGGCGAGCGTAGAAAAGCTGGGTAGCGGTTACGCCAGTCCCGGTAAAATGATTTCGAACGGCGCTTTCATGCTTGAGTCATCCGAGCCGCACGGCAAAATCGTTTTGAAGAAGAACCCGGAATTCTCCGATGCATCGGCAGTCTCGCTCGACAGTGTAATCTACAATCAGATTCTGGATGGGGGTACTGCGGTCCGCTTGTTTCGTGCCGGAGAACTAGACATTACGCCGGGGAGCAAAAGCGACGGCAATGCGCTTGCGGTGAAGGAAATGCCAGACTCGGTCAGGGTCGAGGTTATTATGGGCACCGAGTACTACGACTTCGGTTTGAACGGCGACAAGGTAAAAGATCCTGATGTACGTCGGGCAATCAATATGGCAATCGACCGCGCGGCACTGACCGAAGATATTCTGGGCACCAATGAAGTGAATGCTTACGGCCTCGTTCCTCCCGGCATCGATGGCTACAAGGCGCCGCAGATGGATTTTTCCGACAAGCCGCTGATGCAACGCGTCGAAGAAGCGCAAAAACTCATGCAGAAGGCCGGCTTCGGTCCAGACAAGCATCTGAAGCTGGATGTGAGTTTCAATTCGAGTGACCTGCACCAGAGAACAGCAGTTGCTCTCAGCGACATGCTGAAAGATGTCTGGATCGACCTTAGCCCCGTCAACCGCGATGGTTCGGCATATTGGGAGTGGCTCGGCAGCGCAAAAGGCAAATTTGATCTGGCTCGCGACAGCTGGATAGCAAACTTCCCTGACCCTGTGAATTTCCTTAATCTCTACTATGCCGGCAAGGATGGCTCCACAACGGGTTACTCCAATGCCGAGTATGACAAAACGCTGGATGCAGCAGCGCTTGAACTCGATAAAACCAAGCGATTTGCGCTTCTTGCAGATGCGGAGAAAATGCTGTTGACCGACGGTGCAATCGTACCCTTGTATTATTACAATTCCATACGTCTTGTGAATCCCAAGATCACCGGCTGGAACAAAAACGGTTTCGCATTACACCCTTCCCGCTATCTGGCTGTTGATCGCTGAGAGGAAGTGCGGGTGGCATTTCGGTGTATCTCCGATGCTTCACGCAAACGGAAATGGCTGATTCAAGGTGATCGCGTCGATGGGATTTATCTATTTTCTATGCAAACGCATCCTCGCTGCGCTTATCACCGTTGCAGTGACGATCACCGTCTCTTTCTTTCTGATGCGGCTGGCGCCGGGCGGGCCTTTTGACCTCGGCAGAATTATGCCACCGCAGGTACAGGCGAACCTCAAGCGGCACTTTCATCTCGATCTGCCGATCTTTGATCAGTATCTGATTTACATGAGAGATTTGCTTCACGCCGATCTTGGGCCAAGTATGGTCTATGTCGACCGATCCGTGTCGGCAATCCTGGCTTCCGGTCTGGTTGCCACACTGCAAATCGGTATCTGCGCCATTATCCTTGCACTGGTTCTGGGCATTGCCGTCGGCGTACTCGCCGCAGTCAGCCCAAACGGACTTTTGTCCCGCCTGATCGTGAATCTGTCCATGGTCGGCGTGCTCGTTCCCTCCTTTATTCTGGCACCGCTTTTGTCATTGGTACTCGCTTTCCAGTTGCGCTGGTTTGCCATTGCCGGTTGGGGTGATGGGGGCTGGTTCTATCTCACACTACCGGTGATTGCCGTAGCGTTGCCGCAGGTCGGTATTATTGCGAAGCTGATGCGGGCATCGCTTATGGATGTTCTGGGGCAGATGCACATCCGCACTGCAATCGCCAAGGGTTTGCCGCCAGCGGCAGTGCTGGTCAAACATGCACTGAGACCTGCACTCTTTCCGGTGATTTCCTATATGGCGCCAGCCATGGCCAATGTACTGACCGGCTCTGTCGTCGTTGAGCAGGTCTTCGCTATCGATGGCATTGGCCGCTATTTTGTACAGGGAGCACTCAACCGGGATTACACAACAGTCATGGGCACCGTCATTGTCTATACGAGTCTCATCGTGCTCTTCAACATGCTCACAGACTTCGTTTATGCACTTGCCGATCCACGCGTTCAGGCGGGGGTCGCCAATGACTGATACTGCTCCAACCCTTAACTCCACCCAGCGTGAACCAGGTCTTTGGCATCAGGCAGCCATCCGCTTTCTGAAACGCAAATCCGCGGTTGGGAGTGCTGCCTTGCTGCTTCTGGTGGTCGGTATCTGCGTGATTGGCCCTATGCTGTATCCCCATCCATACAACCAGGTTTACCGGGATTACATTCTTGTTGCACCGGGCCTTACGCCGCGGCCAGATCCCGCAACCGTCGAGAAAGGCTTCACCAAGGCGGCACGTGATGCTGGCGCGAAGGTTTCCGAATACAGGATTGACGAGGCACGTGTCGTTACAGCAATCGTCGAAGCGCGCAACCCACTCAACCCCGACTTGTTAACAAAGTCGTTCGCGATGCGCGGGCTGTTTGGCGTGCCCGATATAAAGATGGCTTCTGATACAAACCGGGCGGAAATAACTGTCGCAACCAACACAATCGTTTTTCCGCTTGGAACTGATGCCAACGGCCGTGACTTGCTCGCAAGGATTATGGTGGGCGGCCGGCTGTCGCTTCTCATCGGATTGACTGCAACAGCGGTCAGTCTTGGCATCGGCGTTGTCTATGGTGCGATTGCCGGATATGCCGGCGGCCGTACAGATGCCTTCATGATGCGTGCAGTGGACGTCCTCTACGGCATTCCATTGCTGTTCTTTGTCATCATCCTCGTCACCTTTCTCGGGCGCAACATCATCCTGATGTTCATCGCTATCGGTGCGATAGAATGGCTGACAATGTCGAGAATTGTTCGCGGCCAGACCATGCAGGTAAAGGCACAGGAATACATCTTGAGTGCACGTGTCGCCGCGCTGTCGGGCGGGACAATCCTTTTGCGTCACGTCCTGCCCAATATTTTGGGTCCAGTCGTCGTTTATGCTGCGCTTAATCTTCCTGCGGTCGTTCTGGCGGAAAGCTTCCTGTCTTTCCTAGGGCTCGGTGTGCAGGAGCCAATGACAAGCTGGGGTGTTCTGATAGCCGACGGCGCCGGGCACATGGAGACTTCTCCATGGTTGCTCATCTATCCCGGTATCGCTCTCGTGGTAACCCTGCTCGCAGTGACCTGGGTGGGCGAAGCCTTGCACCGCGCCATTGATCCGAAGAATTTGGACTAGACCGACGGGATGGAAATGAATTCTCCAATTTCAAAACGCATCGTCAGCTCCGGGCCGGAAATCGTGGAACGCGTCTTCGAGAATTTCGGCAATCATCTTGGTCGTGACGAGTTTGGTCTTGCAATGCGTCTCTACGATACGCCGCTCGCGGCAGCGGCCGTGAAGGATAATTTCAGTGACGGTGTGTGGTACGGCTACCAAGCCGAACAAAGCTTTTACCCGGCCAGTGTTTCCAAACTTTTCTATCTGGCCGCATTTTTCGGATTCACGGAGGCCGGCAATTTCACGCCCACACAGGAAGATGAGCGTGCACGCGATGCGATGATCCGCGTTTCATCCAACGACGCAACAACCTATCTCTTCAATCGGTTGACCAACACGTACGGAGGTGAAGCTCTCGATGATACTGAGATGGAGGAATGGTGCTTCAAGCGCCGTTGCATCGAAGAATGGTTCAAGACCTGGCCAAACCCGTCAATCCATACGGGCATCAGGCTGCGTCACAGCACTTTCGACGAAGGGCCCTATGGGCGCGAATATAAATCCCGTCAGCTGGAAGGGGCGAATATGCTCACACCGCTCGCGGCGGCCAGTCTCATGCACGATATAGCTGCGTCCAAAGCAGTCTCAATGCAAAGCTCAGCTTCCATGATGAGAACACTAACACGGGATTGGCAGCGAATGCCGGGACACGTAGCGGACGCGAGCGAGGATCAGGTAAAAGGGTTCCTGTCGGAGCGACTTCCGGCAATTGTTCGCTGCTGGAGCAAAGCTGGACACACCTCGACTTGCCGCCATGACGTGCTCTACTGCGAACATCCAAATGGGCGCAGTGCCGTGATTTGTGTTTTCAGCAGCGGCCGGTGGAGTGCAGACAATCAACGATTGTTGCCAAGCGTTGCCGACGAAGTCTACAGTCTGTTGGTGACGCCGTGAGAGCAACCAATACGGACCGCAGGCAGCTTCTGACGTGCACCGGCCTGACGCTTCGCCTCCCCTCCAGTGACCCAGATGTTGCTGCCAAGGCAATCCTCAACAATGTCGATTTCACGATAAACAGGGGTGAAACGCTTGCAGTTGTGGGAGAGTCAGGCTCAGGGAAATCGACCTTGAGCCTGTGCCTGCTTGGCCTTCTTCCCAAAGAACTTGTGCGGTTCGTCGATGGCGAGATACGACTGAATGGAGCTGATCTCATCAGACTTGATGAACCTTCATGGCGAAAACTTCGTGGTGCCCGCATATCCATAATCTTCCAGGAGCCAATGACGTCGCTGAATCCGGTGATGCCGATCGGCAAACAGATCGTGGAAGCAATCCGGGTTCACCGGCCCATGAGCAAAGCTGACGCCTGGAGCGAAGCCCTGGGACTCCTCAGAAAGGTGAAAATTTCAGATCCGGAGGTGAAAATGAACGCCTATCCAGGACAGCTTTCTGGCGGCCAGCGGCAGCGGGTGATGATTGCCATGGCATTGTCCAATAGCCCGGACATCCTCATTGCCGATGAGCCGACAACCGCACTGGATGTTACAATTCAGGCGGAGATCATTACACTTCTGCAGCAGTTGCGTGATGAAACAGGGATGGCTCTCCTGTTCATCACCCACGACCTTACATTGGTGCGAAGCATCGCTGATCGGGTTCTGGTCATGCAGAACGGCGCGGTGGTAGAGCAAGGCCCCACCGACGAGGTTATGAACGATCCCAAACATGACTACACGCGCTATCTCATCGCCTGCAGACCAACCGGCTCCAAAGAACCAGTTTCGCCGCTTAACCCGGAGTTGCTGGGTGTCAAAAATCTAACCGTCCAATACACTCAGTCATCGGGCTTCTTCTCAAAACGGTCAAAGACAACTGCCCTGAGCGATCTGAGCCTCAGCGTAAAATCTGGTCAGACCATCGGCATTGTCGGAGAATCGGGCTCGGGTAAATCCACCTTGGCTCGCGCCGTCCTGCAGCTCGTCTCCTACGAGGGCCAGATTACCTTTGCAGGTCGACCGGTCAACAAAACCGCTTCACCGGGCTTGCTGGCATTTCGCAAACAGGTTCAGGTCGTGTTTCAGGATCCTTATGGAGCACTGTCTCCGCGAATGACAATCGGTGAGTTCATTGCAGAGCCACTCCGCGCGCATTTCCCCCAGTTGAGCCAAAGCGATAGGAAAAGCAGGGTTGCCGAGCTTCTGGAAGAAATCGGCATTGGGCGCACCGAGATGCACCGCTATCCGCACTCCTTTTCAGGCGGACAACGCCAGCGCATTGCAATTGCCCGGGCTTTGGTGATGAACCCGCAAATGCTGATACTGGATGAGCCGACATCGGCGCTTGACGTTTCTGTGCAGTTACAGGTGTTGAAACTGCTTCGCCGCCTTCAGGAGCAACATAATCTGACATATCTGCTTATCACCCACGACCTCGCGGTGGTTTCGGCGATGGCTGACGAGGTCCTTGTTCTCAAAGACGGCAAGGAAATCGAGCGGGGCGCGACTTGGCAAGTGCTGAACGACCCGCAACAAGAGTACACGCGACGATTGGTGAGCGCAGCCATGATTGAATGACATCTTGCCACTAGCCCTGATCCCAGCGTGGATAAATTCGCCTCTCTACATCTGTGTGCGTCTCAAGTTTGCGGGTTTGAGCACCGCGTGCGTGGCGCGGCGACAGCGCTCGCCGCTTGATCCGACTTCCGGCGGTTTTCTGCGTATACATTGCGGGTACAACGCTGGCGCTGCTAGGATCCCGGACGCAGACCGCTGTTATCGTTCGGTGGACGAGAAGGCGCTATGCAGGAAGGTCAACGTATTTTTCCTCGGATATATTCGGCAACCTTGAACCGACGAGCCAGCCAATACTCTGTTCAAAGTGACAAAGCCACAAATATACCTATTCGGTTTAATATCATTCATTTCGGTTGATAGTCTCTTTTGCCTGCCTTACATCGTGTTTGCGCCGGCGGGCTGATGATTAGGCCGCACGCCTCAACACTCTACGGATGTGTTGGGCGAAGGCCTTTGTCGCGGGTGATTGATCAGACTCTGTAAAGGCGAGTGAAATCCCCAGACTGGGGAGCGCTGGCAGTGGATTTCCGAGAACGTGCAGGTCGGATGGAACTGCCTGTTCGGTCATGACGCTGACCGCAAGGCCGGACCGTGTCACAGCAACCAATCCGGCAAGACTGTTGCTCGCATAGGAGATCCGGTATCGCTGCCCTACGCGCACCATGGCTTCACACGCGGCCTTGTGATCGATTGTATTGGAGGCAGAGAGCGCAAGCGGCACAGTATCGCCGAAGTTGCAAAGCTCGAACGTCGGTTGTCTGCCGACCCAGACCAGGGCCTCTGTCCAGACGACATCGTGGGAATCTGCCCAGCTGGACATTGACACAAGCGCAAGGTCGACCTGCTTCGAATGCAGAAGCTTTCGAAGTTGGTCCGTTGAAGCAGCGACGACCTTGATTTCAACATCCGGATGCGTCCGCCCAAAACTTTGGAGGAGCGATGGAAAAGTCGAAACCAGATAATCCTCGGGGCAGCCAAAAACGATAGAGCCACGCAAACCACCCCCCGAAAACGCTGTGATGGCTTCGTCGTGGATGCTGAGAATGCGCTCGGCATATTCCAGAAAGCGCTCACCGTTGCCGGTAAGGCGGACGCCGCTCCCGCCTCGATACAGGAGATCCTGACCGACGATCTCTTCCAGCCGCTGCATTTGCATCGTCACGGCCGATTGTGTCCGTCCGACTTGAACGGCCGCAGCACTGAGTGAACCCGAGCGCACGGCATGAACAAATGTGACAAGCAAACGCAGGTCGAGCGGCGGTTTCATATTAATTTTCCTAATATCTCAATCATAAAACTATCAATTTTACTGGCCCTGTACCAGCCGATAGAGTCCGCCGGGAAAACTTTCCGAGGTGACTCATGTCAAAAAATGAAAATGCCGCGTTCTGGAACTCTGCCCGGAAGCACTTGATCCGCTATGGGGGTACCTTCGATCCCGCCATTATCGAGCGCGCGGCAGGATCATTCGTCTATGATGCAGACGACAAACCGATCCTCGATTTCACCTCGGGGCAGATGAGCGCATTGCTGGGTCACTCTCACCCAAGGATCGTCTCGACCGTTCAAACACAGGTCGCAAAGGTTGCGCATCTCTTCAGCGGCATGCTTTCCCGCCCCGTGGTAGAGCTCGCCGAACGTCTGGCTGCGCTGGCCCCAGGTCTTGAACGGGTGCTGTTGCTGTCAACAGGAGCCGAGTCCAATGAAGCAGCCATCCGCATGGCCAAGCTCGTGACCGGTAAGCACGAAGTCGTCGCCTTCTCAAGAAGCTGGCACGGCATGACCGGCGCGGCAGCCTCGGCAACCTACAGTGCCGGCCGGAAAGGATACGGGCCAGCGACGGTGGGATCGCTCGCCATTCCGGCGCCGAACACCTTCCGCCCACGTTTCAAGAATGCGGACGGGTCGCTGGACTGGCGTACCGAGCTCAATGACGCCTTCGCTCTCGTCGACAGCCAGTCTACGGGAAGCCTCGCAGCGTTCATCGCCGAGCCTATCCTGTCCAGCGGTGGCATGCTGGAGTTGCCAAGGGGCTATCTGACCGCCCTAAAACAAAAGTGCCACGAACGCGGGATGCTGCTCATCCTTGATGAGGCCCAGACTGGCATCGGCCGCACGGGCGAGATGTTCGCCTTTCAAAGAGACGGTGTTACCCCTGACATTCTGACATTGTCCAAGACAATTGGTGCAGGGCTTCCGCTGTCGGCCGTCATGACGACGCCGGAGATCGAGGACGCTGCATATGAAAAAGGCTTCCTGTTCTACACCACGCATGTTTCCGACCCTCTTCCTGCTGCTGTCGGCCTGACGGTGCTGGACGTTGTGAAGGAAGAGCGCCTCGTTGAACGGGCCCAGTCTTTGGGCGAAAAGCTGCTCGATGGCCTGTCCCGGCTCAAGCAGCGATATGAGTGCATCGGCGACGTGCGCGGGCGGGGTCTCTTTCTGGGCGTCGAGATCATCAAGGACGAGCAGAGCAGAAGCCCTGATCACGAACTTGGCTCGGAGATCGCAAAAGAAGCTTTTGGGCGTGGACTGAACATGAACATTGTCAAACTACCCGGAATGGGTGGTGTATTTCGAATAGCGCCTCCTCTTACAGTTTCAGAAAAGGAGATCGACCTGGGGATGACGATAATGTCAGACTCAATCGAGAGCGCACTCAGCGCAAGGGAAGTCTGAGCCGACTGCAACAGGTAGCGGAGCGCCGCCCTCGTTGCGTTATTGTGCGACAAAATCCGCGAACCCGCGTATCAATTGAAGAATACCGTTGCCATTCAAAGTCAGTGATATGCGAGCAAGGCTTCGAAAGCGGTCTGTTCAGCGCGATGACTCTCGGCGTCGTTGGACCGATATACCATGTGCTATTTTTTGGTGTGCCGTTATGGGTAAGAATCTCCAGTCATTCGTTGCATCAGCGTTTTTATATCCTACGCTCAAGACGGCAGTTAACGATTGTGGTTCGAACTATCCGATAATTGCAGTTGGTTCGAGATTGCTCTAGGGTCCGATCTGTTCAAACAATCCGTCAAGCCAACATAGATGTAGCCAGACGATCCCTGTAATTCGAATTGGTTTTGGTAAATGGTGGCGGAAGACAGGCCTTCTCTGCTGCATATATTGACATTGCACTACAGCGACCTTGTCAGGCATCTGACCCGCAAGCTGGGCAGTGCCGCGTCGGCAAAGGACGTTGCGCAAGATACCTATTTGCGCCTGCAGCATGTATCACCCGATACCCATGTTCAGAGCCCACGCGCCTACGTGTTCCGGATTGCAGATAATATTGCAGTCGACCACCTGCGCAGCGAAGCATCCCGCGCGCGCTATATTACCTCCTCAGAAGTACCGGATCAGGCGGTCGATGAGCCTTTACCAGATAGGGTCATTGATTATCGACAGCGCCTGACAATACTGGAACAAGCCATTGCAGAGCTCCCGCCGAAATGTCGTGAGGTTTTCCTGATGCATAAATATGATGACCTCACGCACGTCGAGATCGCCTCCGAATTGGGAATTTCGCGTAGCATGGTCGAAAAGCACGTCATGAAAGCCCTTGCACACTGCCGCAGCCGGCTCGGCGATCTGTTGGATTAAATAATTGTCAAAGCCAGATGAGGTATCTGGCCTCCCCACTCGTCTAGTTCATGTGAAGCCAGAGAAAGAACAGCTCTCTTGCCATTGCCCCCGGTGCCCTGATGGCTCAAGCCAACAATGAAATCTCCAGCACTATGACCCGCAACACCGCCCTTGCGTGGTTCGTGAAGATCAATTCCGGCGATGCTTCGCAGTCTGACCGGCATGAACTGGACATTTGGCTTGCAGCGGATGGTGCTCATGCACGTGAGTACGAAAAACTGTCAGCGATATGGTCAGCACTCGATGCCATGCCCGATCCGCGTGCGGGCGTCCGGAGCACTCCCTCCCGGACACCAACCATATCGCGCCGCATGTTTATCGGCGCCGCAACGCTGGCAATTGCTGGTGGTGGAACTGTATGGTTCGCCGGTTTGCCTGATTTCGTGACCAGCGATCATTATACAGGGACATCCGAACTCAAAACCGCAACTTTGACAGACGGAAGCTTCATCAATCTTGATGCCGATACGGCGCTTTCAGTGGAGTTTACCTCAACGGTGCGACGCATCGTGCTACAGCGCGGGCGCGCCTTCTTCAAAGTTGCGAAGGATGCGAGCCGGCCTTTTATTGTTGAAGCCAGTCAAGGCAGCATAACGGCGCTTGGCACTGAGTTCGTTGTTCATCTTAGCCCGGAAGACGTTACTGTCGCGGTTCAGGAAAGCGCCGTTTCCGTGGCGCCCCGGATGGACGCAACTGCCGCCCGGATTGAAGCTGGTGAAGCCATTTCCTATGGCCCCTCCGGCCTAGGCGATATCCGCCGGGACGCGAGTGAAACAGAAACCGCATGGCAGCGCGGCAAGTTGATCTTTGAGGATCAGCCACTGCGCAAAGTTATTGCCGACCTTAACCGCTATCGCAGCGGTACCATCCGGATCACAGACAAAAGCCTGCTTGATCTGCATGTCAGTGGCATTTTCGATATTAGCAATCCTGATGGCGTGCTTGACGCCATCATTGGGACATTGCCCGTAAAGAGCATTCAGTTGACGCGCTATCTCGTGCTCCTGCGCCCCGCATAATAGCTTTCTTTATATTATGATGAATATTTTCATGTTTTAAGGTGAGGTAGCTATCACCTGGACTCGTCTTGGCATCGGAGAGACGCAATCTGCGTTTCGGGCGACATGATACAGATGCGAAGCGAGGGTAGTATGCGGGGGCTTGGGAAGTTTGGTTTGGATAAGGCGGGGTATCGCGCGCGCCAATTGAGTATGGCACTGTTAACGACAGTAGCGTTTTATCCCGTCGCAATGGCTCATGCGCAAACGGCCGGGCCCGCCCAGGCAGGTGAGATATCCTACTCCATCCCTGCCACCTCCTTAAGCCACGCTCTTGCCGCCTACGGCGAACGAAGCAATCTTCAGGTGCTCTACACCGCGGACCTTGCCAAGGGCCGTAATTCGCCCGGCGTTTCCGGTAATTTCGCTCGGGAAGATGCATTGCGTCGGCTGCTGGCCGGAACCGGACTAAGTTACCGGTTCACAAATGCCACTACCGTGACCCTGATTGAGCAAGCCTCCTCAGCGAGCACTTCGCCCGCACCGGATGGATCCATTGTTCTTGATCCGATCACAATCAGTTCTCGGGTTGAAAGCGCCTGGGGACCGGTTGACGGCTATGTTGCCAACCGCAGCGCGACGGGGACAAAGACAGACACACCGCTGATCGAAACCCCACAATCCATTTCTGTCATCACCAGCGATCAGATGAAGGCCCAAGCGGTCGATAGCCTCAACAGCGTCCTGCGATATACCCCCGGTGCCAGCGGCGATCTCTATGGAACGGACAATCGTGGTCTCGGTGTGATGTTGCGTGGCATGTCCAGTGCCAACGGCGTATTTTATCGCGATGGATTGCAATTGAAAGAAAGTAATTTCGTTCTGTTCACCGGATTGGATCCGTACGGTGCCGAGCGCTACGAAATTCTGCGCGGCCCGGCATCGGTTCTTTACGGTCAGGCAGCGCCCGGTGGGCTGATCAACTATGTGAGCAAGCGTCCGACTGAAGAGAAGGTCAACGAGATTTCATTCAGCGCCGGCAGTTTCGACCGTTATGAAGGTAAGTTCGACCTCAGTGGTCCGCTCAATGCGGACAAAACATTGCTTTATCGTCTTGTTGGTCTCGTCAGAGACGGAAACACTCAAATCGATTTCGTCAAGGACGACCGCATCTTTATCGCCCCATCCATCACGTGGAAGCCTGATGAAAACACAAGCCTGACCGTTCTGGCCAACTATCAGAGAGACCGGTCAGGATGGGCCATGCAGTATCTTCCAGCCGACGGCACCGTCCGCCCGAGCAGTGTGGGGTTCGGCAAAATTCCTGCCAGTCGTTTTGTCAGCGAGCCGTCCTTCGACTCCTACAACAATACACAGGCATCGATTGGCTATGAGTTCGAGCACCGTTTCAACGAGACGTGGAAAATCCGCCAGAACGCACGCTACGTCTGGTTCAAGCACGACGAGGAAGGTGTTTTTGGTTTTGGACTTGAGCCTGACGGCGAAACTTACAACCGATACGCCGATGTCGGCGGTACAAGCCTTAACGGTGTCACCGTCGACACGCAGGCACTGGCCGAGTTCGACACCGGTAAACTCGATCATAAGTTCCTGATGGGTGTCGATTATACCCGCTACAATTATCGTGACTATGCGTCCAGTGCAAACGTAGGCCAGCTCAATATCTATCACCCTGTGTATGGCAACCCCGTAACGGATATTACACCCTATCAGGATGCAAATACGCATCTGCAACAGGTAGGGCTCTACGCTCAGGACCAGATTACCCTGGACAAATGGCACCTGACTTTGGGTGGTCGCTATGATTGGGCCAATGCGTCAATCGACAATCCCTACAATGTCGATCATCCCTCGCTGAAGCGGGACGACAAAGCATTCAGCGGACGTGCCGGTCTCGTCTATCTCGCCGACAATGGACTTGCTCCCTATGTGAGCTATTCCGAGTCTTTCCAACCGACGAGCAACGTAGATACAAATGGCAACTTGCTCCCTCCGGAGACGGGAAAACAATACGAAATTGGGATCAAGTATCAACCGACTGGCTGGAATTCATTCATCACCTTGTCTGCCTTCGATCTCACACGCCAGAACGTCGCCCGTTATGGCGGCGTGGGACGTCCCGATGATGTTCTGGCGACGGGCGAAATACGGTCCCGCGGCATAGAGCTCGAAGGCGTTGCCAGTCTTGGCTCCGGCCTCGATCTCAGGCTCGCCTACACCTATCTCGATACGGAGATTACCAGCCCGACAGAGGTTGACGCTGAAACAGGAACCAGCAATCAGGGCAACACACCCTTTGGTGTTCCCACCCACAGCGCTTCACTGTGGGCGGACTACAAGGTTCAGAACGGTGTATTGGAAGGCCTCGGACTTGGTGCTGGCGTACGTTATGTCGGCGCGACATTCGGAAATGACGCCAACACGTTCAAGGTTCCCGCCGTCACGCTGTTCGATGCTGCCATCAGCTACAACTGGAAAGACCTGCAGTTCCAGCTGAATGCAAGCAACCTGTTCGACAAGAAGTATGTCGCCTCCTGTTTCAATGAAAGTTACGGATGTTTCTATGGCGAAGGACGGAAGCTGACGGGTTCCATGAAGTATCACTGGTAATCAGATCCGTGAGTGCAAGAGGCATATCCGCGGGGATCACACGGCGCGTCTGCCTTGGCGGCATGGCATTTGCCTGGCTGGCGGGCAATGCTTCTCGAGCTCAGACCGGCACACCGGAACGTATTGCCTGTCTCGAATGGACATCCGCCGAGATGGCAATCTCTCTCGGTTTGGTGCCGCTTTGCCTTTGTGATCTCAGGGGATATGAGGATTGGGTCGTTGCGCCGGACCTTGCCTCATCAATTCTCGACCTGGGATCGCGCAGTGAACCCAACCTTGAAATGCTACGCGATCTGCAACCGCATCTCATTACCGGAGCCTATGGCTACGGTCTGGAGGAAAGCGACTTCAAGCGGTTCGCGCCCACATTCAATGTACCATTCTATGACGGAACGATGGCTCCCTATGCTCAGGCCCAGAAGGAAACCCGACGGCTGGGAGCCATACTCGGACGATCCGCCGAGGCAGAAGCCCTCGTCTTTCGTGTCGAGAACACCGTGGCACATGTTCGGGAGCAGATGGGTAACCGGGCAACACGGCCGCTCTGCATTGTCAGTATGTTCGACGACAGGCATGTACGTGTTTACGGTGCAGGAAGCCTCTTTCAAGACATACTGAGCAAGCTTGGCCTCACCAATGCCTGGACAAAGGAAACCAACACATGGGGCTTCTCTTCCGTTGGTATTGAGGAACTGGTCTCCATTGGCGATGCAACACTGATCTCGCTTGATCCCATCCCCAAACACGTGAAGATCCGGATCGATCAAAGCACGCTTTGGAATAACCTGCCTTGTGTCAGAAACGGCAAGGTGATCACCATTCCGGCAGTTTGGCCCTTTGGCGGCCTGGCCGCAGCTGAACGCTTTGCGAGCCTGTTGGCAATGACATGATCCGCTTGCCGCATTCATCCGCTCATCCCGCAAGTTCGCGCAACCGCAATCTTGCTCTGCTGGTTCTCTTGCCGGCGCTGCTTGCTGCCATACTCTCCTATGTCGCATTGAACCATCTGCTGCCCTCTGATCAGTGGTGGCAGTCTTTCCGCGCAACAGATTTGACCGATCCAAATCAGCTCATCTTTCGCTACTCTGCGTTACCCCGCCTCTTCATCGCGCCTTTGGTCGGTGCCGCGCTCGGTCTGACCGGGACGATCCTTCAGCAGGTTCTGCGCAATCCGCTTGCGGAGCCGACAACTGTTGGCACCAATGCAGGTGCAAGTCTCGCCATTGTCATCGCAACACTATACGCGCCATGGATGCTTGAGACCGGAAGAGAATGGGTCGCACTGGCCGGCGGAACTGTCACAACGGCGATTGTCTTCATGCTTGCCAAAGGGCGATCGTTTTCGCCCGTTACAATGATCATAGCCGGATTGATCATCAGCCTGACATGCAGCTCGGCGAGCTCGCTTTTGATGGCGCTTAATCGGGAATACTCGGAAGAACTGTTCATCTGGCAGAGCGGTTCTCTGGTACAGAACGGCGGTGACGCCATTTTCAAGCTTCTGCCTTGGGTTGTTGGTGGTCTTTTAGCATCTTTTGCGCTCTTGCGGCCGCTCTTGCTGCTGGAGCTCGACGATGAAAGCACGCAAAGCCTTGGCTCACGGCCAACGCTTGTCAGACTGTCCAGCATGTTTATTGCAGTCGTTCTCAGCACCATGGTTGTCGCATCAGTCGGCGTCATCAGTTTTATCGCTCTCGCTGCTCCGGCAGTGGTGCGCATGTGTGGTGCGCGAACACTACGCCAACGGTTAACGTGGGCACCTTTGGCCGGAGCATCCCTCCTGTGGCTGACTGATCGCCTGGTCCAGATGGCCCCCTTTCCTTCCGAAGTTCCGACTGGCACTGCAACGGCACTCTTCGGTGCCCCGCTGTTGTTGCTGTTGCTGATTAAATTGCGCCCCGCCGCAATCACCGCACGTCCCTCCCACGTGTCAGTCCGAACAGTAAATACAAGGTTGCGATTGGGTATGATGCTTGGGCTATTGATCCTTGTGCTGGTTGTTGTCTTTATGTTCGGCAGAAGCGCGGGCGGCTGGTATTGGCTTCAACCTTCGGACGTTTCAAACCTGCTTGATCTGCGCGGTCCACGGACTTTGACCGCACTGGGTACCGGTATGATGCTTGCACTTGCGGGTACATTGATGCAACGCATGACCGGAAACGCAATGGCGGCCCCCGAAGTGCTTGGAGTATCTGGCGGAGCCACGGTCGGGGTTCTTGCGGTGATGCTCCTCACCAGTGGCGTCAATCGTTCATTGACGTTTACTGCCGCCGCTGCCGGCGCCCTAGCAACACTTTTCATGCTGCTTTTCTTCGGACGGCAAAAACGGTTTTCCGCCGACCGGCAATTGCTGGCGGGCGTTTGCATCGCAACAATTTCTTCATCCATTGCCGCTGTCTTCATAGCCGGCGGCGATCAGAGGATCGACTTTCTGCTAGCCTGGATGTCCGGCTCTACCTATCACGCCAGTCCGATGGATGCGGTCGTTGCGATTATTACTGCAGTGCTCCTGCTTGCCATCATTCCGCTCACGGCACGATGGCTCGACATTCTGCCCCTCGGCGGTTCAAGCGCGCGCGCGCTTGGCGTGAATTTGCCGCTCGCCCATGTGATTCTGATGCTTCTGGCAGCTATACCGGCCGGAATAGCAACCCTGCTGATTGGTCCGCTCAGTTTTGTCGGATTGATGGCGCCCCATCTTGCGCGCTTTCTGGGATTCCAGCGGGCAATTCCGCAGCTTTTCGCGTCTGCCGTTATCGGCGGGCTCATTCTGGTCAGCGCCGACTGGATGGGCCGTACACTGATCTTCCCCTGGCAAATACCGGCAGGACTTTTGGCCGCCTTTGCCGGTGGTCCCTACTTCATGGTGCTGATGCTAAAAGACAGAAGATGACCGTACTCCGGTAAATTGACGATCATTCCTAAATACTTTCGCGACATGGGGGGATGAACGGTCTATCGTTGCTGAGGATCATAGAGGCAGAGCAATCGATCTGCCCTATTTCGTCCAGATCGGGCCAACCTTATTTCATGATCACTCTTCAGAATATCGAAGACGCGCAGAAACTCGCCCAGGCAATCGTTAATACGATTCCTGAGCCGTTCGTCGTTCTCGATGATCGCTTTCACGTCCTCGCTGTCAGCCGCTCGTTTTACGCTGCATTCAAGGTTGATCCCGAACACACGCACGGAAAATTGCTGTATTCACTCGGTGATGGGCAATGGGACATCCCTGCCCTGCGCATTCTTCTGGAAACCATCATCCCTGAGAAAACAGCCATGGACGGTTTTGAGGTAGAGCATGATTTCCCAAATATCGGCAAGCGAACCATGCTGCTTAATGCCCGCAAAGTGCTTTACGATGACAGCAGCATTTCGACCATCCTCCTTGCCTTCACCGATGTTACTGATCGCCGCGTCATAGAACGGGAGAAAGAGCATCTTCTCCAACAGACCGAAGAGCTCTTGCGGCAAAAGGATATGCTGCTTCAGGAGATGCAGCATCGTGTCGCCAACAGCCTGCAGATAATCGCGAGCATATTGCTGCTCAAGGCGCGCGCCGTCACGTCGGAGGAAACCCGGCTGCACCTGCAGGATGCACATCAACGCGTCATGTCTGTAGCCGAGGTCCAACGCCATTTGCACACATCCAACGGTATCGACCAGATCGAAGTCGGCTCATACTTGTCGAAGCTGTGCGAGAGCCTCGCATCATCCATGATCGGCGAGACACGACCAATTATCGTTCGGTCGGTATCTGACAACGCTTGGATCGGCTCCGACAAGGCTGTCAGCCTTGGTTTGATCGTGACTGAACTTGTTATCAATGCGATCAAATATGCGTTTCCAACAACCAAGGATGGCGATGCCATTACGGTTGCCTACGAGATCGACACGGACGATTGGAAACTCAGCGTCTCCGACAATGGCATTGGCAAGAATACAATTACTGAAGCGACAAGCGTAGGCGGGCTAGGGACGGCTATCGTGCAAGCTTTGGTCAAACAGCTTGACGCTCAGATGAACGTGGACAGCAGTCCCGAGGGAACAAACGTGGCGATCACACGGGCAACCTTCGCATCGCGCTTGCCGCGAGCAGCACTCGTGGCCTCTCCCTAGATTTTTTCCTTTGAAAGTGCCGCTTGGGTGCTGTTTGATTGGTGCCTGCAGGGACATGTTCTCTGCCGCAAATTAAGCCTGTGACGACCAGTTTTAAATCTGAAAACTCCCAGAACCATGCAGCGACCTCGCCCGCAGACGCCGCCCGAGGATGGCTTGTATCGACCGATTGCCATCTCGACAAGCGAGCTTTTGCCGTAGCCGTTGGAGACCTGCCACTTCATCCGGCCATCCCTGTCAATTGCGACGATATGCCGGTCCCTCTGGCCGGGAGGTCTATGACGCCATGACTTTGTCTGATGAATTGGGAAATGGACAATTCCAAACTATTTATGGGTATCCAACCACACTATACAATTTTTGTGACGGGCAAGCGCTGTGTCGAGAAGCATAACGACGAATTGGCAATGGATTTCAGCGTCTGGAATGGCGCTATGGCTCTTTAAAAAAGGGAGCATCATGGTGGCAACTAGTTATGAGGACCGATACATACACCACCTGCCCGCACCCAACTGGAGCCGTTGTTAAATGCCGATTTTGTTTCTGCTGCCAATCGCTGCATTGATTTCCGCATGGATGGCCATGACGTATGGCAAAAGACTGCGATATCCTCTTGTCTTTCTGGGCGTGCTTATACTTGCCATCTGGTTCTGGTATCTGTTCGCTCTGATCCAGATGGACCTTCCAGATTAACTGCAGGCTCAGCATATCGGGTGCGCCGATTAAATTCCCGGGAGGTGGATATCGATGAACCCGGCACTTGGCCGATCGATAGACAGAAGCAGTGATCATTTTTGGGCGTCCATCTGCAACGGTCACAACGAGATCACTTTTGCTCCTCGGCCGTAACCACAGCCGCATCCACCTGCCCGTTCGTTGGAGAATAAAGAACAGCGCCTTCATAGATTATTTTTTGAGGATGCAAATTCATTATCTCAGACGAATATACGGCTACGCCACGGCTATCGCCTTCAGATACTGTCGGACCGTAAACATGCACATTTGAAACATAATCCCATAAAACAGTTTCACCGGTACGCCAGATCGTATATCCGCCAGACCCTATTTCAACTTCCCGGGTGTTGAGGAGTGTTTTTTCTTTGCCTGGTTTATCCATTGCCACGAGATTGAAAGCAAAGGTGCCACCCTCCGGATAGACAAACTCAATGATGCTGACTTTGGTCGAAGCTACGACGCCAAACAATCTGTCGTCGTGTTTCAAATCTTTGTGTTTTCCATTTTGAAGGTCCGAGTCAGCGGCGTTTTCGCCTTTGGGCAACGCTTTCCACTTTTCCAGCGTGATCGGGTTTGCAACAACAATCACGGTACCACCATCGTTGAGCAACGGTGGAGCGACGTAAACCGTAAGTTGCGCCTTCAGGAGAGCGTCTTTCCGTTTTTTCGAAAGGTAGATATCGGCCTGAACAAAAAAGGTGAGGCCCAAAGCAACCACAACCGCTGTGTAAAAGAGTTTTCTCATTTGTCGCTCACTTTACCTGCATCGTATTGCAATGCGAAATCCCCCGTCTGAAGCAGTACTTGCCCATCTATTACATATGGGGGCACCTGCCCAATCTCCCGCCGCCTCGAGCACGCGAGAGGTGATTGAGCTTCTCCTTGCCAATATATCAACGTGAATGAGCGTGGAGCGCCGTTCTGAATGGTCTAATTCCTAGGGAGTGCAGCGATTGAACACTTGGCAACCCTTCTTCACTAAGGCATGTGGATCGCATCTCTGGTGATCGCAGGGGCTTTCCCTCGCGTACTGGGAATCCATACAACATCCCCAACACCCGTGGGGCATGGCATTGATGACCATCGGCATCGCACTCTTTGTCCTGCTTCCGGTCTCGCAGTTGGTTTTGATCATCGTGATCTTCATCCGTGAACGCGATTATCGTTTCAGCCTGATAGCAACCTTGGTGTTTGTCATCATCATGGCCGGCACACTGCTTGGCTACTTTCTGCCATCTCATATTTCGGCTTGAACGGCCGCGACACAGCACTACTTGTATTCCCTTTCCGATACCGAATGGAGTGAATTGAAAGCATCATCAATTCGGTCGCGACGGGCCGGGACGGCCCTTCTGCGTTGCGGCGACTGCGGTGGCTCAGTCTATGCGAAACGGTCCAGTCGTGGCTGGCGTCATTGCTATCATTTCGAAACTGAGACTAAAGCTTGTCACCGCCCTAGCAGGCTCACCCTGAGGGAGAGCATTGGCCCCGTAAAAAACCCGAATTGCTAAACCGCACTACCTTGATCGAATAAGCCTGGGGCAACAGGAAACCCAAATCTACATCGAGGACGTCAGGCCGTGAGAGTGTCTGGGACCACCTGTATTCCTGTTCTCGGTTTCTCCTGACTTAGCTCTGTTCCATTGGAAACAGAATACGGCGCCATACATGAAATACGGTGCCATGGCGTCGCACGGCGACGCCTCGCCGGGTAAGTGACAACCAACTCGAACAATTGCCCTGTGAGTTAACTCTCAAGGAGATGTGCCATGAACCGTATACAGTTTCTTCGGACAGCATTTGCAATTGCATCTGCCAGTCTGTTTCCCATCATGGAAGCACAGGCCAATGATGATTTTTCCTGTTGGCAGCCCAGCAAGACAACAGCTGCAGCTTCTGCCGAATATTGGACGAAGGATCGGCGCGACAAGGCTCTGTCAGAAGATGATGCAAACAACTTTGTGGGTGGCGACAACGACAAGCTGGGTGATGCTGAAAGAGCCAACATTCAAGATGCTCCCTACAAATTTGGGGGAAAGGTGTTCTTCACCCGCGGCGGGCAGAACTTCCAGGCGAGCGCCCAGTTTGTAGGCGACAACAATATTGTGATTGCGGCCGCGCACAGCATGTTCAAGGCGGACAAACAGGCAACAAATATCGCATTTTACCGAGGTTACGAAAACGGCGGCGGCACCCCGTTCAGCTTCGATCAGGTGGCGATATTGGCCGCATGGAAGCCTGTCAGTACAGATAAACCATCTTTCGAGCGTGCAGCATTGGATTATGCGGTGCTACGGACAACCACTCCATCTGATGCAGGAGCCTTTACTCTGGGGATCGGCCCATCTTTTACTGATGTCACGATAATGGGTTATCCCGGCAATCTTGAAAATGGGAACCTCATGTACGCACAAACTTCAACCAAAGATCAACAGGTCGGAAATGCTTTCGAGGTACGGCCGAACGCTTTTCTACATGGATCAAGCGGCGGCGCGTGGTTCGTACCGCAAGATGGCGGATTTGCTGCAGTCAGCACGGTATCAGGCGGCACTGACATCCATCTTTTGGGTCCGGCTTTTACAAGCAAAACACAGGAGCTCATCGCCTTTGTGAAAGCTGGTTGTAAATAGAATTCATGTTTAACCTGATGCCGATTGAAAAACGGCATCAGGCTTTCGATAGATACATCTGCGTAAAATGATCCAACGTGTTTTTAGGAGGAGTAGACGTGCTGGCGCGAGAGATTTTCCAGGGAGCGGCGATTCAAGATCGTAATTTGGTTATTCTTCACCCGAATAAGATTTTCATATTTCCATGCTTGTAACTGTGCATTTATCTTAGGCCGACTTGCATTGATCAGGTGTCCAATCTGGCTTTGAGATATCGTTCTATCTATGAGGATTCCATCACTTACAGTTTTGCCGTACGTCTCGCTCATATTCATCAATAATCGCGCCAACCGTGTTTCCAAGGAATAAATCGACATTCCTTCTGCAAACTCGATCACCTGATGCAATCGCTTAGACATTCCCGTCATCAGTGCAGTTGCAAAAATCGGGGTATGTATCAGGCGCTCGAAGATCACCTTTTCGATTGTCAGAAGTCGTGTGGTCTGATCTGCAATAGCATTGGCTTGTCTGGCGCACTTTGAAACGAGCTCAACATCTCCAAGCACATCACCGACCTGTAATTCAGAGACAATGACTTCCCGGCCCTCCGCCGAGCAGAAGTACACGCTCACGCCACCTGACAGCAGCGCGTGAAACGCAGTACAGGCGTCACCCTGCTGGTAGATCACCTGGCCCCGCGCATAGGTCTTAACCCGCACGTTTCTAACAATATAATCCAGAGATTCAGCATCCAATTTCTTGAAGAAATCAAGCTCTCGAAGCTCTTTTGTTCGCTCTTCGTAGATGGCCGCGTTCATATTTACCCCGGCTAAGAACGTACGTTTGTGAAACGACGCGTCTAAACTAAGCACGAGGGCAATATGCAGTTAAATACAACTGAGAGTTGTTACACCGGTAACAGGCAGAGTGCGTTTTTCTTCTTATGATCGCATTGTATCAATTGATAATTTCAAGAACTAACACGCAACTATCAATTGAACCTGCCAACGCTCAACAATATTGATTGGCCGTTGCTGCGGAAGATCAAATCTAGGAGGACTATCCATGTCTACGTTACTGACGATCAACGTCAAGAATCTTGAGTCCGCTACTCAAGGGTTTTACTTTTTCCAGCAGCCAGCCCTCTACGCGGGTGGGCCAGTTGTCTATAGCAACAGCCTTTTTGCTCAAAGCCTCGGAAATTTTAATGATACGGGTTCAACCCTGACATTCCAGGTGAACATGCAGTATTTTGCCGGCATTCAACAGGCACACAGCACTCCGCAGGTTGGGCAATCGTCAGGCTATGCTTCGGCCAGCCGTGCGATAGATCTGGCACCTGCATCGGGCACCGCAAACGATTGGACCACCGCGTCTGCGAGCCCGTTGGGTCTGAGCCAGCCGACAGCTGGAACAGGTGTTCAGCCTGGGGCATTTCGGATCACGACGCCGGTCTACGCGCCGCCCGCCATCTTCAATGTTGGTTCGGCTGTTGAAGTGAATGGCGGCATTGCCTTGTCCAACTTTGTCGTGGCCAATCCCAGCAACAATACTGATTGTCAGCCGATCCTGAAATACTATGTCCAGACAGGCAACTACACTCCTGGCACGGTCATGAACTTCAGCGCCTCGAGCGTTAAGGCAGCTGTGTGTGATTTCACCGGAGGCCATTCAGTCATCAACGTTACACTCAACGCTGATGGGACATGGGCAACAGAGACCATACAGTAAGCTTTGATCTCAGTTCCCCATGAGTGTGAGTGGGCCACCGCCCGGCCTGCTCACACGATTTTTGGAGCGCCGTGCCGTAGACCATCCGCGTATGTCTGCGGATAGAAGCGTTTGTTTTACAGCACACATATCTACAAGAATTCAGGTGAGTGCCTTGAATTAATCAGGCGGCGACAAGAGCAAAAATCGTGAGCTATCAATACCACATCATCATCAAAAACATGTCCGCGCGGAACATGTCGTTCTATGCTTTTCAAAAGCAAGCGACATTCACCAATTCGGGAATTTCGCCCAATGTCCTTGCCAGTAGTCTCGCCTGCGGACTTCTTGCTCCCAACAGCAGTTCCGGAGCGCAGTTGGAGTTCGGTTTTGATGAGCAGATTTATGTCGGCGCGAAAAGCAATACCGCTTTGTCAACGGCGACAATGTTGGATGCCAACATCTTTTTGACAGCAGCGGCAGACACGACCGGGGTAACGGCCGCTATACAACCAATCGAATTGACCACGACGACGCCAACCCAAACCGTCGACAATTATTCAGTGATGACAACATCTCCCCTGGGATTGTCTGCCCCCCATTATCAGACCAACCTCAACGCAGGACATTTCGGAGTGGAAATACCGACCTATGCTGCCTCAACTGCGGCAGAACTTTATTGCGGGTGTGCTGCTATCAATCAGGATGGCAGCATAACATTGTCGAGCTTCATCACACCCGTTCCCAATAGCCAGCTTTACTGCGCTCCGGAGGCGGTCTTTTATGTCCAGACGGGCAGCTTTCCAGTCGGCCAAATTATTCCCTACACAACTGAACAAGCGGCCGAATGCGACTTCACATCCGGCTATTCCGTTATTAACGTCACTTATGAAAATGACGGCTTCTTCACAACAATTGGAAGCTAGCTGACGATGGGAAAAACAGTGCCGGACTTTGGACATGACGCTTGCCGAATATAACAGGTGCCGTTACCGCGCAAAACGATATTCGCTCATTTTGTTTTGCTCGTTTGTGGGGGCATCCCTATCCGCAGCAGGCCAGAACTTACCGTTTGTGGTGATATTTGGTCTTGGGTTCGGGGTGGCGGCTGGATTGCTAGCCATTCAGATCAAGCATATCTCTGCATTTAGCTGCCCCCGCTGTGGCAAGGATCCACTCACTTGGGTCTCTTCCGACCCAAATGATGCCGACGGAGCTACTTACGACAGCTTAAGCACAATTTGTCTGAACTGTAAGTTTGATCTTCAAACATAATCGACACGGTTTTGGCACCAGATCGTAGTGTGGGAGAAGGCTATTCTTCACCCGGCAATTTTACATTCACATCGTAGGAACAGCCGACTAGCGTTTTGCCGGGGTGACTGCTGACAGTGGATATATTCCGCGTGATCCGTGTGGTGACAGTCCAGCCTGTATCCTGGTCCTTTTCGACCTTGTTTATCAGCTCGCGCTCGCCAAGAAACTTATCTGATCCAGGAAAACTATTCTGAATCTTTTCCTGTAGCGCCAATTTACTCGGATCGGCAACATCAAGCACTGCAAGCACAGCGTTGGCACTGAACACAATTTTATTGGTTTTATAGCCGGCAACCTCAATCGGTGAAGGAAGCCTATATTGCGAGAGGAACAAGTTGCCTGATTCCTGTTTCTTCCAGCGCCTTTTTTTGAAACCGCCATCCCCGGCACTCAACGTTACAGAAAAACCCATATACTGGCGCGCATCGAGTTTGCAGTTGATCGCATCAACGACATTCACGGCATTGGGATCATACTCTTTTTCGGCTTGAGCCAATACCGTGGTCAGGATCAGCAACCCTCCAGCGACGGATAAGCGCGCAATCATCCTTCAGTCTCCATTCTTTTGAACCCACGCTACATATTTTGCGGTCAGCGAGCGGCTATTTCAGCAATTCAATTGTTGCGGGATTCTCAGTACTCTGTATTGGCGTTTTTCCCGCATTGTTGATCTGGTTCCGGTCTGCTCCGTGTTCGAGCAAGGTCCTGATTACCGCAGGGTCCTTGTTATAGATGACTGCAAGGTGAAGCGGGGATTCTCCCGTTATCGTACTGCGCTCATTCACCTTGGCACCACTGACAAGCAGAAGCTCGATCATATCCCGTGTGCTTCGAGTGGCTGCAAGGTGTATTGGATAATAACCCTCGCCATCGACTGCATTCAGGGAAGCACCGCAGGCCAGCATGGCTTTTGCCTTTTTGACGTCTTTTCCTGTGACGATATTGGCAAAAATGGTGGATTTAAAACCTTTGACGTAATTGTCGTTCGGGCTCAGTTGAATGCATGGATCAGAACTTAACTGATTGAGTTGGTACTTCGCACCGGCATGCCCAAGCTTGGCCGCCTCGCGATACCATTTCGCAGCTTCTTTCTTGTCCTGTTTAACGCCGCTCCCGTCCCGATAGATATCTCCAAGGACAAGCTGGGCTTCCATCTCGCCATTTTCGGCAGCCTTGCGATACCAGTAAATCGCTTTTGCATCATCTTGAGTGACACCCTCGCCATTGCTGTACATTACGCCAATACTGAACTGCGAATACGCGTCACCACGTTCTGCCTGCGGCCTCCAGTGTTTCAGGGCGGTGGCATAATCCTCATTCATATACGCGTCATAGCCAGGATCAGCCCATGCGTTGACGGAAAGGCTCACCATTGCAAAAGAACCCAACATGATAAGAATTTGCCGCATTGTAACTCCGACAAGAGAAGCGTGAGGGTATGTACAAAAAGTCGCTACTTGAATTTCGTTTGAACCGCCAAACTGAGTGTTCAACCTGCCATCGCGTACATGATGAGCAGAAAGGGGATCCATGAAACGATATTGATCCAGACGCAGATTCTGTATTCTCGTCTGTGCACAAAATTGGCCGGCTCTTTCGACGCTGCCAATACCATGGACAGAATACTTGAATGCAGCATGATGGCTCCCACCAACCAGGCCGATAAGACCAATATCAGACCACGCGGATCCGGTCCCATCCCATCACCGCCATGCCGAGGCGAGTAACTCAAACAGAAGTAAAGCCAGGCCGACAAAACGAGCACGCTGATGGCGAGGCTAATCCTGTTGTAGTATTTCATTTCAATCCTTTGTGGGGCCATCTGGGCGGACATGTAAATTCCGTACTACGCTGCCTCGAACAGAAGTTTCCAATCCCTCCAGATGATATTCCGCCCATTGGAAAGAAAGAGACTTTGGTGTTCATCTCAGGCCAATTTCTATCAATACAGACAGCGACAGACACAGGAATGCCATAGCTATCAGACAAGAGGTCATCACGCGACGATTGTCTCCTTCCCTGTGTGCAAAGAGCGCTACGGGCAAAGCCAGCACGAAAAATATAATGCCAAAGAAGAACCAGGATAGAGGCCTTTTGCCCTTCCAGCTTGCAATTGCCGCAATGGCAAAGCCCACCATCATCAACGACAATACAGCACTTATGACAGGCGCTATCTCAGGTTTCAAATCGGTGTTCCTGCATTGATATTAAGTTTGACTGAGAAATGACCGCTCCGGTATTACGGGTCCTGATAAAGGTTGATGGTCGCTGGACCAGTCCCGCAATTTCCCCCCCGCGCCAAAGATAAGCAACCCAATCGAGGGTCAGCGCCACCAGTATGAATAACACAAGCACAAGTCCGGAAAAGATAATACCCATCATCGACAGGGCCCAAAACACCGGACCTGCCTGTTGTCCAACATCAAATACGACTTTAAGACCCGACATACTGAAATCGGCACGATTTCAATGATTGCATAAACGATAATGGCACGTCGCACCGCCGTGCAAAGGCGTGGTCTCCCGGCAGGAAACAAGCACCAAGCGCCGAGCAATACCACGAGAAGAATGAACCACGGTCCAAACACAAGTAAGGCGGGCAGACCGCTAACGCCTGTTGGGCCAAATTGTGCCTGAGCTTGTTCAACCAGCCCTGACAGACCCAAGCCCAGCGCCAAGGTCACAATAATCCGGCGGTAGGAGCGACCGTTCAAATCAAAAATCTTTTTGACCCTGACAAGGCAATACGGCCGTCGAGATGACTTTTGAACTGAAGGGCATGGATCCGGCATACGCGGCATCTGGTTTTGTCGAACAATCACTCGCGCCCTTTCGTTTGGCGAGCAACGCGGGCTTGGAAAAATACCGCCCAATGCCCTACCCTAATTAGCCGAGATCCATGTGCCGTCTGATCCTTTCTTAAGAACGGTAACAAGGCTGGTTGGCGCGGCACCATTGATCCTGACATTAACGATGCAGGCATAGCCCTCTCCAACATGATTACAGAGGCCTTTGGGCGAAATATCCGCACTCCTGGCGAGGTCAGCCTCAGAAGGACTGGTCGCTGTTGCAACCATGGTGGAACGGGACACATTGACGATATCACTGGTCTTTGGGCCTCCCATGAGGAAGCTTGGCCCGTACATAAAATAAACGGCCGCGATCCCGACAAGTGCCGCAATAACGATGATACCCAGAAATTTCCGCATGATGTTTCCACTGGTTAATTGCTTGGTGAATCAGGTTGCATGTTCAACTACTACATTGTTTCAATGCCACGTTCTTCAATGCAATTACAACGTGGCAACGCCTCTCCGGCTCATGCAAAATAATCACGAGAAATGTTGAGAATGATAAGTGCCGGGTGGAGTTGTCTTGCCGTAGCAACAATCATGGGACTTTGGTGGCTGTTCGAGGTTGTTCTCATGGTTGCCTCAGTTTCAGGCGGACCTTATGGATCCCATCCACTTTCTGAATTCGTCATTGCGTACTTCCCGTATGGATGCTTACTTTTTGTCGTTCTGGGAGTGGGAGTGTTGATAGCCGGATATTCCATTCGAAAGTGACAGAGCACGTTCCTGATGGTGGCAACGCATTCATCGTGATAGCAAAGTTTTGAACTTGAATGGCAAAGATTGATACTGGTCCAAAGTCTCCCGATAGAATGGCATCATGCTGAAATCATGCATTTGGATTGTCGCAGTTGTTGGTCTGGCTTTTGTGACAGCGTCTTTGCTTGTCCCCGATGAAACAGACTTTCCAGAAACCCCGGAGCAGACAAGCGAACCTCTTTCAACCATCAGGCTGAATGCAAGTGGCGATCGATTACTGTTGAGGACGGGCCAACACGATTATGAATTCATATTGCCTGACAATCAGCTTAATGGCGCAATTGACCTGCAAAACGAGACACACGACGCTGATCGGGCGCTGGGCAACCCAAGCCGATTTATTGTCAGCCCAATCGATCTCACCAAAGATGGGGCGGCAACGATTGACATTGAGGTGATGTATGGAGGGTATGATCCAAGTCTGTCCGAAACCAAAACCATCTTGAGCGATCAGACGCGTTCACGGTTGACTACCTACGGGTTTTCCCCGTCAAATGGCAATGTTGTCGGCGATATCGACCCGCCTCTTTATATGACATGGAGCGCAAGGCTTTCCGGGCAGCAATATCCGGTAAACAGTCGTGGCGACTATGAAGGGGCAGATCTAACGGCCTTGGCCTATCCTGAACTCCTGGTGAAACTTGATGACCCCGACAGACAGAAGCAGAACCACCGATCCAATGCTTGGCTGGCTCCTTTCAGATCCACCAAACGTGCTATTCAATTGGCTCTCCTCATACCCTTCCTGATGCTTGTGGGTTACGCAGGACCAAGCGGATAAGTATCTGGCGCACCCGACAAACCCCTCCACTGCGAATTGAGCCTTTAGAGAGAATGCGGGGTTGAGGAGACCAAGGTTAAAACGATATGCGAAATTCAACCATCCCACACACAAAGACATTCAGAGACGGAGCATTCATCGCCCTGATCATCTGGCTATTGGTTTTGCCGCTGACTTTGATGACACAAGTCTTTGCCCCTTCAGTTTTTACACTTTTGGAGGGGATCGGAAATTTTCAATACAAGCCCTGGATTATTCTCGCGCCCACCGTCTGCACCCTCATTGTTGCGCTGGGTATCATCCCGGGATATCAAAACCTCAAAGTCATTGCTGGCGCAGCCGCTTGCAGCGTAGGGGTGATAATCGCAGCCTCGATTGCTTTCCTCTTGGTCATCGTGGCGATTCCGCGATTGCATTCTTAAGTGGTGCCCCTGTAAACAAAACATAGAGGGCATGACATGCTCCACGCTAGGCCATAGCCCCAGCACCCATTATTTTGAGAACAGATAATCGTAATCTCGACAATAGTTGAATATTGACGGTATTTGCCGTGTCGGCAACTACCGCGGCAACGGTTTTACCATCTCGGGATTGTAACTATCCTAAGCAGCACCGCACGGTGGCTCGATGCTCATACCCTCCGGCGGTTACAACCGAAAATCCCGCAACGGGATTTATGGAACCAGCTTGCATTTGTCGCAGCAGCCGAGGATGATGGCGGTTTATGGACCAACTCCCGCCGTTGGGAAACTACTCTCGGCGCTTCTTCGGTCCAGAGCGTGGCCGACGCCCGGGACCGTGCTGCCTTCAGCTCGCAACCTGAAGCTTACCGAGGAAGGACGCGCCCTATTTGAGCGAACAGCCGCGCTGTTGACGGAGCTCGCAGAGACGGCGGCCGCCATTTCATCTCGTGCTGAGAAGCCGCGTGGCCGATTGCGCATCCGTTACAGGGCCAAAAACGCGGGAAAATTGTCCGGCGGTTAGCACCGACAATCAGAGCGCCTGTCAGGGCCGACCATTGACTGTTTTCCTGCCAGCGTCGTCAAAACGCCATCCCAGCTCCACACCGCCATTTTCTGTCCCAAAGAGCGCCGGAATGGCCTGAAGCAGTTTGCGGGTGTACTCATGCTGAGGGCTGTCGAAGATTGCGTCACGACGGCCTTCTTCAACGATGACGCCATGGTTCATCACAATAACTCTATCGGCGATTTGCTCGACAACAGCCAGATCATGGCTGATGAACAGACATGAGAAACCATGCTTTCTCTGCAGTTCCGCAAAAAGCTTGAGCACCTGTGCACGAACCGTGACATCCAGCGCCGAAACCGGTTCATCGGCGATTACGAATTGCGGCCGCCTTACAACTGCTCGGGCAATAGCGACGCGCTGGCGCTGTCCGCCCGAAAGCTGGTGCGGGAAACGGGACGCAAATTCCGGGGACAGCCCAACTTCATCGAGAACATCCGCGACACGCATGTTTTTCTCTTTGTTCGTCAGTTCCGTCGAATGACGCAGTGCCTCCCCAACCAGACTCCCGATTGTCATGCGTGGATCGAGCGACGAGTAGGGATCCTGAAAAACCATCTGGCAATTCAGCCGGTAATCAACGTAATCGGTGGCCGATATTTGGATGGGCTTGCCGTTGAAAAGGATTTTACCGTCGGTTGGCTTGATAAGCCCGGCAATTGTACGCCCTAACGTCGTCTTGCCGGAACCGGAGCCGCCGACCACCGCCACAACCTCGCCCGGCATGACGCTCAGGCTGACACCATTCAAGGCACGCTTGGGCTGCCCCTTACGCAGAAGACTTCGACGCGCCGCGAAGTCGACGACAAGACCGTCGACATTTATCCTTGCAATGGGAGAAACCTCCACAGCCCGCGCAGGCACGCGGTGCGGCAAGGCGGAAAGAAGCTTGCGCGTATAGGGATGTTGCGGCGCACGCAGCAGGTTCCTGGTATCCCCCTGCTCGACGATTTCGCCTTGCGACATGACCACGACACGATCTGAATATTTTGCAACCATCGCCAAATCATGGCTGATCATCAGAACGGCCGTGTTGTTCTCACGCGTCAGGTCAACCATCAGTTCGAGTACGTCGCGCTGAACCACTGCGTCCAATGCCGTGGTTGGCTCGTCGGCGATCAGCAGTGCCGGTTTCAGCAGCATCACTGCTGCCAGCATGATGCGTTGGCGCATGCCACCGGAGAAATGATGCGGCATGGCTGCGAGCGCCGTTTGCGGATCGTTCAAGCCAACGCGGGCAAGCATCTCGACAATCAGCCTGTGACGCTCCCGGCTTGTCAGCCGCCGGTGAAGCCGCAGCCCTTCTTCCAATTGACGGCCTATCCTCATTGATGGGTTAAGAGAGGTCATCGGCTCCTGAAAAACCATGCCAACCCGGGCACCCCGTAACGCCTGCAGATCGCGCTTGTGCATGGTGCCGATATCCCGGCCTTCGAAACTTATTGTTCCGGTGGTGCGTTGCACAGCCGACGGATTAAGGGCAATGATTGCACGTGCCGCCATGGACTTTCCGGAACCGGACTCGCCGACGATCCCAACGATCTCACCCGCTTTCACATCGAAGCTGATGTTCTTCAGTATTTTGATACCTGTCCGTGCCACCTCCAGGGAAAGGCCGCGCACATCGAGCAGTGGTGATTTCTCCTGCATCGTCAGCCCCTCATTCGTGGATCGAGTTTGTCACGCAGTGCATCGCCAAGGAGGTTAATTCCGAGCAGAGTCAGCGAGATGCAGAGACCGGGAAATATGGCCAGCCAAACGGCTTGGGATATGAATGGACGGCCGCTCGCGAGCATATTGCCCCACGTCGGTGCGGGCGGAGGCACACCAAGACCAAGAAAGCTCAACGCGCTTTCGGCAAGCAGTACCCAGCCGAACATGGACGTGGCAAGAACTGTAAGCGGTGCGATACAATTGGGCAGAATGTGGCGAAACATCGTGTAGGCGTTCGAATTACCCATGACGCGGGACGCTTCGATAAATTCACGTTCCCGCAACGACAGGACGTTGCCGCGAACAATCCGAACGACCGTCGGTGTATAGGCCAATCCAAGAGCCAGAATGATGCCGTATTTGTTGGCCCCGACAACAGCGAGCAGTCCGAGTGCCAGCAGGATTCCGGGAAATGCCAACAGCGCATCATTGAATGTCATGACGATACGATCGACCCAGCCCCGGAAATAACCCGTCAATATGCCGATCAGGGTGCCTGCAGCCACCGCTAGAACAACGGTCAACAGGCTTATCCAGAAACTGGTCGCAGCACCGGCGAGCAACCGGCTGAGCACATCACGGCCGAATTCGTCTGTTCCCAGCCAGTGCGCAGCGCTTGGCCCGGCAAGTTTGAGTTTGAAATTAAGGCCAAGCGGGTCGTATGGAGTCCAGACCGCGCCCATAAATGCCCCGGCCAGAAGTGTTCCGACAAGAGCGCTGCCTATCAGCGTGTTGGGAGCGAGATTTCTCATTCGGCGGTCACTCTCGGATCAAATATGGGATAGAGCAGATCAACAACGAGGTTTACCAGCACGTAGACCGTTGCAATGAGCAGAAGGCAGCCTTGGATGACGGGATAGTCTCGAGCGAAAATTGCATCGACAAGCAACCGCCCGAGGCCGGGGATTGTGAACACCGTTTCAACCACCGCAATGCCGCCAAGCAGATTGCCCAGAACGATGCCAATGAGCGTCCACGTCGGACCGAAGGCATTTTTGAAGGCGTGTCGCCAGAGAACCGCGGATTCAGACAGTCCCTTGGCCCGGGCATGCGTGATGTAATCAAGTTGCATGACCTCCAGCGTCGAAGCGCGTGCCATGCGCAGGATCACGCCGATCTCGTGCAGAAACAATGTGACCACGGGCAGGACGATATAAAGCAGTCCTTGTGGAAGGTTCTGCGTCATGGAGACATAGCCGAGCATAGGCAGCCAACCCAGCTTCAGGCCGAAAAACAACAGCAGAAGCAGGCCCATCCAGAACGCCGGGATAGAGAGCAAGAGAGTGGCACCGCCCACCAGAGTCACGTCGACAATGCTGTTCTGCCGCCAGGCTGCAATCATCCCTGCAGGCACGGCGACAATACTCGCCAGGAACACGGCAATCAGCACGATCTCCGCACTGATGCGCAACCGCGCCAGTATGAGAGGGAGAACCTCCTGCTGATTGGTGATCGACCGGCCGAAATCGCCGTGCAATATGTTGCCCAGCCATATTACGAACTGCGCCGGAATACTTTGATCAAGCCCTAGCCGGGCTCGCAAGTCTGCAAGGCTGGCGGGATCGGCCAGGTCACCCAGCATCAGCGAAGCTGGGTCACCCGGAATGAGGCGAATGAGAAAGAATACGGACACTGCGACAATGAGCAATGTCGGGATAGCTGTGCCAATGCGGGTGAGCGCAAATTTCAGCATGCTGATCTCCCAGTCCTGTCAGAGGACAGCTATTGCTGCTTCACACCAAGTTCCCAAAGGCGAAGCTTTGCCTGCCAGACCGGTGTGCCTTCCAGACGCTTGCTGCTGACGGTTTCACCTGTGCCATTGCAATAGATAATCAGGGGAACGTCATGCAGGAGCTTTTTGTGAAGCTCGTCGAATATGCCTTGCCGTTGTGTTTGATCTGAAATCTCCATGGCTTTGGCAATAAGCTCCAAAGCCTCGGGATTGTCCCAAACCTTGCGTGGCTGCTTCTCTTTGGGCCCCGAGAATTGTTCGAAGCTCAAAGCCGGATCAAGCCGCGCTGAATAGGAGAAGGACATCATCTGATATTTGCCGGAATTGTACCTGTCGAGCTGGGTTGACCAATCCAGGACCTCAATCCGTGCGTTAATTCCCACGGCCTGAAGCATTGCCTGCGCGACCACAGCAGCATCAAAACTCGGCGCCGTTGGGCGTTTGTTGGCAATGATGGTAATCTCTTCACCCTTGTATCCGGCTTTGGCGAGCAGGTCCGCTACCTTCGCAGGATCAACAGCGAAAGCTTCCTTCTGGGTATCACTGTAGTAGCGCGACCCCGGGAAAATGGCAGAATTATTGGGGCGGCCCGTCCCGTTTGTCGCCTGCGCGACCAGTGTTGGTAGATCCAGTGCTGCAGCAATAGCCTGCCGCATTTCCACTTTGGAAAGCAATGAATCCTTGGTCTGCATCAGAAAGGTGTGCTTGGAGGCTTCCGCCCCCGTTGTTACCGTAAAGTTTGGATTGGCTGAAAACTCCGGAATATCGGTGCTCAGAACAGATGCAACATCAAGCGCACCGGATAAAAGGCCAGCCTTCACTGTTGCCGGATCAGGAACGACAAGGAATTTGATTTCCTTGACCAGCGGGCGCTTCGAACCGACATATCCGTCTGCCTTGTCGCCCACCGGGGAAACATAGCCTTCAAATGCATCGAGCGTGATATATTCACCACGCTTCCAGTCGCCAAACTTGTATGGCCCGGTACCGATGGGTTTGTCCCAGCTTCCGTCGGCTTTTACCGACGCTTTTTGCAAGACGGCCGTCATTCCGCAGTCGGTGCGCGCCAGCGTATCGAGAAAGATGGCACTCGGATGGTTGATTTTCATGACAATCGTTTGGGGATCTGGTGCCGTTACTGCGTCGACCTTGAGCCCGTTGCGGCCGTCAAATTCCGGTAGGCAACGCCATTCAGTCTTGGGATCCATATAACGGGACCAGCTCCAGAGCACGTCTTCGGCTGTGAGTGGTTCCCCGTTGTGAAACTTGACGCCGGATCTGAGCTTGAATGTATAGGTCAATGCATCCGAGGACAGTTCATAGCTCTGCGCGAGAAGCGGACCGACTGTACCGTCCTCCTTGTAACCAACCAGACCCTCGACGGTGTGCAAGACCACAGCGTCTGTATAATCGTCACGATTTACACCGGGATTGGAGCTGCGAATATCAGCCGGAATTGCCGCTGTTATGGACTGCGCCGCGGCGGGCGCAGTCCATAACAGCCCGAACAACAGAGAAACCAAAAGAGCATTCTTCATGTCGTGAACCCCATTATTCATCCGGGCTTCGCGCCCGTTGGTTGAAGAAAGAAAAGCCTGGGCGCGCTAGGCGGCAGCGATTTGAACCGGATCCGCGTTAAGGCTGTAGCGGGTGAAGTTACGATTGATGGCCGGCAGGCAGGCAACTTCCATCGTGCCGCTTGCGGGATGCATGATGACCATTGCGACAGTGGCCGAGAGATTGCCCTCGGTGTTGAGCCGCGGCGGCCGGCAAACGGCGTAGGGCGTCAGGAAATCGTCGAAGAATGCGCGCTTCATGTCAGCAATGGACAGCTTTGGACCGGCTTCTTCCAGAATCTTGCGCACCCGCCAATCGCGGTATGGACTTTCTGGCACATGTGGCAGACCTGTGTCCTTAAGCTTTGAAAGTGCAACAGGACTGACCCAATGGTTCGCATGAACAACAAGGCCATTGGTCGGCAAAAGCTGGAATACCTCATCGGGCGCACATTCAAGATCGATCGCAAAGCCCGCACCGGTCGAGAGGATCATATTGTTGGAGCAGGCCTTCGGTGTTCCTGCAACTGCACGCATCGCGAGTGCGAAATGCTCCTGCTCCAGTGCCTTGCGCCGGATCAACGCCAACGGAACCCCCTGCTGCCGATAATCGCGATCGGATTCAAGATAGTTTGCCGTGATGCAAACGCCTGCGCTGTTCATACCGTTTCGGGCGAGCCCGCCCGCTTCAACGAATGTAAGGAAATCCGGACCGTTATCCTGCAGAACCCGAAGTACAATGGCAGTCTCGGAACACTCGGTCTTCCAGTCCCAGTTCTGACCATGGATGAGTGTGCCATCCGCACTTCGCTCCGGCAGGATAACCGCACCTGTGCAGCCGTCATCGATTTCATCCTCCTCGTCCAGCGGAGTGTTTTTTTCCAGACGCGCCTTGGCAATGACTTCAGTGCGGGCATTGATCATGACAATGTCCTCAAAGTTCACACCGGCACCCTCGGCAATCCCGCGCATCTCCTCGATATAGTGCGCGCCGAAGTTCGCAATCTCCCCGGCAAACTCCTCGATGAAACGCGTCTTTTCCGCCGCGCTGTAACCGAATTTGGCGAGCTGATCGCCATACAGCGCAACACTTGTTTTCACACGCTCCGGCACCGCAGCGCCGTACTGGCGACCGCGTTCAAATGGCGTTCCGGAAACGGTAACAAATGGAAAGGATGTCGGATATGAACTCATCGTTGCGCCTTACAGTGTATTTTGTTTGATTTACGTACACTTTAATACACAATGATTGCGTGTCAATTGGCTTTTATGCAAAAATAAGCCGTCAAGAAAATGGAGCCAAGATTGACCGTCAGTGACCTGCAGATAGAAATCGCCCGTCAGATCGTTTCCCTGGCCTCGTCGGAGCGCTGGCCTGTCGGAGAGCGCGTATCTGACTTTGCTCTGGCCAGGAGACTGGGAGTCTCCCGCTCTCCCATACGGTCTGCTCTCGCCTTGCTGGCGAGCCGCGGCGTTCTCGCGCACGCACCAGGCCGGGGATACGTGCTTGCCCTGCTGCCGCAGGGAAACAGCGGCATCGATGGCATCGCTCCGCCATCAGAGCTGGAAGACATTCACAAGCGGCTCATGGCGGATCGCGCGACAGGCGCGATACCGATGGAAGTTTCAGAGACGCTGCTGGCCGAACGCTACAACTCCACGCGCGGAACCATTCGCAAAGTGCTTTTGCGTTTTGCCGCCGAAGGTCTGGTTCAACGCCAAAGAGGACATGGCTGGGCTTTTGCAGAAAGCCTCGATACCGATCAGGTTGAGGAAGAAAGCTATCAGTTCCGGATGATTCTGGAGTGCGGCGCCCTGCGGCATCCCGGCTTCAAAGTAGACAAGGATCATCTTGCATCCATCCGCGCACAACAGGCCGAGATCATGCATATTCCGGTCGCATCGGTGCAACGCGACCAGTGGTTCAATGTCAATGCATCGTTTCATGAGGCGCTGGCAATATGGTCCGGCAACCGCTTTCTCGTGCAGGCCGTGCGCCAGCAGAACAGCCTGCGGCGTATCACCGAGTATGCCTACTTCGAAAGACTCCCCTATGATCGCATTCGTCAGGTGTGTATCGAACACATCGCCATCCTTGACGCGCTTGCCGAAAACGATGTGATCTTTGCCGAAGCTCTTTTGCGCCGCCACATCGAAGGTGCAAGCCGCTACGAGGTGGAATGAGCGAAGAAACTTTCTTTCCATGGCAGATTTCATTGAACGTTATAACTGACCGTTCTTTTGTCTTTGTACTTTGAGAAAGACATACGGATCGCAGTACAAAGCAACGGTCCGTGAGAGTTGCGGGCTTTTCTTTTATCGAAGCTTAGGGTATTCCGCCCGCATGACAGAGAGGTCAATTGCGACCGCCCCTGCACAGCACAACCAGCCGACAGACAATGCTTGCGGAAGACACGGCAGACGCCTTGCGTGAACATATGCCCGGCGATGGTCGATCTACGACTGGAAAGTATGGAAATGGATCACGGTATTGATGGTGTCGGCCTCGACAAGGGCACCACGGAAAACTCAGTCGACCAGTCCGGAGCAAGGGCTGACTTCGAAAATGCTGACGCGATTGCAAAATCTGCCGCTGCTTCTCAAACGATCGCACACCCGCAGGTTCTGTTGGGTGCCGACTTTTCACCGAAGGGACGCCCGGACGAGCGGCTCGATGGCTTTTTCGAACAACTCGCCGCGACTTACACTTCGTCGTCGGCCGTCGTCTCGGATGGGCGGGTCTGGACATATGCAGAGCTGAACAGGCGTGCCAATCAGTTCGCCCGCTTCCTGAAGGATAAGGGCGTACGGCCGGGCGACAGGGTGGGACTCCTCCTCGACCGATCCGCCGAGACCTATGTTGCACTGCTCGCCGTCATGAAGGCAGGAGCAGCTTTCGTGCCTCTCGCCACCGCTTTTCCGGAAGAGCGGATGAAACTCATCCTCGAAGACGCCAGTGTCGGGCTGATTATCACCATCGCAGCCTATTCCTCCCGGGTCGAACAGCTGCCGGTTCCGCACGTGCTGGTTGACAGCTCCGCCGCCGAAATCACGGCAATGTCCGACGCGCCGTTGCAGCCGGAAGCCACAGGCGTCACATTTGATGATACCTGCTACATCCTCTACACATCGGGCACGACAGGCAGGCCCAAGGGTGTGGTCATCACCCACCCGAGCATTTGCAATTTCGTGCGCGTGGCTGCGGCATCCTACGGGTACCGGCCGGATGACCGGGTCTATCAAGGCATGACCATCGCCTTCGATTTCTCCGCAGAGGAAATCTGGGTGCCATTTGCCGCCGGTGCAACAGTTGTACCGGCGCCAGGACCGCTTACCCTCGTGGGCGAGGAACTGGCTGATTTTCTACGGGCGAACGAGGTGACCTGCATGGCCTGCAGCCCGACGTTGCTGTCTTCAATAGAGAGCGACGTACCCAGTCTACGGGCACTGCTGGTGGGCGGCGAGGCATGCTCTCATAACCTCGTGGTGCGCTGGTCCAGGCCTGGACGGCAAATTCTCAATACCTATGGCCCCACCGAAGCCACCGTTACGGCGACAATGGGCATTCTTACGCCTGAGAAGGCCGTAACCATCGGCGCTCCGTTGCCAACCTACTCCATCGTCATTCTTGACCCTGTGGTGCCAGCGCTTGCCGAACCAGGGGAACTGGGTGAAATCTGTATCGCGGGCATCGGACTTGCTGTGGGCTATCTCAACAGGCCCGATCTGACTGAGCAGAAATTCATTGCCGACTTTCTTGACCTGCCAAACAATCCGTCAAAGCGCATTTACCGTACAGGCGATCTTGGCCGCATCAACGACGGCGGAGAAATTGAGTATAACGGCCGCATCGACACCCAGGTGAAAATCCGCGGCTACCGTATCGAGCTCGGAGAGATCGAAGCAGTGCTGCTGGATCAGCCGGCGATTGCCCAGGCTGCCGTTACGACTTGGGAGATCGAGCCTGGCCGTGTGGAACTTGTTGCCTATTATGCATCCAAGAGCGGGTTGCCGCCGATCTCCCGTGCTGACATAGCCGGGGAGCTGAAACGACGCCTGCCTGACTACATGGTGCCTTCCTATCTGGAAGAACTGCCGGCGATTCCAATGACTGTCTCGAACAAGGCGGATCTGCGTCAGCTTCCAAAGCCGACAAGCGTTCGACTGTCCGCCGAGCGAACAATAACGCCACCCAGCAATGACGACGAACGTTTTCTCGCCGGTATTCTGACTGAAGTCCTGAAATTCGACGAGGTGTCCGTGGAGGATAACTTCTTTGACGACCTCGGGGCCAATTCTCTGCTTATGGCTCGCTTCTGCGCCCGGGTGCGAACCAGAAAAGAATGGGCAACGGCGTCCATGCGGGACATTTATCTCTACCCGACCGTGGCCCGGCTCGCACAACATCTGCGCATACCGGAGGAGATGACGACTGCAATCAATGAGCGCGTTCTTACGCACCGGGCGTCGAACATTGCCTACTGGACCTGCGGCATGGCACAGTTGCTGTTCTATGGTCTTTACAGCTATTTTGGATTGTGGGTATTAAATCGTGGGCTGAACTGGACCTATGACAAGCTCGACGAGCCGCTGCAGCTCTACCTGCGCTGCGTGCTGCTTTCAGGTGGCGTCTTCTTCGGAATGTCGGCGGTTGCCATCATTGCCAAATGGGTTCTAGTCGGCCGCTGGAAGCCGGAAGTATTCCCCATCTGGGGACTGCGCTACTATCGCTTTTGGGTCATACAGACATTGATCCGCACCGCCCCCGTGGTTCTTTTCCGCGGCAGTCCGCTGTACAATCTCTATCTACGGCTTCTTGGGACCAAACTCGGACGCAACACCGTCATCGAGTGCCGCGCTGTACCCGTATGCACTGATCTCATATCGATCGGCGACAACACCATCCTGCGCAAGGAATCGATGATCCTCGGCTATCGCGCCCAGTCGGGTTATATCCATACAGGGCGGTTGACTATCGGTCACGATGCCTTCGTCGGTGTGGGGTCCACACTCGACATCGACACCAGAATGGGTGACCGTACCCAGCTTGGCCACGCGTCCTCACTCCAGCGCGGACAGAGCATTCCGGATGGTGCACACTGGCACGGGTCACCGGCTCTGCCGACGACGGCAGACTACTGCAAAGTCCGTAATGTCAATTCTTCCAATATCCGGCGCATCCTTTTTGAAGCTGTGCAGCTCATTGGCTTGTTCACCATTGTCACGCCTCTGCCGCTGCTGTTCCACAGCTATTGGCAGAATGTAAGCGACGATTATCAGGAGACAATTGGTCTTGTCGCAATAGGCACGACCGTCACATTGCTTGGGTACATTGCTGTAGCCCTGTTCGCAGCGACGGTGGTGCCTCGGGTGCTGAGTCTGGTTTTGAAGTCTGGCCGCACCTATACGCTGTACGGTTTCCGCTACTGGCTGCAGACCGTTGTCGAGTTCAGCAGCAATTCGCGCGTGCTCAACATCCTGTTCGGTGACAGCTCCGCGATCGTCCACTACATCCGCGCCATCGGCTGGAACCTCAACAAGGTGGTGCAGACCGGTTCCAATTTCGGAAGCAACCAGCAGCATGAAAACCCTCTCCTGTGCGAGATAGGCAGCCAGACCATGGTGTCGGACGGACTTTTCATGATCAACATGCATAAGTCAGCCTCCGCGTTCAGACTGGACCATACGAAGATCGGCGAGCGCAATTATCTGGGGAACAACATATACTATCCCCCGGATGGACAGACCGGCGAAAACTGCCTCCTCGGTACCAAAGTGATGATCCCTATCGACGGACCGGTACGCGAGAATGTGGGCCTTTTGGGCTCTCCGTCCTTTGAGATCCCGCGGATGGTGAACCGGGATAAGGAACTTATATCAGGCATCAGTGAGGATGACCGGCGCCATCGACTGCAATTCAAGAACCGTTACAACGCGATGACAGCCCTTCTGTTTCTGGCGACCCAGTGGTTCATGTTATTTGCCACACTGGTGATCTGGGATCGCGCGCTTAACTACTACACTGAATGGGCGGAAGTCGCGCTCTTCGTCGCTGTCCTTCTGACATCCGTGATCACCATACCGTTTTATATTCTGGTGGAGCGGGCAAGCCTTGGCTTCGGCAAGCTGAAACCACAGATGACGACCATCTATGACGTTACATTCTGGCACCACGAACGCCACTGGAAGCTGGCGGATTCGCCCATTACCCGTCTGTTCAGCGGCACGCCCTTCCGGCCAATGATCCTGCGCCTGCTGGGCGTCAAGATGGGACGAAGGGTCTATGATGGCGGCAGCAATCTGACCGAACGGTCCCTCGTTGAAATCGGCGATGACACCACCCTCAACGAAGGCTGTGTCATTCAGGCCCATTCGCTGGAAGAAGGTGCGTTCAAATCCGATTTCATCCGCATCGGCAAGGGCTGCACCCTCGGACCGGCTGCATTTGTTCACTATGGGGTGGTGATGGGCGAAGGCTCGATGGTCGACGCCGATTCATTCGTGATGAAGGGCGAAGTGCTGGAGCCCCATTCCATATGGCGCGGCAACCCCGCCAAGCTTAATCGGTTCGTCACACCTGTTTTCAATCGCGGATCCAAGGCATCCGCATGACATCAGGGCAAACCATGCTCGTTCATCTCACGCCTGTCACCGAGGCTGTCCATGCCTTGGTGACAGCTCTGGAGCTTGCGCCGGATCAGTTGAGCTTTGTTGCTGATAATTCGGATTCTCTGGAAGAGGCTGTGGTTGATAAAGATGCGCGACCGCGCGCCATCATGACAGACGATCGCGTAGTCGGTTTCCTGATGTACGAGGCACCGGAAGATGATGACGAGGCACGAATCTACCGCTTCATGATCGATCGGAAGTATCAGGGCAAAGGTTATGGCAAGGCTGCGCTGCGCAAGGTGTTGGAAGAAATCAGTGCCCTTGGACATATCAGGCACGTCTCGATTTGCTATGCACCGGAGAACGAAGGGGCCCGGCACCTCTATCATGCCGCTGGCTTCATCGAGGAAGGGCTGGACGAGGACGGAGAAATGATCGCTGATCTGGTGCTTCCGGCGAACGAGCGGTGATGCGCGAACGCCTTCCTGCTGCTCTCTCCCGAGAGGCAGCTCTCCTGGAGGCAATGGTTGCCATTGCACCACAGGGTATCCGGGTCGGGTGCCGTGTTATTCGCGATGAGGATGAAGCTCAGCTCATGCCTGCGGAAGCACATTCCATCCCGGCTCGCCATCCCGCCATGCGACAGGCAAGCGGCGCGGCGCGGTGGATCGCGCACTTGCTGCTTGCGGACTTTGGCCAAAAGAATATGGCTGTCCTGCGCTCACCATCCGGCGCACCTGTCTGGCCCGAGAGCATCACCGGTTCTCTGGCCCATGACGAAGAAATGGCCGTGGCGGCAGTTGCGCCTGTTTCCCGTATTGGCTCCATCGGCATCGACGTGGAACCCGCCATCCCCCTGCCCGATGACATTCTCGCGCTCGTTGCAATTCAAGCTGATGTGATCGATGCGGTAGACGCGAATCTTGCCGGCCGCCTTCTCTTTTCAGCCAAGGAAGCCGTTTACAAGGCGGCTTATCCGCTCGACGGTGTAATCCTCGACTATGAGGATATTGCCGTGAACCTCAATACCGGCCATGCCACGACAACAACCGGCCGCAGGGCCACGCTGACCTACTGCATTGCTCCACGCATTGTCGTTTTGGCTGTGGTATCTATCCACCGGGTGAGATAATTCAACGCCTCATATGTTCCGGGGCCTCCCCAAGTCATTCAGCCATGATTGATCATGATATGGCGAACGGCCGTGTAATCCTCCAGTGCATAGATCGACATATCCTTTCCGTAGCCCGACTGCTTGACACCACCATGCGGCATTTCATTGGTTAGCATGAAGTGCGTGTTGATCCAGGTACAACCGTACTGCAGTCGCGAGGCGGTCTTCATCGCCTTGGAAATATCCTTGGTCCAGACGGAAGACGCGAGACCATAATCGCTGTCATTGGCCCAATTGACGGCTTCATCATCGGCACGGAACCGCGTCACGGAAACCACCGGCCCGAAGACCTCACGCCGGACGATCTCGTCCTCTTGTGTGGCACCGGCAACAACCGTCGGCTGGAAGAAGAAGCCATGGGTGCTGCCGGCACGGCCGCCCGTGGTGATCTCGATATGTTTTTGCTCCGTCGCACGTTCAACGAAGCTCGCCACGCGGTCGCGCTGACGGCTGGAGATCAATGGTCCGATCTCGTTGACCGTATCATCGACTTCATTGAACCGGATAGTGGAAACCGCAGACGTCAGGTCTGCGACCAGTTTCTCGTAGATACCGTCCTGCGCATAAATGCGGCAAGCGGCCGTACAATCCTGCCCGGCATTGTAATAACCGAACGTTCGGATGCCATTGACTACCGCCTCGAGATCAGCGTCGTCATAGATGATGACAGGCGCCTTGCCCCCGAGTTCAAGATGTGTGCGCTTCACGGTCTTGGCGGCCGCCTGCAACACTTTCTTGCCGGTAGCGATATCGCCGGTGATCGACACCATACCTATCTTGGGATGGTTGATAAGCGCGTTGCCTACAGTCTCGCCGCGCCCAAGTATGACATTGACAACTCCTTCCGGCAGAATGCCGGATAGCAGGCGCGCCATCTTCAATGCCGTGAGAGGTGTCTGTTCAGAAGGCTTGAAGACCACTGTATTCCCGCCCGCGATGGCAGGTGCGAGTTTCCATGCCATCATCATCAACGGATAATTCCATGGCGCGATGGAGCCGACGATCCCAATGGCATCACGCCGGATCATGGATGTATGTCCTGGCAGATATTCACCCGCCACGGGCGCATGCATGGAACGAACCGCGCCAGCGAAAAATCGCCAGCAATCGACGATGGCGGGGAGTTCATCATTGCGCACCGCATTGATGGGTTTGCCGCAGTTCAGGGCTTCAAGTGCGGCGAAGTCATCGGCTTCCCTCTCGATGGCATCGGCAATCCTCAGAAGATACCCCGACCGTTCTGCCGGTGTTGTTTGCGACCAGGCGGCGAATGCTCTTTCGGCAGCATCAACCGCTGCATCGATCTGGCTGTGGGAGGCCTCGGCAAGGTCGATAATACCGGCGCCGGTCTTTGGGTTGAGAATGTGCTCCTCAACCTCGGTTCCGGTCTCGAACTTCGACCCGATCAGCAGTTGTGTGTCCATATGTCGTTCTCCCATAGTCTTTGAATTATTTACCGGAACCGGCGATCTGGTCGCCGTCACGTGTCAGGTAATAGGCGGCAAGGATCGGCAGAAAGGTAACCAGCACCACAACCATTGCCACCACATTGGTGACGGGGCGCTGACGCGGGCGGATCAGTTCCTGCAGCATCCAGATCGGCAGAGTCGATTGCTGCCCGCCGGTGAACGTGGTGACAATGACCTCGTCGAAGGACAAGGCAAAAGCCAGCATGCCCCCGGCCAGCAAGGCGGTGCTGATATTTGGCAGGATGACATGGCGGAATGTCTGTAAACCGTTGGCGCCGAGATCCATGGAGGCTTCGACCAGCGACCCGGAAACACGGCGAAACCGGGCAACCGCGTTGTTATAGACAACCACGACGCAGAATGTGGCGTGACCGAGCACGATAGTCCAGATCGAGAAGGGAATGTCCGCCATGCTGAAAGCCGAGCGTAGCGCAATACCGGTGATGATACCGGGCAAGGCAATCGGCAGGATGACCAGAAGCGAAATGGTCTCCCGCCCGAAAAACCGTGTTTGGCTGACGGCTGCTGCGCAAAGTGTTCCGAGTACCAGGGCAATCGCCGTTGCAATGGAAGCCACCCGAACCGAAAGGCTCAGCGCCTCCCAGACGTCAGGGCGATTCCATGTCACCGCGAACCATTGCAGCGTCAGGCCCGGCGGCGGAAACTGATAGCTCTTTTCCTCCGTGGTGAAGGCATAAAGAAAAATCAGCATGATCGGCAGATGCAGGAAGAGCAATCCGCCAGCCGCGGCAATCTTCAGACCCGGCGGAGCGGAGGTGGAGCGGTCAGAGCGCATCAAAAGCTCCCATCTTGCGGGCCATCCAGAGATACAGTCCCATGATAACAATCGGTACGACAGTGAAGGCGGCAGCAAGCGGAATGTTACCCGCAGTACCCTGCTGCGCATAAACCGCCTGACCGATGAACAGACGTGACGAGCCTATGATCTGCGGAATGATGTAGTCGCCAAGTGTCAGCGAAAAGGTGAAGATCGAACCGGCGACAATCCCCGGTAGCGCCAGCGGAAACAGAACATGTCGGAATGTCTGTTGCGGGGTGCTTCCGAGGTCTGACGACGCTTCAATGAGGTTAGCAGGAACACGTTCCAGGGAGGCCTGGATCGGCAGGATCATGAACGGCATCCAGACATAGACGAAGACGATGAATGTCCCGGTATAGCTGACCGAAAGGGAGTTGCCTCCGATAACCGGAATAGAGAGCCATGCATCCAGCAGCCAAAGCAGATTCAACTTGGCAAGAAACCATGTCAGAATGCCTTCCTTGGCAAGGATCAGCTTCCACGCATAAATCTTGACAAGATAGCTCGACCAGAGCGGCAACATCACACCGAGATAAAAAATCGCCTTCCATTTTCCCCTGGCATAGCGCGCCGCATAATAGGCAATGGGAAAAGCGATCAGAGCAGAAAACAGGGTTACGATTGCCGCCATCGACACTGTGCGGATGATGATGTCGAGATTGGCTTCGTTCAGCAGCTGGCCATATGTGGAGAGCGTGAACTCATAGTTCACCAGTCCCGAATAGTCATCTATCGAGAAAAAACTCTGCAGCAGCAACGCCAGCAAGGAGCCGAGATATATGATACCAAGCCATAACAGTGGCGGAGCCAGCATGACGGCCAGAAAAACATGTGGATGTTTCCAGAAGAAGTCCGAGATTCGACCGGCAAGGCCCGGTTTCTCGATCAAAATGGCCTGTTCGCCGGTAATGGCACTCATGGTGTCGTCTCCATCAGATGGAGATCAGCGGGGGCAAAGCTCAATGTGACATTGCTGCCCTCCTCCGGCACAGGGCTAGAAGCCGGGCTCATCACATGGAGTTTGGTCCCGCCGACGTTGACGGTGACGCGATTGGACGCTCCGAGGAAACTGCGTGAGAGGACAACACCGGAAACAGCGAGCTGCCCCTCCTTTTTGCTGTTCAGGCCGATGGCTTCGGGACGCAGACTGGCAAGCTGCTGCCCCGCTCCCAGTTGGGTGACAAACTCCGGCTGCAAAATATTGGAAGAGCCTACGAAATCCGCAACAAAACGGGTCTTTGGTCGCTTGTACACATCCTCCGGCGTGCCCAACTGCTGGATCTTGCCGTCATTGAAAACGGCTATGCGGTCAGCCATGGACAGTGCTTCACCCTGATCGTGGGTCACGAAGACAAAAGTGATGCCGAGCGACTTTTGCAGGGTCTTCAGTTCTTCCTGCATCTGTTCACGCAGCTTCAGATCCAGCGCGCCCAAAGGTTCGTCGAGCAAAAGAACTTTCGGCTTGTTGACGAGCGCACGGGCCAGCGCCACGCGCTGTCGCTGACCGCCGGAGAGCTGGCCGGGCCGCCTTGCGCCGTAGCCAGGCAGTTTAACCATAGCAAGTGCATCTTCCGCCGCCTTGCGCCGCTCTTCCCGTACGACACCCTTGACCATCAGACCATAGGCAACATTGTCGAGAATGCTCAGGTGCGGAAACAGCGCATAGTCCTGAAACACCGTGTTGACGTTGCGCCGGTAGGGCGGAACACCTTCGGCGGTTTCACCGAAAATCTCGATATGCCCGTGAGTCGGCTGTTCGAAACCGGCCATCAGACGGAGGCAGGTTGTCTTGCCCGAGCCGGAAGGGCCGAGCATGGCGAAGAATTCGCCTTCGGCAACAGCAAGATCGACCGCATCGACGGCTCGGACTGCTCCGAAATGGCGTGATACGTTTTCGAACAGGACAGCAGCGGTCATCTCTCACTCCAGGTTAAGGGCCGTTCGCAAATCCATGGTGCGTGGTTCGACAAGCTCACCATGAGGTAAATGCGGCCCTTCAAGGCGCTAAACCCTGCAACGCCTGCGATTGGCTTTGCAAGCCACCAAACTCCCTCATGGTGAGCCTGTCGAACCACGCACCATATCCATGCAGCAATCGTATCAGCGGCCGCCGATTACACCGATATAGTCAGAGACCCAGCGGTGATAGGGAACGCACTCGCTCTGGCTTTCGCACTTTGCCACCGGTGTCCGCCAGAACTTGATCTTGTCGAAATCATTATAGCCATTGGTGGCGCAGCCCTCGTCGGTGAGGAGTTCATTGCCTTTACAAGCTGCAGCGACGGATGGGTTGGCTCCGAACCATGCGGAAACGTCACCCTGCACTTTCGCGGAAAGGCTGTGTTCCATCCACATATAGGCGCAGTTTGGATGGGCGCTTTCCGTATGGAGCATGGTTGTATCGGCCCAGCCTGTCGTACCCTCTTCCGGAAATTCCGAGGCGACGGGCTGCTTTTCCGACTTCAGCAAATTGACCTGAAACGGCCATGAGCCGGAAGCGACAACGCCTTCATTCTTGAAATCATCAACCTGGATCATGGCATCATGCCAGTAACGGCCTGCCAGTTTCCGCTGTACGCGCAGCAGATCAAGCGCAGCCTTGTATTGATCTTCGTTCAGCTCATAAGGGCTCTTGATACCCAATTCCGGCTTGTGGAACATCAGGTAATTGGCAGCATCAGCGATGTGGATCGGGCCGTCATAGGCCTGCACGCGGCCCTTGTTGGATTTACCATCCGGCAGGTTCATCTCTTCGAAGACGACATTCCAGCTCTTTGGCGGCTTACCCTTGAAGACGTCGGTGTTGTACATGAGGACATTGGGGCCCCATACATATGGGACGCCATAGTGGACGCCCTTGACCGTATACCACGGCGCATCCTGCAGACGTTTGTCGACGGTCTTCCAGCTCGGAATGAGATCTGTGTTGATCGGCTGGACGCGTTTGCCTGCAACGAGACGCAAGGATGCATCGCCGGAGGCAGTCACCAGATCAAAGCCGCCCTCGTTCATCAGAGCGACCATTTCGTCCGACGTCGCGGCGGTCTTGACGCTGACCTTGCAGCCGGTCTCCTTTTCGAAACCTGTGACCCAATCGTAGTTCTTGTCGGTGTCGCCGCGTTCAATGTAACCGGCCCAGGCAACGATGGAGAGTTCGCCTTCACCCTTGCCAAGTTCTTTCAAGGCTTCCTGAGCCATGACTTGCGTGCAGAAGGCGATGGAAAGAGTAAGTGCAGTGCAGGATTTGAGTATCTGCTTCATCTTGAGTCTCCCGATCGGTAGTGCCGCCTTTGCGGCGTGTGTTCCCGGAAGAAAAGTGCCTCTCTTTTGCCGCTTTCGCAAATTCATTAATCAGAACGTCACTATCGGTTTTTCCGATATCAACGATTCCGGCCGCTGCGCAGTGCTTCGGCAATCCCGACAAAATCGCGTGCCGCCTGCGGCAGGCTTGATCCCTTGCGCCAGACCATGCCCACCTGCACTACGGGCAAGGCACCTGAAACATCGCGGCTTTCGATACGATCACCTTCCAGCGACCACGGGCGATAAACGAGATCGGGCAAAAGTGCGATCCCGGCGCCCGTCGCCACAAGACTGCGCACAGCTTCAACGGATCGGGTGCGGAACGCCACATGCGGGCGGGCACCCAGTGCCGTCAAAAGCTTGCCGGTGTTCTCTTCGATTTCATCCACGGTCAACATGATCAACGGCTCTTTGGCAATATCGTTGATGGAAATGATATCAGCGCTGACAAGGGGGTGGCCGAGAGGCAGCCAAAGGCGGTAGGGAGAGGTTTCGATAATTTCCGCCTGCAAGGCCATGCGGTCGCGCAGATTGGAGATGACCATGACGGCCACGTCGAGCTCACCGCCAACAAGCAGGTGTTCGAGATAAGAACCATTGTCCTCGATTGCGCTGATTTCAACGCCCGGGTGCGCGCGGCGATAGCGGGCAAGCAGATCCGACAAAACATAGCCGGCAACCAACGAGGTAACCCCCAGATGCAGCTTGCCTGCGTTAACTGCCTTCTCATCGGAGAAAGAGCGGCGCGCATCGGAGACATCGGCCAGTATCTTGGTGGCATGGCGCAGAAACTGGTGCCCGTTATAGGTAATGTGCAAACCGCGCGGATGACGCTCGAAAAGTTCGACGCCAAGATCGGTTTCCAGTTCCTTGATCGCTTCGGTGATCGAGGACTGCGAGATCGAAAGATTCTGGGCGGCACGGGTAATCGAGCCCTGTTCCGCGACGGCGACGAAATATTGCAACTGCCGGAGTGTAAATGCCATGATGCGATTAATAACGCCAAAGCGTGCAGTGGCAAGCAATGCCGGGCCCAACTCCGCTACGTCGGCATGAAGCTCAAAAGGGTTAAGCCGGATAGCTCCCGAGCACGCGGATCCCGGACTTTCGCCCAAAAGACGGCTTTATTCCTCGATCGCCATCATTTGTTGATATTTTTCCAATTGGAGGGCCCGATCGCGCGTGACATTCGTCCTGTCGTCCGTTTCCATGGGCACGTACATTGTGCCTTGCCTGGTGGCATAGAGGGCATCGCGGGCGCGCGTTTCGGTATCCCGAAATACAATCCATGCTCTTTGCGATTGCCGGAGGCTTTCTCCAGCTGAAGCAGGCAGCAGCTTCAACAGCTTGGCATACGCCTCATTCATTCGCCCGTCATATTCGTGCTCGGCTATTGTCTCGCATTCAGTCTGGCCGCCTGTCGAGGCCTTCTCCGGATTGGCCAGGCAACGATCCAGATTGCCCTGTGTCGTGTCGCCATGCAGATCGGAGGCGGCCCTCGCAGCCCCTGCAGCAATAAATGCCAAAAAAAGGACGCTTATCAATCTGGTTTGCCAAGTGGCAAATTTCCATTTGGCGTAGCCGGCGCAACCAATTGAGGAGGGTAGTGATCGTACTGTGATGTGTTTCGGCATGATTTTGATCCAGCAACCCGACGCCAAGCAATATGCACATCAAAGCATATCATCAACATATACGGTCCGCGTAGGGACTGTCGTTATCACATCGCCTGTCAAGTGGAACGGGTGCTGCCTGCTGCTCCGAGAGATTTGCATCGACAATAGATGGCCCTCTCCCGCGCGCCTCGATCAATCCGAATAATCCCAGACCGGCCATAAACGCCATGAAGATGATCGCTGAAATAAGTATTTGAGCCGCTGACAGCTTGAAGGCGCAGCTTCTCTGCCAATACTCAGCATTCCGATTCTCACGCATCTCAAAATCCGTGATGTCGGATGGAAACTCTTGATAATCGATCCGCTGCGCCGGATTTTGAGTGTGGAGTATATCGTTCATTTGACTGAACCCCGCTGACCAAATGCGAACTTTCGATTTGGCGGAATGGAGCGCTACAGTTCCAATTGGATTGATAAGCCCGGTGCCGGATCACCAGAAGACAGGATAAAGACGGGGTATTCCCGGTGTCTCCCATGAACGACGGAACTGGCGGCGCGCATCGTCCACTGGATTCGCCCGCTATTGTCGCCGGGGATCAATGCTTGGTCAAAGAACATCTTTGGTTGTAATTTTGGGTATGGTGCTAAAGATTTAAGTTATTCTCATGCACGAATAAGAACTTCATACCCCGGATTGCAGGCGGGCAAAGCTATCGCCTACATAGTCAGCCATGCGGCGTTTACCACCGTCCTGACGCCACAACTCCATGCCGAGACGCATCATGCCGATTGAGAGAATGGCTACCATGCGGTGCTCGTCTCGCCGCTCCGGTTGCGGCCAGACCTCGCACAATGCCTCGAAAATTGTGGTTTCCATCAGTGCGAACGTGGCTTGTTTGCGCGCGCGCAATGCCTCGTTTGAACGCAACAGGCGGTCAATGACGATCGACCGCTCCGTTTCGTACCGTGACACCATGCCGAGAAGGACGTCCCGCACCGCCTCAAGCGGCGGCTGATCCGGCGATACGGCGAGAATCGCAGGGCGAAGCGCTTCATAGAAACCGCTGCCCTGGAAATGCTGCAGAATTTCTTCTTTGGTTTTGAAATAATAGAAGAATGTTCGTGCTGATATGCCTGCTTCCGCGGCAATGGCTTCGAGCGTTGTCGCGTCATAACCATTGTCGATGAACATCTGCAGGCCTGTCTCGGCTATACGCGCAAGCGTCTCGCGGCGTTTGCGTTCACGCAGGCTCTCGCTTTGAGGTGGCTGGCTATCCATAAAACTCTTGTGCCATGAACTTAGCCCCTTGAAAACCTACAGAGACTGTAATATTTGTATTTTTACAGTGACTGTAATTTTTTGGATTGGCCATGAATGCAATGCGACACCAGAGGTTTGGTGGGTTGACGGGAGCGGCCTTAATGTGTGCCGCGCCGGGAAAACGCAGCAATCATTTCCTCGCACGTCTGTTTCAACTGTTGTTGCGGCCCTTCGGACGCATCACTTTGGCCACAGACGCGCGCACCCTCCACAAGCAAAACGAGGCTATTGGCCAGTTGTTCATGCTGTTCAATCCCAGCCGCACGGCACAGATTGCCCAAACGTTCCCTGTGGTCTTTCTTCGCATCCACAATAACCTTGAGCGCCGGGTGGTTCGCGTCTTTCAATTCGACCGCCGCGTTGGCCAAATCACAACCGCGAGGGTCATCGAAAACGCGTTTTACGACTTCCATAACCCATCCATGCAATTGCCCCATAGGGTCATTCGGATAAGTTTTATCCAGATCATCCCAAGCTTGTTTGCCTCGCGCCGAAAGCTGTTTCAGACACTCGCATACCAGATCATCTTTCGATCCAAAATGGCGATACAGCGTCATCTTGTTGGACTCCGCCGCCTCTGCAATCGCATCAACACCGATGCCCTTGTAGCCGTGCTGGCGGAAAAGCTCGATCGCGCTTGCGATAATGCGATCTCGCGGACGAACGCGGTTCTCGTCGCAAATTTCACTTTTGTCAGGAGTGTCGCAATGGTCCGAAATTTTCTGCACTGACGTGCTTGACACGGATGTTACCTCCTAGTAACTATTTTCTTGTTACTAATCGGTAACACATCTTTGGCTTGAATGTCAATTTTCTTTGCTCGTTGTTCAAGTCTGAGTGTTCGCCCAAAACTATCTGTAGCGCCATTTGAATTCGCGTCCTGGTGGACGACGGAAGGAGAGCATTATGCCTCAGCCATATGCCGATCTCACGATTGCTGAAGTTCTTTCGGATCCCCTGATCAACAGTGTCATGACTGCTGATCACGTGACCCGTAAAGAACTCGAACTCCTGATGGTGTCTGCAGCTCGCAAAAACACGAAAGCCGCAGGGTCCAAAGATTGGGCCCGTTCTTTGCCGGCGTTCTCCGTTGATCGATCATCGGGTGGCGGTGTCGCGTGGTAAGTTTCTTCATCCATAGGCCGATCTTTGCATCGGCAATCGCTATTGTGATGGTTCTTGCGGGGGCCATCAGCTATTTCCTGCTGCCGGTTTCACAGTTTCCGGATATTACCCCACCGCAGGTTGTCGTCAGCGCCAGTTATCCGGGAGCCAGCGCTCAGGTCGTCGCCGACACTGTGACTGCGCCGCTTGAGCAGCAGATCAATGGTGTGGCCGGGATGACTTATATGTCGTCATCAAGTTCCAACGATGGCAGCGCCACGATCACGGTCACCTTTGATGTCGGCTATCCGCTCGATATTGCGGCCGTGGATGTGCAAAACCGCGTCAATCAGGCCAGTTCCTCCCTGCCCGCTATCGTCACGCAGTCTGGCGTTACCATTAAAAAGCAGAATCCAAACTTTGTACTTATCGTCAATCTCACCTCGCCGGACGGATCTGTAGACCCGGTCGCATTGAGCAATTACGCCTATCTGCAGATCGTTGATCCGCTGAAACGTGTGCCTGGTGTTGGCGATGTGCAAATATTCGGTGAGCGCCGCTACTCGATGCGTGTGTGGCTCGATCCCGACAAACTTGCCAATCTCGGCGTGACTGCAGTGGATGTGCAGCAGGCCATCGCAGAACAGAACGTACAGGTCGCCGCCGGAAAGATCGGACAATCCCCATCCCCGGCAGGCACGCCCTTCGAGATGCAGGTCAATGCCGTCGGGCGATTGAGCAGTCCGGAAGAGTTTGGCAACATTATCGTTCGGGCCAATCCGGAAAGCGGTTCTGTTCTGCGGCTGCGCGATGTCGCCCGGGTAGAACTCGGTGCCTTGCAATACGCCTCCACAGCCTTCTTCGGCAAAGATCCAACCGTTGTTCTGGCCATCTACCAGATGCCGGGTTCCAATGCGCTGGCTTTGCAGCAGGCTATCAAAGCCAAAATGGATGATTTGAAGAAACGTTTCCCCAAAGGCATCGACTACGGCATGCACTACGATACAACGCGTTTCGTATCGGCATCCATGCACGACGTTGTGGTGACATTGGGTGAAGCACTCGTTCTTGTTGTGGCCGTTGTCTTCATCTTCCTGCAGAATTGGCGCACCACAATCATCCCGACGATAGCCATTCCCGTATCTTTGGTGGCGACACTTGTTGTCATGGAGATGCTTGGCTTCTCGCTCAACATGCTCAGTCTTCTCGGCATGGTTCTTGCGATCGGTCTTGTGGTGGATGATGCCATCGTCGTGGTGGAGAATGTGGAACGACAACTTGAAAACGGCTTGCCTCCCCTCAAGGCAACGCAAGTCGCCATGAAGGAAGTCACCGGTCCGATCATCGCGACGACGGCAGTCCTGATGGCCGTGTTCATTCCTGTTGCCTTCATTCCCGGCGTGTCCGGACGGCTCTATAACCAATTTGCTCTGACGGTCGCGATTTCCGTAGGTATTTCGGCATTCAATTCACTTACCCTCAGCCCTGCGCTCAGCGCGGCATTCCTGCGCCATCGCCCGCCTCTGAACTTTGTCCTTTTCCGCTGGTTTAATCTTGGCTTCGACAAGCTGTCGCACGCCTATGCCCGCAGCATCCGCACGCTCGTCCGGTTTCGCTGGCCCGTGCTTGGACTCTTTGTGGCAACACTGGTCGCCACCTATGCTCTTTCTCTGCGCCTTCCATCGACCTTTCTTCCGGTTGAAGATCAGGGCTATTTCTTCGTCGTTATCCAGTTGCCTGATGGTGCATCTCTGGAGCGCACCGACGCCGTTGCGAAACAGGCCCGCGATATTCTTGAGAAGGAACCGGGTGTCGATATTGTCGGTTCCATCAGTGGCCTGAACTTCCTCACAAGCGCCGCGCAGTCAAACTCCGCCGTCGAGTTTGCCATTCTGAAACCGTGGGACGAACGTCCGCCGGCACAAAGCGCCTCGAACATCGTCGCCGGCGTGCGCTCGAAGCTGCTCCAGATACCGGGTGCGGTTGCGCTCAGTTTCGACCCGCCATCCATTCCGGGTCTTGGCACTACCGGCGGCTTTGAATTCCAGGTGGAAGATCTGACCGGGCGCGGCAGCGTTGCACTCAATGACGCGACACAGGCCCTGCTTGCCGAAGCACGCAAACAGCCCGAACTTAATCCTCATCAGCTGTTCTCGTCCTTCAGCACGTCAACGCCGCAGTATAATTACGATCTGGACCGGACCAAAGCCAAGCTTCTGGGACTCAATCTGCCTGACGTATTCAATACATTGCAGATCTATCTGGGTTCGCTCTATGTGAACGACTTCAATCTCTATGGCCGTACGTTCCGCGTTACGATCCAAGCGGATCAAGGTGCACGCAGCACGGCCGCGGACATCTCACGGCTCTTCGTGCGCAACTCTGAAAACCAGATGGTACCGCTTTCAACGCTCGGCAAACTCAACCCCATCGTTGGACCGGAAACTGTGCCGCATTACAACAATTACGCTTCCGCACTCATCAACGGCGGTGCTGCGCCCGGATACAGTTCCGGACAGGCAGTCGTAGCGATGGAGCGGGCTGCGGCAACAGCATTGCCGAAAGATTTCGGCTTTGAATGGACGGGCATCACCTATCAGGAAATCCGGGCCGGTTCGATTGCGGCGCTGGTATTTGGCCTCGCGATTGTCTTTGTCTTCCTGATCCTGGCGGCTCAATATGAAAGCTGGTCGATGCCGTTCATGGTTCTGCTGGCCGTGCCGCTTGCCCTCTTCGGTGCATTGGCAGCGCTATGGTTCAGGCAGATGCAGATCGACGTCTATTCACAGATCGGCTTCGTCATGCTGATTGGTCTTGCAGCCAAGAACGCCATTCTGATTGTGGAGTTTGCCAAACGCCGCCGCGAAGAAGGCCTGGAGATCGTTGAGGCAGCGATGGAGGCAGCGCGCCTTCGCCTTCGCCCTATCCTGATGACGGCATTCGCATTCATTCTTGGTGTCGTGCCCCTGATGATCGCAACCGGCGCGGGCGCCGCCAGCCGGCAATCCATCGGAACGACCGTGTTTGGCGGCATGGTGGCTGCGACCTTCCTTACCCTCCTCTTCGTACCCGTGTTCTACGCGGTCATCGAAGGCTGGCGCGAGCGAAATGCCGAACATGCACCTTCCCACGCATCTGCAGAACCTGCAGAGTGAACTGGAGAAACACGATATGTGGAACTGGAAACTGAGTCTGGGAACTGTGGCCGTCGTCGGAATTGGTCTCGCGGTTGCAGGTGAGTCCTACTTCGGCGGCGCTGCAGATTTAAGCGCCAGCAAAGCCAACGCAACGGCGGCAGCAGCGCCACAGGCCATGCCTGTGCCTGTGGCTAAAGTGGTCAAGAAGACCATTCCGATCTATCTCGATTATTCCGCACGCACGGAGGCGATCCGCAACGTCACCTTGCAGGCACGAATTTCCGGGCACCTGATGAAGCAACATAAGCCGGATGGCGCAGATGTGGCGGAAGGTGATCTGTTGTACTCGATCGATGACCGTGATTTTCGCGCAACCCTTGACCAACTCAGGGCACAGACCGATCGCGATGCGGCACAGCTCGACTATGCACAGGCCAATTTGACGCGCGGCAATGATCTGGTGAAGAGCGGCTACGTCGCCAAGGACAATTTCGACCAGCGGTCGAGTACCTTGCGCCAGGCGGAGGCGACACTTGCCATGGACAAGGCCGCCGTCCATTCGGCCGAAATCAATCTCGACCATACCGAAATACGCGCGCCGTTTGCCGGGCGCTTGGGTCACAGCCTCGCCGATGTCGGCACATTGGTCGGTCCATCGGCTTCGGGCCTCAACACACTGGTCCAGATGGATCCAATCTATGTAACGTTCAGCGCCAGCGAGGCGGATCTTGCAACTATCCAGAAGGCAAAGGCACTCGGCAAGATCGAAGCCGTCGTGCTTTTACCGGGAGAGGCCACATCGACGCACAAAGGCGATGTCACCTTTCTTGATAACGTCGTTGATCGGACCACCGGGACAATCACTGCGCGGGCAACCATTGCCAATGCCGACTTTGCCTTGCTTGCGGGCCAATATGTCAGCGTACGTCTGAGAGTCATGGATCAGCCGGATGCATTGCTGGTGCCGCAAGTAGCGCTCGGATCAAGCCAGATGGGCAAGTTCGTCTATGTCGTGAACGAAAAGAACACGGTTGATCAACGGCTGGTCTCGCTCGGAGCACAGGATGGTTCGCTGGTTTCTGTTACTACTGGGGTGAAGGAAGGCGACAGCATCATCGTCGGGAATCTTCAAAAAATAGGACCAGGCGCTCCCGTTCAACCAATCGCCGAATAGAAACAGCGACGGCACGAGCACCAGAGAATTAGATGGAGGATTGGTTGAATGGGAATAGCGTTTATGGCCGGTATTATGCCGGAAACCCTCCCCAGCATCAGTCACGAGACACGTTCGAACTGGCTTATGCAGAGAATGGATATTCTTCGCAGAAATCCGAACTTCAGTATTGCGGCTGCGGAATATGCGCGGGGCAATATCGGTGTTTTCGAAGGTCGTTATATGGCCAACAAGGTGATGGCCAACGTTGCACGGCGGGTGATCTGCATGTCCATCATGGCCCTGCACTTCACACGCAGCAATGAAAATCACGGTGCGACCATTTCGGGATTGCAGAATATTACATCGGCCCTGAAGCTATGCAGCAAGAACACCACTGCCGCGACGATTGACCTGCTTGAGAATATTGGCCTTGTCACGCGCGTGCCCGATGAAAGCGACCATAGGCATCATCTGATCCAGCCGACCGACAAGCTGATATCTGGCACCAGCAATATTATCGACATTGCGTTTACTGCGGCAGACAAGCTGTTTCCGTTGAGAAACTATCAGCGGCTCCTCAAGCGACCGGACGGTTTCATGGAGCGCTATTTTGCGGCGAGCCTGCATTCCCTGTTGAATGTGAGCACGCTGATTTCGAAAATTCAAGGTTCCCAACTGTTTGCTATCAGCGACGGTGGCGGCGTCATCCTCTGCAAGTTGATGGCTTTGAAATACGCGCAACCCGTAGCCGAGCAGAATATAGTCAGTCTTCCATATGACGAAATCGGTCATCTCTATGGAGTCTCGCGGACGCACATACGCCGGCTCATGCAGCGCGCCGAGATCGAGGGCCTTGTCCATGTGCTGGAAGATGGTGGCAGGAAAATCGAGATACTGCCTCCACTCGATGACGTGTTTGAGAATATGGTTGCCGCCCACATCGCGCGAGTACAGTTCGATATTCATCTTGCTAACAAAGACTATGACCTGCTCCCCATAGATCGCTACGCCTGACCCAACGATGCGGAAGATTACGTTCCGCATCGTTGGGCTTATCACGAAAGCCGATAGCCTATGAGAGTTGATGATCAACGCTTACCTTGCGCCCATCTGTTGTATGTCTCGTCGACATCACCAAAGGCACACAACAACGTGTAGGCCTCCAAGATTGACTTGAAACAATCCAATCAGCCAAACATCATATCTCAAGACACTCCGAACCCAGTCTTGCTGGACCTGTCGCGGATGGTATGAAATGCTGAAAACACTCGCCCGCCTGCTGCTCGCGGTGCCTCTCCTTTATTCAATGTCAATTTTCGGCGCTGCGGCACAATCAGCTGTTCAGCCTACATATGGTTCGGAACTTGAAGGCTTTGCCTACCCCTATCCCATTCAGCATTTCGCGTTTGTCTCGCAAGGTCGAACCCTGTCAATGGCGTATATGGATATTGCGCCAAAGGGACCGGCCAATGGCCGAACGGTGGTGTTGCTGCACGGCAAGAATTATTGCGGGGCAACCTGGGAACAGACAATTGTTCAGTTGAGCGGCAATGGTTACAGGGTGATTGCACCTGACCAGATTGGTTTTTGTGCATCAACCAAACCGGATGGCTACCAGTTCAGTTTTGGCCAGCTCGCGGCCAATACACGGGCTTTGCTTAAATCACTGAATATAGAGAAGGCAATTATTCTTGGTCATTCCATGGGCGGAATGCTCGCCACACGCTTTGCGCTAAACTATCCAGACACGGTTGAGAAACTCGTTCTGGTCAACCCGCTCGGGCTTGAGGATTGGCAGGCTGAAGGCGTCCCCTATGCAACGGTTGATCAGTTATATCAAAATGAGCTGAAGACCGATTTCAATAGCATCAAAGCCTATCAGCAGCGCTATTATTTCCACGGGAACTGGAAACCGGATTACGACCGCTGGGTCTCCATGCTGGCGGGAATGTATGCGGGACCCGGCAAAGCAATAGTGGCCATGAACCAGGCCCAGACATCAGAAATGCTCTTCACACAGCCGGTGGCACACGAGTTTGCCCGCCTGTCAATGCCGACATTGCTTCTTATCGGTGCCAAAGACCGCACTGCTCCCGGCGCTAATCGAGCACCCGTAGCATTGGCCGAGCGTCTCGGCCAATTCGAGAAATTGAGCCAGCAGGCAGCGGCAACAATTCCCCGAGCAAAATTGGTGTTGTTTCCAGACCTTGGGCATTCACCGCAGGTCGAGGCTCCGCAACAGTTTCACGAAGCGTTGCTGCGTGGCCTTGCAGAGTAGTAAAAGCAATAATCAGCCATCCTGAACCCGCTCACGAGAACTGGAACTGCCCATGTTTGAAAGAACACGCACCGCATCAATATGTGTCACTGCTGGCACGGCGCTGATAACGTCGCTACTCCTTGTTGGTGGAGCAAAAGCAGCGGGTCTGCCGGATGGGATTGATGCCGAAGGCAAAACCGCCGTGTTGTCGCTTCATGCCGAGGGTGTGCAGATTTATGACTGCAAAGCGGGTTTGGATGGAAACACCTCATGGCAGTTCCGCGAGCCGCTCGCGACCCTGCTACAGGACAACAAGACCGTAGGAAGGCACTTTGCCGGTCCAACCTGGGAACTTGCCGACGGTAGTTCCGTTGTCGGCAAAGTTGCCGCGCAGGCTCCGGGCAAAACGGCAACCGATATCGCCATACTGAGGCTCGACGTTGTGAGTCATCACGGCGATGGCGGGCTTTCAAAGGTTACCGCGGTTCAGCGTCTCGACACGCATGGCGGCGTTTTCAAAGGGACTTGCGCGCAGCCAGGTGCGATTCACGTCGAACCCTATTCGGCCGAATACGTCTTTCTTAAATGAATTGAATGGAAGGCGAAGCAACTGAAGCAGCCGTGGCATCTATCGTCACCGATCTTATGTTCACCTCTTGCCACACTTACCGAACCGAGGACCTTGAGGTAATAACCCGGCGGACTTGCGGGAGAATTCGCTGTACTTCCCCAAACGGGGAATGCAAGCATTGAGTCTCAAATCAAGTGTCCAAACTTAAGCTTGTAAACCGGTCCGGTTGTGTGAAAATTGGGCGTTGATGTCATTTTTCCCGCGTGGGTATCTCTATAGGTATCTTCGCACTCTACGCCGGTGAGTCACGTGAGCAGCGAGTTGATCGATAAACCGCCGGCCTCCCGGGAAAAGCCCTTGGCTGGCCCCCGCCGCTGGGTATTCTGGGCGCTCTTGATTGTCGCTGTCATCATGCTGGTAGGAACCGCGAGTGCCTATCTCGCCTACACAAGGCTGACCACCAACATAAGACACACCGAAGTTACCCGCGAGGACTTGGGGGAAAGCCGCCCGGTTAAAGCGTCTTCCGCCGCGCGGAACATCCTTGTCGTTGGTTTGGACCAGCGGGACGGCGACTCTTCCGGAGAGCGTACGGATACAATTATGCTCGTACATCTGTCCTCCAAGCGAAACGACGTTGCCGTGATCAGCTTCCCGCGGGACCTGCTGGTCCAACTTCCCGCATGCCGCGCTCGGGAAGGACTGCCGGGCCAGCGGAGACATCAAGGTATGATCAACTCGTCATTCACCTTCGGCGGCATCGGGTGCACGTGGAAAACCATCGAAACGCTTACCGGCATCCATATCGACCACTTCGTGAAAGTCGACTTCAACGGCTTTAAAGCCATGGTTGATGCCGTGGGCGGAGTGGAGGTTTGTATAGCCGAACCCATCCGCGACACGTATGTCCCGCTCAACTTGCCAGCTGGGTTACAGACCCTGCATGGCGAACAAGCGCTGGGATACGTCCGGACGCGCCACAGTCTGGGGGACGGAACTGATATAGGACGTATCCGGCGTCAGCAAAACTTCGTCGCGGCCATGGCCAGAAAGACGATGAGAGGTGGAACTCTGTCTGACCCCGTGCGGCTGTTCAGCTTGCTGGATGCGGCTACCAGATCCATCGCCACCGATCCAGATCTTACCCCCGGCATGATGATAAACCTCGCATTCGCCACGCGCAGTTTGTCTTCAGAGAATATCCACTTCGTTATTACTCCCTGGCGTTACTCCACCGAATATCCGGGCCGGGTCGAGTGGCTGCAAGGACAAGCAAAGAAATTGTTCCAGCTGATCGCTGCCGACGAGCCCATCAACCGTTTCGAGCTTAAAGAAATCCCGCTCACTGCGTCGCACGATTCCGTGGCGGATTCGAGCTCGGGCACCACGATCAACATCCCTGCCTCCACCAGCTTGGCGTCGGCAACGCCCTCCTTATCCGACACTTGCATAACAAACTAACCCTGCATGCGAAGTTCAAACGGAAACGGCCAAGCTACGTGCGCTCATCGATAGGCTATCCCGCGCAGCGTGGGTAACATTGCCATCTCACTACTCCCGGCCGACCCTCCCTCCATTGTTGGCGACGAGGGTTGACATTGGAATGTTTTCTGGGATTATGTATACCAGAGACGATGAAGAGAAGAACAGTGTCTAGGGAGATCCGCTCGGCGCAGTGTGTTCCCAAAGATATGCCAACGCGGTCATTTGCGGTTTTTGAATGAGGTGCTGTTCGGCGATACGCCGGAAAGATCGTCCAAGCATAGCAATTATGCGGCACCGGCGATGCCAGCGCCAGACGTGCGTTTGGCCATACAGATCAATCATTGGGAACAACCGCCAAAAACAATGGGAGGGAAACAAATGAAAATCTGCATTTATGGTGCCGGCGCGATCGGCGGTTACATGGCAGTCATGCTCAAGCGCGGGGGCGCTGATGTCTCTCTTGTTGCCAGAGGCGCGCATCTTGACGCGATCCGGCAAAATGGACTCAAACTGCTGATGGACGGCGAGGAAATTGTCGAACGGATGCCTGCTACAAGCAATCCGGCCGAACTGGGTGTCCAGGATTATGTGATCGTCACACTGAAGGCGCATCAGGCCTGGCAGGTGGTCGAAGATATGGTGCCGCTTTTAGGCGAACAAACAGCAGTGGTGACGGCCCAGAACGGTTTACCCTGGTGGTATTTTCACGGTCTTGGCCAAAGCTCGGCTAATCTCCGGCTTCATAGTGTCGACCCGGATAACCGCCAATGGAATACGATCGGACCCGAAAGAGTTATCGGCGCTACGGTATACCCGGCTACTGAAATCGTTGAACCCGGCGTCGTCAAACATATCTATGGCAATCAGTTTGGTCTCGGTGAACCTGACCGCAGCAGCAGCGCACGCGTCGACCGGCTGGCAGCTGCGATGGATGCGGGCGGGTTGAAAACACGTTTCTATGAAGATATCCGCGATGATATCTGGATCAAGCTTTGGGGCAACCTCTGCTTCAATCCGATTTCAGCCTTGACCGGCGCAACGCTTGATGTCGTCGCCACGGACCCCGGCACTCGCAGTCTGGCACGCAGTATGATGCTGGAAGCTCAGACCATCGGCAAAAAATTCGGTGCGAATTTCCGGGTCGACGTTGAGCGGCGTATCGATGGCGCCGCGGGCGTGGGCGCGCACCGTACTTCAATGCTGCAGGATGTCGACAAGGGCCGAGCGATCGAGCTCGATGCGCTTTTGACATCAGTGCAGGAAATGGGCCGGCTTTCGAAAGTGGAGACGCCGTTCATCGACAGTGTACTTGCACTTGCCCAGCAAATGGGCCGCGTCAAAGGGCTTTACCCCACCTTCCCGGAAGTCGCTGTAATCAAACCTGCCATGGCATCGTGATTGGTTTCAAAAGCCAGTTCGAACAAATGAAAGGCTCCGCACCTCGGGAAAGGGAGAACACAGCCAATGGCTCAATGGATGCGATTTGATGATAATGGCGTGGAGAGATTCGGCCTTTTGCAGGGCAACGAAATTGCCGTTTATCAGGGCAATATGTTTGAGAAGCCAATTGCGACAGGCATGCGCCGTTCGCTTGCCTCCATCCGTATACTGGTGCCATGCGCCCCTTCGAAGATCATCGCGTTGTGGAACAATTTCCACCAACTGGCGACCAAACTCGATGTTGCTGAACCCGATGAACCGCTTTATCTGTTCAAGGCCATTTCGTGCATCGCCCATCCAGATGCCGTTGTCACCCGGCCTTCCTCCTACACTGAACGCGTCGTGTATGAAGGCGAACTCGGCATCGTGATCGGTAAGCGCTGCAGCAATGCTTCTGAAGAGGAGGCTACGGCGGCGATCTTTGGCTATACCTGCGTCAACGATCTGACGGCAGGCGACATCATTGCCCGTGATAAAACCTTCCCGCAATGGGCGCGTGCCAAGAGCTTTGACGGTTTTGGCCCGTTTGGCCCCGTTATTGCGACTGATCTCGACTTGACCAAGCTCCATGTCAAAACCGAACTCAACGGGGTTGAGCGTCAGAACTACCCCTTGAGTGATATGATTTTTCCACCCGCTCAGCTTGTCAGCGCGCTTTCAAAAGACATGACGCTGATGCCGGGTGATTTGATATGTTGCGGTACCTCACTCGGCGTCGGAGCGATAAAAGATCCGTCCAATACAGTCTCTGTCACAATCGACGGAATCGGCACATTGTCGAACACGTTCGTTCAATAGATACGCCACAGGATAAAAGAATGCCCGGAACCATGCATTCCGGGCATCCTTCTAACGGACCGAGTTTGGGCATTTCAGCGCCCTGTCCAAACCTGGCCGAAACGCAATGCCATCCAGTGCCTTACTGCTTCCCGGAAGCACCTTGAACGTGACGGAAAATACGATTTATATTCAATGGAATTGTACGCTAAAAATTATTTTTATCAACATAAAATGGTAATAATTCCCAATATATAGAAATAATATTTCAATAGAACTGGCAAAATTCAATTGGCCGGTTTATGGCTGGGACAACGTAAAGCTAAGCTAAGGAACCATTGTGGCTGTTATCGCACCGGCAAAGAGCAAGAGAGGCCGCAAGGCCGCAGCGGATGCATCGCCATCATCGGTACAGGTCCTCGACCGGAGCTTGAAACTGCTGGCGATGATTGCCGATCATGACGGTTCAGCCCTCAGCGATCTTGCCAGCAAGACAGGTCTTGCACCTTCCACCGTTCATCGGTTGCTCACGTCCCTGCAAAATCACGACATGGTCGCCCATGATCCGGAAACCGGAGATTGGACGATCGGAGTCGGCGCCTTTGCCATAGGCAACGGATTCTTGCGATCACGCAAGCTTGGCTCGATCAGTCGCCGTTTTCTGAAACGGCTGATGGAAGAATGCGGCGAGACGGCCAATATCGGCGTCGAGGATGATGGAGATGTTGTGTTCATTTCGCAGGTGGAAAGCCATGCTCCGATGCGTGCTTTCTACCGGCCTGGCCGACGCGGGCCTATCCACGCTTCAGGTATTGGCAAGGCAATCCTGTCAACCTGGTCGGACACCGAGATCGGGCGCACTGTGAGTAGAAAAGAGCTCGGGCATTTTACCGAACATACGCTGGACACACTCCCCGCACTTCTGAAAAATATTCAGGAGATACGCTCCCGCGGCTGGTCTATAGACGACGAAGAACACACGCTTGGCATGCGCTGTATAGCTGCCCCCATTTTCAATGAGCATGGTGAGGCCGTCGGCGGCATATCAATTTCCGGCCCTACAGTCCGCCTGCCCAAGGACAAATTGAGCGTTTTGGGTCCTGTCGTGCGTGATACAGCAAACGAATTAACACGCGCCATGGGCGGGCGGCGACCCGAGGAGCTGTGAGGAACAGCACAGTCATCACATCGCATTCATCTGTTTATCCGGATCAAGCCGGCACAGACATCGCTTCACGTATAGCTTCGCCAACAAGGTGCGGGCTCCTTGCGATAATAACACCGGCCTCTTTAAGAGCGTTTATCTTGCTCTCTGCATCGCTGGCGGCGCTCTGCGCGAAAGCACCCGCATGACCCATCCGTCGTTCTGTTGGTGCGTTGCGGCCGACCACCAGCCCAACGATCGGAATATCCGGTTTGATTCCCATCAGAAACTCCGCAAGCTCCTGCTCCTCTGACCCACCAATCTCGCCGATGACGATCACACCGTGCGTGTCCTGATCAGCCAGGAAAAGCTGCATGCAGTCACGCATGCTAAGCCCATGAATGGCATCACCACCAATGCCAACCGTGGTTGACTGGCCCAAACCCACGGCGCTGACTTGAGCAATGACTTCGCTTGTCAGGGATGCCGAACGTGACAGAATACCAATCTGGCCTTTGCGCTCACTGCCTGTCGCCATGACGCCGATTTTGCAAACGCCCGGCGAAAGGACACCCTGTGAATTCGGCCCCACAAGAATGGTCGAACTTTGCTTCAGAGCAGCTCGCACCCGCAACATGTCTTGCACCGGCACTCGTTCGGTCAAGGCGACGATAAGCGGCATACCCGCTTCAATCGCTTCGATCATGGCGGCGGCCGCATTTTCCGGAGGAACAAAAATCATGCTGGCATTTGCGCCGGTCTCGTTCATCGCTTCGGCTACGGCATTAAAGACGGGAAGATTCAAATGATAGGTTCCGCCTTTCCCTGGGGTGACACCACCGACAATGCGGGTTCCATATTGCAGCATGGCGGCCGAATAGTGTGTTCCAGCCCAGCCGGTCATCCCCTGGCATATCACGCGGGTATTCTGGTCAACGAGAATGGTCATGCTCTTTCTCCGTTTGACTGCGCGGCAGACGTCGCGCGTGTCACCGCTGTCCACATGTCAGGGCAATCGATGACCTTGCAGCCGAAATTGGCGAAGCGGAACCGCGCATACTCGGCATTGTTGCCTGCAAGACGAACAATAACGGGGCAGGTACGGCCTGTACGCCGCATCGCGATTCCAAGACCATCGGCAATGGTATCGCATGGCTGCATTCCCCCGCCATGCACATTGACGAGGATCGAACGCACAGCCGGATTGTTGAGGAGAAGCGTAAAGCCGTGCGCCACATCAAGGCTGGTGGCGGTTGTGCGGATATCCATAAAATTTGCAGGACGACCATTGGCTGCATGCACCATGTCGAGTGTCGCAAGACCAAGCCCGGCTCCATTCACAGCCAAACCAATATTACCATCCATGCGCAGATAATTGAGCTGGCGGTTCTGCGCGACAAGTTCAATTTCGTCGCCGTCGTGCTCTTCGCGCAGCGCCAGCAATTCCGGGTGTCTGAACAGTGCGTTGTCATCGATAATCATCTTGGCATCGACAGCAACGAACCTGCCCTCCTCCGTGACCACGAGCGGATTGATCTCGATAAGTGTCGCGTCCAATTCGACGAAGGCCTTGCGCAACTGATCAAGAAGCGGGGCAAAGGATGATTGGAGGGCGGAATCAAGGCCCAGACGTTTGGCCAAACCTATCACAATCTCTTCTGCCAAAGATTCTCCGGTCCCCAGAGAGACGCGCTCCAGACGGGTTTCCCCCAATTGGAGCCGGCGCTCGATATCTTCACTGCCTTCAGCGCCTGCCAGCACCATAATTTCAGCCCTGGCCGCATCTATGGACAACGACAAATAGAGACTGCGCGCAGCGCGGACTTCTGTTTCGACCAACACCCTGTTGACGCGGCAACCGGCAGGGCCCGTCTGTTCAGTGATGAGGATTTGTCCAAGCATTGCAGCGGCTGCTGTCTCGACCTGTTCGGGCGACGAGACGAGACGCACTCCGCCTGCCAATCCGCGCCCGCCCGCCAGAACCTGTGATTTCACGGCAATCTTGTTTGTGCCCAAAGCCAGAGCTGCATCACGCGCCTCGGGGGCCGTCAATGCCACGCGCCCTTCGGGGATACCGACGCCTCTGGCTGACAACAATGCCTTCGCCTGGAACTCATGAAGCTTCATAGCCGCCTCCTCCCTGAAAGCAATTTGGCATGACGCGTGATGTGAAATCTGTGTTTATTGAATAGATCACACTGGAATACATAATGCCAACTGAAGTGCTTACTGTCAATCACTGTAAACGAATGATGGGGCCTGGTTGTCGATAAAAGAAAACGGCGGCATGAATTCCATGCCACCGTCTGTTGTTTCCTATGGACGCGGGATCATTCGGCGGCGATTTTCTGCGGACTGCCGAGCGCACCGCTCTTCTGCAATTCATCGATAAACCGGCTATCGAACTTCAGCACGTCACGCAGGATCTCTTCTGTGTGCTCACCCAGGAGTGGTGACCGGGTGACATCCGTCGGGCTATCAGAAAGCTTGATCGGATTGCCAACGGACAGATAATTACCACGCATCGGATGTTCCACCTCGACGATCGTTCCCGTCGCACGCAGTGACTTGTCTTCAGCAATTTCCTTCATCGACAGTATGGGGCCGCAAGGAATATCCCGATCATTGAGAAGACCCATTGCTTCGAATTTATCCTTCGTCATCGTCCATGCTTCGATGCGGGCAAAAATGGCATTGAGGCGCGGCAACCGGGCACCGGGTTTTGCATAGTCAGGATGAGTCTTCCATTCCGGCTCGCCAATCACATCGCAGATCGCCTCCCAGACCGGCGCCTGAGTGATAAAATAGATATAAGCGTTGGGATCGGTCTCCCAGCCCTTGCATTTCAGGATACGGCCTGGCTGACCGCCTCCGGAGTCATTACCGGCGCGGGGTACACTCTCGCCGAATTCAATACCTTCACCGTATTGGCTGTATTCATTCAACGGTCCATGGGCCAGGCGCTGCTGGTCACGCAACTTGACCCGGCACAGGTTGAGTACGCCATCCTGCATCGCTGCAGAGACCTTTTGGCCACGTCCGGTCTTCGTACGCTGAAACAGCGCCGTTACGATACCCAGGCAAAGATGCAGACCTGTACCGGAATCGCCGATCTGAGCTCCGGTAACAAGCGGCAGGCCATCACGGAAACCTGTCGTTGAAGCCGCACCACCGGTACATTGCGCAACGTTTTCGTAAACCTTGCAATCCTGATAAGGACCGGGACCGAACCCCTTGATCGAAGCGACGATCATTTCCGGATTGAGCTCCTGAACACGCTCCCAGGTAAAGCCCATGCGATCAAGTGCGCCGGGGGCAAAATTCTCCACCAGCACATCGCAATTCTTGATCAGCTCTTCCAGGACCGTCTTGCCGCTCTCGTTCTTTGTATCGAGCGTAATCGAGCGCTTGTTATGATTGAGCATGGTGAAATAAAGACTATCGACGTCGGGAACATCGCGCAGCTGACCGCGCGTAATGTCTCCGACCCCAGGGCGCTCGACCTTGATGACGTCAGCACCAAACCAGGCAAGAAGCTGTGTGCATGTAGGTCCAGACTGGACGTGGGTGAAGTCTAGGATGCGAACACCCTCCAAAGCTTTTGTCATAGTTTCCTTCCCTCTTCTTCCGGTGCAGAACCTGTTTGCTCCGCTTGTGTCGATTTAAGCCGACGGCCTGAAGTGGCCGCCGGCCATTATCGTTATTTGTACATTGTCTGGTTCTTGGTTCCGGGTGCGTACTCGTTCGGATCGACCCAGATGTTGACGACGGCCGACCGTCCGGTCTTGGCGATTGCCTCACGAGCCCGCAGGAGAGCCGGTTGAATTTCGGATGCTTCCCGAACTTCCTCGCCATGATTGCCCAGCATATGCGCGAACTTGGAGAACTCGACATCGCCGAGCTTGTTGCCGACGTTGCCGCGCTCCTCGCCATATTTTGCTACCTGGCCATACCGGATCTGGTTCATCGACGAGTTGTTGCCGATGACTGCGAGGTACGGCGCGTGAAAGCGATCACAGGTTTCCATATCGAAGGCCGTCATCGAGAAGGCGCCATCACCATAGTAGCAAAGGACCTCTTTTTGCGGATGCGCGAGCTTTGCCCCAAGAGCAAAGCCAGTGCCGACACCCAGCGAACCGAGCGCGCCTGGATCCATCCACTGTCCCGGGTTGCGCGGACGCACGGCCTGAGCCGAGATCGTCACGACGTCGCCGCCATCGCCAATGTAGATTGTATCTTCACCAAGGAACTCGTTGAGTTCGTAAGCCACACGGTAGGGATGGATTGGACTTTGGTCTGATTTGAGGAGCGGCAACACCTTTTCATAGGCGATCACTTCCTGTTCCTCCAGCGTCTTCATCCACTGCTGACGCGCCTGACGCTTGCCCTTGTCGATGCGGGCAGATGCTGCCTGCAGAACGGCCGAGAGAATAGCACCGGGGTGACCGACGAGCCCGAGATTGATATCGCGGTTCTTGCCCACGGTGCGATAATCCTGATCAATCTGCACAAGGGTGAGATCTTTGGAGATCCGCTTGCCGTAGCCCATGCGGAAATCGAATGGCGTACCGATCACAACGATCACATCGGCATTGTTGAAGGCAAACCCGCGCGTGCGATCAAAGTGGTGGGGATCACCAATCGGCAAAGTACCCCGGCTTGCGCCGTTGAAATAGCCGGGAATATCCAGACCGCGCAACAAATCCACGGCAGCGTCGGTACTCCCTGACGTGAAGACCTGTTGTCCGAACAGAATTGCCGGGCGTTCAGCATTCACCAGAACATCGGCCAGTCTTTCAATATCAGCGGGATCACCGATGGAATAGGTCGAGGCCCGGTATCTGCCCGGCTGCGGTATAACTGCCTTTTCTATAGGTATTTCGCGATCCAGAACGTCGCGGGGAATTTCCAGATAGGAAGGCCCTGACGCGCCGGAGAAACATTCGCGCGCAGCCATTGAGATCATGTCCGCAATGCGTTCGGTCGACGAGACGCAAGCAGCGAACTTGGTGATCGGCGTCATCATGTCGACGTGAGGCAGATCCTGCAGCGAGCCCATCTTGTGCTGGCTAAGGGCTCCCTGACCGCCAATATGAAGCACGGGACTTTCCGAGCGGAATGCAGTGGCGATACCGGTGACCGCATTGGTGCAGCCCGGACCGGCGGTGGTAACGACGCAACCCATCTTGCCTGTCTGACGGGCATAACCATCTGCAGCGTGTGCAGCAACCTGCTCGTGGCGAACATCGATAATACGGATACCTTCATCGATGCAACCGTCATAGATATCGATAATGTGACCTCCACACAGGGTGAAGATGGTATCGACACCCTCATTCTTCAGCGCCCTCGCCACCAGATGTCCGCCAGACACCACACTGCCGTCGCGCACCTTCCGCTTTAATGTATCTTCAGCCGTTGATGTGGCCTTCTCAACTTTCGTGACGATAGTCATTGACGTCTTTCCTCCTATTGAACCTTGCCGTCTTTTATCGTTGGCGTCTGTTTGCCTGACTGATCCTTGGATGCGAAATCTCGATACAAAGCCGCCGCACCTGCTGCGTGCAGGTCAGGACTGTGTTCAGGGAGCCGGATGGCTCGGGTAGGTCGAGATTTTGCATGCGATAACGCTCGTTGATGTCGCGAGCCCCGCCTTCCGCCCCGCCTTCGCTTGAAAGGCGAAGCCGATGAGGCGGCCGGGAGAGCCGAAGCCAAACCGGATTCACAAACCTGAAACATTCACCCGCCTGTGGATGGACAGGTCGAAGTGTCCTCGCAAAAAGTTCTGGCATAATAAATACCAAAAGTCAAACAACCAAAAAGCTGAAATATCCGCATTAAAGCGCACCCGGCGGAAGTGGCGCAAAAATTGAAACTTTTCTGTGTTTGCGGCGTTTTATAAGGGTGCAGTGCACAATTTATCTTGTGTGCATCGCACAACCTATGCAAAAATGGGATGCTGATATGCGCCAACTGAGATTGTGAACTGGGATACGGTATGCCAGATAAGCACCATCTTAAATAGAAAACAGGAGTGTCAACCATGCCGGCACGCACAGAAATCGCTTCCGTAACGACCCGTACTGCCCCTCAGAGCATCATTAAGATGATTCTGGCCTTCCTTGATCGTGTTGCAGTGACCAATGCACGCAACAAAAACCACGAGCCTTTCGGGCTTTAACACCAAAAAAAATTCTTTGAGACCATTTAAGCGGCTGCCGAATTTGCGTTCGGTGGCCGCTTAACATTTTGAAGTCACAACCTTTTTTCCAAACTTGTATATCAGATCAGCAGGGGTCTTGTCTTTTGGTATAACTGATACCAGTATGTCCTTCATCAGCGCATGGCATTTTAGCTAACAAAAAGCGTCAGAAAGGGAAGGAAATGACTCAAGCGGTGAAAGAGGGTTTCCGATCGCAACAAGTCAGCGATGGATTCAGATGGGGACAGTTGGCGATCGGTGTGATCTGCATGGTCATGATCGCGAACCTGCAATATGGTTGGACATTCTTCGTTCCTGAAATCACAAAGCAGTTTGGTTGGGGTCGAAGTGAAATTCAATGGGCATTCACACTCTTCGTTCTGTTCGAAACATGGCTGGTTCCCATCGAGGGCTGGTTCGTCGACAAATACGGTCCGAAGATTGTTATCCTGTTCGGTGGCGTGCTCTGCGGCATCGGCTGGGTCATTAACTCCTATGCCGATACCATGTTTCTATTCTGCGTCGGCCAGGCTGTTGCCGGTATCGGCGCGGGTGCAGTCTACGGTACGTGTGTGGGCAATGCCTTGAAATGGTTTCCGGACCGGCGCGGACTTGCAGCAGGTATCACTGCAGCCGGTTTCGGTGCAGGTTCGGCACTCACGGTTTGGCCAATCCAGGCTACAATCGCAAATTACGGCTTCCAGAGTGCCTTTTTCAGCTTCGGCATAGGACAAGGCATTATCATCATGATACTTGCGTTCTTCCTGTTCGCTCCTAAGCCAGGTCAGGTACCGGAACCAACCAACAAGGGTCCGATCATCCAGAGCCGGAAGCAGTATCTACCTTCTGAAGTGGTAAAGCATCCGATTTTCTGGCTCATGTATATCATGTTCGTTGCAGTCGGCGCCGGTGGCCTGGTTGTAACGGCCAATCTTGCGCCAATGGCCAAGGATTTTGGTGTTGCAGATATTCCCATGTGGCTGGGCATACCAGCTCTTACACTGGCCGCTACCCTCGATCGTCTCCTCAATGGCGTGACGCGACCTTTCTGTGGTTGGGTTTCGGATAAGATCGGACGCGAAAACACCATGTTCATTGCCTTCGGCATCGAAGCGATTGGCATCTATCTGCTCTATCTCTATGCGGGCAATCCAGTGATGTTCGTTATCCTGAGCGGGCTGGTGTTCTTTGCCTGGGGTGAAATCTACTCTCTCTTCCCGTCAACCTGCACCGATACGTTTGGTTCGAAGTACGCGGCAACCAATGCCGGCCTGCTTTACACAGCCAAGGGTACTGCTGCGCTTCTCGTGCCGTTTGGTACGGCAATGGCCGCAGACGGGAACTGGAACTCGGTGTTTATCATCGGCGTCGTTTTGAATGCAGGCGCAGCCCTTCTGGCTCTGTTCGTCCTCAAGCCATGGCGTGCTGGCATTATCCGCAAGACGGAAGAAAGTGCCCTGCAGCCTGCGCAATAATATCCAACGACAATCATCCGGGCTGGAAGGTCTTCAGCCCGGATATCTGCCTCAAGCACTGACATCACGAAGACACAGTCCCAAAGGGGCTTTCCTCTACCCGCACAGGAGTGCTGCGACGGACAAATGTCGACACGCTGCGAGTAGATACTTTCCCGGCCAGAGAGCGGGACAACACAACAGAACATTTAGTCCGCATTGAATGCAAACAAGCGCATGCCAGAGCGAGCAAGGCTTGACAGCTCACATTTCTGGAATACATTATACCAAGATGGCGCCAAGATAATTTCGCCAGTCGCGCCGCTGGTAATCCACGCCACATCAATGCTGCCACCACCGGGAGTGCGGGCGGCCACCAGGGAGGAAATCATGCTCGACAAGACTGTTGTCCGTAACGTACTGGAAGCGGCGCGGGCCGAGGGCCGCCAGGCACTTACCGCACCCGAAGGCAAACTGATTTGCGATGCCTATGACATCGCAGTTCCACAGGAAGGCGTTGCCGGAACTGCCGAGGAAGCAGTCTCGCTCGCGTCAGACATGGGTTTTCCTGTGGTGATGAAAATCGTCTCTCCGGATATTCTGCATAAGACAGAAGCCGGCGGCGTTGTTGTCGGCGTTAAATCAGCCGAAGAAGCAAAAGCCGCTTTCGATAAAATTATTGCCAACGCAAAAAACTACAAAGCCGATGCTGAAATCGTCGGCGTGCAGGTTCAGCAAATGCTGACTGGCGGTCTGGAAGTTATCATTGGTGCGGTATCAGACGACAGCTTCGGAAAGCTAGTTGCCTTTGGTCTCGGCGGTGTCCTCGTCGAAGTCTTGAAGGACATCACCTTCCGTCTTGCGCCAGTGACGCGCGACGAAGCCCTGTCCATGCTCGACAGCATTCAGGCGGCAGAAATGCTGAAAGGCGTGCGGGGCGGCGAACCGGTCAATCGTGAAGCACTCGCTGACATGATCGTGCGGGTTTCGAAACTCGTCGACGACTATCCGGAAATTTCCGAACTCGATCTTAATCCGGTGTTTGCTACCAAGGACGGCGCGATTGCCGCCGACGTGCGTATTGTCATCGACTATAATCAGACAAAACCACGCCACCGCCCAAGCCAGGATGAAATCCTCAAGTCTATGAACCGGATCATGCGCCCGAAGGCTGTCGCCGTCATTGGTGCATCTGCAGAGGATGGCAAGATCGGCAATTCGGTGATGAAGAACCTCATCAACGGCGGCTATAAAGGGCAAATATATCCGATTCATCCAAAGGCCGAAGAAATTCTTGGCTATAAGACGTATAAGAGCGTCAAGGATGTGGAAGGCGACATCGATACTGCCGTTTTTGCCATTCCCGCCAAACTCGTCGCCGGTGCACTCACAGAATGCGGTGAGAAGAAAATTCCGGGTGCCGTCCTTATTCCCTCTGGCTTTGCCGAAGCAGGTGAACCGGAACTGCAGGAAGAAATCGTCAAGATCGGGCGCAAATACAATATTCGCCTGATGGGCCCGAATATTTACGGCTTCTATTACACCCCGGAAAACCTCTGCGCGACGTTCTGCACGGCCTATGACGTTAAAGGCTCAGCAGCACTATCGTCCCAGTCAGGCGGCATCGGCATGGCGATCATCGGTTTTTCTCGCTCTGCCAAAATGGGTGTATCGGCGATCGTCGGCCTTGGTAACAAGTCAGATATCGACGAGGACGATCTGCTCACGTTCTTTGAGCAAGACGATAACACCCGAATTATCGCCCAGCATCTTGAAGATCTGAAAGACGGCCGCGCCTTTGCCGAAGTGGCAAAACGCGTCTCCAAGAAAAAGCCCATCGTCGTGCTCAAGGCAGGACGCACGTCCGCCGGTGCCAAGGCAGCATCATCACATACAGGCGCACTTGCCGGTAACGACAAGATCTATGAGGACGTTTTCAAGCAGGTAGGCGTCATTCGCGCCCGTTCCTTGCGGCAGCTTCTCGAATTCGCCCGCGGCATTCCGGTCATGCCAACACCGAAGGGAGAAAATGTCGTCATCATCACCGGTGCCGGCGGCTCGGGCGTTCTGCTCTCCGACGCATGCGTCGACAATGGCCTCAACCTGATGGCAATGCCTGATGATCTCGATGCAGCTTTCCGCAAGTTCATTCCGCCTTTCGGGGCGGCGGGTAATCCTGTCGATATCACGGGCGGCGAACCGCCCCTTACCTACAAGAACACGGTCAAGCTCGGTCTCGAGGATGATCGTATCCACGCACTGATCCTCGGTTACTGGCACACGATCGTGACCCCGCCGATGGTCTTTGCCAAGCTGATGGTCGAGGTAAAGGAAGAGATGGCAGCCAAGGGTATTGAAAAGCCAATGGTTGCGTCTCTTGCAGGCGACGTCGAAGTGGAAGAAGCCGCCGAATACCTCTACCAGCATGGCATTCCCGCCTATGCCTATTCAACCGAGCTTCCAGTCGAAGTGCTGGGCGCAAAGTACAAGTGGGCAAGAGGCGCAGGTCACCTCTAGATCCCCCCGCGCTGGGCCCCGGCATTAAGCCGGGGTCTCGCACGCACCTTCACACAATCCGACATTTTCAAGGGGAGGTTTCCTCAATGCATATTCATGAGTATCAGGCCAAGGATGTACTCAAATCTTTTGGCGTGCCCGTACCGGACGGTTATCTGATCGCCAATCTGGAAGAGGCCGAAGAAATGGCCGCAAAGCTCCCAGGGCCTGTCTTCGTCGTCAAATCACAGATTCATGCCGGTGGCCGGGGCAAAGGTTCATTCAAGGAACTCAGCAATGATGCCAAGGGCGGTGTTCGCCTTGCACGGTCAATTGCAGAGGTGCGCGAACATGCGGCTGAAATGCTCGGCAACACATTGGTCACGATCCAGACGGGTCCTGCTGGCAAACAGGTCAATCGCCTCTATGTCGAGGACGGCTCGCTAATTGAAAAAGAATTTTACCTCTCGCTCCTTGTCGATCGGGTAACCAGCCGTGTTTCTTTCGTCGTGTCGACCGAAGGTGGTATGGACATCGAAACGATCGCGCATGACACGCCGGAAAAGATCGTGACGTTTTCGGTCGACCCTGCAACCGGCATCATGCCTCATCATGGCCGGGCCGTCGCTAAAGCGCTGGAACTTGACGGTGATCTCGCCAAGCAGGCCCACGCGCTCGTCGCGAAACTCTATGCCGCCTTCATCGCCAAGGACATGGAGATGCTCGAAATCAATCCGTTGATCGTCTCGAAAGATGGGCAGCTGAAATGCCTTGATGCCAAGGTCAGCTTCGATTCCAACGCTCTCGCCCGTCATCTCGACATATCAGGAATGCGCGACGAGAGTGAAGAGGATGCCAAGGAGATCGAGGCGTCGAAATATGACCTCTCCTATATTACGCTCGATGGCAGTATCGGATGCATGGTCAATGGCGCCGGGCTTGCCATGGCAACAATGGACATCATCAAGTTTTATGGCGCTGAACCGGCCAACTTTCTAGATGTCGGCGGCGGCGCCACAGCTGAAAAGGTCGCGGCGGCGTTCAAGATCATAACTGCTGATCCGAACGTCAAAGGCATTCTCATCAATATTTTCGGCGGCATCATGCGCTGCGACGTGATTGCAGAAGGTGTGATCACTGCCGTGAAGGAAGTGGGGCTGAAGGTTCCGCTCGTCGTCCGTCTCGAAGGCACCAATGTCAACGAAGGCAAGAAGATCATCGCGACATCAGGGCTGAATGTCATTCCCGCCGATGATCTTGATGACGCTGCACAGAAGATCGTCAACGCTGTTGGAGGATTGAACTAATGTCGATACTGATCAACAAGGATACGCGCCTTCTCTGCCAGGGCTTTACCGGGAAGACCGGCACCTTCCACAGCGAACAGGCCATTAAATACGGCACTAAAATGGTAGGCGGCACCTCCCCCGGCAAGGGCGGTACATCACATCTTGGCTTGCCGGTATTCGACACGGTAGCGGAAGCGCGTGAAACGACCGGAGCTGACGCCTCGGTTATTTACGTGCCGCCCTTCGGCGCGGCAGACGCCATCTGCGAGGCTATCCAGGCGGAAATCCCGCTGATTGTCTGCATCACTGAGGGCATTCCGGTTCTCGACATGCAGCGGGTCAAACGCGCGTTGAGCGGTTCGAAATCGCGCCTGATAGGCCCGAACTGCCCGGGCATCATGACGGTCGATGAATGCAAAATCGGCATCATGCCCGGTTCCATCTTCCGCAGAGGTTCGGTGGGCATCGTGTCACGGTCGGGCACACTGACCTATGAAGCAGTGTTCCAGACCTCGCGGGAGGGGCTTGGCCAGACAACTGCAGTTGGAATCGGCGGCGATCCTATCAAAGGTACCGAATTCATCGACATACTGGAAATGTTCCTTGCGGACCCTGCAACGGAATCCATCGTGATGATCGGCGAAATCGGTGGCTCAGCTGAAGAAGAAGCCGCGCAATTCCTCGCCGATGAGGCAAAACGGGGCCGCTCAAAACCAACAGTCGGATTCATTGCCGGACGGACCGCTCCCCCCGGACGGCGCATGGGTCACGCCGGCGCGATCATCTCGGGAGGCAAGGGCGGTGCAGAAGACAAGATCGCTGCTATGGAAGCGGCCGGCGTCTGGATCGCGTCCACTCCGGCACGTCTTGGCGCGACACTGGTGGAGCTTCTGAATGGCGATCTGGAATACAAACGCGCAGCGAATGCCCGATAAAATACTGTCGAGCGAGAACCGCGAGGGGTATGCGATAACTACCCCTCGCAGCAGACAGTTACGGTGTCGTTGGAGTGTCACGCGTGGCACAAAACATTGATTTCAACGAGTAATGGTTGCAAAGATTCGTAAAATGACTTCAAACGTCTACATATGGTATTATACATTCCAAATGAACATGGAGATCACCAGACGTGAGCCCGAGAACCCAGATGCGTTGGCCCCTGGCCGATGAAGCCACCCCAAATCTCGTCCTTGAACCGTTCGCAGCCGAGCCGAACTTCAAAACGCGGATTTACGGTGCGCTGAAGCAGGCCATCGCCAATATGGACATCTACGGCACCGCGGAAGACAAATGGCTTGATGAGCGCCAATTGGCGGACCGGCTTGGCGTCAGCCGTACCCCGATTCGCGAAGCGATCGCGATGCTGGAGCAGCAGGGGTTCGTGAAATCGATTCCACGTCGCGGCATCATGGTTCTGCGCAAGACGAAGCGCGAAGTGATCGAGATGATCCAGGTCTGGGCGGCTCTCGAGGGTATGGCGGCCCGCCTTGTTTCGCTCAATGCCAGTGGCAAGGAAATTGCGCGCTTGAGGAAGCTCTTTGAAGACTTTGACGAAGGTCATAAACCTGCAGATTATCCGGGTGAATATTCCGAAGCCAACCTGCAGTTTCATCAGACACTCATCCAGATGACGGGTTCAAGCATTCTGCGGGAAACAACCGAGAACATTCTTCTCCATGTTCGCGGTATCCGCAAAATCACCATCGGGCGTGATGATCGTGCCTCCCAGTCGATCAAGGATCATCTGGCAATCATCACCGCGCTGGAAACACGTGATACGGAGCTCGCTGAAAAGCTCTGCCGCGATCATACGCTTGGTCTGGCCGCCTATGTCGAGAAGCACAGCGAAGGTATTTTCGATTGAAAATGAAGTGGGGCGACACCGCCTCCACAACGTGATCCCTTAGACACCGGGCGGCGCGGTCCGTTCGAAGTTTTTCATATCCGGAGATGCAGCGATGAACGGTCTTCCCGAAAGCATGACTGTTATCGCTATCAGTGAACCCGGCGGGCCTGAGGTTCTGAAAGCAGAGCAGCGTCCCGTACCCGCCCCGGCGGAAAATGAAATACTTATTCGTGTGGCGGCGGCTGGCGTCAACAGGCCAGACCTGTTTCAACGGGCAGGTTTTTACCCTCCTCCGAAAGGTGCAACGGATCTGCCCGGCCTCGAAGTTGCCGGCACGGTAGCGGCGGTTGGAACCAGCGTCACGCGATGGAAGACCGGAGACCGGATCTGCGCCCTTACTCCCGGCGGCGGCTACGCTCAATTTGCGCTTGTTGACTCGTCGAGTGTGCTCCCGGCACCCCAAGGATTTTCACCTGTTGAAGCGGCCGCCCTGCCGGAAACCTTCTTTACGGTCTGGCATAATATCTTCGAACTTGGCGCCTTGAAGTCAGGCGAAACCCTGCTAGTCCACGGCGGCGCATCAGGCATCGGAACAACCGCGATCATGCTTGGCAAGGCGTTTGGTGCGACTGTCATTGTGACAGCCGGAACCGACGAAAAATGTGCCGCTTGCCGCGAGCTTGGAGCAGATGTGGCTGTCAATTATCGCAATACGGATTGGGTGGCTGAAATCAAGAAAGTTACCGAGGGCCGTGGTGCCAATGTTATCCTCGATATCGTCGGAGGCCCCTATATCGAGCAGAACTATCAAGCAGCAGCCATTGGCGGCAGGATTGTCAATATCGCATTCCTGCAAGGCTCCAAGGCCAATGTCGACTTCATGCGCCTGATGATGAAACGCCTGACCCATACCGGTTCAACATTGCGCGCACAGCCGCTTGAAGCAAAGGCCCGGATTGCAGCCGCACTTGAAACCAATGTCTGGCCGCTTCTCGCCAAGGATGAATGCCGTCCACTTATCCACGCAACGTTCCCGTTCACCAAGGCAAGTGAAGCCCATGCCCTGATGGAGTCAAATGCCAATATCGGCAAGATTGTCCTGACCATCGACGCGAGCTGGTAATGTTGAGAGCCGAGAGAGCCCGCGCTATATCGCGGACGATCCCGTATTTTCAGCCGGGCAACCTGATGGTCGGCGTATAAGGTCGCGTGGACGAGTTTCCGAACGTCAGGAGCGGCTTGGAAGACTATAACCCCAATCCTTGGTCCACGTCCTGAAGTCCTCGATCGTGCCGATCTGTGAGCGCTGAATCCTTGGATCGATCATGATACCATTCTCGTCGGAAACGCCTCTTTTGGTCTCGCCTGGCTTGCTTTTAACCGGAAACTCTCCTTCTCCATTCGGCTTTACCTGAAGTGCCCGATCGATGAGGACATCGCGCTTCCCCGGATCAAGGTTGTACAAATAATCGATCATGATCTCAGGTGACACGCCCTGCGCCTTGGCAATTTCGGGATTCAATGCGAGATAGGGAACAGCGCTCTCGTCGCAATTGGCCAGGCTTTCTGGTTTGTCTACGTCCGGAGCGGCTCCGCGCCAATAAGCCCCGAGCGGGCCCTCCAGATGATTGGAATCCTTCACGTGTCGGTACTGGCCAATGCCAGTAACCAGCCCCGCGGTCAGCAGGAACCCGATTGTAACCACCGGACCTGCTGCCACAGCGTTTGGCAATGCCGCGTAGATACTTGCTGCGGTTCCCGGTGCCCAGGCCGCAGCCATCGGAAGATCTCCACGACCCAGTTCATATCCCAATTGTGCAACGGACAGTCCTGCGCCCAATCCATTGTAAGCACGAGGCAGCCATTCCCAGCCACGCATGCCCTTGATTTGTGAAAAGCCTGCTTTCCAAAAAATGGATCGTGTTCCATCGACAGCCAGAGCCATGTCGCGAGTGGCACCAATACCGAAGTAGTAACCCCACGCCTTGTCCATGGGAGACGTTCCCGGTGCGGTCAGCGAGACCGTGCCCCAGATGTTCAAAAGTGCTGATCCGGTGCTTACAAAAGGAATAGCGGGCGCGTACGCGGCAACACCAGTTCGTGCCTCCAGTGTTCTGACAGGGTTTGCGGCGAGCCAGACATCACGCGCGGTGTCCCTGAGTGCGGAGAAACCGTTGCGGATGGCACCCTTTGGTTCATATCTGGCTGCAATCCATTGGGCGTCAGCCTTCAAGCGACGCTCTGCAGCATTGAGGCTGCGATCCATTGCGTCCAATCTGACGCCAGAGGTCGGTTGTATCGGGTTGGTACCAGGGATAAGCCCGCCACCGGCCTGTGTCTGAAATGCAAAAACCTCCAATAAAACATCACGGCCGGTACGGGAAAGGAAGCCCGCACTCGGACCTGCGTCCTCCTTCGGCCTTGCGCCATCCGGCTGCGAAAAACGTTCCATGAGCGCAAGAGTCAGTTCGGGGCTGTCGTAAAGCGCAGCCTTGGGATCGTCGAGAGATTTGAGTTGCTTGACCAATTCATTATAGGGATCGTCTGCAGGAAGCCGCCCAAGCTCGTCGATCAGCTTATCGAGATCCTGTCCAGGCAAATCCTGAAGACGAACACGCGCCTGATCCGCAGCAATCTGCTGTGAAGACAAAGCCCCGCCAGGACTGTATTGACGCAGCAATGGCAGAAAATTGATTTCAGCGTCCTTGCCCTTGCCTGTCACAACATCCTTATCGAGGCCGTCCCGAATGTCATTTCCGGCGTTCTCGAACCGTTCTGCCCCTTCAAGACCTTGTAACTCTTTTGGCAACCCGCGCGATGCGGCAGCGGTCAGGACTATCGCCTTCCCGTAGCGATCTGCTCGCTCCACCAGGGATTTTTCCGATTTAAGCAGGGATGCGACACCATTGGTGTGGGAGAAACTGCTTGAGCCGCCAATGTTCTCCCGCCCAAGTTCGGAAACATAGACGACCTTTTCGTAAAACTCCTTGCCGGTTGAAGTGCCATTTTTCTTCAGCTCCTCAACCCCCATTCCTGCAAGATTAAGGATGATCGATGCTTCCGATCTGTGTTCAGATTTAACGATGTCCTTGTCCATCAGCTGGCGAGCGATTTCCTTCGCCAAGGCAGGGCTTTGTCCATCTGCGATGGATTCGCGCAAACCAGTGCCGATTTGAAATGCTACGCTCTTCGATGACTCGTCCGACTTCTCGCTCACTTTATCGATAACTCGGACGACAGAAGACGCTAAATCGCTTACCTCGCCCTCACCTTCCTTGGTGGCCATACGGTCCGCGAGGACTGTGAGATCGCTCATAGCGCTCCGTACCTTGGTGAGGTCCGTCATCACCGCTCCGGAGCCGAACTTTATCGATTGCTGAAACAGATCCGTCATCGCCGTATCTAAGGCCGGTGTCGCCCCTTGTACCCGCTGCGCGGTGAGCGCAACATCAATTCCGTCCGTTTGCGCGACCATCTCCTGTAGTTCGGGGACAGAGTGGCGGGTGTCGGCATGTTTGTTATTGCCCGCGGCATTGACTGCGTCGACCGAGGACTGGACGAGAACCTGATTGGCCGCCGAATTCACCGCCGACACAAATGGATCTACCTCCGGGGAGAGATCATGATTTGGTGTCGCCGCTGCGATGATTTGCGACAGATTGCGGACCGCCTGTGTCTCAGCGAGTTTTTTGGCTGCCTTGTCACCGGTGGTTGCTTCAGCAGCGAGGTCGCGCATAAGAGCAGACACGCCGCGGTTAACATTCTGCCACTCAATGGACGGGTCTCGTCTACGTGAGCCTGCCGGTGTACCCTTGGCATCAGCGACAAGTTCCCGCAGACTGGCTTCTCGTGTGCCTCCTGATGCGAGGTCCTTGAACGAAACTTTCCGGTCAAAAATCTCATTCATCGTCGAGCGCGCGCCCTCTTTGGCGTCTTTCACGATCTTCGCAAATTCGGGCTGATCATCACCCACGGGCGCGATTGCCTTTGCATGATCATCAAGCGCCTGGTTCATGGCAGCCTTGTCCAGGCCGGCTGGCAGCGCAGCCTCAAGCAAACCGGGCATGAGAAGTGCCGCCGCTTCCTTCCGTTTCTCGTCGGCATTTTGCAGAACCGACGGCGCTTCCATGGCATTGAGTTTTCGGACATGAGCCGGAGTATCCCGGCTGGGATTGGTCATTTTCGTATAGGATCTATCGGCTCGAACCGCCTCGTCGGTCAGGTCGGACGACGCTTTGACAGTATCGAATAGTTCGCGATCGAGAATGGTCAAGGTATCACCCTCAACGAGGACGTTGGCATCCTGTCTCAAGCCCGGATTCATTAACTGCAGCTGTTCCAGCTTGTAACCGTAGCCTGCACCGACCTGTATGGAGGTCTCGCCGTACTTGATTTGGTGTATAGTTACACCGTCAGCAGATTTGGCATGTTTACGGTCCTTATCGGCATGCTGCTTTTTCGCGTGGGTGACTGCTGTGTCGAAACTTATACTTGCTTGCGTATTTTCGCGAGAAAATCGAGTCCGATAATAAAAATCCACAGGAAATGCCATGTATCTCCCCTTACACAAAGTGTATTTCTCTAGTAAATTGTCATGATTATTCTCATGACAATTTGTGTGAATTCGGAATAATTGAATATTATAAAGATTTGCTGACTTAACAAGTCGAATTACGACTTATTATTACTTCACATGCGACCGAATAAATAAAAAAATAATTCAAAATTTGAAACTTCATGGCGAAGTATCACAACAATTCTATCGCAAACTCCTAATCGGATTGCGAAAATGACCGAAGCCTTCCATCCTCTCTCAATATTCAGCAACCGCGATGTGGGGATCAATTGGGCCTCTGCCAACCATTACAATTGAAAATTGACTGCATCGGTAGAACCTGTATTAAACTGTTGAAATGCCGAGATTATCGACCGCGCTGCCGGGTTGTTCGCCCGACATTGTTTCGAGCACACATCGCTTCAACAGATTGCCGATGCCGTCAACTACTCGAAAGCCGGATTGCTCCACCACTACCCGAGCAAAAAAGCGATTTATGAGGTGGCGCTCACAACGGTACGCGAGCACATGCAGGCGTTGGTCACCAGCGTCGAAGGGATAACCGTCGGTATCGAACGGGATCAGGCTGTTGTAGAGGCTTCAGTTGAGTTCGTGTTGGGCCGGTATGCAGACCGGCCCGCGAATACTGTACATCACCGTTCCGATGCTAACGGGATAGTTTGAGCTCCATTATCTGGGTCGTGGTCAGAATATCACCGAATGTATCGTTGATCGATGCCAAGGCCGCGCGATGCAGCGCGGCATGACCGACCGTTTCACCTTCAGCCATCTCGAGATCGCGGGTTGCGCAGGCGTCGGATGCAACAAGAACATTGTAGCCTAGAGGGACTGCATCGCGCGCGGCCCCAGCGACACAGGCATGGGTCATCAGACCAGTGACAACCAAGGTGTCGATACCAGATTTTTTCAGCCGTTCGTTAAGGTCAGAGGTCGGAAAGACGCTCACCGACGACTTCTGTATGATCTTGTGGTGTGCCGCTGGTTTAAGTTCTGGATGAAATGCCGAGGTTTCGCTGTCTTCTGCAAAGATCGGGCTACCCGCTGGTGTGACGTGACGCACGTGAAAGACCGGAATACCCGTACCATCGGCGTGTGCGATGAGCCGTTTGGCATTGTTAAGCGCGGTTTCACCGTCAGGTATCGGCATCCTGCCGGTGAAATACTCATTCTGAAAATCAATCACCAGCAACGCTGTTTTTGCCGGATCAAGACTGTCGGGTGCACTCACTCCTGCGATCGTCCGAATGGTTGGATGCCTCATGGTATGTCCTTTCGCCTTATTACCAGTGCTGCCCAGTTTGGCATTCTTGCAGCATTGCGAAAGTGACCTGAATGACAATATATGATGAATTCTGGCCAAACTTACCGACGGGAAAAAACCGGGTTCCATGCATAACATTGCTGTCATAGCCTATGAGGGTATCAGCCCCTTTCACTTGTCTGTCCCCTGTATCGTTTTCGGGGATGATCTTTTGAAGCTTGGTGCGCCGCGTTACCACCTGTTTATCTGCGGGGAAAAACCCGGGCTGATCTCCACAATGTCGGGCTTTCATATCGAGGTGCAGCACGATCTTTCGGCTCTGGTCGGGGCTGATACTGTCATCATGCCTGCCTGGCGCGATCCCGATGATCGACCCTCTGCAACCCTGCTGAGTGCTCTGCGTGCAGCGCATGCGCGAGGCGCCCGAATGGTCGGATTATGCCTGGGCACATTTGTCCTGGCTGAGGCCGGTTTGCTGGATGGCCGCACCGCCTCCACCCATTGGGCTTGGGCGGAACAATTCAAGCGAACCTATCGATCGGTGGCATTGGACCAGAATGCGCTCTACGTTGATGAAGGCGATATTCTGACATCAGCCGGAACGGCGGCCGCTATCGACTGCTGCCTTCATCTCGTACGGCGTGATCATGGAGCAGAGGTCGCCAACCGTATTGCACGTCGGCTGGTGGTCGCTCCGCATCGTCGCGGTGGTCAAGCTCAATATATCGAGAAACCGTTACCCGACTCCGGCATAAACGACCAGCTTACAACCACGTTGGAATGGGCGATCGAGCACCTTGCCGATCCCATGAGCCTTGAGCAATTGGCTGCGCGTGCCGGAATGAGCTTGCGCAGCTTCACCCGCCATTTCAGGAAAAAGACTGGGACGACAGTCACGCAATGGCTTCTGAACCATCGTCTGGCGACAGCGCAGCGTCTCCTGGAGACCAGCGATTGCTCCGTCGACAGTGTCGCGACCATCGCGGGATTTGGTTCGACAGTGTCGCTCCGTCAGCATTTCACGCGGGCCTTCTCGATCTCTCCCGTCGGCTATCGACGCCAGTTTCGGACAAAACCCGCGTAAGACAATGGACATTCGGGCGTCTGGAAACTTGGCATTGCTGCATCTCCTCAGCATGACGACTGCCGGGATTCAGCGTGCGCCAAATGGATTGGCGCACGCCGCGCTGCCGTTGGCTCTACGATAGATGGTACACCGTCTGCAGGCCATAGACGGGCGTTTGAATACCCTCCATCCGGGCCTTCAATTGCAGTGAGAGATACTGCGAATAGTGGCGTGACTGGTGCAGGTTGCCACCATGGAACCACAATGCCTCTTGCTGGGTTGGCTTCCACATATTGCGTTGTTCGCCTTCCCAGGGCCCGGGATCCTTTGTGGTATCCGAACCAAGTCCCCAGCATTTGCCGACCTTGTCCGCCACTTCGCGTGAAATGAGGTCTGCAGCCCAACCATTCATAGAACCATAACCTGTGGCATAGACAATCAGATCCGCAGCCAGTTCGCGTCCATCCTCCAGCACGATCCCGCTCTCGCTGAGTTCACGAATGCTGACACCGCTTATCAGCTTGATCTTGCCGTCAGCAACAAGGTCACAGGCGCCGACGTCGATATAGTAACCGGAGCCACGACGCAGATACTTCATGAACAGACCTGATTCATCGTCACCAAAGTCCAGCATGAATCCCGCTTTCTCAAGCCGCCCGTAGAAATCCGCATCCTTCTCGCGAATTTTGTCATAAACCGGCTTCTGAAATTCATGCATGATGCGGTACGGTAGCGAGGCAAAGATCAGGTCGGCTTTCCGCGTGGTCATGCCATTGGCAACAGCCCGCTCGGAATAAAGATCGCCCAGACCAATTTCCATCAATGAATCGGATTTGACGATGTGGGTCGAGGAACGCTGCAACATGGTCACATCGGCTCCGCCCTCCCAAAGCGCTGCGCAGATGTCGTGCGCAGAATTGTTGGAGCCGACCACCACCACTTTCTTACCCGCATAGGCCTCTGGCCCAGGATGCTGGGACGAGTGCTGCTGCTCGCCCTTGAAGACATCCATACCTTTAAATTTCGGCCAATTGGCCTTGCCGGACATGCCTGTTGCCAGAACAAGCTGCTTGGGACGCAGCATGATTTCTTTGCCGTCGCGCTCGACGATGACCGTCCATTCCTGAGCAGCTTCATCAAACTGTGCTGATTTGCAGACAGTCGAGCTCCAATAATTCAGTTCCATAACCTTGGTGTACATTTCCAGCCAGTCGCCGATCTTATCCTTTGGTGCGAAGACCGGCCAGTTATCAGGGAACGGAATATAGGGAAGATGGTCGTACCACACCGGGTCATGCAGGCAGAGTGATTTATATCGTTTGCGCCAACTGTCACCTGCGCGCTCGTTTTTCTCAATAATGATCGTGGAAACGCCAAGCTGTCGCAAGCGGGCCCCAAGAGCAATGCCGCCCTGGCCCCCGCCGATAATGACGCAGTACGGCTGCACGGTATAGCCAAGTTCGCTGGCCTCCGCCTCACGGTTTTCCTTCCAGCTTTTACGGCCAGGTTTACTGCCATGCTGCGCACCCATCGGCCTGAGAGCCCCCTTGGGCTCTTCATAACCTTTGAGTTCCGACATCGTTGTCAGAAGCGACCAGATAAGACCGTTTTTCAGACGGATGTGGCCGTATCCACGCGCAACACCGGTTTCAAATTCGATCCAAGCCTGGGTGACGCCGTCATCGTCCGTGGCAACTTCTTTTACATCCTGCCGCCAGTCGTGCGGTTTGATGCGTGCGAGCTGTTCCGTCAGCATGGCGCGTATCTGTTCATGCCCTTCAAGGGTTTTCAGATTCCACGTGAATGTCACAAGGTCTCGCCAGTAGCAATCTTCCTGAAACAGATTGACGGCCGCTTCAATATCTCCGCTTGCGAGGGCCTTTTCGAGCTTCGCAAGAACCGTCTCAATTTTCTGATAGGGGTTGTCATCAAGCATAAAATCTCCTCCGTTCTGCCTGTTAATCCTAGCGTTTTGCAAGACCAGCTCCGATCTCCTCCCGGCCTTTTCTTACAAAACCAACGTTTCATTTCGGTCCGTCTGCAATCAAATGAGCATCATACCACCGTCCACAACGATCGATTGACCGGTGACATAATCAGACCCGGCTGATGCCAGAAATTGCGAAATACCGATCAGATCACTTGCGATGGACGGACGTCCAAGCAGTATCTCCGCCGAGAAATCCTCAAACGCTTCATTGTCCCGTTTCGTCAGTCCCTCATCCTTGAAACCCTTGTCGATCAGTTTCCACATATCGGTCGCTACGACACCGGGGCAGATGGCATTCACATTGATCTTATGCTGCCCGAAAGCTCTTGCTGCAGCCTGCGTCAGCGCGACAACACTGAACTTGCTGGCGCTGTAGTGAGCCAGGGGTTCATATCCCTGTCTGCCCGCAATGGACGCTGTATTGATGATCTTACCACCACCGCCCTGCGCAATCATCTGGCGGACAGCTTCCTGAATTCCGATAAGCCCGCCCAAACCATTGACGTCCATGACGCGGTGCCAATCATCTTCCGTTATATCGAGGAACGGCCGAACCTGAGCAATACCAGCATTGTTGAACATCACGTCGAGACGGCCAAACTCCGAAACCGTCGCAGCAATCATTGCCTTGATGCTCGCCCGTTTCGTCACGTCCACTCCGATACCGATCGCACGGCCACCCCCATCTGCAATGCTCTTCGCCACTCCCTTGGCATCTGCCTCGTTGATATCGGCGATGGTCAGCCGTGCGCCTTCCAAGGCCAATCCGCGAGCAATTGCCTCGCCGATACCTCTGGCAGACCCGGTCACAATGATGGAACGATCTTTGACACTGTTAGACACAAACTTCTCCCTTTCTGTCTGGGCGACGATACATCTGACGAACTCCTCCCCGCCGGAAGCTGCTATGAGCCCACATCGATCAAAATCTTGAGATTAGCCCCTGCAGGATCAAGCAAGGTGTCAAAACCCTCGGTAACAGCTTCATCAAGGGTAATACGTTTGGTCACAACCTTGTGTGCCGGCAGCAGACCGGAGCTTATCAAACGGATAACGCGCGGCCAGTAATGCGTTGGATAGGCCCAGGAACCACGTATATCGATATCCTTGAACGTCACCTGAAACCAGTCGAGCGGGTTTTCATGCGGGTGAAGTCCCGTTTGCACAACGACGCCCTGCTTGCGCACGGCATCCGCGCAGGCTTTCAATGCGCGTTCACTGCCGACGCATTCAATGGCAACGTCACAGCCAACACCACCCTCCGTACACGATCGTACGATATCGCCAACCGTCTCGTGTCCCGGATTGATGGTGATGATATCCGGCAATATGCGGGTGGCAAGCTGCAGCCGCGTATCATTGATATCAGACAGAAAGAGTTGTGCAGCGCCGGCGGCACGTGCAGCAAGAAGTGTCAGAACACCGATCGGCCCGGCACCCGTGACAAGAACACTGCTTCCTGCCGTTACACCACCACGATCGCATGCATAGACAGCAACGGCGGTTGGCTCGACCAGCGCAGCTTCCTCATCCGTCATTTCGTCGGGGATTCGCTGAACGTTGTATTCGTTCAGGAGTGCGTATTCCGCCATGCCTCCCGATTGCCAGCTCAAACCGGCGAGAGCGAGACTAGGGCTCAGGTGGAACAGGCCTGGATCGGCAAAATAGTCCCCGGACCTCGGCATGATCAAAGGTTGTACCGAAACCCGTTCTCCAGGCTGGACAGAGGTAACACCCTTGCCAATCGCCTCCACGACACCGCCGAACTCATGGCCAAGCACCTGCGGTCCTTTGGCATCGGTGAATGGATGGGGCTCCACCGGTATGAAGATAGGGCCTGACACGTATTCATGCAGGTCTGTCCCACAGATACCGACGAACCGGTTGCGGATCAGCACCTGTCCTTCGGGCGGTGTGAGGGACGGTTTCTCAATATCGTCGAGGCGAAGATCTTTCGCCGCGTGAAAACGCAATGCCTTCATTCATTCCTCCCGGTCCCTTTTGTTGATTGAAACGGCGGAACCTCTTCGTTTGATGCGGGCTCGCCGATTCACAATTGATGCAAATGACGAACCTGCAGCCAGACATAGCAAGGAGCGTGCCATGGGCCATAGATTGAGTTAGAGCTTTGTTCTCATTGAGTATTTTTGAAAGACCAGTTGCGTTACGCTGCCAGAACTGCTGCATTTGCAACAGGTGACGCGTTGCAATGCGCAACACCTGCAACAGGTTCGGCCCGTTTGGTATTCGTTTAATGTGCTGCTTGACGTCGGAGCTTTTGCAGTTGCCGATGCACCGTTGACCGGTCAACCCCGAGCAAACGGGCTGCTGCGGATACATTTCCGTGGGAGGCAGCAAGGGCCTGTTTTAGCGCTGTTACTCCGTCCGATGCGCGTTTCTCTTCCATAAAGGACGTCGAGGCAGGCTTCTGGATGGTGTCAGGCAGATCGATCAACTGAATCCGCGCGTTGTCACACAGCGCCGAAGCAACATCAAGCACGTTGCATAATTCTCGAATATTGCCGGGCCAGGTGTACTGCTGCAGCGCCAATCGCGCCTCCGGGCTCAAAACAGGTGTCGATCCTGTGTCGGCAGTACGTTTCTTCAAAATTTCAGTAAGCAGCCAGTCGAAATCATCCCTGTCACGCAACGCGGGCAAAGACAGCGTGGCTGCATTCAACCGATAAAACAGGTCTTCACGGAACGCCCCCTTGCCGACAAGCTCGGCAAGGTTCCGATGTGATGCTGATAGAATACGAACATTGACCGGCTTGGCGCGCGACGCACCCAGTGGCAAGACTTCTCGTTCTGCAAGAACCCGCAAGAGACGGCTTTGCAGCGCCAACGGCATGTCGCCGATTTCGTCCAGAAACAGTGTGCCGCCGTCCGCTTCTTCTACGAGTCCTTTGCGACCTTTTGCCAGCGCGCCCGTAAAAGCACCGGGAGTGTAGCCGAACAGCTCGCTCTCGATGAGTTGTTCGGGCATCGCCGCGCAATTTACAGCAATGAAACGTCCTTTCGCACCACTGCTGTCGTGGATTGCGCGGGCAAGAAATTCCTTGCCCGTGCCAGTTTCGCCCTGAATGAGAATTGCTACCGGTTTGCCTGCAAGCTTGGCGGCTTTGGTCTGCAACGCAGCAAGCTGCGGATCGCCATTGCTCAAACGCCGAAGCGACGCGGGTATTGGCTCGCTGATCGTCTGCGTCCCGCGAAGCACGTAATGTGGTTCGATCGCATGAGCAAAAAGCATGTTGCCGTCACGGGCAAAGACCAGACGGTCTTCCGAAGGACGTGTGCGTGTCAGATTACCAAGATCATCGGTATCCATATCGAAAAACCGGGCGATCGGCTGACCGATCAGGCCCGCCGGGTAACGCCAATCCAGCCCGGCAGCACGCGCCAGTATTTTTGCGCCATCGTGGGTCATGCCGATAATGTGTCCGGAACCGTCGATGGATATCGCAGCTTCCGGGTCCACATCGAGGAACTCCGGCGAGCGGGAAAAGCGCAAAACCCATTCATTGCGGGTCTGGGCCATGAGGTTGGCGAGTTCAATTCGCCGTACCGTCGCTGTCACCAGATGCAGGGCCAGATTCTGGCTTGCCTTGATTTGCGGCGAGCGCAGGAGCGAAATATCCAAAACAGCCGACAGGTGCCCTTGCGCATCATAAATCGGAGCCGCCGTGCAGGTAAGCGGCGTGTGAGTATTGTCAAAATGGTCCGTCTGGTGGATCGTCAGAGCCTCGCCTGTCTCAAGGCATGAACCAACGGCACAGGTTCCAGCGCGTGATTCCGACCATTCTGAACCCAGATAAAGACCGGCCTTGCGCAGATTGTTGTCAAACAGCGGATCGCCAAGAAACTCGACGGTCACGCCTTCCCGATCGGACAACAGAAGCACGTAATTCTGGCCCGCAACGTGGCGAAAGAGGTTCTCAAGCCCTGATCTTGCTATCGAAATCAATTGTTCCGATTGCTGCCTGTGCTCGCGCAATTGCGTTTCCGGAACGATATAGGCCTCGCAAGCCAATGCCGGATCCAGCCTGTGCTGTGTGATACAACGCCGCCATGATTCAACAACCGTCTCATCCCGGTTCGTTGAACCTCCCAGACCAACCTTTTCGATTTCGCGAATATGTTCCGAATGCAAGGACATGAGATACGCCTCCCAGCGCGCCGCTCTCCTCTTTCACCAGCGAAACCCAGTCTGCACGAGTTGGGTCGATTGTAAATACAGCCAAGATCGGGCACTCGAGGATGCAACGGCCGTCGATACCGGTTGCTCCACACTGCTCAGGATTCGAAAAACCCAACTTCGCTCTGTCGATCACAGAACCTTGATCATGGTTTAACCAATTCGTAACGCGGGTTAATTCCAATTAACGCGAGCCCGAGCGGGCCAAATTTGAGCCGACATTCAATGGCGGCAAAACGATACACAAATTAAGGATAGTGGAATGAATTCAAAAATCTGCATGGTGGCAGCAGCTTGCCTATTTGGGCTGGTGAGCCAGACCTTTGCTCAAGTTCCGCAGCAGATCGGAAAATTTAAAGAATGGGGAACATATAAGTACACCTCGAAAGGGGCCATTACCTGTTACATTCTTTCAGTTCCTACCGCACAGCTACCCGCCACCGTTGACCACGGCGATAACTACTTCATGATAAGGCGTATGCATAGCCAGCCCGTCGAGTATGAGCCGCAGGTGGAAGCGGGTTATCAGCTCAAGCCAGATTCAAAAGTAACACTTTCAGTGGACGGGCAAAGCTTCAGCTTATTCACGGAAGGAAACCGTGCATGGCTGGAAGACTCTGCCAATGGCAAGCAACTGATGGCAATCCTTCGGGCGGGGCAGAGCATGACAATCAGTGCCGAATCCCAACGCGGTACAAAGACCCAGTACGAGTATTCGCTGATGGGCATATCAGCAGCGCTGAACGCGACGTCACCATGTCGATAAAGTGCGTTGCTTAGCCGCTGCCTAATGCCAGTTCACAAAATTTAATCGAATTTTAACCACGACTTGTTGCAATGCGTAACATTGTGTTACCGTACTGAATACGCAAGTCAGGGAAATTCGTTGGATAAAGGCAATACAGACAGCAGATTTGAGGCTGACAGCACGGCAAAGAGCAGCCCTGTCGCATCAATGCACAGTTTTTGGGGTCTCATACGCGCGTATTGGGTTTCAGATCGCTGGAGGGAGGCGTGGGCTCTAACTCTGGCGATTCTCCTGCTGACTGCCGCAGCAAGCAAAACAAGTGTCTGGATGGCAGTAGCATCAGGTGAACTGCTGAACTCAATTGTCAACATCCACGACCCGCTTGTGCTCGATCCCCTCGCTGGCATCTTGTCCAGCGCGGGTTTCCTCGTCCTGCTGGTGTTGATCAAGGAGGTGGGATTTGTTGGCCTGCGCCACCTGCTGTCGACAACGTTGCATCGGAAATGGCGAGGATGGCTCAATGGACGATTCAATGACGCTTTGCTCGATACGAACCACACCCATTTCCACCTGCAGCAGGGTAATTCAACAATACCTGGCTCACCGGCGGCGATGCCGGATAATATCGACCAGCGGATTCATGAATCCATCAAGGGCATGACAGGCGGTGCAATAGGCCTGGCGATGGGCATTGCCGGTGTTGCCACGTCTGTCGTGTTTATCGGCCAGAGCCTGTTGCAACTCTCGACAGAAATATCGGGATTTGAGTTTCTTGGACGTTACGGAAGTGCCACATTCGCCTTCGTTGCCATTGCAGTCTACGTACCGGTCAGCACCTGGATCGCTGCGCGGATTGGCCGAATCCTGGAAAAGCTTACCTTAAAACTCCAACAGACCGAAGGCAGCTACCGAGGAGAACTGACTATCTTCCTGCGGCGCAGCTTTCAGGTCGCGGCCTCCCGTGGTGAAGGTGTCCAGCGATCCGTCAATGGAGAGCTCTACGGCGATATCGACAAGGTCTGGTCACAATTAAACAAATACGATGCGGGCTATATGTCCTTCACGGCGGTTTACAATTTCTTCGCCGCCCGGATCGTGGCTTATTTGCCCGGCCTTCTCCCTTATATGAGCAATACAATCAGCCTCAAGAATTACATTACCGGAGCCGAACTCGTTGGCTCGATGATCAATGATTGCTCTTGGTTTATTCAGGTCATGCCTGCGATCGCCAATCTGAAAGCCAATGCGGGGCGGGTAACCGAGCTCGCCGGCGCCATCAATCTCGTCCAGAAGCCATCCGAACTTTATCAAACAAACGGAGTGAGCGAATTTCGATACGGCACGCAACACGAGTTTTTTGGCTTGACGATACGCAATCTTGAACTGATGCATCGGGAGACGACCGCCCAACCCTTTCTATCGCTGACCAATATGCGATTCCGGCAAGGAGACTGGGTCTATTTGAAAGGCGAATCCGGCAGCGGAAAATCTTGTGTTTTGAAAGCAATCAACGGTCTTTGGCCGCATGGACGTGGGGATATTACATTTCCTGAGGGTGTAACAACGCTGTATGCGGCTCAGGACATCAAACTTCCCAGCGTTTCTCTCAAGCAACTCATCAGTCTTCCCATGAACGAAACAGAGTTCCCGGACACCGCTATTGCGACAGCCCTTTATCGCGCCGGAATGGGCGATCTCATAGAGCACCTTCATGCCGAACGGATTGACGGCACGACTTGGGATCAAATGTTATCCGGCGGACAAAAACAAAAACTCGTTCTGACAAGAATTCTTCTGCATGCACCGGGCATTCTTTTTCTTGATGAAGCAACAAGTGCACTCGATCCACATTCGAAGATTGCCTTTCACCAAGCAATCAAGGATCACTGTCCCGCGGCCACCGTCATCAGCGTCATGCATGACCAGGACCCACCCAAATCGTTGGACGGTTTCAACTTTTACTCATTCATCCTGGATATTCGCAATGGCAGAGCCGAACTGGAGACGTTGTCGGCACCTGCCATTGCATTCGGCCATCCAACCGGAACCATAATCGCGGCGGAGTGACAACAGCCTGCTCCCGTTAAAATGAGAAAATCGAGCAGGCTTAGATTTGAGCCCTCAATGATTTGCGCAGAACCTTGGAAGCCACCATCAAGATGCAGAATGTGCTTCGCCAGTCTTAAGGTCGATTCCAACAGCCTGTTCACAAAGAGCAACGTGTCTGGCCAACGCATCAATTGGCAGGATTGCACTGATCGTGCAAATATCGCGCTTCTGAAACTTTGGCATTCCCTGAAGTTCCTTCAGCCGCTCAAGAAGTTCAACCCGGCTCATACTACTCTCCCTTCATTCAATGGCTTTGCTTTGCCCAATCTCCTTGGCTGGCATCCGTCACGCGGCTCGGACACCTGCCTTCAAGGGGATGTCAATGTCGACTTCCAGCGTCGATACCTGATCATCGCTACCCATTTTCACTCGAACTTTCTCTCGATCGATTTGTATGTGCTTGGCGACAACTGCCAGAATTTCTTCCCGCAATTGAAGAACTAAATCCGAATGCCCTTGTGATGCACGTTCATGGGCAAGCAGAATCTGCAGACGCTCGCGTGCCTTGGGTGCCGAAGCCTGCTTGTTGAAGAAACGGAAAATGCTCATGCTGCCCTCCGTCGGAATATTTTACCCAATAAACTGCGCTTTTCGCTCGGAATCGTGATGGGGACATTTTCGCCCGCGAGGCGTCGCGCAGCGTCCATATATGCCAAGGCCGGTGCACTATCCTTGTCGGCCAAGGTTACTGGCGAGCCGATGTTCGACGCGCGCAGGACATCTTGGCTCTCCGGAATGATACCCAGCAGTGGAATAGATAGAATTTCGAGAACATCATCGACTTTCAACATGTCGCCTCGTTCCGCCCGGGTCGCATCGTAGCGTGTTAAGAGGAGATGTTTTTCCATTCTCTCACCGCGTTCAGCCTTCATTGTCTTTGAATCAAGAAGACCAATAATCCGATCTGAATCTCGAACCGACGAGACTTCCGGATTGGTTACGACAACTGCCACGTCGGCATGTCGCATCGCCAATGTCGCTCCGCGTTCAATTCCTGCAGGGCTATCACAGATGATCCAATCAAAGGTTTTCTTCAACTCTTCAATGACTTTCTCGACGCCCTCAGCAGTGAGATTGTCTTTGTCGCGGGTTTGGGATGCGGGCAGCAAGAAAAGGGTATCGAGCCGTTTGTCGCGAATGAGAGCCTGTGGCAATTTAGCGTCACCCTGGATGACGTTCACCAGATCGAAGACGACACGACGCTCTGCACCCATAACGAGATCCAGGTTCCGTAGTCCCACGTCGAAATCGATGACAACTGTCTTCTCGTTACGCTGAGCGAGTGCAGCGCCAAGTGCGGCGGTTGATGTGGTTTTGCCAACACCGCCCTTGCCCGAGGTAACGACTATCACTTTTCCCATATTCTTTTCCTATCTTACCCGAGCACTGACCTAACCGAATGTTTCTGCCAATATGGAGTCTCCTTCGAGCCAAAGCTGTACAGCTTTCCCTCGAAGTCGCGGCTCCATATCTTCAGCTGTCTTGTAAAGGCCATCAATGGCCAACAGCTCTGCTTCCAGTTTGCGGCAAAAAATACGCGCCGATGCGTTCCCGGCCGATCCTGCCATAGCCCGGCCTCGCAGTGTGCCATAGACGTGGATGGAACCGCCGGCGATTATTTCAGCGCCTGAGGCCACTGATCCGATGATCGTTATATCGCCTTCCGGGAAGATGACCGACTGCCCCGATCGCACCGGCTCTTTAATGATGATGGACGGCATCACGCGAATCTGTGTTCCGTCGGAAGAGCTGGCAGAGGGCACCGGAGGCCGGGTATTCCCAGCAAGTGTTTCGTTAACCGGCTTTGCTACCGGCGCCTGGAAATCAGTTGCAGATTTTCCGCCTCTCATGGCCGGCGGCATACCAGGAGCAAGCAGCGATGGCCGCGCACCCTCTATACCCATTAACGAGACGCCGCGCTTGGCAAGCTCTTCGATAAGAAGCGTTAGCTGAGCACGATCTGTTTGCAGGTTCTCAACGTCGAGAACAATCGGCTTGCCCAAGAAAAAACCTGCAGAACGTGATGCAAGATCATCCAGTTGGGCCAGCCAGCGATCAATCGGGGCTTCGGGCGAAAGCACGAGGGCGAGAAACGATCGGCCTTTAAGTCGTATTGGTTGAGAATCTGTTAGCACTTTGTTCATCTAAGTTAATTTTTCGTTCCGGCGGTATAGGCGGCCAATGGTTAACAGATAGTTAATTTTGGCTGATTTTGCACAGATGAAAATCTGCAATACGGCCCTTGCGCAGACTAAGCAGCTGCGCTTCGTTCGGATGAATTTGTCGGGTTAGCACTGCCCCAAGCTGCACCGAATAGTGATCTTCAATTACCCACGAATCCTCAGATTATTCGCAGCAACGCCCATGATCTTCATCGTCGAAAACCCGCGCCGAACAGGGTCACGAGATGCTCCGTTGGCCATCAAGCTCCTTATGTGGAGCAGTTGTGAGGAACTGTTGCCAGTCCTCAATTATCCGGCAAAACCGCCACAGTGGCTGTCATCCCCGCAACCAACTGGATTCCGAGTGGAACATTATCGAACGCGATACGTACAGGGATGCGCTGTGCGAGACGAACCCAACTGAAAGTCGGATTTATATTGGCAAGCAGACCAGATCCGGCGGTGCGCTCGCGATCCTCGATGCCGGCAGCGACACTCTCGACATGACCTTTGATCATCTCAGACTGTCCTATGAGCTTTACCGATACGGGATTCCCGATATGGATTCGCGCCAGTTTGGTCTCCTCGAAATATCCTTCGACACGCAGCGAATCCGTGTCGACCAGAGCCATTTGAGCACTGCCCGTGGTCACATAGTTTCCGGGACGAAGCGATAGATTGGTGATGGTGCCATTGACCGGCGCCCTGACCTCCGAACGTTCCCTGTTCAAGCGGGCAAGTTCCAGGTTTGCATTGGCTCCAAGATAGCTGGCTTGGGCTTGTGCCTCGGCGGCCTGCGATACTTCCTTTTGCTGTTGGGAAATTACTCCGCCCAATTGATCACGCCGTTGCCGATCACGTGTAGCTTGCTCCAGCGTAGCCTTTGCACCTTCCGCCGCGGCTTGCGCCTGTTCCATGGCGATCTGAAAACGCCGGGAGTCGATACGAAAAAGAATGTCACCCTTCTTGACAGCGTCATTGTCCTTGACCAGCACCTCACTGACAAGTCCGGACACATCGGGGGCAACCGCGACGATATCGGCACGCACGCGAGCGTCACGCGTCCAAGGATCGTTCATATAATGTTGCCAAAGCTCTCGCCCAACGAATGCCGCACACATGACAAGGATGATCGTCACGAGCACACGACCCGCGAGCTGAATTTTCTTCTTCATTACATTATCCGTTGATAAACCGTTGTTACACCGCCAAGCAGCACGACATAGAGCGCGACATCGAACAAACCGCGATGCCAGACCATTGCATAAATTCCTGTCAGGGCCAGGATCTTCCGAACAAGTCCCATAAGCACGAGGGTCAACATCATCGCTCCGAGAAGTCCCGGTACATACACCCCGTAAATATCGAGTTCGTTCAACATCACATTCTACTCCGCTGCAGTTTGCAGTTCTGACTGTGGTGATCTGGCGACGTATCCGGCCAGCGGCGTTCGAGGTGCCGGCGCATAAGGGAACAAAGCCCGCCGCAAACCGACAAGAGCATCAAGCACGCTGCGGCTGGCTGCGCCCGGTTCGGCATCGCCAAAGATCAAGGCTTTGTCCAACCGATCCAGCAAATCGGATTTGGGCTTGACCGCCTGATTGCGTATGAGCCGGTGCTGGAAAAGATCAGCGATACCCACAAGAACGGCATCGACATAACTGTCGTCGAGCAGTCTTTTCCGCTCGGACTGCAAGACAAGAATATTGAGACCGATACGCACTTCGACAAATCCATCGACTTCCGAAATATACCGGTCTTCCAGGGAGGCAAGCCGAGGTATCAGCTGACCCATCCGGTCCAGCATCCGGCCACTGAGCTTTTCATAATCACCCTGTCGCAATCCGGCAGCCGTCTCGGCAAGATCCGCCCAACCTGCCCGGACCAATCGCTGCGCGGCAATCTCCGCACCAAACGGCCGGACCAAATTCGTCCAGACAAAAGCAAGGCCGATCCCGGCAAGCGCAGCAATCCCTTCATTGGTGAACGATGTGAAATCGGCACTGAACCGGTTTTGCATTGCAACAAATGAGGCAGTGTTTACCGCAAGGAGCATGCCAATCATGTTGAACTGGGCACGTGGAATGAGAATGCCGATAAACAGGAAGGGTGGCGCAAATGCCAATACCAGCATTTCATAGCCACTCAGAGCCGGCAGAATTGCGAAGAGGTAAAGAAAGGCGATGGCCAAACTGATGGCACTCCACACCAACATTTTGAATATGAACGGCGCGGGCCTGTCCATCGCCGCGAAGAATGAGCTGGCGACAGCTGTCATCATCACGAAACCTGCACCACTCTGCCACCCCGTCTGAATCCAGATGAAACAGGCCAGAAATGTCACGCCAACAACCGATGCTGACGAAAAAAACAGCAGGGCATAATCATGATACCGGTTGCGGCCAACGACCTGGCGGTGACGAAATGCGGGCATCCAGCGGCCTGCCTGCCGACCTTGCGCGATCTGCTCCTTCAGCGTCAGGCAATCGTGCCAGAGATCAATGATCTCCCGTAGCCGGGCTACTGCACTTGAAAGAATCAAGCGCTTCCAGCCCGGTTCCGGAGTTGCCGATTCCAGCCTGTTGATCTCGGCAGAAAATCGCGCCAACTCAAGTTCCGATACGGATTTCGATTGCAACCAATCAGCGACGTTTGAGAGCAAAGTGGCCAGATCCGGCCGCAATGGCGTACCATCGGACTTCAATGCATGCAGTCGATCGGCCAGCGATGAGAACAGGGGCAGAAGCATCATGAGCCTCCCGCGAAGTTCCCTAGCGTGACGCGTGATATCGCGGGTACCCGCATCATAGGCCAGTTGGCTGATGATGAGGTCGAGCCCTGCAATGTCGGAGGCTAATCGCTGGCGTTTCGCTGGTGTTACAGGGATTGCCCCTTCACCGCGCAATATTTCATCACCCCAGTCTGCCGCATCGTCAAGCCAACTGGATATCCTGGCCCCCAAGGCGGTTCCGACACTGACAGGGAATGCGATTAATCCAACAACCGTGGCGCATGTAATGCCGATAATGATCTCCTCGGTACGTGCTACCGCCGTGTCAAAGATGGCGTCGGGAGTCATGACGGTGGGAAGCGCGATGAGCGGCAATGAATATCCGGCAAGCATGAAGACATAGCTGCGGGGTGTTCGATCCAGCATGGATATGTAAAGCAAAGTGCCGGTCCACAGCGCAACAACAAGAGACAGAAGTTCCGGAGCATTGACGAACAGGGGCACGAAAATGACGGCTGCGCTCGCGCCGATGATCGTTCCGAGCGCGCGATAAAGGCCCTTTGAGCTTGTTGCACCAGCAAGGGGATTGGCAACGACATAGACTGCAGCCATAGCCCAATAGGGCCGTGGCAGGTCGAACCACAGCGCAATATAGAGGGCCATCATTGAAGCGAGGAAGGCTTTGGCCGAAAACAACCACTCCCGCCAGGACGGCATGGTCACGGTGTTGTCTCAATCTCACCGACTGAAGGTATCATGGTATGCCCGGCACGATCAAAAGCGGAAAGCACGCGAAGCGCTGCCGTGAGATCTTCCTCGCTCACATCAGCCAATATTTCACCGCGCAGGCCAACAAGTATATTCTCGAGCATTGCGGCTGTTTGCTCGCCTTTTTTGGTTAGCCATAGAGTCTTTGCCCGCCGGTCAACCTTATCCGCCTTGCGTATTACAAAATCTCCCGCCTCAAGCTGGTCGAGCAAACGGACAAGGGACGGACCTTCAATTCCAACATAAGTGGCAAGATTATTCTGGCGCACACCTCCACCAAGCCTCCCGATCCAGACCAGGGGCGCCCCACAAGCTTCCGAGATGTTGTGGGGTATCAATGCTTGATCGACAAGTCGCCGCCAGTGGCGACCGGTCTGAAGCAGATTCGCGGTAAAAGCCCGTCTTAATGTATCGATTGAGTCCATGAAAAATAGATAGCATACAAATTATATGCTTTCAATGATTATGGTTTGCGCATTGAATTTCATCGCGCAGCACTCGCCTTGCCGGAACACAAATGCGCACCGATGGGCGATTGGATGTTGCGTTGCGGCAAACGTGCAGTTTATAACGGACGTATTCGATTGGACCCGGTGAAATTCCGGGTGGCTATTCCGGCCGCCGATCCGCCGGACCACGCAAAACCTGCATGCCAATGCGTAACACTCACAGAGTGTCGTTCGGCCATGCTTTGCGAGAATTCAATACATGCAACGCCTATCCATTAGCCGGGACTGGTCCGCCAATCCCATGCGCGAGATGCTCGCCGGCGCCGTAGCAACGTTCGCGTTGATCCCCGAGGTCATCGCATTTTCGTTTGTCGCTGGTGTCGACCCGCAAGTCGGGCTGTTCGCTTCATTCGTCATCGGCATCGTTATTTCTTTCAGCGGCGGGCGTCCCGCCATGATTTCGGCTGCAGCAGGGTCGGTTGCTCTCGTTGCTGCGCCTCTAGTCCACGCACATGGACTGGCATACCTCTTCGCAGCCGGCTTGCTCGCGGGAGCGATACAGATCCTGTTCGGACTGCTTCGCCTCGGCGTCCTCATGCGTTTCGTTTCGAAATCCGTGCGCACCGGCTTTGTCAACGCATTGGCGATACTGATTTTTGCGGCTCAGTTGCCGCATATCCTGGGAGGAAGCGGGCTCGCCTACGTCCTTCTGGCAGCGGGGCTGGCCGTGATTTACCTTACTCCCCGTATAACAACCACAATTCCATCCCCCTTGATTTGTATCCTTATCCTCACTGTCGCCTGCATCGCCTTGGACCTTCCGGTTCAAACAATCGCCGATCTTGGAAAACTACCCGATGCACTTCCGACCTTTGGTTGGCCTGCAGTTCCGTTAACGTTCGAAACACTGACCATCATTGCGGGCCCCGCACTTGCCATAGCGATGGTGGGATTACTCGAATCCATGATGACGGCGAGCGTCGTCGACGAACTTACCGATACCCCGAGTTCAAAGAACAGAGAGTGCACGGGACTTGGCATCGCAAACGCCGCAGCAAGTTTGTTCGGCGGCATAGCCGGGTGCGGAATGATCGGCCAGACCGTCAGCAACGTAAAGTATGGAGGGCGTGGGCGTCTTTCCACGCTCTTCGCCGGGGCTTTCCTTTTGATCCTCATGGTTTTACTCAAGCCATGGGTTTCGCAAATCCCGGTCGCAGCCTTGGTTGCTATCATGGTCATGGTAGCGATCGACACGTTTGACTGGTCATCACTGCGCACAGTTGTAGTTCACCCGAAGATGTCGAGCGTGGTTATGTTGGCCACCGTCGTCGTCACTGTGTCCAGTTCCAATCTGGCTCTCGGTGTGACGGTTGGCGTTCTTCTCAGTGGGGTATTTTTCGCATTCAAAGTCGCCAGCCTGTTTCGTGTTGACGTTGAGAAGGATGCAGGGGGACGGCTGACCTACCGCGTACTGGGGCAGGTCTTCTTCGCCTCATCGGACTTGTTTGTCGAAGCGTTCGATACGCGCGACGCCGTTGGCAAAACCGTTCTGATCGATCTGTCGGAAGCACACTTCTGGGACGTCACTGCGGTAGCGGCTCTGGACAGGGTGGTGCAACGCTTCAAAACACACGGCATCACTGTTGACTTGATCGGCCTCAATCAGGCGAGTTCGACGCTGATCGGGCGCCTGTCGTGAGCATGCAATTGATCCATGGCACAGCAGCCGCTTCAACAGGGCGAGACAACGCTCCATTTCGTTCTTCAATCACGTCCGACCGGCGCACCGAGCGGGAACATATGCCGGTAGGGGCGCGCCTCGTCGAGTGCTCTTGCATAGCTGGGCCGGGCTAGCAAACGATCGCGATAAGTCCAAACCTCTTTGTAGCTTTTCGGTATGGGATGGGTCCAATCCGCATAGAGGAGAGACGGTGCCGCCGCACAGTCGGCCAGGCTGAACGTATCACCAGCCACCCATTCCCGTCCCTTCAGACGGTGATCAAGTACGCCAAAAGCAGCCTCGAAGGCAGCCTTCCATTTCGCACAGTCTTCTCCGTCGTCTGCTTCGCGCCCGATAGCAACATAAACCATTCGCTGCTGGGGATAGTTGATGTAATTATCAAAAAAACGGTCCCACATCCTGACTTCAGCTGCCTTGGCCTGATCTTCGGGTATGAGACGTGATGTCTCCGGATAGAGATTATCGACATACTCGATAATGCTCGTTGCCTCGAAGACCATCTTGTCGCCATCGGTGAGCAGGGGGAATTTACCGATAGGCCACAGCGCTGCGAATGCGCTTGCTATCGGCTCGCTTCCGTCGAGCATTCTCGTCTCAAAATCAACACCCTTTTCATAGAAAGCGGTCTTTGCCTTCTGCGAATAGGACGAGAGCGGATGGAGATACATCGCCATGGTCATCGTCGGCCTCCTATCGGGCAAGTACGATGTGGGTCGCGAGATCTGTCGCAACATGTTCGACCACGCGAAAGCCAAGGCCCGGCAAATCAATCCCGGCAAACATAGCTTCACCACGTCCGAGGACCACTGGTGCGACCGCAAAATGCAGTTCGTCAACCAAGCCGGCCTGCAGATACTGGCGCACCGTACTGACACCGCCGCCAATCTTCACATTCTGTTCGCCTGCAACTGTCTTCGCCTGTTCAAGTGCAACTTCGATACCCTCGGTAACGAAGTAGAAGGTTGTGCCGCCCTCCATGACTATGGGTTCACGCGGATAATGTGTCAGAATGAATGTCGGTACATGATAAGGCGGGTTATCGCCCCACCAACCTTTCCACGATTCATCCGGCCAGTCACCGCGCACAGGTCCGAACATGTTTCGCCCGAGGATGAAGGCGCCAAATCCCGCCATTGCACGCTTGGCATAATCGTCATCGACTTCCTGCGATCCGCCTTCTTTACCGAACATCTTCTGAAACGTCCGTGTACCGAAGGCCCACTGATGCAGCTCCATCCCCCGCTTTCCGAGCGGATCTTGCATGCTCTGCTCCGGCCCGGCGCCAAAGCCATCAATGGAAATGGAGAAACCCGCAACCCGTACCTTAGCCATACCATCCTCCTACTGATTGCATTTCGCAACTGGTTGCAATATCTCACAACCGATCTTACATTGCAACTGGTTTTTCGGAGAAGAAAGTACGTGGATATCGAACAACGATCGGGATGCCCGATCAATCTTTCCTTGGAAGTGATCGGCGATAAATGGAGCCTTGTGGTTATCCGCGATATGATGTTCGGCAACCGCCGGCATTTCCGCGATCTTCTCACGCATTCCGAAGAAGGAATTGCCTCGAACATTCTTTCCGCCCGGCTCAAACGCCTGGTATCGCTCGGGTTGATCAGCAAACAGGACGATCCCAGTCACAGTCAGAAAGCGATTTACAGCCTCACTGATCCAGCCATCCAACTGGTGCCGGTTCTTGCCATGATCGGCGCCTGGGGACGCAGGCATCTGCCGGTCACTGAAGAACTCAGCATCCGAGCACAGCTTCTTGAAGAAGGCGGCCAGCCGATGTGGGATGCGTTTATGGACGAGTTGCGGGAAATCCACATCAAGGACCCCATCCATGGTGCGAACGGCGAACGCACTTCAGCGGTACTGGCCCGTCTTACGGAAGCTTACGAGCGTATCCGCAGACGCAATTCGAACGCATGACATAAACGGGGGATGCATCGCGTGCATCTCTTACCGTACCGGTTGGCATGTTGGCACCGACAAACTACAACGGGATTGCAGTTGCTTCCTTGGCAGTTCGGATGACGAACATCGTGTAGTAACGCGCAACGTTACTGCCATCCTGGAACAGTCGAAGACACAGGGCATCGAATTCCTCCATGTCCGCGACGCGCACCATGAGAACAACGTCGGTTTCGCCGCTCACGCTGTAGGCCTGCATCACGGCCGGTTCTTTGATGACGAGGTCAAGAAAGCGACGTGCGTGCTGCTCACCATGGCGCTCGAGCTCGACCGTGACGATTGCCTTTGTTCCCTTACCGGCCTTTGCCGGATTGAGAATGGCAACGATGCGATCGATGATGCCGGTTGATTTGAACCGGCGGATGCGCCGCAGACAACTCGAAGGCGCCAATCCTACTTCCTCTGCCATATCGGCGTTGGTTCGCGACGCATCCTCCTGCAAAAGACCCAGCAACTTCCTGTCAATGCCGTCCAAGTCACCCCTCCTCACGCGCGAAACAACTATGCAATAGTATTGCATAGATCTGCAAATTTTGACCACAAATGCGAGAGGTATCGCGCTAGCGGTATTGGCAACAATGACGGAGATAGTGCCATGCCTGTGCGATTTGCCCTTTACCGGAAAACTTTGGAGACGCTCGAGGTCTATTGGGAACTGGTTCGCATCATCGTACCCATTGCCCTGTTCACGCAAGTATTGGTGGAGCTTGGGGTCATCCGCGCTGTCTCGCCGTTCTTTGCACCGCTGATGAAATTGCTGGGACTACCGCCAGAACTCGCGCTCGCCTGGCTGACCGGGTTGCTGGTCGGGCCGTGGGGAGCCTTGCTGTCTCTGTTTACGCTGACGCCGGTGTCCACACTGAGCGTTGCCGATATGACCGTATTTTCGGCAATGCTGCTGTTCGCGCACGCTATTCCGATTGAACAGCGCATCATCCAGAAGGTTGGGCCAGGCTTTGTCGCGACAGCAGCGCTTCGCATTGGCGGAGGGCTGATCTTTGCCATCGTCTTGCATCAGATATTTACGGTTACCGGTTGGCTGTCTGCACCACTGCAACCAGCCTGGCTACCAATGAACGACAACGCCGGATGGATCGGTTTTTTTCAAGGTATGTTCAAAACCCTGGCAACCATGCTGATCATACTGATTGGATTGAGCTGGCTGATGGAGCTTCTCAAGGTTTCGGGCATTCTGGGCTTGCTGAATAAAGCGCTTGCGCCCCTCTTCAGAATTGCCGGGATTGAGGCACCGACCATACCATTTGTTGCAGTCGGCCTGTTCCTTGGAATTTCCTATGGCGGAGGCTTGCTGTATCGTGAGGCGCGTACCACGTGTGTCCCGCCGCGTCAGATGTTCCTCGCCTGCGTCTTCATGGGATTTGCCCACAGCATCATCGAGGACACGTTGATCGTCGTTTCGCTGGGCGCCGATTTCACCAGCGTTTTCTTCGGTCGTCTGGTCTTTGCCATACTTGCAACTGCGCTCATTGCCCGGACAATTTCCGCTATATCAGACGGCATCTTTTTTCGAACGCTGTTCCGATCGCAAACCCTTGGCTCCATGCAACCGGAACCCGGCATTCACAGCTAATGGCCTGAGGCGGGTGACAGGGCTGTGCCGACGCTCATTTCCATGTCATAAAATCGAGAGTGCCGTTCTCGGGAGAAACCTGCCAGCAGGGAGCATTGCACCGGATTTCGGGGGAGGAACCAGCATGGTGAGTTATCGGCAGGCATATGAGAGTTTTGATATCGGCGTCGAAACCAAATTCCTGAACGGCAGCTTGGAAAACGGTCTCAATGCCTGCGTGGAGTGTTGCGACAGACATATGGGTTCCCATCTCCCGGCTCTGTTTTGGGAAGGACAAGACGGCCGCTCCCTGACCTATACGTTTGAGCAATTATCTGCGTTATCGGCAAAATTCGCCCATTCATTGGTTGAACTGGGTGTCAAACCGGGCGACCGCGTGGCTGGATTACTGCCGCGCATTCCCGAGCTTCTGATAACCATTTTGGGTACATGGCGGGCCGGTGCTGTCTATCAGCCACTCTTCACCGCATTTGGATCGAAAGCGATAGAGCATCGCATCAATGAATCAGGCGCGAAGATCATCGTCACGGATGCGAACAATCGGCCAAAGCTCGCAGACGTGTCTCACTCGGCCCGAATCGTAACCGTCAGTGCAATCGACGGAGGCAGCACAGAAGCTGGCGATATCGATTTCCGGACGGATCTCGAACGGCAACCGTCCGTTTTTGAACCTATCCTCCGCAGCGGTAACGACCCCTTCCTGATGATGTTTACCTCCGGTACGACAGGTACTGCCAAGGCGCTTGAGGTTCCGTTGCGCGCCATCATGGCCTTCACGGGGTATATGCGTCACGCGATCGATCTGACACCGGAAGACAACTTCTGGAACATCGCAGATCCCGGCTGGGCTTACGGTCTGTATTATGCAGTGACAGGACCGTTGGCACTTGGCCATTCAACCCTCTTCTACGAGGGCGGTTTCAACGTTGAAAGCCTTGTGCGTGTCATCCAAAAATATGATGTCACCAATCTCGCAGGCTCGCCGACCGCCTTTCGGCTTGTCATCGCAGCCGGCGCAGATACCGTGGCTCCGATCAAGGGACAATTGCGCGTTGTCAGCAGCGCCGGAGAACCACTCAATCCCGAGGTCATTCGCTGGTTTGCTGAACATCTTGATACGGTGATCCATGACCACTATGGCCAGACTGAGCTTGGCATGGTCTTGTGCAATCATCATGCGTTGACCCACACAGTGCACGAAGGTTCGGCCGGATTTGCGGTACCGGGACATCGTGTGGTTATCGTGGATGAAGAGGATCAGGAACAACCAAGCGGCATTCCCGGAAACCTTGCCGTTGACCGCACGCAATCACCTCTCCTCTGGTTCACGGGATACAGGCACCGTGACACACCCTCGCTCGGCGATGTCTATTACATAACCGGTGATACCGCAGAGCTGAACGAGGATGGCAGTATCAGCTTCGTCGGCCGCTCAGACGATGTCATCACATCATCAGGATACCGCATCGGCCCATTTGAAGTTGAAAGCGCGCTTATCGAACATCCTGCCGTGATGGAAGCTGCCGTGATCGGAAAGCCAGATCCCGAGCGCACCGAGATCGTCAAAGCCTTCGTCGTTCTTCATGCGGCCGAGTTTCCGACAGATGAACTCGTCGAGGCGTTGAAGCAACATGTCCGCCGGCGCATGTCGACACACTCTTATCCAAGAGAAATCGAGTTCATAGATGCCCTGCCCAAGACGCCGAGCGGCAAAATCCAGCGCTTCATCCTGCGCAATCAGGAGATTGCGAAAATGACCACCTGAGAAGCTCGGCATCGATTCTGTGGAACTTGTTGACGGCAAAATCCGTTCGATGGTTCCCTCACGACAGAACACACCTGATAGGCACGACTGAACACCCACCAGCTTAATGCGTCTCTTCCTTCGTCGCTGCAAGGACACGCTCCGCGCCATCATCGATAACACCGCGCATGGCCTTTCTGGCAGCACGTGCGTTGCGATCTCTGATCGCATCGGCAATCGCCCTATGCCGCGCCACCGAATAGCTGTGCCGCTCGGGATTGGGTATTGGCGAACTGATCGTAAACGTGGTCACCAAAGCTACTTCAATCAATGCGCTGATCGAGCGCATGAACGGGTTGTGCGATGCGTCGGCAATGGCGATATGAAATTGCAGATCGCTGTCAACAAAGCTGGATGCGGATTGGCCCGCCTCCCCCATTTTCTCAACCCATTCATAAAGTTTCTCAAGCTGGGCCTCCGTTCTGCGGCGCGCGGCGAGACCCGCCGCTTCAGGTTCAAGTGCCAGTCGCATCTCAAGAAGGCTCGACAAAAATTCCGGAGTGGGGCCAGCCTCGAAATGCCAGACCAAAATATCCGGATCGAAGAGATTCCAATGCGAGCGCTCAAGCACTCGCGTGCCAATTTTTGCCCGAGGTTGAATCAAGCCCTTCGCCGCCAGGGTCTTCAGAGCTTCACGCAGCACCGTACGCGACACGCCAAACCGATCAAACAGTTCGGCATCTCCGGGCAGAATACTGTTTTCAGCATAATCACCGCTGATAATGCGCAAGCCGAGTGCCCGCATGACATGGCCATGATGTGTATGCGAATGGCCTGCAGTTCGAAAATCATAATTTGAAAGGTCGTTGCGTGGCAAATCATCCCCCACTGGTCGCCGTTGTTCTTTTCAATGAAAGGAACACCAATATGCGCTGCAAGGCAATGAACGAGAAGAGAAGGACACCAACAACGATTTTTGTCCACCAGCTGGACAAGGTTCCGTCAAAGACAATGTAAGTCTGAATAATACCCTGAATGATCACACCGATGAACGTACCCGCGACATAACCAACGCCGCCAGTCAGCAACGTCCCCCCGATCACAACAGCCGCGATGGTATCAAGCTCAACGCCAACGGCTGCGAGAGAATAACCAGCAGACGTATAGAGAGAGAAAACAATGCCTGCGAGCCCCGAAAGGAAACCAGACATCGCATAGATACCGATCGTCGTTCTGGCGACCGGCACACCCATCAGTTCAGCCGACGTCCGGTTCCCGCCGACGGCATAGACGTAGGAGCCGAATTTGCTGAAATGCGCCATCACGATACCGATTATGAATACGACCATCATCAGGAGGCCAATAAAGGTCAGCCTCCCACCGCCGGGCAGCCGGTAAAACAGCCCCTGTAACATCGCATAGAATTCGTGATCGATTGGAATAGAATCCGTCGTCATCACAAAGCATAAGCCTCGCGCCAGAAACATCCCTGCCAGGGTGACGATGAAGGCGGGCACCTCGAGATAGTGGATAATAGCGCCCATGCCTGCGCCGAACACTGTAGTGATCAGCAGCGCGATGGCGAAGGCAATCAGGGGATGGACGCCATACCGGGTGATGAGAACAGCAAGCAGCACTCCTGTGAAGGCGATCACCGATCCAACCGAGAGATCAATACCGCCTGAAAGAATGACAAAGGTCATTCCGACAGCAGCGATTCCCAAAAAAGCGTTGTCGGTCAGCAAATTCCCGGCAACACGGGTCGAGAACATCGCCGGGAACTGGAAAACGCAGGCCGCGTAGGCGATGATACAAATCAGCAATGTGGCATAGAGGGGCAAAACACGTGTGTTCATTGCCTGTTTGCCCCCTTCGAGCGGAATTCTCCCTTAAGAAACGCCCATCCGCCCAGGGATGAAAATGACTGCGCCAGCAAAATCACAATGATGACCAAGGCTTTCAGGATAAGGTTGTATTCGGGTGGAAAACCCGACAGCAATATCCCCGTGTTCATCGCCTGAATGATAACAGCGCCAAGTGCTGACATGAGAATTGAAAAACGGCCGCCAAAAAGTGATGTACCCCCGACAACCACCGCCAGAATAGCATCCAGCTCAAGCCAAAGACCCGCGTTATTGGCATCAGCTCCGCGAATATCAGCCGCAATAATAATACCCGCCAACGCAGCGCAGACACCGCAGAAGGCGTAGATTACGAGCAATAACAATTTGCTGTTCAGCCCGGCATAACTGCTCGCGCTACGATTGATGCCAATGGATTCAATCAGGAGCCCGAGTGCGGTTCGCCGGACGACGGCAATGGCCAAAGTCAAAAGCAATGCCGCAATCAAGATGGGCATCGGAATGCCGGCAAATGACCCGGTTCCGAAGAAAATCAGTCCAGGTTCATTGAAAGTAACGATGGACCCTTCAGTAATAAGCTGCGCGATACCACGCCCGGCAACCATGAGGATCAAAGTCGCCACGATGGGTTGCAGGTCGAAATAAGCCACAAGAATGCCATTCCACAAGCCGCAAAGCAAACCTGCACCAAGCGCAGCAAGGATGACAATGGGGACAGGATAACCGGAAACAGTCATTGTCGCGGCCAGCGCCCCTGAAATTGCCATGACAGCGCCAACCGAAAGATCGACACCGCGGCTGGCAATGACCGCGGTCATACCGATCGCAAGAATGATCACCGGAGCACCGCGGTTGAGCACGTCGATCAAGCTGCCGAACAATCGCCCGTCCTGAAGGCGTATTTCGAAAAAACCAGGAAACGCCAGATAGTTGAGAAACAATATGAGCATGAGCGAAAGCAGCTGTGGCATTGCCTTCGTCAGCGCAGCGGTATTCAGGCGGCTCATGCCGAGGCTCCTTCGGGTTCAGCAGCGATCATCCCCAGGATATTTGACGCTGTGATTTCGTCACCGGAGAGCTCTCCGCGATGGGCGCGATCCCGCAAGACAACAACGCGGGTGCTATAGGCGACGATCTCCTCGATCTCCGAGGAGATAACGAGCAGCGCCATACCGTCATCGCAAAGCCGATTGATCAGGGCAATAATCTCCGCATGCGCCCCGACATCAATGCCGCGGGTTGGTTCGTCAAGAATAAGAAATCGCGGATTGGTTGCCAGCCAGCGGGCAAGAATGACTTTCTGCTGGTTGCCGCCGGATAGAAATTTGACGGGCTTCTCAATATCCGTGGTTCGAATATCCAGCGCCTTGACGAATTTATCGGCCAAGACGGTCTGCTCACGCCCCGACAACCGGTTGAACCAGCCCCGTTGAGCCTGCAGCGCAAGGGAGATGTTCTCCCGAACGGAAAGGTCTCCGATAATTCCGTCAGACTTGCGATCTTCCGGACACAGCCCGAAACCGCAGGCCACTGCTGCCTGCGGCGTTCGAATGAGTGCCGGATTTCCGTCGATATGAACATGTCCCGTGTCAGCCGTCTCGATGCCGAACAGGATCTTGGCGGTCTCCGTCCGTCCCGAACCCAAAAGCCCCGCCATGCCGATGACTTCGCCTTCGCCGATATCGAGATCGAATGGCGCGATGCTGCGGCTGCGTCCAAGGCCTTTGAAAGAGAATTGTCTGATTGCAGGGACGGGCCGATCACGGCGCGTATTGTGTGTGGCAATGGCCAATGTCCGCCCAAGCATCAGTGAAACGAGTTCGATCTTTGGAAGTTCTGCGGTCAATGCACAGCCCGCCAGCTTTCCATTGCGCAAGATCGTTACTCGGTCACAGATCTCATAAACCTGATCAAGGAAATGTGTGATGAAAACAATACCAAGACCGCGTGCGCGCAACTGGCGAAGTATGGCAAACAGGATCTCGGTCTCATGACGATCAAGACTGGCGGTCGGTTCATCAAGCACAAGAACGCGCCCCGACATATCGACAGCGCGCGCGATTGCCACGAGTTGCTGGACAGCGACAGAGTAACGGGACAAATCGGATGCGACATCCAGATGCAGATCATATTGCGCCAGCAATTCCCGCGCGCGTTCTTCCATCAATTTGCGATTGACGAAACCGAACCGCATCGGCTGGCGGCCGATGAACAGATTATCGGCAACTGACATATTGGGAAGCAAGTTTACTTCCTGATACACTGTGCCGATACCAAGGTTTTGCGCATGTTGGGTGTCGCGCACGTTTACAGCCTGCCCGTCGATTTTAATCACACCCGAATCCGGCTGATGCACGCCTGTCAGCACTTTGATGAGTGTCGATTTTCCTGCACCATTTTCACCGAGAAGCGCATGAATCTCGCCTGACCGGACAGTAAAATCGACACCATCCAGTGCTTTAAATCCAATGAATGATTTACAGATGCCTTCGACGGTCAGAAGACCAGGTTTGTCCGTCATTGCGCCCTCTCCCCGAGCGAATTTTCGATCAGTGACCAGCCGTCCGAACGGGACGGCTGGCACGACGGTCCTGATCAGTATCCCAGACCCTTTTTCTCTTCATAGACCTTCTTAGGATCATCCGCTTGCGTATAGAGTTTCGATTCCGTCTGTATCCACTTCGGCGGAGCTTTTCCGCTATCCTTGAATGCCTTCAATGCGTCGAATGCTGGCCCTGCCATGTTCGGGGTCAGTTCAACCGTTGCATTCGCTTCTCCTTCCGACATCGCCGTGAAAATATCGGGGACCGCATCAACTGACACGACAAGTATGTCCTTGCCGGGCTTCAACCCGGCTTCTTTGATAGCCTGAATTGCACCGACGGCCATATCGTCGTTGTGTGCATAGAGAGCACAGATATTCTTGCCACCGCTCTCGGCTTTGAGAAAGCCCTCCATGACTTCCTTACCCTTGGACCGGGTGAAGTCGCCTGTCTGGCTGCGGGTAATCTTGATATTGGAGGCAGAGGCAATCCCCTCCTCAAAACCCTTTTTGCGATTGATGGCAGGACTTGAACCAACCGTTCCCTGCAATTCGACTACCTTGCAGTCTTTGCCTGCTACTGCTTTGGCCAGCCACTCGCCGGCAACCTTGCCTTCATGCACCGTGTCGGACGTTACGGCCGTCAAGTAGAGGTCGTCATTCGTTGTTTCGATCGTGCGATCCAAAAGAATGACTGGAATTTTTGCTTCCTTGGCCTCAGCGAGAACTGTATCCCATCCCGTCGCCACAACGGGGGCGATGAAAATGGCATCAACACCTTGAGCAATGAAGCCGCGGATCGCCTTGATCTGGTTTTCCTGCTTCTGCTGAGCATCGGCAATCTTGAGATCAATACCGCGTTTTTTTGCTTCAATTTTCGATACAGATGTCTCAGCGGCACGCCAGCCTGACTCCGAACCAATCTGTGAAAATCCAACTGTCAAATCTGCAGCATTGGCATACCCGGCAAAAGCCATCGCAACCGTGCTGGCAAGCAGAATTCTCTTCATAAAAATCATGACTTCTCCTCCCGAAATTGGTCAAGTTTTCAAGATCCTCCCAGACCTCGAGATACTACTATAATATAGTAATACAAATAACAAGCGAGTTCATAATTTCCGCTGGATGGCGCTACCCGGCAAAGAAATCGTGAGCGCTACGGGGGGCTACGAACGGTTGGGCGCCGCTAATACATCTGCGTTAGGGGCCTGCTTGGTCTTGGTCCCGCGAGTGGGTCAATTCACCTGCCAGCTGGCAATAACCATTGCGGGGAATGAGTTCGGGTCTTGGGTTGGCCTGCACCAACGAAGATGCACCCTGTTGCTGTCCCGGTGATAAGCTCAGGGAGCGCGAACACCAGCCGTTCTCCAGCGGTGTGCGGTCGATCAGTTCATGGGCTTGGCGGTTTCAGAGTCAACCTGCGGAAATCGCGCGGTGTACATGCGAAACGGCGGCGGAACATCCGGCTGAAATGCGAGGAATCGGCAAAACCACATTCTACCGCGATCATGGTGAAAGACTTGTCGGTGTTCTCTATCAGCTGACGCGCTAGCGAGAGCCGCATGTCAATGAAGGCAGATTGGGGCGAGGTCCCGAGTGCCCTCTGGAAGTGCCGTTCGAGGCGCCGCTTGCTAATACCCAGATGCTTGGCGATCTGATCCACAGAGATTGGTGAATCGAGGCTCTGCTGCGCCAACAGCAGCGCTTTCCTGACAAAGGGATCGTTCGTGCTCAGATCGAGTATTGGGCTCGGCTGCGGGGAATCTTCTACCTCTGCTTCGTTGATCATCATGATGCGCAAGCTTTTAATCGCCGGCGCTTTGCCGATGTGCCTCTCGACCAGAAATGCAGCCAAATGTGCCGTGCTCGCACCGCCTGGACAGGTGAGACGATCACGATCGACAATGAATATCTGATCGGAAACCGGACGGAGACCATCGAACTGCTCCAGGAAATCCGTATGGTGAAACCAGCTGATACAACAACGATAACCGTCCATCAGCCCGGCATGATGGAGAGCAAATGCGCCGGTGCAAACCCCGATAAGCGGTACTTTGGCCGCTGCGGCACGCTGAAGGTACCGAAGATACTCGGGATTAAGATTGGGGATCTCATCGATAAGTCCGCCCACAACCGCGATGTAGTTGAACTTGCTGGGATCTCCAAGCCGCTCGTTGGGCTCGACCATCACACCGCTGCTGGAAGCCACGGGGTTCATCGTGTTGGATAACACACTCCATTCGCAGCGGATCGGTCGGCTGCGGTCGCCTTCGTCCGCCGCCAGCCGCAGAACATCGACGAAATTGGCGAAAGCATTAAGCGTGAAATGCCGCGCCAAAATGAATCCGACGGATAGCCTCGGAGCTTCCTCGCTTTTCCGGACGGCTTTTATTGGCCAGCGCTCACGCATGAATACTTTCCTTCGGGGTGTCGCTTACATAACATCGAATTGACGCATCCATTCTGTTCGAGCGCGAGGGATCCAGCAATACATTTCACAAGACAGTTCTTCAGGCCCCGCCAGGATCGCAGGATTTGCGTCATGATACTTACCTATGGTGCATTTATATTACTCGGTCTCATCTGGGGATCGAACTTCATCTATATGAAGTGGGCTACAGCCCTCATCAGCCCTGAACAAATAGTCCTTTTGCGGGTATTTTTTGGTTTTCTTCCACTGGCATTTGCGGCATGGCGCAAAGGCGCGATCGATCGTAGCCAATTGCGCCATCTGCCGCATTTCCTGGCCATGGCTTCTGTGGCAACGGCTCTCTACTACTTTGCCATTGTAAAGGGCACGGCATTGCTTCCCTCAGGCATTGCGGGTGTGTTGGGCGGATCCATTGCTTTGTTCACTGCAATCTCCTCGCTCGTATTTCTGCGGACGGAAAAACTCAACAGATTGATGGCACTTGGTGTCGCGCTGGGTTTTGCCGGCATTGTTATGATTGCACGACCCTGGGAGGGCGCAAGTAACCGTATCGATCCCATGGGTGTTTTCTGGATGTTGTCCGGCGCGGTCATCCTTGGACTGTCGTATGTTTATGTTCGCCGTTTCCTGTCACCGCTTAACTTACCACCACTCGCACTCGTTACCTGGCAGATGGGACTCGCGCTGTTTATCCTTCTCCTTGTGACAAACCTCACAGGTATCGGGCGGATAACTCAAAATACGCACGCGGCTATCGGCTTGGTAATTGGTCTTGGTGTCCTGGGAACCGGAACTGCCTTTTTGCTCTATTACCAATTGCTGGAGAAGCTTGGGGCTGTTGCCGCCTCAGGCGCGACTTATATCACGCCAGTCGTCGCGCTGCTGATTGGATGGATCAATGGCGAAGATGTCGGCATATTGGAATTGGCGGCAGTCATCCTGATCCTTGGCAGCATCGCGATGTTGCAGCTCGGACGCCAACGCTCCGTCCAGGAAACATGTTCCTCACCGAAAATCTGAATTCGTGTATTTCTGGATGATCCACTGGAAAACTCCCTTTCCCGGCCTCTCCTCACGTGACGCACAGGTTGTGACATGCGATAGTTTGCAACTTGCCACATTGCCGGATATCCAAAGGGTTCATGCCGTTCCGTTTCATCCACACCGCTGATATTCATCTGGATTCGCCACTGCGGTCGTTGTCACTGCGCGACCCTAATCTTGGCTCGTTGATCGGTGACGCCACGCGCCAGGCGCTAATTGCGATTATTGACCTTTGCCTCGAAGAACAGGTCAATGCACTGGTGATCGCTGGCGATCTCTATGACGGCGACCAGACCTCCATGAAAACCGCCCGGTTTCTGGCAACGCAAATGCAAAGGCTGCACGAGGCCGGCATCAGCATCTACACGATCCGTGGCAATCACGATGCGCTATCGAAGATCACCCAGGAACTGGTGCTGCCACCATCCGTCAAGATATTTGGCGCCAGGGCCGAAGCGATTGAGCTGCGACAAGATGGTCTCCACATTGCCATGCACGGTTTGAGCTTTAACAAACCATATGCACCGGAGAGTCTTCTGCCGAAATTCAAGCCACCTGTGACGGGTGCCGTGAACATAGGGATCATGCACACCAGTCTTGCCGGGTCTCCGGGGCACGACGCCTATGCGCCATGTAACGTGTCGGACCTCCATGCTTCCGGATTTGAATACTGGGCACTTGGCCATATCCATCTGCGCACGCACCATCTTGGCACAAAGACTGTAATCATGCCCGGCATGCCACAAGGCCGGGATATCAATGAAGCAGGCGAGAAATCGGTATCGCTCGTCACTGTTGGCGATGACCAATCGATCACAGTTGAAGAACGCCTGACGAGCATTGCCCAGTTCGAACGCGTGACCGTTGACGTGACCAACACACGGGAATGGCGGGATGCTGTCACTGCCATTGAAACGGCACTGGTTGAGCAGCGCGGCAAAACAAGGTCGGAACATCTGGTTGGCAGGTTGAAGATTATCGGCAATACACCACTTGCATGGCAGCTTCGCCGTGATGCCGACTTGTTACAGGCAGAAGCGGAACAACGGGCACAAGGCATTGGTCACACCTGGGTAGAGAAGATCGAACTGGGCGTGAGTTCAGCCGACGAGACGGCGAGTGCAGCAACCGCTGATCCCCTCGTTGAGCTTGGGCAACTGATGCATTCCGACGTCATGACCTCATATGGGTTTCGCGAGGATGTGCGCCAGATGATCAAGGACCTGCTTGACGACCTGCCACCCGAAAGCCGCAAGTTTGCCGGCAACTCCGAAGCTGAATTCGAGACCTTCGTCGATGAGCTGATGACACAGAGTGGCGAAGATATTATCGCACGGCTCAAATCCCCCGGCCGGGAGGCGCAATAATGCGGCTGCGCAAGCTTGATCTTACCCGTTATGGCAAGTTCACCGACTATACCATTGATTTTGGTGAGGCTGTCGCCGGGTTACCTGATCTGCACATTGTCTATGGTTTGAACGAGGCCGGGAAATCGACCGCCTTTGCGGCTTATCTGGACTTCCTCTTCGGTATTGAAGAACGCAGCCGTTTCAACTTCCTGCATCCTTACACGGTGATGCAGATCGGGGGCTCGCTTCAGTTTGATGGACAGACCCGTCAGTTGATCCGTACAAAAGTGCGAACAGGCTCCCTGCAGGATGAACGCGGTCAGCCGGTCAACGAGGCATTGCTTGGGACACCGCTTGCCGGCATCGGCCGCGAAGCTTACCGCACCATGTTCTCCCTCGACGAGCAATCACTGAAAGACGGCGGCAACGCCATCATTCAAAGCAAGGGTGATTTGGGAGAACTGTTGTTTTCTGCCAGTGCAGGACTTGCCGATCTGAGCCAGACATTGGCAGCAACAGCGGAGGAAGCCAACCTCATTCACAAGAAGCGAGGACGCAACACGCTTGTTGCTGAGCTTAAGCAAAGGCTGGCCGATCTTAAGGCACAGCGCGATGATATCGATACGTTTGCTTCAGCCTATGCAAATCTTGTGACCACCGGCAATCAAGCGCAATCGGCCTATGACGGGACGATGGCGGAGCTCGGTAAAACCCGGACGAGCCTTGGTGACGTATCGCGCATTATACGGGCTCTCCCCTTGGCCGGTGAGTATTCGCGCCTCACAACCCAACTTGCCGATTTTGCCGATCTGCCACGACCACCAGCTGAATGGACTATGGAACTTCCGCAGTTAACGAAGGATCAGACAAGGATACAAACGCAGATCGATGGAACAGGAAAGGAGCTCGCTCGCCTTCAATCCGAGATCGACGCAATCGAGATTGATGATCGGCTCCAGTCAGTCGCCGCGCGCATTCTCGCACTTGAGGACGGACGTGCGCGCTATCGCAGTGCTGAAGGAGACCTGCCAAAACGCCGGGCCTCTTTGAACGATCAAAACAGTGCCGTAACAAATCTCCTCAGTTCACTGGAGCAAGATGGCAACGAGATACCGGAGGCACTTGTCCTTCCTGCTGTCCTTATTGGAGAATTGCGCGGTCTTATTGAGACACGTTCCGGCATTGACGCAACGCTGCAGTCGGCATCGCGTGAACTCGCCAAAGCCACGCAATTGCTTGAACGGACAGTCGAAGAGAACGATGCTCTCGCATCACGTGGCACACTGATCGGTGAAAAGGATATTCGAGCCGTGGAGCTCGCACTTGGCACATTGCAGCGAAGTGATCATCAGGCACGCCTGCGCTTAGCCGAACGGGATCGAGGTCAGTTGTCCCGTAACTACGACAGCCTCTTGAACAGTCTGCCGCGATGGACAGGAGATGGAGCAGAACTGCTTGCCCTCGATCTGCCAGACCCTCGTCGGATCGAAGCCTGGCGCAGTGAAGCCCTGCTAATCGAAAAACGCATCCGGGAACACAAGGAGAGCATTCGCAAGCTTGTAACGGAAGAGCGGGAGGCTCGGGCGCGTATCGACGCAATCCAAACAGCAGCAGGCCATATTGATGATGTTGAAGCACATCGATCCCGTGAAGCTCGCGCGCGAGCCTGGGATCAACATCTCAAGCAGCTCGACAGGGCAACAGCCAAGGCGTTCGAAGAGAAAATGCGAACGCATGATGATCTGAGTGAGACCCGGCTGGCACGATCACGCGATTTGGCCGAATTGCGTCAGGCAACGCAGGCAGCATCAATCAGTGCCGCGTCCATTGAAAGCGAACAGGAATTGCTGGCTGAAGCGTCAGACGAGCTGTCGCAGCTTCAGGCCCGCATTCACGCCACTGCGCCCCATGCTATCGCATTGCCAGACAACGCAACGATCGAAGATTGGCTGTCATGTCTTGGGCAATGGAGTGCCAACCGCAAGGAAACACTGGCCGCATGGAATGCGCTGCAGCAGGTTGAAGAGGATATCCGTCAGGCAAAGTCTGAACTGGGCGATGACGTTTCGGCTCTGGTTCGTGCGATGTGCATCACTGCTATCGACGGTATCGAAACCATGTCTCCAGCCGCATTGATGCAAGCTGCGAGCGTATTTTTGTCGGAAGCCGTCAGTGCACGCACCGAGGCAGAAAACGTCGTTGCAAATCTGGCCAAACAGAAACGAGAGCTCGCTGAGCGCCAACAGGATTTCTCACGAGCCGATAACGCAGCAAAACAGTGGGACACTCATTGGAAAGCGGTGCTGGCAAAAACCTGGTTTGGTGCCAAGACGTCAGAAGTGCCGCCAGTACGTGAGATTCTCAACATGCTTGCTGATCTGCCTGCTCTCTTGCGCGAGCGGGATCAACTGGTGCAGCGCATCGTTACCATGGAAAATGACCAGACTATCTTCAGCCAAGAAGTGTCTGGCATCCTGGAAGTCCTCGGCGAGACCTTTGATCCCGCACAAGGTTTGCAGGGAGCGGAAACCCTTATAAGGCGATATCAGGACAGCCAGAGTGCTCGAAGTATCCATGCGATGAAACTGGAAGAGCGTGAGCGGCTTTCCGAAAACCACCGGAAGCTGGAACAGGAACTTGCCATCCATGAAGCACGCAAAAACGAACTGACCTCCTTCTTCGGTGTCGAGACGCTGACAGACGTTGGTGGCAAGCTCGAACAGACCGCTGATAAAGTTCGGCTTGAACGCCGTGTTGCGGAAATCGCCGATCAGGTCGCAGAAGAGTTGCGCGTTGCGACCTTTGACGAGGCAGAAGCAATGCTTGCTGAAGTCGATATCTCGGAGATTGAACGGCAAGCAGCAGAACTGACTGCCCGTTCCAATGATTTGGAAGAACAAACCCGTGTGCTCTTCGCCGACCTCACCTTGGCCAGAAAAAAAATCGAACGGGTTGGCGGAGACGATGCTGTCGCCAGGATCGAAGCGCAGCGGCGAACAATCTTCCTTGAAATCGAGGAACTGGCACAAAAGTATCTGCGACTGAAGACCGGCGCACTCGCTGCCGAAAATGCCTTGCATCTCTATCGCGACAAACATCGCTCCTCAATGATGAACAGAGCATCGGACGCGTTTCGTTTGATTACCCGCGGCGAATATTCAGGCCTTGCTGCCAAGCCGGAGAAAGACAAGGAAATCCTGATCGGTGTTTCCAAGAACGGCGCCTCGAAAATGTCAGACGCAATGTCAACGGGAACACAGTTCCAGCTTTACCTCGCACTGCGTCTTGCGGGCTATCAGGAGTTCGCACAAGTTCGCCCATCCGTACCCTTCATTGCCGATGATATCATGGAGACGTTTGACGAGCCGCGCTCTGAGGAGGTGTTTCGACTATTGGCAGAAATGGCTGATATCGGACAGGTCATTTATCTTACGCACCACAGACATCTTTGCGAGATCGCACAGAAGGTTCTGCCAAGTGTCCGAATTCACGAACTCAACACATGAGATTTTGAGATATAAAGCAATTCATCTAGCAGTGTAACGTCATTGGCCGCGGTTAAGCCCCGCCTTTGACCTTGAAGACCGTCCGCCGGTTGCTGTCATCAAGCGGCCAAGCGTTTTCGACCTCGGAGAGAGGGACGACCTTGTGGGCAATTTTGAAGTTTCCGGGAACAGTTGCGTGCAGCAGTTCCGCTGTTGCGTTAACGAGCCGGTCGAGAGCGATACTTCCGATGCCGCTACCCATAAGGGTGATAGCGGATGAACGTAACACAGCGCCTGGAAGGCTTATCTCGGGGCCGCTGATCGAGCCTATCTGGACATAACGTATCGGAACTGCGTCCTTGCCGGCCTTGGCGGCACAGATGAGAAGGCTTTCGGCACTGTCACCCCATAGATAGTCGATGACCACATCCACGCCCGAGGCGAACTGTTCCCTGAACGCGTCTTCAAGGGCCGATCTATCCCCGGTAAGCGGAATGATGACGTCCGCACCAAGTGCTTCAAGATCTTTGAGACTTTCGGTGTTCCGACCTGTAGCAATGACTTTGGCGGCGCCAAGATATTGAGCGATCTGGACAGCCAGGCGGCCCGCAGTCCCGGTCGCGCCATTGATCAAGACGGTCTCACCTGGTTTCAGCTGCGCGCGCTCGCTATAGGCGGCCCATGATGACATACCCGGATTGGCGATCGCAGCCGCTGTTATGTCATCCAGGGCATCCGGAAGCACAATGCATTGGTGAGATCGCACGACAGCCATTTCCGCCATGCTGCCATAGGGCGCCGTCGGCAAAATGAAATAGACGCGTCGACCATCATCCAGTCGACCCACGCCATCGATCCCAACCACGAACGGGAATTGACTGCCCGAACTGTAGTGCGCTCCAGAGGCCCGGCTCTTCACAACCTGACTGATTGCGGATGCAGTGACCACGATGAGATTTTCATCGGTAGAGGCGGCGGGCGTGTTGAACTCGGCAAAAACAGGCGTTTGCCCTGCGCTCTGTACGACTGCGGCTTTCATGCCCTATTTCCTTTTGAACAAGACAATTATATGTATAATGCACATATAATGGAGCCAGTCGATGACGTCAAGAAATAATGTGCAAAATACACATATAACACTGCAGTTCCGCAACCTGCATATGGCGGTGCTGGACATCGTCAGTGTCATAAACCGGCCCCAACGCGACGAGATGATGATTAAGGAGGCCGGGATTCCGCTCGACAGGGCGCTTTTTCCGCTGCTGGTGCTGATCGAACGTTTCGGCCCGATCGGCGTTGTCGATCTGGCGGATCGTGTCGGGCGTGACTATACGACCGTCAGTCGGCAGGTAGCGAAACTGGAAAGCCTCGATCTTGTCACCCGTCAGGCCGGTGCCACGGATCGGCGCGTACGTGAGGCGGTAATTGCGCCAAAGGGAAAGCTGATGACGGATGCGGTTGATAGCGCCCGCGACAGGATCGGTAAATCAATTCTCGAAGGCTGGGATACCGATGACATCGATGCGCTTGTCAGACTGATGCGAAAATTCGCTGACGCGTTGAATGGCTATGGTGTTGAGCATTCAGCACAATGAACTCTGATCGGGGCGTTCCTTCAACGAACATATTGTGTCCGCATCTGCGGCGGATATTATCGTCGTTGTGGTAAATCCCGCACTTTGAAAACAAACCGCAACTCGTGCATGGGTCTTTGGACTTAGCCCTGAACTCGCAGACCAGGTGCGCGAAATACTTTTGCAACGTTCACTGGACATCGCGAACGCAACACCGCCGCCATCATCTTGAAGGAGTAACTCAATGAATAAAAAGGAGCTCACGGGGACCTATCGAGGCTATATTGACTGCCTCAACCGTCAAGACTGGCAAAATCTTGGAAACTTCGTCGCAAATGACGCTACATACAATGGCAGGACAGTTGGCCTGGAAGGTTACCGCGCCATGCTGGAAAGGGATTTCCGGGAAATCCCCGATCTTGTATTCCACACCCAGCTTTTAACGTCTGATCCGCCTTATATTGCCAGCCGACTAAACTTCAACGTCACCCCGCGGGGCGAGTTCTTTGGGCTTGCCATAAACGGAAGGAGGGTCTCTTTTTCCGAAAATGTGTTCTATGAGTTTATTGACGGAAAAATTGCACACGTTTGGTCTGTTATAGATAAGGCAGCCGTCGAAGCGCAGTTGTAGACAAGCACTTATTGCCGGCCCAAGCCAGCGGTCTGCATCAGGTCTCGTTCAAACCGGAAAGAGTTGCCGCTTATAACAACCGGTTTCCTGTTACTCGGTGGAGCTATCCTAGCAATCGTCTGTATCTCCCGGATCGGCTCATACGGCGCCGAAATCCAGTCATCCTATCGGTGAGCCCGGGTTTCAACCCGGACATTTCCGATGCATTTATTATCTCAATGTCTAGCGAGACATAACCTCGTCTTGGTCGGCGACTTCCGCTTCGCAGGCCGTGATTTTCTCTTTCAGCTGTAGCTTCTCTTTTTTAAGCTGAGCAATGGGAAGGTTATCCGCCGCCGGAGCTGCCTCAAGCGCTTCCACTTCACGCTCAAGGTCTTCATGTTTGGTGCGAAGCGATGCAAGGTGGTTTTCGATAGTCATAGAGCATGTTCCTTCTACTCGTTGTTGGACGACCTAAACGGGGCCAAGGAAGGTACCAATAAACATGGTACTGCTGTTAACGTGGGGATGAACGAGGGCTGACGCAAGCAATCAACTTACGATGATCATGATCATGAGGAATCGCGATATTGAAAGGGTGATGGCAGACGCGTGAGAAACCAGTGCCCATGTCATCATTCAAGCCCCGAGTGTTCGCCGATGTAACCAGTACCGGCAAGGTCGGGCGGTATGGAAGAACGATTGCATCTGACCGCTATGGACGTGCATCCGTCCGCAAAATGCGACGTTCTGTCGGATGGTCCTCCGCCGAGTGGTGGAGAACCATATTTGCGCTACTGGAGTACGGCGAGGGTTGTCTGTGCGCGTCGAAGGAAGACCGCTATAAGAAACCCGGCTGCTGCTGCCGCACCACCGATCAGGAATACGCTGCCATATCCAGCCCTGTCAGCCAAAAGACCTGCCAAAGGACCAGTCAAGCCATAGGCAAGATCCTGAAACGCCGAGAACCCGCCCAAGGCTGTACCGCGCAGATGCGGATCCACAAGACGGACAACTTCCCTGCCCATCGCCGGAAAAATCAATGAGCAGCCGAGGCCCGTCAGAAACGCACCCAGAAGAGCGAGGATCGGATCGGTGGCACCCCAAATCAAGAACTGACCAACTGTTTCGACAGCCAGTGACCCGACCGCCACTGCCAGGCCACCCACGCGGTCCGGCAGATGACCGAACAGCACGCGAACCAGAACGAAACCGCCGCCGAAAGCCGTCAAACCCAGTGTTGAATAGCTCCAGCTTTGGTCACGAAAGTAGAGCGTGAAGAATGCCCCGATGGCTGCGAAGCCAATTCCCTGCAGGCAGATAATCGATCCATGTTGCCAAATCCTGCCAATCACGCTCCAGAAGGGCGGACGCTCGGCATCGGGATGCGGAGCAACAGCGGCAATGCGCCAAATTGCCAGTAACCCAAGGCACGGCAGCATCGCGCTGATTCCCATCACGACGGCAAAACCGAAACGGTCCAGCAGTACCAAACCGATGGGCCCGCCAATGGCGAGAGCACCATAAATGGCTGCACCGACCAAGGCCAGTACCCTGCCCGAACGGGCCGGACCGACCAGGCCTATACCCCAGCCGATCACCCCGACTGCGACCAGACTCTCGCCGAGCCCAAGAAGGAGCCGACCTGCAAGGAGGATCAGAAAAGCGTTTAATGGCATGTTTAACAGAAGGCCCGCCGTCAGTGTGGTGAGCGCCCCCGCCACATAAAATACAAGACCTCGCCCTACTGCGGCTTTGGGGCCACGCCGGTCAGAAAAGCTACCCGCATGTCCTCGAGTGACAATAGTGGCAAAAAACGCAATGCCGACGCCCAGGCCAGCCCAGACGTTACTGAGTCCAAGTTCCTTGGATACGTAGATCGGTACGATTGGAAGAGACATGCCGACGCAAAGATAAGAAATGAAAAGAACCGCAGTCAGCAATAATAAGCGGCCCTGCTGCGGATCGCGTGTCAATTGGAAAGCCATGATATTCTCCGGCACTTCCTCGATCGACAGAGCGCAACATAAACGCACTCCGATCGACGAGGATCGTTGAGTGCGTTGGTTAACGTTGAACGCTTACGGCCAATACAATTGGCGTCTGCCTTCATTAAGTAGACTCGGAGCGAGTGTCAACAGAGTGAGCGGCACAACCAGGGCTGCAATACACCTGCACTTTCACACTTCGAAATTTGCTGACTTTCTCTCATCGCGCCTTGGCACCAGCATCTTCGCCAAAACCCAAACGGCAGGCCTCCAATTTGCGGTCAACAGTTCCGCAGAGCGAGCCTGTTGCGACTGTTTTCTCAAGGAAATCCAAGATTTGGGCAATGGTTCATGGTAGTTCGAGAGGATGTGAGTATGAAATATGGCTATTCGGTTGTACTTTTAAACGGGCACGAACCAAAGCTCACCTCAGACCGTAAGCCACGATGAACACTCTAACTACCGTTCCGCCATGCAATGTCCGAAGAAGACGCAGTGAAGTTGGGAAGCAAACCGGGATTTTCCCAGCGATTGCATCGATTTTCAGCGACTCTGCTTCCCTATGCAAAATTGCGGACGTACACGCCGGAAAACAGGACCGAGGCAAATGACGACGAGAGAAACTGACGACAACCATGCCCGTTTCCCGCATGAACACCTTAAGTCCAGTTGCCTGGCGTCATATTTTCTGCAGATCAGCCAGAATCTCGTCAAGGCGTCGTTGGATGGGATGACTGATATCGAGATTACAGCGGTTCTGGGTACAAAACTGTTGGAGGCCGGTGTGAACATCTCAACTATTGAGATTGCCTGTGACGTCGTCGATCCTGAAGTGGAACTGCACCGGGTGCGATGGCATCAAAATACAGTCAATACGGGAAACACCAATCTTTCTGTCGATGTGTTCCCGCATATGCTGGAGGAGGATATAACGGTGCTCCGCCTCAATGCTGAAACCGGTCGATTTGCATCTGCCCTACAGGGAAGAGATACGGATGCAATTGCGTTCGCCAACCATCTTGAACCCGATGTCACGATCGGTTTTTTTGATGATGTGATGAGTTTATTCGCCACGGAACAGCCCGGTGGATTCAAACCCTCAGACATTGACTTGCTTCATCTCGTGACGCCCGTTTTCGCGCTGGCGCTGGGCGCACGGTTAAACGCCGCTGCTGCGCGCACCCTGCTCCAGACCTATCTTGGGAGCAATGCTGCAACAGCAATGCTTGACGGACGCGTGGGGCTTGGTGAAGTCGAGGAAATTCGCGCCATTGTGCTTTTTTGTGATTTGGTCGATTTTACCCATATGACAGAGATGCTTGATGCCCAATCGCTCATCAGCGATCTCAATCTTTTCTTCGAGACGGTCACGAGACCTCTATCGCGCGCTGGCGGGCAGGTGTCTGGATATGTTGGTGATGGCGTTGTCATGTTCTTCCCGATTCCCGATCCTGCCAACGAGAGGGCCTTGTGTGCCACGGCGGTAAATGCTGCCTTGGAAGGCCTAAAAGCATTGGACGTGTTGAACGCCAGCTCGTCACGAGATAAGAATCCGCAATTGCGTGCCCGAGTTGGAATCGACATAGGGGAAGTCGTGCACGGCAACATCGGTTCAGCTGGCAGATTCTCGTTTACGATCATCGGCTCACCGGTCAACCGGGCCGCCCGTCTGCAAGTCCTCGCCAAGGATCTCGGTGCAGAGCTGCTCATGACTTCTGACCTTGCCGGTAAGGCCGGCGTACGATGCAACACATTCGGCAATCATGCATTGAGAGGGTTTGACAACCCTGTAGATGTTGTCGGGTTTGGCAACTCTACCGGTTTCAGCAAATGATGTTGAAACAGGGTCATTCTACATTCGGCCTATTCGGCAACAAATTGTGGCTGACACGGGCATCGGAAGTGAACCACATACCCGTGTAAGAATGTCTCTGGTCAGTTCCGGGGGCCTTGATGAAATGTTCATTGCGCGGTCAACGCCTGTCACGAACGCGTCGTAGCACCATACCGCCATGATGCAAGGTGTCTTCGTCAACGAAGTCGCCATCTGCAGTGAATCCTGTATCGTCCCAATATTCAATATGATTACCCTTTATTTCGTAACGCCCCTGATAGGCGCTTTCTCGAAGGCCGCGCGCTTCGTCGTAGCGGCCATTGGGCAGCAACTCGTGCCGCACATGATTGTCGTCGGTCACCCACATGCCAACATAAGGATGCGTCTTCTCTGTCATCGTCGTCTCCGCATGCAAAGAGGAAGAAGTGGCGGCCGCGAGGACCACCGCCATTGGCTTCAGGAGCGCGCGCATCAATAAAGTGTCACGCTCGTGGGTCGCACCACCAGCTCGTTGACGTCGACGTCATCAGGCTGCTCGATTGCATAACGCACTGCCCGGCCGATGGCGTCGGGCTGAAGCCCAACCGCGCGCCAGATCTTCATTGCGGCGGCCGCATCCGGATCGGTGATGGTATTGGCCAATTCACTTTCAACCACCCCGGGATGAATGCAGGTGACACGGATATTGGTATGTTCCTGACGCAAGCCGTCTGAAATCGCCCGCACTGCAAACTTCGTTCCACAATAGACAGCAGCGTTTGGCGATGCAGCCAGCGCACCGATCGAAGCGATATTGATGATATGACCGGAGCCGCGTGCAACCATTTCAGGCAGTACGGCCGCGATGCCATAGAGCACACCCTTGATGTTAACATCGATCATCCGGTCCCACTCGTCGACCTTCAGTGCGGCCAGAGGCGACAGCGGCATGATACCGGCATTGTTGACGATAACGTCGACCTGACCGAAGAGTTCGCGGCCCGCCTCGGCAAAAGCTGCAACATCGGCGCGATCCGTCACATCCAGTCGACGCGTTTCGACGCGGGCGCCGCTGCTGCGCAGTTCCCCTGCCAGAGCTTCCAGCCGGTCAGTACGGCGGGCGCCGAGCATGAGTGTGGCACCAGCCGCAGCGAGTTCGCGCGCAATTCCGGCACCGATGCCGCTGGATGCGCCAGTAATAAGAATAGTCTTCTCAAGGGCCATGATTGTTATCTCCATTTGCTTTTCCCGGCCAGCAACCCTTTTGGGAAGACTGGTTGGGCTGGACCTGGAAACTAATCCCGTTCTATTGTATCGAGAATACTGTCATTACTCGACGCAGTGGTTAGAGGGGATAAACAATGAAGCCGGATCTTAATGAGTTGACGGTATTCGCGGTGGTCGCCGAGCAGCGGAACTTCCGTGCCGCAGCAGACCATCTGGGGGTGACGCGCTCTGCGGTCAGTCAGTTGATCCGGCGGCTTGAAGACAGGATAGGCATCGGGCTTGTGCACCGCACGACACGCAGCGTCAGTCTGACAGAGGCGGGGGAACAGCTTCTTGCCGAAATTGCCCCGGCTATCGCCACGATTCAGGCTGCCGTGGGCGCGGCGCGCGATCTGGGACGCCAGCCACGCGGGCAATTGCGGCTGACGGTATCATCCATTGCCGAAAGTTTTCTCTCAGGCCCGCTTCTGGCGGGGTTTGCGGAGGCTTTTCCAGACGTGGAACTCGATGTGCTCGTCACTGACGATGAGATTGATATCATCAAAGAGGGCTACGACGCGGCTGTACGACTTGAGGAGGTCATTGAACAAAACATGATCGCCCTTCCCGTCTCCGGCGACCAACGTCAGCTTGCGGTTTGTGCGCCAAGCTATCTGAAGCGCCGGCAAACCCCAAATCATCCGCGCGATCTGGCGGCCCATCGTTGCATCAACTGGCGGCCGAGCCCTCGCGTCGCCCCTTTTCGTTGGGAGTTTACCGAAGCGGGACGAGAGTTCACCGTCGATGTTCGGGCTGAAATCACAACCAATGACATGGGACTTATGGTCCGCCTCGCCGTGGCCGGTGGGGGGATCACCTTCGGCATGGAGGAAACATTTCGCCAGCATATCGAGCGTGGTGAGCTTGTTCCGTTGTTAGAGGACTTCTGCACCAAATTTCCAGGATTTTACATTTGCTATCCGAGCCGAAGGAATCTTGCGCCAAAGCTGCGGGCGCTGCTGGACTATATCCAGAACCGTCGCCGTCAGTTTGCACTTTGATATGGCGAGCGAGCTCCGTTGAGCCCGGGGTTCCTTCATGGGTCTCTTCTTGAAAATGCCACATCTCAAGCCCACGTTTTGGTCGTTGTCGCTCTCCAGTGTCAACGCGAGGCTCGGCAATCCCATCCCCGTTATTGTCGGGCCTCTTCTATGACACGGTCTCGCCAGTCATTGGGGCCTTCTCCGTTTGTTGAAAGCTAAGGGGAAATCGTGGTTCAGTCTTAGAGGCACGCTGTCGCCATACAAAAACGCCCGCATTGAAAGCGGGCGTCGAACAGTTGCTGGTCAGTTGGTCCAGTGTGATTAGCGGGTAACCGATGCGCGGGCAACACTACGGATGTCGGCGCGGTCAATACCCAGATCCTGCAGTTCACGGCTGGACATGCGGCCAAGTTCGGTAACGGTCTGACGGAACTTGAGCCAGTTGTTGAAGGAGCGTGCTACGTTCATGATAATCCCCTTTCTGAGGGCTGTCTGACGTCAGCAGCCTTGCTTGGCCCCGGCGTCGTTTCGATGAGTGGGATATAAGCCTTTCAATCGGTTTAAAACAGGCACAATCCCTCATTCCACCTATGCATCCGGCGCAATGGTCGTCAAAGTCATGATCGCATCAGACTGCACCAATTCAATTTTTGAACTGGCTTGATAGTTGCCTCGGGCCGAATACGTGACCATGGCGGGCGAACCATTTTATCCCTGCGAACAAAAGCTATGGATAAACTCCATAGCGTAATATGACCGAGGCAAACGTCTTTATTGACGAGCGCGAGCAAGGCTCCGGCCAGCTCATTTTCAGGCGCTCGATGACAGTTTCATCATCACAAGTCCTGCAATGATCCGGCTTGCCGCGGCAATCCGCATGGGGCTGGCCAGCTCACCAAGTATCAGGATACCCACAAGGAAAGCCCCAACTGCACCTATTCCAGTCCAGATTGTATAGGCTGTGCCCAAAGGTAGCGTACGCATGGCCAAAGAGAGCAAAGCAAAGCTGCCAAACATGAATATGATCGTCACAATCGTTGGGATTAAGACCGTAAAACCATCCGATTTTTTCATCGAATAGGCCCAAATGATTTCCAGTATTCCAGCCGTAACGAGATAGACCCAAGCCATAGTGTAAACCTTTCAAAACTCGGGCCGTCCCGAACATTCAACCCGGTTGGGGAGGTCGTCCTCTGATCGAAAGCGTAGATCCATGGATCTCCGCTTACACCCGGTTCAATGTCCCGGATGAAGCGCGTCATTTAGATACATGCAGGTAAGCATCGTAAAGACATAAGCCTGAATGACAGACATCATCATTTCGAGTGCAGTGAGCGCGACGGTCATGGCCAGGGGCAAGAGCGCACCAAGGATACCGATCGCACCAAATCCGCCAAGGGAGACGACAAATCCCGCGAACACTTTCAAAGTGATATGTCCTGCCAGCATCACCGAAAACAGACGCACGGAGTGGCTGATCGGCCGCGATATATAAGAGACCATCTCAATCGGAACGATAATGGGGGCAAGCACAAGCGGCACGCCGCCGGGCATAAAAAGCCTGAAGAAACCAAAGCCGTTCCGGACAATGCCGTAGAGCGTGACCGTGCAGAAAACGATCATCGCAAGTGCAAACGTTACGATGAGATGACTGGTAACGGTGAATGCATAAGGGAAAATACCGATGAGGTTGGCCACCAGTACGAACATGAACAGGGAAAAGACAAGAGGGAAAAAACGCATTCCCTGTTCCCCTGCATTATCGCGCAAGGTTTTTGCAACAAACTCATAGAGCATTTCAGAAGACGATTGCCATCTGTTTGGAACAAGCTTCCTGCCATTCGTAGAAAGGAAGAGAAATACGCTTGCGACTACGACCGTTACAACCATATAGGCTGACGAATTCGTAAAGGCGATTTCCCAACCGCCGATTTCGCCAAAACTGACAAGTGATTTGATTTCGAACTGCTCGATCGGACCTGCCATAGGAACCCCCTTTTATGGAGGGGCCGTCCCCGATGGTGCGCATCGACACAGGTCGTCCTGTGCCCGGTTCTAATAGAATCGAATCTGACGGCTGACAAGGCCATCGAAAACAATTGCCCAGAGAAAATGCCACCGAGGACGCAGCCCTCCTGGTCAATGGCTCGACTATCGTGATCAATAATTCCACACCACCCGATTGTTTGCTTGAACTTGCAATGAGAGTTGCTGTGGCGAAATTCCTGACATTTGCTAAGATGCCCAGCCGAGATGCCATTCCCGCCAGCGTAGCTGAGTCCCTCGCCCTCCTTCCCGTTGTTACCCCGAGTGAGCCGTGTCGATTTCAGATGTAATCTACCGTCCGTTCGAAAGGCTGATCCGGCCGCTCGACATTCCTTACCAGCCGCTGCCTACCAAGGGACCGGTGGCGGTTCTCATTCACTTCATCTCGATGTTCCGCGGTGTTTTGATCGCCTTGGCGCTTTGCTCCATGGCGGTCGAGGCTATTAATCTGGCGATTGTCTGGGGGCTTTCGATCATCGTCGATGGTGTGACAGAAATGGGCGCCCCCGCGTTCCTGCATAGCGAATGGCCACTGCTTGCTTTCCTCGGCCTCCTGATCTTTCCGGCGATGCCGGTTGCCTCGTTCCTTACGAACACTCTCACCTCGCATACGCTCGGCGTCGGCATGCCCGCCGCCATCCAGTGGCAGGGGCACAAGGCGGTGGAGCGGCAGGATCTCGCTTTTTTTCATGATCTTTTCGCCGGACAGGTAACCTCGCGGCTATCGCAGGTGGCGTCTGCCGTCCAACAGCAGATCATTGCCGCGTTTCAGTCCATCCCGCGCTTCCTGCTGCAGATGGCCGGCTCACTGGCACTGCTCAGCGCGTTGTCCTGGCAGCTTGCTTTACCGGTCCTCGTCTGGATCGCGCTCAACATTGCGCTCGCCGTCAGGCTGGCGCCGACCTTTGCCGAACGGTCACGTCGCACCGCCAAGCAGCGCAGTCTCGTCGCCGGTACCATCACTGATCTTTACAGCAATATCCAGACGATCAAACAGTTTGCGGCCGAGGATAGCGAGGCGGGCGCAATCCGCCGCATTCTTCAGAAGGCTGTTCGGACACAGCACGAGGAACAACGCATCTACCGGACATCCGAACTGATCGTTGTGGCGCTCAACATGGCGCTCTGGCTGGCGATGATTTCGATCGGTTTCTCGGGGCTCGTCAACGGCTTTCTCACGGTCGGAGAGTTCGTGGCAGCGGTCTACATTCTCCACCGGCTGTCAGGGCACACGTTCACCTTCCTGCAGATGGGCCAGCAGATCTTCCAGGCAATAGGCACCATCAAGGATGCTATGCCGGTGATGACGACGCCGCCTACCATCACCGACATACCGGACGCAGCTGAACTGACGGTTAATGATGGGGAGATCCGTTTCGAAAACGTCCGCTTCGCTTACAAGTTCGGCAAGTCTGTTATCAATGATCTGTCCCTGACAGTCCGGCCCGGCGAAAAGGTAGGTTTGGTTGGCCTCTCCGGCGCCGGCAAGACCACCTTGGTCAACCTGCTGCTGCGCTTCTACGACATACGAGACGGCACGGTCTTGATCGACGGGCAAGACATCCGCACGGTCACGCAGGCAAGCCTTCGCCGAAACATCGGCGTCATCGCGCAGGACGTCGCGCTGCTGCATCGATCGGTCGGCGACAATATCCGTTACGGCCGGCCTGGGTCGACGCAGGATGAGATCGAACAGGCGGCAAAGACGGCAAGGGCCGACGTGTTCATTGCCGATCTCGCGGACGTCGAAGGCCGCAAAGGCTATGAGGCTTTCGTCGGGGATCGCGGCATCAAGCTCTCCGGCGGTCAGCGCCAGCGTATCGCCATCGCGCGCGTGCTGCTGAAGGACGCGCCAATCCTGGTTCTGGACGAGGCAACCTCCGCCCTGGACAGTGAATCCGAGGCGGCCATTCAAGAAAAGCTCAATCTGGTGATGGACGGGAAGACGGTGATCGCCATCGCACATCGCCTTTCAACCATTGCCAGGATGGACCGGATCGTCGTGCTCGATCAGGGGCGCATCGTGGAAGAAGGCAGGCCTGACGAACTGGTCGAACAGGATGGCCTGTTTGCCCGTTTGTGGAAACACCAGACCGGCGGCTTTATTCCGGAGGAAATCAGTTAACCTGAATCTCCGCATGGACGCCTCATCTGCAAAAGGAAGAAAGATACTTCGTGACAATTCGTTCTGGGAATTGCCATTGTCACGAGTGTCGATTTATAGTTCAAACTAAGACTCACGCATTAAATGTTTTCAATAACTTACGTGAGACCGAAGTGCGCATCGTGTCACTTCATGTGAGACTGCAGAGGATATTTGTTACACTCAAAGTGGGATGGATGGTCCGGTCGATCGTCCTTCCAGCGATGGTACACGAGCATGATAAACAACAATCAAAAATACGAAGAAGCAGCACTTGCCGCCTGACCGCCCCACAAATGCTTATGCTTGTCTTATGATTTCCCTGTCTCATTTGGTAAGGTGAGACCGCGGCCGCGGTGCTTACGACACAAGCGGCGGCGGGCGGAGCCGGATCGTCCTTATGGTGGCCTTAAGGGCCGTTGCGATGTGGTATTTCATGGAGATCCCCAATTATGATGGTCGGTCTGGATGCGTGTGTTCAATCATTGACCGTGCCAGACTTGCATGGCTCCAGCAAGCGATGCATCCCCTGTCAATCGGGTTTGTCTGTTAAGACGATTCTGCAGAGATGAATGACATTACCGCTAGACATGAAGCCTCGGGTGTCGGTTGATATACCGTGAACCTGAGAAACAGATTTGGCATTCTCAACTGGATTTGCCTCGTCGCTTACTTGGCTATGCCGGGGCTTCTTCACTACCTGCGGCTTTTGCAGGTCAGAAGAAAGCCACCAGTAAAAACCCGTAAGTCGTGATAAAGTGATGGATTAAGCCATGAGGCTCGCAGTTTGCCGGCGTGAGAGATCGAGCAAGAGAAGATAATGATCATTAGATCAGAAGTAGAAGGGATAACCCTCACCACAAGAATATTGACTCGCTCTGGCGCTGGGCTACAAAATCATTCAGGTTAAAGTGGGAGAATGACTGATGGCTGACGAAAATGTACCAACGGCAAACGTAACGGCATCTACAGACCGTGGCGTTGCGGCGTCCAAGAAACAACGTGCACCAAGGCGTACAAAAGCTGCCATCGCAGCAGCCGCAGAAGCAGCATCTCCTGTAGTTAAGCGACGCAAGCCGCGAAGCAAGAATGTGGGGCAAACGGCAAGGAGGATCACAGCTAAGCCTGTTTCGGCGACAGATGAGTTGGCTGAGCTTCTTCAGCTGGAGGAAGACAACAAACGCCTTCGTAAGGAATTGGCTGCCAAACTCCGTGCAGAAAACGCTGACCTTCGTAAACGGCTCGGTATCACCTAAGCGAAGCTGGCATACCTAGTAACTGAACCCGCCATGCACAGCGATGCGACTATCTTGTCCGTCGTTGTCATCGCAATCTGAGTTGCCTCTAGCAACTTGTTCCGTAGCAATCTCGTCACCGCCCCTATTTAGAGCTGCGTTTGCTTCGTTCAGACAGAAGGTCCAACAGGGCTGGATTGATGTACAGGTTTTCGCGCCCGGAGCGGACTTCCTGGAGCAAACCAACACCAACCAGCATTTTAGGTAGGTGGAAGCAGCTTGTCTTTTTGCAATACCCGCAGCGACAAGATCGCCAATACGACAATAGGGGTTGACGAATATGACTTCAGCAAGTTCGCGGGAATAGATCTTTGGCAGTTCCTCGCGCAACTGGGTGGCAGTCGCGTCAAGAAGATCGCGAATGGTTCGTATCTTTGCTGTGGACCAAAATGCTGTTTCCTTTATCGCGTCGAGGATAAAGAGGATCCACTGTTCCCAGTCGCCATCGGTCGTTACCGACATAAGGCGCTGACAGTAGATTGCTTTATGCTGTATGATGTAACGGCTGAGATAGAGGATGGGAATCTCGAGCAGCCCCTTGTCAACGAGGTAGAGCAGATTCAGAACGCGGCCCGTTCTGCCATTGCCATCGACACGTTTGGTGGATGGCAAATCACGCAACGGGATTTATGGAACTGGCTCGCCCTTGCCAACAAGAAATCCAACTGTTCGGCGCACTCGAACACACTAGTCAAAAGTGTAGCACTGCTCTCAAAGTCATCCGCAGCGAAGCGGTTGTCAGTATCAATAATGGCGTTGATACACTGCTCGGGAATTACCCTATTGAACGATGCGCCATAAAGCTCGGCTTCTTCCAAAACGGGAAAGTGCAGAGGCTTACCCGCGACATTACGGTTTCGATCAAACTATAAATATACTTCAAAAATAATAGTATAATTTCTATAGTATATGATAATATTCTTTTGTATCCAGCTTTCTAAAGTAACTAACTTGTGATATATTTTTGGTATCAATATATAATATCACCCTGTTACTGCGTATCATTCCTACCTACCTTCGCATGTGCGAAGGAATCCTCCCTTCGCCGCAATGAATTCGTCAAATGATACATTTGATGTTCACGCAACGCTTGGCAACGAGAGAGTACTCACCATGGGTAATCTACTAAAAGGCATCTCGACATTCCACGGCGCAGTCTTTCCGAATGACTCCGCTCTCTATCAAAAACTTGCAAAAGAGGGACAACGGCCACAGGCTCTGATGATATCGTGCGCAGACAGTCGGGTAATGCCGGAAACCATTACCCAATCGGGCCCGGGGGAACTGTTTGTCTGTCGCAACGCGGGTAACATCGTCCCCCCGTTTTCAACAGCCAATGGCGGCGTATCGTCTGCGATCGAGTATGCAGTTGTTGCGCTCGGTGTCCGTGACATAATCGTCTGTGGGCACTCCGATTGTGGAGCCATGAAAGGTCTCTGCCACCCTGAAATTCTGACCCCTATGCCCAACGTGGCTGCATGGCTCAAACATAGTCATGCGGCCTATTCCATTGTTTGTGAGGCATATCCTGCCGACCTTTCCGGACCTGATCGTGTTCGTGCTGTCGCAATGGAAAATATCATAGTGCAGCTTGACCACTTGCGTACACACCCTTCGGTTGCCGCCAAACTCGCCACCAATGAAATAGTCCTGCATGGCTGGTTCTTCGACATCGAGACCGGCGAGGTTCAGGTCTACGATGGCGCAGTTTCGGCATTCATAAAAGTAAAGGAAGATCAACCGTTGCCGGCAGCCGTAACAGGGCGTGGCAGGCCTCGCATCACACACCAGACAGCAAATCGCGCTGGGGGAGTAATGAGCTGATGACCAACACTTCACTATCCCGCGATCTGGCATCCTCGTTGGTTGTTTTTCTCGTGGCTATGCCTCTGTGTCTTGGCATAGCGGTCGCGTCAGGCGTCCCCGTTGCCATGGGAATCGTTTCCGGCATCGTCGGAGGTATCATTGTCGGATTGTTGGCAGGCTCGCCACTTCAGGTGTCTGGTCCGGCCGCCGGACTTGCAGTCATCGTTTTCAGTTTTGTGCAGCAGTATGGCGTGGCAATGCTTGGGCCAGTTTTGATTGCCGCCGGGCTTCTGCAGATATTGGCCGGGTTTTTGAAAATAGGCTCCTGGTTTCGTGCCATCTCTCCGGCTGTCGTTCATGGTATGCTTGCGGGTATCGGAATACTGATCATTCTGGGACAGATTCACGTGGTGATGGGTGCAGAACCATCTGCCGGCGGCCTGGAGAATGTAGCCGCACTTGATAACAGCGTCGGCAATCTATGGCGTGGAGACGCCAACGCGCTGATAGCGCTTGGTATCGGCGTTGTCTCGCTCGCGGCCATGGTCGCTTGGGAAAAATTTCGCCCAAAGGCACTGTCACTCGTGCCAGGGGCACTGGTTGGTGTTGGCCTTGGCACTGTGTTGGCCGTTGCTCTTCATTTGCCAATTGCAAGAGTTGAAGTGCCGGACACCCTGCTGCAAGGATTGTCATTTCCGAACATCTCAGATTTCCTGCTACTCGCCCAACCGGGGATCATGATCACGGTATTGGTCATTGCCGTTATTGCAAGTGCCGAAACGCTCCTGTCCGCGGCGGCGGTCGACCGCATGCATGATGGCAAGCGCACGCATTTTAATAAAGAGCTGTTTGCTCAAGGTGTAGGAAACAGCATATGTGGCATACTGGGGGCCTTGCCCATTACCGGGGTTATCGTTCGATCGTCTGCCAACATTCAAGCGGGAGCCAGAACTCGTCTTTCAACGATTTTGCACGGTGTATGGATTCTTGCGCTCGTGGCGATGTTTCCGCAGTTGCTCGGCATGGTGCCTTTAACAGCTCTCGCTGCGGTTCTTCTCGTTACAGGCTGGCGACTTATTAGTCTTCATCATGTCCGCCACCTCTTTGATCATCACGGGTGGATACCGGTTGGTATATGGGTAGCAACCGTTGCTCTGGTGGTTATTCAGGACCTACTGATCGGCGTTGCAACAGGTTTGGCATTGTCAGTTATGGAAATCCTGCCATATCTGCGTCAACGGCTGCATATCGGCGAGGACGATAAGGACAACGTGATCAGTGTCAGGTTGAAGGGGGCAGGAACGTACAAGGACGTGCCGAGACTACTCACCACATTGGAAGCCTTGCCGAAGGACAAAATGGTTGAAATCGTTTGTGTTGATCTTCAGTTTTTGGATCACACATGCACCGAAACAATCAGTGAATGGCTCCGTCGCGAAAGACGATCCGGCAGGCAGCTTGCAGTAACAAACACTCCTGATAGCCACCATCCGCGTCTAATCGCGCACTTCAAACGTTTTTCGGCCGAGGTAGCATGACACGGCCACTATAAAACCCGCATAGTTATATTCCAGTGCGACCATATTCGGGCCTTTTGGTCGACCACTTAAAACATTGAGACCGGGAGCGACGACTTCCGGTTCAAACCAGTACCACCAAAGTAAGGAATGATGCGATAAGCGGCTGATCAGGATCAAATCTATACTCGGCTGTTCCAGATCGCTGTGTATCTGCCGACAATCATCAGTTTTAGATAGTTTCAGTTGGAGCCATAAATTCCCTAATCCCCCATTTAGCCCTTCGAAGTACACGTAAGAGCTGGAAATGCAGCTCAGCTAAAGATCGATGCCCGTATTCCCGCGAGTAGTGAAGAGCCAGCATAAATCAATCCGAAAGTTGCGACGATGGCGAGGAAGGATAGCCCGAGCCCGATCAATGTAATCAAACCATCGCGCTCCATCAGGGCAACAGCTATAACGATTAAGGCTAGCACCGGGATAAGATTTCCGAAGGGGATCGGCAAAGCAATAATAACAGCAAGCAAGAAAATCGGTATGCCCAGTAGCATTTGCACTGAATGGCCGGTGAAAGCTGCAAGCCGATCGCGACGCATAAAACTTTCTGCTCGTTTGATGATGGGTGCTGCATAGCGAACGATATTGCTGATGATCGAGTGGGAGAGCCGTCTTCGACTTAATATTCCCGGCAGCCAAATGGTCTGGCGACCAGCCATGATTTGCAGCGAGATCAGCGCCAATACAGTGCCGAACACCATACCGAACGGGCCAGGGATAGGGGTAATGGCTGGCAACGCCAGAAATAGGATCAAAAAGGAAGTGCCTGTCTGTCCCATGGACGATAGCACTTCTCCAATTTCAAGACCGTCCCGCAATTGACTGAGCTTGCCAGTTCATGCAGTCGTGTTGAAGCTATTCCCTCGCTTTGGGATAAATGATCAGCCTGAATGTTCATTTTCTTAACAGCGTCACAGCAAACACAGATGTAATTTCCCTGAGCGGTCGCTTTGCAAGCGCGAGATAGAAACGCGCTCTTTTGGCGAGTTACTCATTTTGATCGTTGCGCATTAAAGAATCCGGCAAAGCGTGAAACAAGCCATGGAATACTTACGAGGAGTGCAGCACCGATCATCCATACGATCGCAAACAATGGGCCTATAATACCCTGCAGGAGCGAAAGGCCCTTCTGAGTGAACTCATCGACATTCATATTCTCGAGATATCGACCAGCTTCATTGCCTGCGACCTGTCTACCGGTTTCTACGATTGAACCGGTATTGGCCACTCCCAAGCCAATAGCTCCGTCAGACACCCAATAAATTGCGTAAACCAGCAAAGTCCAGACGCCAAGACCACCGGCCGTGAAAAAAAGTCTCATTAAGTCCTCGTTTCATCCTGGACGTAATCTAGGCTCAGCGCCCCGTACCGGAGTTTTAGGTAGGAACCGAGGCTACACTTTACAATCGATAATCCTGGCAAGCCGAACAATGAGCACCTGGAACCATTAAACCGTAAGCCTCGATATGTTCTTGTCATGGCCCCATTATGCGCGTTCCCGACGAAGGTTTACGGTCCGTTCAACCTTAGCGTGTCTGGGAAGAACAGTTCTGGCTCTCCACCCCTAATAGCGATTGCCCTCTTCAAATGGAGCCCGAAGAGATACTCGTGCTATCGTCGGCAACATTCTATACCCCCTTATCTGCACCGCGATATCATCAGATATTTTGCACCTTATTCGTCCAATGGGTATTTCAGCCCTTGATCCTCTAGTGACTAGAGGGTGTACGGCTTTGCCCAAATTGGTGAGGAGAACCGGCCAGGTGGCAGAAAAAGATAGAGAACTCGGTGATCTCGATGTGCTGGTGATCGGCGGAGGACAGGCTGGGCTCGCCGCAGGCTACCACCTCAAGAAGACCGGGGTTGATTTTCTGATCGTAGAAGGGGGCATGCAGTTGGGCGACAGTTGGCGCAACCGTTATGACGCACTGACCCTGTTCACGCCTCGCGCCTTCAGCCAGTTGCCAGGTCTCGAACTGAAAGGCGACCCGGATGGGTATGCCCACCGCGATGAATTTGCAGACTATCTGCAAAATTATGCTCGAAAGCTGGAACTGCCAATCAGGCTTGGGACACCTATCGTCCGGTTGGCGAAACTGGACAGGAGCGCTTTCGTTGCGCGGCTTGCAAATGGAAGCGCCATCACAGCCCGCAGGGTAATCATTGCCGTGGGCGCCTTCCAGCGACCAAAGCTGCCTACCGAAGCTTACGGGTTTTCATCCCGAGTCACTCAACTTACCACATCCTCGTATCGCAATCCCATGCAGGTGACCGACGGACCAGTGCTCATCATAGGCGACGGCGCTAGCGGCCGCGATATTGCAGCCGATCTCGCGACGACCCACGAAGTCCTTCTTGCCACGGGTCGCCAGCGCCGACTGCTTCCAGAGACCATACTTGGCCGAAATATCTGGTGGTGGCTTGAAAAGTTTCGCTTCTTGCAAGCACGCCCGCATTCCGTCATTGGACGATTCATGCGCAAGGCCGATCCATTCCCCGATCGTGAACGCAGCCTCGGTAATTTAACAAGGCTAGGGATCACCATCAAACCGCGCCTCTTCTCAGCAGCAGGCCAAACCGCCATATTCGCAGATGAGACCTCAACGGAAATTTCGTCTGTCATTTGGACGACTGGTTATGTGGACGAAAACAGCTGGATCGACATTGCTGGAACGAAATCCGACGATGGCGCCGTCCTTCAATACGAAGGAGTATCGCCTTTGAAAGGCCTCTTCTATGTCGGGCGACCGTGGCAACGCAATCGCGCCTCCGCGCTTATCATGGGTGCGGGACCCGATGCTGAGTTCGTAGTTGCGCGAGCGTTGGTCCGCGACTAGCCGGGCTCATCCGTTGAAAGAGCTTATGACGCGGCAAAACACTATAATTTCGCGGAAATTGTTGTGATAGACGAGAATAATCGATGGGACAGAAGGGCTTTCGATCATGACGTCTAAGAAGCTAACGTGTGATCACAATCAGGCTGAAACGCCTCCTGCTGCGCAATTCAGGCATTACTACACTGTGTAGCCTATTCACTTTCGAGCACACCCCATTTGTCATCCCAGGATACCGGCTCGTCGAGAATAACGACTATTTCTTTAAATCCATAATTCTCTTGAACATCCAGCGCTCGCTCAAAGGCCAATGGCACGTGAGTGGCATAAAAATAGTCCCCTGCATTGGTCAGCTCATTGCTTGGCCACTCCACCTCTGCAACCGTCGTACCACGTTCCTGAAATATCCTTATGCGAACTGCATCAGGAGGTATAGGATGGCCGGGCAACAGCCTACGATACTTTGCGGTTTGAACCATTGATGTACTCTCAGAGGCTTGGTTAGAATCCATCGCATGTTTTGTCCTCTGGCGGACAATACCTTGATACGGTTGTTCAATCGTCTACTCAATCTTCTTTTGAAGAAGCGTTGGATCGCCATCTTGTTCCTCGCCGGGAGGACCTGATGAATATCAACCAATTTACCGTCCAAAACAGGCTGCTCGCGCGGCTTGAGCCAGAGGACTACCAATTATTAGCGCCCGATCTTGAATTAGTCAGGTATAAATTGCGTGATGTGATCCAAACGCCTGGTGAGGAAATCAAATATGCTATTTTCCTGGAAACCGGTATCGCCTCTACCGTAGCAAAAACTCCCGGCGGCAAAGATATCGAAGTTAGTATTGCCGGCAGGGAGGGGATGACTGGATCTTCCATAATCCTCGGGACCACGTTGAGCCCGCTACCCGTCTATATTCAATTGGAAGGTATGGGATACAGAATTTCGACGGATAAGCTTAGTGCTGCGGTGGATTCGAGCGATACGCTTCGCCGCCGTCTGCTTCTGTATATTCAATCGGTTATAATCCAATCAGCCACTACTTCTCTTATTAACGGAAGAGCAAACGCTGAAACACGTCTGGCACGATGGCTCCTGATGGTGCATGACCGCACAAACGGCAACGACTTGTTTCTTACGCACGAGTTTATGTCTGTGATGCTTGGTGTTCGCAGGCCGTGGGTGACGGAAACTCTGCATGTTCTCGAAGGGAAAGGCTATATCCGCTCGTCCAGAGGAAAGATAACTATTATAAATCGTGCTGGATTGGTTAAGGACGCTGGTGGTTACTATGGCGTAGCTGAACAGGAATATGAAAACCTGATGAACATAGCTTAATTCATACGGGAGCGTATATCGTTTGAGACTATGTCGCTGGTGTTGGCGGCACGCTGGGTCGCCTCGTATCGAGCTACAGAAAGTTCCACCTTGACCGCCATGTCGGCCAATCGACCAAAGTCACGCTCGCCAAGGTCTAGAAACTTTGTAATTGCGGATCGCACTCGATCATAATCTGCATGTCGTCCAAGCACGCCCGAAGCGCGCTCCATTGCTTTGTCTAGAATAAACTGGTCATCGGTTTTGCGGCGCTGCCTTCCATGCTTCGTCATTCGCATTTACTCCTTTCGGCCGCGAACGCTCTGATATTGAGCCAAGTGAGCCCACACGTTTTGACGTTGGCGCCCATCTATTGACGGCGCGTAGGCTCAACGAGGCCAGAGACGGATTGAGTGAATGCCTGATAGCGATCATCGTCAAGGCTCTGTTCGCTAAGGGACAATCTTTGGATTGCGACAGTCTCCTTCAAAACTCGTGCTGGTGATCCCACGTTATCCAAGAACGATTGCAGCAATTTTGGTAACCATAAATTTCAGGCGAGTGTATTGGTGTCGGTTTTCCACTCTGCCTTGGTGTTCATACGGTGACGATAACTTGATGTACCGGACATGCGGTATCACCCGGCGCTTTGCCGTCCCATGAGATTGCAGCTTGTCAGTGATCATCCATTTCGCTGCCTTACGCTGCCATTGAAACAGGCGCATCAGCAATTGCTTCTTGGTGTCGCGACGATTCTGGACGATTTCCTCGGACATATATCCATCCTCAATGCCGCCGCACAGGCAGAACATCTTGTCCGCGATGCTAAGAGACCCTCTCGTTGAACTGCCCGGAATACCTCGATCTTGGGGGCGTTTCGTCGGCTTTCTATATGCACCAGCCAGTAGCCGTCGCCATCGGAACCCTTGACCTCAAAGGGCTGGATCAACTGTCCATTCGCCAAAAATGCGCCTTAGAGATTTCGAGTGAGGATTTGTTCCGTGCACTATGTCAAATGTTATACTTCGAGCCGGGTCAGGATTTTCAGTATTCGGCAGGCGTTACTGGACGAGCAGGACGGCAAGGGTAAACCCGAGAGCGGGGAGCATAACGACAGCAACCAATTTGAGGAAGTTCCACGCTCCGATAGTCGGACCTTCACGGCGCAGTGCTGTCAGCCGAGGATGATGGCGGCTTATGGACCAACTCCCGCCGTTGGGAAACTGCTCTCGGCGCTTCTTCGGTCCAGAGCGTGTGGCCGACGCGCGGGACCGTGCTGACTTCAGCTCGCCACATTTGAACGCATCCACCTCTTTCTCGGTCATTACCACGTAAGCAACGGCGATTTCCGCAACCACTCCCTGGAGGTCACTTGATCCAGCACGAACGTCGCAACGTCTTGACGCGCGATGGCGCCGCCATGGAAGTCACTCAAGTCTGTGAGCGTCCGGATCGCACCGCGTCCGACCTTATTGTTCAAGATCGATGGCCGAACGATGGTCCAATCGAGGCCACTGTCTTTGATGATGGCTTCCTGGCGGTTCTTGTCGGCATAGACCTTGCGCAGGAGCAGAGGGAAGATCAGCTTGTCAAAAACAACGCCGCCGTGTCCTGCGCTGTCGCCGGCGCCCATACCGGTGATGACAACAAGACGTAAATCCCGCTCTGCCTTGATGGCACTGATAAGCGCTCGGGTCGCTGTGGAAAGAAGGGTGACCTCACGAAACGGGCTCGCAGGTGTGCCGAGTGCGCTGATCACGGCATCCCGACCTTTGACGGCCTGGCGCAGCACTTTCTCATCCCTGGCGTCTCCCACCACAAGCTTTGCTCCTTCTAGATCCGTGGCCTTTTCCGGCGAGCGCACCAGAACGGTGACATCGTAGCCGCGGCTGAGAGCTTGGCTGACAATATGGCGGCCTGTCGGCCCGGTGGCACCGAGGACCAGGATCTTCGGTCCGGCAGCGAAATGTGTTTCAGTGGCTGACGTGGTCATGATTTCGGTCCTTTGAACAGACGGGGCGCCTCTCAAAAGGCCGCCCTTCCGGCGTTGTGGTTGGTGGTGATCAGAGCAGGCCCTTCCAGGCCTGCTCGCGGGTCAGCTTTGTTACGCCGTCCGGATTTATCGGCACTATTGCGATCCAATAGATCATGACGATGGTCCTTGTTTGGGAATGCGCGACGACTACATCAGGCAGAAGCAGAAGTTTCGGAGGCGAAGTTGCGATAGGAGCGGAGCGGCCTGCCCAGTAGTGCCGTCAGGCCCTCGACGTCGCCACCTTCGGGAAGCATGCCGTCTGTCAGGAAACGTTCGCCCATCAAACGCATGTCGTAGGCCATCCACGCGGGCATGAACTGTCCGAGGTTCTGCTCGAACGCTTGCGTATCGCCGCCGCCGTAGTTGATTTGGCGACCAAGAACGTTGCTCCAGATGGCGGCGATATCTGGTCCGGTGAGTGTCTCGGGGCCGACCAGGTTAAAGCGGCTGAGCGGTAGCGGCTGTTCAGCCTGTTCGCGGCGCAACAGCTCCAGGGCGGCGATCTCCGCGATATCGCGCACGTCGATCATGGCAAGGCCCTTGTCGCCGACGGGCATCGGGTAGACACCGTAGCCGGTGATGACGTCCTTGATTGTCAGATCGTTCTGGATGAAGTAGGCCGGACGCAGAATCGTAGCGTGGAAATCCATCTGTTCGATCATTCGCTCGACGCCGAACTTGCCGGCGAAATGCGGCACGTTCACGTAGACGTCCGGGTGAATTACGGAGAGATAGACGATCCGTTCGATGCCGGCCGAGCGGGCGACATTGAGCGCAATTAATGCCTGGGTGAATTCATCCGGTACGACGGCATTCAGCAGGAACAACGTAGATACGCCGTTGAAAGCGCTACGCAGCGAGTCGACGTCGAGGAAGTCACCTTTCACGATGGCGACCCCCGCCGGGAAGCTGGCCCTGGAAGGATCGCGAACGAGAGCGCGGACGTCTGCGCCACGGTCGACGAGGTGCTGGATAACTTGGCTGCCGATGTTGCCTGTGGCGCCGGTAACGAGAATGGTCATTGGATTTTCTCCGGGTTGGTTATGCTTGACACCCCGAATATGGATGGCTCATTGTCAATCCAATAGACCATCAATCTAGACACTGCGTCTCACTAGTGGAACGGACAATGGATCTCGTTGCTCTTACTGACTTCAACCTTGTGGCCCGCCATGGGGGCTTCGGCAAAGCAGCGCGCGCCACCGGCCGGCCGAAGGCAACGCTGTCTCGACGCGTCACGGAACTGGAGGCCGCACTTCAGCTTCGGCTCTTTGAACGGGGCGCTCGCAACCTGAAGCTTACCGAGGAAGGACGCGCCCTATTTGAGCGAACAGCCGCGCTGTTGACGGAGCTCGCAGAGACGGCCGCCGCCATTGCATCTCGTGCTGAGAAGCCGCGTGGCCGATTGCGCATCAGCGCCCCACTCCACTTGTCGCATACCGCCATGGGCAAGATTGCGGCGGGTTTTGCGCTCAAATATCCGGAAGTGAGGCTGGAGATCACCACGGAAGACCGGGCTGTAGACATGATTGAGGAAGGCTATGATCTCGTGATCCGGGTCAATCCGGATCCGGACGAAAGCCTCGTCGGCCGCGCCTTTCTCCACGACCGCCTGGTTGTGGTTGCAAGCCCCGATCTTCCCCGGACTGCCGGCGACTTGCCAGTGCCGGGCGTCGTGCGGGGAACCGCCGATCGACAGACTTGGAATATCATGTCCTTGCAAGGGGTTGCGAAGATCAAGATCGAGCCGGTCCTCGCCCTGTCATCACTCCTGATGGTTCGAGATGCAGTGCGAGCCGGCGTCGGCGCCGCACGTTTGCCGATCTCGTTGGTGAGCCATGATCTGGCCGATGGCACTTTGCTGCACTGGGGCGATATCGAAGGATCGGAGATCTCGCTATGGGTGCTCTATCCATCGCGAAGGCTGCTTAGTGCCCGCGTGTCGGCTTTCCTGGAGTTTCTCAAACAGGCATTCCCAAATGGTACACCAGACGAGCTGGCTGCCTACACAATTCCCGAAGACGTTTAGAAGACTTGACTGATACCTCCCATCTTTGCAGATAGCAAACAACATATTGAATTTATTTTTGAATTATCTTAGCGCACCTAAGAGAACAGCTCTTTTTCTTGCCCCCTGAACGTCGATCTATCATTCGCTTACTTCCTTACACGATCGCGGGGACAGGCCGCGCTTGGCGAACTCTTCCGCAGCGATACGGATCGCCTGCTGTGTTGCGGGATATCTACCCCGCTGGCTACGGGACCTTCTCGGATGTCGCCGAGCGGTTGCCGACGTTCATAGAACATGTCTACAATTCCAGGCGCCTTCACTCGGCGCTCGGCTATCGAGCACCAGAAGAATTTGAAACCCAACTTGCCCGTCGGGCGGTTTAGTTTGATGCGCCTCGCTGGTCCAGCCCGAGGGGTTCACTCCAGAGTGCATCAGTTTGGCACTTTATTTAGGATACAGAGGTTGTGTTTGTTGCCCCAGATTGTGGCACACGGTTTCCGGTCTCTTTATTATCCAGCAATTGAAATCACCCGGCTTCACTAATCGTGGTGATTAATGTGGGCACGCTCATTAAGAGATAGGTGTTGGCCTTAATGATGAGGACGGATCGTGCTTCTCGAACGAAACCATGCTCCTCCCATTAATTTCGACTTGGCCGGATGCAAAGCAGAGCAACAAACATTGCAAGCAGGGTTGCAACGGCCGCCACCAGCATGGCTTGACGCATTCCATCAATCGACGCTGCGCCGGCGCCGAGGACGCCGAATACAGCTACCCCGATGGCGCCACCAGTCTGGCGCAAAGCATTAAGGACGCCGGAGGCGATACCAGCGTGTTTCTTTTCCACTGTTGCGAGTAGTGCACCGATCATTGGGGGGACAGTGAGAGCTGTTCCCAAACCAATGAGTGGAAGCGCCCACCAGATACTTCTATAATCGGCTTCGATACTCAGTCTGGTGGCAAGACCAACGAAACCCATGGTGGTCAAGCCCAGACCCAATGTGATCGGGAGCCGATTACCCCAACGCACGGCGATACGACCGGAAACGATGTTGGTTAGGGCGATTAGTCCCATCATAGGCAGGAAGGCGAGACCGGCGACCAGGGGAGACATTTTTAAACTATCCTGAAAATATAAACTGAGCAGGAAAAGTGTGCCATAAAAGCCGGAATTCAGTACAAAGCCTATGAAAGCCGCTCCTGAAAATATCGGGCTGCAGAATAGGCCAAGGGGCAGCATTGGAGTTTGCATCCGCATCTCGACTGCAACAAAGCTGATACTCGCGATGCTGAACACACAAATAGCTGTTATCACCGCCGGGTGCCCCAAGCCAAGTGGCCCGCTCTCGATGATGGCTCCCGTTAGTGCTGCCAGAGCGACAACCGCTAGAATCTGTCCTGCCAGATCAATGCCCCTATTGTGTCTCTCTTGAGTTTCTACGGCGTAGCGCATTGTCAACCAAACAGCGATGCCCCCTATCGGAAGGTTAATCAAAAATATACTCCGCCATCCGAAGAAGGATATCAGAATACCCCCCATCACTGGTCCCGCTACCATGGCGAGACCACCGGCTGAACCCCAGATTCCAATCGCTTTGGCTCTTTCTCTTTCATCGGGATAGGCGTGCACGAGAAGCGCCAGCGAACAGGGCATCAGCATCGCCGCCCCCAAACCCTGCAATACACGCGACGCGATGACAAATGATCCCGTGCTGGCAATACCGCACGCCAGAGATGCCAGCGTAAACAACCCCATACCGAGGAGATAGATCCTGCGGGCGCCAAACCGGTCGCCAAGAGCTCCGCCAGTGAGAAGCAAACTCGCAAAAGCGAGCGTGTAACCATTTACCACCCATTGAAGTCCAGTGACACCATCGTGCATGAGGCCTCGCATCTGGTCGAGACCAACATTGACAATGCTCACATCCAGTTGAACCAATGCTACACCCAGACTAAGAGCAACGAGTGGCGCTGCGCGCCCTGAATATCCACCTTGTTCCGGACCACATTGGGGTGCGCTGGAGGCCCTTTCGCCTTCATCTATTGATAGCTGCACCATTGAACTGCTCCGGCAGGTTTGATATACATCATACCTAACCGAATTGTAGGTACGATGCAATTAATACCTTATGGAATTTCCAATGGCTGACAGTGGCGGACACCCAGAATCGGAGGAGTTGACACTGGGTCCCATCCTAATGGCGATTGCCGATCCACTTCGCCGTCACGTCGTGGCCGAGTTGGCACGCGAACCTGATGGTGCAGAACGCAACTGTTCTTCTTTTGCCCTGCCTGTTAGCAAAGCAACGCGTACTCATCATTTTCGCGTTCTTCGCGAGGCGGGGCTAATACGTCAGATTGATTATGGGAACTGCCGTAAGTCTCAATTGAGGCGGGCCGAGATTGAAACAAAGTTCCCCGGCTTGCTCGCCCTGATCCTCGCAAACGCATGACGAGGTCAAAAGGCCATAAGGCTGTTAAAGTCAATGAAGAAGCTTTATGTTGATTTCCAATGATGGGTTGGATGCCCGCTTCCAGCCTAGATATAACTGGATAAAATGAGAGCATCGCGGCAATATCGTCGCAATACTGGAATTACTATCCAATATTGCAAGGATGATTAAGCGCAGAATTACCGCCGAACTCCAAGAACTCCTCAACCACACCTGCCGTCCACTTCTGGGGCCTCGACAAGTTGGGAAGTCAACGCTGGCGCTTGAGATTGCCGAACAACGCCCCGCAATCTGCCTCGATCTTGAATCCGATACCGATCGTGCCAAACTTGCAGAACCGAACGTAAGAATGCTTGAGCATCTTCCGTCGAACCAAGGTTGATGGCGTCCTTGAAATCCTGCAGCCATTTTGGCGAGGTGACCTCGCACTCGGAATCTGCCCTATAACGCATTGCGTTATAGGGCAGAACAAGGTATCTTTCACGTTATGATCCAAAGCTTTGCTGATCGGGAAACCAAAACAATTTGGTCTGGTGTGCGAAGCCGAAAATTGCCGTCGGATATTCAAGCGATTGCGCTTCGTAAATTGCGTATGCTCAAGCAGGCTAAAGTTCTGGATGATCTTCGTATCCCTCCCGGTAACCGTATTGAAGCCTTGAAAGGCACCCGGTCAGGGCAATATTCGATCAGAATTAGTGGGCAATGGCGCATTTGTTTTATTTGGCAACAAGGAGGTCCGAATAATGTCAGCATCGTCGATTATCACTAAGGCGGAAGACCTGTTGCCCAACCCGCATCCAGGTGAGATTCTTTTGTACGAATTTCTTGAACCATTACACATCAGCCAGAATGCTTTGGCCCGTGCTGTCCATGTGCCGCCTCGCCGTATCAATGAGATTGTACTTGGAAAGCGTGATGTGACGGCAGATACGGATCTACGCCTGGCTCGGTATTTCGGGGTTTCCGAAGGTTTCTTTCTTGGCCTTCAAACCGATTTCGATCTGATGGAACGGCGTCGGGTGATCAGTCGTGATCTATCAGAAATACAACCAAGAGCCGCGTAAACACGATACTGGCAGATGCGACGACAGGTGATTTATCAGCCGGATACATGCCGCCGGTCATCGCGCGTAGTTGTCGCCGGTAGTGCCATTCCGGAGAGCTTATTCAATCCCGTATTTACTCACCACAAAATTCACGCTGCGCACTTTGTACAAACTAAAAGGTTATCAGAAAAAGTTCGATTAAATAGTAAAAACAATGAGACAATAAGGCATTACCGCTTACTCACGTACACCGTATTCACCTTCTAAACCGGAAATCACAGAAGGATTTATGGAGTTCTGTGCTTCATCTCTTCATTGATCGACGAATTGAATTAAGCGATCTTCCCGATTAAATTTCACCATTGCGGCTATTTGGTCAGGCATTCAAACGTGCGGCGTAAGATTGTCGGCGCCACAACATTAATCAGATGTTTGGCAGTGTTTTGCCCTGAGGTGGCATCGACGATCATTTCATAGCAATGACAACCTTACCTTTCGCACGGCCCGTCTCGACATAAGCCAGCGCCTCATTTGTCTTGTCGAACGGGAAGATCCGATCCACTATCGGCCGTATGACTCCGGCTTCTATCAGCGACGTGATCTTGCCGAGTTGTCCGCCATCTGCCGTCATGAACAGGAACGAATAGCTGACATGATGGCGTTTCGATTTCCTTCGGATACGAAAGCTCAGCAGGCGCATGACCTGCTGGAGCAACCAGCCTGAACCGTTCTGCTTGGCGAAGGCCGGATCAGGCGGACCGGAGATCGATATAAGTTTCCCGCCGGCCTTCAGTACACGGAGTGATTTCTCCAGCGTGTCCGTGCCAAGACTATTCAGCACGACATCATAGTCCCGCAAGATTTCTTCAAAATTCTGTGTCTTGTAGTCAATCACGATGTCCGCTCCGAGACTTTTGACGAGATCGACATTTGAAGTGCTTGTGGTCGTTGCCACCACCGCCCCGAGATATTTGGCAAGCTGGATGGCAATTGTGCCTACACCGCCGGAGCCCGCGTGGATCAGTACCTTCTGCCCCTGTTTCAGCTCCGCCTGCTCAACAAGCACCTGCCATGCGGTCAAAGCGACAAGCGGGATCGAGGCAGCCTCCTCCATTGTCAGGTTTTTCGGCTTTATGGCCACGTCGTCCTCATTTATTGCAATGAACTCCGCGAACGTGCCGATGCGGTCTTGCCCCGGACGAGCATAGACCTCATCACCCGGCTTGAAACGCCTAACCTTTGACCCTACCCGAACCACAATACCCGCCACATCGTTGCCGAGGATCAGGGGCAGCCGGTATGGCAGGATAAGCTTGAATTCACCGTCTTTGATCTTGGCATCCAGAACGTTGACGCTGGCAGCGTGGATCTGGACCATGACGTCGCTCTCCCGCAGCTCCGGCTCAGGACTTTCACCGAACCGCAAAGCCGCGCCTTTTGCATATCGATCGACCAGAAACGCTTTCATGGGTTCGCCCTTATGTACGAGTTAGCGATCCGCCGGAAAACACAATCCAGCGGTAATTGTTCAGGCAGGAAGCTTATTGTATTTGCGAAGGTTTTTATCGACGAATGACTCTGGCAGGAAGCGACGCAGGAAGTGAACTTGTCCCGCAATCTTCCCCACAGTGTAGCGTCTTTTGGGAGAAAATGCGTTTGCTGCCTTCACGACCACATCGGCGACCATCTCGGGCGTGTCCCCTGCTTCCACAATTTCACGCATCAGCCTCTCTGCGTCGGCACGAACGGTATCATACAAAGGCATCGGCTGATCTGCTCTGGTGAGATTTTCCTCAAAAGAGGTACGGGTAGCGCCGGGCTCAACGAGAACGACGCGAATGCCTTGCGTGCGGATTTCGTGATCCAAGGATTCGGAATAGCCCTCGATTGCATGCTTTGTGGATGCATAGAGCGCGTTGTAGGGTGCAGGGATCAACCCGAGAATGGAGCTCATGTTGATAACTCTGCCTTTTCGCTGACGTCTCATGACCGGCAGGACCGCATTCGTTACCCGCAGGACGCCGAACACATTTACATCAAACAGAGCCTTGGCTTGCATAGCCGAGGATTCTTCAGCGCCGCCAAGCAGCCCAATCCCGGCATTGTTGACGAGAAGATCTATCCGTCCAGCAAGGCGTAAGACCTCGTCGACCGCTTTTTGTATCGATTCTTCATCTGTGACATCGCAGACCAGCATTGTAATGCCCTGAAGATCGGCAACCTGCTTTCGACTGGTTCCGAACACCCGGTAACCATCGCGTTGCAGTGCTCGCGCCGTTGCCAGCCCTATGCCGGAGGACGCGCCTGTGATCAGGGCAACGCCGTGTTGTGTCTTGCTCATTTCATTGTCTTTCTTTTGGTATGGATTATTGTCTGAGGATCATATACTATCATTTCGATACTAAGTCACTATCAAAAAGATATCGACATGAAGAATCTTTCAGACCAGCCATGCCTCATCGCCCGCAGCCTTGCCCTTGTGGGCGATGCGTGGAGCATACTCATCATGCGCGATGCCCATGCGGGGCTGACCCGCTTTGATGATTTTCGCAAGAGTCTGGGAATTGCGCCAACGATCCTGACCCGGCGTCTGGCAGCCCTGACAGAAGACGGCTTGCTGGAGAAACGCCGCTACTCGGAGCGGCCGCCACGGGACGAATATGTGCTGACGGCAGCGGGCCACGACTTTCTGCCGGTGTTGTTTACAATCGGCGCATGGGGACGCAAACATCGGGCCGGTGGCGCTGAAGTGACCCGGTTTTTTGACGCAGAAACCGGGACCGAAATTGACCCGGTCACCATTGACCGGGCGACCGGCGCCGAAATCGGGACCCGTCCCATTCGCATCGCTGAACCCGAATGAATTGAACCGGAATGTATTGCCACCAAGATCGGCAGAAAGCTGTAAGCTTCGGAGGTGATCGACCTCCAATCAGGTCTGGCCCCCGAAAACCTGTCTTACTACCGTGAAGACAGTCGTGGTTGTCGGTGGCGGCACTCTTGTCATGTCGCGGCAGACTGCAGACCCGTTGGGTATCCCTTCTCGCTCCGAATAAATACTTGATTTGGCAAAACACGTATGAAAGTGCCCGCTCGACAGCACTGGCAATACCAGACTTGAGCCGTTGTCAAAACGGCGAAGAACCGTGCGACTTTCACCTCGTGGTCGCGCAGACGTTCCAAATTCACCATCTGCGCGGTATTGTTCGGAGGCGTATTGGGCCCGATGCTCAAACCCGCAAACGCCTAAGCGAGATGATGAACACCCGGGACTTTGCGATAACTAGCTCCAGCGCTCAATAGTCCCAGAAGACTGGCACCCAGCGAAAGGCATCACCGGCAATCGCCACCCGGCCAATTGAGGGAAACGGCAGGTGAGTGGCTACCAGCAGTTCGCCGCTGGCCGCCAATTCCCGCAAAAGGCCAACCCGGACGCGAGATGCCTCTTCGGGGTAATGTTCAAAGCCGTTGTGCCAATCTGGCTGGTCAAAACTGACCGGAAATACCGCATCGCCAGCGAATGTCAGGCCTTCGCCTCCAGACGCGACGCGGATCACACAATGTCCCGGAGTATGTCCGCCAGTACGACGCGCGACTACCCCAGATGCCACCTCGTACTCATCATCGAACAGCTGTATCTGATCCTGATACTCTTTCAGGAACCGCTTCGAAGTCGCCCGAAGCGCGTCTGGAAATCCCTCAGGCATTTGTGTTTGGGAGAAATCAGGCGCTTCCCAGAACTTGGCCTCGGCTGCTGCCACGTGGATGCGCAGATCGGGACGCAGCCTGTCCTTTACTCCTTCGATGAGTAGGCCACCGATGTGGTCCATATGCAGATGCGTGAGGATCACGTCGGTCACGGATGCAAGTTCGATTTCGGCAGCCTCCAGCCGCTTGATCAACTGCCCGGCCCGCGGCAGATGCAAGTCCGGGTCCAGACCCAGTCCGGCATCAAGGAGGATCGTCTGCTCGCCACTGCGCACCACCACCGCATTCAGCGGCCAGTCGAAAGCATCCTGTGGCAGGAACATATCCTTCATCCAGGCTGCCCGAACCGCAGGATCAGCGTTGTGTCCCAACATCACCGTTGGAAGCGGCAGCACTCCGTCGCTGACCACCAATACTTCTATGTCGCCAATTTTCAGGGCATAGCGCGAGGGAACCAACTCGTCACGCAATGTGGTAATGGAATGTGAAAGGTGCTGTAGGCTCATTTTTGTCTCCTGCTGACCATGGAATTAGAACCGATGGGAAGGGCCATATTTTCAATTACGGATATTTAATATCCTTAATCGAAGGATAGTAAAGTCCAACCGTCATAAACCCAGCGCATAAGGTCTATGCTGAAATGTATGAAGAGGTTTGTCGGAACATAGACATTGAGGCAATCGATGCTGTTTGATGGTCCGGTATCAAAGGGAGCGCTGGCCTCAAATCCTGTTCTTTTGAAAAAGCCGATGAAAGCTGTTTTGTTTAATCTGATTGGTGCCGATGTCTGGCCTGTCATAAATTCGAATGTCCGCTTTGCGCCCGCATTCCGACCGTTTGGCAACCCGGCTTGTCATTCCGACAGCCGCCCGTGACCACGCACAGTGACCGGTTCCCGCGACTTCGATTATCCCGCAGTAAATCGGGCGCTTCCTTTCCGATCACAATCGCTGCAAGGCTTCAGGTGAGGTTAGCGAGGATAGCTTCGACGACACGTGCGACGGTATTTGACGTGTCGATGGTGAGGCCGGCAGGAAGATATTCCCGAGTACGATGGTAGTGGAGTACCAGTGCCCGCTCTGCCGGTTCGAAGCCAGGCTCATTCGGCCGTCCATCTAATCTTCGGTTCAACGTCTCAACGTCGATGTCGAGCACGAATACCTTGTCGAACAGGTGCAGAAATTTTTGGAAATTACGCGAGCCGCCACAGAAGAATGTGGCAGGGTGGGTGATGTCGGCAGCAATGGTCCGGACCTTGTCAACGGGCCAGATCCAGTGCGCATATCCCCAAGCGATGCGGTCTGCGCCTTCGGGTGGTCCTGCGAGTGCCTGGCCCGTCTCGGGGTCACCGACATAAGCCAAGACCCGATCACCATGGATGACATGGTAGCCCCGCCGCTCCAGTTCTGTAGCGACAGATGTCTTTCCAGTGCCGGAACCGCCTTCGATCAGATAGTTCTTGATGCCCATAGTCATTGTTTATCATGGCTTGCAATCGGGTGAGAAGACGATCCGCCTGGGAGAGCTCAGGCAATCTCTAACCGATCAGGTCAGTTGTCCGCCTGCCACGCTAGTGCCGCCACGTCCCTCGCGCCCCAAGCTTGACCTTTGCAGGCTCTCCAGCGAGTTACGAAAGCTGACGTTGCTGCGGACTGGCGCAGTTGAGCAGTATCCTGGCATCCTTGGGAGGTCGACCTGAGGTTGGCGCCGGCCTCTGTCAGGGCTTCACGAACCGATATGCGAAGCGATCGGTCTCGCCCTTGATCAAGGGATCGAAGACCTTGATCGCGTGTGGATCGTTCCTGTTCGCGAGCAGGGTACTTTCCGCATCCAGTACGAAGCCGGCAGCCTCCACCTCCTCGCGCACGGTGGCAGGGTCAATGCGATGCAATGACTGGGCATCACCTGTGCCGGCTCCGGCGGCCGCGGCGTGATCGACAATGACGTAGAACCCACCGGGCTTCAGCCGCTCGTAGACAGCTCGATTGAAATTAGCCGCCGTTGTGCCCCTGGCCTGCATCAGTGCAGTGTGGAGATCGTGGTAGAACAGGTGCAGCCACAGGACATCCGCTGGCTGCGTGATCTCCGGCATTGCCACGAGGTCCGCTGAGACGGCTTCGACGTTTTCCCGGCCTGGCTCCTGCGCGATAGTTCGCATGAGGCCGACCGGATCGTTCTTGAAGTGCGCGACTTCGGCCGGCACGAAGCTGGTGACTCGACCTTCGGGTCCAACGACGTCGGAGAACAGGCGCGTCCAGTCGCCGGCGCCTGGATAAACGTCGATGACGGTAGCACCTGCATCAATGCGTGCGAACCGGATCAACTCGGATAGTTTGGATTGGTCGTACATCGGAATCTCCTTTACGGTTGGGTATTCTACGAGCGCGCGGCACGCGAGACGGCGATCCGCTCATTCACCTTCGGCGAAAGCCGATGGTTGCAGAAGACCTGCGCTATACGGGCCCGGAGGCGTCCATCTGCGCTGCGCGTGCCAGCGCTTGCGTGTCGATGTATTCCTGGATGCTGGTCAGTCTGCCGTCCCGGACCGTGATGGCGAAGATCCAGTCGTCCTCGAACGGCTTGTTCGTGGCTTTGACCTTCCCGCTGGCGAAGCCGGCGACGAGAACCCGGTCTCCTTGTGCGACAAACTCCCGGGGTTCCGTGAAGGTTTCCATCGACCTCGATGCCGTATCCAGCAAATCTGCCAGTCCCGCGTACCCCCGGTAGGTGCCGGCCAGCGGCCAGTCCTCGCCCGGAATGATCCACTTGATGTCTTCGGCAGCCAGCGCCAACAGAGCCAGTCTGTCGCCGCGGCCTATCGCCGCGAAGAAGTCCTTCACGGTTTGGATGTTCTTTTCAATACTCATGGGAATATCTCCATTTCGGTGTGATCGGATCGCACTCGATCCGATCCGTACATCTTGGCCTTGTCGATGGGGCCGTCGTTTTAACCGTCGAACTTCACCAGATCCTTGAAGATCAGATGACCCCAGCTCTTTCCGCGCGCCTGGATCAGCAGCCCGCCTTCCGACAACCCGCCAAGCTTGATCGGCGCGAAGCCCAGATTGTGCGCGAGCGCACCAATCTCCGCCGCATCGTCCTCATCGTCGCTCGCCAGGAACACGACTCTCCTGCCGCCCTGCACGGCCGGGTCTTGGCCAAGGGTGGCAGCGAGCAGATGGTTGAAGCCCTTGACCAGCCTTGCGCCGGAGAAAGCCTGCGCAACGGCCTGGGAAGACGGCTGTCCTCCCAGTTGCTCAGGGGGCACGCCGTAGGCATTGGTCACATCGATGACGGTCTTCCCCTGCCAGGTGGGGAGCGCCTTTGCGACATCTGGATGCGACTCGAAACGGACTGCCAAGAAGATGATATCCGCCTTGACGGCTTCCGCTAGTGTTCTAGCAATGACCTTGGGCCCGATCGCGGCCGCATCAGCTGCAAAGCTTTCCGGGTCCCGCGTGGTTGCAACAGATACTTCGATGCCCTTGCGTGAAAAGGCCTTGGCCAGAGCTCGGCCGATATTGCCGAAGCCGATGATTGAGTAGCTCATAATGCTTCTCCGATCCTGTGTTAAGGTTGGGTCAGACCTGCGCCCAACCGCCATCGACGGCGAGATCTATACCGGTGATGTACGAGCTTTCATCGGAGGCAAGAAACGTGAGCGCAGCCGCGATTTCCTCTGGCTTGCCCCTGCGACCCATTGGGATCTGTGCAGCAAACTGGGCGACCGCCTCCTCGGCTTGCTCGGCGGTGAGGCCGGTCGTTGTCGCCAAGGCGGGAGTCTCGATCGCGCCGGGGCTCATCGTATTGACGCGGATATTGCGGTCCTTCAGCTCTTGGGTCCAAGACCGCGAGAAGCTGCGAACAGCCGCCTTGCTTGCTGCGTAGGCGCTGAACGCTGGCAGCCCCATCACATTCGAGACCGAAGAGTTCAGAATGATCGATCCGCCGTCTTTGAAAATGGGAAGGGCCTTCTGCACCGTAAAGAACAAGCCCTTCACGTTCACATCGAAGGTCTGGTCAAAATGGACCTCAGTAGCTGCCGCGAGCGGCGCGACTGTACCTGCGCCCGCGTTTGCGAAGAGAATGTCGATGTGACCATGTTTCTCCTTCACGGTGGCGTAGAGCCGATCCAGGTCTTCCAAGCGCGAGACGTCGCCCACGACTGTTGTCACGTTTTTCCCGATAAGCGCCGCGGCCTCTTGTAAGGCTTTCTCGCGTCGCCCAATGATCACGACTTTCGCACCTTCTTCCACGAAACGCTTGGCTGTGGCCAAGCCGATCCCGCTGCTTCCGCCCGTGATAACTGCGATTTTACCTTCGAGTGCTTTCATAATCTTTTATCCTACGTTGTGTGTGAGTTAGGCACGGAACCGCGCCGGGGTCAGAGTTGAGCAAGGCCGCCGTCAACGGCGACTTCGCTGGCGGTCATGAAGCTGCTGTCGTCCGACCCCAGGAAGGCGGCCGCGGCCGCGATCTCCGCCGGAGCGGCCATGCGCTGGAGCGGGGTCATCGCGCCGTAGGCCTTTTGGCCCTCCTCTCCCAGCGCTTCCTTCGCGAGTTCGGTCGCCGTCGCGCCGGGCGACAGCACGTTGACCCGAATACCGGTGCCCTTCAGATCCTCCGCCCAGGTCCGTGCGAGATTGCGCACCGCTGCCTTGCTGGCGCTGTAGGCAGTGAATGACGGGGCGCCGGTGGTCCCGGCGCTCGATCCCGTCAGGATGATCGAGCCGCCCGGGCCCATCAGTGGCAGCGCCTTCTGGACCGTGAAGATCGTGCCCTTCACGTTGGTGTCGAAAGTGTTGTCGATGTGCTTGGCGGTGATCTGGCCGAGAGGAAGCGGACTTCCGGCCCCGGCATTGGCGAAGACGATGTCGAGGCTTCCGCGCTCGGCTTTCACCGCCGCGTAGAGCCGATCCAGATCGCCCTCATCCGAGACCGAGCCCTTCACCGCGCGAGCGTCGGGTCCAAGCTCGGCCACAGCCGCATCGAGTGCTTGCTGTCGACGGCCGTAGATGAAGACGAAGGCACCCTCCTCGATGAAACGCCTGGCGGCGGCGAGGCCGATACCGGTAGCGCCACCCGTGATCACGGCGGTCTTTCCATTCAATCTGGTCATGTTGTGCATCCTTTGTTGAAGTTGCACGGAAACCCTGTGCATCGTTGAAGTAGGTGCAAAGTTCGGCGCGTATCAGTGCGCAAGTACGCACATCGGTGGTGCAAAAACGATCCAGCCCGACATCGGCTGCGACGATCGGTACTCGCCGTTCGGAATTGAGCTGCGCTTGTTGACATAGCTGTACTCGCCGCCCGTACTGCTGTACCATGTAGGTGACACGGGGCTTTCAAGGCGCACCACGCGGTGCCGAATTACACCATGATTGACTGGGATGACGTTCGCTACTTTCTTGCCGCCGCGCGTGGCGGCTCAGTGCGGGCTGCCGCCAAGAGCCTGGGAGTCAATCACTCGACCGTGCTGCGACGCATTGCTCAGCTTGAGGAACACCTCGGGGCGCAAATGTTCGAAAAGCTGCCTTCGGGCTACCGCCTGACAGGCGCGGGCGAGGAGGTTCTCGAGTTCGCGAACCAGATGGAAGCCTCGTCGCACCAATTGGAGACGCGCGTCTTCGGGCGAGATCAGAGCGTACGCGGGCTTCTGCGGGTGACGCTGCCCCCGTTCCTTGCGACACACCTGCTCATGCCGGATATCGCAGATTTTACGCGTCTGCATCCGGACATCGAGATGGAGATCGTATCGACCGGCGAGGTCGTGAACCTGACCAACCGGGAGGCGGATGTGGCGATCCGGATGGTCTCCGATCGCAAGACCCTGCCGCTCAATCTTCATGGCCTGAAAGGTCCGGATCTGCTCGCGGGTGTTTATATGTCCCGCGATAGAATGGCCGCGTGGCGTGCGGGTGCGTCGGCTCCAATCCGGCCCATCGTCATCGGCGGTCAGGCTGTTCCGGACTGGGTCGACAAAGGGGAGTTTCGCGCCACAGGGATTCCGTTCAGGACGCCGGACGCCGACGCGCAGATCGCTGCGGCAAGGCAAGGGATCGGCATGACCAAACTGCCGTGTTTCGTCGGAGATGCCGATCACCTGCTGGCGAGAGTTCCGGGCATCGATCTGAAATCACCTGCGACGATCTGGCTTCTCACGCAGGGGGAGACACGCAAGACAAAGCGCGTGCGGCTTTTCACAGAGTTCATATCCCACCGACTCGCCGCGTACGCTCCGCTCCTCGCCGGGCGGTCCATATCGCGCGGCTGACGTCCAGTGCCAAATGCCAAAAATGGGCTAGGGAAACTGTTGATGGAAATTGGCATTGCCAAGTGGGACAGGCCGCGGAGTGGCCGCTCTCCACGAATCGAAACGCATAGTGGACGGTCCGCTCCCGGCCCCATTTCGGTCATTCAAGTGCTCGAGCTCAATTGTTGCTTTAGAAGAGCCCATTTTGAGTCCCTCGCCATGAAGGGATACGAACCGAAAAGCTTTTGAAAATCCCGCCAGCTATACGATCAGTTTCAATATGTTAGTGGATAGTGACCAATACTGCATCGAGTTGCTCGCTAGGGAGGAAATTTGGCCGCTCACTCCTAGTTACAACTTCGCAAAAGATCTGAAAATCCAACAATGCGCTGCTGGTTCGGTGAATGGTACCAGAACAGGTATCATTGGGCGATGGCGGCGTCAGTGTTCCACACACATTGGATCTGGTAGGAAAAACCCGCTTGGATCTCACTTTTGATATCGGCGATCACCTTATTTGCTGGTTCGACCGGCCCACATGTCGCACGATCAAAGCATATCCCGGCTTTAAGTCCGCGTTGTTTCAAAGCTGGCAAAAAGGGGTTGAACAGCGCGGCAGCGCCTTGGGCAGATGGGCCCATCCACAACTCTGCGAAGATAGCAGCTGGCCATAGGGGGCAACACATCGATGTTCCGGCAACATTATTCACAACGATAGAGTTAGCACCGACATTTATTGTATATACGGTATATGTTTCTACCGACTTTTTGATGAAGTGTTTATAGCGCTGCGCATGGGAGAGTTTGAAAACTCTCGGATATGGTGTCAAGTCTTCCCAACCCAGTTCGCTTTTGGGCGCAAGCGGCTGATCTTTGTGCGCCGCAAGCGTTCCCAATGGCAATCAACAGTTCAGCCAATATCTGCAGCATGGGCAGATGGCAGTGTTCTCAAAGAGGCCAATGCGTTGGACCTGTGCGGCCTATCTAATCCATGATCAAGTTCGCGCGCATTGTCTACGAGAGGCACGACGCGTTCACGGAATAGAGCTAGCCGCAATATGGACCCGTTGTTATCGCTTGGTGATCGTACGTTGCCAGCCGTCAACCAAATGCGCGTTCTCCGCAATGATATTACATATTTTGCCACTTTTATTTTCGCAACGGGCTAGCGCCTGTTGACGGACGTCTTCGATTGATCGAAGTCCATAGGACCAATAAAACCCTCTTCCATCAACTGCTATGGCCGCAGCTTTCTCGGTCACTTGTTTCAAATAAAGCTGTGCGCTTGAGCGATCAACAGGCGTTAACGCGGAAAGCAAAGGCGTCAATTCATCTTCATTCGCCGATGGCAGATGATTGCGCCGCAGAAAATCGTCAACCCCGGGTTCGAGCAGTAAATTCGCCGTTTGCTTGTACAATGTATGCCCATCCTGTCCAAAGGGTGGAAGCCCGACATAGTCCACGGCTCCACCCCCTGAACGATATCCAGCTAACAGCCTTTGTGCGAGATCCGGTCCGAAATAAGGGTCGTTAGCGGCGTAAAACCAAAGAGTTGGTGTCGGATTGCCACGACCGAACTCGGTGAAGTTTCGTACAAGATCGTCCTGGAAGTGCGAGCAATTGGAATCGGCCAACCCTACAGTCGTATAGTGATACACGCCGCCGGAAATATTGATGACAGCCGTCAACGGTCTGTCCGTGCGTCCTGCAAGATCGAGCATTGAAGCCCCGCCGATCGATATGCCCAGGCCCAAAGTTACAGATGGATTGACGTCCGGGCGTGTTCGAAGCGTCTTCAAAGCAGCGGCAAGCTCATCGCCATGCGCGTTGAGAAACAAAGAAACATTGGGCCTTGAGCAGTCTCCCGCATCGTTCATAAAGCTCCCCGTGGAGCGACCGTATCCAGGCCAGACGATTGATGCCGCAATCCAGCCCCGATGCGCAAAATCATGCGCGATGTGTGCCAGCCACTCAGGATGCATTTCGGATTGATTGGCTCCGGCGGATCCGTTGACGATCAACACAAGCGGAAAGTGGTCACCATCAACAGGCCGAACTACTAGCGTTTCAAGCTTCTCTGTCTTGGACCCGAGCTGAATCGGAAGTAAAAGATTTTCTTCCTTAACTAAATCATTGGCAGTTGCGTTCTGAATAGACAGGAGCAATCCAACCGAAGCCAACACCATTCGCCGCCAAAAACTCATATTCCAACACTTCACCCTGAAATACATTTCATTCTCTTAACGATAGGTCCAACGGATTTTGCGCCAAAGTTATCAGCCCATAAGTGCAATGTCTGAAGCTATCAAATCCAAATCTGAACGGTGCCGGTGTCTAGACTTACTCATACCGGAAATTGCCTTAGAATTCCCGGCCGATTACACGATCGATGGACATCCTATCCCCGCCACGCACTGCAATTGTCAGGCAAACAATTGTCCAAAGGACGCTGTATTCCATGGCCGCCCACCCCCTTGCCGACGTAACCCAGATCGTCACAGCAAGGAGACAGGTGCAGATCGCGGCCGCGGGTCGCGTGAGGAGACCAACGGCGACAAGCAAGCCGCCGAAAAATTCCACGACACCAGTTATCATTGCAAACAATGCTGCCGGCTCAAAACCAATGGCGTGGAATGAGTCAACGACCCGAGCGGGATCTCCGCCGAACCACCCGAAGAGCTTCTGGGCACCATGGGGAACGAGCAGAAGCCCAGCTGTTATCCGTACCAGAAGGTAGGCGTAAGGCTCCAGCGCATCATAGAGCGGGCGCTGGAATGGAAGAACCAGTTTCATGATGCTCCTTCGTCCTAGTTGAATTTTGGAAGTGGTTACGGGCTGATGGCCAATTTGGCTTTGTCATCTATCAAGGGAGGTATAGGTAATGCCATACTTCATAAAGGATCACTTTTAAGGGGGAAGACCAACTTGCCGTTTGCGGTCAAGCGCTCCCAGTTCTGGTGTGCAAACTTTGCCTTATCGGAAGTGCTGAGCTGAAGTTCCTCAACAAATCGCCGTGCGTCTCCTCCAGGGCGATACTGATACGGATAGTCCGTCGAGAACAAAATGCGATCGACGCCAACCGCGTCTATCGCCTGTTGCAAATAGGCGGGACTGAACATGCCGCTGGCCGTCAGATAGAGATTATTACGGACATAATCGATGAATGGCCGCCGGAGCTTGGATACCCGATCCAGCATAACGAGCCGCTCAAGATAAAAGAGCACCAGTTCGCCCCAGTGACCCAGGATCACCTGAAGGTTCGGGTAGCGGTCAAAGACGCCCCCCAGGATCAGGCGTACAAACTGCATCCCCGCCTCGAAGTGCCATCCAAGGGCGAATGTGGACAAGGCAAGATCGACGGGCGCACTGAAGCCCGCATAATAGCTATCGCGAACGTTCGTCTGCGGGATCTGTGGATGGATGAGCAACGGAACATCAAGCTCGGCCGCGCAGGCGAATGTCTGTTCGAATATATCATGATCCAGATTCTTGTCACCGACCCGCCCAAAAAGAACGGCACCCTTGCAGCCGAGTTCTTTGACCGCTCGCCGCAATTCGCGCGCGGCATCGTCCGCCTGCGCAAAGGAGAGAGCCGCCATGGCCTGAAATCGGGATGGGTTAGCCGAAACAATCCCGGCCAGAAGATCGTTGGCGCGACGAGCAAGATCGATGCCATGAAGCCCGAGATTGTTGAGGCCCGGTGTCGTCAAGGAGAGAACTTGAACATCGACACCGGTCTCGTCCATTAGAGCCAGCCGTTGTTCTCCAAGATCAGCGAGCCGTTCGCCGATGACGCCCGGATTGAGCCCGAGGGTTCCATCATCCGCGCCTGGAATCGTGTTCCACGCATGCTTGATGTCATTCGGAAGGACGTGTTCTTCGATTGCGATGATCTTCATCTTTGAAATCCTTGAATATACGCCGTCTGGCCTTGCCCCTGGAGTGCCCCCCGTACGCGTATTGTCATCCACGACGCAAGATAATGCGAGCTACCATAATGCTATACCTCGCGTGTTGAATGCTTACATGGCTCCGGCACTCCCCGAAGGAGCCAATCTTTACTTTAAAGTGGGGCCAGACCCGGCCTGAGCAGCGCCCAACGGTATTTCTTCAGCGATACTCCAGCCGATCTGATCGACCTTTCCTCGAAGAAGTTCTTCACCTCATATAGGCCGAATGAACCCGATTATTGTTGGTCATGACTTTGCCGCGAGCAGATCCAACACGGCTTGGCCGACACCATGTGCAGATGCCGGATTTTGCCCTGTGATCAGGCGACCGTCGACCACCACTTTCTCCGTCCAGTTCGCCGCTGGCTGGTGCAGCGCGCCCCTCTCCTTGAGGGTCGTCGCCAGCAGATAGGGTACGACCTTGGTATACTTGACTTCAGCCTCTTCCTCGTCCGTGAACGAGGCGACCTTCTTGCCCGCAACGAGATAGCTGCCATCCGAGAGCGTTGCATTCACCAGTGCGGCGGGGCCATGGCAGACTGCCGAAACGATGCCGCCCGCTTCCCAGATCTCGCGGATTACGTGCTGCACGGCTTTGGTATCAGCGAAATCCCACATGGTACCGTGACCGCCTGCGAAGAAAACCGCCGAATAGCGGGACGGGTCGAGATCTGCGAGGATCTTGGTATCGGCGAGTTCGGCACGGAATTTCTTGTCCTTCCAGAATTTGTCGTTGACCGGATCGGACAGATCGAAGAAGTCGATCGGCGGATGTCCGCCGCGGATCGAGGCGATTTCCGTCGGAATGCCTGCGTTGCGGAAAACGTCGAGTGGATGGGTGAGCTCGACCATCGCAAAGCCAGTGGGCTCGCCGGTATCGCCGCGGATCGGATGGCTGGTGACCACGCAAAGGACGGGCTTGATCTTATCTGCCATTGTCTTGGCTCCTCATGATTTGAGCGAGGCGATGTCGATGACGAAGCGATACTTGACGTCGCTCCGCAACATGCGCTCGTAGGCTTCATTGATCTGCTGGATGGGGATGATTTCAACGTCCGATACGATGCCGTGCTTCCCGCAAAAGTCCAGCATTCGCTGGGTTTCCGGTACGCCGCCGATGAACGATCCCGTGATTGCCCGCCGGCCGCGCACGACACCGCCGGCATTCACCGGCGTACCAAGTGGCCCCATATAGCCGACGAGGACGAGCACGCCTTCCAGCGTCAGTGTCGGCATGTACGGATTGACATCGTGGTCATACGGTACAGTGTCAATGATCACATCGAAGCGGCCGGCCACGACCGCCATCTGCGCCGGATCACTCGAGAGCACGACATGATTGACTCCGATACGGAATGCATCTTCCTCCTTGCCGGAAGAGCGCGTGAAGAGGGTGACGTCTGCACCGAGTGCCCTGGCGAGTTTCAACGCCATATGGCCAAGGCCGCCGAGACCGATCACCGCGACCTTGCTGCCCTCGCCGACGTTCCAGCGATGAAGCGGCGACCAGGTGGTGATGCCGGCGCATAGAAGTGGTGCAGCCCCAGCCGGATCCAGCCCGTCAGGAAGCGCGAGCACGAAGTTCTCCGTCACCACGACGGTGTCGGAGTAGCCGCCACAGGTCGGCGTCCCGTCATGCCTGTCGATGCTGGCATAGGTGAAGGTCGGACCTTCGGCGCAGTCCTGCTCCCATCCCTTAAGACAGGGTTTGCACTGCTGGCATGAGTCGACCATGCAGCCAACTCCGACCATATCGCCGACCTTGAAGCGACTCACCGCATCGCCTACTTCGCGAACCCGGCCGACGATCTCGTGGCCCGGGACAAGGGGATAAGTCGTGAAGCCGCCGTGGTTGCGAGCCAGGTGCAGGTCCGTGTGGCAGACTCCGCAATACAAGATGTCGACGACTACGTCGTCATGCCGCGGGTCTCGCCGTTCGAAGGAAAAAGGTGCAAGAGCATCTGTAGCCGATTGAGCGGCATAGCCCATAACGTCCATGGTCGGTATTCCTTTGTTTCGCACCCGATATCTCAGTGACAGGCTGGCAATATTAGCCGTTACCTGGCGCGAAGAGCGATTCCCAGTTCAGGAAGGGGCCAAGCGGGATAACCTCCCAGTCGAGGAGCCCAGCCTTAGCGAGAGGGAACTCGCGGAGGGCCTCCTTGGCGGCTTCGACCGACTCGCATTCGGCGATGATGGCCACACCGGGTCGGTCCTGGCGGAAATAGATGTCGCGGACGATACCGCCCTTATACATCTGCCAAGCGTGCCGGGCTTCATCTGCCATATGCGGCTGATACTTTTCCAGGCTGGCGCCGGGCTGGGGGATGTCGAGGCAAAGCAGTTTCATAGTAAGTCTCCTTGGTTGAAAACAGCTCAAGCGGGCTGAAGTCGGCGCGCAGTCTCGGTAACACGCCGCCCCAGATAGGCAGCGGTCACCAGATCGCTCTTGATGGGAGTGATATCCGCCCCCTGGTCCGTGTTCGACTGGGTCATGACGCCAAGCCAACTTCCGAGCCGGTTAAGGTCATCGGCACTGCCGGTGCTGCTGCTGTTTCCAGGCATCATATCGAGGCCGACCCAGATCATGCCATGCTGGGCTGCGAACAACGCCATCGACACGAGCGAGTTCAGTTTGTCGCCGTGCTGGGCTCCGGAATTGGTAAATCCGGCAGCAAGTTTGTTGCGCCACTTCTGCTCCGTCCAGGCTGCCTTGGTGGAATCCTCGAAGAACTGCTTGAACCTGGCGCTGATGAGGCCGTTGTAAGTTGGCGACCCGAAGATGATGGCATCGCTTCGCTCAAGCGATTCCCAATCTATCAAACCGTCCGCTACGGCGATAAGTTTCGCCTCTGCCCCTTGGACCTCTTGGATGCCGGCGGCAACCGCTTTAGCGACGCGCGCAGTATGGCCGAAGCCGCTGTCATAGACAATTGAAATCAACAATATGCTGTCCTTTCCATCGAGGAAATGGTGCGCGATGATGAGACGATGTGCTTGCACAATGTCGCTCATGGCTGCTTCGACTAGGATCGCCTCGAGAATATCGTTTGCTTGATTTGATCCATATCGTAGAATGGCATTCAGCAGTGGCGATTGTTTTTCACTTGTTTACTTCCCTGCATTCCGCAATCGCCTCATCAAACCTTCTGAAAGGGGTTTCTCTGTGCGCGACAGGTTTGACGGGGTGCAAGTATTTGTCGAGGCGGTAGAAGCTGGAGGCTTTACGAAAGCAGCGGATCGGCTCTCCCTCTCTCCTTCGGCGGTTGGCAAGGCCATTGCGCGTCTGGAGGAGCGGCTTGGCGTTCGCCTATTTCAGCGAACGACGCGTACGCAGAGTCTCACTGAAGACGGTCAGCAGTATTACGAGCGATGTGTGCGTGCCATCGAGGAACTGCGCGCCGGTGAATCCCTGCTGGAATCCGGACGGCGTGAGGTCGCCGGCAAACTACGCGTATCGCTACCCGTATTGTTCGGCCGCTACTGCGTCGCACCCATCCTGCGTGCCTATGCCCGCCAACATCCGAAACTTGAACTTGAACTCAGCTTTAATGACCGCCAGGTTGATATGATCGCCGATGGTTTCGACCTCGCCGTTCGTAACGGCACGCTCGGCAATGGAACCTCGCTGCGTGCGCGGAGGCTTGTCAGCCAACGAAAGGTACTGTGTACCGCTCCCGCCTACCTCGCTGCACACGGACAGCCGCACTCCCTTGCCGACCTAAGAGATCGGGATACGCTCGTTTATTGGCGCAACGATTATGCACTGCCTTGGCGGTTGCCCGATATGTCCGGCAACATCGTTGAGGTGCCTGTCATCTCCCGATTGCGTTTTGATGACCTCGAAGCAATTGCCGACGCCGCCATCGAAGGCATGGGGCTTGCTTGGCTACCCTATTGGCTAATCAGCAACCACATACGCGCAGGCAATCTGGTGGAGCTTTGGCCGGATAGGCCAAGCGCTACGATAGAGTCCTACGCGGTCTGGCCGGCTGCACAGCATCTGCCGCTGCGGTCCCGGCTGGCGATCGATGCACTTGCGAGCGAATTGCCGAAACGGTTCGAGTAGGAGGTCCGTCAGTTCGGCAGACCTTCGACGATATAAGCGTTCGTATGGCCGGAATGCTGCCTGATCGGGCGAATGCTTGCGTACTGCGGAGAACTGTACCAAGCCCGCGCCTGCTCCAGACTGTCGAACACAATGATCACGAGGCGAGATTTGGGTGTGTCCCCCTCGAGCGCGTCCATCGAACCGCCACGAACGATGTAACGGCCGCTGAAGGGGGCGAAGGTCGACTCCACCTGCTGTGTGTAGGGTTTAAGAGCCTCACGATCAGTAACCTCAAATTCGGCGATATAATACGCAGGTGCGATTCCGCTCGATACATGGCTTTGTGCCCATAAGGTGCTAGCGCCTGCAAACGCGAATAAAGCCGCAAATATTACTGACAGAAATGTAAGTTTGATTGTCATTTCACGTTCTTTCTCGTGACGAGACCAGCATTGTACAACTCCACAGCGGCTCCGAGGTAGACAGATTTTACCGGAGCTTCGCGCTGAGGCACGGGTACCCTACGATCACGAGACAGCGATACAAATTGCAGTGCCTGCTTTTGTACGTCGACGGTACTCACCCAAACTCCTCCTCCGCTTTCGGGAACGTGAGCATACCATCTCAACCAGCTTGACATTAGCGGCCGGCAATTTGACGAGGTTGTGAAGGACACTCATGAATAAAGTGGGATTAATAATAACTATCATTCGCAACGCCTGTTTTTGAAGGCATTTTCACGATGATCAATTGCGGGGACTTTGAAAAATATCGCGGATTTTTACCTATCAGGTCGGGTGGCGCAAAGCGTTAACCAAAAGAGAAAAAGCCGGAGAGGCTTGGCGGCGGCTGGGATAATAAAGGTGAAATCCTTCCCAATAAGGTGAATAGTTTTCAAGAAATCGATGCAAGCGCCCGCTTTCAAGGTGGGGTTTGGCTATGTCTTCAGGAACATATGCGAATCCAAAACCGTCCACAGCAGCTTCGAGAACATTGTAGATAGTATTGAAAACGAGCTGGCCATCCACCCGAACCTTGATCTCACGTCCATTTTCTTCGAATTCCCAAGCGTAGAGACCGCCATAGGTTGGAAGCCGAAGATTGATGCAGCGATGCTGGAGCAACTCCTTCGGGTGGGTGGGAATATCCTGACGTGCGAAATAGGATTTTGCGGCCACTGCCGCAAAGCGCACGTCCGGGCCGATCCTGACTGAAATCATGTCCTTGGCGATTTGTTCCCCAAACCGCACGCCGGCATCGTAACCGTCGCTGACAATGTCCTGCAGACCGTAGTTTACGTCGAGCTCAAGCTTGATGTCTGGATATTGATGAAGGAAGCTGCGCAGTTTTGGCCATATGTATTGCTGGATCTGGTAATCTCCAGCAGTCAGCCGGATTGTTCCGGCGGGGGTGTCTCGGAGTATATTCAGTGCATCGATCGCCGAACCAATTTCCTCAAAAAGCGGACTGATGTCTTGCAACAATTGGCCTCCTGCTTCAGTCGGGGACACGCTACGTGTTGTTCTGGTCAAAAGACGCACGCCCAACCGAGCTTCGAGCTGGCGGATCGTGTGGCTGAGTGCTGATGGCGACAGACCAAACTTGGCGGCAGCCTTCGTAAAGCTGCGTTCGCGCGCAACCGCCAGAAACACCATCAGATCGTTGACATCCTGCCGCTCCAAAAATGACTCCCTTTCATGGCCACAACATCTGATTATAGACTCGGGGCCATGAAATGGTAGCGAGCAAGCGACGGCACCGATCACCTTTGCGTTGAACGATCAAGTGCTCGCCAATTCTGTACATACTTCACTTCGCCCGATTGCGCAGCACCTCTCCAACCACGGTGGCCGCGGAAAACGCATTCGGCCAGCCGGCATAGAAGGCAGCCTGCGCAACTACCTCTCCCGCCTCCTCTGCAGTCAGGCCGTTATCCATCGCCCTGTTGAGGTGATAGCCAATTTGCGCACTTTGCCCTGACGCGATGAGCGAACTAACGGTCACAAGGCTTCGGTCTCGCGGAGAAAGCCCGGGACGCTGCCAAAGATCCAGAAACAGCGGGGTTGCGGTAAATTCCACCAGTCCAGGCGATATCTCTCCAACATTTTTCTCCACGGTGACAGCCCGCTGCTGCTCTGCTTCTTCGTTAAGAGGTAACAATTGTGGAGATGCCATTGGCAGCTGCTCGGCCCCTATGTCCCGATCCATGAACACAATCCTCGTTGCAGCAATTGCTGACATCGCGTTGGACCATCCGGCGTAAAACGCAAGGTGTGTGATGATTTCGGAGACTTCAGTTGGTGTCACGCTGTTGTCGAGGGCAACGTTTACATAGTGCGTCATGTCGATTGATTGATTTCGGGCAATCAGGATGGACAAGGTTACGATACTACGATCGCGTTGCGAAAGCTGCGGACGCCGCCACAGTTTTGCGTTCAGATTTTCTTCAGCATATCGGGCAAGAGCGGGTGAGACAGATTGGATATCACTAACCGGCAATGATGAAGCGCTCTTGGGGATAGCTCCACCTCCGGTTCCTTCCTGAGAAAAAACAGGTTCACCCATCGCGAGCGAAATCGCAGTGGCGGCGAGAATATTCTTCATTGTTATCTCCTTGAGCATTGGTTACCCGACATGATCCGCAGATTCTCAGGATCGTTTCTGAACCTTCGGATGACCAATATCGCCGGGTTCATAGAGTATGGTTGTAAACATGGGCAAGTTCGGTGTATTCGGCCCCGCTCCCCAATCCACGCTTGTCTTTGTGGGACGCTTGGTGGCCCAGATCGGCGAATTAGAGCCCCGAACGGCTCAAAATGGCTTCGGGATAGCGAGCACCATTTATGACAATATTGGCATGCTCAATCTCGTTTAAATCGGCCTCGTCCAGGACAACGTTTAGAGCCCCGATGTTTTCATCGAACCGCTCAAGCCTGCGTGTGCCGAACAATGGTACGATCCAGGGTTTCTGGGCCAGCAACCAGGCAAGCGCGACCTGCGCGGGCGTACTGGCGTGCTTCTCACCGATCCTGCGGATCAAGTCGACCAGCTTCTGGTTGGCTTTGCGGGCCTCTTCCGAAAAGCGAGGGATTTCATTGCGGAGATCTGAACGGTCGAATCGTGTGTTGACCTCGATCTTACCGGTCAGAAATCCCTTACCGAGCGGGCTGTAGGGTACTAGCCCGATGCCAAGTTCTTCAATCGTCGGTATGATTTCGTCTTCGGGCTCGCGCGTCCACAAGGAATATTCGCTCTGCAGCGCCGCGACAGGCTGAATCGCATGTGCGCGCCGGATCGATTGCACTCCAGCTTCGGACATGCCGAACCACAAAACCTTCCCCTCGTTGATCAGGTCCTTCACCGTTCCGGCAACATCCTCCATCGGCACTTCGGGGTCGACCCGGTGCTGATAATACAGATCGATGTGATCAGTTGCCAGACGCTTCAGACTTCCTTCGACGGAGTTGCGAATCTGCTTCGGCTTGCTATTGACGCCGCCACGATGCTGACCGGTCTCCTGATCGATGTCCCAGCCGAATTTGGTCGCAATCCTGACCTTGTCTCGAACTGGCGCGAGCGCTTCGCCCACCATCTCTTCGTTGGTCCATGGACCATAGACTTCGGCCGTATCGAAGAAATCCATGCCGCGATCAACCGCTGTTCGAAGAAGGGCAATCATTTCCGCCCGATCGGGAAGCTCCCGCGCCCTTCCATAGCCCATGGCTCCCAGCGATAACGCCGAAACTTCAAGGCCTTGGCCTAGTTTACGCCTGATCATATTGGGTCTCCTTCTCTGAAATTGCTTTAAAAGACCAAACTTGGAGTGCGCGAAGCGCCATTCAATCCGAAATTTGGCATCAGGATTTTATGTCGTAGGGGAGATCCGAACGCTCGCCGCCCGTGCCCTGTCGCTGATCATCGGCACCAAATATGGGCTTTCGCCATATTTTTCTCGATAGGCCCCGTCGATTTGGTCATTGATCAAGCCGTCGACTGGCTCGAAGGCAACCTTCCGCGTCATGCCTGCGGCAATAATCCGTCCAGCACGCTGGCGAACAGCCGCCTGATACCAGCTGGATTTACGACCATGGTAGCCGCGCACATAAAGCGCCCCGTCCACCACCACCGCCCAGATCCATGTCGGAGTGCCATAAGTCGCGTTGTCCTCACGAAACGGCGCTATCTTGAGGTCGTCAGCGTCGTTGATGTTCTTAAGCTCGTCGTGTGACCAGTTCATTACCGGTACCCATAGGTTGTTGCCAGTGCAGTTGTCGAAAAAATGGCCGTTGATTCGGCAAGTTATGCAAACCGCGGTCCGCCAGCGACAACAGCGCCAAGTCTGGTTAAGTAGCACTGAATGTAGTGCGCTTGCCCAACCTCGATTAGATGTGGAAATCTGCATGAACTTGTGAATGAGGCTAATCAATCAGATTGGGGACGATTGGCACGTATTCACGCGCAACCAACTATCCTATGCGTGTCTCTTTCCTTTACCGGTTTCTGGGAGAATGTTGGGGCAAATCCGGTTATCAATAACCGGTACGGCGTAAATGGAAAACAATGTAGCCGATTGCAGTTTGACCGGAAATTTGGTAACAAACGCCGGTCGAAAGAGTGCTGGCCGGATGGTAGCCCGGTCGCTGTCAGTATGATGGCAACTCCTCCCTTAGGGGTATCCGCGACACCCGAGACCGGCTTGCCGGTCGCAAAGGTGTGTCCGTTGATATCCCTATGTCATCCTCGGTGCACCTTCCAATTCCATCAGAAGGAAGTACGACCTTGAGGCTCACACAAAACACGATTCTCATCACTGGCGGCGCAACCGGCATCGGATTGGCTCTCGCACGGCGCCTTTTTGAAAAAGGCAATCAGGTGATCGTGTGCGGGAGAAGCGAAGCCGCTCTTTTGAGCGCACAAAACGAACTACCAGGACTGATCACACGCATCTGCGATGTCGCGGACACCGATAGTCGGCGATCGATGGTTGAGTGGCTGAAGACGAATTATCCGAGCCTCAATGTCGTCGTCAACAACGCCGGCGTTCAACATCGGCGCGACTTCAACAATGACCCAGCCATCGAAACACTCGATCAGGAGGTGGCAATCAACCTCACAGCACCAATCCACCTGATCGCCGAGCTCCTGCCCATGTTGAGGCAACAGGAGCAAGCCGTTCTCATCAACATCAGTTCGGGGTTGGCGTTTTCTCCGATGGCGGATGTTCCAGTCTATTGTGCCACCAAGGCGGCCATCCATTCATTCACCCTCAGTCTGCGTCACCAGTTAAAATCAACAGGCATCAGAGTGGTGGAGATTGCCCCTCCGATTGTTGATACGGACCTTGGCGGCGGCACGCGCAGCGGAGGGACAACCAGCCGAATAATGGTATCTCCTGAAGAGTTCGCCACGGAAGCGCTTGCTCAGCTTAAAGCCGGCAAGGACGAGGTTCTTGTCGGTGTCTCGGCCGATACGCGGCGGATGGGCGAGACCTTGTTCGAGCGCATGAACAGCCGCTGAGGCATCCTCTCGGATTTCGGCGGACTCATTGCGTATCCGTCAAGCTGTTCTGGCCCTTTTGGAAAACGCGTGTCGCTATGCATCTACCGGTGGTTCGCTGCGCTGTGAGACAGAGAAATTGCCGGATGGAAGTGTGATTATACGCTTGCTCGACCGTGGACCGGGCTTTCCAGAAGACATGCAAGCAGTTGCGATCAATCCCTTTTGGCGAGGCGATCCGTCCCGCTCTCGTGCTACAGGCGGAACAGGTTTGGGGCTTTCAGTAGCAAGGGCCATAGCAATCGCCCATGGAGGGCATTTGCAGCTGGCGAACAGAACGGGTGGTGGCGCAGTTGTACAGATCTATCTGCAGCGAGAGTAGCATTCAACGCGCCGACATCTCGCCCTCAATCCCCAGAAGGGGTTTTCATCAGGAGCTATTGATGCCAAGGGTGCGCTCAATATTTTCTGTTTGATGTTTGGAATCGAGACATGGCGGCATTCGTTCGCGCCACCTCCATGATCTCGTGCGCACTCGCCTCTATCCGGGCTCGATTATCACCCTCCTCCTGCACGCTGATCGGGATATCGTAGTCTCAATACAACTGCTCGGATTGCAATCCAACAGTATTCCGTCGGGAGCAAAAGTCCCAATGCTCGACGATCAGATTATCATCTGAAGTCGCAATGGGCATGTGCTCCGGTCATGGAAGCACCAATGTTTGCAATCGGCGCCCCTGAGAAGGGTGGAAGAAGCAATCATTTCTCTGCTTCGGCCCGCATGTATGATACCGGTACTAATCACAAAACCACTCAATAAATGCCCGAAGTTTTGGCGGCCGATTACGGGTAGGGTAATACAGCTGAAACTGGACCGGACGCGGCTCGAATTGTGTCAGAAGTTCAACCAATTCTCCTGCATCGATTGCGTTTACTTCAGTTTCTCTAAAAAGCTGGGCGACGCCCAAGCCCGAGCGAAGGGCAAAGTCGAAGTGGTGATTGTCATCGAACACCAGCCTTGGTGGTGGATCAATTCGGAGTTCCTGACCGGCGACATTGAAAGTCAGCGGTACCAATCGCTGGCTCTCCGGGAGCCTGTAACGGATAACGTGATGGTTTTCGAGATCATCGGGATGCTGAGGGACGCCGGCGGCTTCCAGGTAGATGCGGGAGGTCACCACCGAACGACGGAGAACTGGCCCGATAGCGCGAGCGATCATATCCATTTCCAAAGTGTCTGCGAAACGGATGCCTGCATCGAAACCACCAGCAACAATATCTACTGGTCGATCATCGGTTGTGAGTTCCACCACGATATCCGGATAGTGCCGGACGAAGGCAGCCAGTCGCGGCAAGATGCAGACCTGAGCTGCCAGCCGCGACAGGTTAATTCGCAAATTGCCGGCGGGGCGCTTCTCGACAGTCCGAACCAGGTCAAGCGCATCAGCGATATCGATGAAGGCTCGGTCGGTATTTTGCAGAAGGAGGCGGCCAGCCTCAGTCAACCGGACACTGCGACTGGTGCGCTCGAAGAGCCGTGCTCCGAGAAGGTGTTCAATCTGTCGGATTTTTTGCGACACCGCGGATGGCGTTACACCAAGACGGCCGGACGCAGCAGTGAAACCGCCAGTCGTTGCGACCATACGAAACGTCGGCAGAAGCGAAAAAAGGTCGGTCCCCATCGTTAATCTCCACTTCAAGACCCTTTAAGCATATCCCAACTCAACTTCACGATCAAGGCGGAGTATCTAAAGGTCCATCGTACTTTTGACCTGGAGTTACCAATGATCGAAGATCCTGACTTACAGACACCGAGCCTGCCAAACGGCCTAGCGAACACGATTGATATTGCGATTGAGGACGCACTTGCTGAAGGCCGCATCGCTGGTTGCGTTGTGCTGGTCGCCGAAGACGGGAAAGTCGTTTACGAGCGGGCAGCGGGCCAGGCTGACCGCGAGACGGGCAGGAAGATGCAGATCGAGACGCCGTTTCGGTTCGCCTCCGTGACGAAAGCGTTCACAACCATGGCCATTTTGAAATTGATAGAAGCCGGACGTTTGTCGCCGGAAGACAGGGTGACGAAGTTCCTTCCAAATTTTGTTCCTCGTCTCCCCAATAGTTCGATCGCGGACATCAGGATCAGTCATCTGATGGCGCATACGGCGGGCTTGGACTACCGATCCCAGCAACCTGCAGACGGACCTTATGCCCGTGCTCAGGTGTCGGATGGACTTGATGAGAGCCAAGGCACGCTTGATGCCAATCTCGCCCGTATAGCAAGCGTGCCGCTGAACCGCATTCCCGGAGAGGGTTGGCGCTATTCGGTTGCGACAGATGTTCTTGGTGGCGTCATCGAGGCTATTACTGGCACAGCGCTTAGCGAGGCAATCAGTACCCTGGTAACCAAACCACTGAAATTGAGTTCCGCGTTTCATTGGTTGGACGAAGATCTTGCTGTTCCCTATTACGACGGCAAACCGGCACCGGTGCGAATGACGGCCGGTATTGAGTTGCCGCAGCAATACAATGAGGGTGCGGGTGTTCGCTTCGATCCGAGGCGCATTCGAGACGCGGCCGCTTGGCCCTCGGGAGGCGCTGGCATGGCTGGCCGCTCCCGCGACGTACTGGCCCTGCTTGAAGCCCATCGCACCGGCTCGTTTTTGAGCGAGGATTTGCGTGAAGCTGCAAGGACGCCGAGAGTCGGCGCAGAGGCACAAGCGATGGGTCCCGGCTGGGGGTTTTCCTGGCTGGGCGCCGTGCTGATCGACCCGACGTCTACCGGCAGCCAATGGAGCAATGGATCGGTTTCCTGGGGTGGAACATATGGCAATTGGTGGGCAATCGACTTCACCAGGAAGAGAAGCGTCGTCTCTTTGACAAACACTGCCTACGAGGGAATGTCGGGCAGATTCGCCCAAAGCATTGCAGCGGCGACCTCGATGCCACTTTCGTAAAGCTACGATATCGGCGGTCGGCATTCACGATCGGCCGCCGGTATTGGGCCAACCATCGCAGATGTTTTGCAAAGCCCCATCCAGTCCTCAAACAGACGGTTCACAGGGCTGCATCGCTCATAAAAATGCGTGAACCGATGGCGAAGCAACCCCTGCTCTTTGACGAGATCACCACGCACTTCTTCCCTTAAAAATGAACGAAAAAGAAAGATCGACTATGAAACGTATACAATATTACCAGTACGGCGGTCCACATCTGATGCGGCTCGAAGAATTTGAACTGGCCTCGCCTAACAAAGGAGAAGTGGCCGTTAAGGTCAAGTTTGCAGCCATCAATCCCATTGACTGGAAGCTGCGTGCCGGCCAGATGAAGATTGTTACCGGCAAGACTTTCCCCCGCGCAATGGGAATGGATATTTCCGGGACAATTACTGCCATCGGTGCCGGAGTAACGCGCTTTAAGATTGGCGACGCTGTGTTCGGGCTCGCGCGCTTCAAGCAAAGCGGAGCACTCGGGCAGGCTGTGATCACCAAAGAAACTTTCTTGGCCAAGAAACCTGATGCGGTTTCGTTTGAAGATGCTGCCTGCCTCGGAACTCCTGGAGCCACCGCTTGGAATGGCTTGGTCGACAAAGCGAAAGTGACCGCCGGCGAGCGTGTCTTCATCAATGGCTGCACCGGTGCAGTAGGCGAAGCGGCGGTGCAGGTAGCGCGGATGTTAGGCGCGACGGTTTCGGGTAGTTGTAGTGCAGGCGCTATGGAACGCGCACGCGCCTTGGGCGCTCAAACTGTCTTTGACTACCGCACAACTGATCTTTCCACAGTTCAGGAGCGCTTTGATGTGGTCTATGACACCGCTGCCGCGATGCCAAGGGCGTTGGGGTACAGACTTTTGCGTGAGAAGGGACGATTCTTAGACCTTGAGCCGACATTTGGGAAATTCATCCGCGCGATCTTCAGTCAACGTCTAAAGGTTGTGGTATGCACGCCGACAGCTGAAATTCTTGATCGCATCGCGCAAGCAGCCACGAAGGAAAACTTTCGTCTTCCGATCGCCGAGACCGTGCCTCTCGCTGAAGCGATCGCCCTCATCACTGCTCTCGAGAATGGTCGAAAACTTGCAGGAAAGGCCCTCGTTTCCATGGAATGAGCGTGTCGCATTTTGACAAGAACTGTTCTAAAATGCACCTTCGAGACGACAAACCGTGTCCTGCAGTCGCTGGAACAAATCGCAAAAGAGAACCCCATGCGCGACCGTCAACCGGCCACTACCAATGGCATCGGCGGGAGCACTACCGGAGCCAAGCCCATTGACATTGCGCGAACGTCGAATTCTGGAGTTTATTGCGGAGGACGTGCAAAACAATACTATTAGCTGACCGGCTGATTCTCTCGGACCATACGGTGAAGGTCCATGTTCACAATCTGATCCGCAAGCTCAAGGTGCACAATCGGACTCAGGCGGCGGCTATCTACCGGAACTATCTTGAAGGTGTTGTCACGTTTTATTCAGCCTAATCGGATCCATAGATTCTTCGTTAACTTCGCGAGGGCCGGTTGTCATGGCGAGCAGAAAGTATTTAGACCCAGAAATATCGCTGAGAAATCGACTACGATGGTGAACATCCAATACCACAGGCATATCATCTTGAGATGATATATTTATACTTTTAAAGAGTATTGCTTAGCAAATAGAAATTGCCAGCTACCGTAGCAATGAAAAATAGCCCACAATTTCTATGTATGTTTAAAGTAAATTGTTCTTGCATTTTATACGCTGAAAGAGCGATGATATACATTCGATATATTAAGATATCCGAGGGGTGGGGTATGTCTGAAGTTTTTCTTGGCCAGATTATGCTTGCGGGATTTCAATTTGCGCCGAAGGGCTTTGCTTTAAGTAATGGGCAACTGTTGGCCATCGCTCAGAACCAGGCGTTATTCTCTCTTTTGGGCACTTTTTATGGGGGCAACGGGACGACGACGTTCGCCTTGCCCAATATGCAAAGCCGCACAGCGGTCGGATTCGGATCATCGGTCGATTCTTCCTGGCAACCGTCACCTTACTCGATTGGCGAAGCCAGCGGCACCGAGAATGTGACGCTGCTCCAACAACAATTGCCCGCACACACTCACGTGGCAACCGGGACGACCAGCAACGGCACATTGCGCAATCCGAGCAATGCGCTCTACGGCACCAACAGTGCCAATATTTATGGCCCTTCCAACGGAGGCCAGGTTGTGCTGGCGAGTCAGACTGTTACCCCTGCTGGTAATGGTCAGCCACACGCCAACATACAGCCCTACGACGTTATCAATTATTGCATTGCACTGTCGGGAATTTTTCCGTCTCGCAATTAATGACCTCTAATCAACCCATCGTACGGAGGACCAACGATGAGCGCTCCTTATGTCGGAGAAATCCGGCTGTTCGGCTTTTCCCGAGTGCCCAACGGGTGGCTGCCCTGCAATAACTCGCTGCAGCCCATCTCGGAGTACGAGACGTTGTTCACTTTGATTGGCACGACCTATGGCGGCGATGGACAGACGACGTTTGCAATGCCCAATCTTTGCGGACGCGTGCCGATCCATCAAGGCACCGGCCCGGGCCTGTCGACATATGTAATCGGCCAGTCCGCCGGCAGCGAGAATATCACGCTTTTACCCACGCAAATGCCGACGCACACGCATCCCTATCTTGCCACCCCCGGCCTCGCCAACACCGTATCGGTTGGACCGGCAGTCGAGCTCGGCGCAATCGTCGGTGACACGATGTATGCGACCGATTTAAGCGGCGCCACTGGGATCCGAACTTCGCCGGCGTCGACCAGTATGAGCGGATCAACCGTCATGCATGACAACACGATGCCGACCCTGACGGTGCAATATTGCATCGCCTATGCAGGCATCTTTCCCTCACAAAGCTGACCGTGCCACACACATTAAAAGGACACTGCAATGACAGAACCTTTCATCGGTGAGATCCAACTGTTCGGTTTCAACTTTGCTCCACGGGGCTGGGCAAGCTGCAATGGCGCGACACTCGGCATCCAACAGAACAGCGCATTGTTCGCTCTGCTCGGCATCCAGTATGGCGGCAATGGCACGACCACATTCCAGCTGCCCAACTTTACCAATCGTGCGGGCTGCAACCAGGGCCAAGGCGCAGGTTTGACCCCGCGAACCATCGGCGAAACCTTCGGAGGCAACAGTGTAACGCTGACGCAACCGGAGATGCCGGCACACGCTCATTCCCTGACCATTTACAATCAGAGCGAACCCGGCAAGCGAGCGCCCTCGCCCAGTTCGGGCAATGGTTTGAGTGTGCCGAATTCGAGCAGTCCGTTCCTGCCCAATGTGCAACCGAACACGCAGTTCGGACAAAATGTCATCGGCGTTGCAGGCAGCAGTCAACCGCATGAAAACCGTCAGCCTTATCTGGCAATCAACTTCAGCATCGCCCTGAATGGCATATTTCCAGCCTTCAGTTGATGGACAAGGATGCGACGGCTCAATTGCCGGACTTTCCCCTGCGCACGGGCGATGTCCTGCTCTCCAGCACCGCGGCTGCCCTGCGGCCCGCTAAGAGAAGTGATTTACCATTCCTGTGCCTGCTTTATCGCTCATTTCGCTTGGGTGAATTGGAACAGGCTCCTTGGTCTCTCCAGGAAAAACAGGCTTTTCTGGACCAGCAGTTCAGTCTGCAGCACCGCTATTACACCACTGTGTTTTCGCCAGCCGACTTCCTGATCATCGAGAAGGACGGCATGCGCATAGGCCGGCTTTATATCGATCTGAGTGCCGCCAAATGGCTTGTCATCGATATCGGATTGTTGCCTGAGTGGCGCGGTCGTGGACTGGGATTTGCGATACTGAGGGACATTCAAGATGCGATGACCGCAACCGCAGGCCTTGGTATTGCCCTGCATGTTGATAATACAAATATGCGCGCGCAGAAGCTTTATCAGTCCTTGGGGTTTGAGGTCACGGAAGCCACCGAAACCCACACAGGAATGGAATGGTTACCTCAGAAAGCCTTGCGTAGAATGATGGACAGCACTGCGAACATCAATTGAAGATAGCCTGATAGATGATCCCGTCCTTATCTCTGGCGACGGGCACCAGAAAGATGTCCAGGCTTCCAAGCGCCATATTCTTCAACCTGTACATTTTTTGCGGCAACACAACTTGTGAAGTGCTACGAAAAAGCAGGGAGAACGGCGCTCTTCTTATTCCATTGAATCCAGTTTCAGGCAAAGGCCGCGCCTCGGTCAATGTAAAAGGAAGAGACCCTGTCCCCATATCGATCTCGAAACCTTCGCCGACACAGCGGGCGAAATGATCCAGCGTTACAATCTCCATCCCATCCCCAATTGTTTACTTGCGCCTTCACTGCAAAGGCTTGTTCTTTGTTTAGAACCGAACGCTATCAAGAGTTTGGGGAGAAGCAAACACTTCTCCCCAGGGCCTTTCACGTATCATGATACATTAGAACTTCTTGCCCACGCGCAACCCGAATGCATGGTTCTGATTGTCTGCGCCGACGGTTGTTCGGTAGTCAAAGTTCGCGTTCCAATCGGTATCAAGTTGTGCATCGAGCGAAAGGCCGAGCGTGACATAGTCGCTGCCGCTGCTCTCTGTACTCAGGTCATAGGGAAGTCCCGCCGTATCAGCATAACCAAGCCTGATCTGACTCGATCCTTCAAAGTCATGTGTATATTCGGCGCGGGCACCGGGCTTCAACGCACCCCAGTCCATCGGGATGGTATATTCTATGCGCAGACCGAGAATACCGGAGAGCGTATCAACGGTCTGGTCGCCATACTTCAGCGCATACGCGCCGCCGCTTTTTTCGGTAAAGCCGTTCAACCACGAGCGGGAGAAATCAAACCGTCCATAGGGCGATATCAGCCAGGCATCGGTGCGATGCTCATAGCTTGCCGTCACTGACCCGAATATCTGCTGGCCGTCACGATCACCGGAGGCAAAATCTCCGGTCGAGGTGATGTAACGCTGGCTGCTGAAATCCAACCAGCTTCCACCGATCAAACCATCGATGAAGATCGACTTGACCGGCGAATAGCTGGCGTAGACTGCAGCGCTATAGGCATGGGCGCGGCTTTCGGTGCCGTTGTCGCCAATATCGGATGCATCGCGGCCATAACCGAAACCAAAACCGGCAACGAACTTTTTCGAGAACCGGTAGTCCATACCCGCGCTCACACCGATCGTGGTGTAATCGAAATCCAGATCCCTATCATTGCGATCACCGAAATTCACGAAGCCGCCCGTCCACACTGCCAGTCGGCCAAGGTTCAGGTCCGGCTGGTTCTGTTTCTGCTGCTTCTTGCGGTTCTCTTCGGCGAACGAATGCATGGAGAAATCAGGCGCACCATTCGACAGTCCGGGAACGGAATTTGATTCCATCAGCTTGCGGAACGGTTCGTCCATTTCATCCGGCTCATTGTCCTGCGTGTAGCCAAGTCTTATGGCCATGCTGTTGTTCCGCCGGTCGCCTTCATCATGCAGTTGCTCGAGGCGTGAGTTGAAGTTCTGAATCTGGTTGGCAGCAAAGCGCTTGGCACTGTCTGCCTGCGCTGTAAGCAAACCGATTACCTCCGGATCCTTTGATGGATCCGGACGGGCCGTGACAACAAAGGTGATCGTTGCCGGGCTCGACGTGCCATACGGGTTGGCCAGCGTGTACTGCACCAGCAGATTGCCTGCATAGTTGGGATCCGACGCATAAACCATGTCAAAGGCAGGCTGGTTGGCATCGATACTCACCGAACCGGCCGACCTGTCAGAAATGTTGAAAATGCGCGCATTGGAGAAGGGCCCGCCCGTCGATCCCTGTGTCAGGTCAACATGCACTGTTTGTCCAGCCAGGACTTCCACCGTACGCGATGCCGCCATTGGTGCTGGCGGCAGACGCCGGACAGTGACCTCATAGGTCTTCGCCGTCGTGTTGTCCTGCGCCGTGACAACAACTGCGATGCGGGTCTGTCCGACCGGCAGCTGTATCGCGGTGCTGGATGAACCGGAACCAACGGTTTGGCCCTGAACGGTGATAGTTGCACTGGGTGCGGTGGCCGTTGGTGTCAGCGACATGGTCTCGGTGATATTGGGCACTTCGACCGTGTAACTGATGACAGAGGAGGAGAATCCGGGCTGCAGCGTCCCCGAACTTGGCGACAGAGCCGACAGGTCCGCAATCGCCACCGGCGCCGCCACATTGAATGTCACTGTTGCATTGGTTGCACCGCCCGGACCAGTTGCGGCAAAGACCAGACTATCGGTCCCGCTGAATGTGCTGTTGGGCGTATAGGTGGCACTTCCGCTCTCGCTCACCACAGCCGTGCCGTTGGATGGTGCTGTCACGAGAGAATAGGTCAACGGGCCTGCCCCTGTCGCCGTGACCGTAAAGGCCTTTGCCTGATTAAATGCAACGGCGAGGGTCTGCGGCTGAGCCACCGGTGGTGCCACATTGACCGTTATGGTCACAAGGGCCGGCGCTGACGTGCCGGTTGCATTGGTTGCGGTGTAAGTGAAGGAAGTCGTACCGGAGAAGCCTGTTGCGGGCGTGTAGGTAATGGAAGTGCCGCTGGCTGTAGCTGTACCCGACGACGGTGTCGTTGCAATCGCCACGGATGTTGCCGTGCCTGTAATGTTGAGCGCGATCGGATTGGCACCGCTGTTGAATGGCACTGTCGCGGCAACAGGATTTGCCACGGGTATGGCGTCAACAACGGTCACCGAATAGTTTTGCGTGACCGTGAATGGCCCGGTTCCTGTCGAACCATCGGTCGCGGTAATGGCAAAGTTGGTATTGCCTACCGCTGTGGGTGTCCCACTCAGGACGCCGCCCGTCGACAGAGACAGACCCGCTGGCAACGCGCCAGTCGTGACAGCATAGGTATAGGCTGCGGTACCACCCGATGTTGTGAATGTCTGGCTATAGGCCGTACCGACAGTCGCGCCTGGCAAGACACCTGCAGCCGGTGTCAGAGCAAGCGTTGGTGCACCAATCGTTATCGTAACCGTGGCTGGTGCTGAAGTGCCGGATGCATTCGTCGCCGTATAGGTGAAACTATCGGTCCCGGCATGTCCGGCTGTCGGGGTATAGGTGATCGCCGTTCCCGAAGCTGTCGCAGTGCCAAAGGCCGGCGAACTGGTCACAGCAACTGAAGCTGCCGCGCCGCCGGTAATGTTTAGCGTGATCGGATTGGCACTCGAATTATAGGCAACTGTCGCAGAGACCGCGTTCGCGACCGGGACTGCAACGACAACCGCCAATGAATACGTCTGGCTTGCCGTATATGGCCCCGGGGCTCCGCTGCTATCCGTTGCTATAACAGTGAAATTAACGTTGCCGATCGCTGTCGGCGTTCCGCTGATGACACCCGCCGCAGACAGGCTAAGACCGGTCGGCAAGGCACCGGTCGTCACAGCATAGCTATAGGGAGCCGTACCCCCACTCGCCCCATTGAGCGTGGCCGAATAGGCCGCACCAACAACACCGCCCGCAAGTGTTGTCGGCGGCAAGGTGATGGTTGGTGCGTTGATGATCAGCGTATACGAACGGCTGCCAGTGGCTGGCCCCGTTCCGGTACTGCTATCGGTGGCCGTAATTGTGAAGTTCGCGCTAACTTGAGCCGTCGGCGTACCACTGAGCACGCCGGTTGCTGCATTCAGGGTGATGCCCGCTGGCAGACTGCCCGCTGTAACTGCAAACGTATAGGGAGTGATACCTGCACTCGCGCTGACTGTTTGCGAATAAGGAACGGCCACCGTTCCCGCAGCCAATGTTTCGGGGCTGACAATGACAGTCCCTGTATTGATTGCCCAGGTATAAACTTGGCTACCGGTAAAGCCGTTGGCATCGGTCGCGGTGATAGTGGTTGAAAATGTCCCGGACGATGTTGGTGTTCCCGTGAACTGACCTGCCGAGTTGAACGAAACCCCTATCGGCAAACTGCCCGCGGTCAAGGAGAAATTATAGGGTGCCGCACCACCCGTGGCTGACACAGTGGCAGCGTAGGGCGTACCGGTTGCACCATTGGGCAGTGTCGCAGGCGCCACAACGATCGCCGGTGCATTGATAATCCAATTATAGACCTGCACGGCAGTAAAGCCGTTGGCATCAGTCGCGGTGACAGTGGTCGAGAATGACCCTGATGCCGTTGGTGTTCCTGTGAATTGACCCGCCGAATTGAAGCTAATCCCGCTCGGCAAACCGCCCGCGCTGAGAGAGAAGCTATAGGGCCCCGCACCGCCCGAGGCTGACAGGTTGGCAGTATAGGGCGTCCCTGCAGTGCCGTTGGACAGCGTCGCAGGTGTCACGACGATAGTTGGCGCATCAATGACCCATGTATAGGCCCGCGTCCCGGTCTGCCCATTGGCGTCGGTCGCAGTGATTGTCGTTGAAAATGTTCCCGATACGGTTGGCGTTCCGGAGAATTCACCGGCCGCGTTGAACGAAACTCCACTTGGCAAACTGCCACTGGTCAACCCGAAGGTATAGGGTCCAACGCCACCGGAGACCGAGAGAGTGGCAGCGTAGGAGGTGCCGGCAGTGCCATTGGGCAGCGTTGCGGGTGCCACGACGATAGTCGGTGCTGATACCGTTAGCACATAGTTCTGGGTTCGAGCGAAGGGCGCGCCCGTGCCTGTCGAACTATCGGTTGCGCGAATGCTGATAGTATATAATCCAGGCACAGTCGGCGTACCCGATAACGTGCCCGTTGAGCTTAAGCTTATCCCCGCAGGTAGAGCACCCGCCGAAAGGGCATAGGTGTAGGGTGCAGTACCTCCAGAAGCGACGAATGCTTGCGAATAGGCTTGGCCATAAGACAGTGCAAGCGTTCCAGCTGCCGGTGTCATGGACAGCGTCGGCACTGCCATCGTCAGCGAATAAGTTTGGCTGGCCGTTACAAATGCACTGTCGGTGGCCGTGAGTGTGAAATTGAACGTGCCCCCAGCAGTTGGTGTTCCTGAAATATTTCCACTTGATGAGATTGATACGCCCGCAGGCAATGAGCCAGATGTCACAGCATATGTGTAAGGCGCAGTGCCGCCCGTCGCAGGATTGATGGAGGCGGAGTACGCCACGCCGACTTGGCCGTTGGTAAAGGTGGTGGCCGGCAAGACCAACGCATCTGGATTGACAGACAACGAATAGTTTTGTGTGACGCTGAACGGACCGCTTCCGGTCGAGCTGTCGGTTGCCGTGACGGAGAAACTGAACGGACCAGCTGTTGTCGGCGTGCCACTGAGAACACCGCCTGACAGGGTAAGACCGGCGGGCAGAGCACCTGCAGTGACGGCATAGCTATAAGCGGCCGTGCCGCCAGATGCTGTGAAAGTCTGGCTATAGGCTGCACCGACAGTCGCAGCAGGCAACGCACCAGCCGCCGGAGCCAAAGCCAAGTTGGGCGGGCTGATGGTAATCGTAACCGTGGCCGGTGCCGAAGTGCCGGTAGCATTCGTCGCCGTATAGGTAAAACTGTCAGAACCGGCGCGCCCAGCTATCGGCGTATAGGTTATCGATGTTCCAGATGCAGTGGCAGTACCATTTGTGCCTTGCGTACCAATAGCGACCGATGTCGCTACGCCGCCCGTGATGTTCAATGTGATCGGATTGGCACTCGAGTTGAACGCGACCGTCGCTGAGACCGGATTCGCAACCGGTGCGGGCGGGTTGATCGTTAGAGTATAGTTTCGAGTGACAGTGAATGGCCCAGTTCCCGTTGAGCTGTCGGTTGCTCTGACTGAGAAACCAAACGAACCAGCTGTCGTTGGCGTGCCGCTGAGAGTACCATTTGACTGGTTCAGATTGAGACCGGCAGGCAAGGCCCCAGCCGTGAGGGCATAGGTATAGGGAGCGGTACCAGCGGATGGCGCAAATGTCTGTGTATAGGCAGTGCCGGCAGTTGCAGCGGGCAAGGCTCCAGACGCCGGGATCATGCCCAGCGTGGGCGGACTGATGGTGATCGTCACCGTGGCCGGAGCCGAGGTGCCGCCGGCATTCGTCGCGGTATAGGTGAAGCTATCTGGTCCGGCATATCCGGCTATTGGCGTGTAGGTTATCGACGTTCCCGAAGCGGTGGCTGTGCCATGCGCACCCTGACTGCCAACGGCCACCGAAGCCGCTGCACCGCCCGAAAGATTCAGGGTGATCGGATTGGCACCCGAATTGTAGGTAACGACAGCCGAGACCGCATTGGCAACCGGCGGCGCCACATTGGCTACAGTGACCGTGACAGTATCCACTTTGAAGAAGGGGCAGTTACAATCTGAACTGGTGCTGCTCTCCCTCGCTACGATATCGAACGCATAAGTTCCAGCTGCACTTGGTGTCCCTGTCAGACTGCCATTTGATGCAAGACTGATGCCGGGAGGCAATGTCCCGGTATTGACGTTGTAGGTATAAGGCGCAATGCCACCTGTGGTCGTAAATGATGCCGTGCTCGGCTGCCCCACAGCCAAAGTCGGATTGAGTGGTGACGTTGTCAAAATCGGATTGGCGACCGTAGCGCCGTAGGATTTCTGAGCCGTTGCACCCACATTATCGGTCGCCTGAACGACCAGTGTATGCGCCCCTCGCTCCGTTGGCGTACCCGACAAGGTGCTGCCGCTGAGGTTTATTCCCGGCACACCACCGGACACAAGCGAGAACGTATAGGGCGCAACCCCGCCACTGGCAGACAGAGTCTGGCTGAAGCTGACCCCAGCCCGCATGGAGCCAAGTGCGCCGGGCGAAATGGTCATTGTCGAAGCCGCGCCGATCGTAACGAAGACCTGGATCGGTTGGGCCGAAGCGCCAGCAAGTACAAAGCTATCAGACGTCGCAACGTCAGCGCCGCCGTTGTGCGAATACTCAATCAACCCCGAATTTATATTCAGAACAGTTATTGTTCCATGTGCCGGTTGCGTGAGGACTGAGGGGTTATTCAGGCCGAACGGATCGCACGTCACCGTGAGCTGTGTAGAGCCGCCATGAGCAACTGAGATGTTGTACGGTCCGCAATTCTGAGCTGAGGCCGGATTTGAAAATAGCAAGCTCACGCCAAAAAGCAGGAAAAAGCCCATGCAGATCGTAAGAAAGTTGTCCGGAACACGACTGATCCGGCCACCAAAAGCTGACATATTCCCCATCTCGCCCCCCGGCTGAGAATGTGATCGAGCATTAAGTAAGCTCCAATCGCCCCCATATATTAACGGAAAAATATCAAATACAACTGATATCTCAACGCCAAATTATTGAATGACGTAAGAAAAAAATAAGTCAACATGCATGAGAAATAATAGTGAGTGTTTAGGCTTATAATGACAGATAATAATGCTTTGTGATAAAGGCGATACAGTATGATCATTAAAATCGTCATGATACAAGAATCACAGTAAACTCTGTAAAGTTAAAATAATTCAGAAAAGTTCAACTAGTTATATAAATGTTAGTAATCTAAATGTCACTTCGCGCTTAAGTATTGAGACTTTATAGGCAATTGCCTCGGCACTCGAAGCTTCGTTCAGCAAAATGCCGGCACTGCATCACGACTGAATCCGCCCGCCGCCGCGCTATTCCCTATTATCCAAACACTGACGACCCAAGCCCCCGGGCAGCCCGATGCCTGATCCCGATTTGATCACGCCAGACCGGTCATTTGCATGATACAATCGCCACGTTGAATGATGATGAGGTACCACAAGCACACAATACAGCATCATTGATCGCATATCCTTGGCCCCCTCCGATTTTTCTGGAGCTCCGTTTCCCTTACGCATACCGGCAGGCATGAGAAAACCACTTAAAAACCGGAGGGATTTTTTGCACACGAAGTACACTAATGCGCGGCCATTGCCCTCTGTTGCGCCAGTTCTTTCGCCTCTTCGCGGTGGTCATCTTTAGTTGGCTTGATCCGGAACCACACTGCGTACAGAGATGGAAGGAAGAGCAGGATCATGACTGTGCCCGCAGCCGTTCCGCCAATCAACGTATAAGCCATCGATCCCCAGAACACTGAATGAGTTAGGGGTATGAAGGCGAGAATGGCAGCCAGCGCAGTCAGGATGACAGGGCGTGTCCGCTGCACCGTCGCTTCAATAACGGCGTGATAATCATCGAGACCGGCAGCTTGATTTTCCTTGATTTGCTCTGTCAAGATCAACGTGTTGCGCATGAGGATACCTGCCAATCCTATCAATCCGAGAATTGCGTTAAAGCCGAAAGGCTGATTGAAGATAAGCAACGTCGGGACTACCCCGGCAAGTCCGAGTGGCGCAGTCAACATGACCATCGTCATCGTTGACAGGCTGCGAACCTGGAGGATGATGACGATCAACATCGCTGCAATCATGGCCGGGAATATCTTGGCGAGTGCGATATTGGCCTTGAGGGATTCCTCGATGTTACCACCCATTTCGATGCGGTACCCGACAGGAAGTGATGCGATCAATGGCTGGAGGGCCTTCATGACCTGCTGTGAGACCTCCGGGGGTTGTGTCGCCTCGTTGATGTCAGAGCGTACGGTAATTACCGGCGTGCGGTCGCGGCGTTTCAGGATCGGCTCCTCAAAGCGGATCTCCGAATGGCCGATCTGATCAAGGGGGACCTGATGGCCATCCCTGCTCATGAGCGAGAAATCGCCCAGCCTCGAAGGATCAAGCCGGTTATCACCAGCGCTACGCGCGACAACAGGAACATTGCGGATGTTGTCGCGCACTTGAGTAACTGGGATGCCGCTGAGCAGCAATTGCATCTGCTGGGCTGCCTCAGAGGGTGAGAGACCGATCAGATTGAGCCGATCCTGGTCCGGGACAAACCGCAGCACCGGAGTTCGGTTGCCCCAATCCCGGTTGGGCTGTCGGACATCTGGAACGCTTTTCATGATAGCAAGAGCCTGTTCGGAGATTTTGTAAAGTTCATCCGGATCCGGTCCCATGATCCGAAATTCGACCGGAAACGGCGTGTAGGGGCCAAAGACAAGCTGTGTTACGCGCACGGATGCCTCAGGAACAAGTCCATCCGAAACGGCGGCTCGCAGGCGATGCTTCAAAACCTCGCGTGCGTGCGCATCGGGGGTGAGCACAACGATCTTGGCGAAGGCAGGGTCGGGCAATTCAGGTGCCATGGCAAAGAAGAATCGGGGCGCACCCTGCCCTACATAGCTGGTGACGATTTTTGCTTCCGGCTGAACTTGCAGCCAGCCCTCGACTTTCTCCACAGCGGCTGTCGTGGTTTCGATGCTTGTGCCTTCGGGCATGCGAACTTCGACCAGCACTTCAGGCCGATCCGATGTCGGAAAGAACTGCTGTTTTACGCCTCCCATCCCGACAACTGAGATAGCCATCGCGATGCCAACCACTGCGCACGTCATGAATTTATGCCGAACCGCGAACTCGATGAGAGAGCGAAGGCGACGGTAATTCGGCGTGTCATAGATGGCGTGATGTCCACCTTCAACCGGTTTGATATCAGGTAACATCTTAACGCCAAGGTAAGGGGTAAAGATGACTGCGACAAACCACGAAACGATCAGCGCAAAGCCCACGACCCAAAAGATGTTTCCGGCGTACTCACCGGCAGTCGATCTTGCGAAGCCCACGGGCATCAGCCCGATGATTGTGACGAGGGTGCCGGACAGCATCGGCGCTGCCGTATGGCTCCAGGCAAAAGCGGCCGCCTTGATGCGGTCCATGCCCTCCTCCATCTTCACCACCATCACCTCAATGGCAATGATAGCGTCGTCCACGAGAAGGCCAAGCGCAAGGATTAATGCGCCGAGCGTGATACGATCGAAGAACCGCCCGGTTTCCAGCATGATGAGGAAGACGACGGCAAGCGTCAGCGGCACGGCAAGCGCCACAACGATGCCGACGCGCCAGCCGAGGGCAACCAGGCTCACGAATAACACGACGCCAAGTGCCATAGCGAACTTGAGCATGAATTCGCCAACCGCCTCTTCGATGTTGACGGCCTGGTCGCTGACCTTGGTAAGGGTCATGCCCAGCGGCAGAGTCTGCGCGATTGCGGCGGATCGCGCTTCAAGGGCCTTGCCGAGCTCAAGACCATTCCAGCCCTGTTGCATCACGGCACCCAGCATGATTGTAGGCTCGCCCTCATGGCGGATGATGTAGGTCGCCGGATCTTCATACCCGCGCCGTATATCCGCCAAGTCAGAAAGTTTTAGAGTGCGTCCAGCCGCGGCGATCGGGGTATCGGCAATTGCCTGCACGTTGTTATAGGCTCCATCGAAACGGATGAAAACCTGTGGCCCACGCGTGTCGATCGAGCCTGCGGGTGTAACCGTGTTCTGTCTCTGCAATGCTGCGGCGATATCCTGCGCCGATATTCCAAGCGTCGCCAGCTTGGCGTAAGAGAACTCGACGAAGATCTGTTCGGGGCGTTCCCCGAGGATGTTGATTTTCTTCACACCCGGAACATGCAGGAGATCCTGACGGATGACCTCCGCCTGTCGCACGAGGTCGCGCATCGGCATCCCCTTCGCCTTCAGTGCATAAAGACCGAAGCTCACATCGGAATATTCATCGTTGACGAAGGGACCAATGACGCCTGGAGGGAGATTTCGGGCTTCATCGCTAAGCTTCTTGCGAGCTTGATAAAATTCTTCTTCGACGGCGGCAGGCGGCATGCTATCTTTCAAAGTCACGGTGAGGAAGGCGTAGCCAGGACGCGTTGTCGTTTCGACACGATCATACCAGCTGAGTTCCTGAATGCGCTTCTCAAGGGGCTCAGCGACAAGATCCTGCATTTCACGAGCAGTGGCACCTGGCCAAACTGAAGTGACCGTCAGGGTTTTGATGGTGAAGGAAGGATCCTCGGCGCGTCCCAGCTTGACGAAAGCGTATACGCCCGCAGCCGCCAACAGAACGATAAAGAATAAAGTAACGGCGCGTTCGCGAACCGCGAGGGCTGAGAGATTGAAGCTCATTATTTTGTCACCTCTTGCTGCGAGGCAACTCTGACGACTGCGCCATTTTCCAGAAGATGTGCGCCCAGAGCGACCACCTTCTCACCAATGCCAATACCGGTGATAAATGCCATTTCCTCGCTGATCTGTTTAATTTTGACTGGCGTGAACTTCACGGTGGAAGTGGCGCCGTCGACAACCCACACGCCTGTCCGGCTACCGTCGTCCAGGATGGCGCCTACTGGAACAGCCACCTCTGACTGCCTGTGCGCGTCCAGGATTTTAATCGTCACCGTCGAACCGAGCGGGGCAGAGGCGGCGGCGCCATCGAGAACGTAGCGCGCCTCGTAAGTACGGGTTTGCGGATCGGCTGCATCGGAGATCTGTCGCAAGCGGGCCTTTCCGCTGAGACCGTCGCCTCCGTAGACACTTGCGTGCGCTTCGGATCCTATATCGGGCCGCAAAGTCTCAGGTAGCCAGACAACGGCTTCACGCGGACCAGCCTGCGCGAGTTGAATGACCGTCTGACCCGCTGCCACGACTTGTCCGGGGTCTCCAAGCGTTGCGACGACTGTTCCATCCGAATCTGCAAGAAGAACCGTATAGGTGGCTGCATTTTCTGCGACCTTGGTGTCAGCCTCAGCGGCGGCCAGCTGAGCCGAGGCCGTGTCGAGGGCCGCTTTCGCCTGTTCATATCGCTGTGGGGTGGCAGCCAATCCATTCTTCACCAGCGCCGCATAGCGTTTCTCATCTGCCTGTACCTGGATCAGAACGGCCTGCGCTGCGATGACCGTATTGCGCTTCGCTGTAAGCGCGAGTTGGAGATCGGTTTCATCGATGCGCATCAGGACCTGGCCTTGTCTCACCTGCTGACCCACATCGACCATCCGCTGGACAATTTTGCCCGGAACCCGGAACCCGAGATTGCTCTGTACACGCGAAGCGACATTTCCGGTAAACGACCGTTCGGCCGTTCCAGCCTTTTTCGCCTCGGCCACACTTACGAACGGAGCAACCGTCCTTGGATCTGCGGTTTCGGCTTTCGGTTCAGCAGTTTCGGAAACCAGGTAAAAGCCGGCGGCGGCCGCCACTCCTAGGAGACCCACAAAAATCAGGGCGTATTTGCGTTTCATTTTACATTCTCTACTTGACGAGCGATCTGCACAAATTAGATTGCGATCTAAATCTAATTATATTATAGATGTCAAATGAAATCTAATCGGAGATTGACATGAGAGTGAGCCGCGCACAGGCCGATGAAAATCGGGAAACGGTAATCAATGTTGCGAGCCGTCTCTTTCGAGAGCATGGCTTCGATGGTATCGGCCTGAAGGATCTGATGAAGGGTGCTGGCCTAACGCAAGGCGGGTTCTATAAGCAGTTCTCGTCCAAGGACGACCTTGCCGCACTTGCGTCAAGGCGCGCGATGGAAAGCGCCACGCGGAGATGGTCGACTGCTGCAGCAACAAGCTCCAATCCCCTCGAAGCAGTGATGGAGTTCTACCTCTCCCTGGATCATCGTGGGGAAAAGGCAGACGGCTGCCCATTGGTGGCGTTGGGAGCCGACGCGGCGCGGCAAAGCGAAGAGGTCAGGCGTCCATTTGAGGACGGTATCCGCGCTCACTTTGAGGTGCTGGATGAGCTAATGAACGATGCCAAGAGCTCCAATCCCAGCGGCGAGGCAATGGCGATACTGTCTCTGATGGTGGGCGCCGTCACGCTATCCCGCATCATGCAGGACGAGAATTTGGCGCGAGGCATCCTCGACGCAGCCACTGACGAAGTCAGGCGCATTGCAAGCGGTGAAAATGGACGAACGAATGGACCGGCGCGAGCACCGGACCAACCGGTGATTGAAGACTGTCTTTAACCGTTCCTGTCTTTCCCAACACCAGATTACGGCCGGCAGGCCGACCGACATTTTCGAAATGCAATCCAGCATAAAGAAAGAAGTACTTTCGATGAACAAGACCAATCTCGGCGTCGCCCTCGTGACGGGGGCATCCACCGGCATCGGGCAGGCAACGGCCGCGGCCCTACAGAATGCGGGCTTTCGCGTGTTCGGAACCAGCCGTCGCCCAGACGAGCGACGGCGTTACCATGCTGACTTGCGACGTGGCCGACAATGCATCCGTGGCGAAACTGGTGGATGACGTGCTGGCCGAGGCCGGGCGCATTGATCTGCTTGTCAATAATGCTGGCATGGGTCTGCTTGGTGGCGCGGAGGAATCCTCGAAACGGGATTTATGGAACTTCTCTATTCGGCATGTTGAAGTCGAGCGCTCTCAAGCCCTCCAACTTCACCGGTATCAGATGGCATTCACGAGGCCGTCAATTTGCTTCTCGCCTTGTGGTGGTCTCCCATTCATAATGCCATCCTCGGGAAACACAGATGTGTTGAATCTAAAAAAGAACCGTACTTGCATTCGGTTCCAGGTTAGGAAAATGGCAAGCTTGGGGGCCGTGTAATTTGCCCGTCTCACAAAACGCTATACTCCCCGACAATGGACGCTGCTGCTTCAGCGGCGTCTTAATTCAAAATAACTTTCTGGCTTCGCCCGGCACATCCTCAAGGCCGATATCGCGGCGCATGTGATTTGACAGGTTGGAGACCTGGTTCGTTGTTTGGTGGCGCCTCCAGACGGCCAGGATCAGGGCGTACGTCGTCTTCCAGACGCCGAATTTTCGGCACAGTTCGTCAACCGTTTCCGCAAGGGTATCAACAACAAAAGCTTGTGCTTTGGGCATGGTGTTCTATCCGGTGCAATGACGCAGCCGGTCCTTTCGAAGGTCACTAGACGCGCAAATGCTGAACAATCAGCCGATCACGTCAGGGTAATGGGGAAATGCCAAACGGCAGAACTTCGGGGCTTAGAGGCCTTGGTGGGGATGTTAGTTTGAGCGGGATGCGTATCGCATCGAAGCCACTTCACCCGAGAGGCACGTAAACACGATAATGGATGTCATTTTACGTCTCCTCTAATTTGAGTTCTTGTAACATCACGCTATATGACATTAGCTGATAAACAAATATGCAATATTGCATTATAGAAGAGACGCAGACGTTCGTTGCAGAACAGCAACACCCTTAATTGTGATCTTTGGCTGATCACAGCTTCGGGCTGATGGACTGACGGACGCCAGAACCGGTGCGTTCAAAGAGCCGAGTTCCAATGCGGGAATTTTTGCCTTCGCCTCGAAGCCGCCATTGCTGTGACAGCCTAAAGTTCATAGTCACGCCACGACGAACCATTCCCGCAAGTTCTGTGTGGGTCACGCCCGACTCGCCCGAACGCTCAGCCACCGATCATGGGGCTTTCCGACGCACCGACAGACCTCGCTGACGATCCAGCCGGCGTCTGTGAGTGCGGACCGCAGGGCAGACTCGCGCCAGTACGTCTCGACGTAGCGCCGGGGCGCTGCAGCACTGCCGTGTGTGGACACATTCTCGCCATCACCCTCTCTAACCGAGACGTGCAGTCGGCCACCGGTCCGGGTCGCCTCGGCAAACCGCCCAAGCACCGTGCCAAAATCCTCGCGCGCGACATGAATCAGGCAGGCACAGGCCCAGATCCCGTCGTACGGCGTGCCGGGACGCTGCGGGTCAGCCAAGTCTTCGTTCAGCGGGTCCAACAGGTCGGCCTCGAAGCCACTTTCGCGAAGCAGTTCGACGAAACCCTTTGAAATGTCGGTGCGCCGGACGCTAATTCCCCGCTTCTCAAGCTCAAGTGCATCTCGCCCGCCACCGCTTCCGATCTCAAGCACCCTGCCCGAGCCGCCCAGCCCGGTCACGAACGCATCGATCTCAGTCGCGACCCATTCGGGCATCGCGGCGGCCTCGGCGGCGTACTCCGCCGCGACCGTATCATAGGACCGCACGGTATCCAGGTTGGTGCTCATCCCAGCGCTCCTCCTTCAAGACAAGAGACCTGATGAGCGACAGACCCATCAGCCCGTTGCGCCCTTCACACTTGGACAGTTGGTGACTTCACGGGCGATTTTCTTCCCAGCTTTAGCAGAAATGCTGTCAGAAACACCACCGACCGATTGCCAATATGACGGGCGGCAATGCGACCGCATTTTGGTATTGCAGAAGTCGGTCGCAGAGTGTCCATTTCTGCGGCTGATACTTACGATAGAAAACCCCTTGAAAATCAGCGCTTCCGGTACTGTCGCGGAACTTAGGAATTACGCGACGGTATGATGCCGAACCGTTGCCTAAGCATAGGCCAGGCACCAGCCGGGAGCGCGAACCCAACATCGCTCGGCCGGCACCTCATCAGTACGATACAGCCGGGTCACCCGCTTGTGCTCTCCGCTCTCGAATGCCGCCGCGAGCGCTTTTTCCGATTCCTCATCGCGCATTCCTTCACAGGGGAAGATGGCCACCGGCGAAATCCACTGCGCGTGGTATTCCTCACCCCTACGCGTCACAAGGAACACCGCCCCACGAAGGTGCATGTTGCTCCAGGTGCTGCTTGTAAATCCAAGATCGGTCGTAAGTGGCAGGATCAGCCTTCCACCATTATTGAGCCGGTCGAGCCAGATATCCGCCGGCCGGGTCGCACCGGCGTTCACGTAGATCAATCGGCTGAATCGAAAGCTACGGAGCTGCCATCTCCCTGGACCACGGAAATGATCGGATAGGCCGCGAGATTTGCTCTCGCCCGCGCAGCAAGCTCCTGCTCGAACTCAATCGCCGTCACCCTGCCGGATGCGGCAACGAGGTTCGCCATGATCGCAGAGTAGTAGCCGGCACCAGCACCAACATGCACGATGTGCTCGCCTACTCGCAGGGCGGCCTGCGAAAGCAGGAAGGCATGAAGTGAAGGTTGTCCGTTGTTGATGTGGCGCTCAGGGACGATACCAACAACGTCATCCGTATAGAGGTAGACCGGATCGGCGGTCGGGGTCAGAACATAGGCTTTTCGCATTCGGAAGATCGGCCACGGACCGGGACCAAGGAAATCTTCTCGTGGTACTTCGGCAAAGGCTGCTTCAACACGTTCATCGACAACTTTCACAGCCGCCGTGATCTGCTTCGCATAAGCTCGCCGCACGATCTTCAATTCGTCAGGTGTCATCAGCAGAACCAGCTCCATAGATTCCTGTCGCGAAAGTCCGAAACATGCGACAGATATGATCCAGGTCAATGTCGACCTGCAAGGTCCGCTCCAGGCGTCCTCGCCTCCCTGCCATGAACGGCCGAGATAAGATCGCAACCCGCCATCTGCATGCAGCTGGAAGAGTGGCAGTTATCGGCCGTTTCGGGTCCGAAAGCGGACAGGCTAATTTCGGCCCCGATGCTGACAGTCTACTTTCATTGCGTCCCCTGCGCAAAATCAGGCATCCTCGGTCCACTGTGAAGGTTAGATGGCCAGGTTCAGGATCGGGCGCGCCCATGTCACCTTCATCGTTGGCGGTTTAGTTCCAACGATCGTGGCACCCATCCTTTGATAGAAGCCGACCGAAGGTGGGTGGGAAACGATCTTAATTGAAGGAATCCCACGCCGCTTTGCCTCAGCCGCCATGTGTTGAAATAGCTTCGCACCTATTCCCGTTCCTTGAGCGTGATCCGCAACAAACATAAGGTCCAGTTCCGGTTCGTCGGCCAGCGTTAGGCTGTAGAAGCCAGCGATATCATCCTGAAGGTCAGCAACGTAGAAGACATCAATGTCTATCTGGGCGGGCGTGACGGCATAGCCGTCCAGAATGCTGGCGTAGTTGCCACCATAGGCACTCGATTGATGCATCAACTGGGTAAGCGCCTTTGCGTCACCGCGTTCGGCAGGCCTGATCTTGAACAACGTGCAACCCCTATCCATAGCTGAGTGTCATATAACATCGATCACCGACCCATGCTCCTCGCTCTTATAGCGTGCGGCATGAGGAATTCCGCTATGTCTGCCACGACTTTGGCAAGATCCCCCGGATCGTGTGCCACATCCTCGATAAACGCTCGCCATTGATGTTGCTTTTGTTCGTCCGCTGCGAAGGCACGCGTCACCGCATCCGGCGGGTCTTCGGGAAATGCCGTCTGGCGCCTTTCGAAAGTAGCGAAAATAGCCCGAGCCAATCTATTGTCATCAAATGCGAACGTTCGGCTCAAAATCCAGATATCGTAAAAATCCTTCATGCGGGTATTAACGCGCCCCAGCGCTACCATTGCCTGGAATTTCTCGGCGATCACCGTTTCGCGAGCTTAGGCTCGCAGTCTGGGCGCAGGAAACTCCAGCATAGAAGGATAATCCAGCATTTCTGCACCAGGCTCCGTAGCGTCTCCAAACCCGATGTCAATGATCAGGCCGACGCGGGCACCACTGATCGACGCTGTTGTCCGCAATCGCACGCCGCCATATTCAAGCTCTTCACGGATCCGGTCGATACCAATAATATTCCAACCGGCGCTCTTCAGTTTGGCAGATGTTGCAGCGCCGAGCGCCCCGGAGACCCCGGTTACAACCACATTCTTATTTGTGTTCATTGATTGTACCCGGCCGTCCAAAAGGCGCGTTTAGGAGAATTGTTGTCTTCAGTCATAGTTGGCGCTTCAGCGTATCGCAACATCAAGGTTGATGCCGGTAACATGCCAGAAACAAATATGTTGAAACGGACAGACGCTCGATCTGACAGTTGAAAACGATGTTGCCGCGTCCCTATCGACCAAGTCGGTGCAAGGCCTGGGTATCGCTCTTGCCAATGTTGCCCATCGCGTCAAAGCCCATTTTCCGGAAGGTGCGTCATTGGAGGCTGGTCGCCTCGGATCTGGTCGATTTCGCGCCACCCTTACTCTGCCCTTAAGGATCGGTTGACTTCAGGAATGACCGTAATAAATTATTTAGCGTCGAGATCAGCGTCTCGCTCAAAGCGACATTTTAACTTTACGCCTACAAAACAGATGTGGATATCGGGATTTATGGATCTCAGCGCGCCAACACTCCATTCATCAACGGACTGAATCAAAGGAGCCTTTCCGATTCAATCTTTGAATCTTAGGATTCCACACTCTTCCGCAAATACCCCCGAAAGCCCTTACTCCGCGATCAGCAGTGCCTCTAGCATGCCATAAACTTCGTCCAAGCCGTGAGATATGCCGATCGCAATCGCGGCGGTGCGCGACCCGGCATTTGCATAGCGCATCACTATGGTCATGCGGGTCCCGGTTCCACGCGCAACCAGACCGGTTATCATCGTGGCAGCCGAAGCTGTATCGCAATTGAAGTATTCGACATGGGTCATATGGTGCGGGGCATCAACGGCCAGGATTGGCCCCGAGAAAAAGAACTCTTCCCATTCACAAAGAAAAGTCCCGCCCGGACGCAGGTCCATCTCGCAGCGTTTCATCGCACCCGTTTATTGGGGGATCAGCGCAACGCGCGCCAAACGCGGGCAGGTGGATGGGCGAAATCGCGCCTCCCACAGCGCGCGGTATCGCCCCAGCCAAAACGCCTCCACAGCGTCAGGTTTCAGGCTGCGAGGGCCGTGCCGTTAATACGGGTCTCGATCAGTCCTGCATCCTCCAGCACCTTCAGGTGGCGGCTGATCGCCGTCTGGCTTATCGAAAAAGGTCGAACCAAGTCCTGCACCGTCGCCTCGCCCTCCGACAGCTGCGCGATGATGGCACGCCGGATAGGGTCGGCCAAGGCGGCGAAAGACTGATCGAGGATTGGATGCTCAGTTACACTGAGCGGTCGCCGCGGCGCCCGGAGGTGCCATTGAGTGATTCTTGTAATAGGGGTTGCGACAAGATTTGTTTCAAATCATGCGCTAAGAATCGAAGTAAAGAACAAATAACAAACAAATCAACGCGTTCGTCTCGTGATCAGATCTAATTTCGTCCACCTTATATTAAATACTGTTTACGTAAGATATTGGTAAAATTAGTGAAATTTCTCAGCGTATAATTCATCGAATCATACTCACAAACGTGAATCTGACAGTTCCCTTTCGATATCCTTTCGAAGAATGACCTTTGCCTGATCAACCCGCCAGTCTGCCTTCTCGGGGGTCATTTCAACGATCTTGGTATTGGTCGAACTCGCATAATAATCTGCCGATCTCTTTGTATAGGTTACAGATGGAGAAGGATCACCGTATATGTATTCTATTACTTTGGTCTGATAATTTACTGTTTCCCCGGTATAGGTGATGGCTCTGTTTAATACTGAATATATTACGCTATTGAGCGTATGATTTTGCGGTATGTAGCTATAATCATACTTTGGTTGAAATCCGGGCGTTGAGAAATGTTTACTGTTGGCGGATTTTATCGCATCTACACCCAACTTGAACCCAGATATTCTTTTCGAGTTTTCTCCGCCAATCTCTCTATGTTCCATTGTCGTCCTGCTGGCGCGAATAACGCGCTTAACCAATGTTGGATGTGCGCCAAAGTTGGGCCGAGAAATGGCTGGGGGCGTTGACCCCTTCCACGCGGCAACTTGAACAGCTCTGTGGAGAGGATCTTTGGAGTCTGCCATTGTCGTGAGGGTATCGACTTGGGGTGGAGACGTCTGATCAAGTCCGCTAGAGGCATACATCGTTCCTACCTTTGCATTGACGCCCTTTATCCATGCATTCAAGTAGTCGTAAACGGCGTTCGCACGCTTCATAGCTATGTTCTCGCCGACACTATTGATCCCTATTATTGACACGCTACCCCCGCCAACAAGAACCGGGACAATCCATCGATCCAGCGTTAGCATATGGCCCGTAGTGAGCGACGTAGCTCCCATCTCGAAGTTTGTAAGCCGCGCTTCGATTATTTCAGGCCGTGCCGCGTTATGAATGACGGATGCGGTAACATTATCAGTTTGCATGCAGGCTCCCCTCCTTCCTTGTCTATTTTTGGCATTGAGTTACGCTCGAACGGCCCTCAAAGTGAAGAAGCACACCGGCTGGTGATGCCGTCAAAGGGCGGCATAGGCTAAGTTCATTTCCGTTATTTTTTGGATTTGTATCCCTGGCCTGAAGATGACATCAACCGCCTCGCTTGGTAGCTAGGCCGCACGCGTAGTTGCGAGATCGTAAGATGCTATCGTCGGCGACTGCGGCTTCTGGTTTTCGTCATATGGCGTGTATTTCACTTCCATCTTGGTGAAATTCAAACGAATTTTCTCCATCGGACGATCACCATTGGAATCAACCGAGTAGCTCGCGATGAGTGTGTTGGTTAGCTTGTACTCGATATAAGTCTGGCCGGGGTTTCCGGTTGTCACCAGGTGAATGGTTGCCAGCTTGCCCGAATTGCCAGAAACGGCATCCTTAAACAACTTCACCGAAGAGGAATCACTGACCTTCGTCAAGACAACTTCGCTAATCGTGGGTTCCGAAGCTTCGCGGTTGGCTGCGGAGCCGGCGGACGTGCTCATTTTACGGCCTATATTCCAATGGATGGCTTCGATATCCATCCACTGTTTATGCTCCTCCTGAGTAGCATCTCCCTTGATCTCGCCAAGTTGTAGGTAGATCGGCATTGTGGCTCCTTCATCTTTAAAGTGAATTATCGGTGCATTTTCAAATTGCATCTGCAAAGCCGCCAAGAAATTCCCAGTCCGCAATACCCCCAGTTGCAATCGCCTTCGATTTTTGCATGTGCAGGTCTGCAAACAAACATCTCCCGTTGCACTAGTGCATATAGGAAATCTGGGGGCGCAAACATTTTGACCCGATCCCCGATGTGAGTTGCATCACCAATTGGCTCTGACGCACATTTTCCGGCGAATGATTACTATGTTGCTGTGGTCAATCGCGCTTCAAGCAGATCGATTTTGGTGCGACCGTAGATTATCCGTGGTCTGGTGGGCAAATATATCGACACCTACGCCTTTGCCGATGGACGGTTAGAGATGGCTGGAAAGGCGCAACCTTACCCTACACAGTGTTCGACAAGGGTCAGCGTGTCACCCATGCGGCCGTGACCGAGAACAAGCGGCTTGGTGAAGTATTGTCGTTGATCAAGTCCCATCAGGACCCGCTACCTGCACCCAAGGTGAAGACCAACAGCGAGGTCATCGCCTATCAAAAACGCGCACGCAAACCGTCACGACACAACAGCTGGGTCGAGGAACGAAGGGAGCGGAGACTACAGGGGCAGGCCGCTACAAATCTATTCACTGTGGCCGGGCAGAGCTGCGATATGGAAGTCTCCGCCCTGCGCGTGGATGAGCCTCGGCATCTGTCAGGATGACATTTTAACTTTGCACAACAAGCGACATTTCTAATTGGCGGCCACACTTCCTGAATCTGAAAAAACCTCGGCAAGCGTAAGCCAGCCGAGACTTTTTGCTGAAGACGCGGGAGAGACGCGGCTTTCAAGAAAAACGGACAGGCGCGGGCTCGATGCCCGCGATCTGCGCAAGGGCGGGGGCTGATACAATTAATCCACTGTTATAGCGGGATTGATCATTCATCTGTCTTGGCTTTCAGATCGGCGATTGGTTCAGTTGCCGAAATGACGGGTATTCGCGCCAGCCGACGGCAGACCATCTTGCCTTTACTGAATCATCCCGACGGACGAGACAGAAGCCCCCCCAATACCGTCTGCGTGATCGTTTTTGCAGCCATGTCATAGTCCTCTGCCGTTAGTTCGCTGACATTGAGCGCATCGCAGGCCAATGCCTCGAATTCGGCATAGAATTGCGTCACCGACCACAACAGAATGAACAGGTGGCGCGCATCGATTTTCTCGATCTTTCCAACCGCCGCCCATGCATCGATTACCCTCGCCTTCTCGGATGTGACGGTTCGCATGTGGTCACGGGCCTTGATCGAGAGATGTCCTGCCCCCTGCAATATCTCGTTTGCGAAAAGGCGCGTCTCCGCGGCATTCTCCCTGGCATTGTCCAGCTTTGCGCGCACATAGGCCTCGATCGCATCGCTGGGCTCACGATCGGCAGAAATATGCCGGAACGCATCATCCCAACTATGGATCAGGTGATCGATTGCCGCGTTGTAGATCTCCTCTTTTGACGAGAAATAGTAATAGACATTGCCCTTTGGCAGCCCTGAGGCTTTGGCGATTTCTACGATGCGCGCACCATCAAGGCCCTTGCGCGAGAATATCTCGACAGCCGCTGTCAGGATCTTGAGCACATTACGTGCTCTGATCGGCTCATCCGACGCGGCTTGCACGGTGAGCCCTTTTTCAGCGGAGGCATGAGGTTCGCGAAGTTCTTCTGCCATTGGTATCCCGTTATTTTCTACAAGGTTTTGTCTGAATAACCGCCCACGTCAACACTCCTTTCCCTTCAGAGGTACGTCAGTCCCATTGAGTGGTCCGTAAAGAATCATGGTGCCAATAAAAAAGAAGTTGACAATTTGGTCAAGTTTTTTCATGAAAAGCTGACAAAATTGTCAGGTTCTTGGAGAGACCGCCAAAATCGACCATCTGGGGGAACTGCGAATGCCAATATTGTTAAAGGCCGCCATGGAGGAATTTCTGTCAGATTGGTCCGCCGATCTGAACGCACCGTGGCGTTCGCTGATCGGGTGTGCGGTGCCAGACATTGACGGGATCGCATCCGAACTCGAGCTTGAAGTCTGGGAGCCGATCTTTCCGGTTCGTCGCGGCAAGCATTTTCCGGGCATGCCTGCAGGTGCACATTGCCTAAGGGCATTCGACGGCATCGCACCGGAGGAGGTCACCTGTGTCATTCTGGGCCAGGATCCTTATCCTGAACCGGCGTTTGCCACCGGACGTGCCTTTGAAGCCGGGAACCTCGCGGGATGGCACGAGCTCGACAAGATGTTCTCCAAGAGTATTCGGGCATATATGCAGATGATCGTGGCAGCGCGCACCGGCGACCTGTCTTATGCCCGCAGCTTCGACGACTGGCCGAAGACACTTGCTGCCATGCAAAGCGGTACAGTCGACATTCAGCATCCGTCCGATATCGCAGATTACTGGGTCTCCAAAGGCGTCCTGCTTCTGAATGCCTCGCTGACGCTCACCCGCTTCAGGGTAGATATGGATGAACATCAGACCAAAGGCCATCTCCGGCTCTGGCGACCGCTGATCGTGGAAACCTTGCATGCGCTTGCCTTACGGGGAAAGCCACTGGTGTTCATTGGGTTCGGTGGCGCCGCCGCGGACACGCTCGCCGAAGTCGGCGTTGACGAGTCTGCCAGCGGGCATCTTCGCTGCGTTCTGCGTGATCATCCCGCACGCGCTGAAGCCGTCCTTTCCAAACCCAATCCATTCATTCTTTGCAACGATTATCTGGAGGAGATGGGCTCTCGTCCCATCGCATGGTAACCATGGCGGCAACGAAAATATTCGATTTCATCGTCATCGGCGCCGGTTCGGCAGGCTGCGTTCTGGCAAACCGCTTATCGGCCGATCCCGCCAACAAGGTGCTTTTGCTCGAGGCCGGCGGCCGCGACCTCAACCCGCTGTTCCGGTTGCCCATGCTGATGGGCAAGCTGTTCCATTCGGGCATTTATAACTGGCACTACCACACAGAGCCCGAGCCGCATCTGAATGGACGCTCTCTTTATTGGCCTCGCGGCAAGGTGCTCGGCGGCACATCCACCATCAATGGTATGATCTATGTTCGTGGAAACCGGCACGACTACGACCGCTGGGCGCAGATGGGCGCCACGGGATGGTCCTACGACGAGGTGTTACCGGCGTTCCTCCGTTCAGAGGGCCATGTCCAACGCAACGGCGCCTACCACAATACCGCAGGGGAACTGACCGTCTGCCGGGCACGCGGCTGGAACAGCCTTCTCGATGTCTTCAGCGAGGCAGGCGGACAGGCGGGATATCCTCTCAATGACGATTTCAATGGTGAAGAGCAGGAAGGTTTCGGTCGCTATGACTTCACCATAGCCAAGGGCAAACGCTGCTCGGCAGCCCATGCCTTCCTGCGTCCGGCAAAGAAACGCCCGAATCTGACGATCATCACTCGCGCCCATACAAGGCGCGTTCTTATCGAGAATGGCCGAGCTATCGGCGTCGAGTTCAGTCAAAAAGGCAACATTTCGATAGTCTATGCAGACCGTGAGGTGATCCTGTCAGCTGGTGTTGTCAATTCGCCGCAGATTCTCATGCTTTCGGGGATCGGTGCTGCCGACGAACTCGCACAGCACGATATCCCCATCGTCCAGGACCTTCCCGGTGTGGGCAAAAACCTTCAGGATCATGTCGATTGCGTCATGTCCTATGAATGCAGGGAGCCGGTCACACTCTATTCGGACCTGCGCGCAGACAAGCTTACGTGGTCGATGATCCAAGGCATGCTGTTCGGAAAAGGGATCGCTACGACTTTCCCCTATGAAGCCGGAGCCTTCGTCAAATCGCGCCAGGACCTGGTTGCGCCCGACATCCAGCTCCATTTCATGCCGGCGCTCGAAAAAACAGCGAACCTGCATTTTCCAAACCCGTTCAAGAAAGAGCGTGTGGAGGCCAATCATGGCTTTTCATTGCGTGTCGGGCCGGTCAATCCAGAGAGCCGCGGCGAGATCAGGCTGCGCTCCGCTGATCCGATGGACAGGCCGTGCATCACCGCGAACTATCTGCAAACAGAATTTGATATTCGAACGATGATCAACGCGATCCGTATGACGCGGGACATTATCAAGCAGACAACTTTCGACAAGTATCGCGGCAAGGAGCTTGCTCCTGGTCCCGCCGTTGAAAGCGACGCGGAAATGATCAAGTGGCTGCGTGCCAATGCCATGACGACGTTCCACCCGGTCGGTACCTGCAAAATGGGCAATGACCAAATGGCGGTCGTCGACTCTCGATTGAAAGTTCACGGCATAAAGGGCCTGCGCGTCGCGGACGCCTCGATCATGCCAATCATTTCAAGCGGCAACACGAATGCCCCGGCGATCATGATCGGGGAGCGGGCCGCTGAATTCATTCTCAAGGAGCCAACCATATGATCGTCGAACATCGCACCTATACATTCCGCCCGGGGACAGTCGACGGCTGGCTGAAAAAATACGAGACCGAGGGCCTGCCGATCCAGAAACGGCACCTCAACACATTCCTCGGCCTTTACGTCAGCGAGATCGGTCACCTGCACAGGACGGTTCTGATGTGGCGCTATGACAGTCTTGCCGACCGGGAGGCAAGACGGGCAGCCATGTATGCTGACCCGGATTGGCAGGCATTCATCTCCGGCGTCTGGTCTCTCGACGCCATTCAGAGTCAGGACGTGATGATTATGAATCCGGCACCATTTTCTCCCGGCGCCTGAGACGGGCAGTGTCTGAAGCGAGAGGGGTCCAAAATCCTGGACCCCGATGACGACCGGGCGGCGAATAAAGCAGCCCCAATAACAAGTTGCTGACATACAACCTCCAGAGCAAGGAAATGGGAACATGAACAACAAGACTTCAAATGAAATGAATATGTTGCATAGGCCGGTCGGTCGCCGCACACTCCTCAAGGCCTCGGCCGGATTGGCCGCTATTACAATTGCAGGTGGCCGGCTGACAAATGTTGCGCGTGCTGCGGGCGGCCTCGTCGCGCTGGTTCACACGCAGGCAGCGGGTGATGCTGGCCCGGTAGACTCAATGATCGCCAAGCTCACACAGCTTTCCAAGGAGTTGGGTTTTCAATATCGCGCGGTATACGCTCAAGACCCCGCGACCTATGAGACCATTTTCCGCACTCTCGGCGATGCTGGCGCGGCAGTGATCGTTTCGACCTTCAACGAGGTCGCAGAACCCTTCAAAGCGCTCGCCCCTTCCTACCCCGATACCAAGTGGATTCAACTTTTCGCTGATCCTTTCGAGCCGGCGATCCCCAATATCGTGACGGTGTCCTATGATTACTATCTCGGCTGTTATCTCTCCGGCATATTTGCTGCGCGTGTAAGCAAGTCGGGTAAGCTTGGCTTCATCGGAGGCGTATCTATTCCGCCAATCAATGCCGACTACAATGCATTCAAGTCCGGCGCCTTGTCCGTTCGCCCGGATGCATCGGTCAAAATCGCCTTTGCCGGCTCTTTCCAGGACCCGGCAAAGGGGCAGGAAATCGCAACCCAGATGTATTCGAGTGGCATCGACTTTATCCAGACTGATGCAGCAGCGACCGACTTCGGTATCATTGCCGCAGCAAAAGAGGCGGAAGGCCGCTTGGTGAGCGTACTCGATCCTGCCCAATTCCCCCAAGGTCCCAAATCCGTAATTTCAATCGTCGGTCTCGACTTCGGAACCTCGCTCTATAATGAAGTAAAGAAGGCGTTTGGCAGTGGATTTGCCGGCGGGACCCATGAGCATACCGGTTTGGGAACAGGCGTTATTGAATTCATCCCGTCGCCACTCTTCGCTGAACAGGGGCCGGCTGATATTGTGGCCAAGGCAAAGGAAGCAGCGCCCGAGATTGCGGCAGCACGAGCAGCGATCCTCAATGGATCACTGAAGGTTCCGTTCAATACGAAGCTTTGACCCGCGACTGGATCATGCCCCGATGACAAAAGTCAGCCTACCCATATTCGAATGCCGCGATGTGACCGTTCGCTACGGCCATATCCTCGCGCTCTCCAATGTCGGAGCCGTTTTCGAACGTGGTGTGATCCACGCCGTGGTCGGCCAGAATGGCGCAGGCAAGACGACGTTTGCCCGCGTCCTGGCTGGTCTCGTCCGCCCTGCATCGGGCCAGATCAAGATCGACGGCCGCCCGCTTGCGGGTGGCAATGTCAAAGACGCCCGGCGTTCGGGTGTTGAACTCGTCCACCAGAGCTTCGCGCTGCCCCCTTCTTTCACAGTCGCCGAAGCAATGCAGTTCGGCGCGCAAGGCGGAAGATTCTTTACAAAGGCAAATCTTGAAAAGCGCTGGCAGCCCCACCTTGACGCGCTCGACGTGAAGGTGAGCGCGAGGCAGCGTATCCGCGACCTGCCGGTCGAGACCCAACAAGGGGTTGAAATCGCCAGAGCCCTTGTCTCGGATGCAAAACTGCTCATCTTGGATGAACCCACGGCAGTCCTGGCTCCCGAAGGCGTTGAAAAGCTCTTCGACCGAGTTCGGCGCCTCAAGGAGCGCGGCGTGACCGTCATCCTTATCCTGCACAAAATACGGGAAGTTCTGGCAATTGCGGACACGGTCACGGTTCTGCGTGGCGGAAAGCTCGTTGATGGGCCGCTGCCCTGCAACGGGATTGACGCAAACAGGCTGGCAGAGCTGATCATTGGTCCAGCAGTTGCCCGCAACCTCAAACCGGAAGACAAGGCAGCTTTGACCGGAGCAGCAGTTATCTCGCATGCCGAACAGCATGCAGACATCCACGCTGCCCCCGTCCTCAAGATGCGCGCTGTTTCCACACGCGCCGATCCAGAAGGCCCCGCGCTCGACGGGATCACCCTCGACATTCGTCCAGGCGAAATTATCGGCGTCGCAGGCGTTGAGGGCAATGGGCAGAAAACACTTGTGCGCGCAATCTCAGCACTGACCGATGTCGTCAATGGCGAGATTTCCATTGATGGCACAAATGTGACCCGCGCCCCACTCGCCGCACGACGGGCGAGCGGACTGCGCATTATTCCCTTCGAGCGGAATGTTGAAGGACTTAGCATGACCAGTTCCCTTTGGGAAAATTGGTCCGCACGTAATCTTCTTCAGATACCACTCTTGTCCACCATCAGTCCCTCCGCCATCCGCAGGCAATGCGATACCGCCCTCAAGCAATGGGATGTCCGCTATTCCGACGTCAGTCAGCGTGCGGGTTCCTTATCGGGCGGAAACGCCCAGAAGGTAATCCTGTCGCGCGAGATGGATGAAGACGCACGTCTTATTCTTGCGGCGCAGCCAACACGTGGTCTGGATATCTGCGCAACATCTTTCGTATGGGAGTCGATGCGAAACGCCCGCGCGCGCGGGTGTGGTTTATTGTTCATCTCATCGGATCTCGACGAAATCCTCGACATTTCGGACCGTATCATTGTCATGTTGTCCGGGCGCATCGTCGCCGAATTCCGCCCCCCTTATGACCTTGCCGCAGTCGGCGCAGCCATGACTGGAATGCTTAGATGATTGACCGCTTCGTCTCCGTTTTCCGTGCGCTGATCTTCATTGTGCTTGGCCTGGCGCTTTGCGGTGTGATCTTTCAGGCTGCAGGCTATTCAGCCCCCCTGATGTTCCAATCCATCGCCGATGGCGCATTTCTTAGACCCGGCGCACTGCAGCAGGTGCTTCGCTGGGGACTTCCGCTGTTTATAACGGCCGTTGGCGTAGCCGTCTCCTTTCGAGCCGGCTATTTCAATATCGGTGCCCAAGGCCAGTTCTACATGGGAGCCATCGCGGCCGCCTTCATGGCGGAATGGCTCAATGGTGCACCCGCACCTGTCCTTATCACCGCTTGCTTTCTTGCCGGGATGACAGGTGGGGCACTCTGGGCGCTTTGGCCTGGACTGCTGCGATTGAAATCTGGCACCGATGAAGTGATTACCACACTGATGGGCAACTTCATTGCAGGCCTCGTTCTGCTCTATGTCACCGCTGGGCCCCTCAAAGATCCCTCGGGAACCGGACAGCAGGCGTCAAGCCGGCCACTTGCGAGTGTCTATCGGATCAGTAACTCGCTCGGTCTGTCTCCAACAATCATTATCATCGCCGTTATCGTTGGTCTTGCGATGTGGTTTCTGGTCAATCGAACTTCCTTTGGCATACTTTCTGGCCTCGCCGGCCGCAACGCGACAATGGTCGAGTGGCAAGGCGCGCGGACCTGGCACATAGGGCTGGCAAGCTTTCTCCTCAGCGGCGCGCTTGCCGGCCTTGCGGGAACTATGGAATTCATGGGGCCAAATGGACGGCTGACCGGCGGTTTTCTGCCCGGCCACGGGTTCACTGCGATCCTGATCGCGCTCGTTGCCAACTTCTCAGTTGTCGGTACGGCATTTGTGGCGCTGTTTTTTGGCGGGCTTGCGTCCGCCGCCCTCTACCTGCCCATCATGGCTGGCCTGCCCTCCTCGGCAATCGACATCATCAATGCAGCCATCGCTCTCTTCATCACCGCAAAATCCAGTACCGTCGACCGGATAGCGAAACTCGGAGGACGGATATGGAAGACTTCGTAATCGCCATCCTGCGCTCAGGCACTCCGCTGATTTACGTGACACTTGCCGGTGTCATTGCTCAGCGAGCAGGTATCTGGCATCTCGGCCTTGAAGGTCTGATGATTGCCGGAGCTTGCGCGACTGTTCTCGGCATTGTGCTCATGCAATCAATCTGGCTCGCACTTCTCGGCGCCATTATGGTCTGCGTTCTCGGATCTATTCTGTTCTGGTTCGTGGTCGAAAAACTCAAGGCCAACCAAATTATCGCAGGCCTCGGGCTGACGGGACTGGGGCTTGGCGGTACTGCCCTCGCCGTCCAGTCGATATTCGGGACGCAGGCGGCTGTAAGCGCGCCATTCGGTCTGCCGCGCATCGGCTCTGCCTTTGGATCATTCGGGTCCTTATCGATCCTCGTCTTGATCATGCCGATAATCGTTTTGGCAATGTGGTTTATGTTGCGACGAACCCGTTTTGGACTGCGCCTGGCTGCCGCTGGCGAGCACCCTTTTGCCGCGCGCAGTGTCGGCATCAATCCGGCCCTAATGCGCCTCGTTGCATTGATAATCAGCGGCGTGCTTTGTGCATTGGCTGGCGCAGAGCTTGCGGCGGGCAGCCTTCAGATCTTTGCCCAAAACATGACAGCCGGACGAGGGTTCATGGGGTTTGCCGCTGTCATATTTGGCGCTGGACATCCCATCGGCGCGGCTTTGGCAGCCCTGTTCTTTGCCATTGTTGGCGCACTTGGCATCAGGGCGCAGCTAACCTTCGGCGATCGCGTACCGCATGACCTGCTGCTCGCCTTGCCTTACCTGGCTACCGTTCTCGGCATCTGGCTCAGCACGCACCTGCGCGGGGGCACCAAAGCTGCCAGTGGCTTCGGTGAACTGCGCGACCAATAGACACCGGCCCAGCGTCGCTCCACATCGGAGCCGACGCGGCGGCACGACGAATAGGACATGCCCATGCCCCAGACGCTGATCAAGAATGCCACCCTCTTGACGATGTGTGCTCAGAACGGAAGCAAGCCGTTCGAAGGCGACATTCTGATCGAGAAGGGTCGCATCGCTGCCATCGGCCAAAACCTCGTGGCCAATCCGAAGGCGACCGTTATGGAGGGCCGCAACCGCCTCGTGATGCCAGGCCTCATCAATGCCCATACCCATTCGAGCGAAACTTTCTTCCGTGGCCGATATGAAGGCATGCCATTGGAAATCTGGTTACTCTACGCCTACCCATTATTGATGGGTCCAGTCATTGATGACAGATTACTTTACCTGCGCAGTCTTCTTCTTGCCATGGAATCACTCCGCAATGGCGTCACAACGATTTGCGACGACTTCTTCGATCCACCTGCACATGATCTCTCACGGCTAGCGACTGTTTTTAGGGCCTATGAGGATGCGGGCATCCGCGCCAATATATCGAGCGCGGCAATGAATGTGCATACTCTGGATGCCTTGCCCTACGCTCGGAAGGTTATGCCACTCCATCTCCAGGAAAAGCTTGATTTCGGGCCACCGATGTCGGCCGATGCCTACATGGATTATTGCCGTTCCGTCTTTGCGTCACTGCACGGCAGGGCCGGTCGGCTCAACTTCATGATCGCACCGTCGGCGCCGCAACGCTGCACCCCGGAATTGCTGCAGGCTTGCCATGCACTCGCTGTTGACATGGGCGTGCCGCTGCATACCCATGTCCTGGAAACCAAGACACAGGCCGTGACTGGCCATGAAATGTACGGCAAGAGTCTGATTGCCTACATGCACGATCTGGGCGTTCTGTCCCGCAACACCACCATCGCCCATTCCGTCTGGGTGAGCGAGAAAGACATTGCAATGATGGCAGAAGCGGGATGCTCAATTGCCCACAACGCCATCTCCAACCAGAAACTCGGAGCTGGGATTGCTCCCGTTCGCCGTCTGATGAATGCCGACATAACCATTGGTCTTGGGACCGATGGTGTTTCGTCAAATGACACTGCTCGCATCTTTGACGTCATGCGGGTGGCCGGGTTGATCCATAGTGTTTCAGGCCCGGATCATGATCAGTGGATTCGTGCCGACGATATCCTCACCATGGCAACGATCGGCGGGGCACGCAGTGCCATGCTCGAGAATGTCACCGGTTCGCTCGAAGTCGGCAAGGCCGCTGATCTGCTGATCCTTGATTTAACGACCCTCTATTTCACCCCGCTCAACGATATCGTCAAGCATCTCGTCTACGCAGAGAATGGTTCTTCCATCGAAACGGTGATGATAGCGGGGCAGATCGTTGTTCATGATGGCCGCCTGCAAACAATCGACGAAGCCGCGATACTGGCCGAGATCCGTGAGCTTCTCCCGACGCACCTCGCCGCGCATGCCGAACTGGAAGCCCGGAACGCAGCGTTCCACTCCACCATGGCCGAAATCCATCGGCGCGCCACGTCCACAGACATTGGCATGAACCGCTATGCCGGAGATCCCGGCACGTGAATCTGCGTAGCAGGTGCCATCATTCGGTCAGCGGCAGTTCATTCAAAAAGCAGTGAAGGCAGGTAATGGATGGCGCCGGTCAGGGTAGTAGAGATGATATCCTGAGAATGCTTGGCACCAGTCATCGAGCACGCGAACAACCACGCCTTCCAAGATCGACGATTGCGCGACGTCCTCCCAAATCAATGCCAGGCCGTGTCCCTCGATCGCTGCCCGGATAACCAGCGATTCATCGCTGAAGTCGAACTGGCCATCAACCTGCAAGTTAATCTCTTGACCCTGTTTTTCCAACTCCCGGATGTATGCGTGATTTTGACCAGGACCTTTCCCTTCCCTGGCGGTTCCACGTCTAGCTCGAGGATTTCCAAAGGCTTTCCTGATGCAAGGGCGACGGTAGCGCGTGACCGCTTTCTTTTATCGACGCGGACCATAGGTCACGCACCATCTCCCGCAACAACTGAGCCTCTGCCCACCTGTCCGTGGTATCGTTGCCGTCCCTCCCCGTGATAGCATAAGGCTTGGGCCCTAGTTCGCAGGTGAAGACCAAATCAGCGTCTGTGGCGGAACGAGACCGCCAGCGAGTGAAGCCGTACTCCCACCATCCCATGAAAAGATCGACCCATGGACGATGATGTGAAAAGGTGATTTCGATCTGAACCTGTTCGCGCGACGCCACCCGCCCGTGAAAGCTATGCGCGTTGTCCAATATTCGACGGATCGATGTGTGGTTCGCCTCTTGCACCGGCACGGCAAATTCCCGACCAACGAGAAAATGTGAAAGGTCGGCCAGGAGCGGTAGATCCGGCCGGTGATCGAGGAGATCTAGCGTGAAATGGAGATCGGTGGTCATTCGATCCCTGTGGGTCTCGATGAACACCGGTACACCAGCCTTATTGGCAAGGTCCATCCATCCGTCAAGAAATGGCAGACAGTCCTCTACGCGTCGCGGCCGGATGTCGGGTTGCAAGTTGATATGCGTGACGGGAAACTCTCTTGCCAGTTCAAGCGTCGGGATCAGGTCATCAACGCTGGTGGGAAAGCAAACGCCTTCTATGCGCAGACCGGTACCGGCGATCGCATCGTTCAATCGTGCCACATCTTCACGGTTGGTGTAATGCGCGCTCACCCCGTCAAATCCCCCGTGCACAATCATGGCGATAATCTCCTCGAGACTATGCTCATGCCCGTCGGTGTGGCGGCGCTCCATGGCCCAGAGCGATTGAAACACAAGGAGTTTCTGCATCACGCAGCCCGCACATTTTTTAACAGCGATTTTAGGTTTACAGCCGGATCCGCCAATAGATCGGGGTCAGGGCTGATACCGGCGGCAATTAGCATTTCCGCAAGCTTGATGTCCTTCGCAACGCTATTTCCTGTCCCGAGACCAGCGGCAGCTATTAGCCGACCTTCATCGAGATAAAACTCCATCTCTCCATTCGAAAGCGGCCGGACTACACTTGCGTGACCGGGCTGCGACAATCCGGCGACCTGTAAGCCGAGATCATACTGATCAGACCAGAACCACGGGATAGTCGTGAAGTTAACCGTCGTGCCCGCCATGTTGCGGGCAGCCGTTTCCGCTTGGGCACGAGCATTGCGCCAGCATTCAAAACGGACATGGCTGCCATTAGCTTGTAGCACCGCGGCGCAGTCGCCAGCGGCATAGATGTGAGGATCGGATGTGCGTAAGCCTGCATCTGTCAGGACGCCGTTGCCGGTTGCCAGTCCTGCTGCTTCCGCCAAGCTGATTTCCGGAACGACACCAATCGCCGACACCGTGACGTCGGCTGGTACCGCAGTTCCGTCGGACAGTATCACCGCGCCGACTGTGATCGCCGCAATACCCTGTCCGAGATAAAAGCTGACACCTTCTTCCACATGGCGGGCATGAAGCTTGGCCGCAAAACGGGCAGGAACAGCGCGCCCGAGCGGTCGGGGTGCAGCCTCGATAACACTGACAGCCACGCCCTTTCCCCGCAGTACCGCTGCGAGCTCCATACCGATCAACCCGCCGCCGACGATGGCGAAACGCGCGCCATGATTGGCAAGAGAGAAGATCGCGCGCGCGTCGGAGTACGTCCTGAAGTCCAGCACATATTCGGCGCCTGTGCATGTCAGCCGCCTGGGACTGGCTCCCGTGGCAAGAAGCAATGCATCGTACTTCACAGCATTGCCGTCATCGAGGGTCAGTAATTTCGAGTGAACGTCAAGCTTCGCTGCGGATGTGCCTTGATAATAGGCGATGCGTGCGGCTCTCAGCGCGTCTTTCGTGCAGATTGATTTTAACTGCACGCCCTCGCTCGCCGGCTTTGACAACGGCGGCCGTTCATAGGGAAGATGTGGTTCGGCTCCGATCAAGGTGACGGTCTCCGAATAGCCGGCTTCACGTAAAGCGAATGCCGCCCGGGTACCACACTCACCTGCACCAACGATGACTATCCCGTCCATATAAGCTCCAGCTTTAAAAAGACAGGCACATCACACGTGATGTGCCTGTCAGGGAGGATCAGTTCCGCTTTGCGTAGTCTGCCATGTTCTTGGGTGTTACAGGCTCGAACGGTACCATGACCTGTTTCTCGACTGGCTTTCCACGGATCAGGGCAACAGCCGTGTCGAGCGCGGTCGCCGACTGGGCTTTCGCGTTCTGGAAAACAGTGGCATCCAGATCGCCAGCGGCCATCGCAGCGAGGGCATCCTGTGTTGCGTCGATACCGACAACGACCACACTGTCCATTGACACACCTGCTGACTTCAGCGCCTGAACGGCACCAAGTGCCATTTCGTCATTATTGGCGAAGACAGCATCGATCGGGCGGCCGGCAGTGATCCAGTTGGTCATCATGTCCATGGCGTTGGTGCGCGTCCAAGCCGCTGATTGCTCGTCAGCGATTTTCGCACCTTTACAGTCGCCAGCCGCCAACGCGTCCTTAAATGACGATGTGCGGTCGCGGGATGCCTGGTGTGCAAGATCTCCCATCAGAATGTAGACCTGTGCATCGTCTACCTTACCCTTGGCCTTGAGCGCGTCGCACGCGGCGGTGGCGGCCTGTTTCCCGGCATCGGTTTCGCGTGAGCCGACATAGGCCTGCTTTTCAGGCAGCTTGCCAATATTGCCGGGCTCAAGATTTAGATAAACGAGAGGGATGTCGGCCTTTTGCGCCGCTTGGCTGATTGCATCCGCCGCGGAAGCATCCGCCAAAGTCAGAATGATGGCATCGACTCCGCCGGCAATGAAGTTGTTGACTTGGTTCATCTGCCTGGAAATATCTGTCTGGGCATCCTCGAACTGGATGGCAATGCCGTTGACCTCAGACGCCCTTGCTTGAAGTCCTTCCCGCAAAAGCGTTTGAAAATTGTTGTCGAAGCTCTGCATGGAAACGCCAATCGTCCCGGCTGAAGCAGTTCCGGCCATCAAGGCGGCCATGAGGGCCCCCATATAAATGAGTTTCATTTTTTCCTCCCGATTGAGTGCCGGATCACTCGAACACACCCGGAAGTCCAGCTGGACCTATTTCGTCGTCATCGAGGGCTCTAGCCGATAGCCACGCGAACCTCCCCGTCGACAACCTCCACTTGATACGTTTTGAGATTTTCGCAGGCTGGAAGCCGTAGGGCTTCACCCGTACGGTAGTCGAAGACGCCGGAATGCTTGGGACACTCCACCTCATAATCCATCACCAACCCATCAGCGAGATGGATCGCTTCGTGCGTGCAAAGACCGGCGGTGCAATACACGCTGTCGTCCGGCGCACGATAAAGCGCATAGGTGCGGCCTTCATGATCGAAGCGCTTGGCGCCTTCCTGTTCAATTTCAGCGAGCTGGCAGGCAGTGACCCAGGTCATTCGGCAGCCTCCCTTGCTTCGCCATCCTTTTTGCGAGCGGCCAGCTTTTCCTTGCGCTTACGATAGCGTGCCTGCATCTGCGCATCGCCTTCGGCAGACCCGTCGTGCCAGGTGCCGAACCATTTATCGAGCGGGACAAGCGCATCGCCGTAGTTCACCTCGAAATATTTGTGGTGGAGGTAATGCGCATAGGCGTGGCTATCGATCGTCTTCTCTTCCCCGATCTCCACCTTGTCGAAACCGACGTGGCCGGGAATGGCACCAAAGCCTGCATAGTGCAGCTGGTAGAGCATGATGATCGGATTGGATGGCAGGATCAGGTGATAGAAAGCCGTCCCGAAATAGAGCAGGTGTTCGACCGGGTGCATCGACAGCGACGACCAAGGTGAAGGGTTAACTGAGTTGTGGTGGACGGAATGGACCCACCTGTAGAGCAAACGGGTATGGATCAACCTGTGAACACAGAAGAAATGAAACTCGTGAATGATTGGGACCACGAGAGCGACGATCGCCAGCGTCCATGGACTATCCGTAAAGGTAAGCCAGGGGGCATAGCCATTGGCATAAGCCCATAGCATGCCGACCTCGATAGCTGTCCAGACTGTCACGCCCGACAAGAAGGTGCGCAGGATATTATCGACATTCTGGCGCTCGAACCAGAAGGCCTTGCTCTTGTTTTCCGCGGGAAACTTGCCGTTGTATTTGAACCGGTTAGCCTGCCGTTTAAGGGCATAAAGGTGCATCTCGAAGGCACCGTAGAACAGCAGGACACACACCGCGTTGACCGCGTATAGCCATGCGGCCCAACCGATACTTAGAGTTTGCATCGTTTCCGTGGAGGGAATAACCCACGCCCAATAGGCCACCGCCGATGCCGCGAAGATGACGTTCCAGGGAAAGAAGTAATGTGGCACCCACTTCAGGATGGCCTTTGCCCGCATCGGGAAGACAAAAAGCGGCGCATACTCGACGGGCTTATGCGGAGCCCAGTCACCCCGCTTGTTGCGTGTCCCATGCTTCAGATCGTCCATTGCGCGCTCCTGTATGAGGTCTAAGGGACCTCGCAAATCCCGTGGTTCATGGGAGAGCGCAATCACGTCGGTTAACGAAGCGAAGGCCCTCCTCCTGAAGCAACGGTAGCAGGCAGCTGCCGAAGGTTCGAAGGGTTCGTTGATCTGATTAGATCAAAGGTTCTCAGCCGTAATAGTAATAAAGCGGATTGGCTGCTGGTCAGGGTCGACGGTTGTCAGGCCGATGCGCCGCAGCATCAGGTCAAGTACGCGCCGAGCCTGAGCTTCTGGGGCTTGGTCTAGGACGACATCCATGATGCCGTCGGCAAGAGCCTTGCGCGTATAGTCGGTGAGTTCATGTCCGACAAAGAGAATCTCTTTGCCTCTTTCCTGACGGCTCATCACGTCGATGACGGCCGCGTTCGCCCCTCCCGCATTGTAAAGGCCTATGAGGTCCGGGAATTTTGAAAGTCCCATGTGCAATGTTTCGACGCTGAACAATTCCTCGTCGCGAGTGAACCCAAGCCATTTGAATGCAATCGGGCCCGGATGATCCCGAAAGTACTCGGAGAAGCCGCGAATTCTGTCTTGATGAACCTGATATATTGGGTGACATAGTGCGATGACGGACCCTTGCGCCCTCGTCATCCTGGAGATGAAATGCGCGGCAGATCGTCCAGCGGCGTAGTTGTCGATCCCGACAAACTCAGCTTCGTCTTGCGACGCTCTCGTGACTATATGGACAACAGGAATGCCTTGATCAATCACCTTCTTTACCGCAACGTCAATCAGCGGACTGTTTGGAACGGCGAGAATAAGACCCGCACGCGGCGCGTCAGGAAGGGCGATATAGCGAGCGATTTCTTGCGCATTGCTTTCCTCGGCAAATCGGCGATGGACAACCACGATCGGGTCGAGAGTCGCTGCAATTCTTTCGAACGCTTTGGAAAGGCGACTATAGAACGTCGTTTCAGGTCTAACCATGATGACGTCAATGCGGAGCATAGCTCTGTGGATCTCTGGCAGGACGCGCGGATAGTTTAACTGTCTGGCAGCCAAGACGACCTTTGCAACGAGCTCCTGCCGAACTCCTCCTCGTCCATTCAAGACCCGCTCGACCGTCGCCGTCCCTACGCCGGCGAGTTTCGCAACATCATGGTAGCTTGGTTTGCTCAACATCGTCCTCCGCCAGTCCGGTTTCCCATTGATGGGATCGTCCAATCACTCTCAATCTGTCAGATCGGGCATCATCGATGCTACCATGTCCGCAAGCGCATATAACTGAAAAGGTAACCGGCGCGATGACCAAATCCCGTTAAGTTGACATTTCGCTGCGTTAAAGACAGGAACCGCATCGAGCGCATGTTCAACAGGCTCAAGCAATTCCGCCGGGTCGCAACACGCTTCGAGAAAACCGCCCGCAACTACCGCGCAGTTGTCACTCTCACGGCTATCGTCATATGGCTAAGGTAAATGTCCACACCGCCTGGAATTCCTTGAGTGCCATCGCGGTCTCGGAGAGGATTTCGTCGGACAGGCCCCTTCGCCGATTGCTCGCGCCATGGCAAGGGCACCAACCAGTGCGCTGAGTGCCAAGCAGGCGCGACGTCGATCACCAGCGGTGTCCGTACCCGGCGTCAACCCGGCCAGAAGCTCGAGGTACTGCTCGACCTGATGTCCGTAGGCCGAGCGGGTTCGATCATCTGCGCGCGAAATGTCCTCGGCCAACCCGGCCACCGCGCATCCGGCCTCCGGGTGGGCACGGTGGGCTGGACTGGCAGATGGGTCAGTCTGGTCGCGTCGGTAGACGCTGTTCCGTCTTCACATCAAAAAGGTGTAGTCTGTCGAGGTCTGGCGTCATCACAAGCTTATCGCCCGCATGAAGGTCTAACCGTTCTCTTACAGTCGCTACAAGTTGATCTGTTCCCAGCATGGTAGTCACTTGAGTCTCGGCGCCAGTCGGCTCGATTAGGACAACCTCCGCTGTGACTGTACCGTGTCCAATTGTGATGTGCTCCGGGCGAATGCCATAGATGATTTCCATCCCTTGTGTTACGCATGCTCCATGCGGCAACGGCAATTCGCCTCCGCCGTCGGCGATGAATACAAGCGGCTCGGTAGTACTAACCTTACCACGAATGAGATTCATGCCCGGAGAACCGATGAAACCCGCTACGAACAGGTTCGCCGGACGGTCATACAGGTCAAGCGGCGAGCCAATCTGTTCTACGTATCCGTCTTTCATAACAACAATTCGATCTGCCATCGTCATGGCTTCGATTTGGTCATGAGTCACGTAAATCGTCGTTGTCTTGAGCCGCTGATGCAATTGTTTTATTTCCGAACGCATCTGAACGCGCAGTTTCGCATCCAGGTTCGACAATGGTTCGTCAAACAGGAAGACTTGCGGATTTCTGACAATTGCACGGCCCATCGCCACACGTTGGCGCTGCCCGCCCGAAAGGTTTCGAGGATAACGGTCAAGAAGATGTTCAAGACCGAGTATCTGGGCAGCATCACGAACCCGCTGTTTTGTCTGCTCTTTCGGTGCTTTCGCCAGTTTCAACGAAAAACCCATATTCGCCTCCACTGTCAGATGCGGATAAAGCGCGTAGGACTGGAAGACCATTGCGATATCGCGCTCTTTGGGCGCAACGTTGTTCACGACCTTGCTGCCGATGGAAATCTTGCCATCGGAAATTTCCTCAAGCCCCGCGATCATGCGCAACAAGGTTGACTTACCACAGCCGGAAGGACCAACGAGGATCACGAATTCGCCGTCCTCGATATCAATATCCACTCCGTGCAAAACTTCGAAGTGCCCGTAACTTTTGCGGGCATTGGCCACACTTACTGACGCCATATTTTTTCTCCGGCTCTGTGTTCGTATATGCCGCCTCCGCTTGCCAGATGGAGGCAGGATTTTTATCTTGTTGCTGTGGCAGTTGCATAGGGAGCCAATGCCGCGTCGATCGCAGCGAGGCAGAGTTCTCGTGCCTTGGGAACGATCCGCTTTAATACGACGTCCGGGTATAATCGCCCCAAATGTTGGCTGATCAGGGTTTCCGGAATATCGTCATCAAGCCGGTTAAACAATCTGTCGACTGCATCAGATGCCCGCGGGTCAGGCCAGTAATAGCGAATGCGATCGCTGTAGCTGAAATGCCTCTGGAGCCGTTCTTCCTCGGCATTTCCGTTATAGTGGCCTGACCAGTACTGTGGCTGCTCGACCATGATCGTTTCCATCCTCGCAATCAGACCCGTGTCTCTCGGTTTACCGGCGACCACATCAGCGATCGCGTCCAGACCATATAACGCTTCACGCAATGCAAAAGTCAGCCCGGGCCCAACCTTCAAAATGGCAAAGCCACCATCAACAAGAGCGGACAGCGCTTCAGTTGGTTGATAGTCCGTTGAATGCGCTTCAAAAAGCATACCCGGCATTTCGTCCAACGCGGCAATGAGATTCTTGGCCCGATCAGGCCTGTACAAAGCAATATTGGCATTGCCGAATTCCACGCCGGGCTGAACCACGATGCCTATAACGCGTTCCATCGCGGAAGCCACACCCGCCTTGGCAAATGACGTCTGATGAACTGCTAGCGTTTTCAACGCCGCCTCCGCCTTTGTAAGCTCCAGTTCTTCCAGCACATGGGTCGCGCCCCCCGGAGGCGGAACCTCCGTCCCAATGATGTAGACCGGAGGCCGCAAGCCAGAACGAAGCGCTGCTTCTTCAGCAATTTTAGCAAGGCGGGCAGCGCGGGAGGCGGTCAATTCGTCTGCCAGCGCTAGTGGCTCGGCTGCACATCCCATTGAGGTATCGAGATGAATTTTCTCGAACCCGGCCTCAACGTAGGCCGCGACCATAGCCTCTGCACGTATCATCGCTTCTTCAGCCGGAAGCTTCTTCCATGGATTAGGACCGAGATGGTCTCCTCCAAGAATGATGCGTTCTACCGGAAAGCCGGTCTTGGCTGCGATGCTGTGGATGAATCGCCGAAAGTCGGCTGGTTTCATGCCGGTATAGCCACCTTCTTGATTAACCTGATTGCAGGTGGCTTCGATGAGAACCGCTCGGCCTTCCACAACAGCACGCCTCAATGTAGCTTCAATAACCAGGGGATGAGCCGAGCAAACGGACATGATACCACGGGGGAGAGGCAAATTTCTTGCACCGAAAAGCTTTCGAAGTGCGATCTGACGGTTCTCATCAATTGACGTCATGCGAGTTTCACAACCTTGGTCAGGTGACGCGGTGAAACGGTATCGATCTGGCGGGCTTGTGCCGCACGTTCACCCAGGATCTGCAGCGCTGGAAGAACAACGAGACCGGCAAGCGAGAGATCAACATCTACTGCGAGTTCAACGTCGCCCGGTCCACCGATGCCGATAACGATCGCCCCCTTCTCTCGCAGCTCATCGACTAGCTTTGCTTCGGCTTCTTCTTGATCGGAGCTATAAAGCATCACTACAGCAGTATTGTTGTCGACCAAGCTTATTGGGCCATGGCGGTACTCAAGCGGATGGAAGGCCTGCGTCATGATTTGGCTCATTTCCATGAGCTTGAGCGCACCTTCCAAAGCGATGCCAAACAGGGGACCGCCGCCGAGAAACACGAAATGGGAACGCCCCGCAATGACCTCGGGAAGTATCGCATCGAGAGCGCCCACAAGTCGGCCAGCATGATCGACAGTCGAAGAGGGTATCTCCTGTCCAATCATTTGCAGACCCAGGAGAACCATTAGACTTGCCGAAACCGTCATCACGATACCTTCGTCCGGGTGGGTCTCGGCCGCGATCAATCGATCACAGTTTTTTGCCAGCGAACTTGCGGGCTCAACGGTTATGGCTGTTACGAAAGCACCAGACGCACGGCTTGCTCTAGCCGCTGCTACTGTTTCTGTCGTTTCACCGCTGCGGGAGAGCGCAACGACATGCGTATTGCGCCAGTCCGGCCAAAAAGCATGCGGCCGATTTTGCCATTCGGCACCCGGGACGGCAATTGCCTTGTGTCCGGCCATATTCGAATAAGCCGCAAGAGAGAGTGCGAGATTGAAGGATGTGCCGCATCCTACAAAAACCAGTAGTTCTGCCCTATCGGTTGCTGAATTCGAGCCGATTGCTTGTTCCCAGTACGGGAATTGTTCAAAAATAACCTTTTCGGTCGTGTTCATGTGGTCTCCGATTACTTGACAGAACCAGCCAGCAGTCCGCTGACGAGATAACGGTTGAGGAAAATGACGACGAGTGCGGGAATAATGATCGCGATCGAGCCGCTTGCCGTGATGAGGCCGTAATCAATGAAGTTCTTGGTAACGAACTCCGGGATCAAAACCGTCAGAGGCTTCGTCGCCTGCGGGGAAAAGATAAGCGGCACGAGGTACTGTCCCCATGCACCGAGGAATGTCAGGATCGCCGCGGCGGTCAGTCCAGGTCCAGCCAGCGGAAGCACAATGTTGAAGAAGATATAAAGGCGGCCGGCTCCATCAAGTTGCGCTGCTTCCTCCAGTGCAATCGGAAGAGCTTCGAACACACTTCTAAGCAGCCACAGCGACAACGGCAGGAAGGCCGAAACATAAATTAGTGCAACGCCGACATAAGTATCAACGAGGTGTAGCTTGATCATGATCTGGTAAAGCGGGATTAAGACAGCATAAGCCGGTATGGCCAATGTCGCGACAACAGCAATGAAGAGCGCTTTACGTCCCGGAAACTGGAGCCTGGTAAAAGCGTAAGCGCCAAGGGCCGAGACAGCGACGCAAAGGAATGTGGCAGCAATTGATGTCACGATACTGTTCACCAGTGCCGCACGAAACTGCTTGAAAACCTCCACTCCACCAATCCGTGCGATGTCGATGCCGAGCAGCCGTGAGTAGTGATCCAATGTGAAATGCTGAGGAAAGAAGTGTATCGGCCGAACCGAGAAGTCGTCTGTCGGCGTGACCGAGCTGGCGATGGTCCAGTAGATTGGTCCGAGCGACCAGATCAGCAGGACGGCAACGCCGGTCCAAATCAAAATTCTATAGGGAATGGTAGGTTTCATCAGTCAAACCGTGTGTTGCGATAAACGCGAAGGACATAGACGAGTGAAATGAGCAGAGACACGAGGGTGATCACCACCGAGAGCGCCATGCCATATGAGAAACGAAGGTTCTGGAACGTCTCAAGGTAAATCTGAACGAGCACCGGCCGTGTCTCGAGACTGGCGCCCGCTAGTACCCAAGCCTCGTCGAAAAGATTGAAAGCGTTCACCGTTGCGTTCGTCATGGCTACGGCAATTGCGCTGCGAATAAGCGGCAGAGTGACCAGACCGAACATTTGAACGCGCGTGGCCCCATCAATTCGCGCAGCCTCATAAAGATGCGCGGGTATGCTTTGCATCGCCGCCAGAACAATGACGATTGTCAAAGGCATCATGCGCCAGACGTGAACCACCGTGACTGCAATGATGGCGCTTGTACGGTCGTTGAACCAGACGTGGTTTTCAAACGGGAGCCCGATTGCAACGAGTATCCCATTCAGCAAACCCGCACCGGGCTGATAAATCCAAAGCCAGATAACCGAATTGACAACACCAGGAAGAGCCCAGGGCAGGATTACAGCGGCAAGTACCCACTGCCTTCCGACCTTGATCTGATTGATGAGCGTCGCCGCGAGTATGCCGAACACTGTTTCCGCAACGACTGCCAGCAGGACATACATCAGTGTATTGGTCCAGGTCGCACCGAGCTGTCCGTCGGACAGCATGCGGCTGTAGTTCTCCAGCCCGACGAATGGTGCGCCGGCCTGCATGGGGTTGACCCTGTGAAGACTGTCCCACACGGTTCTTCCCATTGGATAGAAGACCAGGGCGGCCATGGTTATTATAATCGGCGATACCAGCAGCAAACCAAGCGTGGCGTCGGCATTGAGGCCGACTCCACGTTTTCTCGCAGGACCATTGGTCGCAAATACGGTCATTGCGACATCGCCTGCTTGGCTGCATCAGCGATTGCCTGCATGGCTTGGTCCACAGTCATCTGCCCTTTGGCAGCGCTGTTGATAGCTGTATTAACGCCGCTGGAAAACTGCGGATACCAAGGTGGTGTGCCCTGCAGAAAGAGTGGCTCAACCGTCTTGGATTGTGCAACAAGCGCATCGCCACTGTTCAGCTTTCCGGACTCGTTGAGCTCAGACAGCGCCGAGGTACGTGTCGGCAGAGCCCCGTTCACCGCGTTTTTCTTCTGGTAGTCTTTGCTCGTGAACCATTTGACGAAGGCGATTGCCGCTTCCTTGTTTTGCGAAACATTAGGAATAGCCAGCGCTTCAGGAAGACCAAAACTGCGGGTTTGCCCACTCACGGTAGGAACAAGAATAGCTTCGACCAGTCCGGCCACTTTCGATTGCTTAGGGTCATTCATCTGACCCAAACGGCCAGGCTCGCCAGAGATCATGATACTTGTGATGCCCTGCGAGAACATGCTTTCGTTGATCTGGCTATCCTTGAGGCCCGTAGACGCCGGATCAACCAGGCCTTCCTTAAGAAGCATCAGTTCGAAGGCGAGAGCCTTGTAGCCAGCGGAATCCGGTGACAGAAAGAGAGGATTGAAGTCCTTGTCAAAAAGTTCGCCTCCGAACGCTTTGGTCAGCAGATACCAGCTTGTCGATGCCCCTTCCGTTGCTGAAAGCGGCAAACCGATCGGATATTTAGCAATGCCTTTTTCCTTGATTTTCTTTGCCGCGGCGACAAGATCGTCAAGTTTTTTCGGCATTTCCGCAACACCCGCATCAGCGAAATGCTTCTTGTTTACCAGCATGACGCGGAAGTCGTTGGTGTAAGGAACACCCAGCAGTTTTCCATCAACGGTGAAAATCTTCGCGACACCGATGTCCTTCATGGTATCGGCGTCAATCGCATCATTCAGTGGTAGGAACCAGCCAGCAGCGCTAAATTGGCCGGTCCATGACCAATCGAGTTCAGTAACGTCGGCCGGAGCAGTCCCGGCCACCAAGGCAGTCACCAGTTTGGGACGGATGTCATCCCAGGAAAGCGTTTGCAGATCGACGTGAATACCAGTTTCCGCTTCGAAATCGGCGGCGATATTCGGCCCCTGCGGCGACGGCATCAATACCGTAATCGATTGACCTGCGAGCGGTTTGGGGTCTTTTGCGGCAGCAGGCAAGGCAATTGCCAGGGCCACTGAAGCGAGCAATGGCAAGATAAACTTATGCATGTTCCCATCCTTTATTGTTTTTGATGCTCAGTTTTTATCCAGATGCGCAGCAGCGTTGTCAGCACTGGCCGCGACTTGTCCGAACCAGCCCTCGTCCAAAGGCCAGCCGAGAAGTTTGGCAGCAACCAGAAGGGCGCCACCGATTGGAGGAAGCTTGGGCGAGGCCGGAGTTTTCCCGATTTTGCGCTTGAGCGCTTCCAGCAGAATCCGGCTCAAAAAAGTGCCGCCCGCATAGGTCCATAATGCGTCCGGACCGCAATGCCCGGCAATCGCGCGATAATGCTTGGCAAGTTCATCTGCGGCCAACTCGATCAATTTGATCGCGCCTTCATCGCCGCCTTCAGCTGCCTGATCCACGAGAACCGAAATCGCCGCAATATCGGCCCGTTGGTTCGACAAGGAACTGACCCAGCGCCCGAGGCCATTCATGGGATCGGCGGCGTCAATGCCAAGGTGAACGAGTAGTGTATCTGCCAGGGTCGTCGCGGGGGCGCGCCCGTCCAGACTTTGGCTGACCAGGTTTAACGCCCTTTGACCAATCCAGTGGCTGCTGCCCTCGTCACCAATCACGTCACCCCACCCTCCCGTGCGGGCATATTGACCTTTCTCATTGCGGGCCCATGCCATTGAGCCCGTGCCAGAAAGAATGAGTATTCCCGGTTGTCCGGCGAAAGCGCCAAGGTGCGCAGCATCGACGTCATTGAGGACTTGCTGGCGAATGTTTGGGAATAGGCTCTCTATCGCGCTGCGCTGCAGCTCTGAGAAATGTGTGACCTCGCCATAAGCCGGAAGAGCTGCAGCTATTGCCGCCAATCCTGCCTCGTCGCGAAAGGGCAGCAGTTGCTGCTCTAACTCACGATGCCAATCCGGATTGTCCATGGGATTAACCCCGCGACCGCGCGAAGTCCGCACGATCTTTCCACTCTTGTCCGCAAGGGCCACCAACACTTTGCTTCCGCCCCCGTCGATTCCAAGGATGAGTTCGTCACTCACTCTTTTGTCCCCAGGTCGGCAATTGTGACATCGACGCCCAAGCCGGCAAGCTCTCCACGCCACTGGTCCGAGAGCCCGGAATCGGTAATTACTTTTGCAGCATTCAACGGGGCCACCTTGTAGGTCGCCATCGTTCCAAACTTTGAGGAGTCGGCGAGAACGAAACGATTGGCCGATCGAGTGAGCATACGCCGGTTGAGGCTCGCCTCAGCACTGTCGACGCTGTAAATCGTGCCGTCCGGGCTAACAGCGCTTACACCGAGAAAAAGCTGGTCGAACCATATTGTTTCCAGCATTGCCTCAGCTTGCGGCCCGACTATGGATGCGTTTTCGCTTCGAAGCTGTCCGCCGAGCAAAACCACTTCCAAATTCGGAACGTTCAGGAATTCCTGCGCAACCGTCAAGCCATTGGTGAATATCCTGAGCGGCATTGGATTAATGCGAATGAGGCGCGCCAGCTGGAGCACGGTTGTTCCTGCATCGAGAAAGATTGCGCTGCGAGGATGAAGCAGATCATAGGCTACGGTAGCAATCGCCCGTTTAGCCGATAGATGGCGTTTTTCCCGTTCCTGAAACGCGACTTCTACCGATGAACCATCGGCAATACGCGCGCCACCATGGACTCGATCGATTGCGCCTTCCTGTTCAAGAATCTGCAAGTCTCTTCGCACAGTGGCCAGCGATGCGCCGAGAGCATCGGCAAGGGCCTGGATCGTGGAAAAGCCGTTTGCGTAAAGGTGGCTGCGAATAGCGTCGAGACGATCCACCTTGACTCCTGATGCCTGAGACAACCCGCGCTCCCCATTGTTTTATGTCCAATATCAATCATATATGCATCTCAAAAAATCATAGTCAATCATTTTTATGACGTTTTATGATCTTTTTGATTTCGCATAAATAGAAAATACGCGCCGTTGGTGTAACGACGCGTATCTTGGAAATGCACTTCGGTTTGTGGCTACGAAGACGACCGTCTCAGTGATATTCGGGTAGAAGATCGCCATGTTGTTCGATCAAATCATCAACGAGACTCCATATTTGGTCGGGCGACAGTTCCGCAGAGGTATGGGGATCGAGAAGTGCAGCCTGGTAAATGCGCTCACGGTTCTTTGTCAAAGCGGCTTCAACTGTCAGCTGCTGAACTGAAACACTCAAATTCATCACCGCAGACAGCTGCAAAGGTATTCGCCCGATACGGATGGGCTGGATCCCGTTTCTGTCGACATGGCAGGGCACTTCGACGATACACTCATCAGGCAGATTCTCGATCAAACCATTGTTGGGAACGTTCCCGTAAATCAACGCGGAATCGCCGGTTACTGCCGCGTGGATAATGCCAGCAGCATATTCGTTGCTGCGACACACCTCGATTGGCCTGTCGCCTTCAAGCTCTTTGCGCAACGCATGCCACTCACTTATCTGGTCTTCGCAACGGCGTATGTATTCATCCAAAGGAATGTTCAGTTGATTGATAAGATCAGTCCTACCCTCCTTGATGTACCAAGAAGTGTACTCAGAGAAGTGTTCGCTGGACTCCGTTACAAAATGCCCAAGCCGTTTAAGGACATCAAACCGCACACGGTCGTCTGGGGGAACGCGGCCTTCGGCAGACAGCGCCTTCAATCTTGGGTAAAGGTCTTCCCCCCGCCCGTCACTGTGTACTTTCTCGTATTTCAAAAAGAACGCCACATGATTGATGCCGGCCGAAACGTAGTTCACATCGGCTATATTCTCGCCGAGGAGACTCGCAAGGTGACCGGCGGTATGCTGCACACTGTGGCACAATCCGACGGTCTGGATTTCCGGGGCCAACTGGCTGATCGCCCAGCAATTGATAGCCATCGGATTGACATACTGCATAAGAATAGCCTGCGGACAGACCTCCTGTATATCGCGGCATATCGCTTCAAGAACAGGTATCGTCCGCAACCCGCGAAAAATACCACCGATTCCCAGTGTGTCGGCAATGGTTTGCCTCAAGCCGTATTTTTTCGGAATCTCAAAATCGGTCACTGTGGCCGGCTTATAGCCACCGACCTGCATCATCAGGATCACGAAGTCCGAACCTTGTAGTGCTTCACGCCGATTGAGCGTTGCTTCGACCCTGACATTTTCAAGCTGGAGCGACTCGCATATCCGCCGGGCCACAATCTCGGAAGTCTTCAGTCGCTCGGGGTCGATGTCGAACAAACTTATAAAATAGTCACCGCCGCTCCGGGAAGACAAGACATCTCCCAGAATGTTCTGTGCAAAAACGGTACTGCCAGCGCCTACCAGACAAATCTTTGGCATTGCAATCTCCTTTCAGATCGTGCTTCTTCATGACTCTTCTAATCGAGAATTTCTTCCTGAAATCTCATTATTTATTCCGGGATTCGAGCGCGAAGATGAAACATCTGCAAGAGCGCCAGGGTTGGGCCGTCTCACGAGGAGAATTCCTGATTGAGCGCCACACGGCAGATACTATGGCCACCGCACACTGGCATGATCATATTGAACTGAATCTGCTGCTGGACGGCCAGATGACGTATCTCTTCAACGGGAGACAAGAACAAGTCCAAGCTGGACGGCTTGTTTTATTCTGGGCCGCTATCCCTCACCAGACGATTGCGGTCAGCGCAAATGCTCCTCTTGTTTGCATATATATTCCACTAGTCGATTTCCTTACCCTGCCCATCGACAAGGATGCGCGGCAAGCAATTATGCAGGGAGGGTTTTTGGCGGAAGGCCATTGGGTAGCCGGCGATGCTGAAGCTTTGCCGCGATGGGAAACCGAATGGCGCTTGGGTAGCACTGCGCGCCAAAGACTGATTTTGGATGAAATCGGGATACGGATCAGGCGTTTAATCCTGGATAATTTGGAGGTTGAAAAATCTCCTGCATATGCGCCTGCATCGACACTGACCAGCCACGCGGTTCGGCACGTGGAACTTCTCACAGATCTCATTAATTCGCGATACTCAGATCCGGTAAATGTACCCGATCTTGCCAAACTCGCGGGCATACATGCAAGCACAGCCAACAAGGCGTTCGGTGACGTTCTTGGTATATCTGTCAACGAGTATCTCACGCGCTATCGACTTGCCAGAGCAATGCAACGGCTCACCGATACTGAAGATCCGGTTTTGCAAATCGCCTTCGACTGTGGTTTTGGTTCAAGCAGCCGGTTCTACGACCTTTTCAAAGACCGAACTGGCACAACGCCGCGCCACTTCCGAGAATCAATGATTATTCGTACGCCGCCAGCGTTGGGATAGGGTTCCTTGGCACTGTAACCTTAACTTGGTAGTCGACGTAGTTCGATCTTTGCGTAATTTTTCATGCCATTTTCATGGGTGTTATTTCATGCCACATGCTGGTGGCGACTTGGCGTAGTTCTCTATGATCAGCAAAGTGCGGCAAAATCTCGAAAGGATCTGGAGCAGGCTCGGGCATTAATCGGCGTGCTGGCCATTCAACGTCCAGACGATCTGAAAGATTTGTGGCAGGAGCTTTGTGAGCGAGGAGCTTCCTGGCGCGACAAGGCTACCGCCAGTCTAGCTCAAATGCCAAATGAAATAGCCTTGGCGTTGGGGAAAGATAACGTCGATACTTCAATTTGACATGTAAATTAAAGACTGCCTTTTCATTTCCGGCACGAACTGACCCACTGGGGATGCGGACGAAAACTTGATCTAGACGCTCGGGTGATCAGAAGAACGCCTGAACGCTTCCAGTAGCTCGTCAAGTCCGCTTTCAAAATCATCCAGCATTGCTCCCTGTGGGGGCCGCCCTATGCTTGCATCCTGGGTAGCGACAGCGAGAGCGGCACCATGAGTGTAGTCAACAAGGATATGCGTCCAACGTAACGAGCGCTGTGAGGAGTGATTGCGTTCGCTCAAGTAGCTCATCAACTCACGGGTTATCCTCTTGGCATGATCAGGAAAAACGGCTGGTTGGGCAAAGATCGCCAAGGTCAGAGCGGGGTAGAGCACTACCTTGGTGTAGTAGGCTGTGAGGAGACTGCGGGCGCGTGCATGTGCATCACCCGTTTCAGGTGCGGCGACGTCCGCATATACCCACTCCGCTAGTGACTTGATCAGCCCATCCCGATCCTTGAAGTGGTGATAGATCGTCATCGGATTGATGCCCACACGTGCTGCCAATGCGCGCATGCTCAAGCCGTCGAGGCCGTCGACTTTGAGGATGCTCAAAGCCTCGGAAAGAATGCTCTCCGGCAAAACGGTCTTTCCGCCGGCCGGTGGCCGACCTCGCCCCCTTGGTGTCATATCATGACTTCATAATGAGATTGGACCAATCCGGAAGGGAAAGACCTTGTGCCCTTGTGCGCAAGCGCCACATCACGCTGACCTTTGCCAAAAAGAGGCCGGCCACAACCGAGCAAGATCGGCACCCTCGTGATCACCATATCGCGGATCATGTCGAGCGCGAGGAAAGATTGAATGATGCGTCCTCCATCCACATAGGCGTGTCGTGCGCCCTCGGATTGAAGCATCGCCATCGCTTGTTCAGGTGACTCTGCCGAAAAGCGTACTTTTCCTTTCAGCTCGGAAGGCACTGCCTGTCGTGCAAGCTGCGCCGACAAAACGAGGACCGGGCGGGTATAGAACCAGTCTCCCATGCCTCGGACCGCCTCATAAGTGCCTCGCCCCATTACGATAACGTCGATATCGCTTATGAAATCATCATAGCCATGATCTTCGCCAGTTTGGTCGTGCTTTAGCAACCAATCGATGTCGCCACTTTCGCGGGCGATAAACCCATCAAGGCTTGTTGCGATAAATACGTGTCCGGTGACCATCTTCGTCTCCATAATTATACATCGTATAAATATGGATCTCTAACGAATGTCAATGCGCTCGACGGTCCGCTCTTGCCCGTACCGCTCAGAAAGCTGACCGTCTGTTCACGGCCCCAAAGCGGTCAAGCGGTAGCTTCCGCGCCACGCACCTTTGAGGTTCAGAGCACGGACGAAGAACAGAAGCAGGCCGGCGGGTTATCGATCCGCCAGCCCACTCTCACCATCATCATCAGTGCGTTGAAATAGTTTCGCTAAAGTTGGCCAGGTCGCGATTGAAGCGCTCCGCTTCCTCCAGAAACGGAGCATGTCCGGAATCGGCATAGATCTGCGAGCGAACTGCCGGGTTGAGTGCCCTCGCCCGCTCAAGGCTCGGGCGCGCCATAACCAAGGCATCCTTTTCGCCGTAAAGCATCAGCACTGGAGCCTTGACCTTGGGCAACCCTTCCGCCGCAAAGACCGTCATGGAAGGCACCGTTCGAGTCATGGTCCATGATGCCATAGCCGCATTGGATAACAGCCGCTCGAAGAGCGCTCGATCCGGCTGCGTTGCAAAACACAGCGCCAGAAAGTCACGCATTGCGTCGAGGTGGACCTTCAGGTCGTCCGAGGCAAGACCTTCATAGACTTCGGGATGCGGCTTTAAAAGCTCGGCTTTCAGTTCGATGACGCCGCCCACATAAACCACCCCTCCGATCCCGTGATCGCCGTAAGCTGCAAGATAGTTGGAAACGACTACTGCGCCCAACGACCAACCGACAAGAACCGGATTTTTCGCCTTCGTCTCCTCAAGCACGGCGCGCAGATCATCAGCCCAGCGGCGTCCGTCGACATAGGCCTGCGCATCCTGTGGCTTGCCCGAAAGTCCATGGCCGCGAAGATCGAATGTGATCAGGCGATAACGCAAAAGGTCGGGGCTGTTCAACTGGCTCTCCCAGTCGAGATGGCTCCCGAGTAATCCGTGAATGAAGACAATGGGACGCCCGGATGGATTACCCGCTTCCCGAACCGCGATGTCGACACCATCCGGCGACTTCACAATATAGTCCTTCTGCCCCGCCATCGCGACCGAGGACATAATCATCATCAGGACCAACCATAACGCGCACGTCATCAAGGCGAGGCTGGTACGCCTGGCGGCTGGTCCTGCCGGTAGCTCTTCACTTTGCATCATCAACATCCGATTATTCACAACACTCATCCTTATGTTTAGTGATCGCTACAAGATAAATGCTTGCTTTATGCTGTCAAGTTGTCTTTAGTGATCGCTATGGATAAGCTCGTGAAGAAACGGCGGGGCGGGCCGCGGACCTTCGATAGGGACCACGCGGTCGATACCGCCATGCGCCTGTTCTGGCGCCATGGTTATGAGGGTGTCTCGTTGAACGATCTGACGGCGGCGATCGGCATCGCGCCGCCGAGCCTCTATGCGGCGTTCGGCAGCAAGGCTGGTCTCTACCGTGAGGCGCTCGATCGATATTCCGGTCTGCCGAAAGCATTGAACAATCTCGGTCAGACCACCAGTCTTTACGAAGCCGTAGAAGCCCTCCTCGATAGCGCCATCAATGCCGTCACAGAGCCTGGCAATGAACGCGGCTGCATGATTTCGAGTGGCATGATCCAATGCGGCGGCGACCACGCCGAACTTGCCCGGGAACTGGCGCAACGCCGAGGTTTGATGCGGGACACAATTACGCTCAAACTCGAACCGTGGCTGGATCAGGATGGCGCCGCGTCCCTGTCCCGTTACCTCGTCACCATCCTGCAAGGTCTTTCAGTCCAGGCACGCGACGGCGCCTCCCGGGAAGAGCTTAAGCAGATCGCCAGTGAAGTCGTGGCCGGCATCAGGGCCAGGAGCCTCATTGATTAAAAAACACCCCCTTTAGGGAGCTTGGCATAGACGGGGCTATTCAAATCAAGAAGCTGACGCAAGGACCTCGATCCTCTCCGTCGGAGCGTCGTCTTAACGGGCACATGACTGCCAGCAATGTAAACCGCCATGATCACAATTGAACAGCAATCTGTTTGCGGCACAACCGGTCCATGTGAAGACTTCACCAGACCAAAATTCACGCAAGGGGATTTATGGAACTCGGCCTTTCGCTTTCCCGCCATCAAGCTTAATGCGCCACGTGGTGTGCATAGACACGGGGCCATTTGTCTGGTTCCTTGCGAAAGCCAATAGCATAGCGGAAACCAAGGGAGTGGCCTTGAGAAGCGTAATGTATTGCTTTTTCACCTTTGTTGTCTTTGCCGCGCCGCCTGCTTTTGCGCAGGACGTAAAGCCGGCCCTGAAGATTGAGGCACGACTGTTTCACAGCCGGACAGGTTTCTTCTCCGAAGACGTGCTGGCGCCAGACGCGCCAGGCCTTGGCAACGTAATTATCGGCGAGAATGCATCGTCTTCGGCCATTGTGATCGTACGCATCAATACCACACCTGCTCTTCCAACAAATACCAAGCTGCGGCTGGTGGCGAAGGAAACGTCGACCAACAAAACAACCGCCAACGCGCGGGTCAAGTTGCGCAAATTACTGGACAGTACCGTGACCGTACCTTCCACCGCTGCCGACAACACACCGGTCTATATCGGTTTCTGGCTATCCGACGTTGGATGCATGCAGGTAGCTCTCAAAGCAAACCTCACGACAGCCGGCGCCGTTTCCGCAACGGCTTCGGCCACACTTGATTTTCTCTGTTATGAATAGCCCAAGCTGGGCGAAAAGATCTTCGCGCAGGTGATCGGCGGATCGGCTCTGAAAAAGCCGTGACAATTCCGTTTCGGGCGGCGCTCGCCGACCGGGCTGCTCGCATCATTTCAAGATAAATGCGTGCTATTCCCCAAACTGCACCCTGCCTCTTTACTTTCTAGGACCGTCATCACGTTTTGGATCTAGGCGGTGGCATAGCTCTTGTTTGCCCCATTCTGTATCATGGCCATGGCAAGGGGTGGCAGAAGGACGCTCCAGACAGCTAGCCAGGTGATCGAGATCAAAGCCCCCTTCCCCCTGTCACGTACGCGATCATTGAGAAGGTCACCAAGGGTCATAACCAGGACCGGCAATCCAAGCGGCACAAAGATAGCGATCAGTGTAGCACCAAGGGGCGTGAGCAGCCGTTGAGAGGCCGCCGCTCCCGCCAATTCTCCATGGATATGGTGAACCCAATAAGCAAAATAGATGATAGCGCCGGCTGCGGCGCACACCAGTGGGACGAGGAAGAAAACATTGTCGAATACATTAACCTGAAAGAAATGGGTGCCGAGACCGATCAGAAAGAGCAGTATCGGCAGCATTAAAAAGATAATAGCGACGACAACAGGTGATCGCTCATGCTGCGGTAACGGCTTGTGGCGTTGGCGGGGAGCCTCGTCGAAGTCGAAGTGTCGAGCTGGCAGTAGAACCAGTATTGCAAGCAATAGGCAGACCGGAAAACTCCAGATGACAGATAAACCGCTTTGATCGAAGACGAACAACATGGCCGCGCCCATTGGGGCAAGGGCTGATATCAATATTGTCGTCGACATCAGCGTAAGGGCGCAGGCGAAGTCGATTTTGCCCGGCCGCCCACTTACCAGCAATATCGCGATCGCAAGAGGGAAAACAGCCCGAACTGTTCCGACTGCCACTCCGAACAGAAACAGAAACACGAGTGATCCCCACGCCCACGGCACCGCCAGAAAACCGACAGTAACAACGCCGCAGACGAGAGTGGACGAAATCAGTGCAGCCCAGCCATTGCGCGCCGCTATGATAAACGCCACGAAGGCGCCAACAACCCATCCGACAGTCGACCCGAGATAGAAGACAGCTACAGTTTGCGGCGTGCTCGCAGCATTTTGCGCAATCAGAGGAAAGACTGACATCAGACCTTGCACGCCTGCAGCTGCAAAAAGCGAAGAAAAAAACAACGCCCAATAGCGATAGGTGCTGAGAAAATCGGCCAGCGTGTAGTTGGGTTTGGTTGAAGCGGCGAAGGTGTCGTTCATTGGAGCCAATTGATCCACTATTTCAACTGCGATTGACCATACCTACCGGGGATGGAGCGAAGATTTGAATAAGCTACGCAAGGAGTTGGCGGGTCAATGTGAAATTGCAAAGATCTGCAATTCGTTATGGAAACCACCACTCACAATCTGGGGCAGACGCTCCACAGTTCCTTATACTTCTTCCAGAAGTTAATGTTGCAAAGCTTCCACCATATTATACCGTCAAGTCTTCGCACGCCGTTTGAAGCTTCGATAGCGTCATCTACTATCAAATGTGAGAGATTCCATGTCGCCGCCTTCTCTTGTCCTTCCCAATCGCCAGCTCTCTTTGGCGCCATATGTGATCTCTACACCGAACGCCTATTTCTGGGCGACCCCCATTATCCTGGCAATCACCGTGTTCCTGTTCATCTGGGAAGCACCGGGGGTGATCCGTGATTTCCAGATCAGCCAAAATCCTTTGACGCTCGAAAACGGTGAAGTGCAGAACGGGCATTGCACGACGCGCAGAGCCATCTTCACAGACTGCGAGGCTCGTCTTGTGTATGCTTACAAAGGACAGAACTACGATACCTCGGTCGAAATTATGTTCATCGATTTTCACACCGGCGATTATGAGACGGGCCTGGTGATCTCTGCCGACCATCCGGAGCTGGCGACGATGAGCCTCGGTCTGGATATGCTCTGGAACCGGATCGTGACGCTCAGCGTGTTTGTCGTTCTACTTGGTGGCATGAGCTTGGCAATGATGTTTTTCGGCCTGCGCATTTGGCGTGTCAATCGCCAGCTGCGCCAGCCAGCCAAGTTGCAGCCTGTCCCCGTAGAAATCACGGCATTTGATCGCAGACGCAGCGTCCTTTCAATCACGTACAATGACAAGATTGCCAATGATAAGACCGGCCGATCGGCGTACACGCGGATGAAGGACGGACAGGAGCCTCTGATTGTCGGACAGGTCAATGGCAAGGCCGTTGGACTGGCTGTCAGGCACGGCAATACCGCACTACCCGTGCTTCTGGACAATAGCCTGCAGCGCATCAATCTGACCGAAGACGAGCGTGCAGCAGCTCTTGCACCATTCGCCTATCAGTATGAGGGCGATCAGAATATCCCGCTTCTGGTCGACGAACCGAAAAAGACGGTCTCGATCTGGAAGCGTCTCCGAAGCTTTTTCGGCGTGTTGCTTTTAATCGTCGTGGGCGTATTTGGCTTCTGGCTCTGGTATGTAACGTATTCTACGACCCAGTTTCAGTCGCCTGGCATGGACATCAACAACCTCATGCCCGCGCCGCTGAACAAGTGGGGTTGTGAGCAGCTGAAGAAGCGCTTCGGTCAGGATCGCGCTCCGTTTGGCTGCGTTGCTGGTGATTACACGAGCTGGAAATGAGAATTACGTGCCTATGCTGAAAGTTACGCAACGGGCTTTATGGAGCTGCGCGCGACCAACCCGCCATTCATCATCAAATTGAATCAGTCGAGCCAATCCGAACCGAATATGGCCCGATATAATTCGTTGTCGCTGCAGCCCACTTTGTTTGTAGAGATCGCTTTGGTGCGCACGTGGGGCCGGATCGGAACAATGGGATAACAAAAGTCGTCCATATTCTCGGACACTACTGATGCTGCACTATCCTTGAAAGGCTGGCGTGTCAAAAGCGGCGCGAAATCACGAGACCGCGCCTGTGGTACGCAAGCGTAGTCCAACTGGACAATAAACGCTGACAAAAACACATAAACATGAGTAATTTTCTCTTGTTTTTACACCTGGACGTAGCTAAACGACCGAGGAGAACTACCGGCTCAACAGTCAGCGTTGACGAGAAAGAGGGCATCAGCAATGAGAAAGTTACTAGCGTTCGCGGGTCTTTGCGCTCTGTCTATCTCACCAACCTGCTCCGCATCCGCGGCTGCCACGGCCTATCCGCTGACTGTCGAAAACTGCGGAGTAAAGGTAACGTTCGCAGAGGCACCTGAGCGCGCTGTTGGTCTGGGCCAGGGCAGCGCTGAAATCATGTTGATGCTCGGCCTGGAAGACAAAATGGTGGGAACCGCCTTCTGGCCGAACAAACCCCTTCCACAGCTCGCGGAGGCTTATGCAAAGGTCAAGCTGCTTTCCATCGAGTTTCCAACGTTCGAGTCCGTGCTTGCACAGCAGCCCGACTTCGTGGCGGCTGCCCTCCCGAGTCTCATGGGGCCATCGAGTAAAGTCGCAAAACGTGAAGATTTCGAGAAGCTTGGCATCCCGGCCTATCTGTCACCGAGCGCTTGTGTTGCTGAAGGCGTTGCCAAGGACAAGTTCGGCTATGGCAATCGCGCCCAGCTCTGGAATATGACGACACTCTACCAGGAGATCGCAGAACTTTCTCAGATCTTCGATGTGAGCGGCCGCGGACAGGCGCTAATCGAGGACCTGAAGGAGCGCGAGGCTGCCCTGCGCGCCGGCGTGCCAAAGGATGGCAAGAAGCTCTCCTTCGTATTCTGGTTCTCAAGTCCCTCGCCTGCTGCGGACGCCTACCTTGCTGGAAAGAACACTCCGTCCGGCTTTATTGCCGATGTGCTTGGAGGAACGAACGCGATCACATCCGAGGCAGATTCTCCGGCACTTGGTTGGGAAAGTATCATTGCTACGAACCCTGACGTCATCGTCGTTGCCAAAGTCGACCGTAATCGCTGGGAGCTCGACAAGGCAGAAGCAAAGATCAAGTTTCTGAAAAGCGACTCTGCCGCGAGCCAGATGCCAGCTGTCAAAAACAATGCCATCGTAATCATGGAGGGTCAGGCCATGAACCCGACAATCCAGACAATATTTGGCGCAGAACGTATTGCCGAGCAGCTTAAAGCGCTTGGTCTGCGCCAGTGAGCGTTACCGCAGTCAAAGGTGGCAGCGTGCGGCTTTACAGCCGTTTCGCTGTGCTAATCGCCATCTTGGTCGCTTCTGCTGTTGGCATATCGCTGATCGTCGGTGTCAGCGTCGGGATTGGTGACATGCCGATCCCGCTCAGCTCGACTTACGCCGCCATTACCAACCGGCTGGGTTGGACGAATGTCGACGTGAACCGGATCCACGAAACGATCATTTGGGATTACCGCCTCAGCCGTGCTCTGGTCGCTGTCTTCTGCGGGGCAGGCTTGGCGCTCTCGGGCGCCATCCTGCAATCTTTGCTCCGTAATCCGCTGGCGGAGCCCTACGTTCTCGGCATCTCCGCCGGTGCCTCGACTGGGACCGTCGCCGTGATCATCCTGGGCCTCGGTGCCGGGTCGATCTCACTTTCTGCGGGTGCATTCATTGGCGCTTTTGCCGCCTTTTTCTTCGTGGCCCTGCTGTCCAATGGCGCGCGAGGCGGTGCGGACCAGACCATTCTCGCAGGGGTCGCCGCCTCGCAACTGTTCAATGCCGCCACATCTTACATCGTCACCACATCAGGAAATGCACAGCAGGCGCGTGACGTGATGTTCTGGCTGCTGGGCAGCTTTGGGGCGGTCCGATGGCCAGAATTTGCGCTCGTCTCCGTCGTTGTGGGCATCGGGCTGATCGTGTGCCTCTTCTATGCTCGCGTGCTGGATGCGTTTGTATTCGGTGACGAAGCCGCCGCATCACTTGGTGTTAATGTGAGCCGTGCACGACTTTTGCTGTTCGGCGTCACAGCTGTCATGACGGCTACGATCGTCAGCATGGTCGGAACGATCGGGTTCGTCGGGCTGGTGGTTCCGCATGCGGCGCGCTTTGTCGTCGGTCCCTTGCATATGCGACTGATGCCTGCCTGCGCGATCGTCGGCGCCATTTTCATGGTCGCCGCAGACATAGCCTCACGGGTTCTTATCCCTCAGCAGGTTCTTCCCATCGGCGTCGTAACTGCGCTGGTCGGCGTGCCGTTCTTTGCAATTATCCTTTACCGGTTCCGGCGTGCGTCATGAGTATCAAAGCTGACAATCTCGTCTGGAAGATCGACTCGAAGACCATCATAGATGGCTTGTCCTTCACTGCCCAGCAGGGAAAAATGATTGGCTTGCTGGGACCAAACGGCTCCGGCAAGACGTCGTTGTTGCGACTGCTTGCTGGTCTGAAAAAGCCGACATCCGGGCGGATCACGCTCGATGGAAAGAACATCGCTCAGATCGGACGACGGTCGATGGCTCAGCGCGTAGCCTTCATCGAGCAGCACGCAACCACAAATGCCAGCCTGAAGGTCATTGACGTAGTCAAGCTCGGCCGCTTTCCGCACCGTTCCATGTTTTCCGGCTGGTCGACTGCGGACGATGCAGCCGTAACATATGCTCTCGAGCGGACCGAGATGACAGCGAAGCGAAATGACCACTGGCAAAGTCTTTCCGGTGGCGAAAAGCAGCGGACCCACCTTGCGCGCGCATTGGCGCAATCGCCTGCGGAACTAATCCTCGATGAGCCGACCAACCATCTCGACATTCATCACCAGATCAATCTGCTGCGGTTTGTTTCTGCGTTGCCGATCACGAGTATTATTGCGCTCCACGACCTCAATCACGCGGCGATGTTCTGCGACGAGTTGATCGTTATGCAATCAGGTAGAATCGTAGCGTCAGGATCGCCGGAGGACGTCATCACACAGGCATTGCTGCGCGAGGTGTTCTCGGTCGATGCCAGGGTTGAAAGCTCGCCATATCATTCAAACCCACATATCCATTTCGTGCGGTAGATGACCAATTGCCTGGTTTGCGGAGGAAGGCAGTTCTACGGGAACATTTGTTATTCCAAAGCTGGCCGCCGGGGCAACTGTCACGACAATGCTGTCGCGGAGAGCTTTTTCAATCTGTTGAAACGAGAACGCATTCGCCGCATAACATACAGAACACGAGACGAAACATGGCAGGACGTGTTCGACTGTATCGAGATGTTTTATAACCCGCAGCGCAAACATGTTAGAAACGGTATGCTGTCACCCGGCACACTTTGAACAAAGCATCAGTGTAAATGGTCGTGCACCCAAACTCGCTGTTGTCGTCGTAGTGGACGAGGTCTTCATGCACTGTGCAAAGGCATTTCGGCGTTTCATTTATGGAACCCGGATCATTTTCAGGATCGCACAGAGATGCCATCACTTGTAAAGATCATTCTGGATGAAACGCCTGGCGCGCCGAGCGATGAGGACGAGATGCACAAAATAGATGACGATCTGGAAAGTGAATACACGAGGACACTTTACTAACTGCATGAGCCGAGCCACATGACATTTCTGCTGCCACCTGTTAACCGTTCAGCGACAATAGGAGCAGTCAGTGAAAATAGCAGTCATCGCAGACATCCATGGAAACGTCATGGCGCTCGACGCAGTTCTGAATGATCTAGAGCTGCGTGGTGGAGCAGACCTCATCGTCAATCTCGGCGACTGCGTTTCCGGTCCTCTCTGGCCGCGTGAAACCTTTGAACGTCTCGAGGAGATTGCCGCACCCACCGTGCGTGGTAATCATGATCGCCGCGTTGCCGAGGACGGGACAGACGAAATGTGGCCGTCTGATCGATACGCTCGTGAACGACTGACACCTGCCCAACGAGACAAGCTAGCGACCCTTCCCCTACAGTTGGAAATTGCGCCGTCAGTGCTCGCCTTCCACGCCAGGCCCGATCATGACGAGCGCTATCTTGCAGATGCCATCGTTGATGGTCATCTCGTACCAGCAGCGTTGGAAGCAATTGAGAAAAGGCTCCACAAGCTTGATCCTGCCTTCCGGTTGCTGCTGTGCGGTCACAGCCATCGCCCCGAGCTGTTGCGTCTTCCAGACGGCCGGGTGATTTTCAATCCCGGAAGCGTCGGTGAGCCCGCATACTTCGACGACACCGAACCAATGCATGTTTCGCAACAGGGCTCGCCCCATGCACGCTATGGCAGGGTCGAGATCGACGGCGATGGCGCCATAAATTTCGAATTTTTTGCCGTTACTTATGACTGGGAGTCCGCAGCTCAACAGGCCGAACGAGCAGGCCAACCCAGTTGGGCCCATGCACTTCGCACGGGATTTATGCCGAAAACGCAAGGTGTTTAACAAACTCGGGGCTATCCAGTTTATGGTGCGACGTATGACACGCTATTGTTTGGGGTTGGCAGTATTGACAATTCTTTTCCCTTATATGAGTTACGCCGGCGATGCGCCGGAAGAGCTTTCCGGTCAGTACGACAACCTCGCCGTCTCGGTGGTTGGCGAACAGGTGACGGGCGCCTTTCGGGAATACAGGACTGGCAACGGCACTGATGATGCGCCGCAGTTCAGTTGCATCTTTATGCTGAAGGGCAGCCTTATTGATGATCACGCCGCTATCGTGACCTGGGCGCCAGGTGATAAAGATGTGATCCATGGCACCCTTACGTTTAGCCGCGGCACCGCTTCGCTCAAACTGGATCAAGACCAGGCCGGATGTGCGATGACGTCCGGAGACATGGTCACAAAACCCTTCGAGTTGAGCAAGGTTTCCGAAGGCAACGGCTGGGTGGGAGTGGGAATGATCTCTGTGAAGAAGGCGATTCTTCGTTCTAAACCTAACGCGAAGCCTGGCCGCGCTCCCTTCGTTGTGCAGTACGATCCTGTCGTCATCCTGTCGCGAAAGGAGGACTGGCTGGAGGTCGCCTATTTCGGCGGAGAAAATCCTGTCAGAGGCTGGCTCAATCGGTCCGAACTGAATCTCAATTCTCCCTCTCCCTAACAGGGGCCATGAGCGGTGTTTTTGTCGCGCGCCCGTGTAACCAACTCCAAGGAACGCAAGATCAAAGGATAGCCAGAGGTGTCAGATATCCGAATTAACTTGGACGGCATATGCGCTATACTCTTTGGCCTACCGGCTCTGGCATTTGCCTGCGTCGCTATTGCACTTCTGTTTGTATTTCCCTCGCATCGGTTTCTCAAGATTACGGCGATAGTCCTTGCTATTCCCGCATTGCTGCCAGGCGTCGTATTTATCTCGGATGCCCTATCGTTAGTTCATTATGCCAAAGATGATACTCTCAACTGGATTTGCCTCGTCGCCTACTTTGCTCTTCTTGGGCTTCTTCCTTGCCTGCTGTTCTTCCAACTCAGAAGAAGGCCGCCCTGTACAAATATGCAAGTGATGAAAATGATCAGATGATAACAACGGTTTCACGGTCTGACTTGGCGGGAGGTGTAGGAACCGCATTCGGTGCATTGGTCGGCTCAGCGTTGATTGAAATCATTCGCAACAGCCTCTCATTCGCAACAGCCTCGGCTTGCTCGGTATCAATGTATTCTGGCAGGGTTGCTTCATAGGAGGAGCCATCTTGGTGGCAGTACTGTTCGATAGGCTGCGTAAGTTCCGGCAAAATCAATAAGGAATATAAGGTATGAATAAGCGGATTATTTTTACAGGCGGCACCGGAAAAGCGGGACGTCATGTCGTGAAGTATCTAGCCGACAAGGGCTACGATATCTTGAACGTGGACCTGACGCCATTGGACCAACCCGGCGTGAATACGCTCTTTGCGGATATCACCGATAGCGGGCAGATGTTTAACGCCTTATCCAGCCATTTCGCGTTCAAGGACTTTGAAAGTGGCAAAGGTCCAGCGCCAATCGACGCAGTCGTTCACTTTGCCGCTGTACCGCGTGTCCTGATCAAGCCGGATAACGAGACTTTTCAGATTAACACCATAGGAACGTATAACGTTATTGAAGCGGCTGTTAAGCTTGGCATAAAGAAGATCATTATCGCGTCGAGCGAGACGACCTATGGCGTGTGTTTTGCCGAAGGGGACAAAGATTTTCACCATTTCCCACTTGAGGAAGACTACGACGTTGATCCCATGGACAGCTATGGTCTCTCGAAACTCGTCAATGAAAACACCGCACGAGCTTTTGCCACGCGTTACGCTGCAGATATCTATGCGCTCCGGATAGGCAATGTCATCGAACCTCATGAATATAATCTGTTTCCGGCTTTTTTAGCCAAGCCTATGTCGCGCAAACGAAATGCTTGGAGCTATATTGACGCTCGTGATCTTGGTCAGATTGTCGATTTGGCGATACGCAAAAACGGTTTGGGCTTTCAGGTATTTAACGCTGTTAACGACACAATTACGGCGTTGCTTCCGACACGCGAGTTTCTTCAAAAATATTGCCCTAACACACCGCTGCGCCGTGATCTGGGTGAGTTTGAAGCGCCTCTATCCAACCGAAAAATAAGAGAAGTTCTGGGTTTTACAGAAAATTTCAATTGGCGAGACCTAGTACCTGATTCAAACACATAGCTTCAGCAGACTCGGCTTTCGTTCGGATCTTATAACGCGGATGACAGGTAAACTTCGTTACCCACGTCACAGGGATCTGTCGCAAACTATGATTGCTAACGAAGATATCGTCATCTTCCCGTGGATTAAGGGGCTTACATGCCGAATAGATCAGAGAGCTCCATCTCCGCCAAACGTACGGCAGGTGCTGGAATGCGTCTGATCAGGCGATGTGCCGGGCCCGGGGATCCGGGATCGGCACTGCTGCCATGAGCGCTTTCGTATAATCATCCTGCGGATTTTCAAACACGGCACGCCGTGTCCCCATCTCGACGATGCGGCCACCGCGCATGACCGCAACATTGTGCGACATGCGCTCGACCACGGCCATGTCGTGCGAGATGAAGAGATAGGCGAGGCCCATCGTCTCCTGCAATTCGAGCATCAGATCGAGAACACGCGCGCGCACCGACACGTCGAGCGCCGCCACACTTTCATCCGCCACTATCAGTTTGGGCTGCAAAGCGAGCGCACGGGCAATGCAGATGCGCTGGCGCTGACCGCCAGAGAATTCGTGCGGATAGCGCGTCGCCGCATCCGGCTGGAGACCGACATGCCGCAGTAATTCGGCAACCCGGTCGTCACGCTCGCTCCTGTCGCCAAGCCCATGGATAACAAGCGGCTCGGCAATGGCCGCGCCCACTGCCATGCGCGGATCGAGCGAGGCATAGGGATCCTGAAAAATCATTTGTGCCGAACGGCGAACCGGCCGCATCTGGCGGGCGCTCAGGCCCGCAATATTCTGTCCGTCAATTACCACGTGGCCGGTAAAGGGTATAAGGCCCAGTACCGCCTTGCCGGTGGTTGATTTGCCGGAACCACTTTCACCGACGAGCCCCAGCGTTTCGCCGGGGCGCAGTTCAAACGAGACCTCGCTGACGGCGGCGGCCGGCAGCATACCCCTGAACAGCCTGCGCACCGGACTGCCATAGGTTACATCGAGATTACGCACCTGCAGGATTGGCGCAGGCGATACGGAAACGCTTGGTGCGGTGATTGCACTGACGCGCGGCGGCGCGTCGTTGCCAGCATGGGCACCCAGACGCGGCACGGCGGCGAGCAATTCCTGCGTGTAAGGCTGTTTGGGATTTTCAAATATGGACAGGGCGTCGCCCTGCTCAATGATGCGGCCGTTCTGCATGACGGCGACACGGTCGGCCATTTGCGCGACCACGCCCATATCGTGGGTGATGAGGATGATCGACGCGCCGAATTCCTGTTTCAGCTCACGCATCAGTTTGAGGATTTGCGCCTGTACGGTCACATCGAGCGCCGTGGTTGGCTCGTCAGCGATCAGCACTTTCGGACGGCAGGACAGCGCCATAGCAATCATAACGCGCTGGCGCATCCCGCCGGAGAGTTCATGTGGATATTGCGTCAGACGGCGGACCGGTTCAGTGATATGTACCGCATCCAGCATCTGGCGGGCGATTGTCTCCGCCGCACCGCCTTCCGGACCCTGGTGCTCACGGATCGCTTCGGTCAACTGCGCGCCGATGGACATGACCGGATTGAGCGAGGTCATTGGCTCCTGAAACACCATGGCAATATCACCGCCGCGCACGCTGCGCATGGCGCGATTGGACAAAGCCACCAGATCCTTCTCGCCCAGCCTGATAGTACCGGATGCAACCTGCAACGAGGCCTTCGGCAACAGTCCCATGATAGAAAGCGAAGTGACGGATTTGCCTGACCCCGATTCCCCGGCAATGCACAATGTTTCGCCTGATATCAGATCAAAGCTGACATCGTGGAGTACCCGCTGCCGGCCTTCGGGCGTGCGGGCATCGACGCAGAGATTGCGGACTGTCAAAATAGGCGTTGGGGCAGACATTGTCACGCGAACACGATCCTGGGGAAGTAGAATGATACAACCCAGTTTGGCGCATCGACGATTTCACTGATGCGCAGATCGCCGCAGACCGAGCAAAGCAGATAGGCATCGACAGCGCTCATGTCATGTTCTTCCCCCAGCAGATCAATCATCCGCATCAGTGCTTCGCGCGCGCCGGTCATCAGGTCCGGTCCGATGCCTGTCGTCACCTCGTAACCCGCGCCATCAAGATGGCGCGTCACCGGCCCGGTGGTGGTGAAACGCGGGCTTTTCAGCCGGGCGTCTTTCACAAGTTCAATGGTGGCTTCGGCTTCCATCTGGCTTTCGATGGCGGTGCCGCACACCTCGCCATCACCCTGCGCCGCGTGCGTATCGCCGATGGAAAACAGCGCCCCGTCGACTTCAACGGGGAGATAAAGCGTGACCCCTGATGTCAGGTCACGGATATCAAGATTGCCGCCAACACGGCGCGGCGGAACGATCGAATGTACGCCCGGTTCTGCCGGGGCAACGCCAATGGTTCCGGCAAAAGGTTTCAATGGCACGCGCCCGCCCGGACCATACAAGGCCGGAGCCATGCTGATCGGATCATAATTCCACATGTGCAGGGCGGGCTCTTTGAACTGATCGGCCAGGAGACCGAAGCCTGGAATGTTCGCCGTCCAGCCTACACCTGATGGGACAAAGCGGCGGATGGTCACTTTCAGCGCATCGCCGGGCTTGGCGCCTTCGACATAGACGGGGCCGGTAACCGGGTTGATCTTGCCGAAATCCAGCGTGCCAAGCATTTCCACCGTCGCACCCTTGCCGAGCTGACCGCCGGAGGAATCCAAACATTCGAAATGAATGGTCTCACCAGCCTTGGCAACCAGCGCCGGTTCAAAATCACGGCTCCAGCCGAAGTGATGTTTGGCACGATGAATGGTATGGGTGCAAACGATGCACATGTCAGATCTCCCGGAAATTGAATGAGGTCCCGGGGGCATGTTCCCCCGGGAAAATGTCAGCGCAATGCGTTATTGTTTTACAAAAATCGCATCGTAATTGATGACGCGGGTCGGATCGACATAGATCTTGTCGGAGCCGCCCATACGCGCCGCCTTGGCAACCACACGACGTTCATTGATGACAGGAATCCACGGGGCATCCGCCATGATGTCGGTGAATATCTTGCCCCATGCGGCGGCGCGGTCGATGGTCTTCGCCGGATCGGACATGGAGTCCGCTGCAACCGCGCGCCTGTCGAGATCGGCATTGCAGTACCATGACCAGTTCCAGCCACCGCTGACAGCACCGGCGCAACCAAGGATTGGTCCGTAGAAGTTTGATGGATCGGGGAAATCGGCAATCCACGCCATGCCGCCGGACCAGATCATCGGGGCTTCGCCTTCGGTGCCGCCTGCGGCAATCACGTTGGACTGGGCCAGCGCGCGCACTTCCGCCTTGACGCCAATGGCCGCCAGATCCTGCTGGATGGCCTGGGCAATACGCGGCTGCGGATCGGTGTTGGTGGAATAGAGCACGGTCTGGAAGCCATCGGGGAAACCGGCTTCCGCCAGAAGCGCTTTGGCCTTGGCCACATCATAGACATAGCCGGTGAAGCTCTTGTCATAGCCCGGCATGGCCGGTGGCAAGGGCTGGTTGGCGGCGGTGGCGCGACCGTTGAGAATACGGGTGATGCGCTCCTTGTTGACGGCCATATTCACCGCCTGACGCACCTTCACATTGTCGAAGGGTTTGATCCTGGTGTTAAGCGTGACATAGCCGGTATGCAACTGTTCGCCATCAACAATCATTTTGGCGCCATCGGGGGAATTCTTGATCTCAAGGAATTTCGCCGGAGGAATGCCATCACCGGCAATATCGACCTCGCCCTTCTGCAGACGCAGCAGAGCGACAAGCGGCTCCTGACCGACTTCGACCGTGAACTTGTCGATATGCGGCATTTCCTTGACGAAGTAATCGGGATTGCGCTCGAACACGAGCCTCTGGCCGATGGTCCACTCCTTCAGAATGAAGGTGCCGGAGCCGACAGGCTTCTTGCCGAAATCGCCGCCCGCCGCCTCAACGGCCTCGTGCGGAACGACCGAAGCAAAGTTGATGGCAAGCACATGCAGGAACGTCGCGTCTGGGCGCGAAAGATGGAAGATGACGGTTGCATCATCCGGCGTTTCGATGCCTTCGAGCGTTGTGGACCTGCCGCCGGACACGTCCTCATAACCCTTGATGGATCCAAAGAAACCCGCACCCGGGCCTTGCGTCTTCGGATTGACCGCGCGCTCGATCGAGTATTTCACATCCGAGGCAATAACCTCACGGCCATTGGTGAATTTCACGCCCTTGCGCAGTTTGAACGTGTAGGTGAGGCCATCCGCCGAGACGTCAAAGGTTTCGGCCAGCGAAGGGATCAGGTCAGGCGTTCCCGGCGTGTAGTCCATCAGCCGGGAGTAGAGGCTCTTGATCATCGACCAGTTGACCCAGTCATAGCCGACTGCCGGATCGAGCGTGGCGATATCGTCCTTATAGGTGATGAGCACGTCGCCGCCCTGTTTCGGCGTTTCCTGTGCCCATACGGGCAATGGCGACAGGGCGAGCACCGTTGCCAGGGTGGTGTTGCGAAGCCAGCGATTTAACATTGTGTTCCCTTTTCTTGTTCTGGTTCAAACTCAACGCGCACGGATGCGCGGATCAATCAGCGGAGCGATGATGTCGGCAAGCAGATTGCCAAGCACGATCGCCAGCGCAGAAACGAGGGTCACGCCCATGATGATGGGGATATCGACCTGCTGGATGGCCTGCCATGCCAGTTGGCCAATGCCGGGCCAGCCATAGACAGCTTCCACCACAACCACGCCGCCCATGAACTGGCCGATATCGATCCCGATCATCGCAATGATAGGAAGAAGCGCGTTGGGCAACGCATGCCGCAGAACGATGCGGGCCGATGACAAGCCCTTGGCGCGCGCCGTGCGCACATAATCCTGATTGAGCACATCGATCATCGCTGAGCGAACCATGCGCGCATACCAGCCTGCGCCGAGAATGCCGAGGGTTGCGGCGGGCAGGACAACATGCGCGGCGCTGCCAAATCCACTCATCGGAAACCAGCCGAGCGTGACGGCAAACACATAAAGCAGCAACAGGGCAACGACGAATTGCGGCGCCGAAACGCCGACGAATGAAGCCATCATCACCACGCGATCGACAGGTCCGCCACGGCGCAATGCGGCGATGATGCCGAGGATCAGTCCCAGCACCACTTCGACGAAAATACCGGCGGCCATCAGGATCAGGGTTGCAGGCAGACGGGCCATGATCAGCGCGCCGACATCTGTCTTTTGTGCATAGGAGCGGCCAAGATTGCCCTGAAGAATACCGTGCAGATAGGTCCAGAACTGCACGGGAAAAGGTTGATCGAGCCCAAGTTCCCGGCGGATATTGGCGACGGTCTGCGCGGTGGCGCTGCGTCCGGCAATCATACGGGCAGGATCTGCGGGCAAGGCATAAAGCAAAAGGAAAGTGATCGCGGCAACGCCCAGCAGGATCAGCGCGGTTTGCAACAGACGGCGCAGAACGAGAAGCAGCATGTCAGCCCCTCCCGCGCTGGGTCGGGTCGAGAATATCGCGCAGCGCATCGCCGACCAGATTGAAGGAAAGGGCTGTCAACAGAATGATCGCACCGGGGAAGAACACCAGCCATGGCGCGGCCTGAAAATAGCTCTGGCTTTCGAAAATGATGTTGCCCCAGGACGGCTGCGGCGGCTGGACGCCGATGCCGAGAAACGACAGCGTCGCCTCAAGCAGCACTGTGGTGGCAATGCCGAGTGTGCCCCAGACAATCGCCGTCGGCATCAGATGCGGCAGGATATGCACGAAGAGAATGCGCAGGTGCCCGGCGCCGAGCGAGCGTTCGGCCAGGATGAAGTCGCGCTCCACCAGCCCGCGCGTTTCCGTATAGACGATGCGCGCCACCTGCACCCAGTTAACCAGCGCAATAACCATGGCAACGATCCACAGGCTCGGGTGCAACAATGCCGCCAGCACAATGGCGAGCAGCAGCGCAGGAAAGGCCATCATCAGATCGGTGAACCGCATCAACAGGCCGCCAACGGCCCCACGCAGATAGCCGGAAAGAACACCGACGAGCAGGCCAATGGCGACGGCAATGCCATTGGCGACAAGTCCGATGACCAGCGACGTGCGTGCCCCAAACAGCAACCGCGAGAACAGATCCCGCCCGAGCGTGTCGGTGCCAAGCAGGAACCGGGTGCTGGGCGGCAATGGTGCGCCTTCAATGGAGAGACCATCGAACATCTGGTTGTCAGGACTATAGGGGGCAATCCATGGTGCGCCGAGCGCCATCAGCACGACGACGGTCACGATGATCAGCCCGAACAATGCCGATGGCTGGCGCAGCATCGTCTTCAGAACGTGCATCAACCGGCCTCCGGCAGCGGTTCTGCACCGGCGAGAATAAGGGCTGCGACCTGCTCCATGGGAAAGCGCCGCTGCATCGCGCAATTGCGCAGGATGCTGTAGGCGTGTTCCTCATCAACTTTGCGCGCCATCATGATTTTCTGCACAGCCGCGTGCACCAGCGGCCGCAGCCGCACACGCTCTTCCAGATGCTGCAAGTGCTTGGCCGCTGCGGCCCTTTCCTCATGGATGGCAACAGCCATGACCAGGGCAGGATAGACCGCCGACGTTGCCACAGGCTTGGCGATGATTGCGCCCGCGCCCTGTTGCATTGCCCAGGCAATACGGCCAGGCGCTTCGGAACCCAGCAGGGCAACAACAGGCAGAGATGCTTTGCCGTCATTCCATGGCAGAAGGTCATCCCAACCCTGATCAGCATCAATGAGCACAATATCCGGCAGTTCGTGCGCGCCGAGCGGCTGCCATTGCACGCAAACCGTCAGGCCCAGCAGCTTGAGCTGGCGGGTCAGGCGTTCGGTTGTTGCCTCCGGGCGATGCAGGATCGTGGCATGCCAGCCGGTAAAATTGGGGGTCTCTCTCATGAAACGATCCGCAATCTGACGGGCATTTTGGTGCGGCGCCGAGTGAGGTACGGATCGGCTGCTATAGCCGCCTGTGAATTGACGATGTCAAACCCGTTGTCATCATTGATCCGGCCGAGGTGGAACGGCAATGCCATGTGATTGGTGTCAGGATCGATCTTCACCGGGCCGTATACGGTCGACAGCAATGTGCCCGACACCAGACGGCGCACGGTTTGCGGATCGTCCGTTCCGGCGGAGATAATCGTTTCGGCGCATAGCTTGGCCGCCGTATAGGCACTGGCAAAGATGTTGGAGAAGTGACGATCCGGGCCGAAATGTTCGGAGGCGTGCAACTTGAAAGCGAGATTCTCAGGCGAAACCAGACTATCGAAATAAGCAGCCACGGACAGATGCCCCGTAGCAACCCCAGCACCAATCTCGTCCAGCTCACATTCCGAGAGGTCGCAACTGACGACGGGGCAATTTTCCGGCAGGAAGGCAGGATCGCGCTCACCGAGTTCTCGGAATGCCCGAAGAAACGCATAACTCGCCGGGCCAATCAGATTATTGAGGACAAAGCTGGGCTGTCGCTGCTCGATATCGAGAATGATGCGCTCGACAGCAGTTTCTTCGAGCGGAAGATAGCGCTCGCCGAGCACCTCACCGCCAGCATTGTTGATCAGCTCGCGCGCAAGCCGGTTCATCTCCCATCCCCAAACATAATTGGCGCCGACAAGATAGGGCCGACGACCATAACGCGGCAGGAGGTAATCGAACAGCGGCAGCAGATGCTGGTTGGGACAAGCGCCTGTATAGATGACGTTCTCGTTGGCCTCGAACCCCTCATAGGGGCACATATACCAGAGCAGGCCGTCATGTTTTTCCACGAGCGGAATGACTTCCTTGCGGGCGATGGAAGTGATGGTTCCGACGATATGGCGGCAACCGGACTCGCGCAGCATCGAGCGCGCACCTTCGAGATAATCCGGTATGTGTCCCTGCGGATCGATATAGACCGCTTCAACGGTGCCGGGATGCGCAGCCTCTATTTCTTCCATGGCAAATTCGGCGCCGTCACGGCTGTCGCGGCCAATAGCGGCGTAAGGGCCGGTCGTCGAATAAAGAATCCCAATTTTGACTGCGTCGCCCATTTATCCCCCAAAACCAAAAGCCCCATGACGCAGCGCCCATCGAAGATGGGGCGTCATGGGGCCAAACTGCCCGTCGACTATCGAAGTCATGTGGATGCAGCTGAGTCTTTGCTCAATCTGCAGGCACGATTAAAATACGTGCAGCCACCCTTGTCAAGCAGGGGCCATGACAAGATTCCCACCAAATCATACGCCAAACAGGACATATGTAGAACTACGAATAAATCCGTAGGTTTGTCTGATCAGCCGGACTTCTGTTGAATGAGATCAGCGCAGGCGAACACAGCGTTTATCCGCAAACAAAGGCCTTATCTGTGTTTGATTGAGGGGATGAAAAGAACCCCATCCCGCCTCTGGCCAGTCTTACTGCAGCACACGGCTTGAAACCCTGTCGCCAGCTACTCGGCCCATTCGAATGTCACCGGCCCCAAATCTGCCCCGAGCCCCCTGAATAGCACTACTCAAGCGATCGCTTCAACTTGTGCTCTGCGTTATCTGGGCCGTCTCCTAGATTGCACTGTGGTATAAGATACACCCAAAAAATGCCGCAGTGGCGAGTTTATACAAATATGGAAGTCGTTAGAAAAAGATTGGCTGAACTTCAAGACCTGCAGCATCAACAAATGCGTCAAGTTCCTCAATAGTCTTGTAACGCACTGCCAGCTCGGCGTAGACGATATTGTTAATTAACAGCGGGCCGCGCAACGAAGCGGTTTCCAGTTGTGCAATCGACCAATCCGCCCGATTTGGGTCATCTGTAACAAGATCAAGCAGCACGTTCGTATCAATAAGGGTCATCCTTCATCGCGCGTGAGCGCCATGATCGCGTCCGTATTAAGCCCCTCTCCAGCATGACCGCGCAGATTGTTAAATCGGCTCTTCGGCTGATGTCTGTCAGCACGAGTAATCACAACGCTTCCGTTGCTGGCTCTATGAAAATCGATTTTACTGCCAGGTACGATTCCAAGAAAATCACGCACTGGCTTGGGAATGGTCACTTGCCCCTTTGTCGTCACGGTAGTTGTCATTTCTGCCTCGGTAATAATCGCTCCACAGAAGGTAATGCCTTTGAGGCACGGTTTCAAATATTTCTCCCTGCTTCAACAGCAGACTATTGCCAATCCGCAACTCATCTCGCGTATTATCGCTACACAACTCGAGGCAATACACCCCATTTGCGCTGCCCTATCGGTCAGAACGTAAATTGCGTCCGCGTCTCAGCTAAACAGAGATTATTTCAGCTTGAATGAATCCGCGCTGCACGCATCGAGTGAGTTGGGATTATATTTGTGCCAGTCGTTGATGCTCAACATGCCAACGCGAACGGTCCCTTCGCCAATACTATCGCTTGAATCCTTGATAGTGACCCACCGGACCGGCTTGTCACAAAAGCCGTTCTTGCCTTTGTTGAGAGAGAAAAACTCATCGGCGTTCAGCACCTCATAAACGTCTCCGCTGAATTCCGTATCACTATCATTATCGCTTTTCCGCTCGCCCGAATATCGTAGCTTCATTCCCCCTTTCAATAAGGAAAAGTGTGCTGATGTGTGGCTCAGCTTCATCGTTTCTCCCAGCGTTGCCGAAGTGCCGTTCGACACTGCAAAATAGGTGCGGGAGCTGTCAGTTGGCATTGCTTTCCCGCCTGATTGAGCGACGGCACCATGTGCCATGAACGCACTCAGCGAAGCTGCAGCAAATAAGCTTGTCAAATGTCGGTTCAGTTTCATGGACGTCCCTCTTTAACGTTGCAGGTGTGTATTTTTGCATAGTGTTATAGCGAGTGGTCCGGTAGAACGAAACGGGGCAACCAATTCGATGCTTAAAATACTCTTATGATGCACAAGCGCACCAAGTCCTTCTTCCCCTCCAAAGATGAGGTCAGGGGGCTTTCTTCATAAGAATTGCGTTGAACCGTGTGGACATTATTCAAACGGGCTTGAGCAATGGGAATTGAAAACATCAGATGTCCCGAGAGATCGGATGCTATGGACCGCATGAACTGCGCTTCTGTGAAAGTGCCGTGGTCGGCTGCAACGGCTTTGCCGATCAACCGAGGTTGAGCCGCTTTCGCAGATCGGCATTTTCAGCACGCAGCTTCTCAGCCAGCAGCTTGCGCAGCCTTTGGTTTTCCTCTTCCAGTTGCCGAAGTTCGGCGATCTCATCAATTCCAGCCGTCGACGATGCCGTCACTGCTTGCACAGCGTTCGGGGTGCGTTTGATATAGGCGCGTTTGGCGCTGCTCCCACCGTGTTCAGACCTGGGCTTACGTCCCCTATTCTGTTTTCCCGCTGCCGATGCTGTGGCAACTTCGCCGGACATCGTTTCATCGGCTACCTTCCTGGCACGAGGTTTGCGCTGCTTCCTGGGTACATCGGGCCCCGCGGCAGCCGGCGCTCCAGCATCAAGCGTCGTGTCTTCCTCGTCGGCCATTTTTATCTCCTGTAAATCTACTGCAGTTGTCAGCTGTCCGACCAGCGGTGTCAATAATGACCCGGCTTGTTCTTCTCCGGACAAAGACACCTCGGCATCAACGCTACTATCCTGAGTGCCCCCTTGCAAAAAGGGTATTGCCTCTTCCTGCAGATCTTGTGCAACAGCCTTGAGATTTAGATTTCCCCAAATCGCGTTCGATTTGGATTCAGGTTTTCGCCGACTCGATTTGTACTCGATGGCAAAACCGCGTTGTACTTTTTTCACTTTACGAGACCTTGGGTGTCTGTCCGGATGTTTCGGCGACGTCTTCAGCATCGCAACAAGTCCTGCAGATAACAATTCCGGCGCCGAAGGTCCAGCCTCATTGCGATGAACCTCCCCGCATGAGCGCCTTCCGTCAGCTAGCTCATCGATGATTGAACAAAATAATCGCAGTAAAATTAAACCACAAACGCCTTGAACCGAAACCAACGGCTGACACCGTAGTTAGCTGCCCAATGCCCTTAAAACCAGGGCAACCATGGCAAGCCCCGCTCACGACCTGTTCTTTTCACGTCATCTCTTGCGCGCCACTATATAAGGACGATTGTCGTTGCCATTGGTTGAGTGAATTTCAGAGGCAAGAATATCGAAGCCTGCAGCACTTATTAATTGTGCGAGATCAGATGCGCGGAAGATACCGGCATAGGGTGCCATGCCGATCGCACGCATAGCGGGCAGCAGGGCAAGACGGATGAGTGGATTCATCTCTCCAACGCATGGGGTCTTGGAAATAAACAACCCCTCCGTCGCAAGCAATGTGTGGATGCGTAACAGCGTGCCGGGCAGGTCACGGACGAGATGGAGATAGTTGAATCCCAGAACTGCGTTGTACGGCCGGTCTTCGGGCAAAAGCCCCTCTGCCGTCGCGATGCGGAAGGCGAGCGACGGAATCGGATTGGCGACCACCTTCTCTGCAGCAATCGTTATCATCGCTCCGGAAATATCTGTCGCGAGATAAGTTTTCACAACATCTGCGAGCCGGAGTGCGGTTGTACCTGTTCCGCAACCCAGCTCCAAAACCCGGTCGTTAGGCCGCAACAGAGCTCGGGTTCTAGACAGCGTGTGCTCGTATGCGGTCTGATCCGCAATTTTGCTGACCGCATACCTTCGTGAACTCCTGTCCCAGAAACGGGTGTCATTTGCTATGCTCATGGTCAACTTTCCTCTTTCAGCCACCGGAACAATCAAAACGGATGATGTTGACTCCGTTGAAGCCATTCAATCCCACGTGTGATGGTTCTGTCGCAAACTTTGATACACAACGCGGATATGACGGGGTGCCCCATAGTCTAGCCGTCGCAAGCCAGGATTTGAAATTGTTCTTTGAGGCTCGGCTGAGGATTGAAGGTGTATCTGCCTGTCGCTACGCATCATGTCGAGCAATTCGAAATGACGGCCTTTGAACATCTGATGCTCCAAAACTCGCTAGTAAGGAGTATCGCCCACGACGATTACAATTTTTTGCGACAGAACAGCCGGAGGGGGCCGATTATCAAACCCGATCACTTGATGATCTTGGGCAATATCAGTTTTTCGAAGCTGGCAGCCAGGTTTTTGACTTCAGACTCGCTGTTTGCCAGCAGGCGGAAATGAACCGCCCGTGCGCCAGTACTGAAGCCATAGGTCATTGTGTGGACGGTTTTGCCCTCGGCCTCATATAGCTGCCAACCCGGCACATTCCTGTATTTGATGCTTTGCACGGGCGTACAATTGCTCGCAGCGCTCTTGATCCGATGGCATTCCCGGATGAGTGCAAGTCTTAGCAGTGCAGCCGGTTGCTGGCTTGACAATTCCGGTCGACTTCCTCCGGTCATTCCATAAATGGAAAGCTGACGCCAGAACGCAGATTTGAGTCTACATGACAAATAGATACTTTGTGCTTCACTCTCCCGCTCACAACCGCTGGACCTGAAAGGACCGGGGATCGGTATTTGCAGCGAGATCTTGCTGAAATCCTGGATGATCGTGCCTGCTTTTGCGGCAAAGACGGCTGTACCCAGCGCGATACAGCTCAATGTCGCGACTTGCGCGATACGTGCAAATCCGAGTTTTATCATGTCCCCTCACCGTCCGATACTGGATAGACAATTCCGTCAGACTACCGAACTTACCAGTCCGCTGGATGCATTCAGAAATTCTACTGCATCGAAGCTTGCATCAGTAGAGCAACCTGCTCAGTCATTTGCAACTGAAAGTGTGAGTATCTCCGGAACAGTCCGCCGCCGAATCTCGACATAACTTCCTAATGCGAGGGATGAACGCTTTATCTTCCCAGCCTGCTTGTACAACGGCCAAACTCTTCAGCTATGGTTGGAATCTCAGTGGTTGCTTTCCGGAAGCCAATCCTCTGCAATCAAACCTTCCACCCTCGTAAACTCCCGCAGATTGCCGGTAATGACCATCAGGCCAGCGCTTCGCGCGTGGCCAGCTATCAGCAAATCATAGCCCCCTATCGGCAACCGTTTCCGTTCCAATACAGCGCGGATATTGGCAGCATGGGCCGCCGCTGCTTCGTCAAACGGCAATACAGCCAGTCGGGCAGCAAAGCTTTCAACCAATGATCTATTCTTGGCGGGCATAGCATGAACTCGATCAAAACCGCATTGCGATTTTTGTATTAAAGCCGTGGCGTATTACACCACCTTCACCAAGGGTCGTTGTATATCCAAGTCCGAAACTCAGCCCCTGATCGAACACAGCATCAACGCCAAAACCCAAGCGAACGGCATTGCGTAGCGCCACATCGCTTGCAAGACGAAACGAAGGACCTCCCGTCCAATCAATATAGTTCAGGCTGGCATCGCTTTCGCCCGAGAGATCATACCGCCATTCCGCCTTGAGATTGGGACTACATGCCCGCTCTCGTTGCGGCCCGCTTTAACCCCGACCTCAGGGAAAAGTATCAGCACCTCATTGCATCGGGCAAGCCCGCCAAAATCGCCATAGTCGCGGTTATGCGCAAGCTTCTCGTCACCGCCAATGCGCTCGTCAAAGCCGATCGCATGTGGGTCGAAAAACATGCTTGATCACAACGGAAACTAATCGCATGCCGTTACTGCCCTCAGGTTGATATTCTGGCCGGCTGCACTGCTGTCAGAGGACCGTCTGGCGATGGCGGAACTGGCCTGCGTTTTCCAGTCTGAATCAAAACGACACCACCGAATATCATCGCCAGAGGGACCAATTCCCAGACCGTAACCTCCTCGCCAACGCATGCGCCGATGATGACGGCGACAACTGGTGCGATATAGGTTGCGCCGGATGCCTTCACGGGTCCGAGCTTTGCAATAATGAAGTAGTAGATCAGGAACGTGCCGCCCGTACCCACCATCCCGAGGCCGATTATGGCGCCGAAAGTTGCATGCAAGGATGTCGTCACGTTGCCGATTCCGCTAAAGTCTGTAACGAGCAGAAGGGTGAGTACGGCAAGTCCGCACTGCCATGTCGCCAGTGCCAACGGAGGCAGGTTGAGCGGAGAAAGGAACTTACGCGCATAGACAAAGGAACAGCCAATGCTAAGCGTTCCACCGAGCATCCAGAGAGTGCCTTGCAGAGAAGTACCGGAAGTGCCGTCCCAAGGGCGGGCACTGAGGGCGATGCCGACAAATCCGAGCGCAACTCCCATAGCCATTTGCCCTGTAGGTCGTTCTTCTCGAAGAAACAGCAAGGTTGCAAAGAAAGTGAACAGAGGTATCGATCCACTCAGCATGCCTGCAACGCTTGTCGGAAGCAGCGCAGTACCCGCGACGAAACAATAGTAATAAAGCGTCGTCGCCAACAGCGACATGATGATGAAATGCGGCAGGTGTTCTAGTTGCGCGCGGCTAATGACCTTCGCTTTCCACGCCATCAATGCCAACGGCAGGAAACCGAAGAGCACGCGGATGAAAACGACCTGCATGGGGGAAATCAGCGCCGTCGCCCATTTCATATAGATGAAGTTGGTTCCCCAGATGAGGCCGAGTGTGACGAGTGCGGCATAAGCGCGAAACATGGCTTGCTCTTTTCTGGAATGAAAAAGTCGCGCCCTTGCGGGTGGACCTCCAAATAGCAGATGCTGGTAGATCAGACTGAACGCATCAGGCCGCCATCGACCTTGAGGCTTTGTCCGGTGATATAACTGGCCGCATCGGATGCCAGGAAGGCGATAGTTGCCGCCACCTCTGCACTCGTTCCATAACGGCCCATTGGTACGCCGACGCGGCGCTCCTCTACTTCCGGCAAGCTATCGATCCAGCCCGGCAGTACATTGTTGATCCGAATGCCTTCGGCAGCATAGGTATCCGCATAAATCTTTGTGAAGGCAGCAAGACCGGCGCGAAAAACGGCGGACGTTGGAAACATCGGTGTCGGCTCAAACACCCACGCAGTCGATATATTGACAATCGAACCGGATCCTTGAGCCTGCATGATCGGAGTTACCAGCCGTGCCGCACGAACAACGTTCAGGAAGTATGTGTCCATACCTAAGTACCACTGTTCATCAGTGATCTCGTTGATCGGCGCACGAGGACCATGCCCGGCGCTGTTGACCAGCACATCGATGCGGCCCCACCTCTCGACCGTCGTATCAACGAGCCGTTTGATGTCATCATTATTCTGGTTCGAACCTGTGATGCCGATGCCGCCCAATTCTTTTGCCAGCGCTTCGCCCTTGCCGGAAGAAGAAAGGATCGACACCTTGTACCCGTCGGCCGCAAGACGTTTTGCCGCCTCGGCACCCATGCCGCTACCGCCAGCCGTAACTACAGCTACCTTTTCTACTGACATCGCCATCATTCCCTTCAAAAACTCATACCAATTGCTCAACCATTGGGCTTCATGTATCATTTGAATTGACGAATACCGAACCAGTTATCCTCAAATTTGACAGTAGAAAAACTATCGATGGTGAACCCAATCGGGAAACTTCCACCTTTGAATGGCCTCAGAGCCTTCGAAGTCTCGGCTCGGCATCTGAACTTTAGGCTGGCGGCAGAGGAACTGGGGGTGACGCAAGGAGCTGTTGCCCAGCACGTTCGAGGACTTGAAGCCGAACTGGGGTTAGCCCTCTTCGAACGCCTACCGAAATCACTCGCGCTAACAGGAGAAGGACGAGCTTATATTGCAGACATCCGCAGAGCGTTTGAACTGATCGCAAACGCGACCACCAAGTTGAGGCCGCAGCCCGTTAAGCTGACCGTCAGCACCACACCGACTTTTGCGTCAAAGTGGCTGATACCCCGTCTGCCGGATTTCAGAGCCAAGCACCCCGATCTCGATCTTCATATTCTTGCAACGGATCGAATCTCGAGCTTCCAGTCAGACGGCGTCGATCTTGCGATCCGCTATGGAAACCCTCCATTTGGCACAGCGCTTGCCGCTGAGCTTCTATTCGATCAGGAAATTATTCCCGTTTGTAACCCTTCACTTATTGCCATCGGCGCTGAGCCCCATGACGGGAAGGCACTCTCGCAGTACACGCTCCTTCATGATACCCATAACTTCTGGCCGGAATACATCGACCGGTTTCTTGGATTCAGCGATCCCGCATTGTTTCGCAGTATCAGTTTCTCGCAGACCTCCCATGCAATCGAAGCTGCTATAGCAGGCCAGGGCATCGCGATGGCAACGCTTGCATTCGTCTCTGCGGATATCCGGGCAGGCAGACTTAGACAGGTGTTCGACGGCGTCCTCCTTGCCCAAAGTGGCTTCTATTGCGTGCGACCGCGATATCGCAAGTCAGACGCAGTCGACAAACTGCAGGATTGGATGACGAGCCAACCTTGAAAAGCTCACAGCTGAAATACCTGAGAAAGCAATTTATGGACTGTTCGTGTTGATTTTAAGCTCAAATTGAACCACTTTTTCATTTCGCCGTGATCCATCAACCTTTCATATATCCTTTATAATTCAAGCCTGTAAGGGGAATGATCATGGTTAGGCGCGAATGGAAAGGCGGATCAATTTTTGCGCGAAACGAACAGCCAAAAGGACTTACAATCACCGGAACATGATAATGCTGGCTCTTGTCTTGAATGCGAAAACCACCGGTATCTCAGGAAAAAAGCTTTGTCATTTCGATCAGCGAAAGCCGTCATATTGAAGGTGAGCTATTATATGCCCGCGACGCTCTCGAATCCCCCGGTGTGGTTATAAAATGCGTCAGACAGCCATGTGTACAAAATAGAAAGTCGTTAGAAAACGATCAGATCATAGCAACGGTTTCACGGTCTGGCCTTGGAGACGATGATTTAGAGCGTTCGGACGAAGCTGATCGATCCAAGTGCCACGGGTCTGTTGGATGATAGACATAGAAACTTGATCAGATTAGACAACGGAAGATGAAAACACACTTTGATCGCATATCATTTTTAATAGCCATCCTTCTATTTGGTGTCCTTGCCTTGTTGGCGACGCTGGGAGCGCAACTAGGGTGGATCCGCAGCTGGGCTGGCGATGTACTAGCCGTTATCTGGGTATACTTCATATTCAAAGCTGCTTTGGAAACGCGGCCTGTGTATCTGGCATTTGCTGCATTTGGGTTGGCCGCTTCAGTCGAGCTCACACAGTATTTTATGGTGCACTTTGGTGTTCATATTTCTAATCCAACGCTGCGCATTGTCATTGGAGCCACGCCTGATTGGCATGACATGCTAGCCTATGCGTGCGGCACAATGATTGTCATATTCGGTGAACTGGCGTCCGGAGTTGCATGGCGCGCAAGAATGGTTGAACGTTAGATGCAGGCATAGGCGGGACACTGCAAATAAAAGTCACGTATTCTCGTCAACCAGTGGTGCTGTTGCCGGCATGAGAAAGCTGGCACGGCAGAAGCGCAAAGGCCATAGACAAGTGTTCGTTTGAAAATGCCGATAACAGGCAGTTTTCGGTAGTTTCGATTAGAGACAATAAGTCCACAATTGCTCATTCAGGCGTTTGAATTCAGCGATGTACAAATGGCTGCCTTGAACCAACCCGAACCGTAGACCCAGATATCTATACCTCTTCCAGGATGCATGCGGTTAAGATGATGGCGTTGCTGTATGCCCCTGCAACCGACAATGCAGCTCGCTCCCATCGTTTGGCCCTTACCGCTGAGTTTGGACTCGCCCAAATAACGTCCTGTGGGGCCGCTGATCTACAGCTGGCGTTAAACAGGCGTAGTTCTTCGTCTGCTTGACAAGCGTCCATCCCCGCCTGGGGAGATTCACGTTCAACGTAAGGGAAGTTACGAGTATTCTTGCCGACTAACGGCGACGGCTCCCATCCTGTGCGTTCTGTGCGACGCGAGGTAGTCGATGATGTCTTTTATTTTTAAAAGGGGGGCCAATAATGTTCCTGACTGCGAACATGCTCTTAACCTAATTTGCCTTAGGTGAATTCACCCGGATCTCCCAACGGCTCTTCCCGATCGTCAAGCTATAAGATTAGCTTAATATGAAAATTACGACAGCGAAAATGGCCATAGCTGAAAGAATGGGAATCAGTAGCATCACTAACATGGTGCGATCTATGGAAAGTCGCCCTTTCTTGTCCATACTCACATAGGCAAATGTGCCAAGCACGAACGCCACCACCGCGGTGACAAAGGCCAAAATGATGTGTTCAAGGGTAAACAATGACGCCTCTCACTGAAATTAGGTCAACGGCAAACCCGTTGCCTCGACATTCAATGACCGATGATATCCAAGCTTACCGATAGCCAAGCATGCGATGATTACATCGAAAATCGTCGCAGGACAATTCGCGGCGTCGTTTGGTGTCCAACCCAACTTGGGGGCGACAAGAACTGTTCCAAATCATACTGCAAGAGAACATAACCGAAATTGAAGCTAAAACGCCCCAGAATTCACTCATTTCGTCCAATTCATAGCAAAAACCACGCCCACTCAACTCATTGTAATCATTTTCATATCTGACTAGCGTATAATTTGGAACAGTTCTCGCCGCCCCTCAACGGGATGACCACCGCGCGATAGGCTAGGAAAATTGTAATCTTCGTGCTACATATCTCGCCAATCGGTAGTGCGAAGGTTTCAAATGCCTACACCACATAACCCTCCCGCCGCTGTGCGGCGCATCCTGCGCAAGCTCGGTGCAGACATCCACGATGCGCGTCGGCGTCGACGGCTTCCAATGTCTGTCGTCGCAGAGCGCGCCTTCACGTCCCGCTCGACCTTGCAAAAGGTCGAGGCTGGGGACACCAATGTCAGTATCGGCATTTATGCGGGCGTCCTTCAGGCGCTCGGTCTGCTCGATGGTCTGGGCCAGATCGCCGACATCGGCAACGACCCGGTCGGACAAGCGCTGGCCAGCGCGGAACTGCCGAAGCATGTCCATCTCAAGCGAACAGCCGGATCATCTAGCGGTGGCTGATTTCGAGATACATATCGACCGGGACGGCCGCACGCGTCCTATCGGCCTGGCGAGGAGCAATCGCGTCCGAGGCACGCAGACTATCCTTTTCGAATATGATGCCGGGTGGCTCGCCGATCCAGACCGGTTCTCGCTTGAGCCTGCCCTTGCCCTGACCCGCGGTGCCTTCGCCCCTCCTGCCGGACTGACGACTTTCGGCTCCATCGGAGATTCAGCGCCCGACACATGGGGGCGCCGTCTTATGCAACGGGCCGAGCGCCGTCTTGCCGAACGTGAAGGCCGCGCCGTTCGCACCCTTGCGGAAAGCGATTACCTGCTCGGCGTCGCCGACGAGACCCGCCTGGGTGCCCTCAGATTCCGCTGGGCAGGCGAAGAGATGTTCCAGGCTCCTATCCGCGCCGGCGTCCCAGCCCTGATCGAACTCGGGCGGTTGCTCCAGATCACCGAACGGATCCTCCGGGACGAGGAAACGGACGAGGACCTTCAACTCATCTTTGCCCCCGGCTCTTCCCTCGGCGGTGCCCGGCCGAAAGCCTCGGTCATCGACCAGCACGGACACCTCTCCATCGCCAAGTTTCCGAAGGAGACGGACGACTACAGCATGGAGACATGGGAGGAGATCGCGCTGCGGCTGGCCGAGCAGTCCGGCATTACCACGCCGCACCATGAGCTGATCAAGGTCGCTGACAAGGCGGTGATGCTGTCCCGACGCTTCGATCGTTCCGGCGCAATCCGCATTCCTTTCCTGTCAGCGATGGCGATGATGGGCGCCAGGGACGGTGAGCGCGGCAGCTACCCTGAGATCGTCGACGCTCTTACACAACATGGCGCGCAGGGGAAGACCGACGCCCATGCGCTCTATCGGCGGGTCGTCTTCAACGTGCTGATTTCCAATGTCGATGATCACCTGCGCAACCATGGCTTCCTTTGGCTCGGCAAGGCGGGATGGTCCCTTTCTCCCGCCTATGACCTGAACCCCGTGCCCACCGATCTCAAGGCGCGTGTGCTGACGACGAACATCGACCTCGACGAAGGCACCTGCTCGCTCGACCTGCTTGAGGCGGCTTCGGAGTTCTTCGGCCTCACGCTTCCACAGGCCCGCGCGATCATCAAAGAGGTAGCGACCGTTACTGCGACGTGGCGAGAGACCGCCAAGGCGACCGGCGCCCGTTCCGCCGAGATCACCCGGATGGCCAGCGCCTTCGAGCACGATGATCTAAAACGGGCATTGGCGTTATAAAGGCAGCGACAAGATCGCTGACTCAATTCGCGGATCGGCTGAGAGGGATCGATTCAGATTTGCAAAACTTAGGGTCGGCTATTCCAAGCTGGTTCGCAGGGGACGAATATCTGCGCGCCTGCACCTTGCCGATACGGGGGTCTTTATCTTCCGACTTCGCTTCGAGGACGATCAGCGGCTTGCCGTCCTTGTCCAGCAATAGGAAATCGATGAAACCTTTCGGGCTTTTTTCAAAGTCCGCGCCGAGGCTTTCGACGTATTCAGGCTTTAGCTTGACGTTCGGCTCATCAATGCGGCCAGATTAAAATTCAGCCTTCATTGCGCCTTTGGAACAAACCCCACACCAAATCCGAACAATCGGCCAATCTTCGCTAAGGTTTCGAGCGTTGGGTTCGCTGTGCCGGCTTCAATCTCAGCAACCTGGCGCCTGGTAAGCGATAGCGTCCTGGCGAACTCATCTTGAGTCAAACCAAACCCCTTACGGATCTCCGCAACCGCTTCGGGCAGCCTTAAATCGCCGTTTCGCGCACGCTCGGCCAGTGTTCGCCGGTTTTCAAGAATCTCTTCTTTCGTGGGTTTCTTCCAGCGGGCCATTTAGCTGTCCTCCGGCATCACTGGCACGCCGCCAGAACGCTATCCGCGATTTCCATGCAGCGTCCCATTGCACGCTCCAGAATTTCCGGAGACGCACCCATGTCCTTCCCCTTATCTGGTGCATGCTGCAGGTGTTCGGCGAACGTGCAAAGCGCAAACGCTACAGCTTTCTGCTCTGCAGGATCAGGCATCAGCTCAGCGCAAATGCGCTTCCAATCGGGAAGATGATCGCGACCATCGTCACGCATCGTCGCCCATCGGGTAGAGCGAACGATACCCTCTTTGGCGAGCCGCATTGGTGCGAAATCAAAGAGCGGAGATAGACGAATCATGCCGTTCTGGTGCTTGCTGAGAGCCGAATTTCGGCCGTGATTGTCGGGATTGCCGAGCGCCAGGTTGGCGATATCGCGTTTAAGGTATTCAACAATGTCCACGAAGGGATCAGCCGAAGACTGGCGCAGAACGTCGATATAGGCCTCATGTGTGCCGACATGGCCGAAATCGGCAACGCCGATCGCGGACACGAGGCTTTCCTGGCCCAGCCGGACGGCTCCGCCGCCTTCGCTCTTCTTCCGGTCGAAGCGGGGAATGATCAGGACGCCTTCGGCATAGGTCGACGGTTCGCTGACCTTCAGACCGATCTCTTGAGCGATCCGCGAATAGAGGGCTTCGCCTTCGAGAATCAGGCGGTCCACGGGCTCATTGCTGCGTACCAGCTTGACGATGACGTGGCGCACAGCCTCATCGTCGGTCACGAAGCTGTCAGGATAATAGAGCCCGTCATTCGCCTGGGTCATAGAGACCTTCGGCCATTCTCCTTGCAGGCCGCCGGAGCCGGAGGCAAGCATTCCAAAGCGATCGGCGACTTCCATGAAGCGATCCGACCGCTCAAGGATTTCCGCTTCTGTAACCCCTTGGCGCTGTACACCACGCAGCCGTTCCGTTTCGGCCTCTTCCGCTTCTTTGATCCGGATATTGCCTATGCCGCCCGTCGCCGATCGCAGAAGCAGCGGGAGATCGGAAGCGCGAGAGCCTTCAGCGAGCCCGAGGTGGTCGGCAAGCTTTCGCCTTGCATGTCCCTGGGGCATAAGATCCAAGAGGAACGGAGGCCAGTTGCGGCTATATCGATTTTCGAGATCAACGGGATAACGGACTGACAAGGCGCGATGGTCGCGGACCGTCTTTCCGGCCGCAAACTCCGCCGATGCCACAGTGACGAAATAGTCGAGATCGTAATCGGTGATGGACGCGCCCTGGAAGCCGGCCACGTCGTCCTTGAGTTCTAGCGTCGCGGCGTGATGCCACTCACCATTAAAATGGATTTGGAGCGTGAGGCGCATTAATTGACCCTTTTAATGGATCAATTAATGCATTTTTTTAAGTTATTCAACCCATCAAAGTGGGTTGAATAATTTTCGTCAGAATCGCCAGCTACCGAAACGGCGGAGTGTCGCACTGCGCTTTACCATGAGACAGCATTTGAGGTCTTTTGACGTCATTTCAACACGTTAGCGTTGTAGTTAAAATGAGATGCTCTAGTTAAACTGAGATTTTTAGACTCGTAGTGTACTTAAATTGTGATTTCTGTTCTATCATATTCCCATTCACGCGGCGACCCGTCGATAAAGTTGAATTATCCATTTAATGTTTAAGTTCAGAGGTTTAACACAGATGAACCAGTCTCCATTTTGCAGCAGATCTGAGATTCTTGACCGATAAGTCTGATGTTTAACTACAACAACGTTGATCCAATGCCGCATTCTTACGGTTAAGTACAATGCGACACCCGGATCTCTTTGCAATCAACGAGAAGGTGACACCAGAGACGTTTCTACTTTGCAGAAACAGGACACTTTAACTTTGAGGCGCCACAACGTGTTCACAGTACGGATTTTCATGGAACCGGCCGGCCCTCTCCCCAATCGACGCCATCCCGATTGCTCTAGATGAAGCCATATGAATACGTTCGGCGAGTTTAAATACTGTTCGCCCGCGAGCCACCTGCCAACTTTCTGTAGCTGGACGGTGTCAGGCCGCATTCCCGTTTAAAATGCCGGTTAAAGTTGGATATATTCTTGTAACCGACGTTGAAACAGATCGACGTGATCGGCTCACTTTGCTCATTGATCATGTTGCAGGCCCTGCCAATACGCAGTTTGTGAACATAATCGATAAAATTTTTGCCCGTGGTTTTCTTGAAATAACGTGAAAAGGTTGACGGTGTCATTTCTGCGAGATCTGCCGCAATCGACATTCGCACATCGTCATTGATATTGCCGAGAATATAGGCTGTGACGCGCTGCATGATGGCAGCGCTGCTGGCATCGAGATTGGGGGCATAATCATGGCTGGAGAGAACGATTTTCTCGTCAGTTTCGGCCATCAGCGAGATCAGTTCGAAGAAGAGTGCCAAGCGCTGCAAACCCTGCACTTCACCTATCCGCCGCATCAGATCAATGCCCTGCTCTTCGGCACTGCCGTAAAACTGCAAGCCCCGTAAAGCCTGCTCCAGAAGCAAGCGTGGGGCAGCCATCTCAGGCATGATGCCTGCTGCCTGTGCAAAGATTTGCGGATCGAACTGCAGGACGATATCGCGCCCAGACAGGATTTCATTGCCGAAATTTGTACTAACCCATTCGTGTGGAAGATTGGAACCGACAAGGCACAGATTGCCGGGCTGGAAATCACCGATATAGTCGCCGACAAATGCCGTCCCGCTTGATTGCGTGATGAGGTGGATTTCATATTCCGGATGATAGTTCCAACAGGCAAGCCGATAGGGATAATCATGCGTAAACCAGCGGAATGATTGTCCAGGATCACAAAGGATGTGTTCCAGCTCAGCACTTTTTGCAGCTCCGATCACACCCGCTTCTCCCTCATCTGACCTATTAGGACGGCTTGCAGATCAATGACAGCTCGCTCTCCCGGTCAAAGATATGAATATGCTTTTCATTGACCGTCAACCGGCAAGACTGCTTGATTTGCGGAGACGTACCGGCATCCAGCAGCGCACCGATTTCCACTGTCCCGAGAGCAAAATTGACCAGCGTCTCATTCCCCAGATACTCGATGAGATCGACGACACCTGCAATGATATTGTTATCGCGGTTTTCGCCAGCAGGTTCGAGATGTGCTGGCCGGATACCCACAGTGACAGTTTGTCCGGCCTGCAGATCGTACCGGACCTTTTGCACGACCAGCCGCGTTTCGCCACTCGTCAGAACGAAATTCCCGCCCTGCGATGAAACAACCATATCGATGAAATTCATCGAGGGCGTCCCAATGAAACTGGCAACAAATTTGGTGCGCGGATTCTCATAGATTTCCTTCGGGGTACCGAGTTGTTCGATGCGCCCGTCTTTCAGAAGCACGATACGGTCCGCCAGCGTCATCGCCTCCAGCTGATCATGCGTTACGTAGACAGTCGTCGTCTTCAGGGATTGATGCAAACGGGCAATTTCCACACGCATATGGTTGCGCAACTTGGCATCAAGATTGGACAGCGGTTCGTCGAACAGAAAAACTGCAGGTGTCTTGATCATGGCGCGGGCGATAGCCACCCGTTGCTGCTGACCACCCGACAGGGCTGCGGGTTTGCGCTCGAGATAAGTTTCGAGACCAAGCATTGAAGCGACGTCCCTCACCCGGCGGGCGATTTCCGCTTTGGCAACCTTCAGACGTTTAAGACCAAACGCAATATTGTCGAAAACAGTCATATGCGGATAAAGCGCGTAGTTCTGAAACACCATGGCGATGTCGCGATCACGCGGCGGCAGATCATTCACAACCTTGCCGGCGATGGTCAACTCACCGTCGGAAATTTCCTCCAATCCGGCCAGCATGCGCAGGATGGTGGATTTTCCGCAACCGGAAGGCCCGAGGAATACCACGAACTCGTTTTCCCGTACCGAAAGATCAAATTTGTGCACGACCTGATGATTGCCGTAGCGCTTGGTTATTTCCTTGCAAACGATCGCAGCCATCAGCGTGCATCCTTCCCGAGACGTATCTGCAGTTTTATGTCGCGCGGACGTCCTTCTGCCGCCCGTTCGAATGCTTGCACGCTGTCCCCGAATGCGTAGGTTTCGGTGATGAGCGGCTTCAGATCCACTTTGCCTGAGGCGACGAGCGCCAGCGCGCGATCATAGACATTGGCATAGCGGAACACGGTCTCGATACGCACTTCTCTCAATTGCGCCGATACAATATCAAGGCTAACCGGTTCCACCGGCATGCCGACAAAAACTGCCGTTCCTCCCGGGCGAATGAACTCAAAAATACCGTTGAATGCACTCGGGTGGCCGCTTGCCTCAAAGACGATATCGACGCCCCACTTGTCCGTACAGAGGCCAACAAAGGCACCCAGATCGTCCTCACGGCTGTTGATTGCAACAATACCGTCGTAGGAGGCAGCAATTGCCAGCTTTTGGTCCTGGATATCGGAAATGATGACGGTGCTACATCCGCCTGCAAGAGCGGCGAGCGCAACCATGATGCCGATTGGCCCTGCACCGATGACCAGGGCAACATCCCCGGGCGTCACCCGCGCTTTGGTCACCGCCTGCATGCCAACGGCAAAAGGCTCGATCATCGCACCTTCGGCGAAGCTGACATTATCCGGCAGTTTGAACGTCAGATTGGCGGGGTGAATAACGAGTGGCGTGAGGCAGCCATGCACGGGCGGCGTGGCCCAGAACACCACCTCCGGATCAAGGTTGTACAGGCCGAGCCGTGTCGCCCGCGACTTGTCATTGGCTATTCCAGGTTCCACGCACACCCGGTCACCCGGCTTGAGATGACGTACATTCGTGCCGGTTTCCACGACAACACCGGATGCTTCATGCCCCAGCACCATCGGCTGTTCCACCACGTAGGGTCCGATACGGCCGTGAGTGTAATAATGCACATCGCTTCCACAAATACCAACGGTTTCAATGGCAATCTTCACATCATCCGGCCTCAGATCGAGCGGAAGTTCGATATCGCGCAGCGATAAATGACGGGTCTTTTCCAGAACAAGAGCCTTCATGCCCCTTAGTCCTTTTTCTTGAGTGCTGAATTGATGAACCCGCTCATGACGCCAACAAAAATCAGGGGTGGCAAGGAGAGGACAATGACCGAAGCATTGAGAATGCCCCATGGCACATTGCGTCCAAGCAGGGTGAATTCCGAAGCAATGATCGGCAGGGTCTTGGCATCGGATGTGGTGAGCATCAGCGCGATGAGAAATTCATTCCATACCAGAATGAAGCTGAAGATCACTGCACCGATCAACGACTTTGCGGCCACGGGAAGAGCTACTTTGAAGAATACGGCATAGGGACCGTAGCCATCGACAATTGCTGCTTCTTCGATCTCCCTTGGCACCCGGCTGAAAGCCGGAATGGAAAGCCAGATGATCGTTGACATGGTGAGAAGCGTATAGGTGATAATCAATGCTGTTCGGGTGTCGTAAAGTCCCAAATCCAGCCAGATGGCGATAAGCGGTATTGCAACCGCCACAGGCGGCAGGAAACGCAGTGACAGGACAAAGAACTGGATGTCGTCTGAAAAGCGGTTGGGATAACGCGCAACCGCATAGGCCGCAGGAATGCCAAGCGCTGCCCCGATCAAGACTGACGAGCCCGCAATGACAATCGAATTGATCAGCCCGTGCTGGACGTTTTCACGTCCCAACACATAGATGTAATTATCGAGCGTTGGTGTGAAGAAAAACTTGGGCGTCGTCGAAACAATATCGACCAACTGCTTGAACGAGTTCAGGAATACCCAGAAAATCGGGAAAACGGCGATGATAACGAGGCCGGCGAGCACGAGCTTCGATACCGGTGATTTTGACTTTACTGCCATTTGCGCACCCATTTCCACAGAACGGTGAAAGCAATGATCGTGGCCACCATCATCAGCACAGCCATGCTGGAGGCATAGGAGATCTTGCCGGCTTCGACGAAGCCTTGCGAAAAGGCGTACATGTCGAGCGTTTCCGTCGCGATGCCCGGACCACCGCGGGTCATGACATAGATAAGGTCGAAAGCTCGCAGTGACTCGACCATCTTGACGAAGACGAGACTGATCAGCGGCGCGCCAAGCATGGGAATGCCGATATAAAAATGCACTTCCCAGGTTTTTGCATTGTCAAGCCGCGCTGCTTCAAACGGCTGCGGCGGCAGCGTTTGAAGCAGTTTCAGAATGATCACTGAAAAGAACAGTCCCCACTGCCACACATCGACAACCGCAACCGATGCCAGCGCGGTTGCAGGCAGAGACAGAAAATCAATGGGTGCGCCCGTCAGCAGTTTGATGGGATAATTGATCAGGCCAAACAGCGGATTGAACATGAATTTCCATACGAATGCCGCCGATACACGCGGCAGCATCACCGGAATAATGAACAGGATGGAAATGAGGTTTTGCATGCGCGGTGACGCTCTCTCGAAGAGGAAGATCGCCAACAACACTGCAACCAGCATGGTGGCAGTGACCGTTACCACTTCCCAGATCACCGATATCCATATGGCATTGATGAAACGCCGGTCACCGAACAGATCGATGAAGTTGGACAACCAGACATAGCTGCTGTTCGGGAAACTCAATTCCCGGTTTTGCAAGGCGATGTTCACCGCAGCGATAGTCGGCACAAACGCCAATATGGCGAGCACGATCAAGGGCGGTATGAGAAAAACCGCGGGAAGACTTGTTTTCCGTTTCATTCCGGCAATCCAATATTTAAACAATTGGTTGGAGGGCCTGGGGCTTCACACGGGTGATGATGCAAAGCCCCAGACAGCACGGCGGGGGGACGTCGCCGTGTTTCAGCGGCGGGCGATCAGCTTGTTGGCGTAGGCTTCAAGCTCATCAAGACCACCCTTGATGTCGGTGCGCGTGCCGGTGATCAGCTCTTCCAGGATAATACCCCAGCGATCACCAAGATCAGGCCAGTCGGCGTTGACCCAGAAATTGACATCCGTGTACTGCGCTGTTTCATTCAGCGCGCTGCCTATTTCCGCGCCGTATTTCTTTTTGAATGCATCGCTATTGATGACACTGGTGCGGTTGATATCGCCGAAAATGCCCTGCTCCAGCCGCCGCTCTTCATTTTGCTTGGATGTCGCCCAGGCGATGAAGGTGCCTGCGCACTTCCTTGCCGCCTCATCCGCATTGGCCTTTGCCCCAATGGCGAGGCCGTGGCCGTAGCCGCCGCCAACCAACGGACGCGGTGGAACAGTATAGCCCACCTTGCCCGCAACGGACGATTGCTTCGGATCTTCCGTCTGTCCCGCCAGCGGGCTCGACTCTATGATCATAGCCACGTTGCCGGAGTTGAATGCTTCAGTGACTTCCGTCCAACTCCCTGTCTGCGTGCCGGGCGCTGAATATTTGAAGAGCCGCAGATAGGTCTCCGTGGCCTTCATGGCGGCATCAGAGTTGAATGCGGGTTTGCCATCGACAAACCATTGTCCGCCGAACGCCTTGAAATAGGTCATCCAGCGCCAGACATTAGCGCCCGACCCGCGACCGCCGCGCAAGGCGGTGCCATAAAACCCCTTGGCCGGATCATTCAGCTTGGCAAGCGCCGCTTCGTATTCCTCCAATGTCTTGGGCGGTGTCATTCCGGCTGCTTGCAGAACGTCCTTGCGATAGTAGAGCAGATCACCGCCACCTTGGACCGGTGCGAAATATGCAACACCATTGTAGCTGGCAACCTTTTTGCGCCCCGCATCGAAATCGTCAAAGTTGACATCTGAGGGATAGTAATCGAGCAGCGGCACGATCCATTTTGATTCCGCAAAGAGTGCGACATTGGCTTCGTCAATGTAATAGACATTGTACTTGCCCGTCGTCGCTGCTTCCGCCCGGGATTTGGCACGGCGGTCGTTCTCATTCAGATAATCAAATTCGAATGATGCGCCCGAAAGCTTCTTGAATTCATCCTTGTAACTTTCAAGCAGGGTGAGACTGTCGCGTGGCTGTGCCAGAACCCGTACAGTGCTGGAGCAGATTTGCGCATTGGCAGAATTTGCAAAAATGAGCAGAGTGGCGCCGCCCAAAAGCGCAGCATAATAAGACTTAACTAGCATTGGTATTCCTCCCAAAATCCTTATTTCCAAGGATATGGCAGGTGTTTCTCCTCTCACCTGCTCAATCCGGACGCGAAAATTGACAGGGAAAAAGCGGAGCTGATAGCAGCAAATTTTCAAGAAACTTGTACGATTTTGCAGTTTTAGATTGTCAATCTTACGCACGCGTCGGCCCAAACGGTTCTTCCCCAATTTCTGTGGTTAACAGAGTGTTAGCGCCGAGATTGCTAACCAAGACGTTGATTGGAGTTTTGGACACGGCCAAGCTCAGTTTCTAGCGGGAGAGCTATGAACCCCTAAAGAAACGTACTGTCTAAACAGGGGCGTACCACCTTTGTATAACTTCGGAAGTCATGAAAAATAGATTGGTTGTACGTGCCGCAGATGCTTTGAAAAGCTTCGTTTGAAAATGCCCATAAGGGCCGATTTTCACCGATTTCGATTGTAGCGCAGATGTCTACAATACCCACGAAAGCTTGTAGTGAAATAACTATCCAATGGATTGCGTTACATTGAGTATCTTAGCGCTCGGGATACAGAGTGATACGGAGCAATTTCTGATGGTCAAGTTTGTGAGGCGAGTGCGTTCACGCTGAACTCACCTCGCATGTTTTCCAACCTGCGTATAAGGAGCGCGCCAGTGCATTGGAAAAAGCTACCCGCTACTTACGAGTGCTGCACGCGATAGGGGTTCTACCAACGGGCGCAGGCTTGGCGCCCGCATAGTGCATGAATGAGACCCTATAAGGGCACCTTGAAATAGGTCCACCCTCAGTGTATATGTTAATGTATATGCAAAGGAGATCGGGATGCCACAACACTTTGAGCAAGAGCCTCCACGTGAAGCCAAGCTTTTTCGCAACAACAAGAGCCAAGCCGTGCGTATCCCTGCCGACTTCGAGCTTCCCGGTGACCGGGTGATGATTCGCAGGGAAGGCGATCGGCTCATCCTTGAGCCGGTACACCGGGAGAACCTGCTGGAAGTTCTCGCAAAGCTGGAGCCGCTCGCGCCGGAAGATCAGTTTCCAGATATTGACGATACCCTGTTGCCGCTTAGGGATATCGTCCTTTGAAGAACCTCTACATGCTTGACACCAACATCGTTTCCGAGTTGGCCCGTAACCCGCACGGTGCTGTCACCAGGCGCATTGCGGAAGTTGGGCCAGACGCAATCTGCATAAGTATCATCACCGCCGCAGAACTACGTTACGGTTGTGCCAAGAAGGGATCACCGAGACTGCTTGCTCAGATCGAGGCAATCATTGGCAGCCTGCAGGTACTCGCGTTTGACGTGCCCGCTGACGCTCAATACGGAAGCATCCGTGCTGAGCTGGAAGCCGCTGGAAAGCCGATCGGCCCTAATGACCTTTTCATAGCGGCTCATGCCTATGCACAAGGAGCTGTTCTGGTGACGGCCAATACGGGAGAGTTCACGCGCATCCGGACGCTGCGGGTCGAGAATTGGCTGAACTAGGGCAAGTAGTAACGGCCACGCAGTAAGAGCGTTCGGAGAAGCCAAAAAGCCGAGATATTGTTGCGACCGCATGATGTACGACCGGAATTAAGTCTGTAAATTCATGGGGCGGCGACAAGAACTGTTCCAAATCATAGTGGACGCTTAATGTCCCTGAGAAGAGGCTTGGCAGATGACCGACGCGGTACTTTTGCCATGTGAACATTTCACGCGAAAAAGGTAAATGAGTCTAGCCTTGTCTTATGACTTTCCAGTCCGTTTGGTCCAGTAAGAGATGTCCGATCCGGGATGGCCATCCCGGATCGGACGGAAGGGGATGGATCGAAGTTGTCTCGGTCGTTGAGGACCGTCGATTAGTGTGATCACCCCTTTCTTTTCCATCAGGCCTGAACGGAAACCGGGGCTTCGGGGCCCGGATGACAAGAATAGGATAGCGGAAAAGATGAGCGACACCCTATCACAAACCATCGGCATCGATATCTCAAAAGCAACACTCGATGCTCATGCCTATCCTGCAGGCAGAAACCGGCAGTTTGCCAATACTGCCAGCGGCCATAAAGCCTTAATTGCATGGCTGGGACAATGGTCCGTCGAGCGCGTGGCATATGAGGCGACTGGTGCTTACCACCGGGAACTCGAGCAAGCTCTGGCTGATCTGCCTTGCGTCAAGCTCAATCCAGCTCGTGCGCGGCGCTTCGCCCAAGCAGCTGGAACCCTGGCCAAGACCGACCGGATCGATGCAGTGATGTTGGCCCGCATGGCTAGCACCATGCAGCCGGCTATAAACCTTGAACAGGCAAGGTTGGCCGAACTGATCAGCGCTCGCGATGGTCTGATGCGTGACAGAACCGCGCTCAAAAACCAGGAGAAAAACCTGACGATTCCGCTTCTAAAGCGTCAGCACAAGCAACGCCTTAATCAGATAGATCAGCATATAACCGCTCTCGATGTCGAACTTGCAGCAAGCATTGCGGCCGATCCGCAACTTGCCCGCCGGCATGAGATTATCTCCAGCATAGCTGGTCTCGGCCCACGCACTGCCAACCAGTTGGTCGCCACTATGCCAGAGCTCGGATCACTTGATAATAAACAGGCCGCATCCCTGGCGGGTCTCGCTCCCGTCGCCCGCCAATCAGGACAGTGGAAAGGCAGAAGTTTCATTCAGGGCGGAAGGGCCAATGTTAGACGCGCACTCTACATGCCCGCTCTCGTTGAGGCCCGCTTTAACCCCGACCTCAGGGAAAAGTATCAGCACCTCATTGCATCGGGCAAGCCCGCCAAAATCGCCATAGTCGCGGTTATGCGCAAGCTTCTCGTCACCGCCAATGCGCTCGTCAAAGCCGATCGCATGTGGGTCGAAAAACATGCTTGATCACAACGGAAACTTGTCTCTCCGATAGTATGTCTCGAACAGAGTGTGCATTGCAGACTAGCTAAATATTCACTCTAGTTCCGAATGGTTATACGATTTGGTGAGAACAGAAATGAAAGTGGTCAAACGACGACGACTGCTTCACGCTCCGTTGCGACCGTCAGGTAGATCGAAGGAAGCGCCCGCTCGACAGCACTGGCAACACCAGACTTGAGCCGTTGTCAAAACGGCGAACAAATATGCGACTTTCACCTCGTGGTCGCGCAGACGTTCCAAATTCACCATCTGCGCGGTATCATTCGGAGGCGTATTGGGCCCGATGCTCAGACTCGCAAACTTCTGAGCGAGAGCACAAGAGTCGGTCGATGATGAACACACGAATTTCGCAGGGCTTCTGATATGATAGCAACCTCTCGGCCTGGAACCACCGGCCTGCGGCAATTCCTTGATATTGAGCAGCAGCGCGATTGGATAGAGGGCAAGATCGACTTGCCGGACACGGGCGATCGCCTGGAGTCCCTTGAACAGCGCTTCAAATATATGGCTCGATTTGAGAAGCTGCTTGGTCGCCCGCAAGCAGGAGAGGTACTGGAGATTCTCGGGCTGTACGGTCCAAACTGCATTCCGATCCCGCGCAAGACCGAGCGCTATTACTGGTCGGTTTCCTGTCTGCCGTCGACCTCAGACAAGCCGCTCGTCCGCGTCAATGCGAGCTGGATGGAGCTTTTCACGCTCTATGCCCACGACGAAGATATCCGTGCCAGATTCATCGTGCATCTTTCGGATTTCACGACGGATCGTTCGGCCACGCCGGGCCGGGTGGATGAACCCTTGCTCGAGCAAAGCGTCGCGATGCCAGAGCACGTCAGTTATTTCTTCCCGCGTGGTGCAGACATTTTCGGCATCAATGTGCACGGTTCTGTCTCGATCCGCAAATTCCTCACGAGCAACCGCATGGTGCGCGCCATTCGTACGTTCAACCTGACGCACATGAACCGGGGGCGGAACGCCTATCAGGCGAGCCATTGCTACAGCGTGGCGGATTACATGCTGGCGGATGGAGGGGGTCTTTAATGCGTGCCATCCCGGCGAACTCGCCGGTGCCGTCACAGCCCCATTTCGCGAGGTCGAATAGACAACAAAGGCGCACTTGCACTTGACTGTCTCGGCCTAACGACAGTGCCGACCTCGGCCGGTGTGCGCCCGCATTTCGGCCGTTACAGTCGCCGGTCTGCTTAGGTTACTGCAATTTCCAAGACGGGGTGGAAATCTGACAGCCGGCTGTGCGCTATCGACAGTTGGAAAGCGGTCGGGCTCGGCCGAGGTTACGGATAAATCGTTCGAAATCAAGGCTCGGTCGCACCGGGTGGGCGGCTACGCTGGATTCTGATCCAGACAATATAGGCAACTAATCCTGTTCACCACGTCACGATTGCAGTCGCATGCTGGCGATGCATAGCGGATTAGAGGTTATCTGTGGTGAACAGGGGCGGGGGAAGCGTGGACGATGAGCGGGCAATGAACGCGCAATCGATTTTGGTCACTTCATAATGAGGGACCCGTTGCTTATGGCGAAACAGTTCTGCCACCGCCCACGCGCCCATTGTGCGATGCGGCAGGTCGACGCTCGATAGCTGCGGCCGAATGTGACGGCAAATCTCATCGTCGTCGTATCCGATAATGGAAACGTCCTCCGGCACTCTTAACCCCAAGTCAAAAAGTGCGTTAAGGCAGCCTAAAGCCATCTTGTCGTTCTGACAGAATATCGCTGTTGGAGGATACTTGAGTGACATAAGTTTCCGGGTAGCATCATATCCCGAAGAGGGCGTCCAGTTTCCACCAGTGACGTAGTCAGGATTGGTTTCGATTTTCGCCTCAGCATGGGCTTTGTTGTAACCCACCAGGCGCGCCTGGGCTGCGTCCATGTACATTTCGCCAGTGACCGTCGCGACACGCTGATGTCCAAGCTCAAGCAAGGTGGCTGTTGCCCGCCGCCCTCCTTCGACTTCATCCGGTACCACAGCAGGAAACTCGCCGTCTGTCGTGTAACAATTGAGCAGCACGAGTGGTACAGAAAGCCTCTTGAATATCGGGTTCATATCAACGCGGCGCGTGAAAATAGACATGTAAATGACGCCGTCCACACCTGCTCGCAAAAGCCTCTCAACTGCCATCTCCTCGTGATCGGGCCGATCAAGCGTTTGCGCAATGAGAAGTGTCACGTTATGTTCCCAGGAGGCTTGCCTTGCTCCTTCTATGGCATTGATCGCTTCCGGGGTCGTAGTAAGCTGGTTCACGATGAACCCAATCGATGATCCTCGGATACCCTCGAGCGCAGACCGCTTTATCGGGCCTGCCTGGCCATAGCCAAGTTTACGAGCTGACGCCAGAACGCGTGCCCTCAACTCCTGCGATATTTTGATTTCCATGACCTCGTTAAGCACGAGGGAAACAGTTGCCTGCGAGCAGCCCGCTGCTTTCGCCACGTCGGCCATCGTCACCCGGGAAGTCTGCCGCTTTTCTGTCACCGATTCACCTTGACCTAATAATTATTAGCTTGACTAATATTTATTGTTACCAGTAGATTTGCCGCATCACAAGGAGGAGGAACAAATGACGCAGACTTTTGATATCGCGGCGAACGTCGACACATTGAACATCGACGGCATTGTTGGCCTGAAAGGCGCATTTACAGCGCAATGGGCTGATGCCATGCGTGAGGACATGATGACAGCATTCTGGGAGGCTATTCAAAGGCCGGGCGGTGCGGTCGGTCGCGGTCCACGGCGTTGGTATGTCGAACTTCATCCGCAAGCCTTTCGGGGATTCGTTGATCTGATTACCCATCCCTGGGTCGTGGGAATCTGCACTGATGTGCTTGGTCCTGACTTTCAGATTGTGGAGATCGGCCTGGATGTTCCATTCCAGGGGGCCAAGTACCAGCCGTGGCATCGGGATTTTCCGTCACCTGCAGATACGTATGACAATCGCAAAATTACTTCCCTTGCATTTAATCTGACAGGCGTCGACGTCACTGAGGATATGGGGCCTTTCGAAATCGCCCCCGGCACACAATTTGACGACGGCCGGGCCTGGAAGCATGAAATGTTTCCGGATAAGTCCCTTTGGCAAAGGTTTCAGGATCGCGCCGCGCGAAAATATCCCTGCCGTGGCGACATTTCCTGCCGGTCTGCACTGACAATGCATCGAGGAACAGAACACAGGTCCCCTATTGCGCGGCCGGTCATGGTCTTAGGTGTGGATGCGCCCGGAGCAGGTCACGCCGAACTGCACGACATGATGGTTACACAGGATTGGTATGATAAACTGCCGGCCATCGCCAGGAAGCATCTGGTTTGCCGAGTAGTTGAAACCCTCGTTCCGATCACTCAAAAGCACGATATAGAAGGCTTGGTGATGGGCGCCGATCCTGCTTGAATTTATGCAGCGGCGGATCGTTTCGCGATATTTTGTGTCATACATCTCCGGTTCTTCTTCCGTGCTCGTTGCGCCGGTGCCAAGTTTGGCCGACAGGCTGCTTTTTGCTGAAGACAAACAGTGAGCTGTTACCGGAGCGGCCACACCCACATTAATGTGGGCACTGCTGTCAGTGCGACAATCAATGACAGTGGAAAGCCCAGCCGGGGATAATCACTAAAGCGATAACCGCCAGGTCCCATTACTAGCGTATTGCATTGATGTCCGATCGGCGTCAGAAAATCGCAACCGGCACCGATAGCCACCGCCATCAGAAAGGCCTCGGGCCGGTATCCAAGCCCCACGGCAAAACTGGAAGCGATAGGCGCCATAACCAGCACAGTGGCAGCATTGTTGAGAAAGGGCGTGACCGCCATAGCAGCAAGGAGAATAACGCCAAGTGCCGCGTACGATGGAAGCTGGTGAGCGTAGGCCGTCAAGAGATGGGCGATGACATCTGTACCACCCGTGGTTCGCAATGCGTCACTCACCGGTATTAGCGCAGCCAGCATGACGAGGATTGGGCCATCGATGGCGGAGTATAGATCGCGGATCGGGATAGCTTTGAAAAGAACCATTGCAACTGCCGCAGCAAAGAAAGCGATCGAAACTGGAAGAAGTCCAAAAGCAGTGGTACCAATTGCGATCAACAATATGAAAAGCGGGACAAGCCCGCGGCGCACACTCCCAAGCAGAATGGTCCGTTTGGCAAGAGGCAGACAACCCAGTTCCCGCACAAGATTTGGAAGAAGATTGTCTTTTCCCTGCAACACGATCACGTCGCCAAGCTGAAACCTGATCTCTCCCAGTCGATCCTGAATGCGCTCGCCCTGCCGGCTGACAGCCAACAGATTGACGTCGTACCGGTGAAAAAGCGACATTTCGGCTGCTGATAGCCCGATCAATGGAGATGTATCGGTTATGACTGCCTCGATGGCTTCCGTCTCGGCCGAGCTTTGACCTTCCGAAGGAATCCGGTCTTTTGACAGAACCAGTTTGCTAGTGCTGACGATTGCATCGAGTGCCTTCGGATCACCTTCCAGAATAAGGACATCACCCTCGACAACAATTGAATCCGGGAGCGGTGTAATCCGACGTTCGCCCCGGACGATCGATGTGATGCGGGCACCCTTGTCGGCAGCCTTCATAATTTCAACTACAGTCTTGCCAATCGCCGAGGCACCGTCTGGAACAATGGCCTCCGACACGTAGTTGCGTATCTCGATCGCTTCATCAGCCGACAGGTCCTCTCGCGTGCGTACGGGAACCAGCCAATAAAACAGCACGAGATAGAGTATACCCACTGCCGCAAGGGTTGCCCCAACAGGCGTAAAGTCGAACATGCTGAAACTCTGACCAACCATCTCCTCCCGCACGCGCGACACAACAATGTTGGGCGATGTACCAATCTGCGTCATCAACCCGCCGAGCAGAGCTCCAAACGCCATGGGCATCAGAAAAACAGAAGGAGATACGTTCGATTTGCGCGCAAACTGAAATGCGATCGGCATCATAATTGCCAGGGCTCCGATATTCTTGACGAATGCGGAGAGGACAGTAACGACCACAACAAGCACCACAAGTTGCGCCCTGACGGACGTTAAGGAAGGGAAAAAGCGCTGTACGGCAGCTTCCATTAAACCCGTACGCGCGACGCCAGCACTGACAACGAGGGCACTTCCCACAATAATGACAATCTCATCACTAAACCCATTAAAAGCCTTGTTATACGGAACGATACCGACCAAGACCGCGACAAGGAGCGAACACATTGCAACAATATCGTAACGCAACTTTCCCCACAGAAAAGCCGCCATCATCAGAGCGATGACCACAAAAGCCAATGTTTGTTGCACTGTCATGGAATTTCCCCATTTTCAGTTAAATTCCGGATCGGACAACTTGTTCCATTCGCACCATCGGGCCCGAGGAAGCGATTTCAGGAAATTCCGCCTTGGGTTGTTGTTCCTTCAGCCCGCGACTAAGATCTGTAGCGCATCTGGGGCAATCAATATGGGGGAGAACAAGAACTGTTCCCCTGGACACGATAGCGCGGAACAAATGCAAACGCGTTGCGCCTGAAAACGATATTTGATGGTTTTTGAACGTCAGAAAGCTCATTTTCACAATTGCTGACGACATTTTAAAGCCTTGAATGGCACCCAAGATTTTTAAACGAGAGTGGTCAACATACTGTATATATTGAGATATTAGCTTAGACCCAATAACCGTCATTCCCTCCCGGTTGTGGAGGGAGGTTGGTAGCATAGGAGCTGTCCATGCCACCAACCAGGAGAGTGACCATGACGCAGACGAAATTCATTGGCCTTGACGTTCACAAGGAAACTGTTGCGGTGGCAATTGCCGACGCAACCCGCGACGGCGAAGTTAGGTTCTATGGAACGATCCCCAACGCACGCGAAGCCATCCGACGCCTTTTCGATCGGCTTTCCGGCTCGGGTGTCGAACTGCATTTCTGCTATGAAGCCGGCGGATGCGGGTACGAAATCTACCGGCAACTTCGACAACCCGGTGCATCGTGCGATGTCATCGCTCCATCGATGATGCCGAAGAAACGCGGCGACCGGATCAAGAATGATCGGCGAGACGCCGTTGCGCTTGCTCGGTCGCTGCGTGCGGGAGAGCTGACGGCCATCTGGGTCCCGGATGAGAGCCATGAGGCGATGCGCGATCTGGTCAGAGCACGGCGTCAGGCGAAAGGCGATCTGGTGGCGGCCAGGCAGATGCTGCTTGGGTTTCTGCTACGGCATGGGCGCAAGTTTCCCGGAAAGACGAACTGGACACGGCTGCATTGGCGATGGTTGGGCGAGCAAGCTTTTGGCTCCCCTCATCAGCAGTTCGTCGTCGGTGAAGGCGTCCGGCGCATTGAGAAGGCACAGGCCAGGTGTGATCGCCTGGACCACATGCTTCAGGAAGCGATGGAAGGCTGGTCGCCAGCGCCGCTCGTTAAGGCTCTACAAGCACTACGTGGCATCGGCCTGGTGATAGCGGCTACGCTCGTCACCGAGATTGGCGACCTCACTCGCTTCCAGACGCCAAGACATCTCATGGGTTGGCTCGGACTGGTGCCATAGGAGGCGTCGAGCGGATCGCGGCACACCTGTCAGGTTGAGGTTTTACGACATCGATGTAAAATCGGTGCTGCAGTTTTATGCGATCTTACCACCATGACGGTCATGAGAGCGTGTCTGGGGGAACAGCTCTTGTTCTTGCCCCATTAAGGGAAACGAAGCATATCGCTGCTGATATACGCGAAGGTGCTCCTCGTTGGTGCCTGTCTAATACCAGCAGAATCGGATCACCAAGGCTTCCTCATGAACGAACATTTATTGTCTACTGCGCCGTCACCGGAGGCCTTCGCCCATATCAGAACAATCATGGGGATTGTTCTGGGTCTATGCGTATCAAGACTGCTGACAGGAACGGCACGGTTCATTCAACACCCGAAAAAACTGTCGGTTTATTACGCACATCTCCTCTGGGTCGGCTTTATGCTGTTCTCGGTAGCGAGATTTTGGTGGTTCGAGTTCGATCTGCGAGAGATTTCCGTATGGACCTTCAAAGAATATCTGTTCGTCATATTCTACTCGAGCCTATATTTCTTGTTATGCACCCTGCTTTATCCAGACAGTATGGAGGAATATACAGGATACAGGGACTATTTCCTGTCCCGCAGGCTTTGGTTCTTTGGTCTGCTGATTGTGCTGTACCTTACTGACCTTATCGACACCCTTTTGAAGGGCGGAGACCACCTGACCAAACTTGGTATCGAATACAAGCTTCAAACGGCTTTGATTGTCTCGATCTGCATCGTCGCATTTATCACCAGGAGCCAACGTTGGCATACCGTGCTTGCAATGCTTGCCTTGGCCTCGTTGATCATTTTCACACTGAGACATTACGCAGTGCTGTTTTAACCCTCAAGGCGAACCAAAACGGAAGCCGACAATGCAAATAAAGGCGGTTAGACTTTGTCGTCGAAACAAAAATGGAATACGGTTTTCGTCACGAATCTGGCATTCAATAAGGGACTGTCTATGAAATCAATATTCTGCGTCGTCGCCGCCGGAATAATGGCCGGAAGTCTGTCGTTCAGCGAGTCCGCTGCGGCTGCAGATTCTTGTGCCGGTGTTGATCAAACGCTTACCAAGCAAAGAAAAAACGATTATGCCGCACTCATTGCCAAGAGCCTTCAGGGAAAAGTGAAACCTGCAAAAGTCGAAGTTGATGCTTTTCTCCAATCCGGTACGTGGACGGTGATCTATGCGTCGACGCCCATCGCCGATCCTGGATACTTCTTCTTTGATAACTCGTCCGGGGCATCGGTCTTTGTTGATGTATGGGGTGGCATCGCCGATGACGGCGACAAACCAGTTTTGATAAAATGGGCTCGCCGACTTGGTGCAAACAAAGAAATCTCATCCTGCTTTGCCCATGTTGTTATGGCTGACTGAGAGCTTGGGCGCGATGTAAACTCCTGCGAATCAAGAAGGCTTTCCCTCGTTGCTTCTTACGCGTTGCAATCATATGGCGCCATCCGTCTTGCGGATGGACGCTTTTCTCATACCCCACAGGCAAATCCAGGCGCTGCTCGTATTCGCGGTGCCAGCTCTTCGAGGCATTCTTGGTTGGGTAACCCAGCTGATGAATGGTGGCATTGACACGTTTGCCGAGCTTGATAAAGAGCTCAACCGCTCGAATCCTGCTTTGCCGGTGCAGCCCACGGTGTCACACAGGCAAACTCAGTCGAGTGAGCGGCAAGATTGTTTCATCGATGAACTGAACTACTCGGTCCGGAACAAATATCATCTTGTATAAACAGATGTAGCACTTTCCGGAAGAATCCTCTTCTATGAGGAAAAATTATAAAAAATAGAGGGGTAATATGTTTGAACAGCAGGGAGAAGAATATTCGGCGTTGGTGAATAAAGTGGCAAAAGAACTATTCAAGCGACGCCATGGGAAGGCTGCTGACTGGGATAATTTGCCGTTGTTCGTACGCAAGAACTACGAAGATGATGCTTGTACCGCCATTGAAACGATCCGCGAAGTGTTGATGCATCCTACCAATGAGATGATTGATGCTGCAAATCGCTCCTTACCCTCGACAACCAGTGGAATGATTATTGCCGCAATCAAGGCGTCGGAGCTGAACGCGATCACCAAGAAATAGGATGCAGTAAGAAATGAGGCCCGGCGCAGGGTATTGGGGAACGCCGAGCCTCATTGCTGTGAGCTCTCTGGACTTACAACGAACCAAAAGTCGCGCAGCCTATAAGCCTTGTCAAGTAAGACCCGGCAGCGACTGCTATCAAAGGTAGACGTTTACCGGGTCCCATGCTTGCTTTCCCACAAGCGCGGGTCATTTGCCAGAAGAACCTGTTGCAATCAAGCCCTGCTGTCCTTCGGGATGTGAACTCACCCCCAAGATTTTCCACTTGCAAATCGAGCCCATCCACGAAGGCCTCGATGAAACGAACCGGATTGTCCGGCCCGGCATAAGGTCCACCGCCTCAGGTAGCAGTAGCATCCGGGAGCAATCAATCCCCGATAAATGTGCCATGGCCAATTCTGCCATGCCGTTTTAAAATTCGGAATCCTCGGCGGAGTTTTCAGGTGGTCTGTAAGATTTCCGCGACATACTGACGAACGTAAGCGTAAGGAGGAAGCCCAACCCCGCCACTCCTGCAAGGGTGCCCCATATAAAGAAAGGCTCAACATTTTCCATGGCAAGCCAACTTCCGGCGTAGTTTCCGAGACTGCCGCCCGCTCCCCAGGCGAGGCCTAGCGCGCCGAAAGAGGTGGCCTGCTTCCCATCCTCGGCGAGTTCCGCCGTGATCGATTCAATCGCAGGCAGAATGAGGGTTTCGACCAAGGTATAGGCTGCCACGATGAACAAGAGCCACCCAAGACCGTCGCGCCATCCCGCCATTCCATAAATCGCGATCAGCGCAACATAGCACGCCAAGAGCATGCATCGTTCGGAAACCCATTTGAAAGCGATTAGCGAAAGCCCCACGAAAAGCAATCCGGCAATGCCATTCGTCGTAAAGACCGCGCTGGCCCCAAGGTCCGAGCCTGCGAGTTTGCTAGCTAGAAGGGGGAACAGAATAAAAAGCTGCGAAAACAGGAACCACCATGCAAAAGTGGCTGCAAGGAAGAACAGGAAAACGGTGTTGGTTGTAACCGACCGCCAACTCCCTGTTAGAGAAGAACGGCTGACATAGAGGCAGTCCAGATAACCTAATCGAATACTCCATAGAGCCAGGACCGCGAATAGCACCGCGCTTGCCTGAAACGGATAGACCGGGTTGAATACGAGCAGCGCCGCTCCGAACATTGGGCCGATGATCACTCCGAGATTAAGAGACAGGTTGTTGAGCACAAAGACACGTGCCACGATCTGCTGAGGTTGGCGTCCGAAAACGCCATAGACGGCCGATTCATAAAATGCTGTTCCCAACCCTATCGTAAGTGTGGCGATAGTAATCGCGATGGGGCCGGTGGAAAAGCCGAATCCGAAGAAGCCCACCGCCCTCAATGCCAGTCCTGCGACCATGAACGACCGGAATCCGTAACGATCGGACAGAGGTCCTGTGACAATCGGCAGGACGCGGCCGCTGGCGAGGTGTAACGTCAAGACAGTGCCGATCTGCGCTGCAGAGAACCCCAAATGCTCTGCCATATAGACAGCCATCAACGGAAAGGCGGTGAAGTTCGAGGCATTCATGAGAAATTGCCCCACGAGCAGAATCCGCACTTCCCGCGAAACTTGTTTTAGATCGGCCAGGACGGTCTGCACAATCGACATGGCCACCGCTGCCTGTGATTGTCGATCCTTTAGGACCGGCTTGTGAGTGGTCATAAGTTGCCTTTCCGATGTAATCTCTATACCACTGAATAAAGATTACACACGCGAACGGAAAAGTAACGTCCAAAATGGATAAAAGGGATTACGCAAAACCCCATACCTATAAAGGCTTGCCGGAGTTGCTGGCCAACACCTACGATGTCGCCCTGTCCGAACCGGAGCGGATGGCAACCACTGGCGATCTGAGGCGGTTTCTTGAAAGCGCTGCTATGCCTGTCGAGCGTTCGATAGCAGATGATGACCTGGCGGAAGTTCATGCTGTCAGAGAGCAGGTAAGGGCTGTATTTCTTGCACCGTCAGATGCCGAAGCGCTGAAACATCTTAACCTCCTGCTGAGTGGCGTGACACCGGAGTTACGCGTTCTTGAGGCTGATGATAAACTCTCACTTCTGTTGTTCCCGGTCGTTTCGCATAAAGTCGCGGAAAACGTGCGATCTGTTGTAGCGATTGCTCTGGGGCAAGTGGTGGAGCGTCTAGGCTTTGACCGTCTTCGCGCCTGCGAGGCTGATCCCTGTCGGGACTTGTTCATCGACACTTCAAAAAAGGGAGCGAGGCGTTTTTGTAGTCCCCGGTGCGCAAGCAGAAAGCATGTCTCGACGTTCAGAAGTCGACGGGCGTCCTGACTGTGCGAAATCCAGACAGACTGCGCGGAAACGCGCCATCGAGTCTGGAAGAAATTGTTTCCTCACGGAAGCCCATTGCGCTGACGATAGAACAGTGTCGCGGCACGCGCATGATTTCGATATCATGTCCTAAGGAAATTCAACACTCAGAGTTTTTGCACAGTCTGCAGGAGTTCCGCGACGCTTTGGCTGAGGCGGATCCCAAAAAGCCTTCACCGCGAATAGCATTCCCTTCATCCCACCAATAATGTCATCGGAAGATACAGTCTGCTCGGCCAGGCCAACTGATCTGGAATGCCCGATGTCATGTATGCCTTGCATTATCGCCTGGAACCGGAGCCGCAAGCCCACTCCGGGAGTGATGGCAAGCCGTCTCGCGATTCTGAGGCGGCTGATCTCGAGCTCGTGGGCTCGACTTTCTCACCTCAAAAGGGAGGCCCTGAGCGACTGATAAGATGCTTTTGCACGTTTTCGTCCTCGAGTTTGATACCTGTCTTTGGCGGGTTTGAGATCTTCCTCCAAGCCTCCAACACGGCCTCGGATTCCCAGAGTTCAACCATGTTGACACGCGACGGGTCGAGAGGATCTTCGCTGATGGACAGGTCGAGGCAGCCTGGATAGGCACGTGCCCGTTTAACCAGATCTGCATGTGCATCGACGAAAGTCTGTCGCTGAGGAGACGGAACTTTGAAATGTCCAGCAATAATTAGCACGTCTTCTTCTCCATAGTGGAATACAGGTGTGGTTCGCTTTCGCTGATTATCCTCTCAAAGACGATCGAGCCCGACCTAATCCGACAAGGCATTCAGATCTTTTGTCCCAATGTTGGTAAAATGGGTCGGAAGAGATACTTCTGCATCAGGTAGCGAGCGTCAGGCAGACGGCGCAATTGTGGCGGTTAAAGACAGACGCGCCAGCTTTGCGGAAACCGCCGTATTCGGATGCGGCAATGAAGTAGCGCAGATGGCAAAGCTCTATCATGGGAGGCGGGTTCGCCATGCCGCTGCCCCTAGAATTGAGCCAGGTTCATGAACAGCGAAAGCACCAGCCCCGAAAGATAAAGCCCGATCGCAAAGGACGTATGGGCGACGAAGCTGCGAAACCTGGAGAGCCATGGCTTGGGTGTCCGCGAGGCAGCGACGCCCGCGCCAAGACCTGGCTGCATGATGAAGAACGGTGCAACAATGCTGCCGATACCGACGATCAACGCCGGGGCGATCGAGGGCCGGTATAACCATCCTAAGCCCCAAGCCCAGACCAGAATTCCGGCGAACACGATGCCAATTGCGTAATGCACGGCCCAACCCACCGCCACCTCACCAGGCACCGGTTCCGCCCCGCCGATACTGTCATGGATGAGCCGCCCCTTTGGGAAATGGCCGATCCAGCGACCCACCAGCCGATACTCCAGGGACGGGATGCCAAGCCATTGGTTTTGCAGGAGCGCCCACACATCCATGACGAAGGTCGCGCCAACCCCAAGCAACACAGTTGCGATGACGCCTTTCAACACCTCATTGTCCACCGGTCATCTCCGTCGCAACGTGCCACCTTTTACTGCTTGCAACACGCAGATCAATCAATAAGTTGCTTGAATGATTATCTGATTATAGTATTCTGTCAATGATGAAAAACGACGCTCACACACTGCTCTTCTCCGAACTGGCCGAGATCGCCCGCACGCTCGGCCATGCGCATCGACTGATGCTCCTGGAACACATCGCACAAGGGGAGCGGCCGGTAGAGCGGCTCGCCGATCTCACCGGCCTCACGATCGCCAACACGTCGCAACACCTGCAACTCCTGCGGCGGGCTGGCTTCGTCGAAACCCGCCGCGAGGGCAAGCGCGTACTCTATCGGCTTGGAAACGGTCCGATCGAAACGGTTCTGGCATCCCTACGCGCCTATGCCGAGCATACCCGCGCGGAGATCCGTGACCTTGTCTCCGATCCGATTAATTCCAACGGCCGGCTTGATTCCATCTCACGCGAAGATTTGCTTGAACGTCTGGCGGCAGGCAGCGTGACGCTGCTCGACGTCCGATCCTCGGAGGAATATGCCCTCGGCCATCTGCCGGGCGCGCTGAACATCCCGGCGGATGAATTGGAACAGCGGCTGACGGAGCTGCCTTCCAGCCACGAGATTGTTGCCTATTGCCGAGGGCCGTATTGCGTCCTTTCCACCACGGCGGCCGAGATGTTGGAAGCCAGGGGCTTTCGCGTGCGCCGGCTCGCGTCCGGCTTCCCGGACTGGAAAGCCGCCGATCTTCAGGTCGAACAGGCCGCCGCCTAAACTCAATCCCATCGGTTTGACTGGGTCGCGTCGCGTCAGCGGCGATCCAGGTGCGCGTCGAAGACGCTTGAACCAAACAGGCCAGACCGGTTGATTCCCGAGCGGTTTGTCCCATCGCGCTCCTCGGCCGACCGCATCGATTGATGCGGTCTTGACCAATTCCCGCCAACATACTATTATTCAAGATAATGATTGAATGATAGTTGGACTTAATGACCGTGTCGGTATGGAGGGCTGCTCATGAGCGGATTGTTTGGATTCAGCGCGAGCGAGGAAATCGATCCCGAAATTGACTTCGCTCTCTTGAAGCCCCGTGGCCAAGACGTTCATGGATATCTCGACGGATGGGGGGTTGCCGTCTTCGACGGTAAAGCGGCCCGAATCTTCAAGGAAACGCGCCCCTTTGCGCAAACCGCCCTTCACTCTCCGTTTCGAGGAAACGCCTTTCATACCCGGGTTGCCATCTCGCACCTCAACAGGGCAGAGGGCGTGCGAAGAAGCGTGACCGTCGCCGATATCCAACCGTTCGAGCGTGAGCTGGGCGGGCGGTCCTGGGTGCTAGCGCATGACGGCGCCTTGCTCGAGCATACCGATCTGGAGTTGGGGTTCTTTCGCCCCATCGGCGAAAGTCCTTCGGAACGGGCCTTCTGTAGTCTTCTGGAAGGAGTGCGCCCGGGTCTACCGAAAGGCGATGCTCCGATCGACATAGACCGTCTGGTCGCGTGTCTCGTACGTCAGATATCAGTCGTCAACAATCTCGGCCTGTTCAACTTCATCATGAGCGATGGCGAGCATGTGTTCGTCCACGCTCATACAGTGCTACATACCTTGGAGCGCACCGAATGGGCCGGCGAAGCACCGTTTGCGGCCACGCTGATCGCATCTTATCCCCTGACAGATCAGAAGGGTTGGCAACGCCTGCCCTCCAACTCTCTTACAGTATTCAGACAGGGGCGGCGGATTACGCAGATGCCGACGGAGGGCGAGGCACCGGGCACGGCCTGGGGGGAGCAGCGAGCGGAAGCACAAACCGTTCAGCGCCTGCGCGGGGAGGCAGAAGAATGCTGGCGGCAACACTGTGCGCAGATCGGTGACGCCATGAACTACGAAAGCGGTTGAACCGTCGTCGCCGCGAGTTAACCCCACCATCACCACTCGGTAAGGCTCACCGGACGAAAGTCCGCCGTCATCCCATGCGCTCACCTCGAACGCGTGCAGGAGCCATGCGCCTCGAAAATATCACGGAGACCCTGGAATGACCTCGACACTCCCAGCAGACGGCGCGAGCGCTTTGGCCAGGCCATCGCCTGCCTTTAAGATCCTGGCGTTCGTTCAGGCGACGCTGATCTTCACGATAGCGCTCATCATGATTCCACTGCCAAAAATCGCGGGTGAGTTTGCCCTCGGTTCAGCCGATGTCCTGTTGCTGCAAGTCGCTTATGGCCTGCCGTTCAGCGGCCTGCTTTTGTTCGGCGGGCGCCTCGCGGACCGCTATGGCGGACGGCGCATGTTCGTTCTTGGTCTCATCCTCTTTGGCGGCGCGTCATTGATCGCGGCGGCAGCGCCGGATTTCAGGGTGCTGGTCGGCATGAGATTCGCACAGGGCATCGGCGGTGCCATGACGGCACCAGCCGCCATGGCGATCCTTCGGATTCTGTTTCCCGATCCAGCAGCCTTCGGTCGCGCCATGGCAACGTGGGGTGGTGTCTCCGTGCTTGGGGCGGTGGTCGGTTTCGTCGCATCGGGCATCATTACGACCTGGATCTCGTGGCGCTGGATGTTTGTCATACCGGTGATCGTTTCCGTTGTCGGGCTGGTCGCCGCGTGCAGGATCATACCAAGCGACCATTTCGATCAGCACGCACATCGACCCGGCCTCGATCTCGGAGGCGCCCTCCTTGCCACCGCCGGTATTGTTGCGAGCAGCGTCGGCCTGATCGCGAGTGAGGAGCATCCATGGTCTTCCGACATGGTCCGCTGGCCCCTTGCCGCCGGCATCCTCTTGCTGATTGTGTTCTTCCTGGTCGAACGCAAGGCACGCGATCCGCTGCTTCCGCCCAGGTTCATCACGGACTCTCGCCGGCTGGTCGGTTTGACCGGAATGCTGCTCGCGGCCGCTGGCTCCGTCCTGATCGAATTTGTGCTGTCTCTTTACCTGCAGCGCGTCGTTGGCTGGTCTTCGCTCATGACAGCGGTGTCCTTCCTGCCCTTCGTCGTGTGCCTGATCGCGAGCAATCAGATTGCGGCCGGTCTTGTAGGGCGTATCGGCGCGACACCTGTGACAATCATCGGTTTTCTGATCTCGGCGGCCGGACTTGCCTTGCTAGCCCTGATGGGCCGTGATGCAGCCTATGTGTCCATCCTGCTGCCGGGCCAAATTCTCCTTGCGATCGGTATTGCCCAGGTGTTCTCCGGCTCGGCTGTCCTGGCGACGATGAACGTTCCCGAGCATCAAGGCGGGCTTGCTGGCGGCGTCATGAACACAACAATGGAGCTTGGACCGACGATCGGCCTCTCTGCACTGATGTCGGTGGCAGCAACGCAGAACGACGTGGTGCAAGGCTATGCCTGGGCCTTCGGAACGGCCGCCGTCGTATTTGTTGTCACAGCTCTCATCGGAGCGATTATGATCAGGCGACGCGAGATCGTTGAATCAGTCTGACTGGATTTGCAGGATTCCGTTGTCGTCTTTAGCAACATAAGCTCTTACTCGCATACACCACATCCACCTTCTAAGCCGAAAATCAGCTAGCGGGATTTATGGAACTCAAGGGGTGTCTCCCTCATATCAGGTCATTCTCGTGGGCATCGTGAATTGGCTGGTCCGCAGCGTAATGATCACGCTCCTGTTATTTTCGAAATGTTCAATCCGGCGTTGGCCTGCCTTGCAGCCAACACGATGCAAAAGAGAAAAAACACAGGAAGTGGCAGCAGTCTTTGAACAGCAAGCCATATATCGATGCTGAAAATCATCATTGAAACCGAGCAGAGCAGCACGACGAGGAAGGCACATCCTGAAAGAGCAAAATAGATCTGACGCCATTGTACGCTTGTCATATGCGAACGCTGTTCAAACAGGATGTTTCGGGTGCCTCTCGTCTGCTCTGCCAGCACCATAAAGATAATTGCTGCCGGCAGGAACGACAGCCCACGGCGGACCCTGGCTGAACTGGCCGTACCCTCCAGCCACATATGGTCCAGCACACCGATCAGGTATGTAAGCGCGCCATTTGCCACGAGGACAACAAACAAACGCCAGAGGATACTCCAGAACACGCGCAGGAACGTTGCCATTTCTGTATTCACTCCTCAAAGCAGATGTTCGGTTCACGGCATCTTATAGACGGCTGCATTGTCCTGAAATTCCCGCAGACCGTTATAGGACGGATGCCTGAGTTTTCCGTCGTGAGTCCAGGCGCGACTCGCCCCACTATTTTGCAGTCATACCATTTGCATGGCTGTTGGAAAGTCTGCATGCCGCCGGTGGGCTGTCGGTAGTGTTTACTTGCCATAGCAGGATACCGCTATGCGCGAACCATCCGACCAAACATTCCCGGCCATTCGCTCGCCAGGGCGACATAGACATACTCATCGCCCCACACATCATTGAAGCGGTCATTTTGAATAAGGTGTGCCTCGCGGCGCAACCCCGGTTGCTCGACAACCCCGACAGAGCCTTTGTCAGCCGCATCGAGCCGGGCAATATCCGGGTGGAATCCAAAATCGGTGCAACCTAAATTCATCACGGTCGTAACAGCTTCCGTCGCATAGCCTTTGCCGCAAAATTGAGGGTTGAACAATCTGCCTGCACACGTTGAGCTGCTGTTTCTTGCCGGACAACGCCCTGTCATTGCGGCAAAACTTGCCTATTATGCTGATCGTGAGTTTAAGGGACTCTTCAATGCGCAATGAAAGACGACAGAGACAAGACCGATGAATTCCAGCCTCGACCATCTGCCGCCGCAAAAACAACGCGAACTTGCCCGGGTACTGGAGATCATCCACGAGGCATTTGCCGATATGGCCGGTGTATCGGCGGAGGTTAAAAAGCGCGGGCGGATATTCAAGATCATCCTGTTCGGCTCCTATGCGCGCGGCACATGGGTGGATGAGCCGCATACCACAAAGGGCTATCGCTCCGACTATGACATTCTCGTCATCGTCAACACCCGGGAGCTCACCGCACCGGAACTCTGGGACAAGGCCACCGACCGGCTGATGTGGGACAAGGGCGTCAGGACACCCGTTGGCCTCATTGTTCACGGTGCACGCGAGGTCAACAATTTCCTGAGCAACGGCCAGTATTTCTTCGCCGATATCCGGCGTCAGGGCATCGTCCTTTACGAAATGGACAACCGGCCGCTTGCCGAGCCAAAACCAATGTCGCCACAGCAAGCCTTTGAGATAGCAGAAAAGCACTCAGTTGCCCGTTTTAGAATGGTCGATACGTTTGTTGAGTCCGCGATCTTCAGATTGCAGAAGCACGACACAAACGGTACAGCCTTCATGCTTCATCAAGCCGTTGAGCACATGTATTCTGCTCTGCTTCTCACGCTGACCAATTACAGTCCACCATCCCACAATCTGAAATTCCTGCGCGGTCTGGCGGAAGACAAGGACCATCGTCTGGTGGAAGCATGGCCACGCGACCAGCAACGCTTCACTGCCTGGTACAACACTCTCAACGAGGCCTATGTGAAGGCACGCTATTCCCATCAGTACGATATCAGCGAGGAAGCGCTCTCCTGGCTCGCCGCACGTGCCTCGATCCTGCATGATCTGGTCAAGACCATTTGTGCCGAACATCTGGATAGACTGGAAAGAGCGGCCAGCGCCAATGATGGCGCTTAATGATCGCATCGACACACGCCCGAAGATGCCACGCGCCATGATGTCGCCAATTGTAAGCGGTGATGGGTAATGTGGGTCCGCTGGATTTCATAGAAAATTGGCTTGCGCCGACGGAAAGATATCGGCCGAAATCCCCCCTTGGACTCAGATATAATGATTCTTGCCTGCGAGTTCCTTCAGACGATCTTGTGACATGCATTCGAGGTGATTGAGATGACCGGATCGCGCCGGAACATACAAGGAACAGATTGTAAGGCGGGAAGCTTTGTGTCAGCGTGTCATAAAATGACACAGTGATGATTCGGAGTTGAGATGCGAAACGAAGATCGCCCGGAATTTGCAAGAATCCGGGAACAGGCAGCTCTGACACTGGATGAAGCAGCAGAACTGCTCGAAGTCTCTCCGCGAATGATCTACCGATACGAAAGCGGCGAGTGCCAGCCCAGCAAGCTTGCACTTCGCACGCTCAGGGACAAGGCAGAAGAGCGTGCTCCGCATGCAAACAGTGCAAGATTTCGGTTCATCGATCTCTTTGCCGGCATCGGCGGACTGCGGCTCGGGTTCGAGAGTATCGGCGGACATTGTGCCTTTACGTCTGAGTGGGATCCGAACAGCCAGAAGACCTACGGGCTGAACTTCCGTGACAATCATCCAATCGGCGGAGATATTCGCGAATTTTCCGAGCACCCGGACAGGATACCGGAACATGATGTGCTTCTCGCCGGATTTCCCTGCCAGCCGTTCTCTATCGCCGGGGTTTCAAAGAAGAATGCGCTTGGCCGCCCCCATGGTTTTCTCTGCGATACGCAAGGGACCCTGTTTTTCGATACGGCGCAGATCATTGCCCATCACCGCCCGGCAGCCTTTGTGCTGGAGAATGTCAAGAACCTGCAGCGCCACGACAAGGGACGCACGTTCGCCACCATCATCAACGTGCTTGAAAACGAGCTCGGCTACAAAGTGCAGTACCGGGTCATCAGCTCGGAGCCATGGGTTCCGCAAAAGCGCGAGCGGATATTCATCGTCGGCTTCCGCGATCCAACGACCTTTGATTTTGCAAATCTGAAAATACCGGATGCAAAGTCAGGTCCGAAACTCAGCAGCATCCTGCAGCCACATGACGAGGTCGATCCGAAATACACGCTCACCCCTCGCCTGTGGGAATACCTGCAGCAGTACAAGGCCAAGCATCAGGCAAAGGGCAACGGCTTCGGCTTCAGCCTGTTTGGTCCGGACGATGTGGCCCGCACCCTTTCGGCGAGGTATTACAAGGACGGTTCCGAAGTCCTGATCGACCAGCCAGGCAAGCGCCCCCGCCGCCTGACACCGCTTGAATGTGCCCGGCTCATGGGATTTGACCGTGGTGACCGGCGCTTCCGCATCAGCGTTTCCGATACGCAGGCCTATCGCCAGTTCGGCAATGCTGTCGTGGTACCCGTCGTTGAATTCATCGCGCAGGCAATGCAGCGACATATTGAAACGGCCATCCGGCGCGCAGAGGCATTGCCCGAAGTTGCCTATGATGTTCCGGTCGTGACAAGACCGGAACGCGTGCCCGCTGCTGTCAATGCCTGACACTGTCACCCCCGACGTCAGAAGCCGGATGATGGCGGGCATCAGGGGAAAGAACACACGCCCGGAAATGCTTTTGCGGCAGGGATTGCATGCAGCCGGATTTCGTTTCCGGCTGCATGACCGCAAGCTGCCGGGCTCCCCGGACCTCGTGTTTCCGCGCCATCGCGCCGTTATCTTTGCCAATGGCTGTTTCTGGCATGGTCATGACTGCCATCTGTTCAAAGTCCCGTCGACGAGGCCGGAGTTCTGGCTGCCGAAGATCGAAGGCAATCGCAGGAGAGATGAACTCGCAACGGCGGCGCTTGCGGGCGCCGGATGGAGGCAGGCAGTCGTCTGGGAGTGTGCGCTCAAGGGCAGAACGCGGCGCCCGCTTGCCGACGTACTGGAAAGCTGCGCGGCGTGGCTGACGTCGGACCTGCCGCATCTTGAAATCAGGGGGAAAGAATAAATGCGCCGGGGACAGCTGTCTGACTACTTTGAAGGCATCGTCGTCAAGCGGCTCAGTGCCGTCGAAACCACCCCTGCCCAGTCGCATCAGCATGAATTCAACGGGACAATAGAGTTGCGCCGTCTCTTCGGCGACGATGATCGCAAGAACATCCCTGCCCGCTTCATCTGGCTGGGACAGGAGCAGGAGGCTATTACCGTCGAGGGCAGTCTCACCTGGTACGACGCACGACGCAGGCACCCGACCCGCACCGAGTACCGTCTCTACTATTATGAAAACGAAATCACCGAACTGATGAAACAGGGCGATGTTTTCTTTCTAGCAGTCTGCCGTGACGGGTCTGCCATGGTCATCATCACCCCTGCCGACAGTACAATCCAGAACCAACTCCTTTGGCTCTTCGGTCTGGAGGATCAGCCCGAATTTCAGTTCACGTTCCAACAGATCGAGGGATCGCATGATACGGAGCTGGATTTTACAGCCCGCTATATTCTTGATGAACTCGGCATCGAGCCAGCCGAGCCGGAAGCCAATACACTCGATACCCTGATCGAGAAATTCGGGCTGGTATTTCCGACAACCCGGATCTTTTCCGAGCTCGCACGATCATCCCTCCCCGAGGTTTCTGCCAAAGACGATCCGGACGCTGCGCTTGTTGCCTGGATTGACCGCGAGGAGCAGCTGTTCCGCCGGCTCGAGCGACGCATTGTTGCCGAGAGGATCAGCAATGGTTTCGGCTCCGTTGACAATGCTGATGTTGACGGCTTCCTCAGCTTTTCGTTGAGCGTGCAGAACCGGCGAAAGTCCCGCGCCGGATCCGCCCTTGAAAATCATCTCGAGACAATCTTCATCGCGCATGGCATTCGCTATGCCCGCGGTGTCGAGACAGAAAACCGCAACAAACCGGACTTCCTGTTTCCGGGACAGATCGAATATCGCGATCCGGCGTATCCGGCCGAGCGCCTCTTCATGCTCGGATCGAAGTCGACGCTCAAGGATCGCTGGAGACAGGTCTTGTCGGAAGCCGCGCGGATCGAGAACAAGCATTTGTTGACACTGGAACCTGGCATTTCGGAAAACCAGACTGATGAAATGCAAACAAAGAAACTGCAGCTCGTGCTGCCACGGAAGATTCATCCGACCTACAAGCCGGAACAGCAAAGTTGGCTGATAGACGTGCACATGTTCCTCGCCATTTTGGAAAACAGGCATGTCAATTCTGATTGATTGCCGGGCTGTCTGGCGTGGTGAGGTAGGGGTGTTCTTCCTATTCAGCAATCGGCTTTTGTTGCCTGTAATTCCACTCGTACCAGACATCTTTGTTGATCGCGTGCGAAAAGAAGCTCGGTCTGACTGTGCCCGGTGATGTTTCACGGGTGGGATACAATGACATTCCAATTGTCAGCCATTTGCCTACACCGTTTACGACGCTGAGGATGCCATTCGATTAAATAGCGTCCGAAGCACTTGATCTGCTTTCGGGTGAACAGGATAGCGGTGACGATCGCATCCGGGTTTCCGCCCCCACACTCAACCCACGCAAATCAACGGCCCCACTTGATAAGTATCGCCCCGGGCAGCAGCGCTCGATTGTGTGGTTGGGGATTTCGGCCGGCACCCGGTTTGCACACGATGTTCGAGGCTCACGTCGAAGCTGGAATGAAAGCCACGCAACGGTACCTGTGCTGTATATTCAAATTTGGAAGTAACGAAAAAACGATCGATTGTACGTGCCGCGAACGGCTGCGCAAATCTTCTTTTGTAAATGCCGATAAGAGCCAGTTTTCGCGAAATCCGATTACGGAAAAAAATCGCCAAGTGCTCATCAGAGTTTTCGCAATCAGCGTCGTCACACTCCCCGTGCAAACGTCATCGCGCGCGTGCCATATCGGCAAGTCTGTGCGTTTACTGATCTGGGGAGTGTGAAAAAGCTCATGCCCGATCAGAAGGCATAAGGCGATCAGTGCACAGAATCGAATTATCCTGTGATCGCGTTGCGCACTCCGTAACAATGATCACTACCTTTTTGGATTCGATTGCATACCGGACGTTTGCGCAGTTCTGATGTTTAAACTTCGGGTTATATCGCGATAAGGCGGCGACTTCTTTCGCGACACGTGCACCACAACGAACTGCTTTGCCTTCATCCACAAGGCAGTCTCAACACAACCTCCACGCTATCTCAATTCAATATAGATATCGTCAGCCCAAAGGTATTCTTCCAAGAAAGAGAAGGAAACCCAAATGTCTGTTCGTATGCTGTTCACATCGCTTGTTGCGTTGCCAATGATTGCAGCAGCCACTCAATCTTACGCTGGAGAATACGAATACTTCCAAGACAGTGATGGTAGTGTTTATGAGAGTTATAGCGATGATCGTGGTTCGCAGTTTGATACAGGCACAGCTGCCGCACTTGGGATTTTCGGCGGGATAGCTGCCGGTGCGATGATTGCAAATGCCGGGTCGTCACGCCACTTGACCGTTCGTGAGGAGCCAAACTGCTACACGACTTGGCGCAGAGTGTGGAGCGATTATTATAGCGAATATCATCGCCAGCGGCTTCGCGTTTGTGAATAAGACAGCGCTCGCATAACTGGATATCTAAAATCCAGAATAGCTGTAAGCAGCCCATCCATCATGTTCCCGCAATGCGCATCAAATAATGTCCGTAGAGTTGGATGTGAGAAGCAATGCCCGCAAATAAAGTAACTAGCGCGATTGGGAAAAGTGAATGTTCCCGCGGCTTCCACGACCATGGATGTGCCTCAATTATCGGGTGCGGGGTCCAAGGTCGAATGCGTGAGATTTGACATTGCCCCTTGCCTCATTGCTCCTTCGCCGTGTGCGCATGAAGACCATCTGCGCCCTCGCCGGTGCGGCAACGCTTGCCGCGTGCCAGAATGACGTGGCGGGCCTGGCGCTTTCCGCGCCCAGCCTGCCGGCGAGCTACTCGTCTGCCGCAAGGATGCCTGCAGCCGGGCAGCGAGATATGCGCGATTGGTGGCAGGTCTTCGGCGATCCCGTCCTGAGCGGCCTCATCGTGCGTTCGCTTGGACAGAACCTTACCATTCTTCAGGCAAAACAGCAGCTTATCGCGGCACGCATGATGGCACGGACATCAAGAACGCTTTTCATGCCCACGGCCGACATCTCAGGCGCCGCCAACGCCGGAACAGATTCCGTCAAATCGCAGGAGTTGCTGCGCCGTCCGATACAGCTCAACCTTGAAGTGGGCTGGGAAATGGGCATGTTCGGATTGACCGAGAATACGCAGCGGGCAGCCAAGGCGTCAGCCGATATGGCCGCTGAAGATGTCGAAGCAGCGCGCATTGCTGTAACCGCAGAGATTGCAAGTGCTTACATGCATCTGCGTTCGCTGCAGGAACGTGAGGCCATCGCGCGCTCCTCACTCACACTGATTCAGCGTGATGGACAGCTTGCCGCGGTCAAATTTCGTTCTGGCCTCGCCACCACGTCGCAAATAGAAGAGTCCCGGATGAACCTCGGCGAGGCAAAGACAGAGCAAGCCAGATTTCAGACCCAGATCGACATTACACTGCAGCAGATCGCCACTCTTTTAGGGACAACCCAGATCGATGTCTCGCTGCGGCACGCAAAACCCCAACCCGCCGCCAGGCTAAGTCATATCACAGGCCGTCCGGCAGACCTTTTGCGCGCGCGGCCGGATGTCCGGCGGGCAGAACTTGCAACCGTGAGCGCGGCCGCCGATATCGGAATTGCTCAGGCTGACCTTTACCCAAAACTGCGGTTGAGCGGCATTGTCGGCGTTGGTGGTCCGTCCAATGGCTCGCTCTTCGGAATTATGGGCGGCCCCTCGATTCAAATTCCGGTTTTTGATCAGGGACGGCGACGCGCCGTTGTTGCAGCACGGCAGGCTCTGTTCGATGAAGCCGTCGCGGCTTACCGTCAGAGCGTCATAGTTGCCTACGAAGAAGCATCGTCTGCGCTGCGGGCGTGGTCGTCGGTTCATGCCACTGTGAAGCAGTTGAATGTGGCTTTGGCGTCCGTACAAAAAATACGCTTGGAAACCACGGTTCTCGAACGGGAGGGTCTGAACGATCGATCCAAGTCGATTGGCTCAGAGCTGCGGGTCTTGGCGCTGCGCAAGCAACTGGCCGACGCACGGGAGGCCGAAGCCCTCGCTCTGATCATATTCTATAAGGCCATTGGTGGAGCTTCGCCGCTGACCACCAGCACACCTGACGGCGGCGCCGCTCCTCAACAGAAGGGGTAGCTGGGTGTCAGTTTCGATAGCACGCAAAACGCTCATCCATGAATGGCGCCGGTTTCTTCCCGCGATTGTTGCCGTGGGATTTTCCGGTGTTCTCATGATCGTTCAGGGCGCTTTGCTTCTCGGCATCATCGGCTCCAATGCGCTTTACGTTACCCAGTCCAGTGCACAATACTGGGTGGGTTTTCCTGGTACGCAAAGTGTGGACCTCGGGCGGCCAATCAGCGCCGGCATCGCAACCAGTCTCTACATGGAATCAAATATTTCCCATGTCGAACGCTTCTTGCTGGGCTCCGGCGACTGGCGCGGCGCCCGCAGAGGCGGCACAAGCATCAATATTGTTGGCATCGACGCCCGCCCCCGCAGCGTCGGTCTCTCCTTGGTCGTTCCCGCATCAATGCGGGATCTGCTCCAGCAATCTGGAACAGCCCTGATGGATGCGACCGACAGGCACAAGCTAGCTGTCGATGTCGGTGATACGGCTGAGATCAACGGACGCCGCATTCGTATTGTTGGCATGATTGAAGGGTTGAGGGGTCTTGGCGGTGTGAACATTATTACATCTATCGACACTGCCCGATCCTTGGACAACGCTCTTGGGGCAACGGATAATGTGACCTATTACCTTTATACCGTGACAAAATTCGGACCAGAAGATGCCATTCGCGAGCGTTTGAACAACCCGGGCGGAATCCCGCGCTTTCACGTCTGGTCCGCTCCGGAACTCGCTGGAATGTCGATAAAGTATTGGCTACTGGAATCCGGCGCGGGTATCGCCTTTATCTTTGCGACGATCATCGCCATGCTCGTCGGCGCGCTTGTCACCAGCCAGACACTGATGGCCGCCGTGGCCGGATCCATCCCGCAGTATGCAACGTTGCGCGCACTTGGCGTATCGTTCAAGGGACTGCGCGCTATTGTGATCGAACAGGCTGCCTGGGTCGGGGTTCTCGGCCTGCTTGTGGGTGCCGTTTTCAGCACGGCCGCCGCGCTAATAGCCCGCATCTACAGCGTACCCTTTGAATTGCGGACAAGCATAATCCTGGCAGCATCCACAGTCGTGCTTGCCGTGGCGTTTGCTGCCGGCCTCTTCGCCTTGCGGCGTCTTCAGCACGCTGATCCTGCAACTTTACTCCGGTGATCGACATGCAGCCAACAATTTCCGCAAGCGGTATCAGTAAGGCATTTGTTATCAAGCAAATTCGCACGATTGCCCTGCATAATGTGTCCATCGATATTTTTCCCGGTGAACTGACGCTGATTATAGGGCCTTCCGGATGCGGTAAGAGCACACTACTTGCTACCTTAAGTGGCCTGACGATTCCGGACGCAGGCACGATCAGAACCCTTGAAACCGATTTGGTCGCCGCGAGCGATGCCGAACGGGACTCGTTTCGTCTGCATCACTGCGGGTTCGTCTTCCAAGGCTTCAATCTGTTTCCTGCATTATCCGCCGTGGAGCAGGTCGCTGTACCATTGGATTATCTCGGGGTTGCCGCTGATGAGACCGCTGAGAGGGTAGAACGGGCGCTGGATCAGGTTGGGCTCAGTACCCGGCGTCACCTGCACCCCGCCGAACTGTCCGGTGGCGAAAAGCAGCGCGTTGCCATTGCCCGTGCCATTGTCAAAAACCCCGCCATACTTTTTGCCGACGAGCCGACGAGCGCGCTCGACAGTGTGAACGGTCAAATCGTCATTGAGATACTGCATGCGATCGCGAGACGCACGCGGGCAACGGTTCTTTGCGTCTCGCACGACCCTCGCCTTATTGCTCACGCGGATCGCGTCCTGCAGATGGAAGATGGCCGCATTCTTCGTGACTGGCGTCCCAACGCCGGTACAAACGCCACAGGAAATACAAACCATGACTATGTTTAGCCGATCTACCGTGCAGTATACCGTCGTTCTGACAGCCCTCGCCGGTGCCGGTCTGCTGCTTTGGAGCACGTCAAACGCGACGGAGACCCATCAGGCGGAAATCACGTCAGCCAAGCCCAATATTATTGCCGCCGCGCGCGGCATTGTGGATGTGGAAGGTGGCTTGCTGCGGTTGTCAACACCGCGTGACGGGATGATTGAGCAGGTGCGGGTGAAGGAAGGACAGCGGATTGAACGCGGCGATATTCTTGCAACTCTAGACAATCGCCGCGAGCTCATCGCCGTCCGTACCTCCGAAGCAGAACTGCGCCAGACCAAAGGGCAGCTCGATGCATTGCAAGCAAAGCTGAACGCGCAGACACGGCAGGTAGCAAGATTTCGCCGGGCAGCGGCAGGAAATGCTATTTCCGCCCAGGCCCTGGACGAAGCCGAAGCCCAGTTGGCTGGTCTGAAATCCGAAGTGGTAATTGCCGAAGCCATATTGGCGGCAGCAGAAAGCCGTGTGGACAACAGCCGGCTCGAAGTTGAAATGCGGCTTGTACGTGCACCCGTTGCGGCGCGTATCATCCGCCTGTCCGCGTGGATTGGTGAGGTTGTGTCCACCCAAGGTGCCAGCGAGCTTTTCACACTTTTGCCCGAGGCTCCGATTATCGTTCGTGCCGAGATTCAGGAGCAATTTGTCAAATTGGTCGAACCCGACATGTATGTCGACATTATTTCAGAAAATGATGACATCATTTCAGTTCCGGGCCGGGTCAAAAGTATCCAACAGGTTCTTGAACAACCCAAATCCCGTGACACGCCTGGTGATCGTGTCGATATCCGTACAGCCGAGTGCATTATCAATATCCAGTCCAAGTCACCCTTCCTCATTGGACAGCGCGTAGTAATTCGCTTCAAGCCCAGACCGTAAGATTATACAGCTCGCCATTGGTCGATTTGTCGGCAAGTAGGACAACCTGCTTTAACGATTGGCTTGATCCTACGAGCTCAACTGAAAAGAACAATCGCAACTGGCTTCAAATAAACTGGACAGCTCGCGTTGAGGCACAGAAGACCTCACAAGAAAGCGAACGGAACGTACAAGCGATCTATGCGGCAGGCTTGGACTTGCAATCCCGAGCAGCATCCGCAACGGGCAGGCTCCTGCCGGTGCTGATGCGAGTACGAAATTGCCCACGCACGCGCATCTCTCTACTCACGTGTAAGTGCATCCACAGGTGTTAGTTGTGCAGCACTGCGAGCGGGCAGATAGCCAAACACCAACCCAACGGCGATAGCTGAGGCAGTGGCGACGATTATCGAAGCGCTTGTGAAGATCATTGGGTAGTCTCCTTCCGCAGAGCCCATCGCGGCGCCTATTGCCAGCGCGAGACATAAGCCAAAAACTGCACCCACAATACAGATCACAACCGCCTCAAGCTGAAACTGCAACATTATATCCATACGCCGTGCGCCAACAGCCATACGCAAGCCGATTTCCTTTATGCGTTCTGTGACTGTTACGAGCATTATATTCATTACTCCAATACCACCTACGACAAGAGCGATTGCAGCTACTGACGTGATAAGCATCGACATAGACCGAGAAGTATTTTCGAATGTCTTGCGAAGCTGATCGCTGTTGAAAATGAAAAAATCTTTCAGACCGTGGCGGCGCGTCAATAAGTTGACAATGGCCCCTTCCGCAAAACGTGTATCGATGCGATCTGATACCCGAATTGTGAGGCCAGTGAGACTGGACGCTTGACCACTTAACCGGCTCAGCATAGCGGTGTAGGGAATATAAATCTGTAAACTACGACTACCGTCACTACTCCGGCGCGGTGCGAGAACACCTGTTATCACTAGGGGAAGTTTTTGCACCATGATGACTTTCCCGATTGGATCCACACCTTCACGGAAAAGACGGCGTTTGGTGTTGTCATCGATGAGTGCAACTTGCAATCTGCTCTCAATATCGCGATTGTCAAAGAACCGCCCGCGGCCCAGCTTCAGATTGTTGACCTGGAAATAGCTTTCCCCAACACCATTGACCTCTGTGTTTAGCAAGACGTTATCCATGCGCACTGTGGTAGACGTTGAAATCACAGGGGATACACTATCCACATAAGGTTGGGCACTCAGAGCATCGGCATCTTCCGGTAAAAGTGTACGAATACGACTTGCGCGCTCATCACCCCAGTCACTGCCAGGATAGACACCGATTGTGCTCGCTCCAAGATCATTGACCTGATTTAGAACTTTTTGCTTGGACCCTTCCCCCAATCCAACGACTACGACGACAGCGGCAACCCCGATAATTATACCCAGCATTGTGAGCAGAGTTCGGATAGGATGTGCCGTGAGTGCACGGTACGCCATGGCTACGGCTTCCTTAACTCTGTACCAAAGGCTAGGGGCCGCATTTGTGCTGGCGCCCGATTTTTTAATGTCTGTTGTGGAAGTGTCCGCTCCTGCGTTGCGTTTATCGGCGATAATACGCCCATCAAATATCTCTATTATTCGGTCCGCATGTTCCGCAATCTTTGCATCATGAGTGACAATAATCACGGTATGCCCATCGCGATGAAGCTCCCGCAGGATCCGCAAAACCGTTTCGCCGCTCTTGCTGTCGAGTGCTCCGGTCGGCTCATCGGCGAGGATGACGTGCCCTCCGTTCATGAGCGCGCGGGCGATTGACACGCGTTGCTGTTGCCCGCCGGAAAGTTGGCTGGGACGATTCTGAATGCGATCGCCGAGCCCAAGTTTGCCCAGAAGCGCGTGGGATCGTTCACGGCGAACAGCCGGATCGATCCCGGCATAGATTGCCGGTATCTCGACGTTTCCTGCCGCGCTCAGATCTGCCATAAGATGATAGCGTTGAAAGATAAAACCAAAATGCTCGCGTCGGAGACTTGCCAGCTTATCAAGAGAGAGTTTTGCCGTCTCCTGTCCGTCTACACGGTAGCTTCCTGAATTCGGTTGATCGAGACAGCCAAGAATATTCATGAGCGTTGATTTGCCAGAGCCGCTCGCACCAATGATGGCCACCATCTCACCGGAGTTGATCGTCAAATCAACCGAGTTCAGGGCTACGATGGTTTCATCACCCAATCGGTGAAAACGAGTAACGTTCTTCAGTTCAATAAGTGCAGTCATATGGATGCTCCCGCCATCGGGTCCGACAACGGGCCATCGGCCCGTATAACCACCTCGTCACCCGCCGAGAGTCCACTTACCAGCTGAACTTGCACCTTGTTGGATATCCCAACAGTTACAATGCGCCATAATAATTTTCCGTCGGCGGTCTTAACGCGTACACGATAACGACCGTCAACCTCCTGCTCCGATAGTGCTGACCAAGGGATCAAGGGAACATCGACTTTCTCCCCAAGCACGATATCGACTTGAGCCGTCATGAGAGGACGCAGACGGCCTGCAGGATTCGGCACATCAAACAGACCATTATAATAGATCGCAGTATTTGCCTGGGCATTCGCCGAAGCCTGCAGACCAGCTTCGGTCGACATCGACACGGGCGCTGGTTCAATCTGCCCTAGCACTGCCTCTAATCGGGTTTGCTGATCTCCCAATATCTTGAACCATGCCCTTTGGCCGGTTTTAACCCTTCCGATATCCGCTTCCGATATCTGAACCTTCAACCGCATAACATCAAGTTGAGCCAAGACAACAATGGTTGGTACGCTCTGAGTGGAATTAAGTGTCTGTCCCTGCTTCGTCACCACGGCAATAACCACACCGTCGATTGGAGCTGCAATACGCGTATAGCCAAGATTGACTTGCGCGTTCTCCACCTCGATGCCAGCCTGGTCGATCTGTGCCGCGAGCGCTGCAACGTCAGCTTCCAAGGCTTTATATTCCGATTCAGCAGCCTCCGACTTCAACTCGGCAACAGCATTTTGCCTTACGAGCTTAACTTGCCGGAGATAGACTGCTTCGGCCTGTCGCAATTGAATAGTGCGCGCCTTATGCTGCGCGGTAACTTTCGCGAACGTCGCTTCTGCGATACGAAGCGCATTCTTTTGTGGCAATGGATCGATCTCGGCAATCAGATCCCCGTTCTTAACCTTCTGCCCAAGTTCAACATGCAACGCGTTGATTTTACCACTGACCTGCGCACCAACATTCACCATACGGGCGGGTTCGAGAACGCCATTGGCAAGAACTGTTTCCTCGATCGAACCCACTGTGATCGGCGCCGTTAAAACAGAAATTTGTGGTTTCCCGCCAAGCATTCCCGTCATCGCGGCAATGACATAGGCAGCTCCCGCGATGAGAACAATACCAACAGCTCTCCGCCAAAATAGTTTTGGTAATTTCATGATACGCAGCCAACTTTGAACCTGATTATTTGTAACCAGACTCACGTTTGGTATTTCAGGCACTGCGCAGGTTGTGTGGAGCTTATGTGGAGCGCCTCTTTCATCCTTGACGTTTCCCCCTGTGGGACTTTCTATACCGCCTAGCCCATTCAGGAGAAAAATAATGGAGAACGCACTGGTCCTCATAATTGAGGATGAACCAGAAATTGCAGAGATTCTTGAGGTCTACTTCGACCGGGAAGGGTTCAGGACGATCTCGGCCAGCGACGGAACGATTGGCCTGACCCATCACCAGCGTCTAAAGCCCGATCTGATTGTTCTCGACGTTAAACTTCCCGGTCAGGACGGGTACGAAATCTTAGCTGCCATACGCCGGCGCGGGGACACACCGGTGATTATGGCTACCGCTTTGGCTGAAGACCTCGATAAACTTCAGGCGCTTCGGATGGGTGCAGATGATTATGTTGTAAAACCGTATAATCCTATGGAAGTGGTTGCGCGAGCCAAGGCGGTACTGCGCAGAACGAGTGGTCGAAACGCTCAACAACCAATGCGTATAGGTGTTTTGACCGTAGATCCAACTGCATATCTGGCCTCGATCGATCAACCGGGCGGCCAGGTCGTCCTGGATCTGACGCGAACCGAATTCAGGCTGCTCAGTTACATGGCCCGGTCGCCCAATCGCGTCTTCGAACGTTCCGAGCTTGTGGATGCTTGCCTGCCGGAAGGCGAGGCACTGGAGCGAACCGTCGACAGCCATATAAGCAATCTGCGTCGCAAACTTGCCCTCGCCGGAGCTGACCAGTTGTTATCGGGCGTTCGAGGCGTGGGCTACAAACTGGCTGACCACCATGGCTAAAAGTTTGAATACACAAATGGTCATCGCGTTAAGTGCCCTGACACTCCTGGCATTTGCCGTGATGTTCTTTGGCATGATTCTATATTGGTACCTGCTTGATTGGATTTTTCCGAACGCTCCCGAGACAGACAAATGGACCCCCAGCGACTTCGTCGCCCTTGGTCTGATCCTTGCTACCGGCCTATCGGCTGCGGCCATGGTGGGTTGGCGACTTGCGCAGAACATTCTCCGCCCGCTCAAATCCATAGCGAGAGCCGTTAGTTCCATTGCCAATGGTGACTTTTCCGCTCGTGCCGAGATCATACAGACACCCTTCGGTGAAGCCGCCAGCTTGATCATCGACTTTAACGCCATGGCCATGCGTCTGGAGAGCGCAGAAGCTGAACTCCAATATTCGAATTCTGCGATTGCCCATGAATTGCGTACGCCACTCACAATTTTGCGAGGTCGCCTTCAAGGCCTCTCTGATGGCCTGTTCAAACCAACCTCTGAACTCTATGGCAGTCTGCTCTCCCACGTCGAAGATCTCGCGCTCATTGTTGAAGACTTACGAGTTTTGGGCCTGTCCAATGCCGGCCGTTTAGAACTGAAACTGGATGAAATCGATCTCGCCGAGGAGGCCGAAGCCGTCGCAACCACGGTAGAGCAGTCTCTCGCCGATGCAGGTATTACCATCAAACGCGACTTGGGCCACGCGGTAACGTTTGCCGACAGGGCGAGAATTCGTCAGGTGCTGTTTGCGATTCTGGACAATGTGCGCCGTTACGCCCCCAAAAGCACAGTGACGATTCAAACCCGAAAAACCAAGGATCGCGTCCTTCTTCGATGCTCGGACAATGGACCAGGTTTGCCAGCGGGAGCCGAAAAGCGTGTCTTCGAGCGTTTCTGGCGGGCGGATGACTCGCGTGCCCGCGCCAGCGGGGGTACTGGACTGGGACTGTCTGTCGTGCAGGCAATCGCGCGGGGCCACGGTGGAGATGCCAATGTTGTTGATCGTGAAAACGGTGGCACATCTATTGAGATATGGCTGCCTATCCCGATGCAGGCGGTTGGTTGAGAACCATTAGATTGAACTTGAATTTTAGCTGTTTTTTGAAGACGGGTATCCTCACGTTCGGCTACGTGCGTTCACAATAGCCCTGTCACAGGTTCCTGTTTGAGCTAAGGGACCAAGCGTCACGAGCGCAGGACTCCGGTTGGCGCCAATGTATCTATGCCACACTTATACGCTGACAGATTTCAACCGCAATCGGCGCTGTCGCGATGATGCGCGTCCTTCTCAACCGAAGCGGAATAATTGAGTTTAACGCGTTTCCGTGACATTCTCGCGGCATCATTAGATCGCTATCTAAGCGCCACGGGCTCGTGCGTTGTGGTGCAAAAATCACCCGCTGAAACGGTTGACGCTATCCGGACGCACCGATTTTGCTCCGCCGTCAATGTATGGATGCATAAGATTGATAAGCCCGCAATGCAAGGCCCATAAAGAACAAGGATCACGAAACCGGTGGCTAAATATCGCCGCAACAATACGCGGGCTTGGCAAATTATCCACCAGCCCCCGCCCGAATTCGCATAGACAGGTTGGTTTTGAACCAGGGACATAAGCACAGCTCCCGTTACCATGGGAACTATCTTCTGATTGAACCGTCCATTTTCCGTGGAGTTTATGCATAGAATAAAACAACGCAAAATTTGGTGCCTTTCCCTTCTCAGGAAAGGCACCAATGATCCGTCAAACAACCAAGGATCAAAATTTACTCGACATGCCGAAGTTGAAGTTCTGCACCTGATCGCCTTCAACTTTCTTGACCGGGAAAGCGTAGTCGAAGCGAAGCGGACCGAACGGCGATGCTCACATGATACTCACGCCAACTGACGCACGTCATTCCATGCCATCGTCGGATACGCACCGCCTACCGTCTCCATCCTTGAGTTCGTTGCCATAAAGCGTCGCGGCATCGGCAAACAGTGCGCCGCGAATACCCAGGCTCTCAGGAATACCGGCAGCGGGAATTGTGTTTCAACAATTACATTGAAATGAGTTGTGCCTCCGAGGAAGCTGCCGTTAGCGTCTTTAACTGTGCCATCGCGCGGACCAATACCGGCATATTTGAAGCGGCGGATCGTATCTTGATTGTTTTTGAACAGATCAAACACCCTTAATCCGTTACCAAATCCCTCTATGTGGCCGACATGGACACCCACGAGACCGACAATGTCCATTTCCTGGAACAGCGTCTTGTAGTAGCTGCCTTTGAAAGTGGTCTTCAGGAAGTTGGCATCGCCGCCAACACCGGCATATTCCTGATGGAATTTCGCATAGACACCATTGTGCGGGTTCTTGCGATCATCAATTGTATCGTAGACCAATGACCCGTGATCTGAGACCGCTGAGGGTCTTCATTATCAATTTTTATCATATTGCCGCCCGATCGCATAAGCGATGGCCACGACACTCACCGACAAGATTAGGGTCAAGACTGTAATTTCGAGATCGTTACAATCCCTGACGAATTGTGTAAGGACTCGCATATCCAATCGCTTCCCCGTTAATGATTGCCGAATAGTTTTATCGAAGACTGCATTTTAGGTTTGATGCCGGAGGATCGACAAATCATCGTTCATTTTCAGGTGACATCAGATCATTCACCGCCTTCAGACACCGAACCTTGAACGTGCTCATTTAATTAAGGGAACCACTTTGGTTCCAGCTTCGATGCTTTCCTATGATCTGAATTTCGAGGCAGCATGATCATCATGTGGAGATTGAGCTGAGCAGTCAGCAGGCCATATTTGGGGTCCTAATGCAGATAACTCATCCAATCATCTGAAATCCGCGTGTCCTTGGCTACATACTTGCTGACCGATCTCTGCGTGTTTCATTGAATAGATCGCGCCAAATTGGCATACACACCCTTTAGAGCGAGCAATTCTTCATGTGTGCCACGCTCGACTACATGGCCCTTGTCCATCACAACGATCTGATCCGCATGCCGAACCGTCGAAAGCCGATGTGCAATCGTGATGGTTGTGCATTGTTTTGCTAACGTTGTGAGCGCATGGGACATCGCACGCTCGGTGGCAGGATCAAGCGCACTCGTCGCCTCATCCAGTAGCAGTACACGGGGCTTGCGCAGGATAGTTCGCGCTAGCGCAAGGCGTTGTTTCTCACCACCGGAAAAGCGATATCCGCGTTCACCTACCATTGTTTGATAGCCATCCGGCAGCGTGATGATCATTTCGTGTATTTGCGCAACTTTGGCTGCCGCAATCAACTCTTCATCTGTAGCTGTTAGGCTTGCGAAGCGCAGATTATCCGCGATTGTGGCATTGAATAGGTATGGCTCCTGTGTAACCACACCGAGAATTTCCGTCAATGATTGAAAGCTCAGTTCCCGAACATCAATATTGTCGTAGGAAACTGATCCCGAATCCACATCGTATAGCCTGGCCAGCAAATAGCCGAGTGTTGTCTTTCCCGAGCCCGTGGCCCCTACAATAGCTGTGTGGGATCCAGCAGGGATATCAATCGAGATACCATTGATCGCGGGTGCCAGCGTATTGTCATAGGAGAAGAAAACCTTGCCCAACCGGACGTCCCCTCGAATTTTTGTGTGATCGAGAACAACCGGATCGGAAATCTCCTGAAGCTCAACCGTTCGATCCAGATATTCGAAAATGCGAGCAAACAAGGCGCGTGTCGTTTTAATGTGAACAGCGGATTCAAGAACTTCTTCCAAGGGCCAAAGTAACTGTTCCTGTAAGGCGATCATCGCAACAAGTGTACCAATGGTCACCGCAGTCACCCCCTCACTCATCAGGAAGCCACCGCACAGGAGCGTAAGAGCTGGCAGCGCTTGAAGCAAAACATCAATAATGCCCCACTGCCATTGGCCGACGGTGTGAGTGCGCACTTCAAGCTCCGCCACGCCTTCTGACGTGCGAATAAACCGGCGCTTCAAGTGATCAGTACGTCCCATGGTTCGCGTAAGAATAATGCCCGAAATAGACATAGACTCTTGTACTGTCGAGGCCATATCGGCAATTCGTGACTGTTGCTCATACGTCAGTTTCTCGCGCAGTTCTCCAACGCGATGGCTGATCCAGATTGCGATTGGCAAGACGATAAAGGAAAACAGTGCCAATCGCCATTCGAGTGCCAACATTGCGATCATGGTCATCAGAACGACGCTAATATTGCGTGCAAGCTGACTCGCTGTGTGGGTAACGAGCGCTTGCAGTCCGCCAATATCACTCGCAATGCGGGATTGAACCTCGCCCGTTCCGGTAGTGGCAAAGAAACTCAACGATAGGCGTTGGAGATGGACATAAACCTTCACGCGCAGGTCATGCATGATCGATTGGCCGACCTTTGACGTAATAAGCACCTGCAGGACGCCCAACACCGTACCAAAGCAAGCAAGGACGATCAGGCCACCGGCCAATAGCATCAATAGGTTGAGATTGCCTGTGGGAAGCGCATTATCGATGATGGAACGAAGCAGGAAGGGTGCCGCAATGCCTGCCACTGATGACAGCAGGATGAGCACCAACACCAAAGCCAACCGCCCGGCATAGGCTTTGAATAAGCCAAGTACTCGGCGAAGTGAAACATGTTTAGCTGCCAGATGATCATACGAGAGATCATCAACTTCAAATTCGTTCATCGTCATTTGCCATATCCACTAAGCTCGTGCGTTGGCGGCTGTTTCGCCTCGCCCATGCGACCATCAATTTTGATGAAGGGATAATCAGATTATCGCCTCAGATCTTTGCATACGTTTGCCCGGTTTCAAGCATCTACACAGCACAATCACGACACAGAAACCGTAGCATTGGAAAACGCTCGGGAGCGAGAGAACTGGAGACCGTGCAAGTTTCGCCAACCCTGGACGGATTCATGAGACTTCACGCTGCAAGCGCAATGTCTGCTCATCGTTTGACTGTAACCGGTCGCGGATATGTAGAGATTGTGTGCAAATACTAAGGAGAGGGGGTCTTGGACGAGCAGCCATAAACAGCTGCGCCAATCAAAGTATTTTATGGCCTTTGATTCGAAATTTCCCAAACGTTGCTCGATACGGTCTCCATGCAACCTTTGCAGTATCTCCACACGCGAAAAGTTAGCTTTGTGTGACAAACCCTGATGGATTTTGCCGTGTGCTTGTTCTGCAGGGTCCGACAACGATTGAAATTGCACTTTAGCGCCACTGAGAATAACCACCGAGCGAACGATAAAGTTCAGTCAAAAGGACTATCACCTGCATGCTACTTGTCTTTCGCAGAAAGGACGCCGCTATGAATGATATGACGCGCCGACGCGCCGCGGCAGAAAAATATCCGCCGTCAATCAGGATACTTCACTGGTTACGCGCTTTTCTGGTTCTGTGTTTGATAGCTACGGGGTGGTACATGACAAGGCTTTCAGAAAGCGACATGAACATAGCTTCGTTTTTGTATCCCAATCACAAGCAATTTGGTGTACTGGTCTGGCTGTTAGCACTCGTACACTTGGCTCTGCGCTGGCGCTACGCCGCCGCCTTGCCGCGCCCTCCTGACATGTTGACACGCTGGGAAAAATGGCTCTCGCAAGCGGTTCACCGGCTTTTGATGACGTTGACTTTACTTGTGCCATTATTGGGATATTCCCTATCCAGCAGCTTCGCACAAAGTGACGGCGTACCTTTTTTCTTTGTCTCGCATATTCCGGAGATTTTACCGAAAAACGACACTGCATTCGTCCTGTTCCAGGCACTTCATAAATATGCAGCCTATCTCATGCTGGCCTGTATTTTCCTGCATGTGGCAGGCGCCGTAAAACACAGGCTGCAGGACAAAAGAGGCGAAACAGACGTTCTCTCCCGCATGCTTTGAAGTGGCGAACATGCAACTTAGGGTCAGAATTTATTGAACTGACCCTACCATCAACGGTCTCAAGGCTGCAACGATGCCCCGACTTTGCGTATGACCATCGTCCAGATTGCCGTGAACTCTCATGTGCCAGTAGTCTGCTGGGAATGTGCGGATTTTCGGCCGGCACTGCCTTCGAAGAGGCCAATCACGCTCCCAATATTAGAAGTTATCGGTACAAGCGTTCTGCCTCGAGTAAAGGGAATAGCCATAACTGCAATGACTATTTTTAAGAGCCGCGTGGCAACAGAACCCGGCAGCCTAATGAGCGCTTTAATTGGACGGTCCCTGAACTGGCTCTGTCGCAAACTATGATTGTTGACGAAGATATCGTCATCTTCCCGTGGACTAAATGGCACAGGCCAGAATATCAAATTGTTCGCGTCAGCAAGGTCACCAACGTCGGACAGACGCATTTTACCCACATCGGCAAAGAACAGAACACCGTGGTCGGCAAGACGATCAAGACAGAGGTTGGCGAACTCTATAATCTTGTCACAGGCAACAAATTCCATGGTGAAGCAAAGGTTTGGGAAATCTATGCCGATGACGAGATCAGGCTGTCGGCACCGGGCGGCTATATCAGTATCACCAAAAAGGGCATCAAGTTTTACGCGCTCAAAATCGACATTGAGGGCAATAGGATCAATTTCAAAAGCGGTGGACCCGGTAAAGGCGCGTCGTGCCTGAAAAATGCATCCCAATCGTTAACCCCATTTGCGCGCGTATGAGGTTGTAATGGAAACGCCGGTGCTCGATCTGCCCGATGGCGAGACCGTGACGCAAAGGTTTCGGGCAGGACTTGATACTTTGCCAAGGCCGTTGTTTGCCGTACTCGATGGCGGCCATTTTGACGATCTTGAAGATGAGCTTTCCGATGCGGGTATTACATCAATGACAATGTCATTGCCTATGGACCCGACAAGGACACCGCTACGAACCAGATCAGTTACACGTTCAAAGGCGGCAATGGATTTTCGGCAATGCTCGGCCTTGAGCAAGGCAGCACCAGTGATTTCGGCTACAACGATCAGGGCCGCACGAAGAGCTACCTCATTGACGATTACACGCCCCATATTCTCGGGGGCCTCAAGTTTGAACAAGGCTGGGGTTCGCTGTCCGGCATTGTCGGCTACGACGCTCTTGATGAGGTCTGGGCCGGCAAGGTAAGAATCGACGTAAAATTCACCGACACCGTTTCGGCGTTCCTCATGGGCGGCTACCAGTCCGACTGGGACAAATCCGCAGGCGTGAATAATTACTACGCCAACTGGGAAGGTGACTACGCCATTTGGGCGGGTCTTTCCGCAAAACTGTCGGACAAGGCCACTTTGAATGGTCAGGTTGCCTATGAAGAATACGGCAACGTTTCAGCTGCTCTGAATGTTCGCTACAAGCTGGTCCCCGGCTTCGACATTATTCCCGAAGTTACCTATACAAGCTACGATGACAGTCGTGGCGACCCGGTCGAGGGCCGCTTGCGGCTGCAACGCAACTTCTAAGATCCGGTCCGTGATCACTGGCGCGTTACCGTTTTAAAAGCGTTTGACCGCGCTTTACACCTGCCCCTGCATTCCTCCGAATGCAGGGGCGATTTTGCTGGTTGTGTAGGGTAATTTTAGCTTGAACTTCGTCAATCGCCCGCATGAATGTTGCAATATCCTGTTTATCGCAATTCCAAACGCGTGGAACCATACCCTTTCACAACAGCGACCTCGTTTGCGCTATATAGTCTCAAGCATGGGAGCACGAACAATTTCATGGTCATCGCCATGTCGTGAACATTTGGTTCTCTCATCATAATCACAGAGGGTATTAGAAAATGTCCGAAAACAATCAGGATCAACTGGACCGGATCAAAGCAGAAATAGCCGACAGCTTTGATGAGGAACTGGAACTGCAGATGGAAGAAGACCGGCTTGACCAACTGGTCGTGGAAGGCGTGGAGGGATCAACCACACAGGTCCTTGATCGTAAAATCTACTTCCGGGAGCTTTTCAGACTTCAGCATGAACTCGTGAAGCTGCAGGATTGGGTGCAACATCAAAAACTCAAAGTGATTGTCATCTTCGAAGGACGGGATTCCGCCGGCAAAGGCGGTGTCATCAAACGCGTGACACAGCGGCTCAACCCCCGCGTTTGCCGCGTGGTCGCTCTGCCCGCTCCATCGGAACGCGAGCGCCATCAGTGGTATTTCCAACGCTACGTTCAGCACTTGCCCACCGCAGGTGAAATCGTACTGTTTGACCGCAGCTGGTACAACCGGGCCGGTGTCGAACGGGTCATGGGTTTCTGCTCACCTGAAGAGCTTGAGGACTTCTTCCGTTCCGTTCCTGAATTTGAGCGCATGCTTGTGCGATCCGGTATCATTCTCATCAAATACTGGTTCTCGATCACGGACGAAGAGCAAGAGTTTCGTTTCAACATGCGTATTCACGATCCGCTGAAGCAATGGAAACTCTCGCCGATGGATCTTGAAAGCCGAATACATTGGGAAGATTACACGAAGGCAAAAGAGGAAATGCTCGCTCGTACGCACACAGACGAAACACCGTGGTGGGTGGTGGAAGCAGTAGACAAGCGGAAGGCGCGCCTCAATTGCATTGCGCATCTGTTAAGGCAAATTCCATATTCGGATGTTCCCAAACCAGTGATCGAACTGCCGGAACGCGAACGCAGTGCCGACTACAGTCGTGTTCCGGTCCCGCCTGAAATGTATGTTCCGGAAATGTACTGAGCAGTTGAATAAAACAGGTCGGCAATTGAACAACGGTCAAAAGCCCTATCCCGCTGTCGGTGTTGCGCAAATGGATCGTTTCGCTCCAGTTGAAATAATGATTGCGAATTGTTTGTGCGGCGAGATGAATTCCATTGGCAATCGCTTATCTCTTCCGTTCCCCGCCATCGGCTGTCTGGCGGGAAATTGCTCAAGAGTATGACATCGGGGGCACGGTCAATGTGCCCGCGGGAACCATTTGATTGTAAACCGAGTTGGGTTGGAATTTAGAGCTTCGGCATACAATTTGACCGGGATGAATAGAGGCTCCGATTCAATCATGAGTGTGACAAAAAATCGAACCACCATGCGACATTTCCTCACCTTATTCACCTGCTTGGCGATGTGCAGCTTTTCAATCAGCGCGTGGGCTGATCCGGGCTATGACGCATATGTAAAACGGGACTATCGAACTGCCCTGAAATATTGGAAGCCATTGGCCAAAAGCGGCGACGCCTATTCGCAGTTCAGTATTGGCGTCATGTATAGCAATGGCGAGGGTGTTGCACAGGACAATGCGAAGGCGATTTACTGGTACCGTAAAGCTGGCGAGAATGGCGAGCTGGAGGCCCAGCTATTACTTGGTGACATTTATCGAGATGGAGAGGTCGTCAAACAGGACAAGACGGAAGCTGCAAGATGGTATGGCAAGGCAGCCAAACAGGGACACGCTGGAGCAAAATACCAGCTCAACCAATTAAATACCGATCCTTGCGTACGATTGAGTCCAAACGACAATTACGTGAAAGGCTTTAAGTCGACGATCTTCGCCAACACCATCACGCAACATGACGTGGACAAGACAAAAGCCATGCTGGCTTGCGGTGCCAACATCAACAGCGTTGATGAAGAAGGTTACTATCCCATACATCTGGCCGCTACGTCAGGCACACGAGAAATGATCGAGTTGCTCCTCGCCAATGGTGCCAGGGTGAATGAGCGCAGCACGATCACAGGTGACACGCCTCTCCACCTTGCGGTCGTCTATAACAAGGATGTTGCAGTCGTTAAAACATTGCTTGAGCATGGGGCTGACCGGAAGCAAATCAACACGGCAGGTAAAACGCCAATGCAGAATACGGAGGATCCCGTGCTCATCAAACTGCTGAAATAGAGCGTGTCAATTTCCGGTACGAACTGACCCACAGCAATATCAAACAGGAACAAGAATGATTATTCAGCGACGGGATTTTCTGAAGACCATAGCGGTTTCATCGACCGGCGTTCTACTGTCAGACTACGCGAGTGCCGACACGACGACAAAGCCGGAGTACACCTCTGCTGTGGGAAACAAATTCAACGCGGATGGCAGCGTAAAGTCTTTTGCGGGGAACACCATTATCTGCCATGTGCCGCAACAGGGAGAGCATGCAGGATATTTCGGTTCACTTCTTGACGTATATCGGGAAGCCCAGACTTTCGATTTTATGCGCAAGATCACCCTTCTGCCACCGTCCAGTTATCATATGACGGTTTTTGAAGGTGCCAACCAGAAGGATCGCACCCCAGGATTATGGCCAGAAGGAGTGCCGTTGGATGCCGCTATGGAAGTCTGCGACCAGATCGTCCTTGATAAGTTAAGAACATTCAAACTCGATTGCGAACTGCCCTTCCGCATGAAGATTGATCCCACTCAATTAACCACGTTCAAGTCTGCGGCGACACTTAAGCTGGTACCACTTGATGATGCAGAGAACGCCAAAATCCGAACAGTGCGTGCCCGGTTATCCAAACATCTGGGAATATCTGCGCCGGGTCAGGAAACATATGGTTTCCATACCACGCTGGGTTACCAAATACGGCGCTTTGATACCGAAGAAGCAAAAGCATTTGAAATCGAATGGAAGCGATGGGTAAACGACATAGCGCAGAAGAGCCCGATCATATATTTGGGTGCGCCTGAATATTGCACATTTAAGGACATGTACGCCTTCAACAGGCAAACATTCTTAACGTGACAAGCGATGGACAGCGAACCTCGCCGACAGCCACCTTTCGAATAATTATATCGCCGGGGATGGATCTCTGAATGGTCGCGTTTTCTGAACAGAACCAAATGGATAAGTTGTTATCGTGGCATTGTCACCTCAATGCTATTGCGAAATGCCACCCGATGTTGATGGAGCAGATATGGCTTGGAACAGATACCTGGACGCCGAGCAGGAACGCTTCGTCAATGAACTGATTGAATTAGTCAGCATCCCCTCGGTGGGTATTGTCACATAAACGCTGGTGAAGTTGCGTTTACCTCTATGGCCTGTTTCAGGCAGTCGCAATCGTCGCAATGTTCCACTGCGCCATCGCATTGAGACGATGGTGGCGGATGGCATTTGCTGAGCGGCTGGACCGAGGTGGGACGAAGAGATTTCTGAGAGCTGAGAAGATCGCGACGAAGCGTTGCAGGCCTCCTTGAGATCGGAAGCCCTGCTTTATCCGCTCACGTTTTCGTAGCGGCAGGTGTGAATTCTCCGCCCGGTTGTTCAATCCTTTGTGGAAACGGTGTTCGAGGGTTGGCATGATCTGCCGCTTCCCTGCTGCATAGGAGCGGAGCTTGTCGGTGATAATACGCCTCGCACCATGCCCTGCTTCATCAGAAGACGCATCAGCAATCTCTTGGCAGCCTTGGTGTTACGACGGTTCTGGACAATCTCGTCGAGCACATAACCTTCCTGATCAACAGCCCGCCACAACCAGCACTTCCTGCCTGCGATGGTGATCACCATCTCGTCGAGGTACCAGACGTCAGTCCGGCTTGGCTGCTTGCGATGAAGGCGCCGGGCATAGTTTGGCCCGAACTTTATTGCCCAGCGCCGGATCGTTTCATAAGAGACCGTGATCCCGCGCTCCAGTAGCATTTCCTCAACGAGGCGCAAGCTCAATGGAAACCTGTAATACATCCAGACCACATGGGCGATGATCTGCGGTGGGAAACGGTGACGTTTGTAACTGACGGCAAGCTGGATCATGCCACGCCTTCTAGCCCAGAAATACTGACGCCACGTTTATGTGACAATACCTAACTGCATCCTAAACTCGAAAGGAGGAGGACGGTCTGTTGCAAATATCCCCGCTCCTCAATGTAAGTTGGGCATTGGTCAGCCAGACTCCACGAAAGCATACACACGCGAGAAATCGCCCGTCGCGGCATCCTTGCGGTTGACCATGAAGATGTAGTCGCCATGGTCAGAGAAACTGAAATTGGCTTCGCCGCCCGACGCCAGCTTGATCAAAATGAACCAGTCTTCGGCTTTCGCAATATCCGCCCAACCCTTCTTGATGGCGTAATCTGCGGCCAGTTTCTGGATACTTGCCAAATTGCGGATACCAGTGACGCCGAACATCTGGTGCTGTGGTCCGTCGCCAACGACGAAGCCTTTGTCCACCGCCTGCCAGAAGTCGGAAGGATCTTCGAGCCCTGCGTCAATGTAAGCTTGCGGGCGATTGTTGCCAGCAAGACCATAGGGCACGCTGAGCGACGGTTCGAAGCGCAACAGCTGTTGCGATTGGCTGATTTCATATTCTGAGGCAAACACAGTTATCGGCTTGCCTTCGCGCTTGAAGGTCATGCGGCCTTTGTCGTCCGTTTCGACCGACAGCCCGTCCTCGCTCGTTCCATCGGCGACAAACCGCTTCTTTTGGCTGTCCCATACTACCATCCGCATCGCGGAAATCGTTGTATCCTCCGCATCTGCCGGCAGTTCGCGTGTCACCAGTTTCGCGCCAGCCTGCGTATGAATTACCTTCCAATCGGTGTAGTCGGTGCCAGTGAAGAAGGAGAGCAGTCCGTCGTTGGGCAAGTCCTCATAGACTGCGGGCAATTTGGCAAGATCGATCTGCGCCAGGAAATTGAGATAGAAGCCGCTATCGTCACGCGGCCAGTCTATGCCTTCGGGCAGATCCGGCCCGCCGCCGACACGGCTGACGCCTGTTTGCCCAGCCCCGGCTTCACTTATTTCCGTCAAGGACAGCGTGGGCACGGCTATCTTGCGCAGAACATCACGCTTGCCGGTCAAGCCGGCCGATGCGATCGCCTTGTCGAAGCGCGTCTCGATATCCTCGACGGGCGCTTTCACTTGGGCCGCCTTCGCCGCTCTTTCCCGCTCCTCACGCCCTGCGCTCTCTTGCTCCATTTTCGCGCGCAGCTGCTGAATGAGAGCGTCCATATTTGCTTCGTCGCTTTCGCGGCTCTTTTTGGCGGCGTCGCCGCCCAGTTTGATACTGATAGAATTCAGCAATCGCGTGAAGTCCGCCTCGATTGTCAGCAAGTCATCTGCGCTGGCCATGGCCATCCCATGATACCAGGAGGAGCCATCGGAACTGACCAGCAATACCCGCAATCTATACCAGTCGTTTTCTTCACCCGTTTCGTAATCCTTGAGACGATCTTTGATTTTGGTTATTTCACCGGTCATTCCGGCGAAGGTGACCGGCTTGCGCTCAACGATAGGACCACTGTCTTTCAACACATTGGTCAGCCAATCCTCGGGCGACTGGCCCTTTTCCGCATCGGTTGCAAACACACTTATTTGCGGCGAAAATGTTGTCTCAGGCTCTCGCTTGAGCCCGATGGAACCGCCAAATATCCGCACTGTCTCGAACATCGGACTGACCTCGACGGAGAACTCCGGCGTTTCGACACGTTTCATTGCTTTCTCCTGTGCTGCCGCATTGACTGCGAATAAGGCAAGCAGTGACAAAAATGCGAGGATAAGAATCTTGCTCATGCCATTGCCCCAATCGTTCCCGGCACAGATTTAAAGTGACAGTTTCGTGTTTGATCTTCCCAGCGTCGCAAAAAATCCGGTTTTGCGACACGTCACAAGGTCAGCAATGGGTGGAGGCTGACGTTTCCAAATTCCCACTATCGTCGCTAGTTGCTTAACCAAATACCCTCCCGAGCAATGGGCGGGCCAAGAAGATGACACCTGTTGATTTCTATCGAAACGTAGTAGATTCCCCTACCTTCGTGAGCCGAGCCAACGGTTCTATGTTCGACAGATCCGATGATCCGGATATATCCACTGTTTCAAAATCGACCGGGATCGATTTTCCTGCGATCTCAATAACGGATTGTACTTTTGCAGGTGCTTAGAACAGAAGCAATATGAGAAGCACTGCAACGCGTATGAACCAAGTCTTCTGCATCAGATTTCAAATTGACGCCGGACTGCAATGGAAATTTACCACTACATCCTGTTAGTATCCTTGTAATCTGTCCGGCCAGCAATTTACAAAGTATTCTGCAATGAGAATGACTAAATTTTCGAGTGACTTAAGAATCTTCGCTGCTCCCTTGCTGATCCTTGGTTTAAACCTCACCTTCAGCGAGGCGGATGCCGGGGAATCCAGACTGAGCAGCATGGTAGGCGTACCGCTGGGGCTAACCCCAGACGCTGCAGAAACTGCCATTCTAAAGGGCGATTCCAGATACCAGCCAAACCCATGGACTGAAGGGGGCCTTCCGGATGGAACGACATTCAAATGGGACATCACGTACGGTATCCCGGGGGCAAGCAGTGTGCTCCCAGCCGATAATGTGAAGATGACCTTCTCCAGCCCTGCCAGTGGTAACAAATTGACCCGGATCCGGCGAGAGCTGACAAATCCTGAGTTTTTGTATTCAGCTTCGGCTCTTCCTACGTTCAAAGCGACGGTAGATGCCCTGATTCAGGAATACGGGGAGCCGGAACATGTGGACCGGAAACAACTTACATCCCATGACAAGAGCGTCACCTTTTATTGGCATACGGGATCTGTGCCTTTTGATCCGGGAAAGCTGCCCGAGCCACCGTGTTTTGACAGGAATTTTCGCGCAGAATGCGGAACATCCCTAAAGATCTACCTGCAATCGCAGAACGACCGCCTTTCCATGATGTTGGCCGAGCTGATTGATCACCCCGCTACAATTGCAGGGTACAATGCAGATAAAGCACAAACGAAGTAGAAGTTGTTCAATAATTACTGGCGTTTTTATAAACGAAACAATTGCTCTTTGTGCAGTCGAACCATGATGCTGTCTGGATCAGGGTTCAACGTGGCCCGAATGAGAACTTCAAGTGATCGGTGATGGGATAATTCGGATAGACAATGGCGAAGCTGACCCGGGAAGAACGGAAAGAGCGCAAGGTGCTCGCCAAGACGACAGCCGCAATACTGAAAACCTCGGCACGTTCATCCAAATGGCGCGTCGCTCGCGACAGTCTTTTCAAGGATCATAAAGGCTGGTTCATCGAGGTTCAGGCAACTATTTCAGGTTCGGAGCGCAAGACCACAGTAGCCGCACGCATCAAGCCGATGGCGCTTGATCCTGTATTTTGGGATATCGCAGGCACGCCCGAGAACGCCAAATCGCCACTATCCTTTAGAGCTTTCGGTGCGTGGGTGTGCGGCGCGCCTACCGTAGCCGAAGAAGGGATTGATGAGGGTGACAGGTCAGCAGAAACAATTGCCGCGAAGGTCATAGCTTGGGCGGACGCCCAAATGAATCTACCGTTGCTGACTGCGGATTCTGAAGCCTATCTCGACTTTCTGCGCACCAAGGGAAATGGATATTTCGCCAGCCACATAACTATGCAGTGCCTCATGGGACGCTTCGAAGAGGCCCGAGCTCTATGCCAAGCAGCAATTGCAAGGGACGACAGTGGCGGCTTCATGCAGTTGGTGGGCGGCAACCTCATTGGCTTCCCAACGATGGTAATCAATTGGCTCGAACGAAATGGTCACTAGAGATCACCGACCGACCGTTGCCTTTATATCTTGGGCCATACTTCGGAATATGATTGATAATATCGCATCTATAGGACAACAGAGCCGGCTGCGTTTGCACGAAATTGGAAATCAAAAGCGCTAAAAGAAACATATGAACGACAATCACACTGCAAATTTCACTTTATCGGAACAGGATATGATTCAGGCCCTGCGTTTGTACGCGCGGACGAATTTGCTTGCTCCTGGTCTTCTGAAGCGGTTTGCAGTGCTTTGTATCCTTACGCTTTTCCTTTTGGTCGCCCTCTCCTTCTGGATCACAGAGTGGACAATAGACACTGCGCCCTACCTGACATCAAGCATCGTCGGGTTGTCGATCCTCCCGCTCGCTTTTCCATTACTTGTCATATGGACTTTGGGCTCGCATAACATCCGGAGAATACTGAAACACGTTCCGGCCTATCAAGTCCCGTTTGAATACACATGGTCAAAGGAAGGCTTGGGCATTCATCTCGAGGACGAAGACCGGTTCATTCCATGGAAAACCTTCCTGAAATGGGCTGAAAACGCCAAGGTCATCATCGTTTTTGAATCTGCCCGGAAATACCGCGCCATTCCAAAGCGTGTGCTGACCGATCAGCAGTGTGAAGAAATAAAGCAATACCTGACTGAAGTGCGGAAAAGCTGAAAGTGTTTTTTACGCCTGACCTACATCGGCCAAACGATTGTCGGGTTAACGGTGAAGGTCGGTACAATTTTGGTCATTGCTGCCTTGGCAATCCAGAGAAAATCCAACTGCTCCGATCGTAATCACTGAGCCGTCAGGCGTTAGTGTCCGTCGATTGTCAGAGTTCATGTGTGCTTGTCCGTTGTTACGAGACTTTCTGCATTCAGTTTAGTGCAATGACACTGATGCTTTCTCCAGAACACCAAACGTTAGCGTGATTGTGAATCCACTCAAAAGCTTAACACCTTGTCCATCCCGTTGTTTCACCCAGACACTATAGTCCGGCAGATCCCGCGATCCTGTTGTCAGAGGGTGGCCCGCCAGCACAAGCATGAGCTTGCCGTCATGAATCAATGGCAAGGCCACAGGCTTGTTTTCGAGCGGAATGGCGTCATCAAGAGGCATATCAATTGGAAGCGACACAAAGCTTCCTGTACGGTATGCGTCATCGCTTTGACTGGCCGACTGTTTGTCAGAAAGGTCCTTGAGATCTTTGAAATCGTCGCGTTGCCCGGTGTCAAGCTCGTCGAAGAGCTGACGCGGCATGGTGGCAGGATCCAGCTGGTACCGTTTCATCAGACTGAGCACGTCTTCACGCAGGCTGATGCACGCCGTGTCATCCTGCGTGCAACTCTCGTTGTTTCCATCGCCATCCGTTAGTTGATAGCCTTGACCCGGCTGACCTGAATATCCAAGTTTCGGCGCATAAATCAGCGAAATGTTGCATGCCGGCAGCCAACCATCCCGCCAAAGGGAAAAATTATAACCTTCCGTCAGATCGTAGGTTTTAGGCGAGGCGTTACCCTCAAAGCCGCCCGCGATTAACACCGGACGATTGGCAATAGCGGCAAATTGCGGTGCCGTACATTCACCCTCGGCTACGTGACTTGGTAGATCAACCAATGACGCTGCCTTGGAGGTATTTTTGAAAAGCACCTCGGCATTTTCGCAGCGCATTGTGCCATTCAGGGTGGAGATGGCGTAAACGTCACTGTGCGGCATGCGCGTTAGCCATACCGCATCTGACTGAGACAATGAATCGGTCCCGTCTTCATCAGGGGCAAGCGTTTTCTTCAGCTGCTCATCGGGGTGGAAATATTTGGAGACATAGGCAGTAGCAGTCGGTGCTTTGTCGTTGGTGGAACTGCGCAGACTGATCGTATTGTTCTCAATCTCAAAAAGGGCGGCCGCGTCGGCTTTGAGTACACCCAATATGCCTTCGGCTTTCGGCCCGGGCTGATACTGCGCCTGCGGATTTGCTTTCAATATTGCTCGGTATCGGTCCAGCAAACCGCGGCAGAGTGCAAGGCTTTCAGCAACACCTGGTTGCGCAGGCTTCAATTCATCGATGCGTTTGTCGTAGCTCGCGCGAAGACAGTTAATTTGCTCCTCTTCCGGGGATGGACGTTCCAGGCACTCTCTATCGCGCTTGATCAACCATTTGGATTGAGCCGCGACAAGTACCGCCCGATTGGTTCCTGCGCCAGCGAGAACCCGTTTGTAGATATCGGCGAGGCGCACATCTTTCTGCGCCAGCGTTTCGCTCTGATCCACCTGAACGTCTTCCTTGCAAATCAGGAGTTCTGCTGGTGTCGATGCTTTCTTGCAGTCAAAACTGGGCTCGGCACGCGCTGCCCCGACGAAGAAACATGCTGCAGCGAAAAGCGCGAAGAACCAATGTCTGTGGTTCTTGAAGTGCGAACGTGTGATGATGTGCATGGCCCGCAAGCTGAAATACCTCCGCAGATGTAGGACATCTATGCCTGTTTCAAATACAGGTGTCGAGCAGCCGAGCTACCCTGTTTCCACCGCGAAGCTTTTATCTAAGCGCTGTTATTATTTGTGGCGCGGCGGGTTGAACCGGATCACTCGACATATTGGTTTTTGCCTAGTTGCAAGCAACACACTTCATCGGGGTAATATTCCATTGGCTCTACCCGACTTTGACGTATAAGGATTCCAATGATGTTAACGCTATCCATCAATCGCCTACGCAGAATCCTTATATTCGCCATTGTAGCGGCATTCCCATTTTCCGCTGCTGCGGGGTCAAACACCGCAACATTGTCCTGCGTCCGTCCGGGTACAGCTTTTCAATTCAAAGGAACAATACCTGCCACTGAAGAAGGTCTTGATTTGATATTCACTGATGATGCCGGCTCTTTGAAAATAAGCGCTGATGAATATGACGCCTCGGTCGTCAAGAAATTCAGCAAAGGAGTCTTCCAACTGAAAATCATGCACTTGCAGGGAGAAGAAGAAATCTCGCTTTATTCCCTGCCTTCTACCATGCGTTCGCAAGACAGCGGAAATGCCACCAAAGCGACGTTTGAAGCTGTGCTAAAGAATGCCCCGGCGATCAAACCTGCTCGAACGGATAGCAACTGGGAAACACACGAGAAAATTCGCTTGCTGTGTTCATATAGCTACTCAATCTAACGAGTATGAATGATGTCAAATGCAGACGCCTGCCTCGGGATCATTGGACCGGTTTCCTCTATGTAATATGAGAGCTACACGACCAATAGTCAGCAGCCAAAATGGTAGATCATTCAGAAAAGGAGTCGACAGTTTGCCTATTCTTTTCGACGGAGTTCTTTTTGCTGATTATCACCAAATCTACCTGGAGGACGCCGCCCTTAGTCCCAGCTTGCCAGCGATTTGGACGGATGGGGATGTTGCGGCCCGCATTCTCGTTGGCAAACATAGCGTCACCTTTGCGACCGAACGCAATATGTCTGTTCCGGTTCGCGTTGAACTTCACGACGTGAAACCGGTGTCAATCGGCACCGAACTTTGACCCCTTATCGGCATCCAATTTTGACCCCCTTTGTGTGTGAGGTTAGCACTTGCCGGCCCGACGCTGGTCG
>NZ_JACGXN010000004.1 GCF_014138285.1 Phyllobacterium myrsinacearum
GATGCGGATCGGACGACCCGCATCCGCACGCGCCTGCATGTCCCGCGCCAATCCCGTCAGTGCTACATTGCTCGCCATACCAAAAACGCTCCTCATCTGGCTGTTTTGCGTTCCGGCATAGGACGGGAGCGGGCGCTTGGCAACTGGCTAGCGATGGAAGAAGCGGAATTCCGTGTGCTGCCGATAGGTCTCGCCGGGCCGCAGCACGGTATTGGGAAAAAGCGGCTGGTTCGGGCTGTCGGGAAAGTGCTGGGCTTCAAGGCACAGCCCCGCATGCGGACCATAACGCTTGCCGTCAAGACCGGTCAGCGAGGGATCGATCATCCGTCCGTCGTAGAATTGCAGACCGGGTTCGCTCGTATGGACCTGCATTTCAAGGCCATTGTCCGCGGCGAGGGACGCGGCGTGGCGCATGCCGTCCCTGATCTCACCATTCAGCACGAAGTTGTGGTCATAGGCTACCGACGGGTACGCTCCGATCAGGCGGGACAGACGGAATTCGAATGGCGTCTGATCGACAGACAGAATCTCTCCCGTCGGAATGAGGTCGTCGGAGACGGCCGTGTAGGCGTCCGCAAAAATCTGCAATCTGTGACTGCGGATATCAGCCGATCCATCGAGATTGAAATAGCTGTGCTGGGCAAAATTGGCGACTGTCGGTGCATCGGTCGTCGCTTCGATTTCCAAGCGCAGCGTTGAACCGGAGGTGAAACTGTAGGTGCAGTGCACCTCCATTGCACCCGGAAAACCCTGATCGCCTTCGGGCAGTTTCAATGTGAGCGTGACCGAGGATACGCTCCAGCTGGTAATGGTCCACAGGCGCTGGGATGTCCCCTTTGAGCCCCCATGCAGGGTCTGTTTGCCACCCTCATTCCGGTCGAGCTGATATGTTTTGCCGTCAAGAGTAAAATGGCCATGGGCGATCCTGTTGGCGTAGCGCCCGACCAGCGCCCCGAAATAGGGCGACAGAGCGGGATAGGGATCGAACTGCTCGAAGCCGAGCACCACCCTTTGCGGCGTGCCATCCGCCAGAGGGATCTGCAGATCGCGGATGACTGCGCCCCAGTTGAGAACATGCGCAAGCGCCCCGGACGGCGACTGGATTGTCGCCTGAAAGACCGGCTCTCCGGCAAACATTCCGAATGGCTGGGGTCCAAGCAGCGCACGCACGCTCAATGATCCCTTGCGGCGGCATTGCCGCGCGAGGACAGTTTCGCCTGCAGGATGACCACAATGAGCAGAAACAGGCCGCGAATAACCGACTGCCAGTAGGCGGAGAGCGAAATCCAGCCTTTGCCGTTTTCAAAATTGAGAACGTTGAAGAGGATGCCGAGAAGTAGAACGCCTGCCAGCGTTGCCCCGACCGAACCGACGCCGCCCGTCAGCAAGGTTCCGCCAACCACGACAGCGGCAATGGCGAAGAGTTCCCAGCCCACGCCTTCAATCGGCTGGCCTGCGCCGAACTGCGACGCGAGAATGACGCCCGCCAGACCGGCAAGGCCGCCGCTGGCAAGATAAACCAGAAATTTGATCCGCCCCACCGGCAGGCCCATCATGCGGGTGGCATCTTCATTGCCGCCGACGGCAAGGACGCCGCGTCCAGTGCTGGTGAAGTTGAGAACGACCCAGCCGGCGATATAGGCAGCCAGCGCGATCCATGCCGGGATGGGAAAGCCGAGGAAATTCTCCTGGCCGATGGTGGTGAAGCCGCTGTCATAGGAAACGGAAACCGATTGATTGTCGGCAAGCAGCAGGGCCGTGCCGCTCGCCGCCAGCATGGTTGCAAGCGTGGCAATGAACGGCATGATCCTCAGCCGGGTCACCAGCATGGCATTGACGAGGCCGACACAGAGCCCCGCACCGACGCCAGCACCGAGGCCGATCCACGTGCCTTGCGGACTGAAAAGCGCGGCGACGACGCTGCCAAGCGCGGCGGTTGACCCCACCGACAGATCAATGCCGCCGGTCATGATGACAAAGCACATGCCAAGCGCCACCAGCGCGAACATCGAATTGTAACGCAGCACGCTGGTAATGTTGAAGAAGCCCAGGAAGTAATCGTAACGCAGCCAGCCGAACAGGATCAGCAACAGGAGTGCAACGACGACGCCGTAACTGCCGAGCAGGGATAGAAATCGTGTCCGGGTCATGCGTGCGCCCTGCCTTGTTGCTGGATCCAGACGGCGAGAATGATGATCGCGGCTTTGACCACCAGTGCGGCGGCATCGGGGACACCGTTGGCCAACAACGTGTAGCGCACCAGCTGGATTGTCATGGCGCCGATCAGCGTGCCGATGATGGTCGCCTTGCCGCCGCTGAGCAGCGTGCCGCCAACGGCGACCGCGGCAATGGCGTCGAGTTCCATGCCAAGCCCGACCAGATTGGCGTCGCTGGATGAATTGATGGCGATGACGACGAGCCCCGCCAGCCCGGCGCAAAGACCGCTGATGGCATAGACAAGCAGTTTGACCTTGGCGACGGCAATGCCTGACAGTTCGGCAGCACGCTCATTACCGCCAATGGCGATGATCTGACGGCCAAAGACCGTGCGTTTCAGCATCCATGCTGCGGCGAGGACAATCAGCGCCATCAGGATCACCTGCACCGGAATGCCGAGCACCCGGCCAAGCCCGATGAACTGGAATTGCGGCACGCGGAATGTCTGCAGGTTGCCGTTGGTCATGACCTGCGCGATACCGCGACCGGCGATGAACAAAACAAGTGTGGCGACGATAGGCTGAATCCGGAAGGCGGATATGAGCCAGCCATTGAACAGGCCGAAGAGCCCGGCAACAGCGATGGAAACGACCATCGCGGCGGCAACGGCGAGATAGACGTTGTCGATAGGAATGATCTTTCCGAGAAAAATCATCGGAGCCAGGGCGCCCGAAATGGCCATGAGCGAACCGACCGACAAATCGATGCCGCCGGTGGCAATGACCAGTGTCATGCCGACCGCGACGATGACGATGGTGCAGACCTGCGTCAGGTTTACATTCAGGGTCTGTATCGTTGCGAAATTGCGGGTAAACGCCAGATTGAACAGGATCAGCAGTACAAGAGCGATGAGCGTGCCGTAGCGCGCGAGAAAGTCGAATGGATCGAAACGTTTCCCTGTGTGGGCCGTTTGGGACGTGTCGGTCATATCTGGGCCTCCTCGACAACAGGCGCATTGCCGTGGGCCATGGCACCCATAAGGGCGTCTTCGGTGGCGGCGGCCCGGTCGAATTCTGCAACACTGATGCCGTCACGCAGGACGAAGACCCGGTCAGCGCCCTCGATGACCTCTTCCAACTCGGAGGAGATCATCAACACGGCCAGACCCTGATCCGCCAGTGATTTGATCAGCGACTGAATCTCGCCCTTGGCGCCGACGTCGATGCCACGGGTCGGTTCGTCGAGAATAAGCAGGCGCGGGTTCATCGCGAGCCAGCGGCCGAGCAGGACTTTCTGCTGGTTGCCGCCGGAAAGTTCGCGCACCTTCTGATCCGGACCGGAGCATTTTATGCCAAGCTTCCTGATGAAATGCTCGACAATCTCCCGCTGTGCTTTCTCGTCGATCACCCCTGATTTTGCGAGCTTTGGCATCAGCGCCAGCATCATGTTTTCGGCAACACTCATATCAGGCACGATGCCTTCGCTCTTGCGGTCTTCCGTGCAGAAGCCCAGACCCGCAGCAATCGCGTCGGATGGGCGCCGGGGTTCAAATGTCTTGCCGCCGTAGGTCATGGCGCCCGCCTTCAGACGGTCGATGCCAAAGACCAGCCGCGCCGTTTCCGTACGGCCGGCGCCGAGCAATCCAGCAAAACCGGCAATCTCGCCGCTGCGGATGTTGAATGAGACGTCCTGAACGATCTGGCCCACGGCGAGATTGTCGGCGGAGAGCAGTATTTTGCCGATGTTCTTTTCGTCGCGTGCGGTGAAGGCGGTCGCATGGCCCTCGGCTTTTTCAATGCTTCGGCCGAGCATGGACGAGACCAGATCGATCTTTTCGATCTTATCCATGCGGGCCGTTTTGACTGTTTTACCGTCGCGCATGATCGTCACGCGGTCACATACCGCATAGAGTTCATCCAGCTTGTGGCTGACGAACACCACGGAGACGCCTTCCTGTTTCAACTGGCGGATGACGTTGAACAGGACGCCGACTTCGCGCTCGTCCAGCGAGGACGTCGGCTCGTCCATGATGACGAGTTTGGCGGAGAACCCGATTGCGCGGGCAATGGCGACCATCTGCTGGGTTGCCGTGTTGAATTCCATGAGGGGACGGCGCACGTCGACGCGAATGTTGAAGCGCTGCAGCAGACCCTCGGCTTCCCGGTGCATGCTCGCCCAGTCGAGAAGGCCGAAACGGCGCTTTTCCCGTCCGAGGCAGATATTCTCCGTCAGGGAGCGGTAGGGAACCAGATTGATTTCCTGATAGATCGTGCTGATGCCGTTCGCCTGCGCCTGTTGCGGTGAGGAAACCTCGAACGGCTTGCCGTCGAAGGTCACGTCGCCGGTATCCCGCTTGTGATAGCCGGTCAGAACCTTGATGAGTGTTGATTTTCCCGCGCCATTCTGGCCGATCAGCGCGTGAACCTCGCCGCGTGCCACGGTAAATGCGGCGGCCGAAAGGGCAGGGATGCCGGCAAAACGCTTGTCGATACCTGTCATCGACAGAAGATTATCGGTGTCCATTTGCTACGCCATTTCTGAAATCAGCGGAAGTTTTGCCTGACACAGGTATGCGTCAGGCAAAGAGAAAGCCAGCGCCCCATTGGAGCGCTGGCTTCGTTGGATATCAATAGGCGGAGCTCAGCAATTTTGCTGCGTTGCTGGAATCGTAGAACTGATCCGGATTGATGATGTTAGGAGCTATCTTCTCTCCGGCAGCGTAGGCAACGGCCGTGTCATAGGCCTTCGGGCCGAAACGTGGATTGCATTCGACGACTGCGGCGATCTTGCCGTCAACCACCGCCTGCACGGCTTCCTTGCCGCCATCGATCGACAGGACGAGGATGTCCTTGCCGGGCACCTTGCCCGCGGCTTCGATGGCCGAAATCGCGCCAAGTGCCATTTCGTCATTGTGGGCGTAGATCACATTGGCATCGGGATGGGCCTGAAGCAGGGTTTCTGCAACCTGGCGCCCCTTGTCACGGGCAAAATCACCGGTCTGCGAGGCAACAATCTTGAAATCCGAATGCTTGGCGATGACGTCGTCAAAGCCCTTCTTGCGGTCGTTGGCAGGCGAGGAGCCGGTCGTGCCTTCGAGTTCGATAATCTTGGTCTTGCCCTTGCCATTGGCCACCAGCCATTCGCCGATACGCTGACCTTCCTCGATGAAGTTGGAGCCGATGAAGGTCACGTAATCGTCGCCTGCCTTGGCAAGGGACGGATCAACGCTGCGGTCGAGCAGAATGACCGGAATACCGGCATTCTTGGCGGCCTTGATGGCCGGAATCAGTGGCTTTTCCTCACGCGGAGCCAGGAAAATCAGATCAACACCTTGCGCGATCATCGAATTGACGTCGGCGACCTGCTTGGCTGCGGAACTTGCCGCATCCGTATAAACAAGCTGCCAGCCGCGCTTCTTGGCTTCTTCCTGCATGCTGGCTGTCTGGGCCAGACGCCACGGATTGTTGCTTTCCGTCTGGGCAAAGCCAACCTTGTAGGTGTCTTTCTTCTTCAGGGGCGGTGACGCTGCGAAAACGCTGCCTGCAGCCATGGCGGCGATGAGGCCGGCGGCCGACGTGAGCAACAGGGTACGACGGGTAATGGACATACGAATTTTCCTCCCAGAAATTCAGAGCGTGGTAATTCCACTGGCCTGATCATCTTCATTTATAAAAATTAGTCAATAATTATTTATGTTGATTAGTCGGTGGTTCGCTGCATAATCATTGCAGGCGGTTTGGTTGATTCAGACGCGCTATGCGTGGCAGAGGGCTAGCTTCGAATGAACGACACAGTGGATGATACAACCACTGAAAAGAACAAGCCCACCCGGGCAACGGCCCGGCGCAAGCGTGTGAACAAGCGTGTGACGATGACCGATATTGCGCGCATTGCTGGCTGTTCGCAAGCCACGGTTTCCTTCGTTCTCAACAAGACTCCGGGCATCAAGCTGGCGGCGGAAACGCGCGAACGCGTGATCGAGGCCGCGCGCTCGCTTGGCTATGCAGCACCCAATTTTGCCCACCTGGATGCAAACGAAACCTATGTTCCTGCGGTCGACGGTAAAATCGGCTTTGTGGTGGACCAGCTGGCAACCAGCCCTGAAGCCGTGGTTGCCATCGAAGGGGCACGGCAGGCATCGTGGAATGCGGGCAATATCATTCTGGTTGCCCAGACATTGAATGACCCCGAGATGGAGCCGCGCACCATCCGCGCCCTGTGCGAGCAGGGCATTTCCGCGCTGATCTACATGGCGATTTTCACCCGCGAGGTGACTTTGCCCGACTACCTCTACGATCTCGATATTCCGCTGATTCTTTTAAACTGTTATACCGCCGATTACGCGTTTCCCGCTGTCATTCCGAGTGAGATTGCCGGCGGCCAGCACTCGACCCGCCATCTGATCCAGCATGGTCACAAGCGGATCGGGATCATCACGGGCGAACCCTGGATGGAAGCGGCAAAAGATCGGCTTCGCGGCTACCGCCGGGCGCTGGCGACCGCCGATATCCCCTTTGATCCGGAACTGGTGATCGAGGGCGACTGGTCGGCAAGTGCGGGCTACAAAGCCACGAAAACGCTGCTGGCGCTGAAAGACCGGCCCACTGCCATTTTCTGCCAGAACGACCGGACCGCGATCGGCTGTTACGAGGCTTTGAAAGAAGCCGGGATCCGCATCCCAGAAGATATTTCGGTTATCGGATATGATGATGAAGAAATTTCGCGGCATCTGCATCCGCAATTGACCACGTCCGTTCTGCCGCACCGGGCGATGGGCCGATGGGCCATCGAACAGCTCGATACCTATAGTCCGGGAGGCAGCACGCGCTATCCGGTCACCAAGCTCGAATGTCCCCTGGTCGAACGTCTCTCGGTGACGGAGCGTGCCGGGTTGAATGGCTCTAGATCTGGCCCGGGGGTGACTTTCCTTTAATATAATCAGCCCGGTCAATGCCGTGGCGTTGGAGCTTGTCGTAAAAGGTCTTGCGCGGAATCCCCAGGGCTTCGATCGTTGTTCTGACGTCACCCTCATTGGCGGACAAGGCATCACGGATGAGTTTCGCCTCGTATTGCTCCATGGCATCAGGCAGATGAACGGGTGTCGGGGCATGCGCGGCAACACGTTCACCGCCCATTTCCCCCAAGCCAAGCGCCACCCGCTCGGCAAAATGTGCCAGTTCACGCACGTTGCCGGGCCAATCGTGCTCCATCAATCGTGCGCGCAGGGCTGATGTCATTTCCTGCGGTTCCGTCTTGAAGCGGATGGCCGCGCGGTGCAGGAAATGCGTGAACAGCAGCGGAATATCCTCCTTGCGCTCACGCAGTGGCGGTATCGAGACCGTGACGACATTCAGGCGGTAGAACAGATCCTCGCGGAAATTGGCGCGCTGTTCGGGGCTGCCAAGATCTACCTTCGCGGCGGCCACGACCCGCAAGTCGACGGGGCGGTGTTCATTGGTGCCGAGCGGCGTGATTTCCCGCATTTCAAGCACCCGCAGCAGCTTGACCTGTGTGGCGAGGGGCATGCTTTCGATTTCATCGAGAAAGAGCGTGCCGCCGCTGGCATACTCGATCCGCCCGATGCGCTTTTTCTGCGCGCCGGTGAAGGCTCCCGCCTCATGTCCGAACAATTCGCTCTCGATCACAGATTCCGGCAGGGCACCGCAATTGAGCGCGACAAAATTGCCCTGCTTGCGGCGGCTCCATTCGTGCAGGAGCCCGGCGGCTACATCCTTGCCGCTTCCGGTCTCGCCGGCAATCAGCACATCCACATCCGCATTGGCAACATGGCGCAAGGTTTTGCGCAAATTCTGCATCACGGGCGTCTGGCCAATGAGCGGAACTGTCTCATCGGCGGACTCCATGATCTGGCGCAACTGGCGGTTTTCCATGACAAGGTGGCGCTTGTCGGCAGCGCGGCGGATGCTCTGGACAAGGCGCTCGGCCGGATAAGGTTTTGCGATGAAATCGTAAGCCCCTTCCTGCATGGCCTGAACTGCCATCTCGATATCGCCATGTCCGGTAATCAGGATAACCGGCAGATCCGCGTCCATCTCGCGCAGGCGCCGGAAAAACTCGAGGCCATCAATATGCGGCATGCGTACATCACTGACCACGACGCCGGTAAAATCGGGCGTCAGGAACCGCAGCGCGCTCATGGCATCGGCAAAGGGCACGACGCTGAATCCCGCGAGCTCGAGGGTTTGCCGGTTGGCGTTGCGCAGATCGTCATCATCGTCGACAAACGCAATGTGTGGTTGAAAATCCATGATCAAACAACCCTCTTTAGATGTACCGTGAACGCGGTTCCGGCGCTGCTGCTTTCCACTTCGATCCTTCCGCCATATTCGGCAACAATGTCATGGCAGATCACCAGCCCAAGTCCGAGACCACGATCTTTGGATGTGTTGAAAGGGGTAAAAAGAGCCTGCATGATATCATCGGGAATGCCGGGGCCATTATCCGCCACGGTCAGTTGTACTTCGCTATCTGCGACTGCGCACCGGACGCTGATTTGACTCGAAGGACCGCCTTCCGTTGCTTCCAGGGCATTCTGCATCAGGTTGATCAGAACCTGTTCGAGCCGGATGCGATTGCCGTGCACTTTTACGTCTGCCGGAGGTGTCTCGGTGGTGATCTTGCCGACGGTCTGGCGGAAGCGGCTTCCAAGAAGGAGAAGCGCGCCTTCGATGACATCGCTGACCGCCGCCGGGCCTGCATCACCGGTGCCCTTGCGGGAGAAGGTGCGCAGTTCATCGGTGATGCTGCCGATGCGTTCCGTCAATCCGGCAATGGCGGAGAGGTTCTCTTTCGCCGGCTCAGTCTGGTTGCGCGACAGGAAAGTCTTGGCGTTATCCGCATAGGAGCGAATGGCCGCCACAGGTTGGTTGATCTCGTGGGCGACGCCTGCGGTCACCTGTCCAAGAATGGCAAGGCGATTGGCCTGCACAAGCTCCTGTTGGACGGTCTGCAACTTGGTTTCGGTTTTCTGCCGCTCCTCTGCCTGCATCACCAGTTCGGCATGGGCGGTGCTGAGCGCTTCGGTCCGCTCCGCAACGCGGCGCTCCAGCTCGAGCCGGGCCAGTTCCTGTTCCTGCAGGCGCCGCAATGCCAAGCCGCGGCGATAGAGGAAAAATCCGGTAAATCCGAGCACCGGCGCAAGAACGGCCAGTGCTGCGAGCTGGGCGGATCGTATGGATTCCGTCACCGCCGCTCCGGCCGGTGTCAGCAACTGCAGTGTCCAGTTCGTCGTAGGAACCGGCACGCGCACGCGCACATATTCTTTCTGCTCGCTGGTGCCGGGCATCTGCGCCTTTACCCTGTCAGGGCTCGATTGCGTCAGGGCTGGTGTGACGTTCAATGGGGCAAGCGGGGCACTGCCGAATTGCAGGCTCTCGCGGATCGGGCCGACCTGATCGGGCGGGATCGGCGCTTGTGCCATGAAACGCCACTCGGGAAAGCTGGTGATCAGGACAATGCCGCGCGGATCGATAACGTAGGAGGGATCGCTGCTTCGGCGCCAGTCCGCTTCAAGTTCATCAAACTCAACCTTGACGACGATGACGCCAAGCAGGCCGGAAGGACCATCGACACGGCGCGAAATATAAAGGCCCGGCCGCTTGCTGATTGTGCCGAGTGCATAATGTTCAGCACTGCCATTCGCCATCGCGCGGAGATAATAGGGCCGGAAACTATAGTCTATGCCGACAAAGCTTGTCGGCTCCTGCCAGTTGCTGGCGGACAGCGCCGTGCCTTTCGCATCCAGGAGATAGATAACCGAAGCATGAGTCCCTTCGATCAGACTTTCCAGCTTGCGATCGACGAGGTGCAGCATGCTCTCGCTGCGCGCCGTCAGTGCGCTGATGACATCGCGATCCTGTGAAAGGACAAAGGGTAGGGAGCGCTGTTTTTCCAGCACGGTTCGCAGAAGAACAGCATTGAGCTCCGCGGCGCTTGCTGCTCTGGTTTCCAAGGTCGTGTAAGCACGGTTACGGCCATAATCATTGGCGGCCAGCAAGGCGCCGAGAATGATGAAAACAGCCAATGCACCGAAGATGATTTTGCGCGCTGCACCTGACCCTGCGGCTGCAGGCAATGTGGCTGTCTCTCTCTCTGCCAGATTGTCCATGATTTATTTGTGCATAGATCCGCACGATTGACAATAAGCTTGTGCGTAATTCCGCACATTCAAAACAAAGCAATGTTTTCACTTAGAATAATATTATTGAAAATCAGTAGTTTATGGAAAAATATCCGGTTGGCACGGCGCTTGCTAATGGGATTGGAGAGAATGCGTAGGTTGTTCTCGAGAACAAGGGCCCGGGAGGCTGACAGGGTTTCTGCCAGACGCGGCTCGCACCATGGAGGAAGACATGAGTCCTGTAACCATCAGTGCTGCGCCGCAGCCGCACGTCAAGAAACCAATCTATACCCATCTGTATTTCCAGGTCATCGTTGCCATCACGATCGGTATCGCGCTTGGCCACTACTATCCGGATATCGGCACGAGCATGAAGCCGCTTGGTGATGCCTTCATCAAACTGGTGAAGATGATTATCGCCCCGGTTATTTTCCTGACCGTGACAACCGGCATTGCCGGGATGAGCGACCTGCAGAAGGTCGGTCGCGTTGCCGGCAAGGCAATGATCTACTTCCTCACCTTCTCGACGCTGGCGCTGATCATCGGCCTTATCGTCGCGAACGTCGTGCAGCCCGGTGCAGGCATGAACATCAATGCGGCAACACTTGATCCGGCTGCTGTTGCCACCTATACGCAGCAGGCGCATGAACAGAGTGTCATCGGCTTCCTGCAGAACATCATTCCAACGACCATTGTCGGTGCTTTCGCGTCCGGCGACATCCTGCAGGTCCTGTTCTTCTCGGTTCTTTTCGGTATTTCGCTGGCCATGGTCGGCGAGCGCGCTGAGCCGGTCACCAACTTCCTGCATACGCTGTCCGCACCGGTGTTCAAACTTGTTGCCATTCTGATGAAGGCTGCCCCCATCGGTGCTTTTGGCGCCATGGCTTTCACCATCGGTAAGTATGGCATTGCATCGGTCGCAAACCTGCTGATGCTCATCGGAACGTTCTATCTGACATCGATCCTTTTCGTGGTGATCGTTCTGGGCGCTGTTGCCCGTTACAACGGCTTCTCGATCTTCGCTCTGATCCGCTACATCAAGGAAGAACTGCTTCTCGTTCTTGGTACCAGTTCTTCGGAAGCTGCCCTGCCGACGCTGATGGCGAAAATGGAAAAGGCCGGCTGCAAGAAGTCCGTCGTTGGCCTTGTTATTCCGACCGGCTATTCGTTCAATCTGGATGGCACCAATATCTACATGACATTGGCTGCACTCTTCATCGCGCAGGCAACCAACACACCGCTGACCCTGACCGATCAGGTTCTGCTGTTGCTGGTTGCGATGCTCAGCTCCAAGGGTGCCGCCGGTATTACCGGTGCCGGTTTCATCACGCTCGCGGCAACGCTGTCCGTGGTTCCGGCCGTTCCGGTCGCCGGTATGGCGCTGATCCTCGGTATCGACCGTTTCATGTCGGAATGCCGCGCCCTGACCAATCTCGTCGGCAATGCGGTGGCAACGATTGTTGTCGCCCGCTGGGAAGGCGAACTGGACAAGGGTCAGCTTGATCGTGCGCTGCACGGCGGCGTCAGCGAAGATGAAGCTCTCGCCTTCGCCGGCTGATGTCCAGCCATGAATAAATTCGAAAGGCGGGCTTAGGCCCGCCTTTTTCACGTAAGGCGGTCACGCCATGCCTTTGCATAGGCATCGAATGCGGCATCAAGCGGTTGTACATTTCCGATCTTCGCCTGTGTGGGAATTGTCGCGCCGGCAAGAAGCGCCGCGCCAAGACTGGTTCCGGTTGAGCCCGGCAGCGCGACGACTTCCCGCTTCGTCAGGCTGCGCAGGGCAGACAGATACACCACGTTGCGGGCAAATGGACCCTCCACAACGGTGGCGCCCTCAGCCCCGATCAATTCAAGGCTGATTTGGGTCATCAGAGCGGCATAGAGAGACGCTGCAGCAGTTCGTTCTGCCGGTGTTCGGGCTTCGCCGTTCGGCCACACTGCCTCTCTGTCCGGAAACGGCCCTGTTCCCTTGACGAGACTTGGCAGCAGCATCACCTGATCGCGAATGACGTGCTCTAGCGTTTCCGTATCGGGAGCGATGGCATTGCCACCCGTCAGAAGGTTGAACTCCCGGCCACCCATGAACCGGGCCGATGGCACCGCCTTGCCGTAGGCGTCCACGTTGGCAAGCGTATCGCGTTCCTGATCAAGCTGATCCAGCCGCCCGCCCACGGCAAACAGCACAACCCATGTGCCTGTCGAGACAACCGAAAAGGGTGAGCTGCGCGTCATCCGATGCGGCAGCAGAGACGCATTGGAATCATGAATACCGCAAAAGACCCGCACAGGTTTCTGGACACCGAGCAGATGTCGAAGAGATTCCAGCAAATCGCCGATATGGTCGAAAGCCGAGCGGATGGGCGGCAGGAGCGGACGCAGGTCCAGCGTATCGACGAGGCTGGAATACTCTGCCTTCCGGGGATTCCACAAATCCGTGTGACACCCAAGCGACGTCACTTCGTTCACCGCAACGCCTGTGAGCCGCCACACCCAGTATTGGGCGTAGGTCAGGATGGTTTTTACATCCCTGAACAATTCGGGAAACTGCGTCTTCTGATAGTGAATCTGAGCGCCGACATTCAGGCCGCCTGCAAGATAGGGCGAAGCGGTCTCGGCAAAATCCGGTCGCAGTTCCGCGTAGGACCGGCGGATGGCATCGGGATAGGTGTGTTCATAGTCGATGACGGGCATGGCTAGCCCGTTGTCCCCGAGTAGCGCTGCCGATGCGCCATGGGCAGTGACGGATATCGCATCGAAGCCCGGTGTGGTTGCGAGTTCCTTCAGCGAGGCCAGAAAGAAGTCCCAGAGTGCGTCGACGCCATAGTGGGGATAGGGGCCGCTGGTGACAACGCGATTAGGTGTGCCGCAAGCTGCAAGCTCAACACCGCTGGCAGCATCAACCACAACGACTTTGGCGTTGGTTTTGCCAACGTCAATGACAGCGATATGGCGTGGTTTGGTCATGTCAGCTCAGGCCAGATGAAACAGGCAGACCAGATTGGACTGCACCGGCGAATTGTCGGGGTTTGTCACCATGATGTCGGCCATGTGCGCCCACCATTTCTTCATCACTGGATGGCCGGGAAGATCAGCCATCGTATGACCTGCCGGGCGGGTCAGAATACCGAACAGCGTGTTGCTATCGCGATCAAGGTGGATCGAATAGTCCCGCACACCGGCCTCGTGCAGAAGATCGATCAATTCGGGCCAGATGGCATCGTGGCGCCGCTTGTATTCTTCTTCCATGCCCGGATTGAGCGTCATCTTGAACGCATAGGTTTCCCGGGTGCTCATGCGTGTTTCCTGTGTCTGATCCGGCGGATGATGATGGGCAACGTGATGGTGATGATCAGAAGCAGGCCGATGAAGATCGACATGACGATGCCCGGCACGTTGAGAAGCCCGAGGCCGAATGTCACCAGCCCCATGACAAAGGCGGCGATGACCACGCCGCCGATGGTTCCCGAGCCGCCGAGAATGGAGATGCCGCCCAGAACCACCATGGTGACGATTTCGAGCTCCCATCCTTGCGCGATGGAAGGCCGTGTCGAGCCGAGGCGGGAGGTGAGGCAGACCGCAGCGATGCCTGACATCAATCCGGTCATCAGGAACAGCGTGAACTTGATGCGTTCAACACGGATGCCGGAAAACCGGGCGGCAAACTCATTGTTGCCGATGGCATAGACGCGCCGGCCAAAATTGGTCGCATGCAGAAGAACGGCAAAGAGAATGGCCAGAACGGCAAAAAGTGCGAACTCAAACGAAATCACCGAGAAGACATAGCCTTGTCCGAAATAGGCGAAGGACGCGGGATAGCCGCCATAGGCTTTGTCGCCGAGGACGATATAGGCAATGCCGCGAAACAGGCTCATCGTGCCGATGGTCACGACAATGGACGGCAGGCGCAGCCCGGCCACGAGGATGCCGTTGATCACGCCGCAGCCGGCGCCGACGGCGAGGCCGATAGCAACGAGGCCGGGCGTACCAACGCCCATCTGGGCCGCAGCACCCATGGCTGTCGAGGCAAGCGCAATGATCGCCGCAACGGAAAGGTCAATCTCTCCGGCAATGATCAGCAGCGCCATGGCGAAGGCCACCATTGCCTTCTCGGTGAAGTTGAACGTAGCGTCGGAGAGGTTCCATGCATTGAGGAAGTAGGGAGAAGCAAACGAGTTGGCGATGAAAATCAGGATTGCGACAACCAGCAGCAGTGCTTCCCAACTGGCAAACAGGCGCGTTGTGGATGTGCCGAGACGATCCGGGATATGACGTTTTTCACTGACCGTGCTCATGCGATACCCTCGATCTTTTCCGATGCCCCGCGATCACGCAGAATGATACGGCCGCGCCGCCGTTCTTGCCGCGCATTGAAGATCACGGCGGCGATGATCACGCCGCCCGAGATCGCCATTTGCGAGAAGGGAGAAATATTGATGACCGGCAGGGCATTCTTGATGACGCCGAGAAACAGCGAACCCAGCAGCGCGCCGGCCACCGAGCCAATGCCGCCCAGTGTCGAGATGCCGCCGATGACGCAGGCGGCGACGCTGTCGAGTTCGAAGCCTGCGGCAATGTCCACATAGGCCACCGCATAGCGCGACACCCAGAGATAGCCGCAGAGACCGGCGAGGGTGCCCGATATGACGAAGGCGAAAAAGCGCGTGCGCCCGACATCGATACCCGCATAGACCGCTGCAGTCGGGTTGCCGCCGGAAGCATAGATAGCACGGCCAAGGAACGTGCGCGACATGACGATATAGATGATGGCGACGATGACGATGGCGGTCCAACCGAGGATGGGCAGGCCAAGAAAAAGCTGGCGCGGGGTTTGCAGGAACGGTTCGGTCATCTGGTGAGCGTTGACCCAGCCGCCGCCGGAGAGAACGAAAGCCATGCCGCGATAGATGGTCAATGTGCCAAGCGTCACGACAATCGAGGGAATGCCGAGTTTCCAGACAAACAGGCCGTTGATCGCCCCGAGGATCGCGCCGATGCTAAGCGCGGTGAGAATGATCACAGCCAGCGGCAGGTCCGGATGCGCCGCGTTGAGCATGGCGACGGCCATGCCGGTAAAGGCAACATTGGCCGCGACGGAAAGATCAATCGATTTGGTCAGGATCACGGTCATCTGGCCAAGGGCGAGAATGATCAGGATTGATGTATCATTGAAAATATTCGAGAGGTTCGAAGGGCTGGCAAAGCCGGGCGAGCGCGACGAGAAAACCCCGAGCAGGACGGCAATGATCACCACCAGCAGCATTTCTCGAAATTTGAACAGTTGCTTGATCATCCCGATCCTCACGCGTTGCCCGTTGCGGCGCGAACCAGTGTCTCGGCATTCATGTCAGCGCGCTCGAACAGACCGGCGGACAGGCCTTCGCGCATCACGAGCACGCGGTCGGACATGCCAAGAATTTCCGGCAGTTCCGATGACACCATGATAATGCTGAGGCCTTCGCCGGCGAGTTCGCTGATAAAGGCATGAACTGCGGCCTTCGAACCGATATCGATACCCTTGGTCGGTTCATCCAGAATGAGAATTTTTGGTTGTGTGGCGAGCCATTTGCCGATGACTACTTTCTGCTGGTTGCCGCCGGAAAGTGTACCGACCGGCACCGAAAGCGCGGCTGCCCTGAGGTCAAAGCGTTCGGCATATTTTCGCGCGAGCGCCAGTTCCTCCGCTGCGCGCAGAAAACCCGAGCGGGATGTTCGTCCAAGCGACGGCAATGAAATGTTCTGATAGATCGGCAGTTGCAGGACAGCGCCGTGGCGGCCGCGCTCCTCCGGCACGTAGACAATGCCCGCATGGATCGCATCACCGGGCGAACGGATCTGGATCTCCTTGCCCTCCAGTTCCAGCCTGCCGCCGGACGGCCGCGTCACGCCGAAGAGGGACTGGCAGATTTCCGAGCGGCCCGCACCGACCAGCCCGTAGATGCCAAGGATTTCACCCTTCCTGAGTTCAAAGGAAATGTCGCGGAATTCGGTGGGGTGGCTGTAGTTCTCGACTTTGAGAACTGTTTCGCCGAGCGGAATATCAACTTTTGGAAAGGCATGCTCGATGGAGCGGCCGACCATGAGGCGGACAATGTCGTTCTGGTTGATATCAGCAAGAATCCCGCTGCCGACCGCCCTGCCATCACGAAACACGGCATAATTGTCAGCGATCTCGTAGACCTCATCGAATTTGTGGCTGATGAAGAGAATGGCCTTGCCCTGTGCTTTCAGCCGCTTGACGATCTGAAAGAGGTCATCCACCTCTTTACGTGACAGGGCGGCGGTCGGCTCGTCCATGATGACGATACGCGCGTCGACCGACAGTGCGCGGGCAATGGCAACGAGATGGCGCTGGGCGATGGACAGGTCTTTCAGACGCGCGCGCGGATCGATGTTGCTTTCGAGCGAGTGGAGGAGGGCGAGCGCCCTTGCGTTGACGCCCCGCCAGTTGACCAGCCCCAGCGATGTCTTCGGTGCATGACCGATGAAAATATTCTCGGCGACCGAGAGTTCATCAAACAGCACCGTTTCCTGATGGATGGCGGTGACGCCGTGATCGATGGCGTCCTGTGCGTTGCCGAAGGTGACGGGCTTGCCGTCAATGTGTATCTCGCCTTCGTCGGATTGATAGATACCGGTCAGAATTTTGACGAGCGTGGACTTGCCCGCGCCGTTTTCGCCGATGAGAGCGGTCACTTCGCCGGAGAATAAAGCAATGTTGACGTCATCAAGGGCTTTTACACCTGGAAATGACTTGGAGATGGCCCGCATTTCCAGAATGGGGGTTGCGGGAGGTGTTTCAGCAAGAGCTGTGGTCATCATGGCCATACCGAAGGGTTAAAAAATGCCCGGCAGAAGGTCTGCCGGGCTTTGCGACACGATTGCCGGATCAGAAAATCTTGGAAAACTGATCGATATTCTTCGCATCATAGACGAAGGGATCAGCCATGGCCGCTTCGCCGTTTTCACCAATCTTGATCTTGCCCATGCGGCCGGCATTGATTTCACTGCCGGGCTTGCCATCGGTGTCACCCTTGACCAAGCGGTAAGCAATTTCCGTGGCGGAGTAGCCAAGGTCAATCGGATTCCAGATGGCGAATTCCTTGGTGGCACCTGACTTGATGGCGCCTGCCATTTCAGATGGCAGACCGAGGCCGGTGACATAGACGGTGCCGATTTTCTTGGCATCGGATACTGCCTGCGAGGCGGCCAATACGCCAACCGTGGTTGGTGCGACGATCACTTTCACATTGGGCTGCGAGGTCAGGAGGCCCTGGGCTTCGCGGTAGCTTTTGTCGGCGAGGTCATCGCCATAAACTGTCGTCACGAGGTTGAGGCCGGGGAAATTCGGCAGCTGCTTTTTCATCTCGGCAATCCAGGTATTCTGGTTAGTCGATGTGGTCGTTGCCGAGAGGATGGCAAAGTCGCCCTTGCCGTCAGGCAGATGGGCGGCGGCAAGCTGCAGGCACATCTTGCCGATCAGCTCGTTCGACGACGGATTGAGATGGACGATGCGGCCTTCCTTGGCCACGGCGGAATCCCACGAGATAACCTTGATGCCGCGCGCCATGGCTTTCTTCAAAGCCGGTACAACCGCGTCGGGATCATTGGCGGAAATGGCAATCGCATTGACGTTCTGGGCGATCAGCGCGTTGATGACCTCGATCTGGCCTTCCGCTGTCGTCGATGTCGGTCCGGTATAGATGACCTCGACCCCGCCCAGTTCCTTCGCGGCTTCCTGTGCGCCTTTGTTGGCCGCTTCAAAGAAGCCGTTGCCGAGCGATTTGGCGACGAGGCCGATTTTGATGGTTTCTGCGTGTGCCTGTGATGCCAGCATGGCGAGGGCCAAGGCCGAGCCCAGTGCGAGTTTCTTCAACAGTTTCATTTTTCATCCTCCCTAGATTGAAACACACCGCTTCGGCGCCTGGTTTTTATGCGGTCGAAGCGGAATCCCTTGATTTGTCTTGAACTCCCACCTTTGCGATGACGAGCTCAACCCCGGCGTCCTCCACCATCTTCCGGTCAGCATCTGAAATGCCGTCATCGGTGATGATTGTTGCGACCCTCTGAAGCGGGCACAGGATGAGACTCGAACGGCGCTGAAACTTGGTGGAATCCACCAGCAGCACCAGTTCATCCGCCTGATTGATCAGCTTCTGCTCACCCTGAATGATCAGCGGGTCCGATTCCATGGCACCGAACGGACCGACGCCGACGGCGCCCATGAACATGCGCTTGCCGTAGAAATTACGGGTCACGTCATTGTCGAAAGGCGAGAGGATCATGCTCTGCTCGCGGTAGATCATGCCACCGGGAATGATGACGGTGCTCTTGGAGTTCTTCACCAGATGTTCGGCAATGGCGAAGGAATTGGTCATGATCTGAAGGCGGCGCGTCGCGAGGTAATGCACCATCTGGAATGTTGTGGTGCCGCCGTTGAGAATAATGGCGTCACCCTCACTGCAGAGGCCCACGGCTTCGCGGGCAATCGCTCGCTTCTTGTCGATGTTCTCGGCTTCGGAGACGCGAAACGGCCTGCCGGCAAGCGCGGTCTGCTGCGGCGGGTGGATGGCCTCCGCCCCGCCGCGCACCCGGCGCAGCTTGCCCTGTACGTGCATGGAGGCGATGTCACGACGGATCGTTGCTTCCGACGCTTCCGTCAGTTCCGCAATGTCCTGAATGGTGATGAACGGCTTTTCCTGGACGGCACTCAGGATAATACGTTGGCGCTCACGTTCGTGCATTTCTTCCCTCCACTATCGCAAACATTGCGCAAATAAACGGGCGGTGTCAATCAACTTCAGTCAAATTTATTCATATTGCACTGCACAAATGCAATTTTATGATTGAATTTGATCATTTATGATTGACAGCAAATGTCTCCCTGTTTCATAGCTAGAGGAAATTCACATGGCTGCGGCGCGATGTCCGGCCATCAGAACGTCTTCGGGAGGCAAGCATGGCAAACAAGGTCCAACTTCTGGATAATCGTTGGGATGATCAAAAGGCTGCCATGCTGGACGAGCCCGGCAAGCTGCTCTACCGCTCCAATCTTCTGGGCGCCGACAAGCGCATTACCAATTATGGTGGCGGCAACACCTCGGCCAAGGTTTCGGAAACTGATCCGCTGACCGGCAAGCCGGTTGAGGTGCTTTGGGTAAAAGGATCGGGCGGCGATGTCGGTACGATCAAGCTCGACGGTTTTGCCACTCTCTACATGCAAAAGCTGGAATCGCTGAAGTCCATCTACCGGGGTGTGGAAGACGAAGACCGGATGGTGGGTTTTCTGCCCCATTGCACATTCAATCTCAACGGCCGCGCCGCATCGATTGATACGCCATTGCATGGTTTTGTGCCGTTCAGGCATGTGGATCACATGCACCCTGATGCGATCATTGCCATTGCTGCGTCGAAGAACTCTCGAGAGCTGACCAAAGAGGTCTTTGGTGACGAAATCGGCTGGCTGCCATGGCGCCGCCCGGGGTTTCAGCTCGGTCTCGATCTCGGCGCCTACGTGGCGGCCAATCCCAATTCAAAGGGTGTTGTGCTGGAAAGCCATGGACTCTTTACGTGGGCCGATGATGCCAAGGAATGCTATGAACTGACACTTGATATCATCAACAAGGCGATTGTCTGGTTTGATGCCAAGACGGCAGGGAAACCGGCATTCGGCGGGGAGGTGGCGAAGAGCCTTGATGCGCCCAGACGCCGTACCATCGCCGCGCGGCTGATGCCGGAAATTCGCGGCAAGATCGGTGTATCCGAACGCAAGCTTGGCCATTTCGACGATCAGCCGGCGGTGCTGGAATTCGTCAATTCCCGTAACCTGCGTCCGCTTGCGGCGCTGGGGACAAGCTGCCCCGATCATTTCCTGCGCACGAAAATTCGCCCGCTGGTGCTGGATGTCGATCCGGCCAATCCCGAAGCCGCTGTCGAAACGCTTGATGTGGCGCTGGAAGCTTACCGCGCCGACTACGCCCGCTATTACAACGCCTGCAAACATGCCAACTCGCCTGCCATGCGCGATCCCAACCCGGTGATCTTCCTCATTCCCGGCGTCGGCATGCTGTCCTTTGCCAAGGACAAGGCAACAGCCCGTATTGCCGGAGAGTTCTACGTCAACGCCATCAACGTGATGCGCGGCGCGTCATCTGTCTCGGAATATCAGGGGCTGCCGGAACAGGAGGCCTTCGATATCGAATACTGGCTGCTTGAGGAAGCCAAGCTGCAGCGTATGCCGAAGCCGAAATCTCTGGCTGGGCGTGTCGCTTTTGTTACCGGCGGTGCCGGCGGTATCGGTCGTGCTACGGCGGAGCGGTTGCTGGATCAGGGCGCTTGTGTTGTTCTTGCGGATATCGATGCCGAGGCACTGAAAGCCGCCCATCAGGATTTTGCAGGGCGCTACAGCACCGATGTGGTGCGCGGTGTCCAGCTCAACGTGACGGATGAAGCGGCCGTGATTGCCAGCTTTGCCGAGGCGTCGATTGAATTCGGTGGCATCGATATCCTTGTTTCCAATGCCGGTATCGCCTCGTCTGCTCCGATAGAGGTCACGGAGCTTGCCATGTGGAACCGCAATATGGACATTCTGGCAACCGGCTATTTCCTCGTATCGCGCGAAGCATTTCGCCTGTTCAGGCGGCAGAAGATCGGCGGCAATGTTGTCTTCGTCGCATCGAAGAACGGGCTTGCCGCATCGCCCAATGCCAGCGCCTATTGCGCTGCCAAGGCCGCGGAAATCCATCTCGCGCGCTGCCTCGCGCTGGAAGGTGCGGAGGCCGGTATCCGCGTGAATACGGTTAATCCAGATGCGGTGCTGCGCGGTTCCAAAATCTGGAATGGCGAGTGGCGCGAACAGCGGGCGGCCTCGTCCAACCTGCAGGTGGACGAGCTTGAGGAACATTACCGCAAGCGGTCGCTGCTCAAGCTCAACGTGCTGCCGGAAGACATTGCCGAGGCGATCTATTTCCTTGCCTCTGATGCATCTGCCAAATCGACAGGCAATATTATCAATGTCGATGCTGGCAACGTGCAGAGCTTCACGCGATAAGTGAGCAAGTTTTGTCAGGCTCCGTAGAAACAAAACTTGCTCCAAGTCCCGGGGAGGACATCATGGCTGAACTACAAATATCAGGCGATCTGATCGCGTCCGAAAACGACAAGCTTGCTGCGGCACAGAAGAGCGACTTCGAGGCGCTGGGCGCGCATCTCGCCCGCCGCAACATCGATATCGAGGCGATTACTACCAAGGTGGCCGATTTCTTCGTCGCCGTTCCCTCGTGGGGTGTCGGCACCGGCGGTACACGCTTTGCCCGGTTTCCGGGCCAAGGCGAACCGCGCGGCATTTTTGACAAGCTCGATGATTGCGCGGTCATCAACCAGTTAAGCCGTGCGACACCCAATGTCTCGTTGCACATTCCGTGGGACAAGGCCGATCCGAAACAGCTCAAAGCCCATGCGGAAGCGCTCGGCCTTGGCTTCGATGCGATGAATTCCAACACCTTTTCCGATGCACCGGATCAGGTGCATTCCTACAAATACGGCTCGCTCAGTCACGTGGATGCAGCTACGCGCAAACAGGCCATCGCGCACAATATCGAATGCATCGAAATCGGCAACGCGATCGGTTCGAAGGCCCTGACCGTGTGGATCGGCGACGGCTCGAATTTTCCCGGCCAGAGCCATTTTGCCCGGTCGTTCGAGCGCTATCTCGATGCCATGGCGGAGGTTTACAAGGCGCTGCCGGATGACTGGCGCATCTTCTCCGAGCACAAGATGTTTGAGCCCGCCTTCTATTCGACCGTCGTGCAGGACTGGGGCACGAATTATCTGATCGCCCAGACATTGGGGCCGAAAGCGTTCTGTCTCGTAGACCTCGGCCACCACGCGCCGAACACTAACATCGAGATGATCGTGTCACGGCTGATCCAATTCAAGAAACTCGGTGGCTTCCATTTCAACGATTCCAAATATGGCGATGACGATCTCGATGCGGGTTCCATCGATCCATACCGGCTGTTCCTTGTTTTCAACGAACTTGTTGATGCGGAAGAGCGCAGCGTCGAGAATTTCCATCCAGCGCATATGATCGACCAGTCGCATAACGTGACAGACCCGATTGAAAGCCTGATCTCCAGCGCCAATGAAATCCGCCGCGCCTATGCGCAGGCGCTGCTGGTTGATCGGGCGGCACTGGGTGGTTATCAGGACGGCAATGATGCGCTGATGGCATCGGATACCCTGAAGCGGGCATACCGGACGGATGTTGAACCTGTACTCGCTGAGGCTCGGCGCCGGGCAGGGGGGGCCATCGATCCCATCGCCGCGTATCGAGCCAGTGGCTACAGGCAAAGGGTTGGGAAAATACGGCCTGCCAGCACGGGCGGCAGCGGCGGTATCATCTGACGAGGATCGTCCATCGATTGCATGACCAAGGCAGCGCCATCAGCGCTGCCTTTTTCTTTTTTGTTTGACAGCGCCTGATACATTTGGTCTTATTCTACTATAAAACACTATATAACATAATAATAGAATAACAAAGGGGACTGCCATGAAATCATTGAAACTCGCACTCCTGCTGGGTTCGGCGCTGATCGCCGTAAGCCCTGCTGCCTTTGCCCAGACCAAGGGCGGTGTCATCAACGTCGCGACAATTGGCGAACCGCCGACACTCGATGCGATGGCTTCGACCGCCGATCTGGTCGGTATTGTCTCGCAGCACATTTTCGAGACGCTCTACACGTTTGATGAGAAGTGGAATCCGACCCCGCTGCTGGCGGCAAGCCTGCCGGAGATTTCGGCTGACGGCAAAATCTACACGATCAAGCTGCGCACAGGCGTCAAGTTCCATGATGGCACAGACATGGATTCCGCCGATGTTGTCGCCTCGCTGAAGCGCTGGACGCAGATCGCCTCACGCGGCAAGCAGGTCGCTTCCCTCATCACATCCATTGACGCGGTCGATGCCTCAACCGTCCGCATCACGCTCAATGCCCCCCATGCTCCGCTGTTGTCGCTGCTGGCATTCAACAATGCCGCGGCGATCATCCTCCCAAGTGAAAAACAGCAGAACCCGATGACCGATCCGGTCGGCACGGGCCCGTACAAGGTAAAAGAGCGCAAGGCCGATCAGTATATCCAACTCGTCCGCTTCGATGACTACAAATCTCCCGAAGGCCAAGAGAACGGCTATGGCGGTGCACGCCATCAATATCTCGACGAAATCCGTTTTGTTCCCGTCCCTGATGCCAATACCCGGGTTGAAGGCGCGATTTCCGGCCAGTTCGATTATGCAGACAGCGTTCCTGTAGAAGCCTATGACCGCCTGAAGGGCCAGAAAACCACGGAACCGGTCCTGCTGAAGCCCTTCGGCTGGCCGGTCTTTGTGCTGAACACGGCACAGGGTCTGACCAAGAACCAGGATATGCGTCTGGCGATCCGCGCTGCGCTGAATGTGGAGGACATGCTGGCTGCGGCTTTCGGTAGCAAGGACTTCTATTCGCTCAATGGATCGTTCTATCCGGCTTCCTATAGCTGGGCGACTGATGCGGGTGTTGAGGGCGCGTACAACATCGGTGACCCTGAGAAGGCGGCCGCCCTTTTGAAAAAGGCCAATTACGACGGCAAGCCCGTGCGCATTCTCACCAGCCGCCAGTATGAGTTCCACTACAAGATGGCGCAGGTCGCCGCCGAGTATCTGAAGGCAGCGGGAATTAATGTCGATCTGCAGGTGGTCGACTGGGCAACGCTGACCCAGCGCCGTGCCGATCCGACACTTTGGGATATTTATATCAGCCATAGCCCGTTCCTGCCGGAGCCTGCCTTGATCGGCGCTCTGTCGACCAGCGCGCCCGGCAATTGGGATACACCGGCCCGCAAGGTTGCGGTTGATGCCTTCAACTCCGAAACCGATCCAAAGAAACGTGTCGCGCTGTGGGCTGAAGTCCAGAAGGTGATCTACGCGGAAGCACCGATCATCAAAATCGGTGATTTCAACGCGCTGTCGGCCAAATCGCCGAAGCTGGAGGGATTCACGCCTGCGCCATGGCCGTATTTCTGGAACGTGTCGCTCAAGCAGTAATCTGAAATGAAAAGTCGCGGGCGGCCGGAAGCCGTCCGCTGACAGTCCTTTCTCATCCCTGTAGCAGGATCGAACCGACCCAATGCTCCGTTACATCTTCCAACGCTTTATCGGCATGATTGTCGTGATGTTTCTGGTGGTGACCATCGTGTTCATCATCGTTCGCGTCACGCCGGGTGACCCTGCCGCCGTCATGCTCGGACCGGAAGCAACGGCTGCCGATATCGCGCAGTTGCGGACGGCGCTGGGCCTCGACCGCTCGATCCTCGTCCAGTACGTCTATTTCATCGGTCAGTTGCTGCAGGGGGATCTCGGGCGATCCATCTTTCTCGACCAGCCCGTGTTGACCGCATTGGCGCAACGTGCGGAGCCGACGTTCTTTCTCACAATCTTCTCCATCCTCATCGCCAGTGTCATCGCTATTCCTATCGGGGTCTATGCCGCCTATCGGCGTGGATCGATCTTCGATCAGGCTGCAACGGCGCTCGCCATGCTCGCAGCCAGTATTCCGAGTTTCTGGCTCGGCCTGATCCTGATGCAGGTCTTTGCCGTCCGCTTCGGGATATTCCCGGTGTCGGGCTATGGCGGGCCGGATACGACTCTGGGAGAGCGGTTGTATCATCTCGTACTTCCCGCTTTTGCCCTCGGAATCGTTTCATCGGCGCTGATCATGCGGTTTACCCGCGCTTCGATGCTGGATGTGCTGGGGGATGACTATATCCGAACAGCCCGTGCCAAGGGTGTTGTCGAACGCAGTGTCGTGCTCAAGCACGCATTCAAGAATGCGCTGATCCCGATCATCACCGTCGTCGGCCTGACGGCCGCAGTCCTTATATCCGGTGCGGTGGTGACGGAAACGGTGTTCGGTCTGCCCGGCGTCGGTAATCTCGTTGTCTCGGCCGTGCTTCGCCGCGATTACCCCGTCATTCAGGGCGCTCTTCTCATCATCGCCGGGCTTTACGTCCTCATCAATTTCGCCATCGACATGCTTTATCTCGTGGTTGACCCAAGGGTGCGCTACTGATGACCGACATCATTTCACCCGTACCCGTTAGCGAGCGCAGCAAGTTCCTCCGGGTTCTCCTGCGCCGCAAGACGGTCCTGTTCGGCCTGATTGTTCTGGCGATCTTCATTACGCTTGCCGTTCTTGCGCCGCTCATTGCTCCTTACGCACCGAACAAGCTGTCGATCGTCAACCGGCTGAAGCCGCCAAGTGCGCAATGGATTTTCGGCACGGATGAATTCGGGCGCGACGTATTCTCGCGGACGATCTATTCAGCCCGCCTGTCCTTGCTGGTTGGTTTTGCCGTTGTGGTTCTCGCCTCGCTCATCGGCGTCACCCTCGGCATTCTGGCAGGCTTCTTCCACAAGCTCGATGCACCGATCACCCGGCTGATCGATGCGATGATGGCGTTCCCTGACATATTGCTTGCCATCGCTCTGGTCGCCGCACTCGGTCCTTCGCTGACAACGGTGATCATCGCACTGAGTATTGTCTATGCGCCGCGGCTTGCCCGCGTGGTGCGGGCATCGACGCTGGTCATCCGCGAACTGCCCTATGTGGAAGCCGCCCATGCCCTCGGCATATCGACTCCGCATATCCTGACGCGCCATATCCTGCGCAATCTCCTCTCGCCCATCCTTGTCCAGGGAACGTTCCTGTTTGCCCATGCCATGCTGGCAGAGGCAGGGCTGTCGTTCCTCGGTCTCGGCGTCAGCCCTGAAGTGCCGACATGGGGCACCATGATTGCCGCCGGCCGGCAGTATGTCGGTCAGGCCGACTGGATGACCCTGTTTCCCGGTATTGCCATCGTCCTTTCCGTTCTCTCGCTGCAAATGGTCGGCGATGGCTTTCGCGACCTCCTAGACCCCCGTCTCAGAAAGGATCTCTGATCATGCCCGCCCCCTCTGCAACCGATGGTCGCTTGCTGCTGACCAATGTCAAAGCGGTTGCCTTTGGCCCCAATACACCCACCGGCACCATCGATATCCTGATCGGTGCGGATGGAAAAATCGCTGAATTCGGCCCGTCGCTGAATGTTGGCGGAGATGCCAGACGCGTCGACATGAAGGGTGCATGGATTTCACCCGGCTGGACCGACCTGCATGCCCATGTCTGGCACGGCGGAACCGATATCTCGGTTCGCCCGCAGATTTGCGGTGTCGAGCGCGGTGTAACGACAATCGTCGATGCGGGCTCGGCCGGTGAAGCGAATTTCCATGGCCTGCGCGAATACATCATCGAACCGGCAAGGGAACGTATCAAGGCTTTCCTCAATCTCGGCTCGATTGGTCTTGTTGCCTGCAACCGTGTCAGCGAACTCAGCGATATCCGGTCGATCGATCTTGATCGCACCGTGGCCTGCGTCAACGAGAACCGCGATCATATTGTCGGCCTGAAGGTGCGTGCGAGCCATGTCATCACCGGCTCTTGGGGCGTGACACCGGTCAAGGTCGGCAAGAAGGTGGCAAAAATCCTCAAGCTGCCGATGATGGTGCATGTGGGTGAACCGCCTGCGCTCTATGACGAAGTACTGGAGATTCTGGGACCGGGCGACATCATCACCCATTGCTTCAACGGCAAGGTCGGCAGCAGCATCATCGAAGACGATGATCTGTTCGAACTGGCAGAGCGCTGCGCGGGTGAAGGTATCCGGCTCGACATTGGCCATGGCGGTGCATCGTTCTCCTTCCGGGTGGCGGAAGTCGCGATCAGTCGCGGTCTGCTGCCGTTCTCCATCTCGACGGACATTCACCTGCATAGCCTGAACTATTCCGTGTGGGATCTGGGAACGACCATGTCGAAGCTGCTGAGCGTCGGGATGCCCTTCGACAAGGTTGTCGAAGCCGTCACCCTGTCACCGGCATCGGCCATCGGCCTGCCGACTGACAATCTCCTTGAGGTGGGCAAACCGGCCGAATTCACCATTTTTGAACTGGTCGATTCCGACCTCAAGGTGATCGATTCATTGGGTTACGAGGCGACACTGCACAAACTGTTCGAGCCCCGCATGGTCGTTCTGGGAACCGAAACCATTGCGGCCAGCCGCTATCAACCGGTGAAGCCCGAGCTGGTCAATCACCGTCATACCTATTCATACCGCTAAGGAGCTCGCGTGAACCCTTCATCCAGTCCAGCTGTTGACGCTGGCACTTCTCCTTACATCAGACTGAAAGCGCTGGGCATTGCCCTGCCGCCGGCACCGCGTCCGATTGCCAATTTTGTCACCCACATTCAGGAAGGCAATATGCTGTACCTGTCGGGTCAAGGTCCGCGCGAAGACGATGGATTCATGCATACGGGCAAGGTGGGCGATACGGTCAGTGTCGAGGATGCCTATGCCCATGCCCGGCTCACCGGCATCAACCTGCTGGCGGTCCTGCAGTCCGCGTTGGGCGATCTCGGCCGCGTCAAACAGGTGGTTAAGCTGCTCGGCATGGTCAATGCCACGCCTGACTTTGCCGATCATCCACTGGTTATCAACGGATGCTCGGATCTCCTGATCGACGTATTCGGTGACGCGGGTCAGCACGCCCGTTCAGCTGTGGGTTTCGGCTCGCTTCCAGGCAATATTACCGTGGAGATCGAGGCGATTATCGCCTTGAGGGACTAGGATCAGGAATGACTGCGCCAGCCCATCACCGTTTCGATCCGTTCAGCAGATGCCTTGACCTCGGACGTATAGCGCTCGGGATTTCCAGCTATCTTCTGTTCGGGCAGAACGATGGAGATGGTGGCAACGCAGGTACCCTTGTCGTCGCAAACCGGCGAGGCAACACAGGCAACGGCATAGTCGGATTCACCCGCCTGAATGGAGAGGCGCGATTCCAGCGCTTCTCCGGCGGCCTTGGCCAGCGCAGCCGGCTCGATGACGGCACGGCCAGTGGGCGAGGATTTGGCGCAGCGCTTGAAAAGCTCCAGCCGTTCGGCTTCGGGCAGATGGCCGACAAGCAGGCGGCCGGATGCGGTCCAGTTGAGCGGAACGCGCGTACCGACGCGCGATGTGACATGGAAATGGCCGGGACCATCGGCCATGGCCAGAACCATCATGTGATCACCATCCCGACCACAAACCTGCACCGTTTCACCCGATACGCGGCTGAGATTGTGCATTTCGTGGTTGGCTACATCGAGAAAATCCAGCGAGCGGGCATAGGCGAGACCGTAATGGTAAAGCCGCGCACCCAGCCAGACCGAACCGTCGTTGTTGCGGGAGAGAAGGTTCTTCTCAACAAGATCGTCAATGATGACATAGACCGTGGAAAGCGGCGCGCCAATGGCCTTGGCAATGCCATAAACCCCGGCTGGACTGCCGGTTTCGTAAAGATGATCCAGAACCTGCAAGGCCCGGTCAATGCCGCTGACACGCGAGCGACGGGTGGCCGTTTCCGGTTGTTCGATTTTCTCAAGACCGGGGGCAGCACCCATGTCTGATGTCTTTGCGTCCACGTTCAGGCTCCTGGCAGGCTCGATTGGTCTTCAAACTGTTTATTACATTATAATGGCATATATGCCTAGAAAATGGAATGTGTTGCAAGCGGCAACATTTCGAGGAGATTAGCATGACAGACTCTCATAACCCCGACGATATTCGCGAAACGCTTGGGTTGCGACCCGTTATCAACGTATCAGGCACAATGACCTCGCTGGGGGCCTCGATCGTCGTCCCCGAAGCGGTTGCCGCCATGACGGGCATCCTTCCGCAATTCGTCGAGGTCAATGACCTGCAGAAGAAGGCAAGCCCGGTGATTGCCCGATTAACGGGCGGAGAAGCGGGGTTTGTCACGGCGTCCTGTTCCGCCGGCATCAGTCTTGCTGTAGCCGCGGCCATGACGGGGAGCGATCTTGCCGCCATTGAGCGCCTGCCTGACACCACGGGATTGAAGGACGAAGTCATCATCCAGATGGGCCATGTGGTCAGCTATGGCGCTCCGGTCGATCAGGGTATCCGGCTCGCCGGTGCCAAGGCTGTCCTGGTTGGTCAGGCTACGTCCTGCTACCCCTATCATCTCGATGGGGCGATAAACGAACGCACTGCCGCCGCCGTGTTCGTTGTCTCACATCACACGGTTCAATATGGCCTCGTTGCCTTGGAGAAGTTTGCCGAAGTCTGCCACGCCCGCGGCGTGCCTGTCATCGTCGATGCGGCTTCGGAATATGATCTGAAGATCTTTCTGGAGCAGGGGGCTGACATCGCGCTCTATTCCTCGCACAAGTTTCTGGGCGGCCCAACGGGCGGTATCGTTGCCGGAAACAAGGATTTCGTACGCAACACCTTCCTGCAGAACATGGGCATTGGCCGTGGCATGAAAGTGGGCAAGGAGAGCATCCTCGGAACAATTGCCGCGCTGGAAGCATGGGAAAAGCGCGACCATGCCGGTATTCGTGAAAGAGAGACTGGTTATCTCAATCTCTGGCAGCAGACACTTGCAGACAAGCCGGGTGTAACCACTGTCATCGAAGCCGATCCGACGCACAATCCGCTCGACCGCCTGCGTGTCACGATTGAACCGCAGGCGGCCCATATCTCCGCCTGGGATCTTGCCGATGCGCTGGCAGTGGGTTCGCGCCCTGTCATCGTCAGGGACCATGAGGTCGAGCACGGCTATTTCTATATGGACCCGTGCAATCTGCATCCCGGTGAAGAGACCATCGTGGCCAGCCGTCTGGTTGAAGAACTCGGCAAGGCGCGGGCTTCCAATGAGATCATCTCGACCCCCGTTGAAAATCGCTACACGCGCCGCATGGCCGGTCTCATGCGCTGGCCTGATTGATCAGCGCGCCGCCATTTGCCAACGGAAAGGATTTGTACTCATGGAAAATCGCCAGCCTTCCCATTCTGACAACGGGAGCAATGCAGTTGCTCCTGTTCTGTCGGTCTCCAATCTGACGACATCCTTCCAGTCCGACGGTAAATGGCGGCCGGTCGTGCGCAATGTCTCGTTCGACGTGGCGCCGGGCGAAACAGTGGCGATCGTCGGCGAATCCGGTTCGGGCAAAAGCGTGACATCGCTGTCCATCATGCGGCTTTTGCAGAAGGACAAGAGCCGTATCGAGGGCGGGATCATTCTCGGCGGCAAGGACATTCTTGCGCTTCCCGAGAACCAGATGCGGGCGGTGCGCGGCAATGATGTCGCCATGATCTTTCAGGAGCCGATGACTTCACTCAATCCGCTGTTCACCGTGGGCCAGCAGATCAGCGAAGCCTTGCTCTGCCATTCATCCATGTCGCGGGCGGAAGCCAAAGCCGAAACAATCCGGCTTCTGGAAAAGGTCCGCATTCCCGCGGCGAAATCGCGCTTCGATGAATATCCACACCGATTCTCCGGCGGCATGCGCCAGCGCGTGATGATTGCCATGGCGCTGGCCAGCAAGCCGAAGCTGCTGATTGCCGACGAGCCGACCACGGCGCTTGATGTCACCATTCAAGGCCAGATTCTTGATCTGATAAAGCTTCTGCAGGAAGAAGAGGGAACATCCGTTCTCTTCATCACCCACGACATGGGCGTTGTCGCTGAAATCGCTGATCGCACCGTTGTCATGTATAACGGCGAGGCGGTGGAAACCGGTAGGACCGAGGATATTTTTGCCCGTCCACAGCATCCCTATACCCGTTCGCTTCTCTCGGCCGTGCCGATCCTTGGCTCGATGAAAGGGCATAAACGGCCGTTGCGTTTCCCGGTGGTTGATCGCGCAACCGGCACATCGGATATACCTGTAGAGGCTGCCGATACCGTTCAATCGCAAGCAAAGCCATTGCTGGAAGTGAAGAACCTCACCACGCGCTTCAATATCCATTCGGGCATGTTCGGGCAGTTGGAAGGTCGCGTTCATGCGGTGGAGAACCTGTCATTCACCCTGCAGCCGGGCGAGACGCTGTCGCTGGTGGGTGAATCCGGTTGCGGCAAGTCAACGACCGGGCGCTCGATCATGCGTCTGGTGCAGCCGCAAAGCGGCGAGGTACTGCTCAACGGCGAAGACGTCCTGACAATGGAGCCGAAGCGGCTGCGCGATATGCGCCGCACCATGCAGATGATCTTTCAGGATCCGTTTGCCAGTCTCAATCCACGCATCACGGTCGGCGCTGCGATTGCCGAACCCTATCTCGAACACAAGCTGGGAACGCGCGCGCAGGCCCGCGATCGTGTCGCCGATCTTCTGGAGCGCGTCGGGCTGACGGCGGATATGGCAAGCCGCTATCCGCATGAATTCTCCGGTGGCCAAAGGCAGCGTGTGTGCATTGCCCGGGCACTCGCACTCGATCCGAAGCTGATCGTTGCCGATGAATCTGTCTCGGCACTGGATGTATCCATCAAGGCGCAGGTCATCAACCTGCTGCTGGATCTGCAGGCCAGCCTCAACCTTGCCTATCTCTTCATCTCGCACGATATTGCCGTGGTCGAACGGGTCAGCCATCGCATCGCCGTCATGTATCTCGGTGAGATCGTCGAGATCGGATCACGCGAAGCCATCTTCGAGAACCCGCAGCACCCTTACACAAGAAAGCTCATTTCGGCTGTGCCGGTTCCCGATCCATCGCGGCGCGGCAACAAGCGGCCTGTTTCCAATGACGAGATCAAGAGCCCGGTGCGCACGCCGGACTTCATCGTGCCAGTGCGGCAATACAATGAAGTCTCGGCGGGGCATCTGGTTCAGGTGCAGTAGAACGCTTACTTCGATTTCTTGGATCCGACCAGTTCATCCCATTTGCGGAAGGCGATGACCATCTTGTCCGGCTTCAGCGGCAGTTCGATGGGATTGTTGGCGATCAGTCCGGCATATTCCTCGCGGCCGAACTGCTTGATCACGTCCTGACTGTGCTGTGGTGCCATGGAAAGCGGCACGTTCTTCACCGCCGGGCCTGGATAGAGATAGCCCTCGTCATAGGAATAGGCCTGCGCCTTGGGTGTGAGCAGGAAGGCCATCAGGTCAAGGACGACGGCCGCCTTGTCATCGGCGATCCCCTTGGGCATGCACATGAAGAAGGCGTCGGAAACCCAATGGAAACCCTTGAGGGTTCCGATCTTTGCGGTCTCGGGCACGATGCCGAGCGCACGCGGGTTAATGTCCCAGCCGGTAGTGCTGATGATGATATCGCGCGATCCCTCGCCGAATTCCTTCATCGTCGCACCGGTCCCTGCTGGATAGTAATCGATATACTGGCCGAGATCGGCGAGATAAGCCCAGGTCTTCTCCCAACCGTTGACCGGATCCTGCGGGTCCTTATCGCCGAGAATATAGGGCAGTCCCATCATGAAAGTACGGCCTGGGCCGGAATTGGTCGGGCGGGCATACATGAAACGCCCCGGATTTTCCTTGGCGTAGGCGAGAAGCTCCTCCGCGCTGGTCGGGACTTTTTTCACCCGTTCCGGATCATATTCGATGAGCGGGCCCGAGGGGTAATAGTTGACGACGACGCCGAAACCGTCGCCCTGTGCCTTGTGCAAGGCGAGAGCGGCGGGTTCGTAGTTCTCCTCGATCCCCGGAAATTTGTCGGCGAATTCAGGCAGGATTTTCAGCCATGTTTCGTTGGCAAGTCCGGCGGCAAGTCCATCACTGCCCGTCAGCACGATATCGATATCGACGCGGCCCGCGCTCTGCTGCGCCTTGAGCTTGCCAGCGAGTTCTGTCACCGGCGCCTTGGTGAAGATGACGCGTGAAGCCCGTTCGGGATAGGTCTTGGCGTATTCTTCGAATGCAGGCTGGATCAGCGCGAGCGCACCGCCTACATCCATGACGGTGATCACGACAGGTGCAGAGGGCAGGGCGGGTGCCTTTGCCCAGGCAGGCATTGCGCCTGCCATAGCCGATGCGGTCATGCCGCCAAGCAATACCCGGCGGCTCATTCGATACTGGTTATTTCCCATTTGCATTCCCCTTTATTGTTCTTGGATATTTCAGTTGTAGTTTCTGATCTTTCTGCCGATGCGGACGCTGCGAATGGCCATGCTGTCGGACCATTCGATTTCCGTATGCGGGAGGGTAATTTTGCGGGCGCGCAGCGCCGGTGCGAGTGCGCCCAGTAATCGCGTGGACGCCATTTCAATCGCCTGTTCGAAGGAGGCGATGTTCCAGCGGACGAGATTGCGCACCGCTTCATCAAGACGAAGAGACGATCCGGCAAGCCCTGTTGTCCCAGGCAAACGCACCATGCCATCTCCGGTGCGCTCAATGCGCATGCCGGCAAAATCATAGGTTCCTGCCGGAACAGCGGCTGCTGCAACAGCGTCTGTTACCAAAGCGGAACGCTCGAAGCCCTTGGCTCGTATCAGGGATTTGAGCGCCTTTGGCGGAAGATGAATACCATCGGCAATGAATGTCGCCAGCAGCCGGTCTTCCCCAAGCTGTGCGAAGAGCGGGTTGTCAAGCTTGGGCAAGCTCTGCGGCAGGCCATTGCCGAGATGGGTGGACATGGTTGCTCCCGCCTGCACCGCGGCCTCGACCATGGCAAAATCCGCGGATGAATGGCCGATCGAAACCAGAATGCTCTGTGCCGCCATGGCCCGGATGAAATCGAGCCCGCCCGATATCTCCGGCGCAACGGTTGTGAGGAGAATGGGCCGTTTGATCTTGCTTTGAAGATGTGTGACCAGCGCCGGATCAGCTGCCGTCATTGCGCCTGCCGGATGGCATCCGGAAAAGCCCTGTGCGGGATTGAGAAAAGGACCTTCCAGATGATACCCCGGACACATCAGCGGGCCGAGTCGGCTGGAGTTGACGCAACGATCCAGAGCCGTGAACCGGGCTTCCAGTTCATCGGGATAGGCGGTGATGATCGTGGGCAGGCATGTGGTAACACCCGTTGCGAGCATTACCTCCAATGCGTGATCCAGCACTTCCGGTGTGAGGTCGGAAGAATTGAAATCCACACCGGCAAATCCATTGACCTGGATATCGACAAGGCCTCCCGTGATCATGACAGTCTCGACGCCGAGTCCGGATCGAGCAGCAAAACGGTCTGCGGATGAGTCTGAATGATCGAGGCGGGGTGGCGAGGGTCCACCGGGCCTTCCAGAGCGTCCTTTACGGCCTGCGCCTTGCGCTCGTCCGGCACTGAAAGGATGATCAGCCGGCTTTTGAGGATTTGCCGAATGCTCATCGAGATGGCCTGCTGCGGCACGGCTTCCAATGACGGAAACCAGCCTTCACCCATCTGCTGCTTGCGGCATGCTTCATCCAGCGTCACCACAATGTAAGGTTCTTCCGTATCGAAATCGGCAGGCGGATCGTTGAATGCCAGATGGCAGTTCTCACCAATACCGGCAAAGCAGACATCGATATCGTGTTCGGCGATCACAGCACTGAGCCGCTTTGCTTCCTCCTCCGGATCGCTTTCGGCGTTGACCGGATGAAACGTTATATTGCCGCCAAGCGGCGCTATAAACCGCTCCTGCAGATATTTGCGGAAGCTGGCTGGGTGGGTGATCTCCATGCCGACATATTCGTCGAGATGAAACGCCGTAACCCGCGCCCAATCAATGTCATCGGCTGCAACGAGGTTCTGCAGAAGCTCAAACTGGCTGGCACCCGTTGCAACAATGATTGAAGCCTTGCCCTTTTGTGCAATGGCCTGGCGGATGGCCTCCGCACCAAGTGCGGCGCCAGTTGCACCTAGGACCTGCTTGTCAGATAAAATACGCGTATCAACCATGGGCTTTGCCGACCTTCTTGCATATGCTTTCACCGTGGAGCCATTGTAAGCATAGCTATCCCTGGCACTGCAAGGTATTTTAGAATAATATTATTCAAAAATAGGAACGAGGCTTTCTCCGCATGATTTTAACCGTTGACGAGACGCACTATGATGACGCTCATCAGCGCGATTGTGCCCGCGTCATCGCGCTGATTTCAAATGGCCGCCAGTATTCGCGGCCTAGTATAGCCGAAGCGCTCGATATGACTTCGACCACCACGTCAAAAGTGGTAGGCGACCTGATTGCCCGAGGACTGCTGGTGGAGACTGCGGGTGAAAAAAGCGGGCGCGGTCGGCCAGCTATCCGGATTGGCCTCAATGCCCGGCGTTTGGGGGCAACCGTCATACACGTGTCCAGCCGTTCATTGCGCGGTACGCTGGTGGATTTCGGGGGCCGGGCGCTTGAGCGTGCGGGTGTTGACATTCCGGATGATGTGGACCGCGATCAGATGACCGCAGCGATGCGGGACCTGATCCGATCCCTGGTTGGCAAGTGTCCGCCCGGCATGCAGCATATCGGCACATCGGTATCCGTATCCGGCGTTGTCGATGTCAAAAGCCGGACCTGGCTGCTTACCTCCCGCTGGCCGAATATCCGTGATTTTGATCTGGCCACGGCGCTGGCGCCGGTCACGCCGGAGGTTCTGGTCTGCCGTCATCTCGACGCCGAACTCAATGCCCGCCTGCTGCAGGACCCCGTTTTCGGCACGGACAATACATTGCTTCTGCACTGGGGCTGGGGCATTGGTCTGGCGTACAGTGTGAACGGCGATTCCTTCATCCGTGCCGGTGGTCCGTTCGGTGAAATCGGCCACTGGCGTTTCAATCTGCTGGAAGACCGTGCCTGTGGTTGCGGTAATTACGGCTGTCTGGAAACCGCCGCATCGCTCTGGGCCCTGCTGCCCCGGATGCGCGAAATTTGGCCGGATCTTTCTGAAGACGAAGAACTGCTTGCCGGGCAAATGTCGGGGCTGCCTTTACTCGACATGCCGGATATGCGGACCGGATTGCAACTCATGGCGCGGTCTCTGGCCAATGTCTGCCGTTTGCTTTTCCCGAAGCGCGTCATCGTTACAGGCCCATTCATTGCCAATGCGGATATCTGGCAGACATTTGAAAAAGCCTTTCAGGCCGAAGGCTTGATTGGAACGCTGGAACTACCGGCCCTGCTCGCCGATAGATCAAGCGAGGATTTTGCCATTCTTGGCGCTGTACGCCCGCTGTTCAATCTGGGGCTTGAGACATTCATCCGATCGTGAGATGACACTGGCTGCGAATATCCGATTGCACCAATACACGGCTCCTTGCCGGAAGAACACAGCAGGACACCATACGGATCATGACCCAGCAATTCATCGATCACCTTACGACTGAGCTGAAAGGCTTGAAGGAGTCCGGGCTTTACAAGTCCGAACGTATCATCACCTCCAAGCAGGCCGGGGAAATCGAAGTTTCCGGCGGTGCCAGGGTTCTGAATTTCTGCGCCAACAATTATCTCGGTCTTGCCAACAATGAAGAGCTGGCGGAAGCCGGAAAAGCCGCGCTCGATCGTTATGGCTACGGCATGGCCTCGGTCCGATTCATCTGCGGTACGCAGGAAGAGCACAAGCAGCTCGAGTCGCGCATCTCCAGCTTCCTTGGTCTGGAAGACACGATTCTCTATTCCAGCTGTTTCGATGCCAATGGCGGCCTGTTCGAGACGTTGCTGGGCGAAGAGGATGCGATCATTTCCGATGCGTTGAACCATGCTTCGATCATTGACGGCGTACGCCTGTCGAAGGCAAAGCGCTTCCGCTATGCCAATAACGATATGGCGGCATTGGAAGAAGAACTGAAGAAAGCCGAAGGCAGCCGGTTCAAACTGATCGCCACGGACGGCGTCTTCTCCATGGACGGCATTATCGCCAATCTGAAAGGTGTCTGTGATCTCGCCGAAAAATACGGCGCCATGGTCATGGTCGACGACAGCCATGCGGTTGGTTTTGTCGGCAAGCATGGCCGCGGTTCCGCCGAGCATTGCGGCGTCGAGGGCCGGGTCGACATCATCACCGGCACGCTCGGTAAGGCATTGGGCGGTGCGTCGGGCGGGTACACTTCTGGCAAAGCCGAAGTGATTGACTGGTTGCGTCAGCGGTCGCGGCCCTACCTCTTCTCCAATACGCTGGCGCCGGTTATCGCCGCCGCCTCGCTGAAAGTATTCGACCTGATCGATCAGGGCGCCGACCTGCGTGCGCGCCTCAGCGCCAATGCAGCGCATTTCCGCAAGGATATGACCAAGCTCGGCTTTACGCTTGCCGGTGCCGATCACCCGATCATTCCTGTGATGCTCGGCGATGCGTCGCTGGCACAGGAAATGGCCTCGCGCATGCTGGAGAAAGGCGTCTATGTCGTCGGTTTTGCCTTCCCCGTCGTCCCGAAAGGCCAGGCGCGCATCCGCACGCAAATGTCTGCTGCCCACACCACGGAAGACGTCGCCCGCGCGATAGACGTCTTTGCGCAAGTCGGGCGTGATCTCGGCATCATCAAATAGGAAAAACACCATGTCGAACATGATGAAGGCACTGGTAAAGGCCAAGGCTGAACCCGGCATCTGGATGGAACACGTTCCTGTGCCGGAGCCGGGTCCAAACGATGTGCTGATCCGCGTGAAAAAATCCGCGATCTGCGGCACCGACGTTCACATCTACAATTGGGATCAGTGGGCGCAGGCGACAATTCCCGTGCCTATGGTTGTCGGGCATGAATTCTGCGGCGAGATTGCCGACATCGGCTCGGCTGTCACCAAATACAAAGTTGGCCAGCGGGTTTCCGGCGAAGGTCATATCGTCTGCGGCACATGCCGCAATTGCCGGGCGGGCAGAGGGCATCTTTGCCGTAACACGCTCGGTGTGGGTGTGCACCGTCCAGGCTCGTTCGGTGAATATGTCTGCATTCCGGAATACAACGTTGTTCCGATCCCGGATGATGTTTCTGATGAGATTGCCGCGATCTTCGATCCGTTCGGAAATGCGGTTCATACCGCATTGAGCTTTGACCTTGTGGGCGAAGATGTGCTCGTTACCGGTGCCGGGCCAATCGGCATCATGGGCGCCATGGTTGCCAAGCGCTCCGGCGCACGCAAGGTTGTTATCACCGACATTAACCCGTCCCGCCTTGCACTCGCCAAGAAGATGGGCATCGATCACGTCGTCGATGCGTCAAAAGAGAACCTTACGGATGTCATGCGCCAGATCGGCATGACGGAAGGCTTTGACGTCGGTCTTGAAATGTCGGGTGCTGCGCCCGCCTTCCGCGACATGATCGACAAGATGAACAATGGTGGCAAGATTGCCATTCTGGGCATTGCGCCGACAGGCTTTGAGATCGACTGGAACAAGGTCATCTTCAAGATGCTCAATCTGAAGGGCATTTACGGCCGGGAAATGTTCGAGACCTGGTACAAGATGATTGCTTTCGTACAAGGCGGTCTTGATCTCAGCGAAATCATCACCCATCGTCTGCCGATTGACGATTTCCAGACCGGTTTTGATGCCATGCGCTCGGGAAGCTCGGGCAAGGTGGTTCTGAGCTGGCACTGAAATGAAAGCCGCGCTTCGCAATGACGCCATTTCATGGCGTCATAATCGGCGCAACAATGCGCCAATATGTGTAGTTCATGGTGCATTCGGAGGTTTTTGCCCATGACCAAGATGCTCGCAACCGTCAAAACGCTTGAAGAGGCGAATATCATTCTTCAAAGCGGCGCCGACGTCATCGATGTGCTGGTCTCTGATCTGGAAGCGTTGCGGCCCTATGCAAAAGCTGCAGAGGGCAAGGCCGCGCTGTCCGCAACCCTGCCGCAGACCGTGCTGCCGTCCCATGCCCGGGAACTGGCGGATCTTGGTCTCGGGTTCATCAAGATTCCGTTTGAAAGCTCCACGTCTTCGTATTCTCTGCCCGCTTTGCATGGCACCACGAAGTGGATGGCCGTTGTTCATGTGGATCTGGCGAGCGATCTGCCTGAAGCATCCAGCCTCGGGTCTCAGGGTTTTGCAGTGATCATGCTGGACACCAGCAACGGATCGCGACTTTTGAATCATCTGTCACTTGCAAGAATCGATGCCTATGTTCGGGAATGCCATGCCCTTTCGATACTCGTTGGTATAGCCGGTGCGCTCGAGACGCCGGATATTCCGCGGCTTCTCAGTTTTCAGCTCGATATTCTGGGCTTCAAGGAGGCATTTTTCAACGGCGCTGTGGCAGACGCAATCGACGTGCAGGCAGCCACACGAATTCGCGCGCTCATTCCTGAAGAGCGGCAAGCGAACCTTGCTCCCGGTGTCGACTATCAATTGCTGGCGGCGCGGGGTTATTTCCCTGATCCGGCAGAAGAGGGGCTCGGTACCGACAAAATCTTCGTTCGCGATTTCGTCCTGCCCGTTCATATCGGTGCATATAGTTTCGAGCACGGCGTTGCCCAGAAGATGCGTTTTGACGTAACGGCCGAAGTCTTGCGGGTCACCCGCAACCCTGAAGATATGCGCCACATCGTTTCCTACGATCTGATAATGGATGGTATTCGCACGATTGTTGCACGCGGGCATATTGAGCTATCCGAGACCCTTGCCGAGCGCGTAGCAGCATTCATTCTCGAAAATCCACGCGTTGTGCGTGTGGTGGTCCGCGCCGAAAAGCTGGAGCTTGGACCGGGGGGCGTTGGTGTCGAGATCGAACGCAAGCGGGAGGCGCAAATCGCTCCGGTCAATCCAGCTTATCCAGATGTATCCGTGTCGCAGCGTCGCCGCGACCACTGAGCATTGTTTCAGGGTCCGGACTACTGGCGCCCTGTCAGTGTTTCCGCTGCTGTGGGGCGGCCGGTGACCGCCCGCAGAATGGCTTCTTTGGTCGCCTGGTAATTGTAGTCATGTATCTTGGTGTCATCACTCGCCTGCCAGTGAATAAAAACACCAACACAAATAAAGAGGTTGTCTGCCTCATTTTGCGGGATCACGCCTTCCGCCACGGAATCGCGCACCGCCTTGGCGATCCCTGATTGTGCCGGGCCGAAGAGCTGCATCGCTTGTCCGGCGCCGCGGATCGTCACCTTGTTGTACATTACCGTATTGGGTTTACATGGCAGGTTTGGTTCGATTACTGCCAGAACAGAGGTGAAGCCGTCCTTGTTGTTGGTAAGCGCATTGCAGAAAGCGGTTTCCACCGCACTGCCGCGAGGGCCCATCAACAGGTCGATATGAGCGACCTCGTTGCCTTCGCCGACCAGAGATTCTCCCACCATGACCCTGTTGATGATCTGCATGCCGATTCCTCCATTTTGCGCAGCTATAGCCCAAGATGGAGAAGTGGGGAAAGAATTGTATTCGGCCGCCAATCAAAGCGTAAGATTAAGTGTCTTCAGCCGTTCGGCCACGTCTTGCTTGCGATCAGGGTGGATGGCCAGAATGTTGGCCACCCGACCGGCCGGGAAAGCCGTGTCGATGGCTTGAGCCGTCGGCAATTGCCTCACGGAATCCGCTAGAACTTCCCACACCTCATAACCCCAGCCAGCCAGTCTGTTAAAAATGGTACCGGGCGTTGTTTTGGAGAGCGTCGCAAGCACTTGCCGGTTCACCTCAACAAGCATTGTCGGGTTTGATGCAGGAATGGTTTCGACGGCTCCAGCGAAGAACAGGCCTTCCGCGCCTTCGATGTCGATCTTGATGGAATCAGGCTTCAAGCCTTTTGCCATCTTATCCAGTGTTTCCACTTTCGTGCTACGTTCGGATTTTGTGTTTCCAGAGCCAGCCACAAGGCTTGTCGCCCCAGCATTGACTGTATGTTCAGCAGTGTTCAGTTCCATGGTGCCGGGCGCATCAGCAAGCGCAAGTTTGTGCACCGTGATGACTTTCGAAAGCTTGTTTTCAACAATTGATTTGCTGAACAAGCTCCAAAGATGCGGCAGCGGTTCAAACGAAACGATCCTGCCAGAGAATCCGGGTTTGGTCGCAACCGAGAGCGAATAATAGCCGACATTACCGCCGACGTCGAAGAACACGCCTTTGTCTGGAGTCACAGCCTTTATGATGTCGATATCAAACTTCTCATAACCGCCGTTAAAGATACCGAATGTCATGTGGTACTGACGCAGATCGAGGTAAATCTTGAAATTATTCTTTGTCTCGAACAGCACCTCGATGCTTCTCGGCACAAAATTCTCGAAAATAACTTCTGCATGCTTTTGATGAAATTCTGTCGAAGAGAGAAACCTTCTCCGATGCTCTCCAAATGAAATATCCGATATGTTCAATAAATGTTCGGATATGATTTTTCTCTCTTCAGTGTTTGCTTCGCGTCCAAGGATAAATTTGTAACAATTCAGAATATCATTGTAACTCGTCATGACGCCTTCACATTCATTAGAATTCGTTTGCTACATCAGGTGAATTTAAGTCTGTTACCGTATAGTATGTGCAACACTTGCTAACAATTCATCCAATACTTGAAAATGTCCATTCCAATCTTGTGATGTATGGCGTGATTTATTGCGATATTCACTGGTATGCGCATCTATCGCTGCGCGCCAGCCGAGTCCGTCGCAGGGGTCAAGCAATGTCGCCTGATCACCTATGATTTCCCTGTGCGATGGAATGTCGGAGGCAATGATAGGAGTGCCAGTGGCCATGGCTTCGGCAACCGGCATGCCATATCCTTCAACGAAGGAAGGTGCCAGCAAGGCCGCCGCTCCAGACATCAGATCTGCCAATGCTGCATCCCCCAGATCCGATACTTCGATCACCATGTTACGCAGCTGCGGGCATCGGTCCAATGTGGCAAAGACCTGCGCATTTTCCCAGCCGCGTTTGCCAGCTATCACCAGCCGCGGTGCGTTTTCTCCATCACGGTCGACGAGCCAGCGCCACAATTGCAAAAGCAGTATGTGGTTCTTGCGAGGCTCAATCGTGCCTACGATGACAAAATAGGGGTGTTTCGTGCGGCGCGCGCCGGTTCGGCTGGCATAACGGAAGCTATTCTCGATACCTGGCGGCAGAATCGCGATGGGCGGTGCAGTGCGCCCGCGTTCCTCTGCAAAAGAGCGCAGCGAGCGGGCTGTCGTTTGGGAATTGCACAGGACAAGCCCGGCGTGGCGCAACACCGTCTCCATTCGGCGCAGATGTCGCTGCGGTTCTCTTTCGCGGACAAATTCCGGATGGGTGACCGGAATAAGATCATGGACGTAGAAGACGCCGCTTTGCCGTTTTGCGTCGAGCCAGGAAAAGGCTGCGGGTCTGTCGAGATTGGTGTGCGAGACGTGCACAAAGGGTGCGTTTCGTTCCATCGGGCCGGCTGGAAGAAATGTTCGCAACGCCTTTCTTGCCGAAAGGCTCCACTGTTTTACTTTTGTCGGCTGTGCAGTATTGGAGGCGCATTTGAGGTCATGCCAGGATACAAGCCCGTCGATCGCCGCATAGATTTTTTCAAGTTCGGTCGATTGCTTCGGGTTCAAGGCAGTCCCCGACCACCGGGCGCTGAGATCGGTTATGAGCCCTGATGCACGGCCCTGATTGATAGCAATTGGCTTGTTGCGCCCCATTTCGACAAAGAAGGAACTACGGGCCTTAGCCCAATGGGCATATTGCAGCTCAAAACGATCAATACCCGTCGGTGTCGAATAGTGTGACCGCCCGATCAGCCGGGAAATGTCCATTGCAATTGCATTCATCATGCCCACCCAATCCGGTGCAGCGACCGGCGTAAAAGACTGCGTTTGTCGTGTCGTGTTGCGCGAATCTCGTCGATAACGTCTTCGACCTCGCAGGACAGTCCGGTTTCACCGGACAGGTAACGCGGATAGAGAATGAGGACTCCGGCGATCAGCTCATCGACCGAAAGCTTGCGGCGCGGGCGAAGTGGCGTGACGCCATCATGGGTCAACCCCCAGCCCGCATAGAATGGCAATCCGTAACACCAGACAGGACATCCCCGGATCAGGGCTTCAAAACCCAGCTGTGACGTTGCCACATGCACTTCGTCGCTGGCATCAAGGAGGCGATCGACCGCCACATTGCCGACGATCAGGTCGGCGATTTCACCAAGAGCAGCAGTGTCGGACCGACCCTTGCGCTTCCCGGCAAGCAGGTCGGGATGTTCCTTGTAGACAAGGAAAGCACCCGGACGCCGCTTTCTTGCGATCCGCAGCAATTCAATATTGGAAATGCCGTTGGTCAGACCGAACCGCAACGAGGCGTCATCGGGGACCTGCCCGGCGACCGTGATGACGGGGCGGCCTGCAGCAAGTGCGCGGTAGTCGGGAGATATAGTGGACTGAAGATTGTACTTGGTAATGCCGTCCTCGGCGATTCGCTGGCGCAGGCGGGCGGCTCTCACCAGCAGCGCCTGGTCAAATTGTACGGTCCGCAGCAGTTTTTCCAGTCCGCTCTGGCGTGTCGCATCGTAATAGATGCCCTCCCGGTCAATACAGACCGAGGACGCCGGGGTGAGCTGGGAGCCGAGACCGGCGGACCGGATAAAGCCGTCTTCCATGCAAAGAACTGGAGCGGAGGAGGAATGCAGCGCATCTGGCGCGGGCGTACTTGCGTTCTGGCCCCAGCGCACGACGTAATCAGCTTGCGCCAGCTGCTTTTTGCTGGGTGTATCTCCGCAGAAGGTGACGCTTGACCACGGGCCCTGAAGCAGATGGCGAACGGTTGATCGCTTGTGGCGCGAGAAACCGGCGCAGAGGTAATTTCCGCGTCCTTCCAGTGCATGGTGACGCCAAGCAACAAGCCGATCAATGGCCTTCTCGGCAATCACCGGGTGCTGTGTTACCGGATCCACATAAACCGGGTATTGCAGCAGCGTTGCCGCGACGAATGCGTCAAGACTGACTTTGCACGTACGACGCTTCAGAGCGGCAGTGGCGATCTCGCCCTCCGCCCAGTCCCGGGTCAGGCCCCATCCGGCATAAAAGGGAGCGCCAAACGTCGTCACCGGCACGGAGCGCAGTATTGCATCGAAACCAAACTGGCTCGAGACCGTCCAGACTTCGTCGACAACGTCCAGCAGTGCGTGCGGTGAAATACTTTCATTGATGAAGTGAACGTTCGGCTGCCGGGCAAGATCACTGAGATAACCTTTGGCATAGCCTGCAACGATATCCGGATGGCTTTTGACTAGGATCATCGCCCCCGGCACAGCGCGTGCTTCATTCCACATGCGCAGGAACGCGTGTTCATCAGCCCCGGCGCCCGGTACAGAGTAATCGCCGGCGACCTGGTCAATGAGGAGGATCCGCCTGCCATGGCATGCGGGGAGGGAAATACGATAATCCAACAGGTGATTGTATTTGGTAAGCCGGTGCCCGACGATCAGCGCATGCACATTGCGGGCGCGCTCGAGATCCGGCTTTTCTGCACCGCGCTGCAGTAACTCTTCCAGTCGTGAAGGCGTGGCCGCATTGAAATAGACACCAAGATCGTCCGCAACCATCGAAACGGGCGGTGCGCCTGCCTTACCAAGGCCGACCGACCTGAGAAAGCCGTCTTCCAGAGACCAGTAGGGAAGTCCACGGATTGAAGCGAGGCGCTGAGCCATGCGGGCGAGTGGCTTTATGCCCCAACCAACGATCCCATCGGCACGATTCCAGGTCAGCTCGGCCGATTTGATGGCGGCTGCATCAAGGGCTGGCCCTATGAGAGGAAAACGTAGCCGTGTTGGCAGGAAAGCCAGGAGTTCTGACCCTTGTGGCGGCAACCAGCTGGTTTTTTTGACCTTCTCGATGACAATATCAGCGGAGCTTGCCTGAACTGTCTCGGGAAGGGTGAGTGTTCTCGCAAAATTCATGGCGATCAATTCGGAAGATCGGGAGACAGTGAGGGGAAGATATCCTGCTGCTGCGCGGCCCCATTTTTCTCCGTTGGGACCTCGACAGGATGCTCGGACAATGCTGAGGGGACGCCGACAGAGATGACCTTCAGATCACCCTGGATACGTTGAACAACGCGCTTGGTCGTGGCGTCGATCAGATTGCGTAAATAGAAGCTGCCATTGACCAGGCTTTCCTCGTGCATTCGCTTGTTGAATGCTTTGACTGCATCGCGCTTGGGTGGAGCCGGCGAGAGCCAGAAACCGTCAATTCCCGACGTGCCATCCAAATCATCGCCATATCTGGTCCAGACGAGGTCGCGTTTGTTATAGATGGCTTCACCGAGAGAAAGTACAGGCTTGCCGTGGTTCAGCGCGAGCAGCCCCGACGTGCTGTTAACGGTTACAAGCCCGAGGGAGTGGCGTATCAGCAAACCGATAGAGCCATCGTCGACGATATGCACCCGGTCATCACAGCCGGCAATACGGGCAAGTTCCATTGCGAACGGACGATAGCTTTTATGTCCCCGATCCATTGGATGTACCTTGATCACCAGATGATGCTCCGGCGACGCAAATCTCCTGAAGGAGCGTATGCTTTCGGTGATGAGCTTTTCCATTGTCCAGCCGCGACCATGCCGCAACAATTGCTGGTCGTCATGAACCTGCAGCGCCACCACAAAATACTGGTTTTCGAGGTTCTCGATGAGATTCAGCATCATCTCGTTGTTTGCCGGATAATGACGAATCTTGCGGTAGAAATTTCGTGTCCAGAGAATGGACTCCGACAGGATTCCACGGCTTCGATGATGCACATTGCCACGAAAGAAGACCGCGCCTGCAGTTTTGGCGAGATAGTAGCGGATGGCGAAGAAAGTCATGGCCCGAAACAGGTTCCCCCTGACGGGCTCCACAGCGTCCGCTGCAGGACTTTCATGGCGCGCCGGCCGGGGCCTGCGCAGCGGCGACAAGGCATTGTTGCCATCCCATTCACAGGTAATGAAGTTGGGACGCACATATCCTTCTTCAAAGGACGAGACAGGCACGCCAGCGCGCAGGGCAACCATGATCGCCTGACGATGATAGGGACGGCTGTCCCCGAAAAGCACGATGGCCTCTGGCCGTCTGCTGCGTATGAACGCATCGAGCCAATCGGACCAGGCATCCATTGAGCCGCAGAAGTTGAGCGTGCCGGGGCCATGGGAGAACAGCCAATCGCCACCGTTGAAATTAATCTTGAGGACATCGAAGCCGCTAGCTTCAAATGTATTGGCGAGTGTGCGGAAAAATGGACCGACAGGCCCCTGCAATAAAAGAATCAATGGCTTTTGAGAAGTAGTGCAGCGGATTCCGCGTCCGCGGATCGGAAAAGGAACGATTATACCAGATTGCCCGGATTTCTCCCCCACAGGTCGTCAAGCCCCTTCGCAATCGGTCCCGGTCTGACGATACGCCGCTGGAACCCAAAACAAACGCAATTTCAGATAGTTATTTCACCACGCTTTTTATGGCGCTATACTAATTCCGCCAGAACAAGTATAATTACGACAATAAGATATGTATTTATGTTTTCATGGTTGCTAACGTACATTTGTATTGTAATAACTTTAATTATATCAATAGTTCCAGTTGGTTATAATTGCGGAATTTTTAGTTTCACTATATCTTATGCCGTAGTAGACGGCTCTGGTGCTCTTGTGGAGATCAATATGAGGTTGGTATTGCCGAGCAAACATTACAGACTCTGCCTTTCGACCTATGCGCGTGTGATTGCATGACGCGACTCAGTCCCAACGACGAATTCCTCGATTACATGACCCTGGTCGATCTCGGGCAGTCGGAGGTTGGTGAGGCACGCAAAGGCAAGCAGTTGGGTCGGCTGCTAGCGCTGGCGCGCAGACATGCGCTGCTTATCCTGATGGTCATTCTCCCGACCACATTCGCCAGCGTCTATTATGGTGTTATCGCTTCACCCCAATACGCGTCAGAAACGCGCTTTGTTGTCAGAAGTCCAAACAGAAACGCAGCTGGTATGCTCAGTGGATTTTTGCAAAGCACGGGTTTCGTCCGCGCACAGGACGACAGCTATGTGATCATGGAATATATTGAGTCACGCGCAGCGCTCACCACACTGGAAGAAACAAGCGATTTGAGAGCAATGCTCTCGCGACCCGAGGCAGATTTCCTCACCCGGTTTCCACGCCCCTGGGGCGGCACGACTGAAGAAGCACTTTACAAGCACTATCTCAAGATCATGACGATTGATACGGACTCGAGCGGAGGCGTGACAACCCTTCAAGTTCGCGCGTCACGGCCTGATGATGCGCAGAAGCTGACGGAAGCACTGCTCGTTGGCGCCGAGACACTTATTAACCAGCTTAATGAGCGGGCACGGCAGGATGCCATTCGGTATGCAAAGCTTGAGGTTGCGGACAGTGAAGGCCGGATGGCAGCGGTGCAGAAGTCGTTGACAGATTTCCGCAACAAAGTGGCGATGGTTGACCCCAGCAAGCAGTCTGCAGTGATGCTCGACATGATTGCCAGGCTGTCTGACGATGTGGCCAAGAACAAGGCTCAGTATACGGCTCTTATCCAGCAGGCTCCGCAAAGTCCGCAGATACAGTCATTGCGCAGCAATATTGACGCCATGGAAACTCAGATCAGCACGGAACGCGCCCGGATTGTTGGCGGTGATGCTTCCATGGCTCCCCTCATCGCCCAGTATGAGCAATTGCTCCTGCAGCGTGAACTCGGCATGCGGATGTTGGAATCGTCAGCGACATCGCTTGAGAATGCGAAGATCGATGCGCAGAGGCAGCAACTTTACCTTGAACGCATCGTCAATCCCAACCGCCCGGACTATGCGCTCTATCCAAAGCGCCTCTATTCGGTTCTGCTGCTCTTTGCCCTGTGCTTTTCAGCGTTCTGGATTGTTCGCTTCCTTCTCAACCAGATTTACGATCACGCTGAATCATGACCAATCCAGACACCATTGTTTTCAAGGGTTCTGACGGGTCGCCGGTGCAGTTGACGACCAACACCGTGTCACCCAACGGCTTGTCGCAGACCGGCGTTGTGGGTGCTTATAATCTGGTCAAGGAATATCCGATCCATGGAGGTACCCGACGGGTTCTGGATAATATCAATTTTGAAGTGCGTCCGGGGGAAAAGATCGCCATACTTGGTCATAACGGTGCGGGTAAATCCACACTTGTGAGATTGATTGCCGGCATTGAAACACCGACATCCGGTCGCGTGGCACGATCCATGTCCCTGTCGTGGCCTATCGCATTGAGTGGTGGCTTTGGTGGCTCGATGACCGGTTTCGATTGCATGCGGTTTCTGGCGCGCATTTATCACAAGCCGTTCGATGAAATCCGTGATTGCGTCGAGACGTTCAGCGATCTGGGCAAATACCTCCAGATGCCTATCAAAACCTATTCCTCCGGCATGCGTGCGCGTCTATCCTTCGGCCTGTCGCTTGCGATCGATTTTGACTGTTATCTGATCGATGAGGTAATCGCCGTTGGCGACCAGCGCTTTCAACGCCGGTCGTTCGAGGAATTGTTTGTGAAGCGTAAAAACCGGGCGATGATTATCGTCGGCCACAGCCTCGATATTATCGCCGATCAGTGCAAATCAGCTCTCGTCCTCAAAAATGGCCGTGGCCGCGTTTTTGACGATGTTAAATTTGCCTTTGATATTTACGCGTCTTTGTAAGCCGCACGACAATCGGAATTCAGTCACGCCGGGCTATGAAGTAGTAGGCGTGAATACCTGTCGTTGACCGATCATGAAGAAGGTGGACATTGGTCATCTGGTTCTTGTGAAACAGGGCCAGAACCGTGTTCGCATCATAGTCATACATCTGAATATCGGGGTGGCCGTAATTGTCCCTGTCGATAAACACAGTTTCGTTCTTGTAGTAGTCGTTCCGGAAATACATGACGCGATCATTATAGTATTCGGCGCGATTTGCCGTCTTGAAAAGCGGGACGTGCAATGACGCGATGCCGCCGCTCTTCACGCATTGCAAGAGATCATTGATGATGAAATAGCCGCGGCGAGGTTCGATATGCTGCAACACGATGTAGCTGTTCAGCCAATCAACTTTTACACCTTCCTTGACGAGAAGTTCCGGGGTTTCGACGCATCGAACGTTTTTCAACCCGTGATTGGCAACATTTTGAAGGCTGATGGAACGCATCGTTTCCGAGATATCGATGCCGATAGCAGTTTTAGCGCGCTCGGCCAGAGGTATCAGCAGTCTCCCGACACCACAGCCAAAATCGATGACAGACTCCACGGGTGTCGAAAAGTCAGGAAAGAGACCTTTGATTACCGTGGTAAGATTGGCAATATCAGCGCGGCCTGTCGCAAAAAAGGTATCCAGATGCTTCTTTGTAAGTTTTTTTGACTTGAATTCGTCCTCGGTCAGAACTGCCCAATAGGCATTGTCTTGCGCCAGTTTTTCCCAGTCTTCATTCGTATCGCGCATAAGTATCCTCCATCGGCAGTAATTGGATTGGTTCACTAAGGACCAAGCTCTTCGGCTTACTCGAATTTGATGTGTTTTTTGACATGTTCAACAAGATAGAGACCGACCGCTGTGGTGAGCAGGCAACAGGTGAAAAGGTAGGAGATGTCGTAAAAGGGCTTGACCGCATTCCCGAATGTTCCTGCGCGGAACATTTCGTAACAATGGACAGTTGGTACATAAAGCGCGAGCTTTTGTGCATCATGCGGCAGCCAGGCCACCATGAAGAACATGCCTGAGATGGGCAACATCAAGTATTGCAAGGGCGCCACGAACTTTTCGACAACTTCAAATATTTCCGAGAGGGCTGCCAGAATGAGGCCCACTCCAAACGAGAACCAGGCCATGAATAGCCAGCCGGCCAGAATGAGACCAATGTCTTTAAACGGTTCAATGAATCCCGCCAGGGATGCACCGGTATAAACCACAACCAAAGCAAAGGTGGTGCCACCGATTTCGAGCAGGGCCCGTGCGATCAATGCGTCCGCGAGACCAATCTGCCTGTGATACATCAGGGGTATGTTATGGCGCAAACAGGATACCATATGGGATGAAACGTGGCGCCATAAAGTCAGTGGCATATACCCGCTGAGTACGAAGCCGATCACAGTCAACCCATGGGCCTCGTGCTTCAAAAGCGTCCACATCAGCATGACGCCACACGTCAGAATCATTGGCTCCAGAATCAACCAGAGGAAGCCGATATTCTCGCGTCCATACCGGGTTATCATCTCGCGCATGACCAGCGCGCCTAAAACACGCGCCTGCACTCGCAGTCCAGTTAAAAAAAGTGAATCCTTATTGGATTTCGACGAAACAGTTTCCATTCAATGTCTTCTTCAAATTATAGCCACTGAGCGACAAAATGAACAATATACGTTCTTTTGATCAACGCAAGGATGATCTAAGTACTTCACAAGTCATATATTTCTGAACTATACTAATTTTGCTTTTCATTGAATGGGAATGATACATTAACTGCTTCCGTATCAATGCCGTGAAGGATTAATATCATAAATAGTCTGGCACCCAATTCTTTCATTCCGACTGCAAGGAAGACAAAGCGAGGAATAATATCGAAGCTTTGGCGAATCCGCTTTGCATTGATCGTGATCGTCATCCCGGTTCTGTCGGTTTGTATTTATTATATCTTTATCGCGGCACCGATCTATGTTTCGCAGTCGTCGTTTGTTGTACGCGTTTCTGCGCCGCCATCATCGTCGAGTTTCGGCAATCTATTGCAGAACAGCGGTATTACCCGCTCGCAGGATGATACGTTTTCAGCACAGGAATACATCAGGTCGCGCGATGCCTTGCAGCGGATGATCGATGATTTGCCCGTACGCAGCTATTTCGACCGGCCCGAAGCGGATGTATTCGCGCGTTTTCCGGCCCCTTGGCAAACGGGTCTGTTCGAGGAGCTGTTTCAATATTATTCACAACGGGTGCAGGTTATTCACAACGATACGACGGGCATAACGGTTCTGAAGACCTCGGCCTTTCGTCCCGACGACGCCTACACCATGAACCAGAAGCTGCTTGAACTTGGTAGCGAGCGACTTTCCAAAATGAATGAGCGGGCGAGGAGCGATGCAATTCGCTTCGCCACTGCTGAAGTCGAGAATGCCGAACAACGGATGATCGATGCGCAAAAGGGGATTACACTATTCCGCAACAAGGAACTGATGATCGATCCCGGACAGAACTCGGTATCCCTTGTCGAACTGATGAGCCGGCTGAGTGCCGAGTTGGCCGCGTCTCGCGCAACTCTCGCCGAGACCAGGGAGACGGCGCCTGATTCGAGTTCCATTCCGTTTATCAACAGCCGGATCAGTGCACTTGAAGAGCAATTGAAACTCGAGCAGGAGAAAGTGGCCGGAACTGACGGCTCCATCGCCCCGAGGATTGCCGATTATGAAGCGCTGATGCTGCAGCGGGAGTTTTCCAACAAAGCGCTGCTCTCGGCGCTCGACTCCCTCAAGACCGCAAGAGCGGATGCCAGACGGCAACAGCTCTATCTCGAGGTGGTGGTTCCAAGCAATCGTCCTGACAAGGCAGAATTGCCAACGGAATTGAGGAATATCACCATTGTTCTGCTTGTTACATCCATCGGCTATTTGCTCGCCTGGCTGCTTCTCACGGCAATCCGGGACCACAGCAATTAGGGCGTGGCTGTTTTGAATGGCAGTCAGATGAATATTTAAAAGCAGGTATAGATTTCGTTGATGCAACCTAGGATTTCGTGCTCATACGCCGAGATTGCATCCACATAGCCCACGCGCTCAAACTGAAGGTTACGGGCTTTGATATAGTGCGCCAAGGCGGTCCGATAATCCCCGGCAATCTTGTGCAGATGACCCAGCTGAACTTCTACATCTTCCAGACTGGCGGGATTGAAAGCGTTGGCATACTCCCGGTACTGCCCGTAGAGCGTCAATGCTTCGTCAAAATCCCCGTCTTCCTTTGTCACGTTGGCATAGACAGCGATCATGTCAACTTGACCATTCTCAACGACAAGTTCCCGCAAAGCCGCCCGGGCACTGGGCCAATTATTCTCTTCGACAAGGCGCATGGCGTCACGACGGTTCTGTTCGAGTCCGGGTCGGCTGGAGCCGTTGCGCGCGATGCTTACATGCCGGGCGATCTCAAGATTATCAGGTGAAAGCTTGAGGGCCTTTTCATACCAGGTGAATGCTGTCTTCAAATCGCCCTTCCGATTGAACAGATGGCCGAGTTGCACGTGTATGTCGACGTCGCGCGGATGGAGCCCCTGATACTTACGATAGGCAGTTTCAGCCTGATCATAGTTCCCCAGCTCTTTTTCGCTATGTCCAAGTTGCACCAGAAGATCCGTTCTGGCGGGATTGTCCGCGATAGCACGCCGGTAAAACGTGGCGGCAGTCTGCCAATCACCCCGATTACGCGCCGCATCCGCCTGAGCAACGGCTGTCCGGGTCATCTCTACCGGTGGTGCGTCGCTATCGGACAATTTGATCGCGCGCCTTGCCGCCTGTCCGGAAAATGGCAGCCGGATCATGATTGTCCCTCGCGAACCATTGATATGTCACGAAGACGGACCCAGGAGGTTTCGTTGCCTGTCTCGATGACTTTCACACGCAGCTCGATAAACCGGTGTTCCGTACCGATCTCTGTTGAAAGATTGCCAACGAATGACCCTGCTATGGTCACCTCCTGCAATACATCCAGGCCCGAATTGGCAACAAGTTGTATTGCGAGTTTTGCGTTCATTTCCTGAACAAGATCAATCTGGACACGCCATGATCCCGCTTGCAGGCTGCGTTTGGGTCCGACCAGAAGCCAGCCCGGGCTCACTCTCCAGCCGTCGTCGACAACGTTGACCGGCTGGCGCAGCAAATCGGGACCGATCATCCAGCCCGAACCGGGAGCTTCCCGAACGAAGATCAAGGTCTCCTGACCATTCAGATCATAGGAAAGGCCGGCAGGCAGCGTGCGCGCTTCACTGTTGTCGGCTTTACCCGGCAAGTCACCTGTTTCCGTGAGTGTGTCCCAAAGTGAGACACCGCCGTCACGACGCGCAATACCGACGATCTGCTTCACAGCCTCTTCGCGTGTTCGCGTGCCGCGCCTCAGATCGAATTCGAACGCAAGGCGTTCCTTATCCGTTGGCTCGCGGCCAAGAATTTTGGAGAAACTATAACGGAGAAATGCGACATCACTGTCAGGGGCAAAACGGGTAAAATTCTCAAGCAACGCGAACTGATCGGCAGGGCGTCGCACGACCTGCGCGGAAAAGTCACCAATCTTACCATTTGTTTCAGGCGATGCAGCCCGCAAAGCATCAATGATCTTCATTCTGCTGGTTCCATTCCGGATCGCTTGCGCCAGATTGTTGCGTTGATCGGCGCTTAGATCCGAATCGGCGAGATTGAATGCGGACGCCCACGCTTCGACAAACGCGTCTGCCGGCAAAGAAAAAACGTCCTTTGGTAGCGCCTGAAGAGGAATTTTATGCAGCTCGGCGATTGTCATACTTGCGCCCTAACATCTGTTCGATAATCACAACATGTCGCGCAGCAACGCGCGGATAAGAATTCCATTGTGCTGCCTGACGGCGATCGACGTCGCGTAAACCAAGAAGGTCAGTATTTTGCGCAAGACTTACGAGCGCCTCCGCAACGCAATCGACGTCCACTGAACGTACGACATGGCTGATTGGCCACATATCCCGCAGTACCTGTGAACGCGAGCACAGGAGAGGGCGATCGGCAGTCATGGCAACACGCGCCGCGCCGGTTGCTGTCTCGGTCGATGCACCATAGAGGAAGGCAAGCAGATCACAGCGGGAAAGTTCGCTGCCCAGCTCAGTTTCGTCGATGAAATCAAATCTGGCGGTAGCAACATCATGCAAATCAAAATGGCTCAGAAGATTTTCAATCAGGACGCGCGATGCGCGTGATTCATCGTTGGGAACCATGCAATTGAGGAGTTTGAGACGCAGACGCGGCTCGAAAAGACGGGCTTTTGCAAAACCCTGCACGAGAACGTCAACGTTCTTGTGTGGCATCAAAAAGCCGAATGAGCCTATTGTGAATGTCGATGGATCCGGCCGCAGCGCATTGTCTTGCGCTTCGCGCACTCCATGCGGCACGACAACCGGGTTTGTGTGACCTGCTTTGGCCAGGAGCCCGGCGTCTTCGGCCGAATGAACGAAAACAACGTCAAAGGCTTTCGTCCATTCAAGATTTCCACCGCGAAGCGTTTCCTTGACGCTGTGCATGGTAATGACACGGAGCTTGTGACTGGTCTGTTGAAGTGTCTTCAGCAGCAATTCCATGTCGGGCGTGGAAAAATGTCCCGGATGATGTTGAATCCACAGAACGTCACCGCGCGCGTTCTCCATTTCTGCTATGAAACGCGTCAGCGAGGAGAGATCATAACCCCACGGCCGTGTCAGAATATCTGCTGTCTCGCCAGCATGACCAGCGGCGCTTTCCGGCAAAGCGTCGTCAACGATACGGCGTGCATAAATATGCGAGAAACGGCCCGCCAGCGCCGGGGTTGAGTACAGATGCTCGGAATAGGTCGCAAGACCGCACTGTTGCTGCCACGATGAGACAAGATCAATTGTCCAGGGCCGCTTGGAAGCGACCATCTGCTTTACAGGTTTGGCTATAGCCGCGAGAACCCTGCCGGCAACCGAGTTCCACCCGGTGTGCTCATCCAGAAATTTTTGCGCATTTTTGCTGCGCATGCGTGCCTCCTCCTCATTCGTAAGTGCTGCGCGCATTTGTGTGCCAAGATGGGCAACAGACGGCTCGGCCCACAGGCTTAATGATCCGGATACATGTGCCACAGATGGGGCCATGTGATAGTCGACCAGCCACGCGGTTTCCGGTGTGCAGAAGTCTATCTGACCGCTGAATCCAGTCGTTACCACAGGTATTCCCAGACGCATTGCCTCGGCTAGTGGTAACCCGAAACCTTCGCCCCTGCTGGGAGCGACAACAAGCGACGCTGTCCTATACAGGCCAAGCAATTGCTCGGGATTGCAATAATCCTCGATGAGAATGACCGGCGGCGCGCTTTTTAACTGCTCCTCGAATCTGGCCATGACCGACGAGAGGATATTATCAGGGTTGGGAAAGGTCTTGATGACCAGCTCGACCGCTTCATCCTTCTCGAAGGTACGGGCATATGCCTCGACAAGCGCATCCACGCCCTTGCGCGGAAAGCACGATGAGACATGAAGAATCCGTGCTTTACCATTGGATGGCAAAGATGAATCGGCCGCAAGACCGGCATGGGGTTTTATGTGGTCTGTTCCATTGCCGACCACTTCGACAGGAATTGTCAGGCCCGATTGAACAAAGGCCTGTTTGACGAAGTTTGATGTGACCATCACAAGATCAAGATCGCGGTTGAAACGCGAAACCAGATATTGCGGAACTTCAAGCTCCTCCCAGGCGAAATTGACGTAGGCGTTGAATTTCCCGAGCATATCATGTGTTGCTGGAGGCCATGTATTGCGCAGATGGACGTCGAACATTTCACCGGCCGGATACTGAGCGACAATACGGCGTTTCACTTCCGGCATGGCATCAAGACGTGCGTCCGTTTGCCAGTGAGACTCTGGCGTGTGGCAGACAATTTCAACGCCGGTGGCGATCAGTGCTTGTGCAAGACAACGGTTGACGATGGCCAGGCTGTAGTCACCCTTGAAAACACCATCAAAAAAAATGCGTTTGCCAGCGAATTTTCCAAGCAAACTTTTCAAGTCATTCTTGTTTTCATCGAGCGTATAAGGTGAAACCAATAGTTCACTACGCATTCACTGCTCTCCAAAGCATCTATCGAAATGATTTCATACTGAAAAGAATGATTTGTAAATGGGATATATATTATCTCAACGAGAGTTTATTATTATGAATGGTTAAAATTATAGGCCGCGCCCGGATATCCAGGTGCGGCCTATACTTTGTTTCAATATTAAGACGCTTTCGCTTCGTTTTTACCGTAGCCGAGGGCTACTTCGCGGTCGGCGAGAAGCGCACGTGCCTTGTCTACTGCAGGTCCCCAGTATGCGAGAGGATAGCAAGCCTTGGCCTGTTTTGCTTCAGGCGACGTAAACTGGAGAACACCCGGCTCCAAAAATACATCTCTATTGCCCAGATCCAGATAGGTTTCTGCTTGAGCGCCTTCAGCCCAGATCACATCGTGCTCTTCAAGCTCGATATGGAAATAGTCCACCGCGCTCAGGATGATTGGCTGCGTGACGGTTGTACCATTGATCAAAAGTTTTGCTGGAATGAGCGAGCCTTCGATGAACATGCAATGATCAGGAGAAACAAGGAGATCGCGATGTGGAACATTTTCCGCGATTGCTCCAGCATGGATGCGAATGGGAAGTTCATCACGCGGCTTGTCCATAGCCTTTGGATCAACCGTGCGATTGCCAACCCATTTCACGCTCACCGCACCGTTGTTGAGGCTGAGAACAAGATCGCCTTCTTTCAGATACTCCACAGGCACTTCGCCGTCTGGTGTGGCAATCATGGTACCACGAACAAAACATGGTGTGAGGAAGGTAAGGGTATCGGTAGCGTTGCTGTAAGAGTATGTCGCGCCGACAGGAATGGTGTAGGATACCGTGGAAAGTCCCAAAAGACCCACGCCATGGAATGTAACGACATTGCCCGACTGGGTAACACTGGTCGAGCCTGTAATCGTAACCTGGTCGCCGTTCTGCACATTCACAATGGTTGGGATCGACGTTAGAGGAACACTGAGCAAAGTCGACGGCAGATAAGTGAAATGTCCACTGCCAGCTGCATTAGCAAAGTCAACTGTGGTGGTATTCAGCACTTCTACACTGAGCGCTGCCTGGTTGATTGTCAGATTACTGCCCGCGCCTATATTGTAGTTGAACGTGGAACCAGCACCGGCGCCCGCAAGCTGAGCACTAACTGTCAGACTGGCACCATTTATCACGTTAAGAGTCGTCGTCGTTGCTGCAGTAATGCCCGTAAAATTCGTGACAGTGACATTAACGCCGTCGACGGTCAAAGTGGCGTTTGAGACCAGACCGAGATTTACTGTATCTCCGTTAGTTGCATTTGTAGAATTGAGTGTTGTGTTGGTGTTTTGAAGTAGTTGAATATTTAAGACAGCCATAGCCAATCCCTCTCTGTTAAGAGCTGAGTGTTCGTTTCTTGTATTCTCAGAATGATCGGATCAGAACTTGTAGTTCAGACCGATGCGTACACTGTGAAAGTCAGATGTTGCCTCGGTTGTGAGGACATCGTCTCCAATAGTGCGGCTGCCCAGATTGATGTACTGGTATTCAAGCTTGGCAGTCAGATGGTCCGTGAATGCATGTTCCACACCAGCGCCGGCGACCCAGCCTGCACGGGTCTTGCTTTCGTCAATGAAATTGGCACCGTCAACATCCACTTTGTATTTAACATTGCCAAATGCCAGACCGCCTGTGCCGTAGATCAACGTACGATCCCATGCATAACCGAGGCGGGGGCGGACTGTACCAAACCAATTGATTTTGGAACTGGCATGCACATCAGCACTTTGACCTAAACTGGTGAAGCGGGTTGTGAAGTCATCATTGACGTCGCCACCCTGGAAGTCTGCTTCCAGACCCAGAACGAAATTGTTCATCTGATAGTTATAGCCGACCTGCGCACCGCCGAAGAAGCCACTGTTTTCCAACTTATCGACATCGCCCAAATACTGGCCAAAGGAACGCAAACCGACTTTATCATCACCGGCAAAGCCATAGCCCGCATTCACACCGGCGTAGAAACCTGTCCAGGTGAATGCTGGTTCCGTGAATACTGCCTCCGGAGGCGCTTCAGACACCGCATCAGCAGCGTAGGCATTGCCTGCAAATACTGTAGCCGCGAGGAACAAACCGATAGCACCGAATTTCTGCATGACTTCCACCTTAAAAAGACCAACTTCAAGTGGAAGAGTGACATAGAATATATTTACTGGATATACTTTAGTTATCTGGGAATAGCTAAATATAGTCGCTAACTGTATGCGCGTGTCGCATTTTGTATTGCATCGTCAGAAGTTACATCATTCCGCATGGTTAACTTTTTCTGGAGCCGTTTCTGCCTCATCTTGATTGTATTCCGGAACCATGTCGAGGGGCGGGTCAGAATCATGATTTCTCAAGCCGATCGCGGTCAGTTCAACAGACCAATAGGCAATCGAACCTTCAATCGAACCGGTATCCGTAAAGAGGCGAATTTCGATTGGTGTCTTGGGACTGTCGATACGGAAGGCTGCTTCGGCGGCGAACGATCCGGTTCCCGAAGGTCTGACTCGAATTTTACTCAACAGGCCATCGCTATGCACCTCGATCGTAAAGATTTGCCCATAGACATTCTGCTCGATGCCCAAAGAATATTTTGCGGTCCATTCGCCTGATGGAAGGTGAAAATAGGGGCCGTAGACCAGGCAACGCGCCCGTCCTACGAGTGTAATCTCTCCCTCGGCTGGTTCTCCACCCTTGTCGGCCAACAGAAAACTTTCCTGAGGCCAGACTATTCCCGACACCTCACCATTCAGAATTTTGTGATCAAATGGCGCAAGCGCCCCTCTAGCCATTCCCTGTAGATTCTCCGGGATATCCTCATGCCTTGTTCCGGGGGCGCTATAGCAATAATTGATCTTTGCAGCAGACTGTTCAAACGTTGGAATTTGATCAATCTGGGCCCTTGATTGGACTGGATCAAAACCGAGACTTTTTAAACATCGCACCATGCCGCCGGTTGACAATGATATGCCAAACTGCCGGCAAATGTGTGCGAGGATAAGATGGATCGGTGTTGCTCCAATTTTCTCGCGATCAAAATGGACGAGAAAGGGATGCTTTTTCAATTGCGACAGACATGCAATGCTAGCCGATATCGCTTGAACAATACTTGCGTCCTGACGCTCCATGTGCCGTGCAAGATAAAGTACCGAATCCAGAGCATTCTCGCTAAATAATATGTATGGCGTTTTGGATCGCATTAGAAATGCGCAAAGCTGTGCATCAGGATGTTGCGCCGTTACAATAACATTCTCGCTGGTCCTGTTATCCCAGGCACTTTTCAGATCCGGCAATGTTCCGATCTGAAAAGTGCAATAGTCAACGAATGCTTCACGGGCAATCGCATGCAAAGCTGCAAGCCCCCACGATGACATAATTCCCGGCATTCCAAATGCAACCAAGAGTGTCATTGGCTTTGTCCGCTCGTTATAATTTATCTCCCATCAAGGAGATTGTCATAAAGCGCTCCAATTGCTTGCTGGTATCGTTCCGGGGAGAAACGCTCCGCCTGTTTCGGACCAACTTTGGAGAGATGGTCACAAAGGTCATCATCACTTGCAAGAGCTTTTATCGCTTTGCGTAGCGCATCTGTATCGTACGGGTCGATCATTAGCGCAGCCTCGCCAGCAACTTCCGGAACGGAGCCTTCCGTAGAAGTGAGGACCGGTGTTCCAAGTTGCATTGATTCCAAAATTGGCAGGCCAAATCCCTCATACAACGAAGGAAACAAAACAGATCGCGCTCCACGGATGAGGCTAACAAGCAGTGGATAAGAGACAAAATCAAAGCGATGGATTCGACGGCCTGGAACTATGCGGTCCTCCGCATGCATATAAAACCGGAAACGTTCATCATCCACCAATTGCTGAGCCTTATCACCTTTCCAGCCTGGCGCGCCAACAATGATCAAGGGTAAATCAACTTTCGCTGCCAGATAAGCTTCGACCAACCGGAATAGATTTTTCTTTGGCTCGAAAGCACCGAAAAAAAGGAAATACTTTTTCCAGTCCAAGTTGAATATTCCGGAAATTTCATCAGCAACAACATCATCCGGCTTGTTGCGTAGTTTTAGCGGAACATGTGCCGCTTGATATGTATTTGTGACACGCTTTTCGTCCACCTTTAAAATGTTGATGATATCCCGGCGCGAGCTCTCGGAAACTGTAACAATATGATCAGCAGTTTTCACCAAATGGCGCAGCATATTATAATGGTAACGCTTATTGTCTTCAGTCAGGTAAGGCAGCCGCAACGGTACGAGATCGTGAATCGTATAGATATTTAAAGTATCACGAACACTGAGCGGCATTGGATATGTGCAATGCCACAGATCGGGCTTGTCCTTGATATCAAGTTGGAGTCGGTTGCCGTATAATTTGAAATGAGAACGGGCGAGCTGAAAAATATCGTTGTCCGCATAAAATATATCTGCATCGCCAAGATTGGTTTCTTGCGACATCGTAATGACAGTTCCGGATAAAGGAATGCGGACAGGCTTTATGCCAAATGGTGCAGCAATACGTCGACGAAGCCAGCGGCGTCCTGTTGCGACGGGTCCGAGCGGTTGCACACTCGTGTCATCAAAAAGTACAACTTCCCGCAATAAAGGAGTCTTTGGTGGAGCACCTTGGATCGCGTGAACAACACCCGTTTTATGACCAAGGCTTTGAGCCGTCTTAATTAAACTGCGTACGTACGTGGCAACGCCTGTACCTTTTTTTAATGATATATTGAGGCCATCATAGAGAACGGTTTTCACCATGGCGGCGTCTTTCTTTCCGAGATGTTAAATTGCATCGATGTGAACACGTTATGCTGGCTCGTGATCACAAATGACTAAAAGCCAATCTTCGCCGACGTTTTCACTGAGCAATTCCTGTCTGCTTACGACATGCGTTTGCCCTTTGAAGTCCAGCCGCCGCAACGCACCATACACACTTGTTAATCTATCGATGAATTCAGCCCCATTTAAGTATCGCGCCGCATTAAACTCCATAACAATCATAGGTTTGTGACGTTCAATCGTTTGTTGCATGCCTTCAAAAATGCGCTGCTCGGCGCCTTCAGCATCAATCTTGATGAAATTGACGTGGTCATATGATGCACAGAGGTCATCCAGAGTTGTCACCGGAACATCAACGAGCAAACCTGCGGCGGGATTTGCTATAAATTCGTTTTCTACAACTGTTGCATTCTTGGGTTCGTTATGGGGGATGAAGAGTGGTGCAGTGCCGAGTTTTTGGTCGCCCAAAACTCTTTGCTCAAGTTGAGACCGCCCCAGAAAACCGTTCAGATCAATACTTCGGGCTAAGAAATCCATGGCATGGGGATTTGGTTCAACTGCCAGGAGTTTCCCCGAAGCACCCACGAGTTCCGCAAGCAAAACGGAGTAATAGCCAAAATTGGCACCCACATCGACGGCAAACATTCCGGCCTTAATATTGCGTGCGCAAAACTGTGTCAGCCAGATTTCCCAGAAACCATCTAGCAGCAGATGCGATCCAAATCCGCGATCGCGCGTATCTATGTAAAACTTATAACGTCCCAAGATACGGGCTATTGCCGTGTGATCACCAAGATAGGCGCTCCGCGCAAGATTCTGCACGGCTATTTCCAGATCCTGGCGCTTGAAGTTTGCAATCTCGTGGAGATGGAGCAACGACTGGGATGGCATGATGTATTCTCACTAGAGCTGTTCCTGAATGGAAGACATAGGACAGTGATAGTTTCAGTTGTATGAGTATTCCACGGACGAATGCGTAGAATTTCATCTCCTCAATTGTAGTTTATCTGCCTACGGCTGCCGCATTTATACCGATAGATGTGGCTGAGAGCGCCGGTGAAGCGACACCCTGGAAGATTGCCATGACCTTTTGCCATTCGGCGCCGGAAGCATTGGCAATATAAATAACATCGCGAGGCTGCATTTCAAATCTTTGCATGGCCAGCAGTGTACTCGTGTTCTTCATCGCAAAACGATAAACAACGGGAACATATTCGCCGGAATTGATGAGCGGACTGCCTGCGGGCAGGAACCGGCGTGCGACGGATGCAAGCTCATACCGCAAGACAAAAACGCCATTTGCATCAGCGCGGTTGTCATTCAGACCAGCGGCCTTCGCAAGGGCATCGGCCATCGAGATACGTGATGCTTCGAATGGAATCTCGGCATTGCGGCCAGCTGCACCCAGCACGAGGATGGTACGCGGTTCACGCACAACGGTAATAAGATCCCCCGATCTTAACCGGATGTTTTCGGCGGGGTTTTCGATAAGGACATCAAACGGAATGCGGGCGGTAACGCCGTTTCGCGTCAATCGAATGATGCTTTCGCTGGCCGCCGCCCGGATACCTCCGGAAGAGGCAATGGCGTCGAGAACACGTTCTCCGGCACCGGTCAGGGAAATACGTGCGCCGGATGCGACTTCACCGGTTACAGTAACAGAATTTGCCGTGCTTCGCTGAATGGTGACCAGAGCCTGGGGTTGAACCGCCTTGCCCTCGAGTGCCGCCGCGATCTGATGTTCCACCTCGGAAGGCGTGCGCCCTGCCACGGAGATACGGCCCGCATAGGGAACAGCAATGGTGCGGTCGCCCGAGACCGTTTGCGGTGGAATAGTTGTGGAGCCACCGGATGATTGCTGCAGGCCGGACGACATCATGGTGCCGCCGAACAGGCTGCCGGGAGGGGCTTCCCAAAGATTGACGCCGACTATATCGCCGACCGCAATGCGCAGGTCTGTTGTTCGCGGGCCTGAGCCAAAACGATTGACCAGGCTTTCACGGGGTCGCGTTGCAGCATAGGAAAGAACAGCGTCGTTCACATCCACCATGGCATAATTGGTGTGGGTTTCGGTTTTGCGCTGCTCGATAACCTGTTTAGCGGAAGGGCCGGAACTGGGGAGGGCGCAGCCGGACAAGGCAAGGGCCAATGTCATCGACATGAACAACACCGTCGATGCTGATCTCTCCGATCCGAACTGCCGATAAGGGAAACGTTGTGGCATGACGCCGATTGGGTACAAAAGACCAACTCGCCTTCTCAGCATGTTTTACGCGCTCTTTTCATGAAATCGCATCATAGCCGACGGGCTCATTCCATATGCGTTCCGGTACAAGGAGGAAAACCGCCCCGGATTTGAAAACTGCAGATGCATGGCTAGATCCGTTACGTTTCTCGCGCTGCCGCTGACAATCGCATCATGGGCAGCCGACAATCTGTATTCGCACAGAATGTGCATAGGGCTCGCGTCGCGATATTCCTTGAACATGCGTTGCAGGGCGCGTGAGCTGCACCCGGCAGCGGCTGCAATGTCGTCAAGCGTGATCGAGTTGTGAATGTTTTCGCGCATGAATGCCTCGGCGCTTTGCAGATAGCGTGGCGAAATTCTGCGGGAGGATTGGTTGTTCAAGGCGCTGACATTGTCAGGCTTTGTCATGAACAGTTTTGCAAGCAGCAACCGCTCATAAACGCTGGCCAGAACTTCCCGTCCCGAGGTTGAGGCCGCCGCTATATCTTCGCTGACGTAGCAAAGCGTCTGGTAGAGCGCGGAAGCGCTGCCGGTGCGAAAATCATGCAAGGGTGAGAATGCGAGCTCCTGAAAATAGGGCCTGCGCATCAGGCGTTCGAAATGCTCACGCAAGGTCGGCACTGGCACCAGATATGTTACCCAGGAGCTGCCGGGATAAAGCTTGGCCTTGACGCCCGGGCGATCAAATACACTCGTAGCACTTCCGGCAGCTATGTTCTGTATCTTGCGATTCTTGGTATCAATAAGATCAATCGCGCCCTTCAGCATGAAAACAAAGCTTAATGTCGCGCCCACACCATTTGATACAACTTCGAGTCTGCCGCTTGTCTCGCCATACACAATGGATGTTTGTTGAAGTGTGCATATTTGACGCTTGAAGCCATAGCGCCCCTGCTCGTCAGGAAAACTAGACCAACGCCAGCTCTCGTCAATCTTCTCAATATTATTAGATATGCCGTCGCTTGAACTCGAAAGAGATCTGTATTCAGAACGTTCCATAGGATTTTTATACATTTCTCCCCCAAAAAAACCCAAATACCCTCAAGCAACTTCTGCACTAGAAGTCGAAGATAAACTTTAGACATTCAAGGAGTTCTAGACTACGAGGAAATTCACAGAAATAGCAACTAAAGAAATAACTTTTCTAAGTTTTTCAAATGAATTGATTAATGCCAAATTTAGATACAAATTTATGTAATCCATACAATACCAAACAATTGTTTCGCGTATAAGAGTTTTGAACATTATTTTCAATATGTATATTGAATATATAGATGTAAAAATGACGTTTATAATATCTGTTTGTCGTGATCTGTATATTTTTACAGAGGTTTCATGAAGTGGACGATAAAAAGGGATCCATCGACTTGTATGGATCGCACATTGACGCAAAACAGCAGTGAAGAAAGCTGGCCGATGATTGCTGCGTAATTTTATAGGGATGAAAAGGCATTCGTCGTCAGTGCATGACGTTGCAACATCGATTCTTTTGAATGATCCTGCCTAGATCTTGCCGTTTGGATTGAGCGGCGAAGCATCCACAGCGGCCTGAATCGTTCTTGATGTCACCGAGGGCCGGGCCCGATTGGCTGCGTCAATCATCTCGTTGGTGGGATCTCTCATGACATTATACACTACGGGCAGCGCCGCTTTCGCATATTCCCGATATGTCTGGCGGACGAACTCAGGAATATTGTCCCAGCTCTGGCTTCCAGTATATTTCTGCGAATGGATCGCCCTTGCCATGGACTCTATAAGTTTCTCATGTGTATTCATAAACTGCTTCTCACTTCGCTCGATACTTCCAAGGCAAAATCTTTAATTACTATGTAAGCTATATATATAGTTGAAGGGAGAGCGTTTTTATATCAGAGTAAATATCGGAAATTACCTGCTTTTCTGCAAGAGGTTTCCATAATCGTCTCAATAGAAACAAATATATGGTTAGCGTGACTGTTTTCCATATCAATCTCTGTGTTCCCAAGGCTTTTGACGATCATGGGATCGGAAGCAGTCCCACAACTCAGCGAGGCTGTCGTTTGGCACTATGGCGTATATACTGTTGAACGTGAAATCCGGCGGTGCAGAATAAATATTGACCATTATGCTCATGTTTAATAACAGCATGGCAGGTTTGCGCGGCGCAAGCCGGTCGCGGCAGAGGAATGTCGCCTTTCAGTATTGCAAGTATGGAACAATGACAGCATTCCCCTCCGCATCATCGGCTACCATCGGCAACACCACCTTTCATGATGTGGTTTCGAATCAGAATGGTCAGACTTATCGGATATTTGTTTACCGCCCCGGTGGAGAGCCGCCAGAGAATGGATGGCCGATTCTCTATATGACCGATGGAAATGCAGTGATCGCCACGGCTGTGGATGCGATGAGAGCGCAGGCGAGTTATCCGAGCGGCACCAATGTGACTTACGGAGTCATTGTGACAATTGGTTACCCGGTTGACGGAGCTTATGACCCGTTACGCCGCTCATGGGATCTGGGGCCTCCTCCCGGTCAGACCTATCCACCCTTCTTTGAAAACAGTCCGGAGGTAAAGACCGGCGGTTCGGAGGAGTTTCTGACGTTCATTGAAGATCAGGTCAAACCGGTAATCGAAGCGGATATTCCGATTGATCGCAATCGCCAAGCGATCTTTGGTCATTCCTTCGGTGGACTTTTCGTTCTCTACAGCCTGTTTACGCGCCCTTCGGCTTTTACAACGTGGATTGCGGCAAGCGCATCGATCTACTGGGAGAATTGTGCGATCAACGCATTTCTTCCCCAATTTGAAGCAATGCATGCCACGCGGCCGGGTGCCGAACTTTTTCTATCCTGTGGAGAGTATGAAACGGACAAGCTGGCGCCCTTTCAGCGTGGTGCCCGCGATGAGGCAGATCGGCTGGCGCAGAAGAAGATCACGCGGAATGATGTTTATTCCGTCGAACTCATGAACCGCCTGAACAATTTGTCCGGCCAGCCAATCCGGACGGCGTTTGAAATCCACGCGGGCGAAAATCATATGTCTTTGCTGCCCGTCGCGGTTAATCGCGCAATCCAGACCGCCTTTGCCGTTGTAAAGCCGCACCAGACTGTGTGATGCCCCCGGAGAGAAGGACAGAGGCGAGATGCTGCCATACGGTCTTCTCTTGGACCTGCCCAAAGCCAGCGCAACAGCGATTGGCGAGCATCAACCAGCAGTTGATATCTGGTGGTGGGACTATAGGTCAGGCAAAACCGATTGGAACAAGGTCAAATCGACACTCACTTTGCCGGAACAGGACCGTGCCGCAAGCTTTCGATTTGACACGGATGCTATCGGCTTCATGGCGGGACGTTATCTGCAACGCAGTGTCTTGTCGTCCTATCTCGGAGGAATTGCGGAAGGCTTGAACATTGTTACCGGAGAGCACGGCAAGCCCTATCTTGTCGGAGAAACTGCGCTGGCATTCAATCTCAGCAATACCAATGGTCTGGCGGTGCTTGGGGTTAGCCGCGACTGTTCTGCTGTTGGGGTGGATGCGGAAACGCGATCTACGGCAATCGAGACCGGGACGTCTCAACTCATCTGTTCGGCCGCCGAATCGGCAACACTCTCCATGCTTCGTGGCCCCGAGCGTCAGTCATTACTGCTCGCCTACTGGACTTTGAAAGAGAGTTTTTTGAAAGCCACCGGCCACGGGCTGACTGTCGAGCCGCATCGTCTGAATGTACAGGTCGATACAGTAAGCCGGGAAATTCGTGTGGAACATGATCTGTCATGCGATAGGGTCAACTGGCACCACCGCCTGTTTCGGTCGCCTGAAGGTCACATGATTGCGGTTTCAGTGCAATCCAACCGGGCAGGGCTGGTTTTCCGCCAGCACAGCCTGCCCGATTCCGCTTTCTGATTTTAGTAGTCCACGGCGATAGACTGGCCGAGAGTCTCGTGACCGCTCGACAGCCAGTTGACCTGCGAGTCGTGCGGCTCCAGATCAAAGTGCTCGTGGCCTGTGAGTGTGTTGATGATGTGGGCGCTGCGCCATGCCATCAGGCTCAATTGAGAATCGGCAATGCCGTGGCTGTAGCGGCCGGCATTCTGGGCAAAGATGCGATTCTGTTTGGGGCCATTCCAGTTAAGGCAATATTCGTCATTGAGAGCAGGCCGGCTGTTGCGGTCGAACTGGATGCGATCCTGCAAACCGGACAGGGCGTCGGGCAGCTTGAACTGATATCCCGTGGCGAGAATGATCGCATCGGCGTGTGCAACCTCGACGCCGCCGTCAAAGCGGTTGCGCACAATCAGGCGATAACCGTCCTTGTCGGCCTCCACCTGGATCACGTCGCGGTTGGGAGAGAGTTTCGCTTCGATGTCCCGGCCTTCGAGGTAACGCAGGCTGTAGAGCCGGCGGTAGATCGAATTGATTGTTGACAGCGAAAGGCCGTCGCTGGTCAGGATCGAGGCTTTGAGTGCCTCCAGCTTCTGATCATTGTTGAGGTTGAGGTACGCATAGACATATTCCGGAGAGAACACCTGATTGGAGAAGGCCGTATCGTTGATCGGTTCGAAATTGTGACGTCGGCTGAACCAGTTGAGTTCCTTCAATCCGGCCTTTGCATTGAGCAGGGCTTCAACCACTTCGCCACCGCTCTGACCCCCGCCGATAATGGCGACACGTGAGACATTGAGGTCCGGCAGGCGGAACTTGGCTTCGGAATTGTGGAAGCAGCGATCTCCGAGGAACGGCGTTGCCCATGATGGCACAAACGGGCTGGTGCCAGTTCCCAGCACAATGTTTTTCGCCGCCACGCTACCGTTGTCGAACTGCACCATGAACCGGTCTTTGTCATGCTTGACCTCACGGACGGTGGCATCAAACGAGAGATTGTCGAGTTGTCCGGCCACCCACGCGAGATATTGCGCGAACTCTCGTCGGGGTACCGCATCGTACTGAGCATTGAGAAACGCATAAAGACGTTTGTGAGCCACGAGATAGGATACGAACGACCAGGGACTGGTCGGCATCACAGGCGTGACAAGATCCTTCAGATAGGACGATTGCAGTTCGACATCCGGGAGCATCATGCCCGGGTGCCAGTCAAAACCTGCCCGCCGCTCGTAGAAATGTGCCTTGAGGTCGCCGACGCTGTCGAGCAGGGCAGCAAGGCTCAGGTTGGAAGGTCCGACACCGATACCCGCCAGATCGAGAGTCTCGTTTGGCTGGCGCATATGATCATTGTTCGCAAACATGGCAGTCATCAGAATTCCTTTCCGTGATCTTGATTCCAAAAGGCCCTATCGGGCCTCGTCCAGCCGGTGGGAGAGACGGCTGTGGAATGCCTGTGATCCGATTACGTGCAGATGGTTGGTGCCAGAGATAATTTCCGCCGGATTTGCTCGGGGTGAGTAGCGCCGCCAGTCGATCAGGTTGAGACCCCGATTCAGGCTGTCGTCGGCCGCCCAGGAATGGATCGGCACGTCATGCGGCTTCAGTTCGTGACGCCTGAATATCAGGGCGTTGTCGATCAGGATCCAGAATGTGTGTTCGCGGCTGCTGATATCCGGACCGTCTGTCGGCAGCTCGTCTTTCTCGTCGCCGACAAAGCGCAGGAACTGCTCGTAGGTATCTTCGTCCATGACATTGAGCAGGCGATCCCATTCGGCCCGCATGGCGGTGCGGGACAGCCATTCCTGCACGGTTGCATGCAACTGATCGCGTTCGCCCGGCTTGAAGCGAGGCTTGGCGCCGATCGCAAATTCCGTACCGAGATCGCAAACGTCGACCATGGTGATCAGACGCAGATCGATCTCGTCGCCGAGCTTGCGCGCGGTTTCATAGGCAAGCAGACCACCCCACGACCAGCCGAGGAAATAGCAAGGCTGGCCTTTGCTTTCGCGGCGGATGTAATCCACATAACCCTGAATGATATCGTCGACGGATGACCCGATCTCCTTCTGTTCGGAGAGCGAATAGCAGATGAAGCCGGTGGCGGGCTGATCTGCGCCGAGATAGTCGACGAGTTTGACATATTCACGGGTGCTGACGAGAAGGCCGGGGAAGCAATAGAGAACGGGTTTGGTTCCCGATGCCCGCAGCACGATCACTTCGCTGCCCGCCTCGCTATTGCCGTTTTCAACGACCTCTGCGAACGAGCGGATCGTCGGATTGTTGAACAGATCGGCAATCGTCGTCCTGTTCTGCGGCTTGCGTTGCCGCAGGGCGGTGAGAATGCGGATAGCTCCGAGAGAATTGCCACCGATGGCGAAGAAATTGTCCTCGACGCTGATCTGACTGGTTTTCAGGATATCCTGCCAGATATCGCGGATTTCCTCCTCGATCGCATTTTCCGGCTCGACAATGTTCCGCTTCAGCGGCGTTGGTGCGGGCAGAGCGAAGCGGTCGAGCTTGCTGTTGGGATTGATCGGCATCGCCTTGAGCGGGACAATGGCCGACGGCACCATGTAGGCCGGAAGCAGGCGCTCCAGCGCCGAGTGCATCTCCGTCACATCCAGGTCAACGCCCTGTTTCGGTACGACGTAGGCCACCAGCATCTTCTGCCTCGTGGCTTCATCATCCCGCAGGACGACGAGAGCCTCGCCAACGCCGTCAAGCTGGAGCAGGGCAGCTTCAATTTCGCCAAGCTCGATGCGGTAGCCGCGCAGCTTGACCTGATGGTCAACACGGCCCACGAATTCGACCGTGCCGTCTTCCCGCCAGCGCGTCAGGTCGCCGGAGCGATAAAGACGCCCGCCCTCCTTGGAAAACGGGTCGGGAATGAATCGGTCGGCTGTCGTATCGGCTTTGCCGATATAGCCGCGCGCCATGCCTTCACCGGCGATGTAAAGTTCGCCCGTCACACCGACGGGGCAGGGATTGAGGTCCGGATCAAGGACGTAGACGCGGCGATTTCCGACCGCACGGCCGATCGGTGCGTAGGTGCCTTCAAATTTCTCTCCAGCGCGCACCTTCCAGACCATCGGGGTCATGATGGTTTCGGTGGGGCCGTAGCCATTGATCAGCCATTCGGACTTCAATGCTGTGGAGAGAAGATCGAATGTCTGCTGGGCAAGACCCTCTCCACCGAAGGAATAGAGCCGCATCGGTGGTGCGCTGTCGGTCAGGTCAGCCCACTCGGCCAATTGCTGCAGATAGGTTGTCGGAATGCTGGCATTGTTGGCGCCATGCTTGCGCATGGCGGTCAGTGTTTCTTCAGGGGTCCACAGGGGCTGGTCCGGCAGAATGATGCTGCCGCCTTCCATCAGGGGATTCATCCAGCGCTCGTGACCGCCGTCGGAGCTGAAAGGCAGGAATGGCAGCTCGCGCGATTCCGCGCTCATGCCGTAGACGCGCGAGGTGTTCTGCATGTGATGGGTCAAAGGCCCATGCTCGACAGCAACGCCCTTGGGCAGTCCGGTCGAGCCCGATGTGTACATGATGTAGGCAAGCTGGTCCTTGTGGACCTTGACCGCAGGAACGCTGTCTGGCTCCTCCGACAGGTCGAGCTTGTCAAGTTCCAGAATGACCGCATCAAGACCTTCCGGAATGCGGTCAAGCAGCCAGCTGTGCGTCAGGATAACCTTCACGCCGCCATCGCGGAGGATATGGTGGTTGCGGCTGGTCGGATGATCCGGCTCGACCGGAATATAGGCACCGCCTGCTTTGAGCGTGGCGAGAATGCCGACGATAGCCTCGGGAGAGCGTTTGACGGCGATCGCCACGCTGACGTCTGCACCCACGCCAAGTCTGATCAGGCGGTGGGCAAGCTGGTTGGCGCTGCGGTCAAGCTTGCTGTGGCTCCAGACCTCATCGGCAAAGATGATAGCTGTCTTGTCAGGTGTCCGCTGCGCATGGGCGGCGATGTGTTCATGCACCGCCCTGTCGTCATTGACGCCTTCGTCCTCATAGGGGGCTGAGAGGATATCAAGTTCATCGTCGGCGATAAGCTCGAGATCCTTGATGCGGATCTGTTCTCCGGCAATTCCCTGGGACAAGATCCGTGTGAAGTGGATGGCGGCGCGCTGGATCAATGCAGGTTCATAGATGTCTTCGGCATAGTCGAACAGACCTGCAAGTCCGCCGTCCGCATTCGGGGTCAAAACCAGCGCGAGTTCCGCATCCGAACGTGGAGCAACAAAGGGTGCGTGGTCGCCGGCCAGCACGGAATGTGATGTTGGGTGGCGGAACTCGAACAGGGATTTGACGATGGCGTCCTGTTCCCGTTCCTCGTGCGTCTGGATTTCCTGAACCAGGCGTTCGAATGGAACAAGATTGTCGGCTCCAGCTGCCACTGCAGAAATGAGCGCGGCACAAACGTCGAGAACGGCGGCCCGCGATGTCAACTCCAATTTGAGTGGAATAATCTGCTCCGTACGGGCAATCGTCAGTTGCTCAGCCGCATTGCGGGCCGTGAGCAATGTGCCGTATTGCAAGGAATATGTGCCGCTGTAGCGCGCCAGAAGAATGGCGAAAGCAGCTGAGAGCAGCAGCTCGGCTTTCAGACCCTTCGATTGGGCATAAGTATTGACGCGGTTCCAAAGATTGGCAGCCACGGTGAACGGCACGTGTTTGCGTCTGGTACCGGCATATCCGCTCGCGTTAAAGCGGGTCGGCAGCGTCGTCGCGTTATATTCTTCGCCGATCAGATCGCGCCAATGGGCGAGTGCCGCCGTGAATGCCGATGTGTCGAGCCACGCTTCTTCGTGCAGCCCGCGCTGCAGGCTGTCGGTTTGGAGTGGCAGCAATTCCGTGCCCTCGACCAGCGCGATGAGATCACTGCGCAGGATGGCAAGCGCGGCCTCATCGCAGACGATGGGATGCAGAACAATTGTCGAGATCAGTTGATCATTGCTGGCAACGATCAATTGGTAGCGGGCGGATACACCATTCAGGAGATCAAAGGGGCGGGCGATAAAACCAGCTTTTTCCGTTTCGGCTTCCCCGGTACTCAGGGGATTGCTGTCACTGCCAACGATTTCATTCGATGGGACATCGCCCGGAAGAGAGAACTGCTCAATACGACCACCGGCAAAACGGCGAAAGCGTGTGCGCAAGGCACTGTGCCGTTGTGCCAATCGGTCCAAGGCATCATGCAGTTGATCAAGTGCTACGTGCTGCTCCCATTGCAGGGAAAGCACCTGAAAGGGAAACACCGTGCTATTGCCGATCTGCTCCAGCGACCAGATGCGCTTTTGCGCCAATGTCAGCGGAAAGCTGTTGATCGCGCTATTGGCGATGTCATCCACCGAAGCGAGTTCATTCGTCTCGGGTTGAGCGAAGAGTTTGTTCATGTTGTCACCGATCTGTTGTCTGAAAGGAATGGCCGGCAATCACGCCATCGCCTGCCGCAAGGCGAGCGGCCGCGGGTCAACCCAGATTTTCTTGATTTCGACAAGGCATTCCTCGCGAGTGCCAATGAAACTTTCCTTGCTCCAGCCGATCGGCAGAGCCTTGTCATTGGACCAGACAGAATAGCGGTGTTCCTGATCGCGAACGATGCTCCAGGTCTCTGGCGACGTCTCGGCATTCGACATCATGCGGGCTCCTTGCAGAATAAAGACATGACCAAGAGACGGATGAGCCCGCATCCGATTTAAGCGGAACAGAAGAAAAATTTTTCAAAGTTTGGCTAAATCGAAAGCCGCGCTGACCGTCTCTGTAGAAATCACCTTGTCAAATCTTGCCAGTGAACAGGCTGCGGAGTGCGCTATGACTCTTGTTTCCAATATCACCAAAGAAACCAATGTTTCGCGGTTTCCAGCTTCGGGGCTGTCGTGTTTCCTGAAATCTGCGCAAATGAAAACGTCAGGCCAGCTGCTGGTTTTGACCGCAGCGGGGCGTTACCTTGCGGATGTTGAAACTGGGGCCAGCACCGTCCGGGTTCGGTTGCCTGATCTGAATGTGGATGAAACCGTTCCTGTTCTGGCATCAGCCATCGAGTTCCTTTCGGCGCAGTCGCGGACGATCAACCTGGTTGAAGTCGACAATGTGCAGCCGTCGGATTTTCCACTTGGTTTACGCGCCGGCAACACGTTGACGGTTGATGTCAGGGAATTCTGGCAGTGGCCGATGCCGTGGGTCGCAAATCCTGCCTACCCGCACCCGCAGGTGCATACCCTGACCAATGGTCAGTATCATCCCAAGCGGTCACGCAAGCCAGTCGGTACAGTCTACGAACGTTATATCCCCTGGCTTGACCAAACCCTTTCGTTCCGCGCTGCTGACCCGCAGGTGGATCTTGATCACTTCCACCGTTGGATGAATGACGAGCAGGTCAACGTGATTTGGGAAGACGGTGGGGACAGGGAAAAACACGCCGCCATTCTCGAGGACCGGCTGCAGGATCCGCATATCCTTGCCCTGATCGGCTGTTTCAATGGTGTGCCATTCGGTTATTTCGAGGTCTATTGGGCCAAGGAAAACCGCCTCGGACCCTATTACGACGCGCAGGATTACGACCGTGGTTGGCATGTGGCGATCGGCGAACCTGCCTATCGCGGCAAGCAATGGATCACCGCTTGGCTGCCCTCGCTGATGCATTTCATGTTTCTCGATGACCCGCGTACGCAGCGTATTGTGGGTGAGCCGCGCGCCAGTCATGAGCAGCAGATCCGCAATCTCGACCGCTCCGGGTTTTCCAAAGTGAAGCACTTCGATTTTCCGCATAAGCGCGCCATGCTTGTCATGCTGCTGCGCGAACGCTTTTTCGATGACAGGCTCTGGGTCCCAGCGCCATGAAGGCAGCCGTTGAACCGCGCCAACTGCGCAGCCAAACCGCCACATCTCATCTTCCCATCGCAACCTGCAACAACACCGTGTCTGAGAGGGCATCATGAACAAATCCATGCCACCCCATGAATTCGATCCAATGGAAATGCCTGATGACCTGTTCTCGCCGGTCGAAATGGCAGCTTTCAACGCCGTCTCACCGCCAATCTTCCAGACGTCGCTCTTTACCTATGACACCTATGAAGCGATGGAAGATGTCTTTGCCGGTCGTTCGCGCAATTACATCTATTCACGCGGTGACAATCCGACCGTGCGCGAGTTCGAGCTGCTGACAGCCCGTCTTGAAGGTGCGGAAGACGGTCGCGGCTTCTCCAGTGGTACTGCCGCGATTACCGCAACAATTCTGAGCCTCGTTGAAGCCGGCGACCGCGTGGTTGCCGTTCAGCATCTCTATAATGATATTTACCGACTGTTCGTGAAATTGCTTGCCCGGTTTGGTGTGACTGTGGATTTCGTCGATCCATCCAATCATGACGAAGTGCGCGCGGCCCTGCCCGGTGCGAAACTGCTCTATCTGGAAAACCCGACATCCATGGTTTTCGAATTGCAGGATATCGAAGCCTTGACGACGATGGCCAAGGAATATGGGGTGACAACGGTCATCGATAATTCCTGGGCGACGCCGCTCTTTCAGAAGCCCATCCAGCATGGTGTCGATATTGTCATCCATGCGGCTTCGAAATATCTGGGCGGTCACAGCGATACAGTGGCTGGCGTTGTCGTCGGGCCACGTGATCTGATCGCCAAGATCAACAGCTCAACCTATCCCTATATAGGTGCAAAGCTCTCGCCTTTCGAGGCCTGGCTGTTGTTGCGCGGCATGCGGACTCTGAAGGTGCGGCTGAAAGAGCATATGCACAACGGGCTCGTGCTGGCCAAGCATCTGCAGCAGCACGACGATATCGCGCTTGTCCGTCATCCGGCCTTCTCGGATCATCCGGGAAAGAAGACCTTGACGGGATTCTCCGGCCTGTTTGCCTTCGACCTGAGCCCCGATATCGACGTCGCGCGTTTCGTCAATGCGTTGCGCCATATCCGTCTCGGCGTCAGTTGGGGAGGGCCGGAAACGCTCGTAGTGCCGGCCAAGGCCGCTTTGCAGATCCCTGATCGCATGACCTCCTTCGTGCGGTTTGGTGTCAATCCCCAGACGATCCGTTTCGCCGTCGGTCTCGAGGAGCCTGAAGTCATCTGGAACGACATCCAGCAGGCCCTTCACGTGGCCAAGTTGTAGACACGACACACACAGCACAAAGTTGATCAAGGCGCGGGAAAAAGGCGGACATTTCGTCGGGCGCGCCTTGACTTCACTAAGATGACAAATGTAGTCATGTTTTGAATGTGAGGGTAACACTCATATTAAATATCAAATAGTCTCAGGGTTTTAACAGGGGTGTGGTCATGCGGGGTTGCGGGGCAGTGGTTTCGAACGGGGTCAATTCTGCGGGGAGCGGCAAGCGCTTTTATGGACATCTGCTGATCACGACATCTCTGGCAACGCTCATGACCGCTGGTGTTGCAGGGGCGCAGCAGGCGCCCACCATTGAACTCAACCCGATCATCATCAACAGCAATGATGATGCCACCGGCCCCGGTAATGGATATCTTGCCAAGAATACAACGACAGGCACGAAAACCAGCACGCCGTTACGCGAGATCCCGCAATCCATATCCGTTATCACACGCGAACAGATGGATGACCGCTCCAACCAGCGTATTGAGGATACGTTGGCGTATACAGCTGGCGTGACAGCGTCGCCTTGGGGGGTGGATGATCGATTCACTCAGGTCAATATCCGCGGCTTTGATGCGGGTTCCAATTCCATGTTCCGTGACGGGCTGCCACAAAAGACACTCGATTTTTCCGGCTTCAAGATCGAGCCCTATGGGCTGGAGCGTGTTGAAGTGTTGAAGGGCCCTGCGTCCGTTCTCTATGGTGAAAACGAAGTAGGCGGCATTATCAACGCGGTGACCAAGCGTCCGACAAAAGACCCACTTTACAGTGCTTATGCCAGCTATGGAACATTCAACAGCTATGAAGTCGGCCTCGACGCGGGCGGTCCGTTGGATAAGGACGGCATCTGGACATATCGTTTGACCGGTCTGTTCCGTGATGGCCAACAGGAAAAGGATTTTTCCGAGAATGATCGCGTCTTCATTGCGCCAGCCATAACATGGTCACCGAGCGCTGATACCTCTTTGACAGTTCTTGCAAACTATCAGTGGGATAAGCTGACACCCAATTACTTCTTGCCTCTCGCTGGCGTTCAATATCCGGCGTCCTATGGGCAGCTTTCCCGCAGCTTTACAACCGCCGATCCGAATTTCGACCGGTTTCACGCCAATCATGGCTCGATCGGTTATGATTTCGAACATACGTTCAACGAAGCATGGAAAATCCGTCAGAAGCTCCGTTATTCGGCTGAGGATACCGACTATCGTCATCTCTATTACAGCAATAGCATGATAGATGATCGGACTATGCCGCGTACTGCTTTTACGGTGGATCAGAAGGCATCGGCCTTTAGCGTCGACAACAATGCCGAGTATACTTATGAGTCAGAGCGTATCAAGAATACGCTGCTCTTTGGACTTGATTACAATCGTTACACGCTCGACGGACAGAAAGGTTTCGGCAATGGCCCAAACCTTGATATCCTGAATCCCATTTACGGTCTCGATATTGCCAATCCACCAATCTACGAGGATCTGAGACAGACAATCAGCCAAGTGGGCCTTTATGCGCAGACCCACGCCAAGATTGATGATCACTGGGTAGTCACTTTGGGTGGGCGCCAAGCCTGGATTGACAACAAGACAAACAATCGGCTCGATCCCGCCAGTAGCTCAGACCAGTCGGATCAGGCGTTCACATGGCAGGCTGGACTTGGCTATCTCTTTGATAATGGCTTGACGCCGTATGTCAGTTATTCTGAATCTTTTAAAACGAATATTGGCGTCGATGCGAGCGGTCAGACATTCAGTCCGACAAAGGGAACCCAATATGAAGCTGGCGTAAAATATGAGCCGGACTTCTTCCCTGGTACTGTCACGGCTTCGGTATTCCAGATCACCAAGACGAACGTTACGACGCCGGATCTCGCAGATCCTACGAACACAATACAGACTGGTGAAATCCGCCATCGCGGCTTCGAGCTTGAAAGCGTCGTCAATCTTTTTCACGGAGTAAGTCTGACGGGAAGCTACACCTATCTTGATGCGGAAATTACATCGAGCAACACGGCTGGTGAGCAGGGCAACCGCCCTTCTCTGGTTCCCGAACATCAGGCGTCTTTGTGGGCAAAGTATAATTTCGACACTGGGGTGCTGCAAGGCTTGAATGTTGGCGCAGGTGTTCGCTATGTCGGCAGCAGTTTTGGTGACAATGCCAACAAGATCAATATTGATGCCTATACACTTGTCGACGCCGAACTGAGCTATGAGAAGAATGGGTGGAAAGGAACGCTAAAGGCGAGCAATCTTTTCGACAAGACTTACTATGGCAACTGTTCGGCGGATGCCGCTGGCGATCCTATGTGCATTTATGGCGAAGGCCGGGTTATCAAGGGCGTACTTTCAGCGAAATTTTAAGGTCAGGTACAAAATGAACGGAACGTCTTTTTCACTTAGCGGAGTCGGTTTTGACATTGATGGAAGAACGCTGCTTCATCCGCTGACACTGGATGTTCCGAAAGGCGAGGTCGTCGGTATTCTCGGCCATAACGGTTCGGGGAAATCGACGCTCCTGAAAATCCTCGCCCGTTTTCAGGCGCCCACGCACGGCCAGGCCGAATATCACGGCCAGCCGCTCGGATCATTCCGGCCAAAGGACTACGCCAGGAAGGTTGCCTATCTGCCGCAACAGACGCCTGACACGGACGGCATGACTGTCAGGGAAGTGGTGTCGCTCGGCCGCTATCCGTGGCACGGGGCACTTGGTCGGTTTTCCTTGACCGACCGCACCAAAGTGTCCGAGGCTCTGGAACTGACAGGTCTGACACCCTTTGCCGATCGCATCGTCGATACCTTGTCCGGCGGCGAGCGCCAGCGCGCCTTCCTCGCCATGCTCATCGCGCAGGACACGGAATGTCTTCTGCTTGACGAGCCGATCTCGGCGCTTGATATCAATCATCAAATAGAGGTGATGAGCCTCATCCAGACGCTGGCACACGAGCACAATCGCTCAGTTCTGATTGTCCTGCACGATATCAACATGGCTGCACGCTATTGCGACAGGCTGATTGCCCTTTCGGGTGGCAAGCTTGTGGCCCATGATGCAACCGACGCGCTGATCACGGCTGACAAGCTCAATGCCATTTACGGAGTTCGCATGGGTATTTTCCGGCATCCGGAAACACAATCGCCCATCAGCTACGTTCTCTAAGGATCGGGATTCTGGTAATGGCAGCGCTGTGTCGCCGTGATTTTCTATTTGGCTCAACCGCCGCGCTCGCTTCGTTGGTGTCCGCGCGTCCGGGCAGGGCTGCAGGGCCGCGCGTGGTGTCACTCGACTACGGACTGGCGCAGACACTGATTGAATTCGGTACTCCGCCCGCGGGTCTGGTCGACACGCAAGGCTGGTACGACTGGGTCATGGAGCCACCGTTGCCGCCAGGCATTGCCAATGTCGGTTCCAGCTATGAGATCAATATGGAAATGCTGCAATTGCTGCAGCCCGATCTCATCATCTCGACACCCTATCTTGAATGGATCAGGCCACAGCTGGAAAAAATAGCGCCAGTCAAATCTTTTCCTATCCACGCGCTTGGGTCTTCGCCCTATCCGCATATCGTGCGCGCGACGCAGGAGCTCGGTCAACTCGTGGGACGGCCGCAGCAGGCGCAGGATCTGATTGACCGTACGGAGCGGGACCTGCAAGCGGCGAAGAAAGCGACACGCCGTCTTGCCGAACAGAAACTCGCCATCATCACGTTTCTGGATGCGCGCAATCTCCGTGTTTACGGTCCCGGCGGTATCTTTCAGGACGTTCTCGACCGGCTCGAACTGCAAAATGCCTGGACGAAACGAACCAATGAATGGGGTTTCGGCGATGCCGGACTTGCCGATCTGATCTCCATTGGTGACAACAGGGTCTTCTACATGGATCCCGTTCCGCCGGATGTTCTTGCCGGATTGGCGGGAAGTCCTTTGTGGCAGGCCATGCCCTTTGTCCAGAAAGGGCATGCCCAGCGTATGGCGAGCGTGCTGATGTTCGGCGCATTGCCATCTGTCTCCCGCTTCGCCCGTCTTCTGGCGGAGGTAAAAGTCTAGATGCTGCGTACATCCTCATCGCAACGCCTGGTCTGGACCGGCGTCCTTTGGCTATTCGGACTTGGCGTGGCGGCTATCAATCTTTGGCCGATGATCACCAGGCTCGGCATTCAGGCGGTTTTTCTGCCGCCATCGGCGAGCGACGGGGAGGCTGTCCTCCTGCATTACAGCCTGTTGCCGCGCCTTGCCATGTCTGCTGTCTGCGGCTTTGCGCTGGGACTTTCCGGCACACTGTTCCAGCACGTGTTGCGCAATCCGCTGGCGTCGCCCTCGACATTGGGCGTTGAAGCCGGAGCTCAACTGGCACTTGGTATCGCAATCCTGTGGTTTCCGGCACTCCTCGGCTGGAATCGTGACTTGACCACCGCCATTGGCGGTTTCGCGGCCATGGCCATTGTTTTTGCCGTGGCGTGGCGCTTCCAGTTTCAGCCCGTCACCGTCATCCTGACGGGGCTTGTGATGGGGCTTTATTGCACAGCCATCGTGACCATTCTGGTGTTGATGAATGATCATTATCTCGCAGGCCTGTTTGTCTGGGGAGGCGGGTCCCTGAACCAGAATGATTGGCGCGATGTGAGTGCGCTCTTGCCGAAGATCGCTGTTTTTACAGCGTTTGCATTTCTGTTGGCGCGGCAGTTGAATGTGCTGACCCTGGGCGATGCGGCAAAGGGGCTGGGCATGAAGCTTCACACCACCAGAGCTCTCACCCTCGCGGTTGCCGTTGCGTTGACGACGTTTACGGTGAGTGTTGTGGGTATTATTGGCTTTCTGGGGCTTGCTTCACCTGCCATTGCCCGCGCAATCGGCGCGCGACGTATCAAGGACCGGCTGATTACAGCGCCGCTTGTTGGTGCCGGACTTCTTGTTCTGATCGATCAGATCCTGCAATTGCAATCGACGGTCACCGGTATCGTGCTCCCGACTGGTGCTGTGACCGCGCTGATCGGCGTGCCTGCCTTGTTGATCGTCATGTTGCGCCGCAAGTCCGTTGGACAGCCGACGACCGCTGCTCCGGCCATCCGAAAAAGCCGGCACCCGCAATTGCTGCTGACCATGCTTGCTGTACTCCTGATATGTGCTTGCGTTGCTGCGATCTTCGTTGGCAGGGGCGTTGATTCATCCTGGACAATTCACACCGGCAAAATGCTGGAGTCCTTGTTGCAGTGGCGATTGCCGAGATTGGTTGCGGCAATTTCGGCGGGCATGATGCTTGCTCTTGCCGGCAGCCTACTGCAGCGCCTGACCGGAAATTCCATGGCGAGCCCTGAAGTGCTTGGCGTCAGTGCTGGTACGGCCTTTGGTTTGCTTTGCGTCCTGTTTGTTGTTGCACAGCCTGACTACGGTCACCGGTTGCTTGGCGGCTTTCTCGGGGCAGCAGCGGTACTCGCGGCGCTGTTTGCCATGAGCTGGCACAAGGCACAGTCGGGCAACCAGTTTCTCATTATCGGCGTCTCGTTGAGCGCCTTTCTGACGGCGCTCGTTTCCGTCATTCTTGCGTCCGGTGACCCGCGAGCGATGTCATTGATCAGCTGGATGACCGGCTCTACCTACAGTGTTACCAGCTCTGCTGCTGTTATCTCGCTTGTATGCGCTGTCATTGCCATGATCGCGGTTTCCGTTTTCCTTCGTCCATTGCAACACTTCGCTCTGGGTGAAATGTCGGCGCATTCGCACGGGGTCAATGTCCGGACATTCCGGATACTCATTCTTGGTTTTTCAGCCTTGCTTACCGCCATTGCCACGCTTGTCGTCGGACCATTGAGCTTTGTCGGCCTGATGGCGCCGCATCTGGCCCAGCGTCTGGGCCTGACACGCGGTTTTCCACATCTTCTCGGAACAGCCCTGTTCGGTGCACTGCTGATGGCCGTCGCGGATTTCATCGGCCGTACGGCGTATTTCCCGTGGCAATTGCCAACGGGATTGATTGCTACCCTCCTGGGTGGGCCGGTGTTTGCGCTGTTGCTTATACGGCCGCGCAGGGCTGCTAAGCCGCTTTGAGGGATTGCTCGCAATAGCGGTGCGCATCCTTGATCATGAAATTGACAAGGGTGCGTGAAACGCCGAGCTCTTCCGCAATATCCTTCTGCGGAACGCCTTCGATTCGATGGCGGATGAATGCGTCATGGGTGCGCTTCGGCAGTTCCTTCAGTGATGCCAAAACCTTGTTCAATGCCTCGGTCATAACCATGCAGTCGAGAGCGTTTACGCAAGGCGCCGGCACTGAATCCACGCCGTCCATAGGCATCAGATTGTTCTTCTCGTATTGCCGCTTTCGCGCTTCATCCAGTGCAAGATTATACACCATACGGCAGGCGTATCCGACTGGACAATGAATGCAACTCGTCTGCATGGTGCAAGCTTTAACGATCGCATCGTGAAATATATCTTCCGCTTGAGCATGCGAATGAAGTACGCTTTCAGCAATAACCAATAGCTTATTTTTATATTTAATCAGTGCATCTACAAGAACATTTTCATCATGAAGATATTGTTCTTTTGACATGATCTTTATTCTTTTTAAGAAGTTGTCGTATTGGCATTCGAGTCAGCATGTAGTGTTGCCATGATTATTTCAAAATTTGAAATAATCATGGCTCAACAACTGTCGCGTGTGCAGCTATACAAGAACATGAGAAAAAGAGTCAAGTTAAAGAAAACACGATTTGTAACAGAGCCGGAAAGGCGGTTTAAAACAGCAGGAAAACAAGGGTTCCCCCGTGTCTGATCAAAAAGAATCTACCGGATAGACCCATGCCGGTGGTCGACCCGGTTCACACGGGCTGATAAGCCGGGCTGGCATAAAATTGACAATATGGATACCCGATCATCATGAGCCGCCTCGATAGCTTTATCCGCCGCATGACGGCCCAGCGTGATATCCTCAATCATATCTCAAACACCGTGAGGGAATTGCCGGGCCCCGTGCTCGAGCTCGGGTTGGGTAACGGCCGCACCTATGACCATCTGCGCGAGCGGTTCCCTGACCGGCGTATCATCGCGTTTGATCGAGCCTCCCACGCCTATAAGAGTTCCACGCCGGATCCTGAAAACATGGTGATCGGAGAGATCAAGGAGACGGCGCAAAGTTTTGCCGGAATCAACGCGGCTCTGGTCCATGCTGATATCGGTACGGGCTATCCGGATCAGGATGCCGTTACGCTTACATGGTTGCCTCAACTTGCGGCCGATCTGCTGGTCCCTCACGGCATCGTTGCCAGCGGTCTGGCGCTTGATCACCCGGAACTCGAACTCCTGCCTCTGCCACACAGCGTCAAACCGGGTCGCTATTTTCTGTATCGCCGCAGGTAATTATCCGAAAAGCAGCACGTCGAACTGGCCCTGATCGATCGGCAGAGCCCTGACTTTCATCGCCAAGGGTTTGCCGTGGTGAAAAACGAGACAGTCATCATAAAAACCCGTCAGGTATCTGACGAACGCTGCCGCCTGGTCTGGCCCATAAAAATTCGGTGAAAACTCGAGATACAGCGGCACTCTGCGGGAAAGCAGGACTTCCATCGAACGGCAAGCGATGGGCTCATGGCCTTCGATGTCCATCCATATCAGGCCGACCTGATTCGGTGGAACAGCGGCTTCATCAAGGATGCCGTCGACCCGGCGAACCGGTACGACGATCCTGGTGTCTGATTTGCTCTGGCGGTTCGTGCTGCTCTTTCCATGGTTGCTGGAATGCTGGAAGAAGTCGATTTCTCCGTCGTGATCGCCTGCAGCGCAATTGACCAGCGTCACCCGGTCTTCGATTGAATTCTGGGCAATGTTCGACTTTAACAACTCGAAATTGCGCGGATCCGGTTCAACACTGATGATACGCGCGAAGGATCTGCTCAGACTGAAGTATACGGTTTGCGTGCCGATATTGCCGCCAAGTTCAAGCAGGGTAGTGCCTTCCGGCAAAAGCTGCATGTCTTTGAGGACAGACAGCAACCGGCTGACATGATGCCGCTCGAAATGCCCTTTGCGGAAGATTTTCCTGCCAATATAGTCGCTCGGTGAGAAAGTCATGACGTGATCACCGCAGTTGACCGTCATGGTCAGCACCCGCGGATCCATCGCGCTGATCATCAGTTCACGGCCATAGCGTGTGTCGAAAAAATGTCCTGCCGCGCGGTTTCTGGCTTTCTGGAAGCCTCGCCGCCATGCCTTGATGTTTATCACCGTCCGCCCCGTGCTTATAATATACTGCAACTCTCCGCGAACAGAATATCAGGCTACGTCACACGAAGCGAACGCTGCTTTCCTGTGGAACGATATAAACGCGAAGGGGCAGGGCCCGTCCGCGGATAGCCACCTCACGCACGTCGAGGCCAGTCGTATCGGAACCCGCCAAGGTGATTACCGGCTCTGAAACGACGAGTGTCACATCGAATTCCTTGGCGACAGTTTCCAGCCGACTGGCCACGTTGACCGTATCGCCAATTGCGGTCAGGCTTTTAACCGCGCCATAGCCCATGGCTCCAACGATAGCCGGGCCGGTATGAATACCGATGGCCACGCGCAAGGGAATACTGAGTTCGCCAGCAAGTTCACCGTTGAGCCGCTCGATTTCCTTGACGATGATCGTTGCCGCTTTCAGCGCATTGCTGCAGGCGTCCGCTGCAGAGCTGTTCAGTCCGAACAGTGCCATTGCACCGTCGCCAATGAATTTGTCGAGGCGGCCGCCGGAGCGCTCTACAGCTTGACCGACAATGGCGAAGTACCGGTTGAGCAGAAAAACGATGTCATAAGGCAATCGCGCCTCGGTGAGCATGGTGAAGCTGCGGATATCGCAGAACAGGATCGCGATTTCGCGCTCACGCCCTGGACTTGCCTGCTGGCTACCCGTTGGAACAATGCTTTCAAGACTTGGGACAAGAAGCGGAACAACACTGATATCGCTCGTCGGATGCAACTGACAGGCGAGCCGGACGCCGTGATCGGCGCCGATACGGGTCAGGGTCGCCTGTTCGATGGGCTGCGGCGGCGGCAGTGTTTCAGCCCCCTCCAGAACCTGGACACGGCACGTTGAACACCGGCCCTTGCCGCCGCACACAGCGTAATGCGGTATGCCGCCAAGCCGGCTTGCCTCGAGGACGCTGAAGCCGAGGGGTACCCGGACGCTTTGGCCATCGGCGTAGCGGATTTGGATCTGGCTGGCCCGCTCGCGCCAGCGCCGATAAACGCGCATGGCAAGAACGAGCGCGAGACCGCCGGCGAAAGCGCCATAAAGCCCGGTTTTGATGAGGAATTCGTCCTCCTTGACCTCGGTGCGTTCGGCAGGGGAGGTGTAGCGGGTGGAATTGTAATTCTTATGGCCCTGATAGCCGGACGAGGGATATTCGCCGTAACCGGAAGCGGGCGACATATTGGCGATCGTTCGACCCGTATTGGCAAAACCAAGCAGTGCAAGAACCGGCAGGAGTATGGCAACGGTCAGCAGCACGGGAGCCGCCTGCTGATACCATTGCCTGTAACGCAGCCAGAAATGCACGCCAATGCAGCCGTGACACCAGATGACAATCAGCGCGACCGTTTGTTTGATGCCATTGAAAGGCGAGGTGATCCAGAACCCCCGTATGACAGCCTCGTAGCTGTCATAGTAGTTGGATATCTCGTAGCGGATGCGTGTACCGACCACGTGCTCGATGATCAGAACGGGTATCAGCAGTCCAAGGATAATCTGCAGGGCCTCGCCAAGAGGCATATAAAGTGTACGGCGCATATAAAGCGATCGCATGACCAGAATGACATGGGTGATCGCTGCTCCGTAAAAGATCACGGTACCAACGGGATTGCGCCAGATGAACAGAAACCAGCGGCGGCCCTCTTCAGCGGCAGAAAGTGAAATGAGATTGAGGGAATGGTTTGCCAGATGCAACGTCAGGAATGTGAGCATGATCAGGCCTGATGCCAGTCGTGCCCTGCGCAAGGACCGCTCGGAAAGCATGGGTGCTGTAGCCACTATTGTCATAAATGCCGAATCAATCCCCCGCGCCTTGCCTGATATGACGTCCTTCGCACTTCATTGGAAGCTTATGCGAGCCCACCTGATTTGGCGAGCCATAGGCGTGCGTTCAAGCGCAATGATGGCTTTTTGACAAACGGTTGCGTGATGGCGATCAAAAGATTGTTAGTGTCAGGAGGCCTGAACCGGCTATAGATTTGAAGGAATCGGCCGATATTCGCCGAAATGGTTGAAACGATTGTGAAATACTGGATCGCTTGCGCATGCAGGTCGCGTTTTATGCTCCCTTGAAATCACCCAGTCATCCGGTTCCCTCGGGTGACCGGCAAATGGCCCGCTTGCTGATTGCTGCGCTTCAGAAGGCTGGCCATAGCGTGGAGGTGGTTTCCGGGCTCCGCAGTTTTTCGAAGTTACCCATTTTTGAAGACCGGCAACGTATCGCGGCCAGTGCGCAAAGGGAGATTGAACGTCTCTCGGGTCTATGGGGCGCAGATGCAAAACCCGATCTCTGGTTCTGCTACCATCCCTATTACAAGGCGCCTGATCTGATCGGTCCCGCTCTGTCGATCGCTTTGGATATTCCCTATGTCACGGCGGAAGCATCCTATTCGCCGCGCCGTAATGCCACCGGTTGGGCCGAGACGCAGATATTGGTGGCTGAAGCGGTGCGTGGTGCCTCGGTTAATCTCTGTTTTACGCAACGGGATATGAACGGTCTTGCCGCGAACATTCCAGGTGCACGACTTGCAAGGCTGAAGCCGTTTATCGATGTTGATCCCTTTCGCAGTGGGCCGGTTGCGGCTCATCCGCATAGGCTTGTGACAGTGGCGATGATGCGGCCCGGCGACAAGCTGCACAGCTATGAGATGCTGGCGAGATCTTTGTCCCTGATCGGTGACCGCGAATGGACGCTGACTATTGTCGGCGACGGACCGGTCGAGAACGAAGTGAAAGCCCTGTTTTCAGCATTTGGCGAGCGAATAAGCTGGTTGGGCCAACGGAACGCGCAAGAGGTTGCCGCGTTGTTGGAAGAAGGTGGAATCTATGTCTGGCCCGGTTGCGGCGAAGCCTATGGGATCGCTTATCTGGAGGCGCAGGCGGCAGGTTTGCCCGTGGTTGCACAGGCGACAGCGGGTGTGCCGGAAGTGGTTCATGATGGTGTGACGGGTTTCCTCACGCACGAAAATGATGCGCAGGCCTATGCTGACGCTATCGCCAGCCTGCTCGACGATAGCGATCTTCGGTTATCAATGGGCACAGCGGCGCGCCGTTTTGTGTTGCAGGAGAGATCGCTGGAGGTTGCCGCAGGACGGCTTGATGCGCTGCTCAAAAATGCAATGGGAGGAAGTCAATGACGGACGATCCAATCTGGCAGCCCCTGCAAGCCGAGCTTGCACGTTGGATTCACGCTAATCGCAGTGCCCGATTCTGGTTGCGGGATGACGATGCTGTCGAGCCAACAGACGCGCTGGATCGCCTGCTCCAACTCGCCGGTGAATCCAAAGTGCCTCTGACACTTGCCGTGATTCCCGCGCATACGGGGGAACCGTTGGTCAAACGCCTCGAAAGCGAACGTTGGGTCTCTGTGGCGGTCCATGGCTGGTCGCACGAGAATAATGCGCCAAAGGACCGGAAAAAACAGGAACTCGGCCCGGATCGTCCGCGCGCGCTGGTTCTTGAGCAACTGCAGGATGGTTGCAGACTTCTTGCCAAGCTCCATCCGATACGATTTGTGCCCGTACTTGTCCCGCCATGGAACCGGATTGATCCAGCGCTGCTGCCTTATCTCGGTGATTGCGGATTCCAGGCGCTATCGGTGTTTGGAGCGGCAAAAAAGCCGGCAAATTCACTGCCTGCAGTTAACACCCATGTCGATCTGATGGACTGGCACGGCACCAAAGGTTGCCGCGACCATGCGGAACTTGTCGCCGCTATCGTGACAGAGTTGCGCCAGCGGTTTGACGGAAGTTCCGAGCCAATCGGAATTCTGACCCACCATCTTGTCCACGATGAGTCTGCATGGGCGTTCCTGAAGAAGCTTTTCCAGGTCGTGGCAAAGACGCCCGGCGGGCGCTGGCTCTCCATCAATGAGCTAATGAAGAGCCAAAGTTAACATTAGAGATCAATGATCTGACCGTCACGCGCCGCAAAAGTCCCGGCGAAGCGCTTCTTCGCCAATTGCTCAAAGCGGTCTATCTCGTCATCCGTGCGCGATGGTGCATGATGGAAGAGCGCAAGCTGGTTAACCTTTCCAGCAGCTGCCAGCTTCACGCCGTGCTGCCAGGTAGAATGGCCGTAGCCGAAGCGGCGCGGCATTTCATCTTCCGTATAGGTACAATCATACACAACGAGATCTGCTCCGTCGATCAGACCAAGCACGGCAGGATCGAGGATGCCGGCTTCATGCTCCGTGTCGTAAATGAGCGCCAGCACCTTGCCTGCCCATTCGACGCGATAGCCAATGCAACCGCCGGGATGATTAAGACTATCTGTGCGGATTGCGACACCCTCGTGCGGGGTGAGAATGTCGCCGGATCGAAAATCACGAAAGCTGAGACTTGCCTTGCAAATATCCGGCTCAACGGGAAACCATGGCGGGCGCATGAATTGGCGAACCATTTCCCGTGTGGTCATAATACCTGAGAGATGACCGGACCAAAGCCGCACATTCATCATTGGATTGTAAAGCGGGGCGAAATAGGGCAAGCCGATAATGTGGTCATAGTGACAATGGGTGAAGATGATGTCGAGGTTGTCCACACCCTCACCGGACACGGCATCACCAGCCTGACGCAAGCCGGAGCCCCCGTCAAAAATCAGTCTATGCTCGCCGCAGCGTACTTCGATACATGACGTGTTTCCGCCATAACGTTCAAATTCGGGGCCGGATACTGGTACGCTGCCACGCGTTCCCCAGAATTTCACCCGAAATATCTCTTCGCTCATACGTTTCTCACACCCAATTCCCCGTTTTTTTGGTCATCGTAACCAAACTGCAGACGTTATGCGAGGCTTGGATTTTGTTTTATTGGCTAAGTGCGCAATAAAAGTCTGCCATTCAGCATATGTAGGCGATAGTGATTTGTTTTTTAAGCTTTATGACAATCGCTGATACAAATGTATAAAATCATTGGAACATCTGATTCATGTCATCGGCCACATTTCCCTCCCTCGCAGTCATCGCAGATGCCCACTTTCATGATCTTTATGGCGACTATGATTTCGCCGGAGTAGCCGCTGGTGGTCGACGTATGACGGCCCGGCGCTTGACGGACACGGTGCGTTCCACGCGGGTTTTCAACGAAAGCTATTTTGCGCTGCGCACCGCGCTTGACGATGTCGTCAGCCGGAGCATCAAGCATGTGGTGTTGCTTGGCGATTATTCCGACGATGGACAAGTCTCCACGCTCAAGGCGCTTCGGCAACTGCTGGATGGGTACACGCAAGCGCATGGGCTGATCTTCACGGCGGTTCCCGGAAATCATGATATTTTTGGCCCCAAAGGCCGGCATCACGCCAAGCGATTGTTGAATCCTGACGGCAGCTACACGATCGTGGCCAGTGACAGCGCGTTCATTGACGAGGATGCCGATGGTATGGTCGTTACGGACAAGATGTACTGTCAGGGCTATCCGGAGGGGCTGCAGGCATTGCCTGACTTCGGATTTTTCAGGCGGGTGACGGATATTCATTGGGAAACACCCTTCGGGCTGGATGACAATCCCGCCGGACGGCTTTACCCGATCCGCTCGGCGGACGGGACGAACGAATATCAGCTTATGGATACATCCTATCTGGTCGAGCCAATTCCAGGTCTCTGGCTACTGATGATCGATGCCAATGTATTCGTGCCGCGTGATGGTGATTTCGAGCGAGGCGATTCCGGAGCATTCATCGACAGCACCAATGCAGGCTGGAATACTATGCTGCATCACAAGCGGTTTGTTATCGACTGGATAAAGAGTGTTTCCGCACGTGCAGAGATCGAAGGTAAGCATCTTCTTACATTTTCGCACTACCCGATGCTGGATATTCTGGACGATACGCATGCGGATGAAAAACAACTGATCGGCAATACCAGCTCGGTCAAACGCACGCCGCTTCCTGATGTTGCCGCCGCCATGATGCAGGCCGGTGTACGGATTCATTTCAGCGGCCATCTTCACGTCAATGATACAGCGCGAGCGGAGAAGGGTGCGTCCTGGCTCGTTAACGTCGGGGTGCCGTCACTCGTCGCTTTCCCGCCTGCTTTCAAGGTCATCACCTTCATGGAACAGAGTCTGCACATCGAAACGATCAGTATTGATGATCAGCCGATCGATCCCGTCCTGAATGACCAGTACCGCACCGAAATCAAACTGACCGGCAAGAATGTCGGGAACATGCTGGACGCCGTGGATTATGGCGCCTTCATATCCGAACACGTTGATCAACTGGTCGTGCATCGCTATCTCAGGCGGGAGTGGCCTAAGGATATTGCGCGCATATTACCGCTGCTCACTCTTGGCGATCTCCTCACGCTCAGCCTTTTCGAGCAGCCGGTGGACATGGATGCAACAATCATTCTCGTTCATGCGGAACGCGGACGCCCCGAGACCAAAGCCAAAATACAGGCACTTCTCGCGAGTGAAGATATTGGGCTCGAGCATTTTGACAGGATGACGGCACTGGAACTTCTGGGCGACTGGTATCGCCTGCGCATGGCAAGCGAAATGGCGCTTGATCGCATATCTGCAGCAAGGCAGGAAATCTATCGGGCCCTGATCGCTGTTTTTGCTGGTTCCAATGCAATACAGATTGGCGGCGCGCAGGCACATTTTGCCCTGATGCTGCAGATGATGGGCCGCTATTTCTCTGGCCTGCCGTCACGCAATTTCAGGATCGACCTTGCTAGCGGCAGGATCGATAAAATTTGACGCTTTGCAAAATCCGGGTCAGTGCTTGCTGCGCTCTTCCGACAGTTCGGCCGTCGTATGGCTTAGCCGGCTAGCCAGAACCCGCATGATCTCGATGGTCATCTCAGGATAATCGCTCAACAGCTTGAGAAAATGTTCCTTGCTGATACGCAGGGCTTCAAGAGGCGTCGATGCGGTTACGGTGGCGGTGCGCAGCACGTCGCAGAGAATTGCAATTTCGCCAACAATGGAATCATGCTCGACTTCGGCTACCTTGATCTGGCCGCTGGGCGTATCAACGCTGACATCGGCGGTACCGGAGAGGATCACGTAGGCGGCGTCGGCCATATCTCCTTGGCGGAACAGGGCCTGATCAGCCCGATAGCTGACACGATCCGACGTAAACGCCAGAAGCTTCAGCTTTGCTGGCGCCACACCGGAAAACAGCGGAATCCGCCGCAGCATTTCGACTTCGTCTTTCAGAAGCATGAACGTCCACTACCCCAAAGTGTTATTCTACCCACACCACAGACTATTACGATACGAGTTCTTTGAATATACCGTTTTTCTCCAAAAGAGTCGCGTGGGTTCCGTCTTCAACCAAAGTCCCACGGTCGAAAACAAGGACGCGATCAAACAAGTTTGCCAGAGAAGAATTGGCCAGCACCCAGATGATTGCGGGCGCATGACCCTCTTCATGCAGGTCTTGCAAGATATTGCGCATGATCTGATCCTGCACGCGCTGATCAAGGGCAGGCAATGGACGATTGAAGATCACATAATCAGCCCGCTTGAGCAGAGCCCTGGCGACGTTCAGTTTCTGTCGTTGCACGTTGGTAATGCGTTTTCCGCCAGAGCCGACATCGAAATCAAGTCCAATGGACAGCACGCTGTCATAAAGACCAAGCTTGTCGAAAAGGTCACGAAGAATGACGCGTATGCGATCCGGTCCGTCTGCCTGGGTGAACCCGATTCTCCCGAAGAGAACATTGTCCATCAGGTTGGCGGACTCTATGAATTTCTTGGCATCATACCGTTCAACTACGGCTTTCAGATCATCAGGCAAATTCTTGTGGAAGCGTAGACGCGCATCAACGATCTTGGCCATGAGTTCATCGGTCAAAAGACCAAAGCGGTGTCTTGGTTCGATATAGGCAAAGCTCAAGCGGATGATACTGGACCGCTCGTCGGGAGAGGCGGCATCAAAATCGCGCCCCTGCAGCTTCTGCAACAGCAACTGATAGGTTGGGATATCATCGGCGGTCATAAATGTCAGCTGCTGGAAGAACGGATGGTCCGGTGGTAAGTCCTGGAACAGTTCTATCGCGTTGGCCGCGATCTCAAGACCCATATTGTAAAGATCGATATTCAGACCGCTTTCCCGCAATATGGAGCGGAAATACGGATGGGCAGCAAGCTTCAAATTGGTCATCATCGGTCGCTTTACAGTACCGAAAAGCAAATTCTCGCCAATAGTCGCCTGCGGATTGTAGGCTTTCGGTTCAAAGGGCACCACAAGCCCATCAAGATCCTCCTCCTTGAGGCTTTTGCGCAGGGCCTGCCGAAGTTCCACAATGCGGTTTGTCAGGTCGGAATGGGTAGTCGTGTCAACCTGTGACCGAAGCGCCAGGTCGACAATATCCTGCGAGATCATGACCGCTTCAAGCACTGGCCGCACGACACTGAAAAGATCGTGGGGACCCGTGACACCCGCAGATTGATAGTCGACCCAGTCGCTGTTGAGATCAAGGTCAGGATTGCCGGCGAGGCGTGCTTCGTTGATATCCCATTTGTACTTGATCGCCTTCGCACCTTCGTACTCGACCTTGGTCAAGGGTGCATGCTTGAGACCGTACAGGAGATTGTCGCGCAGCGATCCATGGAAGAAATAGGCATCCGAAGCAGCATAGCCGATACGACGACCGGTAATGGATTCCGGGAGTTCAAGAATATCCTTGCCGTCAATGGTGATCCGGCCGGAGTCGGGCCAGATGAGGCGCGCAAACGCCTCGGCAATCGCTTCCCCGCCGCTGCCGCTGTTGCCGACAATCGCAACAGTCTCGCCGAGCTTGATCTCAAGCGAAACATGCTCGACGAGGCGCGCGCCGCTGTCGTCAGACAGTGTAAGATTCACCGCATTCAGCGAATGTTCCAGTTTGCCGACGGGTTCATGAACAACCGCCTGGATGTGTGGGTCCACAAGCATATCTACGTTGAACTGTTCGACAACCTGCGCATACTTGACCTGAACGTCCTGGCGTGACTGATCCCAGTCGATCAGTTCCTTCAAGGGGCCGGGCAGATCTTTATAGGCATTGATGACAGCAACAAGCTGGCCGATATCAAGCCGGCCCTGCAAGGCGAGAACGCCGCCGATGGAATAAAACAGGAAGGGCGTCACCTGCGCGAGGAAATTGTTGATGAATTTGACCAGGAACTTCCATTGATACAGATCGTAGCGGATGGAGAAGATCAGCCCGAGACGGGCTGCAATGTCCGCGCGCTCGTAATTGGACGTATCGTTGCCGTGGATGGTGCCGATGCCATCGACAATCTCGCCTACGCGGCCTGACAGCTCGCGTGCAGTCAACTGGCGCTGACGGCCGAGCTCAAGCAATCTTTTGCGCATGCGTGGAATGACTACGCCTTGTACGGCGACGATGCCGGCCGCAATCATGCCCAGCCAGAAATTCTGCAGGATAATGAAGACGAGCGCTGTAATGGCTTGTCCGCCAAGAAGGGCAGGCTGGACAAACGCGTCACCGGTGAAACCGCCCATGGGCTCCACCTCATCCTTGATCATGGTCGCGATTTCGGCCGATTTCACCCGCTTGAACTGGCTTGGGGGAAAGCGCAGAACGCGGTCGATCAATTCAAAACGGATGCGGCGCAGCATGCGCTCGCCAAGCCGGCCCTTGTAGGTGTTGATGTAGAGCTTGAAGAGGCCGTTGATCACGACAAGCAGCAGAAACACCAGGCTCAAGGCCATCAGCATCTGGAAGCGCGTCAGCTGAAGCCCTTCAAAAAACATCACCTTGCCGAAATAGGGCAGATTGTACTGGATGCGCATGAAGGTCTGCGTCGCACCTTCCGCTTCAAATCCCGTGCCCTGTATGGGGCCGTTGACAATCTGTTTCGGCAAGTCGAACGACAGGAAATACGGGATCATCGAGGCCGCAACGACCGTCAATATCCATATTTGCTGGAACCGTGTGTTCGACCAGATGTAGCGTGTTAGACTTTTTTCCATGGATAACCGTAAGCTGTCAAATAAGCTGAATTCTGAACAATTCCAATAGGTTGTATTTTGTTGAAATCCTCCTTTTGAAACCGTTTGGTGCAATGAGCTGGAGGCAAAAATGGATGGCAGTGTGTAAATTTTGCGAGACTGGCAGGAATCTCCCGAACCTTTCAGTTACCCAGTTTACAACACAGGGTAGCTGAACGCTATATGTTTGCTCCCAATTGTATGGGTGCAAATTCGGTCACGACAGGATGTCTCCACACGGTGCTGGCATACAGAAATCCCTTCAGAAAAACGACGGCACTCCGACACCCGATGTTTGTCGCTGGGGTGTCGGAGGTCAGCTCAAGCTTTGCTTTGGACTGCGTCAGCCGTGCTCGCCGTGCCTGTTTCCGAGGCACTGTCGTCCACGGGTAGCAGGAGGCTGGATATAAGGCTCGCGCCAGCGATGAATATAAAGAGTATGGCCAGCGGTGCCCATTGAACTCCATATTTATGCACGAGCCAGACGCCGATCATCGGAGTCAGCCCACTGAAAATGGCGCCGCTCAGGGAAGAAGACAGTGAAATCCCTGTGTACCGCAAATGCACCGGGAAGGCGCGGGTCAGGAATGGCGCCATGACGGCGTAATGGGCCGCTAGAAACACCGTTGCCCCCAGTATGGCAATATAGATGTTCGTGAGGTTTCCAGAGACGATGAGCATCATCATTGGAATCGCAAAGATCAACGCTGCGGTCGCCATGGCAACCAGCAGAAAGCGTTCGCCATATCGGGTTGCGATATAGGAACCGGCGGGGAAGGCGAACAGCTCGACCACACCAACCCACGAGATCAGCTCCAGCATATCGGAACGATTGATCCCGAGCGACGTGGTTGTGAATGTCATCATCAATGTGGTGATGAAATAGAAGCCTGCCACGCCGAGCAGGCATAATCCCATGCCGAGCAGCAGAGACATTTTCTTTGTCTGGAATATTTCCTTGGCCGGAATGACGCTCTGGACCGATTTCTCCTTGAGGCGCTCAAGAAGTTCCGGGCTCTCATTGATCCCAGCACGAATGATGAAGGCAAAGATGATCAGGACACCACTCAGCAGGAAGGGTACACGCCAGCCCCAACGCAGGAAATCCTCCTGAGGCAGGTCGGAGACGGTGCGGAAGGCGAGAGTCGCCAGGATAAGCCCGACAGGACTGCCATATTGCGGGGCGGATGCCAGAAAAGTCCGCCAGCGTGGTGGCGCGTGTTCCGCCGCGATCAGAACGGCGCCACCCCATTCTCCGCCGACCGCGATGCCTTGCACCAGACGCAAGGCCACGAGAAGAATAGCTGCCGTCAATCCGATGGAATGAAAACTGGGCAGAAGGCCAATGAGAACCGTGGCGACGCCCATCAACAGCAGTGTGATGATCAGGGATTTCTTACGACCTACCTTGTCGCCAAAATGACCGAACAGCAAAGCACCGAAAGGCCGGGCGATAAAGCCGATTGCAAAGGTTCCAAGAGACGCAAGGATGCCCATGATGGGATCGGTCGAAGCAAAGAATACATCACCAAATACAAGGGCGGCCGCCGTACCGTAGATGTAAAAATCGTACCACTCGATCATGGTGCCGACGAAGGCTCCCAAAGCCGCCCGGATAGGCTGTCTCTCAATGGTTATTTGAGTCATTTCTTTGCCCCTGCTTTTCCAAAAAGTTCTGCCTATGACTTGCGGCGTGATGCTTGATAGGCGGCCATGAAGCGGGGTGCGGCCTCGGCGACGGCGCTCAGCGAATAGCCTCCCTCCTGAACGATGACAGCCGGCAGGTCGACGGCACCCCAAACGGCTCCGATTTCGGCATAGGCCTCCGTTGTCACCTTGAGTTTTGACAGAGGGTCATTGTGATGCGCATCCCAACCGGCTGAAATGACCAGCGCTGTCGATCCGTGCTTTACAACGGCATCGGCCAACGCGCGATTGGCTTCAATAAAGGCCTCGTCGCCGCTGCCCTCGGACAAGGGCAGATTGAGGTTGGTACCTTGGCCCGCACCGGCACCGGTTTCATCGGCATACCCGCTGTAGTGCGGATAGTAGTTCGACGGATCCGTATGGGTGGACCCGAAGAACACGTCGTCGCGCGTGTAGAAAATGGCTTGGGTGCCATCCCCGTGATGCGTATCGAAATCGATGATTGCTACCCGATCATGCCGCTTGCGCAATTGTTGGGCGATAATGGCTGCATTGTTGAAATAGCAGAATCCTGCCGCCCGGTCGGCATAGGCGTGATGGCCGGGTGGACGGCACAGGGCGAAAGACTCCCGGGCACCATTCAAGATGACATCGGCGGCGGCAATGGCTGTCTGGGCGGAAGCATAGGCGGAAGCGTAGGTATGCTCCATCATCGCGCAGGAAAGGCCGTTGATGTACCAGCCAGCCTGACCAAGAATACCTGTTGGGCGCGGGCGAGGACGAGCGGCGAAATCCTGCCCAGCCCCTTGATAGGCATTGACGTTCGGCAAGACTTCGGGGCCATGATTCGGCAATTGCATGAATCTCTCATAGGCGGTCTGCAGGAAAGCGACATAGTGATCCGCGTGGACGGCACGTATGGGATCAAGTCCAGAATCGTGGGGTTCTTCCTGAGAGAAGCCCAGTTGTGTCAGGGCCTCAATCAGCGTGTGGGCCCGTGCCGGATTTTCAAGTGGGTCGGTAATCCTGCCGTTGATCATATACTGTTTGGGTTGGTGTGCCATTTGCTGGCTGGCAAAGAACAGTTTCATGAATGCGGCTTCTTGATCAGGTTACGGTGAGTCGTATTGAAAGCTTATTCACTGCGATCAGCAATGCAATCCGGAAGGTTCAGCCTGCTTTTCGGATCACCAGTCTCGACAACAGATACTGTGCGCGTAGCCGGAGCTCTTGCACACCGTTGGGAACCGGGTCGAGATCATGGTGGAACTTGAAATCATGCTTAACCGGAACTTAACGAGCACAACCTAGGATGTAGGAAAGGGGAAATTCCCCACGATGACGATTTCGGGGATTGATGATGCGTTTCAAGAGAATACTTCTTTCGGCAGCTGCTCTTCTTCCATTGCTTGGAGGACATGTTCTCGCCGCCGATCTCGGTTCAGCGACTTATCCGCAAGACGTGCCGGCATTTGTACCAGTCGAACAGGCTTCGGGCTGGTACTTGCGCGGCGATGTGGCTTACAACTTCAAATCTGACGTAAAAGCCAATGTTGATTATGTCGGAGGTACCGCACCGGCCGATTATGAAATGAAGCGTGGATTTTCCCCGTTCCTCGGCGTCGGCTATCAGTTCAACGATTATCTGCGCGGAGACGTGACGGTCGGCTATAGCCAGCGGGATACAACCTATTTCGATACCACTGCCAAACTCTGGGAGGGGATGGTGAATGCCTATGTGGATCTGGGTAAATATTATGGCATTACACCCTATGTTGGCGGCGGTGTTGGAATCGCCAACGTCAATTACGATTTCGTGGGCCCCGTCTATTCCGGGCTCACATCCAGTGACACCAACCGTTTTGCATGGGCACTCATGGCGGGTGTGGCCGTTGACGTAACCCCAAATCTCAAACTGGATCTGGGTTATCGCTATTCAGACATCAATGGTGCGGATTTGTATAAGGCGGGCGATGTGACGGTTCGTGACAACGGAATCAAAACCCATCAGCTTCGTGCAGGTGTACGTTTCAGCACCTGGTAGGGATCGGCAGCTCAGGCGTATCGCGGAGTCTCATCCCTCCATGGGCACGGGGTCATCTGCATTGCTGCTGCCTGTGTTGGCAAGCCACAGAGACAGCACACCACACAGCACCAACAGAAAGACATTGCAGCCAAGCGCAACGCTGAAGGCGTATTGATAGCTCGCGATGTTCTGGCCTGACCCGAGTGCTGTATAGAAGATGCCGCCTATGATGGCGATGCCGAGGGCTGCTCCGACCTGAAATGTTGATATCATGAGGCCGGAGACCAATCCGGCGTGCCTCTGGTCGACTCCGCCGATGACAGCCTTGATGATGGATGGCAGCACCATGCCAAAACCGAGGCCTGCGCAGAAAAGGCCGAAATCCATCCCCCATGCAAATCGGGGCAGACTGACGGCAATGATCACACCGCCAAAACCCAGAACCTGAAGCGCAAAACCGAGAGCGAGGGCACGGGTGCCAAGCGCTTGCATCACACGGGATGAAACCAGAGATCCCGCGAAGAATCCCCCCGCGAAAGGCAATGTTGCCAGTCCGGCTTCTAGGGCCGTCAAATGCAACCCTCCCTGAAGATAGACCGAGAAGGTCAGGTAAAAGGAGGACAACATGTAAAATGCCAGGGCGATGATGACGCCTATAACAAAAGCGCCATCCCTGAACAGGGAAAGTTCGACCAGCGGGTCGCCGCCGCGCGCGGATATCTTTGCCTCAAAACGGATGAATGCGATCAAGACGATCGGACATAGGATGAGCATGGCAAGTATCCACATCGGCCAGCCGGTTTCCCTGCCTTCAACCAGCGGGTAGACCAGCAACCCCAACGTGAGTGACAGAAGGGCGATACCGCCAAAATCGAGTTTCTGGGCATGTGACGAGCGGGAATCACGCAGGTAGAAAACGCTGCCGATGAAAGCTGCGCACCCGATCGGCACATTGATGAGGAAAATTGCTTGCCATGTCAGCCCAAAAGGCTGCGAAGACACCAGTACCCCGCCGAGTATCTGGCCGCTGATATTGGCAAACCCGAAAGTGGCGCCGTAAAGGCCGAGAGCACGGCTCTGTTCTGCCGCCGGAAACAGCACCCGTATCGATGCCAGAATCTGTGGCGTCATCATCGTGGCGGTCAAACCCTGCAGGATTCGACCGAGAATTAGGATCGAAGGCGACCAAGCCACACTGCAAACGACCGATGCAAGGGTAAACCCTGCAACGCCGGTCATGAAAAACCGCTTGCGCCCGAACAGGTCTCCAAGCCGCCCACCGGTGATCAGGAATACGGCATAGGTGGCAGCATAGGCCGAGATGACAAATTGCACCTCGCTTGACGATGCACCAAGGCTCTCACGGATTGTGGGGAGTGCCAGATTGACAACGTTGAAGTCGAGGAAAGGCAAAAAGGCACCCGTCAGCAGGACAGCCAGGGCGAGCCACCGGCGCGGGTCGGTATCCGTTTCCTGGACGATGTGCCCGCTTGTGATTTCCATCTGCACGTTCATCAATGGCTCCTTGCCCTTCGGCGGCATACAGCGATTGTAACGGTCGTAGATCTATAATAAAATGATATGTATAACTATATCAGTGATAACAATATGGTATTCACATGATCACCCTCGATGTTGATTCAGTTCAGGCATTTGTTCTGGTTGCGGATCTGCGCAGCTTCACGAAAGCAGCTGAAGCGCTTGATACGTCGCAGGCTGCCGTGAGCGTAAAACTGAAGCGGCTGGAAGAGAAATTGGGGCAAAAGCTCATCGAGCGGACGCCCCGCCTTGTTCGCCTGTCTGTACAGGGTGCGGCGTTTCTCGAAGCAGGGCGCGCGTTTCTCGCCGCGCACGAGCGCGCTGTTGCAGGTCTTTCCTCACAGCCGCGCAGGCTGGCTCTTGGCATCAACGTACACGTCGCGGGCCCGGAACTGCCGGTTCTGCTGGCGCGGTTGAACGCCCATGATCCGGCCCTGTGCATGGAAGTACATGTCGACACATCCCGTGATTTGCTGGCTGCCTACGACAAGGGTTCGCTGGATGCTGTCATTGTCCGCCGTGAAGACAACCGGCGGGACGGCGAGGTCTTGTCGCAAGACCGGTTTGGCTGGTTTGCGTCGCCCGATTTCCAGCGCAGGGACCACGAGCCGCTTCGTCTCGCTTCGTTGGCATCCTCGTGCGGTGTCCGGTCGATTGCTACACGCGCTCTTGATGCGGCTGATATAGCGTGGACGGAGGTTTTCGTTGGCGGCGGCATGGCGGCAGTGGGTGCCGCGGTTTCCATCGGGCTTGCGGTTGCTGCACTGGCCCGGCGCGTTGCTCCGATCGGGACCGTGGAGGTTGGAGAGCGGCTTGGCTTGCCACGACTTCCGGAGTTTGACATCGTCATGCACTCGTCCTTGTCCGATGCGCGTTCTCGCGGTGCCTTGCGAACCCTTGCGACTGCTTTTCGGGATCATAGATAGGAATACCGATGTTCTCACGTTTTCATCATGTCGCAATCATCTGCGGGGATTACGATCGTTCCAAGCAATTCTACGTCGAGAAGCTTGGCTATCAGATTATCGATGAAAACTGGCGGCCGGACAGCCAGTCATGGAAGTGTGATCTGAAGTCGGGCGACACCCAGATCGAGCTGTTTCACTTTCCGCAGTCCCCGGTACGTCCGTCGCGCCCGGAAGCGCGCGGGCTTCGCCATCTTGCCTTCGCCGTTACGTCGGTGGCTGATACACTGGTCTGGTTGCAGGCAAGGGATATTGAGACTGAGCCGGTCCGGATCGATCCCTATACCAAGCGTGCCTTCACATTCTTTACCGATCCCGATGGTCTGCCCATCGAGATTTATGAGACAGGTTGAGGAATAGGGAACCAACTGCCACCAGGGCGGTTATCCGCCTAGAATGCTTTAGACGTCCGGGGAGAATGTTATGGATCTGCAACTGGCCAACAAGACAGCACTGGTTACCGGGTCAACTGCCGGAATCGGACTGGCAATCGCCAAACGTCTGGCGGCGGAGCGTGCCCATGTTGCCATTGTCGGGCGCTCGCAATCCAAGCTGGATGAGGCGTTTGCCGCAGTGGTTGAAGCTGCTTCTCCGGACGCTAAATCCGGTGTCCGTGCCATCCTCGCCGATGCGGGTACAGCTGAAGGTGCGGCGGTGCTCGCGGCCGAGATCCCCACGGTCGACATTCTGATCAATAATCTCGGCATCTATGAGTCCAAACCCTTTGCCGACATTTCCGACGCGGACTGGCGCAGGTTCTTCGAAATTAATGTGCTCGGTGGCGCACGTCTGGCCCGCCAGTATTTTCCCGGTATGCTGGAAAGAAACTGGGGACGGATTATCTTCGTTGCCAGTGACTCCGCGCTCGTCATCCCGCCGGATATGATCCACTACGGAATGACCAAGACCGCGCAGCTTGCGATATCGCGTGGCCTTGCCGGATTGACCAAGGGCACAAAAGTCACCGTCAATTCGATCCTGCCCGGCAGCACGCGCTCGGAGGGTATTGTCGACTTTCTGAAGAGTGTTGTCAGCAATCCCGATGCTTCGCCTGAAGATATGGAAGCCGAGTTTTTCCAGAAAGAGCGCCCGACGTCGTTGATTCAGCGGATGATCGAGCCTGAAGAGATTGCCAATCTCGCCGCCTATGTGGCCAGTCCGCTTTCGGCCGCCACAAACGGAGCGGCTTTGCGGGTGGATGGGGGAATTACACCGACAATCGCCTAGGCCGTAAACTCTCGCGATATCCAATCTATGAAGACGCGGACGCGCGGAGAGAGCTGTCTGTTGCGTGGATAAAGCAGGGATACAGGCGTGGGTGAGAGTGGAAAGTCCGGGAGAATCTGGATGAGCGTACCCGCTGCAAGGTCAGCTTCGGCGTGGTAGCGCGGAATCTGGATAAGTCCGAGGCCCAACCGTGCAGCAGTGGCAAAGCTCTCCGCAGCATTCACCCAGACAGGCGCCGGCAATGTGATGAAGCGGACGCTGCCGTTCACGATGAACTCGAGCGGCAGAACTCCGCCTGTCGCCGTCGAGCGAAAGCCGACCATCTGGTGTCCGGCAAGTCTATCCGGATGCTCCGGCATGCCGAACCTCTCGATGTAACCGGGAGAGGCCAGCGTTATCTCTTCCAGCATCCCCACGCGCTTTGCGATCATGTCGCTGTCGGAGAGATCACCGACGCGCAGCACGCAATCGACACCCTCACGCACAAGGTCAACGAGCCTGTCGCCCTCGCTCATGTAGAACTGAATTTCGGGATAGGTCCGCAGGAATGCCGGTAATCCGGGCAGAAGAAAGTGCCGCGCCAGCGTTCCGTGCACGTCTACCCGCAGCGGACCTTTTGGTTTCGCCCCGGCAAACGCGCCTTCGGCATCCTCAATGTCAGCCAGAATCGCCAGGCAGCGCTGGTAATAGGCCTCGCCGTCCAGCGTTGGGCTCACGTGCCGGGTGGTCCGTTGCAACAGGCCGATGCCAAGGCGCGCCTCCAACTGCTGAACTGCGTTGGTCACGGTCGAGCGCGGCAATCCGACATCCTCTGCCGCCAGTGTGAAACTGCGGCGTTCGACGACACGGGCGAAAACCCGCATGGCATCCAATGTGTCCATTATTCTCATTTCTCGAATAGTGATGCCAATTATCGCATGATTATCCCAAGAGATAAATGGAGCATGGTGCCTTCATCAACAGCGCTGCGGCGCAGACATGAAGGAGAAAGACCATGACACAAGTTAAAAAGAAGATCGCAATTGTGACCGGCGCGTCCCGCGGTATCGGTGCAGCCATTGCCGGGCGCCTGGCTTCGGACGGTTTCACCGTCGTCATCAATTATTCCGGAGACGCTGCACCGGCTGAAGAACTGGCCCGTGAGATCGAAGAGACGGGCGGTACCGCTTTGACCGCCAAGGCTGACGTCAGTGATGCACAGGCAGTAGCCCGCATGTTCGATGCGGCGGAAACTGCATTCGGTGGTGTCGACGTGCTCGTCAACAATGCCGGAATTCTCAAGACGCTTCCATTGGCCGAAACCAGTGACGAGGAGTATGACCGTCATTTTGGCATCAACGTCAAGGGAACGTTCAACACCTTGCGCGAAGCCGCCAAACGCCTGAACGATGGGGGGCGGATTGTCAATTTCTCCAGCACCACCCTTGCACTGAACATGCCGGGTTATGCGGTTTATAACGGCACCAAAGCGGCTGTCGAGGCGTTCACACACGTCTTTGCCAAGGAACTGCGCGGCCGCAACATTACGGTCAATGCAGTGGCTCCTGGTCCAATTGCCACGGACCTTTTCCTCAACGGCAAGAGCGACGAGCTTGTCGCCCAATTTGCCAAGATGCCGCCGCTCGAGCGGCTGGGCCAGCCCGACGATATCGCCAGCGTGGTTTCCTTCCTTGTCGGCCCTGACGCTGGCTGGATCAACGGCCAGATCGTTCGCGCCAATGGCGGTGTCGCCTGATGAACCTCTTCCAACACTCAACAATCAAGAAACCAGAAGGACTATTATCATGAGCAAGCAAGTTATTGTTGTCACCGGCGCTTCCAGCGGTTTCGGCGCTCTTACGGCACGCGCTCTGGCACAGGCAGGCCATACGGTTTACGCCGGAATGCGGGCGACAGAAGGGCGTAACGCACCACAGGTCGCCGATGCGGCCGCCTTTGCGGCCGAGCATCGCGTCGATCTCCGATCGGTGGAACTGGATGTTGCTTCTGACGCTTCCGTGGAAGCGGGAATCGCAAAGATCATCGCTGATGCGGGACGTCTCGATGTGATCATGCACAATGCCGGCCATATGTCGTTCGGTCCCGCTGAAGCCTTCACACCGGAACAGTTCGCCGAACTTTATGATGTCAACGTGCTGTCGACACAGCGGGTCAATCGTGCTGCGCTTCCCTATCTGCGCAAACAGGGCAAGGGGCTCGTCGTCTGGGTTTCTTCATCCAGTACGAGGGGCGGCACGCCGCCGTATCTGTCGCCCTATTTTGCCGCCAAGGCAGCAATGGATTCACTCGCTGTATCCTACGCTGCAGAACTTACCCGCTGGGGCATCGAAACGGCGATCATCGTCCCGGGTGCTTTCACGAAGGGCACCAATCACTTTGCCCATTCGGGATCGCCCGCCGACAAGGAGCGTGCTGCAGAATACAACGAAGGACCTTATGCTGGTGTGCCGGAGAAAGCCCTACAGGGTCTCGCCGCTCTGGAGCCCGCCGATGCGGACGCGGGTGCTGTCGCCACGGCCATTGTCGATGTGGTTGCCATGCCGTTCGGAACCCGTCCATTCCGCACCCATATCGATCCCTCGCAGGATGGCGCGGAAATCGTCAACGGTGTTGCGGACCGCGTCCGTGCCGAAATGTTCAGGCGCATTGGCCTTGAAGACCTGCTGAAGCCGGCCAAAGCCAGCGCATAGCGCAATCCACCCCAACAGCCAGCATGTTGCGGCTGGCTGCTGCCGTCACCGCAGCAATTGCCGCTACCGCCGCCGCCAGCGTTGGCTGGCCTGTCTGGGTTATGTTTATGGGGTGGGTCGCATTTTTCACCCGGGGTGTCTCAGCAAAGGACGCACTGTTCAGCTACCTTTGTCTCGTGATCGGCGTTGCCTTCGGCATGAGCGCCGCCCTCGGAGTGGGCACATTGTTGCCGCTCATCGGTCCGCTCGCCTTTGGCCCAGTGGTCTTCGTCGTTGCCATCATTGTCCTGTCGCTTCGTGCGGTGCCACACCTCAACAATGTACCGAGCTATTTCCTCGGGCTGATCACCTTCTTTGCGGCGCACCTTGAGCCGGGCTTTCTTGCGTTTTCCGAGCTGGCGGCAGTCAGCGGGTTGGGCAGTTTTGCCGCGTGGCTGGCCCATACATGGCAAAAAAAGATCGTGCGGCGTTCGAAAGCTGTTTAGGTCGCCTGAACGCTGGTCTACAGCTTGTCCTGTGTGGAATTAGGTTATGTCTGGAGCAATCTTGCCTATATGGGTTGAACTGGGGCAAACCATGCGGCACAGAGTGGGAAATCATCAAAAACCAAAGGGCGGACGTGCATCACGAAGTTTCCTTAATAGCCACAGTGGCAGTCAGTTTTGTTTTTGCAGCCGTATTCGGATATCTCGCGGACCGTCTGCGGCTGCCGCCGCTGGTCGGTTATCTCGTTGCCGGGATACTGATGGGCCCCTTTACGCCGGGGTTCATTGCCGACGGTGCTCTTGCCGGTCAGCTTGCGGAAATGGGCGTTATTCTTCTGATGTTTGGTGTTGGACTGCATTTCTCGGCTTCTGAATTGCTGGCCGTTCGAGGGGTTGCGGTTCCGGGCGCTATTGCCCAGATCGTGCTTGCCACACTGCTTGGTGTCGGGCTGAGCGCGCTGTGGGGCTGGGGAATCGGTGCCGGGCTGGTGCTTGGCCTCAGTCTGTCGGTAGCTAGCACCGTTGTTTTGCTCAAGGCGCTGGAAGAACGCAATCTGGTGAATTCCGCAAATGGACGCGTGGCGGTCGGTTGGCTGATCGTTGAAGACCTCGCGATGGTTCTGGCGCTCGTGCTGCTGCCAGCGTTGGCAGAAATTCTCGGCGCGCATGCCACTGGCACAGCGGGACAGGCCGCGGCCGGGATGCCGCTTGCACTGACGATTGCGATAACCCTGCTCAAGGTCGGGGCTTTCGCCGTGATGGCAATCTTCCTTGGGCCGAAAGTGGTGCCTTGGCTTCTCACTTTGGTGGCGCGCACCGGTTCAACCGAGCTCTTCACCCTTTCGGTTCTGGCGATAGCGCTGGGTATTGCCTTCGGGGCCACGGAAATATTCGGGGTTTCGTTTGCTCTCGGTGCTTTTTTTGCTGGTGTCGTGATGAGCGAGTCGAACCTTAGCCATAGGGCGGCGGCCGATTCGCTACCGTTGCAGAATGCATTCTCCGTCCTGTTTTTCATATCGGTCGGCATGCTGTTTGATCCGTCCATTCTCGTTCGGGAACCCATGGCCGTGATGGCGGCTCTTGCGCTCATCATCTTTGGCAAATCCCTGATTGCATTTTGCATCGTGCTTTTGCTGCGTTTCCCGGTCGGCATGGGATTGACCGTGGCGGCGAGCCTCGCGCAGATCGGGGAGTTCTCGTTCATTCTCGCTGGTCTCGGTGTTTCGCTGGGCCTCCTGCCACGCGAAGGTCAGGACATTATCCTGGCGGGAGCGATCCTCTCCATCACCATCAATCCACTTGTGTTCTTCGCAGCCGAGATTGGGGAAAAGGCATTCCATCGCAAGTGGCCTGCATTCTTTGCAAGTTATGGTGCGAAGAGGCAGGGAGCACTTGCTCGCGAGCTTGGCGATATCCGGGCCATCAGCGATGAGAGGAACCGTCAACATCAGCTTAAAATGCAGCAGTTGATCGACACCTTCCCGTTGTTTGCACAGGTGGATGAACATGCACAGGAGGAGCTTTTGTTGCTGTTCAAACCCAAATCGGCATCTCCGGGCGAGCGAATCATACGGATCGGAGATCGTGGTGACGGCATGTATTTCATTGCCTCCGGGGCAGTGGAGGTCCAGCTTGATGATGAACCGGTGCGTCTGGAGCCCGGAGCATTCTTCGGCGAAATGGCATTGTTGAGTGGTGGCCGCCGGACGGCCGACGTTGTCGCCATCGATTTTTGCGATTTTCTCATTCTTGACCGTCGTGATTTCAACGTCTTCATGTCACGGCATCCGGCGTTGCGTACGGCAGTCAGCAACATGGCGCGGGAAAGGGCGGAAATGAACACCTTGCGGCGAAATCCGGACCAGACATCCGGTGCAGCGTAATCAGGCGCCGGCGTGCTGTTGTTTTGCATGAGGCCCGTGTGCCGGGCGAGGGCGACCGCCGGAGTGCGATCGCCCGTTACGATTCCTTATCAAACAAGACGGGCATGTCGTGGCAGACTACCTGATCATGTCAGGCGCCGCCGAGCCCCAAACTTGCACGCAGTTCTGCTTTTGCTGGCTCATATTCGGCTTTAAAGTCATCATGCTTCATGATCGTCGCTGCAATGACACTGCCGGAAATCCTGCCCATTTCCACATCTGAGCGGTAGTGAATGCCACCGACGATACGGTTGTTGCCGTATTCCCAGGCACGGGCCATGATTTCCGCCTTCTTTTCCGGAACCATATCTGACAGAACGATGCCCATGAGCGTGCCAAGCGTTGTATGGCCGGATGGCCATGCACCGGAGTTGGAAAGCTTCACTGCAGGCTTGACGAGATCGCTTAACTGATGCGGGCGGGGGCGTTTGAATACATCCTTTGCGGGATCGACCACGGCACCCTCCGTCTCGACAATCCGGTCGAAAAATGCTGCCAGTTTCGGCAGTTTGTCCTTGTTGAACTCAGGTCCCATGACATCGGCAAACCGCCAGACATCTTCCTCTGCGTCGGCCTGCGCCCGTGCAACCATTTCCGGCGTCCGCGTGACCTGTAATGTGAGAATTTCGCCCAATTCCGCTTTGGTCTGTTGGGAGTCGTTAGCGGGCGGAGGGGGCAAAATCGTCAAAAGATCGATCTCCTTGTTGTCACTGAAGGGTTTGGCATCACTGGCATAAGCTGCGGTAAGGCCTACAAAAACAAATGCTGTCAGCAGACTGAGAAATCTACGCATGAAATGGTCCTCGTTGGGGTGATCGCGGGAGATCAATCATGCGCCCGCCGGATGTCATGCCTGTGACACATTGGGACGGTTGAACGCAGATGGCATCGCGAAGAGCCATCCCGGTGGCAAGAAGACGCATGGAGAGGGAATTTGTTTCCATTGTGTGGTCCGCTGGCGAAATATAACGAGGGTTGGGAGCTGCCAGGTCGAACGCCATGATTCCATATCTTCAAAAGATCGCCGAACATCCAGCCTGGCCCGGTAGGACGGCTTGGGTATTCGCGCTCAGAACCAACGCCGCGGCACTCTTTGCGCTCATGGTTGCCTTTGCGCTGAACCTGCAGCAACCGCAATGGGCGATGATGACAGTCTTCATCGTGTCACAACCCATTGCCGGCATGGTCATCAGCAAAGGCTTGTTCCGCCTTGCCGGAACGCTGATCGGCGCGCTGGCTGCCGTAGCCATCACCGCGGCGACGGGCGATACACAATGGCTTTTCGTTGCTTCGATCGCTCTGTGGGTGGCGCTGTGTACCTTTGCGGCATCGATGCTGCGCAACCCGGAATCCTATGGTGCAGCCCTTGCTGGTTATACCGCCGTGATTATCGCATTGCCTGCCTTTGGCCAGTCGCATCTGTTGATCGAAGTCGCCTATGCCCGTTGCACGGAAATCATGCTCGGTATTGTCTGTGCCGGTATTGCCAGCCGGTTCTTTCAGCCGCAGCTTGCGCGAACGGCTCTGGTAGAAGGGCTGGAAAACTGCATTGCCGATCTGGCGCGATACACCAGCGATGCCATTGCTGGCAGCGACTCTGGTCAACTGAAAACTGCCCATAGAAAGCTGATCGCCGATACGCAAGCCCTTGCTGCCATGCGTGCCCACGCCCGCCTGGAGGCGCCAAGCCTCGTTACCCACGGCCGGCATTCCCGGCATACGGTGGGGCATCTCATGTCTTGCCTGTCGATCGTGAATATTCTTGTCGCTCACCGGACGTCGTCCGATGAAACATGGCGTAATCTGCGTGATAAGCTTGGAAGACTGCTGGATGCCATGGCAAACGACTTCAAGCTAGGCGCCAGCGGAAACTGGCTGGGTGAACTGGACGTCATCGGGGAGGAGATTGTCGAGCTCAAGAACAAACCCTGGGGCGATGACCGGATCGGCATGATGGCCCGTTTGACATTGCTTGGTGAGTTTATTGACGGCTTCAAGGCAACGTTGAATGGTCTTTCTGCGCTGCAAAGCCGTTCGCAATATATCGCTGGAGGCAGAAAAGCGCCGGCATTGCCCGTCTATCGCGATCACAACACGGCGCTGGTCAATGCGATCAGGGCGATTGTTGCAACAACCCTTATGACCGCCTACTGGATGCAGACGAAACATACAGATGCCGCGGCGGCAGCGATCATCGTGGCGGTGGTTTGCAGTCTTTTCGCGTCGATGCCAAATCCGCTTCAGACGAGTTGGGGATTTTTCAGGGGCACTCTTTATGCAGTCCCTTTTGCATTTGTTCTCAGTCAGCTGATCCTGCCTTATTTCCCCGGACTTTTCTGGTTCTCCATTTTCATCGTTCCTGTCCTCGTGCCTGCCGCTATTCTGATGGCCGATCCCCGGTATGTCGGCCCGGCAACCGCTTTTTCCATCAATTTTATCGTCTTTCTGAAACCGCACGAGACAATGGCATTCGCCCCGTCTATTTTTATCGAAACTTCCCTGTCGGTTCTGATTGGCGTGCTCATAGGCATTCTGGTTTTCATTGTCGTTTTGCCCAAGCGGACGCAAGTGACGGTGAATCGGATGATTGGTGCCCTGCGAACGGACATTGTTCGTCTTTGTTTGCGTGACCGGGTGCCAAACGCATCGGCGTTCAACAGTCTTGCCTATGATCGTATCAATCAGTTGATGCCCATCCTGCGGACGATGCGAGGTGCGGGAGAGACAGTGTTGGATGATGCCTTGTCGTCGGTGACACTGGGAGCGGAAATCATCCGCTTGCGTCGACTGTTGTTGTGGGGCCGGCTGGACCACGGCATAGCCGATCACGTCTCGGAAAATCTCGCGCAGCTGGCAAGAACGATCAGTTTGCAGACGAGGGATCCGGGCCTGATTGCGGAGTATGTCGCTTCAGCGCGCTCGGTCGCTGCAGGCATTCCACCGGTCTCTGCCAACGCGTTGGCATTACAAGCGGCTGCATCTCTCCGTTTGATTGCTGTCATGATCGAAGATCACCCGTCTCTGGCCTTGGGTACCAAGCCAAGTGAAGGCAAGAGAGATTTCCTTCAGTGGCCATCCTTCTGACGCCAATGTTTGCAAGCGTCGTTTTGTCTCTTGGGTAATAGCTTCACTTTCACTATTCGCCTATCATGATTTCAATGGCTTATGATTCTGCAAACTATTCCCTGAAAGAGCTGCTTCGCCCCATTGTGGCTGCGGAAGACGCGTTGGCACGGCTGGACGAGAAGGTGGCGCGCAAGGGTGATTTCGGTGAGCTCGGTAGCCGCCAGTCGAGGGATGGACTGCTGCGCGAGAACGAAGGCTGGATTGCGCGTTCGCATTTCATGGAGGCCTGCAACGCGCTCTGGCTGGCAGGCGAGCTTGTGCACGTGGAGGATCTGGTCCTCCATGATGCCCGCATGGATATCAGAACACCGACGCACGAACTCACGCGTGCCCATGCAATCTTGCGGACTCGCCGCCAGATTGCTGCCAGCCCGGCACAATGGGCACTGAGCGCCAAGGGTATTGCCAGTTTGCGCGGCCGGTGGGGAGCTGACGCCCTTCTCGCACCTGTTGCGAGCGAACCGCAGAGGCGGCAAGAGGTCGATATTCCGCCGGAATCCAGCTCCGAAGCGGAAAATGCCTTTGAAGAAGAACTGGCGCGGCTGGATGCGTTGCTCAACCGTTCAGAACGTCTGCTGAATCAAGCTGCTACCGGTGAGAAACCATCGCCAGAAACAAATGGCAAGCCGCAGCCCAGGGGCAGGGGGGCTTCTGCAAGGGACGAAACGCCGGACGGCGACCCCCTCGTTTATGACCCCGACTGGGATGAAGACGGGCGCATGGAGCAATGGTTCTTGGTGATGGACCGGACCCGTGATTTGCCGCCTATGCTGGCGGCGGCGTTGCTTTGGGATGCCTGGGAAGAAATCGAGCCATTGCAGCACCAGCACTGGCTCGGCCCTATGCTCGTCGCCTCAATGCTGCGTGAGCGTTTGAAGACGCGCGCCCACTTGCCGGCTTTCAATGCCGGATTGCGCACCATCCCGCGTGATCGTCGCCGTGCCCGTAATCCCAACACCCGGCTCACAGCATTTCTTGAGGCGGCGCACACATCTGCGACGGCCAGTTTGAAAGAAATTGACCGTCTGACTCTTGCCCGGGTTCAGATGGAACGGAAACTGAAGGATCGGCGTTCGACGTCCAGCCTGCCGGGCATGATTGATCTGATTTTATCACGGCCGATGGTTTCAACTGCCCTGATTGCAAAAGAGCTGAAAGTGACACCACGTGGTGCTCTGAACCTTATTGCCGAACTGGGCGTGCGCGAAATGACGGGCAGAGGTCGTTACCGTGCGTGGGGTATCGTCTGAGAGGCATACGCAGCTCAACGCACGCGTGATCGTTCTCGTGCCTCGATCCGAGTCCTGCGGACATCTGTCGCATATGAGATTTTTTCGTATTAATACTTGACTAAATCAATCATCTTTTATTAGGGTCCCGGCACCTTGTTCTGCGAACCTCTGATGGGCTTGCAGCAGGAGGAAAGTGCCAGGAGAATACCCATGTCCGCCATGTCGAATGTTCTGAGCAGCTCCGCTGCGGTCAAACTCCATGCGCCCCAAGATATGCTCGACAAACTTTGCAATGTGTTTGCCGAACATGCGCGCGTCGAACGCGATGATCTGCAGGGACGTATTGAGATGTACTATGGCAAAGCGCATCTGACCATTGCCGGTGATGTGCTGTCGATGGATGTTGAGGCAGACGACGAAACATCGCTGGCCTATGTCCGCATGGTTCTGGCTGACAATCTTTTGACCTTCGCGGGTGAGGAGAAGCCTCAATTGTCATGGATGGGCGACGGCCTGACCAGCACCGATCTTCCCTATTTTCGCGAAATGCGAGTGGTGAGTGCCTACGATCTGACACCGCACATGCGACGCGTGCGACTGCGTGGGGAGAACCTGGCCCGTTTTGCGGTGGGTGGTCTGCATATCCGCCTGCTGTTCGTGTCTGAAGGCAGAAAGCCGGTGTGGCCAACAATGGGTCGCGATGGTCGGCCGGTTTGGCCCGACGGCGAGGATGCGCTGATTGCCCGCGTTTACACGATCCGCAATATCGATGTGAACAGCGGTGAAGTTGATATCGATATGGTCGTTCATCCCGGGAATGACACGCCGGGTGCAACGTGGGCGCTCAACGCCAAACCGGGTGACATCGTCGGTATGACAGGGCCGGGTGGGGGAGGTGTTTTGGATGCGCCCCAGCACCTTCTGGTCGGGGATGAAACGGCCCTGCCGGCCATCGGCCGTATCCTGGAGGCTTTGCCATCGGACGCGAAAGCAACCGTCATTCTTGAGGTTGACGGACCTGCGGATCAGCTGGCTCTGAAATCTCCCGCATCGATCGATGTGCACTGGCATTATCGCTTGGGAGCACCGGCCGGAACAACCGGCAGACTGGCGGAAATGATCCAGACACTCGATTCATCGGTTCTTTCATCCGATACGTTTGTCTGGGTTGGTTGCGAATTCGCCGATTTCAAGCAAATCCGGGCCTATCTGCGCAAGGAGCGCAAGCACGAGCGCTCAAAACACCACGTTGTTGCCTACTGGCGACGGGGATTTGACGGCGACAATGCCCGTCAGAGTGATTGAGCAACCCCAACACGCGGGCTTTTAAAGCCGGGGTTGCGGAAGTTATTAGTTGATTATTATACTCAGGAATATTAAAGCCGCTCCATCTGATGAACCGCCATACGTTGGAGCCACCTGGGTACAGACAGACTTTCCCGGCTTGGTGGCCGAGATGGCGGAAGAAGCGAAAGACAGCAAGCCATGCGGAAAAGTACAGACAGGTTTTCTCCAATGCGGAATGTTTCGGCAGGGATCCGGGCAAGTGCCTTAATGTCCGTCCTGTTATTGTCCTTGATGGCCCCGGCCATGGCGCAGGAGACCGCTCCTCAAGCCCCGCAGGCGGAAACATCCCAATCACAACCAGCGCCGCAAACCGGCCAGGCTCCGGCATCGCCGGTTGCCCCTGCCGCGCAATCAGCGCCTGCAACCCCCGCTCCCGCACCTGTTGTAAACCCGGCCCCATCGCCGACCGCCGCAGTACCGGCGGCACCGGCCTCGGTAAGCAAGGCCAGTCTGCCACACAATCTGTCTCCATGGGGCATGTTCATGGCGGCGGACTGGGTGGTGAAGGGCGTCATGATCGGTCTGGCCTTTGCTTCTCTTGTGACGTGGACTGTCTGGCTCGCCAAGACGCTGGAACTTGCCGGAGCAAGGCTGCGGGCCTATCGCGCGCTGAATGCCATCGGCAATGCACGCACTCTGCGCGATGCGGAACAGGCGCTTGAAGGGCGTGGTGGGCCGGGCGCGCAACTGGTCAACGCTGCCCGTGAGGAAGTGCGCATGTCGCAGGAAGCGCAGAACTACGCCGGTGCCGACGGTTTGAAGGAACGTGTTGCCTCGCGTCTGTCGCGCATCGAAGCGCAAGCCGGTCGCCGCATGAGCCGTGGAACGGGCGTGCTCGCTACAATCGGATCAACGGCTCCCTTCGTTGGTCTCTTCGGCACGGTGTGGGGCATCATGAATTCCTTCATCGGTATTTCGGAATCCCAGACGACCAATCTCGCAATTGTCGCCCCCGGTATCGCCGAAGCGTTGCTTGCTACGGCCATCGGCCTTGTTGCGGCTATCCCGGCAGTTGTCATCTACAACGTCTTTGCCCGATCGATCACCGGTTACCGCCAACTGCTGGCTGATGCCTCGGCTGGCGTTGAACGCCTTGTCAGCCGTGATGTGGATTTTGCGCTAGTGCCGCCGGTACATCAGCCTCGCGCTGCAGCAGCAGAATAAAGGTTAGAGATCATGGCTGGCGGTATCAGACACAATGTTTCTGACGACGAATTGCAGGAAAACCACGAAATCAACGTGACGCCTTTTATCGACGTCATGCTCGTTCTGCTGATCATTTTCATGGTGGCAGCACCGCTTGCAACCGTTGATATCAATGTCGATCTACCGGCGTCGACGGCAGCGCCTGCCACGCGTCCCGAGCAACCGCTCTATCTGACGCTGAAAGAGGATCATACGATCGCCATCGTCAATGACACGGTGACGAAAGAAACACTTGGTGCGTTTCTTGACCAGAAGACACAGGGTGACAAGGAGACACGCGTATTCCTGCGTGCTGATCGTGCCGTGGATTACGGTGCGTTGATGGATTTGATGAACACGTTGCGCGACAACGGCTATCTCAAGATCGCGCTGGTCGGGCTTGAAAGTGCACCATCAGTGCCGGCAACACCGTCTCCCACTGGAAGTGCGCAGTAATGTCCGGTGAACGAGCCGCACCCAGGGCCGGTCAGTTTCAGCTGAACTGGCGCGAGATCGGATTGTGGTCCGCTGCCGGGATTGTGATGGTTGGTCTGCACGCCGGTGCAGGTTGGTACGGGTACAGTTACCAGCCCGAGACGGAAGTGGGCGATGTTGCGGCCGCTGTGATGATCGATATGGAGCCGCTGCCAGCGCCAGTTGTACCGGAAGCTGTCGCCGAACTACCTCCTGTTGAGCCCGAACAGATCACACCGGAGCCCGTTCAGCAGGAGGCACAGGCTCCTGAAATCCAAGAGGAAAAGCCGGTTGAACCCGAGCCGGAGCCTCAACCCGTCGAGGAACCGACACCTGAGGAGCAGGTTGTACCGGAGGAAGTCAAACCGGAGGAAACGGTAGAACTTCCAAAGGTGGAAGTGCCGCTGCCTGTTGTCAAACCGGAACCGAAGAAACCGGATGAACCCAAAAAGGACGTTCCGAAGAAAGTTGTCCGCAAACCGGTGAAGACGCAGGTTGCTGATGTCAAAGCCGATACTGTAACGGAAGCCAAGCAACAGCCGAGCGTGTCGAGAGCCAGCGCTGCGCGTGCAGCGCAGACTTGGAGTGAAAAAGTAAACTCCTATCTGGCGCGGTACGCCCGACGCGCAGGGGGGCGCAATCGGGGAGCAGGTAACGTGCGAATAACATTCACCTTAACCCGGGACGGTAACATTGTATCTTCTAGCATAACGGGCAGTTCCGGTAATCCAGAGGTTGACAAATATGCACTTGAAACAGTGCGTAAAGCGTCGCCTGCTCCTGCCGCGCCAGACGATTACGTTGGTTTGCGTGCGTCCATGACTGTTCCCATTACCATCCAATGATCAAGCGCGGCCGATCATCTCGGCAGCCTTTTCGGCAATCATGATTGTCGGCGAATTGGTGTTGCCGGAGGTGATGGATGGCATCACCGATGCGTCGGCGATGCGCAGTCCCTTTATGCCGCGCACGCGCAGCTGCGGATCGACCACTGACTCCTGATCGGCGCCCATGCGGCAGGTGCCAACGGGGTGAAAGATAGTCGTGCCTATGGCACCGGCGGCTTCGACGAGTTCCGCTTCGCTTTGATATTCCGGTCCCGGTTTGAACTCTTCGGGTCTGTAGCGCTGCAAAGGTTTCTGCGCGACGATATTGCGCGTGATGCGGATTGAATCCGCGGCAACGCGTCGATCGCTCTCGGTTGCAAGGTAATTGGGCCGGATAGCCGGATGGGCGCGATAGTCAGGCGATTTCACATGAATCGAACCGCGGCTTTCCGGCCGGAGATTGCAGACGCTGGCGGTAAAGGCCGGAAAGGGATGGACGTTCTCCCCGAACTTCTCCAATGAAAGCGGCTGCACATGATATTGCAGGTTTGCAGTTTCAAAAGATGGATCGGAACGGGTGAACACACCGAGCTGACTTGGCGCCATCGACATCGGCCCGGATTGGTTGAAGAGATACTCCAGAGCGATCGAGGCCTTGCCAAGCAGGCGGTTGGCCTTTTCGTTGAGCGTCGGAATGCCCGTCACCTTATAAGCGCAGCGCAATTGCAGATGGTCCTGCAGATTTTCACCGACGGAACGCCGTTCGAGAACCGGCGTGATACCGGCATTCTGCAGGATGTCTCCACGTCCGATGCCTGACAATTCAAGAACTTGCGGCGAACCGACTGCGCCGGCCGCCAGGATCACTTCGCGGCGGCACTGGATCGTCCGGATCGTTCCTGCCTGCTCGATCTCGACACCCTTGGCAGTCAAGTCTTCCAGAAGAAGCTTGCGGACATGAGCGCCGGTCTCGACTGTCAGGTTCGGGCGCTTCTTTGCTGGACGAAGGAAGGCTTTTGCCGTGTTCCAGCGAATGCCGCGTTTCTGGTTCACTTTGAAATAGGAGCTGCCCTCATTGTCACCGCGGTTGAAATCGTCCGTGCGCGGGATTCCCGCCGCCTCGGCTGCATCCCTGAAAGCATCCAGAATATCCCAGTGCAAGCGCGCTTCTTCCACCCGCCATTCGCCGCCGGATCCGTGAAAATCGTCGGCACCGAGATAATAATCTTCTGATTTGCGGAAATACGGCAGGACATCGTCCCATCCCCATCCCGTACATCCATCTTGGCGCCACAGATCGTAATCGCGGGACTGGCCGCGCATGTAGATCATGCCATTGATCGACGAACAGCCGCCCAGCACCTTCCCGCGCGGATAGTTCAGAATGCGGCCATTGAGACCGGGTTCGGCCTCGGTTGAGAAACACCAGTCCGTCCGGGGATTGGAAATGCAATAGAGATACCCGACCGGAATATGAATCCAGGGATAATCGTCCTTGCCGCCCGCCTCAAGGAGAAGGACCGATACATTCCGATCCTCCGACAACCTGTTGGCCAAGGTACAGCCTGCCGTGCCTGCCCCGACGATGATGTAGTCATAGCTGCCTGTCATGTCAGTGCTCGGAGCTGCTCTCGAGTTTCTTGCCGAGACGCGAGGCATAAAGCTCTCCGATAACGCCGCGGCGGAAGATGAGCACACAGACCATGAAGATAATGCCGGTGATGACCGTGACGGGAAATTCCGACGTGGCGAGATAATTTTCCAGCGCGGAGACAAAGCCGGCACCGATGATCGGACCGACCAGTGTGCCGATACCGCCGAGAAGCGTCATCAGCACGACTTCACCTGACATCTGCCAGCTCACATCGGTTAGCGTCGCGAACTGAAAGACAATGGCCTTCAGACCGCCCGCCAGACCGGTGAGCGCCGCTGACATGACAAAGGCAGCGAGTTTGTAGCGCGCAACCGAATAGCCCAGCGAAATGGCGCGGTTCTCGTTTTCCCGGACGGATTTAAGAATCATGCCGAAGGGCGAGTTGATGATGCGCCAGATGATGAAAACACCGATCAGGAAGACCGCCAGCACGAAGAAGTACATGTTAAGCGGGTCGTTCAGGTCAATGAACCCGAAGAGCTTACCGCGCGGCACGCCTTGAATACCGTCTTCGCCCTTTGTGAAGGATGCCTGCAGGCAGAAGAAGAAAAACATCTGTGACAGGGCAAGGGTGATCATGGTCGAGTAGATGCCCTGACGCCGGATCGCGAAAAAACCGATGATCAGGCCGAGTATTGCAGCGCCGAAGACGCCAAGCAGAATGCCAAGCTCCGGCGGAAATCCCCATTCCTTGACAGAATGGGCGGTGAAATAGGCGGCTCCGCCGAAGAATGCCGCATGGCCGAAAGAGAGAATTCCCGTGTAACCAAGAAGCAGGTTGAAGGCACAGGCAAACAGCGCAAAGCACAGCACCTTCATGAGGAAGACCGGGTAGAAATGGAATGGGGCCAAAATCAGCAATGCAACGCCGATGAGGATCAGCACCATTTCAAGGGTGAAGAACTTGTTCTTCTGAACAGAAGATACGGTTGTATCGGTCATTTCAGACCTCCCTTCCGAACAGGCCTGCCGGACGGACAAGCAGAACAATCGCCATGATGACGAAGATCACGATGTTGGACGCTTCGGGGTAGAACACTTTGGTCAGCCCTTCGAAGATTCCGAGCATGTAACCAGTGACGATGGCACCGAGAATGGAGCCCATGCCACCGACGACAACCACGGCGAAAACGACAATGATCAGATTTGAGCCCATCAGCGGGCTAACCTGATAAATCGGTGCGGCCATGATGCCTGCGAGACCGGCAAGTCCTGCCCCAAGGCCATAGGTGAAGGTCAGGAGCAGCGGCACGTTGATGCCGAAGGCCCGAACGAGTGTAGGGTTTTCTGTGGCAGCCCGCAGATAGGAACCCAGCCGGGTCTTTTCGATCAGCAGCCATGTGCCAAGACAGATAGCAAGCGAGGCAAGTACAACCCACGCGCGATATTTCGGCAGGAACATGAAACCGAGATTATACCCCCCAGCAAGGGCAGAGGGCACCGCATAGGGTTGACCCGCTGCACCGTAATAATAGCGGAACGTACCCTCGATCACGAGGGCGAGACCGAAGGTAAAGAGCAGCCCATACAGGTGATCTAGGTTATAGAGGCGCGAAAGCGCGACGCGCTCGACCAGTGCACCCGCGACGCCGACCACAATCGGCGCGAGAAGCAGGGCGGGCCAATAGCCGATGCCGAGCTGCGCAAGCAGGAGATAGCCGATGAAAGCGCCAAGCATGTATTGGGCGCCATGGGCGAAATTGATCACGCGCAACAGACCGAAGATGATCGCCAGACCAAGGCTGAGCATGGCATAGAACGAGCCGTTGATCAGGCCAATCAGCAATTGTCCGAACAGGGCTTGCATGGGTATCCCGAAAATCATGATCAGACTCCCAGTGCTTCGTTGAGCATGGCCATACGGTCCGGCAACTCCCGGACATGGAAATCGTCGATGATCTTGCCGTGGTCCACCAGATAAAATCGGTCTGCGACCTTGCTGGCGAAACGGAAGTTCTGTTCGACGAGAAGGATGGTCATACCGCGTTGCTTCAGGGTGACCAGCACTTCGCCGATGCGTTGGACGATAACGGGGGCAAGGCCTTCGGTGGGCTCATCAAGCAGCAGTAATTTGACGCCCGTGCGCAGGATGCGGGCAATTGCCAGCATCTGCTGTTCGCCGCCCGACAATTTCGTTCCGGGGCTGTTGCGCCGCTCCTTCAGATTGGGAAACAGGTCGTATATCTCTGATATCGACATACCGCCTTTGGCAACGATGGGTGGCAGGTTGAGATTTTCATCGACAGAAAGCGTGGCGAAGATACCGCGTTCCTCCGGCACGAAGCCAATGCCCGCATGGGCCGTGCGGTGCAAAGGCACACGCATCATATCCTTGCCGTTAAACGTAATGCTGCCCGTGCGCTTGCGGATAATGCCCATGATCGAGCGCAGGGTGGTGGTTTTGCCGACACCGTTGCGGCCCAGAAGCGTGACGGTCTCGCCCTCATGAATGTCAAGATTGATGCCATGCAACGCATGGCCTTCACCATACCAGGCGTGAAGATCGCGGACGGCGAGAAGGGGTTTGGTATCAGTCATGTTCGGTCCCCATATAGGCCACGCGCACCCGTTCATCCTGGCTGACAGTCTGATAGTCGCCGGAGATGAGGATCTCGCCACGTTGAAGGACGGTCACCTGATCGCAAAGGTCTGCCACAACCTTCAGATTATGTTCCACCATCAGAATGGCACGGTCGCGGGCGACTTCGCGGATGATGTCTGAAACGATATGCACATCCTCGTGGCCCATGCCTGCCATGGGTTCGTCCAGCAACAGCACCTTCGGGTCGAGCGCCAGCGTGGTTGCAATCTCCAGAACACGTTTGCGGCCATAGGAGAGGTCGGCGGCGAGCTTGTTGCGGGCGTCCTGCAGACCGACAGCGCTGATCAGTTCCATGGCGCGATCATTCAGCCGGTTGAGCGCACTGGTCGGCAGCCAGAACTGGGTGGAGAGTCCGCCCGGGCGCTGTAGCGCAACGCGTACATTGTCGAGGACCGTCAGATGCGGGAAAACCGCTGAAATCTGGAATGAGCGGACCAGCCCCATGCGGGCAACCTTGGCCGGATCGGTTCTGGTGATGTCATGATCAAGGAGGGTGATCGTGCCGCTTGATGGCTGCAGAAATTTGGTCAGAAGATTGAAGACAGTGGTCTTTCCTGCACCGTTCGGGCCGATCAGAGCATGGACTTTGGCGTGATGAACATCCAGATCGACATTGTTGACGGCGATGAAACCACCAAAGTCCCGGCGCAGGCCACGGGCGGAGAGAACCACCCGGGATCCGGCGTTACCGGCGTTCTCGGGGGAGGTATGTCCTCCCCCGAATGCCGTGTTTGTCAGCGAAGCTGTCATATGGACTACTTGGCCAGATCGCAGCCGCTTTCGGCTGGCTTCATATAGGCTTCAGCTCCAGGAACCGTGGCGAGCACCTTGTAATAGTCCCATGGTTCCTTGCTTTCCGATGGCTTCTTGACTTCCATCAGATAGACATCGCTGATCAGGCGGCCGTTGGCCCCGACCTTGGCGCCGCGCCCGAAAACATCGTCGACGGGCATTTCGTGCATGGCAGCGGCAACTTTTTCGGTGTCATCAGTTCCAGCTTTCTGAATGGCTTTCAGATACTGCATGACGCCTGAATAGGTAGCAGCCTGGATCATGTTCGGCATACGGCCCGTGCGCTTGAAGAACTTGCGTCCGAACTCGCGGGACTGGTCGTCGCGATCCCAGTAGAAGCTTTCTGTCAGGGTCAGGCCCTGTGCTGCTTCAAGTCCGAGACCGTGCACCTCCGCCAGGGTGAACAACAAGGCGGCCAGGCGCTGGCCGCCGGATACGATACCAAATTCAGCGGCCTGTTTGATGGCGTTTGCCGTATCCAGTCCGGCATTGGCAAGTCCGATCACCTTCGCGCCGGACGACTGTGCCTGAAGCAGGAACGAGGAGTAATCGCTTGTCGCAAGCGGATGGCGTACCGACCCGACAATCTTGCCACCCTTTGAAGTGACATACTTGCTCGTCTGCTCTTCCAGTGAATAGCCGAAAGCATAATCGGCAGTCAGGAAGAACCAGGTGTCACCACCCTGTTTCACCAGCGCGCCGCCGGTGCCGACAGCGAGAGCATGGGTGTCATAGGCCCAGTGAAAACCGTAGGGCGAGCACTGCTTGCCGGTCAGTTCGGCCGTGGCCGCACCGGTCACAAGATCAATCTTCTTCTTTTCCTTGGAAATGCCCTGTACGGCGAGTGCAACAGATGACGTGGTCAGCTCCATGATCGAGTCGACCTGTTCGGTGTCATACCACTGGCGGGCAATGTTGGAGGCGATGTCAGGCTTGTTCTGATGGTCGGCCGTTATGATCTCGATCGGTGCATCCAGCACCTTGCCGCCAAAATCCTCCGCAGCCATCTTTGCGGCTTCGTAAGACCACTTGCCGCCAAAATCCGCGTAGACGCCGGATTGATCGTTCAAGATGCCGATCTTGACCTTGCCGTCGGAAATCTCTGCACTTGCCGCAGGCATAACGGTTGCGGCCATGAGAGCTGCAGTTGCAATTGCCAATAATTTCATTCTGTTCTCCTCCCAAAGAAATGCCGCTCACAGGATCATCGCATGATGGACCGTCGCGGACTTGATCGTCTCGATTGAAAATGACCCAAAGCCATGACGCAGAGATGTCTGCGCCCAAGCGGTTCGGTTCTCCTCCTCAATCCGGTCAGCTATTCCTCCCGCCGGATAATTCTTGCCCCTATGATTGTCCCGTTTGTCGTTGCAGGCAACCATTCGTTGAAAAAACTGTAGCATTGACAAATAAGTACACAAACACCTATTTTTGCACAGAATAAGTACAAAAATGTACATGCGAGGTAAGGCGTGCGGCAATATACGTGGGATGATTTGCAGTACTTTCTGGCGGTGGCGCGGACCGGCCAGCTCACGACGGCGGCCCGTCGGCTGCGCACCAACCATGTTACTGTTTCCCGGCGGATTGACCGATTGGAGGAGGCACTTTCGGCGCGTCTGTTTGAACGAAACCCGCGCGGTTACATCCTGACCGCATTGGGCGAGAAGCTGATCGAATCCGCTGAAATCATGGAGCGCGAAGCGGAGCGGTTTCAGAATGAAGCGTCCGGCGGAACGGTGTCACTCAGCGGTGTCGTGCGCCTGAGCATTCTGGAGGGCATCGCCAATTTTTTTCTGGCAAACCGGCTCCCCATTATGGCGAAGTCCTATCCCAGTCTTTCCGTGGAGATGGTGACGATCCAACAGATTGTCTCGCTGTCGCGCCGTGAGGCCGATCTGTCGATTACCTTGAACGCGACGCGCACCGGTCCGTACCATCAGGAAAAGCTGATGCCCTATCGCCTGTTCATTTATGGGGCGCAGGAATACCTTGCGCAGCATCCCGTAATCCGGGAGCGCTCGGATCTGTCCGGTCACCGGTTCATTGGCTACATCGAGGACATGATTTTCACGCCGGGCCTGGACTATATGCGCGAAATCCTGCCCGGCTTGCGGCCCGCCTATCAGAGTTCGAGTGTCTTTGCCCAGTTGAGTGCTGCCCGCTCGGGGTTTGGACTTTGCATTCTGCCCTATTTCATTGCGTATAATTATCCGGAACTGGTGCCTGTCTTGCCAAAGGAAATGCATCTCAATCGCGATTACTGGCTCATCTGCCATGAGGATATTGTCAACACACCACGCATTCGCGTGCTCAGTGATTTCATCCGGTCAGAGGTTGGCAGTCAGGTGGAAATTTTTGGTGGCTATCCCTTGCTCGGCTGAAAGCGCGTCGCGGCAAGGCGAGGTGCAATTTTTGCCAGACCGTCCGGCAAGGATTGCTGGCGAATGAGCATTGCAGCAAATTGCGAGAGGGCAGGAGCGGTCTGGATGCCGTAGCCGCCCTGTCCGGCAAGCCAGAAGAACCCGTCAACTTCGCCGTCGAAACCGGCGACGGGTGTGCGGTCCGGCGCGAAGGTGCGCAAGCCAGCCCAGCTCCGCTCGACGCGGTTGACCGGCGTGATCACTGCCTGTTCGTAACGGTAGAGACCCTCGGCGAGGATCATGTCATCGACATAGGCGTCGTGCGGTTCAACGGGAATTTCATCGCACGGGGAGACGAACAATCGACCGCCATCCGGCTTCAAGTACCATGAGTCGTTGGCGTCATCGACCACCGGCCAGCCACGCGTGTCGTAACCTTCCGGCGGAGGCAGCACGGCCACCGAACGGCGCATGGGTGTAAAGCTGAGCGGCTTGCTGCCGAAGAGACCTGCTATAACATCCGCCCACGCGCCGGAGGCGTTGACGACCGTTTTGGCACGGAATATCCGATCCGGCGTCTCGATCAGCCAACAACCGTTCGTGCGGCTCGCACGAACGACCTCACTGGACGTGTGAAGTTCAACACCGAGAGCCGCTGCCTTGCGCAGCCACCCCTGATGCAGGGCGTTGACATCGATGTCCTGTGCTTCGGCCTGATAGCAGGCCGCCTTGATATGATCGCGGTTGAGGATAGGCACCATTTCCACGGCATGATCCACACTGATCTCCTCGACATTGATACCGTTCCGGATCAGGTCGTGGCAACGTTCGATGCCTGTCTCATCGGCAATAGTCAGTGCTCCGCGCCGCGTCAGCAGCGGTTCGGGAAACAGATTCACATCGCGCTGCTGAAACATAGGGGCACTGAAATGGTTGAGCGTCCGAATGACGTCATTGCCGTAATTAGGCAGGAATATCGCAACCGAGCGTCCTGTCGAATGGTAGGCTGGCTGGTTCTCGCGCTCGACGATGATGACCTTGTGTGTACTGGCGAGTTCGGCAGCGACGCCAACACCCGCAATCCCGGCGCCGATAACGAGAACGTCTGTATCGATTGTTTCGGTCATATCCGTGTCAGGTCTTTCAGATAGGGATTGCCGTCAATGGAAGCGGCAAAAGCATGCCGGTCAATGTCGGCAAAAAGCAGGTGTTCATCCGCGTTCGAGCAGGCCGCAATGAGACTGCCGTCCGGCGCGGCAATACGCGACAGGCCCGCAAAGGTGAAGCGTTCGTCGCTGCCCGCGTGGTTGACATAGGCCACGAATATCTGGTTCTCGAAAGCCCGGACCTGAATCATGTGCGCGGCAATGAATTCCCCCGACGGACCTGCGGGGAGGGCTGTGGGCACGAGAATGATTTGGGCCCCAGCCAGAGCAAGCCGGCGGACATTCTCAGGAAATTCTACGTCATAGCAGATAAGTATCCCCAGCTTGAGCCCGGCAAGCTGGACAAGGCAGCTGGCTGGCTTTGCCGCGGTGAACAGGGCCCGCTCATAATCGCCGTAAAGATGCGATTTCCTGTAGACGGCAGGTTGGGCGTCACCGCAGACAAAAGCTGCGCTGTTATGCACGTGATCGCCATGCCGTTCCGCAAAGCCCGCAACAATGGCTATGGCATTGGCTCTCGATATGTCCCGCAATCGGCTGATCTGGCTGCCGTTTGCAGGTTCAGCCAACGCTATGATCGCTTCCCCCGCACCATAACCGGTCAAGGCTAGTTCCGGTGCCACCAGCAGATCGGCGCCAGCTTCGGCCGCATCTTTTGCGGCTTGCTCGATGCGCGCCAGATTGGCATCGACATCACCGCAAATCGCCTGCATCTGGAGCGCTGCCATCCGCATCATTTGTCATCCGTGGCCATGGCGCCAAGCAGTTTGGGTAGGTCACCGAACTTGGCGACGAGTGAAAAAATCACTGCGGCCGTAGCAACAAATAGGATCGTTACCGAAGCCATCGTGGGTGTGTAACCATAGCGAAGCGCGTTGAAAATCTTGATGGGGAGTGTTTCCAGCGTGAAACCGACGGTCATGTAGGCAACGATATACTCGTTGAGCGACAGCACGAAAGCGAAGGCGTAGCCTGAAACCAGATAGGGCAGGATGAGAGGCAGGATGACCGTGCGAAAAATGGTGCGATCATTGGCGCCCATTGTTGCGGCAGCCTCGACGAATGAGCGGTCAATGGCCGAAAATCCGAGCGACAGGGTCACCAGTGGCAATGTCACAAAGAAAATTGCATGGCCGATGACAGCGGTCCATGGCTGGCCGTAGAAACCGGTGGTGGCCCAGAATGTCAGCAGACCAAGCGCAGTGATGACAGGCGGCAGCGTGAACGGTGCAATGCCGAGGACCTGAAAAACATTTGCCCAGGGCGCAATGCGCCGCCACAGAAACCACGAGAGTGGCAGCGCAATAAGCACGGCCAATGCCGCCGATGTGGTGGCAAGCAGGACCGAGGCAAACAGGGCACTGCGCCACTCCGGGTTCAGGAAAATTTCACCGTACCAGCCCAGCGAAAAGCCTTGAGGCGGAAAGGCCAGCGTCTGCTTTGCGTTGACCGATACGCCTGCAACCACGATGAGTGGAAGGGCCAGAAACAGCCCTATGGCGAAGAAATAAAAGCGCCTGAGCCAGGTGATCATGCCTTTTCTCCCTTGCGGCCGATCAGCAAAGTGAGAGCGACGAGACCAAGTGTTACAAGCACCAGAAACACGGCCATGGCCGCCGCAAACGGCATGTTGGACTGGTAAATGGCCTGATCGGTGATGAGAACGGAGAGCGTCCAATGCTGCGGCCTGCCAAGAATCTGCGGTAGCAGATACGAGCCCAGCGCGAAGATGAAAACCATGATCAGCGTTGCCATGATCGTGTTGCGCAGTGCCGGCACAAGCACGTTGAAAAAAGCTCGTACGGGCGACGAACCCAGTGTCCGCGCGGCCTCCATCAGTGTTGGGTCAAGTCGGACAAGGGCGGGATAAAGAACGAGGACCGTATAGGGAAGGGCCTGATAGACCATTCCCGTCAGCACCGCCCCGAAACTCGGCGACAGTGCGACAGCCTGTTTCATCAAGCCGAGTTGAACAAGAATGTTGGTGATCCCGGCCGTCCGCGAAAACAGGGTGGACCAGGCAAAGCCGATGATGACTTCCGACAGCGAAAGCACCGAGAGCAGGGCAACGAGCCATATCACCTGCAACCGACGCGGCAATTTTGAAAGGAGATAGGTGAAGGGCAGAGCAAGAACAACACAACACACGGCAACTGTGACGGCCAGCATCAGCGAGAAGCCGAGAACACCACCGAAGAAGACGGTAAGAAAACGCTCGTAGTTGGAAAGGACAAAAGCGGGCGTATAGAAGCCGCCTTGCTGGCGCTGGAAGAAGCTCACCGCGATCATTGTGCCGAATGGCACCACGAAAAACACCAGCAGCATACCCGCAGGAAAAAACAGCGGCCCGTAATCGGCTATGGATTGGGGGGCTTCGCGCTTCATTGCTTCAGCACCACACAGACCTCAGGTGCAAGCACGATGCCGACCTGTTGTCCTGCCGTAACGTCGGGGCGGGCACGCGGGGTGGAGACCGCAACGATCTGCTTGCCGCCCGCTTCCACGAAGGTTTCGATCGTACCGCCAAGATCACGCACGAAGGTCACAGTGCCGGTAATGGCTCCGTTACCCGGTGCTGTCAGGTGCACATCTTCAGGCCGCACGGAAATCGTTGCCTTCTGTAAGCCTGATGGCAGGACAAGACCGGGCACGCCATGTCCAAACACCGAAGCCAGCCCAGAATTATCAGCAGTCGTCTCGATGAGATTTGTCGATCCGATGAAATCCGCAACAAACGTATCGGCGGGCTTGCGGTAAATCTCGATCGGTGAGGCAGCCTGACGAATATGGCCGCCATTCATGACCACCACCGTATCGGCCATGGTCATGGCTTCGCGCTGATCGTGCGTAACGACAATGGTTGTGATGCCAAGTTTCTGCTGCAGCTGCCGCAACTCCACTTGCATCGCTTCACGCAGTTTTGCATCCAGTGCGGACAGTGGCTCGTCCAGCAGGAACAGCTTGGGTGAAAGTGCCAGGGCACGGGCGATAGCCACGCGCTGGCGTTGACCGCCGGATAGTTTCGAAACGGGCCGGTCGCCATAGCCGGCCAAGTGAATCAGAGACAGAAGCTCGTCGACACGCTTTTTCTGCTCTTCGCGGCTTTTGCCACGGATGCGCAGGGGATAGGCGATATTCTCACCAACGCTCAAATGCGGGAACAGGGCCAGTGACTGGAACACCATGCCGAGATTGCGCTTGTGCGTCGGCACTTTGGTGATGTCTTCGTCATCAAGCAGAATGGAACCGCCGGTTGGATCGTCGAGCCCGGCAATCATCCGCAGAAGCGTGGTCTTGCCACAGCCCGACGGCCCAAGCATGCATACAAACGTGCCGTGCGGCACGGAAAGCTGCACGTTCTCTACAGCAGTAAATGTACCAAACTGCTTGGTGACACCGTTCAGAACCAGTCCGGACATTGAGCCCTCGTTTCGTTCATCGTCGTTAAAAAGAAACCCGGTTCGGAATAGGCCGGGTTTCACATTCATACAATCCGGCAGGAAACACTATCAGCCAACGATCAATTCAGTCCATTTCTGATTGAGGAAGTCGGCTTTACTCGTCAGGAGATCATAACGCGGCAGGATCGGTTCGATATCCGATGAAACGGCCGCAAACTCCTTGTCGCTCAGATCAAGCAATTCACGCTTGACCGTTGGTGCTGTTCCCACCTTGCGCGACAATGTTGCCTGAATGGCCGGCTGGCTCATGTAATCGATGAAGATATGAGCCTCGTCGACCTTTTTTGAAGCACGCGACAGTGCCCAGCAACCGGAATCCTGAATGCCGCCTTCCTTCGGGAAGGTCGAGCGAACCGGATGGCCTTCAGACGCGGCGAGCCCGGTGACGTCGTGATAGTATTGACCCATCGGGATTTCGCCTGACTTCAGCGCCTGTTCAAACTGCGCTTCATCGCGGTACCAGAGGCGGACATTCGGCTTCACTTCGGCAAGCTTGTCGAAAACTTTGAGAATGCCTTCTTCTGTATCGAGGGCATTGGTGCCACCAAAGAACGTCTTTGCGGTCACTTCCAGAAGGAAGGAGTTGGAAACGAGGGCGAGTAATCCGAGTTTGTCGGCATTTGCCGGATCCCAGAACGCCTGCCACGATGTCGGTGCTTCCTTGAAGACGTCGGTGTTGGTCACAAGCGTGATATACCACGCAACGGCACCAATGCCGGCGATACGCCCATCCGGGTATTTGTTGATGAAACGGTCGAGCAGGTTTTTTGAATTCGGCAGTTTTGCCGCATCAAGCGGGGTCCAGAGTTCCGTCGACTGCCCCTTGATCATGGCGACCTGCGACATCATCGAAATATCGGCGGGTGCCGCACCGGCCTTGGCGGCCTGTTCCAACTGAACGAGCCAGGCTTCACCCGTTGGCTCGGCAACGGATTCAACCGCAATGCCGGTTGCCTTGGTGAATTCGGGAAAAATGTTCTTGTCGAACGAATTCTTGAAATAGCCGCCATAGACGCCGACTTTCAAAGACTTGTCCTGCGCCCGCAGCACGGATGGCATGGCAAGCATTGCAGTGCCCAGAGCACCGGCGGCGAGCACGGCCCGACGGGTGACCGCTTTCTTGAGAATTGTATCCATAGTCCGATCTCCTTTTTATTTGCCAGTTTCTGGCCGATTCCCACTCTTTTTACCAATGCTGCGCGCGCTCTAGCGTTGTGCGGTACGAAGTTCCAGTTTCTTAGTGTAACGCGTCAGCGGGTAGCACAGAACAAAATAGATCAATGCCACCAGTCCGTAGACCGTGAAGGGTTCGAATGTCGCATTGTTGATGGCGTTCGAAGTCCTGACCAGTTCTTCAAATCCGATGATGGACGTCAGAGCCGTACTCTTGATCAGCTGGACCAGAAAGCCGACCGTTGGCGCCCGTGTTATGGCAAAAGCCTGAGGCAGGATAATCAGGCGCAGCTGCGCGATGTAGTGCAGGCCAAGACTGCTTCCGGCATCCCATTGGCCGTTTGGCAGGGACTGCACGCCGCCCCGCCAGATTTCGGCAAGGAAGGCGCTGGCACAGAGCGTGAGGCCGAGGACTGCCGCTGTCCATGCTTCGATGCGGAAGCCCAGCAGCGGCAGGCCGAAGAACAGCAAGAACAGTTGCATCAGCAGCGGCGTTCCCTGAAAAAGGCCGATGTAATATTGCGCGCTGCGCCGCAGCCAGTTGCGTTTCGAGATGCGTGCGAGGAGGATCGCCACACCCACGATGGCACCTCCGGCAAACGCGACGACGGAAAGCAATACCGTCCAGCGGGCTGCCAGCAAAAGATTACGCGCTATGTCCCAGAAGGTGAATTCGATCATGCCATACCTCCGGCAATCGACCGGCGGCCAGCCGCATAAAGCAGCCTGCGCAGGGCGATACTGAGCCCGAGATAGACCAGAGTTATGACAAAATAGGTTTCGAAGGCGCGGAAGGTGCGCGCCTGAAGCATGTCGGCCTCATAGGTCAGTTCCCGCACGGCGATCTGCGAAACGACGGCGGATTCCAGCATCATGATAACGATCTGGCTGGTCAGGGCAGGGAAGATAACCTTCAACGCCTGCGGCAGCACGATCTTGATGAAGATGGTTCTCGGGCGAAGGCCGAGTGCCTTCGCCGCTTCAGTCTGTCCTTTGGGAACAGCATCCAATCCGGCGCCGACGATCTCCGTGCTGTAGGCTGCCATGTTCAGGGTCATGGCGAGGATGGCTGCCGTCACGGGATCAAGGCGGATCCCGAGACGCGGCAACCCGAAAAAGATGAAGAACAACTGCACCAGAAACGGCGTGTTGCGAATGAGTTCGACATATCCGGCAACCAGCTTGCGCAGGATTGCGTGGCGGCTGCGGCGCCCGATGGCACCAAAGATGCTGAGCAATGTACCAGCGACTGAGGTCACGACGATCAGGAAAACCGTCATGACCGCGCCGCTGGCAATCATGCCAAGCGCATCGTTCAGCCAGCCAAAATCGAGCGCATAGCCCACTACTCAATCCTTGAGGTTGGCGGGATTGAGCGGTGTCTTGAGCCAGGCTTCGGAGCTCTTGTTGAGCGAGCCATCCGCAAGCATCTTGGCAACGGCATCATTGATAGCCTGCTTGAGACGATCTTCTTTCTTGTTCAGGGCAATGTGTGAGGGAGACGTCAGAAGCTGGAATTTCTGTTCTGGTGCAAGGGCTTCCTGACGCGCGAGTACCTGTGCGCCCACATCATTGCCTACCACCATGAGCTGCGTCTGACCGGAGATGAAAGCCTGAATAACGGCGTTGTAATTGTCAAAGCGCTTCACATCGGCCGAAGCCGGTGCCGCTGCAGTCAGGGATGTATCTTCAAGTGTACCGCGATTGACTGCAATACTCTTTCCGGCGAGGTCGTCCTTGTTCTTTATGTCAAGCGCCTTCGGGCCGATCACCGCGATGTAATACGGCGCGTAGGGGGCGGCAAAATCAAGAACCTGTTCGCGTTCCTTGCTGTAGCCGACGCTCATCAGAAGATCGACACGATGTTCCGTGAGGTAGGGAATGCGGTTCTGACCGGTAACGCTGACGGTCTTGAGCTTGACCTTCAATGCGTCGGCGAGAGCCTGGGCTACGTCGATATCATAGCCCTTCAGCGTCATGTCGGCGCTTGCCGAGGAAAACGGCGGGAAGTCAGCAAAGACGCCGACGTTGAGAACGCCCGCCTTGGTGATGTCATCAATGGCATCCGCGTGCGCAGCGGTCATGCCGATAGTTGCGCCACTCAGCAGCAGAAGCGCGGCAATGGATGATTTGAGAGTGGTATTGAATGTCATTGTAGTCCCCTTCTTGTTATTATTTTTTGACAGTGCGGAGATTAGTGACCGCACCGTTCTGTCAGGCCCATCGATCGCGTTTGGCTGTTACAAACGGGCTGAAGACCATCAGGCTCAGGATTTCAAACAGGACCTGCGCACCCGCATGGGCTGTGTTGGTTGTCGCATCGTATTGCGGAGCGACTTCCACCACATCGCCGCCCACGAGATTGATACCCTTGAGGCCGCGGATCAGTTCGAGGACTTCGCGTGTCGTCAGGCCGCCAACCTCGGGCGTACCGGTGCCCGGAGCAAAACTTGGATCAACACTGTCAATATCGAATGAGAGATAGGTCGGACCGTCGCCGATGATTTTACGCGCCTTCTCGATGATGGCAGGTATGCCGAGACCCGTTACCTCTTCCGCATGGATGACAGTCATTCCGGATTCATAGGAGAATTCCCACAAATACTCCGCCGATCCGCGAATGCCGATCTGGATTGTGCGCGTGGGGTCAAGAACGCCATCGAGCACCGCATTGCGGAAAGGACCGCCATGGTGGAACTTCGTCTGGTCGAAGGCACCGCCCGTATCACAATGGGCATCGATATGAATCATGCCGACCGGACGCTTCTTGCCGACGGCCTTGAGAATGGGATGGGTAATGGAATGATCGCCGCCAACGGCAAGCGGCACCACCCCGGCGTCGACAATCTGGTTGAACCGGCGCTCGATATCGTCGTGGCTCTGTTCCAGCCGGTAGCGGCTGGCAAAGGGAACGTCGCCGATATCGGCAACGCGCAGATCAAAGACGGGCGCGCATCCGAGCACGTGATTATAGGGTCCGATACGTTCGATGGTGCGCACAGCACGCGGACCGAAGCGCGAACCGGGACGATTGGTGACGCCGAGGTCCATCGGCACACCGACAATCGCCACCTGAAGATTACCGAAATCTGGTTCGGCGGCATCAACTGGCATGTAAGGCGCGGTGAGGAATGTTGGAATGCCGGCATAGGGGGCGAGGCGCGTGCCGCTCTTGGAGAAAATCTTGTCTGCAACCTTGCGGAAGGTAGGATCAAACAGCTCGCCGCCATGGCTTTCGCCATACTTGGACCGCAGATCGTTCAGCTTTTTCTCATCCCATGATGCCATGACAGTATCCTGCTATCTGAAAGCTCAGGGGAAAATGCGGTGGGGACTACCCGCATGAGGGATGTCCGATATTATCCGCCCGTGTCTGTTCCCTTGGGCTTTTCGCCTCTGTTCCCGGTATTATCGATACAAAAGCCATAGAAAAGCAATTGACATTGTTGTAGGGTTTTGTGTGAGAAAATCTCACATGACAAATCTGGATTTGATGTCTATTGGAGTCTCCCATGACACTTGGCCGGCTGCCTCCTTTGAATCCTTTACGCGCGTTCGAAGCGACGGCACGGCATGGGTCTGTGACTGCAGCGGCCCGGGAACTCAATGTGACCCATGGCGCCATCAGTCACCAGATCAAGGCTCTTGAGGCAACACTTGACGTGCAACTGTTCGAGCGCGGTGCGCAAAGGCTCAAGTTGACGGCTCAGGGCGCCTTGCTTCTGCCGACCGTTTCCAAAGCGTTTGAGGATATTGCAACCGCGACCGCCCTGATGAAGCGCCCCACCACCCAGGGCGAACTGACGGTGACGTGCGTGCCTGCTCTTTTGTCGCTCTGGCTGATTCCCCGTATGAACCAGTTCACCGAACAATATCCGGATATCCGGCTGACACTGATCGCCACCAATGAGGCACATCACCTTCAATCGCCGGATGTGGATGTCTGCGTGCTCTACGGCGATGGCAAATGGACGGATTGCTGGTCGCGTTTGTGGAGCACGCTGAAGCTCTTTCCGGTGGCCAGCCCGACGCTTCTCAACAGCCGTCCGCTCCGCTCGGTGCGTGATTTGCGCAATCATGTTCTCTTGCATGGGGATGATGGGCGCGAGTGGAATACCTGGCTCGCGGCGGCTGATGCCACCGATCTGGCGCGTGGCGCCCAGCATTTCATGAGCGATGCGCGGCTTTCAACAGAAGCTGCACTTTATGGCCAAGGCGTTTCGCTGGGCGACACGATCACTGCGAGCAATCTGATCGCCAAGGGTGAACTGATTGTGCCTTTCGATCTGACCGTTCCGGCCAACGATGCCTTCCACGTCGCCTGCCGCAACGAAGTGCGCAACGCTCCCATCGTCAAGGTCTTCATTGACTGGCTCTTCGCCTCGCTGGAGGCTGATACGATCACCGAACCGCAGACATCGGCGCGCCGGATCATCCGGCGGCGCAATGGCAAAGTCAGTGCGCCTGAGCGATTGACGGTGCCGCCATCCATTCCCACAACACGACCCAAAAGGCTTGACCGCGCGCAGAAGCGCCGAACCAAGACCGATATCCGATAGGACGATTATCCATGACTGCTGCTCTGTTGAACCCGCTCGTGACCCGCCTGTCTCCTCCGCCCATCCCGGCCGTGCAGGCATGGGGCAGGTCCTATGCGGGCGGACATGGCCCTTTGATCGACCTATCGCAGGCGGTTCCCGGCTACCCGCCGCATCCGGACATGCTGCGCTGGCTGGGCGAAGCGGCGTCTTCAGTCGCCTATGCGAATTACGGACCGATCGAGGGCGAGATCATCTTGCGCGATGCCTACGCCACGCACATGTCCGAACTCTATGGTGCCGGAATCGGCGGTCAAAACGTCCATATCACATCGGGCTGCAATCAGGCTTTCATCTGTGCTGCCATGGTCGTGGCTGCGGCAGGCGAGACTGTGCTCGTCAGCGATCCATTTTATTTTAACCACGAAACCACGCTGTCAATGCTCGGTATCAAAACAGGTTTTGTTCCTTGCAATGCGGAGAATGGTTTCGTACCTACGGTGCAGGCAGTCGAAAAAGCGCTGGTGCCGGGTGTGCGTGCCCTGGCGCTGGTTACACCAAACAATCCGACCGGCGCCGTGTACTCACCCGAACGGCTCAAAGCGATTTTTGAGGTGTGCAGGAAACGTGGTGTCTGGCTCATTCTGGACGAGACCTATCGCGACTTTCTCACCGACGGATCTGGTGAGCCGCATGACCTTTTCAGCGAAGTCGGCTGGGAAGACAATCTGATCCAGCTCTACAGTTTTTCCAAATCCTTCTGCATTCCAGGGCATAGGCTGGGAGCGGTGACAGCGGGAGAAGCCGTTGTTACGGAAATTGCCAAGATCATGGACAATCTGCAGATCTGCGCACCCCGCGCGCCGCAAATTGCGGTGGCCCGTGCGCTTCCCGCATTGAGCGATTGGCGCTCCGCCAACCGCTTGGAGATCGAAACCCGCGCCAACGCGTTGCGTGAGACGATGATCGGTCTCGGTGGCTGGAAACTCGAAGCTGTTGGCGCTTATTTTGCTTTTGTCCGCCATCCCTTCGAGAATAAAACCTCGGTGGAAGTGGCGGAACAATTGGCCAAACAGGCGGGTATACTGGCCATTCCTGGTGAATATTTCGGGGCTGGACACACGCAATTTCTACGCTTCGCCTTTGCCAACGCGAATGCCACAACGATCCGGCAGCTGCGCGACCGCATGATCGATTTCAGTTGCTGAAAAAGATGGCTGGCAAGAATATTGCCAGCCACCAGGGCGATTTAGTAGCCCTTTGCTTCGCCTGAACTCGCCCGGCTGTCGATAGCGCCGTTGTAGCGTGCACCATCACCTTTTTCGATATCCGAAAGGCTTGCACCGCCGACGAGAATACCGGCCGCTTGACCCCAGATCGACCAGTCCTTGTCGATCTGGACGACGTGGCCCATGTCACTCAGTACCTTGCGCGTATCGGCTGACAGCGCATAGGGCTCCATGTAAACTTTATCAGGCAGCCACTGGTGATGAATGCGCGGCGCGTCAATCGCTTCCTGGATGTTCATCCCATGGTCGATCACGTTGAGGATCGCTTCCAGCGTGATGGTGATGATGCGCGAACCGCCGGGGCTGCCGATGACCATGAACGGCTTGCCGTCCTTGGAAATGATCGTCGGACTCATGGAGGAGAGAGGCGTCTTCTTGGGCTCGATGGCATTGGCTTCGCCCTGCACCAGGCCATAGAGATTGGGAACGCCGGGCTTGGAAGTGAAGTCATCCATTTCGTTGTTGAGAAGGATGCCGGTCCCGGGGGCAACGACACCGGCACCGAAAGAACCGTTCAGCGTATAGGTGACGGCAACGGCATTGCCTTCATCGTCGATAATCGAATAGTGCGTTGTTTCCTTGCTTTCGCCAAGGCCCTTGGGCATCAGCTCTTTGGAAATCCCTGCTTTGAATGGACTGATCTTCTCGCGAATTTCCTTGGCATAGGCCTTGTCGAGCAATTTCGAGACTGGATTGTTGACGAAATCCGGGTCACCAAGTGCCGAGTTGCGGTCGACATAGGCATAGCGCATGGCCTCGACCATCGCATGCACGGTTTCTGCGGAACCGTAGCCCAGATAGGACAGCGGATAGCCCTCGAGAACATTCAGGATTTCGCAGATGATCACGCCGCCGGAGCTTGGCGGTGGTGACGATACAATATCATATCCGCGGTAATTGCATTTGATCGGTTCCAGTTCGCGCACTTTGTATTGTTCGAAATCCTGCTTGGCGAGAATGCCGCCCTTGTCCTGACTGGCCTTGACGATCGCATCAGCGGTCGCGCCCTTGTAGAATGAGTCCGTGCCTTTTTCAGAAATGCCGGAGAGTGTTGCAGCAAGATCGGTCTGAATCAACGTCTCGCCGACCGCATAGGGCTTGCCGTCGGGCTTCAGAAAAATTGCTGCAGCGGCCGGATCCTTGGCGAGCCTCTTATTGCCGGCTTTGAACGAATTGATATCACCCTGAACCAGCTCGAAACCATCCCGCGCAAGACGGATTGCCGGTCCCAGCAATTCCTCGCGTTTTTTGGTGCCATACTTCTCACGCGCCAGTTCAAATCCTGCAACGGATCCCGGTACACCAACCGCCAGATAACCGTCGAGGCTCAGACCTTTGACGATATTGCTCTTGTCATCGAGATACATGGTTTTAGTGGCTGCCAGCGGAGCACGCTCGCGAAAATCGAGGAAGGTGGTCTTGCCGTCCTTGAGGCGAATCGTCATGAAACCGCCGCCGCCAATGTTGCCTGCCGTCGGGTAAAGCACGGCGAGCGCATAGCCCACAGCTACCGCCGCGTCCACGGCGTTGCCGCCACTTTTCAGAACGTCAACGCCGACTTCCGTTGCCAGATGCTGGGCTGACACGACCATGCCATGCTCGGCTTTTGCCGGTTCGGGCGATGCTGCCAAGGCGGTGGTGATGGGAATTGTGCTCAAAGCGAGCGAAACGGTGAAAGAAACCACCGTTGTGAAACGGGTCTGCATACTCTTCCTCCTAATGATCATGTCGGACGCTAGTGGTCCTTTGAATTTGACATTTGCATATCTCGGGTGATGTCAAATGGGATGCGAATGTCAAACTCGTTCCCCTAAAGGAACCTCTCTCGCGTGCCATGTCCAGCCGGAAAAATAGCTTACCCAACAAATTTACAATGTTCGGGCAGTTCACTATAAACCTAAAGTAATATTGAGGTTGAGGTGCGGCCATGACAATCAAACCATGCGAACGGCATAGACAGCTGACAGTGGGTGAAGTGGCGGCGCGCAGCGGCGTGGCGGTTTCGACGCTGCATTTCTACGAGAGCAAGGGGCTTATCCAAAGCGAACGCAACCGAGGCAACCAACGTCGTTATTCACGCGAGGTTCTGCGCCGCGTTGCCATCATCAAGGTCGCACAGCGGACCGGCATACCGCTGTCATCGATATCAGAAGCTTTGTCGACCTTGCCGCAGGGGCGCGCCCCAACACCTGCTGACTGGCGGCGACTTTCGGCAGGCTGGAAAGCGGATCTGGATGACCGGATCAACAAACTGATCGGACTGCGTGACCAGTTGAACAGCTGCATAGGGTGCGGCTGTCTGTCAATGCAGGACTGCCCTTTGCGTAATCCGTGGGATGAACTGTCGGAACAGGGACCGGGGCCGCACTTGCTCGATCCGGTGCAAAGCACTGATTGAAACCCAAGCCAAACCCCTCTGCCGCACCGGGCAGAGGGGGTGAATCGCCTTGGGAGGCTTATTTCTTCTTGAGCAAGGATTTGGCTTCCTTGATTCCAAGAGCTTCGGGACGGGTACAGCTCGATTTGATGTCGATGAACTTCTTTTCCTCGCCGGAGCGCAGGATTGAAACCATGACATCGACGCCGTGCAGTGCCCGGTCGATGGAGCAGCGAATGTCGCGGCCTTCGATAATGGCCGCCGCCATGTCTGCCAGCCCGGCCGTGCGATAATTGGCCATCATGCCGACAGAATGCTTCTGGTTCGGAATGCCAAAAGGATGTGCCCAGCTCTTCAACGATTTTGCCTTCTTTCCCGGCTTGGCCAGTTTGACATCGCCGCCGAAGAAATTCGGATCAGGCAGAAACAGCGAGCCATCCGTTCCGTAGAGTTCCATATTGGGGTGATGATGCGCCCAGACATCCCAGCTTGCAGACAGGGTGATTGAAGCGCCGCTGACAAATTCAAGCAGCGCCTGAATGGTTGTCGGCGTTGTTACCTCAATGGTTTCCCCCCTGCGCGGTTCACTGGAAATGGTGCGCGTCGGCGTTGCCATCGATGTCAGGGCAGCCACCCGCTTCACCGGCCCGATGAGGTTGACCAGATTGGCAATGTAATAGGGGCCAAGGTCAAGGATGGGGCCACCGCCGGGGCGGAAGAAGAAGTCCGGATTAGGATGCCAGTGTTCCATGCCGTGGCTCATGACATGGGCGGTCCCCGATGTGATCGTGCCTATTTTGCCGTCATCCACCGCTTTACGCGCCAGCTGGTGCGCCCCGCCCAGATAGGTGTCGGGTGCGCAGCCCGCCTTCAGACCCTTCTTGTGGGCGAGCTTCTGCAACTCGATGCCATCCTTGAGCGACAGGGTGAGCGGTTTTTCCGAATAGAGATGCTTGCCGGCCGAAAGGATCTGGTGCGAGACGGCAAAATGCGCGTCCGGCACGGTAAGGTTGACGACCAGGTCGATATCATCGCTTGCAAGCAGCTTGTCGATGCTGCGCGCTTCAACGCCAAATTCCTTGGCGCGCGCTTCTGCCGCCTTTTTGTTCAGATCGGCGACAGCACGCATTTCAATGCCCTTGAAGAGCGGGCCGAGCCTCAAATAGGTGGCGGAAATATTGCCCGCACCGATAATGCCGATACCAAGTGTTTTTGCCATGATGCTGTCTTTCTTCAAAATGCCTTGACCGTAGCAATGGAACGGCGGGCAAACCGTTCATCATCCGACGGATTGTCGTGTTCCATGACGAAGTACTGGACTGGCGTATTCTTCAACGCTGCAAAGAGTGCTTTCCAGTCGACGGTGCCGTGGCCAACGTCCGCCCAGCCGTCTTCATTGGTGTTTTCGCCTGCCGGTGCGATATCCTTGACGTGGACTGCGCTGATGCGGGAACCGTAATCCTTGATCCACTGGAAGGGATCAGCCCCACCACGGATGACCCAGGCGATATCGGCTTCCCATGAAATGCCTGGCGCCGCATCGAGGATGAGTTTCTGCGGGATCGAGCCATCAGCCAGTGCCTTGAACTCGAAATCATGGTTGTGCCAGCCAAAGAGATACCCTGCCTTGCTGTAGGTGGCGTGAGCCGCCTCAAGCCGCTTGCCGAAATCCGACCAGCCGGACGCATCCGACGGACGTTGTTCAACTGCCAGATGTGGGCAATAGATGGCTTTCATGCCCAACGTACCGGCTATGTCCAGTACCTTGTTCGGTTCTTTTTCCAGGAGATCGATGCTGAAATGGCCGGATGCCATGGTGAGGCCATAGGCGTCGAGCGCGGCCCGGGTTGCCGCCGCATCCGCGTAAAGCCCGCCATAGCCTTCGACCTGCGCATAACCATTCTTCTGCAGGATCGGGAGTATTCTATCGAGCGGCGGAAAATTGCGGGAACTGTAGAGCTGGTAGGAAAAATCAGTCACGGTCAGTACTCCATATGGTTTGCTAGATTCGGTCTTCGGTCTGGGAGTCAAAAAGGGATGCAAGTGCTGGATCGAACGTGAGATGGACGATCTCACCATTCTGGTAACGCCGTCCGGAGTCGACACGAACGGACACAGCCTTGCCGGCGACTTTCAGCCACACGAGACTGTCGGCACCCATAGGCTCGTCGAGATCGACGGTCGCCTGACAGGAGCGGCCGGCGGGCCCGGGTTGATCGCTGAGTGTGATGTGCTCGGGGCGAAACCCGAAAATGACGGAACGTCCCGCTTGCAAGGGTTCGAGTGCCGCATAACTCTCCAGAGAAACGTCAAGATCGGCGATACTGAAGATGGGTTTGCCGTCCCTTTCGGCAATCTCCCCCTTGAGGAAATTCATCGAGGGTGAGCCGATAAAGCTTGCGACAAACAAATTGCGCGGCTTGTTGTAGATGGTGAGTGGTTCATCCAGTTGCTGGATCAAGCCGCCCTTCATGACCGCGATGCGATCCGCAAGCGTCAATGCCTCAATCTGGTCATGCGTCACGTAAATCATCGTGTTGGCGAGCTTGTGGTGCAGGCGCTTGATCTCGACACGCAGTTCCGAGCGCAGCTTCGCATCCAGATTGGACAGGGGCTCATCGAACAGGAATACGTCGACATCGCGCACCAGTGCCCGGCCGATGGCGACGCGTTGGCGCTGGCCGCCGGAAAGTGCGCCGGGCTTGCGTTGCAGGAGCGGCCCGATCTGAAGAATGTCCGCGGCATTGGCGATGCGCTTTTCGATCTCCGCCTTGGGCAGTCCCGCCACACGCAGACCGAAAGAAAGATTTTTCTCAACCGTCATCTGCGGATAGAGCGCATAGGACTGGAACACCATGCCGATGCCGCGATCCTTCGGCTCCTTCCACGTAACGTTCTTATCCTTGATGAAAATCTGCCCGTCCGAGATTTCCAGCAGTCCGGCGATACAATTGAGCAAGGTGGACTTGCCGCAACCGGAAGGTCCCAGCAGCACCAGGAATTCACCATCGGCGACGTCGATGTTGAGATCCTTGAGTACGCTGACCGAACCGTAGTTGAGCGAAAGATCCTTGATCGAAACGCTGGGACTTTGCTGGGTCATGCCGATCCGCTCCCGTGAAACCGTTGTAGAAAGATTGGCTGCATGCGCGTTCATCCTTTGACGGCGCCAGCGGCAATGCCCCTGACGAAATATTTGCCTGAGAAGAAGTAGACGAGCAGCGGCACCAGACCTGTCAGAATGGTTGCCGCCATGTTGACGTTGTATTCCTTGACGCCCTGCGTCGAGTTGACGATGTTGTTGAGCTGCACCGTCATGGGGACGTTTTTCGTACCGGCGAACACGACACCGAAGAGAAAGTCATTCCAGATGCCTGTGACCTGCAGGATGATCGCAACAACGAAGATAGGCGCGGACATTGGCACCATGATCTGGAAGAAGATGCGCCAGAAACCCGCACCATCGACCCGGGCGGCCTTGAAGAGCTCGACCGGCAGCGAAGCGAAATAGTTGCGGAAGAGCAGCGTCAGGATCGGCATGCCGAAGACGGTATGGATCACGATAACACCGGTCAGTGTGCCGAAAATGCCAAGTTCACGGGTGATGATGACGAGTGGATACAACATCACCTGATAGGGGATGAATGCGCCGAACAGGAGAATGCTGAAAAAGACTTCCGATCCCTTGAAGCGCCAGTTGGCAAGTGCATAGCCATTCACGGAGGCGATCATGATCGATGCGATGACGCTCGGTATCGTGATCTTCACCGAGTTCATGAAGCCGACCTTCAGGCCCTCGCAATAGAGACCGGTGCAGGCACTGTCCCAGGCTGTGCTCCACGACTGGAAGGTGACCTCCACCGGCGGCGAGAAGATGTTGCCAAGACGGATTTCCGGCATGCCCTTGAGCGAAGTGATAATCATCACATAAAGCGGCAACAGGTAGTAGATCGCGGCCACCAGCAGGACGCCGTAGATCATGATCGTTGATGGTGCGAAACGCTGTGCCGGACGTTTGCCGCGCGGTTCGATGGTGGTCTGGCTTGCAACGGTCATTTGCGTTTACCCTCGCGAAATTCCATCAGAGCCCAGGGGATGAGGATAATGAGAACGGTGGTCAGCATGATTGTCGATGCGGCAAGGCCCTGTCCGAGGTTGGCGCGCCGGAACATGAATTCGTAGACATATTTTGCGGGAACTTCGCTGGCATTGCCGGGGCCGCCATCGGTCAGTGCGACGACGAGATCGTAGACCCGTACAATGCCAGCTGAGGTCAGCACGATGGTTGTGATGAAGACGGGCCGCATCATCGGAATGATGATGAAAAGATAGGTTTTCCAGATCGGAATGCCGTCGACCCGCGCGGCCTTCCAGATTTCCTCGTCAATGTTGCGCAGGCCCGCGAGCATCAGTGCCATGACGAGGCCAGTGCCGTGCCAAAGACCGGCAATGACAACGGCATAGATCGCGTAGCGCTGGTCGTTCAGGATCGAGAAGTTGAAGTTTTCGAAGCCCAGATCCCGCACCACTCTCTGAATGCCGTAGGTTGGCGTGAGTATCCATTGCCAGACCAGACCCGTGACGATGAAGGAGAGCGCGTAGGGATAGAGGAAGATGGTACGGAACGTGTTTTCAAAGCGAATCTTCTGGTCCATCAGCGCGGCAAGAAGGAAGCCGATGACCGATGAGAACAGCAACAGGAAGACGCCGAAGATCGCAAGGTTGATGGCGGAGATGTTCCAGCGGGGCGTGTTGAAGAGACGGGTGTACTGATCAAATCCGACGAATGTCAGCTCGGGTAGCGCCCGCGATGCGGTGAAAGAATAAACGACGGTCCATACCGTGCAGCCGATGAAGACAACAAGCACCGTCACAATCATCGGCAGTGCCGCTACCTTGGCATTCAGGTTTTTGAAAATTGTATTTGGACGCGCTGTGGAACTCATTGTGTTCTCCGTCAGCCCTCTCGGCAACCGCCAATCGCTCGTGTGACCGGCGGCTTGCAAAGAGGAGGGGCGTTCTACTGTGCCTGCTTGATGATATCGACGAAGCGTGCCTGCGCATCGTCAACGGACATGCTGGCATCCGCAAAGAATTCCTTCGTCAAATCCTCGATCTGCCCCTTGGTATCGGCGGTCAGATTCTGATTGAGCGATGGCAGAATGTTCTCGGGGTTTTTCAGAATCTCGATGCCCTTTTTCATGCAGGCATTGGCGGCTTCCAGATCCACATCGCCGCGCACCGGCAACGAGCCCTTGGCGAGATTGAATGCAACCTGTGTTTCCTTTGAAAGCAGCAGGCTCGCCAGCTTCAGCTGTGCCTTGGTCACCTCAGGGTTCTGGTTCTTTGGGAAGTAGAAGGCATCGCCGCCCGTATCGAGGATGGCGTTGCCGCCCAGCCCAGGCAGGCAATCATAATCCTTGCCTGCAACTTTCTTGGCTACGCCAAACTCTCCCTGCGCCCAGTCACCCATGACCTGCGCACCGGCTTTACCCGTAATCACCAGATTGGTTGCCTCGTTCCAGGAGCGGCCGACATAACCGGGGTCAACCAGGCCGCGGGTCTGTGCGAAGGACTCCCAGACGGCCTTCATTTCGGGACTGGCGGCTGCTTCCGCATCCTTGTCCTGATAGACTTTCTTGAAAAGTTCCTTGCCGCCGAGAGACGGGATCATGACGTTGAAAATGGTATTGACCTGCCAGGCGTCGCCAGTGGCCAGCGGGATAATGCCTTTTTCCTTCAACTTTGGCGCGGCAGCGACAAATTCTTTCCAGTTGGTTGGAACAGGCACCCCGGCATCCTTGAAGGTGTTGGGATTGATCCACATCCATTGCGCCGAGTGAATGTTAACAGGCACACAGTAGATCTTGCCCTCATACTTGCAGGCATCAAGCAGCTTTGCCGGGCGGATGAAATCGGTCCAACCTTCCTTCGCCGCAAGCTCCGAGAGATCGGTCATCATGCCTGCCTTGACCAGATCTTCCGCATCGCGGCCGGTGTTAAGCTGGGTTGCGCCCATGGGGTTGCCGCCAAGGATACGACTGACGATGATCGGGGTTGCCGTCGAACCACTGCCGGCAATCGCGCCATCGACCCACTTGTCGCCACCCTGCTTGTCGAAGGATTCTGCGAGAACCTTGACCGCCGCAGCTTCGCCGCCCGACGTCCACCAATGAGTGACTTCAAGATCCACGGCGCCAGCAACGCCGGTTGTCCATAACAGTGTTGATGCAGCCAAAATGGCCAGTGATGTCCGGTAACGCATCGTATCCTCCCAAATCTGAAACGTTACAGGTACGGTAGAGGAAAATTTTTTGTGATGCAATTGCCATGCTGTAATTTTTTCGATCATCGATATAAATGCTGTAGCGTTGAGATTTAGTTGTTATTTATCAGTATTTTACTTGAACACATGCAAATGTATAAGCATCTGCATCGTTGGAAGCACTAGAGGAACTGGAAAGATGCAGGGCTGGAGATGCCTTGTGAACTTGAAGCGCGGGAGTCATGTATTTGAATAATCTGAAACGATACAGAAAATTGCGCAAAGTGTCTTGAAGATGCGTGTTGACAGGTCCATACAGGGCGAAAGCTTGGCTAATGGTTGAACTGATATGAATGACAAACGGCATATTCCTTTTGATGAGGAAAAGGCGGCGCTTCCGGCAGAGGGCGAACGGCCAACGTTGAAAACCATCGCCTTCATGGCAGGGCTCGGCGTGACGACTGTTTCGCGGGCGCTGAAGGATGCGCCGGAGATCGGGCAGGCAACCAAGACCCGCGTGCAATTGATTGCGAAGCAGATCGGCTACAGGCCGAACCGCGCGGGTGTCCGACTGCGGACCGGAAAGACCAATGTCATCAGCCTTGTGCTCAATGCGCAGAGCGAGATCATGGGGCTCACGTCCAATCTGGTCTATGGCATTTCCGAAGTTCTGGCCGAGACGCCATACCATCTGATCGTTACCCCGTACTCGCCTGAAAATGATCCGATGCACCCAATCCGCTACATTATTGAAACGGGGTCCGCTGACGGGATCATCATGTCCCAGACTGAGCCAAGTGATCCGCGCGTGCGTTATCTCACGGATCATCACTTTCCTTTCGCCACCCACGGGCGGACCCGAATGGGCATCGAACATCCGTTTCACGACTTCGACAATGAAGCTTATGCGTATGCGGCCGTGAAAAGTCTGGTTGAACGGGGGCGCCGTCGGATTGCCATGGTGGCTGGGCCGAGTCCGGCGCATACCTATTACTGGCATCTGGACGATGGTTTCAGGCGCGGCCTGCAGGAAACCGGTGCAACAGCTGTCACGCTCGATCACTGGAATGGTACTCTCTCGCTTACCGATGTGCGCAACCGCACCGAGATGTTCATGCGCGAACCAAACCCGCCGGACGGGATCATCTGCTGTACCGGCGGTCTGGCCGTGGCTGTTGTCGCAGGTATTGAGGCAACTGGCCTGAAGCTTGGACAGGATATTGATCTGGTGTCGAAGCAGACCACGAATTTCCTGCAGTGGTTCCGGCCGGAGGTCATCGTTTATAACGAAGATATCCGGCATGCCGGGCGTGAACTCGCCCGCGCTGTGTTGCGCCGGATTGAGGGTGTTGACCCGACACAGCTGCAGAGCCTGAGCTATCCGGAACCAGACATGGGTGAGCGCATCGGAATTTCTAGCCGATGAGGCCTCCGGCGGTGAATCCGCCGTCGACAGCAAGTGTCTGTCCCGTGACATAGCTCGAACGGCCTTCGTCCAGAAGAAAGGCGATTGTGCTGGCGATTTCCTCCGGCTGGCCATAGCGCCGCTGCGGTACTGTTTTGCTCCAGCCCTCCCGTATTTCGGGTGTGTGCAAGGCAGCTGCCATGGGTGTTTCGACCGGGCCGGGTGCAATGGCATTAACGCGGATGTTATAGGGAGCGAGCTCGACGGCCATCACCTTGGTCAGATTGATGATCGCACCTTTTGACGCGCCATAGGCCGACCGCCCTATATTGCCACGCATGCCTGAGATCGACGCGAGATTGACGATCGCGCCGCCGGCATTTGCCGCCATGATGCGCGCGCCGGACTGTGTGACCAGAAATGTGCCGATGACATTGATCTCATAAATCTGCCGGAACATATCGGCCGTGGTGTCGAAGAAGGGGGTATCGCGGCCGATCCCCGCGGAGCAGACAATGCCTCTGATCGGGCCGAACTCCGCTTCCGTCTCGGCCATCAATGCTTCGACGGCATGCTCGTCGGTGACATCAAGTTGGACGAACCGGATGCGATCAGGAAAGGCTTTGCCAAAGTCTGCCTTCACGGTTTCCTTAACGTCGCGATCCGCGACGACAACCTTCCAGCCATCCTTTGCCAGAGCATGAACCGTGGCGAGGCCGATTCCCGACGCGCCGCCGGTGACAAGGGCTGTACGCTCGCCGGTATCGAATGTCGTCATGATAGTGATCCTCTCTGTTGCTTGGGGGAAGAGGTTGCTCAGGCCTCTTCCAGACACAGTTCGAAGGTGATGCAGACGGGATTGTCGCCGCGCAGGAGGTTCCCGTGGGAGATGCCGCCTCTGGTATCAACCATGACGATCTCGACGCATGTTGCACTGGAGTCCGCCGAAACAAATCCGCCGGTGATGAACACTTCCGTCGCGATATCGTCGACCCTGCTCCCGTCCACATATCGCGCGCCGATCAGACTGCCGACACCGCCGCGCAGATGAGCGCCGGTAAAGCCATGCTTGCGGCAGATGGCTTCAAGCGCGCCGGTGATGTCTTCGTTTGGCCGAACACGGGCGATGATTGTCTGCGGACCTGCGAACGCGCTCGGCTGATCAGCGACGGGCACGGGATGGAAAATGGTGAACGCCGTTTCCGTGTCCGGCTCCGAAACCATGCGCACACTCTCTACACCCCACGCCGTGGCACGGATCGGCTGACTGACGATCGTTTCGTGCGGCAGGATATGGCCCGCACAGCGTCTGCCATCCGGTTCGATCCACGTGGCATGGCAATGGATAAACGGCGCGCCGTCCCGCTCGCCAAACGTGACATTGCCCCGTTCCATCAGGGTTTCACCCGCGGGTGAAAACGTATCGCTGTACCAGGCTGCATGGAGACCATCGGCGGACGGTGCCGGCATGAGATAATGGAAAGGGGCAAAAGCCCCGCCTTCGATGACAAGCGCAGCAGCGCGGAGATTTGCGGCGGCAAGCGGGATGGCAATGGCGTCGTTGATGCTGAGACCCGGTTGAAGGTCAAAGCTGAACGTGCGCCCCGTCCCGAGGAAACTTTCGAACCGTTCTACCGCCGCCGGGCCGGGCTGCTGCAACCGGCGGTCAGGCACCGACCACCGCCGAACAGCTTTGCCCGCCATCAACGGGCAGGCAGACTCCGGTAATGAATTTTGCTTCGTCGGAGGCAAGAAAGACGGCTGCATTGGCCACGTCAAACGCAGTTCCCATCTGTCCCAAGGGAACAAGACGATTACGGGCAGCGACCATCTCTTCGTTGGAGGTGTAATTACCGGAAATCTGCTTGTAGATCAGCGGCGTGTCGATCATGCCCGGCATGATGCAATTGGCGCGGATACCGTGCGGGGCATATTGCATGGCAAGCGCCACCGTCGCCTGATTGACGGCGCCTTTGGCTGCGTAATAGGCGAAATAGGGATAGCCGGTCCAGCGGATGGCTGCCAATGAGGAGATGTTGACGATTGCTCCGGATTTGCGTGCCTTCATATGCGGCAGAACGGCTTTGGCCGTGCGGAAAACCGAGCCAACGTTGATATCGAGCGATATACGGAATTTCTCGTCGTCGAGCTCTTCCGGGCCGCCCGACGTGGCGACGCCGACATTGTTGTGCAGGATATCGATCCGGCCATAGCGTTTGATCGTACTATCTACGGCTTCTGTAACGGATGCGCTGTTCGTGACGTCGGACGTTACGGCAATCGCGGAAAAACCTTCAGACGCGATAATCGCAGCTGTTTCCTCGGCAGCTTTCTCCTGCAGGTCGATGCACACGACGGTTGCGCCCTGGCGAGCGTAAGCGACAGCGGCGGCCTTGCCGTTGCTCCATCCGGGGCCGGACGAACCTGCCCCGAAAACGATGGCGATTTTGTCTTTCAGTCTTTCAGTCATTACAGGAAGCCAATCGAGATCCATGGAACGGCAGCCACAAGAATGATGCCGAGAATAAGGGCTGCGAGATAACCCCAGATTGGCCGCATGCCCTCGTCGGGGTTGACCCGGCCAATGGCGCAGGCGGCATAATATCCAACACCGAAGGGCGGTGCGAAAAGGCCGATACCCATCGAAAGGATCACGACCATGGCGTAGTGCACCTCATGCACGCCAACCTGTCGGGCGATGGGGAACAGCAGCGGACCGAAGAGTACGATGGCAGGAATGCCTTCCAGCACGCTGCCGAGGATGATGAAAGCAACAATCGATACCGCCAGGAACGTGATGGGCCCGCCCGGCAGGCCAGCCATAGCGGCGGCGAGATCACGCGAGAAGCCGGACTGTGTCAATGCCCATGCCATGGCCGTAGCGGCCCCGATGATCAGGAGAATTGCGCCGGAGAGCGAGGCGGTATCCACCAGCATCGGCTTGAGTCTTGCCCAATCAAACTGTCTGTAGACGAAAAGCCCGGCCAGCACGGAGTAGACAATACCGATGGTCGACACCTCGGTCGCTGTCGCCACACCTTCGACAACGGAAGCGCGAATGATGAAGGGAAGCGCCAGAGCGGGAAGAGCAATGACAAATGCCCGCCCGATCTGTCGTCCGGTTGCGCGCGTCACATGCGACAGGTCCTCGTGGCGATAGCGTCGCCAGACGACAAAACACAGCATGACCGCCAGAACAACACCGGGTAGCAGGCCCCCGGTGAACAGCGCCGCTATCGAAACGCCGGTTACAGAGCCAATGGTGATAAGCACGAGGCTGGGCGGGATGGTCTCTGTCTGCGCGCCGGTGGCCGAGAGCAAGGCAACCAGATCACCAGGCTTGGCACCGCGTGCCTTCATTTCGGGGAAGAGAACCGGGGCGACCGCAGCCATGTCGGCGGCCTTGGCACCAGAAATTCCGGAGACCAGATACATGGCGCCGATCAGCACATAGGACAGGCCGCCGCGTACGTGCCCGAGCAGGCTCGCCAGAAACTGCACCATAGCGCGCGCCATGCCGGTCATTTCAATGAGTACGCCCAGAAACACAAAGAGCGGCACAGCCAGGAGGATGAGGTGAGACATGCCTTCATCCATGCGTCCGATGACAACGATCATCGGCACATTCGTGGTCAATGCCAGATAACCGAACGTGGCAAGACCGAAGGAAAAGGCAATGGGGACGCCACTGAGAACGAGCGCTGCAACCACGCCGACAAAGAAAATCAGCAGATTGATGTTACCCAGCGGTTTTAGGGAAGGGCCAAGCAGCCAGAACGCAAGGGTCACGACACCGATGAGCGCAACCGCAGCTACGACATTCCGCAGATTCGATACCTGAAAGAGTTTGATGAGAGCCGAGATGATCATCAGTCCGGCGCCAACAGGCAATGCCGCCGCGCGCCACGCATTGGTTATCTCCAGCGCAGGCGTGGTGATGTAGGTTTCCTCATGGGCGTAATCATAGGCGGGATATACGATGAACAGCAGGAATGCCATCGCACCGACAACAGCAATGACGTCGAAGAACGCCCGCCGCTTCGGGCTCATCATACCGACCAGTGCTGTCATGCGCATATGTTCGCCGCGCCGGAACGCGACGACGGCACCAAGCATGGCGAGCCACAGAAACAGGATTGATGCGAGTTCGTCCGACCAGATCAACGGTTGATGCACGACGTAGCGGGCGATAATGCCCGCAAACAGAATGACCACCTCGGCAACAACAAGGATTGCCACAGGAAATTCGACGAGATGTCCAAGCAGCCGGTCTAGTTTCGATGCAATGGAGTTGTCATTTCGGGGCGGGGGAGAAAGAATGCTTTCTCCATCCGCCGCCACGGCGCCTTCCGTCAGTCTGATCCCCGCCATCAGCTTCGCCCTTACGCCAGCTGGCCAACGACTTTTTCCAGAAGACCCCAGGCCTCTTCGCCATATTTGCCCTTCCATTCAGAATAGAAGCCCGCCTTGCGCAGGGCATCGCGGAACGGTACGGGGTCGGGAGTGTTAAATTCAAGACCCTTCGACTTCAGGTCTGCCTGCAAGGTTTCTGTGAGCTTTGCCACGTCATCACGTTCGGCAAGACCGGCGGCGTTGATGTGCTTGGCAACGATGGTCTTTACGTCATCGGGCAATGCTTCCCAGGCGCGGCGATTCGACAGGAACCAGAAACCGTCCCACATATGGCTGGTCAGCGAGCAGTATTTCTGCACTTCATAGAGTTTGGCCGTCGAAATGATGGCCAGCGGGTTTTCCTGACCCTCGACGACCTTGGTCTGCAGTGAAGAGTAAACCTCATTGAAATTGATGCTCGCCGGAGAGGATTGGAAAGCCGTGAACATCGACGTCCACAAGGGGCTGACCGGTACGCGGATCTTGAAGTTCTTGAGATCGTCAGGCGTGACAATCGGCTTGGTGCTCGACGTGATGTGACGGAAACCGTTGTCCCAGATCTTTTCCATGGCGACGAGATTGGATTTCTCGATCTGTTTGCGCACGTGGGCGCCGAGATCACCATCCATCGCTTTCCAGACCGTGGCACTGTCGGGGAAGGCAAAGCCGATACCGTTGATGGAAGCGGCCGGAACGAGCGTCGACAGAATCAAGCCGGACAGCGTGAAGAATTCAACCGCGCCGGAGCGGAGCTGGCTGAGTGTGTCCGTATCGGAACCGAGCTGGCTCGACGGAAAAATCGACAGTTCAAACCGTCCGCCAGTCTCTTCCTTGATCTTGTCTGCGGCTTCCTGCGCCCGAATATTCATGGGATGGGATACCGGCAGGTTATTGGCGTACTTGTAGGAAAACTCGGCAGCATGGGCCGGACGCCGCATGACGAAGGGGCTGGCAACAAGGGTTGCAACGGTGCCGGCCAGTACTTGACGGCGTGACAGATTATTCATGTGATTTCCTCCCAAACAGCATGGCGCATTCCCCCGGAACTCATCGAACAGATGCAACCTCCATTGCTTCCATTTAAATCATTGGTCCATATTGTAGAATGCAGCTCCTCATTGAATTTGATAAAACCATAAACAAATGCTGGCATCTTGCAATAATTTTTATGCCATAGTTCAATAGATCGACGAAATGATCCACAATATGGATCGAAAACATGTGGGGAAGCATGGAGGAAAGGATTGCAGCGCCAGCCAGTCTCAGCGGATCGCAAAGCGTCGACAGGGCGCTCGGTCTTCTCAGTCTTGTCAGCTATTTTGGCGATCAGGGAGGATCGCTGAGCGAGATTGTCGAGCAGAGCGGATTGAACAAGCCGACGACGCGCCGGCTGCTGCTCGCACTCATCCGTTCGGGGTTGGTTGAGCAGGACGTACAGACCCGGCGGTATTATCTCGGTCAGGAAGCTTATGTGCTGGGCACGTTGGCGACGCGCCGTTACGGATTGCTGCAGATCGCGCGCGATAGCTTGAACATTCTTTCGGCCAAGACGCAGGATACCAGTTTTCTGTCTATCCAGCGCGAAACCTATGCGGTTTGTCTGCACCGGGAAGAAGGCACCTATCCCATTCGCACCCATGCGCTGCAGGCGGGTTACCGGCATCCTCTCGGCGTCGGCGGTGGTTCGCTTGCCATTCTTTCGACGATGGCGGATGACGAAATTGATATCATTCTGGCTGCCAACGAAGCCGTGCTGCTTGCCGATTATCCCAATCTGGCGCCCCTGCAGATCAAGGAAGATATTGTAAAGACGCGCGAGCAGGGGTTTGCCCTTAATCCCGGACGTATTCTTGCCAATTCCTGGGGCATTGGCGTTGCCATTCATTTTCCGGACGGGAGAGCGGCGGGTGCGCTGAGTATTGCTGCGATCGACAGCCGGATGCAGCCTGCGCGTCAGCAGGAACTGGCAGAACTGATGCGCACAGAGGCGAAAAAGATCGAGGCGCGGCTGGCGCATTTACAGCCGCTGAATGACCGGCCGAGACGGACATCAGCACCCGTTGTAAAATCCAAACCAAGACCCGAACGGATGAAAGCATGAGCAGCAAGGATGCGGCCCTGATCACGGCCATGTCGAAACGCGTGATGAACCTGTCAGGCTTCCTCGCGCAGACAGCGCGTCGCCTGCCTGAGGAAACAGGTTTTGTCTGGGGTGATAAAAGCTGGAGCTGGGACCAATTGCAACGGCGCGTCGATGCCATGGCTGCCGCGTTGCAAAGTGAGTTCGATGTCGTCAAGGGCGACCGCATTCTGATCCAGTCGCAGAATTGCAACCAGATGTTCGAATCCATGTTCGCCTGTTTCCAGCTGGGTGCCGTGTGGGTACCGACGAATTTCCGCCAGACACCGGATGAGGTCGCCTATCTCGCTAGGGCAAGCGGGGCCAAGGGTATGATCTGCGGCCATCTTTTTCCCGAGCATGTCACAGCAAGCCGCGAGGCAAATCCCAACCTTGCCTTCGTCATTGCGATTGGCAAGGCCGAATTCGGCGACGATTACGACGATATCGTAACCCGGTTTGATGGCCGGAAGGTTGCAACCGCCTCCGTCGATCATGACGATCCCTGCTGGTTCTTCTTCACGTCAGGCACAACAGGACGGCCCAAAGCAGCCGTTCTCACCCATGGTCAGATGGCTTTTGTCATCACCAATCATCTCTGCGATCTCATGCCGGGCACGACAGAAAAGGATGCATCGCTGGTTGTGGCGCCGCTGTCGCATGGTGCGGGCATTCACCAACTGACACAAGTGGCTCGCGGCTCGAAAACAATCCTGCTGCCGACAGAGAAGTTCGATGTGGCCGAGGCATGGCATCTGGTCGAGACATGGCGCGTCAGCAATATGTTCACGGTGCCGACGATCCTCAAAATGCTGACAGAGCACCCGGCGGTGCATGAGCATGATCACTCCTCCCTGCGCTATGTGATTTATGCGGGCGCACCCATGTACCGGACAGACCAGATCCACGCGCTCAAAACACTTGGACCGGTGCTCGTGCAGTATTTCGGGCTTGGTGAGGTTACCGGGAATATCACGGTCCTGCCGCCCGCCTATCACAGTGTAGACGATGGACCAGATACGCGTATCGGCACCTGCGGTTTCGCGCGGACCGGCATGCAGGTCGCCATACAGGACGAGAGCGGCCGGGAGGTCGGCCCCGGTGAAACCGGTGAAATCTGTGTGATCGGGCCGGCGGTGTTCGCGGGCTATTACGACAATCCCGAAGCCAATGCGAAAGCCTTTCGCGATGGCTGGTTCCGTACCGGAGATCTCGGTCATATGGACAAGGCGGGTTTCGTCTATATCACCGGGCGGGCGTCCGATATGTACATCTCCGGCGGTTCCAACGTCTATCCGCGCGAGATCGAGGAAAAGATATTGATGCATCCGGATATCAGCGAGGTGGCGGTGCTGGGCATTCCGGATCCGGTGTGGGGTGAGGTCGGACTGGCGGTCTGTGTAGCGCGGCCCGGTAGCGCCCCGGATGGCGACGCGTTAATGGCGTGGCTAAATGGCAAGATGGCGCGGTACAAACTGCCGAAGCGTTTTGTCTTCTGGCCGGACATGCCGAAATCCGCCTATGGCAAGATCGCCAAGAAGCTCATCAGGGAAGAGCTGATCCGGCGGGGCGAACTGGATAGCTAAGCTCATTCCAGCATCCGTGCCTTGACCAGATAACGCATCGGCCCCGAGGTTGTGGCATTGAATGGCCAGCAGGTGGCAAGAACCAGATTTTTGCCATCGGCGTTGGTGTCAATGCCGGATTGATCCCAACGGACTACCAATGTTTCCATCACCTGATAGCTGAAAGCTTTGCCATCACCCCGCGTAATCTGGACCATGTCGCCTATTTGCACGTTCTTCAGAAAGGCAAAATGGGTGTCGCGGTGCGCTGCATAAACGGCCGTGCCGTATTCGCCCGCTTCTGCGCTGCGATCCACGTGGCCGGGTCCAAACGCCAATGCCTGACCGCTTGCCCCGTGCAAGGCGATGGATGTTTCACCAATGCGCGGGAATTCAATCCGCGCAACCGGCCAGGTGTCGGCCCATGACCAAGGCTTCACCGGTTGTCCGGTTGCGACGCTCCGGGTAAAGGCACGGTCGAGAAGCACCTGGGCCACAATGGCCTTCGCGTGGATCCAGATACCTTGGCTGAGCAGTATCAGACCAATCAGAGCCATCACGATCATTCCGGCCCGCAGGGCAGGGCGGAGAACCGCCCTGCCTTTCCGTTTTGACATGCCAATCACTGTTTCAGTTGCGCTCATGATGGGTTCCTTGCGGTCTTGCGGGTGAAGAAGAACAGTCCGGCACTTGCGAGGAGCATCATCAACCCGGCGATCATGCGCAGTTCCGCGTCGGTCGCCGTCTGTGGCAAGGGAAGCTGATTGGTTGGGGCCTGTTGGACAACCGGCTTTTTGCTTTCCACCAGCTTTGCCAACTGAACGTCCGAGGCTTTTTCAAGAGCGGCCTTGCGTGTCGTCTGTTCGCCGAAAACCTTGTCAAAGTCCCAGCCTGCGGGGAGATTGAGCGGGACATCGGCGCGGGTCAGCGGCTTGTCCTGCGACCGCGATGGGTTTTTATCGACGGCAACCAGACTGGTGAGGCGCGACACGAGGCTGTTTTCGAGGGCAAGCTTGAGGATACGCTTGTCGGCTTCTTCGCGGCTGATCTTGCCAAGGGTGCTTTCGACCTCCGCATCGGAAATCTTGCGGCGTGCCCAGAGTTTCGACAGGCCTTCACCCCCTGCTGCCTTGGCAACCGGAAGGGTCACTTCCCATGGTTGTGTGCCGATCATACCCTTGACGGTAAGGGTGCCGGAGAGCGAGCCAAGTTTGGCTGCGATGACAAGCGGCTCGCCGCGATAGAGGTCAGGCAGGATAGCCGGTGTCACGTCAGCATTGCCCGCTGAGAAGGTTGCGCTGAGGTTGGTGATGACGGGGCTTTCAAGCTTGGCAAAGAGAGTGTGCATGCGCTCGTCTACCTGGTCGGTCGAGCCGATGGAGGTAAAGGTGCCCCGGCCAAGTTCGGCGGCGCGGTTCATCAGATAATTATTCGGAGCCGAGCCGATGCCGACCATGAAGACGCGTGACCGACCAAGCTTGGCTGCGATGGTATCGAGCAGTTGCTGTTCATTGCCGATGGCGCCATCGGTGAGGAACACGATCTGACGAACAAAGCTCTGGTCATTAGGGCGCTGGTCGTTCAGGGCTGCTTCCAGTGGTGCAAGCATTTCCGTGCCGCCGGATGCTTCGAGGTCGCCGACAAATTCACGGGCCGTGGAGACATTGTCGCGGTTGGCCGTAACAGTATCCTGAAATAGGGAGGTCATAGTGTCGTCAAAACGGATGACATTAAACCGGTCAGCAGACTTGAGACGGCTCAAGGCATAGTCGAGGCTGGCCTTGGCCTGATTCATCGACGTGCCACCCATCGAGCCGGAGTTGTCGATAACAAAGACGATCTCGCGGGGGCGTTGCTCCTGCTTCTGTTCGATAACCGGCGGCGTCACATAGGCGAGGGCATAGTCATTCTTGCCAACAGTTTCGCGGAACAGGCCAACAGCGGGTGCCTTGGCATTCTGCGGTTTCCAAGTCAGTTCGAAGTCACGATCGGCATGGTTGTCACCAGCCAGTGAGATGACCTGCGTCTGCGCATCAATGGTTTCGGTGTTGACAGCATGATGATGGCTTTTTACGTCGCCCAAGGCAAATCCTGCCTGCAAGCGGACCTTTATGCTGACGGGATTGACCGGCGCATTGATGCGCGGATCAAGCACAGGCGACGTGATTTTGTCGCGATCGGGAACCGGGTCGGCTGATGTACCCCAGCCGGAACCATCGGTCGCGAGGTCGGCGGTCTGCGTGATCGGTGCCAGGTTGTAGCGAGGAGCCACAACCAGCGGTACGCGCAGGGAGAATTCGTCACCGGAGAGGCGAATAGGTTCCTGATAGTCGATCTGAACAACAACCTGTTCGTGCGGGCCGATATTGGCGACGGAGTTGGTGAAGAGGTTCGGACGTTCCTGTTCGACAAGGCTGGCTTTTTGTCCGGATGCCTTCGCCGTTTCATAGATGGCTTTGGCTTCCTTTTTCTCCTTGATGTCACCGATGATCACGCGCTTGCCGACGACCATTTTCAGGGCGTGTACGGCGCTGTCTTCGGGCAGCGGATAGGCATAAACCGCCTCGACCCAGCCATTGGAGGGATTTGTGAATATCTGGGTGATACGGGCGCGGGCAGTGGGGCCGCTGACGACGATGTCGACATCCGTGGCCACGCGCGGGGCTTCGATATAACGGCCTGCTTCCGAGCTTTTCAGCAGAAGCGTGCCGGATTTGACCTCGTCCATGGTGACGAGAGGTGATTGGTTGGTTTCGGCGTGTGCTGTGAGCAGACTGAAAAAGAACACCGCGAGCGCAATGAATGGCAAACCAACGATGTTGATCAACCAAAGTGCATGGCAGGTACGGCGTAGCCAATGGGGCATCGCTTGTGGAGATTGCTGAGTATTGAAGGTTGCGGTTTTCATCGGGAAAGCTCCTGTTGGTGCTCCCATCGGGAAGCTTTCCCCATTTCATACATGGGCCTTTTCGCCGCCAGCGTAAGCTTCGGGAATGTTCCGCACGCGCCCGTCACAACATGTCTTGCTCAAGACGGCCTTGTGTGGATATGTGAAGGAATGTACGCGATTTGACGGAAAGCGGGGCGGCATGGCCGGGGACATCGACAGTCAGCTATCGGAGCGGCAGAACCAGGCTGTTGCTACGAAGATCCGTGAGGAGATGGCACGGCGCCGGGTATCACGGCAGTATCTGGCCGATCAGGCGAAGATCAGCCTGTCAACGCTGGAGAAGGCGCTATCCGGCCACCGGCCGTTTACATTGGCCACGACCATTCGGCTTGAAGAAGCACTTGGCATGCGCCTGCGTGCCGCTGACATACACGACAACCCGGCGCCGGTGAATAACGGGCATGCCAGCGAGGAATTTGGAGCCTATTCCCGTGCAGGTGCCGGGTGGATCGAAGGCAAATATCTGACCTTGCGTCCCTCCTTTGGGGATCCTAAGGCAATCTTTGCCTATTGCACCGAGATCAACTGGAGCGATGCCTCGTCCAATCTGCGTTTCCTTGAAAAGGAACGGCTTGATGCGGCGTTTACACAGCAGGGCACTGTCGCCATTCCAAATCTCTCCGGCCACATTTATCTCGCGACAAACACATCGGGCCAGCAGCGTCTGATCATCGTTTCACGCCCGTCCATTACGGGCGAAATGTATGGGATCCTGACGACATTGCAGGTCGGGCGCGGAGCGCAATTGACGCCGATTTCCGCACCCATTGTTCTTATTCCGATGGCGTCTGTTCCGGATGCACAGTTCGGACGCATCGCCCCCGATCACGGAAGCTATGCATCTTATCTTGCCTATCTCAAACGCACGGTGGACGAACCGTTCGCCGTGTTCCTTCCCGGGCCTGCCGTTCTGGATTAGGCTCGCATCGACTTGCTGCGCACGTCCAGCCAGACGGCGAACAGGATGACAATACCCTTGAAGATGAGCTGATAGAAATAGGGGACCGCCAGCATGTTCATGCCGTTGTTGATGACACCGATAATGAGCGCACCGAGTATGGTCCCGACCATGGTGCCGACGCCGCCCGCAAGGCTGGTGCCGCCAAGCACAACGGCAGCGATTGCATCCAGTTCATAGCCCATGCCGGCATTGGTCTGAGCCGATGAGAGACGTGACGAGAGCAAGATTCCGCTAATGGCAGCCATGATGCCTGATATCATGAAGATGATGATCTTCAGCCGATCGACGCGAATACCGGAATAGATCGCGGCTTCACGGTTACCGCCGGCCAGATAGGCACGGCGGCCAAAGATCGTGCGGGACAGGACAACGTGGTTGATCGCAAAGAGTGCGATGACGATCCAGATAATGATGGGAAGGCCAAGCCAGCTCTCGCTGCCGATAGCCAGCCATGTTTCATTCTCGATGGAAGCAGGCGCGCCGTTGGTCGGCAGGCTGACGGCGCCGCGATAGATACCCATGGTCGCTACGGTGACGATGAAGGAGGGTAGCATGAGTTTTGCCGACAGGACCCCGTTCAGCCCGCCCATAATGGCACCAGCCGCCAACGTGATGAGCACTGTGGGCGCAAAGCCAAAACCCATGGAAAAGGCCTGCGCTGCCACCATGCCCGCAACAGCGATGATCGATCCGACGGAAAGATCGATATCGCCGAGCAGGATCACGTAGGTCATGCCATAGGCAGCAACTGCAATTACAGCCACTTGCTGCATGATGTTCATAAAGTTGTTGAAAGCGAGAAACCGCGGGCTGATCGAGGAGAAGACCAGACAGAGGATGATCAGCGAGATGACGATGCCACCATATTGCCGGATGAGGGGGGAAGCCAGAAGCGCCTGCTTCGTCTCGGTCGAATTGGTCATTGGTGTATTCCTGCTGCGTAGGTCATAACGGTTTCGGGGCTGACGCCCTGCGCATCCAGCACTTTTGCCACGCGCGTGCTGTGCATGATGACGAGACGGTCGCTGAGGCCAAGAACCTCAGGCAATTCCGAAGATACCATCAGGATTGCGGTACCGGCGGCTGCAAGCTCGCGGATAATGCGATAAATCTCGAACTTGGCACCGACATCAACGCCGCGCGTCGGCTCGTCAAGGATGAGTATTTTGGGCTGCGTCTGCAGCCATTTGGCGATGACGATCTTTTGCTGGTTGCCGCCGCTGAGCGATCCCGCAGGTGTCTCGATCGAGGCGGTCTTGATGGCAAGGCGCAAGACTTCCGTCTTGGCTGCCGCCCGTTCGCGGGCGGGGCGGGTAAAGCCGAATTGTCCGGCCAACTGGCCCAATGCGACCATGTTGATATTCCGCTCGACGCTGTGCTGCAACACCAGACCTTCTTCCTTGCGGTTCTCGGTGACGAACGCGATGCCATGACGGATCGCATCGGCCGGGGAGCGCAAATGTACAGGATTGCCGTTCAGGCGGATCGTCCCGGCCGGTTGCCCGAAACCGAACAATGCCTTCATCACGTCGGAACGGCCGGAGCCGATCAGGCCGAAGAGGCCGACGACCTCGCCCGGACGCACATCGAGCGAAACATCCTCAAACCGGCCTTCTTCGGAGAGATTCTCCACGGCAAGGACGGGAGCGACAGCCGATGAAGGGCGCTCGACAAGACGCGGGGGATAAATATCCTTCATTTCCCGCCCGACCATCAGGGCGATCAGGCCTTCGATGCTCGTGTCCTGCTTTTCCGTTGTCGCAACAAAGGAGCCGTCACGGATGACGGTGATATCATCGGAAATCCGCATGATTTCTTCCATGCGGTGCGAGATGTAGATGATGGCAGTGCCCTTGGCCTTCAGGCGCTCAATGATGGTGAAGAGGATTTCCGCCTCGCTGTCGGACAGCGAAGATGTCGGCTCGTCAAGGATGACCACGTCGGCGGGACGGCTGAGCCCTTTGGCAATTTCAACCAATTGGCGCTGGGCGATGGACAGATCACCGACCTTGGTACGCACATTGACGGGCAGGCCAAGGTCTTGAACGATCTGTGCAGCCTGTGCATTGAGATCACGTTCGTTGATGAAGCCGAACCGGTTGGGTTCATGCGTCGCCAGAATATTTTCGGCTACCGACAGATTGCGGCAGAGACTGAGTTCCTGAAACACGATGCTCAATCCCAGCGCCTTCGCTTCAATGGGATTTCTCGGGGCATACGGTTCGCCGCGGAGCGTGATTGATCCCGATGTCGGCTGGAACAGCCCAACAAGAATTTTCATGAGGGTGGATTTGCCCGCACCGTTCTCGCCCAGCAGCGTATGAACGCGCCCGGACCGAACGGAAAGATTCATGCGCTTGAGCGCCGTTACGGGGCCGAAGGTCTTGGCCACATCTTTGATTTCAAGCACAGGGGCGTTGGATGAAACAGTCATGAATGACAATCCTTACCGGAGGTCTTTCTGAACAGCCACCCGCGAGGAGGGCCTGCGCGGGCGGCACTATTGAATTTAGACGTCAGCGAGAATTACTTTTCTTCGCCTGCTTTGGTGACAACACCCGGAATGATCGGCTGCTTGGCTTCAACGGTCTCGCCCTTGATAACCTTGCTAGCAGTCTCAACAGCAACCTTGCCCATCTGGTCTGGATACTGGGCGATCACGCCGACCATGACAGGATCATTCTTGACCGCATTGCGCGCTTCTTCCATGCCGTCAAAACCGATGACCTTGACCTGATCCTGAAGCTTTGCAGACTTGACGGCCGAGGCGGCAGCCAGCGCTGCATCGTCGCCAAAGCCGAAGATACCGACGACATCGGGGTTTGCCTGCAGGATATTCTGTGCGGCGGCGAGTGCCTCGGGCCGGGTGATGCCGGTCTGGACGGATACGATCTTGATATCGGGGTGCGACGCAATCGCTTTTTTGAAACCTTCGACACGATCAACGACGGACTGCACTGTCGGGTAGTCGATAACAGCCACATTGCCCTTGTCGCCAATCTGTTTGGCCATCAGTTCGCCAGCCTTGACACCGCCGGTATAGTTGTCGGTGCCGACGTGGGACGTGACCTCAACGCCCTTGGCGGGAACGTCAACAGTGATCACCTTGATGCCTGCCTTCTGCGCCTTGGTGATGGCCGACTTGACGCCCGTGCTGTCCACGGGAGAGATGATGATGACGCTGACGCCCTTGGTGATGAAATCTTCCACATCGGCGAGCTGCTTGTTCAGGTCCTGATTTGCAATCGCGATCTCTAGCGGCACATTTTCCGCCTTGGCTTCCGCTGTCATTGCGGAGGCAAGCGAGATGTAGAATGGATGCTGCTGGGTAAGCAGAGAAGCGCCGATGCCTTCAGCAAAGGCGCCGGTGGCCATAAGCGCTGCTGCGCCGGCAAGAAGCAGTTTGGTAAAATGGGTACGGATCATTGTTCCCTCCAGAACAGTTGTTTTCTTGAAAGCCGGCAGTCGAGCATCGGCGGTACACGACCGGATAACACGCGGCCCTTCTGCCGTGCTTCATCCGTTGGCGATGGCCTATGCTTCTCCCACCTTCGTCCGCTGCATGGATGTTCAATTTATATTGCTATGTCAATATAAAAATTGTCGCGCGTAAAGTTTATAGCAAGAACCCGGCTCTTCATCTACCACGTTTATTTATTCGTTCGATGATGGCTGCTTCATGTCGTTATCGCCATTCCGGGAGGGGTTATCGCGAAACAGATAGTGCGACGCAAGCAGGACAGGCTCCAGAATGACGACGCCAAACAGGATGCCGGCCAAGCGCTCGATACCAGGTTCCAGCGCCGCATCGGTGTAGGTATCCGGTACGAGAACGACAAGGAAGGCGAGGACAAATTGCGTTCCGATATAGCTGATGGATGAGTTGCTGTTTTCGATATGACGTCCGACGAGTACGCCGATACACACGCCAAGCGTCATGAGGACAGGCGAGTGGTGACTGCTGAGCAGAATGAGGGTTGCGATCAAGCCGCCCACGCTACAGCCGACAAAGCGCAGGACCAGACGCGATGTGATGGGGTTCAAAACGCTTGCGGCCAGACTGGTCACGGGAATCATCATCACAGCCATTATGGTAATACTCGATTGACTGAGAGAAGTGATGCCAGTCCACACCCATATCCATGGGATCAACCCAAGGGCGATTGCGGCCTGTAGGGCATGTTTTGCTGCGCCCCTGTGCCAGATCATAGAGTGCCGTATTGCCGTCTGAGCAGGTGTTTCCTTGGATTGTCGCGGCAGTCTGCGCCGTATGGTGAAGGTCGATATGGCACTGACGAGAATGCAGGCAAGGGTTCCCGCAAGGATTTCGATGAGGCGTGACTGGGCAAACGGCAGCACTGATTCTGACGGGTGCTTCATGCCATCAATCAGGACCATGCAGAAAGTCAGGCCGGTAAACAGCCAGGCATAACTGCGTTTGCCAACAAGGGCGAAGTAAAGGGTAATGCCGCCGACACTCACGAGCGACAGACTGAGAAGAAACGGCTTGCCGATGACGAGTGGGGCGAGAACCAAAGCAGTACCCGCGCCCGCTGACGTACCGATTATGCGTAGAATACCACGGGTGAGGCTTTCGGACACATGCGAACGCATGACCATATAGCCGCTGAATGCCGCCCAACCGACATTCTGGGCACCAAGGCTATGAGCAAAGACGATAGCAAGGAGAACCGATATGACGCATTCGAATTCGTCGACCATGCGTGCCCCCGGCCGGGCCAAGGATCGGAGTTCCCGTACGCTTGCGGTTCCGAAAACAGTAAGGCTGGCTATGGCTTGCCGCAGATAGTTCATTGTTTGCTTCTAACAGAATTTTGGCTGGTTGGGGCTGGTTGGACTATTTTCTTTCCGCGGTTTAAAGATTCGGCATTCCCCTGTCGATGCATCCATGCCTGAGCCGGACACTTTCAAGGCAATGTCGCTGTGCTACCTTGTCGAGATTCTTTCTTGTTGGAGCTTGTCATGAGTCAATCATTCGACGCGATCATCATAGGTGCAGGACAGGCAGGCCCATCGCTTGCAGGCCGGTTAACCGCAGCCGATATGAATGTATTGATAATAGAGCGAAAACTGTTTGGCGGCACCTGTGTCAACACCGGCTGCATGCCGACGAAGACCATGGTTGCCAGTGCCTATGCGGCGCATCTTGCAAGGCGCGGTGCTGACTACGGCGTTGTGATCGAACAACCCGTTCGCGTGGACATGAAGCGTGTGCGCCAGAGGGCTGATACTGTTTCCTTTAACGCCCGTACGGGTGTGGAGACATGGCTGCGTGGCATGAAGAATTGCACCGTCGTCGAAGGCCACGCCCGGTTTGTCGATCCGCATACGATCAGCGTTGACGGAGCGACCTTTCACGCCCCGCGCATTTTCATCAATGTCGGGGGGCGTGCCAATATTCCCGATATGCCGGGAATTCAGGATATCAATTACCTGACCAACACAACCATGATGCAGCTCGATACGCTGCCGAAACATCTGGTGGTGATCGGCGGAAGTTACATCGGTCTCGAATTCGCGCAAATGTACCGGCGTTTTGGATCGCAGGTTACCGTCGTTGAAAAAGGCCCCCGGCTGGTATCGCGTGAAGACGAGGATGTTTCCGAGGCGATCAAGCATATTCTGGAGGGCGAAGGAATTTCCTGCCGCCTCAATTCCAGCTGTATTGCTTTCAAGCCTCATGCGGAGGGTGTTGAAGTTCATCTCGATTGTGATTCAGACGCGCGCAGAGTGGTTGGCTCACACGTGCTTCTGGCGATTGGCCGCCGTCCCAATACGGACGATCTGGGTTTGGATAAAGCCGGCATCGAGACGGACGAGCGCGGCTACATCAAGGTCGATGATCGTCTCGCGGCGGGTGCTGAAGGCGTATGGGCGCTCGGAGATTGCAATGGACGCGGAGCGTTTACGCATACGGCCTACAATGATTTCGAGATCGTGGCGGCCAACCTTCTGGACGGCGAAAACCGTAAGGTCAGTGATCGCGTTCCGGGGTATGCGCTTTATATCGATCCGCCACTCGGCCGGGCGGGAATGAGCGAAACACAGGCGCGGGCAACGGGACGCCCCTTATTGGTTTCCAAACGGCCCATGACCCGCGTCGGCCGCGCGGTCGAGAAGGATGAAACGCAGGGTTTCATGAAGGTTGTTGCCGATGCCGCGACAAAGCAGATTTTGGGGGCGGCCTTTTTGGGAACGGGCGGTGATGAGGCGATCCACGGGATAATCGATGCCATAAGCGCCAAGGTGGACTATGTGACACTCAAATGGGCGGTACCGGTTCACCCGACTGTTTCCGAACTCATCCCGACAATCCTGGGCGATTTGTCTCCTCTGGAGCCATCGTAGCAAAGGATTTGCCAGGTTAAGTCACGTGCTTCGGTGTCCTTGACATTTGCTTTATATATCGATAAATCCAGATATATGGAAAAAGAGAACACCATTGAAGCCTTTTCGGCTCTTGCCCAGCCATCACGCATGGATGCTTTCAAGCTGATTGTGATGCATGAGCCGGAAGGAATTGCAGCGGGTGAGATAGCGCGGCTGCTTGATGTTCCGCAGAACACCATGTCGACACATCTGGCAATCCTGTCCCGCGCGGGACTGATCGCATCGGAGCGCCAAAGCCGTTCCATCATCTACAGAGCCAAATTCGAGAACCTTCGTGCAGCAATCAATTACCTCTTGAAAGATTGCTGTGCAGGTCACCCGGAGATTTGTGCGCCCCTCATCGCTGACATCGTTCCATGTTGTCCGCCCAAGGAAGAATTCAATGCCTGAGCGCGTCCATTCTGACGCGATCTGTTTTTGCTCTGAGGAAATCCAATGTCTGTCTTTGAACGTTATCTCACCCTGTGGGTTGCCTTGTGTATTGTCGTTGGCATCGCTCTCGGCCATTTCATCCCCGGCATGTTTCAAACCATTGGCGCGGCCGAATACGCGAATGTGAATATTCCGATGGCCGTTCTTATCTGGCTGATGATCATACCGATGCTGCTGCGCATCGACTTTGCTTCACTGCATGAAGTCGGCGCCTATTGGCGCGGAATTGGTGTGACCCTGTTCATCAACTGGGCGGTTAAACCATTTTCCATGGCACTGCTTGGCTGGCTGTTTATCGGGTGGCTGTTCCGGCCATATTTGCCTGCGGTGCAAATCGACTCCTATATTGCCGGACTGATTATTCTTGCAGCCGCACCATGCACCGCCATGGTGTTCGTCTGGTCAAACCTCACCAAGGGCGAGCCCCATTTCACGTTGTCGCAGGTGGCACTCAATGATGCGATCATGGTCGTGGCCTTTGCACCCATTGTTGGACTGCTGCTTGGTCTTTCGGCAATTACCGTGCCGTGGAACACGCTCATACTCTCGGTGGTTCTTTATATCATTGTGCCTGTCATTATCGCTCAATTCGTCCGCAGACAGTTATTGGCGAATGGCGGCAAGGCAGGTCTTGATCGATTGCTCGTTGTTCTCCAGCCGTTGTCACTGGTGGCGCTGCTTGCAACCCTCGTCATGCTCTTTGGTTTTCAGGGTGAACAGATTATCGCACAGCCTCTCGTCATCGCGCTTCTGGCCGTGCCGATCCTTATCCAGGTCTATTTCAACTCCGGACTGGCCTACATTCTCAACCGCATCAGTGGCGAGCAGCATTGCGTGGCCGGACCATCAGCGCTGATCGGTGCCAGCAACTTCTTCGAGTTGGCGGTTGCAGCTGCCATCAGCTTGTTCGGGTTCAATTCCGGCGCGGCCCTAGCGACGGTCGTTGGCGTATTAATCGAAGTTCCGGTTATGCTGTCGGTCGTGTGGATCGTCAACCGCAGCAAGAATTGGTATGAGCGCGGCGCAGCCGTCCAGAACCTTCAAAAAGCAGAAAGGACCGCCTGATGACCGTTCTCATTTATCACAATCCATCCTGTGGCACGTCGCGCAACGTGCTGGCATTGATCCGCAATGCGGGTATCGAGCCTACAGTCGTTGAATATCTGAAGACGCCGCCTGCAAGGCAGGAACTCAAGGATTTGATCCGCAGGGCTGGACTAACTGTGCGCGAGGCTATCCGCGAAAAGGGAACACCCTACGCCGAGCTTGGGCTGAATGATCCGTCATTGAATGACGAACAATTATTGGACGCCATGGAAGCGCATCCAATCCTGATCAATCGTCCCTTTGTTGTGACTGAAAATGGCGTGCGTCTCACCCGCCCGTCCGAAGCAGTTCTGGATATTCTGCCGAGCCCGCAGAAGGGCGCGTTCACCAAGGAAGACGGTGAAGTCGTTGTCGACAGTGAGGGAAAGCGCCTTGTCTGATTTGCCGAACATCGTATCCGAGGCTCTGCAGCTTCCTGAAGCCGGAAAGCTGTCTGTTTCCTTCTCGACACACCGCCCGCGTATCCTGCTGCTTTACGGCTCGGTCCGAAAGGTATCGTATAGCCGTTTTCTGACCCAGGAAGCCGCGCGTCTGCTGGAACATTTCGGTGCTGAGACCCGAATTTATGATCCAGCTGGTTTACCACTTCCGGATGATGCGCCCGTTGATCATCCAAAGGTACAGGAGTTGCGCGAACTTTCGCTCTGGTCAGAAGGACACGTGTGGACCAGCCCTGAACGGCATGGCGCAATGACAGGTGTCATGAAATCACAGATCGACTGGATACCGCTCGCCATGGGAGCAATCCGTCCCACACAAGGACGAACGCTTGCAGTGATGCAGGTTTCGGGCGGGTCGCAGTCGTTCAATGCCGTCAATCAGATGCGCGTGCTTGGCCGCTGGATGCGCATGGTGACGATTCCCAACCAGTCATCGGTCGCCAAGGCTTATCAGGAGTTTGATGAAGACGGCCGCATGAAATCCTCAGCCTTCTATGACCGTGTTGTCGATGTGATGGAGGAACTTGTCAAGTTCACGCTGCTGACGCGCGATGTTTCCGGTTATCTCACAGACCGCTACAGCGAGCGGAAGGAAAGCGCTGCCGCACTTTCCAAACGCGTCAACCTGAACAACGCGGTATGACCATCGCTCTGCTCGAATATCCGGAAAAGCGTTGATGGTGTGACGACATTACGAATCGCATATATCTGTGTCAGAGCATCCTGAGGAGCGATCGGCATGGCACTGCGAATACTTAGCCTCAATGTGTGGGGTGGCAGACTGCACGGGCCGTTGATCCAGTATCTTGCGGGTGTAGATGCCGATGTTTTCTGTCTGCAAGAGGTTGTGCATACACCAGATGCACGGAACGACTGGCTTCTCTATCGTGACGGGAATACGGAACTTCCGCAGCGTGCCCATCTTTTCGACGAGATATGTGCCGCCCTTCCGGAGCATGCTGGTTACTTTTGCCCGACGGCGAGAGGTCTGCTTTTCGATGGCGAAGACAAGCTGCATTCAGAATTTGGATTGGCTACCTTCGTTCGAAAGACGCATGCAGTCATCGGTCAAGCGATGGACTTTGTGCATGGTACCTTCTCGCCCAATGGCTGGGGGGAACATCCGAGGGCACGAAATGCCCATTGTGTCCGGATATTCAGCTACGAGGATGGGTTTTCGCTGACCGTCGCGCATATGCACGGGCTGCGCGATATCACGGGAAAAGAGGATTCATCTCTGCGCGTGGAGCAGGCACGTTTCCTCGTCAGACTGATCGAGCGGGTGCACCGGAACGATGAGAGATTGGTGGTATGCGGCGATTTCAATGTCCTGCCCGGGAGCGTCACGTTCGAGGCTCTGGCGCGGCTTGGGCTTTCCGATCTTGTCACCACAGGTGGTCACACTGATACGAGAACATCTTTCTATCCGAAAAACGGGCGCTTTGCCGACTACATGCTGACAACGCCTCACGTCAAAATCCGGAAGTTTGATGTTGTAGCGCACCCGGAGGTCTCGGACCATCGTGCACTGGTTCTCGATATCGCCTGATTCACCAGTGAAAATGGACGAGGTCTGGGAGTATCGAAGGATGAAGCGCTACGATTGCTCGACCAGACCTCTGACGAAAGCAAGAGCTCTCCCAAAACTCGCTCTCGGTACTATAGAAACCGATAAACCACTCAAATGTTCCAAAGTTGCACGGGATCAGAACCCTATCTCTGTCGGCGGCGCAGCTGATCGAAGTAGACAATCACGATAATCAGAACCCCTGTGATCACGCGCTGCCAGAACGAATTCACGTTAAGCAGGTTCGCACCGTTGTTGATCGTCGCCAGAATAAAGGCGCCCAGCAATGGCCCGTGAATGGAGCCGACAGCGCCGAAAAGACTGGTCCCGCCGATAACCGACGACGCGATGGCCTGCAGCTCCCAGCCCTCCGCCTGTGTTGCATTGCCGATACCAATGCGGGAGGCCAGCAACAAGCCCACGAATGATGCGCAAACCGCAGACAATGTGTAGGCGAGATAAATCGTTCCTTTCACATTGACGCCGGAAAGGCGGGACGCTTCGGCATTCGATCCTACCGAGAACAGATAGCGGCCCCAGCGGCTGTGGTGCAGGAAAATATACGCCGGGATACCCACAAGAACCACCATCCAGAAGAGATTGGGTATGCCGGCGAAATCATTGCGGGAGAATTCGGTGAAAGGATCATTGTCGATCGAGATCGTCGCACCATTGGTGATCAGCAGGCCGATACCGCGCAGTGATGTCAGCGTGGCGAGTGTGATGATGAAAGGCGGAAGCCCGAGCCGAACGATGCCGAAGCCGTGGAAAAGCCCGATGCAGACCCCGATGCCGAGTGTAATCAGGATCGCTGCCCAGACGGGAAAGCCATGGGCCAGAAGCCATGCAACGACGACACTGGTAAAGCCGACAATCGCGCCGACGGAGAGATCGATGCCACCCGTTATGATGACGAAGGTCTGACCGATGGCGAGGATTGCGATCATCGAGCCTTGCCGCAGCAGATTGGCTATGTTGTTGCCAGTCCAGAAACTGTCTGTCGAAACGCCAAGGACAAGCCACAGGGCGAGCAGCAGCGCAAACAGCGTCAGTCCGAACAGGACATTGAAGCGCCGTTTCGGAGTTGGGCCAACATCTTTGGTTTCCAGGCTCATCAGGATAATTCTCCAGATAGTCGGTGCGGCCAGGGGGCCGCGGTGGAACAGATCAGTTGTGCGTGTCCGTATCGGCCGATGCGGACCCGAGCGCTTGGGTCAGAATGTCTTCATGCGTAACGGTTTTATGAGGATGGCTCGCCACCATTTGCCCGCGCCGGAACACGTGCAGGGTATCGGCAAGTTCATAGACTTCAGGCAGATAGGACGAGATCAGAATAATACCGGCACCATTTTGCAGAAGTGTTGAGAACAACCGGTAGATTTCGGCCTTTGTGCCGACATCGACGCCGACTGTCGGCTCGTCGAAGATAAAAAGCTTGGCGCCGTGATTGAGCCATTTGCCGATGACAATCTTCTGCTGGTTGCCACCGGAAAGACTTGCTGCACTGGCACTGCGCGAGGCAGTTTTGATACGCAGATCTGAAATCTGGCTGTCGGCATGTCTGGATTCTTCGCGATGGGAAATCAGAAGGTTGCGGCTAAGCTGCTTGTAGATTGGCAGGTTCAGGTTAAGCGATACCGGCAGGGACAGACACAGCCCCTGATCGCGGCGGCTTTCGGGCGCCAACGCAATCCCAAGCTTGATGGCATCGCGTTCGCGCTCGATATTGACTTCCTTGCCGTCCCAGAAAATCTTGCCCGATGATTTCGGGTGCCGTCCGAAGATCGTGGTGACGAACTCGCTTCGTCCTGCACCGATCAGTCCGTAAAGCCCGACGATTTCCCCTTCGCGGACACTGATGCTGATATTCTCGAAACCGCTGCCGGAGAGCGCTTGTGTCTCGAGGATCGTCTTGCCGAATGTGAAGGGAACTTTGTGGTAGATTTGCTCGATCGAACGGTTGATCATCAGGCTGATCAGCTCATTCTCGTTGGTGTCATCGATATTGCGCGTGCCGACCAAACGGCCGTCACGCAGGATGGACACACGGTCGGCAAGTTCGAAGACTTCCTCCATACGATGGCTGATATAGACGATGGTCACGCCGCTTTTCTGCAGGCGGCGGATCAGCGCAAAGAGCTGTGCCGCTTCTTCGCGGGTCAAATAGGCAGTGGGTTCATCAAAGATAAGAAACCTTGCCCCGCGCGTTGCTGCGCGAGCTGTTGCGATGAGCTGCTGCTGACCGATTGTCAGGTCGCTTAGAAGCACGTGTGCGGGCAATACAAAACCGAGGTCATCAAGGATTTTTTGCGCTTCACGCACCATATGGCGATGTTGCAGCAATCCGAACCGGCGGTGTTCCTCGCCCAGAAAGATATTCGCCGCGACCGTCAAGTGCGGACAGAGCACGACCTCCTGATGCACGGCGTTTATACCGTGCTGGATGGCTTCCAGTGGTGTTGTCAGGGCGACCGGCTCGCCCCGCAACAATATCTCACCGGCGGTGCGGGGGATAACGCCTGTCAAAAGCTTGATCAGCGTCGATTTTCCCGCACCGTTCTCGCCGACGATGGCATGAATTTCTCCGGCCTTGAAAGCGAGATCGGCAGGCTTCAGCGCGTGGGTTCCCAGATATTGCTTCTCGAGCCCGCGCAATTCCAGAATAGGCAAATGGGCCGCCGCTGCGGATATGGTTTCACTCTGTCCGTTATCGGACCGGTGCGAAATGTCATGATCGGTCATGGCGGCCCCGCTGACTGTTGGACATATCAGGATCAGTCAAGCTTGGGGTTGAGCAACTCCTGTGCGCGTGCCTCATTCATGTTGGCCTTGGTGATCAGGTTTGCACCTGTATCGACATTGGCCTCGGTCTTCTCGCCCTTGGAAGCCGCCAGAGCCGTTTTGATACCATCATAGCCCATGCGATAGGGGTCCTGAACGATCAGGCCGGCCAATGTTCCGTTCGACAGGAATTTCACCAGCTTTTCGTCACTGTCGAAGCCGATGACTTTGATTTTGTCCTGTGCCTTGTTCTCGGCAATGGCCTGACCTGCGCCTTGAGCCATGATCAGATTGGATGTGAAGATACCGCGCAGGTTCGGATTGGCCGTGATCAGATCGGTTGTGATGTTGAGGCCGGTCGTGGCCTGTCCGTCCGCAACCTTGTCGGCGATCAGCTTGAGATCAGGATACTTTGCTGCAAGCTGCTCTTTGAATCCCTTGGCGCGCTGATCGAGAGAGCCGACACCAGGAAGCGCGGTGATGAGAGCCACTTCACCTTCGGCTTTGCCATATTTTTCCTTGATGGCAGCGGCCAGGCCATCGGCTGCCACACGTCCGCCCTGTACATTGTCCGTTGTCAGGAACGAGGTGAATGATTTGGAATCCGCAGCGGAATCGATGCCGATAATCTTGACGGATTTCGCTGCCTCATCGATCGGCTTGCCTAGCGCCTTGAACTCTGTCGGTGAGATGACGATAGCAGCCGGCTTACCGGAAACGGCGTTTTCGAGAATGGAAATTTGACCGTTGATATCAGATTCAGCCTGAGCCCCAAGCTCCGGCACTTTGACACCAAGGTCCTTGCCCGCCTTGCGTGCGCCCGCGAGGACAATCTGCCAATAGAATGAGGTCGTGTCCTTGACGATGATGGGGATGGTCACATCCGCGGCGCGGACGGGTGCGACGGACACCATTCCTGCCAACAGAGCGATACCTGCAGTACCAAGGATAGTTCTGCGATTGATGCACTTTCTCTTAGAAATCATGGTTGTGTTCCTCTCATAGCGCCGGATTTATTTATTTATGTCCGGATTGAGAGGGCGCTTTTCAATCCGCTCTTTATCGATAAAAAACATCGATCATGCGAAGCTAATTTAAATGCCTATTCTTTGCAAGCGGATCAGCGGATCGTGAAAGGCTCGCATTCGGTGTAGATGGTATCAGGGATTTTCGTTGCAAGAAGCTCGATATTTCTCGTCAGGCTCGAGGGCTTTGCTGTCCCGATCAGCACATTTGCCACCACGGGCTCGCGGAATGGAAACTGAAGTGCCGCCGCGGCCAGCGGCACATCGTGCGCTGTTGCAATTGCCTGCATGGAGCGGACGCGATCCAGAATGTCTTCCGAGGCCGGCCCGTAGTCGAAATTGGCGCCGGGCACAGGGCCGGTTGCCAGAATGCCGGAGTTGAATACGCCGCCAATGACAAGGGAAATCTGCTGTTTCCGGCAGACCTCCAGCAGCCCTCTTTCCGCCGAGCGGTCGAGCAGCGAATAACGGCCGGCGAGCAGGATACAGTCAATTGGATGCCGGGCAATAACATCAAGACAAACGTCGACTTCGTTGACACCGAGACCATAGGCAGAGATTGCACCGGAAGATTTGAGTTCCTCCAGAGCTTTCAGGCCGCCGCCAAGCAATTGGTCCATGTAAACGGCATTTTTCTCGGTACCATGGGTGTAAGCGCCGATATCATGCACGTAAAGGATATCGATCCTGTTCAGTCCGAGGCGGGCAAAGCTGAATTCAAACGACCGCATGATGCCGTCGTAGCTGTAATCATAGTCAATAGCGAAGGGCAGGGGATTTACGTAGGAATGGTCAGGGATTTGGTCGTCCGGTACCGGACGCAGAAAACGCCCGACCTTCGTTGACAGGACATAGCTGTCGCGTGGCTTGTCACGGAGAAAATCACCGGTCCGCCTCTCCGAGAGACCAAAGCCGTAAAAAGGCGCTGTATCGAAGTAGCGCAGGCCCGCGTCCCAGGCAGTCTGCAACGTTTTCATCGCAGCTTCGCGCGTGCATTCGCGGTAGAGCCCGCCAATTGCGGCTCCACCAAAGCCGATCTTCGTTACGGCCAGCGGCGTTTTACCAATCTTTCGGATATCCAACTGCTCCTCCCAGAACCAGTCAATCGTGAGAGCACTGAATTGACATGTCAATATCCGCGCATTTCGTCTTTTATCGACAAAATACATTTTGCCGTCAACGTCTCTTATGGATAAAAAGACGAGAGAGCAGTTCCCATGGCATCGGCTATCGCTTGCGGAGCGTGCCTTTACAGAATGACGAAAGAGCAGAATGTCGAAGCAGAACACAGTGTTCAAGGAGGGCTACAACGGATGTCTGCGTCTTCTAAAGGACATTGACCAGCTTCCGTCAGAGCCAGAACTTGGAACAAAGCTTGGCATCAGCCGCACGACGGTTCGCGCCATTCTCAGTGCCCTGGAAGAAAAAGGTCTCATCGAATGGACCAAGCGTAGCAAGACCGTGTTGCGCAAGCCGGTAAAGGGCGACTATTTCCCCGACGAAGAAACGGATTCCCTTTCGGAGATCATCGAGCGCAGCTTCATGCAGCGTATTCTGGCCGGGGGTGCACAGCCGGGTATGCAGATCAATGAGCTGGAACTCGCCCGCGATATTGGTGTCGGCACTTCAAGCGTCCGGGAGTTTCTGATCCGGTTCAGCCGGTTCGGGCTCATCGAGAAACGCAAGAACAGTCATTGGGTCCTGAAGGGATTTACCCGCTCATTTGCTCTGGAGCTGTTTGAAATCCGTGAGATTTTCGAACTGCGCTCGGCAATCGCTTTCGTCAATCTGCCCGATGATCACCCCGCCATTCAGGAGCTGGATGTTCTGGAGGCTGATCACATTGCGCTACTGCGCGACATCGACACCCGCTATCTGGATTTTTCCGAGCTCGACGAGCGTTTTCACCGCATGATCCACTCCGCTTCACGCAACCGTTTCGTCATTGATTTCTATGACGTCATCGCCATGGTATTTCACTATCATTATCAATGGAAAAAAGTGAACGAGCGGGCGCGGAATGCCAAGGCTCTGGAAGAACATCTGGCTTATATCAATGCGTTGCGTTCACGCGATGCCGGAAAAGTAGATATTGCCTGCCGCAATCATCTGCGATCAGCGCGGGAAACATTGCTACAGTCTATGCCTGCGGAAGAATCACTATCGGATATCACGGAGACCTAGCCGCGGTTTCCGTCGGACCGGGCACCATGTCTGTCGCGTGCACCCCAGCGCAGTCCATCCATCAGGAGTTTCACCAGGCGGCGTGACCGGTCATGCCAATCGGGGGCGTCGGGGATGGAATAGATTGTGAACAGGGCGTGCAACAGGTCTGTGCTGTCAATATCTCTCCGGATGAGATCCTGATTGGCTGCCGCTTCGACGAGATTGCGTAGTGAAACGGCGACCATCCCCGAACTTGCGGCAAACAGCTCGGAGTTTGTGGTAACGAGTATCTGCAGGCTGTTTGTCATCCCCCGTTTTGCGGCGATATACCCGACGAAACGGTGCATCCATTCTTCAAGCGCTACATCCGGCGCATGATTAAGCGCCAGTTCGCTTGCCGCCGCGCAGAGGCTTTCAACCTCGCGCCTGTAGACGACTTCCACGAGATGCTCGCGTGTCGGGAAATGGCGATAAAGCGTGCCGATACCGACGCCTGCACGACGCGCGATCTGCTCGAGAGAACCTTCTATGCCGTGCTCTGAGAAAACGATGGCGGCCACTTCAAGCAGCTTTTCCCGGTTGCGGCGTGCATCCGCACGCATGCCTCTCGCTATCGGACGCTGTTCTTCGGGACTTGTAACTGGTTTTGCGACCAAATTCTGCTCCACGCCTATGGGGGCTTGACCACGAGCGACAAGTTCTTAAAATAAGCGGAGGCCCCTCCGTTTAAGTGGAGTCCTTTTGCCTTCTTATCGCAGAATAGGCCCCGATGTCATGTCTCTAATACACCTAGCCCGGATTTGGATCGTCTAGAAGATAAAGTGCACGGCGATGTGAACTTCTTGTCGTGCATGGCGTTTGCATATCGGGCCGTTGAACCAATCTGCGTCCGTAAAAGCAGGAGCAATACGATGACCGGAACACTGAACCTGAAACTGGATATTAACGGCGAGAGCCGAGACGTGGCCGTTGAGCCGCGCGTGACCTTGCTGGATGCACTGCGCGAACACCTTGGCCTCACTGGAACAAAAAAGGGATGCGATCAGGGCCAGTGTGGCGCCTGCACCGTCCACATAGATGGCCAGCGCGTACTTGCCTGCCTGACCCTTGCGGCACAGGCTGAAGGACGCGCCATCACGACAATTGAAGGTCTCGCAGACCCTAACGGTGCATTGCACCCTGTCCAGTCTGCATTTCTGGAGCATGATGCCTTTCAGTGCGGTTATTGTACCCCCGGTCAGATCATGTCGGCGGTTGCCTGTATCCGGGAGGGGCATACGAAATCGGATAATGAGATCCGCGAGTATATGTCCGGCAATCTCTGCCGGTGCGGCGCTTATTCCCATATTGTGGCTGCGGTACGCGAAGCAGCGGAGGCCACGTCATGAGGAATTTCAGCTATCTGCGCGCGCAATCTGCCGACGAAGCTCGGACGGCCTCGGCTCTGGCTGGCCATATGGTGCTTGCCGGTGGCACAACACTGCTGGATCTTGCAAAATGCGGTATTGCCGAACCGGAAACCGTGGTCGACATCACGCACCTTTCCGGGCTCGATCACATAGAGATCAATGACACCATGGCGTCTATCGGTGCACTCGCGCGCATGAGTGCGGTGGCCGATCATCCTGCCATACGGGCGGCTTTTCCGGCTGTGGCGGAATCCCTGGCGTTGGCCGCCTCTGCCCAGATCCGCAACATGGCAACCATCGGCGGCAATCTGCTGCAGCGGACGCGCTGTTCCTATTTCCGGGATGCGGCTGTGTTCTCCGCTTGCAACAAGCGTCATCCCGGCTCCGGCTGTGCTGCCATCGGAGGTGTTACACGCAACCACGCGGTCCTCGGCACGAGCAAAGCATGCATCGCAAGCTACCCCGGTGATCTTGCTGTTGCGCTCGTGGCGTTTGATGCGATCGTGCATCTGGGCGATCGGCAGGTTCCTGCGGATGATTTCTTCCTGCTTCCCGAAAATACGCCAGAGCATGAGCACGCATTTGAACGCGGTGAAATCATTACATCCGTGACGATACCGGCATCGCCTGCGGCGCGCCATTCGACCTATCTGAAAGTCCGTGACCGGCAATCCTACGAGTTCGCCGCTGCGAGTGCGGCGGTCGGTCTGGAGTTTGAACCCGACGGCAAGACCGTCCGCGATATACGGATTGCCCTCGGTGGTGTCGCATCCAAACCTTGGCGCGTCCGCACGATCGAGACCGCATTGATCGGTAAAGTACTCGAACCGGCGTTGGTCCGTAAGGCAGCGCTGCTTTGCATGGAAGGCGCTGTTGATCACGGTGCGAACCATTACAAGATCGATCTCGCCCCACGGGTTGTCACACGCGCTGTTCTGCAGCTGGGAGGCCTGTCATGACTTTTATCGCTTCGAAAACCAAACACGGCGATGCATCCGATGGCAATTTGGGCGGGCGCCTGTCACGTCTCGATGGCCCGGTGAAAATCACCGGAAGCGCTACCTATGCAATAGAACATCAGATTGATGGACTGGTCTATGCTGTTACGCTGCAAAGTACGATTGCTGCCGGCACGGTGCTTTCTGTTGATACCAAGGCAGCCGAGGCGTCACCTGGCGTCCTGCTGGTCTTGACGCCCGATAACATCATGCACCTGAAATCAGCGACGACGTGGGCAGGCACGCCCGGGCCGGAAGGTCCGTTTCTGGCGCTGCCGAAGACTGTCAGTTTCAATGGCCAGCACATCGCTGCAGTTGTCGCCGAAACACTGGAGCAGGCGACGGCCGCCGCTGCCCTCGTCAAGGTGACCTACGAGGAGAAGGGGCATGTCTTTGGCCTTGAGGATCCCAAGGCCGGAGAGGGAGTGCCCATCGAACGGGCGACCATGTCATGGGGAGATGCGGAGGCCGCATTGGCCGCTGCACCCGTGCGCATTGAACAGGAATACAAGACACCACGCGAATACAATGTAGCCATTGAACCGCATGGCATCATCGCGCAGTGGGATGGCGACAAGCTCACCCTGTGGGAGCCAAGCCAATGGGTGGATGGCATGGCTCGCTCCTATGCCGAATGGTTCGATATTCCGTTTGAAAATGTCCGGATGATATCGCCCTATATTGGCGGTGGCTTCGGCTCGAAAGCCTTGTCACTGCCTCACGGTGCAGTGGCTGCAATCGCGGCGCGGATGCTTGGCAAACCGGTGAAACTTGCCGTCACGCGACCACAGACCTTCACCGCCTATGGCGGGCGTCCCGCCACCCGTCAGACCTTGGCTCTTGGCGCAACGAAGGAGGGCAAACTTCTTTCCATTGTTCAGCACGGGGTCAATGAGACATCCATGCTTGGCATGGCCGTGGAGCCGCTCGGATCCGTTACCGCCATCATGTATGCGGTGCCGAATTTCAGTTCCCGGCAGAACATCATCCCGCTCAACACGGTTACTCCGGGCGCGCTGCGGGCGCCGGGAGAGAACCCCAGTGCCTTTGGCATTGAATCGGCCATTGATGAACTCGCCTACGAGATCGGCATGGATCCCCTGGAAATCCGCTTGCTGAATTATGCCGAAGAGGACCCGCATGCCAAAATACCATGGTCGACACGGCGATTACGGGAAGCCTTTGCCGAGGGTGCGGAAGCCTTCGGCTGGTCAAAGCGCTCGCCAGCGCCGCGTTCGATGCGGGACGGAAACCAGCTCATCGGCTGGGGTGTTGCGGCAGGCACCTATCCGGTGCGCCGTACGCCGGGCGAGGCTCTGGTCCGCATTCTCGCCGACGGTACAGCCGAAGTGGCAAGCAGCAGCATTGACATGGGACAGGGCACCTACACCATCCTTGCCCAGACTGCAGCCGAAGTTCTGGGTATCCCGGTTGAACAAATCCGGGTGAAGCTCGGAGATTCCGCATTACCCCGTTCACCGGTTGCGGGCGGTTCCCAACTCGCCAATCTGATGACAGGGGCTGTCCACAAGGCAGCGCATGCTGCGCGTGAGGAGTTGATCGGTCTTGCACTTAATCATCCGAACTCGCCTTTCCTCGATCTCCAGTTGAACACGCTTGCCATTTCGGACGGCACAATCTCGGCATCACGCGGCGAACGCTCGGCCATTTCGATTGCCGATTTCATGCAGCATATCGCGCAGGAAAAGATCGAGACCTTGCGCGACACACTGCCGGAAGAAAAGCAGAACGATCAGGACCGGTACAACAACTTTACCACGATGATGGCGATGAAGCCGCCGACAGAGGGTGGCTATTCGCTGCACAGCTGGTGCGCCCATTTCGTTGAAGTGCGGGTCGACGAGGATTTCGGAACGGTGCGCGTCTCGCGCATGGTTTCCGCCCTTGATTCAGGTCGCCTGTACAATCCAAAACTGGCTGAAAGCCAGTGGCGCGGCGGTATCATCATGGGCATCGGACAGGCTCTGCTTGAGGAAGGGATCATCGATCCGCGCCATGCCCGGGTGATCAACAACAATCTTGGCGATTATCTTGTGGCGACAAATTCGGATATTCCCGATCTTCAGGTGATCTCCGTCGGCATTCCCGATCATCACGCCTCTGTGCTTGGAGGAAAAGCTGTCGGTGAATTGCCTATTGTCGGGGTGGCACCGGCCATTGCCAACGCGGTTTTTCATGCCACGGGCAAACGCATCCGCGACCTGCCGATTACGCTCGACAAGCTTTTGTAGGAGATAGGGGTGCCGGGGCTCCAGCACGGAGTATCGGCACCTCAAACGACGTCAGGATGATGCGCGGCCAGCTCCGGCACCTTCTGGTCTTGGCTTGGCCTTTCATACGGCTGGTCGTTCTGCCGCAGGCCCTGCGAGCGGTGATCCCTGCATTCTTCAATCTTGCCGTCGAAATTCTTCTCAACTCTACCATGATCGCGGCTATTGCTATTTTTGATCTGTTGAACGCAGCCAATAATGCCGCGAATGATCCGTTCTGGCTTGAAAAGCATCTGCGCACGGCGCCACAACACTGATACAACAGGACAATCATTCGTTTTCAAAAGGAAGTCTGTTCGATGCCCGGCCCTTATGTTGTTCGTGTTCACGGTGATGAAAACCTTCCGGAGAAAGTGGATGTAGTTGTCATCGGCGGTGGTATTATCGGGGCATCCACAGCGCTGGAGCTGGCTGAGCGCGGTCTGAAGGTAGCGCTCTGCGAAAAGGGCGGAATCGGTCAGGAACAATCGAGCCGTAACTGGGGCTGGGTGCGCATTTCCCGGCGTGATCCGCGCGAGGTGCCGCTTATGGCTGAAGCTTTGCGGCTGTGGTCAGCTTTCGACAAACGGCTTGGCCGCGACACGGGTTACACCCGCGCCGGCATTCTGTTTACGGCGCCGGACGACAAGTCCTATGAAGAGAATGAACGCTGGCTGCATAATCTCGAAGGATATCAGCTGGAAAGCCGCATGGTGAGCGGCAAGGAGCTTGACGGTCTGCTGCCCGGTGGAAAAATGAACTTGAAGGGTGCACTGTACACGCCCGTTGATGGCCGGGCGGAGCCGCAGAAAGCTGCACCTGCCATTGCCGAAGCCGCGCGCGACAAAGGCGCGGCGCTCCTGACCGAATGCGCGGTGCGCGGGATAGAGACATCGGGTGGCAAGATATCCGGCGTGGTCACCGAACGGGGGAGGATCGCCTGTAATGCTGTTGTTTTGGCTGGCGGTGCGTGGTCCAATCTCTTCTGTGGTCTTTACGGCATCGATCTGCCGCAGCTCAAGGTGCTGAATACCGTCATCCGCACCAAACCGCTGGAAGGAGGGCCGGAAACGGCGCTCTGGTCCAAGGACTTTGCCTTTCGCAAGCGTCAGGATGGCGGTTACACCATTGCATCAGGCGACGAGAACATCGTCGACATCGTGCCGAAATCATTCCGCTATGCTCTGAACTTCCTGCCGGCACTGAAACTCGAATGGGCATCCCTGTCGTTTCGCCTTGGCGGGCGCTTCCTCGATGAGGCCCGCATCCCGACGAAATGGAAAATGGATGAGGCAAGCCCGTTCGAATACAATCGCGTTCTCGATCCCAAGCCATTACTTAATTTGTCGGATCGCTTTTTTGACAGCTTGAGAACGGCATTTCCGGTGTTCAATCAGGCAGAGATTGCACAGCGCTGGGCCGGATATATCGATGTCACGCCCGACGCCATTCCTGTTATATCTGCAGTTGATGATGTGCCGGGCTTTCACATCGCCACCGGTTTTTCCGGACATGGGTTTGGCATTGGACCCGCCGCGGGCCGTTTGATGGCCGATATCGTGACGGGGCGTACACCAGTGGTCGATCCGAAAGATTTTCGATTCTCGCGTTTCAGTGATGGCTCGAAAGTAACCCCGCTCACGGGCTTTTAACGGGTGACACACATGACCAACACAGTAGTAACGTCAAAAAGCCGATCCGTATGGCCGCGCATCCTCGCCGAAGCAACCGCGGTCAGTGAACGCGAGCCGACGCTCGCGCCGGTCGTGCAGCATTCCATATTACGCTTTGACAGGCTTGAGGACGCTCTGTGTTTTCAGCTGGCGGAGGTTCTGGCCAGCCAGTTGATTACGAGCGAAGCGCTCTCGGCCCTTTTCAATGAACTGCTGAAACAGGACTCATCAGTGCTTTCCGGCGCCGAACGCGACATTAATGCCGTTCTGGAGCGGGATCCCGCAACAAAAAGCGGGCTGCACGTGTTGCTGTATCTCAAAGGGTTCCACGCGATTCAGATCCATCGCTTTGCTCACCTTTTGTGGAAGACAGGGCGTGAAGACCTGGCCGCCTATTTGCAGTCAAGATCGTCGCGCGTGCTGCAAGTTGATATTCATCCAGCGGTGCTGTTGGGAAAGGGTGTGTTTTTCGACCACGCCACCGGTATCGTGATTGGTGAGACGGCAGTCATCGAAGACAATGTCTCGATCCTGCAGGGCGTCACGCTCGGCGGCACCGGAAAGGATACGGGTGATCGCCATCCCAAGGTGAGGCATGGTGTTCTCATCGGAGCGAGTGCTACCGTGCTCGGAAATATCGAGATCGGTGTCAACTCCAAGATTGGTGCGGGTTCCGTTGTTCTGAAATCAGTCGAGAACAGGAAAACGGTTGCCGGTGTTCCTGCCAAGGTGATCGGCGGTGTTCAGGAACGAGAGCCGGCGCGCTCGATGAACCAGATTCTCTATGATGTCGGACTTTAAACGCGGACAGACGCGACAATCTATTTGATATCAGGATGCCCTGTTGGATTGTCGTTGGCTATTCCTCGGCGATCCGGTTCTTTCAGACGCGCCATCGAGAACTTCAACACGTTCTGTATGACATCCAGCTCGTGGCACCCGGCAGGCGTGGCGCCGCGCACGTTTTCTGTGAGCTTCAGCATTTTCCTGAAAAGCTCACGCATTTCGAAGTCAGACAATGTCGCCATCGTTTGAATGTCTTTTATCTGCATCTTCCTGCCGTAACAGTCGCCAAACACCTCGATCCCATTGAATTACTTTTAAACGTGCCTGTCTGGACATGAGATTCTCCTCGTTGCTTCAGAACGGGAAATTTTTATCATTCAACGACCGCATCTTCATTGATGGCTGGCCGGTGGAGGCCGGAGATCCTGCACGCTTGACCAGATCGTCAAGTAGCTTAACCTAGGAAGAACTTGACGGGCGCCTGGACTTTGGGAGGAGACCAATGGCTACGCGACATGACGGACAGCACGCTGAACAAATTCAGTCTGCACTCACCGGAAGCGCTGCTGCACAATCAGCGCTCGTGGCATCGTGGGGGCGTTCGATGCGCCTTTACGGTCTCAATCCGGAGGAGGGGGCACCACCTGAATTTCTCAGCGAACGCGAGCTGGTCGATGCACGTGAGCGATTGGGTTCATTGATTGCAACGGCGGAAGCAACGCTGGACCGGCTTTATTCAGCCGTTGGTGGTGCTGGATGTTGTGTGCTCCTTGCGGACAGGGATGGTGTGCCGGTTGACCGCCGCGGCAGCGTCTCGGACGACGAGACGTTCTGTAAGATCGGCCTTTGGACCGGGGCCGTCTGGAGCGAAGAGCGGGAAGGCACGAACGGTATCGGCACCGCCCTTGCGGAGCAGCGCGCATTGACGATCCACCGCGATCAGCATTTTCGCAGCCGCAATACGGCCTTGTCCTGTACCGTTGCACCCATCTTCGATCACCGCGGGCGTTTGATGGCCGCCATCGACGTGTCGTCGGCACGCTCTGATCTTACGGAGGACTTTGTCAAGCTGATCGCAGTTGCTGTGGTCGATGCGGCGCGCCGTGTGGAGGCAGAGAATTTTCGTCTGGCCTTCCCCAAGGCGCGGATCATGCTGGCAAAACTAGGGCCTGATGTGAGTTACGAACGAAGCGCCAGTGCGCTTATTGCGGTGGACGAGGATGACCTTGTTGTCGGAGCATCCCGCACGGTACGGCATTTTCTTGGCCTCACGGACGAAACCCTGAGCAAGCCGCTGCCTGCTGCCAACCTTCTCGGGCAAAATCTGGATATAGAACAGAATTTTGCGGCGGCCGAACGCAGTGTCATCCAGCGCGTTCTTGCCAAGGCCGGCGGTAATATCTCGGCAGCTGCGGTCATGATGGGGATGGGGCGTGCCACTCTGCATCGCAAGCTGAAAAAGCTCGGGATACACTGAGGTTTCCAACTGTTTGCCAAGTCCAGCCTGCCCATTGTCTCAAAAGTGAGACAATGGGCAGGCTGCGATCTGCTACGTGGGGTGACACGGGTGTGTCCCCGCGCAATCCTTGCTCAGCCGCAGGAGGCGGCTTCAATCAGCGCGCAGGCGGGCATGCGGGGCTTTGGCTTCGCGGGTCGCTACGCAGGGAGGAACACAATGAACAAGGTAGAATTCAATCGTACAATTCGGCCCAACTTCAAGAAGCGCTACGGCAATTTCATTGGTGGCAAGTTTGTCGAGCCGAAGTCTGGCCGCTATTTCGATAACACCTCGCCGGTCAACGGCCAGGTCCTTTGCGAAATCGCCCGATCCGATGCGAGTGATGTCGAGGCCGCACTTGATGCTGCCCATGCCGCCAAGGAAGCCTGGGGGCGCACGAGCGTCGCGGAGCGGAGTGTGATCCTCAATAAGATCGCACAGGTCATGGAGGACAATCTGACATTGCTGGCGCAGGCCGAGACATGGGACAATGGCAAGCCAATCCGCGAGACAACGGCCGCCGATCTGCCATTGGCCATTGATCACTTCCGTTATTTCGCGGGTGTCATCAGGGCGCAGGAAGGCGGAATTTCCGAAGTCGATCACGACACGGTAGCCTATCATTTCCATGAACCTCTGGGCGTCGTCGGGCAGATCATCCCATGGAATTTCCCGCTGCTGATGGCCGTGTGGAAGCTTGCTCCAGCGTTGGCAGCCGGAAACTGTGTCGTGCTGAAACCCGCCGAACAGACACCGGCCTCGATCCTGGTGCTGGCCGAACTCATCGGCGATCTTCTGCCGCCGGGTGTTCTCAATATCGTCAACGGCTTTGGCCTCGAGGCAGGCAAGCCTCTCGCATCCAGCCCGCGTATCGCCAAGATTGCCTTTACCGGCGAGACGACAACTGGCCGCCTCATTATGCAGTATGCGAGCCAGAATCTCATTCCAGTCACGCTGGAGCTGGGCGGCAAGTCGCCGAACATCTTCTTCAAGGATGTAACATCCGAGGACGATGATTTCTTCGACAAGGCAATCGAAGGCTTTGTCATGTTCGCACTCAACCAGGGCGAGGTTTGCACGTGCCCCAGCCGTGCCTTGATTCATGAATCCATCTATGACGAATTCATGGAACGGGCTCTCAAACGTGTTGAGGCAATTGTTCAGGGCGATCCGCTCGATCCTGCCACGATGGTTGGTGCTCAGGCGTCCAGCGAGCAATTGGAGAAGATTCTTTCCTACATCGATATCGGCAAACAGGAAGGCGCTGAGGTACTGACCGGCGGCGAACGTAATATGCTGGCGGGCGATCTGGCCGGCGGATTCTATGTCAAGCCGACCGTGTTCAAGGGTCACAATCGCATGCGGGTCTTTCAGGAAGAGATTTTCGGCCCGGTCGTTTCAGTCACCACCTTCAAGGACAATGACGAAGCGTTGTCGATTGCCAATGATACGCTCTACGGCCTTGGCGCAGGCATATGGAGCCGGGATGCAAATACCTGCTATCGCTTTGGCCGCGCCATTCAGGCCGGTCGTGTCTGGACGAACTGCTACCACGCCTATCCAGCCCATGCAGCTTTTGGCGGGTACAAGCAATCGGGTATCGGCCGGGAAAACCATCTGAAGATGCTTGATCACTATCAGCAGACGAAAAACATGCTGGTAAGCTACAGCCCGAAGAAGCTCGGTTTCTTCTGAGCGTCCTGCAATCTCAAAACTGGCGGTGCCCGTGCGGCGCCGCCAGTCTCGCCGTCAGGAGGGGCATCATGAAAAATCAGGTCACCGCGACACTGGTTGCTCTCGATCTTATCAGCACGCTGCAAGCGGAGTACGGGCCGATCATGTTTCATCAGTCCGGCGGCTGCTGCGATGGGTCGTCACCCATGTGCTACGCGCAGGGTGATTTCATCGTCGGTGACAATGATGTCTGTCTTGGCGAAATAGGCGGTGCCCCGGTCTATATCAGTGCGTCGCAGTATGATGTCTGGAAACATACCGAACTGATCATCGACGTCGTGCCTGGTCGTGGCGGCATGTTCTCGCTGGACAATGGCCGCGAAGTACGGTTTCTGACTCGATCCAGAGTGTGCGCTATTCCTCCTGTTGAGAACGTAGTGGCACCCTCGAGATAGACCGCGGCCCTTCATTCCCGAAAGAGCAAGAAACAAATTAGCACTCCTATCATTCGAGTGCCAAAAGGCGTATGAAGGGTGGTGGACCACACTGTGCTGGCCACAGAAAGAGTTCCCTATGAAATTTCGGCCACTTCACGACCGTGTCGTCATCAGACGCGCGGAAGGCGATTTAAAATCCAAGGGCGGGATCATCATTCCCGACAATGCCAAGGAAAAGCCGCAAGAGGGCATGGTTGTTGCCGTAGGCCCAGGCTCCCGCGATGAGAGTGGTACTCTAATTACACTCGACGTGAAGGCAGGCGATGCGGTTCTGTTCGGCAAATGGTCGGGTTCCGAAGTCAAGATCGATGGGGAAGATCTCCTGATCATGAAGGAGAGCGACGTCATGGGCATTATCGATACGAAATAGCAGGCTGTGAACATTCCGTCTGGAATGCATTTTCCCTTTTATGAATTGGACCAACAATCATGTCTGCCAAACACATCAAATTTTCCACTGAGGCGCGCGATCGGGTACTTCGCGGTGTCGAGATATTGAATGATGCCGTCAAGGTGACGCTGGGACCAAAGGGCCGCAACGTCATCATCGACCGCTCATTCGGAGCTCCGCGCATTACCAAAGATGGCGTTACGGTTGCCAAGGAAATTGAACTTTCCGACAAGTTCGAGAATATGGGCGCTCAGATGATCCGCGAGGTGGCTTCAAAAACCAATGACCTTGCGGGTGACGGGACCACAACCGCAACGGTGCTGGCTTCTTCCATTCTTCGCGAAGGCGTCAAGCTCGTTGCTGCCGGATTAAACCCGATGGATCTGAAGCGCGGCATCGATCTGGCCGTTACAGCCGTTATCAAGGATATCCAGTCTCGCTCGAAAAAGGTCGAGACCTCGGAAGAGATTGCTCAGGTCGGCACAATCGCTGCAAACGGCGATGCAACGATCGGCAAGATGATTGCCAAGGCCATGAAAAAGGTCGGCAATGAGGGGGTCATCACGGTCGAAGAAGCCAAGAGTGCTGAAACAGAGCTCGAAGTTGTCGAGGGCATGCAGTTTGATCGCGGCTATCTCTCGCCCTATTTCGTCACAAATGCCGACAAGATGCGCGTCGAGCTGGACGATGCCTATATTCTTCTTCACGAGAAGAAGCTGGGCAATCTGCAGGCGCTCTTGCCAATTCTTGAAGCGGTCGTTCAGGGTGGCAAGCCACTGCTGATTATCTCCGAGGACGTGGAAGGCGAAGCGCTTGCAACCCTTGTGGTCAACAAATTGCGTGGCGGCCTCAAGGTTGCGGCCGTCAAGGCTCCCGGTTTCGGAGACCGGCGCAAGGCCATGCTTGAAGATATTGCAATTCTTTCCGGCGGACAGCTGATCTCCGAGGATCTCGGCATCAAGCTGGAGAATGTCACGATAGACATGCTCGGGCGTGCCAAGCGCGTGATTATCGACAAGGAAACGACCACTATCGTCGATGGCGCCGGGGACAAGACGGCAATCGCGGACCGCGTGCAGCAGATCAAGGTGCAGGTCGAGGAAACAACGTCGGATTATGACAAGGAAAAGCTGCAGGAACGCTTGGCGAAACTTTCTGGCGGCGTCGCTGTCATTCGCGTCGGTGGTGTGACCGAGACCGAGGTCAAGGAAAAGAAGGATCGCATTGACGATGCATTGAATGCGACGAGGGCAGCGGTTGAAGAGGGTGTTGTTCCTGGTGGCGGCGTTGCGCTCTTGCGTGCCAAGGCAACCCTGGCAGGCCTAAAAGGACCGAATGCAGACGTCATTGCCGGTATTTCGATTGTCCTGCAGGCGCTTGAAGCGCCTATTCGCCAGATTGCCGAGAATTCCGGTGTCGAGGGCTCCATTGTTGTGGGCAAATTGCTGGAGAGCAAGAAGCCCAACGAGGGTTTCGATGCTCAGACCGAGCGTTATGTGGACATGATCGAAACGGGCATCGTCGATCCCGTCAAGGTTGTTCGCACGGCTCTGCAGGATGCCGGTTCGATAGCCGGTCTGCTTATCACTGCGGAAGTGATGATTGCAGATGTCTCACCGGCAGAACCCCTCAGCATGAACGATGCGAGAAGCACCGGTTACTAGACGGTACAGATTCCGTATCAACGCGCCGTCCATTTTGGCGCGTTGATACGGCTTTCATTTCAAGAACTGGACACCGCGAGGCGCCCAGAGAACGATTGCAGCCCCGATGATGCAAATGAATGCGCCCGTGACATCCCATCTGTCGGGCCGCACGCCCTCAGCACCCCAAAGCCACGCAAGCGATGCCAGGATTAGATGCCACCATAGGCGGCGTAAGTTCGTCCGGCTGCTGTGCTTTCGGCAGGGTAAGCAGATAGGCAAAAAGCACGAGGGATAGAATGCCGGGCAGAATCCAAAGTGGAGACTTTCCCATTCCGAGCCACGCCCAGAACGCGAAACAACCGGCAATCTCGGCAATAGCTGCTCCGATAAAGGGTAATATGGCAGTCATTTCTTCCGCGTCAGCTCGTGGCGGCCGCCTTGGTATCGATTCTGGCGTCGCATCCTCACGGTCTTGATGGGGCGGTTGTCTTATTTGTTCAATGCGGTTGCATGGCGAAAGCTGCTCTGGTCGGCCTTGCTCCAGATTCCGAGGGGCTGAAGATTATCTTCCGTGGTGATGCGTTCGTATTTCTCGTCCACATTGCGAACGCGGTACTGGAAAATGCCGCCTGCTTGCGGAAGGGTTGCGATGACGCGAAACGTGGCCTGGGTATTCGGCATTTCAAAGGCCGCGCGCTTCATCTGCACGTCCTGACCAATAGAGAATCTGTGCTTGGGTGTTTCCCTGACCTTATCAGGTTGATTTGGTTTCATGTGAATGGTTCCTGGCCTCGATAAAGGTGGGTTTGAATGTTGCGGGCATCGCAACGAAGCGCATTTTACGCTCGTCCGTCCCTGCAGGACTGTTGGGCTTGAAACTATCTGCTGGCAAACATTCTGGAGAGTTTGGATCGCGAAACAGAAGAAGCTGTCGACCGTCTTGAAACGACTATATCATGAGTTTGTAGTTATACTGCGATTTAATTCGCTCTCTATCACGATAATGAATAATAAAATATGATAATTGTATTTAAGAAATATCGATGCAACGATCAATTTTTAGGTTTTATTTTGCGAAATAGTATCATAATTGATAATACGTATCAGTTTATAAAGCGCCAAATGGCAGGATTTTTGATCTAATACTATCCAGCTATCCGATTCAATGATAGCATGGCAACACTTGCCAAAAATTGGATTTTTGCCCGTGAATCTGTGGTTCAACGCGGGTCATGTGGTTATGTGTGAACGAAAAAATGATGTCATTGTTCACCACCAGATGTTCAGCTTTGCGCAGTTGTTGAATAGCCGGAGGTACACATGGCACTCAGTTTTCCCAATTCAAGCCGCAGCTACGATCTCGAGGGTGCACGAATACGCTTCCTGGGACATGATGGTTTGTTCCAGATACCATTCTTCGTCGAGACAGACGCCTTGCTGGATAAGGACGGACGGAAGCCAACAGGCGAAGCCGGCTATCTGGCAGCCTTTGATGCTGCGCGCAATTCAATTCACGAGGCGGCGCGACGAGCCTACTCCTATGGCCGGAAAAGTATGTTTACCCTGACGAGTAAAGAGCTCAGAGGGTAGCTTCATGCTTGCAGAACAATACAAGTTTTTGCTCCTGTTTTCACCCTGCAGTCGCAGTTTTCCTACGGTGAAACGTTTCATCAGTCAGTGAGACTACGTTGGTGGAGGAGCACCGGTGTTCAGCCTCACAGAAAAGAGGGAGGACATCATGACCAATGATCCCAAGGGATCACAATCCGATAAAGCGCGGCAGGTTCGCCTTTCGCGCCGGAAAATCTGTCCAATGCCTCGACCTTTGCCGCCGCGGGATTGATAGGCGGCATCACCGGGTTTCCCTTTGTCAACAGGATGGCTGTCCGGGCACAGGATGCGCCGCTCAAGTTCTGGCAGTTCTATGCGCTGGGCGGACAGGTCGCGTCCCAGGTCGCCTGGTTTGAGAAAACTGTTGCGGACTGGAGTGCAAATGATGCTTGGCCACCAACACTGCATGGGACCGGGACGGAGGACTATTTCAATACAGCGTGGTGCCCGACCCAAACCTATAGCGGGCCCTATCATGGCATTATTGCAGCTGGTGGTCCCAACTGGATGGAGCCGGTGACACTCTATCACTGGCATATTGAGGACCCGGTTATCTTTCACAAGAACATCCGTGTCACAATCGAGCATGGTCATGCGAATGGCCGGTCCGACGATATTTCTTCGGTGGCCTTCTGGTATCAGTCGGAACCGCATCAGAGCTTTGATAAACTGCCTGATGTCAGCGAGCGGGTTCCGACCTTTCGGGCACCGTTTCGTAACTGGTCTGCCGTGACCAACAAGACAAGAAGCTGATCCCGTCCTGTTTGCCCGGGAGCAGCGTCCAGCCGGTGATTAACCCTTTGCCGGATCGGTAACCGGTACTTCAGCCATGGTCTGAATCTGGGGCGTTGCCGCCTTGCCGCGGGTATTGACGATGATGACACCCGCCAGGATCAGCATTCCGCCCATAACAGTCGTTGTTTTGGGTGGTTCTCCGGCAATCATCCAAGCGATCAACATGGCAAGCGGTGCAATCAGATATAGAAAGTTTCCGGCACGTGCGACGCCGAACCGGCCTAGTGCATAGGCCCAGCAGACAAGGCCGATGGCTGTCGGAAATACACCGAGGAAGGCAATCCAGATACGAACCGTCGTTGTTGCATTGCCGGTCTGCGTCAAAGCCAGCGGCAGCCATGGCGAGAGGGCAAGCGCGGCGGCGATGAACATGATGGCGGCAACATGCAGGGCACCATAGCGTGCGACGAGATGGCGCTGAACCGTGAAACCCGATGCAGAGCACAAGGCTGCTGCCAGGACGAATGCAGCGCCTGAATTCAAGGTCAGGCCTCCGGCTTGAGCACTTGCAATCAGGCCGATGCCGACGATGCACAACAAAGTGCCGCCCCATGCAATGGGCGAAAACCGTTCCTTGAGCAGAAGAACGGCTAACGTTGCCATCCAGAGGGATTCGGTCTTGATGAGAAAGCTTGCTGCTCCTGCGGCAACGGTCTGCTGTCCGATGTTCAGGAGAACGCTGTAACCGGCACCGCCGACAATTCCGCAAGCCGCACACAACAGGAGATGACGAAATGGCATGCGCACAGGGCGTGTCCAGATCAACCAGAATACCGCCAGCAATGCGGCTATGGCGTACCGGATCGACGCGAGCGGCAGAGGCTGCAACTCGGTTAGGGCAAGCTTGATTGCGGGGAAAGCCGTCGCCCAGACAAGAATTGTCGTGGCAATGGCGAGGGCGGGTAAAAGGGTGGGGCGCGATTGGGTCATAACTGCCAATGTAAGGCAAGTTTTTGGCTTGACATAGAATGTCAATATAGCATGAGCTGTGAGAATGAAACACAGCCCAGATATGCCAACCTTCGACGCACTTCAGGCCGTTCTTTCCGCCAATCGGACCGGTTCATTCTCAAGTGCGGCAGATGAGCTCGATATAACCCATGGAGCAATCAGCCGCCGGGTTGCGGCCGTCGAGGCTTGGGCAGGGACAGCATTGTTCGAGCGCCACGGACGCGGCGTCCGGCTGACCATTGAAGGCCAGCGGCTGGTACGTTTGTTTGAAGAGGCGCTTGAACTGATCGACAGCGGTGCGGCCGAATGGCGGGAGAACCGTCAACCCGAGACTGTGAGGATCAGTGTTCTGCCATCGTTTGCGCGGTTTTGGATTTTGCCCAATCTCGCCATTCTGGAGGGTTCACCGCCTGACCTGCGTATCGAACTGGAGCTTGATCGCAGATACGCACAACTCAACGAAGTGGATGTTGCAATCCGCTATGGTCGTGGTGACTGGAGTGATGGGGTCGCAATGCCCCTCTTCGATGAGGTTCTTACCCCCGCTGCTTCGCCTGACCTCGCCCGGCGTCTGGGAGAGAAACCGTCAGTATCTGATATTATCAAACATCCACTGATCCACGATGCCTATCCCGACGCATGGCGTATCTGGCTGGGGGAGCAGGGACACCGGTATAAGCCACGACCGCAGGATCGCCGCTATCCAGACTACGATCTGGGTCTGCATGCGGCAGCAGCAGGTTGTGGTGTGGTATTGCTGCGGATGCCCTATGGGCAAGTGTTTGTTCGCAATGGCAGCCTGATCCCGGTAGGCACTGATCCGGTTGCCAGCCAATTGAAGTTCTACGCGATTACGGAGCGGGGGCCGAAAAGACGGGCAATACGCACGCTTCTGGAGCGCATTGCTTTGCTATCCAGCAACGAAGTTCACATCCTCAAGCAGGATCCGTGATATCCGTTTTGACCGTTTCGAGAAACCACAGATAGGCAGCCGCCGTCCAGGAAAACCCCAACCCGCCACAGCCTTCCCCGGTCAGCGGATCGAAGTATTCGGCAAACCCCTTTGTTTCGATGGCCAAAACCGTGGAACGGCGCAGTTTTTCGGCCATTGCATCTTTGCCATTACGCTGGAGACCGTCCATCAGCAGCCAGTTGATAACAGCCCAGACCGGGCCACGCCAATAGCGCCTTGCCTCGAAACCGGAATAGGTTGGTTGTGTCGATGGGAACAGGACGCTCAGTCCGTCAGACCAATCGTTCATCTCAGCGGTTGCGGCCTCCAGCATGGTTTGTTCCAGATCGAGTGCGAGCAGCGGGCAGAAGCAAGCTTGTGTCGGTGCGTTTATATCATCGCCCGAAATCAGGTCGCGGGATACGAAGCGGCGCAGCTGCGGCCGCCACTGCGCGAGTAGCGCGCTGCGGGATCGGGCATTGAATGTCTCGAGCTGTTGGGCGTCGGAATCCAGACCGAATTCGCGCGCGAATTCGAGCAATGCTTCACCGGATCTCAGCAGAATAGCCGTCGTCTGGATTTCGGCGACTTTAAAGGGAGCGGCTGCCCATTGCCTCTCGGGGTGCCATTCGCAGGCGGCGTAGGTGTCAACCAGATGGATGAAGCGGCGATAATCCTCGTCGTGCGGACGCATGGCGGCATCGACATGGCCGGTGTCCTTACGCGCAACGGTTGTTTCCGTCGTCGTGGAAACACGCGCGAGCGCAATATCCCATGCGGGGGAATTATCGCTGCCGCTCTCCCACGGGTGTAGCAGCGCAACCAGTCCTGTATTCTCCGGATCGCGGGCCGCATACCACCAGCGGTGCCACCGCAACGCAGCGTTATAGAGAATCCGGCTGCGTCGCCGGGTATCCGTCAGCCCCTGTGATATTGCAGTGTCGTGCACCCGTTTGAGTGCCAACCCGAAGACGGGGGGCTGGGTAATGCCCGATGTCGGAATGCTGTGGTGCGTGCGCCAGACACTGGAACCCGGAAAATAGGTGTCGCTTGGCGTATGGAAAACAATGTGCGGGATCATGCCATCCGCCCATTGGCCCTCGATCAGGCGTTCGAGCTCGCGATAGGCACGGGGAACGTCGTAAGTGGCAAACCCCATCGCTACAAATGCGGAATCCCAGTTCCATTGGAAGGGATATAGCCGGTCAGTCGGGACGGTGTAGCCGCCACGGTCGTTGGTGGCCAGAATCTGGCGCGCGGTGTCGGTATAATCAGTCATGGCATCCTGTCGGGAAAGGGCGTTATGTCTTGGGATGATTGAGGGAGAGACCGGTTTCCGGTGAAAGCCATATTAATCGGTCCGCATCGGGCTTGAGGCCGATCGCGTCACCGGCCCTCACTGTTTCACCAGGCGGCAGGATCACGCGAACAGGTTGTTCGGCGATAATGCCGGTCAGGAGCAGGTGCGAGCCCATTGGCTCGGCCACACGAACGTCCAGGCGCAGACCTTCGGCAAGCGGCGTGCGCGCAACATTCTCACCGCGAAGACCGAGCACAATGTCGCTGCCCGTGTGAACCGGTACAGAATGATGGGTATTGCCGAGTTTTACGGTGCCATTTGTGACGGGCAGGCGGATAAAGTTCATGGGCGGGCTGCCCATGAACCCACCGACGAAACGGCTGGCCGGATGGCTGTAAATATCCACGGGCGCGCCGACCTGCTCGATCCGGCCATTATACATGACGGCAATGCGATCGGAGAGACCCATGGCCTCGGTCTGGTCGTGGGTCACGTAGATTGTTGTCGTTCCGGACGCCTGTAAAACAGCTTTCAGTTCCGTGCGCATTTCGAGGCGAAGCAAGGCATCGAGGTTCGAAAGCGGTTCGTCCATCAGAAGTACTTTGGGTTCGACCGCCAGGGCACGGGCAACCGCCACACGCTGACGCTGGCCCCCGGAAAGCTTGTTCGGATAGCGATCGAGATATGGTTCGATGTGGAGAAGGGCCGCCGCCTTGTCGACTTGGCTTTTCACCCGCTTCTGATCGGCTTTCTGCATGCGCAGCCCGAATGCGACATTCTCGAACACGGTCATGTGCGGGAAGACCGCATAATTCTGGAATACCATGGCGAGGCCCCGATCCTTGGGGGCCAGCCCATTGATGGGCGTGCCGCCGATCAGAAGCTTACCCGATGTCTCCGTTTCCAGCCCTGCGATGATCCGCAGCAATGTCGTCTTGCCACAACCGGAAGGTCCGAGCAGCGAAACAAACTCACCATCATGTATCTCAAGCGATATTTCTTTCAGTGCTTCAAATGTGCCGAAGGTTTTCTTGATGCGATCGATGACGATGTTGGCCATGATGGTCGCCCTTACTTGCTGGAAATACCCCATATCGCGAACAGGTAGCGCCGTACCGCGAATATGAAGATGACGGAGGGAAGAATAAGCAGCAGTCCACCGGCAAAGCGGTAGTGCAGCGGGCTTTCAGCGAGAACGGTCAGAAGATAGGCTGTCAGTGTGCGGTGCCGGACCGTCAACACGGATGCGGCGAAGACCTCGTTCCAGGAAATGACAAACGCAAAGACCGCGGTCGCAGCCAGTCCCGGCAATGCCAGCGGCGCAACGATGCGAAAGAATGCCTGCGGCCGGGAACAGCCAAACACCCATGCGGCTTCTTCCAGTTCCCGCGGCACGCCCAAGAAAATGCCTTGTGTCACGAGGGCAGCAAAGGGCAGTGCCAAAACCGTGTGAACGAGCCCGACGCCGATAACCGTATCGTAGAGGCCGATGCGGATGAACGAGACTGTAAGGGGTAGTGCCAGAATGGCGAGCGGGAATGCCCGGGTCAGAAGGACAAGCAGGCGGTAGCCGTCCTTGCCTCTGAAATTATAGCGGGCAAGAGCGTAGCCGGCAGGCGCTCCAATCAGGACAGACAGGATAACGGTGACAGCAGCGGCGCCAAGCGAATTCATGAACGCGCCTGCCACACCCTCGGTTTTCAGAAAGAGCAGGAAGGGTTCGAATGAGATCCCGGCCGGGAAGATGGTTTTCGGCCATTGATAGACACCGGTGCGTCCACCGAATGCGCCGAGTGCCACCAGATATATCGGGACGAGCACCCAGGCACACAGCACCGCAATGCCGCTCCAAAGAAGGACAGCACGTGCCGAACCAAAGCTGGATGGTCGAGCGGCGGTACTCATGGCAGGCGCTCCGGATCGACCTTGACTGCCTTGAGATATACCAGGGTTGCTGCCAATGAAATTACCATGATCAGCACTGCGTAGGCGGCCGCCACGCCATAATTCTGGTTCTGGTTTTGCCAGGTATAGGCTTCACCGACGAGCACGGGCATATTACTTCCACCAAGGGCGTAAACCACCGCGAAAACCTCGAAGGCAAGAACTGTCCGCAGGATCAGTGCTGACTGCAGGGCCGGCTTGATCAAGGGCAACGTAATGCGGAAAAACCGCGTCCAGCGCCCGGCGCCGAAAACTTCGGCGGCTTCACGGTATTCCTTTGGCACCTGATTGAGGCCGGCAACAATGATAACCATGACAATGGCCGTGCCGCGCCAGATCTCGGCAATCGCAATGGCAAAAAACAGCGCGACCGGTGTCTGGTAGGACAGCCAGTTGGCCTGCCGTTCAATGAGACCAGCGCTGAACAGGAGGCTGTTCAGATAACCGCTGTTCTGCAGGATGGACAGCCAGACAAGACCCGCAGCAAGATCAGAAATGCCAAGCGGGATTGTCCATATCCAGAGAATGGTTTCGCGTCCGGCTCCGACCTTGGCGACCATGGATCCCATCGCGAGTGCAATCATGATCTGGATGGGAACAACGGCGAGTGTGAGCAAAAACGTATTGCGAATGGCAAGGCGAAAATTGAGGTCGCCGGCCATGGTTTGCAGATTGGCCAGTGACGGCACGCCACCTTCGGAGATTGCGAGCCAGATTGTCTGGACCAGCGGCAAAAGGAAGAGCAACGCAAGAAAGATCACCGAGGGTGCGATGAGCAGGTAAGGGATCCACGACTTGTCGTTCTGCATGGCTCGTTTCCCGGCAGTTGCGCATGTCCCGGCATTGTGCCCGGACATGCACGGCCAATGATATTATTCGACTGGGCAGGGGGCCTGGCTTGGCGCATCCGGTGCCCAGCAGGCCGCACCGGTATCTCCCATCAGCTTGCCAAGGCTCGCTGCTTGGTCATTCAGAACGTCGGTTACCGGTTCGCCACGAAGGACGATGCGCTGAAACGTGTCCATATAGACCTTGTTGAACTCACCGCCGCGATCACCAAGGCCCACCGGCAACAGGGAAATGACAGCATCAGGCGCCTGCTGTGTCGCCTGCACGCCAGCTGCCAGCATGGCAATGCCCGGTTCAATATCGGATGGAAGTTTCGCGTCGACCGTCGGGAAGAAACCAACATTCTGGGCCGTCAGGATCTGCGTTTCCGGCTTGACCAGATGCTCAATCACACCTTTGGCGCCCGCCTCATCGGGAGCCCCTTGCGGGATTGCCAGTCCCGCCACAACGGGCATGTAGCCGCGGCCCTTGGGGCCGGCAGGCGCTGGAAAGATCACATATTGGTCCGGCTGCGATGCCACTGCTTCTTTCAACCGGGCAATATGATCCCAGGCGACCCATACTTCATCGGCGAGCAATGGCTCCTGCATAAAATTGTAATTCGTGGAGTTTGGATTGACGACCGCCCAGAGTTTTTTGAAACTCTCCCATCCCTTTGCCGCATCAGCCGATTTGAACGGACGAACGACGCCGCCCGTGAAAGATGGGTAGAAATACCCCTGGAAATAGCGCGCCATCAGACCCTTGGGGCCCGCCGGAAAGCCGATACGCGGCTGCCCGGTTTCGCTTTGCATCTTCTGACCCCATTCAATCAACTGATCATAGGTCAGTTTGTTGATGTCAGCGCCTGCAGGCAAGTACTGAAGTGCCTGCTTGTTGGCAGCCATGACATAGGTCGCCTGCATCCATGGAATATACTGTTGTGTATCCTTGCCGAGTTTGCCCAGATCAAGCAGCCCCTTCGGCATGCCGTTGTCGGCAAGTTGCTTGGCGAGATCGTCAAGCGGCACAAAACCGTTCTTCGCCGCTATCGGCGACAATTCTCCGTGGAGTGCACCGACGAGACTGATTGTATGTGTTCCAGCTTGACGTTCGGCTTCCATGCGCACCGCAAACTGCGGTGGCTCTTCGACGACATATTCAACGGGTGCAGCGAGCCCTTTGAGGATAACGTTACGCACTGCGGTCGCCTCTTCGATCGGACGAAGTTGTGTCGACAGAAAGATGGTTTCCGCCTGTGCCGCCGCGCCGGCAAAGAAACCAGAGGCTGCAAGCAGCCCGATAAGCAGGGATCGTTTCATTGCATCTCCTCCATTATTCTTCTTGAGCGCCCGCATCATTGGCGGCCAATCGTTGCGACCGGCGGTGGCTGGCACGCGGCAGGAATTCCACGGGATGGATCTCCTGTAAGGTTTCCGGTGCCTCTCCACCGAGGGCTCGCAGCAAGAGCAGTGCTATGCGAACACCAATATCATCGCCTGTCACGCGCATGGTCGACAGTGGCGGATCGGTAAACGCGCTCATCGGCAGGTCATCATGACCGATAATGCTCACCGCGTTTCCGCCGGCGACTTCGCGCAGCGCCCGCAAGGTGCCGACGGCCATTTCATCCGTTGCACAGAGAATAGCCGTGGGTTTGACCGGGCCGCTCATCAGGACTTTTGCGGCTGCATAACCGCCATGTTCGGTAGGGTCGCCTTCAATAACAAGTTCCGTTGGCAGTCCGGCTCGTCTCAGGGCATCGTCCCAACCCAGGCGCCGGTGATGCGCAAAGGAAAATTCCTGCGGTCCAGCGACATGCCCTATATGCGTATGGCCATCAGCGATGAAACGCAGGGTTGCATCGCGAAATCCCGCAAAGCCATCACCATCGAGAAAAGCGTGGGGTCTGGCCGATTCCGTCCGGCCAAGAGTAACGAACGGGATGTCGCGTGACTGCAGAAGTTCCACCCGCTCGTCATGCCGCTTGGTACGAACCAGCAGCATGGCGTCGACGCGCTGTCCGTCGACAAAGCGCCGGCACATTTCCAGTTCGCTTTGGCCGCGCGGCACTGGAGCAATAACAAGATTGAGGCCGGAAAGAGCAAGATGCTCGGCGCATGCCGAAAGGATATCGAGGAAATGCGGAGGTCCGATATGACCCGGAGCAGTTGGCAATGTAACAGCGACCAGTTCGGCCCGCTGCCGGCGCAGGCGCCGCGCCGATGCGTTGGGCTGATATCCTGTTCTGGCAGCAGCCTCGAGAACGCGCGCCTTCGTTTTGGCGGAGACATCTGAATAGCCATCCAGAGCCCGTGAAACTGTGGTAATGGACAAGCCCAGCGATTGTGCCAGTTGTTTCAGATTGGACATGCCCCCTCCCAGAAGTGCTTGATTTATAATTTTCCAAAACGTTTTGGATGTCAATTGCCAAAACTGGTGAGGAAGATATCAGAGGAAGAATCCGATGGTTTTTCAGGGGTTGTATATTGGCAAATAGTGGGACCAGAAGATGAGGCGAACGGCACCAAAAGTCATTATGGTGTGATTGCCGGTCGTCAATGAGAATATATCCGCAGCCATTGGCTGACTGCGGATATTGCCAGGCTTAGAATCGTTAAGCGCGCTCTTCCCAGATCTTTGCCAGTTCAACGAGTGTGTTTACGGCTTTTTCCATATCTTGCCGACTGACCCATTCAAGCGGTGAGTGAAAGGCATGGCCACCGGCGAATATGTTGGGACAGGGTAATCCCATGAAGGAGAGGCGGGAGCCGTCGGTACCGCCCCGGATACTGCCACGCACAGGTTCCATGCCGGCGCGGCGCACCGCTTCCAGAGCATTCTCGACAATCTCTGGATGGCGGTCGAGAACAACCTTCATGTTGCGATATTGCTGTGTGATCTTCAAAGTGTAGGAGGAGCCGGGATAATCCGCCATAACATCCTTGACGATGGTTTCTATCGTCGCTTCCTTGGTTGCAAGACCGTCATCATTGAAGTCGCGCACGATAAAGCTGAGGCTAGCCTTTTCCATTGAGCCGGTCACGCCGGTTGGGTGGATGAAGCCGTCACGACCTGCTGTCGCTTCGGGTGCGACATCCTTGGGCAACCGATCGATGATTGCTCCGGCAATCTTGATTGCATTTTCCATCTTGTCCTTGGCGAAGCCCGGATGAATGGCAACACCCTGAATGGTTATATCAACACCGTCGGCAGAGAACGTCTCGTCTTCAATATGGCCGGCCGTCTCACCGTCAACGGTGTAGGCGAACTGTGCACCTAGCTTCACCAGATCAACCTTGTCCGCGCCGCGTCCGACTTCTTCATCGGGGGTGAAGAGGAGCTTGATGGTGCCATGCCGGATGTCAGGGTTATCGACGAGAATCTGCGCCATGCTCATAATTTCGGCAAGGCCGGCCTTATCGTCTGCGCCAAGCAGCGTCGTTCCATCTGTTGTAATGATGTCGTTTCCGATCTGATCAAGAAGCACCGGATTGTTCGCGACGCGAATGATCTGTTGCGGATCTCCGGATAGCTGGATGTCGCCGCCACGGTAATTGTGCAGGATCTGCGGCTTGACGTTTGTGCCGGTGAAGTCTGGTGCAGTGTCCATGTGGGAACAGAAGCAAATCACCGGTACCGGCTTGTCGACGTTCGATGGAATGGTTGCATAGACATAGCCATGCTCATCGAGATGCGCATCGGACAGTCCGATGGCCAGCAACTCCTGGACAAGCAGGCGCCCCAAATTCTTTTGCTTCTCTGTGGTGGGTTGCGCCGATGATTTGGGATCTGATTGAGTGTCAATAACGACGTAGCGAAGAAAGCGATCGAGAACGGTGTCAGTCATAGGGAGATCCAATCTTTACTCGACAATGATGCGCTGATGTAGCGTCTATCGATAGCGTCGTGAATAGATTTCTGTTCTTCCAGACCGCATTTGCCGCGAATATATCAATGGAGTTTATTCAAGAGAGTTTTTATGGTTAATGCCATGTTCAGATATGCTGGGTTAGCTTCTGTGCGTTGGCTTTTACCAAAACCTGCCAAGGGTCCGGTCCACTTTAGTATTGAGTATCGGGTGGCCCGGGCTATAGATTTTGCTTTCACGGTTCTGTCCACAACCTCCAATGGTACGGACCGATGCTATATACAGGAGGGGAAAAAACGATGACCACCGCATCCGATACAATTGACGTTGCCGCCATTGAACAATGTGAAGAACGTCTGAGACTTGCAATGCTGGCCGGTGACGTTGAGGCACTGAAGAAGTTGTTGGCGGAAGACCTCACCTTTATTGATCATCAGGGGCGTCGCGTTGACAAGGCGGCAGACCTTGAAATCTATCGCAACGGTGTTCTGGAGTTCATGAACATCGAGGTTCTGGATCGTGTCATCAAGCCGCTCGATAATGTTGCGCTGGTCTCGTTGAGAGCGAGGGTTACCGGCACATATTATGGCGAGAAGTTTTCGGAGAAATTGGCATACACGCGCGTCTGGAGCCGCAAGTCTAATGCCTGGACCGTCATTTCAGTTCATTGTTCTCGCATAACGATGTGACGCGCCCGGCACATCGCTGGACTGGACGCTATACTGGTTCTGGAAGAGATGAGCCCATGCGGATATTGCGGGCTCACTCAATGTTTGACAATCGGTTCCAGCCTATGCCGCGGGTTTCCTGACGAAGAAGGACGCTACGACTGCGCCCAGCGAAATGATCGCTCCACAGAGAAATGCTGTCTTGATGCCACCGGTCGTCGAGATCAGGATAGTGGACCCTTCCGCGGAGATACTTGCTCCCCGCAACGTCATGATCGCGACAAACAAGGCGGTGCCTGCAGCACCGGCAACCTGCTGTGTCGTGCCGATCATGGCACTGCCATGGGAATAGAGTTTGGGCGGCAATGATCCCAGACTGACGGTGAACAATGGCGTGAACATCAGAGCAAGGCCGATACTCAGCACGATATGTGCAATCAAGAGCATCCAATAGGGCGTGTCCGGTTGGACAAGCGTCAAGCCCCACATGACCAGACTGAACAGGATTGCGCCTGGAATGACCAGCGGTTTCGGACCATATTTATCGAACAGGCTTCCGACCTTTGGCGCGCAAAGCCCCATGATCAGTCCGCCCGGCAGCAGCAAGAGGCCCGTTTGCAGTGTGGAAAGTCCCAGCACGTTCTGCAGATAGATTGGCAGAAGGATGAACACGCCAAACATCGACATCATGAGGATCGCCATCATGATCACGGCGACGGTGAATGTCGTTGTCGCCAGGGTGCGCAGGTCAAGGAGTGCCCGCTCCTGCTTCTGCAACTGCAATTGACGCAATACAAAAACAGCGATTACGGCTGCTCCGATCAGGAGCGGAATCCATGGTGACACAACAGGGGGATGAAGTGCGGCTTCACCCAGCCCGCTGAGGCCATAGACGAAGCTGCCAAAACCAATGGCAGAGAGAAATATCGAAAGGATATCAATGGGCGCGGTGGTGGGGACAGTCACGTTCTTTATCTTGGAGGCGCCCAATGCCAGTGCGCCGAGTGCGATTGGCAGCACAAGGAGAAACAGCCAGCGCCAGTCAAGTGCCGACAGGATCAACCCGGAAATCGTTGGGCCGATTGCCGGGGCAACCGAGATGACGATCGAGATGTTGCCCATGGTCTTGCCGCGCGTCTCCGGCGGCACAAGGTTCATCACCGTGGTCATGAGCAACGGCATCATGATCGCTGTGCCCGAGGCCTGCACGATACGTCCGATGACAAGCTCGGCAAAGCCCGGTGCAAGCGCTGAAACAAGCGTGCCGGCGCTGAACAGCGACATGGCCAGAATGAATACAGGACGCGTATTGAGGCGCTGCAGGAGATAGCCGGTAACCGGGATGACAACCGCCATTGTCAGCATGAACGCCGTGGTGAGCCATTGAGCGGCGCTAGCCGTAATCTGAAGATCAGTCATCAGATGCGGGAGTGCCACGCCCATGATGGTCTCATTGAGGATGACGACGAATGCCGACACCAGAAGCAGAGCAATGACGAGCTTGTTGCGGGCCCTGTGGTCTTCGACAGCGTCTACAGGCGATACTGCATCGCTGTAACTGGAGGAGTCATGGGTCATGATTTTGCCTTAACTAAATTGCGGGCAGGAATAGCGGCAATCGTCTGAACAGCCAAACAATTGATGAGTTTCCCTTTAGGACGATTCAACCTGTACGTTTAAGACAGGTGTGACGAAATATTTTGGCCACAGAGTGAACGAGGGGTGCGAGAGCATGCCTATCATGCCCTCGGACCCCTCGACTATAGACTTGGGATAAAATTTTCGTCTTGTTGGCTAGCGCAGATAGCCGACCAGAGCGCCGATCCCGGCACCGGCCTGCAGACCGACATTAACTCCACCCATCACCAGCACGGCTGGCGCGCGCAAGATGGCTACATTTGCAATGAGCATCATTGCAGGATTGGACAACCCCATCATGAGCGGCAATGGTTCTATACCCAGGAGCATTGCCGATCCGCTAAGGCCTATTATGAGACCGGCGGCCGCGTCAATGTAGACAGTCGCGCCCTGAATGTCCGATTCGGCCAGTTCTTTGCCTTTGAACGCATCTGTCATGTAAACCACGCCACCACTCGGGTAGGACGTTGAGGACCCCGCAGCGCCAATTGCTTTTCCTTTGATCTTGAACACAGGCGCTTTGAACTTACCAAGTCTGGCTTCCTCACCGATTCCACCCCCTATGCCGCCGTACCAGAAGTTTTTCTGGGTTCCCGAAGGATCGTTCAGGATAATTTTCCCGCCGGAACCAATCACGTATCCGATACCAAGGCCACCGGTAGCTCCTGTTTCGTAATTCCAACCACTCGGTCTCAAAAACATGGATTTATCCTTTTCGCATCACGGCCTTTAAAACTGTCCAGTTCAACCCGAAGAGCTCTTCGGCGGTGATGAAGTGTTCGCCTTCCCATGGGAAATGCCGCATGCCAAACTTTTTTGCGAGAGTCTGGCTATCCTCTCAAACAATACCATGTGCACGTTTTAGGTAAGCCGCAAATCCTGAGCAGCTGTCATATGACAAGGGTGGCATTAATTACCCTGCGGGATGCGGGAACTCCTGGTTCGATCCAAAGCCGCAGGGTATCGCATTTTTGACGAACTTGTCATGCGCCCTCCTTACCGGCCATTCCTTAGCAAGACAGGCGCCGCATTCTTGAGCAAGGCTACCAGTTGGCTTTGCTGGTGGGTTCCCGTCTTGTGAAAGAGACGTTCGAGATAAGCGCGCGCCGTTGTGTTCCTCAGACCTGCCTCCTGGGCGGCGTCCTTGAGCGCAAGACCGCCCGCGAGCAATACGGCGAGCCGGGCTTCGGATGGCGTCAATTTGAAGATTGCCCGGATTTGCTCATCCAGACCCTCAGGATTACTCATGTCGATCTTCTTGACGATGACAATGGCGCAGCGACCAATCGTCAATCCGGAAAAGGGCGAATCAAACGCCGGTGCGACTTCCAGGACATAGTTTACCATTTGCCCGGCATCCGTGGAGGTTTCCACAATCATGCGGCCACCCGTGCCAATCAGGCCGTCCATATGAAGGCCGCACGCTTCCGCCACAAGCTTCTTCAGCTGGCGTAGTGACTGGGACTGCGTTGTCAGAAATCCATTGCGCCGCATCAGCTCGGCATGACCGGCCTCGAGAAGGATACCGGCAGCATCATTCAACTCCAGAATCCGTAGATCGGCGTCCACCAGTACCGCCCCAAAAGGCAGGCGCGAAAAGGTTGCCGTCAAGGCGCTGGCGAGCCGCATCTGTTCGTTTATCTGGCTTGCACGCTCGAAATGGGGGGTGAGAAGCGCGAAAAGATCGGCTTCCTTGTTCTCGAAAGACGGCTGGTTGGGACCGCGTCTGATATCAACGAATGTAAGGCTGCTTGCCGTGTGGTTGAGCTTGCAGCACAGGCCGTCGTACATGTCCTGCGGTTTCATCCATTCGTTCCAGAACGCGCTGCGCCGGAACGTGTCCACATCGAAGAGATTTCTATCGGCAACGATACGGTGCAGCGGCCCGGCTGAGAGGGAGGACACGTAGGGATTGGTATGAGTGTGTTCCTCAATATATTTACGGAAATAGCCTTCGTCCTGGTTGGTATTGAATGCCCAGGTGCCAGAAGCGTTTGTCGTGTGATTGGTGAGACAAACAGCGGAACTGTTGAAAAGCTGACGCGTCGATTGAATGGCAGGTGTCCATTGCGTCGGATCGAAGGCGGCCAGATAAATCTGGCCGATCAGCCCTGTTATCTGCGCTAACGTTGCTTCAATCATGCTTAACCCCCTTCTGATCGTATTCGCGTGCTCGGCTGCGAGCGATCAAACTGACCACGACTATGAGTGCCGAAGTTTCCGAACTGTGTTGTGCAGGCATCGGCTCTGCTCATTGCAGCCGTCAAATCCAGACCATTTCCTGTCATTTTTAAACGATTGGATCGAACGAGCGCGGCAGCATGCTTGAACCTTTCAACGTCGGGACGGCACCATAGCGGGAGATGAGATTGGAAGTGGCTATGGAGAGACCGGTCATTTCAGCGTGTCATGAAATTTCAGCGCCCGTATAAATTTGGGATACTCGTATACAAGTTCGTGTGTTGACATTCAATAGCGGCCTCGCGCATGTCCAGATGAAAAGCACAAGGGGGTGGAATGAGTTCGTTGGACAAGTTGTTCGGCAGCGAAATGAAAAAACCGCAGACGGCGGCAGATCAAGTTGCCAGCACTTTGCGTGAAGCCATTGTCAAAGGTATAATTTCATCTGGTACCGCCTTGCGCCAGGACGATCTAGCAATGCGATTTGGCACCAGCCGGATGCCGGTACGCGATGCACTGCGGCTGTTGGAGGCTGAGGGCCTGGTCTCCATTCATCCGACCCGCGGCGCCTTCGTCGCCGAGATGGACGCTGTTGAAATCAGCGAGATTTTTACCATTCGCGAACTGCTTGAATGTGCGGCGCTGCATTTGGCTTTTCCCTTTTTCACCGATGAGATTCTGGATGAGGCCGAAAGCGTGCAGGACCGGATTGCCGCGGAGCCCGACGTCAGCCGCTGGGGTACGTTGAATCTGGCTTTTCACATGACGCTCTACAACCCGTGCCGCAACTCACGGCTGCTGTCGCTTATTGAAGCACAGCATGGGGCCGCTGACCGCTATGTTCGGATCTTTCTGTCAAATGGCGATTTTCGCAATCTCCCGCACAAGGGACACCGAGGCATCATAGCGGCCTGCCGTCAAGGAGACGAGGCGCAGGCAGTACAGATACTGGCAGAGCATCTTCAGGACGGGCGTCAGAAACTTATTGGTTCCATCAGGAACTTATCCGCTGCTGCATCCAGATAAAAGGCCTCTCCAAGCTTGTCTCTTTGGTTGCCGGATCGCTGGAACGTGCCTGTGAACGGATATGGGATAGCTGGCAAATGACAACTGTTCAAAGCCTGTCGCTCTCGGGCAAAGACAGAACATGATCGGCGGGGATACCGCCTCGCATACAAACAAAACGGATAAGCCACGAGCGGCTGCAGTTTCGCAGGTGGCAGGGAGCGCGTCATGCCACGGATTTCAAATCTGTATTTCAAAACGGCAACGATCTTGTTTCTGATCGGCATCGCCATGGGACTGCACATGGGGATATCAGGGGACCACAGCGCCTATCCGGCTCATGCGCATCTCAATCTGCTGGGGTGGGTCAGTAGCGCCATCTTCGGCATTTACTATGCACTCAATCCGGCCAAGGCCGGGGGCAGGCTGCCGTTGCTGCAGTATGCGGTTTATACGGTTGGAGTGATTGTCATGGCAGTCGGACTTTATCTGACGTTACAGGGCAGTCCGGCCATGGAGGCATTGGTTGGCATCGGATCGTTCATCGTGCTTGCCGGTGTCCTGCTTTTCACAGCCGTTGTATTCTCGCGGGGCGCATAACCCCGTAGGGGCAGTAGCCCGGTAACCCGCAGCCCATCGCTACTCCTACTGGGACGATTTTTGATCGCAGAGGCGCCGGACTTCCTCTGTGAGAGACAGGACCTCTTTCTCTCTCAGAAAATCGATTTTCTGATGCAGGAGTTCCATTTTCTCATGCAGTAATTCGATCTCAAGCTCCGCCTTGATATTGATCTTGTAGTCATTCTCGGCGTCTCTGCGGTCTATGTCCTGCTGGCGGTTCTGGCTCATCATGATGAACGGAGCAGCATAGGCGGCCTGGAAAGAAAGCGCGAGGTTGAGCAGAATGAACGGGTAGGGATCCCAGCGCTGCACGTATGCGGTCACGTTCAATATGATCCAGAAAAACAATATTGTTGTCTGGATGATAATGAACGACCAGGAGCCCATGGTTGCGGCGACCTGATCGGCTATTCTTTGGCCTGGAGTCAGGCTGGGTGCCAGTTGAGCAAGCTTGAGATTGCGGGTTTTACGCCGGTGCATGCGCAAATGGCTCAGGAGTGTTCGATCAGTGTCTCCGAGAGATGGTTTTTCCGGTTCAATATCTGTCATCACATCATGCCTCATGGATATTCCCGACTGACAGGAGTGGATCTGTTGATCCCGCGTCGCGCAGATTTAACACAAAGGCATAAACTTTGACTAAAGCCCCAAGAGCTGAACAAAGGGCATCGCAAGGTGCGAAAACGACTCTCCGCCGGCTCGTTCATTTTGCCGCTTTGCCGCGTATCACGACAAGCGTCTACCGAAACCTGTTTTGGGAGATGGTTCTACCTCTATGTTCTGCAGAATTGGTATTTTGTTCCTATGGGTTTGGTGAAGAAATGTGTTCAATACGCGAAATTCCATTCTCATAAGGACCGGACTTCCAGTGAAAAGTTGGATTAAAATTCTATCTGCAATATTTGCAGCATCATTAGCCGCGGCCGTAAACGTGACGCCTGTTCAGGCGGATGCAACGCTGGACAGAATCAAGGAACGTGGAACGCTGGTTGCAGGCGTGATCCTGTCCGGACCGCCTTATGGCTATATCGATCCGAAGACGCAGCAGCAGGAGGGGTTGAACCTCGATCTCGCGCGGGAATTTGCAAAGCGTCTGGGTGTAAAGCTGGAAACGGTCGCCGTCACTCCGCCGAACCGTGTGCAATTCCTCCAGCAGGGCAAGGTTGATCTGCTTCTTGCCAATATGCAGTGGACGCAGGAACGGGCTGAGATATTGAGCTTCGTACCGACTGCCTTTGAAGTGAGCGGCGGTGCGGCGGTCGTCCGCAAGGACAGTGGCATCAAAGACTGGGCGGACCTGCGCGGCAAGACCGTATGCGTCTCTCAGGGAAGCAATTTCACCAAGCCGTTGATTGAGGAATATGGCGCCATCGTAAAGGGATTCCCAGGTCAGCCTGATTCATTGCTCGCGTTGAAGGGCGGCAATTGTGATGCTGCGGTGCATGTCGGCGCGACGGTCAAGCTCATGCTCAAGCAGCGAGCGGATGAGTGGAAGGACTACGAAGTTTCCATTCCAACTGAACTGATCCCGTCCGACTCCGTCGTCTGGCTGCGCAAGGGAGAAGCCGATACGCAGGCAGCTCTCGACCAGATTATGAAGAATCTGCACGGTTCGGGCTGGATGATTGCGACCGCCGAGAAAGATCAGTTGCCTGTCAGCCCGTTTTTGATCGAGGCTCGGGAAAAGTACAAGGTCTCGCAGTAATGATCCTGATTGCGACGGCGAGGCCTGGCAACACGGCCGGAAGCTGTATGTAGGCCATGCTGGATTCAATTCTCGCAGGTTTCGTGACCTACACAAAAAGTCTGGGTTTCAACTTCGGCTTTTTAACCAGTGTCTATGAGCGAACCATCTGGATCGATGGTATTAGCATGACGCTGATCCTGATTGCGGTGACGATTCCCGTCAGCCTTGTCGGTGGTGGTCTGCTTGCGGCCGCTCTGACATCCGGGCGGAAATATCTTTCGGTTCCTGCGCGGGTGTTCGTGGAACTCACCCGCAATACACCGACGCTGGTTCAGTTGATGTGTGCGTTTCTTGTGGTCAACATGCTGATCAGCAAGGCACTGGGTGGCGCCCAATATAACCCGTTCTCGCCGTTCTTTTGGGTTGTTGCCGTCGTCGGCCTGCATATCGCTGCCTTCCATGCGGAGGCCTTGCGGGCAGGTATTGAATCCGTGCCTTCGGCAACGCTGGAGGCCGCGCGTGCCATCGGCTTCAACCGCCTGCAGATATTGTGGTTCGTGGAGTTCCCGCTGGCGCTGCGTGCGGCACTTCCGGCCATCGTGAATAATCTGGTCAATCTTGCCAAGCTGACCACCGTCGGCTCGGCCATCGCAGTTGGCGAAGTTACCTATGCCTCAATCATGATCTGGAGCCAGAGGGACAATGTCATCGAACTGATGATCGTCATCCTGCTACTGTTCAGTCTCATCAATCTTTTGATCGCTCGAACGGGCCGCTGGCTTGAGAATAAGCTAAAAGTTCCGGGTCTTGGAATATAATGTTGAATATATTGACATTTTCCCGTGTTCCTTCATTGGCGTCGTCCACCGTTCTTCCGGTGCTTGGCGGAATCGCCGTGGCTGGACTCCTGTGGTCGTTCTTTGAGCCCGAGTCGGCCGCCACGCTGCTCGTCTGGACCCCGTATCTTGCACGCGGCTTCGCCATGAATATCCTCATCAGTATCTGTGCCATCGCGCTTGGCAGTCTGGTCGGCTTGATACTCGGCGCGCTGGAGCTTTCTCCCCGTGCGCTCATCCGGTTCCCGGCACTCGTCTATGTTCAGATTTTCCGCAACGCGCCGCATCTCGTGCTGATCTTTGCTACCACCTATATTTTCCCTTTCGAGATACTGGTGGCCGGTTTGAGAATACCATTTCCCGATTGGATCAAGGCAACGATTGGACTGGCCATTCCGGCCAGCGCCCATATTGCGGAAATCGTGCGGGGGGCGGTGCAATCGATCCCGACAGCGCAATGGGAAGCGGCTGCGGGAATGGGTTTTTCGCGATCACAGACACTGCGGTGGATCATCCTGCCCCAATGCATCAAGCGCGTCCTGCCGCCGTGGATGAACCTTTATGCCTCCATTTCCATGGGAACCGCGCTGGCATCACTCGTCGGTGTCAACGAGTTGCTGCATGCGGCAACCGATGCCAGTACCGCCGTGCAGCGGACCGATTTTACGGTTGCCGTCTATCTGACGGTACTCGTCTGGTTCTTTGTCTATTGTTATCCGGTGGCGCGGTTCACGCAAAACCTCGAACGACGGTTTGCCGTCCGGTAAATGTGCAATCAGAGGCGAACAGCAGAGATGACTGAATCCAAACGCGAAGAACGCGCCATTCTGGTGAAGATGGAAGATGTGCATCTGGCTTTCGGCCAGACGCAGGTTCTGAAAGGCATTGACCTGGAAGTGCGCAAAGGCGATGCGGTGTCCATTATCGGACCATCCGGATCGGGCAAATCGACCATCCTGCGTTGCATCAATGGGTTGGTCACGCCCCAGCGCGGGTCGATTACCGTGGGCCAGACAGCCGTCCACGAATTGAAGAGCGAAGCTGAGCGCATTCCTTTGCGCAAGCGCATTGGTATCGTGTTTCAGCAGTACAACCTCTTTCCGCATCTGAGTGTGCTGGAGAACATCGTGATTGCCCCGGTCCGCATTCAGGGCGTGGGGCGCCCGGAAGCAGAGCGCCATGCGCGCGAACTTTTGGCCCGGGTGCGTCTGTCTGACAAGGAGCATGCCTATCCGGGAGAACTCTCCGGGGGACAGCAGCAGCGTGTCGCTATCGCTCGGGCTTTGGCCATGCGGCCCGAACTCGTGCTCTTTGATGAAGTCACATCGGCTCTCGATCCGGAGACCGTTGGCGAGGTGCTGGCGGTCATTCGTGAACTGGTGGCCGATGGCCTGACCAGCATATTGGTAACGCACGAGATGCGGTTTGCCGAGGAAATCAGCGACGAGGTCTTGTTTACAGAGGGCGGGCGTATCGTCGAACGGGGCTCGCCTGCATCGTTGTTCCACAATTCGAGCAATCCGCGTATTCATAGTTTTATCAATGGTTTGGGTTCAGGAGCTAAAACTCGGGAGTCAGCATTGTGACCAATGCATCTTTGACGGCAAACCTTGCCAGGCTCATTGCAGCGTCCGATCCGCTCCGCACGCCGGAAGCGGTGGAGCTGGCGCGACGGGCCATCATCGATTTTCTTGCCTGTACCATCGCCGGATCACACGATACTGGAACGCTAGCCGTTCTTGACGTGTTTCTGCCGTTAGCCGGGCATGGCGATGCCATTCTGATCGGGCAGGGCAGAACAACAGATCCCTTCACGGCGGCACTCGTCAACGGCCACGCTGGCCATGCCCTCGATTATGACGACGTGCACCCCAGTGTTCGGGGCCATCCCACGACGGTTATTCTCCCTGCTCTGCTTGCCATAGCCCGCGAGACGCCAGCATCCGCGCTTGAGCTTGTTTCCGCCTACATCGTCGGCGTGGAAACGATGTCCCGCCTCGGGCTGGCGCTCGGCAGCAAGCATTATGAAAACGGCTTTCATGCCACAGCAACACTCGGCACAATCGGCGCGGCGGCTGCGTGCGCGCACCTGTTGAAACTGAAGCCGGAGACAATAGCGGTCGCGCTTGGGCTTGCCGCCACCCAGTCCGCCGGCCTGCGTTTGCAGTTCGGGTTTGATGCCAAGCCGTTGCATGCCGGACTTGCTGCCCGTGCCGGTTTGACAGCCGTGAAGCTGGCTGCTGCGGGCTTTAACGGCTCGCCGGATTTTCTGGAGGGGCCGATCGGTTTCTTTGCCGCCTACGGAGCGGGCGCCGCGCGGCCGGAACGTGCTGTCGAGGCATGGGGCGAGCCATGGCAGATTGTTTCACCCGGTCTCATCCTCAAGGAATTTCCCTGCTGCACCGCCACCCATTGCGCGGCGGAGGCAATCCTTTCACTGCGTTCCGAACATGCAATCGATCCGGCAAAGATCAAAGCCATCACCGCTACGTTCCCGCCCGGCGGAGACGCAGCTTTGGTCGTACGTGAACCGCAAACGGGCGTTGATGGCCGATTCAGTGTCGAATACGTCATTGCGACGGGGATTATCGATGGCAAGCTTGGCATAGACGTGTTTTCCGATCATCCGGTGCGCCCCGAGATTGCCGCCCTGGCGCGATTGGTCGAAAGACGCCACGACGAAACAGCGCCGCGCATGTCGAATGATCCTGCAACGCGATTTACGATTGTCGACGTGATCTTTGCCGACGGCAGCAAACTCTCGCGCCGGGTTTCGGTGCTGAGAGGCGCACAGGATCTGGCCGCCAAGTTCTTCGACGCTGCTGGATCAGACCCCGTTTGGGCAAAGATTCCGCATACAGTGTTGACGATGGAAACGCGGGCGGATCTGCTTGATCTTCTCGATGCGCTGGCTGCCAATGCAACAGAATCCGAATCAATCATAACGCAATCAGTGTCCTAGGGGTTTTCCATGGCCAAGACAAAACGGCAAATTCATCTCGGGCTTTTTCTTCAGGGTGCGGGCCACCATGTTGCAGGATGGCGGCATCCGGACGCTGAATCAGGCAGCGAAAATCTTGATCTTTTGCAACGGCTTGCAGCAACGGCTGAACGCGCCAAATTCGATCTTCTGTTTCTCGCGGACGGGCTGACCAGCGGCAGTGATGCGCACCCGTCGATGGTGGCGCGGTTCGAGCCGTTGACACTGTTGTCCGCGCTGGCGATGTCAACCACACGGCTTGGACTGGCGGCAACGGCGTCGACAACCTATGGTGAGCCGTTCCATATAGCCCGCGTTTTTGCATCGCTTGATCATCTGAGCCGGGGGCGGGCAGGCTGGAATGTCGTCACGACATCCTATGCACGGACAGCCGCCAATTTTGGCGCACGCCATCCGGAGCACGACGAACGCTATGCCATTGCCGAAGAGTTCGTCGATGTCGTCAAAGGGTTGTGGGACAGCTGGGACGATGACGCCTTCCCGAAAGACAAGGCAGCAGGCGTCTATGCCGATGCCGACAAACTCAACATCCTCGACCACAAGGGCAAATACTTCTCGGTAAAGGGACCGCTTAACGCATCGCGTCCTCCGCAGGGACATCCGGTTATCATTCAGGCAGGCTCGTCCGGCCCTGGACAGGATCTGGCGGCACGGAATGCAGATATCGTGTTCACCGCCCAGCAAAGCATTGAGGAGGCTCAAAGTTTTTACAAGAGCCAAAAGGAACGCGTGGCTGCGCATGGCCGCGACGTGGATTCCCTTGCGATCATGCCGGGTTTTTTGCCTGTCATCGGAGATACCTTTGCTGAAGCGCGCGACAAACTCGCCTTGCTTGATGGCTGGACCGATCCGACGAATGCCATGCCCTTGCTCGTCGAAAGGCTGGGACACGATCTGTCGGGCTATGACCTTGACGGGCCGTTGCCCGAGCTGCCGGTCTCGGATCAATTGCAGAGCCGGGCAAAGCTCCTGACCGATCTTGCCAAGCGGGAGAACCTGACCATTCGCCAGCTCGCCCTGCGGGTTGCCGCAGGACGTGGCCATCACATCATTCTTGGTACGCCTGTTGAAATTGCCGACCGGATGCAGCTCTGGTTTGAAGAAAGAGCGGCCGACGGGTTCAATGTCATGCCGCCTTATTTCCCCGGTGGGCTTGATGACTTCTGCAGCAAGGTGGTGCCTATCCTGCAGGAGCGGGGCCTGTTCCGCACGGAATATGAGGGAACAACGCTGCGTGATCACCTCGGTATTACGCGGACGGCCGACAGGCGTGGTGTTGCCTGACGAGGGGAAGTGCCGCAAGAGTACAAATTATATGGGTTCGCTGCTTTGCCGGATGCGGTGACAACGCTGCGCATCAGCCCGGGCTCGCGGCAAAATCAGAGGCTTGCTGAATCGAAGCGCAACAATACGGGTGGTGGATATTCGTTGCCCGTATTGCGTTGGACGTACAGGTTCGTCCATTATGCGATATCGATTATTGCAGCAGACAGATAGATTCAGGCATGCCAAATCAAACGCCTTCGAGGAAACGTTCAGTACCTGAGCGGAGTCGAACGAACGATCCGGAGCGGACCAAGGCAGATATTCTTGCAGTGGCGACTGAAGAGTTTGCTACCTATGGTCTAAGTGGCGCGCGGGTTGATGCGATTGCCGAGCGGACGCAAACTTCCAAACGCATGATCTATTATTATTTCGGCGGGAAGGACGGGCTTTATCTGGCTGTGCTCGAAAAGGCCTATGCGGATATCAGAGCGATCGAATCCGCTTTGGAACTTGATCTGCTCGATCCTGTCGAGGCTTTGCGCCGCGTTATTGACCAGACATTCGAGAATGACGATAGCCATACGGATTTCGTTCGCCTGGTCACGATCGAGAACATCAATCAGGGCAAGCACCTCGCCGAAGCAACATCAATTCGGGAAATCAATCTTCGGATCATTCAGATCATAGACGCTATACTGGAGCGTGGACGTGCCAAGGGGCTGTTTCGCGCCGATCTCGAGCCGGTGGACGTCCACATGATGATCAGCGCTTTCTGTTTCTTCCGCGTTGCAAACCGCCACACCTTTGGCGCGATCCACCGTATCGATTTGTCGGAACCGGGCCGCAGGCAGAAACACAAGCAGATGATTGCCGATGCTGTGATCGGTCTGCTCCAGCAAAAATGACGGGCGGGAGCACGCACTCCCACCCGCCAGTTAATCAAGCCACGGCGCTTGCTGACTTTTTCCCCAGATCTTCCATCGGGGTTTGGTAAGTCTCCGAGGCGGTTGCAGCAGAAATCGCAGCAATGATTGCTGTTATCGTCGTGAACGCTGCCACAGGCACCCATCCATTGGGTCCGGTGCCGAGCAGCGCCGCGCTGATGGTTGGCGCAAAGCCTCCCAAGGCAAAGCCGATCTGTGTGCCGATTGCCATGCCCGAGAGCCGGACGCGCGTATCGAACATTTCACCATACAGGGCTGGCCATACACCATTCGAGGCGCTGTATACGATGCCGGACAAAAGGATGCCGAGAACAAAGATAAGTGTCAGATTTCCCTGACTGATCGCCCAGATATAGGGCCAGATCAGAACGGCGCAGCCAAGGGCACCGAAGATGAAAACCGGCTTGCGTCCGATACGGTCTGCGAGCATGGCCCAAGCTGGGATGGCACCAAGGGCAACGATGTTGGCCAACACCAGAACCGTCAGCATGGTCGAACGGTCGATCTGCATCGTGTTGACCGCATAGGACAGGGTGAAGACACTGAATATCGTACTGACGACGGAAATCAGCGCGGCGAAAACAATGCGCAACACGTCGGTCCAGTTGTTTTTGAACAGCGTTATGAACGGCAGTTTTGACGTTTCATGCTTCTTTGCCTCTTCGATGAAGACTGGTGTTTCCGGCAGTGTGCGCCGCACCCAGAAGCCGACGACGACCACAACGAGGCTAAGGAAGAAGGGAATGCGCCAGGCCCATGACAACAGGTCTGCTTCAGGTAACCTTGCGATGGGTATGAAGACGAGCGTTGCCAGAATGAGCCCGGCTTGCGTCCCGCTGAGCGTGAAGCTTGTGAAAAACGCCCGTCTATTGGGTGGTGCGTGCTCAAGGGTCATTGAATTCGCGCCGGCTTGTTCGCCCGCTGCCGAGATACCCTGCAACAGGCGCGCGACGACCAGCAGGATTGGCGCAAGGATACCGACGTGGTCATATGTCGGCAGGCATCCAATAATGAAGGTTGAGAAGCCCATCAGCAACAAGGTAAATGTAAGAACCTTCTTGCGGCCGAATTGATCGCCGATATGACCTAGAATAACGGCGCCGAATGGCCGTGCGATGTAAGCCACGCCAAAGGTTGCAAAGGACGCAATGGCTGCCGCCTGCGGATCCGCTGCCGAAAAGAAGATCTTTGGAAAGATGAGCGCGGCTGCCGTTCCATAAATGAAGAAATCATAATATTCGACTGCACTGCCTATCCAGCTGGCCAGTGCTGCCTTTCTGGGTGCTTTGACACCTGTTGGTTGATGCATGGAAGTCTCCTCCTCCTAAAGGCTTTCATTGGTGCCCGGTTCAGGCTGCGGCCTCCTTCGCTCCGGAACCGAGTTGGATAAAATGACGCAACATGCGTTCGTGATCGGGCCTCACCCCGGTAAAAAGACGGAAGGCTTCGACCGCCTGAAAGACCGCCATACCGCCACCATCGAGCGTGCGGCAACCAAGATGGCGCGCGGCGCGAAGAAGAGCTGTTTCGAGCGGAAAATAGACAATCTCTGCCACCCAGAGTTTCTGGTGAAGCAACTCTACCGGCAGGGGTGTTCCAGGGTACTTGTCCATTCCCGTCGGTGTGCAGTGAACCAGTCCGTCGGCTGCTGCCACATCGGTTGCGAGGTCCCGCGAGACACGGACGCGGCTGGCGCCAAACCGCTCAAAGCGGTCGTTGAGCGCAGCAGCGGTTTCTTCAGCCCGTGACGGATCTTTGTCCATCAGAACGAGTTCCCGAACGCCCAATGTCAGAAGCGCATGAGCAACAGCTGCACCGGCACCACCAGCGCCAAGCTGTACTAGCGAGGACAGGGGAGCACCGGGCAGGCCGCGCTTGAAGCTTTCGGAAAAACCCCACCAGTCGGTATTGTGACCGATGCGGCGCCCTCCATGCAGCACGACGGTGTTGACTGCTCCAAGGGCTGCCGCGTCGGGGGAGAGCTCATCCAGATGGGGAATGATGGCCTGCTTGCACGGATGAGTTACATTCAGTCCGGCAAAGCCCATTCGTTCGGCATCGATCAACAGGTCCGGAAGTGCTTCAGGCCCGACGCCGAGCCGCTCAAGATCGATAGTCTGGTAGAACAGCCGAAAACCCTGCTCATCTCCTTCCCGCTCATGCATGGGAGGTGTGCGCGACTTCTGAATGCCTGCGCCGACGAGGCCAAGAAGAAAATGAGTGGACTTGGTCATCGGATAGCCTTTTCAAGATCGGCGGCAAGATGACGTAGAGCAAGGGTGTAGCCTTGCGTACCGCAACCGCAGATCACGCCGGTTGCAACATTTGATACGTAGCTGTGATGCCGAAACGCCTCACGCCGATGAATGTTGGAAATGTGGACTTCTATGATGGGGCAGGGGCACGCGGCCAGCGCATCCATGATCGCGACTGATGTATGGGAATACCCGGCAGGATTGATGACGATGCCCGAGACAATCTCGCGTGCCTCATGGATCCACGCTATCAATTCATGTTCGGCATTGCTTTGTCGGAAATCGATGGAGAGCCCAAGTTCAGCTGCAAGGCGCATGCATTCCATCGCGACATCGTCGAGCGTCTCCCTGCCGTAAATCTCCGGCTGACGCTTTCCAAGCAGGTTCAGGTTTGGCCCGTTAAGGACCAGAATTTTGTGAGCAATCGTCATTGTGTTGAATCCAGATTCAACGGCTGACAAAGCTTCGCACGCACACTGTTCGGCTGCATGTTTCCTCCCATCTTCTCCCCATCGCAACGTCGCTATTGGCTCAGTCTGCGATTGACGCATAATGTACGAACTGGTACGTTCATGTCAATAGAGCGCAAAACCGTTCCTGTCGAAGGTAAGACTGGTCCTGCGTGATGGATTTCAATACGGCCAAGGGAGGGGCCCGAATGAACCCAGTTGTCATTGCAGTTGCGATCACCGGATCAGTGCCCCGCAAGAAGGACAACCCGGCTCTGCCGGTCAGTCCATCCGAGCAGATCGAATCGGCTCACGAGGCCTATGAGGCGGGTGCATCCCTGGTGCACATCCATGTGCGCAACCATGACGAGAGCCCATCTTCATCACCGGAAAAATTTGCCGACGTGCAGGATGGTGTCGTCAAGTATTGTCCGGGCATGATTGTGCAATTTTCCACCGGGGGACGCGGGCGTGATCCGGGTTTGCGCGGTTCAGCGCTTTATCTCAAGCCGGATATGGCCTCGCTGTCGACGGGCTCGGTCAACTTCCCCACTATTGTTTATGAGAATCACACCACGCTTGTGAACGATCTCGCCAGCCGGATGAAACACAATGCTATCCGGCCGGAAATCGAGATATTCGATCTGTCGCATCTGCACGGCGCGCGGCGGCTGGTTGAATCCGGATTGATGGATGACCGTCCGCATGTGCAGTTTGTCATGGGGGTGGAGAATGCGCTGCCCGCCGATGAACGGCTGCTCGATCTCCTGCTGGGCGAATTGCGCCACCTGTTGCCGAAGGCTACATGGACGGCAGCCGGAATTGGGCGTCATCAGGCAACCGTCATGGAATGGGCATTGCGCCGCGAGGCAGACGCCGTACGGACAGGCCTCGAAGACAACATTCGCATAACCAGGGAACGATTAGCCCGCAGCAACGCCGAACTGGTGGAGATCGCTGCGGACACAATCCTACGCCACGGGTGTCGTGTAGCGAGCTGTGCGGAGGCGCGTGCAATTCTGTCGCTGTCACAACACGGAGATGCCGCATGAAAACGTCCATCGCAACTGTTTCGCTTAGTGGCGAATTGCCGGAAAAGCTCGACGCGATAGCCAAGGCCGGCTTTGAAGGCGTCGAAATATTCGAGAATGATTTTCTCGCCTTCGATGGCAGCGCGCGTGATGTGGGCAGGATGGTCCGGGATCACGGGTTGGAAATTACTCTTTTTCAGCCGTTTCGCGATTTTGAAGGCATGCCGGAACCGCAGCGGTCCCGAACTTTCGATCGTGCGGAACGCAAATTTGACGTGATGCAGGAACTGGGTACGGATCTGGTTCTGGTCTGTTCCAATGTCTCTCCTGTTGCTCTTGGTGGTCTCGATCGTGCGGCGGTGGATTTCCATGAATTGGGCGAGCGTGCGGCCAAACGTGGTCTGCGTGTCGGCTATGAGGCGCTGGCTTGGGGACGGCACATCAACGACCATCGCGATGCCTGGGAAATCGTACGGCGTGCCGATCACGCCAATATTGGTCTCATCCTTGACAGTTTCCACACATTGGCGCGCAAGATCGACGTTGGCTCGATCCGCTCGATCCCGAAGGAAAAGATATTCATCGTCCAGTTGGCAGACGCACCGCTTATCCACATGGACCTTCTCTATTGGAGCCGGCATTACAGGAACATGCCGGGCGAGGGTGACCTTCCCGTTTTGGATTTCATGCGTTCAGTGGCCGCAACCGGATATGATGGCTACCTTTCCCTTGAAATCTTCAATGATCAGTTTCGTGGCGGTTCATCCAAATCGATCGCTGTCGACGGACACCGCTCGCTTATCTATCTGGGTGATCAGGTCATCCGCAGTGAACCGGACGTGGCCATGACGGTCCCTCCCATGCCCGATGCTGTTGAGGTGAATGGCGTTGAGTTCGTGGAATTTGCGGCGAATGACGATGAGGCGAGAGAGCTCGCCTCCGTGATACGGGTGTTGGGCTTTCGCAAAACTGGCAAACATAAAACCAAGAGCGTTGTTCGTTATAGTCAGGGCAGGATCAACCTCGTGATCAATACGGACCGGCAGGGCTTCGCTCACTCTTCCCACGCGGTTCACGGCATGTCGGCTTATGCGCTTGGCCTGAATGTGGCAGATGCCTGCGCGGCTTTTGAACGTGCGTTGGCACTGGGGGCTGAACCCTTTGAACAACCCGCGGGACCGTCTGACATAAGGATACCGGCCGTGCGCGGTGTCGGCGGAGATATTCTCTATTTCATTGATGACAAACCAGAGTTTGTGAATATCTGGGAACAGGAGTTCGAGCCTGTCGAAGATGTTCCGTCGACTCTGGATGCTGGATTGCTGCGGTTTGACCATGTTGCGCAAACCATGAACTTCGATGAAATGCTCACCTGGCTTCTGTTTTATACGTCTATTCTGAGAGCAAATAAGACGCCGATGGTTGATATCATCGACCCGTCGGGAATTGTTCGCAGCCAAGTTGTCGAAAACGGTGCGGGATCACTGCGCATCACGATGAACGGCGCGGAAAATCGCCGGACACTCGCTGGCCATTTTCTCGCGGAGAAATTTGGATCCAGCATGCAGCACCTCGCTTTTGAAACGGATGACATCTTCAAAACCGCGGATGCGTTGAAGGCCAATGGCTTCATTCCACTGGAAATCTCACGCAACTATTACGATGACATTGAAGCGCGCTTCGGGCTTGAGCCCGATCTGTCTGACAGGCTGAAAGAGGCCAATATCCTTTACGATTGCGATGAGAGTGGCGAGTACTTCCAGCTCTACAGCCCGAATTATGGCGAGGGCTTCTTCTTCGAGATTGTCGAACGACGGGGATACAGGGGATATGGCGGTCCGAACGCTATCTTCCGCATAGCTGCTCAGAAGCGATATATTCGACCGCAGGGCATGCCAAAACAACGGTGATGGCGTTCGCTGTCATGCTGATCACAAATGGAAACGGTCAAGAAACTATCTTGTTTCCGCAATGACACCGGCAACGCTATTTGCAAGCTTGGCGATTTTCTCACGCAGCCAACGTTGTACCGGGTGCGTGGTTGTCCTGTCGTGCCAGACCATTGCCATATCATAGCCTGGAACCTGTAGCGGCGGCTCCAATGTCTGCAACCGATCCGAACGATCGTGCAGAATGCACTGCGGAACCAGCGCGATCATGTCTGACCGTGCGATGATCTCTGGAACAATCAGAAAAGCGGGAGCGGACAGAACGACCCGCCGCCGCCGTCCTATCGCTTCGAGCGCAATATCCGTAGGGCCGCTGAAGCCACCCCCTTGCGGTGAAACAACCACGTGATCAAGAGCACAAAATACGTCGAGGCCGATGCTTCCCTGCACGAGGGGATGATGAGTGCGTACAATCGCAACGTATCGTTCCCGGTACAGTTTTCTCATGCGCAGTTGTTCCGGCGCACTCTCGGGCGTCATCAGTGCGAGATCCACTTCGCCTCGCTCCATCTGGGCCATCAGGACCGACGCATCAATCGTCCGCCAGACAATACGAATTCCGGGCGCCTCCGTCCGAAGCACGGCGGTAAGTTGCAACAGGACGGAATACTGGACGTAATCACTTGCAGCGATGGTTATCGTGGCTTGTGCGGTGGAGGCTTCGAATGAAGCGCCTTCCGCGACAACCCGGCGAACGCTTTCCAGGGCTTCATGCAGAGGCGCCTGTAACTCCAACGCGCGTTGCGTCGGCAGCATGCCCCGTTGAACCGGCAACAACAGCTGATCCCCAAGAATCTCCCTGAGACGGGTGAGCCGCGCCGACAGAGCCGGTTGGCTCAGGTTCAGGCGCTTGGCTGCACGAGTGACGTTTCGCTCTGCGAGCAATGTATCCAGCGTGACCAGCAAGTTCAGATCGAGTTTGTTGATATCCATGTCACTTATACCAGCACAACAAAACTTCGATTTCAAGAATGGCAACGCATGGGCCCACATGACCATCTATTGAAATCAGGAGTAACCCCATGAGCAACATCCTCATCGTCCATGCGCATCCAGAACCACAATCACTTACCAGCGCCTTGAAGAATTTGGCGGTTGATACCCTCATGGCACAGGGACATGAGGTGCAGGTTTCCGACCTCTACGCCTCTGGCTGGAAGGCAGTTGCCGATAGGGAGGACTTTATGGAGACTGCTCTGCCGGATCGCTTCAGTTATATCGCGGAGTCGCGTCACGCATTCGCCTCAGGCACCCAATCCGCGGACGTCGCTGCCGAGCAGCACAAGCTCTTGTGGGCTGATGCGGTTCTGTTCAGTTTTCCGATGTGGTGGTTTGGCATGCCAGCGATTCTAAAGGGCTGGGTTGACCGGGTTTTTGCCTATGGTTTTGCCTACGGTGTTGGTGCACACGGCGGAGAGCGATGGGGAGATCGTTACGGTGAAGGCACGCTCAGCGGGCGCCGCGCCATGCTTGCCATAACGATTGGCGGCCGCGAACCGCATTACGGCGAGCGCGGTGTAAATGGCCGACTCGACGACCTGCTGTGGCCGATTCAACATGGCATGCTTTATTACCCGGGTATGGAAGTGCTGCCGCCTTTTGTAATCTACCAGAGCGACAGGCTGTCCGAGATTGAATGGCCTTCCGTTGCGGAAGCTTATAAACGCCGTATCACTGGCCTCTTCAACGACAATCCCATTGCGTTCCGCACCCAGAATGGCGGGCATTATGATGGCCAGCAGGTTCTGAAACCGGGATTGGGTGCGGGTGAGAACGGTACACACATCCATCTCGTTCAGCCGGGTGAACCGGAAGAGGTTCTCGACAGCCGCGCTATTCGAGCTCGGACTGCGGTATAATGACGTCCGACGCAGGTTGCGGCGGCCAGCGCTTGAGAGCGTTGGCTCCCAGCTCAGTCAAGGTATAGACGCCGCGGTCGACACGCTCGAACCAGCCATAAACGTTTGTCAGCAGAATCCTGGCGGCATCGGGTGCCGTGTCGCGCAGATCGCGTGGGCGCAACTGACCGTGCTGAAGAGCATGCACACAGGCGAGGGCCTGTTGACGGTAGGCGGTCATGATTGGCTCGCGCGATCCGCCTCCCAATGTCGGATCTCCCTTGCGTCGTCTGTGTTCTTTCACAAGGCGGGATCGCTTGCGCGCATTCTTGCGTGGCATTGGCGCATCGGGACTTACAATGACGCTGACGATGCCGTTGTCGGCAACGCCAAGCATGCCGAACCCAAGACGACGGCACAGATTGCGAAAACGCTTGTCGCTTTCGCGTCCCTTGCCCTTGGCGGAAACACGCGCTGCGATCCATACTTCGTCGCTTGCCGTGGCCCGATCAACCGCCTGCAGGATGAGCTCAAGGTTGAAGCTGAGCTTCAGTTCGCAAATCACAACCAGTGGTGGTTCGCCATCAGCCAGGGCCACGATGTCGCAACCGACCACCTCACCTTTGACATTGTAGCCGGCCTCTTCAAGAAAACCTTTGACGGGAAGGTAAAGCGCCGTTTCCAAATCATGTCCTTCATGTCGCGATATCTGAAATCCTTAAAGGCAAAATCCGGCGATGGGAACGGAAAAGCTGGCGCTATCCCGTTTTGGATTACCCTCGGGGATGTCGTGTGATCTCAACTCCTCCCCAGAATGAGATCGGCCGCCTTTTCCGCGATCATGATGACGGGTGAATTTGTGTTGCCGGATACAATAGTCGGCATGATCGAGGCGTCAACGACGCGCAAGCCTGTGATGCCATGCACCCGCAGATTGTGGTCGACCACCGACCTGTCGTCATCTCCCATTCTGCATGTGCCGACGGGATGAAAAATAGTGGTGGCGATGTCTCCGGCACGTTGGATCAACGCATTATCATCCTGGTATTGCGTCCCCGGAAGCATTTCCACCGGCCGGTACTTTTCCAAAGTCTGCGTCGCCATGAGATTGCGTGCGTGGCGGATCGATTTGGCTGCCAGCAATCTGTCGCCTGACGTTGACAGGTAGTTTGGCCGGATTTCCGGTGCGAGACCGATGTCGGGGCCGGCAACATGCACTGTCCCGCGGCTTTCCGGGCGCAGGTTGCAAACCGAGACCGTGACGGCGGGATAGCGGTGCAGCGGTTCGCCGAGGCGATCCGTGCTGAGTGGCTGGACGTGATATTCAAGATCCGGCGTCAGCAGCGCGGGATCGCTCTTGGCGAAAATGCCAAGCTGGCTTGGCGCCATCGACAGTGGTCCCGAGCGGCGTAGAATGTATTCCAGTCCCATCCCCGCCCGCGAGAAGAGGTTGTGGTAAAGCTGGTTCAGCGTCTTTGCACCTTCGATGCGGAAAACCGTGCGGATTTGCAGGTGGTCCTGCAGATTTTTCCCGACACCACAAAGCCGATGAAAGGGTTCAATACCGACTTCCTTCAACGTTTCAGGGCTGCCAATCCCAGAGAGTTCAAGGATTTTGGGCGAGTTGATAGCGCCAGCCGCCAGAATGATTTCCGCCGCGGCCGTTGCAGTGAATGTACGCCCGTTTTGCCGATAGCGGACACGCGTCGCCCGCTTTCCGTCGAATTCCATGCGCTCGACTTCGGCTGCTGTCAGCAGGCGCAGGTTCGACCTTTTCAGAGCCGGACGAAGGAAAGCCTTGGTGGTATTCCAGCGAATGCCGCCGCGCTGATTGACTTCGAAATAACCGGAGCCTTCATTGTCACCGGCATTGAAATCATCGGTCTTCTTTATTCCAAGTTCTTCGGCCGCATCACGGAAAGCATCGAGGATGGGCCAGGAAAGCCGCTGCCGTTCGACTCGCCATTCGCCGCCTGCGCCATGCAGTGGCGAGCGTCCACGGTAATTGTCTTCGGACTTAACGAAGTAGGGCAACACATCATCCCAGCCCCAGCCGGTATTACCAGCTTGACGCCAGCCATCATAATCGGCGGCTTGGCCGCGCATGTAGATCATGCCGTTGATGGATGAACAGCCACCGAGCACCTTGCCACGTGGATAGTGGAGCGAGCGCCCGTTCAGACCTGCTTCCGCTGCAGTTTTCATCATCCAGTCGGTTCGCGGATTGCCCATGCAATAGAGATAACCGATGGGGACATGAACCCAATGGTACCGGTCGCTGCCACCTGCTTCAAGCAGGAGAACGCGGTTCTTCGGGTCTGCCGACAGCCGGTTGGCGAGCACGCAGCCGGCTGATCCGGCACCGATTACGATGAAGTCGTAGACACCTCCATCGCCCGCCTCGTGATTGACGCTCCCGTTCACGCGGCGACCCCGGTCGCTGTGACTGTTTGAGCCGTCATGCGTTTCCAGATGGGTGCCATGGCGTCGGCAATATCCCGGTAGAGCTGGTAACGGCGGGCATAATGAGCAGCCTTTGCAGGGTCCGGCCGATAGTGCCGCTCTGAAGCAACCATGGCATTGGCTCCGGCTTCGAAGTCAGCAAAAATGCCGACGGCGGTGCCTGCGGCTATTGCCGCGCCGAGTGCTCCTGTCTGGCTCGACCGTGCCACTGACACCGGGACACCCAGAACATCGGCAAAAATCTGCGGCCAGAACAGGCTTCGCGATCCGCCGCCTGACAGCACTGCCTCGTCAAAATTCGCACCCGCCGCCCGCAATGTTTCGATGTGCTGGCGATGGCCAAAGGCTACACCTTCCAGCAAGGCGCGGATCAGGTGACCTTTTGTGTGCCACCCCGCAACACCGTAGAAACCTGCCCGGGCGTTGCCGTCCTGCTGGGCGCCATAAAGGAACGGATGATAGATCGGATCGTCAGCCGCCGGTTGTACAGTCGCGGCAAGTTCGCAGCAGACATCGAACGGAGAGCGCCCATCCGGTTGTTCACCGTGGAAGAACTCGCGCACGAGCCATTCGAGGTTCGCTGCGGACGTCGCGCTCGACTCAATCGCCATGTAACGCTCGCGATCGAAGGTTGACGACATGAAGAATGGCTTCTTGAGGTGCGGTGTATCGACAACGACCTGGTTGATGCTCCATGTGCCGGCAATGATGGAAGCAGCTCCGGTACGCGTCACGCCCGAGCCAATCGCCGATGCGATGACGTCGAACAATCCGCCAATGACAGGCGTACCAACTGCAAGTCCCGTCTCGTCGGCTGCTGTCTGCGTTACCGTTCCGGCGATATCGGCGCTTTCTATGAGCGGCGGCAGGAGATCCATGCACTCGCCAAGTCCGAAGGCGGCCATTAATTCGGGATCATAGCGCCGGTTCGCAACATTCAGCAGACCGCAACCCGCCATATCGGACATCTCGCTTACCCGCTTTCCGGTCAGGCGATTGACGATAAAATCCTTGCACAGAAAGACGGTTCCGAGCTTTCCGAACGTCTCCGGCCGATGACGCTTGATCCACGCCAGCAGGGTCGGTGTCTGCGACGGCCATGGTCGCTGCAAGCCAATCGGATAAGTCCGGTCGCCAACGGCTTCCGCCTGCCATTCCTCCACCAGATCAGCCGCGCGCGTGTCCAGAGACTGGATGGCAAGCAACGGCTTTCCCTGACGATCAAGGGCGTAAAGGCCATTGCCGTGTCCGGCACATCCGATTGCCGCAATCTGATCCGGGCGTATTCCGGCTTCGTTGATGCAGCGTTGAATAACGGCGCGGGCATTCGTCCAAAGTTCATCCAGCCCGCGCTCCACATGGCCGGGATGGGGCATACTGCTGTGCCCCTCTTCGGCAGCCGAAGCAATTTCATTGCCTTGCCGGTCGAAAATGATCGCCTTGATGATCGTGTTGCCGGCATCAAGGCCTAATAGATACTCTCCCATACGGAACCCCTCCTTAGGTTCTTGTTTTCATTCTCAACCCCGCTGGTAGAGCGCGTAGGCATCCTCGCCGCTGGCATTGTCATGAATAATGGCCATCAACCCGCGCACAACGGCGCTGGGATTGGCATGCTGATAGATGTTTCTGCCATAGACCATGCCGACGGCTCCCTGCTGCATGAGGGCCGCTGATTTCTCGAAGACGATACGCAAATCCTCCTTTCCGCCACCCCGTACAAGAACCGGACACCGCGCAGCCTCCACCACACGATGAAAATCTTCGGCCGCCGTTGTTGGGTCGGCCTTGATGATATCAGCGCCCATCTCGCGGGCAAGGCGGGTCAGCGTGACAATCTTGTCGGCATCACCGTCGACCATGTAACCGCCGCGTTCCGTAACAGGCTGCATGACAAGTGGCTCGATCATCAAAGGCATACCGTACTTCTCGCAGTCAGCACGCACCCGTGCGATGTTCTGCACGCACTGGCGGAAGAGGTCCGGCTCGTCGGGCAACATGAAAAGATTGACGACAACGCAGGCAGCATCCATCTGGATCGCACCGATGAGCGGCTCAGCTTCGTTCTGCAGCACTGCCCACATGTCGCGATGGCGAATGGGATTGTAGGGATTGCCCATATCGATACGCATGACGAGTGCCGGTTTGTCTTTGCCGGCTACGTTCTGCAAGAGGTCGGATTGGCCGTAATTCATCTGGATGGCATCGGGCCCTGCCGCCACCAGTGAACGGACAACGCCCTCCATGTCCTCAAGGCCATTCAGGAACGATGGCTCGTTGCACACGCCATGATCGATCGCCACATCAAGGCAGCGCCCTGCACCAAAAAGGCGGTTCATCCGAACCTTAAGATTGTTCCGCATATCGTACTCCTTGTTCATTGCGTGCGTTGAGTGTGTCGAGGCCAACGCCGTGGCGCTCGGCGAGAAGGGTGAGGAAGCGCGTGAGCTCTGCCTTTCGGCGTGCGGGCGACCAGCCTTTCACCTGTGCGAGCAGGTCGAGCACTGCTTCCGTCATGTCGAGGGATAGCTGACCGCTGATGGCAAGAGTCGTGCGTCTCAGCAACAGATCATCAAGATGCTCGGGTGCTTCATTACGGATAAGGAACACGATTTCCCGGCTCGAATATGCGGCATTTGCCATGACATTGTCCGGGCCGGCTGCAATAAAGCGCGCAACTGCCTCGGCGTCGGTGCCGTATCGCTCAAAGAGCTCTGCAATGCGTTTTGGAGGAACCGTTGTATCGGCGTAAATACGTGAGATCCATTTGCCGATATCCTCCGGAAATGCGCGTCCACCTCCGATGGGTCGCGATGTGGTCGCAACCTGCCGTGTCTGATGCAGCCGTTCCAACGTCATGTCAGCGGCGAGTTCACCGAAGGAGCGGAACGTCGTCCATTTGCCACCGATCATGCACAGCACAGCCGGCCCGTCATCGGACGAATCTATGATTGTGCAGTAATGATCGCGTGGAATGCGGCCGGTGAAATCATCCTTGCTTGCGGGGAGGGGACGTACGCCGGAGAACTGGAAAACGACCTCCTCCGGTCGAACCTTGATGCCGGGCAGGACAAAGGCAAGCGACTGCAGGATATAGTCCCGCTCATCCGGCTCACAATAAACACTCTCGGGATCATCAACGCGGATATCGGTGGATCCGACCAAAACCTTGCCGAGATAGGGGAACAGAATGCAGATGCGCCCGTCCTCGTTCTCATAATAGATCATATGATTGTCGAGCGCGTTGGCAAGGTCGGCATTGTCGATGATGAGATGCGAGCCCTTCGTGCCGCCCATCAATGGTGCGGGACGCTTCTCCTGCGGGAACAGATCGGCATTGGCGATGTCGATCCAGCCTCCTGTCGCATTGATGATGAAGGCAGGTTCGATCGGAGTTGTTGTGCCAGCGAGATGGTCGTGGACGATAAAGCCATGACCAGACCGCTGAAGTTCGGCATAGTTTAGCGCATACGCATGATCACCGGCACTGAGCCCATCCTGTAGAACCTCCATTCCGATCCGCTCGGGATGTTTGACCCAGGCATCATGATAGGTTGCCGAACTTTTGATGGCAGGATTAAGCGCTGGCCACTTGGCAAGCGTTGCCTGCCGCCCGCGAAACCGGTGGCGCGGCATCAGCGCGCGCTTACGCGTCAAAAAGTCGTAGATACTGAGCCCGGCCTTGACTGCAATGGCACCACGCCGGCTTGGTCTGCGGCTCAGGCCCAGGAACCGCACGACACCATTGGCGAGGCCCGAGAAGATATCAAAGACCGGCACTGTCGTTGGCAGCGGCGCAACAAGATGCGGGGCATTTCGCAACAGGCGATCACGTTCGACCAGCGATTCCCGTACCAGACTGAACTCGCCGTTTTCGAGATAACGCAGGCCGCCATGCACCATGCGCGAAAGGGCAGCACTGGCACCGGAACAATAGTCGTGTTTTTCAACAAGCAGCACGTTCACGCCCTGCAACGCCAGCTCGCGGAATACGCTGATGCCGTTGATACCGCCGCCGACGACACACACGTCCACCTTCGGACTTCGACGAAGTCCGTCAAATATCTCTTCACGGTTCATGATGCAGCCTGTTACTTCATATCTGCCAGTTTCACAGCGATGGCCGCGTCAATGGCCGAGAGGTCTTCAGTGTCGAGCCGGATTGTTCCCGCTCTTGCATTGTCGAGCGCCTGATCGGGATTACGCGCCCCGCACAACGCAAACGTGATGCCCGGTTGTGCCAGGGTCCATGCGATCACGATCTGGGCGATGCTGGCTGCGTGCCTGTCGGCAATGGGCTGAATGGCATCGGCAAACTGCTTTGCTTTCAGCCGGTTGCCCACCGAAAAGCGCGGATTGTCTTTGCGCTGGTCATCGCCGGAGAAGACCCGTTCTGGATCAACTGTCCCGGAAAGCAATCCAAGTGCCAGCGACGAATAGCTCAACGTTGAAACGTTATTTTTGCGCGTTACCGGCAGTAATTCCGTCTCAAGCTCCCTGTCGATCATGCTGAACCGCTCCTGGATCGCATCCAGCGAACCGGTAGCGATATAGGCATTCAGCTCGGACGGATTGACATTGCTTGCACCAATGGCGCGGATCTTGCCGGTCTTGCGCAGATCCTCCATCGCCCGCACGGTCTCTTCAATGGGTGTGGTCGAATCCTGCCAATGGGTGATGTAGAGGTCGATGTAATCGGTATCGAGACGCCTTAAACTTTCCTCGACCTCGTGAACTATGGCATCGCGTCCGAGATAGCGGTGCACCGGCTTGCCGTCCTGGTCGAAAAAGTGCGTGCCTTTCGTTGTGTGCCAGACGAGCCCGCATTTGGTGGCAATCACAGCCTTGTCGCGACGACCTTTGAGAGCCTTGCCAACGATTTCCTCCGAACGGCCAAGGCCGTAGGCGGGCGCTGTATCGATGAGGCTTACACCTGCGTCCAATGAAGCCTGGATGGCAGCAATCGATTCCTGCTCATCCGTACCGCCCCACATCCAGCCGCCAATGGCCCAGGTTCCAAGCCCCACGGCCGATGCCTGTACGCCGGATTTGCCAATTGCTCGTGTCAACTGCTCGTTGCTCATGCCCGTTCTCCTTCAGCGGCAATATCCAGAATGCGCTGGCCCGTCGCTTCGTCTGTCACCAGTGTGTCCAGATGATTACCCCGCATGATGCTGAGGATCGGCCGTGCCTTGTTCGGTCCGCTCGCAACGCCGATCTTGGTGGGGATGGATGCGAATTCCCGCAGCGTCAGTGAAACCAGCGAACTGTTGAGGCTGTAATCGCAAACCTGCCCACGATCATCGAGAAGATGGGCAAGCAGTTCGCAGCGTGCGCCGGAACGCTCGATCGCGTCCAAATCCGTGCTTGAAGACGGGTGCAGGTCATAATAGCTCGAGTCGTCCGTCAGGATCGAGCCGATGCCGACAATGGCAATCTTCGCTTCGCGGGCGCGCTGGAAGACATCGGCGACCGAGCGCATGTTGATCAACATGGCGCGCTCGGCAGAACTGTCGGCAAAGAGCGGTGCATGGATCTGATAGGCGCGTCCGCCGAGTTTGTCGGCCATCAAGGTCGAGACATGGTTTACGTCCGTGTAGTGCTTGCCTTGAACACAGCCTGTCGCCGGGATCACCTCGACATCAAAGCGGCGCGGCGCCTGCAGACCGGCAACCACGGCGCTGACACCCTTGCCGCCGGTGATGCAGATCGTGTCGCCGTCGGTAATTTCTTCGATCAGCAAACGTGCTGCGGCTTCACCAACCGCCTGAAGAGCCGTTTGCGGATTGTCGGATACCGTTGGCACAACAATCGCACGGCTGATGCCGCCAAGCGCCAGCAGTTGTTCTTCCATATCAACAAGCGGCTCAACCGGCGATTTGATCTTGATCTCGACGAGGCCAAGCTGGCGGCCGCGCTTGATGAGGCGATTGACGGTCGGCTGTGAAAGCCCCAGCTGGTCGGCGATCTGTGCCTGCGTCAGCCCTTCGAGAAAATGCAGGACCAAGGCCTGGTGCATCTGGCGCGCGATAACGATTTCTTCGCGTGGCGCTGAATGTTTTGGATTGAGTTTGATAATCGCCATGGTCATGAGGCCTTCCGCTTGTGCAGCAAATGGTCGATGGAGACGGCCGTCAAAAGAATGCAGCCCTTTATCATGTCCTGCCAGTAGACAGAGACATCGAGCAAAACCAGCGAGCTTGTCACGAGGGACAGCAATGCTATGCCAAGGATGGCGCCGAGGATCGTGCCGGATCCGCCATTGAGCGAAGCCCCCCCAATAACCGCAGCTGCGATGATATTGAGTTCCATGCCGACACCGAATGTCGGGGTCGCCGCACCAAAGCGCGACATGTAGATCACCCCTGCAAAACCTGCGAGCGTGGAGCATAGAACTGTCACCCAGAACTTCACCTGCTTTGTCCGGATGCCGGAATAGAGCGCGGCCTTCTCATTGCTTCCGGTATAGAAAACCTTGCGCAAGGCAGTGGCGCGCCGGAGCAGGAAATCGAACAGGATAACCACGGCAAAGAAGATGAGAATGACGTAGGGCACACCGTGGAACGAACCCTGGCCGACCGCCTTGAATGCAGGCGGCAGTGTGAAGAGTGAAAGCGGAGTGCCCTTGGTGATGATCAGGCAGAGGCCGCGTACGATAACCATGCCTGCCAGCGACGTGATGAAGTGGTTGAGCCCCACTACCGTGACGAAGAACCCCATGACGCAACCGATCAAACCGCTGGCGAGAATGCCGATGAGCGACGCAGTCCACGGGTCGAGACCGGCGAGGAACAGTGTGCCTGAAAGCACCATCGCAAAACACACAACAGAGCCGACGGCGAGATCGATGCCCCCAACGATCAGAAGGATCGTCATCCCCACAACCACAATGCCTTCCACGGAAAAACTCATCAGCATGGCGCGGAAATTGCCAAGTGTCAGAAAATGCGGCGAGACAAAACTCATTGCGATGCAGAGCGCGAGAATGATGGCGATCAGGCCTGCTTCTCGCATCGAGCCCAATTTCTTCCAGGAAGAACCCCGCACATCCTTTGCCATCATCGTATCGACCGCCATTGTGTATCTCCCAATCTTTCTTCAGGCTGCATGTTCTGACGCATGCGTATTTGTATGTTTCAGCCCGGATGCGAGCCGGATAATGGCTTCTTCGCTCATCTCGGCACTATCAAGTTCACCGGCCACCGCTCCTTCGCGGATGACAAGCACCCGGTCGCACAGGCCAAGCAGTTCCGGCAGTTCGGAGGAGATCACAACGATGCCGATGCCGGAACGTGCGAGTTCGCGCAGAAGCTGGTGGATCTCGGATTTCGCGCCGACATCGATGCCGCGCGTCGGCTCGTCCATGAGGATGACCTTGGGCTGCACCGCCAGCTGTTTAGCAATGGCGACCTTCTGCTGATTGCCGCCGCTGAGCGATGATACGGGCATGTCGACGTGGCTCATACGCACACCGAGCTTGCGGGCGAAATCGCGGGCGAGTTGGCCTTCGGCCTTGGCATCGATCAAACCCAGATGACCCGTCACTGCTTTCAGGTTGAGAACGGATATGTTCTGGGCGATTGACAGATCCAGGAAAACACCCGATCCCTTGCGGTCCTCCGAGAGATAGACAATTCCTGACTTGACCGCATCGGCATAGGTTCGAATGGTTTGAGGATTGTCATGTAGGAAAACCTTGCCCTCAATGGTAGCACGCAGTCCGCAAATGCCCTCGGCAATCTCGGTCCGGCCGGATCCGATGAGTCCGCCGATTCCAAGGATTTCCCCTCGCGCCAGATCAAACGACACGTTGGCAAACCGATCCTTGTCTCCCAAGTTGCGGACCGACAGTATCGTCTCACCCGAGTGTTCGGCATGCGTCTGCTTCGAAGGATAAAGCTGCGTAATCTCGCGCCCCACCATGCGCCGCACCACGTCATCGGGCGTCACATTGGCGACGTCCTCGGTAGAGACGTAACGGCCATCGCGCAACACGGTGACCCGATCGCAAAGGTTGAAAATTTCCGCCATCCGATGGCTGATATAGATAATGGAAATGCCCTGGGCCTTCAGTTCGCGGATGATGTCGAACAATATCCGCGTTTCCGCTTCCGTCAGGGCAGCCGTCGGCTCGTCGAAAATCAGCACACGGCAGTCGAGTGTGAGCGCTTTGGCAATCTCCACCAATTGCTGACTGGAAATCGTGAGATCACCGACTTTCCCGCGCACGTCGATGGGTGCCAGCCGGTCCATAACCTTCTGCGCATCGCGCTCCAGCTTGCGGTAATTCATCAGCAATGACCGGCGTCGGCTGGTCTTTGCCATGAAGATGTTTTCTGCGACGCTTGCGTCGGGGCAGAGCGCGATTTCCTGATGCACCAGTCCAATGCCCAGTGATTGTGCGACGGAAGGCGAAGCAATCTTCCGCGGCTTGCCGTCGAGCAGAATTTCACCTTCGTCAGGCTGTAGAACGCCTGCGAGAATATTCATAAGAGTGGATTTGCCGGCACCATTCTCACCGCAAAGCGCGTGAATCTCGCCGCGCGCCAAGGTGAAGTTGACGCCTGTCAGGGCTTTCACAGCACCAAAGTGCTTGGTGATATCGCGGATACTCAAGACAGGTTCCGATGTCATCGCGCCTTCCTCCCTCCTGCTCGCCAAGGCTATCCAGACCTGACTGGCCTGGATAGCTATCTGCGAACCTTACTCGTCGATGCCCTTAGTGCCGCGACGCTTGAGATATTTGTCCCAGAAGAAGTCATCCGCATTGTCGGCTGTTACGATGGACAGGCCATTGTCGACAAATGGGATGCTCATTGGATTGGAACCGGCACGCTTGGCATCATTCATCGGATCAATCAGTTCCGGATGCTTGGCGAACCAGAGCAGCATGAAACCCATATAACCCTGCATGCCCTGATTTGGATTGATCGAGCCAAAGACCTGTCCGGCTTTGATCATATCAAGGATATTTGCGTTCACGTCGGCGCACATGACAAGAATCTTGCCGCCGCTTTCCTTATTGGCCTGTGCCGCGCCAATTGCCGAGTTTGCTTCGGGCATGAAGACGGCTGCCAGATTGGGATTGGCCTGGGCAATACTCATCAGCCCCTGATAGGCCTTTGTCGGGTCCTGGTTTGACGCTGCCCTGCCGACCAGTTTCATATCCGGCCACTTTTCCTTCATGCGGTCGACGAAGGCTGTAACGCGGCGATCATGATTGTCCTGTCCCGGATTCTCCAGAACGGCATATTCGCCCTTTCCACCCAGTTTCGTGGCAATGGCGTCGGCAGCGTAGGTGCCCTCACGCTTATTATCAGAGGTAATGAACGAAATCCGCTTGGACAGCGGCGAGTCAGCGGCAAAGGTGACGACAGCCGTACCCTGGTCGACCGCCCGGTTGATTGGTTCAATGAAAGGATCCGAGTTCATCGGGTGAACAAGAATGCCGGCAGGGTTTTGAGCCAATGCCTGATCGAAGCTGGCGATCTGTTTGTTGACGTCATATTCCGGTGTGCCGGTATAGGCTGTTTCACAGCCGAGCTGCTTGCCCGCCTGCTTGAACATTTCATAGACCGGGAACCAGTATTCGACGCCCGAAACCATGACGTTCATGACGTATTTTTCGCCCGGTTTGCAGCGAAACGGATTTTCCGTTTCTGCGCTGGCAGATGATGCAAAGAGTGTGGTCGCAAGGACCGCCATGGCAGTCGTGCCCAAAAAAGTGCGCAAGTTTCCTCCTCGAGGCCGAAGCCCCTCCCATTGGTGTGTGGTGCCTTGAATGGCGACCGCTGTTCCTTATGAAGACCAGCAATCCTCCTCGAGTGCTGGCAGGGGTAACTAAACGTATTGCAAAGCGACTGTCAATATAATTCATGCAATGAATTATAATTCATATCGCAATACTCTCTTGGGATTATGCAGCTCCGTATCGTGTGCGCAGATGGTTTATGAAGTGGTCTGCATTGAGCTTTTCGCCGGTCGCGCGCAGAAGCAATTCCGGTGTGGACCAGCGCGAACCCTGCGACCAGATATTCTGGCGGCGCCAGTTGTTGATCGCCGTGAAATCACCCCGGGCGATATCCTCATCGGCTTGAGGATGACTTTTTGTCAGTGCCGACCATTGCTGGGCGGCCATCATCGCGCCCAATGTATAAGACGGGAAATAGCCAAAGGCACCGCCAGCCCAGTGAACATCCTGCATTGGTCCGTCGGCTGGATTGTCAATCGTGGATAGACCAAGATATTCGCGCATCTTGGCATCCCATGCTTCAGGCAGTTGGGTTGCTTCCAATCGGCCTTCAATCAGGTCCTGTTCCAGTTCGTAGCGCAAGATCACGTGCAGGGGATAGGTCACTTCGTCGGCATCAACACGAATAAGCCCGCGTTCGACTCGGTGGACGTGAGGAATGATGTCATCCATCGTCCACGCCTCGCCGAGATGTTTTTCGACGATTGGCAGTGCCCATTGCCAGAAAGCGGGATTGCGGCCGAGCTGCTTTTCAACAAACAGGCTCTGGCTTTCATGCACCGCCATACCGCGCGCTTTGCCCACCGGCCAATGCGCCCATTGCTTGGGAAGGTTCTGCTCATACAGCGCGTGGCCGGTTTCATGCAGAACGCCCATCAGCGAGGAAAGGAACTCCGTCGTCTTGTAGCGGGTGGTTATACGCACATCACTCGGTACGCCGCCACAGAATGGATGGTGCGATATGGACAGGCTGCCATGGGACAGGTCGAAACCGACAGCCGCCATCATAGCAAGGCCAAGCTCGCGCTGTTTGTCTATGGAATAGACACCTGATAGCGGCTTCAGCCGACGTTTCGCCAGCCTTTCCTCCTGCACGGCAAGCGCCTCGCCAACAAAATCCTTGAGAAAGCTCTTCAACTCCGCAAAGACCGGTGAGATATCGGCCATGCGATTGCCCGGATCGTGCTGCTCGATCATCGCGTCGTAGAGACCAACACCGAGCACATCCGCGCGCATTGCCGCTTCTTCGCGTGCCAGCGCGATGACACCCTCAAGTGCCGGCAGAAACCCCGCCCAATCATTCTTGGCACGCAGATCGCGCCAGAGCTGCTCGCAGCGCATCCGGGTGTTTGTCTGGCGTTCGACAAATTCAGCGGGTAGACACGTCAGATTGGTATAGTGCCGCCGGAATTCCACGATAGCGGCGCTTTGCTCTTCACTCAATGCTTCGCTTTCTGCCGCAGCGAGCCAATCAGCGATCTCGGGCGCCGTCGCCTGCCGATGATACATGCCGGCCAACGTACCCATGGCTTCGGCGCGTTTGTCGCCGCCGCCAACGGCCATATGGGTCGCTTCATCGGCACCAAGAATGGCTAGCGCGTGTTCCAGGGCTTCAAGCCTGTGTCCAAGTTCGTCGAGTTTCTGGAAGGACATTCTATTCCTCTCTGGGCGATTCCTGTTTCAAAGCAGAATGTGAGAGGACTTTAATTCTCCGGTGAGTGCAAGATTGAATCAGGTGCCCCTCGACAAAGCGTTGGTCGATTCCTCAGGGCCTTTTCAGTGGCACTGTCGATGAAGAGAAGGTGGGGGAGGGCAACGTATATAAAATTATGCGGCCAATATATTAGGTATATATGATTGAAAATTACTTCAAAATTTGAACTTATTTCGCATAAAAGTCTGAATTGCTGAACTATTCATCGCGATGACGTTGAGTATTCCATTCGGCAATTCGAGAGTCGCACATCAAGTATGTTTATACTGATATAATTAGTTACGATTGTTGATAGAGCGACATATTGACTGTTCGTTTTTTGAACCATGAATTGCCCATCGGGTGATCTCGCCTCGAACGGTGGCTACCGGCTTCCGTTTGTTCACGATTACGACAAATGATTGCAAAGCGTACTCCAAATGAAACAGGGGAATCGTTACAATGTGCATTTTGTGTCAAAATGGCATGCCTCAAAAACATGCAAATGGCTCACAGCAGTTCTCTGCTACTGACGCGACTGGCAGCGCCGCTGTGGTGCCTGCAGGACAGGACTGGCGGAACATTGATCAAACACCGGCCAATCCATTCGGCAAGGATACCGATTACGAAGCTTTTCTGGACTATCTGGGCGCCCTGCAGCGGCCGTTGACGCCCGCAATGGCACAACAGCCGATCAAGGTAAATCTCGAAGAACTGAACGATCATCCGGACTATAAAGCGGCCGCGATAGGTGCACTACAGCAATGGTCTGCAGTAACACCACTCAAGTTCGAATTCGTGACGTCAGGTGAGTATCTGAAAGTTGTCAGCCCCGAAGTCGGGGAAAAGGATGATGGCAGTGCTTATTCCAGTGGTCGTTATGTCAGCGTAGGCCAGAGGTTTCATGACACGGAACCGGACAAGACTGCGCCGGGCGGCTATATTTTTAACACGTTCATTCATGAATTTGGTCACGAATGGGGCCTGAATCATCCTGGCATCTACAATTACGGCGGACCGGGTGGTGAGCAGATCACCTATTTGGCCGGTGCGAAGTGGGTATATGATCAGCAGCGCTACAGCGTCATGTCCTATTTTGATGGCATCGACGTTGGTGAGACCACCGCGTGGTCCGCAACAACCCCTATGGTCGGGGATATCGAGGCCGTCATTCGTCATTACTATTCGACAGTGACGGATGGTGTGCGGACGTATCAGGATGTCCAGCTGAATACCAGCAACAATACTTACGGTTTCGGCAGCACCCAGCTCGGGTACACCCTGACCTCGTCTGGAACAACGCATGATATCGGCTTCGTCATCCACGATACGGGCGGGTTCGATACGGTTGATTTTTCCGGGTCAACGGCGGGATCAATCCTTGATCTGCGGGCTGGCCGCTGGTCCAGCGTCAATGGCCACAGCAATAATGTTGCTATCTATCAAGGCCATAATGCTGATGCGACGGACTACTACATCGAAAAAGGTGTCGGCAGTGCGTACAACGACATCATCCTCGGCAATGACGGCAACAACGAGTTGCTTGGCGGGGCCGGTGACGACAAGATTGCTGGCTTCGCTGGCAATGACCGGCTCTTTGGTGAAGCTGGAAACGATGAACTCGATGGTGGTGCCGGTGATGATACACTGATCGGTGGTGCCGGTAACGACAAGCTGGACGGCGGCGACCGCGCGGATTCAATCCGTGGCGGCAATGGCGATGATTTCATCCGGGGTGGCCGCGATTCTTTGGCGAGCCGCGATATCAACAACACCATCCCAATTTCACAGCTGGAAGATCAGACTGAAAGCTTTGACGGCAATGACCGGCTGTATGGTGAGGGCGGCAACGACATCATCGAAGGCGGCCAGGGCGATGACATTCTGGACGGCGGTGCCGGTGACGATATTCTGCGCGGTCAGGATGGCGTTGACGTGTTTATTGGCGGTGCCGGTTCCGACACCGTTGATTATAGCCATGAAAGCCCCTTCCAGTTGCTGGTCAATCTGGAGACTAACGTTGCCAGTGGCGGCACGGCCTCCGGCGATACTTTCTACAGCATTGAAAACTTGATCGGTTCGGATGACCGTATCGACCGGTTTATTGGCAACAGCGCGGACAATCATTTCCAGGGTCTTGGTGGCGGCGACGTCTTCAACGGCGGCGCAGGCAATGATATTCTGGATGGTGCGCGCGATGCGGATGTTCTCTACGGCGATGACGGTGACGATACTCTGATTGGCGGTGCCGGTTTTGACTATCTCAACGGCGGTGCAGGTAACGACACGGCAGTTTATACGATCGGTGCCGACTCCCGCAGCAAGCAGGGCGTTAGCGTCAATCTCGCTACCGGGGTAGCCAGCGGCGGCGATGCTGAAGGCAATACCAGTGCAGGTGTCAAGGGCGACATACTCATTTCCATCGAGAACCTCGTTGGCTCTGCCTATGACGACAACCTCTTTGGCGATGGTGGTGTAAATAAGCTGTTCGGCGGTGGCGGCAATGACACAATCGGCGGCGGCGCCGGCAAGGATTACATCGATGGCGGTGAAGGCCAGGATATGGTGGCCTTCTACGACAGCACTGCCGGCGTTAATGTCAATCTCGCTTCGAATACCGGCGAAGATACGCTGGTGTCGATCGAGGGTATTGCCGGTTCAGGTTTCAATGACACTTTAACAGGCACCACGGGTGATAACCGTCTCGTGGGTCAAGGAGGCAATGACACGCTGAATGGCGGCGATGGCAACGACACGCTTGATGGCGACTTCGAACCCTTCCCGGTATCGGGCATCGGGCTGGGAGATAGCTATGCCACGCTTGGTGCCGATGCGACGAACACATCCTTTGCCAACGCCTTTGACCTCACCAGCAAGTTCTCGACATTAGCCGATGACGATATTGCCAATGCGGGCACAACGCCGCATTCAACCGTCAATGCGGTCGGCAATGGTGCTGCCGGGTACTACAAGGTGACGTTGAATGCGGGATCCATTATCACGCTCGACATCGACCATACGGTAGGCACATTCGACAGTTATATCAGGCTGATGCAGGATAATGGCGGTGCCGGCGTCGAAGTTGCTTCCAATGACGATGGAGGCGGGGATCCCGGCTCGGTCAACCGTACCGACTCTGCATTGACCTATACAGTTGGAACGACAGGAACTTATTACATCGTCGTTGGAAATTATGACGATCCAAACTCTGTTCCGTCGCAAATTCCGTATGAAATCAATGTATCGGTTGCTCCGCCCGTGCCAACTATGCCGCATATTGGTGTTGCCGGTAACGACACGCTCAATGGTGGTAAAGGCAACGATACGCTGTTTGGGCGGGACGGAAACGACAAACTCGACGGTGGTGCCGGCAATGACACATTGGTGGGAGGATACGGCAACGATATCTTCGACTTCAATGCCATCGGGTTCGGAAATGACCTCATCAGCGATTTCAACATCTATACCGGTGAGCAGGATGTGCTTGAATTCAGCACAAGCATCTTCGGCAACCTGGATGAACTGTTGAACAGTGCGGTGCTTCAGGATGGTAATGTTCTGCTCAAGGACGGCAGCAGCAGCGTCCAGTTGGCAGGATGGAACGATCTGAACGCGTTCAAGCAATTCGCGAGCTCACACACGGACAGTTTCCACTTCGTCAATGATGCACCAGGTACCTCCAGGGTCTTGGCTGCTGCATGATTTGAGCGGCTGATATCTGCGAGGCCCGGGACTATTGATAAACTCCTCGGGCCTCGTTAGAGCTTTAAAGATAATTTTCGATGCCAACCGTAGCTTCAAAAAGATGACCGTGGCAGCAAAAGTTCTTTCAGAACGTGACGCGTCTTTGCGCGGAGATGAATATTATTGCCGTTGAGGCAGCTGGTTGTGGGGGGCAATCATAATCATGTATTTCACGAGCACGCGATGGTTCCGTCATGGATAATGCCAGCTCCGGCACAGAATCCAAGGGGGGGAATGTCTTTGGCGGGCAAGCTCCTGACAGCGGTTTGTCGGCATTGGCCGCCATTGCCGGCTATTATCGGATTGCCACGCGGCCCGAGACGCTTGCGCGGGAATATGCGCTCAAGGGACTGGCTGGGGCTGAGGATGTTCTGCGGGCGGCCGGCTCCATCGGTCTGAAAGCACGCATTGTAAAAGTGGCCGATATGAAGCGGCTTGCAACGCTGCCCGTTCCGGCGATGGCATGTCTTGATGATGGGACCTTCGCCATTTTCGGCGGGGTGAATGCGGAAGGGATGTGCCGCATCGTCAATCCACTCGGGTTTACATCCCGTGAGATACCGGTTGCCGAATTACTGCTTTTGACAGCAGGCAAGTTTATCCTGGTGCAGCGGCGTTTCGCCGGGGCCGGCGTCTCGCGTGAGAATTTTGGCTTTCGCTGGTTCCTGCCTTCACTCTGGCGCTATCGCCGCGTCTTTGGCCATGTGCTTCTGGCATCGCTCTTCGTCCAGCTGTTTGCCCTCGTCACGCCGCTGTTCTTCCAGGTTGTAGTCGACAAGGTGCTGGCGCATCGCAGCTATTCAACACTCATCGTTCTGGTGATTGGCCTTGCAGCTATCGGTCTCTTCGATGTGATCCTGCAATATCTGCGGACCTATGCTTTGTCCCACACGACCAATCGTATTGATGTGGAACTGGGAAGGCGGTTGTTCCGCCATCTTCTCAACCTGCCGCTTAGTTATTTCGAGACGCGGGCTGCAGGTCAGACCGTGGCGCGTGTGCGCGAGCTTGAGACCATCCGCAACTTTCTGACCGGGCAGGGGCTGTTTTCCGGGCTTGATCTGATCTTCACGATTGTCTTTATCGTGGTTCTCTTTGCCTATTCGGCCAAACTCGCCTGGATCGTCGTTGCATCCATTCCGTTCTACCTTGCCATCGGCTTTCTTATTCGCCCGTTCCTTAAAGAGCGGATTGACGAGAAGTTCGATCGTGGTGCCTACAGTCAGCAATTGCTGGTGGAAACGGTGGTTGGCGTGCAAACGCTGAAAGCCGCAGCTGTGGAACCGGTTGTCGCTGCGCAATGGGAAGAGCGCCTTGCTTCCTATGTGCGCTCGTCATTTGCCGCAACCATGCTGGCGGCCAAAGGCCAGAATGCCATTCAGTATGTCAGCAAGGTCACAAGCGCGGCACTCCTCCTCTTCGGAGCACAAGCGGTGATCAACGGCGAACTCTCGGTCGGAGCGCTCGTCGCATTTAACATGATCGCGGGGCAGGTGGCGCAACCGATCTTGCGCCTGTCGCAACTCTGGCAGGATTTCCAGCAAGTGCAGGTATCCATATCGAGGCTCGCTGATATTCTGAATGCACCGCAGGAGCCGCGTCCCGCGATCGCCGTCAGCCTGCCTGTTCCCAAGGGCGCCATCGAGTTCAAGTCGGTTAATTTCCGCTATTCCCCCGACGCGCAGGATGTTCTCAAGGACATCAGCCTCAGCATCCGCCCCGGCGAAGTCATCGGTATTGTCGGGCCATCGGGCTCCGGCAAGTCGACGCTGACCAAACTCGTGCAGCGGTTTTATATCCCTGGCAATGGTCAGGTGTTCATTGACGGACAGGATATTGCCCAGGTTGATCCGGCCTGGCTACGGGCCAGTATTGGCGTGGTTCTTCAGGAGAACATGCTGTTCAACCGCACGATCCATGACAATATCGTGCTTGCTGCCCCTGCCATGTCGCGCGAAGGCGCCATGCGCATGGCAAAGCTGTCGGGTGCGGAGGAGTTCATCTCCAAGCTGCCGCGCGGCTATGATACGCTGATCGAGGAACGCGGTGCCAACCTGTCCGGCGGTCAGCGCCAGCGTCTGGCCATCGCGCGGGCACTCGCCACCAATCCGCCGATCCTTATCCTCGATGAAGCAACGAGTGCGCTCGATTATGAGAGCGAGCGCATCATTCTTGCCAATATGCGCGAGATCGTGCGTGGCAGAACTGTCATCATCATTGCACATCGCCTCGCCACCGTTCGTTACTGCAACCGCATTATCGGTATGAAGGATGGACGCATTGTGGAGGAGGGCACGCACGAGACGCTCATCGCCAAGGAAAACGGCCTTTATGCGCATCTGTGGCATCTCCAATCGGGGAGCAACAACACATGAATGCGCCCATGAATCCGGACCAGGTCAGGCCGGAAAAGATCACGAAGGATATGCTGAAGAAAATCCGGCGGCAGCGTGCCGATAATGAATTTCTGCCGGCAGCGCTGGAAATACTGGAGACGCCAGCGTCACCGATCAGAACGGCCTTCATCTGGTTTATCTGCATCCTCGCCACAAGTGCCCTCCTGTGGAGTTACTTTGGCACCTTCGACATTATGGCAACCGCGCAGGGCAAGGTTCAGCCAACGGGCCGGGTCAAAGTGATCCAGTCGATCGAAGTAGGACGAACGAAGGCCGTGCCCGTCACGAACGGCATGGCGGTCAAGGCGGGCGATGTACTTGTTGAGCTCGATGACACGCAGATCAAATCGGAGGAAACCGCGCTTGCGATCAGTCTTCAGGCGTATCGCGCCGAAGTTGCACGCCGCGAAGCCGTGCTTGGTACCGTTGCCGACTGGCAGAAGAACGGATTGCGCAATGCTGAACCAGTGACGGATCAATCCGTGGCCTTTGCCGATGGTATTTCCGCCGCCATCCGTCATCGGGAGCAATTGATTTACCGGGCCGATACATTGCAGCTGCGATCATCGCTCGATAATCTCGCGGCCACCGCCAAGCAGCGGCAAACCGAGATCGACAGCCTGACAGAAACGATCACGGCACAGAAGGCATTGGTCAAGACCCTGACCGAACGGGTCTCCATGCGTACGGATCTCATTCCAACGGCCGCCGGCTCGCGCGCGCAGGTTATCGACGCCCTGCAATCACAGCAGGAGGCTGAAGCCAGCCTCGTCACCCAAACCGGTCAGCTTGCGGCGGCACGTGCCGCGCTCAACGTCGCGTTGAGTGAGGCGGCAAAGCTGGTGAACGGTTTCATTGCGGACAATGTGCAGAAACTGTCCGAGGCCTCGCGCCGGGTTGATGAACTCGAACAGCAATTGATCAAGGCCAGCAAACGGTCACAGGCCATGACCATTACCAGCCCGATTGATGGTATCGTCCAGACATCGGCTATCACCACTGTGGGGCAGGTTGTCTCCGCCGGAACCGAGTTGATGCGCATTGTGCCAAGCAATTCAACGCTGGAGATAGAAGCTTACCTGCCCAATCGTGATATCGGCTTTGTCGCCGCCGGCCAGCCGGCGGTCATTAAGGTCGAGGCGTTTCCGTTCACCCGCTTTGGTATCATTGAAGGCAAGGTCACCCGTGTTGCCACGGACGCCATCCCGGAACCCGATGCACAGGCGCTGGAAGGCGCAGCTGCCAAGGAACTGCAGAGCACCATCCCTATCGGCAATGTCCAGCGCATGCAGAACCTTGTCTTCCCCGTGACCATTCAGCCTGACGTGACGACCATCAAGGTCGACGGCAAACTCATGCCGCTGTCGCCGGGAATGTCTGTCACCGTCGAGGTCAGAACGGGAAAGCGTCGCATTATCGAATATCTCTTCTCACCCCTCGCGGAAGTGTCCTCACAGGCAATGCAGGAGCGATGAACGGACGGTAGACAAGTTTTCAAATAAGCCGTTACAGCTTGCCAAAGGCAACGGGGCGCCAGCGCCAGCCATGCTCGGAAACAACCTCCTGCAAGGGCGACTTCAGTTCCTTTGTCGAGAAGCGATAGTTGTAAACCTGCCCATATTGCAGCTCTTCCGTGAATGCATAGCCAGTGCCAAACTCAATCGACGTTTGCTGGCCGCGAAAGTATTCGGCGGATGCGCTAAGGTTGGGTATACCGGCATGCCATTCCACCGTCCACATTTCATCACACGACCGTACTTCCTTTTGTGCCTCGTCAAAGCGCATCAGAACCCGTGCGACCTTGGTCAGGTGCGCGCGGCCGAATATTTCATACCAGCCCGCGTCGACGATTTTCCATTCGGCAATCAAGTCGGTCGAGCCTGAATTATCCTTACGGATAATGAATGGTGCGGATGTGCGGTTGATGGTGAGAAGTGCCGCCAGCAGGTCTGATGTTGCAACGGGTGCAACACCTGCTTTGGGCGCCTTGGCGCCGCTAATCCAATCAAGCAATCCCATGATCTTCTCCCATTAAGACGGTATCGGCGGTCCAGGCTTCCCTGCGTGTTCGACTTCTCTCGTTTATCCGTTGCTGTGTCCACCAACGCTCCCTTGTGGGCGCGCGCGCTGTGGCTTCAGAGATTCTCTCTCTTATTGGGCCTGTTTTAAGACTGTCTCTCCTTCGATTTCATATTATAAGATTTTATATTTCACAAAATGTTCATAATAGGCTTTGTGAGTATTTGTGAAATCCACTTAGTGAAGAAACAGGATGGTCCGTGGCCCGTATCGTACGGGCATTCGCGTCCGGATTTCACAGGATACCTTTGCAGTCTCAACGGGAGGTAACAATGCCAAAGATTGACGATGGAAACGGCAGAGTGTTTTTCGCCCCATCCTCACAGGTCAAACCATCTCCTCCTGTGGTTGTTGCGAAATTTGATGACCAATTGAAGAAAGCCAAAGCCGGACGGCCGCCCGTCGATCCTGCAACAACGCCAACGGGCCAAACGACACACATCGTGAATCCAGGTGAAAGCCTGATCACGATTGCGCAAGAGGCGCATATTTCTGTCGAGAGCATCACGAAGAACAATGATATCAGGGATGCCAACCACGTCCCGGTGGGGCTGAATCTCGTCTTGGTGGATTCAGTCAGGCAAGATGCGATGGAACAGCAGCGGCTCAGTCTTGAGGGTATTGAGAAGCTGCCAAAGACCGCACCTGCCCAGGCTATGCGCGAAGAAGCTTGGCAAGGGGTTCAGCAGCAGGTCGTGAACGAACTCGCCTACGTGACACGGAACGGGGCAACACCGCAGGAAGCGCTTGATGAAGCTGTAGAGCAGATCAAGCAGCGTGCTCCGGATTCTGCCCGTCTGTCGTCTGCGGTGGATGGTGCCAAAGCGCTCGTAGAAGCCAATCTCAAGTCCAGCGGTCGCACACACGAGAATTTTGATGCGGTCCTGTCGAAGGCCCAGAACGCGCAGACACTGCAAGGCAAGGCGGACGCTCTGAACAAACGGGTTAGCGCCGGTGAGAATCTTAAAGCGGAAGCCAATTCCGCGCAACAGGATGCCGCGAGCGCCTGGACTGCGGTGAGTGATACGATCAGCGGACAAGTTGATGGATTGAAAAAGGGCAAGGATGCTGGTGCCTTCAAGGATATCGTTGTCAATCATCTTGCGACACTCGTTACCTATGGCCCGGATGACGCGCATTTTCGCTCGGCGATCGAAGCAGTCACCGACAAGGTTCTGATCGGCGATGCCGCGAAAGGCATAGCTGATGCTTACGCAACAGGCGGTGCGCCTGCGGCGGCGTTCCAAGCGCGCAATACGGTGGAAAGCTATCCCGGCGATATGGCAGCCAAAGTGCTTGAAAGAGCTGCCCCAACCATGGACCGGATTGCGGTTGATCTGGGCCGGGAGTTTCGCGAGAAGGATACAAATCCAACCGTCACCAGTCTCCCAACCAGGCTCCCGCCTGAGACTCTGATTGACGAGCCGTTCCTTAAAACGGCTCGTGCGGATCGCGACATGAAAGGTGACAATACTGTTGCGGTGGTCATGGGTGATCTGGCCGCCGCTTATGAACCACTCACGCTCAATCCGGATGCGAACTTGCCTGTCCTTCAGCATTTTGCCGGTTCGCTGGCGCGTGCACTACCCGATGCCGATGAGATGAAGTTCGCTCAATCCGAGTTTCCCCTGCATGACGTGACAAAGACCATTCAATGGTCCGCCTCGCAATCCGGCCAACATGGGCTGTTCCACATTGTCAGTTCCGAGCTCGCGAAACAGGGCCGTGGAGCCTACGCGGAAAACGTTGAGTCATCCTTGACCAACAGCGTCGAAAGCCTGCGCAAGCACGCCCTTGATGCCGGGGCGGCCTTTTCAAGGGCACGAGAACCATTTGCCTCTCTTGCCGACGGCCCGGCCAAGCTCATAGACCCGGCAAAACAAACCGATGCGATGATGGCAGCGCGAAAGGCATCGCCGGATCTGGCGAAGAAGTTCGACGAAAGTCTGACGGAATATCGCCGCAGCGGGCACATGCTCTGGTCGGCACAGGCGTCCGCTTCCAACCTCCAGCCTGTTATGGCAGGGCAGAAGGGTTTCAGCAAAGTCCAGGACGCTCTGGCAAAGCCCGGTGCAAATGACAACGAAGCGCGTTATCTGAGCAAAGCACTTGAGCTTGGCGCGGATGCACTTGTGAACCTTGTTGCCAATGACAATGGCCTTCCTAGGACCCCAGCACTGGGCACGCCACCTTGGTATGCTGTACGCGCGAACCTGGATATGACAACATCCTTCATTGAAAATGCCATGCGGAAGAACACCGATGTAAACAGCCTCGCGCGGTATGATCTTCCGCCCAACCAGAAATATCCTCCAGCAGGAGGGACGGCTGAATCACGGGGCATGAAGCCGGTACAATCGGTTCCATCGGATACCGGGTTTGGTCTGACAAACCGTCTCTCAAAAACCGTACTGGCCGGTTTCCACGTCAATGCGATGTTTCAGTTCGATGACTTCTGGAGCAATGCCTATGGCATGGCCTTCTCGACCACGGTGGCTACCCATGGTGCCGAAGCTTTGGGCGGTGTCACCCAGATGCTCATAAACCTGAATCGCAACAAGTTTGGCGGGGGCACACTGGACTCGATGAGCCAGTTTGTTCGAGCCGAGAACGAAGGTTGGGTAAAATGGGGGGGTGTCAGCGCAAAAGGCTGGTTCTTTATGGACGCCGCCTATTCGATATCCAACGTTGTCAACGGTGACTTGCCGCATGCTGCCATTTTTGGAGCACAGACAATTGCCGACGGGCTGTTCGTATTTGCTCGGGGCCCATGGGTCGGGCCCGTGGCCATGGTCATCGGAGCATTGGCCGGCGCTGCAAACACCATATATGGCGAATGGAAAGCCGAGGACGCGCGTCAGACAAATGTTGAAGCCTATCTGAAAGGGGCGGATATCCAGCCCAAAATTGCCGAACGGCTCACCAAGGCAAAGGATGCCCCGGCGCGGATTGAGGCCTTTGCGCAACAATGGTGTCAGTGCTCGCCGGTTGAACTCGTTAATTACATAAACGCGCTTCCAACAGATCGTGCGATGAAGCTGCTTCAATTCGTGATTGGAGTTCCTATGAAACCGGACGGGAAAGGCTACGCCCTCACGGCACCGAATGATTTCCGGTTCAACCTGCAGCGCGCGCCGGGTGCCGTCAAAAGAAACCCGCAGGCGAATTTACCGCCTGTAATTCCGGTTCCAGACTCAATCGGACAGCAGTCCTTTGAAAATCCGCCATATCCATACAGCATTACTGCTATAGGGCTTTGGGCCTTTGAGAATGGATATGACCTGCCTGGCCGTTATCATCAGTCCACGCCGTGAGCATCACTGCATTACGCGTCAGGTTTTCGTAGCGCTGCTCTCTTGAGCGTCTGCACGTCAGACAATCTCAAGGAACGACATGGTAATCGTGGTGCCGACGTCAATAGAAGACGTCAGCGTGATCTCACCGCCCGCCTGACGCACGAAACCATAGACGATTGCCAATCCAAGCCCCGTCCCGCCGGATGATCTTCGGGTGGTGAAGTAAGGTTCGAATACACGGTCGACGAGTTCCGGGGGAATACCGCTACCCGTATCGGAAACGATAACGCGCACGCGATCCACAAAACGTTCAAGCGTGATCCTGATCATACCGCCATCGGGCATGGCTGCTGCCGAGTTCCGGCAAATATTGACGATCGCCTGCTCAAACAGCGCTGGATCAAGCGACACGTCAGGCAGGCTTTCGGGCGCGAATATGGTGAGTTTGATATTCGGCCCAACTATGACATGCAGGACATCCTCGATGCCGGTCAAAGTTCTGCGCAGATCGCAGCGAACAGGGCTGTTGTGCTGTTTACTGGCAAAGGAAAGCATGCCTTCGACCAGTTCCTTGCCGCGCTCGGAAGCTTTGCGGATGCGGGCGACATTGCGCATTTGGGCCTGGGAAAGCGTGCCCATCTTTTCCAGCATTCCAACACTGCCCACGACAATGCCGATCATGTTGCCGAGTTCATGGCTGAGTTGGTGGCTCAGGCGAACCATACCATCCAGTTTTTTCGCCCGCTGGATTTCCTGTTCCTGGGTTTCCTGTTCGGTGATATCGCGTACGACGAGGATCGAACGATCGCCGGGCTGATCGGTCCGGGAGACTTCAAGAAGTCTGTTGTTCTTGCGGATTCGTGCGAGACTCGCCGGACCATTGTTATCAGGCGGATTGCCATTGGCGGGCACGGTGAACGCCGAAGCCAGCTGTTGCAGACTCCAGGTACGGACAGTTGCCCCGGCACCGGCAAACTCGACGAGGCGCCGGTTCATGGCCATGGCCTTTCCGTTCGCGTCAAACAGGGCAATACCCTCATTCATGCTGCGGAATGTCCAGCGGATTGTACGAGCTGCCCGTGTTGCCCTGATATGGAGATGATTGAACCGCTCCACACTGCCTTTGAAAGCATTGAATGCCCGGATAAGATCCTGCAGCTCCGTCTCGTTTGTCCCCACCAACGGCAGGCGAACATCTTTTTCGCCTCTGGCCAATTGGTTCAGTGCATCTGAAATACGGGCGATGCCGGCTGATACCCGGCTGATCGAGTAATAGACGGTCACAACGCATAGTATGATCACGAGGAGGACCGTTGCGAGCACAAAGGTTCGTATACTGTCCAGATTGTTGGATACCGCGGCAACACCCGCATTGAAGTCGCTGCGGAGCAACTGGCTCTGTTGTTCCAGTCCGGACGCGAGCTTTTGCGAAGCCTTCCGCATATCGCTCAGAATGCTGCGCACCTCGATGAAGCGGCGCAGATAGATCTCGCGCATTTGGAAAATCTGCTCGTAGATACTGTATTGCACAGAGGAGAGCCGCTGTTCGCCGATGGCTGCTGCGCGGATCGCCGCGGAGCGACGCACATAGGATCGACGCATCTCGCCGAGACTGAACAGACTGTCGGCCGAGGCCGCATTCAGTGCGAATTGTCGAAGCTGCGAGTCCGGTTCAGGTCCCGTGCCGTCAAAGTGCCGGATGGTCTCGATGCTGCGCGCGATCTTGTCCTTGTATACCTGCGCTTCTTCTGCGGCATCGGCAAGTTTCAGTGTGGTTTCGCGGACCAGTCCCAGTGCGTCGACCAGTTCGGTTGTACCGGGTGCGGGGGTGATCCGGGCTGATGCACCGTTACGTGAAATATACCCGCTGAGAGTATCAATCTGTTCGGCGATGGATAGGCTCTCATCGGAAAGCCGGTAGGGCGACGTCGTGTTGAGTATGAAGGGTGCTGACGAAAGGAGAGCTGATGCCTGCCGTGAAATATTGGAGGCTACGGCAAGATCGGCATAAGTCTGCACGCCATAGGACGTCATCTGCGTCTTGGCGTCTGTCAGGCTTTTCACCGCCATGAGAGACAACAGCAGAACGAGCGTACATATGAAGCCTATGGCGAGAGGGATACGAAAGGCTATGGAATTGAGGAAGCGGTCGGCAATCACTGTGCAGCCTGTTCCGCATCAAGAACAAGCATATAGCCCTTTCCGCGATTGGTTTTGATGTGCTTCGGCATGGATGGATTGCGCTCGATCTTGCGCCGCAACCGCAGCACCAGAACATCAATGTTGCGATCGATATAGAGTCGTCCGTCCGAACCGAGCCGGCGCAGGATTTCGACGCGATCAATGGGGGTTCCGGGTTTTGCCGCAAGAATTTCCAGCAGCGAGAATTCGGAGTTTGTCAGGGTCGCCAAAGGGTTGGTTGTGGAGTAGGCAAGCCGTGCCTCGAGATCGATCAGCCAATCACCTATTTTCAGGGCTTTGGCATTCTCGTTTCTTTCGGGCTGCTCCGGCAGACGATTTGCCATCACGGACCTGCGCAGGACGGCTTTGATGCGCGCTGCGAGTTCAATGGGTTCGAATGGCTTGACGACATAATCATCAGCGGCTGTCTCCAGTCCGAGTACGCGGTCAACGGAGCTGCCTGCTGCAGTCACCATGATGATTCCCTTGTCGGTATCCCGGCGAAAACGCTGTGCCAGCGAACGGCCCGAAATGCCGGGCAGGTTATGATCCACCAGAAGCAGGGATATTGACGTGTCGTCGATTCTCTCTAAGGCCGCCTCGGCGGAGAAGACAGGTATGGCTTCCCACCCTTCCGATTCCACCAGGTCAGCAATGACCTCGGACATATCTGGATCGTCTTCGACAATCAGAATTCGAACCGATGAAGCGTTCAAAAACAGGCCCTCCCTGTTAGGTCATACTCACAGGCTGTGTTCTAATATGAATAGTGAACTTTGTCAGCTAGACAATGATGATGCTTTGTGTCGACGGATTGTAACAATTGAAAGGAAATACGCGGTGTGATGTCATGTACGCAATCAAATGAAGATTGCGGATGTCTCCATTACTCTCTTATGTGAAAGCATGTGAGTGCTTCGATGTTCACGGAATTTCTGGGAGGAATGGGATGAAAAAGCTTCTTTTCACAGCCGCAATCTTTTTCGTGGCAACAGGCAGTGCGCTTTCAGCTGAACGGTTGAGCGTGTTGTGCGGCGCGGATGAACGCTGGTGTGCCGAAATGAAGACGAGCTTTGAACAGAAGTCCGGCACACGCGTTTCGATGGTCCGGAAAAGTACCGGCGAAATTCTCGCCCAGCTTCGCGCCGAAAAAGACAATCCGAAAGTTGACGTGTGGTGGGGCGGCACCGGAGATCTGCAACTGCAGGCCGCCGAGGAAGATCTGCTGGAAAAATATGTTTCTCCCAACAAGCCGGATCTTCTGGGGTGGGCCAACAATTTCGAGGAAATATCCAAGGGGCGGGCGTCAGGCATCTATGCCGGTGCGCTTGGTTTCGCCTACAATGCGGATATTCTGCGCAAGAAGGGCCTGCCAGCGCCGAGCTGCTGGAAGGATTTGACCAACGCAGCCTATCGGGGGGAAATCCAGATTGCCAACCCGGCTTCTTCAGGCACCGCGTACACAGCTCTGGCAACATTGGTCCAACTCTTTGGCGAAGACGAGAGCTTCAAGTACTTCAAGACACTCGACGCCAACATCAACAGCTATACGAAATCCGGATCCGCACCTGTTAAGGCAGCGGCCCGCGGCGAAACCCTGATTGGCATCGCATTCATGCATGATGCAGTCACTTTGAAACAGGCAGGTTTCCCCCTGGAGATCGTCGCGCCATGCGAGGGCACTGGTTACGAGATCGGCGCCGTGAGCATTGTGAAAGGCGCAAGAAATCTCGAGAGCGCGAAGGCTTTTGTCGATTATGCCCTAAGTCCGGAAGGTCAGGCTACGGGCAAGAAAGCTGGCCAGAACCAGGTGCCTTCGAACGCCAAATCCGAGGTACCTGACGGCGCTCCTGATATCTCATCCCTGAAGTTGATTGACTACGACTTCGCGATTTACGGCGCTTCAGACACACGAAACAGACTGCTCGCCCGCTTTGCCACCGAGATCAAAGCAGCGGACTCTCAATAAGCCAAGTCGCCCGGGGTTTTGCCTTGGTACTGTGACACCTGTGATCCTCGTTGCGGCGAGGATCCGATCTCAAGACAGACATCATGAATCGCTCATTTCAACTCATCGCAATGTTGGGTCTGGCAGCCTATTGCCTGCTTCCCTGGTATGGCGTCGACTACGGCATATTCGAACCTGACTGGATCGAAGCCGGCGGTCTTCTGTCGGAAGCAGGGGCGTCAGGATTGCTTCGCATGCTGGTCTTCCGGGATGCAACGATGGCAATTCCGGCAATCGCATTTCTGGTGCTGATTTTCGCGGGATCGTCAGTCCGTCTATCCCGCCGGCTATCCGTGCTTTCCATGGCTGCGGCGATCTTTGCCCTGTGCGCGATTGTGCTTCACATCAAGACAGGCGGAAGCCCGATACGTTCATTCGGATACGGCTCGACGCTGGTTATCACCACACTCTTCCTGTCCGTCACAAATCTCTGGTCTCGCCTCGGCAGCGGCAATCGAGATGCCTTCGTCGTCTCGTCCATTGCCTTCGTATGCGCCCTGATTTTGCTCTTTGTGTTCTATCCGATCGCGCAGATCCTGGTTCAGGCATTCGTGGACAAGCAAGGCTCGTTCAGCGTGCTTGGCGCTTTCCGCATCGCGACCGGCGGAGACATCTGGAGCATTGGTTGCCTCCTGGGCAAATCGCGTTGCGGTGTGGCGGTCAACTCCATCATTCTGGGTCTGCTCACTGCTACGAGCACAACCATACTTGGACTGGCATTCGCGCTCCTGATGAGCCGCACACGCTTTCCGGGAAAACCGCTTCTGCGTGCGCTGGCTGTCTTGCCCATTATTACCCCGCCATTCGTCATCGGCTTGGCGTTGATCCTGTTGTTTGGCCGCGCTGGCTTCGTCACCGATACCATATCCGGTCTTCTGGGGCTCGAGGCCAGCCGCTGGCTGTATGGGCTTTGGGGAATATGGCTTGGTCAGACACTGGCATTCACCCCCATTGCCTTTCTGGTGCTGACGGGTGTCGTGCAAGGCATCAGTCCATCGCTGGAGGAGGCGTCGCAGACATTGCGTGCGGATCTGTCGTCAACCTTGCGCACGGTATCCCTGCCGCTGATGAAGCCGGGTATAGCCAATGCCTTCCTGCTGGCCTTTATCGAAAGCCTCGCGGATTTCGGCAATCCCGTGGTGCTTGGCGGCGCAGACAATGTGCTGTCGACCGAGATCTATTTCGCCATTGTTGGTGCGCAGGCCAACATGATGCGCGCAGCCGTTCTCTCGCTTATCCTGCTGGCGCTCACTCTGACCGTCTTCATGATCCAGAAAAGATGGCTCGGACGCACAGATTTCACAACCATCACAGGCAAGGCCGATAATGGTGCAAACAGCATGCTGTCGCGTAACCATAAGATTGTTGTTTATGGTCTCACCCTGCCATGGATGTGCTTCACAACCCTCATCTATGTGATGGTATTCTATGGTAGTGTCGTCAAGCTGTGGGGCCAGGATCACACCCTGACGCTGGCGCATTACAGGGAAGCGTTCGAAATCGGCTGGTCCGATGGCGGTATCTGGTGGAAGGGCGCAGCGTGGGACTCATTCTGGACCACCATCAGTATCTCCGCCATTGCCGCTCCGCTTACGGCCGGGCTTGGTCTTCTGACCGCGTGGCTTCTCGTACGGCAAAAATTTGCCGGCCGAAGCACATTTGAATTTCTCACTATGCTCAGCTTTGCCGTTCCGGGAACGGTCGTCGGCGTCAGCTACATTCTCGCCTTCAACAATGCACCGATCGAGCTCACAGGCACCGGTACGATACTCGTTCTGTGTTTCATATTCCGCAATATGCCGGTTGGTGTTCGCGGCGGTGTAGCCGCCATGAAGCAGCTCGACAACAGTCTGGACGAAGCATCGCTGACCCTCGGTGCCAACAGCTTCAAGACCTTGAGGCACGTGGTGCTACCCCTCATGCGTCCAGCCATCATTTCCGCCATCGCTTACAGCTTCATCCGAGCCATCACATCCGTCAGTGCGGTCATCTTTCTGGTCGGAACCGATCACAACATGGCAACAGCCTACATTATCGGACTGGTCGAAAACGGCAGCTACGGTCTGGCGATCGCCTATTCCACGGTGCTCATCGTTGTCATGCTGGTGGTGGTCACAATTCTTCAGGTTGCATTCGGAAAGACGCGCCTGCGCCGGGAAGACAGGATTGGGCAGCAATTGTCTCGTCCCGTTGTCGCCTAACTGAACTGAACGAGGACAGAAAAATGAAGTTGGATACAAACTGGCAAGCCACCGAACAGACCAACATCAGTCTGAATGATGTTCGTGGCAGTATTGTTTTCAAGGACGTCGTCAAAAAGTACGGCGCGGTGCACGCCGTCGATGGCGTCGACCTTGAGATCGAACATGGTGAACTGGTGACGCTGCTTGGTCCGAGTGGTTGCGGCAAGACGACAACATTGCGCATGATCGCTGGTCTGGAATTACCAAGCACGGGAACAATATCGATCGGTGGAACGGACGTTTCCAGGCTGCCGGCGACGTACCGGAACGTCTCCATGGTGTTCCAGTCTTATGCCTTGTTTCCTCATCTGACGGTGCTGGACAATGTTGCCTACGGCCTGCGTATGAGTGGAACGAAAATCTCTCAAGCAAGGGAAAAGGCTGAAGATGCACTGTCGATGGTGGGGCTTGCCGGTTTTGGAGCGCGTCTGCCCAGTGAATTGTCCGGGGGGCAGCAACAGCGTGTTGCTCTTGCCCGGGCGATTGTACTTGAACCAGAGGTATTGTTGCTGGACGAGCCATTGTCCAACCTGGATGCGAAACTGAGGCGGTATGTGCGCGAGGAGATCCGCGCCCTGCAGCAAAGGATAGGCGTTACTACCGTTTATGTCACCCATGACCAGGAGGAAGCGATGGCGGTGTCGGATCGCATCATTGTCATGGAGCAGGGCAGGATTGCGCAGGCGGGTTCTCCGGCAGACCTGTATCACAGCCCGAAATCGGCATTCATTGCCAGTTTCATCGGCGAGGCCAATCTCATCCCCTGTGTGGCCGCGATCGCTGCTGACGGCAGCAGAATTGCCGAGATCAGCAACTACACATTTGCCGTACCCAAGAGCGAGGTATCGCCGGGGGAAGCCACACTGGTTATTCGCCCGGCTGCGATTTCCTTCTCAGCGAATGCAGACGAAGGCATACCCAGCATGATCACGTCGGCCGCCTTTTTGGGTGATCGTGTCCTGTACAGTATCGAAACGCCCATCGGCCGACTGTTCTATGTCGAGTATACAGCGTCGATCCGGCACCCGGACAGAACCGAGGTCAATATCACTCTCGATCCTGCGAAGTTGCATCTTGTTTAGGATGGCCAGCCTCAAAGCAAACTTTGATCACAAGAATCCGGAGGACGTGCCGGTGCGGGCGATAAAGCGTGGGACAGCTGTCTTTGAAAGGCGTCTGAATATCTCCGCGCAGGCGGCTTTCGATACATGGACCCGTCCCATCGATCTGCATTTGCGGCGGGATCGGGCGGGTAATCTGTTTTCCTATGTCGCCTTTGATTTCCGCGTTGATGGCGAGACTATCTTTGGCTTCGGAACACCGGAAGGCAGATGGTATCGCGCAAAACTGCGCTATGAGGAAATCGTCGATGGGAAGCGCATAACCTATGTTCTCACAATAAAATCCCGTCACAGGCTCGTGTATCTCGGCACAGTGACAATTTCATTCAGGCAAACAGCCACTGGTTGTGTGCAGACCTATTCCGAACAAGGCACGAGCTTCGACAACGAACCTGTTCCCGACCACCTGCAATGGCACGCAGAACGGCTATTTGGCAGGAATTTCTGGGTTTGAACCAATATGTGAAGTTCTGTGAGAAGGGGCACCGATGCCGCAACGGCTGTAAGTTTTGTAATCAAAAAGTCTCGGACTTTTATCACAAACAACTCACAATATTTTATCACATGATGTATGAACGACAATGAGCATCCTGCGGCCAGCTTTCACGGCCGCCAAGCAGAGCAACTGGGCTTTGCCCGAGACAAAGGTGATTTCATGTTTGGTCCCGATGGTATTTCGTTTGCAAAATTCTTTCGCGATATTGAGATCATGAGGCAAAACGCGATTGCAGCTGCAGCTGCAGCCGCAAAACCCACCTATACGGCCAGTAAGGGTCAAACACCGCAGATAATTGCCAAGTCACTGGGTCATCGCGACGGCGGGCAGGCGATAGCCAAAGCCAATGGATTGCGCGTGGACCAGGCAATCGAACCGGGCATCGTTCTTGTTATTCCCAAAATTGACCCCATAGCCGATCCTGCAGAGACTAATTTCAAGAAAGCTGTTGCAACACAAAAGGATGCAGCACCTGCCGTTGACCCCAAATTGATTGCGGAGGACGTAAAGGGCGGCAAATCGATCGAGCAGATTGCTGCGGAACGCAAGATGAAAACTTCGGATGTGACTGCTGGGATTGAGGCGTCGGGTCTGCAGATCAAGACGACAGATGCCAACAGCGATGTCAAGACGACCGAGATCATTGATAAGGGAACCAGCAAGGTTGTTGCCACGTATTATGAAGATTACCAGCATGGTGGAACAACATCGAAGATTGCTGATGCCGACGGGAAAGAAGTGACTCAAGTTCAGTATGGCGACGGTACGAGCAGCCGCACTGTCAGCGATACGAAGACCGGCGAAACCACGACCCGCGTCGAGGACCCCAAGTCGGGCAAGGTGACAGAAACCGTTGTCGACAAGGACAAGCGATTAAAGCAAACCATCACCGAGAAAAGCGGTAATGAAACCCGTAAAACGGAGAAGCTTTCATTCAATGGCTATACGCTGACCACAGCGCCGGATGGCACCGCGACCCTCTTGCGGGATGCCGACGGTATAAAGATCGCCATAAAACCCAAAACGCCGGAAGCGTCGCTTGCCAGGACCTTGTTCGATGTCAATTCAAAGAGCAGCGATCCGGCAGAAGCGAAAGAAGGTGAGGTTGTAAAGACCACCATCGACGCCATGCTGTTGGGGCAAAATTATCAGGAACTCGATGTAGCGGCTCAGGCCAAAGCCAAAGAGACGAAGGCGGCAATCGACAAATACGGGGCAGGGCAAACAACCACGCCCACGCAACCCAAAGCTCCATCGGGTAAAGCCTGGGTTCAGGTTGGCGAACTCTGGGTTGATCCTGAGGTCGCCAAGGCCATGGCCGCAGAAAACACTGCGGGCGCCAAGCTGATTGAAACCTCTTCAAAGATCAAACAGGCGAATGACCAATTGAATGTCTACGCGCTTGATCCAGCTTATAAATCAGCGATGAACGGCGCGGCGAAGATTCTTGATAAATCCTTGGCACCGCATGATTTGCGCTGGGATCGCCCGGAAGGCACAGGGACACTTGATGAAGCGCGGCAACGGCTTGCTGCCACTGACAAGCAGGTGACAACGGCCAGTACGACGGCGAAGGAGTATGCTGAGGCTGAAAGGCTTACCGGCGAAGCGATTGCCAAGCAGGAGCAACTGCCGCCGCCCGTCGATAAAAATGCTCAGGTTATTACGTCTCCATCATCAACTTATGATCCGGAAACGGCCTCGATTGAGTGGAATGCCAAAAATGCCGAAGTGAATGATCTGTTTGCCAAAGCCAATACGCATACGGCCAACGGTGACAAAGCCTTCGCTGATTATCTGGTTGGTATGAGGCAGGAGAATTTCGACGCTACAAAACCTGGTACGAAGGAAAATACGGAAGCCAAGCAACTGCTTGATCAGGCACTGTCCCAACAGGAAAAGGCGGGAAAGAACGTGGATGCCGCGGGAGTTTATCAAAACTACCACGACGCCTACAAGACTGCGGCGGACCTGCAAGTAAAGGGTCAGGGAATAAAGCAGAAAATAATAGCGGAAGACCGCAAAAAGAACCCTGATCGCTATGACTGGAGCATAAAGAACAGCACCTATGGTGGCGATTATCTCGGCAAGATAACGGAACAGAAGGTTGTCGAGGATCCAAAAGACAATCAGCTTTATGTCGAGACGACCTATGAGCATGGTGGCACGAAACGCATCCAGCTCACATTTGCCCGTACGGACAAGAATGTACGTGGCGAATTCAAAGATCGCGAACTCAACCAGCAATGGCAATCGCTGCTCGACGGCCCTGAGGGGCAGTGCGGCCTGGGTGGTCTCAGAAGTGCCCAAAATACGGTTATTTCGGCCGGAGAACAAATCAAACAGCTCCAGATCAACGATCTTGATCTTCAGATCAAGGATCTGGACAAAGCCATTCCCGACCTGAAAAAAGCACGCGACGACGCTGTTACGACGTACGGAGCGGGCACTCCCGAAAAGCCTGGCAACGGACAGCCCGACGGTTCAAAACCCGGTTCTGTGCCTCCCGGTCAAAAAGGAACCAGCCCATCGGGAACAACTACAGAACCGGTTCGTGTTCAAATGAACGGGCAATGGATGTGGGTGCATCCGGAGGTTGCCAATGCTCAGCTTGCGCTGGATACCGCCACAAATCAGAAGCAATCAGCCGAGCGCGCCCGCGACGAGGCCAAGGCCGCACGCAATCGTCTGAATTTTGCCTTGACCCAACCGATCAAACTCATGGTTGACGAGGGTTCCGACTCCTATGGCAAGAATACGGAATATGCCTATCTGGACAAGCGCCGCGACGAGGCCCTCGGCGAGTATAAACTCAAGTTCAACGATCTTTACAAGGCCGGTTATACAAATGATTTCAAAGGTATAAAGACCGATGATGAACTTGACACTACGGTTGCGAAGGCATTGGGCCTGAACGCTGGTCAGGATGCTGAAACCCTGGGAAAAGTCACCGGAGAAATTCATGATATCGCCGGAGATGATGTCCAGTACAAGATTGTCCCGATGTTCCATGTCGATCAGGATCAGGGCGCACAACAGACGGCTTTGATCGCTGTCAAGGAAGGCGGCGGCAAGGTCTATTATGTCGACGTAACCGGCAAGAAATTTGATAGTCTGAAAGACTTTCAGGATAACAATACCCAGTTCGGTGAAGGGGGAAAGCTTGTCGTTCCGCGCAGTCTCGATATGCGGCAAGGGCCTGATTCAACCATTCCGCTCGAAGTTGTCAGTGCGCGCAACTTTACAGTTGCAGAGAAGATAATAGATCCAGTTGTCGGAACGATCACCACCGTTGCAACAGTTGCATCCTTCATTCCGCCCTTTGCCCCTGTTGCAGCGCCCATCGCCATGGGCGGCGGCGCTTATCTCGGCGGAAGGGCAGTGGCCCGGCAGATCAATCACCTCGAGCATGGCGGCGAATGGGGGGACAAGGAATCCTGGATGAATGTGGGATCTGCCGCCAGTTCGTTCATACCGATGGCGGCAGGCGGATTGCGAACCCTTGGCATGTTCCGTACGATCTCGGACATGTCGGCAGTACAGGCATTCAGAGGCAGTATGGGCGCTCTGAAGTCGAATTCACCCATGGCTTTGAAGGCCGCCGAGTATATGAGCAATGGCGGGAAATTGAACCGTGCGGCACGGGGAATGGATTGGTCGTCTCTCAGTATCGGCGTTCCCATGACCGTCGTGTCGGTACATGATATTGCCTCCGGCAACCTGAAGGGGCTTGATCTTTTCAATGCGGTTACAGGCGTTGCCACGGGCGTTGTCGGAACGGGATTCGGCGTACGCGGTCTCTTGATGACACGACCAAACAAAGGCAGTTCGGAGGAGGGGAACGCCAATCCGGTGGCACATCCCTTCGGCGATATCGGAAACGTTGGCAATAGCCATGTATCGGGCCTGTGGGATGGATCGCCGCAACCGCTGTACGATGTTCCCGGCTTCGCCAATCCTCTCAATGCAAATCCCCTGCATGCCGGGAGCGATCCAAGCGATATCATCGGTTCGATCTCGTATAGCAAACCGAAGATCACTGCCCACACGACGCCCGAACAAATGGAATCTCTGCTTCCCGGGCAGGTTGCCCGGCTGGAGCCGAGCGACTTTGAAAGGCTGACGCCTGATCAGGCTGGTGCTATCCGAAAGCGTGTCCGAGACGGCCTGAACGACGAGCAGCTGGCGGCGCTCGAAATTGCCAAACAGGGAGGGAGCCAAGGTACTGCGGGACCCAAACAGACTGTCGCGAACCCTGAAAGCCCGCCAGCCAGCACGACTAAAGCCGCGCCGCCGGATGGTGCTTCCAAGCCCGTCATTACGCTCCTGACCAAGCCCAAAGAAATCAGGAAACTGTCCGACGAAGACGTTGCGCAGTTGAGCCTCACGGATATTGCGGGCCTGCGCCGCAGGCAGGCAAAAGCAGTGAGCCCTGACAAGCTGGAAACCGACGAGCAACTCTCGGCACTGCTCTACGCGCGGCGGCGTCGCGGTGCGAACGAAAAGAGACGCGAGTTCCTCGATATCATGGGTGAGCGCAAACCACCGCAACTCAATACAGGGGCGATCAAAGCTGGCGTTGTCGGTGTGAATGCTGGAGGACACGTGCTCAAGCAAACGCTGGGCTTCTCGGGCGTCTCCACCGTCCTCGGTGGATCTTCATCCGCGGTCATTCTCGCTGTTCGCTCCAACGGTTCAAAACTGGCCTGGTGGTCCAACAATCACGGGGTGCAGCGGGCCTTTGGCCACGCCATGCTCGGAAATGAACCACGTGCCATCAAGAAGGCGGAAAGCTTGCTGCGAAAGAACGGCATCACAGGAACCGCCAAGCCGTCGGAGGCTCAGAGGGAAGCGCTTATCAGTACACTCAAGGAAGTCGCAGTACTGGGCAAGGCATACAAAACCGCACGCGATAACGTTGCGGAAGGCGACCTGTCGCTTCTGCCCAATCCCAACACCGACAAGTTGCCGCGCCCCGGTATTGCCGAACAAAAGACACTCCAGAAAATGGATGAGCTGGTCGACTACGACGTGGATACGTTTGTTGACCCTAACGACGTAGCAGTGGCGCAGCGGAAGATCCAGAATCTGATGTCGGAGGATCCCGCTGCCTTCAGCCAAGCCTACGAAAGTTATGCCCGTACCGAAGAGGCCCGCAAAGCCTATGATGCTCTTTACGGGAAACTTCTTGAAAAATTCAAGTATGAGACCAACACGGAAAAAGCGGAAAACTTGACGGGCAAGGACAAGGAAAAGTTCTTGCGGAAAGAAAGCAAGTACGAAGGTACGATCGACTGGAAGCAAGCTGAAAAGCTGGTCAGCAGCTCAATGTCCCCGGAAACCCATCTTGGTTTTGCCTTTAAAGCCGGTGCCTTGGCTGCGCCAGTGAATGCTTTGGCTGCAATCATGCTGAGCAAACATTCGGGCGACATGAACTGGGTCCAATGGGTTGGCCAGGACGGCGGCAATCTGCTGCGTGCGCTGCCCGCTGTTCTCATCCAGACGGCATATCTCAAAGCCGTGCAGAATCTTGCGGATATCAAGATGGCGAAAGGCCCGATGACTCCGGAAAAGCAATCCAAGATAAAGGAACTGGATACTAAAAAAGACGACATGAACTTCGAGAGCGACAAGACAGCCTGGAAGTACAGCCTGCCAGGTTTCATGTTGCTCGGCGGTGTTGCCGCGACTATGCCTGAAGGCGGGTTGAAGGCAGGACTTTATGGCCTGCAGGCCCTCGGCGGGCTGACGTGGTATGTGGCCCAGCGTCCGCCATCATGGTGGCCGAAAATGTCCAGTGGCGTGAACGAAGGAATGCGCGCTCTCGGCATCGCAACCAGCCTGGGTGTCCCGCTGTATATCCTGATTGATTCTCTCCTGGCAGACAGCAAGGACAAGAGCAAGGACAAGTCCAATCTGGATAAACTGGTCGAATTGTCGACCTGGGCCTTCACCGACAAACAGCCATTGGACCCGGATCCCGCGCTCAGGAATACTTCGTCGTCACGTCCGATAGTGCTGCAGCCATCCACGGGTGGTTCAACGCCAGCGGAGATTACCCCGACTGCACGCGAAGGATTGAAGCCGATCAACTTCAGCATGCAGACCGGATCGGGCACCGTTGAGGATGAACTGAGCTTTCACTTGCGGCGTGCGCAGGTGATGCTCGATCCTGCCTATGCAGGCACGAAGGAGAGGGCGCAATACGAAGCGGCAGGATCCAGCAACTCGGTATTTGCCTGGGAGAATATGCGCAGCTCGGCCATGAATATGGTAAGCCTTTTGGCTGCAGATACCAGAAAGAACGATATGGCTCTCTCTGCCTGATCAGGCATGCCAGCGACTTATAAGTTCAAGCAGATTTACCCTGCTTGAACTTGTTCACCGGGAGTAGGCGGGCAGTTCGCATAAATGATCTCGCGGGTTTTCCGATCATCCGCAAACCATAGCTCTGCCCTTGGAGACGATGTCGTGACATCCTGCGGCAGGCCGGGAACTGTCTGTATTGTGAAGAATGACAAGGGGCCGAACCGGCTGTTGAAACGCAGTACCAGGTGCGTGTCCACCGCTTCACTGGTGCGCGGCTGCGTCGAGATGTTGAATCGCTTCCATAGGCTTTCTTCAAAACGATCGATCCGCGGGCGTAGGGCCGGTGTTACCCATTCCTCCATGCGCAGCTGATTCAGAAAGGCGAGTGCCGGGCAGATGGGGTCCAGCACCTGGGATAACAGTCCGTCATCGGCAGTCAGGCAATCAATCATATCGAGATGTGCTGCTGCTTCGCCCATGCGGTTTATGTAGTTGGGCATCAACTCGCCGCATAACCAGCGTCCGCCGTGATTGATTTCCATGACATGCCATTCCGGGCAGAAGATGTGCGCAGGCATCGGACTGTGCGCCTCGATTGCTCCCCGCATGCCTCTCAAAGATGGCGATTTCATCACTTGCGGATTGTAATGCAGTGCGGTGTAGCCAGCCAACAGCAGCATGGCGTTCGTCACGGAAGCTGGTGCATCGAGTTCTGCCAGCCATTTTGTTAGGAGAGCCTGACTCGGCCGGGCGCGATCCCTTTCTATGAAGCTCACATGCCGTTGTGAAATACCCAGACGCAATGACAGTTCCAGCTGTGTAACGTTGCCTGCGACGCGAAGCCGCCTCAGTTTATCGCCCAAGTCCATGATGATGTCCCCTGCGAATAGTCATTCAGATGCCATTACTCACAGCCATGCTCCGGATTGAAGAAGGATAGCCGTCAATCGCCTTATTTTATCCTCTGTTTGAGAGATATGACTTTTTGTGAACCGTCCCATGCGTTGGAAGCATTGGCTTATCAATTAATATGTTTTATGTTAACGTCAAACACTTGGGGTAGCTGGTACATAGAAATGTCGACTGCGAAAGTACTAATTAACACACAATCACTCACAATAGAGCTTGAAGGCGAAGATGAGTTCGTTAGAACATATCTCGACAAGCTTATGCCTATTTTGGAGCGATCAAAATTTGGCGAAGATGGGAATGTCGACGGAGAGACCGGATTGCCGGAAAATCTCCAGGCCATTGCCTCTGCCAAGTCCGCCGGTGCTGTGGCATCCCGAAAGCGCGTCAGGTCAACCTCAGCGTCGGGCGGTTCATGCCGCGAGCGTGTCAAACAACTTCGTGAAAATGGTTTCTTTGATAACCCCCACGGTATTGGCGAGATCGTTAAAGAGTTGAACGATCAAGGTTTCCCTCATAGTATCAATCAGGTTGGAGCGGCGCTGTCTACTATGTTCGGCCGCAACGAAATCGAACGCAGCAAGGTCGACAAGAAGTATTCGTACTTCTGGAGTTCGAGCCAGATTAAAGCTGCCTGATATTAACCGAACGGTTTTTCAGTCGTATAGAATATCCAGCAAGCCGGGTTCAGACGCACGACCCCGGCCGCTTAGTTAATTGCGCATTGTGCAAGCGCGTAACGTATCTGACGCGCAACGGCAGCACTGATTTAACTGCTTGGTTTAATCCGTTATTATTGTGAATCGGTCACGGCGGCATGTTAGCTGTGCTGCAGTAACAATTTTTCATATTCAAAAAAATTGAACATGTGTCAATTCATGTCAGTAATATGATTGAATATGTTCAAACATGTCTCACAAAGGTTAAGAGAAATTGTTTTGACCTGGACTTGGCACAACATTATCGTCTAATGGCCAAATCGTTTTGGAGAGCTTGTCCGGAATTTTCGTTCTCTTGAAAATGTCTCTTACGCATAACCTCGCAGGTAATCGCCAAACAGCAACTGCGGTGTCATGTTGCCCCTCCCCAAAGGATGCTACCATACAAGTCAGGTGGTATTCCTAGTTGCAGTCACCCTGAAACAGGATCCCAGCCAAATGCGGTCACTTGCCCGAGAATGGATAGACGAAATTCTATTGAGGACACCCTTTGCGCGCAGTCTTGGTATTATATTCCTTTCTGCTCATGGTGATGCCGTAAAGATGAGACTCCCGGTTCAGGGAGATGTAACTCAGTTGCCAAATAATGTTCATAGCGGTGCGATTGCTGCCTTTATAGAGGTCTCCGGATCGGCAGCGGCAGTGCTGGGAGCAGGAAATCTATCTATCGCCGGTTGTGCGACGACCCAACTCAACATCACGTTTCTGTCCCTGGGTGATAGCCGGTACCTTGACGCAAATGCGACCATTGTGCATCGCACCGGTACCCAGGCCGTCGTGGATGTAACCATAACAAGCGATGACGGCCGTCCTATTGCGAAGGCAACAACGGTGTGCCGCATTTTCGAGAAACGTGCTGTCGTTCCCGCACCTCCGGTCTCGTTCTTCCGTCCCTTTGTTGTGCAGAACTCCGGCGATCAACGTAACGCCCGGTAAGGCTTTCCCCTATGGGGTGGTGTTCGACTTGGCCTCAAAGAACGCGCTGACGTTCTGGCCCAGGCGTCCAAGCTCTGTTTGCATTTGCGGGATAAGATAGACCGCGTACAGCGCGATCAGCAGCGCGAATATCAGGTTTTTGACGGCCATCGACAGATCGAACACGTGGAGCTGCGGCGCCATGCGCGAGAGAAAGGCCAGCATCAGATCGGCAATCAATAGCGCCAGAACGATGGGTCCGATCTGAACGAGCGCCATCTGCATCATGCCATTTACCGTTCCGATGAACAGCGGCAGGGTCGCACCCGTGAGCACCGGCACGAAATCGGTTACCGGCCAGATACGGTAACTGTTGTAGAAGCTGTCCAACAGGACCAGAAAACCACCCGATGAGAAAAACAGGACGATCACGGCAAGAGCGAAAAATGTTCCCGTAATGCTGGTTTCTGTGACGGATTGGGGATCGACGAGCTGTGCTGCCGTGGAGCCGCGTTGCAGGTCTATGAGATCTCCGGCAATTTCCGCCGCCCAGAATGGAATGCTGAAAAGGAAGCCTATTGCGAAACCGATGACAAATTCCTTGATCATCATCGCACCCAGCCACGGGATGGTCATTGGCGGGCGGCTTGCAAGGGTGCGCATAATCTCGGGAATAACAGGCACGCTGATGGCCAGTGCCACCCCGGATCGGATAGGTCCTGTAATGCCGAGCCGAACAAATATGGGCGAAATGGTCATCAGGCCAAAACCCCGCGCCATCGCGATGGACGTGGCCAGAAGTATGGCATAGCCAGCTTCGAATAATGGCAGCGTGATCATTTGCTGTTCCATCGGCGCACTCAACGCGTCATGGCGGGGAACTCATCAAGGACGCGGCTGGCGAGAGAAGTGACTTGGACCCCGAGCGCCGGGCCCGCAACTATCAACACGAGCATGACGGCCACAAGTTTTACCGTTTGTGGCAGCGTCTGGTCCTGAATTTGTGTCAGAGCCTGAAGCAGGCCGACGCTGATGCCGACGATGATAGCGACGATCAATGCCGGCGCTGAGACCAGGAGAACGGTCAGCAGCGCACTCTGCATCTGGGCGAGAAAGGCAGTCTGCATGTTTTTCACCTGTAACTGAGAATGAGTCCGTGCATGAGCCGCGACCAGCCGTCGACGGAAACGAACAGGAATATCTTGAGAGGGATGGAGATCAGGGTAGGGGATACCATCATCATACCCATCGCCATCAGGACGTTCGACACAATGAGGTCGATAACCAGAAAGGGGATGTAGAGGAGGAATCCGATCTGGAATGCGCGGGATAATTCCGAACTGACGAACGAGGGCACAAGAACCACCAGATCGTCGGGTTTTACATTCGCCCGCGCTTCTTCCGACCAGATACCTTCGGTCGATTGAAGGAAGAACTGCCGTTCGCTTTCGGCGGAATAACGCGCCAGATGCTCTTGCAGCGGACCACGCACCACATTGGCTGCGCGTGTTATCCCTTCGACATTGCTGAGATCGATCGACTGTGTTTCCGCTGCCCGGTAAATGTTTCCAACCAACGGGGCCGTAACATAGACTGTCAGGATAAGAGCGATGCCGTACAGCACCAGGTTTGGTGGCGATTGCTGGATGCCCAGGGCATTGCGAACGAGAAACAAAACAATGGAAATTTTAAGAAAACCCGTCATCGTCACGACGGCCAGCGGTATGAATCCCACCGACGTGACCAGCAATAGAATGGGAAGGATGTTGCCCTGAAGGTCAGTCATTTGTGCCAAGCTGCAAAATACGAACGCCGAGACCCTCGCCGAGCCTTACGATGTCGCCGCGGCCAATCTTGCGGCCATTCGCGAGGATGGATACAGCTCCCTCATTGATCGCTGCCACGGGCACAACACTGCCTTCGGCAAGCTCTTTTATCTCGCGCAGCGACATATCTGTGCGTGCGAGTTCGAATATGACGCGAACAGAAAGACTGTCGATCGTTCCGTCGTCCATTGCCGTTCCCCTTTCAGCGAGAATTTGATTGTTGTCCGGTTGTAAAATCGCGGCACGACTCCAGCCGCTGCGCAGTATGGCCCCACGTTCCGACTCGACGCACCGTGCCTGCAACTGGCCTGCACACAGCGCGTAAAGTTCACCCGGCGTGTTGTGTTCACTCATGATCGTATCACCCGGCTGCAATGCGGAAATTTCTGCAATACTGAGGGTCTGGGCACCTGCCAGGAGTTGGACCGGGATGGGTAGTTCATTCACATCAAGCGGGGTACGCGATGGAAGTTTATCCCATGCCTTGCTGATGAGTTTGCCCGCCTCTGAATTAAGCCCTAACCGGACAACGCCCTCGAAGGACGAAAATTCCACATGGAGATCCAGTTCTACGTCCGCCGCATGCAAGTTTGCATCCGGAACGAATTGCACCGGCTGCAGCACGGCCGCTTCAAAGGGTGAAAACAGGTTCTCGAGTACTGCCTCGATCAGAATTGCCTGCTGAAGGTTTGACAGACTATGGAACAATCCGGGTTTGCACAGTCCTTTCATCAGCAATTCTACGAGGCCACCGGGCAAGTCGAGTTGAAAATTCCAGATTCCGGCGGAAACAACGAAGCTGCGAGACGTATCGTTTGCCACCCAAGGGCGTGCCGATAGACCTATCGATAGTGGCTGGCCACGCACTTCTGTCTGCAAAGGCTGGCGGCGGCGATACAATGCATTGCGCGCTAACAATGACTCTGGCGAGATGGTGGGAAACGGCGGAGAGCCAATGGCAAAATCTGCCGATTGCAAAGCGCTTTTTCTGCTTCGAGGCATGATCAAGTCCGCCATGCGTTGGGGGAGGAGGTATGGAAGACGTCGCGTTCCTCATCTTCCATTTCCGTCCGCAAAAGCGCCGCGGCATCCATTTCCTGTTGGAATGCCGCCTCGAGCTGTTCGAGGGATTTCTTCCGGGCAAGGTAATCTGCAGATCTCTTTGACAGATCAATCCGCATTTGATCGAGGTGCGTGCTTGCCTGTGTGTGGGTATCGGCGCTCTCGGCAAGTTGCTGATCGATCGCCAGAATTTCCTGCCGGTATCGTTCGAGAGTGGCCTGACTGACGGTGTTTCCCGTCAGATTCTGTCGATTTTCGTCGTCGCGGGCATTCAGTGCTGCTGCAAGTTCAAGCATCTCAGCGTGAGCTCGGTATTTGCGCCATTCAGCGTCGTTGACAAGCGTCTGCTGAACGGACAGGGCATTGACTGCGATCTGCAGACGCATCTTTCGCAGACGTACTAGCTTTTCGTATCTTTGCTGGTTTTTCAATTGGCAAGCTCCCACATCCTGTTCAAGGTGTCACTGAACGACGAGTGCTCATGGCTTTCCTGCCGTAAGAAATCGGTGATGGCCTGATGTTTCTCGACAGCCTTGTCCGTGACTGGGTCCGAGCCTGCCTTGTATTCATTGACGCGAAGCAGCAATTCCACCTCTTCGTAGCGTGCCATCATCTCGCGGATCGCGGTGGCATTTGCCTTGTGTTCTTCATCGGCAACGGCATCCATCAATCGGCTTCGGCTGCGCAAAATATCGATCGCGGGAAAATGATTCTTCTCGGCCAACTGGCTGCTCAGCGACACATGGCCATCCAGAATGGCTTTTACTTCTTCCGCCACCGGATCCAGAGTCTCATCGCCCTCGGTCAGCACGGTGTAGAGGCCGGTGATTGATCCGCCCACGCCAGGGCCAGAACGTTCCAGCAAGCGCGGAAGGGCGGCGAACAATGATGGAGGATAGGCACGCCTCGTGCCTGGTTCGCCCGCGGCGAGCCCAATTTCTCGTTGCGCGCGTGCAAAGCGTGTAACGCTATCCATCAATAGCAGGACGTCTTTGCCTTCATCGCGGAAGTATTCTGCAATCGCCGTGGCACAGTGCGCGGCCTTGACCCGTTCGATTGCCGGGCGATCGGAGGTCGCAACGACGGTCACAGCTCGTTTCCTGCCTTCGATACCCAACTGAACATCAATGAACTCGCGCACCTCCCTGCCGCGCTCGCCAATCAGCGCTATGACAACGACGTCAGCCTTTGTCCCGCGGACGATGCTGGAGATCAGCGAGGATTTTCCGGCTCCCGGAGCACCGAAAATACCGATACGCTGGCCACGGGCGACCGTCAAAAGCCCATCGATCGCACGTATACCGAGCTGGAGCGGATCGCGAACAAGGTCCCTTTGCAAGGCATTCACAGGTTCTGCCAGGGTTGGGTACAGCGCCACAATCCCCCCGCTTGCTTCAGAATTCTCGCTGTTGTCACTGATGATATCGCCAAGTGCATTGACCACGCATCCCAACAGGCCGGGGCCAACGGGAACCTGCATGATGCTGCCCGTAGGGATAACCTCGGCCCGTGTGGACATGCCAGCCATATCGCCGATGGGGCTGAGAACAGCCTCATCATTGTCAAAGCCGATCACTTCGGCCGGAATGGTGCGTCCTGACACAGGATCACGGATTTCGCATAATTCACCAATCCGGACCATCGGCAACGAGGCATGGATAATCACCCCCGTTATCCGGCGTACGCGTCCGTGGACCTGCAGCGGATGGGCGCTGATCGCTGCCTTGTGAAAACGGCTCATGAGCAGGCTGAGATCGCTTTGCATGACCGTCAGACCGCTCCGAATTCGGCTTCGTCGCGCGCCGCGATCAAAGCTTGGCGGATGATGGACAATTGTGCATCGAGGCCTGCATTGACCACGGCACTGGGCGAGACAATCAGGCAGCTTTTATTGTCCAGTCTGGGATCCGCGGTAATCCTGACCGGCAAATCTTTTTCGAGCCCAGTTGATATTTCATGCAGGAGTTTCCCAACATCTTTCTCAAGTTCGGGCGCGACATAGATGGTCAAGGACCGTTCGTGGCGCAGGAGTGCGATGGCATTGCTCGCAAGTCTGGCAATAACGGTTGCGTTGTCGATCTCGCCGATTAACTGTTCGACGATAGAAAGACTGAGATCGACCACCTGTTCCTGCAACGCCTCGAGGTCGCGATCAACTTTGGTGGTCGTTTCGGCAACGAGAATTGCGGCATCCTGCTCGCCCAGTTGCAGGCCCTGACGGTAACCTTCGGCCTTGCTCTCATCGAAGGCGGTCTGTGCCGCGTTGCGGATTGCAGCCGCCTCTTGTCGTGCGGCAGCCAGCATTTCCTGTGCATCGGTCCATAACGCGGTATCCCGTGCCGATATAATCCGAGCCACAGGTGTTCTGGGCAAATCCATCATGCTGCGGCCATATCGGTTACAGGATTCGATGGATGCCGGACAATGGAGATGGCGTGCAAACCGTTGTCCCCGCGGTGTGCAGGCCGTATCTCCTGATTGGACGGATATTTGAGGCGGAACCACTCATTGATACTGGCGGGCATGCTTTCACGCCAGTTGGAAAGGCAGGCTTGGCCGTCCTTATGCATGGCAGCGAGCAAAGCTTCCGGGTCGGCAATCGGCTCTCCTGAAACGGCCAGATGCCGGCTTGCCAGGGCAAGCATGTAAACGTCCTGTCCCAGCGTGTCTCGTAATTTGTGGACCGCGGCCGATTGAATGATCTGGGCAAGCGAATTCGCCAGGAACATTGCACCGCAGCGCAATTCAAACCCGGGAATGTCTTCCGCAGGCATCAACACGAGCTGCAGATCACGTGCATCCAGCGCGGCTTCATCGGGCAAGGCCGGAAGCGCGAAATGGTCGCGGATGAGGCGCCTTGTGTTGTGTCCGATACGTTGCGCGTTGCGCAGATACTCGATGCCCTCGGGAAGGAGAACGCCACCCAAACACTCTGATAACCGGCTTGGATGGATAAATTTGGCTGTGTTGTTAAAGTAGGTGCCCCAAACGGGCATCAGTTCCTGATTTCCGGGCTGGGCTACTGTCATGGTGCCCTTCCGTTTGGAACGGTTTGCGTTGGTTCCAGTGCATATGTTACCGGCATCCGGCGCTGCCAGAGCAGAAACCCGATTGCTCCCAGCAAAGCCAAAATAAGTACGCCAACCGCTGTTGCGATCCAGAACACCCGGGTTTCGCTGTCTCTCGTCAACCAGAGGCCCATATATTCCCGAACCTCCAGCGCCGCCGGCGTTTCGCGCGTTTTCTGTGGTGCGGCGACTGGAATGACCGAGACTTTTTCGTAACTCAGTCCAGCAATACCATTTGCAACCAGTGTCTTGATCTGGGGGATCAATGCATTGATGTTGAGCGAAGGTTCGTGCCGGATGAAAACAGAAGCCGATGCCGGGGCTGCAAAACGGTTGAGCGGATCATTGTCAGCCAAAACCACGTGAACACGGGCTGAAAGCACTCCATCGATTTCTGAAACCGTACGGGACAGCTCCTCGCTCAAGGCGTAGATCATCTGCGCCCGTTCCTGAACCGGCGAGGCGACCAGGCCCTCTTTTTTGAACACGCTGCCGATGGTGGCGAACTCGGCTTTCGGCAAGCCGTTTTCCGCCAGCAACGTGACCGCTTCGGCAAACTGGTCCTCATCTACTACGACAGTCAATTTACCGTCTTTCTGAGGTTTGCGGGTCGCAGAAATGCCATGCGTCAACAACGTTGCCACAATCTGATTGGCTTCACGCTGATCGAGATTGGTATAAAGATCCGATTTACATCCCTGCAGGAAACATATGGCAACGATCGCCAGTATCATGCGTTGGAGCTTATGCGTCATGGGATTGCTATTGACCTCAACCACCGCCGCGGGTCGTTTCGCGAACACTGGTGGTCAGTTGAACAGGCACGTTTGCGATCATGTGCTGGCGCTGCATCAGGTCAAATGACATGGTAAGCCCCTGGATGAGGTTACCCATCTTGTCCTTGTTGAGCGAAGACTGGTGATCTTTGGACTGACCAGCTGTTGCCTCTGTGCCGTCACCAGAAGCAAAGAAACGTTGAACTTCGACACGGCCGCTTTCGAGGCGGTCCGCAACCGTTTTGAACGCCGTACCGAGACTGCGACCGACGTCAACAGGACTTGCGCCGTGAGGCATTGACTGAATTGTCGTAGCAACGTGCTCATAGATGTTCTGCTGGTTGGCAGAGATCGGCTCGACGAGCTGGTGCTGTGAAACCCCACCGACCGGGGCGATTTGAGTGACCATTGGAGAGTACCTCGTTGGTTGACTACAGCCGATACTTACTCAGACGAATTGGCTTCGCTCATTTGATCGCCGGCAATATCCATGATGAACTGCGTAAACATGGACGTAGCTCCGGAGAGCATTGAGGATTCCAGTTCCGCTTCGAATTGCTTCTGTGCCGCGTCATCAGCCGGAGAAGTGACCTGCTGTTGAGCAATTGGCGTTGTCCGTTCTACCGTCATGATTGAAACTCCTCAGTTTGTCGTTTTGGGCGAATTGTTGGTGGGTTGCGATCCCTGTACGTCCTCGCGTTTACGGGCAGCCTGCAGCTCAACTGTTTCGTCAACAGTTGCACCGCGACCGCGAAACACGCGCACTCTGGGGTCGTCAGCGGCAACAGGGGGAGGTTGTATAGTCGATATAACTTCCCTTGTTACTTCAATGTAAGACGGCGGCCCGGAAACACGCAGCGCCGCCGCATTCTTGCTGTAGTTGATCGAGAAGCGCTCGTCATACAGCCCCATGCGCTTCATTTCGCGCAGTACGACATCGCCGGTGAGTCGGCCGAGCTCGATGACCTGTGTCTTGAATTCGTCACTGGGGCTGACATGAAGGATTGCACCGTCAAAGTACCAGTTCAGGCCATTGCCTTCCGCAAGTTCGTCCAGAAACTGCCCAGCCGTCTGTGCCTTGATCTGTCCGCGGATTTGACCGCGTACCTGACCGTCAAGCACAACCGGAAACCCGAGATTTCGACCGAATTCCTTCATGGCTCCAGGCAAGTCCTGATTGATCAACACGTAATGGTAAGGCTTATTCGTCCATTCCGGCAGCGCAGCCGCCGCTGACACGCCGAATGTCACTACCGCTGCGGCGAGTGCCGTCAGGAAAGCGGAATGACCCAAATAGGCAATGTTTTCTCCCACGCTTTCACATCCCGGTTCAGCGAACTCACCGTGAAAGGATTACAATTGTGAGTAATCACTGTCAATGTTGTTGTGATAGATGTGTGAGTGTTGAAAGCTTCGTTTTTGCATAGTGCCGATTCTTGCCAATTTTCAGAAATTCCAATAAAAACAGCATATTAAAGGTGGATTGGGTGGGTTTGCCGACAGATTGATGTAATAATTGTAAGACAAAAGAGTGATTGGTGTGCGCGATCTCTTTTCTGTAATATTGCCAACATATGAGTATGCTGTTAGTTGTGAGTCAGCACTGATTTGTGCTTTAACACAGCTCGCAGTCTCGAGCTGGAGGCTAATTGAAACGCAAAAGGATTCATCATGGCTCAGTCAGGTTCCGTAAACGCTTCCTCTTCATCCACCAACTTCGACAGCAATCTTGCTTCCTTGAAAGAAGCATTTGATCGCATCCAGAAAGAAGCAACGCAGACAAAGCTTGCAACGATGGATGGTCAGAGCGTGCTTGATATCGCCAAGGCAAAGATTGGCTGATTTCTAAGGGAGAGGGCGGTTAGAGCCGTCCTCTCTTTTTTATTTGCTGGCGCCCTGGGGCGCTGATGCTGGCGACCACAACGAATGCAGGTTTCACATGATGTTGATGAAGCAAATTTCTGGCGCCACAAGTGAATTGACGTTGAATGTCCTTGATGGCGTCCATCGCGGTGTAGCGGTTCCTATTTCGGGTGACGATTGTGAGATCGGCTCGTCGATGGACTGTGACTTGTTCTTAAGTGACAGTGCGATTGAGGGGCGGCACTTTTCCATCCGCCGCGCGGGAACCATGGTGGTGATCGGCGCCCATGGCGGCGAAGTGATCATCAATGACCGAACAAAACTTGATGTTGGCAAGGGCATGCGCACGAAGCTGCCTGTGCGAATCCTGGCGGGCGGTGTCTCCATGGTTCTTGATGGTCCGGCCAAGACGCAGCACAGCCTGCAGTCGTATCTGCAGCCATTGCGCAAGGTCGGGTTGTTCGGCGGTTGTGTTGCGCTGTTGGGTGTGTCGATCGCACTGGTTCAGGCGGGTGTCGCCAGCAGTCTCGATAGTGGCCGCACTGATTCCACTCTTGCTGCCGCTTCGCCGGGTGCGCCGGATGTATCGGCGGCAAACGGAGACCCAAGACAGGTGCTCAACCAAATGCTGACTGACAATGGGCTCCAGTCCCTGGATGTCCAGTGGGATGGCTCGCGTGTTCATGTCGATGGCGCGGTTGATCCGGTGCAGATGAAAAAGTGGGCTGATGTCCAGTACAGATTTGATAGCCAGTATGGCAGCCACAACGTTGTGTCGAGCAGCGTCCATGAAGTGGCAAAGAAGGTTCAGCCAAAGTTCAAATTGCAGGCGATCTGGTTTGGAGAAAAGCCCTACGCGATTGCTGCTGACGGTTCGCGGCTCTATACCGGCGCAGCGCTGGAGGATGGCTGGATCATCAAGGAAATCGGGTCCGACAGACTCGTGGTCAAGCGCAATGTGGAAGAATTCACGTTAACATTCTAACGGCGGGGGAGAGGCGAATGGCGCTTGATCTGCGTCGTACGGAAGGTCGGGAGCGTGCAGAGCGCCTGCTGCCTGCTGTCGGTGATCGAGCCGGCACGAATGCAGCAACGGACGTTCAGTCCTTTGAGGCTGCCCTGCGCAGCACCAAGCTTTTCAACGAACGCGGAAAGAATGCCAACCGCAAGCGCACCGACAAATTCTCGCGGGTTGATGCATCTGCCATTGGCAAGCTGAAGGGATTCCACAGCGAAGAAATGCTTTTGCACATTCTGGAACATGTCTTGCCCCTTCTGGAACTCGGGCCGGATATCGCCGCCATTGCGGTGGAGTTGATGCAGGAAGAAATCGACAAATGCCGGGATGTGAACGGTCGAATTGCAGAGGTAAAGTCCGTTGAACTTCAGCGAGCGTGAGAGCGCCGAGTATCTTCATACATTAGGTCGGCTGTACTGGCGGGCGGGAAATCTGGACCGCGGTCTGGTGTTCTTGCTGCTTGCGGCGCGTGTGGCGCCGGACGACGTCGCCATTCTCAAGACGCTTGCCGTGGTGTTTATCGAACAAGGCGCCGCTGCCCGCGCCTTGACAACGATTGATCGCATAGCCGGATTGGGTGAGGAGTTTCAACTGGAGCTGGCGGCGCTTGAAAGCCGCGCCTTGTGGACCGCAGGACAGTATCAGGAAGCGCGCGATACGTTCTCTGATTTTATGACTAAAAGGTCTGCATCCTCAACGACCACGCCGGTCGGATCGTGACAATGAAGATATTGTTGCAGCTCAACAAATTGGCTCGAATGGCGGCACAGCGCACGGATCTGGTTGTCGCGATTATGGTGCTGTTGGCCATTGGCATGATGATCCTGCCTTTGCCGACTGTGATGGTCGATGTGCTGATCGGTATCAACCTTGCCTTCAGTCTGCTGGTTTTGATTGTCTCGTTCTATATTTCAAAGCCAGTGGAGTTTTCAGCGCTGCCATCAGTCGTTTTGCTGGGAACCTTGTTCCGCCTGTCTCTAACAATCACCACGACGCGTCTTATTCTCCTTCAGGCGGATGCCGGCGACGTGGTCAATACATTCGGAAATTTTGTGGTCGGCGGCGAGATCGTCGTGGGCCTCGTGGTGTTTCTTGTGATCACCGTTGCTCAATTCGTGGTCATTACGAAAGGCGCCGAAAGAGTAGCGGAAGTAGCTGCGCGTTTTACACTTGATGCTTTACCCGGCAAACAGATCAGTATCGACAATGAAGTGCGCAATGGTGACATCGACGCCGCCGAGGCCAGGGTTAAACGGCAGAATCTAGAGCGAGAAAATCAATTCTACGGCGCCATGGACGGCGCAATGAAGTTCATCAAGGGCGATGCAATCGCTGGAATCCTCATCATCGGTATCAATTTGATCGGAGGGCTCAGCATTGGCATCTGGCAACGTGGTCTGTCATTCGGCGAGGCTGCTCATACCTATTCTCTGCTGACGGTTGGCGATGGTCTCATAGCTCAAATACCCGCGCTGCTTGTGTCCGTTGCATCCGGTGCGGTCGTTACGCGTGTTGCCTCGCATGGCAATCAGGATCTTGGATCTGAAATAATCGGTCAGCTTGGTGCTGATCCCCGCGCGATATCGCTCGCTGCCGTGATCCTTTTCCTTCTTGCCTTTGTCCCGGGGATGCCCGTAACCGTTTTTCTGTCTCTCGCTGCTGTGGCCGGAGCCCTGGCATTTTTCCGGAAACGCCAGATCAAGACAGAGAGTGCAGTCTTCGCACTTGAGAACGAAAGCAGGGAGGTTCAGCCCGAGGTACCGGAACCATCTCGCGAAGCGATGTCGCGACTTGCGGTCTGGCTCGGTGAGGGTCTTGGCAAGGCTATATCAGCCGAAAGGTTTTCCTCGGGTGCAGATACTATCAAACGCCGCATCTTCACCGATCTTGGTATCAATATTCCCCAGGCACAGCTTTGGCCCGCCGAAGACGGAGACAGGAACGAATTCCGCATCGATCTTGAAGGTGTGCCCATTGTAGAGGGCGCAATCGAACCCGATCAGTTGCTCGTACTGGATTCGGCCACAGACCTGGATTTGATGAGCATAGATTATGAGGATGCCGGTTCCCTGATTGGCCGGAGAATGACCTATTGGGTTCACAAAGACCACGAGCAACAGCTTATCGATGCGGGAATAACATTCCATTCTCCTGACGCGGTTCTCCTTGAGATTATGTTTCATGCCTTGCGCCGCTACGCTTCGCATTTTGCTGGCATTCAGGAAACGAAATCATTGCTCGCCGCTTGTGAGAGCCAATACGGGGAACTGGTGAAGGAGGCCGTTGAAGTCTCTTCCGTGCAAAAGATTTCGGAAGTTCTGCGCCGTCTTGTCGAGGAAGATGTACCCGTTACCAATATGCGCGCGATCCTCGAAACGATTGTGGAAAATGCGCCTCAGGTCGAAAACGCCCACCAGATGGCCGAGCTCGTTCGCGGTGGTCTGGCACGTCAGATCAGCCATCGCAGGGCAGAGAAAAACCGGATCATTCCGGTGTTCATCCTGACCAGACAGATCGAAGAAGCAATACGCGCGGCCTTGAAACAAGGGAATTACATACAGGACGATGTCCTGAAACCGCTCATTGATCAGGTGAGCGCATTGCTGAACTCAGGCGATCCGATGTTGAAGCGGTCAGTGCTGACGTCAATTGATATCCGCCGGCAGATTTACAGCATCCTTGCCGGGCAGAATGTCGATATCCCGGTGCTTTCCTATCAGGAGATCGCTTCTGAATTCAACGTGCAGTCGCTGGCTACAATTGCACTTCCTGCACCCGGAAAGCCTTCGCTGAAGACTGAACGCAATGACCAGACGGAAACAGCCGGATAGACCGGAATGCAAGGTCGGGGGACCCAGAATAGTGAATTATCTGATGCTCAACATAAAACGGTCCTTTGGCTGGAGGCGCGGTATAATGCTGTGTGCTCTGCTTCTGGGCATGATGTCGACGATTGCCATGGACGGAACAGCGTTGGCGCAGACGATCAGCGTCGATGCGATGACCGGACAACCTTTGAAGCTGACACAGGGGCAGGGTGTCATCATCCGTTTTGACCAACCGGTCGAGTCGGTCTTTGTCGCCGATACCCAGATAGCCGACGTTCGTGTGGTCTCACCCGGAGCCATCTATGTGTTCGGTTCTGCTGTCGGCACCACCAATCTCATTGCGCTCAATGCGGACCAGAGTCTGCGCGGTACGATGAAGCTGATCATTTCAGGCAATACCGATCCGGCAAAACAATCCCTGAAGACGCTGCAGCCCAACACGATTATCGATGTGAAGCTGTTTGGCGAGAAGACTGTTGCGACAGGAAAAGCGCGTTCAGTGGGTGAGGCCGTCGATACTGAGTCTGTCATCCAGTCCTACGCCAAGCCGGGCGTTCCACCCGTCAATAACACCACGATTCAGGGTGCCAATCAGGTGAATATCCGCGTGCGGTTTGCCGAAGTTTCGCGCAATTCTCTGGAGCGTTACGGGCTGAACTGGAGTGCTTTGATTGACAGCGGTTCGTTTTCATTCGGCATTGTAAAGGGCAATCCGCTTCAGACCGGCACCGGCGGCATCAGCGGGCATCTCGGTACGGGTAACGTGAACGTCGATGTCCTGCTCGACGCCCTTCAGAACAACGGTATCCTAACCGTTCTCGCAGAGCCGAATATCACGGCGGTGACCGGACAGACGGCCAGTTTCCTTGCGGGTGGCGAAGTCCCGATCCCTGTTCCGGCCGGCGATCAGCAGATCGGCATTGAGTACAAACAATTCGGTGTGTCGCTGCAATTCACACCAACACTTCTTCCCAACAACCGCATCTCTCTGCAGGTGAAGCCGGAGGTCAGCACTATTTCAGCGGCAACAGGCGTCACGATCGGTGGTGTCAGCGTTCCAGGTTTCAAGGTCCGCAAGGCGGACACCACTGTTGAAATCGGCAGCGGCCAGACGTTCGCCATAGCTGGCCTGTTTCAAAGAGAGGAAACACGGGAACTCGAAAAAACCCCTGTTCTTGGCGATGTTCCCATTCTGGGAAGCCTGTTCAAATCGCGGAAGTTTCAACGCAACGAGACTGAGCTTGTCATTCTCATCACGCCCTATCTTGTTCAGCCGCGATCCGACAGATCATTGAAGACGCCATTGGATAGTCCCGGCGGTGCGCTCTCGGCACCAATTGCAAAGAAACGGCAGGTTACGAAAAAAGGATATGGGTTCTATGTGGGAGATTGAGAGTATGACGGTTCACCCACGCAAAGCTCTTTACTCGGTGGTGCTGTTCGCGGTTCTTGGTATCAGCGGATGCATGACCCAGCCTGAACCCTATTCGCCTAACTATCACTATGTCTCCACGGGCACCGCTGCAGCGAATGGCAATGGCAAGGTGGTAAGGAAGGGATATGACAGGCCGGGCGACATTGCCGAGGGGCGTATACTGGTTCCCGATGCGTGTACGACGCCTGATAACACTGCCGATGCGCTCTATCTGCCGCAGGGCTGCGCCAATAATCTCAACCTTCAATTGATGGCGGAGAAGGAGAGCGACCTGTTGCGCGGTCGGGAGATGGGACCGGCCATGGCTGCCCCTGTGGCCCGGGCGGCCAAGCGCGTCATTGAGGGGGATGATCGAACGGGAAGCAAGCCAACAGAATCCACCACCAATCTTGGCGGGATCTGAGACCCGGAGAAAATTCTGTTCGTCCAAGAGGATTGAAGCGTGGCCGATGTTTGTTCATCGGACGAGACCGTCTGACAAAGTGGATGTCCGCCACCCGGGAATCAGAACAACTCCGTGTAAAGATACTTGCTCTAGCCCGAAGCGATCATGCCGATCGCCTTGGCACGGGAGGCCGGATCCTTGATCGAGATAGCATTGGCAGCCTGCCGCAGGATAGTTTCCTTGCCTGCGGCCGTCATCTCCGGGACATGGACCGCCCGGGCGTCGTCGGCCCGGCCGGACATGCGCAGAATGACGGCATAATTGATCAACTGCCTTCTTTCGACCAAGGGTGAAGCAACCACCTCCCGCATTGTGGTGGTGGCCATCGGGAATTTTCCGCCAATGGCCTGTGCCAATGCCAGGTTTGTCCGGGTGTCAAGTTTGCCTGGCTCGATGTTGAGTGCCTTGCTGAACGCGGTTTCTGCATTCTCGGTCTGGCCCAATAAAATATACGCTGTTCCCAGTTTGTTATAAATCCTGCCTGATGGAGCCTGCCCTGCAGCAGCAGTGAGTGAACGAACGGCGCCTTGTGCATCGCCGCTCTGCAATTGAATTGAGCCCAGTCCGGCCAGCGCCTCGGCGTTGTTGGGGTTTGCGACGAGAACCGTGCGGTAAACTGTTTCGGCGCCCTCGAGATCGTCTACAGCTTCCCTTGCTTTTGCAAGCCGCAGTTGGATAACCGGATCTGCGGAGGATGTTGCTGCGCGCTCATACAATGCAAGTGCTGTTCCGCTGTCGCCGCGCCGTTCGACATCCGCTGCAAGCTTCATCAGCCGTGCTTGATCGGTCATTTGCGCTGTCGGCTTTTCAGATGTGGTGTTGCAGCCGGATAGGGCAAGCAATACGCCGCCGTATAAAAAAGCATTCGCCCAACGTAGTGCCATGCGACTCCCCCGCGAACATTCACAGGAATTCAATAGCGCATATGAGGGACGTTTCACAAGTTTCATAATTCGTTTTGTGAGTGGTGGCATTTGTGGCACAAATGGCATACCGAAATGCGGATGTGAGCTGTGACTGACACCAGTGAAGAAAAAAACCTGCCAGCATCAGACAAGAAAATCGATGATGCGCGTGAAAAAGGACAGGTAGCACACAGCACGGACATGGTATCGGGAGCAACGCTTCTTGGCGGAATCGTATTTCTTTCCAGTATATTGGCATCCTTGCAGTTTCGGGCGGAATCTCTGTTCGAGGAATCTGCGCGATTTTACGAGCAGCCATTCGCTGATGTGTTGTATCGTATGACCCGGATAGCTATCGGCGGCTTCCTTGAGTCTGTTCTACCGATCCTCATCATCACAATTGCCATCATCATAGTCACAAACGCCGCAATCACCGGCGGATTCGTATTCTCGACCGATCCCCTGAAGCCGGATTTTAGCCGGATCAGTCCTGCGACGGGATTCAAGCGGATATTCTCTCTGAAAAGCGTTGTGGAGTTTTTCAAGGGAATTGTGAAGATACTCTGCCTTGGCGTGGCATTCATCATCGTGTTCCGGTCCGGGCTGGAAGCTTTGTTCCAGTCGCCTTCCTGTGGTGGTGCCTGTACGCAGGAAACCTTTTGGGCAATGGTTCGTCCGCTGGCCATAACGACGGTCATTGCCTTTCTGATTGTTGGCGCAATTGATGTCCTGCTGCAGCGCTGGCTCTTCCTGCGTGAAATGCAAATGACCCAGAGCGAGCTCAAACGCGAGCGCAAGGATATCGAAGGTGACCCTGCTGTACAGCGCGAGCGGCTCGCAGAGCGACGTGCGACAAGTGCAGTCAAGGTCGGTCTCAAACACAGTTCATTGCTCATAATAAGCCGTGATCGTGTCGTTGTAGGTGTGCGCTATGTTGCCGGAGAGACGCCCGTACCCGTGTTGACCTGTCGTTCTACTCCAGACAATTATCACGTCATGCTCGGCCGCGCTCAGGCTTTGGCTATTCCGATGTATGAGGATGATGAATTGGCATTGGATCTGGAAACTGCCAGCATCGGCACCCCGGTTCCCGAACGCAGATTCAGTGCGGTTGCCAACTATCTGGTGGCAGCCAAGGTTATTTAAGAAAAGACAGCCGGAGAACTCCTTTGCTATCATTCAGGTATTTTGTGGTTCTTGCCACGCTTGTGTTTTTTGGAAGTGTTCAGCTTTCTTTTGCGCAGGCTAATCTGAACTCGGGCGACCGGCCAGGAAACGCGGACATTATTTCGCCCGGATACAGAGATTTTCTGTTTGGCGAATCCGGACAAGCGCATGCCGCCCGGCCACATCAATCTGCCAGAGTGGCAGATCCGAAATACATCACGTATGCGGGCAATGAAGTCGCGGGAACGATTGTAATCGATACGCGAAAGATGTCACTTCTGCTTGTCCTGGGAGACAGGGCACTACTCTATCCGATTGGTGTCGGCCGCGAAGGGTTTGCCTGGCATGGTGTCGAGCAGGTAAGCCGCAAGGCGAAATGGCCGAGTTGGACACCGCCCGCCGATATGTTGAAAAGGCGTCCGGATCTGCCCGTATCGATGCCGGGAGGTTCCGACAATCCACTGGGCTCGCGTGCCATTTATCTTGGTCAGTCGCTCTACCGAATCCACGGAACAAACGAACCGGAAACCATCGGAACGACTTCGTCTTCGGGGTGTTTCCGGATGCTGAACAGTCATGTCAATGATCTGTACGATCGCGTCAGAATTGGCGCGAAGGTCGTTGTGATGTAACTGGGCGATCACCGCGTCAGTTGCCAGCCGGATTGCGTCTGACCGAACCTGAAATTTCCTTGCCGCCGCTTCCTGTGGAGAGCTCCTTGAGGCGCTATCCTAACGGATTGATTGTCGCCCCTGATGGCGAGAATTGACATGATCCATGATCGAAATTTCAAGCACGATAGGCGAGCAATCTTGTATAATTTCCAAATATAGGGTAGGGGGGTATATTATGAGCCATACGATCGCAGAAAAAGCCAAACTCACCGCGCGGGTTCGCCGTCTCAAAGGGCAAATGGAGGCTGTCGAGCGAGCACTGGAAACCGAGGTGCCGTGCGGGGAGATTCTAAATCTCGTCGCGTCCGTGCGGGGCGCGGTGAACGGTCTGATGGGGGAGCTCATCGAAGATCATATTCGCATGCACGTGGTCGATCCGGACAAGGACGGGGACGCAGACCGGGCTCAAGGGGCGGCCGAGCTCATCGATGTTGTAAGGACGTATCTCAAATGACAGATAACCAATTTGAGCATTCAGAGGCCGGGTTGCACAATCACGTGTTCCTGGGGGATAATCATGCCCGCAATGAACGCCGGACGTGGCTCGTCATTATCCTGACGACCGTGATGATGGCGGCCGAAATCGCCGCAGGAACTATATACGGTTCAATGGCATTGGTCGCTGACGGCTGGCATATGTCTACCCATGCGGCTGCCATGCTCATTGCAGCATTGGCCTATCTTTATGCAAGAAGGCATGTCCGCAATCCGCGTTTTACTTTTGGGACTGGAAAATTCGGCGATTTGGCTGCGTTTGCCAGTGCCGTGGTTCTCGCCCTCATAGCCATATTGATCGGTTGGGAGAGTTTCGTGCGCTTGGCCAATCCGGTCCCGATCAATTTCCCGCAGGCAATTTCCATCGCTGTGATTGGACTTGCCGTCAATCTGATCTGCGCGTGGCTTTTGCGCGATGATCATGCGCACCACAGCCACCATGATCATCATCATGATCATCATCATGCTCACGCGCAAGACAACAATCTGCAGGCGGCTTACGTGCATGTGCTTGCAGACGCGCTCACATCTGTTCTCGCAATCGGAGCACTCACCGCGGGCAGTCTTTATGGGTGGCTCTGGCTTGATCCAGCAATCGGAATTATCGGCGCGCTTGTCATCGCGAACTGGTCATGGAGCCTCATCCGCAATGCAGGCGGTGTGCTGCTGGACTATGTTCCTCCAAACGAGGATCTGCCGGAAGAAATTCGCTCGGTCATTGAACAGGAGGGGGATGTAATCACGGACCTGCACGTTTGGCAGCTGGGACCGGGGCATCACGGCGCGATCGTTTCGATTATCAGCGACCACCCGAAAGCACCATCGTCCTATCGAGCCAGGCTATCCCATATCCATGACCTGTCACACGTAACGGTTGAAGTGGAGCAGAAAGCGGCGTGATCGACACGGCAGCGAGCCGTGTCGGTTCAATGCCGAAGGGTTCTGCCGGTCTCGCTGGAGAACAGCTGTACTTTGCTCGTATCAAGCTTGATGCCAATGGTCTCGCCCAAAGCAATCTCTGTCTGACCGTCGACATGTATTGCCGTTGAGGTGCCGTCAGCGGTGCTGACGTAGAGATGAGATTCACCGCCAAGCTGTTCGATGTTTTGAACCACGCCCTTTATATCTGTGGCATCAGGTGTTCCCAGCGTAACATGGCTCGGGCGAACGCCCAGTGTGACAGGCAGGCCATGTGACACGCGAAAGGTCTCTCGGCTCACAGATATGCGTTCGCCCGAATTGAACTGAACGAAGGCCTCCCGGCCCTCGGCTGCGTGGATCGTCCCCTGAAAGAAGTTCATCTTGGGCGAGCCGATGAACCCTGCGACAAAGATATTGGCGGGATTGTTGTACAGCTCCAGCGGGGCGCCGAACTGTTCAACCTTTCCACTGCGCAGAACTGCAATCTTGTCCGCCATGGTCATGGCCTCCACCTGGTCGTGGGTGACGTAAATCATGGTATTGCCGAGACGCCTGTGCAATCGGGCGATCTCGCCGCGCATTTCCACGCGCAACTCTGCGTCAAGATTGGACAGGGGCTCGTCAAACAGGAATATTTTGGGCTCGCGGACCACGGCGCGACCGATGGCGACACGCTGGCGCTGTCCGCCCGATAACTGCCCCGGGCGTCGACCGAGCAATGGCTCGATCTGCAGCATCTTTGCGACTTCCGCGATCTTCTGGGCAATGGCAGCCTTTGGGGTATTGAGGTTCTCGAGGCCGAAGGAAAGATTCTGGCGGACGGACATGTGCGGATAGAGTGCATAGGACTGGAAGACCATGGCCAGTCCACGATCAGCCGGGGCCACGTCATTGACCACTTCATCATCAATGGCAATCTCGCCTCCGCTGATCGGTTCAAGACCGGAGATCATTTTAAGCAGGGTGGACTTGCCGCAACCGGAAGGGCCGACAAAAACACAGAACTCTCCGAAGGCAATATCCAGATCAACACCCTTGATGACCTCAAGGCCTCCATAGGTCTTTCTGACGTTGCGAAGAACAAGTCTCGACATTGGCGACTAACTCCAGGGGATCATTTTTGTGCCACGCATCATTTGCCTCCTGTGGAGGCTATGCCGGTCGCGATGTATTTTTGCAGGAATGCGAAGACGAGCGCGATGGGAACGAGCACCAGCACTGTCATGGCGAGCAGATTGCTCCATTGGGTCGTCAACTGGCCCTGGAACGAGTTGAGCGCGAGTTGCAGCGTGAACTTGTCATTCTGCGACAGGACGATGAGGGGCCAGAGAAAATCATTCCAACGCCACATGATGGCAAGAATGGCCAGGACGGCGATTGCCGGTGCACTGAGCGGCAGGACAATGCGCCAGAAGATTTTCCACTCGCTCGCCTTGTCCATGCGCGCGGCATCTAGAATTTCGTCGGGAATGGTAAGCATATATTGGCGCAGCAGGAATACGCCGGTTGGTGTTGCAGCGCCGGGAATGATGACGCCCCAGAGGCTGTTCAACATGCCGAGTTCGCGGGTGATCAGAAACAGCGGGACCAGCACCACGGTTTGCGGAACCATCAAGGTGCCGACAATCATGGCAAGGACGGTACCCCGTCCGCGGAAATGATACTTCGACAAGGCAAAGGCAGCCATGGAGTTGACCAGCAGCATGATCAGCGTCGCCATTGTCGTGATGAAAACGCTGTTCCAGAGATAGCGCAGAAAATCAAAACGCTTGAACACGTCGCTGTAATTTTCGAAGGCGAAATCGATGCGCTCAACGGGCTTTCGGTCGGCAATCGGCACCTTGACGATATCCTTCGGCGCTTCTGGTCTTACCATCTGTGCGACAAGGCCTATGCGGCGAACCTGACCAGCCCGCATGCCCGCAAACTCGCCATTGGTGATTTCAAACGCGGGGAGAGGCTTGTCATATCCTTCGATCGCTATTGTTTCCTGCGCATAGGGTAGAAGCGTCGGTGGAAACCGCTGCAATTCGGCCTCGCTCTTGAAGGAAGACAGCAGCAGCCAGATCACAGGGCCGAACATGATGACAACGCCGAAGAGCAGGTAGGCATAGGATGCCCAGTCCGTCCAGTGAAGCCGGCCAATCCCGCGGGTGCGCGTCAGGAAGGTCAGAACATTACCCATCGGCTTTGCTCCTGCTGACCGAGAGCTGAATGAGGGTGAGACCAATGAGGACGACCGCAAGCAGAATAGAAGCCGCAGCAGCCAGCCCGAACAGGCGAGGTGTCCCGGCAAAACCCGTTTCGTAGATGTACTGGATGATGAATGTCGTCGCCGAGCCCGGACCACCACCGGTAAACGCATAAACTTCATCGAAGGTCTGAACCCCCTTGATCAGGGCAAGCATCAGCACGACAACCATGGTGGGCATCAGCAGTGGGAGGGTGATCCGCCGGAATGTCCTCAGCGGCGAGGCTGCATCCATGAGAGCTGCGTCGTAGACATCACGCGGTATGGCCTGCAAGCCAGCGAGCAGGATCAGCGTGTAGAAACCCATATGAGCCCAGATCGACAGGAAGATCGACCAGATGAATGCCCAGTTCCGGTCAAGCAGCCAGTTGAACGGCGTAAAGCCAAACGCATCCATTCCGGCATTGAGAAGTCCCTCCCGTTGCAGGATCCATTTCCAGATCAGCGCGACAACAACCGGTGATAGAAGGACGGGAAAGAAGAACACGCTGCGGAAGAAGCCACGCGCCCGGATTTTGCCATTCAGAACGATGGCCGTGACGAGAGACAGGCCGACCATAAACCCGACTTGCAGCGTGACGAACCAGAGCGAGTTGTAAATGGCGCGCCAGAACAGGTCCTGTGCGCACGTATTCGGATCAAGATGGTTGGCACAGGTGCCGAGCGTTATGAAATTGTCAAAACCGACAAATGTCCTGTCGCTCAGCATCACCTGATCGGTGCCGGTCAATGAATAGACGACGTTCAGAATGACAGGCAGAAAAGCGAATATTCCGAAAAGGATGAGATTGGGCAGAAGGAACACCCATGCGATACGCCGCAGTCCCAGCCGCTTTTGGGCAAAGCGCATGGGTATCTCGATAACGTTCATGATCGCATTCAGCAGGGCGGTCATGAGGCTGATCCCTTCATGGTTGATAGTGCATCAAATGATCATTTGCCGGCGGATTGAATGGCCGCCGCTACATCCTGCTTTGCCTTTTCCATTGCATCGTCGATTGACATCTCTCCCACGATCGCCTGCGTCACGCGCTGTACAGTGATGTTGAACATGGTTCGGTTGTTCTTGTAGCCTTGGTACGCATAGGCAATGGGTGAGAGCTTGCCGATCTGGCCGTTCCAGGCCTTGAGGGCCCTGGCCACATTTTGCGACGTATCCGGGTAGTCCACGCCTTCCTTCGCTACGCCCTCATGGGCGGGCACGTTGCGGGTCTTGGCGATGAATTCCGCGTAGTTGTCTTTCTGCGCAACGTAATTGATCAGCTTGGCAACGGCTTCGGGATTCTTTGTCTGCTTGAAGCCGACGAGACCCGATCCGCCCGGCATGCCCGAGCAGGCGGCGGGTCCACACGGCGACCCCACGACTTCCCAGTCGAAACCATCACCTATGGCTTTGTCGAGCCGCTGAACCTGCCAGCTGCCGGAATAATAGAACACCAATTGCGCATTGATGAATTCCTGCGCCGCATCCTGATAACTCGCGCCGCCGGTGCCAGCCCAGACGTCTTTCGCCATCGTGCCGTCCTTGTTCCACTCAACAAACTTGCGCATGAAGTCCGCGTAGGGGGCATCGACAAGAATAGGGTTTCCGGCGTCGTCGAAGATTTTGGCGCCATTGGAAATGGCCGGACCGGCTATGCGGTGCCCCGAACGATCCATCGCCATGGGAAATGGCGTTCCCGTTGCCTTGGCGACCTGCCGTGCGGCTTCTGCCCATTCATCCCAGGTTGCCTTTTCACCTGGAACTGCAACGCCAGCCTGTTCGAACAGTGTTTTGTTGATATAGGCACCTGTGATCGTCAGCTGGATATTCATGCCATAGATGCCCTTGTCATCAGGGCCGGTCCGCGACCACCGCAGCGTGTTGCCGAAATTGGTGTTCCAGTAGTGGGCGTCCACATAGGGCGTCAGGTCGAGAAAGTATTTGTTGAGCCCGCCAAAGTCGGTGACAAGCGCCATATCCGGGCCGGACCCGCCGGCGAGCTGGACGGGCAGATTCTCGAGAATGGCTTTGTAACCAACCTCGTCCAGGATCACGCGGGTGCCCGGATTGTCCTTCTCGTAGCGATCAAACAGGGATTTCAGGGTAGCGCATTCATTGCCATCTGCCGCGCACAGAAAGCGGATATCATCTGCCGCCGCAGAGCCTGCCCAAAGTGCCACGGCCGAAGCCAGAGCCGTACCAGTCCATCGGGAAATGCGCTTGTTCATCTGATATCCTCCCATATCGTTGTGACGAACATTGATCTGATTTTAGGCTATTTCGGTGTCCATCCATTGTAGAGCGGGTGCTCGTGATCAAGCGGCAGCTGTGCGGTTCCTCCGGTGCGTGCCGTATGATAAATCGCGGTCACCATTTCAAGCGAACGTCTGCCGTCAGCGACGGTTACCTCGTTGCCGCTTCGGCCTGAAATGGCGTCGGCAAGAGCATCGAAGAAACCGGCAAAACCCGAGTGCACTGCCGGAACGGCATTCACCACTGCATCGATTTCAGCCTGCCGCGCGGGATCGCGCGCCAGAAAATGCCATTGATCTTCGGCCGGTGTGTAGGGCGCCTTTCCACTTTCTGCAGTGAAACCCTCAAAGCAGAACCGGAAGTGGCTGGTGTCGTCCGCCGCACCAAGTGTAATCGAACTTGTCGCCAGGGCACCGCTATCCATCTCGAACACGATAGACGCACAATCCTCTGTTTCAATGGGATTGACCCGTGTCGCAGTGAATGCGGTCAGACGCCGTACGTCACCCATGACATAACACAACAGATCGTGATTGTGGATGGCGTGGCTGAGAACAGCGCCACCCTGCTCGCCCTTCCATGTGCCGCGCCATGGAATGTCGTAGTATTCAGCACGGCGGCACCAGTGCGTTTCGATGCTCGCTGTATAGGCTTTGCCTTCAAGTCCCTCGTCGATCAGGGCGCGCAGTTGGGCAAATCCCCTGCCAAAACGATATTGAAAAACCGGTGAAAGGATACGTCCGGATTTCTTGACAGCCTCAGCGAGCAAATCCGCCTCATGCAGCGAACCGACGAAGGGTTTCTCGCACACGACATGCTTTCCGGCTTGCAGTGCTGCCATGGACACCTTGAAATGCAGGTGAGGCGGGAGGCAAATATCGATAAGGTCGATATCCGGATCAGTCAGTACGCGGTCAAGATCCGTTTCGATGCGGATCGTAGGGTCTCCATCGGCAAGTTTTGCCGCGCGCTCCTGATCGAGATCACACAGGACGGATACGATGAAGCGGTCGGGAAGAGCCCGATATCCCTTGAGATGACTGGCGCCGATACCGGCGCCGATAATGGCCACCCGGATCGGCTCAGTCATGGCGTTTACCCGCTGTTGCTTCGGCCAGCAATTGCGCCTTGATGGCAAGTTCTGTCACCTTGAAAGCGTGTGCTTGCGGCATGGCATCGCTCGTACGATTGCGAATGTCATCCGCCAGCTTTGCAAAATATGGCAGTCCGGCATCCGAAGCGTCGATCCTTTCGCAGCGCGTGCCGTTGACCAGATAGAGATGGTCGGTGCCATTGTCGCGTGCCACGTCAACATATTTGCGCAGTTCAATATAGCCTTCCGTTCCCAGGATGGTGAGGCGGCCATCACCCCATGTCGGCAGGGCGTCCGGCGTATACCAGTCGACGCGGATATAGCAGTGGCCCTTGTCGCTGCGCAGTGCGAGACAGCCAAAATCCTGCAGGCCCGGATCATCAGGATTGGCGTGGTTGGCCACTTCCGCAAACAGGATTTCCGCATCTTCAGAGCCGGTAAAAAACAGGAACTGATCGATCTGATGCGAAGCGATATCGCAGAGAATGCCGCCATATTTCTCCCGTTCAAAAAACCACTGGGGCCGCAGATGCCGGTTGAGGCGATGGGGTCCAAGCCCGACTGTCTGCACCACTTTGCCTATGGCGCCTGCCTGGACGAGTTCTGCCGCCTTCGTCACGCAGGGGACTTCGAAACGTTCGGAAAAATCGACGGACCAAATCCGTCCCGTCCGGATTACGGCATCCTTGATTGCCTCCAGCTGTTCCAGCGTCGTGCACCCCGGCTTGTCGACCATGACGTCCTTGCCATGGTCCATCGCTTCAATAGCGCGATCGGCGCGCAGGAATGGCACATCGGCGATCAGGACAAGATCAATTTCCGGGTTATTGAGCAATTGTTCGCGTGTTGCTGCACGGGGGACATCGGGAAACCGCTTGATAAAGCTATCGAGGGTTTCAGGTGTTCCTTCTGTCCACCAGCCGACGAATTCGGCCCCGACATTCATCATCTTTTCCGACTGGCCGAAAATGTGCCGGTGATCAATACCGATGGCGGCAAACTTGAGAGGTTTTGACATTCATGTATTCCACGGAGCAAGGGTTACGGAACGTTCTGTTTTGGCTGATGTGACGAGTGCATCAATCAGGGCGTGGACGGCAAGGCCGGCGTGACCGGACACAAGTGGCGCGCTGTCGGTGGCAACCGCATCGGCAAAATCCCGGATGATTGCTTGATGCCACGCATGGGTGAAGGCCATCGGATCCGCACCGCCGCCGGTTCCGCCATCCTCACCGAAGACTTCCACCGCGCCGCTGCGCCAATGAACGGTCAATTGTCCGGCAAGCAGGCGGACAGATGCCTTTTCACAATGCAGCGTGATGGTTTCGCCGGCGCCGGGGAAGCTGGCCGTGCTGGCGACGAGCGAACCAATGGCGCCGCTGTCAAACTCAAGACCTGCAGTGACATAGTCTTCAGCCTCCATCGTGTGGAACTGGCTGGTCTTGGCCATGGCCTGCACCTTGCGCACGGGGCCTGCCAGTGAAAGAGCAAGATCAAGCGAATGGATCGCCTGCGAGATGAGCACGCCGCCGCCATCTCGGCTGAACGTTCCCCGTCCAGGCGCGTCATAATAGGACTGCTCGCGCCACCATGGAACAGTGATTTCCACAATGCGAACTGGTCCAAATGCGCCTGCGTCGAGCTTGGCGCGAAGCTGTAGTGATGCCTCCCGGACACGGTGCTGGAAGACGATGCCAAGTTTGACATTGTGAATTGCACAAAGATCAACGATCGCTTTGGCGTTGGCCAATGTGCGCTCAATCGGCTTTTCCATGAGGATGGATTTACCACCGGCCGCGAGCGCCCTCGCCATCTCAATGCGGGCATTGGGCGGTGTTGCGATGATAACAAAATCTATGGCGGGATCGTTGGCAATGGCTTCGATCGAGATCTGCGGATCAGGGCGATAACCGAGAATGGCTGCCGCATCATCGGCAAACTGAGCGGTTCGCTGCGGATTGCGACCACACACCGTTTTCAGCTGGATTTCGGGCGCTAGCGCAGCAATCGCCCTGACGTGCGTGCTTGCAACCATACCCAGTCCGACCAGGGCAATGTTCATCGGGCCTCCCTGCACCAATGCCGGTGACGCGATGTTCACCGGTGCTCTTCGATAGCACACCGGTATACCGGTTGTAAATCAGAAGAATACCGGTATACTGGCTAATGAAATTTGACTCTCTCGGGATAGATCAGACGTGTCAGACGACACCAAACCTTCAGACAAAGACGTGCCGCTTGGTGGGTTGGCCAGCATACCCTTTGGTCAGTTGGAATATGACAGGCCAACGGCTTCCCAGATTTATCCTGTTCTGAAAAATGCCATTCTCAAAATGGACCTGGAGCCGGGGCGTCTGATTTCCGAAACGGAAGTCGGTGCTCGCTTTGGTGCCAGCCGTACGCCTGTGCGCGAGGCCTTCGCCCAGTTGCGGGATGCTGATCTCATCACAACCCGGCCAAGTCGCGGGACCTTCGTTACCAAGCTGAATCTCAAACGATTTCTTGAAGCGCATTTCATTCGTGAAGCCATCGAGATCGCCAACGTCACCAAACTGTGTGACGTCGGGCTGGCGCCTGAGTTCGAACAGCAGCTTTCTGAGCTCATTGTCCGGCAGCAGGCAATGGTCGATCAGAATACTGACCTGGCATTCCAGGCTCTGGATGATCAGTTCCACTTGACGCTGGCGCGCGCGACAGGCTTTGAGCGGGTTGCCGGACTACTGGAGCGGGAGAAAATGCCGCTTGACCGCCTGCGTGTGCTCTCGTTGAGGAGTACGGATCATCAGCTTGTTCTGATCGAAGAGCACAAGCAGATGCTGGACACGATTATCAGACGCGACATATCAGCTGCCATTGAAGCGACCCGTGTTCATTTGGCTTCTGTCCTCAATGCCCTGTCGAGCCTTGCCAAGAAACACGCTGACTATTTTGACGAGTGAATCGATCCCGTCCTGCGTCATGCAATATCCCGAATACCGGGTTATCTGTTTCGCGAGTTGACATTTGCGGCGGAGTTTTGGCATTTGAAACCAAAGACGTGGGTAGGTGAGAATGAATTCGCTTGATGACCTAGCAGGCCGCCGAATGGTAAAACCACGGACGGCCGCTGACCATATTGCAGACAGGCTTCGGGAAGCGATTGTCAAAGGCCTCATAGAAGCGGGTACTGCTTTGCGGCAAGACGATCTGGCTTCAAAATTTGGCATCAGCAGAATGCCTGTGCGCGACGCACTCCGTGCGTTGGAAGCCGAAGGTTTTGTTTCGATCCATCCAACGCGTGGAACCTTTGTGTCTTTGATCGATACAGGTGAAATCCAAGAGATTTTTGTCCTGCGGCAGATTCTGGAATGCGCTGCGTTGCGACTGGCGTTTCCGCATATCACTGCCGAGATGCTGGACGCCGCCGATCGCATTCTGGACCGTATTGAGGAAGGGGCTGATTTTGCCCAGTGGGGCATGCTGAATCTCCAGTTTCACATGATCCTCTACAGACCTTGCGGAAACAGGCGATTGCTGAGCACCATCGAAGCACAAAACAATGCTGCCGAGCGTTACATCCGATTTCTGGCAACTATCAAGGATTTTCGCAGCCGCTCGGGCGCGGAGCATCGTGATATCGTGGCTGCCTGTCGCGAGGGAAATCAGACCCGTGCAATCGAGCGATTGACGGAACATCTGCAAGTGGGATGCCTGACGCTCACCGATGCTGTCGAAAACAGATCATAAGGCGGAAGACTGCTCGCCTGCTGGACAGTGGCATCACATTGTCATTTTTCTGGATTTCGCACTATTTATGCGTCCGCAACGATTCAGACGTATTCATGGGTGTGAATCAAACAAGGGTTGATACAAATTATGCGTCTGAGCGATTGCTATAATTTCCATGATTTCAGAACTTTGGCAAAGCGCCGGCTGCCTGGACCTATCTTCAATTATATCGATGGTGCAGCGGATGACGAGGTCACGTACCGCCGTAACACTGAAAGTTTCGAACAATGTGATCTGATTCCAAGCGTTCTGCGCGGGGTCAAGGATATCGATACATCGGTTACCGTCATGGGGCAGAAACTCGCCCTGCCGTTCTATTGTTCGCCAACGGCACTCCAGCGATTGTTTCATCATCAAGGCGAGCGCGCTGTTGCCGCCGCTGCTGCAAAATATGGAACGATGTTCGGCGTCTCTTCACTTGGAACGGTCAGTCTGGAAGAACTGCGTCGGTCCCACAGTGGTCCGCAGGTTTATCAGTTCTATTTCCATAGGGATCGCGGCCTGAACAGGGCGATGATGCAGCGGGCGAAAGATGCCGGCGTCGAAGTGATGATGCTGACCGTGGACAGTATTACCGGGGGCAATCGGGAACGTGATTTGCGCACGGGTTTTTCCATTCCTTTCAAACTCAATCTGGCCGGGATGCTGCAATTCGCCGTCAAGCCGCAATGGGCTTTGAACTACCTGACCCATGAACGCTTCAGCCTGCCCCAGCTCGATGAGCATGTGGACATGGGCGGCGGTGCCATGTCGATCAGCCGGTATTTTACGGAGATGCTCGACCCGTCAATGACCTGGGATGACGTGGCCGAAATGGTGCAGTACTGGAACGGGCAATTCTGCCTCAAGGGTATCATGTCGGTTGCCGATGCAAAAAGGGCTGTCGAGATCGGGTGCACGGGTATTATTCTGTCCAACCACGGTGGACGGCAGTTGGATGGCTCGCGTGCAGGTTTCGATCAGCTTGCCGAAATCGTGGATGCCGTGGGCGACAAAATCGACGTGATCATGGATGGCGGCATTCAGCGTGGAACACATGTGATCAAGGCGCTTTCCATGGGTGCCAAAGCTGTCGGAGTAGGACGCTATTATCTCTATCCTCTTGCAGCCGCAGGACAAGCGGGCGTCGAGCGCGCGCTGGGTCAACTCAAGGTAGAGATCGAACGTGGCATGAAACTCATGGGCTGCAACAGGGTCGATCAACTCAGCCGCGAGAATTTACGGTTCAGATAGATTTTGAAGACTCAATTGGATCGCGCCGTTACCCAATTATGCCATTCGTCCTCGCTGCCGTGGAATACATTGAGATCGATACGGCCGTCGACACCATGGGAAAGACCTGAACCCGAATATTGCCAGAACAGCCAGCGTCTCCCCGGATATACTTTTGAAGGATGCTCTGCCACGGCGCGCAACCAGAAATGATAATCGGGAAACGCTTCCTTCAGATTGTCCCGATAGAAATCCGGGGCAGTATAGATAATCGGACGCTGGCCATAATGTTTCTCCAGCTTGTCCATGAAGACCTGCATTTTTTCCAGCACGACCTTGCGTGAGGGCCGCCTCTTGCAGCTTGACTCGCCGTTCCACTCGACGTCGATCGCAGGCGGAAGAGCGCCGGGCTCGCGCGGAACATTGCGGATGAACCAGTCGGCCTGCTCGCCGGCAGTACGACACCAGTAGAAGAAGTGATAAGCACCGCGTTTCAAGCCCGCTTCTCTGGTTTTACGCCAATTGGTCCTGAACATCGGATCCATGTGGTCGCCACCATCCGTGGCCTTGATATAGGCAAAGTTCGCGCCTTGGGACCGCAGGTTGACCCAATCAACATCGCCTTGCCAGCGCGAGACGTCAACGCCATGCACGGCAAGTTTCCTCGGGGATGCCGGGCCGAAATTGATCGGCTTGGCATCACGAAAACGGCGGCTGTAAATCTGCATGCGGGCCTCGGGAGCCGGTCGCATTATGGGTTCCGCGGAAGGGATTTGCGCAACTGCTTTTTCAGGCTGCTCAGGGATGACAATTGCCCTTGGCGGCGGTGCGAATCCTGCCGCTTCGGGAACAGGTCCGGCCCATGCAAGCATTTCCTGCCGATTTTCTGGAGGAGAAGTCACTGTCCTCACCTCAACGCGCGGTACCGGACCACTAGGCCTCACAACCGAACTCGTCATTTCCTGTGAGGGGCGCTGCAGCGCGAGATCATCCAGGCTCGAACTGGAGCCGCAGCCCGTTAGTACCAGGCATGTAAGCATGACCGTCAGCACACATGAAACACGCATAGGCACCCGTACTCGAAACAATTGTTGAAGACGCAAATGAACCCGTCGGATTCATTTTTTCAATTGCTAACAGTAAATTACCAAGAAAAGCTGAATCCTAATATTAACCATAAGCCTTCGGTCCCAATGATTGGTTTCAGATATGGTATGCATCGTATGGGATGGCGCCTTTCAAGGGAGAGCGGGTCAGACCTGATGAGTTTCTATTGAGGAACGAACCTTTTCCATCTGACGGGTCATGAACCGTGCGGCCGCGTCGATCGGAGCGATAACAGGCGCGGCAAAACATTGCCGAAGCTGGATTGCGGCCTCTCCGAGAGGTCCGCCTCCGATGATGACGGCCTCTGCACCATCATGTTTGAACAGCTGCTCGACGGCGATTGCCAGTCTGTCGCGAAGTTCCGCGGCATCCGACATGACTATGCGGAGATCACCGTCGGTCAATCGAGTGCCCGCGAAGAGATGTCCAAGCCCCAGCGCTTCTGCCTTGCTGGAAAAGCTTTGGACCAGTTGTGGTGTAACGGTTGCGATGCCGAAGCGGCGTCCGCCGGTCGCAGCCTCGATCATGCTGGCTTCGCAGATGCCGATCACCGGAATATCGAGTAGACGTCGAAGCTGCTCGACGCCGGGATCGCCGAATGCACTGACGATTATCCCATGGGCCACAGGAGATGCTGCCAGACCCATTTCGATAACCCCGGCTGCCGCGGCTGCCAATTGCATTTCGTCCAGGATCATCGGGACGCCAGTACGAGCAGTCATGCCTGCGATCGAGACGTGATCTGGAAGGGCCTGCCTTGCAATATCGGTCATCATCGCGGTCGTTGCCGTCGACGTATTGGGATTGATGAGGACGATATGTCTCGTTTTGTTCATATATCCCTGTCCGGGTTTCTCCATTTCGCTGATCATGTCAGTTTTACGGGCCTGGCGCTTATTCATGCATACTGAATACAGGCAACCCGGCCAGCTTCACCCTGGCTGACAAGCTCCGGCACCCGCGTGTGGCAGGGCTCGGATGCGACGGGGCAGCGGGGTGAAAAAGCGCACCCGGACGGCATGTTTGTCAGGTCGGGCGGAGCGCCGGGAATGGTGATCAATCGGTCCCGTCCATGCGCCAGTTCCACCCGAGCGCCCAAAAGACCTTGGGTATAGGGATGTTTAGGGGCATGAATGATCTCCGAGACGGTGCCCTCTTCAACAATCCTCCCGGCATACATGACAGCGATCCGATCGGCGACTTCCGCAGCAACGCCGATATCATGGGTTACAAAGATCACCGACAAACCGTATTCCCGTTGCAGATCGCGGATCAAAAGCAGAATCTGGATCTGTACGGTCGCATCAAGGGCGGTGGTTGGCTCGTCCGCAAGCAACACTTTGGGATTGCAGGCAAGCGCCATCGCGATCATCGAGCGTTGCAGCATCCCGCCGGACATTTCGTGGGGATAGTTCTTCAGACGCCGCTCGGGAGACGGGATCCGAACTTTCCGAAACAGGGCTAGCGCCCGTGCCGATGCTTCTGCACGCGATACTTTCTCATGCCGCATGATCGTTTCTTCGATCTGACGTCCGAGAGTGTAGACCGGATCCAGCGCAAGCCGGGGTTCCTGGAAAACCATGGAAACGATTGGGCCGCGCAAATCGCCCAATTCCCTTTTTGAAAGTCCGGTCACATCGCGCCCGGCAACTGTCATCGTGCCTTCGATTGTCGTTCCCGCCGGATGAAGCCGCAGGAGAGAACGCATCGTCACGCTTTTGCCCGAACCGGATTCTCCCAGCAGCGCCACGACTTCGCCGGGACGCACGGAGAGGCTGACGCCGTTCACGGCCTTGACCGGCTTGCGTCCGCGATTGAAAGTCACCGACAGATTTCTGATATCGATCATTGGAGCGGGGTCGGTCATTACAGGTCTCCGTGGACGGGTGCGTGGCTATGACCGGATCGGGGCATAGACATCAGGCAAGCGGCAGACTGTGCTTGGGATATCGCGGCGAGCGGCGGTACGATTTGGGCGCAAATATCTTCCGCAAACTTGCAGCGCGTGTGAAACCTGCATCCGGATGGCGGGTCGATAGGACTGGGCGGATCTCCAACAAGTGGCGGTTCCAACGCGCGGGCTTGCGGATCCATGCTTGGCATGGATGCAAGAAGTGCGGCTGAATAGGGATGTTTCGTGCGTTCGAAGATCGCATCGCGGCTGCCGATCTCAGCCACTTTTCCCAAATACATGACCATGACGCGATCACACATGAAGCGCACCACATTAAGGTCGTGCGAAATGAACAGATAGGTCAGTCCGAAGTCGCGTTTGAGATCGAGCAGCAGGTTCAGCACCTGTGCCTCGACGGATTTGTCGAGCGCGGACACCGCTTCGTCCAGAATGACGAGGCGCGGTTCCAGTGCCAGTGCGCGAGCGATGTTGACACGCTGCCGCTGCCCCCCGGACAGTTCATGCGGATATCGGCCGGCAAACCGGTTGGGCTCCAGCCCGACCCGGTGCAGCAGATCATGCGCCCGGGCGATCGCCGTTTGCGCGGGAACGCCATGAACACGCGGACCGAAGGACACGGATTCCTCGATCGTCAGACGGGGATTGAGCGAGGCATAGCTGTCCTGAAAGACCATCTGCACCTGACGGCGGTAATCGCCGAGTGAGATAGCCCCGCCAACCGTTTCCCCATCAAACAACACCTCGCCTTTGTCGGGTTTCACAAGCTGCATCAGCAGTCGTGCGGTGGTGGATTTGCCGCAACCGCTTTCGCCGACAACGCCAAGTGTTTCGCCTTTGAGGATTTCAAAGTTGATGCTGTCAACTGCGCGAACAACTTTTCGCGGCTGAAACAAACCGCTGCTCTTGACGGGAAAATGCTTGACGAGCCCCTGAACCGACACCAGTGGTTGGGCCGGACCACCTCGATCACGGGGATCAAGATCGCCCATGGAACGATGGAGATAATCTGTCATGATTTTACATCCATGGCCGTGCGCAGCCCGTCGGAGAAAAGATTGAAGCAGATCGAGGTGACAAAGATCATGACACCGGGAAGTGCAGCCACGTATGGATTGACGTAAATGGCGGTTCGCAGTGAATTGAGCATCAAACCCCATTCGGCATCGGGCGGACGTACGCCAAGACCAAGGAAAGACAGGCCGGAGGCCAAGATCATCGATACCGAGATGAGACTGGTCGCAAAGACGAAAATGGGTCCAAGAACATTGCTGAGGACATGAACGACAATAATTGTCGGAGCATTGGCACCCGAGGCCCGCGCCGCATCGACATAATCAAGACGGCGAACCTGTGTGGTAACGCTTTCCGCCACACGGGCAATCTGCGGAATAAAAACCACGGTGAGCGATACGAGCGCATTGGTCAGACCCGAGCCAAGTGCACCCGAGAGTGCCACGGCGAGAAGAACCGAGGGGAAGGCATAGAATACGTCGACGGTCCGCATGATCAGAGTATTGACAATGCCGCCGGCATAGCCCGCGATGATACCGATCGTCGATCCTATGATGAACGCGATTGGAACCGGGATGACGCCCATGACGAGCGACAGTCGCGCCCCATAGATGAGGCGGGAAAGCATGTCGCGGCCGAGTTCATCAGTTCCCAAGAGATAACCGGGTGTTCCGATGGGTTTCAAACGGCGGATAACGCTGGTTTTCGCGGGATCGTATGGCGCGAGATAAGGTGCCAGAATGGCTATAGCGATGAGTGCAATGACGATGCACAGGGCAACAAGTGCGACAGGATCGCGGGAGAGGCGGCGGATGACGCCGTGCCAGAAGCCCGGCGAACGGATGATCCGAGGGACTGCAACAATGTCTGCTGTGATTGCGGTCATGATCTCAGCTCCTTTGGATGCGCGGATCGATCGCGCTCTGGAGCACGTCGACAACAAGGTTGACGAGGACAAAGAACATCGCGAGCACAAGGATGGTCCCCTGCAGCACGGGAAGATCGCGGGAGAAGATCGCTCCGTTCAACAGAAAGCCGGTTCCGGGCCAGGAGAAAACGGTCTCGATGAGGATCGAGCCGCCGAGGAGATAGCCCAGCTGCAGGCCCATGACGGAAATTGCTGTCGGTGCGGCATTGCGAATGACGTGCCGCATGATCTGCCCCGTCAACAGACCCTTTGCTGCAAGCGCCTGCGTGAAGTCCTGTGCAAGAATGTCGGCAACCAATGAACGGATGGTCCGGGCAATGATACCCATGGGAATGACCGACATTGTGATAGCGGGCAGGATGAGATAGCGCAGATAATCCCAGCCGACCGCTTTCCCGTCGGATCCTCCGGGTCCGCCGCCCATGGCAGGCAGCCAGCCCAGTCGCACCGAGAAGACGATCACCAGAACCATACCCAGCCAGTAATGCGGCACGCTGACGCCGATCATGGAGATTGCCGATGCAATGCGATCAATCCATGTCCCGCGAAACACCCCGGCCAGAAAGCCGAGAACGGCACCAAATGTAAAGCCGATCATCGTGGCTGCAACGGCAAGGATGATTGAATTGATTGATGCGGAGAGGATTTCCCCGAGCACCGGCCGGCCGCTGGCTATGGAGACGCCAAGGTCACCATGCAATGCCCGCCAGGCCCATAATGCGTATTGAACAGGCAATGGCTTGTCGAGGCCGTAGAAGCTTCGCATCTCGGCCTGCAACTCGGCCGACGCGTCCGAGGGCAGGATAGCAGCAAGCGGATCACCCGGGGCAATGTGGATCAGCATGAAGCAGACGATGCTGACACCGATCGCCACGGGTATGACATGCAGAAGTCGTTTCAAACCATAGGCCAGCATGGGGTTCTCGCTTGGCGTGAGGGACATTGACGTGACAGGCAAACGCCGGCTCTGCCGGCGCTGCCTGCTCCGGCGGTCAGGGCTCCAGAGTGATCTGGGAGAAGTCCTGAAACCAGTTCTGCGCCTGCACGAAACCTTTGACCTTGGCACTCATCGCGCGAGGATTGACGTCGTGCGTCACCATCAGGAACAATGCCTCATTCACGTATTTCTCGTGGATTTGCTGCAGCACTTTGTCCTGTTCGACAGGGTCGAACGTGTTCCGAACCTTGTCGAAGAGGGCGTCCATCTCCGGGTCACAATAGTATCCCCAGTTCGTACCCGCGGGTGGTGCGAGGTTGCATTGAAGGTGCCTGATGAGGCCGGTGAACGGATCCTGGATGAAATAGGAATAGTTGATGGCCGTGGCACCCTTGGCACTCGGGTCCTTCGCCCCGGCACGCCAGATGTTGATGACGGTGTTCCAGTCGGCAACCTCGTATTCGACATCAATGCCGATTTCCGCAAGCGTCTGCTGAATGTATTCATTCATCGCCAGAGGCAGCATCTGGCCGGAGCCGGATGACGATATGATTACCTTGGTCTTGATCCGTTTGTCGGGGCCATAACCGGCTTCGGCCATCAGCTTCTTTGCTTCTTCAATGTTGTAGCTGAGCTTGAAGGTCGGATTGCCAAACCATTGATGGTTTGGCGGCATGAAACCCTGCGCCGGAATCGACAATCCGCCCAGCAGCTCGTTCAGACCGTCACGATCAACCGCAAGGTTGGCCGCCTTGCGGACACGGATATCGTTCCAGGGCGAGCCTTCCACACGCGAGAAATGCCAGGTCCAGTTATGTGGATAGGAATTCGTCACGACCGTCAGACCCGCATCCTTCAGGGAAGCAATGGAGTCGGGGGCGGGCGCTTCGATCCAGTCCACTTCACCGGAACGCAGGGCGGCAACGCGGGTGTTGGGTTCGGGAAGAGGGATCAGCACAAGTTTGTCGAGCTTCGGAACCCGCTTGGTATCCCAATATTCCTTGTTCGGCGTCAATTCTGCGCGCTCGCGCGGCGTGAAGCCGCTTTCCATCTTCCATGGGCCTGTGCCGGACGGCTTTTGGGCAACTGTGTCCCAGTTCTTGCCCTGCGTTTCCCAGTTTGCGGGCGATGACATCAGAATCCAACTCAACTGATAGGGGAGTGTTGCATCGGGGTTCTTTGTGGTGATTTCAACGGTCAGCGGATCTATCGCCTTATAGCTTGCCACCGCCGGCATGCGCGATTTGCCCTGAGCGCTCTGACGTTTGTCGAACTGCGGAGCATCCGTCTTCAACAGCTTGTCGAGATTCCAGACGACAGTATCCGCATTGAACGGACTGCCATCATGAAACTTGACCCCCTCACGCAGCTTGAACGTCCATTTGGACTTGTCGGTGGCATCAACAGCCCAGGACAAGGCGAGGCCAGGAACGAGGGATGATGGTTTGTCCGCACTCGTCAGATCCCATTCGACGAGAGAGTCGTAGACGGTGTATCCCATGAAGCGCTGACCTTCCCCGCCCTGGTCAGGTTGCCCTGTGGTCAGGGGAATGTCGGATGCCGTCATACCGATGCGCAATGTGCCTGCGGCCAGTGCTGTACCCGTGACGGCAGCGGCAAGAGCGACGGCGGTCGCTCCCGTGATGATGGATTTCTGAACGCGGCCGAGAATGGATGCTTTGCATAGTATGTGTATCAATCCGTGCGTCATGCCGTCCCCTTTTCTGTTTTGGCAAAATAACAGAAGCAGGTATCATGCCAGTTACGAAAATTTGAAAATTAACATTATAAAACAATATGTTGTTTATATTTTACCACGCTTCTGCCGTCGGATTTCAGGGCGCGTGACTGCTTAACTGCTGTGCGCTGCTTAATGCAGATGCAGAAACCGCGCCCTGACGAGATCGATGCCGGCCGTTCTGACACGGCAAATTCCCCGACTGTAGGATCCAAACAATTGCAGCGCAGGTAAAATTGACTGCAAGCAAATCGATGACATTGAACTCATCTATGTTAAGGAGTGCAAAGTCATCATGCCGGATGATGCGGGAGCCTTATAGTCCCATGCCGTCTGTCCGGCGTCACACGAGAGAACGACCATGGAAGACTCCGAACAGGACAGCGCGAACATAGCCAGGAATTTTGAAGCCATGGCCAATTTCATCGAGCATTTTGAGATCAACAGAGATCGGGGCGAACGCTGCCGTTTCAATGCCGACGTCATCTTTCAAAGCACGCGGCTGGCACATGAGCATACGCGTGTTTACCTGAGCTTTCGGGACGACGATATTTCGTCAGTGCGCTTTGCGGAGAAAGGTGAGCTAAATCCCGTCTTTGTCCATACGGAATTCAGAGTCACGTCTTCTCACTTCCAGTTTGAAAACAATGAGCTGCAGATTACCGGTGCCTCGTCCAAAGTAGGCCCTTACAAGGTTCGTATCCTGCCTTCTTAGCGTATGCGCTCGGACGTTATTCGGGTAGCCCGTTCGTCTCAATCGCACAGGCTTTGAGCTGTCAACCCAGAGTTTGGCTCATCAGTCCGTAAATGACGGGTGGCACACTCGTGGAATCTTTTTCCCGGATCAGCCACGGCTCCCTTAGAGACATGGTTGTTACCGTATCATATACTGGTAACCCCGAACGGGTCAGAAACTCTGAAAACGCTCCGGATGCCTGCCGCGTATCAAGACGGAGAAAGCCGCCCGCATGATTGACAACATGAGGATAGGTGACCGCGATAGCATCAGCATCGTTTGAGGCGATGACCGGTCCAACCAGGGAGCCTCGTCCAAAGGGGCGGCAAAGCGAAAAAGCGACGATACGGTCGCCGCGAACAAGAACCATTCCCTTTGAAGCCTCGAACAATCGCGCAAGGAGCGCCGAACGGTCTGCATTGCAGGCCTGGCGGTCCAGCACTGCCAGTTCCGGCAAATCCTTGAATTCCGCTTCGCGTAAGGATGTTGCAGTCAAAGTGGCGGGCGGGGAGGACGGAAGCGCTTCTCCCTGACACTGATAGACAGTCGCCTCAGGGGTAAAGCCCATGGAAAGGTAAAGTCGCCGAGCCGCCCGGGTACTATTCAACCCAAGTGGCCGAGGTCCTGTTTGCTGCAGTATGCGATCCATCAGCCAACGTCCGGTACCGCGTGTCTGCAATCGTGGTGATGTGATGACCATTCCCACTGTGGCAAAATCATCGCCGAATGGAAACCACATGGCAGAACCCAGCACACGGCCGATCTGATCCATGGCTGCTATGCCTTGACCGACCTCGCGCAACATGTCCCAATCCTTTGGCCGGTGTGGCCAGCCGACGCTCATGGAGAGCAGGTGAAGTTTTTCGACATCGACGTCCGCAAGATCGCCGACAGTAAGTTCGAAAGATTCCAGCTGAATGGATTCCTCTGTTGCCATGTCTTTCCTCCATAGCCAAACACCTGATTAGCACATTCAGGTTCATCTGCAGACATAAACCGGCTTTGTACGCCTAGCGATTATTGACGGTGATATATCCATTTGCCTATGGGTACGATTGCGCATCTTTCGCCACACAATTCGCTTCAAATGGCTGCAGATTCAGCACATCACACTGAAGTACTCCGTTATTCGGTAAACAGCGGAACTGTGGAGCGCTATGATGGTATCGATCGGTCATCATATGGGCAAACCATGTAGGCGCCGGCGTTTGGGAGCGGAGCGGGCCGATTGAATATGAAGACAGAAGAGATACTTGCACACCTCGTTGCTTTTCCTTCTGTTGTCGGCCAGCCGAATGGAAATATTGTCGGCTGGATTCAAAACTATCTGGAAAGTCACGGAGTAGACGTTGCAGTTTTGATGGGCCCCGAAGGCGATCGCGCCAATTTGTTTGCTTCGATCGGACCCAAGGACAGATCCGGCATTATTCTGTCGGGGCATATGGATGTAGTCCCCGCAAATGAGGATGGCTGGTTCACTGATCCATTTGTTCTGCGCACCGAATCCGGAAAGCTCTATGGTCGCGGTGCAAGCGATATGAAGGGTTTTCTTGCTTGCGTTCTCGCGTCAGTACCAAATCTGTCAACTGCTTCCCTTACCCGGCCAATTCATCTGTCATTTTCCTACGACGAGGAAGCGGGATGCCGTGGGGTACCGCACTTGATCAAGCGCTTGCCCCAGCTCTGTGCCGAGCCGGAAGGTTGCATCGTGGGCGAGCCGAGTGGCATGCGTGCTATTCGCGCCCATAAAGGTAAAGCTGCCGCCCGGATCGAAGTTCATGGCCGTTCGGGCCATTCCTCCCGTCCGGACCAAGGGCTGAACGCGATCCATGCGATGACGGCGGTTTTATCAGAAGCAGTCAGGCAAGCGGAAAGCCTTGCAGCAGGGCCGTTCGATTCAAACTTCGAGCCAGCTTACTCCTCCTTGCAGATCGGCGTGATCAAGGGAGGTCAAGCCGTCAATATCATACCCGACATCTGCACGGCAGACATCGAGGCACGCTCTATTTCTGGTGTAAATCCGGCGGAACTTCTAATGCCCGTCAAAGCTGCCGTTGAATCGCTTGCGCGGCTTGGATTTCGCACGAGCTGGGAGCTCTTGAGCCAGTATCCTGCGCTGTCACTGTCTGCTGACTCGCGTCTGGCTTTGTTGCTCCACGATCTTACGGGAACAGAACCGCTCGCGGCAGTCAGCTACGGCACCGAAGCGGGTCTCTTTCAGGCAGCAGGTATAGAGGCCATCATATGTGGTCCAGGCGATATAGCACGAGCTCACCGCGCAAATGAATATATGGAGCTCGCAGAACTGACCGCGTGCCAGCGGATGATCGAAGATTTGGGCAAAAAGCTTTCAGTTTAAGGCAGTACTTGAAGTGCGCGGAAATTCAGCGTGATCTGCTGTGATCCACCAGCACTTTAGTGCATTCTGCGGGGGGATGCCGATCAATATGATTCAGACTGAGTTTGGGGTAATCATATGGTCTTCCTGTTCAATTCCGATGCAGAGCGTGCGCGAATTTTCGCTGCCGAGTTCGCTCGTGTACTTCCAGATCAGCGTTTTGTTGCAGACCGTAATGCGGTTGCGCCGGAGCAGGTCCGCTATCTCCTGACGTGGACTGCCCCTGCAGATCTGGAACGGTATCCCAATCTTGAAGTACTGTTTTCGATCGGTGCGGGAATAGATCAATTTGGCGCCGGTCTGCCCGATCATGTGAAGCTTGTGCGCATGGTTGAGGACGGCATCATTCGGATGATGCAGGAATATGTGACGCTTGCAGTGCTGGCGCTGCACCGCGACCTTCCCGGATACATTGAGCAGCAAGCACGCGGTGAATGGCAGGCGCGTACCGTACAGCAGGCCACGGCGCGACGGATCGGTGTGCTCGGTCTTGGAATGCTTGGAACCGCAGTCATAGACCGTTTGAGAGCATTCAGTTTTCCACTCGCGGGTTGGAGCCGAACTGCCCATGATTTGCCTGGGGTGGCCTGCTATCACGGTAGTGCACAGCTGGAAGATTTCTTAGCGCAAACAGATATTTTGATTTGTTTGCTGCCTTTGACGCCGGAAACACAAGGGTTTCTCAACGCCAGACTTTTTTCATGTCTTCCCGTTGGTGCAAGCATTGTACACGCTGGGCGCGGTCCTCAACTGGATCAGACAGCTTTGCTTGAAGCACTTGCATCGGGGCACCTTGCTGGAGCAGTGATCGATGTCACAGACCCGGAGCCATTACCCTCGGATCATCCGCTTTGGCGGCACCCGAAGGTCATTCTCACCCCGCATGTTGCCAGCGTAACCCAGCCGGATACGGCGGCAAAAGCCGTGATTGCCAATATTCGCCGACACGAAGCCGGGCTTGATCCAATTGGCCTCGTTGACCGCAATCTTGGCTATTGAGCCTCCAGCAGAAAGAAAAACGCATGTCGCTCGTAAAAACAATCGATCCCAAGCCGTCTACAGCCCCGCGGGAGTCCAAACCAACGCAGGAACGCCTGATATCCGGCAATCCGTCTTTTAGGACCTGGGCGCAGGATGCCTCGCGTGACGAAACCGTACTAACGGGTGTTTGGGAAGCGACACCCGGAGAGACACATTCGATCAAAGGAACCACATTCGAATTCTGTCATATCCTCGACGGCGTGGTTGAACTGACGGAGAACGGTGAAGAGCCGGTCACATATCGTGCTGGCGACAGCTTCGTTATGAAGCCCGGCTTTGTTGGCGTCTGGCGTACCATCGAGACAGTGCGCAAGATCTACGTTACCGTGACCTGATTGTCATGACGCTCAGTTTCAATCCTGACACTGTCGCACTGCCACAGGGTCACTTCATCGATGGTGCGTTCATTCCGGCGAAGGGAAGATTGCCCATGCATCGCCCCTCGGATGGGCTGGCTTATGCGGACTGTCCGGTAGCGGGTGAAGATATCGTCGATCAGGCCGTGGTCTCGGCAAAACGGGCGCTGAAGGACAGCGGCTGGTCTGGCCTGCGTCCGCGCGAACGGACCCGTGTCCTGCATCGATGGGCGGATCTCATAGAGGAAGAAGCTGAGGCGCTCGGGCGTTTGGAGGCCGTTGCCTCCACCCGTCCTATTGCTCACCTGATTGAGGGCGACATTGCGGTCACGGCGGAGCAGATCCGGTTCTTTGCCGAATTTGCAGATAAGGAAGGCAGTGATGTCGTGCCAACGGGTGAGGGCAGCCTCGGCATGATCATGACAGAACCATATGGGGTCGTCGGCGCTATTACCCCCTGGAACTTTCCATTGTCCATGGCTGGCTGGAAACTTGGTCCTGCACTGGCCGCCGGCAATGCAGTCGTCCTGAAACCCTCGGAGATGACTCCTTTCTCTACGATCTTTCTCGCGGAACTCGCCATTCGCGCCGGTTTACCTGCGGGTTTAATCAACATTGTGCTTGGAGATGGTTCAACCACGGGAAAGGCTATCACCGGCCACCCGGATATCGGCAAGATCAGCTTTACCGGATCAACTGGCGCTGGTGTTGCAATCATGGAGAATGTCGCCCGCAACGGCATCAAGCCGATGACTTTGGAACTGGGCGGAAAGAGCCCGCAGATCGTCTTTGCGGACGCGGACATTGCCTTGACAGCTGAAGCCGTCGCTCGAGGCATTCTGTCCAATGCCGGGCAAGCCTGCGTTGCCGGTTCGCGCCTGATCGTGGCCGAAGCCATCGCAGAGCAGGTCGTGCAAGCCATTGCCGCTCATATGAGGGATGTACACCCCGGTTCCACTTGGGACGAAGCCACACAGTATTCACCGATTATTTCCGAGCGCCAGATAGGGCGCATTGATAGTATCGTAAACGCCGCTGTGGATGCGGGTGCAGAATGCCTGCACGGAGGGAGAAGGCTTGACCGGGAGGGCTATTTCTATGCCCCGACATTGCTGGCAAACATCAGCCAGGCGTCGCCTGCGATTACCGAAGAGATATTCGGCCCCGTTCTTACAGTTCAGACCTTTGTCGAGGAGGAAGAAGCATTGACGCTTGGGGATCATCCGACCTACGGCCTTGCTGCCGGTGTCTTCACGCGGGATATTTCACGTGCGATCAGAGTAACCAGGCTATTGCAAGCCGGCACAATCTGGGTCAATCGCTATGGCCGCTCACGCGACCACATTCTGCCGACCGGCGGTTATAAAAGTTCAGGCATTGGCAAGGACCTGGGGCGTGATGCCTATCTTGCAAACCGAAAATCCAAAAGCGTCCTGATCGATCTCTAGAATCAAATTCAATATGAGGTGCGAAGATGAAGACCTATTCCATTGCGCTCATTCCAGGCGACGGCATTGGCAAAGATGTCGTTGACGCTGCATGGCAAGTTCTTGAGCGGGCGGCCGACCGGAACAATTTCACACTGTCCGCAACAACCTTCCCGTGGTCCTGCGCATATTACAAAGAGACGGGAGCCATGATGCCGGATGACGGCATCGAAAGCTTGCGCAAATTCGATGCAATCCTGTTGGGTGCAGTCGGTTGGCCTGCAGAGGTCGCGGACTCCGTGTCTCTTCATGGCCTTCTTCTCCCGATCCGTAAGGCGTTCGTGCAATATGCCAATATACGTCCCCACCGCCTTCTGAAGGGGGTGGAAGGACCGCTGAAGACCAGCAAGTTCGACATTCTTTGCATCCGGGAAAATACGGAGGGAGAGTATTCCGGAGCCGGCGGTCGCGTGCATGTTGGCACACCGGACGAAGTAGCGGTCGAGACATCAATTTTCACCCGGACAGGTGTGGAGCGTATTCTGCGGTTTGGTTTCGAACAGGCAAGATTGCGACGTGGTAAACTTGCTTCCGTGACGAAATCAAATGCGCAGAAGTACTCGATGGTCTTCTGGGACAAAGTGACGGAAGAACTGAAACCGGAATATCCTGATGTTGAAGTCACCAGCTATCACATTGACGCCATGGCCGCTCGCATGGTGATGGCTCCGGAAAGCCTTGACGTTGTCGTTGCATCAAACCTCTTTGGCGATATCCTCACGGATCTGGGCGCAGCTATTCAAGGAGGGCTTGGTTTTGCAGCATCTGCAAACATCAATCCCGACCGGAGTGCGCCATCCATGTTTGAACCAGTCCATGGTTCCGCACCTGATATTGCTCATCTCGGCATAGCCAATCCAATTGCGGCGATGTGGTCAGCTGCCATGATGCTTGAGCATCTGGGCGAGGGGGCTGCGGCAACCGGCATCATGACGGCAATTGAGGCAGCAACCGCCAGTGGTACAGGCACAACACCCGGCAAAGACAGAACGGATGTGATCACCGCAACCGTATTAGCCGAACTTTGATGGCGCAGGACTGAATGAACAATTTGAGAGATAAGAACCTTTTCCGCGAGCAATATCTTGTTGCTGGCGCATGGAAAAATGCAGCATCCGGGGCGTCCGTTTCGGTAACCGATCCTGCCACGCAAAAGTCTATTGGCACTGTTCCCGATGTCAGCGCTATCGAAACGCGTGAAGCGATCGAGGCGGCTTCGGCCGCTCTCGTTGTCTGGAAAGCCAAGACCCATGCAGAGCGGGCAGCCTTGCTCGAAGCATGGCATCGGTTGATGCTGGATCATGAAGATGACCTCGCGCGCATTTTAACGCTGGAACAGGGCAAACCCTTACCGGAGGCAAAAGGTGAAATCCGTTATGGCGCCTCTTTCGTCAAATGGTTTGCCGAAGAGGCAAGGCGGATTGGCGGCATGACCATCCCGTCGCCGACATCAGACCGGAGAATCGTTGTTCTGAAAGAGCCGGTGGGTGTCTGCGCGATTATTACGCCATGGAATTTTCCGAATGCCATGATCACCAGAAAGGTCGCTCCGGCACTGGCAGCGGGTTGCACGGTTGTGGTGAAGCCATCCGACTTCACGCCGTTTTCAGCATTGGCCCTCGGCGTTTTGGCGGAACGTGCCGGAATACCGGCGGGTGTTATCAATATCGTCACAGGCATGCCGTCGGACATCGGGGCGGAAGTGATGGCCAATGAAACCGTGCGCAAGATATCATTCACCGGATCAACCCGTGTAGGGTCGCTGCTGATGCGTGGTGCAGCCGACAGCATCAAACGCCTCAGCCTCGAACTTGGAGGAAACGCGCCCTTTATCGTCTTTGATGATGCCGATCTGGACCTGGCCGTGGAGGGAGCAATCGCATCCAAATTCCGCAACGGCGGCCAGACATGCGTTTGCTCCAACAGGATTCTCGTTCAATCGGGTGTCTACGATGTTTTCGCAGAAAAGTTGTCTGCCAGAGTGTCCGCGATGAAGGTGGGATCGGGTATGGATGAGGGAACGGAGATTGGCCCGATGATCAATGCCGCGGCGATCGACAAAATCAAACGACATATTGCCGATGCACAGTCCAAGGGTGCACGCATACTCTCAACAGTATCGGCGATGCCGGAAGGCGAACAATATGCTGCGCCAATTGTTCTGGGTGGTGCAACCACAGATATGCTGCTTGCCAGTGAAGAGACATTTGGACCAGTGGCGCCTCTTTTCAAATTCGAAACGGAGGCTGAAGCGATAGCCATTGCGAATGATACACCGTTCGGACTTGCCGCCTATTTCTACACCGAAAGTCTGAAGCGGTCGTGGCGCGTCGCCGAAGCGCTTGAGTTCGGCATGGTTGGATTGAATACTGGCTCGGTCTCTACAGAAGTCGCCCCATTCGGCGGAATAAAGCAATCCGGATTAGGCCGTGAGGGAGCGCAGTGCGGCATTGAAGAATATCTTGAACTCAAGAGCTTTCATATTGGTGGCCTAAGTTAATCCACGAACTGCGGTATATCGAATTAAGGTGAGGGATTGATTTCCCTCATATGGCAGGGGGCGATTGATCGTCCCGCTACCCTTACTGAAATTTGTCGAGTGCCTTGTAATACATCCCAACAATCGGCAGGAACCAGGGCTTTCCAAAATGTCCCATAATGGCTGGCCATTCGAGCCCTGAAACGGGGTTGCGATCAGACTTTCCGAGAATGGCGTCCGCAATGATGATACCCATATGCGTGGACAGCTGCGCTCCGTGCCCGGAATACCCCATAGCGAACCAGACATCGTCAGCGAATCCGGCGCGTGGGAAACGGTCCTTGGTCATATCCACCAAACCACCCCAGCAGTAGTCGATTGCAACATTTGCAAGCTGTGGAAATATCTGGGCCAGACTTGCCTCGAGAATATCGCCGCTCTTTGTATCGGATCTTTGGTCCGATGTGGCCGAGAAGCGCGCGCGCCCTCCGAAGATAAGGCGGTTATCCGGCGACAGTCGAAAGTAATTGCCTATATTCATGGAGGTAACACAGGTCCTGTTGCCGGGCATGACCGCCGCCACTTCATCTTCCGAGAGGGGGCGTGTCGCAATGAGGAAACTGCCGACGGGTATGATACGCCTCCGAAAATAGCTGAAGAGCCCTGTGGTATAAGCGCCTGTTGCCAAAAGGATATTGTCCGCAACAACCTCGCCGTTTGTTGTTGTGAGCACATGCTTGCCGTTTGCGGTGTGCCGCTCTGTCACGGATGCATTTTCGAAAATGATCGCCCCGTGACGAACGGCAGCATTGGCCAGTCCCACGACAAACCGTCCCATATGCATCATTGCGCTTTTCTTCGAAAGCATCGCGCCATGGAAAGCAGATGAACCAATTTCGGCTTTGAGATCGTCACGTTCCAGCAATTCCGTCTCGGCATCGATTTCCCGGTTCACGGCTTCAAAATTGCGGGCGATTGCCGCAAAATGCGTGGGCTTTGACGCGAGTTTCAACTTCCCGGCACGGCGAAAATCGCATTCAATTTTCTCCTCGCCGATGATGCGCTCGATCGTATCGATGGAATCGTCAAAGGCGCGGTAAAGTGCCTTTGCACGTTCAATGCCCAATTCATTCTTGGCTGCCAGAAAGCTGTGAGAGAGACCATTGTTGAGATGCCCGCCATTGCGGCCCGATGCGCCCCAGCCGACATGGTTTGCTTCGAGGATGACGACCTTTGCCCCAGCTTTCGCCAGATGACGCGCCGCTGAAAGGCCAGTGAAGCCAGCGCCAATGATTGCTACATCGTAATGGCCCTCCACGGGACCGTTAGACGCTCCGGTAAAAATTGGTGCGGTGTCATGCCAGTAGGGTTTGAACTGCATCGTCTTTTCCATCACAAACCGACAACGCCTGGCAGTCCGGAAATATCCTTGATTTCCGTATATTCATAAAAGGGATTTGCTGGCTCATGGCCGCGATTGACCCAAACCTTGTTCTTAATGCCAAGATCATAGGCTGACATCAGATCATATCGAAATGATGAGGAACAGTGCAGTACATCCTCGGGATTACAGCCCAGCGTATCAAACATGTATTCAAATGCCTTGAAGCGAGGCTTGTAAGCGCCGGCCTGCTGTGCCGTGTAAACCGCGTGAAATGGTGCGCCGAGCTTTTCAACATTCGACATGATCTGCTCGTTCATGGCGTTTGAAAGGATTACCAGCGGTATTTCCTTTGCTACTTTCGCTAATCCGGCTGGCACATCCGCATGAGGACCCCAAGTGGGAACGGAATCATAAATTGCGCGAGCGTCTTTAGCACGGAAGGTAACGTTGTTCTTTTTGCATGTGCGTTCTACGGCGTTATGCAGGACTTCATTGTACGGCTTCCAATCTCCCAGAATTTCATCAAGACGATAAGCCGCAAAATTCTTGATGAACTGCGCCATCTCTGCGGCATCAAGTTGTGCGCCATAAATCTTCTGCGCAGCTTCAGCCATCTGGAAGTTGGTAAGTGTGCCATAGCAGTCAAACGTGATGTATTTCGGCCGGAACTGGATCATTCTTTGTGCTTCCTCAAGAACTCGGCGCGCCAGCGCCCCCTCAATAGAAATATCATAGGCGGCCTGCAGCTGGCCGGGGCACCGCAATTGCCCTCACGGAAAGCAGATTGTTCTGTATCGCTGTTGAGCTTTGGCAGAGAGTTGCGCAGGTTTTGGATCGCGGGCCTTCTCACAGCCGGCAATCCAGACTTCACTTGAAGCCGCTGCGGCATAAGATGCGGTGGCTGCAGCAACGTACAGCGAAAGATATCGTGGCATCCTCATTGTCGGGAGTAAGTTCTTTACGGTTGGGTCTATCAAGAAAGAAGACCGAATGAACAACCAGAGACTTCAGTATGCATGCCACCCAGATCGAACTGGTCGAATTCACGAAAGATCATCTTGACGGAGCACTTGCACTTTCAAGGCAAGCGAAATGGCCCCATCGCCGTGAAGATTGGACGATGGTTCTGGATCTCAGTACGGGCGTTGTGGCTCTCGACCGAGGTCGCGTGGTTGGCACCACGCTGGTTACGCAGTTTGGCCAGCGGGCCGCATCGATCAACATGGTCATCGTGGATGAGGCAATGCGCGGCCGCGGGATTGGCCGGCGGCTGATGGACTTCGCTTTGCAACAAAGCGATGGGCTCGAATGCCGGCTGGTGGCAACGCAGGACGGACTGCCTCTGTATGAGAAGCTTGGCTTTCGTGTGACTGGAAAGGTCAAGCAATATCAGGGTATTGCGACTGGAACCTCACCAAATCCGGATGTGAGCTGGGCCACCGGCGATGATGCCATGGAATTTGTGAGAATGGATCAAGTCGCATCGGGTCTGGATCGTACCAGGCTTATGACCTTTCTGGGGCGAAACGCCCGCATCGCAGTTCTTCGTCGAGAGGGTCGAATGATCGGCTTCGCAGCTCTGCGAACTTTCGGGCGAGGCGAGGTGATTGGGCCAGTTGTTGCGATGAATGTGGAGGACGCGTGCCAATTGCTGGCGTTCCTTTTTGCCGAGCGCGCCGGGACCTTTCTGCGCGTCGACATACCTGAAGCAGCAGGGCTCGCGCCTTGGTTGAACGAGCACGGGCTGGCCCAGGTCGGCGGCGGGATCGCCATGCGTCGTGGCGCTGCAATCCTGGACCACATGTCCGCATTTCATACTTTCGCGCTGGCCAGTCAGGCCCTCGGTTGAACACGGAGACAAAAATGCTGAGCAATTCTTTGATCGAACTTGACCGCGCCCACCTGATACATCCTGTCATGTCGTATCGCGGTCACGAAAAAGCAGGCGTTCGTGTCCTGAAATCGGGTTCCGGAGCGAGAGTGATCGACTACAGCGGTCATCAGCTGATCGACGGGTTTGCCGGGCTCTGGTGCGTCAATGCTGGCTACGGACAAGAGAGTATCGTCGAAGCTGCAGCAAACCAGTTACGTGAATTACCCTACGCTACAGGTTATTTCGGCCTCGGTTCCGAGCCTGCCATCCGTCTTGCTTCTGAATTGGCTGATCGGGCACCGGGTGATCTCAATCATGTCTATTTCACCCTTGGTGGTTCTGATGCCATAGACAGTACAGTTCGGTTCATCCGCTATTATTACCACGCGAAAGGGACACCCAAAAAAGACCAGTTCATATCTCTGGAGCAAGGTTATCACGGTTCATCGACCGTAGGTGCCGGGCTGACGGCTCTGCCGGCATTCCATGCGGGATTTGGCGCTCCCTTTGATTGGCAGCATAAAATTCCGTCGCATTATTCTTACCGGAATCCGGTTGGTCCTGATCCGCAGGCAATCATCGCAGAATCAACTGCCGCACTGCGGGCAAAGGTAACAGAACTCGGTGCGGACCGGGTTGCTGCTTTCTATGTGGAACCCATCCAGGGATCAGGTGGTGTGCTGGTTCCTCCTGCAGGCTGGATGAAGGCCATGCGCGATCTTTGCACCGAGCTCGACATCCTTTTTGTCGCCGATGAGGTTATTACGGCTTTTGGGCGCACTGGCCCGCTGTTTGCCTGTTCGGATGAAGGCATCGTTCCCGATTTCATCACGACCGCCAAGGGACTGACCTCCGGTTACGTACCAATGGGAGCGGTTTTCATGTCCGATAATGTCTACAACACAATAGCCGATGGGGCAGGCGCATCTGCCGTTGGCCACGGCTATACTTACTCCGCTCACCCGGTCAGTGCTGCGGTGGGGCTTGAAGTTCTTCGACTTTATGAAGGTGGTCTGCTTGAGAATGGCCGTAAGGCGGGCGCGCATCTCATGGCGGGACTTCGCGGCCTGTCCGATCATCCGCTTGTGGGCGAGGTTCGCGGTCGGGGCATGCTGGCAGCGATTGAGTTGGTCACAGACAAGGAACGCAAGACCCCGCTGCCCGTCGCAGCCGATCCCTCGCGGCGCATTTTCGACCGTGCATGGGACAATGGCCTGGTCGTCCGGGCATTCGGGAATGGTGTGCTGGGATATGCGCCGCCACTGTGCTGCACAGAGGATGATATCGAGGCTATCATCGACCGTACGCGCATGACACTTGATCAGACGCTTGAGGACCCGGATGTACGGGCAGCTATGAAATGATCGGCCGGCGAGGCGCGCAGGTAGCCGCCTGAATGGCCCGATATACCGAGTTGGCGCGATATTCGCAATTTTGTGCCGTCAGTCTGCGCCCATTCAGAGAATCTGGCGAATGAATGTTGTCAGAGTATGCGTGTAAATGGCGCGAAGCCACGGGAACATCCTGATCGGCAAGATCGGACACAGCATTTTATTCTACGGATATGGTTTCAGCACTTGAATACGGACGCCTGTGCAAACGAGGAGCAATGAATTGGCAAAGCCCTTCAAAGATTTCAAGTATCTCACCTTTGACGTCGTCGGCACGCTGATTGATTTCGAAAGTGGTCTCAAGGACAGTCTTTCAATGATTGCGGCCGAGACCGGTGTGATGATCGATGAGGAAGCCGCTCTCACCTTGTACCGTCAGGCGCGTTACGAACCGGATGTCGAGCCTTTTCCCGACGATCTCGTCCGTGTCTATCTCCGTATAGCACCAGAGCTCGGGTTGCCCGCCGAGCGCCGTTATGGCGAAAGCCTTCGCGATGCCGCCAAGTCGTGGAAAGGATTTCCGGATAGTGCGGAAGCAATGGCAAGGCTGGCCAAGAGATATCGGCTCATTGCAATGACGAATGCGCAGCGCTGGGCTTTCGAATGCTTTTCCAAGGAAATCGGAGACCCGTTCTTTGCCGGCTTCACAACGGATGATACCGGCACAGAAAAGCCAGACCCGGCCTTCTTTGAGGAGGTATTCAAGTTCGTCGAGGCCGAGGGCAATTCCCGTAACGACATCCTGCATGTCGCTCAGAGCCAGTATCACGACATCGGAATTTCCAGGAAGCTGGGCTTGACCAATTGCTGGATTCAGAGACGCCACGATCAGAATGGATACGGCGCTACCATCGAACCGGAGCGCTTCACTGAACCTGACTATCATTTTACGTCAATGGCAGCGCTGGCTGATGCCGTGGATCAAACAATTGCAGCCTGAATGAATCATCAACCCGGACTGAACTGGTGGAAATAAACCAGATGTCCAAATGCGATCAACGATAGGGGAACTTCAGATGGACAAGAAATTCTTGAACTGGACCAAAGCTGACGATGCGATGGTTGAAAATGCAATCCGCCGTGGCGCGAACCGCCGTGAGCTCCTGCAGATGCTAATGCTGGGCGGAATGACGGCGATGGCAGGCGGGAGCATTATCGGACGCTCTACAGCTGCCCTTGCTGCTGCCCCGGTTTCGGGCGGTTCACTCAAGGCCGCGGGCTGGTCCTCTTCCACTGCGGATACACTTGATCCTGCAAAAGCTTCGCTCTCGACGGATTACGTTCGTTGCTGCGCCTTCTACAACAGGCTTACACTTCTTGATCAGAACGGCGCAACTCAGATGGAGCTCGCCGAAAGTGTCAACAGCAGCGACGCCAAGGTCTGGACCGTCAAGCTGCGTAGCGGTGTGACGTTCCACGATGGCAAGAAACTAACGTCGGCCGATGTGGTTTATTCACTCAATCGGCATCTGGATCCAGCCGTGGGATCGAAGGTAAACTCGATTGCCAAGCAGATGACTGACATCAAGGCCGTTGACGATCTCACACTGAATATCACCCTCGCAAATGCGAATGCCGATTTGCCGACCATCTTGGCCATGCATCATTTCATGATCATCGCCGACGGCACCAAGGATTTCTCCAAGGCGAACGGCACCGGTGCCTTTGTCTGCGAAAATTTTGAACCCGGCGTACGTTCGATTGCCGTTAAGAACAAGAATTATTGGAAAGAGAGCAAACCTTATCTCGATTCCTTTGAGTACTTCGCGATCTCGGATGATACGGCCCGCGTCAACGCATTGCTTTCAGGGGATATACAGCTTGCAGCCTCGATCAATCCACGTGCCATGCGGTTGTTGGATAGCCAGCCTTCGGTGGCGTTGTCCAAGACAACTTCCGGCAATTACACCAATTTGAACATGCGTCTCGACATGGCGCCCGGCCAGAAAGCCGACTTCGTACAGGGTATGAAGTATCTGCTGAACCGTGAGCAGATCCAGAAATCTGTCCTCCGCGGACTTGCCGAGATAGCCAATGACCAACCCGTCTCTCCTGCAAGCATCTACTATAATGCAGACCTGAAGCCGAAAGCCTTCGATCCGGACAAGGCTAAATTCCATTTTGAAAAGGCCGGCGTGTTGGGCCAGTCCATTCCAATTGTCGCATCCGAAGCGGCAACCTCTTCGATCGATATGGCTACCGTGGTCCAGCAGGCTGGCGCCAACATTGGCATGAAGCTGGACGTACAGCGCGTGCCTTCGGACGGCTATTGGTCGAATTACTGGCTCAAGGCTCCTGTGCATTTTGGCAACATCAACCCGCGTCCGACGCCGGATATCCTGTTCTCGCTGCTGTATGCGTCGGATGCTCCATGGAATGAAAGCCAGTACAAGTCAGAGAAATTCGACAAGCTGCTGATCGAGGCGCGTGGAATGCTTGACCAGGCCAAGCGCAAAGCGATTTATGGTGAAATGCAGGTCATGATTGCCGAAGAAGCCGGAACGGCTATTCCGGTGTTCATTTCCAACGTCGATGCGATCTCCTCGAAGCTCAAGGGGCTGGAGGCAAGTCCGCTCGGCGGTCAGATGGGCTATGCCTTCGCGGAATATGTCTGGCTGGAAGCGTGATAGTCATCATTGGTCGGCAGGGGGCAGATGCACCCTGCTGACGCCGCCGCTGGCCAGTATGCTGGTCCACTCGCACCATAAAGGGCGTTCATGAACACCCAGATTCTATCCCTTGTTTTCAAGCGATTGCTCGTGGCAATTGTTACCTTGCTGATCGTGTCCTTCGCCGTGTTCTTCGCGACGGAAATGCTTCCTGGTGATGTGGCGGAAATCCTCCTTGGGCAAGCGGCTACGCCGGAAGCTGTCGCAGGTCTGCGTACGGCGATGCATCTGAACGATCCGGCAATATTGCGGTTCATTCGCTGGCTCTATGGACTGGCTACGGGAGATCTCGGCATTTCATACGCCAACAACATGCCCATCTCGCATCTTATTGGCGGTCGCTTTGTAAACTCCCTGAAACTGGCTGCAGTAACCGCGTTATTCTCTGTGCCTATTGCGCTGACACTTGGTATCACGGCGGCAATGTTGCGTGGTTCGCTTTATGACCGGATTGTCACCACGATCACCATCGCGGTCATTTCTGTGCCGGAATTCATGGTGGCGACATCTGCCGTGCTGATCTTCGCCGTTTACCTGAAATGGCTGCCAGCGCTGTCCTTCGCGAACGAGGTCCATTCTTTTGGCGAACTGCTGCGGGTCTTTGCCATGCCTGTCATTACGCTGAGTTTTGTAATTTCAGCGCAGATGATCCGGATGACGCGTGCGGCAGTCGTTGAAACCCTGAATACGCCCTATGTTGAAATGGCGTTGCTGAAAGGCGCTTCGCGGCGAAGAATGGTTCTCAAACATGCGCTTCCCAATGCGCTAGGACCCATTGTCAACGCGATTGCGCTTTCCCTGTCCTATCTTCTGGGTGGAGTGATCATCGTTGAGACCATATTCAATTATCCGGGTATCGCCAAACTGATGGTCGATGCTGTCGCCACGCGTGACCTGCCGCTGATACAGACCTGTGCAATGATCTTCTGCCTTGCCTACCTCTTCCTGATCACATTGGCAGACATCATTGCCATTCTCTCTAACCCGAGGTTGCGTTGATCATGGCCCACTTTGCCCTTTCACCCCGCAGGTTTGGCTACAGGTTCAATGTCGTCGGTATGATCGGCTTCGCCATCATCCTGTTTTGGGCGCTCATCGCCATTTTCGGCCCATTTCTCACGCCATACCCGATCGGTGAAATTGTCGACTTCGATTATTTCGGGGCCATGTCTTCCAAGTTCTGGATGGGCACCGATTACCTCGGCCGTGATATGTTTTCGCGGATTCTTATGGGCGCGCGTTATACAGTCGGAATTTCGCTCGCGGCCGTCATGATTTCGTGTGTCACTGGCGTTGTCCTCGGAATGAGTGCGGCCGTTATCGGCGGCTGGTTCGATACGGCCTTAAGCCGTTTCCTGGATGCGCTGAACTCGATTCCCAGCAAACTCTTTGGACTGGTCGTTGTTGCTGCAATCGGATCATCCATTCCGGTACTGATTTTTACCCTCGCGGTGATCTATACGCCGGGTTGCTATCGCTTTGCCCGGGCGCTCGCTGTCAACATCAACACAATGGACTTTGTCACGGTGGCGCGAGCGCGGGGTGAGCGTATCGGCTATCTCATCTGTTCCGAGATATTTCCAAATATCGTTGGCCCGGTGCTCGCCGATTTTGGTCTGCGCTTTGTCTTCATCGTGCTGTTGCTGTCGGGCCTGTCCTTTCTGGGACTTGGCGTCCAACCACCCAACGCAGATTGGGGCGCGCTGGTGCGCGAGAACATTGGCGGCTTGCCTTTCGGTGCTCCCGCGGTGATGTTCCCGTCACTCGCCATTGCAAGCCTCACGATCAGCGTAAACCTGCTGATTGACAATCTTCCGCAGAAAATACGTGACCGGAGTGTTGTTTGATGGCAAATCTCGTTGAAATCCGTGATCTGAAGGTTGAAGCCAAAACGGATTCTGGTCGCACAGTAGAGATTATTCGCGGGGTCAGTTTTGATATTGCCGAAGGGGAAATAGTGGCCCTGATTGGCGAAAGCGGATCGGGTAAGACGACGATTGCCCTGACACTTATGGGGTACGCCCGCGCTGGCTGCCGTATCAGCAAGGGCTCGGTCCTGTTTGCTGACAAGGATATGGCGGCAATATCGGAAAAAAGCCGGGCATCCATGCGTGGAACCAAAGTGGCCTATGTTCCTCAGAGCGCGGCGGCAGCTTTTAATCCGGCCCAGACGATCATGGAGCAGGTGATCGAGGTTGCGCGCATTCACAAGCTAATGCCGATGGACGAAGCGCGCGTCCGGGCCGTAGATCTTTTCCGGGCTCTGGCCCTGCCAAATCCGGACACTATAGGCTCGCGTTATCCCCATCAGGTGTCCGGCGGACAGTTGCAAAGACTGTCCGCAGCAATGGCACTGATCGGAAATCCCAAACTGGTCATTTTCGATGAACCGACCACGGCACTTGACGTGACGACCCAGATCGAAGTGTTGCGGGCATTCAAGTCTGTCATGAAGAAAAAGGGAATAGGCGGTGTTTACGTCTCGCACGATCTTGCAGTTGTAGCGCAGATAGCCGACCGGATATTGGTTTTGAAGAACGGCGAAGTGCAGGAGATTGGTACGACGGCACAGATCCTCTCGGCACCCAAACATCCCTACACGCGCGAACTTCTCGGTGCATTCAAACCTGCATCCTATGCTTCTCACGTAAAAGCGGCTGATGCATCCTCCAAGGTACCAATTCTGGAAGTGCATGATGTCGTTGCAGGTTATGGTCCGTTGAAGAGCAATGGGCAGCCCACAATATTAGCCCTCAAGAGCGTCAATCTGAAGCTGGAGCAGGGACGTAATCTCGGAATTATCGGAGAGTCCGGTTGCGGGAAATCAACACTGGCGCGGGTGATAGCTGGAATCCTGCCTCCATTTTCAGGCAGCGTCTGTTTCGATGGAAAGGAACTTTCGGCAGATGCGCGAGGCCGTACCCGTGATGAACTTCGCAAGCTTCAGATTGTCTTCCAGTTTGCAGATACGGCGCTCAATCCTGCCAAATCCATCTCGGATATTGTCGGGCGCCCGCTTGCATTTTATCATGGCATGGGTGGCGGAGACCGTGAGGCGCGCATCGATCAGCTGCTTGATATGGTGCATTTGCCGCGCGCGTTAAAACATCGTCAGCCATCCGAGCTCTCCGGCGGGCAGAAGCAACGGGTCAATCTTGCGCGGGCACTTGCTGCCGAGCCCCAGCTTATCCTGTGCGATGAGATCACGTCAGCGCTGGACACAGTCGTGGCCGCAGCAATCATCGATCTTCTTAAGGAACTGCAGCGCGAGCTGGGGCTATCCTATGTTTTTATCAGTCATGATCTTTCCGTGGTTCAGGCCATCTGTGACGAGATCGCAGTGATGTATGCGGGTGAGAAAGTGGCGCAAATGCCGCCGTCAGCTATGGGTAGTCAGGACAGCCATCCTTATTCACGGCTACTCTTCTCTTCGGTGCCGAAGCTGGATCCTGCCTGGCTCGACAGTCTGGAGCGGGACCCCGAATTGGTGCGCGCATTTTCCAAACTGTGACATGCGAGAGCATCATTCGTCCGCACGGATTAACCGTCGATCCGGTGAACGGTTCTCATAGAGGGAACAGGCTTGTCAAAGGCATGTGCGCTTTGACAATGGGTGATTTCAGCACAACAAAGCTGAAATATTTGTCGATGCCGATATCCATATCGATCAGCCGTTCCATGATCGTTTGATACTCGGATATCCCGCCGGTTACAAACTTCACCAGATAGTCATAGCCCCCGGAAACGAGGTGGCATTCGATCACTGAATCAATTTTTTCAACAGCGGAAAGGAAGCGGGAAAAATCCACCTGCCGATGATTGCGCAATGTGATTTCGGTGAAAACAGTCAGGGTTTGACCAAGTTTTGCGATGTTTATCTGTGCCGAATAGCTGGTGATAAAACCGTCGCTCTGTAGCTTTTTGACCCGCATGAGGCACGGACTGGGGGAGAGATTGACCAGCTCTGCCAGTTCGACATTCGTAATCCGCCCGTTCTTTTGCAGTTCAGAGAGAATCTTGATGTCAATCCGGTCGAGCTTCATCGTAAAACCTTGTAACTCTCAGGCACTATCAGAAATGCCATTGTGCAGCATATTATGCCGAAAAAGTGTCCTGGCAAGAGTATTTCGATTATGTCAAATCCAAATATTGTCGAGTAATTACAGTGAGGCAGAATTGTTTGCGTGATGATGATTGTGCCAAATAATATGCTGTTTCTTTGTAAAAACCAGCAGGTGTTCTTCAGTCTCACTTGTTAGAGTTGTTGCATCACTGGAGACATAATATGCCGGCCCCGCTGTTGAGAATTGAAACGACACCCACACTGCCGGAGGCTGCTGACGTGGTGGTCATTGGCGGCGGCGTTGTTGGCGTATTTACCGCGTATTACCTTGCCCGTCGGGGTGTGAAAGTTGCATTGGTCGAGAAGGGGCTAATCGGCGCCGAGCAATCGAGCCGAAACTGGGGATGGTGCCGGCAGCAGAACCGCGATGCACGGGAATTGCCGATGGCAACCCGAAGTCTTGGCCTGTGGGATAGGCTCGCCAGTGAAATCGGTGAAGATCCGGGTTTTCGAAGGTGTGGCCTTCTCTATCTCAGCAATAATGAGTCCGAGATCGACGGATGGGCACGATGGCGCGACTTTGCCCGTACTGTTGGTGTTACAACCCATATGCTCAGCAGCCAGGAGGCCTCAGTGCGTGGGGCTGCCACCGGACGGGAATGGAAGGGCGGCGTTTACTCACCTTCTGATGGCACGGCGGACCCTGCGCGCGCTGCTCCCGTGGTTGCGCTTGGCATCATTAAAGCGGGAGGCACCGTGCACCAGAACTGTGCCGCGCGTGGCATCGAAACAGAGGCAGGGCAGGTGAGTGCCGTAATCACCGAGACAGGTACCATTCGCACAAAAACGGTGGTGATGGCAGGCGGCGCCTGGGCTTCGTCTTTCTGCCGCCAATTGGGTATTCGGTTTCCGCAGGCTTCTGTTCGCTCCTCTATCCTTTCTGTCGCACCCGGTGCTGGTGATTTGCCTGACGCATTGCACACATCTGATGTTTCAATCACCCGGCGCGGAGACGGAGGTTACACGCTCGCCATCAGCGGGCGCGCGCGCGTGGACCCAACGCCTCAGCAGTTTCGATTTGCGCGAGAATTTCTGCCCATGTTTGCACGACGCTGGCGCAGCCTCTCGCCTGGCGGCTTTCACGGATGGAGTGAAGGCCATGAAACGCTGGCGGCTTGGAAGCTTGACGCGTTGACACCGATGGAGCGCAATCGAATTCTTGAGCCGAGGCCGGATGAGGGCCAAATTCGCGAAACATATCAGCGTGCCTGCAAGCTCTTTCCCGCATTCAAGCAGGTACCTATTGCCAATGCGTGGGCAGGCTACATTGACAGCACACCCGATGGCGTTCCAGCAATCGGCGAGGTTGAGGGTCTCCGCGGGTTTATTCTCGCAGCCGGGTTCAGCGGCCACGGCTTTGGAATATCTCCGGGGGCAGGGCATTTGATCGCCGACCTAATTCTTGGCGCGCCGCCCATCGTTGATCCGGCACCATATCGACCGGAGCGGTTGAACAAGTCGGCATGGGGCCAGGTGGCGGATTTCTAAGCGCTTGTCTCTTGCTCGGGCGAATTGCGCTAGCAGATCCAGAATCCTATCAAGAGATTGTAACGTTCTTTCGCGTGATGAAGCGGCGAGTACAAGCGTCATTGCTTCCGGGCAGACCAGCGTGGATCCGTGCAAGGCCACGTGTTCTGTCTTCGCGGGGGATTACGATCGAGGCCATTGCATGCTTGCGCAAGGCACTGTCCTCCTGGCGAATGAGCATGACAATCGGAATACCGAAACGCTGGGTTCATTTATTGCCGTCATGCCTTCGCGGTTGCAGCGGCCAGAAAGTGCCTGCATGGCGTTAATGTGGTCATTGACGACAAAATCGACGGCGGAATCCACGTTGCTGTTAAGTTCTGCGGTCGTGGCAGCCATCTTTTCGGGGGTGAGTCCGTCTCGCCAAGAAGGGCCTCGAAATATCCTGATGATTGTTGTGAACGTTTCTTGCAATTCTCCCGCTCTGATATATCAATTATGGGTGAAACAGAGATGCGAATCTATTCATGAATGATGAAAGCACACCGAAGAAAAACGTCCGGTTCTCCCATGTAGAGCTCCTTGTTTGCCGGAAACTCTATCCTAATTTTGAGACCATCAGACAGGCACTGCCTCACCGGTCTATGGCTGCAATTAAAAGCCAGTGCCAGCAAATGGGATTAACCAGGCCTGATCACAGGTGGACACACAAGGAGATTGAACGACTTCGTGTTCTTTATCCATCTACACCATTGTCTGAAATCGCCAAGGAGTTTCCATTCGCAACGCTCGGCATGTTGCGCGCTCAAGCCAACAAGCACGGAATCTATAGGTCCATCACGCGCGAGAAATGATTGGGAGGCAGATTTGTGTGACGCTACTGCAAGCGTTCTTGGCCGAATCAATCGTATCCATGGGCCAAAAGACGCGCAGCTTCAGCGGGACACTATGAGGGCACGGTGGAATACATTTACAAATGAGCAGGGGGCAATGCACTTATCTCAAGTGCGTGCCCATGACATTGTGACTTGTGTGCCAATCATTTTACGAAACTATTGAATCCGTATTTGCCCAAACTTATTGCGCAGACAGCAGATAACCGCCATTGCGATCCTCAGTTCCTAAAGACCATTTGATTTTGCAATGAAATCGGCCAGATGCGGCACGTAATCTTCCGCGCCGTTGCCACCCGCCGCAACAGCTGCGGCATAGGAGTTTTTCGCGGCGCTTGCCAGCGGCGTCCCGACAGTTGCGGCGTTTGCCATGGATTCGAGATACTTCAAATCCTTGTAAGCATTCGTCAGTGTGAAGCGATGTGAGTCCCGATTGCCTTCCAGCGCGTAGCCCATAAAAGTCTGGTAAAATCCGCTGTCCATACGCCCGCCACGAATGACACTGTCAAAACGCTCTACGGATATTCCGACCTTACGCGAGAGAGCCAGTGCCTCTGCAAACAACGCGCCCATGCCCAGAGCTATGAAATTGTTCAGCAGTTTCATGCGATGGCCATCGCCGATTTCGCCGATATGAACGATCTTGCCTGCCCATGTTCTGATGACGGGTTCTATCCGGGCAAATACGGCATCGTTTGCCCCGACCATTGCGTCGAGCGTGCCTTCCCAAGCTTCTTTTGGCGTTCGGCTAAGAGGCGCGTCGGCATAATCCACGCCCTGGGTGGCAAGCTGTGCGGCAAGTCGGGTGGTTACCGTAGGGTCGGCGGTGGAACAGTCGACAATGACTGTCCCTGCAGCGAGTTTTGGCTTCATCTCGTTGACAACGGCTTCAACTTCATTCGAGCTTGTCAGGCAAAGGAATACAATCGTTGATTTTTCCGCGAGCTGATTCAGCGTCTGCACCTCTACTGCGCCACGCGTGATAAGATCTTCAACCGGTACGCGATTGCGGTGCGCTATCACGTGCAGGGGATAACCCTTTTCAACGATGTTTTTTGCGATGCCGTGCCCCATCAAACCAACGCCTACGAAGCCAATCGCCTCTTTTGTAGTTGTCATTCCTATCTCCTGTTTGTTCATGCAGACTGTTGCGCCTATGCATCCGCAGTTTCAGTTTCCAGCATTGTCCAGGCTTTGATGAAAAAATCGTCGCTGCCAAAATTGCCTGATTTGAGCGCAAGCGTGAGATCGGGGCCAGCAACGCTTCTCGTCCAAGGAACGCCAGGATCAATCTCTGGCCCGATCAGCAGCGCACGCACGCCAAGTGCAGCAACAACTGCCCCGGACGTTTCGCCTCCGGCCACCACAAAACGGGTAAAGCCGGCATGCTGAAGGCGCTGAGCTATATCGGCCAGTGCACCTTCCACCAATGTCCCCGACTTATGCCTGCCAATAAGCGTCTGAATCTGTGCGAGTTCCTCTGGATCTGCACTGGAATAGATGAGCGGTATACCGTGGCCTGTATCGTTGATTGCCCAGTCAGCGATCTGCTCGGCTGTTTGACCGCCTTCAGCAAACGCTAGAGCGTCCAGCTGCAGGGTAGGCAGACCAGCCGCACGTGCTGCTTCGACTTGCCCGCGAGTTGCCGCGGAGCAGGAACCTGCAAGAATTGCGGATCTACCCGGCGCTGCAATCATCTGTGTAAGGGGTGTCTGAGGTGTGAATTTCCCGGCGCGTTTGAAATTCTCCGGAAGACCCATCGCAACGCCGGAGCCGCCTGTGACAAGTTTCATTCCATCACACGCTTGGCCAATCGCGCGCAAGTCATCATCCTTTAAGGTATCAACAATCAGCATTCTTTTGCCTTCGGCGTGGTGTGTGCCAATGGCAAGGCGAATGGCTTCGGAACCACTGGCAATTATCTCCGACTGAATCAGACCCACCGGATGCCTGGTTTGTCTTTGCAACACGCGGACCAGGTCAGAGTCATGCATGGGCGTTAGAGGATGATCCTTGAGCGGGCTTTCAGACAACAGCCTGTCGCCGACGAAAAGATGGCCTTTGTAAACGGTGCGACCGGCCGCGGGAAAAGACGGGCATGCGATTGTCACCGGCGTTCCGGTAAGGTCCAGCAGCGCGTCGATCACCGGACCAATATTTCCATCATCGGTCGAATCGAACGTCGAGCAATATTTGAACAGGATCTGTTCAGCTCCGGCAGCCATCAGCGTGCGGGCCGAAACGAGAGACATTTCAATAGCTTCCAATGGAAGAATGGTTCTCGATTTCAAGGCTATGACCACGGCATCCGAGCCGGATAAATCAATGTCGGTATCCGGTACGCCTATGATCTGGATTGTGCGCATTCCTTCCCGCGACAGCATGAGAGACAGATCTGTCGCGCCGGTAACATCATCCGCAACGGCACCGATAAACATGTTTCGCTCCTCCAATCCGATAATACAAACGCTTCTCCCGGCTGGGTTGGCTCAACGCGGGAACCTTACAAGGCGAACCGAAATAACAACTTGCAAAGCCTTTCGCGGATAGGCTAACAATATTTGGCAGCGCTACCATAACTTTTCCAACTGTACGTTTGCAAGCGCCAAAATTGCTTGAAGATGGATTCTGGGGTCGGAAGGAAACAGTCTGACATGGGTGAACAATCGGCTTTGAAAGTGTGTGTGATTGGACTCGGCTCGATGGGTTTCGGAGTCGCCACAACCTTGTTGCGTAAGGGCTTTGATGCGGTTGGATATGATGTAAACGAAGAGGTTGCCGACCGTTTTGTGGCGGCGGGTGGATGTGTGGCGTCAACGGTCTGTGAGGCGGCCGAGTCCGCTGATATCGTGATTGTAGTGGTCGTGAACGCAACTCAGACTCTTGCGGTGCTGTTCGGGGAAGGCGGTGCGGCAAAGGTTATGCAAAAGGGTGGGACAATCCTTTCATTTGCTACCATGTCGCCAGAAATGGCACGTGATTTTGAACGGCGTGCGGGTGAGCTTGGCGTCCGTTACATCGATGCTCCAATTAGTGGCGGCGCGCTCCGTGCTGCAGCGGGCGAGCTGACGATCATGGCTTCCGGACACGCGGAGGCGTTCCGGCATGCCCGTCCGGTGCTCGATGCGATCGCCATGAAGGTCTACGAACTGGGCGATGAAGCGGGCATTGGTGCATCATTCAAAATCGTCAATCAGTTGCTGGCTGGCGTTCATATCGCTGCGGCCTGCGAAGCCATTACATTCGCCAAAGCAATGGGATTGGACATGGATATGGTTTATGAGGTTATCACCGCCTCAGCGGGGAATTCGTGGATGTTCGAAAACCGCGTACCGCATATCCTGGAAGGCAACTATAGCCCATTCAGTGCCGTCGATATTTTTACCAAGGATCTCGGTATTGTCTCCGATATCGGGCGCGGCCTCAAATTTCCGCTGCCAATTGCATCCACGGCCTTGCAGATGTTTGTCATGACCGCTGCCGCTGGCATGGGGCGAGACGACGATGCATCCATTGCGCGGTTGATTGCTCAAATAACGGGGCTTGAACTTCCTGAGGCTGCAGGAGCAGTAAAATGATGCCACGCTTCGCCGCAAACTTGACCATGATGTTCAATGAAGTTGACTTTATCGATCGCTTTGCCGCCGCCTCAGCCGCAGGGTTTGATGCTGTCGAGTATCTTTTCCCATATGATTACGATCCGGAGATCATTGGTAACAAACTGAAATCATTCGGATTGGAGCAAGCCCTGTTCAATCTGCCTCCCGGAAACTGGTCCGCTGGTGAACGGGGCATTGCCGCGCTTGTCGGCAGAGAGGAAGAATTCCGGACGTCGGTGGAAACCGCCTTGGAATATGTCCGTTCAACAGATGTCGGGCGTGTTCATGTCATGAGCGGGCTTGCCGAGCGGAGTGATGCCTCGGCATTGAAGACGTTTCGCAATTCATTGGCGTTTCTTTGTGAGCGGGCAGGAGAAGCCGGCATTGACGTCCTGATAGAACCGATCAACCCGAGGGATATGCCCGGATATTTCCTCAATAATTTTGATTTTGCCGCCGATGTCATTGATGGCTTGAAAATGCCTAATCTCAAGCTGCAGTTTGATATCTATCATCGGCAGATCATTCATGGGGATGTGCTGCATGGATTGAGAGAGCTGATGCCGATCATTGGTCATGTGCAGATCGCTTCAGTCCCTCTTCGAAACGAACCTGGCACCGGAGAACTTGACGACTTCCGCATAGTGCGGGCGCTCGGGGCGCTCGGGTACACCGGTTTCATAGGCTGCGAGTACCGCCCGGCCAATGACACTGTCGCGGGGCTGCATTGGTTGAGCGATTTTGAAGGAAAGCAATAGTCCATGGAGAGGAAATACTCGATGGAAACGGGTAACCCGATGTTGATCTGCAACGACCCGGACTGAATAAATAATAGTATTAAACGCTTTAGATCGCAGTTTTTTGGCCGGAACTTCAACTTGGTACGTTCAATTTTTGGTAGCGCTGCCATAATTTACACCCTCGCTGGCATGATAATGACGCATCTCTCTCGAAATGAGCCAGTATCCACCAATACAGGTGCGCTCCTGCAGACTCTGATGCAAAATAGGCTGGTTGACAAAACACCGAAGTCGCAATTGTTGTTGGTAGCGCTGCCAATATTCCATGGATCGCTTCTATTTTGATGCTTCCGATATTGAAGCATATGAGAGCCTGTTGTCTTGTCTTATGACTTTCCAGTCCGTTTGGTCCAGTAAGAGATGTCCGATCCGGGATGGCCATCCCGGATCGGACGGAAGGGGATGGATCGAAGTT
>NZ_JACGXN010000005.1 GCF_014138285.1 Phyllobacterium myrsinacearum
CCGGTTGTGGACGGACTTGAGTGCATCCAGCTGGAGATATCCAAACTATTGCAGGATAAGCTGAATTTACGACAAACAAGCGCCAAAGAGTCCCACTCTGAGCGCCACAAACAGAATTCAAATACCCAATCCACATCTGACCTTGAACCCGGCTTTAGAAAAGGCCAAGGCCGAAATGCCAAATATAATCCTGCAAGCAATCCACCTGCTGAGACAGCGGGAAGGCAAGAAACTGCCAACGGTGCTGAAAACACCGCCATGCACGCCGTGGATAATTCGGACCCGGATATTGGCAGGGCAGAGCAGGGGGCCGGTGGACGGATAGCGGCTGGCGGGCTGAATGGATCGTCAATCCCGTCCGGTTCGGGTGATGCCCCGGATCTGCGCACCGATTTACACGGCCGCAACGTCGATCTGGCCGCGCCTGGTGCCTCTGCCTTCGACGCCAAGCCCATCCCGCTCGGGCTTGTTCGCCAGGCCTGTCCCGATATTGCTGCCTATGCCAGGAATGGCCTTGCCAGCTGGTCTGAACTGATGGGGGCAGCCATTGTTGTGCGCTCCATGCTCGGGGTCAGTCCTTCGGCCTATGAGGAAGCCTGCTCCGTGCTCGGCCAGCAAAACGCAGCCATCGCCATGGCCTGCATCCTGCAACGCGCCGATCAGATCAATTCCGCCGGAGGCTATCTCCGATCGCTCACCGACAAGGCGGCAAAAGGTGAATTCTCCGTCTGGCCCATGCTTCTTGCCCAAGTCAGGGTCAATGGCGAGCACGTCAGGCTCGTCAAGAGAGGAGAGGAATGAGGAAGGTAGCAACGGTGATTAAAGGCATGGCATTACTTTCCTTAGCTTGCTCGTCAAGCGCATACGATGGGCATGCGTATGACCTGAGAGTACAGCGGAGCGCCAAAAATGGTGTGTAGGCTCTTGCAGAAAATCTTACAGACTATAAGATGACTATCTGTAGTCATATTGGAGTGGACATAATGAAAGAAGCACAATTGAAAGACGTAAAAGCTACTTTCTCTGCCATCGTCGATCAGGCCGTTGCCGGCGAGCCTACTATTGTCACTCGTCACGGTCGCAAGGAAGCCGTCGTTCTCTCGTTCGAGGAATACGAGCGGCTCTCCAAAGTCCCAACCTTTGGCGAGCTTCTTGCAGCATTTCCAGGCGACGCCGATGACGTTCCGGAACGGAGCCAGAGGCCATCCCGCTCATACAATTCGGAGTTCTGAGCTTGTTTTTGCTTGATACCAACATTGTATCTGCGACATCGCCCGTAGCTGCAGCTCAAAATACACGGCCTCCAATTCTTGGCTGGCTCGAACTTCACGGTTCTGAAGTGTATCTATCGTCTGTCACCATCGCTGAAATCTGGCATGGTATTCATAGAGCCGAACGACTTGAGGCCATAACCAAGGCAAAACGGCTCCGCAATTGGGTAGCTCTGATAGAGAATCTGTATGGAAATAGAGTTCTCCCGTTTGGCAGCAAAGAAGCTTACGCCGCAGGCGCGATCCTTGATCGTGCTCGAGCGCATGAACCTGGATTTGCTGACATCGCCATCGCTGCTACCGCGGATGCCAACGGTCTGACGGTGTTGACCGCTAATGAAAAGCATTTTGGACCGATGGGGGTAAAATGGTGGAATCCGTTGAAGGAATTGCCGCTGTCTTCATAAAGATTGCAAGACCTGCAAAGCCCGCGTGTAACCTCTCTCCGCGCGCCGGGAACGTGAACTTGGTTTAAAAATCCCATGATAGAAATGGGTTTGTACAAACTCGAAAGTTATAAGAAAACGAACGGTTGTATATGCCGATAAGAGGAAAACACCGGCGAGTACGCGGGTGACACGACAAAGCGGAGAGGGCAGGGGCCTCCAGAAAACCTATTAAAAGCAATGCTGTAGCATCGAGAAAAGGCACGAATACCGCGTTAAACCGGTAGATGGACGATCACAGAGCGGATTAGATACCAGCATGAGCACAGGTTGGATAACACGCGACTTATCCAACAGGATGAAGAGCAAAGCCCAGTCCATTATGAGGAAACTAACATATCTATCAGTACGCGTATAAGAAAATTGTATAAAGAAAACAATATCCTATATTCCATCATAGGCCATATCGAACGTACAAAAGTTTACCAACGGCCCGCTGGATAGCCGATAATTCAAATCGATGATCACAGCTGATGTCAGTGGCGCAAAATCTTTCCGAGGAATGCTCGGCTGCGATCGGTCCTGGGGTTGGAGAAAAATTCTTCAGGTGTACCACTTTCCACAATAGCGCCTGCATCCATGAACACGACACGCTGTGCAACCCTACGCGCAAAACCCATTTCATGGGTGACGACCATCATGGTCATACCTTCTTCGGCCACGCTGACCATAACGTCGAGTACTTCACTGATCATTTCAGGATCAAGTGCTGATGTCGGTTCGTCGAACAGCATGATTTTCGGCCGCATGCAAAGACAGCGGGCGATGGCAACACGTTGCTGCTGACCGCCGGAGAGTTCTGACGGGTAGGCGTTAAATTTGTCAGCAAGTCCGACCCTTGCCAGCAATTCGCGTCCGGCCTCTTCAGCGGCGGAACGAGCAATTTTCCGCACATGGATTGGTGCGAGCGTGACATTCTCCAAGGCCGTCTTGTGTGGGTAGAGATTGAAGGACTGGAAGACGAAGCCAATCTCTGCGCGCAACTCCGTCATGTCAGTTGTCGGATCGCCCACGCGGTGCCCATCAACGACAAGAACCCCATCTCGCGTGCTTTCGAGACCATTGACGCAGCGGATCAGAGTACTCTTGCCCGAGCCACTGGGTCCGCAAACCACCACTACCTCACGCGGTTCAACGCTGAGGGTGATATCCTTGAGCACATGCAGGGCTCCAAACCATTTGTTGACGCCGCGAAACTCAATCATGCTTGATACCTTTCTTGACGGAGTATCGGCTGGCTCTCACAATTGCACCTCACCATGTGCAGCACCCATTCGGCTTTCAAGTCGGCGCGCGAGCAGGATGAGCGGATAACAGACGACGAAATAACCAATGCCAACGATGGCGAACACAAGGAGGCCGTTTGGCACCCGCTGGACGACGAGCCAGCCGACTCGGGTGAGATCGGTCAAGCCTATGGCGGAGACCACCGAGGAATCCTTGATAAGAAGAACATACTGTCCCACCAGCGGCGGCAGTGACATCCGCATCGCTTGAGGCAAGACAACCTGCCGCATGCGCTGCCAACGGGACAGACCCGATGCAAGCGCGGCTTCTACCTGGCCGGTTGGGACCGCGCGGATACCGGCGGCGACAATTTCGCAAATGAAGCAGGCGGCGAGGTTGGACAGCGCAATGATGCCCGCTGTGAAGGCATCCAGTTCAATGCCCAATTCAGGCAATATGAAGAAGATCAGAAAAATCTGCACAAGGAACGGTGTTCCGCGTATCAGATCGACCCAGGCACCAATGACCCGGCTGATCAGCTGATTACCGCCTGTTCGTAAGATGCCGAGAGCAAAGCCGATGAGTGTACCCAGAACAAGACTGATCAATGACAGCGCGACAGTCATCCCGAGGCCTCGTAAAGCCAGCGGATAACTGCCGATGAGACTTTGGAATTGTTGCCAGATCATGCTCCGCTCCTGACTGACTGCACGCCTAGCCAACGCCCAGACAGAGCAGCCAAACCTTTCAACCCGTAATAAAGTACGAGATAGCACGCCGCCGTTGTAATAAAGCCCTCTGCCGGCATGAAGCGGTCCGAGGCGAGAAGCTGCCCGGCGCGGGTCAGTTCCGAAACCGAAATCAGGGACAGCAGGGCCGAATCTTTCACCAGCACGATGGCCTGGCCAAGAAGCGGCGGAATCGTCACGCGAAAGGCTTGAGGCAGGACGACGAAGCGCATGCGCTGTGTGTAGGTCATGCCAGATGCAATACCCGCTTCCACTTGCCCGCGGGAAATGGACAGGATGCCGGCCCGGATGATCTCAGCAATATAGGCGCCGCTGTTCAACGATAATGCCAGAATGCCAACAACGAGTTCCGGCAGTACAACGCCCAGCCGAGGCAAACCGAAATAAAGGAAATAAAGTTGCGCCAGCAACGGCGTCGCCCGGATGGCATCGATATAGATCTTTGCCGGAACTTTGGACAAACGCGAGCGCTGCAAATTCATTGCGCAAAGAATAATTCCAACGGCAAGTGCGCCAGCAAAGGAAACGACAGACAACCAAAGCGTTGCGAGAAGGCCGTGTCCGAACAGCGGTAAATACTCGACAATGGTACGAAAGCTGAAATTCTCAAGCATGTCCGGGGTGATCCCTCAGCCGACCGTGCAGATGTGGTATTCCAGACGCTCCGATGGTCGCCTGCCGGGTTTGAGACCGACAAGCGATCATCCAACGCTATGCCTAGTGATCTTTCTTCCAGGCATCGGATTCGACCCAGTAATCCAGGTTTTTCTGCAGCCGACCGTCAATGGCTACCTGATCCAGAAACAGATTCATCCAGATAAGAAGATCCTGCTCATCGTAGCGGGTGGCAAATGCCAGAGGCTCTTTCGACAGCAATTCAGGCATTACCGTAAAAGTCCCGGCCGGATAGGCGGCCGATTGCCCCTTTACGGCAGAGACATCGTTGACACCACAATCAGCCTGACCGTTGTTAACCGCATCAAGCAGGAGCGGACCTCCACCCTTGTAGCTCTTGATGTCAGCGTCCGGGAATGTGGCCTTGGCAACCTTCTCGCCGGTCGCACCCAGCAGCACAGCGATTTTGGTACCCGCTGCCTTGCAGGAGTCGATCGTGGTGAACTTGCTGCCCGCTTTTGCAAAAACGGTGCTACCCGTGAACATGAAAGGTTTGGTGAAGGCGACTTTCATGGCGCGGGGCAGCGTGGGGGTCATGTCGGCCACCAGAAGATCGGCCTTTCCGGACAGGAGTGCCGGAATAAGCCCATCCCAGTCAAAGTCGAGAAAGCTGATTTTCACGCCCATTTCCTTGGCCATCAATTCGGCAAGCTCCACGGAGCTGCCCGTGCGCTTTCCGGCTTGGTCAACCATGGAAAAAGGTGGTCCCTGCGTCTGTACTGCGACACGCAATTCTCCGCGCTTGACAATATCATCAAGCGTTCCTGCATGTGCGGCACCAGCCGCGGTGAGCATCGCAAGACCTGCGACGAACAGCTTTGCAATCTTCATTCTTAGTTCCTCCTCGTTATGTGTCGTCTATTTTTAGACGTTATCGATACGGGTCCGACATCCTCGGACAGGATCTTTCAGATCAACTATCGCCAATCGTCACCTCTGCGCTTTCGGACCAGCATCCTTCTGGTAGATTGACCCATTTGTTGCACGATGCCATCACCACGAAGGTTTCCGTACGGACGATCTCTCCCAGATCACCAACAGCAGGAATCAATTCACTGGTGACCCGGTAAAGATCGGCCACATCCCCCGCGACGACGACATCGACTATGATATCAAATCGTCCTGTTACAACGGACGCGGAATTCACGAAGGGCAGTTCTGCAATGCGCCGCGCAATCTCGCGAGCCCGCCCGCGTCCCTGCGCGTTAACACCGACAATGGCCGAGATTAGTTCAGGGCGCTCGGTCAGGTTCAACAATCCCGTGATCTTGAGAAGATTCCGGTCAAGCAGGTTGCGCAGACGTGTCCGCACAGTCGGTACGGATACCTCCATCATTTCAGCGAGTCTGGTGATACCAACCTGCGCGTCCTGCGACAGCAGTTTGACGAGCCGGCGATCGGTCTGGTCGAGATGATCCCGCAAATGGGGTGACTTTCATAAATGGAAAAAAATGCAGAGAAAACTTTCTGATAAGGCATATCCTATGCCTAACATATTTATAATACAAGGGTGGCCCCTCGATGTTCAGGGGTCGCGGTTGGCTTGACGCATGAGAGAGCCCGTTGTGACGTTCACCACTTGCGCAGCATGGTAACGAAATACCAATGAAGCCCTGTCAGGTTCAGTAGCATCGCGATTCGACGCTCACGAATGTTATCAAACTCGACTTTGACCTAGCCCAACCGCGACCGGGCTAAAGAGGGCAGGATCAATATGGCCAAGAGAAAGCGCAGCACCCGTTCTTCGTCCCGCGCACCGAAGCGATCATCTTCACAGTCTGCGTCGCGCAGGTCTTCCACAGGTACGATTCTGGCTCTGGCAGTGATTGTTGGCGTCGGAGCACTAAGCATCTGGCAGCACAAAGGCTCGCAGACAATACTCTCCAGACTGTTCGAGCGCTCAGCTGCGCATAGCAGTCAACCGCCTGCTGCAAAACTTGAGGCAAGCGTCAAGCAGTCTGCGAAAATCGAACCTCGACAAGAGGACAGCCGTACAAACAGCACTCCCATACCGCGTCCTTCCATCGCTGTCGGTGCACAGCCACAAAATCCTGTGGTGACGAAGCCCGTGCAACGCCCGCATAGGTCCGTTGGACCCGTAGAAAAAGCAGACATTCGCGTGCCACGCGGTGTCAATATGCCCAATATGGCACCGTCAGTCGTCTATGCACGCGAAAGGCTGACCTTGCGGCGCAATGCATGGGATAAATCTGCTCCGGCAGGCACTGTTGAGAAGGGACGCGAAATGCGCTCCTACAGCAAAACTGGCAAATGGCATCGTGTAGTGGTTCCGGCCACCGATATGATCGGCTGGGTGCATGAAGACATGTTGGTTGCCGGAAAAGCCCGCCCCGGGGTTTCGAGCATGGCAACAGGGGCGATATCCCGCGAACCTGAATTGACACAGGTGCAGGCAGTCTATCCACCACGACCGGTTGGCACGCAATGAGGGCCCGCCTGCAGCCAAGGCGTGCTGGTCCGATCAGGCATGCCCTGCCGGGCCCCGCGCTAATTTCCTTGGTTTAGTGCTATCAGATCAATCTGTGTCATTCGAGCATTCGGCCCCTGCATCGCTGCAAAGAGCACGACATCCGCGACATCCTGGGCTTCCAGATAGCCAGAGGCGGCGACTTCCATCGAGGTTCTGCCGGTTCCGATTGCGAACTCTGTCTTGACGCCCGTCAGTTTCCTCTCAGAGTTTGAAATGCTTGCCATCTAGGAATGACCTTCAGGAGGGTTTGAAAGGAGTGCCTCAGCCGTATCGCGATCCGTGGCGATACCATTGATCAGCCTGCCGCGCATTGATGCGCTGATCGCTGTAATTTTTTCTGTGCCGACTGCAACGCCGAGGCGATCGGGAATTCGGCGAAGGGCTTCCAACGATACTGCCATTGTACGGTCATCGAATTCGGAATTGATTGTGCGGCCTTCCGCATCAAAAAAGCGAGCACAGATCGATCCCACGGCCCCCTTGTTCGACAACGTGTCCATTGCCTTGGCGTCGAGCATTCCATGACGGAAAATAGCCGCCTGTGGCGACATGGCGCCTATACCAACGACAGCAATTGTTGCGCGTTCGATCATGGAGAAGACGGATCGAACCAGTGTTTCTTCCATGAATCCTGCAGCCTTCCTTACATCTACTACAAACGCAGGAGCGGGAAGTTGCCAAGTCCGACCATTGGCATTTTTGGCCATCACACTGCAAATCTCGGTGGAATGTGTATGTACCTGAGGCGAGCCGACGCCACCAATCATCGACACGATGTCAATATCGTCGGATTTACCCCGGCGAACGCAATCCGCCACCGCCGCAACGCTTTCGCCATCGGAAACCCCCAGAATCGTTCCCGCCACCATCTGATCCTCAAGATGGCTGGCCACGACGCGCGCAACTGTGTTCAGAGCATTCACACCGCTTTCGTGTCGTACGACAAAGGCTTGGCGCAGACCAAATTTCTGAACGAGGGCAGCTTCAAGGGTAAGATCGCGATATCCTGCAGCGGTTACCCTGATTTCGACAAATCCCATCTGCATTGCCAATTTCAAGGCGCGGCTGACGGTGGATGTCGAGATATCAAGTTTCCACGCAATCTCGACGGGCGTCTGACGCTCGTCATAGCGCATGCGCGCTATTTCAACGATCGATTCAATGCTGCGTTGTGTTCTGGCCAACTCACTTAATCCTCTACCGACTCAGCAAGAGACTATATGCCCTGTGGGAATTTCTCTTCCAAGTGTTCGCATAGCCAATGCAACATAAAGAGATGTCCTTCTTGGATGCGAGCCGTGCTGTCACTGTTGACAACCACCGACAATGTCGCCAGCGGGCCTGCCACCCCGCCACCCTTACCCAAGAAAGCTATGCTTGGGATCCCCATTTCTTGTGCTGTTTTCAATACAGCCACGACGTTTGAAGACATGCCACTGGTGGAAAAACAGATAAGCACGTCACCGGGCTGGCCTAGGCCCTGCAGAGGCCTGGCGAAAATATCATCCCAGCTGAAATCGTTTCCAATACACGTGATCTGCGATGCATCTCCACCCAAGAATAAAGCCGTTAGAGGCTGGCGGTTTGATCTGAAGCGTCCCACCAGCTCAGTAACCAGGTGTTGTGCCTCGGAAGCGCTTCCCCCGTTGCCGCACACGAGCAACTTTTTCCCGTTCTCCAAGGCCTCAAGAATGATGCGGATGCCCTGATCCAGCGTTGTTTCCAGATTTGCAAGCGTACCCAGGGTTGTCTGCGCCTCGGCAATAAAATCGCTGAACTGTTCATTCATTTCAATGTTCTCCAAAGGTCTTCCGCAACGCTCAACGCTGCCATGTCGCCGATATTATCCGCAAGTTGACAACTCACGATCTCGCAGGAAGCAAAGTGCCCGGGCAGTGCATCTGCGGCCGCCGCATCATGCACGATACGAATGAAATCCGGTCCAAGACGTGGACCCAGTCCACCCAGAATGACCCGTTCAGGCGCTAATAGATCAATCATCAAGGCAATGCCTCGCCCCAGAATATCCGCGGAATAGATAATGACGGCTTCTGCGTCTCGGTCACCCTCTTTCCAGAGCGTGTTCAGCGCAAGTGCTGTGCCAAATTCTGTCGCACGCTCCGGATAGAGAAACGCTGCGAGCGCGGGCAATCCTGCTCCACTTGCCATTCCCTCGAAGGAGCCGCGTTTCCCATACATCAACGGGCCATCAGGCTGTACCCGCCAATGTCCTATTTCACCCGCAAGATTGCACGTACCGCGCAACAGCCGCCCGTCTGCGATAATGCCTGCACCCAAACCCGTGCCGAGCGTGAGGAACACGAGATTATTGCAATCCCGACCAGCTCCGAACCGCCATTCTGCAAGAGCGCCCGCCTTGGCGTCATGTTCAACAGCGACCGGTAAATTAAGAGAGTTGGACAGCCATTCCCTCAGCGGGACATCATGCCAGCCAGGAAGGTTCGGTGGCCCTTGTATATGTCCACGCAGCACATCCACTGGCCCTCCGACTGACACTCCGGCAGCGACGACACCCGGATGGAGGTCCATTAATCGACGCGCCGCGGTCAAAATGTCATCAATCAGAGCTTCTGGCCCGCGCGTTGCCCGAGAGGTAAATTCTATGCGCTGCAGTATAGCGCCTTCCTCCGTACCGATGACGGCTGCTGTTTTCGTGCCGCCGATATCCAAACCAAGCAGCTTGGCCATTTGAAGAAACCCCTCGTCATTTAACGAACCCATCGAAGCAGATTTACCCGGCGGACACTCTCAATAAACAGCATTCCAATAATAATGCAATTAGATTTATAAAGAAATTTATTGCATTAATTATCCATTTGATGCGCTTCCAACGAGAGTTTCCAATTGGTGAATATGCAACTGTTGATACGTATCTATTTGAAAAAATTTATACTCTGGCGTTATAACGAGATCTGCCTTACTTCAGTAAAGTGCAATTATTACTATAATGCAATTAATTGCACTTGACTGAATGACAGTATCGAGTGGATATGGACGTGAACCTTCGAATTTGTTCGACGGTGCCAAGAACTAATAATCATCACGGGAGGATGGATTATGTGCCGACGCGCCATACTCGCAGCTGCTAATGCTGCGATCATTTCGATAACATGCGGGCTTTCGCCCGCTCCGGCGGCTGACAGGAAATTCACTGTCGCGCTTATTCCGGGTTTGACGACAGATACTTTCTACACGACCATGCGTCGGGGTGCGCAGATCGCGGCCGATGCTCTCGGTGTAGAGCTGGTGTTCCAGGGAGCTCCGGATTTTAACCCCGTGCTTCAAGTGCCTGTTCTCGATGCGGTGATTGCGCGCAAACCTGACGCTATTCTTATTGCTCCCACCGATGTCACTCAGCTGGTTGAGCCCTTACGCAAGGCCGATGATACAGGTATCCCGGTTATCACTGTTGATACGTTTATTGGCACCGGGATGTATCAGATTGGTTCAGGCAACGCCGATTTTCCACTTTCCTCCATCGCTTCCGACAATGTGCTTGGCGGCCGTATGGCAGCGCGTGCTCTGGCCGACGCCATCGGTGGCGAAGGCGCGGTTTTTGTCGCCAACAACAAACCGGGAATCTCCACGACCGATCAGCGGGAGGAGGGGTTTAAAACCGAACTCGCCGCTCACTACCCGAAGGTTGTCGTTCTCGAAACCCAGTTCAACGAGAATGACGCGAACAAGGCGGCCTCGCAATTGCAAGGCGTCCTTGCCCGCCATCCGGAATTGAAGGGCGTGTTCGGGGGAAATCACTTTTCAGCCTTGGGTGCCGCGAACGGTGTGCAGCAGGCGGGCAAGTCGGGGGCGGTAAAAGTTGTCGCGTTTGATGCGCCGAGCGGTGTGGTGGACGATATCGATCGGGGTCTGATTGACGTCGCCATAGCGCAGCATCCCGCGGAAATCGGCTATTACGGAGTGATGTCGGCCTATGCGCACCTGACGGGCCAATCTATTCCGGTCTCGATCGGCACCGGCTTTACGGTGATCAACAAATCCAATGTGCATGATCCCAGCATCGCGAAATATATTTACGCTGACTGATCTGAAAACGATGTTCTCTTGGGCCTGCAAGTACCAGGGACAAGAGGATTTGCGCAACGCAGCGATTTTAGGATTTGGATATTATGAAACAAATAATAACGGAAAATATTCCCACGGCCCCCTCGAAACATGTAGCGCCGCAAGCAGATCACGCGGATGGCACCCGCACGGTGATGCGCTACGTCGCCGATCTGCGTGCGTGGCTGTTCCTTGCAATGTTAATCCTCGGATTTGAGGTCTGGTCGCGATTCAGTTTCGGCGGAACCTTCGTACTGAACCCTTTTAATCTGCAGTCCATTGCCATTTTTGCTGTAGCCCCCCTTTTGTTGGCGATGGGCCAGACCTTTGTAATTATCGCAGGAGGAATTGACCTTTCGGCGGGCTTCGTCATGGGGCTGGCGGCTGTGGTTGCTGCGCACGTGATCAATTGGGCAAATCCCATCATGCCGATGCCGATGGCAGTGCTGACCGGTACCATAGCTGCGGTAATGCTGGCCGGCGTTCCCGGCATGGTCAACGGCCTTTTGGTTTCGCGCTTAAAGGTACCACCGTTCATCGGCACTCTAGGCATGTTCGGTGTGGCGCGAGGCGTGGCGTTTCTACTCGCGGGCGGGACAACGGTACCAGTCAACAACAGCTTTTTCGCTGGTCTTGGCAACGGACGTATCCTGTCGGTACCCTATATTGTGATACTGGCCGCAATTTTCGTTTTGTTGATGCATTATGTCTTGAGCTACACCCGATTTGGCCAGCATAATTATGCCATCGGAGCGAGTGCACAGGCCGCCCGGCGGGCGGGAATCAATATCAACAGTCATCTGCTCAGGCTCTATATTCTGTCCGGATTTTGCGCCGGTCTGGCTGGCGTGCTCTATGCGGCCCGCTTTAGTGCAGGAGCGGCACAGGCCGGTGAACCATTGCTGCTCGATTGCGTGGCGGCGGTGGTTATCGGTGGAGCCAGTTTATTTGGAGGGTCTGGAACCATCCTGGGCACGGTCGCCGGTGCGTTCGTCATCGCAGTGATCCAGTACGGGCTGGTTTTTACCAACGTGGCACCATTCTGGCAGTTTATCTCGGTCGGCGTGGTCATCATCATCTCGGTCCTGATCGATCAAACACAGCGGCGGATGAGTGGAGGACGGATAAGTGAATAATCTGAACGACAATATCCCTCTGCTTGAAGTTCGAAATCTTTCAAAGCATTTCGGCCCGATCAAGGCTCTCAACGATCTGTCGATGGTGGTTCGTAGAGGCGAAGTCGTCGCGGTGGTTGGTGACAATGGTGCCGGCAAGACCACTTTGATCAAGGCGCTGTCGGGTGTTTATCGTCCGACAGCAGGCGAGCTCCTGTTGAATGGGAAGCCAGCTATTTTTTCAAATCCGCAACAAGCGCGGGAAGAGGGCATCGAGACGATCTATCAGGATCTTGCTCTAGCGGACAATCTTTCCATTGGGGCGAACATCTTTCTAGGTCGTGAACCGATGCGTCGTGCTTTCGGATTTCTTCCTGTCCTTGATAGGCGAAAAATGGCTGAGGCGGCTTGTTCGACCATGGCGCTTCTGGATTTTCATGTTTCACGAACGGAGACACCCGTCAGTAATTTTTCCGGCGGTCAGCGACAGGCGGTCGCTATCGGCCGCGCCGTCTACTGGGATGCACAGATTCTGATTATGGATGAACCCACAGCTGCCCTTGGCGTGCCTGAGCAGAGAAAAGTGCTTTCGCTGATCCATAAACTGAAGGCACAGGGTCGAGGAGTGATATTTGTCTCCCACAACCTGCAGGACATATTTGCCGTATCCGACCGGATCGTCGTGCTTCGTCGCGGCGTCCTAGCCGGAGAACGGCAAATTTCCGAGACCAATCACGATGAAGTGGTTAAGCTGATGGTCGGTGGATAGATGGCCGGCCAATTAGAATCGGGACGTACATACAAGCACCATTTTGCAATTTCCACCGACCTTCGCCGCACGCGGAATGAGGCGTAAGTCTAACATGCCCACGATTTCCCGCACTCCAGACGATGAGGAAAATACGATGCCGTCTAAACTTGAGCAACTCCGAACCATGACGACTGTTGTCGCAGATACTGGCGATATTGAAGCCGTTGCCCGCTTGAAGCCGGTGGATTGTACGACCAACCCAAGCATCGTGCTCAAGGCGCTCAACACGCCGATGTTTACCGATGCCATTGAGGAAGCTGTTATCTGGGGCAGGAAGCAGGGCGGCAATCCCGATGCCGTATCGGCAGCGGTTGCCGACCGCCTGGCGATCTCCGTGGGCGCCGCTCTTTCAAGACTGGTTCCCGGCCGCGTATCGACAGAAGTTGACGCTGACCTTTCCTTCAATACGAAGGCATCAGTCGAAAAGGCCCATGGCATCATTGCTGGCTACAAGGAGCGCGGTATTGAGCAAGACCGTATTCTCATCAAGCTGGCGTCGACGTGGGAAGGCATTCGCGCCGCGGAAATTCTCCAGAAGGAAGGCATCGATTGCAACCTGACACTGCTTTTCAGCAAGGCACAGGCGATTGCCTGTGCGGACGCCAAAGCGTTTCTGATCTCTCCGTTCGTCGGCCGCATCCTGGACTGGTACAAGGCATCAACAGGGAAGGACTACACGCCGGAAGAAGATCCCGGCGTCATTTCGGTGCGCGAAATCTACAACTACTATAAGTTCAATGACATCAAAACGATCGTCATGGGCGCGTCATTCCGCAGTGTTGCCGAAGTGGAGGCTCTTGCGGGATGCGACCGGTTGACGATCAGCCCCAATCTGCTCGACGAGTTGTCCAAGGATGAGGGCAAGCTTGTACGCAGGTTGTCGCCCGAAAACCCGACATCAGTCGCGAAGATCGATCTGGACGAAAATACCTTCCGCTGGATGATGAATGAAGACGCGATGGCCACTGAAAAGCTCGCTGAGGGCATCCGTGTTTTCGCGAAGGATCTCCATGCATTGCGCACGATGGTCGGAAAGGTAATGACAGGCGTCTGACGCGTGCCCGCAAACAGGTCATCGGTCTATCGCTGGTACGCCTGAACAACGCGCTGACGCTATTGAAGAGTGCTTCCGCACCGGCGCGCTGGATTTATTTCGCTGCATGATCTTGGTCATGCTAGTCAGGGCGTTTTGTTTCGCACAAAGCTTGAGCGACTATTCCCGACCTATTCAAAGACGGAGTCTTTGAATAGGTCGGGTGACGGTGAATCACGTTTTGAAATCTCCCGATGTAGCGGCTTCCAATTCCTCGTCAGGCAAATCGTCGAACGAAGAATAGTTGAGATTGTAGAGTTTGGAGTAAAGCTTGCCGTTGGCCATCAGTTGATCGTGATTTCCAATTTCTATCAATTCGCCGTTCTGCAGCACGATGATGCGATCCGCCTCGCGGATCGTGGCAAGGCGATGGGCGATGACAAGACCCGTGCGGTTCTCCAACAACCTGACGAGCGCCTTTTGGATCAGCATCTCGGTATAGCTGTCGATATTGGCAGTTGCTTCGTCAAGTACGAGAATCTTGGCGTCCGCCACCAAAGCGCGCGCAAAGCTGATCAGTTGCCGTTGGCCAAGTGACAGGTTTCCACCGCGTTCGCCGAGTTCCGTGTCGTAACCTTCGGTGAGCTTCACGATGAAATCATGCGCTCCGACCGTCTTGGCCGCCTTGATGACGTCTTCCCGCGTTGCCGCACTTTTATGATAGCGAATGTTTTCAAAGACTGAACCGGTGAACAGGAACGGCTCCTGTAGAACCATCGCGATTTGTTGCCCGAGAGAATCCTGCGTGAGGTCGCGTACATCGTGGCCGCCGACCAGAACCTCGCCCTGTTGCACGTCGTAGAAACGATGAACCAGTGCCATGGCGCTCGACTTGCCGGATCCAGTAGGGCCGATGAGCGCCACCGTCTCGCCGGGATTGACCTTGAAGCTGACATGCTTCAGCACCGGGTGTTTTGGATCATAGCCGAATACGACATTGCGGAATTCAACGGATCCGTCCATCTCGGCAGTCAGGTCCTTGGCATTCGGCGCGTCAATAATATCGATAGGTACGTCAAGCACTTCCGTCAGTCGTTGCCCCGAAGCCATGGCACGCTGCATCACCGAATATTGCAAGGTGAGTGAGCGGATCGGATCGAAGAAGCGTTGAATATAGAACAGGAACGCAACCATGACACCGACGTCGAGCGCCTGATTGAGTACGCGTGATCCACCAACGACAATGACGAGGGCCATGGCCACGCCGGTCAGAGAGTCCACGATTGGCACCATGACCTGCGCATATTTTGCTGCGGTCAGATGTGCTCTCAGATTGGCATGGGCCTTGTCATCATAAAGCGTGAAATTGATATCCTGCCGGTCCATGCTTTGCACAGCGCGAACGCCATGGATTGCTTCGGCCAAAGCGCCGTTGGTGACGGAATTGGTCTCGTGTGCAGCCATGAATGCGATGCGCGCACGCGGTAGCCAGTAAATACGAACGACGAATAATATCGGAAGCACGGCAAGCGTCAGTAGTCCGAGGCGGAAATCGAGATAGAGCATGACGCCGACAATGCCGAAGAGCAGTGTGATGTCTCCGACTGAAAGCACGGATGTTTCCAGAAACTCCTGCATCGAGTTGACGTCACCCTGAAGCCGCGACATCAATCGTCCGACCTCGGTCTTGTCCATGAATGATAAAGATATCCGTTGAAGATGCGAGAACATTGCTCTGCGAATGTCGAACAGTACGTCTTCTGCGACGCGCCCAACGACGGTTTCCTGCACGTAGCTGGCACCGAAATTAATTAGGATGGCCGCCGCAAAAGCTATGATTGAATAAAGCAGTGCCGAATGATCTTCAGTACCGGGCGCAATGCCGTGGTCGATCGCATAACGGATGATCAGTGGAATGGCCAATTGTGTGGCCGTAAAGGTCAGTACCGCAAAAACAGCAATGAGCATCTGCTTTTTGTAGGGACGCACGAATGCCCAGATGCGCTTGACGATATTACCGTCGAAAACCTTGCCAAACATTTCCTCTTCGATGCGGTGGGAACCAACGACAGCACGGGGAGGGCGACGGCCATCTTCGCGCTCGGTCTCGAGTTCGTCTGTCAAACCCGTGCCTCCGTCTTGGTTGTTGCCGCGATATTATCATCTGGCCGTACTTGCAGATCATACAAAGCTCTGTAGCGCCCGCCTGCCGCGAGTAGGCTTTCATGGGTGCCGCGTTCGACGATCCGGCCATCCTCGACGAAGAGAATCTGGTCAGCGTGCATCAGCGAACTCAATCGATGTGCAACAACAATCGTGACGCGGTCCTTGGCGTAGCGACGCATGGCTATACGGATGCGCTGTTCGGTGCCTGCATCGATTGCTGCAGTGGAATCATCGAATACCATGACGGCAGGCTTGAGCATCAGCGTACGGGCAATTGACAGTCGCTGGCGCTGGCCACCGGATAGCGATACGCCGCGTTCACCGACGACCGTGTCATAACCCATCGGCAGGCCCAGGACATAATTGTGCAGTTGAGCTGATTCACTGGCACGTTCGATCCGCGGCTCTGTCGCCCAGGGGTCGCCGTAAGCAATGTTGTTTTCGATCGTTGTTGTGAACAGAAAGGCATCTTGTTGTATGACAGCAACGGCTTGGCGCAATGAGCGCAATGTCGTGTTGCGAATATCCTGGCCATCGATGGTAATTCTTCCACCGGTGACGTCGTAAAAGCGCGGAATGAGATGGGCGATGGTGGATTTGCCACTGCCTGGCCTGCCGACGATACCGATAGTTTCACCGCGCCGGGCTTCAAAACTGAGATGCTGCAGCACCGGACGTTTGGCGGCCTGCGGATAAGAGAAGCTAACGTCTTCAAACCGCAATATGCCCTCTGAAATCTCGAGATCCTTTGCGTCTGGCGCATCTTTAATGGCAACGTCGAGGTCCAGCAGGGCAAAGAGCCGTGTACCGCAAGTGGAAGCCCGTGCATAAGCATTGACCATCAGGCCGAGTTGCCTCACCGGCATCTGCAGGATGGTCATGAAGGTCAGAAAGGACGTGAGCGTGCCAACGGTTATCTCGCCGGCGATTACCTTGTTGCCGCCGACCCAAAGCACGAGACCCATAGCCGCAAAGAAGGAGAGTGTCATCGCACTGGTGTTTTTGACACGAATGCCAACGCGTTTGTGAGCGAGTTCAAGAGCTGCGTGCGAGGCTTTGTCGAACTTCAACAGTTCATAGACCTGAGAAGCGAACGCCCGCACGACGCGGATACCACTGAGATTTTCTTCCATGACGCGAGTCAGAACGGATAACCGTTCCTGCAATTCCAGCCAAGTAGCACGCAGGCGCAACTGCGTTACCGAAGAGCGCCACGCAACAAAAGGCACAAAGCTCAGCGCGACCAGACCCAGTACCAGATCTGTCGATAACAGCATGTAAGCACCAAGACCAATCAGCATAGCCAACAAGATCGTGCGCACCAGGGCGGTCGAAAAATACATCCGAACGCCCTCAAGATCGAGCATGCCGATTGTGATGAGATCGCCGGAATGTACGCCATCGTGGAAGCTGAAGCTGAGGCGCTGAATCTTTTCATAACAGGCAAGCCGCAGCTCGTAACCCATATGGTGACCCACTGCTTCGGCAAAATAATTCTGCACCATAGTGAAAAGGCCGCGCAAAATGCTGACAGTTAAAAGGATCAGTGCGGTTGTCAGCAGGGCGCTTTCGGCTATCTTGCCAGCGACGCCGCCTGCCATGGCTGTTTGTGTCTGGTCCACGGCGTGACCCAGGAGACGCGGGATCATCAATTGAAGGCCGGCTGCGACCAATGTAGCGCCGATGGCAAACGTCGTCTGCCAGGGATGACGAAGCGTCATACGGGTAATTCGGACCAGGGTGAAGAGGCCTCGACCCCAGCCTGCTGCATTCACGTGCGCCAACGAATCTGACCTATTCGCCGCACGCTTTAACGCATCGCTGCTCACTGTATTTTCCAGACCAATTGATTGTGACGACACTGGCCGCAAATCCGGGCCGTTGTGCAAGATATGTTACCGTTCCAAACTTCGCCGATTCTCACTTTCGGTTCAAGAGTTCTGTGCTGGCTGGCTAGGTATTACAGCAATGCTGAAAAAATATGGCGCAGCACCGCCGCAACTTGTTATCGGCCGAAGCGGCGGGTATTGTTCGAGATAGTATCTCAATCAGCTGCCCGTTTTTGCCAATCAGTTCGAGCTTCCGCTTGCAGTGCTTCAGAAATCGATGATTCTTTTTAGTTTAGTTGCGGCAGTGTTGCTCAACCTTGCGCCAGCCTATGGAGCAATTTTCCATGGTATCGGGAATGCCTGAAATAATTATGTTGCGAAATGTGATTTTTATTACATTGTCAGCTTATGAACGTCTCCACCTATCTCCAGATTCAACTAAATGCTGCTGTCTCCTCCAGTAGGGGCGGTATGCGGTCAAGGTGTAATCATGTCTGAATCAAACAGCCAGGTCAGCAGAACGCTGGCGCCGCGCCGACATGGTGAAATTCTCAGGCGGATTGCTTCTGACGGATCCGCAAGCATTGCGGATTTGGCGGCTTTCTTTGATGTCTCACGCGAAACAATCCGGAGAGACCTAAAATACCTTGCGGATAAAGGACAGCTGGAACTCATACATGGCGGAGCCGTGCGATTTGATACGCTTGAACCGGGACTGAGCGAACGATCCCGTGAAAATGCTGAGGGCAAGGACGCCATTGGAGAAATCGCTGCTGGGTTGGTCGGCGAGGGTATGGTGGTATTCCTGGACTCCGGGACCACGACTTTGGCGGTCGCTCATGCGCTGGCGGCGTCTCGTTTGAATTTGACAATATGTACTTCAAGCCTCGCCATTGCTTTGTTCCTGTGTCACCAGCCAAATATCAGGACCCATATTTTAGGCGGTGAAGTCGACCGCCAGGATGAAGCGACGGTCGGTATGGATGTATTGCATGCCGTCGATCGTTTTCAGATCGATGTTGCCTTCCTCGGAGGAGGGGGCATATCTCCGGACGGAGATGTTACTGATTTTACGACGAGCGGCTCGTTGCTGCGCTCCCAGATGATCTCGAAGGTGCAAACAGCCTACTTCGTGCTCGATAGCTCGAAGTTCGGACGTTTGACGCCCATGAAGATCGCAAATTCCAGGAATGCTGCTGGTGTTATTACGGATAAAAAGCCGAAGGGTGAATTATTGGATGTGTTTGCCGATAAAGGTATGAGGCTTTTGTTTGAAAAACCATAAATGTTGCATTATGTGATTTTAATTGTTGATTTGTTGCGTTTCTGTGCGTAAGTTTATCCATCTCTTTTTGATGGGTGGGTCGTCATGGCGAAAACTTTTCCAACACAGGCACGCGTGGTCATTATCGGCGGCGGCATCATTGGCTGCTCGGTCGCTTATCACTTAACGAAACTGGGCTGGACCGACGTGGTTCTTCTGGAGCAGGGCCAACTGAGCGGTGGTACGACATGGCATGCGGCCGGGCTGGTCGGGCAGCTTCGCAGCCATGCCAACATGACGGGTCTGATTAAATATTCGACCAAACTCTACAGCGAGCTGGAGGCTGAAACCGGTCTTGCAACCGGCTGGAAGAATTGCGGTTCGCTGGCCGTTGCCCGCACACAGGATCGGATGACTGTCCTGAAGCGCACCGCCGCCTCGGCCCGCGCTCAGGGCATTGACGTTGATGTCGTTTCACCAAAGGAAGCCGCGGATATCTGGCCCGTCATGGCGTCGGACGATCTCGTTGGTGCTGTCTGGCTGCCGGGGGATGGCAAGGCCAATCCAACCGATTTGACGCAATCGCTCGCCAAGGGTGCCCGCAATCGCGGTGCGCGCATCATTGAACGGGTCAAGGTCTCCGGGATCACCGTCAAGAATGGCGTTGCCTGTGGCGTGGAGACGGATCAGGGCAATATCGCTGCTGAGATCGTGGTCAATTGTGCTGGTCAGTGGGCACGGCAAGTGGGCCTGATGTGCGGCGTTTCTGTTCCATTGCACTCGGCTGAACATATGTACATCGTGACGGGGCGTGTCGAGGGCGTTCATCCGGATCTTCCAGTGCTCCGCGATCCCGATGGCTACATCTATTTCAAGGAAGAAGTCGGCGGTCTGGTGATGGGCGGTTTCGAACCGGAAGCCAAGCCGTGGGGAATGAACGGCATTCCGGAGAATTTCGAGTTCGCATTGTTGCCGGACGATTGGGATCAATTCGAAATACTGATGCAGAATGCTCTGATCCGGGTACCGCAGCTGGAACACGCGGAAGTGCGCAAGTTCTACAATGGTCCCGAAAGCTTTACGCCTGATAACAACTTCATTCTCGGCGAGGCGCCGGAGCTGAAAAATTTCTTTGTGGGTGCAGGGTTCAATTCGATGGGCATTGCCAGTGCTGGCGGCGCGGGGAGGGCGCTGGCCGAATGGATCGTCAATGGTGCGCCAACCATGGATTTGTGGCCCGTAGACATCCGGCGTTTTGCCTCGTTCAACAACAATCCGCGCTGGCTGCATGATCGGGTCAAGGAAACACTCGGCCTGCATTATGCCATGCCATGGCCGAACCGGGAGTTAGACACAGCGCGTCCCTTTCGCCGTTCGCCGCTCTATGACCGGCTCGCCGCCAAGGGGGCCTGTTTTGGCTCCAAAATGGGCTGGGAGCGGGCCAACTGGTTTGGCACGCCGGGTGAAAAGCCGGAAACCCAATATGCCTTTGGCCGTCAGAACTGGCACGACGCGGTAAAGCATGAAATGAAGGCAACGCGCGAAGCAGTGGCACTTTTCGACCAGACGTCCTTTGCGAAATTGCTGGTGCAGGGACGGGACGCTTGCGCCGTGCTCAATCGTATTTGCGCCGCCGAGATAGATGTCGAGATTGGCCGGTCTGTCTACACGGGTATGCTGAACGAGCGCGGTGGTTATGAAACCGATTTGACCGTGATGCGGCTTTCCGCTGATAAATTCCTGATCGTGACAGGTTCGGCACAGGCGGTACATGATGCTGACTGGATCCGTAGGAATACGCCGGAGGGTTCGCACGCCTATCTCACGGACATTACTTCCTCCTATTCAGTGCTGGCACTGATGGGTCCAAACTCTCGTGCTGTTCTCAGTAAAGTCACGTCAACGGATTTGTCGAACGAGGGCTTCCCGTTTGCGACCATCCGCGAAATCGACGTCGGCTATGCCACGGCCTACGCCAACCGCATGACCTATGTTGGTGAACTCGGCTGGGAGCTCATCGTGCCGACAGAATTTGCCGTTGGCGTTTATGAGACATTGCACGAAGCGGGGCGCGAACTGGGGCTCATCGATGCGGGTTACTACGCGCTTGAAGCGCTGCGCCTTGAGAAGGGCTTCCGCGCCTGGAGCCGCGAGCTGACACCCGACATCAATCCTTTTGAAGCCGGTCTTGGCTTTGCCGTTGCTCTGGACAAGCCCAGCGGGTTCATCGGCAAGGAGGCGCTGATCAAGGCGAAGGAAAGAGGTGTGCCGCACCGGCGTATCGTACAGTTTACCGTGGACGATAGTACTCCGATGCTTTGGGGTGGCGAATTGATTTTGCGGGATGGCAAGCCTGTTGGCGAAGTCCGTTCCGGTGCCTATGGCCACACGCTTGGCCGTTCCGTAGCGCTTGGTCTGGTTGAGCACCCGGAGGGTGTCAGCAGGGAATTCATCGAAAGCGGCAGTTTCTCGATCGATCTGGCGGGCGAACTTTATGCCGCGACGGCACATTTGCGCAGCCCTTACGATCCAAAGTCGGACCGGGTGAAGGCCGATATCAGGAAGGTGCAGGCAGCCGCTTAACCTGCCGGTGCCAATGATTTGGCGATATCAAGGAATACACGGACCAGTTTGCCAGCACTGCGCTCGCGCAGGCAGATAAGGGCCTCATCCATCAGCACTTCCGGTCCGGCGATCGGGATCTGCACAAGGCGGTTGTCCTGACCGAATTCCGCGGATGAAACAAAGCCGACGCCCGCGCCGGAGGCCACGATTTCACGCACAGCCTCCCGGCCTTCCGCCTCGATGGCTGGCTTGAGGTCGAAGCCCAAACTGGCGGCGCGGTCCTGCAATTTTTGACGTGTCTTGGAGCCGCGTTCGCGCAAGACCAAAGGGAGATGTGTCAGTTCTTCCAGCGTCAGAGATTTTGCTGCGGCAAGGGAATGCTCGGTGGAGACAAAGGCCACGATAGGCGTTGAGTTGAGCTTGAGTATTTCAAAGTCACGTCCGGTGGGAATCTCGCCGAGCACGCCAATATCTGCTTCATAGCTGTAGAGGCTGCTGATCACCGTTTCCGTATTTCCGGTCCGCACCGAAACCTGAATGCCGGGATATTTCTCGCGAAACGTGCCGAGAATATGCAGGAGATGATGCGCCGCATCGGCAACGATACGCAGGGTACCGGCGCGCAACGCCCTCGACTCTGAAAGCAGCTCCAGCGCCTGCTGCTCCGTATCAAACATGCGGTGCGTTATTTCCAGAAGGTGCTGCCCGGCTTCGGTCAGGGTTACCTGCTTCTTGTTCCGGTTGAAAAGCAGGATGTCATATTCTTCTTCCAGCTTGCGGACCTGATCGGAAATCGCTGGCTGAGTCAGGAACAGCATCTCGGCAGCACGGGAAAATCCGCCACAGATTGCCACGTGATGAAAGGCGCGAAGCTGAACGTAGCGCATATTATCTCCTTTGGTGCATCAAGGTTGTCATAACCGGGTCGTCTCACTCCTTTATTATATATCGCATAAACTTATACATCGATACAAAATAACGATTTTACATATATATCGCATCCGTGGGAAATGATTGGCAAGAGCAGACCATGCCAGTCAGGAGGAAATGACATGTTGGCCGGACACCCGATTGCAGCGGAAGCCCCGTTCGATACGCCAGAACTCGGCGAACCTTATCTTCTGACACCCGGCCCGCTGACTACCTCCTACGCGGTTAAACAGGCGATGCTGCGCGACTGGGGTTCGTGGGATGGCGATTTTCGCGCCATGACCGCAGAAATGCGCCGCCGTCTCCTCGCGCTGACGGGCGACAAAAATGATGAATTTGACTGTATTCCCATGCAGGGCAGCGGCACATTCGCCGTTGAGGCCATGCTGGGCAGCTTCCTGCCGCGGGATAGCAAAACACTTGTTCTGGTCAATGGAGCATACGGTCAACGTATCGCACAAACGCTGAACTATCTTGGCCGGGCCCATACGGTGATCGACAAGGGCGACTACATGCCGCCACGCGGAACTGAAGTCGCAGCCGCTCTCGATGCCGATCCTGCCATTACCCACGTGATCATCGTTCACTGCGAGACCAGTTCCGGTATCCTCAATCCGGTGCATGAGATTTCGGAAACCGTCTATGGCAAGGGGCGCAAGTTGCTGATCGACTCGATGAGTGCGTTTGGTGCCATCTCGCTCGATGTGAATGAAATCCGCTATGAGGCCATGGTCTCTTCCGCCAACAAGTGCATTGAAGGCGTCCCGGGTTTTGGTTTCATCATTGCCCGCAAAAGTGAACTGGAAGCCGCCAAGGGCCGCAGCCATTCACTCAGCCTCGATGTGCATGCGCAGTGGGCGCATCTGATCAAGACAGGGCAATGGCGCTACACGCCACCGACCCACGTGGTTGCCGCTTTCCTTGTGGCATTGCGTCAGCACGAAGTTGAAGGTGGTGTTGCCGGACGCGGTGCGCGCTACGCAAACAACCGCGATGTGATGGTTGCGGGCATGCGCGAGCTTGGCTTTGAAACCCTGCTCAAGGACCACTGGCTCTCTCCGATCATCGTCACCTTCTTCAACCCTGCCCATCCGGATTTTTCGTTCGATCGTTTCTATGAATTGATGAAGGACAAGGGCTTTATCATCTATCCCGGCAAGCTGACCGTCGTGGATAGTTTCCGCGTCGGTTGCATTGGCCGCATGGATGAACACGTTATGCGCCGCGTTGTTAAAGCTGCCGGAGAATCCCTGCGCGAGATGGGTGTCGATACCGCGGCGCCTCCCGCTGCGGCTATCGCAGAGCGCGCCAAACTTGCCGCCTGAACCGCTTCATAAACAAGGAATACCCCGATGAACCAGATGTCCCCCGTCAATGTCAGCGTCAACGGCCGCAGTTATGCCTGGCCGCGTGTGACAGCAATCGCGATCTGTCTTGATGGTTGCGAGCCCGCCTATCTCGATGAGGCGATCAAGGCGGGGCTGATGCCCGCTCTGGTCAGGATCAAGGAGAAGGGCACCGTGCGCATGGCGCATAGCGTCATCCCAAGCTTCACCAATCCGAACAACATGTCGATTGCGACGGGACGCCCGCCTTCAGTACACGGTATCTGCGGCAACTACCTCTACGAGCGTGAGACCGGCAAGGAAGTGATGATGAATGATCCGCGCTTCCTGCGCGCGCCGACCATTTTCAAGGCCTATTACGATGCAGGTGCCCGCGTGGCTGTAGTAACGGCAAAGGACAAGTTGCGTGCCCTGCTCGGCCATGGTCTGGCGTTTGATGATGATAGGGCAATCTGCTTCTCGTCGGAAAAGTCCGACCAGTCGACCAAGGCGGAGCATGGCATCGACAATGCATCGGCATGGCTCGGCAGACCCGTGCCAGAAGTTTATTCAGCGGAACTGTCGGAGTTCGTTTTTGCCGCCGGTGTTAAACTGCTCAAGACCTTCAAGCCGGATGTGATGTATCTGACAACGACGGATTACGTGCAGCACAAATATGCGCCGGGTGTTCCCGAAGCCAACGCATTCTATGAGATGTTCGATAAATATCTGGCTGAACTTGATGCGCTTGGCGCAGCGATTGTTGTTACAGCGGATCACGGCATGAAGCCAAAGCACAAGGCGGATGGATCACCAGACGTCGTCTACGTTCAGGATCTGCTGGACGAATGGCTGGGCAAGGATGCGGCCCGCGTCATTCTCCCGATTACGGATCCTTACGTGGTGCACCACGGGGCGCTTGGTTCGTTTGCAACAGCTTATTTGCCGGAGGGTGCTGATCAAGCCGGCATCATGGCGCGTTTGGCGAAGATCGAAGGCATTGATGTGGTGCTCGACAATGCTGCCGCATGTGAGCGTTTCGAATTGCCCAATGACCGTATTGGCGACATCGTTTTCCTCTCCACGGAGAACAAGACACTCGGCACCAGTGAGCACCGGCATGATCTTGCAGCGCTCAACGAACCGTTGCGTTCGCATGGCGGTCTGACCGAACAGGTGGTGCCTTTTATTGTCAACCGCAAATTGCCTGATCTGCCGGGTACGCCCGTGCTGCGCAATTTCGATGCCTTCCATTATGCCGCCATGGCCGCGGCTTTGGCATAAGCCACGGAGAACACGATTATGGTCAGGGTGGAAGCAGAGTTCAAAGTGCGGCATGAGCCGATGCGCATTGCAGGGCGGAAGGTCGATGCGGATGATGTCATCGAGGTTCACTACCCCTATACGAATGCGGTGATAGGTACTGTTCCGGCAGGCCGCACGGAGCATGCACGGCAGGCTTTTGAGATTGCCGCCAATTATAAACCCAAGCTGACGCGGTATGAACGTCAGCAGATATTATTCCGCACGGCTGAGGCGCTTGCCAGCCGCAGGGAGGAAATTGCCAATCTGATCACCCTGGAGCTGGGTATCTCCAAAGCCGATTCACTCTATGAGGTGGGGCGCGCTTATGACGTGTTTACACTCTCGGCGCAGATGTGCATCCAGGATGACGGCCAGATATTCTCCTGCGATCTGACCCCACATGGCAAAGCGCGCAAAATTTTCACCATGCGCGAGCCTTTACAGGCTATCTCGGCGATCACGCCCTTCAACCATCCGCTCAACATGGTGTCGCATAAGATCGCGCCGGCTATCGCCACAAATAATTGTGTCGTCTGCAAGCCTACGGAACTCACGCCGATGACAGCTCTGGTGTTGGCCGACATCCTGTACGACGCGGGGCTCCCGCCGGAAATGCTGTCCGTTGTTACCGGTTGGCCCGCCGATATCGGCATGGAAATGATCACCAATCCGAACATCGAACTCATCACCTTCACTGGGGGAGTGCCTGTTGGCAAGATGATAGCCAACACGGCGGGCTACAAGCGTGCTGTGCTGGAACTTGGTGGCAATGATCCGCTGATTATTCTCAATGATCTGAGCGACGACGATCTTGCCAAGGCGGCCGACCTTGCGGTTGCCGGAGCGACCAAGAATTCCGGACAACGCTGCACGGCAGTCAAGCGTATCCTCTGTCAGGAAAAGGTAGCTGACCGGTTCGTGCCGCTGGTACTGGAACGGGCGAAGAAACTCCGCTTCGGCGATCCGATGGATCGCTCTACCGATCTTGGAACTGTGGTTCACGAGAAGGCAGCCGCCTTGTTCGAAGCACGGGTGCACATGGCTGCAGAGCAGGGCGCAGAGATTCTCTACAATCCTGGCCGACAAGGTGCTTTGCTACCACCGATTGTCGTCGATCACGTCCCGCATGCTTCGGAGCTTGTTATGGAAGAAACATTTGGCCCGATCATTCCGATTATTCGTGCTCCGGATGATGACGATGCCTTGATCGCGCTGTCCAATTCCACTGCTTTTGGCCTCTCGTCCGGTGTGTGCACCAATGATTTTCGCCGTATGCAAAAATACATTGCGGGTCTCCACGTTGGCACAGTGAATATCTGGGAGGTGCCGGGTTATCGTATTGAAATGTCTCCGTTCGGTGGCATCAAGGATTCCGGGAATGGCTACAAGGAAGGCGTTTCCGAAGCCATGAAGAGCTACACGAACATCAAGACCTATTCGTTGCCCTGGTCTTGAATGGTACGCTATTTTAGACGTGAGAGAGCGCTGTGCGCTCTCTTTTCTTTTGTAAATGCTGGATTTTTTCTGTTTTTATTATCAGTCACATCATCGATTTTTCCAACAATAATATCAGATAAATAGATTTTACTTATCGAAGAGCGTTCCTCACTATTGACGAATGGACCGGGCGCATTCTGGCAAGATGAGGCATTTCTCAGTTGACGGCGGCGAACCTTTCCCAAGCAAAATGGCATAAGCCGATCTTTAAAAATGGGAACAAAGTCATGAACACGCACAAATCTGTGGCGCTTGCCGCCCTTGCCTTTACGCTTCTGTCATCGGCTGCCTATGCCGAGACCCAATTGACCGTCTATACCGCCTTCGAGGCCGTCGATCTGCAGCGTTATGCGGATACGTTCAATGCCGATCATCCCGATATCAAGATCAACTGGGTGCGCGATTCCACCGGTGTGATGACTGCAAAACTTCTTGCTGAAAAGGACAATCCGCAGGCGGATGTTGTGTGGGGTGTTGCTGCATCTTCTCTGCTGATGCTGAAGGGCGAGGGTATGCTGGAGCCCTATGCGCCGGCCGGGGTCGAAAAACTTGATCCGAAATTTGTCGACAGTTCCACGCCGCCAAGCTGGGTGGGCATGGACGCCTATGTCGCGGCCATCTGTTATAATACCGTCGAAGCAAAGAAGCTTGGCCTGACGCCGCCAAAGAGCTGGAAAGATCTGACAAAGCCTGAGTACAAGGACCATATTGTGATGCCGAATCCAGCATCGTCGGGGACGGGTTTCCTTGATGTGTCTGCCTGGCTGCAGCTCTTCGGAGAGAAAGACGCCTGGGCGTTTATGGACGGGCTGCACAAGAATATTTCAAGCTACACCCATTCTGGTTCGAAGCCCTGCAAGATGGCAGGTGCTGGCGAGACTGTCATTGGCGTCTCTTTTGAGTTTCCTGGCGCCAAGGCAAAGTCCGCCGGAGCACCGATCGACATCATTTTCCCGGAAGAAGGCTCGGGCTGGGAAGCAGAAGCTGGCGCTATCATTGCAGGTACACCGAAGCTTGATGCGGCAAAGGTGCTGATGGATTGGTCGATCAGCAAGAAGGCCAATGAGATGTACAATGTCGGTTATGCCGTACTGGCGATGCCAGGTGTTGCCAAACCTGTCGAAAACCTGCCGCCGGATGTTGCCTCCAAGATGATCAAGAATGATTTTGAGTGGGCCGCCAGCAACCGCAATGCGATCCTCAAGGAATGGAGCACCCGCTACGATTCCAAATCGGAACCCAAGAGCTAGGGCGTTCTGCATTTGAACTGGGCGCCGTCCATGCGGCGTCCTCCGTCAATCCTTGCGAGGTGCCCGATGAGACATGAAACGCTTGCTCCTTCTACGGCAATACCCACCGAGGTGCGCCCAATGGCACCATCCAGTAATCCGGCCTATCTGCAAATCTCGAATTTATGGAAGGCGTTTGGTGAGTTCCATGCCCTGAAGGATGTTTCCCTCGATATCAAGGAGGGAGAATTTGTTTGCTTCCTGGGTCCATCCGGTTGCGGAAAAACGACCCTTCTGCGCGCTGTCGCGGGACTTGATCTGCAAAGCCGAGGTACGATCAGGCAGGGCGGAAGAGACATTTCCACCTTGCCACCATCAAAACGCGATTATGGCATTGTCTTTCAGTCCTATGCGCTTTTCCCCAACCTGACCATTGCGAAGAACATCGCCTTCGGTCTCGAGAACACAAAACGGCCGAAGGCTGAAATCGAGGCGCGGGTAAAAGAGCTTTTGGCCCTTGTTGGCCTGCCGGATCAAGCCAACAAATATCCCTCACAACTCTCCGGCGGCCAGCAGCAACGCATCGCCCTCGCCCGCGCCATTGCCATTTCTCCCGGTCTGTTGTTGCTCGATGAGCCATTGTCGGCTCTTGACGCGAAAGTACGGGTACACCTGCGTCACGAGATCAAGGAACTGCAGCGCAAGCTCGGGGTGACGACAATCATGGTGACCCATGATCAGGAAGAAGCCTTGTCCATGGCTGATCGTATCGTGGTCATGAACCACGGCGTGATCGAACAGGTAGGCACCCCCACGGAAATCTATCGGCATCCGAAGACCTTGTTCGTTGCGGATTTCATTGGCGAAACCAACAAGCTTCAAGCGCGGGCAACGAACAAGAATGGCGTGGCTTTTGGCACAGGCGAGTTGCGCTGCGCACCACATTCTTTTGATGCAGACCAGCCCGTTATTGCTGCCATCCGTCCCGAAGATGTGATCCCCCACGAAACCGGTTTCAAATCTGGAGAGGCGCATAATCTCATCGACGTGGTTATCGGCGAGATGGAGTTTCTTGGCTCCTTCTGGCGGACACGCCTGCGTGGTAAAAAGCTTGGCGACGAAGTTCTGTTTGCCGATTTCTCGATTAATGCCGCCCGCCGTCTTGGCCTCGCCGAAGGTGGTTTTCTAACGGTAGAACTGCCTGCAGAGCGGCTTCTGGTATTCCCGCAAGGAGGTGACCATGGCAGCGGTCACTGACACGCTCATGCCATCAGGCAGTTTGCCGCGCCAGCGGCTCGACCGGGATGATCTAGTCAAGCGCGGTCTGATGGTTGTCATCTCGCTCTATTTGATCGTCTCGCTCGCCGCGCCGCTCTATGTGATGCTGTCGAAATCATTCTCGACCTACAGTTTTGATCTCACTCGGTACGAGTTTCAGGTAAGCGATGCGGCCGGCCATTTCGGCCAAACAACAACTGCCGCAGTGCTGAATGACCGGCTCTCGGTTCTCACACGGGATAAGCTGGCAACCAATGCCGATGGCAGACTCGCGGCGACAAGCTTCTTTCCCGATTTCAGTTTTCGCAGTCCGGTGAAGTACAGGATACGCGGCACGACCGATGACGCAGCCTATCTGATAGGCTCGGACCTGCATCGCGGAACCGAATGGCAGGAACTGGATTCCAACACGTTTCGCCGAGTTGCACTCAGATCGGCACGCTCGACTGGCATCGGTAATTATGTCAGTTATTTCTCCACGCCAACGCTGTTTCGCTCCATCGAGAATTCACTGTTTATCGCTGTCATCAGTACGGCTTTAACGGTGGGTATCGCCTTTGGTTTCGCCTATGCGATCAGTCGCAGCTGCATGCGTTTCAAGGGAGTATTTCGCTTGATCGCGATGGCGCCCATCCTTGTACCATCACTTTTGCCGGGCATTGCCTTGATTTATCTGTTTGGTAATCAGGGCATGATCAGGGATGTGCTTTTTGGCGCCTCGATCTATGGACCGCTTGGGATCATCATCGGGTCGGTGTTCTTTACGTTTCCGCACGCGCTGATCATTATTTCAACTGCGCTCGCCATTTCCGATCAACGCCACTACGAGGCGGCCGCGTCGTTGCGTGCAAGCAAATGGCGGACATTCTGGACAGTCACCATCCCGGGGGCTCGTTTCGGATTGATCTCGGCGGCATTCGTTGTTTTCACGCTGGTGATCACCGATTTCGGGCTGCCCAAGGTGATCGGCGGTCAGTACAATGTGCTGGCCGTCGATATCTACAAGCAGGTTATCGGCCAGCAGAATTTTGAAATGGGTGCGGTTGTCTCGGTGATCCTGCTCGTACCGGCTCTTGCTGCGTTTTTGGTCGACCGCCTTGTTCAGAAAAAACAGGTTGCGCTGCTTTCGGCCCGCTCCGTTCCCTATGCGCCGAAGCCAAACCGGAAGTTCGATCGCTTGTGCCTTGGGTGGTGCAGCCTTGTGGCTGCGTTCATCATCGGCATATTGCTGGTTTGCCAGCTGGCGGCGCTGGTCAAGTTCTGGCCCTATGATCTTACTCCAAGCCTGAAGAATTTTGCCTTCAACCATATGGATGGCGGTGGCTGGGGATCATACAAAAACTCTATCCAGCTTTCTGGGCTGACGGCTATCTTCGGAACGATTATCGTTTTCACCGGTGCGTACATGGTGGAAAAGACGGAAGGGTTCTGGAAGGGCCGCGCCGTGTTTCACTTCCTGGCAATGTTGCCCATGGCTGTGCCGGGCCTGGTGCTGGGTCTTGCCTATATCTTTTTCTTCAACAATCCGGCCAATCCGCTGCATCCCATCTATGGCACGATGGCCATTCTGGTCATCTGCACCATCACGCACTTCTATACGGTCGGCCATCTGACCGCTCTGACGGCGCTCAAGCAAATTGATGGTGAATTTGAATCCGTGGCGTCTTCATTGAAACAGCCTTTTTACAAGCTGTTTGCACGAGTGACAGTCCCCGTGTGTCTGCCGGCCATTCTGGACATTTCAATCTATCTCTTCGTCAACGCGATGACGACAGTCTCGGCTGTGGTCTTCATCTATTCGACGGATACGGCTCTGGCATCAGTCGCAGTGCTGAACATGGACGATGCCGGCGATATTGCGCCGGCGGCCGCTATGGGGATGATGATCTTCTACACCAATGTGGTGGCACGCCTTGTTCATGCATTTCTGTCACGTGCCGTGCTTTCCCGAACCCAGGCATGGCGCAGCCGTGGCTGATGGGTACGGTGTTTATTCGGCTGGGACCTAAGCTCAATCCGGGCTCAAGCAGCAGGAGCGGTTGAGATTGTCCAAAGCGCCTTGTGCGCAAAGCGAATGAAGCCGCTGACCGGCAAGGGGCCTCGAGACCTTTCTTGCCCGGGCAACGTTCACTGGCAATTTGACCGGGCGTGTTGCGTTAATATTGTAGAATCTTGTTGAGAAATTCACGGGTACGTGGCTGACGATCCTCAATATTGCCGAAGAACTCGTCCTTGGTTGTATCCTCAAGAATTCTCCCGCCGACGTCCATGAAGATGACGCGATTTGAGACCTTGCGGGCAAAACCCATTTCGTGTGTTACCACCATCATGGTCATGCCCTCTGAGGCAAGACCGACCATGACATCAAGCACCTCACCCACCATCTCTGGATCAAGTGCCGACGTAGGCTCGTCGAAAAGCATGATAATCGGATCCATCGATAGCGCGCGAGCGATGGCTACGCGCTGCTGCTGGCCACCAGAAAGCTGACCAGGGAATTTATGCTGGTGCTCTATCAGGCCGACACGCTCCAGCATCTGCAGGCCGCGTTTTTTTGCTTCATCTTTCCGGCGCCCAAGCACCTTGACCTGGGCAATGGTGAGATTGTCAGCCACAGACAGGTGCGGAAACAGTTCGAAATGCTGGAAGACCATGCCCACGCGACTGCGCATCTTCGGCAAGTTCGTGGCCCTGTCGTGGACAGCGATGCCGTCGACCCAGATCTCGCCTTTCTGGATGGGCTCCAGGGCATTGATGGTCTTGATCAGGGTGGACTTGCCCGAACCGGAGGGCCCGCAGACGACGACGACTTCCCCCTTGTTGATCTTGACGGAGCAGTCGTTGAGGACCTGAGTCGCGCCATACCATTTGGAAACGCTCTTCATTTCGATCATTGTGATTGATGTCCTTTAGTTCAGCGCACGATGCGGATTTTTTGGTTCAGGCTCTTTACGAGCATGGACAAGGTAAAAGAGATGGCAAAATAGACCACCGCGGCAAGCAGATAGGTTTCGATCCTCCTGCCAAACGTGTTGCCCATGATCTCAAATCCCTTAAGAATGTCATAGGCGCCGATGGCATAGACCAGTGACGTGTCCTGAAAGAGCACGATGGTTTGGGTCAGGAACACCGGCAGCATGTTGCGGATCGCCTGGGGCAGGATGATATAGCGCATATTCTGTCCATAGGTCATGCCAAGGGCCTGTCCCGCGTTCATTTGCCCGCGCGGCAAGGATTGAATACCGGCACGCACGATCTCACTGAAGAACGCGGCTTCAAAGACGATGAACGTAATCAGGGCGCAAATTTCGGCTCGGTACTTCTGGCCGGTCTCGCCCGGAAACAGATCATAAAAGCCCGAGGGAACCAGCAGGAAAAACCACAGAAGCACCATCACAAGCGGCACACTGCGAAACACATTGACGTACCAGGTCGCCACATATTCCAACGGCTTGATGTTGGATAGGCGCATCAGCGCAATGATTGTTCCCAGAGCGATGCCCCCGATCGTGGCGGCGATCGTAAGAGAGACGCTGAAGTAGAGGCCGCTGATAAGGTAATTGCTGATATTGGCCCAGGTATAGAATGAAAAATCAAGCGTAGACATCAGTGCGCCCCCTGTGCTTGGGGCGTCAGGCCCGGTATTCGGGTCCGCCGCTCCAGGAAGGACATAACCTGATTGACTATGAGCGCGGTCAGCGCATACAGCAGCGTCGCCGCAAGATAGACTTCGATCCCGCGCGAGGTCTCTTCCTGCGTCTGCATGGCGAAGCTGATCAGCTCGGGAATCGATACCGCAAAGGCTACTGACGAGTTCTTGACGATATTCATGGCTTCACTCGTCAGCGGGGGAATGATGATGCGGAAGGTCTGCGGCAGAATCACATAGCGATAGGTCTGGAACTGGGTAAAGCCGACGGCCAGACCAGCGTTGCGCTGGCCCGCAGGCAATGCCTGGATACCTGCACGTATCTGTTCCGCAATGCGGGCCGAGGTGAAGAAACCGAGAGCGCAGCAGGCGAGAACGAAGCCTGGCAAGCTCTTCATACCTGGGACCAACTCCGAAATCACGAAGAACCAGATAAAGAGCTGGACGAGAATGGGGATGTTGCGAAACAACTCAACCCACGCCGCTGCGAACGCAGAGATAACCCTATGCCCGGAAATCGTCCGCAATGTGCCGATGAGAATGCCAAATACCAGGGCGATGACGAGGGAGGTAGCTGCTACCGCAACCGTATATCCCCAGGCAGATATCATCCATTGAAAGTAGGTGACACCGTCGCCCCGATCTTCCCACAGAAACTGCCAGCGATCCCACACGTCCTGCCAATATGTCATTATCTCTCGCCCACAAATCAATCTCTAACTAGCCAGCCCGAATGAAGCAGCGGCAGATATTCCACAGAAGCAACACTCATGGCCGGACCGTTTGGCGTGTCAAAGGACGGCCCTTTTAAACCACTCTGGACGCGATATCCACCGGGGTTACCGCGTCCAAGTTATTCAGACTCAAGTTTTTGACAATCCGGCCTTATTGACCAGGCTGCTTGTATTCCTCAGTCGGCTTATCGTTTGGATTAGCCCATGCTTCCTTGGTTGCTTCCGATGCCGGCATGTTCAGCGAAACATTGTTCGGCGGGATTGGCTGCATGAACCACTTGTCATAAAGCTTGGCAATCGTGCCGGCCTTGATCTGTTCCACGACGCTTTCATCGACCGCCTTCTTGAACTCAGGATCGTCCTTGCGGATCATGATGGCAATAGGCTCAACAGAAAGCACTTCCGGCAAAATCTTGAAATCCGCAGGCTTCTGCGCCCGGGCAATGTTGGCTGCCAGAATCGACGCATCCATCACGAAAGCGTCCGCGCGACCGCTCTGCAAGAGCAGGAAGCTGTCGGCGTGATCCTTGCCGTATACCTCGTTGAACGTAATGTCCTTGCCGCGCTTGTTTTTACGCAGAGTCTGTACTGAGGTGGTGCCCGTCGTGGTCGCCACATTCTTACCGCTCAGATCCTCAAGTTTGTTGATGCTCGAGTCAGCGCGGACAGCAATTTTCACTTCCTCGACATAGACGGTATCAGCAAACGCTACGTCTTTTGCGCGCGCTGTGTTGTTCGTTGTCGAGCCGCATTCGAGATCGACAGTACCGTTCTGAACCAATGGCACGCGGTTCTGTGATGTGACGGGTTGATACCGGATCTCCAGTTTTTCCAGTCCGAGCTTCTTCTTGATGTCAGCAATGATGTTCTGGCAGACATCATAGTGATAACCAGTGTAGACGCCATTGCCGAGTGTATAGGCCAACCCGGAAGACTCTCTTACACCCTGCGTGATGCTTCCAGATGACTTGATCTTGTCGAGAGTTCCGTCAGCATATGCCGCTGACCCAAAAGCAACAAACATCGTTGTTGCAGCGATCAGAATTTTTTTCATTTAATCCTCCAATTCGAACGCGGTGACTATGGCCGCATTCGGGGCATTTGAAAAGCGCTTACGCTCCCGTTTTACGAACATGGACAGTTTACCTGCTGAGTAGTCACAGGGATTTGAGGGTGTGTAAGCGGGCCCTGCATTTCGGTTCGGATCAGCGAATCCAATGCCAAGAAGGCTTTTGCGCGCCGCTGCTTGCTCATTGCTTTCAATCGCGATTTACAAATTGTGGAGAACGGGGCAACAGAGAATTTCGCCCACATTCTTACCTTTGATTTATCAGCTGGAGCAGCGATCATTGATTGATGTGCCAAGACAACTCCTATCGCAGAGGAAGCAATCGACGACTGCCGCCACACCAGCAGGAATGCGATTAGCGAGACGTTGTGCCTGAAATTCTTGAACCGTTTGTAGGCAGCAACAGCACGTGGTCTATGCATCAATCGAATTCTATGCAAAGGCAGCTGCCCGTCAGGGCAACGCCCTTTGGGGCTTTACGCTCTGGCATAAAAAATACTAAAAGTGACCATCGTGTTCTTCGCGCGATACTTATCAAATCCGCCAGAGGGAGGTTCACCATGGCCACAGGAACAGTTAAATGGTTCAATTCAACAAAAGGCTTTGGTTTTATCCAGCCTGACGACGGCGGTGCAGATGTATTTGTGCATATCTCGGCAGTTGAGCGTGCGGGATTACGCAGTCTCAATGATGGTCAGAAGATTAATTACGAACTGGTGCGTGACAACCGGTCAGGTAAAATGTCGGCTGACCAATTAAGTGCGGATTGAACCGGCACACGATCATCCCGCCGCAATGGCGGGAAGATCAACTGGCAATCACAGATAATCTCTACCAGTCGAGCCTATTGTTTTGATAGTCGAGATAGAGATTCTCTCCCGTACCCATATGGGTCTCAACGACATCCGCGACTCCGCGAACACTGGGCTCAACTTCGATCTCCGGCTCGATGGCACCGTCGAGTGTGCCCATTGACGTTCGCGCCCAGCCGGGATGGATTGAGAGCACCGTCAATCCTTTTTCCTTGTTGTCGGCAAAGATGCCGCGGGTGAGCATGTTCAGTGCGACCTTGCTTGTCCGGTAGAGCTCGAGTCCGCCCTCCACATTCATGGTGATGCTGCCCCGATGAGAAGACATGAAGGCCAGTGTGCCGCCAGGCATGATGAGCCTGCCGAGAAGATGCCGCGCCAGACGGGCAGGCCCAAAGGTGTTGGTCAGCATGATCGCAGCAAATTCTTCATCTGTTGCTTCGGTCACGCTTTGGTGGAACGCACCCCAGATGCCAGCGTTGAGGTAGATGACGTCGAAACGACGATCCGCCAATGATGCCAGAAAAGGCGCGATCTGCGTCGCATCGGTGACGTCGATTGCTGCGATTGCCAAACGGTTTGGATCGGTTCTGCCGATGTCCTCAAGGGCGCTTGTATCCGAGCCCGCCCGAGCGGTGCCGACAACAGACCAACCCCGGTTGAAGAACTGCTGCGCAAGCCCAAGGCCAAGCCCACGTTCGGCCGCCACAATAAGAATGGATTGCGTCATGGTTCGTTTCCCCTAGGATTATAGAGCTGTGTAACCACCGTCAGCCATGACCAGGGCTCCGGTCATGAATGCAGAGGCGGGAGAGGCAAGAAAGGCGATGACCTCGGCGATGTCGATTGGCTGGGCGACGCGTCCGATGGGATGGACCCCGGCGTAGCTCGCCAGTGTCGCCTTGCTGTCTTCCACAATGCCTTCGAGAATATCGGTTTCGACGACACCTGGTGCGACGGCGTTGGCGCGGATACCATGATCGCCATATTCGACTGCAATGACTTTGGTAAGCTGGGCGATTGCGCCCTTGGAAGCTGCATAGACCGCTGTATCTTTCATGCCGACGGTTGAGACGATCGAGGCAACGTTGACGATCACGCCCCCCCGTTGGTTGACCATGATCTTCACCGCCTCGCGCGAATGCAAAAAGTTGCCGCGGGCATTCACCGCCATGATGCGGTCCCAATCTGAGACACTCATTGCTGTCAACGGCTTGTTCATGGTTTGCCCGGCATTGTTGACGAGGATGTCCACTGCGCCAAAGCGTTCCATGGCAAGCGCCATAGTGCGTACGGCCGTTTTCTCTTCGGCAACGTCGCCGGAAATGATCGCGACATCTTCATTCTCCAACTCCCGTATTGCCGGATTGAGGTCGCTGGCGACGATGCGAGCACCCCGAGCGTTGAACAACAGCACTGTCTCGCGACCGATACCGCGCGCGGCACCGGTCACCACCGCCACTTTACCCGACAGATCCCATCCGTGGGGGATTTGACTATTCATGTTATGCGCCGTGCTCGAAATCGGTGCTGCGGGTAACGGCTTCCCAGGCATCGATCTCATCGGCAATCTGATCCAGTTTGCTTCGGGCACGGCGCAGTGCGTCACTGCCGAGCAGCAAATGAAGAGGTGGTTTATCGGAGCGGACCAAGTCAATGATCGCCTGTGCCGCGAGATCGGGATTGCCCTGCTGCCGGCCCGCAACGGAATCGAAGGCAGCAGAACTCCTTCCAATAGTCTCGGCATAGGCAATATCTTCGGCGTCACTTTTGCGGATTGAGTGAGACGAAAGGAAGTCTGTCCGGAATGCACCAGGCGCGACTGCCGTCACTTTGATGCCAAGCGATGCGATCTCGAGTGCCAATGCTGATGAAAGCCCTTCAAGCGCGTATTTGGCGGCAGCATAGACGGCCGACCCGGTGGTTGGCGCGCGCCCGGCGATCGAAGTGATGTTGATGATGTGCCCGGACCTTTGCGCACGAAGGTAAGGCAATGCCGTGCGAATAATTCGAAACGGTGCAAAAACATCGACAGCAAACAGTCTCTCGACATCCGTATCGGATGCCTTTTCCAATGCGCCCAGCAGGCCGTATCCGGCATTGTTTACGATAACGTCGATCTGCCCCGCTATTTCAAAGGCCCTCGTTACGCTGGCAGCTGCGGCTTGGCCGTCGGCCAGATCAACATTCAAGACATGCAATGTGCCGCGATCATGATCAAGTTCGAATGACCCCGTTCGAACCGTTCCAATAACAGTATCCCCTTCTGCCAATGCCGCCGCGGCAAGTGCTTTGCCAAGGCCGCGTGAAATCCCTGTGATGAACCACGTTGTCATTTTTGTACCCTTTTCAATTTCTCAGAGAGAAAATGACACAAAGCCGACGCCTTTATAATGCATTCAGAAATTACAGCACTTGTTAGATGAGCTAAGCAATGTATGGTGCAAAAATGGATATCTTGCTTGCCGGACATGACTACAACCAGCTGCGGGCTTTCATCGCCGTTGCTGAATTTCTGAGCTTCTCCCGGGCCGCCGACAGCCTCGGCGTCTCGCCTTCAGCGCTGAGCCAGATGGTACGAAGTTTCGAGGAGCGAGTGGAGATGCGCCTCCTCCACCGGACGACGCGAAACGTGTCACTGACGGAGGCTGGTGAAAATTTGCTTCAACGGGTCAGGCCCGCTGCATTCGAGCTCGGAAGTGCTGTTGCACAGGCTCGCCTTTCGGGGGAGAATCCTGCTGGGACGGTAAAGGTGCATTCGTTCCGATCTGCCGCCCGCAAGCACATCGAACCCATTCTTTCCAGCTTCACCGAACGCTACCCCGAGATACTGCTCGACATCACGCTGGATGACGAGGTCATTGATATAGTCGCTGGCGGTTTCGATGTGGGGTTGCGTATAGGGGAGGTGATCGAGCGCGACATGATCGCTGTTCGTCTGGGATCAGAGCTTCGGCAGGTGGTGGTGGCGACACCTGATTACCTTGCACGACATGGGCGCCCGAAGCATCCGCGCGATCTTATAAATCATCGTTGTATACGGTGGCGCTGGCCGGGCCGGGCGACGCCCTATGCTTGGGAATTCTTCGAGAATGAAACCTGGTTCAGCGTCTCCGTTGGTGGTCCGCTGATTTTCAGTGACAAGGAAATGGCGCTGAGCGCGACCCTCAAAGGGATAGGGATCGGATTTCCAATCGAAGACACCGTTGAAGACCACATTGCTGAAGGAAGGGTCGTCAGCGTTCTCGATCCCTGGTGCGCTGTATTTCCGGGGCTATTCCTGTGCTATCCCAAACAGCGCCATATGGCACCCGCGTTGCGGGTTTTCATCGATGCCGTACGAGCCGGTGCCTGAAGCTCGTTTTCTGCCATCGCTCCATCTTCATCGTCTGAAAGTAATGGCGGAGTGGACGGCCGTCGTCTTGGCCGCTTGAGTTCGACAAGATGGCATCACCGCACATATCAACAGATAATGCGACGTCACCTGCAAGCCCATTCAAGCTATGAACAGTTTACGACAGATCCGGGCGAAGTGTCCTAAAACTTAGAAAAGGCGCGGCTGTTATCTGCGGTCGAAGATTTCTGGCTGCAATTTTCCAGTCTTCATCAGATGTTGCAGCGTATATGCTACAGAAAGAGCGTCATCCAGTGCATCGTGCCCCTGTAGTGGAGGATATTCGAGTTGATAATAGTTGGCCAGCTTGTTGCTTGGCGTCTTCGCCAGATCCTCGATTGGCATCCCCGCTGCGATCAAGAGCTTGACAGCATTGTCGAAGCGGCAAGCTGGGATGGAAGGCTGAACCCCTGCGACATAGCAACTGATGGCAACCATGTTCAGTTCATCCTTGCCCCATGACCAAAACCGGGCGCCTTCCGAAAATCTGTCAACGCCAGCAAGAGCCTTCTGCAGGTCAACACCCTCGGCATCGATGCTCTCTTGGGTGATGCCTGTCAGATCCGTGAAGTATGGATCAAGCGGATAGCTTTTACCGAAGCGGTCGATGGGCCGAACATAGGATCTGTATGTATCCAGGATAGGAAACGCACCTTCAAGGCCGAGCTTGACGGCCCCGATTTGCGCTATAACCGGGTCAGGGTCAATCGCTGCGCACCAATACCGGCGTTGCGAACCCTCGACGCAAAGAAATTCGCAGTCGAACACAATCGCTGTCTTCATGATTGTTCCCCGTTTTGAAGCGTGCTTTGCTTGTCGCAGACAATTTCCGTCGCAAGTATCCCCGGCTTTGGCAGGTTTCTGCGAGCGAATTCGCTACAAAAATCAGTATTCCCGTTGTCGATTTATAGTTCAATTGAGATTCTCAGAGTTTTTAACCAATTTTGACATTCCAATGGGGAATTTTTCAATTGGAATCTCAGTGGAGGTATAAGTTTTTGGCAGGTCAGGCGAACACGTTTTCCTTTTCCAAAGCTGGTTACAATGATTTTTTCTTGACCGTCCTTACGGTCGATCGACCGGTCCATCCATCCCACTTTGAGTGTAACAAATATCCTCTGCCGTCTCACATGAAGTGACACGATATGCACTTCGGTCTCACGCAAGTTATTGAAAACATTTAATGCGTGAGTCTCAGTTTGAACTATAAATCGAACCTGGCATACCGGGAGGGATGCGGGATATGTTTCTCAACCTGCCCGATGAATCGCAAAGCGCTTCTTTAATTCTCCGGAGGTCCCGGCGGACTGCAATGCTGCGAGATAGTTGTCCTTCCATTGGTTGGCATCATTTCCAGTGACTTGCTTCAAGAGGCTGCGATGCCGTTCGCGCCGTTCATCCATTGACATGACTGCTGCCCTCTTGAGGGCCTGCGCAACGTCATGAATGTCATACGGGTTGACAATGATTGCTTGATCCAGCTCTTCAGCAGCACCGGCAAATTTTGACAGGATGAGTATTCCCGGATCCTTGTCGTCTTGGGCAGCAACATATTCCTTCGCGACCAGATTCATCCCGTCGCGCAAAGGCGTGATGAGGCCCACCAAGCTGCACCGGAACAGTTGTGCCAATTGTTCTCGGGGGATATTGCGGTTTATGTATTGGATGGGTGCCCAGTTAAAATCGGCAAACTTGCCGTTCACGGCTCCGGTCAACCCTTCGAGCTCGGCGCGGATATCGGCATAAGCGGACACATCCTCCCTTGAAGGCGAAGCGATCTGCAGGTATTCGGCGCGGCCTTGATATTCCGGACAATCCTCAAGGAATTTCCGGAATGCTTTCATGCGTTGAGGAAGGCCTTTTGAATAGTCGAGACGGTCGGCTGAAATGATCTGGAAGCGCTTCAACACCGTGCGGCGCATACGTTCCAGTTCTATCGTGTCATCATCCTGATGGGCCATTTCCGCGAATTGCTGAACATCGATTCCGATAGGGAAGTCCGCAATGGTTATAACTTGGTCATGCCATCGCACGGTGTTCGATGTGATGAATTCAACGTCGGAATGCTCTCTCAGATAACGGCAAAAATTCTGAACGTCATTTTTTGTCTGCAGGCCAATCAGATCAAACTGGAGAAAGCACTCGCGCAGCCAGTCATGATAGGGGATGGCAGAAAATACATCAGCCGACGGAAATGGAATGTGCAGAAAGAATCCGATTTTCTGTCTGCAGTCCCGCTGCCGGAATTCTGCCGCCAACGGTATAAGATGATAATCGTGGATCCATATCAGATCATCTTCCCGAAGGTGCGGACAGGTCATATCGGCAAACTTGCGATTCACCGCCGCATAGCGGTCGACGAATTCAGTTCTGTGATCCATCAAATCCAATCGATAGTGGAATGCGGGCCACAGAACCTTGTTTGCAAATCCGAGATAATATTGCTCATGCTCTTCTTCCGATAAGGGCATCGTGAGCGAGATGACGTTGTCATAGGTCTTGCGAGAGGCCTTCGACTCTCTTCCAACCTCTCCATTCCATCCCACCCACATGCCGCCGCGGCTTCTTAAGGCGTCAACAATGCCTACCGCAAGCCCGCCGGTCTGAGTCTTGTTTTCAAGATCGCCGGTGCGATTGGAGATTACAACTAATCGTTCCATTGGAGCATCCTTACATTTTTACGGGTTATAGGATGTAACCTTTTGGCTCCTCATATGTTCCCTTATCAGGAGCGTTTGACTTTGTTGCGCTTTCCCTGGAACGATTTCCCCCCTTTTGCAGTGGGTGGGAATGGCAAAAAGGAGCAGTTATGACGGGCATTAGCCAGGTGTTCCCCGATGATTTAAGGCGATGGGCATTTTTTCTGGATGTCGATGGCACATTGATCGATCTCGCCGATACGCCCGATGGGGTGATCATGCCACCCAAGCTACCGCACCAGATTGCGGATTTATCTGCTCGTCTGGATGGAGCATTGGCATTGGTGAGTGGCCGTTCAATTCAGTCTGTCGATACACTCTTCCGTCCATACAGGTTTCCCGTTGCCGGATTGCACGGAAATGAAATGCGCCATGAGATGGACGGATCAGTCAGCCGTACACCAGTTGATGAACATCGTCTGGACAATGCAAAGCGATCCTTCGAAGGGATTGTTGCAAAGTGGCCCGGAGTTATCCTCGAAGACAAAGGGGCCGCGTTGGCCATTCACTATCGTCAGGCGCCGGCCGCATTTGCAGAAATCGATGTATGCGTCACGCAGCTATTCCTGAAACTGGGCCCGCATTGGACGCGCCAGGATGGCAAAATGGTCGTTGAAATTCGTCCAAGCGGAGCCAATAAGGGCAGTGCGTTGGCAAAATTCATGCGTTCGCCGCCATTTGCGAAACGCTTGCCGCTGGCGATTGGAGATGATCTTACCGATGAAGCGATGTTCAAAGTTGCCAACACGCTGAGCGGTCAATCCATACTCGTCGGCTCGCCCGGTCATGTCAGTCAAGCACGGTCGAGGGTTGAATCGCCTGCCATGGTGCAAGCTTGGCTTGGTCAAGCGACGCATGCAGGAGAAAACCGGCCCGGCCGTGATGAGAAATGACGCATGGAACGATCGTTCCGATCCGGAGCGGATGAACGTGTAGATTAACTTTTTAGGAACCGAACTGGAGGTGAACAGTTGTTACTACACACCTTCATAAGGAGAACTGTAGAATGATTGAGATCAATCATCCCACAATTGGTATTGATCGTAAGGGTCGTGAAGCCGAGTGCGAGCGCGCGTTGAATGCTGCATTTTACGCCCTCATAAGAGAGGCCACGGAAGCTGGGTGGGATGTGCCAGAGGCTGCGCAGGCTATAGCGAAAATCGCACAGCGATGCGCACAGCAACCACCCGCTGACGAGTTTGATTGGGTGACGGGCGAACATATTCACCACTAGCAGGCTTGATCACGTCAGACTGATGGCTGCCAGGGCAATTGGCCGATGACGCAGCGTGATCTTTGCTGTTCGCCGTCAAGAGGTTGGAACGTGGGCAGTTGCATTGTCTTTGCGCAATTCCCTGAGTGCCGCAAACATCCACTGTCCAACTTCTGCAGAACCTGCCTTGTCCTGTTGTAGCGTTACGTTCGTGCGGCCAGCCGCACGATAGGCATTATTTCCTTGGCGCGCCAGATGATCGGATATCACCAATCCTGCGGTGGCCGGATTGGTCAACGCCAGGCTGCGAAGAACAGGGTTTTGTATGATAGGCTTTCCTAAATTTATATTCTCTGCTTCGTTGATATAACCATCCGGATCGGCATGGAGCCAGGGGACACCGCCCATGCCGCCATGGGTGCAGTAGAAGAACCGTTCGCGATAGACCGTCGTATCGCGATGGGCTTTCGTCCCGTAGCTTCCGAAACTGTTTCTTGAATTGCTTCGAGGATCCCGCCGAGCATGGAAGCAGTACTCTACATTTTTGGGAATGAAGCCGGGCGTGATCAGCATTGCACGGTCAACGGCATCAAACAGAAAAAGGCCATGAACGGGAACGCCGCGGTCCTGCAGCAGGTCACAGACTTTGGTAGCCGCTGCTCCACCCCGGCTGTAACCAGCGAGAAAAATCCGCTTGGGCCTGCCATTTTTTTGGCTATACAACTTGTAGACATGTTCAAAGGCTGCAAAGGCCAGATTAGCTGTCGCAACTCCATCTATACTCGGGCCGCGCCTGTAAAACTTCGCGGGGGTATTCCATTCCCGAAATATTCGATTGACGAAGCTGTTCTGGAACTCCAACTGATATTGCTGGTTATTGAACACGCCAGTCCCATCAATCCCTGCAAAAATGTCTGATGCCGCATAGGCTGCGGTAATCTCTGCCTGACGTCGTTGCTCATCTTCAAGTTTGGCAATTTGCCCGGCAACATAGCTGCTCATGTTCGCGGGGAATGGGTTCTGCATGCTGCACCTCATGGGGAAGTATCACAGACTATTCAGTATTTTGATAACGCAAGCATTCGACACAATCAATTTATACTTGCCGTAAGCAAAACAAATCATAGGGGCATCTTTGTTACCTAACCACCGTCTTTATGGGCGGCTGCGAATTCAATGATGTTCCGTGTAGAATGTATACTTTATTGGCGCCAATGATTGAGAAAATTGTCGACAATATAGTTGACAAAGAGAAATCCCTATGGCCTATGGAAGGGGGAATAAAAGTCGCAGGCGTGCCTAGCGACAGCGCTCATGGGAGGAGGAAGTACTGATGACGCGACTGCGAAAATCCGTCTTGATAGCGGTAACATCATTGTTGCTGTTTGGAACGGCGGCCGAAGCCGCAACGCTGCGATGGGCCGGGCAGCGGGACATATTCTCCCTTGATCCCTACTCCTACGGATCGACGTCCAATCTGGCTTTTCTGAATCATATTTATGAAGGGCTGGTGCGCTATACGCCCGAGTTCAAGGTTGTTCCGGCGCTAGCCACGGAATGGCAGCTCATCGACAACAAATACTGGCGTTTCAAACTTCGCCAGGGCGTGAAATTTCACAATGGTGCGGCTTTCACTGCTGATGATGTCATTGCGTCGCTCAAACGTGTGAGTGACCCAAGCTCGCCGCTCAGAGGCAATATTCCTCTCTATGTTGGCTCGAAGAAGGTGGACAATTATACGGTCGACATTGAAGTCTCGGCACCGTCGCCGCTCTTTCTCAACGATCTGACGAACATCTTCATGTTCAATGCCCAGTGGCTCATCGACAACAAAAGTGAAAAGCCCACCGACGTTGGTGCGCAAGTCGAGGGCTATACCACCTATCACGCCAATGGAACTGGGCCTTTCAAGCTCGAGAGCCGCGTTCCGGACAGCAAGACAATTCTCGTTGTGAATGACGGCTGGTGGGATGAGAAGAAGCACAATATTGACCGCATCGAATTTACACCGATTACGTCTGCTGCAACACGGGTAGCTGCCTTGTTGTCAGGGGAGGTCGACCTCGTTGATGCTGCACCTATTCAGGATATCAGCCGGCTTGAATCAACGCCGGAAATCAAAGTAGACAAACGCTCGGATTTGCGGACGATTTCCATCGCATTCAATCGCCGTGAAAAGCTGGCGGACGGGCGCGACAATCCGTTCAATGACCTGCGCGTGCGGCAGGCATTCGACCATGCGATTGACCGGAACCTGATCAACAAAAAGGTTATGCGCGGTCTGGCACATCCGGCCGGCGTGTTGGTTGCCCCGGAGATACCGGGCTACGATGCAGAGCTGGACAAACCAGCGACCTATGATCCGCAATTGTCACGCAAGCTTCTAGCTGAAGCGAGGCAGAGCGATCTCGCATTCACCTATCTTTGCATGAATGATGAAAGCGTCAATGAGGAGGATGTTTGCTCAGGCGTCGTCAATATGCTGACGCGCGCCGGCTTCAAGCCAACCCTCGACATCGGGCCGCGTGCCGTACAGACGCCAAAACGCTCAAGCGGCAAATCCGACGTGTATATGGTTGGCTGGGCGAACGAACCCACGCTTGATGCCTATTCGATTCTGGTTCAGGTGCTTTCCACCCGTCGTGGTGCCGATGGTGTCGCAAACTATGGCGGTTGGTCATATCCCGAACTCGACAATATGGTCAAACAGGCTGCCGCGGAACAGGATCGTGACAAACGTCTGGCGATTGAAACTGCTGCGCTGAAATTTGCAAAGGATCAGGCAATCATGATCCCGCTGCACCAGCAGCCGATGGCATGGGCCATGACCAGCAAGATTGAAAGTGTGGTCATCCGGGCCGACAACAAGCCTCGGCATTGGCTGACACGCATGACCGACTGATCTGCAGCGCCTTTGGCGCTGTCTGATAACCAGCAAGACCTCCGTTCAAGGAGGCGGCAAACGTCCAGAAGCGGAGCAAACCAAAATGTTGAAGCAACTAGGCCTCGCAGCCGCGGTGGCAATGAGCCTGATTTTACCCAGCCAAGCCGCCACACTCAAATGGGGCGCGCCCCATGATATATACTCGCTCGATCCGTATTCTTACGGTGACAGCTACACGCTTGCTTTCCTGAACCACGTTTATGAAGGCCTTGTCCGGTATGACGCCAAGCTCAAGATCGAACCCGCATTGGCCACGTCGTGGGAGACGGTGTCGGACACGATTTGGCGGTTCCATCTGCGCAAGGGTGTAAAATTTCACAACGGTGCGGACTTCACCGCCGATGACGTCTTGGCGTCACTGACGCGTGTGAGTGACAAGACCTCGCCTTTGCGCGGGAATTTGCCTGCCTACAAATCTGCCAAGAAAGTCGATGATTATACCATCGACATTGAGCTGACGGGCCCATATCCACTTCTGCTGAATGACCTCACGAACATTCACATCTTTGATGCGACCTGGCTGGCAGACAACAACTCCTTGAAACCGACCGATGTCGGTGCAAAGCTTGAGGGTTATGCTACCTATCATGCCAACGGCACAGGCCCTTTCATCATTGAAAGCCGCGTACCGGACAGCAAGACGGTTCTGGTTAAAAATCCGAATTGGTGGGACAAGTCTGAAACGAATATCGACCGTATTGAATTCACTCCGATAACATCTGCGGCAACACGTGTTGCAGCTCTTCTGTCCGGCGAGATCAATTTCACCGACAATGCACCGTCTCAAGATCTGCCCCGGCTCTCGGCCCAACCCGAACTCAAGGTCATGGAGCGCACTGATCTGCGGACGGTTATGATCGGGTTCAATCGCAAGCCGAAGCTCACCAATGACACCGACAATAAATTCAATGATCTGCGCGTCCGTCAGGCTTTCGCACATGCTCTGGACCCCCAACTGATCCAGAAGCGCATTATGCGGGGTAAGTCGCGCACTGCGGGTGCAATCATTGCACCGGAAATTCCGGGCTATACGGAGGCGCTCGACAAGCCGGTTTCCTATGATCCGGAACTGTCCAAGAAGCTGTTGGCAGAGGCTGGAGCAAAGGATTTTGCTTTTACGTTCGTGTGCACGACGGATGCTTATGTCAACGAGGAAGAGCTCTGCCAGGGCATGGTCAATATGCTCAGCCGTGCAGGCTTCAAGCCGCAGCTCGACATTGCACCGGTAGCTGCGCAGACACCCAAGCGTACGAATGGCAAGGCTGACGTCTATCTGATCGGATGGGCGAACGAGCCGATGCTCGACAGCTATTCCATCCTGCTTCAGATGATCGAGACGAAGACAGACAATGCCGGTGTCTTCAATTGGGGCGGCTGGAGCTATCCCGAAATTGACAAGCTGGTCGTGCAGGCCTCGACAGAAATGGACAGGAACAAGCGGCTGGAACTGCAGACCAGAGCCCTGCAGATGGTCAAGGATGAGATCATCATGCTTCCTCTGCATCAGCAGCCGATGGCTTGGGTGATGACGGACAAGATCGATCGCATCGTTCAACTGCCTGACAACAAATCCCGGCATTGGCTGACGCATTTTGCCGAGTAGGTTGGGCGGTTCGCCTCGATTGGCTCAAGGCAAACAGAATTAAGGGAGGCGACATATGCTGGTTTTTATTGTGAGGCGCTTGGCAAACGCAATCTTGGTGATGCTCGCAGTGGCCATGCTCGCCTTTCTGATTTTCAGGCTTGCCGGCGATCCAGTTGAACTTATGGCAAATGAACAGATGACACAGGCGGATCGCGACAATCTGCGCGAACGCCTGGGTCTCAACGATAATCTGCCGACCCAGTACGTCCGCTTCGTCATTCATGCGGCGCAGGGCAATTTCGGTATCTCCTATCGTAATGGCCAGGATGTTCTGACGCTGATCGCGGACCGGTTTCCTGCAACCCTGGAACTGGTGCTGGTGGCGACATTGATTTCATTGGTATTCGGTATTCCTCTCGGCGTTCTGACAGCAATCAAACGCGGCAAATGGTATACGGAAGGCCTTCAGTTCATCTCCATTGTCGGAGTGTCGCTGCCCAGCTTTGTCGTTGGTATCCTGCTGATCCTGGTGTTCTCGGTCAGCATGGGATGGTTGCCTGCATTCGGACGTGGTGACGTCGTCAGGCTTGGCTGGTGGTCGACGGGGTTGCTGACATCTTCGGGGCGTGCAGCACTCATTCTGCCGTCCATTGCGCTGTCACTTTACCAGATCACGCTGATCATGCGGCTGGTGCGGGCAGAAATGCTGGAAGTGCTCCGTTCTGATTACATTAAATTTGCACGGGCGAGGGGCATTCCCCGCTGGCGCATCTATTTCCGGCATGCATTGAGAAATTGCCTGATGCCGGTCGTTACAATGACGGCAATGAACATCGGTTCCCTCATCGCTTTCGCACTGATCACCGAAACCGTCTTTCAGTGGCCGGGCATGGGCATGCTGTTCATCCAGGCGGTGACATTCATCGATATCCCCGTAATGGCGGCATATCTGTGCATCATCTCTTTCATTTTCGTTGTTCTGAACATGCTGGTGGATATCGCTTATGCGGTCATCGATCCACGTTTGCGCAGCGCACGTTAGACCCAGAGTTAGGGACCTGTTCGATGACAATCGATGTATCGAAGACGCCAAAAGCGCCAAGGCCGGCGCGCCCGCCGCTGCTGAGGCGCATGCGCAACAGCGACCTCTGGTGGTCGTTCACGCACAGCAAGATAGCAATGGCTGGCGCCATTATTCTGACAGTTTTGATCCTCACGTCCGTGTTTGCGCCATTGATCGCCGTCCAGAATCCCTATGACGGGGCGCAACTGGATATGTGGAAAGCAGAACTTCCGCCCATCTGGCAGCAGGGTGGCGAATGGCCCTACCTGCTGGGAACCGACACACAGGGCCGTGATATGCTCTCGGCTATCCTGTACGGGACGCGCATCTCCATTTTCATTGGCATTGCATCGGTTGCTCTGTCCCTGCTGATCGGCATGAGCGCGGGTCTCGTGGCGGGTTATTTCCAGGGCTTTGTCGACAATCTTCTGATGCGCATCGGCGATGTCACGCTTTCGATCCCAACCATTCTTGTTGCGATCCTGGTTTCGACCGTCGTTCGGCAAATGCTTCCGGTGGAACTTCGCGAGATTGGTGCCTCGGCCGTGCTGGTGTTTGCAATTGCCCTGTCGGCATGGGTTCAATATGCCCGGACGGTTCGTGCTCAAACGATCGTAGAGTGCGGCAAGGACTACGTGCATGCGGCAAGGCTGATCAAGGTGCCTGCTCGCCGGATCATGGCGAACCATATCCTGCCAAATACGCTCACGCCGGTTCTTGTGGCTGCGACGTTGAACTTCGGCATGGCCATTCTTACCGAGGCTACACTTTCCTTTCTGGGCATTGGCATGCCGCCGAGCCAGCCGTCACTGGGGACATTGATCCGCATCGGCAACCAATTCCTGTTTTCAGGCTCGTGGTGGATTGTGCTGTTTCCGGTGCTCCAGCTTTGCCTTCTCGTCGTTGCTGTGAACCTGCTCGGCGATTGGCTGCGTGATGCCCTAAATCCGAAATTGAGGTAGGTAAAACATGTCCAACTTGTTGCTCCGTAACGTACGGCCCATGGCTGGCGATAACTGTGATGTCCTGATCAAGGACGGAAAAATAGCCGGTTTCGGTCAATTTGCGCCTGAGCCCGGCATGCCAGTCGAGGATGGAGGCAACTCCATTGTCATTCCCGGTCTTATCGATGCTCATACACATCTCGACAAGACAACATGGGGCATGCCGTGGCATGAGAACAATCGGGCGGCTGTACTGCGCGAGCGCATCGATTTCGAGCGTGAGAACCGCAGTGCGATCGGAATTGATCCTCACCGGCAGTCCATGCGGCACGCGATCGGGCTGGCAGCGCATGGCGCGACGCATATCCGCAGTCATGTCGACATCGATCCCACCCACGGACTGTCCATCGTCGAAGGCGTATGGGAAACGCGCGAAAAGCTGCGTGGCATCATTGATATCGAAATCGTTGCCTTCCCCCAGTCCGGCGTCATGGTTATGCCAGGTACCACCGAATTGCTTGACGAGGCTCTGCGCCAAGGCTGTGAAGTGCTGGGAGGGATCGATCCCTGCGGCATTGATCGCGATCCGAAGGGCCAACTCGATATCATATTTGCACTTGCCGTGAAGCATCAACGGCCAATCGATATCCATCTGCACGAGGCCGCTGATCTTGGTGCGTTCACCATGGAGCTTATTTTTGAGCGCATTCGTGCGCACGGCATGCAGGGTAAAGTTGCCATAAGTCACGCGTTTGCGCTTGGGATGAATGACTACATCCGGGTCGGAAAGTTGATTGATGAACTTGTGGCGCTTGATGTGGCGATCCTGACGACAGGCGCGCCATCTGCTGCTGTTCCGTCGGTCATGAGGCTGAAAGAGGCGGGCATACGCGTTGGTGGCGGTTGTGACGGTATTCGTGACACTTGGGGGCCATGGGGCCAGCCCGACATGCTCGACCGTGCCAAGATCATCGGCATGAAGAACGGGCTCAGGAAGGATCGCGAACTGGAGCATGTTCTTCATATCGTTTCACAAGGTGGCGCTGATGTCATGCAGATCGAAGGCTATGGCCTGAAGGTTGGTTGCACGGCTGACCTGACACTTCTGACAGGCGAAACGCTGGCGCATGCGGTTGTTGATATTGGGCCGCGTCCGCTGGTCGTCAAAGGCGGGCGTATCACTGCTCGACAGGGCCAAGCCGTTGTGGACATGCCATGACAAAAGCCGGACTTGAGACACTAACGCTCGGTGGCAGGCCAGAGGGACGAACGCTGCTGACTGCGGATTGGGTGCTTGGTCACCGCGACGGAACCCATCGCCTTCTCCCCAACGGTGAAGTGGTATTCGAGAACGGCGAAATTCTGTTCGCCGGTCATCGCTTTCCGGGAGAGGTGGCGCGCCGGGTCGATTTCGGTAAGTCGCTGATCAGTCCGGGCTTCATTGATCTTGATGCGTTGTCCGATCTCGATACGACCATCCTGGGTATCGACAACCATCCGGGCTGGGCCAAGGGCCGTGTCTGGCCTCGCTCCTATGTCGACACTGGTCCCTATGAAATGTATTCATCCGAAGAGCTGGCTTTCCAGAAGCGCTTTGCTTTCGGTCAGCTTCTGCTGAACGGTATAACCACAGCTGCACCAATCGCTTCGCTGTTCTATCGCGAGTGGGGTGAGACGGTTGCTGAATTCGATGCCGCTGCGGATGCGGCGGGAGAACTTGGTTTGCGGATCTATCTCAGCCCAGCTTACCGTTCGGGCGGGATGGTTCTTGAAAATCCGGGGCAGATACTTCCGGTTTTCGATGAGCAACGCGGCTTGCGCGGCCTGGAAGACGCGGTGCGTTTCATTGAACGGCAAACTGGACGTTATGGAGACCTTGTGAGGGGCTTGCTTGCTCCTGACCGTGTTGAAACGTGTACACTCGGATTGCTCCAGCGCACCGATGCCGCAGCGCGTGAGCTTGGCTGCAAGATTCGCCTGCATATGGCGCAAGGCATCATGGAGGTGGATACGGTTCGTGCGTTGCATGGCTCAACAGCGCCGGTGTGGCTCGCGAAATCAGGACTATTGAGCGATCGGCTGATTGCTCCCCATGCGACCAATGCGACGGACGAAGATCTTCGTCTTTATGCAGCGAACGGCGTCTCAATTGTGCATTGCCCGCTGGTTTCTGCCCGTGGTGGTAGCACGCTCAATTCGTTTTCAGCATGCCGCACCCGCGGGATCAACATTGCCATGGGGACCGACACGGCGCCAGCCGATATGCTGATGAATCTGCTTGTCGGTCTGGTCACCTCCCGTATCAATGATGGCGTGCCAGACCGGGTGCGCTGTGCCGATCTCTTCGACGCTGCAACGCTTGGCGGTGCAAGGGCTCTCGGCAGACCCGACCTTGGCCATCTTTCATCAGGAGCACGTGCTGATATTGCGGTGTTTGGCCTTGATGACGCGATAATGGCGCCGTCGATTGATCCCATCACAACGCTTGTCGCAGGCGGATCGGGCAAGGTGACGCGAGCAGTCTTTGTCGATGGACGGCCCTCCATGCTCTTCGGCGAGGTTGCCGGCATTGACATGAAGTCTGCCCGTGAACGGGCACAAAGGCAGTTCGACGCGCTTGTTGCCAAATACCCCGAGCGAAGCTGGGCGCTTCCATCCGTCTCCGAAATATTTCCTCCGAGTTATCCAATAGAGAGTGATGCAAATGGGTGAAACAACCGATCAGCCCATCCTCGAGGTTCGCAATCTCACGGTGGAATTCCCTGGGCGCCACGGGACAGTTGCCGCACTGTCGGACGTGAGCCTCAACATTCGGGCCGGCGAAATTCTCGGGGTGGTTGGCGAGTCCGGCGCCGGCAAGTCGATGACCGGATTGGCAATACAGGGCTTGCTTGAACGTCCCGGTCACATCAGTGGTGGCGAAATCTGGCTCAAGGGGCGTCGAATTGATACCCTCGATGACTATGAGATGCAGAAGATTCGCGGCCGGGAGATCGGTGCAATCTTCCAGGATCCGCTGACCTCGCTCAATCCGCTTTTCACCGTAGGAGCTCAGCTGAGCGAGACGATCCGCCAGCATCTCAACATGAACAAAACACAGGCGAGAGCACGGGCTGTCGAACTGCTTGGAGAAGTTGGTATTCCCTCACCGGATGAGCGGGTGAATCATTACCCGCACCAGTTTTCCGGCGGAATGCGGCAAAGGGTCGTGATCGCTCTGGCACTTGCTGCATCACCCAAGCTCCTGATTGCAGACGAGCCAACCACGGCGCTGGATGTGTCCATTCAGGCACAGATTATTTCGCTGCTGCGCAAACTCTGCAAGGAGAAGCGCACCGCTGTTATGCTTGTCACGCACGATATGGGCGTTATTGCAGAGGCAGCGGACCGGGTTGCTGTCATGTATGCAGGCCGGCTGATTGAGCTTGGCTCGGTCAATCAGGTGCTGCATGCCTCTACGCATCCCTATACGCGCGGGCTCATGGCTTCGATTCCAGCGCTTGCGGCGCGGGTGGAGCGCCTCAATCAGATCGATGGATCAATGCCGCGGCCCGGTGCCATTCCGAATGGTTGCGCTTTCAATCCACGCTGCAAATCGACAGGCCCGCGCTGTATTCGCGAAAGGCCTGAGCTTATGCCAGCCGGGGATGGTGCGAGCGCATGCTGGCTCAATGCGGGAGGAATCCAATGACCGAGATCAGACAGAAAATGCCGGCTTTTACGGCTGAACACCTCGTCAAGACATTCGATGTCTCTGCACCGTGGCTGAGCCGGGTCGTTGAACGCAAACCACGGCAGCTTCTGCAGGCTGTCAATGATATCAGCTTCACCGTACCGGCGGGTGGGTGCTTGAGCATTGTTGGAGAAAGCGGTTGCGGTAAATCAACGGTGGCGCGTCTTGTAACAGGGCTGCACAAGCCAAGCGGTGGTGAACTCCGCTTCGCGCCTGGCCGCAATGGCGCACCTGTTTCGGTGCAGATGATCTTCCAGGATCCCTATGCATCGCTCAATCCCCGCTGGCGTGTGAAAAATATCGTTGCCGAGCCACTGCGTGAGTTGAAGCTGCTCAAGACCTCGGCTGCAATCACCGACCGCGTTGAGGAGCTGCTGGAGACAGTCGGGTTGTCAGCGTCTGATGGTGAAAAGTATCCGCATGAGTTTTCCGGTGGTCAGCGCCAGCGCATTTCAATCGCTCGGGCGCTCGCCAGCGAGCCCGAGTTCCTCGTATGCGACGAGCCAACCTCTGCGCTTGATGTGTCAGTGCAGGCGCAGGTTCTCAATCTCATGCGCAGATTGCAGGACGAACTTGGCCTTACCTACCTGTTTATCAGCCACGACATGAGTGTCGTGCGCCACATGTCGGATCGCATAGCGGTCATGTATCTTGGACGTATCGTGGAAGAGGGAGATACGGAAGAACTTTTTGCCGATCCTCGTCATCCCTACACGCAACTCCTGCTGCAGACGATCCCGAATGTCCAGAAGCCAAACAGGGACCGTGTTGTCGGGGGAGGAGAGGTGCCAAGCCCGCTCAAGCCACCATCGGGGTGTGCCTTTCATCCGCGCTGTCCGGTCGCAACAGCGCGCTGTTCGGTGGAAATTCCCGATGTGCGTACACTCACAAACGGGACCCGCGTGGCTTGCCATCTGGTGGATGAGAGAGCGGCTGATGTATCGGTATAACGCGCTGCCCTTCAGGCCAGAGCTGAACGCAAATCATGCGGGAGGTCCCGGATTTCGCTCAAATCGAGTTCGGTTTCCACATGCTCCAGATGATGTTCCATGAGCTTGGTTGCCGTCGACACGTCACCCCTTGCGATTGCCTCGACAATTTCAGCGTGCTCGTCGGGACCACAGTTGAAGCGATTGGTATTCCGGTAAACTGCTGTGATCAGCGAGCTTCTTGCGATCAGATCGCGCATGGTTGCAAAGAGAAAATCCGAACCTGCAACCTCCCCGAGCAACAGATGAAAGCCACCCGACAACTTGATGATATCGGTCGTGACATTCTGGGTGTTGGCGGTCCGTTCCTTGGAAATATGCGTGCGCAGACGTGCGACGTTCACCTTGGAGATCGACTGGCAAAGCCGTTCCACGATGCGGCGTTCAACGGCCCTGCGAACAAAAAAGACGTCACGTGCTTCATCTACCGACGGCTGGCACACGAATGCACCGCGATTGGGGATGATCATGACGAGCCCATCCCGTTCGAGCGCAACGAGAGCTTGCCGGATGCGGGCACGGCTGACATCAAAGATAGTCGCCAGTTGCCCTTCTTTGAGCTGCACGCCAGGTCGAAGTCTGCGCTCGGCTATGGAAAGCCATACCCGTTCAACAATCTGCTGTGTTGAAACCCCTGATTGTTCAGTCATTTGCCTGTCTCCCGATTGTGACAGACAATCGCGATCCAATGAAAAATGTCAACTTAATTTGTCTGCATTATTGTAGACAATAATACCTAAAAATTGTACACGATATGTAATTGAATCGGGAGACCTGAGATGCAGTTTGATTTCACGGAGCTTGAGCCGGAGAGCCGCTATCGCCTGCTCACCAATTTTATCGGGCCCCGGCCGATTGCATTGGTAACCACCCGTTCAAGTGCCGGGCAAAACAATGCAGCTCCCATGAGCTTCTTCAATGTGTTCTCGCACGATCCGCCCATCTTGATCCTCGGTGTTCAGCCACGCCTGTCCGGCGAGGAGAAAGACACGATCGTCAACATCCGTCGCACGGGTGAGTTCGTGGTCAATATGGTGGATATGGCGATATCGCAGCAAATGCTTGTTTGCGGGCTGGGCTTTGACAGCGAGGTCGACGAACTTGAGATGGCAGGTCTCGAAGCGATGCAGTGCAATCAAATCGATGCCAATTACGTGGCAAGCGCGCCCTGCGCTCTTGAATGCCGCGTTGAACGCCTGATCGAGTTTCCGCGTCGCGTGCTGGTTTTGGGAGAAGTCGTCCACATGCATGTACGTCGTGATTGTCTCGATGCTGAGGGACGCTACGTCAATCCCGGTGTCTATCAGCCGATAGCCCGCCTTCACGCCGACAACTACATTACCTCTGATCGACAGTTCGTTCTGGAACCCCCGTCAATTACTGATTTCATCAAGTCCCGCCGCGACTGAGGCGAGGAAGGAACTCGACCGTGCATATTCTTCTGGTTAATCCCAATTCCACAGCTTCAATGACATCTCAGGTCTTGGAAAGCGCAATCCGGGTCGCCTATCCCACCACGCGTGTCACTGCCGTCAATCCGCTGGAAACGCCGGTCAGTATTGAGGGCGGGGCGGATGAGGCGATGGCCGTTCCGGGAATGCTTTCCGAGATTCGCAAGGGTGAACTGCAAGGCGTCAATGCCTATGTGATTGCCTGCTTCGATGATCCGGGACTGCATGCTGCACGAGAGATAGCCCGCGGTCCGGTTATCGGCATCTGCCAGGCTGCCGTGCAAGTTGCGATGACCATCAGCCGGCGCTTCACAGTCATCACCACGTTACCCCGCTCCATCCCGATTATCGAAGATCTGGTAACCGCCTACGGAGCAGATCATCATTGTCGCAATGTGCGTGCTATCAATCTGCCTGTACTCGGGTTGGATGAAGACCCCGTGGAAGCCGAGCGTCTTCTTGTATGTGAAATCGAAAAGGCCAAACTGGAAGACCGCGCCGAAGCGATTGTTCTGGGTTGCGCGGGCATGTCATTGCTGTGCGAACGGCTCAGCACCGCAACCGGCACACCTGTCATCGACGGCGTTACCGCTGCAGTCAAGCTCGCCGAAGCGCTGGTAGGTGCGGGATATATGACATCCAAGGTGAATGGGTACGATTTCCCCCGGATCAAATCGTCTCCTTTAGCTTCCGATATTGAACACCTGAGCAATCTGGCATGATGGCCATTGCTGCACATATTGCCTCGCCGGCAGAGGTGCAGTGTTCAGTATATCTTCAACACAATTCGAAAATGTATGACATTAGGTTGACTTATGTGCGTAGAACCGGCGACAGGATTACGCAACTTTCGGTCAAACATTCTTGGGCAAGCTGGGGAGTCTCTCATGTCCCGAAATACTTATTATGCGCCTCACGGCGGACATCCTTCACAAAGCCAGTTGCTCACGGGGCGTGCTGTATTCACTGAAGCATATGCCGTCATTCCGAAAGGTGTGATGCAGGATATTGTCACCAGTGCTTTGCCATTTTGGGACAAGACACGTTGCTGGATTATAGCTCGGCCTCTTTCCGGCTTTGCCGAGACTTTCTCGCAATATATTATGGAAGTTGCGCCTGGGGGCGGAAGCACTCGTCCCGAGTTGGATGCAGATGCCGAGGGAGTACTCTTCATTGTGGAAGGGGAGTTGCAGCTGACGCTTGCCGGCCAGACTCACGTCATGCGCCCTGGTGGGTATGCGTTCATTCCTCCGGCGGCAGAATGGTCGGTTCTGAACACCACGGATGCCGCCATACGCTTTCACTGGGTTCGCAAATCCTATGAGGCTGTCGCCGGCATCGAGGTCCCAACGCCGCTTGTTCTGAATGAAAACGACATCAAGCCATCGGTAATGCCCGACACAGACGGTCGATGGGCGACCACCCGTTTTGTCGATCCCGCGGACATGCGCCATGATATGCACGTTACAATTGTCACCCTTCAGCCTGGAGCCGTTATTCCGTTTGCCGAGACACACGTCATGGAACATGGTCTCTACGTGCTTGAGGGGAAGGCGGTTTACCGCCTTAATCAGGATTGGGTCGAAGTCGAGGCCGGCGATTTCATGTGGCTGCGCGCCTTCTGTCCGCAGGCCTGTTACGCCGGTGGTCCGGAGCCATTCCGTTATCTGCTCTATAAAGATGTCAATCGTCATATGAAACTGACGCTTCATTCCAAGCCGCGCAGCTAATCGGTTCACGCACAAGTCCCGGATCGTTGACAGGGATCAAGGGCTTGTTGCGCTGGGCAAAAGCACTATTCAGACCCGAATGCGTGGATTAGATCCCCATAATCCCGATAGGGCGTTTCAACGCCCTATGTGTGCAAACCGTGGGCGACCCGCACGACATCTGTATATTTTCTTCCCTTACCAGTCATATATTGTTGCGGTCGAACAGATTCGATAAGACGAGATAGCTGGCTGCGAATGATCATTTCGGGGGAGGGATCATCAATTGAAGTGGATTACTGCCACTGGTCTCCAAACTTGGTGCAAGAGAATAACAGCAGGAGCGCATGTCTCGGATCTGGGTTCGACCTCATCCGCGCACCCGCTTCTGATATCCGCTCTTCATGATTTCCCGGGCTTAGTACGGCACGGACGCAGGACCTCGATGGCTGCTTCACTACACCGGGAGTGCTGCCGGTATCCCAGGTGGTCGTCTGCCGGGAGAATGGGTCGCCCCATCTAACTGATCAAAAGGAAAATTCATGCTTAAGTATAGAATATCTCTTGCTGCTTCTCTGATGCTCCTTTCTGGCCTCACGCTGGCAAATGCCGCAGATAACAAACCAAATGTATTGACCATTGAGAAGGAGGCCGGAAAGCCTATTGCCACCTACACCGTCGAAGAACTGGGCAAGGCGTTCCCATCCAAGCTGCTTGAAACAGCGACACCATGGACCAATGGTGAGAAACGCCGTTATCGCGGGTCCTCCCTTAAAGACATTCTCGCAAAGTATAGTTCAGCCGATGCGAAAATTGTTACGGGTGTCGCACTGGACGGCTTTGAAGCCAAGCTGGAGATGAAGGAAATCAAATCCTATGATCCCATCATTGCGACGGAAGTTGACTGCGTAGACTCAGACCGGCTTGCAGCAACCTGTACAAAAGAGCAGGAATTCAGGCCGCTGACAGATGCGGATCGCGGCCCTTTCTATGTGGTGTGGCCCTATAATCAGCTACCAAAATCGACCAACTCCGATGAGAATTATCGCTGGATCTGGTTTTTGGCAGCTCTGCGGCCAGAGAAGTAAAAGACGTGTTCTGATGCAAAGTGATTTGCCGAATGAGCCAATGACTATCAACCCCGTCTACATCTTTGGTGGGGTTGATTTTTTAAGTGCTCAGATGTCCTTGTATTTGTTCTTTGCCGCCAACAGCTCTTTGCGCAACGTCAATGCAGGCTTGTATTCCGGGTCGATCTTCAGCGCTTCATCAAGATCAGCCAGCGTTCCGCTGAGATTTCCTTTCATGCCTTGTGAAATTGCCCGTCTGAGATAGATGGTAGCGTTCCGCTGGCCCTGTTGTATCAACGCGTTCAATTCAGCGATATCTTGGTCCGGATCATTGCTTTTGGCGCTTTCAGCAGCGAGGGACAGCTCCGTGGGCATATTACCGAGTTCGATCCGCACAACCTCGATCAGATCAGCAAAAGCTTCCTTGAACTCACCCCGGCCGAGGCGAACATGTGCACGGCTGCTACGCGGCTGCGCGTAATTCGGATCGAGATCGATAGCTTTGGTGAAATCGCTTATCGCTGCACTGATGTCTCCTTTCTCAAAGAGTGCATATCCGCGATTATTGTAGGCCCTTGCATATTCCGGGTTGTGTTTTATCACCTGATTGTAGTCGGCAATCGCCCCGTCGATATCACGTTGGGCATAGCGAGAATCGCCACGATAGCCGTACGCATCGACGTTATGGGGGTCGAGTTTGATGGCCTGCTCGTAATCAAGGATTGACCCCTTCACATCGCCGCTCTTGAAGCGAACCAGTCCGCGCATAGTGTATACGTCGGCAAATCCGGAATCGCGTTTGATCGACTGATCGTAATCACTTTTAGCTTCAGCAATGTTTCCTCTCTGGAAATGACCTGTACCTCGGTAGAAATACGACCGCGCATCATTGGGATTTTGCTTGATTGCCTCATCGAGATCACTGATCGCTGCGTTGAAATCACCGAGTTTTATGCGAACATATCCCCGGTTTTTGTAGGCAGCGGCAGAATGAGGGGCCAGTTTGACGGCCTGCTCCAGATCTGAACGAGCTTTGTCTAGATTCTGGACTTGAGCATAAGCAAAGCCACGACCCACGTAAGCATCAGAGGAGGCGGGGCTGAGTTGGATTGCATGATCAAAATCGGCTATCGCACCGGTAAAATCTTTCTTTTCAATGAGGGCAATCCCCCGATACTGGTATGAGGCAGCATTTTGGGGATCAAGTTTGATTGCTTGGTCATAATCGACCATAGCCTTGTCCAGATCGCCCTTTTCCTTGCGAGTTATGCCTCGATTGTTATAGGTGGCTGAGTTTTTCGGATCGAGTTTTATTGCCCGATCGAAATCATTTATCGCGTCGTCAAAATTGCCCCGGTTGAATTGAGCCAACGCCCGATTATTGTATGCATCGGCGTATTGGGGATTGAGTTTGATCGCTTGTTCATAATCTTCGAGGGCTTCGCTCAGGTTACCTTGCCTGGAGCGAGCCATACCGCGAAAATTGTATGAACTCCCGTCCTTGGGATTGCGTCTGATTGCCTCGTCGAGATCACTGATTGCCCCATCGAAATTACCCAGTTTTATGCGGGCAAATCCTCTGTGCGTATGCGCGGCAGCAGATTGTGGGTCGAGTTCGATGGCCCGATCCAAATCGGAGATTGCTCTGTCCAGATTTCCCAATTGGGTAAAAGCAAGACCACGCCCGACATACGCACCAGCAAGGGAGGGACTGAGTTTGATCGTCATATCAAAGTCTTCGATTGCCGCAGAAAGATCATTCTTCCTGATACGGGCTTCCCCCCGATTGCCATATGCGTCTGCGCTCTTGGGATTGAGTTTGATCGCTTGATTGTAATCTGTGAGGGCTTCTTCGACATTGCCTTTATAAAATTGGGCAGATCCTCGATTGTTGTATGGCGCTGAATATGTCGGGCTCAGTTCAATCGCATGATCGTAATCAGCGATAGCAGCTTCTACATCGCCCTGCTTGAACCGTGCTAACCCGCGGTTGTTGTAAGCCATCACATATTTGCCGTCGAGTTTGATTGCCTGATTAAAGTCAGCGATCGCCGCATCCAGGTCATTCAAGTGCAGGCGAACCCCACCGCGGCTGTTGTAGCCAGCTGCACTATTGTGATCGAGCGCAATTGTTCGTTCGAAGTCACTCAATGCAGCATTGATGTCACCTTTATTGAAGCTTGCATTTCCCCGATTGTTGTATGCATTGACGAGATTAGGATTGAGTTTGATCGCCTGATTGAAATCGGCGATTGCTTCATCATACTTCCCGATCTCCACATAGGCATTGCCGCGGCGGCCATAAGCCAAAGCGTTTGAAGGATCGAGGCGGATAATCTGGTTCGACTCGCGAATAGTCTGCATTGGATCATTGGAGATATTTTTCTCCTCGGCACGGGCAATCGCAGACAAAAGGACAATTGCTCCGAATCCGGCTGCTTTTAAGAGTTTCATAGGATACCCCCGTTGCAGTTCAGAACTGTGGCCATACAGGCAGTTCAATAGACTTCAGACGCGTGTGCAATAGTGCAAACACACTATACCCGCAGGGCTTCAAATGCGATGCAAACTATCTCGCGTCTGTTACGGGTGACCTGTGGTAGGTATGGCGCGCGAGACAAAGCGCCTCTCGTCATCAACCTAGGCTTTCACTGCGCAAATCTCGCCCGAAGATTGCAAAGCGGCATAGCGCTGATCAAAATCAGACGCCAGATCTGCGATGGTGACTTCCGCGAACCGGGCCCGCAACAGGCGTTCTGCATTTCGCATTGTATCGTCGAGCGCAGTATCGACCGCTTGCTCCACGAGACAAGCGGGATTTTCAGAAGAGGGACCAATGGCAAACAGCGATGGGGCCCCGATCGCCAGATAGACATCCAGCAACGAGATTCCGGCGAGGTCACGCGCGAGTTCCCAGCCGCCGCCATGTCCGTTCTCCGAGCGAACGTAGCCTTGTTTCTTAAGGCCAGCCATCGTGCGGCGGACGACGACGGCATTCGTTCCAAGCATCTGGGCGATCGTCTCTGACGTCATGCGCTTGCTGTGCCGGTCCATATGGATGAGCACATGAAGCATTCTTGATAAGCGGCTGTCGCGTCTCACAACTGTTCTCCTTTGCCTCGGGTATGGCGCACCTACTCGAAACAAACAAAGTTACGAGTCTTGATTTGTGATTATCTGTAACATATAAAGTAACGAAACCCAAGAAGTTGGCAGCGTCTTTTGGCTACCGGGAGCGATGCGGACGCCGCCCGTGACAGTCTCAACTCTTCTCGGGTCGAAGGACACCAGCATGGAGCAGGCAGATGGAATTTGATGTAATTGTTGTCGGGGGCAGCTTTGCCGGGCTGTCGGCGGCTATGCAACTCGGGCGGGCGCGCCGTCGCGTTGCGTTGATCGATGCCGCAACACCCCGCAATCGCTTTTCGAAAGCATCCCACGGATTTCTCGGTCAGGATGGAAGAAATCCACGCGATATCGTCGCCACGGGCCGTGGCGAACTCAGTCGCTATCCCACAGTGGAACTGATCGACGGCGAGGCGATCTCAGCCGTCCCGGAAGGTGACATATTCCGGGTCGGTTTGCGCAATGGAGACATTCTTCAAGGTGCGCGCTTGATACTGGCGACGGGCATAAGGGATGAATTGCCCGTTGTACCCGGCCTAGGCGAGCGTTGGGGCATATCCGTTGTGGCTTGTCCCTATTGCGATGGTTACGAATATGGCGATAGGGCTTTGGGTGTTCTGGCGGCGGGGCCGCTTTCGGTGCATCAGGCAATGCTTGTCGCGGATTGGGGGCCTACGACCTTGTTCACGCAGGGCATCTATGAGCCGGACGGCGGTGAGCTTGCCGCGCTTTCGGCACGAGGGGTGCGTATTGAGCGCTCTGCTGTCGCCGAACTGCTGGGATCTGCTCCTGCCTTGGAAACAGTGCGATTGGCCGATGGTCGCCTCGTGCCGCTTTCGGCCCTGTTCATCGCGCCCAGGACTCACATAGTCAGTGACTTGCCGGCTCAGCTTGGCTGCGCGCTCGAAAGTGGGCCGACCGGTCCCTACATCCGGGTGGATGATTTCAAACTCACATCCGTGAAAGGCGTCTATGCGGCGGGTGATGTTGCAAGCCCGATGCCCAATGCAACATTTGCGTCTGCATCGGGTGTGCTGGCGGGTGTTGCGGCGCACCGTTCGTTGATCTTCCCATAAGTCTCTGAGCGCATCTTCGGTCAGGCCGGCGGATTGATGGTGTGCCGTTCTATCAGCTCCACGCCGAGATCCACATGCCTGACGCTGATGGCGGGATTGACGATCTTCTCCTGCAGCATGGAGAAGCCAACCCGCCCCAGTTCCATTCTATCCACCCGGATAGTTGTGAGAGGAGGACGGCTGTAATGCGCGATCGGCACGTCATCAAGGCCAATGACGGAATACGAACCCGGCACGTCGTATCCCGATTCCTTCAGGCCCTCCATGACGCCAAGAGCGACAAGATCGGTGCTGCAGAAGAACGCCGTGGTGCCGTCAAGGCGCCCGTCTTTCAGGGCCTGCTTTATGGCAAGAGCAGCCTCGAAATCACGAACACCCTCTTTGCTCAGGTCGAGAACATGATGCGCGGGATCAAACCGGATTCCTGCCTCCTCCATTGCATCCCTGAAACCATCCATGCGTCGAACCAGAGAGGATCGGTGGGGGAACGTGACGTGGACAATGTTGCGATGCCCGGCGGCCAGCAAATGGCATGTGGCGAGCCAACCGGCGGACCTGTTGTCAGGGGTCACGCTGCTCACCCGCATCGAACGATCAGTACCATTGACGATGACGGCAGGTAACGCGCTTTGAACAATGCGCTCGATCATCTCAGGGTAGTCGAGGCCAACGAGCAAAACGGCCGTTGTGCCGGGATCGCCCAGAATCTTGACAATGTCAGACTCCGCTTCCGGCAAATCACGCGCAATCAACCGGACATTTGCTTCGACACCCCGCGATTTTGCCTCGTCAAGCATGCCTTGAATGACGTCGCCATAAAACTGCGAATTGGAGTAATATTCTCCGGGGGTAACGACCGTTATGTCTCTCGATTTTGCAGTGGAGTGTCCACGCGAAGCACGGGCCTGGTAGCCCATCTTGTCGGCAATGCCGATGATGCGGCGCCGGCTGTCATCGCCAACACCCGGCCGGTTGTTCAGCACTTTGGAAACGGAAGCGACCGACACCCCCGCCGCATCTGCAATGTCCTGAAGTGTGACGGCAGCTTCCGTTTTATCTGTCATATCGTGGTATCCAAGCCCACCGGTGCGGCGAAAGCGTCTTAATGTGATCTGTCTCGACTACCAGAAGAAATCCGTATGGCCAAGCGAGCGCATCAGGGCTTCCATAAAATAGTAATCGCCATAGGGCAGCATCGTATCGGAATATCCCGCCGTAACGTGCGCCGCACCATGTGCAAGAAGCCCTTCGCTTTCAGGATTTCCGCTGATGTCACAACTGCGCAGCAAGCCGCCAATCAAGCGATCGGCTTGCGATTTCCAGCGGGAGGACTCCTCGTTATCGGACAGATCAGCGATGATATAGATGCCTGCTGCCATAATCGCAGCCGCTGAGCTATCCCGTGGCGCATTGCTGTCCGATACGGAAAAATCCCATACGGGGACGTCGTCGTCGCCCATCAATGCCTCGGCCTTGCGTGCCAGCCGCTTCGCAAGATCAAGATAAACGTTGTTCCCGGTTGTGCGCGCGGACTGGGCAAAGCCGTGGATCATCCAGGCCTGACCGCGTGACCAGCAGGAATCATGCGCAAAACCTTGGTGGGTCTCGCCACGGATCGGCTCTCCCGTAACAACGTCGAACAGGAATGTATGGAAGCTCGTGTCATCCTGCCGTATCAGATATTGAGCTGTCGTCTCCGCATGGCCATCTGCCGCATCCCGAAAATCTGCATTCCCAGTTTCGTTCCATGCCCAATACAGAAGTGCCAGATTCTGCATGGTATCAGCGATCATACGGCCAGCGACGAATTTTGCCCGGGTGCTATCCTGGCTTGCAAGGGCATTCCACGCCTGAATATAACGGCCGCGCGGACAATAGCGTGTAACCAGGCCGCGCGCCGCATCCAGAGCCATATCATGTGCTTCTTTTGCTCCGGTCATGCGCCAGTCAGCCACGCAGCTCAGGGAAAACTGGAAGCCAAGATCGTGGTTTTGCGACCGGCGGTTGCGCAATATATCGCGGAAAGCCGGGCGCCGCGCCCGGGCAGCGTTCAGGAAAACCGGATCGCCCGTCAGTTGAAGGGCCAGCCAGAGCTGTCCTGACATGAAGCTGATAACCCAGTCGCCCGGTGCACAATAGGACCATTTCAGATTATCAATCCCTATCTTGGGATTGCGAACGCCCATGAGAGGCAACGTCTTGCGAACTTTCCCGACACATCGTTCGAGAGCAATCTGGTGCTCTGCGCGATGAAGGCTGGCCGGGCGTAGGGCATTGGTAAAATAATTGTCGGTAGGCATCTTCATGGGTGTTCCTCTCTAACGTAAATCTTTTTCGCATTATGCGTAAGTTTCGTCAATTGTATTTTTTCGTTTGACATTTTTTCGTGGAACGGACAATCATGAAATCCGAAAAGACGAGTTTCGGAACAGAAATGTGGGAGGGTGATGCTATGTTAGCGAAAACACAAAGAAAGTTTCGCTCGGAACTTTCGTGTATTTGTCGCCCATTGGCGAGTCGTGCTCAATGAGGGCACGCGGTCCGGCGGGAGCGGGGTTTCGCAGACAGGTTGCTAACTACAGCTTCCTGATCCCCTGGCTGATTGGATTTTTCGCGCTGACCGTGGGGCCGATTGCCACCTCAATCTACCTGTCTTTCACGGATTATGGTCTCATGTCCCCGCCGCAGTGGATCGGCATGGAGAATTACGTCCGGATTGCTTCGGACGACCCGCGCTTCTGGACGGCGATGAATGTTACTTTCACGTTTGTGCTTCTATCGGTACCGTTGAAACTGGCGTTCGCTCTTGCTGTGGCCGTAGCCCTGAACAAAGGGCTTCGCGGGCTCGCGGTGTTTCGTGCGATTTTTTATCTGCCGTCACTGTTGGGCGGTACGGTCGCCATAGCATTCATGTGGCGACAGATTTTTTCCCGCGACGGTCTCCTGAACCGGGGGTTGGAGTACCTTTTCGGATATGACGGTCCCGGCTGGGTCTCCAGCCCGTCCACCGCGCTCTACACATTGGTTCTGCTTGCAATCTGGCAGTTTGGTTCGTCCATGATCATCTTTCTGGCGGGACTTCGGCAAATCCCGCAGGATATGTACGAGGCGGCGAGCATTGACGGCGCAGGCAGGGCGCGGCAGTTTTTCAAGATCACCTTGCCGTTGCTGACGCCTGTCATCTTTTTCAATGCGGTCATTCAGACCATCGACGCCTTCAAGGCCTTTACTTCGGCATTTGTCATAAGCGGCGGCGATGGCGGGCCAATCGACAGCACGCTGTTTTACACGCTCTATCTGTTTCAGGAGGCCTTTGTGAATCTCCATATTGGCTATGCTTCCGCGCTCGCATGGGTCCTTGTCGTCATCATCGCCTTTTTCACGGCTTTGTCCTTCCTGTCCGCAAGATACTGGGTGCATTACGATGACTGACGCAACTCTATCCCGCGACCGCCGGTCAGGTTGGGCCCACAGTTCAAGACGGGTTCTCTCGTATTGCCTGCTCACAGCGGCAAGTCTCGTGATGCTGTATCCGTTGCTTTGGATGGTCTCGAGTTCGTTCAAACCGAATGATGAAATCTTCACGTCGGTTTCCCTGCTGCCTGACAAGATAACCCTCGATGCCTATGTACGGGGATGGAATGGCCTGAGTGGCGGTTTCGGCAGACTTTTCTTCAATTCCCTGCTTATCTCTGTCCTGGCTGTGATCGGAAATCTCATTTCCTGTTCGCTGGCGGCCTATGCCTTCACCCGGCTACGCTTTTTCGGACGTGATTTCTGGTTCGCCTTGATGCTGGGTACGTTGATCATGCCGCAGCATGCTGTGCTCATACCGCAATATGTTCTGTTTCTGAAACTGGGCTGGGTCAACACGATCCTGCCGCTTGTTGTGCCGAAGTTTCTGGCCATTGACGCGTTCTTCATCTTCCTCATGGTGCAGTTTTTTCGCGGCTTGCCGCGCGAACTGGATGAAGCCGCCATTATGGACGGCTGCGGTCCATGGCGCATTTACTTCAAAATCATCCTGCCGCTTTCAGGTCCTGTCATGGCGACAGCAGCGGTATTCTCGTTCATTTGGACCTGGGACGATTTCTTTGCGCCGCTGATCTATCTCAACGATATCCAGAACTACACGGTTCAGCTTGGTTTGCGTTCGTTTGTCGATTCAACGGCGCAGTCCGACTGGAGCGCGCTTTTCGCTATGTCCACTTTGACAGTGTTTCCCATTTTCATCCTTTTCATCGCCTTTCAGCGGCTGCTGATCGAAGGCATTGCCACGACGGGAATGAAACGATGATGCATTTCAAACCCGCCTTGCTCGTTCCCGCGAGCCACATCTCTGGAAGCTCAGCATGATAAATCTCGCACTCAAAGATGTCGTGAAACGCTTTGGCTCCATTGAAGTGATCAATGGCGTCAATCTTGAAATCAACAAAGGCGAATTTGTTGTGTTTGTCGGGCCATCCGGATGCGGCAAATCCACGTTGCTGCGCATGATTGCCGGTCTGGAGCCCATCAGTGGCGGCGAGTTGATCATCGATGATGCGGTGATGAACAACGTGCCGCCGTCGGAGCGCGGCATTGCCATGGTATTCCAGTCCTATGCGCTCTATCCGCATATGAGCGTCTACAAGAATATGGCGTTCGGGCTGGAGACAGCGGGTTTGCCGCGTAAGGATATCAAGGTGCGGGTGCAGAAGGCCGCCGATATTCTTCAGATCAGTCATTTGCTCGACCGCAAACCCAAGGCCCTGTCGGGCGGGCAACGCCAGCGTGTTGCAATCGGTCGTGCCATTGTCCGTGAACCGAGTATCTTTCTGTTCGACGAACCGTTGTCCAATCTTGATGCGGAGCTTCGTGTACAGACGCGGGTTGAGATCGCGAAACTTCACAAGGAGATCGGCGCCACAATGATTTATGTGACGCACGATCAGGTTGAAGCAATGACCCTGGCGGATCGTATTGTGGTGCTGAGAAGTGGCATCATTGAACAATGCGGACGGCCGCTTGATCTCTATAACAAACCGGCGAACAGATTCATTGCTGGCTTTATCGGCAGTCCGAAAATGAACTTTCTCGATATCGAATTCGCAGAACGACGTGTCCAGGGGACGGTATTCAAATTGGCGGCTGAAGAGATTGTTGTGAAGACATCCGAGGACATGGGCGCGGGAACGAAAGCTGTTCTCGGTGTTCGGCCGGAACACATTACAACGGGCAAGACGGCCGAAGTGAAGCTGGGCACACTCACGGTAAGCCATGTGGAACAACTGGGTGGCCAGACACTTGCCTATGGGCGGCTTGAAGATGGCCAGAGCCTGACAATCGTGCTGGAAGGCCAAAGGGCAATCGCCACGAATGATACCCTGAATGTGGGTATCGCTCACGAGCATTGCCACCTTTTCGGACAGGACGGTAATCGCTTGAACGATTAAAGCCGGATGGGGAGTCCGGACTGTTTCAGGCATTTGATCGCAATGATGGAGGAGCAAGTGATCAACAGACGGCAGATGTTATTGAATGGCGCCATGCTGGGCGCGGGTGCCATTGCATCGTTCTCAAATCTGGCAGCAGCCATCGCGCAGGAGACGCGGCTGCGGCTTTACTGGTGGGGCACACCCGATCGCCTGAAGCGAACGCAGGGTGTTTCCGAACTCTTTTCACAAAAGTACGCAGGCGTCACGGTCAATGCCGAAACGGCCGGTTCCGATTACTGGACCAAATTGACCACGATGATGGCTGGTGGAAATCTGCCGGATATTTTTCAGTTGGAGCCCGGCACATTTGCCGACTACGGACGCCGCAATGCCGCACTTCCGCTTGACCCCTATCTGGGCAAAACCATCCGCACAGATCGCCTGGCCCCAGGCGCACTGGATCTCGTTCGGGTTGACGGAAAGGTGAGGGGTATACCGATTGCGCTGAATGCCTGCGCAATGCTCTACGATACCGATGTCTTTTCAAAAGCAGGAATAAAGCCACCCTCTGACGATACGACGTGGGACGACTTTGCGAAAGACTGCATTGAACTTACAAAGTCCATTGGTAAGGACAATGTCTGGGCCGTGGGGAATTGCTCCCACTATAATTCCGTGTTTACCGCATGGCTCAAGCAACGCGATAAACTGATGTTCACGGAAGAAGGGCACTTGGGATTTACGGCTGATGACGCGACGGAGTGGTACGAATATTGGACCGCTCTGGCAAAGCAAGGCGGTTGTACACCCGCAGAAATCCAATCCATGGACAAGCGTCTCGTCGAAACCAACCCGTTGACGACGGGCAATGCGGTTATTGCCCTGACCTACTCCAATCTTCTTCCCGCCTACCAGGCTGTTTACAAGGGGCCACTTGAGATTGTTGCCCCGCCCATCAAAGACGCCAAGGCTCCGACCGGTCTGTTTTACCGGCCGGCGCTGATATGGAGCATTGCGACCACGAGCAAGAATCCTGACCTCGCGGCCGAGTTCCTCGACTTTTTTATCAACGGCATGGAAGCTGGTAAGGTGCTTGGCATCGAACGAGGTGTTCCGGTCAATCTTGATGTCCAGCAGGCCATCACTCCTGATATTAATGCGATAGCGAAGAAAACGGTCAATTTTATCAATGCAATTGCGGATCGTGTTGGCCCGTACCCGCCACCCATTCCATTGGGAGCAGCCGAGTTCGACACGCGGGCCTTCATGCCCGTTGCTCAGAAACTTGCCTTTGGCAGTCTAACACCCGCCGAAGCAGGGAAGGAATTGATCGCGCAGGGCAAGCGAATACTCAAAGGCTGAGAACCGGCATTCCGGATAGTCAAAGTGAAGAACGTGGTGCGAATCCACTCCGCGTTCTTCGGCAAGCACGCAATGGAACCCAGCAATGTCAGACATACACTTTCCGGCAAATGCCTTCCGACCGCTGAAAAACAATCCATTTTTGACGCGCGCAGACGTGGAGCGGGCCGTCGCGACAATTACGCGGCCCGTTGAGCATTTCCGCTCACAGGCAGGCGCACGTGTCAGATGCGGGATCGGAGCAGCGCATTTCGATCAGGCTTCCGCTGATCTGGAAGGTTTTTCCAGACTTCTTTGGGGGCTTGTTCCCGCACAGGTGGGCGGTGCCGACTGGATCGATTGGGATCCCATTGTTCGGGGGCTTGCCGCCGGAACGAACCCGCAGCACCCCGAATATTGGGGCGCTGTCCCCGATCGCAACCAGCGTCTTGTCGAACTGGCCGCCATTGGGTTTGCGCTTAGGCTGGTCCCCTCAAAAATATGGGATCCGCTTGATGAGGAAGCCAAGCGAAACGTAACCACCTATCTCGTCGCCGGGCACAGCCGCCCTTGTCATGATAATAACTGGAAATTCTTCCGCCTTCTCATGGGGATGGGGTTACGCGCGATTGGTGCTGACTACGATCAGGGCCTTGATGACGCCTATGAAGCCGAACTCGAAGCGTTCTATCTCGGTGACGGCTGGTACAGTGATGGTCCCATCCGGCGTGTAGACTACTATATTCCCTTTGCATTCCATTTCTACGGACTGATCCTGGCCACGCTTGACCATAAGCCCGCCTATGAGAGATACAGACAGCGCGCGCATCTGTTTGCATCGGATATCAGCCGCTGGTTTGCAGATGATGGCGCTGGCATCGTTTTTGGCCGTTCGCTGACCTATCGATTTGCGCCAGCCGGGTTTTTCGGTGCGCTGGCATTTGCAGGCGAAGAGGTTTTGCCGTGGGGCGTATTGAAGGGATTGTATCTCCGTCACCTCCGCTGGTGGGCTTCCCGGCCGATTGCCCATAGCGACGGCATACTTTCCATCGGATATGCCTATCCCGATCTGCTGATGTCGGAAAGTTACAATTCCCCTCAGTCGCCCTATTGGGCCCTGAAGGCCTTCCTGCCGCTGGCGCTGCCGGAAGATCATCCGTTCTGGTCCGCAGACGAAATGCCTTATCCGGTAACCAGTGCGCTTTCGGTCCAAAAGCACCCCGGTTTTGTCATTGCCAATCCGCCGGGAGACGCAATCGTCCTCTCTTCCGGCCAGCAATGTCTGCATATGCGCCACGGCGCTGAAAAATATGCCAAGTTCGCCTACTCCGCGCGCTACGGTTTCAGTGTCGAGAGCGATCAGGTGCGCTTTGATGAGGCGGTGCTCGACGGAATGATTGGCTTGTCCGACGATGGCAAGCATTTCAGAGTACGCGAGACAAACGAAACCGCGATGATCGCGGATGAAACGATATATGCAACCTGGCGGCCTTACCCCGATGTGCTTGTTCACACCTGGCTTTACTGGGACGGTCCATTTCATGTGCGGGTTCATCGGATCGAAACACCAAGGCCGTTCAAGGCAATAGAGGGCGGTTTCGCAGTCGCGCGCGGAGATGCGGATCAGGACATTACCAGCATCGAAAAAGGCCGTGCATCCATCCGGACGCTGAATGATATGTCGGCGATTATCGATCTGGGCTCGACGGTTGTTCGTTCTGCACGGCTGCACCTCGCGCCGCCCAATACAAATCTCGTTTCCGCGAAAACAACCGTGCCTCAGCTGCTTTGCGATATCCCGGCCGGCGAAAGCATATTGATGGCGGCGTTCATTGCCCAGGCGAATGGGCCATCGGTGGAGAAGGCGTTGGCCTCTGTACCCCAAAGGCCTGATATTGTGGCTTTACAAGCGCTGGTTGGAAAGGGTGTTCCGGTCACGATCATGAAGAACACACCCAGCCTCTAAGCGGACGATGCTCGCAGGAGTACATGAGTTCGAGCAAGGAAATGAGGCTGGATTCCCATGTTTTGTTCCATTCGGGTCCAGCCTGAATCTTTAAAGAACTCCCGCGATCTAACCTTGTGCGCCGAGTTTTGCAATCAGCGCGGCAAGGTCCGCAATGTCTCGTTCATTGCAATCGACCAATGGTGTGCGTACCCGCCCTGCCGAGCGTCCCACGATGGTTGCACCTGCCTTGACGATGCTGACGGCATAGCCGGGAACACGATTGCGAATGGCAATGTAAGGCAGGAAGAAATCACTGAGCAGGCGCACCGTCGTATTCTGATCGTTGTCGGTGACTGCCTTGTAGAAATCGAGAGCAGTACGGGGAATGAAGTTGAAAACGGCTGATGAATACACGTTGACGCCCATGGCCTTGTAGGCTTCCGCATAAACCTCTGCAGTCGGCAGACCACCAAGATAGGCAAAGCGGTCACCAAGGCGCCTGCGGATCGACACCATGTTCTCGATTTCGCCAATACCATCCTTGAAGCCGATCAGATTTGGGCATTTCTCCGCCAGCCGTTCCAGCGCATCGGCATTCAGTTTGCAGACATTGCGGTTGTAAACAATGACGCCAAGACCGGTCGCAGCGCACACTGCCTCCACATGGCGGCAAATGCCTTCGACGCTTGTTTCCGTGAGATAGTGAGGAAGCAGGAGCAGGCCTGCTGCGCCGTTCTTCTCGGCATTGCGCGCCATTTGCATTGCAATACGTGTTCCGTAGGCGGCCGTGGCTAGTATCGGCACTGTCTTTCCACACGCTGCGACGGCGGTGCGAACGACATTTTCATGCTCGTCCGGGGTTAGCGAAAACCCCTCTCCGGTTCCGCCGCCCACGAACAGCGCCGATGCGCCAAAGGGGGCAAGCCATTCCAGGCGTTCGGCATAGGCCGATGGCGCAAAATCATCATTGTCGTCGAAATCAGTGACAGGGAAAGAGAGAAGACCGGAACTGATTGTCTTCTTGAGTGTCTGGTAATCCATGAAAGCCTCGCGGGAAGTCAAAAGTTGATTAGGCCTAGCATCTCATATGTCATCATACAACTATAAAATTCTGACGCGTGCGTTTGTTGCCCGTCTGTTGGGTACGAAATCAGGGCAGCTTTTTGCCCGTTGTGGGTGCATTGGTGCGCAGCCGATCGCGGCTGCTGCCGAGATGAAGGCGCATGGCCGCACGCGCCCCTTCCACATCCTGTGCCTTGATTGACTGGTATATCTGGTCGTGCTCCCGGTTCACCCGTTCCAGATATTCCCGCTGGGGGAGGCCATTGATTTTGTGAGTCTGCAGGCGCGTCCTGGGTATCAGCATTTCTCCCAAGTAATTGAACATACTAAGAAAATGTCTGTTCTTCGTCGCAATCGCTATGGCGCGATGAAATTCCAGATCGGCCTGAACGGAGCTCTCCCCCTGTTCAATTGCCGCTTTCATCATATCGAGTGCATCCTTGATTCTGGCAAGTTCGGTCTCGTCACGACGCACGGCCGCCAGAGCTGCTGCCTCCAACTCGATGCTGATGCGCAGTTCCATGACACTGATAATTTCTTCGAGCAGTTCAAGATTGTCTTCTTCGATCCTGAAAGGCGCTGTCTGCAGATCCTTCAAGACGAAGGCGCCAATACCTTGCTGGGTATGAACCAGACCCTTTGCCTTCAGATTGGCGATGGCCTCGCGGACAACGGTCCGGCTGACATTGAACTCTCCGATCATCTCCTGCTCGGTTGGCAGGCGTTCTCCACGCCTGTATTGGCCGGACGTTATGCGGTCGGCAATAGCCTTAACCAATTGACCCGTAAGGGTTTCTCGCTTGCCAATACCTGACATGAGATTACTCCGCATTCCGTCCAGGCTCTTCGGAAAGAGGCTGGAACGCATTGAAATTGTCACCTTGGTCCGAGAGCCGAGGCGCGGCGATTAACAGAAATCTATTTGCAGCATAAGATATCATATATTCAACCCTCATCTGTATTCGGTCGGTTTCAGCCTTGGGAGCCCGAAGACATACAAAAAACGGCACTCCATTGGTTCCGTTGGCTATTACACGGTGCAGTTCGTACAAATTTAGCCTTGCCTGCTCGGAAAAACAATACTACGATGTCATACAACATAGAAAACGATGGCTGTAGGGGAGGAAACCATGCCGCATTTTCGTGCCTGTCTGACGGGGGCAGCCGTATTGATCGCTGCCGTGACAATCAATGTGGCCGAGGCCAGGACGCCGCAGGACCAGTTGGTTATCGGGATGAACATGGTGAACCTCACCACTCTCGACCCGCACAACGCGAATTCCTACGAATCCTATCACGTCATTGCTAATCTGTACGACACGCTTCTGCGCAGCGATCCCAATACACCGGGTAAGGTCGTGCCCGGTCTTGCCAAGTCCTGGACCGTGCTGCCGGACGGTACTCTTGAGTTTACGCTGGATGAAAGGGCCACATTCCAAAGTGGCCGCAAAATAACGGCAGCGGATGTTGCCTACTCGTTTCAACGTGCGGTCAAGCTGGGTCTGCTGGCCAGAGCCTATTACGCCAATTGGGGTTACGACGCAGCGAACGTGGACCAGAAATTCCGGGCAAAGGATGACAGGACCTTTGTTATGGAGGTCGCGACGCCGGTGGCACCGTCGCTCAAGCTGAATGCTCTCACGCGCGTTTACGGCGCAGTTCTCGACAGGGAAGTCATCGCCAAGCACGAGAAAGATGGCGACATGGGGCGTGGCTGGCTTGCGTCGAATGCTGCCGGTTCCGGGCCATTCACACTCAATCGCTGGAACCCGAACGATATTGTCGTGCTTTCCAGGTTTGATGCCTATTGGGGTGGTGAACCGAAGATGAAGCGCGTTCTCGTGCGCCACCTGCCGGAATCGCAGACAGAACGACTGCAGCTTGAAAAAGGTGATCTGGATGTCGGCTTCCAGTTGGTATCCGCTGATATCGATGGTTTGGCGAAGAACCCGAATATCGTGATTGATCGTCTTGTCGGGTCGGGCTTTTACTATCTGATCATGAGCACCAAGGATCCGGAATTTGCCAAGCCGGAAGTGCGCAGGGCTTTGCGCTACTGCATAAACTACAAGGACATCAACGATGTCGTCATGAAAAATTATGGCACGAGTGCCACGACATTCATCCCGGCTGATATTCCGGGCTACATCCCGGACATTGGCAATGTATACGATCCTGCCAAATGCAAGCAGGGACTGGCCGATGCGGGTTATGGCGAAGGCTTCAGCAAGCAACTGCTCTCGTTGAATTCCACTCCCTACGCCGATATGGCAACCGCGATCCAGCAGAACCTCGCGGTCGCGGGCATCAAGGTCGATATACTGACGGGCAATGGTGATCAAACCTATGGGCCGATGCGCGACCGAAAATTCCAGTTGGGTGTCGGGCGTACGGCGTCATCGGCGCAGACGGATGCCGATGGCTGGTTGCGAACACACGTCTACAATCCTGACAATAAGGACGATGCCAATCTTAGCAATCTTCAGGCCTGGCGTGCATCCTTTGAACTGCCCGATGTCAACAAGCTGATGGATGAAGCGCAAGCGATTACAGACAACGAGGCGAAGCGGGTTGAGCTTTACAAGCAGGCCTTGAAACTGTTCGAAGAATCCGCACCGCCCATCATCCCGATTTCACAGCGCGTCGATCCTTACGCAAAAAGTGCCCGGCTAAAAAATTATGTGGGTGATATTGGCTGGATGACCCGCTGGGATCGGGTCGAAAAGCAGGACTAAGATAGAAGGTCAGGGCGCCAGCGCATGGTCAATCAAGTGGAAACGGCAATCTCACCGGCAAAACGACGGCTGGGACTGCGAAAATACAGTCGATTTGGCGGTTCGCTTGCAAGCGTCCTCACCACGCTTTTTCTTTTGGTTCTTCTGACATTCATCATTGGACGCTTGATGCCGATTGACCCTGTTATCGCGGTGGTGGGTCCCGATGCTGACCAGGCAACCTATCTCAAGGTCAAACAGGAGCTCGGACTGAATCTGCCTGTTCTGCAGCAGTTCTGGATCTTCCTGAAAAACCTTTTGCATGGGAATTTCGGGACAACGCTGCTCACGGGCCGGCCGGTCATGGAGGATATCGCCCGGGTTCTTCCGGCAACCGTCGAACTGGCCACTGTAACCATTATTCTGGGCGCTGGTATCGGCATTCCGCTTGGTGTCTATGCGGCGGTAAACCGGGGAAGGTTTGCCGATCATGCGGTGCGGCTGATCGCGTTGCTTGGTCATTCCACACCGATTTTCTGGATCGGGATGGTTGGCCTGATGTTGTTTTATGCAAAGCTTGGCTGGGTTGGCGGATCAGGAAGACTGGATCTGTTTTACGAGGACATTGTTCCCAATGTGACGGGCTTTCTGCTGATCGACGCTTTGCTCGCTGGTGATATGGAAGTTTTCTGGAGCGCCGTTACGCATATCGTCCTGCCGGCATCTGTTCTTGCTTATGCTTCGATCGCTTATATCAGCCGCATCACGCGCAGCTTCATGCTGGAACAACTCAGCCAGGAATATGTCATCACGGCGCGAGCCAAAGGCGTGTCGCGGCGTGGCGTGATCTGGTTGCATGCGTTCAAGAACATCCGGGTTCAGCTTGTCACGGTTGTGGCCCTTTCCTACGGCGGTATGCTGGAAGGAGCGGTTCTGATCGAGACAGTCTTTGGCTGGCCGGGATTCGGCCAGTACCTTACCAATGCGCTTGTTATCGGGGACATGAACGTGGTCGTCGCCTGCACGCTCATCATCGGCTGCGTCTTCATCGCACTCAACGTAATTTCCGATCTGCTCTACAAGTTTTTTGACCCGAGGATCAAATGAGTACCGCAAGCAAGGGGCTGACTGCCTGGCTGACGACAGAAGAGCCAAACAGTGCCAGACACGCGACGCTGCAGAATATCTGGCGTGTATGGTCACGGTTTGCATCCAATCCGCTTGGTGTTGCTGGTCTCGTCATCATTCTGCTTCTGGTATTCGTGGCGGTCTTCGTGCCATGGCTTGCTCCCTATTCGCCGTTCGAACAGAATCTGCGCGAGACATTGATGGCGCCAAATGGCCAGCATCTCCTCGGCACCGATGAACTTGGCCGCGATATCTTGAGCCGCATCCTCTGGGGGAGCCGTATCACGCTTTCGATCGTTGCGATCGTCAGTGTCATCGTCGCACCCATTGGCCTCATCGTCGGGTGCCTCGCCGGCTATTATGGCGGTTGGCTTGATACTATCCTCATGCGTGTCACCGAGCTGTTCCTTTCCTTCCCAAGTCTGATCCTGGCGCTGGCCTTTGTTGCCGCCTTGGGGCCAAACCTGAACAATGCGATCATTGCCATTGCGCTCACCCAATGGCCGCCGATCGCCCGTCTGGCGCGTGCCGAGTCGCTGAGTCTGCGCAACCGGGATCATATTTCCGCGGTGCGCCTCATGGGAGCCTCCAGCTTGCACATCGTCATCGCCCATATCGCGCCGCTGTGTATTCCTTCGGTGATCGTCCGTATCACGCTGAACATGGCAGGTATCATTCTGACTGCGGCGGGCCTCGGTTTTCTTGGCCTCGGCGCACAGCCGCCAAGCCCCGAATGGGGAGCCATGGTTTCCACGGGCCGGCGTTTTATGCTGGATAGCTGGTGGGTTGGCACCATGCCGGGTCTGTCGATCCTCTTTGTCAGTCTGGCCTTCAATCTGGTTGGTGACGCCCTGCGCGATGCGCTTGATCCGAGACAGGAGTAAGTGCGATGACTGACACTCTTCTTTCAGTGCGTGACCTGAAAATCAGCTTCCATGGCGCATCAGGCACATTCGATGCGGTCCGCGGCGTATCTTTCGATCTTGGCCGCGAAAAACTCGGCATTGTTGGTGAATCCGGTTCAGGCAAGAGCATGACGGGCCGGGCTATCATGCGGTTGACACCGCCCGCCGCAATGGTGCGCGCAGAGCGTATACAACTTGGCGAGGTGAATATTCTCAGCGCTTCCGAAGCGACCATGAATGATATTCGGGGCCGCCGTATCGGTCTCATCATGCAGGACCCGAAATACTCGCTCAACCCGGTTGTAACTGTCGGAGAGCAGATCGCCGAGGCCTATCGTATCCACACACGATCGTCATCCGCGCAGGCGCGGGAAAGGGCCGTGGCTATGCTCGGTGCGGTGCAGATCCGTGAACCCGAACGGGTCTATCGCATGTATCCGCATGAAATGTCCGGTGGTATGGGGCAACGGATCATGATCGCCATGATGCTGGTTTCCGAACCTGAAATTCTCATCGCCGATGAGGCGACATCGGCGCTCGATGTCACGGTGCGGCTCGAGATTCTCAACCTTCTCAATGACATGGTGCAAAAGCGCGGTCTTGGTCTCATCTTCATCAGCCATGATCTCAATCTGGTCCGCCGCTTCTGCGACCGCGTCCTGATCATGTATCGCGGCAGGGTGGTTGAAACACTCAAAGCCTCTGACCTTGATCAGGCAACACACCCCTACACGAGAGGCCTGCTGGACGCGATGCCGCGCATTCATACGCCCCGCAAGCGTCTGCCGGTTCTTACGCGCGATGCGGCGTGGTAAATGGCATGAACACAGCAACACCAATTATCGAGATTGAAGATCTTACGGTCACGTTCGGTGTGGACGGCGATGAACGCCGCGCCGTGGACGGGGTGAGTTTTTCGGTCAACCGCGGCGAAACCTTTGGGCTTGTCGGCGAGTCCGGTTCGGGTAAATCGACGATCCTGCGGGCGATCACGGGGCTCGTTGCCAACGAGGCAAAAGTCATGCGTCTTGCTGGCGCTGACATCCGCAAGACGCGAGGCAAGGACTTCTATCGCAAGGTGCAGATGGTTTTTCAGGATCCTTATGAAGCCCTGCATCCGCGCCATACGGTGTGGCGGCAATTGATGGAACCGGCACGCATCCAGAATATTCAGGGTGCAGAGGCGCGAGGCCATGCGGCACTTGATGCCGTGGGTCTCAGCCGCAGCCTCTTGTGGCGCTATCCGCATCAGCTTTCCGGAGGACAGAGACAACGTGTTGCCATTGCACGGGCGCTGATGTCGGACCCCGAAATCCTGCTTCTCGATGAGCCGACATCGGCGCTCGACGTGTCGGTGCAGGCGGAAATACTCAATCTTCTCTGTGACCTGCAGGATGAACGCGGGCTGACCTATCTCATGGTCACGCACGACCTGGGCGTCGTCGCACACATGTGTAAACGCACGGCCGTCATGCAGGCAGGCGTCATTGTCGAAACCCTCGGCGTTGATGCACTTGTTCATGGGGGAGCGACGCAGGAATACACGAGAAAACTGATTGCAGCGAGCGAAGCCTACGGGGAAGACCCGCACGATGCTGCTCAGGCAAGGGCTTAACAGGAGTAAGGTATGTTTCTTGGGACACAATTTCGTGCGCGCGACGATGATGACTACCGTATCATGGCCCAGCTCGGTATCGAGCATGTATGTGCTGATCCGGACGGAAATCCGCATGACTGGACGCTTGATATTCTCAAGCGGCACCGCGATCGTCTTGCAGGTTTTGGCCTGACTCTGGATATGATCCAGCTGCCGCTGAGTTCGCACGTGATCGAGAAGCAGTACAGTCCCGATATTCTGTCCGCCGGCGCGGAACGCGATCGGCAGATCGACTCGATCTGTCGCCTGATCGAACGCACGGCTCAGGCCGGAATCCCCGCGGTGAAATACAATCTGAATATTATCGGTATCCCGCGAACGGAATTGGAAGCGGGTCGTGGCGGTTCGCGCAACGAGGCGTTCCGCTGGGACAAGGCCGACCATGATGCACCGCCAACCATAGCGGGTGTTGTCAACGAAGATGAGAACTGGGAACGGATCGACTACTTTCTGCAGCGGGTCATTCCAGTTGCCGAAGCGAACAAGGTACGGTTGGCCTGCCATCCGCACGATCCCTACACCCCACCCGGCTATCGCGGCGTGACCCGGGTTCTCGGCACGGTCGAAGGTCTGAAAAAATTCGTACTGCTGCGGGAAAATCCGTACCACGGGCTCAACTTCTGTCAGGGAACTGTCGGTGAGATGCTCGATAAGCCCGCCGATGAGATCTTTGATGTCATTCGTTGGTTCGGTACACGCGGCAAACTCTTCAATGTCCACTTCCGTAACATTCGCGGAGGCAAGCTTTCCTTTATGGAAACGTTCCCGGAAGAAGGCGATATGGACATGTGGAAGTCCCTCCAGACCTATGAGGAGGTGGGCTATCAGTACATGATCATGCCGGACCATGTCCCGCAGATTTCCGGGCGGGATCCAGAGAATACGGCTTTTGCGTTCAGTTACGGATACATTGCAGCACTCCTGCAAGTGCTCGGCAGCCGGGAGAACTGACCCATGTCTTCGCAAATGATCCGGGCTTACGACAATGCCAACCAATCAATACTCGCCGGAGATGAGCCGGCGAAACGCATTCATTTCAATCTGGTGAAACTTGGAGCGGGCCAGTCTCATACCTATCGCCTGCCGAATTTTGAAACGGCCATTGTTCCGTTGTCGGGCCGGTGTGACATCGACGTTGATACAACGACTTTCGAGGCGATTGGTGGCCGTAAAGGCGTATGGGATGGATTGGCGGACTCCGTTTATGCAGGCCCGGATGCCAAGGTAACGATCACTGCGCGTGAAGATTGCGAGATCGCTGTTGCTGGCGGTCGCTGGAGCGAGCCAATGCCGGCGTTTCGCATTCCGCCTGGCGATGTCGATATGGTCGACGTTGGTTCGAACGAGACAAAGTCGCGCCGTCGCATCTTCCATATTCTGGGTAACAGACAGGCTGATCGAGTCGGGCGGCTGCTCGTCAGTGAGCTCTATGCTGACGAAGGCTGCTGGTCCGGCTATCCGCCGCACAAGCATGATACCGACCAGCCAGGTGAGACTGCCCACGAGGAACTCTATCACTGGCGTTTCGAACCCCAGACCGGGTTTGGTACACAACTATGGTACGAGGAGGGGCAGGAGCCGCACGCGCATGTTACGCGTCATGGCGACACATTCGCTTTTTCGACCGGCTATCACCCTACGGCGACCTCACCGGGCCATGCATCCTATATTTTCACAATCCTTGTCGGCAAAACACAGCGCTCGCTTGTTCAGAACTTTGAGGAAAAGCACCGGCCGTTGATGGGAAAGATTCCGGGTATTGATGCCATGCGGGCAAAATTCCGTTGAACCCGCGTGTATAGACTATTCGAACGGCCTAACGATGTAGTCGATGCATGTGTGTGTAATGCGTGCTCATTAACGCAGGCAAAATCGAACTGATGCGAGTTTGACAAACGCTAGATAGTTGGTTGCGAGCTTGTCATATCTGCTTGCGACACGCCGACATTGCTTGATTCTTGCAATTTCGTTTCAGTGGAATGTTTGCCCATGCTCCCTGATCCAGTCCGCGTCATATCTGCAGTTATGTGCTATTCTCGCGACCATCAAATGGACGGCGGGGGAGTAATGTTGGAAACGGATAAGGTGTTTGCTGGCTCGATTCCGGAAAACTACGACCGCTATATGGTGCCGTTGATTTTCGAGCCATTCGCCGAGGATCTTGCGCAACGAGCAGCGTGCTTGTCTCCCAGCGCCGTTTTGGAAACCGCCGCGGGAACCGGGGTTGTCACCCGCGCACTGGCGCCAAAATTGTCTCCTGGCGCAAGCTATGTCGCAACCGACCTTAACCAGCCGATGCTTGACTGTGCCGCTTCGCGACAAACTCCCGACAGCTGCATCAAATGGCGTCAGGCTGATGCTCTGGCGCTACCGTTTGAAAATGCGGCCTTCGATCTCGTTTGTTGTCAGTTCGGCGCGATGTTCTTTCCCGATCGCTCATCTGCTTACCGTGAAGCAAAGCGGGTCCTGAAGCCTGGAGGACATTTTTTGTTCAACGTATGGGATCGCATCGAGGAGAATGTATTTGCGGATGACGTGACGAATGCTCTCGCAAAGCTTTTTCCGAACGATCCACCGCGCTTTCTGGCGCGCACGCCGCATGGCTACCACGATACGGCGCTGATCCGCCGCGAGCTGGAAGAAGCAGGTTTTTCCCGTGTGGTGATCGAGACCAGAGCCGAACAAAGCCGTGCATCTTCGCCGCGCCTTCCCGCGGTCGCTTATTGCCAGGGAACTCTCCTTCGCAACGAAATCGAGGCCAGAGACGCGGGAAAGCTGGAAGCTGCAACCGACTATGCCGCATCTGCGATTGCAGGCAAACATGGCAGCGGCGAGGTGGCTGCCAAAATTCAGGCACACGTAATCATGGCTGCCGTGATCTAGAGCTTTATGTATACGGAGCCGTTCTGCCGCTACGCAGCAACTGCGTTGCTTTCGGACTTAAACGGTTATCAATAGGACGTATGAGTACGCGCCCTAGTTTTTCGGCAGCTCGTCTTCGATCTGCGTGGAATGTACGTCGGCCGTAACGGCAGTTCACAGTCCGCATGGATGCACACCAATGCTTCTGGCTGCCTCTCATTTGAACCATTTGTTGTAGATTTTCTCATAGGCGCCGGTTTCAATGGATTGATGCAACCACTGATCGACAAAAGCCTTGAGACCGATGTCGCGCTGCACCCAATACGCTTTCTCGGCAAAATTGAACGGTTCATCGGGGTGTATGGCACACAGAACGCCGGAGTGCAGTTTCTCCTGATACCGGGTCTCTGACGCGTCGGTCATCATGAGATCGGCCCGCCCTGCAGCAACTTCGTCAAATATTTTCGTATTGTCGGGAAAAATGACAATCTTTGCCTGCTTGAGATTGGCGCGAGCAAATTTCTCGTTGGTGCCGCCTGGATTGGCGATGACCGTTGTCTGCGGGTTGTCGATATCCGCCAGCGTCTTGAATTTTTCCTTGTCGGCACAACGGGCTATCGGCGTCTTCCCCTCACGCATATAGGGAATGGAGAACAGCCCCGTCTTCTGCCGGTCGAATGTGATCGAAACACCGCCCATGGCAACATCGAATTTGCCTGCGTCGAAATCCTGCGCCAGTTGCGGCCACGTGGTGGGTACGATTTCGAGTTTTACACCAAGTGCGCTGGCGAGGCTCTCGGCCAGGTCAATGTCAAAGCCGGAGAATGAGCCGCTGGCAGGGTCCTTGTAGCTGAAGGGCTTGTAATCGCCGGTGGAACCGACCTTCAGGACACCAGTCTCAAGGATGGTATCCAGCCGGGAAACGGCCAGTGTGTCCTTGGAGAACGCCGATGGCAGATTGGCGAAAAGCAGACATATGCAGATAATGATGGGACGAAGCATTCAACTCACCTCATTTGACACTATGTTGGGTGGGCAATTGCGAGCGCAATTCAATGAATCTACGCAGACGCCTCAAAAAAGAAGCGTCCGACGACGTGATAGATCCTACAATGACCGCAAAACGATTAACTGGCCAGATACTTTCCACCACCGGTCGCGGCGACAAATGCGCGGCTCCGTGCTACTTGGCGTCATTCAGAGTTGGTGTTAAATACAAACCCAAGTGAGCAAATGCTGCTTCTGCACCGGCAGGGCATCATCGCGTTTCAGTTTGACACCTTCTCGTCTCGCCCGCTCGATGGGCTTAGTGGGACTCCACGATTGGGAGCGATTATGCGTGCAGTCTTTCTGGCCTTTGCTATCTTGGCCACCTGTTTCGTCTCGATGGCCTGGTCGAAGCCGACGGCGTTCCGCGCCGGTGTCACGCGGGTTACTATATCGGCGAATAACTCTTCGGACACATGGATATGGTATCCCACGGAGGCAGAAGAAGTTGCCTGGCACTCCGGCCCGTTTCCGATTGAAGCGAGTCGCGATGCACCGGTCGCCGCAGGCCCGTTTCCTGTGGTTTTGATCTCGCATGGGGGAGGAAAGACGGGAGGGACGCCGCTCCTGCTGCGTGATCTTTCGATATCCCTTGCACGTCACGGATTTATCGTTATCGCACCGGTGCATGGTAAAGCCGATATTTTCGGCCGGATGATTCAGGTCAAGGCCGCATTCGACACTGTGCTGGCTGATTCCCGTTTTCGTCAGCATGCCGTTTCCGACAAGGTAGGCATGGTTGGATTCTCGCTGGGTGGCGCGGTCTCGCTCGGTCTCGCGGGCGGTACACCCAATTTGAAACATCTGGTCAACTATTGTGCGACCCATGTTGACGATGTTCAGTCGTGCAATGCGGGTCCCCGCGGCGATGAGAGCCAGACATCACACCAGGACATACAACGATCGGTGTCTGGCCTTCCCTTGAAGGCCATTGTGCTGCTCGACCCTTTGAGTGTCCTGTATGATCAGGACGGTTTAAGAAACGTCAAAGCTCCGGTATTTCTCTTCCGGCCAAAACACAGCAAGTTGGGTGAAGAAAACACACGGGGTCTCGTGAAGCATCTGCCTGTGTCGCCGCCACTTCAATATGTGCCGGGTGGGCATTTTGTCTTCGCCGATATCTGTCCGCCGGCTTTGAAAGCCGAAGCGCCAGACGTATGCGAGGATGCGAAGGGCGTTGATCGTGCAGCGATCCATAGGGAAGTCGAGACGAAAGTCGCCGCGTTCTTCCGTGATAACCTATCATAGGATCAAAACCCTGATACGCTCCCATAACTCCGGTATATGGCAGATTGGCTGACATTCTTGTTGCATGTGTCTGACAGCAGGATTACATCGAAAAATGTCGGCGCAGTTTACTCCGATTGTGCTGACACCCACCCCAAGGGAAGGCTTTGGCCTTCACAACTTAGCCGGACCCTTTGGTCCGGCTCTTTTTTGAGTCGTTGCAACTGCAGAACTTTGGCGGCAGCAGTAGACGAATGTGGTATGGTATTGTTTCGGGTGGCGGCTATAATCAAACCCACAATACGGGTTCAATGAACAAGGGCAGGTGGTGACAGTATGATGAGGCGGTTCGGAGCAGTACTGGCAGTCCCATTCTTCCTGTGTAACCAAAGTTTTGCTCAAACCCCGTCCACGCTGCCAGGAGGTGCCTCTTCCATTCAGGAAACGTACCAGGATTGGCGGGTTTCCTGTGTGCAGCAGCAAGCCGAAAAGCGTTGCTCGTTTTCACAGCAGCAAACTCAGCAAAATGGCCAAATCATTCTAAGCATTGAGCTCACAACGGCCGATGCGAAAGGTGTTGGCGGCAATCTGGTGCTGCCTTTTGGCCTAGCACTCGCCTCGGGTGCGACATTGCAGGTCGATGAGGGCAAACCAGATACGACCATACCATTCAAAACGTGTTTTCCCGTGGGATGTGTTGTGCCTCTATCTTTCAGCGCAGAAAAACTGGCGGCCATAAGAAAAGGCAAACTTCTGAAAGTAAACGCGGTTGCAAGTGCCGATAACAAGCCACTCGTCCTCAATATTTCCCTGAAAGGCTTCGCCGAGGCCCAGGATCGTGTTGCGGTACTCGCAAAATAGCAGTCTCTGCGGCAGGGATAACACCTTCGGGAGCGAGCGAATCACGGACACCTCAAGCAAAGTATTCGCGAACCGGGTGCCTGACTCTATCGGCTGCGATCAGATCGTCACGACAATCTTGCCGAATTGTTCATTTGACTCGAGATAGCGATGCGCTTCGACGATCTGGTCGAACGGAAAGGTCTTGGCGATTTCCGGCTTGAGTGCGCCAGATATCAATCCATTGATGATAAAAGCCTTGGCAGCTTCCAGCCGCACGGGATCGCTGATGATCTCGTGCACAAGATAACCACGCAATGTCAGCATTTTGGAAAGCACAGCAAACAGCGGGAACGGTGTCGGTTCCGGACTGAGGCCGCCGTACTCGATGAGAATGCCTCCGCGTGACATCGCAGCTGTCAGAGGTCCGAATATCGGTCCGCCGATCGGGTCGAATACAACCCGCACGCCTGCGGGTCCGGTAAGATCCTTCAACCGGGCTTCCAGATCCTCTTCCGCAAAGGGAATGACATGGGCAGCGCCAAATTCCAGCAAGGCCTGCTTCTTGCTGGATGTCCGGGTTACCGCGATCGTTGTCGCTCCCACCATGTTGGCAATCTGGATGGCTGCGAGCCCGACACTGCTCGACGCCGCGGTGATCACAACGCAATCATCCTTGCGCAGCTTGGCCATGTCGATCAGAGCGCCGTAAGCGGTGAGATATTGCATCCAGACGGCGGCGGCGGCTTCCCAACTAAGCAATGCCGGGTGCTTGACCACGAGTCTGGCTGGAAATGTCATGAGCTCGCCATAGGTTGGCCAGCGGACCATGGATACTGGCGGTACGATACTGACGGCGTCGCCCGGCACCAAAGCCTGCACGTCTTTGCCGATGCTTTCGATAATACCTGCAGCTTCAAGTCCGAGACCAGAAGGCAAGGTTGGTGTTTCGATGTAATTCCCCGAACGCAACAGTGTCTCGGCCCGGTTCAGACCCAGTGCTTTGATACGGATTCGAATCTCATCGGGGCCAGGTTTCGGAACATCAATTTCTTCGATGCGCAGAACCTCGGGGCCTCCATACTCATGAAAGCGAACAACGCGAGCCATATCAATCACTCCAAAATAATTGAACTGAATAGGCTATGACACGCGGCAAGACACGGATAAATTGGGTGAAAGGAAGAACAGTAGAAACCAGGAGTTTCGAAAAGTGGATCGCCTTACCAGCATGAGTGTCTTTGTCAAATCAATTGACCTGGGTTCGTTTGCGGCTGCCGCCGAAGCGCTCGAAATCTCGGGCCCTATGGTTGGCAAGCACATCCGGTTTCTTGAAGAACGCCTGGGTGTGCGCCTCATCAACCGTACGACGCGTCGCCAGAGCCTGACAGATTTCGGGAGAGCATATTATGATCGCTGCCGGGCGATCCTCGCTGAGGCCGAGGCGGCCGATGCACTGGCAGCCGATCAACTTTCCGAACCACACGGCAGATTGCGTGTCACCATGCCTGTGCACTTCGGCCGGCGCTGCGTCACACCCGTTTTGCTCGAGTTGGCACAGCGCTATCCATCATTGGAACTGGACCTTTCATTGAGCGATCGTTTCGCGGATCTGGCGGAGGACGATTACGATCTGGCTATCCGGACCGGTGACCTGGATGACAAGGCCGGATTGATTGCGCGCCGCGTGGCGCGTCAGCGCATGATAGTCTGTGCGTCTCCGTCCTATCTGGATAGCCAGGGCGAGCCGCAGGAGATAGAAGAACTTGGCAGGCATAGTGCCATTATCTATCGCCGGTCCGGCCGTGTTCGACCCTGGCTATTTCCGCAAAAAGATCAATCCCCGATAGAGATCATGCCAGTTGGCCGGTTGCGACTGGACGATCTCGATGCAATGGCCGACGCCGCCATCGCGGGTATGGGACTTGCCTGGCTGCCATATTGGCTCGTTCGGGCTCGCATTCAGACCGGGGCACTTGTCCAATTGTTCCAAGGTCAACCGGAGTTCCCTTACGATGTTCACGCAGTGTGGCTGCAGACACCGCAATTGCCATTGAAGGTCCGTCTTGCTGTCGATGCGCTTGCGGCCGCATTGCCCAACTATATGAAGTGAGACGGGCGTAGCATTGCCGGATTACTTCTGATGCGTAATCGATATATCTGTGAGCAATTGATTGAGGAAGGTTTGGACGACTGCTGGCAGTACACGCCCTTCCATGGTTAAAATCTGCAGGACGCTGTCTGTCATCACGTCATCAGACACAGGAATGGCGATATACTCGCCGACTTCCACCCGGCCAGGCACGCGTATGGCACTGCTGAAATGGATGCAGCCCTCCGCATCCGCAAAACGGCGCAGCGCAGAAATGGAATTGGTGGACAGCACCGGATCGATCGTCAGCCCCTGCATGGCGAAAGCCGTGTCGATCAGGTGCCGCTGAGTCCGGTCTTTATCAGGCAGGGCAACGGCATAGGGCAGGGTTTCGGCCATCGTCACGCTCATGTGGCCCGCAAGCGGATGATGGCGTGGAATCAGCGCGTGCATTGGCCGGCGGATGATTTGTTCGATCTTGACACCGCGCGGCGGTGCATAATTGAATGTCGTGCCGATATCTGCCTCGCCATCGTGGATCAGGCGGACAATCTCTATTGAACTGCCGACCCAAAGATGGAAGCGCACCCCCGGATACTCTCTCCGGAACTTGGCTATCGCCTCGGGCAGAATATCGACGGCAAAACCCTCATAACTGGCAAGCCGTACGAAGCCTCGATGCGGCCCCTGCAATTCGCGGATATCGGTAATCACCCGCTCCGCATCGAGTGTGGTTCGACGGGCATGGGCGGCCAGTACTTCTCCTGCCGCGCTTGGAACCATTCCCCTTGGCCTTCGCTCGAAAAGTTCGACACCCAGTTCCCGCTCAAGTTTGGCTATCTGCCTGCTGATGGCCGAACCGGCAACATTCAGACGAACCGACGCATCGGCGATGGAGCCAGATCGGGCAACTTCCAGGAAATAGCGCAGCCCGGTGCTTTGCATGAGAGACCTTGCCTTGCCGTTTCGGCAATGATTTGTGCGAATTAAAGCGATTGTGGCATCAAACTGCTGTTGGTATCAACGAAAAAAACCGGAACTGCATGTATCCGGCACAGGGAACTACCAATTCAAAAACAGGAGGAAGCCATGACCGTCTTTTCGGCCGAGGCTGTTGCAGAGGCAACATCAACACGCCAGCATTTACACGCGAATCCGGAACTCAAGTACGAAGAACACGCAACCGCTGATCTGGTGGCAACGCGGCTGCGTGATCTGGGTTATGCGGTCACCACCGGCTTGGCGGAAACCGGGGTTGTTGCAGTGCTCGATACGGGACGTCCGGGCCCGACTATCGCATTTCGTGCCGACATGGATGCGTTGCCGATTGTTGAAGAAACGGGCCTGCTCTATGCCTCGCGCAATCCGGGCAAGATGCACGCGTGCGGGCATGACGGGCACACTGCATCGCTTCTGCTGGCGGCCAGGGGGCTCGCCGGAATTCATGACCGGCTCTGCGGTCAGGTGAAACTGCTGTTTCAGCCCGCCGAAGAGGGCGGCCTCGGTGCTGCCCGCATGATAGAAGCTGGGGCGCTGAACGGTGTCGACGCCATTTATGGTTATCACAATCGTCCGGGATATCCGCTCGGCCGCGTTTTCGCCAAGACTGGACCTGCCATGGGCGGCAGTACGCTCTATGACGTGACGATCTCTGGTAAAGGCGGGCATGCATCGCGGCCCGATCTGGCGATTGATCCGATTTTTGTCGGCACGGCGGTGGTGCAGGGGCTGCAGAGCGTTATCTCCCGGCGTCTGTCCCCCCTGGAATCAGGTGTTGTGACAGTGACCCAATTCCATGGTGGCAACAGTCACAACATTATTCCCGTGGCTGCAAAATTATCAATCAACACCCGTGACGGATCGCCGGCAGCTTACGAGCTCATAGACCGGGAGTTGCGCCGCGTTGTCGCACAGATTTGTGAGGCTCACGGTGCCGTTGCGACGGTTGAACAGCAGATGCGTATTCCGCCTGTTGTCAACAATGCGGACGAGACTGATTTCACGGTTGCTACGGCCATCGAGATCTACGGCGCGGATCAGGCAGGCAGGATAGATACCCTCCCGACGATGGGCGCCGAGGATTTCGCCTTCTATCTGGAGCGGGTGCCGGGTTGCTTCTTCTTTGTCGGTAATGGAGAAGATGGAGCCTACCTGCACCATCCGCTTTACAACTACCGTGACGAGATCCTGCCGGTCGCTGCCGGAATGTTTCTCGCCATTGCCGAACGCCGTCTTGGTCACGCTGTTTCCAACTAGCCGTTTAAGGGTATCCAGATCCATGCAACGTTTGCTCAATGTCATTGAACGGGCCGGCAACCGGCTTCCCCATCCCTTTATTCTATTTCTGATCCTCTGCGTTGTTGTTGCTGTTGTCTCCTGGCTGATGGCTCTCAACGGCGCCGCCGGGGTCAATCCGAAAACCGGTAAGGAAATCTTTGTCCAGAGCCTGATTTCCGGAGATGGGCTTGTTTTCGCCCTGACTTCACTGGCCAAGAACTACATCAATTTCCCGCCGCTCGGCGTGATTCTGGTCATCATGCTGGCTATTGGCGTTGCCGATCGCGCTGGCCTGATCGCCAGCCTGATGCAGGTCAGCGTCATGAAGGCTCCAAGGCATTTGACCACTTTTGTCATCTTCCTTGTGGGCATGTGCAGCCACGTTGCATCCGATGCAGCCTATATCGTCCTGATCCCTCTTTCCGCGATGATTTTTCAGGCTGTCGGCCGCAATCCCCTGGTGGGCGCGGTTACCGGCTATGTGGCGGTAGGCGCCGGCTATGATGCCAGCCTGTTGATTACGCCGGTCGATGTCATTCTCTCTGGTATTACCACCAGCGCGGCGCACACGATTGATGCGAAGGCCTACGTTTCACCGCTCGACAACTACTATTTCATTGCCTGTTCTGCTTTGCTGCTGTCGATTGTGGGAACCTTGGTCATCGAACGCATCGTGGAGCCGATGGCCGGGAAATACACGGGTGATGTCGCGTTGGATCTGCAGCCGATAGGCGAGGTGGAAACACGCGGCCTGAAGCGTGTCGGTTGGGCAGCACTGGCTTTTGCTGCGGTCATTGTAGTGGCTGTGCTGCCTGCCGGATCACCCTTGCGCAATGAAACGGGTGGACTGGTGCCTTCGCCGCTGCTGGAGAGTGTCGTAGCCATTCTGGCGGCTTTCTTCCTGCTGCTTGGCTGGATCTATGGTGTGGCTGTCGGCAAGATCAAAAGCGCGCGCGACGGCATTGGCTTCATGACCGACTCGGTGAAGGAACTGGCACCGACGCTGGTGCTGTTCTTCGCCATCTCGCAGTTCCTGGCGTGGTTCAAATGGACCAACCTTGGCGAGTGGATTGCCATCAGCGGTTCGCATCTGCTTGATGCCAGCGGCTTCGGCGGCACGCCGCTTGTTCTTGCATTCATCCTGCTGGCGACCATCATGAGCATCTTCATCACATCAGGCTCGGCCCAGTGGTCGCTCATGGCGCCGATTTTCGTTCCGATGATGATGCTCGTCGGAATGGAGCCGGCATTGGTGCAGGCGGCCTTCCGTATCTCGGATTCAGCCACCAATGTCATCTCGCCGATGAGTCCCTATTTTGCGGTGTGCCTCGCGTTTTTGCAGCGCTATCGAAAGGATGTCGGCATCGGAACGCTTGCGGCAATGACCTTGCCGATCTCGGTCGGCTTCCTCGTTGCCTGGACAGCCTTTCTCGTGTTTTGGATCGAAGTCGGACTCCCGCTGGCACCGGGGGTTGGGTTGTTTCTGAAATAAGCAGACATCACTGTCGTCATCCCAGCCTTGGCCGCAAAATGCGGCATGGAGGCTGGGATGACTGTTCTGAAAGAGTGGCGCCACCGAGGCTGCCAAAAGCCTGTTGCCTGCTATTTTGCAGTATTTGCAAAAAAAATTCAGTACCATTGTCGAAATCGCGGCAGTTCAAACGTCCTTAGATTCAAGGGGCACACGATCGCACAGGTCTATGTGCTCTCTTTGATCAATGTAATGAGGAGTTGCATGAACATGAGCATTTCCTATCGTTGGATTATCGTTGCTGCCGGCGCCTTGATGACATGCGTTGCTCTCGGAGCAATGTTCTCGCTGGCAATCTTTCAGGAGCCGATCGCGTCGGATACCGGCTGGTCACACGTCGGTATCTCCAGCGCGATGACCCTCAACTTCATCGTCATGGGGATTGGCGGTTTCCTGTGGGGCGCCGCAAGTGATCGCTTTGGTCCCCGCATTGTTGTTCTCATCGGGGCAGTCCTGCTGGGGCTTGCGCTTGTGCTGGCAAGCCGCGCCAGTTCGCTTCTGCAGTTTCAATTGACCTATGGCATCCTTGTTGGTCTGGCCGCGAGCACATTCTTTGCACCTATGATTGCGGCTACGACTGCTTGGTTTGATACGAACAGAAGCCTGGCAGTCTCCCTCGTATCGGCCGGTATGGGCGTTGCGCCAATGACCATTTCCCCGTTCGCGCGCTGGCTCATTACTGCGTATGACTGGCGAACCGCCATGTTCATCATCGGTGTTTCGGCCTGGGTGCTGCTTTTGCCCGCGGCACTGCTTGTGCGCCGGGCGCCGGCAGAAGTTGACGATCCCGGGATTGCCTCCTCTTCAGGGAATGTGACACCTTCGCTGTCCAGCGTGTTCCGGTCGCCGCAATTTCTCGTCCTAGGCTTTACGTTCTTCGCCTGTTGTGCCGCCCATTCCGGACCGATCTTCCACATGGTGAGTTACGCCACCATCTGCGGCATTGCTCCGATGGCTGCCGTCAGCATCTACAGCGTCGAGGGACTGGCCGGTCTTGGGGGACGCCTGCTCTATGGCGGACTTGCTGACAGGATTGGTGTGAAACCTGTTCTGATTGCAGGGCTGCTCGTACAGGCGGTCGCCCTTTCCGCATATCTGTTTGTCAGCCAGCTGGGCGAGTTCTATACCCTCGCGGTTATTTTTGGCAGCGCCTACGGCGGCGTAATGCCCCTCTATGCGGTATTGGCCCGAGAGTATTTCGGCCCTCGTATCATAGGGACGGTGTTTGGCGCTGCAACAATGCTCTCCAGTATCGGCATGGCATTCGGACCGCTTATCGGTGGCTGGATATTTGACACGTTCCACAATTATTCGTGGCTGTTCATCGGATCGGCGCTGGTTGGGCTTGGAGCGGCGGCTATCGCACTTGCATTTCCGTCGCTGCCTCAAAAGAACAAGCTAGCGTTTGACGCTCCATCATGACGATCAGACGCCGGTAAACATGCGAACTGTTCTTGAGTATGTCCGGCCGACACGAATTTCGCTGCCGTCGGCCAAAACCGCAATCAATGCCGAGAAGGGCGCTTGCTTCAATCTGGCAATGCAGCTCCGGCGCACAATCGCCCCGCGATGAATGCGCATGAATTCGGTGGGATCAAGCCGTCGTTCCATCGATGCGAGGCTTTCATGGTGGAGAAAATATCGATCGCTGGTGTGAATGCGGACGTAATCCCGGTCCGCTTCGATCCAGTTTATCTTGTCCAGCGGAAGCCGGATGGCGTCGCCTTGGTGCTTGAGCCAAAGATCAGTCTGCCGCGCCTGGTCTTTGCGCAAGGCCAGGCGCAAGGCAAGAATTGTTTCCTGAAGTTCTTCGACACGTTCGACACCATTGCGTGCCTCCACGGCCAGACGGGCGCGAGCCAAAGCGGAATGCAACCGGGATGGCTCAATGGGTTTGGTAACATAATCAACGGCGCTTGCGTCGAAAGCCCGAAGGGCGTGGTGATCAAATGCTGTCACTAAGATAACAACAGGCACATCTTTTCCCAGTTGGTCCAGCACATCGAACCCGCTGCCGCCTGGCATCTGAATATCGAGCAGCATGATATCGGGCGATAATTCCCTGGCACGGCTGTAAGCCTGACGGACGTCGCCAGCCTCTCCTATTGTGCGAAATCCCTGCACGGCTTCCAGCATGCGAACCAGCCGCCGGCGCGCCAATGGTTCATCGTCAACGATAAGTACCGAGAGGTCCTTCATGCGAGCCTCAAAGGCATTGTCAGGGAGGCTTTGAAACGGCTTGGGGTGATATATCCTGCTATACATGAACCTGCACCCGGAAAGCGTGTTTCCATGCGATGGGCCACGTTTTTCAGGCCGATACCCATACCTTGCATCCGGCGCGGGTTCGGCGCATCAGAGACATCATTCTCGACGGAGAGGTTCAAGACTTCGCCAACGCGACCGGCAGTGATCAGAATCTCGACCATGCCGGGCTTGCCGCTGACGCCATGCTTGACGGCATTTTCGATGAGCGGCTGAAGGATGAGGCTAGGCACGAGCGCATTCTCCAGCTCCTGTGCCACATCGACACGTACCCTCATGCGATCCGAAAAGCGTTCACCCTCGATATTCAAATAGCCGGTTTGCAATGTCAGCTCTTCAGCCAGTCTTACGTCATTGACGGGATCAAGCTCGAGGGTGGTACGCAAGAACGAGGAAAGGGACAAGACCATGCGACCTGCGCCCGCCGTATTTCCTTCTTCAACGAGGCCTGCAATCGAATTGAGCGTGTTGAAAAGGAAATGTGGGTTTACCTGATAGCGCAGCGCCCGCATCTGGGCTGACAGGGCCTCCTCACGAGACGCTGCCAGTCGCCGCTCGTTTTCCCTTATTTCGAAACTATAAAGCAGGGCGACGAAGAGGCAGGACCAGCCGAGAAAAACGGACATGCCATAAACAAGTGTGTATCCAAAGTTGGTCCAGTTGAACTCGGCCGTTTGAGGCAACATATAGATGGAGTAGATGATGAAATCGATGTAGGCGTTGATCACTGCTGCAACGAGGGCCAAAGTGAAACAGGTTATGATTTTGACCGCCAGATGCACATTGTGCAGCCGGTAGATGATGAATGAAATCGCGAACGTCATGCCGATGCTGAACAGCATCAAAACGAGTTTGCCTATAGCTGATTCGAGGGGGTCGACGCCGAGAATTCCCCACAATATGCTGCTTATGATGAACTCGGTTGACCAGTAAAAAATACCCAGCCAAAGCGTGGCACGGCGTATGTTGGCACCATAGAACCCGCCATCTGACTGCTTTGCATCGCTCACTTGTCCCATATGCTCTTTATCTTCTAACGCGTCCTCTCTGTCGAGAACCACTCGTCGATCAAAACCAGCAGTTCGTAGAAAAGCCAAGCGCTTCGTCCGGCGACGATGTCGTTCGTAGAAAGGTGAATTCCTCGGGTTTTGGGTTTGCTGTAGCGCTTTGTGTGTGGTGCTATCTCGCGCCAATACGAAGGGCATTTCAGCTCTTGATAGAAGCCCCATTGCCTGTGGAATAAAAGTGACGGAACGGTCAGAAAAAAGTCGAACGATTATAGCGGATGATCATCCACTGTTTCGCGAAGGATTGTGCCGTATCGTTCAGCGTCTTTATCCGTTTGCCGAAGTGCAGGAAGCGGGCACCTTCGATGAAATGCTGGCTTTGGCTCGCACCGGACCGGCGCCAAATACATTCATTCTTGACTGGGTTTTCCCTGGTCTCGATCCTGCCAAGTCAATTGTGGAGTTACGGCAGGAATTCAGACATTCCTCGATAATCATTCTGTCAATGCTTGATGATACAGCCACAATCGATCGGATTGTAGGCATGGGAGCGAACGGCTTCATCAGCAAAGCGGTGATGCCTGATGAAGTGAGCGCTGCGATCCGCAGTATCGAAGACGGCGAGTTTGTCATCAAACGATCATCGTCGGTGATGTCGTCTGCCAGCAGCCGTCGAACTGATTTTTCTTTTCTCACAGCACGGCAACGTGAGGTCCTGCGTTTGATTGCAGAAGGAAAAACCAACAAGGAAATTGGCCGGAAATTGGATATTTCACCGTACACGGTAAGCATCCATGTATCGGCGCTCCTGCGTGTTTTGAGTGTAAGCTCAAGATCAGCCGCCGCCGCAAAGGCGGTTCTTGCGGGATTTGACAGCCACGCATAGTTCGGTCTGAAGTTCGCGGATTGTCCCGTCGTCTCCCGCATTGGTCGACTATCAGTTCCTATCCAATAGTGCGTAAATACGCGTGGTGCCTCAGTCGACGCATTTTATGATACACAGCCAGGGGTGTGATCATTAGGGGTCTGACCCCGGCGCAGGTCCGCTACGAACCTCGAGATCGGGACATGAAAAATTTAGATATAGACCGGAGTGCACTGGAAATTTTTCGCATGACGCTCCTGCTTGTTTCCGGCTTCTGGGCGGCGGAGTTTATGATTTGCTGCCTCCTTTGGACCATTCTGGGCGTCAGTCCATGGGAGTATATTCCAATAAAGGCAGTGGTTTCTTTGCTGTCAATTATTCTGACATTGATCGTCACGTATATAATTGCCTATATGAGGAATATAAACCTGATTATTCAGGTATTTATATGCTTTGTTCTGTCTATACTTTCCTCAACGCTCACATCTGTTTTGGATTATTATTTATATAACGCTGTTCATCCATCGCTTGCCATCGAATATAATTTGGCAAATTTCTGTTATACGCTCTTCTATGGTCTTTCGTTGTTCTTTGGGTGGTCCAGTTTTTTTGTCGCGTATTTGTACAACCTTGAGATACGTGCACATGAGCGCCGGTTGGCAGCATCCCGTGAAGAGGCTCTGAATGCAAAAATGCAAGCACTGCATTATCAGATTAACCCGCATTTCCTCTTTAACACGCTGAATTCGGTCGTTGGACTGATCGAAGAGGGAGCACCGGCGAGCGCAAGCCGGATGATCATGTCACTCTCGTCATTTCTGCGCAGCACACTCGAGCTTGATCCGTTGCGCGATCTGCCGCTTGCCGATGAACTCGCGCTGCAGGCAGCCTATCTCAAAGTCGAGAGCGAACGTTTTTCGGACCGGATGAACGTGACACTTCACGTTCCTCACGAACTTGAAGGAGCACTCGTTCCCAGCTTGATATTGCAGCCTTTGGTTGAGAATGCCGTGAAGCACGGGTTGGGTTACTCATCCGGGAATCTGGAGATTGTCATCAGCGCTTTCCGCGAAGGACAATCGTTGAAGCTGCTGGTCGAGAATGATTCCAAAGCCAGTGATAAGGTAAACATCCCTGACAGGACTGGGCTTGGTATCGGCCTTTCCAACGTTGCCCATCGCATACAGACGCGCTTCCCCCAATCGGGAACTTTGGTGGCAGGCCCTGTATCGCCATCACGGTTTCGGGCTTTGCTCACCATGCCGCTGAGGCTTGCATGAACTGTTCCTCTGCCCCTTTCCCGAGTGAGAAGTTGTTGGCGGACCGTCACATGTGGTGGTTATGGCAATGCGGGACGGCCATATGAATATGCCATCATACTTGCCTGTTCTATTTATCTTCGTGGCGGCTCTTGGGGTTGGCCTGACTTTCTGGCTCTTGTTTGCTGTGTTTCGTGCCAAACAGCGGCAGGTGCAGAGTCAGGGTCTGACGAAACGTCCGGATGGCGGAATCAACGTCCCTTTGGTGGCAGCTTTCGGCGGCTGGAAATTCATACCCTGGGTTGCCAGCAGCAGTTCGTCGATTGCGCCCTTGCTGGTGCTGCATGAGAGTGATCTGGAATACAGGGTGATCCGTGCGAAACGACGGCCTTACACGGAGGTGTCTTCGGTTGACCTGCGCACGGCAATTGGTACCGTGAATATTGTATTTGAGTTTCGAACATCCATGCGCACATTTGCAGCAAACACAGCCAGCCGGCAGAATGCTGCCGAGGCTCTTGCAATATTGCAGGACAAAGGGTGCCTGTTGACTGAACGTGCCCGGAGCCTGCTTGCAACAAGGGAGATCGAATCCGAATGAGACGCCGCACGGAAATTATCATTCGCTACATCGGTATCGGCTTTGGTCTTGGATTTATCGGGACATGCTTGAGGATAATCACAGCAAATCCCGTTCCCCTTGGCCCCGAATTGACAGGTCTGATCCTGGGCGGGGTTTTTGGAACCATGCTGGTTGCAGCGCTTGTCGGATACTTTAAGGCACGAGCGGTTCCGGCGGACCAGTTGGCCGAACGTTCATTCGGGCCGGTGCGACTGGCAATCATCTTCCTGCCTATGGTCATGATAGCCGGTATTGCCATTTTTCTGGGCACGCTCACTCCGAACCGTGCGAACATCCCGCAGACTGGTGCAAATACCGCCGCGCAACCCGCGCAAAAGCCGTAGCTGCCTGTTCTGCAAAGCCCATGATCGGGACTTTTGTCCAGCTCACACCCTGCGCCGCGATTGTGTCAGGGAGAGCGGATAGCGTACTGGATGATAGGCCATGGAGCTGACATTGACCGGCCGATACTCATTGTCGTAGGCGATCTGATCCAGCGTGAGGACGGCTGCGGGTAGATCCAGTTGCAACAATTTTGCCTCTTGTTCGGATGCAAGCCGTGCACTGAGGGTTGATTGCCCACGGGTAGGTATGACCCCGTACCGGTTGTTGAACTCCGCATAGAGTGATCTGTTTTCATTGTTCCAGTCGATATCGAGAATTCCGGGCGCGATTGCTTCGGCAAACCAGTCCCGCTGCACCACCACGGGCAGATCATCCAGAAAACGCAGCCGTTCCAGGAAGATTACATTCGACCCGGCAGGCAGCGAAAGCGGGCGTGTAATCTCCAGATCAGCCTGAATGACAGCACCGGTCAGCAGTCGCATACCCGGTTTGCGGTTGTTTGCTTCAGCGGTTTCGGTAAAGCTGCGGACAATCTCAATTTCGTATGTGGGTTTCGGTTCGCTGACGTAGATACCTTTTCCGGCGCGCGTCTGGAGAAAGCCGAGATTCTCCAGATCCTTTATGGCCTGCCGAACGGTAATCCGGCTGACGCCATAGATTTCCACGAGCTCGCGCTCGGAGGGCAGCTTGTCATTCAGCTGCAACTCTCTGTTGTCGATCATGGATTTCAGGATGATGCGCAACTGAACGTAAAGCGGCTCCGGATGATTGCGGTCTATCAGGGTGCCACCGGGCGGCGCTTTCATTGCCATCTCGATTCTTTGCTTTCTGCGATTTCAATATCGGCCATTCAGATTGCACCTTCGCCAATTCAATACAAGCTATCGGGAAATTTGCCTGTGAATGCCGGTTCGAGCATCGGGAATCCAAGTCTGAAATTGTTGTCATGGCTTGATTGACATAACTGGTTATAACCAGTACCGATACCATAATTGAAGCATTGGAGCAATCGATGAAGCTTGCGTTGGTTGGTGGTGGCGGGGTTCGTGCACCCTTGTTTGTGGGGTCCGCTCTTCGGCGTGCGGAAAGAAGCGGCCTGACGGAAATCTGCCTGCAGGACATCAACGAGACAAAGCTCGAACTCTTCGGCCGGATCAGTCAGGAACTGGCGCGGCGCAACCAGTCGCCGGTGAAAATTTCCATGACGCGCGATGCCGAGAGGGCGCTGGAAGGTGCAAACTATGTTGTAACAACAGTGCGGCCCGGCGATGAGGAAGGCCGCATCAAGGATGAGCGGATTGCACTTTCCCACGGCGTGCTCGGGCAGGAAACCACGGGTCCCGGCGGGTTCGCCATGGCCTTGCGCAGTATCCCGGTCATTCTGAAATATGCGGAATTGTTGAAGAAAGTCAGTCCCGATGCCTGGCTTTTCAACTTCACCAATCCCGCTGGTCTTGTCGCTCAGGCGCTCCAGGATGAAGGTTATCACCGCACGATCGGCATATGTGACGGCGCGAACGGTGCTCAGGAGGCGCTGGCGCGATGGTTCAAGGTTCCTCAAAATGACGTGCATGCGGAAGTTGCCGGGCTGAATCATCTCTCGTTCACACGCAGTGCAAAAATCAATGGTGAAGAGGTGCTGCAGCCGCTTCTCGATGATGACAATTTCCTGAATGCGACCTCGCAACGCATGTTCGACACGAAATTGATCCGGCATCAACGCAACTGGATCAACGAGTATCTCTACTATTACTATTATGCCGAGAAGGCGGTTGCTGCCCTGAATGCGGACGAACGCACCCGCGGCGAAGAGGTCAAGGATCTCAACAAGGCGCTTATGGCAACGCTTGGGACAATCAATCTTGAAACGAGTGCCGATGAAGCGCTGGCGCGCTATTATGCTTATGAGCGTCGGCGCAGTGCCACCTACATGCATTACGCGCTCGATAATGCCCCCTCTATGGAAGAGGCGGATCATCTGACGGATGCTCCTGCGCAGGCAGGCCATGGTGAAGAAGGCGAGGGGTATGCCGGAGTGGCGCTCAATCTCATCGATGCGCTGCAGACAGGTAAACCTTGCTATAGCGGGCTGAATGTCCGCAATGAAGGCGCTATCGATGGACTGCGTGCCGATGATGTGGTGGAGGTGAGCTGCGTGGTCGACAAATCCGGAATTAGGCCGCTGAAAACTGGCGCAATGCCTGAAGCACAGTTCCAGCTTGTTCAAAATGTGAAGCGATACGAACGTCTTGCGGTCAAGGCTATCCGGGAGCGAAGCCGTGACGTCGCAGTCGAGGCATTGATGGCGCATCCGCTCGTCCTGTCCTACTCCCGTGCAGTGCCGCTGGTCGATGAATATCTCGCCGCGCATGCCCAGTATGCGGGAGAATGGAAGTGACCCCCGCATCGGACGTGCACTATGACGTGATGGTTGTCGGGGAATATTACTTCGACCTGATCTTTCGCGGACTGCCTGACATACCGAAGATTGGCGCTGACCTGTGGGCCAAGGAATTCGAATGGGTTCCCGGTGCCGCGTTTTCGACGGCTTTGGCGCTGTCGAGGCTTGGCACAAAAGTGGGCTGGTGGTGCGCATTCGGCAACGATGTATTCAGCCAGATGATCATTGAGGAGGCACGGCGTGAAGGTATTGACGAAGGGCTTTTCATACATTTCCAGAAACCGTGGCGCCGTCTCAGTTCCGCCTTCTCCTTCACCCACGATCGGGGCTTCATCAGTTATAGCGAGGACCGTGATCCGAGCCCCGTTCCTGCGGACCTGGAGCGTATCCGGCCTCAAATTCTGCTCCTACAGGGATTTTCGCTAGATCCGGAGCGCCTTGCCCTCGTTGATGCGGCGCGGCGTCTCGGGATCAAGGTGGTTTCCGATTGTCAGCACATTGAAATAGACCTGTCAGCGCCGGGTTTGATTGAAGCCCTTCGGCAGATTGACGTATTCCTGCCGAATGAGAGCGAGGCAAAGGCGGTGACCGGTGAAACCGACATCAAAACCGCGCTGACTGTCCTTGCGCAATATTGTCCCACTGTTGTGATCAAGTGCGGTGCGGACGGTGCAATCGCGTCGGAAAAAGGGCGAAGCTACCACGTTCCGGCACTGGCGGTAGACGTCTTTGATACCACCGGCGCTGGCGATAGTTTCAATGCAGGGTTCGTGCATGGGTTATTGCATGAACCGGATTTCTATTCCGCACTCGACGTCGCGGTGATCTGCGGCTCGCGGGCTGTGACCGGCTACGGCGGCCGGAATTTACCTTTTCATTCCGATCTCCACCGATATCGACGGTATCAAGCCGCGATCTAGTTCACTTCAATAAACAAGAAAATCAGGGAACGATCATGAAACATAAATTGAAGTTACTCGCAGGTCTCGCAATCCTGGCAATGACGATGGCATTTCCCGCAAAGGCCGAGACAATCTCCATGTTCTGCTCGGCGACGGATTATGAACTGTGCGAGGAGGGCGCGCAGAAATGGGCAAAATCATCCGGCAATGAAGTCAAGATCAACCGCACGCCGCAGAACCTTGACGACGCCATTCCAATCTATCAGCAGTTGTTTGCTTCGAATTCCCCCGATGTCGATTTGCTCTATGTCGATGTCATCTGGCTTGGCATGATGAAGGATCATTTCGAAGACATCAGCAAACTTGTTCCTGAAGCTGAAGTGAAAGCCCACTTCGCATCAGCTGTCGATGCAGCCCGCATCGATGGAAAGCTGATTGCCATGCCATTCTACATCGATACGGGTTTGATGTTCTACCGGAAGGATCTCCTGGAAAAATACGGCAAGCAAGCGCCGAAGACATGGGACGAGCTGACGACGACGGCCAAGGAGATCCAGGACAGCGAGCGCAAGGCAGGCAATGCGGATATGTGGGGTTATTCCTGGCAAGGCCGCAGCTATGAAGGACTTACGTGTGATGCCATCGAGTGGATGGCCTCCGGCGGCGGCGGAACAATTCTGTCCGACAAGGGCGCTGTTACGGTCAACAATCCTCAGACCGTCGCCGCGCTGAAACGGGCGAGGGCATGGATCGATACTATTTCTCCAAAGGGTGTGCTCAACTATGACGAGGAAAGCTCGCGGGCATTGTTCGAAAGCGGCAATGCAGTGTTTCATCGCAATTGGCCCTATGTCTGGGGCACGTCGCAAGCGGACGGTGGCAAACTTGTAGGCAAGGTCGGCGTGTCTGCTCTCCCTGTTGGAGCGGAAGGTCAGAAATCCAGCGGCACACTTGGGACCGCCTATCTTGCCGTTTCCAAATATTCGACAAAAAAGGAAAAGGCTGCGGATCTCCTGCGCTACATGGTTGGTCTTGAGGACCAGAAGATGCGGGCGATTAAGGGCGGTTATAACCCAACGGTTGAAGCGCTTTACACCGATGCCGACGTCCTTGCCAAAATTCCCTTCCTGCCCATGGCCAAAAGCGCATTTGAAGAATCCGTAGCGCGTCCATCGGCAGTTACGGGCAAGGATTACAATCGCGTCTCCCGTTCTTTCTACCGCTCTGTTCATGATATCATTTCGGGAACTGGTGATATCGAGGCAGAATTGGCGCAGCTTGAGAAGCGGCTGAAGCGCGACGTGAAGGCCAACTAGGTTGTCATCGTCGGCCTGCTGCATGCGGTGGGCCGACAATCATCGCGAAACAGTGGCCGACGAATATCCGGGGACAGCGAAATGGCATCCGTCACTCTCAAGGAAGTGAGCAAGAGCTTCGGTGCATTCGATGTGCTGCAGTCGATTGACCTGACGATTGAAGATGGTGAATTCATTGTTTTCGTCGGCCCTTCCGGCTGCGGTAAATCCACACTGTTGCGCACGATTGCCGGTCTGGTGCCCGTTTCCAATGGCGATGTCTTTATCGGCGGAGAGCTGGTGACCGATGTTCCCGCATCGAAAAGGGGCATTGCCTTCGTCTTTCAGTCCTATGCGCTCTATCCACATATGAACGTAGCGCGAAACATCAGTTTTGCGCTCGAAACCGCGCGCATGGCGAAGGCTGAAATTCGTCAGCGCCTCATGAAAGTGGCCGACATGCTGAAGATTGGGCACCTGCTAGACCGGAGGCCGAAACAACTCTCCGGTGGCCAACGTCAGCGTGTCGCTATCGGACGTGCGCTTGTCAGCCAGCCGCAGCTGTTCCTGTTCGACGAGCCGCTGTCAAACCTTGATGCCGATCTGCGCATGGAAATGCGGTTCGAAATCGCCAAGCTGCATGCCGAGATCGGGACCACCATGATCTATGTTACACATGATCAAACCGAGGCCATGACTTTGGCCGACAGGATCGTCATTCTCAATCATGGCCGTATCGAACAGGTCGGGACTCCGCGTGAGCTTTATGACCGGCCAGCAAACCGATTTGTCGCTGGTTTCCTTGGAAGTCCGCGCATGAATTTCGCTCCGATCAGCGTCGATGTGTCTTCCGGCATTTTGCAGGGCCCGCCCGGTTTCAGTTTTGCAATCAGCAACACCGGAAATTCCAATCCGGCAACACTCGGGCTGCGTCCAGAGGCGCTGAGAATTGTCGAGGCCGGAACTCCGCAATCCATACGCGGCACCTTCGAAAGGGGGGAAGATCTCGGTTACGAACATATCGCTCACGTCCGCATATCCGGGGATCTGATTTGGACGGTCCGTTCAACGGAACCTCTTTCGCGATATGTTCCGGGCGAGCCCGTTGGATTGGGCTGGCAGATCAAGGATCTCTATCTCTTCGATGAGGCCGGAACACGCGTCGATGCCGCCGCGGCGCGCGGTCCCGTTGCGGCTGTACGCAGTTGAGGACCGGAATGCCAATGCACAACCGGGAGACAAGGACAGCATGGCTTTTTCTCGTGCCCCTTCTGGTGGCACTGGCGGCTGTTGCGGTCTGGCCGCTCGCACGCAACGTGTATTTTTCCTTCACCAATGCCTTTCTGGATAATCCGTCCGAGTACAGCTTTGTCGGTCTGGAAAACTTTGTCACCGTCGTGGAAGACCCGGTTTTCTGGGGCGCGGTGAAAAACACCATGATCTTCACTGTCCTATCCGTCAGCTTCGAGACAGTGCTTGGCTTCGCCATAGCGCTTCTACTGCACCGTGCATTCGCCGGCCGCGGTCTGGTGCGCGCAGCCATTCTCGTGCCTTGGGCAATGCCGATGGTTGTCTCCGCCAAGATCTGGGAATGGATGCTCAACGATCAATTCGGTCTGATCAACAAAGCATTTATCTGGCTGGGGTTTCTGGACAAAGGCATCGCCTGGACCGCCGATTCATCCCTGATCCTTGGAACGGTCATCTTCATCGATATTTGGGTCACGACGCCCTTTATGGTGTTGCTCATTCTTGCCGGATTGCAGCTTATCCCGGAGGAGATCTATGAGGCAGCCGAAGTGTCGGGCGTACCGGCCTGGAAGCGGTTGTGGTCGATAACCCTGCCACTGGCCGCGCCCGCAATCGGCGTTGCGGTTCTTTTCCGGACACTTGATGCCCTGCGCATGTTTGATTTGAGCTATGTGATTGCCGCCAACAATGAAAAAGCGATGACGATGTCGATATATGCGCGCGATCAGCTCATCGGTTTTCAGGATCTCGGCGTTGGTTCGGCCGCTTCGACGTGGGTGTTTCTGATCGTCGGGCTTGTTGCCATCCTGATCGTCAGCCTGCTGCGGCTCGACCGGAACACGGCGTAGATGCAGCCCATGACCCAAACATCACAACGCTATTCGAACAGAACATATCGCAGATTGAGAACCGTGAAACGGATCGGCCTCTATCTGGGGGTAGCGCTGGTCCTCGTGTATATGCTGTTTCCCTATTATTGGGCGATCATCTCCTCGACCAAAACCCGCGAGAACCTCTACAGTTTCAGTCTGGTGCCATCGCTGGATTTCAGCAATTACATCAGTCTGTTCAACAATCCCATCTTCATGGGAGCGATCGTCAATTCGGCCATTGTTGCGGTTTCCAGTAGCATTCTCTCTCTGGTCATCAGTCTTCTTGCGGCCTATGCGCTCGGGCGTCTGCATTTCAAATTAAGCCGGATCGTTCTCATTTGCGTCCTTATGATATCCGTGTTTCCGCAGGTGGTTGTTCTTTCCGGCATGTTCGAAGTGATTGGCTGGCTTGGGTTTTACAATCGCCCCGCAGCGCTCATCTTTTCCTACCTCTTGCTGATCCTGCCCTTTACGACCTGGGTCCTGACGAGTTTCATTCGTGATTTGCCGGTCGAGCTTGAAGAGGCTGCCCTTGTCGACGGATGTTCCCGGATGAGGATTCTCACGCACGTGCTGTTACCGCTGATGGGACCAGCCATTGCGAGCACAGGGTTGCTGGCTTTCATTCTGGCATGGAATGAGTTCCTCTTCGCGCTGACGTTCATTCTGACCGATGAGAACCGGACAGTCCCGGTTGCCATTGGTTTGCTGACCGGCAGCAGCCGATACGAATATCCGTTCGGGCAGATCATGGCGGCATCGGTGACAGTCACATTGCCTCTGCTCATTCTTGTGCTGATCTTCCAGCGGAAGATCGTTGCCGGGTTGACATCCGGCGCTGTGAAAGGTTGATCAACGTTTCGCAGAAGACAAAAGGAACCGATCGAGGTTGTTCCTGATTACGTCTATGGGCTAGACTCACGGCGCAGAAACATGGGACGGCAGCATGAACGAACTCCTTACTCCCGAGGCACTTTCAACCCTTTTCCAAGTTGTCATGATGGATCTGGTTCTGGCCGGCGACAACGCGGTTGTCATTGGCCTCGCAGCATCTGGATTGCCGCGCGAGCAGCGCAACAAGGCAATTCTCGTTGGTATCATCGCGGCAACGGTGCTTCGGATCATTTTTGCCACGGTCGCCAGCCAGATGCTGCAGATCATAGGGCTTCTTCTTGCCGGCGGCATTCTCCTGCTCTGGGTGTGTTGGAAAATGTGGCGGGAGCTGCATGATGGCGGTGGAAGCGACACGGATGGTTCCGACACGGCCGAAGATCAGGAAGGCACGACCCGCAAAACGTTTGCCCAGGCAGCATGGCAGATCGTTATCGCGGATGTGTCGATGTCTCTCGACAACGTGCTGGCGGTGGCAGGCGCCGCCCGCGAGCATCTTGCGGTTCTTGTTTTTGGGCTGGTGCTGTCCATCGCTTTGATGGGATTGGCGGCAAGTTTCATTGCCCGTCTGCTGCAACGGCATCGCTGGATTGCCTATATCGGCCTTGCGATCATTCTCTATGTCGCCCTGGAGATGATTTATCGGGGATCTCTCGAAGTCCTGGCCTACCTGAACCCTTAGGCTTTCCTACTGCTTCAGGAGTTCTATTGTTCTGTTAAGGGCGGCTTCGAAACCCTTGAGCGATACCGGAAAGGTAATGTCCTTTTCAGTATCGCTGGCGAAAGCCCCGAGGTTCAGTATCTTTCCCTTGCGCAGTATCTTGGTGGTCGCTTCGGTGAAAGTAAGCGGAACGATGCAGCCCGCCGGTGTGCAGGTACGGAACCGCGAAGGTTTGCCTGCCGGGTTGTCATCGATACGGAACGAGACGCCCTTGTCGAGATAAAGGCCAAAGGGCAGGGCGAGATTGCCCTTCAATCCCGTTTCGCTTTCAGGTGTGAATTCGAGTGTCAGAACTCGTTGGCCGTTCTTGTGCATTTGTTGTTGCACCAGGACACAACGGCGGCCGGCTTCCTCGACCCCGCAATTCACACTCCAGTCGTCATAGGTTTCCGCTAGGGATGAGGGAGCGGCTGTTGGCTTGACTGTGTCTGTCTGGGCATGGAGCGGAGTGGCGGCAAGCATGCCTGCCGCCACTCCATGGATCAGATGCTTCATTCTCATCAGAATTTCACGCCGAGCTTTGCATCAACGGCATTCTGGGTCAGGCCGGAGCCGAACTGGCCGGTGTAGCTCACTCCCAGTGTCGCCTGGCGGCTGAGCCTGAAGTCGACGCCTGCCTCGACCAGAGCCGTATCCTCGGCAATCGGGACGCCTGCGGTCGAGAAGGCGTTGCCTGTGGCAAAGGCAAGTGTTGAGGCCGGTGTGATATCGCCATAGGCGTGCTGCCAGCCGAGTGTGCCGCGTGCCTCCACATCCGTTGCTCCTAGCGAGAACGGCGTCGATGCCCGCAGACCCAGCGTGGTGAAGGTCGTGTCGGTTGTATCGCTGCGGGCCGTCAATCCGGCAATGCCGCCCTTTTCCGTAAAGCCGTCGGTCTTCACGCGGACATGGGCCAGATTGGCAAAGGGTTCGAACGAGACTCGGCTCGTGTCGATCCGGTAACCGACTTCACCAAAGGCCTGGAATGTTGCCGCATCATAATCGGCTTTCAGATGTTCCTCGAACCCGGAGAAGGCTGCCGAGCGGGCAGTTTCGATCGAATGCCAGCTGTAGCCAAGACCCGAGCGCAGGGACAGCGCACCCCAATGACCGCCGCCATAGACACCGACATGGTAGTTGTCGCTGTTGCCGGAGGAGCCCTGGGCATCCACGTCGAAGGTCGAACGGCTATAGCCTGCCATCACACCCAGCCGCCAGCTTTCGGCAAGAGCCGCATCAAAACCGGTGACAAAGCCGCCAGTCGACTGGTCGAGCTTTGACGCATTGCCATTCGACTTTGTCTCGCTCCATACGCCGAATGCCTGCCCCCACGCCGCCATGACAGGCACATCCGCCGGTGCAAGTGCCTTGGCATCCGGGCCATAACCCATGACGGGTACATCCACTGCAGCCACATCACCGAAGGCTGCCCGGATCCGGTCATTGACCGCATTGCGCAACTGATGGCTGTCATTGATCAGTGCCGTCTTGGTCGAAGCATGCACCTCACCAGACAAGCGACCATAGGCCGTGCGGGCCTCTGCAGCGCTCAGCACTGCAATGCGGTTGTACAGCGCCAGCGATGGACCGCTCTGGGCAAGGCTGCCGAGGGCGCCTGCCGTGTTGTACTGATTGTCCGTCTTGGCGACCGTCTGGAATACATGGTTGACCGGACGGGGGTTCGGGTTACCCGGTCCAGGTTCACCTGGCTTAGGTTCTCCAGGTCCAGGGTCACCGGGTTTGGGTCCGGTGGGTCCGCCTGGGTCAACTGGTCCTGGTCCGGTGCTTTTAACCGCAATCTTCAGATCGACCTGGTTTTCCTTCTGATCCAGCGACACATCCAGAAACGCTGATTTCGACACAGCTCGCGCAAATTGACCATCAATACCCTTCTCTACCGTCAGGATCGTATAGGTTTGGCCGTTCTGATAGCTTGTTGCAGAATCGAGGGCATTCACCTCGACGTTCACATTGTTTCCGATTTGGGCGACACCACTGGGCCGGAAAAGTCCAATAATCGCATTGGGACCGATATCCTTAACGACAATCTTATCGCTGGTGCCGTTGCCTGCGACATCAGCCTCATAGACCGAGCCGTCCTTGAACTCCAGCGCACCCATGACAGTCAGCGTTCCCGCCGAGTTGTTCCCTGGAGCAATTCGCGCATTCGTCTCCAGCGTAACGGAACCAACGGTACCTGAACCCCCAAGCCGTCCGAAAAGGGTTGGATCACGATCGTCAAATTCATTGTTGGATTGGGTTCCCCAAACCTCAATATCGTTACTGTAGTGCGTGAATTCTGTTCCGCTACCAACGGTTTTATAGGTGCGCCCTACAATGCCATCGATGATCAGCGTACCACTTTTAACAGCGAATTTGGATTTGCTTTCGTCTCCCACATCCGTGTCAAGATTGGTTGTGTCCAAATTACTCTTGATGACGAGTTTCGCGTCCTTGCCATCAACATTGATGGTACCATCACCGCCATTCCCGGTATAAAACTGCGAAAGATCACCTGTCACAATTGTTTCGCCGGAATAGGCGTCAATCTGACCGCCGCCGGTCAGCGTGTTTGAGAACAGGTATCCGCTGTTTGTATGGTTGAAGACCAGCTTGGTATTGGAAAGAGGGTCATTCACGAACTTGATGGCGGTTTCCGGATTTATCTGGCCAGCTGCTTTCGCATCAGCCAGCACGGTATTTCCGTCCTGGTCTTCTTTGACTCCGCCGCCGATAAAGAGAACACTATTGAGGCTCATCCCGCTCTTGGTTTTCAGAAGAGCACCATCCGAAACGGTCACAAAACCTTCGGCCGTCAGCTTGCCGTCAATATCGAGCAATGAGCCTTCACCGGCGACAGACAGGGAGCCGAGATCACTCACCTTCATCGACTTGGTTGTTACGAGACCACCACTCTCAAGATTGAAGTAGCCTCTGTTAATCGCAATGCTAGCCGCTTCGACGCGACCACCATTTGAAACGGTGGTGCCGCCCACACCAAATTCCGCTTCTTGGGCAAACCCCTCGTCGACATGGAGCACTGACCCTTGGCCCGTCACCTTACTGAATGATTCGAGAAGCAGCGACTTGGTTTTGACCTCGCCACCGTTCTCGATGGCCAGTCCACTGCGGCTTGCCATATGACCGCTATTCAGCCACCGGGATCCAGCACCACTTACAAGCGCTGCGCCGCCTTGCCTGCCCAAAGAAACAGAGTTGGTGACGATTTGTCCCTTATCGAGAATCGTAATCGGATTGGGCTCAATACGGTCATATCCGGAGAGCCCGACAAGTTCGTCGGCGTTGAGAATGGAACCCTCACCTTTAACCACGAGAGCACCCTGAGAGCCAGCAAAAATCGCCGTGGCCAATTGCACAGAATTGGCGTTTACCACGCCTCCATTTTCAATAATCAGCTTGCCTTTGCCATACGTATTGCCCAGACCGCCTATGTAGAGGTCGCCTCCGGTAAGATTCCACTCGGCGCCGGGTCCCGAAACGGTCACGACACCGGAGTAAGAATTGCCTTTGCTCCCGCCTTGGCCGATATACCCGTTCTTGCTGTATGCTTTGATGCCCGATATCAGCAGGTCGGCTTGCACGCCGTTGACAGTCCCCACTCTCAGATCGCCGTTGATAGCGCCATTCGTTCCGTTTGCAGATGTCCAGTTATCAGCGCCAGAAGCCAACGTGCAGTCGGTAATCGCGTTACTGCCAGTGCCTGTCGTTACACATTGCGTCTGCGCCAGCGCTGGATTGAAACTTGCTCCAAATAGAACAGTCGAGAAGGTCAATCCCGAAACGATGCCGGTGCGCATGTGCGCCAATGTCGTTGTGCTTAGGAGATTGAGTTTCAATGTTTTCGGTCTGGTTTTACTGCCCAAGATACTGCCCCTCGAAGTCTGTCGGATCTACATATGCCAGGCCGGGCAACGATATTCAGAGCAAACAACTCTTATACCGCGTCCCGGCCCACTGATTCAAAGTATAGGGATGGGGCTCGGCTCTAAGCCATTAGTGCAAGTTCACTACTGTTGACGGGCGCTGTGGACCTTCGATGGTCTTTCGACTTTGTCAGCGTGAAATCCTGCAGCTGATTGAGCAGGGAAAATCAAACAACGAAATCGGACCGGCCCTCGATATCCCGCCGTTTGCGGTTAGCATCTATGGTTCCGCCTTGTTGTGGGAACTCGATATTGGCGCCGCTTCATAGGGACATCAAGCGTCGGTCATTTGCCGCTCTGCCTTCAGTTTCAATGCCAGAATGGTTGACCGCAATTCGGCAGGCCGTATCGGCTTGGACAGGATTGGTATTTCGGGATCGCCTACATCATCCCGCACGCGGTTTTCATCGTGACCAGTCACAATAATCGCAGGGATTTTCCGGCCGTTTGCTCGCCTGATGTAATTGATGCAGTCCGTACCGGTTGTCTTGGCGCCAAGATCGAAGTCGGTGATGATGAAGTCGCAAGTCACATCTTTCCCATCAGGAAGCGTGTCCTCCTGCTGAACAATACAGCCCCACCTTTCCAAGAGTGTTCCAGTCGCCATAAGGATATTGATGTCGTCTTCCACAAGAAGCACGCGGAGACCATCCAGTAGCGAAGCAGGTTTCGCACGCGTCGATCTTAAATTGCGAACGGGCTGGGCGACTATTTTAAGGCCACTGATCACGACAGTTGTGCCCCGGTTCTCAACGGATCGCAAAGACACCTCCAGCCCCATGAGATTGGCGAGCCGTTGCACGATCGACAAGCCCAGACCGACACCCTCTATGTCTTTATCGCCGCGTTCGCGTACCTGATAGAACTCTTCAAAAAGTCGTGGCAAATGTTCATCGGCTATCCCCGGACCGCGGTCGTGAATATCAATCGATAGCTCCCCGCCCCGGATCCGGCATCCCATCAGAACAGGGTGGCCGGGGGCATATTTCAATGCGTTGGAAATGATGTTCTGGATCATTGTTGTCAGGAGGCTGGGATCGGTGCGGACAAATTTCTTCGTTGTCACTACCTTGAGCGCAACGCCTGCCCATTGTGCCGCTTCGGAGTTCTGCTGCGCGATGTCATGAAGAATTTCACCTATGGCAACGTCCTCGGGTTGTTCCGATATCTTGCCGCTGTCGAGAGTTGAGATATCGAGAAGGGACTGGAACAATCTCGACACGCTCTGAAGCGACCGGTCAATATTATTGACCATCTGTTGTTCTTCAACGCCCAGCCGGGCGTCACGCAGACACGCGATGAAAAGACTGATGGCGTGAATGGGCTGACGCAGATCATGGCTCGCCTGAGCCAGAAACCGTGATTTCGCAAGATTGGCTTCCAACGCCGCGTTGTAGGCCTTGTGAACGCGATTGAGCAAAATATAGATGTAGGCAGGAACGAGAACCGCAGTAATGACCAGCGTCACGACAACATAGGGGTCATCACGCCAAAAACTGTTGAAGTAGGTGGTTGCCGCCAACGCAAGAAGTGCGACCGTTGTTGCCGCAATGAGATAGCGGGGCCCAAAACGCAATCCGTTGCCGACTGTCACCCATAGCAATATGGCATATATCGGCATCGCTGCCTCGCCGCCTGCGGACATTGCAAATGTCATGGCAAGATAGTCATGCGACATCGAGAAAATACGCCGTGGCAAGTATACTCCCGGCCAAAAAACGATGCTCAAATACAGAAGTTTCGAAGAAATTACATAATATATCCAATAGGATATGTATATAATCCGGAGTTCATGAGATGAGTTCTGCGCTAGGCCTACATAGGTCAGGTAACTGACAAAAAATGGTATGATGATAAGCCGAACGACGGCCTGAGCGCGTTCCGTGTCCTGCTCTTTCCGCTTGTATCGGTGGAGTAATTCTCTCAACCGTGCCAGTAAGCCTGCCAAGGCGGCGTTCTTTTCCATAAGAGCCAGTAACCCTTTTTATGCCGGTCTTGTTCGCAGGGAATATGTCAGTTCGGTCAACCGGTGCAACCTGCCATTTCCATACCAATTGGCTTGAGCAAGGCGCACCCGGTTCCCGATGTTTATTCTCAGTAATAGCAACCCCATGGGCCACAGCGCCGGTAATAACCTGGATAATGGTTTCGCTCGACTGCGGCTCCCAGCGCTACGCCCCCCAGAACACCCACCGCGGCACCAAGGGCCGCCGCATTTCCGGCCTCGTTGGATTGCCGGCGGTTCTGCTCATAGCTTGCGGACACACAACGCCGATGTGCTTTCGATCCTGGTTTCAGTCCGGCCGAGTCACATGTGTTCTTTGCCTCCACAGCTGATTCCTGCGCAGTCTGACACCCAGCCAGCATCAGTGCGATGCAGCTGATAAATACTATATTTCGCATAAGTTCCCCCGATAGCGATGTGCAAATAATACTTTAAACTCCCTAGATTATGAAGTAACGCAACGTCAACGAAGTTCGTATAGTGAATATTAGCTATTGATTAACTCGAAAATATTCTTGCTGAATAATCGAAGACGTGGAATTTCGCGCATTTGTGATCAATCGCAGGTGCATCGTTCTTGGAGGGCGACCCGCGATGTCGCCGTTCAGGCTCATGGAGCAACGAATCCGAAAAGCTGCCCCATACCGGTCCATGAATGTGAAATAGATCATAAAAAAACACCGGTCTGGGGGACAGACCGGTGTTTGGTTTATATAAATGAATAGGTCATTGAAAAGCAGCACTTATATGAAGATCAGATCTTCAAGTGCTACTTTAGCAAGTTGTCGTGTTTTGAAAATCCGTAGTTCCACCTAGTTGATAGCCGTATGCCCAACAATAGTGTGTACTATAGGATGTCGGCCGGGGCGTTTGCTCCATCACTATTGCCAGCGAAGGGCCTCTGCAGGCTTGTGGTCTATCCATGTATCCAGCAGTAGAAACGCGTTATTTGTCGTCCGCGCGAATTGACCGAAAGTAGTGCTCGGCATGCTGGTAATAGTTTTCTGCCTCGACTCGATTTCCAACAAGCGCTTCCGCACGCGCCTGTGCAAGATAACGCTCATAGCTCAGCTGGGCTTTTTGGAGGCGGCTTGATTGCGCACCCGTTGCTTTTCCAGGCAACGGCATGGCGCGCGCGCCGGATGGACGTGATTTTGTTAGGTTCATATTCATGATGGTGTTTGAGCCAAGAGAGGCTCTCCTGTGATTATTCGATCTAGAATGCCGGAGAGGATCAGTCGATTTGATCCGCTACAATCCGGCGTAACTCTTCGCGTGTGAAACCCGACGCCGTAATTTTCCGGTGTTCGTCAGGCTTGGGTTGTGATTGATCGTGACCGATCAGGTTTATTGGTATCGGCCGCGTGATGGCGACTTTTGGTTGAATCATTTCTTGCATATTGGTCCATGGCTGCCGCGATAAGGTCGCGCAGCGTTTCTGTTAAAATAGGTCTTTTGGAAACTGGTCATGGCGAGCTGAAAATCTAGCCACAGCAAACATTGTCATTCTCGCGGGAAAAACTTGAGCTCATCACGGAGCTCCAAAGACAGCCGGGATATATTCATCGGCGTGAAATACATATGGCCATGCTCTGCGGCTATTTCAAGGCCAACTCAATATCAAGCCATGTCCATGGCGTGAGCACAGCTAGAGTTCCCCCTGATCGCTTTCACCTGGCACCAACTCCAGCGGCCAGATAAGCTCCACCTTCTCATGCGGGTAATGCTCTTCATAAGCGGGCATGGTTGAGAGCAGGGATTCCGCCAGCTTGATGCCGAGGTCACGCAGAGAAATCCTGAAACAGGTCAGCGTGGGCGACAGAAACCGGCTCTGTATACTCTCGCGAAAACCGATGACGGCGATGTTGCGGCCCGGGTGAATATCGGACTCGTAGAAACGCCGGTACAGTCCAAGAGCCATATTCTCATTGACCAGTATGATGGCTGTTGGCGTTTGTCTTTGTGCAAGAACGGCGCCTGCAATCTGGTAGCCGCCTTCCTCGTTGGCATAGGATCGGAATACATAATCCGGGTTAAAAGCGATTCCATTCGCAGCAAGGGCCTGTTTGTATGCATCGAGAAAGATATAGCCGAGATTGATGTCGCTGGCGGGTACCGCAATAGCGATGCGGCTGTGACCCAATCCGGCGAGCCGTTCGACCGCAGCCGTTGCAACGCCCTCGAAATCAAGGTCAATCCAAGGGTAGTCACCTGTTGTTTCGCTGCGACCCAGTGTGATGAAGGGAATCTTCCGTTCCAGCAGGAAATCAATACGGGGGTCGTGACGTGTTGTTGCTGATATGATCAGCCCATCAACAAAGCGGCGGGCAACAACGCGGTTGAGATAGGCAGCGGGCTCTTCATCTGTACCACAGAGCAGCGCGACAAGGTCGAGGTGATGGCGTCGGAACACCGATTGAACGCCCTCAAAAACGGGCATGAAAAAGCTGCCGCCGGTATCGACCGTTTCGATGGTGGATTCAATCATGAAGCCGATCGTGTTGGTAGTGCCCTGGCGAAGACTGCGGCCCGACTGGTTTGGTACATAGCCAAGACGTTTGGCCGCCTCAAGCACACGCTCACGCGTCTCCTGATTGACGTCAGCCTTCCCGTTGAGGGCGCGGGAAACCGTTCCGATAGAGATATCGAGATGGCGGGCAAGATCCCGTATGCTCACGCTTTTTCTCCCTGTACGACTCAGCGCCTGTTCCCTTTCATTCTTAAAACACTGAAAGGGGGATTGACAAAAATAATTCTCCGATATGAAATCGTAAACGTTTACGGAAGCCATTTGCAACCGATTTACTCGGTTTCTGGTGAATTTCGTCGGGAGGAGAGGAAATGCAGCGTGCCGTTTTAGTCGGTTGCGGAGCCATGAGCAAAGCATGGTTTGAGGCAGCCCGTGCGATTGGCGATATCGACATCGTTGGTGTCGTTGATCTGGCCAAGGAACGCGCGGAAGCGCGCATTGAAGAGTTCGCGCTGGCATCGGCAATCGCGTCCGACAATCTCTCTGATATTCTAGCGAGAACCAATCCGGATCTGCTGTTTGACATCGTTGTCCCGGCTGCGCGCCATGCGACCGTTGCAGCCGGTCTTGAAGCAGGATGTCATGTACTTTCGGAAAAGCCGATGGCCGAAACGATGGATGAGGCAAGCGACCTTGTCAGGCGTGCCAATGCCGCGGGGCGTATCCATGCCGTTGTGCAGAACAGGCGCTACCTCGCTCAAATCCGCCGCATCCGTCAGCTCATCGCATCGGGCGCCATTGGCGATGTGACCAGTCTGCATTGTGATTTCTTTCTCGGACCGCATTTTGGCGGGTTTCGCGAAGAGATGCGGCATGTACTGTTTCTGGATATGGCGATCCATACGTTCGATGCCGCGCGCTTTCTGGCGGGCGAAACTGCCAATGCCGTTTATGCCAGAGAATGGGAGCCCGGCAATTCCTGGTACAGTCAGGGTTCATCCGCGGCCGCGATCTTTGAATTCATCAATGGTGCAATCTTCACCTATCGCGGGAGCTGGTGTGCTGACGGTATGCGCACCAGTTGGGAAAGCGCTTGGCGCATTGTCGGCAGCAAGGGAACGATTGTCTGGGACGGGCATGATGACATACGGGCCGAAGCCGTCACGTCAGGCAAGGATGGCCTGTTTTCCGGGGTGGCCGCCGTCGAGATACCTCCCCTTGATGCGTCCCACCGCATCGGCGGCCACCTTGGAGTCATGCAGGATTTTATCGCGTCAACCCGGGGCGGCCCTGCGCCGGAAACCGCTGGAATTGAAAATATCAAAAGCCTCGCCATGGTGTTCGGTGCAATTCACAGCGCTGAAACCGGACGGCGTATTGAAATCACAATCTGAAGGGATTCGGAATGAGCAACCCGGCACAATCGATCCGCATTGGCACCATGGTCAGAGGCAATGCGCCGGATCCCGCCGCCTATGTCAAAAATATCCTGCCGCACGGATTTGAGAGCTTCGAGCCTTTTTTCTGGCAGGTGGTCAATAAAGACCTTCCAACACTTGCATCTCAGTTGAAGGACGCCATCGGTGACGCCGATGTAACCATGTCGACTCTTGGTATGTTTGGTAATCCGCTGGAAGATACGGAGATTGACCGCGAAACGCTCAAAGGCTGGGAGGCATTGATAGACAATGCCCATCTCTTCGGTGCCACAACCATTGCCGGGTTCACGGGTCGTGTTCGCGGCAAGCGGATCGAAGACAGTCTGCCCCAATTCAAAAAAGTCTGGAGTGAGCTCTCGCGCCGTGCGGCGGACAAGGGTGTGAAGCTGGCCTTTGAGAATTGCGCCATGGACGGCAATTGGGCAACAGGAGACTGGAATATTGCCCATACACCGGATGCTTGGGAAATAATCTTCAACGAAGTGCCTGCTGACAATCTCGGGCTCGAATGGGAGCCCTGTCATCAGATGGTCTATCTCATCGATCCGCTGCCGCAGATCCGAAAATGGGTGCCCAAGATTTTTCACGTGCATGGCAAGGACGCGACAATCCGTTGGGAGGTCATTCGTGAACATGGCATTTTCGGCAAGGAGAAGTTTGTGTTCATGCGCTCGCCGGGATTTGGCGATACCAATTGGACCGATGTCATATCGGAACTGCGCCTCGCCGGCTGGTCGGGATCGATCGATATCGAAGGCTGGCATGACCCGGTCTATCGCAACGATCTGGAAATGACCGGACAGGTGCATTCTCTCAATTATCTCAAACAAAGCCGTGGTGGCGATTTCGTCGCCAATCCCTGATTTCCCCGAGCGGGCCCGCATCCGGACGGGAGTTCCGGTCACGATGGAGATTAAATCCGACCAGGAAAGACGCGCCGCCAAGAAGCGCGATGCCGGGGTCGAGCAACACGAGGAGGAAGCCTATGAAACGCATTTCGTATTGGATTGCCGCGGCTGCATTGATGCTATCAGGCGCAGCGGCACACGCCGAGCCGGTGACGCTTGATATGTGGACCATCGATCGGCCGGATCAATATATTTATCTTTTGAAGGACGAGTTCGAACAGGCGCATCCTGATATCAAGTTGAATGTCAAAACCGTTCAGTTCCGAGACATGGTCAATGATCTCGCGCGCGCCACTGCAACGGGTGAATCGCCGGATGTCACCTATATCGACAACCCCGAAGTGGCGCTTTTTGCTTCGCGCGGACTGCTTCTTGATCTTTCTCCGATGCTGGCGGAGTCGAAAGTAATCAAGAAAGATGATATTTTCCCGGGGCCGCTTTCGTCCGTGACATGGGATGGCAAGATTTATGGTGTTCCGCGCGGAGCCAATACACTGGCGCTCTACTACAATGCGGACATGTTCAAGGCCAAAGGGCTCGATCCAGACAATCCACCCAAGACGTGGGATGAGCTTTACGCTGCAGCCAAGAAGCTGAATGATCCTGCAAAGAATATTTATGGAATGGCTTTTTCTGCCGTAGCAACGGAGGAGGGCACGTTCCAGTTTCTGCCGTGGTTGCAGATGGCCGGAGGCGACTACAACAAGGTCGATACCGAGGGCGGTGTGAAAGTCCTCGAATTCTGGAGCAAGCTGCTCGACGAAAAGCTTGCCTCGCCCGATACACTCATTCGTGGGCAATATGACTCGACGGGTACGTTCAACGCCGGCAATGCAGGCATGGCGATTTCCGGACCGTGGGAGCTGCCGCGCATGACCAAGGAAGCGAAGTTCGATTTCCGCGCTGCATTGCTGCCGGTTCCGCAGGAGGGCGCCACCCGGGCTTCGGCCCTTGGCGAAGGCGACAATGTTATTCTCGCCAACAGCAAACACCCGAAGGAAGCCTTCATCCTGCTTGAGTTTCTCTATGGTAAGATGCCGGATGTATGGAACCGTTTCGGCTTTCTGCCTGCGGCCAGGATTCAGTCCAACAATCCCAAAATACCGGCCATCTATGCCGTCTTCGAGGAAAGCATGAAATATGCGCGCAATCGCGGCCCGCATCCGGAATGGCCAAAAATCTCCAAGGCTATCTACACCGCGATACAGTCGTCACTGACGCACAAGAGCGATCCAAAGACAGCTCTGGCAACCGCACAGAAGCAGATCGACGTGGTTCTGAAAAAGTGATCGCATCTTGCCCCTGCCGTGTCCGGCGGAGGCAGATCGTCAATGCACATGGGGCGGGAGGGCACTATGCAGGGCATTATCAGGACCATCAGGGATGGGAGCGGCTTTGATATTCTGCTGCTCGGTCTGGCACTGGCTTATCTGATCGCGTTTTCGGCATTTCCGATTCTCTACAACATCATCATGTCGTTGCAGACGGTGGACATGTTCACGATCACCTCGTTCAACCGCCCCTTTGTCGGCCTGCAGAACTACTATGATGTGATATCTCAACCGATTGCGATGGCGGTGCTGTGGAATACGATCAAGTTCGTGGTTCTGTCGATCGTCTTCCAACTGTCGATCGGCTTTGGTCTTGCGCTGTTCTTCCAGCAGGATTTTCCAGGAGCCACATATCTACGGGGATTGTTTCTGGCGGGCTGGATCATGCCGGCTCTCGTGGTTGGGGCGATCTGGAAATGGCTGTTCGCAGGCGACTTCGGTGTCATCAATTATGTCCTGATGTCGCTGGGCATTGCTGATGAACGCGTCTTCTGGCTGTCCGATCCGAATGTGGCGCTGTATGCGGTCATTATTGCCAATGTCTGGCTGGGTATTCCCTTCAACATGATCCTGCTTTCCGTTGGACTTGCAAGCATTCCGCGCGATGTCTACGAGGCGGCGGAACTCGACGGCGCTGGCCCATTCGAGCGCTTCTGGTCAATCACGCTTCCCCTGATGCGGGCACAGCTGGGCGCTGTGATTTCGCTCGGGGTCATCTTTACCCTGCAGCAGTTCGATCTCATTGCGGCCCTGACGCAGGGGGGGCCTGCCGACAGCTCGAATGTCGCGCAATATTGGTCGTGGCAATTGTCCTTCCAGACCTACGAAATATCGCTGGGCAGTGCAGTTTCGGTGATGATGATCCTTTTCGTCATCGTCGTTGCTGCCGTCTATGTCCGTTCCACCCGCCACGAACACAGCTATTGAGGAGAGAGCCGGTGAAACGTTATATTCTCCTTGCCATCGGTCTTGTGATGACGGCGATCTACCTGTTCCCGTTGTACTGGATGTATCTCACGGCCTTCAAAGGCAGTTCGGAGATTTTCCAGTATCCGCCAACATTCTGGCCGACCGATCCACAGTGGAGTTTTGTGGACGTGTGGCAAAGCCGGGGTATGGGGCGGTACCTTTGGAACTCGCTGCTGATCGCAGTTGGAGTGACCATTCTCGTCACGTTCCTGGGGACGGGATGCGCCTACGTTCTCTCGCGTGTGCGCAATATCTGGATGGACATGGCGCTCTTTGCCATTCTGATGATGCAGGTGCTGCCGTCGTCCCTCATGGTGACGCCGATTTTCGTCATGTTCAACCAGATCGGCCTTCTGGCAAGTCCGCGCGTGGCGGTCATTCTGGCGCAGGCGGCCAAGATGCTGCCGCTCTATATCGTGCTGTGCCGGGCCACCTTTGTGCAGGTACCGCGCGAGCTGGAAGATGCGGCGCTCGTCGACGGCTCGTCGCGCATAGGTGCGTTTTTCAACATCATGCTGCCATTGGCGCGCAACGGCATCCTGGTCACATCGGTGCTGATCTTCCTGCAATCCTTCGGCGAATATGTCTATGCCCGGTCACTGATCGCCAAGAACGAGTTGCAGGTGGCAACGGTCGGCCTGCAAACTTTCATGGGCCCTGAAGCCAATGACTGGAACGGGATCATGACTTACGCGGCCATCTACGTGACGCCTATCCTTTTCGTATTCATGTTGCTGCAACGGCGCATCGTCAGCGGTCTTACCGCCGGCGCGCTGAAATGAGGTGAACCATGCTTCAGATCGAAATCGACCACCTGAACAAGCATTATGGTGGCTTTCATGCGCTCAAAGACATCAATATAGCCATCGAACAGGGCGCCTTTGTTGCGCTTGTGGGGCCTTCAGGCTGCGGCAAGTCCACTTTGCTGCGTACCCTTGCGGGCCTCGAAAAGACAAGTTCCGGGGATTTACGCATCGCTGGTGAAAGCGTGGTCAACAAACCGCCGCGTGAAAGGGATGTGGCGATGGTGTTCCAGTCCTATGCGCTCTATCCGCATATGGATGTCGAGCACAATATGAACTATTCGATGCGCCTCAAGCGTCGTCCGAAGCAGGAGATTGCCGAACGTACGCGCGTAGCAGCTGAAACGCTTGGTCTGGGTGCCCTGCTTGGCCGGTTGCCGAAAGCCCTGTCTGGCGGTCAGCGCCAGCGTGTCGCCATGGGCCGCGCCATAGTGCGCAATCCGAAGGTGTTTCTTTTTGACGAACCGCTTTCCAATCTTGATGCGGCGCTGCGGGTGCATATGCGCAGCGAGATCCGAAAGCTGCACGAGCGTCTCAAGGCGACCTCGGTCTATGTAACGCATGATCAGGTCGAGGCCATGACGATGGCCGACCATATCGTCGTTATGCGCGCCGGAGTCATCGAGCAGCAGGGCAGCCCCCTCGATCTGTACGACCGCCCGATAAACAAGTTCGTTGCCGGTTTTATCGGTTCACCGGCAATGAACTTCATTCCTGCTTTTGTCAGCCCTGACGGCAAGAGACTGGTGCTGGAGAAGGATCAGGATCAATCGCTTGCCATTGGCCAACATGCGGCTCCGCGTATTCCTCTGCTGATGGGTTTGCGGCCCGAACATCTTTCGTTCACCGGCGAGAAAGGGAATCTGGCGATCACGGTGGTTGTGGATGCCGTTGAATCTACGGGAAGCATGACATTTGTCACAGCGTCCATCGCGTCGCAGCAGGTGGTGGCTGCCCACAGCGGAAGACCGAGCGTGAGCAGGGGCAGTGAAATAAAGCTCTATATCGCACCAAAAAACGTTCACCTGTTTGATGCCGAAACGGAGCTTGCCATTCGCTGAATCGTTAGAGGCGGGATGCGTTGACAATGGACTGTGCCTGGGCAAGCTATACCGTATCCTTCATCCATCTCAGGAGCGGCCCATGCCAACGACTATTGCGATCATCGGAGCGGGGGCGATGGGAAGTGCGGTCGGGCACCGGCTGACACAGCACGGAGCACGCGTCTTGACGCTTGCCGATGGCCGCAGTGCAAAGACCGTGGCGCGCATTCGCGATGCCGGTATGGAACCTGTAGTGATCGACGAGATCGCCGCTGCCGACCTGATCCTTTCGATTGTTCCTCCCGCCGAAGCCATCGGCGTCGCTGAACTGCTAAGTCCAAAACTGCGCGATGCAAAAACGAAGTCCGCATTTATCGATTTCAATGCGATCAATCCCGCCACCATGCAGCAGATAACCTCTACTCTTGCTGGAACGGGTTGGGACGTTCTCGATGGAGCGATCATCGGCTCCCCGCCGACGGCCGAAAGTACAGGGCCGAAATTCTATGTCAGCGGCGATCAAGCCCGGCACAGTTCCTTGCTGGAAAAACATGGTTTGAATCTGCGGTTGATGGAGGCACCTGTCGGCGCGGCATCAGCATTGAAAATGGTCTATGCGGGTCTCAACAAGGGACTGGTCGGACTTGGCGCGACAATGCTTCTTGCGGCCGCCGGATCAGGTTCCGCCGAAAGCTTACGCGGGGAGATGAACGATTCCTTGCCTGAGCTTCTCCTGCGCTTTCAGAAGTCGATCCCTGATATGTATCCAAAGGCCTATCGGTGGGTTGCCGAAATGCATGAGATAGCCGAGTTCCTTGGACCGGACGATCCCGGATCGGCGTTATTCAAGGCGATGGCAGATGTCTTTGCCAGAATTGCCGCCGACCAGAATGCGGATGGACAGCTGGCGGCTATTCTGAACGGTGTACTTGAAAACCCGGCTTGATCGAACACGCAGTTCCGAACGCTGCCTGCCAGCCCAGCATATCAGGCATTAAAGCTCAAAGTAACAGGCGGCCCTTTCTCCAGCTTGGCGTAAAAAGCGCCTGTCGCCCTGTTGTCAAAATGGGTCGGCGAGTCCATAATGTTGTATCATACAACTATATGGATTTTCATGAATGACCGATTCACCGCTTCAGGCCACTGTCAGACCCATCCGTGACGCGTCACGCAGGCTCGTGCGCGAGCTCGGCTTCATGAAGCCCACCCTTGCCGGAACGGAGTTCTCCGCTTCCGCAGTTCATGCCCTGATCGAAATTGGTGCCCGGGATTATCTGACATCAGGTGAACTGAGTGACATTCTCAATCTGGAAAAATCCAGCGTCAGCCGGATGGTGCGTAAGCTTGTCGATGCGGGCGAACTCGTCGAAAGCGTGAGTGAGACCGACAGCCGGATAAAGCCTCTGTCGTTGACCGGGAAAGGGCGGGAAACGCTGGCGGCGATTGATGCCTTCGCACAGGAGCAGGTTGTTGCTGCGCTGAACAACCTGTCCCCGAATATTCATAAAACAGTGCGGGACGGGCTTGCGCTCTACGCCGATGCTTTGGAAGCCAGTCGAACGGGCAGCATGTCATCGGCCATGCGTCCGGTCACGATCGAGACGGGGTATCGACCGGGTGTGATCGGACGCGCAGCCGAAATGCATGCGCGTTTTTATGCGAACACGGTGGGCTTTGGGCAATTCTTCGAAAGCAAGGTTGCGTCGGGGTTGGCAGAGTTTGCCGGTCGTCTCGACAGATCCTCCAATCAATTATGGACTGCAATTGAAGATGGCAACATTGTCGGCACCGTCGTCATCGACGGGGAGGATCTTGGAACCGGATGTGCGCATTTGCGATGGTTCATCGTGGAAGACGGGCGTCGCGGTGGTGGCCTAGGACGACGATTGCTCGACGAAGCCATATCCTTTTGCGATCAGCAGGAATTTGCGGAAATCCAGCTCTGGACATTCAAAGGATTGGATGCAGCGCGCCGGCTGTATGAAACATTCGGTTTTGTACTCGACGAGGAGTGGCCCGGTCAGCAGTGGGGATCGGAAGTCACGGAGCAACGGTTTGTCCGCAGGATCAGGGATGTCGGGCGCCGGATGCAAACGGCCGGTTTAAAATGAAAAAAGCCCGTCCGCTGCCGAATTACTTCATGGATGGAGCGGACGCGGTGAGCCAAGAGACCAGCTGTGACAGTTTATCGGTGAGCGGATTGGTGGTTACGCCGGAAGTGATTCAGCATCATCGCCTGTACGCGCATGAGATGCGCAACATTGCGATGCGGACAACTATCGCGGCCGTCACTCGGGCATTCAGACGATTGTTTAAGACAGCAAATTTGACAAACCAGTGAAGACAAACCCGGCTCCCAGTCCTGCAAGCACGATGGTCACTGTCCAGATTGCGCCGAATTGATTGAGCGTGGCACTTTGTTTGGGGCTGTCGGTACGATAGCGGACTTCAACGCGGTCTCCGACCTTTGATCCGAAAACCAGTCCGCCCTGCGGGTATGAAACCTGTTCACCAGTCTTGGTCACGAAAGCAATCTGCGGGTGACTTCCGCCTGCGTTGAGTGCCACCACATCGCCGGGGACCACAATGCTCGATCCGAGAAAGTTGAGCGTCATTCCAGCCGATACTGCGGCGGCAATCAAAAGTACTGCCCCGATTACTGTGATAATAACCATTCTGCTCACGAACACCCCTATCTATGCCGGAATTCGCGTGCGACCTTGGCACAATGTCACAGGTTTGTAGTTAAAACATGTTGACTTCTTTTCTTCGGATGACAAGTCTTTTGAACATGAAAGGCGGGGGACGCAGATGATCGGCACACGCTATGTGATCAAAAACGGCGATACGTTGTGGTCTATTGCACGCGACCAATTGGGTGGCGGTACGCAATGGCCCCGAATCTGGCGCTATAACAACCGGCGTGAAGTGGTCCGCAGCACAGGACATGGAATACCTGACCCTGATCTGATCCACGCCGGGCGCACCATTCTCATCCCCGTTTTGCCAGGTCAGCGCTCCACCACCCGGGTTGCGGAGGCGGGATCTGCCCGTCCGACATTACCCGCAGTACCACCGGTGCCCACCCCCAAGCCCTCAAGCCAATCATCACATCCAACGTCATCCACTGCACCAACGAGCAATGCAAGCAATCTGAAGAGCCAGCTCAAGGACATCAAACTGCCGGCAGCCCTCAAATACACGCTGAAACAGGAGCAGAAGCTCGAGACACCCACGGCAACGATAGAGTTTCAGCTCACGGGCGATGTTTTGTTGATGTCGAGTTCCAGCGCGGCAATTACCCATAGCGTCAGCGATCAGAAAACCGAAATCAAAACAACATCAGCCATGCATCATGCCTTTGGGGAACTCGTCAGCGACAACCGGTTCATTTTCGACCCGAAGAAGAATGAGTGCACTGTCCGCTCAATGATCGTCAGCCAAAGCAATTCACCCAACATATCGACCGTGGCTACCGCAGCCGGTTTTGAAATGAGCCCGCTCAATCCGGTACCAAAACTACGCTTTGAACTGAGGCTGCCGAAGCTGAACGGGCGTATCAATGGCTTCCTCTACACGGCCGTGGACGTGAAATTCGTTATACTGATCACACCCAAACCCCAGCAACCGATGGGACCTTCTCCGCGCATGTTGCCGGTGCTTGTTCCACAGGCACAGCCTCAACCTGGAACCAACTGGAAGAAAGTCGTTGGAGTCGGCCTGGTAGTTACCGGCGGTGTGATTATCGTTGCCACAGTTGTGGAGGATTTCTTTACGGCTGGTGCTGGCGTGGCAGACGATCCGGCATCGTTTGCCGCTGCCGCTGCGCTGTTTGCGCGTGGTGCGGCTGCGTTTCGTGCCGCGACAGTCTTGCCCAGCGTGGCGCCTGCGACCTTTATGGTGCGCAATTCTCTTGAGCTGGCGCATTGATACTGTCGCGTCGAGCCATGCTGATCGCCGCGTTGGCGATGGCCGGCGGCGGGGCCTATCTGCTCGACAGGCCCACCGACGGCGAAATTGGTGATCTCGACGCTTTTGCGCGTACCCTTGGTGAGCGGCAGGGATTGGTGATCGGTTTCGGCGATCCCAAGAGTTTTTTCGTTCCGCCTTACCTCGCTGCAGATGCTGAGGTGCAAGGTGTCACATTTGATCCCGCGGATCGGGGCATGATCGATGCGTCATTGAAGGGCATTGCCAAGGCTTTCGATGCCTATCCGGAGAAATGCCTCGGCAGAATTATCAAGGCTGTCTTTATCGCGGGGAAGATTCTTATCAACGGTACCGAGGTTGGAGGTACCTATGGTCAGGATTGGATATTTGTGGCGTCGCCGCGCAATGTGCCTGCGGAAACGCGCCAGCTCGCAGCCGAGCTCGATGTTCACCATGAGACAAGCTCGTTCGTCTGGTGGCGGAATCCCTCGCTTCAAACTGCTTTCAAGGCGCAGGAACCGGTTGGCTGGAGCTTCCAGAACGATGCGGCCGATCAGGTCGCGCGCGGGCAGGGAGCCGAGCCAGGCATCGAAACCGGCTTTCTGTCGGCCTATGGAGCAACGACGCCGGAGAATGATTTCAATACGTATGCCGAGATTGTTTTTTCCGATCCGGCGCGGATGAAGGACCTGGCAAAGAAAGCACCCTTGATCGCCAAGAAGCTCGGCCTCGTTCTCGATGCCTACATCACAATCGACCCGCGGCTGAACGAGACCTTTTCACGAACCGGTCTGCTGGAAGCGGCCTCCCGATCGTAATTCTCAGAGATTGCTAGAGAGCAATGGCGACAATCGTAAGATTATCCTCGGCGCCGTTAATCAGGCTGTCGTCAACAAGTCTGTCAACGATGGATTCGACACGGCTCGCGCCGGAAAAGCTGGAAACGATGTTGTCAAGGACACTGCGCGCAATATTAGCCGTCATGAGAAGAAAGCGGTCGCCGGGCATGAGATCGCCGGTTACTGTCGCGGATGCCGCATGCAGTTGCAGTTTCAGCGTCGAACTGGATCGTTTGCTGAGGGCAGTATCCGTCAGTTCAGTAACCTGCCCGTCCCGCAACAACAGGCAATGCACATTACCCTGCACGAGGAGGCCAAACCTGCGCTGACGGAAGACAAAACTCAGCGAACCCGCCTGCAAGGCTAGTCCGGCAACGGCGATGTCGAGACGTTCGGTCAAGGCATGCTTGGCGTCTTCAAGGCGATCCGTCAAAATCCGGAGTGCGTCCTCGACGCTTTCCGGCAGTGGGACACTGTCCAGAGAAGCCAGTAGAAAACGTGAAATAGTGGCGCTACGGCTCAGCCCGAAAGTGCCGTCTGCGATTGATACGAGACCCTTTTCGAGTTTGAAGACAAAGCTTTCGGTATTTTGCTCGGCAAGGGTACCGCGATGGGAACGGCCGGCCACTGAGATTTCGCCCACAGACTGGGCTTCAGAAAACATCCCGTTATTGTGCAGGGATTGGCCGCTTTGCCTGGCTCTTGCAAATTCATCGTTGAATGTGGAGGACGCCGTATCGTCCTTGAAAAACGATGCGAAGGCGGTGGCTGCCGGCCAACCGGGGTATAGCGACATGCCCGGCTTCCGGCGATCGGATCCCGAGGTCCACCACAACGACTGCGGTATCGATTTGCTGCCGGCAAGCGCTGCAGCCAGAGGGGCAAAGGCACCGGCCTGTGACGAGGGCTCGCCCAGGGGGCTCAGGCTCGCAGGAATGACGTCAAGGTCAAACGCCTTCTTTGCCAATTGATGATCGAAATAGTCGATGTCAAATTCGTCTTCCAGAACGCTCAGCAAAACGTCTTCAAGCGAGTGCAGCCAATCATCCGCACGGGCAATGGATGCAACGGAAAGCGGAAAGTCCGGTATCTGCGCGGCGACAAGGAAGGGAAAATAGCGCCCGGCCTTGTCAACGCTCGGTATCATCATGCCGACCACGGGGTAGGGGCCGCAAATGCTGGCTTCGAGATAGAAGCGCCATATCGGGGCGTTGAGATAGAGATCCATCCACTCGTCCGCCAGCATCTCGCGACTCGACTGCATTGCGGGCTGCAACCACTGGTCGAGCTTCAGGCGAACGTCCCGGTCAAGCCGCCGGCTGATGAAATCGCCTTTGGATGGCACCTTGCCGAAATAACCGGCCAGAACCGTATCTCTGGGTTGCATCGGGTTCATCCCTTCCGGTCGTATGCCGAATGATGATGGGCGCCATGTTGTCGATGCCCTGCTTGCTTGGATCCCATATCTCAGAATCCTTCGGGGCAGCGGAACGAACGCAATGCCTTCAGTGCAAACGGATTGAGCACGGAGCCAACCCGCACGTCGAAGCTTGCGACACGGCTGCCCATCCGGAACGAGGCCGTAAACTGATCCTCACTTGCCACCTTTTTCTGGGCGAGGTCGAACAGCCGGAACATCGCCCAGGGTCCTGTCTTGCTCACACTTGAGTTCGGTCCCGGAGGATTGAAGGCGATGCGGGCGGAGCGATTGCCTTGACCGGGCCACTTGAATGATTTGGTCTGAACCGGTCCGTGATCGTAGTTGATCGTTTCCCCGTTGATATCGAGCGTCACGCCTGTTGAGTTGTTGTCGAGATCATTGGGCGTGATATCGAGATCAAGACTGAGGTCGTTGCCGCCTTTGGAAAAAAACGCCGTTTGGATCGTTTGAGCGTTCTCGAACTGCACAAGGGCATCGCTTGGAATTGCTTCAGCCCCATTCATGCCGACCAGGCGCCACGGTGTCTGTGAAACATCGACGAATGGTTTGAGCTGGAACTGGAAGAATGTTGCAAACTCACCGGAAGGGCCGAACATCCGGATAAAATCATTGATGGCAACGTCATTGTTGGCGTTCGGATCAAAGGGATAGCGTCCTGCGATGGCGACCTTGCAGAAGCGCCCGCTTGTGCTCTGCCACATATCGGAGATGGACCGTCGTGCGCCGCTTGCAGACAGCCTGGCAATGTCGGTGGCAAGACGTCCGATCCAGCGGCTCGCGGGTTCAGGCAAACGCTGCGCCTGTGCGACCAGCATCTGATTGGCCGATGCCAGTTTGCTTTCGACACCGAAAATCGTGTTGACCTCACCGGCATTGGTGGCGGCGCGGCTGAGTTGCAGCGACAGTTCCTCAAGAACAGGGGAAAGGTCGGTAAATTGGGATTTTTGCCCTTCCGGGGGCTGCAGGGATTTGCGCAGCGCCGCATAGGGATCAAGCATTGTGGTTTCGAAGCCGTCGGTCAGGGCTTGCAGCTCCTGAACGCGTGCTGCATTTGCTTTGGCAGCCTCCTCGGCTGCTCGTCTCTGTGCCTCGTCAATGTCCCCTTCCTTTCCGGCCGGTTTGGTCGTAGCGGCGGGTGCCGAGAACTGCTGAGGGTCGAGATTGGTCGCTTCGGCGATGGCCGTTGCAAATGTCCGTAATGGATTGTCAGCCGATGCCAGAATACGGACAATATCCGCTGCCTGAATCAAGTCGGGTGCCGGGCGTATGCTGATGTCGTTCAACAGTGCTCCCCACTGTTGCCGATTGGTATTGAAGTATATGCGCAGGACATCGGTCTTTAAATTATCACCGGATTCCGCCTGTGCCTTATCTTCCCCGATGACCCAGCCCTCTTGTGCAAACTGCTCGGACATCTGAGCCAGACGAGGCAGGAAATAGTTGAAATAGCCGTCCCGGGTGAAAATCCCCGGTATGCCCTGGCGAAGATCCGTACGGCTCTCGCGGGCAAACAGCAGTTCCGCACCTGATCCAGCCTTGTCTATGGGACGCCACTCGGGCAGTGCCATGGCATCGGGAGATGTCAACAACAGTTCGAAAAGCTGTTGCGACCGCGGAATGGCGTTTATCTTTTCGCGCGCTTTCTTGATGAGATTGTCATCAAGGGTAACCGTAATCAACGGCCGCGACAGCAGCGCACGGCTGTGCGCGAGCAAGCTTTCCCGCGCCTGCGCCCGTCCCGCACCCGGCAAGGATGCTTCAAAGTTTGCCTTCAAGGTTTGGACCGCGAACTGTTCGTCCATCGGCCCGAGACCACCGAGCATCGAATACAGCTTCAACGCATCGTAAAGCTGTCCTGTCGTGATCTGCGGATCATTCATCCGGTTCTGCAGATGGACAAGCAAGCGGGGAAGGAGGAAGCCGTTGAGCGCCCGGGCATACGTTGCCTGCATGCTTTCGCTGAGCTTGGCTTCCTGATCCGTGCCGAAATGATACCAGCGGCTCTTGCCGGCAATGTCATCCGTGATGGCATCGCGCAGAGTGTTGAGCGGCGAAAGTATCCGGTTCAGATCATCGGTTGTGATATCCTCGATGGCAATGGAGGTCGCCTCGCGATTATAGGAGGCGATCCGTTCATTGACCGCGCTCATCGTGCTCTGATTGGTGAAATAGGCATGGGTCCAGCCGGCAAAAAGCCCACCGGCAATGATCAATGGCACGAGATAGAAAATGGTGGACATGATGCGCTTGCGGCGCTGCACCTTGATATCCGTCGTGACGAGATTGGCCTCGCCGAAAACGACCTCGTTGAACAGCCTCGACAGGAAGAAGGCCTTCTGCGAGACGGTGCCTGTCGTGTTGGGTTCCTGCAGAAACGAGAAACGCTCCGATGTCGAGCGTCCGACCTTATCATAAACCGCACCGGTTTGTGTCGCCGAGACGAAGTAAACGCCCCGCAGGAGCGGTGCGCTGACCAGTTTGGAACTTGCTGTCAGTTCGCCGATCTGTTCAACGAGAACGCTCTTGATTGATGCAAACTGGGCTGGAAAACGGAATACACTGCTGCGTCTGAGATCGTCGGGCTCCTGCTGCATGCGCTCGAGGAGTATGCGGTGCATGCGCTCGAGAAGAAGATCGACCTCACCGGAAAAAGCTTCGGCAATCTTGCCTTTTGACTGGCTGACTCCCAAGGGGAACGTCACGCCAAGAACCTGTTCGCGGTCGAACTTGTTGAAATTGTCGAAAAACTCGCCGAAGCCGGCCAGCATGTCCACCTTGGTGAAGATCAGATAGACAGGCAACCGGACTTTGAGGTTGTCTTCCAGATCGCGCAGACGCTGCTTGATGATCCTGATTTCCTTGAAGCGTGCTTGTGCGCTCTGGGTCAGGATGTCTTCCATGCTGATGGTGACGAGAACGCCGTTGATCGGCTTCAGTGGACGGTGCCGCTTGAGCAGGCCAAGGAAGCTCTGCCAGGCCGTGCTGTCCACCGTCACATCGCTGTCCTGGGTCGTGTAGCGGCCGGCCGTATCGATCAGCACGGCCTCGTCGGTAAACCACCAGTCACAACTGCGCGTACCACCCACGCCCTGTATGCTGTGTTCGTCCATTTCTTCGGCAAAGGGGAAGGACAGTCCCGAATTGACCAGCGCCGTTGTCTTGCCGGAGCCCGGCGCACCGATGATCAGGTACCACGGAAAATCATAGATATAGCCGAACCGCTTTTTGCTGATCGATTTCAGACGAAGCAGGGCATCCTTCAGACGTTGCCTGAGAAGAGCGACCTCTTCCTTGGCTTCCGTCTCGGAATCAGTGCCATCCTCCGCCACCGCATCGATCATTGCAGCTTCGGCGCGGCGCCGGCGGATAGCCGAAACAATCACATAGATCAGCCATGCGAGTACAACGACACCGATCGCGACGATGCGGTTGTACTGGGATTCGAGCGGGCGCCATTGACCAAAGGCGATACTATCGCCGTAGAACCAGATCATCACGGCGATGGCGACGACCCAGATCAACGACCAGAACCGGCCGCCCTTGAGGAAGCCCAAATAGCCTTCTATGTAGGAGCGGATCGTGTAGATCCAGTTGAGGATATTCACTGTTGATTGCCTGCGCCGGTTGTCTTGTCTTTTTCAGACCGCGGGTTAGCGGTGACGATGATCTCTGTCCGTCGGTTCGCTTCGCGTCCTTGGTCGGTATCATTGGTATCGATCGGTTCGGATTCGCCTCTGCCTTCAAAGGTGATCTGGTTTTGCGGCACGTAGCCGCCGATAATGGCGGCCACCGACTGGGCGCGCGCCCGGGATAGATCATAGTTCGACGGGAAACGTACGCCGCGCATCGGACGATTGTCGGTATGACCGACAATGTGGACGGAGAACTTTTCCTCGGCGATTGCCCGGCCAATACGATCGATCAGGCCTTGAAATTGCGGATTGACATCGGCCCTTGCCGTCTCGAAAAAGCCGGTGTTGCGGAACCGCACAAGTACGCGATTACCGTCGCGGGCCGTTGTTACAACGCCGCGGTCCACTTCCGGCTGGAGGAATGCCAGGAAGTCGCGCAGCCTATCCACTTGCTCGACCGGTGGCTGCGCGGGTTGTTCAACCTTGATCGACGGATTGCCTTGCGGCGGAGCCGCCGCCATCGCAATCATGATCCCGTCGGATTCCGTATTGAGGAGACGCAGGATACCCACGTAGCCAAAAGCACAGAGAAGAACAAGCATTCCGAGCAGCGCGGGATAGAGGTTCTTGAACCGCGCCTTGGAGAAACGGGCATTGATACCGCGCCAATGGGGGGACACTTCCCGTTCGATATCGCCCATGGACGACTGCAGCGTGCGGTAAAGGCTGTCTCTTATCTGGGAAAGTTCGAGAGCCCCGCGTGCACTGACGCGCAGCCTGCCCTTGAACCCGAGCGACAGGCAAAGATAAAGCAGCAGGAGAATATCGCGATTGCGGCCTGGGTCCTTGTGAAAATGCTCGAGCAGTTCGAAGAAACGCTCGCCGCCCTGTACGTCACGGTGAAACGTCGAAACGATACTGTTGCTTGCCCAGTTACTGGCACCGCCCCATCGTGTGCTGAGAACAACGTCGTCGATGGTCGCGCAGAGAGCGTAGTGCGCGACGCGGGCGTGCTGCGTATCCACGTTTGCGTTTGCGACTTTGCGCTCATATGCCCGCATTTCATCGATCACCGCTGTCCTGAGCTGTTCGGCATCGGGATCTGCGTGGAGCCCACGAAGGTGGTAAAGCAAATTGAGCTGGGGACGGGCGGCAGCGACCAGAAATGGGAGGCCCTTCGGGCTGTTGTCGATCGTATCTATGCCGCCATCACGAAGTGCCGACTGGAGCGTCGTGGTCTCGTTACTATCCGTATCACTCGAACCGGCTTGTGCCGCGCGGCCGCGTTCACCCCCCGGCTTGGGCTTGATGATCGTCGGCTCACTGCGCCAGAATTTATCGTCGCTCATGGCATCACGACTTTATTGCCCAGAGTTCAAACTCGATGGCCGGAAAATCACCGGCAAGGTGCATGGCAATGGCACCTGATGTGCTGAGCTGCTTCCACAGGGCGCCATCGCGATCAAGTTCGAAATAACTGGTGCCGGGGCGATAGGGCAATTGACGCGGTGCGACCGGCAGCGGGCGAACCGCTATACCGGGCAGGGCAACATTGACGAGTTCCGCAATGCGTTCGACCGGGCCGACCTTGATCTGCCGGGGCAGCGTGCTGCGGAGCGCCTCGGACGGCATGTCGCAACGCACCGCCAGAACGAAACCGCTGCCCGCCAGAAGGCTGCGGTCGGTAATCGTGCCAACCCGCACACCGTGCTTGCGCTCGTCGAGTGGAATCTCGATAGCAGACCGTTCGAGCACAGAGGACAGTGATTCACGCAGATCGAAGAGGACCGGATCGAACGAACCGCGCAGGTCGAGATGGCGGTAGCCGGGAAAGACGGATCCGCGCCGCCGCTCCTTGGTGAATGTCGAAAGTTCACCGGCAAGCTGTGCACACAGGACATAAAGCGTTTCCGGATGCAGCGAACTCAAATTCTCGCGGTGATGACGAAAGACAGCTTCATTCCGGTTGAGCACCTGGAGGAACTGAAAGTCAGACACTTCGGCCGTGCCGCGGATAGAGGGGTCGCCCATACGATCGGCAATTGCTTCCGCCCTGTGGGACATGATGCCCAGAAGCTCGGTTACAATATTCTCCAGCTGAAGCTGCGCCGCACAATTGATCGACGGCGCGATAAAGTTTTCATCAAGAACGACGGATTGATCCTGCCGGACCTCGACGATGCGCGCAACGGCGATGCGGTCGTAGCCGGCCAGTTCTTCATCCGACAGGAGGAAACTCAAACGAAGACGACCAACGTCCAGAAGGGCGGAAATTGAACTGCCTTCGTTGGTGTCCTGCACCTCATACTTCTGGCGCGCATAACGGACGCTGCGGCCCGCGGCAGTTTCACCACCGATCTCAGCGAGCCCCGGCTGTTGCATGGGCAGGCAAAGATAGACGAAGACGTTCTTCGTGCCTTCTTCAAGCCTCAGGGCAGGCGGGAGGTCCACAGGTCCAGGCGCCTCGAAAACACTGCCGTCCGGCATGACACCGCGCGCGCTCGAAAGCGCGAACATGCCATTGCCCAACAATTGCTCGTTGATCGTGATACGTGAAATGCCCCAGGGGAATTTGACAAGTTCACGAACGACCGATTTGACAAGCTTTTCCGTCCAGCGATCCTGCTGCTGAAAGTGCTGTACCCGAAGGAACATGCCTTCCGACCAGACGACGCGATTGTCATGTTCCATTCATAAACACCGTACTGGTTAATGGCCTGCGGATGCGCTGACGGAAAGTTTTCCGACTGAAATGCTCAACCGGCTGGAGCCGGAGATCGGTGTCAGCGCCCGCCAGCGTGCATTCTCGATATCACGGAAACCGGCAATGACGCCGGCATAGGCGCCTTCGGTGCCGGGATTTATGGTGAGCTCGGTCGTCTGGCCCGGTCGCACGGACACGGTTTTCCGTTCCACAAGATCATCGCCCAGAGCACTGCCGCCCTTCAGCTGGAAATAATCCAGTGACTGGAAGCGTCCCGGTGATTTCAAAACGAAAATCTCAACGGATGTTGGCGTGGCCGAACCGGATGGAGAAGGGTTTGCTGTTGCGCTGGCCGATACTGTTGTGGGAATGGGGTCCTGGTATTTGGGGCCGCTTGGTTCAGGTGTGGATGTACAGGCTGCCAGAAACAGGCCTGCGCCCACTGCGGCTGCCTGAAAAACACGGCGTTGAAACATCGAGTGACTACAGAAATGTGTGAGTGCCTCAAACGCTTCAAAACGCATACTAATCTCCCGATGCTCTATAGTTGGACATTTGTCCAATCCTAGGTTGTGAACCTGCTGTAACTTGCAGATAAGACAGCATCACGTCAACGTAATCTTGATCGTGAATATTCACGGTTGGGGAAAGAACTTGCGCAGAAGTTTCATCAAGGCCGGCTTTGGTTTACCCGATTGCTGGCTATCAAAAAGGGTGGAAGACGCGAGGAATTCATCCCAAAGCGCGGCTTTACGCAACGCCGGTATGGTCTTAGCCTTCGCTTTGGTGGAGAGTGTGGCTGGATCAATTGCCTGCTGGACTTCGCCGATAAAGTCGAGAACCGCGGCAGACAGCGCCGTCTGGTAGTTGGTGATCGATTGAAAATCCCGTTCGATAAGCTTCATATCGGATGGGTCAGCTTCCCCGATGAACTCGATAATACCGTCCATCAACTGATCATTCCTTTGGCCTGCCAACGAAAAAATCCAGGGTGTTTCGCCGACGATGCCCTCGAGTTCCAGACGTGCGGCCGAGGCATTCTTCCCGACATGCAGCTCATAAAGTTCGACAAAAGCAATCTTAAGCGCTGCGCCAGCCTTTCGCATGAGCTGCTCGGCGTCGAGATCTGACGGAGAGGTTGTCTCGATCCCGGCGCCCTCGAGGAATGCCGCCAAAAGCCTGGCATCGGAATGCTGAGCCGGCTGCGACGCGGGCGGGACGGCATAAGCTGGCCTCTCGACAGGCGCGGGGGTGAACTGATGTTGGGATGCAACCTGTGAGACGGGAGGAAGTTCAGGCAAGGTGGGTGCAGTGGGCTCGTCGTCATCACTGTCCCAGTTGTCAGGGAGAATTGGGCGGACAACCGGCAAATCAAACAAGGAATTGGCTGTCGGGGTCTGTTCGATTCGATCTGCGAGCGCGGATGGTCGGCTTGTACGATACGGTTTGATGATATCGACGTCAGTGACGGGAGGACCGTCCCATCCTATATCGACCGCGCCAAGCGCTTCGCGCGTCACCGGTTTTGCCGGACTGTTGAACAGCTCATCGTGACTTTCGCCGGGAAGTTCGCTTGTAGCCCCGACACCTCCTGGGGCAATGTCCGTCAGAATTGAGGTCAGACTCGGACCGGAAAGAAGATCTGCACTGTTGTGCTGTTGCTGGACACGCACTGCACCAGCTTTTTGAATTGATATGCGAAAGCGATAGTCCGCGATTTCAATCGTATCACCATCCGATAGCCGTTGGCCGTATTGGCGGTCGACGGCAATGCCCCCCACACTTACACCATTGGTACTTTTATCAACGAGATAGACACCATCATCTCGCTGCTCAAGCGTGCAGTGATGTTTGGAAACGACGCGGCGGCTGTCTTTGATGACCCAGCTGCAGCTTTCGCCGCGACCAATTGTGAATCGCGCATCCTGAATCACCATGGAACCGCTGAACGACGTGTCGTTAGGATTGTTCAGGGCTTGAAGTTCGATTCGCATACATCATTCCTGCAGGTGGTCATCACGGTATTTGCTTCATTTGCACTATCACTAGCAAATATTGAAGCCTTGCAATTTTAGTCTCTGACACAACATGGTTGCAAGTATAGCAGGAAATAGGCTATTTTTCCGCATCCAGAATGATCTGCAAATGATCAGATCAGCAACCGGAATAAGCTGGACAAAGCCCGTCTGGTCAAGCCCAATGAGCTGAAGAGACAGTCGATTGACTCCTTATGCGCTTAACATAGGCAGATTTTTTCCGCACGCTATGCGTGTGGTTTTGGCTTGCCTTATGTTGCTTTTGGTTGCACAGGGCGCTCGCGCCGAGATAATTGCCGTTGGCGGCCACAAGCGCATCGCGCTCGTTGTGGGCAATACAAATTATCAGTACGTCGAGAAATTGGTCAATCCGGCCAATGATGCCGAGGGCATTTCAACGGCGCTGCGCGAGGAAGGCTTTGACGTTTTCCCTGCCAACGATACGACACGCGACGAATTCAACAGGATATTCGAAGAGTTCAAGAAACAGGCCGAAACAGCCGATGTCGCGCTTGTGTATTTTTCCGGACATGGGTTTCAGTTGAATGGCGTGAATTTTCTGGTTCCCGTGGATGCGCGTCTCAATGACCGGTCCCGGATTTTGGATGAAACAATCAGCCTCGACAAAGTGATTGGTGAAGTTCAGCAGCGTACCCGGCAGACTCTCGTCTTCCTCGACGCATGCCGCAACAATCCTCTTCCCGATGGCGGATCGGTGAATGTCGGTTTGGCTCAGGTTTCAGCCGGAGTGGGCGTGTACGTGGCCTTTGCCACTCAACCCGGCAACATCAGCTACGACGGTAAAAGTTCGTACAGCCCTTTCACCAAGGCGTTGTTGGACCACATCAAGACGCCGGGCCTCGGTATTTCCGATCTGATGATGAAGGTCAGAAACGACGTCAGGGCGGCGACACTTGACCGGCAAACGCCCTGGGAGCAATCCTCCCTGCAACAGCCGTTTTATTTCAAGGCATTGCCAGCGGCCGTCAAAGGTGAAGGCGAAGATCAGGTGGCGGCGCTCGACAGATCCGGTTTGCAGGCCGACCAGGGATTGACGCGCCGAACAAATATAGAGGATGCAACACAGGGACCTGCAGCCGATCTCACTCCCGCACCTTCTGCGGATCCTGCATATCCGGCCCTGATCAATCCGCAGACCGGTATGAATCCGGTCATATATATGCCGGAAGCGCCCGCTGAAATTTTCGGGCAGGAGGATCTGGTTTGGGCACTCCAGACGGAATTGCAGCGGCTTGGCTGCTATACATCGGATGTTGATGGTGTGTGGGGGACGACTTCGCGCGAAGCCATGATGCGCTATTACGCAACCAAGAAACTCAAGACGACAGATACCGATCCCAATCAGTTCCTCTATGAAAATCTGAAACGTGAACCCTCTGTCGTTTGTCTTTATCAGCCGCCACGGCAAGCCGTTGCGCCGGTGCGCCCAGGTCCACGCGTAACCCCGAAGCCGCGGGCTGCACGTATTGCGACCTCAGCACCTGAACCGGAGCGCACGTTCACCCCGGCTCCTCAACCTGCGGCCCCTGCAAAGAAGAGTCTTCGCGGAAGTCTCATTGGTGGTGTTTACCGTTGATGAATACACTGGATGACGGTACCGGACCGTCCATGCCCGTTTGTCGGGTATCCCTTTCCATTTGTTGCTGATCCATGCGTGGAGAAGAACTCCATAGAATAACGCCCGATTTCAAGCGGGCCAAACATCAGGCGCGGAAACGCCGGACGTGGCGCCGTATGTGGCAAGGTCTTGCCATGGTCGTATTGGCCGGAATGGCCGTTGGAGCGTTTTTGTATCTGCCGAAATTTCTTGGCATGCCGGATGATTTGACCAACGAAACACTCGTCATTCCGGAAGGCGAGGTTCAGTCTGCCGGAAAGGAGGGCGAGTTCGAGCTGTCCGCGACGGACGACCGGCGTGACGCTCTTCTGCTGCAGTCCGTGAATAACGAAAAGCCGCGTCCCCGGAAAAGCGAGATCCGATTTCAGAAGAACACCAGCGGTTCTGAATTCAATGGTCCGCTCTATTATGTGTCGGATACCATGCTGTCGAGTTCGGTCCGGTTGATGACGGCACTGCCCGCTACGCCGCAGGACTTTGCGCTCATGCAATCGGCGCCTGAAATATCCACAACACCCCCGCTCGTTCCGCAAACATCAGGACAAGCTGTTTCAGCCGCTGATGAACCATCATCGGATGCCGGCTGGGAAGGGGGCGTATCACCCGGCGAAACAGCCCAGATCGGCGCTTCGTCGCCGGGCAGTTCGAACAGTATCGACATCGTTGATGAAAAGAGACGCCCGCCGCAAAATCAGCAATTCGTTATCAAGGTGCTGGCGGAGCGGAGCGTGAAGGACGTTCTCGAGGATGGTCATACCACGCAGGCCGAAACAGCACGCGTTGCCGAGGCCGTAGCGAAATTGCTGAACATTCAGTTGCTTCAACCCGGTTATCTTGCGGTATGGCGGACGGCTCTTGTGGATACTCAGACAGGAACAACGGCCCCGGTGCAGATCTCGCTCTACGGCAGCGAAGGATTGATCGGCAGTGTTGCCCGTGCCGATGATGGCAACTATCTCAAGATCGACGATCCCTGGAAGGATGAAAGCTGGAACGATCTGACCAATGGCGGCGCGGAATCCAAGCTTGACCAGAACTTCCGTATCATGGACGGCATCTACAGCGCGGGTGTCCGCAATGACATTCCGGTCAATGTCATCACCGAGACGATCATGCGCATGTCCCGCCTTTATGACATGGGAAAGTTCATTTCGCCCGAGGACACGATATCCCTGCTTTATTCGGAAACGCCGCGTGACAGAAGCAACGAGAGTGGGCGCGTTCTCTACGTTTCGGTTCGACGCGGGGGGGAAAGCCTGAAATGCTATCTGCTGCGCCCCGAGCATGGGGGCGATTATGCCTGCATGACCGAGAGCGACACCACCTCCGGACTTGGCGGCGCTGAAGGTTTCATCCTGCCGGTCAAGGGGGTTTTCCGCTCCGGTTTTGGGCCGCGGGTTCACCCGATCCTCGGGTCGGTCAAGTTTCACGAGGGGGTGGATTGGTCCGCACCCGCCGGCACGCCGGTTTACGCCTCGTTTGATGGCACGGTAAGCTTCGCCGGAAGCAATGGAAACTTCGGTAATTTCATCAAGGTCAGCCATGCAGGGAACCGGGAGACGCATTATGCACACCTTCAGGGTTTTGCGAACGGCATTACCGTCGGCAAGGTAGTCAAGGCTGGGCAGGTTATCGGCTTTGTCGGCTCCACAGGTCTCAGTACCGGACCGCATCTGCATTTCGAGTTGGTGGCAAATGGCGCGCTTGTTGATCCATTGAACTATGGTTACAGCGAAATTGGTCTGGATGGGGAAGCAGAAAAACTTGTCCAGCGGATCATTCATGTAGAAAGCGGCGGCAATCCCAACGCTGCGAACCCGTTGTCATCGGCCAGCGGATTGGGACAGTTCATCAACAGCACCTGGCTGCGCATGATGAGTTCCTACAGGGCGGACCTCGTGTCGAAAATGAGCGCAAGCGAGTTGCTTGCCTTGAAATCGGACCCGACGCTTGCGACGGAAATGGTCATGAATCTCGCCAACGAGAACGAAGCGACACTGAAGGCTTCCGGCATCGCCGGTACTGCCGGCAATCTCTATCTCGCTCACTTTCTTGGCGGGGGCGGCGCGATATCGGTACTTTCCGCATCGCCTGACACGCAGCTCAGTTCCCTGCTTGATACCTCGGTCTTCGGAGCCAACCCGTTCCTTTACGGCAAGACTGCGGGATGGATCGTTGATTGGTCCAACCGCAAGATGTCGGGCCAGGGAGGCACACAGGTTTCGCCGGTTTACCGGGAGGCGCGGATCAAGGCGTCACGCTTCCGTTCCTATAGTTCGGTTATCGATACGATCCTTGCCAAAGTTCAAGGCTGACACAGCAGCGAATAGTCAGTCCGCTACCCTCTCTTTGCCAATCTTCTCGTCATAAGCTTCGCCGAAATAGTGCAGGAAGACATCGAGAATACCATTCTCGTAAGGCTCGTTCCGTTCATTCCAGGCGTTGACGTAACGGTTCCAGCGCGCTCCTTTTCCCGATAGAAACGAGCTTCTCCCGGATGCTTCGATCGCGTCGGGTGACAGTTCATTCAGCAGGCGGAAAAGGGCGGTCTGCATCGCCTGGAAAACCGCTTGCTCGTGCTGCTTGAGTTCGTCCACGGCCTCGCTGAAACTGTTGGTTGCATCCAGATATTCACGTTTGTTTGCTGCAAACAGAGCGCCAAGCGCAGCCGAGGGTTCAGGAATGAATTTCAGGGGATTGTTGCCGTTGGATTTCAGGACTGTTTGCTTGGTGCTCCGGATCAATGCACGCAACTGAGAACGCGCGGTGAGCAGTTGTGTCAGTCCGGGTACGATTGCACGGAAGATTTCACCCAACTGTTCGGCAAACTCTTCATCATGTCGTCCTGCGAGCACATCAGGATCAATTCCTGCACCCCGGGCGAAATGTTCGATAAACCGTTCCCTGGAATGGGAGGGCCCAACGGATGGCCGCGGCTTGACCGGTACGGGCGGTTCGCGAACGTCGGAGACGGTCGGATGGCTTGGCTGTACCGGAGGGCTTTGCAGTGCCCCAAGGAACATGGTGCGGTCTTCCATCTCTCGCAACGGCGTATCGCTGCCCCGGGGAATGAACACCGTTTCTTCCGCTGTCAACAACTGGTCTGAATGCTGCGGCTGTTCCAGAAATACACGAAGTTGATAGGCTCCGATTTCAATGAGATCACCGGCTGACAAAATGCGACGTGCGCCCTTTTGCAGTTCTTCGCCGTTGATCAAAAGCCCGTTCGCCGACAGATCTTCTGCCCAATACCCGTCGTTCTTGTAGGAAATCTGGCAATGTTTCGTCGAAACGAACCGGCTCCTGTCCGGCAGAGGCCAGTCGGTTTCCTCGGAACGGCCGATGGTGAACGAGCGCTGGTCTGCTATAAATTCCGGAACAACATCGTCCCCATGCAAGGATCGATTTTCCAACCTCAGCACAAGTCGCATTCGCTTCTCCGGCATTTCTTGTCTGGCCATAGACTATTCAAATAAAGTGTTGGATACCAAGAGTATAGCGTTTTGGATGCGGAACTTTTCGATGATGGACCAAATTCGACACCATTGCCGTGACAGAAGCAAAGGAATACAGCTCTTCAATCCGAAAAAGACATACTGGTTTGTTGTGGTTCTCGCTGCTCCATTGTTGTTCACGGCGCCGAAGGGTGCACAAGCGGCGTTCACTGTGTGCAATCAGACGGCCGACGTTGCCAACGTTGCGATCGGTGAACAGGTCGGGGGGGAAATGCGGACGGAGGGCTGGTGGGCCATTGCCGCCAATCGCTGCGCGGATGTCATCAAGTCAAAACTTTCAAACCGTTATATCTATGTTCACGCCATTGATGTTCAGGGTCGGCCTATTCTGGACGGCGGTGTCATGTTGTGTGTAGACACGAAAAAGTTTCAGATTGTCGGTAAAGACGCTTGCTGGCAGCGCAATCATTTGCGAGGCGTATTCAAGGAAGTGGATACGCAATCATCGGATAACTGGACACTGTTTCTGACGGACCGGCACTGAAAGACAAGATTGGTAGACTGCCCTTCAACCCATGACCTGCTATCAAGCGAGAGACATGACCATTCCAACGCACAACAAAACCAACGCAACGGATTCAGCCGGATGGTTTGATTCCCATGCGATTACCCATACGGGACGTGTGCGGCCGGTCAACGAAGACCGTTTCCTTTCCAAGCCATTGAACGGGATATGGCTTGTTGCCGATGGCATGGGAGGGCATTCCCATGGAGACGTCGCGGCGTCGATGATTACGCAGGCGGCCGGTCGGGTCGGACACCATGCCGTGCACGAGGCAAAGCTTCAGGAATTTCGCGAACAGATTTTTACCGTCAATCAGGATATCCGCAACCTGGCGCGTGAACACGGACTGGGTGTCATGGGATCGACACTGGTTGCCCTGCTTGTGACGGGTCAGCAATTTTCGGTTGCATGGTCAGGTGACAGTCGCCTTTACCTTAACCGAGGCAACCGCATGACACAGCTCTCGCGCGATCATACGGAAGTCCAGCAGATGCTCGACAACGGCGCGCTTGATCCGGCTGCTGCGGCCAGTTTCAAACGCAAAAACGTCATCCTGCATGCTATCGGGGTTCGGGAGGCTCCGCATCTGGACCTGCTCAGCGGCGAGTTGAAAGACGGAGATACGTTTATCCTTTGCAGCGACGGCCTAACCGCGCATCTCTCGGCGCTGGACATTCAGGATATTGTACTGTCGCAGGAGCCGGAAGCCGCATGTCATTCACTGATTGACAGCGCGCTCGAACGGGGAGGGAGCGATAACGTCACGGTTGTCGTTGTCAATTATCGCCTGGCCCCAGTTCATGATGGGCGGTCGTGATGCGCGAACAAACCGAATCCGGCAAGCAATCCGGAAGCATCAAGTCTGGAACACGACTGAATGACATCTATGAAGTGACCGCGCTTCTTGCCGTGGGCGGCATGTCAGAAGTCTACAAGGGGCACAATATCCAGACGCTCGATGAGGTGGCGATCAAGGTTATTCTGCCGCATCTGGCCAGTGACGAGCAGGTTGTTTCACTTTTCAAACAGGAAGCCTCCATTCTCAATTCCTTGGGGCATGATGCGATTGTGCGTTATCATGTCTTTTCGGTCGACCGTTTGTCGAACACCGCATATCTGACGATGGAACTGGTGGAAGGGCCATCCCTTTACGAGCGTATAAGGGACCGTCCCCTCAGCCTGGCGGAAGCGGCCAAACTCATCAGCCGGATCACGTCTGGCCTCAAGGTTGCGCATGAACGGGGTGTCATTCACCGCGATATTTCCTGCGACAACATCATTTTGTCCGGGGGCAATGTCGAAGGCGCCAAACTCATCGATTTTGGCATTGCGCGGCTGGGCATCGGTGGCGACCGGACGCTTCTCGCCGGCAGCTTTGCCGGAAAATACAACTACGTTTCGCCGGAGCAGCTTGGACTGTTCGGCGGGGATGTCCATGAGCCGAGCGATATCTACAGTTTGGGACTGGTCTTCGCTGCTGCCCTGCGCGGTACCCCGATCGATATGAGCGGGACACATGCCGATGTGGTGAGGAAACGTCAGTCGGTGCCAGACCTTTCGACGATCCATCCAGCAGCACGATCCATCATCCAGCGCATGCTGCAACCGAGTCCGGCGCTCAGGCCGAAGAAGGACGAGATCATCGATGCCCTGCGCCCGATGATTCCGGCTGCGAAGGATTTGCCCTCGCGGCGTTCTCACAGTGCGGCGTCTTCGCGAGACCCCCGCGGGCAAATGTCATCGGGTCAGTCCGGCGCAGCGAAAGACGGTTCGGGCAAATGGCTGGTGCTTGCCTGTCTTTTGCTCATCCTGGGTGGAGCGGGCTGGTACGGATACAACCATCAAGAGCAGATCAAGGGTTATTTGACCGCGCAAAAGACATCGAAGCCAACGACGGCGTCAGGAAAATCGGAATTCAAGCTCGACCCTGATGAAAGCATTCCAAAACCGCAAGCCGAACAGCCAAAACCGCCGGTGAAGCAGCCAGAAGCTCAAACCGGAAACGAGACACCAAATCCGGTAGCGGGCTTAGTTCCTGAAACCAAACCGGATACCAATAACGCGGATGGTGATAAGCCAGTCCCAGCGCTGCCTGATACTGGATCAAAGCCCGATGTTGTGGCATCCGGAGAACAGCAGAAGCACGACGAGCCCCCCACCGCCGGCAATGCGCAGGCGCAAGTACCCATCACGGAATCCGAATGGATAAAGCAGTTTACGGGTGGTCCGTGCTTCTTCGCCCATGGCATAATTCCTGCACCAAAAACGATAAATATTGAGGGTTTTGCGCAGGGCGTTGGTCCATTCATCGATATGGAACGCGCTTTTATGAGCAAGTTCAATTATGAACCGACGATCAACGTGCGACAGATAGCGGCCGCGCAATGCGACGCCCTGGCATTTCTGAGTGCTGTGCCTGTTAACACGGGAAAAGCGGCTTTCGCTCTCAAGAATGAGGTTCTGGGACCTGCGGACCCACTGCTGGCGACTGTTGCTGGCACGGAGCGCAGCAATGTCCAGGTGCTTCTTGTTCGTGCCGATGGCAGCGTGGATATAATCAACCCATCCGGGCGTCATGGGGATAATCTGGCTATCAATCTCAAGCTTGCCCCGCCACGAAAGGACACGTCAGTTCCCTATATTCTCATTGCGATACAGTCCGATGATAAACTCGATGTGACCGGCGGCAAGGATACATTCAAAGGGTTGGCGGAGAAGCTGCAACAGCAGCCGGCGTCGCCGATTGTGACGGTCAAATATTTCCGTCAGCAGGGATAAGGCCGTATCAGGCAGGTGTCCGGGGAGTTTTATCGGGGTCAAATATCGCGTCCGCGCTGTCCTTCACGGCCGGAGCCTGCCGGACCCATAAATCCCATCCAAGCCGTCCCACCGGTGATCCACCCTGCAGACGAGCCTCGGGAATGTCCTCTTTGGCCAGGATAAGCTGGATCTCGAACGAGAGGGAGGGGCCGCAGTACAGGCGCACCAGTTCGGTCAGCTCTGCAAACTTCTTCCGGGCAGGCATGAGTGAAAGATATTCGCTGTATCGCAGCGGACCGATTGAAATGCGGATCGCACTTCTTCGATCCGCATAGGACGAGCCGGCAATGGCCGTGATACCCAGCAAGGCATTTTCGGGGCTGTCACTTCCCAGCCGTGTTTGCTCTGAGGGGTCAACTGCCAGCCAGCGCTTCTGAAATTGATGGACGGTGACCTCGTAGCCGAGAAATTCGGACAGCATGAGCTTGAGATTAACTGCCGTCCGGCGCTGGTTGGCGAAGAAGCCGGAAAAATACAGCGGCACTTCCGGCTCGATCTTCAACCCTTCAATCAATTTTGGCGCTGCAAGCCCCAAGAGTGAATAAATGCTGCGGGTTATCTTGTTCTTCGGGCCGATACCAAAAAGCTGGATCAGGCTGGAAAGCCGGTATTTCCGCGAGCTGGCAAAGAACAAGCCCCGCAGTTCACCCGCAAATATCTCAAGAAAATCGAAATAGCTGGAACTGCGCCTGCGCTTCTCATCCAGCGCCCGGTCCGTATAAACGGATGGCAATGCGGCGACCGGGCCAATCAATCCGATGTAGTTTGCATGAATATTGATTGTGTCACCCCGGCTTTCCGCACCCGCAAGCGCGGTGGCGGCATGATTGTGCGTGGCGTTGGAGGTCAGTGAAATCGAGGAAGTGGCTTTTTCACCCGCCAGCTCAAGCAACAGGTGTGCTGCATCAGGGTCAAAGAGGTGTGGATCAGCCTTCAGCCGATCAAGGAGCGATATCGGCTGAACATCGCTCACAACAGCACCTCATCGGCTGTACGCGGTGGAAAGCGAACGACGGGCAGTGCAAGGCCGGTGAGCCGTACGGTGAGCCGGGCGAATGTGTTGATGGACGCATAAAGCCCGAAGAAATGCGACAGGACTGATCCGAAAAGATAGGCGACGCCGCGATCCATCAGTGCATCGTTGAATTCGATCGTCACATCGACGCCGCTTGCGATTGTCCCATCTTTCAGGCGTGCCGTCGCTTTCTGGCTGGTCACGGAGGATATCGCTTCGATCATTGAGCGCATTTCGGGTGCGTGCCTGAAATCGTAGAGCCGCAGCATGCTTTTCAGGATTTCCGGATCGCCGCTGGTCAGCGGAAGATGATTGAGAGAAAGATGCGATATCAGCTTCCAGTAGGATTCGCCTTCGGATTCAAACCGGTGCGTGTGCGTCGGAGGGAGCAGGCAATTGATCTTGCCGATTTCGCTGATCGTTGCCTGGGTCTTGAAATAGGGTTGTCCGCCGCCAAAGGGCAGGAGTTCAGGCAGGCCACGATTGATGCACAGCGTATCGACGGAAGCCACGAGATGATCTTCCGGTGTCGCCGGATTGAGATTCATATCGACAAACCGGAGTTTTGCCTTGAACGATTTGTTGTCTTCGCCGATGTCGCGTTTGTATTGCCAGTATATATCCGCCCGGCTTTCATTGCTCTGTTTCTTGCGGCCGAAGAACGGAGGAACCTCCTTGCGCTGGCCTTTCTGATCCGAAATATCAACGCGTTCAATGGCATAGATCTCGCGGGTCGAATTGTAGCGGGCATCCGGCAGCACGTCGTATTCATCCAGCATATGGTTGACGGAAATCGGTTCGGCCCGCTGCTCGAACAGATTGATAACCGGCGTGCAATGCAGATCGAAACTTGTCGCATCTACTGCATTGACCAGTGTGGAAGCTGATGTGTCGAGGTAGAAGAAGAGATGAAACTCTTTCCCCGGTATGCTGCCAAGGAAAGATCTCAGTCCGCTCAATTCGAAAAACAGAAACTTCTCGGGTAGCGCAAAGAATTCAGCCAGCAGGCGGAATCCCGGAAAGCTGCGCTTGGAATAGGGAAGCATGCGCCGGTCGTGGTCGAAGCTGATCGGCTTCAGTGCGCTTGGAGGAAGGCGGAGAGCTGCCTTGTCTTCCCGATGCCGCCCGACGGCAATGCCTATAGTGTGGTTGAACAACAGCTCATAAAGTGCAGCGCCCGTCGCAAACGGCGCTCTGATAAAGAATGTCAGCCGGTCCAGGTCGAGGCTGGCAACGCTGTCAACCGGTCCGGTCGTGCAGACGTTGATCGACAGGCATGACATGGGAGCCAGATCCTGCACGGGCGGAGCCACATAGGGAGGTTGGGCAAGCTTGCAATCGATCACCGCAACAGGACTTAACATCAGCTCCTGCGTGGTGGAGAAACGGCAGGTATCACCGCGTACCGGCTCGGAGTCGACAGTGGTCGCCCGCGGCAGAACAATCGACTCATCCTGTTGAAGGGAAGGGTCGAATTTCAGGATCGACATGGAAGGTATCTGCGCCAGATAGTGCGGATAGAGCGCTTCAAGCAACGTTTCCGTCAGCTCGGGAAAATCATCGTCAATCTTTTGCCGGATACGCGCTGCCGTATAGGCAAAACCTTGAACAAGCCGTTCTACGTGTGGATCATCAACCGCCTCGGGTGTGAGACGAAGACGGCCCGCCACCTTTGGATGCTGCTGTGCAAATCTGGCAGCACGTTTGCGCAAGGAACCGAGTTCACTGTTGTACCAATTGAGAAAGCGGTTAGCCATGATGCGCGCCGCCAATCAGAAAATGCCGTGTGGCCGGGTCAAGCGACGTATCGAAGACAATGGCCTCCACCCCGTCAGGAAGAAGCATCTCCGCCTCTATGCGCAAATCAAGAACCCGATCCTGATCACCACGGGTTTTGCCCAGTCCCACCCGCACCCGAGCCAATCGTGGATCGAAAGCGGCGATGACCTTTCTGATGGCTTCAGCCAGATGCAGGCGCTGCTGGGTCGTTGCCAGCATAAGCCCGTGGAATCCCGGTGTGCCAAAGCGCAGAAGGCTGGTCTGAAGCTCTTCGAATTCCTTTTCGATACTGTGAGGCCATTGCTGGGCATTGAGCAGCGCCTCGATATCCCGGCGGATGTTTTCCCGCACACGGTTGATCTGTTCGCGCGGCGTCAATGGCTGGTCAACCGTCATATCCGGGTCGTGATCCATCAGCCGGTCGAGAACAGATTCAAAGGATATCCTGCTGCTTACCGCCATGGTTTAGTTCGCCGGTCCGGGAATGAACTCGATCGACGTCACATCGAGCAAACCGATAACATCATCATCGACGAGCAGGCACTTCTGACCCTTGCCGGCAAATAAGCCGCCGCCAGCTTCTGCCCAGTCGGTTTCACGCCCAAGCTTCATCGCATCGCTGACATCGCGCGAGAAATATGTGGCGGGCATGACAATTTCCGATTGTGAGTCATCGCGAAGCGTCAACAATGCATGACGCCAGGTGAGATCACGTATGCTCTGGACGGGTTGAAACTCGATCCGGTTGATACGATTGAAATCGATCCACATATAGGTGCCGTTCGTATTGAGAATTTCAATGGCATGCGGAATGCGGTCGTCGAGGTCGCGGAAGGATGCTGCTGTGCGGCCGTCAATCTTGACCGAACCCTGTATGACATTCTCGGGAAAAGGTGTCGTCGCTTCTCCATTGGTCCCGGTGGCGCTCTTCTCGATAACCAGGGCGTTCTTCATTGCCAGTTGATCGTTCTCGCTTGGTCCATCAGGAAACGCCGGTACGGCCCCGGTTTCAAACCAGGCCACCCGGGCATCGGCCGCGCGCAGGCGGCCGCGCAGCAACGCCAATCCGACCGTCATGTCAGGAACGGTTTGTGATAGAATGTCGGCTTGTTTATCGGCGCGTTCGAAATCACCGCTTACAATGAGAAGATCAATCAGAAGACGCCGGGCAGCATCGTCTCTCGGGCGCTGCTTGACGGTCGAAAGTGCGGCATTGATTGCGCCTTGAAGATCGCCGGCGTCGATGAGAGTTGAAACGCTTTCGGTTGCGTTTGTCATTGCATTTTACCCTTGTTGGACTGGTCTGATTTGCTGTTCATATCGGCGAGAAGCTGAAAACTTGCTGTTACGTCGTCGAGCTGAAAATGCGGCTGAAGCCGCATGACGCAGCCGTACACACCCGGACGGCCCGGTATTTCCCGGACTTCAACGGACGCTGACCGAAGAGGGTGGCGTGCCTTCACAGTGCTGTCTGCATCGTCATTGCCGATGCAATAGGTGAACAGCCATTTTTCAAGCGTGTCGCGCAGGCTGTTGGATGTTGCAATCTGGCCGACGTTTTCGCGCATGATCATCTTGAGATAATGGGCAAAACGGCACGCGCAAAGCACATATTGCAGCATGGAGGCGATGCGTGCATTGCGGTTGGCGATCTCGGAATCATACCTTGCCGCCTTATGAACCGATTGGTTGGAATTGAACACCAGATGCGGCGTATAGGGGACCGTGGAAAGAGGCACGAAGCCGGCTTCGCTCAATACCTGCTCCTGCTCGGCATTCAGTCGCTGTTCGACCGGAGGCTGCGACGCAAAATCATGCTTGTCCGTGGGAAACGACACATAGGGCAGCGAATCCACCAGTCCGCCATTTTGCTCGTCTTCCCGCACACCCCGCAGATCGGCAAACCAGCCTGACGAGGCATACTCTCTCAGGACCAGCGAGGCGAATGCGAATGCCGAATTACCCCAAAGAAGGTTGTTGCCCTTGGGATCAATCTCCTCGCGGAAGAAGAATCCGTCCCTTCGGGTGATATCGTTGGTTCGATAGGGGCGGCGAACCAAGATCCGCGGCAAGGTCAGACCGAGAAACCGCGTGTCGGAGGCATTGCGCAGGCGGTTCCAGCGCGTTGATCGCTGCGGCTTGAGCAGAAAGGAGAGATCGGGCAGACGGTCGAGATCGGCAAAGGTTTCAATTTCCAGCAGTGAAGGATCTGCCGCACAAATGAACGGGGAAAAGGCCGCCGCGGCGACACTGGAAATGCCTTCGATGATCGCGAGGTCGTCCGTGCCCGTTGTCGGATTAATGCCGGATGCAATCGTGTAATCCCCGATCAGAAGGCCGTAGGGCTGACCGCCCGGCATATCGAATTCCTGAGAATAGATCAGTTCGAACATGCGGCTCTGGTCAAAATCTGCTGCCCGTTCGATATCGCGGGCGATCTCTTTCCACTTAGCCGAGAAAACGCGAATTTGCACCGGGCTTGTGCCGGTCGGCATGTGGATCAACTGGAACAGATTGCGCCACAGTGCCTCCAGCCGCTGAAAATCGGGATGGTGGATAATCCGGTTGACCTGCTCCGTCAGTGTTTGATCGATAGCGTCAAGCAGACAGTCAATCTGGAAGCGAATATCATGTGCCGCGGCCGCAACCGGCGCGGCGGCATCGGAAGATAATGGACGAGTCTCGTATCGTTTTGAATCCGGTGTCAGATTCTCGGATATCACGAAATCATTACTCCTGAATTCTTCCGGTAAGCATGCGGGAAGAAAGACCGCCTGTACACCAACGGATGGGAACGCGGACGTTCCTGTTTCCGTTTGCGCAAGGCGGCCGATTCATTCAATGCGATGGTTTGCCGGCGCGTAAAAGAGCGCCGGGATATTGTTTAATTTCGAGCCTTCGGAATGCGCGCGACCATGCGCAATGATGTCGTCAATTCTTCCATCTGCAACCAGGGGCGGAGCCACGCGATTGCTTCGTAGGAACCGGGACTGCCGGGAACGGCCTTGACCTCGACACGGGCATCGCGCAGCGGGTATGCGGCGCGGTTTTCCGGCCCGGCATCATCGTTGGCATTCACGTAGTTGTTGATCCAGCGATTGAGCCATGCCTGGCAATCTTCTGCTTCCATGAAGGAGCCGATCTTGTCGCGGCCAATGACTTTCAGGTAATGCGCAAACCGGGACGTCGCCATCATGTAGGGCAGGCGAGCCGAAATCGCGGCATTCTCCGTTGCTTCCGGACGATCGTATTTCGCAGGCTTGTGCGTGGTCTGCGCGCCAAAGAACACGGCATAATCGGTGTTCTTGTAATGGCAGAGGGGCAGGAAGCCCAGTTTGCCGAGTTCCGCATCGCGACGATCGGTGATGCCGATTTCGGTCGGGCATTTTGTATCCGTGTCGCCGTCATCGCTCTGGAATACATGAACAGGCAGGGATTCGACCTTGCCGCCATTTTCCGCACCGCGAATAGCCGTGCACCAGCCGTTCTTGGCAAAGGCATCTGTCAGGCGCGAGCCAAGGATATAAGAGGCGTTGGACCAGCAATAATTGCCGTGATCCATCGCATTGTCGCCGAACTTGATGGCTTCGTTGTAATCGAATTCATCAATAGTCAATGTCGTCGGCCCGTAAGGCATCCGCGTCAGAACGCGCGGCATTGTCAGCGTGACGAAGCGGGAATCACTGCTCTCGCGGAATGACCGCCATTTGATGTATTCCTTGGTCTGGAAAATCTTTTCCAGATCGCGGGGCTTGGACAATTCGGTGAAATCGTCAAATCCGAAAAGCGTTGGTCCAGCTGCAGCGATGAAAGGAGCAAATGCCGCAGCGGCGACCGAGCTCATGTTCTGCAGTGTTTCGATGTCTTCAAATGAATTGCCGAACTCATAATCGCCGATAAGCGCACCAAATGGCTCGCCGCCGGCAATGCCGAATTCGCTTTCATAGATGGTTTTGAAAATCTTGCTCTGATCGAACTCGACGGCCTTCGACAGGTCGCGGGACAGATCACGCTTGCTGGCGTTCAGCACGCGGATTTTGAGATTTGCACTGGTCTCGCTGTTATAGACGAGATAGCGCAGGCCGCGCCAGCTGCCTTCGAGCTTGCGAAAATGCTCATTGTGCATGATTTCGGCGACCTGCGTTGACAGCAGTTCGTCGATCTTCTTGATCGCATTGTTGATCGTGACCGAGAGATTGCGGTTGTAGGAAACCGTACCCTTCAGAGCCTCGCTCGTCAGCGTGCGCAGCAATTGCTCGGTGCGGTCTGCGGAAGTCTGTTTGGTTGCGGAGATTGCTTCGTCGAGCAGGCTCTCCGTCACGACGGTCGTTGTGGTCCCTTGCGATGCACTCTTTGAGGTCGCCATTTATTTCGTCCCTTTTTCGCTGTCAGGCTTACGCTCATCGAGCTCTGCAGCAAGTTTCTTCAGGTCCGTCTGGTTCTGCAGAATGCGTTCAAGCAGAACTTCCAGGTTTTCCGAACGGTCAGCCTTGGTCAGAAGATCGCGCAGCTGGTTGCGGGCATCCAGCAGGGACTTGAGTGCGGGCACCTGTTCGACGATGGAACCCGGCTCGAAATCTTCAAGCTTTTCAAATTTGAGCGAAACCGGCATTTCCCGGCCCGTACCCTCGATGGTGTTTTCCACGCGGATATTCAACCCAGGAGTCATGCGGCGCATGACATCGTCGAAGTTGTCACGGTCAATCTGAACAAACTTGCGCTCGCCGAATGGCTTCAGCGGCTCCGATGGATTGCCGGAGAAATCGCCGAGAACGCCAACAACGAATGGCAGTTCTTTTTCGACAACGGCACCTTCGGTTTCAACTTCGTACTTGATGTGTACCCTCGGCTTGCGGACTCTTTCGAGTTTGTCGTGAACGCTGGCCAATTGATGCCTCCTGCATATTTGTGCTTCTTAAGAAGTGGGGGGATTATTGCAAACCATTTCGAGTTAGCAACTATTTTCTCAACCAATGGATGTGCCTTATACTGTGACGGCTTATCCAATCAATTTCCTTCGCGTCTTTGATTGGCGTCTATTCCTGCACGCAGGAGTACATCGCGACGCAGATCATCTTGCGGTATAAGTTCTTCCAGAAGGCGGAGAAAGTCCATCCGGCCCCGTCGAACGAGTGTTTCCAGAGCAAGCGGAATGGCTGAATTCGGTTCGCTCGTTCGAAAAAAAGAGGCAATCTGCAAGAGCTGATCAAAGGCCTGTTCGCGGTTTTGGATGACACCCGCAACGACAGATGCCTGTGGTTGACCACCAGATTTGACGGGCTGTGCCGTATCCAAGGGCTCGGCGACCGATGGCGCACTTGGCATCGCCTGTGTGATGAGCTTCTCCATCTCGTTGTAAGCCCCGCTGATAGAGTCCAGAACCGATTGTATCCTGGAAACGGAAAATGCACCGACATGGTTTCCGCTTTCCTGGGTCAGAAATTCATCAATTGATGCCAGGGCCGCAAGCGACCGCATGACGTCATTCTTGTTGCGACTGAATCCATGGACGTCGACATGCTCGAGTGCATCGCGGAATTCGGCCCACTCTGGACCGGAAAGATCGCGGAACGCCTGATCATAGGCCCAAAGGCTGAAACGGCCATAGCTTTCGTTGGGAAGCAGCGAAACAAGCCGCAGCGGACGTACCAGCGTTCCATCGTCCTGGCTGCCGTTAAGACCGGTCAGGGGAGCGAGTTTGTCGGATATGTCTTCGTCATCAATCGAATGGATCTGACCAAAATGTCCTTTGATCATCTTGTCGAATGCAACAAGTATTTCCGCCACCGCACTGAGCCCTTCGACCCGAACGGCAGCCTCCATGAGCCATGAGAATATTTCTATATCTTTGGTATGGAGAGACAGCGCTTCGAACGAGAGGTCGTGGACGTTGCGCCATTGGCTCGATGGCTTGTGGACAAAAGGCGCTGCATTTCTTGTATTGCGCTCATCGTCCTGGCTGATGATGGCAGGATTTTCAATTGTCCGGTCTTCGGAACGGGCTGTCGAGCGTGCATCCCGGATGGCTTGATAGACAGAAACAAGTGTACTGTCAGTTCTTAGGTTAACTCCGCAAGGATTCTCTCCTGCAAACGCCACACCGAGAATTTCATAGTTATTCATGCGCAAAACCCAAATACACAAACTCTGTAACGTCGTTTTGAACCTTAAGGGAAGAATATGTCAAATGGAACATTGGCATATGACAGCTATCCCCGGGGGTTGCAAAGGGTCATAGTATCGTTGTGTGAACAATAATGTACCAGTGACATGGCTCTGTCATATTTTATAGGGCACAGTTATTTCATGGGTGGCATTTCCGGTGTTCGCTCTTTGGCGATTGATTTCCTGCTGTGGATTTTTCTATTGTGCATGCGATGAAAGCGGGAGCAGGGTTGTAATTCATGCCAAAACTGGATCTGAGGCGGCTGGTTCAAAAGCTGGACGGCGATGTAGTCGTCGGATTGGAAGAGGCTGTCGCCATTGCAGTCAGGAATAACCATTCCAATGTTGAGATTGAGCATTGGCTCCTGGCGCTGAATGACAAGAGCGAACGCTTTCGCGAGGTTGTTCAACGCAGCGGGGGCGATTTGGCGGCGCTGGAATCCGAGGCCCATCGTGCTTTGGGGCGATATCCGCGCGATAATACGGCCGCCCCTGCTATTTCCACCGGGATCATCGATGTCATTCGTGAAGCCTGGATCGCTGCGTCGCTCCAGAGCGGGCGAACCAGTATCGGTATTCTTGATCTCCTGCATACATTGCTGTCTGACAGCACATTGCGTGCCACAACCATCAGCTCCTTGCCATCTGCACGGGATATTCGGCTGGGTGAGCTGGAACGCCAGATGGAAGAACGCGGCGCAGAACCATCGGTAACGCCGAGGGCACAGCCGGGAGAGGCAGCACAGGCGCGCGGCGGCGATGAAGAATTCTTGTCCGCGTTTACCATCGATCTGACGGAACAGGCACGCAATGGTGAAATTGATGCGGTTGTCGGCCGCGAGGCGGAGCTGCGTCAGCTGATTGATATTCTCGTTCGCCGCAGACAGAACAATCCCATCCTCGTTGGTGAAGCGGGTGTGGGAAAGACCGCAATTGTCGAGGCATTCGCCCTTGAAATTGTTGCCGGCAACGTGCCGGAAATGCTGCGTGACATCCGGTTGCTCACGCTTGACCTTGGCCTCCTGCAGGCGGGTGCTGGCGTCAAAGGGGAGTTTGAGCGGCGGTTGAAAGGCGTCATCGACGACGTCAAGGCCTCTCCCGTTCCGGTGATTCTCTTTATTGATGAGGCGCACAGTCTGGTCGGTGCAGGCGGACAGGCAGGTCAGGGCGATGCGGCCAACCTGCTGAAGCCAGCCCTTGCGCGCGGCGAACTGCGAACCGTCGCCGCGACGACCTGGGCCGAGTACAAGAAGTATTTTGAGCGGGATGCGGCACTGACCCGGCGTTTTCAGGTCGTGAAGGTGAACGAACCTGACGAAGAAACGGCGGTGCGAATGGTCCGCAGCCTCGTGCCTGCTCTCGAGAAACATCATCAGGTCAAAATACGCGACGAGGCGATAAGGGCGGCTGTTTCGCTGTCGATGCGCTACATTCAGGGACGGCAGTTGCCTGACAAGGCGGTCAGTCTGATCGATACGGCATCGGCAGCCGTCTCTATCTCTCGTGCGACCGTACCGGCCCAGATCGAAGATGCGAATCGTGCGATTGATCTGCTCAATCTTGAGAAGCAACGGTTGGAGGCGGAGCCTGAAACAACCACTGGTCGAGAGCGGCTGGTCGAGATCGAAACCCAACTGACGACGTTGCAGGCAACAGCCAAGGCATTCACCACGCGGTTGGAACAGGAGAAATCCCTCGTTGAGGTCGCCGACAAGGTTGAAAATGCCTTTGACGAACCGGGAAACAGGCCGAAGCTTGGGGTGCTGGAGAAGGAGCTGCGCCTGTTGCAGGGCGAGTCTCCGCTGATTCATCGTGTGGTTGATCGCGAAACCGTTGCCGCCGTGACTGCGCGCTGGACGGGCATCCCTGTTGGCCGGCTGGTGCGCAGCCTTGTGGAGGCTGTGCAGACGCTTGAAGCGCGTCTTCAAGAGCGTGTCGTCGGACAGGATCAGGCCATTGCTCTTATTTCGGATGCCATGATCACGGCGCGCGCCAATCTGGGCGATGACAGGCGCCCGCCTGGCGTTTTCCTCATGGTCGGAACCTCCGGTGTCGGTAAAACCGAAACGGCCCTGGCTCTGGCAACGACTCTATACGGCGGAGACCAGAACCTGACGATCATCAATATGTCGGAGTTCAAGGAAGAGCACAAAGTTTCGCTGCTTCTCGGCTCACCCCCCGGGTATGTCGGCTATGGCGAAGGTGGCATACTGACGGAAGCGGTGCGCAAGCGGCCCTATGGCGTGCTGCTTCTCGATGAGATCGACAAGGCGCATCCGGGCGTTCAGGACATCTTCTATCAGGTCTTCGACAAGGGCATGTTGAAGGACGGGGAAGGGCGTGACATCGATTTCAAGAATACAACCATCCTGATGACCGCCAACACGGGCACGAACACGCTGACGGCGCTTGCCGCCGACCCGGAAACAATGCCGGAAGGTCAGGCCCTGGTTGAAATGCTGCAACCGGAATTGCTTGGGCAGTTCAAGCCGGCATTTCTGGGCCGGGTAACGATCGTGCCATACAAGCCGCTTGACGACAAAGTTCTGGCGATGATTGCCAAATTGCAGATCGACAAGGTCCGCAAGCGCCTGCGTGATTCTTATAAGGCGGATCTTTCCGTCTCGCAAAAAGCCACCGACGCGCTGATTGCACGGTCTAAAGCTGTGGAAACCGGTGCGAGAGCAATCGAATCAACAATATCGCGTGAGTTGCTTCCAAAACTTTCTCGCAATATATTGGAATTGACACTGGAGAATTTACATCCGGCAGTTGTACATGTAGATACAGATGACGCCGGGGGGTTTCTTGTTTCCATTGACCCGGTAAAGCTATTGCAGGATCCACCTGAACATCCGTCACAAAAGGATGGTAGGGGGTAAATACGTTGCCTATATTTACTTGGGCAATTTCAGAGAGAGGGTATATCCCGCAAGTCCTACTGACTCAAGGAGCTAGATAATGCCGATTTACTTGCAGATTGACGGAATTCAGGGTGATGCGACCCAAGAAACACATAAGCGCTGGATGGATATTGAAGCCATTCACTGGAATGTGGGCCGTAAAATGAGCACTTCAGCGGGTTCTGCAGCGAACCGCGAAGCATCTGAACCAACGATCAGTGAAGTTGTTCTGACCAAGGTCAGTGATTCATCTTCAACGAAGTTGTTCCAGGAAGCCGTTTCCGGCAGCTCGGGGAAACTGGCAACCATTCACCTGGTTACAACCGGTAATCCTGGCCAGACCTATATCGAGTATAAGCTGACCAATACTTTGATCGCCAACTATTCGGTTGATTCCAATGGTGATCGTCCGGTTGAGACGCTGCGTTTGAACTTCACCAAGATGGAAGTGAAGTACACGCCATACGACGCGAACCAGAGCCCGCAGTCGCCAATGATTGCATCTTACGATCTCGCCACAACGCGCGCTGCGTAAAGACAAAAATGAGAAAGCGGAGCGGGTTCATGCCCGCTTCGCTTCTTCGCTCGCTCTGCCGGTTACCCGGCATTGAATATAAGCATGTGTGATGACTTTTACGTAATGGCTGAGCTTGAAATTGGCCATTGGTTAATTTATTCTGAATTCAACTTACCGTTCTCGAAGAGGTTACATCATGCGCCAGCTTTTTTCTATTTCTGCAGCCATTTTGATTGGCGTTGCTTCGCCCGCAATCGCCGGCCCGGCTTACAAGTCGGAAGATATAGTCAAGCATTTCGTCAACACGGCGGATCTTGGTAAGTCACGCGCGATTTGTGTCGGGACGGATCAGGAATGTGCGAAGAAGGTTGTGAACCCCGCAGCTTCGCCGTTGAACATGAAGGTTACATTCGAGCTGAATTCCGATCGTTTGACGGAAGAAGCAAAGCAGACCCTTGGTGAATTTGCGAAGGCGCTCAACGATCAGCGACTCCAGGTTGCTACTTTCCAGGTTGAAGGTCATACGGACGCAATCGGTACAGACGCATACAATGACACATTGTCCATGCGCCGTGCCGAGTCCGTCTCTGCTTATCTGAGCCAGCTTGGTGTTTCCCCCGAGCGTCTGAAGGCAGAAGGTTTCGGCAAGCGTCATCCGAGCGTGAGCGATCCTTTCTCGCCGGAAAACCGCCGTGTAGAAACCCGTCTGGTGCTTCCACAGGGTTAAATCAGGCAGAGGAACACAGTCTTTCCCGCTGTGCTGCCCCCACAACTGGGACAATAGTATTGTTTTGATGGCGGAAGTCGGCGGAAGCAGACTTCCGCCATATCTATTGCAACCTATGATCGAGATATCAGCCCGTCCTTTTGGATATCAGACTGGCATCCGCCCGATCGATTTTGAGTAGATGTGTTCCCGATTCGAATTTGTCGCGCTAGAGTGCAGCCGTACGTGCATCATGCGAAACTGCGCAGGTTGAGATCGGAGAGACAACGTCATGTCTGAAACGCGTCGTAAGCTGACCACGATCTTCTCTGCGGATGTTCAGGACTATACCCGTTTGATGCAGGTGGACGAAGAGGCCACGCTCGTCACCCTCAAACAGTATCGGGATGCCATGACGCGCCTGATCGAAGCCCACGATGGCCGCGTCATCAATACCTGGGGTGATGGCCTCATCGCCGAATTCTCCAGTGTGGTTGAGGCAGTGCGGGCCGCTGTCGATATCCAGAACGAACTTGCGGGCCACAATGCCAAACGCCCTGATGGCACGCGGATGCTTTTCCGCATAGGTATCAACCTTGGCGACGTCATTACCGAAGGCGATGACATTTATGGCGATGGCGTGAACGTTGCCGCCCGGTTGCAAACGTCGGCAGCGGCCGGTGGTATCGTCATTTCCAGTACAGTCTATGAGCAGGTTCGCAACAAGATGACCGTCGGTTTCGAATATCTTGGACAACTTCCGCTCAAGAACATCGAAGGCGGTGTGACGAGTTATGCCGTACGGATCGGTGCGGATGCCGCGTCTCCGGCACAGGGGATCCCCTTGAAGCAAGCGCACTCCTCCGGCTTGCATCCCGGAAATACACAACCCGATACCAGTACAACGTCCGGGCCGTCGCACAGGAGGAACTTTGGCGTATTGGGTGCGGTAGCCGGGGGTATTGCCGCCATAAATGCCGCCTCCTGGAGCGGAACTTTCTGGGCCGCATGGCCTATTCTTGCCATCGCCGTCATTGCGGCTCTCCGATGGATACGGACAACCACGCGCGTTGATCGCGTTATCGCGACGCTGACCCTTGTTGGCCTTGTTGTGGTCAGCATCAATATACTTACCTGGGACGGCACGATCTGGGCGCAATGGCCGATGATCGGCCTGGCGGTCGCCGGCGGTATCCGATGGTTTACCCGTCAACAGCATATTGCGCGGGGCTGAGACCTCAAGGATAGTCTTGATAAAAGGCATGGCAGCACACAAATATAGGGCACACCTTTTTTCGTCTGCCGGATGAGACCCGAAATCAGCTTCACTTTCAGCAAAACACCTTGTTGACTGGCAGGTTTTGGCGCTCAATCTTCGGCAACGGATATACGGTCACGTCCACCGACTGATGGAAGAGAACAAAATGCACAAATACGAAAAGAATGCCGATGTCATCTCAACACTCTCTCCCGAGCAATTTCGTGTAACGCAGCAAAACGGAACCGAGCGTCCAGGCACGGGTGAGTATCTGGATAACAAAGAGCCGGGTATCTACGTTGACATCGTTTCGGGCGAACCGCTTTTTGCATCCTCGGACAAGTTTGAATCGGGATGCGGCTGGCCAAGCTTCACCAAGCCCATTGAACCTGCGCATGTGAGTGAACTGCGTGATGACAGCTATGGCATGGTCCGTATCGAAGTGCGCTCAAGCCATGGCGACAGCCACCTTGGGCATGTATTCCCCGATGGTCCGCAGGATCGCGGCGGTCTACGCTACTGCATCAACTCGGCGTCACTCCGCTTCATCCACCGTGACGACATGGAGGCCGAGGGCTATGGTGCTTACCTGAATCAAGTGGAGGATATCTGATGACACAAGAACGCGCAGTCCTTGCCGGCGGTTGTTTCTGGGGCATGCAGGATCTGATCCGTCGCTATGATGGTGTCCTGTCAACGCGTGTCGGCTATTCCGGCGGCGACGTGCCGAATGCCACGTACCGCAATCATGGTACGCATGCGGAAGCCATCGAGATCATTTTTGATCCTGACCGGATCAGCTACCGGAAGATACTGGAATTCTTCTTCCAGATTCACGATCCCACAACACTCAACCGCCAGGGCAACGATCTGGGTTTGAGTTATCGCTCCGCCATTTTTTACACGAGCGAGGAGCAGAAGCGCGTTGCGGAAGATACGATTGCTGACGTTGACGCCTCCGGCCTGTGGCCCGGGAAAGTCGTGACCGAGCTTGCCCCGGTTGGTGACTTCTGGGAAGCGGAACCGGAACATCAGGATTATCTGGAACGCTATCCCAATGGCTACACCTGCCATTTCATCAGGCCAAACTGGAAGCTGCCAGTCAGAGACAAGGCAGTTGCATCATAGTTCGCCCCTTGCGGGCGGAAGGAAGCGATGCTGCTTCAATGTTGTTGGAACCACCCGCGGGGGGCTTTCGTCCTCCCGGCGGCCGGTGCGATTGAACTTCATTTCATGCACTTGTGTGCTCTAGTTGTTCAAAAGACGGGTTCTCTGGATCAGCCGGAGAATCCTGAGGGGTTTTACAGGTGAAGACACTGGTTCGGACTGGATTGTTCGCGGCGTGTGCCGTCTTGTGGCCGCTGTCTGCCTACGCCCAATGGCAAGCTGTCGAGAAGGTCGAAACATACGCCATAGCCGGAAAGTCAGGGGCAGAACTTTATGCCTCCATCGGCGAGCGCGGTCCGATGATCGGCAGCAGGACACGTGTCATCGCCCATACTAATTTCAAACTGACATGGCAGCGGAAATACGAACGGCAGGGCAATGCCTGCACGCTGGCATCGGCCCGGCCCAAGCTTATCATCACATACACGTTGCCAAAGCCAGCCGAGTCACTGCCTGCATCCACACGTGGACGTTGGGAGACTTTCATCGCCGGCGTGCAGGCTCATGAAGCCGTGCACGGTGAGACAATCAAGGACATGGTCAAGGCGATTGAAGCTGCAACCATAGGCCTTTCCGTCCCGGATGATCCCGATTGCCGCAAGATCAGGGTCGAAATGACGAAGCGTCTTTCCGAACTGTCGCTGGCACAGCGTCAGAAAGGCCGAGATTTCGACCGGGTTGAAATGGGAGAGGGCGGCAATATCCAGCAAATGATTCTCCGGCTGGTTAATGGCGAGTGATCCTGTAGACGGCCGCTGGCGGCAGGTTGCAAACGGCCCGGCCAATATGGGTTGCCTTTAATTCGAGGCGGTCGAGAATACGCTGTGGAACCGGGCATCGAGGGCCGTAGGTAAACTGGTAGAACGCGCCATCAGACTGCAGGTAATGGAAGGCCCCGGACAGAATGTCCGTCACTTTCTGTGCCGGCATTGAGAGCAGCGGGAGCCCGCTGACAACGGCTGAAACCGGCTTTCCCTCGAAAATTCCGTTCTGCGCCAGTTCGGCCGCATCCATCAGCAACACCCTCGATTGCGGGAACCGTTTTTCGAGAATGCCCCTGAATTCCGAGCCGAATTCGATCAGCGTCAGATCGCTTTCCTTAACACCTTTCTCCAGAAGCGCGCGGGTAAAGACACCCGTGCCCGGCCCCAGCTCCAGCACGGGGCCGGTATTCGGCCGGATTTCACTGGTCATGATCCGGGCCAGCGCCTTGCCGGAGGGTGCAACGGCTGCCACCCGCAACGGGTCGGAGAGCCACGTCCGGAAAAAATAGGCAAGATCAGTCCATGTGCCTGCATTTGTCATTTTATCTCCTAAAGTCGCCGTCCGTCACAGGAAAGCATTGCGGGTTCAAACTGTCTGGTTTCCGGTCAGAAGGTCCAGATTGCTGCCATCAAAGTCGGTGGAGCGCGAGACGGCTTCCCATTCGGCTGCGGCTTTAATGCGGTGCGCTTCGGCTTCGTTGAAAACGTGCAGGGCATCGCTGCCGAGCAGGAGATGCGCGGGCAGGATGTCCCGTTTCGCAAGATCTACAATCACCTTCGCGATTTTCTCGGGATCGCCGACCTCATGACCGACATAACCGTTCAGCATTTTCGTGAGTGTGCCGACAGTCGGTTCATAGTCGACCAGCAGGGGCGGGGTATCTTTGACGGCTGCGATGCCCCAATTGGTCCGCATGCCGCCGGGTTCGACAGCAATGACCTTGATGCCAAACGGCGCTATTTCCTGCGCGAGCGCTTCTGTCAGGCCACCGACAGCCCATTTGGCGGATTGATAGGCGCTGAGCCCGGGATTGCCAATGCGGCCGCCAACCGAGGAAACATTGATGATATGACCGGAACGTTGTTCCCGCATCAGGGGCAGGGCAGCCCGGATCAGATTAACGACACCGAAGAAATTGGTGTCCATCTGTGCCAGAAAATCGTCTTCCGATGTCTGTTCGAACGGGCTGATCCGGCCAAACCCGGCATTGTTGACGAGGACGTCAAGTCGGCCAAACGTGTCGACAGCCTGCTCAATAGCATTTTTCGCTGCCACCGGGTCGGTTACATCAAGCGTCACAAGTAAGACCCTGTTGCCGAAGCGCTCCTTCAGATCATCCATGCTCTTGATGTTGCGGGCAGTCGCAACGAGGCTGGCCCCGGAATTGAGGACAGCTTCCGCGATCGAACGGCCGAGGCCATTGGCACTCCCGGTTACCAACCAGACTTTCGACATGTCGTTACCTTTCTATGGTAAATGATTGATCACGCACTCATTTAAATGTTAAAATCGAACCCGCTTATTGGGCCGCTATGGCACCCCAGAAAGCGTCGAATCCCGACTTCTTGTATGCGCTGGCGTTTTTGCCATCGCGCGCAATGAAGTCGAGTGTCATCTCCGACAGGGATTCCATGATGCCGCCGATGAAACCCGTCGGCTGGGATCGCAGAACACCTGTGGTGAAACCTTCCTCCATCATCGCTGCGATATCGCGGAAAGCTTCCGCACCAGCCTTTTTGCTCTGTTCCGTCACGCGGTTGGAAATGCCGAGCTGGCGCATGGTCTTGCGTTTGGCGGGATTGGCGGCTGCCCAGTCAAGTGAATGGTTCCACAGATGCTCACAGCGTACCTTCAAACCAGCCCCACCGGGATAACCGGCGACGATGGCGGCATGCAGATCCGACTTGATGTCGAGGTAGAGCTGATTCAGCAACTCATCCTTGTTGGCGAAGTAGGTGAAAAGCGAACCCTCCGCCACGCCGGCATTCCGGGCAATCTTTGCCGTGGATGCCCCAGTCCCCACGACAGCGATGATTTCAGTCGCTGCCGCTAGAATGGCATTCCGTTTATCTTCGCTGAGAGGGCGGGCCACCGCATAAATCCTTGAGTGAGTACATACTCACTTATAAAGAAGAGCTGTGGGTTTCACAAGGGGTTTGTTATCGGCGGAATGATGAGCTTTGTTTTCGGTGGGAAGATGGGCGTGTATTCACGCCGAAAAAAGCGAGAACGGCATCCGAGTGCGCGAATGCCGTTCCAAAGGGTTATAGCAACTGCAATCTCATATCAGTGGATCGGCGACTGCAAACTGTTTGGGCAGCAGCCGGTCGAAATAGGATCGGCACGCGGCGGAAATCTGGTTGCTGTCGGGCAGAAGAAAATCGCTTGGCAAGTGCTGCGTTTTGCCGGCGACACTTGTGAGCGGGACCAATTGCGGGCTTGTGATCCCGTCGATGTATTGCAAGGCCACGGATCCGCCGCCACGGGCTGCAGCTTCAACGGAAAAAGTACCAGCTTCAAAGGCTTCTCTGGCATCGGTCGCGTTGATGGTGCTGATGTTGCCGCGCGGCAGATAGCCGAATGTGTCAACCCGCGCCCTGGCGCCCGGCAGACCGTCCCTGAGCAGTTGCTCGATCGCCATGCCCAGTTCTCCGCCAGAAAGCCGGATATTTCCGTGGGCGTCCCGTTCGAGCCGGTCGGGCGGAACAAGGTTTTCCACCACGGCACGCCCATCTTCACCGGAAACACCTTCCGACATGGCCACGATGCAGCGTCCGTGACGGCTCTGCGCCTCTCTGACATCCTCGATGAACCGTTTGGCCGAGAAAGCCCGTTCGGGCACATAGACAAGGTGAGGGGCGCTCCCGTCATCCTGCTTCCAAGCGGCGGCAGCTGTTGTCAGGAACCCCGCATGTCTCCCCATGACGATCCCGACATAAATGCCGGGCAGGGCTCGAAAATCGAGATCGATACTGACAAAGGCTCCCGCAATGAATTCGGCAGCGGAGATGAAGCCGGGTGTATGATCACTTTCGACAAGATCATTGTCGATGGTTTTCGGAGCATGGACAAAGGCGATATCCTTACCGGCGGCTTCAGTCAGGATTTGTTGGGTCCCGGCAGTATCGTTTCCACCGATATAGATGAACGCGGTCGTTCCTGCTTGGCGCAGGCCCTTCAGGATCGTTTCGCAATAGGCAGCATCAGGCTTGTCGCGCGTGCTTCCAAGGGCTGCGCTGGGTGTTGCTGCGATCAGGCGGAGTTGCTGTTCGCTCAGCACCGATAGGTCAACAAAATTGCCGTCGCGGATACCCCGTACCCCATGCCTGGCACCCAGCACGCGTGCTCCGGGATAGCGTTTGCGCACTTCAAGCACCGCACCCGCCAATGTCTGATTGATGACTGCTGTCGGACCACCGCCCTGTGCAATGACAAATGTTTCGCTCATATCCGCCCCTCTTGTTCCTGTTTCCCGTCCCTTTACGAGACCCTGGCTTTTACCCTGTGGGCGACGTCAGGCTGGTGCCATTTCCGCTCGTCACGCTCAATGAGCATATCGGCGGACTGAGGTCCCATGCTGCCTGCCGGATACGGATCCGGACGCTTCGTTTCCTTTGACCAAAGATCGAGGAATGGCTGCACTGCCGCCCATCCCGCTTCAATGCTGTCGGCGCGCTGGAACAGTGTTTGGTCCCCCACGAACAGATCATAGAGCAGGGATTCATAACCCGTCAGTTTGCCGATATCGAAGAAGTCGGCATAGTTGAAATCGAGGGACACCGGCACCGTGTCGACAGAAAGACCCGGTGACTTGATCGATATCTCGATATGCAGCCCCTCGTCGGGCTGCACCTGAATGATCAGGCGGTTCGGTGTAAGACGGCGCTGCGGGCCCTTTCCCTTGAATTGTGCAAAGGGAACCTGGCGGAAAGTCACGACGATCTCCGTATCACGGGCGGTCATGGCTTTTCCGGTTCTCAGATAAAAAGGAACGCCTGCCCAGCGCCAGGTGTCGACGAAGAGCTTGAGAGCAACAAAGGTCTCGGTCGCACTGTCGCGGGCGACATCGGGTAGTTCCGTATAGCCGGGTATGGCGGTGTCATTGGAGACACCAGCCGTATAGCTGCCGCGGGCGGCGTTCTGTTCGGCCTCTTCGGCTGAGTAGATCCGCAAGGCTTTCAGAACCTTGCCCTTCTCGTCGCGGATTGCCTCGGCGTCAAAGCTGTTCGGCGGCTCCATGGCAACCATAGCGAGAAGCTGGAACAGATGATTGGGAACCATGTCGCGGAGCGCTCCGGTGGCATCGTAGAATTTGCCGCGCGTTCCGACATCGACGAGTTCCGCCGCCGTTATCTGGACATGGTCGATGAAGTTATTGCTCCAGAGGGATTCGATCATCATGTTGGCGAAACGCGCCGTCATGATGTTCTGGACCGTCTCCTTCCCGAGGAAATGGTCAACACGATAGACCTGTGTCTCCGGCACCCGGTTCAATATACGGGCATTGAGCGCCTTGGCCGAGGCGAGATCCGTACCGAATGGCTTTTCGATCACGAGCCTGCGGAAGCCGTCCGCTTCGGTCAGGAGGCCATGATCGGCAAGCTTGTCGACGATATCGCCGAAGAACAGCGGTGGCACCGCGAGATAGTAGGCGGCGTTTCGGTCCGCCTGCTCCGCGAGCCGGTTGGCGATCTGCGTATAGATGGCATCCTGCGTGAAGTCGCCCTGCAGATAGAAGATGCGGGACCGCAGTTGCTGCCACGTCTGATCGCTGTAGTTCGCCTTGATGTTCGACGTCGCCAGAAACGCTTCCAATTTCCCGCGCAGCATTTCGTCATCACCGGGTTCAAGGCCGACACCGAGGATTTGCAGGCTATCGCTGACAAGACCGCCTTGCGTCATGTTGAGGATGGTAGGAACGAGAAGCCGCCGTGTCAGGTCGCCGGTTGCGCCGAATATGACCAGGGTGACGGGCGGCGCGGGTGCAATGACGGCGTCACTCACAGCGGCACCAGATGTTTGTCAAACTGTTCCAGATCAGTTCGTGCATGAGATCTCCTTTGGTTCAACACTGGGGGACACGATGCGAATGCGTGCGCTGCCTCGGGATGGTTCGTATGGAGAATGAATGGAATAAGTGATGTGGAGGCAAGCATTATCTTGCCCCTTCGACTGTTTTCATGTGCCGATGCCGATTGTCGGGGCCAAAGCGTTACGTCTCCCGCAAGCAAAGACGGGCCGGTAGGCATCAGGATTTATTGCGGACGTGCCCGTCCTATTTACCCTTGCCGAACTTGACCGGTTTGCCCTCGGGGTCCGACAGCGCCGTCTTGATGGCATTGAGGAAGGCTTCCGGATTGTCGATGGAAATGTTGACGCTTTTTGCTTCCTTGAAAGGATTGAGTCCCGAAAACTTGAGGTTGGCTGTTTCCTCTTCGTACCTGATTTCCTGAAGCTCTCTAAGGCGCATACTGACGTCCAATCGCGGTTTGAAATGAATGGTACCGTCACATATTCGTAAAATGATTGTCATAATCAACTGCTGAAAGTTGGAGTGACGTCTCGTGTGCACGCGGTTGCGCGTAGCAGGTCCCGTACAATATGGGGTTTATCCCGTTTGCCTCAGCTGGCGTTTATCGTCTTGGGTGTCACAAACCGCTCCAGTTGTCCGGATTGTTCGGACAGTTCCGACCAGCTTCGGATCTTGAAGTCGATGACCACAAGCCCTGCGGTTGGATATTTTTGCCCGAGCCGGTCAAGATCGGACTCGGTGCCGGTGCCAGTGATCTTAAGGGCGGCATCGTGCAATCCCGGATTGTGACCAATCACCAGCAGCGTTTTAAATGCAGGGCTTGTCGATCTGACAATGTCCACGATTACGCGAGCAGGGGCCTCGTAAATACGGGGTTCCTCTCGCCAGCCGATCTCATATCCGAAGGCAGGGCGCACCAGTTCCCATGTTTCCATCGTTCTTCGCGCGGTGGATACGAGGACGAGGTCAGGCAAAAGCCCTTCCTTCGCCATGTATCGCGCCATCAACGGGCTGGCTTGCCGCCCGCGCTCCGCGAGCGGCCGCTCATGATCGTCAATATCGTCCGGCCAGTCTGATTTGGCGTGGCGGAGAAACATCAATCGCAGCATCGGCTTGTTCCATGTCTGGTGAACCGACCCATAGCACGAACAAGCGCCCCGCCGATATCAGCGGATACGGTTATCGCATCCGCTGCTCTCCAGTCCTACTTGTTCAGTCCCGGCAATGTGACCTGAAAGACCTGGAACATGGTATCGACATCCGCACCGCCGTCGCCTTTGTAGGCCGCGCCAACCTGGTAGCCGTCCTGCGTCAGAAAATCATTGTCGTTTGCCACGAACAGGAAATAATCATCCGGAAGTTTGGGATCGAGCACGCTGACAACAGCCATGGCTTCCCATTTTTCCGAGAGATTGTTCTTGTCATTCGGGGCACCGTTGTTAAGGCCAAACCGGGCCAGCGTGCCCGCATCATTGATATCAATGAAGGGCGTCAGGGTCGCCGCAGTTACCGACGGATCGAGGACACCCTTCGGTGCGACTGCCTTGCCGGCGTCGAAGGCACCACCGGCGATATCGGTGGCAGCCGACGTATCAATGACGGTGATATTGCGGTAGAGCGACGTATCGCCTTCCATGCCGTAGCCATTGCCGCTGTCACGTGCCAGCATCAGGAACACCTTGTCCGACAGGGCGACAATCTCGCTTTGCGCGGCCACTGCCTTCTTGCCCTTTGCGTTGGTGAAAACGGGAAGCGGCACGACATATTCATGCACCAGTTTGAGATGCCCCGGATCCGTTGCATCATACACGAGAGCCCGGGTGTTCTGGCGGGTTGAGCTCGAATCGCCGCCATCCTGACGGGTGGCCGACTGCAGAACGGCAATCAGGAACTGGCCATCCGGCGTCAACGCCATACCCTCAAGGCCCTGATTGTTCTGGCGCCCGCTATCCGGATCTTTTGGATCCGGGGCCTGGGCACCGGGGCCGGGATTGTTGGAAGCAAAATTTGCCGTGCCGTGACGCATGGGGACCAGCGCCTGGGGTGGCTGGGTCGCGGAGAGCAGACGACCGTCGGCCGAGAACCGGTAGATGTTCGGCCCATATTCGTCGCTGATGAACATCGAACCGTCGGCGAGCCGCACGATTGCTTCATTGTCCAGCGCGAGTTTGCCATTCTTGGCTTGCGGCAGCACCGGAAATTCACCGGTTGCGGCGCGAACGTCAGTTTCGGGGTCGAGCCCTGTGGTGTCGGCGCCCTTGTCATCGACCAGCAACATGGTGTCGGTCAACTTGGTGTCAACGCCTGCCTGCTGCTTGTCAGCTGCCGGGGTCGTGCCGGGCGCAACCGGCGTGAACTGGATGGAAAGCGTGTTGAGGCGAGGCCGGTAATCGGTGGTGCCGACCGAGTTGTAACCGCGATCCGGCAGAAGCAGCATGGTACCCTTGTATGAATCGCCGTCGCGGCTCCAGCCTTTCGGATCGATCGCCATACCGGAACCCGACCCAAAGGTCTCACCGAATTTATCGCGTTGATTGGCTGGTATTCTTCCGACGCCCACCAGTCCTTTGTTGACAAGCGTCGTGGCGCCGATTGTGACGGAATTATCGGCAAGGGCGGTGGCCGGTATCGCAGCCGCGAACGCCAGAAGACTGGCCCCCAGCAATAGCGGTGGGATCGAAGGCAGAGTGCGCATTGAAATATCCTTTGAAAGACAGTTGTGAAGGGCGGCCCCGGGTTCGATTTTCGGAAGGTGCGTGCTGCCCTGGAATCGTTCAAAGAGACCTTTCCACCAAGGTCTAGAACCGGAATGTAATACTGACATGACAGGCCTCTGTGGTCAGATCACACTTCTGTAAGCGCATTCCTCCGGTATTTTGCCCTATCAAGATGAAATACAGCCGTTAGTATGCCTTTTGGCATCGGCTACAAGCGGGAGTTTTTGGATGGTAGCTCTGGTTCAGGGAACGGATGTGCGCTCAGGCACCGACGCTGCGGCTGTGACGGCAGATGTTCCCACCGAGACCGAACTGAAGCTGCGCGCGCCTGCGGGGACGCTGGAAGACATTCGCCAATCGGCGGTTGTTCAGCAGTTTGCCCGAAACAAGGGTAGCGTCCGGCGTCTTGAAGCGATCTATTATGACACGCCGGACCATCGGCTGTTTGCAGCGGGCCTCTCTCTGCGTGTCCGGCGCGAAGGCCGCCGCTATATACAGACAGTCAAGCGGGCGGCAGTTCACGGTTCATTGCAACGCCATGAATGGGAGGTGGTGGTGGCCGGCATGACGCCTGAGCTCGCGGCCTTGCCGGTTGACGACATTGGCCAACCATTGGCCGGGATTGCCGAGAGTAAGCTTGTTTCCATGTTTGCGACGCGGGTAAGACGCCACACCCTGCTGCTGGATCAACAGGAGACGCAAATCGAGATGGCGCTCGACGAGGGCGACATCGTCTTCGGGCAGACCAGCCTGCCATTGTGTGAAGTTGAACTTGAACTGAAGCGCGGAAAAGTGGCCGCACTCTATCAGTTCGGCCTTGGCCTGATGGATATTTTACCCCTGAGCTTTGAAACACAAAGCAAATCCGCGCGTGGCTACGCCCTGGCAGTTGGGGATAATGCCTCGGCCGTCAAAGCCGCTCCGTCAGGCCTTGGCCGCAGCGATACGGTTGACGATGGCATCATCAGGCTTTTGTCCAATTGTCATCAACAGATCATCGCGAATCTGGCGGCAGCCCGGGATGGGCGTGAGCCGGAAGGCATACACCAGCTGCGTGTGGCATTGCGGCGGTTGCGCGTGACATTACATTTTCTGTGTCACCACCTCGAATCGTCTGCCTTGCAGGGACTGGATGCGGAAGCCAAGCTTTTCGGGCAAGCGCTCGGTCCTGCCCGCAACTGGGATGTTTTCATCGGTTCAACGCTTCCCGGTATCGAAGAGGCTGGTCTTCCGCAGGTCCATATTGCAGCATTACGCGCGGCATGCACGTCATTGCATGATCAGGCGTATCACGAGGTTCGCGATGTTCTCGACGCGCCTCGAACCAACCGGTTTCTCCTGTCGTTCGGTCTCGTCATCGAACAGAAAAGCTGGCGCAACGATATATCAGGCGAAGAGTTGAAGGTACTTACCGAGCCGATGGGCCAGTTCGCCACCCGGGTTCTTGACCGGATCGAACAGCAGGTACGCAAACGCGGGCGGGGATTTCGCCGTCTTCAGCCGGACGAGCGTCACCGCTTGCGGCTCGGTCTGAAGAAACTGCGGTATGCGAGCGACTTCTTTCTGCCGCTTTACTCCCGCCGGGCTGCGACCACGAAATATCTCAAGCGCCTGTCGCGGTTACAGGACCTCTTGGGCGAGGCCAATGACATCAGCACCACCCAGGAGCTTCTGGCCACTCTGGAACATGACGCTCTTGCTCCGCAAGCAAACAGGGCCGTGGGAACGGTGATCGGCTGGCAGGGACATCTTCAGACGGTTGCGATCAAGCGACTGAACAGTCGATGGGAAGCCTTCAAAGACACGGCGCCCTTCTGGTCATAGTAAACACAGGAGCTATCGAGCCTAGCGGTGCGCCACGCTGACGTGGCGCGGTCTCGTCCGATCACGCGGAGCTGGTGACAGATCGCCCCACGGATCAGCGAGGAGACAATCATTGTCCTGCGCGCACCACACAGCGCCCGGCAGGTGATCGCTTTCCGCCGTGGCAAAATGGATCGCCGATTCCTTGTCGGCAAACAGACCGCCGACGAGTCGCTCCCGGTCGCAGACAATCCAGCATCCGTCCAGATTCTTTCCGACAAGAAAACGGCACTGTACATTGGAATTGTCGTGTTTCTGAAGAGCATAACCCATGGTTACTCACTTTCCGCTCGAATGGTATTCGATGCGTTTCTGTTTGGTTGATGTTATCTCGGGGAAGGCCGCGTTTCGTTCACAGCCGCCAGGCGAGTGGTGCGGAAAGCATCCGGCTCAGGCCTTCGACAGCATGTGTTGTTCTATTGTCATGAGGCGTCTGGCCACAGGCGGCTGGACCACCGAGTTCATCCAGGGCCGCGCGGATCTGGTTCGCTGTTTCGTGTGATACGGGAACAAGAGGCAACCGCAGCTCCCCGCTCATGCCGCGCCGGTGATCAAGCGCGCACTTGATGGAGCAAGGGTTGGTATCGAGATCGAGGGCGTTGAGGAGCGGCTGCAATCTCTGCCGGATGTATCGCGCCGTTGGCCAGTCACTTTTCCTGCAGGCATTGTGCAAGGCGACGCACACGTGCGGCAGAACATTGGCGATGACCGAAATAGCGCCATCGCCGCCTGCAAGATTGAATGCATGGGTGGTGGCATCGTGTCCGGACAGCAGGATGAAGCGATCCTTGAATGTGTGCCGAACTTCTTCCACGCGGTTCATATCCCCGGTCGCATCCTTGATGCCGATGATGGAAGGTATCTGAGCGAGGCGGTCGAGCGTCTGTAGCGACAGGTCGACACCCGTTCGTGACGGGACATTGTAAATGAAGATGGGCAGCTTCACCCGCTGTGCAATCATCTCGAAATGATGGGCGATGCCGTTCTGGCTCGGCTTGTTGTAATAGGGCGTAACGATAAGCGCTGCATCGGCCCCGCAGGATTCAGCCGCCGAGGTATAGGCGACGGTCAGCTCCGTGCTGTTCGTGCCGGTTCCAGCGATGACAGGCACACGGTCCTTGGACGCCCTGACGGTGGTGCGTATGATCTTCAGGCGTTCGTCCCAGGAAAGGGTCGGGGCTTCGCCGGTTGTGCCACAGGGCACGAGGCCTTCAATACCGGAAAGGATTTGCCACTCGATATGGGCGGCAAGGGCTTCATGATCGATGGCACCGTTCCGGAACGGGGTGACGAGGGCCGTCATCATGCCCGATAATCGTGGGGGGATGGGATTGGTCATGGGTTTCCTCTTTGGTGATCGGACGGGATCGGTCCAAATCCTGCCATTCAGATGAAATGATTGATTGCCGCATGGATGCGCAGAGCGGCAGCTCCGGACAACAGGACAGCAAGCACCAGCAGCGCTATCAGCGTTGGGCCATGCTTCCATAGGAAGCTGTTGTCAGTGGCTTGATTGCTGCCTGGCAACAACCGGTTTGACGTCATCGTCATGTCCTTGCACTCCGGCATTGGGTACGGAATAGAGGTAGTATGGGTGCCGTCAGGAATTCCATGCTGGGTTGGGCGCCGATACATCAAGAAAGTGTAAGGGAACAAATCCACGGCAACCGCATTCTGGAACATAGGTAAAAGGAGTGTTCCCGTGCCGCGTGCCAATTGGAAGGGATTCCTGAAGATTGCCGAGCTGAGCTGCCCGGTGGCCCTGTATACGGCTGCCTCCACATCGGACCGGATTGCCTTCCACACGTTGAACCGCGCAACCGGGCATCGGGTTCGTAGGCAGTATGTCGACAGCGAAACCGGAAAACCCGTGGAATCGGAGGATCAGGTCAAGGGCTACGAGATCGGCAGCGACGACTATGTCGTGCTGGAACCGGACGAAGTGGCTTCGGCTGTACCCGCCAGCGACAAGACTTTGTCGATTGAGGCATTTGTGAAATCCGATGCCTTTGACGATGTCTATCTCGACAAAACTTATTATCTGTCCCCTTCGGATGCATCCGCCAATGAGGTATTCGATCTTGTCCGCGAGGGTATGCAAACCACGCAATCAGCGGCACTCGCGCGCACGGTTTTGTTTCGGCGCATGCGCACGGTCCTGATCCGGCCGCATGGCAAGGGACTGATCGCGACGACATTGAATTTTGATTACGAAGTGCGTTCCGCCAAAGATGCCTTCAACAGCATTCCCGCGATGAAAATCAGCGGCGAAATGCTTGACCTGGCGAAACATATCATCGGGACGAAAAAAGGTACGTTCGATCCGGAACACTATGATGATCGCTACGAAGCCGCGCTTGCCGATCTGGTGAAAGCCAAAATGGAAGGCAAGACAATCAAGGCGCCAAAGCGGGCAGGCGCTGGCAATGTTGTCGATCTGATGCAGGCCCTCCGCGAGAGCGCCGGCGTGAGTGCCGGAAAGACCACCGGCGGCAAGGACAGGAAAAAGCCGGTGAAAAAACCCGCGGCGGCGCAAAAGAAAGCAAGCTGATCCATGGCCGTGTTGGAGACATACCGGCAGAAGCGTGACTTTGCCAAGACGCGGGAACCCAAGGGATCGAAGGGCAAAAAGTCCGGAAACAGCTTTGTCATCCAGAAGCACGACGCCACCCGCCTGCATTATGATTTGCGGCTGGAGATGGACGGCGTGATGAAAAGCTGGGCCGTCACACGGGGCCCCAGTCTTCTACCGGCCGAAAAACGTCTGGCCGTTCATGTGGAAGACCATCCGATCGAATACAATGCCTTTGAAGGCACCATTCCCAAGGGTGAGTATGGCGGCGGTACCGTCATCATTTGGGACAAGGGATATTGGACGCCCGTCGATGACGCCGCCACGGGTTATCAAAAAGGTCATCTCGAGTTTGAACTGCATGGCGAAAAACTCCACGGCCGCTGGCACCTCGTGCGCATGCACCGCAAGCCAAGGGAAAAGCGCGAGAATTGGCTGCTCATAAAGTCCGATGACGATGCGGCGCGGAAGGCGGGAGCACCTGACATACTGGAAGAGCGTCCGGAATCGGTCACAACCGGGCGGGTGATAGCTGACGTTGCAGGTGAAGAGCCGGGCTGGTCGTCAAAGACTGGCAAGATCACCAAGCAAAAGCGGCAGGCGGCACCCCGAAAGACCTCCACCGCGAAAGTCGATAGCGTGGAGCTGGACCCTTCGACGCTGAAGGGAGCCAAAACGGCGCCGCTGCCGCGCTTTGTCGAGCCGACGTTGGCAACGTTATCACCAAAGCCTCCGGCAGGCGACCGTTGGATCCATGAGATCAAGTTTGACGGCTACAGGCTGCAGGCGCATGTGCAGGCGGGAAAGGTCAAGTTCTTCACCCGAACCGGTCTGGACTGGACGGCGAAATTCGGCAAGGAACTCGCCGCTGCATTTCAGGGATTGCCCATGGGAAAGGGGATCATCGACGGCGAGCTCATCGTCGAAACTCCATCCGGCGCTTCCGATTTTTCTGCCTTGCAGGCGGCACTGAGCAGCGATGACAGCAGCCGGTTCCGCTTCTACGCGTTCGACCTGCTTTATCTCGATGGCTATGACCTGAAATCAGCGCCGCTGATCGAGCGAAAGCTGCTTCTGCAACAGCTTGTAGGGGCTGACGGAGGTTTGATCCGGTATAGCGACCATTTTGAAGAGGAGGGGCATCTTGTCCTGTCCCATGCCTGTCGCCTCAGTCTGGAAGGCATCGTATCCAAGCAGCGTGACGCCCACTACCGGTCCGGAAGGGGCAAGACGTGGATCAAATCCAAATGCGCGTCACGGCAGGAATTCGTCATTGGCGGCTTTACGCCATCGTCCACGTCACGCAAGGCAATCGGGTCGCTGGTTCTTGGCGTCTATGCCGGGGACAAGCTCGAGCATGTGGGCCGCGTTGGAACCGGTTTTACCACAAGTTCAGCGGAAGAGCTGTTTCATACGCTCAATGGACTTCGAGCCCAGGACAGTCCCTTTGCAGAAAAGCTGAACGCGCTCGAGAGCCGGAACATCCGGTTTGTCAGGCCAGACCGTGTTGCGGAAGTGGAGTTTCGCGGGTGGACTGCCGATGGAAGCCTGCGCCATGCCTCGTTTCGCGGCCTGCGGGAAGACAAGATAGCAACGGAAGTCGTCAGGGAAACGCGCAAAATGACTGCCACTGCCAAACAGCCGAAGAGCACTATCGCACTCACCCATCCCGATCGTATCTACTGGCCGGATACGGGTGTTACAAAGGAAGGGCTTGCCGACTATTACACGGAGGTCTGGCCCCGTATCCAGCCCTTTGTAACAGACCGGCCGCTGGCATTGTTGCGGGGGCCTTCCGGCATTGACGGGCAGTTGTTTTTCCAGAAGCATGCCTGGAAGGGCCTGAATGCGCATATCGAACTGGTCAAGGACCCGAAGGACAAGGCGGGCGAACCGCTGATCAGCATCAAGGATCTTGATGGGCTGATAGCACTGGTCCAGTCGGCCGTGCTGGAAATCCATCCATGGGGCTCCACGCTCGCCAACTGGGAACGTCCTGATATGATCATCATGGATCTTGATCCGGGACCCGATGTCGCGTGGCAGCGCGTGATTGATGCTGCGCTCGAAACGCGGGACAGGCTAAAGCAGGCCGGATTGGCGTCCTTCGTCAAGACATCAGGTGGCAAGGGGTTGCATGTGGTCGCCCCGCTCGAGCCGAAGACGCCATGGCCAACGGTCAAAGCCTTCACCAAGGCAATCGCCGATGCCATGGCATCGGATGATCCGGACCGCTATGTCGCCACAGTAACAAAGTCGAAACGGCAGGGAAAAATCCTCATCGACTATCTGCGCAATCAGAGAGGGGCGACGGCGGTTGCGCCCTATTCGACCCGGGCACGTTCCGGTGCTCCCGTTTCCATGCCGCTTGCCTGGAATGAACTCGATCTATCCATTGGTCCCGCCTATTTCACCGTCGGCAACGCCGTCACGCGTCTGGACGCACTGGCAAGTGATCCGTGGAAAGATTTCCGCAAAGCGGCACGACCATTACCCTCGGTAAAGCCCGGCGGCAAAGTGCGCTGACAGGTGATCAGCGCTTCTTTGAGCCCTTGCTTTCGGCCGCAAGACTTTTCTTCAATGCATCCATGATGTTGACGACGTTGCTTGGACGCTCCGGTTGTGCTTCCACCTTGGGGGGCTTTTTCCGCCCCTTTTTCCGCGCGCTGATAATATCCAGCAGACGCGTCTGCACCGGGTCGTCAAGCATGGACGCATCCCACGGCTTTGTACGCTCCTTGATCAGCTCCGTCATGAGATTGAGCGATTTCGCTTCCGTTTTGGCGGTCTTGATGTCCGCGAAATACTCGTCCTCAGTGCGCACCTCATCGCCATAGCGAAGGGTCCAGACGATGATGCCTTTATCTCTTGCTTCCAGCATGACCGCGCGTTCGCGGCGATAGAGAACAAGACGCGCTATACCGACCGTTTTCGTGGCGGCCATCGCATCGCGGATCACCGAGAAAGCTTCCTCGCCAACAGGATCGTCGGGCAGGAGATAATGCGGTTTGTCGTACCAGATCCATTCAATGCTATCGCGTGGAACAAAAACGTCGATGTCGATGGTTCGGGTGCTTTCCAGACCGATTGCTTGCAGCTCATCGTCTTCCAGCATGATGTATTCGTCTTCGCCTCGCTGGTAGCCCTTGACCTGTTCGTCATCCTCGACAGTCTTGCCCGAGACAGAATCGATGTACTCGCTGACCACACGATTGCCTGTTGCGCGGTTCAGCGTATGAAAGCGAACCTTTTCATTGTCGGTGGTGGCTGGCATCATCGTCACGGGACAGGTGACCAGCGACAGTTTCAGGTAGCCCTTCCAGAAGGTATGCGGTGCCATAGCGAATACTCCGTCGATCACCTGAAACGAGCGGAGTGCTGTTTCTGTTCCAATGGAGACTGCATGCCATGGCCGATGCTTCAGAGCAGGTCCCGCAATATCTCTGCCGTACGGTGCGCGCCATTGAGGTCAAGCGTGTGATGGCCCGGTTTTGGCCGTGACAGTACCCGATCGACAGCTTCACCGAGTATTTCGGCATTGAGACCGCTCTCTGGCAGGGCAACCGCCAGTCCGAGCTCTTCGAGACGTGTTGCGCGGACAGTCTGTTCCGTTTCCCCGCCAGCAGTGAAAGGCACGAGGATAGATCGGCATTGTACCCGGAGCACGTCGCAGACCGTGTTGTACCCGGCTTGTGATATGGACAATTCCGCGCCTGCGAGCAGGGACGGGAAGTCCTTGCGGAAACGCACGAGTGTCACATTGTCAGGCGTCTGGTCCGAGAGTGCCGCAAAGTCTTCATCCGGCAGGTTCGGGCCGGTGATCAGGCACCATCGACCGGCAAAGCGGGAGGTCCGTGCTGCTTCAACAGCGGAACGGACAAGATCAAGGCCGACAGCACCGCCGCCAGCCGAAACAACAATCTCGAAAGCATCCGCAGGGGGTGCCGGCACGGGTGCAGCGACCAAACCGGTGTAAATGATCTTGTCGGCAATGTCGGCGGCAAGCGGAAATGTTTCGGGTAGCGTAACGAAATCCGGGTCGCCATGGACAAGCACGTGGTCGAAATGCGCCTTGATCAGCGCTACGGTTTCCGCGTCCCGTCCGGGTTTCGTGCGTTCCTGCAGGATATCACGCACCGATGTCAGCAGCTTTGGTCGCGGGGATGCGGTGGCGATGGCATCAAGCAGGGGCAGCAGCTCAAAGCGCATTTGCCGTCGGCCGAAAGGAAAGGCTTCGACGATAACAATGTCGGGCCGTGCCGCATGAAATGCTTGCAGCAACAGGTCACGGCGGTGGTGGAGGAAGCCCTCGTCGACCGGATTGCCGCGTTCATCCGCGAGACCCGAAAAGCCGGCATTGTTTGCCACGACGGCCGGGAGGGCGACGGATTTTACGTCAGGGCCGGGAAAACCCGGGACAGCCAACCCGCCGGTGACGACGGTCACGTCAAATCCGTCCGCAGCCAAAGCCGAGGCAATGCGGCTGGCGCGGGCGAGGTGACCGATGCCGAGAAGGTGCTGGACGTAAAAGAAGACACGCGGTGCCGTCATTGGGTCTTCTGCCACTCCGTTTCGAACAGGTGCGTCAGTTGTCTGATGCTGGAATTGTGATCGAAGTGTTCGCGTACCCGCCGCTCGGCGGCATTGCCCAGCCGATGGCGCAGTTCCGGTTCGCGAATGGCAATCGCCAACGCGTTGGCAAGGGATTGCGGATCTTCCGGCGGAACGACGAAACCATTCTCCCCGTCCGTGAGCAGTTCCGGCACGCCGGATATGTCAGTGGAAATGCAGACGAGATTCTGGCTTGAAGCCTCCACCAGAACGTTCGGCAGGCCATCGCGATCGCCATCGGCTGCAATCCGGCATGCCAACGCGAAAATATCGGCGCTGCGGTAGTGCTCCAATACCTCTTCCTGCGCGAGGGCACCTTTCCAGGTGATGCGATCACCAATGCCAAGCTCCTGCGCCAGAGGCTTCAGTTTTGCCAGCTGATCACCACCGCCAATATGGATGAACCGCCAGTTGAGGGTGGCGGGCAGCGAAGCGAGCGCATGCAGCAGGATATCGTAACCCTTCTTTTCCACGGCCCGGCCGACACTCAAAATCTGCACGGGATCAGCCGGATCGGATCCGGTGCGGCTGGATCGCGTCGTGGTGAAGTGGCCGAACCGCGCCAGATCGAGGCCATGATAGCTCAGATGAACCTGTTCCTTGCGGTCGGTCAGCTCGCGCATATGCTCGAAGCCGCTACGCGTGCAGGTGACACTCCAGCGCGCTTCCGCCAGCTTTTCCGTCAGTTCCCAGTCCGGCGAGGTCCAGATGTCCTTGGCATGGGCCGAACAGGTCCACGGCACCCCCGTCATGATGCTCGCATAGGCAGTCACCGAGGCAGGCGTGTGAATGAAATGCGCATGCAGCCACTCACCGGCATCCGGCCATTCATGGGCGAGGACGAGCGCTTGTCCAAGCCGGCGGAATCTGTTGCGTGTGAGATCACGGCGCAGATCGGCCCAGAAGCGTTTCAGCAGTGGTTTGAAGCCCGGCTTCGACCAGCCCGCGAAAAACGCCCGTAGCACCCGCAGGGGCTCGTCATGCAGATATTCCGGCAGATAGACGACCCGGGCCTTGATCTCGTCGTGGATGGGATGCCGCTTCTTATCCGTCGGTTTGCGCATGGAAATGAGCGTCAAATCGAACCCGGCGCGCTCCAGGCCGAGCAGTTCCTGCGCAATAAAGGTCTCCGACAGGCGCGGATAACCCTTCAGCACCACAAGTGTTTTACGGCGTATGGACAAGGCGGTCTCTTTATTCGGCAACGGCCAACGGCTGCTGCTGCTGGCGTTCATCCAGCCAGTCGCCGACAATCTTGGAGATGTGGACAAGGCCCTCCAGACGCATCCCTTCGCCTTTGCCACTCTTGGAGGGCGGCGCACGATCCGGCAGGCGCTTCAGTGCTTCGGCAAGACGCAGGGGATCTTCCGCCTCTTCCGGCAGGAGCATATCGACAAGACCAAGCTCGGATGCGCGCTGCGCCCGGATCAACTGCTCTTCACGCGGCTGAATGCGCGGGACGATCAGCGCAGGCTTATCGAAGGACAGAATCTCGCAATAGGTGTTGTAGCCGCCCATGGCCACAACTGCCTTGGCACCGGCAATCAGCTCTTCCATGCGGTTGTCGAATTCAATGACCTCGATATAGGGGATTTTTCCGCCCTTTTTTACCAGCTTTGCCCGTTGCTTGGCGGGCATGTAGGGGCCGAGCACGATGAAGGCCTTGTGCGTCAGCGTCGGGTCCTGCTGATACGCATGGATGACATTGTGCACCAGATCGGCACCGTCGCCACCACCGCCGGTCGTCACCAGTATGTAGTCTCCTTCAGGAACATGCACCGATGCCTTGTCGTGTGACAGGCTGCGCTGCAGAAAGCCGACAAATTCCATCTTGTCGCGTACGCCGGCCGGTACATCGAGGTCCACCAGCGGATCGTAGAAATCTGGTGGGCCATAGACCCACACATTGTCGTAATACTGGTCGATCTTCTGCATCACGTTGGCTTTTTTCCACTCAGCTTCGAGCAGATGTGGTGCATCCATGACTTCGCGCAGACCAAGAACGAGCGTGGTGCCGCGTGACTTGAGATAGGCCAGCGTTTCCTCGACCTCACCCTTCAGGCCCATCGGTTCCTTGTCGACGATGAAAATATCCGGTTGAAAGGTTTCCGCAGTATGCCGAATGATCGACTGGCGCATTTTCAGTGTTTCATGCAGATCGATGTGGCGGGCAAGCGATGTGTACTCGCCGTTGCGCAGTTTGATCACGCTGGGAACTTTCACGAAATCAACCCGCGCGCGATAATCAAATGCCCCGGCGATGGTGGCGCCGGAGATGATCAGAATATTCAGGCCGCGATAATCCTCGACGAGCGAGTGGGCGATGGTCCTGCAGCGGCGCAAATGGCCGAGGCCAAAAGTATCGTGGCTATACATCAGGATCCGAGCATCTTCAAAACGCCGCATCATGGTCAAAACCTCTTGGAGACGAATTGCTGCAGCAGCTTCAACTGCACAGCACATTCGGGACGGCTGGGAGAATGCAAATTCATTGGTCTGTCAACTTCCCACTTATCTGTAGGGGTCGGCGGCATCGCGCAACCCATCTCCCAGAAAATTGAACGCCAAAATAACAAGAATGACCGGAATCATCGGAAATAGCAGCCATGGATAGAATGCGATCACGCTGACACTGCGGGCTTCAGTCAAAAGAATTCCCCAACTGGTGATCGGCGGGCGGAGACCGAGGCCGAGAAAGCTCAGAGCGGTCTCACCGAGAATCATGCCCGGAATGGATATGGTTGCCGTAGCGATCAGATGTGACATGAAGCCCGGAACCAGGTGACGGCCGATAATACGTCCGCTTTTTGCTCCCATCAACTGGGCTGCGAGAACATAATCTTCCTCGCGCAGAGCAAGAATCTTGGACCGTACGGCTCGCGCAAGGCCCGTCCAGTCGAGCATGCCGAGGATGAGGGTAATACCGAAATAGATGAGAATCGGGCTCCACGTCACAGGCATGATGGCGGCCAGAGCCATCCATAGGGGCAGACTAGGCAGCGATTGCAACACCTCGATGACGCGCTGGACGAGCAGGTCAAACCAACCGCCATGATATCCGGCAAGTCCGCCGATGATGATGCCGAGGACGAAACTGATAGTGATACCGATCAAACCGATGGTCAGCGAAATGCGCGCACCGTAGATGATGCGGGAGAGCACGTCTCGGCCCAGCCGGTCGGTTCCCAAAAGGAACATCTGCCCATCCTTGGCCGGGCAGACCAGATGAACATTTGTCGCCACCGCGCCCCAGAAACGGTAATCATCGCCGCGGCAGAAGAAGCGCAGCGGTTGCACATCGTTCTTGTTGTCGGTGTATACGCGTTTCAGCGATTCCATATCCAGTTTCATTTCACGACCATAGACATATGGTCCAATTAACTTTCCGTCATGAAACAGCCGCACCCGCTGTGGCGGGGCGTGGATGAAATCAACATTTCGTGTGTGCAGGTTATAGGGTGCCAGAAACTCGGCAATGAGAATCATACCGTAGAGCAGGAGCAGGAAAATTCCGGATGCGAGGGCAAGCCGGTGGCGCTTGAATTTCCACCACATCAGCCGCGCTTGCGAGGCAAGATGGACCTTGGCCTGTGCATCGGTCATGACCTCGATCGACATCGGATCGAATGGTGCCGTCGAGACATAGTGCTGCAGGGGAGCGCCGGGTAGGGGAAGCTGTGTCGTCACTTCGTGCTCCTGCCCTGCAAGCGGATGCGTGGATCAAGAAAGGCCAGCGCGATATCGGATATGAGCACGCCGATGACCGTGAGGAATGCAAGAAACATAAGGAACGAGCCGGCGAGATACATATCCTGACTTTGCAATGCCTTGATCAGCATCGGGCCCGTTGTCTCCAACGAAAGTACAATAGCGGTGATCTCCGCACCTGATATAATCGAAGGCAAGATTGAACCGATATCGGCGACAAAAAAGTTCAAGGCCATACGCAGCGGATATTTGACCAGAGTGCGAAAGGGATGCAGTCCCTTGGCTCTTGCCGTCATCACATATTGCTTCTGCAACTCATCGAGCAGATTGGCGCGCAACCGCCGGATCATGCCCGCCGTACCAGCAGTGCCGACAATGATGACCGGAATCCACAGATGGGCGAGGATGGACCGTGCTTTTTCCCAGCTCATGGGCTCACTGAGATATTTCTGATCCATCAGATGACCGATGGACGTGCCGAACCAGATATTGGCGAAATACATCAGGATCAACGCGAGCATGAAGTTGGGAATGGCAATGCCCAGCAGACCGAACAGGGTCAGGCCATAATCACTCCAGCTGTACTGGTGCGTTGCCGAATACATGCCAATGGGGAAAGCCAGGATCCACGTCACGAGAATAGTGACGAAGGAGACCAGCACGGTCAGCCACAGCCTGTCACCGACAACATCGCTGACAGGCAGCTGATATTCGAACGAATAACCGAAGTCCCCTTGCAGCATGCCGCCAAGCCAGTGGAAATAGCGCAGAACCGGAGGCTGATCGAAGCCGTACTGATGGCGGAGCTCTTCGATCTCCTGAAGGTTGACGGTCTCTCCCTGAGCCTGCAGTTCGGCGATCTGGCTTTCAAAGAAATTCCCGGGCGGCAACTCGATGATGACAAACACCAGCGCCGAAATGATCAGCAGCGTCGGGATCATTGCCGCGATGCGCCATAGGATATACCGCAACATATTACTGCCCTCCGTTCAGCCAGAAGGTGTCAGGCATGTAGATTCCGAGATAACAGGTGGGATCGAATCCATAGAGACCTTTGTCAGGTACATTCTGCAAGCGTGACGAGCGCAGGATGGGTTGAAGCGTTCCGTTGACCAGACCGATGGAAAACACCTGCGCGGTATAGATCGCCAGCATCTTGTGCCAGATTTCCGTTCGTTCCGGCATATGCGCGGACTTCTGCCATTGGCCCAGAAGCTCCGTCAATTGCACCGCTTCGGGCAAGTCGGGCGCTGTTCCCTGCTTTCCGGCGGAAAGATAATGCATGCCCCAAAGCGGCCATTGTAACTGATCGTCCATCGTTGGAGCCAACTGGCCCGGATTCATGTCCGCCGTCGCCACACCATTGTCCATGCCGTACCAGATCGACATCATGATGCGTCCTCCCATGGCGCGGCTGCGGAAGATATCGCGCTGCGACGTGCGGGTGAACAAGGCGATGCCAAGCTTGCGCCAATGATCCGTCACAAGTTCAAGCACATCCGTATCAAGCGTGCTTTCGCCGGGCGTTTCGATGGTGATTTCGGCGGGACGGCCATCAGGTAGAATACGTACCCCGTCATCATTGCGGTTCTGCAGGCCCATCTCGTCGAGAAGAGCATTGGCCTGCTCCGGATCATAGTCGATCCAGGCGTTGGCGTATTCCGGTTTGTAAAGCGGGCTCTCGGGGAGGAGCGTGTCGGCGCTGGGAGTGCCGAGCCCGTAAAACACCGCCATGTTGATTTCGTGCCGGTCGGTGCCGAGCGAGAGCGCCCGGCGAAAACGCACATCGCGAAACAGCGCCCGCCAGCCATCATCACCGCAATTCAGGTTGGGCAATATGGCAACGCGCGAACCACGGGTCATCTTCCAGAGATCGACCTTCACCGGATAGCGTTTTTCCGCGTCCTTCAGGAAGGTGTAATCGGCAAAATCGATGCCGGTTGCCTGCAGGTCGCTTTCCCCCGCACCCGACTTGGCCGGTATGATCGACGAAGAGCTGATGTTCAGGATAAAGCGGTCGATATAGGGCAGTTGCCGGCCATTCTCGTCAACACGATGAAAGAACGGATTGCGCTCGAAAACGAACTGCTCCGCTGGCGGCGTCGTGGTGTTTTTCCAGGGATCGAATGTCGGCAGCTCCGGATTTTCCGGACGGTACTGCCGCGCCATCTTGATGTGAAGGTCGGCCCATTTCTTGACCCGGTTTTCCTTCATCAAGGCTTGAAGCCTGAACTTGTCCTGATAGTCCTGATGGAATTTCTTCAGATAGACGGATGGTCCAACAAGGACCAGAGGTTGCGGAGCCGCCAGACTGGGAAGGAAATCCGGATTGGGGGCATCCCAGGAATAACGCACTGTCAGCGCATCGACGACCTCAAAGCGGGGCAGGTTGCCATTGACGCGCAGAATCAGGGAGCCGCCGCCAGGCGTCAAATCCTTGTTCAGGAGAACGTCGTTCCACCAGTAGCTGAAATCATCAACAGTCAGTGCTGAACCGTCAGACCACTTGTGACCATCGCGAAGCGTGAACGTAAAAACGGTATCGTTTTCCGATTGGAAAGATTCCAGCACATCCGGTTGCAGAACGAGGTGTTCATCATAACCCACCAGCCGGGCATAGCCGTAGATGGTCATGAACCGGATATCTTTCTGGCTGCCGATAATGGTGCGCACCGTACCACCATACTGCCCGGGCATACGGCCCATTTCTTTCAGGTTGATGATCCTCGGCCGCTTCGGCAGACGCTGGGCGAGGGGAGGCAGGCTTGTCGCGCGCAACCGGTCTGCCAGAAATTCCGGCTCGCGATCGTGATCAGCGGCCCTGACCGTGACCGGAACCATTGCAGAGGCGAGTGCGCCCAAAACAGTTCGCCGCGTTACCAAGAGCGTAGTTCCCGAATGTCGACATTGCGTCGTGCCAGCACCAGATGTCCATTGCCCAGGTCGGCTGGAGAAAGCGTGTCTTCTTCTTCGCCGCCGGAGAACTTCGGGCCCCAAAGGCGCTGGTCCGAGGCGCCGCTGGCCTTGAGCGTCTTGAAATCGAGGGGGCGGTCGAGATCCGGGAAAGGCACTGCTGCCAGAAGGGCCTTCGTGTAGGGATGAACCGGGTCGCGCAGGATGATTTCGCGCGGAGCAATTTCGACAATTCGGCCGGCGCACATCACCGCGATACGATCTGCCATGTAGTCGACAACGGCAAGATTGTGGGAAATGAACAGGTAGGTCAAACCAAGTTCCTTCTGCAAGTCCTTGAGAAGGTTGAGAATCTGCGCCTGAACCGAAACGTCGAGCGCCGAGACGGGCTCGTCGCAGATCAGCAATTGCGGTCCGAGCGCCAGCGCGCGCGCAATACCGATGCGCTGCCGCTGCCCGCCGGAGAAACTGTGCGGATAGCGGTTGAGATACCGCTGGTCGAGGCCGATAGCCTGCATCAGTGCACGCACTTTCTCCAGCCGGTATGCCCTGTCGCCGCGTCCATGAATTTCCAGCGGTTCACTGAGAATATTCTGTACCGTCATACGCGGTGACAGCGAAGAAACCGGGTCCTGGAATACCATCTGGATCTTGGTCCGCAGTTCCATAAGTTTGGATCCCTGTGCGGCCAGAACGTCCAGTTTGCCCTTGCCGTCGTCAAACGTGACGGAACCGCTGTCCGGGGTAATCGCCCGCATCAGAATCTTGCTGACGGTGGTTTTCCCCGAGCCGCTCTCGCCGACAAGGCCGAGGCATTCGCCACGCCGGATATCGAAGCTGACACCGTCGACGGCGCGGATGCGGGTGTGATCCTGTTTGCCAAAAAGGCCTGATTTGCGGATGCCATAGGTTTTTACAAGATTTCGTACGGACAAAAGGACTTCGGGAGCCGTCTCCTCGTGCTTTTTCTTGCCCCACAATGCACCCGAGTTAACCGGCACTTCGCGCAGTGCCTTCAGGCGCTCGCCCGGCTTCATGTCAAAATGCGGTATAGCCGCCATCAAGCCCTTGAGATAGGGGTGCTGCGGATTGCGGAAAATCGTGTCGACCGGGCCGGCTTCCATAATCTCGCCGTGGTAGATGACGACGACCTCATCGGCCATGTTGGCGACAACACCCAGATCGTGGGTGATCAGCAGCATGGCCATATTGAGCTTGTGCTGGAGGTTGCGCAGTAATTCCAGGATTTGCGCTTGAATGGTCACGTCGAGCGCCGTTGTCGGTTCGTCGGCGATCAGCAGGGCAGGACGGCAGATAAGGGCCATGGCGATCATCGCGCGTTGCCGCATGCCGCCTGACAACTCAAACGGGTACATGTCATAGGTGCGTTTGGGGTTGGAAAACCCGACAAGGCCAAGCATTTCCTCGGTCTGCGTGCGGCGTTCGGATTTGGTTGCCTGCGTATGGATTGCCAGGACTTCGCTGATCTGATTGCCGACCGTGTGGAGCGGCGACAGCGAGGTCATGGGCTCCTGGAATATCTTGGCCATGCGGCTGCCGCGCAGGGCTCTTATATCGGGCCCATCGCGTTCCAGCTGCAGAATATCTGTAGTTTTTCCATCTATGGGATCGGTGAACAGGATTTTTCCCGTCACAGCGGCGGTATTGGGCAGAATACCCATAACCGATTGGCTGATAACGGATTTTCCCGACCCGGACTCACCAACCAGCGCCGTCACCTTCCCCGGAAGGATGCGCAGGTTCGCGCCCTTGACGACATGCATACGCCCACCCAGCATCGAAAACGAAATGCCGAGATTCTCGATTCGCAACAGATCAGACCCCGACGTCATGCCAGTTTTTTATTCCCCAAAGCGTTTTTATTGTCGCCCATTAGGGGTCAGACTATCGCACGATATAGAGTGAGTCTAGCTAGGTCACACGCGGATGACACCGAGTTACCGCCTGAGGGGATTCTGTTGCAACCGGACACTTGGCGTATCGGTATTGGGCGTTTTCCAACCAATACGGCCGGAAAATGCCCTAGAGGACCGGGCAGAATTGCGCATCCATTACATCTTCGCATCGGGGCGACCGGCGGAAATCATCGTAATAGAGCGCCCATTCCTTGTCATCGGCAGCGCGATAGGGGCCAAATTTGAAGTACTGATTCTTGCCAAGTCCCTTGTCAGCGTGGCCGATATGGCCCTTGATCGTCACGATCCATTTGTTGTTGGCAAAAATTTCGACATGGCCCGAACCGTCCGGTCCGGGCTTGGTATAGATGGCGAAGTCGATCCAGCCGGAACCGGGCGTCGGCAGTCTGTTGCCGCGATCGGTTATCTCAATGGCATTGGTGCAGGTGTTGAACTGCTTTCCATCCTGCGGTGTCCAGGTTGAGTCTGTCGCAACAAGCGCGCGCATCTGGTTGGTGTCCGGGCGCAACCAGACCGGAGTCTGACCGTCGCCGCACGCTTTGACGGTGCTTGTGCCTTTCGCCTTTGGAGGGGCGATGTAGTTGGTTTCTATCGTGGCAAACAGTTTGCCCTGGTTGAGGCGCAGCGCGAGAAAGGGACTGAAATCCCCGACCGCCTTGGGGCCGATCTCGCGTTTCCATTGGGCAATCAGATAGCGGTGGTCGTCACTGGGTATCGGATCGGCAAATTTAACGGCAAAACCGTACCAGACACCCTGATTATAGGGCACGCGCTTTTCGGTCTTTTCCCAGATCTCCGCCCGTTCGCTGCAATTGTGCTTTGTCCCCGGGCACAAGGGTTTGACGCTGAGCTTGAGTGCCCCGGCTCCGGTCCGCGTCACCTCTGATTGAAATTCAACCGTTCCTGCACTCTGTTCGAAATTCTTCCGGTAATAGAGCCCGCCTGTCGGAGAAAAATCCTTGCCATCGAAGCCATCAATGAGCACGTCGCTCCTTGGCTCGGCGCCCGCATGGGATGAAAGATTCACGCTCGCAGCCAGGGCAGCCATCAGGACGGTCTTTCGCTTCATTGCATGAATTTCTCCAGAAGGGGCCTCTGATCCTGAATTTTCGCATCCCGGTGCAGGAGCATGACCTGCTCTGCTTCGGACAGGCCATCATAGGCAACTTCGTCGAAAGCGTCTTCCGGCGCAACTGTAACGGATTGCTTCGGCAGAAGAACAGTAACTTTTTGTCCGACGCCCCGCAGTTTCTCTTCACCCAGCGTGGTCCATTCACCGCCACAATAGGTAGCAAACGCCTGGCTGGCGACGACTTCACGCGAATATTTCTTGGTCAGGCCCTGCAGCCGCTGAACCTCGTTAACCGCCGAGCCGAAGGCGGAAAAGGTCAGCCTGTCTTTCAGGCCGACATTGCCGAACATAACGTTGCCCACATGCAGGCCTATGCCGTAGCGAATGTCGCTGAGGCCGTCTTTGCGCCGTTCGCGATTAAGCTCGGCCACACGCGCCTGTGCCTTGAATACGGCTGACAGAGCGGCCTGACAGGCCACTTTTGATGGGTCTTTGTGCCGGCCGCAGGGGTAGACCGCAAGAAAACCATCGCCCATGAAGCTCAGGATTTCACCGCCACCACGATTGAACGGCGCTGCAATCGCGTCGAAGAAATGGTTCAATGTGTCAATATAAGCTTGGCGGCCTTCCTTTTCGGCAAGCATGGTCGACTGGCGCATGTCGCCCATGACAAGCGCGGCGCGGATTGTTTCGCCATCTCCGCGACGGATCTGGCCGTTAAGGACGCGCTTGCCGGCATTGCCGCCGAGATACGTTGACAGCATGTTGTCGGCAAGTTTGCCGAGAACAGCCATCTTGGCAGCAACGGCGAGGTGGTTTTGCAGTTTCAGGAGAGCGCCGATCATGCTTTCGCTGAAACCCGCACTGCTGTCTGTCGACCAGGAACCCATCATGCCCTGTGTCGACTCGCCGCTGAATGGCTGAACAAAGGCGAGATAGTCCGTCACGCCCTCTTTTCGCAGCTCTTCAAAAATCGGAAATTCGTTTGGACCATCGGTGTCGATGCGGCGGCGGACATGCTCGAGATTGTTGCACAGAAGATAGTAATAGGGGCTCAGCAGAAAGCGTTCAGGCTTTTCCCCCGGCGTATGCCTGTAACCTTCAACCACAAGGCCGCTTGAACGCTGCCATGTAAAGCCAAGCGCATCATACAGCGGGTGCAGCATGGAGAATGTCAGGTGGACGCGTGCAATGGGCAGACCCGCAGCCGCGATACGTTCACAAAACCCGCGCACGATTGTCTCAAGATTTTCACCGGCGAGGGAAGAGCGTGTGAGCCAGTCAGCGACTTTATCGAGAAGTATGGCGGATACGTCAGTTTGCGTGCTCATCACTCGTCCTTGTTCTTGCGGATCACGCACCAGATCAAGACATCGTTCCGCGATCGACCGGGCACAAGAAAATCATACCCAAAACAAGCAGATACGGAGACAGGATGGGCGAACCGGAGAGTGGTGTCAACGCTGACAGCAGGGGCGCCAGCCTGTGTTGCCTCTCCGGTATGGCTCAAGCGGATGACTGGGCGGATGGTCCTCTGTCGATTTTCGTTTTCGTTCTTTTGCTGAAATGGGAATGTCATGGATCTGAAACAATAGCGAACGGCAGGATAATGCACGTTGTCGGCAGGTCTCCTGACAGGCTCCTGTCAGGATGGGGCTCTCTCGGAATTTTGGTCTCATCAACTGTTTGTGAGGGGTGCGGTAGAGGGGCTCTTGCTTGACAGCAGTGCCCGGAGCAGCCATCTAAACCGGGACGAATTCCGGGCCTTCGTGCGCCCTCAATCGCACCCGTTTCGCGCGGTGTGCCCGCAAAGAAGAGATCGCCTTGGCCATTTCCTCCTCCCCGTTCCAGGACCTTTCCAGCAAGATCGACGTGCGTACCGCCCATGCGGGCGTCATCGGGCTCGGCTATGTGGGGCTGCCACTGGCCATAACCCTTGCCCGCAGCGGATTTTCCGTAACGGGATTTGATATCGATCCGAAGAAAATTGTCGCCCTCGACGCGGGCCGGTCCTATATCGAGGCGGTCACTGACGCTGCGCTTATGGCGGAGATGTCGAAGGACAGGTTCCGTTCCACGAATGATTTCACACAACTCGCCCAATGTGATGTGATTGTCATCTGCGTACCGACGCCGTTGACAAAGCACCGCGATCCCGATCTGTCTTTCGTCGAGGCAACCTGCCGCTCGATCGCCTTGACACTCCGGCCGGGCCAGCTGGTCGTGCTTGAATCGACGACCTATCCCGGCACAACCGATGATGTGGTCAAGACCATTCTTGAAAAGACCGGCCTGAAATCCGGCAAAGATTTCTTCCTCGGATTTTCGCCGGAGCGTGAAGATCCCGGTAATCGCGATTTCCAGACATCGACGATACCGAAAATCGTTGCAGGTGACGGCGAAGAAGCCAGCCAATTGATGCAGGCTTTCTATGGCGCAGCGGTCAAGACCGTCGTCCCGGTTTCATCCAATGCAACGGCTGAGGCGGTCAAACTGACCGAGAATATTTTCCGGGCCGTGAACATCGCGCTCGTCAATGAGCTGAAGACTGTCTACGCGGCGATGGGGATCGATATCTGGGAAGTTATCGAAGCGGCGAAGACCAAGCCTTTTGGCTATATGCCTTTCTACCCCGGTCCGGGGTTGGGCGGGCACTGCATCCCGATTGATCCTTTCTACCTCACGTGGAAATCGCGTGAGTATGAGTTGCCCACCCGCTTCATCGAACTTGCTGGAGAGATCAACTCGGCCATGCCGCGTTATGTGGTCGGCAAGCTTGCCGAAGCGCTCGATATCAGGCTGGGCAAGGCGCTGAGCCGCTCACGCGTTCTGGTTCTCGGGCTTGCCTACAAGAAGAATGTGCCTGACATCCGCGAAAGCCCGTCGCTCCGCCTGATTGAGATCATCGAGGAACGCGGCGGCAGGGCGGATTACCATGATCCGTTTGTCGGCGAGATACCCTCAACCCGCGAGTACATGGCGCTGAAAGGCCGAGCGTCTGTGCCTCTGGATGAGAAAACGGTGAAATCCTACGATGCTATACTGGTGTCCACTGATCATGATGGTGTTGACTATGCCTCACTGGCCAAATGGTCGCCCTTGATTGTCGATACGCGCAACATTTTCACCAAGCTTGGCCTCGCCGCGGAGCACATCGTCAAATCATAGAGCGCTGGCCGCCGGGGGCATATCAAACCCCGGTCAGAAACAGGCATTTGCGAGATCAGGACAATTTGGCCTTGAGATTGCTTGCCGCCATGGCATAGCCGCCGGATGCTCCGTCAATGAAATGCATGTGATTGCGCGACATGGGCGTTGGAACGAAACAGGTCATCAAAGCCGTATCCTGCCTGTGCAGACCATAGCGGGCAATCCCGGCCTTCGCGGCTTTTTCCAGCAGGGTCTCGATGCGCTGCAATCTGCCTGCGTCAATATCGATCGTCATTTTCAGGCCATCGTCAAACTTGCGAAAATCCGAGTTCTGCGCCACGTCGCGCTTGTACTGTTTAGGATCAAAATTGCCGGCTTGCAGGCCCAGCCTGTCCAGCGCAACGGTCAGGGCGATTTGAGCCAGAATCGCAATCTTGCGCAGGAAGCGCTTGCCTTTGGGGGCAGAGGCGCGCGCCTCGGTTTCAAGACCGCTCGTGTTGAATGAAATGGGCGGTCCTTCCGCCGGCAGCGGGTGAGAGCCGCGATTCTGTTCCGCAGCAATGGCGATAATTTGCGCTACAAGATCCTGAAACGGCGCAGTGGCCCCGGCATCGCCCGGAACGGCGATAATCGACAGGATTTCACCGTTACGAGCCTGAATGGGATTCCACCGGCAGGAAAGGCCAGTCAGGTCCGGGCGCACTCCTGACGGCGCAGCTTCAATAGAATATTTGCCGGCTTTCATTTGGGCTTCGGCCCAACTGCTGCCGCCACCGGTAAACATGGCATAGAAGACATCCGGACTGGCGCTGAATCGCGCCACCCGCACCTCAAGACCCTGAGCCTTGATGTCGCTCATGGGCACAAGCGCTGCACGCAACGTCAGTTGCAGATCATCCTGCACCCAGGCCTGAACCGAGGCGAGTGCTTCGCGCGCCTGTGCGGTGGCCGACGCGGGAATTGCGACCAGTGCGCCATCGCCGCCAAAAACGAAGGGATAATCCCGCCTGCCAAGTGCGTTCAGCAGGGCGGAAATCACGCTGGCTCCCGCCATGTTCACCGCCTTGTAGTGCCCGGCTTCAATGGCTTTCGTTGATCCGACAATATCGGCTACCGCCAGCATCCAGTCGCCGGGGAGCGGCCGGTAATTGTTCGCATCCGCCACGCCTTCGAACTCGACGAAGACAGGAAGTGTGTCAAAAAAACTGTCGTTTGAGGTTGCAGCCATGAAAGGCAATTAGCACATTGCACGGAAACAGGCGACGGGTCAGCGCGGACGGCACAAAAGAAGGAGCGTTTGACTGGTCGAACATTTTCCTGAATCCGCATCAGATGCGGTATGGGGCGTGCTCGCAGAGGTTGTGTTTGTGCAGGTGCGCTTCAGAGCGACTCACTCTTATGACCGGTTCTTGAGGTAAAATGCCCGAAAATTTGAATAGAGTTACGCCAAGAATGATGTTTCGTTCAGCGTTTGGTGCAACTGTTACTGACAATCACAGATTGCAGGCAGATTTGTATCTAGGTGAACAACCAAAAATTGTTTTTTTGCAGCAAATATGTGAAAAAGTGCAAATACAATTGTTCATCGTCTTGTCTGCCTGCGGGTCTCGTGCGAGCATGAACACGCTATTTAATTCACTGAAATTAAAAGCTATCTGAAATCCACAAGACTACCGTTGCGGAAGCCCGCAGTTTGCAGGCGAAGAGGAATGACTTGTATCCGATGTTGCTCGAACTGACGCATTTCCCCGATTTCCAGAAGGGTCTGTTCAAGGATGCGGTAGCTTCCGACACGCTGGCAATGCTGCGCGAAGTCAAGCAGCAGACAGACTGCCGCTATGTAGCTCATGTGGGTCATCCCGAGCCTCGGCCGGGCAGTGACGTGGTCGATGAGAATGTGTCGCTGCTCATGACCTATCCGGTCAGCTGGATGTTACGCTACCTTGCCAAGGACTATTACAAGATTGATCCGGTGATGCAGGGCATGAATCTGTTTCCGCCCCGTGCTGATGCACCCGGAACGATCCGTAATCTGAGTGCCGACACAACACTTTCTCTCACCGTGAAGCGTTATCTCAAGGACGGCGAGCGGCGCGGTCTCGGCAATCTGCATTTGGCAATCTGCGCGACGAATGCTTTTGGCTTCCGCGGGATCACGCTCCTGAGCTTCGATGTCGCGGAGGGAGATCAAAGCGAATTTATCGACCACAGGCGCAAGCTTTTGTCGGTGGCATCGGCACGCATTCACAATGCGCTGCATGGCACGCGCAATCCGGCGCTGGCCGCGATCGTTGCCAACCTTCTGACAAAGCGTGAGATTGATTGCCTTTTCTGGGCTGCGAATGGCAAAACCGATGGCGAGATCGGCGAAATTCTCAACATCGCGCGCTGGACAGTGGTCACCTATCTGCAGAATGCCAAGAACAAGCTCGGCTGTTCCAACAGAACGTCGACCGTTGCAACTGCTCTTGCACTTGGAGTGATCGACATACCTACGGTTGCCAAGGCCTATTTGTAGAAAAGGCTCTAGGCCTGCGCTGAGGCTGACAATTGCGGCAGGCGCGCGTTTTCGAAAGCCTGAGCCAGCAATGCCGTATTCTCTGCGGGCGTATGGCCCGTTTCGGCAAAGCGCACATGGTGCAGGTCAATTTCGGTACTTTCAGAAGACAGCGTCAGCCGGAAATAGGCGTTAACCCCCATATTGCTGAATTCCAGGTCGAGCATGACTTTGGGCGGTGTGTTCCAGTCCAGCGCATACTCGCCGCCGAGACCGAACGTCAACGTTTCCGGATAGAATGTCAGCTCCGTCGCGGAATTGACGATATCCGCAATGTTGCCGAACAATTCACATCGTACAAAGGCAATATAGTCAGCAACATCGACAAGACGAAGATCCTGAATGACCTCCGTCAGATGGCTTGAAATGATATCGACCCGGGCAACCGAATATTGAGTTCTCTTCATCTGCTGCTTATCCGATTGGAAACAGTTTTATTATTTACGTCGTACATTAACGAATTGGATCAGTTCTGCCACTGCTTTGTAGAATTCTGGGGCGATGGCGTTGTTAACTTGAACTTGCTTATACAGTGCGCGTGCCAGTGCCACGTTTTCGAAAACCGGTATATCATTCGTCTCCGCGATCTCCCTGATCTTGAGGGCAATCAGGTCCTGCCCCTTGGCGACCACAATAGGTGCTGGATCTTTCGCCGGACTGTAGCGGAGAGCAACGGAGAAGTGTGTCGGATTTGCGACGATCAGCGTGGCGGTCGGGACCGAGGCAATCATACGCTGGCGCGCCCTGTCGCGGCCAAGCGAGCGTAGTCTTGCCTTCAGCAGGGGGTCCCCTTCCGCCTGCTTGTATTCGTCCTTGATTTCCTGCTTGGTCATACGCAGTTCACTGCGCCAGTGAATGCGGGCCCAGGCAAGGTCGAACGCTGCAAGTGCCGTTACGGCAATCGTCACCGATGCCAGAAGCCGGGTAATGTTGTTGCGGATCAGTTCGGGCAGCTGACTGGGCTCGGTGATGATCGTATCGACGAAGAAATGACTGCTGCGGAAGAACATCATGAAAACGATGATGCTGGCGGCTGCGAACTTGAAGACTGATTTCAGAAACTCTACCCGTCCGGTCGATCCGAAAATACGCGACCAGCCCTTGGCAATGGATACGCGCGAGAACTGAGGCTGAATACGGTCAAACACCACGCGCGGCGCATTTTGCAGGACCGACGCGAGAATACCCGCCGTGGGGATGATGATGAAAACGGGGAGCAATGCCGCGCCGACAGCCATGCCGACGATACCAAACAACTGCCGGGCGTCCTGCGCGCTGTTCAGGCGCCATTCCTCCGGCTTGTCGAGAAGCGCCGAGAGAAATGCGACCAGCTTTGATCCGCTCGGGACGGCAACGAACACCATGATGACGAGAAATGCCACGATGGAGGCGAGAATGGGAGCTTCACGCGAAACGGGAAGATTGCCCTTTTCGACGGCATCACTGATTTTCTTCTCAGTTGCCTCTTCGGTTTTGCTCTCTTTGTCAGCATCGTCTGACATGCTCTAGTGGTCCGATTCTGACATTTGCAACCCTTTGATACGAGCCAGTTTGGCCAATGTCAGAATCAGAGGACCACCAGCAAGTGTGACGTTCTGGTGGAACCTTCAATGTGGCATTCGCTTGTTCCGCGTGATGCCGAGTGGGACGCGAATGTCAAATTCGTTCCACTAGCAGCATCCGCCGATCATGCTTCAGTTTCTTGCGGCTCGAGTTTGATATCGCCGCGTTCGGCCAGGGCAATTGCCGTGCGGGCAATGGAGCGGCGTGCTTCCGTCACCGTATTGGCGTTGATGTTCGTCTGGCTCGACAATTCAGTCTCAACCATGCGGCGGCCACGGGTCGACAGGGACTGGAGGATGAGCTCCTGCAGGCGCGGCTCGCAGCCGTGCAATGCGGAGGTGACCACATCGGTCTGGATTTCATCGAACAGGATGAGGCGCGCCCGCTGCGATATGCGCACGATATCCTCGAAAGTGAAGAGCTTGGCCTTGATCTTGGCAAGATCTTCGGCGCCGAGTTCGGTAAGGCCGGCGAGCAACTCGTCGATCTCCGATTTTTCCAGCTGGTTGATGATATTGGCAACCGTTCCGTGGTGGCTCTTTTCCGAGCCTGCATTGTCCTTGCCGGTGATCTCGCGCTGCAGGATCCCTTCCAGCATCGCAATTGTCGACGGGCCGACCTTGCGGATATGCAGTGTGCGCTGGATGATTGCACCGCGCTCCTGCGGCGCAAAGCTGATCAGCAGGCGAGCGGCAATGTCGGATGGCAGGCGTGAAATAACATAGGCTGTCACCTGCGGGTGCTGCGTCGTCAGATAGGTCTGGAGCACGTCGAGCGAAATGCGCGGAAGGATATCCCATACGGATTCCTGTGTCAGCAATTCCGGGCGGCGGTTCTCGATGACGGCGCTGGCTTCTTCGGCCGACAGGGTCTCGCGCAGCAAGCCCTCGAAGCGCATTCCGGCTTCGGAAACGGGGGCTCCATCGGCAAAAGCGTTCTCGAATTCCTTGACCAGCTCTTCGAAGTCACCGGGTGTAATCGGCTCGAGCTTGCGCGCATGCCCGGCAAGTGAACGCAGATCATCGGCATTGAAATGTTTGAGAAGCCGCGATGCGGAAGGCCGTCCGATTGCCACAAGCAATGCTGCCACCTTCTCCGGGCCGCTGAGGTCCTGGATGGCGTTTTCACCTTGAGGTGTTTCTTGATCGCTCATGCGGTCTGGCTTCTCGTGTTTTTAAGGGTATGCGAAAGAAGTGTGTTCTAGTTGCCGCTGCCGATCACTTCGGTCAGGCTGACACCAAAGCGTGACGAGTCATCTTCAAGGACGATCACTTCACCGCGGGCAATCACCCGGCCGTTGACGACGATATCAACCGGGTCGCCGATCTGTTTATCGAGCGTCACTACCGCACCCCGGCCAAGCTTCATCAGGTTGGCGACCGGCATTGAAGTGCTGCCGAGAACAACCTGCACGTCAACAGGAATGCCCATGATGAGATCGATATTGGGCTTTGATCCCGCAGGTTTGCGGCTGGGCTGGGACTCGTCGCGCTTGAGATCTTCGATTGCCTCGTTGAGCTCGTCTTCGATGGAATTCTTGTCGGAAATGGCCATGGGATGAATCCGGTTCAAACTGGGTTAGAGGACGATGTTCGCCACATCAGCGCTGCGAACGATGCGATTGACGAAAACGGGCAGGACTTTTGCCGGCGTGGACGGCTCGCTGCGCGCGGGCGCTGCGGCCGGTACACCCGCGGCAGGCTGTGCAAAAGGCACGGAAGCGGTCACCCGCTGGCCGGCATCGGTCGCCGGGAAAGGATGCACATTGTTCTTGAATTCGTTCTTGGCCCGCTCGACCAAATGAATGGTGCGGGTCATTTCGGAACGGGCACGATCGGAATCCTTCAGCGTGGCTTCAAGACGCACACTTTCGTCACGACAGGTCTCGCGCTCGTTTTGCAGGAAGAGCAGCGCCTGTTCGAGGCTTCTGGCGGAACCTGCCACCTGCTGTGCCATGGCGTGGCTCATGGCTGTCAGCCGGTTGGCTTTGCGCAAGGCGACGAAGAAGACCGCAAGTCCTGTTGCTATCAGGGCAAGAGAAATGAGATTAGCCAGCAGCAAGCTCATCGAGCAGGTCCTCCTCTTCATTGATCGGGTCGGTAATACGTACGGTGAAAGCGGTTCCGGTCTTGCCGAGGCGGCACTTGTAGAGCGCCTGTTTGCCACTGCGCAGCCGCACCTGATTGATCGCATCCTTCGGCAGCTGCAGCACCTGGCCCGGTTTCAACAGGGCAATCTGCTCCAGTGTCATGGAGCCCTGCTGAATGAAGGCTTCGATGTCGATATGGGCGCGGCTGACCTCGAGGCGCAGCTTCTTCGCCCAGGTCGGATCAGAGTGATGTGCCGGCTGCTGCAACATCCGTGCAATCGCATCCTGCATCGGGCGGAAGCTCGACCGAGGCATCATGATGATGATCTGACCGCCGTGGCCGCCGACCTTCAGAAGCATGGTGCAGCAGATCATTCGCGTATCGTTGACGGAAGCAGCGGCAAAATGTGCGGCCTCCGTCAGTTCGGCGATCTGGAACAGGCCTTCGCCACCACCTGAGAACATGTGATCCAGCGAGGAGGTCACATCCGAGAATATCTGCCGGGCCACACCCAGATCGACGGATGTCATCGGCCGGTGTGGCGGGTTTTCCTGGCTTGCGCCGGAGCCGAAAAGTGCATCAATGCCGCAGTCGACAAAGGCGCGATCGGCGGCGAGCAGCAGTCTTGATCCCCATTTGACGACCTGCACCGTTCCAATAAGCCCGGAACGCAGCAACGTGCTTGAAATGGCGTCCTTCTCGATGGATTCCATGCGGACGAATTCCGTTGAAATGGCCACATCGGTCTGGCTGGCTATCTTGCCGGCAAAGGTCGTTGCGAGGTCGCGAAAGACGGTCTCGAGCGATTTGAGATCATCCACCGACATACCGGCAGCCCGCAGGATGCTTTCTGCCAGTACATCAGGTCTTTTCTGTTCTGCCTCGACATCCATTTTTCAGCCTATGCCGCCTGCTGCATCGGGACGGTCGAAATCGTTTCCTGCTCGACCACATCGATGGATGGGCGATCATAGGCCGAAATCGTTTTGCGGCCATACTCGAGAGCGATCTGTGGCAGGGCGCCGTTCATGTAGGCAAGCAGTGTCTGCTTGACGATCATATAGAGACGGTTCTGCTTTTCGCGCGTCGTCTTGATCTTGGTGGCAATCGGGCCGACCACGCCATAGGAAAGAAAGATACCGGCAAAGGTGCCGACCAGTGCAGCACCGATCAGGTGGCCCAGCACCTCCGGAGATTCATTCAGGGCGCCCATGGCCTTGATGACACCGAGCACGGCGGCAACGATGCCGAGCGCCGGCAGACCTTCGGAAATGGCCACCATGGCATGATATGGCTTGAGCTTGTCGCGGGAGATCGTATGGATTTCCTCGTCCATCAGAGCTTCGATCTCATGGGAACGTGCGTTGCCGATGATGATCAGGCGGCAATAGTCGCAAATGAACTGGGTAAGATCGTGGTTCTTGAGCACGCTTGGGAATGCCTGAAAAATCAGCGAATCGTTCGGATTGTCGATGTGGACTTCCACCTCGTTGCGCGACTTGGCGCGCAGCTCGCGCATCAATGCATAGAGCACGCCCAGCACATCGAGGTAGTCGCGTTGTTTGGGAACCTTGTTGGTGAAGGCTTCCATGCAGGCACGGCCCGTATCCTTGACCGCTGAAAAAGGATTGGCGACGAGGAAGGTGCCAAGTGCGGAGCCGCCGATAATGACGAACTCCCAAGGCTGCATGAGGACGCTGACGTGCCCGCCCATGGCAATGAAGCCGCCAAGGAGACACCCCATCGTTACAACAAGTCCAACAAGGATACCCAATGCACTCTCCTGCAAATATTGCCAGCAATGGAGCACTATCAAGTGCGGCTTGCGTGAACCTTGCAGGCACAGACAGGGTCATGACCGGGCGATAACGGGCGGACAGCTTCAGGCAAGCTTGATTTGGCAAAGATAAGGGAAAGCTGTGGGAGTGCCGGTGCAAATGATCAATACGATGACAAGCTACAAATTGATCTCTTCGGATCTGACGCGCTCTTTGACCCGCGTGGCCAAGGAACCTGCGGTTCAACGCGATACGGATTACTATCTGAAGAATATCGGCAACGTGAAAACCATCGACGATTTCATGAAAGATGATCGTCTCTATAAATATGCCATGAAAGCCATGGGCCTTGAGGACATGACCTTCGCCAAGGCTTTTATCCGCAAAGTGCTCACGGAAGGCACCGGCAAGGACAGCTTCGCCAGCAAGCTGACCGACAAGCGTTACCTTGAATTTGCGACAACGTTCGATTTTGCCAAGCTCGGCGACAAGGCGACCAGCGATCCGGCTGTGCTGAAGCCCGTGACCGACAAGTATGCGCGGCAAACACTGGAAAAAGAGGCCGGACAGGACAATGAAGGCGTACGGCTTGCGCTCTACTTCGCACGCAAGGCTCCGACAATCACCAATGCCTATGAAATCCTTGGCGACAAGGCGCTGCTGAAGGTTTTCCAGACGACCTTCTCCATCCCGACACAGACATCCAACATGGATATCGACCGTCAGGCCAAGATGGTCGAGGACAAGATTGACCTTGCGTCCCTGAAGGACCCTGCCAAGCTGGAAAAACTCATTACCCGCTTCACCGCCATGTACGAAATGAACAATCCGTCGACGGCCTCCACCGCTCCTTCGCTGCTTATCGGGGGAAGTATGACCATTGGCATTTCACAAAGTATCCTGGCCACCTTGCAGTCGTTCAAGCTTGGGGGCCGCTGATGGAAAATTCGATCTATGTCGGGTTGTCGTCGCAGATATCGCTGGAGCGCCGTCTGGATGCGCTCGCGCATAATGTAGCGAACATGTCGACGCCGGGCTTTCGCGCCACGGGTATGAAATTTGAAACCATGGTGTCGAAGGCCGCGGAGGATTCCAGCTTCGTTTCCGCCGGACAGAGTTACATCAAGACAGAGGCAGGCCCGATCACGCAGACCGGGAATCCCCTTGATATGGCCGCAAAGGGCGATGTGTGGTTTTCCATGCAGACACCGGCCGGACAGGTTTTCACCCGCGACGGGCGTATGCAGATGTCGACGACGGGCGAACTTCTTTCCATCAAGGGATATCCCATTCTTGATGCCGGCGGCCAGCCGCTGGTGATCGATCCGAATGGCGGTCCGCCGGAGATTTCCGCGGACGGCGCGGTCTATCAGAACAAACGCCAGTTGGGTTCAATCGGGCTGTTCACGATCAACCCCAATGCCAAGCTGACCTATTTCGACAATTCAGCCATCATTCCAAGTGTCGCGGCGCAGCCCGTTATCGATAACCCCCACGCTGGTGTCCTTCAGGGCGCGATCGAAGGCTCGAACGTCGATGCGATCGGTGAGATGACCCGGCTAATGAGTGTCACCCGGGCGTTTGAACGCGTGGATGCCTTGTTGCGCGGCAATGAAGGGACATTTTCCGAAGCCATCAAGACGCTCGGATCAAAAACCTGATGCGCCATCTTTCTGACCTGGCCGGATAAGCATGCAGGATCTGGAAGCAGCCCTGCCGTCAATGAGCAGCGGGACGGGAAGTCTCGAGGCGCTGGCGCGGCTTGTCTCGCAGGTCATGACAGCTCCAGCCCCTGTGGCCATCGGTGGTTATGTGACAGAAGTATCGCGCTCGGCAATCGGTGTGCGTGGTATTTCGGAGCGGGCTCAGCTTGGGGATATGGTGACCATCCGCAGTGATAATCAGTTACATCCCGCCGAAGTGGTGCGGATCGGGCAATCGCAGGTGCTGGTCAAGCCGTTTGATGACCGGATCATGCCCTCGCTCGGAACACCGGTTTTTCCCGAAGGACCGTTCCGCATTGCACCCGCGCCCGATTGGAAGGGAAGGGTGATCAATGCCCTTGGCCTTCCGCTCGACGATAAGGGGTTGCTGACGGCTGGCAACGATCCAAAGCCAGTCGATTGTGCGGCACCGCTCGCAATGAACCGCAGCCGTGTCGAAACTGGTCTGCGCACGGGCGTGAACGTGGTCGATGTCTTCGCACCCATGTGCTTCGGCCAGCGCATGGGCGTTTTCGCCGGATCCGGTGTCGGCAAGTCCACACTGCTTGCGATGATGACCAAGGCAACGGATTTTGACACGGTTATTCTGGCCTTGACGGGTGAACGCGGCCGCGAAGTGCGTGACATGCTGGAAGACACCATGGCTGGCAAGCTTGGCAAGACTGTTACCGTTGTATCGACGGGGGACGAAAGCCCGATGATGCGGCGGCTCGCGCCGAACACCGCGACAGCGATTGCCGAGTATTTCCGTGATCGCGGCGACAATGTTCTTCTCATCGTCGATTCCATCACACGCTTTGCCCATGCGGCGCGCGAAATCGCGATTGCCGCAGGCGAGCCGCCTGTGTCCAGAGGCTATCCGCCGAGTGTTTTCAGCCAGTTGCCGCGCCTGCTTGAACGGGCCGGGCCCGGATCGGGGAATGGCGGGACAATCACTGGCATCTATGCGGTTCTGGTTGATGGCGATGATCACAATGACCCGGTATCCGACGCAATCCGCGGCACACTGGACGGACATATCGTGCTCGACCGCAGCATCGCCGCGCAAGGCCGTTTCCCAGCCATGGATATTCTCGGGTCTATTTCGCGACTGGCGCAGCACAACTGGTCGGCCGATCAGGCAAAACTCGTCACCAGCCTGCGCGGTCTGATTGCCCGTTTCGAAGAGACCCGCGATCTGCGGATGATCGGGGCCTATCAGGCGGGGAGTGATCCCCTGCTCGACCAGGCCGTCCATCTGGTACCACGCATTTATGACGCTATGCAGCAAACACCGGCCACGCCGCTTTCAATGGATCCCTATAGCGATCTTGCAGCGGCACTCCGGCCAAAGGAGGGGGCATGACAAAACAGAAATCTGCTGACGTACCGGCCGCAGGCGACGCGGCAACGGAAACACCGCCACGCCAGCGCGACAAGCGTTTCGACGGCTATATCAAGGGCGCGGGCTTTTTCCTTGCCATCATCTGCGCCATCCTGCCCTTTGTCATGTATTACGACATTCTGGAAGCACGGCCCAAACCGGAAATGGCGAGTAAAGCCGTTCGTGATCCGCTCGACCGGTCAAACCAGAAGGTTGTACGCAAGAACAATGGCAGCGAGACTCCCCAGTCAAAGACGAGGGATGGCGCGCTTGATCCGATGACGACGGCCACCACATCGGCTTTGACCGGCGACCGGCTTGCGGGGATCAATGCCGCCAGCAAACAGCCTTTCCCGGAGAAACCCGTTTTTCTTGTGCGCGAAGTGGTTGGTGGTCTGGTGATGATCGAAGACAACAGCGGCTACTGGTTCGTCGAAAAGGGATCACCTTTGCCCGATGGAAGCACCCTTGTAGCGATTGAACGCGGCACGTCGGCCGGGGCATGGCAGATCAAGACATCCGACGGGGAAGTGATCAGCCGCACGAATTGAGCAAATGACTCATCGCACGGTCAGAAGTTCCGAAACTGGCGGCGCCGCAAGTCTCACGCAAGATTGACCGCATAGACTGGCACCAGTTGATTGGTTGGGCGCGAGGCAGGTACATGCAGGGGATTCATCTATTCGAATTGGCATCACGTCAGGCCGAGTGGCTATCCGTCAGGCAGGCCGCGGTCTCCGGCAATGTCGCCAACGCCAATACGCCCGGCTTCAAAGCCCGGGACGTCGAGCCTTTCAAGGATGTGCTGGAGCAGACGCAGCTGACTATGGCCGCAACAAATCCGAAACATCTCGAAATCAATGCGTCCGGTATCGCTGCCACCGCTCTGCGCACGGATAAAGGGACCGAACAGAACCATTCGAAGAATACGGTCAGTCTCGAAGGCGAAATGGTCAAATCGGGCGAAATCAACCGGGAATTTGCCCTCAATACCAGCATTGTGAAAGCGTTTCACCGCATGATGCTGTCGGCAGTGAAGGGTTGAACCAGATGTCCGATCCGCTACAGGCGGCACTCAAGGTTGCTGCATCAGGTCTCTCCGCCCAGTCGACACGCCTGCGTATCGTTTCCGAGAATCTGGCGAACGCGCAGTCGACGGGCAAGACGGCCGGCAGTGATCCGTTTCGCCGCAAGACCGTTTCCTTTGCCACCGAGCTTGATCGCAGCACCGGGGTAGAGACCGTGCGCATCGCCGAGGTTGGCCACGACGTCTCCGCTTTTATGGAAGAATACGATCCAAGCCATCCGGCGGCCGATGCCAAGGGCATGGTCAAATATCCCAACGTGAACATGGTCGTGGAAATGGCTGACATGCGCGAAGCCAACCGATCCTATGAAGCCAATCTCCAGGTGGTCAAGCAAGCCCGCGAGCTGATTGCCATGACCGTCGATCTCTTAAGGAACTCCTGATGATAGACCAGCTTCTCAGTGTTTCCACCCGCAACGCTCTTTCAAAGTTGTCGGAAACGGTAAACCAGACCTCCCTGCCGGGCACATCTTCTCCTGCGGCTGCGGCTGGGCAGCCTTCCTTCGATAATATCCTGTCGCAATTGACGGGATCGGTCACCGGCAAACTTGAAAATGCCGAAGCGGTTTCGCTCAAAAGCATGACAGGTGATGTACCGACGCGAGACGTGGTCAATGCCGTCATGGATGCGGAAAAATCGCTCCAGACGGCCATCGCCATCCGCGACAAGATCGTCCAGGCCTATCTCGAAATCAGCCGTATGCCGATTTAAGGAATCAGAATGAAAGCGCTCACCATTGCTGCAACCGGCATGAATGCCCAGCAGCTCAATCTGGAAGTGATTGCCAACAACATCGCCAATATCAACACGACCGGATTCAAGCGTGCCAAGGCTGAGTTCTCGGACTTGCTGTATCAGACCGAACGCAGCGCCGGCGTGCCGAATATGGCGAACCAGAGCATCATTCCCGAAGGCGCCATGGTTGGGCTCGGTGTACAGACATCCGCCGTGCGTAACCTGCACATTCAGGGCGGTCTCAACCAGACCGGCAACCCGTTTGACGTGGCCCTGACCGGTCGTGGCTGGTTTCAGATTCAGAACACTGCCGGTGAAACGCTCTATACGCGCGCCGGTGCATTCAACACCAATGCGACCGGGCAACTGGTGACGCTGGATGGCAATCAGGTCGAGCCGAACATCGTGGTGCCGACCGATGCCATCGAGGTCAAAATCACCGAATCGGGACAGGTCTTCGCCAAGCTCTCCGACCAGACGCCCCTCGTCAATCTCGGTCAGCTGACCATTGCCAATTTTGCCAACGAGGCCGGTCTCGAGCCGCTCGGGGGCAATCTTTACAAGCAGACCGATGCATCGGGTGATCCTGTCGTCGGCGTGCCGGGCGATCCGGGCTTCGCTACTTTGAAACAGGCTTATCTGGAAAATTCGAACGTCGATCCGGTCAAGGAAATCACGGATCTGATCACGGCCCAGCGTGCCTACGAGATGAACTCGAAAGTTATTCAAGCCGCTGACGAAATGGCATCTGTCGTATCGAAGAACCTGCGCTGAGGACAATCATGACGGCGGCAAAGATCATCTGGAACTGGACCATCCGCGTGCTGGCACTTGGCTTGTGCGCGCTGGTCTTTTCCGTTGCCGCCCGCGCCGAACGGATCGCCTTTCTGGTGCCCTCGCAGATCATCTATCCCGGCCAGACCATCGGCAATGCAGGCCTGACGGAAAAGTACTTTACCATCCGGGCGAGCGCGGCTGCCCAGTATGTGCTGTCTCCCGACCAGCTCGTCGGCAAGGTATCGCGCCGGACATTGCTGCCGGGACAACCCATCCTGCTCACGGCCGTCAACGAGCCTGACATGGTCCAGCGCGGCGTCCCTGCCGTACTGATCTTTGATACAGGTTCGCTGGTTATCACCGCGCGCGGTACACCGCTTGAAGCAGGGCGCGTCGGCGATTTCATCAAGGTTCGCAATCTCGACAGCGGCATCACCGTGTCAGGTACCATTCTTGCCGATGGCCGCATTCAGGTGGGCATGCAATGATGCGGCGTTTCGCAATAGTCTTGCTTGCCCTGCTTGCCACGTCCGCGGTGCATGCGGGCGAATCCGCTCCCAATGAGAAGGGTTACAAGACCCCCGGTCAGGCGCAGGCCGCCTGGCAGAAGGAAGTTGACGACGGACGCTGGGGTGGCCCGGCATCCCCGCTTGGTCAGGGCGGTGCTCTTGCCCGGCTCAAGGATATAGCCACCATTCAGGGCGTGCGTGAAAACCAGCTTGTCGGTTATGGCCTCGTCATCGGCTTGAACGGTACGGGCGACAGCTTGCGCAATGCCCCTTTCACCGAACAGTCCATGCGCGCCATGCTTGACAATCTCGGTATCAGCCCACCCGCTGGTACGTCGCGTGCCAAGAACATTGCAGCGGTCATTGTCACCGCCAATCTGCCGCCCTTTGCCGGGCGCGGATCACGGATCGATGTGACGGTTTCCTCGCTTGGCGACGCAACCTCGCTTTCAGGCGGCACACTTGTGATGACCCCCTTGGCCGGTGCGGATGGGCAGGTCTATGCGGCGGCGCAGGGTAATATGATTGTTTCCGGCTTCACCGCGTCGGGTGAAGCAGCAACGGTGACGCAGGGCGTACCCACCAGCGGGCGTATTCCCAACGGCGCGCTGGTCGAAAAGGAAGTCGCAGGCAATTTTGGTCAGGAAGGTGAACTCGTTGTCGAGTTGCGTCAGCCGGATTTCACGACCGTTGTGCGCATTACCGATACCATCAACGCTTTTGCCAAGCGCCGCTACAATCAGCCCGTGGCGAAAGAACGTGACGCGAAATCGATCCGCCTGCGCAAACCGAAGAACATGACGGCAGCGCGTTTTCTCGCCGAAATCGAAGGTCTTCCGGTGCCGACGGACGAGGTAGCGCGCGTGGTCGTCGACGAGCGCACCGGTACCGTCGTCATTGGCGAGAAAGTGCGGATATCGCGCGTTGCCATCAGCCATGGCAGCCTGTCTGTCCGGGTCACCGAGACACCAACGGTTGTCCAGCCGGAACCCTTCAGCGACGGCGTGACGGCGGTCGAACCCAATACCGATATCCAGGTACAGCAGACGTCGAAGATCGGCATGCTGGGCGGGACGGATCTCGAAAGCCTCGTCAAGGGTCTCAACCAGATCGGTGTGAAACCCCAGGGCATCATCGCCATCCTCCAGGGCATCAAGACTGCGGGCGCATTGCACGCAGAGTTGGTGGTCCAATGAGAACAGGGATGACGATACGTCAAAGGTTCGCTGCAGCTCTGGTCTGCGCACTGGCTATATCCGCGGTGCCCTCCTTCGGCTGGGCGCAGGATGTTGCGCCCAAGGATGAGACCGGGCAGGAAATTGATCGCTATTGCACCAATATCACCGACAAGGCCGCTGATGCGCGCTACGCCATGCAGACCCGTGAACTGGAGCAGTTGCGGGTGGACATTGACAGCCGCATTCAGGAGCTGGAAGCCAAGCGCAAGGAATATGAGGTCTGGTTGAAACGTCGCGATGAGTTCATCGACAAGGCGGAAGACTCCCTGGTCGGCATCATCTCCAAGATGCGTCCGGACGCTGCGGCGGCACAAATGGCGCTGATGGGCGATGAACCAGCCGCAGCGCTCCTGCTAAAGCTCAATCCCCGTATCTCAAGCGTTATCCTGAATGAAATGCCGGCGGAAAAATCCTCCCGGCTCGCCCGTGTGATCGTTGGATCGCGTGTGGTCACCACGAAAGAAAGAACCGCGCAATGAAAAAAGCGGCATCCCTGCTTGCCATCGCCAGTGCTGTCACTCTGGCTGGATGTGCCGACAATTTTCGTGATCTCAACCGTGCGCCGCAGATGTCGCCGGTGGGTGCAGGCGTCGGTCAGACGTTCAGCGTGTCTGATCCATCCTATTATCCGACGCAGCCGCAGCCCAAGCGCTACTCGCTGTGGCAGGACCGTGCAGCCGGCTTTTTCCGGGACCCGCGTGCGACCAATCCGGGTGATGTGCTCACCGTGAGTATCGCCATCAACGAAGAAGCGAAGTTTGACAACAAGAACAGCCGTTCCCGTGTCGCCTCTTCGGTCTATGGCGGCAAGGCGGATATCAGTGGCAGCGGTATCTCGGGAGGTGATCTCGGCGGCAATCTGGACCTCAATTCCGACAGCCGCACCAAGGGTGAAGGCAAGATCGAACGCTCCGAAAAGATTGTGCTGAAGGTCGCGGCCATCGTCACGAACATTCTGCCGAACGGCAATCTGGTTATCCGGGGTTCGCAGGAAGTCCGCGTCAATTATGAACTGCGTGTTCTCAACGTTGCGGGTGTCGTGCGTCCGCGCGACATTTCCGGCGACAATATCATTTCCTACGAAAAGATTGCCGAGGCACGCATTTCCTATGGCGGCCGCGGCCGCCAGAGCGAAACGCAGCAGCCGGCCTGGGGCCAGCAGGTCCTCGATACCGTGGCACCGATCTGAACGATATGAGCACGCTCGCCGAAGACACGACACCCTCGCCGAAAGCACCGTCCAGTGTGGCGCTGATCGCTGCGGTCGTGGTGCTTACGCTGGTCGCGGCGGCGGGCGGCTGGTTTCTTGGCAGCCAGCTTGGGCTGAGTGTTCCCGCCGGGCAGGGCACTGCATCCGCTGACAAGTCCCGTCCGGCCTCGGCGGACATGCCGTCCGGCAACGTTGTCGCCCTGAAGCCTATCCTGACGAATGTGAAAATTCCGCAGGATGTCTGGATCAGACTTGAAGCCGGTGTCGTGGCCAAACCCGGTGAGAAGATATCCGACGAACTTGCGGCAACGATAGCCGGTGACTTCATGGCGTTCCTGCGAACCGTGAACCTCATGCAATTGCGTGGTGCGGCCGGACTTGAATATCTGCGCATGGATCTGCAGGAGCGGGCGCGCATGCGTTCCGAAGGCAAGATCGAGAAAGTGTACATCTGGGCATTGGTGATGGAATGAAACGGCGTCTTCTGACACCCCTGCTGCTGCTCGTGCTGGGCGGCACTGCCATGGCCCAGACCCCATCGATTCTCGATGGCTTGATCCCGCAGGGCAGTGCGTCCACCAGCGGCCAGATCATCCAGATGCTGGCGGTGCTGACGGTGCTTTCCATCGCGCCCGGCATCCTGATCATGGCCACAAGTTTCACCCGCTTTGCCATCGCCTTTTCCATGCTGCGGGCCGGTCTGGGACTGCAGACAACGCCGGCCAATCTTGTCATGATCAGTCTTGCCCTGTTCATGACCTTTTATGTCATGGCGCCGGTGTTTGACCGGGCTTGGCAAAATGGCGTTCAGCCGCTCGTGAACAACCAGATCACACAGGATGTCGCGATCCGTGAGATCACCACGCCGTTCCGGGAATTCATGCTGCGGCAGGTGCGGGACAAGGATCTGCGGCTGTTCGAGGATCTGGCGGATGAGTCGTTCCGTACCAAGGCCAACGAGGCCGTCGACATGCGTATTCTCGTGCCGGCTTTCATGATCTCCGAATTGCGCCGCGGCTTCGAAATCGGTTTTTTGATTGTTCTGCCATTTCTGGTGATCGACCTGATCGTCGCGACACTCACCATGTCCATGGGCATGATGATGTTGCCGCCGACCGTGCTGTCCCTGCCGTTCAAGATTCTGTTCTTTGTGCTCATCGATGGCTGGAATATTCTGGTTGGCAGCCTGATACGTTCGTTTTCGTAACCATGAGGAAAAAATTAATCTTGAACCTTATTGAAACTGTAACATTTAAGTCGTAGTCATAACGCTCATAACAGGTGACCGCTTCGGTTACAGGCATCATGCCGCACTGTTAGGTCGGTTTTAATCCGACATGTCCCCATCACATGTATCTTTTATAGGGGCTTTTCCTATGGCCAGCATTCTTACAAACGCGTCAGCAATGACCGCGCTTCAGACACTTTCCGTTACCAACCAGAATCTCGCAACCACTCAGAACCGTATTGCTACGGGCCTGAAGATTTCCGAAGCTTCTGACAACGCTGCTTATTGGTCGATCGCAACGACCATGCGTTCGGACAATGGTGCAAACTCCGTTATCCAGGACGCTCTTGGTCTTGGCAGCGCAAAAATCGATACGGCTTATTCGGCGATGAACAAAGCGATTGATTCTGTAAACACAATCAAGAACCTCGTTCTGGCCTCGAAGAACGCCAGCCCCGAAGATCGTGCCAAGAACCAGTTGCTGATCAATTCGGCTATTGGCGCCCTGAAGGAAAATGCAGGCGCTTCCTATGCCGGTTCCAACCTGCTCACCACAGATCAGGCCCTGGACGGCGCTCCTGCAACGGCAAACTTCAGCACGATTGCTTCTTATGCCCGTGATTCGACAGGCAAAGTAACCACTGGTTCGATTGACGTTGCCTTGGCAAATACCCGTCTCGTCGACACTGGCGGCACTGCAACGACCAAGACAGGCATTCTCGACAAGCAGTTTGCTGTCACCAACGCCGCTGCAACACCTGTCACGACCCAGACATCGATTCTGACGATCAACGTTTCGGGCGCCGATATCGACAACAAGGCACTTGATGACATCCTGACCGGTGTTGAAGCTGCTGCAAAGGGCCTCGCTTCCGGCGCTTCACAGCTCGGTGCTGCCAAGACCCGTATCGACAGCCAGAAGTCCTTCATCAGCGCCCTGTCGGACGCTGTTGATCGTGGTATCGGCACGCTGGTCGATGCTGACATGAACAAGGAATCGGCTCGTCTGTCGGCTCTGCAGGTTCAGCAGCAGCTCGGCGTTCAGGCGCTGTCGATCGCCAATGCAAGCAACCAGAGCATCCAGCAGCTGTTCCGCAGCTAAGGATGACGATCCCTCGGGATCGGTTCTGACCTGGGCCACGCCTCGTGCGTGGCCTTTTTCTTTGGTGCGAACTTCGCGCAAGCTTCGATCTCTATGGTGACACGACGCAAGCGTGGTGGGCATTAATGGAAAAGAATATCAGACAGTCTCTTGAGCAGTTTCTGGGCGCCATGAAAAAACTTGGTGCCAGGCGTCTCATCGGGCTCGCCATCGTTGGCGTTACGCTGTTCAGCGCCATTCTTGTCTCCAGCATTTACCTCAATCGTCCGCAATATGAGACGCTCTATGTCGGCCTCAGCCGTGATGATGTGAACCGTATGGGCATGGCGCTCGGCGAAGCGGGCATCCCTTTTGACGTCAAGTCCGATGGAACCTCGGTTCTCGTGCCGTTCGGCAAGGCGGATCAGGCCCGCATGTATCTGGCGGAAAAAGGCCTGCCCACCAGTAACAATGCCGGATATGAACTCTTCGACAATATGGGTTCGCTCGGCCTCACGTCGTTCATGCAGGAAATCACCCGGGTTCGCGCGCTGGAAGGCGAGATCTCCCGGACCATCCAGGCCATCCGCGGCATCAAGGCCGCTCGTGTGCACATCGTTCTGCCTGAAAAGGGCAGCTTCCGCCGTGGTGATCAGGCACCGTCCGCCTCGGTCGTGATCCGCACCGAGGGCGGCTTCTCGTTTGAGTCCGCGCAATCGATCCGCCAGCTTGTGGCGGCCGCTGTGCCGCAACTCACCCCATCGGAAGTCACCGTACTTGACACCAACGGGCGCCTGCTTGCATCCAAGGATGACGGGTCCAGCGCGGGTGCCGTGATGTCCGCTACGCTGGAACAGAACGTTTCGGCGTCGGTCGATGACAATATCCGCAAGGCGCTGGCGCCCTATCTCGGCATTGGTCATTTCCAGACCAGCGTTCAGGTTGCCCTCGATACCGACAAGCGCCAGACAAACGAAACGGTGTTCGATCCGGAATCGCGGGTAGAGCGTTCCGTGCGTGTGGTCCGCGAAAGCGGCGATTCAAAGAATTCGAAGAGCGATAATGCGACCGGCGTCGAGCAGAACATCCCGCAGGAAGAAATCCAGAGCAAGAACGGCGACAGCTCCACTGAGAAGACCGACAAGCGTGAGGAACTGACCAACTACGAAGTCAATTCCAAGACGATCTCCACGGTCAGTGACAGCTATCAGATCAAGCGTCTGTCGATTGCCGTGGTCATTGATCAGGCACGGTTGCTGGCAACCGCCGGTGTGACGCCTGCACCAGACAAATTTGTCGAACAGCAGATCGCCAAGATCACAGAACTGGTTGCGACCGCTGCTGGCCTTGACCAGAAACGCGGCGACGTCATCACCGTGACGGCACTGAACTTCATGGAAGCAACCGACGAACAACTGCAACCGGCCGCAACGCCGCTCTCGGAGACAATTTCCCGGCAGGCGGGCAGCTTCGTCAATGCCGCCGCATTGATAGTCGCCGTCGGTCTTATCCTGTGGTTCGGTGTGCGGCCGCTGATGCGTGAAATGGGTAAATCGCAGGATGCGCTGCAGCTTGCCGCAGGCACGGATGTAGCGGTGCCCGATTTCACGGTAGCGGCACGGCCCCAACCGGCGCTGGCGGCCAATTCCGAGCAGAGCCTGCCCTATGACGACCTGAGCGAGCTCCGGCGCCGCATGCGGGTCCCGGCGCAGAACCGGCTGGAACAGATGATCGAGATGGATGAAGAGCGTGTCGCGGCGATCCTGAAACAATGGGTTCACGAGGCAGCTTGATATGGCGCGATCCATTGCCAGCGTGCTCACGGATTTCACGCCGAAACATGTACCGGATGACCGCATAACGGTCTTTGCGGCCGCAACGCGCGAGCGCGCCGATCCGGGCGATAGTGATACGGCGCCGGAAGATGTTGTCGAACTCATCGATATCGAGCTGAAGATCAAGGAAACCTTCGAGCTCGGTCGTGCTGAAGGCCAGTCCGAAGCAGCGGTTCTTTTCGAGGCGGAGAGGCTGCGGCTGGAGCGTGAATTTCAGGAGCAGCTGGCAGGTGCCGAAGCGGATTTCATGCAACGCATCGGAACGCGCATGTTCGAACAGCTGGGAGAGGGATTGTCCGTCGTATCGGCACAACTCTCCAGCAGTCTTGCAACTGTCCTTGCTCCTCTGGTTGAAAAGAATTTGCGTGATCGCGCGGTCACGGGCTTTGCCACGGAAGTGGACCGGCTGACGAAGGGGCTTGAAGCGGTGCTGCTTGACATCTCCGGCCCGGCACATCTGCTCGATGCTCTGCGTAGACAGCCGGATATTGATCTCATGCGTTTCACGTTCACGCAATCGGACCAGTCGGAACTGTCGATGAGGCTCGATGACGTGGTTGTCGAGACGCGGCTTGGTCATCTGATTGATGCGGTGAAGGATACAACCCGATGAATATCGATCCTGAAACCCGCCGCGAAATCGTTATCGTCCGGCGCGGCCGCAACGATGGCGAGGACAGCCACCATGGCGGCGTCTGGAAGATCGCCTATGCGGATTTCATGACCGCGATGATGGCTTTCTTTCTGGTCATGTGGCTGATCAATGCGGCAAACGAGGAAACCAAGGCAGCAGTGGCGAGCTATTTCAACCCTGTCAAGCTGATGGACAGGCAAGCGCGGCCCAAGGGTATAGAGGCGACGGACAACCAGGAAGGCAAGGTTCGCTTCGAGCGGCCCAATTCCACCGATGCGGAAACCAAGAGTGCCCGTAACGAAAAGGATCAGCAGTCCAAACCGGAGACGGAAGAGCGGCAGATTTTCAAGGATCCCTATGCGGTCCTTGCGGAAATCGCCACCGATTCCGGTGTGTTGCAGAACCGGTCGGCCAAGGGTGACGGCGGTTCCAGCAATGCAGGTCCATCAACAGGGGCCGAAGGCGGCGACGCCTATCGCGATCCGTTCAATCCAAACTATTGGTCCACGCATGTGGAGGATGATCTCTTTCCGCTGACGGACAGTCCGGCAGTTCCGCCGCCTTCGCAGGAACAGCTGGAAAAGCGAGTGGCCGGTATCGATGGCAAGGACGGGGCTCAGGCAGGATCAGCCGAGACAAAGGGTGCGGATTCGGCAAATGCCAAACAGCCCACTGAAACTGGCGTAACTGTTGATCCGGCAAAGGGTGACAAGCAACCCGATGCCGCGCAGGTTGCGTCCGCGCGCGAACTCGCCGCAGAGATTTCCAAGAAAACCGGTGCGGCGACCGATGAGAAGGCCCCCGATATCACGGTGGTTCCAACCGAAGACGGTGTCATGATCCAGCTGACCGACAAGGTGGATTACGGCATGTTCGCCATCGGATCGGCCAAGCCCGACAAGCGCGTCGTGCAGGTGCTCGACCAGATCGGCAAGATCATCGCGGGGCGCAAGGGTGAAGTCATCATCAGCGGCCATACGGATGCGCGCCCCTTCAAAAGTGATACCTATGATAATTGGCGCCTGTCATCGGCACGCGCGCATATGGCCTATTACATGCTGACAAGGGGCGGGCTTGATGCCAAGCGTATCCTGCGTGTCGAAGGCTATGCGGATCGTGATCCCAAAGTGCCGTCAGACCCCTATGCCGCCCAGAACCGGCGTATCGACATCTTCCTGAAAACGGCCAGCAGATGATGTGGGGCTCCCGTTTGCGATGGCTTCTGATCGGTTTTGTGGGCTTGCCGCTTGGTATTGCCCGTGCCGATATGCCATCGCCGGAGCCTTATCTTCTGGTGCGGTCCATGCGCATGCTGCAGGATCAGGTGGCCTCCGGCAAACCTGAAGCTCTGCCGATGCTCAACCGGGTACTTGGCCATATTGCCGGGCAGCTCGAGACCACCAAACCGGAGGTCTGGCAGAAGCCAGCCAACGCCTATGCCATTTTGATTTACCTTCTCAACGGCGGCAATCCCCAGGTCGTCCGCACTATCCTGATGACCACGAAGCTTGAGTCCATCAGCCCGAAACTCGTTGCCGGCTCGCTGGCCTATGCGGATGGCAATCCGCTCGGCATTGTCGACAACTTCAGCGGCGAGCTGCCGCCGGATGTTCCAAGCGAGCTCGTTGCGTCCATATCTTTGGTGACGGCGGCCCAGTTGGCCGCCATCGATGCGCCGACAGCCCTGAAGCGTCTGGATTACATCCGGTTGACTGCACCGGGCACCTTGCTTGAGGAAGCGGCGCTGCGGCGCGGCCTGATGATGGCGGCCAATCTCGGTGACAAGGACAAGGTCAGGCTGCTCGCACGCAATTATCTGCAGCGCTTTGCCCTGTCGCCCTATTCGGAAGATTTTTTCCGGCAGCTTGTCGATGCGATCATGGTGCTCAAGAACAAGATCAGCGATGACGAGATCGAGGAGATGGCGTCTCTGGCCTGGACCGGTGCCCGTTTGCCCTTTTATCTGCGCATAGCGCGTGGCGCGATCGTTGTCGGCGATATGCAGCGCGCCCGGTTCATGTCGGGGAAAGCCGAAGCTTTGGCGCAGTCGCTGAAAGCCGATGATACGCAGGCGAGGCTTTATTTCGGCATCAGCAATGTCGGCACGGACAAGACCACGGACGCGATGAAAATGCTGTCGGAATTGCAGAAGGACCGCTTGCATGATCGTGACGTCAAACTGTTGGAAGCAGCAACGGCCATGGGGGGCAGCATCCTCCAACAGCCTTCTGTCGAGCCGATGGATACGCCGCAGAAAAGCGTTGTGAAAACCGGTTCTGCAACCGCCGGTGCGAAAGTGAAGATCGATACGCCGAAACCTGAGCCAACGGTTGATCCGATGATTGATGAGACACGCAAGAAACTCGACGCTATTGATGCGCTCCTGGGGAAGGCCAAGAAATGACCATCGGACCTGATATGCCTGCCAGATCCCTCAAGGACGCAATTGTCGCCGATAGCGGCAAGGGCCATCGTCTTCCCGTCAAGCAAGCCGCCAAGGGCAAGGAAGACGTTCCCGATTTCCAGTCCATGCTGGATGTGAAGCCGCTGCGTCTGCCTGTCGAGGCCAGTGATATGATCGCTGGGGAAGATGTTCCGGAAATCAGGGATGATCCGGAATCGGAAAAGGATAAGGACACGGCAAACGCAGGACCATCCGTGCAGGCCATGTTCGGCCAGTCCATTCTCGCCTTGGAACAGCTTCTGGAAAGACAGAGGCAGACCGGTGGGGGCGAGCAGCCACAGCAGGGTAAGCCCGTACGGGCACAGAGTTTTGATGCGAAGATCTCTGACGACAAGGCAGCCGGAGTGATCGAAAACGCTGATGAGCAACCGATCACAGCCTTGCCGATGATTGATAAGAATGCCAAAGCTGCTGCCTCCGGAAATCCGGATACCAAGGTCGTTGCAGACACCGAGACCAAGCCTCAGCCGGCGAAGCCGGACGCGCCGCAGCCTCAACCTGTCGAGATTCAATCGGCCGATACGATTGCACCCAAGGCGCGCGCCAGTGCAAGGCAAGCCCCGGAACAGGCTATCACACCGGCGGCGAGCAATCCTGTGCCTGTGATGTCCGCCGCGCCATCCGCTGACGCGCGCATCACCATTGACACGCTTGCCGAAGCGGCACCGGCGCCGCAGAGCCATTCTCCGATCACCGACGTCCAGATCATATCGGACCACAGCACGACTGCCGCCCGGACTTTGGTGATCCAGCTGCAGCCCATCGAGCTCGGTACGGTTACCGCCCGGCTGAGGCTGACCGGAGAGGGCATGCACATTCAGCTTGTGGCCGAAAGCAAGGCGGCGGCGGAACATCTCGCACGGGACCATGAAGCGCTGGGCAAGGCCCTGCAGCGGGCAGGGGTGGCTGACGATAGCTCGTCTGTCACCATCTCGGTTGTGGATCGCACAGCCACCGTCGCCAATACCCAGTCAGGCCAGCAGGCTTCGACGGGCCAGGATCAGCAGCCCGGCAGCAGGCCGGGCGGTCAAGCCAATTCCGGTTCACAGGGAGCGCAGGGCGATCGCTCTTCCAGCCAGCAGCATTTTGGAGACACCAAGGCCGATGAGCGTGACGACAGGACTGCCAGAGCCGTTTCGGATCGCAATCCTTCTCGCGGCTTGGTTGTGTAGCAGTCCGTTCATTGCACAAGCTGTTCGCGCGGATAATCTCTGTGAGCGCGAGATGCACCGGGCGTCGAGCAAATACGACATTCCGATCGGCATCCTCTATGCCGTCGGATTGACCGAAACGGGGCATAAGGAATCTTTGCAACCCTACGCCATGAACATCGAAGGCAAGGCGGTCTTCATGCCGTCAGCCGCGGCGGCTGTGGTGAAGTTCAACGAGGCGCATGAACAGGGTGCCAAGCTGATTGACCTCGGTTGCATGCAGATCAATCACTATTTTCATGCAAGTGCATTCCCGTCCGTGAGTGCCATGCTGGACCCTGCAACCAACGTGGATTATGCGGCGCGTTTTCTCAAACAGCTCCGGGCGCGCGAAGGCAACTGGACCATGGCGGTTGCGCGCTATCACGCGGGTCCCAACAATGACCCGGCGCAGAAGCAGTATGTTTGCCGGGTAATAGAAAATATGGTGGCTTCCGGCTTTGGAAACTGGACGCAGAAGGCGCGAATGTTCTGTGATAAGTGACCGTGTTAATCTTCGGTAATAAAACGTGAATTTGTTCGCTTGGTCATCTTTGGTTAAGATGTGCCGTATAAACATTTGAGCATGCGAGTCGTCTCTCGCTCCGTCTCTGTTTCCCCACGAAGATCCCCATTTCAGACTCCCAATAAATTGCGGTCAATTTGTTGGGGATTGTCGGCGAGTCACCGACCCCGCTACGTGTGTGTTGTGTGGGGTTTTTACTGATTCGGAAGGTGGGGTCGTGATTGTAGTCGTCGACGAAAGAAGTCTGGTGACGAGTGGGTATTCGGCGTGGTTCGCCCGTGAGGGCATTACAACAACAGGGTTCGCTCCCGACGATTTCGGAGACTGGGTTTCTACCGTCCAGCAGAGCGATATTATGGCGGTGGAAGCGTTTCTCATAGGGGAATGTGCCAACCGCAGCCAGTTTCCCCACAAGATTCGTGAACGCTGCTCGGCACCGGTCATCGCGGTCAATGAAACGCAATCGCTTGAACACACGCTTGAACTGTTCCAGGCGGGCGTTGACGATGTGGTCCGCAAGCCGATGCACGTCCGCGAAATTCTGGCGCGGATCAATGCGATCCGCCGCCGCTACGGCAACGGCAGTGGCGATACCGGCACGCAGGTTGGTCCGATCCGTGTCTTCTCCGATGGCCGCGATCCGCAGGTCAATGGCGCCGAGTTCTCGCTGCCGCGCCGCGAGCGCCGTATTCTGGAATACCTGATCGCCAACCGTGGGCGCCGCTTGAACAAGGCGCAGATCTTCAGCGCGATCTACGGCATTTTCGACAGCGAAGTCGAGGAAAGTGTTGTCGAGAGTCACATCAGCAAACTTCGCAAGAAGCTGCGGGAACAGCTCGGTCATGATCCGATCGATTCCAAGCGTTTCCTTGGCTACTGCATCAATCTCGATTGATCACCTCCTGCTGTTCCGCTGGCGGCGGGGCAGCCAGAACAAAGATATCTCAAGGCATTCAGGGCGTCAGGTTCACGCAAGCATCGCAGGGTTACGATCCTGAACGGAATCATGGCGCAAGGAGACGGAAATGAGCCTTTATGGAATGATGCGGACGGGTGTATCGGGCATGAATGCCCAGGCCAACCGCCTATCGACCGTGTCGGACAATATCGCGAATTCCAGCACCACCGGCTACAAGCGTGCCAGCACGCAGTTTTCCTCGCTGGTTCTGCCAAGCTCCGGTGGCGCCTATAATTCCGGCGGTGTGGAAACAGTTGTCCGCCATCACATTTCCGATGATGGCTCGCTCCGCTTCACTACGTCATCGACTGATCTTGCGCTCAAGGGCAATGGTTTTTTCGTGGTCAATGACAGCAGCGGCACACCATACCTGACACGCGCCGGTTCCTTCGTCCCGGATGCGCAGGGCAATCTGGTTAATGCGGCCGGCTATTACCTCATGGGCAATCCGATTGTGAATGGCCAGACCAATTCGGTCATCAATGGCTATCAGGGACTTGAGAAGATCAACGTCAAGCAGAATGACCTTGTCGCTGATCCGAGCCGCAAGGGCACGTTCACGGCCAACCTGCCAGCCGGCTCAGCCGTTATTGACGCCGCTGACCTGCCATCCAATGCGGCTGCCAATACGGCCGGAACGGCAAAATACACCGCCAAGACATCGCTGCAGAGCTTTGACAATCTCGGCAACCTGGTGGTCCTCGATGTTTACTTCACCAAGACGGGTGAAGATCCGGTCACCAAGAATGCCACGTGGGAAGCGACGGTTTACAACAAGGCTGACGCTGCAGCCAGCGGGGGCTTCCCCTATTCAAAAGCCGCTATGAAAACGGAAAGCTTCACCTTTGATGGCGTCACCGGCAAGATGACGTCTGGAGACAAGTCCCTCTCGGTGCAGATTCCCAATGGCCAGATGCTCGAGATCGACATGTCCGCCACCAAACAGCTGGCAGGCGACTACACGCCGATCGAGGCGAAGATTGACGGCAGCACGCCGAGCCCGATCGAGAATGTCGACATCGCTGCCGATGGTACTGTTGTTGCGCGCTACAAGAATGGCGCCCAGCGCGCGATCTACCAGATTGCGCTGGCTGATGTTCCCAGTCCCGATAATCTTCTTGTTCTGTCGGGCAACGTCTATGCGACCAGCGCCGAATCCGGTGATGTCCAGTTTGGCACACCCGGCAAGGGCAGCTTCGGAACCCTGACTTCAGGGGCTCTGGAAGAATCGAACGCGGACATCGCACAAGAACTGACTGAGATGATTGAAGCGCAGAGAAGCTACACGGCCAATTCCAAGGTCTTCCAGACCGGTGCGGATTTGATGGACGTGCTGGTCAATCTGAAGAGGTAGCATCCCAAATGTTGATTGGACCTAAGGCATGTCATTAAGCTCGGCACTCCTTACCGCTCAGAGTGCTCTGACGACGACGTCGAAACAGACAGCGTTGGTATCCCGCAATATTGCGGGTGCCAACGATCCCAATTTCACGCGTCGTATTGGTTCAGTCGTTAGTGGTCCCAACGGATCGACCTATCTGTCAGTCAGCCGTTCAGCCGACGACGCGCTTCTTTCGAAATACATCGAGACGAACAGCCAGCTCGGTGCGTCCGATACCATGAAAAGCGGTCTTGACCGGCTTTCGGGCATTTACTCCGCCAACAATGCGTCGGGTTCGCCAAGTGCTCTGCTGGGCGACCTGCGCGACTCGCTGCAGCAATACGCATCGCAGCCGGGCAATAACTCTGTCGGCGAAGCGGCGGTTTCCAAGGCCATCAACCTTGCCAATGCCCTGAACAAGGGTACGAACGATGTTCAGAAACTGCGGCAGGATGCCGACAGCGACATCAATGACTCCGTCAAGAACATCAATGCGCTGCTGGCAAAGTTTGAAACCGTCAACAACCGTGTGATCAACGGAACGCGGTCCGGTGCTGACGTGTCGGATTTCCTTGACCAGCGCGATGGTCTTTTGAAGGAGATCTCCGGCGAGATCGGCATCACGACAATGGTGCGCGGCGACAATGATCTGGTGATTTTCGCCGAGTCCGGCGTGACCTTGTTTGAAGGATCGCCTCGTACGGTCAGCTTCACGCCGACAGCTGCCTTCGCGGCGGGTACATCAGGCAATCAGGTCTATGTCGATGGTGTGCCGCTGTCGCATGATACATTTCAGCAGCCTTACGGTAGCGGTCGCCTGAGCGGACTGATGCAGCTGCGCGATCAGACCGCACCTGCATACCAGAAGCAGCTTGATGAAGTCGCGCGCAGTCTTGTCGGCATGTTTGCTGAAAAAGACCAGAAAACGCCGTCTACTCTGCCAGATATTCCAGGGCTCTTCACCTATTCCGGGGCACCGGCCATGCCCGCGGACGCCACGATCTCGCCCGGTATAGCCGGAACGATCAAGGTTTCCTCGGCCTATATTCTGTCGGAAGGTGGCAGCCCGACGCTGTTGCGCGATGGCGGCACCAATCCGGCCAACCCGGACTATGTTCAGAATACCGGGGCATCGGCCGGTTATTCTGCCCGTTTGCAGGGATTGATCGGTGCCATCAACGCCCCGCGCAGCTACGATGCGGATGCCGGCATCAGCGGGCAACTGAGCCTTGTGGATTATTCCGCCGCCTCGATCAGCTCACTCGAAACCAAGCGCAAGTCTGTGACTGAAACCAACACCTATAACGGTGTACTGGCCTCGCGGGCGGAGGATGCAATTTCCAATGCATCCGGTGTGAATATCGATGTCGAGATGCAATCGATGCTCGAGCTTGAACATTCCTATCAGGCGTCGGCCCGGATTCTGTCCGCGGTGGACGCCATGCTGAACGAACTCTTGAACGCGGTGAAATAGCGATGAAAACCCAGTCCATTTCATCCTACATGCTGGCCAATTCGACCCGGAATATTCTGGCGAAGGCACAGGCGGATCTTATCAAGGCGAAGGAAGAGGCTACGACCGGCTTTATTTCCGATACCGGCCTCGCGCTCGGCAGCCGCACCGGCCAGTCAATTTCCCTGCGCAAGGAATATGATCGATTGACGGTTCTGACCGAGACGAACAATTTCATTGGCCAGCGTATGACGACTTCGCAAAATGCCCTCGGCAATCTCGTCAAGGGTGCAACCGATTTTCTTGGCACCGTCACTGCCCTGCGCGGCTCGACCGACGGTCATTCCGTTGCCGCAGACAAGGCCAAGAGCGGGTTGCAGACCACAACAGGTCTGGCCAACACAAACTACAATGGCGAGTATGTATTTGCCGGCGTGAACACCGATGTTCAGCCGATGGATGATTACTATGCGGATGGCAACCCGGCGCGCGCCGCGATCCAGAACGCCTTCCAGACTCAGTTCGGTTTTCCCATGACCGATCCGCAGGTGAAGAACATCACCGCGGACCAGATGAAGACCTTTCTCGATACGACCATGACAGCGCAGTTCAGCGCGGGTTCCTGGTCGACCAACTGGTCATCAGCTTCCGATACCCTGGTCAAAAGCCGCATCGCGCCGAGTGAACTGGCTGAAACCTCGGTCAGTGCCAACAATGCCGGATTCCGACAGCTGGCCATGAGCTACACCATGGTGGCCGAGCTTTCGAATATCGGTTTGAACCAGGGCGCCTTCGATGCCGTCATGGACAAGGCAATCTCAACGACGACCCAGAGCATTTCGTCGCTCACGGGCGCACAGTCCTTCCTTGGCGACGCACAGGCTCGAACCAAGGATGCGACAGACCGCCTGACTGTTCAGATCAAGGTTCTCAACAGTTCGGTCCTCGATATGGAAGCCGTTGATCCTTACGAGGCCGCCAACCGGGTGACTGCACTGACCACACAGATCGAGGCTTCCTATGCCCTGACCGTCAAGCTGCAGAGCCTGAGCCTGCTCAATTACCTGAAATAATCGCAACGGCTGCGGTTCCCGCGCCCGCTCATGCCGATACCGGAAAGACATATGTACCAGGCCCGATACAACGACATCATGGACGACGGCGCGGCGAGCGCCAAGGAACGTGAACGCTCATTGTTCGACCAGTCGATCATGATGCTGGAGGACGCGCGCGACGAAGGAGACTATTCCTTCAAAGGCATAGAGGCGATGCAGTTTACATCCCGGCTGTGGGTGATTGTGATCGAAGACCTCGGCAGTCCGGAGAACGGCCTGCCGCCGCAATTGCGCGCTTCGCTGATTTCGATAGGCATTTATATCCTCAAGGAGCTTGAAGAGATCCGCCAGGGCAGATCATCCGATTATGACGGCATTATCGAGATCACCAGAACCATTCGTGACGGGATCTGAACATCATGAAAATTACATTGCGTGCCGGTGAAAAGGTCTACATCAACGGCGCTATTCTGAGTGCGGACCGCAAGGTTTCCCTTGAACTCCTGAACGATGTGACCTTTCTGCTCGAGAGCCACGTCCTGCAGGCGAATGAAACGACAACCCCGCTGCGCCAGCTCTATTATGCGGCGCAGATCATGCTGATCAATCCGCTCATCAGGCATGAAGCAAACATCGCCTTCAAGCGCATGCTGGGCAACCTGCTGGCAACATTTGAAAACCAGCAGATGCTCAAGGAGCTGAAGCTGATCGACGAAATCGTCTGCAACGACCGGGTGTTCGAGGCGCTCAAAGCCATACGCGTACTCTATCCGCTGGAAGCCCAGATCCTGTCCGGCGATGCGGACTCCAATCATCCCCCCCATTCGGACCAGCCAAACAGGCCGGAGGCAATCGCATGACAACCACTCCTCTCGTCGGATCGTCAACCGGCAACACATCGGACTCGCCCAAGGCGAACGGTCCCAGTGTCGACTATCAGTCCTTTCTGAAGCTGCTTGTCGCGCAGATGAAGAACCAGGATCCGACACAACCGATGGACGGCACCGCCTATGTGGCACAGCTCGCCCAGTTCTCGAATGTCGAGCAATCGACGCTGATGAATCAGAAACTGGATCAGATCCTGGCCAGTGCTTCGCTGTCGCAGGCAGATGGTATCATCGGCCGGACTGTTACAAGCGCTGATGGCAAGATCACCGGTGTGGTGGAATCGGTCAAGATCTACAGCGATGGCATGATTGCCAAGCTGAAGGGTGGAGCCGAGTTGCCAATCACCGCCGGCATCGTCATCAGTTGATCGCCAGCAGCCAATCATGAATGAGGCCGATGCGCTCGACATCATCAACCAGGCTATCTGGACGGTGATTGTCGCTTCCGGTCCGGCGGTGGGCGCGGCCATGCTTGCCGGCGTCATCATCGCGCTGTTTCAGGCCTTGACGCAAATCCAGGAAGTGACGCTGACCTTCGTGCCGAAGATCATCGTCATTCTGGCCGTACTGGCGTTGACGGCTCCCTTTGTCGGTTCGCAGATCAATACGCTGACTCTGCTCACCTATTCGCGGATCGAAAAGGGCTTCTGAGCATCGAGGGTGAACCACGCACGCTTGTTGTGCAAGAACGAGATGTTCTCACCCCCCTCTGCCCTGTCGGGCATCTCCCCCACAAGGGGGGAGATCACATTGACATCAAAGATTTCGCGCTATTTTCAACATTGCAAATTGCCAGAAATATTAATGAAGGCTGATCTCCCCCCTTGCGGGGGAGATACCCGACAGGGCAGAGGGGGGTGAATTGGTCATCAGATTTGCCCTTCGTAAGAAAAACACACCAACTTATCCAACACTTCTCATCCTCGCGTATTCTCATCGTGTCCTTTCCGGCGGGAATGCTTCCGGAAACTTTCGAAAGTCGGGAAAGGATCGGCGCTTCGGCCTCGTGGGGAGAAAACCCATGGGACGGGGAGGTTTCGCTGAAGCTGTTCTCTTCATCTGGCGCAGCAGCCGGATGACAAGGCAGAACAGGCGGAAACGTAAAATCGTCGGGGCGGGTGGTCCTTGGATCGCAAGCATAGCATACAGAATACCCAAGACCCGCGTTCAAAGGACCGCCCGTCATTCTCTTCTTTCAATGGCCAGACGCAAAGGTGGGCGTGGCAACGGCGAAATGCGGATTTCGCTCTGTCCAATGATGGAAAATGCCCATCGCGGCCGCTTTGGCTTCGCGTAAGCTTCGCTCCCTATGCTCGTGCGGATCATAGGAGAATGCCGTGCAACAGGTCGCCGTCAAGAAACTGGGAGACAAGGGTTATCTGACCGGCAGCGATGTTGGCCTGGCACTCGGCATTGTCATCATCCTCACGGTGCTGTTTCTGCCCGTATCGCCGATGGTGCTGGATATCGGCCTCGCATTTTCCATCGCTCTCTCGGTCCTCATTCTCATGGTATCGCTGTGGATTCAGCGCCCGCTCGATTTTTCCGCGTTCCCCACGGTGCTGCTGATTGCCACCATGATGCGTCTGTCGCTCAACATTGCGACGACCCGCGTTATCCTCACCCATGGCGATGAAGGCTATGCGGCAGCGGGACAGGTGATCCACGGCTTTTCGCAGTTCGTCATGGGCGGTGATTTCGTCATCGGCCTCGTGGTCTTCGCCATTCTGGTCATCGTCAATTTTCTCGTCATCACCAAGGGTGCCACGCGTATCGCTGAAGTGGGCGCACGCTTCACGCTTGATGCCATTCCCGGCAAGCAGATGGCCATCGATGCGGATCTCTCGTCCGGCCTTATCGACGAGAAGGAGGCGCAGCACCGCCGCCGCGAACTGGAAGAGGAAAGCGCTTTTTTCGGTTCGATGGACGGTGCGTCAAAATTCGTGCGCGGCGATGCCATTGCCGGTCTCATCATCACCGCCGTCAACATTTTCGGCGGTATCATTATCGGTGTCACCCGGCACGGCATGGAAGTCAGCCAGGCGGCTGATGTCTTCACCAAGCTCTCCGTCGGTGACGGCCTGGTCACGCAGATCCCGGCGCTGATCGTATCGCTGGCCGCAGGCCTGCTGGTTTCCAAGGGCGGTACGCGCGGCTCCACCGACAAGGCGGTCTTCGGCCAGCTTGGCGCCTATCCCAAGGCCTTGTTCGTGGCAGCGCTCCTGCTGTTCGTCCTGGGTGTCCTGCCCGGTCTGCCGGCCTTTCCCTTTTTCATTCTGGCGCTCGGTCTTGTGGCGATCGGTATCTCGGTCCCGCGCAAGATTGCGCGCGTGGCAGCTGCAGCACTGGCGGAACAGGTCCAGCAGCGGAAAGCAGCCGAGGATGAAGACCGCAATTCCGTCCGCGCATCGCTTGAAACGGCGCAGATCGAGCTTTGCCTGGGCAAGCAGCTGTCTACCCGCCTGATGGCTTCGCAGCTGGAACTTGCGCACCGGGTCAACAAGATGCGCAAGAAATTTGCCACCGAGTACGGTTTCGTTGTTCCGGAGATCAAGGTAACCGACGACTTCCTGATCCCGCCGAAGGTCTATCGCATCAAGATTCACGGAACCGTGGTTGTCTCGCAGGAACTGCGCGTCGGCGAAATTCTGGTTATTCCCGGCGACCGCCCGATCCCCGAAATTCCGGGTGAAGAGGTGAGGGAGCCCGCATTCGGCATGAAGGCCTATTCGGTACCGGAAACTTTTGCAGCCGACCTCAAGCGCGACAACTACATGACCGTCGACAATCTCTCGGTGCTGCTGACGCACCTGAGCGAAATCGTCCGCAACAATCTGGCACAGCTCCTGTCCTACAAGGATATGCGGGCGCTGCTGGACCGGCTCGGTCCGGAATACCGCAAACTGCTGGACGATATCTGTCCTGCCCATCTTTCCTATTCGGGACTGCAGGCCGTGCTCAAGCTGCTACTGTCGGAGCGGGTGTCGATCCGTAACCTCAACCTTATTCTGGAAGCCATCGCCGAAGTGGCGCCGCATATCCGCCGTTCCGAAATGATCGTCGAACACGTCCGCATGCGCATGTCGCAGCAGATCTGCGGCGATCTCGCCGATAATGGCGTGCTTAGCGTCCTGCGCCTCGGCAACCGCTGGGACATGGTCTTCCATCAGAGCCTCAAGCGGGACGCTAAAGGCGACATCACCGAATTCGATATCGACCCGCGTCTGCTGGAACAATTCGGTACCGAAGCCAGCACCGCAATCCGCAAGCATCTTGATGCCGGCGAGCGCTTTGTTCTCGTCGCATCGCCGGAAGCGCGTCCCTATATCCGCATGATCATCGAAAGGCTGTTTGCCACGCTTTCCGTACTGTCCCATGTGGAGATCGCCCGTGGTGTCGAAGTCCGGTCGCTCGGAACGATTTCGTGAGGCTTTGACGAATGCCGCAGAATCTGGCGCTCAGCGACATGGTGATCGCCGCCCTTCTGGTCTTTGCCCGTGTCGGGTCGTGCCTGCTGATCATGCCGGGCATATCAAGTCCGCGCATTCCGATGCAGATACGGCTTTTCCTGGCTCTGGCCTGTTCGTTGATGGTGGTACCGCTCGTGCTCGGGCAGGTTTCGCCCGCAGCCGGTGCGGCGCCTCTGGTGCTGATGCGCATCATCGTTATCGAAGCCATTGTCGGTGCGATGATCGGCATTCTGGCGCGTATGTATTTCTGGGCCCTACAGTTCATGGCCCACACCATAGCCATGGCCACCGGCTATTCCGGCGCTCCGGGGGCGGGCATCGAATCCGAGGAGCCACAGGCGGCGATTGCAACCATCGTCACATTCTCGGCATTGCTCATGTTCTTCGTGACGGACCTGCACCTTGAAGTGTTGCGCGCCTTGCTGTCGTCCTATTCGGCGATCCCGGTGGACGGGGTTTTCCAGCCCGCCACCGCCATGGTCAATCTGACCGATACTTTGTCCAGGGCCTTCTTCAGCACCATCCGCATCGCGGCGCCGTTCATTGTCTTTGCGGTCGTCGTCAATATTGCGGTTGGGCTGATCAACAAGCTGACTCCGACGATCCCTGTTTATTTCATCTCCATGCCGTTCGTGCTCGCGGGCGGGTTGATGCTGCTCTATTTCAGCATGCCGGATCTACTGCGTTTCTTTACCAGCGAGACCGGCAGCTACCTCAGGAACTTTTGACATGGCTATCAGATCAGGGTCACGCACGTCGCTTCAGGGGATGATCAAATTGCAGGGCCTGACAAAGGCCCGGCATGAGATGGAACTGTCCCGGCTGACGGCGCAATCGCAGGCGATCGACGAAGAGAACGCGGCGCTGTTCCGCATGCAGGATGACCGCTTCGAAAGCGGCGCTGGTATTGTTCCCGCCGATCTCATCATGAAACGGCTGGAAACGAACAAGGCGAAACAGGCTCACCTGTCCGGGCAAATGGTGTCTGAAAAACGCAATCTGCTGATGGTCTCCCGCACGCTGGATATCCTGCGTGACCGGCTCCGCCAGCTCGAGCAGGACATGGAGCGAATCGCGGCGGCTGAAGAAATCGAGGAATATGTCATCCATACAATCGCTGGCGGCTCAAGCCTCCCGTAAGTTTGGACAGGTAAGGTACGACGCATGACACACGATGGGACAATGACTGATGGCCATTAATCCACCTTCCGATCTGGTGCTGGATGTTGCCAATGCAGCAGATCCGGAAACCTTGCGGGCTTCAGTCGAGAAGCTTCGCAGTCTTGCCTCGGCCCGGGTGGAAGCCCAGACGCGGCTTTCGCGCGAGACGTTTGCATCCATACAGCAGGCGGGTACCCCGACGGTTTCCATCGGAAGTACAAGTGCGCCAAGCGCACCAAATGCGGCCTACAAGAAATTTGAATCATTCATGCTGCAGTCCTTTGTTGAATCCATGTTTACCGGCGACAATCAGGCCGTGTTCGGTCAAGGGATTGCCGGCGATTACTGGAAGTCGATGATGTCGGAGGCCGTGGCCAAGAAAATGGCCGACGCCGGCGGCATCGGCGTGGCGAAGATGCTGGAACAGCAAAGCGCGCAGAAAGCGAAGAACGCGGCAGCGAGCGAAGCGTCCGCTGCCCCGATCTCAGACAGTTCCACTCAAAAACAGGACTCAAATGTCATTTTGTACCAGATCGAACGGCAACTCATTCACAAGCAATTGAAAACGACGAAACCTGTTGACGGAACCGGACAGGGCTGAGGCCGCCAGGATTGGAGGAAATGAATATGGATGTAGTCAACGATAACGAAAAGCTTGGCGCTGTGATCGAACATGCGCCGCTTGAATCCCAGATCGAGCCGGCGCTCGAACCTGTCCTCTTTGCGATCAAGCGTCTCGAAGAGGTGGTCGAGCGTGAAACGCAACTGCTGCTTGACGGCGAAACAATCGATCTTGCAGAAATCAATTCGCACAAGAGCCGCGGCCTGCGGGATTTCAACAAGGCGATGAACAAGGCCGCGAAAACCGCCGGAATACCGGCCCTGAAATCGCTCCAGCCGGTGCTGGATGCGCTGCGCCAGAAACTGGACCGCAACTGCGACGCCATCAAGCTGCACCTGCGCGCCGTGACGGAGCTGACAGGTCTCATCCGTGATGCGCTTGAAACGCAGGAAGCCGATGGCACCTACACGGCCCAGCAGATGAGGAACGGGCAGGGCGCATGATCCGTATCGTCCTGATCGGCCTGTGGATCTGCGGCGTCGCGCTGGGGTCGTTGTATTTTGCCGTGTGGCAGAATTCAGCGACGGCAGCCGTTTCATCGCAGAGCAAGGACCTGCTCGATTTCGGCAAGACGGATGTTTTCAGTGTTCCGATCATTCTGGATGGCTCGGTTGAAGGCTATATCGTGGTGCAGCTCGGCTATACGCTGGACAGCCGCGTGAAAGCCTCGGTCACCGTACCTGTCGCTCCGTTCATCAATGATGAAGTTTTCCGCCAGTTCTACGGGCATTTTTCCGATGTAAAAGATGTGCAGAAGGTGGAATTTGCCAGTGTCAAACAATCCGTAATTGACGGTGTGAATGCAAAATTTCCCGAACCGCTGGTGCGCGATCTGCTTGTCGAGCAGTTCAATTATATCACGGCCAAGGAAATCCGCGACCAGAACACCAAAGGTCTGCCGCGCCAGACGCCTCCAGCTCCATAATTCACATCATAAAGAATAGTATTTTCCGGCAAGTGCACTGAGGACAGCCTCGCTGAGAGGCGGCACATGCGCATCTTCTACGAAGCGCACGCCGAAATCTCCGTCCTTGTGCCAGACGATTTCAGTCATAAGCGCTCCGCGATGCTGATCGTCGAACAGCCAGAAGCGATTGGGAATGGAACAAGGGGTCACTGTGCGGATGCGGGCCCCGCCGCCGGCAATATTGTGGAAATGACATTCCGTCAGAAACTGGCCCTCAAGCGTTGCAAGCTTTCCCGAGCGCAGGCGTGTGCGCTTGCGCTCTTCAATACGCTTTTCCGTCTTGTGGCCGGATTCTGTTGGTGGCATCGATGGTTGGTCCAGCAAGGATTGATAGATCGGCGCGAGCCTGTGTCGTGGAGACACAGTTCTACCGGCAGTTGTCCTTGATGGTATAAGTCCAAAACTATTGCAAAACCGTTATGCTGAAAAGGGACGAGCGCCCATCCGGTTGACAGAGCGCTCGTCCTCTCTTGGTGAGATGTCAGCGGCGCGGCAGGAGTTTCTGAACTTCGTCGGCAGCGCTGTTCAGGGCTTCCTCCGGCGTGGCGGACTGCTCGACAACACGTGAGAGGTTGTCGACGATGGTTTGTGTCACCTTGACGCCGTTCGTGCCGGGGAAAGCATACCAGGGGATCATCAGGTTCATCTGATTGAGTCCGGCCTGAAACAGCGGGTTCTGCTTGTAGAAATCGGCGAGATATTCCGGTGACTTTGCCGCGAGTTCGTTGTTCGGCACATAGCCCGTTCCGGGAACCACGACCGAAGCGCCGTAGGGCCCGGCGGCAAACTTGGCAAACTTCCATGCGGCCTGCTGCTTGGCGCTATCCTTGGTCAGGATGACGACGGCATTGCCGCCCGTGGGCAGATGACCTTTTTCCGGATTGAGCAGCGGCAGCGGTCCGGTGCGCAGGTCAAACTTGCTGCCGACATTCTTGATCGTGTTGCGCAAGGCGCCGGTGGTCTGGAAGGTGAATCCGACTTTGCCGGCAACGAAGGCCTGTTCACCCGCCTGCTTCGTCAGAACGGGCATGCCGCCTTCCTTGACCAGACGGCTGATCAGGTTGAAGGCAGCGATGCCTTCCGGGCCGTTGAAAGCGACTTTCTTTTCGTCGGGCGAAAGCATGGTGCCACCGGCACCGAACAGCAGGGCAGAGAACATCCAGTCATCGCCCTGCCAGCGGAAGTCGATGCCGTCATTGCCGTTGCCCAGCGCCTTGACCTTGGCGCCAAGAGCAATCACCTCGTCCCAGGTCTTAGGCGGCTGGTCGGGATTGCCGCCCGCCTGCCGGATGAGGTCGGCATTGTAATACATGATCGGGTTCGATGTGGCGAAGGCAAGGCCAACCTGTTGGCCGCCGACCTGGGCGAGGCGGAGAATGCTATCGCTGAAGCCTTGAGCTGCCATGTCGGATTCCTTGGCGATCAGCGGCTTCATATCAACGTTGACGCCGCGCTCGGCAATCATGCGCAGACGGTTGAGGCCGATGAAGGTGATATCGGGCATCTCGGCTGTTCCGGCCTGCCGCAGGATCGTCTGGATGCCTTCCTCATACGTGGCTGAAGGGCTGACGAAGCTGATCTTGATATCAGGGTTTTCTTCCATGAACTTCTTGGAGATCACATCCATCACGTCCTTGAAGAAGCCGGGCATCGGATAGTGCACGTTCAGCGTCGTTTCCGCCGAAGCGGGAACAGTGAACGCGGTGGCGATCGCGGCTGCCGCAATCGTCTTTCGGAAGAAGTTCATAATTATCTCCTGGTCTTGGGAATGGTCAGCCTTTGAGGCCGGTGAGGGTGATGCCTTCGATGAAACGCCGCTGTGCCAGCAGGAACGCTGCGACGAGCGGCAGGGTGATGATAAGTGTTGCGGCCATCAGCGCCCCGTAATCGTCGCCAGCTTCGGCGGCCCGGAAGAACAACAAACCCAAGGGCGGTGTCGCCCGTTCGGTGCCTGTTATGACGATGAGCGGCCAGAAGAGGTCGTTCCAGTGTGCAACCACGGAGAAGATCGCAAAGGCTGTGACGGCAGGCCAGGCATTGGGAACGATAACCCGGTTGACGATGGCGAGTTCCGACATGCCATCCAGCCGGGCGGCCGAGATGAGGTCATCCGGCATGGCGCGGAAGAACTGCAGAAACAGGAAGATGCCGAAGACCGAGATAAAGAACGGGGCCGAGAGGGCAAAATAGCTGTTCAGCATGCCGGCCTTGTTCAGGGCGACATAGATGGGCAGGGCGGTCGCATGAATGGGGATGAGCAGGCCGAGCATGACCAGCGTCATCATGGTTTGCGCCGCACGGAATTTCAGCTTGGCCATGGCATAGGCGCAGGGAATGGCGATAACAACCTGAAAGAAGAAGATGAGGCCGCAGACGATCAGGCCGTTCAACAGGAGCTGGCCCATAGGGACCCGGGTGAAAGCCTTGGCAAGGTTCTCCCACAGCGCCCAGTGCTGCGGCAGCAGGGTGAGCGAGGAGGAGAAGATTTCCTCGCGGGATTTAGCCGCCGTGGAAATCATCCAGATATAGGGTGCCAGAAAGACAAGCGCTCCGGCGGACAGGATGCCGAGGCGCAGGTTGCGCATGGAGAAGAGGGCGGTGTTTCTCATGTGTAATGCACCCGTCTGTCGAGAACCCGGTACTGCACGAGCATCAGCACGATGAGGAACGCGAGGAAGATGACTGTCATGGCGGAGGCATAGCCCACCCGCAGATAGACAAAGCCTTCCTGATAGATGGTCCACAGCAGCACTTCCGAACTCTTGTTCGGTCCGCCCTCTGTCAATGTCTTGACCGTCTCGAACACCTTCACCGCATTGATCACGCTGATGGTTGTCACGAAGAGAGTCGTTGGCCCGAGCATTGGCCACGTGACCAGCCGGAAACGTTCCCAGCTGCCCTTGGCGCCGTCCACTTCCGCTGCAGCATAAAGCTCGCGCGGGATAGCCGTCAGGCCCGCGAGAAACAGCACCATATTGAAACCGACGGACTGCCAGATGCCGATGATCGCCAGACTGATGAGAACGGTACTGCTGCTGCCAAGCCAGTTGGGACCGGCAATTCCAAGCATGGACAGCATGGCATTGACTGGGCCGATGGTTGGATGCAGCAGGTACTGGAACACTGTGGCCATGGCCACGAGCAACGATGCGACGGGCAGAAAATATACGGTGCGGAAGAAGGCCCGGCCACGCGTTTCGCTTTCGATGAGCAGAGCGACGCCGAGGCCGATGAACACGGAAAAGGGTGTGACGATGGCCGTGTAGACGGCGGTATTCTTGAGTGAAATGAGGAAAGTCCGGTCACCGAACAGTTCGATATAATTGTCGAGGCCGACAAACTGGAAATCGTCATAGCCCAGTTCATAATTCGTCAGGCTGAAAACAAAGACGGCGAGCGTCGGCAGCAGTATCAGGACGATAATGAGCACGATCGCCGGAGCGGCCAGCTGCCACGCTACCCGCTCTTCCCTTCTGGCGGCGCGGATGGCCGCCTGCCGGGCCGTGGTTTGATCTGCAGGGAGAGGGCCGGACACCGCTATCTCACGCATCGACGCTGACCTTTGCCGGTGCCCGCAGTGGCACACGCAGCCCGTCCTGCCCGAAGACGAGACAGGCATCCTTGTCGATCACAAGCGTAACCGGTGCGCCGGCGCTCAGATGCACGACGTCGACGGGTGCAGCCTTGACGACAAGACCGTCTTCAACACCGTCGACTTCAGTCGTCACCAGCACTTCCGAGCCGAGGAATTCCAGCCGGGAGACCGTGGCGGCGATACCCTTGGCGCCGTGCGGCTTGAGCTTGATGCGCTCCGGCCGGATACCCAGCTGAACCAGCGTTCCAACCGGCCCGGTGACGCCATTGACCACTGCTTTGCCACCGAAGAACACCGCGCCATCATCCGAGGTCGTGGCATTGATGATATTGATGCGGGGGCTGCCGACGAACTTTGCCACCTCGATATGGCGCGGGTTGTCATAGATCTCGGCGGGCGGCGCAAACTGCAATACCCTGCCGCCCATCATCACGGCGACCCTGTCGGCCATGCTGAGGGCTTCGGACTGGTCATGCGTGACGTAAATGGTGGGCACGCCGGTGCGCCGGTGCAGATCAACGATTTCAGCGCGGGTATGCACGCGCAGATTGGCATCGAGATTGGAAAGCGGCTCGTCCATCAGGAAAACGCCGGGTTGGCGCACGAGCGCTCGTGCCAATGCCACGCGCTGGCGCTGGCCGCCGGACATCTGTCCGGGCTTGCGGTCAAGCAGATGGTCGATCTTGAGACTGGTTGCTGTGGCCAGTACCTGCTGTTTGATAGCCGCCTGGGTGGTGCTTCTGCCTGCCATGAAACGACCCAGAAAGGGCATGCGCTGCAGGGTGGACAGATTCCGCATGGCCAGAGGCACCGCAATGTTCTGCTCGGCGGTCAGGTGCGGGTAGAGCGCATAGGACTGGAAGACCATCGCCACATTGCGATCGGCCGGATGCTCCGCCGTGATCTCGCGATCACCCATCCAGATGCTGCCGGCATCGCCGTGATCGAGACCGGCGGCAATGCGCAGCAACGTGCTCTTGCCACAGCCCGATGGCCCGACCAGCGCGATGAACTCGCCGGCCTCAGCCTCAATGCTGACATCGTTCAGAATGCTGTTCGTGCCATAGGATTTCGAAATATTCCTGAGGGCAAACGCGCTCATGCGGCCGTCTCCGGTGCCTGCGCTATGCGTGCACGTGGATAGACTTCCTCGATGACGTCATCGAGGACAAAGCGGGACAGGCTGTTGATCTCGACGATTTCTGTTTCGGCCCTATCGGCCAGCGTATGGATTGCCGCGCCAAGAATGCGCTCGCCGGGCATGTCGCGTTCCATGTCCCCGACGATGAAGGAGGAAGCCGGTGCCCAGACAAGACTCGTATTGTTGTGCATGCCCTGCCATGCGCGATGCAGATGGCCGCTCGCATGCAAAGCCACATCATATTCTTCGATAAGGTCAAGAAGCTTCCTGCGCGGCGCAGGACGAACGCTCCAGTAGCCCGTCTCACCTTCGTCGGCGGCATCTACAAACAGCGGCTTGTGTGCGAAGATGGCGATGCGGCGTGTCTCCGCCTCGGCGAGCGCATCTTCGAGCCAATCGAACTGCTCTTCCTCTTCAAGGCTGTCATTGCCCAGAATGAGGCTGTTGAGGCCCACCAGCCGCCAGCCGTCCATGTCATGAATCCAGCGGTCCGGCCCGATCACCGCGCGCCAGCGGTCGATGCGGGTCGCGCTGACGGGCTGCGGGCTGCCGGGCATATGGCCAATATCGTGGTTGCCGGGCAGGCTCAGAACCTTGACGGGTAGTTCGTTCAGCAATCCGGCAGAGAAAGCCAGATCATCCTCGATGTCGGCGCCGTCGATGGAAAGATCGCCCGTATGCACCACCAGATCCGGCTTCTGATCCGCGACCCATTGGGCCAGAGGTGACCAGTTGGCATTAAAATGGGCCTTGGAAGGGCTGAGGTGAGTGTCGGTGATCTGGATGATCCGCACGGGATATCTCTCTTCAAAATTGGACAATGGGGTGCGCATGCATTGCCGGGAGCAGGTCGAATTCAACCGGACCGGGTGCGGGGTCTTCTTAGGCTTGGTCTGTGACAGCTACGTTTCAAGCCAATGACAATTCGATGAACGTCATCGCGTTGCGGGAAACCGTGAAGGGGGGAAAAGCGGCCGCAATTTCTGGTTGATAAGTGGTGAACATTCTCCCGTTCACCATAATTATTTACATCTTATCAACCTCGGTCTCGGTAGTCTCAGCACATACCCAGTCAGTTGGCCAATCAGTTGAATTGCGCCCTTCGCCCGCGTTTCGAATGGAGATACCGGAATGTCGCTCGGTTTTGCTTATCAGGCCGTCTTGCCCCGTTTGAGAATGGCTCTGGTTGCCTGTATCGGCTGCCTTGCCATAGGATCTGCCGATATGGCGCAGGCGGCTGAGCAGCCGTGGCTGGTTCTCGACGTCTCGACCGGCAAGGTTCTGGGGGAGGACGGAGCAAACACCCCGCACGGACCGGCTTCTCTGGCCAAGATGATGACGCTTTACCTGACGTTCGAGGCGATCCGCAAAGGCAAGCTGAAGTGGGATGATCGCATTGTCATGTCGGCAAATGCTGCCCGGAAAGTTCCGGCGAAACTCTGGATGCGGGGCGGCGATACGCTCAGCGTGCGCGAAGCCGTCAATGCCATGATTATCCTCTCTGCCAATGATGCGGCTTCCGCCATGGGCGAGCATCTTGCCGGGTCGGAAGCGCGTTTTGCACAGCAGATGACTCTGCGCGCGCGGCAGCTTGGCCTCAGAAACACGGTGTTCCGCAATGCATCCGGTCTGACGGAGAAGGGGCAGATGACAACGGCACGGGACATGGCGACGCTGGGCGTGGCCGTCATGCGCGATTTCCCCAAGGAGTATGGTCTTTTCTCGCAGAGGTCCTTCGTCTTCCGCGGCAAGCAGATCAACGGCCACAACAATCTGATGTACCGCTATGCCGGTGTTGACGGGATCAAGACAGGTTATACCGACGCTTCGGGTTTCAATCTGGTATCATCGTTCACTGACAGCAACCGGCACATTGTCGGTGTTGTTCTCGGCGGCAAAACCGGCCGGTCGCGGGATGACCGGATGGCAGAGCTTCTGACCCGCTACATGCCGCTTGCAAGCGATGGTTCCAAGCGCGGCAGCAACCTTGTCGCCAATGCCGCTGCGGTTCCTATTCCCCAGGCCGCCAGCAGGTCGGCCAGAATTGCCAAAGCAGAACCGCAGCGCGCACCCGGCATTGCCGAACTTATTGATGAATCCAGTATCGAACAGGGCGACGGCGGGCTGCAGCCTTTGAAGACAAGCGGCCAGTGGAATATCCAGATCGGCGCCGTGGACACGCGCGCCGATGCCAACCGGCTGCTTGGCAAGGCGGATAAGCTGGTCCGTTCAATTCTGCCCGAGGCCAAGGGTTATATTGAACCCGCAGCCAAGCGCTTTCGCGTCCGGTTTGGTGGTTTCAGCGATGCGCAGGCCGCAAGCGCGGCCTGTTCCGAGCTGAAGCGCCGCTCGTTCGCCTGTATTGCATCGCGGATGTAATTAAAAATAGACGTCTATTCACTTTAAATCAGACGGCAATTGATTTAGGAATGGACGCATGAGTGATTCCCTGCCTGAAAAAAACGGTCTGATCGAGAGACGTGTCAGACCCCACGTTGAAACCGCCCTGTCAGACACACGCGTGGTGCTGATCGCCGGTCCGCGTCAGGCGGGCAAGACAACGCTCGCCCGCCAGTTCTCCCGGACCGACAGACCCTATCTGACACTGGATGATGCTGCGACCCTGCAGGCGGCCCGCACGGATCCCGTCGGGTTCGTTCGTGGTCTGAAACGGGCGGTGATCGATGAAGTGCAGCGCGCACCGGAACTGATGCTGGCCATCAAGGAAAGCGTCGACACGGATCAGGAGCCGGGGCGCTTCCTGCTGACGGGATCGGCCAATCTTGCCACGGTTCCCGCCATTGCCGATTCACTGGCGGGACGCATGGCGGTCATACCGCTGCTGCCGTTTGCGCAATGTGAACTGGCGGGAACATCGGGCAATTTTCTCGACCGGCTGTTTGCGGGGGATGATCTGCAACTGGCAGCGGAACCGGTCACCGGAAAAGCCCTGACGGATATCGTGCTGCGCGGCGGCTATCCCGAAGTCGTGCGCCGGTCAACGGCGGGGCGCCGCAGGGCATGGCTTGAAGACTATGTTTCCCTCATTCTCGACCGGGACGTCCGGGATATCGCCAATATCGACCAGTTGGACCGCCTGCCACGGCTTCTCGATGTGCTGGCCGAACATGCGGGCCAGTTGACCAACCATTCCAGTTTCGGTGCAGCGCTTGGCCTTTCCAGTGTGACGGCACAAAAATATGTCGCCATTCTCGAACGGCTGTTTCTCGTGCGCACCTTGCCGCCCTGGTCAACCAATCGCCTGACGCGACTGATCAAGACGCCCAAGCTGCACTTTCTCGATACGGGCCTGCTCGGTGCCCTCAGGGACACCGATGCGGAGGACGTGCTCAACGATCGCTCCCGGTTCGGCCCGATTCTGGAAAGTTTTGTCGTGTCGGAAATCTTCAAGCTCGCGGCCTGGTCAGACCGCCGTCTGACCTTCTCGCATTACCGGACCAAGGACCAGGATGAAGTCGATCTGGTCATCGAGGACAGGCGAGGGCGGGTTATCGGCATTGAGGTGAAGGCGGCGGCCACCGTGCGCCAGCAGGATCTGCGCGGGCTGCGCCAGCTGCAGGAGGCTGTCGGTGACCGCTTTGTCCATGGCATCGTTTTGCATGACCACGACCGGATAACGCCCTTTGGCGAAAAACTCCACGCCATGCCGCTGTCCAGTCTCTGGCTGTGAGCGGCGCGGCCGTGTGATGTCGGTCAGCCTCTTTCCCGCTGACTGCCCGAATACGACCGGACGGGCATGCCGATAATATGGCTCAGGGGATCGATGCCCAGATCGACCAGCTGATCGATCGGCAGAGTGTTGAGTTCGGCAATGGTGCGGCGCGCATTGCGCCAGGCAATATAGTTCCGATAAATGTTCATCTTGATACCTCATCATTGTTCGCCAAATACGCTTGTGAACACGATGGAGTATGCGCGGCTGCGCCAAAAGCCGGTATCCCGTTTGGCCGAAGAGATTGCCTGATCCTCCAAGAGTGAGGCGGGGCAGCGATCATCCCTCCGTTTCGCCGCCCAGCCGGTCGATGTCGCGGCGCAGGATGATGGATGTGGTGACGTCATCCACTTCCTCCAGCAATGCCACCGTGTTGCGTATCGTATTGAGATGATTCATCGATGGCACTTCAACCTCGACAATAAGATCAAGCTGGCCGCTGACCGATGAAACGCGGCGGACTTCCGGATGGGCGGCAAGCCGGTCCAGCACTCCGAGCGCCGGAGTGCGCACAAGGCTGATCAGAAGGAAGGCCGAGATCACGCCCTCGTTCAGGTGTCCGATATCAGCACGATAGCCGCGGATGACGCCGGACTTTTCCAGAAAGAGAATGCGCTCGCTGGTTGCACTCCTCGACAGACCGATCTTTCCCGCCAGTGTCTTCAACGGAATTTTGGCATCCCGTGACAGGATGCTCAGAATGTTGCGGTCCTTTTCATCGAGTTCCTTCATTGCCCTCTTCTCTCCCCCGACCAAATGCCGGTTCTGGCCGTCTTTCTGACGGTCAAACCGGCGGATTAACGGATGCCCGATTTTGAGGCCCGTGCCAAGCTCCGGAGAAAAGGAGCTGACGTATGATCAATCTATCCCATCCGGCACCGTCATTTTCAAATACCGAAGCGCTTGCCATTGCCAAGGCGCATTTTGGTATCGACGGCCGGATCAGTTCTCTCGCCAGCGAGCGCGACCAGAATTTTCGGATAGAGTCCTCCGACGGCTCGATCTGGATCCTCAAAGCCGTCAATTCCAGCGAGCCGAAGGATCAGAGCGATTTCCAGACCGCGCTGCTGCATCATCTGGAGGCGAATGCATCAGACTTGCCGGTGCCCAGATTGCGCCGGTCGCTGGACGGTCAGGTGCTGGTACAGGTTCAATCCCGGACCGGCGAACGGCATTTCATCCGCATGGTGTCGTGGCAGGACGGCGATCCGCTGGCTGAACGCGAACGCACTCCGGCGGTTCTGCACAACCTTGGCGGGATGCTCGGACGGCTGGACAAGGCGATGCAGGGGTTCATGCATCCGGGTGCACTTCGTACGTTTGACTGGGATATGCGCGCGGCGGGGTTGTCGCGCCTGCGGCTCAATCATATCGACAACGCCGAAGATCGCGCATTGCTCGGCCGGTTCATCGACCGGTTCGAAACGCATGTCGCGCCGCGCCTGCCATCTTTGCGCGCCGCCATCATTCACAATGATGCCAATGACTGGAATGTGCTGGTCGATCCGGAAAATCCCGCCGAGATTGCTGGCCTTATCGATTTTGGCGATGCGCTGCACAGCATCCTGATCGCCGAAGTTGCGGTGGCCTGTGCCTATTCCATTCTTGACCTCGATGATCCCATCGGCGCGGCAGTTTCCATCGTTGCGGGTTTCCATGCGGAATATCCCCTGCAGGAACAGGAACTGGACCTGCTGTTCGACCTGATCGCCATGCGGCTCGTGACCAGTGTCACACTGTCGGCCCTGCGCAAGGACAAGACCGGCGACAATCCCTATCTTGCCATCAGCGAGGCCCCGGCATGGGCATTGCTGCGGCGTCTCGATGCGATTAATCGCGGCTTTGCCACGGCGATCTTCCGCCATGCCTGCGGATATGATGCGTCTGGCGGGGCGAAGGCGGTGGCCGACTGGATCAAGCGCAACAACCGAAGCTTCGCGCCTGTGCTTGCCCGGCACCCAGCCATGCTGGTCAAAGCATTGGTTCCCTACGGCGATCCGGAAAATGCCATGACCGTCTCGTCCGCTGCCCAACGGCCTGACAAGGCAACCGCGTGGTGGGATGCCTATTGCGACGAAAACGGTATCGCGCTCGGTATCGGCCCGTGGGGCGAGGAACGTTCCGTCTACACCGGCCCGATGTTCGAATCCCGTTTCATTGCCGGGGAGCGACGCACCCGTCATCTCGGGCTTGATCTCTTCATGGCGGCAGGCACGAAACTGTTCACTCCTATCGCGGCAATCGTGGCGGAAGTCGTTATCGAACCCGATCCGCTGGGCTATGGCTGTCTTGTCAAACTCCAACATGCGCCGGACGGCTGTCCGCCCTTTGCAACCCTGTGGGGGCATCTCGGCCATGAAGCTATGACGCGGCTGCGCCCCGGCGATGTGCTCGCAGCGGGTGATCTCGTCGGTGAAATGGGAGCGCCTGCGGAAAATGGCGGCTGGGCACCGCATCTCCATCTGCAATTGTCGGTGGATACCTCACTGTCGGCCACGGACATACTTGGCGTCGGCGAAGCGCGCTATCTCCCGGTCTGGGGCGAGCTCTTTCCCGATCCGGCCAATTTTATCGGGCTGCCGCGCGAGACGTTTCAGCAGACCGGGCGCAGCAGGGATGCCATCGTTGCGGCGCGCCGCAACGCACTCCTCCCCAACCTCTCCATGTCCTATTCGGAGCCGATCAAGTTCGTGCGCGGTGAGGGCGTCTGGCTGATCGATGATCGTGGTCGGGCCTATCTCGATTGCTTCAACAATGTCTGCCATCTCGGCCATGCCCATCCAGATGTGGTCAGGGCCCTGTCGTGGCAAGCGGGCTTGCTCAACACAAACACGCGCTATCTGCACGACAATATCGTCACCTATGCGGAGCGGCTGACCGCCACGTTGCCCGGTGACCTGACGGTTGCGACATTCGCCTGTTCGGGCAGCGAGGCCAACAGCCTGATGCTGCGGATGATGCGGGCGCATACGGGCCGCGAGGAGGCGATTGTTCTCGACTGGGCCTATCACGGCACGACGCAGGAACTGATCGATCTCAGCCCCTACAAGTACAAGCGCAAAGGCGGCAAGGGCCGCAAGCCGCATGTCTATGAGGCTACCATTCCCGATCCTTACCGGGCGCCTTCCGACTGGGCGCAGGACGAGATTGCCAGTCGCTATGCGGAGAGTGTCGCCGAGCAGATCGAACGGATGCGCAAGGCGGGCAAGGCCCCCGGCCTGTTCCTTGCCGAGTCCATCCCGAGCGTCGCCGGTCAGGTGTTCCTGCCGGATGGCTACCTCCGGGAAGTCTATGCGATAGTGCGCGCCGCCGGCGGCATCTGTGCGGCCGATGAAGTCCAGGTCGGTTTCGGCCGCGTCGGCAGCCATTGGTGGGCATTCGAAACGCAAGGTGTCGTGCCTGACATCGTTACCATGGGCAAGCCTATCGGCAATGGCCATCCCATGGCGGCTGTGGTGACGACGCGCGAGATTGCCGCTTCGTTCAACAACGGCATGGAATATTTCAATACATTCGGCGGCAACCCCGTTTCCTGTGCCGTGGGCCTTGCCGTGCTTGACGTGATCGAGCGCGACAATCTCCGGCAGAACGCGCTGGATACAGGAAACTATCTGCTGCAGCGGTTCGAGGAAATGAAAGCCCGTTACGACATCATCGGCGATGTGCGTGGGCAGGGACTCTTCCTCGGTATCGAGCTCGTCACGGACTGCAAGACCAAGCATCCGGCCACGGAGATTGCCCGCGCCATCAACAACGGCGCGAAGCAACGCGGTGTCCTGATGGGAACGGAAGGGCCGCACGACAATATCCTCAAGCTGCGCCCGCCGATGATCTTCAGCCGGGCCAATGCCGATTATCTCGTCGACGTGTTGGAGGACACGTTCGCCGACGTCCTGTCGAACCAGTGACCGGAAACCGAAGAGAAGGAAGAACCGCCGGGGACGGGCTCGGCGGCGGGAAGATTTATTTAATCACAATAAGGGAGAACATCATGAAACGGACTGCACTTCTGGCTTTGCTGCTCGCATCGGCAGCCTTTACCGTCACCCCCGCCAAAGCCGATACGCTTTCGGTCATCAAGGAACGCGGCCGCGTCAATTGCGGCGTCAGCCAGGGCGTTCTCGGCTTTTCCAATGCGGACAGCACGGGCAAATGGATCGGCTTTGACGTTGATTTCTGCCACGCGGTTTCTGCGGCGGTCTTCGGTGATCCCGACAAGGTCAATTTCATCCCGCTTTCCACCAAGGACCGGTTCACGGCGCTGCAATCCGGCGAAGCGGATCTTCTGTCGCGCCAGACCACATGGACGCTGTCGCGCGATACCAGCATGGGGCTCAAATTCGTTGGCACCGCCTATTATGACGGGCAGGGTTTCATGGTGAAGAAGTCACTGGGGGTGAAGAGCGCGAAAGAGCTTTCCGGCGCGTCGCTGTGCACGGAGACCGGCACGACGACCGAACTCAATGTCGCCGACTATTTCAAGGCCAACAACATTACCTATGAGATCGTCTCGTTCGAACGGCCGGATGAAACTATTGTCGCCCTGAACAATGGGCGCTGTGATGTCTATACAACAGATGCTTCCGCGCTCTATGCCCAGAGGCTGACCCTGTCCGACCCCGATGCTTTCATGGTGCTGCCCGAGATTATTTCCAAGGAGCCACTCGGACCGGCTGTGCGCCAGGGGGATGACCGCTGGTTCAACATCGTCCGCTGGACCCTGTTCTCGCTGATCGAAGCGGAAGAACTTGGGATCACGAAAGAGAACATTGCCAAGCAGATGGAATCCGGCAATCCATCCATCAAGCGCTTTCTTGGCGCCGAGGGGGATACAGGTGCGCCATTGGGTCTTGATCAGCGCTGGATCTACAACGTTGTTTCGACAACGGGCAATTATGGTGAGATGTTCGACCGCAATCTGGGCAAAGGCAGTCCGCTGAAGATTGACCGGGGCATCAACGCCCTGTGGAATGCCGGTGGTCTCATGTACGCGCCGCCAGCGCGGTAAAAACAGGTTCTGTCCAACAATGAGGGCGAGCGACCCGCTGGATCGCTCGCCCTTGTCTTATTCCATTACCGCGTGTTCCGGCGGTGCGACGCTTGCCGCGGGCTTGCGCAGCAGGAAGACGAGCGGGATGGCTGCGAGCGACATCAGCATCAGCAGCTTGAAGTCATCCATATAGGCGATGATCGTTGCCTGCAGGGTGATCATGCTGTCGAGGGAAGCGCGGCCCGCTGCTTTCAGCGGATCGAGATGCTGCATCACCACAGGTGCGTTGAAGGCGTGGTTGAACGGCGTGACATAGGCTGCAATCGAGGCATGGTTGGTCTGGACATTTTCAACGATCAGCGCCGTGACGATGGAAATGCCGACGCTGGAACCGATATTGCGCGAGAGATTGTAAAGACCGGTGCCTTCGCCGCGCATGCTCGCGGGCAGGGTGGCAAAGGCAATCGTCGTCAATGGCACGAAGAGGAAGCCGAGGCCCGCACCCTGGATGAAACCAACCGAAACGATGGTCCATTGCGATACGTCAGGTGTCCAGCCGGTCATGTCATACATGGCCCAGGCGGTGAGCCCGAGGCCGAGCACCAGCAGGAACCGGGTGTCGACCTTGCCGATGAGGCGGCCGACGATGAACATGCACACCATCGTGCCGACGCCGCGCGGGCCCATGACGATACCCGCCGTGGTGACGGGATAACCCATGAGCGTCTGCAGATAGGGCGTCATCAGGGCGAGCGAGGCGAGATAGGTCACGCCGACGATGAAGATGAAGAACATGCTGACGGCAAAGTTCCGGTCGAGGAACAGCCTCGGATTGACGAAGGAACGCTCGGCCGTGAAGGTATGGCTGAGGAACAGATAGAATGCGCCGAAACAGACCAGCGCTTCCAGCTGGATTTCGCCTGACGAGAACCAGTCAAGCTGTTCGCCCCGGTCGAGAAAGAGCTGCAGCGCGGCAATGGAAAGACTGAGCGTTCCGAAGCCAAACCAGTCAAGCTTGGCTTTGAGCTCGCGCCCGGTTTCGGTGACGAAGGCAACAATGCCGGCAAAGGCGAGAAGGCCGATGGGAACGTTGATGTAAAACACCCAGCGCCAGCTGATATTGTCGGTAAGCCAGCCGCCGATGACAGGTCCAAGCACCGGGCCGACCATGACGGAAACACCGAAAAGTGCCATGGCGGAGCCGCGTTCCTCGACGGAATAGATGTCGAGGAGGATGCCCTGTGACAGGGGAACGAGCGAGGCGCCGAACAGGCCCTGCAGAAGCCGGAAGGCGACGATCTGCGGCAACGACTGGGCGATGCCGCACAGCACCGACGCAACGACAAATCCGGCAATGGCCGTGAGCAGCACGCGCTTGCGGCCGAACCGTGCGGCCAGAAAGCCGGATGGCGGTGTCATGATCGCGGCAGCCACGATGTAGGATGTCAGGACCCAGTTAATCTGATCGGCGCTGGCCGAGACGCTGCCCTGAATATAGGGCAGTGCCACATTGGCGATCGTCGTGTCGAGCGCCTGCATGATCACGGCGAGGATGACACAGGCCGTTATCGCGCCGCGATTGGCAACGGGCGCGACCCCTGGCAGTGCTACTGTGTTAGACATGATCCTTACTGCCGAAAAGGGATTGCAGGAAATGCGGCAGACCGCGCGCATGGCCGGTATCGACCCCGGCGGTGACGCTCATTCCGACGCGGAGCGGCGGCTTCCCGGCCATATCGTCAATACTGACGAGCATGGGGATGCGCTGCACAACCTTAACCCAATTTCCGGTTGTATTCTGAGCGGGCAGCAGCGAGAAGCTGGAGCCGGAGGCAGGGCTGATGCTGGTCACTGTGCCTTTCCATTCAACGCCTGGATAGGTATCGACGGTCACGGTAACCTGCTGGCCCGGCTTGACATAGGTCAGTTCGGTTTCCTTCGGGCTGGCGGCAACCCACATATGGGTTGTTGAAACGAGACTGAAGCCGGCCTGCGATGCCTGCAGATAGGCGCCGACCTGCAGTGAACTCACATTGGTCACGACGCCATCGAACGGCGCGCGGACCGTGGCTGCATCGAAATCGTGCTGGGCCTTGTCCACGGTTGCCTGTGCTGCAAGATAGGATGGATTCTGCTCGACCGGTTGATCTGCATTGTTACCGAGTTGTGCCAACGTGGTCGCGGCCTGCGCCTTGGCGACGTCGACCTTCTGCTGCGCCGCATCCAGATCGTGTTTGGCCTGATCATAGGTTGCCTTGGAGACAGCGGCCGTGTTGGTCAGATCCGCCTGACGTTGCAGGGTCTTCTGATAAAAGGGAATGTCGGACTCTGCCTGGGCGATTTCGGCCAGTGTCTGCTTGTAGCTCGCCTGCAGGTTCAGGATCTGGTTGCGAACCGTGCCGAGCTGCGCCTGGGCGCCTTCAAGGGCGATGCGGTACACGTCAGGATTGATACGGAACAGGATCTGACCCTGCTTGACGGTCTCGTTGTCATGCACGTCAACAGATGTGACCAGTCCGGATATGTCAGTCGAAACGCCAACCACATCCGCCTGCACGTAGGCGTTATCAGTGGACATGACCTGTCCGCCTGTTACGTAGAAATAGCCGCCGACTATAAGGGCAATGGGAAGCGCGGCAAAAAGAATGGACCGCGTGCGGCTGCGGCGTGACTTGGGCGGGGCGATGTCAGGCAGCGGGACCGGTTCGTTGACCCGGGTCGCTGCGGGCGCTTCACTGTTCGCGTCGGCTTTCTCCAGCATGGGCGCCGTGCGCTCCGGTGCGGCAGCCTGATCTGAATTGGCGGGAGTGCGGGAGGTTGGAGATCCGTCAGCCATGATGTGTCTTCCTGTCATCGACCGGTGTCTGGCAGGCATCGATCAAATTGGACTTCATAAGGGTTAGAGTTCGAATAAGGTGCTCGCGGTCCTCGTCTGAAATATTAGACAGGGCCTCGGATCGGGTGGCATCGCCAATGACGCCCATATCGGCCACATGCGGCCGCGCTTCGTCACGCAGAAAAAGCAGCCATATACGGCGATCGGTGGGGTGCCGCCGTCGTTCGATCAGGTTCCGTTCCTGCAGCTTGTCCAGAATACGCACCAGCGTGATCGGTTCGATCTCAAGGATTTCGGCCAATCCGGCCTGATGAATCCCCTCGTTCTTCGCCAGATAGGCAAGGGTTTGCCACTGCGACCGGGTCAGGCCGAGATGTTTTGCACGTTGTTCAAATCGCTTGCGCAGCAGCCGCGCGACCTCGTGCAGCAGAAAGCCAAGTGTGGGCTTATTGTCCATGATGTGGGGTTTTGAAACTCATAAGGATGCTTATAACAGATACACACATAGCATGTGGACTCATCTTTTAGAAGAGGCAGAGTGTCACAAGTCAGTGAGGCACGCCGCATAATAAAAATACCCGGTCTCAAGGAGACCGGGTACGATATTCCAGCGGGATTGTATGGGCAGGCTCTAGCCGACGAAAGCTCGCTCGACGACATAGGTCGACGGATTGTTGTTTGCACCTTCGACAAGGCCGAAGGATTCTAGGATGGCCTTCGTGTCATGGATCATGTGCATTGAGCCGCAGATCATGCCGCGATCGGTTGCTGGATCGAGAGGCGGCAGGCCCAGATCGCTGAACATCTTGCCGCTCTGCATCAGATCGGTAATCCGGCCCATATGGGTAAATGTTTCGCGTGTCGTCGTGGTGTAGAGCCGCAGGCTGTCGGCAGCGAACTCGCCGATCAGCGGATCATCCTTGATGCCCTCGACCATTTCGGTGATGTATTTCAGCTCGGCGATATCCCGGCAGGTCTGGACCAGAATGACTTCTTCGAACTTTTCATAGGTTTCCGGATCGCGGATCAGGCTGGCAAAAGGCGCAACACCAGTTCCGGTCGACAGCATGTATAGCCGCTTGCCCGGAAGAAGCGCATCGAGAACCAATGTCCCCGTCGACTTCTTGCGCAGGAGTACCGTGTCGCCGCGCTTGATCTTCTGCAGATGTTCCGTCAACGGGCCGTTCTCGACCTTGATCGAGAAGAATTCGATCTCCTCATCCCAGGAAGGGCTGGCGATCGAATAGGCGCGGTAGACAGGTTTTTCCGAATTGGGCAGGCCAATCATGACAAATTCGCCCGAACGAAAGCGGAAGCTTGCGGGGCGGGTGATGCGAAAACGGAACAGCCGGTCAGTGTAATGCCGCACTTCGGTTACGGTTTCCGCGTACACATTGTCGGGAATAGGAAATGCGATCGGTGCTGAAACGTCATCCGTTTCATGGGTATTTGCCGCCGTGACGGTCGCTGACGATGATGCAGTCATCCCTGGGTCTCTCGTTCGATACGTCTTATCAACAAAAATGAAAGAGAGCCGGGCGTTGCTCCATTCACCGTTCAAATCATTCTCCCGGGGCAAATGCCAGCCGGAACCGCCGGATTTACGCCAGCGAGCCTTATGTAATCGGCTGGGCGGAATATGCAATGGCTGATATTGCAAGGCAGTTCAGCAAATTATCCGGAACTGATCGTTGACCGCTTCGGGTGCGGTTGCTATCCAGAATGTGGAATTGGTTCCGCGATCAAAAGCGGATGAAAAGGGAACACAGTGAGGATGACCCAATGAGGGGCCTAATCCGTGGCTGCCCCCGCAACTGTAACCGGTGAGCGGTCTTCCATAATGCCACTGAAAACGCTTATGCGTGATTGGGAAGGCGGAAGATCAGCGTTTGATCCGGAAGTCAGGAGACCTGCCCGTTCCGGTCACCCAGCTCGAACACGGGGTGTGTTCTGGCGCGGTCGCTCGTCGCGGTGACATTTGAAAAAGTGTTGCCGCGTGACGGAGCGATTACAGGTTGAATATTGCAATCCCCCTGTTGCCCTTCCAGTCCGCGGTCCGGTCGTAATCGCAGGAGATGCTTGGCGTCTCCAATGCCGTGGGGGCGTCATGTTGAAGCAAACAGGTTTTGCTGGGGCTGTATTTATATTGTCGGGCGGTGTTGCCGTCGCGCAGGACCAAACGGGGGCAGACGGATCGATCACGCTCGATCCCATCTATATCAATCTCGGACAATCGCAGATCGAAGCGGAGAAATCGGGCCGGGCCTACACGGTCATCACGGGGGAACAACTCGTGCAGAACCAGACACGCTATGTGGCCGATGCCCTGCGCCAGGTTCCCGGCTTTGCCGTTTCCCGTGCCGGTTCCTATGGCGGGCTGACGCAGGTGCGGGTGCGCGGTGCGGAAGCCAACCATCTTCTCGTCATGATCGACGGTGTGGAAGCCAGCGAGACGGGCAATGGCGAATTCGATTTCGGCGGATTGCAGGTGGCCGATGTCGATCACATCGAAATCCTGCGTGGGCCGCAAAGCGCGTTCTGGGGTTCGAACGCACTGGCCGGCGTGGTCAATATCATCACCAAGGGTGGCACGCGTGACGGGTTCAAGATCAGCGGGCGCTCCGAGGCGGGCACGGATGGAACGTGGCTCGGCAATGTCCTGCTGCAGGGCGGGGCGGAGAATTACGATTTTGCCCTGTCGGGGTCCTATCGCCAGAACGATGGTTTCAACATCTCGAATTTCGGTTCGGAGAAGGACGGCGATAAAAACGGAACGATCAATGGCAAGTTCAAGGTCGACATAACGCCCGATATCGTTGTGGACGGCACCTTCCGCTACGTCAACCGCCGCAGCGACCTCGATCTCGATGGCGGCTACGGAACGCCCTTTCAGGGACTTGTCGTCGATGGTGACGACCAGACGACCACAAAGGAACTGCTTGGCTCTCTCGGTATCACCTGGACATCGTTTGATGGTGCCCTGACTCAGAAGGCACGGATCAGCGACACCAATACGCTGCGCGATTATCTCAAGCACGATGAATATATATCCGGCAACGAGGGCAATCGGCTGACCGGCACCTATCAGGCGATCTACAAGTTTGAAACACCTGCCTTTGCCGATGCCAAGCACCAGATTACGGCGGGCTATGAGGGCGAGCGGGAGACCTTCCGGCAAAGGCCTGCGGATGCGGATTTCGCCAGCCCGTATTTCGACGCGTCGCAATTCGAGAAACATGACCGGACGACGCATTCTCTGGTGAGCGAATACAGGGGCGAATTCTTCGACCAGCTCTATCTCAATGCTGCGGTCCGCCATGACGCCAATGACCGGTTCAAGGACGCTTCGACCTATAGTTTCGGGGCGGCCTGGAAAATTCCGGGTTGGGGGACGAGGCTGCACAGCTCTGTCGGAACGGGCATCACCAATCCATCGTTCTACGAGCAGTTCGGCTATATCCCCTCGTCCTACAAGGGCAATCCGGATCTGCGTCCGGAAAAGAGCCTTGGCTGGGATTTCGGCGTCGAACAGAGCTTCTTCGACGAGCAGCTCGTGGTTGATGTGACCTATTTCCAGCAGAATCTCACCGACGAGATCACCAGCATCGCAACGCCGGATTTCCGCTACACGCCGATTAATCAGGATGGGCGAAGCAAGCGCCAGGGTGTGGAAGTCGCCGCAACGCTCAATCTCACCGGCGGTTTCACCACGACTGCGAGCTACACCTATACGGATGCGAAGGACCCGGACGGCGAGATCGAGATACGCAGGCCCAAACATTCCGGTTCGCTCAATGCTGCCTATACGTTCTATGAGGATCGGGCCCGCGTTTTCAGCGAGGTGACGTTCAACGGCAAGATGCAGGACACGGCTTTCACACCGCCTCTTCCGTCACGGGTAACCCTGAAGGACTATACGCTGGTCAATATTGGTGGCAGCTATAAGTTCAGCGACAAGATTGAAGCCTATGCGCGGATCGAAAACCTGTTTGATGAGGATTATCAGGAGGTCTTTGGCTTCAACACGCCGGGCCGGACCGCCTTTGTCGGATTGAAGGGGAGTTTCTGAAGGGTGAAGCGGGGAAGCCGATGGACTGTAATGAATGGCATGGCGGGACTTGCAACCGCCATCGCACTGTTCGCGGCTGCCCATCCGGCACGAGGCGAGGCGCCGAAGCGCGTCGTCTCGATGAACCTTTGCACCGATCAGCTGGCGATGCTTATGGCGTCCGACGGGCAGCTCTATTCCGTGTCCCACCTTGCCAAAGATCCCGCCGCTTCGGTTCTTGCTGAAGAGGCCGCACCCTTTGTCACCAATCATGGTCTGGCGGAGGAGATATTCCTGATGAAGCCGGATCTCATCCTGAGCGGCACATACACCACACGGGCAACGGTCGATATTCTGAAGCGGCTGGGATTTCGCGTGGAAGAGTTCCAGCCGGAATCCTCCTTTGACGATATCCGTGCCAATGTGCGCCGGATGGGCACCCTTCTGGGACGTGATGCCAGGGCGGAAGAGCTTTTGCAGGCCATGGATGCGGCATTGGCCAGCGTTCCGTCCAGGAGTGCCAAGACACCCACCATCGCGCTCTACTACGCCAACCAGTTTACATCAGGCCGCGATACATTGGCCGGTGAGGTTGTCAACCGCGCCGGGCTGAACAATCTCGGCGAAAAGCTTGGTCTGCAGGGCACGCAGAAACTGTCCCTCGAACAGCTGGTCATGGCGAAGCCGGATCTGATCGCCGCGCACGATGCCTATCCGGCTCCCGCCCTTGCCTATGAGGCACAGGTGCATCCGGCATTTCGGGCGGCGCTGCAGGGGAAAGATCTCATCGACGTGCCCGACAAATACTGGATATGCGGCGCACCGTTCACGGCGCAGGCCGTCAAGCTGCTGTCGGATGCGGCACAACGGGAAAGCCACAAATGAAAGATCATTTCCGTCTTCTGCTGCTGGGCCTCGCGCTTTTGACCTGCATCATGTTCGTGGCGTCACTGCTTGTTGGTCCCGCAGCACTCGGCACGTCGGACAGTATCCGCGCCCTGCTGATGGGGCAGGGCGATGCCATCGTGATTGTCATGCGGGAAATACGGCTGCCGCGGGCGCTGCTCGGCCTGATGATCGGCGCAACGCTCGGGCTCTCCGGTGCGGTGCTGCAGGGCTATCTGCGCAATCCGCTGGCGGAACCCGGCCTTCTCGGGGTCAGCGCATCGGCGTCGCTCGGCGCAGTGATTGCCATTTATACCGGCCTGTCGTTGGCCTTTCCGCTTGCCCTGCCGCTGATGGCGCTCGCAGGCGCCGTGCTTGCGGTCCTGCTGGTACAGGCACTGGCCGGTCGCAGTGCCGGCACGTTGACCATCATTCTCGCCGGTGTCGCCGTATCGAGTTTTGCCGGGGCGATGACGACACTGGCACTGAACCTGTCGCCCAATCCGTTCGCCGCGATGGAGATCGTCTACTGGATGCTGGGGTCGCTGACCGACCGGTCTATGCTGCACGTGCAGCTTGCGGCACCATTCATCCTTATGGGCTGGGTACTCCTGTTCAGCCTTGGCCGTTCGCTTGATGCGCTGACGCTCGGACCCGATGCGGCGGCCAGCATGGGCATCAACATCAAACGGGTTCAGCTCTTCGCCATTCTGGGCACGGCGGCATCCGTCGGTGCGGCGACGGCGGTTGCGGGTGCCATCGGGTTTGTCGGCCTTATCGTGCCGCATGTCCTGCGCCCGCTTGTGGGTGCCCGGCCTTCGCGCCTGCTTCCAGCCAGTGCGCTTGGCGGCGCCTCGATGCTTCTGGGTGCGGATATTCTGGCGCGCCTGATTGCGCCCGACCGCGATTTGAAGCTCGGTGTGCTGACGGCGATCATCGGCGCACCGTTCTTCCTCTGGCTTGTGTTCCGCACGCGGAGGGGAATGTCATGACCCTCCTCAACCTTTCCCGCCTGCATGTCACACTCGGAACGCGACGCGTCCTGCACGATATCTCGCTGGATGTCGGGGCCGGTGAACTCATCGGCCTGATCGGTCCCAATGGTGCAGGCAAATCCACATTGCTCAAAAGCGTTCTTGGCCTCGTCCCGTCATCAGGCGGGATCAGGATTGCCGGAACCGCTGCTTCCCGGCTGAGCCTCCGCGAGCGGGCCAAACACATCGCCTATCTGCCGCAGGACAGGGAAATCAGTTGGGCCGTGTCGGTGGAACATCTCGTAGCGCTCGGGCGCACCCCCCATTTGCGCGGGTTCTCCGGACCTGGCGCAAACGATGTTGCGCTCGTCGAGAGCGCCATGCAGCGCATGGAGATTGCGGCGTTTCGCCATCGCTCGGCGCTGGAACTGTCCGGCGGCGAGCGGGCACGGGTGCTGATTGCGCGGGCACTTGCACAGGATGCGGCGCTGCTGCTGGCGGACGAGCCGACGGCGGGCCTCGATCCGGCGCATCAGATCGCTCTCATGCAGTCGCTGGCGAATATGGTGGGCCAAGGCACTTCGGTTGTCGTTTCGCTGCATGATCTCGGCCTTGCCGCCCGCTGGTGCACGCGGCTTGTGCTGATCCACGAAGGATCGATCGTGGCGGACGGCATTCCCGCTGACGTGCTGACCGTCGATCACATGCGCGGGATTTATGGGGTCGAGACCTATCTCGAGAAGACCGCACAGGGACTGATTGTCCAGCCTGTGGCTCTCGTCGGCACTTCACATGATACAGCAGGGAAACGGTGATGGATCAGCTGCGTGTGCTCCTCACGAAACACATGGCGCTCTGGCAGTCCAGCTGGAGCATGGGGACATTCGGTGCCATAGCCTATGCTCCTGTCGAAGCGGTGGAACTGAAGAAGCGGATGGTAACCGCCATCAGCGACGGGACGCCGTGCTCGGCGTTTAAAAAGCCGGCAACGCGGCTTGAGCGCTCGACCCTGCGGGTTGGTTTGCGCCAGCAACTGGCCTTTGCCCGGTCACAAGGCGATCATGAACGCGCCGAGACAATTCTTGCATGGCAGAAGGCCTTCGACCGCGAAGCCGGGGAAGCCGAGACGGACGACGACTCGCCCGGTCACTGATACCTAGCCTGCCTTGGCAGCGGCCTGTGTAGAAGCGAGTTCGGCAGCTTTTTCCAGAGCGATCTGGGTTGCAGCACCGGCACCAGCGGCATCATTGGTCCCAGAGCGCACCGTGACCGCGTTGGATGCAAGCATGAGACCCGCTTCACGGAAGGCGACCAGCAGCCGTTTCATCGACTCGCGCTGGATCAGCGACGGGTTTCCCGGTTTGGCGGTGAATTTGAGCCGCACGACCATCGAGTTTTCAGTGATGTCCTGAATGCCCTGAAATTTCAGTGGCACGAGGAACTCGCTGCCCAGTTCCGGGTCTTCCAGCATCTCCTGTCCAACCTTCTTGACCGTCTTGCGGATCTTTTCCGGATCGGTGTCGCGGTCAAAGCGCAGTTCGAACTTGATCGTGCTCCAGTCGCGGCTGTAGTTCGTCACCGATTGGATCTGCCCGAATGGAATGGTGTGAACAGGGCCATTCTGGTGCCGCAGCTGGAGCGATCGCAGCGTGATGCGCTCGACCGTTCCCTTGAGCTTTCCCGTATCGATATATTCCCCCGTGCGGAACGCATCATCGGCGATGAAGAAAATACCCGAGACCACATCCTTCACCAGTGTTTGCGAGCCGAAGGAAATGGCCAGTCCGAGAACGCCGAAACCGGCCAGCAGCGGCCCGATGTCCATGCCGAGCGAGGAGAGCACCACGAGCGCGGTGATGGCGACAATTGCACCGAAGGCGAGATCGCGGATCAGCGGCAGGATTGTCGAGAGGCGCCCCGTTGCCGTACGCGTTGTGCCGTCAGTATCCTCCTGTCCCGGCAGCAGCGGCCGCGAGGTGGGCGCCAGCGCACTGAAATAGTGACGCAGGAAACTCCAGATCGCCCAGCCGACGACAATGGCGACACTGACCCGCAGCAATCCGGTGATCAGCGTCAGCAGCATGGAGTAGCCACTCTCATCGAGGTAGGTGGTCCACAGGCGCACGATGATGTAAAGGCCAAGAAGCCATATGCCACCAGCCACCAGAGTCTGGATGGCGGCGATGAATGCCCGGACCAGAGGGGGCAAATGGCTCTCGTTGTGATGACGCTCATGCATCGCCTCAATCAGTGCATGCAGGCCCAGGGCAATGATCGGGATCAGGAGAATAATGACCTGGGTTGCACCGGCGGCTTCGCCCCAATGGGCCCGCTGCGGCGAGCTTGCCGCCATGCAGCCGACGACCCAGATCAGGATGGCGGTGAGCGACAGAAACGCCGGCAGTGCGCTCGCAATCATCTTGCGTGTCATCGTCGGCGACGATCCGGCGAACACGTTGACGATATCCGTGCGGCCACCGATGAACCACCAGAGCTTCAGAAGGGTCACAACGGTTGCGGCAATCAGGAACCAGCCTTCGGTGACGCTGCGGCTTACGCCGCTTTCCACGGACAGCCGCACCAGCTGGCCGATGACAGCCCCGATGAGACCGTAGGCGACCAGCATGCGGAAATGCCATTGCGGATTGTTGATGGGAAGAAGCCGGGCGCGGGGATCACCGGGAGACAGGAACAGCCTGCCGACAGCCGCGTAGATTAGCGTCAGCCCCGCCGCATGCAACAGCCGAACCGAGAGGTGGGAGGCCATCGGCGACATGACAGTCAATCCGTTGATGACGACGTGTCCGACGGCGATGAAGGCGCAGATGGCGACGACATCGCGAAGTGTGCGGGCAAAAGACCCGCGCGCTCGGTGGACAAGATCGGCATCTTGGCTGATCGGACGCACGATGAGTGCGGTGCCAAGCCGGAATGCGATCCAGCCCGCGACGGCTGCGGCAAGGAGGGCGCCCAATGTAACGAGCGTGACATGGCCCCAGTCCCCGCCCTGGTTCTGCAGACCCTTGTCCATCATGAAGGGCAGTTCAGCGATATGGCCGATCCCTGTTATGCCGACGGAGAGTCCCATGCTGAACGAATCCAGCAGTCCGTTTGCCAGCACTTCCGCCTGATCGAGGGGGGTACCCTGTTGTTTCGCTGGAGCGGCTGGTGCCTTTGCAGGGACAGACGCCGGTGCGGCTGCCCCTGCCGGTGCAGGATCTTCCCAGCGAACCACCACGTTGCGGCCGCTGGCATAGGCTGCCCGCAACGTATTGTTGATGTCGGTTTCGCTCTGGCCGCGCTGCAGGATGATGGTGACAGTCTCCGGCGCGGTCTGGGCGGCGACCTCGGTGCTGGCGATGAAAACACCGGGCAGCGCGACCAGAAGACAAACAGCAACTGCGCGTAACGCCGCCAAAATCCCCGCATGGTTCAGCATGATGGTACCCCCTCGTTCTCACGATAGGAGTACGCGCATTGCTTGGTCGGCTTCAAGTGCTGATTGCATCCGGTTCTATTGTGTCACTGGCTTTTCCTCCGGCGCCTGTCCGGGCAACGAGTTCCGGATCGGCTGTTTGACATAGTGTGTGCAAACCAGCGCCAGCGTAATGAATACGGCAACACCGCCTGCGCCGAGCATGGCGAGTTCGATGCCCCCGGCGAATGATATACCGGCAAGCTGTCCGAGCGTGTCGACAGGCAGGCTGCTGCCTGTCAGGTCGTGACGGATGATGGCTGCTTCGGCGATATCTGTTGCGTTGTCCAAACCGGTTTCCTGGAGCCGGGCGGTGAGGGAAGAGAGCGCGTGGTTGCTCATGACCGACCCGAGAAGTGCGATGCCGACGGTCATTCCCATCTGCCGCATGGCGTTCATGGTTGCCGATGCCATGCCCGACCGTTGTGCGGGAACCGATGCCATCAGTGCTGCACTGCTTGCTGGGACGACCAATCCCATGCCGATCCCGATTGCGGCCAGCAGGAACGCCAGATAAAGATAGGATATGCCTGCAGCAAATAGACCCATGAGGATCAGAGATGCTGCTATGATCGCACAGCCAGTTACGATGATCTGCCTCGTTCCCAGCCTTGCACAGAGATAGCCCGACAGAATCGAAACGGCACCCATGGCGACAAATTCCGGTGCCATTCGCAATCCCGTCTCCGCGGGGGACATGCCCTGCGCGCGCTGGAAAAACAGGGAAAGGAAGAACACATTGTTGAAGGTCGAAAACCCGATCATGAAGGCGGTGGCATTCATCATCGAAAACTCGACGTTCCGGAACAGGCCAAGAGGCAGAAGAGGCCGTTCAACCCGGCGCTCCACGCCCAGGAAGACGACGAATGCGATGGCTGCGCCCAGCAGGGGCAGAATGGTCTCCCAACTGCTCCAGCCGGCCCCGCCGGCCGTGATGAGGCCGAACGTCAACAGACCAAGAGCAATCATGCTGGTGATCTGACCCAGAGGATCAAGCGCTGCATGTTCCGGATGGGCGCTTTCGGTGATGGCCCACATGCCGATGGCGATCGCAAAAAGTCCGATCGGGACATTGATAAAGAAGATACTGGCCCATCCTGATGTTTCAACGAGAACGCCGCCGAGGATCGGTCCGATGATCAGCGAGATTGCGGTGAACGACGTCCAGCCGCCGATGATGTGAGCGCGTTCCTTTTTATCGGGAAAAGCATGGACAAGAATGGAAAGGGCACCGGGAATGAGCAGCGCTCCCGCCACACCCTGGATGGCACGACCGATGAGCAGGACCGTCAGGTTTTCCGCAATGCCGCAAAGCACCGATCCGGCAATGAAGACGCTGACACCGATCAGCCAGGAAAGTTTCCGACCATAGCGGTCCCCGATCGGACCAGCGGAAAGAATGAAAGCGGAAAGGCACAGGGCATAGGCGTCAACCACCCATTGCAAACCGCCAATATCGGTCTGCAATGCTGTCTGGATCTGCGGCAGCGCTACATTGACGATGCTGATATCAAGCGTTGCGATGAATGTTCCGAGATAGATTGTAAGGATAAGTGCAGGACGGCGGTATTTGCTCATGATGTCGACACCCGTGTTGTTGCAGAGTGCTGATTACCAATTGACCGACAGTCAGTCAATACAGTTAAGTCACTGTAGAATAATTCTAAAATTTCTTTTTCTCCTTATCCTTCTGTGATAGGAAATGGATGCGCGAACCGGAAGTTGTTGATTGTCCTGCGGCGCTGCGGCAAAGGAATATGATGAAACAGACCATCAGACCCAGAACCAAGCCCTCGGAAGTCAGACGTCAGGAATTGATGGACGCGGCTGCTACTTTGTTCATCGAGCAGGGAATAGAGGCGACGACGATCGAATCCATCACCTCCAGAGCTGACGTGGCCAAGGGCACGTTCTATCATTACTTCTCCACCAAGAACGAGATTCTGGAAGCGCTGCGGACAGCATTTTCTGAAGGGTTTCTTGATCGTGTCGGTGCGGCTGTCGAAACCTGTCCGGCTGGCGATCACGTGGCCCGCCTGAAGCAATGGCTGATCTCGGGCGTGTCCATCTATCTGGCCGAATACAAGCTCCACGACGTGGTTTTTCATCAGCATGGGCGGCGGATGCGATACAGGGCGGAAAAGAATGCGGTTGTCGGGCAACTGGCTGACCTGCTTGCGGCAGGCGCAAGAGATGGCGCGTGGACGGTGCAGGATATCGAATTTGTGTCCGTTGTTGTCTACCAGGGTTTTCATGGCGCCGTTGACGACGCCATCGAGAATGGCGCTCAGGACCCAAAACCGGTAGCCGATGCACTGTTTGCCTTATTTTCCTCAATGCTGAGGAAATGATATTCTGCGGTTGCAGCCTGCTTTCTCACTCCATGAGGATCGTCGTGTGCATGGCAGCAAACATGACAAAATGGTCATTCGACAAGATCGGAGGAAGGTGAGAAAGTCGATAGCCAAACACGTTGTTTGGCTAATGGGCTCTGCCCTGGAGGTAGTGTGCAGTGAAACGTCTGGGTCTTTTGGTCGCGTTCGTTGTATTGGCCGGGCTCGGCTATATGTTTTTCTTTCCCCATTCGAATACCCCGCCGGCTGGCAAGGGCCCGACGACAGTCGCCACGGCATCGTCGGGCAAAGGTTCGGGTAAAGGACGGTCTGCAGCCGTTCCTTCGATCGTCGCAGCCACAGCCAAGACCGAGGACGTACCCATTTCGAAGACGGTCGTGGGCAATATCGAGCCGATTGATACGGTTGTCATTCGCCCGCAGGCTGATGGCGTGGTCATGGCAACCGATGTCAAGGACGGCCAGATGGTCAAGACCGGTGACGTGCTTTTCCAGCTTGATGACCGGACGATCCGAGCGACGATCGACAAGGACAAGGCGGCGTTGGCGAAGGATCAGGCCAATCTTGATTCCGCCAATCAGGATCTGATTGCCGCCCAGGCCCTGTCAAACCGCAAAATCGATACACAGCAGCAGGCCTATCAGGCCCTCGCTGCTGTCAATGCGTTGAAGGCGTCGATTGCCATGGACACCGCCCAGATCGAGGCGGATGAAGTGCAGCTCTCCTACATGACCATAAAAGCCCCGATCGACGGCCGTGTCGGTGTGGTCAATACATCTGTCGGCAATCTGGTGCGGATGGCTGATACAGGTAGCGGCCTTTTGACAATCACCCGCATGGCGCCGCTGCGTGTATCGTTCACGGTCGCCGAAAGCGATCTGCCGACATTGCGGGACGCAATGAAGGACCATCCGCTCAATGTCCTGATCAAGGTTCCGGGCAGCAAGAATGTTGTGGCATCGGGTCCGCTCAATTTTGTCGATTCCAGTGTCGATACGGCCTCGGGCACCATCGTCTTGAAGGCAGATGTGGCCAATGACAACGGCGCGCTCTGGCCGGGTCAATATGTGACTGCCACGGTGGAAATCGGCACACACAAGGATGCGGTGACCGTTCCCCTCATCGCCATTCAGCAGGGCAATGACGGGACATTCGCATTTGTGGTCGGTGCCGACAAGAAGGTCACCAAACAGGCGGTGACCGTGGTGGAAACCGTTGGTGATACTGCCGTGACCACCGCAGGTCTGAAATCCGGCGACCATGTCGTCATCGATGGTCAGCTGCACCTGCAGGACGGGTCCACTGTGATCGAAACCGTGGCCGACGTGGACAATACTGCTCCCGCGCTTTCCGCCGCTGATACCGGCGTACCGGATCCGATCAAGACGGATACCGTTCAATGAACATATCCGCAATCTTCATCCGCCGGCCCATCGCAACAATCCTTCTCTCTGTGGCGATGGCAGCATCCGGGTTGTTTGCCTATCAGTTCCTGCCGGTTGCCGCGCTGCCGCAGGTGGATTTCCCGGTTATCTCGGTTTCCGCCCAGTTGCCGGGCGCAGCACCTGACACCATGGCCAATGCGGTTGCGACGCCGCTGATCAAACAGTTCGCCACCATTCCATCTGTCTCAACGATCAGCGCGACCAGCACGCAGGGTCAGACGCGCGTCACCATTGAATTCGAGCTCGACAGGAACATCGATCAGGCTGCGGCCGACGTCGAGGCGGCGATCGCGCGAACGCTGAAGCAGCTGCCGGCAAACATGACGACGCCGCCGAGCTATCGCAAGACTAATCCCGCCGATGCCCCCATCCTGCTCGTGGCGCTGCAGAGTGACACGGCGCAATTGTCAAAGCTGGACGATTATGCCGAACAGGTGATCTCACCGTCGCTGTCTACAGTGGACGGCGTGGGTGAAGTCCAGGTGTTTGGCGCCAAGCAGTTCGCGGTGCGCATCGAGGTCGATCCCAATGCCATGACGGCACGTGGTATCGGCATTGATGAATTGACCAATGCCGTGGCTGACAACAACTCCATTGCGCCCGTGGGTACGCTGACAAGCCCCACGCAGCAGATGGCGATTGAAGCCGATACGCAATCGAAGAACGCCGATACGTTCCGCCAGATCCTGATCGCATCTCCCAACGGCAAACCCGTCCGTCTGGGCGATGTGGCGCGCGTCGTCGATTCCGTCGCCAATACCCAGACGGAAAGCCGCTATGATGGCAAAAAGGCGCTTGTGCTCGCCGTCTTCCGCCAGCCCGGCGCCAATACGGTCGATGTGGTGGATCGCGTCCGCACCATGCTGCCGAAATTTGCCGAGGAGCTTGGCGCTTCCACCAGCCTCAACGTGCTCAATGACCGGTCGACATCGATCCGGCAAGCTGTGACGGACGTGCAGTTCACGCTCGTCCTGATCATTGGGCTGGTTGTGATGGTGATCTTCGTGTTCCTGCGGCGGATCGCGGCAACGCTTATCCCGACCGTCGCCGTGCCGTTGTCGTTGATTGCTACCTTGGGTGTGATGTATGTCTTCGGCTTTTCCATCGACAATATTTCACTGCTGGGCCTGACACTCTCGGTCGGTCTGGTGGTCGATGACGCCATCGTCATGCTGGAGAACATATCCCGTCATATTGAAGAGGGCATGTCGCCGCGTGAAGCGGCGCTCAAGGGCAGCGAGGAGATCGGCTTCACAATCGTCTCCATCACCGCCTCCCTTGTGGCGGTCTTTATTCCCGTTCTGCTGATGGGGGGTGTCGTCGGCCGCATCTTCAACGAATTTGCCGTCGTCGTCACCGTGGCGATTGTGGCTTCGGCGCTGATCTCGCTGACATTGACGCCGATGCTGTGCAGTCATATGCCTGCCATACCGCATGAAAACGGGAAGGGAAAGAAGCCCTTCACCGAGCGGGTTTTCGATGCGGTGCTTGATGGTTACCGGCGCATGCTCGACATCTGCCTGAAGTTCCGTATTGTTGTTCTCGGTGTCTTTCTTCTGACGGTTATTGCGACGCTCTATCTCTTTTCCTCGATCGACAAAGGCTTCCTCCCGACCGAAGATATCGGCCAGCTGTCCATTTCGACCGAAGCGCGGCAGGATATCTCCTTCGACGCCATGGTGGCATTGCAGAAACAGGTCGCCGACGTTCTGATGAGCAAGCCCTATGTCGCGCATGTGGCATCGACCATCGGCGGTGGATTCAACTCTGCCAGTCTCAATCAGGGCAGTTTCTTCGTGGAGCTGAAGCCCAAATCCGAACGCCTCGCGCTCGATCCATTGCTGACGGATCTGCGCCAGTCCCTCGCCAAAGTGCCCGGCATCAACAGCTACCCGATCGCCATTCAGAACCTGCGCATCGGCAGCACGTCATCACGCGCGCAATATCAGTTCGTCTTGCAGGGTATCAACGCGGACGACCTCTATGCCTGGTCGCAAAAATACCTGCTGGCCCTGCAGCAGGACAGGCAATATTTTGCCGACGTGACGAGTGATCTGCAGAACAATGCGCTGCAGGCCAATCTGGTAATCGATGCCGACAAGGCGCGTTTATTGGGCATAACCTCGACGCAGTTGCGCAATTCGCTCTATTACGCTTTTGGAACCAATCAGGCGTCGACCATCTTTTCTACGGGCGACAGCTATGAGGTTATTCTCGAGCTGGACCCGTCCATTCCCTGGACGACCGACAAGCTCGACCAGATGCAGATACGCTCAACCACCACCGGCAAGCTCATTCCGCTTTCTGCCTTTGCGCATGTGGAGCGGCGGGCTGGATTGCTCGCGGTCAGCCAGCTGAGCCAGCTCCCCGCCGTGACGATTTCCTTCAATTTGCCGCAGGGCATCGCCCTGGGAAGGGCCGTGGAAGAAATCAACAAGATAAAGGCGGAACTGAATGTCCCGGATTCGATTGCCTCGACCTTCACCGGTACCGCCAAAGTGTTCCAGCAGGCGCTTTCCAATCAGGGGCTGCTGATCATTGCGGCCATCCTGACGATCTACATCGTGCTCGGTATTCTCTACGAGAGTTTCATCCATCCGCTGACCATTCTGACGGGTCTTCCGGCCGCCGCGGCCGGTGCGCTGGCGACGCTCGAACTCTTTGGTTTCGATCTCAGTGTGATCGCGATCATCGGCATGCTGATGCTGATCGGCATCGTCAAGAAGAACGCGATCATGATGGTTGATTTTGCCCTTGTGCGGCAAAGGGCGGGCGACACGCCGCATGATGCGATCCGCGAAGCCTGCCTTGTGCGGTTCCGTCCGATCATGATGACCACGCTTGCTGCGCTGATGGGGACCCTGCCGATTGCTATCGGCGCAGGCGCCAGTTCGGAATTGCGCCAGCCGCTTGGTGTGGCCGTGGTTGGTGGCCTGTTTGCCTCGCAGATACTCACGCTGTTCATCACACCGGTGATCTTCCTCTACATGGAAGATATGTCGCGCGGTTCGGCGAACCTGTGGCGCAAGGTTTTCCACAAACGCGGAACACCATCCACAGGACCTGCAGCAGCGCATCCTGCGGAGTAGGTGGTACGGATATTGGGCGGCGTGAACCGTTCAGGCGGTTTTCGCCTCCATGAGGCCCAGTTCATCGATCATGGCCTGCCGCATGATGAACTTCTGGACCTTACCTGTCACGGTCATCGGATATTCCTCGACGAAGCGGATATGTCCCGGAACCTTATAGTGCGCGATCTTGCCCTTGCAGAACTGGAGCACCTCGTGCTCGCTGAGACTGGACTCGGCGCGTACCTTGATCCAGGCGCAAAGGCATTCCCCGTATTTGCTGTCGGGAATGCCGAAGACCTGCACATCAGCGATGCCGGGGTGTGTGTAGAGGAACTCCTCGATCTCACGCGGATAAATGTTTTCGCCGCCGCGAATGACCAGATCCTTGATGCGCCCGACGATATTGCAATAGCCCCCCGCATCGATGGTCGCGAGATCGCCCGTATGCATCCAGCGGGCGGCATCGATTGTTGCAGCGGTGTTGGCATCATCTCCCCAATAGCCGCGCATGACGCTGTAGCCGCGTGTCAGTAGTTCACCCGTAACCCCCGGAGCAACAATCGCGCCATCCGTATCGATGATCTTGACCTCGACATGCGGATGGATGCGCCCGACCGTTGAAACCCGCCGCTCGAGCGGGTCCGTGGCGGAACTCTGGAAGCTCACCGGGCTGGTTTCCGTCATCCCGTAAGCGATGGTGATTTCGCTCTGGTGCATGTCCTGTATGACTTTGCGCATCACTTCGATGGGGCAGGGTGAGCCTGCCATGATACCGGTGCGCAGGCTGCTGAGATCAAAGCTTTTGAAATCGGCATGGCCCAGTATGGCAATGAACATGGTCGGCACGCCATGCAGACCGGTGCACTTTTCGGCCTCCACCGTCTGCAGGACGGCCAGCGGATCGAATGCCTCGCTTGGTATCACAATGCAGGAGCCGTGGGTCAGACAGGCCAGATTGCCGAGCACCATGCCAAAGCAATGGTAGAAGGGCACCGGAATGCAGAGGCGGTCGATTTCCGTCAGACGCATGGCTTCGCCGATGAAGAAGCCGTTATTGAGAATATTGTGATGGGTGAGCGTCGCGCCCTTGGGACTGCCTGTCGTGCCGCTGGTGAATTGTATGTTGATCGGGTCATCGAACTGCAGCACGGCTGCCAAAGCGTGCAGTTGTTCGATAGCCTGCGCGGTGGCTGCCTGTTCGACATCGGCGAAGTTGAGCATCCCGGGCGTTTTGTCTGTGCCCAAACGAATGACGGTTCGCAGCGTCGGCAGTTTTCCGGACTTGAGTTCGCCGGGCGCGCAGGTGTCGAGTTCCGGGGCGATCTCGCGCAGGATATCAAGATAATTGCTTGTCTTGAGTGCGGGAGACAGGATCAGGGCGGCGCAGCCGACCTTGTTGATGGCATATTCAAGCTCGTGCGAGCGATAGGCGGGATTGATGTTCACCAGAATGAGACCGGCCTTGGCGGTGGCGAACTGGGTCAGGACCCACTCAAGATTGTTAGGCGACCAGATGCCGATACGGTCACCGGGTTTGAGGCCAAGGGCGATGAAGCCGGCTGCCAGCGTATCGACCCTTTGCCGCAATTCGGCGTAGCTGAGGCGTATGTCCTGATGGCGGACCACAAGCGCCGGCCGGTCCGGAAACCGCCCGGCAATATGATCGAAGTGCCGTCCGATCGTTTCGCCGATCAGTGGTTGATTGCTCGCACCGTGAACATAGCTTTCCGTGATCATCAATCGCTCCTCCCAAAGCACTGCGCCATTGGAGCATACTTTTCTGACCCGTGCTGTAAAGTTCGCAGTTCCGGTCCCGAGGCGGGATCAGACCTTTCCGCTCACCTGGTCAAGCAGGATTTCCGCACCCGCGTCGCCGAACTGGACCTGATAGAGCCGCTTGTAGGCGCCGTTTGCGTGCAGCAATGCGCTATGGCTGCCCTGTTCCAGGATTTGGGCATCATCAACCACGACGATACGATCTGCATTGCGGATCGTCGCCAAACGGTGTGCAATGACAAGAGTTGTGCGGCCTTGCGCCAGTTCGGCAAGGGATGCCTGAATTTCGCGCTCTGTCTGCGTATCGAGCGCCGATGTTGCTTCATCGAGAATGAGAATCGGCGGGTTCTTGAGGAACATGCGCGCGATTGCGAGCCGCTGTTTCTGGCCGCCGGAAAGCTTGACGCCGCGTTCGCCCACGATCGTCTCCAGTCCCGCAGGCAGACCGGCTATCATTTCATCCAGCCGGGCACGGCGGGCGGCGAGGGCAATGTCTTCATCAGATGCATCAAGGCGGCCGTAGGCGATATTCTCGCGGATGGAGCCGCCGAACAGGAATACATCCTGCTGCACGACCCCGATCTGGCTGCGCAACGAGGCGAGGGTCATGTCACGGATATCGATGCCATCGATGGTGATTGCGCCGGAATTCACTTCGTAAAAGCGCGGAAGCAGCGAGCATAATGTTGTCTTTCCGGCACCGGACGAGCCGACAAATGCGACTGTCTCACCAGCTGTGATCTCAAGATCGATATCGCGCAGAGCAGCCCGGTCGGCTGTGTAGCCGAAACTCACCTTGTCATAGCGGATGTTGCCTTTCAGCCCGCTGATATCGGAGGCGTCAGGGCGGTCGGCAATATCCGGCTCGGTGTCGAGCAGCTCGGTGTAGCGCTTGAAACCGGCAATGCCCTTAGGATAGGTCTCGATCACCGAATTGATCTTTTCAATCGGCCGCACGAACACTGCCACCAGAAGCAGGAAGCTGACGAAGCCGCCATTCGACAGACTGCCTGTTATGACGAAGTAGCTGCCGGCGATCATGACGATCAGCTGGATCAGGCGCATGCTCATGTAGTTCAGCGATGTGCTTGCCGCCATGATGCGATAGGCACTGAGCTTGGTTTCACGATAGCGGGCATTGTCATGGGCAAACAGATCGCGTTCGTGATCCTCGTTGGCGAATGCCTGGACGACACGCATGCCGCCGACATTTTCCTCGATGCGGACATTGAAATCACCCACGCGGCGATAGAGGTTCTGCCAGTTGCGGGTCATGCGACCGCCGTAGCGACTGGCAACCCACGCAACAAACGGGACGATCATCAGGGTCAGCAGCGCCAGATGCGGATTGACGAAGAACATCAGCAGGAACGCACCGATGAAGGTCATGACCGCAATAAACAGATCTTCCGGTCCGTGATGGGCCACTTCGCCGATCTCTTCCAGATCCTTGGTCACGCGGGCGACAAGGTGGCCCGTCTTGTGGTTGTCGTAGAAGCGGAAGGAAAGCTTTTGCAGATGGTCAAAGCTCTTGCGGCGCATTTCGGTTTCGATGTTGATGCCAAGCTTGTGGCCCCAGTACACCACAACCGCGGTCAATCCGGTGTTGAGCAGATAGACGGTCAGCAAACCGGCAGCAGCCAGAAGGATGAAGGTCCAGTTTTCGCTGGGCAGCAGCACGTCGATGAACGCGCGCACAGCCATCGGGAAACCAAGTTCCAGCAGGCCGGACAGGACAGCGCAGGAGAAATCCAGCGCGAAGAGCCCCTTATAGGGTGCGTAGTAAGCGAAAAAACGTTTGATCATGGTACACGCGTGGATGGAGCCAAGGGCTGTTTCAGCTCGAAGGACATGGTTCGGGAGGGATTACCATAGGGATGCCGCGTAAGCTAACCCGTTTTATCCACTTTATATAAAAACGGTCACCGCGGACACCAGGGCTACCTCTGCTGATCAATTTCCCGTCACAAAGCATGCGCTGCCGAACCTTTCCGGTTGACACCCGGGATTGGCAGGCGTATCGGGGTTTTGCTCGGGTTACCCGGGTCATTTTTCAAATCACAAAGAAGACGATGGACAGCAAATCTAGCTGCGCCCTGACTGCCGTTGATGCGGGAGCGCGGGCGCTTGATACAACTAACGAGCAGGACTCGATCCGGTACACCGGATGAGCAACGTTAGAGCTTAGAGCTCCGCCGTCGCTCACCCAGGCCGGATCAATTCCGGTCAATGAGGTGAGCCATGAACATCACGTTCGCAACTCTTCCAGGCGTTCGCGCCTTCGCCAACCGCGCTCGCGGGCGGCTTGCCATGCAGCGGAACAGTGTTTCCGCTGCTCCTGAAAAACAACACCTGTTCTCCAATCTGCATGCAGACTGGCGGGTCAATCCGGTGAACGGCCGGCTTGAAATGCATTGGCATGCCGACAATGAACCGCCCGCACCGGCTTTGTCCCCCGTTGAAAAACTGGGGATGGTACTGGCCGTGTATCAATCGGGCCGCATGGTCTGACGGCTGGTTTCCTCAAACGTTTTGCCCGCGCTTTTGCGCCGCCAACGTCAATGAAGGAGTATTCCATGGACGATTATTCTAGTAGGCCCGCCGTGCTGCCGGTGACTGGCAAGCGCGGCGGGCTGTCCCAAAAATCAAAATCAACACAACCGACCGCGAATGCGACGGCTCGGCACGGTCCTCTGCGCCTGAATTTCAGGTGATCCGGAGCTGGTGTCGCTGTCGCTCGTTGCGGCAGGAGACCAGAAAATGAACGTCATTCTCAAGAATTCCGCGCTGAATGCGGAGAAGAAAGATAGCCGCAAGCTATCCATGCGGGCTGTGCGGGAAGCACAGAACGATATCGACATCACCCTCGCCAACGTCAAAAGCCATCGTGACGGTTTGACAAGCCGCGATGCGATGGAACGTCTGACCAAGGACGGTGCCAACGAGGTCGCACATGACCGACGCCCGCATGCGCTGATCCAGTTCATGACGGCTTTCAGAAACCCCTTCATCATGGTGCTGATCATCCTCGGCCTTATCAGCGTTTTCACCGATTGCTGGCTTCCGATGCAGAGCGGCGATGCTCCCGATCCGACCAAGGTCATCATTCTGACAATCATGATCCTGGCCAGCGGTATCATGCGTTTTGTCCAGGAATATCGTTCCGGCAAGGCTGCTGAATCGCTGAAAGCCATGGTCCGGACCACGGCAACGGTACTACGCAGAAACCGTGCCACGATGCCGGCGGAAACGCTCGAAATCCCGATGCGCGAACTGGTTGCCGGCGATATTGTCCGGCTATCGGCTGGTGACATGATCCCGGCTGATATCAGGCTCATCGAATCGCGCGATCTCTATGTCAGTCAGGCAGTCCTGACGGGCGAAGCCATTCCAGTCGAGAAATACGACACATTGGGAGCCATTGCCGAAAAGTCGGCGCTGGGCGTTGCCTCCGACCAGACCGACATGCTTGACGTTCCCAACATCTGCTTCATGGGCACCAACGTGGTCAGCGGCACTGCAACGGCTGTGGTCGTGGCAACGGGATCGCGCACCTATTTCGGTTCGCTTGCCAAGTCGATTGTCGGTTCACGGGCACAGACGGCGTTTGACCGGGGCATCAACAGCGTCAGCTGGCTTCTCATCCGTTTCATGATGGTGATGGTTCCGGTGGTGTTCCTCATCAACGGATTTGCCAAGGGCGACTGGATTGAAGCCCTGCTGTTCGCTCTGGCCGTGGCGGTCGGTCTGACGCCGGAAATGCTGCCGATGATCGTCTCGTCCAACCTTGCCAAGGGCGCCGTTGCCATGGCCCGGCGCAAGGTTGTCGTCAAGCGCCTGAACGCCATCCAGAACTTCGGTGCAATGGACATTCTGTGCACGGACAAGACGGGCACGCTGACCCAGGACAAGATCATCCTGGAGCATCACGTCGACGTGCATGGCAAGCGTGACGAGAATGTCCTGCGTCTTGCCTGGCTCAACAGCCATCACCAGAGCGGTGTCAAGAACCTGATGGATCAGGCCGTGCTGCGCTTCACCGATGCAACTTCCGACGCCATGCGATCGGCAGCCTTCTATCGCAAGGTCGATGAGCTGCCGTTCGATTTCATCCGCCGGCGGCTGTCGGTGGTGGTCGAGGGAGTGGCGGGTGAGCACCTGCTGGTCTGCAAGGGCGCCGTGGAAGAAATGCTTGGTATCGCTACCCGCATGCGGGACGGCAAGGATATCCGCGCCCTTGATGATGCAGGCCGCAAGGCACTGGTCGCCATCGCCCGTTCCTACAATGAGGACGGCTTCCGTGTTCTGGTGGTCGCGACGCGGGAAATCCCCTCGGGGGATACCAAGGCGCAATACGGCATCGCCGACGAAAGCGAGCTGATTGTCGAGGGCTTCCTGACTTTCCTCGATCCGCCCAAGGAAACCGCTGGGCCGGCAATTGCCGCGCTTGCGGAACACGGGGTGTCGGTCAAACTGCTGACCGGTGACAACGAGGTTGTCAGCGCCAAGATCTGCCGCGAGGTCGGGCTTGATGCGGGTATACCGCTGCTCGGCCGCGATATCGAGAAACTGGATGACAGTGCATTGCGCCTGCTGGTGGAAGAGCGTGTTGTCTTTGCCAAGCTGACACCGCTGCAGAAGTCGCGTGTGCTCAAGGCCCTGCAGGCCAATGGCCATACGGTCGGCTTTCTCGGAGACGGGATCAATGATGCTCCGGCATTGCGGGATGCGGATGTGGGAATCTCCGTCGACAGCGGTGCTGATATCGCCAAGGAGTCGGCCGATATCATCCTGCTTGAAAAGAGCCTGATGGTTCTCGAAGAAGGGGTCGTCAAGGGCCGCGAGACGTTCGGCAACATCATGAAGTACCTGAACATGACCGCCAGCTCGAATTTCGGCAATGTGTTCTCCGTGCTGGTGGCCAGTGCCTTCATCCCGTTCCTGCCGATGCTGGCGATCCACCTGCTGATCCAGAACCTGATGTACGATATCTCGCAGCTGGCATTGCCGTGGGACAAGATGGACAAGGAATTCCTGAGCAAGCCACGCAAGTGGGATGCCAGGAACATCGGTCGCTTCATGCTCTGGATCGGACCGACTTCCTCCATCTTCGACATCACGACCTATGCCCTGATGTGGTACGTGTTTGCGGCGAATGCGCCAGAGCATCAGTCGCTGTTCCAGTCCGGCTGGTTCATCGAGGGGCTTCTGTCCCAGACACTGGTCGTGCACATGTTGCGCACGCAGAAGATCCCCTTCATCCAGAGCACGGCCGCTCTGCCGGTTCTGCTGATGTCGATGCTGGTCATGGGGCTGGGAATTTACGTTCCCTTCTCGCCACTCGGCACGCTGGTCGGACTGCAGCCCTTGCCCTGGAGCTACTTCCCATGGCTGGCGGCAACATTGCTCAGCTACTGCGTCGTCGCCCAGACGATGAAGACTGTCTACATCCGCCGCTTCGGCCAGTGGTTCTAAGTCATCAAGCAACGGGCGGCATCGGCCGCCCGTTATCCTCCCGTTCCGAAAGACCGCCAGAGGAGATCTGCCATGGTCACGAATTTTTTCATTCTTCAATTTCAATCGGGGAAGACACCCCATGGTTCATGGGGTGGCCTGCCCAAACGCCGCTCGCTTTCGAAACGTCCGGAGCCACGCCGCTCCTGGCTGAAAGATCAGGTCCTGCGGTGGGTCTGCTGGTTTCTTGCGGTAACCGGACATGGGCTGTTCGCGCTTGCAGCGAGGCTTCACCGCCGGGGCGTGCTGAACCGGCAGCAGAGCTGGCGCCTCATACGCTGGTCATCCTCCTGCAATCACGCGGCCATCCGGCTCCTGCGCCGAGCGCGCTGGTAGTTCACGGCATCTTCTCAAACCACAGATAGCAAGGAGCTCAATCATGCGCCTTTTAATTTCGGGTGGCCGGCATTTCGATGCTGCGGCCTCCATCCTCAGCGAACTCAACCGGATCCATGCGGAATATCCGGTCACTGTCCTCATCCATGGCGGCCTGCCGGCAATCGGCTCAGCCGCCGAAGATTGGGCCCGGCAGAACGATGTGCACATCGTTCGTTATCCGGCCAATTGGTCATTGCTGGGCAAGCAGGCCGATGCAAAGCGCAACGGGTTCATGCTGGAAGACAGCCGCCCCGATGCGCTGCTTGCATTTCCCGGCGGAAGGCATCTGCAGGAACTCGTGCAGCACGCCCGGGCGAAAGGCATACCGGTGATCATAGCCCGAAGCATGGAGCAATCGTTGCGGGGTGAGGCAAGTTCCCTCGCGGATTATGGCGCAGACAGCCCGGAGGGCGACATGCTGTGCCGAGCCGCCTGTCTTGTGATGACAGCCAATACCCCGTTTGCGCGGCAGATGGGGTAGGACTGTCATCATTGTTAACCGGGGAAGTGTTAGGCTGGCGCATCCGGCCAGTTGCGGTGATACCATGAAATTCATACAGACATTCGATCTCTATCCCTTTCTCGATACAACCATCAGCTTTGTCGCCGCCTTCATTTTCGGCACGCTGATCGGTGCCGAGCGTCAGTACCGGCAGCGGACCGCCGGGCTGCGCACCAATGTGCTTGTCGCCATCGGTGCAGCGGCGTTCGTTGATCTGGCACAGCGGATTGCCGGGACGACGGAAGCGGTGCGGGTCATCTCCTACGTGGTTTCCGGCATCGGTTTTCTCGGTGCGGGCGTCATCATGAAAGAGGGCATGAATGTGCGCGGTCTCAACACCGCAGCAACGCTCTGGTGTTCCGCGGCCGTGGGAGCCTGCGCGGGAACGGACATGATTGCCGAAGCGGCATTGCTGACAGTATTCGTTCTGGCCGGAAACACGCTGCTGCGCCCGCTGGTCAATGTCATCAACCGCATTCCCATCAGCGAGCAGGCGGCGGAAGCGACCTACGAGGTCAAACTGATATCCACTCGCGCGGCCATGCCCGCCATGCGCGATCTTCTGGTCGAGCAGCTGGAGGATGCAGACTATCCCGTCAGCGATGTCGAGATCACTGACCAGGGCGATGACGAGACCGTGGAGATTGTTGCCACGCTGGTGAGCACGGCCATTGATCCGGCCGAGATCGATGCGGTTATCGCCTATATGGAAAAACAGCCCGGCATCTCGCACGGGACGTGGGAGGGCAGCACGAAAGACTAGGCTGGCGTGTTAATCACGGTAGTTTACATCCTGATATATACTGTGATCATAATGCAACAGCGCCACAGACATTACGTCATGCCTTGTTTTTGACACACGGTTGCCGTGATCGGTTTTCAAAGAATAGGGGCAAGCGGTAACCACGACCGCCTGTCCGCCCTGCCTATCCCATCGTTTGAAAGCATACAGAATGTCCTCCCTTGTTTCGCGCCGGTCTTTCCTGACCGGCCTGTCGCTCCTTGGCGTTTCCGCCGTCGCAGCCTGCGCTCAATTGCCCAATCAGTCGCTTGATCTTGCAGGTTCGCCAGACGCTTTGCCGGCAGACAAACCTGCGCCCGTTGAGGTTGCCGCAACAGCTCCGGCAAAGCCCGATTACGTCAGCATGTATCAGGCGGTGGAAGAGGACGGCTACAAACTGCCGGCGATACCCTTTGCCAAGGTCAACGAGAAATTCCTGCGGCAGATCGTCGACGATCCGACGGGTGAAAAGCCCGGCACAATCGTCATCAATACCGTCGACAAGTTCCTCTATCTGGTTCTGAAAAACGGCAAGGCCATGCGCTATGGCGTCGGGCTTGGCCGTCAGGGCTACTCCTGGAAGGGTCGCGCCATCGTCCAGTGGAAACGCAAGTGGCCGACCTGGACGCCGCCGTCAGCCATGATCGCGCGGGATCCGAAGCTGGAGAAATGGCGGCAGGGCATGCCGCCGGGGGTCAGCAATCCGCTGGGATCCAGAGCGCTTTACATATTCCAGGGCGGTGTCGATACGCTGTACCGGATACACGGATCGCCGGACTGGAACTCCATCGGCAAGTCAGCATCCTCGGGATGTGTGCGCATGTTCAATCAGGACGTGATGGATCTGTATGATCGCGTTCCGAGCAAGACGCCGTTGCTGGTCCTTTAGGAACAGGACTTGCGAACATGGCTGCGGTCCACGGACCGCAGCTCAATGATGGGCATGGGCACATTTGCCGTGGTCGGCCAAGATCTCGATCACGCGGCATTCGGCAACGCGGCCATGCCTGCATCCCTCGACCATCAGTTCCAGCTCGGCCTTCAGCGCATTCAGACTGCGGATGCGCTGCTCGATCTCGACCAGCCGCGCATTGGCGATACCATCAGCGGTTTCGCAGGGCTGGTTGGGATCATCCTGCAGATGCAGCAGGGTGCGGATGGCGTCGATTTCGAAACCCAGTTCCCGCGCATGGCGGATGAATGCCAACCGGCGAATATGCGTTTCTTCATAATGACGGCGATTGCCGTCCGTCCGCGAAGGGGCTGCGAGCAAACCGATCTGCTCGTAGTAGCGGATGGTCGGTACTTTGACACCGCTGCGCCTGGCTGCTTCACCAATTGAAATTTCTTTCAACATTCCACTTGCTCCTCTAGTCACTAGAGCATGTAGCGTTGCCGTCAACAGAGTCAAGAGAGGTTGAATCATGACAGCAGCGCCAACGCAGACCCGCTTCCGGGTCGAGGGCATGGACTGTGCAAGCTGTGCAGCCAAGATCGATACCGCCGTGCGCCGCCTGCCGGGTGTGGCGGACATTTCCGTCTCGGTGACAGCGGGCACGATGACCGTCAGACACGATGAAACGGCGGACCTCGGTGTCCTTCAGAAAAAGGTGAACGGCCTTGGCTACAAGGTTTCACCGCTGGCCGCCAAAGGCGCTGCCCCTGCGGCGGCTCCGTCATGCTGCGGTCATGATCATGCCAATCATAACCATGCCGGTCACGCCCATGCAGACCATGATCACGACGATCACGACCATGGCGGGCACGATCACTCTGGACATGCTCATACACATGCAGACACAAGCGCGGCTGTAGCCGCTGTTCCCGTGCAAAGTGCCAAGCCCGCCCGCTGGTGGCAGAGCCGCAAGGGCTTTCTGACCATCATCAGTGGCGTCGCCCTTATCGTGGCCTATGGTGTCGGCAAGCTTTATCCTGATATCGCCAACTGGGCTTTTGTCGTGGCGATGTTTGTCGGGCTTGTTCCCATCGCCCGCCGGGCGCTGATGGCGGCGCGTTCGGGTACTCCGTTCTCCATCGAAATGCTGATGACCATCGCTGCCATTGGCGCCGTGTTCATCGGTGCGGGTGAAGAGGCGGCGGCCGTGGTCTTCCTGTTCCTGATCGGTGAACTGCTTGAAGGTGTTGCCGCGGGCCGTGCTCGGGCCAGCATTCAGGGGCTCGCCGATCTCGTTCCCAAAACGGCATTGGTGGAGCGTGGCGGCAACACCATTTCAGTTCCTGCCGATACTCTGGCCGTCGGCGATATCATTCTCGTGCGGCCGGGCGATCGTATTCCTGCTGATGGCGACATCACCGAGGGAACAAGCGAGATCGACGAAGCGCCGGTCACGGGCGAAAGCACGCCCAAGCGCAAGAATACAGGTGATCCGGTTTTCGCCGGAACCATTAATACCGACGGCGTCCTGCGGATCGCCGTCACCGCGACGTCGAGCGACAACACCATTGCCCGCGTGATCCGTCTGGTTGAAGAGGCACAGGAAAGTAAAGCGCCGACTGAACGGTTCATCGACGGTTTCTCCCGTTACTATACGCCTGCAATCATGGTTGTCGCGGCACTTGTCGCTGTCGTACCCCCGTTGTTCATGAGCGGTATCTGGAGCGAATGGGTCTATAAGGGTCTCGCTATTCTCCTGATTGGTTGCCCTTGCGCGCTGGTCATTTCGACGCCTGCTGCCATTGCGGCCGGCCTCTCCGCCGGTGCGCGGCGCGGGCTGTTGATGAAGGGCGGCGCCGTGCTTGAAACCTTCCGGAAGATCACGGCGGTTGCCTTCGACAAGACCGGCACCCTGACCGAAGGCAAGCCTGTGGTCACGGATATCGTGTCATTCGGTATGCCGGAAAAGGACATCCTGTCGCTGGCTGCTGCACTCGAAACCGGTTCCAGCCATCCGCTCGCCACGGCCATTCTCGATAGGGCAAAGACCGATGGCATTGCAGTTCTTCCGTCGACCGCGGCAAAGGCCGTTTCGGGCAAGGGCGTCGAGGGCACTGTTGCCGGTAAGGCGATCTTCCTCGGCTCCCCGCAGGCGGTTGCCGAGACAGCACCGCTCAGCGTGGAACAGACGGCGGCCATCGAAGCGCTCAACGATCAGGGCAAGACGGTTTCCGTCGTGCTTGTCGAGGGCAAGCTTGCGGGATTGCTCGCCATGCGCGACGAGCCACGGGCGGATGCGGAGCGTGGTCTTGCCGTGCTCAAGGAGCAGGGCATCAAGGCTGTGATGCTGACGGGCGACAATCGTCGTACGGCGGAGGCCATCGCGTCCAAGCTGGGTATCGAGCCAAGGGCGGAACTCCTGCCGCAGGACAAGCAGCGGATCGTCGGCGAGATGCAGCGCTCCGGTCTGACCGTGGCCAAGGTCGGCGATGGTATCAATGATGCTCCGGCGCTTGCCGCTGCCGACATCGGTATTGCCATGGGCGGCGGTACGGATGTGGCGCTTGAAACCGCCGACGCGGCAATCCTGCATGGCCGGGTGATCGATGTTGCCAACATGATCGACCTGTCGAAAACAGTCATGAGCAATATCCGCCAGAACATCGGTGTTGCGCTCGGACTGAAAGCTGTCTTTCTGGTGACGACCATCATCGGCTTGACCGGTCTGTGGCCGGCGATCCTCGCCGATACGGGCGCGACGGTGCTGGTCACGGCCAATGCCATGCGGTTGCTTGGCTGGAAGGGCCGTGCGTAAGACATGATATGTGCGGCCTCCCGTCGGGGGAGGCCGTCAGACGCCAAGATAGCGATCCTGAATTGCAGCGGTCAATTCAGTCGGTACACCGCTCCAGACGGTACAGCCCCGCTCAAGCACAAAGCAGCGGTCGGCCACCGGCAGAAGTTCGGAGAGGGTCTTGTCGACGACGAGAATGGACTGGCCCTGCTGTTTCAATGTAGCGATGGCCTTCCAGATTTCCTGTCGGATAACGGGTGCAAGGCCTTCCGTTGCTTCATCGAGAACAATCAGCTTCGGATTGGTCATCAGGGCGCGCCCGACAGCGAGCATCTGCTGCTCGCCGCCCGACAGCGAGTTGGCATATTGCCCGGACCGTTCGGCCAGACGCGGGAAGAGCGCGTTGACCTCTTTGATGGTCCAGAATCCCTTTCGCGCGGAAGCCAGCAGATTTTCCGCGACCGTCAGGTTGGGAAAGCAGCGCCGCCCTTCCGGCACCAATCCCAGACCAAGCCGGGCGATACGATAGGGCTTTGCCGACGAGATATCATGGCCGGCGAAACGGACCGTGCCGTGGCGCAGGGGCGAGAGCCCGAAGATCGAGCGGATGGTGGTCGTCTTGCCCATGCCGTTCCGGCCCATCAGCGCAACGGCTTCGCCTTCCCGCATCGCAAGGTCGACGCCGAAAAGCGCCTGTGACGCACCGTAGAATGTCTCGACCCCGGCCAGTTCCAGCAGCATCAGACGCTCTCCCCGAGATAGGCTTCGCGCACCAGTGGATTGCGGCGGATGTCGTCGACGGAGCCGGTGGCGATGACGCGGCCATAGACCAGCACCGAAATACGGTCGGCGAGGGCAAAGACCGCATCCATATCGTGTTCGATCAGAAGGATCGGTGCCTCGTGCCGCAGCGTGTCGAGAAATGCGGTCAGACGTTTCGAGCCTTCCGGCCCCATGCCTGCCATCGGCTCGTCAAGCAGAAAGGCTTTGGGACCGAGTGCCAGCGCAATGGCGATTTCCAGCTGCCGCCGCTCGCCGTGGGAAAGCTCGGCGCTGGGTATGTCGGCCCGCTCCAGCAATCCCACCCGGTCAAGCACATCCCGCGCGGTGTCCTTGAGCGACGCATCGGCCATCACGGGTTTCCAGAAACGGAAACTGGAACCCTGATTGGCCTGCACGGCCAGCATGACATTGCGCAGCGCCGAAAATTCCGGTGTCAGCGACGAGATCTGGAAGGTGCGTCCCAGCCCCAGTTGCGCGCGGTGCGAAACGCCCAATGCCGAGACGTCACGACCCATGAAATGAATCGAGCCGCTATTGTGTTTCAGCGTCCCGGCGATCTGGTGGATCAGTGTTGATTTCCCCGCACCGTTCGGCCCGATCAGCGCATGGATTTCGCCCGGATGGAGATCAAGGCTGACATCGTCCGTTGCCTTCAGGGCGCCGAAAGATTTGCACAGGTTCCGGATACTGAGAATGGGTTCAGCCATGACGCACTTTCCCGGCGAGGAGACCAACGAGACCACCGCGCCCGAACAGGACGACGGCGAGGAGAATGAGGCCGAGGAAGAGCTGCCAATGCTCCGTCAACCCGCCGAGGGCAAATTCGAACAGCACAAACAGAATGGCTCCGGCTACAGGCCCGAAAAGGCGGCCGGTGCCGCCCAGTATGATCAGCACGATGAGTTCGCCCGACATGCTCCACGACAGCATGGACGGACCGACGAAGCGGTTGAGGTCAGCAAACAGCGCGCCCGCAATGGCAGTGATCATGCCCGAAATGATGAAGGCGACAAGCCGGATGCGCAGCGGCCGGATGCCGATGGATGCCACCCGCACTTCGTTTTGCCGTGTGGCCTGCAATGCTGCGCCGAAGCGCGAGTCCCTGAGCTGCGAGAAGGCGGACAGCGCGAGCAGGAGCAGACCATAGGCGATGAGGAAGAAATTCAGGGGATCAAGCGTGTTCAGGCCGGGAAAGCCATTGCGCACGGTGATGGACAGGCCGTCCTCGCCGCCATAGGCTGGCCATGAAATGGCGAAGTAGTAGATCATCTGCGCGAAGGCGAGGGTGATCATGATGAAATAGACGCCTGAGGTGCGCAGGCTGATCAGGCCGATCAGACAGGCAACCAGACCAGCGACGACAGCGCTCACAAGCCAGATCACGGGCATCTGGTTGGTTGCCATCAGCGTGACGGGTGACACGAGCAGAGGTATCTGGTTGAAGGCATGGGTGGCAAAGATACCGGCGACATAGCCGCCAATGCCGAAAAAAGCCGCATGGCCGAAGGAGACCAAACCGCCGAGGCCAAGCGCGAGATTGAGTCCCGTCGCGGCAAGGGCGAGAATGGCAATGCGGGTTGCAAGTGTCACGTAGAATGGCTCGCCCATGCCATAGGCGGCAAGGGCACAGGCCGGCACAATCAAGGCAAGGGTGATATTTACAAGGCGTTCGCGATCAGCCATTTCGCCCCTCACGCATTGACCGCAAAGAGACCCTTCGGCCTCACTGCCAGAATGAAAGCCATGACGATATAGATGAGCATCGAGGCGATGGCCGCACCCGCTGTTGCCGCCTGTGACGGCTGCATGAACAGGGTGAAAAGCTGCGGCAGCAGAAAACGTCCCATCGTGTCGACCACGCCAACGAGAATGGCTCCGGCCAGCGCACCCTTGATGGAACCGATGCCGCCGATGACAATGACGACGAAGGCAAGGATGAGAACCGGTTCACCCATGCCGACCTGCACCGATTGCAGTGCACCGACAAGCGCCCCTGCCAGACCGGCGAGTGCTGCGCCAAGGGCAAAGACAATGGTGTTGAGCGAAGCGATATCGACGCCGAGCGCGCTGATCATTTCGCGATCGGATTCACCGGCGCGGATGCGCATGCCGAGCCGTGTCTTTGCGATCAGGAGATAGAGTCCGATGGCGACCACGAGACCGGCGCCGATGATGGCAAGCCGGTAGAGCTGGTATTGCGCGCCGCCCGGCAGACTTATGGCTCCCTGCAATACTTTCGGAATATCGAGATAAAGCGGGAAGGAGCCGAAAACCCAGCGCGTGCCCTCGGAAAAGATCAGGATGAGCGCGAAGGTTGCGAGAACCTGATCCAGATGATCCCGGTTGTAGAGACGCCGGATCACGGTGACTTCGACAATGGCTCCGGCGGCGGCTGCCGCAATGAGGCTTGCCACCAGACCGAGCCAGAACGAACCGGTATAGGCCGCGACCGCCGCACAGGCGAAGGCTCCGACCATATAGAGCGAGCCATGGGCAAGGTTGATTACGCCCATGACGCCGAAGATCAGCGTCAATCCGGCAGCCATCAGAAACAGCATGACGCCGAACTGCAGGCCGTTCAGGGCTTGTTCGATGAGGAGGGCCGACGACAAGGTTCAATCCAATCCGATGAGACGATCACAGGTGTAAGGGGCACGCGGATTTTCCGCCCGCGCGCCCGTCTGTCGTTCACATCTTGCAGCTGGCCGCATAGGCATCCTGATGATCGGTGAAGCTGGTGGCGACGATCTTGTTGGTGAGAACGCCGTCTTCCTTGATCACTTCACGCACATAGATGTCCTGGATCGGATGGTTGTTGTTGCCGAACTTGAACTTGCCGCGGACGGAATCGAACTTGGCTTCCTTGAGCGCGGCGCGGAACGCATCCTTGTCCTTGACGCTGGCCTTGGCGACTGCCGAGAGGATCAGGTTGGCCGTGTCATAACCCTGTGTCGCATAAAGCGAGGGCAGACGTTTGTACTCGGCCTTGAAAGCGGCCACGTATTTCTTGTTGGCCGCATTGTCGAGATCCTTTGACCAATGCGACGAGTTCTTCACGCCGATGGCCGCGTCGCCGATGGCACCGAGCACGTCCTGATCGAAGGAGAAGCCGGGGCCCATGACAGGCGTGGAAATACCGGACTGCGAGTACTGCTTCATGAAGGCGATGCCCATGCCGCCGGGCAGGAAGAAGTAGACGGAGTCGGCACCCGATGCGCGGATCTGCGCGATCTCGGTGGCATAATCGGTCTGGCCGACCTTGGTGTACAGCTCGCCTGCCAGCGCGCCCTTGTAGAAGCGTTTGAAACCGGTCAGTGCATCCGTACCCGCTGGATAGTTCGGCGCAAGAATGAAGGTCTTCTTGTAGTTTGCCGTATTGGCATAGTTGCCCATGGCTTCATGCAGGTTGTCGTTCTGGTAGGCCACATTGAAATAGTTGGGATTGCAGTTGGCACCGGCAAGCGCTGACGGGCCGGCATTGGTCGACAGGTAGAACGTGCCCTGGCCGACAACTCCAGGCACGACGGCCATGGCAAGGTTCGACCAGACAATGCCCGTCAGAATGTCGACTTTCTCGCTCTGGACCATCTTGTCGGCGATCTGCACGGCGAGTTCCGGCTTCTGCGCATCGTCCTCGACGATGACCTTGATATCCTTGTTGCCGGACTCCTTGATGGCGAGAAGGAAGCCATCGCGTATATCGATGCCAAGACCTGCACCACCGCCGGACAATGTCGTGATCATGCCGATCTTGACGGGTTCTGCCATGGCCTGACCGGCAAAGGTCAAGCCAACCATCAATGCCGCTGCTGCTATTCTTTTCATTGCGTCGTTCCCCTTATTTTTATGGTTCATCTCAATTCCAAATTGATCCGCGATGCAAGTGTCCGTTCCAACTAACTTCGCTCTGTTTGCTCCTCCGCAAAGCTGGTCAAAGCCGGGCATGGATCATATCGCCCGGAAGGATGGATTGTGCTGCAGCGCTCCAGCGTGCTCGTGATTGCTGCTATCCCCAGCGCCTGCAGCATCTCGTGCGGACCGTGGCGGAAATTCAGGCCGAGTTTCAACGCCGTATCGATGCCATCCGCCGTGGCCAGTCCCTGCCCGAAGGCGAATGCTGCTTCATTGATCAGCATGGCCGCCACGCGCAAAAATACGAGACCCGGCGTATCCGTCACCTCGTGCAGTTCAACACCCAATGACTTGGCCTGAAGCGCGATGGACTGAATGTCGGCGTTGCGCAGATCATGCTGTGCAAAGGCAAGTGAAACGGGACCGCGCCAATTGCCGGTCTGCCGGTCCAGCACAATGACCGGCTGTCGGCTGTCCATGGACAGTTCGCGGGCCGTGCGCCCATCACTGAGATGCACCGCCACGCCTGTCCGCGTTTCCAGTTGCCGCTTCAGCGCCTTAACAGTGGATATGGGACTGTCGCCAGCCAGCTCATTGTCCTGACGCGGATAAGTGAAAAAGCCGCTTCCGGTTTTCCGTCCGAGCCTGCCTTCAGTCTTCATGGTTTCGAGAAGAGGCGACGGTTTGAAACGCGGCAACTTGTCAAAACCTTCCCATACGGACGTTGTCGCGGCGAGGTTGATATCCACACCGACGAGATCGATCAGCTCGAATGGTCCGAGCGGAAAACCGCCTGACGATTTGAGGCACATGTCGATGGTTGCGGCGTCGGTAACGCTGTCTTCGAGCATCTGGAGTGCTTCGCCATAAAAGGGCCGGGCGCAACGATTGACGAGGAAGCCGGGACTGTCACGCACCTCGATGGCCTGCTTTCCCAAGGTTTTCACGAGGACGGACAGTCGCTCCGTCACGCTCGCTTCCGTCTGCGGACCCGCGACGACCTCCACCAGCTTCATCAGGGGTGCGGGGTTGAAGAAATGCAGTCCGGCAAAGCGCTGCGGATGCTGGATCGTGCGTGCAATGGCTTCAACGGAAAGGGAAGAGGTGTTGGTGGCCAGCAGACAATTTTCTGGGCAGATCAACTCCAGTGCCTGAAACAACGTCGCCTTGGCGTCCAGCGTCTCGACGATGGCTTCGATAACGAGATGTGCAGGCGCCATATCCTGCAAGGTCCCGGCAATCCTGATATTTCGGGCGCATGCGTCGCGCTCACCTTCCGTGGATTTGCCGCGGGCGATACGCTGGTCGATATCGGCAAGAATGAGAGCTTTTGCCTTGGCCGCCACACCTTCCTGCGTATCATAGAGTATGGTTTTTATGCCGGATCGCGCGAGCAGATGCGCGATCCCCCGGCCCATTGTGCCTGCACCGGCAACGCCTGCGATGTTGACCGGGTTGTCCACGCTAGCGCCCCCTGAACTCGGGTTGGCGTTTGGTGCGGAAGGCCGCAATGCCCTCGGCCTTGTCTTCGGTCGACAAAAGCAGCTCGAACGACCGGCGTTCCAGCGCCAGGGCATTCTGATCTTCCAGAGCCGTCAGCACCGCCTGTTTGATGAACTGCTGGGCAAGCGGTGCGCCTTTGGCAAGTTTGGCGGCGATATCCTTCGCCATCGCAAGGCTCTCTCCGGCAGGCGTGCTGTGCGATGCTATCCCCCAGTCGAACGCAGCGGCACCGGTGAGTGTTTCACCTGTCAGAAGCAGCCGCATGGCTCGGGATTTTCCGAGAAGCGATGTCAATCGCTGGACACCGCCAGCACCGGGAATGAGGCCGAGCCGGATTTCCGGCTGCCCGAATGTGGCATTGTTGGCAGCAATGATCAGGTCGCAGCGCTGTGCCAGTTCAAATCCGCCGCCGAGGCAATAGCCCTCGACAGCTGCAATCAGCGGCTTGCGAACTTTGGCGATGGCGTCCCACGCATGGAGGCGCAGATCATGCACGCCATCGACGGCGGTCTTGTCGGCGATCTCGCCGATGTCAGCGCCTGACGCGAAATTGCCGTCGGCGCCTGTCAGGATGATGGTGCGGATTTCGGGGTCGCGGTCAAAGCGTGAAAGGCTGTCTGCCAGCTGTTTGAGCATGCTGGTGTTCAGTGCATTACGTGCGTCGGGGCGTGTCAATGTCAGGATGGCGTAACCATCCTTCACATCGGTTTGGATATAGTTTTCCATATCGCATCCCCCCTGCAGTTTGTTCCGCTTGAATTGACTATCCCCATAAATTGGAAATTATTCAAGCTTGAAATTTCATGCTTGAAATTATTTTGATGCGGTGACACCATGAGCAAGGTCAAACGGGAGTGTGCCTGATGAAGATCGCTTGTCTTGGAGGAGGACCCGCCGGTCTCTATTTCGCGATCAGCATGAAGCTGCGCGATCCCGGCCACGACATCACGGTTATCGAGCGCAACAAGGCCGACGACACATTCGGCTGGGGTGTGGTTCTCTCAAGTGAAACGCTATCCAACCTTGCTGCCAACGATCCCGTGAGCGCCGATGCGATCCGCGAACATTTCGCCTATTGGGACGATATTGCCGTTCACTTCAAGCAGACCGAAACGGTGTCGACCGGCCACGGCTTTTGCGGCATCGGGCGCAAGACGCTGCTGATGCTGCTGCAGAACCGAGCACGGGAACTTGGCGTAACGCTGCAGTTTGAAACATCTGTTGAAGACATCGCCGCGCTTGCGCAGGATTACGATCTGGTTGTTGCCGCTGACGGGTTGAATTCGCGTGCCCGCTCAACATTTGCGACGCACTTCAAGCCAGAGGTCGATACACGCAAATGCAAGTTCGTCTGGCTTGGCACACGCCAGAAATTCGACAACGCCTTCACGTTCATCTTCGAGGAAACCGAACACGGCTGGCTCTGGGCGCATGCCTACCAGTTCGATGCTGATACGGCGACCTTCATCGTCGAATGCAGTCAGGAAACCTGGGATAAATTCGGCTTTGGCGCCATGAGCCAGCAGGAGTCGATCGCAGTCTGCGAGCGGATTTTCGCCAAATACCTTGACGGTCACGCGCTGATGACCAATGCCAACCATATCAGAGGTTCCGCCTGGATCAGTTTCCCGCGCGTGCTGTGCGAAAAATGGTCCCATGACAACGTGGTCCTGCTTGGCGATGCGGCAGCCACCGCACACTTCTCCATTGGTTCCGGCACGAAGCTGGCGCTGGAAAGCGCGATTGCCCTTGCCAATTATCTCCACACGGAAAAGTCCGTTCAGGACGCATTTGCCAAGTACGAGGACGAACGGCGGCTTCAGGTACTGCGCCTGCAGTCGGCAGCGCGCAATTCGCTCGAATGGTTCGAGGAGGTCGAGCGCTATTTCGATCTTGACCCTGTTCAGTTCAACTATTCGCTTTTGACGCGTTCCCAGCGCATCAGCCATGAGAACCTGCGGCTGCGCGACAGGACGTGGCTGGGAAGCGCCGAAGCGTGGTTTCAGGAAAAGTCCGGGGCGAAGAGGGGAACGCAGCGCGCACCGATGTTTGCACCCTTCAAGCTGCGCGACATGGCATTGAAGAACCGCATCGTGGTCTCGCCCATGGCGCAGTACAAGGCCGTTGACGGAACACCAGGTGATTGGCATCTCGTGCATTATGGCGAGCGCGCCAAGGGCGGTGCGGGTCTGGTCACCATCGAGATGACCTGCGTCAGTCCGGAAGGGCGGATCACGCCCGGCTGCACCGGCATGTATACGCCGGAGCACGAAGCGGCATGGAAGCGGATTGTCGATTTCATCCATGCGGAAACCGAAGCGAAGATCAGCTGCCAGCTTGGCCATTCCGGGGCGAAGGGATCGACACGCCTTGGATGGGAGGGAACGGACGTGCCTCTGCCTGACGGCAACTGGCCGGTTCTTTCAGCGTCCGATCTGCCATGGTCAGCGGACAACCAGATCCCCACCGCGATGAGCCGCGCGGACATGGATCGTGTGCGGGACCAGTTCGTGGCATCGGCCGAAATGGCTGACCGGGCCGGTTTCGACATGCTGGAAATCCATGCGGCGCACGGCTATCTGCTGTCGTCGTTCATAACACCCGTCATGAACAACCGCACGGACGCCTATGGCGGGTCTCTGGAAAACCGCATGCGCTATCCCCTGGAGATATTCCGGGCGGTACGTCTCGTCTGGCCGTCGGGAAAACCGATATCCATGCGCATTTCCGCCAATGACTGGGTAGGCGAGAAAGGCATTACTCCGCAGGATGCCGTTGATATCGCGCGGTTATTGCAGGAGGCGGGTGTCGATATCTGCGATGTGTCGGCCGGACAGACCTCGATAGACGCCAAGCCGGTGTATGGCCGCATGTTCCAGACGCCTTTCTCGGACCGCATCCGCAACGAGACGGGTATGGCAACCATGGCCGTCGGCAATATCTATGAGCCGGATCATGCCAATTCCATCCTGCTGGCGGGCCGTGCCGATCTTGTCTGCCTTGCCCGCCCGCATCTGGCCGATCCGTACTGGACCCTGCATGCGGCCGTGGCGCTGGGTGACAAGGGCGTGGCCTGGCCAAAACCCTATTATCCCGGACGCGACCAGATGTACCGGCTGGCTGAGCGAGCCGAAGTCATCGCTCCCATCGAGGGCGCGTAGATGACACGGTCACTCCAAGGCAAAGTCGCATTGGTCACCGGCGGCGGTTCCGGGGTTGGCGCTGCAATCGCGCTTGCCTTGGCTGATGAGGGAGCCCGGGTGGTGATCGCGGGGCGCCGGATGGATGCCTTGAATGAGATAGCGGCACAATCAGAACGCATTATTCCGATCGTCGTCGATGTCACTGATGAAGGCTCGTCCCGCCAGCTATTTGATCGTATCCGCAGCAATGTTGGTCCACTTGATATCGCCATAGCCAATGCCGGGTCGGCCATCAGCACGCCATTCCAGAAGCTTGACCTTGCAACATGGAAAAGCCAGATCGACCTCAACCTCACCGGCGTGTTCCTGACCTTCCAGCATGGATTGCCGGACATGCTGGCGAAGAATGGCGGGCGGCTGATTGCCATCGCTTCAACGGCGGGCCTGAAGGGGTATCCCTATGTGGCGGCCTATGCCGCAGCCAAGCACGGCGTGATCGGGCTGGTGCAGTCGCTGGCACTGGAACTGGCGAAATCCGGGGTGACAGTCAATGCTGTCTGTCCCGGCTTCACCGAGACGCCCATGCTCGAGCGTTCGATTGAAACCATCATGCAGAAAACCGGCAAGAGCCATGCGGACGCCGTTGCCGCGCTTGTTGCATCCAATCCGCAGAAACGGCTGATCCAGCCGCAGGAGATTGCGCAGACGGTGCTCTGGCTGTGCGGGCCGCATTCCGGCTCGGTCACAGGGCAGGCAATATCCGTTTCAGGAGGCGAAATATGAGCAGCAAGACCAGTCCATCCGCCTCCCGCAAACCGGAGCCCGAGCGCGTGAAACAGAGCCTGCGCGTCTGGCTGAAAATGCTCAAGGCCACCAAACACGTCGAGGCGGTCGTGCGCGAAAACCTGCGGGTCGAGTTCGATACGACCCTGCCGCGTTTCGATGTCATGGCGGCGCTCTACCGCTTCGAGGAAGGGCTGAAAATGAGCGAGCTCTCCTCGGCGCTCAGGGTTTCCAACGGCAATGTCACCGGCATTATCGAGCGGCTTGTGTCAGATGGCGCGGTGCTGCGGGTGCCTGTTGCGGGCGACAAACGCGCCATGCTGGTCCGGCTGACGCAGCGGGGCCGGGATGAGTTCGCCCGGATGGCGGCCGCCCATGAGCTCTGGATCAACGAGATTTTCGGCAGTCTGCCGACGGATATTTCGGCCGGGCTTCTCGCCACGCTGGATACAATCGAGCATGCGCAAGGACTGTACAGCGAGGGGGAACACGATGCGTGAGATGGCAAACTACAAGGCGACCCATTTCAAATGGCGTGTCACAGACGGCATTGCTGTGGTCTCGCTCGACCGGCCGGAGCGCAAGAACCCGCTGACGTTCGACAGCTATGCCGAGCTGCGCGACTGTTTTCGCGCGCTCGTCTATGCGGATGACATCAAGGCTGTGGTTTTCGGCTCCAATGGTGGCAATTTCTGCTCGGGCGGCGATGTGCATGACATTATCGGACCGCTCCTGAAGATGGACATGAAGAGCCTGCTCGAATTCACCCGCATGACGGGGGATCTGGTCAAGGCCATCGTGCATTGCGGCAAGCCTGTTATCGCTGCCGTAGACGGTGTGTGCGTGGGGGCCGGAGCCATCATCGCCATGGCGTCTGACTTGCGTCTTGCAACGCCCGCAGCCAAAACCGCATTTCTTTTCACGCGCGTCGGACTTGCCGGCTGCGATATGGGTGCTTGTGCCATCCTGCCACGGATCATCGGTCAGGGTCGGGCAGCTGAGCTGCTTTACACCGGGCGCAGCATGTCCGCCGAAGAGGGCGAGCGTTGGGGCTTTTACAACCGCATTGTCGATGCGGAAGCGCTGGACGACGAGGCGCTGAAACTGGCGAGGCGGCTCGCCGACGGGCCGACATTCGGCCATATGATGACCAAGACGATGCTGAACCAGGAATGGTCCATGTCGATCGATCAGGCCATCGAGGCGGAAGCCCAGGCGCAGGCCCTGTGCATGCAGACCCAGGATTTCCAGCGGGCCTATGATGCCTTCGTTGCGCATCAGATCCCTGTGTTCAAGGGCGATTGAGATGATTGATCGCAGCTTCCTTTCATGGCCTTTCTTCGATGATATCCATCGCCAGCTTGCCGATGAGGTGGAGCAATGGGCCACCGACAATACAGGTCACATTGATCACGAGAATGTCGATGATGCCTGCCGAGGGCTGGTTGCCAAGCTTGGAGAGGCCGGTCTTCTCAAACACACTGCAGTTGATCCTGTTGCCGGTGGCAAGCTCGACGTGCGCAGCCTTTGCATCATTCGTGAAACGCTGGCGCGGCATGACGGTCTGGCGGATTTTGCCTTTGCCATGCAGGGGCTCGGCACCGGCGCGCTCTCCCTGTTTGGAGGCGATATGCAGAAGCAGGAGTGGCTCGCGAAAACGCGGGCAGGCAAGGCGCTTTCAGCCTTCGCACTCAGTGAGCCGCAGTCTGGATCCGACGTCGCCAATCTTGAATTGTCGGCCGTGCGTGATGGGGACAGTTTTGTCCTCAACGGCGAAAAGACCTGGATTTCCAATGGAGGCATTGCCGACGTCTATACGGTGTTTGCCCGCACCGGCGAGGGGGAGGGTGCCAAGGGCATTTCTGCTTTCGTCGTCCCTGCGGATACGCCGGGCCTGATCATTGCCGAACGTCTTGAAGTTATCGCGCCGCATCCGCTGGCGCGGCTGGTCTTCGACAATTGCCGGATACCGGCATCCGCGCTGATCGGTTCGCCGGGGCAGGGCTTCCGCATTGCCATGTCGGTGCTTGATGTTTTCCGCTCGACTGTGGCTGCGGCCGCTCTGGGTTTTGCCCGCCGGGCGCTCGAGGAAGCGGTCAAGCGGGCCAATGGCCGCCACCTCTTTGGTGCGCCGATGTCCGAGTTGCAGATGGTGCAGGGGCATATTGCCGATATGGCGCTGGATATCGATGCGGCCGCGCTGCTGGTCTACCGGGCGGCGTGGCTGAAGGACAGCGGCGCTGAACGGGTCAGCCGGGAAGCCGCTATGGCCAAGCTCTATGCCACGGACCGCGCGCAGAGCGTGATCGACAAGGCGGTTCAGATTCATGGCGGCGATGGCGTGCGCAAAGGCAGTGTCGTCGAGCGCCTCTACCGGGAAATCAGGGCATTGCGCATCTATGAAGGTGCGTCGGACGTACAAAAAATAATCATCGCAAGGCATGAACTTGCAAGGGGATAAAGCGAATGTTGGGACCATCGGCGCATACGGATCACTTTACGCGGGATAATCTTCCTCCGTTCGAGGAATGGCCGGAACTGCTGATGGATAATTTCCAGTACCCGGAATGGCTGAACGCTGCCGTGGAACTGACCGACGCGATGGTGGCCAAGGGTTTCGGTGACAATACGGCGCTGATCGGCAATGGCCGCCGCCGGACCTACAAGGAACTGACAGACTGGACCAACCGCATCGCCCATGCGCTGGTGGAAAATTACGGCGTTGAGTCGGGTAACCGTATTCTCATCCGCTCCGCCAACAATCCGGCCATGGTTGCCTGCTGGCTGGCGGCGACGAAGGTCGGTGCCGTCGTCGTCAATACCATGCCGATGCTGCGGGTCGGCGAACTCACCCAGATTGTCGACAAGGCGCAGATATCCCTTGCTTTGTGCGACACGCGTCTGCTGGAAGACATGGAAACCTGCGCGAAAACAAGCCAATTCCTCAAACGCGTTGTCGGCTTTGACGGCACGGCCAATCACGAGGCGGAACTGGACCGGATCGCGCTCGACAAATCCGTGCGTTTCGAGGCGGTGAGGACCGGCCGTGACGATGTTGCGCTGCTTGGCTTCACATCGGGCACCACGGGCGAGCCAAAGGCGACGATGCATTTTCACCGCGATCTTCTGATCATCGCCGATGGCTATGCGAAGGAAGTGCTGGGTGTTCGCCCCGATGATATATTCGTGGGATCGCCGCCACTCGCCTTCACCTTCGGTCTTGGTGGACTGGCTATCTTTCCCCTGCGGTTCGGCGCAGCGGCGACCCTGCTGGAACAGGCAACCCCGCCCAAGATGATCGACATCATCGAGACTTACAAGGCAACGATCAGCTTCACGGCGCCGACCGCCTATCGGGTCATGCTGCAGGCGATGAACGAGGGCGCCGACCTTTCCTCGCTGCGGATTGCAGTGTCGGCGGGCGAGACACTGCCGGCGCCTATCTACGAAGCATGGATGCAGAAGACGGGAAAGCCGCTGCTGGACGGCATCGGTGCAACGGAAATGCTGCACATCTTCATCAGCAATCGGCTGGAGGATTCGGGGCCGGGCAAGACGGGCAAGCCGGTCAGCGGTTATCAGGCCGTTATCGTCGATGAGGCGATGCAGGAAATGCCGCGCGGCGAGATTGGCAGGCTTGCTGTACGCGGGCCCATTGGCTGCCGCTATCTGGCGGACAAACGCCAGACGAATTATGTGCGCGACGGCTGGAACCTGACCGGCGACTCCTTCTTTGAGGACGAGGATGGCTATTTCCATTTTGCCGCCCGATCCGACGACATGATTATCTCTGCCGGTTACAACATTGCCGGTCCGGAAGTGGAGGCGGCATTGCTCGCTCATCCCGATGTCAGCGAATGTGCTGTCATTGGCGCTCCCGACGAGGAGCGCGGCCAGATCGTCCAGGCCCATGTCGTGCTGCGGGCCGATGTTGCGGCCGGTGACGAAACGGTCAAGCGCTTGCAGGACCACGTCAAACAGGTCATAGCGCCGTACAAATATCCACGCTCCATCAAATTCCTCGATGCGCTGCCGAAGACGGCTACGGGGAAAATACAGCGTTTTCAATTGCGCAAGGCATATCAGCAATAGCGTCAGGCACAGGACGCGGCTCAAAGAGAAATCAGGTAGGAAACCGGAATGGCAGAGATCATACATCCGCAGGGCTGGCCAGCGGCAAAGGGATATTCGAACGGTATGGCAGCCGAGGGGAAGGTCATCTTTGTCGGCGGACAGATCGGCTGGACCAAGGACCAGATGTTCGAGACCGATGATTTCGTTGAGCAGGCCGAGCAGGCCATGCGCAACATTGCCGATGTGCTGGCAAGTGCGGGTGCTGAGACGACCGATCTCGTACGGCTGACGTGGTTCATCACCGACAAGAAGACCTACGTGGCGGAACAGAAGCGGTTGGGCGAAGCTTACCGCCGTGTCTTCGGCCGGCACTATCCGGCCATGACCCTGGTACAGGTTGTTGCCCTGCTGGAAGACCGCGCCCTGATTGAGATCGAGGCAACGGCCGTCATTCCTGCCCGCTGATTACTCGGGCAGGAATGACTGGATGGTTCCTATGCTGCCTTGCTGGCTGCAAGAAATGCCAACTTGGCCGGAATGGCCAGCAGCTTGGAGCGCTCGACCCGTTCCGGCGTGTAGTGGTGTTCGACATCAAGGCAATTGACGGTGCCGAGCAGCTCGCCTGCAATCACCACGGGAATGTTGATGACCGAGCCGCAACCGAGCGCCCAGATCGTTTCATGATCGGAAAACACGGTGGCAATGTCGGCAATCGTATTGGCAACGAATGACTGCCTGTCCTTGTGCACCGTGTCGAACCAGCGGTCGTAGTGGATCGGCTTGGTGCCGGACACCGGATAGCTCTCGGCATCGGAGGTGTATTCGCGGCGGGCCAGCTCGTTCTTCATGTCGACGGTCATGATGGTGAACAATTTCGCGCCGATCAGCTTTTGTGAGAGCACTTGCAGCGCCTGCCAGGGTCCATCAGCCTGCGTATCATTGGCAATGCGTGCATCAAACTCGGCCAATGCAGTTGCTATTTCATCATGTGTCATTTTCATTTCCTTGGGAATGTCAATTTCAACCGGCATGCGCGACGCTGATATCCATCAGTTCCCGCGAATAGGTTTGCTTGAGCGCACCGCGCTTGAGTTCGGTCACATCGGCTATTTCAACGATCCGTCCATGGCGCATCACCGCCAGGCGGTCGCAGAGAAACGATACGACGGGCAGGTTATGGGTCACCATGAGGAAGGTGAGGTTCTGTTCGCGGCGCAGACGCTTCAGCAGGTTGAGAATCTCAGCCTGAACAGAGACATCAAGCGCCGAGGTCGGCTCGTCCAGCAGCAGAAGCTTGGGTTCAAGCATCAGTGCGCGGGCGATGGCCACGCGCTGGCGCTGACCGCCGGATAGTTGGTGCGGATAGCGGAAGCGGAATTTGCGATCGAGCCCTACCGCCATAAGAATGTCTTCGACCCTGCCGTTCTGATTGCCGATACCATGGATGGCCAGTGGTTCGCTCAGGATGGCATCGACGGTCTTGCGCGGATGCAGCGAGCCGTAGGGGTCCTGAAACACCATCTGGCAATGCCGGGCGAAATGCTGGTCGATGCCGTGGCTGCGTGGTTGGCCGAAAGCGGTCATTGAGCCGGTCCATTGCGGAGCAAGCCCGGCAATCGCCTTCAGGACCGTTGACTTGCCGGAACCGCTTTCGCCGACCAGCGCAAAGCTTTCACCCTCCGCGATGTCGAGGCTGATGCCGTGGGTGATCTGCGTCTCGCCATAGGAAATATCGAGATCCGTGAGGGAAAGCGCGATCATTGTGCCACCCATGCGCTGCGGTCGAGAACGGGCAGTTCATCACGCGTTTCATCAAGCCGAGGAATGGCGGCAATCAGCCCGCGCGTATAAGGATGCACGGCGTTGCGCAATTCGCCCGCCTTGCATTCCTCGACGATCTTGCCGGTGTTCATCACCAGAATACGGTCACAATAACTCGACACGAGGTTGAGGTCGTGGCTGATGAAGATCAGGCCCATGCCTTTGCGTTTGACCTGCTCGTCGATGATATCCAGAACCTGTGCCTGCACCGAAACGTCGAGGGCCGAGGTTGGCTCGTCGGCGATCAGAAGATCGGGCTCGGGGATAAGCATCATGGCGATCATCACCCGCTGTCCCATGCCGCCGGAAATTTCGTGCGGGTAGAGGCTGGCGACGCGTTCGGGATCATCAATGCGCACAGCATCCAGCATTGCAAGCACACGCTGACGGGTTTCCCGGCGCGGCAGGCGCTGGTGGGTTTGCAGTGCTTCGGCAATCTGCTCGCCCACGGTCATGACGGGGTTGAGCGAGAATTTGGGGTCCTGCATCACCATGGAGATGCGGGCGCCGCGAATATTGCGCATTGCCCTTTCCGACTGGCTGAGCAGATCGATCCCGTCGAAACGGAACGTGTCCGCACGGATCGTTCCCGGTGCGCGGATGAGTTTGAGGATTGCACGCCCGGTCATCGATTTGCCCGAGCCGCTTTCGCCGACAATGCCGAGCCGTTCGCGGCCAAGCGTGAAGGAGACACCTCGCACCACGTCGATAGCGCCCTTGTGCGTGGGGAAGGAGACACGCAGGTTTTCGATCTCGAGCAGGGGCGTATTCAACGCTGTTCTCCACTCTTGGGATCAAGGACATCGCGCAGGCCGTCTCCGAGAAAGCAGAAGCCGAGACTGACAATGATGATGGCAAAGCCCGGCATGGTGGCAACCCACCACTGGTCGAGAATGAACGAGCGGCCACGCGCGATCATCGCGCCCCATTCGGGAAGGGGAGGTTGCGCCCCAAGGCCAATGAAGCCGAGACCCGCAGCCGTCAGGATGATGCCGGCCATATCGAGCGTCACACGCACGATCATCGATGAGGTGCACAGTGGCAGGACATGGCCGAGAATGACCCGCAGGGATGATGCGCCCTGCAGGCGGATGGCGGAAATGAATTCAGCGTTCTTGAAGGTGAGCGTTTCCGCGCGGGCGATGCGGGCGTAGCCGGGCCATGAGGTGATGGCGATGGCAATGATGGCATTCTCGATGCCGGGTCCAAGAGCAGCGACGAGCGCCAGTGCCAGAATGAGTTTTGGCATCGAAAGAAAAATATCGGTGACGCCCATGAGAATACGGTCAATCCATCCGCCGAAATAGCCTGATATGGCACCGATGATCAGTCCGGCCGGTGCTGCCAGAACCGCGACCAGCACGACGATGACAAGGGTGATGCGTGCGCCGTAGACAACGCGGGACCAGATATCCCGGCCCAGTTCGTCGGTGCCCATCCAGTTGATACCGCCGGGCGGCAAAAGGCGCTGCGCCAGATCCTGCTTCAGTGGATCATGGGTTGCGATCAGGGGTGCGAAGATTGCCGTCAGGATCAGCACCATAATGATGATCGCGCCGATGGCAGCCAGAGGATTGCGCGAAAGGGCGCCGCATATCCGGTAGAGGCGACCGAGCCGGGCCTGCAGGCGCGAGGCAGGGCTGTCATCAATCAGCCAGCTGTGGACGTTTGCCATCAAGAGCTCCTAACGCGCACGGGGATCGAGGACGCGGTAGAGCACGTCGGAAATCTTGTTGATGCCGATGAAGACGGCGCCGATCACCAGCGTGGCTCCGAGAACGGCGGACATGTCGGCATTGAGCAGCGCCACGGTCAGGTAATTGCCGATGCCCGGCCAGGAGAAGATCGTCTCGATCATCACCGAGCCCTCCAGCAGGCCTGCATAGGAAAGGCCGATTACGGTGATCAAGGGAACAAGAATGGGACGGAAGGCATGGCGCCAGATGACCAGCCGCTCCGGGACGCCCTTGACGCGCGCGGTCGTCACATATTCCTGCGACAGCTGGTCGAGCATGAAGGAACGCGTCATGCGCGCAATATAGGCAAGGCTGAAGAACCCGAGCACGGAGGCGGGCAGTGCCAGATGCCAGAGTGCATTGAAGAAGATCTCGGTTTCACCGGCAAGCAGGCTGTCGATCAGCACGATCCCAGTGACCGGGTCGACGAGGCCATCGTAGAAAATATCCAGCCGCCCCGGTCCGGCAACCCATTTCAAGCGCGCATAGAACACGGCAAGACCGACGAGACCGAGCCAGAAGGCGGGCACCGCATAGCCCAAAAGCCCGATCACACGGATGGCCTGATCAACAAGGCTACCCCGGCGGCTTGCCGCATAGACCCCCATGGGGACACCCAGCAGGACGCCGATGATGATGCCGAGGGTTGCCATTTCAAGGGTTGCCGGAAAGACGCGTTTCAGGTCGTCGAGAACGAGCTTGCCTGTCGACACCGATGTGCCGAGATCACCCGACAGGACCGAACCGACATAGTGGATGAACTGGATGGAAGCCGGTTGATCCAGCCCCATCTGTATCCGTGCCGCCTCGTAGACAGCGCGCGGTGCCCGGTCACCCACGACTGCCAGAACCGGGTCGATGGGAACGACGCGACCGATGAAGAAGGTGATTGCCAGAAGCCCGAGGAAGGTGATGAGCACGGAGATGATGAACCCGGCGAGCCCCAGCAGCAAACGGGCGCCACGGCTCTTGCGGAAGCTTCGCCGCCTGACCGGCTTGGCGGCAATGTCTGCGAGTGTTTCGGATTCGAATGCCAAATCCAGAGCCTTCCCCTTTTGACACACGGGGTGACCCATGCTTGTCGACTGTTCCCATAGATCCCCGGTCTGAAATTCAGGTGCGGCCCGAACCCGCCGAAGATTCTGCTTGGACCATACAAAAAATTTTGCTTAGATCAAAGAAATTTTACTAAGACTGGAATCAGCCATGACTTCCGAACTTCGTGACGCTGCACCACAGCCCAAGGTAGGGGCCATGATCCGGGCACGCCGGCGTCAATTGCAGATGACATTGCAGGAAATCTGCGACGCTGCGGGCATCTCCGTCGGGTATCTCAGCCAGGTCGAACGTGATCATGCCACACCGTCGCTGGGAACGCTTGCGCAGATTGCACGCAGCCTCGACGTCGGGGTGGATTATTTTATCGCCACACCCACGGCGGAAGATGCGCTGACCCGCCAGGGCGAGCGGCAGAAGTTTTCGGTCGATGGTTCCTCCATTGTCTACGAACAGATCGCTGCGGATTTTGCCGGGAACGTCCTCTCGTCCGTCATCATGCACATACCGGCAGGTTATCGTTCCGAAACGGTTAGCCACGAAGGCGAAGAAATCCTCTACGTGCTTGAGGGTGCCATCACCCACAGGCTCGATGACGAGGAAGTGGTGATATCGGCCGGGGACAGTCTGCATTTTCGCGGCAATCGGCCCCATGCCTGGTGGAATGACACCGATAAAACGGCGCGGGTTCTATGGACTGGGACATTGCCCGTGTTCCGGCCCCGGCTCTAAAACCTTCAACAAAAAAACCCAACAACAAGAACAATCCAGAGGAGAATGAAGAATGAAACTGTTCAAGGCGGCACTGCTGGCCGCTTCCATGATCGCATCGGCAGCGCCGCCCACCCATGCGGCAACACCGGGTAATGCACTTGTTGTGGCCCAGAATATCGACGATATCGTCAGTATCGATCCGGCCGAGGCCTACGAGTTTACGTCAGGTGAATATGTGACGCAGACCTATGACCGCCTGGTGCAATATGATGCGCCCGACGTGAAGACACTGGCGCCGGGTCTGGCGACCGAATGGGTGGTCGATGATGCCGCCAAGACTATTGCCTTCACGCTGCGGGACGGCGTGAAATTCACATCCGGCAACCCGTTGCGTGCGGAAGATGTGGTCTATTCCTGGAAGCGTGTCATCGGTCTCAACAAGGCTCCTGCATTCATCCTCGCACAGCTTGGCTGGACGCCGGAAAATATCGACAAGATGGTCACCGCATCGGGCAACAAGGTCGTCGTCAAATATGATGGGGATTTCTCGTCCGCCTTTGTGTTGAACGTGCTTGCCGCCCGCCCGGCCTCGATCATCGATGCCGTGACGGTGCAGGGCCACGAAGCCAATGGCGACATGGGCAATGGCTGGCTAAAGGCGAATTCAGCCGGTACAGGCCCCTTTGTCCTGAAAGCATTCCGTCCGGCCGAGATCATCAACCTTGCGGGCAATCCGAACTATTTTGCCGGAGCACCGGCGATGAAATCAGTCATCATCCGCCATGTGGCTGAAGCAGCGACCCAGCAGCTGCTGCTCGAATCCGGCGATGTGGACATTGCCAAGAACCTGACGCCGGATCAGGTCGCCAGCCTTTCGACCAAGGGTACGGTCAATGTGGAGACCTATCCGCAGGCGGCCGTGCATTTCCTCAGCCTGAACCAGAAGGATGAGGCGCTGACCAACCCGGCAATCTGGGAAGCCGCGCGCTACCTTGTCAATTACAAGGGTATGACGGACTCGTTCCTCAAGGGGCAAATGCAGGTGCATCAGGCTTTCTGGCCAGCGGGTTTTCCCGGATCGCTGGATGACACGCCCTATACATATGATCCTGCCAAGGCGAAGAAAATCCTTGCCGATGCGGGTGTCAAGACACCGATCAATGTCACGCTTGATGTGATCAACTCGACGCCGTTTACCGACATGGCTCAGTCGCTGCAGGCGGGCTTTGCAGAGGCAGGGATCAACTTCAACATTATTCCGGGGACGGGCAGCCAGGTCATCACCAAATACCGTGCCCGCACCCATGAAGCCATGCTGCTCTATTGGGGTCCAGATTTCATGGACCCGGATTCAAACGCCAAGGCGTTTGCCTTCAACGAGGACAATTCGGACGGCAATTACCAGTCGACAACCACATGGCGCAACGGCTGGGCGGTACCTGCAGAACTCAATGCCGAAACAAAGGCGGCGCGCGCGGAAGCCGACCAGTCCAAGCGCAACCAAATGTATGTTGATTTGCAGAAGCAGGTGCAGGCGAAATCGCCCATCATTGTCATGTTCCAGGCGGCAACACAGGTTGCGCTCGCCAAGAATGTTTCGGGCTATGTGAACGGTGCAACCTCGGATTTCGTCTTCTACCGCCTCGTGAAGAAGAACTGACCGGAACTCTTTAAAGGTCGCCCGCATCGCCGGGCGGCCAATATTCGTCCTCCATAACAACGGGAATAATGAAATGTCTGAACTTCGGATGGCGCGCCTGCGGGAGCGCATGGCTGAAACCGGAACCGATCTTGTCGTCGTCGGTCCTTCCTCGCACATGGTCTGGCTTGCCGGGCTCTCGCCCCATGGGGACGAACGGCCGGTCATGCTGTTTGTCGGCAAGGATCACGCCGGGATACTGATGCCGTCTCTCAATGCCGACAGTTCGCGCCAGCATACGGATCTGCCTTTCTATCCATGGACGGATGGTGAGGGTCCTGATACGGCACTTGCTGCCGTGCTGAAAGATGTGGTGGGGACAAAACAGGGTATCAGGATCGCGCTTGACGAGACGATGCGCGCGGATTTTGCCCTGCTCGTGATCGATGCGCTGCCGGGTGCCACCCGCACCTTCCTCAACGACACTGTCGGCTATCTGCGCGCCCGCAAGGACGACGCGGAATATGCCGCGCTCAAGGCCAATGCGCTCATCAATGACGGTGCGATGCGTGCTGCTTTCGCCGCGTTGAAGCCCGGTGTGACCGAGCTCGAGATTGCCGGTGTTGTCAGGGATTACTACAAGGCAAACAATGCCAAGCCGGAATTCACCAGCGTCTGTTTCGGTGAAAATGGTGCGTATCCGCACCATCACACCGGTGAGCGCGTGCTGAAGGCCAACGAAGCTGTGTTGATCGACATTGGCGGGCGCAGTGATGGCTATCCGAGCGACATGACCCGAGTTGCCGTCTGCGGTGAAACGCCTGAAGATTTCGACAAGGTGCATGCGGTTCTCGATGCGGCCGTCAAGGCGGCGCTGGCCGCGGCCAAGCCCGGTGTTGCCGCCAAGGAAGTCGACAAAGCAGCGCGCGATGTCATCACGCAGGCGGGCTACGGCGAATACTTCCTGCACCGGACCGGCCATGGCATGGGGATCGACGTTCACGAGCCGCCCTATATCACCGCGACATCCGAGGCTATTCTTGAAGACGGGCATGTGTTCTCGATCGAGCCGGGGATTTACCTCAACGGCAAGTTTGGCCTTCGCCTCGAGGAGATTGTCATCATGCGCGGCAACAGGGCAGAAGTGCTGTCGGAATTGCCGAGAGCCGCTTTCAAGGCTTGATCCATCGCAATATGGACGGCCGTTTCGGGCGCGAAGCGGCCGTCCACATACTTTTGGCGATGTGTCTTAATGTAGCATTGCACAATTTGAGTGCATGCGCAAAATTGAGGCATGTCCGCACCGCTTTCGATCATGGTCTTTGACGAAAACCGCATCCGCGCTTCCATTATCGAAGAGGGTTTGCGGGAGGCGGGGCATGATCGTGTGGTTGTTCTGCATGATATCGCTGGTCTTGCCCGGCAGATCGAGCAGATTCAACCCGATGTGATCGTGATCGATATCGAGACCCCCAACCGTGACATGCTGGAGCATCTGTTCCAGCTCAGCCGTTCCGTGCGCAAGCCGATCGCCATGTTTGTCGACAGCTCCGATACGTCGTCCATCGAGGCTGCCGTGGATGCCGGCGTTTCCGCCTATGTCGTTGACGGTTTGAAAAAGGAACGCGTCAAACCCATTCTCGATATGGCGGTCAGCCGCTTCAAGGCGTTCAGCCGCCTGCAACAGGAACTGGCCGAGGCAAAAAGCGCTCTGGAAGAGCGCAAGGTCATCGAGCGCGCCAAGGGGATTTTGATGAAATCGCGCAGGATATCGGAAGGCGAGGCTTATGCGCTGCTGCGACAGACAGCCATGAACGAGAAGAAGAAGCTTTCCGACATTGCACAAAGCGTCGTCATGGCCGCTGCCATGCTTGGAAGCTAGAAAGAGAGGTTGGCCGTGAGTTTTATCCGGATGGACAATGGCCAGGGCATGGGAGGTGGCCTTGCGGCGCCATCGGCGGTCCGCAGCGAAGGTGCCCGCGTTGTCAGGGCCGGATTCATTCCTCTTGTCGATGCTTCCGTTCTCATCGCGGCGGCCGAGTTCGGATTTGCGGCGCGCGAAGGCATTCAGCTTGAGCTTGTGAAGGATGTTTCCTGGGCCAATATCCGGGATCGGTTGGCCTTCCGGCAGTTTGATGTCGCTCACATGCTGGCGCCCATGCCGGTCGCGTCCGCCTTGGGACTCGGGTCAAACCCTTCGCCTGTCGTCACGCCTTTCACGCTTGGCCGGGGCGGCAATGCCATCACCTTGTCGGTTAACCTGTATCGCCGTATGCAGGCGCTTGCAGATTTGGCCGGGGATGAGGGTGCGCTTGCCAATGCCGAAGCCCTGAAGCTGGTGATTGACGACATAAAGGTGCGGGGCGAGCCATTGCCTGTGCTCGGTACGACCTATCCGTTTTCATCGCATAATTATGAGCTGCGCTATTGGTTGGCGGCTGGCGGCATCCACCCGGATCGCGATGTCAAGCTGGTGGTCGTACCACCGCCAATGACATCGGATGCCCTGTCGGCCGGAGCCATCGATGGCTTCTGCGTGGGCGCGCCATGGAACATGGTGGCCGTTGCCCGCGAAGTTGGAAGAATTGTTGCCGTCAAGGAAGATATCTGGCCGTCCAGCCCGGAGAAGGTCATTGGCGTGCGTCCGGAATGGGCAGACAAAAATAGTGAAACACTGGCGAGGCTTATCGTTGCGCTGGATCGAGCAGCTGCGTGGTGCGATGTGCCGGATAATCGCCGCGCGCTGGCGCAGGTTCTGGCCGAGCCGCGTTATATCGATGCGCCGGAGGACATCCTGCACCGGGTTCTGCTGGGCAAGTTCACCACCGATCCGGACGGGCACGAGCGAACGGTCCCCGACTATTTTTCATTCCATCGCGATGGTGCAAACTTCCCGTGGGTCAGTCAGGCGCAATGGATATTCAGCCAGATGATCCGATGGGGACAGGTCGAGCATTCCCGGGAAAAACAGGAGAGGGTCGCGACCGCCTTCCGCCCTGATCTATACCGCAATGCGCTCGGACCCCGCCTGGACATACCGTCAGACGATATGCGTGTGGAGGGTGGCGATCGCGAAGACGGGTTTATTGACGGGGCCATATTCGATCCCCGTGATATCCCGGCCTATCTCAGGGGATTTCATGTCCACAATCTTGAAAATCCGGTCCCAACCCGGGACGAAACCTGATGAGCAGAATTTGTGCTCTGCACAATAATTGAGCTGATTTGATTGCTGGTCTGCTTATTTCAGCTGCGCCTCTCTTCAATTGAGTTCAGCAAAAATATCGGAGATACAAAAATACGTATTGATTACAGTGACTTATAATTATATGCCGCAATTGGCACATTTATTGCTTTTATAAGAATTGTTCCGTCAACGAAGACAGGAACCGCGAGCATCGCCATCGGATGCTTTCAAAGACACAGACGTCGCTTGGACGAGTTCATTCACCAGACAGGGTGAATGCACTTCATCCAGCGGCGTTTTTTTATGGCTCAAGCTGCACCAGAAGCAGCGCTGCAAAAGGGGAATTGCGATGAAGATGATTTTGCCGACAGGCCTGACAAGACGAACGCTTCTGCGCACAGGCGGCACCCTGGCGCTGCTGGCCGCGGCAAAGGCTGCGCTTCCGGGCGGCGCCTATGCAGCCGGCGCCGGACCGGAGACCACCACGGCGACACTCGGGTTTATCGCGCTGACGGATGCGTCGCCCCTGATCGTCGCCAAGGAGAGGGGCCTTTTTGCCAAACACGGCATGCCGGATGTCGAGGTGGTCAAGCAGGCGTCATGGGGGACAACGCGGGATAATCTTGTTCTCGGTTCTGCAGGCAACGGCATTGACGGCGCGCATATTCTGACGCCGATGCCCTATCTCATCAGCACCGGCAAGGTTACCCAGAACAATCAGCCCCTGCCGATGGTCATTCTCGCGCGCCTCAATCTGGACGCGCAGGGTATTTCGGTTGGCTCGGCCTATGCCGGTCTGAAGGCCGGGGTCAATTCGGGTGTTTTGAAGGAAGCCTTTGCCAAGAAGAAGGCGGAAGGCAACGCCGCAAAGGCGGCGATGACTTTCCCCGGCGGCACACATGATCTGTGGATCCGCTATTGGCTCGCCGCCGGTGGGATCGACCCTGACAAGGACGTGGAAACCATCGTCGTTCCGCCACCGCAGATGGTTGCCAATATGAAGGTCGGCACCATGGATTGCTTCTGTGTCGGTGAACCCTGGAATGCACAGCTCGTCAATCAGGGCATCGGCTATACCGCAGCCAATACCGCTGAAATCTGGGCCAAGCACCCGGAAAAGTCCTTCGCCATGCGTGCCGATTGGGTGGAGAAAAACCCGAATGCCACCAAGGCACTGCTCATGGCTGTAATGGAGGCCCAGCAATGGGCGGACGATCTCGCCAACAAGGATGAACTGGCTGCAATGGTCGGCAAGCGTGCGTGGTTCAATGTACCGGCAACAGATATCGCCGGGCGGTTGAAGGGCGATTACGACTATGGTTCGGGACGTGTCGAGACAGCCAGCCCGCATCTGATGAAGTTCTGGCGCGATCACACGTCCTATCCTTTCCAGAGCCACGAAAAATGGTTCCTGACCGAGAATATCCGCTGGGGCAAATTTGCGCCGGACACGGATATTGCCGCGCTGGTCAGCAGGGTAAACCGCGAAGACATCTGGCGTGAAGCCGCCAAGGAACTTGGCGTTGCCGCAGCCGATATTCCGGCTTCGACATCACGCGGTCCGGAAACCTTCTTTGATGGCAAGGTGTTCGATCCGGACGCCCCGCAAACCTATCTCGCCAGCCTTGAAATCAAACGTTTTGCTTGAGGAAACCGGCATGACAGCCAGCCCCGTTCCCATCCGTTCGAATAAAAAGCCCCCGGTGGCAAAAATCATGACGCTTTCCGTCCCGCCGAAGACAGGTTCACCCCGCCGCTTTCCGCAATGGCTCACCTCCCTGGCGGCGCATGTGGTGCCGCCTGTCATCACTTTGGTCTTCCTGCTGGTGCTGTGGGAAATCCTCTGTTCTTCGCCGACGTCAAGTGTTCCGCCGCCCACGCGGGTTGTTTCGGAAACATGGGAGCTGATCGCGCATCCGTTCTATGTCGGGCAGGGCGTCGATCAGGGGCTGTTCTGGCACATTCTAGCCAGCCTGAAGCGGGTGGCACTGGGCTATTGTCTCGCGGCTGTTGCGGGCATTGCGCTGGGTACACTCGTGGGGCAAAGCGAGTGGGCAATGCGCGGGCTCGACCCGATCTTTCAGGTGCTGCGCACGGTGCCGCCACTTGCTTGGTTGCCCCTGTCGCTGGCCGCATTCAAGGACGGTAATCCCTCCGCGATCTTTGTGATTTTCATCACCGCCATCTGGCCGATCATCATCAACACGGCCGTAGGCATTCGCAATATTCCGCAGGATTATCAGAATGTTGCGCGGGTGCTGCGCCTCAATCAGTTCGAATATTTCACCAAGATCATGATCCCCGCCGCCGCGCCCTATATTTTCACCGGCCTGCGCATCGGTATCGGCCTGTCGTGGCTCGCCATCGTGGCTGCCGAGATGCTGATCGGCGGCGTCGGCATCGGGTTCTTCATCTGGGACGCGTGGAACTCCTCGCGCATCAGCGACATCATTCTGGCCCTGATCTATGTCGGCATCGTCGGCTACCTGCTCGACCGCGCCATCGCCTTCATTGCCCGGGCCGTTACCCGCAACACCGCAAGCGCTTGAGGAAGCTATCATGTCGAAACCCTATCTCTCCCTGGAACAGATTGACATGGTGTTCAGCCGTGGCGGCACCAGCACACAGGTTCTCAATCAGGTCTCGCTCAATGTTGAGAAAGGCGAGTTCATCTCGATCATCGGGCATTCCGGTTGCGGAAAATCGACTTTGCTGAACATCGTGGCCGGACTGACGCAGGCGACGCGGGGCGTGGTGTTTCTCGAAGGCAATGTCGTTGATACACCGGGACCCGACCGAGCGGTGGTATTCCAGAACCATTCCCTGCTGCCGTGGCTGACGGTCTACGAGAACGTCAAGCTGGCGGTCGACAAGGTCTTCTCATCCAGCAAAAGCCGGGTGGAACGGCATGAATGGACCATGCGCAATCTCGAGTTGGTGCAGATGGTGCATGCGAGGGACAAGCGTCCATCAGAAGTCTCCGGCGGCATGAAGCAGCGCGTCGGCATTGCCCGGGCGCTGGCGATGGAACCCAAGGTGCTGTTGCTGGACGAGCCGTTTGGTGCGCTGGATGCGCTGACCCGCGCACATCTGCAGGATCAGGTGATGCAGATTCACACGGAGCTTGCCAATACCGTGCTGATGATCACCCACGATGTCGATGAAGCCGTGCTGCTCTCTGACCGTATTGTCATGATGACCAATGGTCCTTCCGCCAGAATCGGCGAAATCCTTGACGTGCCGCTGGATCGCCCGCGCCGCCGCATCGAACTTGCCGCCGATGCCACCTACATCCGCTGCCGCTCGTCCGTCTTGAAGTTCCTTTACGAGCGCCACCGTCTTGTGGAGGCCGCATAAGATGGAAACAGCAGCGAAAAAACAGAAACTCGTTGTCATCGGCAATGGCATGGCGCCGGGCAGGGCGCTGGAACATCTCTTCGAGATGGCGCCTGAGACCTATGACGTGACCATTTTCAATGCCGAGCCGCGTGTCAATTACGACCGGATCATGCTGTCGCCGGTTTTGTCAGGCGAAAAGGAATTCGAGGAAATCATCATCCACGGTGATGGCTGGTACATCAAGCACGGTATCACGCTCTACAAGGGTCACAAGATTATCGGGATTGACCGGCAGGCAAAGACTGTCACCTCCGATGCCGGAACGATTGAAAGCTACGATAAGCTTTTGATCGCGACGGGTTCAGTTCCCTTCGTTCTGCCTGTTCCCGGCAATAACCTGCCGGGCGTTCTGACCTATCGCGATCTTGACGATGTGAATGCCATGCTGCTTGCGGCCCAGTCTCGGGCGAAAGCCGTGGTGATCGGCGGCGGATTGCTGGGTCTGGAAGCGGCTGCCGGTCTGAAATCACGCGGCATGGATGTGACAGTACTCCATATCATGCCGACCCTGATGGAGCGCCAGCTTGATCCCGCCGCTGGATATCTCCTCGAACAGGCGGTGGAGCAGCGCGGTATCCGCGTGATGACCAAAGCCAGCACCAAGGAGATACTCGGCCAGAACAAGGTTGAAGGCGTTCTGCTTGCCGATGGCACAACATTGCCTGCGGATCTGGTGGTCATGGCGGCGGGTATCCGTCCCAACGCCATGCTCGCGAAGGAGGCTGGCCTTGAAACCAATCGCGGTATTGTTGTCAATGCGGGTATGCAAACCTCTGATCCCGATATTTTCGCCATCGGCGAGTGCGCAGAGGTCGCCGGACAATGCTACGGGCTTGTCGCACCGCTCTATGAGATGGCGCGGGTGGTGTCGGCGCAACTGGCTGATGATGCGGATGCAAAATTCGTTCACAGCGAGACACCGACCAAGCTGAAAGTCACTGGCATCAATCTGTTTTCGGTCGGCGATCTGGGCGAGGGCGACGACCGGCAGGAGATTGTCCTTCGTGATGCCGCCGCCGGTGTCTACAAGCGGCTTGTGCTCAAGGATGACCGCATCATCGGCACGGTGCTTTACGGCGAAACATCCGATGGCGCCTGGTTCCATGATCTTACCAAGAAGCGCACCGACATTTCGGAGATGCGTGACACATTGATTTTCGGCCAGTCCTATCAGGGAGGGTCCCCGCTGGACCCTATGGCGGCCGTTGCAGCCTTGCCAGATGATGCGGAAATCTGCGGCTGCAACGGCATATGCAAGGGTAAGATCACCGGTGCCATATCAGGCAAGGGGCTGACCTCGCTGGATGATGTGCGCGTCCATACCAAGGCTTCCGCCTCGTGCGGAAGTTGTACCGGGCTGGTGGAGCAGCTGCTGGTGCTCACCCTCGGCGATTCCTACAATCCATCGGCGGTAACGCCCATGTGCAGTTGCACCGATCTCGGTCATGATGATGTCCGCCGGCTGATCAAGGCGAAGAAGCTCAAGTCCATTCCGGCTGTCATGCAGGAGCTCGAATGGAAGACATCGTGCGGCTGCGCCAAGTGCCGCCCGGCTCTGAACTACTATCTCGTTGCCGACTGGCCGGATGAGTATGCTGACGATTACCAGTCGCGTTTCATCAACGAGCGGGTACACGCCAATATCCAGAAGGACGGAACCTACTCCGTGGTACCGCGCATGTGGGGCGGCGTCACCAATTCAAAGGAATTGCGGGCGATCGCCGATGTGGTCGACAAATTCGCCATTCCGGCCGTCAAAGTCACCGGCGGTCAGCGTATCGACATGCTCGGCATCAAAAAGGAAGACCTGCCTGCCGTCTGGGCCGATCTCGGCAAGGCCGGGTTCGTCTCGGGGCAGGCCTATGCCAAGGGGCTGCGCACGGTGAAGACCTGCGTAGGGACTGACTGGTGCCGGTTCGGCACCCAGGATTCGACGGGGCTCGGCATTCGCATCGAGAAGTTCATGTGGGGGTCGTGGACACCCGCAAAGGTCAAGATGGCCGTATCAGGCTGTCCGCGCAATTGCGCCGAAGCCACCTGCAAGGATGTCGGGATCATCTGTGTCGATTCCGGATATGAAATCCATTTCGCCGGGGCGGCGGGTCTGGATATCAAGGGGACGGAAGTTTTGGGCCTGGTGAAGACCGAGGACGAGGCGCTCGAACACGTGGTGGCTTTGACGCAGATGTACCGGGAACAGGGCCGCTATCTCGAACGGATCTACAAATGGGCCAAGCGTGTCGGCCTCGACGAAATCCGCCGCCAGATCATGCAGGACGAGGTGAAGCGCCGTGGTTATTTCGACCGCTTTGTCTTCAGCCAGACCTTCGCGCAGGTCGATCCGTGGTCCGAGCGGGTTTCCGGTGTCGACAAGCACGAATTCCAGCCGATGGCCAAAATCGGCTACCAGCAGGCAGCGGAGTAGAATGATGAACTGGATTGAGATCGGGACAATCAATGACATTCCGCGCCGTGGCGCCCGCTGTGTGAACACACCGCACGGCAAGATTGCAGTTTTCAGGACCATGGAAGACCAGATATTTGCAATCGATGATCACTGTCCGCACAAAGGCGGGCCGCTCAGTCAGGGTATCGTCCATGGCGCTGCAGTGACCTGTCCTCTGCACAACTGGGTTATCTCGCTGGAGACGGGCAAGGCACTTGGGGCAGACGAGGGCAGTGTGAAGACCATCGCGATCCGGCTGGATGGCGACCGGATTCTGGCACTGCTTGAACTGGCCACCGTGGCCGCAGAGTAGAGCGGCATGGATAATCCGGCGCTTTCTCCCGATACGGTTCGCACCACCTGTCCCTATTGCGGCGTCGGATGCGGCGTGCTTGCAACACCCGGCGATGACGGTACGGTTGCCATAGCAGGCGACCCGGATCATCCGGCCAATTTCGGGCGTCTCTGCTCCAAGGGGTCGGCACTCGGTGAAACGGTTCATCTGGACGGCCGGCTGCTTGAGCCGCAGATCGACGGCAGGGCGGCGAGCTGGGACAGTGCGCTTGATCTTGTCGCCAGCCGTTTCAGCACGGCGATCAGGGAACACGGCCCGGATAGTGTTGCCTTCTATGTTTCGGGCCAGCTTTTGACGGAAGACTACTACGTTGCCAACAAGCTGATGAAAGGTTTCATCGGCTCGGCAAACATCGATACCAATTCGCGGCTGTGCATGTCCTCTTCGGTGGCGGGGCACATGCGTGCCTTCGGGTCAGACACTGTTCCGGGAACCTATGAAGATCTGGAACTCGCTGATCTCATCGTGCTGACCGGCTCCAATCTCGCCTGGTGCCATCCCGTGCTTTATCAGCGGATTGCAGCTGCCAAGGTAAAGCGTCCGCAGATGCGCGTCGTCCTGATCGATCCGCGTCGCACCATGACCGCCGATATCGCTGATATGCATCTGCAGATCCGACCGGACGCGGATACGGCACTGTTTGTCGGCCTGCTCGGGTTTCTGGCGGAGCAGAGCGCTTTGAATAAAGCCTATATCGCTCAATATACGACAGGTTTTGAGGCTGCTTTGGCGATTGCCAGTCCATGTGATCTAGAAACAATCTCCATTAAAACCGGGATTGCGCCTGACCAGTTGCTTGCCTTTTTCACGTTGTTTGCCCGGACAGAACGATGCGTGACGGTCTACAGCCAAGGCGTCAATCAGTCGGCATCGGGCACAGACAAGGTCAACGCAATCATCAATTGCCATCTGGCAACGGGCCGCATCGGCCGTCCCGGCATGGGACCGTTCTCGGTCACCGGGCAGCCCAATGCCATGGGCGGGCGTGAAGTCGGCGGGCTCGCCAATATGCTGGCGAGCCATATGCAGATCGAGAATGCCGGGCACCGGAGGCTGGTTCAGGATTTCTGGGCCTCCCCGACCATGGCAACAAAGGCGGGGCTGAAGGCGGTCGATCTCTTCAAGGCGGTTGGTGATGGCAGGATCAAGGCCCTGTGGATCATGGCGACCAACCCTGCCGATTCCATGCCGGAAGCCGATCTCGTGGCGAAGGCGCTGAAGACGTGCCCGTTTGTCGTGGTCTCCGACATCAATGCAAATACTGATACAACCGCCTATGCCCACGTGCTGCTTCCCGCTGCCGGATGGGGCGAAAAGGACGGAACGGTCACCAACTCGGAACGGCGTATCAGCCGGCAACGGCCATTTCTGACTCTGCCCGGCGAGGCAAAACCGGACTGGTGGATCATCACCGAAGTGGCAAAGCGCATGGGCTTTGCCACGGCATTCGCCTATCAGAACCCCGCACAGATCTTTGCCGAACACGCCGCTCTGTCAGGAACGGAGAATGATGGCAGCCGTGATTTCAATATAGCTGCCCATGCAGCCATATCTGCGACCGGCTATGACGCCCTCTCACCGTTTCAATGGCCGCAAAGCCAGCGCAGTGGTTCATCAGGCGGGCGCTTTTTTGCTGGCGGCGCCTTCTTCACCCCTGATCGCAGGGCACGGTTCATTGCGGTTCATCCGGTCGATACAGTCACAATCGATCAACGGTTCACGCTGAACACCGGGCGTGTGCGCGATCACTGGCATACGATGACGCGCACAGGAAAGAGCGCGCGTCTGTCCGCCCATTTCGCCGAACCTTTTGCGGAGATTCATCCGCTTGATGCCGCCGAGCGGGGAATTGCCGATGCAAGCCTCGTCAAGCTGCACAACGATCATGGGAACATCATTGTCCGGGCGCTGCTGACGGACAGGCAGATCAGGGGCAGCGTGTTCGTGCCCATGCACTGGACCAACCAGTTTTCCGGTAGTGCCCGCGTCGACATACTGGTGACATCACGGACCGATCCGGTTTCCGGCCAGCCCGCACTGAAGATGGCAAAGGTGGATATCCGGCCCTTTGAGGCAGCCTGGTACGGCTTTGCTGTGTTGCGCAACAAGCCACCCACGATGACCACGGATTACTGGGCACTTGCCAGGACGAATGATGGTTACCGCATCGAATTGGCCGGTCTTCGGGATGTGGATGATCGGGCGGCCTTTGCCGAAGCGCTTTTCGGTTGCGGCGAGGGCGCGCCGCTGCTGCGTTATCACGATGAAAAGAATGGCCAGCATCGCATGGCTGTCTTTGCCGGTGACGGCCTGATCGGCGCGCTTTACATCGGCCGGCAGCCCGTCGCCGTTTCGCGCAGTTGGGCCAGCGAGCAACTGTCGCAAAGCTTTTCAGCCGCGCAGAGCCGTTTCCAGCTTCTTGCGGGAAGACCGGGCAAGGATATGCCTGACAAGGGCGCGATTGTCTGTTCCTGTTTTTCCGTCGGCCGCAATGAGATTGCCAGCGCTGCACGCGGTGGCTGCCAGACCGTTGTAGCTATTGGTGAAGCTTTGAAGGCGGGGACGAATTGCGGTTCATGCCGCGCCGAGATCAGGGGGATTGTCGATGCAAATCTTGTCCAGGCCGCAGAATAGTCCGAGCCCCGGAAGCATTGGACCACTGGCCGTCCTGCCGGTATTTTTCAACCTTCAGGGCAAGCGCGGCGTGGTCGCCGGCGGAACAGCCGCCGCCGCATGGAAAGCCGAGTTGCTGGCGGCCGCCGGAGCAGACGTTCACGTTTACGCTGACGCAGTGAGCGAGGAAATGTCTGCGCTGGTCGCTGCGGGAACCTGTTTTCATCATGCGCATGGATGGTCGGAAGGGGATTTGCAAGGTGCTGACATCGCGGTTGCCGATACGGCGACGGAACAGGACGCGGATGCATTCCTGCAGGCGGCCGTGAAAGCTGGCGTGCCGTGCAACGTGATCGACAAACCAGCATTCTGCCAGTTTCAGTTTGGCTCCATCGTCAATCGCTCGCCCGTGGTGATCGGCATATCGACCGATGGCGCCGCGCCCATTCTGGGGCAGGCGATACGGCGGCGGGTCGAGACGATCCTGCCCGCATCATTGGCAGTATGGGCGCAACTGGCGAAACAATTGCGTGGCCATATTACGGAGGTCCTCCAACCCGGCCACCGGAGAAGGCTGTTCTGGGAGGATTTCGTCAATCGCGCCTTTGATACTGGCCCGTTGCCCGATGAGGCGGACAAACTGGTGGCAAGGGCCATGGTGATCGCCAATGACCGGAATGCGCGAACGGGCACGGTGACTGTCATTCCGGTCGGGAGTGATGACCCCGAGCTCCTGACACTCAAAGCCATGCGTCTGCTGCAAATGGCCGATATGATCTTTTACGGCAGGAATGTTCCGCCTGCCATCTTGCAGATGGCGCGGCGGGAGGCCAGGTGCATTCCCCTGACCGATGAACCGTTTCATGATGCCGCGGCACAGCGTTTTTGTGCTGATGGCAAGAACGCCGTTGTTCTTCAACGCACCTAGACTGCATCCCGATCGAGTTCCGGGTAATGACGGAAAATGCCTGACTCATTGAAGGGAATACGCCGCGACGACGCGAGATATCGGGCAATGTTAGGCCTTTCCTGAACCCGATCATGCAACGCCACCAGCAGGGGATACTGACGAGCGAACAATTGCGTGGCGCGGGGAAAGGCGTATCTCAGCCCTTCGATCACCTGAAAGAGCGAGAGATCGACATAGCTCAGCCTGTTGCCGACACTGTGCTTGTCGCCAGCCGGATTGTTCGAAAGGGTCCGCTCGAAATAGCCGAGATATTTGGGAATGCGATGGTCGATGAAGCTGATCGAGCGCGCCTTTGCTGCTTCTTTCTGATCTTCGTAATAAAGCTCGGTCGCGATCGGGTGATGCGTATCGTGCACTTCGCAGACAAAGTCGGTGATGGTCAGTTGCAGGCCGTTGGCGGCATAACGCAGTCCCTCATCCTCAGGGGCGAGACCGAGTTTGGGCCCGAGATAGAACAGAATATTGGCCACGTGCGAAACAAGCAGTTCGCCGTCCTTCAGAAAAGGCGGTGCGAACGGCGTGTGCAAATCACCCGCGTCTTTCAGCATCCGCATCATTGCCGATGTACCGCGTCCGGGACCGGACTCCCGGGTGATGTCGATATAGGCGGCACCGGCTTCCTCCAGCGCCAGCCGGATAAACTCGCCGCGCCCCTGTAATCCGTCCCAGTAATAGAGTTCATAAGGCATTGCTGGTTTCTCCATTTTTCTGATTGGAAGCCTCCGCGGTTTCCGCGATCAGCCAATCCATAAACGCCTGAATGGCCGGTGCGATCCCGTCTTTTTTGGGTGTCACCAGCCAGTGGGAGGTTCTGGTGGAGGTGATCGTTTCCGGGAACGGCTGCACCAGACGCCCGGTCCGCACGTGGTCACGGATGAGCAGCATGCGGCCGATGGCAATGCCCTGACCGTCCAGTGCCGCCTGCAAGGTGATGTTGTAGTCGGTTAACTGAATAGTACGGGCGGGGGACAGATCGAGACCCACGGCATCGGCCCAGATCTGCCAGTCGACGGGCTTCTTTGCGAACAGCAATGTGTGGCGCAGCAAATCCTGCGGGGTCTCGATGGCTTTGTCCGATTGCAGGAGTGCCGGGCTGATAACGGGGCTGAGCTGTTCGGCCATGAGCAGTCGCGCATCGACCCCGGGCCAGTTTCCGTCGCCATAGCGGATGGCAATATCGGCCTCCCCACCGGCAATGTCAGCCGTGCGCAGGGTGGGATCGAGTTCAAGATCGATATCGGGGCGCAGCGATTGAAATCTGTGCAGGCGTGAGACAAGCCAGTTGGCGGCAAAGGAGGGCAGCAGGCTGATGCGGACGACATTGCGCCTGCTCCTGCCGCGCAATTCCGCTGTGGCGGCGCCGATGAGGCGAAATGCATCGGTGGTATGCGCAAGATACGCCTCACCTTCAGGTGTCAGGATGATGCTGCGCGGCTTGCGGACGAACAGCGGCAGACCGAGAAACTCTTCCAGCTGGCGCATATGATGACTGACGGCGCTTTGTGTGATGAGGAGTTCTTCGCCCGCCCGGCGAAAGCTCATCAGCCGTGCAACAGCCTCGAAGGCTCTCAAGGCCTGCAGTGGCGGCAAGGTGCTGGAAGAGCGCATTTGGCCTCATGCTTTCACGAGCGTTGGTGGGTCGGTTATCAGGATATCGGGCTTTTCTGACATTAGCCAGATCGATCAGTGACATCGGTGTTTTGAATTGGACCTGCCGGTCCGTGCGGCCGATGATGCCGGCACATTCAGTTGGAGATGATGATGTCAGCCACAATAGCAGAAAAGCTTGCAACCCTTGGCCACGAACTGCCGGTCCCATCCGTGCCTGTTGCCAATTATGTATCGGTCGTCCGTGCGGGCAACCTGTTGAGCATATCAGGGCAGATCAGCCGTATCGATGACGAGAACGCCGTCCTGGGTGTTGTCGGTGCATCTGTTTCACTTGATGACGGCCGCAGGGCAGCCGAAATCGCAGCGATCAACGTGCTGTCGCAGATTGCAGCTGCAACGGACGGGACGATTTCAGGCGTGCGCCGCATCGTTCGCCTCGGCGTCTTTGTAGCGGCGACGCCTGACTTTACCCAGCATCCGCAGGTGGCCAATGGCGCATCGGATCTGATGGTTGCCGTGTTTGGCGATGCGGGGCGCCACAGCCGTGCGGCTGTCGGCGTCAGCTCATTGCCGCGCGGTGTTGCGGTTGAAGTGGATGCATTGGTCGAGCTGGAGGGCTGACCGTGACGCAAGCGCTCGATATTGAACAGCTGCGCTCGGAGACGCCGGGCTGTGCCATCAGCACCCACTTCAACCATTCGGGCTCTTCGCTACCGTCGAACACGGTACTGGCTGTTGTGACGGAGCATCTCCAACGTGAATCGCTCTATGGCCCGATGGAAGCCGCGGCTAACGCGGCAAGCCAGATCGATGAGGCGAGGGCGGATGCCGCCGGTCTCATCTGCGCCACGCCTGCCGAGATTGCTTTCTCCAGCAGCGGTTCCGCCGCCTGGGGCTTGGCCTTCGCCGCTTTGCCTCCGCTTGTTGCGGGTGACCGCATTCTGGTTGGCCGTCAGGAATGGGGCGGCAATCTGTCGACGATGCAGGCGGCAGCCAAACGGGCTGGCGCGCGTGTCGAGACCATCCCTGTGAATGAAGACGGCAGTGTGGATGCCAATGCACTGGCTGCCATGATCGATGACCGTGTTCGCCTTGTCGCCTTGACGTGGCTTCCTGCCAATGGCGGGCTCATCAACGATGCTGCTGCAATCGGCAAGGTGACAAAAGCCGCGGGCATTCCCTATTTCATCGATGCGGCGCAGGCGCTCGGTCAACTCCCTGTGGACGTCAGCGCCATCGGCTGTGACATGCTCAAGGGGTCAGGCCGGAAGTTTCTGCGCGGCCCGCGCGGCGCGGCCATCCTGTATCTGCGCAAAGCATTTCTCGAAAACCTCGAACCAGCTTATCTCGATGTCCTTTCCTCAACATGGGGCGAAGACGGACCAAATGTGCGGAGCGATGCGCAACGTTTTGAGACGAGTGAAAAGCCCATCGCCCTGCTGTTGGGGCTGGGAGCAGCACTGAAACACGCGCGAAGCCTCGGCGTGGAGGCAATCCGCCACCGGATCAGGGAGCTTTCCGGGCAATTGCGCGATCAGCTGGGTGCTATTCCCGGGGTGACAATTCACGATCTCGGGACCGAGAAATCGGGATTGGTCTCCTTTACTGTGGCGGGCATGGCGCCGCAGACTATTCGCAGCAAACTTGCGGAAAAGCGGATTACAATTGCTGCAAATGGGATACCTTACACGCCGCTTGATATGATGGCGCGCGGCCTCAACGAGGTTGCGCGTGCTTCGGTAAGCTATCTGAACACAACGGATGAAATTGACCGTCTTTGCGACAATGTTGCTGCTCTTGTACAGCAGGCTGCTTGACGGAACGAAGGACAGATGAGGACAGAATGGATCTTGGAATCAGGGGTAAGCGGGCAATCGTCTGCGCGAGTTCAAAAGGGCTTGGTCGCGGTGTAGCTGAGAAGCTGGCGGAAGCAGGTGTCGACCTGACGTTGAATGCCCGCACTGAAGCGGTGCTGCGCGAGACGGCCAAAGAGATCGCTGATACCTATGGCGTCAAGGTGCAGATCGTTGCGACTGATGTGACGACAGAGCAGGGTCGCAAGGAGCTTCTGGCTGCTGAACCGCAGCCGGACATTCTGGTCAACAATGCCGGTGGTCCGCCGGCCGGTCTCTGGTCAGACTGGCATGAAGAAGAATGGTTGAAGGCGGTCAATGCCAACATGCTGACGCCGATCTACCTGATGAATGCGATCCTGCCCGGCATGATCGAACGCAAATGGGGCCGTGTGGTCAATATCACGTCCGGTTCGGTGAAATCCCCTATTGCCCAGCTCGGCCTGTCGAATGCCGCCCGCAGCGGTCTCACCGGCTTTGTCGCCGGCACCGCGCGGCAGGTGGCGCGTCATGGTGTGATCATCAACAATCTGTTGCCGGGCTCGCATGAGACCGACCGGATCAAAGGCCTTTTGGAAAAGACTTCGGAAACGAAGGGCATCTCCATCGAACAGGCCCGTGCTGAAGCCCACGCCGCCAATCCAACCGGCCGCTTCGGCACAAAGGAAGAGTTCGGTGCTGCGGCCGCGTTCCTGTGCAGCCAGTATTCCGGCTTCATTGTCGGGCAGAACCTCTTGCTCGACGGCGGCGCCTTCAACTCAACACTGGGCTAATTCCAGTAAAATCACGGGATGGGCGCGAGGAACGCCCGTTTCCGGCTGCTCAAGCGTTTGACGAGACAATGCGATTGCGGCCAGAATTCTTTGCCTCATACAGCAATGTGTCGGCACGGCTCAGCAGGATATCGAGCGCTTGCGGGCTCTCTCGATGAGCGAATGTCAGGCCGCCACTGACCGTGATCGAGAGACCATCCGCATCAGGACCAGCCGCGTTGTGAACCGGATCAAAGGTGGAGGAGGGTTCTGACCTTGTTCCTGTCTGCGACGATGCCGAAACGGCGCGCTTGACAAGCAATGATTGAATACAGTCAATCTCGGATTCTGATCCGAATATTTCCCACGAATGCGAGACACGACAAAATGAGTTCTTCTCCAGTTCAGACCAGTCTTACTCCGACTCTCATCCGCTTTATCCTCGCTTTCATACTGTGTGTGATTGTCGTGCAGGTGGCGATTGTGTTGCTGAACCTCAAAATGCCCAGTGCCATGGGGATTATTACGCTGGTCGCCGCCCTTGCTCCGGCTTTTGATCTGTTCGCAAGAACGACGGGCCGGGTGATGACATCAGGCGAAAAAGTACGATTTTCACTCAGTGTGGCGATCATTACACTTGTTATCAACATTGCAACGCTGCTGGTTTTTACCTACCTCGCAATGGGGTCTATCAGCCTCGCCAATATAACCAGCTACCTCGGGCTTGGACAGATTGATCCGTTTTTCGTCACGCTTCTCGTGGGCCTCGGGCTGGTGATTGCATTCGTCATTACCTATTTCAGCGCGGGTTTTATGGGACGCGGCGCCCTGAAGCGGCTTGCCAAGGCTAAATGAGGCAGTATCCGCCGTTTAAAATGGACTTGGGTACGTTAGAATCGTAAAGTTCGGCGCAGAGCCATGAGACGGGGAACAACATTGGCTATCGACCGCGTTGCACGCAAACTGGTTGCTATACTGGCAATCGATATGGTCAGCTATTCCAGTCATATGGAGACGGATGAGGCGGCAACGATCGCACGCCTGCGCCTGCATCGACAGCAGTTGATTGATCCCGTTTTGCACGACCATAACGGTCGTATCGTCAAAACCACGGGTGATGGACTGCTTGTCGAGTTTGGCAGTGTCGTCGATGCGGTCGAGAGCGCCGTTCTGATCCAGCGGGCAGTGGCGGAGGCCGAGATGAGCGTTCCGAAAGATCAGCGCATCCAGTATCGGGCGGGCATCAATATCGGCGATATCGTTATTGATGGCGACGATATATTCGGGGATGGCGTCAACATCGCGGCCAGAATGGAAGCACTGGCCGAACCTGGGGGCATATCGATCACCGCCAATGTGTTTGAACAGGTCGCGGGCAAGGTGGCCTTCACCTTTGAAGATCTTGGCGAGCGGCAGGTCAAGAACATCAAGAAGCGGATTCGTGTCTACCGGGTGGTGCTGGAGATCATGGCTGGTGCCAAGCGGTCTGCAACCCGTGATCCGGTGGCAGAGGATGCCGCCAAGCCGGCGATTGCGGTGCTGCCCTTCCAGGATATGAGCGCCGACAAGGATCAGGAATATTTTGCCGACGGGATCGCGGAAGACATCATTACGGGTCTCGCGCGCAATCAGGCTTTCTTCGTCATCGCCCGCAATTCCTCGTTCACCTACCGGGGCGGAGCCGTGGACATCAAGCAGGTCGCCGGGGAACTCGGCGTGCGTTATGTCCTGGAGGGCAGTGTCCGGCGCAGCGGTGCCCGGGTGCGGATCACCGCGCAGCTGATTGATGCTGCCACGGGCAATCACATCTGGGCTGATCAGTTCGACCGCCAAATGGATGATATCTTTGCGGTTCAGGACGATATCACAGCCAGTATTGTCGGCGTCGTTACCCCCGAACTCATTGGCGCGGAAATGAAGCGCGCCCGCCGGAAAGATCCTGCCAGCCTGAACGCCTGGGACTATGCGATGCGTGCCAGCTGGCATGCCTGGCGCTGGACGCGGGAAGACAGCGCGGCAGCCAAGGACTTTGCGCTGAAGGCCATAGCCATTGATCCGGGTCTGGCAAGGGCGCGCGTGGTTTACGCCATGTGCCAGATTGTCGACGTTCTCTACGCATGGAGTCCGAACCCTGCGGCATCCATGGCTGAAGCGCAGGAAATGGCGCGGATAGCGGTGGACGTCGATGAAAGGGATGCTGAGGCGCATACGATCCTCGGTTCGGTCGGGCTGTTCATGCGGCGTTTCGACGATGCCCGCCGCTGTCTGGAAACGGCGATTGACCTTAATCCCAATCTGGCATTCGCGCGGATGTGGGGCGGGGGGTATTACGCGCTTGCCGGCGAGAGCGACAATGCGCGGGAAACCCTGAAGATGGCCATACGGCTGAGTCCACGAGATCCAGCCAATTACTGGACGTTCGCCTTCTTTGGCATGGCCGAGTTTGCCGACGGACATTTCGACGCTGCCGCGGAATGGGCGCGCAAGGCTTTGCACATGAACTACAATTTTCCGACTGGCCACCGGGTGCTTCTGGCGGCACTGGGAGAGATGGGCGATGCCGATGCGATGCGTAGCGCGCTGGATGGGCTTTTGAGCGTTGCTCCCGAAACCACCATTGCCCTGACGCGCACTGGGGTTCCCTGGAAAAAACCCGAACATCTGCAACGCTATCTCGATGCCTTGCGCAAGGCGGGATTGCCCGAGGGATAGCACCCCGAGCAACCGGACCCGTGCAATGTGAACGCGCGGTGCAATGGCGCCCGGTCAGGACGACAGTGCTTCCTGCATCTCGGTCTGTGTTGGCGGCTTGCGGCCCGCTTCGCGTGACACCGGAATGAGCCAGGTCGTGGCAAAGGTGAGGATGGCCACCGCGAACACACCCCAGAAACTCCAATGCAAGGCGGAATGAAACACGAAACGGATATCGGGGTTCGCCGACAGGCTGGACAGACCTGTTGGCTGATTGATCACCTCGTGCAGCTTGTTGGCCAGATCACCGCTGCCAAAATGTGTAATGCCTATGTTGAGTATGGCGCCGAGTGTCGTTGCACCGAGCGTGTTGCCGAGGCTGCGCGAGAAGATGATCGATGCGGTGGCGCTGCCACGCATGGACCACTCAACGCTTTCCTGCACCAGTACCATGCTGGTCAGGCTGATCAGCCCCATGCCGAAGCCCATGAGGAACGAACCGATACCCGCATAGATCGGACTGCTTTCCGGCGTGAGGAACAGCAGGAACGATGCCCCGATTGGAAACATCAGGCTTCCCACACGCAATGTGGTACGGATTCCGAATGCCCGGAAGAAACGGCTGGCAAGCATGACGGCCAAGGGCCAGCCGACAATCAGCATAGTCAGTGTGAATCCGGCAACGAGGGGTGAGCGACCGAGTACGCCCTGTACATAGATCGGCAGAATTGTCGTCAAGCCGATCAGTGCCATGCCGGCAAGAAGCGTCGCTATGTTGCTCGTCGCGACAAGACGGCGGCTCCAGAGTGCAATCGAAATGATTGGCTCCGGCGCACGGCGTTCCTGCAGGAAGAAGAGAACTCCGGTCACGACAAATACCGCAGCCAGCGATACCAATATCCATAGATCGGCCTCTGTCTCGGTCAGGATAACCATCAGAGAGACAATGGATATCGAAAACAGAATGGTGCCGAGATAATCAATCTTGGCTTTCCGGGGTTCAATCTTCTCGTGCAGGAAAAGCGTGAAACCAATGATCGTCAGCAGGCCGATGGGAAGGTTGATCCAGAAAATCCACGCCCAGGAAAAGTGATCCACGATCAGCCCGCCGGCAAGAGGACCCGTCACGGCGGAAATCGCCCAGACGCTGGCAAGCACGCCCTGAACTTTGGCGCGCTCTTCAAGTTTATAGAGGTCGCCGACGATGGTCATCGTCACCGGCTGGATGGCTCCGGCACCAAGGCCCTGCAACAGGCGGAACGCGATCAGCGATGTCATCGACCAGGCGAACCCGGCCAGTGCCGAGCCGGCAAGGAAAATAACGATACCGCCGATGAGCATTGGTTTGCGGCCGAAAATATCGGACAGTTTGCCGTAGATGACGGTTGTCGTCGACTGTGCCAGCAGGAACGCGGAGAATACCCAGCTGTAATAGGTGAAGCCGCCGAGCTGCCCGACGATTCGCGGCATGGCGGTGGCAACAATTGTGGCTTCAATTGCCACCATGAATGTTGCCAGCATAATCGAGGCAATAATCAACGGACGCTTCGAACGATCGACGGATTGAGACATTTTGTTTGTTCTGGCTTTCCACTCGCCGGGACAGTGGTTGCGGGGTCATTGAAGACCGCCGGGCGAGCTTTATATTCTGTGGGGTCGGAATCTTGAGGCGGCAAGGGCTGAAGAAGTGCGGCTTGCGCAGCGCAGTTCAACTCCTCGGATAGTCAGATGTCAATCGTTTGATGACAACATTGCCGCTGCCCATCATCACGTTTGCATGAAATATCAGGAACGATCCGCAAAGCCGCAGATGCCAATCTCAGTTCCATAAGCTATCTTATGCGATTTATGCACCGGCAAAGGTGGGTTCAAGGATGAAGTGCGACTTGCAATAGATAACAATGGTTTATCCAATGCAAGGAACCGCCCGTGGAACGCACCTACTCCCAGATTGAC
>NZ_JACGXN010000006.1 GCF_014138285.1 Phyllobacterium myrsinacearum
GTCGCGGTTATGCGCAAGCTTCTCGTCACCGCCAATGCGCTCGTCAAAGCCGATCGCATGTGGGTCGAAAAACATGCTTGATCACAACGGAAACTAATCGCAAGGCGCGAGAGGTGCTGGGATTCCAGCAGGAGCATTCGTGGTGCAAAGACGTCAAGCTGGATTGAAATGCAATCGAGACCGTGGATGCCGGATAAACCTCGCTGATTGCAACGCCTCGCGGCTCCATCGGGCGCGGGTCGAATTTGCTCTTAACGGGCGTGAAGCCCCATCGTAGTGTCCAATAGAGAATAAGTATATGATTTGCCTCACATGCTTGTCCGAAATGGAGATATGAACCCTTGCAACATCGACAGCGCTTACCTGAGAAAAAGAGTAAGATCACCCTCAAAGAAGTGGCGCGTCATGCAGGCGTTGGAGAATCGACCGTATCGCGGATCATGCGTAAGGACGGGTCCGTTTCGGAGGCAACAAGGCTGAAGGTTATGGAGGCCGTTCGTGCCACCGGATATGTGCCTAACCGTATTGCCGGGTCCTTGGCTTCTCTCAATTCCCATCTGGTAGGCGTGGTGATCCCTTCATTGTCGAATATCGTTTTTCCGGAAGTGCTGCAGGGCATCCATGCCGGATTGAAACAGGGGGACTACCAGCCCGTTATCAGCACGACAGAATATGATGTCGATTTGGAAGAGGATGTCGTACGCGGTCTCCTCGCGTGGAAACCGGCGGCGATTCTCATCGCTGGTTTTGACCACACGGATGCTACACGCCGGATGCTGGTTCAGAGTGATATCCGGATCGTGGAAATGATGGATATTGACGCCGTTCCCATCGATATTGCTGTAGGCATGTCGCATCGACGCGCGGGGTATGTGACCGGAAAGCATCTTGTCGCACGGGGATACCGCCATTTCGGATATGTTGGCCACGACTGGAATGCAGATCGACGCGCGCATCTGAGATATGAAGGGATTGTCCAGGCCCTGAGTGACTCAGGGCTTGCGATTGAGGCTCATGCAATTGCGGAAGCACCAAGCTCGGTTGGCGTGGGACGGGAAATGACGGCACGAATTCGTGCCGAGGCTCCGGGACTCGACGTCGTTATTTATTCCAACGATGACATGGCCGTGGGGGGCGCATTTTATTGTCTGGGCGCAGGAATAAGCATGCCTGATCAATTGGCGATCTTTGGCTTCAATGGACTGGATATCGGGCGGGAGTTACCCCAACCACTTTCCACCATTCGGTCAAACAGGTTTTTGATCGGGCGCACGGCCGTCGAGAAGGCGTTTGAATCGCGGCTACGTCCCCCAGCTCCCGCAGTTGTTGACACGGGTTTTGAGGTTTTCGATGGAGCGACAGCCTGAAGCATTGGTCTCGACCGAAGAGATGATCCTGACCAGAACACTATCGGAGCAGATGTTGCTGATAGTGCCGCAGGACGGAGCAATCCATCCTCTGATTAACAATGCCAGGATCCTTCAGTGACATCGCATTCGCTGCGAGGGACATGCCTCAATCCTCCCGAAATGCATGGTTGAAACTCTCCCAGATTGGCCCAACAATATATTGGAGCGCTTTACGTGATTTGTGGACGATGATCATATCAGCCGGCAGCATCATGTGTATCAGGCACACCTGCCGCCTGCCTTAATGGTTAATTTGCGTTAACTATAAACTGCTTGACGCGACTCAGTTCTTTTAGCAGTTTGCTTACGGTTTTAAGGGGTATCCTGCGAAATAAGCGTTACACGTAAATCTGAATGTTAGTGCTGTTTAACGGCGTTAAACTACCAACCAGCGTTACCCTTTTGGTATTTCAATCGAATCGGCGCATCTTAACCCTGCGCTGATGCGATTCTTTTGAACAGGCGCACGGGATTAATACGTAACTATGATGAATGCGGTACAGACAACTCAACCGGATGGAACGCAACTGGCGGCAGTGCCACAGCCATCCGCTGCCCTGACCGCTGATCGCGCCATCGCTGCGGACGCAGAAATGCTGTCGGCACAATTGCAGGCCATGCGTAACCGCTTGTTTCCACCTACCGCACAAAAGACCCTGCGCAAATTCACGAGCGGCGAAGCTGCAAAGCTCATCGGTGTTTCAGACGGCTATCTGCGCCAGCTCTCCATCGCGGGTGAGGGGCCCCAGCCGGAAACTGGTGCAAACGGACGCCGGCTTTATTCACTCGCTGAAATCAATGCGCTGCGCCATCATCTCGCCGATGCCGGCGGACCCAAAGCCAAGACTTATCTCCCCCATCGCGATCCTTCCGCCAACGAGCATATGCAGGTGATCGCGGTCACGAACTTCAAGGGCGGCTCGGGCAAGACCACAACAAGCGCTCATCTGGCCCAGCATTTGGCCATGTCAGGTTTTCGCGTCCTGGCAGTTGATCTTGATCCTCAGGCATCGATGTCGGCGCTTTTTGGCTACCAGCCGGAACTCGATCTGACGGGGAATGACACGCTTTACGGTGCCATTCGCTACGATGGTGAACGGCGTCTGATGCGCGACATCATCCGCAAGACTTATTTCGATGGGCTTGACCTTATTCCGGGCAACCTCGAATTGCAGGAATTTGAACACACCACGCCGCAGATGCTTGCGGACCGCCAGCATGGTGCGCAACAGAGCATCGAACAGCAGCTGTTCTTTGCCCGGGTACAGGCAGCGCTCGACACGATCTCGGACGATTACGATGTCGTTGTCATCGATTGCCCGCCTCAGCTGGGTTTTCTGACGCTTTCCGCGCTGTGCGCCGCCACATCCGTTCTTGTTACCGTGCATCCGCAGATGCTCGATGTAGCGTCCATGAGCCAGTTTCTGTTCATGACAGCTGATCTTCTGGCAGTCGTGCGCGAGGCAGGCGGTGAACTCAACTTCGATTTCATGCGCTATCTCATTACGCGCTTTGAGCCCAACGATGCACCGCAGCAGCAGATTGCTGGTTTCTTGCGTTCGCTGTTTGGTGATCGCGTCTTGACATCGGCCGTGGTCAAATCAACGGCATTTTCCGATGCCGGTCTCACCAAGCAGACGCTGTATGAAGTTTCGCGCGACAGTTTTACCCGGGCGACCTATGACCGGGCCATCGAATCGCTGTCCTCCGTCAACGCCGAAATCCAGAGCCTGATCTTCAGGGCCTGGAATCGGCCTGTGTGAGGTAAGAGATGACAGATAAAAATCGCAGGGATCAACTCAAGGCGTTGTTCGGCACGGTGGATACGGTCCCCCAGCCGGAGCCTAAACCGGTCAATCCGGCTCCGTTGGAAGACAGCCTGCCGAGTGAGCAGCCAAAGCAGCGCACGGCGTCTGGGGCCATCAAGGCTATGGGCCTGTCGCTCGGCGGTATCTCGCGTGAGCTGGAGGATGCCCGCAAGATTAGAGAAAGTCTCGAGGGAGCGGAACGGGTCATCGAGATTGATCCCCAGCTTATTGAATATTCTTTTGTTGAAGATCGTTTGAGTCATGATTTCGGCTTGGATGAAACCTTCCGGGAGTTGGTGGAAAGCATTAAGCTGAATGGCCAGCAGGTTCCGATCCTTGTTCGACCGCATCCGGAGCGGCGGGGATACTATCAGACGGCATATGGTCATCGCCGCTTGCGGGCTGCCGCAGAGCTCAAGCTGCCGGTGCAGGCGATCGTCCGTGAGTTGAGCGATGCCCAGCTTGTGGTGGCACAGGGCAAAGAGAATGCCGAGCGCCGTGATCTCTCGTTCATCGAGCGTGCATTCTTTGCCCGCAATCTCATCGATCGGGGCTTCAGCCGGTCGGTGGTGCAGGATGCCCTGGCTTTGCATAAGGCGGAGATGACCCGCTATCTGCAAGTCGTGGACGCCATCCCGAAGCCGATTTTGCAGGCAATCGGCCCAGCACCCAAAATCGGTCGGCCGCGTTGGGTGAGACTTGCCGATATGTTGAGAAAACCCGAAGGCCGTGAGGCGGTTCAAGGGGTCGTTCAACAGGATCATTTCAGATTGCAGGGCAGCGACGGCCGTTTTGAGGCGGTGTTCGAACATCTGCTGAATCTCAACAAGCCTGCTGTAACGGCAGCAGCCAAGGTCGATCCTGCTGATGCAAGGGAAATACGTGACAGCAACGGTGATTTCATCGCCAAGCTTCTGAACACCAAAAAGGAGCGGTCGATCAGTTTTGCCGACACGGTTCCCGAAGCGTTCGTGGAGTATGTGGCCGGCGAGTTAAACGGGCTTTTGCAGCGCTACAGGAGCGAACGAAAAGCCTGAGACATGCGTAATTCTGGTTTTGTGTAAGCGTTGAACGGAAAGAACAGAGAGAAGGAACAACGGCAAGAAAAAAGGCCCCCAGAACGTTACCGCTCCGGAAGCCCTCTTCAATGTAGCAATTTTAGAGAATCACTTCCTACCTGACTTGTCAAGAGTCGGACGCGTTCCGGCAACACCTTTCCCTTGCCTCAATTTGAGGTAGAGAAAATGACTGATCGTTTTGCAACGACGCCATTTGGCGGGCGATCGCTGTCGCATGCCATGTTCGCAGTGCAGGAAAAGACAGCGCGTGCCCGCGAAAAACTGGCGGGAACTGATGCCAATCACCCGGAGAAATGGGCGCTTTTGCGTGAACTGACGCAGGCGCGCGCTGCATTCTTCCTGTCGGATCGCACTATAGCCGTACTGGAAGCGCTTCTGAGCTTCTATCCCGAGACTTTGCTGGATGGTAGCACGCCTGTGGTCGTGTTTCCGTCCAATGCGGAACTGTCCATGCGTACGCGTGGCATGTCCTCTGCGACCATTCGCCGGCACCTTGCCGCGCTTGTGGAAGCCGGATTGATCATCCGGCGGGATAGCCCGAATGGCAAGCGCTATGCCAGGCGTGGGGAAGGTGGGGAAATCGAGCACGCATTCGGCTTTGATTTGTCGCCACTCGCGCTGCGCAGTGACGAAATCAGGGAACATGCGGCGGCTGCGCGGGACATGGAGCGGGCTATTCACCGTGTTCGCAGCGAAATCACTATTCACTTGCGCGATGTATCCAAGACCATTGACGCAGGATTGAGCGAGGAGCGTCTGGGTGACTGGGAAGCCTATGCGGACGAACTGGCAGCCCTCTCGGGGCGGGTAAGCAGGCATCTGCCATTGGAGACAATGAAAGTACGGCGAGACAGCCTCGCAGCGCTTCGGAGCAAGGTTGAAAAAGCCTATCTTGATACACTTTCAAACGAAGAAATGAGCGGCACTGACTCTTCTTCTGAGCACCATATTCAGAATTCAAATATAGACCACCATTTTGAAAGGGCTTCCGAAAAAAGCCAGAAACAAACGGCAGCACCAGAATTTGCAAACAGCGGGGTTGCTGACAGGGGAAGAGATGACAAGGCAGAAGCCGGACGCAGCCAGGCAATGACAAAAATGCGCCAGCGGTTGCTGGACGCCAAACTGAAACGGGTTCAGCATCGGGATGCCGTGCCGGGTGATTTGCCAACCGGGACGATGAAGGCGTCAGCTTTGCCGCTGGGCGCTGTATTGGAGGCCTGCCCGCAAATTCGTGACTATGCCCGCAATGATATCGAGGATTGGCGCGATTTGATGCAGACAGCGGCTTTGGTCCGTTCCATGCTCGGTATTTCACCCGATGCCTGGGAAAGAGCGCGCGAAACGATGGGTGATATCAACGCTTCCATCACAATTGCTGCGATATTGGAACGGGCAGGAGAAATCCGTTCGCCCGGAGGATATCTGCGCGCGCTAACCGACAGAGCCGAAATTGGCCAGTATTCGGTCATCCCAGTGATCAAGGCGCTCAACGGTGAGGGGAGAGCATAGATGTGGAAAGCGAAAAGGGGCGCGCGAGCACCCCTGATCTAGTGTTTTCGGGCCTGAGATCAACGAGAAGTCAGATCGTCAGGCAAATCGCGGTTGTGGAACTCCTTGAAGACAGTCCGCAGCGTTCCATTGGCGAAATTGGTCTTTACCCAGCTGTTCAACCAGTCCTGCAGCGGCTTTTCACCCTTGGGAAGAGCGATACCGAGATTGGTTTCCTTCTGAGTGAACTTCAGTTCGAGCGGATTGGTCGTGCGTTTCTTGTTCAGACCGCCAAGTACAGCGGACTGACTGGAGATGATGTCGAGCTGACCGGTTACAGCTGCAGTGATCAGTGTCGCATCGTCCTCAAAACGCACAATTTGCGCGCCGGGGGCATTCTGGGTGATATCCATGTCGTTCGTTGTCGCACGGGTAACACCAATGCGCTTGCCAGCGAGATCCGCATAATTCTTGATCTCGACGTCTTTAGGCGCCGCGACGATCAGGCTGAGTGTGGCGTAGGGTACGGAATAATCGATCGCCTTCTTGCGCTCTTCGGTAATACCAAGGGCGGAGACAACCAGATCAGCCTTTCCCGTTTGCACGGTCGGTACACGCGCGGCATTGGTAATCTCGACAAGATCCAGTTTCACGCCAAGATCTTTGGCAATCAGGCGCGCGGTCTCGACGTCGGACCCTGTGGCTTTGAGATCGCCATCGACATAGGAATATTCCGGGCTGCCCATCGCGACGGCGATGCGTATTTTTCCGGATTTCTTAATATTTTCAAGGACATCGGCCTGCGCAGCAGTTGCGGCTATCATGAGTGCTGCTGTGGCTGCTACGGCCACTTTCATTATCATTTTCATGTTCTCTCTCCCAGTTGATTCAAGTCCCACCGGCTATGCCGGATTGGTTTCAGAGGCCGTTCGCCAAGAACTCCTTCAATTCTTGTGTTTCCGGCCGCACAAGCATGTCACCGGTACCAGTCTCCCAGACCCGGCCGGTGTTCATATAGATGACGCGGCTTGCAACCTTGCGCGCGAAGGCCATTTCGTGGGTTACGACGATCATGGTCATTCCACCCTTGGCCAGATCTTCCATCACACGCAGGACTTCACCCGTCAGTTGCGGATCCAACGCCGAGGTCACCTCGTCAAAGAGCATGACCTTGGGCTGCATGGCGAGCGAACGGGCAATCGCCACACGCTGTTGCTGGCCGCCAGACAATTGCTCGGGATAGGCATCGATTTTCTGGATAAGACCGACCTTTGCAAGAACCGATTTCGCTGTCTCCATCGCTTCGGCGCGACCAATATTCTTGACGCGGCGCAGAGCAAGCATGATGTTCTCCGCCACGTTCATGTGTGGAAACAGATTGTAGCTCTGGAACACCATTCCCACGTCCTGGCGCAGCGCGCGAATGTTGAGATCCGGTGACTCCACTCGGTGTCCGCAGACTTCAATCGTTCCGCCCTGAATTGTTTCAAGGCGGTTGATACAGCGCAGGGCCGTGCTCTTGCCTGAACCCGACTGGCCGATGAGTGCCACCACTTCACCCGGTGCAACATCAAAAGATACGCCTTTGAGCACTTCGACGGTTCCAAACCGCTTGATCACTTCATGGAGTTTAACGGCGGCCGACATTCAGTTTCCTCTCGAGAGAACGGCTCCAGACCGATAGGGGGTAACAGACGCAGAAATAGAAAGCGGCCGCGATACCGAAAATGAGAAACGGCTGGAACAGCGAATTGTTGATGACCTGTGCGGCGCGGGTGAGCTCGACGAAGCCCACAACCGATGCCAGCGATGTATTCTTGACGAGCTGCACCATGAATCCGACTGTCGGCGGGGTCGCGATGCGCATGGCCTGCGGCAGGATCACGTCTATCAGTACTTGCCATCGTGTTAGAGCGAGACATTCGGCTGCTTCAAATTGGGTTCGTGGTACGGATTCGACGCATCCGCGCCAGATCTCGCCGAGATAGGCACTTGAGTAGATCATCATGCCGACACCGGCAGCCATAAGCGGTGGAAGTTCGATACCGATGACACCGAGGCCGAAATAGATGACGAACATCAGGATCAGCAGAGGCGTTCCCTGGATGATCTGTACATAAATGAGAGACAACCGCCGCAGCCAGCGTATGGGCGAAGTGCGGGCGAGCATGACGAAGAATCCTGCAACGCCACCGAGTGCAAAGGCGAGTGCGGAGAGGACGACAGTCCAGACAAGCCCCTGCAGCAGATAGAAGAGATGATTTGTAGTGAAACCGTCGGTCATGGATGCTTCCTCACAATGGTGTGCCAAGCCGGCGGCGACGCGGGAATATGGCGAGGGCTATTGCGTGAAATCCAAAACGAAGCAGATAGGTGATGACCAGATAGATCGCAGCGATGACGATATAGGTTTCAAATGAGCGGAACGTGTAGGACTGGATGTTGTTGGCAACACCCGTCAGTTCTTCCGCTGATATTTGTGAGGTGATCGAGGTGGAAAGCATCATAAGGATGAATTGGCTGGTCAGTGCCGGATAGACGCGTTCAATCGAGGGCATGAGAATGATATCGCGGTAGATCTGGAACCGGGACAGGCCGAGTGCTTCCGCCGCTTCAATCTGGCTTGGATGCACAGCCTCCATACCGGCCCGCACGATTTCAGCTGTATAAGCTCCGACGTTGATTACCATGGCAAAAACCGATGCAAAAAAGACCGGCATGGTCAGGCCCATGGACGATAATCCGAAGAATATGAAGAATATCTGGACGATGAACGGCGTGTTGCGAACAATCTCGATGTAGATGCCGACGACGAGACGCAGCCATGGATAGGCACTGCGCCGGGCAATTGCACAGAGAACCCCGATGACAAGTCCGATGGCCACCGCGACGATGGTCATCTGGATTGTTGTTATCGCGCCCTGAAGAAAGCTTTGCCAGTAGGGGAGAAGGGCCTCGAAATCGAACTGGTAATTCATGGCGCTTATCTCACTCTATCGCGCAAGCCAGCCGCCATCGACGGGCAGCACCGTGCCGTGGACGTAATCCGAGGCTTTCGAGGCTAAAAATACCGCCGCGCCGCCAATATCCGAGGGATCACCCCAGCGGCCAGCGGGTATTCTGGCAAGAATCTGAGCGCTTCGATCCTGATCTTCCCTGAGGGCTGTCGTATTGTTGGTGACGAAGTAACCGGGAGCGATAGCGTTGACGTTGACACCCTTTGCCGCCCATTCGCATGCCAAGAGCCTGGTAATTCCGGCAAGCCCGCTCTTGGAAGCGGTATAGGACGGAATGCGGATGCCGCCCTGAAAGGACAGAAGAGAGGCAATATTGATGATCTTGCCCCGTCCGGCGGCAATCATGTGTCGGCCGGCAGCTTGTGCAAGGAAAAAAGCCGATTTGAGATTGGTGTCCATGACGGCATCCCAATCAGCTTCGGTAAAATCAACAGCGTCATTTCGGCGGATGATACCGGCATTGTTGACCAGAATATCCAGCCCACCGAAGGCTTTCTGTGTTTCCTCGATGATTGAGGCGACCGGGGCGATCGTGCCGAGATCCGCCCTTATTTCATGGAAGCGGGCGCCTGCTTTTTCGACGAGAGAACGGGTTTCATCCATGGATGACCGGCCAACAGCCGCAATCGAGGCTCCAGCTTCGGCAAGTGCCACTGCGATACCCTGTCCAATGCCGGTATTTGCACCTGTAACAATGGCAATTTTGTCTGAAAGATCAAAAAGATGCGTCACAACAATCACCGCAGCGCACTAATGGGGATATGATCCATATCCGTGAAGCTTTTGTTATCGCCCCCCATGGCCCAGATGAACGCGTAGTTGGAGGTGCCGACGCCGGAATGGATTGACCAGCCGGGCGATATAATCGCCTGTTCATTGGCGACGACAAGATGACGCGTTTCGGATGGGTCACCCATCATGTGGAACACACGCTGATCGTTGGCGAGATCGAAGTAGAGATAGGCCTCGGACCGACGGTCGTGGGTGTGCGAAGGCATGGTGTTCCACATATTGCCGGGATCAAGCTGGGTCAGACCCATGACCAGCTGGCAGCTGTCGCAGACATCGGGATGAATGTACTGGAAGATGGTGCGCTTGTTTGATGTAAGTTGATCACCCAACTTCACCTGCTTGGCCTGCTCCGGCTTGATAAGCATGCTCGGATGGGCGGCGTGGGCCGGTGTCGAGAGAAGATAGAACTTGGCCGGATTTGCCGTGTCGATACTCTCGAACACGACGTCGATCACACCTTTACCGATGTAGAGACAATCTCTCGGTGCAAGTTCATGAGCAGTGCCATCGAGCGATATGCGGCCTGCTCCACCGATGTTGATCACGCCCAGTTCCCGTTGTGCGAGGAAAAATTCCTGTCCGATCGGCGTCGGAGCACTTAGATGGATTGGTTTTGTTGCAGGCAGGGCGCCGCCGATGACCAAGCGATCGATATGGCTATAGGTAAGAACGATTTCGTCCGTTTCGAAAATGCTTTCAATCAGAAAGTGGCGGCGCAGATCGTCTGTACCATAGGCACGAACGGCATCTGGATGGGAAACCTGTCTGACTTCGATTTTCATGTCTTACCTTTGTTCATTTTGCTGAATGACGTTCGAAATTGGCTATTCATCGTCAATGAAATAGCTCGGATTGATGTTTCGCATTTCCTTCACTTCATTGAGCATCTGGCCAAGATGGAATCCCATTGCCTCGACAGCGTGGGCCGTGTCGTGCCGGCGAATGCCGTCAAGAATCGCCTCGTGCTCGACAATTACCCGTGTCAGACGTCCCCGCTGCGGCAAAGTCAGACGCCGGTACCGGTCGATCTGCATTTTGACCTGCTGGATGACGTTCCAGATGCCGGGGAAACCGGCGATGGCATTGATCTGAAGATGAAAGCTTGTATCCGCCTGGTGAAACAGTTCGTTGTCAGGCACGGCTTCGGCCAATGCGAGATCAGTAATGCTGGCTTCGAGACGCTTGATATCCGTCGTATCGGCCTGCTCGGCTGCAAGCTTCACCGTTGTTTCTTCCAGCGATTTACGAATGAGGATGGCTTCGTAGAGCGCACGCCGTGGAATGCGGGCGACAAACGTTCCGGATTGCGGGAAAATATCAATCAGACCGTCATCAGCGAGCCGCAAAACGGCCTGATGGACAGGCGTACGGCTGACACCGAAATGGGCAGCGATTTCCTTTTCTGAAATCGGCTCCATTGGCTTGCGCCGGAGTGAGATAATCTCCTCCAGCAGTTCCTTGTAAATGTGCGTCGCTGCGCGCGGGGTTGCTGCACGTTGCTGCACATAGGCGGTCTGGGACGATGAAAGCGGATGCGTCCGATCGCGCTTCCTGTCGACATCGTTGGCTTTTCCGTCATCTGTGAGCATGCCATCTATCCTTTGGTTCTGCGGTCGTCGCGGCCGCCTTTGGCAATTCTGTCCACTCTTATTGACGGATTTCTCGTGGCGTTTCGCAAGCATTAATGCGAGTGAAATATAAATATTCTAATATTTCAGTTTTGACAAGAGTGTTCGAAACTGTTGTGCACAGGGACGGGGAGCGCATGCAGGGCCGGTCGGCGCAGCGATTTTTCCATGAACGAGGGTACGCGTCGGCCATTGGCCGGATATTGTTATTGGCTGGCTTCAAACGGTTGGGAACATGGATGTGTGTGACGGCAAGAACCGGACCGGGCTGCCACCGCTGCTCTTGAAGCAGCGTTGACGATCAGCCGGATACAAGCTAGTGAATTTGATTATGAAAATTGCAATGGTTCTCGTGGTGGTGCGATCGCGCATGGGCAGGATGGTTTGACCATCCGGCGTTAGCACCCATGCGCGGCAAACAGGCTCCTGACGGGGCCTTTTTTACGCCCAAATTTCACTGGCCGCCCCGTCAATATGATCCTTTTCAACCATTGCAACAAGGAACTGTCATGACAGGCAAACACACTATTGAATCCGCACGGACTCCCATGACCGGGGCAGAGATTGTTATCAGGGCATTGCGCGATAATGCAGTCGAGCATATATTTGGGTATCCGGGGGCGGCGGTATTGCCCATCTATGACGAAATTTTCCAGCAGAGCGATATCAAACACATACTTGTTCGCCATGAGCAGGGCGCAGGTCATGCGGCTGAAGGCTATGCCCGCTCGACGGGGAAGGTTGGCGTTATGCTGGTCACCTCGGGGCCGGGCGTTACCAATTCCGTTACGCCCCTGCAGGATGCGTTGATGGATTCTGTTCCAATCGTTTGCCTGTCGGGGCAAGTGGCGACAACGCTGATAGGCTCCGATGCCTTTCAGGAGTGCGATACGGTTGGCATCACTCGGCCATGCACGAAGCACAATTGGCTTGTCACGGATGTCAACGAGCTGGCCTCTACTATCCATGAGGCATTCCGCATTGCGCGCTCGGGACGGCCAGGGCCGGTGCTCGTGGATATGCCTAAAGATATTCTCCTTGCCAGCGGGTATTACACGGCCCCCTCTGATGTGAGTGAGACGAAGAGTTATCAACCCAGAATTGAAGGTTATGATACGCGAATAGGCGCGGCATTGGATCTCCTGGCGAAGGCGCGCAGGCCGGTCATTTATACCGGTGGAGGCGTGATCGGTTCCGGACCTGCGGCGTCGGCGCTGCTGCGGGAATTTGTCGATTTGACCGGCTTTCCCATCACCTCGACCCTTATGGGGCTCGGAGCCTACCCGGCATCGGGGCCAAACTGGCTGAAGATGCTGGGCCTGCATGGTTCCTATGAAGCGAACATGGCTATGCACGAATGCGATATCATGCTGTGCATCGGTGCGCGTTTCGATGATCGGGTAACGTCACGCCTCGATGGCTTTTCACCAAGATCGAAGAAAATTCATATCGATATTGATCCTTCCTCTCTCAACAAGATCGTCACCGCAGACATTGCGATTCAAGGTGATGTAGGAAGTGCCTTGAAAGATATGCTGCGCCTCTGGCGAGCTCTACCGGTTCCACCGGATCAGGGGCGTCTGCGAAGCTGGTGGGAGAGGATCGATCAATGGCGAGCACGCAATTCCTTCTCCTACGCAATGGATCCTGCAACCATCATGCCGCAATATGCTCTCGAGCGTCTTTATGCGCTGACCAAAGATCGCGACACCTACATCACAACGGAAGTGGGGCAACATCAGATGTGGGCAGCACAGTTCTATGGTGTCGAGAACCCCAATCATTGGATGACATCGGGCGGACTCGGTACAATGGGATATGGTTTGCCTGCCGCAATTGGTGTGCAGATCGCCCATCCTACAAGTCTCGTGATCGACATTGCCGGGGATGCATCCGTGCAGATGAGCATGAAGGAATTGTCGACGGCAATTCAATACGACGCACCCATCAAGGTGTTCATACTCAATAACGAACATATGGGATTGGTTCGGCAATCACAGCAGATTCTGCACGGGAACCGTCTCTCTCATTCCTATTCGGAGGCTTTGCCCGACTTCGTGAAGATGGCCGAAGCCTTTGGCGCCGTTGGTATGCGGTGTGACAATCCAGGAGATCTCGATGATGCGATACAAGAGATGATTGATGTTAAACGGCCGGTCCTGTTCGACTGCCGGGTGGCCAAACTTGCCAACTGTTTCCCGATGATCCGGCCGGGCCGTGCTCACAATGAGATGCTGCTGCCTGATGAGATCACGGGCACTTCCTTTTTTGGGCCCGTCGAATTTGACAGCCAAGGGATGGTGTAATCGCCCGGATCGTTCCTGAAGTATTTAGTGACGCAACGCCGACAACATATTGGTGTTGCGTTATTTTTATTGATTGCTATCTCCATGGTTTTCTTGAACCCGGCGGCATCGTGTCCTTCCGGACAATTGAGCGGATGCAGTCTCGAATTTCGGGACGGGTAATCTTACTCGTCACGGTTTTCTACTATTTCCATTGAAAAAGGCCGGACCGCCATTTGACACGACTTTGTTTTCATGCTGGATTGGCACAATGGTCCAACCAATTATGCAAGGCATTTCGTGATCAACCCGATCCTATCACCCGTGCAGACTTCATCGCGTGATGACGCGGTGCTGAACGCATTGGTGGATTTCGTTGCCAGCGAGGGCCTTAAGCCCGGTGATCGCTTGCCGACCGAACGCGTGCTGGCGGAATATCTGAAAGTCAGCCGGACGACCGTGCGTGAAGCATTGACGCGCTGGCAGGAACTCGGACTTGTCGAGCGGCGGCAGGGCAGTGGTACCTATCTGCGTGCCGCTGTCACCCGCAATATGCTGCATATGCCGCTGACATTGCCGTCCGGCAACGATTTCCGTAGCTTGATGCATACGCTTGAAATACGGCGTGGACTGGAAGCCGAAGCCGCTGTTCTTTGCGCGGAGCGCGCCAGCGACGAGGATATCGCTTTTATCGAAAAAAAGCTGATCGTCATGGAAGAGGCCTTTCATGCGCGGGAAGGCATGTCTTCAGAAGAAGATTGGGATTTCCATCTCGCCGTCTTCCGCACATCAGGAAACCCGCTGTTCGAGCAGATCATTGCTGCGATGTACGAGATGTTTCACAGGTTCTGGGAACATCCGCTTGGCGTACGCGACTTTGGTCATGCCAGCTTCCCCTATCACCGCACCCTGTTCAATTGCATCGCAGCCCGTGACCCCGTTGGCGCGCGTGCCGAAGCATTGAAGCTGATCGCCACCGTTGAAGATGATCTCAAGCGCGGTGCCGCAAATCTCCAGAAGCAGAGCAAGACATGAACGACAATCCCTTTTTCTATGATCAGGACCTGATGGCACAGGCGGCAACATTGCTTGCGCATGACGACCCGTTTCCCGGTGGGTCAGTTGTGCCGCCGATCTATCAGACATCACTGTTCACCTTCGAAAACTATGCCGACATGGCGGATACGTTTGCCGGTCGCAAACGCCAGCCGATCTATTCGCGTGGCGACAATCCGACAGTCATGGAGTTTGAAGGCAAGATTGCAGCGCTTGAAGGCGCGGAAGCCGCCCGGGCTTTTTCCAGCGGCATGGGTGCGATCAGCGCCACTGTTCTGGCTTTTGTCGGGGCAGGTGACAGGATCGTTGCCGTGCGCAACTGCTACGGTGATGCCTACCGGCTGTTTGAACGCCTGCTGCCGCATCTCGGTATCAAGGTTGATTATGTCGATGGGTCCGATCCAGATGCGGTAGCCGCAGCACTTCCCGGTGCCAAACTGCTCTATCTCGAAAGCCCCAGTTCCATGATGTTCGAGTTGCAGGACATTGCGCATTATGCGCAATTGGCCAAGCAGCACGGTATCGTCACCACTATCGACAATTCCTATGCGACGCCGCTGTTCCAGAAACCGATCAGCCATGGCATTGATCTTGTTTTGCATTCCGCATCGAAATATCTCGGTGGCCACAGCGACACCGTGGCGGGCGTGGTTGCTGGTTCGCGCGAAATGATCGACCGCATCAACGGCCGCACTTATTCCTATCTCGGTGCCAAACTCTCGCCTTTCGAGGCATGGCTATTGTTGAGGGGCCTGCGGACGCTGACATTGCGCCTGCCGCACCACATGAAGAGCGGCCTCACCATCGCCGAACGTCTGAAAGGGCGCGGCGACGTCGAGCGGGTCATTCACCCGGCCTATTCCAATCATCCGGGCAAGGCGACTCTGACCGGTTATACCGGTCTGTTTTCCTTCGAAGTGACCGAGGATATCGACGTGCCGACGTTTGTCGATGCGCTGAAGCTGTTTCGTATCGGCGTCAGTTGGGGTGGTCACGAGAGCCTGGTCGTTCCGGCAATGGCTTCGTTGCAGCAGACGCCGGATGCCAATTCGATCGGGCGCTTCGGTGTCAGCCCGCGCACAATCCGTCTGCATGTGGGACTTGAAAATGTAGAGGAGCTCTGGGCCGACCTTGTGAACGCCCTGGAAAAAGCCAAACGCTAATCAGAAAACTAAGTGGGAGCATAAAATGCAAAAAAGAATGGGAACATTTCTTGCCGGTGCGATGGCCGCATTGGCCTTGACCGTATCGTCGGCCTTTGCTGACACGACCATCAAGATGGTCGAAGTGATCACCAGTCCGCCACGCACCGAACTGCTCAAGAAGCAGATTGCGGGCTTTGAGCAGGCAAATCCCGGTATCAAGGTCGAGTTGGTCTCGTTGCCGTGGGGACAGGCTTTCGAAAAATTCCTGACCATGGTTCAGGCAGGCGATACGCCTGACATCGTGGAGATGCCCGAACGCTGGCTTGGCCTCTATGCCAACAACGGTCAGTTGGAGGATCTTGGAGCCTATGTCGCGAAATGGAAAGACGGCGGCACGCTTGGCGAACGCGCCAAGCAGTTCGGGTCCGTAGTCGACAACAAGCAGTACATGATCCCTTACGGGTATTATGTCCGGGCCATGTTCTGGAACAAGAAGCTGTTTGCCGAAGCCGGGCTCAAGGAAGCACCGAAGACGCTTGATGAGTTCATGGAAGCCAACAAGAAGATTTCCGCGATCAAGGGCAAGTATGGCTACTGCCTGCGCGGTGGTCCCGGCGGCTTCAATGGCGTCCAGATGTTCATGAACATTGCCAATGGCAAGGGCGCCTATTTCAACGCCGATGGCACGGCGACCCTGAACGAACCGGGTTCGGTCAAGGGTCTCGAAATGCTGGCGGATATCTACAAGAAGGGCTATGCGCCGAAGGACAGTGTCAGCTGGGGCTTCAATGAAATCGTCACCGGTTTCTATTCCGGCACCTGCGCCATGCTGGATCAGGACCCCGATGCATTGATCGGCATTGCCGAGAAGATGAAGACGGAGGATTTCGGCGTTGCACCGATGCCGACCGGACCAAGCGGCAAGTCCTATCCAACCCTCGGTTATGCCGGATGGGCGATGTTCGCCAACTCCAAGGTCAAGGATGATGCCTGGAAGCTGATGGGCACATTGCTCGCGCCGGCGGACAATCTGGAATTCGCCAAGAATGTCGGAGTATTGCCGATCCACAACGGTGCGGACAAGGATCCTTATTTCGGTTCGGAAAGCTTCAAGGGCTGGTTCCAGGAGCTGAGTGATCCGAAGAGGTTCGAGTTCGTGACGCCGCCGACCCATCTGGAAAACCTCGGCAACTTCTACGATTCCGTATCGGTGAAAAACTTCCAGGAAGTATTGCTCGGTCAAAAGACCGCAAAGCAGGTTGCGGATGAATGGTCTGCGTTCCTCACAGAACAGCAGCAGGCCTGGATGGCCAAGAACAAGAAGTAATCTGACTGAGTGCTCCGGCGTCCATGCGCCGGAGCATTTTTCTCATGACTTTCGCCAATCCGGGAATTCGGTGGCGAGGGGCAGGGAGCTATTTGCAAAAGAGGGGCCAGAAAAATGGCAATGCAATCAACAGCGGCTTTGACACCGCAACAGGAGAGAAGGGCAAGCAGCAAGCGCCGCTTCAGTGCAGCCTTTGAGCCGTGGCTTTATCTCAGTCCTGCACTTGTCCTGCTGCTTGTCGTTCTGGTGGTTCCGCTGATTTTCGGGGTCAGCTATTCCTTCCGCAAATTCTCTGCGTTCAAATCGGAATATGTCGGGCTGGCCCAGTACAGAGCGTTATTGTCCGATCCGGTCCTCGGTCAGGCCTTGATGAATACACTGTGGTGGACCGTCGCCAGCCTGTTTCTCCAGTTTTTTCTCGGGTTGGGACTGGCGCTCCTCCTGGATCGTCCGTTCTTTGGCAAGAAAGTCGTGCAGGCGATTGTTTTCCTGCCATGGGCAGTCCCGTCGTTTTTGTCCGGCCTGACATGGGCCTGGCTTTTCAACCCCATTGTAGGGCCGTTGCCGCATTGGCTTTTTGCACTTGGCCTCAAGTCCGAGCCCACCAATATCCTGTCTGATCCGGCTACCGCGATGTGGGGCCCGATTATCGCTAACGTCTGGTTCGGTGTCCCGTTCTTCGCCATTACGCTGTTGGCGGCGCTGAAATCCATCCCCTCGGAACTGCATGAAGCCGCGGCGATCGATGGTGCCAACCCATGGCAGCGTTTCGTCAAGGTGACACTGCCTTTCCTCGCGCCGACCATCGCCATCACAGTCATGCTACGCACGATCTGGATCGCCACATTCGCCGATCTCATCTACGTCATGACCGAGGGTGGCCCCGCCGGTTCAACCAATACGGTCGCGACCTATATCTATGTCAGCGCCTTCAAGACCCTGGATAAGGGGTACGCTTCGGCCGTTGCCGTACTGCTTCTGGCGCTTCTCATTCTCTATGCGGTTGTGCTGATCCGCATTCGCCGCTCCCTTGTGAGGTACTCTTAGAGTCCTTTCCAGCCATATTGACCTATTCTGACGGAGGCATGTTGTGACAAGATCAAGCAAAGACAGGAAGACCCGCACTTTTCGTGCGGGCGAGTGGCTTTGCGCCGGAATTGGCGCAACAGGCCCCGTCCCTTCGGGTTTCCGTCTGGCGGGCACCCGCTTTGTCAGGCGGCTTCGTCCGATGAACCACATCGGCCTTGCCACCTTCCGCGCGGATTGCCTCACCAGACGAGAAACAGAATACGGCCAATATGGCCGGAAAGGACTCTCATGATCGCCGGTCGTTCCCGCAAAGCGCGTATTCTTGGAGGCATCGGTCTTTATGGCGCCGTCGCCGCCTATGTGATTTTCGCGCTGTTTCCATTGTTCTGGACGCTGAAGATTTCGGTGACACCGCAATCATTGCTGTATTCCGAAGGTATCACGCTCTGGCCCTCGTCGGCGACATGGGAGAACTACAAAACCGTTTTGCGCGCGACGGACTTCCCGCGTTATTTCCTCAACAGTGTCATCGTTTCTGTGGTGACTGCGGTGCTGGTTACCATCATTGCGTCAGCGGCGGGTTATGCCATGTCGCGTTTTTCATTCCGTGGCAAAACCACCGTGGCTGTGACCCTGCTGCTCACGCAGACTTTCCCGTTGGTGATGGTCATTCCGCCGATCTACCGCATCATGGGTGAGCTTGGGCTTACCAACAGCCTGACCGGGCTGATCATCATCTACACGGCGTTCAACATCGCATTCGCCACCTTCCTCATGCAGTCGTTCTTTGACGGCATTCCAAAAGATCTGGAAGAGGCGGCGATGATCGATGGATGCAGCCGCAGTCAGGCGCTGCGCCGCGTCATCATTCCGCTCACCCTGCCGGGTATGGGTGCAACCCTTGGTTTCGTTTTCACGGCAGCGTGGAGTGAGTTGCTGTTCGCGCTCATGCTGATCAGCAGTGACAGCCAGAAAACCTTCGCCGTCGGACTGCTGACCTTCATCGGAAAGTTTGCCGTCGACTGGGGACAGATGATGGCCGCCTCGGTGCTGGCGCTGATACCGGCCTGCCTGTTCTTCGGCTTCTTGCAACGCTACCTCGTGACCGGCCTGACCGCCGGTGCCGTCAAGGGATAATCGAAAGAGATAAGCTCATGGCTTCCGTCACCATTACCAATGTTCAGAAAAACTATGGCGCGATGAATGTGCTCTCAGCTGTGGATCTTTCCATTGCCGATGGCGAATTCGTTGTACTCGTCGGTCCATCCGGATGCGGCAAGTCGACATTGCTGCGCATGATTGCCGGGCTGGAGGAAATATCGGCGGGCGAAATCCGCATCGGCGAGCGCGTCGTCAATGACGTCGCGCCGAAAGATCGCGATATCGCCATGGTTTTCCAGTCCTACGCGCTCTATCCGCATATGGACGTGGCATCCAACATGGGCTTCAGCCTGCTGTTGCGCAAAACCGCCAAGGATCTGGTTTTCGATCGCGTCGGTGCGGCCGCCAAGCGGCTCGGTCTTGATGTCTTCCTGCAGCGCCTGCCGCGCCAGTTATCAGGCGGTCAGCGTCAGCGCGTTGCCATGGGCCGTGCGATTGTGCGCGATCCCCAAGTGTTTCTCTTCGACGAGCCGTTGTCCAACCTTGATGCCAAGCTGCGCGTTCACATGCGCACCGAGATCAAGGCGTTGCACCAGCAATTGAAGACAACATCTGTCTATGTCACCCATGATCAGGTTGAAGCCATGACCATGGCTGACCGTATCGTGGTGATGCATGATGGTGTGATCCAGCAGGTGGGGACACCGCTCGAACTCTACGACCATCCGGCCAATCTGTTTGTTGCTGGCTTCATCGGATCACCCGGCATGAACTTCCTGCCTGCTGTGGTCAACCGCAGTGAGGCCAAAGTCGAAGCACAGCTGAGTGATGGCCAGACGATTGCTCTGGATGGAAAACTGCCCATCGAAGATGGTGAGCGAGTTACCATTGGCATACGGCCCGAAAATATCGAGGTTGGGAGTTCGGATGCGTTGAAGGTCAAGATCGTCGTCATCGAGCCGTTGGGCCTGTCGACCCAGTTCTATACTAGCCTGTCTGATGTGCAGGTTTGCATCTATGCAATGGGCCGTACAGATCGGAAGCCGGGAGACACGATGAACATCGGAATCAAGCCGGGTGACGTGCATGTTTTCAATCCGGCTACCGGGCAAAGGATCAATCCGGCGGCCTGACGCTGAATCACTGGTTTCTCACCGTCGGGTGCGAGGAATTATTTTTCTTTATATTGGGTATTTGTGGTATTAAATTCACGAATTCGCGTCTGATGGCAGCGAATAGTGCCTATGCATGCTCAAGACAAAGTGACATTTTCCAATCATTCGCCGAAAGGCTTGGAAACTCTGGATGGAAACAAAGAAATGAATTGGCTCAAATCCCTACTCGTCGTTGGTGCTCTGCAGGCTCTCGCTATCGTTCCGACGCAAACCCAGGCACAGGCACAGTCCAACCTTGAACAGATCAAGACTGCTGGCGTGCTAAAGATCGGCACCGAAGGCACCTATGCGCCGTTCACCTATCACGACACGGGAGGCAAGCTGGTCGGCTTTGATGTGGAAATCGGCGAAGCCATTGCCAAGAACCTCGGTGTCAAGGCTGAGTTCCTCGAAGGCAAGTGGGATGGTCTGATTGCCGGTCTTGACGCCAAGCGTTATGACACTGTTATCAATCAGGTTGGTATCACCGAAGCGCGCAAGGCGAAGTATGATTTCTCCGAGCCCTACATTGCTTCCAAGGCCGTGCTGATCACCAAGGGTGACAACACGGATATCAAGTCCTTTGCTGATCTGAAGGGCAAGAAGTCTGCGCAGTCTCTGTCCAGCAATTTCGGCAAGATTGCCCAGAGCAATGGTGCTGAACTCGTGGGCACCGATGGTTTTGACCAGTCGATCCAGCTGCTGCTCAGCGGCCGCGCCGACGCCACCGTCAATGACAGCCTGTCCTTTCTTGATTTCAAGAAACACAAGCCTGACGCGAATGTAAAGATCGCTGCAACACAGGACGATGCTGATTTCTCGGGCATCATCATCCGCAAGGGCGAGCCTGATCTGCTTGCAGCCATCAACAAGGCGCTTGAGACCATCAAGGCTGACGGGACGTACAAGCAGATCGCCGACAAGTATTTCGGCCAGGACGTTTCGAAGTAAGGCTGTTTACGCCCAGAAAAAAGTACGCTCTAACAGGGCAGGGAGATGATACTCCCTGCCTTTGTGTTTTGAGGGAGACGCAGCCTTGTCCCATTGGCTGACACTGATGCTTGAATCGCTTGGTCCATTGCTCTGGGCCGGGCTGATTTTCACCATTCCGCTGACGCTGCTGTCCTTTGTGCTCGGGCTGACCGTCGGTCTGATTGCAGCGCTCGTCCGCCTCTTTGCCGCATGGCCCTTTGTTGCCATCGTCAAGTTCTACGTCTGGATCATCCGCGGCACGCCGCTGCTGGTGCAGCTGTTCCTGATTTTCTATGGACTCCCCAGTGTGGGTATCGTGCTCGATGCCTTTACAGCTGCCTTGATCGGCTTCACTCTCAATATTGGCGCCTATACGTCGGAGATCCTGCGTGCCGTTATTTCATCCGTACCGCGCGGGCAGTGGGAGGCAGCTTATTCCATCGGTATGACCTGGTCTCAGGCCATGCGCCGCACGATCCTGCCGCAAGCCGCGCGCGTCGCTGTACCGCCGCTGTCAAACACGTTCATCTCCCTCGTCAAGGACACATCGCTGGCTGCCGCCATTACCGTACCGGAGATGTTTCAGGCAGCACAACGCATTGTTGCCACCACCTACGAGCCGTTGATCCTCTATGTGGAAGCAGCAATCATCTATCTGATCCTGAGCTCGGTTCTCTCTTCGCTGCAAGCGCGGCTCGAACAGCGTCTCAATCGTTATGGCGGATTTCTGGAGGCACGGTCATGATGATTGAACTGAAGAATATCGAAAAGCGTTTCGGTGATCTGACGGTCCTCAAGAATGTGTCGCTGAGCATCGCGGAAGGTTCGGTCATGGCGCTTGTCGGTCCATCCGGCGGTGGCAAGAGTACGCTGCTGCGCTGCATGAATCTCCTGGAAATTCCAACATCTGGCTCTGTTGAGATCGATGGTGACAGGCTGGATTTCCAGCCTGGTGTCAAGGTGACGACCAAGTCCATCCAGCTCGTGCGGCGGCATTCGGGTATGGTGTTCCAGAATTTTCAGCTGTTTCCGCATCGTACCGTCATCGAAAACGTGACTGAGGGCCTGACGACGGTCTTGAAATGGCCGAAGGAGCGGGCGCGGGAGCGGGCTATGGCACTGCTCGAGAAGGTTGGGCTTGCGCACAAGGCAGAGGTGTGGCCGTCAACGCTTTCCGGCGGGCAACAACAGCGTGTAGCGATTGCACGTGCGCTTGCCCCGTCACCCAGAATCCTGCTCTGTGACGAGCCGACATCGGCGCTCGATCCGGAACTTTCCGGCGAGGTCGTCGACGTGCTGGCCCAGCTCGCGCGCGAAGGGACGACTATGGTCATGGCGACGCACGATCTGCGCCTCGCCTCGCGCATCGCCAATCAGGCCATTGTGCTCGACGGTGGCGTCATTGTTGAAACCGGTACGTCGCACGACATATTCACCCAGCCAAAGCAGGAGCGCACGAAGCGCTTCATCGCCACCTTGACCCACGAGGGGCACACGCACGGCGAGGGTATCTGAGGGTAAAACGGTCAGGACGCCATGGCGGGTGTTTTGAAGCCCAGACATTTGCGGAGCGTGGTGTCAGAGTCGCACTTCATCCTTGAACCCACCCAACCCATACATCAAAGTTGCATAAGAGTTGTTATGGAACTGTCTTGTATCGCCACAATGCGGAGATTACCTCTAAATAGCACCTGATCAGCTTGGTTCAGTCGACGGCGTGTTGTTGCGCCATGCGGTTTCGCCCGTCGAGTAACGCAGGCGTTTGTCCTGATACATCGCAAGATCGGCGCGCTTGGCAACCGCTTCCAGCTTTTCACCAGCGGCGCTTGTGGCCCAGCCAATCGAGAAGCTGAGCGGAATATTGGAATAGTACTGGTTGTTGATTTCAATCAGGCTGGTGATTTCCTCGACGATTGTCACAGCCCCGGCCTCATCAACAGCGGGTAGGAGAACGGCGAATTCATCACCGCCAATGCGTGCAGCGTAGTGCGGCGGCTTTACCGCCTCACTGAGTATTTCGCCCGCCCGGCGCAGAAGGCCGTCACCAACACCATGGCCCCATTGATCATTGGTGGTTTTGAGCCCATTGAGATCGAGTATGACGATGGAAACGGGAAAAAATTCCCGCCGCTCGAGCCTGTTGAGCTCATCCACGTAGAACGCACGATTGTGTAACCGCGTCAGCACGTCGTGTTTGCCGAGATATTCCAGATAGGCTTCGGCTTTCTTTCGAGCGGTAATATCGGTGAGCGATATCTGTACCAGTGACCAGTCAGTCTCATGTCCAGGCAAAACCGAGAATTGCAGCAACACGTGGCGTTCTGAACCATCAAGCGCGTAATTGACCGTCTCACGTTGATGAAACAGCTTGCCGTTCCACAGATCGATCAGCTGTTCGCGGAAATGCACGTTCATCTCATCCTTGAAGACGTCGGGCAAGCGGCGCAGCAATGTCATCGCGTCCGGTGCCTGGAAAAGCTTGAGCGTTTCGCGATTGACGTCAATGACACGAATTTCGCTGGCGCATTGCTGGACGAACTCGGGGTGAACATCGGTGAAAATCCGGAAATCCTCAATACCACGTTCCCGAAGCCCATCGAGGCGTTTCTTGATCTTGCTGAAATCCTCGACCCACAGGGAGACCGGAGAGTGCTCGAATAGTCCTTCGGCATATTGCTGGCTTGCCGCGTGTTGTCTTCTGGCGTCTTCCCGGTCGGTGACGTTCTCGATGGAGATGAGCACTTTTCCCCAAGATGCTTCATGCCCCGGCAATACAGTGCCGCGCAGCTGGATATCGAGCCGCTTGCCGGACAGCGTATAGTTCACGGTATTGCTGGAGAACTCGCCTTTGCCTTCCCAAAGCTGAGCGAGTTCCTGCACGTGTGTGTGCAGCATGTCATCGCGAAAAATAGCGCCCAGATTGGCGACGAGCTCATGGAGATCGGAGGCTTCAAAAAGCGAGAGTGTCTTCTTGTTGACTTTTTGCACCCGGATCAGCCGCGCACATTCACGGATGCGGTTTTCATCTTCCCTGAGATAGGCAACGATATCCTCAACCCCTGCCCCACGCAGGGAATCGAAGAGTTTTCGAACTTCGCTGAAATCTTCCAGCCAGAGCGAAATCGGAGCAAGATCGAATGCGTCTATTTCGTCTTGATGCAAATCCAGCTTGTCCATGGAGGTGATATCTCGCGGCTTGATGAAGAACATGGTTAACGTTCCCGTCTGATTGGCAGCTTTGAGGTTATTGTCAACTACTACAAGTTGAGTTGCGGGTCGATTTGCTTGCGTTCGTCACCGGTTCATACCAAGTGTTGCATGATGGACATCACCGGAGACGTGATTTAACCTTGAACAGGGTTTTAAAATTACCGGAGATCGACGGATACAAGATCGTCTTTTCCAATCCATGGAGGGGATATGGTTGAGGAGAAAGCCAGGTTTGGTACCGTAGAAGAGTATCTTCAATCACTGCCCGAAAGCGCACGCGCTGTTCTAGAGGAAGTGCGAAGGGCAATCAGGAATGCAGCTCCGGAAGCGGAAGAAGTCATCAGCTACCAGATACCCGCATTCAAATTCCACGGCATGCTGATTTATTATTCAGCTTACACGCAACACGTATCGTTGTCGTTTCCGGCCTTTGAGGTCTTTGAGGTTTTCAAAAAGGAATTTGCGCCTTACGAGGTGAGCAAATCGACCATCAGGTTCAAGCTCGACGAGACCATGCCGCTTGACCTCATACGCAGGATCGTCGCGTTCCGTCTCAAGGAAAATCTGGAAAAAGAAAACGCGAAGCCCAAACGCAAGACCTAAGGGTACCACTTCACATGGTTTTGTCAGATTTTTCGTGGATCAGGAAATCCACTGCCCGTAGACTTCAACTGCAAGCCATACAAGGAAAGCCAAACCAAGTGATACCACGAGAACGGCAAGAACGGGGTATCCGGTCTTGGCTTGTCTGGCGTCTTCCGCATCTATTCTTCTGGTCATCTCCTCTTCTCCTTTCAATAGATAAAGTCGCACACAGTCAGCGTCCGGGCTTTGTCACATGGCAGATCAAGCGGCGGCCGCATTCACATGGGTTTCTGCCAGGCTTGTCAGTGCTTTGTCGGTCTTGATTTCTTCCTGAAGGTTTTGTTCCAGAAGTGCGGCGCAATCATTCCGGTCCAACCGCTTAGCCCATGCGACCAATGAGCCGTAACGGGTCATTTCATAGTGCTTAATGGCCTGAGCTGATGCGATGAGCGCGGCATCAAGCACCTGATCATCGTCAACTTCGCCGCTGACATCATCGGCTTCCTCCAGTATGCCATCGATCGCCGGACAATTGACTCCGCACACCTTAACTCCATGGAGTCTGAACACGTCTTCGAGGCGTTCAATCTGTACGTGTGTTTCCTGCAAATGTCGTTCAAAGCCATCCTTCAGTTGTTGATCAGAGGCCCTGTCAATCATTTCCGGCAAGGCTTGCACAATCTGGTTCTCCGCATAATAGATATCGCGAAGGGTATGAACGAACAGATCGTCCATTGTCTTGATGTCTTTTGAGAAGAAACCCATTTCAACCTCCTGATTATGGATGAAAACGGCGTCATTCGTTTTCTGCCGACGCGATATTCCATCCATTCAATGGCTCAGTTCATCCGCACAGACGGCGGATGACCATTCCAGAGAACAACGGGAGGCAGGAAAAATGGTTCCTGAAAGATTTACAGCCTGACGGGAGGATCGAAACGTCCCCGACCTGCCAATTCGATCAGGAATGTCTTGCCGGCGTCGGGATCGGATTTTTGCTCGGCTTCGGTCATGTCGTGGTACGCAGTCGTTACGATCAAGCTGGCAGAACCTTCGTCGATGAAGGCCGGACAGGAGGGCTGCTTCACAGGTGTCGCAATGGATCGGATGCGCTGGCCATCGGGAGAATAGATGTCGATATGCGAGCGCCCCCAACAGGCATTCCAGAGATTGCCATCGTGATCCACCACGGAACCATCGATGCCACCGGTATCCCTGTGCTGATAGAACACGGCGGGCTCGCCTAGAGGCAAACCGGTTTCGGGATCCGCATCAACACGCCAGATGATGTTCCTGCCGGTGTCAGCAAAATACCCGATACGACCATCCGGCGAGAAGCAGATGGAGTTCGTTATCGAGATATTGGTGAAGAGCGTGCGCAATTGCCCTTCCCTGTACCAGTAGATCGATCCGGCACTCTTTTCTGCTTTCTTGCCCATCGTCCCGATCCAGAAGGCGCCTGCCGGATGGACGCGTGCATCATTGGAGCGTGTCAATGGATTATCCGCCTCGATGGGCTGATGCATGACCGTGTGTCCGGTCGTGCGGTCGCGGATGAACAAGCCGGTTTCCGTCGAGATCAGTTGGCGGTCCGCATCGATTACCGCAAGCGCGCTCGCCATCTGACCGAGCGGATGGATTGCAACCTGCCCTCCCGTGCGGGGTTTTTCAAAAAGCCGACCTGTAACGATGTCGAACCACCAGACAGTCTTGGTCAGCGGATCGTAGCCGGGGCCCTCACCCAGCTCACACGGCACCTCGTGAAAGATGCTGATCTTCGGTTGATCCATGATCAAGCTCCGGTGGGGAATATACCATCGTAGGCTTCTACAGTAGCCCTCGCCCGCTCGCCGACATGAGATGCCGAGGCGCCGACCTTGTAAAGGCTTGAACCCAAACCGAACGTGCGAACTCCAACCTTGGAATAGGCGGCAAAGCCGTTCTCATCCACGCCGCCGACAGCTCCAATGACTGTGCCCTTCGGCAGGATGGCGCTGATGGCCTTGATGCCGTCCGGTCCCAAGACGCTTGCCGGGAAGAATTTGAGACCCGAGGCGCCTGCTTTCAAGGCGGCGAGCGCTTCTGTCGGCGTGAAAACGCCGGGCATGGTGACCATACCGGCCCGGGCAGCAGCGGCCAGTACGGCAGCATCGACGTTTGGGCTGATCATCAGCCGTCCACCGGCCGCATCAAGGCGTGTAACGTCGGCAGGATCGAGGACGGTACCGGCACCGATCAGCACATGGGACGGCAGTCTTTTTGCCAAAAGCTCGATGGACTGGAACGGTTCGGGCGAGTTTAGTGGCACCTCGATGACGTCGATGCCTGCTTCGACCAGTTCCTCGCCAATGGCCAATACTTCATCGGGCTTGACGCCGCGCAGAATGGCGATCAGATCACGCTTGAGCTTGGGCCAGGGAGCGGACGATTGTGTCATTGGAATTATCCTTGTGTGGCGGCTGGCCAGAGTTTCGATGCGGCAACAAACAGCCCTTTGCGGACGGCGTCATCCGCATCAACAATGTCGAACCCAAGTCCGGCTACGGTCAGTGCCTTGGCGTAGAGCGCAGCCATGGCGCCAGAGGCGACAAGTGCGATTTTGGTGGTGGTGCCATATTTTTCTCTGGCGCCTGCAATCTCGGTCCCGATCAGAAGGCCGGAAAGCCGCGATGCCGCGCCTTCTGGCGCAAGATTTTCCAGCAACATTGCGGCCCGGATGCCAAAGAGCTCACCCAGCATGCGCCGGTTGCCCTCCAGCATCAGCTCCAGTCCTGCGGCGAATTGCGGATGGTCGGGTGCCACTGTTTCCGTGGCATTGCCAATGGAATGGCGCAGGATTGAATGCCCGGCCAGCAATGCATAAAGCTCTCCGGTCAGATAGGTCGAGAAGGATTTTGCTCTCCCCTCCTCCAGTTCCACCCATTTTGAGTGGGTGCCCGGCATCGCGACAAGACCGCTGCGCAGGTTGCGAGCGAGCATCGCGCCGAGCAGCTGTGTCTCCTCGCCGCGCATGACATTGGGCGCGCTGCCTGATTGTGAGAGGCCAGGGATGATCCGCACATCGCGGCTGATACCTTCAATCCTGACGGTTCCCGAAAGGATGGCCGTCAGATCTGCCGGTACCGGCACATAGTTGGCCTCTACCCATCCTTGGCGCGAACCGGCCATACCGCAGATGATAACAGGCATATCGGCAGGGGCTTGAAGTCCAGTCAGATGGGTTTCGAGCGTTTCGGCAAAACCCCGTGCCCGTGATATGTCGAGACCGTCGTCGGAACGCCGTTCGGCGACAACATCACCCTTCTCGTCGAGAAGCCAGAGACGGAAGCGGCTCGTACCCCAATCCGCCACGGCATAGGCAGCAGCAGCGGTCACAGATAGCCTCCATCGACAATCAATGTCTGGGCGGTGAGCATTCGGGCGGCATCTGAGGCGAGAAACAGGCAGGGGCCGACCATGTCTCCGGGCTGGATTTCCTCCTTCAGAACCTGCTTGTCGATATGGGATTTCAGGCTGTCATCGGTTACCCAGAGTTCGCGTTGGCGTTCGGTGATAACCCAGCCCGGTGCTATCGCATTAACGCGGATGTTCTCTGGTCCCAGCCGACCGGCAAGGCCCTTGGTGAGGCCGATAATCCCAGCCTTTGCAGCCGTATAGGAGGGAAAGTTCCCCTGATTGATCATGAAGGATGTGGAGGTGAAATTGACAATGGAACCACCTCCCGATTGCCGCATGCCAGGAGCGACCGCTTGCGCGGCAAAAAACTGCGGACGTAGGTTGATGGACTGGTTCTTGTCCCAATATTCCACCGTCACATCGTCAATATCATGCCTGTCGTCCCAAGCGGCATTGTTAACGAGCACGGTCACAGGACCATGGGCCGCTATGGCACCGGCCACGGCGGTGCGGAGCGCTTCGACATCCCGCAGATCCGTGTTGAGGTAAAGCGGTCTGTTGCCGTACTCCCCGTCCAGACGCTCCACGAGCGCCTGTGAGACATCGTCGGCAATATCAACGAAAGCGACGCGCGAACCTTGCCGTATAAATCCTTCGGTAAGGGCAGCGCCGATGCCGGATCCTCCCCCGGTAATGAGAACGGACCGGTCTTTCAGATCGGGAAATATGGCGGAGGGCATCATGCTTGGTATCTCGCTGTAAGTTCCATTATACGGAACACAATTTGACTATATAGAATTGTCACTTTACAGTGCTGAAAGTCAAGAGGTGGATGTCAATCAATGGACAAGGCGAAGGAAAACTCAACAGGTACCTTGGGTAAAGCCCTGGAGGTTCTCAACATTGTCGCTTCGTCATCGGCGCCCCTTCGTTTCACGGATGTACTCAAGCTGTCCGATCAGCCTCGCGGTACGCTGCACCGGCAGATATCAAACCTGATGGAAGAAGGGCTGCTCGACATAAACCGGGACCACTCCTATGGTCTCGGCCTTCGACTGCTCCAACTGGCTTCCAAGGCGTGGTCCAGCAACCAGTTCCGCTCCATTGCCGAACCCCACCTGCAGAAACTGCACGAACAGACCGGTGAAACGGTTCATCTGGGTGTTTTACGGGGTATCGAGGTGATCTATCTCGACAAGGTGGAGAGCCGCCAGAGCGTGCGCATGTATTCGCAAATCGGTAATACGGCGCCGGTCTATTGTACCGGTGTCGGCAAGGCAGCCTTATCTGCCCTGCCCGACGATGAACTCAACGCGCGCATTGCACAAATTGCGTTTCAGCGTTTTACGTCAAACACACTGCCGGATGCCAAGGCCCTGCTTGCGGAAATCAAGCAGATCCGGACGGAAGGCAACGCCTATGACCGCGAGGAACACGAAGCGGATATCTGTTGCGTTGCGGCGCCGATACATTCCCATAACCGACATTTCGTTGCAGGCATCTCTGTGACTGGTCCCGTCTACCGGATTACCCCGGAGATTCTGACGTCTTGGGCCGGCATTACCCGGGCGGCCGCCACTGCAATTATGGCAAATATGGCAACACAACTCTCACCGCGTGCGTAACCATTTGTTTTTGCAGCGGAATAAATGTCGCATTTAACCGATTGAAATTGGCCTTCTTGCCTTAATTTTCAAGAAATCAACACAAAAAATTCACAATCGGTCGACGGCGGCTTGACCTGGCACAGTTAAAAATTTCAGTCTCCTCCTACTTTCGTATTAGTTGGTCACAATACCGGAGGATTTGTATATGTCTTTTTGCGACATCAGCGCGGTTGTATCCGTGCGTAATTGTCACCTCTCCCGCTTTCGCAAACATCTCAAAACCGCAGCTTTTACAACGATACTCATCTCCACAACGGCCCTCGCGACGGGCGCGCTGGCGCAGCAACTTCCCAAGTATTTCAACGCGGATGGTACGCGAACAAACGATCTGGAAGCCGCCAAGCAAAGCTGGCTCAAAGATCCGGAGTTCAATGGCAATGTCGGGTTAAAAGCCATTCATGCGGAAACCGCCTATGCCATGGGCTTTACTGGCAAGGGTGGGAAACTCGGTGTTATTGACCAGCCCGTCTGGGCAGGTCATCCGGAATTCGCTGGCCCCGGCAAGCTGACCTTCATTACCACGACTGGTACGCGCCTTTATACGGATCCCTATATTCCTGTTAAAGCCGGTGATCCTTTCGTTGCCGACGGCAAGCAATTTATCGATGGTTATGGTGAGATTTCATCACACGGCACGCACGTAGCCGGTATTGCAGCGGCCAACCGGGATGGCAAGGGAATGATGGGGATCGCCTTTGATACCCAGATATTTGCTGCGAACAATTATGATGCAGGTCCTGAGGACGGCGTTGTGTTGGGCAACGATGGCGCGGTCTATGGCAAGGCTTGGGATGCCATGATCAACAGCGGCGTCAATGTCGTTACGGACAGTTGGGGGGTCGGTCTTTCAAGTTCCTCCTGGTCTTATCAGGAGGCCTACAAACAATTCCAGGAGATCAACGCAATTCTCGCTAAGCCCGAAGGTGGCGCCTATAGCGGTGCCCTCAAGGCCGCCCGCAGCGGTATTGTCGTGGAGTTCTCGGCGGGCAATGACGGCGGCCTCGAACCGGATTCACTGGCGGGACTGGCAGCCTTCGTGCCGGATGTCGAAAAGAACTGGCTGACGACAATGAGTGTCGTTGCAGACGACAAGAATCCGCAAGGTTTTTCCAGAAGCAGTTTCTCGAGTATTTGCGGATACTCCAAATATTTCTGCGTCGGGGCGCCGGGAACACAGATTTACAGCAGTGTACCCGTCGGAGATATTACGGGTCTTAAGCCGGGGGATGTCGTTGACGACAGCAGGTTAACACCCGACTATACCGAACTCAGCGGAACATCCATGGCAGGGCCCTTCGCGGCCGGTGCCTTTACGGTCCTGAAACAGCGCTTTTCTTATCTCGCCAATGGCGAAGTCAACGAAATTCTCAAGACAACGTCTACTGATCTTGGCGCTGCTGGCGTTGACAGTGTCTATGGCTGGGGTTTGATCAATCTCGACAAGGCCATGAACGGCCCCGGTCAATTCATGACCCGCTTCAATGCCACGCTCGGTGCGGGTATCAACGATACTTGGAGCAATGACATTTCCAGCGAAGCGCTGACGCAGCGCAAGAAAGAAGATGCGCAGACCATCGCTGACTGGGAGGCAAAGAAGGTCAGCGAGGGTTGGGAAAACGGTGTCACGGAAGCAAGCAAGGAGAAAATCCGGAGCACGGTTACATCGGAATACCCGTCCAGCGGTGTCCCCGCAGCGATTGATCTTGTGACCAAGCGGTATGCGGCACTCGACATCATCACGCTTAAGCAGAATCCTCCTCTCACTCCCGACGAGTTGAAAGCCGCTAATGACGTGTACAATGCGGCCAATGATGCAATGCTGGCTAACCCCACGGCGACGGCCCTGTGGAACGCTTTTGTGAATACATCGCCAAATACTTCGATCCCGCGGGCGCCGCAATTCGTGGCATTCAAAGACACCCCTGCGGCGAGCATCGAAACGATCCGCGTAACGATCACCAATGACCGCATCGCCAGTGCCCTTGCCGAATTCGATGCCTACCAGGCACTGGTGCCGACCCTGACCGCCAAGCTTGCCGATCCTTCTGCCTACGACGGTGGATTGACCAAGACCGGGGCGGGCGCATTGAAACTGACAGGCGCCAATACCTATACTGGCGATACGATCATCAATGGTGGCTTGTTGGCAGTAGATGGCTCAATCACGTCGAAGACCATAGTCAACTCCGGTGGCACGCTCGGCGGTGTTGGTCATGTGGGCCATCTTGACCCCAACGATCCGAATGCTGGTTCGCTCGTCGTCAATAATGGCGGTATCGTTTCACCTGGTAATTCAGTCGGCACCTTGACTGCGGATGGCAATGCAACGTTCAACGCGGGCAGTACCTTGCATATCGAGGTCAATGGCACCGATGCCGATCGCTTGGTCGTTAAGGGTGCCACAAACCTGCTTGGCGGTGTGGTGGTCGTAACACCGGAAGCGGGAAAAAGTGGTGGTGCACCCATTTCCGGTCGTGGCTATACCGTTCTGTCCTCGACAAACGGCTTCAATGGCAAATTCGATAAGGTCACCACAACGTATTTGTTCTTTGACCCATCTCTGGCTTATGCATCGAATGATGTAACTGTCACTCTGGGGCGCAACGGTCGTGGATTTGATGATCTGGGTACGACGCGAAACCAGAAAGCGGTCGGTAAGGCTATAAATGACTTGGGTGCAAGCAATTCGCTCTACGATACTATTCTTGCATCAACAGTGTTTGACAATCTCCCTGGAGCGTATCAGTCCCTCACCGGCGAAATCCATGCAACATTGAACGGTGTCCTCATGCAGGACGGCCAGTTCATCAGTCAGGCGGCAACAGACCGGGTGCGCGCAGCATTTGGCGGCGTGGCTGTGAAGCCGCAGGCGACAATGGCACCTCTGGCCTACGGGCCGGATGAAAAGGCGAAAAAGGGAGATGCTTTTGCTGCGGTTGAGCCCGTGCCGTCCTCGACAGCGCTGTGGGGGCAGGCCTATGGTGCCTGGGCTCATGCCGACGGTGGTGGTAATGCATCCGGTTACAACAGGGATACCGGTGGCTTTGTGACGGGTCTCGATGGTGTGATCGCGGATGTCTGGCGGTTTGGTCTTCTGGCCGGCTATAGCAACACGTCATTGCGCAGCAGTGGCGACAAGGCGTCGGTCGATAGCTATCAGGTCGGCGTCTACGGTGGCCGTCAGTGGGATGCGCTCGGCCTTCGCCTGGGTGTCACGCTTGCCCAGCACGAGATAGACACGAAACGTCGTCAAGCGTTTGGTGGTACTGCAGAGGGCCGCGACGTTTCCTATGATGCCAAGACAGTGCAGGTCTTCGGGGAACTCGGCTACCGCATCGATACGTCCTACGCGGCATTCGAGCCTTTTGCCGGAGCCCGGTATGTACACCTGAAGTCCGATGGCTTTCAGGAAAATGGCGGGATCAGCAATCTCTCTGTTCTGTCAAACTCGAGCGATGTAACAACCACGACGCTCGGCCTGCGTGTGTCGCGTGACTTTGCACTCAGTGAAAGCATGATTGTCACCGCGCGCGGTATGCTGGGCTGGAACCACGCATTCGGCGATGTCACCCCGGAGCAAACGCTGGCCTTCGCCGGTGGCCAGCCCTTCACCATCGAGGGACTGCCCATTGCCGAGGATGCTCTCGCTGTGGAAGCTGGTTTCGACGTCGGCATTGGTAAGAACACTACCCTTGGTCTCGCCTATAACGGTCAGTTTTCCAGCGAGAACAACGACAATGCCATCAAAGCGGACTTGACGGTGAAGTTCTGACACAGACAATGGGGCCGGCATCATGTCGGCCCCGTTCTCTTCTGATCAACTGCCGAGCGTTCGCGCCAATCTGTCCGTTGCGGACACAATGGCGTCCGTCATGCCCGGACTTCCCGGTGAATGGCCAGCATTGGGCACAATGACAAGCTCGCCATCCGGCCAGACCTTTGAGAGTTCCCATGCCGTGACGAGTGGGGCTTCAAGATCGAAGCGTCCCTGCACCATCACGCCAGGAATCCCTTTCAATCTATTGGCATTGTTTAATAAACGCCTGTCTTCCAGCCACGCATTGTGATGGAAGTAATGGGTGATGATCCGGGCGCGCGCCAGAATAAAGCGATCATCTGACCACTTTGGCGAGAGTGCTGCCTTGGGACCAACAAGGATGGATGCGGCTTCCCATGCATGCCAGTCCCGCGCGGCTTTCAAACGGATGACTGGATCAGCATCGTTCAAGAGGTAATGATAGGAAGCGATGAGATCGTCATCCGGCTCATGGGTAGTTTTGGCAAACTCAGCCTGCATCGATTGAGTGCGTGGTTCGACAAGCTCACCATGAGGGAGGTCTTGCTTCTGCAAAACAGCAATCCCCCTCATGGTGAGCTTGTCGAACCACGCACCGGAGATATGCCGCTGGCTATCCTGTTCAGCTCCTCGCCGGAAACATTCCCATTGTACGGGAAACAGCGGGGCAATATCGCGATAAAGCCAGTCGATCTCGGATCGTCGAGTGGTAGTCACGCCAGCGACCACCAAAGCCAGAACACGACCCGGATGTGTTTCGGCATAGGCAAGCCCGAGCGTACAGCCCCATGATATGCCGAAAAGGAGCCAATTCGTTACATCAAGATGCTTGCGTAAACATTCGATATCTCTCAGCAAATGTGCTGTGGTATTGACAGACATATCCGTCTGCGGATCGCTCGCATGGGGTGTACTGAGGCCGCAACCCCGCTGGTCGAACAGGATGACGCGGTAACGACCCGGATCGAAGAAACGCCGTGCGCTTGCTGAAGAGCCCGAACCCGGGCCACCGTGAAGGACAAGGACGGGAATACCCTGCGGATTGCCGCACGATTCCCAATGGATTTCATTGCCATCGCCCACAGCAAGCATGCCATGATCGTAGGGTTCAGTTTCTGGATAAAGGCTGTTCATCATCGCGTCTGTATATGGCGGGTACAACTGCCCGGGAAAAGACAGCTCATGACCTTTCCCTGTTACATCAAGATGACGGTCCTAATTGAGGACCGTGTAATCGGCGGGGCGTGAACCGGACAGCACGAGGTCGGCATTGGGAATATCGTTCGAGAGGGCGCGCTGCTGTGCCGAGCCGACATTGTAACCGAAGCCAAGCCATCTTTGCACCAGACGGTTTTCCAGTTCGATACGGTCCACCTGCAGGAACACCGTCATATCGAAGAGCGGTGCCAGCCTGTCCCAAGGCGATTGGTCCAGGAGGAGATAATTTCCCTCGACCAGAAGAATATGCTGATCACCGCTCACTACGGCTGCACCAGCTCTAGCCAGATCAAGCTTGCGGTCAAAAAGCGGGATGATCACGTCATTTTCCCCTGCGAGCAGCCGCTTCAGCAGGACTTCAAAACCGGCACAGTCAAATGTGGGTGGTGATCCCTTGCGCTTGCGCTGATCGCGGGCATCGAGAATGGCATTGTCGAGATGGAACCCATCCATGGGAACCACGACCGCTGCATCATTTTCTCTGGCATTGATCGCCGCGCAAATGGCGGCAGAAACGGTGGATTTGCCGGCCCCGGGGGGGCCGGCAATAGCAACGATCAAACGTTTGGTTTTGGTGGCGCGGGCCAGAATGGCCGTGACCAGATCATCGATCGCTATCATCATTGAATGCTGCCCGTTGCCAAAATCGTCAGACGGTTCAGGCAAGCCATTTGTCATAATCGGAAACAAGAAGATGTACGGGTGCTTCGTCTTCTTCGATGGAAGAAAAGCGGCCGATTGGTTCGCGGAAGATATTGTCCGTGAGGTCGTCATTGACCGTGGAAACTTCGCCGATCAGAACGTCACCGCCCTCGCCCCAGAATGCATGCCAGTTTCCCGGCAGGAGCGTAACGCTTTCGCCCGGCTGCAGCTTCAGCAGACCACCAGCTTTCTGCCTGACAATCCGACCGTCCGTTGCCACTTCCACATCGGTCTTCTCGTCAACACTGCCATCGGCATTCGAGTTGAACAGTTCCAGCACGAGCGTACCGCCGCCGCGGTTGATGATATCCTCGGCCTTGACGATATGGCGATGCATCGGCGAAAGCTGCTTTTCACGCGAGATCATGATCTTTTCCGCATAGAGCATACCGCCGCCCTTTTTCAGGTCTTCCTGATTGCCATTGCGGGTGGTGAAGAGGAACAGGCCAAGTTCATCGAACTTGCCCTGGCCATAGTCGGTAATATCCCAGCCGAGTCTGGCATCAAGAATGGCCTTGGAATCACTTGACGTGCGGGTCTTGAGCTCTTCCGGCGACCAATAGGCGAAAGGCGGCATGACATAGCCGAAGGAGCGGATGAATTTGTCGCTTTCACGGATGATCGCATTGACTTCTGAGCGTTTCATTTTTTTAATTTTGTCCTTCATGCAACAAGACTGGCGGGTGGCTCCTTGGCGCCCGTCATGAATGCCACGGCATCCGACATGGTATATTCCTTTGGGTTGATGACGCAAAGGCGTTTGCCAAGCCGGTGGATGTGGATGCGGTCCGCCACTTCAAATACATGTGGCATGTTGTGGGAGATCAGCACAATCGGCAATCCGCGCTTTTTCACATCCTGGATGAGTTCCAGAACCCGGCGTGACTCCTTGACGCCGAGCGCCGCCGTCGGCTCGTCCATGATCACGACCTTGGAGCCGAATGCTGCCGCACGTGCCACGGCGACACCCTGCCGCTGACCGCCCGACAAGGTTTCGACCGCCTGGCTGATGTTCTGAATGGTCATCAGGCCAAGTTCGGTGAGTTTGTCGCGTGCCTGCTTCTCCATAGCTTTGCGATCAAGCATGCGCAGCCAGCTGCCCAGAATCCCCGGTTTCCTGATTTCGCGTCCGAGAAACATATTGTCGGCAATCGAAAGAGCCGGTGACAGCGCAAGATTCTGGTAGACGGTTTCGATCCCGGCGTCGCGCGCTTCCATGGGCGAGCGGAAATTGATCGGCTTGCCGTCAAGTTTGATTTCGCCTTCGTCGGGATGAACAGCACCCGAGATTGCCTTGATCAGCGAGGATTTTCCCGCGCCGTTATCACCAATGACGGCGAGGACTTCGCCGGCATAGAGATCGAAATCAGCATGATCGAGAGCGGTAACACGGCCATAACGCTTGACCAGACCGCGGGCCGTCAGAATGGGTTCCTTAGTCATCAGCCTGCTACCTTTCTGATCCACTGATCGATTGCAACGGCCGTAATGATCAGGACGCCGATCATCAGATAGGTCCATTGAACGTCGGTGCCATACATGCGCATGCCGAACGAGAAGACGCCAACGATGAGCGCGCCGAAGAGCATGCCGAGGATTGAGCCGCGACCGCCGAAGAGAGACATGCCGCCGATAACCACCGCGGTGATGGATTCGATATTGGCGAACTGACCAACCTGCGGTGATACGGAGCCGTTGCGGCCGATCTGTGCCCAGCCTGCCAATGCGCAGATGAAACCCGCCAGCACATAAACGGAAATCAGAACACGTTTGGTTCTGACGCCCGCCAGTTCGGCGGCTTCCGGATCGTCACCGATCGCATAGAGATGGCGGCCCCAGGCCGTGTGGTTCAGCACATACCAGAGAACAGCGATCAAAAGGATCATGGCAAATACGCCATAGGTGAAAGTGGCACTGCCGATCTGGATTTTCTCGCCAAAGAACTGGAGCATGCGGGCATTTGTTTCAATGTCCTGTGCGCGGATCGTTTCATTGGCGGAGTAGATATAAGTCGTTGCCAGAAAAATCTGCCAGGTGCCGAGTGTGACGATGAAGGGAGGCAGTTTTACATAGGCGATCAGGATGCCGTTGATCAGGCCGCACAGGCCGCCGAGTGCGACGCCGCACAGGATGGAAAGTTCGACCGGCAATCCATAACGGAAAGTGAATTGCCCCATGACGACGGAGGTGAGAACCATGATCGCTCCGACGGAAAGGTCAATACCCGCGGTCAGGATCACCAATGTCTGAGCCGCGCCGACGATGCCGACAATGGCGACCTGTTGCAGAATGAGCGACAGGGCAAAGGGTGTGAAGAAACGCGAACCGACGATGACGGCGAAAACGACGAGCGACAGCACCAGCACGATCAGCGGAACAGCTGCCGGGCTTGAGTGAAGAAAGTGGCGTGTCCGTTCGACAAGGTTTTTCCGCTCGCTGTCGAAATTGGCGACGGCTGTCGCGCTTTGCGTCAGCACGCTCTCGAATTCCTGCTTGGGTTGTGATGCCGGATTTGTTTCGGTCATGGGTGGGCTCCCCGAAATTTGCGCAGTCTGGAGAGGCCGGTTTTACACCGTCCTCTCCTTGCCTGCTTGCTTTTCTGTCAAATCAGGACGCAATCAGCCCCAGCACTTGGCAAGGCCGCTTTTCACGTCGATGGATTCGACACCTTTGACTGGCTTGTCGGTGACCAGGGAAACGCCTGTGTCAAAGAAGTTCTTGCCTTCTGTCGGCTTTGGCTTCTCGCCGGTGTCAGCGAATTTCTTGATGGCTTCAATACCGAGGGCAGCCATCATCAAAGGATATTGCTGTGAAGTTGCGCCGATGACACCGGCCTCGACGTTTTTCACGCCTGGGCAACCGCCGTCGATGGAAACAATCAGCACGTCCTTTTCCTTGCCGAATGCCTTCAGCGCTTCATAGGCACCGGCTGCAGCAGGCTCGTTGATCGTGTGAACGACATTGATCCCCGGATCCTTCTGCAGAAGGTTTTCCATGGCCTTGCGACCACCTTCTTCATTGCCGTTGGTGATGTCGTGGCCGACAATGCGCGGATCTTTTTCGTCGCCAATCTTGTTGATATCAACAACATCAATGCCGAAGCCCTTCATGAAGCCCTGGTCACGCAGAACGTCGACGGACGGCTGGGACGGTGTCAGATCGAGGAATGCCACCTTCGCATCCTTGGCTTTGTCGCCCAATGTACCTGCGGCCCATTTTCCGATGAGTTCACCGGCCAGAAGATTGTCCGTGGCAAATGTTGCGTCTGCGGCATCGACGGGATCAAGCGGCGTGTCGAGCGCAATGACCAGAACGCCCGCATCGCGCGCCTGCTTGACCGAAGAAACAATGCCGGCCGTGTCGGACGCCGTGATCAGGATGCCCTTGGCACCGTCGGCGATGCAGGTTTCGATCGCAGCCACCTGGCTTTCGCTGTCGCCGTCGATCTTGCCGGCATAGGTTTTGAGCTCAACACCCAGTTCTTTTGCCTTGGCAACGGCACCTTCCTTCATCTTTACGAAGAATGGATTGGTGTCCGTTTTGGTGATGAGGCAGGCACCGACGCCTGCAGCCTGTGCCGGAACCGCAAAGGCCGTGATTGCCACAACGGCGGCACCAAGAATGGTTGATTTCAGATAAATGCTTTTGCGCATGTCATTACCTCCCAGAGTTTGATCGTATTGCAACGCGCCGCCGATGGGCAGCCCTACTTTCGCATGAACATCTCGGACAGTTATCCTCCCGGCCAAGTGCTGCGCTTAGGAAATACCAGCCTCGTCGGCCTGTCAACATTAATAAATCACTCTTATTTATTATTGACAGGTTTGCCTGATGGTTCCATTGTCGCGCCGATATCAGGGAGGACGTCCTTTTGGGCATCAGACTATCGGAGCGCCACGGTCCGGGAGGAACACGGCCGCCGCTCCATCAGGGAACAAACCAGAGCGGCATGCGCGATCACAATGAGCGGGTCGTGCTTTCGCTGTTGCGTCAACATGGCAGTCTTGCGAAGACCGCCATTGCGCGGATGACAGGTCTTTCCGCGCAGACGATCTCGATCATCATGCGCATGCTGGAGGCCGATGAGCTCCTTTCACGCGAAGAGCCCTTGCGCGGCCGGATCGGCCAGCCACTGATCCCCATGTCTCTCAATCCGGAAGGTGCCTTCTTCCTTGGCCTCAAGATCGGACGGCGCAGCGCAGACCTTGTGCTGATCGATTTCGTCGGGCGTATCCGGTCCATGCGCCATATGCCTTACCCCTATCCAACACCGGACTCAGTGGTGGCCTTCACCAGAGAAGGCATAGCGGGAATGCTGGATGGACTTGACGAAAAGCAGCGTTTGAAGGTGGCCGGCCTTGGCATTGCTGCGCCGTTTGAATTGTGGAAATGGGCCGATACGGTCGGCGCACCGCAGGAAATTCTCGATCAATGGCGCCAATCCGATATCAAGGCATCCATCGCCGCGATCTGCGATTTCCCGGTCTACTTGCAGAACGACATCACAGCGGCCTGCGGTGCGGAACTTGTCTTTGGCGAGACGAAAGACCTCAACGATTTCGTGTACTTTTACATCGGATCGTTCATCGGCGGCGGTATCGTCATCAATGGCAGTCTCTATGCGGGGCGTACCGGCAATGCCGGCGCATTGGGCTCCATGCCCGTGCCGGGTCCCGACGGGACAACACAACAGCTGATCGACATTGCTTCAATTACTGCATTGGAGCGCATCGTTACCGGCCTTGGCCGTGACCCCTCCCCCCTGTGGACCTCCCCCGACGATTGGGGGCTCATGGGTGACGAACTCGATGGCTGGATTGACCGCTCCGCCAAAGCCATTGCGCAGGCGGTGATCGCTGCAGCGTCGGTGGTGGATTTTGAAGCAGCTGTTATCGATGGCTGGATGCCGGCATCGGTGCGTATGCGGATTGTCGATGCGGTGCGCAAACACGTCGGAACGTTTGATCTTGAGGGGATCGAGTTGCCCGCCATTACCGAAGGCTCAGTCGGCATTCACGCCCGGGCCCTGGGCGCTGCCAGCCTTGCCCTGTCGGACCGCTTCCTTATCGGGCAGAAAATATTCAGAAAGGTTGATTGAACGTGCTGATTGGTATTCCGCCCATTCTGGGCCCGGAGCTTCTCGCGACCTTGCGCTCAATGGGGCATGGCGACGAGATCGCGCTTGTCGATGGAAATTATCCGGCGCTCGAACATGCCCGAAGGCTGATCCGCGCCGATGGCCTGCCGTTGATTCCTATTCTCGACGCTATCCTGCAGGTGATGCCAGTTGACGATTTTGTCCCGCAGGCGCTGTTCCGTGCCACGGTGAACGGGAACCCCGATCTTCTTGATCCGGTACATGAGGAAATGGCCGAAGTTTGTGCGCGCCGCGCTCCTGGATTTTCGCTCTTGCCGCTGGTCGGCGATGCGTTCTACACACGGGTGAAAAACGCCCACACGATCATCGCGACGAGCGAACCGAGACTTTATGGCAATATCATCGTCCGCAAGGGCGTCATCTATCCATCGAAAGAAACTGACAAATGATCCTATGTTGTGGTGAAGCACTGATCGACATGTTGCCGCGCACGAGCGAGGCGGGAGAACCGGCTTTTGCACCCTATGTCGGCGGTGCAGTTTTCAATACAGCCATCGCTCTGGGCCGCCTCGGCGTTCCGACAGAATTCTATTCTGGCGTTTCTTCGGATTTCTTCGGGCAGATGCTGCGGGACAGTCTGGCTGCCAACCATGTCGGCACCCGCTATGCCCACATTTCGCCCCAGCCCACCACACTTGCCTTCGTGCGGCTGACCGATGGCCAGGCCAGCTATATCTTCTACGACGAGAACAGCGCCGGCCGTTCGCTTGCTATTGGCGATCTGCCTGCGCTGGATGATAATGTCACGACATTGCAGTTTGGCGCGATCAGCCTCATTCCGGAACCCTGCGGCTCGACCTACGAAGCGCTGATGGCGCGCGAGCACGAAAAGCGGGTCATTGTTCTCGATCCCAATATCCGGCCGGGCTTTATCCCCGACAAGGAAAAGCATCTGGCCCGCATGCGCCGCATGATCGCCATGAGCGATATCGTCAAGATTTCCGACGAGGATATGCGCTGGTTCGGTGAAAGCGGTGCTATGGAAGAGATTGCCCGCCGCTGGGTTGTCCCGGCATCGCAGCATGGACCGAAGCTCATTCTCGTCACCCATGGTGCCGATGGCGTGACCGGCTATACGTCCGAACTGGCCGTGCACGTCGCGGCGCAGAGGGTTGCGGTTGTCGATACGGTCGGCGCTGGCGATACCTTTACCGCCGGTGTTCTCACATCACTGCAGGAGGCGGGTCTTCTGGTCAAAACCGGACTGACATCGTTGACCGAAAATCAGATCCGCGATGCTCTGCTGCTAGGCGTCAAGGCGGCAGCAGTGACGGTATCGCGCGCTGGCGCAAACCCGCCCTGGCGGTCGGAGCTTTAACGAGATCGATTTGGTTCAAGCCTTAATAGGCAGAAACAGTTGATGACGCATCGTTCGTCAACTGCTCGTTGTGTCCCCTGACAGGCCATCGAGGAATACCTTGTCAGCCTGATTTCTATTTCTGGATAGGATCGGTACAGCTCTGAAAGGGCTGCTCATCTTTCAGGTAACGGAACATCATTCCTCATACGATTACGCTCATTTTCAATCGCGTTACGGAACCACGTCAGTAAGGCTCATGTTTTGTAATTTTGCCAACCATCTTACGGCGGCTTCAGTGCGCGTATCTTCTATGGAAAACGCCATTCCATAATTCCGCGAATGTGTCGACATGCGCAAACATTTACAGAATGGCGTCTCACCACAAAAGCAAGACCTTAGTCCAAATCGAATGCAGCGCCGATCAGCGTCTTCGTATAATCGTGCTGCGGGGCATCGAAAATATCATCGGTTTGACCTTCTTCGACGATCTTTCCGCTTTTCATCACGATCACATAGTCGGACATCGCCTTGATAACAGCGAGATCGTGACTGATGAAGATATACGATAGGTCATGCTTGGCTTGCAGGTCGCGCAGGAGTTCAATGACCTGCCCCTGCACCGACCGGTCGAGCGCCGAGGTCGGTTCATCCAGAATGACCACTTTCGGCTTTAGGATCATCGCACGCGCGATGGCAATACGCTGGCGCTGCCCGCCGGAAAACTCATGCGGATAGCGATTGCGCGCGGCCGGATCGAGCCCCACTTCCTTCAATGCGGCTACGGCACGCTTGTCGCGGTCGGAGCGAGAGAGTTGCGCCTCATGAATAAGCAAACCTTCGGTGATGATTTCACCCACTGTCTGGCGCGGCGAAAGCGAGCCATAGGGATCCTGGAACACCAGCTGCAACTCCCGGCGAAGTGGCCGCATGGCGGCGCGATCAAAGCTGGAAATGTTCTTGTTTTCAAAATGATACTGGCCATTGCTCGGCAAAAGTCGCAGAAGCGCCCGGCCGAGTGTCGACTTTCCGGAACCGGATTCACCGACAATGCCGATGGTTTGCCGTTCCTTGAGCCGGACCGTGACACCGTCTACCGCCCGGAAACGGGTATGTGCACTGGAGAAGAAACCGCCGCCGATAGCAAAATCGACTGTTACATTGCGCCCTTCCAGCATGATCGGTGCATTATCGTCGGGTGCTAATTTGCTCCCGCTGGGCTCTGCGGCCAGAAGCATCTTGGTGTAATCTTCCTTGGGATTTTCGAAGATGTCCTTGATCGTCCCTTTTTCCACGACCTCGCCGCGCCGCATGACAACCACACGCTCGGCAAAGTGTTTCACCACACCAAGATCGTGCGTGATCAGCACGATGGCCATGCCGAATCGCTTCTGCAAATCACGCAGGAGGTCGAGGATCTGTGCCTGAATCGTCACGTCGAGCGCGGTGGTCGGCTCATCGGCAATCAGAAGATCAGGTTCGTTGGCAAGCGCCATGGCGATCATGACGCGCTGGCGCTGGCCGCCGGACATTTCATGCGGATAGCTGTTGATGCGTCGTTCCGGTTCGGGAATGCCGACAAGTTTCAGGAGCTCAAGCACGCGGATCTTGGCCTGCTTGAAGCTGATGCCCTTGTGATGAACGATGGGTTCGGCGATCTGCCGGCCTATGGTGTAGAGCGGATCGAGCGACGTCATCGGCTCCTGAAAGATCATGGTGATCTTCGAGCCGCGGACCTGATTGAGCGCCTTGGTGGGCAGGCCGACCAGTTCCTTGCCGCGATATTTGGCGGAGCCAGTCACACGGCCGTTCTGGGCGAGCAGACCCATGATACCCATCATGGTCTGGCTCTTGCCAGAGCCGGATTCGCCAACCACGGCCAGGGTCTCTCCCGGCAGGACATCGAGATCAATGCCCTTGACGGCATTCACATCGCCATCAGGCGTGGTGAAATCGACTTTCAGTCCGCGTACGGACAATACATAATCCTTGTTGTCCGTCATTTTAGCGGTCCTTTGGATCGAGTGCATCACGTAAGCCATCCCCGATGAAGTTCAGGGAAAACAGGGTGATGACAAAGAAAATGGCAGGGAAAATCAGCAGCCACGGTGCGGATTGCATCTTGTTTGCGCCTTCGGAAATCAAAGCGCCCCAGCTGGTCAGTGGCGCCTGAACACCGAGACCGAGGAAGGACAGGAAGCTTTCCAGAAGGATGACTTTCGGAACCACGACCGTGACAAAGACGATGACGGGGCCAATCGTATTGGGAATGATATGGCGGCGGATGATCTGCCAGTCGGTCAAACCCAGAGCCTGCGCTGCCCCGATGAATTCGCGGCGCTTGAGCGCAAGGGTCTGACCGCGAACGATACGCGCCATATCAAGCCATTCAACCGCACCGATCACCAGAAAGATCAGGATAAAACTTCGACCGAAGAAAACGACGAGGACCACGACAAGGAAAACGAAGGGCAGTGAGTAGAGAATTTCGATGAGACGCATCATCACATTGTCGACGCGTCCGCCGATGTAGCCGGAAATGGCGCCGTAGGTGACACCGACGGCCAGAGAAACAAGACTGGCAAGAAAGCCGACAGCCAGCGAAATCTGGCCACCCAGCATGATGCGGGCCAGCATGTCACGGCCGTTGGCATCTGTGCCGAAGAAGAAATACTCGCGATTGACATTTCCCGAGAGCTTCAGGGTTTTGCCGTCATCTTCCGTGGCGGTGACCTTGGTATCGTCGAACTCGTTTGCCCGGTCGAAATAGCGGGTCGTGCGCGGATCGATGGTCTGATCCGAATGAACGGTTGCCGTAAACGTGTTGCCGTCAACGGCAAACTCTTTCAGTTCCACCTTGGCGCGGCTTGCAACGCCAGCCATGACGTCGCCGAGCGTATCGGTCTTGGGCAAGGCCTCAAGACTTGGCGGGATCGTCACGTAGGACGGAAATACCTGATCATAGGTGTGATTGATGAAATACGGTCCGAAGAACGAAAAGATGGTGATCAGGAACAGCACGACACAACCAGCCATCGCCGCACGATTGCGGCGGAAGCGAATTGTCGCCAGCTGGAACAGGCTGCGTCCCTTGCTTTCCTCGGGTGGAATGATTGTTGCGGATATATCAGTCATGGCGAACCCTCGGATCAAGAAGGCCGTACAGAATATCGACCACAAGATTGAAAACGATAACGAAAATCGCCACGAGAACGACGGTTCCCATCACAAGCGTATAATCGCGATTGATGGCACCCAGCACGAAATAACGGCCGACACCCGGGATGGTGAAGATAGTTTCGACCACAGCCGAGCCGGTCAGCAAGGCGGCGGCGCAGGGCGCAAGATAGGAAACAACCGGCAGAAGGGCCCCGCGCATCGCATGGGTGATGACGACTGTTCTTGGCGGCAATCCATAGGCACGTGCCGTGCGAATGTGATCCGTATGCAGGCCCTCAATCATGGAGCCGCGTGTGAGGCGGGCAAAGACGGCCAGCTGCGGCAGTGCCAAGGCGATCATCGGCAATATAAGAAAGCGCCAGGAGCCATCACCCCAACCGCCTGCGGGCAGGAGTGACAGCAACACTGCAAAGATCAATGTGAGTACGGGACCGACAACGAAATTGGGGACGGTCACCCCGATTGTTGCGACGGACATGATCAGAAAATCGAGGAAACTGTTTTGCCGCAACGCTGCGATTGTACCGACGGTGACGCCGCCGACGAGCGCAAGCAGCAAGGCATAAAAGCCAAGCTCGACCGAATACGGCAAACCTTTGCCGATCAGTTCGGCAATTGTGTTGTCCTTGTAGATATAGCTCGGGCCGAAATCGCCGGTCACTGCATTCTTGAGATATTGCAGATACTGGTTCCAGAGCGGCTGGTCGAGATGGTAGGCCTTCATCAGGTTTTCCATCGTCGCCGGCGGCAGCGGTCTTTCAAGGTTGAAGGGACCGCCCGGTGCAAACCGCATCAGGAAGAACGAAATGGTGACGACAATAAACAATGTCGGCACTGCACTCGCCAGTCGGCGAAGGACGAAATGAAACATGGAGATGTACTCTCTCTTCTGTGCAGCTTCCGCAGCAGCTGCACCTACTCACTCTATTGTACCGTTGCATTCAAATGGATCATTGTTCCGCAAGGCTCAGATATTTGCTCAGGTGTTCGTTGGGGGCATTATCGACCCAGCCTTTGACTTTGCTGGCGATAAGCCAAAGATTGGCACTGTTCATCAGTGTGGTGACCGGTTGATCACGCGCCAGCAGGGCTTCTGCCTGGTGCATGATCTTGGAACGAGCCACCGGATCGCGCTCGTCATAGGATTGCTTCATCAGCGCATCATATTCCGGGTTGTTATAGTGTCCGTAATTGAAGGTCTTGTTGGTGCTCATGTCGAGCGCCAGAAAGGTTTCTGCATCGGCATAGTCGGCGATCCAACCCGCCCGGGCGACGTTGAACTTGCCGCCCTCCTGCAGGTAGGCGTAGTGAGATGACACATCGAGATTCATCAGGGTGACATTGGCGCCGAATGCCTTCTTCCAATTGTCAGCGACAGCAGTGGCGATGCGCTCATGGTTGGCATTGGTGTTGTAACGGATTTCAATGTTCAGTGGCTTGCCGCCCTCGCCGTATCCGGCCTCTTTCATCAGAGCGACTGCCTTATCGTCGCGATCAAGCTGGGACATGCTGGCAAAAGCCGGCTTTTCAGGTTCGCCGTAGCTGGCAATACCCGGAGCTACGACTGAATATGCCGGTAATTGCGCGCCACTGTAGATTTCATTGGCAAGAAAATCGCGATCGATGGCCATGGACAGCGCATTGCGTACGCGCACATCGTTAAAGGGCTCGGTGCGCGAGTCAAAAGCGTAATAATAGGTCCCGAGACGGGGTGAAATATGAACCTGTTCTCCAAAGGACTTGCGCAAGCGCGCGATCTGATCCGCCGAGAAATTGAAGACGATATCCATTTCCTTGGCTTCAAAACGTCTGAGCGCGGCCGCATCATCCTCAGTCGGATAGAAAACTACTTTATCCAACTTGACGCTGGCAGCATCCCAGTATTCCGGATTCTTGCCAGCGGTCAGATGATCGTTCGGCACGTGTTCAAGCAACTTGAAGGCGCCGTTGCTGACAAGTTTGCCCGGCTTGACGAAATCCGCGCCGTTTTTCTCCAAACTTGCCTTATTCACCGGAAGCGCGGTTTGGTGTGCCAGCAGTTCCAGAAGGAATGGTGTTGCGCGCTCCAGAGTGACCTCGAGCGTCTTCGCATCAACGGCTTTCACGCCGAGCTGGTCAACGGGTAGTTCACCCTTGTTGATCTTGTCGGCATTCTTGATGGGGTAAAGGATATTAGCATATTTGGCAGCTGTCTTCGGGTCTTCGATGCGGCGATAAGAGAAGACGAAATCCTCTGCGGTGACGGGCGTGCCGTCAGACCAGTTTGCCTTGTCACGCAGCTTGAAGGTGTAAACGGTGCCATCGTCGGAAACTTTCCAGCTTTCCGCTGTTCCCGGCACGATCTTGCCGCTGGCGTCGTAGATCGTCAGACCCTCATACAGATCTTTGACGATGAAAGCTTCGATATCAATGGATGTCTGGGATTGATCCAGCGTGTTGGGTTCACCGGAATTGCCCCGTTGCAGAACCGCCTCAGCAAGGGCTGGACTCGCGATAAGCATCAGCGTGCCAAGCAGGAGCGCGGTGCGTAGATTGAATTTCACAGACATCATTACCGTCCTTTCCCTTATTGATCCAAACACGTTGCGCACAGGGCAGCGTGAATGCGGTTACTGTTCAAGGCTCAGATACTTGCTCAAATGATCATTGGTACCGTTGTCCTTCCAACCCTTGACCCGGTTGGACACCAGCCAGAGTTGTCCGAAGTTCATCATCGGAGCGACCGGCTGATCGCGCAGGACCAGTGCTTCGGCCTCATGCAGGATCTTGGAACGGGCTGCCGGGTCCTTTTCGTCATAGGATTTCTTGACCAGGGCATCGAATTCCGGATTGTTCCAGCGGCCATAGTTGAACGTCGTGTTCGTGCTCAGATTGATGACCATGAAGTTCTCGGCATCGGCATAATCCGCCGTCCAGCCGGCGCGCGCCACGTTGAACTTCCCGCCCTCTTTCAGATAAGCGTAGTGGGCACTGATGTCGTTCTGCAGCAAGGTGACATTGGCGCCGAACGTCTTCTTCCACATATCGGCAACGGCGATCGCGACGCGTTCGTGATTGGGATTGGTGTTGTAGCGGATTTCAATGTTGAGCGGCTTGCCCCCCTCGCCATAACCCGCCTCCTTCATCAGTTCGAGTGCCTTGTCTTCGCGATCAAGCTGCGACATGTCTGCGAAGTCGGACTTGGCTGGTTCGCCATAATTGGCAATACCAAGCGGCACGAGGGAATAGGTCGGAATCTGCGCGCCTTTGTAAATTTCCTTCGACAGGAAGTCGCGATCGATGGCCATCGACAGCGCCCGGCGGACGCGCACATCGCTGAATGGTTCGACACGGGTATCGAAGGAATAGAAATAGGTCGACAGTGCCGGGGTAATGCGCACCTGATCGCCCATGGATGCGCGCAGGCGTTCGATCTGGTCGGCCGAAAAGTTGTAGACGAGGTCCATTTCCTTGGCCTCGAAGCGGCGCACGGCCGCCGCCTGATCCTCGGTCGGGTAGAAGATCACCTTGTCGAGTTTCACATCGGCGGCGCCCCAGTAGTCCGGGTTCTTGGCAGCGGTGAGATGATCGTTCTGTACGTGTTCGACAAGTTCGAATGCACCGTTGGAGACGAGTTTGCCGGGCTTGATGAACTCGGCTCCGTTCTTTTCGAGACTTGCCTTGTTCACCGGCAATGCGGTCTGGTGCGCCAGCAACTCCACGAAGAACGGTGTCGCGCGTTCCAGGGTAATTTCGAGCGTCTTGGCATCGAGCGCTTTCATGCCCATCTGATCGACAGGAAGTTCGCCCTTGTTGATCTTTTCCGCATTCTTGATGGGATAGAGCATATTGGCATAGCCTGCGGCTGTCTTCGGCTCTTCAACACGCTTGAACGAGAAAATGAAGTCATCCGCGGTGACAGGCGACCCGTCAGACCAGTTGGCGTTGGCGCGGATCTTGAAGGTATAGACCGTGCCGTCGTCGGATACGGTCCAGCTTTCCGCTGCGCCCGGTACAATCTTGCCAGCCGGATCATAGCTGGTCAGGCCTTCGTAAAGGTCTTTGAGGATAAATGCCTCGATTTCAAGCGAGGTCTGTGACGGATCAAGTGTCTGCGGTTCGCCGCTGTTGCCGCGATGCAGAACCGCTTCGGCGAGCGCCGGGCTTGCCAATAAAAGCGATCCGGCAAGCAATGCGGCGGTAAAATTGAACTTCACAAACGTCATCTGTTTGTCTCCTCACCGTTTAATGGTCAGTGATCGGTATGAAATGGCAATGTCTGTCCGTTCACTATCCGGTGAAAGGATAGTGTCGGATGGATCAGGTTTTTGAATTTGCGATCGGAGAAAAGGCACATAACGAGCCGGGCAAATGAGAGACGCGCAACCTGCGGGTGCAGATTGCGCGTCAGACTTTGCTATTCAACGCTGAGATATTTGCTCAGATGCTCGTTGTTGGCGTTGTCGCCCCAGCCCTTGACCTTGTCGGCCACGAGCCAGAGGTTCGCGTCATTCATCAGCGGTGCGATCGGCTGGTCGCGCATGATGAGCGCTTCTGCTGCATGCAGGATCTTCGAGCGTTCCGCCGGATTACGTTCATCGTAGGACTTCTTCATCAGGGCATCGAATTCCGGGTTGGAATAATGGCCATAGTTGAAGGTCTTGTTGGTGCTGACATTGAGGTTGAGGAAGTTTTCCGGATCCGCATAATCGGCGGTCCAGCCTGCACGGGCGACGTTGAACTTGCCGCCTTCCTGAAGATAGGCGTAGTGCGAGGAGATATCGAGATTCATCAGCGTCACATTGGCGCCGAAGGTCTTCTTCCACATATCCGCAACAGCCGTCGCCACACGCTCGTGGTTCGGGTTGGTGTTGTAGCGGATTTCGATGCTCAAAGGCTTGCCGCCTTCGCCGTAACCCGCTTCCTTCATCAGCTTGAGTGCTTCGTCTTCACGGTCGAGCTGGGATTTGTCAGCAAAATCGGCCTTGGAGGGCTCGCCATAGTTTTCCATTCCTGTCGGAACAAGGGAATAGACCGGCAATTTGGTGCCGTTGTAAATGTCCTTGGCAAGGAAGTCGCGATCGACGGCCATCGAGAGGGCACGGCGCACACGTACATCGTCAAAAGGCGCTGTGCGGGTGTCGAAGGGATAATAATAGGTTGCCAATGCCGGGGTCACGTGGACCTGCTTGGGATTGGCTGCGCGCATGCGCTCGATCTGGTCGGAGGAGAAGTTATAGACGAGGTCCAGTTCACCTGCTTCGTATCGTCGGACGGCGGCTGCCTGATCTTCCAGGGGATAGAAGATGACCTTGTCCAGCTTGACGTTGCCTGCATCCCAGTAATGCTCGTTCTTGGCAACGGTCAGATGGTCGTTCGGCACATGCTCAAGCAGCTTGAACGCGCCATTGCCCACCAGTTTGCCCGGTTTGACGAAATCGGCACCATTCTTTTCAAAGCTGGCCTTGTTGATCGGCAATGCGGTCTGGTGCGACAGCAGCTCGATGAAGAAAGGAGTCGGACGTTCGAGCGTGATTTCCAGCGTCTTGGCATCCACTGCCTTCACGCCGAGTTCTTCGATCTTGGCGGTGCCCTTGTTGACCTTTTCAGCATTCTTGATCGGATAGAGAATGTTGGCGTAGCCAGCTGCGGTCTTGGGGTCCTCGACGCGGCGCATCGAGAAGACGAAATCTTCGGATGTTACCGGCGTGCCATCGGACCAATTGGCATTGTCGCGCAGCTTGAATGTATAGACTGTGCCGTCATCGGATACTTTCCAGCTTTCAGCGGTACCAGGAACAATCTTGCCGTTGGCATCATAGATCGTCAGGCCTTCGTAGAGGTCCTTGACGATGAATGCTTCGATATCGATGGAGGTTTGCGACTGATCAAGGGTCTGCGGTTCACCGCTGTTGCCGCGATGCAGCACGGCTTCTGCCAGTGCAGGGCTTGCGCCGATCATCAGCGATCCAAGCAGCAGTGCCGCACGGAGGTTGAGTTTCATAAATGACATTTTTTAGTCCTTCCCCTTTGAAGAATTATGAAGGCATGAACAAAAGCCAAAATTTGGCCAAACGCAAGCCGTCGATTTTCCGAATTATGCGAATTATGCGAGTCGACGAAATATGCTAAATCGAGTTAAGAGTAGGAATGAGCAGCGTTTTCAGGCTGTTTGGACCACAGGCCAATTTTACGGAAACGTCAAAAAAATTGTGCACGATGTGGACCACTGGGCCAATTCTCGCCATTTTTTGATCCAGAATCGGCGCTCAGACCGCGTCGCGGTGTCCGCATTCAGGTTTTTCACAAATTTTAACTTTGACCTTTAGAACGCTTCCGACCCCTTCCGGATACGCGCGTAGGCGATCAGCGCCTGCTGTCTCGCGGCCTGATGGTCCACCAGCGGGTGGGGGTAATTGCCACCCAGAACAACGCCTGCTTCCATTAGAATGTTCTCGGGTGCAAGCCACGGCACGTGCAGGAATTTATCCGGGAGATTTTTCAATTCCGGAACGAACGCCCTGACGTAGTGTCCCATGGGATCAAACTTGTCTCCCTGCAACATGGGGTTGAAAATGCGGAAGTAAGGAGCGGCGTCCGCCCCCGATCCGGCGACCCATTGCCAACTGGTTGCATTGCTGGCCGGATCGGCATCTACAAGCGTATCCCAGAACCAGGCCTCGCCTTTGCGCCAGTCGATACGCAGATGCTTGATCAGAAATGATGCGGTGATCATGCGGACGCGGTTGTGCATCCAGCCGGTTTGCCAGAGTTGCCGCATGCCTGCATCGACGATCGGATAACCTGTCAGACCGCGTTGCCACGCCTGCAGGTCGTCGGCCTTGTTCTGCCAGGGAAACTCGTCGAAAGAGGCGTTGTAATTTCTGGTCGCAAGATGGGGATTGTTGAACAGGAGATGGTACGAGAATTCCCGCCAGCCGATTTCCTTGCGGAATTTGTCGGTGCCCTGCCCTTCAGCGGCGAGATCAGGCGCTTTCAAGGCATGCCATATCTGGAAGGGTGTAATCTCGCCATGGGCAAGATGCGGAGAAAGCCGCGAGGTGGCTTCAACAGCCGGTTTGTCGCGATCATTCCCGTAATAACCAATGGCATCGTCAAGAAACGCCGCCAGCTTGTCCTGCGCGCCCCGCTCGCCGGGAGTCCAGTCCGCGGCAAATCCCTTTGCCCAATCGGGGTTCTCAGGCAGAAGCTGCCAATCTTTCAGGCGATCGGAGGTTGTCGGCCCGTCATAGGGTTTCAGGCCATCCGGTGCGGATACCGGGTCACGCGGGTCGGGGCCTGCACTGAATGCGCGCCAAAAGGGTGAGTATACCCGATAAAAGCCGCCGGTTCCCGTCTTGAACAGATATGGTTCATGCAGGAGGTGCCCGTCAAAACTTTCGGCAGTAAGACCGCGGCGGCCAAGTTCAGATTTGAGGTTCCTGTCTGTGTCGACGCCCGGAGGATCGTAGCGCCTGTTCCATAAAACCATATCGGCAGCAGTTTCATCCAGCAGCCGGTCAACAATATTCTGTGTTGCACCGCGTTTGAGAAGAAGCGTGGCACCAAGGGCTTTCAATGATGTTTCGAGTGCTGTCAGCGAATGATGCAGCCACCATCTCCGCGCTCCGCCGACGGGCCGCACGTCGTCACTGTGCTCATCCAGAATGAATACGGGTATGACGGGTTTTCCCGTTTGTGCCGCTGCGTAGAGAGCCCTGTTATCGTTCACCCGCAGGTCATGCCTGAACAGGAGAACAACAGGAGCATCTGATGTCAACGATTGCTGTTCAGCCATGGGCATCGGTCATTTTGAGAACTGGATATCACTTTTTGTCCGTTGCGGAATAATTGTCCGGGTTTGAATGGGTGTTTGCGGCCGGGGTTTGATGCGAACACCCTTCACCCGGATCCATAGAGCTTCCCAATGGATGCCTGCAATGACCTTGAGTGTCAGCAAGGGATAGCCGAAAAACAGTTTCAACAAATTCCAGTCGCTGAATTCGCGCCGTTGTCCTGCAAAGGCTGTTGCGATGATCAATCCATCCTGATCGCTGGCATTGATGACGACAGATGCACTGCTGGATGGCCGCGTGATGGTGAAATCATAATCCAGCGCCATGTCCATGAAAGGTGAGACGTAAAACTCCTTCCGGCATTCCTGATGCAGCGGTTTGCCGTCGTCCGTATCATCCAGCTGAAATACGTAGCTGTGACGCTGGCCGAACGTATTGTTCACCTCGTAGATCAGGGCCTTCAATGTGCCATTGACGTCATGGCAGAAATAGACGCTCAGGGGGTTGAAGACGTAGCCCAGTATTCTGGGCATTGTCATCAGCTTGATCGGCCCTCCATCGGGTACCATCCTCGCCTCGCGCAGATGGTTTTCAACATATGCGCGCAGGTCAGAACATCCTGCAGCAGCGTCAAACTTCGAACCGTGATCCCGGTCGAAGAAACTGAAGAGATTGAAACGGTTGTGCGAGAACCACCGGTTGGTCAGCGCAATGCCTTTTATCTCGTCTATATCAAGCAGCATGTAGAACATGCGGTAACGCAGAAAATGCCGCTTGGGACGCATGCGCCTGTGCGTAACCCTGCCCGTGTAAATTGCCGAGAGGAATGCACTCATGCTGCAACCTTTCCTGGCTCGGGGCGGTTTTGACGATAGATGCGCCCGGATTCATCGACAATATTCCACGGTCTGCGCAAGCCGCCGAGATCTTCCGCCACCGCGAGGCCCGACTGCAATCCGTCCTCATGGAATCCCGCACCAAAATATGCGCCGCAGTACCACGTGTTGTGCTGGCCCTGCATCTGCCAGAGTTGTCTTTGTGCCTGCATCGCGACGCCGTCGAAAATCGGGTGGGTATAGGTCTCCGTATGAAGAATTTTTTGCGGGTCGGGCTGATACTGCGGATTGAGCGTGACAAAGAACTGACGGTCGGTGTCGAGCGGCTGCAATCGGTTCATCCAATAGGTGACACAGAGTTGGTTGCCGGTGCTGGCTTCGCGGCGTTGCCCCAGATAGTTCCAGCTGGACCAGACAGCGCGCCGTTTGGGCATGAGGGTTTCATCTTCATGCAGGACGGCCCGGTTCACCGAATAGCGGAAGGCCGAAAGAAGATTTGCTTCCATGGGGGTCGGGTCAGACAGGAGCGCCAGTGATTCATCGGCATGACTGGCCAAGACGACATGATCGAAAACGTGTGTTGTTCCGTGGATGTCCGTGACAGCGGCGTTGCCCTTGCCCCGCCGGATGGATGCGGCTGCACAACCCGTCCGGATCCGGTCCCCATATCGCGCTGTCAGGCGGTCGACATAGGCACGGCTGCCACCCCTGACCGTGCGCCAGAGCGGCCGGTTGGCAAGCTTCAGCAGGCCATGATTGTCGCAAAAGCGGATGAAAGCCTCCGCAGGATACTCCAGCAGGGTCGACGCCGGTGCTGACCAGATAGCTGCCGCCATAGGAAGAAGATGGTCATCGCGGAAGGCGCGCCCATATCCCTCCCGTTCCAGAAAATCACCCAGGCCGAGCAGGCCAAGCTTGCCCGCATGTGCCGGTGTCTCACGATAGAAACGCAGCAGATCGCGCAGCATCATCCAGAAACGGGGATTGAACAGGTTTCGTTGCTGGGCAAACAGGCCGCTGAAACCCGTGCCGGAATATTCCAGTTTCCCGCCGTCAAGGGATACCGCAAACGACATGTCCGACGCTGCTGTTTCAACGCCGAGATGATCGAACAGAGCGATGAGATTCGGATAGGTATTTTCATTGAAAACGATGAAACCGGTGTCGACGGGAATAGGTTTCTTGCCTTTCTGATCGACAAGGAAAGTATTGCTGTGACCGCCCACGCGTGCTTCACGTTCGAATACGGTCACTTCATGGTTCTGGGAAAGAAGCCACGCGGCCGACATGCCCGAAATACCCGATCCTATAACGGCAATTTTCAACGATGTTCTCCCGTGTCCATCATGTGGAAACAACCGGGATCAGGGTGATCAGCCGTTGTTTCTTTCAACATCAGTGCATACGGTGGAAATACGGAGTTGGATCATGATTAGTTTCGGCACTGATCCGATTACGGAGTATGTGCGTACTGAGCGGTATGAATGACCTCGGAACCTTCACTCTCGGCGATTTCCACAGGACATGGCAACGCATTGGGCGCGGCCTGCTTTCGCGCGGCAAAAGAGAGCCGGCAATCAGACGTTCTGTTCCGGCAATGACTGAGCCGGCCGATTATTCCGCAATGATTCTTCATATCGCACAGAACGGCGACAAGGTGGCCTTTGCCGACCTTTTTGGTTATTACGCACCACGCATCAAAGGATTTTTCATGCGTGGTGGCATGGCACCCGGTCCAGCGGAGGAACTGGCACAGGAAACCATGCTGACGCTCTGGCGCAAGGCTCATCTGTTCGATCCCGCCAAGGCATCGGCTTCGACCTGGATTTTCACCATCGCCCGCAATTTGCGGGTCGATGCCATCCGGCGTGAGCGTTACCCTGCGGTGCATCTCATGGAAGAGCATGAGCCCGAGCCTGAACCTTCTCCGTCAGACGAGCTGCTGCGGCTGGAAAGCGAAACGCGGGTTCGCGCAGCGATGCAGAAACTGTCGACGGATCAGAGGAACGTCATTCATCTGCACTATTTTGATGACAAGCCCCACAGTGAGATTGCCCGGGCATTGGATTTGCCGCTGGGAACAGTTAAATCGCGGCTGCGGCTGGCGATGCAGCATCTCAGAAATCTGTTGGGCGAGGAATAATTGATATGAACCGTCGCCCCTCCGATGAAATTCTGATGGCCTATGTCTCGGGTAAGCTTGCACAAGGACCGGCACTCGTCGTCGCGGCGCATCTGTCGCTGTGTCCCGAAAGTGCCGAGCGGGTGCATCAGTTCGAAGCCGCTGGAGGTGTCATGCTCGAACAGGCCCCCGTTGTGGAACTGGCCCCGGATGCGCTGGAGAAGGTTCTTGCGCGGCTTGATGCATCATCCCCAACACAGGTTCTGCCGCCTGTCCGGCATCTGGCTGACATGCCGGACGGCCTCGTCCTGCCGTCTCCGTTGCAGCAGTATGATATCGGCAAATGGAAATTTCTGGCACCTGGTGTGCAATGGAGCTCCATCGGCAAGGGAGGAGCCCGCCGCAACCGGCCCATGCTGCTGCGTTCAAAGCCCGGCATGGTTCTGCCCGAACACACCCACAATGGTGTTGAATATACGCTGGTGCTCAAAGGCTCGCTGCACGATGCACAGGGCGACTACTTTCCGGGCGATCTTATTGTTGCCGATGCCAGCCTTGAACATGAGCCCGCCGCTGGCCCTGAAGAGGAATGTATTTGTCTCGCCGCCGTGGATGGCCGCCTGCAGCTGAAAAGCCTGCTCGGTCGTCTCGTTCAGCCACTGCTCGGGTTTTAACGTGCGCACACTATCCCGTCTGTTGACGCTGCTGTTCATGCTGATTGCCCTTGCCGGATGTTCGGCCGGGAAATTGCTGGATATCACCACATCATCAGGTGGTGCGCTGGTCACGCGGAACATTGCCTATGGTGCGGACAAGAGACAGACGCTGGATGTCTATGTTCCCAAAAATGTCAGGGCCGCACCGGTCGCAATCTTCTTCTATGGCGGAACTTGGCAGAATGGTGACAAGGCCACCTATGCATTTGTTGCCTCGGCGCTCGCCGCCAAAGGTATCGTGACGATTGTACCCGATTACCGGCTTTATCCCGCTGTCCGGTATCCCGCCTTTGTGCAGGACGGTGCTGCGGTCGTGCGCTGGTCCAGGGATCACGCAAGAACCTATGGCGGCGATCCCGACAAGATTTTTGTCATCGGGCATTCGGCTGGCGCATACATTGCCGCCATGCTGGCGCTCGACAGACAGTGGCTCAACCGGGAAAAACTCAATCCGCAGCGCGCTCTGAAAGGATTTGTCGGCATTTCCGGGCCTTACGATTTTCTGCCCTTCGACGATAAGACGGTGGCCGATATTTTCAGCCCGGCCCGAACACCCGAAGCAACGCAACCCGTCAATCAGGTTCGCTCCGGCAACCCGTCGGTGCTGCTGTTGCATGGGCAGAGCGATGATGTCGTCTATCCAAGCAACAGCATCGCGCTTGCAAAGAAGCTTCGCGCCGTTGGTTCGCAGGTTGACGTGAAGCTCTATCCGGGAGTGGGCCATATCGGCATTATCGGCGCAATGGGGTCGCCCCTCCGGTTCATCGCACCGACGCTAAATGACACGGCAAATTTCATTCTCGGACGGCCGGACAAAAATGGGTTCTGACTTCGTTGTGATTTGCTGAATCAAAAAATCCTGTATGCTGCAACCGTCCCGCCTTCTGAACATCAGCCAAATTTTCCAATGAGCAACAGGTAAAGTGCATGACAGCAGTGGTCATTCTTGTAATTGCGGCTGTTGCCTTTTGCTTCGTCATGGCGTGTGCCTTTCTGGTGCAGCGCCTGACCGGCAACAATGGATGGGCTGATACCTTCTGGTCGTTCGGTGTGGGTATTATCGGGACAGTTTCCATCCTGATGTCGAACGATATGGTCTCGCCATCACGCAAATGGCTGGTCGTCGTCCTGCTCGCACTCTGGTCGCTGCGGTTGGGCGGGCATATTCTGTCACGTACGCTCAGAAGCAGCGATGATCCGCGCTATGCCCGGTTGCGCAAGGAATGGGGCAGCGCGGCTAACGCGAGGATGTTCTTCTTTCTGCAAAGCCAGGCATTCGCAGGTATTATTCTTGTTATCAGTGTCTACATTGCTGCGGCCCGACCAGACATCGAATTGGAATTCCCGGATTATCTTGGGCTTGGCATTATGGTGATAGCTCTCACAGGGGAGGCGATTGCCGACTGGCAGCTACGGCAGTTTGCACGCCATCCCGCCAATCACGGCAAGATATGCGAGACTGGCCTCTGGCGCTGGTCACGCCATCCGAACTACTTCTTCGAATGGCTCGGATGGGTGTCCTATGTGCTGATCGCGGCGGATTTCGATGGTGATTACGTACATGGCTGGCTGACGCTTGCAGCGCCCGTTCTGATGTATGTGCTGTTGCGCCATGTCTCGGGTGTGCCACCTCTTGAAGACCATATGCTGGCTTCACGTGGTCGGGCGTTCCGGGACTATCAGCGTCGCACGAGCATTTTCTTTCCCATGCCACCTCAGAAATGAGATGATAAAACAGCACTTAACCTATTGAAATTTTACCAATAGCCACTGTGTGAACAGGAAGCTCGTTGTTGCCGATAGGGCTGATATGAACGTGCCCCAGCCCATATCGACAATCGTCACCGCCGTGGACCATTGTTTGAGCGTCGCTTGATTGGTCAGGTCATAGGTTGCATAGGCCATGAAGCCGAAAAGCGCCCCATAGATGAGAGCCGTTGTCCAGCGGCCGTTCTCCAATGCGGGGCTGACCGCAAAGATCACGATACCGGCGACAAAGATCAGGTAGAATGCGATCGCGGCAGGATAATTGACTTCAGTTGCCATGACATCTGGAATCCGGCTGCGGTAGAAGCTGGTTGCCATGGTGCTGAGCCATACGAAATCGACAACAAGGAACAGTACGGCAGTCGAGATGTAGGCGATGGCGTATTTGAGCATGAAAGATCCTTTTCCAGCCTTATACGCCCTTCTCTCCAGTATGGATCAATCGACGGGATCGGAATCGCGCAGCAGGGCTTCCAGAGTTTCCAGCCTGTCCGCCTCGATCGGCGGCTTGTCCCAGCGCAGGCGGGAGATGCGGGGAAAGCGCATGGCAACACCGGACTTGTGCCGTTTTGACCGGTTCAATCCCTCAAAAGCCACTTCCAGCACAAGACCGTGGTTCGGCTCTGCCCGCACCGAGCGCACCGGGCCGAAGCGTTCGGTGGTGTTGTTGCGCACATAGGCATCGAGCTGTTTCAACTCCTCATCGGTAAAGCCGAAATAAGCCTTTCCGACCGGAACAAGATGCGGATCATCTTCCGGGCCGGTCCAGACGGCAAATGTGTAATCCGAATAGAAGCTGGAACGCTTGCCGTGGCCGCGCTGGGCATAGACAAGAACAGCGTCGATGGTAAAGGGATCGCGTTTCCACTTGAACCACGGCCCTTTTGGTCGTCCAGGCACGTAAGCAGAATCGCGCCGTTTCAGCATCAGCCCTTCGATCACAGGATGCGGTGGGTTCTGACGCATTGCGACAAGGTCGTCGAACGTGGTGTACGGCACGAGCGGCGACAGATCGAAACGAGTGGAATCGAGATCGGAGACAAAGCGCTCAAGCCTTTGCCTCCGTTCAGCAAAAGGCAATGCCCGGATGTCTTCATCGCCGTCAATCAGCAGATCGTAAAGCCGCACGAATGCCGGATGGCTCTCCATCTGTTTGGCCGAGACAACTTTCCGGTTGAGACGCTGCTGCAAATCGCCGAAGGCACCGATTTCGATGGTCTCGTCCAGGCTGCGGGCAACGAGCAGTTCGCCGTCCAGCGTTCCCTCGAAAAGCATGGCGTCGGCAATATCGGGGAAGGCATGGGAGATATCGTCGCCCGTACGCGAATAGATGCGATGCTGGCCGGCTTCCGCGGTCAACTGCACGCGGATGCCGTCCCACTTCCACTCTGCCGCATAATCTTCTGCAATGATCTTCGCGTAGTCCGGCTCTTCGAGTGGGGTCGAAAGCATGACAGGCCGAAATGGGGCTGCCGCGAGACTTACCGGCTTTTCGGCCTTTCCTTCAAGCCAGGCGAACAGGGATTGATAGGGCGGCTTCAATCCGTGCCAAAGCTCTTCGATCTCGGTGACATCGACTTTGCCGAACTCTGCGAGTGCCTGCTTGGCCAGCCGGGCGGAAACGCCGATGCGCAGGCCGCCGGTCACCAGCTTCAGCAAGGCATAGCGGGCGGAAGCATCGAGCTGGTCGAGCCATTTTTCCACGAGCCTGATCGCATCGCTGCGTGACGCGCGCGACAGCGAGGCGACAACATCACCAAGGGTGGGGATGGCGTTGGCGCGCGACGGTTCCTTCGCTGACCAGACCAGGGAAATCGTCTCGGCGAGATCGCCGACATAGTCATAGGAATAAGCAAAGAGCTGCTCGTCCATGCGCTCGGCGACGAGACCACGCAGCATGGCCGGTTTGACATTGGCGATGTCGAGATCGCGCGTGATGGCCGCAAGGGCAAGGCCGCGGTCCGGGTCCGGCGTCTGCCTGAAATAATCAACGAGCAGCGTGATCTTGCCGTTGCGTTGCGGCGTGAGCACAAGCCTGTCGAGTAGGGCCGCGAATTCCCGCATCAGTTCCCCTCGTCTTCATAGCCGACCAGATGCAGCGGCCGGGCGGCAAAACCATTGAGATCGCACCATCTGACGAGCGCCTCCTCGCGCCCGTGGGTCACCCAGACCTGGGAGGGGGCCAGTTCATTGATCGTGCTTGTAAGCTCATCCCAGTCGCAATGATCGGATAGAATGATTGGCAGCTCCACCCCCTGCTGGCGCGCACGCTGGCGAATACGCATCCAGCCCGAGGCAAAGCATGAAACAGGATCGGGAAAACGCCGAGCCCAGCGGTCCTGAAACGAAGACGGCGGCCCGACGACGACGCTACCGGCAAAATCCTGCGGCGTACCGGTTTCAAGTGTCGCCGGGGACAATGGTCCAAGATCGATGCCCTGTGACTCGTAATATTCACAGAGCTTTGTCAGGGCGCCGTGGATGTAGATTGTCCTGTCATAGCCTGCATCCCGCAACATGCGGATAACCCGTTGCGCCTTGCCCAGTGCATAGGCGCCCACGAGGTGCGAGCGCTCCGGAAACTGTTCGATGGATTTCATCAGCTTGGCAATTTCGTCCCGGGCGTCGGGATGACGAAATACCGGCAAAGCGAAGGTTGCTTCCGTAATGAACACATCACAGGGAACGGGTTCAAAACCGATGCAGGTTGGATCGGGTGCGCGTTTATAGTCACCGGAGCAGACGATGCGCATGCCGTCTTTCTCGACAGCAATCTGGGCTGAGCCAAGCACGTGGCCCGCAGGATGAAAACTAACCTTTATACCATTGATCTCGCTGACAGTTCCGAGCTCTGCCGTCTGCGTCGTTCCGGCAAAATCGTCGCCATAGCGTATCCCCATGATATCGAGTGTCTGCTGCGTTGCCATGACGTGTTGGTGGCCGGATCTCGCGTGATCCGCATGGCCATGCGTTATCAGAGCGCGCTCGACCGGACTGACGGGATCGATATGGAAATCCCCTGCGGGAGAATAGAGACCTGCTGGTGTTGATCGCAAAAGCGCCTCGGGACGGGTCAGCATTGTTCACTCCACCTTTCTGCACCAACGAAGATAGGCAGCATTTGGCTCCACGCAAATGCCGAAACCGCGAAAGAAAACTTGGCGCTTTCATTCCACGCCATTACATTCGCTCCTGTGAGCATCAAGACCAAGCCCCTTTTCTCCGACGGCAGTTCTCTCCTGCCAAAACCTTTCCTGGACTGGTTTCAGGCCAAGGGTTGGGCTCCCCGTGCGCATCAGCTGGAATTGCTTGAAGAAGCGCAACAGGGCCATTCGGCCCTGCTCATTGCGCCGACGGGTGCGGGCAAGACATTGGCTGGCTTTCTACCGGCGCTGGTCGATCTGGCCACACGCGGCAAGAGCAACAATGCCAGCCGGGGCGTTCACACGCTCTATATCTCACCGCTCAAGGCGCTGACCGTTGACATCGAACGCAATCTTGCCAGACCCATCGAGGAAATCGGGCTCGACATCACCATCGAAACACGTACCGGGGATACACCGGCCTATAAGCGGCAGCGCCAGAAGCTTGTTCCCCCCGATATTCTTCTGACCACGCCGGAGCAGCTTGCCCTTTTGATCGCCAACAAGGATGCCGGGCGGTTCTTCTCGGATCTGCGCTATGTCATCTTCGATGAGTTGCATTCGCTTGTCACATCCAAACGCGGACACCTCCTGTCGCTGGGACTGGCGCGGCTGCGTATTTTGCAGCCGGGCCTGCAAACCATCGGTCTTTCCGCGACCGTTGCCGATCCGGACGCCTTGCGGCGCTGGTTACTGCCGCAGCTGGAGGGCGGGCTCATGGCCAGCCTTGTCAAGGTGGAGGGTGGTGCCAAACCCCATATCACCATTCTTGAAACGTCAGACCGTATTCCCTGGGCCGGGCATTCGGCCGTTTATGCGTTGCCGGGCATCTATGAAGCGATCAAACGGCACCAGACGACGCTGATTTTCGTCAATACCCGCAGTCAGGCGGAGCGTCTGTTCCACGACCTGTGGATGGCAAACGACGATAATCTGCCGATCGCGTTGCATCACGGTTCGCTGGATGTCAGCAAGCGGCGCAAGGTTGAAGAGGCCATGGCCAGCAATGCGCTGCGGGCGGTCGTCGCCACCTCGACCCTCGATCTCGGCATCGACTGGGGCGACGTCGATCTCGTCATTCATGTCGGTGCACCGAAGGGCGCGAGCCGATTGGCGCAACGTATTGGTCGTTCCAACCACCGGATGGACGAGCCCTCGCGCGCGATCCTTGTTCCGGCCAACCGTTTCGAGGTGATGGAATGTCAGGCGGCACTGGATGCCAATTATCTTGGCGCCCAGGATACGCCGCCTCTCGGTGATGGTTCACTGGATGTGCTTGCCCAGCACGTTCTGGGCATGGCTTGCGCTGAACCGTTTCATGAGGATGCTCTTTTCGAAGAGATTACGACGGCCCTGCCCTATGCGGGCTTGCCGCGTGAAACGTTTCACCGGATTATCGATTTCGTCGCCACGGGTGGTTATGCCCTGAAAAGCTATGAACGCTTTGCCAAAATCCGCCAAACTGCGGATGGCACATGGCGCGTGACGCACCCGCGCGTAGCTCAGCAGTACAGGCTGAATATTGGCACAATCATTGAAGCTCCCAGTCTCAACGTTCGCCTGACCCGCCAGCGCGGCAAGGGCGGCAATGCGCGTGGCGGTCCGGTGCTTGGAAAAGTGGAAGAGTCGTTTCTGGAGGCCCTGTCCCCGGGTGATACGTTCTTCTTTTCAGGGCGGGTGCTGCGCTTTGAAGGCATTCGCGAGAATGAATGTCTTGTTTCCAATGCGGAAGGGTTTGATGCAAAGATACCCGCCTATGCGGGCGGAAAGTTCCCGCTGAGCACATATCTTGCTGATCAGGTGCGCTCCATGCTTGCCGATCCGGATCGCTGGGGTGCCCTGCCCGATCAGGTCAGTGACTGGCTGAGAATCCAGGCGGAAAAATCGGTGCTACCCGATCCCGGCAGCCTGCTGGTCGAAACATTCCCGCGCGGTGAACGCTATTACATGGTGATCTACCCCTTTGAAGGGCGGCTTGCGCATCAGACACTTGGCATGCTGCTGACCCGGCGGCTCGAACGGGCCAAGGCCCGGCCTCTCGGCTTTGTCGCCACGGATTACGCTTTGTCGATCTGGGGCCTGCGCGACATGGGCCGCATGTCCAGAAAGGGCGAGCTGCCGCTTTCCGAGTTTTTCGATGAGGACATGCTGGGCGATGATCTGGAGGCGTGGCTGTCCGAAAGCTGGATGCTCAAGCGTACATTCCGCAATTGCGCGCTGATCTCCGGACTTGTCGAGAAACGCCACCCCGGTCAGGAAAAGACCGGGCGGCAGGTGACCGTCTCGACGGATCTCATCTATGATGTTCTGCGCACGCATGAGCCCGATCACATTCTCATTCAGGCCACGCGGGCCGATGCGGCCACCGGGCTTCTCGACATTCGCCGTCTTGCCGATATGCTGGCACGAATCAAGGGTCACATCATCCACAAGGAGCTCGACCGGATATCACCGCTCGCCGTGCCTGTGATGATGGAGATCGGCAAGGAGCGTGTTCCGGGAGAAGCGCATGAAACGCTGCTCGAAGAGATTGCTGATGAACTGACCCGCGAGATGATGGAGCGGAAATGAATCTGGCGGTTCACGCAACGCGGACAATGCTGCACGGCGCGGTCGAGACCGATATTGCCGGCCATGCGGCTATTTGTGATCCGTCCGGTGCGCTTTATCTGGAAACCGATCGTATTCTGATCGTCTCGGACCTGCATTTCGAAAAAGGTTCATCCTTCGCCCGGCGCGGCATGATGCTGCCGCCCTATGACACCGCCTCCACATTGAAAGCATTGTCGGCGAGCATCGCCCGCTATCAACCCGCATGCGTCATCAGCCTCGGTGACAGTTTTCACGATGGCGATGCGGCGGCGCGCCTGCCCGCGATCTATGCCGATCAGCTGGCGGCCTTGATGCATGGCCGTGACTGGATCTGGATAACAGGCAATCATGATCCTGATCATCCGGCGGACCTGCCCGGCGAAACCTATACCGAGCTGGCCTTTGGCGCATTGGTGTTCCGTCACGAACCTTCAAAGACCGCATCGCGGGGCGAAATCGCCGGACATCTGCATCCGGCGGCAAAGGTGGTAAGGCGCGGTCAGGCGGTACAGCGACGCTGCTTCGTCACGGATCACACGCGCATGATCATGCCAGCCTTTGGCGCCTATACCGGCGGGCTGAACATTCTGGGCAGGGCCTTCCATGGATTGTTCGACAGCAACAGCCTCAAGGCCTATATGCTCGGCCATGCCAGGGTTTACCCCATGCTGCGCAAGACGCTGTATCCTTGAAATACTCTAGCGCTTTCTGGCGCGTTCATAGACTTCGCCGCGTTCCCGTTTCCCGACGGCAACAACGAGTACGGTGATAGTTTCGTCATCTACACGATAAACGAGCCGGTACCCCGCTTGTCGAAGCTTGATCTTGTAATGATCGGGCATGCCATGTAGGGCAGCGCTGGATATACGAGGAAGTTCCAGTCTTTCTCTCAGCTTCTTAACCAGTTGCTGACGTACGGTTGCTCCCAGCTTATCCCATTCCTTGCGCGCAGATGGGAGAAATTCGAGCTTAAAGGTCATCGATGTCGACCGGAGTGCCCTTTTCATCCGAACGGGATTTGATGATTTCGGCCAGATGGATATCGTCCAGTCGATCAAGCATGGCTTCGTAAACCTCAGCCGGGACCATATAGGCCATGACGCGATTATGATTGAGGACGGCGATGGCTTCACCCTGTGCCTCATTCATGATGGCGGTCGGACTTTTTTTCAGGTCCGATACGGTCACCACCACAGAGGCTTCAACACGCTGCATGGTAATCTCCATTGTGTACGAAATATCATACTTATATCAGTATAATAATCCGTTCTATTTATAAAGCTTTAATTGAGGATTGTCGTGAAGAGTCAAATCGGCAGCTTTCCATCTTCCTTCAGCGTGTCCAGCACGATGGCGGTTTTGACGTTCTGCACGGATTCATGTGGCAGGAGCACTTCATTGACGAACGCCGAAAGCGCGCGCAGATCCGGTGTGACCACCTTGATGAAATAATCCATCTCCCCGGTGAGGGCATGGGCTTCCATCACCTGCGGCAGTTTTGAGATAAGATCGGAAAAGCGGCGCGCATTGTCCCTGTTGTGGGTAGCAAGCGTGACGGAGATGATGTTGACAATGCCAAGGCCGAGCTTTTCGCGATCAATTTCCGCCCTGTAACCGCGAATGAACCCCTCCTCCTCGAGGCGCGAGCGGCGGCGGGAGCATTGGGAAGCCGATAAATTGATCCGCTCGGAAAGTTCGTTGTTCGTGAGTCGCCCGTCCTCCTGCAGTGAAGACAGTATTTTGCGGTCAAACACGTCAAGATGCTCCATTCATGCTCTCTTTTACATTTATATGCACAAAGTATGCAAATTATGCCCATGCAGAGCGTTTAAATGCAAGCACTTTGCATCCCGTTTGCGCGATAATGGTGGGAGCCAGAGGAGGATGTCATAGGCCCATTTCCGCACGACGCACCGGTAGCCACGATCAGCAAGGATAATCCCGCCGGGACTGATGGTTTTGAGTTTGTCGAGTTCTCGCATCCGGAACCGGAAAAGCTGGAAGAACTCTTCACGCGCATGGGCTACAAGCCCGTTGCACGGCATCGCAGCAAGAACATAACGTTGTGGCGCCAGGGTGACATCAATTACATCCTCAATGCTGAACCCAATTCGCATGCGATGAAATTCGTCGGTGAACATGGCCCGTGCGCGCCGTCCATGGCCTGGCGCGTGGTGGATGCCAAGCATGCCTTCGATCATGCTGTTGCCAAAGGTGCGACGCCCTATACAGGCGATGACAAGACACTCGACGTTCCGGCCATTGTCGGTATTGGCGGATCGATGCTCTATTTCATTGAAAAGTATGGCGAGAAAGGCTCGGTCTATGAAGACGAGTTCGAGTGGCTGGGCGAGCATGACCCCAAGCCTGAGGGCGTCGGTTTCTATTATCTCGATCACCTGACCCATAATGTCTATCGCGGCAATATGGACAAGTGGTGGGCGTTCTATCGGGAACTGTTCGGCTTCAAGCAGATTCACTTTTTCGACATTGCCGGCAAGCTGACGGGCCTCGTTTCGCGTGCCATCACCTCCCCCTGTGGCAAAATCCGCATTCCGCTGAATGAATCCACGGATGACAAGAGCCAGATCGAGGAATATCTGCGCAAGTACAAGGGTGAAGGTATCCAGCATATCGCCGTCGGCACGGAGGCGATTTACGACGCGACGGACAAACTGGACGCCAATGGTCTCAAATTCATGCCAGGCCCACCAGAGACCTATTATGACATGTCGCATGAGCGCGTGCATGGCCACGACGAACCGATCGACCGGATGAAGAAGCATGGCATTCTCATTGACGGCGAAGGCGTAATCGATGGCGGCATGACAAAAATTCTGCTGCAGATTTTCTCCAAGACCGTCATTGGGCCGATTTTCTTCGAATTCATCCAGCGCAAGGGTGACGAAGGCTTTGGCGAGGGCAATTTCCGCGCTCTGTTCGAGTCAATCGAAGAAGACCAGATCCGCCGTGGTGTTATCAAGGTCGCTGCCGCGGAATAACGTACAATGGGGCGGGCTATAAATTGGGCTCATTGTGCATTATATTGAGTGCATGATGACTGCAGCTTTTGTAGCCCCTATCGTTCCTGCCGATTTTCCCGAGCTGAAATTGCTCGCGTGGAACAGGGACGTTGCGCGTCCAATTCCCGCTGAAGAAGTGTTTGAACTGTATGAGCGCAATTGGCGTTTCGTCGATGCCGAGCACCTGACCACCCGTGAAGCAAAGCTCATTCGGGAGCTGACGCGGGTTTTCGGTAATGGTGTATTGCTGATTTCCTGACTTTTCCATCCATCGCGGTTCCTGCATAGTGCAGGAGGGAAAAACGTGATCGGAAAGTTATGCGGGAATTCAAGAGGCAGGAACATCGCGTCATCATTGAAGCACTTGGGCTGATGGATCATGCGTTCCTGTTTGCCAATCATTGCTGGTTTGGTGGTGGTACGGCGATCGTTCTCAAGCTTGGTGAATACCGGCAATCCCTGGATGTTGATTTTCTCTGTTCCGATGCGGATGGATACCGTGAACTGCGTTCAGCCGCAGTGGAGAAGGGAATTCGCGCGTTTTTCCCGAAACCGGTTGAATCCTTGCGCACCTTCAAGATTGATCAATATGGCTTGCGGACTGCCTTGCTGTTGCAAGGTCAGACCATCAAGTTTGAAATTATCCGTGAAGCCCGCATTGAGGTGCAGGGCCATCTGGACGATCAACTCGGTGTTCCCACATTGGTCCCTGCGGATATGTTCGCTGAAAAGCTCCTGGCGAATGCGGATCGCTGCCAGGACCGGTCGATTGCTTATCGTGATGCGATTGATCTTGGAATGTTGATCAGAGGCTATGGGTCCATTCCCGATGCGGCTGTCCAAAAGACTACAAAGGCCTATGGCCAGGACATCAAACGCAAACTCGTGTGGGTCGTGAACAGACTTCAGGACGCGGAAGAACTTCGCCATGCCGCTGATGTTCTGAACATGAACATAGAGGATGCTTTTGAGGGAATTGCTGCCCTAAAAAGCGACGTGGCCCGCATATGGCCGGAGAGGCCAAGCCCCAAGAGAGGTCTTTAGCCTTCAGGTTTGGCTTTATCCGGATGGGCGGCTGAGAAAGCCTTGAGTTTTTCACAGCGCCTGGAGATGGCATTCACCCGTTTCAATCCCGAGATATCAGCACCCCAGCGGCGTGCATTGTAAACCTGCGGAACCAGGCAGAAATCGGCCATGCCCGGTCTGTCGCCGTGGCAGAACTTGCCGGTATCCGAGTTGTCCAAGAGCCTTTCGAAGGCCTCCAGCCCTTCCGCGATAAATTTCTGCATCCAGGCGCTGCGCGCTGCATCGCCGTCCCCGGTGATATCCATGACATGCGTAACAACGTTCATGTTGCAGACCGGATGTGTCTCCATGGCAATGGCATAGGCGAGCGCGCGTACGCGCTGCCTGCCTGCAGGATCGGGCGGGAGAAATACCGCATCAGGATAAATCTCGTCCAGATACTCGATTATGGCCAGAGACTGGGTCATCATCCGGCCGTCCATGGCCAAGGTCGGAACGAGGCCTTGTGGGTTGCGGCTCAGATTATCCGGTTGTTTGTGTTCACCCTTCAGCAAGTTGACCGGAACAGTTTCGTATTCCAGCTTGAGGCTTTGCAGCGCTATCCGCACCCGGTAGCTTGACGATGAGCGCCAATAGTCAAAGAGGATGAGCCCGCTCATCGCTCATTGTCCGCTTCATAGCGCATCACCTGTTGCTCGATGGCACCGAAAACGGAGTGGCCGGCACGATCCTTCATCTCGATGCGCACCGTGTCGCCAAACTTCATGAATGCCGTCTTTGGCGCGCCATGATTGATCGTCTCGATCATGCGGATCTCGGCGATGCAGGAATAACCTGCTCCACCTTCCGCGACGGGTTTGCCCGGTCCGCCGTCCAGCTTGTTGGAAACGGTGCCGGAACCAATGATTGCGCCTGCTGACAGCGGACGGGTTTTCGCAGCGTGGGCAATGAGCGCGGGGAAATCAAAGGTCATGTCGACCCCGGCATTGGCGCGGCCGAAGGGCTTGCCATTGTAGTCGACGCTGAGCGGCAGGTGCACCTTGCCGCCATCCCATGCGTCGCCCAGTTCATCCGGGGTGACGGCAACGGGGGAGAAGGCGGAAGAGGGTTTTGACTGGAAGAAGCCGAAACCTTTGGCAAGTTCAGCCGGGATCAGTCCACGCAGGCTGACATCGTTGACGAGCATGATGAGACGGATCGCCTCACGCGCCTGATCTGGCGTCGCACCCATGGGTACATCGTCGATAATGACAGCCACTTCACCTTCCATGTCGATGCCGTAGGCTTCATCGGCCATGACGATCGATGCGCGGGGGCTGAGGAAACTGTCAGAGCCGCCCTGATAGATCAGCGGATCGGTCCAGAAGCTTGCAGGCATTTCCGCCCCGCGAGCCTTGCGTACCAGCTCGACGTGGTTGACGTAAGCCGATCCATCTGCCCACTGAAAGGCACGTGGCAATGGCGACAGCGCCTCATGTTCATGAAAGCGCTCCGAGGGAACAGAGCCGTGGTCGAGGCTCTCGGCCAAAGCTTCCAGATGCGGGGCAATGCGCGCCCAGTTATCGAGAGCCGATTGCAAGGTAGGTGTGAGAAACGATGCATCGGTGAAGTGGGTCAAATCCCTGGATACGATGACGAGTTTGCCGTCCCGTGTCCCGTTGTTCAAAGATGCAAGTTTCATTCGGACCAGTCTCCTTCAGGTGTTCCATTGAACCGCTTTTTCAGGTCCGTCCAGCAATCGGCATAATTGTCCTGCAGCGATTCCAGTTCGGCCGCAAATCGTGTCAGATGCTGCGGAAAACGGGTTTCAAACATGAAAGCCAAGGTGTTCTCCAGCTTGTGCGGCTTGAGTTCCACGGTCGATGCCTTGTTGAAGCCCATCGTATCCGGTCCGTGCGGCAGCATCATATTGTGCAGGCTCATGCCTCCGGGAATGAACCCCTCCTCCTTGGCGTCATACTGACCATAAACCAATCCCATGAATTCGGACATGATATTGCGATGGTACCATGGCGGACGGAAACTGTGTTCGGCAACGAGCCAGCGTGGCGGGAAAATGACGAAATCCACGTTGGCTGTTCCCTCTTCGCCCGAAGGCGCCGTCAGCACGGTAAAGATCGACGGATCGGGATGGTCAAAGAGAATGGCGCCTACGGGGGAAAAGGTGCGCAGATCGTATTTGTACGGTGCGTAATTGCCGTGCCAGGCGACCACATCGAGTGGTGAATGGCCGAGGCCCGTCTCATAGAACTTGCCGCACCATTTCACATGCAGACGGCACGGCGTTTCCTTGTCTTCATAGGCTGCAACCGGCGTCTTGAAATCGCGTGGATTGGCCAGACAGTTGGCACCGATCGGCCCGCGATCCGGCAGCGCGAATTTTGCGCCGTAGTTCTCGCAGATATAGCCGCGAGCTTCACCATCAAGCGCAGCAACCTTGAACACCATACCGCGCGGGATGATGCAGATTTCCGAAGGCTCGATCTCGATGATACCCATCTCCGTGAACACCCGCAGACGGCCCTTTTCCGGCACCAGCAGCATTTCGCCATCGGCATTGAAGAAATAATCATCCTCCATGTCACGGTTGAACGCATAGACATGGGCAGCCATGCCGACCTGACCGTGCACGTCGCCAGCCGTCGTCATGGTATGGATGCCATCGATGAAATTTACCGGTTCTGATGGCATGGGTGTCGGGTTCCAGCGCAACTGGCCGATAGGGAGTTCGTGATCGTCGAGATTGGGAGCGGTCTTCCAGTCTTTCCGTACTGCCGGTGTGAACCGTCCCGAATGCTTGACGGAAGGACGGATACGGTAAAGCCAGGACCGCTCGTTGATGCCGCGCGGTGCAGTGAAGGGGGACCCGGACAGCTGTTCCGCATAGAGGCCATAGGCACAGCGCTGCGGCGAATTCTGGCCCTGCGGCAGTGCGCCGGTGAGAGACTCGGTTTCAAAATCATTGCCGAAGCCCGGCATGTAGTGAAGGGTCATGATCAATCCTCCCGATCATTCGAAGATGCAGGTGCAAAATGCAACCGATCTATTTAGTTGCATTTGTGACGATCTTTTTTGTAACTATCAACGGCAAAGGAGTTCAAATGACTGGGAAACAGAATGAGGAGGCTGCGCCGCCGCTGGTGCTGGAGGATTTCATACCCTACCGGCTGAACAAAGCTGCGGAGGCGATCAGCCGGCGTTTTGCCAGCCAGTATCGCGATGAATACGGCCTGACGCGACCGGAGTGGCGCACACTGGCAACACTCGGCCAGTTCGGGGCATTGTCGGCCACGGCTATCGGCGCGCATTCGTCCATGCACAAGACGAAAGTCAGCCGCGCGGTGTTTTCACTGGAGCAGCGTCATTGGCTCAAGCGCAAGCGTGATGAAGCCGACCGCCGCACGGAGCATCTGGAGCTGACACCCGCCGGACGCAAGGCGTATCAGCTCCTTGCCACGATGGCCCACAACTATGAGACAGAGCTTTTTGCCAGACTCGGCGAACGCGGCGCCAAAGAACTGAAAGCGGGGTTGTCGGCGCTGGAAGCCTACTACCGGCAGGGACGGTAGTAGCAGGTTGCATGTTGGTCAGAATGGCATTTCGACCCGTGGCCAGATTTCGCGGGTCAATTTCCGGTAATCGGTCTTCTTCGGGTTGGACGGATAAGGCGCGCCCGCATCGATATAGATGATCTCGGCGGCGACCGGCTCGAAACCCGCATGGAAATGATTGGTCGATTTGACCAGCAGGATATCCTTGGAAGCAGGCTCGATGCCAAGATTGGAAAAAATGTCCGGTTCAAATGTCTGGGTCCGGTTGGTATTGAGGATGACCTCGATATCAGTGCCTTCAAGACGGATGACGGCAGCCGGTCCGAGGGTTACCCGGCTCTTGCCAAAACTCTGCCAGCCTTCCTGGACGGCTTTTAAAACCTCAACCTGTGCATCGATCGGTGCGCCGCCATCCGGGCCGGCCTTGCCACCAAAGCGCAACTGAATCCGTGCGCCCTCACCGGCGGCGAGACAGAACGTGACGGCAATCGGGTCCCAGATTGTCGCCACGGCAACATTGCCGATACCGCGCTCGATGATGCGGCGCAGGATCAGGGTGCCGTCACCGGCAACACCGCCGCCCGGATTGTCCCAGACGTCGGCAACCACGACCGGCTTTCCGGTCTTCTTCGCAGCCAGGGCCACAGCCTTGTCGAGGCCTGCTTCCGTATCGAGCATCGGCATGGCGGTGCGGCCGCGCATGGCAAAAATTTCCATGCCCAGCGATTCAGCCAATGCCGCACCACGCGACGCATCATTGTCGGTGACAACCATAACCTGCGTGCCAAGCTCGGGCACATCACCAGCCATGAAGCCATGGATCAAGGAGATGGAGAGAATATTGAGATGACCCTGCATCGCCTGAATGCGATCGATGAAGGAGCGCATCGGCTCGCGGCTGGTCGGATAGACGCCGATCATCCGACAATCAAAGGTAGAAATAACCGGTTTGATTTCGCCTCTTAGCGTCCGAAGTGCAAGATCGACCACGTGTTCACCGCGCTCGTAGAAATCCGTATGCGGAAATTCGAGAAAGGCTGCGAGAATGTTGGAGTTCTGCACCCGCTTGCGGGTCAAATGGCTGTGCGGGTCAAGTTCCGACGCAATAAGCACGTCGGGACCGACGATCGACCGGATACGTTCGAGAAGATCACCTTCGCAATCATCATAGCCCTGGGCGACCATCGCCCCGTGCAGACCAAGGATCACGCCATCAACCGGCAAGGCTGTTTTCAGTTGGTCAAGGATTTCATCGCGCAGTTCTTCATAGGCCTGTTTCTGCAGCAGGCCACCCGGTTCTGCCCACGTGGCAGTGCCCTCAACCAGCTCAAAGCCCTCTTCCCGCGCGCGACGACGCAGAACCACCATGGGTGCCGAGCAGAGCGTCGGAGTATCCGGATGTTCGCCGGGTGCCGCATAGAATGCCATTTCAAAACTGGCCCGGTCCGTGGGAACCGGCGAGAATGTGTTGGTTTCCGTCGCGAGGGATGCGGTGAAAATGCGCATGGAAATGCCTGTTCTTTGTGGATCAGAGGGGCTTGTAGGCGATGGCTTCGATTTCAATCTTGATGTCAATCATCAGGCGCGATTCAATCGTCGTGCGCGCCGGAGGATTCTGCGGGAAATAGGTCGCGTAGGTCTTGTTGAACGCGGCGAACTCGCGTGCATCTTCGAGAATGACGAAGGTCTTCACCACATCTGACAGTTCTGCTCCCGCAAGAGCGAGCGCTGTCTTGATATTCTCCATCACCTGTTTGGTCTGCGCTTCAATCCCTCCGATAATGACGGTGCCATCGGCACCGACCGGGACCTGACCTGAAATGTAGATGAAATCTCCGGCGCGAACTGCCGGTGACAGCGGCACATGTGCGGATCCAAAATGCTGTTTTGTCATGATGTTCAATTCCTGTAGTTGATTATTTGACGGCGCCGATGGAAAGGCCGCGCACCAGATAGCGCTGCAACCATGCGAAGAGAATGGCTACCGGGACAGATGCAACAAATGCCGCAGCCATCACATAGTGCCAGTCGACCGTGTAGCGGCCGGCAACGAGCGAGAGCACACGGATAGGCAATGTGTAATTCTCTTCCTTGCGCAGCATGGTGAGTGCGATGACAAACTCGTTCCAGGCGTTGATGAACGTGAAGATGGCGGTAACCACCATTGCCGGGACTGCAAGCGGCAGGAAGACGCTGCGCAGCGTGCGCCAGCGGTTTGCCCCTTCCATCCATGCTGCTTCTTCGAGATCGCGCGGTATGGTTGAGAAATAGCTTTGCAGCATCCACACGCAAAAAGCGATGTTGAAGCCCGTGTAGATGATGACGAGCACATTCAGGTTGTCGATCATCCCGACATTGGCCACCAGCCGGAACAGGCCGATGACCAGCACGATCGGTGACAGCATCTGCGAGACGAGCAGAAATTGCCGGTATGCATTGCGGCCCGCGAACTGGTAGCGGCTGAGGGCGTAGGCAGCGGGAATGGAGACGGCAATTGTTAGCAAGGTCGACAGCGCTGACACATAGAGTGAATTGGCGAGTGCCGACGCAATGCCTGACGTCTGCCACATCTCGGAAAAATTCTGCCAGTGCAGTTCTTCCGGCCACCAGGTGGGGTTCAGCACTTCTGTTGCCGACTTGAACGAAGTGATGGTCATAACCGCATAGGGAAAAAGAATGACGACAACAATGGGCGAGAGGAAAAGCCAGAAAAGGATCGAGCGCTTGAGCTTGCTGTTCATCATGCCTTCTCCTCACGCATGGCCAGCCGCACATAGATCAGGGTAAAAACCAGAAGGATGACAAACATGATCAATGATACGGCGGCTGCATCACCCAACCGGCCGAGCCGGAAGCCAAGCTCGTAGAGGTAGGTGACCAGAATATGCGTTGAGTTTGCTGGCCCGCCCTGTGTGGTTACCCAGATGATGGGGAATGAATTGAAGACGTAAATCGTGTTCAATACGAAGGCGATATTGATAAACGGTCGCAACAAAGGGAGCGTGATCAGGCGAAACTGATCCCAGCGCCCTGCGCCTTCGGTGGCCGCAGCCTCGTAGAGATCATCAGGAACCGAGGACAGTCCGCCGAGAAAGATTGTGACGGTAAAGGGCATTGAAACGAGAATGCCGATCAGGATCTGCATGGGAAAGGCGGTGGAGGCTTCGGCAAGCCACTGGATGTTGCTGTTGATCAGCCCGAGATCGCGCAGGGCTGAGTTCAGCATGCCGCTTTCGCCGTTCAAAGCCCAACGCCACACAACGGCGGTCATGCTCAGTGAAATCGCCCAAGGCAGCATGATCAAAATGCGGGCAATGCCCCGACCGTAGAAATCTTCATTAAGGATCAGCGCAATCGGTACGGATACAATCAAGGTGCCAAGTACGACGCAGACAGTCCAGATCAAAGTGCGCCAGGTGGCGGCGATAAAGTCTGGATCAGCGAAAAGCACACGGAAATGCTCGAGCCCGACAAAGTCGCGCAGCATGCCGAAGCGGTTCACATCATGCAGCGAGAGCGAGACAATTTCTTTCAGCGGCCACAGAATGATGGCGGCTGCCAGAACAAAGCTCGGCAGGATGAGAAAATAGGGGGCTGTTGCCCGTTGCATATGCGTGCGTTCCTTGACCGGAGAGTATGGCTTTTGAAGAGCGGAATGGGAGAGCGGACACGCCCGCTCTCCCGGTTGGCTTACTTCAGCGTTGCGTTGATCTTGGCAGCAGCATCTTTCAATGTTGCCTCGGCTTCGCCCTGGCCAAGATAGATTTTCTGCACGGCATTGGAGGTCGTCTTGGCGATATCTTCCCAGCCCGGAATAACAGGTGCAAAACGTGCATTCGGCAGAAGCGACGTGAAGACCTTCAGATCGGCATTGTCCGCGAAGTAAGGATCTTTCGCTTCTTCCGCGTTCACTGGCAGGAAGCCTTCGATCTTGTCGAACTTGGTGCGCTGTTCGGCGGTGAAGATGAAATCTAGGAACTTCCAGGCGGCTTCCTTATTCTTGGAATTCTCGAACAGGACAATGGAGTCGGTGACGCCATAGGTACCCTTGTCGCCGTTCGGACCTGCAGGAATAGGCGCTACACCGTAGTTCAGTTTGGGCGCTTCAGTCTTGATCTGGCCGGACAGGAACGGTGCGGTGATGACCGTCGCGACCTTGCCCTGCTTGAACAGGTTCTGCACATCTTCACGGGAATAGGAAGTCACGCCCGGCTGGGTCAGACCCTCATCGATGAAGCTCTTGTAAAGCTTGGCTGTCTCGATTGCTGCCTTTGAATCGAGACCTGATTTGCCGTCCTTGACGATCTCACCGCCGTTCGACCACATGCCGTAGTAGAAATAGACGTCGGTCTCGATTTCCTTGCCCTGCAGACCGAAACCATAGGTCTCGCCGCCGAGCTTCTTGATCTTTTCCGCATCGGTCTTGAAGTCGGCCCAGGTTGCCGGTGGCGTGCTGATGCCGGCCTTGGCGAAAATATCCTTGTTGTAATACATCGCACGCGCCGAAGCGGCGATCGGCAGGCCATAGACCTTCCCGTTCATGACGGAAGGCGTAAGGAACGTATCGATAAAGCGGGCCTTGAACTCAGGTTTGATGTGCTCATCGAGTGGCGCAACGATACCCTCCGACACATAATCGAGCAGCCAGCGCGTCCCGATGATCGAAAGATCGGCATTGGCGCCGGCGGAGATATCTGTGGTCAGTTTCTGCTGCAGGCTGTCCCACGGCACAACTTCGATCTGGACTTTGACGTCAGGATTGGCGGCTTCGAACGCCTTGGCAGCTTCCTGGAAATAAGGGCCTGTACCCTTGCTGTATTCGGCGATGGTGACTCGCACAGTGCTGTCGGCAAAGGCGCTGCTGCTGAAAGCAACGAGGCTTGCTCCGGCAAGCAGGCATAGTTTCTGTTTGAACGTCATTGTCATTCCCCTTGTTATCGTCGCGTTCGAGCGGCGTTTGTTGTGTTCGTGAACCGTCTTCGGCGGGCATACTCATGCCCTTCGGGAAGCCGCTTCTTTCAACCAGCCCTTCTATCTTCAAATGTAATTTAATTTCATGCAAGCGAATTTTGCAGCGATTTAATGTATTTTTATGTTGCTTTTTTTCACACATCGCCATTAGCTGAATAGCAAGCGGTCGAATCCGCAGAATGTCGTCCGTGATAACGGGCCAATGATACGGGAACAGATGAACGAGCGATGACCCTACCCAATTTGCATGATTTTTTCGGTCTCAAAGGCAAGCAGGTTCTGATTACCGGAGCCGGAGGCGGGATCGGTCAAGCGCTGATCGCAGCATTCAACGCCGCCGGGGCCATTGTCTCGGGTGCCGACCAGACGGGCATTGCGCTTGAAGCCTTGCCCCTTGCCCATCGCCTTGTCTTTGAACTGACGGACCGCACTGCCATTGCAAAGGTCATTGGCGACTTTATCAAAACGTCAGGCGCGCCGGATGTGCTGATCAACAATGCCGGATTTACCCGTGGCGAAACGCTGGATCAGGTGGATGGCGATGTCTGGGATCGCGAGATTGCAATCAATCTGAATGGCGCATTTCATGTGACGACTCCGGTCGTTAAGGCCATGGCCAAGCGCGGCAGCGGCAACATCGTGTTCATATCCTCGGTCAATGGGCTCTCGCATTTCGGCAATCCCGCCTATTCGGCAGCCAAGGCCGGGCTGATCTCTTATGTGAAAGCACTTGCGGTAGAGCGTGGGCGCTATGGCATCCGCGCCAATGCAGTCTGTCCCGGCTCGGTACGAACACCCGCATGGGATCATCGTCTGGCCGACCAGCCGGAACTGCTGGCGAAAGTCCTGCCGCACTATCCGCTTGGCCGCATGGTAACACCGGAAGAAGTGGCAAATGCCGCCCTGTTTCTCTCGTCATCAGCGGCCTCGGGCATAACTGGCACAGCGCTGGCTGTGGATGCCGGGTTGACGTCAGGCAATCTGCGCTTCATCAACGACGTTCTTGTGGGAGAAAACTGACATGGCCGGCCTCCAGATCAAACAGCTCGTCAAGTCTTACGGCGCGATGAGTGTCCTGCACGGCATCGATCTTGACGTGCGTGATGGTGAGTTTCTCGTCCTCATCGGCCCGTCCGGCTGCGGCAAGTCCACGCTGCTCCGCATGATTGCCGGTCTCGATGACATTTCTTCGGGTGAGTTATGGATTGGCGATCGCCTGACCAATGGCCTTGCACCGCAGCAGCGCAATATTTCCATGGTCTTCCAGAGCTATGCGCTGTTTCCGCATATGACGACGCGCAAGAATATCGGCTTTGGTCCGAAAATCCGGCGTGAGGCCGGAAGTGTGATCGACGCCAAGGTGAACAAGGCAGCAGAAACACTGAATCTGCACGATTATCTCGACCGTCTGCCGCGCCAGCTCTCAGGTGGTCAGCGCCAGCGTGTCGCAATGGGCCGCACCATCGTGCGCGAGCCGGATCTTTTCCTTTTTGACGAGCCGCTTTCCAATCTCGACGCCAAGTTGCGTGTGCAGATGCGCACGGAGATCAAGGCGTTGCATCAGCAACTCAAGACAACCATCGTCTATGTAACGCATGACCAGATTGAAGCCATGACCATGGCCGACCGGATCGTCGTGATGAATGGCGGCCGCATCGAACAGATCGGTTCGCCGCTCGAACTGTATGACGGTCCAGCCAATAAGTTCGTTGCCGGGTTTCTTGGATCCCCCGCGATGAGCTTCATTCCGGGTATATTGGAACGTGGTGACGGGGTTGTGCGTATGCGGACAGCAGAGGGTTTCACGATCCCGGTGGGTGATACGACCGCTGCTTCGGGCCAGCCGATTGAAGTGGGCATCCGTCCCGAGCATTATCGTCTGGCGGCGAGCGGTCAGGGTTTCCCCTATAAAGTCGCAGTGGTTGAACCCACAGGCTCGGAAACGCACCTCTTTGGCACGATTGCAGGCGTGGACGTTCGCGCTGTCTTCCGTGATCGCATCGCTCCGGAACCGGGTAGCCAGATGTTGCTGACGGTCGATCCTGGCAAGGTTCATGTCTTTGACGGGAAAACCGGAAACCGGATCTGAAATGGCTTCGCCGCATTTTGATATCGTTGCCCGGCTGCGTGAAATCGCCGAGAATGGCCAGCGCTCCGATCAAAGGGTGGCTGCGGCCGTACTGGAAGATGCGGATTTTGCCACCCATGCTTCGATCGAACGGCTGGCGGAAAAGGCGGGTGTCAGCGAGCCGACGATTACCCGTTTCTGCCGCATGCTCGGCTTCGAAGGCACGCGCGATTTCAAAGTTGGCCTCGCACAGTCCCTGGCGATTGCCGGGCGGTTCATCTCGGTCAATCCGGCAGATGCTTCTACCGGCAATGGCGTTCCCTCCATCATCGCCAGCAGTGCCATGAACGCTATCGAGACCGTGACAGGCCTGATAAACCGAGCTGATCTTGATCAAGCCGCCACTATCGTTGCCGGCGCGGGCATGGTTCGCGCCTATGGATCAGGCGGTGCTTCATCCATGGCAGCGACCGAGCTCGAAAACCGCTTGTTCAGACTGGGCCTTCCCGCCGCCGCGCATATTGACGGCGAAATGCAGCAGATGACCGCGGCGACCAGCAACAAGGATACGGTTATTGTCGCGTATTCGCTGTCCGGTGAGGTCAAGCCAGTCATCGATGCCGTGACCATTGCGGGACGTTACGGGGCGAAAACAATTGCTTTTACGGCTGCCAATTCTTCTTTGGCGGCGGCGGCGCAGCTGATCTTGCCTTTTCATATTGAGGAGGGCACGAATGTCTACCGGCCCTCGCCCGCCCGCTACGCCCTGCTTGCCCTCACCGATATGCTGGCCATGAGTGTGGCAGAGAAAATTGGTGCACCTGCGGTGGAACGCATGCGCCGCATCAAGAACCTTCAGGGCATGCAAAAAAGCGATGCTCCGAACCTTCCGCTTGGAGATTGAGAATTGAAATTGTCCGACCTTGATACGCCTGCCGTCCTTATCGATGTGGACCGGGCCGACGCCAATCTGCAGCGTTTCCAGACCTACGCCGATGCACATGGGCTGGCGGTACGCCCGCATATCAAGACACACAAACTGCCGCGCTTTGCCAAGCGGCAGGTCGAACTCGGTGCCGTCGGAATCACGTGCCAGAAACTGGGCGAGGCCGAAGTCATGGCCGATGCCGGTCTGACCGACATCTTCATTCCCTACAATATCATCGGGAAAGCCAAGCTCGACCGGCTTGTTACCCTGAACGACCGGATCAAGATCGCCGTGACGGCTGACAGTGCGGCGACGGTAAACGGACTTGCGGCTGCATTTGCGGGCTCGCCGAAGCCGCTCGAGGTTCTGGTTGAATGTGACACGGGCATGGGGCGTTGCGGTGTGCAGACACCGGATGACGCGGTTGCACTGGCGAAGGCGATCGATGCCGCTGATGGCCTTACCTTTGCGGGGTTCATGACCTATCCGAAAGCGGGTGCTGTATCGGAGAATCAGACCTGGCTGGCCACAGCGAAGCAGAAGGGCATCGATGCCGGGCTTGACCCGCGCATCATCTCGAATGGCGGCTCACCTGACATGTGGCGTGCCCATGAGGTGACGGCAGCTACGGAACACCGGCCTGGCACCTATATCTATATGGACCGGTTTCAGGTCGCAAAGAACGTAGGTACCTGGGACGATTGCGCCCTCACCGTTCTCGCAACGGTTGTCAGCCGCCCGACGGAAAACCGCGCGGTCATCGATGCCGGTTCAAAATCGCTTTCAAGCGATACTTTCGGGATGGAAGGGTTTGGACGGATCGTCGAGTTTCCCGATGCTGTCATCACGTCGCTCAGCGAGGAGCATGGGACGATCGATGTATCGGCTTGTGCATCGAAGCCGCAAATCGGCGACCGGGTACGCATCATCCCCAATCATGCCTGTGTCGTGTCAAACCTGTTCGACAGCATCGTGCTGATATCAGGCGACGAGGTTGTTGACATTGCCCCCGTCGCCGCCCGTGGTCGGGTTGGTTAATTGCCGTAGATTGCCGCCCGCATTTTTTTCTGCGCTTCGGCCATCGCCTGTCCCTTGGCATTGACCTGTTCAAGCAGGGTGTTCAACTGTGCCTGAACTGTGGGATCAGATACCTCAAACATCGAGCCGGAAATTGTTATCTTGTCCTTATGCTGATCGACGAAATCGACGACCTTCAGGAGAATGTCAAAGGTCGCGCTCGTGGCCGGAAAGATTTCCTTATAGGTGTTGGCGAGATTGCTGACGGTCTTCTCATAGGCCTTGTCGAAGACGGGCTTGAGGTCTTCCGGCTGCTTTAATGCGGCATGGGCTTTGTCAGCGGTGGTCTGCTCTTCATCCATGGTCGTGCGCAGGGCGCTCAATCCGGCATAGGCGGTTTTGATGTCCTCCTTGCGGTTCATGGCGTCATCAATGGAGGTAATTGCGCCTTTGGCAGTAAGGGCTTCCATTGGCTTGCTGATCTTTTCGTTCATGGCTGCATGAAAATCAGTGATTATCTTGTACTGGCCTGCATAATTGCCAAGGGACTTTGTCTCTTCCGCCGTCAGCTGCGGCACGCTCACGCCCTTCTTGTCGACGATGCGTGTCTGCAGAAAGTCGATGAATGCCTTGCGTTGAGTGGCTTCGCTGTCCGAACAAGCTGAAATCATCAGGGCCATGAACACGGTCATGACAGCCGCAATGGCAAAACGGAATCCTGGCATTTTGTTAGTTTCCTTTTCTTTTTCTTACGTCCGCTCAGGCAAAAGAAACCCGAGCAGTTGGACCTGTCGGCCATCATTGCGCTCTGTGGTGCTGCGAAAATTGGGCACCAGCAAGGGTAGAGCGTTGTATTACCCTCAAAGATTAATTGCGTCTGTGGTTAGCACCTAGTGCAGAAAGGCTGTATGTACAACCACGATGGTCAGCTCGAATCATGTTTTCCAGAAGCAATGGGGCGCAATGAAAGTTCAGGGCCGGGCGATCTTCCCCAGCTTTACCTGTTCGACAAGGGATTTTCGGAACAGCCGTGAGGCCGGTCCCAACGGTTCATCGCAGCGGTGCGCTATATAGGCGCGCAACACCGTTTCGCCATTCCGGCCATATTCGGCGGTGGGCACCCGCACCAGCCGTCCTTCCTTCAGATCCTGTTTAACCAGCCAGATGGGAAGGTTACCCCAACCGATGCCTTTCAGGATGAGCACCCGCTTGGTGTCGTTGTCGCTGACCCGCCAGGTTCGTGGCGAAAGCACATGAAAATCACGTCCCTGTGTCAGATGCGACGGGTCTTCGCCAACGATTTGAACGTGATCAGCCAGTTCTGCAGCAGTGATGACAGGTCCCTGCGCCGCGCGTATTGCCAAGGGGTGATGAGGCGAAACCACAGCAACACGCCAGAGAAAAGCCAGTTCTTCCAGTTCAATCATCGGATCCGGCATGTCAAATGCCATAATGGCAATAGTGCAGCGGCGTTCACGCAGGGCTGCGATGGGGGTTCCCATAGGGGCGATTGTCAATCGCACTCCAACCGAGGGATAGGCATCCTGCATCGTCTTCAATGCATGGGCTGCAAGCTCGACGGGAAACTGCGGGTCAAGTGCGATGGAGATGCCGAGTTCCAGTCCCTCGCCCAATCCGCGGGCGCGGGCTCGCATTGTATCGACCTTCAACAGGATGGCCCGAATATCGGCGAGCAACGCCTGTCCTTCCGACGTCAAAACGGGGCGATGGCCGGAGCGGTCAAACAGCATGACACCAAGCTGCGTTTCCATACCGCCTATCGAATGACTGATGGCAGATTGTACGCGGGACAGTTGAGTTGAGGCTGCGCGAAAACTCCCCGTCTCGGTGACGGCAATGAACATACGCATCTGGTCCAGAGTCAGTGCATCGAGCATGATCGATTAAATCGATCATATCATCTCATATTTTGTCAATATCATCGATGAAGCGACCGTGACAATATCCAACGGATATCAACTTTGGATATGCACCGTGACAGAAATTGACACTGCCAGCCTTCCCATCGCCAGAACCAATCGCCTTTCGACAATCCTTGTCATTGCAAGCGGCGTTGTTGCAGCGCTTCAGGTGGGGAAAGCCGCTATTGCCATTCCTGCCTTGCGCACTGATTTTCATCTCAATCTTCAGCAGGCCGGATGGGTCATGTCGATTTTCGCCCTCCTCGCCGTTGTGGGCGGCATCCCCGTAGGTGCCGCCACGACCCGTTTTGGCGACAGGAATCTGCTTGTTGCCGGGTTGTTCGCCATCGCGGCAGGGAGCGCGATCGGCGCTTCTACCGAGACATTCGGCATCCTGCTCGCTGCTCGGATATTGGAAGGAACCGGGTTGCTTCTGGTGGTGATTTCAGGGTCAGCCATCCTCAATCGCGTTGCAACCAAACAGGATCGCGACCTCGTCTTCGCATTCTGGAGCTGCTACATGCCGGCTGGAATGGCACTGGCGCTTCTGCTCGGCATTGCCATTGATGGCTGGCGCGTTTTCTGGTTTGCCAATGCGGCCGTTGCTAGCCTTTTTGCGGTTCTTGTCCACATTCTGGTACCCCGGGAGAGATCGCAGAGTGCCCCGGCAACGTTTGCGATCATTGCAGAAAATGCCCGCAAAACCCTTACGTCGGCCGGCCCGCTGCTTCTCGCGCTGATGTTCGCCATGTATGGCCTGCAATTCTTTGCGCTGTTCAGTTTCCTGCCGGTTTTGCTGGTTGAACGGATCGGTGTGTCGCATGCAACGGCAGGCGTGATGAGTGCGTTTGCCATCGCCGCTAATATCGCCGGCAATATCGGTGCTGGCGTCGCGTTGCGCCGGGGCGTACCCCGCGCGCTGCTGCTTGCCGGTGCAAGCGCTGTCATGACAGTCACGGGTATCGCCGTGTTCATCCTTCCGGCGCCTACATGGGTGATCTTTGGTCTTTGCGTCATCTTTTCAGGTGTGGGTGGTTGTTTGCCGTCGGCCATGATGGGTGCGGCGCCAAGAGCGGTGCCTGAACCACACCTCGCAGCAATGTCAGTTGGTCTCGTGATGCAGGGCAGCAATCTTGGCCAGATGATCGGACCAGTGGTTGTTGGCAGTCTTGTGGACCGCGGTGGCTGGACGATGGCCGCAGTTCCCGTGGCGATCGCCGGCGGAATTGCCATAGCCACTGCGTTTGCCCTGCAAGGAGTGTTCCGCCGCTTTACGCTATAAGATCAAGATCCTGACGCTGCTTCCTGACACATTTTCGAGTGTTGTTCCTGGAACATGCCGATTGTGGCTAATCATATATAGTCATAGAATACGATGGCTGCGGCTGTTTGTTTCAAGCCGGAAAAGAGGTGCCAATGGAGGAAGATGCGGCAGAGTTCGCTCATCATCTGAGACAGAGGGCGGTAACCTATGGCGTGCTGACCTGTATTCTCATGGTCGGCACTTCAATCATTGCCGACAAGGGCGGCGCTCTGTTTGCCGGGTTATGGCCCCTCATGATGATTGGCGGCCTGATCACGCTGTTCCTCACCGGCTATCTGCTTTTTGATGCAGCCCTGTTCCGGTTTATAGCCTCCCATGAGGATGAACTCGATGGTTGCAAGGCCTTGGACGATATACTGGCGCGGATGCGCCTGCGCGCCCGTCCGGAGAAGACCCGGCCGTTGCATCTTCGCATTTCAGGAACCAAGAGCCTTCTCGTAAAACTGCATATTGCGTTTGCAGCCTTTGTGACCCTGTTCGTTGCTCTGGTCATCTACGGGCTTTGGGGCCGGTGAAAGGACTCGACTCGAGGCCAGTTTTTCCGACATCATGCTCAACTCTGGTAGAGCGTAACGTGTGAGGCCCGGGAAATGCCAAGTCCTGCAGTCAAGGTGTTGTTTGAAGAACGATCGCCAATGGCGAGCAAGGCTTACCATGCTGTCCGGGGCGATGACATATTTCCCGCAGTGAAGCCGGAAGAAACCTCCGCCGATTTTCTCTGCTCGGAGGAGCGCAATCATACGACTGATGATCGCGATCCATCTCAGCGTTGGGAAGAGTAGCCTAGCTCTTCAATCGGTATCCCGTCTTGAACATCCAGCGAACAATCAGAATGCAGACAACGAGGAACACGGCAGTCATGCCAAGGCTGGTTCCGATATGCACATCTGACACACTGTAGAAGCTCCAGCGAAAGCCACTGATGAGATAGACCACTGGGTTGAACAGGGTGACTGTGCGCCAGAATGGTGGAAGCATGTCGATGGAATAGAAGCTTCCGCCCAAGAATGTCAGCGGCGTGACGATCATCAACGGCACCAGCTGCAGTTTTTCAAAGCCATCAGCCCATATGCCGATGATAAAGCCGAACAGGCTGAAGGTAACGGCAGTCAGTACCAGAAACAGCACCATCACAAACGGATGTTCGATCCGCATCGGCACGAACAATGCGGCCGTAGCCAGAATGATCACGCCGAGAATGATCGATTTCGACGCTGCCGCACCGACATAGGCAACAACGATCTCGAAATAGGAGACGGGTGCTGACAGCAGTTCGTAGATCGTTCCGGTGAATTTGGGAAAGTAGATGCCGAAGGATGCGTTCGAAATGCTCTGCGTCAGCAGCGACAGCATGACGAGCCCCGGCACGATGAATGCGCCGTAGCTGACGCCGTTGATTTCAGGAATTCGCCCGCCGATCGCCGAACCGAAGACGACGAAATACAGGCTGGTCGAAATGACAGGCGAGATGATGCTCTGCATGATCGTGCGCCAGGTGCGATGCATTTCGAACAGGTAGATTGCACGGATAGCGTGGAGGTTCATTTGCGTTCTCTCACCAAATTGACGAAGATTTCCTCAAGAGAACTTTGCTTCGTCTGAATATCGTTGAACCCTATGCCCGCCTTGTCCAGATCCTTGAGCAGGGAGGCAATGCCGGTTTTGTCCTTGTGCGCATCATAGCTGTAGATCAGCTCGCAGCCGGTGGGTGTCAGTTCGAGCCCGTACTTGGCAAGTGCCTCCGGCACGGCCTTGCGCTCCTCCTGCAATTGCAACCGAAGCTGTTTCTTGCCCAGTGAGCGCATCAGTTCGCTCTTTTCCTCAACAAGGATGATCTCGCCCTTGTTAATGACGCCGATGCGATCGGCCATCTGTTCGGCTTCTTCGATGTAGTGGGTCGTCAGGATAATGGTTACACCGGACTCGCGCAGCGCGCGCACCACATTCCACATGTCACGCCGCAGCTCGACGTCGACGCCGGCGGTCGGCTCGTCAAGGAACAGGATCTCCGGTTCATGCGAGAGCGCCTTGGCAATCATGACGCGGCGTTTCATGCCGCCCGACAGCGTGATGATCTTGTTGTCTTTCTTGTCCCAGAGCGAGAGCTCTTTCAGAATCTTCTCGATATGGGCGGGATTGGATGACTTTCCGAAGAGGCCCCGGCTGAAACTTACCGTGTTCCATACCGTTTCAAACGCATCCGTTGTCAGTTCCTGCGGCACAAGGCCGATCTTGGTGCGTGCAGCGCGGTATTCTTTCTGGATATCGTGGCCATCGGCGAGGATTGTTCCCGATGTCGGGTTGACGATGCCGCAGATGGTGCTGATCAGCGTTGTCTTGCCCGCACCGTTTGGCCCAAGCAATGCGAAGATTTCGCCGTGATGGATATCGAGATTGATGTTCTTGAGTGCCTCAAAACCTGAATCATAGGTTTTGTGCAGATTGGAAACCGATATGGCTGATGACATGAGACCTGTCCGAACGGAATTTTCAGTCGTGACGTCTCTGGGGAATGAAATAAGAGACCCGACCATCATTGGAAGAATTGTTTTCCTTATATGGTGATCGGAACAGGTTTTCAAACCACCTCCTGACAAAACAAGTCAGCAGGGCCTGCCAAACGAAACACCCGCAATGCTAAAGCATCGCGGGTGTCCGAATGAGCATGTGTTTATGAAAGCTGTTTTTTGACTACCATTTGGTATGGGCTGACAGCGTGATCGTCCGGCCGTCCCCGTAGCCGCAGACCGCCTCTCCGTCGCATCCCTTCACATAGGCTTTGTCGAAAAGGTTGGTAACATTGAGGGCAACGCCCCAGGTGTCCTTCTCGTACCGGATTGTCGCGTCAAACAATGTGGCATCGGGAACCTTCAGTGTATTGGTCTTGTTGGCATAGGATTCGCCTTGGTAGCGGACGCCTGCCCCGAGATTGACGCCCTCCAAGGGACCCTGGTCAACCGTATAGTCCAACCAAAACGATGCCGACACTTTAGGGACGATTGTCGGCCAGTTACCAACCAATGCGGAATCTTCATCCTTGGTTATATCCATATCGAGCACAGTCAGCGACGCCAGAGCTTTCCAGTTCTGGTCGATATTGACCTTACCTTCCAGTTCCAGCCCGGTCGATGTGACCTCACCCAACTGTGTGTCGATGAAGGTGCCGGGAATGCGCGAAAGGGCATTTTGCTTGGTGATCTGGAAAACCGATGCAGTCAGCAAACCATCAACGAAATCGGGTGCGTATTTGATACCCGCTTCGAACTGATACCCCTCTTCCGGCTTCAGGGGTTTTTCCAGGGTGGTGCCAATCACAGGATTGAAAAATGTTGCGGCACTGACATAGGGCGTTATGCCATTGGAAAACTCATAACCGAGGCCGACACGGCCGCTCACGGCGCTTTTGTTATAGTTGTAGGTTGGCCCCAGCGGAAAGAACGGGCCTTCTGCCGAATCTGACTTGATGCTGACGTAATCGTACCGGCCATTCAGGGTGACGAGCCAGCCATCGCCGAACCGCACTTGATCCTGTGCATAGACGCCAATCTGGTTCATCTTCAGAACCTGATCAAGGTACACGCTGGTCGGGCCCTGCGGTGTACCATAGACCGGATTGTTCGCACTGATTGGCGTAGCGCCGCCCGAAGCTTGAACCTGATCGATCTTGAAATACTTGTAGTCGACGCCAAACAGGAAGTTGTGTTCGAGGGCTCCGGTCGTGAATTCTTTCTCGGCCCGGTTGTCCATCAGAAACGTATCGACCTTGGTGTCGTGGTTGAAGCCAATGCGATACAATTGATTGTCGGGTGTCGTAGGGTTCGGGCCACCGCCATAGGGATAAGCGGGATCGACGTAACCATACGGATAAGGGCTGGTTTCTTTCTTGTTCTGATGGCCGTAGCGAACGTTCTGGCTGAGCTTCCAGCCGTTGTCGAATGTGTGTTCAGCTTCGTAACCGATCATGTATTGGCGGTTGGTGCCGTCATCGATACCAGGCTCGGTGAAATTGGCCTTGCGGCTGATCTTGCCGAATGGGGCGTCAATAACTGTACCAACGTAAGGCAGAAACGCGCCGCCGGCGTGGGTCTGGTCGAGCGCCGAGAACTGACCAAAGACATTGATTTTTGTGTCAGCTGACGGTTCATATGTGATCTGCGGCATCACCGAGCCGCGGAAATCCTTGGCAAAATCCGTCTGCTGCTCGCCCCCGGCAATCCGTCCGGTGAAGCGGTAGGTCCACACGCCATTTTCATCGATCTTGTCGCCGACATCCACGCCGAGATAGGCATTGCCGTACTGGTTGACGCCGGTTTCGATACGGCCGAAGCGGTCCTTTTCCGGGCGCTTGCTGACCATGTTGACGATACCGCCCGGATTGGCGCCGCCGTAAAGTACGGAAGCAGGGCCTTTAAGAACTTCAACGCGCTCCAGCATGAACGGATCAAGCTGGAAGCCGCCGAATCCGTAGCCGAAAAGCGGCAGGCCATCGAGGAAGATGCCGGTCTGGGTGGCCTGGAAGCCGCGAATGAAAATCCAGTCCGTATCCGGGTCTTCACCGAAGGGCGAAGCGGTGATGCCTGCTGTATAGCGCAAGGCTTCGTCAACCTTCTTGACGCCGCGATCCTGCAATTCTTGCTGGCCAACCACGGAAACCGACTGTGGAATGGCGGTAATCGCCATATCGGATTTTGAGCCCACGGTTGTCTTTTTGGCGACATAGCCCTTGACCGGGCCGGTCGCGGTGCCGCCGCCGTCGATGACGATTTCTTTCAGAAGCACGGGTTCCTGCGCCATGGCGATGCCCGGCTGCAGGAGCCCGAGTGCCGTACCGGCTAGGAGAAAACCTGCCCAGCGGACCTTGTTCTTTACTGTCATTGTGTATTGCCCCAAATGATCCAATAGTCCTGCACGCCGCCCATCCGCGCAGGTATCGTCATGCCGCTTGAAAGATATTATGAATATTTAACTCAACTATATCAGTGGGTCTTGTCTGAAAACACGGATCATTGAATGTTTCTGGGCTAAAGTCCGGCGCCTGTCGGGCTTCTCACGCTATTTCTGTGAACGTTGCCACGCCGCTGGAGTGAGCCCCGTATGCTGACGGAAAACGCGCGTGAAATGCGCCTGATCGGCAAAGCCCGCCAGTTCTGCGATGTGGTTGAGGCTGTGGCTGGTTCGCAGCAGCATCTCTTCGATACGCCGGATGCGGATGCTCATCTGCCACTGGTGTGGCGGCATTCCGGTGGATGCCTTGAAGGCGTGGCCGAAATGCGATTGTGACAATCCGGTCAGTTCTGCCAGTTCCTGCAAACGGATCGTCTGCATCCAGTGCGCTTCCATGTAATCGGTGGCACGGCGCAATTGCCATGGCGCAAGCCGGCTGCGCTTGCGCTCGGTCTTGGCCTTGATGTCGAACAGGACAGAGAACACGGCGATCGCAAGGCTTTCACCGTAGAGCTGATGCAGCGGTTCGTTATTGGCACACTCGCCAGCGAGAAGATTGGCGAGCGACAGGATCCGGGCATCGGAAAACATCAGGCGCGGGCGCGTGATGGCCGTCAGGTCGATGTCCTCTCCAAAACGTTTGACGAGGCTTTTCACATTGAAGTGCAGGTCGATGTGACGGATGTGTTTCACGTTGTCGAGCCGTGCCCAGAGCGGCATTCCGGCGGGCACATAGCACATGGGATTGGTGACGCCCTCACCGGCCAGATCCTTGCTCTCGGCGCCAAGCCGTACGTTGAACTTGCCTGTCTTCAAACCATCGAGAACAATGAAAAGCCGCGGGTCTCTGGCCTCGTACTGGCCACTGGCATCCGGGGCACAATCCACGCTGAAAAGATCAGCCACAACGCCGTCCCAGGAGCGCTGTTGCAGCCCTCCCACGACCGAGAAACCATTGATCTTGGTGCTCATACGCGGTTGAAAAGTCATGCATCTGACTTAAAGTGATCTGAAATAGCACACAACTACAATGATTTAGAACGCTTCCAGAAGGTTTTGCTCTAAGTAAAAAAATATGAATAAAGAAATCATCTTTACCAATTGAAATCATTGAACCAATTGGAAACGGGCCCGGATCATCTGCGATCCGGACCCGCTAAGGTTGAAGCCTCATTATTTCCGCAACTGTCGCAGCGCCGCAACAATCGCAGGGATACCTAGGCTGGCATTACTGCACTTTCACCCTTCACCTCACGCATGCTCGGCAGGAAGATGGTCAGCAGGCCAAGGAATGGCAGGTACGAGCAGATCATATAGACAAAGTCGATGCCCTTGTTGTCAGCGACGACACCGAGAACGGCGGCGGCTATGCCGGCCATGCCGAAAGCGAAGCCGAAGAAGATACCCGCAATCATGCCAACCCGTCCCGGCACCAGTTCCTGAGCAAACACCACGATGGCCGGGAATGCAGAAGACAGGATGAGGCCGATGAACACGGTCAGCACACCGGTCCAGAACAGGTTTGCATAGGGCATCAACAGCGTGAAGGGCAGTACGCCAAGGATCGAGAACCAGATGACGGTCTTGACGCCGATCTTGTCACCGACCAGCCCGCCGCCAATGATGCCGACAGCAGCAGCACCAAGGAACAGGAAGAGCATCAGCTGTGACTGCTGCACCGTGATGCCGAATTTGTGGATCACATAGAACGTGTAGTAGCTGGATATGCTTGCCAGATAGATGTTCTTGCTGAAAACCAGCAGCGTGAGAATGATCAGCGACATCGTCACCTTGCGGCGCGGCAGTTTCAGGGCGCGGCTGGCTGGCGGTTTTTTCGAGTTGGCGGCGCGGTAGCGCTGATACCAGTTACCGACCTGATACAGGACGATCATGCCAATCAGTGCTGCTGCCGAGAACCAGGCAATGCTTTGCTGGCCGCGCGGCAGGATGATGAAGGCAGCGAGCAGAGGCCCGAGCGCCGTACCGAAATTGCCGCCGACCTGAAACAGAGACTGGGCAAGGCCGTGGCGTCCACCGGATGCCAGACGCGCCACACGCGAAGATTCCGGATGGAAAATGGAAGAGCCAATGCCGATGAAGGCGGCGCCAATCAGCAGCATCGAATAGTGCGTGGCGATCGACAGCAAACCAAGGCCGACGAGCGAAAAGCCCATACCGACCGGCAGGGAATAGGGCATCGGACGTTTGTCGGTATAGGTTCCAACCACAGGCTGCAACAGCGAAGCCGTAACCTGGAATGTCAAGGTCAGCAGGCCAATCTGCTTGAAATCAAGTCCATAATTGGTCTTGAGCATCGGATAGATGGCGGAGAGCATGGACTGCATCATGTCATTGAGCAGATGGCAGAAGCTCACGGCAAAAATGATGCCGAAGGCAGTTATTTCAGCGGATGAGCGCTGCGCAGGTAAGGATGTATCGGTCATATCGGGCGTTCCATCGGAGAATGAGGGCTTTGATTGCGTGCTTCGCGTCACCCTTCGCCACCCTGATATACCTGTTGCATGAAACCTGCCTTCGTGGTTTGGTCTACTTCTTTCGCGAGTGGGCCAAACCATGCTGTATTTGAAATTTCCCGAGATGAGTTTCCACGGCACCGAGCTGGGGCGCGTACATCTGCAGCGGCTTGAGTGGCTCGAGCAGTCGAAGGGGGATGTTGTTGCCGGATTGGCACATTATCCCTCCGGATGTCATGTCCCCGAGCATCGTCACAGCCTGTCCCAGTTGCTGCACGCGATGACCGGCGTGGTAATGGTCACGACCAAATTCGGCCGCTGGATGGTACCGCCACACCATGCCTTGTGGCTTCCGGCCGGGATCGGGCATGCGGTCGATATGCATGGTGATGTCGCCATGCATTCCATCTATGTCCGCCCTGAAGCCGTCGAGGGGCTGAAGAGCCATCTGCATGTGGTGGCCCTGACGCCCCTTATGGATACATTGATCCGCGAAGTCGTGGCCTCGCCTGCGGAACAGGAAACGAGCCCGCGCACGATCTTCATGATGGGGCTGCTCCTGCACGAGATCCCCAATCTGGAAGAACGCCCGCTGGGCCTGCCTTTCCCGGAGGATGCACGGCTTGCGGCGCTTTGCCGGGGTTTTCTGAAAGACCCCTCGCCTCATACCAATATCGATGGCTGGGCTGATCAGTTGGGAATGAGCCGCCGCACCTTCACGCGCATCTTCCGCAAGGAAACGGGCTTGAGCCTTTCGACATGGCGGCAGCAGGCGTGTCTGCTGTCAGCCTTGCCGCGTCTGACCGAAGGCGAGGCGGTAACAAGTGTTGCGCTTGATCTTGGCTACAACAGCGTTCCCGCCTTTACCACCATGTTCAAACGCATGCTGGGAGCCCCTCCCCGCAATTACCTTCACTCTGCCGCCTGAACCCGCGGGGCCGGAACGTAATTGAGGATGGGGCCAAGCCAGCGCTCGACCTCTTCGATCGGCATCGCCTTGCGCTTGGAATAATCCTCGACCTGATCGCGCTCCACCTTGGCCACGCCGAAATAGTAGGATTCCGGATGGGCGAGATAGATGCCCGAAACGGACGAGCCCGGCCACATGGCATAACTCTCCGTCAGGCGAACGTTGATCTGCTTTTCTGCGTCAAGCAGGCTGAACAGCGTGTCTTTTTCCGTGTGATCGGGCTGCGCCGGATAGCCGGGTGCCGGACGGATGCCGCGATAGGGCTCGCCGATCAGTTCGTCTGGCTTCAGGGTCTCATCGGCAGCATAACCCCAGAATTCCTTACGTACTTTCTCGTGCATCAATTCGGCAAATGCTTCCGCAAACCGGTCGGCAAGCGCCTTCACCAGAATGGACGAATAATCGTCGTTGGCCCGTTCAAACCGTTCGGCAATGGCAATTTCCTCGATGCCTGCCGTTACAACGAAACCGCCGATGTAATCCTGTTTTCCGCTCGCCACCGGCGCGACGAAATCCGACAGGGCGACATTCGGACGGCCATCACGCTTCGACAGCTGCTGGCGCAGCGTGTACATGGTTGCAAGTTCACTCTTGCGGGTTTCGTCGGTGAACAGACAGATATCATCACCAACGGTACCGGCTGGCCAGAAACCGATAATGGCTTTCGGATTGAACCATTTCTCGTCGATGATCTTGGTCAGCATGGCCTGTGCATCGGCAAACAATTGCCGCGCTGCCTCGCCCTGCTTTTCATCCTGTAGAATAGCCGGATAGCGGCCCTTCAACTCCCACGTCTGGAAGAACGGTGTCCAGTCGATATACCGCGACAATTCCTCGAGGTCGTAATTTTCAAATACCCGAGTTCCCAAGAACGATGGCTTCGGTGGTTCATAGCCCGACCAGTCGATCTTGTGTGCATTCGCCCGCGCCTTTTCCAGCGACAGCCGCTGCTTGTCGGCCTCGTTGCGGGCATGGGTCTCGGCCACCTTGGTGTATTCGCTGCGGATGTTATCGACAAAGCCGCCCTTGGTGTCCGGCGAGAGAAGCTGGGAGACGACACCGACAGCACGGCTCGCATCGGTCACATAGACCGTCTGCCCCTTGTGATAGCGCGGGTTGATCTTCACCGCCGTATGCACGCGGCTTGTCGTGGCCCCGCCGATCAGCAGCGGAATGTTGAACCCTTCGCGCTCCATCTCGGATGCCACATGCACCATCTCATCGAGCGATGGTGTAATCAGTCCGGACAGGCCGATAATGTCGACATTGAGCTCTTTTGCAGTCTGCAGGATCTTGGTGGCAGGCACCATGACGCCGAGGTCGATGATCTCGTAATTGTTGCAGGCGAGAACGACGCCAACAATATTCTTGCCGATGTCGTGCACGTCACCCTTGACCGTCGCCATCAGCACCTTGCCGGCGCTTTCACGTTCGCCCGTGCCGCCATTGGCAAGCTTTTCCGCTTCCATATGCGGCAGAAGCAAAGCCACAGCCTGTTTCATCACGCGGGCAGATTTCACCACCTGCGGCAGGAACATCTTGCCGGCACCGAAGAGATCGCCGACCACATTCATGCCGGCCATCAGCGGGCCTTCGATCACATGCAGCGGCCGAGCGGAACCAAGCCTCGCCTCTTCCGTGTCAACATCAATGAATTCGGTGATACCATTGACCAGAGCGTGGGAAATGCGGTCCGCCACGCTCCATTCGCGCCAGGCGAGATCGCGCTCACGCGCTTCCTTGCCTGCTGATCCCTTGTAGCGCTCGGCCAAATCCAGCAGCCGTTCTGTCCCGTCGTCGCGGCGGTTGAGCACGACATCTTCGCAGGCCTCGCGCAATTCCGGATCAATGGACTCATAGACCGCCAGCTGTCCGGCATTGACGATGCCCATGTCCATGCCGACCTGGATCGCATGATAAAGAAATACCGCATGCATGGCTTCACGAACGGGCTCATTGCCGCGGAACGAGAAGGACAGGTTTGAGATGCCGCCGGAGATATGCACATGCGGCAGCGTTTCGGTGATCTGACGCGTCGCCTCGATAAATGCAACGCCATAGCCATTGTGTTCCTCGATACCCGTGGCAACAGCAAACACATTCGGATCGAAGATAATATCCTCAGGCGGGAAACCCGCCTCCTTGGTCAGAAGCTCATAGGCGCGGGTACAGATCTCGACCTTGCGCTCCAGCGTGTCAGCCTGCCCTTCCGTATCGAAGGCCATGACCACGACGGCGGCACCATAAGCACGGACGCGTTTGGCATGATGAAGGAAAGCTTCCTCGCCTTCCTTCATGGAGATGGAGTTGACGAGCGGCTTACCCTGTACGCATTTCAAACCGGCCTCGATGACGTCCCACTTGGAACTGTCGATCATGACGGGTACGCGGGCGATATCCGGCTCGGCGGCAATGAGGTTGAGGAACTCGACCATCGCCTTTTCGCTGTCGATCAGGCCTTCATCCATGTTGATGTCGATGATCTGCGCGCCATTGGCCACCTGATCGCGTGCGACGTCGAGCGCTGTCGCAAAGTCGCCTGCGGTGATCAGCTTGCGGAACTTGGCCGAACCGGTGATGTTGGTGCGCTCGCCGACATTGACGAACGGAATGTCCTTGGTCAGCGTGAACGGCTCAAGGCCGGACAGACGCATATGCGTGGAGATTTCCGGAATCTGGCGCGGCGGATATTTGCTGACAGCTTCGGCAATCGCCCGGATATGATCCGGCGTCGAACCGCAACAGCCGCCGACGATATTCAGCAACCCCTCCTTGGCAAAGCCTTCCAGCTGTTCCGCCATGGCCTCGGGAGTCTCGTCATACTGCCCGAATTCGTTGGGAAGACCGGCATTCGGATAGGCGCAGACGAACGTGTCGGCCACACTGGAGATTTCAGCCAGATGGGCGCGCATCGCATTGGCGCCGAGCGCACAGTTGAGGCCGATGGTGAATGGCTCCGCATGGCGCACGGAATGCCAGAACGCCGTCGGCGTCTGCCCGGACAAGGTGCGGCCTGAGAGATCAGTGATCGTGCCGGAGATCATAATGGGCAAAGTAACGCCCTTTTCCTCGAACACTTCCTGCGTAGCAAACACCGCCGCCTTGGCATTCAGCGTGTCGAAGATCGTCTCGATCAGGATAATATCGGCCCCGCCGTCCATCAGGCCGCGCACCTGATCCGCATAGGCAATGCGCAGATCATCAAAGGTGACCGCCCGATAGCCGGGATTGTTCACGTCAGGCGAAATGGACGCAGTGCGGTTCGTCGGTCCGAGTGCCCCGGCCACGAAGCGGCGTTTTCCATCCTTCTGTTCGGCCTTGATCGCCGCGCGGCGGGCAAGACGTGCGCCATCGCGGTTCAGCTCATAGACGACCTCTTCCATGCTGTAATCAGCCTGGGCGATGGTCGTGGACGAGAACGTGTTGGTTTCGAGAATGTCTGCACCAGCCATGGCATAGGCATAGTGGATGTCCTCGATAGCCTGGGGCTGCGTCAGAATCAGAAGATCATTGTTACCCTGCAGGTGACAGGAGCAATCGGTAAAGCGGTCGCCGCGAAAATCATCCTCGTTCAGGCTCAAGCCCTGAATCTGCGTGCCCATGGCCCCGTCGAGAATCAGGATGCGCTCCTGCGCCGCTTTGGTCAGCGCTTCAAACACCTCCGAGCCATCCCGTGGAGCGCCCATGGGACCGAACAGATTATCGACTGCAATGTTCATAACTCAAACGCCTCTTGGCCATCTTGGGATGAGAAGCATAAACTCACATAAAGATATCTTTATGTCAACAAATCAATTCTATTGGCGGCACGTTCTGTCGTAGCTGCGGCATCCTGTCATGAGCAGCCAAGACGCCTGCAATACGCTAATTTTGGTCGGGCCGTTTCAACAAATACGTATCCATGATCCAGCCTTTTTGTTGCCGTGCGACAGTGCGCAGCCGTTCGATCTCATCGACAACATCACGCAACCGCCCGGAAAGAAGAATCTCGTCTTCCGTGCCGACATAGGCACCCCAATAGATGTCGACGTCTTCCTTGATGTTTTTGAACGCGCCATCGCCATCGAGCATGACGACAATGCTTTCCGAATTGTTGGGAAACCCCTCCTCCAGCTTGCGACCCGTGGTGATGGTGATGGATTCGCCGATACGGTTGAGGACGACCTTGTGTTTCGCCGTCAGCGCCTGAATGGCGGTTATGCCCGGTATCACGTCATATTCCAGCTCGAAGCCACCCTTGGCATTGAGCCGATCGAGAATCCGCAGCGTGCTGTCATAGAGTGACGGATCACCCCAGACGAGAAACGCCCCGCACTCGCCGTCACCAAGTTCCTCAAGCAGCAGATGCTCATAGGTCGCCTCGACCTTGTCGTGCCAATCTTCGACACTGGCGCGATAGGTTGAAGACGGCTTATGACGGACGGGCGTTTCAAAATCGACCATGCGGTAGTCGTGGTCAGTGATAAAGCGCTCGCAAATCTCGCGGCGGATACGCGCAAGCTGTTCCTTCTGGGCACCCTTGTCCGGAATGAAAAACACATCGACCTGATTGAGCGCATTGACCGCCTGAATGGTGACGTAATCGGGGTTTCCAGCCCCGATGCCGATGATGAGAACCTTCCGTTTCATTGCTTGGTCTGCGAGCTCTGCGGCCGGGCCGATGCTTTCTTCTCGCGGATCAGTGCACAAAAGAGGTCATGCAGTCGTTTGGCACCCGGATGGCTGGCATAGGACTGCAGCCGTGCAACCTCGGCACTGGCTGCAACGACAAGATCGGCATTCCTCGGCTGGTGCATCAGCCACGCGACGAATACGTCTTCGGGAGCGGGCATCGTGTTCATCAATCCCATGCCAGCGCTCCACCGTTCTGGTACTCGATAACCCGGGTTTCGAAGAAGTTCTTTTCCTTCTTCAGATCCATGGCTTCCGACATCCACGGGAACGGATTGTCCGTATCAGGGAAAACCTGGGCGAGGCCAAGCTGGGCACAGCGGCGGTTGGCGATGAAGTGCATATAGGTTTCACACAGGGCAGCATTCAGCCCGAGGAAACCGCGTGGCATCGTATCGCGGCCGTAGGAAGCCTCGAGTTCTGCGGCATCCCGGATCATCCCGCGCAATTCTTCGGTGAAGGCTTTCGTCCACAGATGCGGATTCTCGTGACGGATCTGGTTGATCACGTCGATACCGAAATTCATGTGGATGCTCTCGTCGCGCAGGATGTACTGATACTGTTCGGCAATGCCGACCATCTTGTTGCGTCGGCCGAGCGACAGGATCTGGGCAAAGCCCGTATAGAACCACATGCCTTCGAAAATGACGTAGAAAGCCACGAGATCACGCAGAAATTGCTGGTCCATCTCCGGTGTGCCGGTTTTGAAGTCGGGATTGTCGAGGTTCTGCGTGTGCTTGAGCGCCCATGCCGCCTTGTCGGTGATGGAAGGCACTTCGCGGTACATGTTGAAAAGCTCACCCTCATCAAGGCCAAGGCTTTCGACAATATACTGGAACGTATGGGTATGAACGGCTTCTTCGAAAGCCTGACGCAGCAAATACTGGCGGCATTCCGGATTAGTCAGGTGCCGATAGATGGCCAGCACAATATTGTTGGCAACAAGTGACTCGGATGCCGCGAAGAAACCGAGATTGCGCTTGATCATGCGGCGTTCGTCATCAGTCAGCCCATCCTTGGATTTCCACAGGGCGATATCCGCCTGCATCGATACCTCAGTCGGCATCCAGTGATTGTTGCAGCCGTTAAGGTATTTCTCCCAGGCCCAGTGATATTTGAGCGGCAGCAACTGATTGACGTCGGCACGTGAGTTGATCATCGCCTTGTCATCGACGCGTACACGGCCACCGCCGCGTACGATATCGCCAAGACCCGTGGCATCGGCGGCGGGTGCCTGATCCGGTGCAAGGGCGGGGTGGATGGCGCGTGCCGAGTTGGCGGCAGCTTCGGTGTTGGTCCAGTCAAGCATGTTGTCAGTCCTTGTTGTTATTGATGTTGAGAACTGGAGCACCCCCCTCTGGGCTGTCGCCCATCTCGCCCACAAGGGGGGAGATCAGCCTTCATCAATATTTCCATCCGGTGGCATTATTGCCAAACCAAGTGAGATGGCTGGTATCGATGTGATCTCCCCCCTTGTGGGGGAGATGCCCGACAGGGCAGAGGGGGGTGCATAATTCTACTGGCAGGCTTCACAGTCAGGATCATTGATCGAACAGGCATTACCGGCTGGTTCCGACAGAATGATCGGTTCGGCAATCGGCTTGGCGGCGACGGCATTGAGTTTGCCATCGGTGCCTTTCAACGTGGACTTTTCTACGTGCGAGGCCGAGCGCGAGCGCAGGTAGTAGGTCGTCTTCAGGCCGCTGTTCCAGGCGAGGCGATAAAGCTCGTCGAGCTTCTTGCCGCTTGGGTTTGCAATGTAGAGATTGAGGGACTGGGCTTGATCGATCCATTTCTGCCGGCGCGAGGCCGCGGCAATCAGCCATGCGCTGTCGATTTCGAACGCTGTGGCATAGAGGGCCTTGAGGTCGTCCGGGATACGGTCGATTTCACCAACCGAACCGTCGAAATATTTCAGGTCCGAAATCATCACCTCGTCCCACAGGCCGCGCTTCTTCAGGTCATGCACGAGGGCCGCATTCACGACGGTGAAGTCACCCGACATATTGGATTTGACGAAGAGATTCTGATAGGCGGGCTCGATGGACTGGGCAACACCGCAAATATTCGAAATCGTTGCGGTGGGTGCAATTGCCATGGTGTTGGAATTGCGCATTCCGGTTTTCATCATTCTCTTGCGCAGGGCTTCCCAATCAAGGGTAATGCTGCGGTCCATCGAAAGCTTGGCACCGGCTGCCGTGCGGGCCTGATCAAGCAGTTCGATGGAATCGATCGGGAGAATGCCTTTTGACCAGAGCGAGCCGCCGAAACTTGGATAGCTGCCGCGTTCGCTGGCGAGGTCAACCGACGCCGAAATGGCATGATAAGAAATGGCTTCCATGCTGAGATCGGCGAAAGCCACGGCTTCGTTGGAGGCGTAGGGAATACGCAATGCCTGCAATGCATCCTGGAAACCCATCAAACCGAGACCGACCGGACGGTGACGCAGGTTGGAATGGCGCGCTTCCGGAATAGTGTAGAAATTGATGTCGATGACATTGTCGAGCATGCGCATGGCTGTTGCCACAGTGCGCGCCAGACGCTCAAGATCGAGACCTTCGGCTGCAATGTGGTTGGCAAGATTGATCGAGCCGAGGTTGCACACCGCAACTTCATCCTTCGATGTGTTGAGGGTAATTTCCGTACACAGGTTCGAAGAATGCACTACGCCAACATGCCCCTGAGGCGAGCGGATATTGCAGGGGTCCTTGAACGTGACCCATGGGTGGCCGGTCTCGAACAGCATGGTGAGAATTCGGCGCCAGAGATCCAGAGCCCGCACCACGCGGGAGACGCGCATTTCGCCACGCGCAGCCTTGGCTTCATAGGCCTCGTAGGCAATTTTGAAGTCCGCGCCGTAGAGATCATGCAGATCAGGTGTCTCGTCGGGCGAGAAAAGGGTCCATGGCTCGTCCTTTTCCACGCGGCTCATGAACAGGTCAGGCACCCAATTGGCCGTGTTCATGTCATGGGTGCGGCGGCGGTCGTCACCGGTGTTCTTGCGCAGATCGAGGAACTCCTCGATGTCGACGTGCCAGGTCTCAAGATAGGCGCAGACAGCGCCCTTGCGCTTGCCGCCCTGATTGACGGCGATGGCCGTATCATTGGCCACTTTGAGGAACGGAACAACACCCTGGCTTTCACCGTTGGTGCCCTTGATATGGGCGCCAAGACCACGCACCGGCGTCCAGTCATTGCCAAGGCCGCCGGAATATTTTGCCAGAAGCGCGTTGTCCTTCACCGCCTTGAAAATACCATCGAGATCGTCGGCAACGGTGGTCAGGAAGCAGGAGGACAGCTGCGGACGCAGCGTGCCTGAGTTGAACAATGTCGGTGTGGATGCCATGAAGTCAAAGGACGACAGCAGGTCGTAGAATTCGACGGCGCGTGCTTCCCGGTCGATCTCGCGGGTGGCGAGGCCCATGGCAACGCGCATCAGGAAGGCCTGCGGCAACTCGAACCGGATACCGCGTGTCTGCTGGAGATAACGATCGTAGAGTGTCTGCAGGCCGAGATACTGAAACTGCAGGTCGCGTTCCGGCTTCAGGGCTGCGGATATTTTCCGCAGATCGAAGCGGGCCAGTTCCGGATCAAGCAATTCCGCTTCAATGCCAGCCTTTACATAGGCCGGGAAATAATCGGCATACCGCTCGGCCATTTCGTGCTGGGTCGCCTGTTCAGGACGGCCGAAGACAAAGCTCAAGGCTTCTCGGCGCAGCTTGTCCAGAAGCAACCGGGCGGTGACGAAGGAGTAGTTCGGTTCGGTTTCAACGAGGGTGCGCGCTGCCAGAATGGGTGCAAGCGACAGTTCGTCGAGCGTAATGCCATCATAAAGGTTGCGCTGGGTTTCGCTGAGGATCGGCGCGGCGCTCACCCCCTCAAGTCCTTCGCAGGCTTCGTCGATGATGCGCGCAAGCCGTACCGCATCGAGAGGAGCTTTGGTTCCGTCGAGTAGGGTAACGCTCAGTGACGGGCCGGTTTTGGCCACCGGTTCCGCCAGCTTCGCTCGTTCTCTCGCGCGTTCTTCCCGATAGAGAACATAGGCGCGTGCAACTTTGTGGTTTTCGCTGCGCATGAGGGCAAGCTCGACCTGATCCTGCACATCCTCGATGTGGAACAGGCGGCCTTCGCTGCTGCGGCGCTTCAAGGTTGTCACAATGTCGGAGGTCAAGCCTTCGACGACATCATGCACGCGGCGCGAGCCGGCGGCGACATTGCCTTCAACAGCGAGGAAGGCTTTGGTCAGGGCAACGGTGATTTTCAGCGGGTCGAACAGTGTCACCGAACCATTGCGGCGAATGACACGATAGCCGGGCTCGGTGAATGATGATTGTGTTTCGCCGGGACGAACGGGCGCAAGTCCATCGATGCCGGTGGTTTCAAGAGAAAGAGACATGTGCTTATACCCCAAAAGTTGGGGGCAAAGGTCGAGCGCACGCGTGCAAAGAGAGAGTCAGCTTGCGGCTGACCATTGCAAGCGACACACCGGGACACCCCGCCCGTGGACGTTCATCATGTTATGGCAGGTCTCCTGGCTCACAGGTCGGCGCTGGTGTCGGCCTTCCCGAAGCTGGGCTTCAGTGGCATTGTCGACAACAACTCGCTGTTTACAGTTGCGGGGGCAGCGCCGGCATCAATGTCAACGACATCTCACCGGCTTCCCTCTTAGCTCCCGGTCTTGCGACTCGGTAGAACCATAACATCTATATTTAGTATCAAATCGTCATCTGCAGTCAATAGGTAGATGGCGATATCTTCAATTACTCAGAGTACTGCGGACTGCGGCAGAACGAACGGTACGGATTTGCCGGGCAGACCACCCACCTTGAGCGCACATTCATAAACACGCAAGATACGGTCATCCGTCAAGACTTCCATAGGTGTACCCACAGAATCAGCCCGTCCCCCATGCATAACCACAATACGGTCGGCAAACATGGAGGTAAGGTTAAGGTCGTGTAGGATCGCGATGACCCCGCCCCCGCGATCGGCAAAATCGCGGGCAATCTGCATGATGATAAGCTGATGTTTGATGTCGAGGCTCGAAACCGGCTCATCGAGAAAGAGGAAACGCGGCTGGCCGTCCAGCACCGGTTGCCAGACCTGACAGAGAACGCGCGCCAGTTGCACGCGCTGCTGTTCGCCGCCGGAGAGTTCCTGATAAAAACGTCCGCCGAAGCCGTCAAGATCAACACGCTCGAGTGCTTCGTCAGGCAGCGTATCCATACTGTGGCGCGAAGCGCCGGAACGGCCGCTGGTCATTCCCAGCTTGACGATCTCACGCACGGTAAACGGAAAGGACAGCGAAGTGGATTGCGGCAGGATCGCCCGCATGGTTGCCATCTGCCAAAGCTTCAACCGGTTGATGGGCGCGCCGTTGATGCTGATTGTCCCGTCATACGGCAGATCGCCCGAGAGCGCGCGCATGAGGGTAGTTTTGCCTGATCCGTTAGGGCCGACGATAACAGTGAATGCGCCTGCCTCTGCATCAAAGGATATGTCCTCGACAATTCTGCTTCGGCCGAGGGATACGGAGACATTGGTAACACGGATCATGGTCAGAGGTCCAGAATGCCGCGGCGACGCAGCAATATCCACAGGAAGAACGGTGCACCGACGGCGGCCGTGACAATACCGATCGGCAATTCGGATGGAGCAACGATTGTCCGGCTGACCGCATCGGCAATCAGCAGCAGGCTGGCGCCGAGCAGAGCCGCCGCCGGCAGGAGATAGCGATGATCGGGACCGATCACGAGGCGCAGAAGATGCGGGACGACGACACCGACAAAGCCGATGCCGCCACTCACCGCAACCGATGCGCCGGTGGCCGCAGCGACCGTGACAATGGCGATGCGTTTGAAGCGCTGAACAGGAATACCGAGATGGCTGGCCGATGCTTCGCCCAGTGCCAGGCCATTCAGCCCGCGGGCAAGGAATGGCGAAATAATGAGGGCCAGCGCAATCAGCGGGCCCGACGCTGCAATCTTGACCCAATTTGCTCCCGCCAGTGATCCGAGACCCCAGAAAGTGAGATCGCGCAATTGCTTGTCGTCGGCCACGTAGACCAGCACACCGATATAGGCGGCGGCCATGGCACCAAGCGCGATACCAGCGAGGAGCATGGTAGCGATGGACGTCTGCCCGCGCCGTGTTGCGACACGGTACAAGATGAGCGTAAAGATCAGGGCGCCGAAAAAGGCGGCAAGCGGCAGCGCGTAAAGTCCGAATATCGCAATGACAGGGGCGAGAAACGTTCCACCCAGAACAATGACACTGACGGCACCGAGCCCGGCACCTGCGGAAACGCCCACGATACCCGGATCAGCCAGCGGATTGCGAAACAATCCCTGCATGACCGCACCCGATACGGCCAGTGAAGCGCCGATCAGGGTGCCGAGGATGACCCGGGGTAGGCGTATATCGTAGATAATGATGCGGTCACGGACCGAAAGTGCATTGTCTGTGATATCGGATCCTGCGATCAGGGACTTCACGACGGATACAACCGAAGCATCGGAGGCACCGAAGGCAAGACTGAAAAGGATGGTGGCAATGAGCGCGACGCACAGGCACGCGATCACTGACCGGGCGAGTGCCGACCGGTCACCATCAGGGCGTGGTTTCTTACCGCCCTGTGCGGAAGCAAGGACGGCGGGCTTTCTCAAGATTGCCTCACTCATTGGCTCAGTTCATTGCCGTAGATGGCTTCTGCCAGCTCGTGGATTGCCTTGGGTGCGCGTGGGCCAAAACCAAGCAGATACTGACCACCCATGCGGATGATCTTCTTGTCTTTGCCGGCAGGTGTTGCGGCAATCGCCGCATTGGCAAGAAGATCGGCATTGTCGGAAGAATGGTCACCACCGCGATCCATGACCAGAATGACATCGGGCTTGGCCGTAATGATCGCCTCGTCCGTCAAGGCCTTGTATCCGGGATATTCCGTGATCGCATTATCGGCACCGGCCAGTGCAATGATGCCGTTGGCCGCTGTCTTGGTGCCTGACGCCATGATCTTGCCACCCTGAGCGCTGAGGACGAACAGGACTCGCTTGCGGTTCTTGATGTTTTTCGTTGCGTCTTCGGCCGCCAGCAGATCCTTCTCGACCTGCGAGGCCAGTTTTTCCGCCTTGTCATCAACCCCAAGTGCCGTCCCCACCACGCGTATCTTCGCCGAGATGCTTTGGCCCGTATAATCTTCCGGCACGAAAACGAAGGGCACGCTGGCCTTCTTCAGGACGTCGATGGTTTCCTTGGGGCCGCTGCCTTCAACGGCGATGATCGCTGTCGGATTGATGGAGAGGACTCCTTCGGGGGACAGCGCGCGCATATAGCCGACGTTTGGCAGCTTCTGCGCCGCTTCCGGGTAGGTACTTGTCTGGTCGCGGCCGACAAGGTGCCCCTCTTCTCCCAGCGCATAGACGATTTCAGTAATGGAATCGCCAATGGACACCACGCGGGCCGCATCGGGAAGGCGTCCGGTTATTTCTTCTGCAGAAGCCATGCCTTGCGGGGATACCAATGCCATCACCGTGGCAAGCGAAGTCGCAATAAGAAGTCTCGTCGGCTTGCTCTGGCGTTTAACAGACATGTTCATTTCCTTAAGCGGCCGAACGCATGATGCGCGGCAGGTTTTCAACAAGCTGGCGCCAGTCTTCCCGTTCGCCTGAACCTTCATAGCGCTTGCCAAAAAACTGGATGATCATTTCGCCTTCAGCGCAATAGGCTTCGAGCGATGTCACATGGCCGTCCTTGGTAGGTTTGCGCACAGCCCAAAGTTCAGCAATGTGGTCGAGACGCAGATGCATGTGAAACGTTTCATCGAGAATATTGAGCCATGGTCCCATCGGCTTGATGTTTGCGATCGGGCCGGAATGGATCTGGATGCAGCCACGATTGCCGACAAAGCACATGATCGGTATCTGCTCCTGCGCCGCATGGTGCATCATGGCGGTCAACGCATCACGATCCAGCGCCCAAGCATAGTCCTGTCCGATCACCTGCACTGCCTGATGACGGGTCATCTTCAGCGCGCGTAGAATGCCGAAAAACTCGTGCACGTCCTTCATCTGTGTCCAACGGTCCCGCAGGCCGTCCGCATCAAGCTCGTGAATTTCCGCGGTCTTCTCCTCGGGCTTCGGGAGAGTTGTCAGTTCGATGCTTTGGGACTGATCATCAAGACGCAGCTTGGCAACAAGCGCGTGGTAGGCATCGAGATCCGAGACGGGGCGCAAATGAATTTTGTGGATTGCCTCACCGGTCGCATCAAAGAATTGAAGGCTGCGGCGGGTAAATTCGCCGTCCTGCTTTTCAACGGCGAAACCATGTGCCCAGCTATCGGGAAACAGACGCATGTCGATCTGCTCGCCAAGCAGCATGGATGCATGCTTGCCGACGATCGGCTTGTCATAGACGCCGATCTTTTCATGTACGGCGCTTTCGTTGCGTGTCAGGGCCATGACCTCGCCCAAAGTCTGTATCTCGGTCAGGAAGGTCTCGATGCGCGGCGTGATGCGAATAACATTGAGACCGCAAAAGGCTGCAACCAGATCAGCCTCGGTGATACCCAGTTGCTGTGCGAGATCACGCTCGCGCATTTTGGGATTGTCTGCCCGTGCCTGCCGGATGTCGTGGGGTTCTGGCTTGTGCGTATCAGTCATGGTCTCTGGATGCCTATCAATACGTTATTTGTTGAGAATGAGCTTGCCCTGGCGGGTGATTTTGAGGCGGTAGAGCGAACCGGCATGTTCGATACCCACTTCATTGGACCCATCGAACAGGATTTCGCTGCCATAGACGCGCATGTCAGATTGAGAAATCGGCATGATCTCTCGTGCGATGGGCGCCAACCTTGGCAGCCGGACCTGCAGATCGATGATTTGACGTCGTGACATTGTGGCCAGCCTTTTCGTGCTGTCGCCCCGGACCAGTCCGGAAGCGGATATTCAAACTTGACTCGTGTGGTCATATTTATTACTCAACATAAAGAGGAGTCAACGAGTCAAGTTAGTTGGCGCTTGAAAAAGTTCATGAAAACTGCGCTCAACCCGGTTGCCTCAGGCAATCGGAACCAGTGACAGGAATTTTGCAGCAAGACTTGGCCGAAGCATGACCGCTGCTCCCGCCATACTTACCCTTGCAGCAAACAGGGTCGGCGTCGGGGCAAGAGTCCTCCCCGGCGCCAGCCCTGACGTTTGGTTTTGAAATTCTTGAGTGATGCACAAAAGAAAAAGGCCCGTGAGGGCCTTTTCCGGTTTTGGGTGGTGTTCGCCTTAGAAAGGCGAATCCGGGAAGTAAAATTCCTTGGCATTTTCCTTGGTAACCAACGTCGCATCAAGGATATATTTGCCGCGCACCGGAACCTGATCGTAGAAATTGGCCACTGTCAGTTCGAGTGCCGTCGCGATCATGGATGGCGGATAGAGAACATTGATCGGTGTCATGGCGTCGCCGTCGCTGACCCGTTTGATCATGTCCTTCATGCCTGCACCGCCGATAACCATCTTGATATCGGTGCGCTTGGCCTGGCTGATGGCTTCGAGTACGCCGACAGCCATGTCGTCATCCTGGCACCAGACGGCATCGATCTTCGGGAACTTGGTCAGATAGTCCTGCATGACCTTGAAGGCATCATCGCGCGACCAGTTGCCGAACTGCTTGTCGAGCACCTTGATACCGCTTCCGGCGATGGCTTCGTCGAAGCCCTTCTGGCGTTCTTCATCGATGACAATCGGCAGACCGCGGATGACGACAACGTCGCCCGTGCCGAGCTTATCCTTCAAATATTTGCCAGCCACGCGGCCGAGTTCCGGATTGTTGCCGGCGACATACAGATCCTGAATCGTCGGATCGGAAAGCGCACGGTCAACCACGGTGACGAAAACTCCCTTCGATTTGACCTGACGGATAGGGTCGGTCAACTCGTCGGAATTGTGCGGCAGGGTGACCAGGGCATCGATGCCCTGCGTGGTCAGATCTTCCAGCGCATTGGCCTGTGAAGCACCATCCGGTGAAGTCTTGATGATGATCTTGAGGCCTGGATGATTGGCTTCAAGGATCTTTGCGGCACGTTCAGCGTGATAGACGACGCCGCCCGTCCAGCCATGGTCGGCAGCCGGAATGGAGACAGCAATGCTGACTTTCTTGTCCTCGGCGTGAGCAAGGGTCATGCTCGAAGCGAGCAACGCCCCGGCAAGACCCAACATGAGTTTACGCATAATTCTCTCCCAAGTGTTGTGCGGGCCCTTGTTCCTCGGTCGGTGGGTGGCCCTTGTTCCCCCCTCCCAAACTTGACTATCCCTTGCGTTGCAGCGTCCTCTGCACAAGCATCGCAATAATGATGATAACGCCCTGCACCGCTCCGATCAGGTATTCGCTGACGAAGTTGGACAGGACCATGATATTGCCGACGATCTCCAGCATGAACGCACCGCAGATCGTGCCCCAGATGCGCCCGACGCCGCCTTTCAGCGCTGTGCCGCCAATGACAACCGCTGTGATGGCCTGCAATTCCCACAGCATACCGGTGGTTGTAGTTGCGGCGCCAAGTCGCGGCACGTAAACGACAACCGCGATGGCCACGCAGATGCCCTGAATGACATAGGTCATGGCGCGGACACGATTGACGTGGATGCCGGAATAACGCGCCACGTCTTCATTGGAGCCGACTGCGATCACATGCCGTCCAAATGAGGTCTTGTAGAGAATAAAAGCGCCCAGCAGGCCAACGGCAAGGATAATCCATACGGGTATCGGCAACCCGAGAAATGTTCCCGTATAGACCGGCCGGAACAGATTGCGCATTTCACTGGATTTCATTGCTATCGAGCCGCCATTGGCCAGCCACACGGTCACGGACCTATAGATGGCCATTGTTCCAAGCGTCACGATGAACGGCTCGATGCGCCCCAGGGTCGTGACGGCACCATTCACCAGACCGGCTCCCGCGCCGACGCCAATGGCGATGACAACACCGGCTGCCAGCATGGCGAAATTGCCGTCGATTGCCGCCGAGTTCAAGAACAGGATCATGACACCCGCAACAAGCGCAGCCATCGAGCCCACCGAAAGATCAAGCCCGCCCGCGGAAATCACGAAGGTTGCACCAACCGCAATGATAGCAATGAAGGACGAGCGGGTCAGCACGTTCAGTATATTGTCGATACCGATGAAGCTTGGATTGACCAGAGCGCCCAGAACAAACAGCGCGGCAAGTGCCAGAAATGGCGCAATTGCCGTCTTGTCGATATCCGCCAGCTTGCGGCCGAAGCCGCGCGTGTCGGTGTTTGGTTGCGTATCGCTCATGCGGACCCCGTTGCGTAAAGTTCTGCTTCGTTTGTTTTGACGCCGGTGGCGTAGACCACGATTTCATCTTCCGTCATCGTCTCCCCGGCAACCTCACCGACAATACGCGATGAGCGCATGACAAGGATGCGGTGGCAGATGCCGATCAGTTCCTGCATCTCGGAGGAGATGACGATGACCGATTTTCCTGATTTGGCGAGATCAGCGATGAATTTGTAGATTTGTTCCTTGGTGCCGATATCAATGCCGCGTGTTGGCTCGTCGATGATAACGATACTGGGATCCAGCAGCATCATTTTGGCCAGCAGCAGCTTTTGCTGGTTGCCGCCGGAAAGCTGACCCGCCAGCAGATCGCGCCGCCGCGCCCGGATGTCGAATTCGGCAATGGCGTTGTCCAGTCCCTGTTCCTCGCGCTTGCGTTCGATCAGGGGTCCTTTGGTGAATTTTTGGAGCGAGGCAAGGGTGAGGTTCGTGCGCAGATTCTGCGCGAGAAGAAGTCCCTTACCCTTGCGGTCTTCACTCAGGTAAACGATCCCGGCCGCCATGCTGTCTCGCACCGTATGAAACCTGACTGGCTTGCCGTTCAATTTGACTTGTCCATGCCCGGGGCGCAGTCCGACAATGCCTTCGAGCAGTTCGGTCCGTCCGGCGCCGATCAATCCGGCAAAGCCAAGGATTTCTCCCTTGCGCAGGGTGAAAGATGCGTCGCGGGCATAACCTGAAACATCAAAGTTGCTGATTTCCAGAATGGTCTCATGCGTCGCCGTCTCTTCCCTTTCAGGGTAAAGTTTTGACATGTCGCGCCCGACCATCAGCTTGGCCATGTCGACAGGCTGCAATTCCGATGCATTGCGTGTCGCGATAAGCTTGCCGTCGCGCAGCACGGTGATGCGATCGGCAATGGCGCCGACCTCCGGCAGGCGGTGAGAAATATAGAGCACGGCAACGTTCTGGTCGCGCAGGTTGCGGATGACCTTGAGCAACGCTTCGGTCTCATACGGGGTGAGAGATGCAGTGGGTTCATCGAAGATCACCACGCGGTGCGGCACCTGCAGTGCGCGGGCGATCTGCACGAGCTGCCGCCGGGCAATGGAAAGCCGCGATACGGTCGTTGTCGGGTCGATCTCCGCGCCAAGCTTGCGTACCGCTTCCGCCGCCAGCCGGTTCATCTCCCGGTCGTTGACCATGAGACCGCGCCTCAGTTCGCGGCCCATGAAGATATTCTGCGCGACCGTCAAATGCGGTGCCAGCAGGATTTCCTGATGCACCAACACGAGACCGCGATGTTCGGCGTCGACAGGACCTGTGAGGGTCACATCTTCACCGTCCATTGCAACCGAACCACGGGTTGGCTGCAGATGGCCGCTCAAAAGCTTCATCAGCGTGGATTTGCCCGCCCCATTCTCACCGATGATCGCATGCACCTCTCCGGGCTGGATGGTGAGACTGATATCGGTGAGCACTTCCACCGGCCCAAAAGCCTTGGCGATGCCGCGGGCTTCCAGGACCGGCAGCAGGGTTGATTGCGTGGCCGAGGGTGAAGTCATCTTTCCATTACCCCCCTCTGTCCTGTCGGACATCTCCCCCGCAAGGGGGGAGATCAGCCTTCATGACCGTGTTAGCCAAACTTCGATGTTGGAAATTACGAGAAATCCTTGATGCCGATGTGATCTCCCCCCTTGTGGGGGAGATGTCCGACAGGACAGAGGGGGGTGAAATCAACACTTCCATCATACCTTCGTCCAGACGCCGCCAGCCTTCGACGACTTCACAGCCGCTTCGATGAATTCCATACCAATCAGACCGTCCTCGACCGTAGGATAGATTACATCTTTTGGCGTTTTCTTGCCTGTCCGGGCAGCAATGATTGCCTGCGCGGCTTCCGTATAGATGTTGGCGAACCCTTCGAGATACCCTTCCGGGTGGCCGCCGGGGACGCGCGTCACGCGGGCGGCTTCCGGTGAAGCACCGGCTCCGCCGCGGGTCAGCAATTGTTTGGGTTTGCCGAACGGCGTGTACCAGAGATAGTTCGGATCGGCCTGCGTCCATTCCAGCCCGCCCTTTGTGCCATAGACACGCAGTTTGAGGCCATTCTCGTGACCGGGTGCCACCTGACTTGCCCAGAGCATACCTTTTGCGCCGCCATCGAAGCGCATCAGTATCTGTACGTCATCATCGAGCTTTCGGCCTTCGACGAAGCTGGTGAGTTCGGCGCAAAGCTGCTTCAGTGTCAGGCCGGAAACGAAACAGGCAAGATTATAGGCATGGGTGCCGATATCGCCGATGGCTCCACCAGCTCCCGAGCGCTTCGGGTCCGTACGCCATTCCGCCTGCTTCGACCCGCTGTCCTCGGCTTTTTCGGTTAACCAGTCCTGTGGGTACTCGGCCTGTACCAGCCGGATTGTGCCGAGCACTCCCTTTTCAACCATGGCGCGGGCCTGCCGGATCATGGGGTATCCGGTGTAATTGTGAGTCACGGCAAAAATCTTGCCGGTCTTTTTCACCAGCGCCACCAATTCCTTGGCATCCTTGACCGTCGTCGTCAGCGGCTTGTCGCAGATGACATGGATCCCGGCCTTCAGAAAAGCCTTGGCAGCGGGGGCGTGCATATGGTTCGGCGTAACAATAGCCACCGCCTCAATGCCATCCGGGCGCTTGGCTTCCGCTTTCGCCATTTCTTCGAAAGAACCATAGGCACGGTCTTCCGCGATCCCGAGCTCCTTCGCCGAAGCCTTGGCACGTTCAGGATCGGAGGAGAGTGCTCCGGCGACGAGTTCGTACTGGTCGTCGATGCGCATGGCGATACGATGCACGGCACCAATGAAGGCACCCTGCCCTCCTCCGACCATGCCGATGCGAATGCGCCGTGTTGCTGCCTTTTGTTTGCTTGCTTCAATAGCCATTGCCGCTTCCTTCCGTTCTTATACCAGACCAAGGAGACGGCGGTTGGCCGCGTCGTCGGTTCCTGCGCCAGCGAAGTCATCGAATGCCCTTTCGGTCACGCGGATCAGATGTGCGTTGATGAATTCGGCACCTTCACGCGCACCGTCTTCGGGATGTTTGAGTGCGCACTCCCATTCCAGCACTGCCCAGCCGTCAAAGTCGTAAGCCGTCAACTTTGAGAACACGGCACCGAAATCCACCTGTCCGTCACCCAGCGAACGGAAACGTCCGGCACGATTTACCCAGGGCTGGAAGCCGCCATAAACGCCCTGACGACCTGTCGGATTGAACTCGGCATCCTTGACGTGAAAAGCCTTGATGCGCTCGTGATAGATGTCGATGTAGTCGAGATAGTCGAGCTGCTGCAGCACGAAGTGCGAAGGATCATAGAGCAGATTGGCGCGGGGATGATTGTTCACGCGCTCCAGGAACATCTCGTAGGTGATGCCGTCATGCAGGTCTTCGCCCGGATGGATTTCATAGGCCGCATCGACACCCTGTTCGTCGAGATAATTGAGGATCGGCGTCCAGCGCTTGGCCAGTTCATCGAAGGCCGCTTCCACGAGGCCGGCCGGCCGCTGCGGAAACGGATAGAGGAATGGCCAGGCCAATGCACCCGAGAATGTCGGCATGACTTTCAGGCCAAGGTGATTGGAGGCACGTGCGGCGCGCTTGACCTGATCCACCGCCCATTCCTGGCGCGCTTTGGGATTGCCATGCACCTCGGGCACGGCAAAACCGTCCATCAGTTCGTCATAAACCGGATGAACAGCGACAAGCTGGCCCTGCAGATGGGTCGAAAGCTCGGTGATTGCAAGGCCATGCGAATGGGCAATGCCTGCTACTTCATCGCAATAGGTCTTGGAGTCCGAAGCCTTCTTGAGATCGAACAGTCGCGCATCCCAGGTAGGAATCTGGATGCCTTTGTAGCCCAATGATGCTGCCCATCGGCATATCGCTTCGAATGAGTTGAACGGTGCCGCATCACCCGCAAACTGCGCGAGAAAAATGGCTGGTCCCTTGATCGTCTTCATGTCTCGTCTCCTCCAATTCATGTGGGCGTCTCGGGTAGACGCCACGCCGTTCACAGTTCAGGGCATGTTGTCCCTGAGGAAAATATCGATGCGGATGTGTTCCTGACCCGGCACAATCGGGCGGCCTTCTCGCAGCGCGGTGAGAATCCGCGCGGTGCTGCGGGCCATGTGTCCGACATCCTGATTGATGAGCGCGTCCACGGTGCCGCGCACCAGATGACGGCGGGTCGACGCGGTAAGTTCATGCGCCACAAAAATCACGTCGGATACACGGCCGGTAGCTTCGAGCGCAGCGAGCACCCCCGCCTGGCCACCACCGGCATTGTAGATGGCGACCAGATCGGAATGATCGCGCAGCAGCGATCGCGCGACGGTCTCCACGCGCGCATTCTCGTCGCGCGCTTCCCGGACAGGCAGAACTTCAAGATTGGTGTATTCGCGGGAAATGACCTGTTCGAACCCGAACTGCCTTTCCACGTGATCGCGCAGGGCCAGTGAACCGGCAATCATGCCGACCTTGCCCCTGCGTGGTCCGACGAACCGGCCAATCAGCGATGCAGCGGTGCGCCCGGCGGCGTAATTGTCGATTCCCACAAAATGGGCACGGCGCGAATTCGGCACATCTGAAACCAGCGTCAGGACAACGACGCCCCTGTCGGCGAGCGCATTGATGGCTTCGGTGACTGCGGGATGGTCCAGAGCGACGACGGCGACGCCATCGATACCCGAGGGGAGCCGTTCAAGCGCGAGTGCGAGGGCTTCGCCATCGAAGGTATCAACGTAGTGAATGGAGAGCCGCACGCGTTCCAGCAACTGGCGTTCGCGCGTTGCACGGAACTCCGCATCGAGCGCCTGCATGAATTCGTTTTCGCCGGTCGGCAGGATAATCCGGAAATCGTAGTCGCGTCCGCGTGCAAGCCGCGATGCGTGCTGATCCGGATGAAATCCGAGCATTTTGATAGCCGCGTTGACGCGCTCGATGGTGCGCGCATGCACACCATTCCGCCCGTTCACAACACGATCAACCGTTGCAAGACTGACACCGGCTTCTCGGGCGACGTCTTCAAGCGTCATCTTTACCACGAGAAATCTCCTCCGCCTGATATACTAGTTCGGCGAAATGAGGTGTGCAACTCTTTTTGACGGGTTTTGATGGGAATTTTGACGGGTGGCGGATAGGGCCTTATTCGGCAAAGGATTTTATGCGGAACCGCTGCCCCGTCACATTGTTGTAACGGGATTGGCGCATAGGCCGTGTCAAACATGAAAAAGCATTGTAAAAGCGGCGCATGACCGACATCCACATCCAGAATCTCACCAAGCGCTTCGGCGGGACGGTTGCTCTCAGAGATATCTCCATCGATTTTCCGGCAGGCTCGTTCACGTCGCTGCTGGGACCTTCCGGTTGCGGCAAGACCACACTCCTGCGTCTCATTGCCGGTTTTGAGGCACCCGATAACGGTGCCATCCATTTCGGCGAGGACCTGATCGCCGATGCGCATCGCCAGAAAACGCCTGAGGAGCGCGGTGTCGGTGTTGTCTTTCAGTCCTATGCTCTGTGGCCGCATATGAATGTTGCTGAAAACGTAGCCTATCCCCTGAAGACCCGCAAAATCGCCAAGGGCGAGATTGCCCAACGTGTCGAGGCCGTGCTGGAAAGCGTTAGCCTCGGCGGCTTCGCTGACCGGCGTATCGAGGAACTGTCGGGCGGTCAGCGGCAGCGTGTGGCGCTGGCGCGCTGTCTGGTTGCCGATGCGAAAATCATCCTTTTCGATGAACCGCTTGCCAATCTTGATATGCATTTGCGTGCCTCGATGATAGAGGCTTTCCGCGATATTCACCGCCGCACCCGCGCGACTATTGTCTATGTCACACACGATCAGTCGGAAGCGCTGGCGCTTTCCGACCGCATTGCGGTGATGAGCGCGGGGAATATCCTGCAGATAGCGTCGCCGACGGAAGTGTATCACTCCCCGGCTGATCGGCGCGTGGCCGGTTTTATCGGACGCGGCACACCGGTTTCCGGCACCGTTGTAGAGAAGCAGGAGTCGTCGGCTCTTGTGGATGTGGCAGGTTATCGCCTTTTAGCGCGGGGGACAGCCAATGGCTCTGATGCCGTCTCATTGCTGTTGCGCCCGGAGGCCCTCAGCCTTGCGGACGCCGGACTTGCGGCCAACGTGCAGGAAAGCACCTATCGCGGTGCCGTATATGAAACCCGGCTTGAACTCGCCAATGGCGAGCGCCTGACGCTGGACAGCGCCTCGTCACTGCAGCCCGGCAAAACCGTACATGTCGCCATTGCCGACGCCTGGATCATCCCCGGCTGATCTATCGCCAGGGCAGGACGCCGGGCGGCAGCCTTTTACCGAGACGATCAAGCACGGCTAAAAGTACGACGACGATCAGAATGGTCGTTACTGCAATGGCCGCCGCGTGTGTGCCGAGTCCGGCTTCTTCGAGGCTGAACAGCACGACGCCGAGTGTTTCATGCCCGCTTGACCAGAGCAGGGCGGAGACCGTCAATTCGTTGAATGCGCTCATGAAGACAAGCAAGGCTCCGGCGACGGCAGCGGGGGCGGTCAGTGGCCCGGTGATTGTCATGAGACGGCGCAGCGGACCTGCACCGGATACGGCCGCCGCTTCATTGAGATCGCGTGACAGCTGCCCGATTGCCGTTGTGACCGGTTTCATGGCCAGGGCGAAGAAGCGCATGAGATAAGCGACAAGGATGATCCATGCCGTGCCATAGAGGCTGCCAATCAACGGCAACGGGCGCAGGAACAGCAGAATGCAGGCAATGGCAAGCACAATGCCCGGTAAGGCGTAGGGTAGTTCGATGGCCCCATGCAGGATGCGTTGCGATAGACGCGAGAAACGCTCGAGGCCTACTGCAACCGGAATGGATCCCACCGCGAGAATGAGAGCAGCGCCGCAGGCAAGGATCGCCGAATTCCAGAAGGCGCGGCTGGTGGACGCCTGCCGGAACAGCACTTCCTCGAAATTGGAGAATGTCAGGGTGGACCAGTTGAGCGGTACGCCGAAAGAAGGGATTAATGCCGTTGTTGTCAGGGCAAGCACCGGCAGGATCAGCATGAACAGGATCGCGGCCCAGCCGAGGGTGGCGAACAACCACCGGTAGCGGCCAAGGGTAAATCGTGCGGGTGTTCCCGCCGTGAAACGGTGGCTGACCTTTGTGAGGGCCAGTGCCTGTAGGACCACACCAAGCAAGGCGAGCACGGCAATCAGGACCGAGAGCGCAGCAACCTGTGGAAGCACGCTGGGACCAAAACTGGCGATGCGCTGGTAGATCATGGTCGTCAGGGTAAGATAATTGACAGGCATACCCAGCAGAGCGGGAATACCGAAATTGCCGACGCCGGATACGAAGGCAAGCGCTGTGGCGGCAACGAGGTAAGGCCGCACCATCGGCAGGATGATCGTCAGGAGCACGCGCAATGGCGATGCTCCCGAGGAACGCGCCGCTTCGACCAGATCGCGCGGGACGCGGGTCAGCCCTGCCCGCAACGTAATGAACACGATGGGTGCATGCTGGATGGCATAGAGCAGGATGATACCGTTGCGCCCGAGCAATGGATTGGATGTGCCCGGCGGCGGTGCAAGACCGAAAGCACCGAGCAATGTACTCGACGGTCCGAACAGATGCAGCCATGACAGAGCCATGACCTGCGGTGCGATCATCAGGGGCAGCAGCAACAGAAAACCAAGGATTTTTCGCCCCGGCAGATCCGTCATGGCGATGCCAATGGCAAAGGGCGCGCCGACTAGAAGCGCCAGCACGGCGCCGAAGAAGGCTGTATCGAGCGTGTTCAGGGTGGCGCGTATCACAGAGGCGCCGGAAAGCCGCTCCGCCATGGCGCCAAGATCAATCTCGCCGCCCGGTGCGACAGCAGTGACCAGCAACCGCAACATCGGCAAAAAGCTGAGAACAAAGATAATGGCGAGAACAAGCACGGCGGACAATCCGCCATCCTGCCTGAAATAACGCCACACCCTGTAGAGGCGCGAGCCCGCATGGGTGGATGCGGGCCCTGTTGTGTCTATGGAATGCGTTACGACCAAGGGAGTTTACTGCCCCATCACTTCGCTGAACTTTTCCTTGTTCTTCGTCTCGTTGGCAAGCGCGCCTGCTGCGTCGAATTTCATGACCTTGATGGATGCGCGGTCAGGATAACCTGCGGGAAGAGCGACATCGGCACTTGCCGGAATATAGCCCATCTTGGCGGCCAGTTCCTGTCCATCTTTTGACAAGAGAAAGTCAACGAATGCCTTGGCAGCTTCGGGATTTTTGGCGGTGGACAGAATGCCGACCGGCTCGGTGACGGCCGAAACGCCTTCCTTCGGGAAGACGAACTCAACCGGTGCACCCTTGGCTTTCTCTCGGATCGGCATGTAATCGACGATCATGCCATAAAGTTTGTCGCCGCCGCTGACCGCTTTCAGAATATCGCCATTGCCACCCGCTGCCTGCGCACCGTTCTTGGCCAACTCTGCATAATAGTCCCAGCCCTGCTTGAGATTTTCGGTAAGCGTGACCGTGTGGATCAGCGCAGCGCCTGACGTCAGCGGGCTTGGCATCGTGACAAGCCCTTTCGCCTCGGGTTTGGCGAGATCGGCCCAGCTTGTCGGCACAAAGGGCGCCTTGGTGTTATAGACAATGCCCGTCGTTATCAGCTTGGTGGAAAAGTAGGTTCCGTCCTTGTCAACGAGCGCAGCTTCGATGCCCGAAGTCTTGGCATCCTTGAACGGCAGCAGGCGGCCTTCCTTCTTCAGACCTTCCATGGTGACCACGTCGGCAATCAGCAGAACGTCAGGCTGTGGCTGCCCCGCTTCGATTTCAGCGCGCAGCTTGGCCATGAGCTTCGGTGTTCCGTCACGCACCCATTCGACCTTGATGCCCGGATTTTTCGCCATGAATGCGTCAGCGGTTTGCTGGGCATCGGTATTGGGCTGACTGGTGTAGAGAACCAGTTTGCCATCTGCGGCGAAAACCGGCTGAAGACCGGCGGCAAGCAGGATGGAAGCTACGAGAAGTCGGCGCATGATTACCCCTATTGTGTCTGGACGAGACGAGCCCGCTTTGATTTTTGCAGGCTCATAATGTCGGTCACTCCTATACAAGCCGGATAACGGTTCTATGACATCTATACAAAAGTTGTAAGGTTTTCGCCCAACTTTCCGTGGATCGGCCGTCGTGGAATATTGGGGCTGGGCGACACTTGAGGCGGCCAACGCTACGCATCAATGTCATGCGGTTTCATCGGGTGAATTGGTCTGGCAAACTCCGTCAAAATTTTTCACTTGTCATCCCGCTGTTATAAACAGACAGTACAAAGAAAAAAATTGCACAGCTGCGCAATGGGATGGAAAATGACTGAACCTGCTTTCCTCAAGGTCGAGAGGATGAGCGTCGGCTATGGCTCGACGACAGTGCTCGACAATCTGGACCTCGATATTCACAAGGGTGAATTCGTGGCGCTTCTCGGCTCGTCCGGCTGTGGCAAGACAACGCTTCTGCGGACGATTGCCGGTTTCTCCAAACCATTCAACGGTTCCATCCAGGTTGCGAACCGCGATGTCACGCAAATGCCGCCGGACAAACGGGGCATGGCGCTGGTGTTCCAGTCCTATGCGCTCTGGCCACACATGACAGTGGCACAGAATATCGGCTACGGCCTGAAGCTGCAGAGACGCTCGAAGGACGTGATCGAGGCGAGGGTCAACGAAATGCAGAATCTGCTTGGTCTTGGCGGTCTTGGCGCACGCAAGCCGGCTCAACTTTCCGGCGGCCAACGCCAGCGCGTGGCGCTCGGCCGGGCACTGGCGATCGATCCGGAAATTCTGCTTCTTGATGAGCCGCTTTCCAACCTCGATGCCCGTATCCGTCTCACGGTGCGCCACGAAATCCGTTCGCTGCAGAAGCGTCTCGGCATTACGGCCATTCACGTTACGCATGATCGCGAGGAAGCCATGGTGATGGCTGATCGCATTGTGATCATGAATGCCGGGCGGATCGAACAGCAGGGAACACCCGAGGAAGTCTACAACAAGCCCGCCTCGCCCTTCGTTGCTGCTTTCATGGGTGCGGAGAACCTTCTATCCATGCAGGCGCGTGTCAATGGCGAACAGATTGAACTCGCGGAAGGTGCGTTCAATCCCCAGACGATCACAGCGCGGTCGGGCCGTGCGCTTGCCAGTGGTCCGGTACAATTGCGCTTTCGTGCCGAAGCCGCCCGCCTTGCTGGCAGCCGCGATACGGTTTCAGCCGAGCCGGGTGCACTTGAACTGCGCGGCCAGGTTGCCAGCGTCAGCTATCCCGGCGGCCATTGGCGCCATGCGGTAAGGCTTGGCAACGATGAAATACTTGTTGATGCGGACACTGCATTTGCCGAGGGCGAAACCGTCAAGGTGCATATCCCGGCCCAATCCCTGTTCATTTTCAATGCGCCGCAGCTTGCTGCGGGCGCACCTGCCCATTGAGGACAGAAGGCCAGAGCAACTGGCCGCTGCCCCATAGACTGCCCAAACAAAAACATCCATGCTCACGGGAGTTCACGATGAAAACGTTTCTACAGGCTTCTCTTATACTCGGACTGGCGGCGACACCTGCCGCTGCCGGTGACCTTACGGTGTTGACGGCGGGCGACCAGAACATGGTCGATTACGTCAATGATTACCTCGCGCCAATTTTCGAAAAGGAAAATCCAGGCACGAAGGTGCGTGTTGTCGGCACGGGCCCCGGCGATGCGGGCTCGCAGAAGATTCTCGAGCGCTTTGATGCTCAATCTAAGGCCAATTCGGATAAATGGGATGTTGACGTTGCCGTGGTCCACGAAAAGTTCGCTGGTCCTATGGTCAAGGAGGGTTATCTCGAATCTTATCGTTCAAAGATTCCGTCTGACAAAATGGTCACCACAGAGAAGGCCAAAATGGCGCTTGGCGCCAATGTCGATGGTTATGTCATGCCGATGTATTCCAGCCAGACGGCCATTGCCTACAATCCGGCCCTGATCCCCAATCCACCGAAGAGCTATGAAGAGCTCGTCGCCTGGGCCAAGCAGAACCCGAAACAGTTCGGTTATAACGGCATCAAGGGCGGCGCTTCGGGTGTCAGCTTTGTCATGGGCTGGATCTATGCCTTCGGCGATGGCGATGCCAAGACGCTGATGAATGGTCCGTTCGAAGAATCCGAAACCAAGAAATGGGACAAGGCATTTGCCGGCCTCAAGGATTTCACCACCAATGCAACCTTGACCCCCGGCAATGCCGGTACACTCGATATGCTGAGCCGCGGCGAAATCGCCATGGGCCCGGTCTGGGTCGACATGTTCTATTCCTGGAAGGCCGACGGCAAGTTGCCGCCTGAAATGAAGCTGTTCCTCCCGGCTCCTGGTATGCCAGGCCAGCCGATGCATTACGTCATTCCGGCCAAGAGCCCGAATACGGAACTGGCCGAGAAGTTCGTCGCCCTTGCCACGAGCCCGAAAGTTCAGGCAGAAGGCATCGTCAAGCGCTTCAACTGGTATCCCGGTATCGATGCGAAATACGTGCAGCCGGAACTCGACAAGGCCAGCTGGGACAAGCTTTTTGTCGACATCTCGCCGGAAGATCTGGCTACCAAGGCAAAGCCTTTCCCGATTGCCAAATACAATTCGGCAATTCTCGAAGCATATGAGCGCAATGTAGCCAATTAATAGGATGTGCTTTTCAGGGCCATCGACGCGGGTCGGTGGTCCCCTCCCCTTCTCTGGAACGTCCTGATGCAAAAACGCCTCCTTGCTATTCTTCTCGTGATCCCGGCACTGGTCATGATCGTGCTGTTTTTTATCGTGCCGCTCGGAGCATCGATTGTCGGTGCCTTTGTGGTCGGAGATAGCTATGGCCTCGGGAATTTCAGCAAGTCGTTTGAGCTCTATTCCAGCGACATGATCTTCACAGTGCTGATCGTCAGCTTGTCCACACTGCTGATCGGCCTTTTCTCGATCGCGATTGGCGGCTATCTGACATTGGGTGAGAACCCGCGCGCTGTCGCGGTGCTGCGCTGGCTTTATCGCTGGCCCATGTTCATTCCCTTTATCGTCGTGGGTCAGGTGCTGCGCACATTCCTTGCCAAGAACGGGTTGATGAACAATATCCTTGTCAGTCTTGGTGTGCTGACGCCGCTGCAGACCATCGGCTTTCTCGACTGGCGCGGTATTGTCATTGCCTTCGTGTGGAAGCAGACACCGTTCGTTACATTGCTTGTAGCAGGGGCTATGGCCTCGCTGGATCGCAGCACTATTGAAGCTGCGCGCAATCTCGGAGCCTCACGCCTGCGTATCCTGATCGAGATCGTCCTGCCGCAGATCACCGGTACGCTGCTGGTTGGCCTCATTCTGTCGTTCGTCACCATGATGTCGGTGCTCTCGGTCCCGTTGATGATCAATGCGCAGTCCCCCACCATGTTGACCGCTGATATTGCCTTCCGCATCAATGCCCATGGCGACTACGGCGTTGCCAATGCACTGGGCATGATATCGCTGTTGCTGACGGCCGGTGTCGCGCTGATCTACCTGCGCCAGTCGGTGAAGGAGCGCTCATGATGGCCCGTATCGATCTGTGGTGGCTGCCGCGTGCGCTTGTTCTCGGCCTGCTTGCCTTCGTGATTTTTGGCCCCCTGACCAATCTCCTGCTGTGGACCGTGGCGGAGAAATGGTATTTCCCGCATATGCTGCCACTGGAATACGGTTTCAGCTTCTGGCAGCGCGTGTTCTCGCCGCGCGGCAATGCCATGGAATCGCTGGTGACAAGTATCATCGTGGCCAGCCTGACGGTGGTGGTTGCACTCGCACTGGCGGTCCCGGCCGGTTATGCTCTTTCGCGGCTGAAATTGCCGTTTCGCAGCCTGATACTGCTCGCCTTCCTCATTCCACAGGCATTTCCCAATCTGCCCGTCTATGTGAACATCGCCCGTTTCTTCTATCAGATCGGCCTGAACGGTACGATCATGGGCGTTGTACTGGTTCACGTTAACCATGGTCTGGTCTACGCGGTCTGGATCGCCACGGCAGCGTTCTCCGCCGTGCAGATCGATCTGGAGGAAGCGGCGCGCTCCATTGGGGCAGGTCCCTTGCGCGCCTTTCGCGATGTAACACTGCCGCTGGCTGCTCCCGGGCTTCTCGCCAGTGCCATTTTCGTATTTCTGGAGTCTCTCGACGAGTTTACCGGCAGCTATTTCGTTGGCGCCCCTGATGTAAACACTCTGCCGCTGCTGCTTTACACAGCGGGCTCCGGTGGCAACTATCAGATTGCATCGATCACTGCGCTGCTGCTACTCATCCCGTCTATTGGTTTTATGCTGGTAGTGGAGCGATTCTTGCGCGCCGATGTGCTGTCCAAGGTCGGACACTAAAGGAAGAAGCATGGATTCGAACGCTGACGAACCGCCGAAGAAGACCCAGCACTATGTCAGCGCCGTCGAGGTGGCCGAGAAGGCTGGCGTATCGCGCTCCGCAGTGTCGCGGGCGTTTACTCCCGGTGCCAGTGTGTCAGCCAAGAAGCGTGAGAAGATCATGGCTGCCGCCGAAGAGCTCGGTTATCAGGTCAATGATCTGGCGCGAGGGCTATTGGCACGAACAAGCCGACTTGTTGGGCTCGTCGTTACCAATCCGGAACTGGGCTATCGCTCGCATCTCGTTGCGGCCTTGACCAAGGCGCTGATCCATCGCGGCAGCGTGCCTATTGTTATCAATACCGGCCGCACGGAAGAGGAACTTGTCGCGGCGCAGAAAACACTGTTCGGCTATCGCGCCGAAGCGACTATTATTCTGTCCGGTTCTCCTCCCTCGTCCTTCGTCGAACTGGCGCGGCGCAATGGTCAGCCGCTTATCGTGCTCGGACGTTCAGAAACCGGTGCCGATGACGTCAACATCGACAATGAAGGTGCGGGGCGGGAAGCAGCACGGGTCTTCCTTGCCAACGGATTCAGGACCTTGGGCTTTGCCGGAACGGTGTCCCGCACTCCGACCACCGTCGAGCGCGAGAACGGCTTTTCTCAGGAAGCATTGCTGCACGGGGCGAGAGTCATGATCGGTCATGGCGGTAATTCTGATTATGCAGGCGGGCAGGAAGCCGCCCGGCAGCTTTTTGCCGGCAATGAACGCCCGCAGGCAGTGTTCTGCGTCAATGATCTGGTCGCCTTCGGTCTCATCGATTATGTGCGGCGGCATACACGTCTGCGCATTCCCGATGATCTCTCTGTCATCGGCTTTGACGATATACCGGAGGCTGCATGGGACACCTATGATCTTACAACCTTCCGTCAGGACCCGGCGCTGATGGCTGAGCATGCCGTGGCGCTTCTTGATCAGCGGCAAGCCGAGCCGGATCGCCCACCTGTCCATGATCGTCTGAGCACACATATCGTTCTGCGTGGCAGCGCCCGCATCCCGGCATCATTCAAACCCTGATAGGCCAGAGACTTCCCCTATGAAAATTATCCAGGTTACCGATCTTCATCTTGTCACGCCGGGCGATATTTTGTGCGAACGGGATCCGCTCAAGAATCTTCGGGCTTGCATTGCCAATATCAATGAGAACCATGCAGACGCGGAACTGGTGATCTTCACCGGTGACCTCAGCGATACCGGCGGCGAGGACACCTATCGGGCGTTGGCAAATGAACTGGAGAAGCTTGTTCCACCGTATCGGCTTCTTATGGGCAACCACGACAATCGCGGCGCTTTTCTACAGGTTTTCAATTCCGTCACGCCGGAAGATGGCTTCGTGCAAAGTGTTGTCGATACCGCGGAAGGCCGTCTGATACTGCTCGATACCCTGTCGGAGGGTTTCGTCGAGGGCCGTCTGGATGAGACCAGGCAGGCATGGCTGAAACGCCGCCTGGCAGAAGCGGCTGACCGGCCGGTTTTTCTCTTTCTGCATCATCCCCCCTTCCCTATTTTCATGCCGCTGCTCGACGGGTTGGGTCTTGTCGAATCAGACGCCCTTCACGCTCTGCTTCGGGAACACGGCAATGTCAGGCATATCTTCGTCGGTCATGCCCACAGGCCTGTGGCAGGCAGCTGGCGCGGTATCCCGGTCAGCGTCATCCGCGGGACCAACCATCAGACGGCACTGGATTTCTCGCCGGACAAAATCATGACGACACTCGAACCGCCCGTCTATGCCGTCATTTTCATCGATCGTGATACCGTCATTGCACACTTTCACGATTTTCTCGATCGCACGGCTGCCTATCGTTAGGGATAGGCAGCCGTCCAGAAGTATTGTACCTATATCTCATTGTTTTTATTGTATAAATGGGAATACATTTCTGATCTTCTCTCCAGTCAAAGCAGGGTTGCCGCTCTGATAGCCAAGTTCGATGGCGCGTTGCCCGAGTGCCTCTCTGATGCCATCGAGGATTGGACCCGTGTATATGGGAGGATAACAGGCAGTAGGCTTTTCCGGACCAGCCGGCGCGGTGAAGATGAGGGTCCCGGGTTCCAGAAAACTCACTCGGTTACCAAGGTCGAGATAGCTTTCGACATAGGCCCCTTCCGCGATCAGTACGTTGTGGCGTCCCAGTTCAATATGAAAATAGGTGAATGGCTCGAGCGTTGCGTTCTGCGTTATCGAGGTGCCATTGATGAGAAGCTTTGCCGGAATCAATGCCCCATTGTGGAACAGGCAGTGATCCGGTGACACGTAGAGGTCGCGGTTTGGGCTGCCGTGATCCAGCGCACCAGGGCGAATGCGGATTGGCGCATGCTCGCGTAATTGATCGACTGTCTTTGGATCAATCCGGCGGTGTCCAATCCAGATGATCGGCACGGCATCGCCATTCATGGTATAGATCAGATTACCAGTCTTGAGCCTTTCAACGGATATTTCTCCCGCCGGCGTGGAGATCAGCGTCCCCGCGAGGAAACAGGGTGTCTTGATGGTAATCTCGCCGTCCTTGCCTATCCGTGCGAAGTCAAAGGTGGCGTCTGGATCGATAGTAAACTTTGCTCCTCCGCCAAGTATCTCTCCAACTGTGCCAGTGACATCCTTGACCGCTGTTGTAACGGTCTTTGTAAGCCTCGAAAGAAGGCCGGGCTTTTGCACAGGCTGGGGTTCTGCTGTCTTCCCCGTCTTGAAAAGGAGCGTGTCGCCCTTCAGTTCGGCAGAGGTTGCGCCCTCGACTTTGATCCTGTCACCTTCGTGCAGGTTGATGAGTTTGATGGGGCTAGCCAGATTGATGCCAATTCTAGCTGGCTCATACTCAAAGACTCCTGTGCCGTTTGAAAGGCCGAAATCAATGGTCGTTGAGTTTCCCACATTGACGCCCAAGGGCGTTGCCCCGAGCGTCAGCGTGCAATTATCTCCTATTCCATAAGTCACGTTGCTGAGAGCGCTTACATCCAAGCCCGCTGGATTCACGGTGAGATGGGCGCCGTCGATTAGTTCAATTCTTGCGATGTTCAGTGCACCAAGATCAATGTCGCGACCGTCTAAAGTTATATCCTCACCAATGACGGCGTAGACATCGTCCTGAAGCAGTACGAGCCCTGCGGGTAAGTGGTCAGACGCTGATTCATTGCCCATGATTTCGATTCCTTCTGAAAATGGGTTGGTGATTGAATAAAGGGGATGCAAAAGTTTGAGCGAAACAAAGCGGCAGCGATCGGATAAGTGACAGCTCAGCCGGTATTCTTAACATCGGAGCCCGGCACGGATGCTTGTGTCCGGTGCTCCTGCGGGGTGTGCCAAGTCTTCAAGGTCGTGGACGGCTTTTGCCCGTAGGCTTCGCGATACATGATCGCGAAGCGCGCTGGATTGGAAAATCGTAGATTGGTTGCAACGTCCGTGACAGTTTTTGCCCTGCCGCTGATAATCACGTTGTTCGCTTCGGCGATACGATAGTGACTGAGAATGCGGATTGGCGTTGCGTTGCGGAAATGCCTGAATATGCGCTGCAGGGTTCTCGTGCTGCAGCCCGCTGCCCGGGCTATGTCGTTGATGGTTATTGACGCATAGAGATTGTTACGCATGAACTCTTCGGCAGAGCGGAGTTGCCGGGGACACGGAGGCTTGATGGTGGTTTTGTCGCTGCTGAAGTTGTGCGGTGCAGTCGCATAGAGGTGCGCTATCAGCAACTGCTCATAACTCGCGTCCAGCAAGGATGTTTTCCCCTCCCCTCGCCTTGCCAGCAGAAATTCAAGCGTGTGATACAGATTGACCACTGCATGATCACGGAAGTCGGGAATGGTTGAGAAGACCGGTTCCCGAAAGCAGAATTTCCGCGCCCATATGCCAAATTGGCTTCGCAGCAGGGAGAGTGGCATCTGGAATGCCAGCCACCGGCATCCTGGCCCCAGCCTGAGCAATGTGGTGGAGTGATTGATGATCACCCCTGCCCCGCCTTCCGGTATGATGGCTGATACATGGGTTTGGGTATTGTGGTGCTCCACAAAGCCACTCAGCACAAAGATATAGAGGAACTGATCCGCCGCTCCATTTGCTGCAATTTCTACCGGATTGCCTGTGAAAGCGCCAATGACGTGCGTCTCATTGAGACACTGAACCCTGTCGAGGGGCAAGCCGGGGAATGCGGTGCAGTACAAATCGGTCGGCTGTTCTGTTGACCCGGCGTGTGGCGGACTGCGCAAAGCTGGCTTGGATACGGAACGACCGTCCACGGTTGTATCGAACATTGCTTCAATCCCTGAGATGAAATGAGATGCGATTGAAATTGGTGCGCGGAGCAAAATACAATGTTTGGTAGAAGTTTTTTTAAATGTAAGCTGAGGTTGTATTGGTACTTGAGCAATCTCGCTGCGTAAATACGACTTTAGTACGAAGAAATTCTTGCGCCTGAATGTGTGTTTGCTGGAAAGAAACAGTTGAACAGCTACTGAATTCGGCAAATCCTTGTTCTTTGCTCTCCATCGTTGATGATAAGCTGCACGCCTCCTAAAGAGTCGCCTGTACGGCTGTCTCTCAGTCTTTCCTCAGCGAGATTATCGAAATGACAAAAACATCGTCCGGTTCTGTGCCTGCCATACCGAAACCATTTTACCGAACCTTCGGCTTTCAGGTTACACTTGCCATGATCGTTGGGTTGATCCTCGGGCTGATCGCACGCGATCTCGGTCCAGACACAGCCGGTAGCTCGAACTGGCTTGCGTCGACGCTGCAAACGATTGGCTCGATCTTTGTGCAGTTGTTGCGGGCGCTGGTGCCGGCATTGATTTTCACCGCCATTGTCGCGAGCATCAGCAACCTTCGTGCTCTGAACAATGCTGCCGCCCTCGTTTGGCAGACCTTGCTCTGGTTTGCGGCAACCGCGCTCGTCGCGGTGGTTATCGGGATTGGTCTTGGGCTGATAATCCAGCCGGGTATCAATTCCACCGTGCTCGCCTCGACGGCATCTGTACCGTCGTCGACTGGTTCATGGCTGGACTTTTTAAAGGGGCTCGTTCCTTCCAACATGCTTGGCTTGCAAGCGTCGACGAAAGTTTCAGATGCGGGTGCGAGCACCTACCTGTCCTTTAATGTGCTGCAGATTGTGATTATCTCGATCGTCGTCGGTGTCGCTGCGTTGCGCGTGGGGTCTGTGGCTGAGCCGTTTCTGGAGTTCAATCGCGCCTTGCTTGCCGTCGTCAGAAAGATTCTTTGGTGGGTTATTCGCTTGACGCCCATTGGTACCGTCGGGTTGCTTGGAAATGCAGTTGCCCAGTATGGCTGGGAAACCCTAGCACAGCTCGGATGGTTTTCTGCCGCGGTTTACATCGGCCTTGGGCTTGTACTGTTCGTTGTATATCCCGTCGTGCTGCTGGCTAATGGACTCAACCCTGCACGGTTTTTTGCCGGGGCGTGGCCCGCAATACAGCTCGGCTTTGTGTCGCGTTCTTCCGTTGGAACCTTGCCGGTGACGGAGGCGGTAACGGAAGGCAATCTTGGAGTTCCGCGTGAGTATGCCGCTTTCGCAGTGCCGCTGGGTGCGACCACGAAGATGGACGGCTGCGCTGCGATCTATCCTGCTATCGCCGCGATTTTTGTTGCGCAGTTCTACAACGTACCGCTCGGCTTGCAGGAGTATTTCCTGATTGCTTTTGTTTCGGTGATCGGTTCGGCCGCGACCGCCGGACTGACAGGCGCTATCGTGATGCTGACGCTGACACTCTCAACGCTTGGCCTGCCGCTCCAGGGCGTTGGTCTCTTGCTTGCGGTGGATCCCATTCTTGATATGGGTCGCACAGCGGTCAATGTCGCGGGGCAGGCGTTGATCCCGACTATCGTTGCCAAGCGCCAGGGTATTCTGGATCAGGAACGCTACGACAGTACGACCTCTATTGATGTGGTCGATCCATCCGCCGCTGTGTCCGCAGCGTGAGGCTGATAGTAGTTCGGATGCGCGGCGATCGCGCCGCGTTTCTTTCGAGAAGTTGACAGCTGTCAACTTGGCCTCTGAGCAAGCGTCCTGGTCTGATAGGTGGCGTTGCGCGTTGCATGGTCAACAGGTCGCTTGGTTTTCGACCGGGGATATCTTGATGGGAATAGTAACATCGTCGTCAGTCATTCTGCCTGTGACTTGCGCAAATCCTACTCCAGTTGCGCGTCGACAGCTGTCAACTGCTGCAGCTCACGCGCTGGCACGCCATATGGTTAAAATAGCCCGGACCTGATTCACTCTTTATAAACCACATTTCCATAGAGTTTTATGCAATTGCCACAGTTGTAAGTGAGTATCGAGTTGTCACAGCGTAATCAGGCAGTCACCAATAGTCTGCAAACCCCGGCTATCTCCAGACGTCATCTCTTGCTGGGAGCAGGTTCTTTTGCCGTCCTCGGCATCTCAGGTTGTTCGCAGACATTCGAGCTTCCCGACATGGGTGTTGACACCACCTCGACTGGTAGTATCCGCCCCCAAATCAGTATCGATAAATCTGTAACCGTTCCCGACGTTATGTATGCCGCAGTGCAGGAGGGCCCTTATTCGCTCCCAGCAATTCCATACCAAAAAGTACCGGTCCAGTTCCGGCGCCAGATTGTCGTGGATCCAACCGGCGAACAACCGGGAACCATTGTTGTCCGGCTGCAGGAGCGTTTCCTCTATCTGGTGCAGCCCGGTGGCGATGCGATCCGTTATGGCGTTGGTATCGGCAAGGACGGCTTCCTGTGGAGTGGGCGTGCCAATATTCAATACAAGAAAGAATGGCCGCGGTGGACGCCGCCGCGCGAAATGATCCAGCGCAAACCTGAGCTCGTCAAATATCAGAACGGGATGGAGCCAGGGCCGCAAAATCCGCTCGGCGCACGTGCGCTCTATATTTACAAGGATGGTGCCGATACGGGTTATCGAATCCATGGCTCACCGGAATGGTGGTCCATCGGTCAGTCAATGTCGTCCGGTTGTGTCCGGTTGATCAATCAGGACATTATTGATCTTTATAGCCGCGTATCTGGCAAGGCGACTGTCGTGGTCGGTTAGGCAAAGCGCAACGTCTCACTCTTGTGTCATTCTTAATAAACCGGAGCGGTAGCGTCTCCGGTTTATTTTTGCCTGCCTGTTGTCATTACCACGTGAATTTGGCGTGGCTTTGATCGGCTGCCCGCAAGCGGTATTTCAAGAGAAAACAAGACCCAGTTTCCTTGCTCTGTCGAGAAGGTTTTTGACAGACGATGCCGCCCATCGCGAAGCGCCGCGTGATGTGCGTTCATGCATGGCTTCAAGCTGGATGGCGATCTCGCGAAGTGTCAAATCTGGATTTGCATTTGCAATACCGGTCACCAGTGTCATCAACCGGTCTTCAGGCGTGCGGCGAGGGGAGGGGGTTGTCAATCCGCTATCCGCCAGCCCTTCCTTCACCAGTACTCTGACAGATCGCCGCAACCGGTCGACATTCCATTTCTGACCTGTGTGCTGATGTATGCTGCGGGCGACATCCTCCCAGGGGTGTTCGGGCCGCATCCGTTGTACAATAGGCAGCCAGGAGGACATGGTGGCCGAAAGGTCCGCCAGATGTCCGCGCTTCCGAGCCTGCGAAAGTTTTGCCAATGCTTCAGGCCGCTTCTCCCGCAGCCCGGGATTACCAGGAAGCTTGCCGCGCGCGCGGGCAGCATTGATGCCCGCCTTGGTGCGTTCGGAAATCAAAGCGCGTTCGAGTTGGGCCACTGCGCCGAGCACTTGCAGTGAAAACATGCCTTGCGGTGTCGACGTGTCGATAGGGTCGTGCAGTGAGCGAAAATGCGCTCCTTTGTCCTCTAGCTGTTCAATGACGGCAAGCAGATGGCTTACTGAACGCGCCAGCCGGTCCAGCCGAACAACGACCAGAACATCGCCGGGCTGAATCTCGCGCAGGAGGCGGGCGAGAACCGGGCGTGCCCTGGATGCCCCGGATCCATGTTCCTCGAAAATGACGGTGCACCCAGCTGCCTTCAGCTCGATCAACTGGGCATCATTCGCCTGATCTTCAGTTGATACGCGTGCATAGCCTAACAGGGCGTTTCTGGATGATTTGATCATGAAGGGAGTCTAGCAATCGTCAACGGAGTTACAATGCCGAACGTGGCGATGCCCTGGCTAATATTCGGCGTGAAATCAGATTGTCTCAAATTCATCGAGTGCATGCCAGATGGATGGGCTGACAGCGCCATAAGAGGGGAGGGGCAAAGGCAAATAACTTATCCACATCCGGCACAGATCTGCTATACTTGAGAAGATTTCCAGTCAATCAGTTGGCTCGTCAGTCCATCATGCGGAAGTTATATCGTTAGTAGTTTCTGTTTATGTTATTATATTGAATAAATACAACGAGATATGGCTTTTGGTTCCTTTAGATCGCATCCATCTGATAACAATGACCATGCCATGAAGGCCCGTCAAAAGACTTGCCGACAGACTCGTCCGTTATTTGACGCATACCAGGCAAACCTTAGTCGCGCAGGAGCGGAAGCAGTTGATTTCCCTGCCGCTTGATCTCGGACAGGTATGGCGTGTCCGACAGTACAAAGTGCGTGATGCCTAGCTCCTCATACTTGCGCAATGAACGGGCGACGTCCGCTGCTGAACCAACGAGCCACGTGGTGCCGGCTCCGCCACCGCCAAACTTGCCCGGCGCGGTATAGAGATTGTCGTCGAGAACGTCACCGCGTGTATGCAGATCCAGCAACCGCTGCTGGCCCACCGCAACGGATTGCCGGTGATCGCTCCAGCCTGCACCTTTGACTTTTGCCATCTCGGCGACCTTCGCCTCGGCGTCGGTCCAGGCCTGTTCCGTGGTGTCACGTACCAGCGTGGTGATCCGCAACCCGAACTCAAGCGGAGGGAGGTCCCGGTCCAGTTGCTTGCCCAGTGCCCTGAGCCGCTCAATCCGCTCCCGGACACCGTCAAGGGGTTCACCCCAGAAGAGCTGGACATCGGCTTCCGTGGCCGAGACCTGCTCAGCCGCCTCCGACGCACCGCCGAAGTAGAGCTTGGGATGCCGACGGTCACCGCGAACCTGAATGCGCGGAGCTGCGGTAGACTCCGTAACCCGGAAGTGCTCACCGGCATACGTGATGTTTTCTTCCGTCCATAGTCTGCGTACCAGTCGCATAAACTCCTTGGTGCGGGCATAGCGGTGTGCCTGATCGCCCTCACTGTCGCCATATGCAGAGAGATTGTCCTGACCCGATACTATGTTGATACGAACGCGGCCGCCGGTGAGATTATCCAGCGTGGCTGCAGCCGAAGCGAGGTTTGCCGGCCGCCAATAACCCGGGCGGATCGCAATGAGCGGCTCGAAGGTCGTGGTCCGCACCGTCACGGCAGCGGCGACGGTGAAGGTGTCTGGCCGCCCCCAGCCCGTACCGATGAGCGCGCCTTTCCAACCGTGCTGTTCCAGTGTTTCCGCGTGGGCCGTGAGTGTTTCCAGGCTGTTGTGGTTTTCGACAGCGGAATCGCCGCGGTGGCCCGACTTCACGTCATTAGGGATATACCAAAGGAATTCAGAATTGCTCATGCGATTGGACTACCGTTGTTCAATGTTGAGATGCGGAAATCAGCCGAGTGACCTCCAGATGGGGTATTACTCGCAATAATTAACAGCTGTGTTGATCAGTCATTATTCTAGACCAGTTCAGTTGGTGTGTGTCCGAAAACATTGCGTTGCATCGCTACAAGCGAACTTCGGACAGCCTCCGACCCATGCTGAAGCATCGCGGTTTCATAGGTTGAAAGAGCAGCGAGTAGCGTATTTTGACCAAGCTTTGCCTTCACCAGTTCCCTAGCCAGAAGTCCCGCGTCGTAGATGGCGGTGTTGCCTCCAAGTGCGCGGAAATATGTCATCGAATGGATGGCGTCGCCAAGCAAGGTGACGCGGCTCGTCTGCCACGGTTGCGGCGGTCGAGAGGTTCGCACGCGCAGAAGCGCGACCGTTGACGGGTCCGAGTAACGGATGAGATCAAGAATGCCCGGATGCCAATGTCCAATCTTCGAGAGCAGCAGTGCGATAAGTTCGCCGCGTTCGAGGCGAGACAATACATCGTCGGGTGCCAACTCGCCCGCGCCAAAGGCTGTATTCCACCAGACATAGCTTGTCGTATTGTTGAAATGGAAACCTTCGATCTTCCGGTGTGTTGCGTCGTCCGCACCGATGAGACCGTATTTGCGATAGGCCTCGGGGTTCACCCTGTGGCTTGTCACCATAAGGCCGTGTCCGGCACCCGGTTTGATATTTGCATTGAAGTCGAGGAGCAGGGGCGAGATATTGTGGCTTTCCGCGGCAGCAAGTGTCATTTTGCCCGCAAGACGCCTGACACCTGTGTCATACGTCTGCAGCTCGGGCAGCAACTGCTGGCGAACCCGCGATTTCTCCCCATCGGCACCCACCAAAACATTGGCACTGACGCTGGATCCGTCCTCGAAGTGCGCGACGATGGAGGAATCAGGCTGTTCCACGTAATGCGAAAATATCTTGCCGTATTGAACAATGTCATTGAGTTCGGTCAACAAGATCTGACGCAAGGTGATGCGGCTGACAGATTTCTCCAGATGTGTGTCGTCGGCTTCGGCATCCGGCGTGTTGCCATCGTCCAGATGTTCGAACTTCTCATTCAACAGGATATTCTGATGCGGGGCGCGACCAAGCGTGTCGATAAACGTATCAAACAGATGGCTTGGCAGATTGCGTTCGAGTGCATCAAGTCCACGTTGGCGCAGACGCAGCCGGAAACCTTGGACATAGTCGGTCCGGGCGCGATCTTTCTCGAAGACGGCGACTTCGATACCATTCTTTTTCAGGCCCTGCGCCAACGCTAATCCGCCCGGCCCCCCTCCGATGATCGCGACGTCTACGTGCTGGCTCGTCATTTTAGAACCATGTTCGGTCGCTTTGCAGGCACCGCTATATGTTTCATGATGCGGGTTTCACGCGACTGCACGTGTGTCGAGCGCGTCGAACGGGCGGCGATCGACCCAGGCATCAAGGTCGAAATCATCCTCGAGGAAATCCCAATCGCGCAGGAAATTCTTGTAGTGGGCGACGGCATTGAGCAAAACAGGATCAAGACCAAGCGTCAGATGGCGGTGAAGGTCAGGGCCATTCGCTGCGGCAACTGTTTCTTCTGATGCTCCGACCTCCCGCGCGACAAACCGCCGTGTTTCATCCGGGTGCGCTTCTGCCCAATCGCCTGCACGCCTGACGGTTTCAATCAGGCGAACGACCAAATCAGGCCGCTCTTCCGCCAACCGGTTATCCACCGTCAACACGCGCGGTGAGCCGCTGTTAATGCGGATTTTTGGATCAGGGTGAAAGCCAAATTCTGCAACCCGGATTGTTCCAAAGAGATTGGCAACAGTGATTCCTTGCGTCCCTTTGACATAGATCGCGTCGACATCACCACGGATCAGGGCGGTCAGCTCATGGGAATAGGGCAGGCGGCGTTTCAGGCCAAACAGCGAGGGATCACCTTGAATATCGAGCACGCTCTCCGCGACAGGAATGTCGACTATTTCCACATCCTTGTGGGTCAATCCTTCGAGCGTCAAAGCCGACACCAGCCCCTTCAAGGCCGTGGCTCGGTGGAAATCAATGATACCTTCAGGGCGGCGGGCAATACCGAAACGGCGATCCTTCAGATCAGTGGTCTTGTGAATGCCTCTGCCCGGAAGCGTAATGATGGCCTGAAACTCGTCGGTCCAGGTGATGCCGACGAGCCGGGTCGCCCGGCCCTCCGACCGTGCACGGATCGGTGGAACATTGCCTCCGTGCCGGAAGGACCATGACAAATGATGGTTGAAATGACTTTCGCGTATCGTCGGGTCCTTGGCGTCGAGGATGGAGTTGAGCTTGATCCCCTCCCTGGCAAAAGTCTCCTCAAGCCAACCAAGCTGGGCTGCAAGACCGACGGGTGTTGGCACAGGACAGCGCGTGTACCAGATCTCAGAAAGCTGAGTGGTCATTGTTGTCTCCTTAAGTATGCCTGAGCCCGGCCTGTTTCATCAGCGGCAAGATGTTGTCACCAAAGAATTCAAGATCGTCCTTGAAATCAAAAAAACTGAGTTGCAGCCCGTCTATGCCCGCATCCTTCAACTTGCCGAACTGGTCAACCACCTGTTCCGGAGTGCCGATTATGTAGATATTTCCGCCAACCTTGGCGTAGGGATCATTGCGGCCCTCGCGGCTTTTCCATGCCTGGGCATCACTGTTAAACGTCTGGAATCCTTTGGGCGTCCGTGCATCGGCATGGGCGACGATTTCATCGGCAAGGGCCCAGGCTTCCTTTTCGGTGGGGCGGCTGATGACAAGCGGATTGATCAACGTACGCACGCGGCGACCAACCTGCAGTGCGGCATCCTTCACCTTCTTGGTGTGGGCAGGAAGGGCTTCCAGTGTGCTTTCAATATCGCTTCCTGCGGGGCTCGTGATGAATACGATATCGGAGTAGCGGCCCGCGAATGCGATACCGGCATCGGATCCCGTCGCGTTGACCAGAACCGGACGGCTGTAATTGGGCTTGGGCGTGACAAACCCTCCCTGAAGTTTCCAGCTCGATTGCCCCTCGAACGAGAAGTTTTCGTTGTCCTGCCAGAGACGTTGCAATACCTCAACAAACTCAGCGGCAAGTTCGTAACGTCTGTCGTGCTCGATGCGATCCCATCCAAACATCTCATGCTCAACTGCACGGTGACCGGTCACCACATTGATGCCCCAGCGACCACCGGTGATATGATCGAGCGTTGCACCGAATTTCGCCAGATGCAGCGGGTGCCAAGGACCGTAAAGCACGTGCATCGTTGAAATGAGCAGTATCTTTTTCGTCAGGGCGGCCAGTGCGGCAATGGATGTAAAACTATCCAGCGCCTGGCCGTTGAAAACGCCGCCGTAACCGCCCTTCGGCAACCATTGGCTCAGTGCGAAAACAAGATCAAACCCAAGTTCCTCTGCGCGCAGTGTCAGGTTCTTGTTGTATTCGAACGACCAGTCGGTGGAGCGAGGCAGGGTCGAATTAGTCCATCCGCCAGCCTGGATGGGAAGGAACAGCCCCAACAGAAGTGGCTGTTCGAAAGCTTTCGAAAGCGGGCTGTCAGGAAAGTCGGCGGGACCTGAAAAATGCGGCAAGCCGACAATGGAGCCAGGAGCGTGGACAAGGGTCATGATGGATTTGCAACCTTCCGAACAGTGGGATCAGGAAATGATGTGGGCATTGGCAAGACTGCCGGCGATGCCTTCGGCTCCAACGGTTGAAGCGGCAACGCGTTTGTTGAACAGAGTGATTTCCGGCTGGCTGACGATGCCGATATCGGGAAGATCCTCAACGAGGATGCGCTGGAAATCAGCGAACTGTTCAAGGCGCTTCCGGGGATCGATCTCCACCGCTGCCGCTTCCAGCAAAGCATCTACTTTGGGATTGCTGTAGTGCGAACCATTGGAGAAAGGCACGCCGGGTTTGAAATTCTTGGACCAGTAAAGCCGCTGCACACCCACAGTCGGATCAAAGAGATTGCTCATGCCGTTGAAGGTGAAATCGAAATCGCGATCCGTATAGATGCGCTTCGTATAGGTCGCAAAATCCTGCGAACGAACCGTGGCTTCAATACCGATCGCGGCCAACGCCTGTTTGATATATTCGGCCCCGCGCCTGTAGGTTTCGCCGCTCGGGACATAATCGTGGGTTAGGCGCAGCCGGATGCCGTCACTCCCCCGGGGCAGCCCGGCTTCGTCGAGCAGTTTTTCCGCGGTAGCCGTGTCGATTGGATATGTCTTGAGATCGCCGACGTAAAATTTGCTGAGGCTGGGGCTGATAGGCCCTGGGATCGTCTTGCCATAGCCGTAGTTGATCGTATCGCGGATGACATTCCTGTCGATGACATGGGCAAAGGCCCGCCGGACACGTACATCCTGAAAGTGGGGTTTGTCGAGATTGAACTCTACCCGGCTGATACCGTTGGCATATTGGTAGCCCTGTGTCTCGAACCCAATATTCGGCAAGGCTTCAAAGCGCTCCAGATCGCTGAAAGGAACAGGGGTGGCAGGAGCCAGATCAACTTCGCCTGTCTCGATGGCTACAGCCCGGGAAGCAGCGTCGGGTATGAAACGCACAATGAGCCGATCAACATAGGGTTTGGGATTATCCCAATATTCCGGATTGCGCTCGTAGATGATGTGGCTGCCGCGAACCCATTCTTTGAAGATAAACGGGCCTGTCCCGACCGGAGCATTGTTGACGGGATTTTCCGCGGCTTTCGTGCCCTCATAGAGATGCTTGGCTACAATAGGTGTCTCGGCTGCGGCGAGGGCGGAAATGAGGTAGGGGGCGGGTTTTGAAAGGACAAGCGTTACCGATTGGGGATCGGGGGTTCTTATATCGACGAGGTTGAGGAAGGTGCTGCGCCCTCTGGGGTGCACTTCCTTGATCGTCGCAATGGAATAGGCAACGTCAGCGGAGGTAAATTCCTTGCCGTCGTGCCACTTCACCCCCTGCCGCAGTTTAAACGAGTACTCCAGCCCATTATCGCTGATCGCCCATTCCGTCGCCAATTGCGGGCGCGGCGTCAGGTCATAGTCATAAGTGAGTAATCCCTCATTGGCCTTGGCCGAGAGAAAGACAGAATTAAACGCTGTGTGGGCGATTGTCGTGATGACAGGCGGTTCAGCGGACAGGAGCAGGCTGAGTGTACCGCCGTGCTTTGGATCTGCAGCATACGCGTGTGTGCGAATACCACTGAAAGTGGCACCGAGGATCAGAGCCGAGCCACCCAGAACCTGGCGCCGGGTCGGATTATAGAAGCTGTTTGTCATCTTGATTCACACTCCTCGGACGCATTTTTGGCCAATCACGATTATTTTGAAGCAACGGGGGAAGTCGTCTGTTCTGCTTCCCGGCCAGAACAAAGAATATTTTTTGCTCTTCGCCGGGATATTTAGTTATTTTGGCCTTAGTCATTGATTTTGCTAAGCAAATTCCAATTTTTTGCCAATTGATATTTGACAATCTCTATAGAGTTAGTCAAGTTTGAAATTGAAATTTCGTTCGGGCACTTTGGCCCGCAGCGGATTTATTAGTCTCGGATTGGAAGATACTCATGTCCGCCCTCACGCGTGTCGGCAGAACTTTGAAGCGCACCAGCCTTCAGGCGATACCGACAGTCTTCGGTATCGTCATCATCAACTTTTTCCTGTTGCAGCTTGCGCCGGGAGACGCCGCCGACGTGCTGGCCGGGGAGGCGGGCGCTGCGACGGAGGAAACGATGGCGGCTATCAGGTCGCGTTTTGGGCTCGATAATCCGTTGCTGGTTCAACTCTTCAACTATCTCGATAATCTCGCCCATTTCAGTCTGGGTTTTTCGCCGCGCTACGGAATGCCGGTGGCGGACCTCATCGGGCAGCGGCTTCCCGGAACCTTGCTGCTGATGGTTGTAGCATTGGCCATCGCAATCGTGCTTGGCCTCGCGTTGGGATCGTTGATGTCCGTGTTTGCAGGCCGGTTACCTGACCGTTTGCTGTCGGTGTTCTCGCTGCTCTTTTATTCCATTCCGAGCTTCTGGATTGGCTTGATGCTCATCGTGTTGTTCTCTGTCAAACTCGGCTGGCTACCGAGCGGCGGGTCGGGAACAATCGGTTCCAGCACGACTGGTCTGGCGGGGGTGTGGGAAAAGGCCCGGTACATGATCCTGCCTGCCACGTCGCTCGCGTTGTTTTACGTTGCCATTTACGCACGGCTGACCCGTGCGGCGATGCTTGAGATAAAATCTCAGGACTTTGTTCGTACTGCTGCTGCCAAGGGGTTGTCGCCGACGATTATCACCGTCCGCCATATTCTGCGTAACGCGCTCATTCCAATCACGACGATGGCGGGCATGCATATTGGCGGGATGCTCGGCGGTGCGGTGGTCGTAGAGACAGTTTACAGCTGGCCTGGTCTTGGGCGGCTTGCGTTTGAAGCGGTGATGGGGCGGGATTTCACAGTTCTGCTTGGCATCCTGCTTTTGTCCGGGTTGCTCGTCATATTCGCTAATGCGGCCGTTGATTTGCTGCACGCCTGGCTTGATCCCCGGATAGGAGAGCGTTCATGACGTCGACTGAACTCAATGACTATGCCGGGCATAGTGGAACGCGCGTCCGTTCTCCCGCCACTGAAAAGCATCAACCCGAACCTCTGAACCCTCAATGGAACAATGTTCGCGCACCGGATTCGCGTGTGAAAACGTCGAATGCCTTGGCTGCGGTACCAAACAAATGGCGCGTGCTGAAAGCATTGATCCATAATCCCAATGCGGTATGCGGGCTGGTCTTCCTTGCCCTTGTCATACTGGCTGCGTTGATAGCACCTCTTATTTATCCCGGCGATCCATTGGCAATGGTAGCGCGGCCCTTCCTCTGGCCGGGGCAAAATCCTGCCTATCCGCTTGGTACGGATTCAATGGGACGTGATGTTCTGGCGGGTATCCTGCACGGTGCGCGTGTCTCGCTTTTTGTCGGACTCGTCGCGACGGCATTGGGTTTGACTTTCGGAGTTCTGGTGGGTGCAACGGCAGGCTATTTCGGCGGTTGGATCGATGACCTTCTGGTTCGGCTGATCGAAATCTTTCAGACGATGCCGAGTTTCGTCTTGCTTGTGGTGATGGTTGCCATCGCTCAGCCGACGGCGAGTACGATCACCCTTGCGATTGCCATCATTACCTGGCCGACGGTGGCAAGGCTTGCCCGAGCGGAATTCAGGACAATCCGCGAAAAGGATTTCGTCATGGCCGCGCGCAGTCTTGGTTATGGTCATGCCCGGATCATCTTTCTTGAAATCCTGCCCAATGCGTTACCCCCGATTATTGTCACGTCTTCGGTCATGGTGGCGGGCGCCATCCTGATGGAGTCTGCCCTTTCCTTCATGGGGCTCGGGGATCCGAATGTGGTGAGTTGGGGTTCGATGATCGGAGCGGGCAGGGAGCTTATCCGGACAGCCTGGTATCTGACGGCACTGCCCGGCATTGCCATCGTATTCACTGTGCTTTCACTCAACCTCATTGGCGATGGTCTCAATGATGCACTCAATCCACGCTTCACACAGGAGCGATAAATGGCCCTGCCGCTCCTCAGAGTTGACAATCTTTCCATTCGCTTTCCAACAACCGAGCCGGTGAGCAATCTCAGTTTCTTGGTCAATGAGAAGGAGACGCTGGCAATCGTCGGCGAGTCCGGTTCCGGAAAATCGCTTACGGCACTTGCACTGATGCGCCTGTTGCCGCGCTCAGCCAAACCATCGGGCCAAATTGTTTTTGCTGGCCAAGACCTCCTGAAGCTTGAAGAGCGGCGCATGCGTCAGTTGCGCGGCAAAGACATCGGAATGATCTTTCAGGAGCCTATGACTTCACTCAATCCGGTGCTCACCATCGGAAGGCAAATCACCGAAGTCCTGCAACTGCATGAAAGACTGCCAGCCAAAGCGGCGCGGAGCCGTGCCATCGAGTTGCTCGATCTCGTTCGCATCCCCGATCCGCAACGCCGGATCGATGACTATCCGCATCAGTTGTCGGGCGGGATGCGGCAGCGCGTGATGATCGCCATTGCCGTTGCCTGCCGCCCGCGCCTGCTGATTGCCGACGAACCGACGACGGCGCTTGATGTGACAATCCAGGCGCAGGTGCTCGACCTGCTCGACAAATTACGCCGGGATCTTTCCATGGCGGTGCTATTGATCACCCATGATCTTGGCGTGGTTGCACAATGGGCCGATAATGTTGTGGTGATGTATGCAGGGCGCAAGGTAGAGGAGGCATTGCCCGAACCGCTCTTTGCACATCCGTTGCATCCATACACACGCGGACTTCTTGCTGCCTCTCCACGCCTGAAGAACAATTATCACTATAAGGACGGGCCGCTGACGGAGATCCCCGGAAGCATTGTATCGGCTGCTGGCGAGAAGGGATGTTCCTTCCGTCCACGCTGCACCGTGGCCCATGACAGTTGTGCCAACGCGGTGCCTGATCTGTTCGTGCCGGCCGCAAACAGGCTCGTGGCCTGTCCCTATCATGCAAGCTTTGCGGAGGAAGCGAATGTCGCTCTTGTCAATTGATAGGCTGGAAACACACTATAAAGCGCCTGACGGTGTCCTGCGTGCTGTTGACGATGTCACACTGACCGTTGAATCCGGCGAAACAGTGGGTCTGGTCGGCGAGTCTGGCTGTGGAAAATCAACATTGGGCAAGACGGTCATGCGACTGGTTGATCCGACTGCTGGAAGCATCGCGTTCCGGGGCACGGATATCACCCGATTGAAACAGAACAAATTGCAGGACATGCGCCGGCACGTACAGATGATCTTCCAGGATCCCTTCGCTTCGTTGAACCCCCGCCATACGATCGGGCAAATCCTGCTGGCGCCGCTGACCGTCCATGGTGTTGGTACCAAGGTTGAACGGCAGCAGCTTGTCGACGCGATGATTGACCGTGTCGGTCTGCCACGCGATTCCCTGGACCGCTATCCGCATGAGTTTTCGGGGGGGCAGCGTCAGCGTATTGGAATCGCGCGTGCACTGATTCTCAATCCCGAACTGGTGGTATGCGACGAACCCGTTTCAGCGCTTGATCTGTCCATTCAGGCACAGATTCTCAATCTTCTCGTTTCAATGAAGAAGGATCTCGGGCTTTCCTATCTCTTTATTTCGCACGATCTGTCCGTAGTTCGCTATTTCACCGACCGCGTGCTGGTGATGTACCTCGGCAAGATCGTGGAGAGTGCCGACAACGCCACGCTGTGGTCGTCGCCGAAGCACCCCTATACGCGGGCGTTGATGGACGCGGTACCCGATCCGTCGCGCCGCCGTCATGTAGCGCCTATAACTGGTGACTTGCCGAGCGCGCAGAATATTCCCACGGGCTGTCGTTTCCACACGCGCTGTGTCCTTGCAAGCGACATTTGCCGTCAGCAGGAACCGGAGTTCCGATCGGTCGGCAAGACGCATCATGTTGCCTGCCATCATATTTGACATCTCATCCAACCGAACAAACCGGAGTAAATCTTATGGTCGATTACCGCTATCTTGGACGTAGTGCCCTCAAAGTTTCGCCGCTCAGTCTCGGAACCATGATGTTCGGAGGGCCGACCGACGATTCTGTTGCCCATCGCATCATCGACAAGGCGCGCGAACAGGGGATCAATTTCATTGATACCGCCGATGTCTATCATGAAGGTAAATCGGAAGAAGTGGTCGGTCGCGGCATCAAGGCAACACGCGATCATTGGGTGCTCGCGACCAAGTTCGTCAATTCGCATACGAAAGGTCCCAATCTCGGCGGGCATTCGCGTAAATGGATCATCGAAACGGTCGAGAACAGCCTGCGACGGCTCGACACTGATTATATTGACATCCTTTATTTCCACCGGGCCGTTTTCGATGCTCCGCTGGAGGAACCTGTCCGGGCAATTGCTGATTTGATCAAGCAGGGGAAGCTGCGTTATTTCGGTGTGTCGAACTTCCGCGGCTGGCGCATAGCCGAGGTGGCGCATCTCGCCGACCAGTTGGGTATCGACCGGCCAATCGCCAGCCAGCCTCTCTACAATATCGTCAACCGAACGGCTGAAGCCGAGCAACTGCCCGCAGCTGCTTACTACGGGCTGGGTGTCGTCTCCTACAGCCCGCTGGCTCGAGGCGTCCTGACCGGGAAATATGAACCGAACCAGACGCCGGGCGACGATACACGGGCAGGGCGCGGTGACAAGCGCATCCTTGAGACGGAATGGCGCCCGGAATCCATCAGCATCGCCAAACAGATCGCAGCCCATGCAGAAGCCAAAGGCATTGCTGCTGCGGATTTCGCGCTGGCTTGGGTTTTGAACAACAAGCTTATCACGTCAGCGATCACTGGTCCGCGTACGGAAGCCCATTGGGACAGCTATATCCGGGCATTGGATGTGAAGCTCGATGCCGAAGATGAAGCGCTGGTTGACAGCCTGGTTACGACAGGCCACGCGTCCACCCACGGCTTCAATGATCCAAGTCATCCGGTCGAAGGCCGGGTAGCGCGCTCTGTTTCCGGCGCCTCAAGCGATCCGATCGCGTTGGTACGGCCATTGCGCGTGGCATAACGCCATCTGCGAAAGCCGTGTGCGCCCACCGATGCGATTGGTGGGTGCATATATTCCGCCGAAATCCTCAAGAGGTTTGTCATGGATGCCAGTTTCGCTCCTCCGCGTTCGATCGTGATCATCGGCGGGGGATTTGCCGGTTCTGTCGCCGCGTTGAAATTGTTCGACCATACGACCGTACCTCTCGCTATCTCCATTATCGAACGTAGGAGCGAACTCGGGAGAGGCGTCGCCTATAGCACCACTGAACCTGTCCATCTGGTTAACGGTCCCGCCCGCATTTTCTCGCTTTATCCGGATGATCCGGAACACCTGGTCCGATGGCTGCAAGATCATGGAGCCGAGAATGGATGGATACCACCCGACGACGTGGCGGATTCGAGCCCACCCCGCTGGCTGTTCGGCACCTATGTCCAGGCCGAGTTGCAGCATGCGATCAGCCGTGCAGGCCAATACTCCACGCTGCGGCATATACAGGCATCGGCGACGGAGATCAGGACCGAATTGAACAGTGTCCAGGTATCGATCAGCACCGGGACAACGGTTTTTGCTGACGAGGCCATTCTGGCACTTGGCGCATTTCAGGGAGAACCGTCCGATGTAGAAGCTGCTGTCACGGATCACCCGGCCTTCGTTGGCAACCCCTGGAACCCGCAAGCGCTTGACAGGCTGGTGAACGCGAAAAATCTGCTTCTTGTCGGATCAAGCCTGTCCATGGTGGACGTGGTCGCCAGTATGGAAATGCGAGGATATCGTGGCCATTATCATGTCCTGTCAAGGCGCGGGCAGGTTGTTGACGGCAGGCGGGATGCGGAGCCGTGGCATGATTTTCTCTCGGAGAAGCCTTTGCCAGTCACAGCGAGAACACTTCTGTCATTGGTCAAAAGCGAGCGACGCGCTGTCGCCGCGGCTGGACAGGACTGGCAAGCGCTGCCTGTTGCCATCAGGCCGCATATCCTTGCTTTGTGGCAGGGCGCGAGCGACAGCGAGCGGCTGCGCTTCAACCGTCATCTGCGGCCGTTCTGGGATGTAACAGCACACCGGTCCGCGCCGCCGTCGCACCACAGTGTCGCGAACGCGAAAAAGGAAGGGCGGTTGACGAGCGCCGCAGGTCGTATTCAAGCCTTTGAGCCCGAGGATACGGGCATTGCCGCCGTGATCCGGCGGCGCTCGACCGGAAAGACAGAGCGGATAACCTTCGATGGTGTCGTCAACTGCCGGGGGCATCAGCAGCACGATTGGCGGAAGATACCCGACCCATTCATTCGGTATCTGCTTGCCAGTGGCGAGGTGCGGCCGCACGGAACTGGTTTTGGTATCGATGCAACGTCAAATGGCGCTGTGATCAATGCGAACGGACAGGTTCATGGCAATCTTCACGCTATCGGCCACCCATTGCGGGGTGTCGCGTGGGAATCGAGCTCAATCACTGAACAGCTGGCGCAGGCAATTGCACTTGCCGAACGCCTTTTGTCGAAGGTCTCCATGAAACGGGCGGCAGCATCCTGAAGGCTCCTGATGCCGCTCTCCGCCTATGCATTCCTGATATAGACGTCGGCAAAGTTGGATTGTGTCCCTTCTGCGCTGGTTGTGTGGTTTTTCACCCGTGTGTTGAACACGGTGACATTGTCGAGCGCGATGAGGTTGATGACCGGTACTTCATCGGCAACGATCTTCTGGAATGCATTGAACTGTTCCTTGCGCTTTCCGTCGTCAATTTCGACGGAAGCCGCCTCCAGCAATCTATCGACTTCAGGATTGGCATAATGGCTGGCATTGGAGAAGGGCAGGCCGATCTTGAAATTCTTTGACCAGTAAACACGTTGCACACCGAGCGTCGGGTCGAACTGATTTCCGAGATACTCTGCTGTCAGGTCAAAGGCGCGGTCGGTGTAGACAGTTTTGATGTAGGTTGAGAAATCATAGGAATCGATCTTCGCATCGATACCGATCTTGGCGAGGTTTTGACGCAGATATTCCGCCACCCGCTTGAAACCATCATTGTATGAGTTGTGTGTCAGGCGAAGGGTGAACCGTATGCCATTGGCCGCCGTCTTGTAGCCGGCTTCATCAAGAAGCACCTTGGCTTTGTCCAGATCAAAAGGATACGGCTGGATGGAACTGTCATGATAGCGCGGAAGGAGTACGCTGATTGGCGAGGGCGAGACTTGTCCGTAGCCATACCAAATCGTATTCAGCACGACATTGATATCAATTGAATGGGCAATGGCGCGCCGGACACGGACATCTTTCAGATATTCATTGTCGAGATTGAGGATAAGTTGAGTCTGGTCGCCTCGTGCCTCGTACCCCTTTGTCTCGGTACCGATGTTCGGGAGCTGCTTTAGCCGTTCCAGATCATTCAACGGAATTGGATTGTCACCGCCGATATCAAACTCACCGGTTTCAAAACCCGCGGCACGAGCTGCGCCGTCGGGCACAAAGCGTACGACAACTTTGTCGAGATAGGGTTTGCCCGGATCCCAATAATTCGGGTTTCGTTCGAGGATGATGTGCGAACCGCGTACCCACTCCCTGAAGATAAACGGACCTGTCCCAACGGGAGCATTCGCATTGGGATTGGTTGTTGCGTCGGTGTTTTCGTAAATATGTTTGGGGACGATCGGCGACTCCGCTGCATAGAGGGCTTGCAGCAGATAGGGTGCCGGTTTTGATAGATGTATAATCGCAGTCAGCGGATCGGGAGTTTCAACCGACGCGACGTTGGCAAATGTTCCACGCCCTCGGGGGTGCACCTGCTTCAACAGCTCAATGGAATAAGCAACGTCGGCAGAAGAAAAATCTTTACCGTCATGCCATTTGACCCCTGATCGAAGCTTGAATGTGTAGTTGAGCCCGTCGTCGCTCACCGACCATTCAGTTGCCAATTGCGGTTTTGGCTTCAGATCGAAATCATAGGTCAACAGTCCCTCTGTGATCTTCGGGCTGACCTTTTGTGTTCCGCCGGCGGTATGGGCAAGAGCGAGGATGGTTGGCGGTTCCGGTACCACGACAAAATTCAGGGTTCCTCCCGGTACGGGTTGTTCCGTCTCGGCAAGACTTACTGCGGGAAGGGTGATGCTTGCAGCGCTGAGCATCAGCATCTGATTGAACAGGCGTCGATTGATAGTCATTGCATCTTTCCTGAAATATGCCGCATTAAATACGCTGGAGAAGGTGGGCCTGAGCCAGATTTCCGGAGATTCCGGTTGCTCCAGTCGTGTGATTTGCCACTCGGTTGTTAGCGATGGTCAGATAGGACTGGCTTAGGAAGGAAATATCCGGCAGATCGGCAGCGACCAGTTTTTGGAAGTCGCGGTAGTACTGCAATCGCGTCTGACGGTTAACTTCCACCGCAGCTGCCTCAAGCAACCGGTCCACTTCCGGATTGTTGTAGTGTGAGCCATTGGAAAACGGCACGCCTGGTTTGTAATTCTTCGACCAGTAGAGCCGTTGAACGCCGATCACCGGATCAAAAGAGTTCGTCATGGAGTTGCTGGTGAAATCAAAATCCCGATCGGTGTAAACACGCTTGACGTAACTCGCCATGTCCTGCGCCCGAACATTCACGGTAATACCGATCACACCCAAAGCCTGTTTGAGATATTCGCCGGTGCGCTTGTCGCCTTCATTCCAGGGACGGTAGTCGTGGAAGACCTTGAACCTGATACCGTCTGTTCCGCGCGGAAAGCCGGCTTCGTCAAGCAATGCCTCTGCTTTGGTTGTATCGTAGGGATAGGTCGGCAGGTCAGTGGTAAAAAAGTCGGTGAGCGCAGGACTGATCGGACCATAAATCACCTCGCCGAAACCATACCAGATGGTGTTCTTGATCGCCTCCCGATCGATGGCGTGGGCTACGGCCTGCCGAACCTTTTTCTCTTTGAAATATGGGTTATCCAGATTGAACTCGATCCGCCTGACGCCCGCCGCGAAACTGTAGCCTTTTCTCACGGTCGAGATATGCGGCAGTTCCCTGATCCGCTCTATTTCGCTGAGCGGTATCGTGCTGTCGCTGCCGAGATCCGCTTCGCCTGTCTCAAAGGCGATTGCGCGCGCCGAGGCATCCGTGATCACCCGGAAAATGATACGGTCGAGATAGGGTTTGGGATTATCCCAATAGTCAGGATTGCGATCGAGAATGATATGGGAGCCCCGAACCCATTCCACGAATCTGAATGGACCTGTACCAACGGGTGCCGTTGCGTTGGGACTTTCAGCCGGTTTTTTATCCTCGTACCGGTGTTTGGGCACGATGGGCGACTCGTCCGCATAAAAAGCACGCAATAGATAAGGAGCCGGCCGGCTCAAAACGATCACAGCGGTGTGGGCATCCGGAGTTCTGACCGCTTCTACGGGAGCGAAAGTGCCGCGCCCGCGCGGATGATGTTCCTTCAGCAGCAGAATGGAGTGGGCGACATCCTCCGATGTGAAGTCTTTACCGTCATGCCATTTCACCCCTTGGCGCAGCTTGAATGTGTACTGGAGACCATCATCACTCACGATCCATTCCGTCGCCAGCTGCGGTTGCGGATTAAGATCGAAATCATGGGCAAGGAGACCCTCGGTGATCTTGGCGCTTACCTTCGTCACATTGTCTGTAGTCGTGACTGCAACAAGGGCGCCCGGTTCCGTTTCGAGAATGAAATTAAGTGTACCTCCGGCTATGGGAGTCACCTCGGCAAAAGCAGCGGCCGGGAGCGACATGCTCGCTCCCGACAATAGCAGTAACTGATTGAACCGGCGTCGATTGATAGTCATGTGCATTCCCCGTCAGGCGCTGGCGTCGAGCCAGACGTCGCCAAAACTGTTGTTGATGCCTTCGGCTCCCGGAGCAAAATTCCTGACCTTGCGACTCGCCACGATCTGGCTTCCCGCTGCAACCAGATCGATCGCCGGTAGCTCCTCGTGGATGATGGCCTGGAACTTGAAGAAGAGGTCGCGCCGTTTGGCTTCGTCGGGTTCGACGGCAGCAGCTTCCAAGAGACGGTCCACCTCCGCATTGGCGTAATGGCTGGCATTGGAGAAGGGCAGGCCGATCTTGAAATTCTTCGACCAGTAGGCGCGCTGCACGCCGAGAGATGGATCGAACGTGTTGGAAAGCGACTCCACTGTCAGGTCAAATGCACGGTCGGTGTAGACAGTCTTCAAATAGGTCGCGAGATCCAGCCTGAGAATTTCACCTTCGATCCCTACTGCTGCCAGCGAAGACTTGATGAAGTCGGCATAGGCAGGTGTGAGGAACGGATTGTACGCGATACGGACCTTGAACCGTGCTCCATTTGCCTTGCGTGGATATCCCGATTCATCCAGCAGCTTTTCCGCCTGCTTCGGATCAAAAGCATGCGGTTTGATGCTCGGATCATTGAACTTGGACAGCGCTACGCTGATAGGGCTGGGTGAAACCTGGCCATAGCCATACAACGCGATATCAACGAGCGCTTGCAGGTTGATGGCGTGAGCGACTGCCTTGCGAACGGATTTATTGTTGACGATCTCATTCTCGAGATTGAAGAACAGCTGCTGCTGCGGACCGGCGTAAGCGTAGGTCGTGGTGTCGATGACAAGATTGGGATTGGATTTCAGGCGTTCGATATCCGCCAGCGGCACGGGGTTGGCACCAATATCGATCTCGCCTGTTTCCAAAGCGGCAGCACGTGCTGCAGGATCAAGAATGACGTGCAGTACAACCCGATCAAGATATGGTTTGGGAGCGTCCCAATAGTTGGGATTCCTGTCGAAGATCAGATGGCTGCCGGGCACCCATTCTTTCAGGATAAACGGCCCCGTGCCAATGACCTGGGCGAGCTTTGGCTGAACTTCCGGCTTGAACGTCTCGTACACATGCTTTGGTACGATTGGCGATTCAGAGCTGCCAAGCGCGGTCAGAAGAAAAGGCGCCGGTGCTGAAAGCACAATGACCGCCGTATGCGGATCAGGTGTCTCGACTGCGGTTACATTCTGGTAGGTGATACGGCCACGTGGATGGGCTTCCTTCAGCCGCAGGATGGAAAACGCCACGTCATCGGCGGTGAAATCCTTATCGTCATGCCATTTAACGCCTTGACGCAGTTTGAACTGATAGCGCCGCCCATCATCGCTGATCGACCATTCTGTTGCTAATAGCGGTTTGGGATTAAGGTCATAATCGAACGTAAGCAGCCCCTCATTCACCTTCGGACCTATGGCCTGTCCAGTTCCGGAGGACGTGTTTATGGCGATCAATGCAGAGGGATCCGGATAATACAGCCAGTTAAGTGTTCCGCCTGCGACAGGCGCTTTATCCGCTGCGATGGCAAGCGTGGAAGAAAGGCCAAGGCTGGCGCTGGCAAGAAGTAAGAGCTGGTGGAATTCGCGGCGGTTGATCGTCATTTCAGTGCTCCAGGCATTCAGGCTTCTGCTGCAGCCATGATGTGGCGTGGCGCAGTTTCCGGATGATCCGATGGGCACTTTCAAAGCGGAAGAATGTTTTTCTTTAAGGAGAAAGAAGAACGACTTTATACAGTGAAGAAATTCTACTCAGCAGTGCGATCACGTAACGGAGAGGGGAGGATCTTGCGGGGCAGCTAGAATGAAATGCGGCAGCCAATACGAAAAACAAAATCGCGGCTGCATCTTGGGTTTTGCCGTTTTTAGATTTGGTTTCTAGATTGTCGTCTCGAAGAGCGAAGAAAATTGCCCGGCGATCCCTGCTTAAGCAATCACTGCTCTCGTCCTTGGGAGCGTATTTGTGTTGCAATGTACACATGAGCGATTTGCATCACAAAAGGCCCAAACCACTACCGCCGACGCTGGCGAGGCTCCCGCCATTGACGTCTCTCCGCGCTTTCGTGGCAACAGCACGGCATCTGAGTTTCACACGAGCTGCCGAGGAACTGCACGTGACTTCTGCCGCGATTGGTCAGCAGATCAGACTGCTTGAAGATCATCTTGGCAAGGCGCTCTTCCATCGGACTCGGGGCCAGTTGCAACTGACGGAGGCCGGGAACACCCTGATGCCGGGTCTGACGGACGCATTCGATGCGGTGCTCGAGTCGGTGGCGCGGCTTGTGACAAGTGACCACGATGCGCCGATAAAGGTGTCTGTCGCTCCGTCCTTTGCCAGCAAGTGGCTCATACCTCGACTTGATGCCTTGCGACGGGCAGCGCCTGATCTGGAGGTGCTGGTCGATGCATCAACCCAGTTGGCTGATCTCGAGGGTGAAGAAACGGATTGCGTTATCCGTTATGGAACGGGTGCTTATCCCGGACTTGTGGTGGACAGGCTCTTTTCGGAAGCGGTGCTTCCGGTATGCAGTCCGGCTTTTGCCCAGCACCATGGACTTTACCGCGGATCGGGCGCGTTGCAGAGCGTGCCGCTTTTGCATGAGGAGGGACCTGAACACGATTCATCCTGTCCAAACTGGACAGAGTGGTCCCGATCCGAAAGTATTTCCGGGACCCTTTCAGGGAATGGCTTTCGTCTCAGTCAATCATCGCTGGTGCTTGACGCTGCGATTGCCGGCCAAGGTATCGGGCTGGGCAAATTGCGTCTGGCGGAAGCGGATATTGCTGCCGGTCGCTTGGTCAGCCCCTTCGGTACGCCGCAACCGGTCGAATTTTCCTATTACTTCGCGACGACAGCACACAAAGCAAAGCGTTCCCGCGTCGAGCGCTTCCGTAACTGGCTTGGTGCCGAGGCGCGGGCACTAAGAACAATCGAACAGATCGCTGCGCCTTTTCCGGCTCAATCCCTCGCTATTGTTGCCGCAGAATAAACCGCACCAGGGGGAAATATCCGTCGATCAAAGATCGCAAGCGCCTATTCGGCCGCCGCCGTCGAATAGGGATTGGCAGGACGAGCCAGGCCCAGGTGCTCGCGCAGTGTGCGGCCTTCATAGTGTGAACGGAAGAGACCGCGTCGCCGGAGGATTGGCACGACGTGGTCAACAAAGACGTCAAAACCGCTCGGCAGCACATCTGGCATCAGATTGAATCCATCAGCAGCCCCGGCACGAAACCAGGCTTCGATATCATCTGCTATGGCCTCCGGCGTACCGACAATCGTTCGGTGCCCCGTGCTACCATTCAGCGCGCGGATCAGTTGGCGCACGGTCAAGTTGCCGCGCCGGGCAAAGGCAAGCGTTGCCTTGAAAAAGGTATGCCCGCCATCGGGTGGCAATGGGATATCGACGGGCAGCGGTTCGTCCAGTTTCAGTCGTTCACGATCGATCTGCAGCACACCTGACAGTCGGGTCAGACTGTATTCCAGCGGGATCAGTTCCCAGAGTTCTTCCTGCCGCCGCTTTGCTTCTTCCTCCGTGCTGCCGATAATGGTGGCAAGGCCCGCAAGCACAAGCAGTCCGTCGGGCGAGCGTCCAAGTCTGGCCGCGCGGGATTTCAGATCGCGCGCATAATCGAGTGCTTCCTCGAAGGACTGCGAGGCTGAAAATACCGCTTCCGCATGACGCGCCGCCAGTTCCCGGCCATCGTCTGATCCTCCGGCCTGGATCAGAACCGGGTGACCTTGCGGCGGCCGCGGTATGTTATGTGGTCCATGCACGGAGAAATGGGGTCCGTTGTGCGCAATGGGATGCACCTTGGATACGTCGACAAACTGTCCTGTTGAGACATCGCCGATAAATGCGTCATCTTCCCAACTGTCCCACAACGCCTTGACGATATCGACAAATTCTGCGGCCCGTTGGTAACGTTGGCTATGTTCAACGGGCTTTGTCAGACCAAAGTTGCGGCTCTGGGGCAGATCGGCGCTGGTAACAATGTTCCAGCCAATGCGCCCATTGCTCGCATGATCGAGCGTCGCAAAACGCCGGGCGATGTTATAGGGCTCGTTATAGGTGGTGGACGCGGTTGCGATGAGCCCGATACGATCCGTGTGCGCGGCAACTGTGGCGAGTACGATGGTCGGCTCGAGCGATGTCAGTGGACGGAAGTCCACTCGATCCGAAATTGCGGCCTGATCGGCGAGAAAAATAGCATCAAAGGTTCCGCGCTCGGCAGTCTTTGCGATGTTTATATAGTGATTGATATCGAAGGAGGCACGGGGATCACTGCCATCCATCCGCCACGCCGCCGGGGAAAAGCCCGAATGCAGAATGTTTACATTCAGGTGCAGCTCACGCGCGGTCATTGGAAAATCCCGGGTTCGGGATAGTCACCCGTCAGATACCAGGTCCCCACGTTGCGCGTTTTATACTCTGCAGGATTGTGCAGGGTATGGATGCGCACGTTGCGCCAGAACCGGTCGAACCCCTGCTTGCGCACTGCAGAGCGGGCACCCATCACTTCAAAGATCTCGGTCGTCACCTCAAGCGCAACCTTTCCAGCCAGGACATTGGCCGAAGCGATTGCAATTGCAGCTTTGCCACGCTCGTCTGCGGTCAGTTCCGGTCCACGTGCATAGGCCTCGTCAACTACCCTCAGCGCTCTGTCGGCGAGTGCGGTTGCTGCCTGTGTCTTGATCCACAACTCCCCGTATTGCCGTTTGATCCATGGATCATCGATGTGCCGGCCAACATCCGAATACATCCATGGCCGCGAATGGTGAATCGTATAATCGCGTGCTGCAAGCAAGGCGCCTTGGGCAGTGCCGATGAAAACATTCAGGAGAACGCTTTGTTGCTGCAACGGCGTGAGCAAGCGGATAGGGTCGGTCGAGTTTGCCCGTCCCGGTACGATCTCGCTCTCGTGCACTTTCACGTCCTTGTAGAGCACGCGCCCGCTGCCGGTTTGCGTCTGTCCTATACCGTCCCAGTCGCCGGCAATGGTAATTCCCTCCCGTTCGGCGGGGATATGCGCAAAGTTGCGCTCGTTCGATTTTTCATCTTCCCACGCAACGGTCAGATAGTCCGCAACATGGGAACCGGAGGCAAAAGGACGAAAGCCGTTGAGAATGGTCCATTCGCCATCACGTCGGCCAAACAAACTCTTGGAAAAGCTGTTTGTGGTATTACCCCAGAACCAGTTTCCGGCCGCTGAACGCCGTAAAATATCTGCGGATTGGTCATTGATACCGCCGGTGATCGCATTCTGGATCGGACTGAAATGATAGCCGTAGATGTGCCCGAGCGATCCGTCGACCTTGGCGAACTCACGTGTAATCTTGAGTGCTGTGGAATAGGGCTCACCGGCACCGCCAAACTGCTTTGGGATAAGAATGGTGAGAAGTCCGCTTTCTTTCAACAGACGAATCTGCTCCGCCGGTCGGCCTCCGGCCTGGTCGCGTTCGATTGCGTCGAGGGCAAAGATCTTGCGCAGGTCGACAGCTGCAGCGATGTAGGGATTGGTGGTGTCGGGCTCAAATATCATTGCTGCTCCGGATCAATTGTGTATGCGTGGAAAGCCATGGCGATCCGTAAGCAGGTCAAGGATACGGCCGGTGCTGCTGACAAATGCAACACCATCGTGATGCGTGGCGTCATCGGGTACGTTGTCGCCAAGGACCAGCACTGGAAGTCCTTGATTGGTCTCACCCACGACCTCGATCACCTTTTCGCGGGGGCGCGCAAACGGAACGCGCTCGATGTCGATACTGGTTGCAAACTGCGGAAAGCTGGCAAGCAGCCCTTCGATGGCATTGCAATAGGGGCACACAAAAACTTCGCCGGGCCGGTTGGGATCGGCGAACCCCGGTTCGATCAGAAACAGCTTGTCACGGCTCATGTCTTTACTCTCTGCTCTATGTTTATTCTGCGGCCGCACTGGCTGCCTGAGTGAAACGGTTGGCGGGGCGTTTCAGCCCCAGATTTTCGCGCAGGGTCTTGCCTTCATATTCCGTGCGAAAAAGTCCGCGACGGCGCAGCTCCGGCACAATCAGCTCGATGAAATCTGCGAGCCCGCCAGGCATCACCGGCGCCATGATGTTGAAACCGTCAGCGCCGTAATTCTCAAAACGTTCTTCCAGAACGTCAGCAATATGTTCGGGTGTACCAACCACCTGCCAATGGCCGCGCGCTCCGGCGACACGCAGATAGAGCTGCCGGATCGTCAGGTTTTCCCGCCGTGCCAGATCAAGAACCAAACTCTGACGGCTCTTGCCGGCATTGGTTTCCGGAAGATCTGCTGGTACTGGCCCGTCAAGCGGGTAGGCGCTCAGATCAACCCCACCCGCGAGCGCTGATACCAGATTGAGACCGACCTCAGGTTGAATCAGGTCTTGCAACTGTTCAAATTTTTCCTGGGCTTCGGCTTGGGTTCTTCCCACCACCGGAAAAATCCCGGGGAGAATCTTCAAATCGTCCGGTGTCCGACCGTATTTGCCCAGACGTCCCTTGACATCGGCGTAATAGGCGGTTGCTTCCTCAAGTGTGATCTGTGCGGCAAAAATGGCCTCGGCTGTGCGCGCTGCAAGTTCCTTGCCTGCCTCTGAAGCTCCGGCTTGCACGACGACAGGATGACCTTGCGGGGAACGTGGAAGATTGAGTGGACCACGTACTTTGAAATGCTTGCCGCGGTGATCGAGAACATGCAGTTTTTCCTGATTGAAATATTGCCCACTGGCTTTGTCACGCGGAAAGGCATCGTCTTCCCAGCTATCCCACAAACCCAGCACAACATCGGCAAATTCCTGTGCACGCTCATAGCGGTCTGCATGGAGGATATGGCCGTCATGGCCAAAATTGAAGGCTGCCTCAGGGTCCGATGAGGTGACGAGATTCCAGCCTGCACGGCCGCCGCTCAAGCGGTCCAGCGACGCAAACTGCCGTGCGAGATTGAATGGATCGGAATAGCTGGTCGATGCGGTTGCGATGAGGCCGATGTTTTTCGTCACGGATGAAAGAGCGGACAGGAGTGTAATCGGCTCGAAAGGATAGACGCCGCTATGCGCTTTGCGGCTGGCCGCTTCAATATCCTTCAGCCGGGCGGCAACGCCGTCTGCGAAAAAGATCGCATCAAACTTCGCATTTTCAGCTAACTTGGCCAGTTCGATATAGTTCTCGAAATTAACGCCGACGGATGCTTGCGGATGACGCCACGCAGCCACGTGATGGCCAGTGAAAAGTAGAAATGCGCCGAGTTTGATCTGGTCTTTGCGCTTGGCCATTGGGCGATCCTTTATCAGCGATACATTGCGGGCGTTGGAAACTCGCCGGACAGAAGCCAGGTTCCGATGGTGCGCTTCTTGTATTCGGCGGGATTGTGCAGAGAATGCGTGCGTACGTTGCGCCAGAAGCGATCAAAGCCGTTGGCTTTGGTGGCTGACCGTGCGCCCATGACTTCGAAAATTTCACTGGAAACCTCGAGCCCGACATCACCTGCGTAGACATTCGCGGTAGCCAGATCGATGGCAGTCAGCCCGCGCTGTTCTAGGGTCAAGGCCTCGCCTTCATTATAGGCTGCATCAAGGCTGCGGGCGGCAATATCAGCCAGTTCCGTTGCAGCCAGAGTGCGGATGTAAAGTTCTCCGTATTTTCGCTTGATCCACGGGTCGTCGGCATGTTTTTCAACGCCTGAATAAACCCAGGGGCGCGATGTGTCGTTGGTATAGTCGCGGCCTTCGCTCAGTGCGCCCTGGGCACTGCCGACGAAGACATTCAACAACACGCTTTGCTGAAACAACGAAGTCAGTGAAGCAAATGGTGTCAACGGCACGTCGGGTGAACCGATGAGTTCGGCGTCGTCCACACGGACATTGTTGAATGTCACCGTGCCGCTGCCAGTCTGGCGCTGGCCGATACCGTCCCAATCATCTTCAATCACGATACCTTCGCGATCAGCGGGAAGGACAGCCGAGAGGCGTTGGCCTTTTTCGTTCTCCCATGAGATTTGCAGATAGTCGGCAATGTGTGAGCCGGAAGAAAAGGGACGAAAGCCATTGATTACCCAGCCACTGCCATCGCGCTGGCCGGAGGAAGATTTGGACATGGCATTGCCGGAATTGCCCCAGACCCAGTTTTCGCGGGCAGAGCGGCGAAGCAGGTTCTCTTTCTGGGCTTCCGACCCGCGGAAATAAACGCCGTTGAGAGGCAGGTGGTGATAGCCAAAAAGGTGTGCCAGCGAACCGTCTGTTCGGGCAAATTCGCGCACGACACGCAGGATGGACAGCCAGGAAGCTCCTTGTCCGCCGTATTCTTTGCTGATCTGAGCGGAAGGCAGACCGCTTTCCTTCAGCAGGCGTATTTGCTCCAGCGGTTGCCCGCCAGCTTTGTCCCGCTCCACAGCGTCATGATCGAACACTCTTCGCAGTTCAACAGCCTTTGCAACAAACGGGTCTGATAGATCGGGTTCGAATGACATGTTGTTCTTTCGGTTTTTTGAAGAGGTCTATTCCGCAGCAATGGTCTCGGCCTGCCAGATGGCCGAGGCATAAAGCTGTTCGGAAAATTCCGGATCAACAGAGCCAGTGATCCGTTTTTCGTGATGATCGAGGTCGGCCAGAAAAAGATCGCGGCTGATACGGGCGACCACGGCAGGAACATCGCGCCGAATACTGGGTACGTCGCCGATCGGCAGACCGAAGCTGACAAAACCAGCAGGGTTATAGACGTGAATGTCTTTCAGATAGGGGGCTTGTCCCGGCACTTTTTCAAGAAACTCATGCGCGAGACCCAGATAGGGATGGGCTTCAAGCGAGGAATCCCGCTCGTCGGCAGCCGGGCTATATTGGTCACGCCACAACCTGATCTTGTCGGCAAACGCAACCAGTTCCGGACGCGCTGCCGGATCAGCAAAATAGCCGGTTCCGGCGATCACGAAGTCGAAATCGAACGTTTGCCCGTGTATTTGCGTGACAACCTTTCCCTCGCGAACATCGGCGACGTCCCATGGCGCGCCAAGATGCAGATGGAAGTTCGACTGCCTGACAACGCGTTCTATGGCATCGGGTGGCGGGGTTGATCCCGCGGCCCGAAAGCGCAACGCCTGCTTCCAGCGGATGGCATCGGGAAGATGCGGATAATTGTCGTAGGCACCGGGATAACCGCGAACGCGATTGATCGGGACGTTGGCAATCGATGCACGACGGGCAAAGAGATGGGTATTAGCCGCACCGTTCTCCAGAGCGGTTGCCGCAGCGTCAAATGCGGATGCAGCAGATCCGACAACAGCGATGGATTTGCCCTTCAGTCCGGTAAAATCAATCACCTCCGACGTGTGAGCAAGGTGCGTTTTTGGAAGACTGGACAATGCAGGTGGAACATAGGCGCCGCCGGCACCACCAACGCCGTTTCCAAGGACGATTTTACGTGTCATTTCAATGTGGTGCCTGCCTGCAACGTCAAGATGCAGGCGAAAGTGACCGTCCGCCGGTTCGATCTGCAACAGCTTTGTTGCGTAACGAATCTTGATCCCGAGAAAGTTGCGGTACCATTTGAGATAGTCAGCCCAATCGATCCGGGAAATTCGGTCAAAGGAAGCATAGGCTTCGGCACCACGCCGGGCTTCATACCAGGATTGAAAGGAAAGGCCGGACAGGCCGAGCTCCGGTCCAGCAAGACTTTTTGGTGTTCTCAACTTGTTCATGCGTGCCCGCGTCAGCCAAACGCCGGCGTGGCTCTCATCGTCAGCGGCATCAATGACATTGACTTTGCCAATGCCAGCACGCCGCAGCGCAAAGGCAAAGGTCGCACCTGTCTGCCCGCCACCAATGATCGTAACGTTGTGATCGATACCCCTGATATCCGGAACCCAGTTTACGGGCGCTTCGCCGATGAGGCGCAACGTTTCCTGTGCCGAAAAATCCGGATTGTCGGGCTTGGTCATTCGTGGCGCATCTCCGAGAGTTTCATTCCCGGCGAGGCTAGGCGGCTCAATTTTACCAGTCCAGCAACATATCCTTGGTGTGTTGACTAGAATTTCTTTCCGATCTTGATCGGGTAGGAAAGCCACGGCAAAAGTCATGTTGATTTCTCAGATTTTGCAAGCAGCCGTTGCTCGGCAAAATCTTCAGGAACACCGTAGTCCCGGCGATATCACGGTAACCTCACCCAGCCTGGTCGGGTTCTGAGGGATGAGCCATGCCAGCTGTTCTTCTGAACGAGGAAAAGGCCCCGAATTACGTCAGGGCTTTTCGTTCAACCGGCACCTCGATTTCACCTAGTTTATACCTACGGCTATTTGCGTTCCTGAAAAACCGGCGAAACCAAGGCGGGGTGCGGCGGCGAGTGTCTCCACCTTGCTTTTCGTGTTAATTTTCTTGTTCTGGCTGTCGGCACGGACGGGAAACCCTGCATTGGATTTGTAATGCGTTTCAGATGTCTGGCCACCCGTTGTTGAACAGGCGGCGAGAGAAAGGGCCATACCTGCGGCGAGGAGTAAACGTGTCATTTTATAACCCTCCTTAAGGGTCGACGTATGATCAATAGATAGACTGCGGCGTCATTGCAGTATGGGCATAATATCAAATTATGATCATACTACAATCGAAAAAAATAATGTGGCAAATACGCAGTGGCATTCTCGCGAATTGACGCGTTTGTACACCGTAGAGCTCTGGGCAAACTCGCCGTGACGGGAGCCAAACAATCATCTGCCGCCTGCCATCCGCTGCGCCGAAAGACGGTACGCGGCGTGCACACGTATCTCGTCTGTCTGCATCCTGACGGTTCTGCAGTTCAACAGCGCGCGGCATCCGATAGTAGATTGTATTATGTAGCGTTAATGATATTATGACTATAATTTAATTGATGGAGCTGTGTTAAATCATGCGATATGAGAAAGGGCGAAAAGACACATCTCGTCGCCGGATAATGGAAGTCGCAAGCGAGCGGTTTCGTGATGATGGTATCGCCGCGACCGGGCTTGCGAGTATAATGAGCGACGCTGGACTAACGAACGGAGCCTTCTATCCACATTTTGATTCGAAAGCGGAGCTTGTGCGCGAGTGCGTGGCGGATGCGCTGGAAGGTCAGGCAGAGAAATTGCTCAAGGCATTGGCATCAGGTGGTCTAGAACTCGTCATAGCCACTTATCTTTCACCGGAGCATCGGGACAATCCCGGAGACGGTTGCGCTTCCGCTGCCTTGTTGCCCGAACTTGCCCGTCAGCCGGCCGATACGCGCCAGCTCTATACCGACAGATTACTGGCCATGGTACGGCAAATGTCAGCTGGGCTTCCACCGCAGACGCGGGATCCTGAAGGTGCTGTTCTGGCTATCTACGCCATGTTCGTCGGCACGCTTCAAATGGCACGAGCAGTGGAAGGAACGGTGTTGTCGGATCGCATACTTGCGGTGGGAGCGGATGCTGTACGGGCGCTGGCTCAATCATATCAAGTCAAAGGATAGCCCGATGACATTCAAGGCGCTGCGTTCATAAAAACTGGGGAAATTATCTCAATCAGAGTTGCGAGACGGTCGATCGCGACCTGATGCCGGACTGTCCAGATTTTCGTTCCTGATGAAGTCATGGCCGCCGTCAACCGGATATTCGAAGTTACAGTTCAGGTGCGGGATCATTGATGTCAAAGCATGATGGAAGACACATTATCGCCATGAAATGACTGGTGCACGGCCTTTCACTTAACCCCAGTCAATCAAAACGATGAGAACAAGGGATATAACGACCGCAAGACCGAAAGCAGAGGCGGCCGCTCGGACAAGTCTGGGGTGCCGGCGAAGTGGAAGATATGCAAGCCAGCATCCAGCAACGAGGAGCGCACATACCAGCAGCATCCCAACAACCAGGCCGCCAACGTCAATTTTATTCAGCGCAGAATTGGACAGTGCCCCAAGACACGCAACCGACAATCCAATCGTTATCAGGATTGCGAAAACGAAGCTGCTGGAAAAATACATCAACCTCAACGCCATGCTCAACGGCCTTTGGTCCATCACAATGTGCCTCGTATTTTCTGGATACCCTATACTCAATGAATGACATATGTGCCTTCAACACCATTCGCTATGTCAAAAACAAGGTCGCTGTCTTTATCCCGTTATGAAGCCGAACCGTGTGAAGGGTCGGGTATTGAAAAGCGGGCCTGATGATAGGAACGCAACACTACCGCTGCGGCTGCACGAACCATTCGCAGCGTGGTCTACATTGTTGTAAGCAAAGCCATCCTCGGCCATCAATCCCACCTGACGATAAGGAAGTTTTCAATGGCACAGTTCATCAACAAAAGAGAAAATGTTGTTACGGAGGCTATTGACGGCATTTTGTCCGCCTCGCGCAGTAAGCTTGCACGCCTTGATGGCTTTCCGCACATTCGTGTGATCATTCGCAATGATTGGGACAAGTCCAAGGTCGCATTGGTTTCGGGCGGAGGATCAGGCCATGAACCTGCCCATGCGGGCTTTGTCGGAGCAGGCATGCTAACCGCAGCGGTATGCGGCGACGTGTTTGCATCACCAAGTGTCGATGCGGTTCTGGCGGGTATCCTAGCGGTGACAGGACCAGCCGGTTGTCTTCTTATCGTCAAGAATTATACCGGTGACCGGCTCAATTTCGGTCTTGCTGCAGAGCGTGCGCGAGGCTTCGGGCTCAATGTGAACATGGTCATCGTGGATGACGATATCGCTCTGCCGGATTTGCCTCAGGCGCGCGGAATTGCCGGAACACTGTTTGTGCACAAGATTGCCGGTGCGATGGCTGAACGCGGTGCAACCCTGGAGGCCATCACGGTTGCGGCCCGGCGGGTCATTTCCAGCACAAAGAGCATCGGCATGTCGCTTGACACCTGCACGGTGCCCGGATCATCCAAAGAGAACCGCATCCCGGCAGGAATGGCTGAACTCGGCCTCGGCATACACGGCGAGCCGGGCGTAGAGCAGATCGTTTATTCTGACGCCAGAACGGCAATGGACGCGGTTGTACGCAAGCTCGCGGCAGCGATGGATGACAAGCCGCATGTTGCGCTTATTAACAATCTCGGCGGGACCTCGGTTCTCGAAATGTCGGTTCTGGTTCATGAACTCGTCAATTCATCGCTCGGTAAAAGTCTTTCACACATTGTCGGACCGGCGGCCATGATGACCTCCCTCGACATGCGCGGGTTTTCCGTTTCCGTTTATCCCGCGGAGGAGGCGGATCTGGATGCTTTGGGCGAAGCGGTATCGTTGGCTGCATGGCCAGGTCTTTCGCAGGTAACACCCATAGTAATTATGCCAATGCCGGACGGTCTGACGCCTATCGCACCTCTTCCATCACAGCATGATCAAACACGGAAATTCCTTTTCAATTGCTGTGACATGCTCATTTCTGCGGAGCAGGATCTGAATGCCCTGGATGCCAAGTCTGGTGATGGAGACACGGGTTCCACATTGGCGGGGGCTGCACGAGCATTAATAAAAGCGATTGATCGTTTACCTCTAGCTGATCATGCACAATTGTTGCGCGCAATTGGTCAGGAACTCAGCCAGACGATGGGGGGCTCATCAGGTGTCCTTCTTGCCATTTTCTTCACAGCCGCAGGTGAGGGTGCTTCCAGCGGCCTGACCCTGAACGATGCGCTGAAGGCTGGACTCATACGCATGCAGGAAATTGGCGGCGCCCGCGCGGGAGACAGGACGATGGTGGATGCGCTCGCTCCGGCGCTCGATGCTCTTGACGTAAGCTTGCAATCTGCTGCCAAGGCAGCACGGGCGGGGGCTAATCTGACGGCGACATTCGTACGGGCCAACGCGGGGCGCGCGGTCTATATCAATGCCAAGCAGCTGGAGGGGCATATCGATCCAGGCGCAGAAGCGGTGGCTCGACTGTTTGAACACCTGGCGATTTGAGCTTTTGTGAACCAGACGGATCAAACGCACGCGAAGCACCGGCTTTGTTTGTGGCAGGATCATCCTGATGGCGAGCCGGGCGCTCTCCTGTGATGAATCTGTCATTCTGCATTGGCAGCTTCCCGCGCCATGTCACAAGTCGCGGCGAGAGACCAAAAGGATTTCATGCAATGCTCGATCCAACCGTGCCGCTGGCATGAAGCTGGCACTTGAACCTTCACACCCAGCTTGCGGCGGAAATCGATCCTGCCTTGTGATCGTTGGGGATTCCGTTGATGATTGGTGGAAGCGTGACCCGAGTGAAGTGCTCGATGTCTGCCTTGAGCGTTGCCGTAGCGTTTGCTAGGTTAATCCGAACTCTGGACATCACCGAGAACATGGCGGGTTGGCATTTATGTGAGGGCTCTGTTTGATCTGTAGTTATGTTTTCATCACCCTCTAAACACCCCAAACAACGGCACCGCCCGTTAATCCAGCGCCAGCTGCGGTCAGGAGTAGTTTTTCCCCGGATATGAAGGGGCGATCCCCATTTGCAATCGACAGAGAAAGTGGAATTGTCGCTGCTGATGAATTTCCGTACTCGGTGATGGTGCGCACTGTTCGGCAAGATTCGATGCCAAGCTTTTCACTGACGACATCAAAAATACGCGTATTGGCCTGATGCGGCACGAACCTGTCTATATCAGCCGGATAGAGTTCGGCATTCGCCATCGCCCGTTCAGCACAACCGGTCATCATCTGTACCGCCTGCGCGAACATTTCCTTGCCGTTATGCATGGTCATCAGGCTTTCGTCGTGCGCCATATGCGGCGAAAACGGCCTCTTCGAACCGCCGGCGGGGATGGAAATCAAATCGTAGTGACTACCATCCGAAGCCAAATCCATACCAAGCAGACCCTTGCCTATGTCATTGGATGGAACCAGAACGACAGCACCGGCAGCATCCGCAAAAAGCACCGCACTTGCACGTTCGGCCGGGTTGATACGTCGGCTCAGAATGTTGGCGGCAATGACAAGAACGGGCCGCTTGTGCGTGCGCACGAAACCATCTGCGAGCGTCAGTGCATAGAGAAAGCCCGAGCATGCACCTGCAAGATCAACGGCACCTGAATTGATAAGATTGAGGCGATGGGCGAGTAACGGAGCTGACGGTGGCAACAGATGGTCCGGCGTCGATGTGGCAAGGAGAGTCAACGCGATGTCAGCCGGTTGCAAACTGGCGCGATCAATCGCTGACTGCCCTGCCTTTGCCGCGATGTCCGTTAGCAGTTCACCATCCTCTGCCCAGTGCCTCGCACGGATACCGGTTCTTCGCTCGATCCAACCGGCCTCCAGACCAAGTCTGTCTTCTATCACCGCGTTCTCCACGCGCCGGAAAGGCACGTAGTGACCAAATCCGGCAATACGGCTTGAGACTGCCTGGCTCATCGGGTGCCAGCGAATATATCCGCTGCCTCATCGATGCCGTTATAGGCACAATCGAGACCCGCCTCGTCGATGCAGTAAGGCGTCATGAGATAAATGACGTTGCCCAACGGGCGGATCAGCAGATTCCGCGAACGGAAGAACGCACGCAGTTTCGGCCCGACATTTGAGAGATAACCGGACGCTGGAACATTAAGGTCCAATGCTGCGATCGTTCCGGCCTGACGTACATTGCTGAATCGCGGATCTTCCGCGAAACGCTTCAGTCTTTGCTGGTGCAGGGTTTGCAGGGACTGAATTCGGTCCAGAACCGGTTCGTCTTTCCACACGGCAAGATTGGCCAGACCCGCCGCACACGCAATCGGATTGGCGGTATAGGAGCTCGAATGAAAAAACGTTCTGCTTCGATCTGTGGACAGATGCGCATCAAAGATTTCCGGGGAACACAGGGTTGCTGCCAGCGGCAAAGCTCCGCCGGTCAAGCCTTTTGAAGTGCACAAAATATCCGGCATCACATCACCCTGGTTACATGCAAAAAGTGTCCCCGTTCGCCCCCAGCCGGTCATCACCTCGTCGGCAATCAGCAGGGTGTGATGCTGCCCGGCAATCCGTTTCAATTCAGCCAGCACGGATGCCGGATACATCCGCATGCCTCCGGCCCCCAATACCAGCGGTTCAATCAGCAATGCAGCAACTTGGCCGCTGCGGCACAATGCTTCAAAGGCATCGAGTGTATTCTGCTCCTGTCCGGGCTCGGGAAATGGCAACCGGTCCACACTGAAAAGCAACGACTCATAGGCGGCATTGAACACACCGCGCGCTCCGGCCGACATGGTACCGACCGTGTCGCCGTGATAGCTGTGCTCCATAACGACAATACGCGAGCGCGGTGCACCCGAATTGTGAAAGAAGCCGAGGGCCATCTTGAGTGCTACTTCCACACAGGTCGAACCGCTGTCTGAATAAAACACATGGGCAAGCCCGGCAGGGGCAATCGCAAGCAAGCCCCTTGCAAGCTCTTCTGCTGGCTCATGGGTAAACTCCGCGAAAATGATCTGATCATAGGCGTCACACGCGTTGCGGATCGCTTCCATTATGCGCGGGTGCCGATGGCCGTGTGTGATCACCCACCAGGAAGAAATCGCATCCAGAATGGCTGAACCGGCCTCGTCAAAAAGCCATGCCCCATCGGTTCTGATGATCCGCTTCATTGCGGGTTCGAGTGCGTGCTGGGTAAACGGATGCCAGACTGGCGATTGTACTGAAGAACCGGTCATGGGATCACCATCTGAAAATCCGCGATATTGAAATGAGCGCGGAAAGCCACGCGTAACGCGTCAGGCGTCAAGGGATTGAGAATCGGCAACCGGCCGAGGCAGCGGACTTTTCCCAGCGATCCGATGATATTCTGTGTGTCTTCCGTTTCGTCCCCGATGAAGACAACACCGAAAACCGGCACCGCACGTTGGCGCAGGGCCTCCAGCGACAGCAATGTATGATTGATGGTTCCCAATCCCGTGCGGGCACACAGAATGACAGGAATCTGCCAACGGAAAAAAACATCGGCAAACACTTCGGTTTCCGTCAAGGGAACCATGACGCCACCGGCCCCCTCGATGACAAGCGCGGACCGGGTTGACGGTGGGGTCAGCAATTCCGGATAAATCCGGACATTATCTATTCTGGCGGCAAGATGCGGCGATGCCGGTGTCTGCAGCCGCCACGCTTCGGAAATAATCCTGTTGGAGGGTAGTTCGCCAAGCCGCGCCACAACCTCGCTATCGGTCTCCTCCTGCAGCCCCGCCTGCACCGGCTTCCAGTAGGACGCACCCAGCGCGTCCGTCAGTGCCGCCGAAAAGACCGTCTTGCCGATATTCGTATCCGTGCCGGCCACGACGAAGCGCACGCTCATAGTGTTTCCTCGCTCAGCACGGTTTTGAGATGATCCAGCATTCGCATGATCTCACTTTCGTTGACATTCAGGGTGATGGCGATGCGGAGACGAGCAGTCCCCTCGGGAACCGTTGGCGGGCGAATGGCGCGCACGTCGAAACCACATATCTGCATCCGGGTCGCGACACGCGTGGCGCTGATGTTGCTGCCGATAATCACGGGCAATATTTGTGATCCGCTGCTCGGGGTACCGAGCGTGGCAGCGAGCTGCGCATTGGCAAACGTCAGGCGTTTTTTTAGATCCGTCCGGCGCTGCGGTTCGGTGGCCAGCATTTTGAGCGCCTCGCGCACGCCAGCCGCGATGAGCGGCGACGGGGCAGTCGAGTAGATAAAGGCACGGGCGCGATTGACGAGATAATCGCAGATGGCGGCACGAGCACCTACCAATGCGCCGGAAACGCCAAGTGCCTTGCCACAGGTATGCAGGACAATGACATTGTCCCGCCCTTCCAACCCGGCAGCAAGGCCACGTCCTCTTTTGCCGAACACACCGGTTGCATGTGCCTCGTCAATCACCAGAAAACTGTCATATCTGTCTGCAAGGGCGATCAGTTCGGCCAGTGGCGCCCGGTCGCCATCCATGGAGTAGAGGCTCTCGACAGCTATCCAGCCGTGCCCTTTGCCGCCTGCCTTCCGCCATATCCGTAGTGCTGCCTCGACACTCCCCGTGTCATTGTGCATGGCCGCGACCGCATTGGCACGGCTGGCGGTAATGCCTTCGCGGGCACTGGCATGGATGAGTGCATCGTAAATGATGAGATCATCGCGTTGAGGCAGTGTCGAAAACAGCGCCGCGTTGGCGGCATAGCCGCTTGCGAAATAGAGCATCCTCTCCACGCCGAAGAAAGTGGCCGCCTCGTCTTCAAGCGCCTGATGCTCCGGGTGATTGCCGCGAAGCAGCCGGGATCCGCCCGAGCCGACAGGTATACCCCGCTCGGCTGCGGCAGCCACAGCCGCCGCGATGCGCGGCGAGCCGGCAAATGCGAGATAGTCATTCGAAGTGAAATCAATGCCTTTGCGCTGCGCCAGAACACGCAATCGGCCCTTGCGCTCCAGACCGGTCAACAGCCTGTCATAGCGGGCAAGACAATGCGGCGTCATTCTACAGCGCCGAGTGGCAGTGCTTTCAATCCCAATCGGCGGAAGAGTCCCGTATCATGGTCTTCACCGGGGTTCTCTGCGGTGAGAAGCGTGTCACCAATAAAGATCGAGTTTGCTCCGGCAAAGAAGCACATGGCTTGCATCTCATCGCTCATTTCCGTCCGTCCGGCGGAAAGGCGAACATACGTACCGGGCATGAGAATGCGGGCGAGCGCGATAGCCCGCACAAATGCGATGGGATCAACTGGAGCAGCATTGGCCAGCCTTGTACCGGGGATCGGGATCAGCATATTGATCGGAACACTCTCCGGCTGTACCGGGAGGTTGGCGAGAGTGACCAGCATCGAGATGTGATCATCCACAGTCTCGCCCATGCCGAGGATACCGCCGGCACAGACCTTTATCCCTGCATCCCTTACATTGCCGAGCGTTTCCAGACGGTCTGAAAAACTGCGGGTACTGATGATCTCGCGATAGAATCGCTCCGATGTATCGATGTTGTGATTGTAGTAGTCGAGGCCTGCATCCGCGAGTCTGATCGCCTGGTCCGGGGAAAGCATGCCCAATGTCATGCAAGTTTCCATTCCCAATTTCCGGACACCTTCAACCATGGCCACAACCATATCCATGTCGCGATCTTTGGGGCTGCGCCATGCGGCACCCATACAGTAACGTGTTGCACCGCCATCCCGCGCCTTGCGCGCTTCCGCGACAACCTTTTCAACCTCAAGAAGCTTTGAGGCCTTGAGGCCGGTCGGAGAACGCGCCGACTGACTGCAATAGCCGCAATCTTCAGGGCATCCACCGGTTTTGATCGAGAGCAATTTGCTCAGTTGAACAGCGTTGGGATTAAATCTTTCCCTGTGCACGGTCTGCGCCTCAAACAGTAGATCATTGAACGGCAAATTATAGATTTTTTTTGCCTCATCAAAACTCCACCGATCCGCCGAGGCGTCGACAAGGGATAAATCTTGTGATTCCTGGATTACAGATGCTGACATAACGCGCTTCCCCGTGCTTCACGTTGCGTTTATTATAGATAGAATCGTAAATTATCTATAATTCTATTTACCTTGCACAAAAAAGCAAGCGGGCGCTGCAGTGCAACTTGGACAAGCAACGGGATCTGTTCGAGGAGAAATAAGTTGCAGGCTTATGCTGCGCCGACAGAGCGGTTCGATTTAAATGGAATCTGATTCAGCCAACAATGGCGAATACATCCCGTGTCGAGCCTGTGGGGCTCTTGACCGGTTTCTGGCCGATCCACTGAACGTGCCGTTCCAGCACTGCGACAGCGTTATCAATATTCCCCTGCCGCAGGAATCCGAGAATGGCGCGATGATCGTGATCGGTCCGAACTTCCCATTCCGAGCGCCATGCTGAAAACAGGAAGCGCGCGCTCACCGCATGCAGATCATCTATTGCGGCCAAAAGGCGTGGCATTGCACACGGCGTCAGGATCAGTCGGTGGAACCGCCGGTTTGCCTCTTCCCAGGAGCGCACATCGCGGGAATTGTCGCCGGCAACCGTAGCTTCCTCCGCTTCTTCGAGAATCGAGGATGTCAGATGCTGGGCGGCTTGACGAAGTGCGAGCCCTTCCAGCTCTGCACGCATCAGTGCGACTTCGCGAACTTCCTTCAGGTCAAACGAAGCCACGCGCACGCCCCGGCGCGGCTCGCTGACGGCCAGACCCTGCGCCTCCAGCTTGCGGAACGCCTCCCTGACCGGAACGTGACTGGTCCCGAACTCCTCTGCAACGTGATCTTGCCGCAGCTTGACACCCGGTTCCAGCTGACCCGTTACAATTCTGTCCGCAAGGATACGGCTAATACGGGTGGCGATCGTGTCTTCATTGGCTGCGGTCATGATTTATAGATATTTTGCTTCACACCACCTGTCGAGCCCGGCACGTGCTTCTTCCGCCAGAATGACCGGCATTATCCGAACAAAAGATCAAAATGCCAAAATGATTGCAACGCTAAATGAATCCGTATCTCTGTCATCCGAGCTGGAAATGCACTTCCGCCCGAATTCCATAAAGTCTGTTGGGCGTCTTTTTCGCAGATTGGCTGACTTCATAAGGATGAGAATGACCGCCTTTCAACTCTGACCAGCCGACTTGTCATGACGTATGATTTGGGACAGGCTGCAAAGCGATCAGGCTAAGATTCAACTCGGTCCGGAGAGAGGTACCATGACCAACTCAAACCCTACCGCCAGAAAATCCAGCAAGCCATTCAAGGTCGAGAACGACACCACTGCCGCCTATTGGCACAACAGTGCCGGCAATAGCCTGCCGCCTCCCGATATGATGGGCGCTTATATGCGCAACCGTCCGGTTCTGACCGGGCCGGTTGAGCGCCGCAAGGCGTGGATCATCGGCAGCGGTATCGCGGGTCTTGCCGCGGCCTTTTACATGATCCGCGATGGCGGTATGGCGGGCGAGGACATCACCATCTTGGATACGATGCGGATCGAAGGGGGCTCGCTCGACGGTGCGGGCAATCCCGAGGACGGCTATATTGTCCGTGGCGGTCGCGAGATGAACTGGAACTATGACAATCTGTGGGACCTGTTCCGGGACGTGCAGGCGCTCGAATTGCCAGAGGGCTATAGTGTCCTCGACGAATACCGGCTGGTCAACGACAATGACCCCAACTTCTCAAAAGCGCGGCTCATGCACAAGCGGGGTCAGATTCGTGATTTTTCAACATTGGGTCTTTCCAAGTCGCAACAGTGGGAACTGATCCGCCTGCTGCTGAAGCGTAAGGAAGATCTCGACGATGTCACCATCGAACAATATTTCAGCGCGGACTTCCTTGAAACCAATTTCTGGTATCTCTGGCGCTCCATGTTCGCGTTCGAAAATTGGCAGAGCCTTCTTGAAATGAAGCTTTACATGCACCGGTTCCTCGATGCTATCGACGGGCTGACTGACATGTCGGCGCTGATCTTCCCGAAGTACAATCAGTTCGACAGCTTTGTTCGTCCTCTGGTGACGCATCTGCGGGAACGCGGTGTGAAAGTGCAGTTCGATACGCGTGCCTATGATCTTGAAATGACCATCGAGGGTGAAGCCCGCACGGTTGCGGCTATCCGGGCAAACGTGGGTGGCGCCGATACGACCATTGCCGTTGGTCCGAAGGATCTGGTCTTTGCATTGACGGGGTCGATGACCGAGGGCACCGCCTATGGCGACATGGACAATGCCCCGGTACTCGACCGTGGTAAACATGACCCGGGCCAAGCCAGTGACTGGGCGCTGTGGAAGAACCTGGCGAAGAAATCACCCATCTTCGGTCAGCCCGAGAAATTCTATGGCAATGTCGATGGCTCGATGTGGGAATCGGTGACACTCACCTGCAAACCATCCCCCTTTGTCGAGAAGCTGAAAGAGCTTTCAGTGAACGATCCCTATTCGGGCAAAACGGTGACGGGCGGGATCATTACCTTTACCGACTCGAATTGGGTGCTTAGCTTTACCTGCAACCGTCAGCCACACTTCCCGACCCAACCCAAGGATGTTTTAGTGATCTGGGTCTATGCCCTGCTGATGGACAAGGACGGCAACTTCGTCAAAAAGCCGATGCCGGCCTGTACCGGGCGTGAGATTCTGGCTGAGCTTTGCTATCATCTCGGCATCGAGGATCAACTGGATGCCGTGGCGGCAAACACGAAGGTGCGCCTAGCGCTGATGCCCTATATCACTGCGCAGTTCATGCCGCGTGCGGCGGGAGATCGGCCGCATGTTGTGCCTGCGGGCTGTACCAACCTTGGCCTGATGGGCCAGTTCGTCGAGACGTCGAATGATATCATCTTCACGATGGACAGTTCGATCCGTACCGCACGGATCGCCGTATATACGCTTCTGAATCTACCCAAGCAGGTACCGGACATCAGCCCGACGCAGTATGATATCCGCTCACTTTTAAAGGCTGCCCGCGCGTTGAACAATGGGGAGCCTTTTCCCGGTGAACGCCTGCTGCATCGGCTGTTGGACAAGACCTATTATGCTCACATCCTGCCGCCGCTGCCTGAACCCGATTCCGCCAAGCGTGACGCTGCCGAAGGCGAGTTAACGGGTCTTCTCGGCAAGGGCAACCAGGCGCTCGGCACTGTCTTGGGCTGGCTGGAAAAGGTTCGGGAAAGCTTCACTACCCGCAAGAATTAGGCTTTGTCGGCTTGGGTAACCATTACCTTTGACAGCGGCGATGCGGCAGTTGTCAAATGGCCTTCGAACATTAATGGCGTGGCGGGGCTTGCGCTGTCGAATAATATGGTAACGGCAGTGCAGGTGCGATATTCATTAACAAAAATCCATCTGGTTTATACGTCCTGGATCTTGTCGTTCTGTTCGAGAAACTTGCCGATCTTGCTAAATCCCACCGCGCCGCTTTATAGCTGCCTGGGAGGTGCAACGCGGCAGAGCAGGCAAGCTAACTTCGATCAGGGCGTGTGCTTGGGTTGATTGTCGTCAAAGTCACCTCATTTGAAGGATAGTGTCTATGTATGCGACGCCGTATCATCGGGCAGAACCGTGACAGATCACGCTGCCACTCTTGAAAGTCTGGGATGGTCCGAGTTTTTTGGCGATCAGCTTGAATCTGAGGATTTCGATCTCGTCCCAATGCGCATTTCCATGGTTCATCGCGCGCGCCTGGCTGCGATCTCTCAAGCAGGCGAGGTCAGATTGACTCTTTCGACTGAGACCAATACTGCCGATTTTGCTGTGGGGGATTGGGTGCTGGCCCATGCTGACACTCATTTGTTGCAACGCCGTCTGAACCGTAAAACATTGCTGTCGCGCCGCAGGGCGGGGAATGGTGTCAATCAACTTGCGGCTGCCAATGTCGATACTCTGTTTATCGTCGCGTCTTGCAACGCCGATTTTAACTCTGCCCGGCTGGAACGATATCTCGCCTTGGCAAATGAAGCCGGAACCAATCCGGTCATCGTCCTGACCAAGGCTGACACCACGTCAGATGCCGGGGAATACGAACGTCAAGCCGCAGCGTTACAACGCGGGTTGGACGTCGTTGCCCTTAACGCCCGTTCTGCTGATGCTGCAATCGCATTGGCTCCCTGGTGTGCAGCGGGGCAAACTGTGGCGCTGGTCGGTTCATCGGGTGTGGGAAAATCGACGCTGGTGAACACGCTGGCTGGTCCCGATCAGGTATTGCCCCAGCTGACAGGTGCCATCCGCGAACACGATGCCAAGGGTCGTCACACCACCACCTCACGGTCTCTGCATGCTGTTTCAGGCGGTGGCTGGGTAATTGATACGCCAGGAATCCGCACGATGCAGGTCAGTGATGCGGGGTATGGTATCGATATGCTGTTCGCGGAAATTACGGAACTTGCGCCTCTTTGCAGGTTTCGCGATTGCACCCATGCCCATGAACCGGGCTGCGCAGTACAAGCCGCAGTGGCTGCAGGTTCGCTGGATCCTGAACGACTGGCTCGCTGGCAGAAATTGCGGGAGGAAAACCGTGAGAATACGCCTGAGCAAGGCCGATCGCCGCGAGGCGGAAATTCCATGCCCAATCGTAGAGGCAGACATTGAACGATTCAACGATACCCTTTGCTACCCGCATATTGCGAGCGGGCGGCAGTATCACCGGTTGGGCACCGGGAGAAAGATCGCATCAGCGAGATGCACTTGGCGAATATTGCCAAGGATCAACGCACGCGACACCAAGCGGTTCGAAATGAGCGACATTGCGTGTGACGACCTGCAGGCCATGTTCCAATGCAGTCGCAGCAATCATTGCATCTGCGGATGGGCGCCTGTCCGAAGTGGGGAGCATGCCTGCGCGAATTGCAATATCAAGATCGAACGGAATAATACGGCCTGTGAAGCTGGTTAGAACGATTTCGCTCAGCCATTTTTCCAGATCGGATGCAAAAATTGGGTCCTTTTTTTGCTCACGCTGGATGCCGAATTTGATTTCCATGATTGTAACCGACGAAAGGGCCGCATCTTCTACGTCGAATTCCCGCATAAAATGCTGAAACGCCTCACTCTGTTTTTCTGGTCTTCTCGCGGCAGATATGACGTTTGTATCCAGTAAAAAGGGCATTAGAATTCAACATCCCGGCCATCGAGGTCCACACGGGCGGGATCAAATTCTTTATCGCTGATTGGGCTTGGATCTCGCAGAGCCTCGAAAAGACTCTTCGGTTTCTTCCAGTGCGCTTCAAATTCAGCGTAACGCACGAGCACGTAACTTTCCTGCCCATGGTCGGTTATTACCACGGGCCCCTCGTTGGCTTCCTTCTTTGCTCGACTCGGATTCTGATTGAAGGATGCACTGGACATGTAGGACATTCGCATGAGTGACTCCGTGTAGTATATTTCTAGATAAATATACTACATTCTGCGCGATTTCAAGATGGAAATCGGCATATCGGCGTCTTGCGAAGCCATTTGCTGCCGGGAAATCAAGTTTGAACCGGATTCCACCGGTTGGTTGACTGGGTTGTTTTAAAGGGCATCCAAGTTCAGTGTTGGTGCGCACTCATCCCAGCATCTCGAGTTGGCGTGCGAGCTGCTGCACACGCTGCTGTGCTGTGGATGCCGTGGCCGTCGCGGACTGCAATCTTTGCAATATGACGGCGCGGTCTTCCCCAACACTTTCATTCGGTCCCGAGCCCATACCGGTCAAAAGCCAGACCGGAGTAACCGCCAGAATTCCTGCCATCATTGCAAGGCGGTTCGAACGCGGAGCAGCTCGATCGCGTTCCCAGGATTTCCAAGTTGACGTTGCAACGCCCAACTGGCTGGCCGCTTGTGCGGATGATATTTGCATATATTCACGAGCGAGCGAGATACGCCCGCCCAATGTGTCATCTTGAGTAAAGTCGTTGCCCGAAGTTTGGTGAAACATTGATGCCTCCTGGTTTCGTGAGGAATACCCTTTTCCTTCACGTGTTCGTGCGAGTGCACGTAAGCAGCACTCAGCACGAAACAGATCGTTGGGGATTGCCACGCCGTTGGCTCGGTCTGTGTAAGATATTAATTCGATCCGTCGAGCCAGGCTTTCACCTGCTCTGGATGATCAGTGATGTATTTGTCGACAGCTGCGTCATAGGATGTTTCCTGGGCTTCAAACATTGCAGCTTCCAGGTCGTTGATAGGCAGGTTTATGCGCGACAGGAACTTGGCCACTTTCGGATCGTCTTCCTTCAGCCCCTTGCGGCCGATGACATCGACATGCTCCGCCTCGCCCAGTGATCCCTTGGTGTCTTCAAGATAACGCAGGTTATACTTGCCGAACATCCAATGAGGACTCCACGACGTAGCAACAAACCACTTTTGTGATCGCGTTGCTCTTTCAACCGATGTCAGCATTCCTGCTTCACTGGAGATCTGCAGCTTGTAGTCCAAGCCATAGTCTTTAACGGCTTTTTCGGACAATCGGGTAAGACCCGCGCCAGGATCGATTCCTTGAATGGTGCCACCAAGCTTTTTCATTACATCGGGTTTCTTGAGATCTTCGATGGTGCTTATTGCATCTGCGGGAATATAGGTTGGCACGACCCATCCGAGCTTGGCACCCGTATATACTGTTCCCAGAGTCTCGACCTTATCTTTCACCCGCGCATAATAATCCGCATGGGTTTCAGGCAGCCAGGCCATCATCATCGCGTCCAGATCACCGCGAGCAACACCCTGATAAAGTGGGGCGACGTCAGTCTGTACCAGATCGACCTTGCGGCCAAGCTTATCCTCTATAAGTTTTGCTGCGAGCTTTGTGACAAACTCTGCGTCGGACCAGGCGGCCCAGCCGAGCTTGACCGGCTTGGCCTGCTCATTGGCAAAAGCTACCGTCGAAAGCGACGCTGCAAGGATGGCAGCCAATCCTATTGATACTATTTTGCGGAACATAGGTTCTCCTTATTGTTTTAGTGAATATGGCCAGGAGCGGCCCTATTTTTGATTTTGCACAAGGGGCTCAAAGGATGATTGTATGCCCTTGCGCGACCTCTTGCTGAATGCTGGGAAGCCAAACAGCTTGGGGCGTTTCTTGCCAAAACTCTGGGTTATGCGATCCAGGATGACAGCTAGGATAACGACCGCCAGTCCGCCTTCAAATCCGGTGCCGATGTCCAGTCTCTGGATGCCCGTTAGTACGGTATTACCCAGACCGCCGGCGCCGATCATGGACGCGATGACAACCATTGAAAGTGAGAGCATGATTGTCTGATTAATACCCGCCATTATCGAGGGCATGGCATTGGGAACCTGTACCTTGGTCAATAACTGCATCCGCGTACAGCCAAACGCCAGGCCAGCTTCGACAAATTCACTATGAACTTGTCGAATACCAAGATTGGTAAGGCGCACGACCGGGGGCATGGAAAAGATGACCGTGGCAATTGTGCCTGGCACTGCTCCGAGCCCAAAGAACATCGCTGCGGGAATGAGATACACGAAGGCTGGCATTGTCTGCATCAGATCGAGCACAGGGCGCACCGTTGAAGCCACAGTGTCGTTTCTCGCCATGGCTATGCCGGTGGGAATTCCGATAAGAACAGCAATCAGGGTTGCCGCAATCACCAGCGCTAATGTTTCTATCATGCTTGGCCAAAGTCCCATGTGGCCAACGAGCCAGAGGGAGAGCACCGTGAACACAGCAAAGCTTAAACCAACGCGCCACAGTGCAACGACAGCCAGTAACGCAATTCCGGCCGGCTGCGGGATGAAAAGTAACCCACCCTCAATGCCATCGGTAACAATGCCGATAATCATCGCAATCGTGTCGAGAGCGGGTGTAAAATGGTCCAGAATAAAATTGACGGTGGTATCGGCGCCTCGGCCGACGCTAAAGTCGAAAGACATGAGAATATCCAATTTTAATGCGCGCGATCAAGCACTTCAAGGAGGGAGGATTTGCTGATCGATCCGACATATCTCTTCTGTTCGTCGATCACAGGGACGGGCCAACGGCTGTCAGCCACCCGGCCCATCACATCAGACAGCGACTCATTGGCAAGGATTGGATCAATGTTCCGCAGGAATGCGCTGCGATAAGGATCGGCGTCACCGGCATTCACCTTATCGAGCAGAGATTCCAGGCTGATCATGCCCAAATATTCCTTTCGAGTACCTATGATGATTGCCACATCACGATCGTCCTGTTGCATGCGACCGAGCGCAACAGGCGCAGCCACTCCTTGTCTGTCAAAGATTGTGATCTGATTGTTACGAGCAACATCGCGCGCCTTGAATACGTGCGAAACGTCCACATTGCGAAAGAAGGAGCGAACATAGTCATTGGCGGGTCTAAGGATAATCTCATCAGGGGTGCCAATCTGGATAATCCGGCCATTTTGCATGATGCAAACCCGGTCGCCGATACGAATGGCTTCATCCAGGTCGTGGCTCACGAACACTATGGTTCGGCTGTGTTCAGCCTGAAGACGTATAAGTTCGTCCTGCATTTCGGTCCGGATCAGCGGATCCAATGCCGAGAAGGCTTCATCCATCAGAAGGATGGTCGGTTCACTCGCTAGCGCCCTTGCCAGACCTACACGTTGTTTCATGCCGCCCGATAGTTCATCGGGGCTGCTTGTAGCATAGGCTTCGAGCCCGACCGCCTTAAGGGCAGCCAGAGCTTTGACGTTGCGCTCGCTCTCGCCAACTCCGGCCACCTCCAGTCCAAAGGCAGCGTTATTGATGACATTGCGGTTTGGCAGCAACGCGAATGATTGGAAAACCATACTCATATCGCGCCGACGCAATTCGATGAGTTGGCGATTAGACATTTTCGTTATGTCGGTGCCATTGATCTCGATACTGCCGGCAGATGGCTCGATCAGGCGATTGAGAAGGCGAAGCAGCGTAGATTTACCTGAGCCCGACAGACCCATGATGACGAATATCTCACCTTCACGAATTTCGAGGCTGGCATCATTGACACCGATCGTACTGCCCGTTTCGGCATATATGTCTGCCTTCTGCTTGCCTGATCGCGAGAGGGCGAGTGCCTTATCGGGTTTTTTACCAAAGACTTTGAAGACATTCTTGATGCGAATTTTGACATTTGCGGAGAGGTTTTTATCGTCGATTCTTGTATCTGATATCATGGGCAATGTTCAACGTGCGACTGCAGTTGAAAATCTCCTTCGTTTGGCTCGCAAAAACGATCCGCTTGAAATCCAGTTGTGTATGTCACACAAATAGAACGTAAGCGGCTCAAAATCGCTGCTTTAAGGAATAAATCGAGCATAAAATGCGGGATTTAGCGTAAACGCCCAAAGGGATTGGACTTGGCCGACTGTAAGTCGCATGGCCTAGTATTCTAAAAGCGACAATAACATATCGAGTTGCAGAAGTCCACCGCTTGTGACGGGATATCCTTGTGCGCGCTGCAGCTTGCGTCCGTTTGCGTTCTGGTCGGCTGGTGCAGCTATCCTAATCTGCCTTCTCTGAAGGGCCCTTCCGGCACGTTGATTTCAGTGCCATGCAATGACACTTTTGGCCCTCGATGAAAAATGGCCCGCGTGATGCAATGGAGAGACGTCCTCACTCAGTTAATGTGACGTCCGCCTTTTGCGGCGTACCGGCGCCCTTTCCCCGACGTCTGCTAATCGTCATTCCGCCGAGTATGAGGGCTACTCCAAAAGTACTGGCCCACAATGAAGCTGGAGCAGATTGCAGGAAATCAAGTATGACTCCTGACACCATCTGTCCTCCGATGATGAGCAGCGCAGTGTTAACCGCACCTATGCGTGAGATTGCCCAACTGCCCGCAGCAACGAAAATAACGCCGACCGGTCCACCAAGATAGGCGTACCAAGGCGCATTGCCAGCACCGGAGGGAAGGAGTCCGCCGACAAAGAAACCAAGGACCGTTAGAATTGCAAAGCCCACGGCATGATTCCAGAATGATGCAACAAGCGGCGAGGTCGACATGCTGAGCCGCCCGTTGAGCTGACGGCTTACGCCAACGAGTACCCCCGCAAGACAAGCCAGAAGGATGAACAGCGTCATACGCCGCCTCGGCCAAACAGGATGATGAGAGCACTTCCAGAAATGACCAGGCCGAGCGCGGCCATGTCGCGTACATCCGGTCGCCGTTTTGGAAGACCGAACAATCCCCACCGGTCGGCAGCGACACTAAAGACGACTTGGCCTGCCAAGCCGAGGGCCAACGTGCCTGAAAGCGCAAGGGGCGAGTTCACCGTGGTCGACGTTAGAATAACCGTGGCGGCGCCAGACAATCCACCGAGATAGGCCCAAAGCGGTGCGCCGGACGCTTTCACTCGATTGCTGATGCGCCCGCGATAGAAGATTAAGAGAAGAATGATTGCCGCGACGGTGCCCGTGCCATGAGCAGTCCAGGATGCGAACAGGGCATTGCCATAATGTGCGAGTTCACCATTGAAATGCACCATCAGGGTTAGAAGGCCACCCGTACCAAAAGCGGCGATGAAGTGGGCGGGATTTGAACTGCTTGCTGCTTCGGTGGTCATTGTACCGTCCTTGCCCAAAAACTAGGTCTGTCGATCTTCTCCTCAGCCTGCCACGAAGTCCGCCGATAAGGAATTGGATTTCAGAAAGCTGCCTACCAACCGAATACTGGTAGCGTGTAACTGACACAAGCGCTTGAACACTGCGTCATCCTTACAGCTCATGTTTTTGCTGTCCCCCGCCGTTCCAATGTTCCGCAATTCTCCACGAGAGACAGATCACCAAACAATGCTGACCGCACTGCGCGCAAATAGGAGCGAGCTATTTTTCCTGCAGGAACGGTGTGCTTGCAATGAGAGTCTTCAGCTCCGCAGGGTACCCATTTGCAGTATTTATATATGGATTAATTATTGACATATGAGTCATCTGAATTTAATTCCTTTGTTGGGGAGAACTGGAGGAGACTAATGATCAATAGTGCCGCTGCGGATTCAGCTGTAAAAAAGGCAACATGGAGACTGTTGCCATTTCTTGGATTAATGTTGGTTTTGAACTTTCTGGACCGGGCTAATGTCGGCTTTGCAAAGAATGCTTTTCAGGCCGATACGGGCATTTCAGACGCTGCCTACGCGTTTGGGGCCGGCATTCTTTATATTGGATATGCCGCCTTCGAAGTGCCAAGCAACCTTATACTCCAGCGCGTAGGAGCCAGGTTCTGGCTGGGGCGGATAATGATAACGTGGGGGATTGTGTCGGCTTGCATGGTCTTCGCGCATGACGCTATGACTTACTATATCATCCGATTTTTACTGGGAGTATGCGAAGCTGGTTTCTACCCGGGTGTACTTCTGTATCTCACCTACTGGTTCCCGGCAAAACAGCGGGCGCGAGCTACAGGTCTGTTCTATCTGGGCGTTCCCTTTTCACTCGTTATCGGAAGTCCATTATCCGGCTGGCTTCTTACCCATCACAATGTGCTGGGTTTGACAAACTGGCAATGGATGTTTGCCGTGGAGGGCCTGGCAGCCACTGTGGTTGGTGTTGTGGCTCTGTTTTTCCTGACGAGCAAACCCAGCCAGGCAAGTTGGCTGACTGACGAAGAGAAACACGCGCTGACCAACACGATTGAGTTGGAGGAGCTGGGGAAACTGGACACAGTTCGTCATACTGCACTTGGGGTCTTGAGAGACTGGCGTGTTTTAACGTTTGTTGGAATTTATCTGTTTATCCAGATAGGTGTTGGTCCTCTCACGTTTTATTTTCCCGCCCGGCTGGGAGCAGCCATCGGCAATGGTGTTGATGTGAGTGTCGGGCTTCTTTTGGCGTTACCTTGGCTATGTGCGTTGATTGCAACCCGCTTCTTCACGGTCTTTGCGGACCGCCGTGATAATCACCGTCTGGTATGCATTTGCATGATAACAAGCGGCACCATAGCGTTGGGCGTAGTCGGTTTGACAATGAATCCAGTTATAATGGTCATTGCAGCCTGCGTGGCGGTATCCGGCCTTGCGGCATCTCAACCCGTTTTTTGGAGCCTGCCAACCCGGTATCTCGGTGGAATAGGAGCAGCGAGCGGGATTGCATTTATTGTTGCATTGGGAAATCTCGGCAGCTTCGCGTCCCCCCAGATCAAAGCCTACATTGATAATTTGACCGGAAATGGTGATGCAGGCTTCTACGTACTTTCTGCCTTGAGCTTTCTGGCTGTGATTTTGCTGATTCTACTCCGTCCGGGCGCCGGGCAGCTTTCCGCAGCAGTCAGTAAAGTGACCAAATGATACTAGCGGATGGGCTTGGCGAGAGAATGCCGAGCTCATTCGGCTTTCATGCCCGGGATGCAGAGATCGTTTCAGTCATTGTACGTTTCATGCAGCAAACGGGAATATCGAACCATTGAAATGCTGAGATCAGGCATTCCCGTTACTGTTGAACAAAGTGCCCTTTCGTCACCTCCAGATAGGCGCGTTGTGGTATTTCGTAGTCGACCGGGCGGACCGGGCTTTTCAACTCAGTAGTGACAGTGTTTCGTTTGATAGCCCGCCGCGCCGGATCAGGTATGGGAACGGCGTCCATCAGCGTCTTCGTATAGGCATGTTGCGGGTTGTTGAAGACAGCTGCGCGCGGTCCGATCTCGACGATTTCACCGAGATACATAACGGCCACGCGGTGGCTTACCCGTTCGACGACGGCCATGTCGTGCGAAATAAACAGAAACGACAGGTTGAAATTCTGTTGGAGATCAAGGAGGAGGTTGACCACTTGCGCCTTGATCGACACGTCGAGTGCGGAAACGGACTCGTCAGCAACAATAACCTTCGGATCAAGGGAAAGCGCACGGGCAATGGCGATGCGCTGGCGTTGTCCGCCGGAAAACTCGTGCGGATAGCGCGAGAACATGTCGGCGGACAGGCCAACCCGCTCCAGCAGATCCACGGCTTTCTCGCGGGCCTGCTTCTGGGTGCCCAGCCGATGCGCGATGAAAGGTTCTGCAATGGTCGCATCGATACTCATGCGCGGGTTGAGACTGGCAAACGGGTCCTGAAAGATCATCTGGATGCTCTTGCGCATATTGCGCAGGGCGATCGGATCAAGGTTGAGGACATTGTATCCGTCCAGTAGAACTTCGCCGCTGTTGGGTTGTACGAGACGGGTGATGGATCGACCGGTGGTGGATTTTCCGCAGCCGGATTCACCAACGAGCGACAGCGTCTCTCCCTGAAACAGATCAAATGATACGTTCTCGACCGCATGAATAGCGCCCGTCTTGCGCGAGAAGAGCCCTGTACGAATATCGAAACGGGTGGTCAGGTTCCTGACTTCGAGGATTGGCGTTTTGCGCTTGTCGACCGTATCCGCCACTTCAATCGGAATGGTGGTTTCCCCGGTCTTGATATCGACAATAGGGAACCGCAAAGGCCAGTTCCGTCCCTGCATGGAGCCCAATCTGGGTACGGCAGCGAGTAGCGCCCGCGTATAGGGATGCTGGCCACGATGGAAAATATCAGCGGTGGGGCCGCTCTCGACTGCCTCTCCCCGATACATCACGATGGTTCGATCCGAGACTTCGGCAACCACACCCATGTCGTGGGTGATGAAGAGGACGGCCATGCCTTCCTCTTCCTGCAGGACCTTGATCAGATCGAGAATCTGTCCCTGAATTGTGACGTCGAGGGCCGTCGTCGGTTCATCGGCAATGAGGAGTTTCGGACGACTAGCCAAGGCCATTGCGATCATGACACGTTGGCGCATCCCGCCGGAGAACTGGTGCGGGTATTCGTCGAAACGCGCCGCCGCGTTGGGAATGCGCACTTTCTCCAGTAGGCGTATCGTTTCGGCGCGTGCTTCTGGCTGTGACATGGTGCTGTGACAGGTCAAGGCCTCGGATATCTGCCGCCCGATAGTGAAAATCGGATTGAGGCTGGTCATCGGCTCCTGAAAGATCATGGCGACGTCATTGCCACGGATATCGCGCATCTGTCTGTCGGACAGTGACAGAAGGTTCTGCCCGTTGAGGATAACGCTGCCCTCGATACGGCTGGTTGCCTTTGCCAGCAGACGCATGATGGAAAGCGAGGTAACGCTCTTTCCGGAGCCGGATTCCCCGACAATCGCGACAGTCTCGCCGGGCATGACCTCGAAGGAGACGTTGCGCACCACGCTTTTCCAGACGCCGTCAACGAGGAAGGACGTGGTGAGCCCGTCCACGGAAAGAACCGGGCCGACGATCCCGGCGATCCGATCTGGTTGAGTTGTAATGGACGGGTTGGCTCTCATCGCGTCAGCGCCCTATCGCGTAGGCTTGCATCAGGCGCGGCGTCGCCGCTGCCCGTAACAGTCCGCTTTGTTCGCGTTTTGCCGCGGTCAGACGCCCTACGGTCCAAGGATCTGTCCGCGTGACCAGATGGCCTCTTTGCTCCAGTGCGTTCAATACAGCTGTCCCGATGCTGGTCTCGACGGTGATATTTCCGAGTTCGCTTGTCCGGGGATAAAAGGAGCTTGGGAAATGCGCCGTGTGGAACAGCGGCTGGTCGATTGCTTCCTGCAGGTTGAGGCCGTGATGGACATGACGCAGGAAGAATGGCAGTTGCCATTGGTCCTGTTGATCGCCGCCGGGTGTGCCGAAGGCCATGGTTGGCCGTCCTTCGAAAAGGGCGATCGTGGGGGTAAGGGTTGTGCGCGGGCGCTTGCCCGGAGCCAGCGATGTCGGCAAGCCTTCCTGCAACCAGAACATCTGCGCGCGCGAATTGAGGCAAAAGCCAAGTCCGGGAATGATGGGCGAGGATTGCAGCCAGCCGCCGGATGGGGTGACCGATACCAGATTGCCTTCGCGATCGATCACGTCGATATGAACTGTATCGCCGCGCTTTTCCGAAAGGTGCGCCATGGTCGGCTCATAAACAACGCCGCCGCCCATGCCCCTCAACATGTGCATCGTCAAATCATATTGCGCTTCAAAGCCCGGTATCTTGCCCGGTCGAAGCTCACGGGACGCTTCTCCCGTGATCAGCTTGCGGCGCTCGTTCGTGTATGCATCCGACAGGAGATGGCCTATCGGCACGTCGGAATGATGGGGATCGCCGTAATACACCTCGCGATCCGCGTAGGCGAGTTTCATGGCCTCCACAACCGTATGAACGAACTCTGCGCCGCTGGGGTCCATTGCAGCAATGTCAAATCCCTTCAGCAGGGCTAGCGATTGCAGCAGGGCAGGACCTTGACCCCACGGTCCTGTCTTGGCGACGGTCCAGCCGTGGTACTCGTAGGTTTGCGGCGTTTCGATCGTTGCATGCCAGTTCGCCATATCGTCGGCGGTCAGGACGCCCTTGTGACGATTGCCGCTGGCGTCCATGACTTCGGCGCTTTGCAGATAGCCGGCAATATTCTCGGCAACAAAGCCGCGATAAAACGCATCGCGTGCCGCTTCGATCTGATTTTCGCGACCCTTCCTGCTTTCGGCTTCGGCGATGATACGCTTCCAGGTCGACGCAAGGACGGGATTCCTGAAATTGGAATGTGGCTCGGGTGCTGCCCCACCCGGCAGCCACGTTGCGAAGGATGTTGGCCATTCCTTGCGGAAAAATTCTCCCAAATCACGGATGGTCGCGGCGACGCGCGGCAGAACAGGGTGACCATTTTCCGCATAATAGATTGCAGGTTCGAGCACGTCCCGCACAGACATCGTGCCGTAGTCGCGCAGCATCAGCATCCAGCCGTCAAATGCGCCGGGGATCACAGTGGCCAGAAGACCATCTCCGGGGATCAGGTCCAGACCTTCGCCCTTGTAATGGTCGATTGTCGCGCCCGCCGGTGCCGGTCCCTGCGCACAAATGACCTCCACCTTGTTGTTCTTCTTTGAATAGAAGATTGCAGGCATATCGCCGCCTGCGCCGTTCAGGTGCGGTTCCACCACTTGCAGAACCATACCTGTCGCAACGGCTGCGTCAAACGCGTTGCCGCCTTTTTCCAGAATGCTCATGCCAACAGCAGTGGCGATCCAATGGGTGGACGCGACGACGCCAAAGGTTCCAAGAATTTCGGGCCGGGTGGTAAAACCGTTCATTGAAGTGTCCTTTCAGATTTATGCTTCGCGCGGATCGAGAGCATCGCGCAGGCCGTCGCCGAGGAGATTGAAACCGATAACAACGAGGAAAATTGCAGCGCCCGGCCACATGGCCATCCATGGCGCCTGGGAGAGGAAGTTCTTGGCTACATTGAGCATTGATCCCCAACTTGGCGCTGGAGGCTGTTGCCCGAGCCCAAGGAAGGAAAGACTGGCCTCCGCTATGATTGCGGTTGCGATTGTCAGGCTGGCCTGAACGAGAAGCGGCGAGAAAACATTGGGCAGGATATATCGGGTTATGATCCTGTAGTGTCCTAGCCCGACGGAGCGTGCGCCCTCCACATAGTCTTCTGTCTTTACGGTCAGGACCTGTCCACGGGTCAGCCGCACGAAAAGCGGCATGGCGGAAAAGCCGATCGCAATCATCGCATTGCCCAGGCTTGGCCCGAGAAAGGCGGCGAGGGCAATGGCCGTAATCAGGAATGGCATGGCGAGAAATGCCTCGGTAATGCGCGAAATGATGACGTCGATCCAGCCGCCGAAGTAACCGGATATCAGTCCGAGCGGCACGCCAACGGCAACAGCGATACCGACCGAGAATACACCGGCCATCAGCGAAGCACGGGCGCCCCAGATCATACGGGAAAGAATGTCCCGGCCGATATCGTCGGTTCCCAGCCAATGCGCGGCGGAGGGCGCCTTGCGAATGGCGGACCAGCTTGTGGCGACCGGATCGGCGATTGGCAGCAGGGGTGCCGAGATGGCAAGGATCAGAAAGAAGCTGATGATGAGAAGTCCGGCGAGGGCACTCTTGTTTGCCTTCAGCTTTCTCCATGCGCGATTATTTGAGCGGCTCTGCCGCGGGGCTATTGGCATGGTTTGCGGCATTGTCATAGCGCAGCCCTCATTCTCGGGTTGAGCAGGATGGAGAGCACATCAGCGACGAGGTTCATCAGAATGAAGCCTGCTCCGGTACAAAGGACAACACCCTGAACCACAGCATAGTCACGGTTGAAAACCGCATCGACGATCAGTTTGCCGAAGCCGGGAATGGTGAAAATCTGCTCCGTCAGCACGGCGCCCGCCAGCAGCTCGCCAAAAAGCAACGCCGTCATCGTGATGATGGGAAGAAGGGCATTGCGAAAAGTGTGACGTAGAATGACGGATCTTTCGGAAACACCCTTGGCGCGGGCCGTGCGGATGTAGTCGGCGCCCAGTACGGTCAGCATGGACGATCTTGTGTGGCGCATCAGGGTTGCTGCCAGCGCCAATCCGAGAACGAAGGCCGGCATGATCATGGTTTGCAATGATCGTATTGGATCACGAAAGAACGGCTCGTAGCCGGATGCGGGAAGCCAGCCGAGTTTCACCGACACAAGCAGGATGAGCATGATGCCCATCCAGAAATTCGGTACGGACAGGCCGGAGAGCGCGACGATATTGGCAATATAGTCAACGACCGTATTCTTCTTGACCGCCGCCACTATTCCAATGGGGACCCCGATAGCGAAGGCGAACGTCATGGCCATGACGGCCAGTTGAATGGTTACGGGCAGTTTTTCGGCGATGAGGGAAAGCACAGGCTGATTGGTCCGCAACGATATGCCGAAATCACCCCTGAGGACGGAACCGATCCAGTAGAAATACTGGACGATGACAGGGTCATTCAACCGGTATTTGTCCCGCAGGAACTCAAGCACCTGCGGATCGCGTTCTTCTCCTGCCATGGCCAGAATCGGATCGCCCGGCAGCAGCTTCTGCAGCGAAAATGCAAAGATCGATATGATGATCAGTGTCGGTATGGCCAGCAAAAGCCGCTTTCCGATGTAAGTATACATGACCTGAAAATCCTGACGCGTCACTTGACGGCAAAACTGCAGTTGCCTGCAGCCTTGCCGGTTGCGGTTTCGTTAGCTCTTCTTGACACCCTGCAGACGGATCATGCCATCAGGAGAGGGGACAAAGCCCGTCACATTCTTCTTCAGTGCCCAGATCCACGCCTGATGACCAAGATAGATGATCGGCAGATCGTCATTGAGAATCTGCGCCGCTGCATCGTATTTCTGCTTGCGCACAGCGTTATCGGTGGAACTGCGGGCGTCGTTGAGAAGTTTGTCCACTTCCGGATTGCAGTATTTGGTGTCGTTGATGCCGCCCTTGCAGGTGACGAACTGGTGCAGATTGCCATCCGGATCAACGCGTCCTGACCAGTCGGAGCGGCCAAGCTGATAGTTGCCGGCTGTCTGTTCGGACAGCAGCGTTGCAAACTCCGTCGTCCGCAGTTTGACGTTGAATCCGGCTTCCGCAACCATCGACTGGATAATCTGCATCATCTGCATCTGAACGGGGTTGTTCGCGATCTGCAGATCGATATCCAGTGTCTCAAAACCTGCCTCTTTCATCAGGGCTTTGGCTTTCTCCACGTCACGGGCCGGGACGGGAATATCCTTGTCGTACCATGGGCTGCTCGGCGGGAAAGGCTGGTTACCGGCAACCGATGTGCCCTCGTAGACGACCTGGTTGACTGCTTCCCGGTCAATGGCCAGAGAGAAGGCCTGACGCAGCCGCTTGTCCTTGCCGAATGGATTATCAGCACGCGCACCATTGGCAACGTTCGTGTACAAGGCCATGTAACCGACGCCGATTGCGTCGGCATATGTCAGGTTTGAATCCGCTTTCACCGCTGCAGCATCCGTCGCCGCAAGCCGCTCCAGCATATCAAGATCTCCGGATTGCAGATTGGCGAGACGAACCGTCGAATCCGGGATGGGCAGGAACGTGACCTTGTCGATGAATATGTTGGCCGCATTCCAGTAGTGCGGGAATTTTTCCAGCACGATGCGATCCTGCTGGACGCGCTCGACGAACTTGAATGGGCCGGAACACACCGGTTTGCTGCCAAGATTTGCACCGAGTTCTGCAGCGGCCTTTGGCGAAACCATCATGCCGCTGCGATCAGACAACTGGGCAAGCAGGGATGCGTCGGGGCTTTTGAGGGTGAACTTGACCTGATAATCGCCCGTTGCCTCGATGCTCTTCACGGAAGCGAGTTCGCTCTTGCGGCGCGACTCCGGCAAGGTTTGCGACCGCTGGATATTGGCAACAACAGCCGCAGCGTTGAATGGCGTCTCATCGTGGAAAACCACGCCCTTGCGCAGGTTCATGGTCAATTCGGAACCGTCATCCGACCATTTCCAGTCCGTCGCCAGTTGCGGTACGATCTCGAGCTTCGGACTGACGTCCACAAGCTTGTCGCATAATGCGGTGTAGACTATTCGGCCGACAAAGGTTCGGGACTGTGCGGGGTCGAGCACATCGGCATCGTCCTGAAGGCCGATGCGCAATTCGCTTGCGACTGCCGGGCTGGCTATAAGAATGCCAGCGAATAGGGATGCAAGAAGTCTTGCCTTGTTCATTGAAGTTCTCCTCTTTTCGTCAGAGCGGTCAAATCCGCTTGGTTGTTCCGTTTTGATGGCCGGTTATGCTCCGGTCCTGATCATGGCGGTGGTCGGTATTTAAGGTGCTTCGCCGGATTGTTCCTTTTCAATGCCGTCCAGTGATGTCAGACGGATCAGCCATTCCTGCAGCATCAGCAGATGCTGGCGCATGGCTTCACCCGCCCTTAGCGGGTCGCGGGCTTCGATGGCGTCAATGATGGCTGAATGATGGACGTAGGATGTTGATCCTGCATTGTTGCCGCTGCGCGCACGCTCGCGGTTGATCTGCCAGGCCTCGTTCTGGCGCACCCGGTTGATGACATCAAAAATGGTCAGAAAAAACTGGTTGCCGGCACTCTGAGCAATTTGCCGGTGCAATGATCCATCCCACAGTTCATGCGAGTCGGCGTCCTGACTTTCGCGTGACTTCAGTGCGAGTTCGCGCATGCGGGCAATTTCAGATGCTTTGGCCCGCATGGCTGCGAGTTGTGCCAGTTGCGGTTCTATCCTTAACCGGACCTCCATGATTTCCATGAAGTTCGTACCGGCGATTATCGTATCGACATGCTCTCCCCAGCCATCGGGTTCGGGGCCGGCAAACGTCCCGTGGCCTTGGCGTCGCCAAATCTGGCCCTCAGCTTCCAGAACCTCCAGCGCCCGTCGTACAGAGCGGCGGCTGACGCCAAGTGTTTCCGACAAGGCCCGTTCTGTGGGCAGTTTGTCGTTTGTTCCGAATTCTCCGGACACCAAAAGGCGGCGCAACCTGTTGAGTGCGTAGTTCGAGTTTTCCTGTGACTGGTTGATCGCCATGTATTGGTCCGGACCAATGGAGGTATTGGTTCAGTCGATGGCATTTTTGAGTTGGCGTCAAGATGGTATTTTGAGCATTTATGGTTTTGCTCAAAATCTGTGCACATATTTCGCTGGCGGTACCGCGGATTCAGATGCACTGGTGTCGAAACATTTGTTAACAGGCCGCCACTTTGAGGCCACCTTTTCTACATGGACCTGACATGAGCTGCTGCTAGGAATCAGCGACCGAAGAAAAACTGAATCGGTGATAGGACATGCACTCCACAGCAGATCAATGGAACCCACATTGGGCCGTACACCCCGGCGAGCATCTGGCTGCCTGTATCGGATCACATGGCCTCTCACGGGAGACGTTCGCCCGGGTCGCCGAAATCCCGATGGAGACTATCGATGCCATCATCGGCGGACAGCATCCCATCACGCTTGATATCGCGGTCCGTATAGAACGGTCGCTGGGCATCATGCCCGATCTTTGGTTCATCCTGCAGTCAAAGTGGCATCGGCAGCAGAGAAATACTTAACTCTGACTGGCGTGGCGTTTTCTGCGCAGGCTGAAAAACAGAATAATCGAGCCCTCTGCAATGAACAGGATGACGGATGCCCAGAACCCGACATGAACCGGGTTGTAGGGTGTTCCGCGCAATGCATAGCCAAGGCAGAGAAACGGCGTGTTCCATAGAAACGTGCCAACGGCCGTTGCTACGGTGAACGAGCGCGGATCCAGCCGCAGAACCCCGGCGGGCAAGGCGAGGTAGATCCGGACTGTGGGGATCACCTGCCCTGTCAGCGTTACCCAGAAATGGTTGTTGCGATACGAGTTTGTCATCTTCTCGTAGAAAGAAGGCTTCAGGAACACGTACTTGCCATAGCGTTCGACGATCCTGGCCGCTCTTTGTGGCCCGAGCAGCCATCCAAGAGAAAACCAGCCCAATGCACCGGCGGCAGACCCGATCGTGGTGACGAGAATGGCCAGGCCCAATCCGCTGCCATCGGGCACCGTCATCCCCAGAAGCATGAAGAGAACATAGGATGGAATGACCGGGATAAACTTCTCAAGGAGTGCGAGAGATCCAAAGCCGACCAGACCAAAGCTCAGAAGAGTCGCAATGGTTCCGGGCGCTTCGGCGGCTATGTTTGCTGCAGGCATTCCTGTTCACGATCTTTTATGCCGAGGTCGGCGGTGTATTGTCTTTCCTCCAACAAGGTCTCTGACGGCCCCGTTGCGCCAGAACCTCTACGGCAATTGCGCTGGGACTGCCAGAGCAATGTGATGGCCGTTACAATAGGTCACTGAGTGCATCCGGCAGATAATCATGATTGGCACCGAATTCTAGGGGTGACTGATCTTTGGCCCGATATGCGCCGGAATTGGACATTGATACGGGCGTCCTTCGGTTTTTTCCAGCCACTCGGCCTTTGCCTGCGCCAGGAGATGGGGGTTGAGAACAAGATCAAGGCCAGTTGCGGCCAGGGATTTTGCTGCATGAGCAAAAGCCTTGTGTGCTGCGGAACTCTTACCCTGAGCGACCACTTGCCAGGTATGCGGCGCGGTGCCGATCGCCCATGCGGGCGCCCAACACTGGGCAGTCGGTGTGATCCAGCTGACGTCACCAACATCGGTCGAACCCGCGCGGAAATGGGATTCGCCTTCGAAATCGCGCAAGCCGAGATGCAGCGGGCTGGAACCGTCGACCTTGCCGTTCAGGAACACGTCCTTCTTTATCTGATAGAGCCTTACGCTGCTTTTGACGGCTTCCGGCGTCAATGTATTCTGTATCGCCTGCGCAAACGCAACGTCAGCATCATCAAACGGAACAGGACCGAGTTCGGCCATATTGGCGTGGATCGCGCTTTCCAGCGTGATGTTCGGCAGAAGATTCGTTGCCGCCCGATCAAATACGATTTCAACCTCGGTGTCCGTCATCATTGCTGCGCCTTTGGCGATGCGATCAACACGGGCGGCAAGCTCAAGAGCGGTCGGCAGTTCCGGCGCACGCACGAGATAGAGCGCTTCCGTGCGGGATTGAACCACGTTGGCGGCTTTCCCGCCGGCGTCTGTGATGGCGTAGTGAACGCGGCAATCCTGCGGCATGTGTTCGCGCAGGAAGTTGACGCCGACATTCATAAGTTCCAGTGCGTCGAGCGCACTGCGGCCCAGATGCGCGCCGTTCGACGCGTGTGCCGCTACGCCTTTGAAACGATAATAGATTTCCAGCACAGCCAGATTGTTTGTCGACCGTACGCCATTAAACGGGGCAGGGTGCCATGTCAGCGCGGTATCCACATCGTTAAAGGCGCCCGCGCGTGCCATGAACGTCTTGCCGGATCCGCCCTCTTCGCCGGGGCAGCCATAATAACGCACAGTGCCTGGCAGATTGTTTTCTTTCAGATACTTCGCAAGGGTGACCGCGGCCAGCATTGAGCCGGTTCCAAGCAGATTGTGTCCGCATCCATGTCCCGTACCGCCGGCTTTCTCCGGTTGTTCGATGGCAATGCCCGCCTTCTGACTTAGCCCGGCCAGAGCATCAAATTCGCCGAGAAAGGCGATGACCGGCTTGCTGTGTCCTGACTCCCCGATGAAGGCGGTTTCGATATCGGCGATCTCACGCTGGATGCGAAAACCATGCTTTTCCAGCATGGAAATCTGCATCTGTGCAGACTGGTGTTCGGAAAAACTGAGCTCTGCATAGTCCCAGATGGCATCGCTCATAGCTGCAAATTCAGGCTGCAACTGATCGACAGTTGCAGCGATGGCTGCAACAGTTTGCTTGGTGGTCATCATGTCTTCCTTCTGGTTCTTCAATGTCCGTGTGCGAAAGCCCGCGAACAAACCTTCGAATTAATCGTCGAGCGATACTTCCCAAACGCGCGCATTCGACTGCCATACCGGCGTGCCGTGCAGTTTTTTTGATGCTCCCCAGAGATCCATCAGGTCATAGAGAAAAATACCCGGCACATCCTGCAACATGAGTTCGTGGAACTGGTCGAAGATGGCCTGTCGCTTGCTCTGATCGGTTTCCTTGTAGGCGGCGTCCATGAGTTCAATCGCCTTGGGATTGTCCCACATGAGAGAGGCATTCTTGTCCTTGTTGCCCACATAGAAACTGTACATCAGGGCCGGGTCGAGACGGGGCGTTACCGATTGCGAAATAACCTGATAGTTGCCGCTGCGGCGGCGGTCGACCTGGGTGGCGTAGTCCAGAACTTCGATCTGCACGTTGAGTCCAACCTGCTGCATCATCGCCTGAGCGACAACGGCAACGGGATAACTCGGAACATTGCCGCGCTTGTTGGCAATGATCTTGATGATCTCTCCCTTGTACCCGGAATCAGCGAGCTCTTTCTTTGCCTGTTCCAGATCGGTTGCAATCCGCTTCTTCTGCACGTCGGAATAGTAAATCGAGTCCAGAGAAACCATGGATGTATTTGCGGCCCCGGTGCCGTTGGAAACGGCCCCGACCAGATCATCCAGATCCAATGCTGCTGCCATGGCGCGGCGAACCCCGACCTTGCTCAGGACCGGATCGCGTGTCTGGATATAGAGAAGGTTCTTGCCGTTGTTGCGCTTCATGATGAGCTGGATTGCGCTACTGTCCTTGAGTTCGGGGACGAGATCGGCGGGCACTTCTGCAGCATCCAGTGCGCCTGACAGCAATGCTGCCTTGACCGTCGAAGCATCGGGAACCGCAGTGAATTTCACGCCGTCCACCAGCGGCCGCTTGGAGCCAACCATGCCGTCCGGTTTGCCGTCGTTCGGGGGTGACGCGTACTGATCAAACTTTGCCAGACGAACATATTCGCCGCGCTTCCATTCATCCCACTTGAATGGTCCTGTCCCAATAGGAGCGACAAAGGTTCCGTCCGCAGCGACTGATTTTGGACTGATGATACCTGTGTAACCACATTCCGGCCGCGCCATGAGTCCGAGGAACACGGCAGAAGGCGATGCAATTTTCATTGCAACAGTATGTGCGTCGACAGCTTCAATACCCGTCACCTTGACGGTACGGCTGCCATCGAAATCTGCGCGGCAGGTCCATTTCGTATCCTCTGCCATATAGCGGTTCCAGTTCCAGACGACATCCGCCGCTGTCAGGGTGTCACCGTTGTGGAATTTCACATTGTCACGCAACGGAAACGTATAGGTTAGACCGTCCGCCGACACATTCACTGATTGGGAGAGAAGGGGTTTCACATCGCCATTCTCCGTGTAGCCGACCAATCCTTCCACCAGATGAAATATGACAGAGTCGGTGTTGCCATCGCGGTTGACGCCGGGAATGTTGCTGCGAATATCCGAGCTCTGCGCGATGTTGATGTCACGGGCCTGAGCCAGCCCTCCGGCCGCCATCAGGATTGTGCCTGCTAGAAGTATCTTTTTCATGTTCCACTCTTTTTCCATAAGTTCAGGCGTCCAGCCGCCATTTGAGTTTGACGCCGCCATTGTCGTTGAGATCCAGTGCGGGAATGGCCGAAAGCAGCTTGCGCGTATAGGCTTCCCTCGGAGCGTCAAAGATCGCGTTCCGATCGCCTTGCTCAATGATCTGACCATCCTGCATGACAATCACCCGGTCGGCGATCTGCTCGACGACCCCGAGATCGTGACTGATGAAAAGACAGGAAAAGCCATAGCGCTTCTGCAGATTTGAAAAGAGTTCGAGAACCTGCGCGCGCACCGTTACATCGAGTGCTGATACGGGTTCATCGGCGATGAGAAATTTGGGGCGGCGGGCAATCGCCCTTGCAATGGCAACGCGCTGGCGTTGACCACCGGAGAGCTGGTGCGGATAGCGATCGGCAAAGGGCGTCCCAAGACCGACTTCTTCGAGCGTCTCGGCAGCGCGCTGTTTCTTTTCGGTCGCGGTCAGGTCGGGAATAAGTCTTAGCGCCTCTTCGACAAGAGCAATAATGGTCATGCGCGGATCGAGCGAGGAATAGGGATCCTGAAAAACCATCTGGCAGTTCATGCGGTAGTCGAACCAGTCACTGTCACGGCTTTTGCCCTGGAACAGGATCTCGCCGCTCGTTTCCTTAACCAGTCCTGCGATGGTGCGGCCAAGTGTGGTCTTCCCCGAGCCCGAGCCGCCAACCAGGGCGACGACCTCCCCGGGATGAATATCGATGCTGATGCCATGGAGCGCGCGTTTTGCAGTGCCCTTCTTGAACAGGCTCTTTCGTCCGGGATAATCAACAACGATATTGCGCGCAGAAACGATCGGGTTCACGCTTGTGTCAATGGCGCGCACATCACCGCGGAAGGGCAGGGAGGACAACAGCTTGCGCGTATAGGGATGTTTCGGTTTTGACAGGATTTCCTTTGTCGTACCCTGCTCGACGACGACACCCCGTTCCATCACGACAAAACGATTTGTGTATCGGGCGACCATCGGCAAATCATGGCTGATCAGGAGCACCGCGGTGCCTTGTTCCTTGGTCAGTTCCACCATCAGCTCCATGACGTCGCGCTGCACGACGGCATCAAGCGCGGTAGTCGGCTCGTCGGCAATGAGCAGGGCCGGTTTCAGAAGCATGACGGAGGCAAGCATGATGCGCTGACGCATGCCGCCGGAAAACTCGTGCGGGTAAGCCGTCAATGCAGCCGCCGGATCTTTGAGGCCGACGCGGGTGAGCATACGCAAGATATTGGTCCGGCGTTCCTGTGGTGTTTGTTTGGTGTGGAGAATAAGCCCTTCTTCCAACTGGCGGCCAATGGTCATCGAAGGATTGAGAGAGGTCATCGGTTCCTGAAAGACGACGCCGATTTCACCGCCGCGCAACCGCCGCAACATGCGATCCCCGGCTCGCAGCGTGTCCTGACCCTTATAAAATATCGAGCCGCCGGTATGCCGGATGCCGGGTGCAATCAGTCCGATGATGGACCGTGTCGCGAGGGTCTTGCCTGACCCGGATTCACCGACGATACCGACGATCTCTCCGGGCGAGACATCGAAGCTGACATCTTTGACGACGGCCCCGCCATTGTGGATGACTTCAAGTGTCAGCCCGCGGACGCTGAGAAGTGCACCGTGATTGCTCATTTCAAACCTCTCATGCGGGGATCGAGCTTGTCACGCAGGGCATCTCCGAGAAGATTGATCCCGAGAAGTGTCAGCGCAATGCAAAGACCGGGGAAGAAGCCGAGCCATGCGGCTTGTTCGATAAATGGCCGGCCGGCCGCAAGCATGTTTCCCCATGTGGGCGCGGGTGGCGGAACGCCGAGACCAAGGAAGCTCAGTGCACTTTCCGAAAGGATCGCCCAGCCGAACATCGACGTCGCGAGAACGGTGATGGGCGCGAGACAATTGGGAAGGACGTGCCGGAAGATCGTATAGATTTCACTGTTGCCCATAACTTTCGAGGCTTCGATGAATTCCCGTTCGCGCAGGGACAAGACTGCGCCGCGCACAATACGTGCCATTGATGGGGTGTAAGCAATTCCAAGCGCAAATATGATGCCGTATTGGTTCGCGCCGAAAACCGCGAGCAGGCCCAGTGCAAGAAGAATGCCGGGAAATGCCAGCAGGGCGTTGTTGAAAGCCATGATGATGCCGTCGACCCAGCCGCGCGCATAGCCGCTGACCAGGCCGATCAGGGTGCCAAACACCACGGCAAAGCAGACCGTTGCAAAGCCAATCCAGACACTTGCCTGTGCCCCGACCATCAGGCGGCTCAGCACATCGCGGCCAAACTCATCTGTACCCAGAAGATGCAGTTCACCCGGTGCAGCGAGACGGGCGGAAAAACTCAGCTTCATCGGGTCGAACGGTGTCCAGACCATGCCGAGCGCCGCGACGATAAAGAGGAGGGCGATAATGGTGCCGCCAATGACCCCGTTGAATGTGAGCTTTTTCATTCTGCCACCACACGCGGATCAAAGAGCGGATAGAGAAGATCAACGACAAGGTTGACGAGAACATATGCAAGAGCAACGAGCAGGAGGCAGCCCTGAATAACGGGATAGTCGCGCTGAAAAATACTGTCGACGAGCAAACGCCCGAGGCCAGGTATGGAGAAGACGGTTTCAATAACCGCAATGCCGCCGAGCAGATTGCCGAGGATCAGGCCGATCATCGTCCAGGTCGGGCCGAAGGCATTCTTGAATGCATGACGCCAGAGAACAGCCTGTTCGGACAAACCCTTGGCACGGGCGTGGGTGATGTAATCGAGACGAAGAACTTCCAGGGTCGATGCGCGCGCCATGCGGATGATGACGCCCATCTCGTGGATAAAAAGCGTTGCAACCGGCAGCGCCATATAGATGAGTCCGGCTTTCCAGTCTGTTGTTACAGAGACGTAACCGAGCACCGGTACCCAGCCGAGCTTCAGGCCGAAGAACAGCAGTAGCAAAAGCCCGAGCCAGAATGTCGGAATGGAAAGGAGAACGGTTGCCGTACCGACGAGCGCGAGGTCAGTGAGGCTATTCTGTTTCCATGCCGCGATAACGCCCGCCGGAACCGCGATGATGCTGGCGATGAGAACAGCAAGAACCACGATCTGGGAACTGATGAAAAAGCGCGAGAGAACAAGGTGCAGGACCGGTTCACCCGTAACGATCGATTTGCCGAAATCGCCGCTGAAAAGATGCCCGACCCAGATCATGAACTGCACCGGGATGCTTTGGTCGAGACCCAGTGTGGAACGTAAGGCGGCGATCTGTTGGGGATCGGCAAGATCCCCGAGCATGAGCGCTGCAGGATCTCCCGGAATGAAGCGTATAAGCGTGAATACTGCCACTGCCACGATGACAAGCGTGGGCACAGCCATCAGCATTCGGCCGAGTATAAATTTGATCACGTTGTTCCCATTCTGCTCTTTTGATCGCGGGAGAATGTCCTGCGATCATCTGGCCATTACGGGGCAGACTATGAGCATATGTAGAAACTGAGCGCAATATTATGAGTAAACGTCATAGGGTTATGCGTGAAAGTGCTGGTCCTTACCGTCATTGCACATGGGAAAAGACCACGTCCGGCCGATTTATATTCTGATATCTTCCACGCGCATAAGCATTTCCTTCATCCGGGTGCTCAAGGCTTCTGCGGCGATGGAAAGAGGAATGCCGGCTGCTTTGGCAAGGCCGAAACTCTGCCGGAGTGGCGGATCGAAAGGCCGTATCACAACTCTTGAATCTCTGGTCAGATTTGCGAAGAAGCTGCTGATGATCGCAATACCAAGACCGTGGGCTGCATAGGCGAAGGCAGAGTTGTTGCTGTGTGTTTCAATCTTGACCGTTTGCGCAACACTGGCACGGCGGAAAATCTCATCAAGTTTCATGCGATTCGGCCGGTTGCGGCCAGTGAGTATCAGGGGAACATTGCGCAAATCTTTGGGCGTGATTGTCTCGAATGCGGCCAGAGGATGTTTTGCCGGAATCACACATACTTTCCGGCCGCTGACGATCACTTCCAGTTCGACGCCCGTGCTTTGCTGCCCCTCGTAGCGGAGGAAACCAAAATCCACGGTTCGCTGCTCTATGAGACGGGTGATGGCCATCGAGGTGTCAAAGAAAGTTTCGATACGGACGCGCGGAAAGTCCTTGTCAAATGCGGCCAAAAGATCCGGCGTAAACTGGTCTGCAAGACTGTTGGGCAGGGCTATACGGACTGATTCCGGACCAACCGCGCCGCTGCGCAAATCCTGCGCAAGATTGGTGAACCGGTCTATTCCTGCAAGGACAAGCTCAGCATCATAGGCAAGTTTCTCCGCTTCCGGGGTCGGGATAAGCCGGCCTTTATCCCGTGCAAAAAGCTGCATCGATAGATCGCTTTCCAGCTGTTGCAGCAACCGGCTCACGCCTGACTGACTGAGACCCATGGCCCGCGCCGTTGCTGTCGTGGAGCCCGTAACAAGCAATGTGCGCAGAACTTCAAGCTGTCGAAAATTCATAAGGTTCCCATAGGTCTGGCCAGTACGGGCATTGTTTATGCCTGTAGCCATGACTGCAACGTCTGGGACGACGATTGTCAATCGGATAAGTGCTCATTCAGAAGAGTATCAGCCTGAGACACACGTAACGAATACAACGATCGCAAACAGGGCAGCAAAGATTGCGGCTTGCGCCGCCTTGGCGTTGGCCAGGCTCTGGGCGAGTGCGATGTCGAGCACATCATCCATGATATTTCGCCCATCGGACAGGCCCGCGACTTCATCTCTGGTCAATATTTCTGTGGATGTGTGCCAGTGCCAGGCAGCTTTCAGGGCACTCAGGCTTGCGCCAATGGTGGCCAGAATCACAAACCAATCGCGGGCGGATAGTGCAAAGAGCATTCGTATTTTCTCCGGATCGCTGCCTAAGCAGACAGGTTTTCCGGTTGGCTGCTCCCGCCCGCACAAGAGAAGTCCTTCCGGATGATGGAGAATCTTTAGCAGAGATGGCTGAGTGGAGAATTACATGAGGCTGAGGCGAAACTGAAATCAAAGCGTGCGCATTCAGCGGCGATAAGTCTCGGCATTCGAGCAGATAAAAAAGTATCCCGGCATTCAAAACGCCGGGATACTGGTAATCGTGATTGTCTTAGATCGGTTTGAAATCCGGATCGATTTTCAGCGCTTCCTTGCGCCAGACATCGCCATACTCAACGTCCTGCCAATCTTTGAACCAAGGACCGCCATTGGTGAAATGCACAGCATTCGGTGTTCCGGTAGCCGGTTTCTCGTTCCATCCTTCCAGCCAGTTCCATGCCGTTGGAATCTCTCCGATTTCATCATCGGCCGCCCATTGCATCCGATGAAGATAGGCACCGCTTTCCCGGTTTATAAGTTCGGGCGTGAGCTTGCGAACGGAGGGATGTTCACAATTGAAAAGCATGAACGAAGACCAGTTCTTTCGGGGATAACTGGTCTGGATTTTACCGTCCATTTTCGTACCTTCTTTTGGCGTGTAGTCGTGTTTCACGCAGTAGACGGCCTTCTGCGGGTCGCGGTACTGCAGTAAATCGGCCACATCTGAGAAGAACAGGAAATCACAGTCGCAAAACAGCGCCCAGCCTTTGTAGTTGGCGAGCCAAGGTGTGAAAAAGCGTGAGTAGGTGAACTCCGTGGATGCAAGCGGATCGATGTCACGCGTATAGGCGTTCCTGCTCACCAGATTCTCAAGCACGATCGGTTCGACACCAACAGGAATCGATGCATGTTTCAGTATGGTACTTTTCGCCACTTCATAGGCTATCGGTTCGCGTGAATCCCAGCCTATGTAGATGTCGAGTTGTTCCGTCATATTGGATTCCTTCCGAGAGACTTTTGCTTTTACGAGTCGATAACAGATAACAATTTTCTATCGACCTTGTCCTTCACCCATTCCTGTTCATTCGCCCAGGCATGGCGTTTCCATCCTTGCCAGCTGAAACCGCAGACCGATATATCCCAGCCCGCATAATCAGGGTGATTGAGGATATAATAAATACCGAAGAAACCTGTGCTTGGAAACACTTCCGCCATCTTGGAATCTGGTAATCCAAGCTCCCGGCAGCCATCGAGATAGAATTGCTCCGGCAGAACAATATTCGTCTTGCCTACCCCACCCAGAGCCCTGATTGTTGCCATGGTCCAGTCAGAACGGCGGCCTTTGATGCGCGACAGAATATTCGGCTTTGGAAAATAGCGTTCGATAATGAACGGATGATAGGCGAGGACAATCTGGCTGGCAGCACGAACGATGGGCGAAGCGATAAAACTTGGATCAGCCAGTCGGCGTTGCATCGGTTTGCCCGCATTGCACATGAACAGGATGTCTGTTTTCGTGCCGGACATGCCAATGGAGCTCTTGGGTTCATTGAATCTCACAACAAAGTCAGATCTGTCGATAGCGGCTGACAGATCCTCTTTTATTGGTCCATTGCCGACAATATACATTTTTTTGGTCATAAAGAGCAGCCTTGGTATCCACGAAACGGGCCGAAACAGAACATGTAAGGGAAACCGGTTGAACAGAAAACACAATTGTTTCGTTGCAAATCGCGGATGAGAGATCAATCTAAAAGTGTAGTTTGAACCTCCACAAATGCTGTTGGTCAATGAAATGTCCGTTACTGCTGACGCAATCCACAATTTTGCGCCCGACGTGGAGGCGTCGATCTATCAATGGAGCGGCGCGGAGGCGGAGGCTAAACTGTTAATTTTGTGTAAACATTTCGCGCCATGCCTTCAAAATGTCCCATTATAAGGCGAACTGTGGGCCGGTCTGTCACTTGCGCATTCCCGGCACGCCTCGACATGTGCTGCTTCAGTTGCATCGATTGAGATCGCTTTGCGATAACATCTGTAATCTGTTGCTGAATTTGTTGGCTGGAGGATCGATTGCGGTGCACCGGTCACAATTTGAGAAGGAGAGAATGATGAAGAAGACACTTGCTATGGCACTCGCGACCACGGCTTTGGCCATTGCTGGCGTAACGGCTGCCACTGCGGCTGATATGCAGGCGCCCTATCAGGAGCCAGATGCACGCAACGGCGTGAGAATCGGGTATCTTACTTGCGATATCGATGGCGGCGTTGGCTACGTGCTTGGTTCAGCCAAGGAAGTTGATTGTGTCTTCCGGTCGACTGTCGGCCGTGAACGTTCGGATCATTACACGGGTGCGATCAAGAAGCTCGGTGTTGATCTTGGTTTCACAACGCGCAGCCGGCTCGTATGGGCTGTCTTTGCTCCGACGGCCGGTTATCACCAGGGTTCGTTGAGCGGCATTTACCGCGGTGCGACAGCAGAGGCGACACTCGGCGCCGGCATTGGTACCAACGTTCTGTTTGGCGGTACCGCTGGTTCGGTTCACCTGCAGGCAGTCAGTGTAACGGGTCAGATCGGCCTGAACATCGCTGCTACTGGCACGTCGATGACACTCGCTTCGGCCAACTAAGACTGGTCTGTTTTCCCAGCACTTCGGTGCGGGGATTGCATTTGAATGGGCACCGCTGAACAGATTTCAGTGGTGCCCATTTGCTTTATGCGGGGCCGCACTGCTGCGTCTCTCGCCATCAATCTAGGTCGTACACTCATAAATCTGGTTGAAATGGTCTCATACCATTTCAACCAGATTTATGAGTGTACGACCTAATACCCCGGTGCTTTCCGGAAGCTGGGCCGGCGATCGGGATCGTGCCCGTGACACCCGGAATGGCCAGTCGACAGACTCGACATATACCAATGTATAGGTAGGTCGAAACCAACATCCGATATCCCGGTCACACAACGCGGCATAGGCTCGCGATTGTAGATTGTTATCGTCGAACAACCCGCCAAAACGACCTTACAGACGATCAGAACACTTCTCTCAAGCAGCGAAGTGGATCGCCTGATGGCCGCTTGTCTATCTCTTTCATTCTGTTGCTGACCTGACGTGAGGAGGAAACAACCATGACAATATTCAATCGCCGTGATGCTCTCGTAACACTGACAGCTGGAGGGATTGCCGCCGCTGCCGCATCGTCCAAGGCATTCGCTGCGGATGTGCCACAACCGCGCCGGGCGGGCTTTGGCGGTGACGACCCCGGACCGCGCAATGTCGAGCGCGACATGCAGAACCCTGATATTCTCAATCAGCCTGTCACCGATGCCGGAACCTTGCCGAATCTGCGCTTCTCGTTTGCCGATGCGCCGACCAAGGAATACGCGGCCGGCTGGACACGCCAGATCACCATCCGCGAGCTTGGAATCTCCAAGAGTATCGCAGGTGTCGACATGCGTCTCAATGCAGGTGGTATGCGTGAGTTGCACTGGCACAAGGAGGGGGAATGGGCTTTCATGCTCTATGGAAACGCCCGCGTGACCGCCGTCGATGCCGATGGCAAGAATTTTGTTGGTGATCTGGGGCCAGGCGACATCTGGTATTTTCCCTCCGGAATACCGCATTCCATTCAAGGGCTGGAACCAGACGGATGCGAGTTTCTCCTTGTCTTTGATGACGGCAGTTTTGACGAGGACAGTACGTTCGTTGTGAGCGACTGGTTCAAGCACGTGCCCAAAAGTGTACTGAGCAAGAATTTCGGCGTAGCTGAAACGCATTTCAACAACCTCCCGTCTCCCAGTGAACGCTATATATTTCCCCTTCCTGTCCCTGGCAGTCTGGAAAGCGACAAGATTGCTGGTGCAACAGCTGTCTCCAACGGTTTGGTGCATCGAATGAGCGCACAGGAACCGATCAAATCGAGCGGCGGCACGGTTCGCATCACCGATTCAAAGAACTTCCCTGTTTCAAAGACGATTGCGGCAGCGCTTGTTGAGATTGAGCCGGGCGGCCTGCGTGAACTGCATTGGCATCCGAACACGGACGAATGGCAGTATTATATCGAAGGTTCCGGACGCATGGGTGTCTTTGCGGCAAACGGCCATTCCCGTACATTCGACTTTGCTGCCGGCGATGTCGGATATGTTCCGTTCGCCATGGGTCATTACATCGAGAACACCGGCAACACGCCGCTCAAGTTTCTCGAGATGTTCAAGAGTGATCATTACGCCGACGTGTCTCTCAACCAGTGGTTGGCGCTGACACCACCGGAAGTGGTTTCCGGTCATCTCAACTTCGATGCGGCAACGATGGCCGCGCTGAAAAAGGAAAAAGAGCCCGTGGTGAGCGGAAGCTGACTGTTCTTCAAAGAATGTTCCGGACGGCGAAGATACACGGTCACCGTCCGGATCAATCAGAAATGTGCAGGTTCATCGCTATCGATACGACCAGGATTTCGCAAGGAAACTCCCATGTACGAAGAAACAATCGGCAAGCTCGCCGAGACAGGTCAATCCAAATCCGCCACGCTGAAACGCAGTTCGCTTGCCTTCATCGTGGGGTCGGCAATGGCTGGCGCCTATATCGGGTTCGGCGATATTGTCATGTTCACTGTCGGTGCCCACGCGGATCCGGCCTGGTCCCATCTGGTGATGGGAGCAGTCTTTGCTTCGGCGTTGACGATCGTCATCTTTGCGGGCTCTGAACTGTTCACCGGAATGGCGATGTACATGCCGCTGGCGCTCCTGAGCAGACAGGTGAGTGTCATGGATACGCTGCGTGTCTGGGCCGTATGCTGGCTTGGCAATCTGCTTGGAGCGTTCGTGCTTGCGCTGTTGTTCAAGATGGGTGGGGGCGGCGTCCTTCTGGGCGATGGAAACCCGGCTTTCATGGCAGCAGTCGTTGCCAAAATGAATGCATCTGCATCCGAGTTGTTTGCGCGCGGATTGATTTGCAACTGGCTTGTCTGTCTCGCTATCTGGATGACCTACCGCACCCAGAACGATGCGGCCAAAGCCATTCTTATTTTCTGGCCGATCATGATCTTTGTTGCTGCGGGCCTTGAACATTGTGTGGCCAATATGTTTGCATTCTCATTGGCTTTGTTGAGCACGCATCCGGCGACTGTCACGTTCGAGGGTGCATTATACAATCTCGTTTTCGTAACTTTTGGAAATCTGTGTGGTGGCGCATTGATGATTGCGGCGGGATATTGGGTGCAGGCCTCCGCTTCGCGGGAAAATGTGGCTGCATCTACCCAGGCGCAGCATCAAACACCCCCTTTATCTGATACAATAAAACACGGCGTATCTGCCAATCGTTGATCAAGCTCTGAGGAATGTGACATGGCCAAGAAGAGACCTGAAGGTATCGAGCGTTATGATGCACCGGCCGGTGGCTGGGGTGCATTGAAGGCAGTTGCTGAAAGTCTTGCCCAACAGCAGATTGTTACACAAGGCGCAGCAACACTATTGAAGGCCAACCAGCCCGATGGCTTTGATTGCCCTGGCTGCGCCTGGCCGGACCCGAAACACACGTCCTCCTTCGAGTTTTGCGAGAACGGCGCCAAGGCGGTCACGTGGGAGTCCACGGCAAAACGGGTCGGGCCGTCTTTCTTTGCCGAGCACACGGTTTCGGAATTGTGGGACTGGTCGGATCACGATCTCGAAGACCAGGGCCGATTGACCGATCCGTTGATTTATGACGCGGCGACCGACACTTATGTTCCCATCGAATGGAGTAGAGCTTTCGAAATTATCGGTGCGGGATTGAATGCGCTGCCTGATCCCGACATGGCTGAATTTTACACGTCAGGGAGAGCCTCGAACGAGGCCGCGTTTCTGTTTCAGCTGTTTGTCAGAGCTTATGGAACCAACAATTTTCCCGACTGTTCGAACATGTGCCACGAGGCAACAAGTGTGGGTCTGCCGCATTCGATTGGCGTTGGAAAAGGGACTGTTACGCTTGAAGACTTTGATCATGCCGATGCCATTTTCAGTTTTGGTCACAATCCCGGTACAAACCATCCACGCATGATGACGACATTGCGCGAGGTCGCCAAGCGCGGCGCGCCGGTTATCGTTTTCAACCCTCTGAAAGAACGGGCGCTCGAACGCTTTGCCTCACCGCAGAGTCCCGTGGAGATGGTCACTCTTGGTTCGACGGATATTGCTTCGGCCTACCATCAGGTTCGCATTGGCGGCGATGTGGCGGTGCTCAAGGGCATGATGAAGCGCGTGTTCGAGCTTGACAGGCTTGATCTGGAGCGTGGCGGAAATGGTGTGCTGGATCGCGATTTCATTGCCGAACATACGTCGGGTATCGAAGCGCTGAGGGATGACATCGAGGCGACGAGTTGGGAAGACATCGAGCTGATGTCCGGGCTTACCCGGGCTGCCATCGAGAGTGCCGGTGATGTCTATGCAAAATCGAAGAATGTCATCCTTTGCTATGGCATGGGCATTACCCAGCACAGGAATGGCACTGCCAATGTCCAGCAGATCGCCAATTTTCTGATGCTGCGCGGCAATATTGGCCGGGAAGGCGCCGGGATCTGCCCTCTGCGCGGTCATTCCAATGTTCAGGGAGACCGTACGGTTGGCATTACGGAAATCCCCAACGCTGCCTTGCTTGACGGTATGGAGCGGGCGTTCGGGTTCAGGCCTCCCGCTGACAAGGGACACAACGCCATCGAAGCGATCGAGGCAATCATCGATGGCCGGTCCAAAGCACTCGTTTGTCTCGGCGGAAATCTTGCCGTCGCCATGTCAGACCCTGATGCCACCTTCGCGGGAATGCGCAAGCTGGATCTTGCCGTGCATCTGACAACCAAGTTCAACCGTTCACATCTGCTGACGGCAAAGACCTCCATTGTTCTACCGGTGCTTGGCCGCACCGATGCAGATATTCAGGCGACGGGCCGGCAATCCGTTACCGTCGAAGATTCCATGTCGATGGTGCATGCGTCGCGTGGTTTTCTCAATCCTCCAAGTGGTGATCTGCGTTCAGAACCAGCTGTCATAGCAGGCATGGCCAAAGCGACACTGGGTGACCGCTATGGTATCGAATGGGATGCCATGATCGCGGATTACGGTTTGATACGGGACAAGATCGAAGTTGTTTTTCCTGATTTCAAGGACTTTAACGCGCGGATCCAGGAACCGGGCGGTTTCCGCCTGAGTGTACCAGCCTCACATCGCGAATGGAAAACACCGAACCAGAAGGCTTGTTTTCTGGTGGTCAAAGGCCTGAATGAAGATCCGCGTGTTCTGGAACCCAATGTACTTACCTTGACGACCATTCGCAGCCACGATCAGTACAACACGACGATCTATGGCATGGATGACCGCTATCGTGGTGTATTCGGTCGGCGCGACGTGATCTTTCTGAACGCCGAGGATCTCACCGAACGAGGACTGTCGGACGGTGATACGCTGGACATAGAAGCAGCCCGAAATCATGACGAACCTGATGACCGTCCGCGCCGGGTCAAACGGTTGACAGCCGTAGCGTATAATATTCCTCGCGGTTCTGCTGCTGGCTACTATCCTGAACTGAACACACTGGTTGCCCTGTCCCATTACGACCAGCAGTCAGGAACACCCTCCTTCAAGTCGATCCCAATCAGGATCACGCGCGCCGCGTGATCCCTTGCTTCAGCCGCGCGGCGCTGCCGCCGTTGCAAGCCACGCAGAGAAATAGTCCGGCCATGTGCCGGTTGGTGTACCTTTCCGGCCCATCCCGAAGCCATGTCCGCCGCTGGCCAGTTGATGAAGTTCAACTGGGATGCCGGCCTTTTTGCAGGCATCGGCCATGATGCGAGTGTTTGCGGGGTCGGAAATGGGGTCGTCTTTCGCCTGAACGAGAAACATGGGCGGGCACTGGCTGCGAACGTGGGTCTGAACCGACCACTGGGCACTTTCGGCCGGGCTTGGATGCTTGCCGACGAGAATGCGGCGGGTCGATGTATGGTCGTACGGAGGCTCCAGCGTGATGATCGGATAGATCAGGGCCGAAAATGCTGGCCGGGCTGAGAGGCTATCGATCAAGTCGACAGCATTATAGGACGAGAAGGCTGACCGGGTGGACGCCAGTCCGAGCAGATGGCCACCGGCGGAGAATCCGAGCACGCCAATGCGTTCCGGATCAATCTGGAAACGCTTGGCGTTCTGACGGATCAAACGCAGTGCGCGTTGGGCATCCTGTAATGGTGCAAGCGGCCCCTCGCTCCATCCTTCTCCCGGCAGCCGATAGGTAAGGACAAAGGTCGTGAAGCCCCTGTCTGTCAGCCAATTGGCGGCCGGAAGGGCTTCCTTTCCTGCTTCTATCCGCTTGTAGCCGCCGCCCGCCGCAACCAGTACGGCGGCGCCATTCGGCTTGGCGGACTGGAAAACCTGCATCGTCGGGACGGCAATATTGCTGATGGCGCCTTTGGCATTCTCGCTGATGGGACCAGTCGGTCCACCCCCGCCGGGTGGCGTTGCCGGCCATAACGGAAGAACGGTGTCGACAGTACTGGCGAGCAGCCTGGTTGGAAGGGCGGCCACACCTATTGCAGCCAGTACCATTCGACGCGTCAACATCGTGTGCTTCCTTCGGGCTCAAGAGTTTCATTTTGCTGGATGTTAGCCTGCATTGCGCTGATTTTAAGGTGCGAAAAGAGACGTTTTTCGCGGGAATGCTGTTCGGAATTCAATCTATTTTGCTGACTGCTGCGCGGCCTGTTCAATCAACACGGCAACTTCCTTTGGATGTGTTTCGTAAACGGAGTGGCTCGCCCCTGCTATTTCGATCGTGTGACTGCCGGCGCGCTTGGCATACATCCGTTCCAGATCAGGATTGATGATCCGGTCACTCTTTGCCACGACATACCAGCTTGGTTTGGTCTTCCATGCGGGGGCTGTCGCCGGTGTTGAAAACACCGCAGCGGCGGTCAGCATCTGTGAATGAGCAGCAAAATCCGCCTGCCTGGCGGGAAGGTCCGCCGCAAAATCGGCGTGGAAATGAGCCGGGTCGATATAGGTAAATCCATCAGGGGTTTTCACGAGGGATTTGTAAGCCGGAGGAAAGAGCTTGCCGTTTCCGACCTCGGTTTCGCCCTTATCCAGCGCATGGGCCGCAACGTAGACAAGCCCCGCAACTTTAGGGTCATTTCCAGCTTCCGTTATGATTGCACCGCCATAGCTGTGAGCGACGAGAACACAGGGACCTTGCTGGAGATCGAGCACGCGCTTGGTTGCAGCAACATCGTCCGCAACTGATGTGAGCGGTTGCTGGACAATGCTGACGTCGTAACCCTTCCTGCTGAGGATGTCGTATACCGGCTTCCAGCCGGATCCATCGACGAAAGCACCGTGCACGAGGACGACACATTTGAGGGGCGCGCTGTATGCGGCGCTTGAAACACCGAGGGAAAGAACCCCGGCAACGAATGCTGGAACAAGGATTTTACCTAATGTCACGACATATCTCCTGTCGACAATCTGCGGGTTGCAGTGATCGATTGATACGTCCGATACATCGGCTGGGTAATTATACTTACGTGTTGGTCGGGTCATGCCAGTATTGGAGAGATCGGGGCACGCGTCTGGCGCTCAGTTGAGCAGAGCACGCTCGATACAGTCGATCAGGGATTTGCTGTCGAAGGGCTTGCCGAGAAAACCGATGGCACCCGCTGCCATGACGCGGTTGCGTATCCGTTCATCGGGGAAAGCAGTGATGAAGATAATCGGAGTTTTGACGCCGGTTTCCCGCATTATCTGCGACAATTCAATGCCGCTGATCCCGTCCATCTGCACATCGGTTATGAGACAGTCGATCCTGACATCACCTATGGAGGCAAGGTAGGATTCGGCAGAAGCAAATTTGCGGACCTTGAATCCATAGGAGCGGACGAGATTCTCGGTGGCATCAAGCACCGACGCATCATCGTCTATAATGGCTATGGATTTTGCTTCAGACACAACGCGTCCTCTTGGAAGGTTTTGTCTCCTAGATGCACCCTTGAGCGGTCAAATGCTATCATACAGAGGTTTAGGGTCTTTATCCGGCGTCCCGGTGTTATTTGCCGAGGACCGGGCGCAGAGCCTCGTAAATCTTGACCAGTTCAGCAAGTGTCCTGACGCCCATCTTTTCCATCAGATGGCCGCGATGGATCTTGACCGTAATCTCGCTCACACCCAGTTCTCCGGCAATCTGCTTGTTCATCAGCCCGGTGGTGACGAGGGCGATGACTTCGCGTTCGCGCGCGGTGAGACTTTCGTAGCGGGCTTTCAGATTGGATAATTCACCATCCGCTGTCCGACGTTCCCGATCAAGCGCCAGGGCATTGGACACGGCGTCCAGCATATCCTGATCCCGAAACGGCTTGATCAGAAAGTCGATTGCTCCAGCTTTCATGGCGCGCACCGACATCGGAACATCACCGTGCCCGGTCATGAAAATGATCGGAATGGCGTTGCCAAGTTTTGCAAGCTGGTTCTGGAAATCCAACCCGCTCACACCCGGCAAGCGTATGTCGAGCACCAGACAACTTTCGCCTGCAGCGACGGGTCCGCGGTCCAGAAATTCGGACGGTGACCCGAACAATTCAACCTGCATGCCCACCGACCGGAAAAGGCTGCCCAGCGCCTCGCGCAAGGAGGCATCGTCATCAACGACAAACACCAGGGGTGACGTGTCTTGGGTCATGACGCAGTTTCCTCATGAAATGGAATGGTGAATTCAAAGCTGGCGCCTTTGCCGGGCTCCGCGTTTGCAGTGATCCGTCCGCCATGGGCCGCGATGATCGACCTGCAGATCGACAGGCCCATGCCCATGCCGTTCGACTTCGTTGTATAAAAGGCGTCGAACAGGTTTGCAGATTTCTCAGCAGCAAAACCCGGACCGGTATCGCGTATTTTCGCGACGATGACGCCTTCGCCGACAGCGGTCTGAATGAGAAGCTGGCGGGTTTTGACTGATGGGTCGGACATCGCCTGCACGGCATTGAGGATCAGATTGATGATGACCTGCTGGAGCTGAATATGATCGCCGGAAACCGGCGGAAGATCCGCAGCAAGTTCCAGTTTCAGATCGACCCGCTGGTTCATGACTTCCCGTTGAACCAGCATCATGGTTTCCGCAATCACGTCGTTGATATTGATCGGGACGGATTGCGGCGCTGTCTTGCTCGACAGTGCCCGCAGGCGCTTGATCACTTCGCTGGCCCGGCCGGCATCGGCAATCATCCGCTGCATGGATGTCTCGACCTCGTCAAGATCGGGTTCGCTTCGCTTGAGCCAGCGTAAGCCCGCTCCTCCATTGGTCACAATGGCGGCGAGCGGCTGGTTGACTTCATGGGCGATCGAGACGGTCAGTTCCCCAAGCGTGGCGACGCGGGTGACATGGGCGAGCTCTGCATGGGTTTCATGCAACTCGTTTTCTGCTTCATGCCGGGCTGTTACATCCATGATGCTGACCAGGACCATGTCGAGCGTCGGGCGGTCATGCGGCATGGCGACATTGTAAAGAATAGCGATACGGTTGCCGTCCACGTCGTTCATGATCGTTTCGGATTCGTAGGATGTGCGGACGTCCCATATGGCTTCCAGCAATGCCCAGATGGAGCCTTCCATTTCCTTGCCGATGAGTACTGGCAAGGCTGTTCTGAACGTATCGAGATCTTTCGCCCCGAATGTGGTCAAGGTGGTGTTATTGACGTTGGTCAACTTCATCATCCCGATTGCCTCGCGTGCAAAGTCAGGGTTGGCCTTTGCCGCGGCCCTTATATCAGGGAATCCATTGGTCTTGAGGCGATCAATCGCCGCCTTGACGGCGGTAAAATCCATTTCGAGGATAGCGACACCAGTGGCAAGAAAGATGGTTCGGTAGCGCTGTTCACTTTCGCCGAGCACTGCAATCGCTGTTTTGACCCTGTATGCCAGCAGGGTTGTGATGCCAATGGCAGCAAGGCTTACGAAACACCGGGCAAAGGAATCTGACGTCGGATTTTCACCATGAGAAACGGCAAAGCTGAGCAATGTGAGGGCCATGCACGCAACGCCGATGAACAGGAGCCCCTTTTTCGCGGCAAATGAAAGGGAAAGAAGCACGACCGTGACGTAGAGCACGGCAATGGCCATATCAAAGGTCGTCAGCGTATCAAGAGCAAATATCACAACCGCTATGACAAGGGCAGCGAGTGGCGCAAATCGTGACATGCGGTTCCCCGAAAAGAGATACTCTGAAACCCGCAATAGCAGATCAACCGCATGCCTTGCGAGAAATAATGCATACCGTCCGGTGGAGGAAAGCGGCATTGCAGGCGATAGGAACCATGAGTGCTTGCCAGAACGGCGCAGCCGGGGGATAAAGCAGCCTGCTCTGCTCGAACAGCGAATTCAAGAATCGAAAGTATTTCGGCCATGGTTGATGCGACACACGAATCCGGCGCTTCCGGTCAGCCGCTGAATGTCAGTTTCAGTGCCGAAAATGACCGGGCAACGGTTGTGCTCGCAGGTGCCTGGATCACCCGTTATGTCGGACGTGTCAACGCTCAGATGCATAAGATCGAGCACAGAAAAGAATTCTCCAGCGCAGTCATAGACCTGTCCGCTGTGGATGCATTGGATACCGCAGGCGCATGGCTGGTGGACCGGTTGCGTGTTGCTCTCGAAGGTGCTGGCAAAAAGGTGGAGATCCGCGGGCTGAAGACGCACTGGGAGACTCTGTTCGATGCTGTCGGCAAAACGGCATCCGCACCGGCGGATGCCTATGCTGCGCCGCACAGAATGAACATCGGAATTCAGATTCTCGATACGATTGGCAGAACCGTTGTCAATTTCGGGGATGATTTTATCAAGTCCATGCATGTGCTGGGTGCCGTGGTGACAGGTTCCCAAATGCGAGGTGGCAAGGGAAGCCCGATCCGGTATCCCGCATTCTTTCACCAGATTGACCGGCTGGGCGTCGGTGCAATCCCGGTCGTGGTGCTTATCTCGTTCATCATGGGTGCAATCGTCGCGCAGCAGGGCGCCTACATGCTCAGCACGTATGGCGCGGAGACCTATGCGGTCAATCTTGTCGGTGTCCTGGTGCTGCGTGAAACCGGCGTCCTTTTGACGGCCATCATGATTGCGGGCCGTTCCGGTAGCGCCATCACGGCGGAACTCGGCTCAATGAAGATGCGCGAAGAGGTTGATGCCCTTCACGTCATTGGCCTTAATCCCATCAGCGTGCTGGTGTTCCCGCGTCTGGTTGCGCTGAGCATCTCCCTGCCATTGCTGACGATTATTGCGGATTTTGCCGGTCTGGCGGGCGGAGCGGTCGCGCTTTGGCTCTATTCCGATGTGTCACCGGGCATCTATCTGGCCAATTTGCGCGATGCCATCAGCGTCCAGTATTTTCTGGCAGGCCTGATCAAGGCCCCTTTCATGGCCATGATCATTGGTACCATCGCAGCCGTGGAAGGCATGAAAGTCGGCGGGAGTGCTGAATCGCTGGGCCTGCGCGTGACCGCCTCGGTTGTGAAATCGATTTTCATCGTCATCGTACTGGACGGTGTTTTTGCGATCTTCTACGCCTCGATCGATTTCTGATATTCGCGCGCTAGAACTTGCTCGACATATTGAAATTGAAGTTCTGCACCTGGTCCCCATCAACCTTCAGGACAGGGACTGCGTAATCGAACCGTATGGGCCCGAACGGCGAATTCCACATAATGCTTGCGCCCACCGATGCCCGCCACTGCATGTCCGTATTGGTGGCGTAGGTACTGTCATTTCCGAACAGCGTGGCAACATCAGTGAAGACGGCACCTCTCAGTCCTACGCTTTCAGGGATGAGCGGTACGGGAAACTGGGTTTCCGCTGTTGCGTTGAAGTAGGTCGTGCCGCCAACGAAGCTGCCATCAGAGTCCGTAACACGGGAATCACGCGGACCAATGCCGGCATAGCTGAAGCCGCGGATCATGTCGGTGTTGTTCTGGAATGTATCGAAGACGCTGAGACCGTTGTTCCCAAGCTCTTTGATATAGCCGCCACCCACGCGAACCAGCCCGACGATATCCTGTTCCGTGGAGAGCGTTTTGTAGAAACTGCTCTTGAATGTGGTTTTGAGAAAGCTGGCATCGCCGCCAAGTCCGGCAGCTTCCTGCTCGAACTTTGCATAGATGCCATCATGCGGGTTCTTCACGTCGTCGATGCTGTTGTAGACAAGCGACCAACTCAGGGATGATTTTACCCACGCGCCTTCTTCTGCTGCATCGATATATGCCTGCGACACGAGGGTCGGATCCGGAACTCCGTCTGCGGTGAGTGCAGCGTCGTCAATGGTTATGGTTTGCCGCGTGAGATTATAGGCGACCCCGGCAGTCAGATCATTACCGATTGGCAGACCAAAACGGATCGACCCGCCTGTCACATCTGTCTGGTATTTATCGGTCACCCCGGACTGCCGCTTGTAGATATCAAATCCCGCGGAAATGCGCTGACCGAGGAAATACGGCTCGGTAAAGGACAGGCCATAGGACTGATAATTCTGATCGTTGAAAAGTGTCGTTCCTGCCGACAGGCGCAGGTATTGGCCGCGTCCAAGAAAGTTCTTTTCGGTAATTGAACCTTCTACGCTCGGTCCAGATTCATCGCCGCTTGTGGTGTAGCCGCCACCAATTGAAAAATCGCCGGATGATTTTTCCACGACATCAACAATAAGGACGACCTGATCCGGCTGCGAACCGGGAGCGGTCGAGATGTTGACCGTCTGGAAGAAATCGAGGCCCTCAAGACGTTTCTTGGCGCGCTGGATGAGCACCTGATTGAAGGCATCGCCTTCACTCACATCGAATTCACGGCGGATGACGTAATCGCGTGTCTTCTCGTTGCCGCGAATCTCGATACGTTCAAGATAGGCGCGGGGTCCCTGATCGATGTTGTAGACAACCGAAATCGTGTGGTTTTCGAAATTGCGGTCGCCGCGCGGCTCAACCTTGGCAAAGGCATAACCCTGGCCGGCAACTTGCTCCGACAGCTTGTTGACGGAATCTTCGATCTGCTTGGCGTTGTAAGTGGAACCCTCCCGGGACGCCATGAGACCACCGAGCTTGGATGTATCGACACCCTCGACGGAGCTCTGGATCTCGACGCCACCGAACGTGTACTTGTCACCCTCTTCAACCGTGACGGTGATCGTGTACTCCTGGGTTGCCGTATCGAGATTGGCCGTCGATGAGATCACACGGAAATCAGCGTAACCATGCTCATAGTAAAATCGACGCAAGATTTCTTCGTCGGCGCGCATGCGGTCTTCACTGTACACGTCATTGCGCGTCAGCCAGGAGAGGAAATTCGATCGTCTCGTTGTCATCAGGTCTCTCAAACGGCGCGTGTTGAAAGCCTGATTGCCGACGAAGACAATGTTAGCGATCTTGGTGCGGTCGCCTTCGTTGATCTCGTAGACAATGTTGACGCGGCCTCCGTCCAGATTCATGAGGCGTGAGTTTACCGTGGCATCGTTGCGGCCGGCGTTGCGGTAAGCCGCGCGGACAGCTTCGGTGTCGGCATCAAGTGTCTGCTGATCAAACGAACTGCGGGCTTTGAGCTTTACAGCTTCGGCGAGCTGCGTGTCCTTGATCTTCTTGTTACCCTGGAAAATGACCTGGTTGACCACCAGATGCTCCGATACGGTAACGACAAGCGCACCACCAGCCTGAGTGATGCGCACGTCACTGAACAGGCCCGTCGCGAACAGGCGCTTGGTCGCGGCATCGATATCATTGTTGCCGAACGGCTTACCTGGTGTAATGCCGAGGTTGTCCTTGACCGTCTGGGCATCCACGCGGGTATTCCCGCGCACTTCAATGCGGCTCACGGTTGCTGCATGGGCTGCTGTAATCCCTGCAACCATCACAAGCGCTGCTGAAATGGCGAGCGCCGACGCTGCACCAACGAATTTTGAACTTGCCGCCATCAGTCATCCAAACTCTGTGTTTTCATTACGGGAAGGCACTCAACGATTGCGGCAATCGGATATATTCGCGCCGAGCCTGTCTGCCCGGCGAAGATGCTCAATCAATATCGATGCTGAAAAAGTACGTTGACCACAGGTGACGGCGGCGGGACGGTTATGCTCAAGAAAATCTGCCTTTCTGGAAACATCTTCCATATGCGCCGCCTCTGGCTTCTTGCACTGCTTCTCCCCGACATTCCCTGCGGGGGATGTCCAAAATCAGTCCGTATTGTCTCGAAATTTTGCTGCGGATGGCTGTTTTGTAATCGAATGTTTCTGGCCATTTTCCTGTCACGCAAACTGTTCGCGATACGCTTGAACAAGCGTCCTAGGGGTGGGCGATCAGGCTCATCTTTTGGAACGCGGACTGAAACCCCTGAAGCTTGAACGGGAAATGCATGGCTTCGCCCGACTGCAACACGATTGCGATATCGACTTGATTGCTGGTTTGCAGCAATGCCACTTGCTGGCTGTTGAAGCGGATATCGGCAACGCAGCCTTCAGGTATGCAGGACAAAAGCGGAAATTGCAGGGACGCTTCGCCAACACGGACGGTGATGCCTTCCTTCAGCAGGAAGCCAGCAGGCAGCATCACGTGTCCGCTAACACCGTTCTCATCAATGGCGCTGATCTGAAGCAGCATTTTTCCGTCGGGTACCCGGTCATCCACAAGGATCTGTGACAGGAAGCAGTCATTGCCTGACTCCAGCGCTCTGCAAAGCAGGGACCAGTTCTGAAATGTTTCCTCCCGGGGCTGCGCCAATAACTTGACGGTCAACGGTTCATGCAGACTTGCTTCAGTCTGTATGGGCGTGGAGGCTTGTTTGCGATCACTGAGAACTTGATCAAGCAAGGGGCTATTGTCGACCCCTGCATAGGCATGGACAGAGACCAAACCGGCGAGCACAAGCCCAAGGCCCAAATCTCTGACGTGCCTCATTGTGTTCTGGTATCGGTTATGGCGTGTCATGGTGTTCCGCAAAATCGCTTTGCACCGCGTTCAAGCGGCCCGTTTGACTGCACTGACCGCGACCGAAGGGTAACTCTTCGGTCGTGCTCTCTTGGTCAAAAGTCGCAGTACACAATGTTGGGAATGCGTCCCGGCTGTTTCAGAAGATTTCTGGCCGTGGAATTTTCGTTAACGAGTGTTTCTCGCAAGGCAGGTCCTGACTTAGGCCTGCGAAAGTGTTTCGATGGTAAACGATACGGTCTGGAGCAGGCCCGAAGGTTTTCGGTTGGTGATGATGACGGTGCCGCCAAAACGCTCGATGATCTCCTTGGCAATCGCCAGACCAAGACCTGCCCCAAAGACAGTTTTGCGCCGTGACTTGTCAGCACGGAAAAACGGCTCAAACACCTTGTCCAGGAGCTCAGGAGGAATTCCGGGGCCATTGTCCTTTATGGTGATAACAGCGGTTCGCTGTCTCTGCTCCACAGCGATATCAGCGCCATTGCCATGCGTCGCTCCATTGATAATGAGGTTCCGCAAGGCCCGCTTCAACGCAAGTGGGCTTGCCGCAATCGACAACGGTGCCAGTCCTTGAACATTCACCTTCATATCCATGCTGGAGAGTTCTTCGGCGATCTCCTGAATGGTGAGGTCGAGCCGTGTACTGCCAAATGTATCCTTGACCGTTTCTTCCCGTACAAGACTGATTGCGCTGTCAGCGATATTGTTGAGTTCCTCCAGATCATTCAGCCATTTCTGGCGATCGGGGTCATCGGGCAGGAATTCGGCACGCAGCCGCATGCGGGTCATGGGGGTCCGCATGTCATGACCGGCCGCCGCAATCAGTCGCATACGGCTTTCGGTGGCGGTTTTCAGTCTCTCGGATAGTCTGTTGATCGTTTGTGCCGTGGCACGGACTTCCTGTGAGCCGGTCTCCGGAACATGAGGCAACGTACCATCGGCGCGCACTGCCGTAACCGCGTTGTCCAGCAAAAGAAGCGGCTTGGTGATTTTCGAGGCCGCAAAGACCGCCACGGCGGTGCTGCCCAGAGTGATGAGCGTTATCCATCCCGTTAATATCCACCATGTATGCGGCGTCATGTCCGGAACATCAACGATCAGCCACATACCCGTTTCCAGCCTGATCGAAGCTGCGAGGCCCTGCCGTCCCGCGTTCCGTGTAACAAGAACCGTGCGGACAAGTCCGGCTTGGCCAAGCTCGCGCATAAACATGCCGGACAATCTCCGGTCGTCAAAGCCGGCGGCCTGCATGGGTCGTACTGCAAATTCCTGTGACGCCGCGCTAGCCGGATTTGCTTCGATCGTGCGGATGATCGGAGCGATCCGCTGGATGACGGGCGACAGGACCGCTTCAGGCGGCGGTCCGCGAAGCACTGTAACGGCCGTAAGCGTAGCCAACAGCACCACCGTGACGATCGCCAGAAACAGCAGGAGGGCAATCCGGTTGCGCAACGAATTCATGCTTCGGTGACAATCACTGTGACAGGTACTGTCAGTTGATAGCCGCCATTGCGGATGGTCTTGAACAACGGGCGATCTTCAGAGTCGCCGAGTTTCTTACGCAGACGGCTCATCAGGACGTCGATAGAGCGGTCAAGCGGATCCCGATCGCGCCCCTGGGTCAGATCAAGCAACTGGTCGCGCGACAACAGTTTGCCGGGCCTCTCGAGGAAAACCTTCAAGAGGTCGAATTCCGCGCCGGTCAGATCAATTGCGGAGCCCGAACGACCGGCCACTTTGCGCAATCTCGGTTCGACAACAAAGTCGGCGAACTCGAAAGTGCTGATTTCCTCGGTTGTCGACTTCTCTCCGTTTGATCGTCGCAAGACTGCCTTGATCCGGGCGGTCAGTTCACGTGGGTTGAATGGTTTGCTCATGTAATCGTCAGCGCCGATTTCGAGGCCGATGATGCGATCGACGTCTTCCTTCAGCGCTGTCAACAGGATGATGGGAACCTGTTGCCTCTGGCTGCGCATGACGCGGCAAATGTCGAGACCGGATCCGTCAGGCAACAGGACGTCGAGCACGAGCAGGTCCGGATTGCGCTCGGCGAAGAGGGCATCAAATTCCCGCCGGTTGGCGGCCACACACACGCGAAATCCCTGCTCCCGGAGATAGCGCCCGAGAAGCGAGCGAATTTCAGCATCGTCATCGACGACCATTATGTTGGGTACAGTTTGCATTGTTCAACGCATTTCTAATTGCATCGCCGTTCCTAACGGCTTTTTCCGAAGCTCGGCAGAATAAATTTGTAACGAAACATTGCTGGGTATGCGCTCAGTTACGTTCGTTTACAAAAATAATGCCGTCAGCAAGTTTCCGAAATGATTGAGACGGATTTCGGACGCTCGCGCGTTTCAGGTTCCCGCAGCAAATACTCATTCATGATGCGAGGCGACAAATGAAACGTACAGTTCTGACAGGGACATTGGTATCAACGATTATCTATGCTTTGACAGCAACGCCAAGCTGGGCCGGTCTCATCCAGCACCCGGATGCGGTGACCCCGAAGGATGAGATTGCCGGTGTATCCTTCACCCAGCTGGCCCAGTCCTTTCTTGGCCAGGACAAGGAGTATGATGAGGAAAACGCATGCCGTGAAGAGCTCGAGAAAGCTGACGAAGCCAGACATCAGCACGATGCCCGTTTTCCCCATCCCAAGGACCGCGCATTGGCTCTAGCAGGCCGGCTGGCAGCCGAGGAGACCATTGTGGGCATTCGCAGTGAACAGCTCGACGCCTGGCGGAATTATAGTTCTGCGCTGTTGGCATTTGCTGATGGACCTCATCCTCATTTCAGGGATGAAGCCAGCCCGGGCAATGAGGGTGATGATCCCGCCAAACCGCGGGAAAACGAACCGCTCACGATGGATCGCATGGCGGATATGGCGATAGAGCGTGGTGAGAAAGCCCAGACCCTGAAGCAGGCCGCGAAGGCGCTGCTCGATATCCTGACACCGGAGCAGCGCATAAAGTTTGCTGACGCTGGTCGCAAGGGTCCATGGGTGCCGCACAGGAGGATGCCCGGTGCGGAGTGAGACGATCGTCCTATGTGCAACCTGGTGGGTTTCAGCGAGGCAGTTTTGAAATGGACGCCAACTTGATGTTCACCTTTTGCAGTCTGGCGGTTGCCTTTTTCAATGCTGTCTCCCTTTCGTATATCTGGCGGGCTCTGCGCTTCCTGCGCAGCTATTTCCCGGCGGGACCGCAGAAACGGTCGGATCGGGATGCCGCAAGAAGTATTACTGATTTGGCTCATTGCGAGCCCGTCAAAGAGCGCGCTTCCGCCGCTAAGAAGCGCGTTTGAAGCGGGGTTTTCCGGCAAAATCTGTATGACAGTTTGATTCCAGTTGACAATGGACATCAAGTGATGTTGCCTTGTAAAGCGGTTTACTAAACCGCTTTACAAGGGGAATGCGCGTGATCAAGAAGACGAATCCAAGTCTGAAAGATGTTGCTGCTGCTGCCGGTGTGTCCGTAACCACCGTTTCCCGGCTCGTGAATGGCAGTCTCGATCTGCCCTATCACACAAAGAAGCGTATCGAGGATGCGATCAAATCGCTCAACTATAGGCCAAATCCGCATGCGCGGCGTTTGAGCATGGGGCGTTCGGATACCATCGGCCTCGTTGTCCCTGAAATTGCCAATCCGTTCTTTTCAACACTGGTGGCCGCTGTCGAGCAGGCAGCGGACGAGCGCAAACTCGCGGTCTCGCTACACGCGACGCTCAATCGTGCGGGGCGAGAAATTGAATACCTGCAATTGATCGAGCGTAACCATGTGGACGGGCTGATCTTCATCACCAACCACCCGGACGACGGTGCGCTGGCCAGCCTCATCAACCGCTCCGGCAAGGTCATCATCGTCGATGAAGACGTTCCGGGTTCAAAGGCACCGAAGCTGTTCTGCGACAATGATCATGGCGGGTATCTCGCGGGACTTCATCTGGCAGAACATGGGCACAGCCATGTTCTCTTCATCGGGGGTGATGAGCGCATGATCAGTGCGCGCCGGCGTTTTGATGGTCTGATGCGAGCCCTGCACGAGCGGCATGGGGATAAGGCGAAGGTTGATCGGTATGCCGGTGAATACACCATCGATTATGGGCGCAAAGCGGCTGTCCGCTATCTGGAAGAACGGCACGAAGCAACCGCCATTTTCGCCAGTTCCGACGAAATTGCCATCGGTCTGATCGAGGTTTTCAAGGACCGTAATGTATCGGTTCCGAACGACGTCTCAATCATCGGGTTCGATGATGTCGGCCCACTGCATCTTTTTGCACCTCCGCTGACAGTCATTCGTCAGCCGGTCCGGCAACTCGGGCGCCGGGCGCTGGAACTGCTTCTGGAAACAAACTGGCAGGAGTGGAAGCCTTCCGCTTCGGAAGAGCTGCTGCCAGTCGAAATCGTCGTGCGGAACTCCGTTGCTCCGCCGGCGAAATAACAAGATGTAACGGTAAAAAAAACCAACAGAGGATGAGAACATGACTTTGAATTTGAGCAGGAGAACATTGATTGCACTGGCCGGCTTGACGATGTTGAGTTCGGCGGGTGGGTCGACAGCCTTGGCGCAGGAGAAAAAGACGATTGCGCTCGTGCAGATCAACCAGCAGGCGCTTTTCTTCAACCAGATGAACCAGGGTGCGCAGAAGGCTGCTGATGCTGCCGGGGTAAAGTTGGTTATCTTCAATTCCAACAATGAACCCACGGCACAGAACAGTGCCATCGAGACCTACATTCAGGAAAAGGTATCGGGCCTTGCCGTCGTTGCAATCGACGTCAACGGGCTCATGCCCGCCGTCAAGCAGGCAGCCGATGCAGGCATTCCCGTTGTTGCCATTGACGCGATACTCCCCGACGGTCCGCAGAAGGCGCAGATCGGCGTCGACAATGCCAAGGCCGGGGCCGACATGGGCAAGTTCTTCCTTGATTATGTCAAGACCAACATGGGCGGCAAGGCTAAGATCGGTGTTGTCGGTGCGCTGAATTCCTATATTCAGAATGTCCGCCAGGATGGTTTTGAAAAGACGGTCAAGAGCGTTGACGGTATTGAAATGGCCGGTGTCGTCGATGGCCAGAACGTGCAGGACAATGCGCTTTCTGCGGCCGAGAACCTGATTACCGGTAATCCGGATCTGACCGCGATCTATGCAACGGGTGAGCCCGCGCTGATGGGCGCGATTGCTGCCGTGCAGAGCCAGGGCAAGCAGGACTCCATCAAGGTGTTTGGTTGGGATCTGACCGCAGAAGCCATTGCCGGCATTGATGCGGGGTTTGTTGCTGCCGTTATCCAGCAGGACCCGTCGGCCATGGGCGCTGCAGCCGTGGATGCATTGCAGAAAGCTTCAGCCGGCCAGTCTGTCGAGAAAAATATCGCCGTTCCCGTAACGATTGTTACCAAGGCGAACGTCGATCCATACCGGGCTGTCTTCAAATGATCGAGGACGGTCAGCAGAGATCTGCTGCCGGTCATTCCGGAGGGGGAAACCTCTCCGGAAGCGCCAGCGGTTCCCCTTCCGCCCCACGCATTTCCCTGCGTGGCATCCGTAAGTCATTCGGCTCGCATCAGGCGCTGCGCGGCGTCGATCTCGATATTTATCCGGGCGAATGCCTTGGCCTTGTCGGTGACAATGCAGCGGGCAAATCGACGCTGACGAAAATCATTTCCGGTACCTACATCCCGGATGGCGGCACCATGACCATCGAGGGCGAAGAAGTCCGGCTTTCCGGTCCAGCAGACGCTCGTAGCAGGCATATTGAAATGGTCTTTCAGGACCTTAGTCTCTGCGACCAGATCGATGTTGTCGGTAATCTTTTTCTTGGGCGCGAACGCAGCAAGGGCATTTTCCTCGACAGCAAGACCATGCTGGCCGAGGCGCGAAAAATGCTGGATGCGCTCGAGATTCGTATCCCCAAACTGACCGGAAAGGTGGCTCAACTTTCGGGCGGTCAGCGGCAGGCCATCGCCATTGCCCGCGCCGCATCGTTCAAACCGAAGGTTCTGATCATGGACGAACCGACGTCGGCGCTCGCGGTAGCCGAAGTGGAAGCGGTGCTTGCCCTGATCAATCGCGTCAAGGCCAACGGCGTCTCGGTCATCCTCATTACGCATCGCCTTCAGGACCTCTTCCGCGTCTGTGACCGTATCGCGGTCATGTACGAAGGCACAAAGGTTGCAGAACGCCAGATCGGCGGAACGAACCTTGAGGATCTTGTCAAACTGATTGTCGGCGAAGGAGCAAGACAATGACCGTCTATACGGAGCGCGGTCACGGATCGCGGGTTGCCGATTTCTTCGGCGAACATGCGCAGGTCCTGTCCATCGCAATTTTCTTTGCCGCATGCATGATCTTTTTCTCAATCGGCAGCGATACGTTTCTGACCACGGGCAATATTCTCAATATTGTGCGTCAGGCAGCTCCGATCCTGATCGTTGCGATTGCCATGACTTTCGTGATCATCACGGGCGGTATCGATCTGTCGGTCGGTTCGCAAGTGGCGCTTATCAATGCGGTTGCCGCTGTGGTTATGGCCATGGGATATCCCTGGCCGCTGGTTGTTGTCGCAATGCTCATTCTGGGCGGCGGACTGGGATTCGCTCAGGGCTGGTTCGTCGCCTATCAGGGGATTCCAGCGTTTATCGTCACCCTTGCCGGGCTCTCTATCCTGCGGGGATATGCGCTTTATCTGACACAGGGCTATTCGATCCCGATTCAGGATGCGCCGGGCTTCTTTGCACTTGGCCGGGGTGTCGTCGGCGGCATTCCCGTTCCCGCTATCATAGCTGCTGTGGTTGCTGTGCTCGGCTATGTCGCCATAACGGCGACGAAATATGGCCGGCAGGTGGTGGCCGTGGGATCCAATATGGAGGCGGCACGGCGTGTTGGCATGCCCGCCAAATGGATCATCGCATCGGTCTACATCATTTCCGGGGTTGCATGTGCTGCCGCCGGGCTGTTGATCGCGGCACGTCTCGGTTCCGGTTCTTCCAATGCGGCCGTTGGCTTCGAACTGCAGGTGATCGCTGCCGTCGTTCTCGGCGGCACGTCTCTCATGGGTGGCCGTGGCACCATCCTCGGCACAGTTCTCGGCACGCTGACCATCGCGGTCATCGGCAACGGACTGATCCTCATGCATATCTCGCCGTTCTTCACCCAGATCGTCACCGGCGCGATCATCCTCATCGCTATCTGGCTGAACACGCGGATATTCACCGCAAACTTCCGCTTTGGCGGCAAGAAGAGGTGAGCGCCGTGAGCAACGATCTGTCAGAAACTCATATACGTTCGGGCAAGGTGATGACGGTCAATGGTCCCATCGCAGCGGAAGCGCTCGGCATCACGTTGATGCACGAGCACATTCTCAATGATTGCCGCTGCTGGTGGCATGCGCCGAAAACGCCGGAGCGGCAGTATCTCGCCGGCGGTTTCGTCTGCATCGAGATACTGGGTGAACTGAAGCAGGACCCCTTCGTCAACAAGCACAACATCACACTTGATGATGAACCGTTGGCGATTTCAGAACTGCGCGCCTTTGCCAATGCAGGCGGTCAGACCGTGGTTGAACCCACATGCCGAGGCATTGGTCGCAATCCGCTGGCCCTCCGGCGTATCGCGAAGGCAGCGGGTCTCAACGTTGTGATGGGTGCGGGATATTATCTGGGCTCATCCCATCCGGCCGAAGTTGCAGCCATGACCGTTGACGATATTGCCAATGAGATCGTGCGGGAAGCGGTGGAAGGCGTAGACGGTACCGACGTCAAGATCGGGTTGATCGGTGAAATCGGCGTCTCCTCGGATTTTACAGCTGAAGAAGAGAAGTCCTTGCGCGGTGCGGCACAGGCACAGGTGCGAACGGGGCTTCCCCTAATGGTGCATCTGCCGGGCTGGTTCCGGCTTGGTCATCGCGTGCTCGACATCGTAGCGCAGGAGGGTGCCGATATCAGGCACACGGTTCTTTGTCACATGAACCCCTCCCATGACGATTTCAGCTATCAGAGTGAACTCGCTGCCCGTGGCGCATTCATTGAGTATGACATGATTGGCATGGATTTTTTCTATGCGGATCAGCAGGTGCAGTGTCCAAGTGATGAAGAAGCTGCCAGGGCAATAGTGCGGCTGGCGGAAGCTGGTTATCTCGGCCGGGTTCTTCTGTCACATGACGTGTTTCTGAAGATGATGCTGACCCGCTATGGCGGCAATGGCTACGCCTACGTGCTGAGGCATTTCCTGCCGCGCGTCAAGCGGCACGGTCTCGATGAAACCGCCCTCGATCAGATGATGCGGGCCAATCCACGCGCTGTCTTTCAGGCTCCGGCCTGAGGTTAACCCTTATTTTGAAATTCATGAAAGTTTGGTGATCCCATGACAAAGAAAGTCCTTCTGGTTGGTGAAAGCTGGGTCAGTTCGGCCACGCACTACAAAGGTTTCGATCAATTCGGCAGTGTTACATTTCACCTGGGTGCAGAACCGTTGGTCAAGGCGCTGGCAGGCAGTGCGTTCGATCTGACCTATATGCCCGCGCATGAAGCGGTCGATAAATTCCCCTACGATATGGCAGGGCTGGACGTCTATGACGTCATTATACTGTCTGACATCGGCGCAAACTCGCTGCTGCTGCCGCCTGATGTATGGCTGCATTCGCGCACTGTTCCCAACCGGCTGAAGCTGATCAAGACCTGGGTGGAAAAGGGAGGTGCGCTGTTGATGGTCGGGGGCTATTTCTCGTTCCAGGGCATTGATGGCAAGGCGCGCTGGCGGCGAACCGCCGTTGAAGACGTGCTTCCGGTGACCTGTCTTCCCTATGATGACCGGGTTGAAATCCCTGAAGGTACGACGGCGAAGATCGTCAAGCCGGATCACCCAGTCATGGCGGGTCTCGGTGGAGATTGGCCGGTGCTCCTGGGCGTCAATGAGGTCGAGCTTCGCGACCGGTCGGATGTCGAAGTGATTGCAACCTTGCCGGACGATCAGGGCGGGCATCCGCTGCTGGTTCTCGGACATTATGGCAAAGGCAACACCGCAGTTTGGACGTCCGATATTGGTCCGCATTGGCTCTCCCCGGCTTTCTGTGAATGGGAAGGCTATGGCACGCTTTGGAAAAACATTCTGACATGGCTGACGCGCTGACATCCGCAAGCGCGCCAACCACCATCGCAAAATACGTATGAAAGGGAACAACATGCAGGAAATATCGGATCGTAGCTCCAATGCCGTTCAGGAGATATTCGGTGCGAACAAGGTACTCATCGGAATGATTCATTGCCCGGCCTTTCCCGGCGCACCCCGATATAAGGGGGGCGATATGAATACGATCTATGATGCCTGCATGCGGGATGCCGAGGCCTGTGTGGAAGGGGGATTGCACGGGCTCGTTATCGAGAACCATGGCGATATTCCCTTTTCCAAGCCGGATGATATCGGGCCTGAAACAACAGGATTCATGTCCGTAGTGACGGATCGCATTGCCCGCGCCGTCGGCATTCCGCTCGGGATCAATGTGCTCGCCAATGCGCCGATCCCGGCATTCGCCATTGCCATGGCCGGCGGTGCCAAGTTCATTCGTGTCAATCAATGGGCCAATGCCTATGTGGCGAATGAAGGCTTCATGGAGGGCAGGGCAGCAGAGGCGATGCGCTACAGGTCGATGCTGCGCGCTGAGCACATCAAGGTCTTTGCCGACAGCCATGTGAAGCACGGCAGCCACGCTATCGTTGCAGACCGTACGATCGAGGAGCTGACGCGCGACCTTGCGTTCTTTGATGCCGACGGCGTTATCGCAACCGGCCAGCGTACGGGCAATGCCGCGACGATCGAGGAAATTGAGGAAATCGGTTCGGCAACCCATTTGCCGCTTCTCGTTGGATCAGGCGTCAACCGGGACAATATCGTGGAGATACTGAGCCGGACCAACGGCGTCATCGTTGCCTCTTCATTGAAGCAGGGCGGGGTATGGTGGAATCCTGTAGACGTCGAGCGGGTCAAGGCATTTCGCGCTGCCGCTGAACCGGGACTGGAGCACTGAGAGGATGGACAAAGAAAGCCTTTCCGACCGAATCCTGCGTGAAAATGCGATCGTTCTGCAAACGATGCTGGACCACCGGTTTGTCAAAGACATAAAAAGCGATGCGTTGAGCAAGGACGTGTTTGACCGCTATCTCGTCTATGAGGGGGCTTTCGTCGAGACGGCAATTTCCATCTTTGCCTATGCTGCGGCGACAGCCCAAACCATGGAGCAGAAGCGCTGGATGATTGCCGTTCTCGATGCACTTGCCAATGAGCAGATCGTCTATTTCGAGCGAACCTTCGCGCTTCGGGCAATCGACTCTTCCGCATTCGACGTCAATACGCCTGCGGTTGCAGCATTTCGCTCCGGGATGCTCTGCATTGCAGCAGAAGGCGGATTCCTTGATATCGTTGCCGCAATGTTTGCAGCGGAATGGATGTATTGGTCGTGGTCGAAGGAGGCGTCCGCATGCCACATCAGCGATCCCATGCTCAAGGAGTGGATTGATCTGCATGTGAGCCAGGGGTTCGCGGAACAGGCATCGTGGCTGAAGCGTCAGCTTGATCTGGCAGGTGAAGATCTGTCCGAGCAGGCATGTTCGCGGTTAAGCACTATTTTCGGCCATGCCATGCAGCTCGAGATCGATTTTCATGACGCGCCATACCTCTAGCATTCCAAAGGCCCAGCAATGCGCGCTTATGTAATCGGCAATGTCACCATTGATGAAACGATCATTGTGGACGCGCTTCCAACCTCGGGAGCCTCCATCCTTGGCGAGGTCGGGGCACACGATCTTGGAGGCAAGGGAACGAACCAGGCCATTGTCATGGCACGGTGCGGCGTAGCAACGACATTGGTCACACCCGTCGGGAATGATGCACGCGCTACGGCGATACGCCAACGCCTGCAGAACGAACCCCTTGTTGCCGAACTGGTCGAACTGCAGGGAAAAGCCAGTGATGTTTCCATTATTTTTCGACTTCCCGATGGGGAGAATGCGATTGTCACGACAACGGAATCTGCCCGGAATCTGAGTGCATCCGACGTTGCTCCGCTGCTGCAAGGCGCTCAGCCGGGTGATCTGGCGATCCTGCAGGGCAACCTGTCCCATCAGGCGACACGCGAAATTCTTGAACAAGCCCGATGTCTTCAAATGATCACGGCGTTCAATCCATCGCCCCTGCGCCCATATTTCTCTGGCCTTTGGGACCTGGTCGACGTGGTCTTTCTCAACCAGGGCGAGGCTCTTGCTCTTACAGGAACAACCGGCAATGCAGCTGCGGCGTATCTGCTGGAATGCGGTCTGCGCGACGTGGTTCTGACGCTGGGTCATAATGGAGCTATTCTGGCAAACGCTGAGGAAATGATCGCAGTGCCGGCCCATCCGTCTGTCGTTGTTGATACGACTGGTGCAGGCGATACATTCATGTCCGTGGCCCTCGCGTCATCGGCCAGGCGCACGTGCCGCCTGGATAGGCTGGCGATTGAACATGCGGTGAAAGCTGCCGCTGTCACAGTGTCAAGAAAGGGAACGCAGTCGGCTTTTCCCACGTCGCACGAGCTTGAAACGCTGTTGGCATCACACTAGCACCTCTTGCTGCGGCCGCCCGGTGAAGTTCAAACTGCCAACCACTGTTATCTGGCAAATCTGCTGCAGTACTGCAGCGAAAAAAAGAAATAATCGGGATGAAGTCCGGATTAATCTGGTGTTCGGTTGCCAAAAAAACCATAATTGTTCCAACAACATTCAATTGACGAAATTGAATATCGAAACCTGAACGTTAAAAATCGGATCGAAGCTTTAATGCGTATGAAATATGGTTTGCTCTGTGTGTTTCTGGCAATCGCGCCCTCTGCCCACGCGCTGGAAGCCGGTTCACCCCCGGCCCTGACGCCGTTGCAACAACAGGCACAGGCGGCTCGTTTGAGCGCTCAGTTTTTGACGCGGTACCATTACAAGCCTGTTCCGCTGGACGATGCCCTTTCCGCCAAAATCATGGATCGGTTTCTGAAGGCGCTTGATCCCGATAGGTTCCTTTTCGTTCAGGCAGACATCGACAAGTTCATGACTGACAGCACGAAGATCGATGATGGTATCAATCAGGAAGACTTGCGGATTCCTTTTTCCATTTTCAATGTTTATGAACAGCGCGTTGTTGAACGTTTGACCTATGCGCGTGGGCTCCTGAAACAAGGTTTTGATTTCAGTGTGAAGGAAGATTATCCCTTCGTACGTGACAAGGAGCCATGGCCGCAAACACAGGCAGAGAGCGACGAAATCTGGCGTAAGCGCGTTAAGAACGACTGGTTGCGCCTGAAGCTCGCGGGCAAGACCGATGACGGCATTCGCGACACGCTCGACAAACGGTACCAAAACTCGCAGGAACGCGCCTATAAATACAAAAGCGACGACGTGTTCCAGATATTTATGGATGCTTACACCACCTCGGTTGAACCCCATACGGATTATTTCGGTGCAACGGCTTCGGCCGAATTCGATATTTCCATGAAACTGTCGCTGGTGGGGATCGGGGCCGTCTTGCAGGAGCGCGACGACTACACGACCATCCGCGAACTGATGGCTGGCGGTCCCGCGCAGCTGTCGAACAAGCTTGCGGTCGGTGACCGGATCATCGGCGTTGGCCAGGGCGAGCGCGGCCCGATAAAGGAAGTGGTCGGCACACGCCTTGATGAAGTTGTCAAAATGATCCGCGGCGCCAAGGATTCGGTTGTCAGGCTGGATATACTGCCGGCCGATGCCGGACCCGATGGCAAGCATCGCACGATTAATCTGGTGCGCGACAAGATCAGTCTCGACAAACAGGCGGCGAAAAAGACCATTCTGTCCGTAAAGGATGGTGACGCTACCCGTAAAATCGGCGTGATCACTCTGCCTGCCTTCTACGAAGACTTCGAGGCACGCCGCAAGGGCGACAAGAACTACCGCAGCGCCAGCCGCGATGTTGCCAAGCTTCTGACGGAACTGAAGCAGGACAAGATCGACAGTGTCCTGATTGATCTGCGCAACAATGGCGGCGGTTCACTCGCAGAGGCCATCGATCTGACAGGCCTGTTTGTCGGCAAAGGGCCCGTGGTGCAGGAACGCAATGCCGGTGGTGAGGTGAATGTCGAGAGCGACAACCTGCCGGCACCGGCGTGGACCGGTCCGGTTGGCGTCCTGATCAATCGGGGCTCAGCGTCGGCTTCCGAGATTTTTGCTGCTGCGATTCAGGACTATGGGCGTGGTGTGATTGTCGGTGAACCCAGCTTTGGCAAGGGGACCGTGCAAACGGTGGTCAATCTTGATCAGCTGGCCCACAACAGCAAGCCGAAATTCGGCGAGCTGAAGATGACCGTTGCCCAGTTCTTCCGCGTCAACGGTGGTACAACGCAGCTGCGCGGCGTAACGCCGGATGTCAGCCTGCCCGGGTTCTCGGACCCCAAGAGCTTTGGCGAGTCGAGCTACGACAATGCTCTGCCATGGACGCAGGTTCCGCCGGCAAATTATACCCCTTCTGCTGATCTGAAGGCATTGATTCCGGAACTGCAGACCCGTCACGAAGCACGGGTTCAGAAGGATCCTGCTTTCCAGCGTTTTGTGGAAGATATGGCGGATCTGAAAAAGCAGCGCGAAAAGCGTGTTATCTCACTCAATGAGACTGACCGCCGCAATGAGATGAACGCCCAGGCGAACCGTCTCAAATCCCGCGAAAAGATCACCGATGGAGCCGGAACAGGTGACGATGACGATTCCGCCGATCTGAACACGCAGGATGACGGCCTGCAGGCCAATGAGCGTAGCCTGAGTGCAGACATCGCCATCGAGAAAGCACGAAAGAGTGCGAAGGACGTGTTGCTGAACGAGGCTGCCAGTATTGTAGCAGATGAAGCAGCTCTGCTCGCCGGTGTTCCGAAGATGGCAGCGCAACAACCGGGAAGCCCTCCCGCGAAATAATGGTTCCGGACGCGATTGCCATCTGGCCATCGCGTCCGCCGTTTCGGCAAATCCCGGTTAGATTTGATCCTGTTTGAACGGGTCTGGTTTAAGTGGAATGACAATCTCCACCACGAGGCCTTTGGGCTGCCCCTTTTCGGCTCTCACCGATCCGCCGTGAAGCTCCACGGCCTGCCGGGTGATCGCCAGACCCAAGCCCACACCCGCCCTCGGGCCGCCTGTACCCTCTACCCGCACAAATGGCCGAAAAATCGCTTCCATTTCAGATTCTGGAAGACCCGGACCTGAATCTTCGACACGGATGAGCAGCGCGTTGCCATCGCTCAGTATTGCCGTACGGATCACAACCCTGCCGCCAGTCGCACTGTACTTGATGGCATTGCGAATGACATTCTCAATTGCCCGGTAGATCAGTTCGCCGTTGGCGTAGGAAACCGCTGAGTCAATGCCGGTTACCTCAAGGCTGATGCCTTGAGCTTGTCCCTCAAATGCTCCGTCTTCCACGATAGCATTGACGAGTTCGACGAGATCGACCGGTTGTCTGTCAAACTCGTAGGGTTCGCCGGATTCCAGTTGAGCAAGTGTCAATATTTCTTCGACCAGTTCATCGAGCCTGTCGATCTCGCGGTTGATGCGCAAAAGCAGATCCGGCAACCGGGCAGGGTTCTGCCTGAGAATACCGGTCGCCGCCTGCAGACGTGACAACGGCGATCGCAGTTCATGGGAAACATCGTGAAACAGACGTTGCTGGCTGTGGTGAAAATCATCAAGCTTGGTCGCGGCAATATCAAAGTCATGGCCGACCGCCGTTATCTCATCTTTGCGATGACCGAATGTCTTGCCGATCCGCACACTGAAATCACCCTTCGCAAGAGACCTTAATCCTGCCTGTAGAGTCTTCAGCGGCTGAAGCAGATATCTGGCCAGCCAGAGTGCCGACGCAAGGCTTGTGATGGTTCCGGCAAAGACAATCAGCCAGATGCCGCGCATCCTGTCGAAAATCGAATAGGTTGTTCGTGCCGCCGTGATGCTGGTGCAGCCCTCGGGCGTTTGGATCAATCTTGATATTGCCGTCGTCGTGGGGTCGGGTTGGCAGGCACCAAGTCCAACCTTGGTGATAATGAGGTCAACGGGTCTGTCGAACGATGCAGCCGATGTGGCGAATTTGGCCAATGCATCGGGCCCCGAATCTTTCAGTACGGTGGCAGCTGAATCCAGGACCGCTGTCTCAATCAGGTCCTGCGCCGCTCCCTTGGGTGGTGCAAGGTCGAATATGGTGCTGATGGCGATAACGACGAGTATCGCCCCCGCGATGGTCAGTGCGAGCGTCCAGAAAAATCGCCAGAAGACGCGACCCATTACTGGTCCTCGACGAGTTGATAGCCCATGCCGCGTACTGACCGAATCCAGGACTGGCCGTCTGCTGCCTTTCCAAGTTTCTGTCTGATGCTGCTGATATGCACATCAATGCGGCGGTCGAAGGCCGTCAGGGGGCGGCCGAATGCGCCTTTGGAGAGGTCCTGTTTGGAGACCATCTGACCAGCGCTCCGGACGAGCACTTCAAGCAGGTTGAATTCCGTTCCGGTCAGCTCCAGGTGGTGTCCTTGCCACTCCGCTGTCCGCGAGCGCGGAAACAGCTTGAGCGCACCGGACTGCAGCAGATGCTCTTCCTGATCCTGCTTGTGACGGCCGGTCCGGCGCAGGATCGCGCGGATACGGGCCACGAGTTCACTCGGTGAGCAGGGTTTTGCCAGATAATCGTCGGCGCCGAGATTCAGCCCGGTTATGCGATCAATATTGTCGCCACGCGCACTCAACATCAGAATTGGAATCTCGCTGGAGCGCCGTATCCGCTGCATGACTTCAATGCCGTTGAGCTGAGGCATCATGATATCCAGTACGACCAGATCGTAGGAACCAGAGATGCCTTCCTCGATGCCGCGTTTCCCGTCATGCACGGCGCTGGCATCCAGACCTTCTTCCCTGAGATACTCCGAGAGGAGGCTGGTCAGCTCCACATCATCATCGACCAGCAAGACTTTCGTCATGATCCGCCTCGCGCCCTGAATTCAATCTTTTCTATACCCGCTCTCATCCGGCGTGGGCCCGATTTTACATAACTTTACACAAACTTAACGCTGCTTCACACCCAACCATTTATAGAGGCCAGCGGGGAGAACGTTGTGTGAGAAGGCCTTTATCGTGCGCAAATCCCCGCCCCATCGCCATATCGTGTGGCCCTTTCCCAAATCCCTGAACTTTGAACGGCTGATGAGCGCGTCTGTGCCCGGTTTCCGCTTTTACGGAAGCAGAACGGCGCGAGAGTCCTTTGAACGGATGGATTGAGCGCTGTGCAACAGAAAGAGTGTGGACCAGAAATGCTAGGACAATCAGAGAAAACTGTTGGAATATTTCGCATCCAATGGGGATATGCCGGTCTGTTTGCACTCTCTCTCGTCCTCGGTGGATGTAATTCGGAACAGGCCAAACCGCCTGCCGCACAGACACGCCCGCAAGTGAGTGTCGTGACGCTGCATCCCCAATCGGTTGCTGTCACCGCCGAATTGTCGGGCCGCACCTCGGCGTCACTGAGTGCCGATGTACGTCCGCAGGTAGGAGGCATCATTCAGTCGCGGCTCTTCGAAGAGGGCGGGGAGGTGCAGGGCGGACAGGCTTTGTACCAGATCGATCCGGCAAGCTATCAGGCGACCTACGACAGCGCGATTGCGGCACAGCAGAAGGCCGAAGCCGCTGTGCCAAGCGCCCAGGCCAAACTGGAGCGCTACCAGGGCCTGATCAAGCAGAATGCAATCAGCAAGCAGGATCTCGATGATGCCGTGGCTTCGCTTGCGCAAGCGAATGCTGACGTGGCTTCTGCCAAAGCCAGCACCGAAACAGCGCGCATCAATCTCGCCTATACGAAAATCACCGCCCCAATCTCCGGCCGCATCGGCAAGTCGTCATTGACACCGGGTGCGCTGGTGACTGCGAGCCAGGATACGGCGCTTGCAACCATTCGCACCCTTGATCCCATCAACGTCGACGTATCGCAGTCGAGCACGAACCTGCTCAATCTTCGTCAGGCTATCATGGACGGCCGAGTGAAACTGAGCGGAACCAATGTGAGCGTAAAGCTCAAACTCGACAACGGCACAACCTTTGTGCACACGGGCAAGATGGAATTCGCCGAGGCCAATGTCGACCAGACGACGGGCACCTTTGCCTTGCGCGCACAGTTCCCCAATCCGGATCGGTTGCTCTTGCCCGGCATGTATGTGCGTGCCGTTGTCGAGGAAGGTATCGCCGAGAACAGCTTCGTTGTGCCTCAGCGCGCGGTTACCCGCAACGCCAAGGGTGAGGCGACGACTCTTGTCGTCAACGCTGACGGAAAGGTCGAGGAGCGCGTACTCGGCATTCGCAACACGGTCGGCAACAACTGGTTGGTGGAGAAGGGAGTCAACGACGGTGACCGGGTCATCGTGGAGGGCTCCCAGTTCGCCCGCGCCGGCCAGAGTGCAACACCCGTCGAAGTGACGATTGACGATGTGACTGGCGAGGTCAAGGAGCAGAAGCAGGCCGCTCTTCCTCAGCCGGCGCTGGCTGACGCTGCCAACCCTGAACAGAAGCCGGCGTCAGACGCCACAGCCAAGAACTGAGGGTCCCCCATGTCCGGCTTCTTTATCAACCGTCCGATCTTTGCCTGGGTGATTGCCATCGTCATCATGCTTGGTGGTCTGCTTGCGCTGAATTCCCTGTCGGTATCGCGCTATCCCCAGATCGCTCCAACCACCGTCAGCATCAGCGGCTCCTATCCCGGCGCCGACGCGCAAACCGTTGAAAACTCAGTGACGAAGGTCATCGAGCAGGGAATGACCGGTATCGATGATCTGGATTATATGACCTCGACATCAAGCTCGACGGGAAGCACGAGTATCTCGTTGACCTTTACGAGTGCCGCTAATCCTGACGTGGCTCAGATGCAGGTTCAGAACAAGCTGCAGCTTGTCACGTCACAACTGCCGCAAATCGTTCAGAGCAACGGACTGACAGTCACCAAATCGTCGACAGGTTTCCTCATGGTTGTCGCGTTTGTTTCGACCGACGGGAAAATGACGTCCACCGATCTTGCGGATTATGTCGACAGCACCCTCAACGATACGCTCAAGCGTGTCGAAGGCGTTGGCTCAACCCAGTTGTTCGGTGCCAGCTATTCGATGCGGATATGGCTTGATCCGGATAAACTGGCAAAATATGCGCTCATGCCGAGCGATGTTTCCACGGCAATTGAGGCGCAGAATACGCAGGTTTCCGCCGGGCAGCTCGGTGCTTTGCCGGCACGGCAGGGGCAGCAACTCAACGCGACGGTGACGGCGAGAAGCCGTCTCCAGACACCTGAACAGTTCCGCAATATCATTCTCAAAAGCGCAACGGATGGTTCGCTTGTCCGTCTCAACGATGTGGCAAGAGTGGAGATCGGTGCGGAGAGTTACACGACAAGCGCTGCCTATAACGGGATGCCTGCTGCTGGTCTTGCTATCAATCTGGCCACCGGTGCCAACGCTATCGATGCTGCTGAAGCGGTGCAGTCCGCCATATCCCGTCTTTCGTCAACCTTTCCGGAAGGGGTGAAGGTCTACTACCCCTACGACACCACGCCGTTCGTTCTTCTCTCGATTGAGGAGGTCGTCAAGACACTGATAGAGGCTATTGTCCTTGTCTTCGTGGTGATGTTTGTCTTCCTGCAAAACATCAGGGCAACGCTTATCCCTTCCATCGCCGTGCCGGTGGTGCTTCTTGGGACGTTTGGCGTGCTCGCCATGGCGGGCTATTCCATCAACACCCTGACGATGTTCGCCATGGTGCTGGCCATCGGTCTCCTCGTGGACGACGCGATCGTCGTTGTCGAGAATGTCGAACGCGTCATGCAGGAGGAAAAGCTGCCTCCCAAAGAGGCCACGCAAAAATCGATGAAGGAAATTACCGGCGCGCTTGTCGGCATCGCCACCGTATTGTCTGCGGTGTTTGTACCCATGGCTTTCTTCGGCGGTTCAACCGGTATCATTTATCGCCAGTTCTCCATTACCATCGTTGCCGCTATGGTGCTTTCCGTAGTGGTTGCGCTGGTGCTGACGCCTGCACTTTGCGCAACGATCCTGCGTGCGCCAACAGATCACGCCGAACGCAAGGGTATTTTCGGTTGGTTCAACCGGGCTTTTGACCGTAGCACCACGGCTTACCGCAATGGGGCGCAGGGCATCATTCATCGCGGAAAACGCTTCCTGATCATCTTCCTTGCCATCGCAATTGCCATGGGCTGGATGTTCGTGCGCCTTCCAAGTTCATTCCTGCCCGAAGAGGATCAGGGGATATTGATCACCAGTGTCCAGTTGCCGGTGGGTGCCACGCAGGATCGGACATTGCGCGTGCTCAAACAGGTGTCCGACCATTTCCTGAACGATGAGAAGGATGCGGTCGACGGTGTCTTCACAACCGCCGGTTTCGGTTTCGGCGGATCCGGTCAGAACGTCGGTATCGCCTTTGTCAGGCTCAAGGATTTTGCTTCGCGTCAGTCCAAGCAGCTCGCGGCGAATGCAGTGTCCGGCCGGGCCATGCGGGTATTTTCCCAAATCAAGGATGCCCGCGTGTTCGCCTTCAACCCGCCGGCGATCCAGGGCATGGGCAATTCCAATGGATTCGAGTTCTACCTCCAGGATGTCAATGGTGCTGGCCACGATGCATTGATGCAGACGCGCAATAAGCTGCTGGCTCTTGCGGGCCAGAACAAGCTTCTCGCCAATGTGCGTCCGAATGGCCAGGAGGACGAGCCTCAGTTCGCGATCGACATCGACCAGGAGAAGGCCAGCGCGCTCGGTGTCAGTCTTTCCGACATCAACACGACACTCTCCACCGCCTGGGGCAGCGACTACGTCAATGATTTCATCGATCGCGGCCGTGTGAAACCCGTGTATCTGCAATCGGACAAGGATTTCCGCATGCAACCGGAGGATCTCGACAAATGGCATGTACGCAACGCATCCGGTGACATGGTGCCATTCTCGGCCTTTGCCTCCAGTCACTGGACGTTCGGCTCGCCCCGGCTCGAGCGGTTCAATGGCTCTGCCGCTGTTGATATTCAGGGTGCTGCCGCTTCGGGCGTCAGTTCCGGTGCGGCGATGGACGAGATTGACAACCTCATGGCCCAGTTGCCGGCGGGATATTCCCATGAATGGACCGGTCTTTCGGCGCAGGAAAAGCTTTCTGGCAATCAGGCTACATCTCTCTATGCCATATCTGTGCTTGTCGTTTTCCTGTGTCTGGCAGCGCTTTACGAAAGCTGGTCGATCCCATTTGCCGTGATGCTGTCGGTCCCCATTGGCATTTTCGGAGCGCTTTTGGCAGCGAGTCTGTTTGGCCAGACCAACGACGTCTATTTCAAGGTCGGTTTGCTGACAACGGTCGGTCTTGCCGCAAAAAACGCCATTCTGATCGTGGAATTTGCCATCGAGCGGCAAACCGCCGGCTTGGGGCTGGTGGAGGCGACACTGGAGGCCGCGCGCCAGCGTCTGCGCCCGATCCTGATGACATCCTTCGCATTCATCCTGGGCGTGACGCCCCTTGCCACGGCAAGCGGTGCTGGGTCAGGTGCCCAGAATTCCATCGGTATCGGTGTCATGGGCGGCATGATCGCGGCGACAGTGCTCGGCGTGTTCTTTGTACCGCTGCTTTTCGTTGCAGTCAGGCGCTTGTTCAGCCGCAGGTCTGCCGAGGTGAATGAAACAACCGAAGACGGACAGACAGCCAAACTCGGTTCGAACTAGGCCATCCCAATGAGAACTTCCAAGATGGATGAAATGACAAAAATGACATCAGCTGCCGGTGATCCGGGCCTTTTGAGAAAACAGCAATTTCGCATCAGGCAAATGCTCGGGCTTCTTGTCTTGAGCTCCTGTCTGGCCGGCTGCGTCGTTGGGCCGGATTACCAGAAGCCGTTGATCTCGATGCCCGGCAAATGGGGAAGCAGCAAACAGGCAAAAGCGCCGAAGCCGGCCGAGCTGTCCAACTGGTGGCAGCGGCTGCGCGATCCCGAGCTGAATGCACTTGTTGAAGAGGCCGTGGCAGGCAATCTGGACGTCGCATCTGCCAAGGCAAAAATCCGCGAAGCACGCGCGACGTATAGGCAGACGGCCGGCACGCTTCTGCCATCCGTTGACGGTTCGGCATCAGCAACCCGCACGAGAACGAGCGCCGCTAGTACAGGCACGTCCGCACAGATTTCAAGCCAGTTCGAGACGGGCTTTGATGCCAGCTGGGAACTTGATCTTTTCGGCGCGAACAAGCGCAGTACCGAAGCAGCGAAATATGGGCTGGATGCAGCGGGCGAGGATCTTCGATCCACATCGCTGACTTTGGTCGGTGATGTGACTTCCTATTATGCTCAGGCGCGGGGTTATCAGGCGCGTATCGCATTGGCCCGGCGGACTGCGGCTTCGCAGCGGGAAACAGCGGCTCTCACGCGAACGAAATTTGAAGCCGGGTCATCGTCGGCAGTTGACGTGGCAAATGCCTCGGGACTCGCAAACAGCACTGAAGCGGAAATACCCTCGCTTGAGACAAGTTATGCAGAAGCGGTGCATCGCCTTTCGGTGCTGACGGGCAGGCCGCCAGCTGCCCTGACCGAAAGGCTGAAACGCAGTACCCCTATCCCCACACCGCGTTTGCCTGTGCCCACAGGTGTTCCGGCAGATATTCTTTTGACGCGACCTGATGTGAGGATGGCAGAGCGCCAATACGCGCAATACACTGCAAAAGTCGGTCAGGCCGAGGCGGCGCGTTATCCCAGTGTCAGCCTGACAGGCAATATTGACACGACAGCGCTGAACGTCGGGGATCTCGGCAAAAACTCCAGCATCGGGTGGTCGTTCGGTCCGACATTGAGCGTACCGCTTTTCAGCGGCGGCCAGAAGAAGGCGGCTGTTGAAGTCGCGCAGGCACAGCGGGATCAATATTTTGTTGCCTATCGATCTTCCGTTCTCACCGCGCTGGAGGATGTGGAAAATGCCATCGTGTCGCTGGCGCAGGAGCGTATCCGAAATGGAAAGCTTGCCGCCTCGGCCAAGCATTATCGCGACGCAGCCAGCCTGTCGCGGTCATTGTATCAAAGCGGAACATCGAGCTTTCTTGATGTCCTCGACGCAGAGCGGTCTCTCTATACTGCGGAAGATGCACTCCTCCAAAGCCGCGTGGCCATTGCGACCGACTATATCGCTCTCAACAAGGCACTTGGCGGCGGCTGGAGCGGTTTGATTGATGCCGGCAAACCAGAGGTCAAGGATACCAACACCGGGCCGCATATCACGACCAGCAACCGGCAACTCGCGCAACAGCAATAGTCTGGTTTAAAATGATGGTGTCTCATTTATGCGGGGTTCTCTGGCATAAAAGCCGGTATGTACCCCAATGTCCCGCAGCCGCCGTCCAAATTTCGGGCGCTGATTTCACTTGGATTTTTAGTGATACAAGTGTTCATCAACTTAGGTTTCAATAGGTCAACATTATTGACCTACACTGTGCTCCCGTATGCGCCGATCCATGTAATATCCCGCCGACTTTAGAGTCGCATTGACGATTGCATCATGACATCGGCCAGGAGGAGGGACCGCTATGACTATGTCGAGCCAATCAGAGAATCTGTCCGGTGACGGTGATCTGGCACGCAAACTCAAGAGCCGCCATATCCATATGATAGCCATTGGCGGCGCCATCGGCGTTGGTCTGTTTCTTGGATCCGGGAAGGCCATATCAATGGCCGGACCCGGGTTGTTGCTGAGCTATGCCGTCGGCGGTATTGCCGTGTTCTTCATTATGCGGGCACTCGGCGAATTGCTTCTGCACAAGCCTGTTGCCGGTTCATTTGCCACCTACGCGGAAGAATATGTCGGGCCTTTTGCCGGTTTTGCCACGGGCTGGTCCTATTGGTTCATGTGGGTGGTTATCGGCATGGCCGAGATCACGGCCGTCGGCGTCTATATCCATTACTGGCTGCCGAATGTGCCGCAATGGGTGCCCGCTATGGTGACCCTGGCGGTGCTTTATATCGTGAATGTCGTCGCGGTGCGGCTGTTTGGTGAGCTTGAATTCTGGTTCGCCCTCATAAAGGTTGTCACGATTGTAGCGTTGATCCTTGGCGGGCTTGCCGTTATTGTCTTTCGGATCGGCGAACTTGGACAGCAGGCCAGTTTCTCCAATCTGTGGACGCATGGCGGGTTTTTGCCTTTCGGCGCGCTCGGTGCTGTTCTGGCCCTGCAGATGGTCATGTTCGCCTATCAGGGCGTGGAGCTGATAGGCGTCACCGCGGGTGAAGCCGAGAACCCGGAAGATGTACTGCCGCGTGCTACCAACGGCATCATCTGGCGAATCCTGATTTTCTATCTTGGTGCTCTGGCCGTTATCATGGCTCTTCTGCCCTGGAATCAGCTCGACCCGAATACCAGCCCGTTTGTTTTCGTGTTCGACAAACTCGGACTGAGCATCGCAGCCGATGTGATCAATTTCGTTGTCATCACCGCTGCTGCCTCATCATGCAACAGCGGTATTTTCAGCAATGGCCGCATGCTGTTTACATTGGCGCGTGCCGGTCAGGCGCCCCGCATATTTGGCAGGGTCAGCCGCAACCATGTGCCATTCTACGGCATCACGGCCTCAACAGCGGTCATGTCCATCGGCGTGGTGCTGAACTATGTCGTGCCGGAACAGGCCTTTATCTGGATTACCAGCATCTCTCTGGTTGGCAGCCTGTGGACCTGGTCAATCATTATGATCGCGCATCTCGGCTATCGCCGCGCCGTCGCCAGAGGCGAGGCGAACCCCGTGCATTTCCGCATGCCGGGAGCTCCGGTTGCCAACTGGCTGGTCGTGGCGTTCCTGCTGATGGTCGCTGTCTTCCTGGGCTTTGATCCATCAACCCGTGTCGCGCTTTATGTGGCGCCAATCTGGTTTGGGCTGTTGGCAATTGCCTATCAGTTCACAAAGCGTCAGCGGGCACCTGTTTTGACCACCTGATGGTGTCTTGACGGAAACAAAAAACGGCGAGCCGTGAAGCTCGCCGTCTCTGCAAAGGATTTGACTGGAGATCGTATCAACTTTGCTATCTGGCGATGCAGCTTCAAAGCGCTGCATCGCCAAATTTTTATCAGGTTTTAGAAGTTGCGCTGGAAGCGGATAACGCCGCCAAATGCATCGTCCTTGCCGCCGCGCTGGCTTTCAGCGAAGTCCTTACGAGCGCCATCGAACTTGGTGTAGTTCAATTCTGGTGTGATCGTGAAACCGGGGACGATTTCGTAAGCCACGTTCAAAGCAGCTGCGATGGTGCCTTCGGATTCATAAGCGACCTGTGCATTGACAGTTGCCTTGTCGGCAACCTTGGCAGCAATGCCACCCCAAACCGCATAATCGCCTTCCCATGTGCCGAACCAGTTGCGCTGGCCGCGGGCTGCGTCGTCATAGTTGGACTGATAGCCACCCATGACCCATGCCGACACTGTGTCGGTAAACTTCACGTCCAGGCGCAGCTTGCCGGCCCACTCTTCGATCTTGGAGTCATAGCCGACGATGCCGGAGATCTTGCCCCATGACTGTTCGTACTTTGCACCGGCGAGGACATGCGGCATGTAGTCGTCGATACGGTAGTCGTAGTTGAAATAGCTGGCAGTCTGTGTCTGGCCCTGCTCCGCGCCGATGATGGCAGAAAAGCCATTTCCAGCGTTGAACGTATAGCTGACCTGATTGCTGTAACCGGACTGATAGTTGATCACATCGTCGTTGACGATGTTGCCGGCGTCGCCTGTCCACGTGCCGAAGATTTCATCAACCACACCGATGCGGAAACCGCCCAGCTCGATGAAAGCCTGAGGAATAGAGCCACCGCTGTTGGAACCGTTCGTGTAGTCGAAACGCGTTTCGATGAAAGAACGCAGAGTGCCGAGTTCGGTTTCCGAACGGGCATCGAAGCGGACGGTGGCGCGGGTCTTCTTCTGCCAGGTTCCGAATTCGCCGCCCTTGTAGGCGTCATCGCCGCCCTTGGCGTCATAACGCAGGTATCCACCGATTTTCAGGCATGTTTCCGTGCCCGGAATATAGAAAAATCCTTTGCCGTACGTATCGCAAACGCGAACGTATTCAACGGCTTCCGGTTCTGCGACGACAACTGCATCGGCAGCGCGTGCACCAGTTACTGCAACGAGTGCTGCAGCCGAGCCAAGAAGTAAGCTCTTGATGGTCATGGGTGATCTCCAAACAATCTATGGGAAAGGTTGCTAGGCCGTATTGCTTCACAACCGACAGTGGAATCGCTGTCTGCGTCGTCGTTAATGGAGATATGTAACGGTTTTATCACGCAACTGACCGCGCTCGCGGACAATGGATATTTTCGTTTGAAAGCGAACGCTTGGCTGTGTCAGTGTGACATTTCGGCAATAGCCGGAACGCATGTAAACGAGTGAAGGCGACATGACCATGAAGGTATATCTTGCCGGTCCCGAAGTTTTTCTAAGCAATGCCAAAGAGGTTCTGGCGCATAAATCCGAGCTCGCCCGCGCCGCCGGATTTACGCCGCTTGCACCGGGAGATCTCGAAATTCCCCGTACCGACAGCAAGTATGAACGTGGAATTGCAATCAGCGCTATCGATGAACAGCTTATGCTGGCTTCTGATCTGATAATCGCCAATCTGACGCCTTTTCGTGGTATCAGCGCCGATGTCGGAACCTCCTTCGAACTCGGCTTCATGTGTGCTTTGGGCCGACAGGTCTATGGTTACACAAACGTGGCCGCAAGTTATCTCGAGCGCACCAGCCGGGACTATTACAAAGGAATGATCAATTCTGACGCCAGTGGAAAACTGACTGGTTCTGACGGTCTCAGCATCGAGGATTTTGACATGGCTGACAATCTCATGCTCGAAGGTGGAATCATCTCGCGCGGCGGTGTGTTCGTCAGAAAAGCTGTGCCGGATGGGAGGGTTCTCACCGATCTGGCTGGCTTTAAAGAGTGCCTCATCCTGGCTGCAGAAAAATATCTGCGATGAGCAGGCTCGCGGTACCTGCACTATCGTGTGTGCCGCTAAACAATGGTGTCAATTGACCCCGCGAAGTGATTCTCCCCAGCTTCCAACAAGCGCTGATTGATTACTTTTCTTCCATTTCTCGCGAAATTTGGGATCGAATTGTGTGGCAAAATTGTGGCTGTTGACAACCGCACATCTCCATGCCTAGCATTAAATCAAATTGATTGACCTAAAAGGGACGGAACCAAAACAATCATTTGAAAAATGGGGAATGAGACATGACTGCAGATAGGAATGCTGTAACACGCCGGCTCTCGATTGCTTCCCGAATAACCGATTATCTTCCCGCCGCGGCCACCTTCGGCCTTGCGCTTCTTGCCTCCAGCCCTCTTGCCGGCGCAGCGCCCGCATCGGCTGAAGTGCTCCTCACCATGCACATTGAAGAACAGACAAGCTGGGTGCGAAACTTCAATCCCTTTGATGTTGGCGGCCGTCGCCAAAGTACGCTCGACTTCATTTACGAGCCGCTCGTCGTGTTCAATGAGCTCGACAACGGCAAGCCCACTTACCGACTGGCGACGGGTTTCAAATTCGCCGATGACTTGAAATCCATTACCTACACCATTCGTGACGGGGTGAAGTGGTCGGATGACAAGCCGCTGACCGCTGCCGATGTGAAATTCACCATCGAAATGATGCGCAAGAATCCGGCGCTTGATTTTGTCGGGGTGGCAGACAGCGTCGCCTCTGTGGAAGCGCCCTCGGCAACCGAGGTGAAGATCACTCTCAAGGATGTCGATACGCATTTTCCGGAATCATTGTCTGATTTGCCCGTCGTGCCAGAGCATATCTGGAAAGACATCGCAGATCCGCTGGCGTTCAAAAACGAAACGCCTGTGGGTTCCGGGCCGATGACGGAAGTTCGCCGGTTCACCCCGCAGGTCTATGAGCAATGCCGCAATCCGAATTATTGGGATACGGCCTCGCTGAAGATCGACTGCCTGAAACTGCCGCAGATTTCAGGAAACGATCAGATATTGGCGACTTTGCCGGAAGGGCAGATGGACTGGTTCGGATCATTCATTCCAGAGATCGAAAAGACCTACGTCGCACTGGACCCCAAGCACAATCATTACTGGCAGCCGCCTGCTGAAACGGTTGCGTTCCAGATGAACCTCAAGACGAAAAAGCCAGGCAATGCGGCTGCATTCAATGATATTGCGTTCCGCCGGGCGATCAGTCTGGTGATGGACCGGACTGCAATGGTTGACATCGCGAGCTTCGGTTATCCCGTGGTCAATCTGCATGCCAGTGGTTTGCCTCCGCGTTTCGACAGCTGGCGCAATCCTGATGCTGAGAAAGCCCAGGATGAGTGGATGGGCTATGATACCGACAAGGCAGACAAACTGCTTGATGAGGCTGGCTACAAGAAGGGCGCGGATGGGTTCCGCGCGACACCGAAAGGCGAGCCGATCGCCTTTTCGATCATGGTCCCCAATGGCTGGACCGACTGGATCGATGCGGTGCAGATTGCTGCCGAAGGCTTGCGCAAGGTCGGGATCAACGTTTCCGTCGCCACCCCCGAATATGAACAATGGGGCAAACAGATTGTCGAAGGCAATTTCGACTCACTGATCAATTCGCGTGCTGATGGTCCGACTCCTTTCCGCGGTTACTATCAGTCACTGGCAACGGCATTTGGCGGCCGCATCACAGGCGCTCCCTCGCGTTACTCGAATCCTGATCTCGACAAGCTTTTCAGCGATTACAAGAAAGCAACGACTATTGAAGAGCGCCGAACGATCTTCAATCAGATCCAGCTTGTGGTGGCCGACAATTTCCCGGTCATTCCGCTTTTCAACGGCCCGACCTGGTACCAGTTTTCCACCAAGCGGTTCGCCGGCTGGGTATCGAAGGAAGATCCGGCAATGAACCCGGAAAATCACGAGAATAACCGGATGCGGCTCATTCATCTCCTGCGCCTGCATCCCGTCGATGAGAAGGCCGGAGATAACGGCTGATGCGGCTACCCCTCCGCCGGCTTGCAATTTACGGCGTGGCATTCCTGTTCGCCATTGTCGTCAACTTCTTCGTTCCCCGGTTGATGCCGGGGAGCCCGGTCGATGGAATGATCGCCCAGCTCGGACCACGCGCAACACCGGCCGCTATCGAGGCGATCAAGGCCCGGTTCGGTGCCGTGGAACAGCCCCTGTGGGAACAGTTCGCTGATTACCTGAAGGGGCTCGCCACCCTCGATCTCGGTGTGTCGGTAAAATATTACCCGCAGACCGTTGTGGAAGTTCTTGGCCGCTCGGCGGGGTGGACGGCATTTCTCGTTATCACAGCCATTACCTTTTCGCTCTGTATCGGGACATCCCTCGGCGCGCTCGCTGCGTGGCGGCGCGGTGGCCGGTTCGATTCATTCGTTTCGCCGTTCTCCATCATGATGATTGCTGTCCCACCGGTGGTCATCGCGGTCGCTACACTCTTTACCTTCGGCGTTGCGCTGCGGTGGTTTCCCGTCGGCTATGCCTATAATCCCAATCTTGATCCGGGGTTGAGCTTCACGTTCTTCGGCAGCGTCTTCCTACACGCCATCATGCCGGTGCTTACCCTTTCGCCCTATCTGATCGGCGAGTTTCAGACAACGATGCGCACCAGTATGATCTCGGTTCTTGGTGAGGACTATGTCACCATGGGACGCGCCAAAGGTTTGAGCGAAACCGCTGTTATGTTCGGCTATGCGGCGCGCAATGCGATGCTGCCCGTCCTCACCAACCTCGCACTCATGCTGGGTGCGGTGTTCGGCGGCTCCATCGTCACGGAAATCGTCTTCAACTATCCCGGTCTTGGTCTCACCCTCTACACGGCAAGTGTGGCCCGCGATTATCCGGTCATTCAGGGGCAGCTCCTGCTGATGACACTGGCGACGCTGGGTGCAAATCTTCTGGTCGACCTGATCTATGGAATCGTCGATCCGCGCATCGGGGAGGCACGCACATGAATTCCGGAGTCAAACTCCTGCTGCGGCAGAAAAAAGCCGTTATCGGTTTGGTCATCGTTGTCGCGCTGTGCCTGATGGCGCTTTTTGCGCCAATCCTTGCGCCGAACGATCCGGCGGCACGTGTCGGCCGCTCGCATCAGCCTCCAAGCATAAGCCACGTCATGGGTACGACCAAGATGGGTCGTGATGTGTTCAGCCAGTTTGTCTGGGGTGCCCGGTCATCGCTGGCTGTCGGTTTTGCCACCGGCATATTCATCACCGTGCTCGGCACGTTAATCGGGCTCGCTGGTGGTTATTTCGGCGGACGTACCGACAATATACTCGACCTTCTGACCAATGCGGTGCTCGTCATTCCCAATATTCCCCTGTTGATCCTGCTGGCTTCCTTTGCCGGTACGGTGGGGCCCATAGCCATCATGGCGATCATCGCTTTGACATCATGGCCATGGGGCGCGCGCATGACGCGGTCGCAGACGCTCGCCTTGCGCAACCGGGAATTCGTCATCGCGGCCCGCATGGTGGGTGAGCCCAACTGGCGGATCGTGTTTGTCGAAATCCTGCCCAATCTGCTGCCGCTCATCGCGCTCAATCTCGTCGGCAGCATCATCTATGCCATCGTTGCCCAGACCACCCTGGAATATCTCGGATTTGGCGATCCCCTGAACGTGACATGGGGCACCATGCTCTATAATGCCCAGAATTCATCCGCCATCATCGTGGGTGCCTGGTGGGATATTGCCATGCCCTGTGCGGGTATCGTTCTGGTCGGGCTCGGGCTTTCCCTGCTCAACTTCACCTTCGATGAAATCGCCAATCCGCAATTGCGTTCCGGGCCTGCACTCCGGCGCTGGCTGCGTCTCAACCGCCAGCGCGCACGCGAACTGGAGGCAGCACGATGACCGGTCCGCTCCTGCAAGTTCGCAATCTCAGCGTGGATTACCTGCTCGACAAGGGCGTCTTCAATGCCGTGAAGAACGTATCGTTCAACATTGGCCGCGGTGAACTGTTTGGCCTTGCCGGCGAGTCCGGCTGTGGCAAGAGTACCATTGCCTACGCCATCACGCGCCTCGCCAAGCCGCCGGCTTGGGTGGCTGGCGGAGAAATACTGCTTGATGGGCACGACCTACTGGGGATGACCGAGCGTGCCCTGCAAACCGTTCGGTGGAAACGCATCGGCATGGTGTTTCAAAGTGCCATGAACTCTCTCAACCCTCTCATGCGGGTCGAGGCGCAATTCCATGATGTCCTGTCCCGGCACACCGGCTGCACCCGCGAGAAATCACGGGCCCGTGCAAAAGAAATGTTCCGGCTTGTCGGCATACCGACGGACCGGCTGTCGAACTATCCCCACCAGTTCAGTGGAGGTATGCGTCAGCGTATCGTCATCGCAATCTGCCTTGCCCTCAGCCCGGAGCTGATCATCATGGATGAACCAACCACGGCGCTGGATGTGGTGGTGCAGCGGGAAATTCTGGAGCAGGTGGTTGACCTGCAGAAGAGCCACGGTTTCTCCGTCCTGTTCATCACGCATGATCTGCATCTGATGGCACAGATCTGTCATCGCATCGGCGTCATGCTCAAGGGTGAACTGGTCGAGGTTGGGGACGTTCGTCAGGTCAGTCGGGCACCTGTGCATGATTACACCAAACGATTGTGGGGTGCGATTCCCAACCTACCGACCCTCGGCTCCATGCAGGGGAGGCTCGCATGAATGCCATTCCGGATCCCGTTCGCGCTGCAACGGCTGATGTATCGCCGGTGATCGCGCTTGAAAATATCACGCGGTCCTTCGGTCTTGTTCATGCACTGCGCGGTATTTCCTTTTCATTGGTGCCGGGCAGGGCACTTGCTCTTGTCGGCGAATCCGGTTGCGGCAAGACCACATGCGCCCGGATTATCGCACGGATGGATCGGCCCACGTCCGGCACGATGCTGTTTCGCGGCAATGACGTCACTGCCATAGGTTCAGGGGCACAGGAGCGGGCCTATCGCCGTGCGGTGCAGATGGTCTTTCAGGATCCCTTCGCCTCGCTCAATCCGGTATTTTCGGTGGGGCACCATCTGGTGCGGCCGCTGAAACTGCACGGTCATGTCCAGGGCAGAAAGGGCGCCACGGATAGGGTCGACACGTTGCTGGAAAGTGTCGGGCTTGACCCCATTTTGACGGCCCACAAGTTTCCGCATGAACTCTCCGGCGGCCAGCGCCAGCGGGTCAATATTGCGCGGGCACTGGCTGTGCAGCCGGAAGTGCTGGTCGCCGACGAGCCCACGTCGATGCTCGATGTTTCCATCCGGCTCGGTATTCTGGAGCTTCTTTCGAGTATCAAGCGCGAGCGCAATCTGGCCTTGCTCTACATCACCCACGACATCGCAACCGCTGCACATGTTGCAGAGGAAATCGTGGTGATGTTCGCCGGTCAGATGGTGGAGTGGGGTGAAACCACGTCTGTTATCACCGATCCGCGCCATCCCTATACCAAGTTGCTTCTGTCCGCCGTGCCCGACCCGTACAAGCCCTTTGTGCCGGGAGACAGCGCGCGGTTTCTGCAGCACGCGGAAGAAATCCGGTGTGTTTCCCGGCCCACGTCCGATGGCGTGGAGAAGGTCGGGTCCAACCACTTTGTCCGAACGCTTGGAGAAGCTGCCTGAGTGAAAGGGAGATCTGATGGACCTTCTTGTCAGACTATATGCGCTTGAACCGAAACTGGAGCTCGACCGGCGTCTGGCGGATGCTGGTATTGTGGTTCGCCGGGTTCTTGCGCCCGAGTTTGCCCTTGTCGTTGACTGGATCAAGCAGGAATTTGGCCCGGGATGGGCCAGCGAGACAACAGCTGCTTTCGCCCGGCAGCCGCCGTCCTGTTTTATCGCGGCGAAGGATGGAAAACCCGTTGGGTTTGCCTGCTACGACGCGATCGCGCGCGGCTACTTCGGGCCGACCGGTGTCAGCGAGGTCGCGAGGGGCGCCGGTATCGGTCACGGCCTTCTGCTCGCATGCCTGCTGGATATGCGGACCCAAGGCTATGGCTATGCGGTGATCGGCGATGTCGGCCCCGTTGACTTCTATGTGCGTGCGGTCGGGGCAACCCCGATCACCGATTCCACACCCGGCATTGTTGCCGGTCTGCTCCGATATCCAGATTAAACCCGGCATTTCTGAAAGTTCATCCATGACAAAACAACATGCATTCCGGCTGACAACCACGTGGCACCCGGCTACTGACCATGAACCTCTCGCCTATTCGCTGATCCTTACCAATCTTTCGAATGAGCCCATCGGGGATTTTCGACTGTGCGTGAATGGCCCCGGTCGTATTGATCCGGCGGCCACCGTGGAGGGCGGGGTCCTCGCGGTTCGGCTTTCCAATCATTCGGAATTTACGCCTGCCGATGATTTTGTTCTTCAACCCAAGGCATCGTGGACAATCACCGCTCGCGGATTGAGCTACCCTTTGCGCCATTGGACCGACGGCGCCACCACGGCCTATATCGCGCTGGCTGATGGCAAAACCGTGCCGGTGGCAATTACACCGACCCGGGCTGTTGGTGACAATGCGCCGTTGAAGCGCGGCGCTGAAATCTATCCGGTTCCTGCCCATGTCGATGTTCCGGTTTCCGTTGTGCCGTGGCCGCATACCGTCTCGGTTTCCGGATCACGTTCGCTGCCTCTTGGTCTTGCTCCCCAGCCGCAAGGCAGCGAAGCCGAACGCGCCGTGCAGGCATTCGCAACATCTGTACAGGCGCTTTTCCCGGTCGAGGGAATTGTGCGGACGGAGGCGGAAGGCGGATTGCCGGTGGTGCTCCGCATATCCGAAGGTTTTAAAGCCGAAGCCTATGCGATCCAGTTTTCGGACGGTGGTGTTGACTTGACCGCCAGCACCCGTTCGGGGCTGCTCTATGGATTGATCACGCTTGGCCAGATTCTGCGCGGCGCACGGCTTCATCCGGAGACATTCGTGTTTCCGCTCGAAGGTGAAATCCGCGACGAACCGGCAATGCGCTGGCGGGGCACGCATCTTGATGTCTCGCGGCAATTCTACGGATCTGCGGAGATCAGTCAGTTTCTGCACATTCTCGCGTGGAACAAGCTCAACCGTTTCCACTGGCATCTGTCTGACGATGAAGCCTGGCGCGTCGAGATCGATGCCTATCCGGAGCTTGTGTCCATCGGTGCATGGCGCGGGCATGGCTTGCCCATTCCGCCGCTGCTGGGATCCGGTCCGCAGGCCACGGGAGGTTACTATACCAAAGCCGCCATCCGGGAGATTATCCGTCTGGCGGATGAGCTTGCCATTGATGTCGTGCCGGAGATTGACATGCCGGGGCATTGCTATTCCGTTCTGCAATCTCTGCCTTGGCTGCGCGATCCCGAAGAAAGAGGCGAGTATTTCTCAATTCAGGGTTTTCCCAACAATTGTCTCAACCCGGCGCGCGAGGAAACTTATCAGTTCGTCGAGACCATTCTGGACGAACTGCTCGAACTGTTCCCGTCGCAAACGTTCCATGTCGGTGCCGATGAAGTACCCTCCGATGCGTGGACCGGCTCGCCGCAGGCAAAAGCACGGCTCGCTCAATTGGGCAGCGATAGCGCCGCCGTTCTTCAGGCGGATTTCCTGAAACGGGTCCAGGCGTCGCTGACACGCCGTGGCCGTACGACCGGAGCGTGGGAAGAAGCGGCCCATGGCGGCGGCATTGACAAGACGCATTGCTACCTCAACGGCTGGCATACGGTCGAGATCAGCGCAAAACTGGCGAACGAAGGCTATGATATCGTGGTCTGTCCCGGTCCGGTTTATTATCTTGATATGGCGAACAGCCCCGACTGGTCGGAGCCGGGTGCCGGATGGGCCGGATGGTCGGAGCCGGAAAAGCTCTATAATTTTGATCCTGTCGAGGGTTGGAGTGCACCACAGAGAGAGCATTTCCTCGGTGTGCAGACTTGCATCTGGTCTGAACCCATGACAGATCGCGCCGTTTTCGACCGGCTGGTTTTCCCGCGCATTTCTGCTCTGGCCGAAACCGGATGGACAAGGCCGGAAGCGAAATCCTGGAACCGGTTCAAGGGCCTGGCCGGGCTGATGCCGATCCTTTATGGCTATCGTTCAGAGTCTGTCTGATTCAGGCGGCGGCCTTTGAGCTCAGAGCACGAAGGTCACGATAATTGGCGGCGGGATGCGGAGCCTGCAGGCGCGGACCCGCTCCGAACAGCTTTTCGCGCAGTGTGCCGGGCCGATAATCGGTCTTGTAGACACCACGCTTCTGCAATTCCGGCACCAGCAGGTTGACCACATCCTCGAACGTTTCCGGCGTCACCGCATAGGCCAGATTGAAGCCGTCGACATCGGTGTCCTCGATCCATTCCTGCAGGAGGTCGGCGACTGTCGAAGGCGAACCGACGAAGACAGGCCCAAAGCCACCGATGCCCACCCAGTCAGCCATTTCCCGGACGGTCCAGGACTTGTTCGGATCGACGGTTGTAAAGGTCTCGACCGCCGATTGAACGGCATCAGTATAGCGGTGGCGCAGCACTTCATCCGGTGCAAACTGACCGAAGTCAATGCCGGTCCAGCCGGAAATCAGGGTCAATGCACCCTCGTATGAAACGTATTTGCGGTATTCGTCGAACTTGGCTTTGGCTTGCGCATCCGTTTCGCCGAGAATGACCGTCTGCAGGTTGAAGGTCAGGATTTCCCGTGGGTTACGCCCGGCTTCCTCGGCGGCCTGCCGGACATTGGCGACGTATTTCTTGAGCACCGACTTGGATGGCGCGGCCACGAACACGCATTCGGCGTTCTGGCCGGCAAAGTCCTTGCCGCGCTTGGAGGCGCCCGCCTGATACAGTACCGGCGTGCGCTGCGGCGAGGGCTCGCACAGATGGATGCCGGGGACGTTGAAGTATTTGCCCTCATGGCGGATTTCGTGGACCTTGGCGGGATCGGTGAAAATGCCGGACTGGCGATCCCGCAGAACGGCGCCATCCTCCCAGCTACCTTCCCAGAGTTTGTAGCAGACGGCAAGATACTCTTCCGCCACATCATAGCGATCATCGTGCCGGGCCTGATTGCTCTGCCCGACATTGCGCGCCCCGCTTTCAAGATAGGAGGTCACGATGTTCCATCCGGCGCGGCCCTTTGTCAGGTGATCCAGCGTCGAAAGCCGGCGCGCGAATGTATAGGGATGTTCGAAGGACAGCGAGGCGGTGAGGCCGAAGCCAAGATGCTCGGTGGCGTAGGCCATGGCCGGGATCAGCTGCAGCGGATCATTGACCGGTACCTGTGCGGAATGGCGGATGGCGGCATCCTTGCTGCCGTTGAGAACGTCATAGATACCGAGCACATCGGCGATGAACAGCCCGTCAAACTTGCCGCGTTCCAGCGTCTTGGCAAGGCTTACCCAGTAATCGAGATCCTTGTAGGTCCACGCCTGATCGCGCGGATGGCGCCAGAGGCCGGGTGACTGGTGCCCGACGCAGTTCATGTCAAAGGCGTTGAGGCGAATTTCTCGGGTCATGCGGGAAGGCTCCGGTCAAAGGGCGCCGTGGCGGGGAGGTGCCACGTCATTCAGGAGGTAATTGCCGACCACGTGATATTTCCACCGAACAGGGTCGTGCAGGGTATGGGTACGGGCGTTGCGCCAATGGCGATCAAGGTTGAGGTCCGACTGGGTGGAACTCGTGCCCGCCAGTTCAAACAGCAGGTTGGTTGCCTGCAGCGCGGCCTCTGTCGTCAGGACCTTCGCACCGGCAACGGCAAGGGAAGCGGCAACCACATTGTCTTCACTCGGGCTCTCCTTGGCTTTGTCGACAAGATCGCCGGACCTGGCGAGCAGGGCGGTTGCTGCGTCGATACGGATGGCGAGATCGCCGACCCGCGCGATGGTGTGCGGGTCTTCCGAAGCTCGATCCTGGCCGCTGTCCATCCATGGACGGGATTTCGTGCGCACGAAGTTGACCGTTTCATCAAGGGCAGCGCGGGCAATGCCAAGATCGACAGCGGCATGGATGATCTGGCCAACCGAACCGATGGTTGACGGGCGTTCAAACCCCTTATGATGCTGGACGACCGCCGCAGCCTCCACGATCACATCCGCAATGATCGTCGTACCGCTGCCGGTGGTGCGCTGTCCAAACCCGGCCCAGTCATCGACAAGCGTCAGACCCGGTGTGTCGCGCGGAACGAATGACATGGTGATCTGGTCCTGCGGGTCCGTGGCGAAGATGACCACCCAGTCGGCAAAGAGGACGCCGGTCGAGTAGAATTTCTGGCCATTGATGCGGTAGTGCGCACCATCCGGTACAATGCGCGTATTGTAGTGCGCGACGGTCTTCGTACCTTTCTCCGAGAGGGCATTGCCAAAGCGATCCCCCTGCAACACGCGTTCGAAGAAGAAGGCCTGCTGTTCCGGTGTACCATCTACACGCAGAGCCTCCAGAATGTAGAAATGGTTCTGGGGTATCTGCCCGATGGAAGGGTCCGCCTGGGAAAGGATAGCCGTTACCTCTGCGAGCGTTGCCGCAGCAACGTCAATCCCGCCAAACTCTCTGGGAACAGTGATGGCCAGCAGTCCGGAATGGGAAAGGATTTCCAGCTCCTGATATGGCAGGCGGCGGTCGCGATCGCGTTCAGCGGCACCTTTGGCGAACGTTTCTGCCAATTGCTTTGCAGTCTGCAGCGCTTCCCTGTCACTGGCGATCCGGTGTGCCGCCACGGAAGATGCCTCGCCGGTATCAAAGCGTTGAAGCGGTATACTCGTCATTGAATCTTCTCATGATGCTTGTTGTGCAGGATGCGCGCTGGCTGGTGCGGAGTTTTCTTCGGACCGGGCAAAGTTGGAAGAAACGAATTTCTATAAATCGCGACAATCGCGCAAAACGCGTGTTAGGCCCGACACTTTATGGGAGGGCAAACAGATCTCGAATTTGGCCGGCTGGTGCGCCCCATGCGCCTCAAACACCGCCTTCTCGAGAATATCGATGTGGCTCCGGCGTCAAAATGAGGACGGTTTTTCGCGCCACTCGCCAAGTGGGAAAAGTTTAATCTCGATTAAACGAGTAGAGTAACTACCCTGATGCCAGATTTGACGATGCCGGTCATTCATCAAACCGGCACAGGATGGGTATCAGGAGAGACGAATGAGCGAGAACAGAGATTCCGGACCGGCCATTGGCCGTCGCAACCTGCTCAAGGCCGGTCTGGCGGCGGGTGCAACGATCGCTGTGGCCAATGCCGGGCTTCTTGGCGGAGCCGGGAGTGCCGCCGCCGCTGAAGAAGAGATTCCCTCGCTCAAGGGCAAGCGCATCGCCATCAGCGCCACCGGTACAGATCATCATTTTGATCTCACCGCCTATAATGCCCAGATCGACGAAGTGAAGAAGCTGGGGGGCGAGCCCATTGCCGTCGATGCACAGCGCAACGATACGAAGCTCGTTTCGCAGCTGCAGACGTTGATTGCGCAGCGTCCCGACGCGCTGGTGCAGTTGCTGGGAACGCTGACTGTCGTCGACCCTTGGTTGAAGCGCGCCAAGGACGCCAAGATACCCGTTTTCACCATTGATGTCGGCACGCCCAATTCGCTCAACAACACCACATCGGACAACTGGCGCATCGGTTCGGATCTGGCTCTGCAGCTGGTGTCGGACATTGGCGGCGCGGGCAATATCGTCGTGTTCAACGGTTTCTACGGCGTTGTGCCTTGTGCTATCCGCTATGATCAGCTGAAGGCCGTCATCAAATACTATCCCGATGTAAAGATCATCGAACCGGAACTGCGGGACGTCATCCCGAACACGGTTCAGGACGCATTCAGCCAGATTACGGCGATCCTCAACAAATATCCGGAAAAGGGATCGATCAAGGCGATCTGGTCCGCCTGGGATATTCCGCAGCTTGGCGCAACACAGGCGCTGGTGGCGGCGGGACGGACGGAAATCAGCACCTATGGCGTCGACGGCAGTCCCGAGGTTTTGCAGCTGGTACGTGATCCGAACTCGCCAGCCGCTGGCAACGCGGCCCAGCAGCCAGAGGAGATCGGCCGCACGGCTATCCGCAATGTGGCACGTTACCTTGCTGGGCAGAAACTGCCGCGCGAGACCTATGTGCCCGCGCTGATCGCCAACAAGAAGAACATCGAAGAAGTCACCAAGACCCTGCGTCTCGGTTGATGACGGTAACAGGCGTATGAGCCCGGTAACGGAAAACAGCAAATACGCGCTGAGCCTGCGCGGGCTGGTCAAGCGCTTCGGTGGCGTCGAAGCGCTGTCGGGCGCGACGCTTGAAGTGGAGCGCGGCACCGTGCATGGCTTGATCGGCCAGAACGGCGCGGGCAAGTCCACGCTGATCAAAATTCTCGCCGGTCTATATCAGCCGGATGAAGGCGTGATCGAAATCAACGGCATTCGCCATGAGCGCCTGACCGCGCGCGAAGTGGAAAAGCTTGGCATCCACTTCATCCATCAGGATCGTTTGCTGGTGCCGAGTTTTAACGTCGGCGAGTCGCTGTTTCTAGGTCGCGAGCCGCGTTTGAACAGGCTGCCGTTTCTCGACCGACGATCCATGCGCAAGCGTGCCCAAGACATTCTTGATCGATATTTCAATCTGAGATTGCCCGCCAATGCGTTGATCAGTGAGTTGACGACCGCCCAAAAGCAGATCGTGCAGATCACCCGCGCGCTGCTGGACAAGCCATCCATCCTTGTCTTTGATGAGCCGACGGCGGCGCTGGTGCGGCGGGAGGCGGATATCCTGTTCGACCTGATCGGGCGGCTGCGCACGGACGGCATCACGATCATTTACATCTCGCATTATCTCAATGAGATCGAGGCGTTGTGCGACCGGGCAACGATCCTGCGCAACGGGAGGGATGTGGCAAGTGTCGATCCGCGGTCTACCCCCGCATCGAAAATTGCCTCGCTGATGGTGGCGCGTGATATAGGCGAGATGTTCCCGAAGGTCGCCACCACAATCGGCGCGCCGGTTTTGACCGCGAAAAAACTATCCAAGGCGGGCAAATTCCGGAATGTCTCTCTTGATGTGCGGCAAGGCGAGATCGTCGGATTGGCGGGGTTGCTCGGATCTGGGGCCAAGGATCTGGTGCGTGTCCTCTTCGGACTGGACACAGCCGATAGCGGCGAGATCACAATCGAAGGTGAGCAGGGGCGTCCGCGTTCGCCTGTCGCAGCAGTAGCCAAACGTCTGGCGCTGGTGCCGGAAGACCGGCGCGGTGATGGTGTTGCCCTCGGCCTGAGTGTGGCGGAGAACACCACACTCGCCAGTTTGAAACGTTTCACCAGATCAGGTTTTCTGCAACGGAATGCCGAACATGCGGAGGTCGACAGGCTCATCGAGCAGCTGGCGATCAAGACCAACGGCCGCTTCGCCCCTGTGCGGACGTTGAGTGGCGGAAACCAGCAGAAGGTGGCGTTGGCCAAATGGCTCAGCCGGAAATCAAGTCTCTATATTCTCGATGAACCAACGGTCGGCGTCGATATTGGCTCCAAGGTCGAGATTTATAACCTCATCGGCAAACTTGCCGAACGGGGGGCTGGCATCCTCGTTCTCTCCAGCGATCTTTCCGAGCTCATCGGGATAACCGACCGCATTCTCGTGTTGTTTCGCGGCTCCGTTGTTCGCGAATTTCGGTCCTCTGAAACAACCCCGGATGATGTTCTTGCCGAGGCAACAGGCGCGTTGACCCCGCATCATGGAGAAGAACGCCATGTCGGCTGATATCGATACACTTCCTGGCTATACCTCGGGGAACGGCACCGGGCACATCGTGCGTTGGCTGGCCGGGTTTGCCTTGCGCGGCGGTTCGCTGTTGGCCTTTGCAGCTTTGCTGGTGTTTTTCTCAGTTGCCGCGCCATTCTTTTTCACGCTTGGCAATATCGGCAATGTGCTGGGGCAGTCGGCCATTCTCGGCGTGCTCGCGATTGGTCTGACAATCGTCATTATCGGTGGCGGCGCCAATGTCGTCAAAGGCGGCATTGACCTGTCACTCGCTGCCAATCTTGGTTTGAGCGCTGCCGTTTATGCGACGCTGGTTTCGGCAGGTTATGGCGATGGTGTGGCCATTGCAGGTGCATTGCTGACCGGCAGCTTGATTGGTCTTGTCAATGCGATCGCCATCGTCGTCTTTGGTATCGTGCCGTTGCTGGCGACATTGGCTGTCATGAATGTCGTGGCCGGGCTTGAACTGGTGTTGACGCAGAACACGGTGGTGTCGGCTTCATCGGACTTTCTGTCATTGCTGTCTGCCTATGGCCCGTTTGACATTCCTGTTCTGGCCTATGTGCTGGTGATCTTCACCGGTATTGCTGCTGCTATCATACAGTTCACACCGCTTGGCTTGCGGCTTTATGCGGTCGGCGCCTTTCCGGAGGCTGCAAGAGCTGCAGGCCTACCGGTAAAACGCATGGTTGCTGGCAGCTATGTTGCCAGCGGGTTTTGTGGCGGAGTGGCCGGGATACTCTCCGTCTCCTATCTCAGCGGATCAACAACCGGTGCGGGAGAGATGCTGCTTCCGGTCGTGGTGACAGCACTCCTCAGCGTCGTGTTCTCGCGCCGTCTGGTGCCGACAATCGGCGGCACTCTGCTGTCGACCCTGCTCGTCGGTTTCCTGACCAATGGCTTCCAGCTTCTCAATATTTCGAGCACGCTGGTCAGCGGCATTCAGGGTATTCTCATTCTGCTGGTTGTTGCGGCGACATCGCTGCAGCGCGGCAAGGGAGCGGCGTGAGATGAGTATCGCTGCAAATCCGGATCATAACCCCTTTGGTCTGCAATCCGTCGGACAATATCTGCTTCGCTACGCAGTCATCGTGGCGCTTGCCGGGGTCTTTGCATTTTTCTCATTCGCCACAACGACGTTCCTGACCTCGGCCAATCTCACCAGCATACTCGTCAACAACTTCACTCTGCTCGCCATCGTCGCTGTCGCCATGACCTTTGCCGTCGCGGCGGGGGGTATCGATTTGTCGGTCGGCACGTCGGTGGATTTTGCCAGCTTTACCTTTGTCTCGCTGGTGCTTGCGGGTTACCCCGTGGGTTTGGCCATTCTCCTGGCGCTCGTCAGTGGGGCGGCGGTTGGCGGTTTCAACGCCTTGCTGATATCAGGTGCCGGAATCACACCGTTTCTCGCGACGCTCGGGACCTTGTTCATCGGCCGCAGTACCCAGCAATTGCTGACCAATGGCGGCAATCCCGTCTATCTGCCCCAAACCGGTATCTCTCCGCTGTTCAGTTTTATCGGCCATGGCCATATCATCGGCGTACCGGTTCCGCTCGTGATCGTCGGACTGTTGATCATCGTCGCTGCAACGCTCCTGTTCCGCACACGTTTCGGCCGGGTTGTGCTGGCCATCGGTGTACAGCAGAGCGTGGCACGCTATTCAGGCCTGCATGTGCCGGGCCATATCGGGCTGATCTATGTGATCAGCGGTCTTATCGCCGCGATCGCCGGTATCATCCTGACATCGACCGTCTCGGTCTACATTCCCAATTCGGGCGGCGCCTTCATGCTCAATGCCATCGGGGCGACTTTCATCGGTACCACGCTCAGCCGCGAGGGACGCCCCAATGTTCCCGGCACGGTACTGGGTGTTCTTCTGCTCAGCATCGTTGCCAATGGGCTGCTCCTGACAGGTCTCAGTTTCTATTGGCAGCAGGTCGGTACCGGCCTGCTCATTTTTATCGTGCTTGCCGCCAGTTTCCTCAACCGGCGCGGACGCGTCGATTGAACTTCTCTCGAAAAAGGTGTCCCATGTCTGATCGTTCATCCCTGAAACTCATTCACCCGGCTTCAGCCACCTATGAGGATTTTGCCGCCAGTGCACTGATCATTGCAGAGGACCTTGCAAAAACCGGCGCGGAGCGTGACCGAGAGGCAGGCGTACCCAAAGCGGAAATCGATACTCTGCGGCATGCCGGGCTTCTCACCGCGCTGCACCCCAAGGAGATCGGCGGCGGCGGTATCGGCTGGGCGGATGCTCTGCGGCTGGTACGGATCATTTCACGCGGCGAAAGCTCCATTGGCCAGTTGCTGGGCTACCACTATGTCAATGCCTACGTGCCCTATATCGCTGCGAATGAAGCAACAGCCCATGTACTTGGTGTGGAGACCGTCGAGAAGGGCCATTACTGGGGCGCGGTGGTCAATCCGCGAGATGCCGGGTTGACACTGACCCGTGCTGATGACGGATATCGCCTCAATGGCCGCAAGACGTTCAGTACGGCTGCACACATCTCCAACCGCATCAATGTTATCGCCTTGCTGGACGGTGAGGTTGCCAGTCTTGTGCTGCCGACGGACAGACCCGGTTATTTCCCGGCGGATGACTGGGACAATATCGGCCAGCGTCTGTCGGACAGCGGCAGTGTCGAATTTCGCGACTACGCCGTGACGGAGGCTGACTTTCTGGTTCCCTTGGCTGCTCCCGATGCACCGCTGCCGCCGCTCGCCACATTCAATACACCGCTGATTCAACTGGTCTTCGTCAATTTCTACCTCGGCACCGCGGAAGGTGCCTTGGCACAGGCGCTCGACTATGTGCGCACGACGACAAAACCGTGGGAGACTTCGGGTGTTAGCCGTGCTGCCGAAGATCCCTACATTCTGGAACGGTTCGGGGAATTTTCCGCATCCCTGAAGGCCTCGGTGGCGCTTGCGGAAAATGCGGCACTCGCCGTGCAGGGCGCCCTTGCGAAAGGTTCTGCCGTCACGGCGCAGGAACGCGGCGAAGCAGCCATCGAAGCCTATCACGCCAAGGTGCATGCGACGCATGTTGCGCTGGAAATCACAGCACGAGTCTTTGAACTGATGGGTGCCCGGGCAACAGCAGCCCGCTACGGTTTTGATCGCTACTGGCGCAACGTCCGCACCCACACATTGCATGACCCGGTGTTCTACAAGGCCAGGGAAGTCGGCAATTTCGTGCTGAATGGCGAGATACCGCAGGTCAGCCTTTACAGCTGAGAGTTTTCAGAATGTTCACCATCACGGAAGGATAGCACCATGAGCCAGACACGCGATGAACTGAAATTCGCCTATTGGGTTCCCAATGTTTCGGGCGGCCTTGTCATCAGCAATATCGAACAGCGAACGGGCTGGGATATCGATTACAATCGCAAGCTGGCACAGATCGCCGAAGCCAATGGCTTTGATTATGCACTCAGCCAGATCCGCTTCACCGCTGGTTACGGTGCGGACAATCAGCATGAATCGGTATCGTTCAGCCATGCGCTTCTGGCAGCCACGACCAAACTCAAGGTTATCGCCGCGCTCTTGCCCGGACCTTGGAACCCGGCACTGGCCGCCAAGCAGATCGCCACGATCAGTCACCTGACCAATGGCCGTGTCGCAGTTAACGTCGTTAGTGGCTGGTTCCGCGGTGAGTTTGCGGCCATCGGCGAACTTTGGCTTGACCATGATGAGCGCTATCGCCGCTCGGAAGAGTTCATCCGGGCGCTGCGCGGTATCTGGACTGAAGACAACTTTACGTTCAAAGGCGACTTCTACCGGTTCAACGACTATTCGATGAAACCGAAACCGGTGGATCCGCAGCCTGAGATTTTTCAGGGTGGCTCGTCCCGTGCAGCGCGCGACATGGCAGCGCGGGTCTCCGACTGGTACTTTACCAATGGCAATACGCCGGAGGAAATCCGCAAGCAGGTCGATGACATCCGGGCCAAGGCCGCAGCCAACGGCCATTCCGTCAAGATCGGGGTAAATGCCTTTGCCATAGCGCGCGAGACGGAGGCAGAGGCGCACGCTGTCCTCGATGAGATTGTTGCCAAAGCCAATCCCGAAGCGGTGCAGGGCTTTGCGGATCAGGTGAAGAATGCCGGCAAGGCCTCGCCGGAAGGTGAGGGCAACTGGGCGAAGTCGTCACTTGAGGACCTTGTCCAATACAATGACGGTTTCCGCAGCAATCTCATCGGAACGCCGGTGCAGATTGCCGGGCGGATCATTGCGCTGAAAGATGCAGGAGCGGATCTCATCCTGCTCGGCTTTCTGCATTTCCAGGAGGAGGTGGAGTTCTTCGGCAAAAACATCATTCCTCTGGTGCGCGAGCTGGAAGCCAAGCGCGACGCGCAACGTATAGCTGCTGAGTGAGTAAACGACGGCAGGTCTCTCTGGTTATGAGGCTTGCCTGTCTCTCAGCCATGCCAGCGCGCCACCTGCCGTTCGAGCGACTGTGCGATGAATTCCGCATAGCGTGTGACCTCGGGAACGCCCATCAATTCACCGAATGTACCACGCGCCAAAGGCCCGCCGATGTAAAGTGTTTCAACGGTTTTGCCATCGGCACGGATGGCCTGACCTGTCCGGGCAGTGTGCAGCCCGAGCCCCACCGGGTCGCTGTTCAGCAGCCCCTGTTCGAACAGGGATGCAATGAGAGGATTGCTCCGGCCTATCGCCGTATGGGCCGGGCCTGTCGTGATGATAACCGCGTCAAACAGGCCGGTTTCGAGGGTTTGGGCATGACGCGGTCTGTAATCCACTTTGAATTGACCCTCGGCATAAGACGCCGACTGTAGCGATGCAGCGCGAATGGTCAGCGTTCTCTCATGAAGCTGCCGGTCGAGAACCGCCTCGACCTGTGGAGCGATGCGAAAGCGATGCACATCCCACAACGACCGTAAATGTCGAACCAGCCGACGTCTCTCCTGTACTGGCAGCACGTCCCAGATGGCAGGTGCCTGATCCCGCAGGGCATCCAGAACGGGATGCCAGCTCGCGCCTTCGCGCTGTGCTTGGTTCAATGCAATTCTTGCGCTTCGCAACAGGGAGCGGGCTGTTCTATCGCAACCGAAACGGCCAATGGGGTCGGTGGCTTTTTCTGCATGCCCACGCGACCGGTACCCATGCCGTGACAGGGCGGTGATAGGCCCGTGATGCCCGCGCCGGTCAAGGGAAGCGATGATGTCGGCGGCGGTAAGTCCTGTTCCCACCACAAGCACCGAATGGTCTGACTGGATCGCATCAAGTGCATCCGCAGCATAGGGATCGGCGATTAAATGCGGCGTACCGGCGAGCGGCTGCAAAGCTGCGGGGACGGATGGCAAGGGATGGGTCGTGGCGATCACGACGATATCGGCGTTGAGTATCCTCCCGTCAGCAAGAACGATGCGGTAGCATCCGCCAGCCGGTGCAAGCCCCCGTGCTGCGCTGTTGATGTGATTGACTCGACCGCTCTGTAGAAGCGGCCGGATATGATCATTCACATAGCGCCCGAAAACAGAGCGCTGCGGAAAATCATCCCCTTTGGCAGTTCGGGCGAGATGGTCTTTTGCGTTCCCCGCATCTCTGGCCAACCATTGTGCAAAATGCGCCGGTTCCGCCGATACCATTGTCATCTTTGCGGCCGGAACATTGATGCGGTGGGCCGGATCATCAGTTGAGTAGGCCAGGCCGCCGCCTAATCGTTCTCTTGGTTCGATGACGAGAATTTCGACCTGGTTTTGATCCGTCCGGTTTGCCAGATGATAGGCGATGGTGGTGCCCGAAAAGCCGCCGCCGATGATCGCAACGACCGGGGTCGGTGTCACGACTGGCTTGCCCTGACGCTGGCCGGGCGGTGATCTCCGGCTACGGTTTCTCCGAACGGACCCATATTGACCGAGGTCGGGCTGGCCCGGATTTCATGATCCAGCGGCAGATTTGGCAAAACCAGTTCGCCGAAACGATAGGCTTCTTCGAGATGCGGATAGCCGGAGAGAATGAATGTATCGATGCCGATACGGCGGTACTCATCCATGCGCTCGGCCACTGTCGCCGCATCGCCTACAAGTGCTGTACCCGCGCCGCCGCGCACAAGGCCGACGCCCGCCCAGAGATTGGGACTAACTTCCAGCTGGTCCCGTCGTCCGCCATGCAGCTGGCTCATGCGGGACTGGCCAACGGAGTCCATGCGCGCGAACACTTTTTGGGCCGCAGCAATCGTGTCGTCATCGAGTTTGCTGATCAGTTTGTCCGCTGCCGCCCAAGCCTCTTCATTGGTCTCGCGCACGATGACGTGCAGACGAATGCCGAAGCTGACCTTGCGACCGGCTTTTTCCGCCAGAGCGTTGACGCCGTTGATCTTCTCCGCAACGGCGGCAGGTGGCTCGCCCCAGGTGAGATATTTGTCGATCTGTTCTGCGGCAACGGCATTGGCCGCTTCGGAAGAGCCGCCGAAATAGAGGGGCGGGTGCGGTGTCTGGTGTGGCGGAAACAGCAGGCGGCCATCTTCGATCCTGAAGTGCTTGCCTGTGAATTCAACCGTTTCTCCGCTTAGGACGGCTTTGTAGATGTCGAGGAACTCGCGCGTGACCTCGTAGCGTTCATCATGCGACAGGAAAATGCCGTCACCCTTGTTTTCGACGGGATCACCGCCGGTGACAACGTTGATCAAAAGGCGCCCGTCTGAAATGCGATCCAGGGTTGCCGTCATGCGGGCTGCCAGTGTCGGAGACTGCAGTCCGGGACGGACTGCAACCAGAAAGCGCAAACGTTCCGTAAGAGGTGCGAGGGCTGACGCGACAACCCAGCTGTCTTCACAACTGCGGCCCGTCGGCAGGAGAACACCGTAATAACCCAACGTATCGGCCGCCTGAGCCACCTGCTTCAGATAGGGTAAATCCACCGCCCGCCCGCCTTCAGATGTTCCGAGATAACGGCTGTCACCGTGGGTTGGCAAAAACCACAGAACCTTGATCTTGTCTGAAATGGCTATGGTCATGGTCAATCCTGTTCGGCGATTCTGGCCTGTTCGGCAATTCTGGGATGGGCTGATAAAGGTCCGATGATGCGCAGCCGCTACATCCGTTCGCAAGAAATGAACAAGCGTCATCAGCTGCGCGCCTATCAGTTGCGCATGACAAGATTAAAGTGGTCGAAGAAGGCCAAGAAGGAATGATTTGCTAACTTTACGGCCTAGCTGGAACAGAAATTTTGAAATCGAGGTGATTTTAGCGACAGCGTCGAAACGCGATGGCGCTATTTGCGGATGTTGCGCATGATCATTTCGTAGTGCGCATTCACATAATCGTTCAGCTCCGGCAGGTCTGTCTGGCAGTCCAGCAATTTATCTATCGTCAATGTCAGGGCGGGGCTTAGAAGAATATAGCTCATCTGACTGGTGGCTGCATCCGCCCGGAAAACCCCTTCGCGCATGCCTTTCTCAAGGATGTGCTCGAAGATCGTCAGTGTCGGTTTGACGAATTCGTCATAATGCGACGCGGTCAGTTCGGGAAAACTCCGGCCGTCGGAAATGAGAAATCGGAGGATTTCGCGCGAATAGGGGTTGACGGTCATATGTTCATAGACGGTATCCAGAAACAACCGCACAAGCTGATCGCACGGACGGCTTTGGTGCTCGAGCCAAAACTGTTCCTCATTGAAAATGGGCTGTGATAGCTTGCGAACGACATCCTGAAACAGTTCTTCCTTGTTCTGGAAGTAGAGATAGATCGTGCCCTTGGTGACGCCGGCCCGTTTGGCCACGTCTTCAATGCGGGTTGCGGTATAACCGCGTTCGACGAACTCATCGAATGCGGCATGCAGTATCTCCTGTGGGCGCTGGGCCTTGCGGCGCGCGCGTACGCCAGGTGCGTTATCCGCCGCTGCTGCGCTTGACGCATTTTTTATTTCAGCCATGATTTCTTCCAACGGAGCTTTGAAGTCGACTTGTACGAGATTATACATTGACTGAATAATCAGTCAATAATATACCCGTCACACCTTTTCATGGATTGGTTGAATGATGCGGCCTGACTTTTACTCCCCGGAATGTGCGGTTGAGCGGCAATTGCCCCAGCGTATTACCCGCCACACCTGCAAAATGATGATCATGGTTTTTGGACTTGCCCTTCTCGCAGGCTGTCAGCCCGAAAAGGCCGCAGAACAAAAACCCCCGGCGCCGGTGAATGCAGCCAAGGTTGAGTTTACGGACTATTCGCAGAGTGTTTCGGTGAGTGGCGAAATACGTGCCAAGATCGACAGTAATCTTTCATTCCGCGTGAGCGGCAAGGTAACCCAGCGGCTCGTTGATGTGGGTGATCATGTGGCGGCTGGTGACGTGCTGGCACGTATCGATCCGACGCAGCAGCAAGCCGATGTCGCGGCATCTGAGGCTGCAGTGCGCTCGGCCGAGGCGCAGGTTCGTCAGGCAACCTCAGCCTTTGACCGCCAGAAAACACTTCTTGCGCAAGGCTTCACCACAAGGAGTGCCTATGACGGCGCCGAAGAAGCCCAGCGTACGGCGCAAGGGTCCCTCGACGCGGCCAAGGCTCAACTGGATACATCGCGTGAAACGCTGTCCTATACGGAGCTGAAAGCCGATGCATCCGGCGTCGTGACCGCCCGCAACATCGAGGTGGGGCAGGTCACGCAGATCGCGTCGACTGCCTTTACAGTGGCTGTAGACGGACCACGCGATGCCATCTTCAATGTCTATGAAGGATTGGTGACGCGCAATATCGGTAATCACCAGATTCAGATCGTGTTGCTCGACGATCCTTCAATCACGGCCGTCGGCACAATTCGCGAAGTCTCGCCAACCGTCGATGATGCTTCGGGTACCGTGCGCGTCAAGGTCGCCGTGCAAAATCCTCCTCCCGAAATGACTCTTGGCTCTGTGGTCATCGGAACTGTCAAACTGGCGGCCGTCAAGGCGGCGGTCCTGCCATCCTCGGTATTGACCTCGGACAATGGCAAACCGGCAGTATGGGTTGTTGATCCGCAAACAAAGGCAGTGAGTCTGCGCGACGTCACGGTAACAGCTTACGAGTCATTGAATGTCGCAATCGGTGGCGGCTTGCAGGCTGGCGAACAGGTCGTGACATCAGGCGGAACCCGGTTGCGCTCGACCGAGATTGTTGCAGTCAAGGACGGTGATCCATCATGAGGCGTGTTCATGTTTACGGCGCAAGCCTTGTCTGTCTGAGCCTGATGCTTGCTGCCTGCCAAAAACAGGACGAGGCCGCGAAACCCGAGGTTATCAGACCCGTCCTGTCTACCACGGTCAAGTCACAGTCGTTGCAGATCAGGGGATTTGCCGGAAAGGTTGAGCCGCGTTTCCAGACCCAGCTTGGCTTCCGCACACTTGGGCGCATTGTGCGCCGCGATGTTTCGGTTGGAGACCTGGTTTCGAACGGGCAGGAGATCGCAGCGCTCGACCCGCTCGCACTTGAATTGGCCGTGCAGGCGGCGGAAGCCAGTCTGTCATCTGCAAGGGCCCAACTGGTCAATGCGGCATCAACGGAAGATCGCCAGAAGGCGCTTCTCAGCAAGGATTCGTCGACGCAAGCGACGTTTGATGAAGCTCAGCAGGCCAACGCCGCGGCAAGCGCTGCGGTTGTGCGTGCGGATGCCGATCTGACAAAGGCGCGAGAAGAGCTTGGCTATGCGGTGCTTCGGTCTGATTTCGACGGGGTGGTCACATCCTTGCAGGCCGATGTGGGACAGACCGTGACTGCCGGGCAACTGGTTGCCGTGGTTGCACGCCCCGACGTACGGGAAGCCGTGGTCGATATACCGGAGGCAGTGGCGAACCCGATTAAGATCGGCAGCAAGTTCGGGGTTTCGCTGCAAACGGATCCCACGATACAGACATCCGGTGTTGTCAGGGAAATAGCCCCGCAAGCTGATGAAGCGACACGCACGCGCCGCACGCGCATTACCCTCGAGCAGCCGCCGGAAGGATTTCGCCTTGGAACAACTGTCACGGCCTATCTGACCACCGCTGCGGACCCGAGAATACGCATTCCGGCAACCGCCATTCTTGACAAGGACGGCAAGACATTTGTCTGGCTGATCGATGAAAAGCAGGCAACGGTCTCTACCAAGGAAGTCAGGCTGGAAGGCCGCACCAACGCCGAGGCAATTGTCGCCGACGGGCTGACCGATGGTGACCGCATAGCAACGGCGGGAGCTCATAGCTTTGCCGAAGGCCAAAAGATCAAGTTGACTGACGGGAATTCACTATGAAGACGTTCAACCTCTCCGAATGGGCGCTCGATCACAAGTCCCTGGTCTGGTATTTCATGATCGTTTTCACGATTGCGGGGATTTTCTCCTACCTCAATCTTGGCCGTGAAGAAGACCCGAACTTCACGATCAAGACCATGGTGATCTCGGCTCAATGGCCGGGCGCGTCGATTGAAGATACGACAACGCAGGTCACCGACCGGATCGAAAAGAAGCTCGAAGAGCTCGATACACTCGACTATACCAAGAGTGTCAGTTCACCCGGCTCGACGACGATTTTCCTGAATCTGAAGGATACCGTACGCGGCGAAGCGGTCACCCAGACATGGATTCGCGCCCGAAATCTTATTCGCGACATTCAATCTGAACTGCCGCAGGGTGTCGTTGGCCCGTTTTTCAATGATGATTTCGGCGACGTCTACGGAAACGTCTACGGATTTACCTCTGACGGGCTGAGCCAACGGCAACTGCGCGACTATGTTGAGGATGTCAGACGAAAAGTCCTGACCGTTCCCGACGTCGGCAAGGTCGAGCTGGTCGGTGCGCAGGATGAGGCCATTTATCTTGAGTTTTCCCCCAAACAGGTTGCGGCTTTGGGTCTGGATCAACAGGCGATCATCAGCACCTTGCAGGCCCAGAATGCGATCACCCCATCGGGTGTGATTGAGACCGGTCCAGAGCGGGTGATGATCCGGGTCAATGGCCAGTTCGTATCGGAGAGAAGCCTGCAGGCCATCAATCTTCGGGTCAATGATCGTTTCTTCCGTTTGAGTGACGTGGCGCGAGTCACGCGTGGCTATCAGGATCCCCCGACCAGTCTCTTTCGTGTGAACGGCAAAGAAGCCATCGGTCTTGCCATCGGCATGAAGCCGAACGGCAATCTGCTCAAATTCGGTGAAAAGCTCAAAGAACAGATGCAACAGATCACGGCGGATCTGCCCGTGGGCGTTGGCATCAATCTCGTTTCAGATCAGCCGCAAATCGTTGAAGAGGCCGTATCGGGCTTCACGAGAGCCCTTTTTGAAGCCGTTGCCATTGTGCTGGCCGTCAGTTTCGTCAGTCTGGGCATGCGCGCCGGCTTTGTGGTTGCGCTGGCCATACCGCTTGTTCTGGCGATCACCTTCATGGTGATGGAGTATATGGGCATCTCGCTCCAGCGCATTTCACTTGGTGCGCTGATCATTGCCCTTGGACTGCTCGTCGATGACGCAATGATTGCGGTCGAGATGATGGTGGCGCGGCTTGAGGCGGGGGATAATCTGCGAAAAGCAGCGACCTATGTTTACACGCACACGGCTTTTCCGATGCTGACAGGCACGCTGGTGACAGTGTCCGGCTTCATTCCCGTCGGTCTCAACAGCAGTGCGGCGGGTGAATTCACCTACACACTGTTTGTGGTGATCGCCGTCTCTCTCGTTGTCTCCTGGATTGTAGCTGTCGTCTTTACACCGTTGCTCGGTGTGACATTGCTGCCGAAAACAATGAAGAACAAGCACGAAAATCCTGGCCGATTTACCCTCTTGTTCCAGCGGATTCTTCTGCTCTGCATGCGGTTCCGCTGGGTAACCATTGCTGTAACAGTCGTGATTTTTGCGGTCTCCGTCTATGGAATGGGTCATGTTCAGCAGCAATTCTTCCCCAATTCCGATCGTCATGAACTCGTTGTCGATTGGAATCTGCCGCAGAATGCATCGATCCTTGAAACCAAGGCGCAGATGGACAAGTTCGAGGCAGAGCAATTGGTTGGTAACGCTGATATCGACCATTGGAGTTCCTATGTCGGGCAGGGTGCCATCCGATTCCTTCTGTCGTTCGACGTACAGCCGGCGAATCCGTTCTTTGGACAGACGGTCATCGTGACGAAAAGTCTGGAGGCTCGCGACCGGTTGCGCACGAAATTGCAGGCATGGCTGAAGAACGAATTTCCGAGCACGGACGCGTTTGTGCATCTGCTTGACATCGGCCCGCCTGTCGGTCGCCCGGTTCAATATCGTGTCAGCGGTCCGGATGTCCAAAAGGTGCGCGATTACGCCCACGACATGGCCAATCTCGTTGCCGGCAATCCATCCATCGGCGACATCACCTTCGATTGGAACGAGCCATCGCGTGTCATCAAGGTTGATGTGCTGCAGGATAAAGCACGGCAGCTCGGCATCACCTCGGAATCGATTGCCTCTTCGTTGAACTCCGTTGTTGGCGGATCGACGATCACGCAGGTGAGGGATTCCATCTATCTGATCAACGTTGTTGTCCGTGCACGCGCTGATGAACGCGGATCGATCGATCAGCTTCGCAATCTCCAGCTTCCAACCAGCAATGGCCAGTCTGTGCCGGCTGCAGCTGTTGCCAATTTCCGCTACGAGCTGGAGCAGCCCATCGTTTGGCGGCGTGCCCGCCAGCCCACCGTCACGTTGAAGGCGGGTGTTCTTGGCGCGTTGCAGCCCGCGACAGTGGTGACGCAACTGGCGCCAAAAGTGAAGGAGTTTGCCGACAAACTGCCCCCCGGCTACGGCGTCGTTGTCGGCGGTGCTGTCGAAGAAAGCGGCAAGGCCCAGGCGCCGATCGCCGCCGTCGCTCCTCTGATGCTGTTCGCTATGGTGACACTGCTGATGATCCAGCTGCAAAGCTTCCAGCGCCTGTTTCTGGTCTTTGCGGTTGCACCTCTGGCCATTATTGGTGTCGTCGCAGCACTGCTTACCAGCAACTCGCCGTTGGGCTTTGTGGCATTGCTCGGCGTGTTGGCGTTGATCGGCATTCTGATCCGGAATTCCGTCATTCTTGTCGTCCAGATCGAGGATCTGCGACGGGAAGGCAAGGATCCTTGGAGTGCGGTGGTCGAAGCGACCGAGCATCGAATGCGTCCCATCATGCTGACAGCCGCCGCTGCCAGTCTCGCGCTGATACCGATAGCCCGCGAGATTTTCTGGGGTCCGATGGCTTATGCGATGATGGGCGGCATTATCGTTGGAACGGTTTTGACACTCTTGTTCCTGCCAGCTCTTTATATCGCCTGGTTCCGTATCAAGGCGCCTGATCATAACGCTCCACCCGAGGGGCATCAGGAACCAGCGGCTGTCAATGCATAATGGGTAGGGTGGGGGCTCGGCGCTCCCGCCAGGCAACGGGAATGAGCATGAGCGAACAGGCACCGCAAAATCCCCTGCACACGCTTCGTGTCATTGAGTTTGAAGGAATAGGCCCGGGGCCTCTCGCCGGGCTTATGCTCGCCAGTCTTGGCGCGCAGGTGACTGTGATCAGCCGGCCGGTCCCACAGCAGATCATGCGCGAATTTGGCGGTGACCACGGCGAAAATCCTTTGCGCCGGAACAAGCAGGTCATTCCCCTCGATCTTAAAACAGCGGCGGGTGTCACCCGGGCACTTGAGCTGATCGCCGGTGCAGATGCTTTGATCGAAGCCAACAGGCCCGGTGTGATGGAACGCCTTGGCCTTGGACCGGCCGAATGTGCGGCCCGCAATCCGCGGCTCGTCTATGGCCGCATGACCGGTTGGGGACAGACGGGACCGTTGTCACAGTCTGCGGGTCACGATCTGAACTATCTCGCGTTGACGGGGCTTCTTTCGCTCTCTGCACGTCCCGGCGAGGCGCCCATCGTACCGCCAACTGTCATGGGCGATGCAACCGGCGCCCTTGGTCTGTGTTTCGGCATTGTCAGTGCGGTGCTGGATGCCCGGGCGACGGGTCGCGGAAGAGTGGTTGATGCGGCCATTGTCGATGTGGTGGCGATGCTGGGCACGATCGTTCAGTTGGCGCGATCAAGTGGACAGATCGATGGAGCTCGCCCAAGCCCGTTCCACGACTCGCCCTTTTACGACAGCTATGTCTGTGCTGACGGCCGTTTCATCACGATCGGTGCACTTGAAAACCAGTTCTACACGCTCTTGCTTGCCAAGCTGGGGCTTTCTGACGTTGATCCCGCCTCGCAATATGACCGGACGGAGTGGCCTGGCCTCAAAAGGCGGTTCACGGACCTGTTCGCCAGTCGTGCGCGCGATCACTGGTGCGATCTTCTGGAAGGAACAGATGCCTGCTTCGCACCGGTCTTGAGCATCGCGGAAGCGGTAGGTCATCCTCACGCCAAAGCACGCGGCATTTACACGGAGACGTCTTCCGGCCTCATCGAAGCAGCCCCGGCGCCGCGGTTTTCCGATCTTGACCTGACAGACAAGCCGGATCACCGTCAATAAGAATCCGGGGCCTTTCGGCCCCGGACGTTCATTCAAGCGTGACGATAATCAGAAGTTGCGCTGGAAGCGGATAACACCACCGAAGGCATCATCGTTGCCGCCAAGGCGAATGGATTCATCCTTACGTTCGCCGTCGAACTTGGTGTAGTTGATTTCCGGCGTGATCGTGAAGCCTGGAACAATCTCATAGGCCACGTTCAAAGCAGCAGCAATTGTGCCCTGTTCTTCGTAAGCAACCTGAGCATTGACGGTTGCCTTATCGGAAACCTTGGCAGCGATGCCGCCCCAGAGGGCATAATCGCCTTCCCATGTACCGAACCAGTTGCGGTTCAGATTGGTGCTGAAGGAATGTTCGTCGTAGTTGGTCTGGTAGGCGCCCATGATCCAGGCGGTAACCGTATCGGTGACCTTTACGTCCAACCGAGCCTTGAAGCCCCATTCTTCAACCGCAGAGTCATAGCCTGCGATACCGGAGATTTTGCCCCAGCTCTGTTCCCACTTCGCGCCGATGAGAGCGTGTGGCATGTAGTCATCAATGCGGTAATCGTAGCCCTGGTCTGTTTCACCCTGTTCAGCAGCGATAATAGCCGAGAAGCCATTTCCGCCGGTATAGGTGTAGCTGACCTGGTTGCTGGCAAAGCTGTTGTACTGGATCACGTCGTCATTGATGATATCGCCGGCATAACCAACCCACGAGCCGAAGATTTCGTCAGCAACACCGATGCGGAAGCCGCCCAGTTCAATGAAGGCCTGCGGGATGGAAGCACCATCCTGATCACCATCGGTGTACTGGAAGCGTGTCTGGATGTAAGAGCGCAATGTGCCGAGCTCGGTTTCTGACCGGGCATCAAAACGCACCTCAGCGCGAGCGCGCTTGTAATAGGTGTCGTTCTGGCCGCCCATGTGACCGCCGGTGTACGGATCATCACCACCGCCGGCATCATAGCGCATATAGCCGCCGATCTTCAGGCATGTCTCTGTGCCGGGAATATAGAAGAAACCAGCGCCGTATGCATCGCAGACGCGAACATATTCGACAGCTTCTGGTTCGGCGACAACGACTGCATCCGCAGCGCGAGCTCCTGACACCGCAATCAGTGCCGCGGCGGAGCCGAGAAGAAGACTTTTTATATTCATGTCGATCTCCAGTTAAGGATCATTGTTAAGGGGGCAAGCCATATTGCAGTGCCTCACTTATGTCTTACTTTGGTACCCTTTTGGTCAAAGGACATAACTGGTCGTATCTTGCTACCATCCCCATTGTTGCTAATTTGCTACATTCCGTTTGACCGGGAAAATCGTATTGCAAAGCTCTATTCCAATCGTTGTGTGCCATAAATCCTTGCGCGGATTGATGTTTCCGGATGCAAATCAATTTTTTGTCAGATGTTAACTTTCGCGGGCCGGTTTTGCCGCGAGGGTGCGAAGCGGCGTAGAAAATCAGATGTTTTTTTGCCAAGCGACGCTTCTTTCAGAAAAACGATCCCAAACTGGTAGCAAAAAACGACCAGTTATGTCCTTTGACTGCCTTGAAAAATGGATGCAACGTGATCCTGCATATTCTCGACGGCGTAGAAGGACTGCGTCGGACAAGAAGGCGATTGAGTTCAGTTGATCTCCAGTCAATGCTCAAAGACCCTGCCTCAAAAAGGCAGGGTCATTTCGTTTCGGGCATGATGTTTGACGTGAAAAGCTAAAGCACCTGGCGCCGGACCTGATCCTAGGCGAAGCGATCCATGGGCAACAGATCATAGTCCTTGTTGGCAAGGTGGAGATCAAACTGCGCGCGGGCAATATGCGCCGCAACCATGTTCTCGAACACGTCGTTGAGGGGCGGCAGTATTTCGATCTTTCTGCCACCATCTTCCAGCAGGCGCACAAGCCCCTCGGCTTCGGCCCGTTTCATGAGCCGACGTATGTGGGTGCGCGATACGCCATAGAGGTGACCGATTTCGTCGTAAGGAAAGCACACTATGCTTTCTTCAGCGTTTGTACGTGGTTCCTTCATTGACATCAGCTTGCACAACAGAACGCCGCCGCCATCGCTGATGGCAAACAATTGGGAACTGTGCAGCTCGGAAATCATGGTGCTGACATTCAGCAGCGAATGCAGGCTGGATGCGAAGTAGTTTTCGACGAAATCATCCGTTCCCTCGATCAGCTGCTTGTAATGCCGCGAGGGAAATAATTTATCCGCTGCACTGAGAGCGATCCCGGTAATTCGTCTGATCCCGAATATCAGTCTGCCGGTTGGCTGGATCAGATGATTCCTGTGATCACTTTCGTCGAGCACGCGGGTGACGAGCCCTATATTTTCCAAAAGATCGATTGTCGCGGCAGTAGTGTTCTTGCTGCACAGCTTCAGGCCGGATGTTATGTTTTGAATACCGGAAATTGTTGCGCCGTGATGCCGGTTGTCACGGGTGAAATGCAACGCCAGAATAGACATGCAAATCACCTGACGGGCAACATTGGCCATGACCTTGTTGGCCATATAGCGGCCCTCGAAAATTCTGACGGCACCACGTGCATAGTCCGCTGAAGCATCGCCGAAGTTTGGATTTCGGCGCAGGATGGCGACCCTCTGCAGCAGCCATTTCGAACGCGTCTCATGGCTGATGCACGAAAGCGTTTCCGGCATGCTGTCGTTCGTGAATGCTATCCCCATTCGATCAATTTTCCGTTCGGAGTATCATTGACTGCGGGCTTGGCCTTGAAGAAGGTCTTTGACCAATGCGGCGGCACTGGCAAATTAAATTTGTGTAATCCGGGTCTTTGCCGGGCGCAGCTCGATAACAAGTGCGTGAAGCAGCAGATCGCTGACCGTTATCGGTCCGAATGGCGGCTTATGACGGTGGATTGAAGATGAGTTTTGCATACAAAGAGGGACGTGAAGAAGGGGTGCGAGAATCAAATTGCCGTTGCACTATGGAGAGATGTAAGCGGCGATCATGGCATCGCAAGCGCGTTTCAATTGCTGCTGCGGGCCCTCCGCTCCCGTGCTCTGGCCGCATACCCTTGCGCCTTCGACAAGCAGCATGAGCGCGTCAGCCAGTTGTTCCGCCTGCTTGGTTCCGGCCTGTCGGCAAAGGCTGGTCAGGCGCTCCATATGTACTTTCTTGGCATCCATGATCACTTTGAACGCAGGATGGTTTGCTTCCTTTAACTCAATAGCGGCATTGGCCAGGTCGCAACCACGGGGATCGTTGAATATGCATTCGGCGGCTTCTTCGATCCAGCCGCGTATCTGGGCAAGGGGATCGTCTGGAAAAGCCGCTTCCAGATCGCGCCAGATCTGCTCACGACGCGCCGAAACCTGTTTGAGAGTCTCGCAGACCAGATCATCCTTTGATCCGAAATGGCGATAGAGGGTCATCTTGTTGGACTCGGCGGCTTCAGCAATCGCGTCAACCCCGACGCCCCTGATACCCTGCTGGCGAAACAGCTCAATGGCACTCGCGACAATGCGCGCCCGCGGTGGCATGCGGCCGACATCGGATTCCACGGGTGTAACAGTCTCGTGAGGCTTTGACATTTCCTGCGTTAACGCGCTTGACATTGATGTTACCGTCCAGTAACTATTGGCTGTTACTTACCGGTAACACGCATCTGGTTCATGTGTCAATTTTATTTGAGATTGGTATTCGGGCCGACGCCACAGAAAAGTACGGATTTAACATTCTATTTGCCAATGCGGCGCTCTTGCCGCTGAGAAGGAGAGCATCATGCCACAGACATATGCCGATCTTACCCTTGCTGAAGCCCTGTCAGATCCCTTGATCAACGCTGTTATGAGCGCTGACCACGTGACCCGCAGCGAGCTTGAACTCCTTATGAAGTCTGTGGCCCGCAAAAATCTCGAAGCAGCCGCTTCCAGCAATTGGCAACGACCGTTTACGGTGGATCGACCCGCCGTGACCAAAAGCTTGCTTGCGCTGGGTGCGCGTGCTCGCACTGCATGCTGCGAAAGTGCGGTATAGCGGCTTACTCAGTTATCCAATTGTTGCGTTGAAAAGAACCGGCGGCTTCCATGAGGGCTGCCGGTTTCATTTTGACCGGAGATTCGTTGGCGGCGCCGTCAAACAATTCCGCCGAAATCATTGCATTTGTCCGATTTGGCAGGATGAATCCGGCAGGTTCACGCAGGGCCGGGTCGGATGGCGATGCCACTGACAGATCGGGTCTCAATGCAGATGCGGTGCGCTTGTTCCCGCGTTGCATCTGCACAGGATTTCCGCAACTGCCCAAAATATAATCATTCAATGTACAATTGTTGGGCTGGTGCCTTCGCTGTTCATTGCGAGGCTCTTACGAAACATTGCTCCTGAAACAGGGAGCCATTGGAAGTCCGGTAAACAACGCGGGTGCATTCAGGCATCTGCCGATGCTCATCCGTGATTTCATTCGCTGGCAAGCTAAAGTTTCACTTTTTTACGCTGTTTCGAACGGTGGCCAGGCTGCAGCCGGGAAGACTGGCACGTAACTTGCTTTGATGAATTTATCCGCAGGCGAATGCGCACGATTGGGTGCAGGACCTGCAAAATGGATCAGAGCGCACAACGACGTAGTGAGAGAAGCCATAATGACAAAATACAAACTCGAATATATCTGGCTCGACGGTTACACACCGGTGCCCAACCTTCGTGGCAAGACTCAGGTGAAGGAATTCGATGCATTCCCGAAGCTGGAACAGTTGCCTCTCTGGAACTTTGACGGAAGCTCGACGCTGCAGGCCGAGGGAAGAAGTTCTGACTGCGTTTTGAAGCCGGTTGCCGTCTATCCCGACAGTGAACGCAAGAATGGCGTTCTGGTCATGTGCGAAGTCATGATGCCTGACGGCAAAACACCGCATCCTTCCAACAAGCGCGCGAGCATCATTGATGATGAGGGCGCGTGGTTCGGATTCGAACAGGAGTATTTCCTCTATAAGAATGGTCGTCCGCTCGGGTTCCCTGAATCGGGTTTTCCGGCTCCCCAGGGGCCTTATTATACGGGTGTCGGGTACAGCAATGTCGGTGATGTTGCCCGCAAGATCGTCGAAGAGCATCTTGATATCTGCCTCGCTGCCGGTCTGAACCACGAAGGCATCAATGCTGAAGTGGCCAAGGGACAGTGGGAATTCCAGATTTTCGGAAAGGGCTCCAAGAAGGCTGCCGACGAAATCTGGATGGCACGCTACCTCTTGCAGCGTTTGTGCGAAAAGTATTGCATTGATATCGAATATCATTGCAAGCCGCTTGGCGATACGGACTGGAACGGCTCCGGCATGCATGCCAATTTCTCGACCACCTATATGCGTGAAGTCGGTGGTCAGGAATACTTCGAGGACGTCATGGCTGCGTTTGAAGCCGCCTGCGACGATCATATTGCCGTGTACGGACCGGACAACCATCTGCGTCTGACCGGCAAGCATGAAACCCAGTCGATTCACCAGTTCAGCTACGGTGTTGCCGATCGCGGTGCTTCGATCCGCGTGCCGCATAGCTTCGTGAACAATGGCTATCGAGGCTATCTTGAAGATCGCCGCCCTAACTCTCAGGGCGATCCCTACCAGATCGCTTCGCAGATCCTGCGCACGATCGCCTCGGTTCCGGAGCCGGTTGAAGACCGCCTCGCTGCTGTGGCTTAAATCATTCTGGCATGGCGCGGGTTTTTCTGCGCCATGTCACTTTTGTAGAAACAGGCTGCACAGCCCTCACAGAATATGCACCCGGACGCCTGATCCAGCTAAAGACGCAGCTGCCGAACCGGGCCAATTTTCAAAGAAAAATTGCCAATCGATTTAACGCGGCCCGGTCTTGGGGGCCGGACGGTTATTTCGTTGCGCCGACACTTACTTGCAGTGGAATATGATCTTGCTTGCAATCAATGGGTGAGAAGATCATGTTGCGTTTGCGATGCCATCGATCACAGACTCTGGGATTATAATGATGCGCAATTCACCTGCAAATATTCCTGAATCCGAGACATTTTCAGCCACAATCGAAGCGCAGATTCCGCGCGATGACTTCGAGTGATGCGTTGAACGCGTTTCATTCAATAGGGACGGGAGCCATCGAGGCATTGTTAAACCGGAACGCATGGTGCGTGCCCGGGGGAAACGCGAACCATAATCGCAAGGAACATCTGAAAATGAACCAGTTTCTTACAAAAACGCTCGCCGCTTCGGTGATTGTTGGCGCCGGAATGACCTTATTTGCCCTTCCTGCATCCGCAGAGACCACTGCGGCCCAGTCCGTCACCAAAGAATGCAGCACAAAATATAACGCAGCCAAGGATGCGGGCACGCTCAATGGTCAGAAATGGCCACAGTTCCTGTCAACTTGCAGCGCCAGCTTGAAGACCGATGCCGCGGCACCGGCTCCCGCAGCGGCTGCTCCGACGGCCAAACAAGCCAAGGAAACCGCAAAGCCTGCCAAGGCACAGGCGGCAGCGCCCGCAACTGCAGGGACAATGTCGGCCAAGGCTGTGACCAAGGAGTGCAGCACACAGTATCAGGCATCCAAATCTGCCGGTACGCTGAATGGCCAGAAGTGGCCGCAGTTCCTTTCCGCTTGTAGCGACAGCCTGAAGTCTGATCAGTCCGATGCGGCGACACCACCTGAACCGACGGTGGCACCAACCAAGGCCTCCGCGAGCAAGGCCGCCACAGCCCCTGAAACATCTGCCAGCGGCAAGCCTTTGTCTGCCGGTGAGATTGCATTCCGTTCGCGTATTCGCGAATGCGGTGAGGAATGGCAGAAGGCGAAGGCATCCAACAAGGTTGCTGGTCAAACTTGGCCACAATACTGGAGCGCATGCAACACACGCCTGAAGGCTGAATAAGGGCAACTGCCGCAAGGCGTTTGCTTATAGAATCTTTTATACGCCCGGACAGGATCTAACCCTGTCCGGGCGTTTCTGCTTGCAACGTCTGATTTTTTCTGGCGTCATCCATTTTCCATAGAGCCTGAATACTATTGAGTTCTGCGGGCGCAAAAGGAGAATCCCATGCCGATACAAGATTTGGTGGACAGCATAGCAACCCAAGCCAATCTTGATCCGCAAGTGGCGGAAAAGGCGGCGGGGACGGTACTTTCCGTGCTTCAGCATGAAGCACCGGAACAGGCGGCAACGCTCTTCGCAAAGATACCGGGCGCGGCACAGCTTGCACAAAGTTTCGACGTCATGGCTGCAGGCAATCAGTCGGGTGGATTGCTTTCCAGCATAACCGGATTTCTGGGCGGTGCCGCCGGTGAAAAAGTCGGGGCAATCGTCAACGGAGTTGCGGCGCTCAAAGCCAGCGGTTTGACGGTTGAACAAATTCAGCAGGCCGGTTCCGCGGTGGTCGCCCATGCCAAGGCATCGGCCGACCCGCAATTGGTCGACAAGATCATCGCCTCAGTTCCCGGTTTGAAGGGACATTTCGGTTTCTGAAACCGGGACGTAAATTCATTAATGCGTTTGCGGTCGAACACGCGACAAGCGTACAGGCTGACATTCGCCGTCTTTCCGGGTACACCGCTCCTATACTGCCGCACGGGTGGCGGGGGAGCAGGTACAATGAACGGGACAAGACGCGCGGTTTACTTTGCGCTTGGATGGGTGATGGTCGCGCTCGGATTTATCGGCGCGCTGCTTCCCGTTATGCCCACAACCATTTTCCTGATTATTGCCGCCTGGTGCTTTGGCCGTTCTTCGCCGCGTTTTGAGAAATGGCTGCTGGAACATCCGGTCTTTGGCCCGACCTTGGTCCAGTGGCAGCGCCACGGTGCCATTCCCGTCCGGGTAAAATGGATTGCCTGCAGCGGCATGGCATTCGGCTATGGCTCGTTCTGGTATTTTGCCCGGCCGACGCCGCTCCTTGGTGCTGTCGTGGCACTGTTCTTCATCGCTTGCGCCGTTTACGTCGTTTCCCGACCAAGCGGTTAAAGTTGAGGCCTGACGGTCCATGGATGCGAATCAAAAGATCTGCGCGCACTCGATGTTATTGAAATCCTTCTGTGGTGCGGCGACGTTGCGTCCCGCAAGTGACCGAGATCATACAAAGCCCGGTAGTTGCTCACACGAATGGGCATCAGGAAAAACCAGTTGACAAGCCCATTCAAAAATCCAACTCTATTACATTAAAAGGGGATATATTCCATTATAATGGAATTATTTGAATGAGGAGCAGCGGTGGCGGATTTACTTGTAAGCTTGTACGCCGACAAGCTGGTGGAGCTGAAAACCAAAGCCGAAGGTGTCGCTGTTACCATCCGTCCGGTGCTTGCGCCCGAGGCGCAACTGGTCACGGATTGGGTGAGGGAGTATTTCAGCGCCAATTGGGCCAGTGAAGTCATGGTTGCTATCACGCGCCAGCCTTCCGCTTGTCTCATTGCTATCGAAGACGGCGAGCTTGTGGGATTTGCCTGCTACGATGCGACCGCACGCGGCTTTTTCGGCCCGACGGGCGTGCATCCCGACAATCAGGGCAAAGGCTATGGTCTGGCCCTTTTTTCAGCCGCCTTGCAAACCATGAAAACGCTGGGTCATGCCTACGCCTTCATCGGCGATGCCGGGCCGGTGGATTTCTATGCCAAGGCGGCCGGTGCCATCGAAATTCCAGCCAAAGACAAAGGCGTTTATCAGGGCATGCTGCGCGCCAAGCGACCATGATCCCTTCTCAATCATAGACCTTATGGAGTGAATACAGTGTCCAGCCAATTGCCTCTTGCCTTGTTTGTCGGCATTCCCAATCCAACTTTGTCGCCTGATGAGATCGCACTGTTTCGCGAAACCAATCCGCTTGGCCTCTTCGTCGGCCGCCGCAACCAGCGCGAGCCACAGCAGGTCAAGGCGTTGATCGAAAGTTTCCGTGAGGCCGTCGGCCGTGACGACGCGCCCGTCTTTACCGATCAGGAAGGCGGTCGTGTTCAGCATCTGGATGCTGGCCCCTGGCCGCTGTTCCGCAGCTTTGGCGAATTTGCCCGCCTTGCCCGTCATGATCTTGAACTGGCACGAAAAGCCCTGCGTCTCTCGTCCCGTGCCATGGGCACAATGATGACGGAATTGGGTCTTTCCAGCGGTTGCTCGCCGGTGCTTGATCTGGTGTTCGATACAACAAGCGATGTCATCGGTGCCCGGTCGTTTGGGGCTGATCCGGAACTCGTGACTGCCCTTGGCCGCGAAGTCATCGAAGGGCTTCTTGAGACAGGCAACATGCCCGTCATGAAGCATATTCCGGGCCACGGCCGTGCCACGCTGGATTCGCACAAGGAGCGGCCTGTGGTCGACGCCAGCAAGGAAACCCTTCTTGCGACCGATTTCAAACCGTTCGTTGATCTCAGGGATACGCCCTGGGCGATGGTGGCCCATGTGGTCTACTCCGCCTATGACAAGGAGCAGCCTGCCTCCGTTTCGCCCATCATGCTTGACGTCATCCGCAAGGATCTCGCCTATGACGGCGTACTCATTTCCGATTGCATATTCATGAATTCGCTGACCGGCACGATGCCCGAGCGGGTCGCGCAGGTTCTCGATGCGGGCTTTGACGTTGCCCTGCACAGCCACGGCGATCTTGCCGACAGCGAAGCGGCAGCAAAGGCATCACGCCCGCTGACGGATGACGCAGCCCGCCGTATTGCGGCGGCCAATGCCCGTCTCGGCTCGTTGAAAGTGGATGTAAAGACCGCGCACGCGGAAGTCGAAGACATGTTCGCCAGCGCGCTGGTCAGTTGACCGTATCGATCAATAAAAACAGGGGAATACGCATGTCGAGAAACCGTTTGTTTGCAGCAGCCTCTGCAATGATGCTTCTGTCAACGCCCGCCATGGCGCAGACAGTGCTGACCGTCAATATCGAGCCTGCCACTACCTGGGTGCGCAACTTCAATCCATTCAACCAGACGTCCGCGCGTCAGAGCACGCTTGATTTCATCTACGAGCCGCTTGTCATCTTCAACCGCTTTGACAACAACAAGCCGAGCTATCGCCTGGCGGAAAGCTACAAACTGGCAGATGACCTGAAGAGCATCGAGTTCAAGCTGCGTCCGGATTTGAAGTGGTCGGATGGCAAGCCGCTGACTTCGGCTGACGTTAAATTCACCTATGACTATCTGAAGAAATTCCCGGCGCTCGATTTCGTCAGCATCTGGAAGTTCATCGATGGTATCGAGATTGTCGACGCGCAGACTGTCCGGTTCACGCTGGTCAATCCAAGCTCCCTTGCTGCGGATCAACTGGTACAGGTTCCGATCATTCCGGAGCATGTCTGGAAGGATATTGCTGATCCAGTGACCTTCGCCAACGAAAACCCTGTTGGCAGCGGCCCGATGACCGAGATTGCCCGTTTCACCGGCCAGACCTATGACCAGTGCCGCAACCCGAATTATTGGGATGCTGCAGAACTCAAGATCGATTGCATGCGTTTTCCGCAATTGGCCGACAACAACCAGATACTCACCGCCACCGCCAATGGTACGCTCGATTGGGGCGTGTCATTCCTGCCGGACGTGGAAAACACTTACGTCGCTAAGGACCCCGAGCATTTCCACTACTGGTATACGCCCGGCAGCATGGTCGCATTCCTGTTCAATCTGGAGACGGCCAATGAAAATAACCGCAAGGCATTCAATGATGTAAAATTCCGCCGTGCCGTCAGCATGGCGCTCGACCGGCAGGGAATGATCGATGTGGCCGGTTATGGCTATCCCACGCTGAATGATGATCCCTCGGGTCTGGGCGAGCTCTACAAGAACTGGTCTGATCCCTCGGTTCTCGCTGACTTCGGCAAGTACGGCAAATACGATACCGATGCCGCCAAGGCGCTGCTCGATGAAGCAGGATATGCCGACAAGGACGGTGACGGTTTCCGCGACAATCCCGATGGCACCAAACTGTCGTTCTCGCTGATCGTTCCCAATGCCTGGACGGACTGGATCGACACCGTGCAGATCGCGATTGAAGGCATGCAGGCTGCGGGACTGGATGTAAAGATCGCCACGCCGGAAGAGGCTGTATGGTCGGGTAACCTGATCAATGGCAGCTTCGATATGGCGATCAACAGCCTGCCTGCCGCAGCCTCGCCCTACTATCCCTATCAGCGCGCCTATAACGAGCAGGACAAGGGCAAGACCCGCTTCACCTCGCAGCGCTGGTTCAATCCGGATCTCGCCAAATTGCTCGTGGATTTCACACGCACCGCTGATCCGGCTGAACAGAAGAACGTGATGAACAAGGCTCAGCGTATCGTGGCGGAAAACCTGCCGATGATGCCGGTGTTCAACAATCCGAACTGGTATCAGTACAATACCAAGCGATTCACCGGCTGGTCGACGAAGGATCATCCATTCGTCAATCCTTCGATCACACGCAACAACCCGGCGCGTCTCATTCACCTTCTGGCGCTTGAGCCGGTCAAGTAGGCATCGCAAGGCGGGGGCGGGTGAAACCTGTCTCCGCCGCGATGGGAGATGCATATGGCTTTTTTGCTTCGACGCCTCGGATTCTATCTGGCCGCCTTCATTGCGGCTGCCACGATCAATTTCTTCCTGCCGCGCCTCATGCCGGGGGATCCGATCCAGATCATGTTTTCCAGCACCGGCACCGAACTGTCGGCGGAAAATCTCGAGTCGTTGAAACTGACGTTCGGCTTTGTCGACGGGCCGCTCTGGCAGCAGTATCTTACCTATCTCAAGAGCATTTTTACGGGTGATCTTGGCCGTTCGATCAAGTACTTCCCGTTGCCGGTCACCGAAGTCCTCGGTCATGCCCTGATCTGGACCGTGGCCCTGATGGGGACAGCCACGCTCATCAGTTTCACGCTCGGGACGTTCCTTGGCATTCTGGCAGCCTGGCGGCGCGGCAGCGTCTTTGATGTGGTTGTATCCGTTGGTGCGATCTTCGCTACATCCGTTCCGGCGGTTGTCACATCGCTCATCGTACTTTTCTTCTTCGGCTTCACCCTCAACTGGTTCCCGACTGGCTATTCCGCCGATCCGGCGCTCGATCCCTCGTTTTCCCTCACCTATATCGCCAGTGTCCTCTACCACGGCATCCTGCCGATGCTGACCCTGTGCACCGTTCTGACAGGCGGTTTTGCCGTCACCATGCGCAACAACATGATCAATCTTCTCGGTGAAGATTATATCGTCATGGCGCGGGCAAAGGGCCTTTCCGACAGCCGGGTCATGATCTGGTATGCAGCACGCAATGCTCTCCTGCCGACGGTGAGCAGTCTCGCTATCGCCATCGGCACAGTGCTGGGCGGCTCGCTGGTGACCGAAGTCGTGTTCAATTATCCGGGCCTTGGCAATATCCTCTATCAGGCCATCCTCGCCCGTGATTATCCTGTCATTCAGGGGCAACTGCTGATCATGACCATCGCCATGCTTGTCGCCAATTTCATCGTGGATATCAGCTACGTGCTGCTTGATCCGCGCCTGCGGAGGACATGAGCCATGAAATCCCTCATCGCCGGACTTGTCCGCAACCGCAAAGCTCTTGTCGGCATGATCATTCTTCTGATCATCGTCCTGATTGCACTCGCGGCACCGCTGCTGACGGAGTACAATCCCGCAGCTCGTGTCGGCAGGCCGCACCAGCCGCCCTCCGCCGACCACTGGCTCGGCACCACGCGTATCGGTCAGGATGTCTTTGCCCGGCTCATCTATGGGGCTCGAACGTCGCTTGCCGTCGGCTTCGGGGCAGGGTTGTTGATCACCGTACTGGGTACAGCCCTTGGCATCATTGCCGGATATCGCGGCGGCAAGACGGATGAAGTCATCAGTTTCTTCACCAATATGGTGCTGGTGGTTCCCAATCTGCCGCTGCTGCTTGTGCTTGCCTCCTTCATCGGTCAGGCCAGCCCGCTGGTTATCGCGGTCATTTTGGGCTTCACATCCTGGGCTTGGGGCGCACGCGTCACCCGCGCCGAAACCCTTTCTGTCAAGCAAAAGGATTTTGTCAAATCCGCCGAAATGATGGGCGAGCCGCGCTGGCGTATCATGACCTTTGAAATCTTTCCCAATCTGATTTCCATCGTCGGTATCAACTTCATCGGCAGTGTGATCTTCGCTATCATCACGGAAGCCACGCTGGAGTTCCTTGGTCTCGGTGATCCCAAGACCGTTTCCTGGGGCATGATGCTCTACAATGCACAAAAAGCGTCTGCCCTGTCGGTCGGTGCGTGGTGGGATATTTTGACGCCCTGTTTTGCCCTTGCGCTTCTCGGGATCGGCCTGTCGCTTCTGAACTTTGCCGTCGATGAGATTGCCAATCCGCGTCTTCGCACGGGAAACAGCATGAGCCGCTGGTCGGCGCTCATCCGCTCCGGGGAGGGCCGCCTGTGACCACACCGCTGCTTCAGGTGAAGAACCTCACCGTCGACTATATCGGTGACACCTCGGATTTTCGCGCGGTGGATGATGTCAGTTTTGACGTCGCCCATGGCGAGACCTTCGGGCTTGCTGGAGAATCCGGTTGCGGCAAGAGTACGATTGCCTTTGCCATCAGCCGTCTGCACAAGCCTCCGGCGTTGATCCGGTCCGGCGAAATATTACTCGAGGGCAGGGATGTGCTCGATCTCAATCCGGTAGAGCTGCGGGATTTTCGCTGGCGCGAAGTTGCCATGGTATTTCAGAGCGCGATGAATTCGCTCAATCCTGTGCTGCGCATTCAGGAACAGTTTTACGACGTGCTGCGCACGCACCAGAAGATGAACCGGGCGCAAGCCCGCGAGCGGACAGCGGAGATGCTGCGTCTTGTCGATATTCCTCCTGATCGCATGAAGGACTATCCGCACCAGTTTTCCGGCGGCATGCGCCAGCGTATCGTTATTGCGATCTGCCTTGCGCTGAACCCCAAGATTGTGGTGATGGACGAGCCGACCACCGCGCTCGATGTGGTGGTGCAGCGCGAAATCCTGCAGCGCATCAACGAACTGCGCCGCACGTTCGGCTTTTCCGTGCTGTTCATCACCCATGATCTCGGCCTGATGGTGCAGTTCTGCGACCGCATCGGCATCATGCTGGCGGGAAAGCTGGTCGAGCAGAACACAGCGGAAAACATTTATGGCGATCCGCAGCATGACTATACCAAAAAGCTTTGGGCTTCCTTCCCCTCCCTGCATGGCGAACCTGCGACGGAAAGGGCACCGACATGAACGCTCCGGAAACTCCTATCCTTGAACTCGACCGCGTGTCGAAGTCCTTTGGCACTGCGCCGTTCAAGGTGAATGCTGCGCAATCGGTTTCCTTTGAGCTGTATGCGGGTCGAACCCTCGCGCTTGTCGGTGAATCCGGCAGCGGCAAGACCACCTGCGCAAGGCTGGTGATGCGGGAATATACGCCGAGCGAAGGCCAGTTGCTGTTCAAGGGTAAACCTGTTGCTACCGACAATGCCAAGGCGCTGGCTAGGTATCGCCGCTCCGTGCAAATGATCTTTCAGGACCCGTTTTCCTCGCTCAATCCGGCCCACACCATCGATTACCATTTGCGCCGTCCGCTGCAGTTACACCGGCGTGATCTCAGGGGCAAACAGATCGATGCAGCGATCGAAGAACTGTTGACCCGGGTCAAGCTCGATCCGAAAATCGTCGCGCACAAACACCCGCATGAACTGTCAGGCGGGCAGCGCCAGCGGGTCAATATCGCCCGAACACTGGCGGTTGGTGCCGAAGTAATCGTTGCTGACGAACCGACATCGATGCTCGACGTTTCCGTGCGTCTCGGCGTCCTCAATCTGCTCAACGAGATGAAGCGGGATATGAAGCTCGCGCTGCTCTATATTACCCATGATATTGCCACGGCTCGGTATGTCGCGGAGGACATCGTCGTCATGTATGCGGGGCAGATCGTTGAATGGGGCAACGTCAACAAGGTCATCGACAACCCGCAGCATCCCTATACACGGCTCCTTCTGTCGGCGGTACCTGATCCCGAGATGCCATTTGATGATCCGAAAGCACAGCTCAAATCGACAGATGTCGAGGATATCAGGCGTTTATCTGCCGTTCCGCAGGATCGCATCGTTGCTATCGAGACGGATCATTTCATCCGCCAGGTCGCGAGCAGCAGGGCGGCGTAAAGCCCGCTATTGCGATTGACTGAAACTGCCGGATGATTGCACAATCCTCCAAATCGATCCGAACCCGCTGGTTTGGCTCTGGTTCGTACGTGTGATGACACCTAGATAGGGTGGGCATTACCCGAGGAGACCCGCCGTGGAAAAAATTACCGAGCTTGCACAATTGATCGAAAAGCACACGGGCGCCGATGGGCTGTTTTCGACGGATATTCCGCGTCTGAATCTCGCACGGGCTACAGCTCCGTCAGAGCCGAACCACGTCGTGCACGAACCTGCCGTCTGTGTCATTGCCCAGGGCCGAAAGCGCGCCATGCTGGGTGACGAGGTCTATTATTATGACAAAGCCACCTATCTGACTGTATCGGTTGATCTTCCGATTGTCGGGCATGTCATCGAAGCCTCGAAAGAAGAGCCCTATCTCTCGTTGCGCCTTGATCTTGATCCCACCATGCTCAGCGCATTGCTGCTTGAGGCGCCCAAAGACAGCTTCAGCAATCAGCTCCCCGATCGCGGCATGTCGTTGAATCCCATGGGACCGGAACTGCTCGATAACGTTGTCCGTCTTATCCGTCTTCTTGACACGCCCAAAGACATCCCCATGCTGGCGCCGCTCACCGAGCGCGAGCTGCTGTACCGGTTGCTCACCGGGGAACAATCGGGGCGCTTGCGCCAGATCGCCCAGTCGGAAAGCCGCCTGCATCAGGTGAACAAAGCCATCGGCCTGATCAAGCGCAATTTCCGCAAGACCCTGCGCATCGAGCATGTGGCATCCGAAGCCAATATGAGCCCGTCATCCTTCCACCAGCACTTCAAGGCCGTTACATCGATGAGCCCGCTGCAGTATCAGAAGCAGTTGCGGCTGCAGGAGGCGCGCCGGCTCATCCTCAGCCAGTCGCTGGATGCAGCGACGGCGGGCCATGCGGTGGGTTATGACAGCCCGTCGCAGTTCAGCCGCGAATATGCCCGCCTGTTTGGTCAGCCGCCGCTGCGCGATATCGCCCGGCTGAAGGATGTGCCGGAATACCTTCTGGAAGGCTAAACCTCAGAGCCGCTTGCCGGTTGCCTTGTCAAAGATGTGCAGGGCACCGGCATCGATGGCAAAGCGCTGGGCGGTACCGGCAGTAACCTTGGACTTTGGCGGCAGGCTGGCGGTCAGACGCTGGTTGCCGATTGTCGATGTGACGACCAGTTCAGGCCCGGTCAATTCCACCACTTCAACCATTGCATCGATGCCAAAGGCCATGTCCCCGGTTGCTGCGAGGCTCAGGCTTTCAGGGCGGATGCCGATTACCACATCGCGCGCCTGACCGGCTTTCTCCTTGATATCGTCGGGCAGGGCGAGGCTGCTCAGCGAGCCATCAATATGGGCGATGCCATCGGCCACGGTGGCTTCCAGCATATTCATCGGCGGTGAACCGACGAAGCTCGCGACATAGCGGGTGGCTGGGCGGTTGTAGATTTCGTCAGGTGTTGCCAGTTGCTCGATCTGGCCGTCGCGCATAACGGCGATCCGCGTTGCCAGTGTCATGGCCTCGATCTGGTCATGGGTCACGTAGACAATCGTGGTTCCAAGCATCAGATGCAAACGCTTCAGTTCGGTGCGCATTTCCATGCGCAGTTTTGCATCGAGGTTGGATAGCGGCTCGTCGAAGAGAAAGATTTGCGGATCGCGCACAAGCGCCCGGCCGATGGCAACGCGCTGGCGCTGGCCGCCGGATAGCTCGGAAGGCTTGCGCTCGAGCAGGTTTTCAATCTGCAGGATTTTTGCTGTCTTCTGAACGGCCTCCGCGCGCTCCGCAGCGGGAACCTTGCGCATTTCCAGCCCGAAGCCGATGTTACGGGCGACGGACATGTTCGGATAGAGCGCGTAGGACTGAAACACCATGGCGATATCCCGGTCCTTCGGATGCACGCCCGTGACCGAGCGGTCACCGATACGCACGTCGCCTTCCGTGGCTTCGGCGAGCCCTGCAATTATATTGAGAAGCGTGGATTTCCCGCAGCCGGACGAGCCGAGCAATACCAGAAACTCGCCGCTGGCCAGCGACAGGTCAATGCCTTTCAGGGTCTCTACAGTGCCATAGCGCTTGCGGATGTCGATGAGTTCAAGGGCGCTCATAGCGCATTCTCCGGTATGGTATCGAGGTCATGGCTGTCATAGCGGCGGGGTACGGTCGAGATGGCTTTGGACGCTACGTGAACACCGGCGGCAATGCAGTGCTGCAGGGGCATTTCTCGGGCAAGCGCCGCCAGAAACGCCGCATTGAAGACATCGCCCGCGCCAATTGTGTCGGCAACAAAAACCAGCGGTGCCACGGTTTTGACTACTGCATTGTCGGGTCCGACGGCGAGCGCACCGGCCGATCCGCATTTCACCACAACGATGGCGCTTTCCGGCATCAATGCCTTGAGTTTCAACGCCGCCTCCGCGGGTTCGATACTGTTGGCGAGGCGCGTTGTTTCCACCTCGTTGAACAGGGCGCAGTGACAGCGCGACAACCATTTACGGGTCGCCTCGCGGTTGGCCTCGGTCCAGCCGCCGATCGGCCAGCCCGTATCGAGCGCGACGCGGATATCGTTTGCGTCGGCCCAATCAAACAATGCGTCGTAGTCCGTAACCAGCGTATCGGTCAGGAATGAGCCGCACAGGAGGATATAGCCGCCGCGCAACCGCTGCGTGTCGAGCATCGAGCGGACTTCCGGCCAGGACAGCGCGCCGAGGTGTCCGCGTGTGGTGAAGAACGTGCGTTCTCCATTGGGATGCGTGATACCGACGGACAGCGTGGTGCCTGTGGGTGCAACCGGCCAGCGCCTGCCGCGCTCGCCGAATTCCTTGTGCAGCCATTCACCGAACTGGTCGGTGCCGACATTGGCCGCGATCTGAAAGTCGATCCCGAGCCCTTCCCAGGTCAGCGCCGAATTGCCGGCCGAGCCGCCGACGCGCAGTTCATCGTAATCGACCATGATCTCGGTTCCGGGCGTCGGCCATGGATCGGCAGGGCCCAAAATCAGATCGACGTTCACATTTCCAACAACAGCCAGCGGGCGCATGTATCTATTCGCTCCGCGTAATCTTTGTCGAGCGGACGGGTGTCCCGACATTGGTAACCCGTTCACCCGCAAAAGCGATCATGAAACGTTGCGCGGCGGGCAGCAGCGCGAAAATGGCGGCGATACCGGTGGCTTCACCGACATTGATCGTGGTGACGCCGTTGACCGGCTCTTCTCCCGAGGCATCAAACACCACGACAGGCGATCCGGCTTCGGAAGCGGACATTGCCATTCGGGCAACCAGTTCGGCGGTTGCATCGTTGGCACGGAAAAGCACAACACCAACCTTTGGTCCGAGCATTTCCATTGGTCCGTGGCGCAATTGCCCGCCTTCCAGCGAGAAGCAGGGTATGCGCGACAGTTCGGTCAGGCCCAATGCGATGGCTTCGGCGACACCCTGCAACCGGCGGCCCGATGCAACCACCGAGGAGACGCCGCTGAGTGTTGTCACGGCCGCATTGATCTCTATCCCGCTGCCTGTTTCAAGGCGATTGAGCGCTGCGGACGGGTCGTCACCCAGCGCGGTCAAAACGGCAAGATGCAGTGCAAAGCTGACAGTAAGACTGCGGGTCGCGGCAAACGCATTTTCTGTACCGCCCGCACCCACAAGCGAGGGCACTGTACGCGCGAGTGTCGATCCGCCTTCGAGTGTCAGGCCGAACGTATCGGGAAGTATGCCGGCCTCGGCAAACCAGCGCAGCACTTCAGCACTTTCGCCGGACTGCGATGTCACAAGAATGGTCCTGCCGGTGAGAGGCACCGGCTGTCCAAGCTGCTCCGACAGCGGCATCGCAACCGCATCAATACCCAAACTGCGATAAAGTGGCTCGACGGCGCGGCTGACAGCGTGGGAACCGCCCATGCCGAGCAACAAGAGGCATCCGTTTTTGCGCAGCGATTGGGCAATGGTTGCGGCAAGCGGCTTCGCGGCTTCGAAGGAAGCAATTGCATCGGCATTCTGCCGCGCCATTTCCTTTTCAATCGCAACAAGGCCCGCTGGCCGGTTTGGTTCAGAAGTCATGCTCATCCTTTGACGCCGCCATTGGTCAGGCCCGAAATCAGGGCACGCTGCATAAAGAGACCGATGATCAGCGGGGGCAGGGCGGCCAGCACACCCGCTGTGGCTATCAGTCCGTAATCGGAGACCCGTCCGCCTGCGAGATCGGCAATGGCGACGGTGAGGGTTTTTGCCCGCTGATCGGAGGTAAACAGCAGGGCATAGAAGAATTCGTCCCAGGCAAGCAGGAAGGCGAAGAGCGCCGCTGTTGCCATGACAGGCGCGGCAAGCGGCAGCGTTATCAGGCGCAGGATCTGGTCAAGCCGTGCGCCATCGACCGTGGCCGCGCTTTCGATTTCGCGTGGAATGGAATCGAAACCGGATTTCATCAGCCATGTGGTGAACGGCGCAAGAATGGTGAGATACACCAAAGCCAGTCCGAAAACGTTGTTCAGAAGGCCAAGGGCAGACAATGCCATGTAGAGTGGAACGGCCAATGCTACTGGCGGGAGCATATAGGTGGCGATAACAGCGTAAAGCGACCATCCGATAGCTGGCGTGCGTGACACCGCCCAGGCAGATGGGACCGCCACCAGAAGTGCGGCAGCCGTTGCCATCCCTGCGACCTCAAGACTGTTGAACAGCGAGGCGACGAATGCCTGTCCGGCGCTGTTGGCAACGCTCGACAGGAGAACGCCATAGCGCGACAGGTCAATGGTCTCGGGCCACCACCGCAAGGGCTTGGTGATCAGGTCGGTGGTCGATGAAATGCTCATGATGAACAGCCAGACCACCGGCGCGAGGATGACTGCCGCCAGCAACAGGGCTGCGGCGTAGACGAAGATGGTGGCTGTCAGACTGCGGCGTTCCATCAGGTGGCTCCTGCGCTTTTGCGGATCAATGCCGCATAAGCCACGGCAAGGACGGTAACGAGAAGCGTGACAATCAGTGCAAGGGACGCACCCGATCCCGCTCGCTGGAACGAGAATGCTTCCTGATACACAAGGATCGAGAGCGTGCGGGTGCTGTTGGCCGGTCCGCCGCGGGTCATCACCCAGATGAGATCGAAAACTTTGAATGCCTCGATGGTGCGCAGGACCAGCGCAACCATCAGCGGACCAGCAAGATAGGGCATGATGACGAAGCGGAATCGGGCCCACGCGCCGGCTCCATCCACCATGGACGCGGCCGTGATATCACGCGGCACGGCCTGCAACGCAGCAAGTGCAATCAGAGCCACCAGCGGAAAGTTCTTCCAGCAATCGGCAACGATCAGGGCAGTCAGCGCCGTTCCGGGCTCGCCGAGCCAGGAGCGATAGGCGTCGAGGAGGCCGATCTGTGTGAGGGCGGCATTGAGCGCACCATATTCGGGGTTGTAGATCAGCCGCCACAGGGTGGCGTTGACCACCGTGGGCAGGGCCCATGGCAGGATCATCAGCGCGCGCAGGATGGACCGGCCGTAAAACTGCTGGTTGAGGAGCAGCGCTGCCAGAACGCCGATCACCATTTCGGCCCCGACCGAGAGGACGGCAAACAGGGTGGTGGTGATCAAAGTCCGCTGAAAATTCGAACCGGACAGCATTTTTACATAATTGTCGAAGCCGACGAAATTGCCTTCAGTGCCAACCAGCTTGGCATCTGTGAATGACAGACGCACGGTGTCGACTAGAGGCCAGCCAATAATCGCAATCATGACGATGAGGAGCGGCAGCATCAGAAGCCAGGCGCGTGTCGTAATCCAATTGCTCGTCATAAAATAATGCCTGCCCGGTTAATCCCTCTCCGTCGTTCCCGGGCTTGACCCGAGGATGACGGAAAGGGAGGTGTTGGATGAAGGCAGCTAACGCGCCGCCTTCACATTACATCACAGTCCGCTGTTTTCTGCGGCTGTTTTGAGAGCGTCTTCCGGCTTGTTCTGGCCGAGAAGCGATTCCTGCACGGCCTGCTGCAGAGCGGTCGACAGTTCCTGATACTTCGGCGTTGTCGGGCGCGGGTACATCGCTGCAAGACTTTGCTTCGCGGCAGCGATCAGCTCCTCCTGCCCCTTGGACACAGCCGGGTCGGTATAGGACGAGGCCCAGATCGGCAGGCTCAGCTTGGCGTACTGGTTCTGCGTCTGTTGCGACGTCATGAACGTGATGTACTTCCAGGCCTCGTCGGGATGCTTGCTCGTGGATGTGATACCAAGACCCATGGAGCCGTTGACGGCTGACACGGTGCTCTTGCCGTCGACACCCGGTGCCGGAACGACGCCGACCTTGCCGGCAACCTTGCTGTCCTTCGGGTCGTTGGCCATATTGTACATGTAGGTCCAGTTGAGTGCGAAAGCAGCTTCGCCGTTCTGGAACACGCGGCGTACATCCTCCTCAAGAAATTCCTTCGAGTTGGGGTTGGTCAGGCCTGATTTGTAGCTGTCGACCATATAATTGAGTGCTTCGAGACCGCCGCCTGTCTGGAATACCGGCTTGCCATCTTTGAGGAAGCTGCCGCCATAGGCGCTGACCAGCGTTGTGTAGTCGCAAATTGCCGCTTCCGCCTGTGACCAGCTCCAGGCAATCGGCGTTGCCAGCAGGCCCTTGTCCTTGATTGTCTTGGCCTGCTCAGCCAGTTCAGCCCAGGTCTTCGGCGGATTCTTGATGCCGGCCTTTTCAAGGATTTCCTTGTTGTAGAACAGGTACTTCGTGTCGAGAATCCACGGCATGCCATAGCGCTTGCCCTCGTACTTGACCGTAGTCCATGCCCCGGGAAGAACGCCTGTCTTCATGTCGCCGGTGATCTTGTCCGATACGTCAAGCAGCACCTTGTTGGTGGCATACTCCGCCGGCCAGATCACGTCGAACAGAACCACGTCATAACCACCGCCCGAACCCTGCGCGAGAACGGTCTTGTCATGCAGGCCTTCGTAAGGAACAAATTCGAGATTGACCGTCACGTCAGGATTGGCCTTGGTGAAGGCATCGGTCATTGCGCGTACATCGGCTTCGCTGTAGGCGGCCTGCGCCATGAACAGGGCGTTGATCTTGGTTTCCGCATGGGCAGGAGAAGCGAGCGCCGCTCCCAAAAGGGTCGCGCCCAGAAGCGCGGTCTGAAAGGATTTCAACATGGTACCTCCTATTTGGCCTTTGTAGCTCAAGCGCCGTCCATCATGGACAACACCGATTGGTCGTCACAGTCCGGGAGCTTTTCTGTTCAGGATCTGCCCGCGACGCGCTTACGTCCAGCCAGTGCTCACATTCCCCAAGACTCTTGTGGTCTTTTGCATTAAATCAATTGTCTTGACTTATTTCTTGATCAATATTGTTCTGGTGTCAAGAGGGGACAGAATGGACGCGAGAAAATCGATCCGGGCAAAGAGCGGAACCAATCTGGGCGGTGCGAGTGCGCACAACCGGCGCATCATGATTGATGCGTTGCGGGTCAATGGCGCCCTGTCCCGCGCGGATCTTGCGCGTGCCACCGGGCTGACGCCCCAGACGGTTTCCAACATCATCGAGGAATTGGCCAGTGACGGGCTCGTGCAATCCCAGGCGAGTGTTCGCAAGGGCCGCGGACAGCCTGCTACCCCCTATCAGCTCGTGCCGGACGGTGCCTTTGCCATTGGCCTGCAGATCGACCGGCACGTCACGCGGACCGTGATCGTCAATCTCGTAGGCGATGTGCTTGTGCAGTTTGAATCGAAGCTCCCGGCCGGCGGCCCAGCTGAAGGCGTCGTCGTCATTCTTGACCTTGTCGAAAGAGCCCGTGAGGCATTGACGGCGCAGTTTCCACAGGCGGCGCGAAAGCTTGTGGGCCTGGGTCTTGCCATGCCGGGACCGTTCGGCATCAATGAACTTTATGATGATCCATGGATGATGACGGCCTGGCAGAACTTTCCGCTGGTTGAGCGGATTGCTGAGGGTACGGGTCTCGAAGTTGCCTTGCAGAACGACGCTTCGGCTGCTGCAACGGCTGAGCGTCTGCTTGGCGCAGCACACGGCCTCGATCACGTCGTCTGCATCTATCTGGGCTACGGTCTCGGCGCGGGCCTGATCCTCAACGGCGAACTCTATGGGGGCGCCTACTCGAATGCCGGTGAGATTGGCATGATGCTGGCACTGGCACCCGGTGATGGTCCGGACGTGGAGCCATTGGAGCACTACACGTCGATGGCTTCCCTGTGCAACGTATTGGGGCTTGATCACTCGGACCCTAAATTGTTCGAACAGGTAACCGATGCCGTGATCAAAGGCGGTCCGGTGGTGGAAAGCTGGATTGCCAATGCCGCCGATCGCCTGCGCCGGACAGTACAGATGCTCGAATCAATCTTTGATCCGCAAACCACCATTCTGTGCGGCGGTGCGCCAAAGGCTTTGATCGATAGTTTGATACAGCGGATGGAACCCGTCTTGCCATCCATTGCCGACCGGGCTCTTCGCTATCCCGAGCCCCGCCTTCAGGCAGGGCTCGCAGATCCTTGGTCGGTCGCCTTGGGAGCGGCAGCGGAACCGATCGCGCGGGCCTTTGACCCGCGCTTCTCGGCAATTCTGAAAACGCCCTGATCAGGCAGCGTTTTTGATGGCATCGCCCAGCATGGAGACAATGCTGTCGATCTGCTCTTTCTCGACGATCAAAGGCGGCGAAAGTGCAACGATATCGCCGGTGACGCGCACCAGCAGGCCGTTCTTGAAACAGTCGGTGAAGACATCATAGCCCCGCGCGCCGACGGCATCGGGACGCGATGCCAGTTCGATACCGGCAACAAGGCCGATGGTGCGGATGTCGGTGACATTGGCGAGCCCCTTGAGGCTATGGAGCGCATCCTGCCAGTGTTCGGCCACCTCGCCCGCCCGCGTCAGCAAGCCTTCCTCCTCGTAGACTTCCAGCGTTGCCAAGCCGGCGGCACAGGCCACCGGATGACCCGAATAGGTATAGCCATGGAAAAGCTCGATCTGGCTTTCGGGGCCATGCATCAGCGCGTCGTGAACGGTCTCGCTGGCAAACACGGCACCCATCGGCACGGCACCGTTGGTCAGGCCTTTGGCTGTGGTGACGAGATCGGGTACCACGCCGAAATAATCGACTGCAAAGGGAGTGCCGAGTCGGCCGAAGCCGGTAATCACTTCATCAAATATCAGCAGGATACCGTGCTTCTGGCTGATGGTCCGCAGGCGTTCCAGATAGCCCTTCGGCGGCAGGAGAACGCCGGTTGATCCGGCGACCGGTTCAACGATGACGGCCGCGATGGTCTCGGCACCATGCAATGCAACCAGCCGTTCCAGATCGTCCGCCAGATCAGCACCGTGTTCGGGCAGGCCCTTGACGAAGGAATTGCGGACGGGATCATGGGTATGGCGGATATGATCGGTACCCGGCAGGAGCGGAAATACGCGGCGGTTGTTGACCAGACCGCCGACGGAAATGCCGCCGAACCCAACGCCGTGGTAACCGCGCTCGCGGCCAATCACCCGGGTGCGGGTTCCCTGTCCGATGGCGCGCTGATAGGCGATGGCGATCTTGAGTGCGGTATCAACGGACTCCGACCCGGAGCCAGTGAAGAAGACTTTGGTCAGGCCGGCCTTTTTGCCGCCGGGTGCCCGTGCGGCGAGCTTTTCGGCAAAGTCGAATGCCAGTGGATGGCCCATCTGGAAGGAGGGTGCGTAGTCCATGGTCACCAGCTGGCGCGCTACGGCGTCGGCGATCTTCTCGCGTCCGTGTCCGGCGTTGACACACCAGAGACCCGCCGTTCCGTCGAGTACCTGGCCGCCATCGACATCCGTGTAGTACATGCCCTTGGCAGAAGCGAGCAGGCGTGGTGCTGCCTTGAACTGCCGGTTTGCGGTAAAAGGCATCCAGTAATTTTCGAGTGACGGGGTGTTGCTCATGAGCATGATGGAGACTCCTCTTCTCGATGCAGGGAGCCATGCTTTCTATTGGGCAACAAGTCCTTTTCTAGCTCCATGCAAACCATTGATTTTACTGGAGCATAAGTTCATAAATTCATTATATCAAACATATAGAACAGTCAGAGAGGCGCTTCATGCAAATTGATCTCGGCGGACGCCTGCGTTTCCTGCGGCAAAGGCATAACCTGTCGCAACGCGAACTTGCCAAACGGGCGGGTGTGACCAATTCCACCATTTCGCTGATCGAGTCCAATCAGACAAATCCATCTGTCGGTGCGCTCAAACGCATTCTCGACGGCATTCCCATCGGTCTTTCCGAGTTCTTCGCCATTGAACCGGATCGCAAGCAGAAGGTGTTCTACGAAGCGGGCGAACTGGTCGAAATCGGCAAGGGTAATATCTCCTATCTGCAGATCGGCGAGAATCTGTTTGGCCGTGCCTTGCAAATCCTGAAAGAACGCTACGAACCCGGTGGCGATACCGGCCGCGTCATGCTTGTGCACGAAGGGGAAGAAGGCGGTGTCGTCATCAGCGGCCGGATCGAAGTGACTGTGGACGACCAGCGCAGGATACTTGGTCCCGGCGACGCCTATTACTTCGAGAGCCGACAGCCGCATCGTTTCCGCTGCGTCGGCCCGAATCCCTGTGAAGTTGTCAGCGCCTGCACGCCGCCGACGTTCTAGAGCAGGGCTCTCACCGCAAGGACGAGAACCACGCAATCAGTTCTGCGCTGTTGCGTAGCCCGAATGCGCGCATGATGCGTGCCCGGTGGGCCTCGATTGTCCGTTTCGACAACCCGATCTCATGGGCAATCTGCATATTGGTCTTGCCCTGCGAGACAAGGGTCAGCACCTGCTTCTGCCGGTCGGAGATCAGGCTCGCATTGCCCGCCACCGTCCGGTTCATCGGCTCGAAGCAGTAAAGCGCTTCGGCAAAGGGATCGGTGTGATTGCCGCTGCGCCCACGTACCCGGCACCAGAAGCTTGCACCGTCGCGCCGCCGCATGACCCGCTCATCGTAATAGACACGGCCACCGGCGAAATTTGTTCGCCACATTTCTCCGGTACGAACGAAATCGGTGATCTTTGGATAGAGGCGGCTGAAGCTTTGGTCGATCAACTCGTCGCGTTCATAGCCGAAGGTCTCGGCGAATTCGAAATTGCAATCGCGTATGATACGGTGGGTCGCATAGACCATGGGCACCGGCATGTCGGTCAGGACGAAGCGTTTTGCGCTTCCTGAAACAGCAATGTCGGAGATAGGAAACTCGGCTGCGGTCATGCAGTATTAATACGACTACCTGTGGCACCAAGACAAGCCATACCGTTGCGGCAACGGCAGCTCTCAAACCCTGCCGCAGCGGATGGAGAACAATGGGAGACTGTTCTTGAAAAAAGTTCATTCAAATGTAAGCGATGCGCTGGAAGGTGTGCTGTTCGACGGCATGACCATCATGGCGGGAGGCTTCGGTCTTTGCGGCATTCCGGAAGCCCTGATCTATGCGATCCGGGATTCAGGGGTAAAGAACCTGACCGTTATTTCCAACAATGCCGGCGTTGATGGCATTGGCCTTGGCGTGCTTCTGGAAACCAAGCAGATCAGCAAAATGATCTCATCCTATGTGGGTGAGAACAAACTGTTCGCCCAGCAATATCTGTCGGGTGAGCTGGAGCTTGAATTCAATCCGCAGGGCACGCTGGCCGAACGCATTCGGGCCGGTGGCGCGGGTATTCCGGCGTTCTTCACCAAGACAGGTGTCGGCACAATCATTGCCGATGGCAAGGATGTGCGCGAATTTGACGGCGAGTCCTACGTGATGGAGCGCGGTCTGTTTGCCGATCTGTCCATCGTCCATGCATTCAAGGGGGACACGGAAGGCAATCTCGTCTATCGCAAGACGGCCCGCAACTTCAACCCGATCATGGCGACCGCCGGCAAGGTGACAATTGCCGAGGTCGAAAATCTTGTCGATGCTGGCAAGATCGACGGCGACCATGTCCATACGCCCGGTATTTTCGTCAAGCGCATCGTGCATGTGCCAAACCCTGTCAAACATATCGAACAACGGACGACCCGTCCGCGTCTTGTCGCTGCAAGCGAGGTGAACTGAGATGGCCTGGACACGCGATCAGATGGCCGAACGGGCCGCCAAGGAACTGCAGGACGGTTTCTACGTCAATCTGGGTATCGGTATTCCAACCCTTGTCGCCAACTACATCCCGACCGGCATGAGCGTTCAGCTGCAGAGCGAGAACGGTATGCTGGGCATGGGGCCTTTCCCCTATGAGGGCGAGGAAGACGCCGACCTCATCAATGCGGGCAAGCAGACCATCACGGAACTGCCGACGACCAGTTATTTCTCCGGTGCCGACAGCTTCGGCATGATCCGCGGCGGTCATATCGACCTGTCCATTCTTGGCGCCATGCAGGTCGCCCGCAACGGCGATCTGGCCAACTGGATGGTTCCGGGCAAGATGGTCAAGGGCATGGGCGGCGCCATGGATCTGGTGGCCGGTGTCAAGAAGGTCGTCGTCGTCATGGAACACGAGGCCAAGGGTGAGGCCAAGCTTCTGGAGGAGTGCACGCTTCCGCTCACCGGACAGCGCGTTACCGATCTCGTTATCACCGATCTTGGCGTCTTCACGATCGAGCGGCGTGGTGACCCGAAGATGACGCTCATCGAGATTGCGCCCGGCGTGACGGTGGACGAAATCAAGGCCAAGACCCAGGCGTCTTTCGACGTCGCTTTGTAATATAATTTTGTTTCACAAGAACCGGCGGAGGATCAACCTTCGCCGGTTTTTGTTTGTCAGGCCGACAAACTGCTGGCTTGGCTTCATTTTTCGTCATTTGGTCTGCAATGCTGACGCAATCTGCATCTGCGATCGTCAGAATCGATATTGAAGTACGCTCGTTGCCCGTTCGGACGGTCAATAGTAAAAAGGCTCATCGCATTGAAGTCTGTTTTTTATGCGTTTATGTCACTCAAAGCGCTTTGGCGCATCATGCAACCGATAAAGCGAATGGCGTAACGGCGTGGACTCTTCAAGCAACCAACCCGACCTGAGCAAGACTTTGGCCTCCATCGTCGACAACAGGAGCCGGCGAAATATTTTTCGCAGGCATCCGTTCCTGTGGGGTGGCGGACTTCTGATTATCGGCGGTCTGCTGGCGATGTCCTGGTTTTCCAAGGGCACGCATTACACCTATACCGAGAAACCCCTGACCAAGGGCACGCTTTCTATCACCGTATCGGCGACAGGTACGGTGCAACCCACCGAGCAGGTGGATGTGTCAAGTGAGCTTTCCGGCACGGTGCGTACCGTTCTCGTCGACTACAACAGCTTTGTCGGCAAGGGCGATGTGCTGGCTACGCTCGACATCGACACGATCAACACCAACATTGAAAGTTCGAAGTCCAAGCTTCTGGCCTCACGGGCCCGGGTCGTGCAGTCCCAGGCAACATTGGAAGCCAAGAAGAACGCGTTCGAGCGTATGACCGCGCTGCAGGACAGCAGGGTTTCATCGGTGCGTGAGCTGGATGTTGCCAAGTCGGAATATGATTCAGCCGTTGCCGCGCTCGATGTCGCCAATGCCGAAGTGGCCGTTTCCCAGGCGGAACTGCAGGTGAATGAAACATCGTTGCAGAAATCAAGGATCATTTCCCCCATCGATGGTGTCGTGCTCAGCCGTTCGGTTGATCCCGGGGCAACGGTTGCTGCGGCGTTTCAGGCGCCCATTTTGTTCAAGCTTGCAGGTAACCTGAAAAAGATGGAACTGCAGGTGAATGTCGATGAGGCCGATGTGGGGCTCGTCAAGCCGGAACAGAATGCAACATTCAATGTTGACGCCTATCCGGATCGCACGTTCCCGGCGAAGATTGTCAATATCCGGTTCCAGCCGGAAACCGTCTCGAATGTCGTTACCTATAAGGCCATGCTGGCGGTTGCCAATGACGATCTCGCGCTGCGCCCAGGTATGACGGCCACGGCCTATATCAAGGTCAACGAAGTCAAGGATGCGCTGCTTGTGCCGAATGCTGCCCTGCGCTTTACGCCGCCGGATGCGCCTGCAAAGCCGGAGGTGGCTGCTGCAACCGAACAAACGCCTGCGCTACCGGATGCGGCTAAAAAGGAAGCAGGAACGCAACGTGCGGTCTGGGTGCTGCGTGATGGCAAGCCTGTCAAAGTCGACGTTTACACCGGTTCAACGGATGGACGCGATACCATCGTTCTTTCCGGTGATGTCAAGGAAGGCGATCAGGTTATCGTGGCCGCGAGCACGCCGCCGAAATGAACCCTCGCCAGCCCATGCAGACAACGGTGCCTCTGATTGAGTTCCGCGGGATTACCAAAAGCTACGGGGAGGGTGAAGCCGCTGTCCATGCCTTGGCGGGTGTCGACTTTGCCATCGAACGGGGCGATTTCGTTGCGATCATGGGTCCATCGGGTTCCGGTAAGTCGACGGCGATGAATCTTATCGGCTGTCTCGATCGGCCAAGCACTGGAAAATACCTGTTCGGCGGAACAGGCATCGATCAACTCGACCGGCATCAGCAGACGACTTTGCGGCGTGAATTGCTCGGCTTCGTCTTTCAGGGCTTCAATCTTCTGCGCCGCACGTCGGCTGTGGAGAATGTGGAACTGCCATTGATTTATCGCGGTATGGGCCGCGCCGAGCGGCGGGAGCGGGCGCTTGAAGCCTTGAGCCAGGTGGGGCTGGCGACACGCGCCCACCATGTTCCCTCGGAATTGTCAGGTGGCCAGCAGCAGCGTGTCGCGATTGCCCGTGCAATTGTCACCCATCCGCAGGTGCTCCTTGCCGATGAGCCGACGGGCAATCTCGACACGAAGACCAGCGTCGAGATCATGGAGCTGATTTCCGGTTTTAACCGCGATAACGGCATCACGGTGATTATGGTCACACATGAGCCTGATATTGCTGCCTATGCCAAGCGCACGATCCGCTTTGTCGATGGTCTCATCCAGAGCGACGAACGCAAACAGGAAATTTGACAATGCTGCTTGAAGCGTTCCGGCTCGCTCTGCATTCCATGTCGCGCAACCTTATGCGCTCTTTCCTGACAATGCTGGGTATTGTCATTGGCGTCGGCGCGGTCATTGCCATGGTCACGGTCGGCAATGGCACCCGGCAAAGGGTGACGGGTGAAATTTCGAAACTCGGCACCAACCTGCTTTTTGTGTCTCCGGGCAATCCAGAGCGCCGCTCGACCCTGCCGCCCCGCACCTTTGATATCAGGGATATCGATGCGATCCGCGATCAGATCCCGGGTGTCGCCGCTGTCGCCCCGCTTGGTCAGGTATCTGGCACCGCGATTCGCGAAGGCAACAGCCGGACGGCATCGATCATCGGCTCGACCAATGATTACTTCACCACAATGAACTGGCAGCTTGCAACGGGCCGCAACTTTCTTGAATCGGAAGAGCGCAGCGGACGCTCCGTCTGCATCATCGGGGCTACTGTTCAAAAGGCATTGTTCGGCGAAACCATCCCTGACGGCGACCGTATCCGCATCAACCGCATTTCCTGCGAAGTCATCGGTACGCTGGCCTCGAAGGGCAAATCCGTCGATGGCCAGGATCAGGACAACACGGTGCTCATTCCGTTTCGCATGTTTCAGCGGCGTATCGCCGGTTCAACCGACGTTTCGCTGATTACCGTTTCGGCGAAGGATGGGGCAACGGCGCCGGTCAAGGTCGCGCTGGAGGAGCTGTTCAAGGAGCGCCGCAAGATTCGCGAATCCGCTGACCGCGATTTCGAGGTGACCGACCTCAGCCAGATCCTCGGCATTGTTTCCATGACGACAGTGATTTTGACTGGACTTCTGTCCTCTATCGCGGCTGTCAGTCTGCTGGTCGGCGGCATCGGCATCATGAATATCATGCTTGTATCGGTGACCGAGCGAACGCGCGAAATCGGCGTGCGTCTGGCCATCGGTGCGACAGAGCGTCAGGTACTGACGCAGTTTCTGGTGGAGGCGATCGTGCTGTGTCTGATTGGCGGCCTGATCGGAATGGTCATTGGCCTCGTGCTCGCTTTTACGGCCGTGAGCCTTATGGGCGTACCGTTCATGTTTGACCCGTTCATTGTTCTGATTGCCTTTGGCTTCTCAGCCCTGATTGGAGTGGTCTTCGGCTATTTCCCCGCACGACGGGCTGCCCGAATGAACCCCATTGATGCATTGCGCTACGAATAATCAAATAAAGTGATGATAGAGTAAAATTTCAAACGGAATAATTGTAACAAGTTCTCTCTAAAACAAATAGTTAATGTAAAATAATTAAAAACTCGAAGTAAAAATGAATGATAACTATTTAATAGTAAGAAATATACGTACCATATAATAATGTAATTGCTGACTTATTAACATGGAGGAATGTTAATGTTTGGAGATCTTATTAGAGGCGTTATTGAAGCCGTTGCAAATCTTATATCAGGTATACTCGGCGGCTTGCCAATATAAAATAAATCGCCCGGATGTCTGATAATGACATCCGGGCGAAATTCTGACTAAACTTATATAATATAAGTTATACTTTGTAATATTTCAGAAAATATCATGTTGTTTGTATTATACATATAAAGTTATCGTGACTTTCTCTCTGTAGAATGGGATACTGGTGATCCGAGGAAGCGCCTCCCTTGTCTTTCCGTCAGAATGGAGCGCCAGGAACCTGCCCCTCAGTGCCTTTGGATTGATGGCTGGCGGCTCTGAATATGAACGGAGAGAAAGCAGTCTTTAGACGAGCAGCGACTGATGGGCGGGATCGCTGCCGGTGCTGCAAACCGTTTTCTCTCCGAACAGTGCCCATCATGGATAGGCACTTCTACACCGCAAGAACGCGAATGGGACTGAAATCCACATCCCTGCGGAGTTGTAGTCATGACATGATCCCGGTGCACGCTGGCTACCGGGACCATGCCTCATTGCTAGAACCGGTAGTTGATGCCGGCTTTGAGTTCGTGGCTCCCAATGTCGGTTTCACTGCGGCCAAGAGCCGATGTAGCCTTCACATTGGGCGTGTGGATGTAGTTGTACTCAATCTTGGCGGAGAGACCGCCGGCAAAAGCCTGTTCAACACCACCACCAACGAGGTAACCGGTTTTCCAGCCACTGGTGTCGCGCACCTTGTCACCGGCACCGAACTTGGTCAGGGCGACACCGGCCGTGCCAAAGACAAGTGTCTGATTGAATGTCAGGCCAGCCTTGGCCTTCGCTGCGGCACGCCATTTTTCCTCTATCTTGCCGCCCCGCACCTTGTGTTCGGCACCACCGAGGTATGAGCCTTCAAGTTCGGCACCGAGTACGGCTGGCCCCATCTGGTAGTTGTAACCGCCCTGGATACCGCCGCTCCAGCCGTTTCTGTCGGCAAAGGGATTGGGCATCTTGGTGAAGGCCGTACCGCCGTGGGCACCGATATAGGCACCGCTCCACTGGAATGCCGGCGGATCGTTGTAGACAGGGGCCGGATCGTAAAGATCGGCGGCTATCGCCGTTCCGGTCATGCCGGCGGCCAGCACAAACACGCTGGCGAACAAGACAGTCTTTCTCTGAGAGGACATTCGCATTACTCCAAACATACAAGCGCATGATCCACCGAACTGTCCGGCGACATGTTGATGCGCGGTTTCAACTCATGAGAGCCTGATACACCTGGGTTGATCACGCTCTGATACAGATGTCTTCCGGCACAATGATCGCCAGATCCATGAGATGGCCACCGAAACTCACGCAAAACCCCTGCAATCGACCACCCCACTTCCTGCAAAATCATAGCGCCGGAAGACATGGTTTATTTTGCAATTGAAGATTGCATGCACATTGCACAAAACAGGATAAAGAGTAATTTTATTATATATTTCAATAATTTATAGTATTTTTGTTTACGCTTTTTTAAGAAATGCGATCGAGCACGCTGCCGCTGGCGCCTTCAAGGATGCTGACGCCATAGGTATTCATGCAGCTGTGCTATTCGCCCTGCGCCTGATAAATGTAGATCGTCGACTTGTCGTCTTCGGGCATGAAATAGGCCTTCAGGCCCTTCTCCGCGGGCTCTATCCAGAAGGGGTTCTGGGTCATTGGCAGGCCGGTGTCCGTCCAGAGCTGTACTGGAACCTGATAGACAGGCTGATTGGCGGAGAGACTGACGATTTCCAGCCCGCCCAGCGAAAATTTGGGCCCGTCCTTCTTCATCTGATAGGCAGTCAAGCCACCGCACAGCATTTCGCTGTCGCCGAGATACTTGCAGTCCTGATAGTCGATGTAGTGCGAGGGATTGAGCTTGGCCAGCTTCGTCCGCGCCGTATCGGCATTGGTGACCATGCCCTTGTCATCGAGTTTGAACGTGTAGAAGCGGCGGGACCCCCAACTGACGGCATTGAGCGTTTTGTTCCCGGTATCATGAATGACGCCGCCGAGATGATCCTTGTACCGGAAGACCTCCTGCGCCGTCATGGTTTTCGGGGCGACCTTGTAGATGATGGCGGCGCTGTTCGGGCGATATTCGGCGACCGGAACAAAGATCGATGTACCGTCAAAGTCGATGCCGCCGGGATGATAGATCGAGCCTTCGCCCAGCGCGAGGTCCTGAAGCAGGTTGCCTTTGTCGTCGACCTTGAACAGATGGCCTTTGCCTTCGCCGGCATCCCGGTCATAGCCGTCACGGGGCTGATCATATTTGGTGGTGGGTTTGGTGATCTCAACGGAGCTTATGTAGAAGATGTCGCCGATCTTCACCATTCCCTGCGGATGAAACGTCGGGAAGTTCAAAGTGATCTGTTCCACCGGTTTCCAGACGGTGTTCCGGTCGAATGTTTTCAGCCGCTCGCTGATGGCGCGTCCGTCATGAACCGTTTCAGCATAGGCGGCTGGTCCAGCGATCGGTGCAAGCAGGGTAATTATTATGGCGAGTGTGTTCCGTATCGCAGACATCGGGTCATCCTCCTGTATCGTGCCTTAGGCGTAACGTGGTGAGATGACAGGCGCGTGAAGCGCCGGCCTATCCTCGACCCAGCACGTAAAACTCATCGTTGGGACGCATGTCTGTCGTATTGGCAAGCCGGTTTGACATGGCGAAAAAAGCAGAGATCGCCGCAATGTCCCACGTGTCGTTCTCGGAGAACCCGTGCGCCTTCAATTGCTCGAAATCCGAGTCTTCGACTTTATAGGCCTCGGTAGAGACCTTCATGGCAAAGTCGAGCATGGCCTTCTGCCTCGGCGAGATATCCGCCTTGCGGTAATTCGTGGCGATCTGATCGGCAATCAGCGGGTTCTTGGCGCGAATGCGCAGGATCGCACCGTGGGCGATGACGCAGTATTGGCATTGGTTGGCGCTGCTCGTCGCCACGACGATCATTTCCCTCTCAGCCTTGGTCAGCCCGCCCGGCTTGTCCATGAGCGCGTCGTGATAGGCAAAAAAGGCGCGAAATTCATCCGGCCGATGCGCAAGCACCAGAAAAACATTCGGGATGAAGCCTGACTTTTCCTGTACCGCCAGTATCCTCTCGGCAATATCTCCGGGCAACTCCGTGACAGCGGGCGTCGGAAAACGGCTGATTGGCGGATTGGGCATTTCTGGCGACCTCCGGGGTCCAGAGCCTAGTGAGTCTTCTCCACCACGCAGACCGGGCCCCTGTCCGGACGGCGCGCATCCGAGTCGACGCACGTCGCGTCGTAACGGAACGTGTCATAGTAGACACCGCCTGCACATCCTGTCAGCAGGGGAATTGTTACAACCAGGGGTAAAAATGCCGGTTTGAAATATTTCAAGGCGGGATGGTTCATTTCCGTCTCATCGCTCCTATATATACCCTGTCATATGTGACACAGTGGCGTAACAATCCACTGATATTCTTTAGGAATTGGTCGAGTTAACATTCCGCGAATTACAGTAGTCTACTGAAATCTGGTGCCTAAATAAGGCACGTTCGGACGGAGCTTTGCGATCACGTTTTGTGTGATCGCAGATAAAAGGCTTGATCCAACCGGATGGACGTATAAGTTCTGCCTTCCGATTTGTTAACCAACCATTCACGTTAGGAGCAAAGCGATGAGCACAACCGTCGGCGACTATTCATTGCCAGAAGCCATTTCCACGGCGATAGCCAATGGTACAAACATTGTTAGGGCGTTCCGCGAACAATTCGGATATTCCGTAGAGGATTTGGCCGTTGCGTGCGGTCTCACGAGCCTCGAAATTGATACAATTGAAAGCGGTCAGAATTCCGACCCGACTAAATTGGAACGTATTGCCCATGCCCTCGGGCTACCGGCAAATGCCATGACGCCTGAGGTTTCAAAGCGTCTAAGTGCATAAAATAACTTGATTTATTGAAATCAACAAATCGAAAAGACTGCCAGGGCCATATCCCAACTCTGGCAGTCTTTTGATTCGGCGTTCCCGTTTCTACAGGCAGAGCAGCGTGCGTGTCAGGGGGTGATCCCCATCGGCAAGGCCGTCGATCACATCGAAATGATGCTTTCCCGCCTCTTCCACAACATCTGCATGGCACTGGAATCCTGACCAGATATTGGCCAGCAGGGCGCTTTGGCGCACGAATTCTGGTCGTTCTGCGCCGCCGACCCAGGCCGTTACATCAACACCTTCCTGGGGCTCGAGCAGGGCAGGGCTCTCCAGCCGCGCCTCGACAGGATCGAGATGAAACGTTTCATTCATCCGTGTTTTCATGAGGGGACGCAGATCACCAATCGCCGATATGGGCACCGTTTTGTGGATGCGATGGCGAATTGGCTGACCGAGCGGTGAGGTGGATGACACCATGCGTGCCACAAGATGTCCGCCTGCCGAATGTCCCGTCAGATGGACCGGTCCGGGGATTTCTCCGGCGGCATGCGTGATTGCTATTCCAATCTGAACGGTGATGTCACTGATGCGGGCTTGCGGACAGAGTACATAGGAAGGAATGGCAACGGCAAACCCATGCGCAAGCGAGCCCTTTGCCAGATGAGACCACGTTGATTTGTCGAAACTCATCCAGAACCCGCCATGCACGAAGACAACCAGCCCCTTTACCTCGCCGCGCGGCATAAAAAGATCGAGGACATTGCGTTCGTGCGCGCCATAGCTGATGTCGGCTTTCAGCCGACCGACGGCAGTCATTTCCTCGCGAAAATCGGAGGCGAGACTTTTCCATCTTGGCGGGAAATCGTTCCCGCCCGGAATGTAGGCACCATTGGAATAGGCTGCGTCCCAATCGAATTTCGCGCTCATGACGGTTCCCCCCCATCGATGTCGTTGGCCAAGACTATCAGAGGCCAAGTCCGGAGCAAAATGCCGGGCTCAGCAGGCGGATGCCTATTCCCGAACCTTCTCGCGAATTTGCGTGCCGGAACCGGATTTGCGCAGGTTTGGCAAAGCCAGCATGAGCAGAACAAACGCGCCGGTGGCAAATTTGAGGTCAGCAGGAGCCAATCCAAGCGTCAGACAGAAGGAGATCAACTGATAATAGACGATGGACCCGACCACGGGTGCCATGACCTGACGGAAAATCGTTTGCCGTCCGGTGATCGCTTCACCGATGATCAGCGCGGCAAGTCCGTTGATCAGGATACCAAAGCCCATATTGACGTCAACGAAGCCCTGCGTCTGCACCATGATGCTGCCGCCGGTGGCCGAGAGCGCACTGGCAACGCCGACACCCATGATGGTCGCGATGCTCACATTGATGCCCTGTGCCTCAGCCATGTCAGGGCTTGCGCCGACAGCGCGCATGGATGTGCCTTTCTCGGACATGAAGAAATACAGCATTGCGCCCACGACCAGAGCGATGAGCGCCCCGACGATGATGATCTTGACCCATGAAACATTGGCCGATGGTCCTGCCAGAATAGTGAAGATCGTATCATAGGTGAAAAGCGGAATATTGGTCCGGCCCATGATGCGTAGATTGATGCTGTAGAGCATCGTCATGACAAGAATGCCGGCCAGCAGCGTATTGATCTTGAAGCGCAGGTGGATGAAGGCGGTCGTGCAGCCCGCCAGAAAGCCGCAGAGCAGCGCAACACCGCATGCCAGAAACGGATTGACGCCCATTGTAATCAGCGTGCCGCAAACGCAGCCGCCGAGCGGGAAGGCGCCTTCCGATGTCAGATCGGGGAAATTCAGGATGCGGAACGGCAGCATGACGCCGAGCACCACGAAGGCGACGATGAGACTTTGCGCGATGGTAACGGGAATGAGACCGTAGAAACTGGTAAGAATGTCCAGCATATCGCTTAACTCCCCTGCAACGCGATGGCGTCGGATTTCGTGTGAAACCGGTCGATGAGGTCAGGCACGGTGATGCCATTCTTCTCTTCCTGTCCGATTTCCAGCAGCACCTTGCCTGCGTCCATCATGACGATCTTGTTTCCGTACTTGATCGCATGTTCCATATTGTGCGTAACCATCAGTGTGGTCAGCTTCAGCTCCTCCACTGCGCGTACGGTCGTATCCATCACCAGTTTGGCCGTGCGCGGATCAAGCGCCGCCGTATGCTCGTCAAGGAGCAGCAGCTTCGGGCGGGTCGAAACCGCCATCACCAATGACAAGGACTGACGCTGTCCGCCGGATAGCAGACCAACCGGCATATCCAGCCGGTTTTCCAGGCCTAGATTGAGCTCGGAAAGCTGTTCGCGATACCTGGCCTTGCGGGCGGTGGTCAAACCATAGGAAAAGCCGCGCGGCTTGCCGCGCAGTTCGGCCAGAAGCATGTTTTCACCGATGGTCATGGTTGGCGCAGTGCCGATCATCGGGTCCTGAAACACACGGGCAATGAACTGGGCGCGCCGGTGGGCATTCAGTTTGGTGACGTCCTGTCCGTCGATCTTGATACGCCCGGAATCGAGCGGCAGTTTGCCCGAGACGGCATTGAGGAAACTGGACTTGCCTGCGCCGTTGCTGCCGATGACAATGCAGAAGTCACCCGGCCTGAGCGCGATGTTCAATCCATCAAGCGCCCGCCGTTCGTCCAGCGTGCCGCGATAAAAAATCTTTGTGCCGCCCGTTACGGCAAGCATGTCGGTAGTCATGTTTGAGCCCCTCAAACCAGAGCAAAACGCCCTATGTCAAAAGTTCCTGCGCCTGTGATGGCGCAGGAACTATATGTTTGCAGACGATAGGAGAAGGCTTATTTGACGAAACAGCCGCAATCTTTGAATGTATCCGGTGCTTTATGCCCGGTTTTTTCCAAAACCTTCTCGTTGATCAGCGCCGTGTGATCCGCATAGGACGGCTTGATAGGCGCGAGGCTGGCAGGAGACTTTCCGGCAATGATTTCGGCTGCAAGCTTCGCAGCGTTCTGACCTACTTTGGTGTAGGACACCTCAAATGCGGCCGCGACCAGACCATCGCGCACGGCTTGGGCCGATGCATTGACGATGGGGATATTGATGCTGAGGGCTGCGGCAGCAACAGCCGGAACCGCAGGCTGCACGAGATTGGATGCTGGAACGTAAATAACATCGGCCTTGCCGGCGAGCGAGCTCACACGGATCGGAATATCGTTGGTGTTGTCGAGACCGACTTCAACAACCGTGAGGCCCTGAGCCGCCGCGGCTTCCTTGACCAGCTTCAGCACGGCAACGTCATTGTCTTCGCCCGGATTGTAGAGATAGGCGAGGCGCTTGGCATCGGGCAGCAGCTTCTTGATGAATTTGACGACCGAATCGACATCCTGCAGGTCCGAAGCGCCTGTCATGTTCTTGTCGCCGGCTTCCCAGGAGGGAGTAAGTTTGGCAACGACCGGATCGGTTACGGCGGCGAAAACAACCGGGGTGCCGGTATTGCCAACAATCTGGCGTGCACCCTGCGCGACGGGCGTCGTAACGGCGAGAATCAGTTTCGGATTGGCCGAGGCCAGCTTGGTGACCATCTGCGGGATAAGGGTTGCATCGAAATTGACCTGCAGTTCATCGAAAACTGCATCGGCGATGCCGAGCTTGACCAGTTCGGCCTTGAAGGCGGTGACGGTTTCGTCCAGCTGCGGATGCTTGCCGAACTGCGCAATGCCGATCTTTGTCTCCGCATAGGCTGCGCTAAGCCCAAGCCCCATTCCCAGTGCTGCAGCAAGCGCTGTCCGCACGACGTATTTTGCACCGATCATTGATTGTTCTCCACTTTTTGTTGGCTTTTTATTGGCCTCGCCTCCTCAGGCTTGAAAATAATATAACAAACGTGAAATGATATACAAATAGAAAATGGCGAAGGCCGAGGGAACGCAATGGCCGAAAGTATCAAGTCGGAAAACCTCTATACAGCGTTGCGCTCACGCATCCTGAACGGCGATCTGCAACCCGGGCAGTCGTTGCGTTTGCGTGCACTGGCCGCCGAACTTGGAAGCAGCGCCACACCGGTCCGGGAGGCGCTGAACCGGCTGCAGGCGGAGAGTTTCGTGACGACCGAGGCCAACAAGGGCTTTCGCGTGGCTATCGTGACCCTGGAGGAATTGCAGGATCTGGAAGCGGCACGTTCCGTCATCGAAACCCAGCTTCTCATCAGCTCCATCGATAATGGCAACCGGGACTGGGAGGCCAATCTCGTCGGTGCCCATTACCGCCTGTCGACCTGTGATGTGCCCAATTCCTTTTCGCAGTTTGAGGCGATCGATATCTGGGATATTGCCCATACCGAATTCCATATGGCGCTCATCGCCGGAGCTTCCTCCAAATGGTTGTTGAATTTCGCCCAGCAGCTGCACGCGCAGTTGCACCGTTATCGCCGCCACATCATCCTGCGGATTGATCACCTGACGCGTGTTGCACAGGAAAACAGCGACAAGTCACTCGGCAATCTTTCACGCGAAGCGCTGGGAATCGACGCCCACACCGCCCTGATGGAAGCCGCACTCGCGCGGGACAAGGTCAAGGCTGAGGCCCTGATGCTCGATCATGTGCGGCTTGCCAAAGACGCCTTTCTGAAACTTGCCAAAGCCAGCGGTATTGCCGGTTTTGATACGGCCGCCTGACAGAACAAAGAGAAGAGTGACGATGACACGGATCAATGCAGCACATTCGGACCAGACAGATCCCCTCCGGCATTTTCGCGAGCGTTTTGATCTGCCGGATGGCGTCGTTTACCTCGACGGCAATTCACTGGGTGCCTTGCCGAAGACAGTGAAAGCCCGGGTTGCCCGTACCATCAGCGATGAATGGGGAGAACAACTCATCCGGAGCTGGAACACGGCCGGCTGGGTGCATCTGCCGCAAAAGGTCGGCGGCAAGATTGCGCGTCTGATCGGCGCGCAGGAAGGCACTGTCGTTTCGGCAGACAGTACCTCCATAAATCTGTTCAAGGTGCTTTCTGCGGCGCTCAGTCTCAATCCCGGCAGGACGGGGATTGTTTCAGAACGGGAGAATTTTCCGACCGACCTTTACATCGCGCAAGGCGTGGCCAAGCAGATTGGTCAGGGCCATCAGCTCGCATTGGCCGAAAAGCCTGCCGATATTCCCGCTATGCTCACCGACGACGTGGCTGTCCTGATGCTGACCCATGTGAACTATCGCACGGGGTACCGGCACGATATGACTGCGATCACCAAAGCAGCACATGACAGGGGAATTCTGGTTATCTGGGATCTGGCTCACTCGGCCGGAGCCATGGCGATCGACCTTGCCGGAGCCGATGCGGATTTTGCCATTGGCTGCGGCTATAAATATCTGAATGGCGGACCCGGTGCCCCGGCGTTTCTCTACGTCAATCCGCGCCACCACGGCGGCTTTCGCCAGCCGTTGTCGGGCTGGTTCGGGCATCGCGCGCCCTTCGCGTTCGAACCATCCTATGCACCATCAGGCGGCATCGAGCACTATCTGTGCGGCACGCCATCCGTGCTTGGCATGGTGGCCATGGATGAAGCGCTGACCCTTTGGGATGAAGTGGACATGGATGCGCTGCGGGCCAAGTCCGTTGCGCTCTGCGATTTCTTCATTCAGGAAGTTGAGGGTTTTGCCGATGAATTCGGCCTGACGCTGGTCACACCGCGCAATCCTGAACAGCGTGGCAGCCAGGTTTCCTATTCCTGTGAGAATGGCTATGCCATCATGCAGGCGCTGATCGCCCGCGGTGTCATCGGCGACTTCCGCGCTCCCGATATCATTCGCTTCGGATTCACCCCGCTCTACCTGAGCTTTGCCGAAGTTGCCGAAGCAGTTGCCATCCTGCGGGAAATCCTGACGACACGGGCCTGGGACGCGCCCGAATACAAGGTGCGGGGAGCCGTGACATGAGCCGCACACCTTACAATCCCGAGACTGAAGGCGCACAGATGTCCTTCGACGGACGCATGTCCTATGGCGACTATCTGCGCCTCGACAAGATATTGACGGCACAGGCGCCGCTGTCCGAGGCGCACGACGAAATGCTGTTCATCGTGCAGCATCAGGCATCGGAAATCTGGATGCGGCTGGTGATTCACGAACTCATGTCTGTTTGCGAACACATTGCGAAAGATGATCTCGCACCGTCATTCAAGATGCTCAGCCGTGTATCGCGCATTCTCGACCAGCTGAATTCCGCCTGGGACGTCTTGAGAACCATGACGCCGAGCGAATACACGACCTTCCGTGAAGCGCTGGGCATGTCCTCGGGTTTTCAGTCGTTCCAATACAGGGCGATCGAGTTTCTGGCAGGCAACAAGAACGCCGCCATGATGCGCCCGCATGCGCACAAGCCTGATATTCATGCGTGGCTTGATGGTATCCTGCGCGCGCCCAGTATTTACGACCAGTCGATCCGGCTGCTTGCGCGCAAAGGCTTTGCCATTGATAAAGCGGTGCTGGAGCGTGATTGCGCACTCCCCTACGAGGCCAACGAAAGCGTGCGCGATGCGTGGCTGGTGGTCTACCGCTCGCCGGAGGCTCACTGGCCGCTCTACGAACTTGCGGAAAAGCTGGTGGATTTCGAGGACTACTTCCGCCGATGGCGTTTCAACCATGTGACGACGGTTGAACGGATCATCGGTTTCAAGACAGGTACAGGCGGCACATCTGGCGTCAACTACCTGCGCAAGATGCTGGATATCGTGCTGTTTCCTGAATTGTGGAGCATGCGGACCGAGCTATGAGTCGGTCCGCGGCGAATCAGGCGGCGTATTTGTCGATGGCGACGCAATCCATGGCCGACTTGGCGTGGATGTGATTGCTGTGGGCAAAGCCATGCTTGGCAATCGCCGCAAGATCATCATCCGGCTTGATTGGCCGTGACCACCAGTTGTCGTTGAGAACCCAGCCTTTGGCCGTAGCGCTTTCGACTTCTTCGCTGTCGGGGCGAAGTACGCAGGACTCATGCATGATTCGTGCATTGGGGGAGCGTCTGTTCATCATCTTGCGGCCTTCGGCGAGGGCTGTTGCCTCATCTTCGGCAATTACAAGCTGATGAAACAGATGACGTGTCTGTTTGTACTTGGTCAGATAGGCGAATTTGACTTGATACGCTGGCACTTCATTCTCCTGCACCAAAGACTCAGTCGTTAACCATTTATTAATATTGGCGCTTGACACGGTTTTTTCAAGGAGACGCAGGTTTTATACAGATTTATTTGCGCGCATTTATTGACACCCGAAGTTTCACCAAGGTGTTGTTTTCACGCGATAAAGTGATTTTGTTCAGGCTCGAAATAAAAAGCCGTCCTGATCTTGGATCAGAACGGCCCAATAGTGGCGTCAATTGGCTTGACGCAAATCAGCCATAAACGAGTTTGTCCTGTCTTTGTCTGAGTTCGACGATCTTGGAGCCGGGGATGGGTGCGGCATTGGCGCTGGTGATGAGTTCGCCCTTGG
>NZ_JACGXN010000007.1 GCF_014138285.1 Phyllobacterium myrsinacearum
TCGGCGACATCTGCAATCTCTACAAACCCGAAGAATGCTGGAATTACTTCAAGGCTGCAGGATATGCACCACATTAACGGCGCGACGCTCTAAGCTCTTTTTTCCTGCAAAAACACTTGCGGTTAAAGTAACATCTGAAAAGAGCCAAAGGTCGTTGCCTTAAGGCTCCCGCATAAATGCATTGCTGCGTTGCACAAAAATCATTTGTGAAACCTTTCCGGACTAGGCAGCATCATTCTTTACTCCAGCACTGATGGTAGCCGTCCATGCCCTTGCCGATTCTCGCCCTTGCCATTGCTTCCTTTTGCATTGGCACAACTGAATTCGTGATCATGGGGCTTTTGCCCGAGGTCGCGGCCGATCTACAGGTCAGTATTCCCCATGCAGGCCTGCTGGTGACTGGCTATGCACTGGGTGTTGTTATCGGCGCACCCATCATTGCCATTGCGACAGCGTCGCTGCCGCGCAAGCCGGTTCTCATTGGCCTCGCGATGCTGTTCGTCATCGGTAATCTGTTCTGCGCTATCGCTCCCAATTACTGGATGCTGATGATCGCCCGCGTGGTTACGGCTTTCGGCCACGGCGCTTTCTTCGGTATCGGCTCTGTGGTCGCTGCCAGCCTCGTGCCGCGCCACAAGCGCGCCAGCGCCATTGCGCTGATGTTTGCAGGACTGACGCTCGCCAACATTCTCGGCGTGCCGGCGGGAACTGCTCTGGGTGAGATCTACGGCTGGCGCTCGACTTTCTATGCCGTCGTTGCCATCGGCGTGGCTGCAGTCATTGCCATTGCACTGCTTGTCCCTGCCGCCAAGGAAGAAGAGAAGGGTGGTGGCATTCTCAGCGAGATCAAGGTTCTCGGTAAATTGCAGGTCTGGCTTGCGATGCTGATCTCGGCGCTTGCGTCCGGCAGCCTCTTTGCCGTCTTTACCTATATCAAGCCGATTCTTACCGATGTCTCCGGTCTGTCCACTTCGTCGGTCACGTGGGTTCTCCTGCTGTTTGGTGCGGGTATGACGATCGGCAATGTCATTGGCGGCAAACTTGCCGACTGGAAGCTAATGCCCACCGTTATCGGCACATTGGTCACTGTGGTCTTCACTCATGCCCTGCTTGCCGAAGTCAGTGGTACGGCGGTGGCAGCGATTGCCGTGGTGTTCCTCTGGGGTGTCCTGACCTTCGTCATTGTACCGCCATTGCAGATGCGAGTCGTCGAGACAGCCAGCGAGGCGCCGAATCTGGCCGCCACGCTCAACCAGGGCGCGTTCAATGCGGGTAACGCCGCGGGCGCATGGGTTGGCGGTGCGGCGCTCACATGGGGTGTGTCCTATCAGAATCTTCCCTTCGTGGGTGCGGTATTGGCTTTGCTTGGGCTCGGTGTGGCTGTCTGGTCGTTGTTGCTCGACCGCAGGGCACAGCGCAGGCAGTTTAATTCCAACGAGGGCGAACGCCTCAGTCTGGAGCCTCTCGCTGGCATCTAGGCGGCTCGTTAATCTTGAGTCAAAAAAGCAGCATTTGTGCTCTGGCACAGGTGCTGTTTTGACGCGCGCGGCATATCTGTGGTTTGCTCTAAATCGGTTATAGGACCGAATGTCGCAGTTCTGAAATCCACGTCGCGAACGAACAGCGCGGCAAGTCACATTAATATCATTCTAAAAAGCGATTCAGGCATGTTTTGTTGATGAAATCAGCTCATAACCTCGATTTTTGTGGCTTTTTGGCAATTGGCGTCAATAAATGACAGTACATAAGTGGAACCGGAGGGACGATTGTTGCACTTGCGCGCATGACGCTAACGCGCTAACCCTCGCCGCATCGTACCGGTGTCAATGCTGGTGCGGTCTGTCGCGTATTGGTGGCAGTCATGTGCATAACATGGCATTCTTGTCAGCCTGAGTTCACAAGGCGGAAAAAGTCGGATCATGAACGAGCTTTTAAGTTCCTACCTGCCCATCGTTATCTTCATCGGGGTAGCGCTGGTAATCGGTTTGGCACTGTTGGTTGCGCCTTTCCTGGTCGCATACAAGTCGCCAGACCCGGAAAAATTGTCGGCCTATGAGTGCGGTTTCAACGCATTCGATGATGCCCGTATGAAATTTGATGTCCGCTTCTATCTTGTCTCGATTCTGTTCATCATCTTCGATCTGGAAGTAGCCTTTCTCTTTCCGTGGGCCGTGGCCTTCAGCAAGATCGGCTGGTTCGGTTTCTGGTCGATGATGATTTTCCTCGGCGTTCTGACAATCGGCTTTATTTATGAGTGGAGAAAGGGAGCGCTGGAATGGGATTGACCGACAGCAACACCACCCTCGTTGCACCGAAACCCAAGGGCATTCTTGATCCCAGCACGGGCAAGCCTATCGGTTCCAATGATGCGTTTTTCGGCGAGATCAACAATGAACTTGCTGATAAGGGATTTCTCGTCACATCCGCTGATGCGCTGGTTACCTGGGCGCGCACCGGTTCGCTGATGTGGATGACCTTCGGCCTTGCCTGCTGCGCGGTCGAAATGATGCATACGTCCATGCCGCGTTATGATGGCGAACGTTTTGGTTTTGCGCCGCGCGCATCACCGCGTCAGTCGGACGTGATGATTGTTGCCGGTACGCTGACGAACAAGATGGCTCCGGCGCTGCGCAAGGTCTACGACCAGATGCCTGAGCCGCGCTACGTCATTTCCATGGGCTCCTGTGCCAATGGCGGCGGTTATTATCATTATTCCTATTCGGTGGTGCGTGGCTGTGACCGGGTTGTGCCGGTGGATATTTACGTGCCGGGCTGCCCGCCCACGGCCGAAGCGCTGCTTTATGGTGTTCTGATGCTGCAGAAGAAAATCCGCCGCACCGGCACGATCGAGCGATAGGAGAGAGCGATGTTTGAAGAAGCATTGAATGAACTCTCCGGCTATGTCAGGGAAAAGCTCGGCACATCGCTGAAATCTGCGGCGCTGGCCTATGGCGACCTGAGCGTTGAAGTCGATGCCACGAAACTGCTGGATGTCCTGACCTTTCTGCGTGACGATGTGCAGTGCCAGTTTATCTCGCTGATCGATATCAGCGGCGTGGACTATCCATCACGCACGCACCGCTTTGACGTGGTCTATCATCTTCTGTCCCCACGCCAGAACCTGCGCATCCGCGTCAAGGTTGCCACGGACGAGGACACGCCTGTACCGTCGGCAACTCCGGTTTACCCTGGTGCCGACTGGTACGAGCGCGAGACCTATGACCTCTACGGTGTACTCTTCTCGGGCCACCCGGATTTGCGCCGCATCCTGACCGACTATGGTTTTGAAGGCCATCCGCTGCGCAAGGACTTCCCGCTGACAGGCTTCGTTGAGGTCCGTTATGATGACGAGGTCAAGCGTGTGGTGTACGAGCCCGTCGAACTGCGTCAGGAATTCCGTAATTTCGACTTCCAGTCGCCATGGGAAGGCACGGATTATGTGCTGCCGGGTGATGAGAAAGCCAAAGCGAATTGAGTGCGTGCGAATACAGACGTGTAAGACGCCAGGAAGCGAACAATGACTGAACACAGCGTCCGCAACTTTAACATTAACTTCGGTCCGCAACATCCTGCGGCACACGGCGTTTTGCGCCTTGTGCTGGAATTGGATGGCGAGGTGGTTGCCCGCGTTGACCCGCATATCGGTCTTCTGCATCGCGGCACTGAGAAGCTGATGGAAGCCAAGACCTATCTGCAGGCCGTGCCCTATCTCGACCGCCTCGACTACGTGGCGCCGATGAATCAGGAACATGCCTATGCGCTGGCTGTCGAGCGTCTGCTCGGTATCGAAGTACCGAAGCGCGGCCAGCTGATCCGCGTGCTTTTTTCGGAAATCGGCCGCATCCTGTCGCATCTGCTCAACGTGACGACGCAGGCCATGGACGTTGGTGCCCTGACGCCGCCGCTCTGGGGCTTCGAAGAGCGCGAAAAGCTGATGGTATTCTACGAGCGCGCTTGCGGTGCCCGTATGCACGCCGCTTACTTCCGTCCCGGTGGTGTGCATCAGGATCTCCCCGACAAACTCGTCGAGGATATCGGCAAATGGTGCGATCCTTTCCTGCAAACCGTCAAGAATCTCGACGACCTGATAACGCCGAACCGTATTTTCAAACAGCGTAACGTCGATATCGGCGTCGTAACGCTGGAAGACGCATGGGCGTGGGGTTTCTCCGGCGTCATGGTGCGTGGATCGGGCGCTGCATGGGATTTGCGCAAGTCGCAGCCCTATGAATGCTATTCCGAAATGGAGTTTGATGTTCCGATCGGCAAGAACGGCGATTGTTACGATCGTTATCTGATCCGCATGGAAGAAATGCGCCAGTCGGTCCGCATCATGCGCCAATGCGTGGATCTCCTGCTCGGCAAGGAGCGGGTAGGACCGGTTTCCAATATGTCCGCCAAGATCGTCCCGCCGAAGCGCGGCGAGATGAAGCGGTCGATGGAAGCGTTGATCCACCACTTCAAACTCTACACCGAGGGCTATCATGTGCCCGCCGGTGAAGTTTACGCAGCTGTCGAAGCGCCGAAGGGCGAATTCGGCGTGTTCCTTGTTTCCGATGGCTCCAACAAGCCGTACCGCGTCAAGCTGCGCGCTCCGGGCTTTGCCCATCTCCAGGCCATGGATTTCCTGTGCCGTGGTCACATGCTGGCCGACGTCTCCGCTGTCCTCGGCTCGCTCGATATCGTATTTGGTGAGGTTGATCGCTAATGTCCGTCCGTCGTCTTGCAGAAGATAGCGTCCAACCAGCAGCGTTTGCGTTCAATCGCGAAAACACTGCCTGGGCCAAACTGACCATCAAGAAATATCCCAAGGGCCGTGAACAGTCGGCTGTTATTCCGCTGCTGATGCGTGCGCAGGAACAGGATGGCTGGGTTACCAGAGCTGCCATCGAGCATGTTGCCATTATGCTCGATATGCCGTTGATCCGCGTGCTGGAAGTGGCAACATTTTACACGCAGTTCCAGCTGCAGCCAGTCGGGACGCGTGCCCACATCCAGATTTGCGGCACGACACCATGCATGCTGCGTGGCGCCGAGGACCTGAAGAAGGTCTGCCAGCACCGTATCCATCATGATCCGTTTCACACCAATGAGTCGGGCACTTTGTCGTGGGAAGAGGTCGAGTGCCTCGGTGCCTGCGTCAACGCGCCGATGATCATGGTGTTCAAGGACACTTATGAGGATCTGACGCCGGAACGTCTCGAAGAAATCATCGATGCCTTCGAAGCCGGCAAGGGTGACACGATCACGCCCGGACCGCAGATCAACCGCCATTTCTCTGCCCCTGAAGGCGGCGCGACATCGCTCATCGAAGGCAATGGCGCAGCCAAGCCGAAACGCGCAGCGAAAAGTGCGGCAGGCGAAAGTGCTGCCATTGCGCCGACCAATGCCGCCAAGCCTGTTACGCACGATGTAACAACCAGCGACGCAATCAGGTCACCATCGAAAGCCAAGGCATCAAAGGTCGTGGAAGATGCGGCATCGAAGCCCGCTGAACCCACGCCGGCTGCCGCCCGCACCATCAAGAATCCGCCGATTGCTGAGGGCTCGCTGGGCGAAAAGCCGCCGGTCCAGACCATCAAGGCTCCGGCAGCTCAATCTGTATCGCTGGAAGACAAGAACCGTCCGGCAGCGATCGAAAAACCAGCCGTCACGGATAATCTCGAACTGATTTCCGGCGTAAGCCCGAAGATTGCGGGCATCCTGCACGAACTTGGCATCTATACATTTGCCCAGGTTGCCAGCTGGAAAAAGGCTGAGCGCGAATGGGTGGACGGCTACCTGAACTTCAAGGGCCGTATCGAACGCGACGACTGGGTGAAGCAAGCCAAGGCCTTGGCCAAGGGCGGTGAAGCCGAGTACATCAAGGTTTTCGGCAAGAAGCCGAGATAAGATCATTGGCGGAAACGATACGCGTTTTCGCTGGAGAATGGACGAAGAGAGTAGGACGGGTGCGAAATGCTCGCTGACAAAGACCGCATCTTCACCAATATTTACGGCCTTTTCGACAAATCGTTGAAGGGTGCGATGTCACGCGGCTGCTGGGATGGCACCGCAGGGATCATTGCCAAGGGCCGTGACTGGATCATCAACGAGATGAAAGCCTCCGGCCTGCGCGGCCGTGGCGGCGCCGGCTTCCCGACGGGTCTGAAGTGGTCCTTCATGCCCAAGGAAAGCGATGGCCGCCCGCATTATCTCGTCATCAACGCGGATGAATCCGAGCCGGGCACCTGCAAGGACCGCGACATCATGCGTCACGATCCGCACACGCTGATCGAGGGCTGCCTGATCGCCGGTTTCGCCATGGGCGCCAACACCTGCTACATCTATGTCCGCGGCGAGTACATCCGCGAGCGTGAAGCGCTGCAGGCGGCCATTGACGAGTGCTACGACGCCAAGCTGCTCGGCAAGAACAACAAGAACGGCTGGGATTACGACATTTATGTCCATCATGGCGCCGGTGCGTATATCTGCGGCGAAGAAACCGCATTGCTGGAAAGCCTTGAAGGCAAAAAGGGCCAGCCGCGCCTGAAGCCTCCATTCCCGGCCAATATGGGTCTCTATGGCTGCCCGACAACCGTCAACAACGTTGAATCGGTTGCCGTTGCTCCGACGATCCTGCGTCGTGGCGCTGCCTGGTTCTCCGGTATCGGTCGTCCCAATAATGTCGGCACCAAGCTGTTCATGATCTCCGGCCACGTCAACCGTCCATGCACGGTCGAGGAAGCCATGGGCATCACGTTCCGTGAACTGGTCGACAAGCATGCGGGCGGTGTTCGCGGCGGCTGGGACAATCTTCTGGCCGTTATTCCTGGTGGCGCGTCCTGCCCCGTCGTTCCGGCTGCTGATATCATCGATTGCCCGATGGATTTCGATGGTCTGCGCAACGTCAAGTCGTCGTTTGGTACGGCGGCGGCGATTGTCATGGACAAGTCCACGGATATTGTTCGCGCCATTGCGCGCCTGTCCTACTTCTTCAAGCACGAGAGCTGCGGCCAGTGCACGCCCTGCCGTGAAGGCACCGGCTGGATGTGGCGCGTCATGGAACGTATGGCAGTCGGCAATGCGCAGAAGCGCGAAATCGACATGCTGCTCGACGTGACCAAGCAGATCGAAGGCCACACCATCTGCGCACTCGGCGATGCCGCTGCATGGCCGGTACAGGGTCTGATCCGGCATTTCCGTCCGGAGATCGAGCGCCGCATCGACGAGTTTACACGCAACGCTTCTTCGGCAAGCCCCGTGCTTGTTGCAGCAGAGTAGGGTTGAAGGGCCATGCCGGATACCAAAACAGACAAAAAACCGGGTGCGGACTGGTCGGCAGTGATGCCGAAGCAGATCGTTCCGGCTGCCAACCTGCTGACGCCGCCCATGGGCGCGATGGCTGCGGCGTCTGTTTTGAGTCTTGGCATTGCCAGTCAGATGTGGGGTCTGTGGGCCGGCGCATTCGCCGGTGTGCTTGATGCCAACACAAAGCTGAAGCCACTGGACATATCGCCGGTGGCTGAGGCGAAGCAAATGCCAGATGTTGCTGAATTGAAGACAATCATACGCGAGAAATCGGCAGAAACTGCACTAAAGACGGTTCCTGTCAAAAAAGCCAAACCAGCTGCGGTTTCAACGGAACCGGTAAAGCCCGTTGCTATCGAAAGGCCCGTCCTATCCGATGATCTGAAACGGATTTCGGGCGTAGGTCCAAAGCTGGAACAGGTTTTGAACGGTCTTGGTATCTACACCTATGCGCAGATTGCAGCATGGTCACCGCGGGAAATTGCCTGGGTCGATGATCATCTGAAGTTTGGCGGTCGTATCGTACGGGATGAGTGGGGCAAACAATCCGCTGCCTTGGCAGGGGGAAAGCCCGTATAAAGCCATGCTGGCTTGGATCGGCATGGAACAATTGAAGGTATTTCAGCGGTATCGCGGGAATGCCAAATGAAAATGCGGAATGTTCCGCGAGGTTGGACAGACGATGGCAAAGATCAAAGTCGACGGTAGGGAAATCGAAGTACCGGATCACTACACGCTTCTGCAGGCTGCAGAAACGGCGGGTGCCGAGGTGCCGCGGTTCTGTTTCCATGAGCGTTTGTCGATCGCCGGCAATTGCCGCATGTGTTTGATTGAAGTGAAGGGCGGGCCACCAAAGCCTGCCGCTTCCTGCGCCATGGGCGTGCGCGATCTGCGCCCGGGCCCGAATGGCGAAACACCTGAAATTTTCACCAACACGCCCATGGTCAAGAAGGCCCGCGAAGGCGTGATGGAATTTCTGCTGATCAACCACCCGCTGGATTGCCCGATCTGCGATCAGGGCGGTGAGTGCGATCTGCAGGATCAGGCGATGGTCTTTGGTATCGGTGCGTCACGCTACAAGGAAAACAAGCGCGCGGTTGAAGACAAGTATATCGGACCGCTCGTCAAGACGGTCATGACGCGCTGCATTCACTGCACACGCTGCGTCCGCTTCACCACGGAAGTTGCCGGTATTTCCGAGCTGGGCCTGATCGGCCGCGGCGAGGATGCCGAAATCACGACCTATCTTGAACAGGCGATGACATCGGAACTGCAGGGCAATGTGATTGACCTTTGCCCGGTCGGCGCCTTGACATCCAAGCCCTATGCCTTCCAGGCCCGTCCTTGGGAATTGACCAAGACGGAATCCATCGACGTGATGGATGCCGTGGGATCCGCCATCCGCGTTGATACCCGTGGCCGTGAAGTGATGCGCGTTCTTCCGCGCGTCAACGAAGCGGTGAACGAGGAATGGATTTCCGACAAGACCCGCTTCATCTGGGATGGACTGCGCACGCAGCGCCTTGACCGCCCCTATGTGCGCAAGGGGGGCCGTCTGGTTCCAGCAAGCTGGCCGGAAGCTTTCGAAGCGATCAAGGCGGCCGTTGCCAAGACGACAGGTGACAGGATCGGCGCGATTGCCGGCGATCTCGCCACCGTCGAGGAAATGTACGCGCTCAAGCAGCTCGTCACATCGCTCGGCTCTGCCAATATTGACGGACGTCAGGACGGAACGGTCCTGAACACGGCCAATGGCCGCGCTTCCTATATCTTCAATCCAAGCATTGACGGTATCGAAGACGCGGATGCCGTTCTGATCATTGGTTCCAATCCACGCTTTGAAGCATCGCTCCTCAATGCCCGTCTGCGCAAGCGCTGGCGCGCTGCCGGAATTCCGATCGCACTGATCGGCGAGCAGGCTGACCTGCGCTTCAACTACGAATATCTCGGCGCCGGTGCGGACACTCTGGCGGAACTCGCCAATGGTTCGCTGAAATTCCACGCGGTGCTGAAGAAGGCCAAGAAGCCGATCATCATCGTCGGGCAGGGCGCTCTCAGCCGTGCGGATGGCAATGCGATCCTCGGTCTCGCTGCCAAGATTGCTGCGGACACCGGTGCACTTGCCGATGACTGGAACGGTTTCGGCGTCATCCACACGGCTGCAAGCCGTGTCGGCGCACTCGATATCGGTTTCGTGCCGGGCGAAGGTGGCAAGTCGGTTGCTGACATGAAGGGCGCAGTTGATGTGCTGTTCCTGCTCGGTGCCGATGAGTTGAACTGGTCTGACAAGGGCAATGCTTTCACGGTCTATATTGGCACTCATGGCGATCAGGGCGCGCACAATGCCGACGTGATCCTGCCGGGTGCGACCTATACCGAAAAGTCCGGTACCTTCGTCAATACGGAAGGCCGCGTGCAGATGACCAACCGTGCTGCCTTTGCACCCGGTAATGCCAAGGAAGATTGGGCGATCCTGCGTGCACTCTCCGATGTGCTCGGCAAGAAGCTGCCATTCGACTCGCTTGCTGCCCTGCGCGCACAACTTTATGCAGAATACCCGCACCTGGCCGTCATCGACGCCATCCAGGCGGGTGATGCTGCCGACATCAAGAAACTGGCCAATGCGTCAGGCACCGTTGAAAAGACGGCCTTCGTATCGCCGGTGCAAGACTTCTACTTGACCAACCCGATCGCCCGCGCCTCAGCCGTCATGGCTGAATGTTCCGCGCTGGCCAAGGGCGGCTTCAAGCAGGCGGCCGAGTAGGCGGGGAAGAGACTGATATGGAAGAAATTTTCGCAACCTACATTGTGCCGCTGCTGATTATCCTCGGAAAGTCAGTGCTGATGCTCGTAGTGATGCTGCTGATCATCGCTTACCTGCTTTACGCGGATCGCAAGATCTGGGCGGCTGTTCAGTTGCGCCGTGGTCCGAACGTGGTGGGCCCGTTCGGCCTGTTGCAGTCCTTCGCCGATCTTCTGAAGTTCGTGGTCAAGGAACCGATCATTCCGTCCGGTGCCAACAAGGGCATCTTCCTTCTGGCACCTCTGGTTTCCTCGGTGCTTGCAATGGCGGCCTGGGCGGTTATTCCGGTCAATGAGGGCTGGGCGATTGCCAACGTCAATGTCGGTATTCTCTACGTGCTCGCCATTTCTTCGCTGGAAGTCTACGGCGTCATCATGGCCGGCTGGGCATCGAACTCGAAATATCCGTTCCTCGGCGCGCTTCGTTCAGCTGCTCAGATGGTTTCCTACGAAGTGTCGATCGGTTTTGTCATCGTCACCGTTCTGCTTTGCGTCGGTTCGCTGAACCTCACGGATATCGTCCTGTCGCAGAAAACAGGTCTCGGTACCATGGTCGGCCTGCCTAACACATTCCTTGATTGGCATTGGCTCGGCCTGTTCCCGATGTTCGTCATTTTCTTCATCTCCGCGCTGGCCGAAACCAACCGCCCGCCTTTCGATCTGGTTGAAGCGGAATCGGAACTCGTTGCCGGTCACATGATCGAGTATTCGTCGACCGCGTTCCTGCTGTTCTTCCTCGGTGAGTATGTTGCCATCACCCTGATGTGCGCGCTCACCACGATCCTGTTCCTCGGCGGCTGGCTACCGCCGGTTGATGTGTGGTTCCTCAATTGGGTACCGGGCATCATCTGGTTCATGCTCAAGCTCTTCTTCGTCTTCTTCATGATCGCCATGGTGAAGGCATTCGTTCCGCGCTACCGCTACGATCAATTGATGCGTCTGGGTTGGAAAGTATTCCTGCCGATCTCGCTCTTCATGGTCATCGCCACCGCGGCGTTTCTTAAAATCACTGGCCTGACACCGTAAGGAGAATCAGCATGGCACAACTCGCACAAGCTGCTAAATCGCTCCTGCTGGCGGAGTTCGTCGGCGCCTTCTTCCTGTCGATGCGGCAGTTCTTCGCGCCCAAGGCGACGCTGAACTACCCCTACGAAAAGGGACCGCTGAGCCCGCGTTTTCGCGGTGAACATGCGCTGCGCCGTTATCCCAACGGCGAAGAACGCTGCATTGCCTGCAAGCTCTGCGAAGCGATCTGTCCGGCACAGGCCATTACCATCGAAGCCGGTCCGCGCCGCAATGACGGAACGCGCCGCACGGTGCGTTATGACATCGACATGGTGAAGTGCATCTATTGCGGTTTCTGTCAGGAAGCCTGTCCGGTGGACGCCATCGTCGAAGGACCGAATTTCGAGTTCGCCACGGAAACCCGTGAAGAGCTCTACTATGACAAGGACCGGCTGCTCGCCAACGGCGATCGGTGGGAACGCGAACTGGCACGGAACATCGCAATGGATGCGCCGTACCGGTAAGAAATTGAGTGGATGGGGCGTCGTCCCGTCCGAGTGCGCGCATGTGTCTTAGGGCAGAGTGCTTCTACCCGCCCGGAACATGCGTTATGAGGCTGCGAATACGCGGAAACTCCGTGAATCGCTTTTAAAATGGCAGAACAGTCTGCCGGAATGGAAATCGGGGGAACCCATGCTGACAGGTATTGCGGCGGCGTTTTTTTACCTATTCGCCTTCATCACCGTCGCCAGTGCGTTCATGGTGATTGCGGCGCGTAATCCCGTGCACTCCGTGCTGTTTCTTATCCTCGCCTTCTTCAATGCGGCGGGACTTTTCCTGCTGACCGGTGCTGAATTCCTGGCGATGATCCTTCTCGTCGTTTATGTCGGCGCGGTCGCGGTTCTGTTCCTCTTCGTTGTGATGATGCTGGACGTGGATTTCACCGAACTGAAGCGCGGCGCGCTGCAGTACGCGCCGATCGGTGCGCTCGTCGGCATCATCCTGGCGGCAGAGCTGATCATCGTTCTTGGTGGCTCGGTCTTCGCACCAAGCATTGGCCGTGTGGTTGTTCAGCCGACGCCTGACATCGCCACGCGCACCAACACTGCTGCGCTCGGCGATATTCTCTACACGGATTACATCTACTACTTCCAGATTGCCGGTCTCGTGCTTCTGGTCGCCATGATCGGCGCGATTGTGCTGACGCTGCGCCACAAGGAAGGTGTCAAGCGCCAGAACATTTCGCAGCAGGTCGGACGGACGCCCGAGACTGCTATCGAGATCAAAAAGGTCGAAACGGGCAAGGGGATTTGATGATGGTAATCGGTATCGCACATTATCTGACAGTTTCCGCGCTGCTGTTCACGATGGGGATCTTCGGTATCTTCCTCAATCGTAAGAACGTGATCGTCATCCTGATGTCGGTCGAATTGATCCTGCTCGCCGTCAACCTGAACTTTGTGGCCTTTTCGGCCGCTCTGGGTGATCTGGTTGGACAGGTGTTTGCATTGTTTGTCCTGACCGTTGCTGCCGCTGAAGCTGCCATTGGTCTGGCTATTCTCGTCGTGTTCTACCGCAATCGTGGATCGATTGCCGTGGAAGACGTCAACATGATGAAAGGTTGACGGGGGCATGCTGTATCTGGCGATTGTCTTCCTTCCGCTGCTCGGCTTTCTGATCGCGGGTCTGTTCGGCTCGTCCATCGGCGCGAAGGCGAGCGAGTATGTCACAACAGGTCTGATGATCGTGGTTGCGGTCCTCTCGTGGGTCGCGTTCACAACCGTCGCACTTGGTCATGGCGAAGCATTCAAGATTCCGGTTCTGCACTGGGTTGAGTCCGGCTCGCTGAGCTTCGACTGGGCCCTGCGCATCGATACGCTGACCGCCGTCATGCTGATCGTCGTCAACACGGTGTCGGCGCTCGTCCATACCTATTCGATCGGCTATATGCATCACGATCCGCATCGGCCGCGCTTCTTCGCCTATCTCTCGCTTTTCACCTTTGCCATGTTGATGCTGGTGACCGGCGACAATCTGGTCCAAATGTTCTTCGGCTGGGAAGGCGTGGGTCTCGCGTCCTACCTGCTCATCGGTTTCTGGTTCAAGAAGCCATCGGCCAATGCCGCTGCAATGAAGGCGTTCATCGTCAACCGCGTCGGCGATTTCGGTTTTCTTCTTGGTATTTTCTCGCTGTTCGTCCTGTTTGATACGGTTCAGTTCGATACGCTGTTCCAGTCCGCTGCCCAGTATCTTCCGGCAGAGGGAGCAGGGGATGGCAAGGTCGTCCTGAATTTCCTCGGCTATGCCCTTGGCAAGCAGGAAGCGATTACGGTTGCCTGTCTGCTCCTGTTCATGGGTGCGATGGGCAAGTCCGCGCAGTTCCTGCTGCACACCTGGCTGCCTGACGCCATGGAAGGTCCGACACCTGTATCCGCGCTGATCCATGCCGCAACGATGGTGACCGCAGGCGTGTTCATGGTTGCCCGCCTGTCGCCAATCTTCGAACTGTCGCATACGGCACTGATCGTGGTTACCATTGTCGGTGCAACGACTGCCTTCTTTGCGGCTACCGTCGGTCTGGTGCAGAACGACATCAAGCGCGTCATCGCCTATTCGACCTGCTCGCAGCTCGGTTACATGTTCGTGGCGCTTGGTCTTGGTGCCTATGGCGCCGCCATTTTCCACCTGTTCACGCACGCCTTCTTCAAGGCCCTGCTGTTCCTTGGTGCCGGTTCGGTCATTCACGCCGTTTCCGACGAGCAGGACATGCGTCACATGGGTGGTCTGCGCAAGCTGATCCCGCAAACCTACTGGATGATGGTTATCGGTACGGTCGCCCTGACCGGCCTCGGTATCCCCGGTACGTCGATCGGTACCGCAGGCTTCTTCTCCAAGGATGCGATTATCGAGTCGGCCTATGCTTCGACAAGCCCGGCTGCCGGCTATGCCTTCATCCTGCTGGTGATTGCAGCATTGTTCACCAGTTTCTATTCATGGCGCCTGATTTTCATGACGTTCCATGGCAAGCCGCGTGCGTCGCACGACGTCATGCATCATGTGCATGAATCGCCTTATGTCATGCTGGTGCCACTGTTCATCCTGGCCATCGGTGCACTGTTTGCCGGTGTCGTCTTCCGCGAATATTTCTTCGGCCATGAATATGCCGAGTTCTGGAAGGGCGCGCTGTTTACAGGCAAGGAAAACGAGATCCTCGAGCTGCATCACCATGTGCCTGCTCTGGTTGCTGCCTCGCCGTTCATTGCGATGCTCGCAGGCTTCATCCTGTCCTGGTACTTCTATATCCGCTCGCCGCAGACACCAGTCCGGCTTGCCGAGCAGCATCGCGGTCTCTACCAGTTCCTGCTCAACAAGTGGTACTTCGACGAACTCTACGACTTCCTGTTCGTGCGTCCGGCCAAGGCTCTTGGCAAGTTCCTTTGGAAGAAGGGCGATGGCTGGCTGATTGACGGCCATGGTCCGGATGGTATTTCGGCGCGGGTCGTGGATATCACCAGCCGCGTGGTGCGCCTGCAGACCGGTTACCTCTATCACTATGCGTTCGCGATGCTCATTGGGGTCGCCGCACTCGTCACGTGGATGATGCTCGGGAGCAACTTCTGATGACCGACTGGCCAATTCTATCGACTGTTACCTTCCTGCCATTGGTCGGTGCATTCCTGATCCTTCTGATCCGGGATGACAGTGAATCCGCGCGGCGGAATATCCGCAACGTGGCACTGTGGACGACAGTCATCACATTCCTGCTTTCCCTGCCGATCTGGTACTATTTCGACAAGGGCCATGCCGGTTTCCAGTTCGTGGAAAAACTAGCCTGGCTCGACTCCGGAATTTCCTATCATATGGGCGTGGACGGCATTTCGATGCTGTTCGTCATCCTGACGACATTCCTCATGCCGCTGTGCATTCTGGCCAGCTGGGAAGCTATCCAGACGCGCGTCAAGGAATACATGATTGCATTCCTTGTGCTCGAAACACTGATGATCGGCGTGTTCTGCGCGCTGGATATCGTGCTGTTCTACGTATTCTTCGAAGCTGTGCTGGTGCCGATGTTCATCATCATCGGTGTCTGGGGTGGCAAGCGCCGCGTTTATGCCAGCTTCAAGTTCTTCCTCTACACGCTTCTCGGCTCCGTACTGATGCTGCTGGCCATCATGGCTATGTACTGGCAGGCTGGCACGACTGACATTCCGACATTGCTCGCGCATTCTTTCCCTGTTTCCATGCAGACATGGTTGTGGCTGGCATTCTTCGCGTCCTTTGCCGTGAAGATGCCGATGTGGCCGGTTCATACCTGGTTGCCGGATGCGCACGTGGAAGCACCGACGGCTGCGTCGGCCATTCTGGCAGGCATTCTGTTGAAGCTCGGCGGCTATGGTTTCCTGCGCTTCTCGCTGCCGATGTTCCCGGTCGCGTCAGCGGACTTCGCGCCATTGATCTACACCCTTTCGGTTGTTGCCATCGTCTACACGTCGCTGGTTGCGCTGATGCAGGAAGACATCAAGAAGCTGATCGCTTACTCCTCTGTCGCCCACATGGGCTACGTGACCATGGGTATTTTCGCGGCCAACGAGCAGGGTATTCAAGGCGCGTTGTTCCAGATGCTGTCGCACGGTCTTGTTTCAGCCGCACTGTTCCTTTGCGTTGGCGTTGTCTATGACCGGACTCATACCCGTGAAATCTCTGCCTATGGCGGCCTTGTGAACAATATGCCGAAATATGCGGTGGTGTTTCTGATCCTGACGATGGCCAATGTCGGCCTGCCGGGCACATCGGGCTTCATCGGTGAATTCCTGACCTTGCTCGGTGTCTTCCGGGTCAACACCTGGGTTGCGCTGTTTGCAACAACAGGCGTGATTTTCTCGGCCGCCTATGCGCTGTGGCTCTATCGCCGCGTCGTGTTCGGTTCACTGGACAAGGAAAGCCTGAAGTCACTTCTGGATATGTCGCCGCGCGAAAAGCTGGTCGTCTACCCCTTGGTGATCCTTACGATTTTCTACGGTGTTTATCCGATGCCCGTTTTCGATGCGACGGCGAGCTCGGTTCACGCCCTTATCAATCAATACAATAACGCGCTGTCCGCAGCCGCCACGCTGGCGCTGAAATAGCAGGAAGAGGCCAAGGCCGATGCAGACCGACATGATTGCCAACTTGACGCTTATGGCTCCTGAACTGCTCATCGCAGTGGGAGCTTTGGCTCTACTGATGATCGGGGCCTTCTCCGGTGAACGGGCGAATTCCGTGGTCAACGGGCTGGCGGTTGCCGTGCTGCTTGCAGCATTGGCGCTCGTTGTCCTGTTCCCGCATGATGGCCATGTCTTCGGCCGCGCCTTTGTCTCGGATCCGTTCTCGCGCTTCATGAAAGTGCTGACACTGGTCGGTTCCATTGTGACGCTTGTTATGTCGGTGGGCTTTGCCAAGGCAGAAAAATTCGACAAGTTCGAATTTCCGATCCTCATCCTGCTGTCGACGCTTGGCATGCTGCTGATGATCTCGGCCAACGATACGCTGTCGCTCTATCTCGGCCTCGAGCTGCAGTCCCTGGCGCTTTACGTTATCGCTGCAATCAACCGCGACAGTGCACGTTCGACAGAAGCTGGCCTGAAGTATTTCGTGCTCGGCGCGCTGTCATCAGGCATGCTGCTCTACGGTATTTCGCTTGTTTACGGCTTTACTGGCCACACCGGCTTTGAAGGTATCGCACAGGCGCTGGCGGGCGGTGAGCGTCAGCTCGGTGTTGTGTTTGGTCTCGTGTTCATCTTTGCCGGCCTTGCTTTCAAGATTTCCGCCGTGCCGTTCCACATGTGGACGCCTGACGTTTACGAAGGGGCACCAACCCCGGTTACAGCCTTCTTTGCGACTGCGCCAAAGATGGCAGCCATGGCGTTGCTGACCCGCGTTGCCGTCGAAACATTCCAGCCGATCACTCATGACTGGCAGCAGATCATCGTTTTCATCGCCATAGCGTCGATGGTTCTGGGGGCATTCGCTGCCATCGGCCAGCGCAACATCAAGCGCCTGATGGCCTATTCCTCGATCAGCCACATGGGCTATGCGCTTGTTGGCCTGGCTGCGGGTACGCAGGTCGGTGTGCGCGGCGTCGCGATTTACATGCTGATCTATCTGATCACGACACTGGGTGTGTTTGCCTTCATTCTGGCCATGCGCCGCAAACACGGCAACGTTGAACTGATCGAGGATCTGGCAGGACTGTCCCGGACCAATCCGATCATGGCGACGATCTTCACCATCCTGATGTTCTCGCTGGCCGGCATTCCGCCGCTCGCCGGGTTCTGGGGCAAGTGGTACACGTTCCTTGCGGCGATGCAGGCCAATCTTTATGCGCTTGCTATCATCGGCATCGTCGCTTCGGTTGTGGGCGCGTTCTATTATCTGCGCATCATCAAGATCATGTGGTTCGATGAACCGGTCGGCGAATTCGTGCCGGTTGCCGGTGAACTGCGTCTCGTGCTTGGTGTTTCAGGTCTGCTGACACTGCTCTATGTCCTTATCGGCGGACCAGTCAGCACCTATGCGGAAGCTGCCGCCAAGACGTTCTTCTGAGGCCGGGAACCCTGATCAATGGGATTCTCGCTCTCGCCACTGGCGCAGCAAAACGGTTTCAGGCTTGAGGCTTTTGACACGGTCGGCTCGACCAATGCCATTGCTCTGGAGCGTGCCCAGTCGGGCGATCCCGGTCGGCTGTGGATTGTTTCCAAGAAGCAGGAAAGCGGGCGCGGCCGTCGCGGCCGTGCCTGGGCTACGTCCCACGGTAACCTTGCGGCGTCATTGCTCGTTGTCGGCAGTTTCGAACTGAAGACGGCGGCAACGCTTGGCTTCGTCGCCGGGCTTTCCCTTGCGGACGCGCTTGACGCGGTTTGCCCGCAGGCCAATATTGCCGTCGGCGTGGATGGTGCAGGCTCCCGTAAAGAGCCCATGCAGATCGAGTTGAAATGGCCGAACGATGTTCTGGCCAATGGTGCAAAACTCTCCGGTATTCTGCTTGAATCGACCCAATTACCCGATGGTCGCTTTGCCATCGTGATTGGCATTGGCGTCAACGTGGTTGCTTACCCCGAGGATGTGCCGTATCCCGCAACGTCGCTGGCTAAGCTGGGCGCTACCTGCGACGCGGAGACATTGTTTCTGGCTCTGTCCGATGCGTGGGAAGAAAACAGCCGAATCTGGAACGAGGGGCGGGGTCTTGCGGATATTCGCAAGCGCTGGCTCAAGCGGGCGGCAGGAATTGGCAGCGAAGTTGCCGTACGTGTCGACGGCGCAGTGTTGCGTGGTATATTCGAAACAATTGACGAAGACTGCCGTTTCGTCATACGCGATAATGATGGAGAACGGGTGAAGATTGCTGCCGGCGATGTTCATTTCGGAGCAGTTGCATCGGCAAGTGCCGGATAGCCGGTTGTAAGGAGTATAAATGGCAAATTCCGATCAGGCGGAGCTTGTGTTCCTGCCTTTAGGCGGTGTTGGTGAAATCGGGATGAATCTGGCCTTGTATGGCTATGGCCCCGGGCACAAACGCGAATGGGTCGTCGTCGATATGGGCGTCACCTTTGCCGGACCGGATCTTCCAGGCGCTGATCTTGTGCTTCCCGATATCCGTTTTCTGCAGGCTGAACGGCATAATCTCAAAGGCATTGTGATCACACATGCCCACGAAGACCATTACGGCGCGCTGCTCGACCTGTGGCCGATGCTGAATGTGCCTGTCTACGCAACGCCGTTCACCGCCGGATTGCTCGACGCAAAACGCCAGTCGGAACCGGGGGCGCCGGATATTCCGGTCACGATTTATCGCGCCGGAGAGAAATTCAACGTTGGCCCCTTCGAGTTCGAAGCGCTCGCGGTCACCCATTCGATCCCTGAACCGGTCTCATTGGCGATAAAGACGCCGCTGGGCACCGTGATTCACACGGGTGACTGGAAGATGGACCCTGAACCATCATTGGGACCGTTGATCGACGAAGCACGTTTCCGTGCACTCGGCGATGAAGGCGTTCTGGCCATGATGTGCGATTCCACCAACGCGCTGCGCGAAGGTGAATCGCCCTCTGAACGCGAAGTCGGAGACAGCCTGCGGGATATCATCGAGAATGCCCGTGGCCGCGTGGCGATCACGACGTTCTCGTCCAATGTCGGGCGTATCCGTTCCATTGCGATTGCCGCACGCGATGCCGGGCGTCAGGTTCTGGTGCTCGGCCGGTCGATGAAGCGCATGATCGATGTGGCCAGCGAACTGGGTTATCTCGACGGTATTCCGGAATTCCTGTCGGAAGAGGACTACGGGTTCATTCCCCGTGAGAACATCGTCATTATCCTCACCGGCAGCCAGGGCGAGTCCCGCGCCGCGCTTGCCAAACTTGCCCGCGATGAGATGCGCAATGTGGCGCTGTCGGCAGGCGACACGGTCATTTATTCCTCGCGCACGATCCCCGGCAACGAAAAGCCCATCATCGAGACGAAAAATCTCCTGATCGAGCAGGGCATTCATATCATCTCCGATGATGATCAGCTGGTGCACGTCTCGGGCCATCCCCGCCGCAACGAGCTGAAGCGCATGTATGAATGGGTGCGCCCGCGCATTCTCGTGCCTGTTCACGGCGAGGCCGCCCATCTCGTGGCACAGGGTTCACTTGCCGCTATGGCGGGAATTCCCGAGGTGCCGCAGGTGCGCAATGGCGATATATTGCGGCTGGCACCGGGCAGGGCGGAAATCATCGATCAGGCCCCCTTTGGTCGTTTGATCAAGGATGGCAAGCTGATTGGCGACGAGGAAGAAATCGGCATCGTTGACCGCCGCAAATTGTCCTACGTTGGCCATGTCGCCGTGTCGATGCTGCTGGACGCCAAGTTCAATATCGTTGAAGACCCCGAAGTGGTGCCAGTCGGTCTGCCGGAGAACGATCGCGAGGGCGAACTGATTGAAGATCTGCTGTACGATGCGGCCGTTGGTGCGGTGCAGAGCATTCCACGCGAAAAGCGCAAGGATCTGGCGATGGTCCGCGAGGCGGTTCGCCGCGCCGTCCGTGCTGCCTCAAACGAGGTGTGGGGTAAGAAGCCGATCGTCACCGTGTTCGTAACCCGTACGTGAGGTAAGCGATGCTTGGCCGCCTGAACCATGTCGCTATCGCTGTACCGGATCTCGCCGCAGCGTCTGCGGTCTATCGCGATACGCTCGGTGCCAAACTCACGGAGCCGCAGGTTCTGCCGGAGCATGGAGTGACGGTTGTTTTCATCGACGTCGGGAACACCAAGATCGAGCTTCTCGAGCCTTTGAATGCGGATTCGCCGATCGCGGCTTTTCTTGCGAAAAACCCGTCTGGCGGCATGCATCACGTCTGCTACGAAGTGAACGATATTCTTGCGGCGCGAAATCAGCTAAAACAGCAGGGTGCCCGTATTCTGGGTGATGGCGAACCCAAAATTGGCGCCCACGGCAAACCGGTTCTCTTTCTTCACCCGAAAGATTTCAACGGGACGCTGATCGAACTGGAGCAAGTCTGACATGCCTATCGCGACTGGAATGGCGATCTATTTCATCTTCTGGTGGCTGACCCTGTTCACCGTTCTTCCGATTGGTCTGCGCACCCAGGCTGATGAAGACGACGTTACGCTTGGCACCACAGCCAGCGCCCCGCATAAACATCGCATGGGGCGGGTGTTTGTAATCACCACGCTTATCTCAGCCGTTATCTTTGCGATCTTCTACATCGTGAACCAGAAACTCGGTTTTGGTGTCGATGACATTCCGGTTTTCTTTCCGAAACTCGATTAAATTGTGCCCAAAATCGACTTTTGCTCGTATAGGCATTCCGCTTGGTGCGTGGTTCGACAAGCTCACCACGAGGGAGAGTGAGGATTGCAGGGTGCTATATTCTGCAATGCATCCGATTGCATGCAGCCGCCCAAGTTCCTCATGGAGAGCCACCACTCTCCCTCATGGTGAGCTTGTCGAACCACGCACCATGCTGATGCCAACGGGAAACTTCTCCAGCATTCACCGTTCAACCTTCAAGATCCCGTCGTATGCCGGTAATGCGATGATGTCTTGCCAAGACATCCCTGGCAGATGCCGGCAATACTGCCCATGCAGGATGCGAGACGGATAAGCGCTTCACTCGGGATGAACGGCGCGGTGATGGCATAGCTGCAAAGCTTGAAAATTCTCCCGGCAAGTGAGCCGGGAATGCGCAACACCGTCGCCGCCCGGCGATGGGCGAGTTTGGCGCAGGTCTCAACCGCGCTGTTGTCCCGATTCCGGCAGAAATGATAATGCAGCGTCAGGCGGTCCATGGGCACGGTCTCGTAGGCGATGGCATGCGGCGTCCAGCCGGTTCTTGCACCACGCTTCAGCGCCTCCCTGTACAGGCGCCAATCCTCGCCGCCAGCCAGACCAAGTGTGTTGTCAAAGCGCAGGCCGGTACGCCGGAAGAAGTCGAGGTTGCCCATCCAGCTTCCTGTTGCCAGCAGTATTTTATGCGCTTCGTTTCTTCCACGGCGCCAAAGGGCCTTCCGCTCGCTGTGCTGGTTGCGCCGGTCAAGGCCCGCCCAGACCAGTTTTGCCGAAAAAGAGGAATCGGGAGCAATAGGTGCACAACGCACCGGCGAGCCGACGATATCCAGATCGGATCTGTCCCGTTCGGCGAGCAACTCAATCAGCCAGCCCGGTTCAACCTGCTCATCGTCATCGGCGAAGGTCATCACGTCGTGATTGCCGACCAGTGCACATTCCAGTGCGCGATTGCGGGCGGACGCAATGCCCAACCGCGGTTCGACCTCATACTGAACGGATCGATCCGGCACGGCCGAACGAAAATGCTCGACAATGGCCTGAAGTGTGGCTTCCCCGTTGTTTTCAACGATGAGAAAATGCAGGTCCACCCCTTCTGGAACGCGCATTGCTGCATAGGAGGTCAGGAGGTTCTGCAGCATGCGCGGGCGATTACGCGTGATCGTGCTGACGCATATGCTGCGCTTGCGGGGCGTGACCGCGCCGTGTCTGTCTTCTGCCATGGTTCGTCCCCGAACAGTGAATGTCGCAGACGCGCCAATCCCCACGAATGGCGCACTGATCCTGCAGCGACGATTTAGCAGACGAACCTGAGCTGAACATTACGGCACCAGTCGTGTGCCGCTTCATAATGATGAAATGCTGCGAATCAAGATGGGGACCCGGCGGTGCGGTTTCTGCAGTTTTGGATTCATTAGTCTGGACACAGAAAATCAAATCCTCAACGGAAATCGCCAGTGTGGAGGATGTATGGGGTGCGCAAGTAGTTCGAAGATAGCATCGTAATAGTCTGATCAAGAATAGCTGTATAATAATTCAAGTTTAAAATCGTTTGGTAACCCGTTGTATTCTCACGACAAGACAAAAAAAATGCAAGGCTTTCGCCTTGCATTGTTAGATCGCGTCTGACCCTATTCCACTTGCGTGGTGGCTGCGTATTACCGCGCCAGGGTCACATCCTCCCAAGACTTTGACCGCGCTGGAAAGCAGAATTATTCTTACTTTCTCATTATGATTAAAAAAATAGCGGACTGCCTTCGAAATGTCACGAAAAATATTCGATACAGTCATTTTTTGCTTACAAATCTGGCAACGTAACAAAAGTGTCACAAATCTGAGGCGTGTCATTTGGCGTTGGCGGGTTCCCAACCCGCCGTTAAGCCGCTAAGAAACATTGCTGCGTCGCGGATTCACAAGGGTTGTGCTGGGCGCAACGACACTTGTGGTGGCGCATGATCCTTTCCGGAAATCAGCGACGATTTTTGGATTATACGCTAACTTTGCACTTGGTTTTGCCTGATTCTTCAAGCATTCAGGCTGTGTTTCAATTTGGTGATCTCAATGCGGCTTTCCCGTTATTTTCTGCCTATCCTGAAAGAGAATCCTAAAGAGGCGGAAATCGTCTCGCACCGGCTGATGCTGCGTGCCGGCCTGATCCGTCAGGAATCGGCCGGCATCTATGCCTGGCTGCCGGCAGGGCTGCGTATTCTCAATAAGGTATCCAATATCATTCGCGAGGAACAGAATCGTTCCGGCGCGATCGAATTGCTGATGCCGACGATCCAGTCCGCTGATCTGTGGCGTGAAAGCGGCCGTTATGACGCCTATGGCGACGAGATGCTGCGCATCAAGGATCGTGGCGACCGCGAAATGCTGTTCGGCCCGACCAACGAGGAAATGATCACCGAGATTTTCCGCGCTTACGTGAAGTCTTACAAGGACTTGCCGCTCAATCTTTATCATATCCAGTGGAAGTTCCGCGACGAGCGCCGTCCGCGCTTCGGCGTCATGCGTTCACGCGAATTCCTGATGAAAGATGCCTATTCCTTCGATCTGGATTTCGAAGGGGCGAAGGCGGCCTATAACCGCATGTTTGTGGCTTACCTCAGGACGTTCTCGCGTCTCGGCATCAAGGTCATCCCCATGCGGGCCGATACGGGACCCATCGGCGGCGACCTTAGCCATGAATTCATTATTCTGGCAGAGACAGGTGAAAGTCAGGTCTATTGCGACCGTGCTTATCTCAATCTGCCGGTTCCCGGTGCGGATACCAATTTCGATGATGACGCGCAGATCGCCGATATCGTGACCAAATGGACGGCGCCCTATGCGGCGACGGACGAAATGCACGATGAAGCAGCCTGGGATAAGGTTGGCTCATCCGAGCAGCTCGCCGCACGCGGCATCGAGGTTGGCCATATTTTCCATTTCGGCACCAAGTATTCCGAGCCCATGGGTGCCAAGGTCACCGGCCCTGATGGCAAGGAACATATGGTTTCCATGGGGTCCTATGGTATCGGACCGTCGCGTGTCATCGCGGCGATCATCGAGGCTTCCCATGACGAGAACGGCATCATCTGGCCGAAATCCGTTGCACCGTTCGGCGCGGGTATCGTCAACATGAAGCCGGGTGACGAAGGTTGCGATGCGGCGTCCGCCAAGATCTACGAAGCCTTGACCAATGCCGGTCTTGAGCCTCTCCTCGACGATACCGAGGACCGGCCGGGTGCGAAGTTTGCCAAGATGGATCTGATCGGCCTGCCGACGCAGGTGATCGTCGGTCCGCGCGGTGTTGCTGCCGGCGAAGTCGAAATCAAGGATCGCGCAACGGGTGAGCGTGAAACCCTGAGCATTGAAGCTGCAATCAACAAGCTTGCAGGCCCCACTGACATTCAGGCTGGAACTCTATGACTGAACCGGCCGTCACTGCTGTACAACCGGGTCCCAGGCCGTTCTCTGCCTATGAACGGATGATCGCGTGGCGCTATCTGCGCGCCCGCCGCAAGGAAACGTTTATTTCGGTGATTGCCGGTTTCTCCTTTACCGGCATCATGCTGGGCGTGGCGACGCTCATTATCGTCATGGCTGTGATGAACGGCTTCCGCAGCGAACTGCTGACACGTATTCTCGGCATCAATGGCCATGTCATCATGCAGCCCATGGATCGGCCGCTTGACGATTATGACAACGTGATCAAGCGCATCGATGCGGTCCCGGGCGTTTCCTTTGCCATCCCTGTCATCGAGGGGCAGGTGCTTGGACAGGGCAATGTCGGGCAGGGCACCGGGACGCTCGTGCGCGGCTTGCGTGAAGAGGATATCAACAAGCTGCAACTCGTCGCAAAGAACGTCAAACAGGGTACGTTTGCCAATTTTGACAAGGCAGGCGGCGTAGCCATCGGCACGCGTATGGCGGAAAATCTGGGCTTGGGCATTGGTGATAAGCTGACGCTGATGTCGCTGGACGGTGACGTGACGCCGCTCGGTGTTTCGCCTCGTGTCAAATCCTATCCCGTTGTGGCCATTTTCCAGATCGGCATGTCCGAATATGACGCGTCGATCGCGTTGATGCCGCTGGATGAGGCCCAGCTTTATTTCAATCAGGAAGGCAAGGTCCAATCCATCGAGATCTTTGCCAATAACCCTGACAATGTCGACGCGTTGAAAAAACCCATCGAGGATGCTGCACAGCGTCCATTGATGCTCACCGACTGGCGCCAGCGCAATGTGACGTTCTTCTCGGCACTCCAGGTCGAGCGCAATGTCATGTTCATGATCCTGACGCTGATCGTATTGGTCGCGGCCCTCAATATCATTTCCGGCCTGATCATGCTGGTGAAGGACAAGGGACGCGATATCGCCATTCTACGTACCATGGGCGCGACGCGAAACTCCGTTTTGCGTATCTTCCTGATGACGGGCGCAGCGATCGGTGTCACCGGCACGATTGCCGGCGTGGCCCTCGGTGTCCTCGTTTGCCTGAACGTCGAGCGTATCCGGCAGTTCTTCTCGTGGTTGTCTGGTACGACCCTGTTCAACCCTGAACTTTATTTCCTGAGCACATTGCCCGCCAAGATGGATTTCAACGAAACCTTCACGGTTATTCTGATGGCGCTTGTCCTTTCATTTCTGGCAACGCTTTTCCCCGCCTGGCGTGCAGCCAAGCTCGATCCTGTTGAAGCCTTGAGGTACGAATAATGTCAGCCGGGCCTATTCTTCAGCTGACCAGTGTCGGCCGCCGGTACAATGAGATCGACCGGGAACTCGTTATCCTCGATGATGCCAATTTTTCCCTCGGCAAGGGTGAAATGGTGGCACTTGTCGCCCCATCAGGTGCCGGCAAGTCGACGCTTCTGCACACGGCGGGTCTGCTTGAACGGCCTGATAATGGCGACGTGATTCTGGACGGCCGTGCCTGTGGTTCGCTGTCCGATGAAGAGCGCACGGCCATTCGCCGCAATGATGTCGGTTTCGTCTATCAGTTTCATCATCTCCTGCCGGAATTTTCCGCGCTTGAAAATGTGATGATGCCGCAGATGATTCGTGGCATGAAACCGCGTGTCGCGTCCGAACGGGCCCAGCAATTGCTTGACTACATGAAGGTGGGGGCACGCGCCTCGCATCGCCCGTCCGAACTCTCCGGTGGTGAGCAGCAGCGCGTGGCTATCGCTCGCGCGGTTGCCAACGCCCCGCTTGTGCTGCTCGCAGACGAACCTACCGGCAATCTTGATCCGGTGACGTCCTCCTATGTGTTTGAGGCGTTGGAGGCACTCGTGCGCCAGTCCGGCCTGTCAGCGTTGATCGCCACGCACAATCAGGAACTTGCCCGCCGTATGGATCGCCGCGTTACACTGAAAGACGGCAAGATCGTCACGGTCTCCTGACCCTGATGCAGCGGACGCAGCCTAAGGCTGCGTCCGCTTGCAGGCTGTATCCTGGGCCGTCCCGCGTCTGTTTTACCCTCTGTTAAGAAATCAACAACCATAGCGCTGATGGTGTGTTTTGCACGCTTGACTTTGGAACAAAAAAAGAACAAAACAGAGACATAGAGCAAACGAAGAAGGGTTTTACCGATGAGCGAACTTTTCCAGGATGTCATGTCATTCGTTACAGTCAGTCTGTTTATTGCGACATTCGCAATGTGGGTCAGCGTTATCTAGAAAAATCGGGATCGTGACGGCGCGATCGGCGATCCCGGTCTTTCTACCCGTGCTTATGTATGGTTCCATCTGCGAACGACCGGTTCAGTCAGATCGTGTTCATAGCCGAGAACGCTGACGCTGGCGGTATCCAGAACGAAAAGCGAGCCGCCTTCGGGCGGCAAGCCCAGCCAGCGGGCCGCAAGGACGCGCAGGAAATGCGAACTTGAAAAGATAAGAATTCTGCCATTGGCGTCGCGGATCTCTTTGATGATCCGGTCGGCACGTGCCCCGACATCCCGGGCGGATTCGCCATCGGGACAGCCGTCGCGAAACAGCTGCCAGCCGGGGCGTTCTGCAAGAATTGCCTTGGTCGTGATGCCCTCATAGGCACCATAATCCCACTCCGCCAGATCATCCTTGACGATGCGGTCTGAACCGAATCCGGCGAGGGCGCAGGTTTTCGATGCGCGTTGTGACGGGCTCGACCATACGGCCGAAAAGGAAAGGTCGTGCAGGCGGCCCGCAAGCGCGCGTGCTGCCGCTTCGCCGGCAGGCGTCAGCGGTATGTCGGTCCTGCCCGTATGTTGGCCGGAAAGGCTCCATTCGGTTTGACCATGCCGGACCAGATATATTTCGGGATATGCGTTGCTCATTCACAGGCCTTTCGCTAGCGCATGACAGGTTGTTCACAGTCGCACGATCCAGTCACCAAAGTATAGGTGGACACTCCTGGGTGGTTGCCCGAGAATGCGCGGGTGGTGAATCAGCGCGTTCACCGGAATTTCTGGAGATAGATACAGTGGCAGACGGACAGGGCAGACTCGGCGAAGGCAACGCGGAAAAGCTGGCGCTTCGTTTCGTCCATCTGCGGGTGCATTCCGCCTATTCCCTGCTGGAAGGCGCGCTGCAGGTCGCCAAGGTCATTGATCTGGCCGTTGCCAACAAAAGTCCCGCCATTGCCATTACCGATACCAACAATCTGTTTGGTGCGCTCGAATTTGCCCAGAAGGGCTCGAAATCAGGTTTGCAGCCGATTATCGGCTGCCAGCTCGATATCGCCTTTCACGATCAGGCCGAGGAAAGCCGCAGCGCCAACCGGCGCGAAGCGCTTGGCCTTGCGCCGCTTGTGCTGCTGGCTGCAACAGAGGCAGGTTATGCCAATCTCGTCAGGCTTGTCAGCCGTGCCTATCTGGAAACACCTGCCGGTGATCCGGTGCACGTTGCGGCATCCTGGCTGCCGGGGCTTTCCGATGGAATCATTGTGCTCTCAGGCGGTCCTGAGGGGCCGATCGCCAAGGCAATCAAGGATGACCGTATTGATCGCGCACGCCAGCGCCTGATCCTTCTGCGCTCGCTCTACGGCGACCGGCTTTATGTCGAGTTGCAACGCCATCGTGGTTATGACCGCGCTTTGGAAGCGACGCATATCGAGCTTGCCTATGAGCTTGGACTGCCTCTGGTTGCCACCAATGACGTGTTCTTTTCCAAGAGCGCGGATTATGAGGCACACGATGCGCTGCTTGCCATTGCGGCCGGTTCGTTGCTTTCCATCGATGATCGCCGCCGACTGACACCGGACCATTATCTCAAGACTGAAGACGAGATGGTTGCGCTGTTTGCCGATTTGCCCGAGGCTTTGGAAAATACGGTCGAAATCGCACTGCGCTGCTCCTACTATCCGAAGAACCGTGCGCCGATCCTGCCGCGCTTCACCGGAGAAAGCGACGATCCCGAAGCCGCCCTCCAGGAAGAAGCCGACGAACTGGCCCGGCAGGCCCGGGAAGGCCTGGCAAGCCGCATCGCAACGCTTGGCATGGCCGATGGCCACACGGCCGAAGCATATGCCGAACGTCTGGAATACGAGATTTCGATCATCACCCGGATGAAATATCCGGGCTACTTCCTTATCGTTTCCGACTTTATCAAATGGGCGAAAGCCCATGATATTCCTGTGGGTCCGGGCCGTGGCTCCGGTGCGGGCTCCCTTGTCGCCTATGCGCTGACGATCACCGATGTGGACCCTCTGCGCTTTTCCCTGCTGTTCGAACGCTTCCTCAATCCCGACCGCGTTTCGATGCCCGACTTTGACATCGATTTCTGTCAGGAGCGGCGCGACGAGGTCATCCGCTATGTTCAGGCCAAGTACGGCCGCGATCAGGTGGCGCAGATCATCACCTTCGGAACACTGCAGGCGCGCGCCGTGCTGCGCGACGTCGGACGCGTGCTGGAGATGCCCTATGGACAGGTGGACCGCCTGACCAAGATGGTTCCGGCCAATCCGGCCAATCCGGTCACGCTGGCAAAAGCCATCGAGGACGAGCCACGTTTGCGCGAAGAGCGCGACAAGGAGCCGGTTGTCGAGCGCCTCCTCGACATCGCGCTGAAACTGGAAGGGCTTTACCGCCACGCCTCGACCCACGCCGCCGGTATCGTCATCGGTGACCGTCCGCTGTCCGAACTGGTGCCGATGTACCGCGATCCGCGTTCCGACATGCCGGTGACGCAGTTCAACATGAAGATGGTGGAAGAGGCCGGACTGGTCAAATTCGACTTTCTCGGACTGAAAACTCTGACCGTGCTGCAGACCGCCGTCAATCTGGTCAAACGGCGCGGCATTGTCGTGGATTTGTCCAATCTGCCGCTGGATGACAAGCTCAGCTACGAAATGCTGTCGCGCGGCGAGACTGTCGGCGTGTTCCAGGTGGAAAGTACCGGCATGCGCAAGGCGCTGATCGGCATGAAACCCGACCGGATCGAGGACATTATCGCGCTTGTAGCGCTGTATCGTCCGGGCCCGATGGAAAACATCCCGACCTATAATGCGCGCAAGAACGGCGACGAGGAGATGGCGTCGATCCATCCGAAGATCGACCATCTCGTCAAGGAAACCCAGGGCGTCATCATCTATCAGGAACAGGTGATGCAGATCGCGCAGGAAATGTCCGGCTATACGCTGGGCGAAGCCGATCTTCTGCGCCGCGCCATGGGTAAGAAAATCCGCGCGGAAATGGACAAGCAGCGCGAGCGCTTCGTCGATGGTGCTGTGGAACGCGGTGTGACCAAGCCGCAGGCCAACTTCATTTTCGACCTGCTGGCCAAGTTCGCCGACTATGGCTTCAACAAGTCGCACGCCGCCGCCTATGCGATCGTATCATTCCAGACTGCCTATATGAAGGCGCATTATCCGGTTGAGTTCCTCGCCTCATCGATGACCTACGATATGGCGAACACGGACAAGCTCAATGATTTCCGCCGCGAAGCGCTGCGTCTGGGCATCGAAGTCGTTACGCCTTCGGTCAATACTTCCTTCCGCCTGTTCGAAGTGGGTGATAACCGCATTTTCTATTCGCTGGCCGCCATCAAGGGCGTCGGCGAGGCGGCGGTTGATCATATTGTCGAGAAACGCGGCGACACGGCCTATGCCAGCCTTGAGGATTTTTGCGAGCGCATTGATCCGCGCGTCGTCAACAGGCGCGTCTTTGAAAGCCTGATAAATGCCGGGGCGTTCGATTGTTTCGGACGCGAAAGACCAGCTCTTATCGCCGGTCTCGACCGTATCATCGGCCATGCACAGCGCACCCAGGAAGACAGTGTGAGCGGGCAGGCGGATATTTTCGGCGGCATGGCATCAGGCGGATCGCAGGGATTGCAGCTTCCCAACGCGGCACCATGGCTTTCGGCGGAGAAACTGCGGCGCGAATTTGAAGCGGCAGGTTTTTATCTCTCCGCCCATCCGCTGGATGAATACCGGCCGATTCTCGAAAAGATGCGGGTTCAGAGCTGGGCCGAATTCTCCGCCGCAGTCAAACGCGGTGCCAATGCCGGACGCCTTGCCGGAACCATCACGGCCAAGCAGGAACGCAAGACAAAAACCGGCAACAAGATGGGCATCATCCAGTTTTCGGATGCGTCAGGTCAGTTTGAAGCCGTGCTCTTTTCCGAGGCTTTGGCCCAGTATCGCGATCTCCTGGAGCCGGGTCGTTCCGTTGTGGTAACTGTCGGGGCCGAAGACCGGCCGGAGGGCATCAGCCTGCGTATCCAGACGGCCCAGTCGCTTGAGGATGAAGCCACGCGCATGCAGAAGGCCTTGCGGCTTTACATGCGCTCCAGCGAGCCGCTGAACGCCATTACACCCTATCTCGCCCCGCAGAATGACGGCCAGATCGTCTCACTCATCCTGATCAAGGAGAACGGCGCGAGCGAGGTAGAGATCGAATTGCCGAAGCGCTACCGCGTCGGTCCGCAGGTCGCCAGCGCCATGAAGGCTATTCCCGGCGTGGTTGACGTGGAGATGGTGTAACCGCTTTACGCCAGCTTGCATCGATATTACGCGCGGTTCGTGGTTCGACAAGCTCACCATGAGGGAGGAGGCGCACTCTCCCTCATGGTGAGCTTGTCGAACCACGAACCACGAGCCAATGGCTTTGCAGCAGGACCGGATTCAATCTCTTAAACAAACCCAGCAAATACCTGAATCAAATCACTCAATCTCGTCCGGAACCGGCCTTGTCCGTTGCTTGATCTTGCCGAAAGTGTAGCCTGTCTCGACGGCATTGTTGCCGAATTTTCCACGCAGCTTGTCGATTGCCGTCTCCGCGACAGCACGCTTTGTTGCCTGCACATCGACAAGATCAAGCGGATCAGCACGTCCGTCGTCGCTGAGATCGCTCACGCCGATACCGAGCAGGCGAAACCGTGTGCCGTCAATTTCCTTTTCCAGCAGTGCCAATCCCGTACGGAAAATCCGGTCGGCGAGTTGTGTCGGATCGGCCAACTGGCGATTGCGGGTTTTCAGTTTGAAATCGCTCGACTTGAGCTTGAGAACCACTGTCCTGCCGGCAATATCGGCTGCCTTCAGGCGGCGCGAAACCTTTTCGGAAAGCGAGCGCAGGATCGGAACAAGTTCTTCCAGCCTGCCGATATCCTCGTTAAACGTCGTTTCCGCCGAAACGCTCTTGGATTCGCTGTCGGGTTCCACCCGGCGCGTATCGATGCCGCGTGACAACTGGTAGAGCCGTTGACCCATGGTGCCGTAAGCGCCCATCAGCGCGCCGAGTTCCATGGTCTGCAACTGGCCGATGGTACGAATCCCATCCTTTTCCAGCGTGGCAGCAAATACTTTCCCGACGCCCCAGATCATGGTCACCGGCTTGTCACGCAGAAAATCGGGCGTTTCTGCCTCGCCGATAACAGAAAAGCCGCGCGGCTTGTCAAAATCCGAGGCGATCTTTGCCAGAAACTTGCAATAGGAGAGGCCAACCGAAACTGACAATCCCATTTCCTTCTCCACCCGGTTGGAAAACTGCGCCATCACACGCACAGGCGGATCATGGTGCAGGCGCTGCGTGCCGGACAGATCGAGAAATGCCTCGTCGATCGACAGTGGCTCAACCTGTGGTGTCAGATCGCGCATCATCTGGCGAATCTCGCGCCCGACGCGTACATATTTTTCCATGTTCGGGCTGATGACCACCGCATGGGGGCAGGCTTCCAGCGCCTTGAACATCGGCATGGCGGATTTCACGCCATGAATGCGCGCGACATAGCAGGCTGTTGAGACAACACCGCGCTTGCCACCGCCAATGATAACCGGCTTGTTGCGCAGTTCCGGGTTATCCCGCTTCTCGACCGAGGCGTAGAATGCGTCACAGTCCACATGCGCAATGGAGAGCCTGTATAGCTCCGCGTGGCGAAGCAGGCGGGGGCTGCCGCATTGCTGGCATCGGCGCCCGGCAGACGCCTGCGCTGTCAGACAGTCGCGGCAGAATCCAAATTCAGGATCGTTGAGGGGTGCCATGATGCTCGGAACATAAATAGAACATACCGAACTTACTGAAGAGACACGCCTCTTGCAAGCCGTTTACGCCTCAATACACATCCTCCTGCCGTCCGCCCGGCAACTGCCGCAACGCTTCCTGAACCTGCGCAGGGGCGGTTTGCGTTGCCTCGCAGTAGCGCATCAGCGTTGGCTCATGCGCAAGGTAGAACTGCAGCACGCCAGCCAGAAAACCGGGCTCCTGTGCGGCCTCTCGAATTTGATCCGCGGTAATGCCCGTGAGGGCAAGAAAGCGTGGAAGCAATTCATTATCCTGTGCCAGAAAGACCAAAGAATTGATCGCAAGGTCCTGCGCATCCTCAAGGCTCATTTGCTGTTTCATTCTGCCTGTCAGTCCCGAAATGTGTGTTCATCAGAACACCCTTGAAAAACAATATTCACATTTGATGTCTTGTAGAGCCCCCATTGCAAGCAAAGGGCTTAATGACCAATTGAATCTCTACAAAAGAAGATGTTCAATAAAGCCTTGGTTAAACATGATCTGCAGCATTTTTTGACTGGTATGAAGAGTTACCTTTTCATCAATCAAAACACGCTATCACATGCATCCATTCAATGATGCTGCGGTGGGAGCCTTGTCAAGGCGGCAATCCCACACCACGCATGATCAACGGGAAGTGGCCAATGGTGAAGAAAGTTATGATCGTCGAGGACAATGAGCTCAACATGAAGCTCTTCCGCGACCTTATCGAAGCCAGCGGCTATGAAACCATCCGGACACGCAATGGCCTCGAGGCGCTCGACCTGGCGCGCGAACATCGCCCGGACCTGATCCTCATGGACATCCAGTTGCCTGAGGTCTCCGGGCTTGAAGTCACCAAATGGCTCAAGGCCGATGACGACCTGCATGTCATCCCCGTCATCGCCGTCACTGCTTTTGCCATGAAGGGCGATGAGGAACGTATCCGGCAGGGCGGGTGTGAAGCCTATATATCCAAGCCGATTTCCGTGCCGAAATTCATCGAAACCATTAAGTCCTATCTTGGTGATGCATGACCCGTCTGTTTTCCCGGAGAAGTGAACTATGACGGCCCGCATACTTGTCGTGGATGATGTCCCAGCCAACGTGAAGCTTCTCGAAGCGCGGCTGAGCGCCGAATATTATGAAGTCGTCACCGCCTCGAACGGCTATGAAGCGCTCGAGTTCTGTGAGAACAACAGCGTCGATGTCATCCTTCTCGACATCATGATGCCGGGTATGGACGGGTTTGAGGTCTGCCGCCGGCTGAAGTCCCAGCCCGACACCGCGCATATTCCGATTATTCTGGTGACGGCGCTCGATCAGGATATGGACCGGATCACCGGCCTGAATTTTGGCGCGGATGATTTTCTGACCAAGCCGGTCAATGATCTCCAGCTGCTCGCCCGGGTGAAGAGCCTGGTGCGTTTGAAAAACCTGACTGACGAACTGCGTTTGCGGGTGGCAACCACCCGCGACGTCGGTCTTGAATCCATCCTGCGTTTTCCCAGCGGTATCGAAGCCATAGGCCGGGATGCCAAGGTATTGCTGATCGACGAGCGGCCTGCCAGTGTCGAGCGAATCAGAACGGTGCTGGCTGACGAATGCACTGTCGATGTTCAAACCGACCCACAGACAGGTTTTTTCGACGCCATTCAGGGCAATCATGACTGCCTTATCATTGCTTCGAGCTTTACCGATTACGATCCTTTGCGAATTTGTGCGCAGTTGCGCTCACTCGACAATACACGGTCGATGCCGATCATATTCGTTGCGGATCAAGGCGAGGAGCCGAAGATCCGGCGCGCGCTGGAACTTGGTGTCAATGATTACGTGGTTCGTCCGCTCAATTCCAACGAATTGCTGGCTCGCTTGCGCACGCAACTGCGGCGCAAAGCCTATCATGACGGCCTGCGCGCCAGTGTGGTCAAAACCTACGAGATGGCCGTCACCGACAGCCTGACCGGTCTGCACAACCGGCTCTATCTGGAGACGCACCTTGCAACCCTGTTCAAGCGTGCGGTGGACCGCCGCCGGCCGCTGTCGATCCTGATGACGGATATCGACCGGTTCAAGCTGATCAATGACACCCATGGACATGATGGCGGGGATGAGGTTTTGCGCGAGTTTGCCCGCCGTCTGCGCCGCAATGTGCGCGGCAGCGACCTTGCCAGCCGCTATGGCGGGGAAGAATTCTTTATCGTCATGCCCGATACGGATCTGACCATGGCGGCCATCGTCGCCGAGCGTATCCGGCGGGAAGTGGCCTCGACGCCGTTCTTTGTCGATGACGGTATCACCAGCGTACCGGTGACCATCAGCATCGGCATTGCCAGTGTGCAGTCGAAGGATGATACGGTGCAGAATATGCTGAAGCGTGCCGATGAGGCGCTCTACGGTGCCAAGGCATCCGGACGCAACAAGGTTGTATCCGAGGCCGCGTAGGGCGGGTTGATTCAAAGAGAACCTCTGAAGCAAATTCGTCCAGATAAAATCGCGTTTTGCGAACGAGCCGGATCAAATCCCCAAGGCGCATCAGGCGGGAAGAGGGCGAATCGAATTGCCAACCCGGAAACAAAAATGCCGCCCGAAGGCGGCATTCTGATCGTGCGGGAAAATCCAGGATTACTTGATCTTGGTTTCCTTGAATTCAACGTGCTTGCGTACAACAGGGTCGTACTTGCGGAAAGAGAACTTCTCTGTCTTCGTACGGCTGTTCTTGCTCGTTACGTAGAAGAAACCGGTATCAGCGGTCGACAGAAGCTTGATCTTGATATTTGCAGCCTTAGCCATTTTCAGTTTACCTGTCTTTATTAGAAGAGGACCGCCGTTCAGTCCAACAACGTGGCTATAAGCGGAAATTCAGGCGGACATGTACCAACACCCGCCGAAAAGTCAAGCTAGTTCCTGCGTCTTATCAGCCGCGAGCCGACCAAAAGCGCGTACCCGGCGAAGAATATTGCCAGCGACACGGCGAATCCGCCGGGACCCATCGCATCCATACCAAGGCCCAATGCCTGCGGGCCGACGAGCATGCCGACAGCATAGCAGAAGACGAAAGCAGCATTGGCCGAGGCGAGTTCGCGCCCGGTGAGCTGTGAGCCCAGATGCGCGAGGCCGACCGTATAGAGCCCGGCAACGACGCCGCCCCAGATGAAGAACAGCCCGGCCACCAGATACCAGTTCGCGGTAATGAACGGCAGGATGCACATGCCCGCCAGTCCCACCAGCGCGCAGACCAGTAGGATCTTGCGGCGATCCTGCACATGATCGCTCAACAGGCCGATGGGTATCTGCATCAGCACATTGCCAAGACCGATCGTGGTCAGGAGCAGGGCGGCATCCGCCTCGCTGTAGCCGATGCGTGCGCCGTAGACGGGAAACAGCGCAAAGCCGCCGGTTTCCACGGCGCCGAAGACGAACACGGCCGCCGTTGCCGTCGGCACGGCCCAGATGAACGGCGCGAAGGGAACGTGCTCTTCTTCGTGAAAGTCAGGACTCTCCTTCCACGCGAGCAGGACAGGCAGCATGGCAAAGATAATAATACCGAAGCCGACGGCGAACGGAGTGATGCCGGTGCTGCCGATGCGCGAAAACAGCCATGGCCCAAGTGCAAAACCCATGGACAGCACCGTTGCATAGACCCCGAGCACCAGCCCGCGCTTTTCCGGCGGGGCAGCGGTGTTGATCCAGTATTCCGACAGGATGAACAGCATGGTCAGGGCAAAATGCAGGAAGACGCGCAGGACAACCCAGACCCAGAAATCGCTGAAGACGTAAAAGCCGAAGAAGGAACAGGCGCCGATCAGAAGCATGATCAGCAATGTCGGAACAACCCCGAGCCGTGCGGCTATGGAGGCGGCGAAGGGGGCCGCAACGATCGAGGCGATACCGGCGACCGCCGCGTTCAGACCGATCATCGTGGCGGAGTGGCCGCGATTTTCCAGGATGACGCTAAGCAGCGGAATGCCAAGACCGATGGCGACACCGACGGCGCTGATCGTGGCGATGGCCGCAACAAGGGCGCGCCACGATGACCGGACGACGATCGTGTCCGTTGATTGCTGCATGGAATCCACTAGAAAACCTCTCGGACGAAGCGCCCGTATTTCATGGCGTACTGAACGACGGTATGGCCGGGTTGCAGCGTGGGATTGGCTTCGAGAACCACCTGCGCTTCCTGGATAATGGCGCGGGTGATCGTCGGAATGTCCAGTTTCAGGGCTTCATTGAAGGGGAGCCAGCACAGTTCCTCAAGCTCAAGCGACGGTCCCGTTCCCTCGGGCAGGCTGTCGGCCACCGCGTCGCGGAAGGCCATGAAGAAGCGGGTATCGAAGCGGCGCGTGCGGCCGGGCGGCGTGGTGGCCCGGGCGAAATAGCGCAATGCGGAAAGATCAGGCAGGATGCCGCGCTCGACGAAGGCGGCCCAGTCAGGGTAATTGATCGTGGCGGCAGGCGCGCGTTTGCCGAGGAACAGCCCGGCTTCCTCATAGGTCTCGCGAATGGCCGAGAGGGCGAGGGCGCGGCAGCGCTGGATGCTGGGGCGTGTGCCCATGCCTTTCAGCAGATTGCGCTCGTCAGCCGGTGTCAGCTCGCCGATCGCGGCAATCCGGCCATCGGCACGTTCCGTGCGCCCGCCGGGAAAAACGAACTTCCCCGGCATGAAGACATGGCGCATGTGACGGCGGCCCATGAGAATGCGCACATCCTTGCCCGAGCGGTCAATGAGCAGAAGCGATGCGGCATCGCGCGGCCGCAGACGGACATTTGTCTTTGCAGCCTCGTCAGACGCGGATTTGTCGAGATCACTCAATGGCATCATGTCACCGTTCCGGCGGTTCCAGTTCATCGGTTTCGCCGCCGAAACCATGCATGTAATTGGCCCATTGCAATCCAATGATAGCGCCCTTTATGGGTTGAAGCAGAGCAATTGACATGATCACTGTCAGCGGAGCCCAAATTGCCAGATGCACCCACATGGAGAGCAGGACGAGCGTTTCCACCGCAAGGAATCCACCCAGCACAATATGGCCTACAATTGTGATGGTTATATAAGCAGGAAAATCATCAGCTTGCTGATGGGTATAGTCTTCGCCGCAGACGGCACACCGGTCGACTGATTTGACGAAAGCGCGGAACAGTTTGCCTTCACCGCAATGGGGGCAGCGGCCGCGAAAACCGCGCCACATGGCCTGACCCACCAGACGTTTGGGTCTTGCCGGGGCAGTATCTGCGCCAAAAATCTGTTCCGTCATCCCTTGCCTCTTCGCCCGCCGCGGGAAAACCCGCCAGGACGTTTCTGGTTGCCGCGCGTAAACCGCTTGGCCTTGTGGTGCGAGCGAACACCGCTTGGAACGTCGTGCGGTTCGGTCAGCATCTCGAAACGCAATGCGCCCGCTACCGGCAGGGCTTCGATCAGGCGCACATCGACGATATCGCCCAACCGGAAGCCTTTGCCGCTTCTTTCACCCGAAAGGGCATGGTTGGTTTCATCGTAAAGATAGTAATCATCGCCGAGAGTTGAAATGGGAATAAAGCCATCGGCACCATATGTCGCAAGCGCAACGAACAGCCCGGCCTTGGTCACACCTGATATGCGGCCCTGAAAACTGCTGCCAACCTTGTCTGCCAGATGATGGGCGATCAGCCGGTCGACCGTATCGCGTTCGGCCGCCATGGCGCGCCGTTCTGAGGTGGAAATCAGCGCGGCGATTTCAGGCAGGTCTTCCTCTTCCTTGTGGGTGATCCCGTCAGGTCCAAGGCCCAGTGCCGTGATCAGCGCGCGGTGCACGATCAGATCGGCATAGCGGCGGATCGGCGAGGTGAAGTGCGCATATTTCTGCAGGTTGAGGCCGAAGTGGCCAATATTTTCAGGGTTGTATTCAGCCTGGGATTGCGAACGCAGGACAACCTGATTGACCAGCTCCTGCTGGTCGCTGCCTTCGACGCGTTTGAGAATATGGTTGAACTGGTTCGGGCGCAGCTCCGCGCCCCGTGCCAGGGAAATATCCAGCGTGCGCAGGAATTCGCGCAGTATTTCCTGCTTGGCCAGCGAAGGCGTATCGTGAATGCGGAAAATCAGCGGCTGGCGTTTACGCTCCAGCGTTTCGGCGGCAGCGACATTGGCCTGGATCATGAATTCTTCGATGAGCTTGTGCGCATCGAGCCGTGGCGGAATCACCACCTTGTCCACTTTGCCTTCCGGCGTCAGCAGGATCTTCTTTTCCGGCAGGTCAAGTTCCAGCGGCTCACGCGCATCGCGTCCGCGCTTCAGCACCGCATAGGCAGCCCAAACCGGCTTCAGGATGCTGTCGAGAATGGGCGCCGTCTTGTCGTCGGTCGTGCCGTCAATGGCCGCCTGCGCCTGCGGATAGGAAAGGCGCGCATGGGAGCGCATCATGATGCGGTGGAAGGTGTGCGAGATCTTGCGGCCATCGGCACCGAACGTCATGCGCACGGCGAGGGCCGGGCGGTCGACCAGTTCCTTTAGCGAGCAGAGATCGTTGGAAATACGCTCGGGCAGCATCGGCACGACACGGTCGGGGAAATAGACCGAATTGCCTCGCTTCAGCGCTTCCCGGTCCAGCGCTGACTCCGGCGTGACATAAGCCGCAACGTCGGCGATGGCCACGGTTGCGATAAAGCCGCCGGGGTTCTTGTCGTCCGTATCGGGTTCCGCATAAACGGCATCGTCATGATCCTTGGCGTCGGCCGGATCGATGGTGACGAGCGGCATATGCCGCCAGTCCTCCCGGTGCGCCATGGTGGCAGGCTTGGCCTTTTCCGCCTCGGCAATCACGCTGTCAGGAAACACGTGCGGGATTTCGTGCTCGTGGATGGCAATCATCGACAGGGCGCGCTCGCTGGCGACGGAGCCGATGATCTGGCTGATTCTGGCCAATGGCAGTCCGTAGCGGCCGATCTTGGTCACCTCAACTTCAACGAGGTCGTTTGCCTTGGCATTGTTCAGCTGGTTGGGATCGACGGAAAGCTCCGCCTGCCGCCGTTCGACCGGTTCGATCCGCCATTCGCCATTGTCGAGATGGCGCAGCACGCCAAGCACTGCATCCTTGCGATGCTCGATACGCTTGATGATACGTGCCGTATAGGCCGGACCGCTCGAATCGGCGCTCTGGAAGATACGCGCGAGAACGCGGTCGCCGACACCGGGTGTCGGACCCTTCTGGTTGCGCGAGGCACGGATGAAAACCGTGGGTGGCCGGTCCTCGTGATCGGCCGGCCATTCGGCCGGCTTGGCAATCAAACCGCCATCGCCATCGCGTCCGGTAATATCGAGAACCGCAACACTGGGCAGGCTGCCGGGAACGGCAAGGCGCTTTGCCCGCTTCTCTACGAGGCCATCATCCGCCAGATCGCGCAGGATATCTTTCAGGCCGATACGCGCATCACCCTTGAGATTGAAAGCCTTGGCAATATCGCGTTTGCCCGCGCGGTCCGGATTCTCCTTGATGAACTGGAGAATTTCCTCGCGGCCCGGCAGATAGGGCTCGCGCCCGGTTTCTGCGGAACTGGCAGGCCGCTTTTTTCCTTTGGGTGGAGAGATACGGCGTGCCAATCGATATGTCCTTAACTAGCTTTTTTCGCTGCCGCTTTTTTGGCGGCTGGTTTCTTCGCGGCGGGCTTTTTTGCCGCGGCCTTGCGGGCAGGAGCTTTCTTGGTGCCCTTTGCCCCGGCCTTTTCAGTGATCAGAAGCAGGGCTTCCTCGACGGTGACGGTTGCCGGATCCTTGCCCTTCGGCAGGGTCGCATTGACCTTGCCCCAGTTGACATAGGGACCATACTTGCCGTCACGCACCGTGATCGGTCCGCCGTCTGGATGTTCGCCCAGATCCTTCAGTGCCGCCGGTGTGCCACGCCCGCGACCCGGTCCCTTGGCCAGCTTTTCAGCCAGCACCGTGACGGCGCGGTTGAGGCCGATGGAGAACACATCTTCCGCGCTTTCCAGATTGGCATAGGTGCCGTCGTGGGAAAGATAGGGACCGTAACGGCCGATACCGGCCGAAATCATCTTGGTTGTCTCAGGGTGCTGGCCCACGTCACGTGGCAATGACAGAAGCGCCAGCGCCTTTTCATGATCCATGGCTTCGATGGTCCAGCCCTTCGGCAGGCTGGCGCGCTTGGCTTCCTTGCCATCGCCGCGCTGGACATAGGGTCCGAAACGGCCGTTGCGCACGCTCACGTCCTCGTCCGTATACGGGTCCTTGCCGAGAACCTTCGGCTCGTCGCCATTGCCGTTCTCGCCGGAGGCTTCGCTGCCGCCGAGCTGACGGGTGAACTTGCATTCTGGATAGTTCGAGCAACCGACAAAAGCGCCGTACTTGCCGAGCTTCAGGGAAAGATTGCCCGTTCCGCAAACCTGACAGATGCGCGGGTCGCTGCCGTCATCGCGCGGCGGGAAAACCAGCGGTCCGAGCTGTTCATTCAGCGCATCGAGAACATTGGTGACGCGCAGTTCTTTGATCCCATCGACGGAACCGAAGAAATCGGTCCAGAAGTCGCGCAGAACATCCTTCCACCGCAGCTTGCCATCGGAAATTTCGTCGAGCTTCTCTTCGAGATCAGCGGTGAAATCATATTCCACATAGCGCTTGAAGAAGCTTTCGAGGAAGGCGATGACCAGCCGGCCCTTGGCTTCAGGAATAAGCTTGCGCTTGTCGATCGTGATGTATTCACGGTCGCGCAGGGTTGCCAGCGTCGCCGCATAGGTGGAAGGACGACCGATGCCGAGCTCTTCCATCCGCTTGATCAGCGTGGCTTCCGAATAGCGTGGCGGCGGTTCGGTTGAATGCTGGGTCGCATTGATCTTTTCGCGGGCGAGGGCTTCACCGGCACGGATCTCGGGGAGGCGGGCACCGTCCTCGTCGACATCCTCTTCCTCGCGGTGATCCACATAGGCGCCTAGGAACCCGTCAAACTTTACCACGGAGCCATTGGCCCGCAGCTGCGCGACGCTCGATCCATTTTGTGCGTCGATGTCCACGACGGTCCGTTCGATATCGGCCGACTGCATCTGGCTGGCGATGGCGCGCTTCCAGATCAGTTCGTAGAGCCGTGCCTGATCGGCATCAAGGAACTGGCGGACATCTTTCGGATGACGGTTGAAATCCGTCGGGCGGATGGCTTCGTGCGCTTCCTGGGCGTTTTTCGCCTTGGTCGAGTAGAAGCGCGGCTTCTCCGGTACATATTTTTCGCCGAACACCTTGCTGATCGTCTGACGTGCAGCCTGAACGGCTTCCGGTGCCATCTGCACGCCGTCCGTACGCATATAGGTGATCAGACCGGCAGTTTCGCCGCCAAGATCCATACCTTCATACAGGCGCTGGGCGACCTGCATGGTGCGCGAGGCCGAGAATCCGAGCTGACCGGATGCCGCCTGCTGCAATGTGGATGTGGTGAAGGGTGGTCCGGGATTGCGCTTGGTTGGCTTGGCCTCAACCGAAGCTGCCTTGAAGCTTGCACCCTCAAGCATGGTGCGCAGCGCACCGGCCTGTTCGGCATTCTTGATATCGAGCTTGGCAAGCTTCTTGCCATCGACGGAAACAAGCCGCGCTTCGAAGCCGTCATTGCGCGGTGTCTTCAACAGCGCTGCAATGTTCCAGTATTCTTCGCGTATGAAGCGTTCAATTTCCGCTTCGCGGTCGGCAACAAGCCGCAGGGCGACCGATTGCACGCGGCCGGCGGAGCGGGCGCCGGGCAATTTGCGCCAGAGGACGGGCGATAGCGTGAAGCCGAAGAGATAGTCGAGCGCGCGCCGGGCCAGATAGGCATCCACCAGCGGCATGTCGATGTCGCGCGGATTGGCCATGGCGTCGAGCACGGCGCTCTTGGTGATCGCATTGAACACCACGCGTTTGACCGGCTTGGTGCCGATGGCCTTTTTCTGCCGCAGCACTTCCAGCACGTGCCAGGAAATTGCTTCACCCTCGCGATCCGGATCGGTTGCGAGAATGAGGCCGTCACTGTCCTTCAATGCCTTGACGATATCGCCGAGACGTTTGGCCGATGCACCATCGACTTCCCACGACATGGCGAAATCTTCGTCCGGTCGTACGGAACCGTCCTTGGCGGGCAGATCACGGACGTGACCGAACGAGGCCAGAACCGTAAAGCCTGAACCCAGATATTTGTTGATTGTTTTAGCCTTGGCGGGCGATTCGACGACGACAACGTTCATTATTGAATTGAGCTTTCCTGCTCTTGTCACATTACAAAAGCACAGTTTTCACTTCGAAACAGGTCTGTGAAATGAACAGGCTTGCTCGGAACGTCAAGGGCTGCGCGTGAAAAATCGTTAAATGCAACTTAAAGTTGCTATTTGTAAAAATGCAATTAATGATATTTTTCTCGTGTCTTGAGCGTTATATTGAGATGGGCAGCGAGTCCTGCCTTTTTAAAGAGGGCGAATCACTATTGACTGATTTTGTGGAGGTTCAGACTGACAAACTGTCAAATCCGCGGGATTAAAGAGCTGCATAATATAATTAGACCTATTTCAGTATAAATGCGTATTTAAGGACGAAGTCATGGGTGAAAATAAATTCAGTCGGACGGAAAATATTAAATATATTCAGCAAATGTTGGGCGAATTGCGCAGTATGGCCAAGTTGAATGATCTCGACATGTTGGCCTATCTGATTGAGATCGCCTATATCGAAAGCAATGATCTCCTGGCCAAGGAGACAAACACTGTCTCATCCATAAAGAAGCGAAACATATCCCCCTGAGTGGCGTTGCAGCCGTCCGGCCAGATCAAGTTCGAGCAGAATCAGGCTCATGGTTGCGGGATGAAGTCCGCTTGTCCTGATGAGATCGTCAATGTCGACCGGTGCAGGACCCAGCAGCGTAATGATGCGGTCACGGTCTGTCTCGTCAGGTTGGGCAACGGATGGAAAGACCGCATCCGGGGCAAGGAACGCAGTATCATCAACGGCCGGCCGGTCCAGAAGCGGGCCGATGGCCGATAGTATGTCTGCGGTTTCGGTGACAAGGATTGCGCCGTTCTTCAGAAGGGCGTTGGTGCCCTTTGCCCTTGGATCGAGCGGTGAACCGGGAATGGCAAAGACGAGACGACCAAGCTCACCGGCAAACCGGGCGCTGATCAGCGATCCCGAACGTTCGGCGGCTTCGACCACGAGAAGCCCGAGAGAAAGCGCTGCAATGATCCTGTTGCGACGTGGGAAATCACGCGCGCGGGGTTCCCAGCCAAACGGCATTTCGCTGATGACAGCGCCGCGGTGTTCCGGAATTGCCCTGAAGAGCTCGATATTGTCAGGCGGGTAGGGCCGGTCGAGGCCACCCGCCATGACTGCAACCGTTCCGCCATCAAGGCTTGCCTCATGAGCTGCCTTGTCGATGCCCCGGGCGAGCCCTGATATAACGGCATAACCCGCTTCGCCGAGTTCGCGCGCAATGATACGGGCAAATTTGATCCCGACCAGCGATGCATTGCGGGCCCCGACAATGGCAACCGCCGGAAGGCGGAACACCGCCGGATCGCCTTTGACAGCGACCAGAGGCGGCGGGTTGTCGGAGTGGCGCAGGTAGCGCGGATAATCCGGTTCGCCGACGCCGACGAAAACGGCGCCCATCCGCGCAGCCGCGACCATTTCGCGTTCCGCATCAATCAGGCTGGTGATCTTGATAGGGCGGCGGCCGCCGCCACGCCGGACAAGTTCCGGCAGCATATCCAGGGCGTCGGTAGCCGAGCCGCAATGGGCGATCAATTGACGAAAGGTAACGGGGCCGACATTTTCACTGCGGATTAACCGGAGCCAGCTCAGTCGCTGGCTGTCAGAAAGGCGGATGCCTTTCTGCTCTTCCGTCATCCCTTGGATCCGATCTTGCCTTCGGTTCCGGCTAGAAGCCGCTCGATATTGGTACGATGCTTGATGAAAACAATGACCGTCAGAACCAGAAAGAGCAGCGCAATCTGATGGTAGCCCATGAAATAGAGAATGATGGGGCTGGCGACCGCAGCGATGAGCGCCGCAAGCGATGAATAGCGGGTCGTGTAGGCGATGATCAGCCAAATGGCGGCAAATATCAGTGCCACCTGCCAGACGAGGCCAAGCAGAACGCCGAGATAGGTCGCAACACCCTTGCCGCCCTTGAATTTCAGCCAGACCGGAAAGATGTGTCCGAGGAAAGCGCCGAGACCGGCCACGATAGCCGCCTGCGGGGTGATCGCGGCACCGATCAGAACGGCTGCAGTGCCCTTCAGCATATCGAGCAGCAATGTTGCGGCAGCCAGTTTCTTGTTGCCTGTCCGCAGAACATTGGTGGCACCAATGTTACCTGACCCAATGTTTCGCACATCGCCCAGCCCTGCAAGCCGCGTGAGGATCAGGCCAAACGGGATGGAGCCGAGCAGATAGCCAAGAACCAGCGCGGCAAAAAGAATTCCCGCCTGCCCATCAATGAACTCCGCCATGCTCTGTACCCCGATTGATCGTCAGATGGTGAAAACCGACTTGCCTGCCACGAAAGTCTGAACGACGCGCCCCTGAAAACGTGCGCTTTCAAAACAGCTGTTTTTGGAGCGTGAACGCAGATCTTCTTCCTTCACAATCCATGGCTCGTCAAGATCGACTATGGTCATATCCGCCCGGGCGCCCGGCTTGAGGGTGCCTGCATCCAGCCCGAAAATTCTGGCGGGTCCGCTGGAGAGCGCCTCGACAATCCGGATCAATGGCACATCGCCATTGTGATAGAGCCGCAGGGCGGCGCCGAGCAGGGTTTCAAGGCCGATGGCACCGGCCGCCGCATCGGCAAACGGCAGGCGTTTGGTATCGACATCCTGCGGATCGTGCGACGAAACGATGATGTCGATGGTGCCGTTGCGCAGCGCCTCGACCATGGCGAGCCGGTCTTCCTCGAGCCGCAGCGGCGGCTGCAGGCGGAAGAAGGTGCGGAACTCGCCAATATCATTCTCGTTGAGCGAAAGATGGTTGATCGAGACGGCCGCCGTGGCGTTGATGCCGTTCTGCTTGGCCCGCGCCACCACTTCAGCTGACATGGCCGTCGAGACCTGTGCGGCATGATAGGTGCCATTGGTCAGGGCCGTGAGGCGCAGGTCGCGTTCAAGTGGAATGACTTCCGCTTCGCGCGGGCTGCCGGAAAGGCCGAGCCAGCTGGCATAAAGCCCTTCATTCATCACGCCCGTGATGCCGAGATAGGGATCCTGCGTCTCGTGCGACAGGACAACCCCGAAATCCCTGGCATAGGTGAGGGCGCGGCGCATCAGTTGCGTATCGGCGATGGAATTGCGCCCTTCCGTGATCGCGACGGCGCCTGCTGCGCGCAGGAGGCCGATTTCGGTCATTTCCTGACCATGCAATCCCTTGGTGACCGCTGCGGCCGGATAAACATTGATCACTGCCGTATCACGCGCGGTGCGCCGGACGAATTCGACCAGCGCGACATTGTCGATCACCGGATCGGTATCCGGCATCATGATGATTGAGGTCACGCCGCCAGCCGCCGCCGCGTGACTGGCCGATGCGATGGTCTCGCGGTGCTCGGCACCGGGTTCGCCGATAAAGACGCGGGCATCAACAAGGCCTGGCAGCACGGCTTTCCCTGTACAATCGATAACCGTCGCGCCGTCGGGGGTTCCCTGATTGCGGGCATTGGCGCCGCTGGCGGCGATGATGCCGTCTTTGACGATAATCGTTCCGGTTTCATCGAGACCGCGCGAGGGATCGACGATCCGGGCATTGTGCAGAACAGTCGCGCTCATCCGGCAACTCCTTCCGGATTACGGCGTGGATCGAGCAGCGCTTCCATCACCGCCATGCGCACGGCAACGCCCATTTCAACCTGTTCCTGAATGACGCTCTGCGAGCCGTCGGCCACATCCGAAGCGATCTCGACGCCGCGGTTCATCGGGCCGGGATGCATGACGAGTGCGTCCGGTTTGGCATGTTTGAGTTTTTCGCGATCAAGCCCGTGATAGTGGAAATATTCACGCACCGACGGCACAAAGGCACCCGCCATACGCTCACGCTGCAGGCGCAGCATCATCACCACATCGGCGTCCTTCAAACCTTCTTCCATCGAGTTGAAAACCTCGACGCCCATCTGGCTGATCCCTGCAGGCAGGAGAGTTGACGGGGCAATCACCCGCACCCGCGCGCCGAGCGCATTCAGCAGGAGGATGTTGGAGCGGGCAACCCGCGAATGCAGCACGTCGCCGCAGATGGCGACGATCAACCGCGCAACCTTGCCCTTGGCGCGCCGGATGGTCAGCGCATCGAGCAGGGCCTGTGTCGGGTGTTCATGGGCGCCATCACCGGCATTGACCACGGAGCAGCCCACTTTCTGCGCGAGCAGTGCAGCAGCGCCGGCGGAACTGTGCCGGATGATCAGGATATCCGGCCGCATCGCATTCAGCGTCATGGCCGTATCGATCAGCGTTTCGCCCTTTTTCACCGAGGAATTGCCGACCGACATGTTCATCACGTCGGCGCCGAGCCGCTTTCCGGCCAGTTCGAACGATGACTGTGTCCGGGTCGACGCCTCGAAGAACAGGTTGATCTGCGTTCGTCCGCGCAGGACACTCTTTTTCTTCTCCGACTGGCGTGAAACCGCCACCTCGCTGTCGGCAAGGTCGAGAAGAATATTGATGTCTTGGGGAGAAAGGTTCTTGATGCCAAGCAAATGGCGGTGGGGAAACAGGAGGGGGAGCGTTTTTGATGTCATATCAAGTCCCCCCTATAGGCTTGATGCCGCCGCGTCGCAAGCGTCCGGTATGATATATACCCGTGTTCCCCCAATAAAATCCCCGTTCTTATACGTTAATGGTGCTGCATGGACATCGTGTGTGGTTCGTGGTTCGACAAGCTCACCATGAGGGAGAGGGAGGCTGCAAGGCTAATCGGGAGCATTGCAATAATGCCGCTTCCATTCATCTATCTCGTAAAACTCCTCCCTCTCCGTCATCCTCGGGCTTGACCCGAGGACCCATGGCTGAGGAGCACTGAATCCACCGCTCGCACAAATGCATTCCAGTAAGTTGTTGGCTCAATGAAGCGACGCGGTATCTTGATCAATCGAGATTTTGAATTCGGTCTGCGCTTCTTTGCCGTGGGTCCTCGGGTCAAGCCCGAGGATGACGGAGAGAGCGGACCTCTCTAAGAGTGATCGCAAAACCAAACCACGCACGATGCGGATGCAGCGATGCTTAATGCGCTTCCGCCGCCAGAATGGCCTCGCTGCGGATTTCTTCCGTCAGTTTCAGCCGCATGTCGGTGAATTCGGGGCTGGCCTTCACCGTATAATGCCGGGGATGGCCGAGCGGTACGGGCATGATGGATTTGATCCGGCCCGGACGCGCCGACATGGTCACCACGCGTGACGCCATGAAGATCGCTTCCTCGATATCGTGGGTGACGAAAATCACGGTTTTCTGCTCGTGTTCCCATATGCCGAGCAGAAGCTCCTGCATCAATCCGCGCGTCTGGTTGTCGAGCGCACCGAAAGGTTCGTCGAGCAGCAGGATTTTCGGATTGTTGGCCAGCGCCCGGGCAATCGCCGTGCGCTGCTGCATGCCACCCGAAAGCTGTTTCGGCCAATGGTTTTCGAAACCGCGCAGACCCACCTTGTCGATATAGGAGGCAACGATGTCGCGCTTTTCCTTTTCGGCAACGCCGCGTTCACGCAGGCCAAAGCCGATGTTCTGCTCGATGGTCAGCCACGGAAACAGCGTATAGGACTGGAACACCACGCCGCGATCGGCACCGGGGCCTTTGACCTCCTGCCCATCGAGCGTCACGGTGCCGCTGGTTGGCCGGTCGAGCCCGGCGACAATGCGCAGAAGCGTGGACTTGCCGCAGCCCGACGGTCCGAGGATCGAGACGAAATCGTTGTGCGCAACGGTGAGATCGGTAGGTTGCAGGGCCTGTGTCGGCTTGCCGCCGTGAACACCGGGAAATATGCGGCTGACGCCCTTGATGACGAGCGTGCTCATGCGAGCCTCCAGGCGAAAAGCCAGCGATTGACGGATTTGAACAGGAAGTCGGAAATCAGGCCGATCACACCGATGACAATAATGCCGAAAATGATCTGTCCAGTAGCCATCAGTGCCTGGCTGTTGATGATCATGTAGCCAATACCTGAGGAAGCCCCGATCATTTCAGCGACGATGACATAGGTCCATGCCCAGCCGAGCACCAGCCGCAACGTTTCGGCGATATCGGGCGCATTGGCCGGAATGAGAACGCGCTTGACGATACCACTGTCATTGGCACCGAGCGTATAGGCGGCTTCGACCAGATCGCGGCGCGTATTGGCGACGGCTACGGCCACCATCAGGATGATCTGGAATACGGCACCGATGAAAATCACCAGCAGTTTCTGCATTTCGCCGATACCCGCCCACAGGATCAGGAGCGGAATGAAGGCTGATGCTGGCAGGTAGCGGGCAAAGGAGACGAAGGGCTCCAGCATGGCTTCGATGGGCTTGTAGGCGCCCATGGCGATGCCGAGGGGAACGGCAATCACGGCAGCGATGACAAAACCGCCGACAACCCGCCAGATGGTCATGCCGATATCATAGAGAAAGTTCTGCTCAGACAACAGGAACCAGCCGTCATGCAGCATGGTCAGGGGATCGGCCAGGAATGTGCTCGACACGAAGCCGCCAAAGGTGGCGATGGACCACGCGGCGATGAACAGAACGAAGAAGAGTATGCCAAGCAGGATGCGTGACGTGGCCCCGATCGGCTGGAGAGGTTGAACCATGGATGTTCCGATACGAAAGAGAAAGGAGAACGCAGGATTGTCCGCGTTCTCCTGAAAATCAGCTGATTACTTGATAAAGCTGGTGTCGACGATGGTGCTGATATCCGGCTTTTTCTTGATGATGCCGATTTCAAGCAGGAGGTCAGCAGCCTCGTCAGAGAATTTGGCAAAGTCCTTCTCGAAGAAGACCTGATTGGCCGCCTTGTCCTGCCAGCGCAGATATTGTGCTGAATTACCAAACACTTCTGCGGTTTGTTTCACATCGGCGCCCATGATCTCGTAGGCCTTGTTTTTGTCGGCCGCGATCAGGTCCAGCGCTTCGAAATAGCTCTTGGCGAAAGCCTTGGCGGCTTCCGGGTTTTTCTCGAGGAACGCATTGGTGCAACCGAACGTGTCCATCACAACCGGATAATCCAGCGTGGTGGCAATGATCTTGCCCTTGTCGGGAGCAGCGCGCACGGTCGAGAGATAGGGCTCATAGGTCATTGCCGCATCATTCTGACCGGCAACGAAAGCCTGAGCCGCTGGTCCCGGTTCGAGATTGACGACTTTCACGTCCTTCAGGGTCAGGCCATTGTGCTTCAATATCCAGGCGAGGACGAAATAGGGCGATGTACCCGGGGCTGATGCCGCGATGGCCTTGCCCTTGAGATCCGAAATCTTGGCAATGTCGGCGCGTGCGACCAGACCGTCGGCGCCGAAAGACTTGTCCATCTGGAAAATCTGCTTGGTGGCGACGCCATTGGCGTTCCAGGCGATCCAGGTCTCAACCGTGGTGGCTGCGCACTGCACATCGCCCGATGCCAGCGCCAGATGGCGGCTTGCCTGCGGAATCTTTGTCAGCGTGACATCAAGGCCGTTCTTCTTGAAGATGCCGGCCTGCTTGGCCAGCGTCAGCGGGGCAAAGCCGGTCCAGCCGGACAGGCCGACGGAAACCGCCGTATCCGCCTGTGACGGAGCGACGGAGGCCAGAACCGCTGCCAGTGCAGCGCCGATATGCCATTTGAATTTCATGTGAGGACCCCTTTGTTTATTTTTTCGGCACGATGAATATAGAGGCATGATAGGCAGGCAGATTTTCTTTTGTCTAGACATAAGCAGATGCAGAATGGCAGAAAATCAGACCTGAGACATTTTGCATCGGCGCCGTCATTCGGTTAGAAGATGTATCGGTTAACCGCTTGTCAGAACCTTCATTCCATAAATGCGCGACTCATGATTGCGGCGCGGACTTGTTCGGATGAAACAGGCCATGCCGTAAAGACAGTAAATATTTGATCAGGACATTTTCTTGAAAACCCACGACGTTCTCAACCAGACGCCCCCCATGACCGGCCTCAACGCCTATCTCGGCGACCCGTTATTGATGCAGATCACCAAACGGTTTCCGCAGGCGACCCGGACGGAGCTGGAGCAAGGCGGACGGTTTGTCCTGTCTGGCGATGCCCAGGATCTGGCCCGGCTGGCCAACACGGAAACACCCAAGCTGCGCACCCATGACCGGCAGGGCAATCGAATCGACGTGGTGGATTACCATCCGGCCTATCACGCGCTGATGCGCCGTTCCGTGGCACAGGGTCTGCATTCATCAATATGGGAAGACGGCCCGACCGAAAACGGCCTGCGGCATCAGGCGCGTACGGCACGGTTCTATTTGACGGCACAGCTGGAATGCGGACACCTTTGCCCGATCACCATGACCAATGCGTCGCTGGCGGCACTCATGGCATCGCCCAGTCTCTATCGCGAATGGTCGCCGCTGGTTCTGCCGCGCAAATATGATTCCAGCAACAAATCACCGGCCAAGAAGGCAAGCCTGACGCTCGGCATGGGTATGACCGAGAAACAGGGCGGCACGGATGTGCGCACCAATACGACGCGCGCCGAACCCGCCGGCAGCGGCTTCTACCGGATTACCGGCCACAAATGGTTCATGTCGGCGCCGATGTCCGACGCGTTTCTGGTGCTGGCACAGGCGAGGGAGGGCTTGTCCTGTTTCCTCGTGCCGCGCATCCTGCCGGACGGTTCATCCAACGGTTTCCGCTTCCAGCGGCTGAAGGACAAGCTCGGCAATCGCTCCAATGCATCGTCGGAAGTCGAATTTGACAATGCGCTTGGCCAGATGGTCGGCGGTCCCGGCGACGGCGTCAAAACCATCATCGATATGGTGACATTGACACGGCTGGACTGCGCCATTGCGTCCGCCGGGATGATGCGCGCTGGCCTCGCCGAGGCTGTGCACCATGCGCGCCATCGTATTGTTTTCGACAGCCCGCTCATCGATAAGCCGCTGATGCTGCGGGTCATGGCCGACATGGCACTGGATGTGGCCGGCGCTACAGCGCTGACATTCCGGTTGGCCCGTGCCTTTGACAACGCGGCGCAGAATCGTGGCGAGGCGGCTTTTGCCCGGGTGATGACCCCGGTGGTGAAATACTGGGTCGCCAAGATTGCCCCGGCCATGCTGTACGAGGCGATGGAATGCCTCGGCGGCAACGGCTACATCGAGGAGGGCAATCTTGCCCGCCATTACCGCGAGGCCCCGGTCAATGCGATCTGGGAAGGCTCCGGCAATGTCATGGCGCTCGACGTTCTGCGCGTGCTCAAGCGCGGTCCACAACTGTTCGACGAAGTGCTGAACTGGATCGGAGCGCAACTCGGGCGCGGCGGGCAGGGCACGGTCGAGGTACTGCGTGCCGCCATGCGCGTTGCGGAAAATGACGAGGGCGCCGCGCGTATCCTGACCGAACAGCTGGCGCTGGCTGCAGCGGGCGCGGAACTGCGGCACCTGCACTCGGAAGATATCGCCGATGCCTTCATTGAAACCCGGCTCGGCGGACAATGGCGCACGACCTACGGCATGCTCGACGCCCGTCATAACGCCAAGAGCATCGTGAATTCGCTGTTTCCTCCCGCCAATTGAGGTTTAATTCCTGTTTGCATTACCATTGTACGTGGTTCGCCCTTCGACAAGCTCACTGTTCCTGCAGATGTAAGCTGCAGAGCGCCGAGCTGTTCGATAGGCAAGGTGATGGCACAACCATACTGCTTGGTTCGACAAGCTCACCATGAGGGAAATGGTAGCTGCAAAGCCAATCGGAAACATTGCAGAGGCTATTCACCTTCTTTGCAGAACTTGACTCCCTGCAATCCTCACTCTCCCTCATGGTGAGCTTGTCGAACCACGCACGTTGGTGATGCCAAGGTCAACGGTTCTCTAATCCCTCCGCTTTTCAGCACGCCCAACACCGCTTTTGTCAAATAATTGCAGCAGCCTGAAATCAATGGCTTCGGCAGCCCGAAAACCGCCCTCGCTAATACCTTCAATTTTAATAAAATTTTTTGAAATTAACCTTAACAAACAGTTTACGTTGCGCCTAAAGTCTTAGCAGATATCAATGTGATTCGAAAATACCTCATAAATTCACGGGGTTACACGACTCACTCTGTTCTTCCCCGCTAGGAGAAATGAATGCGCAGCTTCCTGATATTCTGGGCAGGCCCGTTAAGCTTTCTGTGGGGGTGGTATTTTCTTTCCTACTACGATCTGAGCATGGGGATGTACTTCTTCAGCCGTGAAATGCACGATCTGGTCTTCACCATTTACGGGAATATCCTGGGTATTGCGCCGGAGAGCATTCCGCCGCTGGTCGCCCGTGCATGCATCGTCGATACGGGGCTGGTTTTCTGCCTGATCGCCTTCCGCCGCCGCAAGCAGATCATCGCCTGGGTCAAGGTATGGCGGGCAAACCGTGCGGTTGCTGCTGCCACGGCGTCGGTCAATACGGCGCTGGCCTATTCGAAGGAATTGCCGTCCGCGTCCTGACGCAGGCTCTGCAGGCGGTCCAGCGCTCCCTGCAGAATGAAAGCTGCCGCAGCGGAATCGATCCGCTCGGCGCGTTTTTGCCGTGATACATCCATACCGATCAGCGCACGTTCCGCTGCAACCGTCGACAGTCGCTCGTCCCAGTAGATGAAGGGCAGGTCGGTGAGCTTTTCCATGTTGCGGACAAAGGCGCGCGTTGCCTGCACCCGTGGGCCTTCGCTGCCATCCATGTTGACCGGCAGCCCGATGACAATGGCACCGACATTGTCGCTCTTGAGTGCTTTCAGAAGATCCTGCGCATCATGGGTAAACTTGCTGCGCCTGAGCACGGGGCGCGGATTGGCGAATGAAAAACCCCGGTCTGAAATGGCAATGCCGATTGTTTTCGTGCCAAGGTCGAGGCCAGCTACCGTTTGGCCGCCGGCGACATGATCTTCGAGCTGTTCAATGGTCAGAACCGTCAAGAGTTAATTCCTGCACTTGAATTGGCCAGCAAAAGGCCGTTGTAATTCGAACAAATGTCACATAGCTGCAATAGACGGTTGTGGCGAGCAAAGACTGAAAACAAGGGAAGAACACATGAAGATTACCTGGCTTGGCCATTCGGCCTTTCGCATTGAAACTGCCCAGAGCACGATTCTGATTGATCCCTTCCTCAACGGAAATCCGGGTGCACGCGGTGTTGATCCCAAAGAAGCGGCAAAGGGTGCCACGCATATCATCCTCACGCACGGTCATGGCGACCATGTGGGTGATGCGGCTGCCATCGCCAAGGATACGGGCGCTGTTGTGATCGGCAATGCCGATCTGGTGACCTGGCTGGCCAATCGCGGCGTTGCCCGGGTCGATCCGACGAATACCGGCGGTACCGTTTCGCACACGGGTTTCACCGTGACCTACGTCAACGCCTTGCACTCATCGGCGCAGATCACCGAGGACGGTGTTTCGCATTCGTTGGGTTCGGCCAATGGTGTCGTCCTGCATTTCGAAGGTGAACCGACGCTCTACCACATGGGTGATACGGATATATTCTCCGACATGGCGCTCATCAATGAATTGCATCAGCCGGATATCGGGATCATACCCATCGGCGATCGCTTTACCATGGGCGGTGCCGTGGCTGCGCTGGCGACCCGCCGCTATTTCAAGTTCGCCAAGGCTATACCGTGCCACTATGGATCCTTTCCGATCATCGACCAGACGCCGGATAAATTTGTCGCGGGAATGGACGGAAGCGAGACACAAGTCTTTGTCGCCAAGACAAATGACCCGTTTACGGTTTGAGTTTGGGTTGCTAAAGCCATTTTCTCACACCGCAAAGTCGTCGCCACGACGATAGACTGAATTACTGGAGGTATTGTGCGTAAACTGTTGCTGATGTCCTGCGTTATGGCGTTTTCGTCGCCAGCTTTCGCACAAACGATCGATGCCAAGGGTGCCGATCAACTTGCCAATACTTTGTCGAAGTATTTTGGCAAGACGGCTCTGAAGAAGGGCATTCTCAAGGTAACGCCAGATGCCGATGCCTATCGCATTACCTTCAGCACCGATGCCTTCCTCAAATCCATGCCGAAGCAGGATTACTTCAAGGGCAATTTTGGTGATTACAGCATCCTGACCAAGCCGCTGGCTGACGGGACATGGAATGTGACGTCGGCGGCCATGCCGGCCGGGTCTTTTGAGGTCAACGGTCCCAAGGGTCCGGAATCGTTCCAGTGGTCAATCGGCAATGGCAACTGGACCGGCGTATTCGATCCAAAAATCGGCACATTCGCCAAGTCGAACTTTTCCTACGACTCGTTCAAGCTGACGGCCACGACGCCTGAGCAGGATATTGACGCAAGCGCCACCGAATCGAAGGGCGAAATGATCGCCAGCGCGGCCGCCACGGGCGGCATCGATCTCAACATGACGCAGACGGCCAAGAACTTCAGCGAAACCATCTCGACGAAGCTTCCAACGGCAGAAACTGCGCCTGAAGACGAGTCTGCCACACCCAATCCACTGGCCACGGGTGAGCCGATCAAGATTGTCGTGCGCGGCGGCGAAGTTGGTACCACGGCCGAAAGCAAGGGTTTCCGCAACAACGAGTTCATGGATCTCTGGACGTTCTTCATCGCCCATTCGGACGAGAAGAAGCTGAAGAAGCCTGAACAGGTTGAGCTGAAAAAGAAACTGTCGGCGCTGCTGCCCCTGTGGGAGAAGCTCAAGGGCGAGTACCACTTCAAGGATTTCGCGGTTGAAACGCCGATGGGCAACTTTGCGGCGCAGAATATCTCGCAGGATATGACATTTGACGGCATCAGCAAGAATGGCGCTTATCATTATGCGGTTCGCACCAATGGCCTGAAATACCCGCCGCTACCAATCCCGGAATGGGGCGTGCCGTTCCTGCCAACCGACGTGGAATTGACCATCGGCACCACAGGTGTCGATCTTGATACGGTGGTCAAAGGTGCGATCGAGGACATGGATCTCGAGCGCGAGAAAGTGCTTTCCGAGGAATTTGAAACCAGAACAGCGGCCCAGTTCCTGATGGCGCCGCCCAAGTTAGTGATTTCAAAGAGCCTGGTGCGCACTGCCGATGCAGAGCTCACGGTCGAGGGCGAAGTGACCTTTACCGGATTGAAGCCCGAGAGCCACACCACCTGGGAAATGGCCGGGTTTGACAAGGTTGTCGAACGCTTGAACAAGGCGGCGGAAACCGATGAGGATATCAAGAACTCTATCGTCTTCGTCAAGCTGGCGAAGGATTTCGGCACGCCGATCGATGGCGGCAAGATCCAGTGGATTGTTGACCAGAAGGCTGATGGTTCGGTTGCGATCAACGGTAATCCCGTGAAAGGCCCGGATCCGGTGGTCGAACCCGGCTCGGATGATGCCATCGACTCCACGGCTCCGGAAGGCGAGGATGAAGATCCGGATGCAGGTGCCGATACGGCGCAGTAAAGGCACCTTCCGCGCTGACTTGTCCGTTGCGCTTGGTCGCAACGGACACTATAGCTGCATGATCAAGATTTGAATTTCGGGAATCCCAATGTCTGTCGATATTTCCACCGTCAAACGCGTTGCGCGTCTTGCCCGTATTGCCGTGAGTGAGGACGATGCAGCACGCATGACCGGCGAACTGAATACTATCCTTGGCTTCGTCGAACAGTTGAATGAAGTGAATGTGGATGGCGTGGAGCCTATGACATCGGTCACGCCCATGGCCATGAAAAAGCGTCAGGACGTCGTTGACGACGGCAACAAGGCTGCTGATATCGTTGCCAATTCACCTGTTACCGAAGAGAATTTCTTCGTCGTTCCGAAAGTGGTGGAGTAGGCGCAGCCATGACGATCACGGTTGCCGTCGAGACGCCTCTGCAGGATGACGTTCGCGCGCTCGTGGACGCATTGAATGCGCATCTGCTGCCGCTGTCGCCGGTCGAATTCCAGTTCAAGATGACCGTGGAAGAGATGGCTGGCAACGATACCACGGTTTTCATTGCCCGCGATGAAACCGGTCATGCGATCGGCTGCGGCGCTTTGAAGGAACACGACGCAGCGACCGGCGAGATCAAGCGCATGTTCACCCTGCCATCCGTGCGCGGCAAACGCGTGGGCTCGCATCTGCTTGAGGCCGTTACAAAGCTTGCGGCGGAGAAGGGCATCACCCATCTTGTGCTTGAAACCGGCGTTGGCCCCGGCTTTGATGCGGCATGGCGGCTGTATGAACGCTCCGGCTTTACCCGTTGCGGCGCATTTCTCGACTATCCGGATTCGGAACACAGTGCATTTTACGAAAAGCGGCTCGCTCTCGCGCCAGCCCAATAAACAGGACTTGATATGACCGATCTGACCGCTCTCACCATTGCCGAGGCGCGCGACCAGCTGAAAGCCAAGGCGTTCACCGCCACCGAGCTGACCAGTGCCTATCTCAAGGCAATCGAGACCGCGAATGAGGCCTTGAATGCCTATATCGCCGTCACGCCTGAAAAGGCGCTTGATATGGCCAAGGCATCGGATGCCCGTCTGGGCGCAGGCAGTGCCGGTGCACTGGAAGGCATTCCGCTTGGGATCAAGGACCTGTTCGGCACCGAAGGCATTCACACGCAGGCCTGCTCGCACATTCTCGATGGTTTCAAGCCGCATTACGAATCCACTGTCACGTCCAATCTGTGGGCCGATGGCGCTGTCATGCTGGGCAAGCTCAACATGGACGAGTTTGCCATGGGTTCGTCGAACGAAAGCTCCTACTACGGACCGGTGAAAAATCCCTGGCGCGCCCACGGCTCCAATGCCGATCTCGTGCCCGGTGGTTCATCCGGTGGCTCCGCTGCGGCCGTTGCTGCCCGTCTGTGCGCCGGTGCAACGGCAACCGATACCGGCGGCTCTATCCGGCAGCCTGCAGCCTTTACCGGTACAGTCGGTATCAAGCCGACCTACGGCCGCTGCTCGCGCTGGGGCATTGTCGCCTTTGCCTCATCGCTGGATCAGGCTGGTCCGATCGCCCGTGACGTGCGCGACGCTGCGATCCTGCTCAAATCCATGGCGTCGGTCGATTCCAAGGATACGACATCGGTCGATATCGTTGTTCCCGATTACGAATCCATCATCGGCAAGCCATTGACGGGACTCAAGATCGGCATTCCCAAGGAATACCGTGTCGACGGCATGCCGGAAGAGATCGAAAAGCTCTGGCAACAGGGGATTGCCTGGTTGAAGGATGCCGGAGCATCTATCGTCGATATCTCCTTGCCGCACACGAAATACGCACTGCCAGCCTATTACATCGTGGCTCCGGCGGAGGCATCGTCGAACCTTGCCCGGTATGATGGCGTCCGTTACGGCCTGCGCGTTCCGGGCAAAGATATCGTTGATATGTATGAAAAGACCCGCGCCAGCGGCTTTGGTGATGAAGTGAAGCGCCGCATCATGATCGGCACCTATGTGCTGTCGGCCGGTTACTACGATGCTTATTATCTGCAGGCGCAGAAGGTTCGCACCCTCATCAAGAAGGATTTCGAGGATGTGTTCCACGCAGGCATCGACGCGATCCTGACCCCGGCAACACCATCCGCCGCTTTCGGTATTGCTGATCAGGACATGGCGGCCGATCCGGTCAAGATGTACCTGAATGACATCTTCACGGTCACCGTCAACATGGCGGGCTTGCCGGGTATTGCCGTTCCAGCCGGACTGGACAGCCGCGGTCTGCCGCTCGGCCTGCAGTTGATCGGCCGTCCGTTCGACGAGGAAACCCTGTTCCAGACCGCCTATGTCATCGAACAGGCCGCAGGCAAGTTCAACGCGCCGAAATGGTGGTAGTCAGACCCGCCACGCAAGCCGACATCGCGGCGCTGGCCGCGGTGGGGATGCGTGCATGGGCATCGAATATCTTCTCCTTTGAACCGGAGCTGCCCGGCATGCGTGCGCATGTCGAGCGTGCCTATCAGGCATTTGCCGAAGAGCATTTTGCCCGCGTGCTCGTGGCCGAGGTCGATGGCACGATCCTCGGCTGGGGCGCGCGTGACAAGGGTGACGACTACATCTCGGATATGTGGGTCGATCCGCTCTATCAGGGGCAGGGCATTGGTTTGCTCCTGCTCAAGGCCCTGAAAGCCGACATTGCGGCAGCGGGATATACAACAGCCCGCCTTGAATCGCACGCCCGTAACGCGGGTGCCGTGCGTTTGTACCAGCGTGAAGGGTTTGAGATCGTGCACCAGAGCCTCGAATGGTCAGAAAGCCTTGAGCGAAAGATCGAGAAGGTCAAAATGCTGGCGAATCTGGCGTAGGGACAGTCAATGTTTTTCTTTATTTCCAAGATCTTCTGGTTTGTTGCTCAACCATTGAATTTTTCCATCCTGCTGATAGCCATCGCGTTCTTTGCGATCTGGTTATCGTGGAAACGCATTGCCATGGCTGCATCTGCCAGCGCATTTCTCATCCTCGGTCTGGCGGCATGGAGTTCGCTCGGCGCGCTTCTCCTGCATCCGCTTGAAGACCGGTTCCAGCGACCGTCACCGGCACCTTCGCATGTGGATGGCATTATCGTCCTCGGCGGCGGCTTCGAAGGTGGAGTCAATCTTGTGCGCGGCGGCTATGAACTCAATGCCAGCGGTGATCGTTTTGTCGAAACGGCGGTACTTGCACGGCGTTATCCCGATGCAAAAATCGTGGTGACAGGCGGCGGTGGCACGCTGGTTCTGGAGGGCGAAGGCGATGCCGCCACGGCGCCGCGCCTGCTTACGGCGCTGGGCGTGTCCGCCGACCGGCTCGTTCTGGAGAATGAATCGCGCAATACCTACGAGAATGCCCAGTTCACGAAAAAACTGCTCGATGTCAAACCGGGCGAGACGTGGCTGCTCGTCACATCCGCGTTCCACATGCCCAGATCGGTTGGCTTGTTCCGCAAGGCAGGCTTCAATGTTGTGCCATGGCCCGCCGATTACCGCACGTCAGGCATTGAATATGCCGGGCCTGCACAGGACAATCCACTGGATTCCCTACAAAATCTCACCATTGTGGTGAAGGAGTGGGTGGGGCTGTTCGCCTATTGGGCCACCGGCCGTACCGATGAATTGTTACCAGCGCCATGATGAAACAGGTCGACGTTCTCATCATCGGCGCCGGCGCTGCGGGTATGATGTGTGCCGTGGAGGCGGGCAAGCGCGGCCGCTCGGTTCTTATCGTCGACCATGCCAGGGCACCCGGCGACAAGATCCGCATTTCTGGTGGCGGACGGTGCAATTTCACCAATTTGCACGCTGCACCGCAGAATTATATCAGCAGGAACCCGCATTTCTGTATTTCCGCGCTGCGCCGCTACACCCAGCGCAATTTCATCGCACTCGTTGATCGCTATGGCATCGCCTGGCACGAAAAGACGCTGGGCCAGCTGTTCTGCGACGGTTCGGCCAGGCAGATTATCGATCTCCTGGTGACGGAAATGAAGCAGGCCGGCGCCGAACTGCGCCTCCAGACAGTTGTCGAATCCATTGAAGCTTCGACGGACGGTTACGTCGTCTCGCTTTCCAGCGAGCGCGTGCGCTGTACCTCTCTGGTGGTGGCGTGTGGCGGCAAATCCATTCCCAAGATGGGTGCGACGGGTTTTGGCTATGACATCGCAAAACAGTTTGGTCTGGCGCTGACCGAAACCCGCCCGGCGCTGGTACCGCTGACCTTCGATGACAATACACTCGCACCGCTGCAGCCACTGTCCGGTATTTCAGTCGATGCGGTGGTCAGCCATGGTAAAACAAAATTTGCCGAAGCCATGCTGTTCACCCATCGTGGTCTGAGTGGTCCGTCGATCCTGCAGATATCATCCTACTGGCGCGAGGGCGACACGATCAGCGTCGCCATGCTGCCGGGAACCAAGGTGTTCGAAGCATTGCGCGCCGCCCGTGCGCGCAATGGACGTCAGGCCCTGCAGACAGCCCTTTCGGAGCTTTTGCCGAAGCGGCTGGCACAGTTGATTGCTGAGAACAGCGGAATCCAGAACCATCTTGCCGATGTTTCCGACAAGCAATTGCTCGCCGTCGAAAGAGCCATCAACGAATGGCAGGTGAAGCCCGCCGGGTCCGAAGGCTACCGGACGGCGGAAGTCACGCTCGGCGGGGTCGATACAGATGGTCTCGATCAGAAAACCATGGAAGCAAAATCCGTCAAAGGTCTCTATTTCATCGGAGAAGTTGTCGACGTGACCGGCTGGCTTGGCGGGTACAATTTTCAGTGGGCATGGTCCTCGGGTTGGGTTGCAGGACAGGCGGTCTGAGGTTGGCTGTTTGCTGGCAAACGTCCCACGGTGTCGTCGGATATTTGTTCGCATTCGCATTATGCGTGGTTCGACAGGCTCACCATGAGGGAGACGGAGGACTGCGGGGAGTCCAGTTCTGCAATCTCTGTGACTAGTGTTGCAGCCACCAATCTGCCTCATAGTGAGCTTGCCGAACCACGGAATCATGGTGAGCGAACCACGCTTGATGTCTTTGCAGGCTGCGAGGCAGTTTGAATTGATCATTTTCCATCAACCCGGGAGCATACAGTTTGAGTGATGATCTGAATTGGCATGTCGAGGAAGCCTGTTTCAATGCCTGGCCGTCGCCACGTGAGGTTCTGCATGGCGGTTGGCTGATGCGTTTTTCCGGCGGAAGCATCCGCCGCACCAACTCGGTCAATCCCCTGCGCGGACCACGCGCTGAGCCGGCGGGCGTTATCGAGGCAGCGGAAAAGCTCTACACGTCGCTGAGCCGAGATTCCATCTTCCGGGTGCCAACCATTGCCGCTGAAATGGAGGCTCTGCTGGTTGAGCGCGGTTATGACTTCGAGGGCGGCAGCACAGTGCTCCATTGCGATCTGCGTAGCCGTAAACCTGCCAAAAACGCAGCTGCCGAACTCTCCCGCGAGATGACGCCGGGATGGTCGCGCGAATGCAAACGGATCGCCGAATGGTCTGATGCGGATCATTCGGTCTTCACGGACATGGTTGCGTCGATTGTCGTGCCAAAAGCATTCACGTCGATCACCGTGGATGGCAAGATTGTCGCCAAGGCCTATGGTGCCATCAGCAATGGCCTGCTCGTGCTGGAATCTGTTGCCACTGATCCGGACTACCGCAAGCGCGGCTACGGCCAGCGGGCGGTGGGAACGCTGCTTGATTGGGCAAAGGAGGAGGGCGCCGTGGCAGCATGCCTGCAGGTCATTACTGACAATGTACCCGCCCGTGCTCTCTATGTCTCCCTTGGATTCACCCGGGAACTCCATAGCTACCATTATCGCAGGAAACCGTACTGAATGAAGCCTCCTGACATCAGGTTGTCAGGAGACGTCAGGTATGAATACTGACATTGCGATATCAAGAGGGGGGACACGATGGGTATCCTGGCAAGCTGCCACTGCGGCGCAATCAAGTTTGAAGTGAGTGGAGCTCCACCGTTGGCTACCGTCTGCACCTGCACTTTCTGTGCGAAGCGTGGTGCCATATGGGGCTATTACACACCCGATCAAGTCAAGCTGACGGTCAAGCCGGAAGCAGACGCAGTCTATGACCGCAACGGTTTCAACAAGCATCATCACTGCAATGTCTGCGGCTGCGGAACCTATTCCCGGATACCGTCCTGGACAGACTACAAGCCGGATTTCGACAACCCGCGGATTTCGGTCAATATCCGGCTCTTCGATGATTTCGACATTGCCGCGGTGCCTGTGGAAACCATAGACGGCAAGAATCTCTGGTAAAGCTGTTAATCGAATTGCGTGTCTCGGTGAATCCTGCTTCCTTGACTACAGCAATGGGTTTGTACAACCCGTTGTTGCAGTCAAACTGGGAGGTAAGACAGCCATGTGGATCAAGCTGACCGACGTTAACGGCGATCTCATCACACTCAACTTTGCACATGTTGTCTCGTTCAACCCTTACGGGACGGGAACACACATCGTAACCGTAACCGCCGGTTTGACGTTCTTCGTCAAGGAAACGATTGACGAGATACAGAAGAAGGTCGGCGTTCAGGGCGTCTGAGTCATCACATAACAATCCCGATTTATCATTGAGTTCTCCTGCGCCGGAACGGCCGCAGGACGGAGGGTTGCTGTGCTCTTTTCTGCTCGGGATGTTTGCAGGAATAGTGTGCGTGGTTCGCCCTTCGACAAGCTCAGGAAGCTCACCATGAGGGAGAGTGGTTCTAAGGCTAATGAAAGAGATGGTAGCTGTTAGGCTATTCAGAAACATTGGGGCGATTAATTCGCAGAACCTGACTCCCTGCAATCCTCACTCCCCCTCATGGTGAGCTTCCTGAGCTTGTCGAAGGGCGAACCACGAACCGCCTGATCCCCATTGCACGGTACATCCCGTTAACCATATCCAAGCCCAATTCTAGCAAACGGGTGGCTTTTACTGGTGTTTCAAAGTGTAATATTTGCGTGATATTTACGGGCGGGGAACCTTTTTGCGATTTGTTAGTTTTATTCAAACGAGAGTCAAAATCGGATACAAATAGTGATTTGTTAAATCGGTTGAATTTTCTTAATGTCACAATGCATCCGAAATACAGACGCATGCTGAAACAGGATTATTCTCTTATGAGAGTAGTTTTAACTAGAGGTGTGATCAATGCTAACAATAAATAAAGAAACAGCGTCGCCATCTGAAGCACGTGTTATGAAATTGCCCAAAGTTGCAGTGAAGTCGGGCGCAACAATTGCAAAGGCCGCCGCCAAGCTGGCAGAGCCATGCGACAAGCGCACCATTTCGCAGATACTTCGCGAATCCAGTGGCGGCTTCAGCTTCCGTCGCTAACGTCCAATAAATACGACCGCATATCCCGCCTTAAAGCGGGATATTGTCATGTTTCTTCCAGGGATTTTCGAGATCTTTGTTGCGCAGCATGCGCAGTGCCCGTGAGACCCGCTTGCGCGTGGAATGGGGCATGATCACTTCATCGATATAACCACGCTCGGCAGCGACGAACGGCGACAGGAAACGGTCTTCATACCGTTTCGTGTGGGCTGCGATCTTCTCCGCATCGCCGATATCCTTGCGATAGATGATTTCCACCGCACCCTTGGCTCCCATCACCGCGATCTGCGCCGACGGCCACGCATAGTTGATATCCCCGCGCAAATGTTTGGACGCCATCACGTCATAGGCGCCGCCATAGGCCTTGCGGGTGATGATGGTAATCTTCGGCACGGTCGCTTCCGCATAGGCGAACAGCAGCTTGGCGCCGTGTTTGATCAGGCCGCCATATTCCTGCGCCGTTCCGGGAAGGAAACCCGGGACATCGACAAATGTGACAATGGGAATGCTGAAACAATCGCAGAAGCGGACAAAGCGTGCTGCCTTCCGCGAGGCATCGCTGTCCAGAACCCCGGCAAGAACCATCGGCTGGTTGCCGACGATACCGACGGTGCGGCCCTCGACCCGGCCAAAGCCCACGACGATGTTCTTGGCAAAGTTCTCCTGAATCTCGAAAAAGTCCGCCTCATCGACGGTTTTGCGGATCAGTTCCTTGATGTCGTAGGGCTTGTTGGCATTGTCGGGTACCAGCCGGTCGAGCGAGTGGTCAGGCTCCTCCGTGCTCTGGAAACATTCGACTTCGGGGATTTCAGCCGTGTTTGAGGCCGGGAGAAAGTCAATCAGACGGCGCATCTGCAGCAATGCAGCCACGTCATTGTCATAGGCACCATCGGCAATCGATGACTTGGTTGTGTGGATCGACGCGCCGCCCAGCTGTTCCGCTGTTACCGTTTCGTTGGTCACAGTCTTCACCACATCCGGCCCGGTGACGAACATGTAGGATGTATCGCGCACCATGAAGATGAAATCGGTCATGGCGGGGGAATAGACGTCACCACCGGCACACGGCCCCATAATGACGGAGATCTGGGGGATGACACCCGACGCCAGCACATTGCGCTGGAAAATCTCCGCATAGCCGCCGAGCGCCGCCACGCCTTCCTGAATGCGCGCGCCGCCCGCGTCGTAAAGCCCGATGACGGGTGCGCGGTTGCGCAGGGCCATGTCCTGGATTTTCTGCACCTTTTCCGCATGCGCTTCGGACAGGGAGCCGCCGAACACGGTAAAATCCTTGGCGAAGACAAAAACCGTCCGGCCGTTGATCGTGCCCCAGCCGGTCACAACGCCATCACCGGCAAACTTGGTGTCTTCCATGCCGAAATCGGTGGAGCGGTGTTCGACGAACATATCGAATTCTTCAAAAGAGCCTTCGTCGAGGAAAATATCGATGCGTTCACGCGCGGTGAGCTTGCCGCGTTTGTGCTGCGCCTCGATCCGCGTCTTGCCGCCGCCCTCCCGCGCAATGGTTCTGCGGCGTTCCAGCTCGATCAGCACATCCTTCATGGCATCCTCCTCATTCCCGGGGCCCGAGGCACCGATAGTTCTGATATCAGGACAAACGGGCACGTGAAAGCGGTTTGTCTGAACTATCAAGAGCCCGTCCTTGCGAAATTTCAGCGGAATTATTGCTATCCCGCCTCAAGTCGGGCTAAGCCAGTTTCGGAAGTCCTGTTGGATACAACTGTTTCGGGGGAAACATGGAAGGCTCACCACAAGCTCATTTCGGCCGTCCGGCTGAATATACCGGACATCGTTTTTCTTTTTCCGGCAATGCGAAAGAATATTTCGGCATCTGGATCGTCAATGTACTGCTGACGATTGTCACCCTTGGTATTTATTCTGCGTGGGCCAAGGTGCGGCGCAACCGCTATTTCTATGGCAATACTGCATTGGCTGATGGCCGGTTTGATTATCATGCCCGGCCGAAGCAGATTCTGATCGGCCGTATCCTCGTTGTCGGTTACCTCATTGTTTACAATATCCTGCTCAACTTTGCGCCGATCGTTGGCCTGGTTCTGGCACTGCTTTTTCTTATCGCCATCCCGTGGCTGATTGCCCGCGGTCTGCGCTTCAGTGCCCGCGTGACCAGCTATCGCAATGTGCGCTTTGATTTCGTCGGCGGTTACTGGGGCGCGGTCAGGGCATTTTTCCTGAGCAGCATCGTTGCCGGTCTGTCGCTGGGTATTCTGGCACCCTTCGCCAGCCGCTGGACATTGCGTTATACGTTGGGAAATCTGCGTTATGGCGGCAAGGTGTTTTCGCCGGACCCGACGATCGGCTCGCTTTATCGTGTCTGGATCTTACCTGCCGTCCTCACGGTTGTGGGACTGGTTCTTTTCGGCATATTGATTGCCGGCGCATCCGCCGGACTGGAGACAATGAAGGAAGAAGCTTCAACGGGCGAAGTTGCATTCATCCTTGTCCTGTACCTCCTGTTCGTGCCGATTCTGCTGATTTATGCGGTCACGGGGCTGCTCTACTCCGCTGGCGTGCGCAATGCCGGTTTTAGCGCCACGACATTCGATGACAGGCACTATCTCTATTCAGATATGCCGCGATGGGGCTATGCCTGGGTGGTGATTTCCAACCTGGTTGTCACTGTTCTGACCCTTGGACTGATGCGGCCGTGGGCTGCCGTCAGACTGGCCCGCTATCACGCGGTCTACACAGCTATTGTGTTCGATGGTGATGTCGGTGAAATATTCTCCGATATCAAGGACAGCGGTTCGGCTGTCGGTTCGGAATTCATGGATATCGAGGGTATCGATTTTGGTTTCTGACATGGGGAATCTGACGACAGGCCTCTGGCACCGCGAGGGATCGAGCGCGGGGCGAGGGGCCAGTCTGATTTTCGCCGATGATGCCGTTTCGGTGGTTGCTGCGGATGGAACCGTTTTGTCCGCAGCGGCTTTTGACAAGATTGATATCAGTGATCGTGTCGGGTCGATTCCACGGCGCCTGACCTATCCCGACAGGACCAGTTTCGAAACGATGGACAACGACGCCATCGATGCGCTGGTTGCCTCGCAAAAGGGCAGCCGCGCGGGATGGGTGCACCGCGCGGAACGGGTTCACCCGCGGCTGCTGCTTTTTGTGCTTCTCACTTTTTTGTTCGCCTTTTCAATCTATCGCTACGCCGTGCCCGCTTTGGTGGAGGTGGCCGTTCTGGTAACGCCGCCCGTTGTGCCGAAGCTCATGTCGCAAGGTACGCTGCAGACCCTTGATACAACGACCTTCTCCCCCAGCACCTTGTCCGGCGCTGACAAAGCCAAGCTGCATGACGGCTTTGAGAAAGTGGCGGCCAAGTCCGAACGCGGGGCAGGCGGCTTCGACCTGCAATTCCGGTCGGGCGGATTGATCGGACCCAATGCGTTCGCGCTGCCTGATGGTACTGTCATCATCACGGACGAACTGGTGAAGCTTGCCGATGGCGATACGGAAATGCTTCTGGGTGTACTTGCCCATGAGATCGGCCATGTGGAACTGAAACACAGCCTGCGCCAGATTTACCGCGCTGCGGGTGTCACCGGGTTGATCATGCTGATCGGCGGCGATATCGGTGACAGCACGCACGATATTCTCGTGCAGGGCGGCGGATTGCTGGCTCTGTCCTATTCTCGCGCCTATGAAAACGCCGCTGACCGGCATAGCGTCGAATTGATGCAGAAGGCCGGTTATGATCCCGCTGCCATTGCACGCTTCTTCGCGCTGGTGGAGGACAAGATGAATGATCACAGCCCGACCAGCATGCTTGAAACCCATCCCGGCACACCCGAGCGGCGAACAGCCGTGCTCGACTATGCCCAGGAATTGAAGGTCAAGGCTGCCGCTCTGCCGAACTAGGTACCCCGCTGCATATCTATAGTACGTGGTTCGACAAGCTCACCATGAGGGAGAATGGTGCTGCAAAGCTAATCGGAACCATTGCAGAATACAGCTCTCTGCAATCCTCGCTCTCCCTCATGGTGAGCTTGTCGAACCACGCACAGTGGTTATGCAAGTAGTATTGTCGAAGGGGGAACCACGGACCAAGCATCACATGATGCCGGATAAAATTTCAGAACATCTCTTCGACAACCACATTGTTCTTGATCATTTAGCCGGTTGAATGGGCGTTGATCTGCGATCTGCCGGTTTCGAAATTGCGGACCGTGGACAGGCCCACCTTTGCAGCCTTTGCGAGGTCCTCTTGGGACATGTTGGTAAGAGCACGTGCGGCCCTGCACTGATCGGCAGTTATAGGGTTTTTCTCATGGGGTATTGACCGTCAGTCCTTCCGCAGCCGCACGCCAGGTTGCCCGTGGTTGAGAAACTCAATACCTGCATCTTCAAGGACACGCATGACCGCGTGTATCTTGTCGAGGCCGCTTGTGAGCATGGCGGGGCCCTTCTTCTCCATAGCGCTTATCGTATTGATGTTGAGGCCTGCGTTCTTTGCGAGGGTTGTCTGGTCCATATCCACAAGCGCGCGTGCCGCGCGAAGCTGGTTTCCCGTCGTCAGCAATGTATTCTCCCAATACTATTTTACTAGTAATAATTCATAGTTTGTTGTTGACTGAAATGCAGGTGCAAGCATAATTTATCACTACCAAATTATAGTGCCCAGTCTGTGAAGAGTCATCAATTCCATCGAGACTTCGTTATGTCCAGCCAATTGTCCCATCTCGTGAATGCCTCCAATCTCCTGACCGAGATCAAAAACCTTGTTGAAGTATTGTGCATGGCTGCGTCCGATATCAACGATGAGCGGCAGCAATGCGCGATTCAATGTATCTGCGATATTGCCGATGACCGGATTGCCACGATCAATGCTGTGTTGGACGCCGCGCGTAACGAACCGGCTTGATATCGCCAGCCTGTCGGGCCGACTATTTCACCTTGGCCTGTTTCAGGACCTCGTTGATGCGGCTTTGCCAGCCTTTCCCTGTCGCCTTGAATTTTGCCAGAACATCCGGGTCAAGCCGCAGCGTGACGGGCATCTTGGTGACCTCAAGATGCGGGCGGCCGCGCGCGGCAATCTCCTTGTCGATTTCACGGGCGATTTCAGGGAAAACCTCGCGAAACGGGCGCATCTGCCGCATTTCTTCATCGGTCAGCTCGGGATTGTCGACGGCATCCCAATCTTCCCTTGTATATCCGCGGCCCGGTTGGAACGCTTTCTGTATGTCGCGTTTGATAGCCATCAGACCAGCTTTCTTTCATCTTTCCGGGCGGGCCGCATTGATATGACCGAAAGTGCCTCCGTTCCGAGGGAGACGAAAATCACCACTATTGTTCCGTCAGCCAAGCGTCCGACAGCTTTCGAACGACCCTGATTGACCGGCATTGTAACCGCGTGGACGAAAAACTCGGAATACAAATCGGCAAAGTCGAGGCCATGTTTCTCGATATTGGCAAGCCGCTTCGGTTCATCCCAGACAATCCGCATTTAATGTACGTACAATAAATGCGTTGTGCAAGGTATTCGTAGTTGTACGGAGGGCGATGGGGGAGTTTGCCATCCCCCAATGACGAGCTTCCTGAGTTTGCCGAACGGCGAACCGATCACCCTCTCTCGGCAACCATCAGTCATCGCCACTCCCAACGAGCGGCGATGACTTCGGATCTATGGAACTACCAGCTGCCGGTGTTCGGCATCGAGAGCCAGGGCTCCTGCGGCGGCAGAGCCGGACCCTTCTGAATGAGTTCGATGGAGATGCCATCGGGCGAGCGGATAAAGGCCATGTTACCGTCGCGGGGCGGGCGGTTGATGATAACACCCCTATCCTGCAACTTCTGACAAGTCTCGTAGATGTTTTCGACGGCGTAGGCGAGGTGGCCGAAATTGCGTCCGCCCGTATATGTTTCCGGATCCCAGTTGAACGTCAGTTCAAGTTCCGGCGCCCGTTCGGCAACCGCACGGCCCTTGTCATCAGGCGCGGCAAGAAAGATCAGCGTAAAACGGCCCTTTTCGTTTTCCGTACGCCGAATTTCCTCAAGGCCGAATTTGTTGCAGTAAAAATCCAGCGATTCATCGACATCGCGGACACGGACCATTGTGTGAAGATAGCGCATCGTTTTCCCTTGGTGTGTTTGTCTGTGCGTAAAAGTGGCAGCAACCATCCGATTGCCGGGACAATCATGTGATTACCTCGGGCAATCATGCCGTTGCCTCAGGGCAATTATGCAGTTGCCCTAGGCTGAACACCTACAAGTTTTTGGTAACATTATTTTCATGACGCCACAAATTGACAGGCTTGCAACGGGTGGTTGAGCGAGCAATCATAAGATTTGCACCTGTTTTTCAACAAAAACAGTCAGATGATACTTGCCCTCATCCATCGGACAGGTGTTATTCTGAATCAAGAGAATCAGTGTTTGGTTTCAGGAGAGGAGGGGCTCGCTTCATGTCAGACAGACCAGTATCAGCCCAGCATTCCCCCGATGATGAACAATTAGCCGACGGCCTTGATCTGATCGAGGTATCGGGCGCCATCAAATGGTTCGATGTCGCCAAAGGATATGGCTTTGTTGTTCCTGACAACGCTGATCTGCCCGACATTCTTTTGCATGTGACCTGCCTGCGCCGCGATGGTTTCCAGACCGCGCTCGAAGGCTCCCGTGTCGTCTGCGAAGTCAAGCAGGGTGAGCGCGGCATGCAGTGCTTCCGCGTCGTTTCCATGGACAGCTCCACCGCCATTCACCCGACCGAACTACCGCCGGTGCGCACCCATGTCACCGTCACGCCCTCTAGCGGGCTCGAGCGCGTTCTGGTCAAATGGTTCAACCGGACCAAGGGCTTCGGTTTCCTGACCCGCGGTGAAGGTACTGAAGATATTTTCATCCATATGGAAACCCTGCGCCGCTTCGGCCTGACCGAGCTGCGTCCGGGGCAGGTCGTGCTGATCCGTTTCGGCAATGGCGACAAGGGCCTGATGGCCTCAGAGGTTCATCCCGATATCGGCACGCAACTGCCGGCATCCCATTAAAGCCGTTCCCATGAATGCGTTGATCAGATTATGCCGGTCTCTGATGATCGGCTTTTTTGCACTTGCATTGGCGACAGTCGCCGCGCATGCCGCCGATCAACAGCCTATGCATCTGCCCATCGATGCGACCCCGCTGGTCATCAACACCAGCAAGGGCGATGTTCCTTTCCAGGTTGAAGTGGCCGATACGGACGAGGAGCGGGAGCGAGGGCTGATGTTCCGCACCGATCTCAGGGACAACAGCGCGATGCTGTTTGTCTTCGAAGACAGCCGTCTGGTCACCATGTGGATGGAAAACACGCCATCGGCGCTCGATATGATCTTCCTCGATGAAAACGGCCGCGTATCGGCCATTCGCGAAAATGCCGTTCCGTTTTCCCGTGCGACAATTTCCTCCGGCGGTCCCGCGCGGTTTGTTATAGAAGTGAAGGCAGGCACGGCCCGGCGTCTGGGCGTTGCGGTCGGCGACAAGGTGCATCACCCCGCCATTGCGGCAGTCTGCGGCACGTGCACCAAAAAGTAGGTTCGGACTGATGAAGTTTTTTGAGAATGATGGATTGAAGCTCGCCTATATCGACGAAGGCGAAGGCGAACCGATCCTGCTGATCCACGGCTTTGCCTCATCGCATTTCTACAATTGGGTCCAGCCCGGCTGGGTACCGACCCTGACGGCAGCGGGCTACCGGACAATTGCCATCGACAATCGCGGCCATGGCCAGTCGGACAAGCCGCACGAGAGATCGCTCTATACGCCGACCCTGATGGCGGGTGATGCCGCCGCTTTGCTCAAGCACCTCGGTATCGCAAAAGCCCATGTGATGGGCTATTCCATGGGCGCGCGGATCACCGCTTTTCTGGCGCTGGAACATCCTGAACTGGTGCATGACGTGATTTTCGGCGGCCTTGGCATCGGCATGGTGGAAGGCGCCGGTGACTGGAATCCGATCGCCGAGGCATTGCTGGCGGAAGACGCCGAGACGGTGACGCATCCGCGCGGCAAAATGTTCCGCATGTTCGCCGACAAGACGAAGAGCGACAAGATCGCTCTCGCAGCCTGTGTCATCACGTCCAAGGAAGAAATCAGCGAAGCCAATATGGCGAGGATCACCCAGCCCGCACTGGTTGCGGTGGGAACGAGGGACGATATTGGCGGCAGCCCGCACCGGCTGGCTGCCCTGATGCCGCACGGCGAATCCATCGACATCCCGAACCGTGACCACATGCTGGCTGTCGGTGACAAGGTGTTCAAGGAAGCCGTCGTTGCATTCCTCAAAGCGCACCCGCTCTAAGACTATCCGCGTAAACTGCAGTGAGATGCGTGGTGCATGGTTCGACAAGCTCACCATGAGGGAGATGGTAGGTCATCATGAGGGATAGGGCTCACCATGAGGGAGAGCGAGGATCGCAGGCAGTTCTATTCTGTGAAAACGTTCAGACTGCAATATTTCCGATTGGCTTTGCCGCGCCAATGCTCCTCATGGTGAGCTTGTCGAACCACGCACTATAACCGCGACATTGTTTCAACCCGGTGAATTTGAGGTGTCAGAAAATCATTTTTGCCGTATGCTGGTGGTTAGAGCAAGAACATAGACTGATTGCCTGGAGTAGGACATGTCCGCAAGCAACCCGATGAAAATGACCGGATCGGTTAAGCAGATGGATCCGATCTGGCTGTCCATCCGGGCCGAAGCCGAAGAGACCATCCGTCAGGAACCGCTTCTTGCGACGTTCCTGTACACCACGATTCTCAACCACCAGTCGCTGGAGCAGGCGGTCATCCACCGCATTTCGCAGCGGCTCGATCATCCGGATGTTGAATCGGAACTGCTGCGCCAGACCTTTACGACGATGATGGAAGCGACACCGTCCTGGTCACAGATCCTGCGCGTCGACATTCAGGCTGTTTATGACCGCGATCCCGCCTGCACCCGGTTCATCGAGCCGATCCTCTATTTCAAGGGTTTCCAGGCGATCCAGACGCACCGGCTCGCACACTGGCTTTGGAACGAGGGTCGCAAAGACTTTGCCCTCTATCTGCAGAGCCGCTCGTCCTCCGTATTCCAGACCGACATTCATCCCGCCGTGCCCATGGGGCAGGGTGTGTTTTTTGATCATGCCACGGGCATCGTTGTCGGCATGACCGCGGTGATCGAGGATAATGTCTCGATCCTTCAGGGTGTCACGCTGGGCGGCACCGGCAAGGAAACCGGCGATCGCCATCCCAAAATTCGCCACGGCGTGCTCATCGGCGCCGGTGCCAATATTCTTGGCAATATCGAAATCGGCCATTGCTCGAAGGTTGCATCCGGTTCCGTGGTGCTCAAGCCTGTCCCGCAGAACGTCACCGTCGCCGGAGTTCCCGCCCGCGTCGTTGGCGAAACCGGCTGTGCCGAACCATCCCGTGCCATGGACCAGCTCATCACCAATTTCGACTGAAACCGAGCGGTTCAGTGAGTAAAACGAACACGCCGGCCCTTTACAGGGCCGGTTGCTGCATGCCACAAGCCCGCTTCCAGATTATCCATTCGACAGGAGAAACCGCGTGAAACCCGAAGAACTGAAAAAACTCGACAGCTACTTCAAGCGCACATTCGGAAACACGGAACTCACGGTGAAGGCCCGTCCCCGCAAGGACGATTCGGCCGAACTCTATCTTGGCGATGAATTTCTCGGCCTGATCTACAAGGATGAAGACGAGGGCGAGCTGTCCTACAACTTCTCCATGGCAATCCTCGACATGGATCTCTGACAGTAGATTGCTGTTGCAAGTGGAAGTGACGCCTTGTGAGGCGTTACTTCGGTGTTCTGAGATGGCCTTGTGCGAAGGTCCGGACCTTCTGGTCCAACTCCTCCCAGCGTGCGAGAAACTCGCGCGGAAAACGGTAGGTCAACTGCAAATCCTCACCGATGAAAATATCCCGCTGGCAGGATGCGAGATTGGTTCTCGATGTTTCTTCATCAAGGCAGCGCGCGACGAAGAAATCACGACCTTTGGTCTCAGGTGAAACAGCCAGCTGCTCGCTCACAAAACCGGTGTTTGCACGAAAATTCTGAATGGTGAGCCCGGATGGGCCTTTGATCCCGGGGCCATCGGTCAGTGTGCTGTAGATCGGCCCATAGCGGCCCGACATGTCGCGGGAGGTGGCGCGCGGTTCAAACGTCAGGAACAGCAGCGTTTTCGTCTGGCCAGCCCCGTTAAAGTCCTTGATGAAACCCGCCTGATAGCCCTGCATATCGGGCCAGTGCAGATAGAGATCGACCCTTTGGGCGATCCCGTCACGCCGCTGGGCTCTGAAGCGGATGGCATTGGCAGGCAAGGACAGGACATTGTTGCCAATGACGATCTCGTGCAGCGTTGTTTCTTCCGTGTGCCCGCCCAGTGATATCGTATGACCGAAGTAGCGGCCTGCAAATCCGAGTGCCGTAGTAATAATGGCCAAGGCCACGATCCCATAGAAAATGCGTTGCAGAAACGGACTGCCGGTTATCGATTCCACCCGCTGTGCAGACGTCTGCATCAATCTTCCGGTCCTGTTGCCCCGAGTCCATCAAGATATAACCGGAGAGTGCTGATTTATGGTTAATCACACGTGAAGGTTGTGCTCTGATTTGCATCGCCAAGCGGGAAGCGGCTCGCTAAGCTCCCGATACAGAATCTCAGGAGAAATCATGCCCATATTCACGCTCGATGGCCACGCGCCTGAATTTGAACACCGCCCGTCAAACTGGATCGCACCCGATGCAACCTTGATTGGCAAAGTTTTTATCGGCGAGAATGCCAGTATCTGGTTCGGATGCATTTTGCGCGGCGACAACGAGCTTATCCACATCAGCCGCAACACCAATGTGCAGGAGCACACGGTGATGCATACGGATATGGGCTATCCCCTGACGATTGGTGAAGGCTGCACCATTGGCCATCGTGCCATGCTGCATGGCTGCACCATAGGCGAGAATACGCTGATCGGCATCGGCGCCATTATTCTCAACGGTGCAAGGATCGGCAGAAATTCGCTGGTGGGTGCTGGAGCGCTGGTAACCGAACGCAAGGAATTTCCCGACAATTCCCTGATCGTCGGATCACCGGCGAAAGTGGTTCGAATACTGGATGACGCCGCCATTGCGCAATTGCGGCTTTCCGCTGCCCATTATGTCGAGAATGGCCAGCGCTACATGCGCGGGATGGAGATTGCCTGATCCTCGTTAAACGACAAAGCCAGCTCCGCTGCCGGAACTGGCTTCATATTAGGATCCGAGGAGCGGGTTACTGCCCGATACTGCCGACAAGCACCTGGCGGTCATCGGTGATAGAAACCCATGCACCTGTATTGTGCGTCGACTGGCGCTTCAAGTAGTCGTAGCTCGTTTCATTCCACGGCTTGATGCGTGGTTCGAGATTATCAAGGATATAGTCACCACGGTCCGTGCGTACCGTCAGGACGGCGTGGCCTTCGCCATTCAGCTGCCGGACAACGGTAATCAGCAGGGAACTGACCGGCAGACCGCGCTCGATCAGCATCTTGCGCTTGAGCAGGACATAATCCTCGCAGTCGCCGACCGTGGTTGGATAGGACCAGACTTCGGCCTTGCCCCAGATCTGCATATCGGTTTCCGGCTTTATATCCGTGTTCACCGTGGCGTTGACCTGCACCATCTGTGCCCAGACCTTCTGCGTCAGGGATACGGGCGTATCACTGATGCTTCTGATGCGGCATTCGTCCTGATAGGTCTGGCAGAAATCGTAATGACCGATCGGCTGCGATGTACGCCCGCCGGTCTGCATCACTGTTGCAGCGGTTACTGCTGGTCCAGCCTGTACAGCGATGCTCATGAACAGAAGGGCTGTGCCCGCTAGAATTATTCTTTTTATCATACCGTCGTCTCCCCGGTTGAGATGACAATGGCAGAGAGATGTTGATCGGTTGGTAATGTGACTCAGTAAATCTGACAAAATTGAGTAGTACAAAATAAACTATTGGACGTATGCAATGTATTATTGAATATTACCATTTTATTTAAAGTAAGTTTTCACTCAAATAAATGAAGTATGTTGCAGTTAAGGATTGGTTGTTCTCAGTAGAATGTTATTTATAATGAATTAATGCCATGCTGGCGGCAAGCGCGGCCAGAGAATGCATTTGGTAACCAATAAAAGAGATAGCGAGGACCTGTTAGTTCTGGAGCGCGATTTCGATCGTTTCACGGCTCTGGACCGCTGCAAACTCGATGGCGATCCCTTCCTCGAAGTGACGCACAACACGGCCGCGCATCGAACCGAGGATGACCTGGCTGTTCAGGGCAGGGCGCATGCGGATTTCGACGGCGGCGCCGGATATCGACAGATCAATGATGCGGCAGGGATATTCCCGGCCGTCGGACATGCCCAGCATGGAAATCGGATTGCTTGGCGCAATACGCTGGTGCCGGCGGTCTTCGGGCATATCCAGTTCGTGCTTGTTGGCCAGCCACGTCAGCTGCGCGGCAATCTTGTTCTTCTTGCGGTCCGATGCAATGAGTGCGAGCAGGAATCCGCCACTGACCAGCCGCTCCACATTGCCTTCGACCCGGCCGATGTGATCGATATACGCAATGACACGTTCGCCGGTGTTGGCTATGACATCCGTTGCGAAAAGGGCATCGCCCGGTGACATCTCATCGATCTGGCAGACATGCTCGGTTCGGTCTTCCAGCATGAAGCGGCCGTAGAGCTCCACTTTCACGCGATGAAACTTTCCCATGGCGCCGCCAGTCGCAGTTGAATCGTCACGGTTAAGGAGCATGAAATGTATCCGAAGGCTGAAAATGGATTTCGATCGATCCAGATTAGAACACAAGTCTTAACGGCGCCGTAACAGAAGCAGGAATTGATCAGAATTTGCTAACCTAATCGATAGTCTTTCCGCCATCGAAAACCATGAGGTGCCTGACCCGGCGGCTGCTGCCCGGTGCCAGCTGCGGGCCATTGGCGCCCGTCATCCTGTGCTCTTCCAGCGCAGGATTGCCGATGGAGGCAGCGCCTGGCTTCAGCGGGTCCACCATGGCAATTGAACGGAGGCTGTTTTCGATGATCGCATCGGACTCCAGCCAGAATGGTTTGCCTGCTGCGGTGATCATTCCGAGGAGATGCCGTTCGTTGACCTCATTGGCCAGCGGCAGCAGAATGAGATTGAAAAGCATTTTACGGCCGCGGCTGCTTTTGCCTTCATAGGTGGACTGGACAACGGTTTTGCTTGTCAGGCTGCTCGATACGATCCGCGCAATGACCGGCTTGTCCTTGGCCTGCCAGATCGAGGTGAATGTCTGGCCTTTCAATTCCCGCCCATAGATCGAGCAGATGCGCGTTCCCGCCAGCCGGAATCGTGCTTCGGACAATCCGCTGGCGCGCAGGATGAATGTGTCGGAAAGGCGCGAGCGGATGAGAGCAGGCGATATTTCCCGCCGTTCCGGCGCCGCCCGGGTTCCGCGCAGATCATTCCAATAGGCGAAGATCTCGCTCGTTGCATCATGCCGCATATGGTGCTTCCGGTTGGTGTTGCAGGTCTGTATGGTACGTGGTTCGACAAGCTCACCATGAGGGAGAGTGAGGATTGCAGGGAGTTAAATTCTGCAATGTTTCCGGTTGGCCTTGCAGCACCACTCTCCCTCATGGTGAGCTTGTCGAACCACGAACCACGTTCCATCCAACAGCAATGAATTTGCGAATGTCAGTCACATTGGCACCCGCAGCCGGGAAGCGCCATTGTTGAAGCACCTGCGTCCACCGCAAGGGTCAGTTAAGGTTAACAAATGGTAATGATTGAGCGGGTGCCTGCTCTGTGCGACAAGGCTGGCGAGTAGAGTTCTATGTTGACGTATCCAGCCTGAGGCCGTTCAAAACCATTGAACGGCCTTATTTTTGTTTGGAGAGTTTGCTGCTAAGCACAGCTTCCAATGAATCAGCTGCAGGAAGAATGACTGAGCCTATGAGCACTCCTGATCAACCACCGGCACGCGAACCGGTTTTCAACATTCCCGGCGTCATCCTTGCCATATTTGCGCTGTGCGGCGCTGTGTTTCTGGTTGAAACCTATGTGTTGACCGATGCGCAGGACAGCAACTTCGTGCTGGATTATGCCTTCATTCCCGCACGCTTTTCTCAGTTTGGCGGTTTCTATTCGCCGGCGGCATGGCTCACCACCATCACCTATTCCTTCATGCATGGCAGTTTCACCCATATTGCCGTGAACATGGTCTGGCTTGCCGCCTTCGGCTCGCCGCTTGCTGCCCGCATCGGGCCACTGCGCACGTCACTCTTCTGGGTTGTCACGGCGATTGCCGCCGTCATGATGCATTTTGCGATTTATCCGGCGAGCCCGATCCCTCTGGTCGGCGCTTCGGGTGCGATATCGGGCATGATGGGAGCCGCTGCGCGTTTCGGCTTCCGCCGTTCGACCCAGCGCAACTCGGCTGCGTTCACCGGGCCGATCCTGCCGATTGCCGTTGCCTTGCGGACGCGTACCGTTCTCGTCTTTGTCGCCGTCTGGTTCATCACCAACATTGCAACCGGTCTTTTTGCTGTCGTACCGGGTGAAGGCGCGGCAACAATTGCGTGGGAAGCCCATATCGGCGGCTTCCTCATCGGTTTTTTTGGCATTGCCCTGTTTGATCGCGATAACCGGCGCTGAGCTGTTGGTATAATTGCAAAGCTGTTGCTTTGGGTGCAACATACGCGCACCATGACGCATTGGTCGCAGGGATGAGGAGGATCCCCGCGATCAGGAATTCGTTGGGCTAATGTGCAAGGAGGACGTACATGACAGTCAAAATGATACTGGAACGCAAAGGCTACGACGTTTTTAGCGCCGCGCCCGAGACGACCCTTGCCGATGCGGTCGCTGCACTTGCAAAGCATAAGATCGGCGCGATTGTTATTGTCGATGACAAGAGAGCCATCAAGGGTATTCTGTCTGAACGCGACGTTGTTCGGGCCATTGCTGCCGATGGTGCCGACGCACTCTGGCGTCCGATCTCCGAAATTATGACCATCAAGGTGAACGTCTGTTCGGAAAAGCATACGGTCAATCAGGTCATGGAGATCATGACACGTGGCCGGTTCCGCCATCTGCCCGTCGAGAAGGATGGCCGTTTGTATGGTATCGTATCGATCGGCGACGTGGTGAAGCTTCGTATCGAGGAAGTCGAGCGCGAGTCCCAGGAAATTCGCAGCTATATCGCAACCGCCTGAAGCGGTTGCGCCGGGTCAGCAGTGTGAAACAACCGGGCCTAAAAGACGATCTTTTGCATGCGCTCAAGTTCGCCGAGCCGGGCCATGGTTTCCTCATAGCCGAGTTTGATCGCCTCGTCGGCACGATGAAACTCGGCAAGACCCACATGGCCGATTTTCGGCAGCAGAGCGATATCAGGCGGGTCGCCCGCCATGCGCGCACGGGAAATCCGGTCCTGGATGATGTTGAACGATTCCATCATCACACCTGTAATGCCCAGCCGCGTGGCCCGGGCTGCGCGGAAATGCGCGACTGCACCCTCGCTTTCAGCGTCGGGAGCGCTGGGCGCTCCTGCTGAATGCTTGATCACGGCAGCCCGTCCGAACTGATCGTAGTGCAGGTTAACCGCGACAACCAGCGGCTGCTCGTAGGAGCGGCAGACGGCGACCGGTACCGGATTGACCAGTGCGCCGTCCACCAGGATGCGGCCGTTGCATTCAACCGGCTCGAACACGCCGGGCAGGGCATAGGAAGCCCGCATGGCGGTGATGAGATTGCCGCGTGTCAGCCAGATTTCGTGGCCAGTGTTGATTTCCGTGCAGACGGCAATGAAGGGCTTCGGCAGATCTTCAATGGAAAGCTCCGACAGATGGTCGCGCAGGCGCTTGTCAAGTTTCATGCCGCCGAACAGGCCGCTGCCGCCGAAACGCAGATCGAGCAGGGAGAAAATACCGCGCTTGGTGAGGCTACGCGCGAATTCTTCCAGCTGGTCAAGTTTGCCGCCGAGATAGCAGCCGCCGACCAGCGCGCCGATGGATGTGCCCGCGATCATGGAAATCTCGATACCAGCTTCGTCGAGCGCCCGCAGGACGCCGATATGTGCCCAGCCGCGCGCTGCGCCGCCGCCGAGCGCCAGCGCAATGGGAGCCTTCTTTTCAACATGTGGGGACGGGGTCTTCACCGGTGTTTCAGGACCGTTTGTAACGCCAATCGGTTCTGCCGCACGTAACCGTCGCGATGCCCATTCGAGCATGGCTTGCACTCCTAACGTCGTATTCGCACATTATCCCCTCACTGTGGTATCGAAAGGATGAATATTGCGGAATTATGGCCGCTTAGCCAACCAACAAAAATGGGGACGTTACGCCTCAGGTATCATAAGCAACTGAGTTGTCCCGTTTTCAGTGGTGACCTGACGGTAGAAACATGATCTGCGTCCGGTGTGGCAGGTCGGGCCGTTTCCAGCCACGGTCACCTTCAGCCAAAGAGCATCCTGATCGCAATCGGTGCGCATTTCCACGACCGTTTGCAGATTTCCTGATGTTTCGCCCTTTTTCCAAAGCGATTGACGCGAGCGGGACCAGTAATGGGCAATGCCGGTTTCCAGCGTCAGGCGCAGTGCGTCCGCATTCATGTGCGCAACCATCAGGAGATGGCCATCCCGCGCGTCGGTGACGACGGTGGTCACAAGACCGGCGGCGTCGAAGCGCGGTGCGAACACCGCGCCTTCTTCATTTTCAAGTTTATTGTCGAGGGATGACGAAAAAGAACCGCTACGCATGAATGCCAATTCTGGAAAAGACGGGTCTAGCGACCCTTGAGAAGGGTCATGAAGCGAACCTGCTCGTTGACGTCACTCTTGAAAGCACCGGTGAAGGTCGTCGTCGTGGTCGTCGAGCCGGAGACGCGGATACCGCGCATCGCCATGCACATATGCTCAGCCTCGATCATGACGGCAACGCCGCGTGGGCGCAATGAACCCTGGATCGCATTGGCGATCTGTGCCGTCATGCTCTCCTGTGTCTGCAGGCGGTGCGCATAGATATGAACCACGCGGGCGATCTTGGACAGACCAACCACCTTCTCGCCATCGGGCAGATAGGCAACATGCGCCTTGCCGATGATCGGAACCATGTGATGCTCGCAATGCGAGAAGAACGGAATGTCCTTGATGAACACGATGTCGTCATATCCGGCGACTTCTTCAAACGTGCGCCCCAGGACTTCCTCAGGGTTTTCGTCATAACCCGAGAACAGTTCCTTATAGGCCTTGACCACACGCTGAGGTGTGTCCAGCAATCCTTCGCGGTCTGGATTGTCACCGGCCCAAAGCAAAAGCGTACGCACCGCTGCTTCCGCTTCTTCCTGTGTCGGACGTCGTAGATTGTTCTGATTGACAGTCGTTGACTGCAAACTTTTAATTACCGCATCCATCGCGATCTCCCGTAGTCGCCCTCATAGGAGCGACGAGTTAAACGGCAATACACGATAATCGTTCCGAAACGAATACGCGGTGTATTGAAGCCGGTTTGGCCCTGAGGCTTTCACCCGGGCGATCACAAGTATCATTGACGCAGAATTTACGCCATGGCGCTTTGTGCTTGCCCGCTCACATACTATATAGAGAGTGAATTCAGGATTCATAGAGCCAAAGCGCCAGACACTTGTCCGATTGCGCTTCGTCTCGGTTCAGGTACGGAAGTCCGTTATGATCAACGACGTCTACAATACGCGTATTCTGGAATTTGCCGGGAATATTCAACGCCTTGGCCGTCTGGATAATCCGGATGCGACCGCGAAGGCTCATTCGAAGTTATGCGGCTCGACGGTTGTCGTCGATCTCAAGGTGAAGGACGGCGTGGTGACGGATTTCGCCCACGACGTCAAAGCCTGCGCGCTCGGGCAGGCGTCCTCGTCGATCATGGCGCGGCATGTGATCGGGGCCACCAGTCAGGAATTGCGCGCGGCTCGTGATGCCATGTTCAAGATGCTCAAGGAAAACGGAGCGCCGCCGGAAGGCCGCTTTGAAGAGCTGAAGTTTCTTGAACCCGTGCGCGACTACAAGGCCCGCCACAACTCCACGATGCTGACATTCGAAGCGGTGGTGGATTGCCTCGATCAGATCGAGAAGAAAAACGCCGAAGCTGCCGCCTGAACCGCCGATGTGCGATCACCCGGCCGATAATCAATTACCCCGGAGAAAACGCTATTCCCGCAACTGGAGCGGGCCGTGGCGCAAGACGCCGGGGCGGCTGTTCGGAACGGGCTTCGTCCGGCTGTACCAGCTAACCCTTTCCGGTTTCATCGGCAATTCCTGCCGGCATCTGCCGACCTGTTCCGAGTACGCTTATGAATCCATCGCCCGTTATGGCCTGTGGACCGGCGGGTGGATGGGCCTGTTCCGGTTTGTCCGCTGTGGGCCGGGCGGCACCCATGGTCACGACCCTGTGCCGACCAGCCTGGATCAGCGTTTTGTCTGGTACATGCCATGGCGGTATTGGGGGGTGAGCAAACCACGGTAAATCACGTTTCTTGGCATGGGGAAGAGGCTGCAGCTTCCACACGAGTCCGTGGTTCGACTTGTCGAACGGACTCACGGTGAGCTTCCTGAGCCCGCCGAAGGGTGAACCACGCACAACCGATATGCCACGAGCCAAACACTTGCAGCGGTCAAAATCTGCTTTTCATCGGCCCCCACTTTACGCCGGGCAAAACTGCGCATAAAAGTCCGCTCGCCGGAGCCGTTCCGGTCATGAAACACCACCCGCGATTGTTGGCGGGACTGGATAGGAGCAATCTGATGTCACAGACAGTTTCCAAAACTGTATCCATGCAATTCCCCGATGGCTCGAAGCGCGAATACGATGCTGCCATTTCAGGCGCGGAACTTGCGGAATCAATCTCGAAATCCCTTGCCAAGAAGGCCGTCGCCTATGCGGTCGATGGCATCGTGCGTGATCTCTCGGACCCGCTGCAGGATTCCGGCAAGATTGAAATCCTGACCCGCGACGATCCGCGTGCGCTTGAGCTGATCCGGCACGATTGTGCCCACGTTCTGGCTGAAGCCGTGCAGGAGCTGTTTCCGGGCACCCAGGTCACCATCGGTCCGGTGATCGAGAACGGTTTCTATTACGATTTTGCCAAGAACGAGCCTTTCACGCCCGATGACCTGCCTGTCATCGAGAAGAAAATGCGCGAGATCATCGCCCGCAACAAGCCGTTCACCAAGGAAATCTGGTCACGCGAAAAGGCCCGCAAGGTTTTTGCCGACAAGGGCGAGACCTACAAGGTCGAACTGGTCGATGCCATTCCCGAAAACCAGGACCTGAAGATCTATGCGCAGGGCGACTGGTACGATCTGTGCCGCGGACCGCACATGGCTTCGACAGGGCAGGTCGGCAATGCCTTCAAGCTGATGAAGGTGGCCGGTGCCTACTGGCGCGGCGACAGCAACAATCCGATGCTCAGCCGCATCTACGGCACGGCCTTTGCGACCGATGGCGAGCTGCAATCCTACCTGCATGTGCTGGAAGAGGCGGAAAAGCGCGATCACCGCAAGCTCGGCCGTGAAATGGACCTGTTCCATTTCCAGGAAGAAGGCCCCGGTGTGGTTTTCTGGCACGCAAAAGGCTGGCGCATGTTCCAGACACTGGTGAGCTACATGCGCCGCCGTCTCGAAGGCGTCTATCAGGAAGTCAACGCGCCGCAAGTGCTCGACAAGTCCCTGTGGGAGACGTCGGGTCACTGGGGCTGGTATCGCGACAACATGTTCAAGGTGACGGTCGCCGGTGATGAAACCGACGACGAGCGCGTCTTCGCGCTCAAGCCAATGAACTGTCCGGGCCATGTGCAGATCTTCAAGCATGGGTTGAAGTCCTACCGTGATCTACCTGTTCGGCTTGCAGAATTCGGCAATGTGCACCGCTATGAACCATCGGGGGCACTGCATGGCCTGATGCGGGTTCGCGGCTTCACGCAGGACGACGCGCATGTGTTCTGCACCGATGAACAGATGGCGGCCGAATGCCTGCGCATCAATGACCTGATCCTGTCTGTCTACAAGGATTTCGGCTTTGATGAGATCACCATCAAGCTTTCGACGCGTCCGGAAAAGCGTGTTGGTTCCGATGCGTTGTGGGATCGTGCCGAAGAAGTCATGATGGGCGTTCTCGAGCAGATCCAGCAGCAGTCGAACGACATCAAGACCGGTATCCTGCCGGGCGAGGGTGCTTTCTACGGCCCCAAGTTCGAATATACCCTGAAAGATGCCATCGGCCGCGAATGGCAATGCGGTACGACCCAGGTCGACTTCAATCTTCCGGAACGGTTCGGTGCCTTCTACATCGACTCGACCTCGGAGAAGAAGCAGCCTGTCATGATCCATCGCGCCATCTGCGGCTCGATGGAGCGGTTCCTTGGCATTCTGATCGAAAATTTTGCCGGTCATCTGCCTCTTTGGTTTGCGCCGGTACAGGTTGTGGTTGCAACCATTACGACCGAGGCCGACGAGTACGGCAAACAGGTCGCCAAGGAACTGAAAGCCGCGGGTCTTCAGGTCATCACCGATTTCCGCAACGAGAAGATCAACTACAAGGTGCGCGAACATTCCTTGCAGAAAGTACCGGTCATTCTCGTCTGCGGCATGCGTGAGGCGGAAGAACGGACAGTCAATATGCGCCGCCTTGGTTCACAGAACCAGGTTTCGCTCAGCCTTGATGATGCGCTCAGGCAGCTTCGCGAGGAAGCCACGCCGCCGGATCTGCGGCGCGCGGCCGCGGAATAATCCCGCATTGCTTTGTGACAGCGTGGTGACTTTCATCACGCTGTCATGAAGTTGCGCAAATAATCAGCCGCTTAATGAGTTTACGACCTATTGCCGGGATGCGAACGTGCAGTTCAGAGAACTCTCCTATGCCAACGATACCCAGTCACGCGTGACGCAATGGCTGATCCGGTCCATTGAAGGTCTGTCCGGCCGCGACCACTATGTCCGGCTGTACAATGCCTGGCGCACGGACATCGTTCCGGCGGGAATCGATGTGTTCTGCCGCATGATGGATCTGATCAACATCCGGCTCGATGTTGAGGATCAGTGGCCACCGCAGCACTTGCCGGATACGCCGCTGGTAATCGTTGCCAATCATCCCTTCGGCATCGGCGATGGTATTGCCGCGCTGGCACTGGCGGAACAGCTGGGCCGGCCGTTCCGCGTTCTCATCAACAATGATCTGATGAAGGTGCCTGAGATCTGGCCCTATGCGCTGCCGGTCTGTTTTGACGAGACCAAGGAAGCCGTCGCCATGAACATGGCCACCCGCCATGAAGCGGTGCGTCTGCTGAAAGAGGGCGTGACCATCGTTGTCTTTCCGGCGGGCGGAGTTGCCACGGCGCCCAAAGGCTTTGGCCGCGCGGAGGATCTTCCATGGAAGATTTTTCCGGCCAAACTCGTGCAGCAGGCCAAGGCGTCGGTCATTCCGGTTTATTTCGGCGGGCAGAACGGCCGGTTTTTCCATCTCGCCAGCAAGTTTTCAATGACGCTGCGCATTTCATTGCTCATCCGCGAGTTTCGCAAGCTGTCCGGCAAGGCCATCAATGTGCGCATCGGCCGGACAATGGACTGGTCGGAACTTGCTCCGCTGGTCGACCGCAAGAATCTTCTGGATTATATGTATGGCGCTGTGTTTTCGCTCGCTCCGCTCAAATCCCGCTGAGTGCCAGTCCAGCGGCCTGCTGGGTGTCAATCCAGCGGTTCATCACCGCCAGCAGGCTGATTGGGGGTGGATGCTGCGCTTGCGCCATCGGTTGCCACCACTTCGACATCCTGATTGCGCCCGGCAACGACCTTGAAATCGCGCTGGTAAATCTTGTCTTTGTTCTTGGCGATGATGATGTATTCACCTTCTGCCAGGACGATGGATGCGAAGGCGCCGACACTTTCCCGCACGATATCGCCTGATGTCGTCAGCACCGACCAGGCCGTGTCGGCAAGGGCCTCACCGCCGGTTTCACGCACCAGCTTCATCGTCAGCTGCGCTGCGCGATGTTCCACATTGGCTTCGGTGATCTTGCCCGCTTCAACACGGATATCGGCGCGGATGACGGCATTGGCCGTGCCGTAATTGGAAACGATCTGGTAGGTCCCGGCATTGAGCCGCACGACGCTTTCCGGCTTCACATCAGGGATAATGAGTGCACGCTCGCCGGTTGAATCCTCATGGTCTTCATAGATCGAGAAGCGTAACTGATCCTGCGGGATGCGCCCGCCGCCGGAGAGGACGGCATTGAGTTTGACACCGCCCGCATCGAGTATCATCGTTTCGTTGCGTTTGGCGCGGGTCATGGTGATCCGCTTCGTCGCTCCCGCCCGGCCGAACGCCACGTGCACGAGGTAGCTGCCGGGTTCCAGATTGAACGCGGTGGTGCCGCCCTTCGAGGTTGCCAGCAGCCGCAGCTTTCCGTCCGCATCGGGCTCGGGTGAGAACACGCGCCAGACAAGACCGCGCCCGATGTTCTCGCCGTTTTCCGCAAGCTTTGCCGACATAACCAGTTCTGCCTCATTGGCGAGGGGTTTGTTGGCAGGTGCTTTCGGATTGGCATATTCGTTGATGCTGGGAATCGCCGGCATTTTCAGCTCGGGCGTTCCCATGTCGGGGGTGAGCGTCTGCGCCCATGCTCCTGTGGCAAACAGGCTGGCGCCCAGCGCAACAAGCAATTGCCTGTGTTTGCCGGAACCCATGACCGCCTGCTGATCGAAGAATATGCCCATTCGCTGTTTTGATCCGAAGCCGGTGGCAATTTCAAGGCTTTTTCGCACGATCGTGACTTTACACAGGCAATGAAACCACGACATTGTCCGCCCATTCGAAAAACAGGACCTGGTACCGCATTCCATGGATCATTCTATGCCTTCGCCCATCATCGAGTTTTTATCGCAGCGCAGTTCAACACCCATCTCCGCCATTGGTCTTCCCGGTCCAAGCGATGCGGACATTGAAACCATGATCCGCATCGCCTCGCGCGTGCCAGATCACGGCCGGCTGACGCCCTGGCGCTTTGTGCTGTACCGGGGAGACGCGCGCGTCGAGGTCGGCAAATATCTGGCTGATCTGGCCGAAGAGCGGGAAGGGCCATTGACCGAACAGCGGCGCGAGCAGGAGCTGAAGCGCTTTGCCCGCGCCCCGCTGGTCATTGGCGTCATCTTCTCCAAGGTTGAGCATCACATCCCGGAATGGGAACAGTTCCTGTCATCAGGTGCGGCGGCGATGAATCTCGTTCACGCAGCCAATGGCCTTGGTTATGCCACCAACTGGATCAGCAACTGGTATTCATCCGACGAGAAGGGCCGTGCCTTGCTCGGCCTGGCACCACATGAGCGGGTGGCCGGTTTTGTCCATATCGGCAGCTGCGACACGAAGGTGCCGGAGCGCCCGCGTCCCGAGGTGAAGGACATCCTGTCGGACTATTCCGGGCCGTGGAAGGGCTGAGCGACCATGTTTTACAAGTTCGATGATGGTCACGGCCTGCCGCATGATCCGTTGAAGGCGATCGTTGCACCGCGTCCGATAGGTTGGATTTCGAGCCGCTCGGCAGCGGGGGAAGTCAATCTGGCGCCATACTCCTTCTTCAACATGATCAGCACAAAACCCTGCCTGATCATGTTTTCCTCGGAAGGGCGCAAGGACAGCGTCAGCTTCATCGAGGAAACGCGGGAATTTGCCGCCAATCTCGTCAGCGCCAACCTGTCGGTGGCCATGAACAGGACATCGGTGAATGCGCCGCGCGGCGTCAGCGAGTTCGAGTATGCAGGTCTCCATGCGGCCGATTGCAACATGATCGGTGCTCCGCGCGTCGCCGAAGCCTTTGCGACGCTGGAGTGTGTTGTCACCGACATCCGCCATCCCACCGATCGCCATGGCAACCCGGTGCAGGCGCTCATGGTGACAGGTGAAGTTGTCGGCGTTCATATTGATGAGAGCATCCTGACCAACGGCCTTGTCGATATGAGCAAGGCCCAGCCGGTATCGCGGCTTGGCTATATGGACTTTGCAACAGTGTCGGAAACTTTTCAGATGTTCCGGCCGAAATGGGAAGGGTGAGGTAGGGGGCAACTTTGCATAGTGTAATTGCAAATTACACCCCCCTCTGTCCTGTCGCACTACCGGGGCGAGCCACGGGTCTCGCCCGCCTTCGGCCCCCCGCAAGGGGGGAGATCACATCGACATCAGAGATTTCGCGCTATTTTCAACATCTCAAATTGTGCGAGGGCTGCTGTGAAGGCTGATCTCCCCCCTTGCGGGGGAGATGCCCGACAGGGCAGAGGGGGGTGTTTGCACCTCTGACAGACTTAAACAGCACCAACCCGTGCAATCAATCGCTCCGCCCGGCGCAGATGCGGACGGTCGAACATCAGCCCGTCAATGCCGATGACTCCCGCCGAGGGATCATCGGCAAACGCCTGAATGATCTTCTGTGCCTGCGCAATTGCTTCGGCTGATGGCGTGAACACCCTGTTGATGACAGGGACCTGCGCCGGATGAATGGCGAGTTTCGCGGTGAAGCCGTCGCGTTCCGCCTCGGCGCACTCGCGCGCAAGACCGTCATCGTCCTTGTAGTTGATGTAAACCGTATCGATGGCAGCGACATCGGCGGCCGAAGCGCCGAGAATGGTCAGTGCGCGCGCCAGCCGGAAAACATCGGTGTAACGGCCATTGTCATCCCGCACAGCGCGCGCGCCAATGACCGCCGACAGGTCTTCGGCACCCCAGCTGAGACCGAACAGCCGTGACGTTGCATCGGGATAGCTTGCCGCCGATAGCGTGCCCAAAGCGGTTTCCGTGATGATGGCAAGTATCTGCGTCGCGCCTTCCGTTGCGCCAGCCCGGGCCTCGTGCACGTTCAGCTTGGCCGAAAGGCGCGTCACATCCTTGCCGCTGTTGGATTTCGGCAGCAGGATTCCATGGGGTAGCGATGGCATCACCGCGTCCAGATCGGCATCAGCGAGGCCGCTGGTCAGATCATTGATGCGCACGAACAGCCGCGGCGAATTTTGATTGCGATTCGATTTGAGGAAATCGGCGGCGATCGTCCGCGCAGCCGCCTTGCGCTCGGCACTCACCGAATCCTCCAGATCGATCAGCAGCACATCGGCTCCGCTGGTTAGACCCTTTTCGAGTTTCTTTTCCGAATCGCCCGGTACAAACAGAAGTGAACGCATCAGGCTGCACTCTTCGATTTCATCATCGCCTGGCGTGTGCATTTGGCCACGAGAACGCCGTTCTGGTTGTAGGCGCGGTGCTCGAACTCGACAATGCCACGATCCGGCTTGGATTTGGACGGCCGCGTTGACATGACAGTGGTTTCCACCCGCACTGTATCCCCGTGAAACAGCGGTGAGGGAAAGGTTACGTCGGTCATGCCCAGATTGGCGATTGTCGTGCCGATGGTGGTGTCATTGACGGAAATACCGATCATCAGTCCGAGTGTGAACAGCGAATTGACCAGCGGCTTGCCCCATTCGGTCTTGCCGGCAAAGTCAAAGTCGATGTGCAGCGGCTGCGTGTTGAGCGTCATGACCGAGAACAGCATGTTGTCGCTTTCGGTGACGGTCTTGCGCAGGCTGTGATTGAAGACGTGCCCGACTTCGAATTCTTCCAGATACAGTCCGGCCATGTGCTGGCGTCTCCTCAATGCGCGTTTTTGCGGGAGATTAGGGCTGCTTTGGCGGCTTCGCAACATGGCAGCATAAACTTCTCCAGTGCGGCCGTAACAACATGGTTAATCGATATGGTGAACTGATCGTAAACCTTTTGTTGTTAGCCTGACTTATAATAAAAGCTTGGGGTCTAACAAATCATGACAATACAGCATTATCTGGCGATGGTCGGACATGCTTCGGCGGCACAACGTTGCCATGCCGCGGGTGCTCTGGCTCACATCTATCTCGAGACTGGCCGTGCCTTTGAAGACCGCTGTGCGGCGGAAGCCGCGCTGACACTGCTGCTGGATGATCCGTCGCCAAAAGTGCGCCTTGCCCTGGCAGAAGCCTTTTCCACCAGCGCGCATGCACCGGTGCACATCGTTGCCAGCCTGTCACGCGACCAGATCGAGATAGCAACCTATATGCTCGCCCGGTCGACCGTGCTGACCGACATTGATCTGATCGACTGCGTTGCCGCAGGATGCGGCGAGACCCAGAAAGTCGTTGCGGGCAGGGCAAGGGTTTCATTCGCTGTCAGTGCCGCCCTGATCGAGATTGCCGAGCCTATCGCAATCCAGGCGTTGCTCGCCAACAGCCGGGCCCAGATTGCCGATATCAGTTTTCGCCGCCTTATCGAACGCTTTGGCCATATGCCTGATGTTCGTTCGCTTCTGGCTGACGATGACCGCCTGCCTGCCGATTGCCGTCACGCGCTGGCGATCAAGGTAGCCGAGGCGCTCTGCCGGATGGATATCGTCATGGCGCTCATGGGCGAACGCCGGGCGAAACGCATCACCAGCGAGGCTTGTGTCAAGGCATCGATAAGTCTGGTGGCCGCGACGCCTCCGGTTCAATATCCGGCGCTGATCGAGCATCTGCAGTTGCGCGGCGATCTGACGACGGCTTTTGTCATCCGCATCGTAGCTTCAGGCAAGATCGATTTTTTCGGCGCCGTACTGGTTTCGCTTTCCGGGCAGAATCTGTCGCGTGTCCGTAATCTCCTGATAGACGGCCGTGATGCCGCGCTGGCTGCGCTGTTCAATGCGGCGGGTTTGCCAGATAGTACGCATCAGCCTTTGCGTATTGCCCTGCATGCGTGGCGTGACGTTGCCAATGGCAAACTGGCTATCGGGCCACAGGAAGTCACGCGCCGTATGATGGAGCATCTCGTGCCGGAAAATCACGGGCTTTCCACCGACCTTGCCGCCGCGAATGACGATATGCAGTCCCTGTTGCGCAAGATCTATCTGGAGGCGATTCGAGAGAATGCGCGGGATCATGCGCTGGCGATGGCAGCCGCCTGATCGGCGTTTTCGGCCATGGGCACGCATTTGATTACAAAATTCCATCGTCCGGCGAATGAATGAATACGCGGCTCGCGTATTCTGTGATGCAAAATTGCTTTTTTGCGCTCTGGTGAACGGGCGGAAATGCTCTGTCCATGCGAAACTCTTATGAATTTCAAAGAGTTGCAGCCGAATGCTATGGTTTTTGACCATTGCCGGAAGATCAGGCTGAATAATAAGACAGTATTACTGACCTAATATTTCATGGTAGAGTGCATGAAAAGTCGCGTGACTGGGAGGTCTGCTGAATGCCTGATAATTCCTCTGGTGAATTTGGTCCACTAAGTCTGCATGTGCCGGAACCGGCCGTGCGCCCCGGCGGTGAGCCGGATTTTTCCAATGTGAACATTCCTGAAGCGGGTTCTGTGCGCCGTCCGCCCGTTGATGCCAATCCGGAAGAAATCCGCGATCTGGCGTTTTCGATCATTCGCGTTCTGAACCGCGATGGCGAAGCGGTTGGCCCATGGGCTGGCGAACTGACGGACGAGCAACTGGTCGAAGGCCTGCGCCACATGATGACGCTGCGCACATTCGATGCGCGCATGCAGATTGCCCAGCGGCAGGGCAAGACATCATTCTACATGCAACATCTGGGCGAAGAAGCCGTCAGTTGCGCATTCCGCAAGGCGCTGTCTCCCGGCGACATGAATTTCCCTACCTATCGTCAGGCGGGTCTGCTCATCGCGGACGACTACCCGATGGTCGAAATGATGTGCCAGATCTATTCCAACGAGAAAGACCCGCTCAAGGGCCGCCAGCTTCCCATCATGTATTCGTCGAAAGAGCACGGGTTCTTCTCGATCTCGGGCAATCTGGCGACGCAGTATATTCAGGCTGTCGGCTGGGCCATGGCATCGGCCATCAAGAACGACACGAAGATTGCAGCCGGCTGGATCGGCGATGGCTCGACGGCGGAATCGGATTTCCACGCAGCGCTGGTTTTTGCTTCCACCTACAAGGCGCCGGTTGTTCTGAACATCGTCAACAACCAGTGGGCGATTTCTACCTTCCAGGGCATTGCCCGAGGCGGCGCCGGCACATTCGCAGCGCGCGGCCTCGGTTTCGGCATGCCCGCCCTGCGGGTTGATGGCAATGATTATCTCGCTGTCTTCGCCGTGGCCAAATGGGCCATCGAGCGGGCGCGGCGCAATCTCGGGCCGACCGTTGTCGAGTATGTCACCTATCGCGCCGGTGCGCATTCCACATCGGACGATCCTTCCGCTTACCGGCCGAAGACCGAATCCGACGCCTGGCCGCTCGGTGATCCCGTCATGCGTCTGAAGAACCATCTGATCGGACGCGGTGTCTGGTCCGAAGAACGCCACACCCAGGCCGAGGCGGAAATCCTCGACACGGTGATCACTGCGCAGAAGGAAGCCGAAAGCTTCGGCACATTGCATGCGGGCGGCAAGCCGTCAGCGCGCGACATGTTCGAGGGTGTCTACGAGGAAATGCCGCCGCATCTGCGTCGTCAGCGTCAGCAGGCGGGAGTGTGATCGATGCCGCGTAAAACAATGATTGAAGCCATCCGCGATGCGATGGACACGATGATGGAACGCGATGACAATGTGGTCGTGTTCGGTGAAGACGTTGGATTCTTTGGTGGCGTTTTCCGCTGTACCCATGGTTTGCAGGCCAAATACGGCAAGACCCGCTGTTTCGATGCCCCGATCAGCGAAGGCGGTATCGTCGGTGCCGCCATCGGCATGGCGGCTTACGGCCTCAAGCCCTGTGTCGAGATCCAGTTCGCCGATTATGTCTATCCTGCCTATGACCAGATTGTTTCGGAAGCGGCGCGCCTGCGCTACCGTTCCAATGGCGGCTTTACCTGCCCGATTGTCATCCGCATGCCGGCAGGCGGCGGTATTTTCGGCGGTCAGACCCACAGTCAGAGCCCGGAAGCATTGTTCACACACGTATCCGGTCTGAAGGTCGTCGTGCCGTCCAATCCGCATGACGCCAAGGGCCTGCTGATTGCATCTCTGGAAGATCCGGATCCGGTGATCTTCCTTGAACCAAAGCGGCTCTATAATGGTCCGTTCGACGGTCATCATGACCGTCCGGTGACGCCGTGGTCGAAGCACGAACTGGGTGAAGTGCCTGATGGGCATTATACAGTGCCGCTGGGCAAAGCCATCAAGCGTCGCGAAGGTAAGCAGCTGACCGTGCTTGCCTATGGCACTATGGTTTATGTGGCCGAGGCCGCCGCCGAGGAAAACGGCATCGATGCGGAGATCATCGATCTGCGTACGCTGCTGCCGCTCGATCTCGAAACGATCGTCGAGTCTGTCACCAAGACGGGCCGCTGCGTCATCGTGCACGAGGCAACGTTGACATCGGGTTTCGGTGCTGAACTGGCGGCACTGGTCCAGCAGCATTGTTTCTACAATCTCGAAGCGCCGGTGGCGCGGGTGACGGGCTGGGACACGCCCTATCCGCATGCGCAGGAGTGGGACTATTTCCCCGGTCCCGCGCGCGTTGGCCGTGCATTGCTTGAAACGCTGGAAGGGTAGGAGCAGACGATGGGTGAATTTGTCATCAAGCTGCCGGATGTGGGTGAAGGCGTTGCAGAAGCCGAACTCGTCGAATGGCATGTGAAGGTCGGTGATCTCGTGCGCGAGGATATGATCCTTGCCGCCGTCATGACCGACAAGGCGACCGTTGAAATTCCGTCCCCGGTGGACGGTGAAATCCTGTGGCTGGGCGGCGAGATCGGGCAGGTGATTGCCATCGGCTCGCCGATCATCCGCCTGAAGGTCGAAGGCGAGGGCCACGCTCCCGCCGCGGAACCGGCCAAGCCCGTCAAGGCTGAAGAACCAAAGCCTCAGCCCGCGAGGGCAGAGCCAAAGCCGGAGATCAAGGCTGAAAAGCCTGCCGCCCCGGTTGTTCATGCGCCTGTATCCGCGCCACTTACATCAGGTGCGCCGCGTGCCGAAGGGGACAGGGCTCTGGCCTCACCGGCAGTCCGTCTCCGGGCACGTGACGCTGGGATCGACCTGCGTCAGGTAACCGGTACCGGTCCGGCCGGACGCATTACCCATGAAGATCTCGACACCTTCTTTGCCCGTGGTTCGCAAAAGCCCGTGGTCTCGGGACTTGCGCCCGATACATCGGTGAAGGAGATCAAGGTGGTGGGCCTGCGCCGCAAGATTGCGGAGAAGATGGCGATTGCCAAATCGCACATCCCGCACATCACCTATGTCGAGGAGATCGACGTCACATCGCTGGAAGAACTGCGCGCCTTGTTGAATAACAAGAAGCGCGCCGACCAGCCGAAGCTGACGCTGCTGCCGTTCCTGATGCGCGCCATGGTGAAAGCCATCGCCGAACAGCCGCAGCTGAACGCTCTATACGACGATGATGCCAATATCATTCATCAGCATGGCGGCGTGCATATCGGCATCGCTGCGCAAACGCCCTCCGGCCTCGTGGTTCCCGTCGTCAAACATGCGGAAGCCCGCGATCTCTGGGGCTGTGCCGCCGAAGTCAATCTTCTGGCGGATGCAGCAAAGACCGGCACGGCAACGCGCGAGCAACTGACGGGTTCGACCATCACCATCACCTCGCTGGGCAGCATGGGCGGTATCGTCACTACCCCTGTCATCAATTATCCGGAAGTCGCCATCATCGGCGTAAACAAGATGATGACCCGGCCGATGTGGGACGGCGCGGCGTTTATTCCGCGCAAGATGATGAACCTGTCCTCAAGCTTCGATCACCGCGTGATCGATGGCTGGGACGCCGCAGTCTTTATTCAGCGGATCAAGACGCTGCTCGAAACGCCAGCGCTGATATTCGTGGAGGGTTGATCCGATGAAAGATATTTCCTGCAAGCTGCTGGTCATCGGCGCTGGCCCTGGCGGCTATGTCTGCGCCATCCGCGCCGGACAGCTCAATGTCGATACGGTGATTGTCGAAGCGGCGAAGGTCGGCGGCACATGCCTGCTCGTCGGCTGCATTCCCTCGAAGGCGCTCATCCATGCGGCCGATGAATTCGCCAAGGTGGCGCATTTTGCCGTCGGACAGACGCCGCTCGGCATCTCGGTTGCCGAACCCGCGATTGATTTTTCCAAGACAATCGCCTGGAAGGACGGGATCGTCAGCCGTCTCAATAATGGCGTTGCCGGCCTGCTCAAGAAGGCCAATGTCAAGATCGTCACCGGACGCGCCAGTTTTCGCGATGGCAAGACCATCGAGGTGGAAACCTTGACCGGCCAGCAGATCATCCGCGCTGAAAACGTCGTCATCGCCACCGGTTCGGCTCCGGTCGAAGTGCCGTCACTGCCATTCGGCGGCAATGTCATTTCGTCGACGGAAGCGCTTTCGCTGCCGGAAATCCCTGAGAAGCTCGTCGTGGTCGGCGGTGGCTATATCGGGCTCGAACTCGGTACGGCCTTTGCCAAGCTGGGTTCCAAGGTCACGGTTGTCGAAGCGCAGTCGAAAGTTCTGCCGCAATATGATGCGGAGCTGACCCGTCCCGTGGTCAAGCATCTGAACGAGCTCGGCATTACTGTCCTGACCGGCGCGAAAGCCAAGGGTGTCAGCAGCAAGGGCGACGCTTTGCTGATCGAAACGGCCGATGGCAAGGACGAGCGCATCGCTGCCGACAAGATTCTGGTCACGGTCGGGCGCAAGCCTGTCACCTCAGGCTGGGGGCTCGAAGAGATCGATATCGATATGGATGGCCGCTTTGTTCGCATTGACGACAAGTGCCGCACCTCCATGCGCGGCGTCTATGCCATCGGCGATGTGACCGGCGAACCGATGCTGGCACACCGCGCCATGGCGCAGGGCGAGATGGTGGCGGAAATCGTTGCGGGTGAAAACCGCAGCTGGGACAAGCGGGCCATTGCCGCCGTCTGCTTCACCGATCCGGAAATCGTCACGGTGGGCTTGTCGCCGGATGAGGCCAAGCAGGCTGGTCATGAGATCAAGATCGGGCTGTTTCCCTTTGCCGCCAATGGCCGCGCCATGACCAAGGAAGGCGAGGAGGGCTTTGTCCGGGTGGTGGCGGCGGCCAGCAATCACCTGATCCTCGGCATTCAGGCCGTTGGCCATGGTGTTTCCGAACTGTCGGCCTCTTTCGCGCTCGCCGTGGAAATGGGTGCGCGCCTGGAAGATATCGCCGGTACGATCCATGCCCATCCGACACAGGGCGAGGGCTTTCAGGAAGCCGCGCTCAAGGCGCTGGGTCACGCGCTGCATATCTAGAACAGGTTTGTTCCCGCATCAGGAGGGCGCCGGAAACGGCGCCTTTTTTGTTTAAGTCGATGCGAAGCAGTGTTTTCCCGTTGCCACGCCCGCTTTTGCGTCTGGCTGTTGAAAGAGAGAATGACGGGCGGTCCTTGGAACGCGGGTCTGGGGTAGTCTGGTATGCGATGCTTGCGATCCAAGGACCACCCGCCCCGGCGATTTGTGTCTTCGCCTGTTCTGCCCTTTCACCAGTCCCTTTCGGGTCTCTATGAAGCTGTGGCAGAGGGGCGAAACCTCCTCGTCCCATGGGTTTTCTCCCCACAGGCCAAAGCGCCGATCCTTTCCCGACTTTCGAAAGTTTCCGGAAGCATTCCCGCCGGAAAGGACACGATGAGAATAAGCGAGGATGAGAACTGTTGGATAAGTTGGTGTGATTTTCTTACGAAGGGCAAAACTGAGGACTGGTTCACCCCCCTCTGCCCTGTCGGGCATCTCCCCCGCAAGGGGGGAGATCAGCCTTCACAACTGTTTCAGATAATCTTCAACAGCTGAAAGTTGAGCGAGATGGTCGATGACAATGTGATCTCCCCCCTTGCGGGGGAGATGCCCGACAGGGCAGAGGGGGGTGAGAACATGGGTAAACTCTGCACAACAAGCGTGCGTGGTTCTGCAACCCGCCGAAAATGATCTGCCCTAAAACAAAATGGCGATGCAAAGCACCGCCATTTGAAAACATTTTCCATGAATAAAGATCAGATATCCAGTTCTTCCACAAACGCCGCGCGGTCCTGAATGAAGCGGAAGCGCGCTTCCGGCTTGGTGCCCATCAGGTCGTCCACCGCAATTCTGGTTTCCTCGATCCATTCCTCGTCGATCTGAACGCGCAGAAGTGTGCGCTTCCTGCGATCCATCGTCGTTTCCTTAAGCTGGTCGGCGCGCATTTCGCCGAGGCCCTTGAACCGTCCGATTTCGATCTTGCCCTTGCCGGTGAACAGCGTGCGCATCAGTTCATCCTTATGCGCATCATCACGGGCATAGGCGACCTTGCCACCCTGGGCGATACGATAAAGCGGCGGGACACCGAGGAACAGATGACCGTTGCGGATCAGTTCCGGCATTTCCTGATAGAAGAATGTGATAAGCAGCGAGGCGATGTGCGCACCGTCGACGTCAGCGTCGGTCATGATGATAACGCGGTCATAGCGCAGATCTTCATCGCGGTATTTTGACCGGGTACCGCAGCCGAGCGCCTGGATCAGATCGCCGATCTGCTGGTTGGCCGTCATCTTTTCACGTCCGGCACTGACCACATTGAGGATCTTGCCGCGCAGGGGCAGAACCGCCTGCGTGGCACGATCACGCGCCTGCTTGGCCGAACCGCCAGCGGAATCACCCTCGACGATGAAGATCTCGGCGCCGAGCGCGCCGGTCTGGCTGCAATCGGCAAGCTTGCCCGGCAGGCGCAGCTTGCGCACCGCCGACTTGCGGTTGACTTCCTTTTCCTGACGGCGCTTGACGCGTTCGTCGGCGCGCTCCACCACCCAGTCGAGTAGCTTCGATGCTTCCTGAGGCGAGGCGGCAAGCCAATGATCGAACGGATCGCGGATGGCATTCTCGACAATGCGCTGTGCCTCGACCGTGGCAAGCTTGTCCTTGGTCTGGCCGACGAATTCCGGCTCGCGGATGAACACCGAAAGCATGGCCGCTGACGAGATCATCACATCATCGGTGGTGATAATCGACGCGCGCTTGTTGCCGGTCAGTTCCGCATAGGCTTTCAGCCCGCGGGTGAGGGCAATACGCAGGCCCGCTTCGTGGGTGCCGCCTTCCCCTGTTGGAATGGTGTTGCAGTACGAATTGACAAAGCCGTCGCCGCCATACCACGCAACCGCCCATTCCAGAGCGCCGTGACCGCCTGTTTTTTCCGTCTTGCCCGCGAACATCTCGCGCGTGACTTGAAAATCCTTGCCAAGCGAGGCAGCAAGATAATCCTTCAGCCCGCCGGGGAAGTGAAAAACCGCCTTGTCAGGCGTCGGATCCTTCGGATCAAGCAGGGACGGCGCGCAGTTCCAGCGGATTTCAACGCCACCGAAGAGATAGGCCTTTGACCGGGTCATCTTGAAAAGACGGGCCGGATCGAACTTGGCACCCTGACCGAAAATCTCGGGATCCGGGTGGAAGGTCACACGTGTGCCGCGACGGTTGTGCACCTCGCCGACATCCTCGATCGGTCCGAGCGGATGACCACGGGAGAACCGCTGCCGGTAAAGACGGCGATTGCGGGCAACCTCCACCTCCACATGATCGGAAAGGGCATTCACCACGGAAATACCGACGCCGTGCAGACCGCCGGAGGTTTCATAAACGTCGGAATCAAACTTGCCGCCCGCATGCAGGGTGGTCATGATGACTTCGAGCGCGGACTTGCCCAGCTGCTTCGGGTCCGGATGCGGATCGACTGGAATACCGCGGCCATTATCCGTGACTGAGAGATAGCCGTTTTCATCCAGTTCGATATCGATGAAGTTGGCGTGGCCGGCAACAGCCTCGTCCATGGAGTTGTCGATGACTTCGGCGAAGAGGTGGTGCATGGCACGCTCGTCCGTACCGCCGATATACATGCCCGGACGACGGCGAACGGGCTCAAGACCGTCGAGAACCTGAATCTGAGCGGCATTGTAACCGCCGTTGCTGTCAGGAGCTGCCCGTGCCTGTGCCTTCGCTGCGGGGATCGGCGCGATTTTCACAGGCGGTGCCACCGGGGTGACAGCCGCTTCAGCGCGCGGTTGATCGACGGCTGCCTGGCGTTCCTGGGCTGTTTTGACTACCGCTGAAAAGAGGTCGTTGTTGTCATCCATATCGTATTTTGGCCAATGCTACAGGGGCTGCGAATCACCAGCAATCTTTACATGCTTCGCATGGAAACGCGATGGGAGTTCGTGATCTGTTCCGGGGTTCATCACAGAACTATGCGTTGAAACGCCAAGTTTCAAGCGGCTTTGAGGTTAAGGACCGCCTTTTCAAGCTCTCCGATCCGCTCGCCGAGCGCCTGATGCAGCACCTTAAGATTGGCAATCTGGCTTTTGAGCTCCTGATTGCCTTCAACGGTCTCGCTCTCATCAGGCGATTGCCCGACACCATGCATCAGCCATGTCGGTGTAACGCCAAGAAATCCCGCCAGCATGAACAATCTGTTGGCACGGGGTTCCGAGCGGTCGGATTCCCACGCTGCGAGAGTTTCCATCCTGACACCGATGCGCCCGGCCAGTTCTTTCACTGTCATGGATTTGGCATCGCGGGCGCGTGACAGGCGGCCGCCAAGCGTGTCCGCATCGGGTATGTCAGTCATGATGTTGCCGGGGAAATTCATCAGATTCTCCATTTTTTTCTTGTTTTTGAGATTGCAAGCTGTGGTTCGTGGTTCGACAAGCTCACCATGAGGGAGAGTGGAGCTGATAGGCTAATTGGAAACATTGCGGTATGAGCAATCTTACAGAATGTAACTCCCTGCAATCCTCACTGTCCCTCATGGTGAGCTTGTCGAACCACGAACCATATTCCTGCCGTCTCAACCGGAATTTTGATCAAATTCAGCGGTTGGGTCCGACCGTTTGCACCATTTGCGGGCAGAAAAGTCAAATCTGCGGCCATTTCGCTTTGGTTTTGCGTTCTGCGGACGATTGCATTTTTCCACAGAGCCGATATGCCAGAAGGCCTCATCCGAGCCGCAGAAAGGTGCCCCTATGGAAAACACAACCTCACCGCAAATGAGGGGCGTTGGAACGATGGCCGGTGCCATGTTTATCCTGCCGATGATGGATGCGATTGCCAAATGGCTGTCGACGGTAGACAGCCTGCCACCGGCGACGGTGACCCTGTCGCGCTTCGTGGTCCAGACAATCCTGACCTTGCTGATCATCGCGGCGCTGACCGGCGTGCGTTCGCTGAAGCCACACAATCTCTGGGGCAATCTGTTTCGCGGTTTTCTGATGGGGATCGGCAGCCTGTGTTTTTTCGCTGCGGTCAAATATATGCCGCTTGCCGACGCGATGGCGGTGTTTTTCGTCGAACCTTTGATGCTGACGCTTCTCTCTGCTGTGGTGCTCAAGGAAACCGTGGGCTGGCGCAGGCGCATTGCGGTTGCCATTGGCTTCATCGGCACGCTCATCGTTATCCAGCCGAGCTGGGAGCTTTTCGGCTGGGTCTCGCTGCTGCCGCTCGGCACCGCCGCGCTGTTTGCGGTCTATCTCGTTCTCAATCGCCGCTTCGGCGCCCACGATACACCACTCGTCATGCAGCTTTACGCGGGTATCGGCGGCACCGTCACAGTTATGGCCGCTCTCGTTCTCGGCGCTGTCTTCGGCGTCAGCGATATGACGCTTGGCTCTCCCGCGACCGGCATGTCATGGTTCCTGCTGTTTGCCATCGGCGCGATTGCCACGGGCGGTCATCTGCTTGTGGTACAGGCCTCGCGGCTTGCGCCCGCATCGCTTCTGGCACCATTCCAGTATCTGGAGATCGTCATGGCCGTCATCATCGGTCTGTTCGTGTTTCAGGAGTTTCCGACGGCGTCCAAATGGGTGGGCATTGCCATCATCATTGCGTCCGGCGCCTACGTGGTCTGGCGCGAGGGGAAAAAGCACAAAGCACCGGAGCCTGCTTTCAATTAAAGCGTCGACAATACCAGTTGAGCAAATCAGCCATTGGCAATAGAACCAGAGGCGTATTTCGTGCGGGAGGTCCATAAACGTGTTCAAGAAAATCCTGATTGCCAACCGTGGGGAAATTGCCTGCCGCGTGATTAAGTCGGCAAGGAAAATGGGTATTGCCACGGTCGCGGTCTATTCCGATGCGGATCGCGATGCGGTCCACGTAGAAATGGCCGATGAGGCGGTGCATATCGGTCCGGCGGCAGCCTCCGAGAGCTATCTCGTCGCTGACAAGATCATCGCCGCCTGCAAGGCAACCGGCGCTGAAGCCGTTCACCCCGGCTATGGCTTCCTGTCCGAACGCGCATCCTTCTGCGAGGCACTGGAAAAGCAAGGCATCATCTTCATCGGACCGAAACCCAGGGCGATCATCGCCATGGGCGACAAGATCGAATCGAAGAAATTCGCCAATGCCGCCAAGGTGAACACCGTACCGGGCTTTCTCGACATCATCACCGACGCTGCACACGCGGAAAAGATCGCCGGTGAAATCGGTTATCCCGTAATGATCAAGGCTTCCGCCGGCGGCGGCGGCAAGGGAATGCGCATTGCCTGGGATCAAAGCGAGGTGCGCGACGGTTTCGAACGCGCCACGTCGGAAGCCCGCAACTCTTTCGGCGATGACCGGGTTTTCATCGAAAAATTCGTGGTTGAACCGCGCCATATCGAAATTCAGGTGCTCGGCGACAGTTTTGGCAACTGCATCTATCTGGGTGAGCGCGAGTGCTCCGTGCAGCGCCGCAACCAGAAGGTTGTTGAGGAAGCACCGTCACCGTTTCTTGATGAGGCCACCCGCAAGGCGATGGGCGAACAGGCCGTGGCGCTGGCCAAGGCCGTGGACTATCAAAGTGCCGGTACGGTCGAGTTCATCGTCGACAAGCACCGCAACTTCTATTTCCTTGAGATGAACACCCGGCTGCAGGTGGAACATCCGGTGACTGAACTGATCACCGGCATCGATCTGGTCGAGCAGATGATCCGTGTGGCGGCGGGCGAAAAACTCAAGCTGAAGCAATCGGATATCAAGCTGAATGGCTGGGCCATCGAAAGCCGTCTCTACGCCGAAGATCCCTACCGCAATTTTCTGCCGTCGATCGGCCGCCTGACCCGCTATCGGCCGCCGAGCGAAGGTCCGGTCGGCAAGGCCATCATCCGCAACGATACCGGCGTGACCGAGGGCTCGGAAATTTCCATGTTCTACGATCCCATGGTGGCAAAGCTCTGCACCTGGGCGCCGACCCGGCTTGAGGCCATCGACGCCATGGCCGATGCGCTTGATACCTTTGTGGTTGACGGTATCGAACACAATATTCCGTTCCTGGCCGCGCTGATGCAGCATCCGCGCTGGCGGGAAGGGCGCCTCTCGACCGGCTTCATCGCTGAAGAGTTTCCCGATGGCTTCCAGCCTGTCACGCCAACCGCCGGGGACAGGGATGTGCTGGCCTGCATTGCCCTTGCCGTGGAACTTGTGCGCAAGGGACGGCTGGATGGCCTCAGTGACCGTCTGCGGCCGCATACGGGCAAGATCCGCTCCGAATGGGAGGTGCGGATCAATGACGACTACGTGCCTGTGAGCATTCATCAGAGCATCGCCAAGCCCCCCGTCAAGATTGAGCTTTCGCTGCATGGCGGCGATGACATTACCATCCGCAGCGATTGGCGGCCCGGTGATGCGGTCTGGGATGGCTACATCGACGACCGTTCGGTGAAGGCGCAACTGCGTCCTGTACTGAACGGCGTGCGCATCGACTGGAAAGGCATGTCGGTCATCGGTCATGCCATGCAGACCCATGTGGCCGCACTGGAGAAGCTGATGCCGGTGAAGCTGCCGCCGGACACATCCAAGATGCTGCTGTGCCCGATGCCCGGCTTGATCGTCTCGATTAACGTGATGGAAGGTCAGGAAGTGAAGGCAGGCGAAACACTGGCCATCGTCGAGGCGATGAAGATGGAAAACGTCCTGCGCGCCGACCGCGATCTCACCGTATCGGCTATCAATGCGAAGCAGGGCGATAGTCTCGCGGTGGATGCGGTGATCATGGAATTTGCCTAGAAAACCAATCATGCAGCGTTTCCTTCTCCGTCATCCTCGGGTCAAGCCCGAGGATGACGGAGAAGGAAGAATTTAATGGCTGGAGCGAGCTCGGAAAGACAAATTTCCGGCCTTTTCAACAACAGACAGCGGAACTGTTAGCGCTCAACAGCGCCGAACACATCCTCGAATGTTTCCCTTAAGGCCCGGTCGAGATCGTCCATCCCGACGGGAAGGCCGAGATCGACAAGGCTGGTCACCCCGTGGCCGCGCACGCCGCAGGGCACGATACCGTCGAAATGGGCGAGCTCCGGTTCCACATTGATCGAGATGCCGTGAAAGCTCACCCATTTGCGCAGGCGGATGCCGATGGCGGCGATCTTGTCTTCCGCCGGCGAACCATCCGGCAGAGCAGGGCGTTCCGGCCGTGTCACCCAGACACCGACGCGGTCCTCGCGCCGTTCGCCGCGCACATTGAACGAGGCAAGCGTGGCAATGATCCACTGCTCCAGCGCTGTCACAAATGCACGGATGTCCTCGCGCCGCTGTTTCAGGTCAAGCATGACATAGGCCACGCGCTGGCCGGGGCCGTGATAGGTATATTCGCCGCCGCGGCCCGTGGCATAAACGGGAAAGCGGTCAGCGGCCAAAAGGTCACCGTCCTTGGCACTGGTGCCGGCCGTGTAGAGTGGCGGGTGTTCGACCAGCCAGACGAGCTCCCTGGCGGTTCCCGCGCGAATCGCCGCCACGCGGTCTTCCATGAAGGTGAGGGCGGTTTCGTAGTCCGTCAGTCCGTCACTGATCAGCCATTCGACCGCAGCTGTTTCCCCCGTGGGAAAAAACGCGGAGACAATATCGTCACGGTTGCTTTTCATGATCGGAAACCAAACTCTCGAATTTCGCTTCATCCGCATCGGGCAGAGCAGACACGACGCTTGAAACTCGTCAAACAGCCGATTCACCTGCAATGCGGAAGGTGAGCCGCATATGGACTTTTTCTTAGAAGATTTCCAGTCTGGAGACCGGATTCTGACATTTGCAACCCTGTGGCGCCCATCACTCAGGTAAACGTCAGAATCAAAGGGTCGCCGGCAAGCTGATGATTCCAGTGGAATTTTGAATTTTATCGTCGCGTGCCCCGCGTGATGTTCAATGAGATGCGACTGTTAAATTCACTCCATTGGCAGGTGCGACATAAGTTTCCCGGGTCTTTGTGAAAAACATTCGGGTTTATTACCGTCAGGGCTTGTTTAGCTGAATTTCATTTGCTACATGCCGCGAGCCGACACGTTCGGCTTCTACCACAGTGCGGTCGTGGCGGAATTGGTAGACGCGCAGCGTTGAGGTCGCTGTGTCGAAAGACGTGGAAGTTCGAGTCTTCTCGACCGCACCAAAATCTCTCACCAAGTGATTGATTTGAAACAAAAATGGCAGCCTTTGGCTGCCTTTTTTGTTTTTGTGGTAATTTGTCTGCTCTGTGCAATACGACACCAGCAATTGTTATCGACTATCTGGAAAATCGAAATTCATAGGTGTTTTTTCGACCACGGGTGTCTTGCGGGTCCAGTGTATACGGATAGTGCTTTGAGGAAACCCTGATTTCGCCAGATTGCCGATCCTATTGATGACCGAAATAGGCGTTTGCGACAGTCTCCGCATCTGAATCCATTCTAATCTTACCATGTTCGAGCCAGACAATGCGGGTGCAGTTTTTCACCAGAAGTGCTTTCGAATGGCTGGCTATTATCAGGATTTTGGTCTTGTTGACGAGTTCGTGCAGACGCTCGTTGGCCTTGTTCTGAAAGCTTTCATCGCCAGCTGCCAGCCATTCATCCATGATCAGGATCTCGGGTTGAATGACCGTTGAAATCGAGAATGCCAGACGCAATTGCATACCGGTGGAATAGGTTCGGACAGGCATATCAAGGAAGTTGCCAAGTTCGGAAAACTCTTCGATCTCTGCCTGTTTTGCCGCCATCTCGCGCTTGCTGAAACCAAGCAGCGCACCGCGAATGCCGATGTTCTCACGGCCCGTCGCTTCGGAATCAATACCCAGCGAAATATTGATCAGCGACGTGCATTTGCCATTGATCGCAATACGTCCGCCGGAAGGATAGTAAACGCCGCTCATCACCCGCAGCAGTGTGGTCTTGCCTGAGCCGTTATGACCGATCAATCCAAGCCGCTCTCCGTCGTTCAGCGTCAGATTGATGGAATCGAGGCCACGAATAACCACATGGCCTTCGGAGTTTGAACCAATCGTGCCGCCTGTCGCCAGACTCATGACCTGGTTTTTGAGGGATCTGCTTTTCGCATTGTAGATTGGAAAGTCTACAGTTACGTCTTCGAGAATCATTGAAGTCATGTTTGCCTTCGCAATTGAATAGAGTGGCATCCGGGCCGCGGAGCCCTACAGCCAGTAGGTGATGCGTGAACGGTAGCGATTCAGGAACAGCAACGCGATGATCCATCCAACAATTGCCATACCGATGACGACATACCAGTTCAGGGCGGTACCCATTCCTCCCAGCAGCGGCTCCCGGATGACGCTGATCAGATGATAGAACGGATTGAAGTCGAGTATCAGGGTAGATTTGTCCGCCGGCAACTGGTGTGGCTGCCACATGATTGGCGTCAGATACATGCCGACCTGCATAACGTTTTGGATTATTTGCGTCAGATCGCGGTATCGCGTGCAGATCACCGACAATATCACCATCATCCATAAGAAATTAAGCGACACGAGAACGAAGGCAGGAATAACCAGCAGGGCGGTCCACCCGATGAATTTCCCAAAGATCAGCAGCACGATAGGGAAAATGACGATGTTGTGGAAAAGAATGATTGAGTTTCGCCACCAGGTGCGCAGCACATAGGTAAAGAATGGTAGCGGCAGTTGCAACATGGTTTCAGTGTTCGATATGAAACTAACGCAACCTTCATTAATCAGCTGAGAAAAATAGCCCCACATGATGAGGCCTACGCAAAGGAAGGGAAGAAATTCAGACATGGGCGAGCGGAAGATAGTACCAAATATCAATCCCATGGCTCCGATTAAAACACCCATGTTGATGGTGAGCCAAAAGGCGCCGACACTCGAACGACGGTAACGTTGTGCCACATCCTGCCAACCCAGCAGCGCCGCAAGTCGGAAATTACCGACCGCGCTGGCAATGTCTTCCCATGCGGTAATTTTCCGCGAACTCTCCATCGTCATGTCGGCGTGCATCTTTCTGCGGCTTCTGTAAATGTGGTAATAAGCCTTGTTGAACAGGTGCCAGCGCGATTTTAAAAGACATTATGCTTTTTAACCCTTAGGGCACTCATACTACGCGAAGATGATTTCGCGAAAAACTAGGCTTTAGTCTATAGTTCCTTTTGATCTAGCGGAAACTCTTGGTCGAAAGATGGCAGACCAAACCGCTAGTTCAACGGCTTCACCAGAAAGAGGCAGGGATGTCCCTCAGCCCACAAGGTGGGGAAAATTTCAGCCTTGAGGAAACCGTTCCTGTCGTAGAACGCCCGGGTATTGTCGAGATGCGGTTCATCCTTGCCGCGGGGCGCGAGCGTCTTGATCGTGAGCAGGGAACATCCCGTCCGGCGCGCGTGCGCCTCGGCTGCTTTGAGCAGAGAACTGCCGATTCCCCGGCCATGGCATTCCCTGCGCGTGGCAATGACAAAGATTTCGGCCGCTGCGGGCGGGTGATACTTGAGAGCGACGAACCCGCTACAGCTGCCCTGATCCATATCAGCCAGAACAGGCATATCGGCTACGAGATTGGAACAGGCGGTAATCCCCGCCGGTTCTTCGAACCATTCCGGCAGGCCGCTCATGATTTCCGTGCAAAGGGCACTCTTTTCATCAGGGCAGGTGATTTCGCTGATCATCGGGAAGATCCATCCACTGTTGTTACATCCATGAGAAACGATGGCATGAAGTATTTTCATCCATTTTCTAGACGCACGGCCATCGGCTGGATTTAGGGAATTTTTTTCCGATCTAGCGGTTGCGAGTTCTCGTTCTGATTTCACGGGCAATTTATAGGGAGCACAACTGGACAGGTTGGCGGGATGCGCACCAGGAAATTCAGAGAGCGGCGAATCCACACCACTTTAGGTCGCGTGGGAGAAACCCGTCCACTGTTCGCCGTTGTAGGATCACGAAAAACAACGGGAACCGACGATATTGCCATCACATGACGATCCGCTCCTGGAGCCCTATCAGCTTAAACATCTGCGATTGAAAAATCGCCTGATGTCGACCAGCCACGAACCGGCCTATTCGGAAGACGGGATGCCGAAAACCCGTTACCGGCTCTATCATGCGGAGAAGGCGAAAGGCGGCATCGCGCTGACGATGACGGCGGGCTCGGCGGTTGTCTCGCGCGAGTCGCCCCCGGCATTCGGCAATCTTCATGCCTACAAGGACGAGATCGTGCCCTGGCTGCGCGAACTTGCCGACGATTGTCATGAACACGGCGCCGCCGTGATGATCCAGCTGACGCATCTGGGCCGCCGCACCAGCTGGAACAAGGCGGACTGGCTGCCCGTGGTTTCCGCATCGCCTGTGCGCGAGCCCGCCCATCGGGCGTTTCCGAAAGAGGCCGAAGACTGGGATATCGAGCGGATCATTGCCGATTATGCATCGGCGGCCCAGCGCATGCAGGCGGCAGGGCTCGACGGTATCGAGTTCGAAGCCTATGGCCATCTGATGGATGGGTTCTGGTCGCCCGCCACCAACCGGCGCGACGATGAATATGGCGGCTCGCTCGACAATCGCCTGCGCTTCACATGGGCGGTGATTGACGCCGTGCGCCAGTCCGTCGGACCCGACTTTATCGTTGGTATCCGCATGGTGGCCGACGAGGACTGGGAACAGGGCCTGTCGCGGCAGGAAGGTGTGGAGATTGCCCGGCGCATTGCCGCCTCGGGCAAATTCGATTTTCTCAATATCATTCGCGGTCATATCGATACGGATGCGGCGCTCAACGAGGTCATTCCGATACAGGGCATGCGGTCGTCACCGCATCTCGATTTTGCCGGGGATGTCAGGCAGGAGACAAAATTCCCCGTCTTCCATGCGGCGCGCATCGCCGATGTGGCTACCGCTCGCCACGCCATTGCCGAGGGCAAGCTCGATATGGTGGGCATGACCCGCGCCCATATTGCCGATCCGCATATCGTACGGAAAATCGAGGCGGGCGAGGAGCACCGCATTCGCCCCTGCGTCGGCGCGACCTATTGCCTTGATCGCATCTATGAGGGCGGTGAAGCACTGTGCATCCACAATGCGGCAACCGGTCGTGAGGGCACCATCCCGCACGCCATTGCCAAGGCTGCAAACAGCCGGAATGTCGTTGTTGTGGGAGCAGGGCCTGCCGGGCTTGAGGTTGCACGGGTCGCGGCGGAAGGCGGGCACAACGTTACCGTGCTGGAGGCTTCGGACCATGCAGGCGGGCAGGTGCGTCTTGCCGCGCAGAATCCGCGCCGCAAGGAGATGATCGGCATTGTCGACTGGCGCCTTGGGGAACTGGATCGGCTTGGCGTTTCCCTGCGCTACAACGTCTGGGCAGAATCCGGCGATGTCCTCGGACTTTCCCCCGATGTGGTGGTGATCGCCACCGGCGGGTTGCCGCAAAATCCGCCATTGACGGCAGGCGATGAGTTGGTCACGTCGAGCTGGGATATTCTGGCGGGTGCGGTCAAGCCGGGCGAGTCCGTCCTGCTCTATGACGACAATGGCGGCCATCAGGGCATGAGCGCAGCGGAGATGATCGCGCGCGCAGGGTCAAAGCTCGAAGTTGTCAGCCCCGAGCGGTTTTTCGCGCCCGAAATGGGTGGCATGAATCATGTGCCGTATATGCGGGCGTTTCAGCAGCACGGCGTGCGGGTAACCATCAATACACGGTTGATGAGTGTTCGCCGCAACGGCAACCAGCTTGTCGCGACACTGGGCTCTGATTTCGATCCTGACTATCGCGAGGAGCGGGTCGTGGATCAGGTGGTCGTGGAACACGGTACCTTGCCGATCGACGATCTCTACCGCGAGTTGAAACCCCTGTCGCGCAATGGCGGGGCGGTGGATTATGACCGGCTGGTCAATGGCGGTGCCATTTTCCCGCAACGGTTGGCGGAGGGGCAGTTTGATCTGCTGCGGATCGGCGATGCGGTGCATGCCCGCAATATCCACGCCGCCATTTATGATGGTCTGCGTTATGCGATCCGGTTTTGAGGGGGTCTCTTAAAGCAGAGAGTTGCACCCGCCGGGTTCGTGGTTCGTGGTTCGACAAGCTCACCATGAGGGAGATTGGTGCTGCAAGGCTAATCGGAAACATTGCAGTGAGAGCAAGCTGCCAGAATATAGCTCCCTGCAATCCTCGCTCTCCCTCATGGTGAGCTTGTCGAACCACGCATGATGTTCGTGCAGCACGATTAAAATCGACCACCCCAGAGGGTTTTGTGCCAATCGACAGAAAAGTAGTTCTGAATGGTATCGCTGATATCTCCCCCAATGAGGGGGAGATAGTCTGTGCCATCAATCAAAAGCTTATTTCAGCGAAGCCTTCACTTTCGTCGCCACGTCGGCGCTGACCCATTTGGTCCAGATGTCCTCGTGGTTCTTGAGGAAGTACTTTGCGCCATCTTCACCGGTCGCCTGATTGTCAGTCATCCAGGCGAGAAGCTCGTTGACCGTCTTGTTGGACCATGAGCGGGCCTTCAGATAGTCCATGATGGGCCCGGATTTTTCGCTGAACTTCTTGGTGACGACCGTATCCACTTCGGCGAGTTCCCAGGCGTTCTTTTTCGGATCCGCGCAATCGGCAACGGTGTTGCAGCGCTTCCATTCCGCTGCATCGAAAGGCACGCCGTGGTCGAGCTTGACCATCTGGTACTTGCCGAGGAGAGCCGTCGGTTCCCAATAGTAACCAACCCAACCCTGCTTGCGTTCATAGGCTTTGGCGAGTGAACCATCGAGGCCAGCGGCAGAACCGGTATCAACCAGGGTAAAACCCTTCTTCTCCGCATCATAGGCCTTGAAGAACTGGGTCGTGGCAAGGGTGCCGCCCCAGCCGGGAGGGCCGTTGAAAACAGCACCCTTGGTGGAGTCTTCGGGCGCAGGGAACAGTTCCGGATGCTTCAACGCGTCGTCGATGGTCTTGATGTCAGGGTGCGCATCCGCCAGATATTTCGGAATCCACCAGCCCTGAACGCCGCCGTCGGACAGGGATTTGCCGGTATAGACGAGCTTGCCATCCGCCACGGCCTTGTCGAGAATATCACGCATGAAATCGATCCAGCCTTCGGGAGCGATGTCAGGCTGGCCTTTTTCGGTCATCGAGGTGAGTGTCGGGATCGTGTCGCCCTGCACGATATCGGCATTGCAGCCATAACCCTCGTTGAGAATGATCTTGTCAAGATTGGCGAGAACCTCCGCCGACTGCCAGTTCATGCTGGCAATAGTCACGTCGCCGCATTCGGCCGCCGATGCAGCACCGGCTGCACCCATCAGGGCAAAGGCCATGACGCTGCTCATCAGTAATGTCTTCATGTGAGAACCCCTTTTGTTGGTTTTATGATGCTTGTGGTGGAGATGGTCATCCGCAGATGCACCGGACGCAAGGACTGCACCCGGCCTGCACAAAGCCGATGGAAAAAAGGCTGGACCATGCCTGAAACGATAACCCTGCATGGGGTACCCGAGAAGCCGGAACGCGTCACATGCTTTGTTCTTAGCGACATGGCTAACTAACAACCTTGCCCGGGTTCATGATGTTGTTGGGATCGATTGTTCGCTTGATGGTCCGCATCAGCGCAAGCTTGACCGGATCGACCAATGCATGCAGTTCCGGCATTTTTTCAAGACCGATACCATGCTCGGCGGAGAAGGAACCACCCATCTGCCGGATATTGGCATAGACGACGGCTTTCACCGCATCTTTATCAGGATTGCCGTTCTCCCCCGCCACGCAGATATGCAGATTGCCGTCGCCCAGATGGCCGAAGGCAAAGCCCCTGACATCGGCGCCAAGCGACGCGACGCCTCCGTCGAATTGCCTGATATAGGCATCCAGATGCTGCAGCGGCACCGAGATATCGAACCAGTAGCCATTCGGATAGGCGCGGGTGATGACGTTGCTGTCCTCCCTGATGTTCCAGATATCGTTCCGTTCCTTGCCGCTCTGGGCAATGATGGCATCAAGAACCAGTTCGTTTTCGATGGCAGCGCCAAGCGCATTTTCCAACGCCGATTGCGCGCCTTGCTGGTCCAACCCTTCCGTTTCGACAATGAGATAGATCGGTGCCTCTGTGAATGCGGCGAGCGATGCGGGGCCGAGGGCTTCGACGGCCACCCTGAAGTAGCGTTCGCCCATGATTTCGGTGCGCAGCAGACGCAGCGAGCGATCGTGTCGGAGTGCCTGGAACAGCGACACCGCCGCTATGGCGGACGGACAGGCAACAAGGGCTGTCGCGGTAAACGTATCGGCCGGCGTCAGTCTGATGACGGCACGGGTGACAATGCCAAGCGTGCCTTCCGCACCGATGAAAAGCTGCTTCAGGTCGTAGCCTTCGTTGCTCTTGGTTACCTCGGCGAGATCGCTCATGATGGACCCGTCGGGCAGGACCACTTCGAGCCCGAGCACGCGCTGGCGCATGACCCCGAGCCGGAATGCCTCCATGCCGCCCGCATTGGTGGAAATCATGCCGCCGATGGTGGCGCTGCCGCGCGAGGGGATGTCGATACCGGTGGTCAGGTTCACCTTCGCAGCTTCTTCCTGCAGGGCTTGCAGGGTGACACCGCATTCGACGATGGCGGTTTCTGCCGCCGCTTCCACGGATTCGATCCGGTTGAGCGCGGCCAGCGAGAGAATGATCTCATCCTTGCGCGAGACAGCGCCACCGGCAAGGCCGGTGCGCCCGCCATGCGGGACAATGGCGATCCGGTTGTCATTGCAGAGTTTGACGATGGCGGATACCTGTTCAACATTCTTGGGGAGGACCATCAGCCCCGCATCGAGATTGTGCGGATCGGAGCCTGGATGAATGGCCCGCAGTGCCTCGCTCGTCTTGATCCCCGCTGGGCCGGTGATTGTTTCAAGCGCCGTTACAAGATGGTCTGCAATCATTTTGTCTCCGATGTCCCGCGCCGTTCGATAAAAATCCTCAGGGCGAGGATGACTGCGGTGACGATGATCAGAAGCACGGAAATGGCTGCGATGGCAGGATCAATATTGTCGCGCAGGCCCATCCACATCAGGCGCGGCAGGGTGATGGCGTTGACGCTAGTGATGAACAGGGTGACGCCGATTTCTTCCCATGACAGCACGAAGGACAGAAGCGCCGCCGTGGCGATGCCGAACTTGATGTTGGGAATGATGATGCGGAAGGCACGGGTGGTGAGATTGGCACCAAGGCCACGGGCGGCAAGATCGATGCGCCGGTCCACCTGAAACAGCGCGACAAGGATGAGAACTACGGCGAAGGGGGTGATCATCACAGCATGGGCCAGCGCCACGCCGATCCACGTGTCATAGCCGATATAGCTGTTGAAGGCGGAAAGCGTCGTCATGAGGAAATACAAGGTCATGGCCGACACAACAGGCGGTACGATCAGCGGCAGCAGCACGAAGCCGATGAGCAGCGCTGAAAAGCGCGGCTGGAACATCCAGATGCCGAGGCCGAACAGGGTGGCCAGTACCGTTGCGATGGCGCTGGAAAGAATGCCGATGCGCAGGCTGAGCAGCACGCTCTGGCCCCATGCCGGATTGTCGATGAGAGCCTGATAATGCCGCAGCGACAGGGTGCCTGTCGGCATGGACAGAAACCGCTGCGGCGTGAAGGAGACGGGCACAACGGCCAAAAGCGGCATCAGCAGGAACAGCGCCACGGCGGTGGCAATGATCAGAAGGACAGGGCCGGGGCGGGATGATTGCATGGCTCAGCCCACCAGATGCGCAGGTTTGATGAAGCGCCGCATGAGTGCGAGCAGGATGCCGATGAACAGCACCAGCACCACGCTGATCGCCGCACCCAGCCCCCAGTCCGGGCTCTGGAATATGCGGAGATACACCAGTTCCGCCACCATGACGCTGCGGCCGCCGCCGAGAATGGCCGGGGTGACGAAGAAACCGAGGGCGAAGACGAAGACGATCAAAGCGGCACCAATCAGGCCGCCATAGGTCAGCGGCACGAAGACACTCCAGAAGATGCGGCTGCGCGATGCGCCCATGCCGCGCGCCGCCAGAAGCACGCGCTCGTCGATGGCGCGCATGGCTGAAGCAATGGGAAAGACGGCGAAGGGAATGAGAAAATGCGTCATGCCGACGATGACGCCGAACTCGTTGCGGGCAAGCGCCAGCGGTTCGCTGATGATACCGGCCGCCTGCAGCCAGGTGTTGATAAGACCACGATTGGAAAGAAGCGCCAACCAGCCGAAGGCGCGCGTCAGCACGGAAATCCAGAAGGGCACGAGAATGCAGAATTCCGCCAGCATGCGCTGGGTCGATGTTCCACGCACCCAGACATAGGCGATGGCATAGGCCATAACAAGCACGGCGGCCGTCACGATAAGGCAGATGCGCAGGGTGCGGATGAAGACGGATTGGACAAGCGGATCGGTGAGCACGGCGCGATATTGCCCAAGACCCGGTTCGGGCATTGTGACGCTCCATCTGACGACGCCGAGAAATGGCACCACATAGGCAAGCCCGAGAAACAGCAGCAGCGGCGCAAGCAGCAGGATTGTTCGTGATGTCGCCGATTTTCCCATTCAAAATCCCTGTTGCATGTCAAAATCCGGCCGGTGATCTCCCCCGCAAGGGAAAGATCACCAAGCCATGCTCAAGCCGAGATAACTTTCGTGTACTCATCGAAAGCCGCAGCATAATGCTCCGCATACCATTCCATGTTCAGCGGGATCTGCTTGGTCATATTGGCCGGATCGACGCAGTTGACGCGCTTTTTGTCCGCCGGAATGAGCGCATCGGTGGCCGGATTGGCCGGACCCTGTCCAAGCAGCTCGAACATCTGCAGCTGGCGTTCCGGCGTCTGTGCGCTGGCGATGAACTTCATCGCATTGTCCTTGCCGCCGGGATTGTTCTTCATCACCGATAATGCGCCGGGCGAAATCAGACCCTGATCCCAGACGAACTTGATATTGCCGCCGGAATCCTGTTCGAGCAGCTGCGCCCGGGTCGACCAGATCAGTGCCATGGAGGCTTCACCATCCATGAGCACGGACTGGCTTTCCGCGCCGCCGCCCCAGTAAGCCACGACGTTTTCCTTGAAGGCTGCGATCTTGTCATGGGCGCGCTTCAGGTCGAGTGGGTAGAGTTTTTCCGGCGCCACGCCATCGGCCATCAACGCCGCTTCCCACATGGCCGAGCCCCATTTGTACAGCGAGCGCTTGCCGGGGAATTTTTTCACATCGAAGAAGTCGGCCATGCCTGTCGGGGCCTGATCGCCGAACTTCGAGGAATCATAGGCGATGATGTAGGAGAAGAAATAGGTCGATGCCGCATGATCCCAGCCGAACCCGGGGCGCATCTTGTTCCTGTCGACAATGGCATAGTCGATGGGTTCCAGCATGCCCTGCTTGCCCAGGGTAATGCCGGAGAAGGGATCAATGTCCATCAGATCCCAGCTCGGCTTGCCGCTCTTGAACTGGGCGGTGATGGCGCCTTCTGTGGGACCCGAGCCATCAAGCTTGATGGCAATGCCGCTCTCCTTGGCGAAGGGCTGGCCATAGGCCTTGTCATAGGCGGTCATGGCATCGCCGCCCCAGTTGACCAGCACCAGATCCTTCGATTGCGCCAATGCCCGGTTAGAGCGCATGAGGGCAGGCGCGCCAGCCAGCAGCATCGCTGCCATCTGGGTGAAACGCCGCCGGCTGATCTCGCCGCGTTCCACCTTTTCAGCCAGTCGTTCCAGACAGTCCTTTTGAAATGCGTGATCCATTGTGTTCCCCTTGGATTGTTATTGTCACATTCCGTATCGTTGGCCATATACCGGCCGTTATGCGCGGGTCTCATTCTGATGCGGCAGCAAAAATCCCTGTTCTGTCGGCCATGACACCCAGACATCGGAGCGATGCGCAAACGGGGCTGTCGCAGCCGTGGGCATCGACACGGCGATGGATGTGCCGCTGCGCGTTTTCAGATGATATTTGGTGACCGCCCCGAGATAGGTCGCATCCTCGATCCAGCAGGCAATGGCATTATGCCCGGCGTTTTGCGGGATGGCCGCGATGGTCATATGCTCGGGGCGCACCGCAGCAACGGCCTTCGGACCGATCTGCGGTCGTGTCTGGCTGAGGACAATGGTTCTGTCCTCGAACTGTCCGGCGGCCTTGTCACCGTCGAGCCGCAGGGCATCGAGCGGCAAAAGATTGATCTCGCCGAGAAACTCCGCAACGAAGCGGTTTTCCGGCCGCTCATAGACGTCCTGCGGGCGTCCAACCTGCAAAAGCTCGCCATGGTTGAAAATCGCCACGCGCGATGACAAGGCGAGTGCTTCCGACTGGTCATGTGTGACGAATACGAAAGTCGTGCCGGTTTCCTGATGCAGGCGTTTGACCTCCTCCTGCATCATCTCGCGCAAATTCTTGTCCAGCGCAGAGAAGGGTTCATCCAGCAGGAGCACCGAGGGTTCGAAAGCCAGAGCCCGGGCGAGGGCAACACGCTGCTGCTGGCCGCCGGAGAGTTTCGTCGGCAGTTTTTTCTCGTGCCCGGTGAGACCAACCCGTTCGACCATTTCGCCAACCCGGCGCTTGATGTCGGCGGACGAGCGGCCCCGCACCTTCAGCGGGAAGGCGATGTTCTGTTCAACTGTCAGGTGCGGAAACAGGGCATAGCCCTGAAACACCATGCCATAGGAGCGGTCTTCGGCGGGAACGTCGGTGATATCTTTGCCATCCATCATCAGGCGGCCTTCGCTCGGCGCAGTGAACCCCGCAAGGATCATCAGAAAGGTCGTCTTGCCCGAACCGGAGGGGCCGAGAAGGGTCAGAAACTCGCCGCGCCCGATGTCGAGCGACAAATCCTTCAGCGCACGGAATGCACCGAATGTCTTGCCGATGGAAACAGCCTTGATCTCGGCGGCTTTCGCGTCGCCCAGTTGCATGCGCTGAGGCATTGATTGACCTCTTTCCCCTGCTTTTTCGGAAAGCCTAGGCACAATCTCCGGTGACGACAATTGAAATATATTACCGCGACACGTGAATGAAATTCACGCCAGCATGAGCAAATATGAATTCGCTGGCTATGCGTTGCGCGTTTGCGACAGGCGGGATTTCAGCCATTCCGTGAACGCCAGCTGGGCCGGATGCTCGATCTTGGCAAAATCCGTGACGAGAAAATACGACTTCGGCGACTTGATCCCGAGGTCGAACGGGCGGATGAGTTGACCTGCCTTCATGGCTTTGCGGCAGGTCAGTTCATCGCCCATGGCAACGCCCTGCGCCGTGATGGCAGCGGAATAGACAAGGTTCATGTCGGAAAAGATGATGCCGCGCTCGGAATCCGGGTTTTCCACATTGGCCAACGCCATCCAGCGGGTCCAGTCCTCGAAATCGCCAAGATGCAGCAGTGGCGCGCACAGCAGGTCTTTCGGTTCGGAAATGCCGCCGATCTTGTTGATCAGCACGGGACTGCACAGTGGGGTGAACTCCACCTCGCACAACAGCTCCACCGCGCGGTTCGGCCAGTTGCCGTCGCCGAACGCTATAAAAATATCGACAGTGGAGTCAGTCACATCATCGAGCTTGCGCGGTGTGACAATGCGCAGCGCGACGTCAGGATATTTTTCCTGAAACTCGGCGATATGGGTGCACAGCCACAGCGATGCAAAGCCCGCTGTCGAACTCACGCACAATGAACCACCCACGCCCGCCGGGCTTTGCCTGCCACCGGCATCGTCGATGACAATAAGCGCTTTGCGCACGTCATTGGCATATTTGCGGCCGCGTGGGGTGAGGGCAACACCCTTGCCGTCCCGTTGCAGCAGTTCAAAGCCGAGATCGCGCTCCAGCAGGCGCAACTGGTGGCTGACGGCGCTGCGCGTCAGGTGCAATTCGTCAGCCGCACGCCAGACGCTGCCATGCCGGGCAAAACTCTCGAGGGACCGCAGGGCCTGCGTGGACGGAATGCGCATGGATGGGTTTCCGGTTGAAGAGGTGAATAGAATTTGCATGTTTTGAAAAAACATATCACTTTTTGTCCCACCTTCCAGATGATTATCTCGCCGCAACGGGAGATGGATCGTGATCACGGCAGCAGGAACCACAGCGCTGGATTTTGTCGATACGCATCAGGCCGACCTGTCGGCATGGACGCGCACCATTTTCGACTTCGGCGAAACCGCCTGGCGCGAATACCAATCAGCTGAATGGTACGTGGCGCTGTTGCGCCGTGAAGGTTTTGACGTGGAGACCGGATCGGGCGGCATGCCCACGGCATTCTGCGCGTACTGGACCAACAAGGCCGGAACGACAGGCAAATCCCCTGTCATCGGCATGTATGCGGAATATGATGCGGTCCCCGGCAATTGCCAGGACGCAGCCACGGTCAAACGGCCAAGACCCGGCCTGAATGAACACGCGGGCGGCCACACGGACCCGCATTCCGGCCTCGGTATTTCCAGTCTGGGCGGGCTTCTGGCGACAAAGGCTGCCATGCAGAAACATGGCATTGCGGGCACGTTGCGCTTCACCGGCGAACCGGCGGAAAAGGTGCGGGGGTCCAAACCCATCCACGCCGCCAAGGGTTACTATGACGGGCTGGACGGGATGATCTCGTTTCATCCGTTCTACATGCTGCCTCTGTGCAATACGGTGCGATGGGATACGCATTGTGGTGCCGCCTATTCGATGATCTACCGGTTTGTCTGCGACCAGCCCGAGGGCTGGGGGCTCAGTGACGGTGCGCCCATCCCGCAATCCCATTCGGCGGTGCGTGCCCCCGGCGCCAATGATGCGCTGATGATGATGTACATGGCCTCGAAAGCCTTGCGCGATTCCATGCTGCCGCATCAGGGCGGCTGGTCGATCAGCGAGGCGATCTTGACGGCGGGGCAGGCAACCGCCGACAACCTTCCTGCCGCGCTTGCCGAAATCCAATATATGATGCGCGTGCCTGACATTGCCATGGCCGAGCGCATCACCGCCGTCCTCGACCGCAATGCCGAACACGCTGCCGCCATGACCGGATGCCGGGTGGAGCGGCACTGGGTGTGCAAGTCGCGGCCCGGCCTTGCCAACCATGCCATGGCAGAGGTGACGTGGGATGCCCTGCAGGCCGTCGGTGCGCCGCGCTGGAACGAGGCGGCAAAGGCGGTTGCGCGGGAGATCCAGGTGAATGCCGGGATTGATGCGATGCAGGAACCATTTCTCGATGAATGCGAGGCATTGATCGCGCCTCGGGAAGCCGAAGCAATCCTGCGCCGCGACCTGCCGCCGTCACAGATCAATTCCACCTCCGACGATTATACCGACATGACATGGCATGCACCCACCGTGCGGTTCTACGTGGCGCGGCCCGCGTTGAAGGCACCGAAAGGCTTTGCCTATCCGGGCTGGGTGATGAATGCGCTCGGCGGTATCCCGGCGACGATCGATCCGATGGTGCTGACCGCTGCCAAGACGGTAGCACTGACAGCTCTGCGCCTGCTTGAAGACGATGCGGCGAGGGGCAAGGCCAAAGACGAATTCATTCAGCGTACCGGCGGCGGCGTTGGCGGCTCGAACTGGATCGCGCCGCTGTGCGACTACGAGCCGCCGATTCATTTCCGCTGGCCGGAATATGTGACCACAGCACGCGGGCGGGACTGGTGGATACCCGCGCGCCCTTGACGAGGAGACGGACCAATGACACGCCATGAACAGGGGTTTGAGAGCGATGCTTTCACACTGAAGCGCCGCAACCCGAACGGCGGCACCGCGCCGCTGAAAGGCTGGGGTTTTCGCAACGAAACCGACCCGCTGACCGATGTACTTTTGGGCTCGCCCGCATTTCTGCGCCACATGGCGACCAGCTCGCTGTCACGCAAGCATCTGCGCGAGGCACCGTGCAACATTCAGGCCGCACAGGCCCAGCACAAGGAACTGGTCGCCGCCTACGAACATTTCGGTGTGAAAATCCACTGGCACGAACCCGAACCGGAACTGCCGATGCAGGTCTATTCCCGCGATTCCAGTGTCATGACGCCCTATGGCGCGATCATTACCGCCATGGCCAACTGGTGGCGGCGCGGCGAAAACTACGCTGCGATCCGCACCTATGAAAAGCTTGGCATTCCGATCTACGACATGGTGACTGCTGGCACGTTCGAGGGTGGCGATTTCAACGTGATCGAGGAGGGCTGTGTCCTCATCGGCTGCGGCGGTGCCCGCACGCAGGAAGAGGGTGCCCGGCAGGTGGAGGAATGGTTCCGCAAGGAGGGCTGGGAGACACGCCTTGCCTTCATCGACGAATACTACGTCCATATCGATCTGATGGTGGTGCCGATTGCGCCGAAACTGACGGCCGTATGCCTCGCCTGCACGGAGCCGGGTATCGTCGATTGGCTGAAAGCCAAGGGTCACGAGATCATCGACGTACCGTTTCAGGATACGATGAATCTGGGATGCAATTTCATGTCGCTGGGTAAGGACAGGATTATCGCCCCGACGTCGAGCAAGACCCTGATCGACAAGCTGCGCGCGCGCGGATTTGAAGTGGCGGCAGTGGATATGAGCGAGATTTCCAAAACCGGCGGTGGGATACACTGCATGGCACAGGCGCTGTTACGGTCAGCGGAGTGAGAGATGATTTTCACCCCCCTCTATCCTGTCGCCCTACCGGGGCGAGCCACGGGTCTCGCCCGCCTTCGGCCCCCCGCAAGGGGGGAGATCAGCCTTCATGACTGCCTTCGCATAATTTGCAATTTTGAAAATAGCGCGAAATCCCTGATGTCGATGTGATCTCCCCCCCTTGTGGGGGAGATGGGCGACAGCCCAGAGGGGGGTGAGAACGACAATCTCATCACTCGTACTCGTTCATACATAAACTTTCCGTCGTTTTTCCTTCTAGCAACCAAGCGAAAAGCCCCATACCATTTCCGGGACGAACAGCATTCACAAGGAGGCGAACATGCTCATCAAGCGGGATTTCTATATCAATGGTGCATGGGTGCCGCCTCTCAAGGCCAATGATCTCGAGGTGATCAACCCGGCGACGGAAAAGCCGATCGCCGTGATTTCCATGGGCACCGCAGCGGATATCGACCGCGCAGTGGCTGCGGCGAAAACAGCATTCCAGACCTACAGCCAGACATCGGTGGAAGAGCGTCTGGCCCTTCTGGAAAAACTGCTCGCGATCTACAAGCGCCGCTACGACGAGATGGCGCAGACAATCACGCTGGAATTGGGCGCGCCGATCACCATGAGCACGCAGCAGCAGGCGGATGTCGGCGTCGGCCATCTTCAGGGCTTTATTGATGCTCTGAAAAATCTGCATATGCGAGAGGAACTGCCGAACGGCGATCTTCTGGTGCGCGAGCCCATCGGCGTGTGCGGACTGATCACCCCCTGGAATTGGCCGATCAATCAGATCGCGCTGAAGGTCGTCCCGGTTCTCGCTACCGGCAGCACCTGCGTGCTGAAGCCAAGCGAGTTCACGCCGCTCAATGCGCTGCTTTACGCCGAGATGGTTGATGAAGCGGGCTTTCCGGCAGGCGTGTTCAATCTCGTCAATGGCGACGGCGCGACGGTGGGCGCTGCCTTGTCCAAACACAAGGACGTCGACATGATGTCATTCACCGGCTCCACCCGCGCCGGTATCGCCGTCAGCAAGGATGCGGCCGAAACTGTCAAGCGCGTCACGCTGGAACTCGGCGGCAAGTCACCCAACATTGTGTTCGAAGATGCCGATCTGGAGGATCGTGTCGCGGGCAGCGTGCTCGAATGTTTCAACAACAGCGGCCAGTCCTGCGATGCGCCGACGCGCATGCTGGTGCAGCGCTCCGTCTACGACAAGGCGGTCAAGATCGCCGAAGCCACCGGCAGGCAGGCACAGGTCGGTGATCCGCAGGAAGAAGGCGGTCATATCGGCCCGCTTGTCAGTCATATCCAGTATGGAAGGGTACAGAACCTGATCGAAGCGGGTATTTCCGAAGGCGCGCGTGTGCTGGTCGGTGGTGCGGGCAAACCGGAGGGCTATGAAACCGGCTATTTCGTCCGCCCGACCATCTTTGCCGATGTGCGCAACGATATGCGCATTGCACGGGAAGAAGTATTCGGGCCGGTGCTCTCGCTCATTCCGTTCGATACGGAGGAAGAAGCAATCGCCATCGCCAATGATACGCCCTACGGCCTCGCCGCCTATGTGCAGACGGGTGACGCGAAGCGTGCGGAACGGGTGGCGTCAAAGTTGAAAGCCGGCATGGTGCATATCAATGGCGGCGCACACCGCTATGGCAGCCCGTTCGGCGGCTACAAGCAGTCGGGCAATGGCCGCGAGGGTGGAAAATTCGGGCTGGAAGACTTTCTCGAGGTTAAGACGATTCATCGGCCATGACAGGTGGAAATGGTTGATGGCTAGATGCCATCAACCGATCAATGTTTCATCGATTTCAATCAGATATGGCTGTCCGCTCGTCTTGGCTTTCAACAATGCGGCGGGCAGTTCTTCCAGCGTTTTCAGCTTCTGCGAAGCCACGCCATAGGCTTCGGCGATTTTCAGGTAATCGGGTGCCGAAGGACGCACGCCCACCGGGTTGATGTGGACATCGCGCATGGCGCGCTCGATTTCCTGATAGCCCTGATTGTTCCAGACAATGAAAATAACCGGAACTCTCTCATCGACCGCTGCGCCGAGTTCCCCCAGCACGAACTGAAATCCGCCGTCCCCGACGATGCAGATCGTCGATGTCTCTGGTTGGCCAAGCGCTGCACCAATGGCAGCAGGCGGACCAAAGCCGAGGGCACCAAAACCGGTTGCTGCATTGAACCAGCCGCCGACGCGGTCGTGATCGTAATAGAGATTGCCGGAATAGATGGCCTGGGTAGAATCACCGACAATCAACGAATCCGGCAGCGTGTCGCGCAGGATATTGAGAAAGCGCACATGGCTCTGTGTCCTCGGGCCGATTTCAGCCCATGCCGCATCGCGTGTGGCGAGTGCCCGGTCTTCACCGGATTTCGTATTGCGCCGTACCGGCAATGTCGCAGCGAGTGCACTTACAGTCTCCCTGGCCGAAGCTTCGATAGGCATGAAGGCTGGGCGGCGGTCAAGCTGACCGGCATCGATGTCGATACGCACGAGACGTTTCAATTCGGGAAAGCCGCCATCACCATACATGTCATAATCGGTCGGCCCCATTTCCGTGCCGATGGCAATGACAAGATCGCTGTCCGCAAGAAGATCGCGCACCGCGGTGAGGCTGGCGCTGGCCGGGATCAGCAGCGCGTGATTGTGCAGGATGCCGCGCGCATTGGTGGTCGCCACCACGGGCGCATCCAGCTTTTCCGCCAGATCCTTGAGTTCCGCCGCAGCGGCTTTGGCGCCGCCGCCGATGAGGATAACCGGCTGTTCCGCCGCAAGGCACTGGCGGGTGAGTTCAGCCATGGTTTCCGCTGATGCCTGAGGGATCGGCGCGTCCGAAATCTGGCGGGTTGCGTCATCCAGTGGCTGCGCCATGACATCGAGCGGTATCTCGATATGCACAGGACCGGGACGGCGCGACGCAAACAGCGCAAAGGCGCGGGCGAGCACGATGGGCAATTCATCCGCTTTTTCAATACGATGCGAGAACATCGCAACGGTTTGCAGCATGGCGCGCTGATTGGGCAGTTCATGCAGGAAACCCATGCCCTTGCCGAGCGACTCCCGCTGATTAACGCCTGAAATCACCAGCATGGGGATGGAATCGGCGCGCGCCTGTCCCATGGCGGTGATCGTGTTGGTGATACCGGGACCGGTAATGACAAAGGCAACGCCGGGCTTGCCGGTTGCCCGCGCATAGCCATCGGCCATGAAGCCCGCGCCCTGCTCGTGGCGCGGCGTGATGTGCCGTATCTTTGAGGCAGCAAGGCCGCGATAGAGTTCGATGGTGTGGACGCCGGGGATGCCGAAAACAGTATCGACATCATAGGATTCAAGCAGATGGACGAGGGCTTCACCAACCGTTGTCATGCGGATTTCCGTTGCTGGAGGCGGGTTGCGAGACGGACGATCCCGGCACAGGCTGCATCGATCTTATCATCGGCAACGCTGAGGCTGAGACGCAGATAACCGGCGAGGTTGTCGCCGAAGGATTCGCCGGGCATGACGGCCACGTGTTCCTCTTCGAGAAGACGCATGGCGAAATCATTGCCGCTCAGTCCTGTGGCGCGGATGTCGGCGAGAATGAACATGCCCGCCTGCGGCACGTCGGCACCGATCCCGGCAATGCCGTCGAGCCGCTTTGAGATCAGCTGGGCGCGGCGGCGATAGCTTTCACGCATGGTGGCAGCGGCTGCCGATGGCTTGCCGAGGGCGTAGGCGGTCATATCGGCAATGAAGGGCTGGACGCCGAACAGCATCGACTCCGACAACGGCAGCAATTTTCGGGTAAATTCGGCTGGACCGACACACCAGCCGCTGCGGAAACCGGGCGCGGCATGGGATTTGGAAATGGAGGCAACCGCAATGGTCCGGTCGGCCAGTTCCGGCCGGTCGAGCGGCGAGGCGAACGTGCCGTCAAAAATCAGCAGCTCATAGACCTCGTCGGACACGATCCACAGATTGTGTTTGCGGCAGACTTCACCGATCTCGGCCACTTCCTTCTCGCTCAGTACTGCGCCGGTCGGATTGTGCGGGGTGTTGAGCAGCAGCACCCTGGATTTCGGCGTGATCACCTTTTCCAAATCTGCTGCCTGCATGCGGAAGCCGTTTTCCGGCCGCAGGGGCACGGACACGCGGGTAGCACCCGTTCCGCGCACAACGCCATCATAGGTGGCATAGAGCGGATCGCCGGTGATGATCTCGTCGCCTTCTTCGGCAAGGCCAAGCATGACGAGCGACAGTGCGGTCTGGGTGCCGGGAAAGCACAGGATGTGTTCGGGGCCGATGGGCCGTCCGGTGCGCGCCGTGTACTTTGCCGACAGCGCCGCGAGCACGCCGGGCTCACCCCGGCCGTTGGAATAGCCGGTGCGGCCGGAGCGCATCGCCCGTTCAGCCACGTCAAGCATATCGGTCGGAGTGGGAATGTCAGGTTCGCCGATGGTAAGCTCAATGATCTCGTGACCGGCGTGCTTCATTTCGCGCGCACGGATATGCACGGCCCACTTATCCGATCCCAGTCCGGCCAGACGGTCGGTCACAGACGCATAGCGCATCATTGGGCGCCTCCTTCAGCTTGTAATGATATACCTAATACGGCTTCAATAGCGGCAACGCCGGTCTCCGCCAATTCCCCATCCTCGAAAATATCGCCGGCAAGGCAGCCTTCCAACCATAATCCGTCGATGATCGCATTGATGGCAATGGCGTGGCGGCGGGTATGGATACGCTCGGCGGGCTTTCCGGCAGCGCGCAGCGCCTCGCGGATCAGGATTTCCAGCTCATCGCGAAAACCGAGATAGCCGTCGCGGTGGGCGGTGGCCATGGCTGGGTCAGCATGCACGAGCGCAATGAAACCCGCCCATAGCGAGAGATTGTGCGGGTCCATGATCGGGGCACCCAGATTGGCGGTGACAAAGGCCTGCAACCGGGAGCGGGGATCATCGGCAGCGTTCTGCAGCGCATCGCTGGCCTGCACGGTCATGCGGTTCATCACGGCACGATAGGCGGCGCCGATCAGGTCATCCTTGGTCGGAAAGTAATAGCGGATCAGCCCGGCGGTCACATCGGCGCGCTGGGCGATCTCGCGCACGGTCGCACCGGCAAGACCGCGCTCGGCCACGCATTCAAGCGTCGCGGCGATCAGATCCTCGCGGCGCTTGTCTTCGCCTTCACGGCGAAAGGTTTTGCGTGTGGCCGATTGTGCATTCATTGCCGGAAGACCGGGCGGGTGAGGCAGGTTGGGCCGCCTTCGCAGGCAATGCACAGGGCGTCGGCTTCAAAGGTTGTGACGGTGCAGCCCGCAGCTTCCATGGCGGCCTTGGTCTTGTCGAAGCCTGCCACGGCGATCACCTCATAGGGCGCAGTTGGCAGCACATTGAGATTAAGTCCGTTGCTCGCGGCAAATTCGTCTTCCGGCGCCGCGATCAGGCGAATGCCCCGCTCTTTCAGCAACTGGTAGAAGGCGGCTGGGAGAAGCGGCAGGTGTACCAATGCAAGGTCTTCGGCGAGGGGCGATATGATCGACATCAGGTGCAGGCAAGCCTCTTCGCCCTGCCAGAGCGGCAAGTCAAATCCGAGGACGGTGACGCCAAGCGGCTCCAGAATGGCGGACATCTGTTCGATACCTGCCTGATTGGTGCGCACGCCGCGACCAATGGCCAGTGTCTTGCTGTCGACCCAGACACAATCGCCGCCTTCAACGGTGCCCGGCGCGACAATGCGGCCGAGAACCGGCACATCCATCTGGCTATAGGTTTCGTGATGCAGATCTGTTTCGTCCAGGCGCAGGGGTTTGCCCATGCGCAGCAGGATCGCGCCCTGGTCTGTGACGAGGGAGGGGTCGTGGGTGAATACGGAATCCGACAATCCATCATTGCCGTCCCTGATCCAGGTGATGTCGGCACCCGACTGGGCCACGAGATCGGCAAAGACCCGGTGCTGTTCGGACGCACGGCGCGGATCGAACTGCGGGCCGTAATGCCAGACATCCCGTTCGGCGCCCGCCATGACGCGGTCAGGCATGCGCATGATGACGCGTTTCAAGGGAAGGGCCATGGACTGGGAACCGAATGCGCTCATGCGACTGCTCTCTCGTAAAAATTGCATATGAGAGTATTTATACGCTTGCATAATTAGAGCGCAAGTGGTGTGATGCACTAAATTAGGCAGTTTCGCCTCATGCTGACAAAACAGGCAGAAATGAACGGTGTCATGACAGCAGGTGCACGACAACCCACGGGAACCCAACAATGACGGGGGCGTTGCACGCATCCGTTGCGACGGACCCTCTCCAATCCGTCACGGCTGAACGAGCCGAAGCCATCCACGTCTGGAACCTGCACAAGAAGTTCGGCGCCCTTGAGGTTCTCAAGGGCGTTTCGCTGACAGCCAAAGACGGCGACGTGGTCGCCATGATCGGCGGCAGCGGTTCTGGAAAATCCACCTTCCTGCGTTGTATCAATTTCCTTGAAAACCCGACGAGCGGCGTCATTCGCATCAATGGCGAAGACGTGAAAATGATCAGCGATGGCGAAGGCGGGCAGTACCCGGCCAACCGGCGCCAGATCGAGCGCATCCGCAGCCGCCTCGGCATGGTGTTCCAGAATTTCAATCTCTGGCAGCATATGACCCTCATCCAGAACGTCATCGAAGTGCCGGTTCATGTGCTGGGCATGAAGCGCGACGAGGCCATGGCCATTGGCGAGCAATTGCTGGAGCGGGTCGGACTCTCGGCCAAGCGTGACGTCTATCCGGCCTATCTCTCTGGCGGCCAGCAGCAGCGCGGCGCGATTGCCCGCGCGCTTGCCATCCAGCCGCGTGTCATGCTGTTTGACGAGCCGACATCTGCGCTCGATCCTGAACTGGTCGGGGAAGTCCTGAAAGTCATCGGTGATCTCGCCAAGGAGGGGCGGACGATGCTTCTTGTCACGCATGAGATGAAATTCGCCCGGGAAGTGGCGAGCCATGTCATGTATCTGCACAACGGCATCGTCGAAGAAGAGGGGCCGCCGGAAGAATTGTTTGGATCACCAAAATCCGAACGTTTGAAGCAGTTTATCCGTACTGTATCATAAGTTGCATGAGAAAATACAGGGAATAATCCTGGGGAACAATAAAGAGAAAAGGAGATAAGAATGCGAGCTTTCTTGAAATCAGCGGTTGCCGCCGCTGTGCTGGTTGCCGGAATGGGTGTTGCCAGTGCTGAACAGGTCAAGGTTGGCATAGCCGCCGAACCCTATCCGCCCTTCGCCTCGCCGGATGCTTCAGGCAAATGGGAAGGCTGGGAAGTCGATGTTGCCCTTGCCATCTGCGCACAGGCCAAACTGGATTGCGTGATCACACCCGTATCGTGGGATGGCATCATTCCTGCGCTGACGACCAAGAAGATCGACATGATCGCTGCCTCCATGTCAATTACGCCGGAGCGCGAGAAGACGATCGATTTCTCCGACAAATATTACAACACGCCCACGGTTATACTCGGCTCGAAGGACGTCAAGATGGACGCCACGCCGGAGGGTCTGAAGGGCAAGATTATCGGCGTACAGGTTTCGACCATTCATCAGGCGTATGCGAAAAAGCATTTTGGCGCCACTGCCGCTGAAATCAAGGAATACCAGACGCAGGACGAAGCCAATCAGGATCTGGCAGCCGGACGCATCGATGCCACGCAGGCCGATTCACTGGCGCTCGAGACTTTTGCCCAGACCGATGCGGGCAAAGCCTGTTGCGAGATCAAGGGCACGGTTGCGCCCGATCTGGAAGTTCTTGGACCCGGTGTTGGTATTGGCCTGCGCAAAGGCGACACGGAACTCAAAGGCAAGATCAATACGGCCATCAAGGAGATTCGCTCCAATGGCAAGTATGACGAGATTTCGAAGAAGTACTTCAACTTCGATATTTATGGCGGTTGAGCCGCTGGCCGGATTGTGGTGCGTGGGTCGTGGTGTGTAATTCGGGGTTCGACAAGCTCACCATGAGGGAGAGTGGTGCTGTAGGGCCAACCGGAAACATTGCGGTATGAGCAATCTTGCAGGACTTGGCTCCTTGAAGTCCTCGCTCTCCCTCATGGTGAGCTTGTCGAACCACGCACTTCGAACCACGCGAGAATGGTAACGCATTGTTTTGAATCGAGGATCGCTTGGCCGACGCATCGATTGCTCCTGCCGCAATAGCCGGTATGTTTGACCTTCTGTCTCCCAATCCGCCGGGATGGGGCGGTAATCTGTTGCGTGGGTTGTTGAACTCGCTGCAGATCGCCTTGGGAGCTTTTGGCATGGGCTTGCTCATCGGCACCGTCGGTGCCTATGGCAAGCTCTATGGCGGCCCACTGGTGCGCGATATCGCCGCGATCTACACCACCATCGTCCGCGCCGTGCCGGAACTGGTGTTGATCCTGCTGCTCTATTATGCCGGCACCGACATGATCAATCGTGTGCTGGAAGGCCTCGGCTATCAGCGTGTGGATATCAGCGGACTTGTCGCGGGTATCGTGGTTCTTGGTTTCGTCCAGGGCGCTTACGCAACCGAAGTGCTGCGCGGCGCCATCAAGGCCATTCCGCAAGGTGAAATCGAGGCGGCAAGGGCCTATGGCATGTCGCCTGTTATGATGATGCGCCGCATCACCCTGCCTGCCATGCTGCCGCATGCACTGCCGGGGCTTGCCAATCTGTGGCTGATCTCGACCAAGGATACAGCGCTGCTTGCAGTCGTGGGTTTCAGCGAATTGACGCTCGTTACCCGGCAGGCAGCGGGCACGACAAAGGCGTATTTCCTGTTCTTCATTGCCGCCGGTATCCTCTATCTTGCCATCACTCTGTTTTCCAATGTCATCCTCGCCAAGGTCGAGCAATGGGCACGCCGCGGCATGCCTTCGGTCAAGGAGGCGCGGTGATGACCGAGACGCCGCTGGAAACACCGATCGAGACATTTCCGATCCACAAGGACAAGGACACAAGCGGTCAGGCACGCAGACTGCCGCCCCACCGCATCGTCCTCATCCTGATCGGCCTTGCGCTTGTAGCGTCCGCCATTTTTTTCATGCGCTGGGACTGGCTGCCCAATTATGGCGATCTGATCCTGCAGGGCCTGTGGCGGACGATCTGGATATTGGTTGTGACGGTGATCATCGGCTTTCTGCTGGCCGTGCCGCTTGGACTGGCTCAGGCCGCGGGACCTGCCGTTCTGGCGGTACCGGCGCGGGTGTTCTGCACCGTTATCCGCGGCACGCCGCTGCTGCTGCAGCTTTGGCTGCTCTATTACGGTCTCGGCTCACTGTTTCCGCAATATCCGTGGATACGCAGTTCGGAACTCTGGCCCTATCTGCGGCAGGCTTGGCCCTATGCCGTTCTCGCGCTCTCCCTGTCCTATGCAGGGTATGAGGGCGAGGTCATGCGCGGGGCTTTTGCCGGTGTGCCCAAAGGACAGCTGGAATCGGCCCGCGCCTTCGGTATGCGCCGTTTTACCATTTTTCGCCGCATCTGGTTGCCTCAGGCCATTCACCGCGCCTTGCCGACACTGGCGGGTGAAGCCGTTCTGCAGCTGAAATCCACGCCTCTGGTTGCGACCATTACGGTCGTTGATCTCTATTCCGTTGCTTCGCGGATAAGACAGGATACCTACATCACCTATGAGCCGCTTCTGCTGCTGGCTGCCGGATATCTCGTCATAACCGGCATCATTGTTTTCCTCTTCCGGCGCTTGGAAAAGCTCATTCCATCGAGGCTCGGATGAGACTTTTTCATCGTGACGCAAATGACGGCACATATGTCGCAAGTGTTTGGTCCGCATAGCCGGACTGATGCGCATAGTGAGTTATAAAAAGGAACACCTCGCAAAGACGAGAAAATGGGATTCATGTTTTCACCGGGTGTTCTGCCCGGTGTGCATTATCTGTTTTCAGGTCCGCTGTGAGGACGAAAGATGATAATGCGGACAGTCGAAACATTTCAGCACCAAGTGAAAGAAGAAGCCGATCTGGGCATTGTACTGCCCGATGGGTGCCGCCTGTCGGCCCGGGTCTGGATGCCCGAAGATGCCACTGAAAACCCTGTTCCCGCCATTCTCGAATTTCTGCCCTATCGCAAGCGCGATGGTACGACGGCGCGCGATAATCTCACTCACCCTTATTTTGCCGGGCATGGCTATGCCTGCCTGCGCGTCGACATGCGCGGCAACGGCGATTCTGAAGGGCTGATGGAGGACGAATATTCGGTTCAGGAGCTGAATGATGCCTGCGAAATAATCAAATGGATCGCGGCGCAGCCGTGGTCATCAGGCAAAGTCGGCATGATGGGCATCTCCTGGGGCGGTTTCAATTCGCTGCAGGTGGCCGCGCTGCAGCCCGAAGCGCTGAAGGCCATCATCACGCTGTGCTCCACCGATGACCGCTATGCCGATGACATCCACTACAAGGGCGGGCTCCTGCTCAACGAGAATCTGGGATGGGGGGCAACCATGCTCGCCTATTCGTCCCGCTCGCCCGATCCGATGCTGGTCGGCGACAAGTGGCGCAGCATGTGGCTGGACCGGCTCGATCATGAACCATTCCTGCCCGCTGTCTGGCTGATGCACCAGACACGCGATGCCTATTGGAAGCGCGGCTCGATCTGCGAGGATTTTTCTGCGGTCAAAGCTGCCACGCTGGCCGTCGGCGGCTGGGGCGATGCCTACAAAAATGCTGTGCCGCGCCTCATGGAGAGCATAAAGGCACCCGTCAAAGGCATTATCGGCCCATGGGTGCACAAATATCCGCATTTCGCCGTGCCGGAACCGCGCATCGGCTTCTTGCAGGAAGCATTGCGCTGGTGGGACCGCTGGCTGAAGGACATCGATACCGGTGTTGAGAACGATCCGGCGTATCGCGGCTATCTCATGGATTCGGTTCGCCCGAAAAGCTGGTACACGGAGCGTCCGGGTTACTGGATCGCCGAACAGCAATGGCCGTCCAAGACGATCCGCAGCGAAATCCTCAATCTGGGTGCTGACAAGTCTTTGGGCGCGAAGCGGGCCGGGGATTTTTCCCATCTCGTCGCTTCGCCGCAGGATTGCGGGATGATGGGCGGCGAATATTGCGCCATCTGGCTTGGCCCGGAACTTCCCGGCGATCAGCGCCGCGATGATGCTCTGTCGGTCTGTTACGACAGTGATATCCTTGAGAAGGCTGTTGATATTGTCGGCGCCCCGGAAATCAGCCTGACGCTGTCCAGCGACAAGCCCGTTGCCATGGTTGCCGTGCGCCTGTGCGATGTGCACCCGGATGGCGCGTCGACGCGCATCACCTACGGCGTATTCAACCTGTGTCATCGTAACAGCCATGAAAAACCGGAGGCCCTTACACCGGGCGAAACGGTAAAAATCAAATTCAAGCTCGACGATATCGCTTACCGCATTCCTGCCGGACACCGGCTGCGCGTTGCTGTTTCATCCAGCTACTGGCCGATGGTCTGGCCATCGCCGGAAGCCGTAAACCTGACACTGCATGCGGGCGCGCTCGATCTGCCATCGCGGGATCTGGCCACCGGGGATGAATGGACCTTTCCGGAACCTGAAGCGGCATCGCCCTGGCAGCTCGATATATTGCGCGAGGGCACAAACAGCCGCCTTATCGAGCACGATCAGGTCAGCGGCAAGATCATCCTGTCGATCATGGATGATTTTGGTGAGGCGCGGGACAGGGAGCATGGTCTCATCCATGGCAGTGTTGCGCGCGAACGCTGGGAGATCCATGCGGATGATCCGCTTTCCGCCCGTGGCGAGACACATTGGACGGAACTGTCCGGCCGCGATGAATGGCGCGTTCGGACGGAAACGTTCACGACGATGCGGTCAGATCAACAAAATTTCCATCTGACCGGCCGCATTGAAGCCTACGAAAATGACGAACTGGTTTTCGAGCGAAACTTCGCCGAGACGATCGCGCGTCAGTACATATGATTGCTGGAGGTCCACGTTAAAGACTCACATTAACGGTTGAAATTCACGGGTATCAAGTCGCATAATTCACAAAAACCGAATTTGGGCGCCAGGCGTTCAAGCAACAAAAGGGGAATGGGTATGTCAAAAGAACTCGATTATCTGAGCCGCAAGGTCGCACGCGGACATCTGTCACGGCGTGACTTTCTCGGCCGCGCTGCCGCACTCGGCGTTACCACCGTCTTTGCCAATTCATTGCTTTCCAGCGCGGCTTTGGCCGAAGGCCCAGTAAAAGGCGGTACGCTGAAAGCCGGCATGCAGGGCGGTGCCTCGACCGACAGCATGGACCCAGCGACATGGCAGAGCCAGGTTCCTTACAAATTCGGCCGCCAGTGGGGCGAACAGCTCGTTGAAATTCAGGCCGATGGCACACTCAATCCCAAATTGGCAACGGAGTGGGGCTCAACCCCCGATGCCAAGGTCTGGACGTTCAAGATCCGCAAGGGCGTGCAGTTCCACAACGGCAAGGACATGACCGCCGACGACGTCGTGGCCACGATGGAACGCCATTCCGACGCCAATTCCAAATCCGGCGCTCTCGGCGTGATGAAGGGTATCGACAGTGTAAAGAAAGACGGCGATACCGTTGTTTTCACATTGAAAGAAGCCAATGCCGACCTGCCGTTCCTGATGGACGACTACCATCTGATGATCCAGCCGAACGGCGGCAAGGACAAGCCCACCGCAGGCATCGGCACCGGACCATACAAGGTCGTCAAGGACGAGCCGGGTGTGCGCCATATCGGTGAAAAATTCGCCAATTATTGGGATGGTGACAAGCGCGGCCACGCGGCACAGATCGAGATTATCGTCATCAATGACGCCACCGCACGCACGTCCGCATTGCAGTCGGGTCAGGTCCACATGATCAACCGCGTGGAGCCGAAGATTGTTGATCTCGTCAAGCGCGTCCCCGGCGTGACCATCCAGAACGTAGCGGGCAAAGGGCACTATGTGTTCATCGCCCATTGCAACACGGCACCGTTCGACAACAATGACCTGCGTCTGGCACTGAAATACGCCATGAACCGCGAAGACATGGTGCAGAAAATCCTGCGCGGCTATGGCTCTGTCGGCAATGATTTCCCAATCAACAAGGCCTATCCGCTGTTCTCCGACGATATCGAACAGCGCGCCTACGACCCCGATAAGGCGGCCTTCCATTTCAAGAAGTCCGGCCACGACGGCGCGGTGCTGCTGCGCACATCCGATGTTGCCTTTCCAGGTGCCATCGATGCGGCACAGCTTTACCAGCAGAGCGCGGCAAAGGCCGGCATCAAGATCGAGATCAAGCGTGAACCCGGTGACGGCTACTGGTCGGAAGTCTGGAACAAGCAGCCGTTCTCGACATCCTATTGGGGTGGCCGTCCGACGCAGGACCAGATGTATTCGACTGCCTATCTGTCGACTGCAGACTGGAATGATACGCGCTTCTTCAATGAAAAGTTCGACAAGACGCTGATCGCAGCGCGCGCCGAACTCGACACTGGCAAGCGCAAGCAGATGTACCGCGACATGTCGGTGACGGTGCGCGACGAGGGCGGCGTCATCGTGCCGATGTTCAACGACTTCATCGACGCCACCAGCGCCAAGGTTGGCGGCTGGGTGAAGGACGGCAATCAGGAAATGAGCGGCGGTTATGCATTGTCCCGCTGCTGGCTGAACGCTTAGGGCCGGGGCGGATGAGCGGTCCTGTCCTCAAACTGGTGGCCCAGCGCATTGCGATGGGCCTTCTCCTCCTTCTGGCAGTTTCGGTGTTGATCTTCGCAGGCACCCAGATACTGCCGGGAGATGTGGCGCAATCCATTCTCGGCCAGTCGGCCACACCGGAGGCACTGGAAAACCTGCGGCGTGACATGGGGCTGAATGATCCGGCCTATATCCGCTACCTGCATTGGCTCGGCGGCATACTGACCGGTGATCTCGGCACGGCGCTCTCCAGCGGACAGGACATCGCGACATCACTCAAGGGGCGGTTGTGGAACACCCTTTTCCTCGCATTCTGGGCAGCGGCCGTTTCCATTCCGCTGGCCATTGCCCTCGGTTTGCTAGCCGTGCGCTATCGCAACGGCTGGGTTGACAAGATCATCTCCGGCCTCGGCCTCGCATCCACGTCGTTGCCGGAGTTTTTTACCGGTTATCTGCTGATCTATTTCGTGGCCGTGCGTCTGCAATGGTTCCCGAGCGTCTCCACGGTTTACGACGGCATGCCGCTCGGCGAACGGCTGAGCGCCATCGCCTTGCCGGTCACGGTGCTGACTCTGGTTGTTCTGGCCCATATGATGCGCATGACCCGGGCGGCCATCCTCAATGTCATGCAGTCGGCCTATATCGAAACCGCGGAACTCAAGGGACTGACACCCTTCCAGATCATTGCCCGCCATGCTTTCCCCAATGCCATCGCCCCGATCGTCAATGTCGTGATGCTCAATCTGGCATTCCTTGTGGTCGGCGTCGTCGTGGTCGAGGTGATCTTCGTCTATCCCGGCATGGGGCAATATCTGGTGGACCATGTAGCCAAGCGCGACGTGCCGGTTGTTCAGGCATGCGGGCTGGTTTTCGCGGCTGTTTACATCACCCTCAATATCATTGCTGACATCGTGGCGATTGTTTCCAATCCCCGCCTCAGACATCCAAAGTGAGGCCGCGCCATGCTGAATGTTAAGAACATCCCCATCAGCGCCTGGATCGGCCTGATCATCACGGCGGTCTTTCTGTTCGCGGCCATCTTTGCGCCGTGGGTTGCCCCGTATTCCGTCGGCGAAACAGTCGGCGATGTCTGGGAGCCCATGTCGGCGAAATACTGGCTCGGTACGGACAATCTCGGCCGGGACCTGTTGTCCCGTATGATCTACGGCGCGCGCATCACCATCTTCATCGCCGCGATGGCTACGGCGCTGTCGTTCATTCTCGGATCGGTGCTGGGTTTTGCCGCCGCCGTTATCGGCGGCTGGTTCGACCAGCTCATGTCGCGTTTCGTCGATCTGATCATGGCGATCCCGACATTGATCTTTGCCCTTGTCGTGTTGTCGGTTCTGCCCGGCAATGTCACCACACTGATCCTTGTCATGGGCCTGCTTGACGCCACGCGCGTCTACCGGTTGGCCCGGGCTGTGGCGGTCGACATCAATGTCATGGATTTCGTCGAGGCGGCGAAGCTGCGCGGCGAGGGGCGTATCTGGATCATCTTCCGCGAGATACTGCCCAACGCCCTGACCCCGCTGATTGCCGAACTCGGCCTGCGTTTCATCTTTGCCGTGCTGTTCCTGTCGGCACTGTCATTCCTTGGTCTCGGCGTCCAACCGCCGGATGCGGACTGGGGCGGCATGGTCAAGGAGAACAAGGAAGGTATCGTCTTCGGCATTCCGGCCGCGCTGATTCCGGCCGCCGCTATTGCCGTGCTGGCGATCTCCGTCAATCTCGTCGCCGACTGGATTCTCAACCGGACCACAAGCCTGAAGGGAGGACGCGGCAATGGCTAAAGCGCCTGCGAAAGACAAGACCGGTCTCCTTCTCGACATCCGCAATCTGCGGATCGAAGCGACCAGTTATCCGCCCGGCGAGGCGCCGCGAAACGTGGTGATCGTCGATAATGTCTCGGTAAAGGTGGAGCGCGGCAAGGTGCTCGGGCTGATCGGCGAATCCGGCGCGGGCAAGTCGACCATCGGCCTTTCCGGTATGGGCTATGGCCGCGGCGGCGTACGCATCACCGGCGGCGAAGTGTTGCTCAACGGGCGTGATATCCTCAAAGGCGGTGCAAAGACGCTGCGGCAGATCCGGGGCCGGGAAGTCTGCTATGTCGCGCAGTCCGCCGCTGCGGCCTTCAATCCGGCGCGCAAACTGATGGATCAGGTGATTGAGGCGGCGCTTCAGCACAGGATCGCCACGCGCGCCGAGGCGGAAAAGCGCGCTATTGGACTGTTCAAAAAGCTGGGCCTGCCCAACCCTGAAACCTTTGGGCAGCGGTTTCCGCATCAGGTTTCCGGTGGTCAGCTGCAACGGGCCATGACAGCCATGGCGCTGTGTTCCGAGCCGGATCTAATCGTGTTCGACGAGCCGACAACGGCGCTTGATGTGACCACGCAGATCGACGTGCTTGCCTCGATCAAGGATGCCATTCGCGATACGAATGTTGCCGCACTCTACATCACCCATGACCTGGCTGTTGTGGCGCAGGTGGCCGATGACATCATGGTGCTGCGTCATGGAAAGATGGTGGAATATGGCGACACGCGTCAGATCATCAAGGAGCCGCGCGAGGACTATACGCGCCAGCTGGTGTCCGTGCATCACATCCCGCACCAGGAAAAGACGTCCGACAATACACCCATCCTGTCGGTGAAGAACATCACTGCTGCCTATGGCGGCGGGCTGGTAAAGGTACTGAAAAACGTATCGGTTGATCTGCATCTCGGCCAGACGCTGGCGGTTGTCGGCGAATCCGGCTCAGGCAAATCCACGCTGGCGCGGGCCATTACCGGTCTGTTGCCGCCGATGGAGGGTACGATCACTTTTGACGGGCGTACGCTATCACCGCGCCTCGCCAACCGCACCCGCAACGATCTGCGCGAATTGCAGATGATCTATCAGATGGCCGACGTGGCGATGAATCCGCGCCAGACCATCGGAACCATCATCGGTCGGCCGCTCGAATTCTATTTCGGCATGCGCGGCAAGGTGCGTGATGCGCGCATTGCCGAATTGCTCGACAAGATCGAGATGGGCAAGGGCTTTGCCGACCGTTATCCAGCGGAATTGTCAGGCGGACAGAAGCAGCGTGTCTGCATTGCCCGTGCACTTGCGGCCAAGCCGAAACTGATCATCTGCGACGAGGTGACGAGCGCACTCGATCCGCTTGTGGCCGACGGCATTTTGAAGCTTCTGCTCGATCTGCAGGCGGATGAACACGTCGCCTACCTCTTCATCACCCACGATCTTGCGACGGTGAAATCCATCGCCGATGCGATTGCGGTGATGTATCGGGGCGAGGTGGTGCGCTACGGCCCGAAATCACAGGTGCTCAAGCCGCCCTTTGATGCCTATACCGATCTACTGCTGTCATCGGTTCCGGAAATGGAACTTGGCTGGCTGGAGGGAGCCGTGAAAAACCGCCGCATGGCGAGTGCGGGGAATTAGGGGAATTTGCCCCATTATCTCTCCCCTTGCGGGAGAGAACGGATTTTCTTGGATTTAGCTTCTTCGCTAAATCCTTAGAAAATCCAAGAGAGGGGATTTATGTGAATTCTGGAACTTCCCCTCTCGTGCGATTTCTAGCACTTGAGCTTCGCTGCGCTCGCTAAGATGCTGAAATCGCTTTCTCCCCCACAAGGGGGGAGATAACCGAGTAACTACTTTAAACTTAAAGCTGGCCCGGCCAGCGGCCCTGTCCCAGCAGATGCACGGCGGTGCAGACGCGGCGGAAACTGGAGCGCGCGCGTGTGACACTGTGGCGGGCGCGCAGGTAGCCATGCACCAGACCGGGTTCGTTGTTCCAGATCGCCTTGCCGCCTGCGGCCAGGATCTTGTCACGGTAGTGGCGGCCATCATCGGAAAGAGGATCGCATTCGGCCGAAATCACGATTGTATCGGGCAGGCCGGAAAAGTCCGTGTCGGCGAGCGGGACAAAGCGTGGATCCGCCGACCAGTCCTCGCCGCCGCTTCTGATCTTTGCATAATAGAGCGTATCACGCGTGGTCAGCATCGGCGCTTCGGCATGGGTGACATAGGAGCCTTGATCCTGCGCACCGCCCAGTCCCGGATAGACCATGACCTGGCCGATGGGTGCGCGATTGCTATGGCGCACATGGTGCGAAACCGCAGCAACCAGATTGCCGCCGGCGCTGTCACCGCACAGGACAATCGGCAGGCTGGACGTGGCCGCCACATGCTCGAATGCCGCAAGGCAATCCTCGAATGAGGCGGGGTGCAGATGTTCCGGAGCGAGGCGATAATCGACCGAGACGACGTGAAAGCCGGTGGCGTCGCAAATCTCGGCACAAACATCATCATGGCTGTCGAGGCCGCCGACGACAAAGCCGCCGCCATGGAAATACAGGCATATCGCTTCGGGATCACTGTCGCGCTTTTCATACATGCGGATTGGTATTTTGCGGTCTTCGGCATCGATGAAACGATCCATCGCCAAAACGCCTGTGGGATAACCGGTAAAGAAGGCCCCGCACATCCGGTTATACACGTCGCGCTGCTGGGCAACAGTATGGTCAACGGCATCGGGCGGATAAAAGCTGTTCGTCCGCTCGATGAAAGCCCAGGTTTCCGTGTCGATCAGGACTGAATAATCAGCGCTCATCTGCCCTTCCATACAGGATCGCGTTTTTCGGCAAAGGCCTTGAACCCTTCCTGACCATCTTCCGAAGCGTACAAGACGTCAACCGTGCGGAATTTACGCTTGGTGATCCAGTTCATGGCATCCTGGAAACTCATGTCTTCCGCTTCGCGCGCCACTTCCTTGATGGCGGCGAACACCAGCGGCGGGCCGCTTTCCAGCAGCCGGGCGATCTCCCAGACCCGTTCCATCAGTTTGTCCTTGGGCAGGACCTCGTTGACGAGGCCCCAGCGATGCGCCTCGGTGACATCCATCCAGCGGCCGGTCAGAAGCAGATCCATGGCCACGTGGTAGGGAATGCGCTTGGGCAGTTTCACCGTTGCGGCATCAGCCAGCGTGCCCGCGCGGATTTCCGGCAGGGCAAAGCTGGAATGGTCGGAGGCATAGATGAGATCGCAGGAGAGGGCGAGTTCGAACCCGCCGCCCACCGCCATGCCGTTGACGGCGGCGATGACGGGCTTGTTGAAGTCGCGCATTTCCTGCAGGCCGCCAAAGCCGCCGACACCGTAATCACCGTCCACCGCATCGCCGCTTGCTGCGGCTTTGAGGTCCCAGCCGGCGCAGAAGAACTTGTCGCCTTCGGTCTGGACAATCGCGACGCGAAGCTCGGGATCGTCGCGGAATTTTTGAAACGTTTCACCGAGCAGGCGGCTCGTCTTCAGGTCGATGGCATTGGCCTTCGGACGGTCCAATGTGATTTCAAGAATGCCGCCTTCGCGGCGCGTCCTGACGACATCATTCATGCAACTCTCCCCTGGTGATGAGCAGCGCATCGGCTATCCATGCGCCTTGGCCGCTGCGGCATACAAGCAGCGGATTGATATCGAGTTCAACAATCCTGCCCGCATTCTTGACCGCAAATCCGGCAATGCCAAGAATTGCGTCGAGCGCAGCATCAAGATCAGCTTTCGGCTTGCCGCGATAGCCATCGAGCAGCGGGAACATGCGCAGGCTCCGAAGCGCGGCTTCGATCTCCACAAGGCTGGACGGCAGGAGCAGCGTAACACTGTCTTTCAACAGTTCCACCAGAACGCCGCCGGTCCCGAGGGTCATCAGCGGACCGAACTGCGGATCATCGACAATACCGACGATGAGTTCGGCAACCGCATCGGTCACCATGCGCTCGACATAGAGACCGCTGCCGATGCTGATGAGGTCGGTTGCCGCCGCACGGACGGCTTCGGCATCGCGCAGATTGAGCCGCACCGCATTGTGTTCGGATTTGTGCGCAACGCCGAGGGCCTTCAATGCCACTGGAAAGGTCAGTTCTTCCGCAGCCGTAATGGCCGCATCGACAGTCTGGCAGCGTCGACCCGGTGGTACGGGCAGGCCATGTTTCGCAAGGATGGCCTTTGCCGCCGCTTCATCAGGCGCCTGTTCGTCTGCGTCACGGATTTCCGGGGAGACGACCGGCTGGGTAAGGGACGTCTTCCATGCCCTGCCGATAAAGGCGGCGGCTTCCGCCGCATCGAAAGCTTCGGTGATGCCGCAGAGCGGCGCGATGCCCTGCGCCATCAGCCCGGCCATATATTCTTCCGGAATGTTTTCCGGCAGCGACGCGACGATGGCGCCCTTGGCCCCGTTGGTCTTGAGGGCCGATTCAAAACCACGCACTGTCGACCACCAGTCCACGTCGGAACAGCGGTCTTTCCGTGGGAAATCAAGCACAAGACAGCTCAAGCCAAACCCGCCTGACACCATGGCGGTGAAAGTTTGGGTCAGCGCCGGTTCATTGTTCCAGATGAACGTGTGGTAGTCCAGTGGGTTGGCCACGGCGACCAGCGGTCCCAGCGTGGATTTGACCTTGGCACGATGCTCGGATGTAAGTGCTGGGAAGTGGATGCTCCGTCCCTCGGCGCTGTCTGCCATGACAGAGGCTTCACCGCCGGAACAGCTCATGGAGCACAGAGTATCGCCATCGAGCGGTCCGTGTACATGCAGGAGTTTCAGGGTTTCGAGGAAAGACGCGATGGAATTGACGCGGGCAATGCCAAGCCGTTTCAGGAATGCATCCGATGCCGCATCCGATCCGGCCAGCGAGGCCGTATGCGACACCGTGGCGGCGCGTGCTTGGGCAGAGCGTCCGACCTTCATGGCGACGATGGGTTTGTTCAGCTCGCGTGCGCGCTTTGCCAATGCTTCGAATTTTGCTGCCGATTGAAATGCTTCGATGTGGAGGCCCAGCGCCGTCACCCGTTCATCCTCAAGCAGGGCAATGGCCATATCAGGCAGGCCCGTCTGCGCCTGATTGCCTGCCGTCATGACGTGGGCAATCGGCAATCCGCGCGTCTGCATCGTCATGTTGATGGCGATATTGGAGGATTGCGTGATGATGGCGACGCCACGCTCGTCGGCGGCGAGCCTGCGCCCACCATGCTGGTCCGGCCAGAGCAGGGCACCATCGCAATAATTGATCAGGCCGTAACAGTTCGGCCCGATGATGGGCATGTCGCCCGCCGCCTCGATCAGCTCATCCTGCAGGCGTGCGCCATCCGCATCATCGGCGCCAGCTTCGAGAAACCCCGAGGCGTAGCAGACGGCAACACCCGCGCCGCGTTCGCGCAATTGCCTGACGATATCAAGGGTCAGAAAGCGGTTGACGCCGACAAACGCGGCATCGGGACTGCCGGGCAGATCGGCAACGGAGCGGTAGGCCTTGAGCCCGAGGATTTCGTCGTGCTTGGGATGCACCGGCCATATCTCGCCGGAGAATCCCATTTTCTGTGATTGCCTGATGACTTCGGCGGCCTGAAGGCCACCGAAGACAGCAATGGTTTTGGGACGGAGCAGACGATCGAGGTTTGCCATGTTTCAGACACCCCCCTCTGCCCTGTCGGGCATCTCCCCCGCAAGGGGGGAGATCACATCGACATCAAAATTTTCGCTTACTTTGCAATATCTCAGAACTGATCGAAACCGTAATGAAGGCTGATCTCCCCCCTTGCGGGGGAGATGGGCGATAGCCCAGAGGGGGGTAAAACCTGATATCATTACCCCTTACGCTCCGTGCGGGCGAAGTAGGGCGCGCGAGATGATATGCCGCTGGATTTCCGATGTGCCTTCCCAGATGCGCTCCACCCGTGCATCGCGCCAGATCCGTTCGAGCGGCAGATCGTCCATCAGCCCCATGCCGCCGTGAATCTGGATCGCCTCGTCAGCGACAAAGGCCAGCATTTCCGTGGCTTTCAGTTTGGCCATGGCCATGTCCTGATCGGTGACGGTGCCCTGATCGAATTTCCAGCCCGCCTCAAACGTCAGGAGGTCGGCGGCCTTCAGTTCCGTTGCCATATCGGCAAGTTTGAACGAAACGCCCTGAAACTTGCCGATCTGCTGGCCGAACTGCTGGCGCTGTGCCGCATATTCAATGGCATGGCCAAGCGCGCGTTCGGCCCGGCCGAGACAGGTCGCCGCGACCTGCAACCGTGTGGCACCGAGCCATGTATTGGCGACCTCGAAACCCTTGTGTACTTCGCCAAGGATCGCATCGGCGGGCAGACGGCAATCATCGAATTCGATGATGGCATTGGTATAGCCCCGGTGCGAGACATTGCGATAACCCTCGCGGATCGTCATCCCCGGATGGCCCTTGTCGACGAAGAAGGCGGTGATTTTCTTCTTCTTGCCGCGCGGCGTGTCTTCCTCACCTGAGGCCACGAAGAGGATGACAAAATCCGCTTCCAATGCATGACTGATGAAGTGCTTGGTGCCGTTGATAACCCAGTCACCACCTTTTTCGACCGCCGTCGCCTTCATGCCGCGCAGGTCGGAACCGGCGCCCGGTTCTGTCATGGCGAGGCAATCGGACTTTTCGCCGCGAATGCAGGGATAGAGGTACTTTTCCTTCTGCGCGTCGGTACCGGCGAGCAGGATGTTGGAGGGACGGCCAACACAGGACCAGTGCAACGCGTAATTGGCGCGGCCAAGCTCCTTTTCATACAGCAGCCATGTCACGGTATCGAGTCCGGCACCGCCGACGGATTCCGGCATGTTGGCCGCATAAAGACCTGATGCAATCGCCTTCTGCTTGAGTTCGTCCGCAAGCTCCTTGCGCAGGACACCCGTACGCTCCACTTCCGCCTCATGCGGGTAAAGCTCGTTTTCGACAAAGGCCCGGGTTGTCTCGACAATCAGCCTTTGCTCCTCCGAAAGACCGAAATCCATGATTTAAGCCTTCTTCTTGGGTTTGGTGGATTTGGCCTTTTCAGCCGCCTTGGAAATCGCAGGCTTCTTTGCCAGTTTGGACAACTGCTTGGTGTAGTCCTTGTAGAGTGCTCCGGCGCCCCAGCCCTTACCTTTGTTCTGGCGCGACAGGGCATCCATGATGGCCACGAGATTGTCGTCGCGAATGCGTTCCAGCTCGCGGATGGACAGGCCATGCGCCTGTTCATCGGATTGTGCAGCGATCTTGTCGACGAGTTCATCGGTGAGTTCAGGCACGTCCATCAGCTTGGTCCACGGCCAGGAAAGGCAGGGGCCGAACTGGGCCATGAAGTGACGCATACCAGCTTCGCCGCCCGCCACGCGATAAACCTGGAACATGCCCATCTGCGCCCAGCGAATGCCGAACGAATAGCGCATGATGTCGTCAAGTTCCTCGACGGTGGTGATGTCATCCTTGATGAGCCAGAGGGCCTCGCGCCAGACGGCCTCGAGCAGGCGGTCGCCGACAAAGGCTTCGATTTCCTTGCGGATGACCACGGGTTTCATGCCGATGGAGGCGTAGAGTTCCCGCGCGGTTTCGATGGCTTCCGGCGACGTCAGCTTGCCGCCGACGATTTCAACCAGCGGCAGCAGGTAGACCGGATTGTAAGGGTGGCCGACAACGAGGCGCTCGGGATGCTTCATCGACGTCTGCATGTCAGACGGCAGGATGCCTGACGTGGACGAGCCGATGATGGCGTCAATGGCCGCATGCTTGTCGATTTCCGCCAGCACCTTGTGCTTGAGGTCGAGGCGTTCCGGCACGCTTTCCTGAATAAAATTGGCACCGGCAACAGCCTCGGCAATCGTCTTGGCAAAAGTCAGTTTGCCCTCTTTGGGCAGGCCGCCGGGAACCATGGTCTTGTAGGCGCGGCGTGAATTCTTCATCACCTCGCTGACCTTGCGTTCCGCTTCCGGGTCCGGATCGAAGATCGACACGTCGATACCGTTGAGGATGAGACGGGCAACCCAGCCCGCACCAATGACGCCGCCGCCGACGGCTGCCGCTTTGCGAATGACGCTCATGATCTTACCAGCCCTTTGTCAGTTTCATGCGGGAACGAACCTCGTCAGGTCCGATGATCCTCGCGCCCATGCCTTCGGCGACCTTCACGGCCCGTTCGACCAACTGGCCGTTGGTGGCAAGGACACCCTTGTCGAGCCAGATATTGTCTTCAAGGCCCACGCGGATATTGCCGCCGGCCAGCATGGCCATGGCGGCATAGGGCAACTGGTTGCGGCCGATGGAGAAGGCCGAGAACGTCCAGTTGGCAGGCAGGTTGTTGGTCAACGCCAGCAGCGTGTTGATATCGTCGGGGGCGCCCCACGGAATGCCCATGCAGAGCTGCACCATGACAGGATCTTCCAGCAGTTTCTGGTCATAGAGCCATTTGGCTAGCAGTAGATGGCCGGTATCGAAAATTTCGACTTCCGGACGCACGCCCAGCGCCTTGATCTGCGCTGCCATGTCTTTCAGCATGGCAGGCGTATTGGTCATGACGTAATCGCCTTCGCCGAAATTCATCGTGCCGCAGTCAAGCGTGCAGATTTCCGGGCGCAGCTTGGCCACATGCACGAGACGTTCCGTAGCACCGACCATATCGGTGCCATTGGGAGAGGGCGGCATCGGCTGTTCGGTGCTGCCAAGCGTCAGGTCACCGCCCATGCCGGCGGTGAGGTTCAGCACCATGTCGACGCCGGATGCCTTGATCAGATCGACCACTTCCGCATAGAGCGCGACATCGCGCGAACCCTTGCCGGTCTTCGGATCGCGCACATGGATATGCGCCACGGCGGCACCGGCATTGGCGGCGGATATGCACTCGTCGGCGATCTGGCGCGGGGTGACCGGAACCTTGTCGGAACGGCCTGTCGTATCGCCCGCTCCGGTGACGGCACAGGTGATGAATACGTCGCGATTGGGGGTGAGTCCCATTGCATTGCTCCCATTTTTCCGTTGAGCAAATCATGCAGCTGTTGCAAATGCATGCTTTGCAATATACGAACTTGATTTGATGAATAGCGAAACATCGCCACTCTTTTTGCCCGATACCAAAACGCTTGATGTGACGGTTCTCGTCTTCAGCGGCGCATCACTGATGTGCGTGGCATCGACCATCGATCCCATGCGCGCGGCCAATCGCGTCTCGGGCAGCAACCTGTTCCAATGGCGGATTGTTTCATTGGATGGAAACCCTGCCATTACTACCTGCGGCCTACCGATTGCCGTCTCAGGCGCATTCAATCCAGCTGACAAGGCCGACATGCTGTTGATGATCGGCGGGTTCGGCACCTCAGATATTTCGCGAACCACCTTTACCGCCAGCCTGCGCCGCGCCACACATCATTACCGGATGATCGGCGGCATCGAGGCCGGATCGTGGCTGCTCGGCAGGGCGGGGCTGCTGCGGGGGCGCCGTGCCACCACCCATTGGGAAGACATGGAGGAGTTCACCGCCGAATTTCCCGAGGCGGACATCCGGCCCGACCGCTATGTCATCGACGGGCCGGTTTTCACCACGGGTGGCGCATCGCCGACCTTCGATCTGATGCTGCATCTTATCCGTTCGCGCTGCGGCATGTCCGTCGCGCTCGATGTGGCAAGCGTGTTCATCTATGACGAAGCCCATGCTTCCAACGACGCCCAGCCGCTTGTCTCGCTTGGAAGGCTCGACGATGTCCATCCGAAACTCGCCACCGCGATCCGTTTGATGGAGAACCATCTCGATGCACCGCTCACCATTGGCGCGATAGCCAAACGCTGCGGCCTGAGCGCGCGCAGCCTCGAAAAGATTTTTGCAAAAGCGGTGGGTGAAGGACCGGGCCGCTACTATCTGCGGTTGCGCCTGAAGATCGCGCGGCGGCTGATCACCGATACAAAGACACCGCTGGCCGATATCGCCGCACGCACGGGTTTTTCATCGGCGGCAGCATTCGCCCGCACATTCCGGACATTTGAAGGCAAGCCGCCGAGCAGTCTGCGTGCAGCAACCAATCGATAGGGTGCCGCCATTCCTAGTCGTTTTTGACACAGTGGGCGGACGGCTGCCATGGTTCAAATGCCGCCGGGTTTTATCAACGAGGGAAATACCAGCATGCCAGAAGGTGAATTGTACCGCTCCGCACCGATAGCCATGGAAAAGGAATGGATCGATTACAACGGCCACCTGAACATGGCCTATTACAACGTGGTGTTTGATCGGGGCGGTGATGAATTCCTTGCCGAACTGGGTTTCGGCCCGAAATACGCGGCGGAACGCAAGCTGACGATCTACACCGCCGAAGTGCATATTTGCTATGTGCAGGAGATCCATCTCGACCATCTGGTGACCGTCACCAGCCAGCTCATCGATTTTGACGGCAAGCGTCTGCATACATATAACGAGATCATTCACGTTGATGGCTGGGTTGCCGCAACAGCCGAGGTGCTGTCGCTCCATGTCGACATGAACGGGCCGAAGGTTGTGCCGTTCCCGGACGATGTGCTGCCAAAGCTTGAATTTTACAAGGCGGCCCATGCGAAACTGGGGATTCCAGAGCGTGTTGGACGGTCTATCGGAATTAAGAGGAAGTAGGTTTGCCCCCCCCCTCTGGGCTGTCGCCCATCTCCCCCACAAGGGGGGAGATCAGCCTTCATATCTATTTCAGCTAATCTTCAGGAGTTGGAAATTGAACGAGATATTAATGTCAATGTGATCTCCCCCCTTGTGGGGGAGATGTCCGACAGGACAGAGGGGGGGTGAGACAACGGCAATCATCAACTTCATCCCCCAAACTGCTCCACCAGCCACTTCTCGAATTGGCGAATCCGCGTTTCATTGACCCGCTCCTTGCGGCAGATCATGTACCACGCGCCGGGTTGCGGGACTTTTAGCGGAAACGGTGCCACCAGACGCCCGGCCTTCAGATCGTCGGCGACGAGAAAGCCCGGCGCGATGGCCAGTCCCTGACCGTCCAGAGCCGATTGCAGGGCGGCAAGATAAGTGTCGAATTTCAGCGTCACGGCCTGACCGCTGTCGGCAATCCCGGCGGCATCGAGCCACGTGCCCCAGTCCTCTGGTGCCGTATAGAGCGCCAGACGCGGCACCTTGTGGAGCGCTTTTGCTCCGGCGTCGCCCTCGATTCGCGCTGCAACTGCCGCGCTGCACACCGGAAACATCTCGGCTTTGACAAGCAACCGGTAGTGCAGGTTCATCCGCTCCGGCCGGGTCGTGTGGATGATGCCGATGTCGGAACTGTCGATATTGAGTTCCCAGTCGAGCTGGCTTGTACCGATGCGGATGGCCAGGTTCGGATTGACCTTGCGGAAGTCCGTCAGGCGGGGAATGAGCCAGCGGATGGCAAACGTTGCATAGGTTTCAAGCGCCAGATCGTCCGTTGTGCCAAGCCGGTTGATCAATGCCGTGCCACGAGCGATTTTTTCGAAGGCATCGCGCATATAGGGATAGTACAGCGTCCCGGCATCGGTCAGCGCCACACCGCGCGGCAGGCGTTCGAACAGTTTTACCCCGAGAATAGCCTCCAGCTCGGAAATGCGATGGCTGATGGCCGATTGCGTCACGCCCAGCTCATCGCCTGCCAGTCGAAAACTCAGCAGGCGGGCCGACGCTTCAAACGCGCGCAACGCGCCGAGCGGGGGTATTCTGGGCTTCGACATCATCGGGCGGCATCCTGTAAAACAGACTATTGAGAATAATTCATGTCTTGATGAGCAACCATCGCTTGAATGCAGCCCAATGCGGAATCATTCTAATCTGCGACGCATCTCAGAAACAATAAGCGTTCGGGAACAATCTTTTCGGAGAATGAAATGGGTGCAGAACAGGTCTTTGCAGAAATTGCGCCGTCCCTGGACAAGATTGATCGCCTGATCGCCGAGCACAAAGCCGGTCACGGGCTGGTGCGTGCCTTCTACATGGACCCGGATGTCTACGTCAGGGACATGGAGCGCGTTTTCCGCCGCCATTGGCACTGTATCGGCCATGCCAGCATCATTCCCAATGCGGGCGATTTCGAGCTGTTCAAGATCGATACGGAAGCAGTGATCGTCTCGCGCACCGAGGATGGTTCGATCCATGCGTTTCTCAACGTCTGCCGCCATCGCGGCGCCGAGGTCTGCACGCAGCAGAAGGGCAATGCCCGCTTCTTTGTCTGCCCCTACCACGCGTGGACTTACATGAATGATGGCAGCCTGCGCGCAGCGCGGCTGATGCCGCGGGATTTCGATCGCAGCGCGCATGGCTTGAAAAAACTGCATGTGCGCGTCGCCGAAGGGCTGGTCTTCATCTGCTTTGCCGACGAACCGCTGAATTTCGACATCATCGAGCAGTCGCTGCGCACCACCTGCGGGCAATATGGCTGGGCCGACGCCAAGGTGGCGCACCGCGAAACCTATCCGGTCGATGCCAACTGGAAGCTGGCCGTCGAAAATTACGTCGAGTGCTACCATTGCGGCCCAGCGCATCCGGAATATTCGCAGACCCATGCGCTGGAGCAGCCGGCGGAAAAAATCGTCGAACTGAATGCCCGGATGGAGCAGCGCACCTGCGCGCTTGGCATCGATATCGCCACCGGCGATCATTGGCAGAGTTCGGCACAGGGCAATGAAACGATTCATACGTTCCGCTATGCGCTTTATGAGGGCGTATCGAGCGGCAGCGAGGATGGCTCGCCTATTGGCCCGTTGATGGGGCGTTTTACCGAATTCGATGGCGGTGTGACCTCCATCCACCTTGGCGGCACCAGTTTTCTGGTCTGCTACCCCGATCACGGCATGATTTATCGTTTCATTCCGAAGACTGCCGACACATGCGAGATGGAGCTGATCTGGCTGGTGCGCGGCGATGCCGAAGAGGGCAAGGATTACGATCTGGAAAAGCTGACATGGCTTTGGAAAGTGACCACCGCCGAGGACAAGACGATCATCGAACACACGGCGCGCGGCGTCCGCTCGCACTATTTCGTGCCGGGGCCCATCGCACCGATGGAATACAACGAGTTGCGGTACATCCAGTGGTACCTCGATGAAATCGCACGGGCGTAAGCCAAACAGCATGAGTTCATGGGAGACTGTATATGTCTGAATTTCCAACGTCGGCGCGGGTCGTCATCATTGGCGGCGGGGCGGTCGGCGTCTCGTCGCTGTATCATCTCGCCAAGGCGGGATGGACCGATTGCGTGCTTTTGGAAAAGAACGAGCTGACATCGGGTTCCACCTGGCATGCGGCGGGCAATGTGCCGACCTTCTCCGCCTCGTGGTCGGTGATGAACATGCAGCGCTATTCCGCCGAGCTGTACCGGCGGCTGGCGCAGGAAGTCGACTATCCCATGAACTACCACGTCACCGGCTCGCTGCGGCTCGCCCATGGCAAGGAACGCATGCGCGAGTTCCAGCGCGTCAAAAGCATGGGGCGCTATCAGGGCATGGATATCGACGTGCTCGGTGTCGATGAGATCAACGGCCGCTATCCCTTCCTGTCGACTCACGATCTGGAGGGCGCGCTGTATGACCCCAATGACGGCGATATTGATCCGGCCCAGCTGACGCAGGCTCTTGCCAAGGGCGCGCGGGATATGGGCGCAAAGATCATCCGCTTCTGTCCGGTGACCGGTGCCCGGCGCGACGGGGATGAATGGGTGATCGCAACGCCGCAGGGCGAGATCCGCTGCGAATATGTGGTCAATGCCGCCGGTTACCGGGCGCAGGAAATCGGCAAACTGTTTGGCCGAGACGTGCCGATGATGGTCATGAGCCATCAATATCTGCTCTTTGATGAAATTCCTGAGATTGCCGCATGGAGCCGCGAGCAGGGGCAGAAGCTGCCGCTGCTGCGCGATGTGGATTCATCCTACTATCTCCGGCAGGAAAAGAACGGCATGAATCTTGGCCCCTATGAACGCAATTGCCGGGCGCACTGGGCCACCTCAGACGATCCGATGCCGGATGATTTCTCTTTCCAGCTGTTTCCTGACGATCTGGAGCGGCTCGAATGGTATCTGAATGATGCGATCGCGCGCGTGCCGATCCTTGGCACGGCCGGGCTGTCAAAAATCATCAATGGTCCCATTCCCTATGCACCCGACGGCAACCCGCTGATCGGGCCGATGCCGGGAGTTCCCAATGCATTCGAAGCCTGTGTTTTCACTTTCGGCATCGCGCAGGCGGGCGGGGCAGGCAAGGTACTGGCGGAATGGGTGACGGAAGGCGCAACCGAATGGGACATGTGGTCCTGCGATCCGCGCCGCTTCACCGCCTTTGCCGATCATGACTACAGCGTCGCCAAGGGCGTCGAAGTCTATGGCCACGAATACGCCATCCATTTTCCGCGCCATACGTGGTCGGCCGGACGCAACAAGAAGCTTTCGCCGCTGCATGAGCGCGTGGCCGGGTTCGGAGCGCAGTTCGGTGCCTATAATGGCTGGGAGCGGGCGAACTGGTATGCGCAACCGGGCGACGACACGTCGGAAGAAGCCACGCAGACATTTACACGGGAAGGGCCGTGGCAGCAGCGCATCCGCGAGGAATGCCATGCGGTGCGCGATGCGGTCGGCATTCTCGATCTTCCCGGTTTCTCCCGCTTCAGGGTGAGCGGTGTAGGCGCACGCGACTGGTTGTCCGGCCTGATCACCGGTCTGGTGCCGAAACCCGGCCGTATCGGCCTTGGCTATTTCGCCGACGCCAAGGGCCGTGTCGTCACCGAAATGTCCATCATGGCCATCGATGAGGACGTGTTTTTCCTCATTACAGCAGGCGTTGCCGAGTGGCACGATCTGGAATGGCTGCAAAAACATCTGCCCAATGGCAGTGCGATCAGCATCAGCAATGTCACCGAGCAGTTTTCCTGCCAGATCGTGACCGGGCCGAAGGCACGTGACCTCTTTGCCGGTATCTGCGATGCGGACCTCGCCAAATCCTGGCTGTCGCACCAGACAACGCAGATCGCCGGCCGTTATTGCCAGCTTGTGCGCGTGTCGTTTGCCGGGGAACTAGGCTGGGAAATCCACACCAAAGTCGCCGATACCCAGGCAATTTTCGATGCGGTCTGGCAGGCCGGGCAGCCATACGGGCTGAAGCCTTTCGGCATGTACGCATTGGACTCGCTGCGGCTGGAAAAGGGCTATCGCGCCTGGAAGGGTGATCTTTCCACCGACTATACGCCGTTGCAAAGCGGGCTAGACCGTTTCATCAAGTGGGAAAAGCCTGAATTTCTCGGCAAGGCCGCGCTGGAAAGCGAAAAGCAGCAGGGTGCGAAGAAACGCTTCGTCACGTTGACCGTCGATGCCGGGGATTGCGATGCACCTTATATGTCGACGCTCTGGCACAAGGGCAACATTGTCGGCGAAACCACCTCTGGTGGCTGGGGACACCGGATCGACAAATCCATCGCGCTTGGCATGCTCAAGACCGAACTCACCGAACCCGGAACGGAAATCGAAGTCGAGATTTTCGGCGAACGCTTCAAGGCCACCGTGCATCCGGATCAGCCGCTATGGGATCCCGCTAACGAAAGAATCCGCGCATGAGTTCTCTTCCGGCCAAGGCCAGAGCCGTCATCATTGGCGGCGGTGTTTCCGGCTGTTCCGTCGCCTATCACCTTGCCAAACTGGGTTGGACAGACATTGTTCTGCTGGAGCGCAAGCAACTGACATCGGGCACCACGTGGCATGCGGCGGGGCTGATCGGCCAGTTGCGCGCCTCGCAGAACATGACGCGGCTTGCCAAATATTCCGCCGATCTCTACGTCAAGCTGGAGGCGGAAACCGAGGTGGCCACAGGCATGCGGCAGGTGGGTTCCATCACCGTTGCACTGACCGAAGAGCGCAAACACGAGATTTATCGCCAGGCATCTCTCGCGCGTGCCTTCGACGTAGATGTCAGGGAGATTTCTCCAAGGGAAGTCAAGGAGATGTATCCGCATCTTAACATTCAAGATGTGGTTGGCGCCGTGCATCTGCCGCTGGATGGCCAGTGTGATCCCGCCAACATCGCCATGGCACTGGCCAAGGGCGCGAGGCAGCGTGGCGCGAAAATCTTTGAGAATGTGAAGGTCTCCGACATTCACAAGAAGAACGGCCGTGTGTCAGGCGTTTCCTGGACCAAGGGCGCGGAACAGGGCACGATCGAAACTGATGTGGTGATCAACTGCGCCGGCATGTGGGCGCGCGATCTGGCGTCCATGTCAGGCGTGACTGTACCTCTGCATGCCTGCGAGCATTTCTATCTCGTCACCGAGGCGATTGAAGGGCTGGGTCGCCTGCCGGTGCTGCGCGTGCCGGATGAGTGCGCTTATTACAAGGAAGATGCCGGCAAGATGATGCTCGGTGCTTTCGAGCCCGTGGCCAAGCCATGGGGTATGAGCGGCATTTCCGAGGATTTCTGCTTCGACCAGTTGCCAGAAGATTTTGAGCATTTCGAACCAATCCTTGAAATGGGCGTCAACCGAATGCCGATGCTCGGCACGGCGGGGATTCACACCTTTTTCAATGGCCCCGAGAGTTTTACCCCGGATGATCGCTATTATCTCGGCGAGGCACCGGAATTGGGCGGCTACTGGGTTGCTGCAGGCTATAATTCGATTGGCATCGTTTCATCCGGCGGTGCTGGCATGGCATTGGCGCAGTGGATTCACGATGGCGAAGCACCGTTTGACCTTTGGGAAGTGGATATCCGCCGCGCCCAGCCATTCCAGAAGAACCGGCAGTATCTCAAAGAGCGGGTCTCCGAGACGCTTGGCCTGCTCTATGCCGACCATTTTCCCTATCGGCAGATGGCAACCTCCCGCAATATCCGTCGTTCGCCCATTCATGAACATTTGAAGGCACGCGGTGCTGTTTTCGGCGAGGTGGCCGGATGGGAACGGGCAAACTGGTTCGCCTGGGAAAATCAGGAACGCGAATACCGCTATTCGTGGAAGCGGCAGAACTGGTTTGACAACCAGCGCGACGAGCATCTGGCTGTGCGCAATGGCGTCGGCCTGTTCGATATGACGTCCTTCGGCAAGATCCGCATCGAGGGCCGCGATGCGCTGGCCCTCCTGCAAAAACTTTGCGCCAACCAGCTTGATGTCGAACCCGGCAGGATCGTCTACACCCAGATGCTTAACAATCGCGGCGGGATCGAAAGCGACCTGACGATCACCCGCCTGTCGGAGACGGCATTTTTCGCCGTTGTTCCCGGCGCCACCCTGCAGCGTGATCTCGCCTGGATGCGCAAGCACCTCAGAGATGAATTCGTTGTCATCACCGATGTGACGGCGGCCGAATCCGTGCTGTGCCTGATGGGGCCGAAATCCCGCAAGGTGATCGAAAAGATCAGTCCCAACGATTTTTCCAACGCGGGTCATCCCTTCGGCACCGCGCGGGAAATCGAGATCGGCATGGGCCTCGCCCGCGCCCACCGCGTCACCTATGTGGGGGAACTCGGCTGGGAGCTCTATGTCTCGTCGGACCAGACCGCCCATGTGTTCGAGGCGCTGGAAGAGGCCGGTCAGGAGCTTAGCCTGAAGCTGTGCGGCCTGCACACGCTGGATTCCTGCCGGATCGAAAAGGCCTTCCGCCATTTCGGCCACGATATCACCGACGAGGACCATGTGCTCGAGGCTGGACTTGGCTTTGCCGTCAAACCGTCGAAAGGCGATTTCATCGGGCGTGACGCGGTTTTGAAGAAGAAGGAAAACGGGCTCGATCGCAGGCTGGTGCAGTTCCGCCTTGCAGATCCCGAGCCGTTGCTGTTCCACAATGAGGCCATCGTGCGCGATGGCGAGATCGTCGGAACGATCACTTCGGGCAATTACGGCCATCATCTCGGCGCGGCGATTGGCCTTGGCTATGTCACCTGCAAGGGCGAAAGCGCAGAACAGATGCTGGCGTCACGCTATGAGATCGAGATCGCCGGAGAACGGATAAAAGCCGAAGCCTCGGTCACACCCATGTATGATCCGAAGGCGGAACGGGTGAGGATGTAGCTTCTTCACCCCCCTCTGTCCTGTCGGACATCTCCCCCGCAAGGGGGGAGATCAGCCCTCATGACTACTTCAGCTAATCCTCAAGAGTTGAAAATTGAGTGAAATGTTGATGTCGATGTGATCTCCCCCCTTGCGGGGGAGATGGGCGACAGCCCAGAGAGGGGTGCTGAAACGCCCCGTCAATTCATGCTGGTCAGTACCTCGTTGAACTGTTCCAGCGCCCAGTCGATCTGATCGCGCTTGATCACCAGCGGCGGAGCAATGCGGATCGTGTCGCCATGTGTGTCCTTGGCGAGAATGCCGCGTTCCTTCAGCTCGTAGCAGAAACGGTTGGCACCGCCGGCTTCCGGATGCAGTTCGATGGCGAGCATCAGGCCGCGACCGCGCACTTCGCGCACGATATTGCTGCGGATACCCTTGAGCTGCTGCAGGAAATATTCACCTTCGATGCGGGAATTCTCGATCATGTTCTCGTCGGTCAGAACACGCAGCGCCGCGCGGGCAATGGCACAGGCCAGCGGATTGCCGCCGAACGTGCTGCCATGCTGGCCGGGCTTCAAAACACCGAGAACATCGCTGTTCGACAGTACCGCCGAGACCGGATAGAAACCGCCGGAGAGCGCCTTGCCGATCAGGGTCACATCGGCCTCGATCGCCTCATGCTCTTCCGCCAGCAACGTACCGGTGCGGCCAAGGCCGGTCTGGATTTCATCGAGGATGAGCGTGACGTTGTTGTCTGTGCAGAGTTCGCGCACCTTGGAAAAATAACCCTTGGGCGGAATGATGACGCCTGCTTCGCCCTGAATGGGTTCAACGAGGAAGGCCACGGTATTGGGTGTGAGCGCCGCTGCAAAAGCATCGATATCGCCAAACGGAACAACCTTGAAGCCCGGCGCAAAGGGTCCGAAATTATCGCGGGCCGAAGGATCGGTGCTGAAGCCGACAATCCCCATGGTGCGGCCGTGAAAATTATCCGAGCAGACGATGATCTCGGCAGCATTCTCCGGCACGCCCTTGACCTCGTAACCCCATTTGCGCACGGCCTTGATGGCCGTCTCGACAGCCTCGGCACCGCTGTTCATCGGCAAAATCTTGTGCGAACCGGTAAGGGTTGCGAGCTCTTCATAGAAAAGGGCCAGCTGATCGTTGCGGAACGCACGCGAGGTCAGCGTCAGTTTGGACGCCTGCTCGGTCATTGCTGCAAGGATTTTGGGGTGGCAATGGCCCTGATTGACGGCGGAATAGGCTGAGAGACAGTCGAGATACCGGTTCCCATCGATATCCCAGACATGCACGCCTTCACCGCGCGACAGAACCACATCAAGCGGCTTGTAGTTATGAGCGCCAAGACGGGACTCGGTCGAAATCAGTTGGGCGGCTGTTTGCAGCAAAATATCCTCCTATTTGCCAAATTTATGCGTTCTGAGCTGTGGTGCTCTGATCTGAAAGGGTGGGGCGTTCGTAAATCTGCCGGCCAAACAGGCTGGCGACGAGATCGACCAGCAGCATGGCGCTCTTGCCGCGATCATCGAGGAACGGGTTGAGTTCGACGATATCGAGCGAACCGACCACGCCGGAATCATGCAGCATTTCCATGACAAGATGGGCTTCGCGATAGGTCGCGCCGCCGGGAACCGTCGTGCCGACACCCGGCGCAAGCGAGGGATCGATGAAATCCACGTCGAAGCTGACATGCAGGATGCCATTGGCTTTCTGCACCCGCTCGATGATACGGCGCATCAGCTTGGCAACCCCGAATTCGTCGATCAGACGCATGTCGATGACATCGATGCCACGCTCGCGCAGCAGTTTGCGCTCGACCGTGTCGATGGAGCGAATGCCGAAGAGATGCAGGTTTTCCGGCTTGATCAGACCGTGTGCCTCGTCGCCGAATACGCCTTCAAGGCCGGGTTCGTTGCACAGGAGCGCCGCCGACATGCCATGCATGTTGCCGGATGGTGATGTGGCCGGGGTGTTGAAGTCGGAATGGGCATCGAGCCACAGGACGAACAATTCGCGGTTGTTCTCTTGGCAGTAACGGGCAACACCGGCAACCGAACCCATGGACAGCGAATGATCGCCGCCGAGAATGACCGGGAAACTCCCGTCCTTCATCGCCTCGTAAGTCTCGGTGCAGAGCATGCGCGACCAGGCGGCAATCTTTTCGATGTGATGGGCGAGGCCTGCGACCGGGGGAACGACCGGCAAGGTCTGCGGCAGGCGAAGATCACCGTGATCGTCGACGGGATGCCCCATCTCCTCCAGCGTGCGGATGAGGCCGGCGGTGCGCAGAGCTGCGGGGCCCATCAGCGCGCCGAGACGACCCGCGCCTTCCTCGATAGGCGCGCCGACAATCATCAATTTCTGTTTTTGGTCGTTTTCAAATTTGCCGAGCATGTTCATCAACAAGCGCCACTTTCGCGTTTGAATGGTCAATAAAATGAAGCCGGGGATTCTCCGGTGTAGCCATTATACTGCCACCCCGAGACGGTGACAAATAGACAGCATCCTGATAGAAATGCGCAACTTAATGCGCAGTTTGCGCATCAAAATTGTGCAAATTGGAAATGATATGGATGATCTTGATCGCCGCCTGTTGTCGCTGCTGCGCGATGATTGCCGCATGCCTGTCTCGTCGATGGCAACGCTGCTGGGTATTTCGCGCGCCACGGTCCGGGCCCGTGTCGACAAACTGACGACCGACGGCACCATTCAGGGTTTCACCGTGACACTGAAAGCCGGAGCAGGTGTCTACGGCGTTCGTGCCATCGCGATGATCGAAGTGGCCGGGCAGGGCGCGGAGAAGGTCATTCGCCGCCTGCAGGGGTTTCCCGAGATCCGCGCGCTCCATACCACCAATGGACGTTGGGATATCGTCGCGGAGATCGAGGTGGAGACGCTGGAAGCGTTTGATCACACGCTGCGCGACATCAGGCATATTGACGGAATCACCCTGACCGAGACAAGTATCCTTCTTTCCACCCGCAAGAGCGGGTGACGCCATCGTTCGAGAAAGGCTGAAAACGGATGCATATCCGTGAAATTCCCTGGCTGGAACCAGTCGATGCTGCCGATCGGCTGAAGCCACTTGGCGGGCTCAGCTTCCTTGACAGTGCCATGCGGCATGACCAGCTTGGCCGTTATTCCTATGTGGCCGCCGACCCCTTCGGCACGCTGGCGGTCCGAGATGGTGTAGCCAGCTGGAACAATCAACCATTGGATATTGGTCCGCTGGAAGCACTGTCGCGCTATCTGGAGCTTTATCGGCTTGAGGATCGCGCCGATCTTCCGCCTTTTCATGGCGGAGCCATCGGGTATTTCTCCTATGAATTTGGCCGCTTACTGGAGGATCTTCCTGAACCACTTAAGCAATCTCAGGGCGACGTACCCGATGCCATCTGGAGTTTTTACGACGTCGTCCTTGCGTTCGATCATCTGAGGCAGCAGGTTTGGCTTGTATCGTCCGGTCTGCCCGAGCTGGCTGGGGAAAAGCGCGCAGTCCGTGCAGGTGAACGCGCCCGCATGGCCCTTTCTGCACTTGAAAGCCCGCCGCCGACGCAGAGTTCCCTGCGACCGCGTATTGCCCGCAAAGTCTGGCAGTCCAATTTCGAGCGCGAAGCTTACATGCAGGCTGTGGCGAAGGTCGTTGAGTACATCCTCGACGGTGATATTTTCCAGGCCAATATCGCGCAGCGTTTTATCGCGGATCTTCCGGAAAATTATCCTGTCTGGTCTTTCTACAAGGCACTGCGACAGCGCAACGCCGCGACATTCGCCGCCTATATTGAGCACGATGATCTGGTGATTGCCTCAAGCTCGCCGGAACGGTTCCTGTCGGTGCGTGGCCGGGATGTGCAGACACGGCCGATCAAGGGCACCGTGCCGCGCTCGGCTGATCCTGATATCGACCAGCGGAATGCGGAGACCCTGCTCGCCTCGGAAAAGGATCGCGCTGAAAACCTGATGATTGTCGATCTGATGCGCAATGATCTGTCGCGCGTCTGCAATCCGCATTCCGTTCTTACGCCCGTGCTGTGCGGCCTGGAATCCTATGCCAGCGTGCATCATCTGGTTTCGGTCGTTACCGGGCGCTTGGCGGAAGAGAGGTCGTTGCCGGACCTGATCCGTGCGGCTTTCCCCGGTGGCTCCATCACCGGTGCGCCAAAACTGCGGGCGATGGAAATCATCACAGAAATCGAAAAGGTTGCGCGCGGCATCTATTGCGGTTCGATCGGCTTTTTCGGTTTCAACGGTCATATGGATACCAACATCGCCATCCGTACCGTGCTGTTTCAGGGCGGGAAGGCGGTGTTTCAGGCAGGCGGCGGCATCACGGCGCTCTCCGATCCTGCGGCCGAGTATCAGGAGACGCTGGACAAGGCGGTGCGGATTTTCGATGTTTTCGATATGGCCGGGGATGTCGGGTCATGATCCTTATCATCGACAATTACGATTCCTTCGTTTTTACGGTGGCACGATATTTTGCCGAGCTCGGCGAAGAAACCCGGGTCGTACGCAATGATGCGATCACGGTGACCGACATCGAAGCGCTGCAACCAGCGGCTCTGGTCATTTCACCCGGGCCATGCGGTCCGCACGAAGCGGGGCTATCTCTGCCGATCATCAAGACATTCAGCGGCAGCATTCCCATTCTGGGCATATGCCTTGGGCATCAATGTATCGGCGAGGCCTTTGGCGGCACGGTGTTGCGGGCACAGGAACCCATGCATGGCCGCTCATCCCTGATCCAGCATGACGGAACGGGCGTTTTCAAGGGTTTGCCGAGCCCGTTCAGGGCCGGGCGTTATCATTCACTGATTGTTGTTTCGGATGAGGGCAACGCCTCTCTTGCCGTGACGGCGCGCTCCGACAAGGGCGAGATCATGGGGCTCGCACACAGGAAGCACCCGACCTTTGGCGTGCAATTCCATCCGGAGTCGGTGTTGACGGAATACGGTCACGCCATGCTCGGCAACTTCCTGCGCATTGGCCGCGCCTTCCAAATGCAAAAGAAATCGTGAACCGGCCCTACGCGCCGCTATTTTCGCCTCTTTGTTCGATATTGCTGTTGGCTGCCAACCTATTCATCCGCTACACCTGAAACGGAACAGCGGACGGGCACTTATCCATCCCTCAATAACACAATCCGACAGCACCAGGCAGGAGACCAATCATGCTTCGCAAGACCGATTTCTACATCAATGGAAAATGGACCGCTCCGGCCGTAGTGAGAGACCTGGATGTCATCAATCCTGCCGACGAGCAGCCCTTTGCTGTGATATCGCTTGGATCGGCTGCGGACGTGGACGCCGCTGTTTCGGCGGCGCGCAAGGCGTTCGCCACATGGAGCCTGACAAGCCGTGAAGAGCGCATTGCCTGGCTCGAGCGCCTCACTGCCGTCTACGAGTCGCGCATCAACGATATGGCGCAGGCCATTTCATCCGAAATGGGTGCACCGATCAAAATGGCTCTGGAAGAGCAGGCCGCGTCGGGCACCAGCCACCTCAAGGCCTTCATGCGCGCCCTGAAGAGTTTCGAATTCGAACGTGCCTTGGATGAACATAATCCCAATGTCCGGATCGCCTATGAGCCGATCGGCGTGTGCGGCCTGATCACGCCGTGGAACTGGCCGATGAATCAGGTTGTTCTCAAGGTCGTGCCTGCCATTGCTGCCGGTTGCACCGTGGTGCTGAAGCCTTCCGAAATTGCACCGATTTCGTCGGTTGTTTTTGCCGAAATCGTCGACGCATCAGGCCTTCCCGCCGGTGTGTTCAACATGGTCAATGGCGATGGTCCTTCCGTCGGTGCGGCCATGTCAGCCCATCCCGGCATCGACATGATGTCCTTCACCGGCTCGACCCGCGCAGGCATTGCCGTCACCAAGGCTGCTGCCGATACGGTCAAGCGCGTATCGCTGGAACTCGGTGGCAAGTCGCCCAACATTGTATTCGCCGACAGTGATGTCGAGGCGGCTGTAACGCGCGGTGTGCTGCATGTGTTCAACAACACCGGGCAATCCTGCAATGCACCAACGCGCATGCTGGTGGAACGCTCGGTTTACAACAAGGCGACTGAGGTGGCCGCAGCCACGGCAAAAGCAACTCTTGTCGGTGATCCCGCGCAGGATGGTGATCATATGGGGCCGCTTGTTTCCGAAGCCCAGTTCAACAAGGTACAGGGCCTGATCGAGCAGGGCATCAAGGAAGGTGCACGCCTCATCGCCGGTGGCACGGGCCGTCCGGAAGGTTTTAATCGTGGCTATTTTGTCCGTCCGACGGTGTTTGCCGACGTCAACAACGACATGACCATCGCCCGTGAGGAAATCTTTGGACCGGTCCTTGCGATGATCCCGTTCGACACCGAGGAAGAGGCGGTCGAGATCGCCAATGACACGCCCTACGGGCTGGCAGCCTATATCCAGTCGGGCGATCGCGAACGGATCAAGCGTGTGTCGAAGCAGCTGCGTGCAGGCATGGTTCGCGTCAATGGCGCATCGCATAAGGCGGACGCACCTTTCGGCGGTTACAAGCAGTCCGGCATCGGGCGCGAAGGCGGTCACTGGGGGCTGGAAGACTTCCTTGAAGTCAAGGCAATCAGCGGCTAGTGGCCGATTCTGGCATTATTTTGAATTTGACGTTCGCGTGTCCGGGGGGATGTCAAATGGGATGCGAACGTCAAATTCGTTCCACCGGGAAGACAGCGCCGCATAAACGCGGCGGCGGTGTCACTCAATAGACGCACGGAAGCAGTAACGCTCTGAAACGGCGCATGATCCATACAGAAATCGATTTCGATTCCGTGGGTTATGCGCTAACTGACGGTATGTAACACGCGTCAGGAAGGCAGGTGCGGACTGATGGATGAAACAGAAACATTGCCTCCGTCCGCCGATGACGAGCGGGACGTCGACATTTACGGTGAAGACGGCGCGGTCCGCTCGTCCTATCTGGCACGTGTCGGCGCCGCGATTGCGGATCGCGATGTTCTGTTTCTGCGCTCCCACGTCGGCAAGCTGCACCAGTCCGAGCTCGGTCACGTGCTTGAAGCACTTCAATCCGAGCAGCGTGCGGCGCTTGTCGAACTGCTTGGCGATGAATTCGATTTTGCCGCACTGACTGAAGTCGACGAGGCGGTACGTCTCGAGATCGTCGATGCCATGCCGAATCAGCAGATTGCTGAAGCGGTTCAGGACCTTGATTCCGATGACGCGGTCTACATTCTGGAAGATCTTGACCAGGAAGACCGCGACGAGATTCTGGCGCAGTTGCCATTCACCGAGCGCGTTCGTCTGCGCCGTTCTCTCGGATATCCGGAAGAGACCGCCGGACGCCGCATGCAGACGGAATTCGTGGCTGTGCCGCCATTCTGGACCGTCGGCCAGACCATCGATTACATGCGCAACAATGGCGATCTGCCGGAGTCCTTCTCGCAGATTTTTGTGATCGATCCGATGTTCCGGTTGCTCGGTGCCATTGATCTCGACCGTATTCTGCGTGCCGGGCGTGACGTGAAGATCGATGAGATCATGCATGAGACGCGCCACGCCATTCCTGCGACCATGGATCAGGAAGAGGCGGCGCAGATTTTCGAGCAGTACGACCTTCTCTCCGCAGCCGTGGTTGACGAAAACGAACGGCTCGTCGGCGTGCTGACGATCGAGAACATCGTTGACGTCATCCAGGAAGAGGCCGAAGAGGACATCATGCGCCTCGGCGGCGTCGGTGACGAAGAACTGTCCGATTCCGTGCTGTCCACATCCCGGTCCCGCACGCCCTGGCTGGTCGTCAACCTTTTCACCGCGTTTCTGTCCGCGTCCATCATCGGATTGTTTGACGGTACCATTCAGCAGATGGTTGCCCTGGCGGTGTTGATGCCGATCGTGGCCTCGATGGGTGGCAACGCCGCGACCCAGACCATGACGGTGACTGTGCGTGCCTTGGCGACGCGCGATATGGATATTTACAATGCGGGCCGCATCATCCGGCGTGAAGCGTCGGTCGGTCTGATCAACGGCCTGGTGTTCGCGGTGCTGATTGGCCTCGTTGCCGGACTATGGTTCCAGAATGTGGAGCTTGGCGGAATCATCGCCTCGGCCATGATCATCAACATGATGGCCGCCGCCCTTGGCGGCATTCTGATTCCCCTGCTGCTCGACAAGTTCGGCGCCGATCCGGCCATTTCATCGGCTGTCTTTGTCACCACCGTGACCGATGTTGTCGGGTTTTTCTCGTTCCTGGGGCTGGCAACATGGTGGTTCGGACTGGCTTGAACACGTAATTCCCCAGTATTTTAGACTAACGTTCGTTTCTGTTAACAAACGTACAATTGACTTTTACGTAATTGCGTGGCCAAACATCCCTGTGAAATATTGAGAAAAATTAGAGCAGTGTCTGTCATGCGCGAATATTATTCCATTACTGAGCTGACGCGGGAGTTTGGCGTTTCGACGCGGACATTGCGCTTCTATGAGGATGAGGGGCTGATCCATCCCGTCCGCCGCGGACGGACACGCCTGTTCCGGCCATCGGACCGGCATTTGCTCAAGCAGATCCTGCGCGGCAAGCGTCTGGGCTTTTCCATCGCGGAAATCCACGAGATCGTGCAGATGTACCGTGAGCCGCCGGGTGAAATGGGTCAACTGCACCTGTTGATGAAGCGCGTGGAAGAAAAGCGCGGCGACCTGCGCCAGAAACGCCGCGACATCGAGGAGACCCTGACAGAACTGGATCAGGTGGAAGAAGCCTGTATCGAGCGGTTGGCGGAACTGGGTGTCAACACCTGAGGATTGCTGCACAGGCAGTGGTTCGTGGTTCGCCCTTCGACAAGCTCAGGAGCTCACCATGAGGGAGAGTGGTGCTGTAAGGCCAATCGGAAATATTGCGGATATGAGCAATCTTGCAGAACATAGCTCCCTGCAATCCTCACTCTTCCTCATGGTGAGCTTGTCGAACCACGCACAATGCGCATGCCAATGAAAGATTTGGCCACCAACCCCGATAATCAGGGCTGCAGGCTTTGTTCCGTGCACATGCCGGTGATGTCCTGTATCTGCGGATCGTTGTCCTGATTGCGCTTGCCCGCATAGACATCATCGAAAATCTTCTGTGTTTCCAATTGGCTCATCGTACAGGTGCAGAAGCGCTCGCAGAAGGCTTTCTCGTTGTCCACCGAGCAACTGCGCGTGCATTCGCGGTCAAAGACCTCGTGCGGTGTGAGCGTGGCAGGCGGAAACACCTGCGCGATGAGGAAAACACAACTGATCAGCGCCGGCTGATGGATGAGATAGAATGCCAGACTGTGCTGTCCGATGAACCGAAGGCCGCGATCCAGCCAGCCGGGGCGGATGTTCCCGGCAAATATCCGCATCAGGTTGAAGTGGAGCAAGGTCTTGGCAAGAGCCATGCCGGCCAGAACCGGGCCGAACCACGGGAAAACAGGTACGTAATCATTTGACCGAATGGGTATTTCCGATAGGCCGAGTGCCCAGAATGCCGGGGCGTCCAATGCCGCAGATGTCAGATAATGCGGCGCAGCGACGACGGCCGCCGCTGCGATAGCGATCATAATGGCCGGAAGGCGCAGAAACAGCAGGCCAAGCACACTGGCCGCTGCAATCTCATGCAGGATACCGAAGAAAACAAAACTGTCCGGGGTAATGTACCGGGTGACAAGGGTAATCCCGAGGGATGCAGCAACGATCTGCGCGAGACGGATCCCGAACGGCCGCCAGCGAATGCCGTTGCGGTGTGCCAGTACAAGGCTGAAACCAACAAGCACAAGAAAAGTCGAGGCAATGATGCGGGCATAGAGCTTCCACGCGCCATGGCCCGTGGTGCCGGGCTCCATATAGCCGAAAAACTCGAAATCCCACCCCGTATGATACGTCGCCATGGCGATGAGCGCGATACCGCGGAGCACATCAAGCTTGCCGAGACGGGATTTGACGGGCGGGGCAGGCGTCTCGGTCGGGTTCATGCTGGAATCTCAATGATTGCAATTCCGCACAGGCTAGGGGAGATGGAAAACAAAATCCATGTGTTTCCGGTATGCACCACGGCAGATATTTTGCACTTGTTTCAACGGTTTCTGCGAAACGGACATATAATGTCGCTTGATTGACTGCTATCCGTGGTTTCGCGCTCCATTGTCAGAGAGCGCTCGAATCAGCATTTCCCCGATAGTCAGACCTGTGATCAATCAAGTTCGCCATCCCATCTGGATCAGCACGGCCAAACGTCCGACAGCAAGGGTGTTTGCGATTCTCTTTGGCATCGAGTCGATGGCCCGTGCGATCATCACCAGCGTGGTGCCGATACAGACGTATGATCTGCTGCAGAGCGAACGCAGCGTCAGTATCCTCTACACCTGCATGTCGATGCTTGGGCTGATGGTGACCTTATCCATTCCGCTGCTGATCGTCCGCATCCCGCGCCGCTGGGTCTACACGGCTGGAGCCGTGTCGCTCATACTGGGCTGTTGTGCCTTTGCGCTCGATACGGTGCCGGGACAGGCGGCGGGGCTTTTCCTGCGCACCTTCGGGGCGGGCGCGCTGTCCATCACGCTCAGCCTCTACATTATGGATCACATCAAGCGGGGCGAACTCGTCCGCGCCGAATCCGTGCGCATGGCAACGGCAACCTTCGCGTGGACGGCCGGGCCATTCCTCGGGGTTTTTCTTTACAGCACCATAGGCATGATTGCACCGTTCCTGCTGTCCATCGGCTTTTCCCTGCTGCTCCTCACCCTGTTCTGGTATTTCCGCCTCAGTGACAATCCGGCTCTGCAAAAAGGTCCAAGCCGTGCTGCCAATCCCATTGCCAATGTCCGGCGGTTCGTTGCGCAGCCGCGGCTCAGGCTGGCCTGGCTCATCGCGTTCTCGCGTTCGTGCTACTGGAGCACATTCTTCGTCTATGGACCCATTCTGATGGTGGCGACCGGGCAGGGCAAGCTTGCGGGCGGTCTCCTTGTTTCCCTGGGAAACCTGTTCCTGCTTGGATCGATCCTGTGGGGCAAGGTCGGCATGGCCAAGGGGCTGATGCGGACGATATCAGGCGTCTTCATTCTTCTGGCCATGGCGTTGGCCGGGGCCGGGTTCGCCGGTGAAAAACTTCCGATGATCGCAGCACTCATGCTGCTCGCCGGAGCATTTTTCTGTGTTGCACTGGATACGCTGGCCTCGACCACGTTCATTCGTGCGGTTCACCCGCATGAGCGCGCGCAAATGACTTCGGTTTACCGGACCTATCTCGACTTTTCCGAACTTCTGCCGGCATTCTTCTATTCCATCATCCTGACATTCTTCAGTCTTGGCGCGATCTTCATCGCGCTGGCAATGCTGATGGTATTCACCGCCATCGTCGTCTGGCGGTATCTGCCGCGCGGCCTATAAATCCGCGTTGATATTGTTGCGCATGAGCGCGTCGCGGGCATTCGAGAAGAACTGGCGACGCAACAGAACAACGGCCACAAGGCTCGTCGTGATCATGAACAGCAGAGGATCGAGGAACCATCCGAGATAGCCGATTGAAAAGAAGATGCCGCGCAGTCCGCTGTTGAAATGCTGGCCGGCCAGAATATTGATCTCCGCTGCGCGGTTGACGGCAAAAACAACCTGCGGATCATCCGGCGCCTTGTCGCGCGCCATGGGGACGCCACCGATCAGAATCGAACAGTAGTTGAACAGGCGGTAGGCCCACGCGAATTTGAAAAAGGCATAGGCAAAAAGGACGAGCAGGCCGAGAACCTTGGTTTCAAAGAGCCGCTCGGTCGTTTCACCCAGAAAGGGGATGTCGTGGAAAAGCGTGACCACCCGGCCGGATGAATTCAGCAGACCAAAACAGCCGCCAATGGCAAGAATCGATGTTGACGCAAAAAAGCCGGTCCCTTGCTGGAGACCGATCATGATGCTCGTGTCGATCATGCGCAGTTCGCGGCTCGACATGGTGGTCATCCACTGCCGCCTGGCATGGTTCATTTCCGATGTCAGCGAGCGCCGATTGAGAAAACCCTTATCGGTCGTGCGGGAATAGAGCATCCACACGCCAAAGAAATAGAGGAGGGCCAGCGCATCGAGCCAGTAAGACATAAAGCGTGCGGATTCCATGCGGGCTCTCTCAATACGAGGCAAGTGCGTACGCAGACAAATTACTCGGTTTGCAGATTCACTCAACATGAATTTACCCCAATCGTAAACGATCCGGTGCGGAGTAATGTTATTTAAGCTGTTGATATTATTGAAGTCATGCAGCGGGCACATTTCAGCTATGCGCTCCCCTGCCGTGATTTTGCCATCTTTGGCGTTGCGAAGAACCGTGCAGACAGATATATCCACGTTCCCAGAGACGGAGCGTTCTGAGAGAATCGTGTCCTTCCGAGAGCAACAGGGAAATACAAAATTCATGGACGACAGCGTTCAAAAATCCTGCTGGGGCATTACTGCCTGGGCAGTCCTCGGTTTTGCGGTGATTATGCTGGTGACCTATCTGGTCGTTATTCACTGAACTGAAAAACAGCCTCCAGATCAGTTGAGCCGGAATAAATTTCTTATGTAGGGGTGCGGCGCGACTGCACCCTTTTTCTTTGGTCGGGCATGTCGTAGAAACACAAGGCTAGGTCGGTGGCTGGCTTCGGAGTATACTTCGGAACAGCCATTATACACTGCATGCAATTTCACCCCTGTTGAGGTAGCCGGATGTTCCTGTCGGTTTTCGATCTGTATAAAATCGGCATTGGTCCTTCGAGTTCCCATACGATGGGCCCGATGACCGCCGGCGGCCTGTTTCTCGCGGAACTGAAGAATGGACAATGGCCGCGCCCGACGGGTGTGAAGGTCGATCGTCTGCGCGTGCATCTGCACGGTTCACTGGCTTTCACCGGGATTGGCCATGCGACGGACCGTGCGGTCATTCTCGGTCTCTGCGGTCTTCTGCCGGCGACGATCGATCCAAATCAAATGGATGCGTTGCTGGAGACTGTTAAACAGGAAAAGCGCATTCATCCGGAAGGGCATCCGGCCTATCGGTTCGATCCGGCCGCCGATCTGATCATGGACCGCAGGACACCGCTGCCGGGGCATGCCAACGGCATGGCGTTTGAAGCCTATGACGCGGACGAGCGCCTGCTTCTGCGCCGTATTTTCTATTCGATCGGCGGCGGGTTTGTCGTCACCGAAGAAGAGCTGGAAAGCGCAAAGACCCGTACCGCGCCAAAGGCTGAAGATCCGGTTCCGTTTCCGTTCAAAAATGCAGCGCAAATGCTTGCTATGAGCGAGGAGAGCGGTCTCTCCATTGCAGAAATGAAGCGCCGCAACGAAGAAATCTTCATGAGCCGCGACGATCTTAATGCCGGTCTTGATCGCGTCTGGTCGGCCATGCGTTCCTGTATCGATCGCGGGCTGGAGCAGGAGGGCATCATGCCGGGCGGCCTCAAGGTCAAGCGCCGCGCCCGCTATCTGCATGACCGGTTGCAGGAGGAATGGCGGCAGAACCGCATGAACCCGCTTCTGGCCAATGACTGGCTCTCGGTCTATGCCATGGCGGTGAACGAGGAGAATGCTGCGGGCGGACGCGTCGTGACGGCACCGACCAATGGTGCTGCGGGTGTGGTTCCCGCCGTTCTGCGCTATTATCTGCATTTCCACGATGACGCCGACGCCGACGGCATTCGTGATTTCCTGCTGACATCTGCCGCCATTGGCGGCGTTATCAAGCACAATGCCTCCATTTCAGGTGCGGAAGTCGGTTGCCAGGGCGAGGTGGGTTCGGCGTCGGCCATGGCTGCGGCCGGGCTTGCTGCGGTAATGGGCGGGTCTGCTGCCCAGATCGAGAACGCGGCTGAAATTGCGCTTGAACACCATCTCGGCATGACCTGCGATCCCGTGGCCGGTCTCGTTCAGGTTCCCTGTATCGAGCGCAATGCACTGGGAGCTGTGAAGGCCGTAACGGCCGCATCGCTTGCGATCAAGGGCGACGGCACGCACTTTGTGCCGCTCGACGCCTGTATCGAAACCATGCGCCAGACCGGACGCGACATGAACGAGCGTTACAAGGAAACCAGCCTCGGCGGACTTGCGGTCAATGTCGTCGAGTGCTGACAGATATGGAAGGCTCATGCGCAATACCTGCGCATAGCCGAAAACACTTTCAATAAATCCGATACAGTCAAATCCCAAAAAAGTGCCATAGTTTTCCTCCCGCCCGATCAGCAATGTTTGGTTGGGCCGCACAAAGGTATTGGGAGGACACTACCTTGGCATCACGTTTGAATGAAAATACGCCAGAGGACCGTCCGGAGGACGAGAATCTGGGTGTGGCCGCCAATCTGGCCTATGGCTTTCAGCATGTTCTGACCATGTATGGCGGGATCATAGCTGTTCCGCTGATCCTTGGTCAGGCGGCAGGGCTGTCACCGAACGATATCGGCCTGCTGATCACCGCATCGCTTTTTGCCGGAGGGTTGGCGACAATACTGCAGACGATGGGTCTGCCGTTTTTCGGTTGCCGGTTACCCCTCGTGCAAGGCGTTTCGTTTTCCGGTGTAGCCACGATGGTCGCCATCACAGGCAATGGCGGGATCGAAGCAGTGCTGGGCGCTGTCATGGTCGCCTCGTTTATCGGATTGCTGATCACGCCGATCTTTTCCAAGATTACCCGGTTTTTCCCGCCATTGGTAACGGGGATCGTCATCACCACTATCGGTTTGACCCTGATGCCTGTGGCAGCACGCTGGGCGATGGGCGGCAACAGCAAGGCACCGGATTTCGGCAGTATGGCCAATATCGAGCTGGCTGCGGTTACCCTCGTCATTGTGCTCCTGCTCAGCAAGGTTGGCAGCGCCAGGATTTCGCGATTGTCGATCCTGCTCGCCATTGTCATCGGCACGCTGATTGCTCTGGCGCTGGGAATGACAGATTTCTCCAAGGTGAGCGAGGGGCCGTTCATCGCGCTGCCGACGATCTTTCAGTGGGGCTACCCGACATTTCAGGTTGCAGCGATCATTTCCATGTTCATTGTCATCATGGTCACTCTGGTCGAAACGTCCGCTGATATTCTGGCGGTTGGCGAGATCATCGAGACCAAGGTGGACTCGCGCCGTCTTGGCGATGGTTTGCGTGCCGACATGCTGTCGAGCCTGATTGCGCCCGTGTTCGGTTCATTCACGCAAAGCGCATTTGCCCAGAACGTCGGGCTGGTTGCGGTGACGGGCATAAAAAGCCGGTATGTGGTGGCAACGGGCGGCCTGTTTCTCGTCGTGCTTGGTTTGCTGCCGGTCATGGGCCGTGTGGTTGCCGCGGTGCCGAGCGCCGTCCTCGGCGGTGCGGGATTGGTACTCTTTGGTACAGTCGCAGCCAGCGGTATCCGAACGCTGTCGAAAGTCGACTATGCCAACAACATGAACCTCATCATCGTGGCCACTTCGCTCGGGTTCGGCATGATCCCGATTGCATCCCCGAATTTCTATGATCATTTTCCCACATGGTTCGCCACGATCTTTCATTCCGGCATCAGCTCGGCTGCGGTCATGGCGATTGCCCTGAATATCGTGTTCAACCATCTGACTGCGGGCAATTCGGACCAGCAGTCGGTTTTTGTCGCGGGTACGGAACGGGTTCTGCGCTATCAGGATGTCGCCCATCTGCATGACGGCGATTATTTCCTGAACGGCAAGCTTTATGACGCGAATGGCGTTGAGGTGCCGGTCGTTGCTACGGATATCCATGCCGTGGCTGCCAAACGACAATCGGGAGGGGCGGCAGCCATACCGGCAACGGGTCACTGAGGAAGCCGTCGGCGGGCGTTCCGCTCGCCGACGTTTGTGGAGAACCGGTTGGTTTCGGTTGACCTCGCCGCGTGAAAGCGTCAAATCTCCCGTATGGCTCTCAATCTCGTCAAACTTTGTGTCGGCTGCACTGCGATCGAAGATCTTGCAGCGTGGATCGATTTCCGTCTGGATGAGCGCAGGCGCGCCGGTCTTTCGCCGGAGCAGTTCCATACGACCCGCATGGTTCCCAAGCGTGTCGAGGAGTTGCTGGCGGGAGGATCGCTCTATTGGGTGATCAAGGGCAATGTTCAGTGCCGCCAGATATTGACGGATATTCGCACCTTTACCGATGATGAGGGGATCTCACGCTGCCATCTGGTGCTTGATCCAAGAATCATTGTGACGGAATGGCAGCCACGCCGGGCATTTCAGGGCTGGCGGTATCTTACAAGTGAGGACGCACCGGCAGATGAAGGGAAGGGCAAGGGCCGAGCCAAGCTGCCGCCGGAACTGCGTAACGAATTGGCGTCCCTCGGTCTGCTGTAAGCAGCACCACCTCTTATCAGGAAATCCGTATCCGGACAGCGGAAACGCCGTTGCGATTGTCAGAGCGAATACGCAGTTTGACTTGCGGCATCGCCGCGCGGCGGGTTCTGGCGGCTTGGCATAGAAGAACGTTCACCAGATCCATTGTTTTGAATGCAGAATTGCCGCGCCGCATGTCGGCAAGGCGCTGTGCAGCCTGTTGCAAGCCGCCAAACAGCGACCGCGATTCCTTGCCGGCAGCTCCGGCTGGACGATGGAAATCATTGACAATAGACATTCGCAAAACCCTCTACTTCAGACAATTGGGTCTTTCGGATTCTTTGCCTTACGATTGCGGTGCAATCGCAAAGCAGTTGAAATTCTGGCGCTTCAGCGCAACGCAGGCATTGTTTGCCGCCTTGGCTGAGGCAATACCGGTAAAGCGGGCCCGGTAGTACGTGGCGGAACCCTTCTGGAATTTTTCCGTATAGGGAGCGAGTGATCCAACGGGCCCGCCAACTTCCGAAGCCGCACGGGCGAGGATTGCCTTGGCGTCGTCGTCGCTGCCCATTGAACCGATCTGGACCATCCAGCCGATGGCCGAGCTCTTTTCGGGAGCGGAGGCCGTTGTAACCGGATCAACGTCGGCGGCTTCTTCCGCCTCGGCGACATCAGCCCGTGCTGTCGGGGTCGGAACGCGCAGGATCTGGGCCGCAGGCGATGCTTGTGCCGGTGCGGAAGCATAGGCAGTTGCTGTCACGACATTGCTGGTTTTCGCCACAACTTCTTCGCGCTGCACAGGCATCGGTGCATCTTCCTCTTCCGGAAGGTCGATAGCCGCGACCTGAACTTTGCTGTTTTTGCGGGATGCGAGGAGATTGCCCCCGTCGCGACGCGATGCGCCAGGCAGATACTGTTCGATCAGCTTGGCCATCTGGGCATCACGGGCACCACCGCTCGTACCGCCCATGACAACGGCGACCATCTTCTTGCCGTCTACATTCACGGAGGAAACAAGGTTGAAACCGGAATCGCGGGTGTAACCGGTCTTGATGCCATCAACACCGCGGACTTTGCCGAGCAAGCGGTTGTGACCGGCAATGCGGCGGCCGCGATAGCTGAAGCTGCGGGTGGAGAAATAGTCGTAATACTGCGGGAAATGCTCACGCAAAGCGATGCCGAGTAGTGCAAGATCACGTGCCGAAGAGCGCTGCTGCGGATTGGGCAGGCCGGAGGCATTGCGGAATGTGGTGTTGCGCATGCCGAGCTGGCGCGCCTTGTTGGTCATCATCTGCGCAAAGCGCTGTTCCGATCCACCGAGATACTCGCCGATCGCCGTGGCCGAATCGTTGGCCGATTTGGTGATGACGGAGAGAATGGCAGCTTCGGCGCTGATCGTCTGACCGGGCTTGAAGCCGATCTTTGTCGGTGGCTGCCCGGCAGCATAGGCAGAAACCGGAATGGGCGTCGACTTCGAAACCTTGCCGGCTTCCATTGCCTCAAACAGCATGTAGAGCGTCATCATCTTGGTCAGCGATGCCGGAAAGCGCTGGGCATCCGCGTTGGAAGAGTAGAGCGTCTTGCCGGTATTGGCATCGACTACAATGGCAGAAGCCTTCGATGACGCGGCAGCTTTTGGGGCTTCCATGAAGCCTATTCCAGAAGCAAGCGCCAAGGCCAGGAATGTATGGGTTAGTCTGGTATAAAGTCTGGAACCTTGGCGGGCTGGATAAAGCACAATCAACACCTGCTCATACTGAAGCATATATGGAATTCAACTGACGGAATGTTGCGTCAGATACGGATCGCTGAACATTAGCCGCAACAGCGTTACCAAACTGTTTATGGTAACTGGAAAGTTCACAAATTCCCGGGCATTCGGTCTTTTAAAAGTCGTGATAATTATTGCACTGCACAAAAAAATTGACTTTTTGTGCAGTGCACACTAGATAACGGCAACAAACAAATTTCTCCATGGAAGGATTTATCATGGCCAATCCGTTCGAAACTCTGAGTGAATCCAGCAAGGAATTCGTCAACAACTCCATGAAGAGTGTCTCTGCTCTTTCGCAGGGTTTGCAGACAATCGCCAATGAGGCCGCTGAATACTCCAAGAAGTCTTTCGAGGACGGCACCGCACTTGTTGAAAAGCTCGGTACGACAAAATCGGTCGAGCAGCTCTACGAAGCCCAGACTGTTTTCTCCAAGAAGGCTTACGAAGCTTTTGTTGCCCAGGCTACCAAGTTCGGCGAACTCTATGCCGACCTCGCCAAGGAGGCCTACAAGCCTTACGAAGCTGCGGTTGCCAAGGTTACCAAATAAATCCAGTTTCATTTCTGGGTCAGATGAGGTCCGGTTGCCATCGCAACCGGACTTTTTTTGTCTCTGACACCCAAAACAGGCTGTGCAGCGGCAAGTTGATATTGCATGCTTCGAGAGAGGGCTTAAAATCGACGCGTTGCGACCTACATAGGATACACAGGGCAACACATGACCACGAAATGCGGGTATCGGAAGAGATGAAGCGGTTTGCACCAACAATGCAAGATGAAGACAAAGGCAGCGGCAATGGCCCCGGCCGGGGAACGGCTGTCATCACACGAACCAAGCCAAAGCTGAAGAAGCCGAGTCTTTACCGGGTGTTGCTCCTGAATGACGATTACACTCCCATGGAATTCGTCATTCACGTTCTGGAACGTTTTTTCCAGAAAAACAAAGAAGATGCCACACGCATCATGCTTCATGTGCATAATCATGGAGTCGGAGAGTGTGGAGTCTTTACCTATGAGGTCGCGGAGTCCAAGATGACCCAAGTCATGGACTATGCGCGGCAAAACCAACATCCGCTGCAATGCGTGATGGAGAAAAAGTGAGGTTTCATGCCATCTTTCTCACCTAGTCTGGAGCGGGCCCTCCATCAGGCGCTGACAATCGCGAACGAGCATCATCATGAATATGCAACGCTGGAGCATCTGCTCCTCGCGCTCATCGATGATCAGGACGCGAGCAGTGTCATGCGCGCCTGCAATGTTGACCTCGCACAGTTAACCCGCACCGTGACCGATTATGTCGATCACGAACTGGATAACCTTGTCACCGGGTATGACGAGGATTCAAAGCCAACCGCCGCGTTCCAGCGTGTCATCCAGCGTGCAGTTATTCACGTTCAGTCCTCCAACCGTGAAGAAGTTACCGGCGCCAATGTTCTTGTGGCAATTTTTGCCGAGCGGGAAAGCCATGCGGCATTCTTCCTGCAGGAACAGCAGATGACCCGTTATGACGCGGTCAATTATATCTCCCATGGCATCTCGAAGCGCCCCGGCGCAGCTGAGCCGCGTACCCCGTTGGGTGCGGAGAGCAACAATGAAGAAAACCATGCTGCCGAGTCCGAAGAGGGCGCGACAAAGAAAAAGCAGGATGCCCTGACGGCCTATTGCAACAATCTGAACGACCGGGCGAAAGCAGGCAAGATCGATCCGCTGATCGGCCGTGATCAGGAGATCAACCGTACGATCCAGATTCTTTGCCGCCGTTCCAAGAACAACCCGCTCTATGTCGGCGATCCAGGTGTTGGCAAGACAGCCATCGCCGAAGGTCTTGCCAAGCGGATTGTCGAAGGCAAGGTTCCGTCCGTATTGGCGGATGCAACGGTGTTTTCGCTTGATATGGGCACGTTGCTTGCCGGAACACGCTATCGCGGTGATTTCGAAGAACGTTTGAAACAGGTCATCAAGGAACTCGAAGAGTTTCCGGGTGCGATCCTTTTCATCGACGAGATTCACACGATCATCGGTGCCGGCGCCACTTCGGGCGGCGCAATGGATGCGTCGAACCTTCTGAAGCCGGCATTGTCATCCGGTGCGATTCGTTGCATCGGTTCAACGACTTACAAGGAATTCCGCCAGTTCTTTGAAAAGGACCGGGCACTTGTTCGCCGTTTCCAGAAGATCGACGTCAATGAACCATCCATCCCGGATGCCATTGAGATCATGAAGGGGCTTCGCCCGTATTTCGAGGACTTCCACAAGGTCAAGTACACGGTGGAAGCCATCAAATCGGCTGTTGAACTGTCGGCGCGCTATATCAACGACCGCAAGTTGCCTGACAAGGCAATCGACGTGATCGATGAGACAGGTGCCAGCCAGATGCTTCTGCCGGAAGGAAAGCGCAAGAAGTCCATTGGCGTCAAGGAAATCGAGGCAACCATTGCCACGATGGCTCGCATCCCGCCGAAGACTGTTTCCAAGGATGACGAAGCGGTTCTGTCCAATCTCGAGGCTGAACTGAAGCGTGTTGTCTATGGTCAGGACCTTGCAATTGAAGCTCTGTCTTCCTCGATCAAGCTGGCCCGTGCCGGACTGCGCGAACCGGAGAAGCCGATTGGCTCCTACCTGTTCTCGGGCCCGACCGGCGTCGGCAAAACGGAAGTTGCCAAGCAACTGGCGCTGTCACTCGGCGTGGAACTCCTGCGTTTCGACATGTCGGAATACATGGAGCGTCACACGGTCTCGCGTCTGCTCGGTGCACCTCCCGGCTATGTCGGCTTCGATCAGGGCGGTCTTCTGACCGATGGCGTCGATCAGCATCCGCATTGCGTGCTGCTGCTTGACGAAATCGAAAAAGCCCATCCGGATCTGTTCAACATCCTGTTGCAGGTGATGGATCACGGCAAGCTGACCGATCACAATGGCAAGCAGATCGATTTCCGCAATGTCATTCTGATCATGACAACCAATGCGGGTGCTTCCGATGCTGCACGCTCGGCCATCGGTTTCGGCTCGTCCCGTCGTGAAGGCGATGACATGGAAGCGATCAACCGGCTGTTTACACCGGAGTTCCGCAACCGTCTCGATGCCATCATTCCGTTCGGTCCTCTGCCGATCCCGGTCATCCATCAGGTGGTTCAGAAGTTCGTCATTCAGCTTGAGGCACAACTTGCCGATCGCGGCGTGACGTTCGATCTGAAGCCTGAAGCAATCGCCTGGCTCGCTGAAAAGGGCTACGATGACCGCATGGGTGCTCGTCCGCTTGGCCGTGTTATTCAGGAGTACATCAAGAAGCCACTGGCTGATGAAGTGCTGTTTGGCAGGCTGAAGAAGGGCGGTACCGTTGCGGTATCGGTCGGCGAGAAGGCGGATGGTTCCAAGGGTCTTGTCCTTGACTACATCGCCGATGAAGTGGTGGTGAAGCCGAAGCAGGAGATTGCCGCCCAGAAGAAGCCGGTGGTCAAGAAGAAGCCCGCGCCGAAGAAGCCGATACTTGAAAAAGCGACGGCTGGGCCTTCTATCGCCGACGAACCGACGCCGCCGTCACGCGGCAAGGCATCGGTGCCCAAGGTACCGCGCAAGAAGTAATGAAAAGGCCGCCTTCGGGCGGCCTTTTTCTTGCCGGTATGGCAGGATCAGGTTATCGGTTGGGTATGGCCGATTCCGAATTCTCTCCCGCGCCAATGCCAGAAGATGACAGCCTGAGAACGCGATTCTCGTGGTTTCTCTCCGGCGTGTCCATGATCTTCAGTATTCCGGCCTTCATTCTCATGACCGCGCATGTGGGCTTTGCCGGCTTTGCCAGCGAGAACGGTGTATCCCTGCTGCAGGCGGCCTTCATGGTCGCGACAATCTGGGCGCTTCCTGCAAATATTGTCCTGATCGGCGCGATTTCCGGCGGGTATTCACTTCTCGGTGCCGCCATTGCCGTCGGCCTGTCATCCATACGGCTGATGCCGATGGTGGCCGCATTCATCCCCGAGATGCGCGGTCCGAACACCCGCAGGATCACGCTGCTTTTTCTGTCGCATTTCATTGCCGTGACTGCCTGGGTGATGGGCATGGAGCGTTTCCAGCATATTCCGCGCAATATGCGCGTGAGTTATTTCGCCGGTCTTGGCATGACGTTGACCGTGACCAACACCCTTGTCGTGGCGCTTGTCTATTTTCTGTCGACGGATTTTCCGCCGATTGTTTTTGCCGGGTTGTTCTTTCTAACCCCCATGTATTTTCTCACGTCGCTATGGGGATCCGCCCGCGACCGGTCGATCCATGTGGCCATGGTATCGGGGCTTTTGCTGTTCCCGCTCGTGCATCATCTGGCGCCAGCCTATGATCTGTTGTTGACGGGATTTGCCGGCGGCGGCGTGACGATGGGATATGTGCGGTGGGCGAGGGCGCGCGCATGACCTGGCACAGCCTGACCGACTGGTGGTGGCCCTATATCTTCATCCTGCTCGCCGGATGGCTGCCCACGGATATTTGGCGGTATCTCGGTGTCTTTGTCGGCGGCAAGGTGCGCGAGGACTCTGACGCACTGATAGCCGTGCGTGCCGTTGCCACAGCTCTTGTTGCAGGTGTGATCGCCCAGCTCATTCTCTACCCGAGCGGATCGCTTGCCGAATCGTCGGTTTTTCTGCGTATCGGTGCAGCCGCTGCCGGATTTCTGGCCTATTTACGTCTTGGCCGCCATGTTATTGTCAGTGTGATTGCCGCTGAGATCGTCCTGATAACAGGGCTCTTTCTCGATTTTTAGCTTTGATTAAGGCAATCGCTTAACGCGATGAACATTCCAGCCCCCTAAGTTTGACGACGTACTTAAGGGGAGCCAAGATGAGGTCCGATATTCAGACCCTTTGGAAAGCATCAATCGTTACCGGAATACTGCTCATTGATGCGGTCTGGATTGTTATGTCCGACTTCCAGTTTGATACCTTGAGCGCTTTGAAGGCGATTATCTTGACCGGCATTTGCGGAGGTATCGCCTATATCTACCATGCCAAGCGGCCGATGCGTCATTTCAATGTGATGTGCGTTGAAACGGCTGTTCTGGTGGCGTTCAGCGCAGCCGCCGCTGTACTGAGTTATCTGGTGACATCGCTAGATTTTCCTGCTGTTGACGCCGAGCTTGTGCGCCTTGATGCTTTATTTGGCTTCGATTGGCTTGCCTATGCGCGTTATGTCGGGGAACATCCATCGTTGGGTCTTCTGTTCTCATTCACTTATGTCACGACGTTGGTGCAAGTCGCATTTGCAGTCATTGTTTTCGGGGTGATGGGGGATGTGAAGAAGGCGCAACATTTTGTAGCAGCTGTCATGGCGGGCGCTCTAGTGTGCATCCTCATTTCGGCAATTCTGCCTGCAGCGGGAGCACTGGCAACAATCAGACCGGCGGAAACCCTGTGGGGAATACACAGGCCGGTCGTGGATCTCGCCTACAAGCAGACTTTCTTTGATCTTCGATCTGGCGTTGAACAGCGGGTTTCGCTGTATTCCATTAAAGGACTGATCGCATTTCCATCTTATCATGGAACCCTCTCAGTCCTTCTGGTGCTGGCTTTTTGCGGTGTCCGTATATGGTTTTTACCGATCCTGCTATTGAACATAATTATCCTGATCGCCACGCCAATCGAGGGCGGACACCATCTGGTTGATGTCATTGCGGGTGTCGGCGTCGCTCTGTTGTGCTGGTATGGAACCGGACTGTTCTATAGATCAGCCCGTCTTCATCCAGCTGGTAAAGCTTCCCGTCCGGTTATGACGACAGCCTAATCCAACTGCGCGAGTGCCACTCTGATTTTTTCAGCGTTTGCGGCGAGCAGTCCCTGATCTTCCATCTGTCCCGTATGAGGCTTCAACGCGACGCCTTCAAAGCGCGGAATGATATGGAAATGCAGATGGAAAACCGTTTGACCGGAAGCGGGTTCATTGAACTGAATCACGGTAACGCCATCGGCGTTGAAAGCGGATTTCACGGCACGGGCGAGTTTCTGCGTTGTTGCAATCACTGCCGCAAGACTGGCCGGAGCAACATCGAGAATATTACGCGATGGCTGTTTCGGTATAACGAGACAGTGACCATTGCCCTGAGGCATCACATCCATGAAGGCGTAGGTGTCGGCATTCTCATAAAGCTTGTGGGAAGGAATTTCACCACGGAGGATTTTCGCAAACACGTTGTTGTCGTCATAGATCTGGCTCATGGGGCACCCGTCTTTCCTGAATGATGAATCGGATGTTTGCCATGTGGCGCGACAAGGTCAAGCGTACCTGCCGAAATGTTGCTGTCAGCAGTCGGATTTCTTGAAGGGGGCATGCTCGTTGAGAACTTCGCTCATCGTAGCAACCTCGCTGCGCTCATGTTCGAGGAAACCTGCGACAGCACGGCGCAAGCCTTCATGGGCTATAAAATGAGCGGAATGGGTCGTGACCGGCAGATAGCCGCGCGCAAGCTTGTGTTCGCCCTGTGCGCCAGCCTCGACCACATGCAACTTGCGTTCGATGGCAAAGTCGATGGCCTGGTGATAGCAGACCTCGAAATGCAGAAACCGGTGATCCTCGATGCAGCCCCAGTGGCGGCCAAAGAGCCGGTCGGAGCCGATAAAATTGATCGCGCCTGCGATGTAACGGCCATCGCGCCTCGCCATCATCAGAACAATGTCATCGGGCATGCGCTCGCCGATAAGCCGGTAAAATTCGCGATTAAGGTAAGGGCGGCCCCATTTGCGACTGCCGGTGTCCGTATAAAAGGTGAAAAAGTCGTCCCATACAGGTTTGGTCAGTGCGCTGCCGGTCAGGTGATCAATCGAAATGCCATCGGCAAGAGCTTCGCGCCGCTCCCGCTTTAACGCCTTGCGTTTGCGCGCAGCAAGACTTTCAAGGAAATCATCATAGGTTTCATACCCCTCGTTGAAGAAGTGAAACTGCTGATCGATGCGATGCAGGAAGCCGGCCTCTGTCAAAGCGGGCAGATCATCTGCATTGACGAAGGTGGAATGAGCCGATGAAACGCCAAGCTGTCCTGTGAGCTGCCGCAAACCATTGGCAAGCGCGGCACGAACTGCCGGACCGTCCCAATCCCGATGCGCAAGAAGGCGAGGGCCCGTTGCCGGCGTGAAGGGAATGCTGGCCTGCAATTTCGGATAATAGCGTCCGCCAGCCCGTTCGAACGCGTCCGCCCAACCATGGTCGAAGACATACTCACCCTGGCTGTGACCCTTCAGATAGCACGGGACAGCACCAATAACTTTTCCTGCGGCATCTTCGAGACGCAGGAACTGCGGCAGCCAGCCGGATTTGCGTTCGACGCAGCCGGAATCTTCCAGTGCGGACAGGAAAGCATATGAAAGGAAGGGATTGTAGCCGGGTGACTCTCTTGAGGTTCCCGTCAGCTGCGACCACTCCTCCGGCGTGAACGCGCCGATTCCATCGCCGACGCGCAAGGTGAACTCGCCCTGATCAAGATTTGACATTGCTGAACTTGGTTTCCTGACGTTACCGGCAGGATGATGGTCGCCTCGCTGCCTCTGGTTTAAACTAGGTATTTCACCCAGCGATACAAGAGGCAGCGCGGCTTAACATGAGCGGCTTCAAGCCGCCCGAGGATCGAATCCTTCAAACGTGATCTGATCCACGCGCGCATCGCTCCTGGCTTTGTCATCGGGACTGCGCACCGTCCAGGAAATGACCGGCAAGTCAAGTTTGCTCTTCACGAAATCGACAAAGCGGTTTTCCAGATGATGAACATTGTAGGAGACGAAATCGATATCGTGAGCAAGCATGGAAAAATGCGCTTCCAGATCGCTGTCTTTCAGGCCTTCAGCCGTGAGCCCGGCCGGAATACCGGGAGCATCCTTGCCAAACAGCCGGATGAGATGGTGATCGAAGGACATGATGGCGGCATCGCCTTCATACCCCGCCAAATCCTCGGCAACTGCCTTGACGAGACCATCGTCCCTTCCCGGAATACCTTTCAATTCAATCACAACGGGTACCCGCCCGGCGATGAGCTTGAGTGCTTCTGCCAGTGTTGGTACGTGATCCTTGGTGCCGCCGACCCGCAGGGCTGCGGCGTCTGCAACCGAAACGTCATGAGTATTTCCTGATTTGCCCACCAGTCGATCCAGTGTACCGTCATGGAACACGATCGCTTTGCCATCAGCAGAGAGATGCACATCGCATTCGATCGCAAATCCGGCACTTGCCGCTGCGTCAAAGGCCGAAAGTGTGTTCTCCCAGCGGGATTTGTTCAGATCATGCAATCCGCGGTGGGCAATAGGTGTTTTTGCCAGCCAATCCAGAGATGCCATGATCAGCGAACCTCGATGATGGCTTCGATTTCCACCGGTGCATTCAGTGGCAGAACGGCGGTACCGACGGCCGAACGGGCATGGCGGCCCTTGTCGCCAAGCACGGCAACCAGAAAATCGGATGCGCCGTTGGCGACAAGATGCTGTTCGGTAAAATCCTTGGAGGAAGCGACAAACACGGTGATCTTCACAACCCGCTCAATCTTTTCAAGGTCGCCAAGTGCTGCCTTTGCCTGTGCAAGAATATTGATGGCACAGGCCTTTGCTGCTTCCTGGCCCTGCGCGAGCGTAAGATCTGCGCCAAGCAGACCCGTGTGGACGAGCTTGCCCCCCGCGAGCGGCAACTGTCCCGAGGTCAGAAGCAGCGATCCGCTCTGCGCAAACGGAACGTAATTTGCGGCCGGTGCCGCGGCCACGGGGAGGGTGATGCGTAGCTCGGTTAGACGGCTTTCGACGGTACTGCTCATGGGATTTCCTGTCCTTATGTTGCGGAATCGCAATTGATTGTGAATGAAGTTGCGATTTTTGCCTCGCTTCCGCCAAGAGTTTTTTTAATATGCACATTCGAAAACTGGAGAATCTTGTCAATGCGTCTATTCCCCGTCCTCGTTTTCAGCATGAGCGCCATCGGTCTGTCCGGATCATCCATGGCTCTTGCTGCTGGAACAGCGACTCTCGTACCACACCGCGCCATCTACGATCTGAAGCTGGACAATGCGCAGGAAAGCAGTGGTATCACGGGGCTGACAGGCCGCATGGTATACGAATTCAATGGTTCGGATTGTGAAGGTTACACGACAAATTTTCGCTTCGTGACACGCGTGGACATGGAGGAGCAGCCCCAACGGGTGACTGACCAGCAGACCACGACCTTTGAATCGGGGGATGGTGCGAAATTCCGTTTCGTCAACAAGACATTCGTGGACCAGAGCCTGACCAAGGAAGTGCGCGGTGATGCACTTCTGGCCAAGGACAAGACGGAAATTTCCCTGACCAAGCCGGAAGCGAACAAGGAAAATCTCGAGTTTTCACAGTTTCCGACGCGCCATATGCAGGAACTGATCGGGAAAGCCATTGCCGGTGACGTCTTCTACCAGACAAAATTGTTTGACGGCTCCGAGGATGCCGACAAGGTTATGGCGACGACGGTTGTCATTGGCAAATCGGCAGCTGGTGATTCTGATGACGAAACCAAGAAGATGGGCGCGCTGGAGAAGGAAAACACCTGGCCCGTTTCCATCGCCTATTTTGATGACGCGGATAAATCGGAAGGCTTGCCCAGTTACCGCATAAATTTCAAACTCTACCGCAACGGGGTGACCCGCGATCTCAAGATGGATTACGGTGACTTTTCCATGACCGGAAAGCTCGTCAATCTTGAACTTTTTGACGCTCCGAAATGTTCGAAGTAGCGCGCGAAACTATCGAGAATGGTTGGCTTCCATGGAAGGTCCCAGACAATTAGGCAAAGCATTGTCAGATTCACTTGGTGGGCTATGGCGCTACTAGAGTCGGCAACTATCGCATCATTTGCGATTTGCGAGGAAAGCGCCTTATCATTTGGTTCTTGAGATTGGCCATTGCGGAGTCATTTATCGATGATGGGCCGATGAATTCTCCTTAAATCGCCTTTTCTCACGCTTGCTCTTGCCTTTGCCGCCAATATCCATTAACAGCCGCTTCATTCCACACACGGGATTTGGGTTGATATCGGGAGAAATCCGATATGGCCTCCGGTGGCGGGTCTCCCGCCTCTTTCCTGTGGAGGTTAAACCGGAAAAGGAAAACTAAGAGATGGCATTGCCTGATTTCAGCATGCGTCAGCTCCTCGAAGCTGGCGTTCACTTCGGCCACCAGACACATCGCTGGAACCCGAAGATGGCACCATACATTTATGGTGACCGCAACAACATTCACATTCTTGACCTGGCCCAGACCTATCCGCTGCTGCACACAGCACTGAAGAAGGTTTCGGACACCGTAGCCCGTGGCGGCCGCGTTCTGTTCGTCGGCACCAAGCGTCAGGCTTCGGACATCATTGCCGATGCGGCAACCCGTTCGGCCCAGTATTACGTCAACGCCCGCTGGCTCGGCGGCATGATGACCAACTGGAAGACGATTTCGAACTCCATTCAGCGTCTGCGCAAGCTGGACGAACTTCTTTCGGGCGAAGCGCAGGGCTTCACCAAGAAGGAGCGTCTGAACCTTGATCGTGAACGCGAGAAGCTCAACCGCGCCCTCGGCGGTATCAAGAACATGGGTTCGATTCCGGACCTGATCTTCATCATTGATACCAACAAGGAAGCGATTGCCATTCAGGAAGCCAAGCGTCTCGGCATTCCGGTTGTAGCCGTTATCGACTCCAACTGCGATCCGGACCAGATCGACTTCCCGATTCCCGGCAATGACGACGCATCGCGCGCCATTTCGCTCTATTGCGATCTGATTGCCAAGGCTGCCCTTGATGGCATTCTGCGTCAGCAGGGTTCGCTCGGCATCGATGTCGGTGCTCAGGAAGAAGCACCTGTCGAGCCAGCGCTTGAAGAGCCGGCACAGGCTCCTGCACAGGACGGTGAAGCCTCCGCTTGAGGCTTCATATACCCGTCGTAACGGGTGACTAAAAACAATTGTATTGGCGCATGACGCGCCGCAAAGTTGGCATGCTGGTTTCTCCAGTATGCCTTCGCTTTGAGAAGAGGCGACATAATGAGCATTTCTGCATCACAGGTAAAAGAACTCCGCGAAATCAGCGGTGCTGGCATGATGGACTGCAAGGCAGCCCTGACTGAAACCAATGGCGACATGGAAGCTGCCGTTGACTGGCTGCGTGCCAAGGGTATTTCGAAGGCAGACAAGAAGGCTGGCCGTACAGCTGCCGAAGGTCTGGTTGGCGTTGCAACGAACGGCAAGAAGTCGGTTGTTGTTGAAGTCAATTCCGAAACAGATTTCGTTGCCCGTAACGACGCGTTCCAGGACATCGTTCGCAATGTTGCGAGCGTTGCTCTCGGCACTGATGGTTCCACGGCTGCCGTTGCTGCCGCAACCTATCCGTCAACTGGCAAGTCCGTCGTCGACACGATCAAGGATGCCGTTGGCACAATCGGCGAAAACCTTTCGTTCCGCCGTTCGGCCGCGCTCAGCGTCAATGAAGGCGTTGTTGCAACCTATATTCACAACGGTGTTTCCGACGGCCTCGGCAAGCTCGGTGTTCTCGTTGCCATCGAAACTGCTGGCAATGCGGATGCCGCCAACGCATTCGGCCGTCAGGTTGCCATGCACGTTGCTGCGACCAGCCCGCTCGCTTTGACTGCGGCAGAAGTCGATCCGGCTGCCGTCGAGCGTGAAAAGGCTGTTTTCACCGAGTCCGCCCGCCAGTCCGGCAAGCCGGACAACATCATTGAAAAGATGGTCGAAGGCCGTCTGCGCAAGTTCTATGAGGAAGTTGTTCTTCTCTCACAGGCTTTCGTCATCAATCCCGACCTGACTGTCGAAGCCGCTCTCAAGGATGCGGAAAAGGCAATCGGCGCGCCAGCCAAGATCACGGCATTTGTCCGTTTTTCTCTGGGTGAGGGCATCGAGAAGGAAGAGACCGATTTCGCAGCGGAAGTTGCAGCAGCTGTGAAGAAGTAATTTCACAATTGACGAAATCAAAGGGCATCGCGTGACAACGCGGTGCCCTTGGTGTATCCGGACTTCGAATATCTGAAATGCGCGACTCTGAGGAGGTCTTATGGTTGGTACGGCTGTCTATAAACGCGTTCTGCTGAAGGCCTCCGGTGAAGCTCTCATGGGCGATCAGGGGTTCGGGATCGACGTCACCGTTGCCGACCGTATTGCCAGTGATATCGCCGAAGCGCGTGCTCTCGGTGTCGAAGTCGGTGTCGTTATCGGCGGCGGTAACATTTTTCGCGGTGTTGCTGTTGCTTCCAAAGGCGGCGACCGGGTTACCGGCGATCACATGGGCATGCTCGCCACGGTCATTAATTCGCTGGCTCTGCGCACATCTCTGGTCAAGATCGGTATCGACACAGTCGTGCTGTCTGCCATTGCCATGCCTGAATTGTGCGAGACTTTTTCCCAGAGACAGGCGACGGCCTATATGGACATGGGAAAAGTGGTGATTTTTGCCGGTGGCACGGGCAATCCATTCTTCACGACAGATTCGGCCGCAGCGTTGCGCGCAGCTGAAGTTGGCGCTGATGCCCTGTTCAAGGGCACTCAGGTCGATGGCGTTTACACTGCTGATCCCAAAAAGGACCCCAATGCAGTGCGCTTTGACCGACTTACCCACAAGGAGATGCTCGATCGGGGCCTTACGGTTATGGATACAACCGCGGTGGCTCTTGCGCGAGAGAACAATATCCCAATAATTGTCTATTCAATCCACGAAAAGGGTGGTTTTGCGGAAGTTCTGCAAGGCAGAGGACGTGCGACGATCGTATCTGACGATTGATCGGTCATCCTCGCAAGAGGTGACCAGAATGCCGGCCAGAATACCGGAAAGATTATAGGAGCATTGAACATGAGTGATGCACTCGATTTGAATGATCTGAAGCGCCGTATGGACGGGGCCGTGCAGGCATTGAAACATGACCTCAATGGTCTGCGCACCGGTCGCGCATCGCCGAGCCTGCTGGAACCGATCGTGGTGGAAGCTTACGGCTCGAACATGCCGTTGAACCAGGTTGCCAATATTACCGTTCCTGAATCCCGAATGCTTGCCGTATCGGTCTGGGACAAGTCCATGGTCGGCAAGGTTGAGCGCGCAATCCGTGAATCGGGTCTTGGTCTTAATCCGATCACCGACGGCAACAATCTTCGCATTCCTCTGCCTGAACTCAACGAGCAGCGCCGCAAGGAACTGGTGAAAATCGCGCATCAGTACGTCGAACAGGCCAAGGTTGCTGCGCGCCACGTGCGCCGTGACGGCATGGATGAGTTGAAAAAACTCGAAAAGGACGGTGACATCAGCCAGGATGACAACCGCGTTCTGTCTGAAAAGGTGCAAAAACTGACGGATGACACGATCACCGAAATGGACAAGGTTGTTGCCGCCAAGCAGGCGGAAATTATGCAGGTCTAGTCTGTTCGTAGTCCTTTAATACTACCGGAGGTTGAGTGCCATGTCCAATCCGAGCCACATTGCCATCATTATGGATGGAAATGGCCGTTGGGCAAAGGCGCGGGGCCTGCCGCGTGCAGCTGGTCACAAGGCTGGCGTTGAAGCACTGCGTGAAACCATTCGCGCGGCGGGGAAGATGGGCATTCCATTTCTGACCCTGTTTGCGTTCTCATCGGAAAACTGGTCGCGTCCGCGATCCGAAGTATCGGACCTGATGGGGCTGTTGAAACTGTTCATCCGCCGCGATCTGGCTGATCTTCACCGTGAGAATGTGCGGGTGCGCATCATTGGCGAGCGGGAAGGTTTGGCCAAGGATATCCGCGGACTTCTGGCGGAAGCGGAGACCCTGACCGAAAAGAACACGGCGCTCACACTTGTTATTGCCTTCAACTATGGCTCGCGCAATGAAATTACACGGGCTGTTCAGAAGATTGTTTCGGATATCGCGTCTGGTGTGTTGGCTCAGGAAGACGTAACCGCCGAGAGCATTTCAGCGCGGCTGGATACGGCCGATATTCCCGATCCTGACCTGATCATCCGCACAAGCGGCGAGATGCGTCTTTCCAATTTCCTGCTTTGGCAGGCGGCTTATTCGGAATTCATGTTTCTGCCCTGTTACTGGCCGGATTTCCGCGCTGCACATTTGGCAGAAGCGATTGAGACATTTCATATGCGTGAACGGCGCTTCGGCGGGGTAAATCAGCAGGAAATTGCCCTGTGACGGCTTCAGGGCCATCCGCACCGGGTAAAGGCACCGGCCGTTTTTCCAATCTCCACAAGCGCACGCTCAGCGCTGCTGTCCTTATCGCGATCGCTGTGGCGTTGACGTGGGTCGGCGGCCTGCCATTCACTTTGATGGCCTGCGTGATCGGATTGGGCGTCTTTTACGAATGGCAAGACATTACAGGTCCACGCTCCAATGCCCTCACGCGCGGTGTTTCCTGGGCGTGTCTGATCGTTGTGCTTGGCCTTTTGATGCTGTCGCATAATGGTTTGCTGATTATAGCCATATTGTTGGCCGGATCCGTGCTTGTGGCCGTGATTGGCGGCCGGCAGTTCGGCGTTTGGCCGGCGGTTGGCCTTCTCTATGCCGGATTTCCGTCCATAGCACTGACGTTCGTACGCGGTGACACGGGCGATGGATTTGCAGCCATCCTGTTTCTGTTCGCCGTTGTCTGGTCAACCGATATTTTTGCCTACTTCAATGGTCGCGCGCTGGGTGGCCCAAAACTCGCGCCGCGTTTTTCGCCCAACAAGACCTGGGCAGGGGCCATTGGCGGCGCGGCAGCGGGTATCGCTGCCGGCGTGGCCTGCGCGGCATTCATAACGCCGGCCGGCGGTATTCCCATCCCGCTGATCGCTTTCATCCTGTCGGTGACGGCCCAGATCGGCGATCTGGGCGAATCGTGGGTCAAACGCAAGTTTGGCGTGAAGGATTCGGGGCAAATGATTCCTGGTCACGGTGGCGTGATGGACCGGGTGGACGGACTTGTGGCCGCGGCGGCATTGCTGTACCTCATCGGGGCAATTCTGGTGAAACCGGAAACGCCTTACGATATTCTTTTCTAGCAGGCTAAGTTCGGTAACCCCTGATGGGTTTTGGACAGGGCCCGGAGGACATTTTGACGGATACGCTGAGCTATCTTTTCGGCACGCACGGTTTGCTTATCGGTACGATTTTACCCTTTCTGATTGTACTAACGGTTGTCGTCTTCGTTCATGAGATGGGACACTACCTCGTCGGGCGGTGGTGCGGCATTGGCGTTAAAGCCTTTTCGATCGGCTTCGGTCCGGAACTGTTCGGATTCAATGACCGCAGTGGTACGCGCTGGAAGCTATCAGCGATCCCGTTGGGCGGTTATGTCAAATTTGCCGGTGATGAAAGCGTAGCGAGTTCTCCCGTTGCCGCGACAGAAAACATGAGTGCGGAAGAGCGCGCCGTTGCCTTCCATACCCAACCGGTCTGGAAGCGCGCAGCAACCGTCTTTGCCGGTCCGGCGTTCAATATATTGCTGACCGTTGCGATTTTCTCTGTCTTCTTTGCCCTCTACGGCCGGATGGTTGCAGACCCGATGGTCGCCGAGGTTCGTCCCGGCGGACCGGCGGCTGTGGCCGGATTCCAGCCCGGCGACCGTTTTATCAGCGTGGATGGCGACAAGGTAGAAACATTTGCTGACGTACAGCGCCACGTTTCAGCCCGGGCAGGCGATTCTCTGAAATTCGTTGTGGAGCGCAACGGGCAGGAAGTGAACCTGACCGCGACCCCGGAACTTGCCGAACAGAAAGATGCCTTGGGCAACACGGTGAAAATTGCTGTCATCGGTGTCGTGAACAACCAGGAACTCGGCAATTTCCGGCGGATTACCTATAACCCGATCGAATCAGTTGGTCAGGCTGTGCGTGAGAGTGGTTTCATCATTGCCCGGACAGGCCAGTTCTTCAGCCGCTTCTTTGCAGGGCGTGAGGACAAATGTCAGCTTGGCGGACCGGTCAAAATTGCCACAATGGCAGGGCAGGCAGCCAGTCAGGGTGTCGATTGGCTGATTCAACTGACCGCCATGCTGTCCATCGGCATCGGTTTGCTTAATCTTTTCCCTTTACCGCCGCTTGATGGTGGGCATTTGATCTTTTATGCGGTGGAAGCAGTCATCCGCAGACCGGTAAAACCGGCTGTTCAGGAGATTTTCTTCCGCATGGGGTTCCTTTTGGTGCTCGGATTCATGGGATTTGTTGTGTTTAACGATCTTTTCGCCTGTCGGTGATGAAAATTAAACATTAGTGAAAATTATAGGGCTGGGCTGGAAAAGCGTTATGATCTGTTTACTATAAGCCGCGAATGGCGTGGCATGGATGCCACGCTTTGATGTGAAGTAAATAGATTTTAACCGTAAGCCTTGCGTGTATGTAAAAACCGGTTATGACGGTGTGCGAGTAAGTGCTTAGTCCGGGATCTCGCCCGGGGACAACGAGAAACAAAGGTTTAGTAGGCCTATGGCGGCAAGTTCAAAATTCGTTGGTGCAGCGTCGGCGCTCGCCATTTCAGCGGCTCTTGTAAGTTCGGGAGCGATCGTTACGACGGTTGCGGGGATTACAGCAGCTCAGGCAGCAACTGTGAGCCGCATTGAAGTGCGCGGGAATACCCGTGTGGATGCCCAGACGGTTAAGGACAATCTCGGCATCACGCCCGGTAAGCCTTTTTCCAATACTGATATCGACGCAGCCACCAAGCGCCTGTTCGCGACGAACCTGTTCGGTGATGTGCGCATCACCCAGTCCGGCAGTACGCTTGTCGTCACTGTGTCCGAGCACCAGGTGGTCAATCAGGTCATTTTCCAGGGCAACAAGAAGATCAAGGACGCTCAGCTCGCTGATGCCGTGCAGTTGAAGGCGCGTAGCGCGTTCAACCAGCAGACGCTTGATGCTGATACCGAGGCTGTCCGCGCGGCTTACCGCAACGTCGGCCGTAGCGATGCTACGGTAAGTTCGCGCCTGATGGATTTGGGTCAGGGTCGCGTCAATGTTGTCTATGAGATCAATGAAGGCGACCGTACCAAGATCGCCAATATCGTGTTTGTCGGTAACAATGCCTTTGGTGAGCGCCGTCTGCGCGATGTGATTTCGACAAAGAAGTCTAATCCTTTATCCTGGCTGACACGCAATGACGTGTACAGTGAAGACCGCATGCGCGCCGACGAAGAAGCGCTGCGCCGCTTCTACTATAACCGCGGTTACGCCGATTTCCGCGTGATATCGTCGACAGCCAATCTTGATGCTGCGACCAACGAGTACACGATCACCGTCACGGTTGAAGAAGGTGACAAGTACAAGTTCGGCGGCGTCGAGATCCAGAGCTCCGTCGAGGGTGTCGATACATCCAAGCTCGGTGGACTTGTGCAGACCTCGGAAGGCGACACATACAACGCCAAGGAAGTCGAAGATTCGATCATCAAGCTGTCGGAGAAGGTTGCCGGCCAAGGTTATGCCTTTGCCAAGGTTGAGCCGCGTGGCGACCGCAACTTCGAAAACCACACGATTTCGGTTGTCTACAACATCGATCAGGGGCCGCGCGCCTATCTCGAACGCATCGAGATTCGCGGCAACGAGAAGACACGTGATTACGTCATCCGCCGTGAATTCGATGTGAGTGAAGGCGATGCCTTCAATCAGGTGCTGATCCAGCGTGCCAAGAAGCGTCTTGAGAACCTCGAGTTCTTCCAGACTGTCAACATCTCGACCGCTCCCGGCTCGCAGCCGGATCAGGTCGTGCTTGTTGTGGATGTCGTTGAGAAGTCGACCGGTGAGTTTTCCATCGGTGGTGGTTATACGACCGGTGGTGAAAGCCCCGGGCCAACAGTTGAAGGTTCGATCACCGAGCGCAACTTCCTTGGCCGTGGTCAGTATATCCGTATCGGTGCCGGTGGTGGTCTGAACAACAACCGCACCTATTCGCTGTCCTTCACCGAGCCTTATTTCCTCGGTCAGCGTATTTCCGCCGGCTTTGACCTCTTCAAGCGTCAGTCCGGTGTAAACGACAAGTATGAGACCGATTTGACCGGTGGTACGATCCGCTTTGGTCTGCCAATCACCGAAACGCTGACTGCTGGCGTTGCGTACAATCTCACGCAGGAAAAGTATGAGATTGATGACGAGGCCAAGCTGCCGGATGGCACGCCAGATCCAAGCCAGATTTCGCAGGCATTTATCGATGCTGCGGACCGCGGTGCATGGATCAAGTCATCGGTTAGCTGGTCATTGGTCTATGACACTATTGATGATCGCAAGAATCCGCACGATGGTCTCTACGCCAAGTTCAATCAGGAATATGCCGGTATCGGTGGTGATGCCAACTTCCTGAAGACGACATTCAAGGGCAGTTACTACAAGACGCTGTCGCAGGAAATGGATATCGTCGGCCTTGTTGGTGTCGGTGCTGGTCATATCGAAGGATTTGGCGATGATCTGCGCGTCTTCGATCTGTTCAAGAACAATCAGGAGATGATCCGCGGCTTCAAATATGCCGGTATTGGTCCTCGCGACGGTAGTGTTCGGGACAGTGACGGCAGCTTCCTCGGTGGTACGACTTACTTCAATGCCAGTGTGGAAACGCAGTTCCCATTGCCGATTGTTCCTGAGAGCCTGGGTATTCGCGGTGCGCTGTTTGCCGATGCCGCGACACTTTATGGCAACGAACTCAAGGATAGAGACGGTAGGCGGTATGTATCCGACGATGGCATGGAATGGCGTGCGTCTGCTGGTGTAAGTATCATGTGGGCATCGCCGTTCGGTCCGCTGCGCTTCGACTACGCTTTCCCGGTCAAGAAAGTTGAAGGCGATCAGGTGCAGAACTTCAACTTCGGCATGTCGAGCAAATTCTGATAGATTGCTGACCTCCCGGGGGAGCATATTTCCCCGGGGGAGAAAGTTAGTCGATGGCCGATCCGATCTTTTATGAGCCACTGTTGAACGTGACTATTGGTCAGATCGCCGGTCTGACCAATGGCGTTCTCGTGGACAGTTCTCTTGCCAACCGGCCCGTCACACGTCTTGCCTCTCTGGCTGATGCCGGGCCTGATGCACTTGTTTTCATCGATGGCAAGAAGAATGCCCAGAACCTTGAAGGTTTGAAGGCCGCGGGTGTCCTCTGCACGGATGAAGTCAAACCCAGCATTCCCAAAAACGTGGCCATTATTGTCAGCCGTCATCCGCAGCAGGATTTTGCGGCCATTGGCCGTGCACTGTACCCGCGGGCAGTCAATGCGCATCTTTGGAGCGGCGACGAGACCGGTATTTCCCCCCATGCAATTATCGATCCCACGGCCGAGATTGAAGCAGGTGTGACCATCGAACCCGGCGTTATCATCGGCAAGGGTGTTGCCATCGGTGCCGGAACGGTGATTGCCGCCAATGTGGTAATTGGCAATGGCTGCAAGATTGGGCGCGATTGCTATATCGCCCCGAGTTGCTCTGTCCAGTACGCCTTTCTGGGTAATCGTGTGCTGCTTCATCCCGGCGTGCGCATCGGCCAGGACGGGTTTGGCTATGTGCCGGGCAAAGCAGGTCTCGACAAGATGCCCCAACTCGGCCGGGTCATTATTCAGGACAATGTCGAAATCGGTGCCAACACCACGGTTGATCGCGGTGCATTGGCCGATACGATTATCGGTGAAGGTACAAAAATCGATAATCTTGTACAGATTGCCCACAATGTTCGCATCGGGCGCCATTGCGTGATTGCTGCGCAATGTGGCATTTCCGGCAGCGTCGTGCTCGGTGATATGACAATGCTGGGCGGAAGCGTCGGCATCAAGGATCACGTCAACATCGGTTCACGCGTTGAAATCGCTGCCGCAAGTGGTGTTATGAATGATATTCCGGATGGCGAGCGGTGGGCCGGAGCGCCCGCGCAGCCGTTCAAGCAATGGTTCCGGGAAATCGCGAGTGTCCGCGCGATGACCAGAACCAAGAAGGAGAGCAGTTCAGATGAATGAAAATGTGCAGGCGAGCAGTCTCGGTGTCGCGGACATCCAGAAGATTCTGGCAAATCTGCCGCATCGCTATCCCTTTCTGCTGATTGATCGTATCGTTGACATTGACGGCGATGTTTCAGCAACCGGCATCAAGAATGTCAGTATCAATGAGCCGCATTTCGCCGGACATTTCCCTGAATTGCCGATCATGCCTGGTGTTCTGATCATTGAAGCCATGGCCCAGACTGCCGGCGCAATCGTGCTGTTCCACAATGGTGGCGGCAAGCCCGGCAAGGTCTTCTTCATGACCATCGACAATGCGAAGTTCCGCAAGCCTGTCGTTCCCGGCGATCAGCTCAAGTTGCACGTGACCAAGCTCAAGCAGCGCGGCAACATCCACAAGTATAGCTGCATTGCTGAAGTTGACGGTGTGAAGGTCGCCGAGGCAGAAGTCGCGGCCATGGTCAGTTTCCCTGATGAAGACGAGACCGGAGCTTGATGTCCAGTTCCAGCATTCACCCCACGTCCATTATCGAGACGGGCGCCAAAATTGGCGACAGGGTAAGTATCGGTCCATTCTGCCACATCGGTCCTGAAGCTGTCATCGGCAATGACGTCAGTATTCTCAGCCACGTCGTCATTATGGGTGCGACGACCCTTGGCGATGGCTCGAAAGTCTATCCGCACGCCATTCTGGGCGGTGATCCCCAGAACACGAAGCACAAGGGTGGTCACACCACGCTCGTCATCGGCAAGAATTGCACCATTCGCGAGGGCGTCACGATGCATCGCGGCACCGATAGCAGCCGTGGTTTCACCACAGTTGGCGACAACTGCATGTTCCTGGCCTATTCGCATGTGGCGCATGACTGCGACATTGGCGACAACGTTACGTTCTCGAACAATGTCATGATTGGCGGCCATGTAACGATCGGCAACAATGTTATCATCGGTGGCGGTGCAGCGCTGCATCAGTTTGTTCGCGTTGGTCATCATGCCTTTATAGGCGGTCTTGCCGCAGTCGCATTGGATGTGATCCCCTACGGCATGGTAATCGGCAATCATGCTTACCTGGGTGGTCTGAACATTGTCGGTATGAAACGATCCGGCATGGCCCGTCCGGAGATACACAATCTGCGCCGCGCGGTGCGTATGTTGTTTGATCGCAGCAAACCGGTTCGCGCACGGGCTGACGATGTGCGTCTGGCTTTTGCAGACTCTCCGGCTGTTGCCGATCTGATCGATTTCATCACGACGGATACCAAGCGCGCCTACTGCACGCCGCCCCTCGGTTCTGGAATCGAGACCAGCGATAGTGACGACAACAGCTAAGACACAGCCTTTGGCATCTTCTGCGGCCATTACTGGCCGCACTGCGATTGTTGCGGGCAATGGGCTTTTGCCTATTGCGATTGCGGAAAGCCTGCAGAAGCAAGGCGCCGATCCCCTGATCATAGCGATCAAGGGCGAGGCATCGCCTGACATTAACGCGCGCAAACACGCTGAAATCTCGATCGTCGAACTCGGCGGACTGATGAAAATCCTGAAATCAGAAAACATCATCAATGTCGTGCTGGCAGGCGGCATACGCCATAGGCCGGAATTTTCTGCGGCACTGCACCCGGGCAACGGCAATCTCGTTGCGCTGTACCGCTTCATGCGTGCTTTTCGCCTTGGCGATGACGGACTGCTCAAAGCAGTGATTGCGACCATTGAATCCTATGGCTTCCGGGTTGTCGGTGCCCACGAGATTGTTCCCGATATTCTTGCGCCTGAAGTGGGGACCATCACCCGGCGGAAGGCGGACAAGGAAAGCATCGCCAATATGCAGGCCGCCCGGGAGGCGGCGATCATGATCGGTTCCCTCGATATTGGTCAGGCGGCCATTGCCGTGGGCAGGCGCGTTGTGGCGCTTGAGGGCGTGGAGGGCACCGACGCAATGCTGCAGCGGGTGGCGGAACTGCGCGTCGCCAAGCGCATCAACCGCAAGGGCGGTGTTCTGGTGAAATGTGCCAAACCCCAGCAGGAAGTGCGGGCGGATTTGCCTGCCATTGGCGTGAGCACTGTCGAGAATGCGGTGAAAGCCGGTTTAAAGGGCATCGCCATCGAAGCGCGGCGAACGCTGATCCTCGGCTATGCCGAGACGATCGCCGCTGCCAATGAAGCCGGTATCTTCATTGAAACCTTCACGCAGGAGGCCACGTGATGGCCGCAACCAAGCCGCTTCGCCTCGCTATCGTCACCGGCGAAGAGTCCGGCGACCTGCTTGGCGCTGATCTGGTTCAGGCTTTAAGGCGGCAATATCCGGGTGAGGTAACACTGACCGGTGTTGGTGGTGACCATCTCTCAGCCCTTGGTCTCAACTCGTTGTTTGATCAGCATGAAATCGCTCTTGTCGGACTCTCGGCCATCGTCACGAAACTGCCGCAGCTTATCCGTCGCATATCACAGCTCGCCAAAGCCATCATTGCGGCAAAACCCGATTGCCTTGTGATTATCGACAGTCCGGATTTCACCCACCGCGTCGCACGTAAGGTGCGGGCGGCTGATCCCTCAATTCCGATCATCAATTATATCAGTCCATCGGTCTGGGCATGGAGGCCGGAACGCGCCAAGGCCATGCGCAGCTATATCGATCACGTCCTGGCCATTCTGCCATTTGAAGTGCAGGCGCTGAAGGATCTCGACGGCCCGCCTGCCACCTATGTCGGCCATAGGCTTGTGTCATATGCACCACTACTGGCGGCTGCAGAACAGAATCGCGCGCGCGAAAACAGTCTCGGCGACCGAACTGAACACAATATTGTCGTGCTTCCCGGTTCGCGCAGAGCTGAAATTACTAGTCTTTCCAAACCCTTCGGCGAAGCTATTGAACTGTTGTCGAGTCGCGGAAACCGCTTCAGGCTGACGTTGCCGACGCTTCCCAAAGTCGAATCCCTGGTGCGGCAGCTCACGGCTGACTGGAAAGTTCAGCCAAACATCGTGGTGGGGGAATCGGAACGTCTGAAAGCCTTTGCGGAAGCCGATGCCGCATTGGCCGCTTCAGGGACGGTATCGCTTGAACTCGCGCTGGCACGGATTCCAACGGTTCTGTCGTACCGGCCTGACTGGCTGGCGCGGATTTTCATCGCGCCTCGCATCAAGGTCTGGAGCGCAGCCTTGCCCAATATCATCGCCGACAAGCGGGTTGTGCAGGAGTATTTCAACCAGTTCGTTCGTCCCGGTCCGCTGGCGCGAGAAATCGAACAACTGCTGAAACCCGGTTATACCAGATCTCTGCAGCTTGAAGGTTTTGATGAGATAGCAGCGTTGATGCAGACGGAGCGGCCATCCGGCGAAATTGCTGCCGAAAAAGTCCTCGAATACGTGCGTGACAAGGCCTGAGGAACTGGCTTTTCGAAACTGCTGCATATGCAGACATGAAAAAGGCGCCGAAAGGCGCCTTTTCTATGCAGGATGATCTTATTTGCGATTGCCGACAGGCACGTAGTCGCGCTGTGCCGCACCGGTGTAAAGCTGGCGCGGACGGCCAATCTTCTGGTGCGGATCTTCGATCATTTCCTTCCACTGGGCGATCCAGCCAACCGTGCGTGCAACGGCAAACAGAACCGTGAACATGGTGGTGGGGAAGCCGAGTGCCTTCAAGGTGATGCCGGAATAGAAATCGACATTCGGATAAAGCTTCTTCTCGATGAAATATTCATCGGTCAGGGCAATGCGCTCCAGTTCCATTGCAACGTCAAGCAGCGGATCGTCCTTGATGCCGAGTTCGGCGAGAACTTCCTTGGTGGTCTGCTGCATGATCTTGGCGCGTGGATCGTAGTTCTTGTAGACGCGGTGACCAAAGCCCATCAGGCGGAACGGATCGTTCTTGTCCTTGGCGCGGTTGATGAATTCAGGAATGCGGTCAACCGTACCGATTTCGCCGAGCATGTTGAGCGCAGCTTCGTTGGCGCCGCCGTGGGCAGGGCCCCAGAGGCAGGCAATACCAGCAGCGATACAGGCGAACGGATTGGCACCGGACGAACCGGCAAGACGCACCGTTGATGTCGATGCATTCTGCTCGTGATCAGCGTGCAAAATGAAAATCCGGTCCATTGCGCGGGCAAGAACCGGATTTGGAACGTAATCTTCGCATGGCACGGCAAAGCACATGTGCAGGAAGTTGGTTGCGAAATCGAGATTGTTCTTCGGATAAACGAACGGCTGACCAATGTGGTACTTGTAAGCCATCGCAGCCAGGGTCGGGATCTTCGCGATCATGCGGATCGACGCAACCATGCGCTGATGCGGATCAGAAATATCTGTTGAGTCGTGATAGAAGGCCGACAGGGCACCCACGCAGCCGACCATGACAGCCATGGGATGGGCGTCACGGCGGAAGCCGCTGAAGAAGCGCGACATCTGTTCATGCACCATGGTGTGGTGCGTTACGCGATAATCAAAATCATGCTTCTGGCTCTTTGTCGGCAGTTCGCCGTAAAGCAGGAGATAGCAGGTTTCGAGAAAATCGCCTTTTTCAGCGAGTTGTTCGATCGGGTAGCCGCGATGCAGCAGAATGCCTTCGTCACCGTCGATATAGGTGATCTGCGACTCGCAGGAGGCTGTGGATGTAAAACCCGGATCGTAGGTGAATGCACCCGTATTCTTGTAGAGTGTTCCAATGTCCACGACATCAGGTCCGATGGTGCCTTTTTTAATCGGTAACGCAAACTCGTGACCATTCAGATCGATGTTGACGCTATTCTCAGACATTGCCGTTCCTTTCTTGCTTCAGCTCCCGCTGACATCCCGTGTACCGTTCCGAAGTTCGCTGCTTGAGCAGTAGACTCTCGTCGAACTTCGGAAGTGAAAGCACACGAGTTACTTCATATTCCAGTATGCCTTTGAAACAGGATTGTTCCGTCCAGGCAGGTAAAATTCTGACCTTTGCGTTCAGCACACTGGCCCAAAGCCTTGACCTCTTTACAAGGTCTTTATCCTGATTTTCTCAGGCACGACACCGTAGCCGAACGGCACAATGTTGCAATGCAAAAAATGCACCGGCGAGGCTACGGATTAACCTTTTATCTGGTCTTCAATACGGCCCAATGACTCCTCGCGGCCCAGGACCGCCAGAACGTCGAAAACACCCGGAGATGTTGCTCTTCCCGTCAATGCAGCACGCAAGGGCTGAGCGATTTTGCCGAGTTTCAGACCAGTGCTTTCCGCGTGAACCCGCACTGCGGCATCAAGTGCCTCGGCAGTCCAGTCATTGACACCCGAAAGCGCCGGCAGAACGCCGGAAAGCACGGCCAAACCCTCTTCGTTCAGCAGGCTTGCAGCTTTTTCGTCGAGCGCAAGCGGGCGCTGTGCAAACAGGTATTTCGCGCTGTCCGCCAGTTCCACCAGTGTCTTGGCACGTTCCTTCAGGCCAGGCATTGCTGCCAGCAGTTGCTGCCGGTTCCGGTCATTCAAGCGCGACAGAATGTCCGCACCGCCTTCGATCTCCGGCAGGATATCGATCATGGCCTTGACCAGATCAGCATCGGCGGAGAAGCGCATGTAATGGCCGTTGATCGCTTCAAGCTTCTGAAAGTCGAAACGCGACGCGCCGCGATTGATATCGGAAATTTCGAACCACTCGATCATCTGCGCATCGGACATGATCTCGTCATCACCGTGGCTCCAGCCGAGGCGTACGAGATAGTTGCGCAAAGCGGCGGGCAGATAGCCCATGGCGCGATAGGCCTCGACGCCGAGTGCGCCGTGACGCTTGGACAGCTTTGCACCGTCCGCACCGTGGATCAGCGGAATATGGCCCATGACTGGGATATCCCAGCCCATGGCATCATAGATGACTGCCTGTCGTGCCGCGTTGGTCAAATGATCGTCGCCACGGATGATGTGAGTGACGCCCATATCATGATCATCGACCACGACGGCATGCATATAGGTCGGATTGCCGTCGGAACGCAGGATGATGAAGTCATCGAGATCCTTGTTGGGAAAGCGTACATCGCCCTGCACGAGGTCGCGCACCAGCGTTTCGCCGTCCTGCGGTGCCTTGATGCGGATAACCGGTTTGACGCCCTCAGGGGCTTCCTTCGGGTCGCGATCGCGCCAGCGGCCGTCATAACGGGGTGGACGGCCCTCGGCACGGGCCTTTTCCCGCATTTCCTCAAGCTCTGCCGGTGACGCATAGCAATAATAGGCTTTGCCCCTGGTCACGAGCTCTTCGGCGACTTCCCGGTGACGGGGCGCCCGCTCATACTGCGACACGGCATCGCCATCCCAATCGAGACCCAGCCACTTCAAACCATCACGAATGGCTGTGACGGCCGCCTCAGACGAGCGTTCGCGGTCGGTGTCTTCGATGCGCAGCAGCATCTTGCCGCCCGTATGCTTGGCATAGAGCCAGTTGAACAGGGCCGTCCGGGCACCGCCAATATGGAGGTATCCGGTCGGGGAGGGTGCAAAGCGCGTAACAACAGGTGACGACATAAGTACTCCAACAGACGTCTCGGCCATTAGCCTAACATCCAATCGATTTGATCTGGCGTTGATGTAGCATAGGAGCGCTGTCGTGCAAGGGCATTGGCAGAATTGGAGGCAAATGCAGGGGTCAGTCACCGGTACACAAACGAGTGAACGGCATTTTTTTGATCGTCTGCCGGACGATGAGCCGGATATTGTGACTCAAATACCTCCGGGTGCTGCTGTCTTTCGGCAAAGCGTGAGTCTTTCCGCAAAGCTGCGTCGGACAATAGGTCAGGGGCACAATCCGGTGCGCTTGCTCTTTGTGGCGATCTCTATGGCATTCAGCCGGGAATATGATCGCGGCAACTTTTTCCTCTTCACACCCGTCTTTGCCGGAAGCGGTGCCGTCCTCTATTTCAGCCTGCCGTCGGAACCGAGGCTAAGTGCCATACTTTTCGGATTGACCGCACTTGCGGGGTTCAAACTTCGGGCGCGGGAGCGATACTTGACCGGTGTTTGGCTTTCCATGGCCCTGTTGATTGTCATAGGCATGGTATGCGCCAAGCTGGAAACACTGCGTCTGGATACGCCCATGCTTGGCTCCGGCGTCACCACCCGCCTGACCGGACGCATTGTCGCGATCAATCGTGCCGAGCGCGGTGGCTGGCGTGTGACGATGGATGTTGTGGCCACGGAACGGCCGCAACTGCGTTATGCACCCGCGCGGCTCGTTGTTTCAGTCCGCGCCTTACCATTGGATGCTGATATCGGCTCCGGGTTGAGCGGTCTGGTACATCTGCGCCCGCAGTCTGGCCCGGTACGACCCGGCAATTACGACTTTGCCTTCCACAACTACTATCGCGGTATCGGCGGGAGTGGTTTCTTTCTCGGCAAACCTGAAGCGGTTCACCTCGCGGAACCGCCAGATGCGGCAACCAGAATGCTGTTCATGATCGCCGGCATGCGTCAGGCACTGACCGATCGTATCCTTGGTCATATCCCGGGAGAAACGGGAGCGATCGCTGCCTCACTCATCACCGGACAGCGCGATGGCATCAGCGAAGCCACGAACAACGCCATGCGATTGAGCGGCCTGTCGCACATCCTGTCCATTTCAGGGTTTCACATGGCGCTCGTGGCAGGGATAGTTATCGGCTCCTTGCGTGCTTGCATGGCGTTCTTCCCGGAGTTTGCAGCGCGATATCCCATCAAGAAGTTTTCGGCGTGCGCGGCACTTTCAGCGTCGGCATTCTATCTCTTGCTCTCGGGTATCGACGTGGCTGCCCAGCGGAGTTTTATCATGCTTGGCGTCATGCTCATCGCCATGACTGCAGACCGCGCGGCATTGTCACTGCGTAACGTGGCATTGGCGGCCTTGGTGACGATCGGCGTCGCGCCGCACGAACTCATGGGACCAAGTTTCCAGATGTCCTACTCGGCGACTGCTGCGTTGATTGCGTTTTACGGCTGGTGGTCACCGCGTAAGGCCGGCAGGAACGGCAAGCGTCCACGCGGCAACCACATGCTGCTGCAACTGCCGGGCAGGATTGGCGATCATATCAGCAATGCTGCTCTGACCTCTCTGGTCGCGGGCTCCGCCAGCGCTATCTTTGCCGCCTACCACTTCAACAACACAGCACCACTCGGATTGATCGGCAATGCCTTTGCATTGCCGGTGGTCTCTGTTCTTGTCATGCCCTTTGCTGTTCTGGCACTCCTGCTCATGCCTTTCGATCTGGATTTTCTGCCATTCGCTATCATGCAGCGTGGCATCGAGCTTGTGGTTTTCATCGCCAGCCATGTTGCCGCACTCTCGCCCTCAGGCAATCTCGGCCCCATGCCGCAGCTCAGCCTGATCCTCATGAGCGGAGCGCTTGTAATCCTGCTGCTTCTATCGTCGTGGTTGCGTCTTTGCGCCCTGCCACTCGTTGTTGCCGCAGTATTGATGATGGCGCGGACAGTCCCGCCGGATATCGTCCTGTCCGAGGATGGCAGGCTGGTCGGTGTGCGCAATGGAGCTGTGCTGATGATCAATCGCGCACAGGGCGGTACCTTCTCCTTGAACAACTGGCTGCAGGGCTATGGGCTTGAACAGATCGTCAAGCCCATGGATGGAGGCAAAAAACCGGTAGAGGGGGCTTTTGAATGCGCCAACAAGCTCTGCATCGCCCGCGAACCGGGCGGCCTTATCATCGCCTATACGGATGACCCTACGCAAAAGCATGCTGCCTGCAGCGAGGCTCATATTGTTGTCCTGGGGTTTGCCGATGCGCAGAGCGATTGCGAGGCACCCGGTGCAATGGTGATTTCGCGGCGGGATTTGGCTCTGCACGGCGCCGCCGAGATCAGGTTCGGCTCCATCAAACAAGGGCAGGACGATCTGTCCGATACCGCAAAAGTGGAGGAAATCGTGAATCAAAGACTGCTGTCAGCTGATTTGACCTATGCAATAGGGCCACCCGAGCGGCCATGGAACACGTATCGCATTCATTCGAATGCGGCACGCAACCTGCCGGAACGCAACCGCAATTCTCAACCTGCCAAGGACATCCCGACCAATTCCGGACGGGATGCTGAAGCGGATCAGTAGCGTCGGATCAGTCCGACAAGCTTGCCCTGTACCCGCACGCGATCCGGTCCGAAAATGCGTGTTTCATAGGCAGGATTGGCTGCTTCCAGTGCAATCGAGGCGCCCTTGCGGCGAAAACGCTTCAGCGTCGCTTCTTCGTCATCGACAAGTGCCACGATGATTTCACCGGGACTTGCGGTGTCACCACGCTTGATGACCACGGTATCGCCGTCAAAAATACCGGCCTCGATCATCGAGTCGCCCTTGACCTCAAGCGCGTAATGTTCGCCGCTACCGATCATATCAGGCGGAAGGCTCAGCATGTGGGTCTGATTCTGGATGGCGGAGATCGGCACACCGGCGGCGATCCGGCCCATGACGGGAATGCTTACATTGGCAGGCATATCCATATCATTGGAGGCGCGCGGCTGCTGCTTTGGCGGGGCAACGTTGCGCCCGAGACTGCCTTCGATCACGCTTGGTTCAAATTTTCTCTGAGCGTTAAGCCCTGGAGCTATGGAGTCCGGCAGCCGCAGGACTTCCAGCGCGCGTGCCCTATTGGCAAGCCGGCGAATGAAGCCGCGCTCTTCCAGCGCAGTGATCAGCCGGTGAATGCCGGATTTGGAGGCCAGATCCAGCGCATCCTTCATTTCGTCGAAGGATGGCGGAATGCCTGTCTCCTTCAGACGCTCGTGAATGAAGAGAAGAAGTTCATGTTGTTTACGCGTGAGCATCGGCGATCCTTTAGCAGGGAATCGGAAAAACAAACCCAGAACAAACACTATCTGTTCCAGCATTGTTCTACAAGTGCTTAATATTCCGTTGCATCCTATGAAGAAGACCGATTGTGTTCCTCACCGCGGAAAGGCGCGTCGGTAGCGTTGTACGCGGAAATGGCGCCTGAAACGGCAAAGAATGCGAGGAGAGATGCAAAGGGCGAGGGCACTTCCCGAGCCGAGCGGCTCCATTTACCCGGCTACTTCGTTGCAAAGGCCCGAGAATGAACCACATTGCCATCGCCTTTGCTCCTTGTATCCGAGCAAATGGCCTCATACCATTTCGGCCACATTACTGAGTCCCGATCCCAGGTCATGCAGGATGACATCCATCACAAGAATCGCCGGTCGCCCGGATATTGCCACCATCATCGACTGGGCGGCGGCCGAGGGCTGGAATCCCGGCTTGGATGATGCGGGCGTATTCTGGGCCAGCGACCCTGACGGCTATCATGTACTGGAGATCAACGGTGAACTGGCGGCGGCGATCTCACTGGTGCGTTATGGGCGCAATTACGCTTTCCTCGGTTTCTATATGGTTCACCCGCAATGGCGCGGCCAGGGTTTGGGGTGGACACTCTGGCAGAGTGTACTGAACGGATTTGCGGGGCAGACCATCGGTCTCGACGGTGTCATTGCCCAGCAGGAGAATTACCGCAAATCCGGGTTCGCCTATGCCCACGCGAATTACCGTTTTGGGGGTGTTCCAAACTGTGCGGCGCCCAAAAACAAAGAGATAGTTGCCATTGATGGGGGGCTGACCGATGCCGTGTCAGCCTACGACAGCGGATTTAATCCTGAGCCCCGCAGTTCTTTCATTCGTGCGTGGCTGGGGTTGTGTGCGTCGAGGCAGGGAATGGCCTGGATTGTGGATGGCAGGATTGCGGGATACGGCGTCGTGCGTGAATGCCGGCAGGGCTACAAGATTGGTCCGTTGTTCGCCGAAACAGCAGAGATTGCTGACGGGCTTTTTCAATCGCTGGCCGCAGAGGCCGGAGATAAGCCGGTCTTTCTGGATATTCCCGGACCCAATGCGACCGCCCGGGGTCTTTGCGAACGCTATGGTCTGACACCGGTTTTCGAAACCGCGCGGATGTATCGCGGGCCGGCGCCTGAACTGCCGCTCGACAGGATTTTTGGTATTACAACATTCGAACTCGGGTAGGCCGTCTCAACGGCGCGGGGCGACTGGCGGTCCGCTCGATTGGCGCAGGATAAGCTCGACCGGCCATATCTCATGAATGCTCTCGACCGGCTCGCCATCGAGCACGCGCACCAGCAGTTCGGCAATGCGCGAACCAGCGGAGCGGATTGACGACCGCGTTGTGGTCATGGCCGGGACCATGTTGCTGGCGTTGAGATAGGGGAACACGTCGTCATGGGCAACGACGGACACTTCCTTGCCCAGTTCATAGCCCTTTGAGCGGATCGCGCGAAAAACGCCCAGCGCCGTCATCATCGAACCGGCAAGGATGGCTGTCGGGTGCGGCGTATAGGACAAAAGGCGCTGCGCCTCGTGAAAACCTGTCTCGTCGGAAAACCGCTCATGCACGATAAAACGCGGATCAACGGGAATACCGCGCTCCAGCAATGCTTCACGATAACCCGTCTCCCGGTGCTCGGAGAACGTATGCCCCTTCAGTCCGTCGATCATCGCGATATGCCGGTGGCCGATATCGATCAGATGGGTTGCCGCCTGCCGGAACGCACCGGCATTGTCGATGTCAAGCCAGGCGTGCGGTGCCGCAATGTTGGTTCGCCCGTGCAGCACAAAAGGAAATTTTGCTTCCGTGAGCATGGCGACACGCTCATCCATCAGGGTAGGGCCGGTCACGATAATACCGTCCACGCGCTTGCTGGAAATCAGCCGCTTGTAAGCCGCAAGCTCATCATTGTTGATACTCGGGCTCATCAGCAGATCCATCTCATCGCGCGAAAGCTGCTCGGCCAGACCGGAAAAAAACTCGCTCGTGTGGGGACCGAAACGTTCGCTGCGGTCGCGCGGCATGAGAATGCCGATCGCACCGATGCGGCCGATGGCAAGACGGCGGGCATTGGCATTGGCACTATACCCGAACTTGAGGGCAGCCTCGCTGACACGTTCGCGTGTCGCCTTGTTGACTTCGGGATAGCCGTTCAGGGCGCGACTGACAGTCGTTTGCGAGAGTCCCAGTTCTTCGGCCAGTTCCTTGAGTTTCATGGCAAGCAATCCAGTACATAATCCAAATCAGGCAGGCGGGGGAAACGTTCCGGTTACCGGAATGACCCGTCCGCAGCGCAGATATGACTCCAAACAGTAAACATCACCAGAGCATAAATTCAAAGCGCTTTGGAGAAATCCTCTCAATATTGTGATCTTTGGTTATCAGGACCTTGTTTCAACAGGGTGGCGTGCGGGTTTTACGCGATTGGAAAATCGCACTAGTATATTGTTATTCAATAATAATACTGCGAATTATCAGGATTTTTGATGGCGAAGATACAGGCTGCCACCAATTTGCGGCTTGACAGTTGAAAAGGCCTTTGTCATTTTTCGCTCAAAGCGCTTTGAATATCTATTTTTCAAGAAATTTCCAAAGCGCTTCAGGAGGAATTTTGAGAGGGGATCTGGCATTATTGCGATGCGCCGGGGCCCGATTCCATTTCGGTTTTTGGGAGGAAATCATGAAAGCCAAGTCATTTATTGCGACCCTTTTGACCACGACATTGCTGGCATCGGGGGCTTTTGCCGCCAATCTTGCGATTGTATCCGGTGATACCGGCAATGGACGCGAGTTCCTGCGCAAGCAGCTCGATCAGTTCGAGAAAGAAACCGGAAACAAGGTTTCGATTGTGGCCATGCCGGCCAACAGTTCCGACAATTTCGGCCAGTATCGCCTTTGGCTAGCGGCAGGAAACTCCGATATCGACGTATATCGCACCGACGTGATCTGGGCGCCGCAGCTGGCCGACCAGTTTCTCGATCTGAAGGCAGCCGCCAAAGACGTCATCGACCAGCATATTCCCTCGATCATCGAAAGCCAGACCGTGGATGGCAAACTGGTCGCGCTGCCCATGTTCACGGATGCACCGGCGCTTTATTACCGCAAGGACCTGCTTGAGAAGTACAAGAAGCCGGTACCAAAGACCTGGGACGAGATGGCGGCAACCGCCAAGGAAATTCAGGATGGCGAGCGTACGGCAGGCAACAAGGGCATCTATGGCTTTGTCTTTCAGGCCAATGCCTATGAGGGGCTGACCTGCAACGCGCTTGAATGGATAAAGTCCTCGGGCGGTGGCCAGGTCGTTGAGGCTGACGGCACGATTTCGATCAACAACCCCGATGCTGCTGCCGCCATTGATCGCGCCAAGGGCTGGGTCGATACGATCTCGCCGAAGGGGGTACTTGCCTATACGGAAGAAGAGGCACGCGGCGTCTGGCAGACCGGCAATTCTGTTTTCATGCGCAACTGGCCCTATGCTTATGCGTTGGCCGGTGCCGACGGCAGTGCCATCAAGGGCAAATTTGACGTGGCGCCTTTGCCAAGCGGCAAGGAAGGGCAAAACTCGGCAGCAACGCTCGGCGGCTGGAATCTCGCGGTTTCGAAGTATTCGAAGGCGCCCGAAGAGGCGATCAAACTTGCCATGTTCCTTGGCTCGCCGGAACAGCAGAAAGCACGGGCGATTTCGCAGGCCAGCATGCCGACCATCAAGTCGCTGTACGACGACAAGGATATCGCCGCGGCACAGCCGCTCATTCCGAACTGGAAAGCGGTATTTGAAAATGCCGTTCCGCGCCCGTCGGCGCCGACAAAGGTGAAATACAACGAAGTGTCCAACATGTTCTGGAGTGCCGTGCACGATACATTGTCGGGCAATGGCACCGCTGCCGAAAATCTCGAGCTTCTGGAAGCCAAGCTCACCGAACTCAAGGGAGACAGCTGGTAGTCCTCTGCCAGCAGAAGGGCACGGTGCGGATGGCGTTCATTACCTCCCGAACCCCGTTCGCACCGTTTGCCTGACGCTTTCGCTTCACCCAGAACCATACGGGCAGGAAAACGAATATGACGCCTTCCACCGCACGTTCAGAGCTTATGCGCCAGCGCGCCCGCTCGGCGCAGCTGTTTCTCATTCCGATGATTGTTGCCCTGGCCATCGTTGCCGGCTGGCCATTGCTTCGGACAATCTACTTCTCCTTCACCGATGCCTCGCTGACCAATATGAGCGCGGCAAAATGGGTGGGATTCAAGAACTATTTCTCGTGGATCCAGTTGAAAAGCGGCCGGACGATCTATTCAGGCCTCCTGGTCGATCCAACATGGTGGAACGCCGTTTGGAATACGGTGCGGTTCAGCATCATCTCCGTCGCGCTTGAAGCCTTCTTCGGCATGATCGTCGCGCTCGTTCTCAATGCCGAGTTCAAGGGCAGGGGCATTGTCCGCGCTGCCATTCTCATTCCATGGGCGATCCCGACCATCGTGTCCGCCCGTCTCTGGGGCTGGATGCTGAACGACCAGTTTGGTATTCTCAACGATCTTTTCATGCGTCTTGGTTTTATCAGCCAGCCGATTGCGTGGACCGCAAGCGCCGATACCGCGATGACTGCGGTATTGATCGTCGATGTCTGGAAAACCACGCCTTTCATGGCACTGCTCATTCTGGCGGGCCTGCAGATGGTACCCAAAGACATATATGAAGCGGCGCATATCGATGGCGTGCATCCGATCCGCCAGTTCTTTCGCATTACCTTGCCGCTCATCAAACCGGCATTGATGGTCGCCATCATTTTCCGCCTGCTCGATGCCATGCGCATTTTCGACCTGATCTATGTTTTGACACCCAACAGTTCCCAGACAAAGACCATGTCCGTATTGGCGCGTGAAAATCTCATCGAGTTCGACAAGTTTGCCTATGGCTCGGCACAATCGACGCTGCTTTTCCTGGTGATTGCCCTGATGACTGTGCTGGCGATCTGGCTAGGCCGCGTGCGCCTCGATGGAGGAGACCGCTGATGATCTGGAATCTCACCAAGAATACGGCGTTTTATGCGCTTGTGACCCTGATTGTCGTGCTGGCGGTCTTTCCATTCTACTACGCGATCATCACCAGTTTCAAAACCGGCAGCAACCTGTTCACCGTCGAGTATTTTCCATCCACGTTCTCTCTGGAAAACTACGTATCGGTCATCAACGCCGGCAGTTTCACCCGCAACCTGCTCAATTCGCTCATTGTGTCGACACTGGTGGTTCTGCTGGCACTGCTGATAGCAGTCACGGCATCCTTTGCGCTGGCCCGTGTGCGGTTTCGCGGCCGTTCGCTCCTGCTGCTGACCATCCTGTCGGTGTCGATGTTCCCGCAGATCGCCGTCTTGGCGGGGCTGTTTGAAGTCGTGCGCTTTCTCGGCCTCTACAACACGCTGTGGAGCCTCGTTTTCTCCTATACGATTTTCACATTGCCATTCACAGTCTGGGTGCTGACAACATTCATGCGTGATCTGCCTATCGAAATAGAGGAAGCGGCGATTGTCGACGGCGCAACACCCTGGGTCATCATAACAAAGGTTTTCCTGCCTTTGATGTGGCCGGCGATGGTGACGACTGGATTGCTCGCCTTCATTGCGGCATGGAACGAGTTCCTCTTCGCACTCACGTTCACCTCTTCGACGGAGGTACGCACGGTGCCGGTCACCATCGCACTTCTGTCGGGAGCCAGCGCACATGAAATCCCGTGGGGCACGATCATGGCCGCATCCGTCATTGTGACGGTGCCGCTCGTTGTTCTCGTCCTGATTTTCCAACGCAAGATCATTTCCGGTCTAACCGCCGGCGGCGTCAAGGGGTAACTTAAATGACAGCTATTCATCTCAATAACATTCGCAAGTCCTTCGGTACGTTCGACGTGATCAAGGGGGTCGATCTTGAAATCAGTCCCAGCGAGTTCATGGTTTTCGTCGGACCTTCCGGTTGCGGGAAGTCGACGTTGCTGCGCCTGATTGCCGGTCTTGAAGATATCACCGCCGGTACGCTTGCCTTTGATGACAAGGTGGTCAACAGCCTGACCCCGTCGCAGCGCGGTATTGCCATGGTGTTTCAGTCCTATGCGCTCTATCCGCATATGACAGTGTTCGACAATATGGCCTTCGGTCTGAAGCTCGCCAAAGGCGGCACCGACGAGATCAGGCGGCGCGTGAATGAGGCGGCGGAAATGCTGCAGATCACCGCCTATCTTGATCGCCTGCCGAAACAGCTTTCCGGCGGTCAGCGCCAGCGCGTGGCCATCGGACGGGCCATTGTACGTGACCCCAAAGTCTTCCTCTTCGATGAACCGCTTTCCAATCTCGATGCGGCTCTGCGCGTGCAAACGCGGCTTGAGATCGCCAAACTGCATGCCAAAATGCACGAGACCACAATGATCTACGTCACTCATGATCAGGTTGAGGCCATGACGCTTGCCGACCGGATCTGCGTGCTGCGCGATGGTATCGTCGAGCAGGTTGGCACGCCGCTCGAGCTGTATGAAAAGCCGCAATCGGTTTTCGTCGCGGGTTTCATCGGGTCACCCAAAATGAACTTTCTCACTGAGAAGCACGCGGATACCTACCGAGCCCACACACTCGGCGTTCGCCCGGAGCATCTGGAGATCCGGCCGAAGGACGGCGCATGGAACGGCAAGCTGATCCTGTCCGAAAACCTCGGCTCCGAAACCTATCTCTATATTGATATTGGCGCGAAGGACCCGCTTGTCGTCAGACAGGACGGAACTGCAAGCCAGCAGCCCGGCGAACTGCTCTACATTTCGCCGATCAACGACAATGTCCACCGCTTTGATCAGTCAGGCAGGCCGGCAGCGTCAAACTGAAGACCGAACACACGCATCCTCCCAACACGCATATGCAATGAATAGGAAGACACAAATGACCATCCGCACGCTCGTCTGGGGCGAAAATGTTCATGAGAAGATGAACAAGACCGTCGCTGAAATCTACCCTGAAGGCATGCACAACCAGATTGCCAAGCTTTTGAAGTCCGACAGCAACATCTCGGTCAAGACAACCACGCTGCAGGAACCCGAACACGGCCTGACGGACAAGGTGCTTGAGGAAACCGATGTTCTCATCTGGTGGGGTCATCGCGCACACGGGGATGTCTCCGATGAGGTGGTCGAACGCGTGGCCAAGCGCGTCTGGGAAGGCATGGGCATCATCGTCCTGCACTCCGGACATTTTTCCAAGATCTTCAAGCGCCTCATGGGTTCGCCCTGTGCGCTGCACTGGCGCGAAGCCGGCGAGCGCGAGCGGCTCTGGGTCGTCAATCCGGGCCATCCCATCGCCAAGGGCCTGCCGCGCTATTTCGAGCTTGAAAACGAAGAGATGTATGGTGAACCATTCTCCGTGCCGGAACCGCTCGAAACAATCTTCGTATCCTGGTTCCAGGGCGGCGAAGTGTTCCGTTCCGGCCTGACCTACCGCAAGGGCGCCGGCAACGTATTCTATTTCCGTCCGGGCCACGAAACCTATCCGACTTATCACGACGAGACTGTCGGGCTGGTGCTGCGCAATGCGGTGAACTGGGCTTACAATCCCAACCGCTATCCGGAGCTCAACACAGCGCCGAACACACCGGTTGACAAGGCGATCGAGCCCATCACCGCGCGCGGTGGCAGCCTACATGAATCTGGTGAGGAAGGTTTCCGCTAGACGTCCGACCTGATCAAGGATGGCCGTTCACGCGGCCGTCCGCAAACAGCTGTCATATCGATGCCGTCACCCGTTGCAGCGTGCGGCACATTCATTTTGAAGGACTGGACCAATGCGTCTCTTGATCTTGGGTACCGGCAGTATGGCCAATTCCCACGCCCGGAATTTCGCTGAAATAGAAGGTGTAACGCTGGCTGGCGCGGTAGATGTCGATCCGGGCCGGGCGGAAGCATTTCGCGCTGAATACGGTATTGAACGGGCCTTCACATCGCTCGAAGATGCGTTGGCATGGGGCGAGTTTGATTCGGTAGCGAACGTCACGCCCGATAGCATCCACCACGACACAACATTGCAATGCATCGCTGCCGGCAAACACGTGTTCTGCGAGAAGCCGCTTGCAGCCAATTACGAAGACGCCGCCGAAATGGCGGACAAGGTTGAAGCTGCCAATCTTGTCGGCATGGTGAACCTGACCTATCGTAATGTCGCGCAGCTTCAGGCCGCACGCAATCTGGTCACGAGTGGCCAGATTGGCAAGGTCAAGCATGTGGAGGCGTCCTATCTGCAGAGCTGGCTTGTCTCGAAAATGTGGGGCGACTGGCAGACGGAAAGCCGCTGGCTCTGGCGCTTGTCAAAAAAACATGGGTCCAACGGCACACTCGGCGACGTCGGCGTACATATTCTGGATTTCGTTGTTTACGGCACCGACACGGAGATCGACGAGGTTTTCTGCCGTCTCAAAGCCTTTGATAAGGCGGAAGGCAATCGCATCGGCGAATATGAACTGGATGCCAATGACAGCTTCACCATGACGGTAAGCTTTACCAATGGCGCGCTTGGCGTCGTGCATTCCAGCCGCTGGGCGACGGGCCATGTCAATGAGTTGCGTTTGCGCGTCTATGGTGACAACGGCGCATTTGAGGTGGTGCATCGCCATGATGGTTCAAAGCTGTCAGTATGCCTTGGTGAAGACGTCGAGACGGCGACGTGGAAAGAGGTTGAAGTAGAACCTGTGGCAACCAACTATCAGCGTTTTGTCGAAGCCGTAAAGCTCGGTACGACGCTCGAGCCTTCTTTCCGTCACGCGGCTAAGTTGCAAAAGGCGATAGATCTTGCCAATGTGACTGAAAGCGACCGGAAGGAACACCGGTTAACCGCTTGATATGAGTTGCAGATTGCCTTGGGTTGCTCTCAGGCAAATACCGCTCTGGAGTTGTGGACTGACCCATGACTCCAGAGGTCCGGTTTCAAACCTATCGCAACATCAGAATGGTGCAGGGCGATCCGGCCGGCAGGGACGGTGCATGCGGCTCACGGATGATCAGGCCGTTGGCATCGGCGAGAAATTTCAGCATGGAGGAATCCTGTAGTTCGAACGGCGTTGCCGTCAGCGTGCCATCAGCGCTTGTGACGATTCGGGCACGAACGTAGTCCTGCCTCTGGTCATTGATATTCATCTCTGCACCAAGCACAGCGGCACGCAGATCCGGCGCATGCGGCAGGCCCATGAATGCACGAATGAGTGGCGTCAGGAAAATATGCGCGCAGATCAGGCTCGATACGGGATTGCCGGGCAAACCGAGGATGCGCATACCCTGAAGATGACCAAACATCAGCGGTTTGCCGGGGCGCAGGGCAATCTTCCAGAAATCCAGTTCCATGCCACGTGCCGCCAGCGCTGGCTGCACCAGATCATGATCGCCGACAGAAGCACCACCGAGCGTCACCAGAATGTCGGCCTTGGCGGCAATAGCACGATCCAATGCCTGGCTCAGTGCTTCCAGACTGTCTTCCGCAATACCAAGATCGATGGCGATACCGCCCGCATTGCGGACGATTTCCGCAAGGCCGAAGCTGTTGGATGCAATGATCTGATCCGGACGATAGGGTTCGCCGGGACTGACGAGTTCATCACCCGTCGCCAGAATGGCCACGCGCGGACGCCGGATGACGGACAGTTGCGGATGGTCGGCGGATGCAGCAAGAGCGAGCGCGGATGAATCGAGCTGGCGGCCAGCATCGAGCAAGACATCGCCCTTGTTGAAATCAAGGCCAGCCTTGCGGATGTTGCGGCGAAGGGCGATCGTCTCGACAATTTCAACTTCCGCGCCATGGGCAACAGTGTTTTCCTGAATGACCACACTGTCCGCACCTTCCGGCACCGGCGCGCCGGTGAAAATGCGCACGGCTTCGCCCGCATTGACCAACCCCTGGAAGGCATGACCGGCTGCAGATTGACCCACAAGCTTCAGGCGGACAGGCACATTGACGACATCGGCTGCACGAAGGGCGTAACCATCCATGGCTGAGGCGGCAAACGGCGGCTGCTGGCGTTTGGCGTGCAGATCGGCAGCCAGCACACGGCTACCGGCTTCGCCAAGCGTTACAGTCTCTGATTCCAGCAGTTGGACATTGGCAAGGATGCGCCGCAGCGCTTCGTCAACCGGAAGAAGGCCTGCCATGGTTCAATTCCCGTCTGATGTTTCTGCGGACCAGTCGCCGGATTTGCCGCCTGATTTCTGCAACAGGCGAATATCCTGAATTATCATGCCCTTGTCGGCAGCTTTTGCCATGTCATAGACGGTCAAGCATGCAAGGGAAACGGCGGTAAGTGCTTCCATTTCGACACCCGTTTTACCTGTCAATTTGACCGTGGCGCGGACCCGCAGGCCCGGCAGCGAGGAATCCGCATCGATATCGACGGTGATCTTGCTCAAAAGCAGGGGGTGGCAGAGCGGAATGAGATCGTGGGTTTTCTTGGCAGCCATGATCCCGGCAATGCGCGCGGTGCCGATGACATCGCCCTTTTTGGCATTGCCCGAAAGGATCAGGTCGAGCGTCTCCGCACGCATGCGTATTGAACCCTCGGCTACAGCAATCCGTTCGGTCTCGGTCTTGTTGCCGACATCCACCATATGCGCGGCGCCGGTGCTGTCGAGATGGGTCAGCTTGGGCGCGGTTGTCATGCGGCGCTTGTCTGCTGGTCCGATGGGCCGTGCAGAAGCGTGTGTGCCGCGGCCGCGACATCGCTCTGGCGCATCAGGCTTTCGCCAACGAGGAATGTTCCAATATTTGATTTGGCAAGACGCTGGCAATCCGCATGGGTGAATACGCCGCTTTCGCTGACGAGCAGCTTGTCCACGGGCACCATCTTGGCCAACCGTTCGGAAACGGCGAGGTCCACGTTGAATGTCCGCAGGTCGCGGTTGTTGATGCCGAGAAGAGGTGAGGCGAGCTTCAGGGCCCGCTCCATTTCAGCTTCGTCGTGTACCTCGACCAGGACATCCATATCAAGTGCCATGGCTGTGTCTTCAAGCCCCTTGGCCAAGGCATCGTCGACGCCGGCCATGATGATCAGGATGCAATCGGCGCCCCAGCTGCGGGCTTCAAACACCTGATAGGTATCGAAGAGAAAATCCTTGCGCAGCGCAGGCAGGCTGACGGCAGCGCGGGCTGCTGTCAGAAACTCCGGTGCACCCTGAAACGACGGTGCATCGGTCAGCACGGAAAGACAGGCCGCGCCGCCCTGTTCATAGGCTTTCGCCAACGCGGGTGGATCGAAATCAGGGCGAATCAAACCTTTTGACGGACTGGCCTTCTTGATCTCCGCGATCAGGCCGAATTCATTCGCAGTGCGTTTCCGGCGCAAAGCGTCAAGGAAGCCGCGCGGCGCATCCTGATCCCTGATCCGGGCCTTGAGTTCGTCAACGGTCAGACGCGCCTTGGCCGCGGCAATCTCTTCACGCTTGTAGGCTTCGATCTTGCGAAGAATATCAACCATGCTCAGATCGCCTCGCTGTTGGATATATGGATGAGCTTCTTTAGCACATTCCGGGCTGCGCCGCTGTCGATTGAATGGGCGGCCATGCCGATGCCTGTTTTCAGGTCGTCCGCAACGCCTGCCACCACCAATCCGGCGCCCGCGTTGAACAGGGTGATATCGCGATAGGCACCATGCGCGCCGTCGAGAACCGACAGCAGCGAGACCGCATTCTCGTCGGCCGTTCCACCTTTGAGATCCTGCGGATCAACGAGCCGCAGTCCAAATGCTTCCGGTTGGATCTCGAAGGTTCGGATAGCGCCGTTCTCGAGCGCCGCAACTTTGGTGACGCCCGCCGTGGTGATTTCGTCGAGCCCGTCGCCGTGCACGACCCATACGGATTCAGAACCAAGGTTTTTGAGTACCTGCGCGATGGGTTCAACCCATTCCGGCGCGTAGACGCCGACCAGCTGGCGGGTAACGCCGGCCGGATTGGTCAAAGGGCCGAGAAGGTTGAAAATCGTCCGCGTGCCCAACTCAACGCGGGCGGGCCCCACATGTTTCATCGCCGGATGATGGGACGGCGCGAACATGAAGCCAATGCCGGCCTCCCTGATACAGGTGGAGATCAGGTCCGGGCCAATCTCGATGTTGATGCCGAGTGCCGCAAGCGTGTCGGCCGCACCCGAGCGCGACGACAGGGCGCGATTGCCGTGTTTGGCAACCGGCACACCGGCTCCGGCGGCGACAAAGGCCGCGCATGTTGAAACGTTATATGAACCCGACTGGTCGCCGCCGGTGCCAACAATATCAATCGCGCCGGGCACGGCTTTGACGGTCAGCATCTTCGAGCGCATCGCAGAGACAGCGCCGGCAATTTCGTCGACCTGTTCGCCGCGCACGCGCAGCGCCATCAGCAGAGCACCGATTTGTGCCGGGGTTGCCTGTCCCGACATCATGATGTCGAAAGCCTCGACGGCTTCCTCGCGGGAAAGTACCTTTCCCGCGGCCGCAATGCCGATGAAACGTTTCAGTTCAGCCATTCCTAGGTCTCACAGCAATCACTGGCGGGCAAGCGCCTGATCAATAACGGTTTTGTTGATAGATACGGGGTAGACCGTCTGCAACTGCATGACCAATTGGTCCAGCAGATCATCTGACAGACGCGAGGTGAACGAATCTTTCTCGGCCTTGCTGAGTGAGTCCGGTCCCACATTCAACGGCTCGATCGATTCCGTGACCTTGAAGATCAGCTTTGATTGATCGGCCGCCGATTCGGTGACGCCAACCAGGCCGTTCGGGCCGTCAAACACCGACGCCACGCCGCCTTCACCCAGGTCGGTATCCTTCGACTGTCGGGTGATGCCGCGTTTGGTTTCCTTGGTGAACTTGAATTCCGCGGCAATATCGTCGAGCGACGTTCCTGAGGCAACACGTTTGCGAACTTCCTCGGCTTTTTCGTTGAGGCGCTTTTCAAGTTCGGCAGTCCGCCAGTTTTCCGTCACGCGAGCCTTAACTTCGTCAAGAGTGCGATCACGTGCAGGCGTGATGCCCGCTACGTCATACCAGAGGAAGCTGTTCGACCCGACGTTCAGCGGTTCGTTGTCAAAACCCTGATCGGCAAGGAAAGCAGCGGCCAGAAGGTTCTCACCGAATGGAATGTTGGGAATTTCCTTCTCGTCCGGCCCGCGTCCGGACTGATCGACAGCATCAATAGTGACCATCTTGAGGTTCTGCTTGGCAGCAGCATCCGCCATGCTCGTGCCATCGGCGCGGGCATTTTCATAGGCATCATGCACTGACATGACCGATGAAGCGGCAAGGGTGAGGGCAATCGTCTCGCGAATGTCCTTCTCGACTTCAGCGAGCGGCTTGACCACCTCAGGCGCAGCGGCAGTTACCCGGACAATCACCGGACCGAAGGCGCCGGTAATTACGTCACTCACATTTCCGGCCTGCAGTTTGAAAATCGCATCGGAAATTGTCTGGTCGGGCAGGGCATTGCGCTGGAAAGTGCCAAGGCGCACGTCGTTCATGCTCTTGCCTTCGGCCTTGACCTCATCCTCGAACGGGGTGCCTGCGGCAAGCCTGTCATGGGCCGCCTTGGCCGCATCGGCGTTGGCAAAGGTCAACTGTTCGATGGTGCGGGTTTCAGGTGAGGTGTAACGGGCTATGTTCTTGTCGTATTCGGCCTTGATCTCTTCCGGCGATACGGAAGCCTCGTCGGCAATATCCTTGGGTTCGAGCTTTACATAGGTGATCTTACGGTACTGCGGCGCACCATAGGCTTCCTTGTTCGCGTCGAAATAGGTTTTCAGATCCGCATCGCTGGGCGCCGGGATATCCGTGATGAATGATTTCGGCATCGACACGTAATCGATCGTGCGCGATTCACCCTTGTAGGTCGCAACCGCTTTCAGCAATGTGTTCGGCACGGTGATACCGTCAGCCACGGCTTCAACAATCTGCTGGCGGCGCGCAATCTTGCTGCGGCTGTCGAGGTAACCCTGGGGCGTCATGCCTGCATTGCGCAGCACGAGGTCAAACTGTCCGGGGTTGAAACGGCCGTCCGGCCCCTGAAAAGCCGGGTCTTCGGCAGCAAGCTGGGCAAGGCGGTCCTTGGACAGACCAAGCGACATCTTGCGTGCCTCTTCGTCGAGCACGACGCCGGCTACAAGTTGCGACTGAACTTGATTGCTCACACCGATGGCATCCGCCTGTTCCCGCGTGAAGCGCTGTCCAAAACGCTGCTGCAACGATGCCAGCTGGCGATCATAGGCGAGGCGATACTCGACCGGTGATACTTTCGAGCTGCCGGCACTGATAGCCGAACCGTTGCCGACGGCACTGAGAATTGTATTGGACACGCCCCAGCCAACAAAACTGACGCCAAGAAGAGCAAGAAGCAGCTTGGCTACCCAGGTCTGGGCCACGTCGCGCAAGGAATCGAGCATAGAAAGTCACCGTAACAGTATGAGGCTCAAATTGAATTGCTTAGGGGAATAGCGTCATGAAGGGCTTGTGTCGATTGCTTTATCAAGTGAATTTGCTAGTCAGACAATCAAAAGACCGAGAAATCATCAAATCTATCGTGTTGAGGAACGCCGAATGACCCCTGATGTCCGTCCACTCGTCGCTGGTAACTGGAAAATGAACGGGACGGGAGAGTCTCTGGATGAACTGCGGATCATCGTCAACCGGCCGAATTCGGCGATTGGCGAGACGATCGACGCGCTGATCTGCGTACCAGCGACACTTGTCTTCCGCGCTGCCCAGTCCGTGGAAGGCGAGGCGCTCCACATTGGCGGCGAGGATTGCCATGCGAAAAAGTCCGGCGCGCACACGGGCGACGTCTCTGCTGACATGCTCAGGGATGCCGGTGCATCGCACGTTATTGTCGGGCATTCGGAACGCCGCACGGATCACGGCGAGACGGATGCGATCGTGCATGACAAGGCAATCGCCGCGTGGAACGCAGGACTGGTCGCCATCATCTGCATTGGCGAGACCGAAGCGCAACGCAAGGCCGGTGCCACACTTGATATCATTGCGACACAGCTCGCCGGTTCTATTCCCGATAGCGCAACGGCAGCCAACTGCGTTGTTGCCTATGAGCCGGTGTGGGCGATCGGCACCGGCCTGACGCCCACTGCCGGCGACGTTCGGGAGGTGCACGCATCGATCCGCGCCGCTCTGGTCAAGCGTTTTGGTGCGGAGGGCGCGAAACTGCGCATTCTCTATGGTGGCTCCGTAAAGCCGTCCAATGCCGTTGAGCTTCTCGGTATCGAGAACGTCGATGGCGCACTTGTTGGCGGCGCGAGCTTGAAAGCGACGGACTTCCTGGCCATCTGTGAAGCATATCATTCGCTCTGAACCACACCAGAAGCCCCGAACTGCCGAGAAAACTGTCAACTGACGGGCTTGGTTTATTGCAAGATACGGTGTAAAGAGCCGCGTCCGACACCTAGAAAGCAGAAAATACCCCATGCAAACCGTCGTTATCGTCATTCATCTTCTGATTGTACTTGCCCTCGTTGGAGTTGTGCTCATGCAGCGCTCCGAAGGTGGTGGTCTTGGAATTGGCGGCGGCTCCGGTTTCATGAGCGCGCGCGGTGCAGCCAATGTGCTCACACGCGCCACGGCAATTCTTGCAACAGGTTTCTTTATCACGTCTTTGGCATTGGGCATCATGTCGCGTTATGCGGAAAGCCCGACGGATATTCTGAACCGTATCCCGGCGACAACGGGCGGACAGCCTGCGACAGGCGGACAGCCAGCGGGTAGCGGTGGTATTCTCAATCAGCTCCCGGGTGCGCCAGCTACGACGCCGCCTGCATCGGATGCAAATGCTCCGGCTTCGGGTGCGCCTGCGCCCGCCGAATCAACTGCGCCAGCGCCATCTGCTCCGGTCACGCCGGCTCAGCCTGCCAATCCTGTTCCGAATTCGCAGTAACAGGCTGAAGAAGTGATTCTATGCAGACGCGCAGCAAATGTGTTGCGCTTCCGCAACCCTTGCAGGTGAAGAATCAGTCTGCCCTGTTCTTCACGGTGATTTGCATTGAGAAGAAAGCAGTCTTCGGATATCGCCATAATCAGGTTTGGCCTAGGGGGCCTGGCAAGCGCCGCTGATGGCGCATGCATACTATCCGGGAACTAACATTATGATTTCACGTCGCTCTCTGCTTATCGGAATCTCCGTTCTGGCGCTGGCCGGACCGGCATCCGCTCAGACCATTGCCAACACGGCTGCCACGCCTGCTGATGGTGCCAACATTGATCCGGCAGCAACCGCTTCCACGGCAAAGCCTGCCAAGGTTTCCCAGGTACGCAAGCCAGCCCGTGCGGCAGCAGCGACCAAGCGCAATTATTCGCTTGATCCGAAGTATTTGCCGCAGGACGTATCCTTTACAGGTTACAAGCCAGGCACGATCGTTATCGATCCCAAGGAAAAGTTCCTTTATCTCGTTGAGACATCCACCACAGCACGCCGCTATGGCATTGCTGTTGGCAAGGAAGGCCTCGAGTTCAAGGGTACTGCTGAAATCCGCACCAAACGCGAATGGCCGCGCTGGATTCCCACCAAGGAAATGATCCAGCGGGAACCTAATCACTATGCCAAGTACGAGAATGGCATGGATGGCGGTCCTGGCAATCCTCTGGGTGCTCGCGCGCTGTACCTTTCGCAGGGTAACAAGGATACTTATATCCGTATTCACGGTACCGTGCAGCCATGGACAATCGGCAGCTCCGCTTCGAACGGTTGCTTCCGTATGGTCAATGATCACGTGATCGATCTTTACAACCGCGTCAGTGTTGGCACGGAAGTGGTTGTACTGTAAGAACTATTCATCGCTGAATTGAAACGGCCAGACATCGCGTCTGGCCGTTTTGTTTGTTTGAAAAAAATATTGGGACGGGAAAAACGGCTTTCATGCCGATTTTTTTGTGGCCAAATCACTCACAAAGGACTAACGAGATAAGCCCATGGCCCGATATGTTTTCATCACTGGCGGCGTGGTTTCTTCCCTCGGAAAAGGCATCGCCGCAGCTGCTTTGGCAGCCCTCCTTCAGGCTCGTGGATACCGTGTACGGATTCGCAAGCTTGATCCTTATCTCAACGTCGACCCCGGCACGATGTCGCCGTATCAGCATGGCGAGGTCTTTGTGACCGACGATGGCGCTGAAACTGACCTCGATCTTGGTCATTATGAGCGCTTTACGGGGCGTCCTGCCAACAAGCAGGACAATATCACCACCGGACGCATTTACCGGAACATCATCGAGAAGGAACGCAGGGGGGATTACCTCGGCGCGACTGTTCAGGTGATTCCGCACGTCACCGATGAGATCAAGAACTTCATCGTTGACGGCAATCAGGACTATGATTTTGTCCTGTGCGAAATCGGCGGCACCGTCGGTGATATCGAAGCGATGCCGTTCCTCGAGGCGATCCGTCAGCTCGGCAATGATCTGCCGCGCGGCAGTGCCGTTTATATTCACCTGACCCTGATGCCCTATATTCCGGCTGCGGGCGAACTGAAGACCAAGCCGACCCAGCATTCCGTCAAGGAATTGCGCTCGATCGGTATCGCACCTGACATTCTGCTGATTCGCGCCGATCGCGAGATTCCGGAATCCGAACGCCGCAAGCTTTCGCTGTTCTGCAATGTCCGCTCCTCCGCGGTCATTCAGGCGTTGGATGTCGATACAATTTATGATGTTCCGATGGCCTACCACAGGGAAGGCCTGGATTCGGAAGTTCTGGCAGCGTTCGGTATCGATCCGGCACCGAAGCCCCGCATGGAGCGTTGGGATGAGGTCAGCAACCGCATCCACAATCCCGAAGGCGAGGTCACGATTGCCGTTGTCGGTAAATACACCGGCCTGAAAGACGCCTACAAGTCGTTGATCGAAGCCCTTCATCATGGTGGTATGGCCAACAAGGTCAAAGTCAATCTCGACTGGATCGAATCGGAAATATTCGAGCAGGAAGATCCGACCCCTTACTTGCAGAAGGTGCATGGCATTCTGGTGCCGGGCGGCTTCGGCGAGCGCGGTTCGGAAGGCAAGATTCTGGCGGCAAAATTCGCCCGCGAGAAGAAAGTGCCGTATTTCGGTATCTGCTTCGGCATGCAGATGGCGGTCATCGAGGCAGCCCGTTCGCTGGCTGGCGTCGAAAAGGCGTCGTCAAGCGAGTTCGGCCCGACGAGCGAACCGGTTGTCGGTCTGATGACAGAATGGCTGAAGGGCAACATGCTGGAGAAGCGCACCAAGGCCGGTGATCTCGGCGGCACAATGCGTCTGGGCGCCTATGAAGCCATGCTGAAATCCGGAACGCGGATTGCCGACATCTATGGCACAACGGATATATTCGAGCGGCATCGTCATCGCTATGAAGTGAACATCGACTACAAGGACCGTCTGGAAGAATGCGGTCTGGTGTTCTCCGGCATGTCGCCGGACGGTGTTCTGCCTGAGACCATCGAGTATCCCGATCATCCATGGTTTATCGGCGTTCAGTACCATCCGGAACTGAAATCACGGCCATTCGAACCGCATCCATTGTTCGCCTCGTTCATTCAGGCGGCAATGGATCAGAGCCGGTTGGTTTGAAACAAGAGGGGTGTGGCTTGAATTGCAGTTCGCATTGAGGCACACCCTTACCCCATGACCACGATTTCACCCCGCACACCCCGGCCTGTCGATCATCTGGTTCTGCCTGTCTTGGACCTCGACACGGCGCGCCTGCGTCTTGACGCACTCGGCTTTACTGTTGCACCTGTCGGCATCCACCCGTTCGGCACCGAAAACGCCTGCGTGTTCTTCAGCGATGACACGTTTCTGGAACCATTGGCCATTGCCCAGCGCGAGACCTGTGAATCCGAGGCGCGCAACGGCAATGTCTTCGTTGCCCGTGATCAGGCCTATCGTTTCCGTCAGGGGCAGGAGGGTTTTTCTGCCTTGGTCATGGGAACGCAGGATGCAAGGGCAGATCACGATGCGTTTGTGCAATCGGGAATTTCTGCGGGCCGGATGCTGGAATTTTCGCGTGGCTTCAAAACGCCCGATGGTGCAGAAGGAGTGGCGGGTTTTCGTCTTGCCTTCGCCGCCGATCTGCGGGCACCTGATGCATTTTTCTTTACCTGCGAGCGCGTGAATGCGCCGAAAGTAGATCGTACGGCGCTTCAAACCCACCGGAATGGTGCGATTGGCCTGCGCGAGATCGTGCTTTCGGAAGTCAATCCGACGGATTTTCAGTATCCCTTGCAGGAACTCGTCAACCAACGCGACGTCAATGCCCATTCATTTGGCATGGATATCCGTGCCTCCAATGCCAATATCACCGTCCTGACGCCCGCAGGTCTTCGATCATTCTTCGGTCTGAATACATCAGAAAATGAGCGCGGTTTGCGCTTGCAGGCGTTCGTCGTCGGTGTCCGCGATCTGGCTGCGGTTGAAACTCTGCTCGCCAACAACAATATCTCCACTGAAAAGCGCGGCTCCCGCCTCATTGTGCATAAGGCACCGGGACAGGGCGCTGCCATTGTATTTGAGGCTTCCTGATGTCCCTGAATTCTACAGTATCCGCCGGCTCGGTTGCCTTTTCCAACACTGCTCAGTTTTCGCTGATCGCGGGACCTTGCCAGATGGAGAGCCGCCAGCACGCGTTTGATATGGCCGGCGCGTTGAAGGAACTCACAGGCAAGCTCGGCATCGGACTGGTCTATAAATCAAGTTTTGACAAGGCGAACCGCACGTCTCTGACGGGCAAGCGCGGCTTTGGTCTGGAGAATTCGCTTCCGGTTTTTGCCGATATCAAAAAGGAGTTTGGCCTCCCAACTTTGACTGACGTCCATACGGAAGAGCAATGCGCAATTCTGGGCGAAGTCGTCGATGTGCTGCAGATCCCCGCATTTCTCTGCCGTCAGACAGATTTGCTGATTGCTGCGGCCAACACAGGCAAGGTGGTCAACATCAAGAAGGGGCAGTTCCTGGCACCCTGGGACATGAAGAATGTCATTGCCAAGGTAACGGAAAGCGGCAATCCGAATGTGATGGTCACCGAGCGTGGTGCGTCGTTCGGCTACAACACACTGGTGTCTGACATGCGCTCGCTGCCGATCATGGCAGGATTCGGTGCACCGGTCATTTTCGATGCCACCCATTCGGTGCAGCAGCCGGGCGGACAGGGCGGCTCGACCGGCGGGCAGCGCGAGTTCGTGGAAACTCTGTCACGTGCAGCCGTTGCCGTCGGTGTCGCCGGTCTGTTCATCGAAACACATCAGGACCCGGACAATGCACCATCCGACGGCCCGAACATGGTGCCGCTCGACCAGATGCCGAGGCTTCTGGAGAAGCTGCTGGAATTCGACCGGATCGCCAAGTCGGCCTGATGGTGGCCAAAAAGGTTCCATAGAAAAACTCGAAATTTTTATGCAACTTTGATGGGATTTGCCCATTTCCCTTTCAGTGACAACAGAAAAGGAGTGAGCAAATGCCAACCAATTCAGGTCATACAACAGCAATCCGCGCTTCCCGTGTTATCGGCACCAATGTCTATAATACAGGCGGTGAGAAGATCGGCGAGATCGAAGATGTCATGCTCGACAAGGCGGCTGACGGCATCATGTTTGCCGTCGTCGGTTTTGGCGGGTTCCTCGGTATCGGTGAAAAATACCATGCCGTTCCTTGGTCGATGCTGGATTACGACACCAACAATGACGGCTATGTCGTTCCGTTCACGCGTTCGCAGCTGGAACAGGCTCCGGCACATACGATCAAGGAACTGTCCGAGAATGACGGGCGCAAGGCGCGCGATCTTTCGTTCTCCTATTTCAAGGCGGCCTGACCGTTCTTGAAGGTGGAAAGAACGCCTCATACGAAAAATGGCCGTCTCTGACGGCCTTTTTTCTGTTTTGATCAAGAATTCGTCCTTATGGGGATTTTCCTTGTCATCTTCATTCGCTATTCCAGTGGCGAATGCTGCCCAATGCAAATTGAAGGAAAAGCCTTATGACTGCTATTGTCGATATTATTGGCCGTGAAATTCTGGATAGTCGCGGGAACCCGACTGTTGAGGTCGATGTCATTCTCGAAGACGGCTCCATGGGCCGCGCTGCGGTACCCTCCGGCGCATCGACAGGTGCACACGAAGCCGTGGAACTGCGCGATGGCGGAACACGCTATCTTGGCAAGGGCGTTCTGAAGGCTGTCGATGCCGTCAATGGTGAATTGTTCGATGCGATCGGTGGCCTGGACGCGGAAAACCAGATTCACATCGACAAGACCATGATCGATCTGGACGGCACACCCAACAAGAGCCGCCTCGGCGCCAATGCCATTCTCGGTGTATCGCTCGCCGTTGCCAAGGCTGCTGCTGAATCTTCCGGCCTGCCGCTCTATCGCTATCTCGGCGGACCGAACGCCCATGTCCTGCCAGTGCCGATGATGAACATCATCAATGGCGGCGCGCATGCGGACAATCCGATCGATTTTCAGGAATTCATGATTCTGCCCGTTGGCGCTTCGTCGCTCGCGGAAGCCGTGCGTTATGGCGCAGAAGTGTTTCACACGCTGAAGAAGAGCCTGAAGGACGCCGGTCACAACACCAATGTTGGAGACGAGGGCGGTTTCGCGCCGAACCTGAAGTCGGCACCGGCTGCGCTGGATTTCATCATGGAGTCCATCGAGAAGGCTGGTTTCAAGCCCGGCGAAGAAATCGCAATCGGTCTTGATTGCGCTGCGACCGAATTCTTCAAAGACGGCAATTATGTCTACGAAGGTGAAAAGAAGAGCCGTGATCCGAAGACCCAGGCGAAGTATCTTGCCAAGCTGGCGGCTGACTATCCGATCATCAGCATCGAAGACGGCATGTCGGAAGATGACTGGGAAGGCTGGAAATACCTGACTGACCTCATCGGCGACAAGTGCCAGCTCGTCGGCGATGATCTGTTCGTCACCAATTCTGCCCGTCTGCGCGACGGCATCAAGATGGGTGTGGCCAATTCCATTCTCGTCAAGGTCAACCAGATCGGCACGCTGTCGGAAACTTTTGATGCGGTCGATACGGCACATCGCGCCGGCTATACCGCCGTCATGTCGCACCGCTCGGGCGAAACGGAAGACTCGACAATTGCCGATCTCGCCGTCGCCACCAATTGCGGGCAGATCAAGACCGGCTCGCTTTCCCGCTCCGACCGGATCGCCAAGTACAACCAGTTGATCCGTATCGAGCAGGAACTCGGACCGCAGGCCCGCTATGCCGGTCGTGGAATTTTCCGCAGCCTCTGATTCAGTCAGAGTGCTATGAGATAGGAATGGCGGGCCCTGTGCCCGCCATTTTAGTTTTCAGTAGGGGTGGCGCATCCCGCGAAATGGCGAATTTAATCGGCTGTTAAGCAAAACATTGTTTTATGGCCAGGTGACTAATCAGGCCATCGTGACCTGATTCCGCATCCCTTCGGGTCATTTGCCATGTGGACAAAACAAAGACGGAAAACCAATCGCGGACGGCTTGTCGTGCCTATCCTTGCCGCCATGTTTTTCGCCTATTTCGGTTTCCACGCCTATCATGGCGAGTACGGTCTCTATTCCACCATCAAGCTGCAGGAACAGACCCAACTGCTGCGGGCGCAGTACGATGCCGTCAAGACATCGCGCGTAGAGCTTGAACGTGAGGTCCAACTTATGCATGATGGGACAATCGAGCGGGACATGCTGGATGAACAGGCCCGCAAAGCGCTGAATGTTTCACGGCCGGATGAAGTCACAATCATGCGTGGCTCCGGCGATTTAACTATTAACTGAATTCCAGTTAATAGACGTTTTGTTGTGCATTTTGAACGTCTTATTTGCATAGCTCTTATTCAATTCTGCATATTGTAAGTTCTGCTTTCGCTGCTATTCTCGCCCAACTAAATAACAGGGAGTGAGATATGGCTACGAGGGCGAAAAAAAGCCCTGCGCGTTCCGCGCAGACCTCTGCTGTCAAAGCACCAAAACCAATCCAGTTCACCAAAGAGCAAGAGCTCGAAGCCTACCGCGAGATGCTGCTGATCCGGCGTTTCGAAGAAAAAGCCGGTCAGCTTTATGGTATGGGTTTCATCGGCGGTTTCTGCCACCTCTATATCGGTCAGGAAGCTGTTGTTACCGGAATGCAGGCCGCGCTGATTGAAGGCGACCAGGTCATCACCGGTTATCGTGATCACGGCCATATGCTGGCCTGCGGCATGAGTGCCCGGGGTGTCATGGCTGAACTGACCGGACGCCGCGGTGGCCTTTCCAAAGGCAAGGGCGGCTCCATGCACATGTTCTCGAAAGAGAAGAATTTCTACGGCGGTCACGGCATCGTCGGTGCACAGGTCTCTCTTGGAACGGGCCTCGCCTTTGCCAATCGCTACCGCGAAAACGGCAATGTATCCCTGGCCTATTTCGGTGACGGTGCGGCCAACCAGGGTCAGGTCTACGAAAGCTTCAACATGGCGGCGCTCTGGAAGCTGCCTGTCATCTACATTATTGAAAACAACCGTTATGCCATGGGCACCTCGGTTTCCCGCGCTTCGGCCGAAACAGATTTCTCCCGTCGCGGCATTTCCTTCAATATTCCCGGTATTCAGGTTGACGGCATGGATGTACGCGCTGTTCAGGCTGCCGGTGAGGAAGCCACGGCCTGGGCGCGCTCCGGCAAGGGCCCGATGATCCTGGAGATGCAGACATACCGGTATCGCGGTCACTCCATGTCGGATCCGGCCAAATACCGTTCCAAGGACGAAGTGCAGAAGATGCGCTCCGAACACGATCCTATCGAGCAGGTGAAGAGCCGGTTGATCGACAAGGGCTGGTCCACAGAGGACGACCTGAAGAAGATCGACAAGGACGTTCGCGACATCGTTGCCGACGCAGCGGATTTCGCCCAGTCCGATCCGGAGCCGGATGCATCCGAGCTCTATACCGATATTCTGCTCTAAGGGAGGCGCAACCATGCCTGTAGATATTCTGATGCCAGCGCTCTCGCCGACCATGGAAGAGGGCAAACTGTCGAAATGGCTGAAAAAGGAAGGTGACAAGGTCACCTCCGGCGACGTTCTCGCAGAAATCGAAACCGACAAGGCGACGATGGAAGTGGAAGCAGTCGATGAAGGTACTCTCGGCAAGATTCTTGTGGCCGAAGGCACCGACAATGTGAAGGTCAATACTGTCATCGCCGTTCTTCTGGGCGAAGGCGAAAGCGCCGATACTGCCAGCGCGCCGAAGGCTGCAGTCGCTGAAGCGCCTGCCAAGGCGGAGGAAGCCCCGAAGCAGGAAGCGGAAGCCGAAAAGCCTGCTGCGACCGTACCGGCTGCGCCGAAGTCCGAAGTTGCCGCTGATCCGGATATTCCGGCAGGCACTGAAATGGTTTCGACCACTGTACGCGAAGCACTGCGCGACGCCATGGCGGAAGAGATGCGCCGTGACCCCAACGTCTTCGTCATGGGTGAAGAAGTCGCCGAATATCAGGGCGCCTACAAGATCACCCAGGGCCTGCTCGACGAATTCGGTCCCAAGCGTGTTGTCGATACACCGATCACCGAACACGGCTTCGCCGGCGTTGGAGTTGGTGCTGCCATGACCGGCCTGCGTCCGATCGTTGAATTCATGACCTTCAATTTCGCCATGCAGGCGATTGACCAGATCATCAATTCGGCAGCCAAGACACTTTATATGTCCGGCGGACAGATGGGCGCACCGATGGTGTTCCGTGGTCCTTCCGGTGCCGCTGCTCGCGTTGCTGCCCAGCACTCCCAGTGCTATGCCGCTTGGTACAGCCATATTCCGGGCCTTAAGGTCGTCATGCCCTACACGGCTGCCGATGCGAAGGGCTTGCTGAAGGCTGCGATCCGCGATCCGAACCCGGTGATCTTCCTCGAAAACGAGATCCTCTACGGTCATTCCTTCGATGTGCCGAAGCTGGATGATTTCGTCCTGCCGATCGGCAAGGCCCGTATCCACAAGAAGGGCAAGGACGTTACGCTCGTCTCCTTCGGTATCGGCATGAACTACACGGTCAAGGCCGAGGTAGAGCTGGCCAAGCTCGGTATCGACGCTGAGATTATCGATCTGCGCACGATCCGCCCGATGGATATTCCGACTGTGGTGGAATCGGTCAAGAAAACCGGCCGCTGCGTCACCATCGAGGAAGGCTATCCGCAGTCTTCGGTCGGCACGGAAATCGCCACCCGCGTCATGCAGCAGGCATTCGATTATCTGGATGCGCCGATCCTGACGATTGCCGGCAAGGACGTTCCGATGCCCTATGCCGCCAATCTGGAAAAGCTGGCATTGCCGAATGTTGCTGAAATCGTCGAGGCCGTCAAAGCTGTGACATACACAGCGTAAAGGGGAGGAAATCGATATGCCGATCAATATCACCATGCCGGCTCTTTCTCCCACCATGGAAGAGGGCAATCTTGCCAAATGGCTTGTCAAGGAAGGCGATAAGGTTGGTCCCGGCGATGTAATTGCCGAGATCGAAACCGACAAGGCAACGATGGAAGTCGAAGCGGTCGATGAGGGTACGGTTGCCAAGATCGTGGTTCCTGCCGGTACGGAAGGCGTAAAGGTCAATGCACTGATCGCCATTCTGGCAGCTGACGGCGAAGATGTCGGCGCCGCTGCCAAGGGTGGCGAAGCTGCTCCTGCGAAAGCTGAAGCAGCGCCTGCCGCGGCTGAGACTCCGAAGGCAGACACCCCCAAGGAAGAGAAGAAGCCGGAAGCGGCTCCAGCATCTGCGGCGCCCGTCGCCACGGCTGCTGCGCCAGTCAAATCAGGCGACCGGACATTCTCTTCTCCGCTCGCACGCCGCATCGCCAAGGATGCCGGTGTTGATCTTTCTGCTGTGACGGGTTCCGGTCCGCATGGCCGTGTGATCAAGAAGGACGTCGAGGCTGCGATTTCGGGTGGCGGTGCCAAAGCAGCGGCTCCCGCTGCAGCGGCAAGCGCATCTGCGCCTGCAGCAGCTCCGAAACCCATGTCAGATGATACGGTGCTGAAACTGTTCGAGGAAGGCTCTTACGAACTCGTGCCGCATGATGGCATGCGCAAGACGATCGCCAAGCGTCTGCTGGAAGCCAAATCAACTGTTCCCCATTTCTACCTGACAGTTGATTGCGAACTTGATGCATTGCTGGCCCTGCGTGCGCAGATCAATGCGGCATCGCCGATGCGCAAGACGGAAAAGGGCGATGTTCCCGCCTACAAGCTTTCTGTCAACGACATGATCATCAAGGCGATGGCTCTGGCCCTGCGCGATGTTCCGGATGCCAATGTGTCCTGGACCGAAGCCAACATGGTCAAACACAAGCATTCCGACGTGGGCGTTGCCGTGTCGATCCCCGGCGGCCTGATCACACCGATCATCCGCAAGGCTGAACAGAAGACCCTGTCGGCCATCTCCAACGAGATGAAGGACCTGGCCAAGCGCGCGCGTGACCGTAAGCTGAAGCCCGAGGAATATCAGGGCGGCACAACGGCGGTTTCAAATCTCGGCATGTTCGGCGTCAAAGATTTCGCCGCTATCATCAATCCGCCGCATGCCACCATTCTGGCAATCGGTGCGGGTGAGGAGCGGGCAGTCGTCAAGAAGGGTGAGATCAAGGTTGCCACGGTCATGTCCGTGACGCTTTCGACCGATCATCGTGCCGTCGATGGAGCCTTGGGTGCCGAGCTTGCTCAGGCTTTCAAGCGCCATATCGAGAACCCGATGGGCATGCTGGTCTGAGGCCGATAATGAAAACGGTGCTCTGCTATGGCGATTCGCTGACCTGGGGCTATAAGCCCGACGGGTCGGGGCGTCATGCCTTGGCGGACCGCTGGCCGCAGGTGCTTCAGGCTGAACTCGGCAATGGCGGTCACGTTGTTGCCGATGGCCTGAATGGCCGGACAACGGCTTTTGACGATCATCTGTCCGGTTTCGAGCGTAATGCTGCCAAAACGCTGACCACCGCGCTTGGCACGCATTTTCCACTCGATCTCGTGATCATCATGCTCGGCACCAACGACATGAAGACTTTCATCTGCGGCAACGCGTTAGGTACCAGGCGCGGCATGCAACGGCTGATTGAGATTGTCCGCACCGCGCCGTACCAGCTTGGTGTGAAAGCGCCTGATATTCTGATCATGTCTCCACCGCCGCTCGGCGAGACGGACGGTCCGGAATTCAGGCTGGTGTTCGAGCAGGGCATCGAACAATCACGCTTGCTCGCCGCGTTTTATGAAGATGCCGCCCGACAGGCCGACTGCGCGTTTTTCGATGCGGGATCGGTAGCAAAAACATCATCCGTCGATGGCGTGCATCTGGATGCAGACAATACACGGGCAATCGGTAAAGCCATTGCACCAATCGTTCGAGGCATACTCGATATTTAGTTCAGTCTTAGGAGGACCGAGACTTGGCCAATAATTACGACGTGATCATCATTGGTTCCGGCCCGGGCGGCTATATCGCCGCTATCCGTTCCGCGCAGCTGGGATTGAAGACCGCCATCGTGGAGCGCGAACACCTTGCCGGTATCTGCTCCAACTGGGGCTGCATACCGACAAAGGCACTGCTGCGGTCGGCTGAAATTTTCCATTATGCCGAGCACGCAAAGAATTATGGCCTGAAGATCGAAGGCAGCGTCACCGCTGACCTCAAGGCAATCGTTTCGCGCTCGCGCGGCATTGCCGAACGGATGAACGGCGGCGTCGGCTTCCTGATGAAGAAGAACAAGGTCGATGTCATCTGGGGCGAGGCCAAGCTGACCAAGCCGGGCGAGATCGTCGTGTCCAAGACCACCAAGAAGCCGGTCGAGCCACAGGCGCCGCTACCCAAGAATGCCTTGGGCGAGGGCACCTACACTGCCAAGCACATCATCATCGCGACCGGCGCGCGACCGCGTGCGCTTCCCGGTATCGAGCCGGATGGCAAGCTGATCTGGACCTATTTCGAAGCTATGAAGCCCGAAGAAATGCCAAAGTCGCTACTCGTCATGGGTTCCGGCGCCATCGGTATCGAATTTGCATCGTTCTACCGCACGATGGGTGTCGATGTGACCGTGGTTGAAGTCATGTCGCAGGTCATGCCTGTTGAAGACACCGAGATTGCCAATTTTGCCCGCAAGCAGTTCGAAAAGCAGGGCATGAAGATCATTCTCGATGCCAAGGTGACCAAGGTGGAGAAATCAGCCAATTCCATCACCGCCCACGTGGAAAAGAAGGATGGCAAGGTCGAGCAGATCACCGCAGATCGGATGGTCTCGGCTGTCGGCGTACAGGGGAATATCGAGAATATCGGCCTCGAAGCACTTGGCATCAAGACTGATCGCGGCTGCATTGTCATTGACGGTTATGGCAAGACCAATGTTCCCGGCGTCTACGCCATTGGTGATGTTGCCGGACCGCCCATGCTGGCACACAAAGCCGAGCATGAAGCCGTCATCTGCGTTGAAAAGATTGCCGGGCTGCCGAACGTACATCCGATGGACAAGGCCAAGATTCCGGGCTGCACCTACTGCAATCCACAGGTCGCTTCTGTTGGCCTGACCGAAGCCAAGGCGAAAGCCGAGGGCTATGACATCCGTGTCGGCCGCTTCCCGTTTGTAGCCAATGGCAAGGCGATTGCTCTTGGTGAAGATCAGGGCATGGTCAAGACAATCTTCGACAAGAAGACCGGCCAGCTTCTTGGTGCCCATCTTGTGGGCGCGGAAGTGACCGAGTTGATCCAGGGTTTCGTGATTGCGATGAACCTTGAAACCACTGAAGAAGAACTGATGCACACGATCTTCCCGCATCCGACCATTTCGGAAACGATGAAGGAAAGCGTGCTCGACGCCTATGGACGTGTGTTGAACGCCTGATAGCGAGAGGATTTTCGTCCCGTTGGTCACGATCAAGGACAGCAAACCCTGGATTCGCCTGTCATGGGCAATCCTCAAATGGTCGACCCTGCTCGGCTTTGGGCTGGGGTTTGCTGCATCTGCCTTGAGTCTCGTTTCCGGCAACACCATATCCATCAATGGCACCGCTATTGGTGGATGGACCGGTGTCTGGATCGTGACGTTTGCCTGTGGGTTGGGTGGCTTCCTTTTCGGTGCTATATGGGCTCTGGTGTTTCGTGCCATAGCGATTGCGTCGGGACGATAGAGGCGAGCGAGGAAAAATGGATCAGCCAGTCGGTATCATGAGCATGCCCGGTGTCGGTTTCTTCGGAATGCTGCTGATCGGTTTTATTGCCGGTTATATCGCAGAAAAGGCAATGAGCCGGAATCATGGCTTGTTCACCAATATCCTTGTTGGTATTGCCGGGTCTTTCGTGGGTGGCACCCTTGCCGGATTGTTGAATTTCAACTTTTACGGCTTTTTTGGAAATCTGATCGTTGCGACGGCGGGCGCAATTGTCATTCTGTGGATTTTTGGCAAAGCCAGATCCTCGAATTAAACTAGGAAGTCCTGATGGTAACGGTTCTCGATACGATCGATCAAAAGCAGCGCCTGCGGCACCCTGAAAAGGCGCATCGTCCGGATACGGAAATTCTGAAGAAGCCGGACTGGATTCGCGTCAAGGCACCTGTTTCGAAGGGTTATGCGGAAACGCGCGAGATCGTGCGTTCGCACAGCCTTGTGACGGTTTGCGAAGAGGCCGGTTGTCCAAATATCGGCGAGTGCTGGGACAAGAAGCACGCAACATTCATGATCATGGGCGAGATCTGTACCCGTGCCTGCGCGTTCTGCAATGTCGCGACCGGATTGCCGACCGCGCTGGACCCGAACGAACCGGAAAATGTCGGCAAGGCCGTCAAGAAGATGGGCCTGACCCACGTGGTGATCACGTCGGTTGATCGGGATGATCTTCCCGATGGCGGTGCCCAGCATTTCGCTGACGTGATCAACGCGATCCGCGAGATTTCACCCGGTACGACAGTCGAAATCCTTACGCCTGATTTCCTGCGCAAGGACGGTGCGCTTGAAATCGTTGTTGCCGCACGCCCCGATGTGTTCAACCACAATCTGGAAACCGTACCTTCCAATTATCTGAAGGTGCGTCCGGGTGCCCGTTATTTCCATTCCATCCGCCTGCTGCAGCGGGTGAAGGAACTCGATCCGACAATCTTCACCAAATCCGGCATCATGGTTGGCCTGGGCGAAGAGCGGAACGAAGTTCTGCAGCTTATGGATGATCTGCGCACCGCAAACGTGGACTTCATGACCATCGGCCAGTATCTGCAGCCGACGCGCAAGCATCATCCGGTTCTCAATTACGTCACACCGGACGAGTTCAAATCCTATGCGACGATTGCCAAGACCAAGGGTTTCCTTGTGGTCGCATCGAGCCCGCTGACACGCTCTTCGCACCATGCGGGTGATGATTTCGCCAAGCTGAAGGCTGCACGCGAGGCGCTGCACGCCAACAGAAGCTAACTGAATGCCGAAATTCGATACGACACGCCCCGTAGTGCATCGGGCCGAGCAGATGTTTGATCTGGTGGCGGATGTGGAAACCTATCCGCAGTTCCTGCCCATGTGCGAGAGCCTGAAAGTGCGCTCGCGCAAGGAGCGGGATGGCAAGACCCTTCTCATCGCCGATATGACAGTCGGTTACAAGCTGATCCGCGAAACGTTCACCAGCCAGGTTCTGCTCAAGCCAGACGAGAAGGTGATCGAGACCAAATATGTCGATGGCCCGTTCCGTTATCTCGACAACAAATGGCAGTTTGTCCCATCGGCCAACCCGGAGCATTCCGAGGTCAAATTCTATATCGATTACGAATTCAAAAGCCGTACGCTCGGCTTTTTGATGGGATCGATGTTTGACATCGCCTTCCGGAAATTCACGGAAGCCTTTGAGAAACGCGCCGACCAGATTTACGGCCGGAATAGTTGAAGTTGATTTTCTGGCTAAGTAAATAAGTTCTGTTTTGAATCTGCGTTTTCGATGTGTGCTTAGGTTGGTCGCATGGGCACCGTGCGCGGTTCGACAAGCTCACCATGAGGGAGAGTGGTGCCGTCATGCCAATCGGAAAGATTGCAGAATAGAGCCCCTGCCATTTACGCTCCCTCATGAAGAGCCTCACTCTCCCTCATGGTGAGTTTGTCGAACCACGGACCACGCACAGCGGCAAACGCAATGCGTGGTCTCCACTCTATCTGAAACTGACCAAACTCAATCCTTCAGCGTTGTGCTGAAACCAGCAGGAACATCGGGCGTTCCAGTTCTTCGACAAGCTCGGGTCTCGCAAAAATCTGTTCGTTCGTTGGCTTCCATTCCTCCACATGGGAGATGGAAAAACCAGCAGCGATCAACAGATTAAGAATAGTCCCGATCGTCCGGTGCTGCTTGACGACACCTTTGGCGAGCCAGTCCGTTGTGCGCGCGCCCTCAACCAGATAACCATCAATGGGCCATGACTTGCGACCGTCCGTGTCAACGGACCAGCCGGGACGGGATGGCGCCATGAAGATCGGATGCTCCATCGAGAATATGAATTTCGCACCCGGAACAAGGGCGCTGTGAACTGTCTTGAACAGCTCAGCCAGATTTTCGATGTAATGCAGGGTGAGTGAGCTGTAGGCAAGGTCGAACGCTGCTTTAGGCAAATCTAGAACTTCAAGATCGGCCTGATCATAGCGAATGGCCGCGTCTTGTGTCATTGACCGCGCCCGAGCCAGCATGTTTTCCGAAACATCAAGGCCGAGTACCTCAGCAGCCTTGTTCTCGCGCGCCCAACGGGCAAACCAGCCAAAGCCACAGCCGAGGTCCACTACGCGCAGGCCATCGAGGTCGGGCATCAAGGCTTGCAGGGAGGGCCATTCGGCAGCGCCAGCAAGGCCGTCGACCGAGCGGCCCAACTGGCTGTAACCCTCGAAAAAGGCGGGGGTATCATAAATATTCTGTGTCATTTCATTCTCCATCTTCATGCGGATGGACGGCGCGCACCATAAAAAAGCCCCGTCCGTTGCCGGCGGGGTTTGCTGGTGACGAGGTACGCTTTTCGATCAGCGTGCACGAAGTCCCTGCATCCCGCCTGTTGGGATGCCGGCAACCCGGGCAACAATCAAAACGTCATTCTCGATCATGGGACCGGTATCCCATAATGCCGGTGACGATGTCAAGAATGGCAATTTTCCCGCTTGGGATGATTGATCGGAGCGCGTGGATTCAGCTAAAGCTGAGCCGCAACCAGCACGGGAGATAATGATGAGCGACGCTGAAACGGAATATACGCTTCATATGGAAACACCATCTGTTGAGGATTATTGCCTGTTGCGTGTGATCTCCGGTTTGAGCCCGAAGAGCAAGGAGGCGGCTACCATTGGTCTTCCGAACACAGTTTGTGGCGTAACGATCACGCTGGACGGCAAGGCCGTCGGCATGGGTCGGATCGTCGGGGATCGCGGGTGTTTCTATCAGGTGGTGGACATGGCGGTTGATCCCGTGCATCAGGCGCGTGGGCTTGGCAAGCAAATCATGTCAGCGCTGATGAATTATGTGGAAGCGGAAGCACCCGATGGCGCCTATGTCAGTCTGGTCGCTGATGGTCCGGCCAAGCATCTCTATGCAAAGTTTGGCTTTGAACCGGTCACACCGAAATCCATCGGCATGGCGTTCCGGGTATCGCGAACCTGATTTTCAGGCCAGCGTTTCCAGCACCAGATCGAGCGCTGTTTCAACGGCATTCTGCCGGATATGCGCGCGGCCATGATCCGAAAAGATATGACGTACAGCCCGTGGTGCCTGTCCTTTGAGCGCCACGCCGAACCAGACGAGACCCACGGGCTTTGCTTCTGATCCGCCGCCGGGGCCCGCAACACCCGTCACCGACACGGCAATACCGGCGCGTGAGTGCTCTAAAGCACCCGCTGCCATGGCGAGAGCCACTTCCTCCGATACGGCGCCATGGACGGCAATCAACTCCATGGGAACGCAGAGCATGTCGTGCTTGGCTTCATTGGAATAGGTGACAAAGCCGCGATCCACCACATCGGATGAACCGCCAATGTCAGTCAGGGACGCAGCAATCAACCCGCCGGTGCAGGATTCGGCCGTTGCCAGCAGAATGCCTCTGGCACGGCAGGCATCCAGAACCGCGATGGCCTTTGCCTCGGCGATCAGCCCGCTCATTCCGGCAATCCGCCGGGATAGATCACGGACGCCGTTGCAATGGCTGCAATGCCTTCCCCACGGCCGATAAAGCCCATCTTCTCATTGGTCGTCGCCTTGACCGACACGCGATCAGGCGTAATCCCAAGCATTTTCGATAACGCTGCGGTCATTGCCTCGCGGTGCGGCCCGATCTTCGGTTCTTCGCAGATCAAGGTGATATCGGCATTGGCGATGCGCCCGCCCGCCGCTTTGACGATCCTGACCGCGTGTTCGACGAAAATATACGAGGCCGCGCCTTTCCATTGCGGATCGGATGGCGGGAAATGCGTTCCGATATCGCCAGCACCGCGCGTAGCCAGAAGGGCATCAGTCAGCGCATGCAGCGCTACGTCCGCATCGGAATGACCGTTGAGCTTGCGGTCGTGTTCGATAAAGACACCGGCCAGCGTCACGCCATTGCCGGGTTCGAAAGAATGCACATCATAGCCGTTACCGGTGCGCACATCCGGGAAGGCGGCATGTTTCTGTGACAGGCGGTCATCAGCCATATCGATATCCTTTGCCCAGGTGAGTTTCGTATTATCAGCCGACCCCTCGACGATCCGCACCGGCAGGCCCTGCCACTCGGCAATGGCGGAATCATCGGTGAAATCGGCACGCCCGATGGCGAACGCCGCATCGTGTGCCGCCATGATCGGTCCATAGGGAAATGCTTGCGGTGTTTGTGCCGCATAGAGCCCGGCTCGCGGCACCGTGGCGCTGACCATGGCGTCGTGTCCCGCAGCTTTGAGCGTATCCGAAACCGCAAGCACCGGCAAAACGCCGATATGCGGTGTCAGATTGAAAATCACCCGCTCAAGCAGATCAGCTGATATGAATGGCCGTACACCATCATGGATCAATACATGGTCGGGCGCGTGGTCTTTCAGGGCGAGCAGCCCAAGCCGGGTTGATTCCTGCCGTGTCGGCCCGCCGGTGACGCATGTGACCTGCGCCGCATAGTCTCCGGCTGCCTGAGAAAAGAGGGTTTCGTCTTCCTTATGGATGACCACAACGACGTGATCGATGAAAGGGCAGCCGAGAAAAGCCCGCAGCGTATGCGCCAGAACCGCTTCACCGCCGATCTTGCGATATTGCTTTGGTCCCTCAACGCTTTGGCCCGCGCGTTCTCCGCGACCAGCCGCCACAATGACGGCTGCTACCCGCATCTGCTTGTCGTCTGTACCTGCCGCCACACTTCTCTCCGTAACTCCAAACTGCGTTACCTGTTGCCGAGGCGAAAGACCAGAGCTTTAAAAGAGAACAACGTCGAAATCTCGTCACGAGAAGGCGCTCTTTGCCTTGCCTAGTCGGGTGTTCCTGTCTAAAGGATAGGCGATTGGAAAATTGCATACGAAACAGGCAATGCTGACGTGACTGATCTGAATCAACCACTCGAGATAGGCGGCGTGCGCCTGCGTAACCGGGTGTTCCTTGCGCCGATGTCCGGTGTTTCCGACCTACCGTTCCGTCAACTGGCGTGGAAGGCCGGTGCTGGCATGGTCGTGTCCGAAATGGTTGCGAGTGCAGAGCTGTGCACGCGCGAGCGCAGCAATCTGTTGCGGCTGCGCGGAGATGGTCTTGGCACGCATGTGGTGCAAATTGCCGGGCGTGAAACCAGATGGATGGCGGAAGCTGCGCGCATTGCCGAAGGCGAGGGCGCACACATTATTGATATCAATATGGGCTGCCCGGCCAAGAAGGTAACCGGCGGCTTTTCCGGTTCAGCCCTGATGCGCGATCTCGATCATGCCTTGACGCTGATCGAGGCGACCATTGCCGCCGTCAAGGTTCCCGTGACGCTCAAAATGCGCCTGGGATGGGATGACGACACCATCAATGCACCGGAACTTGCCTTGCGGGCCGAACAGGCCGGTGTGCAGATGGTGACGGTGCACGGACGCACGCGCTGCCAGTTTTATGAGGGCAAGGCGGATTGGCGTGCCATCCGTGCCGTCAAAGCAGCCGTTTCCATCCCGCTCGTTGCCAACGGTGACGTACTGAACCGCGATGATGCCCATCGCATCCTCGAAGCATCCGGTGCCGATGCCGTCATGGTCGGGCGTGGCTCCTATGGGCAACCCTGGCTGCCCGGGACAATCGTGCATGGTATGCAGAACGGACAGGGCGGAAGCGTGATTGCCGATTATGCCGTCGCCCATTACGAAGCGATGCTGGCGCATTATGGCGAGCAAACCGGTATTCGCCATTCGCGCAAGCATCTCGGCTGGTATCTGGAAAAGCATGGCGTTGATGTCAGTGCGGCCGAACGCGCTTCGATCATGACTGAAACAAATCCGCGTCTCGTGGCAGGCCGCCTGCATGCCGCACTCTCTCGCACGGAAGAACACGACATGAAGAAGGTTGCATGATGACATCGGCAGACAATGTTGCAATGGACGACAAGCTGGCCGGGATCGTTCTCAATGCGATCCGTCATCCGGTAATCATGCTCGATGAAACCGGGCATATTTCCTATGCCAATGCCGATGCGGAAGCGTTTTTCCGCTCCAGTGCCAGCATATTGAGCCGCAATACGCTGGAAATGCTGCTGCCGTTCGGCAGCCCGTTGCTGGCTCTGGTCAAGCAGGTGCGGGAAAGTCCGTCACCCATCAATGAATATCGCGTCGATGTCTCATCGCCGCGGCTCGGGCAGGACCGGATTGTCGATCTCTATGTCACGCCCGTCAGCGAAGCCCCGGGATCGATCGTCATCCTGTTCAAGGAACGGTCAATGGCGGAAAAGCTCGACCGGCAGATGACTCATCGCGGCGCTGCCCGTTCGGTGACCGGTCTTGCTTCCATGCTGGCACATGAAATCAAGAACCCGCTATCGGGTATTCGCGGTGCGGCGCAGTTGCTGGAAACGGGTCTCAATGATGATGATCGCGCACTGACGCGGCTCATCACCGACGAGACAGACCGGATTGTCTCGCTTGTCGACCGCATGGAAGTGTTTTCCGACGAGCGCCCGATCGAGCGCGAGGCGGTAAACATCCACGTTGTGCTGGATCACGTCAAAGCGATTGCCAGGAACGGCTTTGCAAGCCACATCAAGTTCCACGAGGATTACGATCCGTCGCTGCCCTACGTTTTCGCCAACCGCGACCAGCTGGTGCAGGTGTTTCTCAATCTTGTGAAGAACGCAGCAGAATCCATCGGGACAAGCGAACCCGGCGAGATCACGCTCTCGACGGCCTTCCGTCCCGGTATCCGCCTGTCCATCCCGGGTATCCGCAATCGCGTATCGCTGCCACTGGAATTCTGTGTGCAGGATACCGGTTCAGGCGTTTCGTCTGATATCATGCCGCATCTCTTTGATCCCTTCATCACGACAAAGCCGAATGGTTCTGGCCTGGGCCTTGCGCTTGTTGCCAAGATTGTCGGCGATCATGGTGGGGTTATCGAATGCGATTCCGTACCACGCAAGACCACATTTCGCATTCTGATGCCCGCATGGCAGAGCGATCCTTCGGACGACGACCATGCGGATGAAATGATTATATCGAAAAAGACAGGATTCTGATCATGAGCTTGGGCAGCATTCTCGTTGCGGATGACGACGCAGCAATCAGAACGGTCCTCAATCAGGCGCTTTCGCGCGCCGGTTATGATGTGCGCATCACATCCAATGCAGCCACCCTGTGGCGCTGGATTTCCGCCGGTGACGGCGATCTTGTGATCACCGATGTGGTGATGCCGGATGAAAACGCCTTTGACCTTCTGCCGCGCATCAAGAAATCGCGCCCTGATCTGCCGGTTATCGTCATGAGCGCGCAGAACACCTTCATGACGGCAATCCGTGCTTCGGAGGCAGGCGCCTATGAATATCTGCCAAAGCCATTTGATCTGACTGAACTTGTCAGCATTGTCGGCCGCGCATTGGCCGAACCGAAGAAAAAGCCGGAAAAATGGGTTAACGAAGAACAGCCGGATACCATGCCTCTGGTCGGCCGTTCGCCTGCCATGCAGGATATCTACCGTGTTCTTGCCCGCATGATGCAGACCGACCTGACCGTGATGATTTCGGGCGAATCCGGCACCGGCAAGGAATTGGTTGCAAGCGCGTTGCATGAATATGGCCGCCGCCGCAAGGGGCCGTTCGTTGCCATCAACATGGCCGCGATTCCACGCGACCTGATCGAATCTGAACTGTTTGGTCATGAACGGGGTGCATTCACCGGTGCGCAGAATCGTTCGAGCGGCCGGTTCGAACAGGCCGATGGCGGCACGCTGTTCCTTGATGAAATTGGCGATATGCCGATGGAAGCACAGACACGTTTGCTGCGTGTCCTGCAGCAGGGTGAATATATGACCGTGGGTGGACGCACCCCGATCAAGACAGATGTGCGTATCGTTGCGGCAACCAACAAGGATCTGCGGACGCTGATCAATCAGGGCATGTTCCGTGAAGATCTCTATTACCGCCTGAATGTCGTGCCGCTACGCCTGCCGCCGCTGCGTGAGCGCGGCGAGGATATTCCTGATCTCGTCCGTCACTTCTTCAAGATGGCGGCAAAGGACGGACTGCCGGAGAAACGCATCACTGCCGATGGCCTCGACTTGATGCGCCGCTATCCCTGGGCCGGCAATGTGCGCGAACTGGAAAATCTGGTGCGCCGCCTTGCAGCGCTTTATCCGCAGGAAGAAATCAATGCGGATGTGATCGAGGCGGAGCTCAAGGCTGACTTGCGGCCGACCGAGCCATCCTCCTCGTCGATGTCCAATGAAGACATCACCATCGCGCAGGCGGTGGAGCTGAACATGCAGCGCTATTTCCTCTCCTATGGCGATGATCTGCCGCCGGTTGGGCTTTACCAGCGTGTGCTTGAGGAAGTGGAATATCCGCTCATCCTGTCATGCCTGACGGCCACCCATGGCAACCAGATCAAGGCGGCTGAACTGCTCGGCCTCAACCGCAATACGCTGCGCAAGAAGATCCGCGAGTTGGGCGTGAATATCTATAAAAACACCAAGAGCGATATGGGGCGGTGAATTATCCGCATGCTGAATGAGCGGCGGATTTAAGAGCTGGTTTTCTCAGAAATTGCTATTTTGTACAAACGGGACCGTACGCGCACACGATCCCGTTTTAGTTTCATTCAGCCTTGAATGTCTGATCAACTGAAAGCTCTACTCTTTGATCGCAGGCCATTGTGGCGAAGTATCGTCCTAAACTCTTGCCATTACTTTTAACGTAAACTGTGACTTCCCAGCCGTGGATGCCCGAATTGTATCCAAAATCCTCGTCGAGCTCGAGGTCGTCATACTGAAAGTCATTTTTTGCAATTTTAGTGACGTAAGAAAGTATGCCGTACTTAACTGTTGCGGTTGGCATCTCCGGGCATTGCGTTGTTCTGTCTCGGAGCAATGGGATGCCGTAGACGACAAACACTGCAAACAGGAACAACACCACCACAATGGTTACTGTCACGCCAAGGACCCATTTCAATAGTTTCCACATTAATGGCCCTCCCAGGAGATGGGAATGGAACCTGGCATTGCTATGTCATACTTCGTGCCCGGTAAGAGATTTACTGTTCTTGTGAACAGTTCCTGCATCATTCCACGGTGATCGCTCGGATTGAAATCATAATGATCATCATAGGCGCGAATTTCGCCTTTGAAGTTCCATGTTCCGTCTTGATGACGGGTCATGTCACCTTCTACCTTCAACGAGATGTTCCCTAGGTACGCCGCTGCAATTGCATTATCTTCTGCTGTGTTGTGATTAAATTTCTCGACTACAATGTGTTTCGTTCCGATAAACTTTGAGTCATTAGTGTACTGACTTAACTGATTAGTTTCTCCTATTTTTACTTGATCTGGCCGAAGGTTGAGCCCGATCTGGTTTAACGGGACGCTCAATGCTTCTCCATGGCCTTGAAGATAATGCGCCATGGCCTTGAAGGGTGATGCTATTCCGCCGGATAATGTGGTGTCATTTTTATCATAAGTCTTCGCGCGTTCCGGCTCTGACTCCACACCATTTATCAAGTCCAGAGGCGTGTTCCGTTTGCTGAGGACATTATCGAGAAATGAAAGGCCATTAAGCCAGGTGATGAAATCCCCAGGCGTATCCAGCAGCGCATTCAGACCACTTACAATCCATTTGAGCCCGGGCAGACTGTTGAGAGAATCCCAGAACGCTTTTTGCATATATTCCTGATACTGATCCCACAATCGCTCCATTTCCGTATGCGGATCGTATAATCGGCCCCCGGCCCAACCGGTGAATGAATTACCGGGACTACTGTCTTCCCAAGATTTAATGATGATTGGTCTCAAGACTATTGTTTCAGGCATGCTCAAATCTCCTTATTAAAAACAAAAAACATCAAAATGAAAATCCGACTTTCCAGCCTTTATGAGAGCTGGCTCAATCAGTAAGCGGCACTGGCGAATTTGAATCGGGACAGGAGCGTTAGGATTCTCGGAAAATAAATGTTCTAAATAGGCACATTATTGGTAAATATGATAATTTTAGTCAAGAATTAATTGCATGGATTTATCGCGTAGGTCATTGTCGAAGTCACTTCTTCGGGCCAGCGCCCCCACCAGCCGCTCAAAAATCCAGCGGCGCGTCGTCGATGACTTCCTTCATGACAAAGAATGTTCTTGTCTGGCGAACGCCGGGCAGGGCAATCAACTGGCTGCCATGGATTCGGTTGAAATCGGCCATGTCCTTGACACGGATTTTGAGAAAATAGTCGAAATCTCCTGCAACCAAATTGCAGTCGAGAACAAAGCTCAACTTGGTCACTGCCTGTTCGAACTGCGCAAAGCTTTCCGGCGTTGAGCGGTCCAGCACCACGCCAACCATCACCAGTGCGCCCCGGTCTAACATTTGCGGTTGCACCATCGCTCGCACGGTCCTGATATAGCCTTCGTCGAACAGGCGTTGCGTGCGCCGGTGACAGGTGGCCGGGCTCACATCCACCAGGGTTGCCAGCTCGGCATTGGTCAATCGCCCGTTCTTTTGCAGGAGCCGCAGCATCTTCATATCAATACGATCGAGATCTGCAGGCATGAAAGAACCTTCCGTATATGGTTTAATTTGTAAAATTATAACGCAATTTTTGAACTTGGAAATGAGCTTATAGTAATGTGAGAGCCCAACTATGAGAGCACCTTTCTTTTGAAGGATGATAGCGTTTTGCCAGCAACAACCGCTTTTCAAGGGGAAAACAATGCTGAAAAAATTCGAACGCTATCCGCTCACATTCGGGCCGACACCCATAGAAAAACTGAGTCGATTGTCTGAGCATCTCGGCGGCAAAGTCGAGCTTTATGCCAAGCGTGACGATTGCAATTCTGGTCTCGCCTTTGGTGGAAACAAGCTGCGCAAGCTTGAGTATATCATACCGGATGCCATCGCTTCAGGCGCGGACACGCTCGTATCCATTGGTGGCGTACAGTCGAATCACACGCGGATGGTCGCTGCAACAGCGGCAAAGATCGGCTTCAAATGCCGGCTTGTCCAGGAGAGCTGGGTCCCACACGAGGACGCCGTCTATGATCGCGTCGGCAATATCCTTCTGAGTCGGATCATGGGCGCTGATGTGGAAATGGTCGATGAGGGTTTCGACATTGGCATTCGCGAAAGCTGGGAAAACGCCATAGAGGACGTGAAGGCCAAGGGCGGCAAACCCTATGCAATCCCGGCAGGCGCATCGGTCCACAAATATGGCGGCTTGGGCTACGTCGGCTTTGCCGAAGAAGTCAGGGCGCAGGAAGCCGAACTCGGCTTCAAGTTTGACTACATCATCGTCTGCACCGTCACCGGTTCGACCCACGCCGGAATGCTCGTCGGCTTTGCGAGCGATGGGCGTCAACGCAACGTCATCGGCATTGACGCCTCGGCCACGCCGACGCAGACCAAGGCACAGGTGCTGGAGATCGCCCGCCGCACCGCGGACCTTGTTGAACTGGGCAAAGATCTGACCGAGGCAGATGTCATCCTCAATGAGGACTACGCCTATCCGATTTATGGCGTACCGTCAGAGGAAACCAAGCAGGCCATTCGCCTTTGTGCACGGCTGGAGGGTATGATTACGGACCCTGTTTATGAGGGAAAATCCATGCAAGGCATGATTGATCTCGTCGGCAAAGGCTTCTTCCCGGAAGGCTCAAAAGTGCTTTACGCCCATCTCGGCGGTGCTCCGGCGCTGAATGGTTACGCCTATACGTTCCGCAATGGCTAGTCATGTGTCCGGTGAGTTTATTGGGCGCGGGGGAATGGCAATAATGTTTCCCCGCGGTTACATTGTATAATTATCCGACTAAGTATTGTTGCTGCTCTCATCATGCGGGCGGGATTGAAGTTCAATTGCGGATAATTCGTCTTTCCATCCTGAATATGTATTGTGTTTTACATTATAATAATGCAATCGATGCCGTGATTTTACGACGGGAATCGAGGTATTGTCATTATGTGGAACTTCAGCATCTTCTGTAGCCTGATCACCTTGGCGCGAACATGGCCCTTTGTCTTGCTGCGATTGGTCGTGTATCTCGCTATACCCATCGCCTATTGCACTATTATCGCATGCGGAGCAGGGGTGGGGTATGGTATTGGCCATATCTTCATCCTGTCGGATGCAGATGCCCCTGCGCGATGCGCGGGTATTGGCGGCCTTATCGGCTTCATTACAGCCACAGCTCTGGTCTACGGCTTGCGCGAATACCTGCTCTATATACTCAAGGCAGGACATATCGCAGTGCTCGTGCATCTGATCGCGGGCGAAGCAGTTCCAGGCGGGCAGGGGCAGTTGACCTATGCGCGCAAGATGGTCACCGAACGGTTCCTTGAAGCCAATGTATTTTTCGTGTTCGATCAGCTTATCAAAGCTGTTCTGGGATCGATTAGCACGCTGACGACAGGTTTGGCTTCGCTTATACCGGTTCCGGGATTGATGGCTGCTGCAAACCTCATCAACAGCTTTATCCGCATGTCGATTACCTATGTCGATGAAATCATTCTCGGTTACAATATCCGCATGACAGGTGCCTCGCCGTTCGAGAACGGCATGCGCGGCGTCGTGCTTTATGCTCAGAACAGCAAGATCATGGTGAAAAATGCAATCTGGCTGTCATTCATTGTCTGGACCATGACTGCAGTCATTTTCGCAGCGACGCTGACGCCGGCGGCGGCCATGGTTTACTGGATACCAGGTCCCGGTGCTGGATACGCGGTTCTCTTCGCCCTGGCGCTGGCATGGGCGTTAAAACTGGCGCTGCTTGAGCCCTTTGCCATTACTGCTCTCATGACGGTCTATTTCAGCGCCATTGAAGGACAGGTTGCCGATCCGGAGCGGGAGCAACGGCTAAGCCAGACGTCCCAGGCCTTCCGCAACCTGAAGGACAAGGCGCTGGGTGGTCTTGCCGCCGTTTGATCCTACAGCGGCCCCTTGAAGACGAAGAACGCACCGGCGCAGATCATTGCAAAACCCACAAAGTGGTTGATCGTGATTTTTTCGCCCAGATACATCACGGAGAAGCCGGCAAAGACCAGAAGCGTGATCACTTCCTGAATAGTTTTCAACTGGGCGGCGGAATAGATCTCGTGGCCGTAGCGGTTTGCCGGAACAGCAAGGCAGTATTCGGCAAAGGCGATCATCCAGCTGACGAGGATGACGAGAAAAAGCGGCCGGTTCTCAAACTTGAGATGGCCATACCAGGCAAACGTCATGAAAACATTTGAACCAAGCAACAAGAGAATAGGGCGGATATAATCAAAGGAGGGCATGGAGTGTCCTTGGCTGTAGCGTACCAGAGTGCATGCAGTAACGTTCAATCGGTCAAAACGATCCAGACAGCAGGCTTAAGTCAAGTCATGCGCAGCGGAAAGCGGGATTTGCGGTTTGGCAACAAGACATAAGCGGTGTGACCGAAAGGCCATAGCCCCAATCAGGCGTTGACAGGCTGCCGTGGCGTGCGCGTCAGATACATGAAAGCAAAACCGGCCGAAACAAGCGCCATCGCAAAGCCCAGAAAAGAAAACAAACTGGTCAGATGCCCGGGGACATCGCCCCAGCGTGGCTTGATGATATCCGCAGTGTTGTACGGATCGCCGCTATACTGGCACATGACGAACGAACCGCCATTGCGCACCAGGTCGGCATCAAGATCAGAGATCAGCGCGCCAACCGCCTCCTTGTTGTCGGGCATATCGCGCATATACACGAGAGTAGCCTTCGCCGCGGCAAGATAGGCGTGCGAGCATTCATTGAACGGGCTTTGTTCATCACTGATGCTGCCGGGAACAATGCCCCAGAGGCAATAGCTGTATTGAATGTTGGTATAGTTCACCAGTCGCCGGAATGTTTCGTCCGTGCGGGTCATGCGCGCCGCCAGATCGAGGATCGGCTTGCGGTAACTGGCGATGATAGCCATTTCCCCGTGCGAGAGGCTTGGAATGGAAATGCCCGACGTATCGGTGCCAGTACTGCTGCGATGTGCCCATCCGCTTGTGGTCGACAACACGTACAGACACGCAGCCAAAGCCAGAAGCCAGCCTGCCGAGCGTCGCGTATGGGCGATGTGCTGCGATCTCATTGGACAATCCGGAGGCCTGAACGCCGCAAGACGGGCGTTCAGGCAAGTTTGATCAACGTGCCGTCTGCAGGCGATAACGCGGGCGGTTTTCGGCCAATACCCGTTCAGCCAGTCCACCGAACAGCAGTCCAAGAGTCGTCCAGATGATCAGATGTATGCCGAGCGAGGCAACACGGAAGTTCCACAGGACCGTCGGTGAGAACTGTTCAGGAACTTCATTGATTGCAGGCAGAAGGTACTGAACAAGCGCGATGAACACGACATAGGCTGCACCGGCAATCAGGGCCGCATTCCACGTGCCATGCTGGACACGCAGACGCTTTGCCAGACCGACGGCCGCGGCGAGAGCACCGAGAGAGACCACCAGCATGACGAAGAACAGTTCGGTTCTGGCGCCGATGGTATCCGGGTTGCCGACCGCCGGCGGATTCATCGGATATTTGATGGCAGGCACCAGGACAATGGCGACGAAACCGGCCAAAGCAAGCAGACCAGCCGTAGCGCGAGGGCTCAACGAACTGATACGGCCGTGCACAAAGGCAAATACCAGCGAGAACAGTCCGCCCAAGGCCGCACTATAGACGACGACACCCGTGAAAAGACCGATACCGGCCTGCGTGTCACGGGAGACGATTTCAGGTTCAGCCGCTTCTCCGGCCGCCTGACTCATCTTCTCCTCGAATGCGATAGCACTATCAACCTGCGGTTCGCCAAAGACGCGTGCAAAGCCAAAAGCCAGCAAGCCAGCAAGCAAACCCGCGATCATGCCGCGGATTAAAAGATTTCTTGTCATTGCATCATCTCCTTAATGGCAGGGAAAGCCGAGGAGATGACGACCGTCGTGAACGAATTCATGCACGTACATGCCCGAGAAGAGCGACATTGCACCTTCTTCCGCGCCGATGAAGTAAATGGCAAGCAGCAGGAGCAAGCCGCCGAAAATGGCCCAAGGCAACACTTCGCCGAGGGGAATGGGTGTGACGCCGGCTGCAGGCGCTAGAGTGATATCGGACATGGAACTTTCTCCCAGAATGACGCGTTCGATGACGGAATTGATAAGGTTACGGTTAGGGTCTGGCTTTCAATCAACGTATGAACGGCTGATTAATTACAGTGGCGCGACCGCTCCGGAATTTCACCGGCTTCCAAACCCGCAACTCCATCGTTATATCTGTGCGCGCGGCAAACTGTCAATGAACGGTCGCGCTGCTGTTTCGGCCTTTTTCTCAAGTGTTTGCGGGGAATATTTTGGCAAAAGCCACGCGATTGACCCTTGTCTGCCACGGCGCGACCTCTGCGACGCGGACGGGCGCTTTTCCGCTCGATGAACCAGTCGAACCAAGCGAAGTGCAACGTGCCAAGGATATTGCCGGTTATTTGCGCCATGCGCACCGTTTTGTGACCAGTCCCGCACAGCGCGCGCAACAGACAGCGCAAGCATTAGGGCTTGAAGCCGCGATTGAGGCCGTGATCTCGGACATGGATTATGGACGGTGGGCAGGAAGGTTGCTAGCTGATATCCACGCGACTGCTCCGGGTGACGTCGAGAATTGGATGAGCAACCCCGCTTCGGCTCCACACGGCGGCGAATCCTTCAACGACCTTCTTCACCGCGTCTCGGGTTGGCTCACCACACATATGGATGACGGCGGCCATACGATCGTCGTCACGCACGCCTTGGTCATCCGTGCCGCCATTATCCATACGCTGCAGGCACCTGTTTCGGCTTTCTGGCGGATTGATGTCGAGCCGCTGAGTTTCACCGAATTGAACAGTGACGGCCAGAGATGGATGATGCGGGCCTGTGCCAATTCGCCGCCGAGCAGCGCAGGCAGCGCGACATGATCCCGGCCAAAGTCGGGCGTAATTTCCATGCCTAACCCAACAATTGCGTTTCTCCCTTTACCCCCATCTACTCAAGGAGTTCTCATGTCGAAGCTGTCCCATGTATTTGTCATTGCAGCCATTCTCAGTGCTGGCATGGCGGGCGAAGCGTTTGCCCATGCCCATCTGAAATCCGCAACGCCGGCTGAAAATGCCGTTGTGACACCATCATTCGCCGAGCTCGACCTGACGTTCTCCGAGGGACTGGACATCAAATTCTCGGGAGCAACGATAACGCAGGAGGATAAATCTGCCGTTGCGACCGACAAGGCAAGATTGGCCGCTGGCGACAACAAGACCCTGATGATCCCGGTTCCAGCACCTCTTCAGGCAGGCGCTTACACCGTTGATTGGCACGTGCTGTCTATCGACGGTCACAAGACCAAGGGCAGCTATATGTTCACCGTCAAACCCTGATGGAGCCGGCAACTGCGCTCATTTTTTGCAGGCTCGTGCACTATGCGTCGACGATGTTCCTGTGGGGCGCGTTTGCCTATCTGACATTGCTTGTTCCCAAGACTCTGGCGTTGGATACGGGTCGGCGCCTTCATGCCGCACGCGTAGCGGCTATTCTCCTTGCTCTAACGTCGACATTCCTGGCGCTTCCGCTGCAAGCTGGCGCAATCGGGCAGGGGTGGAGCGACGCGGCCAACCTGACGACAATCCGGGATGTGCTTTTCGAGACCAGCGTCGGTCATAGCTGGCTCTTTCAGGCAGCCACTGCCTTGCTGCTCATTCCCGCTCTTTTCTTGCCGGTGCACAAAGCACACGCTGTTGCTGCGGCCGCATCCGGATTACTTCTAATGAGCCTGGCTTTGACGGGACACGCTGCGATGCAGGAGGGCTGGGCGGGCGTCGCCCATCAGATCAATGACATGGCGCATGTCCTCGCCGGTGGTGCATGGATTGGGGCGCTTGTCCCGGTCATGCTGGTTCTTGGAAAATTGTACCAGCCCACTCTGCATGCGAGTGCTCAACTCGCGCTGATGCGATTTTCCACGGCAGGCCACATCGCCGTCGCGCTTGTGATTGCTTCCGGTATCGTCAATACCCTGCTCATTCTCGGCCACATTCCGGCGGATTTGTCCTCGCCCTATCAGTTTCTGCTGCTGACGAAGATCGTTCTTGTCATTCTCCTCACGGCGCTCGCCATCATAAACCGTTACGTCTTCGTGCCGCGGATGCGGTTCGACGAGGCAAGCGCCGTACAGGCAATCTGGTATGGAACGCTTGTCGAGATCGTTTTGGGAATTGCCGTGCTCGGCCTTGTTGCCTGGTTCGGCATGCTGGAGCCGGCCTAGACAAAAATATATGTTTATCACGTCACGCCGGTTCGCTCTGTCGCGTTCCAGCGTACGGGCGACATCCGCATGATCCATATCCTGAAAGATTGGATGTCCCGGCGATTCCTGCATTGGGCCTCCCACAGAGTTGGGTAACCACAAAACGCAATCTGGTTCTAGGATAAGTGGCAGAACCGGAATCCAGTGCCTGCTTTTGCCGATGTTTTAACCGCGCTTTCGTTTCAGGCTCCGCGCCAATGCCCTATGCTCGGGCCAATCGTAAAAGAATGGCCCATGAAAAGCGTATCCGACTTGAACAGCAGATTTTCCGGACAATCCGGGAGTAAAGATCCGGTTGAACAAGGCCAGCAGGCATTGCTCTCCGGTTTGGTCGGACGTTCATCGAAATCGGCGAAGCGCACAATGAGCCAGTATTTCAAGACGTTGTCAGATGTTGATACAGCCAGAAATCAGGTCGAGAAGGCACGGCGGGCCGCTGATGAAAGCCTCAATCGTGCCAAGGCGGCGCCAAGACCCCACGAGGTGACCAACCCGGCCTTTGTCGCTTTGTTCGAAGCCCACCAGCACGATCGCGAAGTGCTTTTCGCAGCCATGCGTACGCTTGATCGGGCTCAGGAGGTCTTGCAGGTCGAATCCGAAAAAATCGATAATTCCACACGAGATGGCAATCTTTCGCCATGAGTTTGCGGGAATCTAAAGGTGCATAAACGATCGGCCTGATTGTATTTTGCAGACTTTTGCGTTTCGCCAGCCTATCAATCCGGTGTTCGATATCATCAACAACGGAAAATCTGCGTGAAAAAACTCATTTCCCTGATCCTGGCGGCTGGTTTTGTCTGCTTCAACCTTGCCGCAACAGCACGGGCGGATAATGCCGCAACCGAGCTGTTTCAGAAATATCTCGCCAACGGCCGTATTGGCGAAGCTGATGAGCAGTTGCTGGCTATGGCTGCCAAGGCCACCAATAACGCTGATGCCCAACTGGGTCTGGGTCTTGTCCGGTCGGCGCGGGCCTTCGAGAAATTGTCTCAGTCACTCTACAAATATGGATTTGGCTCCAAGTCCGATGGCTACGAGATGTTGCTGGGGCGCGGCTCCAGCGAGATTGCCAAAAACTACAATCCGGAACCCGTCACCTATGAACAGTTTCGCGGGATTCTTGCCACGTTCATCGCCGATCTGGATTCGGCCGACAAGGCGCTTGCAGCCGTTGGCGACAAGCCGGCAAAGCTGAAAGTGGACCTCTCCGTTGCCGGGTTCGACTGGAACGGCGACGGTACAGTCGGCCCGGAAGACCACATTGGCCGTGCCTTTGCCGATACGAACGAGAATGGCGAGCCCTTGCCGTTTATTGTTGGTTTTGACACCGCCGATGCGAAATGGCTGCAAGGTTATGACAATCTTCTGATGGCGGTCGCCAAAGCGTGGCTCTCCCACGATTTCTCGGAGAGCTGGAACAGCAGCTTCAGCGTCGTGTTCCCGCGGGCGGTCTCAACTATGTCGGAAGCCAACGGCAAGGGTGCTGAAGAAGAGACAATGTTTGGTCTCAACAAAGCGCAGGCCGACGATATCGCCGACGCGATAACGCTTCTCCACACCATCCGCTGGCCCGTTGCGGACAAGGCGATGTGGGGTGAAGTGCGAGATCATCTGAAGAAGGTCATCGTTCTCAACCGCGAGACCTGGGCGCTGATCGACAAGGAAACCGACGACGATCACGAATGGCTGCCTGGACCGAAGCAGAAGAGTGGCGTTCTGCCATCTTTTGATGTGACGCCGGAGCGCATCCAAGCATGGCTCGCGGTTCTGTCGCAGTTTGAAGCGGCGCTGGACGGCAAGATTCTTGTCCCTCATTGGCGTTTTGACAAGGGCATCAACCTTGCAAAGGTTTTCGACGATCCCAAACCCTTCGACCTTGTGCTGTGGATAACCGGCCCGGCAGCTGTGCCCTATCTTCAGGATGGTCCTGCCATGAGCAACGGCGAATGGCGCCAGATTACCAACATCTTCGAAGGAAACTTCGCCGCATACGCCTTTTATTTCAATTAAAGTAGAGGCAAAAGAGCCCAAAAATGGAGCTGTGGTAACGGGATTCAGGGGCAATCATGCCATTCCCTTGCTTCAGTTGCTCCGCAGGAGGGACTGGTCTCTTTACTGAAGTTCGATGTGAATCAGTTGAAATCGGCCCTCTTTTTCGGGCCTTTTTCTTTTGTTCCTTGTAAAGGAAATGGTGCCGTCTAAAAGTACGGCAAACAACAGGAGAAACGCCATGAAAATCAGTGCACGCAATCGGCTGAAGGGAACAATCATCGAAGTGACCAAGGGCGCGACCACCGCCCATGTCCGTATCGATGTGGGCGGTTCGATCGTTACCGCATCCATCACCAACGAGTCCGTTGATGAATTGCAGCTGAAGGTTGGAAACACTGCTTATGCCGTCGTCAAGGCGTCGGACGTCATGGTTGCCATCGATTGATCAATACAGAGCGCCGTGTGTCTGCACGCGGCGCTATTTTTTGGCGCGGCGCAACAATTCCAGCGCAACGTGCAGCACATCTTTCTCCTTGATGCCTACAGTGACATCCTCGACATCATCGATGGTTTCGCCATCAACGAGACGGATTGGATTGTGTCCCTTGGCAACGACCATCGTTCGAACTCGCCGCGGAATGGCCGGCAACAGAAAACGTTTGACGCACTCGACAAGGACTTCGCGCTTGTTGGGAGCCAGCCTGCCGAGCTTTTCGCGCAGCAGAGACCCGAACATGTTACCATCAGCAAAACCAAATTTGCTATCAAGATCAAAGGCATGCAGTTGGTATTCAATGTGAGCCATTTTGCTCTCCCATCGGCATCTGTCAAAATGACAATGTTGATGCCTTGATACTTCCAGAGATATGGGGATTACCCCACGGGTTTTCACGCTCTTTTTTATCGTTCGACACCAGATGTTACATTGAGCCTGAAATCTTGATAATTCAATTGCTCTTTAGTCAGAGCTTTCATTGTCACGGGGAGCCGGGTAGGTTACAGGAAGTACATCTGCAGTGCGCCTTGATACGGCGCGCGTCGCGTCAACGGCAAATGCCGGGGACGTCTCCAGCGGATCTCAAAAATGACCCATACAAGGACTACCCCGGTTTGAAACATCTCAATGAATTCGCCGATCGCCGCAAAGCGGCGGCCGAAGCCAAGCAACAGCTTCTCAAAAAGTTCGAAACAGCACCTAAGCCAACCGATCCTGAAATGTTGGCAAAGCGTGCAGAACGGGAAGCAATAGCCGCTGCACGGGCGGCCCGGCAGGCAGAGCGTGAGCGTACAAAGCAGGAAGAGCGTGATCGCAAGCTCGCCGAAGCAACTGCGGCAGCAGAGGCGGCAGCTGCGGCTGCCAACGCACTTCAGGCGGAGTCCAGCAACCGCATCGCCCGCGTCGTCGCCGACGAAGCAGAACGCAAGGCGGAACGTGATCGCCGCTACGCTGCCCGCAAGGCGAGGCAGCGCTAACGGGTCTTAACCGATTCAGTTAGTTGCTGTAGGCACCCAGATAATCAAGCTTACCGATGGGTACGCCATTGTGCCGCAAGATGTCGTGGGCGGTTGTGATGTGAAAGAAGAAGTTCGGTAATGCGAACTTCAGCATATAGTCATGTCCGCCCAGATGCGCCTTGTTCGGGCCAAAGCTTAGGATAACCTCCCGGGTATCACTGCTATCCAGCACAGACGCATCAAGACCTTCCAGGAACGCGACAGTATTGGCAATGCGTGCTTTCAGATCGGCAAAGCTCGTCTCCTCGTCGGGAAAGCTTGGTGTCTTGACATCTGTCAGCCGGCCGATGGTGGCTTTCGACGTGTCGCTTGCCCGTTGAATCTGCCCGGCGAACGGCAGCATGTCGGGTGCGAGACGTGCATTGACCAGCACCGAAGGGTCGATCTTCTTTTCCTGGGCATAAGCTTCGGCTTTTGCAATCAGTGCCGAGAGGATCGAGAAACCGCGGATAAAGACCGGGACTGAAATCTGGTACATAGAAAGTGACATGGGTGTTCCTTCCGGGAGCATGCTTGTTTGGGCGATCGCGTTTCCCGGCTTCGGGAACAACCATCGCGTCAGGCGAATATATGCGGCTCACCCAGGACTTCAATGCGCACATGATCCCCGGTTGCCGGAAGATTGACCGCGGAACACTTGATCTGCACCGGCGAAGTCGTCTGGCCGTGACGAGTGCCATGGTTACCGACGATTGCAAGGGCCACGGTGCACACGGCTCCACCGAATTCGATGTCGATTACCTTGCCATAACCAATATTGCTGTCAGGTGCTGCCGTGGCATCCTTTTCGGGCACGGCGACGAGTTTCAACTGTTCGGGACGCAACATTATTTCCGCTGTGCCACGACGCTTGTTCGTCGCCGATGACAACCGGCCAAAAACGCAATCAATCCATCCGTCGCCGAGCTCTGCAGGCAAAAGAATGGCATCACCAAGAAAGGACGCCGTTGTACGGTCTGCCGGGTTCAGGTAGAGCGTGCGCGGCGATCCGGCCTGCACCAGTTTTCCCTGTCGCATGACGGCAACCTGATCAGCGAAGGACAGGGCTTCCGCCTGATCATGGGTGACCAGAATGGTCGTGATGCCGGCTTGCTTCAAAACCGCGGCAACAGCCTTGCGCATATTCTCGCGCAGGCCCGTATCGAGCGCGGAGAACGGTTCGTCCAGCAGCATCAGCTTGGGTTGCCGCGCCAAGGCGCGAGCGAGAGAAACGCGTTGCTGTTGCCCGCCTGAAAGCTGATGCGGACGACGACCGAGCATGACGGTATCAAGTTCGACCATATCCATGAGTTCAAGAATACGCTGGGGTCGGTCAGGGTTGCGCTTGTCGAGCCCAAAGCCGATATTGTCAGCAATGGTTAGATGCGGAAACAGTGAACCATCCTGAGTCACAAATCCAACACTGCGGCGATGTGCAGGAACAATTGCCGGCCCATCGGCCAAGATCTCGCCATTCAACGTCATCTGACCGCTATCGGGAGCTTCGAAGCCACCGATGAGGCGGAGCAAGGTCGTCTTGCCTGATCCTGACGGACCGACAATCGCCGTGCGACTTCCTGCTGCAACCGAAAGTGTCACATCATCAACGGCAGTGGTTACACCGTATCGTTTGGTTACACCGCGAATGTCGAGGAAAGTCATCGTCCAATAATCCGTTTCGACTGGGCATGCAGCAGGAGCGTGAGGGGCAGGGACAGCACGACCATCATCAGTGCATAGGGCGCAGCAGCCACATAATCAATCTCACTGGTCAATGACCAGAATTCCGTGGCCAGTGTGCGTGTACCATTGGGTGCAAGCATCAGTGTGGCCGTCAATTCATTGGTAATGCCGAGCGCAACCAGCGCAATACTTGCCGCTGCGCCAGGCGCTGCCAGCCGCATTGTAATGCGCGTGACGGCCTGTGCAGGTGTGCGGCCGAGGGCCATGGCTGCCCGTTCCAGTTCGACCGGTGCCTGGGCAATGCTGGCGCGCAGGCCAACGAGCGCGCGCGGCAGGAAAAGCAGGCCGTAGGCGAGCAGTAGTGTCGCGGCTGTCTGATAAAGCGGCAGGACGGCGCGCACCGTTATCGTCACAAGCGCCAATGCAACCACGACGCCGGGCAGGGAGCCGACATAATAATGGCAGGCCTCAAGCGCGCGTTGAATCCGGCCGGGAGCCCGCACGGAAAGCCAAGCCATTGGGATGGCCGCGACGGTGGCAAGGAGCGCACCGGCAATAGCCAGAAGCACAGTGGTGCCGAAAGCAGTACCAATGGCACCGAGATCCCAGACCGCTGTGCCTCCGGCAATAAGCCAGCGGCCCAAGGTCACGAAAGGAACACCGAGTGCCAATGCGGTTGTGATCAGCGGGATCAGCAGGCAGGGCAGCGCAAGCCAGCCAAGCCGATGCCTCGTAGCGGGGCGGGCTGAGCCCGAGCCGACACGCGCATACCGTTCGTTGCCGCGGATCAGGGCCTCAAGTGCCAGCAAACCCGCGCAGCACAGTACAAGGACGCCTGCCAGCATATTGGCAGCCGGGCCATTGAAGGTCGACTGGAACTGGTCGACGATCGCCGTCGCAAATGTATCGAAGCGGATCATCACGAAAAGGCCGTACTCTGCTAAAAGATGGAGACCGATCAGCAGGGATCCGCCGCAGATCGCAAGGCGCAGTTGCGGCAGGAGCACGCGAAAAAAGACACGCCATGGGCCAAGGCCAAGCGATGCTCCGACATCTTCCATCGCAGGATCGACCCGCCGCATCTGCGCGGCAACAGGAAGATAGAGGAACGGGAAATAGGCGAGAACAGATACCAGTACACCGCCGAACAGACCGTGCAGGCTGGGAGCAATGCTGATCCACGCATAGCTGTGGACAAATGCAGGAACAGCCAAAGGCGCAACCGCAAGCCAAGCCCAGAGCCGGGCACCGGGTAGATCGGTACGCTCCGTCAGCCAAGCCAGACTGACTGCCAGAATGATCGAAAGCGGGATCGTCCAGACTTCCAGTAGAACCGTGTTGACCAGGAGTTCGCCAACCCGGGCGCGAAACACCAGTGCTACGACCGCATCCCATCCGGTTTGCATGGTAACCCAGATGACGAAACCGAGCGGCAGCAGACTGAAAAATGCGACAATCCCTGCAAAGCCGAAAACAGACAGAGACGGCAAGCGGCGTCGGGCTTTCAGGAACCGCGCGACATCAGCGTCGGGATCTGCACCGTTTATTGATCCGGTTGATAACAATTCACATTTGCTTTCATAGGCATGGGCGCTTTGTCGCGACCTGATCAGTCTTCTTATCCGAAGCCAAATCGAACAACACCCCCCACAGGACCAAATGTCGCTGCAGGAGGTGCGAGCTGTTCTTTCCGTGCCGGATAACCGGCGCGGCGGTTAAAGCAATCCTGCTGCCGTCATCAGGTCTGTGACCTTCTTGCTGTTCAACTTGGAAGGTTCGACCTTTGGAGCCTGCAGGTCAGCCAGAGGAACAAGCGCTGCATTGGATGCCGCATCCTTGCCAACCGCATACTCGAAAGAATCTCCGTCCTTCAGTACAGTCTGGCCACTCTTGCCTGTAACCCATTTCAGAAATGCCTGCGCATCTTCCTTGTGCTTGCTGGAAGCCAGAACGCCACCGCCTGAGATGCTTACGAATGCACCCGGATCTTCATGCTTGAAGTAGTGCAGCGAAACGTTCTTGCTGTTCTCGCCGGTTTTGGCCTGATCGCCGAAATAGTAATAGTGATAGATCACCGCGCCTTCGATCTCGCCAGCATTAACGGCCTTCATGGCAACGCTGTTGCCTTTGTATGCCTTGGAATTTTCTTTGAGTGCCTTCAACCACTTGGCCGTTGTTTCCTCACCTTTCAGTTCCAGAAGGGCGCTGACGATGGCCTGGAAGTCTGCACCAGCAGGCGCTGCGCCCCAGCGACCCTTCCAGTTCGCATCGGCAAGGTCGAGAAGTGACTTTGGCAGCTTGTCTTCGGTCAGCTTGGTCTTGTCATAGGCGAATACGGTCGAGCGGGCGGCGACTCCGGTCCAGCGTCCATGCTCAGGACGGAAGTTGGCTGGAACCTGGTCAAGTACCGCCTTGTCGAGCGGTGCGAAGAGCTTGGCATTGTCAACGAGAACCATTCCGGGCGAGTTTTCCGTCAGAAACGCGTCAGCCGGGGAGGCCGTACCTTCCTGAACGATCTGGTTGGCAAGTTCCATGTCCTTGCCGTTGCGGATCGTCACCTTGATACCGGTTTCCTTGGTGAAGCCATCAGCCCACTCTTTCGTGAGGCTCTCGTGCTGGGCATTGTACACAACGATGCCATCGGCGCTCTGCGCCATCGCCGGAGTGGTGATTAAAGCAACGACAAGCGCCGCAGCACTCGCAAAAGTCGGAAAGTTGATTTTCATGAAAACCTCTTTAGTTTGTATGGCTTGCAGAGCAAATTTCGGTCGTGCCAACAAGGACCCGGAACACCTCAGCCATACAAAACATGAGATATTTGGTCAACAAAAATACCCCCTGTTTATACCCGTGGAACCACCATCACGAAATAGTTATCGCTGTCATCACCGAGTGTGATTTGCGTTAGGGACAAAAGAGGAATTTACTTCCTTCTCATCTGCGGTTTTCATGCACCATGACGGGGTGACAACGCAGGTACTGTCAAAGCCTTAGCCATCTCAGGGAGTGTGTCATGCCTTTTACAAGCAGGGACCAACGTATTCACTCCACAACCGACTGGGAGATCATGCAGCAGGCCCACAATCAGGCATCCAAGATGCTTGATCGCTGCCCGAAAACCCATGCGCGTTGTAACCATCTCGCCAAGATCGTGATCGCCATTTATGAAAGCGGCGTTCAGAATATTGACGAGCTGGCCGTGATGGCGGCAAACCGTGAACTGAATGTCCTGGCCGAGAAGGGATATTTTCAACAGCCGTTTCGTGTTGCATCAATCAACCAACGGCCTGACGCGCGTCACTCATAAAGATTTATGCTGGCAGTGCTGATAACTGGAGGCTGGCTTTTATGCTTCCGCCAATCTGATATCATCGTTCGCGCCGTATCCGATCGGATTCGCCTGCGGAGAGATACTCATGAACATGCAATATCACTGGCTCAATGAGCCAGAATCCCACCACGGCGATGCCCGTCAGCTTGCGCTTTCAACAGCTGAGAACACCGATTTCTGGCAACAGACATTTTACGGCTTCGAGCGCGACAACGGCCACGCCTATCTGACGCCCGTCAGTGGCGATTTCAGCGCCAGCGTGACTGTGCGGGGGTATTACAAGGAATTGTACGATCAGGCGGGATTGATGCTTCGGATCAATCCCCAGAACTGGATCAAGACCGGCATCGAATATACCGATGGTCTCATGCATTTCAGTGTTGTGGTCACCAATCGCATTTCCGATTGGTCGGTTATCCCCTTGCACACAGCTGGAACTGAAGACGATGTGCATATCAGGCTCACCCGCCATGATGACGCGGTGCGCGTTCAGTTTGCGGTCAATGACGCGCCGTGGCAGCTGGCGCGGCTTGCGCCTTTCTCCAATGCGGACGCATCAGTGGGCATCATGGCCTGTTCACCGCAACGGGGTGGATTTGAAGCACAATTCCGGGATCTGAACGTGGGGCCGGCAATCCCGCGTGACCTGCACGCGGATTAGACGTGGCGGCGAGGAGTGTTTCTAGCTCGCGAAAAGTTCGGGTCGCTTGGTTTGCAACTGCAGCAGCATTTTGCCCATTTTGGAAATATGATCTTCCATTGTTGCAACTGCCCGCTCAACGCTGTTGTCCGCGATGGCCGCAACAATCGCTTCATGCTCTTTCAGCGTTTCAACCATGCGTGTTTCGTAGTGCAGGAGCAGCCGTCGCACGCGGTCGATCTGGCTGCGCTCTTTCGAGGCAATCTCGCGCAATCCGACCAGACCGGCAGCATCGCAGATCATATCGTGAAGTTCTTCATCAAGCGCGTAAAAACCCTCGAAATCCCTGATCTCTGCTGCCTTGCGCTGCCGATCCAAATTGTTGCGCAGGCTATGCACGGTGTCTGCTGAACTTCGCTCCGCTGCACGCCGGATCGCCGCCGTTTCAAGCGCAATGCGGACAAACTGCGCGGTCTCGATCTTGTCCAGCCGCAACCGCGCAACGAAGGTTCCGGTCTGCGGGTAAATCTCCACCAGCCCTTCATCAGCAAGACGGTTGATGGCATCGCTGACCGGGGTACGTGATACGCCGAGTTGCAGTGCCACCAGTTCCTTGCGGATGGCTTCGCCCGGTGCGAGCTGCGATGAAATGATGGCTTGGCGCAGGATGGAATACACCTGATCCTTGCGTGTGACCGCGACGACTTTTTGTTCTCTGTAACTTTTGCCGCCTGTCCCCAATTGCACGTTCCATGCTCCCCGAAATGCCCAATTTCGCGAAATCGTCATGACCTCATTAGATGGAATGAAGCATTTGACTCCTGTTCAATAACATCTAACATGTTACATATTAGCTTGAAAGAATGTTTTGGGAGGAACATTTTGGATAGTCGGCTGCCGATCGTATCGATGCGCGGCATCAGCAAGTCGTTTGCCCATATTGTTGCTCTCCGCAGCGTTGATCTCGACATCTATCCGGGCGAGATTCATGCTGTCATGGGAGAAAACGGTGCGGGGAAGTCGACACTGGTGAAGATCCTCAGCGGCGTTCACCGTCGCAGCGGCGGTGATATGCATGTGCGGGGACGGGAGGTTGATTTCGCGTCTCCCAAGGAGGCAGAGCGCAATGGCATTGCCATCATCCATCAGGAACTCAATCTCATTCCGAGCCTGACCGTATCTGAGAATATCTTTCTTGGCCGAGAGCCGCTGATCGGCGGCTTGTTCATTGATCGCGGCAGCATCGAGAAAAAGAGCGCCGAACTTCTCAACCGGTTCGGCATCGACATTGATCCGCGCACCGATGTCGAGAATTTGCGCGTCGGGGAGCAGCAGCTTGTCGAGATTGCCCGTGCGTTGTCCCTGAATGCCGATGTACTGGTTCTTGATGAGCCGACGTCGGCGCTCTCGGAAGCCGAGGCGCAGAGACTTGCGAGTTTCGTACGGGAGCTGGCCCGTGACGGCGTTGCCATTGTCTACATTTCCCACCGCATGAATGAGATTTTTGCTCTGGCTGACAAGATTACTGTTCTGCGTGATGGAAACTTTATCGCCACGCGCAAAGCGCAAGACGTAAGCGAACGCGATCTCATCCGCATGATGGTTGGTCGCGACCTGGCAGCGCCGGAACCGAAGGTAGACGTATCAGACAGAGCTGTGGTGCTTTCTGCGCGCAATCTCGGCCTGCGTCGCCCCAACTCACGCGGAAGCATGCATAACGTGGTCAATGATGTGAGTTTTGAGGTTCATGCGGGTGAGATTCTCGGCATTGGCGGTTTGCTTGGTTCAGGTCGTACAGAAGTGCTCGAACTGATTTTCGGAGCGGCGACCGGAGAACGCTCCGGTACGATCATGCGTGGCGGCGTTGTTCTTGATGCACGCGCGCTAACACCCAGGCGATCGGTGGCAAAAGGAATCGCCTTCCTCACGGAAGACCGAAAGGGCACCGGGCTTCTTATGGATGCCGATATCCGCTCCAACGCCGTGCTGCCCTCGTTACCCTGGCTTGCACCGTTTGGCTGGATCAATCGACGCCGTGAAAATCCTGTCGCCAGTCGCGTCATCAAATCGATGCGTGTGCGCTGCGATGGCCCGGATCAGAGGATCGACCAACTGAGCGGCGGTAACCAGCAAAAGGTGGTGCTCGGCAAATGGCTGGAAACCCGGCCAAGCGTCGTGCTTCTGGACGAGCCGACGCGCGGCATCGATGTGGGCGCAAAAGACGAAATCTACGACCTTCTTAAAAAACTCGCACATGCCGGTGTCGCCGTCATCATGGTGAGTTCAGAGTTACCCGAGCTTCTTGCGCTCTCCAGCCGTATTCTCGTGATGTGTGAGGGCAAGGCATCAGGCATTCTCGAAAACGCCGAGTTTTCCGAAGAGCGTGTCATGGAATTGGCGACGCCCACGGGAACAGCCCTTTCGAGGGACGCGGCATGACACAAACAAGCGAGCAGACCATGCAGTCATCCCGAGGCAATCTCGGCCGAATCCGAACCCTATTGAACGCGACCAAACTCTATTGGGGACTGGTGCTGCTGTTTCTGGTCGGCATCCTGTCTTCACCCGTCTCGTCCAAAGGACACAATATCTTCCTGTCCTACGGCAACATCTCTGATGTTTTCCGGCAGATTTCCGTCACGGGCATCACGGCGGTGGGTATGACGCTGGTCATTCTTATCGCCGGAATCGACCTGTCCGTTGGATCTGTCCTCGCGCTCGGTTCCGTCGTTTGCGCCATGCTTTTGACCAATGAAGGCTGGTCGGCCGCCTATTCCATCGGTGTTCCCGCCATTTTTGTCTTGGTATTTCTCGTCGTTCTGGGCGCTGGATTGTTTATAACCAGAGCGCAAAGCCGGCCTGCCGGCGAACAGGCGAATGATCAAACACGGTTGAACCGTATTATCGCCTTTGTGGCGATCGTGGTCGCGGCCGCTATTGCCTGGTGGGTTGCATCAGGCGCAGACACAAAGGCGGGTGTGCTTCTGGTCCTCCTGGTGGTTCCGGCTGTCGGTTTTCTGCTCGGCATGGTCAACGGACTTGTCATCGTTGGCGGCCGGTTACAGCCCTTTATTGTAACGCTCGCCATGATGGTAGCCGGGCTTGGAATTGCGCGCCTGACGGCCGGTCAGAACACGGCTGTCTGGCCCGTTTACACCGGCAGCAACGCAACAGAGAATTTCGAGTTTCTACGCTCGCTGATATTTGGACTGGTTCCGGTGCCGGGGCTGATTTTCGCGGGCATCATCATCCTGTTCTGGGTAATTCTGAAATACACCAAGTTCGGGCGATACATCTATGCGATCGGCGGCAATGAAGAGGCCGCACGGCTGGCGGGCGTGCCGGTCTGGCGGGTAAAAATAACCGTCTATGCCATATCAGGTTATCTCGCGGCACTCGCGGGTATTCTCTATGTTGCGCAATACAGACAGGGAAAGCCCGACGCGGGCATGGGACTTGAGCTTGATGCCATCGCTGCCGTCGTCATTGGTGGCACCAGTTTGATGGGTGGGCGCGGTTCGATGATCGGCACCCTTGTGGGCGTGCTCATCTTTGGTTTTCTCAGCAATATCCTGCAACTCAACAATATCGACAGCAACACGCAACTGGTGCTCAAGGGCATCATCATTATTGTTGCCGTGCTGCTGCAGGAGCGGCGCTCCAGCGGATGGCTGTTTTTTATCTCCCAATTGATGACAGCCAGCTCACCTAAGAAATCCGTGCCCGACAAGCCAGATAAGCGGCAAGGGCAGGGTGAATGAACTGACAATAGAGAACATCAGGGAGGACAGCATGAATCTGACACGCAGACATTTTGCCAAATTGGCAATGGCAGCCGCCTTTATCGCGCCTTTGGCGCTTCACATGCCAAATGCGCTGGCCAAGGACAAATATATCATCGGTTTCAGCCAGACCACGACCGTTGAACCTTGGCGCGTCCAGTTCAACAAGGATCTGGTGGCCGAAGCCAAGAACCATCCCAATGTTGAACTGCTGGTCGCCGACGGTCAGGACAAGACCGAAAAACAGGTGGCCGACGTTGAAAATTTCATCCGGCAGGAGGTGGATGCAATCCTGATTTCACCCAAGGAATCTGCTGGTCTGACGGGCGTCGTGGAAAAAGCCATGGATGCCGGCATTCCCGTGATTGTGCTTGATCGTAACGTTGACACCGACAAGTTCACCCAATGGATTGGCGGCGACAATGTGGTGATCGGCGAAGCGGCAGGACAACACGCGGTGGAACTCCTCGGCGGCAAGGGCAAGGCCAAGGGCACCGTTGTTGAAATCTGGGGTGGCCTCGGTACACAGGCGAGCCACGACCGCAGCGATGGTTTCCACAAGTATACCGATGCGGAGAAGGGCATCACCTATCTTCTGGACAAACAGTCCGGCGACTGGAAGCAGGATCAGGCTTACAACATCATGGCGACCGCCTTGCGCAATCATGAAGACATAAAGCTGGTCTACGGCCACAATGATCCGATGGCCTATGGCGCCTATCTTGCCGCCAAGGATGCGGGCCGGGAAAAGGACATTCTGTTTCTCGGTGTCGACGGCTTGCCGAATGAAGGCGTTCAATGGGTCAACAAGGGTGAACTCGCCGCAACATTCCTCTATCCGACACCAGGAGCGGAAGGATTGCGCCAAGCTCTGAAAGTGCTGGCTGGCGAAAAGGTCGAAAAGAAAATCGTTCTTGGGACCGAAACCATCACGAAAGAGAACGCGCCGGAGATTCTCAAGAAGAACGGCCTCTGAGCATTCATCGGGATACAAAGCGCGTAACCGCCTTCGACCATGGCGGTTACGCTTTCATTTCCATCAGCAACCTACTTCCTGAACTCTGAACGCACACTGTCGTCTTGAATACAGAAGCCGGCAGCAGGCCCGGCTTGACGTCACTATTGGCCAGAAGATCATTGAGAGTCACAAAAAAACGGGAACGATGTCGGATGCCGACCCGTTCAATCGTCCTAGGGCAGTTGAAACAAGTGAGGACCAAACAATGTCTTATGTTGATGGATTTGTACTTGCGGTGCCAAAAGAAAAGATCGACGCCTACAAAGCGATGGCCAGTGCCGCCGGTGATGTCTGGAAAGAATATGGAGCGCTAGCCTATGTGGAATGCATTGGAGACGATGTTCCCTATGGCGAACTGACATCGTTTCCGCGTGCAGTGCAGGCAAAGGACGACGAAGTCGTGGTCTTTTCATGGATTGTCTATACATCAAAACAAGAGCGTGATGAGATCAACAAGAAGGTCATGGCTGATCCCCGCCTTGCCAGTGATAAATGGGGAATGCCGTTCGACGGCAAGCGCATGATCTACGGTGGGTTCGAGCCTTTCATGGAACTCTGACAACCTTTGGCGATCAGCGGGCAAAAACGTCGAGTCCGAAAATAGCCACCGCATAGGCCAAGCACGGAACGAACCACAGCAGGGCCCACGCGCCGATACGGCGCTGGGTCAACGCCGCGCCAATGGGTCCACCGAGTGCGCTGACCGGCCAGCCGCACATTACATAAAAAATCATCCGCGCTTCGGGCGTAATCCCGCCATCGGATGCCATGACCGAAATCCCGGCGAAAAACACGGCAAGCGGGAAAATCAGAAGGCAAATGATTGACCCAAGGATGAGAAGCACTTTCAAACGCATCGACGCACCTATGTCATTGAACGCTTATGCATGAGGCGGTACTCATGCCAGATAAGGATCATGATGAAGAGATCAAAAACGGTGAGGATGAGAAGCGGAATACTCTGTGTGTAGGAGTACCGGTACAGCTGGTAGGCAATGAAAAGGCCGAGAACGAATAGCGAAAGCGGATAAGCCCAGAGTTTATTGCGAAGCAACGCTATCACCAGCAAGGCTTTTATCACACCATGGCTGAGAAGATAAAAGGCGTAGAAATGCTGGCTGCCGACGGAGAAATCGCCCGCGAACTTCAGGAGGTGATTTGCGATGAAATCGTCGGGATCGTTGATGAGGCGTGTCTGAGTGAACGTATCGACCATCGATCGGATGTGAGCCGTATTCACGAAAACCAGCACCAGCCCGCCAATGCATTCGATCAGGGCATGGGCGCCCTTGAACACAATGCTGATCTGGAAAATCCGGTGAATGCGGTCTTCGTTCATGGGAGCACCCGGTGGGGCCGCTGGTGGAACGAATTTGACATTCGCATCCCAATCAAAGGGTAGCAATTGTCAGAATCGGACCGCCAGGGTGGGAGATCGACTGCACATACGGCAGCAAAGCCGGATGTGCCCTCATGAACATATCCTAGTCGACGCGGCGCCACACCGAGTTCTTGCAGAGCAATCCGCCAAGGACGCAACCTGATAATTCGATACCATTATCGGAAAGCTTTGCTTTGCCCGAATAGGTCTTGCCATTTTCCGTGTTGTACAGAGAACCCGCGTAGGTTCCTGAACCTGTGGGTTTCAGCGTAACGGCCTGCAACCCCACAACCGGACGATCCCGCTTCGACGCATCAGGATTGTTGACGTCATTGACGGGATTGCTCATCCAGATGACCGTCCCGCAAACGCCGCTACCGCAATCGACCAAGCGTACCTTCGTGCGCCCGGTATCGTTGACGTAAGTTCCTGTGATGTCGGGTGCCTGTGCCATAGCAGGCACAGTCATCATGGATGCAGCAAGCAAAGGCAAAATCAGATTATGAATCTTAAACAATGAGTATCTCCTGTATACAAAATGATATTTCCTGCTGACTACATTAATACTCCGGCTAAATTTTGACGCCAGCATTACCGCTGTTTCTTTTACGTTGAAAACCCAAGCATTTCGGCTTGCGCCAACAGATTTCCAAGCCGATTTCTTACGGATTTATCCGGTTTTTCACCTGAATTTCTTGAGCACGCCGCATGTCAAATCGGTTCACTAGTGAATTTACAAGTAATTTCTGCACAACTTTCCACGATAGGGCGTTGCATTTCCGCCACAATGTGTTGCATGAGTGCAACGTAGTTGGGATGGCATAAGCGATGCTCATATCAAATTCGGTCAATCAATTCGGGAATTCGCTCGCGGCTGCCTCCGGCGGCAACACGCAGCGCTTTTACTCCCGTATTGGCGTTGTCACCGTTGTTCTGGCGCTTTTGACCACAGGCATTACGTTTTTCATCCTGACGGGCATGACTCCCCTTCGCCCCGACAGCAACATCTCCTTCTTCCTGACCAGCATCAACGCTCTGCTGATTCTGGCTCTGATTGTCCTGATCGGCCGGGAAATTTATCGTATCAGCCAAGCCAGAAACCGGGGAAAGGCCGCTGCGCGCCTGCATGTACGCCTGGTTGTATTGTTTTCGCTGGTTGCAGCAGTTCCCGCCATGCTTGTTGCCATCGTCGCCTCGGTCACTCTCGACCTTGGGCTGGATCGCTGGTTCGAAATGCGAACGACGACCATCGTCAATTCCTCGATCAGCCTCGCAAATTCCTATATTCAGGAAAGCGCCCGCAATTTGCAGGGAACGACGTTGGAGATGGTCAGCGATGTGGATTCGCAGCGCTCGCTGTACAATCTTGATCGAAGCAATTTTAACCGGTTCCTTACCCAGCAGGCGAATGGCCGCGGCCTTATCGGTGCTTTGCTGATCCGCCCCAATGGCGACGTGGCCGTTCGTGCGGATATACGTACAAGCATAACAATCCCGCCTGTTGCAAAATCCATTCTCAAAACGGCGGAGGATGGCAGGCCGGTCCTTATACCGCCAGAACAGACCAATCTGTTGAGCGCTGTCGTGAAGCTGCAGCAAATACCCGACATGTTCCTTTATACGGTGCGCCCCGTTGACGGCGATATTCTGAACTCCATGCGGGCGATAGAGAGCAATACACCGGAAGCGCGCCAACTCGCGGCCAATGGGGTGAACACGCAAATTCTGTTTGCACTGCTCTATTTCGGGCTCACGCTGACGTTGCTCCTCTCGGCAATCTGGACGGGTATTGCCGTTGCGGACCGGCTTGTCCGTCCCATTCGCCTGCTGATCGGTGCTGCGGATGATGTCGCGACCGGCAATCTTGATGTTGCTGTACCGGTGCGCCGGTCCGACGGTGACGTCGGGTCGCTTTCGCAAACCTTCAACACAATGGTACGCCAGCTTGGAACGCAACGCCGCGATCTCGTTGCCGCCAAGGATCAGATCGACGAACGCCGACGCTTCTCGGAAGCTGTGCTCTCAGGCGTCACCGCAGGCGTGATCAGCGTAGACGGCGATGGCATTATCGGCATCATGAACCGCTCCGCAGAAGCCATGTTCGACCTTGATCCCGTCGCGGCCATTGGCAAGAATCTCACCGCGCTGGTGCCGGAGATAGGGCTGGTCTTTGAAGTTGCCCACGCTACAGGTCGTCCTGTGTATCGTGAGCAGGTTTCCATGTCGCGGCGCGGCAGTGCGCGCACCTTCAATGTCCAGATCACCGTCGAAGATGCCGAATCCGTCGAGCATTCCTATGTCGTGACTGTGGATGACATCACCGATCTTGTGGAGGCGCAACGCTCGTCTGCCTGGGCGGACGTGGCGCGGCGCATCGCCCATGAAATCAAGAATCCACTGACGCCCATCCAGCTTTCCGCAGAGCGTATCCGCCGGCGTTACGGCAAGGTGATCACCGAGGACCGTGAGGTTTTTGACCAGTGTACGGAAACAATCATCCGGCAGGTGGGTGACATTGGTCGCATGGTCGATGAATTTTCATCCTTTGCCCGCATGCCCAAGCCTGAAATCAAGGCAATGGATATACGTGAAGCGTTGCGCGAGGCTTCGTTCCTGGTGGAAGTCAGCCGCAGCGATATTCGCTTCGAGCGGGATTTCGGCAACATTCCCCTGATTGGCCAGTTTGACGGTCGCTTGATCGGACAAGCCTTTGGAAACGTGATAAAGAACGCAGCAGAAGCTATTGAATCTGTTGTAAAAGAAGGATTAGGGGAGGGGCATATCCGCATCCGGTCTAAGCAAGACGGCGATGCTTTGATTGTCGAGGTTACCGACAATGGCAAGGGTTTGCCACGGGAACATCGGCAGCGATTGCTTGAACCCTATATGACAACGCGCGAGAAAGGCACCGGCCTTGGCCTCGCAATTGTCAAAAAGATCGTCGAAGAACATGGCGGTCAAATAGAATTGCATGACGCACCCGAGGATTTTTACGGTGGGCGTGGTGCAATGATCCGCATGGTATTTCCAACTACCCCTACCGATACACAGACAGCCGAAATCACAAATCAATCGGCGAAACAGGTGAATTCAAATGGCATCTGACATTCTTGTTGTCGACGATGAGGTCGACATCCGCGAGCTTGTTGCAGGAATATTGAGCGATGAAGGGCACGAGACGCGTGTGGCTTCTGATGCAGACAGCGCATTGGCGGCGATCGATGATCGCATTCCGCGTCTGATTTTTCTGGATATATGGATGCAGGGCAGCCGTCTTGACGGACTTGCTCTGCTTGATGAAATCAAGAGCCGCCATCCTGAAATTCCGGTGGTGATGATCTCCGGTCACGGCAATATTGAGACAGCCGTCTCCGCCATTCGCCGCGGCGCCTATGATTTCATTGAAAAGCCTTTCAAGGCCGACCGGTTGATTCTCATTGCCGAGCGTGCACTGGAAACGTCCAAGCTGCGCCGGGAGGTTTCAGATCTGCGCAAGCGCTCGACGGAAAGTTTTGAATTGCTCGGTACGTCGCTGTCGATGAACCATCTGCGCCAGACGATCGAACGCGTGGCGCCAACAAACAGCCGTATCATGATTACCGGACCGTCCGGTGCGGGCAAGGAACTAACAGCACGCGCCATTCATGCTCTGTCTGCACGCTCAAAAGGACCGTTCGTCAATCTGAACGCCGCGACCATCACGCCGGAACGGATGGAAGTCGAGCTTTTCGGCACAGAATCCGATGGCGGCGAACGCAAGGTAGGCGCACTGGAAGAAGCGCATGGCGGAATTCTCTACCTCAATGAAATTGCCGACATGCCACGCGAAACGCAGAACAAGATTCTGCGCGTCCTCGTCGACCAGCAGTTCGAGCGGGTGGGGGGAACCAAACGGATCAAGGTGGATGTGCGCATTATTTCGTCCACTGCACAGAACCTTGAAGCCATGATTGCCGAAGGTCGGTTCCGTGAGGATCTGTTCCACCGGCTGGCCGTTGTTCCAGTCATTGTTCCGCCGCTGGCCGACCGCCGCGATGACATTCCAGCGCTGGTTGAATTCTTCATGACGCAGATTGCCGAACAGGCGGGTATCAAGCCGCGCAAGATCGGCCCCGATGCCATGGCCGTTCTGCAGTCCCACTCGTGGCCGGGCAATATCCGTCAGTTGCGCAATAATATCGAGCGGCTGATTATTCTGGCGCGTGGTGATGATCCTGAAGCAGTCATAACCGCTGATCTGCTACCCGCGGAAATCGGTGATACCTTGCCCAAGGCTCCGACCGAATCCGATCAGCACATCATGGCTTTGCCGCTGCGCGAGGCGCGCGAGCGCTTCGAGAAGGAATATCTCATCGCGCAGATCAACCGGTTTGGCGGCAACATCTCCCGTACAGCTGAATTTGTCGGCATGGAACGCTCGGCACTGCACAGGAAGCTCAAATCCCTCGGGGTTTGACGCTTCATTCTATCGCCAAGGCGTCGGCGGAGTACTTTGCGGGCTGATAGTATTCGGTTGCGACTCTCCCGTTTTTGCGGGACAGTCGACCGCCTTTGCTCTTCGGCATCGGTCCTTCATCATGGGAGTGAGGAATGTTTCGTCCTGTCAATCCGTCCGGTCCGTCCATACCGGGCCTGTCTCAGGCCATGCTGATTGAAGGCGGCAAATTGCTTGTCCTGTCAGGACACGTTCCCTTCGATTCGGAAGGAAAAATTCCGGCGAAAGATGTGGGCGCGCAGCTTGATCTTGTATTTTCGAACATTCAGTCCACGCTCAAGGCGGCAGGCACCGATTTTGCCAGCGTTGTCCGCCTGACCTATTACATCAGGGATTTCGATCAGAGCATGCTTCCCGAGATTCGGACGGTGAGGGATCGCTGGGTGAATACCGACTGCCCGCCTGCCAGCAGCCTGATCGGTGTGGCAGCGTTGTTCCATCCCGACGTTCTCATTGAGGTGGATGCAACGGCCGTTATCACTGAGGGTGATGCAGGCTGATGCGTGTAATCATCTGCGGAGCAGGGCAAGTCGGATATGGTATCGCTGAACGGTTGGCCGCCGAAGACAACGATATTTCAGTGATCGATACATCGGCCGAGCTCATTCAGGTAATACGCGATACGCTCGATGTGCGTGGCTTTGTCGGCCACGGCGCCCATCCGGATGTGCTGGCCGCGGCAGGAGCCGCGCAGGCGGACATGATCATTGCCGCCACGCTCTATGACGAGGTCAATATCGTCGCCTGCGAAGTGGCCCACGCGCTGTTCAACGTGCCAACCAAAATTGCCCGTATCCGTGCGCAGGCCTATCTGCAGCCGCACTATCAGGACCTGTTTTCCCGCGATCACATGCCGATCGATGTAATCATTTCGCCCGAGCTCGAAGTCGGCGAGATGGTGCTGCGCCGCATTGCCTTGCCGGGGGTTAGCGATGTCGTCCGTTTTGCCGATGAGAATATTACGGTGATGGCAATCGAATGTCTGGAAGATTGTCCCGTCATCAACACACCGCTGATCCAGCTGAGCGACCTTTTTCCCGACCTCCCGTCGACTGTCATGGCCATCATCCGCAATGACAAATTGTTCATTCCGCGCTCAGCTGACCAGCTTTTTGCCGGTGATATTGCCTATGTGGCGACGACGAAACCGCAGGTGCGCCGCACGCTGGCGCTGTTCGGCCATGAAGAACCTGAAGCGACGCGCATCGTTATTGCCGGTGGCGGTAATGTCGGTCTGTACGTTGCCCAGACGATCGAGGCAAAGCAGCCGCGAACCAAGGTCAAGCTGATCGAACCCAACCTGATCCGCGCCAATGCTATTGCCGATGGTTTGCGGCGTTCCATGGTGCTGCACGGCAGTGCGCTGGATCAGAAATTGTTGCTGGAAGCCGAAATCCAGGATGCGGACCTTCTGGTTGCACTCACCAATGATGATCAGGTCAATATGCTCGCGGGTGTCATGGCCAAGCGTCTTGGCTGTAAATCCAGTCTCGTCCTTATCAACAATCCGGACTATCTGGATCTCAGCAAATCGCTGGGAATCGACGCCCATATCAGCCCGCGAAGCGTCACGATTTCGCGTGTGCTGCAACATGTACGCCGTGGCCGTATCCGGGCTGTACACAGCGTCCAGAAGGGCCGGGCGGAGATTATCGAGGCCGAGGCGCTTGAAACATCGCCGCTCGTTGGTGCCCCGCTGCGTGACCTCGACCTGCCTGACGGTTTGCGTATCGGAGCGATCTATCGCAATGGCGAGGTTATCCGTCCGGATGGTTCGGTTCGTATAAAACCGCAGGACCGGGTGGTTATCTTCGCCACGGCCGAGGCGGTCAAACAGGTCGAGCAGATGTTCCGCGTCAGCCTCGAATTCTTCTGATCAGCAGAGGGACAGATCCGATCATGCAAATGCAACTTATACGGAATGCAACGCTGAAACTTGACTATGCCGGTTCGACAATCCTGATCGATCCGTTCTTTGCGCTCAAACACAGCCAGCGATCCATCACCGGCCGCTCACCCAATCCGATGACGGATCTCCCGGCTTCAACCGATGAGATTCTGGCAGGCGTTGAGTTGGTGCTCGTATCGCATTTGCACGCGGACCATTTCGATCCGGTCGCTCAGGAACTCACGCCCAAACACTTGCCGTTGATCTGCCAGCCGGGTGATGAAGAAACAATCCGTTCCTTCGGATTTACCGATGTCACGCCACTGACCCAAGATCTGACCTGGAAGAATATCCGCCTGACCCGCCGCGACGGTAATCACGGTACTGGAGCTGTGCTCCAACTGATGGGCAATGTCATCGGCTTCACAATTGAAGCAGACAATGAACCATCCATCTATTGGGCAGGCGATACTATCCTCTATCCCCCGGTGATCGAGACAATCGAAGCGACACAGCCAGATATCATCATCACTCATTCCTGCGGGGCCAAATGGGACGGGGTTCTCATCGTCATGGATGCAGAGCAGACTGTCGAGGTTTGCCGCATTGCTCCGCAGAAGACAAAAATCATCGCGACGCACATGGAAGCACTTGACCACGCAACGGTCACCCGCAACGATCTCAAGGCCCATGCGCAGGCAGCGGCTATCGATTCCCACAAGCTGATCATTCCCTCCGATGGAGAAATCCTCCATCTCACAGCCCCCAACTCATGAGACCAACCATGCCAAAGACCTATGCTTTCGTCGGCAATCTGAATCGCAATGCTTTGCCCGGTGAGGGAAAGGGGATCAGCGTATTCCGGTTCGACGAGCAGACCGGTGATCTGACACTTGTCAGCGAATATCTCGCAATCGACAATCCGGGCTATATTGCGATTGATGAAAAGCGTAAGCGCCTTTACGCGGCGGTGGAAATTCCCAGCTGGAATGAAGGCTTGGCTGTCGCCTTCGATATCGATCCGGCCACAGGCGCGCTGTCCTATATCAACATGCAGCCAACGCTCGGCAACACCACGTGTCATCTGGGATTTGATCAGTCCGGCGACACCATTTTCGCCTCCAACTACACCGTTGCCGACCTTGGCGAGCGCCCCGGCAATGCGGTTGCTGCTTTCTCAATCCGTGCCGATGGCGGACTGGAACCGGCTTTTGCCGCCGCTGCTCATGAGGGCAAAGATGCGATCCTGGCGACGGACAAGCGGCAGCATGGTCACTGCGCCGTCGTCAGCCCTGACAATCGCACCGTCTTCGTGTGTGACCTTGGACTTGACCGTATCATGGCCTACAGGCTGCCGCCCGCAGGCGGGAAACTTGAACTGGCCGCAACCCCATTTACTCAGTTTCCTGATGGCGCTGGCCCACGCCATATGACATTCCATCAAAATGGCAATATTGCCTATGTTATCAATGAATTGAACAGCACTGTTTCAGTACTTCATTATAATCCAGACACAGCTGAATTGAAACTTGGTCAGACACTTCCATCCATCCCGGCGGATTTCACCGATACCAATACCTGCGCAGAGATTGCTGTCAGTGCCGATGGCAGGTTCCTCTATGGATCAAACCGTGGGCACAACAGCATTGTCAGCTACGCCATTGCTGCTGACGGCAGTATTTCCCTGATCGGCTGGACACCGTCGCAGGGCCTTGGGCCGCGCAATTTCGTCATCGACCCCACGGGTAAGTTCATGTTCGTTGCCAATCAGAAAGGCGGCGGCATCGCTGTGTTCAAACGTGATATCGAAACCGGGGCATTGGAAGATACCGGCAAGCGTGTGGACCTGCCAACACCCATGCGCATGGTCTTCGGCCAGTTCGAATAGGAGTTTTTACCGATGTCCCGCATCGCTTATGTCAATGGCCAGTACATTCCGCACGCCAATGCTGGTGTCCACATCGAAGACCGCGGCTATCAGTTTGCCGATGGCGTCTACGAGGTATGTGAGGTTGCGCGCGGCAATATCATGGACATGACGCGCCATCTCGATCGCCTTGGCCGCTCTCTCTCGGAGCTGCGGATTGGCTGGCCGATGAACCGAAAGGCGCTCCAGAGTGTGATTGCTGAAGTTGTCAGGCGAAACCGCGTGTATAATGGCCTGGTGTATCTGCAGGTGACGCGCGGCGTCGCCAAACGCGACCATATATTTCCTTCGGCTGATACGCCGCCTTCCATTGTGATTACGGCCAAACGCACCGACCCTGTTGTTTCCGCTGCCCGCGCATCAAAGGGCATCAAGGTCATCACGGTACCGGAGAACCGCTGGGAGCGGGTGGACATCAAATCTATCGGTCTTTTACCAAATGTTATGGCACGCCAGCAGGCCAAGGAGCAGGGCGCGCAGGAGGCCTGGTTTATTGATCCGGATGGAACCGTAAAAGAGGGCGCAGCGACAAATGCATGGATTGTCACCATGGACGGTATCCTGGTGACCAGACAGGCGGAAACGGGCATTTTGCGCGGTATTACCCGTACAACGATCTTCGATGTGGCCAAAAAACTGGGATTGAAGATCGAGGAACGCGGCTTTTCTGTCGAGGAAGCCAAGCGCGCGCGCGAAGTTTTTATGACCGCAGCCACAACTGTTGTCATGCCAATCGTTGCGATTGACGGCGAATCGGTGGCAAATGGACACCCGGGAACGATCGCACTTTCGTTACGGGAAGCGTTTTTTGACATTGCGGAAAAAACGCCATCCTGTTAACCGGAGTATGAGGGGACTAACAGAAGCTATTTTTCACCTCCTGCAGGAGTAGGATTTTCTGCTCCCGTTGCCGAATTTTGTATGAGACACGTTTGCTGATCGCATAAAAGGACAAAAACAATGGCTGAACGATCGCAGAATCTTCAGGACCTTTTTCTGAATTCAGTCAGAAAACAGAAGATTTCTCTGACAATTTTCCTCATCAATGGCGTCAAACTGACCGGTATTGTCACATCTTTCGACAATTTCTGCGTGCTGTTGCGCCGCGACGGCCATTCTCAGCTCGTCTACAAACATGCCATCTCGACCATCATGCCGAGTCAGCCTGTCCAGATGTTCGAAGCTGAAGCCGAAGACAGCGACTGAGATAACATTTGACCAAAGAAACAAGGCGTAACGCGCAAATTCCTGGCGGATCAACCGATAATGGTGAGACCGCCAGAGAACCCACGCGCGCAATCGTCATTGTGCCTGTTTTGCCGCCGCGCTTTTCCGATGGCGGCAAGGCCGACGACCATGGCCGCATGAAGCATCAGCCCGAATTCCAGCGCAGCAACGACGCGCGACTGGAAGAGGCCGAAGGTTTGGCCCGCGCCATCGATCTGGACATTGTCCATTCCGATATCGTGCAGGTCTCGGCACCGCGCCCGGCAACCTTGCTGGGCACAGGCAAGGTTGAGACCATCCACGAGCTCATCGAGGCTTCCCATGCGGAACTCGTGATCGTGGATCATTCCCTGACGCCGGTACAACAGCGCAATCTCGAAAAGGCATGGAATGCCAAGGTTCTCGACAGGACCGGGCTTATTCTCGAGATTTTTGGACGGCGTGCCCAGACGAAAGAGGGCGCCTTGCAGGTGGAGCTCGCGCACCTCACCTATCAGAAGGGGCGTCTGGTCCGCAGTTGGACGCACCTTGAGCGCCAGCGCGGCGGCGGCGGCTTCCTCGGCGGCCCCGGTGAAACGCAGATCGAAGCGGACAGGCGTGCACTGCAGGAAAAGATCCTGCGCATCAAACGCGAGCTGGAAACAGTGGTGCGCACCCGCACGCTGCACCGGAGCAAACGCAAGAAAGTGCCGCATCCGGTCGTGGCGCTTGTGGGCTATACCAATGCGGGTAAATCAACGCTGTTCAACCGTTTGACAGGAGCAGGGGTCGTCGCCGAAGACATGCTCTTCGCCACGCTCGATCCCACGTTGCGCCGTATCCGGCTGGAACACGGTGAGACCATCATTCTGTCCGACACCGTGGGTTTCATCTCTAACCTGCCCACGCATCTTGTTGCAGCCTTCCGGGCAACACTGGAAGAAGTGGTAGAAGCCGATCTTATCCTGCATATCCGCGATATTTCCGATCCGGATACTGCAGCCCAATCCGAAGATGTTCATGCGATCATGACCAGTCTTGGCATTGAGCGCGGTGATACGAAACGCATTCTCGAAGTTTGGAACAAGATCGACAAGCTTGACGATGCAGGACGCGAGTCGGCACAGCGTCTCAGTGCGGCTGCTAAGGGCAATGAGCACCCAATTCCGGTGTCGGCAATCACGGGCGAGGGCGTGGAAGCCTTGCTCAAGGAAATCGAGAACCGCATTGCCGGCAAGCTGAAGCACGTCAAAATTACCTTGCGCCCGGACCAGATGCGATTGATGGACTGGATTTACCAGCATTCCAGCAATGTGAAACGCAAGGATCTCGACGATGGGTCGGTGTCTCTCACCATGGATATGACCGTCGCATCGCATGCCAATCTCGATGAGAAATTGTTGCGCCGGAACAACGGCTAAGGCGCGTTACTTCGCAGTTTTTGCTTCCTGCCAGAGCGCTTCCATTTCCTCAAGCGTTGCCGCATCAAGCGTCTGTTTTTGCTCGTTTAGCTTGTGCTCGATATAGTGGAAGCGCGACCGGAATTTTTCATTGGTACCGCGCAGGGCGCTTTCCGGTTCTAACTTCAGATGCCGGCCGAGATTGACTATGGCAAACAGCAGATCACCATACTCTTCTTCGGTGTTTTCCTGATCACCGTTGGCAATGGCCTGTTTCAGTTCGCCGATTTCTTCCTCAATCTTGTCGAGAATGGGTGCTGCTTCTGACCAGTCAAAGCCAACCTTGGCTGCCTTCTGCTGGAGTTTGAGCGCGCGCATCAGGGCCGGAAACCCATGCGGGATGTCGTCGAGAAAGCCGTTCGGCTCGATTGCTCCAAGGTTGAGCGTAGCGCGGCGCTCGCGCCGTTCTGCCTTTTCCTCGGCCTTGATCTTGTCCCACATACCCTTGGCCATGCCGGCACCACGGGCAGAGTCTTCGCCAAACACATGCGGATGGCGGCGGATCATCTTGTGCGTGATCGCCTGAACCACATCGCCGAAATCGAATGCCTTCATCTCTTCCGCCATCCGCGCGTGAAACACGACCTGCAATAGCAGATCACCGAGCTCTTCGCGCAGATCGTCGATATCATTACGTTCGATGGCATCAATAACCTCGAACGCTTCCTCAAGCGTATAAGGGGCGATCGATTTGAAATCCTGTTCGAGATCCCACGGGCACCCAGTGACGGGCGTGCGCAAGGCTTGCATGATAGCGAGGAGGCGGGTGATGTCGCGTGATGGTTTCATGCCAGACACACTAAGACAGGAGCGAGGCGGCTGATACGACCGAGCCCAAATGCCCGGCGCTTGTCCACAGGATCGGCTACGGTTTTCCAACCGCCTGCAGGGATATCGGCCCGATCACGTCATAAACGACCTTGACGCCATCCACCGTTTTCGGAAGATCCGCGGTTTCAGGCACATGATCACGCAGATTGATCTTGATGGCATAGGAGTCACCAATCCGGATCAAGCCGACACCAATAACGGTGCCGCAGGATCCGGCAATTTCTTTCGCTTTCGGCTTGGCGAGCCGCGCCTGTTCGATGGAAGTGCTCATGGCTCTAATTTAGTGCATCGTAGTGGCTACGGCTAGGGGCAACACTCAAACAGGCATTGTCAGCCCTAATTGCTCCAGAACGATCGAAAGATCATTGGCAAAGGTCACTCCCTTGCCGTTCGTGCCACCCTGATCACTGCCGGCAAACAGCAGGGCGCAGGCATAGCCTTTTTCGTCCATGATAACAGATCCGCTGTCGCCGCCGGAGCTGAAAGGACCGCTGCTGGATGTCTCGATTTCGATCTGGCTGTCGAAGCCAATGTCGCCAAACTCATAGCTAACCACGACATCATCAACTTCAATTGCCGTCACAATGCCCTGGGTTACGCCCGTTGTCCTGCCGACCTTGAAGACTTTGTCACCGGGGCGGAGCGGCGTTTTGCGCAGCCCCTTGAGCTTGCCTGCACCCGTTAAGGTAACCGCGTCAAACTCGACATCCGCGTCGATGGAAGCAATGGCAGCATCGACCAGATTGTTCATGCCTGACTCCACCGGTATAAAAGCCAGCAATTCTCCCACCTTGTCCTTGCTTTTCTTGCCGCCGTCATAGGCCCCGGGCTGCAGGATCGCATCACCGATTTTCGCCTTGTTTTCATTGGCCAGCACATGATTATTGCTGAGAATGACCGCTTTGCCGCTCGCCGTATGCTGTGCAAAGCCGCCAAGCGTGCCCGCCGTAATGGAATAGTGCCCGATTGATGATCCGATCAGCAGCGGCCTCTGGCGCAGTTGATGCCAGGGCAACGCCGCAGGTTCGGCCGCCACGCCGCCTTTGAACACGGTTCCGATATAGGTAATGTCGGCCTTATTGCGCGCGGCTTCTTCGATCTGCTGGCGCAGATAGGCGTTTGTTTCAAGCGCACGGCGTTGCACGCGGACTGCGAGCCGGTAATCGTTCGTTCCATCACCGGCAGCGATACCAAGGGCGATACCGCCTTCAACGCCGGTCAGACGCCGTGTTGCGGTGGACCGGATAATCCGGCGCTCAGCGCGAATTTCGGTGACAAGGGGTCGAATGATCTGTTCTGCGATTTCGGTTTTCAGTGCGCGTACAGTTTTCAAATCCACGGTGGTCATCCTTCTTGTGTCTACAAGTTCAGGGCACGTGTGCGACTCGTGACGAGCTTAACGACGCATGATTCATTTGGCGAGTGATGAAGCAGATCAATTGAAGCGAAAGCCCCGGGTCTCACAGCCGGAAAAGGGGCCGCCGCAAAAGCCTTGCAAATGTAGGACTGCAGGCCATTGCATCCTCCTGAAAACAAAGAGGGTCTCGTATCTGTTGCAGTTGAAAATAGAATGTGCCCAGCTGTGAGTTCACGCTGAAGCGCGACTTGCGCGCTTTTGAAGCTAACCCGCACGCCGTCTCTGTGCGAGCAGTTTTTGCCGGAAGACTTCTGCTGGC
>NZ_JACGXN010000008.1 GCF_014138285.1 Phyllobacterium myrsinacearum
GATGCGGATCGGACGACCCGCATCCGCACGCGCCTGCATGTCCCGCGCCAATCCCGTCAGTGCTACATTGCTCGCCATACCAAAAACGCTCCTCAAAAGGCTTCCGATGCGATGTCGGAAACCATTCTTATCCTGCCAATCGAATATTGAACATTTGTATTTTAGTCAACACCTATGTGCATTATAAGGATGATAACGATGATCCCATAACAACTGCGTCGATGTACGGAACGCAGGCCTTGAAGAGAGATGGAAATGCCGCAAAACAGGTTTGATCTGATAATTTTTGATTGTGACGGTGTACTGGTGGACAGCGAACCACTGGCAGAGCGCGCCTATCACAATGTCTATGCCAGACAGGGGATGGATCTACCGGAGGGGACTGTTGCCCAATGCGTCGGCATGAAACAGGCTGACATCATCAAACGAATCGCTGATTTGACCGGGTTCCAGCTGTCCGACGCCGGTGAGGCCGAACTCTGGCCGGAAACAAAGCATGTCTTCAGCCAGTTCCTGCAACCGACACCGGGCATTGCAACGCTGCTCGCAGCGCTTGAAACACCCCGCTGCGTTGCCTCTTCATCGTCGCTTGAACGCATTCATTTCAGCCTGGAAACCACAAAGCTTGCCCGTTTCTTTGGCGATGCGATCTACAGCTCATCCATGGTAAAGCGCGGCAAACCCGCCCCGGACCTGTTTCTGCATGCAGCCAGGGAAATGGCTTACGAGCCGTCAGCCTGTGTGGTGATCGAGGATTCGCCGTACGGCGTGGAAGGTGCGGTTGCCGCGGGCATGACAGCCATCGGCTATACCGGCGGCGGCCACACCTACACATCCCATGCACAGGTCCTTTTGGACAAAGGTGCAAGCGCCGTCTTCGCCGACTGGAAAGATATTTCCTATTGGATGCGCGCCGCCAACGATTGATGATCTGGTTGCATGCACCAACAAAAAGGGTGCCCTAAAGCACCCTTTTTACTCGACTGGCCGCCAGATTTAGTTCTTCAGCTCGAACGTGACGTTGACCGTCACATTGTAGCTGTTCTCGCCCGCAGCAACCGGCACCGAATCAGAAGCTTCGGCCGCCATCATCTTGGCACGGGGTGCTCCGCCGTAGGGACGAGGCTGGAAAGACTGCTCGTTGATTTCGATGACCTTGCCCATTTCAACGCCGGCAGCGGCTGTCAGGGTCTTCGCCTTGGCAATGGCATTGGCCACGGCCTTCTTGCGTGCTTCCTCGACAATTGTCTCCGGCTTGTCGTTGGTGAATGTCAGGTTACCGCCCTGATTGACGCCGAGTGTCACGGACTGATCAAGAATCTCACCAACCTTTTTCAGATCACGCACACGCACCGAAAGAGAATTGGAGACCGCGTAGCCGACAATCTTCGGCGCTTCAGGCTGCTGGCCCTGCTTGTTTTCCGGATAGACATAGCGTGGATCGATGCTGAAACCCGACGTCTGCAGATCGCGTTCTGCAATTCCGGCCTTCTTCATGGCATCGAGAACCTTTGCCATCGTCTCGTTGTTGGCGGTCAAAGCTTCCCGTGCGGTTGGCTTTTCCTGCAGCACGACGAGCGAAATGATGGCCATGTCAGGTGCGGCAGTGGCTTCGCCTTCCCCGGTAACCGTAATGTGCGGGCGTGGTGTTTCGTCCGCCATGGCGGCGAAAGGAACGGCCATCATTGCGGTTGCGGCAAAAGCCACGGCTAGAAATTTTGGTGTCATGGAATATCTCCCCAGGATGAAGTGACGCAGCTGCCTCGCAGCTGATTATGGGCGGAATAGGGCGAAAGGTACAACTTTCGCCCTTCCCGAACATTACGTGTACGGATGAAATCAGCGGATAACCGGGCAACCAGGTGCACGGGCAAAGACGACAGCCGTGCGGTGACCGTAGCGCCAGCCGGTGACGCGGACCACATTGCGGTTGACGATGGCGCGCGGATTACGAACGCCCATGCGGCTCGCCTTGTTCAGTGCAAGATTGACACTGCAGGCACGAACGGGACGATAGCCGCCATGGTAGCGGTGACCACGGCGATGATCCACTTTGATAACGTTGGAGGATGGACCAACGACCTCAACCACGTGAGATGACGCGGTGACTGGCGCTGCCGAGGCGGCATTCACTCCAATTATGGAGCCAAGGCCAAGAGCAGCGGTCACGGCGAGCATCTTGATTGAAATGCGGGACATGGGCGTTTCTCCTTTGTTTGTTGTTTCTCCAGATCTGAAAATCCGGAAGGTGATCGTTTGTTCCACAATCCACCTGAACAAAGCTTCAACGTACCGTTCATCTCCCATTCAGTAGAATTAATTTTCTGAAGGAGCCGATTCTTCCATCATCATATGGTCGAAATAGTCTTCGGCTGTTTTCAGGTCATGGTCATAGGCGGTCACTTTGCCACGCACCGAAATCCCCGCCTCGTGCACGGTTTCCATGCTCCCGGACACAAGTGGATGCCACCAGTACAAATCTTTTCCCTCATCGATCAGACGATAGCCGCAGGTATCGGGCAGCCAGCTCACATCGCGTACAATCTCCGGGGTCAGAAAAACACAATCGGGGACTTTCTTCTTCCGGTGCACATAATCGGAACACTGGCATGTCCCGGCATCAAGCAGCGTACAGGCCACGGTGGTGAAGTAGATTTCATCCGTGTCTTCATCTTCCAGTTTGTGCAGACAACATCGTCCGCAGCCATCGCACAGACTTTCCCATTCCGGGCGATTCAGCTCGTCAAGCGTCTTGGTTTTCCAGAATGGTTCTTTGGGCATGCGCTGGAATACATCTCCCGAAGCGCCGCGTCCAGAGTTTTGCATGAACCCAAAATGAACGGCTCCTTCACACGGGATACAGGCTTGCCCGTGCAGTCTCGCTGTAATCGGACTCGGGCAGGATCGCATTTTGATAAGTGCGCCCACAGCGAATCCGGTACGAAGACCGCCAAGGTCAATCGGCTGCCACAAAGTTGGCCCAACCTGCGGTCACAGACATTTGATGTGTTTCGACGAAACGCAAGACAGGGATGACAATGAAACGTACAGCACTCTTTTTTGCTTCGACAGCAATTCTGTTCTCCTCGCCCTCGGCGATGGCAGAGCAATCGCCACTCCCTCGCCCTTTTATTTCCTCCAACACGAACGATGCGCCGCTATTGCTGACACAGGCGGAGATTGAACCGGCAGCGGAAGAGGTCAAGGATCAGGCTCCCGCTCCCGTTGAAGAAGCACAGAACCAGCCGCAACAGGAAGCAGAACCTGCTGCTCGCGCCCAGCAACAGGCCGAAGAGCAGGCAAAAAAACGTGCAGAAGAAGAAGCCCGCGCCGCAGAGGCTAAGGCGGCCGAACGTGCCCAGGAAGCCAAGCACGCCGCTCAGGAAGAAGCTCAGAAGGCTGCTGAACAGCAGAAAGCCATAGAAGCCGAGGCCAAGCAGAAGGCCGCTGAAGAGGCACAGGCTGCCAAGGCCGAAAAGGCCGCAGCCCAGGAAGCCGAGCAGGCCAAGAAAGCCACTGAGGCCGAAGCCAACAAGGCTGCCGAACAACAGAAAGCCATAGAAGCCGAGGCCAAGCAGAAGGCTGCCGCAGAGGCACAGGCTGCCAAGACTGCGGAAAAGGCTGCCGCCCAGGAAGCCGAACAGGCCAAGAAAACCACTGAGGCTGAAGCCAACAAGGCGGCAGAAGCTCAGAAGGCAACCGAAGCGGAAGCGCGCAAGAAAGCTGAAAGCGCCCAGAAGGCTGCTGACCAGCAGACGGAAAAGACCGCTGAAGATGCGAAAAAAGCGGTGAAGGAAGCTCCAGCAGCCGCCGAGCAGCCCGCGATTGAGAAGCCGCAACAATCCAAGGGCCAAAAGCCCGCCGTAGAGCAACCTGCAGCTGAAAAGCCCGCGCCGGCTACCGAACCTGCGACGGGGGAGAAGCCTGCCAAGCCTGTCGAAGGACAGAAGCCCGCGGGTGAAAAACCGGCATCCGCCGCCGAGCCTGCTACTGGCGAAAAGCCGGCCAAGCCGGTCGAGGGACAAAAGCCCGTCACCGGGCAGCCAGCAGGCGAACAACCGGCAGCCGGAAAACCTGCGGGCGGCAAACCAGCACCGGTTACCGAACCTGCCACGGGTGAAAAGCCTGCCCAGCCCATTGAAAGCCAAAAGCCGGGGACAGAGCCCGCTGCTGGCCAGCCGACCGGTGAAAAACCCGCCGTCCCCGTTGAAGCTGGAAAGCCTGGTCCCAAGGACAATCCGCCCTTGCCGGAAAATGCCGCGCCGGTGCTCGACAGTCAGAAACCGGCACCGCCCGTCAAGGGTACGGGCGGTCAGGTCGTCGGGAAGCCTGCGGCTCAGCAGCCGGTTGCCCAGCAGCCCGCCGTACAGACGCCGGCCACCCCTCCAGCGCCTCCGCCAAAGAATGACGCCGAAGTGCAGAGAACACTCGTACCCGTCAAGGTCGAGCCAATCCGCACCGAAGAAGGCACACGCGTCAAACAGGCACCACAGGCAGAGCGCCCGGCCGACGTGCAGGTCATCAAGCAGATCGACAACCGCACGATTGTCGAAGTGAACAACAACGTCTTTGTTGAAAGTTCCGACCGTCCGCGCATGTCCCGCGATGCGCAGGATGTCTACTATGAAGACCTGCCGCGCAACCGCACGCGCGAAACCATCGTGCGTGACAATGGCGTGCAGGTCGTGACGATCCGTAACCGTTATGGCGATGTGATCCAGCGGTCGCGTGTCATGCCCGACGGGCGTGAGGTTCTCCTGAGTTACACGCCGGATTATGATCGCGAGGAACGCTATCAGTGGCGCGATCCGGGTCTGGATTTGCCACCACTGGTTCTGGATATCCCGGTCAGCGACTACATTCTTGATGCGGATCAGGCACCTGAAGAAGAAGTTTATGACTTCTTCGCCCGGCCTCCGGTGGAACGCGTCGAACGCATCTACTCCGTGGATGAAGTCAAGCGCTCGGCTCGTATTCGTGACAAGGTGCGCCGTATTGATCTTGATACGATCACCTTCAAGTTTGGCTCGGCGGATATCTCCGACGACCAAATCCCCCACCTTGACAGCGTCGCCAAGGCAATGGCGCAGATTCTGCAGAAGAACCCAGCCGAAACCTTCCTGATTGAAGGCCACACGGACGCCGTCGGGTCCGACCAGGCCAACCTTGTTCTCTCGGACAAGCGGGCGGAATCGGTCGCGCAAGCACTGACCAATGTGTTCGGTATCCCGCCGGAAAACATGGCCACACAGGGCTATGGCGAGCGCTACCTCAAGATCAAGGTTGATGGTCCCGAGCAGCAGAACCGCCGCGTCGCCATCCGGCGTATCACGGCGCTGGTACAGCCAATGGCCAGCAAGTAGGCATCGTCGGGATTTCTTGATCCAAGACCCGGGCTTCGGCCCGGGTTTTTTTGTGGTTGCGGCCTGTTTTTCCTTGAGTTCACTGTCTGCATCGCTATCTGATGTATGAAACCAATCGGACCCTGTTATTTATGAAACGTATTGAAGTCTTCATCGAAAGCATCATCCTGGCCTCACGCTGGCTGCTGGTTGTTTTCTACCTCGGCCTTGCCATTGCGCTTGCCATCTACGCCTTTTCGTTTGCCGGAAAGCTGTTCGATTTCGTCAGCAAGGTCACCAGCCTCGACGAAACCGAAACGATCCTCAAGATGCTTGGTCTCATCGATGCGGCTCTGGTCGCCAGCCTGGTGGTCATGGTCATCATCTCCGGTTACGAAAACTTCGTCAGTCGCTTTGATCAGGCCGATGATGTGCACTGGCTTGGCACGATCGATGCCGGTTCGCTCAAGATCAAGGTGGCCTCGACAATCGTCGCCATCTCGTCAATCCACCTTCTTCAGGTGTTCCTGAACCTGACGAAATATTCGACGGAACAACTGACGTGGTTCACGGTGATTCACCTCGCCTTCGTCTTCTCCGCCCTCTTCCTTGCCTATATCGACAAGATCATGGCCAAGGACAAAGGCGAGAAAAAATCGGACGAGCCGTCGATCTGAATGAGATAAAATAAAAGCCCGGATTTCCCGGGCTTTTTCTGTTTCCCCGCATGAAACCACGGGATTTCCAATGAGAGCCAGCCTCAAGCAAAAGATACTGACGGTCTGCGATCGGAAGATCGCCGCAAAGGGCTCTGATGTCGGATTGTCATTTTACGCGTTCTTTGCCAACAAGAATGACGATCCGGAACTCCTGATGGAAGCAGCGGAATGGTGGATACGAACCCACAGGCTCGATCATTTTGAAAAGGCCACCAAGATACGTGCGATGGTGCAGGCGATGGATGGCGCAGCGCGTGATGCGCAGTGAGTGCACGCCCTCCTTTGTAACAGGCACTGCTCCTACCCCTTTGGTCCGACTCTCCCCACAAGGAGGAGGGTAAAGGTGGTGCCACCTGCGCCGCTTTTTGCCAGAGTTTCAAATATTTGCATCGACATAGCGCGTGGTTCGATGCAACTGTTGGCTGATTGTGCCACCTACCCAGCAAAGCAAAACGGGATGGGTTTTCACCCATCCCGTTTTCATTTCTACCAACTTTATCCGCGGCTTAGCTATCGAGGAAGCTGCGCAGCTTGCGCGAGCGGCTCGGGTGCTTGAGCTTGCGCAGTGCCTTGGCTTCGATCTGACGGATACGCTCGCGTGTCACCGAGAACTGCTGGCCGACTTCTTCAAGCGTGTGGTCGGTGTTCATGCCGATGCCGAAACGCATGCGCAGAACGCGTTCTTCACGCGGCGTCAGCGAAGCAAGAACGCGTGTGGTCGTGTCGCGCAGATTGGCCTGAATGGCCGCATCGATCGGCAGGAGCGCATTCTTGTCCTCGATGAAATCGCCGAGATGTGAATCTTCTTCATCACCCACCGGTGTTTCCAGCGAAATCGGTTCCTTGGCGATCTTCAGCACCTTGCGCACTTTTTCAAGCGGCATGGCCAGCTTTTCAGCCAGTTCTTCCGGGGTCGGTTCACGGCCGATTTCATGCAGCATCTGGCGCGATGTCCGGACGATCTTGTTGATCGTTTCGATCATGTGCACCGGAATACGGATGGTGCGCGCCTGATCGGCGATCGAACGGGTGATCGCCTGACGAATCCACCAGGTCGCATAGGTCGAGAACTTGTAACCACGGCGATACTCGAACTTGTCGACCGCCTTCATCAGGCCGATATTGCCTTCCTGAATGAGATCGAGGAACTGCAGGCCGCGGTTCGTGTACTTCTTGGCGATGGAAATCACGAGACGCAGGTTTGCCTCGACCATTTCCTTCTTGGCCAGCGCTGCTTCGCGCTCGCCCTTCTGCACCTGATTGACGATGCGGCGGAATTCCGAAATCGAGATCGCAGTTTCCTGCGCCATGTTCTGGATTTCCGTGCGCAGGTTCTTGATCGTGTCTTTTTCGTTCTTGGTGAACTCTTTCCAGCCGCGGGTGGTGAGGTTGGAAACAGCCTTCAGCCAGTTCGGGTCAAGCTCGTTGCCCTGATATTCCTTGAGGAAGTCCTCGCGGCGCACACCATAGGATTCGGCAAGACGCAGGAGACGGCCTTCGTTCTGGACCAGACGCTTGTTGATGTCATAGAGCTGGGCAACCAGCGCTTCGATGCGGTTCTGGTTCAGCGACAGCGACTTCACTGCCTTGATCAGCTGATCCTTCAGTTCCTTGTAGCGGCGTTCCTGGCTTGGCGACAGGGAACCTGAGGCAGCAAGGCGGTTTTCCACCTGCTGGTCCTGCAGCTTGCGCAGCTTCTTGTAGGTGTCAGCGATAACGTCGAGCGTTTCCATGACCTGCGGACGCAGTTCAGCTTCCATCGCGGCGAGCGACAGGTTGGCTTCATCATCCTCGTCATCATCGTCTTCAACGGGCGTATCGCCGCCGACATTGGTGATGTCGTCGTCATCGCGGCGGCTGCGCGAACGGTCATTGCCGGCAGCCGGCTTTTCTTCCTCGACGCGTTCGATAACCGGAGCCTGCTTGGCTTCGGGGCCGGCGTAGGTGGTTTCCAGATCGATGATCTCACGCAGAAGAATCTGCGAGTCGTTCAAGGCATCGCGCCAGATGATGATGGCCTGGAAGGTCAGCGGACTTTCGCACAGCCCGGAAATCATCGTCTCGCGCCCAGCCTCGATCCGCTTGGCGATGGCAATTTCGCCTTCGCGCGACAGAAGCTCGACAGTGCCCATCTCGCGCAGATACATGCGAACGGGATCATCGGTACGGTCGGTCGGTTCTTTCTTGGTCGTGGTCGGCGCAACGGCTGTGCCGGTTGCGTCGGCAAGCTCGCGGGCATCGCTTTCGTCGTCGCTGCTGTTGTCAGCTTCTTCGGCGTCCGCGTCCTGCTCGTCATCCTCGACAACGTTGATGCCCATGTCACTGAGCATGGCCATCGTGTCTTCGATCTGTTCAGAAGTGACCTCTTCCGACGGAAGAACGGCATTGAGCTCGTCCATCGTCACATAGCCGCGCTTTTTGGCGAGCTTGATCATCTTCTTGACAGCGTCATCGGAAAGGTCGAGAAGCGGTCCGTCCGGCGCGCCTTCGCGCTCGACTTCTACTTCCTCGTTTTCCTTTGCTTTCGTTGCCATATTCTATGTCTCCAAGCGACGTTTCGCTTTGTTCATGCATGGGAACTAACGAGTGCGGTGGCGCACCGGTTCCCCTACAGCGTCAAGGTAATAAATGATCGACTAGCCGAAATCCCGTTAATGCCGGATTAACCTTGTTATTCCGATGGCGAGCACATTGTATATTTGCCGTATTTGCCGGTTTTTCAGCCAAACCTACAAACAACAACTCAATATTTTCAATTCTGCGCAATCTGATTCCGTCATTATTGACCCACGTCAACCCCGACTCAACTGATTCGCGGTAAAAAAGCGAATCAATTCCGTCAAAAACCCTTTCCGGACCGTCCGGAAGGGATTCCAAAGCCCTCGATCAGTGCTTCCGTCGCCTGCGCGTTGCGGATGTCGTTCTGAATATCGAGCAGCCGGTTGAGGTTTTCGTCGGTCGTTTCCGTGGCCAACGCGGTTTCAGCTACTTTCAGCTCTTTATGTAGTGTGCTTGCGCGCTGATGCAAGTGAACGGCCTGCCGCAATGCTTCCAGCGCGTCCTCTTCGGCCGCTTCGGCTGTCGCGGTCCACATGCGCGCGCGCCGGGCCAAAGCCTCAAGCGCCTCGATCAGAGTGCCATGTCCGGCCTCGGTCATGGCTTTGCGCATTTCAACGCCGTCCACCACATGATGCTCCGCCAGGGCATTGAGCATGGCGGAATGAAACCGCTTCAGATCCGGATGACTGAATTCGAGCCGTACCACCGTTTCGAAATCCTCTTCGATCAGCCGGGGGTGGTTGAACAGCGTCATCAATATGGCAGTTTCGCGCAAAGGCGGAGCGGCCGAGGTGGTTTTGACCAGAACCGAGCGGGCCAGACTGTCGGAAACGGCGAGTCGTCCCGAGGCCGCACCCCTGCCCCGCTGGCCATAGCTGTTCTGGCCGCCGTAGCCATTCTGGCCATTGCCACGCTGGTCGCCGTCACGCCGGTTGTTATTGCCGCGTTGGTTTGACCCGAAGAATTGCTGGATGCGGTCGCGCACGTCCTGCGCATAATGCCGGCGCACATTCTCGTCGGCAATCAGAGCCGTCATCTGCTTGAGCCGGGATTCCAGTTCGGCGCGCCGCTCCGGTGTATCGAAAATCCCGCCGCTCGTCTCGCGTGTCCACAGCATGTCTGCCAGCGGACGGGCATCGTCGAGCACCGCCTGGAAAGCCTGCGGGCCCGATGCCTTGACCAGATCATCCGGGTCCTTGCCTTCCGGCAGCACGGCAAAGCGCAACGACCGCCCGGGCTTCAGCGCAGGCATGGCAAGATCAATGGCACGGTAGGCTGCCTTGATACCGGCCTGATCGCCGTCGAAACACAGGATCGGTTCCGGCGACATGCGCCAGAGAAGATCAAGCTGGTCTTCCGTCAGCGCCGTGCCGAGAGGCGCAACCGCCTGACCAAAACCCGCCTGCGCCAGCGCAATCACGTCCATGTAGCCTTCAACCGCGATAACAGCCTTGGCTGCCTGACCGGCCTGCGGCTGCGCGGCCCGCCGGGCACGCAAGGCATTGAACAGGACCTTGCCCTTGTGAAAAAGCTCAGTCTCGTTGGAATTAAGGTATTTGGCCGGAGCATTGGGCGTCAGTGCCCGGCCTCCGAAAGCAATGACCCGTCCGCGCAGATCCTCGATCGGAAACATGATGCGATCGCGGAACCGGTCATAGGAAACGGGCTTGTCGTCGCCATAGACCACAAGGCCGCACGCTTCGATCTGCTCGCGTGTTGCGCCCTTCAGCGCCAGATGCTCCTTCAGCGCATTGCGGCTCTCCGGTGAATAACCCAGCCGGTAGGCGTGCTGCGTCGTTGCCGACAGGCCGCGATCACGCAGATAAGCCCGCGCCTTGGCGCCCGCCGCCGACTGCAGCTGCTCCTCGAAGAATTTTGTCGCCATATCCATGACGTCGTACAGTGTCGCGCGCTTGGCCTCTCGAATTTCCATTTCCGCATCGCGTGCCGGCATGGGAATACCGGCCATGTCAGCCACCCGCTGCACCGCTTCGGGGAAACTCAAGCCTTCAAGCTCCGTGAGGAACTTGAAATGGTCGCCGGTTACCCCGCAGCCGAAGCAGTGATAACGGCCCTTGCGGTCCTCGCAATGGAAACTCGGGGACTTTTCACCATGGAACGGACAGCAGGCCCAGAAATCACCCTTCGGCGCATTGGTTTTTTTCCGGTCGAACGACACCCGCGTGCCGATCACACTGGAAATCGGTACGCGTTCCCTGATCTCATCGAGAAAGGATGGTGGAAATCGCATGCTGCTCTTCGATCACTCAATTTGACGATTCGGGTCTTGAGACCTGAATCTCACTGTTTTTGACGGTTTCGGCAGTTGTCTGCAGAACCTGTTCCATATTGCATCATATCGTGGGGTGGTGAAAGGTCTGCAAGACAATCATCCCCTGTTCATCCTGTCTTTCTGATTCCGGGTCCGGCCCTTCATCATCAGGTCAACTTATCGATGTATCAGGCCATTTTATAGAAAGCCGGCTCATAATCATCAATCCAGCAAAAAACTGTCATAAAACTGTTACACTTTGCCAAAAACGACAGAATTTTTCTTAGCCGGAACATATTTTTTCCCCTTTTGGACTGATATGTTATCTTAATAATTAGCGACTAGAATTCGTCTGGTTGTTTACCGCATTTTTCCACCTTGTTAGGATTGGCTCAAGTGAACGGTTCGACAGTTTTATTGCATCTTGCAGGTGCGGTGGCCCTCCTGTTGTGGGCGACACGCATGGTTCGTACGGGCGTCGAGCGCGCCTATGGCGAGCGCATGCGTCAAAGCCTGCGTGGTGTCCTGCATAATCCCGTTCTTGCTGTCCTCTGGGGTACGATGCTTTCCATCGCTCTGCAGAGTTCGACAGCGGTCAGCCTTCTCGTTGGCTCCTTTGTCGGTTCCGGCATTGTCAGCGGCATTTCCGGCCTGATGGCGGTACGCGGCGCCGAGGTTGGTTCGGCGCTCGTTGTCCTGATCCTCAGTTTCGATCTGACGCTGCTTGTGCCTGTCTGCCTTCTGGCGGGTACCGTCATTTTCATGTCAACGGAGCGCGGCGACTGGCGCCAGATCGGCCGTATCCTTGTCGGTATCGGCCTTCTCGTGCTTTCACTTGAAATGACCGGCCAGGCGACGGAGCCGCTGCGCAACAGCGACCTCCTGCCTGTCATTGTCAGCTATCTTAACACCGACCCGATCACCGCATTCATGCTGGCAGCCTTGATGACATGGCTGTTCCATTCCAGTATCGCCGCCATTCTCCTGCTCGTCACGTTTGCTTCGCGCGGTCTGATCGAGCCGGAACTTGGCGTGGTCATGGTGTTCGGCGTCAATCTCGGTTCGTCCTTCATCGCGCCGCTGCTCACCCGCAACGCCGCGCCACAGGCCCGTATCGTGCCGATGGGCAATCTTTTGATGCGCGGTGCCGGTTCACTGGTCATCCTTGTCGCGTACCTGACCTTCAAGCCCTCGGTGACTTTCCTCGGTTCGGCTCCGAGCGACCAGATCATCCACGCCCACATCCTCTTCAACATCATCATTCTGCTTGCCGGTGTGCCGCTGTCAGGTCTTGTCCTGAAAGCCACCAAAGCCATCGTCGCGCTTAACGCCCCTGCTACGCAGGCTCCGCCGCTTGGACAGGCGGAACTCAGTGCACTGGATGAAAGCGTCCTTGATGTGCCAAGTCTTGCCCTTGCCAATGCAACGCGCGAGACCGTGCGCGTCTGCGAGACAGTGGAAATCATGCTGCAGCGGATCATCGGCCTCTACGAAAATCCCGAGCAGCCACGCATCGATGAACTGTCGGGCCTTGATGACAAGGTTGACCGCAAGCACGCGGAGATCAAGCTTTACCTTGCCAAGCTGACCACACGTTCGCTGTCGCCGCAGGAAGTTGGCCGCGCCCAGGAACTGCTTGGCGCCTGTGTCAAGCTCGAACAGGTCGGCGATATCATCGTGCGCAACATGCTGGCCCTTGTGCAGAAGAAAATGGACCGCAAACTCAAATTTACCGATGAGGGCTGGCTCGAACTCAGCAACTTCCACGCCAAGGTTCTGACCAATGCACGCATGGCGTTCAATGTGCTGGTCTCGCGCGACAGCGAAATGGCACACCAGCTGGTTCTGGAAAAGGATCTTCTGCGCGATCTGGAAAAGCAGAGCAGCCAGCGGCACTTCAGCCGCCTGCGCGAGGGAACACTGCGCAGCCTCGAAACCAGTTCGATCCATCTCGATACGATCCGCGACCTCAAGCAGATCAACTCTCTGCTTGCCGCCATGGCCTATCCGGTTCTGGAAGAACAGGGTCTGCTCAACACAACACGTTTGCGCGCACTGAACAGCTGAACGGTCGCTGATAGAGCAGCTCTCCCTGAAGGAATGGCGTGGTTGTGGGTTTGCAAATGTTGAATGGATATTCACCCCCCTCTGCCCTGTCGGGCATCTCCCCCGCAAGGGGGGAGATCACATTGACATCAAAGATTTCGCGCTATTTTCAACATTGCAAATTGCCCGAAATATCAATGAAGGCTGATCTCCCCCCTTGCGGGGGAGATGTCCGACAGGACAGAGGGGGGTGAACCAGCCCTCTAATTTGGCTTTGATCAGAAAAAATCACACCAACTTATCCAACACTTCTCATCCTCGCGTATTCTCATCGTGTCCTTTCCGGCGGGAATGCTTCCGGAAACTTTCGAAAGTCGGGAAAGGATCGGCGCTTCGGCCTCGCGGGGAGAACCTGTGAGACTGGGGAGGTTTCGCTGAAGTTGTTCTATTCATTCGGCCCAGCAGCCAAATGAAGAGGCAGAACAGGCGGAAACGTAAAATCGCCGGGGCGGGTGGTCCTTGGATCGCAAGCATCGCATACCGAACTACCCAAGACCCGCGTTCCAAGGACCGCCCGTCATTCTCTCTTTCAATGGCCAGACGCAAAAGCGGGCGTGGCAACGGGGAAAGTGCAAGGTCCGTAGAACCACGGACCATGCAATTGCAGCAACTACGGCTCGCCTACTTCAGCAGACCATTCAATAATTCCTTAATACCATCCACCGCCCGGCGTGACGTCGCTTCCGGTTCGGATGAGTTGGCAATCCAGGAGGCAGCATGCAGCAAGGCGCCGTTCAACAGGCGCGCCAGCGCCTCGGGATCACCCGGCTTGATGGTTCCAGCCGCGCCCAGTCCTTCGAGACTGGCCGACATTGAACGGATGCATTTGCTCTGGTTCGGCCACGTTGCGGGGTCGCCAAGAACGGATGGGCCATCGCGCAGCACGATACGCTGGATTTCCGGCTCCAGTGCCATCTCCAGATAGGCGGTGCATTCGTCGACAAATCCCTGCCAGCGGCTTGCCGATTTGCTGGTGACTTCGATCAGACGCGCATCCATCTCCGCATCGATCTCAGCAATAACCGCTTCAAGCAGCCCCTTTTTATCGCCAAAATGGTGGTACAGCGCACCGCGCGTCAGGCCCACGGCGGATGTAAAATCGTCCATGGACGCGTCGGCATAACCTACCGCCCCGAAGGCCTCTCTGGCCGCGGCAACCAGTTTTGCCCGTGTTTCCACGATCATTTCGGCACGGGATTTATGCACGATACGGATTCCTTTCACATACACAGCGTATATTAATTGACATACGCTGCGTATGCAACTATTTCATAAACATACGTCACGTATGTGAATGCGAATCTGTCGCAAAGGAATGTTCATTATGACCAATCCCTATCAGGATATTTTCAAAGCCCCGGGAAGTTTTGCTTTCTCCGCATCCGGATTGATCGCGCGCCTGCCCGTTGCCATGATAACCCTCGGCATTGTTACGATGCTTTCCCAGACCCATGGCGCTTATTGGCTGGCCGGTGCGGTATCAGCTGCATTTGCCCTTTCCAACGCGTTGATTGCACCGCAAATCTCACGGTTCATCGACCGGTATGGCCAGCGGCGCGTTCTTCCGCCGGTAACGATCATCACAATTCTTGCTCTGATGGCACTCATCGTATCGGCGCGCTACGGCGCCCCTAACTGGATGCTCTTTCTCTTCGCCGTACTGGCGGGCTTCATGCCAAGCATCTCGGCCATGGTCCGGGCACGCTGGACCGAGATCTATCGCGATACGCCGAAACTCCACACCGCCTTTGCGCTGGAATCCGTGGTCGACGAAATCATCTATATGCTGGGACCGATCCTCTCTATTGGTTTGAGCGTCGCCCTCTTCCCGGAAGCCGGGCCGTTGGCCGCAACGCTATTCCTCGCCGTTGGAACGCTCCTGTTCATCGCCCAAAGATCAACGGAGCCACCAGTCCATGCTCAGGATAGAAGCAAGGGAGCATCGGTCATCCGCTTGCGCCCTCTGCAATGGATCGTGCTGACACTGATCGCGATCGGCGCCATCTTCGGAACCGCTGAAGTGACGGCTATCGCGTTTGCCGAGGAACAGGGGCAAAAGGCTGCGGCAAGCATCGTCCTGGCCAGCTATGCCGCCGGGTCGCTGATTATCGGCCTTGTCTTTGGCGCCCTTAAATTCAAGCGGTCTCTGGCAACACAATTTCTGCTCGCCATCACTCTGGCAATGCTCACAACACTGCCTTTGCTTTTCGCGACCAGTATTCCGGTTCTCGCGGTGTTGCTGTTCCTCGCAGGCGCAGCGGTGTCCCCGACGATCATCATCTCCATGGGCCTGATCGAACGCCTCGTCCCACCATCGAAACTTACCGAAGGCATCACATGGGCAATGACGGGTATAGGCATCGGGATGGCGCTGGGCTCATCGGTATCCGGACTCGTTATCGATGCTTATGGTGCACGTTTCGGGTTTTGTGTTTCTGTTGCCGCCGGGGTTGCCGCCTTGACGATTGCCGGAATGGTGTACTGGAGCGCGCGTCCGAAGCCGGTTACACATTGTGAAGCAACCGTTTCAGCTCCCTGCTGAAACGGTGCCCAGGATCCAATTTTTTTGACGGTCAGGACATGGGATCGAGGCGACGCCTCTCAATCTCATTTCAGTTTGAAACCGAGAGATTTGACGACTTCCTTAAGTTTATCCCGGTTCTTCAAGGCTTCTTTTGTGGCAATGCGTCTGCTCATTTGTTCGGTCCAGTCAATTCCCGGCATGCGTTGTGTCTTTTGAAAACCGCGCAATACATCGTTGTAGCCGCTGAAATCCGATCCTTTTTCATCAGTGCCATACTGTTCAAAATGCAGAACGGCGGCTTGCGGCAGGCGTGGTTTGACATCAGTCACGTCGCTCGGGTCCGGATAACCCACCGTAAGTCCGAAAACCGGAAACACCTCGGCTGGCAACCCCAGTTCTCTGGCCACAAAGGCTGGATCATTGCGTATGGCGCCGATGTAGCACGTTCCGAGCCCCAGTGACTCCAGCGCAACGACAGCATTCTGCGCCGCAAGGGCTGCATCAATGACACCCAGAAGAAAACTCTCCAGATAGTCCAGACCTTGTGATGTGGATTGTTGATTGTGAGCGATTCCACGCAGCCGCGACAGATCTGCCAGCCAGACGAGCAGCAACGGCGCCTGTTCGATCTGTCTCTGATTACCGGCAATCACATTGATCCGGGCTTTGCGGTGCTCATCCGTAATCGCAACAACACTCCAGGCTTGAAGATTTGAAGAGCTTGGCGCTGATTGTGCGGCCGCTATCGCGAGCTCCAGCGTTGATATCTCGACCGGGACCGGTAGATAGGAACGCACGCTGCGGTGCGACAGGATCGTATCGATCGTATCCGTCCACGAAGCACCCGCAGGCAAAGACTGCTCGGTGCCGTATCGGCGCTGAAGCAGTAAACCAAGCTCGGTATCCCTGGGATTGGCCTCAAGTTTGGTGGGATGGATGGCCTGTTGAGACATGGGATTATCCTGTTGTAAGCAAAAATTCAGTGCGCAGTGACGCGCCAACGCAGAAGGTAGGCCTCACCGGCAGCGGCAAGCCGGTTCAAGAGAAAGCCGACCAGCCCAAGGATGATCACGCCAACCATGACAAGAGCCATATCAAACCGTTCGCGGCCAGCAATGATCAATCCACCCACACCGGGCCCAACAGCAAGAAAATACTCGGCGCCAACGGTCGCCAGCCAGGAGTATATCAGGCCAAGATGAACACCGGTAGCGATGGATGGCATGGCTGCAGGCAAGAAGATGCGGGTGACGCGCTGCACGTTCGTGAATTTCAGCGCGTGGCCGACCTCGATCAGATCACGCGGAACATTGCGCATTCCTTCATAGGTATTCAGGACAACCGGGATGAAGGCGGCAATAGCGACAAAGACAATCTTGGCCTGTTCGCCAAACCCGAACCAGATGGAAATCAGTGGTATCCATGCCAGCAGGGATATCTGCTTGAATCCGTTGAAAGTCGGGGTGACGAGAGCATCGGCCGCCCGTGACAATGCCAAAAGGGTCGCAAACACAATGCCGATCGCCGAGCCAATGACAAACCCGGCGATGTTACGCAACAGGCTGGCCGTCAGTTCACCAAACAGATTGTTATCGACGAGTTCCCGTTTTGCGGTCAGGAAAACATCTTCCAGAGAGGGAAGAAAACGGGCATCCACCAAGCCGGTGCGGCTCGACACTTCCCAGAAGATCAGCAGCAGCACGGGCAAGGTCAATCCTCGCCTGATCTTTACGGCTCTCGGCGTTTGCAAGGCGGACAAAACGGTCATGCCTCACCCTCGCTTCTCTTCCAGCGCTGGAAATAGGTCTCGGCGACATCAAGTCCCTTGTCCATGAGAAAGCCGACAATGCCGATAACGATCATCGCGACGATAACCACATCGAGCCAGAACATCTGGCGTCCCCAGACGAGCAGGTAGCCAAGCCCTTCCGACGATGCGAGCAGTTCCACCCCGACCAGCGCGGTCCAGGAATGCGTCAGGCCATATCGCACGCCGGTAAAGATCGAGGGAGCGGCACCCGGCAGAACGATCAGCCGCAATGTCTGCAGGCGGCTGAACCGCAAGGCACGGCCGACTTCGACATAATTTGCGGGAACAGAGCGGATGCCGGCCGCAGTATTCATTGTCATCGGCACAAGCGCACCCTTGGCGATAACAATGATCTTCAGCGTCTCGCCGATGCCGAAAATCAGCATCAGCAGCGGGATCCAGCCCAGTGTCGGAATCTGCGCAAAGGCCAGAAAGATCGGCCGTACGTAGTCATCGACTGTCCGCGACAGACCCATCGCTACACCCAGCGACAATCCGGCAATCGCCCCGAACATAAATCCGTAGACCACCCGCCGCAGGCTCATCCCCGCATGGTAGAAAATCTCGCCGGAGGCGATCATTTCCACCGCGGTGGCATAGACATAGGCGGGGGATGGCAGGATCTGTTCGGGCAGCCAGCCGCGGCTTGACGCCAACCACCAGGTGAACACCAGCATCACCGGCAGGATGAGACCAATGACGGCACGCCGCACAACGCGCCGGTTCCTCAGACGTTTCCATCCCGCAGTGTTATCGATGCCCTTGGCACCAGCTGCGCCAATGACCGTGTCTGTAAAGCTGCTCATGCTATGGTCTGCCACCCAACAGTACGCCCTGTCAGGAACCGGCCGGCTTGCCATCGGCACCATAGGCTTGCCAGAAGTTCTGCAGTCCGAGTTTTTCAAGCGAAGCCTTCAGATATTTCGGTTCGAACCATCCGTCGGTGCTCACCTCGCGGCGGATCAATCCGAACTCCTTCGCCTTGACGCCCTGCTCCTCATACTGTGAGACTAGGAGATTATCGATCAGCGGCGAGTTGCGATATGCCAGTGTGTCATTGCTGAAATAGTCTTCGAGAATGGGGATCGGTGTGCCCGATTTATGCCACAGCTCGAAAAGTGCGGCACGGTTCGGCTCGTCAGATGACCATTGCGCTGCTTTGACAAACGCATCGACAACGCGCTGTGTGATCTCAGGGTGTTTTTCGATGAAATCCTCGCGGGCAATGATGCCGGCATTGCGGCCATAGCGCGGGTCCTGCCCCTTGGTCGTATAGATGATCTTTGCATTGCCTTTGGCCGCGAGATTGATCAGCTGCGTATCACCGAAGGCGGCGTCAATGTCCTGACTGGTCAGTGCGGCGACAGTACCGGCGCTGTCCAGATTGATGACCTGAATATCCTTCTCGGTCAGGCCGTTGGCCTCCAGAATCTTGATCGCCGAGAGATGGCCGTTGGTGCCGCGCTGATAGGCGACCTTCTTGCCTTTCAGATCCGCAACAGACTTGATGTCTGCATCCTTGGCCACGGCGAGATAAAGCGGCTTGCGCGCGCCGCTTGCCAGAAGATACTTGGTCTTCAATCCATTGGCCCGGCCGATCAGTGCCGGCAGATCGCCCTGATAGGCGAAGTCGAGCTGGTCATTACTGAACCCTTCATTGACGGCGGGACCGGCGCCCTTGAAGAAGAACCATTCGATCTTCACGTCGGGATCGTTGGCGAACTCCTTTTCAAGATACTCGCCGGCCCGCGCCGTCGCCGCCGACGTACCCTCGGCATAGGGCCGGTTGTCGACGCCGATGGCCGCATAGCCGACATGGATGGTCAATGGTTCGGCAGCAAGCGCAGGCGCTGCCAGAAGGGAAACAGTAAAGAGGGCGAGAGCCGCCCGCCGGGTAATCGTCGAGAATGTCATCTCATATCTCCGTTGTCGAAAAGGCCGGCTGCGCTAGTTTTGCGCGATGTGCGGCATGAATGTGATTGGCGGTTGCGACAGGGCGTTTTGCTGCGACGGGCCGGGTTGCGAGCTTTGGTGTCTCGCCGTTGGTGCTGTTGAGAATATCGAGCACCTCATTGCGGATAGCCGCGAGTTCGGCAGACGTGCGCTCGCGCGGATGGGGTAATCCCACCGGCACGATCTGCTTGATCCGGCCCGGCCGCGGCGACATGACGACCACCCGGTCGCCCAGATAGACTGCCTCGTCGACGTCATGCGTCACCAGCACCATGGTGATTTTCTCGGTTGCCCATATGTCCTGCAGCTCGCCCTGCAGCCTTGCCTTGGTAATGGCATCAAGCGCCCCGAAAGGCTCATCCAGGAACAGCACATCCGGCCGATTGACCAGACCGCGCGCGATACCCGCACGCTGCGCCATACCGCCGGAAAGCTGATGCGGATAGGCCTTTTCAAAGCCCGACAAGCCAACGAGAGCGATCTGCTCGCTCACCAGCTGGCGCTTTTCCGCTTTGGAAAACGCCGCATTCTCCAGTCCGAGAGCAACGTTGCGCTCAACAGTCAGCCACGGGAAAAGTCTTGGCTCCTGAAAGACGATACCCCGGTCGAGGCTGGGGCCGTCAACGCTTTTGCCGTCATGCTCAATGATACCATCATGCTCGACATCGAGACCGGCGCCGAGGCGAAGCAGGGTCGACTTGCCACAGCCGCTCGCCCCAACGATGGTCACGAACTCGCCTGCCTTGATATCAAGACTGACATCGTCAAGCGCCGTCAGCGTGGTGCCGTTGACATTGAAACGCCGGCTGACATTGCGGATTCTCAGATGAACAGGGGTCATGATGCCACCTCTTTCCCGGTAGGATGTTTCATTCAGCTGCAACTGCGGTGCGCGACGGATGCTGCGGCTCGCGCAGACCGAGATGGCTGCGCAATGTGCGGCCGGCATATTCCGTGCGGAACAGGCCGCGGCGGCGCAGCTCCGGTACGATATGTTCGACGAAATCCGTAAGGCCAACCGGCAGATGCGGCGGCATGACGTTGAACCCATCCGCTGCACCGGTGATGAACCACTCTTCCATCTGGTCGACAATCTGTTCGGGTGTTCCGACAATTTGCCAATGACCGCGTGCCCCCGCCACGCGCAGATACAGCTGGCGGATTGTCAGGTTTTCACGGCGCGCCAGCTCAAGCAGCAGTTTCTGCCTGCTCTTGCTGCCATTGGTTTCCGTGACGTCCGGGATCGGACCATCCAGTGGATATGCCGACAGATCGACATCGCCAGCCATGCCACTGAGCAGTGACAAACCCACAGCCGGATGAATGAGTTCCTGTATCTGTTCGAATTTCTCCCGCGCCTCCGACTCCGTCTTGCCGATGACAGGGAAAATACCGGGCATGATCTTCAGATCGTCAACCGAACGGCCAAAACGGGCAAGCCTGCCTTTGACGTCACTATAGAACGCACGCGCGTCCTCGATCGTCTGGTGCGCCGTAAATATGACTTCAGCCGTGCGGGCGGCGAGATCCCTGCCCGGCTCCGACGATCCCGCCTGCACGACAACGGGATGCCCCTGCGGCGCCCGCGAGACATTGAGCGGGCCGCGAACCTTGAAGTGCTTGCCGCGATGATTGAGCAAATGCTGCTTGTCCGGGTCGTAGAAGATGCCGCTTTCCTTATCACGCAGAAACGCATCCTGTTCCCAGGTGTCCCATAAACCCCGCACGACATCAGCGAATTCCTCGGCGCGCTCGTAGCGCTCGGCATGGGCAACATGGTGATCCCGGTTGAAATTCTGCGCTTCATCTTCACTCGCCGATGTCACAAGATTCCAGCCCGCACGCCCGCCGCTGATATGATCGAGCGAGGCAAATTTTCGGGCAATGTGGTAGGGCTCATTGTAGGTGGTGGAAGCCGTGGCAACGAAGCCGACCCGCTCGGTCAGGGCGGCGAGTGCGGAGAGGAGTGTGAGCGGCTCGAACTGCGCGACATACCGGACTGCGGTGCGGCTCAGCGCTTCCGTGTCCCTGCCGCGTGTACCGACACCATCCGCCATGAAGATCAGGTCGAACTTGGCCGCTTCGACGATCCGCGCCAGCGCCGCATAGTGCGCGAAATTCGACCCGGCATCGGCTTGCGCCTGCGGGTGCCGCCAGGCAGCGATATGGTGGCCTGTCGGATATAGAAAGGCGCCCAAACTCAATTGGTCTTTCCGTCTGGTCATAGGTGCTTCCAGCATCAAGAGTGAAGTTGGGAGCCTAACCTTCGCGTTTTAATCACGACAGAAATGGTATTCTTTAAATGGAGGGGTTTCGGGTTTATTGGTCCGCGCGGTGCCGATCTTGTAAAAACCGGAAAGCGAAGTCCGCGAGCGTTGTCCGCTCAGCTATCCCGTGAAATCGGAAAGAAATTAAGCCACTACCAACGACACATCGCTGGACTGGTGAAACTGTGCCGCCCGAGGTGAACTGCACCCGCAACAACCTGGCCCGGCAATCCGGATTTTCGGCACATGGCCATATACACGAAGGCTCGAATCGTTACCGATCCGAGCCTCCACATTTCAATCATGTCCGAGACGCTACTGAAGGATTTCCTTCACAATGCCGCTGGCCTTGGTGAAATCCATCTGGCCGGCATATTTTTCCTTCAGCGCATTCATGCACTTGCCCATATCACGCAAGCCGCCTGCACCGATTTCATCGATGACTTGCGAGCAGGCCTGACGGATGTCTTCCTCACCCAGCTGTTTGGGCAGAAAACCGCGAATAATCTCGATCTCGCTGCGCTCCTGCTCGGCAAGTTCAAGCCGGTTGCCTTCCTCGTAAAGCTTCGCAGATTCCTCGCGCTGCTTGATCATCTTGGCAAGAATCGCGCTGATTTCATCGCTCGTGACCGGGTCCTTGCCCGATCCGCGATTGAGAATATCCCGATCCTGAATAGCGGCCATGATCAGGCGCAGCGTGGAAACGCGGCGCTTGTCCTGTGCCTTGACGGCGGTTGTCAGTGCCCCGGCGATGGTATCGCGCATGGCTTTACTCTCCTGTTGTCCGCACAGCCTACCGGTGGGTCCGAGCGAAATCAATCATCGTGGCGGTATCGGTTCGGCACCGATTTCCACGAAGAGTTGTCGTGTCGCAATTGACCGGAAGCGCGGTTTTCTTTAAGGTCCGTGACCTAGCCAGACATTTTGGGTTGTTGCAGCGGTGGTAAGGTCAATCGACCACCGCGTTCAGCCATGTCATATGGAATACCGAACGGCATTTTTCAATGCCCAATCAACAACGACGACGCAAGCCCACGCTCAGGAGTGCCGCATGACAACCACAGACGCAGGTGCAAAAACCGCAGCCTGGACAGAATTCAAGCCGACAGCGGTTCTGGTTCTGGCCGATGGAACAGTGATCGAGGGCAAGGGACTGGGTGCAACCGGCGCCTGCGAGGCGGAAGTCTGCTTCAACACGGCGTTGACGGGCTACGAGGAAATCCTCACCGATCCTTCCTATGCGGGCCAGATCGTTACCTTCACATTTCCCCATATCGGCAATGTCGGCACCAACAAGGAAGACATCGAAGACCTGACCCCGGCCAACCGCGCCGGTGCCGTCGGCGCCATCTTCAAGGCCGATATCACCGCGCCATCGAGCTACCGCGCTGCCGAGCATCTGGACGATTGGCTGAAGGCCCGCGGCGTGATTGCCCTTGCCGGTGTCGATACCCGTGCGCTCACCGTTCTCATCCGCGAAAAGGGCATGCCCAATGGCGTCATCGCCCACGATCCGGACGGCAACTTCGACATCCCTGCCCTGACGAAACGCGCTGCCGCCTGGCACGGCCTGCTCGACCTTGATCTTGCCAAGGACGTCACGTCGGGCCAGAGCTCGGTCTGGACCGAGAAGCCATGGGTCTGGAATGAAGGCTTCGACCAGCAGGCCGCGCCGGAATTTCACGTGGTTGCCATCGATTACGGCATCAAGCGCAACATCCTGCGTCTCATTGCCGGGCTTGGTGCCAAAGTCACCATCGTCCCCGCAACGGCGACGGCGGAAGACGTGCTCGCCTACAAACCCGACGGCATTTTCCTGTCGAACGGCCCCGGCGATCCGGCTGCCACAGGCAAATATGCGGTTCCAGCCATTCAGGAGCTGATCAAGACCGACATTCCCGTGTTCGGCATCTGCCTTGGCCACCAGATGCTGGCCCTGGCGCTCGGCGGCGATACCAAGAAGATGCATCAGGGCCACCACGGCGCCAACCATCCGGTACGCGACGACACGACCGGCAAGGTTGAAATCGTCTCGATGAACCATGGTTTTGCGGTCGACGCGGATTCACTGCCCGATGGCGTGGAAGAAACCCACGTGTCGCTGTTCGACGGCAGCAATTGCGGTCTGCGCGTCACCGGCAAGTCGATCTTCTCGGTACAGCATCACCCGGAAGCATCGCCCGGCCCGCAGGACTCCCACTACCTGTTCCGCCGGTTCGCCAATCTGATCCGCGCGCGTCAGGGACTTGAGCTCCTGCCCGAGCGCGATCAGGCTGCCTGATCAGGCCACATCCTGGCCGGTGCTGGCTTTCAGGATTGCAAACCACTGCTGGCGCTCGAGTTTGATATCGAGCGCCGATACCATTTTCGCCAGACGCTCCCGCTTCAAACTGCCCAGAACGGGGATCAGCCTTGCCGGATGGCGCAGCAGCCAGGCAATGGCAATCGCCGAGATATCGTCAACACCGAGCTCATCGCCCACCGTCTGCAACGCGGCACGCACGCGCTGTTCCTGCTCGCCCGTGCCGGTAAACAGGCTACCGCCGCCAAGCGGTGACCAGATCATCGGCGCATAGCGCAGCCGCTGAGCATGATCGAGACTGCCATCGTCAAGCGGCGCGGTGGAGGTAACCGACATCTCGATCTGGTTTGTTACCACAGGGAATGGCAGGCGCGAGGCCAGCAAATCGATCTGTGACGGCGTGAAATTCGACACGCCGATGGCGCGCACCTTTCCGGTCTTCACGACATCCTGCAATCCGGCGGCAGTTTCATCCGCATCCATCAGCGGATCGGGACGATGCAGCAGCAACACATCGATATAGTCGGTCTTGAGGTTCTGCAGCGAGCGGTCTACGGACGTTTTGATATGCGCAGCGCTGGTATCGTAATGCTTCACCCTGTTGTCAGGGCGCTGGCTCGACGTCAGCATGATATCGCATTTGGTGATCAGCTCAATGGATTGACGCTTGCCGCTCCAGCCGGCAAGACCCGCGCCGAAAGCGGCCTCGACGCCATAATTGCCGTAAATGTCCGCATGATCGAAACTGGTCAGGCCAAGCGCGATCGCCTCGTCAATCAAGCGCGCCACCTCCGCTGCCGACGGTTTTGCACCCTGATCAAGCAGCCGCCACACACCCAGCACCAGCCGGGACAGCGACAAACCTTCGGAATTGAGCGGAATACGGTTTTGGGCAGACATGGGGAAACCTCATTTCGGCAGGTGGGACATGCTGCATAGCGCAAAGGGCCAGCCAATCAAAGGTGGCGTTTGCAAATCCGCGATCATCGTTGACAATGATAGTCGCCAATTGTACCTATTGATACAAACTTTACCAATCAGTACAATTCACGGAGATGATCATGCCGGAACAACGCCCGCCGCTTCCTCCCTTCACCCGCGAAACTGCGATTCAGAAGGTCCGTGCGGCCGAAGATGGCTGGAACGGCCGCAACCCCGAACGGGTCGCGCTCGCCTATACCGTGGACAGCTACTGGCGCAACCGGGCCGAATTCGTTCAAGGTCGTGATGCCATTGCCGCATTTCTCACGCGCAAATGGAACCGCGAGCTCGATTATCGCCTGATCAAGGAGTTGTGGGCCTTCACCGACAACCGCATCGCCGTGCGGTTTGCCTATGAATACCATGATGATTCCGGCAACTGGTTCCGCGCCTATGGCAACGAGAACTGGGAGTTTGACGAGAACGGCCTGATGCGCACGCGGTTTGCCTGCATCAACGATCTGCCGATCAAGGAATCCGAGCGGAAGTTTTTCTGGGACCGTTCCGCTCCCCGCCCGGCTGACCATCCGGGTCTGACAGAACTCGGCCTCTGAGCCATGGCCAAAACCATCGCCGAACGCGCCGACATCATACCTGTCCTTGCCGAGATCTTTCGCGAATATGGGTTTGAGGGCGCAAGCCTTGCAGTCGTCGGCAACAGGACCGGCCTTGGCCGCGGCAGCCTTTACCACTTCTTTCCCGGCGGCAAGGAAGAGATGGCAACGGCGGTACTGCTCCATATCGATACGTGGTTTGAAGACCGCATCTACCGCCCACTGCGCGAGTCGGATGATCCGACCGCAGCCATCAGTGCGATGTGTCGGGCCGTGTCGGATTATTTCCATTCAGGATGCCGCGTCTGTGTCGTGGGTGCCTTTGCCCTCGACAATGTTCGCGATCGCTTTGCCGGGGCCATCCTCGACTATTTTGCAGACTGGAAACACGCGCTTGCCACGGCCTTGCAGAAGACCGGGCGCATGCCGGATCACGCTATCGACCTCGCGGAAGAAGCGGTGGCCAACATTCAGGGCGCTTTGGTTCTTGCCCGCGCGCTGGATGATCCTGCCGTGTTCGAACGGGCCATGCAGCGGATTGAAAAGCGTCTGTTATGAGGCTTCGCTGGAGACCAGTGCGCCCGGTTCCAGCGGTTCGTGCGCGGGATTAGCCGGTTTTTCCACCCTGAGGACAAAGACGGCGACTGCAATCACCACGAAAATTCCGCCGAGCACATAGGGCGCGCCGCCGAAGGTGACTGATGCGGCAGGCGCGGTGAACATCGCAAAAATCTGCGTGAAGATCAGCGGGCCGATGACATTGGTGATGCTGAAAAGACTGGTCATCGCGCCCTGCAATTCGCCCTGTTCTGAGGGCGGAACCTTGGCGGCGGCAATGCTGCGCATGGCCGGATCGGCCACGCTCTCCAGACAGGTCGCGACAATGACCGCATAGACCATCCAGCCCTGCCACGCGGCGGCATAGCCAAAGAAACCCAGCGCCGTGAAAACCAGCCCGATCACCGCCGTCCGCCACTCCCCGAACCGGGCAACGACCCGCGGCAGGATGAAAATCATGACGAGCGCGCCGCCCATGCCGAAAACACCGAGCGACAGGCCGATATCCCGCTGGTTCCAGTCATAGCGATAGGCGCTGACGAACGACCACACCGATGGATAAGCCATATGCCCGAGTGTCAGCATGAAGAAGACAAGGCCGATCCAGAGAATGCCCTTGTGGCCGCGCATCTGCTTCAGGGCGCCCAGAGGATTCGCGCGCTTCCAGTCAAATGCCCTGCGGTTCCTGATCTCCAGCGTTTCCGGCAGCAAAAAATAGGCGACGACAAAATTCAGAAACGCGATCAATGCTGCGCCGAAGAACGGTACACGCGGGCCAAGCTCGCCCAGCAGTCCCCCGATGATCGGTCCGAGGATAAAGCCCACGCCGAACGCAATCCCGAGAAGGCCAAAATTCTTGGCACGGTTCTCGTCCGTGCTGACATCGGCAATATAGGCTGACGCCGTGGAAAAGCTCGCCCCACTGATGCCAGCCAGCACACGGCCGACGAACAGCATGCCAAAACTTGTTGCCAGCGCGCAGATGAGATTGTCGATCGCGAAGGTGAACACCGAGGCTAGCAGCACAGGGCGACGGCCAAACCGGTCGCTCAGATTGCCGATCAGCGGCGCAAAGACGAACTGCATGGCGGCATAGACAAACAGCAGCCACCCACCGTCTATCGCCGCGTGACTGACATCCGATCCCGTCAGCTGTTCGAGATAAGCGGGCATGACAGGCACGATGATCGCAATACCGATGACATCAAGAAGAAGCATGACAAAGACAAGGGTCAGCCCACGCTTGGCAAGTACGGGATCAATCATCGGACACGCACCTTTGGCCTTCCGGAACAAAATTGATCCGGGAAATGCTCATAGTCGAATTCTGCAAGCGAACAATACGTGAACATAATCAGAAAACCGGGGGAAATGCATCAGAATATCGGGCGAGAGCCAAGACATACTGACATATACTGCCAAAGAGAGGTCGCAACCGAACATGGCTTATTGAATACATTTCACTTTTGTACGTTCACCCCCCTCTGCCCTGTCGGGCATCTCCCCCGCAAGGGGGGAGAACAGCCTTCACTCCCGTTTCAGCTCACCTTCAAGGGTGAAAGTTGAGCACGGTCATAGATGGCGATGTGATCTCCCCCCTTGCGGGGGAGATGCCCGACAGGGCAGAGGGGGGTGAAAGTACAAACACTACTTCGCATAATGCGTTGGCAGGGCGGTAGTCGCTTTCAGCGTCTCCATTGAAACCGAGGCGGATATGTCAAAAAACTCGACCTTTTCCACCAGCGCTTTGTAGATGCCGTCATAGGCTTCGACGCGGGGTAAAACGAGCTTCAGGATATAGTCGATGGTGCCGGTCATCCGGTGCACCTCGACGATTTCAGGGATATCGATAATGGCTGCGCGAAACTGTTCCAGCCAATCGGCGGAATGGCGCGCAGTGCGGACAATGACGAACATCGTCGTTGGCAAGCCCATCGCCGGCCGGTCGAGAAGAACAACCCGCCGGGCAATATACCCCTCTTCCTCCAGACGCTGGATACGCCGGGAACAGGCCGAGATGGATAAACTGACCCGGTCGGCGAGATCCGACACGGCTGTCGACGAATCTTCTTGCAGCAAATCCAGGATTTTACGGTCACGATCATCGAGCATATCAATTCCCACGCAATATTTCGGCGTTGTGTCATAATCATACGCCATTTTTTTGCGTACAGGCAGATTTAATTCACAAACTTTGCGAACCTTTCGCGCGCAATTCAAACTATTATTCCCGCAATCACATCAATGGGAGAATAAAAATGCGCACGATTGGGCTGATTGGCGGAATGAGCTGGGAAAGCACTGCCGTTTATTACCGGCAGATCAACGAAGCCGTCCGTGCCCGCTTGGGTGGCCTCGCCTCCGCCAAGGTCGCAATGCAGTCACTGGATTTCTCCGAAGTCGTCGCCCTGCAGAAAAGCAACCGCTGGGAAGATGCTGCTGCGCTGTTGTCTGACGCAGCCAAGCGCCTTGAATCAGCCGGTGCCGACTGTGTTCTCATCTGCACCAACACCATGCACCTTGTGGCTGACGACGTTGCCAAGTCGGTCACCATTCCACTGATCGACATCCGCCAGGAGACCGGCCGCGTCCTCACCGCAGCCGGCATGAAGCGCCCTCTGCTGCTGGCGACACGCTACTCCATGGAACACGGCTTCTACGCCGATTACATGCGCGATGAATTCGGCATCGAGGTGATCGTTCCCAACGAAATCGACCGTGCCAAGGTGCATTCGGTAATCTTTGACGAACTCTGCTGCGGCATTGTCAAAGAAGATTCCCGCCAGGCGCTGGAAAAGATCATCGTGCGCGGCAAGGAAGCCGGTGCCGATTGCGTCATTCTCGGCTGCACGGAAATCTGCCTTTCGATCACGGATAACAATGTCGCGCTTCCGGTGTTTGATTCAACCACGATCCACTCCGATGCCGCCGTATCAATGGCACTTGGACGGGATTTTATGGATCGGCAGACCGCCATTTAACGGCGGCTGATGTTGAGATTGCATGTGCGTGGTGAGCTTAGCTAACCACGCACAATTTATCGTGCAGCGCGCGTCTTATCAGATGGCGCCGCTGAACGTATCGCAGCTGTCGAGCTTGCCGCTGTCAAAACCGCGCTTGAACCATGAACTGCGCTGGGCCGAGGTGCCGTGGTTGAAGCTTTCCGGAACCACATAACCCTGCATCTTGCGCTGCAAGGTGTCGTCGCCGATCTGCTTGGCAGCATTCAAGGCTTCTTCCAGATCACCAGCCTCCAGAATACCCTTCTGCTGGGTGAAATGTCCCCAGATACCGGCAAAACAGTCCGCCTGCAGCTCGACCCGTACAGACATGGCATTGGCATCGGCTTCGCTCATGTTCTGGCGCATCTGGTTGAACTTCGGCAGGACGCCGATCAGGTTCTGCACGTGGTGGCCCACTTCATGCGCCAGCACATAGGCCTGGGCGAAATCACCTGAAGCTCCAAACTTTTTATCCAACTCGTCATAGAAGCTCAGATCGATGTAGAGCTTCCTGTCGCCCGGGCAATAGAATGGTCCGGAAGCCGCACTGGCAAAACCGCAGGCAGAACGCACCTGCCCGTTAAACAGAACCATTGTGGGCGGCGGATATTGTTTGCCTTCAGACTGGAAAATGCCGCTCCAGACGTCCTCAGTCTCCGCCAGAACAGTCTTGACGAACTGGGTCATCTGGTCGTTGGACTGGGCCGTCGGACGGGAAGCCGGCGACTGTGGCTGGCTTTGGCCCGTCGACGATTGATCCATCATGCCGCCATCCACGAGAATCTGCATCGGATCAATATTGGTGCAGAACTTCAGAAACAGGAAAATGGCTGCAAGAATGAGGATGCCCGATATGCCGCCGCCGCGAACGGATTGCATGCCGCCGCCGCTGGGAAAACGAAAACCGCCGCCATTGCCCATACCGCCGGGAATGCCGCCATCGTCACCTTCGGTGCGGCGGTCTTCAACGTTGTCACTTTGTCTACCGCCTTGCCAGCGCATTACCCACCTCCAAATGAACCATCAGCCAAGCCGATGATATGCTGCACTTCAACAGTATAGTCCCTTATTTGTTCCATGCACGATGCTATTTTCAACTGGTGGCTGCAATGGATTCACGATCAATTTTCATGACTGAATAATGCAGAGTCATCCGGTTGTTTCAGATCAGGATAAGCACAAAGAGTTGCCTCATTCCTTGTCCACACCAAACTGCGGCGAAAAAGCATGGATTTGCGCGTTTTTGGGGTTACGCAATGCGATCGCTTTGCCTATAAGGCAGCCTTAGCCTCGCATTTTGAATTCAAGTACCTGCCCGTACGGTAAAACCGTGCGGTTTTTTGTGCAGACCGCTATGACAAGGAACCGAACATGCCAAAACGCACCGACATCAAATCTATTCTGATCATCGGCGCAGGACCGATCATCATCGGTCAGGCATGTGAATTCGATTACTCCGGCACACAGGCCTGCAAGGCTTTGAAGGAGGAAGGCTACCGCGTCATCCTCGTCAATTCCAACCCGGCCACGATCATGACCGACCCGGAACTGGCCGATGCCACCTATATCGAGCCGATCACCCCGGAAGTTGTTGCCAAGATCATCGCCAAGGAGCGCCCTGACGCCCTGCTGCCAACCATGGGTGGCCAGACTGCGCTGAATACCGCCTTGTCGCTGCGCCGCATGGGTGTTCTCGAACGCTACAATGTCGAAATGATCGGTGCCAACGCCGAAGCCATCGACAAGGCCGAGGACCGCGCGCTTTTCCGCGAAGCCATGGCCAAGATCGGTCTGGAAACACCCAAGTCCATGCTGGCCAACGCGACCGAGGTGAAGGATCTCGACCGCCGGCTGCACAAGGAACAGCGCGAAGTTGTCAAAGCCAAATATTCGGGCGATGAACTGGATGCAGCACTCGACAAGCTGGAAACCGAATGGCAGCTCGGCGAAGGGGACCGCAAGCAGCGCTATGTTTCTCACGCACTCGGCATGGCCGGCGCGGCATTGGATCATGTCGGCCTGCCCGCCATTATCCGCCCGTCCTTCACCATGGGCGGCACCGGCGGCGGCATTGCCTACAACCGCACCGAATTCTACGAGATCATCGGCAGCGGTCTCGACGCGTCACCGACCACCGAAGTGCTGATCGAAGAATCGGTTCTCGGCTGGAAGGAATATGAGATGGAAGTCGTTCGCGACAAGGCGGACAACTGCATCATCATCTGCTCCATCGAAAACATCGACCCGATGGGTGTCCATACCGGCGACTCGATCACCGTGGCGCCTGCCTTGACCCTGACGGACAAGGAATACCAGATCATGCGCAACGCCTCGATTGCGGTGCTGCGCGAGATCGGCGTCGAGACCGGCGGTTCGAACGTGCAGTTCGCCGTCAATCCGGAAAATGGCCGTCTGATCGTCATCGAAATGAACCCGCGCGTGTCGCGCTCGTCGGCGCTGGCTTCCAAGGCGACTGGTTTTCCCATCGCCAAGATCGCCGCCAAGCTTGCCGTCGGCTACACGCTGGACGAACTCGAAAACGACATCACCGGCGGCGCGACCCCGGCTTCGTTCGAGCCATCCATCGATTACGTCGTCACCAAGATCCCGCGTTTTGCCTTCGAGAAATTCCCCGGCGCCGAACCAACCCTGACCACGGCGATGAAATCCGTCGGCGAGGTCATGGCCATCGGCCGTACATTCAAGGAATCGCTGCAGAAAGCCCTGCGTGGCCTTGAAACCGGCCTCACCGGTCTTGATGAAATCGCCATTCCCGGCCTTGGCGAAGGCAGCGACAACAATGCCATCCGCGCCGCCATCGGCACGCCGACACCGGACCGCCTGCGCATGGTGGCACAAGCCCTGCGCCTTGGCCTTTCCGTAGAGGAAGTCCACGAAGGCTGCAAAATCGATCCATGGTTCCTCGAACAGATGGCGGAAATCATCGCCACCGAAGAACGCGTACGCGAACACGGTCTGCCCCAGGACGCACAGAACCTGCGTATGCTGAAGGGTATGGGCTTCTCCGATGCCCGCCTTGCCAGCCTGGCCAAGATCGAGCCCAACGACGTATTCAAACTGCGCAAGAAGCTGGACGTGCACCCGGTCTTCAAGCGCATCGATACCTGCGCGGCCGAATTCGCGTCGCCGACCGCCTACATGTATTCGACCTATGAAGTGCCGTTCGCCGGTGCCCTCGCTTCGGAAGCGCAGGTTTCGGACCGTAAGAAGGTCGTCATTCTTGGCGGCGGTCCCAACCGTATCGGTCAGGGTATCGAGTTCGATTATTGCTGCTGCCATGCGGCCTTTGCCCTGCGTGATGCTGGCTATGAAGCCATCATGATCAACTGCAATCCGGAGACCGTTTCGACGGACTACGACACGTCGGATCGTCTGTATTTCGAACCGCTCACGGCTGAAGATGTACTGGAGATCCTGCGCGTCGAGCAGACGGCCGGAACATTGCACGGCGTCATCGTCCAGTTTGGCGGCCAGACACCGTTGAAACTTGCAGAGGCGCTGGAAAAAGCCGGTATACCGATCCTCGGCACCTCGCCGGATGCCATCGATCTGGCGGAAGATCGTGACCGCTTCCAGAAGCTGCTGATCAAGCTCGACCTGACCCAGCCGAAGAACGGCATCGCCTATTCGGTCGAACAGGCGCGTACCATTGCCGGTGAACTCGGGTTCCCCCTGGTTGTGCGCCCGTCCTACGTACTCGGCGGTCGCGCCATGCAGATCATCCATGATGAGCGCGCGCTTCAGAGCTACCTGCTCGACACGGTTCCTGAACTCGTGCCGGAAGATATCAAGCAGAAATATCCGAACGACAAGACGGGGCAAATCAACACATTGCTTGGCAAGAACCCGCTGCTGTTCGATCGCTACCTGAGTGAAGCCATCGAAGTCGATGTGGATTGCCTCTGCGACGGCAAGAACACCTGGGTTTCCGGCATCATGGAGCACATCGAGGAAGCCGGTATTCACTCCGGCGACAGCGCCTGCTCGCTGCCGGTTCATTCGCTTTCGGCTGACATCGTTGCCGAACTCGAGGCGGAAACCGCCGCGCTGGCAAAATCGCTCAACGTCGTTGGCCTGATGAACGTGCAATATGCCATCAAGGACGGCACGATCTATGTACTCGAAGTCAACCCGCGCGCCTCGCGTACGGTGCCCTTCGTCGCCAAGACCATCGGCAAGCCGATTGCCAAGATCGCAGCCCGCATCATGGCGGGTGAAACGCTGGATGAAGCGCTGGCCAACTATGGCGGCAAACCATCCAGCACCGCTCGCAAGCACATCGCTGTCAAGGAAGCCGTCTTCCCGTTCGCCCGGTTCCCCGGCGTCGACATCCTGCTTGGACCGGAAATGCGCTCGACCGGCGAAGTCATGGGCCTTGACTACGACTACGCGCTGGCTTTTGCCAAGGCGCAGCTCGGTGCCGGTGTCGATCTTCCGCGTGACGGCACCCTGTTTGTCTCCGTGCGCGACGAGGACAAGCAGCGTATTCTTGCACCGGTCAAGCGGCTGGCGGACCTTGGTTTCAAGGTTCTGGCAACCGGCGGCACGGCGCGTTTCCTCGCGGAAAACGGCGTTGCCGCCCAGAAGATCAACAAGGTTCAGGAAGGCCGTCCACATGTCGAGGATGCCATCCGCAACCGGCAGGTGCAGCTGGTGTTCAACACCACTGATAGCGCCAAGGCGATCTCGGACTCGAAGTCGCTGCGCCGGGCTACGCTGATGCAGAAGGTGCCTTACTACACGACCCTGTCGGGTGCCGATGCCGTGGCGGAAGCCATCGCAGCGCTGAAGGCAGGTTCGCTCGAAGTGCGTCCGCTGCAGGATTATTTCTAAAAAAGGATCCGGTCGCGACCTATGTCGCGACCGGATTTTCCTTCGCGGGGTTCAGCTGGGCTTGGGTTCCTTTGTCGGATCGCCCTTTTCATGATTGAGCGCTACGCCAGCCTCAACAAGCTTGCGCACAACGGTCGACCTCAATTCACCCGGCCCCTGGAGTTTCAGCGAGGCCATCAGGAAACTGCCGCTCTCCTGCAGTTTCGGTTGAATTGATTTCATCTCTGCGCCGCGCCACAGGGCAAAGGCCACGTGCGTCTTGTGCGCTTTGAAGAGACATACAGGCCCGTTCGACTCATAAACCGGATGACCCCATTTGAAGGTTTCCGTGATCCCGTCAACACTCAATATGTCCCGCCGCAGCGCAACCGCGGCCTCTGCCTGCCAGCCGCCAAGCTCCGCAATATAATCATCAACCGTCTTGGCCATTCCCGCTCCCTTTTGTTGTGTGGAAAATTGATAGGTCAGCTGGGTGTCCCGCCGGGATCACCTTTCTGCAGAGCCTGCAGGTAGTCCTCCAGCCGATCAAGACTCTCGTCCCAGAAACGCCGGTAATGGTCGAGCCAGTCGGATACTTCGCGCAACGGTCCCGCTTCCAGACGGCAGGGCCGCCACTGGGCTTCACGACCGCGCGCTATCAATCCTGCCCGTTCGAGCACCTTCAGATGTTTGGAAACTGCCGGCATGCTCATGGCGAATGGTTCGGCCAGTTCGGTGACGGATGTTTCGCCTTCGGCAAGACGCGCCAGAATAGCCCGCCGCGTTGGATCGGCAAGCGCAGATAGAATGCCGCTGAGACGGTCAGGCGTCATATTTATTACATTACCTCAGGGTTAAATAACCAAATAGTTTAGTACTGCAAACCCTAGGGGATTGTCAAGATTCGCCTTCCCCATGCTAGCGGCATCAAAGACGGGAAACCAGACCCGTCGGGCGTTGGACAAAATGACCTTTGCTCGACGATTGACCTCAACTTAAGTTGAGGTTTTATAACCCCCACTCCTAACGGAATCGATCTACCCAGGAGCAATCATGTTGAGCGATATCGAAAGACTTACGGACGCACAGTTTCTCAAGCTGTTTCAGGCAAAGCGGTTTCTTGTGACCGGGGCGACGGGCAATGTCGGCCGGCACATTGTCAATGAGCTGCTTGAAAATGGCTATCTCGTCCGGGCGCTGACCCGCGACGCGAAGAGTGCCGACCTGCCTTCCGGCGTTGAAGTGGTTGAGGGCGATCTGACAAGGCCCGAAACATTCGAACGGGCGCTTGCCGGTGTCACGGGTATCCACCTCATCACTATTGGCGGCGATGATTACACCCCCCTCGAAAACGGCAGGGACATTGTGCAACTGGCGCGCTGGGAAGGCGTGCAGCGCATCTGCGTGCTCAGCGATGGCCGGACTGGCAGCGTCGAGGCCGCGGTCAGGGCGAGCGATCTGGATTGGACGATTCTGCAACCGGTTGATCTCATGTCCAACACGCTTGGCTGGATCAAGAGCATCAAATCGGCCAGTATCGTACGCGAACCCTATGGAAGCATGGCGAGGACCCTCATTCACGAGGCTGACGTGGCGGCGGTTTCTGCAAGGATTCTGAGCAATGGCGGGCACGCTCGCAAGACACTCAAACTGACGGGTTCCGAAGTCCTGACCATACCGGACAAGATCCGGGCGATCAGCGCGGCCACGGGCAAACCCATACGCTATGTCGAGGTCAGCGAGGAGCACACGCGGCAGTCCATGCGCGAGCTCGGTATTGGCGAAGATGTCATCGACTACGTGGTGGCCTGGAACAGCAATCCGCCACTGGAGGGACGCGCCGTCAACGGAAGTGTTCAGCAGGTCATCGGACGCCCGCCCCGCAGCTTCCACCATTGGGTAAAGGAGCATGCACCGCTGTTCATGTGAGGTGAATGCGGGGGCTGCAGGGGAAGTGGTGCGTGGTTCGACAAACTCACCATGAGGGAGAGTGAGGACTTCAGGGAGCTATATTCTGCAAGAATGTTCAAGCTGCAATATTTCCGGTTGGCCTTACAGCCTCACTCTCCCTCATAGTGAGCTTGTCGAACCACGAACCAGGCACCACACGGCATACATGCTCCCGGTAACAAAATACCTAAACGCCAGTCAGGCCTTCGTCTTCCATCCCGTGTCCGCTGGGATCACTGACAAAATGCAGCACCTTGGAGAAAACATGATCGGTTTTGTCCTCGCGCCCGATATGCACTACCGTTGATTTGGCGAGCTTGTCGCGCAGTACACCCATGACCCGGTGATGGGCGTCGGCCTCCATGGCATCCAGGGATTCGTCGATCACCACCCAACTCGGCTTGTGCAGCATCAGGCGGGCAAAGGCCAATGACTGCTGTTCGTCATCGCTGAGCTCCCGATCCCAGCGGGCGCGGAAGTCGAGCATGGTCTTGAGACGATAGAGGCCCAGTTCATCGAGGGCGGAGACCAGTTCCTCGTCAGGAAAAGCATCCTTGCCGAGCGGATAGGACATGACTTCCCGCAGGCTCCCCGGGGGAAAATAGGGAGACCGCGGCATATAGAGAATGGATGTGTCCTTCGGCAGGGCGATATTGCCGGCACCCCATGGCCAGAGACCGGCAATCGCGCGGAAAAGCAGCGTTCTGTCGATGCCGGGCTCGCTGGTGATCAACACCCGCTCACCCGCTTTGACGACAGCTTTCTTCTCCTTCAGACGCACAGTTGCCAGCGGCGCTGTGATCTTCAGCGAGTCGAAAACAAGCTGGTTCGTTTCCGATTCCGAAAATTTGATCCGCTGCTCGACGCTGTTCAGGCTATCCATCGACTGAACCGCCTGCCGAAACGAGGTAACGCGCAAAAGGGTGGCGCGCCAGTCGGCAATCGCACTGAAATTATCGACAAACCATTTGAGCGAGGCCTGCAGCTGATTGAATGCACCGACGGCGATGATCAACCCGCCAAAGGACAGGTTCCCGGTAAAATAAACAGGCGCGGCCACCAGATAAGCCGCGATGCTCGTGAACCAGCCGTAGCCCGAGGTAACCCACACCAACTGCGTCCAGGCCGAAACCAGCTTGCGGATGGCAGCCAGCAAGGCATCGACATCCACACCCAACCTGGCCTTTTCGTCCTGTTCTCCGCGATAGAGCGAAATCGCGTCGATGTGCTCGTTCACGCGCATCAGTGAAAACCGCAGATCGGACTCGCGTTGATAGCGGTCAGCGTTGAGTTTGATCAACTTGCGTCCGACGAACCAGCTGATGGCTGATGCAGAACCGGCATAGAGGAATGCTGCCCACACCATGTAGCCAGGAATGGAAAAATTGTAGCCATAGACATTGAAGACGAAGCCGCTGGACAAGCCCCAGAGCACGCCGATGAAACTCGCCACAAGAATGGATGCCTGCAACAGGCCAATTCCGAGATCCGTTGACATTTCAGCGAGATGGCGCGCGTCCTCATGCAGACGCTGATCTGGATTGACGCCAATCGGCCCTGAATTGGAAAGCTTGAAAGCCCGGCGCGGGACCAGCCATTCGCCGATCAGATCTCGGGTCAGGCCCTCGCGCAGTTTCATGCGGGTCATCTGGTTGAACCAGGCTTGCGCCACAGCCAGAAGCAAAAGCGCACTTGCAATCCCCAGAAAGATCAGCAGTTCGTTGAGAAAGGCCGTGAAATCGCGATGAGAAAGCGCATCAAGGAAGCGGCCATTCCATGCATTGAGACGAACCTGACCGGCAGACGTAATAATGATGATGGCGAAGAGGCTGAGCAGCAGCAATATGACCCGGTTGCGGACGGGCGAGATCCAGTAGATATCGATGATAACGCGGAGCTGAGAAAGAAGCCCCACCTGGACTTCGCCGGCAACGGCGATGGCGGACGTCTTGCTCTGTTTGTCTTCCGCCATGAGCTACCTCTGTGGACGACCGTGATTCGGCATGTCCACTTTATCATTGTTGGTTCATTTACATCGGATAAAGCAGTGGATTTCACCAAGGCAAGTAAGGCTCAATTTCGCTTAATCAAGGGCGCAGGCAAGACGCTGGCAAGGAGCCGATTTGAATCCGGCTTGTTTCAGCTCTGATTCTGTCTTATGTATCCCGCATCGATTTATCGGTCGAGTGACTTTGCGACCCGCGTAACCCGTTGCGCTTCCTGATGAACTCCATTGCATAGGTTCGATTCCCCTTGGGCAGCATAGCTGTATGTTGCCTGTGTTTTATATCTGAAAGGAATTTCCCATGGCTACGGGAACAGTGAAATGGTTCAACAGCACTAAGGGCTATGGTTTCATCCAGCCTGACACCGGCGGTGCAGACGTATTCGTACACATCTCCGCTGTTGAGCGCGCAGGACTGCGCGGCCTCAATGACGGTCAGAAGGTCAACTACGAAATCGTACAGGATCGTCGTTCGGGCAAGTCGTCCGCTGACAACCTCAGCGTTGCTGGCTAACAGCCGCAAGCGAAAATCTTCGGATTTTCCAGCGCACACATTTGAAAAGGCGGGATTAAATCCCGCCTTTTTGCATTTTATCATTTCGCTCTCGCGTCTCAGCCGATCTCGACAACAACCTTGCCGAACGGCCCGCGGTCCAGATGATCAAGCGCTTCGGCAAAATCTGCCATCTTGTAAACTGCATCCACGACGGGTGTCACACCGTACAGATCGAACGCGGCAACCAGATCTTCCAACGCACGCCGATGGCCGACCTGAATCCCCTCGACGATCACGCGCTTGCGGGCGAAGGCGACAAATCCACCTGATACCTCGAAGCCGTCGATGACTCCGATCAGCGATATACGCCCGCCGACCGCTGCGGCCCGCAAGGACTTGTCGAGATGGGTACCGCCTACTGTCTCCAATATGTGGTCTGCACCATGATCGTTGGTCAGGCGATAGACTGCTTCGACCCAATCTTCTTTCTGCCGGTTGATCCCGTGATGAGCGCCCAGCTCTTTCGCCCGGGCAAGTTTCTCGTCATCGCCGGAGACAACAATGACTTTTGCACCGTGCAGAAGCGCAATCTGCATGCCGAAAATCGAGACGCCGCCCGTTCCGATGACAACCACAGTCTGACCTGCCCTGAGCTTGCCGCGTTCGACCAGCGCCGTCCACGCGGTGAGAGCCGCACAGGGCAATGTGCTCGATTGAAGACCGGTCAGTTTGCTTGGAGCATGAACAGCCCAGTCCTCATGCAGAACAACATATTCTGCAAGAACACCCTGCATCGGCGCACCGAGGTTGCGGTCATTGGGATTGCGCGCTGTACCAAGGTCATCACCATCGATCCAGCCGGGCAGAAACGTCGAGATAACACGGTCGCCCGCAGAAAATCGCGTCACGTCAGGTCCGACGGCAACGACTGTTCCGGACAGATCCGACAGCGGTGTAACCGGTTCCGTCAGGGGCGTCGGCAGTCCAAAACCAAGATCAACCAACAGCTTGTCGCGATAGTTCAATGAGGCTGCGGCTGCCTTGATCAGAATTTCGCCGGGGCCTGGTGTCGGCACTTCAGCCTCGACCAGTTTGAGAATTTCACGACCGGCACCACTCAGGGCCCAGCGTTTCATCGTCGTCGTCATGATTTCCATCCTCGTATGCACCCGCCAGCCGGGTCGAAGACAGCAATCTATATGATCGATTATCGATGCAGTTGCGCTGATATCATGCATTATTGTATCGTTATATTCTACAATGGAGCTAAAATGGACCGGTTGGCAGGTATTCAGGAATTCGTGGCGGTGGTGGAAGCCGGGGGATTTTCTGCCGCCGGGCAGAAACTTCATCTGTCACGCTCGTCCGTCGGAAAAGCCGTAGCCCGGCTGGAGGGCCGGCTTGGCGTTCGTCTCTGCCACCGCACCACAAGGGCCTTTACACTGACGAGCGACGGCAACGCCTTCTACGAGCATTGCGTGCGCATACTGGCGGAACTCGATATTGCAGAAAATGCGATGACCACCGACAAGGAGCAGCCGGCGGGTCGCCTGCGCATCAGCGTCCCCGTGATTTTCGGCCGGCACTGCGTCGCTCCCGTCATTGCGGACCTTGCCCGCCAGCACAGCAGACTACGCTTCGACGTTTCGTTCACCGACCGTCCCGTGGATCTGATCGATGAGGGCTACGATCTCGTTGTTCGCAATACAACACTCCCCGACAGCGCCGTGCTCACTGCCCGCCGCATCGCACGGCAACGCATGACCATTTGCGCAGCACCTTCCTATCTTGCGGCACGCGGATCCCCGCGCGAAATCGGGGATATCGCCGAACATGACTCGATCGTCTATGGCCGGGATGGCAGCACCCGTCCCTGGCTTTTCCCGGATGGAAAGGGTGGCACCTATGCTGCCCCAGCCCGCACCCGGTTGATCCTCGATGATCTGGAGGCTGCGGCGGATATGGCGGTCGCAGGCATGGGACTTGCCTGGCTGCCCTGCTGGCTTATTCGCGAACGGGTAGCCAGCGGCAGCCTTGTCAGGGTCCTGCCAGATATAGAACCACTGGTCTTCGATACCTATGCGGTCTGGCCGAGGGCGCCGTTCATGCCCGCCCGCATGCGTGTGCTCATCGATGCCCTTGCCTCCCGCCTGCCCGGCATGACCGGCACAGGTGATGAAATCAAATCAGCTGCCTGAGGTTTCCGGCAGCCATGTAATGGGAACGTGTCCATCATCACCGGCAACCCGGCTCAACCATTTCGCCACGGACGGATAGGCCGACAGGTCATAGCCGCCTTGATTTGCCTCATGGGTGTAGGCGTAAAGCGCGATGTCGGCGATGCTGATCGCATCACCGGCAAAATAGGGCGTCTTCTGCAACTGCTGTTCCATGACAAGCAGCGCCTTGTTGCCGCCTTCCAGCGTTGCCGCCAGTCGCTCGGGCGTGGCATCCTTGGCCCGTTCCGGATAAACAAGAAGCGCGCGGCGAACCGCAATGTTGGGTTCGTGGGTATATTGCTCGAAGAACAGCCATTGATACATCAAGGCGCGCGCATAGGAATCGTCAGGGATGAACCGCGTCCCTTCGGCCAGGTGGAGTAGAATTGCGTTCGACTCCGCCAGAAACCGGCCATCGTCCAGCTCAAGCAGCGGCACCTTGCCATTGGGGTTCTTGGCGGTGAATTCAGGTTTTCGCGTCGATCCGTCCACCGACGAAACAGCCACATGCTCAAATGGCAGACCAAGCTTCGCCATCAGCAGGCGCGGCTTGTAACAATTTCCGGAACTGAGCTGCGAATAGAGTATCGGCATGGCTGGTCTCCTTTGGCGGGCGAATATCCCCGCTGGTGTCCGGTCTGATCGGTTTGTGTGAAGCATCTTACAAAGAGACGTGATGCTTTGAACGTTTCATGTCACACCCTGCATAGAAACAGCGCGATGTGAAGTCTTTTGCGCACGCTTTTGCTTGCGATTCCTCGTCCGTTGCGACATAGCAGACCCGCAAACCGGCTATCCCTCGTCAACCACCGCTTCAGGAGAACGATACCATGGCATTCCTCGCCGACGCCCTTTCCCGTGTGAAGGTTTCCGCAACAATTGCGATCACCCAGAAAGCACGTGATCTGAAAGCCGAGGGCCGGGACGTCATTTCGCTCTCCGTTGGCGAACCGGATTTTGATACGCCTGAGAACATCAAGGAAGCCGCCATTGCCGCGATCCGCCGCGGCGAAACCAAGTACACCCCGGTTTCCGGCATTGTTCCGCTGCGCGAAGCCATTACCCGCAAGTTCAAGCGCGAAAATGAGCTCGAATACAAGCCGAGCCAGACCATCGTTTCCACAGGCGGCAAGCATGTCATCTACAATGCTCTGCTCGCCACGCTGAACCCCGGCGACGAAGTCATCTGTGTTGCACCTTACTGGGTAAGCTACCCGGAAATGGTCGCGCTGTGCGGCGGTACCCCTGTTATCGTATCCGCAACTCAGCAGCTTGATTTCAAGCTGCAGCCGGAAGATCTGGAACGCGCGATCACGCCGAAGACCAAATGGGTTATCCTCAATTCACCGTCGAACCCTTCGGGCGCTGCCTACAGCTGGGACGAACTGAAGAAAATCACCGACGTTCTCGTCCGCCATCCACATGTCTGGGTTCTTACCGATGACATGTATGAGCACCTGACCTATGGCGATTTCAAATTCGTCACCCCGGCACAGGTCGAGCCAAGCCTTTATGATCGCACGCTGACCATGAACGGCGTGTCGAAGGCCTATGCCATGACCGGCTGGCGCATCGGCTACGCCGCCGGACCTCAGGCGCTGATCAACGCCATGGACATGGTGCAGGGCCAGCAGACATCCGGCACCAGCGCGATCTCGCAATGGGCCGCTGTCGAGGCGCTGGATGGAACGCAGGAACATCTGCCCATATTCAAGAAGGCTTTCGAAGGCCGCCGCGATCTCATCGTATCGATGCTCAATCAGGCACCGCTCCTCGTATGTCCGAAGCCGGAAGGCGCGTTCTACGTCTATCCGTCCTGTGCCGCAGCCATTGGCAAGACAGCACCATCGGGCAAGGTGATCGAGACGGACGAGGATTTTGTCAGCGAATTGCTGGCGAGCGAAGCCGTTGCCGCCGTGCACGGCTCAGCCTTCGGCCTTGGACCGAACCTGCGCATTTCCTATGCAACGTCTGATGCCAAGCTTGAGGAAGCCGGCAAGCGCATCCAGCGCTTCTGCGCCAGCCTTCGCTGATCGCACAATCAAATTGAAGATGAAAAAGGGGCCTCATAGGCCCTTTTTCTTTATCTTCCGGCTTCACGGCTTTGTGTTGATCGTCATTGGGGGGAAATGGCATATTTTCACGGCAGCACAAGCAGAGATGAAAGAGCAGTCATGGCCGCAATTCACCGCAAGCCCGCCTGGGCGATAGCTGAGACCTTGGCAACGCCAGAAACGGCGTTTCTCAACCGGCGTGCAATCCTTCAGGCATGGGGTCTTGGTGTGCTGGCGACCGCTGCTCTGACAGGATTGCCAAAAGTGGCGCGCGCTGAAGGGGATCGCAAACCTGCGGGCAGTCCGGCCCTCTATCCGGCCAAACGCAACGACGCCTACAAGCTCGATCGCAGCCTGACCCCGGAAGAGATCAACGCGAAATACAACAATTTCTATGAATTCGGATCGGACAAGGGCATTTACGCGGAGGCGCAGAGCCTGATCACCAATCCATGGGCGATAGACGTCGACGGCATGGTGGAAAAGCCGTTCACGATAGAATTCGCTGATCTTGAAGCAAAAATCCCGCTCGAAGAACGTCTCTACCGCCACCGCTGCGTCGAGGCATGGTCGATGACCATTCCATGGACCGGCTTTTCGCTGTCCAAGCTGGTTGAGCTGGCAAAACCGCTCGGCTCAGCCAAGTATATCCGGTTTGAGACTTTCAATGATCCGTCGATGGCGAGCGGCCAGAACGGCTTTCTCTATACGTGGCCTTACGTGGAAGGCGTCACCATGGCGGAAGCCGCCAGTGACCTCGCCTTCATGGTCACCGGCGCCTATGGCAAGCCGCTGCTCAACCAGTTCGGTGCTCCGATCCGCCTTGCCCTGCCGTGGAAGTACGGTTTCAAGTCGGTCAAGTCGATCCGCAGGATCACCTTCACCGACAAACGGCCAGTCAGTTTCTGGGAAGAACTGGCATCGAACGAGTATGGCTTCTGGGCCAACGTCAATCCGGAGGTTGCCCATCCGCGCTGGAGCCAGGCGCAGGAGCGCGTCCTGCATACGGGCGAAACCGTGCCGACACTGCTGTTCAATGGCTATGGCGATCAGGTCGCTTCCCTCTACAAGGGGCTCGAAAACGAAACGCTCTATCGCTGATATCGGAAACATACCCCTGAAAAGAAAAGAGGCCGGACAATTGCCCGGCCTTAAGTTTTGAAGGATGCCATTTCTGGCAAAACCTCCAGAGGGGAACACTAGCGGATGCGCAATGGGAGGAGGAGACGCATCGGCTAGTGATGTGGATATGGGCCCTTTGACCGTTTCTTGCAATCCCCCAATTGTGCATTGCACCCATGCACCGGATGCATACCGACAATTTATCGGCATTTTTGAAATGAGGGCGGGTCTTTACAGGGCGGACAGGCAACATCATGCTCCATTCCGACTGACTTTCGAAAGAATATTTTTCCGCAAAAATACAGAAACAACCGATCAATAGGACCAGGTGCGCGCCTTCGAGAAAAGGAAATCTCGAAACACGTGCAATTTGGCTGCGTTCTTGATTCCCTCGGGGTAACAGAAGAACGTGTCGAAGGATGGCATCTCCATCTCCGGCAACAGGCGCACGAGGGTCGAATCCTTCTCGACCATATAGTCGGGAAGCACCCCGAGGCCGACACCTTTCTGGATGGCGCGCTTGATCGACAGAAGATTGTTGATCTGCAGTACAGCGGGCCGCAGATTGCCATCGGACCGGCCGATCACTTCAAGCCAGTTGAGGTTGGTCAGGTAAGAAGGCGCCGGTTCACCAAAGCTGACAATGCGATGGGAGTCGATCTCGTCGATGCTTTCGATCTTGCCATACTTGGCAATGTAGCCCGGCGATGCATAGACGTGCATATGCACCGTGAACAGCCGCCGCTGGATCAGGTCAGGCTGTTGCGGCTGGCGCAGGCGGATTGCGCAATCCGCATGGCGCATCGTCAGATCCAGCTCTTCATTATCGAGCAGAAGCTGCAACTGCACTTCCGGATAGAGCTCGATGAATTCCTGTACCCGCTCGATCAGCCAGCCGGAACCGAGACCCACGGTCGTGGTGACACGCAGCTTGCCAGACGGACGGTCCTTGCTCTCGGTAAGGCGCGAGCGGACATTTTCCAGCTTCATCAACACTTCGTGGGCGGTGCGGTACAGCACCTCGCCCTGCTCGGTCAGGATAAGGCCACGCGCATGTCGGTGAAACAGCGGAACGCCGACATCCTGCTCCAATGCGCTGACCTGACGGGAGATGGCCGATTGCGACAGATGCAGCGTCTCGGCGGCATGGGTGAATGACCCAGCCTCCGCCGCAGCATGAAATATTCGCAATTTGTCCCAGTCAAGCGACATGGCGCAGTCTCTCCCCCATTCCGGTTTCGCTCATCGAGACCGGCTTTATGATATCAGCCCCTATTCGGCGGCTTGGCGTACCGGTTCCTGTGCCGTCAGCCAGCGTTCGGCCTCCAGCGCTGCCATGCAACCCATTCCGGCCGCTGTCACGGCCTGACGATAGATATCGTCGGTCACGTCACCAGCAGCGAAAACACCGGGAACATCGGTTGCAGTGGAATCCGCAGCAGTCCACAAATAGCCATTCGGCTTATGCTTGAGTTTCCCCTTGAAAAGTTCAACTGCAGGCGCATGCCCGATGGCGACAAAAACACCATGCGTTGCAACGTCCGTCGTCTCGCCTGTTTTGATATTCTTCAGGCGCACGCCGGAAACCGATGCGGGCATAGGTGCCTTTGCCTCTGTACCCGTGATTTCGTCAATGACGTTGTCCCAGACGACTTTGACATTTTCGCGGGCAAAAAGGCGATCCTGTAGAATTTTTTCCGCGCGGAAATGATCGCGGCGATGCACCACCGTGACGGACTTTGCCAGATTGGCAAGATAGAGCGCTTCTTCGACAGCCGTGTTGCCGCCGCCGACAACCACAACGTCCTTGTTGCGGTAGAAAAAGCCGTCGCACGTGGCGCAGGCCGAAACGCCAAAGCCCATGAAGGTCTGTTCGGTCGGAATACCAAGCCACTTCGCCTGCGCGCCTGTTGCGATGATCAGGGCATCACAGGTGTACTGTGTGCCACCATCACCAACGAGGCGGAACGGCCGAACGGAAATATCCACTTCCGTAATGATGTCGTGAATGATCTCCGCACCGACATGTTCGGCCTGGATCCGCATCTGGTCCATCATCCAAGGCCCCTGCACCGGATCGGCATAGCCGGGGTAGTTCTCGACATCGGTCGTAATCATCAGCTGACCGCCCTGCTGCAGACCGGCAACGATCACAGGTTTCAGGTTGGCGCGGGCAGCGTAAATCGCCGCGGTATATCCGGCAGGGCCGGAACCGATAATAAGGACGGGCACGTGGCGCTGTGTCATAATAAAACCTATAAAAACAGAAGTTCAGCCAGAAACCTTCATAACAGGCCTTCGCCTGTCTTCACTGGTATAAGGTAGTGGGTCAGCCCCCTCTGTTGCAAGGTCTGAGCTTGATATAGCGGGGTTAGCCACAGCTTGTACGTGGTGTTTTGCCGTTGCAACCGCATTGTGACACTGGATGGAACCGGTTATGAAACATTCCATGTCCATGTCTCCAGGCTGAGGTCCGCTCATTTTTCGCACCATCATCAATATTTGCGCGCGATTTGGCCTGGTTATGGCAGCCGCCATGCTGATTCCCGCCGCTGTTGATCTGCACATCGGCAACCGGGACTGGATCGCCTTCGTTCAATCGGCGATTTTCACCGGCGTTCTCTGCGGCCTGACCGCCCTTGCCACGAACAACCCTGAAGTCCGGTTTACCCCGCGTCTCGGCTTTCTCCTGATTGTTGCCGTATGGCTGACAGCGGCGCTGCTCGGATCATTGCCGCTGTATTTCTCCACATTGCCGATTAGTTTTGCCAAAGCGCTGTTCGAATCCATGTCAGGCATTACCTCGACCGGCGCCACCGTTCTGACGGGTCTCGACACCATGCCGCGCGGCATTCTGCTGTGGCGGTCATTGCTGTGCTGGTTTGGCGGCTTCGGTTTCGTCGGTCTGGGTCTTTTGCTTCTGCCGTCACTGCGCGTCGGCGGCATCCAGCTCCTGCATATGGAATCCTCCGACAAGTCGGAGAAAATCCTGCCGCGCATTCACCAGATCGCCATGGGCATTGTCCTCGCCTATGTCAGCATGACGGTGCTGTGCACAATCCTGTACTTCGCAGCGGGAATGGGCATGTTCGATGCGATCAATCACGGCATGACAACCGTGGCGACTGCAGGCTTTTCTACCCATGATTCATCGCTGGGCTTCTATGCCCACAACCGGGCGATCCTCGTTATTGCCACGGTCTTCATGATTCTCGGCGCTTTGCCCTTCGTGCTCTACATCAAGGCGGTGATGCCGCAACGCCTGTCATCGCTTGCTGATCCGCAGGTGACGCTGTTCTTCATCATCGTCATCGGCCTCAGTTTCTTCCTTGCGGTCGACCTCACGCTGGAAACCGGTATCGGCTTCGGCGATGCGCTGATCGCCGCATCCTTCAACCTTGTCTCCGTCATCTCCACCACAGGTTTTGCCACCGAGGATTACACCCGCTGGGGCTCCGAAGCGCTGGGCATCTTTTTCCTCGTGACATTCATCGGCGGCTGCGCCGGTTCAACCTCCGGTGGCATCAAGCTCAATCGCTTGATCATTCTCTGGCAACTCGCCTCCGCCAGCCTGACCCGGCTGATCATGCCCAATGCCATTGTGAAAATGCGCTATGGCCGCGCTGAAATCAGCCAGGAGGTTGCCCAATCGGCGCTTCTTTTCATTTTTCTGTACATGTCGTCGCTGGTGATTGGTGCCACGGTGCTTGCCATGCTCGGCAATGATCTCGGCACGTCGATTACCGGCGCCCTGACGGCGCTCTCCAATGTCGGGCCCGGTTTTGGCGATACGATTGGGCCGGTCGGCAATTTCTCGACATTGGGAGATGCGTCCCTCGTTGTCCTCAGCTATCTGATGCTGGCCGGGCGTCTTGAAATCATCACCATCGTTATTCTGTTTACACGCAGCTTCTGGAGCCGTTAGAGCCTTTCCTGCTAGGAACCTGTTTGTAACCGGACGGGAATGCATTACACAGCGGCAGGAATCGCCTATGGTGCTCGCCGTAAGCGCCTTTTGACAGGGATATAATCAGACCATGCCTTTGAAGGCGGACTTGGACGAGATTGACTGGAAAATCCTGAAACAGCTTCAGGATAATGGCCGCATTACCAATGTGGAGCTTGCCGAACGTGTCGGCATATCGGCGCCGCCCTGCCTGCGCCGGGTGCGCAAACTGGAAGAAAGCGGGATTATTCAAGGCTACAGGGCCATCCTGAATGGCTCAATCCTTGGTCAGGATATCGTTGCGTTCTGCATGATCCGGTTGCACCGCCAGTCTGATGCCGATCTGAAGAGCTTTGCCGAAAAGACCAACAGCTGGACCATTGTGCGCCGTGCATGGATGGTTTCGGGCGAATCCGATTTCCTGCTGCACTGCGTGGCCAGCGACATCAGCATTTTCCAGAATTTTGTGATTGAAGACCTGACATCGACACCGAATGTCGATTCCGTCCGCACGTCGCTGACGATCCGCGCGGTCAAGAACGAACCCCTGATGGTGCTCTAACCGCGAATTTTTGAATAAAAGAACAGCAAGACACGGTAATAGGGCCGGAGCACCTCGCGCTTCAGCTTATCCGACAAACTCTTTTTGCCCTGAACAACCGTGCCACCGAGATTGAAATCGATCTCGCGAATAGTGATGGGCCGGGCGGAAAGCATGCGAACCGGATGCAGCCAGCGCATCTGCAGCGTGGTGTCCACCGGCCGGTCAAACCGCTTTGTCGCTTCAAGCAGGGCAATTGCCGCATCGCGGCCGATCAGCTGCATCTGCATGCCGAGGCCGGGTAGTTTGGGCTGCATGATGGAGATTTCGCCTTGTCGGGAAATCTCACCGCCCTCTTCCCCCCGCGCCCAGCGCGGAAAGCGGATGTAGTCAGCTGGCTTGATCGTATCGCCGGCCAGCTTCAACTGATCGGCAAAGCCGGGATCAATGTCGACATCGTCCTCAATGACCAGTCCCGCATCGAGATTGTCGTCCACAATTGCCTGCCATGCCTTGCGGTGCGAGAGGAAACAGGCGATTTCGGTGACACGCAGTTCGAAGGGATAAGGCGGGAAATGCCGTGATCTCCGGCTGTAAACCGCGGCGATTTCGCTCTCGGCGAGTTTCTGGGCGTCAACGGCATCTAAAATTCTGGCTTCAATCGGCAGCCGCTGCATCAGTTCCCTGACATGCGCGCCGCGTTTTTCGGCACGCTTCAGGTGAATGATCAATGCGGAGACCTTCACGACACAGGCCTGTCGGTGCTGGCAAAGAGGCGCTCATAAACCGTGAGGATTTTTGCCGCTTCATTCTGCAGAGGAAAGTTCTCCCGCACATGCGCCAGCCCGGCGCTACCGGCTTCCTCGCACTTGGCTGGATCGGCAAGATAACGTTCGATGGCTTCTTCCAGTGCCGGAGCATCGCCCGCTGGCACCACCATGCCCGAGGCGCGGTCGACCATTTCAGCATAGGCACCGGCATCGCTGGTCACGACGGCGGTTTGCGAGGCCATGGCTTCAAGCGGCGTCAGGCCAAAGCCCTCCTGACGCGACGGTGCAACATAAAGGCTCATGCGTCGATACCAGAGTTTCACGTCAGGCACTTCACCCAGAAAGAGCAGGCGGTCCTGCAATCCGGCCTTTGCGATCTTGTCGCGCAGCGCCTGCTCGAACCCTTTGTTTTCGGCGGTTGTCCGGCCGGTCATGACGGCTGTCCATTCGGGATAGCGCGGCAGAAGGTTGACCATCGCATCCACGAACAGATCCGTCCCCTTGGAGTGCCGGATACGCCCGGAACATCCAACAAGATATTTGCCGGGCAGGCCCGACGCCGCAAACGTGTCCTCGTCCGTCACCGGCGGGTGGAACATGTCCGTATCCACGCCATGCATGATCACCGTGTGCGGCACGCGGAGATAACTACCGGATTTTGCACTCGTGGCAATCACGGCATTCATCCGCCGGATCAGCCATTTGGTGAAGGGTTTGTGGTCGCGTTGCGCGGCTGATGTAAACAGCAGCCGCAGCTTCATGCGCAGGATATGCCGCAGGATAACACCCGCAATCATCTCGTTGTTGCGGCGTGCGTGCCAGATCCGGAAGGGGCGTGTCTTAGGCTTGAACCAGAGACCGGGCAGCGCACGCCACCCGATTTTCGGCAGAAAATCAGGAAGACCTGGTCCCATGGCAACGATTTTGACGCCGTTCGCCCTTTGCAGCGGAATAAGCTGCACGATAGTCGAGGTGACCCCGGAAAGCTTGCGCTTTAAATTCGGAGCGATCACCTCGACGTTGCTTACCGGTTCCGGCACGATATCAGGCGAACTTGAATCCGACGATCTCGTACGAACGGGCACCGCCCGGTGCGTTGACCTCGATCGTGTCGCCTTCGCTCTTGCCGATCAGGGCACGCGCGATGGGCGAGGAAATGGAAATACGGCCGGCCTTCGGATCAGCCTCCTGATCGCCGACGATCTGGTAGATCTTCTTGTCTTCCGTATCCTCGTCAATCAGCTGCACGGTGGCGCCAAACTTGATCTTGTCACCGGACAGTTTCGAGATATCGATGATCTCGGCATGCCCGATATAGCCTTCAAGCTCGCTGACGCGGCCTTCATTGTGGCTCTGGGCTTCCTTGGCGGCATGATACTCGGCATTTTCCGAAAGGTCGCCATGAGCGCGCGCTTCCGAAATTGCCAGGATGATGCGGGGCCGCTCTTCTTGCTGGCGCCAGCGCAACTCTTCCTTGAGCTTGTCAAATCCGCCTTGAGTCATCGGGACCTTTTCCATGCCCTCTCCTTTCGCAGTCAGTGTCAAATGCGCCCCGCTAGGGCCGCGCGACACAAAAAGAAAACGGTCACCGAAGCTCAAGACTTCGGAACCGTTCAGTCATTCGTCGTTTAATATAGCATTCTTTCCGGCGATTTCACGAAGAAAGTAGAAAATGTCGCGCAATGGCCAGTTTAAATAAGCCGTGGCTGACTGAGCCGCTGGTCACGTGAGTGTGATTGAGTGTGAAAGGACCCTGACGCAACAATGTTCCACACTGCATGTCGTCCGGGTTCCTGATCCGGTCGGCCAAAACATGGGAGGGACGCGATGCTGAACCGAATGAGTATGCTGGCGACCGGTTTTACGCTGATGCTTTGCGCGCCCCTGCCGCTGGCAGCAGCGGACTTCAAAACCGAAAAGCTCAGCGTGGCAGCCGAAATTGCCGCCGAAGGCCTGCAGCATCCATGGGGTCTCGCTTTTCTGCCTGATGGGGCACTGCTTGTTACAGAACGTACCGGCCAGATGCGCATCGTTACAAAGGGCAGCATTTCGGACCCTGTCGCCAATGTCCCCGCTGTTGCTGTCGCCGGTCAGGGCGGCCTGCTTGACGTGGTGCTGGCCCCCGGCTTTCCTGAAAACGGCACAATTTACTTCACCTTCTCCGAGCCCGGAAAAGGCGGCGCCGGAACGGCACTTGCCAGCGCGACGCTTGTTCGCGGCGAAAACAGCAACAGGCTTGAGAACGTCAAAGTGCTGGTCTCCATGAACCGCAAGACGACCAAGGGCCAGCATTTCGGCTCGCGCATTGTCGTTGCGCCCGATGGCAAACTGTTCGTGACCATGGGCGAGCGCGGCGAACAGGATCGCGCGCAGGATCTCAGGGATCACGCGGGTTCGGTCCTTCGGATCAATGCGGATGGCTCTATTCCCGCTGACAATCCCTACGCTGATGGCAAAAAGGGCCTTGCCGAAATCTGGTCTAAGGGACATCGCAACCCACAAGGTGCCGCGTGGGATCCGGTTACACAATCGCTTCTCGTTGTCGAACACGGCGCCCGCGGCGGCGATGAGATCAACCAGCCGCAAGCGGGAAAGAACTATGGCTGGCCGGTTATCTCCTATGGCAAACACTATTCCGGGCAGACAATCGGCAAGGGCACAAGCGCACCCGGCTATGAACAGCCGCTCTTTTATTGGGATCCCTCCATCGCACCATCCGGATTGGCGGTTTATCAGGGCGCGATGTTCCCGGAATGGCAGGGTGACCTTCTGGTCGGATCGCTCAAATTCGAGCTGCTTTCACGACTCGACAGGGACGCGAAAGGCGCGTTTTCCGGGGAGGAACGGATGTTTGACGGCGCGTTCGGCCGCATTCGCGATGTCAGGATTGCGTCTGATGGTTCGGTTTATCTGCTGACGGATGAGGCAAACGGCAAGATCATACGGCTGACACGCGCCTAGGCTGGTTTTTGATCTTCTTTTCCAGTCACCCTTGAAGTCGCCAATGACAACCGGTAGAGCAGGCTGCGGGCCGAGGACGACCGCGGAAATTCTGTGGTTTCATCATGACGCAAGGCCGTGCCAATCTGTTGCTGCTGTTCGCAGGCGCCATCTGGGGTCTGGGATTTGTTGCGCAGGCAAGTGCCGTCGGCAACGTCGGCGCCTTTCTGTTCATCGGATTGCGCTTTGCTTTGGCGAGCATCACAGTCGCGCCGCTCGCATGGCGTGAAGCACAGCAGGCCAAGCGCAGCGTGACACTTAAAGACTATGGCGGTTTTGTCTTCATCGGCCTGTTCCTGTCGATCGGCTCGGTTCTGCAGCAGATCGGCCTTGCCACGACAACGGTGACCAATTCGGGCTTCCTGACCGGTCTTTATGTGGTGATGGTACCCATTCTCGGTGTCCTGCTGTTCTGGAACTGGCCAAGCCCCATTGTCTGGCCCTGTGCCCTGACCGCGCTTGGCGGCATCTATCTCCTGTCCGGCGGACAGCTAAACAACCTGACGACGGGCGACTGGCTGACGATCCTGTGCGCGGTTTTCTGGGCGCTCCAGATCATCTTCATCAACCGCCTCGCGCACGAAAACGGCCGCCCCTTCATGCTGTCGCTTGTGCAGTTCCTCACCTGTGCCGTCTTCGGCTTCAGCGTTGCCGCGTTCACCGAACCATTCAACTGGCCGTCGGTCATGCTGTCATGGCCGGCAATCCTGTTCGGCGGCGTGTTCTCCTGCGGCATCGCCTTTACACTGCAGGCGGTGGGACAGCGCTACACCAGCGCACCGCAGGCGGCGATCATGCTGTCATCGGAAGCCTTGTTTGCGGCCCTCTTCGGCGCCATCCTTCTCGGCGAGCGCATGACGTTCCACGGCATGATCGGCTGCGCGCTGATCTTCATCGCCATGATCACCGTTGAAGTGGTTCCGGCGCTGCGCAACCGTACGAACGCCGCGTAGGGCTCAACGGCTGCCTTGTTATAGACACAGGCATTACCGTCACCGCTGACCTTTCCTTTACATTTTGATTTTATTTTATCGCATCGACGCTTGATTTCAGGCGAAAAGGATGTGGTGACATGAGTTTTGCGTTGTCGTCCGCAGCGCCGTTGAGGCGCCTCTCGACTGTCTTTATCCTGTGCACGGCCACCACGCTGAACGCGTGCGGCATGGGCGATGTGAGGCGTCCGCAGGCCAATGTCGGCCACAGCTCCAGCGCGGCGGAATCAGGCGAGTACATCGCAGTACCTGCCGCAGCGGATACGACTTCCGACACATCTGTTGCAGACACTTCCTTGGCAGACAATTCCTTGGCCGGTGAAGAAAACCGCATCGCCAATACTGACGCCGAGCAGCCCGCGGGCGACGAAAGTGCGCCCGCCGAACAGCCTGCTGTCATGACGGAAGAGAACCATGCGGTGGCAAACAACGAAACGAATTATGGTTACGCCAGCGGCGGCCTCCGCGACCCCATTGCACGCAGCGAAAGCCGCTACGGCATGCCGGCAAGCGAAACCGCCTGTAGAACACAGCTGAAGCAACTCGGCGTTGTCTTTCAGGAGCGTGCGCCCATCAATGATGGTGGTGTGTGCCGCATCGACAATCCGCTGACCGTCAGCGGTTTTGCCAGCGGACAGATCCGGCTAAAACCCAGTGCGACGCTGAACTGCCAGATGACCCTCGCCTTCGCCCGCTGGGTCAAGGGCGATCTTTCGCCGTCTACGCGGTTGCGTTATCTCTCCGGCGTTAACACCATTCATCAGGCATCAAGCTATTCCTGCCGAACCATGAGCAACCGGCGCGGCGCCAATATGTCGGAGCATTCGAAGGGCAATGCCCTGGATATCGCCAAGATCACCCTGAACAATGGCACTGACATCAAGGTGCAAAAACCCGGCCTCTTCGCATTCCGGCAACGTGGATTGCTCAACAATGTTCGCTCGGACGCCTGCGATTATTTCACGACGGTGCTCGGGCCCGGCTACGATATTTTCCATAGGGACCATTTTCACTTCGACCTGATGCAACGGCGAAACGGCCATCGTGCCTGCCGTTAGTGGTGGCTTGGTTCCTTCACCCGGCCGATATACTCCCAGATCGTCACAACGATCAGGATAAGGCTGGTTGCAGCACCTAGTACAAGCGGCGAAAGCGCGCCGCCCGCAAACGCCAGAACGGCGCACAGCACCAGCCCGGCAATGTGTGAAAGCGGCGGCCTGCCCTCCACATAACCCTTGAACAGCAGGTTTCCGATCAGATAGAGCGCCGTGCCGCCGATCGAGGTCCAGAGAACCGCAGGCGCCGAATGACCGGTCGGATGTGCCAGTATCAGCTCATCGGAAACAGCCACGACGATGATACCGGCGACCAGCAGGACATGGATATAAGTATAGGCGACACGGGCAATCCGGCCAGGATCGTCCGTCGACGCAATTTTATGGTGCGCCCGCAGCTGCCCGACATTGAAATAGATCAGCCACATCGCCACCGAAGCGACGAACGTGGTCAGGAACGCCGAGAACGAGATGAACGTCCATTCCTGTTCGGCAAACGTCGCGCCCGACACGAGAATGGATTCGCCCAGCGCGATGATGATGAACAGCGCCGCACGCTCGGCCATATGATCGCCGTCCACGTCCCAGTCCGCCGTGCTGGATGCACCAAGGCCGGGCGTGCGAAAGCCCAGCGCCGGACCCGCAACTTCAATCAGCAGAGCAATCAGCCAGAAAAATACCCGGCTTTCCGGCTCGGCCAATCCGCCGGCAATCCAGAACAGCGCGGAGACACAAAGCCAGATCGAAATGCGGACAAAATTGAGGTAATTGGAGCGGTTATGGCGCCGCATAGCCCACATCATGAACAATGAGCGGCCCAGCTGCATCGTTGCGAACGCCAGCGCAAAGACCAGCCCACGGCCGGCAAAGGCCGTGGGGATCGACGTGGAGAGCACCAGGCCCGCCAGCATGAGCACGAACAGCATGACGCGTACCGGGGGTGTTGTCGGGTCGAGCCAATTGGTGACCCAGGCCGTATAGACCCATACCCACCAGACCGCCGCCAGCAGCAATGTGCTTTCACCAAGCCCCTTGAGGCTCAGATCGTGCAGCAGGAAATGTGAAATCTGCGTGATGGCGAACACAAAGACGAGGTCGAAGAACAGTTCGACGAAATCAACCTTGGCGCTGTCGCCCTCTCCGCGCCTGCGCGAATAATTCCGCATTGCCCCCGATAGTGTCATGCGCCGCCCTCCAACATCAAACCCCACGGAAACGGTGCCTGATTAACGGCCCCAATCCAAGCTTTTTAGCAGTTTGACCACAAGTTGATTGCGTTGCGATACGGGTACCGGGTTAATGTCTCATCGGATGAACACTCATGTCACCTTCCATGATTTTCCGGAAAGACTACTGACAAAAGGCTCTTGTCATCAGCGGTCGGGCTGCCTTTAATGGTGCAAATCACAACCCTTGGGAAAGGCATGCCATGCGCTTTACGGATCGCTATCCGATCATTGTCACCGACAGAAAAGAAGCCTGCCGCGATTTTTGGATACGGCATCTCGGCTTCACAAGCGGCTTTGACAGCACATGGTTCTGCTGGCTTTCAGGTGAAGATCACACCGCCTCTATCGCCTTCATGACGCCTGACCATCCGTCAGCCCCGCCCGGCCCTGAAAGTTTCGGCGGCAAGGGCATGTGTTTTGAGCTGCAGGTGGAGGATGCGGCGGCGGCATTCGAGAAAGTCACCACCACAGGATTGCAGGTCGAATATCCCCTGACCGACGAGCCCTTCGGTCAGCGCCGTTTCGGCTTCCATGATCCGTCGGGCCTGTGGATCGACATTGTGGAACAAACCGAACCGCAGGCCAATTTCTGGGACAAATATATGATTGGTGGCTAGAGCCTAGCCTTTCGGTTCCGGTGGCACCGGTGTCGGCTTGCCCGATGAATCGAGTGCTACCATCACGAAATCCGCATGGGTAACCCGCTCCATCAAGTCGGAGAGATAGCGCTGTGCCCAGGCTTCCACTTTCAGGGTGATGGATGTACGCCCGACATGCTCGATATGCGTGTAGACGCAAAGCGTGTCGCCAATCTTGACCGGCTTGGCAAAAGCCATTTCCTTCACGGCTGCCGTCACGACACGGCCGCGTGCCCGTTCTGCCGCCCGGATACCGCAGGACAAGTCCATTTGCGCCATAACCCAGCCGCCAAAAATATCACCGGCTGCGTTGGCATCCGCAGGCATGGCAAGCGTGCGCAGGGTCAGTTCGCCGATTGGCTTGGTTTCTTCACTCAATTCCGGTCTCCATAGGCAATGCGTATCTGCTCATGATGCAGTGCAATAGAGGCAATGGAAAGACCTTCTGTGCAAGAACTGTCAGAAAGCCGACATGCCGGGTCGTTGCACGGTTTTTGACATGGGCGCCCTGTCCCTTAGGGTCGGGTTGAGACTGAACGATCGGAGCAGATCATGAAAATCACCGATGTTAAAACCTTTGTTGTCGGCAATCCGCCGCCATCTTTCGGCGGTACATGGTTCCTCTTCGTCAAACTCACCACCGATTCCGGTGTCGTCGGCTATGGCGAGGCCTATAATTCCACCGTGAGCCCGCAGGTCATGCGCAAGGTGATCGAGGATGTGGCCGAGCGCTGGCTGATCGGTGAAGACCCGCACCATATCGAGCGATTCTTCCGTCGCGCCTATTCCGGCGGCTTCACCCAGCGCCCTGATGTGACCATCATGGGCGCCGTATCGGCGCTGGAGATGGCCTGCTGGGACATAATCGGCAAGGAAGCGGACAAGCCTGTCTACGAACTGCTCGGCGGCCGGGTGCATGAGCGGCTGCGCAGCTACACCTATCTCTACCCGAAACCGGAACTGGGTGAGACGTCGGCGATCTACTGGAATGCCGAAGCCTCGGCCGAGCGCGCCGCAGAATATGTCGCGCAGGGCTATACGGCCGTGAAATTCGATCCGGTTGCACCCTATACATCCTTTGATCCGCGCCAGCTCTCGCTCGAACAGCTCGATCTCGGCGAGAAATTCGTCCGGCTGGTGCGCGAGGCTGTCGGCTCGAAAGCCGATCTTCTCTTCGGTACCCATGGTCAGATGACACCCACCAGCGCTGTACGGCTGGCCAAACGGCTCGAACCCTATGATCCGCTTTGGCTGGAAGAGCCGGTTCCGCCAGATATGCCTGAGAACATGGCCTATGTGCAGCAGCACACTTCCATTCCCGTGGCCGCAGGCGAGCGCCTGACGACAAAGTACGAGTTCCAGCGCCTGCTGGTGAACCGGGCTGCCAATATCCTGCAGATGAATCTGGGGCGTGTCGGCGGCATTCTGGAAGCCAAGAAGATCGCAGGCATGGCTGAAACGTTTCATGCCCAGATCGCCCCGCATCTCTATTGCGGACCGATTGTCGGCGCAGCCAATATCCAGCTTTCCACCTGCAGCCCGAACTTCCTTATCCTCGAATGCATTCAGGCCTTTGGCGGTTTTCATGCGGAGATTCTGACCAGACCGCTTGTATGGGAAAACGGCTATATTATTCCGCCCACGGCACCCGGTCTTGGCGTTGAACTCAACGAAGCCGTCGCCGAAGCCCACGCCTATGATGGTCACGAACTGCATCTGAACATGGGCCGGGATCCGCTGATCGTCTGACACGTCACGGCATAATGTTGTTGGAAAATTGTCACGCTGGCTGATGATCAGCGTGCCTATATCAAGGGAAGACGCGCTTTTAAGTTGCAGTGCAGTTCAAATGCTGGTTCTAACTTCGGGAATGCAGTTTGGAGTGCGTCCATGACCGTTTCCCGCTTGTCGGCCTTTCTGCTCGTCATGCTTGTGTTGACAGGATGCGGTGGCCGCGCCGTGCTGGGTCTCACGTCGCAAAGCGTTATCAAGGCGAATGCGGCTGTACCCGCACCCATTTTGAACGACAAGACAGGACCCAAGGCCGTCATTCCCATTTTCGTGGCGACCAGCCGTGAACGCTCCGACAATCTGTCCCTGCCCTATTCGGCAAAGCGCTCCGCGACTGTGAATTTTTCCCGCGTCGACGTCGGCATCCCGCCGAACCACAAGCGTGGTGAAGTGGAAAAGAGCAGCAACAAGCCCAATCCGGCTCGTGATTTCGCCGCAACGGCATTCCAGCCCTACGACAGCAAGCAGGTCTTCGTCGAGAAGATCAACGCGGAACTGGCCAAACGCCCCGCCAACCAGCGCGAGCTCTTTGTCTTTGTGCATGGCTACAACAACAATTTTGCCGACAGCGTGTTCCGGCAGGCCCAGTTCGCCTACGATTATGGCCTCCCAGCCGTTTCCGTACACTACTCCTGGCCGTCGGCAGGCTCACTCGGCCTTTACGTCTATGACCGCGACAGCGCCACCTATGGCCGTGACGGTCTGGCCGAACTTCTGCAGCTTGCCGCTTCGACCAAGGCCACCAAAATCCTACTCGTTGGCCATTCCATGGGATCCTTTGTCGTCATGGAAGCGCTGAGCCAGTTGGCGCAGACCGGTCACCGCGATGTTTTCCGCCGCCTGTCCGGTGTCATGCTGGCGGCGCCTGACATCGATATCGACGTGTTTCAGGGTCAGGTCAGGGATATCGGTGAACTGCCAAAACCCTTTACGATCCTCGTTTCCCGCGCCGACAGTGCCCTGAGCGTATCGGGCCGGATCACAGGCGGTCATCCGCGCGTGGGCGACGGCACCAGCATTCCCATACTGCAGAAGCTTGGTATCGTCGTTCTCGACGCATCCGACCTCGATGGCGGGTCGCACGGGGTGTTTGCGAGTTCGCCGACCTTGATGAACATGGTGCGCAGCGGGCAATTGTCGGAGAAAGTATTGTCCGGCGATGAAACTCCGGCAGGACAGTCCGTTCTGGCCGATGGTACCTCGGTCATAACGGGTGCAGCGTCACTCGTGATCTATCTTCCGGCCCGACTTCTGGGTGCCGTTCAGTAGCCTGCATGCAAAAGACACAAGACCAACAATCCGCGATATAAATTTTTATCGCGGATGGGCAGTTACGTCATGATTCCGCTGTATTTTTTCGAAGAATTCCCTCATATATCAATTATCTCTTTTTTTCTGAAAGATCAGTCCGTGCCTCTCCATATCGAGCTCGTTGGTAGTCTTGCTGCCTTGATCACCACCCTGTGCTGGGTTCCGCAGATCATCAAGATCGTTCGGCAGCGGGAAACCGGCAGCATTTCGCTGATCAGCAATGCATCGCTGGCACTCGGCGTGCTGCTCTGGCTGTTCTATGGCATCATGATCAGTTCCTGGCCCGTCATCGCCGCCAACGGCATGACGCTTCTGCTCATTCTGACCATTCTCGGCCTGAAACTGCGCTACGGCTGACGTCCGGCAGAGGCGCCACACCTGACATTCCTACTGACAACCTTATGTCAGGAGCCTGCCGCTTCCGGTGACTTTTGCAGAGTTGGGTCTTTCCATTTTGCCGGACTCCCACCATATTCAACCCATGGTTAAATCTCCTGACAAATATAACGCGGATGGTTTCAGCGAAGCGCCGCAATCGGAACTGGAGGGCACACCGCTTTCCGGCTCGATCAGTGATTGGGCCAAGCAGATTTCCGAGGAAACCGTCAAACCGCAACCCAAGGCTGCAAAGCCAAAGAAGGCAGCGGCCAAGGAAACGAGCAGTTCCAGAACCGCACGCGGCACATCCATAGGCGGATCAAGCGATCCGAAGACCCGTGCCGCTGCCGGATTGAATCCGGTCGCGGGTATGGACATCGCACTTGAAGATACGGGCAATCTGCCGGCTGGCGGCGCTACCGCAACGGTTGCAGCCCTGTCCGCATTGATCGAAAGCGGTAATCCGCTGTTCAAGAACGGGATGGCGTGGCAACCGCACCGCCCGGCCCGGCCAGCGAAATCCGAGGGTGGCATTGCCATCCAGATGGAAACGGACTTCAAGCCATCGGGCGACCAGCCGACAGCCATCCGCGATCTCGTTTCGGGCATCGCCGATGATGACAAGACGCAGGTGCTGCTCGGTGTGACCGGTTCGGGCAAGACCTTCACCATGGCCAAGGTCATCGAGGAAACCCAGCGTCCGGCACTGATCCTCGCACCCAACAAGACGCTGGCGGCGCAGCTTTACGGGGAGTTCAAATCCTTCTTTCCCAACAATGCCGTCGAATATTTCGTTTCCTATTACGACTACTATCAGCCGGAAGCCTATGTGCCGCGCTCCGATACGTTCATCGAAAAGGAATCGTCGATCAACGAACAGATCGACCGGATGCGCCACTCGGCTACCCGTTCGCTGCTGGAACGCGATGACGTGATCATCGTTGCATCCGTATCGTGTATCTACGGTATCGGCTCGGTCGAAACCTATACGGCCATGACCTTCGAAATGAAGATCGGCGATAGGCTCGACCAGCGGGCATTGCTGGCCGACCTCGTGGCACAGCAGTACAAGCGCCGCGATATGGACTTCACGCGTGGTTCCTTCCGGGTTCGCGGCGACACGATCGAACTGTTCCCCGCCCACCTTGAAGACCGGGCCTGGCGCATCTCCATGTTTGGCGACGAGATCGAGACGATTACGGAATTCGACCCGCTGACGGGCCAGAAGACGGGCGATCTCAGCCAGGTGAAGATTTATGCCAACTCGCACTATGTGACGCCGCGCCCGACCCTCAATCAGGCGATCAAGTCGATCAAGGAAGAGCTGAAGCACCGGCTGGTCGAACTCAATCAGGCGGGCCGCCTGCTGGAAGCACAGCGGCTGGAGCAACGCTGCACCTTTGATCTCGAAATGCTTGAAGCCACCGGCTCCTGTGCCGGTATCGAGAACTATTCGCGCTATCTCACCGGTCGCAAGCCCGGCGAGCCGCCACCCACGCTGTTCGAATATATCCCTGACAACGCGCTTGTGTTCATCGATGAAAGCCATGTGACCGTTCCACAGATCGGCGCGATGTACAAAGGCGACTTCAGGCGTAAAGCGACGCTGGCGGAATATGGTTTCCGTTTGCCGTCATGTCTGGACAACCGCCCTCTCCGCTTCGAGGAATGGGACGCAATGCGCCCGCAAACCGTTGCGGTTTCAGCCACGCCCAGCAACTGGGAAATGGAAGAAGCCGGCGGTGTGTTTGCTGAACAGGTTATTCGTCCGACCGGTCTGATCGATCCGCCGGTTGAGATTCGCCCGGCCAAATCGCAGGTTGACGATGTCTTGGGCGAAATCCGCGAGACATCGGCAAAGGGCTATCGCACGCTGGTCACCGTTCTGACCAAACGCATGGCGGAAGACCTGACGGAATATCTGCACGAACAGGGCATCCGTGTCCGTTACATGCACTCGGACATCGACACGCTGGAACGCATAGAGATCCTTCGCGACCTGCGGCTGGGTGCTTTTGACGTTCTCGTCGGCATCAATCTGCTGCGCGAGGGTCTCGATATTCCCGAGTGCGCATTTGTTGCCATTCTTGATGCCGACAAGGAAGGATTCCTGCGATCCGAGACATCGCTGATCCAGACGATTGGCCGCGCCGCCCGCAATATCGACGGCAAGGTCGTTCTTTATGCAGATCATGTGACCGGTTCGATGGAACGGGCAATGGCCGAAACCAGCCGCCGCCGCGAGAAGCAGGAAGCCTACAACACGGAACACGGCATCACCCCAGCCAGTATCAAGAAGAATATCGGCGATATTCTCAACAGTGTTTACGAGCGTGATCACGTCCGGGCCGATATTTCGGGCTTTGCCGATTCCGGCGCGATGATGGGCAACAATCTCAAATCGCATCTCGAACATCTGGAGAAACAGATGCGCGTGGCTGCCGACGATCTCGACTTCGAAGTGGCAGCACGGCTGCGCGACGAAATCAAACGGCTGCGCGAGACGGAGCTTGCCATCTCGGACGATCCCATGGCCCGCGAGGTGGAACTGGAAAGCCCGGTCAGCGGCCGCACAAAGGGCCGGCACAATGCCGGACGCGCCATGCACCGTGTCGTCACGGACGAAAACAGCGATCCGAACTCGCCACTGTTCCGCAAGCCGCATCTCGACGAGATGGGCGGCGATTCCACCCGGCCTCTGGGTGGCGGACAGTTCCGCAAGAACTCGCTGGATGAGATGACCGTCGGTCGGACGGAAAAGCCCGTGCGTGGCGCCATACCGGAAAAGCCGCCGCTTCCCGGTGCCACCAACCGGAATGACGATGCCATCATCCGCCGGGAGCGCAGCGGCATTGGTTCTTATGAAGATGCCAATGATGCGCGTAAAAAACGCAGGCCAGGTAAGACGGGGCGTCCGGGGCGGTAATTGATATTTTTACCCCCCTCTGGGCTGTCGCCCTACCGGGGCGAGCCACGGGTCTCGCCCGCCTTCGGCCCCCGCAAGGGGGGAGATCAGCCTTCATGGAGGCCTTCGCACAATTTGCAGTGTTGAAAATAGCTCGAAATCTCTAATGCCGATGTGATCTCCCCCCCCTTGTGGGGGAGATGCCCGGCAGGGCAGAGGGGGGTGAATATCCCAGCCCTACTCCACATCCCTCCCGAACACAGCCTCACCGACCCGCTTGATCTCTTTGGCGAATTCGGGATCATCCACCGCGCGCGCCAGCACGACGGTGCCCACAAGCCCCGCCATGATGGCAATGGCCTTTTCACGCTGCCGGGCTTTCGTGCGCCCGGTCACAGCGTTCACCAGAATACCGAGAAGCGCCTTGGTGCCCTCCGTGAAACGCGAGCGGACGGGACCGCCACGACGGGCGATATCAGGTGCCAATGCCGCCATCATGCACCCGCTCATCTGTCCTTCACCATGCGCGTCGCCAGCCAGATAGGATTGCGTGATGGCACCGAGCGCATCGTCAGGCGCGCCTTCGGAAAGACTGGTCCATCGCCGGACTGACAGCGCCATGGCCGCTTCGCAGGCCTCGGCAATCAGATCATCCTTCGAACTGAAATGTCCGTAGAACCCGCCGTGCGTGAGACCCGCACTTTTCATCACGTCAGCGACGCCAATGCCGTCAAAACCCTTCTCGCGAAACTGTTGTCCGGCAATCTCGATGATGCGGGCGCGATTCTGTGCTGCCTGGTCCCTGCTGACGCGCATGAAACATTCCTTCAAAAAAACTGCATTGACATTTTATATGATGACCATCATCAATAGTCAATTATGACGACCATCATCTAAATTCATGTGGCGGCGAGCCAACGATCGGGAGCATTCCATGCGCTACAGGGTTTTCGGCAGCCACACCGGGCTGCAAGTGTCGGAGCTTTCGCTTGGCACGGGCAATTTCGGCACCGGCTGGGGGTATGGCTCGACACGGGACGTGGCCAAGCAGGTGTTTGACGGCTATGCGGAAGCCGGCGGCAATTTCATCGACACGGCGGACGTTTATCAGTTTGGCGAGGCCGAAACGCTCCTGAGCGAGTTCATCGCCCCTAAACGGGATAATCTCGTCATCGCAACAAAGTACACACAGGGCTCCACGGCCAATCCCACGGTGCAGGGTGTCGGCAACAGCCGCAAATCCATGATCCAGTCGGTCGAGGCCAGCCTCAAGCGCCTGAAGACCGACCGGATAGACCTGTTATGGGCTCACATTGCCGATAGCGTGACGCCGGTCGAGGAGATCATGCGCGGCTTCGAAGACCTGACCCGCTCCGGCAAGATTATCTATGCGGGCTTTTCGAACTTCGCCGCATGGCGCATCGCCAGCGCGGCAACTCTTGCAGCATTGCGCGGCTGGACCCCGGTGGTCGGATTGCAGACGGAATACAGCCTCGTGGAGCGGAGCGCCGACCGCGATCTTCTACCGATGGCACAGGCGTTCGGACTGGGTACAGTCGGCTGGTCACCGCTTGGCGGCGGGCTGCTGACCGGCAAATACCGCAAGGGTGAAGCCGGGCGCGCAACCGGTCTTGGCGCGGTGATCCAGTATGAGGACACCGCCCAGCGCACGTCGATTGTCGACACCGTTCTGGCAATCGCCGCGGAAACAGGCGCATCGCCGGGTCAGGTCGGCATTGCCTGGGTGGCCTCGAAGGGCGTACTCCCAATTATCGGCCCGAAAAACCTTGACCAGCTGAAGGACAATCTCGAAGCGGCAAACGTGGCCTTGAGCCCGAACCAGATCGAGCGGCTGGACACTGTCAGCGCCATTCCACTCGGTGCACCGCACGACATGGTCACCAGCCAAAGAACAAGAACACGTCTCGCCGGCGGCAAACCGCATCTGGTTGACGTCTCCGCAGCTTCCGTCATCTGACCAATCGCGTCCCAGGAAACAGAACATGATTTCTTCACCTCTTGCAGCAGTCCTCGCCCGGCGCAACATCCACTATGGCTGGGTCGTTGTGTCAGTCACTTTTCTCACCATGCTTGTCACGGCCGCAGCAGTCGGAGCGCCCGGCGTGCTCATAGTACCGCTGGAAAAGGAATTCGGCTGGACGACCGAACAGATCGCCACCGCCTTCTCCATACGGCTGCTGTTGTTCGGCCTGATGGGACCGTTCGCTGCGGCTTTCATGAACTATTTCGGCGTGCGGAAAGTCGTGTGTGTGGCACTTGCGCTTATTGCCGGCGGCTCTTTCCTGTCCCTTGGCATGACGCAGATCTGGCAGCTGATTCTGCTGTGGGGCGTGGTGATCGGCTTTGGCACCGGCCTGACGGCCATGGTACTTGGTGCGACAGTTGCCACCCGCTGGTTTACGGAGCGGCGCGGGCTGGTGCTCGGTATGCTGACCGCAAGCTCGGCAACCGGACAGCTGGCCTTCATGCCGCTCATGGCCTGGATCAGCGGAAACTACGGCTGGCGCGCAGCGACCATGATGGTTTGTGCTCTCCTTGCCGTCGCAGCGGCTGCGGTATTCCTGCTGATGCGTGACCGTCCGTCCGACGTCGACTTGCCAGCCTATGGCGAAAAGGACGTTGCGAAGACAGCGCCAGTAACAGGCGGGCTTCTTTCTCTCATCATCCTGCCGCTGACCACCCTCAAGGAAATATCGCGCAGCAGCACGTTCTGGGTGCTGTTTGCTACGTTCTACATCTGCGGTGCCAGCACCAATGGCCTCATCCAGACCCATTTCGTCGCACTTTGCGGTGATTATGGGCTTGCGGCCGTCACCGCGGCCAGCGTCCTTGCCATGATGGGTTTCTTCGATTTCTTCGGCACGATCGGCTCCGGCTGGCTGTCCGACCGGGTCGACAATCGCTGGCTGCTGTTCTGGTACTACGGCCTGCGCGGTGCTTCACTGCTTTTCCTGCCCTACAGCAATTTCTCGATCTACGGCCTGTCGCTATTCGCCATGTTCTACGGTCTCGACTGGATCGCCACCGTGCCGCCAACGGTCAAGCTTGCCACGGATCGTTTCGGCCGTGAGAAGGCCGGCATGGTGTTCGGCTGGGTCTTTGCCGGCCATCAGCTTGGAGCTGCGTCGGCTGCCTATGGTGGCGGTTTTGCCCGCACAGAATATGCAACTTATCTCCCGGCATTCTTCACCGCCGGTATCCTTTGCCTTATCGCTGCGCTCCTGGCCCTGACAATCCGGAAAAGCACCAAGGACGATACCGTTGGCGAACCTGCCGTGGCCCATTAACACGAAAAGACGTAACCATATAAATATGTCTTTATGTGTTATTGACAGACTCCGGACACACGCCTACCATCCCCGCTATCGTGGTTCTGTGCGCCTTCGGGCGCAGAGCTAAGAGGGAATACGGTGCGATCTCCGCAAGAGATTTAATCCGGAGCTGCCCCCGCAACTGTAAGCGGCGAGCTGTTGTCAATTTCGTGTCACTGATCCCAGATGGATCGGGAAGGCCTGACAAGAGCGCTGACCCGTGAGCCAGGAGACCTGCCTCGATAGATAACGTCCACGGGCGGGGTGTCCGGTGTGTCGCTTGCAAGCGGACGTCTTTGGCGTCTGTATTTCCTGCATGCGTGCGCCTGGCCTTTGCCCTCAACCATCGGGGTAAAGCACTATGTCTATCACCACAAGCAATCTGGGATTCCCTCGGATCGGCAAGCGGCGCGAGTTGAAATTCGCGCTGGAAAGATTCTGGTCGGGTCAGTCCCATATCGTCACCCTGCAGGATATCGCTGCGGGACTGCGTCAGGAAAACTGGGCCTTGCAGCAGAAGCTCGGTCTCGATCACATACCGAGCAACGACTTCTCGCTCTATGACCACGTGCTGGATACCAGCAGCATGGTGGGCGCAGTGCCGCAAAGCTATGAATGGAAGGGGGGGCCCGTTTCTCCCGAGACCTATTTCGCCATGGCGCGCGGCAGTCAGGGCGGCCATGATCACGGCGCCTGTACCCATCACGGTGTCGCGGCACAGGAGATGACCAAATGGTTTGATACCAACTACCATTTCATGGTGCCTGAACTGACGAAGGGCCAGGATTTTTGCCTCGGCTCCAACAAGCCCGTCGAGGAATACCGTGAAGCCAGGCAACAGGGCTTTGACACGCGCCCGGTCATTCTGGGACCTGTCACGTTCCTCAAGCTGGCCAAGAGCAAGGATGAGACTCTCGACCTGCTGTCTCTGCTCCCGGGTCTCCTGCCGGTCTATACGGAAATTCTCCGCCGCCTTTCCGCCAATGGTGCCGAGTGGGTGCAGATTGACGAGCCTGCGCTGGTGCTTGATCTCGATGAAAATACGCAGACTGCGTTCAAGATTACCTATGAGTTTTTCGCCCGCGCCCTTCCCCGCTTGAAACTGTTGCTGACGCCCTATTTCGGCGCACTCGACGACAATCTCGATCTGGCGCTCGGTCTGCCCGTTGCCGGTCTGCACCTCGATCTTTGCCGTGCACCGGAGCAGCTCCAGACGGTCGTAACCCAGGCGCCTGCCGGACTTGTCCTGTCCCTTGGTGTCATTGACGGCCGCAACATCTGGCGCGCCGATCTGGAAGCTATTCTCCAGCGAATCGAGCCTGTCATCACACAGCGTGGGACCGACCATCTTATCCTCGCCCCATCCTGTTCGCTGCTGCACACGCCTGTTGATCTGGAGCTCGAAACGGATATCGACCCTGACTTCAAGAGCTGGCTGGCCTTCGCCACGCAGAAGCTTGAGGAATTGTCGATCCTTGGCAAAGCGATCAATACCGGCCGGGACAGCGTCCGCAGCGAACTTGCAGCGGCCAGCGCCGCGGTGGAAACCCGCAGGACATCGACCAAAATTCACGACGCGGCCGTCAAACAGCGCCTGAAGGCCGTGACAGCACAACTGTCACAGCGCCAGAGCCCCTATCCCGCCCGCCGCGAAAAGCAGAAATCGCTTGGACTGCCTGACTTTCCCACCACCACCATCGGCTCCTTTCCCCAGACGGAAGGGGTACGCAAGGCGCGAGCGGAACATGGCAAGGGCGCACTGACCGCCAATGCCTATGCCGCACTGCTGCGCAAGGAAACGGAAACCTCCATCCGCTGGCAGGAGGAAATCGGCATCGATGTGCTCGTGCACGGGGAGTTCGAGCGCAATGACATGGTGCAGTATTTCGGCGAGCAGCTTTCCGGCTTTGCCTTTACCAAGCACGGCTGGGTACAGAGCTATGGCTCGCGCTATGTTCGCCCGCCCATCATTTTCGGCGATGTCAGCCGTCCGAAGGCCATGACCGTCGAATGGTCAGCCTATGCCCAGTCGCTGACGAACAAGCACATGAAGGGCATGCTGACCGGTCCGGTGACCATGATGCAGTGGTCATTCGTGCGTGACGATCTTTCGCGTGATCAGGTCTGCCGCCAGATCGGGCTGGCATTACGGGATGAAGTGAGCGACCTCGAAAAGGCCGGGATCCGGATTATCCAGATCGACGAGCCGGCTATCCGTGAGGGCCTGCCCATCCGCAAGGCCTATTGGGCTGCCTATCTCGACTGGGCCATCGAGTGTTTCCGCCTGTCCGCGTCGGGTGTGCAGGATGAAACCCAGATCCACACCCACATGTGCTACTCCGAGTTCAACGATATTATCGACTCCATTGCGGCCATGGATGCGGACGTCATCTCCATCGAGACGTCACGTTCGAAAATGGAACTGCTTGATGCGTTCGTAACCTACCATTATCCGAACGAGATCGGACCGGGTGTCTACGACATCCATTCACCGCGCATTCCGCCGGTGGATGAAATGGTCGGCCTCCTGCGCAAGGCCCGGAAGAATCTCGATCCCGATCAGATCTGGGTCAATCCGGATTGCGGCCTGAAAACCCGCAAATGGGAAGAGGTAAAACCAGCCCTCGTCAACATGGTCGAGGCGGCAAAGCTTCTGCGCCTCGAGCAGTAGGCGTCAGTGAACCCGCGCGCGGCGACCGGCAGCTTTGGCCCGGTTGCCGCACGTCTCCATGCTGCACCAGCGGCGCGTGTGATTCTTGCTGGTATCGTAGAAGACAATGCAGCAGCGCTCATTGCTGCATTGGCGGACATTGGTTGCCTCGGTGGAAACAAACCGGGCAAAGTCATGGGCTATTTCGGCCAGTATGCGCTGCGGGCCTATGGTGACAGGCTTTGCACGGGTCGCCCATCCGTCCCCTGAATTCTCCAGAACAGTCGCGACCGGATGATCCGCCATGCGCCGGTTGATATCCTCGACAAAGGCGGGATCAAGAGCAGTCCCAGCCTTGAGGCTGTTTGCCGCCCCGCGCAGATGCGCCCGAAATGCCTGCGCCTCGGTCAAGGTCGCGTCGAATGCGACAGTATCTCCAGCATCCGTCTGGAGATCGGCAGCCCTGGCCCATTGCAGAAACGCGCCGCTACCGCCGATGAGATCGACAAGCTCGCCATCAATGATCTGCGTATTGACGAAATCCAGCCAGAGGGCATTGCCCAGAAAAATGAACGGCATCGCATTTCCTTTCACCTTTAGAAGTAACCATCAAAATTCAATTTGACAAGTTACTCGTTATGAGTAACCATCAAAATAACATTTAGACGGTGAAAATACACATCCAACAGGAGCAAGAACGATGTCACAGTCGAACGAACATGCACGCCCGGTCATCAGCTACCGGACGCAGGAGATCAACGGCCTCAAGATTTTCTACCGGGAGGCAGGGCCGAAGGATGCGCCGACGCTGCTCCTGCTGCATGGTTTTCCCACTTCGTCGCATATGTTCCGCGATCTTATCCCGCTGCTGGCCAATCGGTATCACGTCGTAGCCCCTGATTATCCCGGATCCGGTTACAGCGATGCCCCGTCCCACAAGGAGTTCCGTTACACATTTGACCACCTGGCTGACATCATCGACGCATTCACCCAGAAGCTTGGCCTCAAGCGCTATGCACTTTATGCGCAGGATTTTGGCGGCCCGGTCGGTTTCCGCCTCGCATCCCGCCATCCGGAACGGGTGACGGCGATTTTCGTGCAGAACGCCGTGGCGCACGAGGAGGGTTTGTCGGAAGGTTTTGATACTGCCCGGCGCCTGTGGGCCGACCGCAATGCGGAAACCGAAGCAGCGATGCGCCGCCACCTCACGATCGAGGATACAAGGGGCCAATACCTGTTCGGCGCCAAGGATCCAGCCAGAATCAACCCCGATGCCTGGACCCATGCGCAGGACGGCCTCGACCGTCCGGGGATTGCCGAGGCCCAGATCGACCTGCTCTATGACTACCAGTCAAACCTCAAGCAGTACCCGCATTTTCAGGCCTATTTCCGCGAACATCAACCGCCCATGCTGATCACATGGGGCAAGCATGATCCCTTCTTCGCGCTTGCCGGGGCCAAGGCCTTCGCCGAACAATTGCCCAAGGCTGAACTGCACGTTTTCGATGGCGGGCACTTTCTTCTGGAAGACCATGCCGAGGAAGTCGCTGTATTGATGCAGGAGTTTCTTGAGCGGACGGTGAGCGCCTGATTGCAATATCTTCCCTTGGGGGAGACCATCAAGTCCTCTTTTTCCGTCATCCTCGGGCTTGCCCCGAGGATCCACGGCGAAGACCACAGAACAACCTCCCTCACCGCGCCCTCAGGCTTGGGTCCTCGGGTCAAGCCCGAGGATGACGGAGAGGGAGGCTAAATCCAAGAAAACTCTTTCTCCCCCGCAAGGAGAGAGGCCGGGAACATCAACATGGGAAACAAGCTAACTGGCCACCCATTGCAGGATGAGCGATCCCAGAGCGGCAGAGGCTGTCGCTTCATCCACACAGCCGCAGGTCATTTCGCGTGAAATGGCTTCGGCTGCGCCGATGATACCCACGCAACGCAGGCGCAGATCAGCGGCGGCGAGCGCCGAATAGTGTGCCAGCGCCGTGCAATAGAGATCGACATAGCCGTCGATCAGCGTTTTCTGGAACCGCTCCATCTCTTCATCGCCTTTGAGAGCGGCCGAGATGGCATGCCATTCCGGGCCAATGGACCTGTAGCAGGCCATGTACGCTTCGCTCATCAGTCTGGCGACGCTTCCCAGTTGTTTCGGTGCCTGTTCAAGCGCCCCCAGCAAATCATCGACCTGCTGCTGGTCCAGCAGCTGATACAACGCGATAAGCAGACCGGACCGCGTACCGAAATGCTCGTAGGCGATGGGCTTGCTCACCCCCGCCCGCTCCGCCAGATAGCCGAGCGTCAGTGCGTCCGTTCCTTGTCCACGAACGATCCCCAGCGCCGTTTCCATAAGCTGATCCCGCCGCTGGGCTTTCGGCATTTTCTTGGCGGCTGCGGTCTTGCTCATGCGGATTTCCTTTTTCACCAGAATAACAATCCAACCCCTTGACTTGCAATCGCATGTCTACATATTACTAAAAGTAACTTACTAATAGTAATATAAAGGAATTCTCCATGTCCACGACCATCACAGCCCCTGTCCTCATCATCGGCGGATCAGGCATCGTCGGTTCGCAAGCGGCACAAACCTTGCGCAAGCTCCACCCGGATTTACCCATTGCCGTTGGCGGGCGTGATCTGGCGAAGGCGAAATCTGTGGCCGATTCTCTTGGCAATGCCGAAGCCGTTTCAATTGATCTTGACCGGGCCGATCTCGGTCAATCCGCTGGCAAGGCATTCAGCGCCATCGTCCTGTTCGTGAAGGACGAGACGCTCAACAGTCTGAAGTATGCGCAGGCGCACGGACTGCCGTATCTCAGCGTTTCCAGCGGTGTGTTCGAAGTGGGACCGGAGATGGCGCACTACATCCACAAGCCCAACAGCGCGCCCATCCTCATGGCCAGCACATGGCTGGCAGGTTCAGCCACCTTCCCGGTGCTTCAAGCGGCCAGGGACTTCAGCCGAATTGACGACATCACAATCGCCGTCGTGCTGGACGAGCAGGATATGGGCGGACCGGCTGCCTTTGCCGACTTCGAACGGCTGACCCAGTCTGCGCCCAATCCGTTGACCCTCAAAAACGGCAAATGGCACTGGATTAAAGGCGAGGAAGCCACCCGCCGTTTCACGGATATCGACGGTATCGAAGTGGAGGCGAACGCCTACTCGCCTCTCGACGTCCTGAGCCTAGGCGTTGCTACCGATGCACACTCCATCCGATTTGACATGGCTTACGGCGAATCGGCGAGCCGCCGCCGCGGCGGGCCCTTTTCCACTGAAATCGTCATTGAAATCAGCGGCCAACTCAAAATCGGCGAGCAGACGACAACGCGTCTGGATATCGTCCATCCGCAGGGTCAGGCACCTCTCACTGGCCTGCATGTAGCACTGTCAGTCGAGCGCTTGCTTGGTCTTTCCGGTGGAGAAAAGGTCGCGCCGGGGCTCTATTTCCCCGACGGGTTGATGGAACCGGATTATGTGATTGCGCGAATGAAAGAGTTTGGAACGCAATTTCAAACGAGCACTCCAGAAAACCATCTGTGGGTTTCCGGGGAGAAGCGACATATCGCTCGCGCATGAGCGAAAAGGAATGCTAAGGAGGTCCGCGCGCGTTTGATCGTGCGCGGAATCACCACCGGTCTGGAGAAGCAATGAAGGTCGACATCGACATGGGAGCGGCGCCCGCAGGCGCAAAAGCCATGCTCGATCTGGAAGAGCTTCTGGCCACGCGCCTGCTGGTGCAGGGCAATTCCGGCTCGGGAAAATCCCATCTTCTGCGCCGTCTGCTCGAACAGAGCGCCCAGTGGGTGCAACAATGCGTCATCGATCCGGAAGGCGACTTCGTTACGCTTGCTGACAAATACGGCCACGTGGTCGTTGATGGTGCCCGCACCGAGAACGAACTGACCCGCATTGCCGCCCGTATCCGCCAGCACCGGGTTTCCGTGGTGCTCGATCTCGAAGGTCTCGATGTCGAACAGCAGATGCGTTGCGCGGCTGCCTTTCTCGGCGGCCTGTTTGATGCCGAACGGGACTATTGGTATCCCATGCTTGTCGTCGTTGACGAAGCGCAGCTTTTTGCGCCGGCTGTCGCGGGCGAAGTGTCCGACGAAGCACGCAAGCTGTCCCTCGGAGCCATGACCAACCTGATGTGCCGCGGCCGCAAACGCGGACTTGCCGGAGTCATCGCCACGCAGCGACTGGCCAAGCTGGCCAAGAACGTTGCTGCTGAAGCTTCCAACTTCCTGATGGGCCGAACCTTCCTCGATATCGACATGGCCCGCGCTTCCGATCTGCTCGGCATGGAGCGGCGGCAGGCGGAACAATTCCGCGATCTGGCACGCGGGCACTTTGTCGCCCTGGGGCCAGCACTCTCGCGCCGTCCGCTGCCCGTCACCATTGGCCCCGTCGAGACCTCTGCCCGTTCGTCCAGTCCGAAGCTGACACCGCTGCCGCAGCAGGCCGACGACGCCCATGATCTGATTTTCACACCTGCCCCCGAAGAGCGGCGTCCGGTCGTGCGGCGCACGCCTGCACCGCCGCCGCCAACCCCGACGGCAGATATTCTTGCACAGCTCACACTGGCCAAGGCAACCGCCGAAGCGGAAGCACCTGTTATGACGCTGTTCCCCGAAATCGACGAAGCCGAGCGCAGCGGGCTTATCGATGGTGTGATGCAGGAAATGCTTGGTGACCCTGACGCCGGGTTCCGCACCGACGCGGTTCTTTATCAGGATTTTCTGGTGCGCTGCCGTATCCGCCGCGTACCAGGTGAGGCGCTGTCCCTGCCCGCCTTCCGAAGGAAGCTGGCCGTAGCGCGCGCCGGCATTGACGGCGAAACCGCACAAAGCGAGCCATGGCAGCAGGCGCTGGAACTGTCCAAGAGCCTGCCTGACGACGTGCAAGGCGTTTTCTTCATCGTTGCGCAGGCGGCGGTTACAGGAAATCCCTGCCCGTCCGATGCAACGCTCGCCCGTGCCTATGGCACCCATTCTGCGCGCCGCGCCCGGCGGCTTCTGACCTATTTCGAAGAACAGGGACTGGTGGTCGTTCGCACCGATTTTGCCGGTAATCGCGTCGTCGCTTTCCCCGATCTTGGCTGTGAAACAATGGCAGGTGATCCCAATGGCCCCGACGACGGCGCACAGGAACAGCACGCCGCCGAATAATCATCCGATATCGGCGAGCAGCGCCCCTAGTTCGCCAAGGTGCTCGATCTGCCGGAAGCGTGGCTCGGCAACCGGCGCATCCACGTGTTCAAGCACCCACGTCAGTGCATGCGGGACATAGACCCCCCAGCCACCCGCCTCGATGGCCGGAACAATATCTGACTTCAGCGAATTGCCGATCATCATGCTGTACTGGGGTCCATCGCCATGGCGGTTGAAAATCCGCTCATAAGTCCCCCTGTCCTTGGTGCTGACAATTTCAACCGCCTCGAAGAAATCACCAAGGCCCGATTGTGCGAGCTTGCGTTCCTGATCGAAGAGATCACCCTTGGTGATCAGCACCAGCCGATAACGGCCTGCCAATTGTTCCAGCGTGTCCTGCACATGCGGCAGGGTTTCAATCGGATGACGCAGCATCTCACGGCCCGCCGCCAGTATTTCACCAAGAACGGATGACGGTATCTTCCCGTCCGTCACCTCAAGCGCTGTTTCGATCAACGACAGCGTGAATCCCTTGATGCCGAAACCATAGAGATCGAGATTGCGCCGTTCCACTTCCAGAAGCCGGTTCGAGAGATCCGGTGTATCTGTATGAGGAGCAAGAAGCGCCTCGAAACGCTTTTCTGACATCCGGAAGAACTGTTCATTTTCCCAGAGCGTGTCGTCTGCATCAAAACCGATGGTTGTAAGCGAAGATTTTGCAGACATTGAACTCTCATGCTTTGGCCGAACAGGTGCTGCCGATTGTGTAGCGCCTGCATCGGCCAAAATCCACCCGCCGCGATACCCGTACAGCCTTGTTTCGCCACAAATGAAACCCCACCTGCGACGAACTGCCAACCGGAGCACCAGCCTTTTGACCAATGCAAAACCGCCACGACGTGCCCTTTTTATCGTCAATCCCAACGCACGCAGCGGCAGGAAGCCGATCGATCCGATCCGCAAACGACTGGAAGCTGGCGGATTGACACTGGTCGACGCGGCGCCGAAAAAGGACGAATCCATCTCCGATGTGATCCGCCGCATGAAAGATGACTGTAATCTGGTAATCATCGGCGGCGGTGACGGGACCCTGAATTCTGCCGCTGCCGGTCTTGTCGAGACGGGTTTGCCGCTGGGTGTGCTTCCCCTTGGAACGGCCAATGATTTCGCCCGGACGATTGGTCTTCCGCCCGTTCCGCTGCAAGCCGCGGAACTGATCCTGTCAGCCAAGCCCCGCCCCATCGATCTTGGCGAGGTAAACGGCAACCTGTTCTTTAACGTCGCCAGCATCGGCTTCAGCGCAGAACTTGCGGCAGAGCTTACGGAAAAAGCCAAAAAGCGTTGGGGCAAGCTCGGATATGCCATCGTTGCTGCACGCCTTCTGGCGCGTTCGCGGCTGTTTACCGCCTATGTCGAGCATGACGGCTCGGTCGAAACAATCAAGACAATGCAGGTTTCCGTCGGCAACGGCCGGCACTATGGCGGTGGCATGACCGTGGAGGAAACTGCGACTGCCGATGACGGGCGACTCGATTTCTACAGTCTGGAAGTGGATCATTGGTGGCGGTTGTTGGGTCTCCTCCCCAGCCTGCGCAAGGGCACGCATGGGCGTTGGGATGATGTCCGCGCCTTCCAGACCACGGAAATCACGATCAAGACCAGTAAACCGCGCGCCGTGAACACCGATGGCGACCTGACCACATGGACCCCCGCACATTTCCGTATCCGCGAAAAGGCGATCAAGGTCTTCGCGCCGCAAACAAATCAAATGTAACCGGACGGACAGCCCAGTCTTTCATCCGGAATTGCTCTGTGCTTTATGCTCATCAATAGAATGCATCACGAATGGGGGCTGGGTGAACGCGCTTTGTAAGATCGCTCTGGGTGCATCTTTCGCCATGCTGACCGCATCGGTTGTGCTTGCTGCTGACAACCCTTCCGTATCGGTACCGGTCCAGCCGCCTGCCCCGACCGTCAGCCAGATTTGCGCAGCCATCGCAACCCAGGCGGATGGCCATGGTGTACCGCGCGACTTCTTCGCCCGTCTGATCTGGAAAGAAAGTCGTTTTGACGACCAGGCACTAAGCCCGGTTGGCGCGCAAGGTATTGCCCAGTTCATGCCGGGAACTGCCAAAGAACGGCAATTGGCCAATCCCTTCGATTTTGCCCAGGCGCTGCCTGCATCTGCGGCCCTGTTGAAGGATTTGCGCCGCACCTTCGGCAACTGGGGATTGGCTGCTGCTGCCTACAATGCCGGACCAACCCGCGTGTCGAAATGGCTGTCGAGCGGCGGTTTCCTGCCTCTGGAAACCGAAGACTATGTGCTTGATATCACAGGACGGCCAGCGGATGATTTTGCTGCCGGCGCAGAAATAGCCGCGGCGCCGCTCAACAGCAAACTGCCATTCGATGCGGCCTGCCGCCAGCTGCCGGTTATCAGGTCTGCCACGATCTCGATGGCCCAGATCAAGCCGAAACCATGGGGAATCCAGATTGCCGGCAACTTCCGCCGCTCGGCCGCCGTGAACCAGATGGAACGCCTGCGCCGGGCTTTTCCGGCCATTCTCAATCAGCACGAGCCCGTTATCAGCCGATACCGCACACCGATGGGCCGGCGCGGCATCTATGCGGTGCGCATTGGCGCCGATACGCGCGGGGAAGCCAATACGATCTGTGCACAGCTGCATGGAGCGGGCGGCGCATGTATTGTTCTACGCAACCGTTAGGGTCATATGTCAATATTTGACCATTTGGACAGTTTTATGCAGTTTTCCCACTCGTCACAACCTCAAATTGTAAAGTCCACCGCCACCAATACACGGGGGTCAGGCAACAATTTTGCGCGGCCAAGTATGTCTGCTGCACAGCTGTTCGATATAGTCGCCTAAATGTCAGAAAAACTTTTGCTTGCCAAAAAACACATATTCTAGCAGTCTCAAAGCGTTCGGGCATCTGCGAACACTGGAAGACTGGAAGAACGGCGCGCCGGAACCGCAAGAATACCGGGTCGGGAGAAATCCCGGCAATGATCGGCTCCTTTCCTGAATTCGAGAACTGCCTGCATGATTTGCGCTGGATGTATCTTACAAAAGGCGACGCTACCAATCCCGCAAACCCGGAGGGGAACGCGGTAAGTAAGGAAAAGGAACTGAGCATGGCACAGACCGGTACGGTCAAATTCTTCAACAGTGAAAAAGGCTTTGGCTTTATCAAACCAGATGACGGCGCGGCGGACATTTTTGTCCATATCTCCGCGGTTCAGGCATCTGGCCTCACAGGTCTCGCAGACAATCAGAAGGTTTCCTTCGATACCGAGCCTGACCGTCGTGGCAAGGGCCCCAAGGCCGTCAACATCACGGTTTCGGAATAATTCAAGCGGCGTAAGCCGTTCTGGAGCTCCCGGCTAAAATCGGGGGTTTTTCCTTGGGAATGCACGGCCAAACGGTCGCAGCGATGGCTGCGCTACCGCAGCGGGTATGGATTTTGTGCGGCCATGCCCCGAAATTGCCCGCTTTCTGCACCCTCCCGCGTATGTTTTGCCATCGATTTGCTAATATTGTCGTGTGATGTGCCGTCACTCCTGCACGAATGATGGGAACGAAAGTGCGCGGGCTTCGTTCAGGTTGCATTCATTCTGGGAAGTTTAAAACTCACAACACGGCTGGCGCCCCCACTTGAAAAGTCCAGCCCAACACGATCAGGCGGTTCGAAAAGTTCCGCCAGGGATGCTTCAAAGGAGGCACAGATGTTTAAAGGTATGAAAATTGCCATTCTTGCAACCGCAGCTTTTGCCACGATTGCTGTTCCATTGGCCACATCGGCATCCGCCGACGATTGGGGCTGGCGCAACCGGCACGGCGGCTACTACCGCGATCGCGGCTATCGCCATCACCGCGGCGGCGGCGACGCCTTGGCAGCCGGTGCCATCGGCTTGGCAGCCGGCGCTCTGATCGGCGGCGCGCTGGCTCAGCCACGCGAACCCGATGTGATCTATCGCGATTATGACGATCGCCCCGTTTATCGGGCCCCGGTTCGCGTTTATCGCGAAGTACGGCCAGCCTATTACGGCGGTGCCCGTCCCTGGTCACCTTCATGGTACCGCTATTGTGCTGATCGTTACCGTTCGTTCAATCCGGGCACCGGTACATTCCGTGGTTATGACGGACGCGACTATTTCTGCACGGCCAACTGATCTCCGGATCCGCGCGCAGTTCACAAGGCCGCCGGAGCAATCCGGCGGCCTTTTTGTCATGTCAGAAATGGATTGGTGCGGCGTTCCTCACCGAAACGGCCACCGGGGCCATGCCCGCAGATAAAGCCGATATCATCGCCAAGTGGAAAAAGCTTGTTCTTGATCGAACTGATCAGAGTTTCATGATCACCACCCGGCAAGTCCGTGCGCCCAACCGAACCATTGAACAACACATCGCCAACATGGGCGAATTTGGCAATGGCGTTGTAAAAAACCACGTGTCCCGGTGCGTGTCCCGGGCAGTGCAAGACCTCGAAGACATGTGAGCCGAAGGAGACCGTATCACCATCTTTGAGCCAGCGGTCCGGCGTGCAATTGCGCACACCGCTGCCCTGGATGCCGTACTGGGCTGCCTTTTCTTCCATTGAATCCAGAAGGAATTTATCGGCTTCGTGCGGTCCGACAATATCGACGCCGAGCGTCTCCTTCATGTCCATCGCACCGGCCGCATGATCAATATGGCCATGGGTAATCCAGATCGCGTCAATGGTGATGCCATTGGAGCGGATCGCATGAAGTACCTGATCGTTATCACCACCGGGATCAATCAGCACACCATGCTTGTCATCACTGTCAAAGAGGATGGTGCAGTTTTGCTGGAAAGCCGTAACGGGGATAATACCGGCCTGCAATTGTCCCATTTCATTCAAACCTTATGCTTGTCTCATACGTCACACATCAGGCTTTAACCCAAATAAAAAGGGCGGCCAATGGGACCGCCCTTGAAAATCATGCGTATCTTATCAGGATCAGGATTTTGCCAGCGATGTTTTGATGGCGCCAACAATTGCCGTAAGAATAAGACCGCCAACACCGCCACCGGCAACATTGCTGATGATCGAGCCCAGATCGAGCCCCGACGATGCTACTGCGTCAGTCACAGCCGCGGCACCACCGGCGCCAAGGTATTGCGTCAAGTAACCACCTACTAGTCCACCAACGCCACCGGCAATCGTATTGCCAGTCGGGCCAAGTGTCAGGTTTTTAAGAATGCCGCCGACAATATTGCCGCCGACCGCACCTGAGATAAGTTGGATGATAAGAGGAAGAAGCGCACCCATAATTGACACCCCGTCAACGTTTCGCGCCAGACTCATGCCTGACAACTGGCATGTTGACTAAGTTTTAGGCAATGTCAAACCAGTTGATGCCTCAATAAAGAGGTATCAACCGATTGTTTTCGTTAGCAAGCTTGGAGTATCGGACAGAGAGCGCCTTATTTGCAGTCCGATGCTGCGAGTTATTCAGCCGCTGCTTTCTTGGGCGTTACTTCGGCGGCGTAATCGTTCATCAAGTTGATCGCGATATCGCCAACCGTGAAGCGATACGGTCCGATCTCCGAAACCGGCGTGACTTCCGCCGCAGTACCGGTCAGGAAGCACTGTTCAAAACCTTCCAGTTCCTCCGGCATAATCACCCGCTCGACGACTTCATAGCCGCGGCGCTTGGCCAGATCGATGACCGTGCGGCGGGTGATGCCGTCGAGGAAGCAATCCGGCTTTGGCGTGTGAATAACGCCGTCCTTGACGAAAAACACGTTGGCGCCTGTGGCTTCGGCCACCTGGCCGCGCCAGTCCAGCATCAGCGCATCCGCATAACCCTTGGCTTCCGCCGCATGCTTGGAGATGGTGCAGATCATGTAAAGACCCGCAGCTTTCGACTTCGAAGGAGCAGTTTTCGGATCCGGACGGCGATATTCAGCGATATCAAGACGGATGCCCTTGAGCTTCTGTGCCGGGTCGAAATAGCTTGGCCACTGCCAGATGGCGATTGCCACATTGATCTTGTTGGCCTGCGCCGAAACACCCATCGACTCGCTGCCGCGCCATGCGATCGGACGCACATAAGCATCCTGAAAGCCCTGCTTGGCGAGAAGCTTGCGGCAGGCATCGTTCAATTCTTCAACCGAGTAGGGAATGGTGAAGCCGAGAATCTTTGCCGATTCGTGCAGACGCTCCGTGTGTTCATTGAGCTTGAAGATTTCGCCACCATAGGCGCGTTCACCTTCAAAGACCGAGCTTGCATAATGCAGGCCATGAGTCAGCACGTGAACCTTAGCATCTGCCCAACGAACGACTTCGCCGTTCATCCAGATGTAACCTTCAAGCTGATCAAATGGTACGGATGCCATGTTTTCCTCCAGGCGTTTGATTCCTGATCATTGGACGGGTTTGAGACGACGCCAATTGCCCCGCTTCACAATTGGTGAACCATGGCTCCCGAGAGTAATAGGCGTTTCGATGAGGAAAATGTCTCAGAAACACTTATTGGCTTTTCGTTTCATTCAAAATGCGGCCAACAGCTTGCCAAAAATTATCAGCAGTCTAAAATTAAGTCAACAAGACTGACATATTATTCGGCACACATGAGTGAGAGCGGGAGCCCTGTATGAAATCTTATACACCAGATCGGCACATTGAGACAGCCCTGACCAAGGAAGACGCGCGTGAACTCGACCTGATTGAGCTGTTTTTCTTTGCCTATCGCGACTTCACCGCCGACCCGGATTTGATCCTGGAAAAACTGGCTTTTGGCCGCGCCCACCACCGAGTTCTCTACTTCATCAACCGTAAGCCGGGGATGACGGTGGCGGAATTGCTTGATGTGCTGCAAATTACCAAGCAAAGTCTGGCACGGGTGCTCAAGCAGCTGATCGATACGGATCATGTCGTGCAGGTACCGGGTCCGCGCGACCGGCGTCAACGGGAGCTCTACCCCACGATGCAGGGCAGAGAACTTGCACTTGAGCTTGCTGCACCGCAATCACGCCGCATTGGCAGTGCATTGCAGCAAATCGGTCTGGCTGACCGGACGGTGATCGAACATTTCCTCAAGGCGATGGTCAATCCCGACCAAAGGCAACAGATCGACAGTCTGCCACAGGCAGGTTAGTTTATTGCAAGACGGATCGGGACATCCGGGGACCAGGGGCGGGCGCAAATGCCCGGAGAGAGAAGGAATGATATTAGTGAGTGAAGAACTTCCGCTTTCAGACGATGCGCCACACCTGCTCATTGTCGATGACGACACTCGAATTCGAAATCTGTTGTCGCAATATCTGACGGGCAGCGGTTTTCGCATTACGGTGGCTGCCAATGCGGACGAGGCGCGGCGCAAGCTGGCCGGCATTGACTACGACCTGCTGATCCTCGACGTGATGATGCCCGGTGAAAGCGGGGTCGCCCTCACTCAGTCATTGCGACAGGAAAAGAATGTTCCGATCCTGATGCTGACCGCCCTTTCGGAGACGGACAGCCGCATTACGGGCCTCGAAGCAGGTGCAGATGACTATCTGCCAAAACCTTTCGACCCACGTGAGCTGATCCTGCGTATCAACAACATCCTGCGTCGCGGTGCTCCGGCATCCCAGGCCAAGATTGAGCAGATCGTTTTCGGTCCCTATACATTCGTCATCGCCAAGCGCGAGCTGAAGCGTTCCGGAGAGCTGATCCGCCTGACCGATCGTGAGCAGGACATCATGGCGATCTTTGCCGCCCGCGCCGGCGAAACTGTGCCCCGGCACGAGTTGACCGGCCAGGAAGGCGACGTCGGCGAACGGACAATCGACGTGCAGATCAACCGCCTGCGCCGCAAGATTGAAAATGATCCAGCCAATCCAGTTTGGTTGCAGACAGTACGCGGCGTCGGCTATAAATTGAGCGTGGAGTAGAGTCCGGATCAAATAATCCGGACGTAGTAACCAATGCGCGAGCGGGCACTGATCAGATGGCACAAACGGACAGTGCAAAACGCGCATTGGCAGTCAGGCAGCGGCATTGGCGGCGCAGACGCAGCACGCTGCTTGGCCCATGGCGGAAATTTTCCCGCTGGCTGGCACAATGGATGCCGAAAAGGCTCTATGCCCGCTCGCTGATCATCATCATTGCCCCCATGGTGCTGCTGCAATCCGTCATCGCCTTCGTTTACATGGAGCGTTACTGGCAGACGGTGACGCAGCGCCTGTCGACTGCCGTCGTGCGCGACATCTCAGGCATTATCGACCTGATGGACACCTATCCCCAGGATCCGGGCTATGAGAACCTCATCCGCATCGCACGCGAGCGATTGTCCCTGAACATTTCTATCCTGCCGCCGGATCCGTTGCCCGCCCCCGGCCCGAAACCGTTCTTTTCCACACTGGATGAACCGTTGAGCGCGGAGATCACCAAACAGATCAACCGCCCCTTCTGGATCGACACAATAGGCGATTCCGACCTGGTGGAAATCCGCATTCAGCTTGAGGGCAAGGTTCTGCGGGTTTTTGCCCGCCGCAGCCAGGCCTATGCCTCGAATACCCTGATCCTGCTCGTCTGGATGGCGGGTTCCGCATTGGTGCTGCTGGCTATCGCCATTCTCTTCCTGCGCAACCAGATCAAACCGATCCAGCAGCTGGCGGCCGCTGCCGACAGTTTCGGCAAGGGACGGGCAACGCCACCCGATTTCAAGCCGCGCGGCGCGGAAGAAGTGCGCCGGGCCGGTGCGGCCTTTATCGTCATGCGCGAACGCATCGAACGCCAGATCGAGCAGCGCACGACGATGCTCAGCGGCGTCAGCCACGATCTGAGGACGATCCTCACCCGCTTCAAGCTGCAGCTTGCGCTCGTCGGCCACAAGGTCGACACGGAAGCCATGGAGCAGGATATCGAGGATATGCAATCCATGCTGGAAGGCTATCTCGCCTTTGCCCGCAGCGAGGCGGAAGAAGAAACCGGAACCTTCAATCTGGAACGGCTGTTCGCCAAACTGAAGGAGGAAGGCGTTCTGCTGGAGCGCGGCTTCAGGTCAAGTATTCGCGGTGAACCGGAAATCCAGGTTCGCCCCAATGCCTTCTCGCGCCTGATATCCAATCTGGTTTCAAATTCATTTCGTTACGCAAAGAATGTCGTCGTCACCGCCGATCATCGCGAAGGCTGGCTCAGCATAACCATTGACGATGACGGCTCCGGTATCCCCAAGGAGATGCGCGACGAGGTGTTCAAACCGTTTTTCCGGCTGGATGAGGCGCGCAATCAGGATGCCAGCGGCACCGGTCTGGGCCTTGCCATTGCCCTCGACATTGCCCGCAGTCATGGCGGCGACATCACGCTGGACACGAGCCCCATGGGCGGCCTGCGCGCCGTGGTTCGTATCCCGGCCTGATCGTCAGGCGGCGCGATTGCCGATCGGCGTCACCGAAGCGCTTTCCACGGGTGTTTGCACACCGCGCAGATATAGCGCGCAGGTGGTGCGCAGCATGGAGGCAAAGTTCGGAATTTCACCATTCGCCTGAAGGGCTTCGTCATAAAGTGTCGAGATAAAGCGCGGCGTCGTCATGTTCTGGCTTGCAGCGATTTCATCAAGAAGCTTCCAGAAGGTCACCTCAAGCTGGATGCTGGTGGAATGCCCGGCGATGCGCACAGAACGGTTGATCTGCCGGTAGCCCTCCGGATCCTGTTCTGCGAATACTTTACACATTCAACGAACCTCCCTTTATCTGCTTCGCCCTGTGCAATCCTCTTGATGCGTCCTTCATCTTGATAGGTGAAATTTTGCGCATCGGATCATCTCAGGCAAAAATTATTCCGCTCTCCGCACGGTGTGGTAGCCGATTGCCACCCTTTCTGTTTTCCCGGGTCCATAATCACCGACATACCCCGCAACTGCAACCGGAGTTTTGCGGTGAGGGTTCAACATTAAAGGAGGTCTTTTTTGGCAAAAGCCATCCATTCCATGATCCGCGTACTCGATGAAGGTGCGTCCATATCATTCTATCAGCAGGCGTTCGGTCTGGAGGTCGCTGACCGGCTGGATTTCGACAGCTTTACCCTCGTCTATCTGAGGAACAGCGAGACAGCCTTCGAGCTCGAACTGACAATCAACAAGGGCCGCACCGAACCCTACAACCTCGGTGACGGCTACGGCCACCTCGCGGTCAGCGTCGATGACCTCGACGCTCAGCATGTCAGGTTGAAAAGTCTCAATCTCAAGATCCGTGACATTGTCGAATTCAAGCGCGAAGGCGCGCTGCTGGCCCGTTTCTTCTTCATCGAAGATCCGGACGGCTACAAAATTGAGGTCCTGCAACGACAAGGCCGGTTTGTCTGAAACCGGTTGACCGGCGTTGGAGGAACGCCATCAGCCAGCAAGGGTGCACTCGGGGAAGAGCACCGATAGCAAGCAAGGGAGGAAATCCATGGTAACGATATTCAACCGCAAGGCCACGGCGCCGGACGAACCCGGCGGACAGGCCGGCCTGTCGCGGCGGCAGCTGCTCAAACGGGGCGGCATGGCCAGTCTCGGCGCGCTGCTGGTAATCAGCAGCAATTCGATTATCCATCCGCAACAGGCCTGGGGTCTGGAGACGTCCAATCTCAAGCCGGAAACAATGGCAACGCTCATTCAACTGGCGCGCGATATCTACCCGCATGACAACATTCCAGATCGATTCTACGCCATTGCCGTCAAACCCTACGACGCGAAGGCAGGGTCTGATGCCAAACAGAAAGAGCTGATCGAAGCGGGCATAGCCGATCTCGACAAGCGGGCAGGCAATGGCGGCTATCTTGGTCTCGACTGGGAAGATCACCGGTTGAAACTGCTGCGGCAGATTGAAGACACGCCGTTCTTCCAGACCGTCCGTGGCGGACTGGTCACCGGGCTCTACAACCAGAAAGAGCTCTGGCCACTCTTTGGCTATGAAGGCGAAGCCTACTCGAAGGGCGGCTATATCGCTCGCGGTTTCAGCGACATCGAATGGCTTTGAGCCCGCTCAGTCATTCCACATTGTTTTTCAGCCTATTGGGAGGAAACCATGGCTGCACCTTATGATCTCAAGGACGACCATGTCGTCGTCATCATCGGCTCCGGCGCGGGAGGCGGCACGCTTGGCAACGAGCTCGCGCAAAAAGGCATCGACGTTGTTATTCTCGAAGCCGGTGCGCGGCACGAGTACGAAGACTTCATCAACGATGAGTGGGACAGTTTCGGCCAGCTCGCCTGGGTCGACAAGCGAACCACATCCGGCGACTGGCGGGTTGCCAAGGACTTCCCCAATCTTCCCGCCTGGATCGTCAAATCGGTCGGCGGCACGACCACCCACTGGGCCGGCGCCTCCCTGCGTTTGCAGGAGCATGAATTCCGCACGCTCAGCCATTACGGCAAGCTCGAAGGCGCCAACCTGCTTGACTGGCCCATCACGTTGAAAGAACTCGAGCCCTACTATGCCAAGGCCGAGGACAAGATGGGTGTGACCCGCACAAATGGCATTGCCGGCTTGCCCGGCAACAACAACTTCAAGGTGCTGAAGGCCGGTGCCGACAAGCTCGGCTACAAGGAATGCCACACCGGCAACATGGCGATCAATTCCGCTGACCGCGACGACCGCATGTCCTGCCAGCAGACGGGGTTCTGTTTCCAGGGGTGCAAATGGGGTGCTAAATGGTCGACGCTCTATACGGAAATTCCCAAGGGCGAGGCGACCGGCAAGCTGGAAGTGCGGCCGAATGCGATGGCGCAAAAGATCGAGCACGACAAGAACGGCAAGGTGACCGGCGTTCTTTACGTGGATAAGGACGGCAAGCAGCATGTGCAGAAAGCCCGCATCGTTGCGGTTGCGGGCAATTCGATCGAAAGCCCGCGCCTGCTGCTGAACTCTGCCTCGACCATGTTCCCCGACGGTTTGGCCAACTCCTCCGGCCAGGTCGGGCGCAATTACATGCGTCACACCACCGGCTCGGTGTACGGCGTTTTCGAAAAGCCCGTCCACATGTATCGCGGTACCACCATGGCGGGGATTATTCGCGACGAGGCACGGCATGACCCTGCACGAGGCTTTGTCGGCGGCTATGAAATGGAGACGCTGTCGCTCGGCCTTCCCTTCATGGCTGCCTTCCTCGATCCGGGCGGCTGGGGCCGTTCCTTCACCTCGGCACTCGATGAATACGCCAACATGGCAGGTCTGTGGATCGTCGGCGAGGACATGCCGCAGGAGAATAACCGGATCACGCTGCACAAGGAGGAGAAAGACCAGTACGGCCTGCCCATCGCCAATGTGAACTTCAGCGACCATCCCAACGACACCGCAATGCGGAACCATGCTTACAAGCAGGGACAGGCCCTTTACAAAGCTGTCGGCGCGACACGCACCCTGCCGACACCGCCCTACCCCTCAACTCACAATCTCGGCACCAACCGCATGAGCGAAAAGCCGAAAGACGGTGTCGTCAACAAGTTCGGCCAGAGCCACGATATCAAGAATCTCTTCGTTTCCGATGGCAGTCAGTTCACCTCGGGCGGAGCCGAGAACCCGACATTGACGATTGTCAGCCTCGCCATCCGGCAGGCGGAATACATCGCCAAGGAGATGGGGGCGAAGACGATCTAGCCTGAAAACAGACGTGCACGATTCCGTCGGCCTTGCCCGGCGGGATCAGCCTCTGAAGGTCCAGAACATCGAGAATCCCGAATTGGCGGAGTTTCTGCTAGATTGTATCTGGAAGAGTATTGAACTCGGGAGGGGCCAGATGTTCTTGCAGACAATAGGGGAAGAAGACGCAACAGGTGCAATTGCTGAAATTTACAATACATCGACAACGCAGCTTGGCTTTGTCATGGAGGCCACGAAATGCTTCACGGCACGGCCTGATCTGTTACCGATTTACACTGAATTTTCTCGCAGCATTCGTGCCGGATTCTCGCTCAGCCCGCGTGATTGGCGGTTGATCACGCTTATTGCTGCCAAGCACATTCCATCGACTTACTGCTCCTACGTCTACGGCAAGCAGCTGATCGACGATCTCGGATCGAAAGATGCCGTTATGGCGGTACAACAGGATTTTCGAACAGCAGGTTTGCCGGACCGGGATCTCGAAATGCTGGCTTACGCCGAAAAGATAACAAAGGATGCGTCCCGGATTTCACAACAGGACATTGACCGGTTGCGAGCCGTCGGATTCACGGATCAACAGGTGTGCGATATCGCGCTTTGTGCATCATTTCGGTGCTTTGTCAGCCGCTTCTTTGACGCCGTTGGAGCGAGCCCGGAGGAGGTCTACATCGACAGCGATAATGATTTCCGGACGGCCATGACCGTGGGTAAAACCTATTGAAGCGATCAGCCTAGAACAGCTTGCCGCCATTCGGCACCGGCTTGCTGATGGCGGCGAGCACGACACCGCCCTCTTCATCCGGGAAGCCCAGTGTCAGAACTTCCGACACGAACGGGCCGATCTGGCGCGGCGGAAAATTCACCACGGCCATTACCTGACGGCCTTTCAGCTCATCCAGCGAGTGGTGCTTGGTAATCTGCGCCGAAGATTTCTTGATCCCGATTTCGGGACCGAAATCGATCTTGAGTTTGAAGGCAGGCTTGCGCGCCTCGGGAAAGGTTTCCGCCTCGACAATGGTGCCGACGCGGATATCCACTTTCTCAAAATCGTCAAAACTGATGGTCATTGCGCTGAACTCAAACGATACCAAAAGAACGCACGATCAGGCTGAACCGACCGTCTCGAACAGAATGCTATCGAGCGATTCCCGCGCTGTCGAGCCCGACCACACAACAAACTGGAATGCCTGGAAATAGGTCTCGCAGGCATCAAGCGCACTGGACAGGAGAACCTCCACCTGCTTGCTCGTTGGTTCGGCACCACCAGATAACAGCAGCGATTGGCGGTACATTACCGCGCCTTCCTGCCGCCACAGGTCGAAATGCCCCATGAGGAGCTGCTCGTTGATCAGTGACAGCAATCGCATCACTTCGTTGACGCGCGGCTCACTGACCGAGATGTCAAAGGCGCAGGCCAGATGCAGCGCCTCAAAATCTTCCATCCACGAGAAGGAGATCTGGTAGTCCGTCCAGTTTCCCTCAACCGTAATGGCAATTTCATCGTCCCCGGTGCGCTCGAAAGCCCATTCATTGGCATGGGCAACATGTTCAATCACATCGACCGGATGCAAATCACGCGCAATCTCTATTTCCAGAAGGCTCATCGCCATTACCTGCTCAATCGAATCTCATCTGACGCTGCGGGAGCACAGCGCACCCACCCAAAGGACACTTAACGCTTGAAAACTCACCGGCAGGCAGAACGCACCAGCCGGACCACGGATATGAACTTGTTACCCGCTGCATGACCACCGAAACGAATCATGCTGTAATTTCAGTGTATTGATGCTGAGTCCGAGCGCCAGTCCCCTTTTGGTCAAATGGCGCGAATGGGTGTGGACAGACGTTATGAAAATGATTCACGACCGGCCTTTAACTGACTCTAAGAAAACGATTTTCGGCGATTTCCACCTGTTGATAATTTCTTAAGATTTATTTTGGGGACAGAGCGCCGGAAGGCCGAAATACGGGGGAAACCGGCCTCATGATGGCCGCACCGGCAACCCGTTTTGTCATACGTGATTCATCTGCACAAAAAACGGGGAGTCAGGAGAGGCGTTCTCCCGCAGTTTTTCTGCCTGTCAGATATCCGTCACATCCTCGATATGCATACCGCCTAGGGTAGGCAATGTTTCACCCCGGAAGGAGAAAGCAATGTCCACAGAGCCAAACGCGACAGTAACCGCAACGCAGAAAAACGATGATGGGCAGTGGTATTATGTGATCACCATCGATGACGAAGAGGGTGATAGAGTGGGGCCCTTCGAGACCGAAGAAGAAGCGCTCGCTGCGGGCGAAGAGAAACTGGCGGAAAGCGACGACGCCTGAGCTTGATACAATGACGAGAAAGCCCCGCGAGAGCGGGGCTTTCCGTTTCAATACCCGTCAAAATGATCAGGCGATCAGTCTTTCTTGGTGCGGGTACCTGTGGAGGCGGCTTTTGCCGGTTTGGCCGCATCGCCGGCGGATTTCTCCTTGTTGCCGGCCAGCGCCTCAAGCGCTTCAATGCGGGCGAGCAGCGCGGTGTTCTCGGCGCGTGCCCGAATGGCCATTTCGCGAACAGCTTCGAAATCTTCGCGCTGAACCACATCCATGGTGTTGAGCAGCCGTTCAGCCTGCCCGCGGAAAGCGGTTTCGACTTCGCGGCGAACACCCTGCGCTGCACCGGCGGCGTCGGTCACGAGCTTGGCCAGTTCATCAAGAACGCGGTTTGATCCATTGGTCATGGCAAATACCTCTGTTGCTTTACCCATCAAATAATCGCCACAGCAGGCGATTGCAAGCAAAGGAGTGGAACTGATGCTGGCAAGCCCTGCAGCAACTTTGGCAATCGCAAAAGTACCGGCAAATTGCACAAATGTTACCGGACAGGCGGCTTGACGCTGTTCCTGCCCTCGCGCATGGTCCGCGCCGATAAACCTAGTGATGACGGAGTGCCTATTGTGAGCGAAATTCTTGTCCCGACGATGGCCGCGATCGCATTCCCGAATATTGATCCGGTTATCTTTTCCCTCGGACCGTTCTCGGTGCACTGGTATGGTCTCGGCTATGTCGTCGGCATCCTCTTTGCCTGGTGGTACGGCAAGAAACTCATCAGCAAGCCGCGTCTGTGGGCCAACAACACGCCGCCGATGAAGCCCAATGATCTGGACGACTTCGTCCTGTGGGCGGCCATCGGCGTGGTTCTGGGCGGACGTATCGGCTACATCCTGTTTTACGATTTTGCCCGTTACATCAGCCACCCGCTTGATATCTTCAAAGTCTGGGAGGGCGGCATGTCCTTCCATGGCGGGCTCCTCGGCACCACGCTCGCCATGATCCTCTTTGCGCGCTCGCGCAAGATCAATGCCTTCAGCATGATCGATACGATTGCTGCAGGCGTTCCCGTCGGCCTTGGGCTTGTTCGCGTAGCCAACTTCATCAACGGCGAACTTTGGGGCCGGATGACAGACGTGCCCTGGGGCATGATCTTCCCGACAGGCGGACCGTTCGTTCGCCATCCGAGCCAGCTTTACGAGGCCGCACTTGAGGGCATCGTCCTGTTCACCACACTGGCCCTTCTGATTTTCTATGGGCGCAAGCTGAAAAGCCCCCGCTTCATCGGCGGCGCTTTCATCACCGGCTATGGTCTGTCGCGCATCTTTGTCGAATTCTTCCGCGAGCCTGACGCCCAGCTCGGCTATCTCTACGGCGGCTGGCTGACAATGGGCATGATCCTTTCGGTTCCCATGGTGCTGATCGGCCTGTGGGCGCTTTTCACAGCCCGTAACCCGGAAGTTCCTACGGGGCGATGACACTGAAGCAGCGCATCATCCGGCAGATTGAGCTGGCCGGTCCGATCAGCGTTGCTGATTATATGGCATTGTGTCTGTTCGATCCGGATGCAGGTTACTACACGACACGCGAACCGTTCGGCCGCGAGGGCGATTTCATCACCGCACCTGAAGTCAGCCAGATGTTCGGTGAGCTCATCGGTGTCTGGTGCGTCAGTGCCTGGCAGGCGATCGGATCCCCGGCCGAATTCATCCTGTGCGAAATGGGGCCGGGACGCGGCACGCTGATGCAGGACGTATTGCGGACGGCAACCAGAATCGCCCCGGATTTCATTGCAGCCGCACACATCCGCATGGTTGAAATCAGTCCGCGCCTCACACAAATCCAGCAGGAAACGCTCGCCGCTTCCGATCTTGAAATCGAATGGCAGGAACAGTTCGGCACCCTGCCTTCCGGTCCGCTTGTTCTCATTGCAAATGAGCTGTTTGATGCGATTCCTGTCCGCCAATACATCAAATCCGGCGGACGTTTCATTGACCGCATCGTCACGGTCGACGGTGGCGGTGATCTTGCGTTCGCGGCGGGGCCGGGATCGATCGACACAACGCTTTTGCCCGCCGAACACGACAACGCGCCCGAAGGCAGTGTTATTGAGATTGCCCCTGCCCGCAATGCATTGATGCAGGAAATCGCGGAGCGCCTGAACCGCGAACGCGGCGCGGCGCTGCTCATTGACTACGGTCACCTGCAGCAGGGTTTTGGCGATACGCTGCAGGCGCTCAGCCGCCACAAAGCCGTCGACGTGTTTGCACAGCCCGGCGAGGCCGATCTGACCACCCATGTGGATTTTGCCATGCTGGCGACAGCCGCCCGGTCGCAGGGCTGCAAGACAGGTGCCATGACCCAGGCTGATTTTCTGCTCGCCTTAGGATTGCTTGATCGTGCAGGGGCCTTGGGCAGCGGAAAGCCTGTCGCGTTTCAGGAGCAGATTCGCGCCGATGTCGAGCGATTGGCCGGACCCGATCAGATGGGCACACTGTTCAAGGTTTTGTGCGTCACCGATCCCGCCACACATTTGTTTCCATTTGAATCCATATGACGAGACAATTGACTTCGCGTCGATGCTCCACCACCATCCGCAGCCTTGAGAAAGAGCAATCCGGCATGATCACGTCCGAAAAACCAGTAGCGCTGCATTCTTCCCTGCTGGGTTCCCCTGAGAAGGATCGAATCGCTCACGGGTTTTTCACCCGTATCGGCGGTGTTTCCACAGGTATCTACGCAGGGTTGAACGTCGGCAGCGGTTCCAATGACAATCAGGATCACGTGACCGAAAATCGCCGACGTGTGGCGCAGGCGCTGGGAGCCGGCCTGCCACAACTCGTGACTGTTCATCAGGTCCATTCACCCGATGTCCTTGTCGTGACAGGCCCGATCATCGGCGACAGGCCAAAGGCTGACGCCATGGTCACGACAACGCCGGGTATCGTCATCGGCGCATTGTCCGCCGATTGCGGCCCGATCCTGTTTGCGGACAGGGATGCAAAAGTCATCGGTGCAGCCCATGCGGGTTGGCGCGGCGCGATTGGCGGTGTGCTCGAAAACACCATCGACGCGATGATTGCGCTGGGTGCGAAACGCGACAACATCCAGGCTGTGCTTGGACCGACAATCGGCCCCGAGAATTACGAGGTCGGTGCAGAGTTCTATGACCAGTTCACGGGAACCGACCCGTCCTACGGCCGGTTTTTCCGCGACTCGGTCAAGGAAAACCACAAGATGTTTGATCTTTGGGCCTTCATCACCAAGCGGCTGCACAACGCAGGCGTGAATGCTGCCGCGCTTGAGAAATGCACCTATGCGGAAGAAGACCAGTTCTTCTCCTACCGGCGCACGACCCATCGCAAGGAACCCGACTATGGCCGCCAAATCTCCGCGATCACAATTCTAGAGGAATAATCATGGCCCTTCATTTTGAGCCCGAGGAATTTGCCGCGCGCCGCGACCGCCTGATGCTGGTCATGGCAGAACAGAAACTGGACGCCATTCTGCTGTTCGCCCAGGAGAGCATGTACTGGCTGACAGGCTACGACACATTCGGCTTCTGTTTCTTCCAGTGCCTCGTCGTCAAGTCCGACGGCAGCAATGTGCTGATGACCCGCTCCGCCGATTTGCGGCAGGCGCGCCAGACGTCGAATATAGAGAACATCGTGATCTGGGCCGATCGCGACAACGCCAATCCCGCGGCGGATTTGCGTGAACTTCTCAATGATCTCGATCTGCTCGGCAAACGGATCGGCGTTGAATACCAGACCCATGGCCTGACCGCCGCCAATGGCCGCAAGCTCGATGAGCAGCTGGCGGCTTTTGGCCAGATCGTCGATGCCTCGGGTCTCGTCGACAAGCTGCGCGTGCTGAAAAGTCCCGCCGAAATCACCTACAGCCGCAAGGCGGCGGAACTCGGCGACGAAGCGCTCGATGCAGCACTGAAGCTGATCAAAGCAGGAGCCGACGAGGGCGCGATCCTTGCGGCGATGCAGGGCGCCATTTTTGCTGGAGGCGGTGATTATCCGGCCAATGAATTCATCATTGGCTCCGGTGAAGATGCCCTCCTGTGCCGGTACAAAGCGGGACGACGCAAGCTGACCAAGAATGACCAGCTCACACTGGAATGGGCCGGGGTCTATCGCCACTACCATGCGGCGGCGATGCGTACCGTATTGACGGGCAAGGCATCCAAGCGCCATCTGGAGCTTTACGATGCTGCCCGCGAGGCGCTGGAAGCAGTCGAGGAAGCGATGACACCGGCTTCAACCTTCGGTGATGTGTTTGATGCGCATTCCCGCGTGATGGAAGCCCATGACCTGACACGCCACCGGCTCAACGCCTGCGGTTATTCGCAGGGTGCCCGGTTCACACCGTCGTGGATGGACATGCCGATGTTCTATTCGGGCAACCCGGAGCAGATACAGCCCGACATGACGCTGTTCGCCCACATGATCATCATGGATTCCGACAGTGGCACGGCAATGACATTGGGCCGGACATACCTCACAACCAATGGCGCGGCTGAGCCACTTTCACGCCAACCTCTTGACTTGATCGTAAAATAAAACTTTTGTCAGCTTTCGTTTTTTCGAGATGGCACGCATATGGCTCATGATGGGGTTCGACCAAAGATGATGTCTCGCAAATCACTGACCTATACCTGCGTGGCGCTTGCGGCTCTCGGCCTCAGCGCCTGCAACAGTGCGGAAACGCCGATTGCGGTGACAAAGAGTGATCTTCCCGCGGCACAAGGCACTGCAACGCCGGGGACAGTCACTCCCGGCACCGCAACAGCACCGGCGACGGCAACCACGACAACACCGACCGCCACCGCGACGGGTACGCCGGTAGCAGCCCAACCCGGAACCACGACACCTGCGGGCACGACGGTTGCATCGGGTGCAGCACAGCCCGGTGTCACGCGCACGGCAAAGCTGCGCTTTGCCCCCATCGTCGGTGCACCGATTACTGCGGCCACGCCGCTCTCCCAACGCTTGTCAGCGCTTGCCAAGGCCAAGGGCATTGTCCTTGGTACGGCGGCCGATACCGACAACACGCACATCATGAAGGGCTACTTCTCCGCCCTGCCCGACGGCAACCAGACCACGATCATCTACGTCTGGGACGTGCTTGATCCTGCGGGAACGCGGCTGCATCGTATCCAGGGACAGGAAGTTGTTCCGGGCAACGGGACAGATCCGTGGAGTACCGTGCCGCCGAAGGTCATGGAATCAATCGCCGACAAGGCAATCGATGGCTATCTGAAGTGGGTATCCGGCGCCAAGACGTGACATATTTACGCGTTTGACGCGATATTAGCGAGGAACTGTGCATGAATCTGCCCTGCCCGCTTGCAATGTGCGTCAGGCACAGTACAAGGCCCGCCATATCCTTCACTTGGCTGGCACCGGGGAAAATACGGGCATGAAACTATTCGCGGGCAATTCCAATCGCGTTCTCGCTGAATCTGTCGCCAAATATCTCAACATTCCACTAGGAAAGGCCAGCGTTCGCCGCTTCGCCGATCAGGAGATATTCGTCGAGATTCAGGAAAATGTGCGCGGCGAAGATGTCTTCGTCATGCAGTCGACGTCGTTCCCGGCAAACGATCACCTGATGGAACTGCTCATCATGATCGATGCATTCCGGCGCTCTTCGGCAAAACGCATCACCGCAGTCCTTCCCTATTTCGGTTATGCCCGTCAGGACCGGAAACCCGGACCGCGCACCCCGATCTCGGCCAAGCTGGTTGCCAATCTGATCACCGAGGCGGGCGCAAACCGGGTTCTGACACTTGATCTGCACGCCGGCCAGATTCAGGGTTTCTTCGATATCCCGACGGACAACCTCTATGCCGTTCCGGTTATCGCCCGCGATGTCCGTGCCCATTACGGCACATCGAATGTCATGGTCGTGTCACCCGACGTCGGCGGTGTGGTTCGCGCCCGCTCGCTGGCAAAGCGCATTGATGCGCAACTTGCCATTGTCGACAAGCGGCGCGACCGTCCGGGTGAGTCGGAAGTCATGAACGTTATCGGCGAGGTCAGCGGCAAGGATTGCCTGCTGTTCGACGATATCGTCGATTCCGGCGGCACACTCTGCAATGCGGCTGAAGCCCTTCTTGCCAAGGGCGCAACCAGCGTTACCGCTTATATCACCCATGGCGTTTTGTCCGGCGGTGCCGTCGCCCGTATCGCCGGCTCAAAACTGAAGGAACTGGTGATCACCGATTCCATCCAGCCGACGCCAGCTATCGAAGCCGCACACAATATCCGTGTCCTGTCGATCTCCGACCTGATCGGTGAAGCGGTTTCCCGCACGGCCTCGGAAGAGTCCGTTTCCAGCCTGTTCGACTAAACTGTTCAGCAACAGCGGCTCAACGGGCGGGCCGCAGACTTTCGTCGCCCCGGATCAACCAACAAACTTGCACATGGCGTCTCTTTCCGTTATAGAGCCGCCATCCGCGTAGACACCCTTGGAGGCAACGCGGAATGGAGCGGTCATTTCATCCGGTTCCGGATGACCATGCGACCGCTTCATGTTTTTTGGGCTATCCTTACAGGCAACCCGAAAAACACTCCAGATTTGAACCTCGAAAGGAAATGCCATGAGCGAAGCATACGAGCTCAAGGCCGAGGCGCGCGAACGGGTTGGTAAGGGGTCCTCCCGGGAAATTCGCCGCAACGGTAAAGTGCCAGCAGTCATCTATGGTGACAAGCAGGCACCAATCTCGATTACCCTCGACTACAAGACACTGTACTACAAGATTCACGCCGGCGGCTTCAAGACGACGATCGCGAACATCCAGCTGGATGGCAAGTCCATTCAGGTCCTTCCAAAGGACTTCCAGCTTGATCCGGTCAGCGACAAGCCAGTGCATGTTGATTTTCTGCGCGTGTCGGCAAAGTCGGTTGTGAACGTGAACGTCCCTGTTCACTTCCTCAACGAAGAACTGTCCCCAGGCATCAAGCGCGGCGGCGTTCTCAACATCGTTCGTCACGATGTCGAACTGCATGCCCCGGCAAATGCAATTCCGGATGCGATCGAGATCGATCTGACCGGCTTGCAGATTGGTGACTCGATCCACATTTCCGCTGTTACCCTGCCTAAGGGCGTAACGTCGGTTATTCACGATCGTGACTTCACTATTGCAACGATTGCCGCTCCGGCTGTTCTTGCTGCTGAAGACGAGACCGTCGAAGCAGTTGAAGAAACCACTGAAACGGCAGAAAAAGACGGCGAGTAATCGTCTCTATTGGGAGCTATGGCACCGTGCTGCTCATCGCAGGTCTTGGCAATCCTGGCTCCCAATATGCTGCAAACCGGCATAATATCGGTTTCATGGCGGCGGATGAAATACATCGTCGCCATCGTTTTTCTCCCTGGACCAAAAAGTTCCAGGCCCTGATCGCCGATGGTACGATCGACGGCGAAAAGGTCATTCTGATCAAGCCCCAGACTTTCATGAATCTGTCCGGCCAGTCCGTTGGTGAAGCCATGCGCTTCTACAAGCTGGCACTGGGCGATCTCGTCGTCATCTATGACGAACTGGATTTGCCGCCAGGCAAGCTGCGTGTGAAGACCGGCGGCGGCTCAGGCGGTCATAATGGCATCAAGTCCATCGATGCCCATTGCGGCAAGGACTACCGGCGCATTCGTGTCGGGATCGGCCATCCGGGCGTCAAGGAAATGGTGACGAACCATGTTCTGGGCAATTTCGCCAAGGCCGATGGCGACTGGGTTGAGCCTCTTCTCGGCGTTATAGCTGACAATGTGGGTTTCCTCGTCAAGAAGGACGATGCCGACTTCATGAACCGTGTGGCACTCGCCACCGGCAGCGGACACAAGAACGAGCCGAACCCGGTTGCAAAACCGACCGGTCAAAGCCATATCCGGCAGGCACGTCAGGCAAAGCCAAACGTCAACATTCCGAAAACCGGCCCGATGGCCGACATGCTGAACAAGCTCTTCGGCAAGAAAGAATAAGGATCGCAGATTATGGGTTTCAAATGCGGCATCGTTGGCTTGCCCAATGTCGGCAAATCGACGCTTTTCAATGCGCTGACCAGGACAGCTGCCGCACAGGCCGCAAATTATCCGTTCTGCACCATCGAGCCGAATACGGGTGAGGTTGCGGTTCCTGATTCGCGCCTGCAGGCAATTGCCAAGATCGGCAAGTCGGCCAACATCGTCCCGACCCGCATCAGCTTCGTTGACATTGCCGGTCTGGTACGTGGTGCCTCCAAGGGCGAAGGCCTCGGCAACCAGTTCCTTGCCAACATCCGCGAAGTCGACGCGGTGGTGCATGTTCTGCGCTGCTTTGAAGATGACGACATTACCCATGTTGAAGGCCGGATCGATCCGGTCTCCGACGCGGAAACGGTCGAGACGGAATTGATGCTTTCGGACCTTGATAGTCTTGAGCGCCGTATCGTGCAATTCCGCAAGCGCGCGGGCGTCAAGGACAAGGAAGCACTCACCGTGCTTCCCGTCATGGAGCAGGCACTCTCCCTTTTGCAGAGCGGCAAGCCCGTACGCTTCATGCTGAACGGCATTGCGCCTGACGATCTGCTGATTCTGCAGGGCCTCAATCTTCTGACGTCGAAACCCGTGCTTTACGTTTGCAACGTGGCTGAAAGCGATGCTGCAACCGGCAACGAACACACTGAAGCCGTCGAGGAAATGGCGACAGCCCAGGGCGCCGAGACGGTCACGATCTCCGCTGCGATCGAAGCCGAAGTTGCACAGCTGCCGGATGAAGAGGCCAAGGAGTATCTTGATGCGATGAACCTGGATGAGCCCGGTCTCGATCGCCTGATCCGCGCCGGCTATAAGCTCCTGCATCTGATCACTTATTTCACCGTTGGGCCGAAGGAAGCCCGCGCCTGGACCGTGGAACGTGGCTCAAAGGCACCGCAGGCTGCCGGCGTCATCCATACGGACTTCGAGCGCGGCTTTATCCGTGCGCAAACCATTGCCTATAATGACTACGTTACTTTGGGCGGAGAAGTTCCTGCCAAGGAAGCAGGCAAGGCACGCGACGAAGGCAAGGAATATGTCGTGCAGGACGGCGATATCATGCTGTTCCGTTTCAATACATAAGACGCATTTCTGCCCCTTGAACCAAATGCGCTCATGCCTATTATATCAGGCATGAGCGCATACAATCCCCGATATGCTTACGAAGATTTCACGGTTGGCAGCGAATGGCCGCTGCCCGCTAAATCGGTCGAAGCCAGCGAAATCATCGATTTTGCCAGTCAGTTTGATCCGCAACCCTTCCATCTGGATGAGGCTGCCGGAAAAGCCAGTATTCTTGGCGGCCTAGCTGCCTCCGGCTGGCACACGGTTTCCATGTTCATGCGCATGATGTGCGATGCCTACCTTCTCGATTCTACATCGCAGGGAGCGCCGGGTATCGACTACGCCAAGTGGAAGAAGCCGGTCCTTGCCGGAGACACGCTGACCGGCAAAAGCACGGTCCTGGATCGGCGTGTTTCCAAATCCAAGCCAAACCTCGGCTTCGTCACACTCCACCACGAAATCTACAATCAGCACGGCGTGGTCGTCTGCGAGCTGCAGAACACCGGCATGTTTACATTGCGGGAGCCCGTCGCAGCATGAGTGCAACTCTGCAATCGCTGATCGGGATCGAACGGGATCTCGGCACCCACACATTCACCGCCGAGGAGATCATCACCTTTGCAGGGAAGTATGATCCACAACGCTTTCACGTGGATCCGGAAGCAGCTAGGAAAAGCAACTTCGGTGCGCTCTGTGCATCCGGCTGGCACACAACAGCCATGTGGATGCGGCTGAATGTGGAAGACATGAAACGCCAGATCAAGACGGCCATGGAGCGTGGTGAAAAACCGCCGCAGTTCGGACCTTCGCCGGGCTTCGAGGACCTGAAATGGCTGAAGCCTGTTTACGCCGGCGACACGATCCGCTTTACCCGGACTCTGAATGGATTTCGCGAGCTGCAATCGCGCCCCGGATGGGCCATGATGCAGATGTCATCAGCCGCTTATAACCAGAACGACCAGAAGGTTCTGGAGTTCAACAGCGCCGCGTTGATTCTGCTGGTTGAATAAACGCCCGTAGAGCGCGCTCAGTGCCCTTCATAGGCAATGAGCGTGCGGACGTTAACCCCAAGTGCCTCGAGCTTCTTGCGGCCTCCCAGATCCGGCAGATCGATGATGAAACAGGCGCTGACGATATCCGCACCCATCTGCTGCAAAAGCTTGACCGCTGCTTCTGCCGTTCCACCTGTGGCAATCAGGTCATCAACGAGAATGACCTTCTCGCCCGGCACGATCGCATCGCGGTGCATCTCCATTTCGTCAACGCCGTATTCCAGACTGTAGGCAATGCGCACCGTATCATGCGGCAGCTTGCCCTTTTTGCGGATCGGCACGAACCCTGATGAAAGCTGGTGCGCCATGGCACCCCCTATGATGAAGCCGCGTGCTTCCACACCGGCAACCTTGTCGACCTTGCCGCCCGCGTAAGGGTGAACCAGCTCATCGATCGCCCGCCGGAAGGCCCGCGCATTTCCCAGCAAGGTCGTGATGTCGCGAAACATCACACCGGGTTTGGGGTAATCGGGAATATTACGAATGGCATCCACCAGCGTCTGCTTCAGTGTTGAATCCACGTCGTTGCTCCTTCGTGCCAGCAGGCCAGTTTAACGGTCCTGCACCGCAAAAGAAAAGGGCGCCGAGCGCCCTTTCCGGATCAGGTATAATTGACCGATCAATGTTCGATATCAGCCCAGATACGGCGCTTGGCGACATAGATCAGGCCGGCAAACAGAACGAGGAAGATCATGACACGGAAGCCGGTCTTCTTGCGTTCTTCCAGATGCGGCTCGGCAGCCCACATCAGGAACGCCGAAACGTCTTGCGAGTACTGAACCAGTGTCTGAGGCGAACCATCATCATAGGTCACCTGGCCATCCTGCAAAGGCTGGGCCATTGCCAATGACTTTGCGGCGATGAAGTAAGGGTTGTAGTGCGTTCCCTCTGGAATCTTCATGCCTTCCGGCGGCGTCTGGCCGAAACCGGTGAGCAACGCGTGAATATAGTCCGGTCCGCCTTCCTGATACTGTCCCCAGACGATGTCGATCAGGAACTGCGGAAAGCCACGCTCTACAGCGCGGGCCTTGGCGATCAGCGAGAAGTCAGGCGGAGCCGCACCATTGTTGGCGGCGGCAGCAGCCTGTTCATTGGCAAACGGCGACGGGAAATGATCGGCAGGAATGGCCTTGCGGGTGAACATCTCACCTTCCGCATTCGGACCGTCCTGCACTTCATACTCAGCGGCGAATGCCTTGACCTGTGCTTCGGTATAACCGAGTTCCGAAAGCGAACGGAAAGCCACCAGCTTCATGGAATGGCAAGCGGAGCAGACTTCTTTGTAGATCTTCAGACCGCGCTGAAGCTGCTGCTTGTCATAGGTGCCGAATGGTCCAGCGAAAGACCACTTCATCTCTTCCGGATGCTTGATCGGGAAGTGCGTTGGCTCAGCAGCGTTGTGAGCTGCTTCCTCTGCAAACGCACCACCACCGAAGGCCAGCATGGTTCCAAGACCAGCAGCTGCGAGACCGAGGAGGATTTTTTTCATCGGAGAGTCCTTCACGTTTCTCAGCCTTTGGTTTCCGGAGCGGCAGCAACACCTGAGGGCCGGCCGCCACTCTTGGTTTTTGCAAGCACGGCTTCCGTGATCGAGTTCGGTATGCGGCGCGGCGTTTCGATCAAACCCAGCAACGGCATGATGATGATGAAGAAGCCGAAGTAGAACGCGGTGCCGAGCTGCGAAAGGAGCGTGTAGACGCCTTCAGCAGGACGCGAACCGAGCCAGCCGAGCATGATGGCATTGGCAACGAAGATCCAGAAGAACAGCTTGTACCAAGGGCGGTAAACAGCCGAACGAACCTTCGATGTGTCGAGCCATGGCACGATGAACAGGATCGCGATCGAGCCGAACATGGTCAGAACGCCACCGAGCTTCGAGTTGATCGGTCCGATGTTGAAGGTGATGGCGCGCAGCATCGCGTAGAACGGCAGGAAGTACCATTCCGGAACGATATGGGCCGGTGTCTTCAGTGAATCAGCCGGAATGTAGTTGTCCGGATGGCCCATGTAGTTCGGCATGTAGAAGACGAAATAGGCAAAGAGGATGAAGAACAGCGACAGCGCAAATGCATCCTTGAGAGTTGCATAGGGCGTGAACGCAACCGTGTCCGTCTTCGACTTGACTTCAATACCGGTCGGATTGGTCTGGCCGGTAACGTGCAGCGCCCAGACGTGCAGGATAACGACACCGGCGATCATGAAGGGCAGCAGGTAATGCAGCGAGAAGAAACGGTTCAGGGTTGGATTATCCACGGCAAAACCACCGAGCAAAAGCTGCTGAATCGGGTCGCCGATGACAGGGAAAGCCGTAAAGAAGCCGGTGATAACAGTCGCACCCCAGAAGGACATCTGGCCCCAAGGCAAGACGTAACCCATGAAGGCAGTCGCCATCATCAGGAGCAGGATGATAACACCGAGGATCCACAGGAGCTCACGCGGCGCCTTGTAGGAGCCGTAGTAGAGACCGCGAAAAATATGAACCCAGACGGCCAGGAAGAACATCGATGCGCCGTTGGAATGCAGGTAGCGCAGAAGCCAGCCCGAATTCACATCACGCATGATCTTTTCAACGGAGTTGAAAGCCAGACCCGTATCGGCCGCATAATGCATGGCCAGGACGACGCCGGTGATGATCTGTGCAACCAGCATGATCGCCAGAATGCCGCCGAACGCATAGGCATAGTTGAGATTGCGCGGAACTGGATAGGCAACGAATGAATCATAGATCAGACGCGGCAACGGAAGTCGCGCATCGACCCATTTTTCGATACCTGTGTTCGGCGTATAGGATGAATGTCCACCGCTCATGTCGTGTCTCCCCCTGGAACCTTAGCCGATCTTGATGACGGTGTCGGAAATGAATGAAAGTGGCGGGACAGGCAGGTTTTCCGGTGCGGGACCGGAACGGATGCGTCCAGCGGTATCGTACTGTGAGCCATGGCATGGGCAGAACCAGCCACCGAAATCACCCTGCTGGCCAAGTGGAATACAACCGAGATGGGTGCAAACACCGATCATGACTAGCCAGTTTTCCTTGCCCTTGCCGGCGCCGCGATCCCCATCGGTCGCCTGAGCATCGCTTGGCAGATTGGCATTGCGCGCAATCGGATCCTTGAGCTGGCTCAGCTGAACGTTGGTCGCGTCCTCGATTTCCTTCGGCGTTCGGTTGCGAATGAAAACGGGCTTGCCGCGCCACTTGACCGTCAGGGACATGCCCGGTGTCAGCGCTGAAACATCAACTTCGATGGACGAGACTGCCAGCGTGGATGCATCCGGTCTCATCTGATCGATAAAGGGCCACGCAAAGGCGCCCACACCGACCACACCGGCCATACCTGTCGCAATATAGAGGAAGTCACGCCGTGTCGGCTCGGTCGTATCGTGTGCGCTCACGGGGCCTGTTCCTTTCCGAATAACAACGCCGCAGGAGAGTCCACTTTGTCACTAGAATAGACGACTGGCCCACAAAATGAGCCGCGCGGATTCCCCAGCATATTGCGTGGTTTCTAAGCATGTCGCTTGAGCTTGTCCAGCCTGACAGAGCCACAAGGGCAGGATGTCGCAGGGATAAGTCGCCACACCTTTTCCACTCTTTGGCCATGAATCTGTTCGGCTTTTGCGAGCGATGTCATATGCGGCCGATAAAGCCACCCGATTGGCGCGCCCAAAGTCCAGCATAGAGGCCGTTGGCGGCGATTAGTTCCTCGTGGCTGCCACTCTCGACAATTCGCCCCTCATCCATGACCACCAGCCGGTCAAGCGCCGCTATCGTCGACAGGCGGTGTGCGATGGCGATGACTGTCTTGCCGCGCATCAATCGGTAGAGATTGTCCTGAATCGCCGCTTCCACTTCCGAATCGAGCGCCGATGTCGCCTCGTCCAGAATGAGAATCGGTGCGTCTTTCAGCATCACCCGCGCAATGGCGATGCGCTGCCGCTGGCCGCCGGAAAGCTTGACGCCCCGCTCGCCCACATGCGCATCGAAACCATGCCGCCCCTTGGGGTCGGTCAAGGCGGCAATGAAGGTTTCGGCCTGCGCATTTTCCACGGCCTGCCGCATCAATTCGTCGGACGCGTCGGGCCGGCCGTAGAGAATGTTGTCACGTACCGAACGGTGCAGCAGCGACGTATCCTGCGTCACCATGCCGATATGCGCGCGCAGCGAGTCCTGCGTGACATGCGCAATATCCTGACCGTCGATCAAGATGCGCCCGCCCTGCACGTTGTAGAAACGCAGAAGTAGATTAACCAGCGTCGACTTGCCTGCACCGGAGCGCCCGACAAGGCCGACCTTTTCGCCGGGAAGGACGCTCAGCGACAGACTGTCGAAGACGGGCTTCGAACTGTCATAGTGAAACTGTACGTTGTCGAAGCTGATGGCGCCCGCGGGCACGGTGAGCTTCGTCGCATCCGGACTGTCGACAACGGTTACCGGCCGCGCCAGCAGCTCCATTGAATTCTGGATCGTGCCGTAGTTGCGCAAGAGGCCATTGAGGTTGGCCATTGTCCGTCCCAAAAGCATGCTCAACCGCAGGACAAGGCCGAGGGTGAAAGCGATTGCACCCGGCGTGATCTCCGCCTTCAGCCACAGATCAATCGAAACGACAGCCACGGCGCAGATCATCACGCCACTGGTTGCACCAAGCGCAATACGGATTCCGCTCAGGCCGCGCGTCAACGGGATTATGGCATCGAGCCAGCGCTGCATGCCCTGACGCATATAGGCGTCATCGCGCTCCGCACTGCCGAACAGTTTCAATGTCTGGATATTGCTGTAGCCGTCGACGAGCCGACCCGTGACAACTGAACTCGCTTCGGCTGTTTCCGCCGCTGCCCGGCGCACACGCGGCAGGAAATAACGGGCGATCAGGCTGAACACCGCTAGCCAGACAATAACGATTGTGGCCAGCCGCCAATCAAGATCACCGATCAATGCGATCGTGGTGACGCTGTAGACGATGCAGATCCAGATGGCCTGCAGGAGCGTCATCATGAAATCGCCCACCGCCTGCCCGGTGGCCCAGACCTTGGTGACGATGCGCCCGGAAAAGTCATTCTGGAAGAAGGCGAGGCTCTGGCGATAGGTGTGCAAATGCGCCTGCCAGCGCACCAGATTGAAAAAACCAGGCACGACAGTCTGCTCTTCGACCAGTGCGGACAGCGTCAGGATGATTGTCCGAGCGACCAGGACACCTGCCAGCATCAGCAGGAGCGGCGTGCCGTGATCCTGCATCAAGCCCTGCCAGCCCTTTGCAGGATTGACCGATGCCAGAATATCGACGAGCCCGCCAAGAAACCAGAACAGGCCGGCTTCCGTCAGCGCCACCAGTCCGCCGAGTACCAGCACTGCGAAAAAAGCGGCCTTTGCCTGCCGGACATAGAACCAGATGAACGGAAAGGGCCGCGACGGAACATGATCCGCCGGAGGTGCGGCGTAGGGATCAATCCAGCTTTCGAAAAGACGGAAAACATTTCTCATGCGGTGCAGAAGCCTTTCTGGGTCAGACGTGCAGCGCGCGACTGAAAAGATACTTTTGAGTGAGTCCCCTCGCCGGTCAAATTAAAGTTCGTTCAGATATTCTCCGGCAAAGAAAAACGCCTCCCGGCAGGACCGGGAGGCGGCATCTTGGTACGGAGAATCAGACCTGACTATTCCGCCGCTTCCTGCTCGTCATCCAATCCGAGGAAGCCTCCGGACTGCCGGGCCCAGAGATTGGCATAGATGCCATTGGCAGCGATCAGCTCCTCATGGCTGCCACTTTCCACGATCTTGCCCTTGTCCATCACCACGAGGCGATCGAGCGCTGCAATGGTCGACAGGCGGTGTGCGATGGCAATCACGGTCTTTCCCTGCATCAGCCGGTAAAGATTGTCCTGGATGGCGGCCTCCACTTCCGAGTCGAGCGCAGAGGTTGCTTCGTCCATGATGAGGATCGGTGCATCCTTGAGCATGACCCGGGCGATGGCGACACGCTGGCGCTGCCCACCGGAAAGCTTGACGCCACGCTCGCCCACATGGGCATCATATCCACGCCGCCCCTTGGGATCGGACGCTGCCTCGATGAATGCCTCCGCCTGTGCATTCTGCACGGCCTGACGCATCAGTTCTTCCGAGGCATCGGGCCTGCCATACAGCACATTGTCCCGGATCGAGCGATGCAGCAGCGAGGTATCCTGCGTGATCATGCCGATATGTTCACGCAGTGAATCCTGCTTCACCTTCGCGATGTCCTGACCATCGATCGTGATGCGACCACTCTCCAGGTCGTAGAACCGCAAGAGCAGGTTGACGAGCGTCGACTTGCCCGCACCCGACCGCCCGACAAGCCCGATCTTTTCACCGGGGCGAATGTCGAGGGACAGACGATCAATGACGCCGGCGCCCTTGCCATAATGGAAGCCAATCGCCTCGAAGCTGATCGCACCGGCAGTTACCGCCAGTTCCGGCGCTTTGGGAACATCCGTGACAAGCCGTGGCAGCGAGATAGAGGTTATGCCGTCTTCCACCGTGCCGATATTCTCGAACAATGCCGACATTTCCCACATGATCCACTGCGACATGCCGTTGAGACGCAGTACAAGGCCGATACCGACCGCAACGGCACCAACCGAGATGGCGGAGCCGAGCCATAGCCAGATCGCAATACTGCTCACCGAGAACAAAAGGAGACAGTTCATCGCGTAAAGCGTGACGTGGAAACCGGTCACCATGCGCATCTGCGTGTAGGCGGTCGACAGGAATTCCTCCATTCCCTCGCGGGCATAGCTTTCCTCCCGCTTGGAATGGGAGAAGAGCTTGACCGTGGCGATGTTGGTATAGCTATCCACAATACGCCCCGTCATGGACGACCGGGAATCTGCCTGCGCCTTGGACGCAACCTGCAGCTTCGGGATGAAATACCACATCAACCCGACATAGGCTGCCAGCCAGACCAGAAACGGTATCATGAGACGCAGATCTGCAGCGGCGGCAATGATCAGCGTGCCGCTGAAATAGACGATCACATAATTCAGGACATCAAGCAGCTTCATCACCGCTTCACGTACGGCAAGCGATGTCTGCATGAGCTTGGTGGAAATCCGTCCGGCGAACTCGTCCTGAAAGAACGTCATTGACTGGCGCACGACATAACGGTGCACGAGCCAGCGAATCCGCATGGGATAATTGCTCAGCAGGGTCTGATGGATAACCAGCGAATCGAACAGCACGATAGCCGGCATCAGGATGAGTACAACACCTGCAAGCAACGCGAGCTTCCAGCCTTCCTGCGCAATGAACGTCTCGCGCGACTGGCTGGACAGCCAGTCGACGACATTGCCCATGAACGCATACATGGACACTTCAAGGACAGCGATCGATGCGGTGCATACCGCCATGACGGCGAGCCATGGCCAGACACCGCGTGTATAATGCAAACAGAACGCAACCAGTGTTTTGGGTGGCTCACGGGGCTCGGCAGCTGGAAACGCATCAAGCCTTTGTTCAAACCAGCGAAACATTATCTAACCTCTTTCGGGCAGCAGTCCCGGCAAAAAATGCGAGACAGGAATAAATCCGGCGCAGACTGGCGGTTACTGCGCTTGGGTTGCCGGAGCATGATCAAAGTAGAAGGAGACATACATGCAAACGCCAACCCTGTTGGGCGAATGCGACTCGTGTCTTGGAAGAAAAACTACGCGGAAAAAACAGACACAAGACCGCCAACGACACCGGCCACGGCTTCAGCAGGAGAAGCCATCCGGTTTGGAAGAAGTCGGAAAAATTCAGTCATCGACACCTCCAAGATTAGCGTTGCGGTCGAAACCCTATACCTATTATGAACGGAAAAAGCGAGAGCCTATTCTCATGAAATACGCTTGTATGAGCAAAATGTTGCCGATGGAGCACGCCCCCTGTGACTGAAGAAAAAACCAACCTGCGCATCGCGCTCTATCAGCCTGATATTCCCGGCAACACAGGCACGATCCTGCGCATGGCCGCCTGCTTCGGTATCAGCGTCGATCTCATCGAGCCTGCGGGCTTCGATGTCTCCGACCGATCACTCAAGCGGGCAGGCATGGATTATCTCGAACAGGCGGCGCTCACACGCCATGCGGACTGGCAGCATTTTCACAACTGGCGGCTCGGCGAAAAGCGCCGGTTGCTGCTGTTCTCCACCAAGGCGGCGGTGCCCTACACGCAATTTACTTTTCAGCCGGGCGATATCCTGCTGCTGGGACGCGAATCATCCGGTGTACCGGAGGACGTTCACCAAGCGGCGGATGCAAGGCTGATTATTCCGATGGTGCCGGGCGCACGCTCGCTCAATCTTGCGCTGTCCGCAGCGATCGCCACGGGTGAAGCCCTGCGGCAATTCTCGCTGGCATGAAAAACGCCGGCCATTTCTGACCGGCGTTCCATTTCCATCAAAGGCAAGCTTACTTGATTTCGGCTGCCTTGCCGTCTTCCCACTTGTAGAGAACGAAGGTCGGCGTCGTCAGATCGCCTGTTTTCGCGTAGGTCAGATCGCCAACAACGGTCGAAACCGGTGCGCCGGAATGCAGCGCTTCGGCAACGGCTGCCGGATCGGCAGAGCCAGCCTTTTCGATACCGGCCTTGATGACCTGCAGTGCTGCATAGGCATTGAGCGTGAATGCTTCAGCCGGAATATTCTTGGCCTTCAAAGCTTCCATGATCTTCGCAGCAGAAGGGTTCTTTGTCGGATCAGCACTGTTGGTGAACAGAGTACCGGCAGCAGCTTCGCCGCCAATGGCCCAATATTCGGTGTTCGACAGGCCTTCGGCACCGATGATCTGGGCCTTGATGCCCTGATCGGCCAGCTGACGGGCAATCAGTCCGCCTTCAGGATGGTAGCCGCCAAAATAGATCACATCGGCTTTTTCCGACTTCAGGCGGGTAATGAGCGCACTGTAGTCCTTTTCACCGGCATTGATGCCCTGATCGACAACTTCCTTGACGCCGCCCTTGTTGAGCGTTGCCTTCAGGCCATTGGCCAGACCCGTGCCGTAGGTGTTCTTGTCATAGACGACAGCAATGCGCTTGTCCTTGTAGTGCTCAAGAATGTACTGGGCAGCGACTTCAGCCTGCTGGTCATCGCGGCCGCAGGTGCGGAACACGGTTTCCAGACCGCGTGTGGTCAGGTCGGGTGTGGTGGACGTCGGAGTGATCATCAGGATGCCGTTTTCAGCCAGCACGTCCGAAACAGGCATCGAAACACCTGAGGTGACCGGACCAACCACAAACTTGATACCTTCGCCGACCACCTGGTTGGCAACCGACACACCCTGCTTCGGCTCGCCGGCATCATCGAAAAGCTTGATGACGATCTTCTCGCCCTTGATGCCGCCTTCGGCATTGATGGCTTCTGCAGCAGCTGCAACGCCATTCTTCACCTGCATGCCGTAGGCAGCCACAGGGCCGGTTACAGGCGCGATGTTCCCGATGACGATGTCAGCCCGGGCGAATGAAGTCATCGCCATGACAGCCGTCAACGCCACGCCAGAGATCAACGATAAGCGCATAGTGTCCTCCTTGAATTTTTTATTGCGCGGCCGGAAGATTCTCCGGCACTGGAAAAAAGTTCTACTGTCTTTATGGCGGGCTGTCAGCCACGATTCATGACAATCCTGAATCCATCATTGAAATATTTTGATGTCTTTTATGAAGAAAAATGTTCGGTTCCGCAGAGATCAGACCAATTCTGCGGATCGTTCGAGGATTTTTGGTCGTTGAATGACCATTTTTGATGATTTTCAGTCCGCATTCGGCAAACGGCGCATCGTGAATTCGATGATATCGCCCGGCCGTTCATACCAACTCTCGATCTCTGTCCAGTAGGCCGCTTTCGGATATTGCTCAAACCATTCCTTCGCCTTCTCCCGTGCAGCAAGGCGTGGCAGGCGGAAACTCTCGCGGATGAATGCCCCGCGCTGCCGGGTAGCTTCGCCCCGGCTTTCCTTCAGCTGCTTCCTCAAGCCGTCAAGCGGTGGCTTGGGAAAGTGTGTCCTGGGTACTTTGGAGACCATCTCGTATCCCTTCCTGAACCCTACACACGGGAGATTAGATCAAACCGAGCCCTGAAAACGAGTCATTTTTTTGGGATAGCAGAAACAGCTCCTTCCTTTGCCGCCGCCCGGATGTGATAAAGTGCACAGCAAGAAGGATTCGTTGATATGGACCGCCCAGACATTCCCGCCATTCTGCCTGAAGCGCTGGAAGACAAGAAGGTAGCCGCGACCGCGTGGTTTGCCGAATTGCGCGACAAGATCTGCGCCAGCCTTGAAAAGATCGAGGATGATCTTGAGGGGCCGCTCTCCGACCGGGCTCCAGGCCGTTTCGTGCAGACGCCGTGGCAACGGGAAGAAGGGAAAGGCGGCGGCGGAATCATGTCCATCATGCATGGTCGCGTCTTCGAGAAAGTCGGGGTTCACACCTCAACGGTCCACGGCGAATTTTCTCAGGAGTTTCGTAAGCAGATACCCGGCGCCGAGGAGGATCCACGCTTCTGGGCCTCGGGTATTTCCCTGATCGCCCATCCGCAAAATCCATATGTTCCTGCCGTTCATATGAATACACGCATGGTGGTCACGACCCGCCAGTGGTTTGGCGGCGGCGCGGATCTGACGCCGGTTCTCGACCGCAAACGGACGCAGGACGATGCGGATACGACAGCCTTCCACAAGTCATTGAAATTCGTCTGCGACAAGCATTCGGCGGTCGCCAATCACGAGAAGTTCAAGGACTGGTGCGACGAGTACTTTTATCTGCCGCACCGCAAGGAGCCGCGTGGCACAGGCGGCATTTTCTATGACTGGCTGCATTCGTCCGAAGAGAATGGCGGCTGGGAGGCTGACTTTGCTTTTACCCGCGACGTCGGCCGGGCATTTTCTGTCGTTTACCCCTATCTCGTGCGTCAGCACTTCAATCAGGACTGGAGCGCCGAAGACCGGCAGGAACAGCTGGTCCGCCGCGGGCGCTATGTCGAGTTCAACCTGCTCTATGACCGCGGCACGATCTTCGGCCTCAAAACCGGTGGCAATGTGGATTCGATCCTGTCGTCCATGCCGCCAACGGTCAAATGGCCGTGATGTGATCTTTTAAGGGATCAATCTCGTTTTTCATGCGTTATGCTGCTGTTGGTACGGCATGTGAAGCCGTATCTCGATGGAGAGAGTTCGTCACACGCCGGGCTCACAACAGGGAGAAAAGGCCATGAAAGAACTTCATTGCATCGTTCCCGGTTGCCAGTGGCATACCCGTCACGACACCGAAGCTGAAATCATCCGCCGCACAACTGAACATCTTCGTGAAACCCATGGCGAAACAGCCATTCGCGAACCCATGCTGGAGACGATCAAGGCCAACATTCAGCCTGAAAAGACTAGGGCCGCCTAGGTTTTAGCGACGAATTCGGGAATTCTGGCAAGCAGCGCACTACGGTCGAGGATAAAGCCTGAGTCAATCCAGGTATCTTCCAAAGCACGTTGCAGCTTTCCTACTTCAGGCCCTTTTTCCAGACCGGCAGCGACGAGATCGCCGCCGGTAACCGGAAACTTGGGCTTTTCGTAACGTTCGGCGAACTCCAGAAGCTTTGACAGATGCCCCGCCCGCATCATAGCGGCATTGTCATTGAGCGCGTCCATGCGCGCCGATACCAGTGCAAGGCGCAGGCGGTCGATCATGCCTTGCCCGTCACTGCGATAGAGCCGTTTGGCGAAACCCGCCTCTGAAATTTCAGGATTGGGCACGACGGCGGCAGCCCATGCCAGCAGTCGCTCCCGTTCCTGATTGGAAAGTTTGAGACGTTGAGCCATCTCGTTGACGCGATCCGTATGGGGCGGAACGATGCTGGCGAGACGCAGAAGCGGATCGGCGTGCCAGCCAAGCTCTTTTTCCGTTTTGACAAGCCCGTGGATCGTGTCGATGCCCCACTTTTCGCTCTCTGGAAGAACCGCTGTCAGTACGCCGGCCTGCCGCATCCAAAGAAGGGCGCGAGACGGGTCCGGCGCCGCCAGCATATTCTTAAGCTCCGACCAGACACGTTCCGACGACAGCTGCGCCAGACCGTCTTTCAATCTTGCACAAGCCTTCAGGCCCTCGCTTTCCGGTCGGCCGTGGCCATACCAGGCAAAGAAGCGGAAAAACCGCAGGATACGCAGGTAATCTTCACGGATGCGTTGCTCCGCATCGCCGATGAAACGCAACGTCCGGCTTTCAATATCCGCAAGACCACCGACCAGATCAACGATCGTGCCATCTGCCTCGACGTAAAGCGCATTGATGGTGAAGTCTCGCCGCGCCGCATCCACCTGCCAATCCCGTCCGAAGGCAACGGCGGCATGACGACCGTCCGTCTTGACATCGGCGCGCAGCGTGGTGACCTCGAACGGCCGCTTGTCGGCGATGACAGTCACCGTACCGTGGCTGATCCCGGTCGGCACCGTTTTGAAACCCGCCGCCTCCGCCCGGTGTATCGTTTCATCCGGCACGCAGGTCGTCGCGATGTCGAGATCGGACACCGCCTGCCCGAGGAGCGTATTGCGCACCGCACCGCCGACGATGCGCGCGCCTTCGCCATTGGCAGAAAGGGCCGCAAGCAGCTTTTGCAAAGCCGCGTCCTGCAGCCACGGAGCCTTGTCGGCAATGGAAATTCTCGTGCTCAAGAATAGAGCCTTTCATAGAGTGTGCGGATGATGCCGGCTGTAACGCCCCAGATGAAGCGGTCACCGAACGGCATCGTATAATAGAAACGTTCCTTGTCCTGCCATATGCGGCTTTCCCTGCGGTGGTTGGCAGGATTCATCAGAAAGGACAATGGCACTTCGAACACATCGGCCACTTCATCCGGATTGGGCGTCAGCGTAAAAGGGGGATGAACCAGCCCCAGCACCGGCGTGATGGAATAGCCTGTGGTGGTGAGGTAGCGCGGCAGACGGCCGAGAAGCTCGACATGCCGCCCCTCCAATCCGATCTCCTCATAAGTCTCCCGCAGGGCTGCCTTTTCCGGTTCAAAATCATCTTCCGGATCAATGGCGCCGCCAGGAAAAGCCACCTGTCCCGAATGCTTGCGCATATTGGCATTGCGCAGGGTGAGAATGACACCGGCTTCATCCCCGCGATCGACGATCGGGATCAGCACAGCCGCATCACGCAGTTTGGTGGCCGCGATCAAGGCGTCGAGATCCGGATTGAGCAGATGGTCGCCATGGTCGACGCTCAGCGTTTCATTGCCTTTTGAGGCGACGCGCTGGGCAAAGGCGCGGGCAGAAAAGCCGTCTTCATGTCGCAGGGTCTGGCTCATAGGCTCTGCTCTTCCAGTTCGCCGGAGGGCATGATCGGAAAGACTGTTCCGCCGGAGCGCACGGCAAACATGGACTTGCCATCAATCACGATATCTTCGCCATGGCTGACCAGTTCGTACATGACCGGACGCGCCAGCAAGGCCTCCAGCCGTCCGCGCACCAAGACATAGGGCTTCAGCCCGCCATTGGCCGGATCGATGACAAAGCGCAACGGATTGTCGGCATTCACCTCGACGATATCGCCGACATTGGTGCGAAACGTCATGATCTGGTCATCGCCCTTGCCCGACACATTGAGCTCAACCCCGAGGAAGGGAGCATCTTCGACACGAATACCGACCTTCTCGACGGGTGTCACCAGATAGGTCTTGCCATCCGCGTCCTTGCGCAGGACCGTGGAGAAAAGCCGGACCAGCGGTGCCCTGCCGATGGGCGTTCCCATATAGAACCATGTGCCATCCGCCTTGATCTCCATATCGAGATCCCCACAGAAATCAGGATTCCATTTTTCAACGGGCGGCAGGCCCTTGCCTTGGGCAGCGGCGCGCGAAATCAGCGCTTCAAGACCTGCTGCATCCCGCAAACTGCCTTCTGACTGTGCCATTACAAGACCTTTTTGTTCATTCGTCACGAAATAGTCACCGTTAAACCGCTTGTCAGCATGTCATAGTGATTTAGACTCATTTAATAATGGAACTGACCATAAACCAGCTCCAAGCCAGAGACGAGGTAAACCATGACGATTATCAAAACCGGGGAACCATCCGATCCGAAGGCGATGATAGCAGAAGCCGAGAAGGCGCTGGCCGATATTTCCCGGATACGCGCTGCAATCGGTACGGTCATCTTTGGTCAGGAAAGCGTGATCGAACGCACGCTTGTGGCATTGCTGGCCGGTGGCCATGCGCTTCTGGTCGGCGTCCCCGGCCTCGCCAAGACCAAGCTGGTTGAAACGCTTGGTACCGTGCTTGGACTTGACGAGCGCCGCGTGCAGTTCACCCCCGACCTGATGCCATCCGATATTATCGGCTCCGAGGTCATGGAGCAGGATGATCACGGCAAACGCTCGTTCCGCTATGTCCGGGGCCCGATCTTTGCCCAGCTGCTGATGGCCGACGAGATCAACCGAGCCTCGCCGCGCACCCAGTCCGCGCTGTTGCAATCCATGCAGGAGTATCATGTGACGGTTGCGGGCGAACGGCATGACCTGCCAACACCGTTCCACGTGCTCGCAACACAAAATCCGCTTGAGCAGGAAGGTACATATCCCCTGCCCGAAGCCCAGCTCGACCGCTTCCTGATGCAGATCGATATCCTGTATCCTGAGCTGGATGCGGAGCGCCGGGTATTGCTGGAAACCACGGGCACGTCAGAAGTTCGCGCCGCCAAGACCATCGACGCCGAGCGTCTGCGGGAGATGCAGCAGCTGATCCGCCGCATTCCCGTTGCAGACGGTGTTGTCGAAGCCATTCTCAAACTCGTGCGCTCGGCCCGTCCCGGCGCGGACAACGAGATAGCACAGAAGTTCATCGCGTGGGGTCCCGGCCCCCGCGCCAGTCAGGCGCTGATGCTCTGCGCCCGTGCCCGTGCGCTTTATGATGGACGCCTTGCCCCTTCCGTCGATGACGTGAAGGCGCTTGCGGAACCGGTCCTGCAGCACCGCATGGCGCTGACTTTCGCCGCCCGTGCCGATGGGATGAATGTCCGTGAAGTCATTGCGAACCTGACCAAGGCCGCCCTCTGATGGCAGCCATCGGCGCTCAGGTCCAGAAGACCGGGACACGCGATGCATTGGCGCGCGGGCGCCAGCGCGCTGCACTGTTGCCTGATCTTCTGGTCGAAGCGCGCCGCATTGCCAACACCACGAACACCGGCTGGCATGGCCGGCGCAAAAGCGGCGTGGGCGAAACCTTCTGGCAGTTCCGGCCCTATACGGAGGGCGAGGCTGTTTCGCGTATCGACTGGCGCCGTTCCGCCCGGGACGACCGGATTTATATCCGCGATCAGGAGTGGGAAGCAGCCCACACCGTATGGCTTTGGGCGGATTCCTCGGCGTCCATGCTCTACAAGTCCGATATGGCGCAGGTATCAAAAGAATCGCGCGCACTCGTGATTACTTTGGCATTGGCCGATCTTCTGTCGCGCAGCGGCGAACGCATTGCCTTCCCTGATGTGACGGACCCAACCTCCGCCGCCAACGGTGCGGAACGGCTGGCAACGGCACTATCCCATGCAATCAATCTGCCCAAACAGCCGGATTTCAGCAGGGTCAGACGCTTTTCCGACGTGGTTCTGGTCAGCGATTTTCTCGAACCGGTCAACGAAACACTTGTGATGCTTGAGCAGATTGCCCAGCGTGGCGCCCGTGCCCATCTGGTGGAAATCTATGACCCGACAGAAGAGGATTTTCCCTACAAGCGGCGCACGGAATTCGTCGACCCGGAATCTGGAGCGATACTGACCGTCGGACGCGCCCAGGATTATGCCGAGGAGTACAGGCGACTGTTCTTCGCCCGCCGCGAAACCCTCAGCGCCTATTGCCGTCGCATCGGCTGGAGCTATACGACCAACCGTACGGACCGGCTTGCCTCGGAAGCACTCGTTTCCATACACCTGAATATGACGGCCGATGCCGGTTACCAGAGGACCGGCATATGATGGGTGCTTTTCCTCTCGCCCTCGGTGCACCGGCGATTCTTCTGGGTCTTCTGGCCCTTCCAGTCATTTGGTGGCTGTTGCGGGCAACACCGCCGCGGCCGATCCGGGAATCATTCCCGCCGCTGAAAATCCTCGCGCAGATCCTCAAGAAGGAAGAAACGCCGGACAGGAGCCCCTGGTGGCTGACATTACTGCGGCTCCTGCTGGCGGCGCTGGTCATTCTGGCACTGGCTGAACCGGTCTGGAATCCGCGCCCCGAAACCTTGAACGGCAAGGAGCCGGTCGCCATCGTGCTCGACAATGGCTGGTCCTCCAACGAAGAATGGAATGCGCGCAAGGAAACGGCTGAACGGCTGATTGCCGACGCCAATGCCTCCGGTGCGCTCATCTACATCCTTGGAACCGCCGAAAAGCTGAATGCGGATGTCGGGCCGCTCGATGCCACAACCGCACTCGAACGGCTGCGCGCGCTGAATGTCCGGCCGATCCCTGTCGACCGTGCCGCCGCCTTCGACCGCCTGAAAACCGTACTTTCAGGCGTCAATGGCGTTCGCGTTGCCTATCTCAACGATGGCGTCGATACCCCGCAGGCAACTGCGGCCGTGAAATCGATGGAAGCCAGCGGCATTGCATCGGTGATCTGGTATCAGCCATCAATCGCTGCGCTTTCTGCCATCAGGCAGGTGGAGAACAATGCGAACGGGTTGACCGTCCACGCCGTCCGTTCCAATGACAGCCGGGCACCGGGTGGCGTCACCATCGGCGCCTATGATGAAAAAGGCCGCCGTATTGCCGAAACCGGTCTGGTTTTCCGTGCCAATGAAGCGACTGGTGAAGCCGTGATCACGGCTCCATACGAACTGCGCAACGATTTCAACAGCCTGCGTATCGACAATGCACCCCATGCCGGGGCGACGTTCCTCGTCGATGACAACAACAAACGGCGGCGCGTGGCCCTGCTTTCAGGCTCGGAAGCGGATCTGTCGCAACCCCTGCTTTCACCACTCTATTATATTTCGCGCGCGCTTGAACCGTTCGCAGATCTCCTGCGCCCGCGCAATGCGGAGCTAACCAAAGCCGTTCCCGAGCTTCTGGAGCAGAAACCGTCCGTGATCATCATGGCCGATATCGGCAAGCTGCCCGGAGAAACCGAGCAGGCCATGGTTGACTGGGTTGCCAAGGGCGGCACGCTGATCCGTTTCGCCGGACCGCGTCTTGCGGGCAATAGCGAACAGGACCCGCTTTTACCGGTCAATCTGCGCAAGGGTGAACGCTCTCTGGGTGGTGCGCTCTCGTGGAAGGAATCGCAACCCATCGCCGCGTTCCCGGATACGGGCCCCTTTGCTGGTCTGCCGACACCCCAGGATGTGACTGTCACGCGGCAGGTATTGGCGGAACCCGCTGTTGATCTCTTCGAAAAGAGCTGGGCCAATCTGGCCGATGGTACGCCGCTGGTGACCGGCGAGACCCGCGGACGCGGCCAGATCGTTCTGTTTCACGTTACGCCGGAGGCTACCTGGTCAAATCTTCCGATCAGCGGCAGTTTCGTCGACATGCTGCACCGGATTCTGACCCTGTCACGCAATACCGGCCCCTCGCCGCAAGAAAATGGTGCTGGCGCTTCCCGCGCACTTCCGCCTTATCTGACGTTGAACGCGGAAGGAGCCCTGACTCCACCGGGCGGAGACGCGAAACCCCTGATCCTCAAGGCAGGAGAAACTGGCAAGGTGAGCTTCGACAATCCTCCCGGCTTCTATGGTGTCGAAGATTCAATGAGTGCGCTCAATCTCTTCCGCCCAGACAGCGAGATAAAGCCTTTGGTACGCCCCGACCTGACCATACCCGTCACCACCGCCCGTTATGCCGCTGACGAGTCACTGCCGCTGCGTGGCCCATTGTTTGGCCTTGCAGCCCTGCTTCTGGCTCTCGATGCTCTGGCCATTCTCTGGCTTGGCGGGCATATGCGCCGCCGTTTGAAGACTGTTGCAGCGGCTTCTCTGGCAATCCTGCTCATTCCCGCTGTTTTGGCACTCGGCCCTTCTCCTGCACGGGCCCAGCAAAATGACAGCAAGCCGGGCGACCAGGCGATACTGGATGCCGTCAATGTCACGCACCTTGCCTATGTGATCACGGGCGACAGTGCCGTTGACGATATCAGCAAGGCGGGCTTGTTTGGCCTTTCCAGAGCCCTTGCCGACAGTACAGCGCTGGAGCCGGGTGACCCCATCGGGGTCAATCCCGAGAGCGACGAACTGGCATTCTTCCCGCTGATCTACTGGCCGATCGACCCGTCTGCCAAAATGCCGTCACCCGCCTCGATCGCCAGGATAGACGCCTATATGCAACAGGGCGGCACCGTCCTCTTCGATACGCGCGATCAGGATGCCGCGGCAATCAGTTTTGACAACAGCGCCACTCCGGCCAATGCGCGGCTGCGCGAAATCCTTTCCGGCCTGAACATACCCGCGTTGGAACCGGTACCAACGGATCACGTGCTGACCAAGGCCTTTTATATCCTGCAGGATTTCCCCGGCCGGTTCCGCGGCAGCCAGCTCTGGGTACAGGCTTCACAGGCACCGGAAGCCAGTAAAGACAGGCCCGTGCGCGTTGGCGACGGGGTTTCGCCCATCATGATAACAGGCAATGATTTTGCCGGGGCGTGGGCAGTCAATGCCAGCGGCACGCCTCTGCTTCCAACAATTCCAAATGATCCCGATCAGCGGGTTCTGGCCTATCGCGCGGGTATCAACATCGTCATGTACATGCTGACCGGCAACTACAAATCGGATCAGGTGCATGTACCTGAACTCTTGAAGCGGCTGGCGAACTGACATGTATCTTTCCCTCGATTTCCAGCCCCTTCTCTCGACACCGCTTCTGGCGCTGCTGCTTCTGCCCCTGCTGGCGCTTGCATTGGCGGGCCTTTATCTGCGCCAGCGCGGCGGCGTGATCCGCTTGCTCGCAGTCGCCGCACTGGCCATGGCTCTGTTCAATCCTGTCGTCATCAACGAAGAACGCGAGCCGCTCAAGAGTGTCGTGGCTGTGATTGCCGACCGGAGCCAAAGCCAGGACATTGGCGACCGCTCCGCGGATACAACGGAAGCGCTCAAACAGGTTCAGGCAGCGCTCGGCCGTTTGCCGCAATTCGAGGTGCGGACCGTCGAGACCAATCGCGCCAACGAGAATGATGACGCTACGGCCACACGCCTGTTCCAGGCAGTGAATGGTGCATTCCGCGATGTTCCGCCGTCACGTATCGGCGGCGCCATCATGATCACCGACGGTCAGGTTCATGATATCCCGAACAGTGTTGCCGGGCTTGGTTTCAATGCACCGGTGCATGGTCTCATTACCGGCAGGCCCGGCGAGATCGACCGGCGCGTGCAGTTCGTCCGTGCCCCGCGTTTTGGTATTACCGGCAAGCCGCAGCAGATGACCTACAAGGTCACGGCAGCCGGTGAGCCGCAAGGCGGCCGGGCGCGCGTGACTGTTCGCGTCAATGGCAATGAAGTAACAACGCAGGATGCAATCATCGGCGAGGAGATGCCACTTGAGGTGACGCTGCCCCGCGCCGGTGTCAATATTGTCGAGCTTGCAGTCGATGCCGTTCCCAATGAACTGACCGAGGTGAACAACCGCGCGGTTGCCATGGTTGACGGTATCCGCGAGAATCTCAAGGTTCTGCTGGTATCCGGCGAGCCCCACAATGGTGAGCGGACCTGGCGCAATCTTCTGAAATCCGATGCTTCGGTGGATCTCGTCCACTTCACCATTCTGCGCCCGCCTGAAAAACAGGACAGCACGCCGATCAATGAACTGTCGCTGATTGCTTTTCCGACCCGTGAGTTGTTTGTCGAGAAGATCGACCAGTTCGATCTGATTATTTTCGACCGCTATCAGCACCGTGATGTGCTGCCGCTGCTCTATTATGACTACATCAACGACTACGTGCAGAAGGGCGGCGCGCTGCTGATTGCCGCCGGCCCTGAATATGCGGGCAACGTGTCGATCGCCAATACCCCGCTCCTGACCGTACTGCCCGCAACACCGACCGGAGAGGTTACCGAAAAAGCGTTCTATCCGCGTTTGAGCGAGGACGGCAAACGTCACCCTGTGACCCGCGGTCTTGAAGGCAGCACGCAGGAACCGCCGCAGTGGAGCCGCTGGTTCCGTGTCATCGATGTCAATCAGCCGGAAGGTTCCGTTGTCATGAATGCCGGTGACAAGCCATTGCTGGTGCTCAACCGCATCGGTGAAGGCCGTGTCGGCATGTTTCTTTCCGATCAGGGTTGGCTTTGGGCCCGTGGTTTTGAAGGCGGCGGCCCGCATGCGGCGCTCTACCGCCGGATCGCCCATTGGCTGATGAAAGAACCGGAACTGGAAGAGGAAGCGCTGACGGCAACCGGCAGTGGCCGGAATCTCGAAATCCGCCGTCAGACAATGAAGAAGACCGCCGAACAGGCGAGCATCATCACGCCATCGGGCAAGCGGCAGAATATCCCGCTCACCGAAACAGAACCGGGCGTGTTCACCGCCTCGGTGCCTACAACGGAAATCGGGCTGTTTCAGGTGGCCAACGGCGATCAGACGACACTCGCCCATGTGGGACCGGTCGATGCACCGGAATTTGCCGACAACGTATCAACCACGGACAAGCTTGATGGTCTGGCCCGCGAGAGCGGCGGCGGTACGCGCCGCTTGCGCGCAACCGCTGATCAGCCGTCCATCGACGTGCCCAGTATTGTCGCATCACGCGGTTTTGCCAGTGCCAGCGGCGACAACTGGATCGGCCTGCGGCCAACAAATGAAACCGTACTGAAAAGTGTCAATCGCCTGCCGTTGTTCTCGGGTTTCCTCGGTCTGGCGGCAATGATCCTGGTGCTTGGCAGCATGTGGTATCGCGAAGGCCGGTGAAAACCGATCTACTGACCGTCAACGCCTGCATGCCTTACCCGCCCCTGAACGTCCTTCAGCGCACGCGGCGTAAGCTCGCAGGCAAGAAAGCGCGACGGTTCGACAGGGGCCGGCATTTCGATCTGGTGCCCCACAATCTGCCGGAAACCGAAGGGCGCATAGTAAGGCTCGTCACCCACCAGAATGATCAGCCTGTGACCGGCAAGACGCGCCGTTTCCATGGATTTGCGCATGAGCGCCGCACCGATGCCCTGCTTCTTCCAGGCGGGCCGCACAGCAAGCGGTCCGAGCAGCATTGCCGGCGCAGTGCCGACAAGGATCGGTGTCAGCCGGACCGATCCCACGACATAATCGCCATTGAGCGCCACAAAGGAGAGATCGCGGTCGTGTGGTCCACCCTCGCGGATGCGATAGGCGGCGCGGGTAAACCGTCCCGGTCCAAAGGCTTCTTTGTTGATATCTTCGATGGCAGCATCGTGCACCGGTTCTTCCGGCGCGTAGGTCACGACATGGGTCAGCATGCTGGGTATCTTCATAAAGGAGTAGACAATGGCCTTCCGGCCAACACAGGAACGTCCGCCGCGCTGTTCAAGCGCCGGTTCGGGTTTCATCGTCGGATGAACAGGTATCCTGTCACAAAATGTCTCCTTTTTTTCCGCGTAGCATCTCAGCAGCGCGGCGTAAACCGAATTTCTCTCGACCAGCACAAAAAGTGACGCACTGTTCACCTCCGCAAAGCTGGTTTGAACGGCATTTGTGTCTAGGTATAGGCGACGGAATACAAATACGGTTAGGATCGCCGGCACAGTACAGTGCTGGACAGGGAGTATGACATGGGTCTTCTGATTGACGGCAAGTGGCACGACCAGTGGTATGACACCAAGGACAGCGGCGGGCGTTTCATCCGCTCGGAATCGCAATTCCGAAATTGGGTGACAGTGGACGGCTCAGCCGGACCTTCGGGCACCGGTGGTTTCAAGGCCGAGACCGGGCGCTACCATCTCTATGTTTCCTATGCCTGCCCATGGGCGCACCGTACATTGATTTTCCGGGCGCTGAAAAAACTTGAGGACGTCATTTCCGTATCCGTGGTCGATCACTTCATGGGCACCGAAGGCTGGACCTTCAACGCCAGGGACGGAGCCACCCCGGACCATCTCTTCGGCTTCAAACGGCTCTATGAAGTCTACACACGCGCTGATCCCGCCTATTCCGGCCGTGTGACCGTGCCGGTCCTATGGGATAAACAGCAGAATACCATCGTTTCAAACGAGTCATCGGAAATCATCCGCATGCTCAACACGGCATTCAATGCCTTTGGCGATGCATCGCCGGATTTCTATCCGGAAGCCCGACGCGACGAGATCGACGCCATCAATGCACTCGTCTATCCCTACATCAACAATGGCGTTTATCGCGCAGGTTTTGCCACCACACAGGAAGCCTACGAGGAAGCCTTTGATCAACTGTTTGCCACGCTCGACCAATTGGAAGAACGCCTTGGCAAACAGCGCTATCTCACGGGAAATCAGCTGACAGAGGCCGATTGGCGGCTGTTCACAACCCTGCTGCGCTTCGACCCTGTTTATGTCGGCCATTTCAAATGCAACCGGCAGCGCATTGGCGACTATCCGAACCTTTCGAATTATACCCGCGACCTCTATCAGGTGCCCGGAGTGGCCGGGACCGTAAACTTGCTGCACATAAAGGCGCACTATTACGGCAGTCACAAAACGATCAACCCGACGGGCATCATTCCCAAGGGGCCGGAACTGGATTTTACCGCGGCCCATGACCGGGACCGGTTCTGACCCTCACCAAGTGAGAGGGACCTCTGCCCCATCGAGAACTTCGGCAAGCCTGCGCCGCGTGGCAGCCGTCGTGCCTTCCGGCAGGGCATCGAGCCGGAAGAAACCGGCTTCGGCGATTTCGCGGTCCGGCAGACGCGGTGTGGTCTGCCGGAACGACCGGCAGACATAGAGCGCGACATGATCGCGCTTCGAAGCATGTGCATTGTGATAGATGGCAAAAAGCTGTGGCCTGCCGGTCAGTTCGATATTGCCCTCCTCCATCAGCTCTTTCGTAAGCGTTTGCTCGAACGTATGGCCTGTTTCCACACCGCCACCCGGAAACTGCCAGCCGGGCACATAGGTATGTCTGACGAGAAAGACGGTTTGTGCCGCCTCGTCAAGGATCACACCGCGCGCGCCCAATGTCATTGGACGTTTCAGCAGGAAATAGGTGTGAAACAGGCGATGACGCCATTTCACGCTTTTGTCAGCCATTTCACCGGTCCTAAATGGGAACCCAGTAACGATACAAAGGTTCTAACACTGGATTCCTACGCTACACTCTCTTAAAGCTGAAATAATGTTCCGCCTTGCTCACATATCCGATATCCACCTGTCGCCCTTGCCCGCACTGACCCTGCGCGAGCTGGTTTCGAAGCGCATCACCGGCTATATCAACTGGCGATCCAATCGTAAGGGCTCGATGACAGGTGGTACACTCGATACGCTCGTTGCTGATTTGAAGGCGCAGGCGCCGGACCATCTGGCCGTCACCGGGGATCTTGTCAATCTCGCGCTGGACGAGGAACTGGAAACGGCCGAGCGCTGGCTGAAAACACTTGGCAATCCGGCGGATGTTTCCGTGGTGCCGGGCAATCACGATGCCTATGTGCCGGGCGCTTTGAAAAAGACACGGCGTTATTGGGGCCCATGGATGCTGGGAGATCGCGAGGCGGCCGAACACCGTCCCGTCGAGTTCCCCTATTTGAGGGTTCGCGGCGATGTCGCATTGATCGGCGTCTCGTCCGCTCGCGCAACGGCACCCTTCATGGCAACCGGCGATCTGCGCGACCGACAGGCGCGGCGGTTGGGCGAAATCCTTGACGAGACCGGCAAGCGCGGACTTTTTCGGGTGATCATGATCCACCATCCCCCCGTGCGTGGAGCCGCGCCTGCACACAAGCGATTGCTGGGTATCGGGCTGTTTCAGCGAACCGTGCGGCAGCATGGGGCAGAACTCGTCCTGCATGGACACACCCATCTGGCGACGCGCTACGAGATCAATGGGCCCGATTGGAAGATACCTGTCGTTTGCGTCCCTTCCGCCAGCCAGAGTTTCGGCGCACACAAACCGGCAGCACGCTTCAATATCTTTGCCATTGAAAAGACAAACGCCGGGTGGTCGTGCCGCATGACCGAACGCGGTATTGTGGATGCCGCAATGACAATCGAAACGATAGCGGAGCATGATCTCCGGGTGGGAGAGGTTTCTGCTCCCGTCTGATGATCAGAAATACGGCGCCAGCCGGTCCCAGAAAAAAGCCAGCAAGGCACCAGCACCAGCAAGCGCTCCGATCAGAAGCCAGATCACTGCATTGACCAAATCATTCACCATGGAGCGATGCCGGCGGCCCTGAAAAACCGGAGCAGCCATCGCTTGGGGAACTGCGTCCGGTTGGCCGGTCGGCACTGCATCGGAAACTTCAGGGCGAAGATTGATCCGTTCACCCTCCATCAGGCGCTGGCGCTCGACAATTCGTTCTGCAATGTAGGTAGTAACTGCATCGGAGATGAGCTTTACATCGGTCGACTCGGCGAGAACAAACCGGCCAAGCCGGGTGTCACGGACAAAACGATAGGTACGCCGGTCCCGCCCCATCATTACGTGCGCCGTGGCATCGATCCACAGGCGAGGCTGCAACCCGGTGGAAATAGCGAAATCCCATTGCTCGTCGTCAGCCGGCACCTCATCGAAAACCGGCTTGAGATCTTGAGCCAGAATCTCGATTCTCGCGAGATCCGCTTCCTTCATGTCAATGACGACATCACCGCGATCGGCTGCCGCCACCTGGGCACCGCGAATGGCATCGCCAAGCCTGCGTCTGTCATCCGGGATCTTGTCTCGCATCTCACTCATGGGCGTTTCCAGCAAGGAGGGTTAAGGCATCATTAACAACATGCCCGTGCCATTGCACCAGAAACTTGTTCGAATTCAGCCTGTACGCACAGTTGCAGAAACCAGACGGATGACCTGGTCGGGAATCTCTTCGATCAGCATGTGTCCGACCCCATCAAAACGATGTACGGAAAAATGCTGCGGCAGCCCTTCCGACTGATACAGGGGCAGAACATTGTCGAGCCTACCCCAGGCGACGGTGACCGGCATGACGAATGCCTCAAGGTATTCCCGCGGAATTGTCCCCTGCATCCCATCCTTCATCATCCGGGCGCCAATGGCATTGAGCCGCTCGATTTGTCCGGCTTTTTGGCGAAGCGCCACATCCCGGCTGATCACCTCTTCATCGACAGGGCTGCGCCAGCCGAACATGCCTTCCAGAGCAGTCTCAAGGGCATCATATGTGCGGGCAGCAGCATAATGGCGGAGCAACCGGCCATTGATATCAGGTCCGAAACCACCCGGGGCAAGCAATGTCAGCGAAGCCACTTTTTCAGGAGCGAAGACCGCCACCAGAGCAGCGGTTGCACCCCCCATTGAATGACCGACCAGATGGGCTTTGCGAATGTTTCGCCTGTTGAATTCATCAATAACCGCCTCGGCGAAATGGCGCGCTGTCACCGCATCGGGATAGTCGAGCGAGGTGCCGTGGCCGGGCAGGTCGAACGCGATGGTCGAATGCGTTTCACTGACCGCCTTTTGCACGATATGCCAGCTCGCTGCCGTCCCGCCAAACCCGTGCAGGAACACGACGGACGTTCCCGCTCCCTCGCCCATCTCGATTGCGTGCAACTGGTGCATGACACTCTCCCGACAACAAAAAGGCCGCTTCTCAGCGGCCCTTTCAAGGTGTTCAACTTACTTACCGATGATGCGGTTGGCAGCCGAGACAATGCCTTCAAGCGAGGCGGCAACAATGCTCTTGTTGATGCCCGCCCCGAAAATCTTGCCATTGGGATGCTCGATTTCCATGTAGCTGATGGCCGCCGCATCGGAACCGTGCTGGAGCGAATGCTCGGAGTAATTGGCAACCGAGAGCTTAAAGCCGAGATAATGTGACAGAGCATCGATGAAGCCATCGACCGGGCCTGTGCCCCTGCCCTCGATCCGCTTCGTCTCGCCGCGGTCGGTAATTTCGGCGGAGAGGATGCGCATGCCCTTGTGCTCCGTGTCCGGATAGGTGTGGTGATCCACAAATTTCAGGCGTGCATCCGGCTGATCTACATAAAGCTCGAGGAATCGCTGATAAATCTGCTTGGACGGCATCTCTTTGCCTTCCTCGTCAGTGATGTGCTGGATGTCATCACGGAACTCCACCTGCATGCCGCGCGGCAGGTTGATGCCATAATCAGCCTGCAGGATATAGGCGAGACCGCCCTTGCCCGACTGGGAATTGATGCGGATGATCGCTTCATAGCTGCGTCCAACGTCCTGCGGATCGATGGGCAGATAGGGCACTTCCCACAATTCCTTGTTGGCCTGTTTGATCGCCTTCATGCCCTTGTTGATCGCGTCCTGATGCGAGCCGGAGAAAGCCGTATAGACCAGTTCGCCCACATAAGGGTGACGTTCCGGAATCACCAGCTGGTTGGAATATTCATAGACTTCCTTCATCCGGTTGATATCGGAGCAATCAATTTCGGGGTCGACACCCTGCGTGAACATGTTCAATGCCAGGGTAACGATATCAACATTGCCCGTACGCTCGCCATTGCCGAACAAGGTGCCTTCCACGCGGTCGGCACCGGCCATCAAGCCAAGTTCCGTCGTGGCAATGCCCGTTCCGCGATCATTATGCGGATGCAACGAAATGATCAGGTTTTCGCGGTTGTCGAGCTGACGGCACATCCACTCGATGCGGTCGGCATAGATGTTCGGCGTCGACATTTCGACCGTCGACGGCAGATTGATGATGAGCTTGTTCTCTGGTGTCGGTTTGACGATTTCCGTTACCGCATTGCAAATTTCCAAAGCCACTTCGAGTTCGGTACCGGTAAAGCTCTCCGGTGAATATTGGAAGCGGAAGCCGCCACCGGCTTTGGCGGCCATGTCGGTGATCATCTTGGCCGCATCCGTAGCAATGGTTTTGATGCCACTGACATCCTTATTGAACACAACCCGCCGCTGCAGTTCACTGGTCGAATTATAGAAATGGACGATCGGCTTGTTCGCACCCTGCAACGATTCAAAGGTGCGGGTGATCAGTTCCGGACGGCATTGCACCAAAACCTGCAGCGATACATCGTCAGGAACATTGCCTTCCTCTATGCACCAGCGGGCAAAGTCGAAATCCGTCTGCGAGGCTGATGGAAAGCCGATCTCGATTTCCTTGAAACCCATATCGAGCAACAGCGCGAACATGCGCACCTTGCGGTCGTGTCCCATAGGATCGATCAATGCCTGATTGCCGTCGCGCAAATCGACGGAACACCAGATCGGTGCTTTTTCAATGCGCTTTGACGGCCATTGCCGGTCTTTCAGGTCAACCGTGGGATAGGGTTCGTACTTTTTGCGGGCATCGGGCATACCCACAATGCGGGGAGCGGTCATATCGGTCATTTGCTTCTCGTTTCCGGCCGTCTGCGCATCTGTGGCGCTCGTGCGGCACTTTTTCAAGCGTTGGAATGGTCTTGTAAAGGGGTAAGGAGCAAAAAGCCTGGCGGCACTTTCGACCGCCGGACGCTCCTCTCAACGAGCCCGGCGATCGCCGATAAGGTCGAGAAGTAGCGGAAGGAGATAGGCGCGGCTAGTCAAACCCGCAAAAGCGGATTTGGCAAAAGACGACTGATGTGTCTGGCGCGTTTCCATGGGCCAGACAATTAAACGACTGTCTGGCCGGATGCAAGAGGGTGTTTGGAGAGAACTCAGTTCTTCTTCAACTGGGCGGTCGCTCCCGAAAGCCACTCGCTGACAACTTTCACGTCATCACTGCCGAGCCCATGATCGGACTTGATCGAACGCGCTTCGACGAGTGCGCCGTGTGTTCGCAGCAAGGTCTCCAGTGCCGGGGCAAACGGTGCATAGGTTTGATCGGACGCACCGGAAACCGTGAGAACACGTGCACCGGCAAGATTGGCATCGGTGTTCTCTGTCAGCACTGGCATCGAGCGCAGAAGCACCGCCTGCTTGACCATATCCGGATAGAGCATCATCACGGCACCGACGAGATTTGCACCATTCGAATAGCCGAGATAGGTCGTGCGCTTCAGATCGATCTTGTACTTCTCCGTAGCCTGCTTCAAAAAGCCGGCAAACGCCTTCGCCTCGAAGTGGATGTCCTTCTGGTCGAAACTGACAGGTGTCAGGCGGCGGTACCAACGGCTGGTGCCATCCTGCACGATGCGGCCGCGAACGGCGAGCAGCAGGGCGTTCGGCGCGATCTTCGTGGCCAGCGATACAAGGCTTGTTTCATCCTGACCCGAACCGTGCAGAAGAACCATCGTATCGCCGTTCGGATCTTCCGGCCGGTAGATACGATATTTGAATGCAAGATCATCGCGCAGCGCACTCTCGCCCTGTGGAAGAATTTCGCCTTTGACTGCCTTTTTCAAGATGCCTGCACTGCCTGTTGCAACGATATTGATAGGCTTCGCCTTTTCAGGCGCTGCCATAGCAGCCTGCGGTTTCTGCACGCAGGCGCCGGTGCTATTTTTACCTGTATTGGCAAGTGGATCAACCGCACCGGTCAAAATCTGAGCCTTCGTCACGACGGGCTTGTCACAATCAGCCGTAACACTGGCGCTGGCAGGGTATGCCCCGGCAAGAGAAAGACCAGCAATCAGTGCATAAAGATACGGTTTACCCATAAGTTAATCCTGACAGTTAAAGGTTAACTAACTTTGTAAACAGCCGCGGTTGTCCGCTCGGCGCTGCCATGCGTTGTTGGCGCTCGATTCTCAAAGGAATTGATGCTTGCCGCCAAATTATTTGTCCCCTGACCCACGCCCCCGGCGTTGCATCATGAATGGAGAATTGCATTGCTGAACGACCATGTCGTCCGGCAGACACCCTATGTCAATATAATTGTAACGAAATCATGACGGACCGAAACATTGCGTGACAAATGTTGCAGTCAAGCATCGATTTTGGCGATTTTCCCGGTGAAGTTTGTTTCAGGCGAAGGGAACAGCGGCGGTGCCGATCGGCAGTTTTGCCTCTTCTTCAGGCTCCACGTGGATAACGACGCTCGATTCGGGAATCTGCTGCATAAGCGCGTTTTCCATCCGGTCGCAAATAACATGCGCATCACCCACGCTCATTCTGGCATGAACGACCAGATGAAACTCGATAAAAGTTACACGCCCGGCAATACGCGTCTTCAGATCATGCACCTCAAGCGCGCCACCGGCATTGGCCGAGATGATATCACGGATGCGCATGGTTTCTTCGGTCGGCACACCGACGTCCATCAGCCCCTGCACGGAAGACCCGATCACATTCCAGCCCTGCCAGAGAATATTGAGTGCAACGATGACGGCAAGCAGCGGATCGAGGATTGTCCAGCCGGTGACTACAGCACCAACAAGGCCGATGAACACACCGATCGATGTCACCACATCCGTCATGATATGTTTGCCGTCCGCGAGGAGAGCCGGGGATTTATGGCTGCGGGCACGGCTGATCAGCAAGGTGGCCCAAAGAGCATTGATCCCAGACGCAATGCCATTGATCGCCAGACCCAGCCACGGTTCGTCCATGACTTTCGGCGTTTCCCATGCGGACCAGACTTCCCGCAGAATCAACAGCGCCGCGACAACGATCAGCACCCCTTCGAGCACGGCCGAAAAATACTCGGCCTTGTGGTGCCCGAAGGGGTGATTCTGGTCGGCTGGCTTGTGACTGACACGAATCGCCCACCACGCTGCGAGCGCTGCCACCACGTTCACAATCGATTCCAGCGCATCGGAATAGAGCGCGACAGAGCCAGTGACATGATAGGCGGCATATTTCAGTGCCAGCACGCCGATGCCGATGAAGATCGACCAGAACGCCAGTCGCTGGACGACATTTTCACCTTCCATCAGGCAGCCCGTTCCTTTGCCTTGCGCGGCAGATGTGCCACCACGTTCTCGATCATGCGCATACCCGCATTGTGTCCAAGGGTCATTATCGATTCCGGATGGAATTGCACCGCCGCAATCGGTTCACTCTTGTGCTCGAAAGCCATGATGACCCCATCCTCCGTTTCCGCCGTTACAATAAACTCATCCGGCAAGCGGACCGGATCGGCAAAGATCGAGTGATAGCGCCCAACCGTGATTTCCTTCGGCAGACCGGAAAAAATCTTGCCCTGCTTTGTAATGCGGATACGTGACGGTTTTCCATGCATCGGAACATGTAACTGCCGGAGCGAACCGCCATAGGCTTCGGTGAGTGCCTGCAATCCGAGACAGACACCGAAGATCGGCAGATCGCGTTTGCGCGCTTTTTTGATCGTCGCCTTGCAGTCAAAATCCTCGGGCGTGCCCGGCCCTGGCGAAAGCACGACCAGATCAGGCTTCAACCGGTCAAAGATTTCATCGGGTACCGGCGTGCGGACAGTGGTCACGGTTGCACCCGTCTGGCGGAAATAATTGGCCAGCGTGTGGACGAATGAATCTTCGTGATCCACGAGCAGGATGGACAGACCTTCACCGACTCGCGCGACAGCACGTTCTTCCGCAGGGATATTGGTCTTGTGTGCGTCACGCACCGCCGCAATCATCGCTGAAGCCTTGAGTTCCGTTTCTGCCTCTTCCTCTTCCGGAATGGAATCGAACAGCAACGTTGCCCCTGCCCGCACCTGCGCAATGCCGTCCTTGATGCGGATGGTGCGCAGTGTCAGACCGGTATTCATGTCGCCATTGAAATTGACCATGCCGATCGCGCCGCCGTACCAGGCACGCGGGCTGCGTTCATTCTCTTCGATGAAACGCATGGCCCAGAGCTTTGGCGCTCCGGTCACCGTTACAGCCCATGCATGCGACAGGAACCCGTCAAAGGCATCCATATCCTCGCGCAGACGGCCTTCAATGTGATCCACCGTGTGGATGAGGCGCGAATACATTTCGATCTGGCGACGGCCGATGACACGCACGGAACCCGGCTCGCAGACCCGGCTCTTGTCGTTGCGGTCCACATCGGAACACATGGTAAGTTCGGACTCATCCTTCTTCGAGTTGAGCAGCTTGATGATCTGCTCTGAGTCGGCAATCGCATCCTCACCGCGCTTGATCGTTCCCGAAATCGGGCAGGTCTCGATACGGCGGCCAACCACGCGCACGAACATTTCGGGCGACGCACCAACGAGATATTCATTGTCGCCAAGATTGATGTAGAAGGAATAGGGCGATGGGTTGATGGCCTTGAGACGACGCGAGATGACCGATGGTTTGGTCTCGCAACGCTCATAGAATGTCTGCCCCGGCACCACCTCGAAGAGGTCCCCGCGCTTGAAGCTTTCCTTGGCTTTCTTCACCAGTTCCGCATAGTCGCCCGGATTGTGATCGCCGCGGCCCGGAATCTTGTCGGTCGGCTTGAATGCCTTGGATTCGGTTTCGCGCGACAATCCCTCGGTGGAGGCGCCCTCAAACGCATATTCATAACGGTCGAGCCATGCCTTGGCAGCATGATGGTCAACCACGAGAATTTCATCCGGCAGATAGAGCACGATATCGCGCTGATCATCCGGACGCTTCAGCTTGTACTGGATCGGATCGAACTGGAAAGCCAGATCATACCCGAATGCACCGTACAGACCGAGATTGGCATCTTCCTCCGTAAAGAACAGGGCAACAATACCGCGCAAGACCGTAAACACTGAAGGAATGCGCGAGCGCTCTTCTTCTGTGAACGCACGGCTCGGCAGGGCGATTTCGAGGTCGAGCTTCGTAGCGCTCGCGACCGATATAGACACTTCGGCAAGCGCAGCAACGGCTTTGTGAATCGGCCGCAACAGGATTTCACCGCGCTTGTTAAGCGCCTCGATCGTCATGTGCCGCCCGTTGGACGTGATGACGACCGGGGGATCGATGATGGCGGTGTCCCAGCGCGTATAGCGGCCCGGATACTCGTAGTTGGAAGAGAAAACCGCTCCGCAGCGTTCATCCAGTGCATCGACATATCCGTCGATTGCGCTGGCATAGGCGGTCGCAATACGTGACCGGGAAATCGTGACAGCGCCTGCAGTGTCGAATATTTCCACGTCACCCTCAATTCTATGCATCATCATTTCCACTCCGTTGCATTTGGCCTTGGGGGTTGTACAGGCGGTCAAACAAAAAGGCCGCCCGGAAAACCCGTTGCGGCCCTGATCCCTTTACGTGCGTGCAAAAGGCTGCGTGGCCGCGTTCAGCGAGCCCACCACCAGCCATTTGAAATAATAACGCGCGTGTTCATGGCGGTGATTGTTAGCGTTACGCGGCGACGCTTGCAACAGCAAAAATCACGTGTGCAAAAATCGGTCAGAAGAGTCCTTCGATAAGACCCTGGTCATTGAGATGGATACGTTCGGCCGAAGGCGACTTCGGCAGGCCGGGCATGGTCATGATCTCACCACAGATCGCAACGACAAATCCTGCGCCCGCGGACAGCCGCACTTCACGCACGTGCACCACATGATTGACGGGAGCGCCGCGCAAACGCGGATCGGTTGAGAACGAATATTGCGTCTTGGCCATGCAGACGGGAAGATGGCCATAACCCGCCGCCTCCCATTGCCGCAGTTGCTCGCGCACGCTGGCATCAGCGTCAGCCTCCGCACCGCGATATATGCGCTTGACCACCGTCTCGATCTTGTCGAACAGAGACATGTCATCTTCATAGAGCGGCGAGAACTGCGCCGCGCCGCTTTCGGCAAGAGAAACCACCTTGTGTGCAAGCTCTTCGATGCCGGCCGATCCCTGCGCCCAGTGCTTGCAAAGGATGGCTTCTGCACCGTGGGCCGCAACGAAACTCCTCACCGTTTCGATCTCGGCATCCGTATCGGCGCTGAAATGATTGATCGCCACCACGACCGGCACTCCAAACTGCCGGACATTTTCCATGTGGCGGCCGAGATTGGCACAGCCCGCCTTCACTGCCGCCACGTTTTCAAGACCGAGATCGTCCTTGGCAACACCGCCATGCATCTTCATGGCACGGACCGTGGCCACGATGACGGCAGCGGCCGGTTTCAATCCCGCTTTGCGGCATTTGATATTGAAGAATTTTTCAGCGCCGAGATCCGCGCCGAAACCGGCTTCCGTCACCACATAATCCGCAAGCTTGAGCGCCGTCGTCGTCGCAACGACGGAATTGCAGCCATGGGCAATATTGGCAAATGGCCCGCCATGCACAAAGGCCGGATTGTTTTCAAGCGTCTGTACCAGATTAGGCTGCATGGCGTCTTTCAGGAGAACAGCCATCGCCTTGTCTGCCTTAAGATCGCGCGCATAAACGGCGGTCTTGTCGAACCGATAGCCGATGATGATATCGCCCAGCCGCCGCTCCAGGTCCTGTAAATCCGTTGCAAGGCAAAGAATGGCCATGACTTCGGAAGCCACCGTGATGTCAAAACCAGATTCACGCGGGAACCCGTTGGCCACCCCGCCCAGCGACGACGCGATGTCGCGAAGCGCGCGGTCATTCATGTCCATCACCCGCCGCCAGGTAACGCGGCGCGTGTCAAGATTGAGTTCATTGCCCCAATAGACGTGATTGTCGATCATGGCTGCGAGCAGATTGTGCGCCGAGGTGATGGCGTGAAAATCGCCGGTGAAATGCAGATTGATGTCTTCCATCGGGATGACCTGTGCATAACCGCCGCCGGCCGCACCACCCTTGATACCGAAACAGGGGCCAAGCGAAGCCTCGCGGATGCAGACAATCGCCTTCTTGCCGATGCGATTGAGACCATCCCCGAGACCAACCGTGGTTGTCGTCTTGCCTTCACCAGCGGGTGTCGGACTGACGGCCGTTACGAGGATCAGCTTGCCGTCCTTGGCACCATGCTTCGAGCGAATGAATTCCGCTGAGAGTTTCGCCTTGTCGTGACCATAGGGAACGAGATGTTCAGGCGAGATACCGATCTTTGCACCGATCTCAAGCACCGGCTTTTTGCTCGCGGCGCGCGCAATCTCAATATCGGACTTAACGGCAACCATCGGCATATCCTCCCTATCGTGAATACGCCAAATAGCATCGTGGAAACGAAATGGGGATAGCGAGCGGCTCACTATCCCCAATTGCACATCTTTTTCAGTGGTTTTTCCGTTTATTCGCCCATGGCGATCAGGCTGGCATTGCCGCCTGCAGCAGCCGTATTGACCGAGACCACCTGTTCCAGCGCAAACCGTGTCAGATACGACGGTCCGCCCGCCTTGGGACCTGTGCCGGAAAGACCCGAGCCTCCGAAGGGCTGTGTCCCGACAACCGCGCCGATCGTGTTGCGGTTGACATAGACATTGCCGACATCGAGCCGGTCGATGACCTTGGCAACTGTCGCTTCGATGCGTGTGTGCAGGCCAAAGGTCAGGCCGTAACCGGTCGAGGCGATCTGGTCGAGCACCTTGTCGAGATCCTTGGCCTTCCAGCGTACTACGTGCAGAACCGGCCCAAAAACCTCTTTTTCCAGTACTTCCGCATGATTGAGTTCGACAATATGCGGGGCAAAGAACAGTCCCTCGTCTGGAGCTGCACCGGCATAGCGAACCTTCTGGCTCTTGCGCATTGCGGCTATATGGGCAGCGAGCATATCGCGCTGCGCCTGATCGATGATCGGACCGATATCGGTGGACGCCAGCGACGGATCGCCAAGTGTCAGCTCGCGTGCCGCGCCTTCGATCATTTCGAGCATGTTGTCGGCAATATCTTCCTGCAGGTAGAGGATGCGCAGGGCCGAGCAGCGCTGGCCAGCGGAGCGGAAGGCGGACATGACAACATCGTCCGCAACCTGTTCCGACAAGGCGGTGGCATCGACGATCATTCCGTTAAGGCCGCCCGTCTCGGCGATCAGCGGAACGATCGGGCCCTTCTTCGCCGCAAGCGTGCGGTTGATGGCCCAGGCCGTATCGGTCGAGCCGGTGAAGGCAACGCCGGCAATATCCGCGTGGGATGTCAGCGCTGCACCAACGGAGCCATCGCCTGGAACATACAGCACCGCATCTTTCGGTACACCCGCTTCGTGCAGGAGCCGGATGGCTTCATAGGCGATCAGCGGTGTCTGTTCCGCGGGCTTTGCTACAACCGTATTCCCCGCAGCAAGTGCCGCCGTGACCTGCCCCAGGAAAATCGCCAGCGGGAAATTCCATGGGCTGATGCAGACGAAGGCACCCCGCCCGCGATGGCGCAGTTTGTTGTCTTCGCCTGTCGGACCGGGCATGGCTTTGTCGGCCGCAAACTGACGACGCGCTTCAGCGGCATAGTAGCGGCAAAAATCCACCGCTTCACGAATCTCGGCAATACCGTCATCAAGCGTCTTGCCGGCTTCACGCGAAAGAAGATCCATCAGCAGATCGCGATTGCTTTCCAGAAGGTCCCCCGCCTTTTCCAAAGCCTTGGCGCGGGTTTCAACCGGCACGCGCGACCACGAGACAAAGCTCTTTTTGGCGATGCCAACCGCTTTTGCCGCTTCATCGGCAGTCGCGAATACCACCGTACCGACAGCTGTACCGTTAACCGGCGAAATCACGTTCTGTGCTTTGCCCGAAGCTTTCACACCTTCGATCAGCGGCACGGCGCTGACTGTGCGGGACGCCTTGGCAATTCCGCTCAGGAGCGTAGCCAGCTCCTTGCGATCACCAAGCTCAACACCGGCCGAATTGGTGCGCTTGCCGTAGATTTTGGCGGGCAGAGGGATATGCGGATGGCGATAGCCCCTGCCGTCATTGAGCTTTTCCGCCGGACGCACCAGCAAATCCGCAATCGGTACATTGCTGTCGCCGACCACCGAGACGAAGGAAGAATTGGCGCCGTTTTCAAGAAGTCGACGAACGAGATAGGCCAGAAGGTCACGATAACCGCCAACGGGCGCGTAGATACGGCAGGCGATTTTCTCGTCCTTTTCCGTGATCTGTTTGTACAGGCTTTCACCCATCCCGTGCAGGCGCTGGAACTCAAACCCGGTCTTGTCGTCACCGGCCATTTCCAGGATCATGGCGACGGTCAGCGCGTTGTGGGTGGCAAATTGCGGGAATATGCGCGGCCGTGCATCGAGCATGCGCTTGGCACAGGCCATATAGGACGCGTCGGTTGCGGGCTTGCGGGTAAACACGGGATAATCGGGCAGACCACGCTCCTGTGTCCGCTTCACCTCCGTATCCCAGTATGCCCCCTTGACCAGACGCACCATCATCTTGCGGTTGTGGCGTGCAGCGAGCCGGTCGATGTGGTCGATTACTTCAAGCGCCCGCTTCTGATAGGCCTGAATGGCCAGACCGAACCCGTCCCAGCCATCCAGTGACGGATCGGCGAAAACACGGTCGATGACATCAAGCGACAGCTCAAGCCGGTCGGCTTCTTCGGCATCAACGGTGAAATTGAGATCGTAGGATTTGGCCTTCTGCGCCAGCGCCAGCAGATCCGGTACCAGCTCGGCCATGACCTGATCATGATGTGTGGCCAGATAACGCGGATGCAGCGCGGAGAGCTTGACGGAAATGCCCATGCGGTCCGGCAGCTTCTTGTTACCCGTTGCACGACCGATCGCATCGATGGCATCGGAATAGGATTTGAAATAGCCGCGCGCGTCCTTGCGCGTCCGGGCGCCCTCGCCCAGCATATCAAAGGAATGGCGATAGCCCTTGGCTTCGTTCGAAGCAGCACGCTTCAGCGCATCCTTGATGGTTTCGCCGAGCACGAAGTGGTGGCCGAGATAGCGCATGGCCTGCTTGGTCGCGGTGCGGACAGTAGGAAGACCGATGCGCTTGACCAGCGAGGAAATCACTCCTTCCGGCGTCTCACCGGGCTTGATCACTTTGGCGGAGAGACCAAGCGCCCAGGCAGATGCCGATACAAACCAGGTATCGCCGCTTGGCTCATGCTCTGACCATTTGCCCTGCTTCAGCTTGTCTTCAATCAGCTTGTCCTGTGTTGCGGCATCCGGTACGCGCAGCAAGGCTTCGGCGAGCACCATCAGGGCCAGACCTTCACGGGTGGAAAGCCCATATTCGCGCAGAAAATCCTCGACACCGCCTATACCGCTGGCTTCCTTGCGAATCGTGGCGATATATTTGCTCGCGCGCGCATCGATACGGCGATTGACGTCTTCAGGCAGGGCAATGGTTTTCAGCAGCGATGCAACCAATTGCTGATCATCAACAGCATATGGTGCATTAAAATCGTTTGAAGACGGCAACGGTCTGGTCATCAGGCTTCCCCTTATTGATTTTTCCCATATAATCTATTCCACTTGGTTATTCTCACCAATGAACGCTCCTGTGGCAGCGTAAAAAACTAAAAATACGGGGTGTTTTAGAAATGAAAAATTTGGACAGCTTGGACCGGCGCATTTTGCGCGAGCTGCAGAAGGACGGACGGCTCTCCAACACCGAATTATCCGAGCGTATCAGCCTTTCCCAAACAGCCACCACAGAGCGGGTGAAGCGCCTGACGAGGGATGGCTATATTCTTGGCTACACCGCCAGACTGTCGCCGAAAAAGCTCGACCGTGCAATGCTGGTCTTTGTCGAAATCAAGCTGGATCGCACCACGCCTGATGTTTTCGCGACCTTTGCTGCAGCAACGCGCCGCAACCCCGATGTCATGGAATGCCACATGGTTGCCGGTGGTTTCGACTACCTGATCAAGGCGCGCGTCGCTGACATGGAGCATTATCGGCGTTTCCTCTCCGACGCGCTGCTTTCACTGCCGGGGGTGCGCGAGACACACACCTATGCGGTCATGGAAGAAGTCAAGGAAACGACACACCTGCCAGTCTAAGCAATCTGCAACCGGATACGCATCTTCATACAACTCCCCGTTCGTTGCCGAACCGGAATAACTCCATCATCAATGGACGTGTTGAGGACAAAAGCAACGGCACCGGGCCAGCGGTGTATCGGAGGAGATTGGCTGCTCCGACTGTGGCATCAGCCATGCTCTCGACTTTGGAGGTGACAAGATGTGGTTTAGGCCCTTCAGCATCACCCTGGAAATGAAACGGATCCGGAATCGCTGGCAAGTGATCCTCCGGATCCAATTCATGTAACAGGAAAGAGGGTGGGCGAAAGCTCGCCCTCACTCCAAGGCAAAGTATAGCATTTTACCTGATCAAGTCTACTTATTGCTGCAAAACCTGCTTGATATCAATCAGATTGGAACGCACGCGCAGAATATAGAAACCCATGGTTGTCAGGTGGTTGGGCAACAACCATCCGCCCTCGCTGCCATTGGCGATGATCCACGGCCTGATGTTGAGCGCTGAGCGCAACTGCCCGTCCATACCATCCCACAGCGGTGTCAGGTGCTTCTCCTGCAGGACCTGCTTGAAGTCCACCTGCGCCGCGTTCATCAGGCCGTAGTAAGCATAAAGCTGACCGTAGGCGAACCAGAACCGGTCATCGGCGCGGGTATCGAACCAGCCGTAATTGTTGTTCTCGGAACGGTCCTTCAGGATGGCCGAAGTGGCACCTATATCATTGGCGATACGGTCAATGAACTGGATGAGGTTGTCGGCCCGCGCATCAAAGATTGCGTTGCAGGTTTCGAGTTTCGAATTGAACGACCTGAGATCTTTCACCGCTGAACGATAATAGCTCGGTGTCGGTGTCTTTGGACCGAACGGATTCAGGCCAAAATACCAGGCATCCTCGGTGAACTGCAGATTGCCGCGAGCTTTCTGCAGATCGCCGTCGATCTGCGAGGTTCCGCGAACGCGGCCAAGCGTGTCAACGAGTTCGACGCCCGTGCGCCGGACAGCAGAATTGATACCACGCTGGAAAGCCGCCTTGTTGTCAAGGAATGGCGTGTCGTCCCATGATATGCCGAAGAAACCGAGTTTGAACAGCAGCATGGATGATATCCAGGCATTCTGGTTGACGTTGAAATCGGTCAGATCGGCTGTGACCTCGACCACGGCCGATCGGGCGCAGCTCTTGGGTGCCGCATCAGCCGCTTGCGCCGGCACGGGTTCACCGGCGGCAACCTCGCGCTTTTCGAAATTGTAGGCAGCGACATAATCCGGATTGAAGTTGGTCCAGACCTGTGTGACCCAGAAGAAATAGCCATAAAGCCCGATCCAGAGGATCACAAACGCTCCGACGACGGTCTTCAGAATCCAGCCCCGCTGGGTGTACCATCTGCCTGCCCACAGGAACGGCCAAAGGACGATCCCGACCGCATAACCGATGCCGCGTCCGATCAGGTAGAAAATCCGGCTGAAGAAGTTAATCACGGGATCGAGCATTGTGCATCCTTGCTAGGAGGTGAGACCGTAGAGCCGCTTCCGCAGCCCTTCCTTGTCCTTCAAATAGGTTGTTTTGAGTATATCGACAACGTGTTCCTGATAGGCAGGGTTCCAGCGGCCGTAATCGGCGTAGAAACCCTGCTTGTTGAAGACATAGCGCGACAGGAAATCCCATGGGACAAAATCACTGATCAGCTGATTAACCAGCCACGCATCGGGATGGCGCGGGAGCGCCCGTACCACGAGAAAACGGCGTACCGGATCGATCTCGGACAGGTTGATTTGGCCCGTCTGGGCGATTTCGCGTTTGACGGCATTCAGGAACGGCCACGTCCCGTCATGATTGATCAGGCTGGCATTGGCATGGATCCAGGTCTGCAGCCAGATGCGGTCAATGCCTGCAAGGTTCCGCTCCGGCTCAAGTGTCTGGATGAGATGGCGGATAATCATCTCGCCGCGGTTTTCCAGATAGCCGGATTGTTCGACCCAGGATGCGCGCGGCAACTCGATGCGACCGGTCGAAACAAGAAACTGGAACACCTGATCGGCGTCCTTGATGGAGATGTAATTGACCTGCCATGGGCGTGAACGCCGAAAACCCGGCGCCGAGGGATCGCCGATGACCGTGGTCGTATTGTCATCGACAAAAATATAGACGCCGCCGAAATGGCTGGTCCAGAAAGCGCTGTGCCGGAAGACCACCTTGTCCGGAACCAGCGAATTCTCGCGGATATCACCAGTTACCTTTGCAAGCTCCACCATGCGGTTGAGCAGGTCATTGTTGCGCCACGTGTTCGGTTCGTTTTGCAGCTTGTCTACCAGCAAGCGCAGTTCTGCCGCTTGCCCCATGACATTTTCTGCGGACAGGACGCGGAATTCGACCTGATTGATCGAAAGCAGATCCTCTATGTCGTTGACGATGGAAACCGTATCCTCGATCTCACCGTAGATCACATCCTTGATCGTCAACGCATTGATCGCCCGCGCATTGCTGCTGAAGAACTCGTACATCAACTGGGATGTGTTGGAGAACTGCGTGTGGACAACCGGAAGCACTGCCTGATCCGGTGTGAGTATAATGAACCGCCGGTTCACGCCGTTCGGATCGAGATAGGACGGGTCTTTCAGTTCGGTGGCGATCTCAGGCGAAAAGCCAGTTCGATCAATGTCGAACTGCTTGAGTTTCGTTGCCTTGAAGCCAAATGCCGTCAGAGCCCGGTTATACCGCTCGATCAGATGCGGCTGGTCGATTGTCAGAAGACGCCCGTAAATCAACTCGTTCTCATAGAGAAGGTCCATGCTAACCCCCTCTGCCCCGACGGGCATCTCCCCCACAAAGGGGGAGATATCGGCATCGACAGTTGCGCCAACCTTGCAACGGCAAAGATTGATTGAAACGGCCATGACGGCTGTTCTCTCCCCTTGTGGAGGAGATGGGTGACAGCCCATAGGGGGGTGCAAACAGGAGACTATGCATCCCACTGCCCCCGGGCCTTCAAGGCTTCCACTTCCTTGATTGCCCGTTCACGCAGGCGCGCATCGCGGACAATCTTTTCAACGGCAGCATCGTCTGACTTGTCGGCATAGCGGAATTCCGAATCCGCATAACGGTTGGTTTCCTGCAGCACCATTTCCATCGTGAAGGGCTTGCGCAGTTCCTCGACCATCGCCTTCTTCTCATCATAGGGCTTGTGCATGAACGTCTCGGGCTTTTCAAACCATTCATCCGGCAGTTCGATGTCCATGGCGCGCATCTTGATCGCATCCGTAACATTTTTGATGGCGCGGCCGGTGAAGCGGGGTTCGCGCTCCTTGATCATATGCAGATAGGTGCCGATATCAGCGAGCGTTTCCGGCTCGCCGTTCTCACCAATGAAGCGCTCATAGACAGCCTTCAATCCGTCTTCCTGCGGCTTTGACAGCTGGTCATAGGCGGCATCCACCGCACGTTCGATCTGCTGATCCTCGAACAGCTTGTGTTCGCCGAGCGGAATCCTGTGATTCTTGCCCGCCAGCAACGCGAAAATGTCGATGTAGTCGTTTCGCGTCTGTGGTCCGTCAACGAGCCAGCGCGCGCCAGCGCGTTGGCGCAACGCATCGTCGACATTTTCCGGATAGTTGGAAAACATGCCGAATGAACAATTGCCGCGCACCACCGTGGATGCACCGGCAAACGCTTCCATCAGCACGCCAGTAATTTCCTGCTGACCTGCGGAAGCGCGGTCGTCGGAACGCCGCGCAGCAACCTGATCGATATCATCGATGGTTCCAAAACCGATCACGCGCGGATTGAGCACGTTGTTGACGAACTGACGGCAGTTCTGGCCCGACTTGCCCTGATAGGAAGAAATCTGGTCGACACCGAAATTCTCATAATGGAAGGCATAACCTGCCACCTGACAATAATCATTGACGAGACCGGCAATCATCTGGATCAGCGTTGTCTTCCCGGTACCGGGCGCGCCATCGCCGATGAAAGTGAACAAAAAGCCGCCCAGCTCGACGAAGGGATTAAGCTGGCGGTCAAAATCATAGGCCATCAGCATTTTTGAAAGCTTCAATGCCTGATACTTCGCAATGTGGTTGCCGACGACTTCACTGGGCTTTTTGAAGGTCATGACGAGTGGCGTACGTTTCTTGCCCGGCGCCACATCGAAACCGTCAAGCGTGAAATCATCGCTGTCGAGACGCAGATGCGTGTCTTCAAAGCTGCCGAGCCCGTCAAACCGTCCCTTGCGTTGCAACAACCCTTCAATGGCGGCAGCGGCGTAGGCCTTTGCACGAGCCAGCATGGTCTGTTCATCGGCCGCACCGGCAATTGTCCGGTCCAACCCGCCAATGACAGATTTCAGTGCGTCCTGCGCCGTATCGAAATTGAATTCCGGTGCCGTCACATCATTGGCTGCCTGGGTATCCGCTTCGATCAGTTGCGAAAGATAGGCTGCAAGTGCAAAGGCGGACACGTAGGCAGCCGCAGACAAGAGCTTTTTGAAATGGCTAGCATCTTCACCCTGCAAGGGCGTTGACGCGTTGCGCGCCAGAAGATTTTCCAGATCGCTTTGGCGGCCAAAAACATCGGCAACGGCCAGTGCCACGGCAACACCGCGCCGTGCCCGGAAAAGCAGTGTGTGCTGGGCGATGGACAGCATTTGATCGTCAGGACGCACGGACTGGATGGTCTTTGTCAGGTCCACTTCACGCGTAGAGCGCAGACCGCCTGTCGAAACCGTCGAGACAAACCGCCGCCCGGTACCGGCAATCTCGGTTCCGGATTTGCTCTCGCCCGTCTCCAGCACCACAAAGCGCGTCACCAGTGCCTGTGCCACAGGCAGATGCTTCGCTATGTCCTTTTCGTCAATGGTGGTCAAACCGACATCCATGATTGCGCTCCCCTAAATGTCGCTAATGACCTGGCCATTGGACAGGATATGGGTTTTGAATCCGCTGAAAACGCGGGTCGCCTCACCGGAGGCATACAGGGCCTGATAGGCTTCGTGCGGCACGAGTGCGTGCTGCTCGTAGCTGCTGACGCCCTGACGGGCCGCCTCCAGATCATCCGTATTGATGTAGAATTCCTCACGCGACGGCTCCGATGACCAGAGCCCGCGTTTTCCCGGCCGTTCCGCCTTCGAGAAGACTTCCTGCATGGTCCACGTCAGAAGCCAGGCATCTTCCGGTTTGCGGACGCGCTCCAGCACATCTGAGACCTTCTGGTTATGCTCGGTAATTCCCGCCGTGTAGAAAGGCCCAAGAACCACGCGCCGCAACTGCTTCGGATGCAGTTCAGGGAAATCATTGTCGAGACTGGTCGCTATCGTTATCGGCGAGAGCGAATAGGCCGAATTCTTGGCGGCGAAATCATCAAAGCGGCGCGCCAGCTCCGGATTGAGCAATCCGCCCACCGGCAGCGGTATCCGTACATTGGGATTGAGCTTGCCATCTTTGCCGACAAGGGTCTCCACGAGATTCTCCGACGAATCCTCGATGATTGCCATGTAGATCAGCGGCAGGTTGGACGCCCCGTCAAACGCCCCCCAATGCACCACATAGAGTGGCCGCATCGTCTTGGGGTTGACCGAAACGCGGATGGTCACTGGCAGGATGAAGGGTGAAAAAACCTCGCCCTGTTCCACGGCTTCAAGATAGATCCGCTCGGCCATCGACCGCTGCAGATCGCGTGGGAATTCGCGGTGCCGCAGGATGAAATCAGCCATTTCGTTGCGGAGCGCCGCCGCCGGTGGAATGGCTGCCAGCCGGGATTTCGTGTCCTTCTTGTCGTTTTCCAGTTCCAGCACGTTCTGGAAAACCGGAAAACCGCTTTCCGCACGCGAAATCTGGAACCGGTCGGTGAAACCGATCCGGTTGCGCCAGCATTCGAACGAAGCCTCCAGCCGCCGCAGATATTCCGATACGGTTTGCGCGACAAGATCGTGCTTGTAGAGCGGGGACTGCTGGTTGTTGAGAAAGATCTCCAGCCCGTCCAGTGCAGCACGTATCGCGCCGAAATAACGTTCGGCGGCCGTCAGGTCAGCATTCTGCACCATTAATTCTGCACATAGTCAGCGGAATTGTGTTTCTTCAGAACTTCCGAGAAACGACGTGAGAAAGCATCGTCGGCAAGTTTCTTGCGCCGCTGGATGTCCTGCGTACTGACCATGTTCTTCTCGTGCATTTCGAGAAGATCGCCAATATGCTTCTGCGCGGCAGCGCCGACACCGGCCATGGTTTCTTCCGCTGCCGTATCAACCCGGCTGCCGAGCGTATTGATCTTGTGCGCGACATCCTGCTGAGCGGCTGTTTTCAACGAGTCTTCCAGCGCCTTGTAGAGCACGATGCGCTGTTCGGTATCGATGGAGAGCTTGTTGATCAGCGTGCTTTGGGCCGCAATCTGGTTGTTGAGCGAATCCACAAAGGTCTGAAACATGGAGGTGTAGCGCTCCAGCGTCTGGCTTTCAGCCAGAAGCTCCTGCTCCTTGGCCTGACGTTCATTGTATTCCGTTGCCAGTTTGGACCGGTCGCCTTCCAGCGTCGCACGCGTTCCCTGGTCGGTGGATGCCGCAATCTTGTTCTCAATATCGAGCAGGAGGGGGTTAAGCTCTTCGATACGCTTCTGCGTGGCTTCGAGTGACGCTACCGTGGTCTTGCGGCGCTCAATGACATTGGCGAGGCTGGCTTCCGACGTCTTGTAGCGGGCATCGAGAACAGTCTTCTGCTCCTTCAGAATACCGACGATCCGATCAGACTTGGAAAGCAGCTCCTGCAGGTTGCCGGCCAGCGACATGTTGCGCACACGGTCGGTGCGCAGACGTTGCATCTTGTCTTTCGAGAAAACACCAACGAGCTTTTCCCAGCCTGAATAGCTCTTCATGCTTTCAAATTCAGAACCGAACACATTGGTCGCGTCTTCGAGCCCAATGATCAGATCGGCAATATTGCCTTCCATCACCTTCTGCTGGCGCAGAACGTCGTCAATGCGGGCATTTTCTATATCGAAGTCGGGATTTCCGATCTTGGCATCCGCCTTGGCGAATTTGTCGAGAACGACGCTGGACTGGTCAATCTTCGTCCGCATCTCGTTGACCATGTTACGGGTCTTTTCGATCTCGGTGTCAAAACTCTGCAAACTCGCCATTCGTGTCTCCCCTGAGTGCCCAAGATAAAATTATAAGTTATATGCCGTTTGAATATAGACACGGCATTTAACGAAAAAAAGCCTGTAGAAAAATGACAGGCGATATTCGCCCTAATGGTCTGAAGCAATCCGTCCGGTTTCTTCTTCCCAATGCTTGCGGCAAAGCGAGACATAGACCGATTTCTCGATCGAGACCTGATCGCCTTCGACAATCGCGTTCCCCGCCGAATCGTGCCGGACCACCATGGTCGCTTTCGAACCGCAATGACAGATGGTTCTGATTTCGCGCAATGTATCGGCAATCGCCAGCAATTCCGCCGAACCGGGGAAAAGCTTCCCCTGGAAGTCGGTACGAAGTCCGAAACACATCACCGGTAGATGCAGCCGGTCGGCAACGCGTGCCAACTGCCACACTTGCTCCCTTGTGAGGAACTGCGCTTCGTCCACGAAAACACAGCTCAGCGGATTCTCACCATGGGCCGATGCAATGCGTTCGAAAAGATTGTCCTCATCGCGGTAAAGCTCGGCCGCAGCCGTCACACCAAGACGTGAAGAAATGACGCCGATGCCGTTTTCCGCATAATGCGCAGCCGTGAACATCATCGTCCGCATGCCGCGTTCCTGATAATTGTAGGATGCCTGCAGGAGCATGGTGGACTTGCCGGCGTTCATCGTCGAGTAGCTGAAATAGAGTTTTGCCATGTTGGGGTTTAATCAGAGTTGGGCTTTGGCTTGAAGCCTTGCCGGTAAGGGAGGTGCAACTTTTGATCGAATATCAACAACTGTCGCGAATTGACCGGATTTATGCGCGGCTATGCTTGAACCCCTTCTAAATTGGTGCTTGGTTCAGGGCCTTAACAGCCGGTAGAAAACCGGAGAGGGAGAACAATCGATGAAAATGCTGACAAAACTCACGATTTCACTGGCGCTTACACTGACCGCGGGCGCTGCTTTTGCAGCGGAACCGGAAAGCTGCAAGTCCGTCCGATTCGCCGATGTGGGCTGGACGGACGTGACTGCGACAACCGCAGCGACCACTGAAGTATTGAAAGGACTGGGTTATACAACCGATATCAAGGTCCTTTCGGTGCCGGTGACCTACGCTTCACTCGGTAAGAAAGATATCGACGTTTTCCTTGGCAACTGGATGCCGACGCAAACCGCTGACATCAAGCCCTATCTCGATAACAAGACTGTCGATGACCTTGGTCCAAACCTGACCGGTGCGAAATATACGCTTGCCGTTCCTCAGTACCTTTTTGACAAGGGCCTGAAGGATTTCAAGGACATCGCCAAATTCAAGGACGATCTTGGCGGCAAGATTTACGGCATCGAACCTGGCAATGACGGCAATCGTCTTATTCTCGGCATGATCGAAAAGGACCAGTTCGGGCTGAAGAGCTTCGAGCTCGCAGAATCATCCGAGCAGGGAATGCTGGCGCAGGTAGCGAAACAGACCAAGAGCAAAAAGCCGATTGTCTTCCTTGGCTGGGCACCCCACCCGATGAACAACAATTTCAAGATGGCGTATCTGTCTGGCGGCGATGACGTATTCGGTCCTGACTTCGGCGGCGCCATCATTCATACCAATGTCCGCACCGGCTATACAACGGAATGCCCGAATGTCGGGAAGTTGCTCACCAATCTCAAATTCAATCTCAAGATGGAGGGCGAGATCATGGGTAAAATCACTGACGACGGTGAGGATGCTCCGAAGGCTGCCACCGAATGGCTGAAGGCCAACCCGGCGATTCTCGATACCTGGCTGGCCGGTGTAACGACAATTGACGGCAAGGAAGGCATGCCAGCAGTCAAGAAAGCTCTCGGTCTTTAAAAGACCCGCCGACAATACCGCCCGACGCATCAGCCGGGCGGTCCTTTCGTTTGATACTGCAACCGACAGAGGAATTTTCGCTTGGACTGGCTGACACAAGACAAGATTCCGGTAGGCAAGACGGCGAAGGCCGTCGTCGACTGGCTCACGAACAATTTCGCCGGGTTTTTCGACGGGCTCGCCTATGTCATGCAGTCGTTCATCGACGGACTGATGTTCATCCTGAAATACCCGCACCCCTTGATCATGGTGGCTATATTTTCGGCCATAGCCTATGCGCTGCGCCGGTCGATCGCCGTCACGCTGCTGACACTGCTGGGGTTCCTGTTCATACTCAATCAGGGCTACTGGAAGGAAACAATGGAGACGCTGACGCTGGTGCTCTCCTCCTGCATCCTGTGCATGGGCATCGGTGTTCCCGTCGGCATCATTGCCGCGCATCGTCCGAAATTCTATTCCGCCATACGGCCCGTGCTTGATCTGATGCAGACGTTGCCGACCTTCGTCTATCTCATTCCGGCCATTGTCTTCTTCGGCATCGGCATGGTTCCAGGCCTGATCGCCACGGCCATCTTTGTTCTCCCAGCCCCGATCCGGCTGACGCATCTCGGCGTGTCGTCCACCCCCCAGCACCTTGTCGAGGCGGGCGAAGCATTCGGTGCATCATCGAGCCAGCTTCTGTGGAAGATCGAACTGCCCTATGCCATGCCGCAAATTCTGGCGGGCCTTACCCAAACCATCATGCTGTCCCTCTCCATGGTGGTCATCGCTGCGCTTGTCGGGGCTGACGGGCTCGGTGTTCCGGTTGTGCGTGCACTCAACTCGGTCAACACTGCGCTGGGTTTCGAGGCGGGACTTGTCATCGTGGTTGTTGCCATCGTGCTTGACCGTATCTTCCGTCCCGGCAAGGAGCCAGGTGAATGACCGCGATCACACTTGAAAACGTTTGTATTATCTTCGGCAAGAAGACCGATGGAGCATTGGCGCTTGCCGACCAGGGTAAAAGCCGCTCCGACATTCAGGCGGAAACAGGCCATGTCCTCGGCGTCCATAATTGCTCGATCACCATTGCCGAAGGTGAAATCCTCGTGCTGATGGGCTTGTCCGGTTCGGGTAAATCCACGCTTCTGCGCGCCATCAATCGCCTCAATCCGATTTCGCGCGGGTCGGTTGTCGTGCATCACGGCGGGCGCTCCGTCGATGTCGGCAAGGCCGACAAGAACACGCTGCGCGATCTTCGCAAACACCTTGTCTCCATGGTGTTCCAGCAGTTCGGACTTTTGCCCTGGCGCACAGTTGAAGAGAATGTCGGCTTCGGTCTCGAACTGTCAGGCGTTTCCAAGGAAGATCGGGCGGAAGCGGTCACGCAGCAATTGGCGCTGGTCAACCTCAAGGACTGGGCCAAGCGCAAGGTCGGTGAACTCTCGGGTGGCATGCAGCAGCGCGTCGGCCTTGCCCGCGCCTTTGCCACCGGCGCACCGATCCTGCTCATGGATGAGCCCTTCTCGGCCCTTGACCCGCTCATCCGCACCCGACTGCAGGACGAATTGCTCAGCCTGCAGGAAAGATTGAAGAAGACCATCGTTTTCGTCAGCCACGATCTTGATGAAGCTATGAAGATCGGCAATCGCATTGCCATCATGGAAGGGGGCCGCATCATCCAGTGCGGTACGGCACAGGACATCCTGCTCAACCCGGCCAATGACTATGTCGCCGATTTCGTCGCCAACATGAATCCGTTGGGTGTGCTGACCGCCGGCGACATCATGGTGCCGCTCGACCGCAGCCGATCCGCCGCCAACCGCCCCTTTGCGGCAACGGCACGGCTGGACACTCCCGTGCGTCAGGTCATGCAGGCAGTATCAAAGAATGGCGGTGATGTCGGCATTGTCGAGAACGGAGCCATTCTGGGCATGATCTCCGCCGACGACATTGTGCGCGGGCTGCTGAAGCATCAGAGAAATTAGACGGCTGCGGCGCAGATATTATTTGTCGCCGCCGTCCTCATCCTCGTCATCGCCGGCCTTGTTGGCCGGTTGCCAGGCATTCGGTGTGACTTTTTTCTGCGTGTTTGAATCGGTAAAGATCCACCAGCCAGCATCTGTTTCGTCCCACTGACCGCCTGTTGCCTTCAGGCGATCCAGCGAACGGTATTGCGCCAGAGATTCGTTTTCCTGCCCGTCCTCATCTTTCCAGAAGACCTGGATCTTGCTGCCGTCTTTCGGCGCCGTTGCAATTGGCTGACGTCCGCTCATAACAGTTCCTCCTGCAAAATCGTGCTGTTCGTGGTTCGTGGTTCGACAGGTTCACCATGAGGGACAGTGGTGCTGCAAAGCTAATCCGAGACGTCTCAGAATATAGCTCCCTGCAATCCTCACTCTCCCTCATGGTGAGCCTGTCGAACCACGCACCGTTTGGAAAATCAAGCGGCAGCTTTTTTCTTCTCCAGTCGAGCCTTGATGCTGGCAACATCGGATTTCGGAGTCGCTGCAAACAGCGTCTTGGTGTAGCTGTGCTGCGGGTTGGAAAACACCTCGTCGCGCGTGCCGTATTCAACCACTTCGCCATAATACATCACCATCACCTCATCGGCGATGTAGCGCACGACCGACAGGTCATGGCTGATGAAGACATAGGTCAGGTTGAATTCATCCTGCAGGTCAGCCAGCAGGTTGAGCACTTGCGCCTGCACCGAAAGATCGAGCGCCGATACCGGTTCGTCCAGAACGAGCAGGCTGGGGCTCATCATCAATGCACGGGCAATGGCAATGCGCTGACGCTGGCCGCCGGAGAACATATGCGGGTACCGGTTATAATGTTCCGGGCCAAGTCCGACTTTCACCAGCATCTGCATGGCGAGATCGCGCCGCTCGGCAGCTGTCTTGTTGGTATTGAGCAGCAAAGGCTCACCCAAAACTTCGCCGATCTTCTGGCGAGGGTTCAGCGATCCATAGGGGTTCTGGAAAATGATCTGCACCTTTCGGCGCATTTCGGGCGTGACCCGATCCTTGGCAATATTGATGGGCTTGCCATCAATAAGCAGCTCTCCTTCTGACTGGGGATCAATCAGGGTAAGGATGCGGCCCAACGTCGACTTTCCGCAACCGCTCTCGCCAACGATGGCAAGGGTCTTGCCCTTCTCCAGCGTGAAACTGACGCCCTTGACCGCACGCACCGTCTTTGGCTTGCCGAACAAGCCTCCGCTGACGTGGTAGTCACGGACAATATTGCGTCCTTCAAGAACGATCTCGCTCATGATGCTGCTCCTGCATTGGCGGCTTCGTTCTTCATGAAATCCGCCACGGTTGACAGGCGGTCACCCGTTGCATTTTCCGGCAAGGCAGACAGAAGGGCACGCGTATAGGGACTCTTGGGCGATTCAAACAGAGTGAGCACGTCGGCCTCCTCCATCTTGCGGCCCTTGTACTGGACGATCACTCGGTCCGCCGTTTCAGCGACCACGCCCATATCGTGGGTGATCATGATCAGCCCCATGCCATGCTTGGCCTGCAAGCCGACCAGCAGATCAAGGATCTGCTTCTGGATCGTCACGTCAAGTGCCGTCGTCGGCTCGTCGGCGATCAGCAGTTTCGGATTGCACGCAATCGCGATGGCAATCATCACGCGCTGGCATTGACCGCCGGACATTTGGTGCGGGAACGAACTCAGACGCTCTTCCGGTGTGGGGATACCGACCTGCTGCAGCAGCTCGATCGCCCGCTTGCGCCGGGCCTTGCCATCCATTTTCATATGGAAACGCAAAACTTCTTCCAACTGGAAGCCAACGGTGAAGCACGGATTGAGGCTTGCCATGGGTTCCTGAAAGATCATCGCCACATCGCGGCCAACGATTTCCCGGCGCTGTTTGGTTGTCATGGTCAGCATGTCATGGCCATTGAAGACCATCTTATCGGCCGTCACGGTGGCCGTCTTCGGCAACAGTCCCATGACAGCGAGCATGGCGACCGACTTGCCGGAACCGGACTCGCCGACGATAGCCAGCACTTCACGTGCATCGACGTGCAGATCAATGCCCTGTACCGCCATGAACTGGCCGGAACTCGTGTCAAACCCAACCGAGAGATTCTTGATTTCAAGCAACGCCATGATCTCAGCTCCTCTTCAGTTTGGGATCGAGGGCATCGCGCAGACCATCACCAACAAGGTTGATCGCAAGCACGGTGATCAGAATCGCAAGACCGGGGAAAGTAACAACCCACCAGGCACGCAGGATGAATTCACGTGCCTCTGCCAGCATCGTGCCCCATTCCGGTGTTGGCGGCTGTGCACCCATGCCGAGGAAACCCAGAGCCGCAGCTTCAAGAATCGCATTCGAGAAGGACAGTGTTCCCTGCACGATCAGCGGTGCCAGACAATTCGGCAGAATTGTCTTGAACATCAGGCGTATATGGCCAGCGCCGGCAAGCTTGGCTGCAATCACGTACTCACGGTTCTTTTCGCTCATGACAGCTGCACGCGTCAGACGCGCAAAGTGCGGTTGCAGAACCAGCGCGATTGCAATCATGGCGTTGAACAGGCCCGGTCCGAGAATTGCAACAAGCACCAGCGCCAGAAGCAGTGGTGGAAAGGCAAGGATAATGTCCATGATGCGCATGATCAGCGCATCGACCCATCCACGGAAATAACCGGCGAGAACGCCCAGGATCACGCCCGTCACCATCGAGATGGCGACGACGATCAAACCGATGAACAGGGAAAAGCGCGCGCCATAGATCAGACGCGACAGGAGATCGCGGCCAACGGCATCTGTACCCAGCAGGAATGACGAATTACCGCCTTCCTGCCATGCGGGTGGCGTCAGCAGTGCTTCACGATATTGCTCATAGGGCGCATGCGGGGCGATGAACGGTCCAAAGACTGCAACCAGCAATAGAAAGAGCAAAACAACAAAGCCGACCACAGCGCCCTTATTAACGCTGAAATAGAACCAGAATTCCGTGAACCGGCTCATGCGACCCTCTTTCGGGGCGACAGCAAGCGGTACGGGAGGGGAAACTTCGTTAGTCACAGTTCCTCACTTTACGCGGATACGCGGGTTGACGACCGCATAGAGCAGATCGACAATCAAATTGACGGTCATGACGATCAGCGCGACCAGCATAAGGCCACCCTGAACGACGACGTAATCGCGCTTTGCGATAGCATCGATCATCCATTTGCCGATGCCCGGCCAGGAGAAGATCGTCTCCGTCAGGATAGCACCTGCCATCAGCAGGCCCATCTGCAGACCGATCGTCGTAATGACGGGGATCATGGCATTACGCAGGGCATGAATACCGATGACGCGCTTCGGAGCGAGACCCTTGGCACGCGCCGTACGAACATAATCCTCTCCCAGCACTTCAAGCATGGCCGAGCGCGTTTGCCGGGCAATAACCGCCAGCGGAATTGTTCCCAGCACGATCGTTGGCAGAATGAGATGCGAGAATGCGGACTTGAATGCGCCCTTGGGGCCGGAAATAAGGCTGTCGATCAGCATGAAACCGGTCGTAGGCTTGAAGAAATAGATCAGATCCATTCGGCCCGAAACGGGTGTCCAATGCAGGATACCCGCAAACAGGATGATAAGCAGGATACCCCACCAGAAAATCGGCATGGAATAGCCGACCAGTGCAATGCCCATGCTCAGCTGGTCAAAGATCGAACCGCGCTTGACGGCTGCAAAAATACCAGCGGGAATGCCGATGATAATGGCAAACAGCATGGCGCAGATACTCAGTTCAAGCGTCGCAGGGAAGAGAGCCAGAAAGTCGGCAAGGACCGCGCGTTTGCTGGCGATCGACGTGCCGAAATCCCCATGAAAGATATTCCAGAGGAACGAGAAATACTGCTCCCAGATCGGCCTGTTGAAGCCAAACTGTTCCATGAGCAGCTGGTGACGCTCCGGCGTCATGCCGCGCTCGCCTGCAAGCGCAATAACGGGATCGCCGGGAAGCAGGCGAATGAAGATAAAAGCCACAAAGCTGATGCCGATAAAAGTCGGGATCAGCAGCAGCACTCGTGAAGCGATGTATCGGAACATGGTAACCTAATAAAAAGCGGTACCGGCTGAAGCCGGTACCGCGAGGAGTGAATTACTCGGTGATGTCGACATCGGCGAAGTTATGAACACCGAAGGCGCTCTGCACGTAGCCGGTTACGTTCTTTGTCGTAACGTCGGTTACCAGCGAGTGTGCCAAAGTTGCCCATGGTGCTTCACGCTTGAACACAACCTGTGCTTCTTCATAAAGCTTGGTGCGCTCAGCAGGATCGGAAACCACGGCAGCCTTGTTGATCAGGTCCGTGAATTCCTTGTTGCACCATGCAGCGCGGTTCGAGCTGCCGACAGCCTGGCAGGACAACAGAGTTGCAAGGAAGTTGTCCGGATCACCATTGTCACCTGTCCAGCCGATGATGACGGCACCATCATGCTTTGGATCCGAAGCGCGCTTCAGATATTCCTGCCAATCGTAGCTGACGATCTCAACCTTGACGCCGACCTTGGCAAAATCGGACTGCAGGAGTTCTGCAGTGCGGCGGCCGTTTGGCATGTAGGGGCGCGCAACCGGCATTGCCCAGATCTTCATCGACAGATCTTTGACGCCGGCCTTTTCGAGGGCTTTCTTGGCTGCTTCAGGATTGTACTCGTCATCCTTGATCGCCTTGTCGTACGACCACATTGTCGGCGGGATCGGATTGACTGCAGGTGTGCCCTGACCAAGGTATACAGCGTCAACAATGGCCTTCTTGTCGATGGCCTGATTGAGCGCCTTGCGCACTTCAGCCTTGTCGAACGGCGCCTGGGTCGTGTTGTAGGCAAGCGTTGAAACGTTCAGGCCCGGCTTCTGGATGACCGTCAGGTTGGCATCTTCCTTGAGGCCCTTAACATCAGCCGGATCCGGATAGATGGTGATGTTGCATTCGCCGGCCTTGATCTTCTGTACGCGGACAGCCGCATCGGTTGTCACGGCGAAAATCAGATTATCAAGCTTGACCTTGCCCTTGAAATAGCTCGGGTTGGCTTCGTAGCGGATGGCCGTATTCAACTGGTAATCAACAAACTGGAACGGGCCTGTACCGACGGGTTGTTCGTTGAACTTGCCGAGGGTGCCGTCAGCAGCCAGCTTATCGGCGTATTCCTTGGAAACAATGGACGAGAAATCCATTGCCAGATTGGCGATCATTGGCGCATTTGGCTTGGTCAGCACGATCTTGACTGTCAGATCGTCAACTTTCTTGACTTCCTTGACCAGCTTGGGGAAATCCATGCCTTCGAAGTACTCGTAGGAAGCACCTTCGACATACTTGGCCCAAGGGCTGCCCTCTTTCTGACGCTCAAAGGAGAAAACAACGTCATCAGCATTCATATCGCGCGTTGGCGTGAAATAGCTGGTTGTCTGGAACTTCACGCCCGGACGCAGCTTGAACGTGTATTCAAGGCCATCGTCGGAAATCGTCCAGCTCGTTGCCAGGCTCGGCTCGACTTCGGATGTACCCAGCTTGAATTCAACAAGCTTGTTGAAAACAGCCTGTCCAGTCGCATCGAGCGTTTCACCGCCGGTATAAAGCGCGGGATCGAAACCGCCAGGAGCAGCTTCAGAGCAGAACACGAGAGATTTAGCTGAGGCTCCACCTGCCATCAGCCCACCCGTCAACATTGCAAGCGCTGTCGCCGCAAGGAGTTTCTTGTAGGTCTTCATTTTTCCACCTTCAGAGGTTTTTTGTGTTGCCGGCCCCCTTGCCCGCAACCGAGGTTGCATGGAAGCCTTTGCAATGTCGCAATGCAAGCAGATTTATTCGCAGTCAACCTTCCAGCCAGTGAAGAATGGAAGATTCTGGGGAAATTTTTCAACAAAGCCACAAAAATAGCGAAATTCACTAAATGAGCCGTCCATAACTTTTGCTATGCTTCGTTTTCAAATCGATACAATCTTGCCTTCCAGGCACTCTTTGCTCTCTGAGCGCGCAATATCGGCTGGATCAAGGGCCGAACTCATGCCAGAAGACGTGAAAACCAGCGAGGAGACGCATTGTGAACATTCAGGGTCAAACAGCGATTGTAACGGGCGGCGGATCGGGTTTGGGAGCTGCAACAGCGCGCGCATTGGCAGAAAAGGGCGCGAAAGTTGCACTTTTCGATATCAATCTTGATGCAGCGCAAAAAGTGGCTGATGCCATCGGCGGCTTGGCCGTCGCCTGTAATGTCTCCAGTGCCGACGATGCGCAGCAGGCTGTCACCCACGTTGCAGACAAGCTTGGCACAGCGCGAATTCTCGTCAACTGCGCCGGTATCGCCAATGCCGGACGGATCGTTGGCCGCGATGGCCCCCATGATCTTGAGCTGTACCGCCGTGTGATCGAGGTCAATCTTATCGGGTCGTTCAACATGCTTCGGCTTGTCGGTGATGCTGCATCCAAACTTGAACCGCTCGATACCGGCGAGCGCGGCGTCATTATTTCGACTGCGTCGGTTGCGGCCTTCGACGGTCAGATCGGCCAGGCCGCCTACGCTTCCTCAAAGGCTGGCATTGCCGGTCTGACATTGCCGGCGGCCCGCGAACTTGCGCGTTTCGGTATCCGCGTCATGTCGATCGCGCCCGGTATCTTTGGAACGCCGATGCTGCTGGCCATGCCGCAGGAGGTTCAGGATTCGCTCGCGGCATCCATTCCATTCCCTTCCCGGCTTGGAAAACCGGAAGAATATGCCGCCCTGGCGCTGCATATTATCGAGAACCCGATGCTCAACGGCGAAACTATTCGTCTTGACGGCGCAATACGTATGGCGCCTAAATAAGATAGATTGAACAGGTTCAAGCAAAATGCGAATAAACCGCAAGGTTGCGATGCGACCAATAGTCATTGCAACCCTTTGGTATTGACCACGTTCTGTTAACGTCGGTCATCTAAATTCCTTTTTGGCTAGATATAGCTGAGAGCGCTGACAACACCGCAATCAGAACCTGGAAAGGTGGCAGATGTCCGTTATCAATCGCTTGGTCGTTTTATTGCCGGGCTTTGAACATATGCCGGTGGAGGCCCATCATCGGCGCTTCCTGAGAGAAGCAACCAAGACAGCGCCTGTCTATGACATGGCATTGATTGAAGATGGTGCGCTGAAAGTTTCGTCTACGGAAGATACCGTCAGTATCGGCGAGTTTCGTCTGAAAACAGCGGGAACGAACTGGTCGGCACAGACCGATTTTGTTCTTTACGGCCTCGGCGATATCAATCTTTTCTATGCCTCCAGAAATCCTTTCGTTCGGATTCTGAGCGGAATTGTCGCGCTTATCGACTTCATTTTTACAGGCACGTTCTTCCGCTTTATCTCGACCAGCTGGCGCTACGCACTTTTCTTCCTCTATCCCCTCGTCATCATGGGCTCCATTGTCGGCCTTTCCTTCGGTGCGGGAGGAATTGCCCAAAAGCTCACCGGCGATCCAACAGCATCCATCACGGTTGTAATCATCACGGCGCTGGCATTATTGGTGCTGGCGGCGCAAAGGATGCATTTTCTTCTGATCATGGACGACTGGACCTTTGCACGCGATATGGCGCGGGATCGGCGCCCCGATATTACAGCCAAGCTGCAACACGTGATTGCCAACGCTGCCGACCGTATCAGTCGCGCGCCGGCAACGACCGAAGTTGTCGTGGCTGCCCACAGCATGGGTGCAATTTGCGCCTTGCAGATTCTCGACGAAGCACTGCGCAAGAACAATTCTAGGCGCTACGGTTTGCTCACCGTGGGTTCGAGCCTTCTTAAGATTGCGCTGCACCCTGCAGCCAAGGCGTTGCGCACAAGTGTCGAAACTGTTGCGCGCAGTCGGGCGGTCTGGGTCGATGCGCAATCGCTGACAGATCCCATGAACTTCTACAAATCCAATCCGGTGAGAGACCTGAATATTTCTGACGCGGAATCCCCTGTTCTTGTCAGGGTTCGTTTCCGCCACCAGTTGTGTGATGAAACCTACAAGGCCATTCGACATAATTTTTTCCGCGTGCACCGGCAGTTTGTCTATGGTGTCGAAAAACGCACGGCTTATTCATGGCACGCGATATTGTGCGGACCCGAGTCTTTTTCCGACGTCGCCACGAGCGGCGGTCTGGCATGCGAATGCACCGCCCATGCCTCTTCATCCATGAAAATACCTGAAACTGCCGCCGTATGATTTCGCTTGTCGTTGCTGGAAAGGCCCTTTGGGTCCTCTTTATCGTGGCCTGGTATCTATTGCGCCGCCCGTTCGACAGGCGCGCACGCCGCGCCAAACTCACCGTCGACCGCAGAAAGGGTGCCGATACGATCCGGCTCGCCATATCCCTGATCGGGCTTGGCGTTATACCGGCGGTTTATGTGGCAACAGGACAACTGCGAATTGCATCATACACCCCAAGCCCCATCCTTCTGGCCCTTGGCGTTCTGACCGGCCTGGTCGCGCTTGCACTTTTTCGTCTGACACACAAGGCGCTGGGCCAGATGTGGTCTGTGTCGCTCCAATTGAAGCAAGATCACAAACTCATCACGACAGGTATCTACAAGCGCCTGCGACACCCGATGTATTCCGCCTTCTGGCTCATGGCATTGACCCAAGCCTTGCTTTTGCCCAATTATATTGCCGGTCTTTCAGGTCTGGCGGGGTTCGGTTTCCTGTTCTTCTTGAGAATAGGCGCAGAGGAGCGGATGATGGAAGAAGCCTTCGGGGAGGATTATCGTCGGTATCGCGCCAGCACGTGGCGCGTGCTGCCATTCGTCTATTGAAAGCTGATCCATAACGTATGGTGAAGTCATCACAGGATTGAAAAGAGAATTGCCTTGCTGAATATTGCTTCAACCGCTTCCATGCCGTTCAAGGTGCTGCTGGCATCAGCCTTCGCAGTCTCGCTCACCGCCTGCCAGTCGGCGCCGGAATCCGATGTTTCCGTTACACCGTCTGCCTATGCCGCGGAAATTCCGGAACTGACCTGCGCGTCTCATGGAAGCGTTAAAGGCTCTGCAGCGAAGTTGACGGCCAACCGGACCAAACCGGGTGATCCCGCCTACATCGAATTCCGGCAGCGTCTGTCACCGGGCATTCCGAGCGGTCATATGTACGTCGTGTTCGGCAGGCTCGATGCAAACGGCAATCCTGTAACCCGTCAATACAATGGCCTCTTCCCCAAAGGCAGTCTGATCGGTCTCTATGGCGGAGCCATCATCCCCATGCCCGCCGAGCTGAAACCGAGCTATGCGGACTGCAATTTCTCCACCGGTGCTGCCTATCGCGTTTCCCTGACAGAAGCCCAGTACCAGCGTCTTCTCGGCAAGGTACGCGCGAACCTGGCCAACCCGCCGCTGTGGACGATGTTCGGCTTCAACTGCAACAATTATGCTGCCTCATTGGGAAGCGTTGCAGGCCTTGTCGAACCTTCCAATCGCGCGCTGCCGTCATTTGCCTATATCTATGCTTACATCGAAGTGAACGGGGACAAGAAACCACCCGCGAAGAAGCCAGTGTGAATTCAACATCACGACCGCTTTACCACTGTGGATTACCCCGCCTGTTTCCATAATTTCGTCCCATTCCGGGAGGCATTTATGCGACGTTTTGGGCTGTGGTACCAACGGCCATGTATGACCAAGAAGCCGTCCGCGGGACGCGGTATGATATATTATATTTCTGCCCACATTTCAGAGAGCTCTGCGTAGATGAAATCAGTTCTGGCCATGCTTTTGTTGACTGTTGCCATGGCAACTCCATCCAAAGCCATGGATTCAAAGGAAGCCGAGGAACTTGAGGGCTTGAGCCCGGAAACGCGCCTGGAACAGCGTTGCGATCTTGAAGCAATGGAGCGCATTCACCATGACCCCGTCAAGCTGGTGCCAGACGAACTTGTTGCTTATGCCTTCAAGGAGCCCAAGGTGACCGGGGATAAAATCCAATCCACCGGCGCTGCTTTTCGCAGCAAGGGAGAATGGTACCACCTCTCCTACACATGCACGACGTCGCCCGATCATATGACCGTGCTGACATTTCAGTATGCAATCGGACAGATCGTTCCACACGACGAGTGGTCGCAGCATTACCTGGTGCCATAATCGCATGTGAAGAGCGCCGCTTTCACGGCGCACACACGTTCATTTCTTAGTTGCGGGAGCCTGGACGATCCTGCGCGAGCAGCATCTGCCCGATCGCATCGACCGATTTGCTCTTTGGTGCTTCAAAGGCAAGCACAGCCTGCTCTGCCGACTGCGGCACGGCCGCCGCGGTTCGTGTCGAAGCCTGAGCCGGTGCCGTGTAAACCATGGCAGGCGCTGGCGGATCAACCGGCACAGCGATATTGGCAAAGGCCAACTGCTGGGGTGCTGGTTCCGGAGCAGTCTGGTTCTGCGCCACGGCAAAAGGCTTATTGGTAACACGTCCGGACATTACAGCGGGCGCCGCCGGCTCTGCACTGGCCACCATAATGTTGCTGACCGCAGCCGGATTCGTATTTCTCATACTGGCAATATAAGCGTTGGCAATCGCAACGCTGGCCACCTTGTTACCCAAATCCGGGGTATTATACCGATCCCGCTTCTCGTAAAACGCATTTCCGCCAGCAACAACTGTGTAGTGCATGTTGCGATAGGGAAATCTGAGACCGGCCGTGTGGAAGAACATGGCTTCCTTGACCTTCGGATGACGCTGACCCTTGAGCACGGCATCTGCTGCCTGTTGCACATCAGGCAGTGCGGCTGACTGCATGGGCCGGGAAAGAACACCGGGAGCGAACTGCCCCTTTTCTCCCACGACGCCGCAAATCGTGTTGGCATATTTGCCGGAATCAAGACGGTTCATTACCACTGTACCCACCGCGAGCAGACCATCCTGACTCGAACGGTTGGACTCAAAGAACATGGCCCGTTCCAGGCATTCCTTGTCCTTGGGTGTATAGGCATAGCTCGACGTCTTGGAGACTGATGTATTGCTGCTTGTCAGATTTGCCTTCACCTTACCGGCATGCTGGGCATTCTGTGTGGTACAGCCACTGACGAGGCCAATGGCGGCTATAACACCCACAATCGAGGGGGCTTTCCACTTCCTTGCGCCGATCACGAAGCAATTCTCATCGCTGTTTTTCCTGCTGGTGAAGTTGCTCACAGATTGATGTGATTTAGGGCCAAACAATGGCAAAGAGAGTTAACAGGTCTCCACATTCTATCATCTATTTGAAATCATGACGTTATTTTATTCAAAAAAGAAGCAAAAAATTTCCAATAATGGCAAAATTAAGAATTTGTTTACCGTATTTACAGTATGGTTTTACACAACCGATCCGGCTTGAGAGGCAGAATCATGCCAAGCTATTCCGCAAGATATGATACGCGTGAAGCACTGATGGAGGCGCTCGTCGAATTGATGGCGCTGGAAATTCCTGCTGAAGAATTTGCGCCGGTTCTATGTACGATCGGACCTGTCGATCTCGATCTGCTTGCCGATTGCATGAACGATGTCGGCATCAACGACAACAGGTCCATCGCCGCTTAGCCACGTTCCTTTGATTCACTCTTCCGGCGGAGCAACATTCCGAAAATCACTTGTCCTGTACCGGTCGAACAATTATCTCTCGCTCAACGCAACGAGGGATGAGCCGTGACCGACAAGAAGGACGTATTACGCGAAACCGACGCAGAGGCCATCCGGCTGGCAAAGACGTTGATCCGCACGGCCCGCTACGCTGCGATCGCGACACTCGACCCCATGACCGGCAGTCCGATCGCCACACGCGTCGGCCTTTCCACCGATCATGATGGCGCACCCATTATCCTCGTCTCGGGCCTTTCCGCTCATACGCCTGCCCTGATTGCGGACCCGCGTTGCTCACTTCTGATCGGCGACGTCGGCAAGGGTGATCCGCTGGCGCATGCTCGCATCACTGTATTTGCCGAAGCAAAAGAAATTGCCCGTGAAACTGCCGAACATGCTCGCCTCGAATGGCGCTACGTCTCACACCAACCCAAGGCCAAGCTCTATGTTGGACTGGGGGATTTCCGTTTCTTTCGTCTGGAACCCACTGGCGCAAGTCTGAATGGCGGGTTTGGCAAGGCTTACCAATTGGCCGCCGATGAGCTGCTCAGCCTTCATCCTGCCAATCAAGAACTGGCAACAGCGGAAAAGTCTGCCGTGGAACACATGAACGGCGATCATGCCGATGCGATTGCCCTTTATGCGCGGTTTTACGCGAAGGCACCCGATGGCAGCTGGCATATATCAGGTATTGATGCCGAGGGTTTTGACATCGCCGATGGCGATGACGTGCAGCGTATCTGGTTTTCCACGCCGCTCGGCTCCGCCAGAGATATGCATATGAGCCTTGTTCGCATGGCAGGCGAAGCGCGGACGGGCTTGGGCACCCCCAGCGAAACGGCCTGAGGCGATGCCATCGAAAGAGCAAGGCTGGCTGGAACAGCGCGTCATCCGCATTGACGATGCCGAGGATATGCGGCTGGCGCCCTATCGCAATGTCCGGGAGCGGGATCTGGTCGGACGTGAAGGTCGCTTCATCGCCGAGGGCAAAGTTGTGCTCAACGTGCTGCTTGCCAATGCTGGTTTTGCTGTGGAGTCGCTTCTCGTTCTGGAAAACCGGCTGACGGGACTGACTGGGCAAATCGGCCTCTGCCCCGCTGACGTCCCGGTTTATAGCGTATCCCGCACGGTTATGGACGCGATTGCCGGCTTCCCCATGCATCGCGGCATACTTGCCGTCGGCCGGCGCAGTGCGCCCTGCTCCGCCAGCCAGTTGCTTGACGCGCTACCGGAAAAATCTCTTGCCGTCGTCCTTTGCGGCATATCCAACCATGACAATATGGGGTCGATCTTCCGCAACGCCGCGGCTTTCGAAGCCGATTGCCTGCTCATGGACGAAACCAGCTGTGACCCGCTCTATCGCAAGGCGATCCGGGTTTCGGTAGGGGCGGCGCTCAAAGTCCCGTTTGCGCGCGAAGGTTCGATTGAAGATCTCGTTGGCAAGTTGCAGCAGGCTGGCTTTGATATCTATGCGCTGAGCCCGTCGGGCAGAGAAACGATCTACACCGCCCAGCCCGGCGCCCGCACCGCCCTATTGCTGGGCACGGAGGGAGAAGGCCTGCCGAAAGCACTGATGCAAAAACTGCGGACGGTCAGAATTCCGATGTCGCAGGCATTCGACAGTTTGAATGTTGCCACTGCTTCGGGAATCGCCCTGTCACGGTTTAGCCGGTTCTCCGGCGTTTGAGCCCATGGCAGAAGTAGCCTTTTGCAGTGCCCGGATGCGGTCTGCGAGGCTGACTATTGCTTCACCACTGTCGTCATAAACGAGTGAAGTGTCCTTCGTATCAGCCAGAAGCGTATGAACGGGCGAGGCTGGTCCCTCAAGCCGGGTGACCATCGCGACAACCTGTGAGGCGAGTGTATTCATTTCCTCGCGCAACAGCTTGCTTTCTTCAGCCTGTACTAGAGCCTGTTTGCCACGGGGCGTTTCCGTGGCTGCCGCACCCTGCCTGCGGCCTTCCGCAATCACCTTGCGCAAACGCTCATTGAGCCGCTCGATTTCCTTTTCACGCCGCAAAAGCTCGGCCTCACTATCCGAGTCTTGTGTCACAAGTGCATTTGCCCGTGTTTCCGCATCGTCGCCACGTCTTTTTTCCTGTTCTAACGAATGTTGCAGGGCCTTGAGCTCTGCATCCAGCTTGCGTTTCTGCTCTTCGCTGTCCCGCCTGGCCTGACGCGCTTCCTTCAGCTCGTCTGAAAGATTTTCGATGCGGGTGCTCTGCGCCGCCACATCGATCTGCAGACTATCCGCCTTCGTTGCGGTGCTGGTCAGGCGGCGCTGCGAAAGCTCCAGTTCCGCCGAACGTTGCTCCAACAGTTGTGCGGTGCTGCTGAAATCCTTTCCGGCTTTGTCCAGCACTTCCTCGCGCGCGGCAAGCGAAGCCTGCAGTTCGGCAATGGTAGCGTCGCGAACTGTGAGATCGCCTGTCAGCCTGCGAACCTGCCGGTCTTTTTCACTGAACTCCACCAATTGGCGCGCTGCCTTTTCCTTCATCTCCCCAAGCGTCATTTCCAGCTTGCGTTCGCTGACCGCATGTTCGGCGCGCAGACCATCGCGCTGCGCCTGTATCTCGTTGAGCGTCAGCGGCGTTTCCGCCTCAACCCGGCGCCGTGTGAGCAGCATGGCGCGACGCCAGACAGGGGGCGCGAATACCAGCGCCAACAACACGGCGCTCAAAAATCCAAGAGCAAAATAAAGCGCAGTCTGGATCACGATAAGGGTCCTATTGGTGGCTCAATCTGGCACAACGGCAGTCAGGCATCAAATGACTAAGACGCGGAGGGATTTCCGCGTCTTAGCTATAGATCAGCAAAATGAAGGGATCAAAACGGGTTCCAGGTCGGCGACTGGGTGATCTTGAGGTAGCCCACATTCACGCCAAGCCGCGCGCCGACACCCGTGCGGATCGGCACGAGCAAAACCTGATTGCGCTTGAGCACATTGAAGCCAACGCCCGCGAAGAGATAGGCCGAACCGGCCACGCCGACGAAACGTCCGTACAGGTTCTGCACATCATCGAGATTGTAGACGAGCATCATGACCCGCGAGCCTTGACCACCGAAGTCCCATCCGATGGATGGCCCCTGCCAGAATGTTTTGTGATCGCCCGCATTCTTTGTGTAAAGCGAGCCTTCACCATAGGTGAGTCCGCCAATAATGGCGCCCGACCCCTCTTCACCGAGGATATAACCGTTCGGCAAACCATAGCTCTGGAAGATTTTCTCGACTGCCGATGCCAAACCGCCGGAAGTCGATCCAAAGAACCTCTGCCCCGAATTGACGATCTCGTCCATCGTGAACTGGTCCTGAGCAGCACTTGCCATACGCGGTTGCGCGACAACGAGTGACACCATCGTCAGGATCAGGAGAAAAAAACGGTTCATAGACAAGAATAGAGACGCCATCATAATTCCTTTTGGCTGTTCGCTTCTTTGTCTGACGCCAGTTGCGAATCTTGTGTTCGCTTTACAATTGAAGCACCATTTAAAGGTCTAAACCTTGTATAAAAGTTTATGAATCGATCTTGGCATTTCAATGACTTGCCAAGGACGAGAAAAAGATAGCGATTTCAGCAGCTAGCGAGCATTTTCGACGTCGTTCTTGCCCATGCGGACTGAGCTATGTATCCAAATGCAGCAACAGTCAGAGTGATTCGGCATGAACATCTGATTCGGCTCAACCTCAATATGCAGACCCCAACCGCCAGCAATCTTCAGGAGACTCTCTTATGACATTGCCCGTCATTCTTTCGGCAACGGACCTCGGAGCCCTGCTGAGCAGCCGTATCTGCCACGACATCATCTCGCCGGTGGGTGCGATCAACAACGGCCTGGAACTGCTCGAAGAGGGCGGCGCCGACGAAGATGCGATGAACCTCATCAAGTCGAGTGCCCGCAGCGCGTCTGCCCGGCTCCAGTTTGCCCGCATTGCTTTTGGTGCAGCCGGTTCCGCCGGCGTGCAGATCGACACGGGCGACGCGCAGAATGTCGCCAATGAATATATGAAGGGCGAGAAAGCCGAATTCACCTGGACGGGCAACCGCGTGCTGCTGCCTAAGAACAAGGTCAAGCTGCTGCTCAATCTCGTGCTGATCGGCAATGCGGCCCTGCCGCGCGGCGGCACATTGAACGTCGCCCTCGAGACCCCGGAAACCGAACCGCGTTTTGTTTTGACATCCCGCGGTCCGATGTTGCGCGTTCCGCCAAAGTTCCTCGAACTGCACAGCGGCAAGACTCCGGAAGAGCCAATCGACGCCCATGCGGTGCAGCCTTACTACACATTGCTTCTGGCGCAGGAAGCCGGCATGACGATCTCCATTCATGCCACGCCGGAAGAAATCGTGTTTGCGGCCGCCTGATCAGGCCGCAATAGGCAAAAATTGCTCTAAAATTTACCATCCGCCTTGGGCATTTCTTCATGGAATGCCTGATACCCTTCTCCCCGGCGCGGCTGCAATCCTGCAGCAATTCCGGGGGGAGTTGGCATTGTTACGTTGCATGGTAGTTGACGGGGCACCGGTCGTTCGAAAAGTTGCAACGCGGCTGCTCGCCAGCGACAATGTTGTCGTTACGACTGCCGACACCGGCTTCCAGACGGTTTCCGCCTGCAGCGTGGAAATGCCTGACATCATTATTCTGGATTGTGCCCTGCCGGATATGCCGTCCGTCGATATTATCACCCAGATTCGCGCCCTTCCCGGCGGCGCCGCAGCCAAGGTTTATCTCTGCCTCGCGGAAATTGATGTCACGAAGATCATGCGGGCAAAAAGGGCGGGCGCAGCCGGTTATCTCCTCAAGCCGTTCAACCGTGAATCGATTTCGGGAATCCTGCCTTCACCTACTCTGGCGAACGGGACGCTCTGATCGGGCATTCCCTGCCGATGATATCGGCAAGAAACGTCATGACTGTCCGCATCGCAGGTGAACGGCTGACATCCGGATAGGCCGTCAGCCACAGATCACGGACCGGTGGCGGCTTATCCACCGGCAGCCTCACCAGCATGGAGTCGCCATCCCCCATGAAACAGGGAAGCACCGCTGCTCCCAGACCAGCGCGCGCTGCCTCTTGCTGGCCAAACAGGTCGCTGGCCTGAAAGATGATGGGGCGGCCTGCAAGGATCGAACGCAACCAGACCTGCTGGGCCAGATGATCCAGCGTCGCATCATAGGCGATGAAGGCCAAAGCGGCCGGCGGACGCTCCGCCTGTTCGCGCGTGGCATAAAGAGCGAAGCGCATGGCGCCGATCCGCCGGATCAGCAAATCCTTCTCCGTCGGCCTTATCATGCGGACGGCCAGATCAGCTTCGCTGCGGTCGAGCGCCGCATTCTGCGCCGCACCGGCCAGTGCCAGCATTATGTCAGGATGCTCGCGGTGAAATTCCACCACGTGCGGCGCAATGAGCCTTGCCGCGACCGCAGGTGGCGCGCTGATCCGCACCGTAGCCGTCGCCGAGACAACCAGACCGCGTGCGCGCCGCTCGACGGATTGCGACAGGCTCGTCATCTCCGCAACGAGTTCTGCAATGGCTGTTCCTTCCGCAGTCAGCGGCGAACGGCGCGGCAAACGGTCAACGAGATGCAAGGACAGGGATTGCTCCAGCGATGCCACGCGGCGCCCGACCGTTGCGTGATCAACACCAAGCTCACGGGCAGCTGCAGACAACGAGCCGGTCCGTGCCAGGACAGAAAAGTAATGCAAATCCTGCCAATCGATCATTTGTGAATTATTGCACAGAAGAAGCGATAAAACACGGAATTTCCTCACAGAGTGTTCCGTGTTCCAATGCTCCTGTCCAAAGGAGAAGATCATGTCGTTGATTGTGGAAATGACCGGCCATGGCGGCCCCGAAGTGTTGCAGCCAAGGGATGTCAGTGTGGCGGAACCGGGACCAGATGAGGTGCGCATCCGCCAAACGGCGATTGGCGTCAATTTTGTCGATATCTATTATCGAAACGGACTTTATTTGCCGCCAACCCTGCCAGCCGTGCTCGGGTTCGAAGGCGCTGGCAAGGTCGAAGCTGTCGGAACCAATGTTCCCCATCTGCAACCCGGAGATCGCGTCGGCTATGCCGGCATGCCACTGGGCGGCTATGCGGAAGTGCGGCTGATTCCGCAATCACGCCTGATCAAGTTGCCGGACACAGTTTCGGATCGCGTCGCCGCAAGCACGCTGCTGCGGGGCCTGACCGCTTACATGCTTCTGCACGAGGTACGCGCGATAAAGCGGGATGAGTGGATCCTCATGCACGCGGCCGCAGGTGGTGTCGGCCAGCTACTTATCCGCTGGGCCAAGCGTCTTGGTGCCCGCGTCATCGGCACGGTGGGCTCGGAAAGCAAGATTGCCCAGGCAAAGGCGACCGGGGCAGACGAGGTGTTGCTGTATAAATCGCCGGGATGGATCGACAGGGCACGCGACATCGCCGACGGAAAGGGTGTTCACCTCGCCATAGACGGTATCGGCGGCTCCCTCTTCATGGAAACATTGAAGACACTGCGCCCCTTTGGAACTCTCGGCTCCATCGGACAACCGGCGGGGCCGGTTCCCCCGATACGAATCGAAGATTTGGGCAATATTGCCGTCATGCGTCCCAGCGTCATCGCCTCCGTCAACAATCCGGATTTCTACGAACGCGGTTCAAAAGCCCTTCTTGCTGTCTTGCAGGATGGCCTCGAGAGCCCAATCGGGGCTGAATACCAATTGCATGATGCAGCCAGGGCACAAGCAGATCTTGAAGCCGGCAAGACAACGGGAAGTGTCATTCTGACCACGTGACTCACGCCTGTTGCCGCCCCGCCGCGTCATCGCTAGGCTCGCATGATAGGAACGAGCAAATCCGAAAGCACAAGAAGATGGCGATAACCGGCATTAATCACATACAACTGGCCATGCCGCAGGGCAAAGAACAGGCGGCCCGGGAATTCTATCACGGGCTTCTGGGCATTCCCGAGGTCCAGAAGCCCGAACAGCTTGCCGCACGCGGTGGATGCTGGTTCCAAATCGGCAACGTGCGGATTCATCTTGGCGTCGAGCAGAACTTCCTGCCTGCAAAAAAGGCACATCCGGCTTTGCTTACGGACGATCTTTCGGCGCTCACACGCGCATTGGAAGCGGCAGGTTATGCCATTACCGAGGACCAGCCGCTTGAGAGATACGATCGCCGTTTCGTCAACGACCCTTTCGGCAACCGCATTGAGCTGATGCAGATCAAATGAACGGTCATCGTTGGATTCAGCCCCATACGTCGTAAATTTGTCGGAAAATTCCGGATAATCTTTGCTATCGACCCTGAACGCTTCCACAATGAGGCCGGTCCCACGCAATCATCAGGATTACCGATTCCCTATGAAACCTCTCTCCATCTCCACATTGACCATTTGCGGCATTGACGAATTGCCGGCCCAGAGCAGCCGCACTGTTACCCACGTTCTTTCCATTCTCGATCCGAACTGGCCGGAACTCGAAGCCTTTCATGCCTATGGCACCCACCACCGCACGACGTTGAACTTTCACGACATTATCGACGCCGATGAAGGCAAGATTCTGCCTCAACCTGATCACGTTTCGGAAATCCTCAAATTCGGCAAAAGCCTTGCCGAATCAAAGGTTGAGGGCGCCGAGGGCCACCTGCTGATCCATTGCCACATGGGAATATCGCGCTCGACGGCGGCCATGCTCTCATTGCTCGCCCAGACCTATCCGCACGATTCGGAAGACCGGCTGTTTGAAAGATTGCGACAGATACGCCCGCAAGCCTGGCCGAATTCTCTGATGATCCAGTACGCCGATGATCTTCTCGGCCGCAAGGGCAAGCTGGTCGATGAACTCCGCCGTCATTATACTTGGCAGATCAAGCGCGAGCCGAATTATCTCGAGTGGATGGCCCGCATTGGCCGCAGCCGCGAGATTGAAATGGCCATCTGATTCACGTTGAATCTGGCCTGAATACAAAAGGCTCCGTCAATGGCGGAGCCTTTGTTTGACTGACCTGTTATAGGAGATCAGGCGATTTCGCGCATATCCTGAGCATCTGGCTCGCGCAGTACATAACCACGGCCCCAGACGGTCTCAATGTAGTTGATACCACCGGAAGCACTGTCGAGCTTCTTGCGCAGCTTGCAGATAAAAACGTCAATGATCTTAAGTTCAGGCTCATCCATACCGCCATAAAGGTGGTTCAGGAACATTTCCTTGGTGAGCGTCGTACCCTTGCGGAGCGAAAGCAGCTCCAGCATCTGGTATTCCTTGCCCGTCAGGTGAACGCGCTGACCGGTGACTTCGACTGTCTTGGCATCAAGATTGACGATCAGGTCGCCAGTCGTGATGACCGACTGGGCGTGGCCCTTCGAACGGCGAACGATCGCATGGATGCGGGCGACCAGTTCATCCTTGTGGAAAGGCTTGGTCATATAGTCGTCTGCGCCGAAACCAAGGCCGCGCACCTTGTCCTCGATACCGGCCATGCCGGAGAGGATCAGGATGGGCGTCTTTACCTTGGAGAGACGCAGGGTCCTCAGGACTTCATAACCGGACATATCCGGCAGGTTGAGGTCGAGGAGGATGATATCATAGTCGTAGAGCTTGCCGAGATCGACACCCTCTTCGCCCAGATCCGTCGTATAAACATTGAAGCTTTCCGACTTGAGCATCAACTCGATGCTCTGGGCCGTCGCACTATCGTCTTCGATTAAAAGAACCCGCATATCATTCCCCTTTTCCCGCCGCTGAAATGGGTTGCCGTGCAATCCCGAAGTCAGGTCGCGAAACAAGCCGTTTCCATAACGTTAAGATTGCCACCGAATGGTTAACAAAATCTAATTCAGCTTTGCAAGTGTCTTTGACTCATAAGTTAAAAATCGCAGACACCGCATTGATTCATAAGGTGAGTCACCCAGTCAAAAACCATCAGCCAAAGCTTCAGGTTCTGCGCCTAAGCGATTCATTCGACTCAATAAATTTTTAGCCAGACACAACTGACTTCGGTTTACCGAGCTTTAAGTCTTAAGGCGTATGATTAATGCTGAACGTAAAGGAAAGGTTACCAGACGCGGCAACCTTTAAGTTTTTGTTTCATTTTTCCGAAGTGATTCGGGTGAAACGCCAGCCGGATGACTCCAGTTCGAGGGTCTGTGTACCGGCTTTGTGGGGGTACAGAGTATGAAGTCGCATGAAGGTTTGGTTCGATTGAAGCTGTTTCAGGTCAAGGAAAAGCGCCGTCAACTCGGTCAGCTTGATCTTATGATGGGTGAATTCGAACGCATGGCTGCCGAATTGGACGCGCAGATTATGTCCGAGGAAAAAAAGGCGGGCATTACCGACACGTCGCATTTTGCCTACCCGACATTCGCCAAGGCTGCCCGCCAGCGTCGTGACAATCTCTTTGATTCGATCCGTGATCTGAAGACTCAGAAAGACGATGCCGAGGCGGCACTAACCGAATCAGAAGCTGAACTGGCCAAGGCCGAGGCGCTGGAACAGCGCGACGGCAAGGTTCGTGATCTGGACGAAATGCCTGTCACTGACAAACGCGCCATGATTGGCTGATCGAGAACGAAAGCCGGATTCACGGTCTAGTTCTGCTGCACCACATCGGCCCAATCCTGATGTCGAAGGGATTGGGCGCGCATGAACGGGCATAGGGGAATGATCTTCCATCCCCCTGCCCTTGCGTCTTCTACCGCATGCAGCGCCAGCGCCTGCCCCACACCCCGGCCGCGCAATGCGTCGGGCACACCTGTGTGATCAACGATAACGAGTTCGGGATTCACCCGGGAAAACGTCATTTCCGCCTCATGTCCCGAGACGACGGCCACATAGCGTCCGCCCGTTGCGGTTTCTTCCTTGGTGATAGTGATATCGCTCGTCATTGATCTTCTCCTTGACGTCCAAAGTGCCTTGCAGTCATTCATCATCTGTTAGATCAGGTTTTGAGGTGTGGCGGAACATCATGGCATTCAAGAGAATTCTGATTCCCATCATTCTTTTTGTTGCAACTTTCTCACTCGCATTGGGTCTCACCATGCCGCTGATGAATGTCAGCAAGCTCTATTTCTTTGATGCGAATCCGTCACTGGTTGGTCTGATTGCAGCCCTATGGTCAGGCGGCGACCGGTTGCTCGCGGTGATCGTCACGCTTTTTTCGGTGATTCTGCCGATTGGCAAGCTCGCGGTCGCGCAGCTGGCCGCAGCACACGAACCGATCGCCGCCCATGTGCTGCATCGCTGGATCGGCATCCTGTCGAAATGGTCCATGCTGGATGTATTGCTGGTTGCGCTGGTTATTTTTGCCGCCAAGACCAGCGGACTGGCCACGGCAATTGCCCAGCCGGGCCTGTGGTTTTTTGCGGCATCGGCGATTCTCTCGGCTGTCGCCACGCATTTCATCGTGCAGCAGGAAAAAGCAGACGCCCGGCCTTAAAAAGGAAAAGGCCGGTCTCAACGACCAGCCTAAGCCAAACTCAGGGCGACATCATCTAATGACGATATTGCTGTATCCGGGTCGTTCTTAGTCCAGCCAGGCCATGATCGGAGATCGAGGACTGCCAGGACAGGAACTCCTCCACCGTCAATGTATAGCGATGGCAAGCCTCCTCAAGACTAAGAAGACCACCGCGCACAGCGGCAACCACCTCAGCCTTGCGGCGAATAACCCAACGCCGCGTATTGGCGGGTGGAAGATCGGCGATGGTCAGCGGACTGCCATCCGGGCCGATTACGTATTTTACTCTCGGTCGAACAAGATCGGTCATTGTACTCTCTACACTAAACTTCAAGACCTATCGCAGCTGACATTACATGCAGGGCTTTAATAATTGCCTAAACCTCGAGTCATTCTCTGGTAACTTCTGCAAATTCCAAAAGATTGTTGAAAATGGCATTTTTGCCTGCTTTGGCCTCCGCCTCCGGCCGTGGCCGTGGCGACACATCGCTCACCTTTGCGTGAGAAAAATGCGGCACCCGCCACTTCCTGTTGGCAAGATCGAGTCAATTGACCTATATAGGGGCCTTGAATATCCCTGCGCCGTTATGTCGCTGCAAGAACCGGATCCGCTTATGACACTGAATAATCTCGATCTGCCGGGCAAGCCGGAAGACACCCGTATCGTCGTCGCCATGTCAGGCGGCGTGGATTCTTCTGTTGTCGCGGGCATTCTCAAACGCCAGGGTTATGACGTCGTTGGCGTTACCTTGCAGCTTTACGATCATGGCGCATCGACCCACCGCGCAGGCTCATGCTGCGCCGGTCAGGATATCGAAGATGCGCGCCGCGTGTCCGAGCGGCTTGGTATTCCGCACTATGTTCTGGATTACGAGGCCCGTTTCCGGGAAGCTGTCATCGATCCGTTCGCCAACAGCTATGTTAGCGGCGAAACACCGATCCCCTGCGTATCCTGCAACCAGACCGTTAAATTTGCCGATCTCCTGCAGACCGCGCGCGATCTTGGCGCCGACGCACTCGCTACGGGTCACTACATCCGCAGCCAGGCCAATGGAGCGCACCGTGCCCTGTATCGGCCCGTGGATGCCGACAAGGACCAGAGCTATTTCCTTTTTGCGACAACGCAGGAACAGATCGATTATCTGCGCTTCCCGCTCGGCGCGCTGACCAAGCCGGAAACCCGCGCCATTGCCGAAGAGCTTGGCCTGTCCGTTGCCAACAAGCAGGACAGTCAGGACATCTGCTTTGTTCCGCAGGGCAAATATTCCGACATTATTTCCAAGCTGAAGCCTGAGGCTGCCAATCCCGGCAATATCGTTCATATCGACGGCCGCGTCCTTGGCCGCCATGAGGGCATCGTGCATTACACGATCGGCCAGCGTCGCGGTATTGGTGTTGCGACAGGTGATCCGCTCTATGTGGTGCATCTCGATGCCGCCAATGCGCGCGTTGTTGTCGGTCCGCGCGAAGCGCTGGAAACCCGCAAGGTGTTCCTGCGCAACGTCAATTGGCTCGGGGATGATGCGCTGGACAGCATTCCGGAAGGCGGCGTTGAAGTGTATGCCAAGGTGCGTTCAACCCGTCCACCCCGCCCTGCCGTTCTGCATAACCGTGATGGCGAGACATGGGTGGAACTGGTCGATGGCGAAAGTGGCATTGCACCCGGCCAGGCCTGCGTTCTCTATTCCGACGACAGCAATACTGCCAGGGTCTTCGGCGGCGGCTTTATCGGCCGCTCGGAACGTGCGCCGCAGGCAGAAGCCATGCTCAAGCGTTTGGCCCAGCAGGGTCAGGCCGTCGCCTGATCCGGTAAGCTCCTATCGGTGATGAAAGCGGGCCATGCTGCAAATCTGTGCTGCGTAGTTTGTGGTTCGCCCTTCGACAGGCTCAGGAAGCTCACCATGAGGGATAGGGCAGCTGCAAGCTGAGCTTGTCGAACCACGAACCACGCAGCCTCCAAAGCGCCTAGGCGGCGCTTTTTTCGTGGAACTCGCGAATGGTTCCGATAATCCGATCCTGATCGGCCTCGCTCAGATAGGCATGCATCGGCAGGCACAGAATATTCTTCGGCAGCGTTTCTGATACTTCAAGGCCACCCGGCGCGCGCATATAGTGCGCATAGGCTTCCTGCAGATGCAGCGGTTTCACATAATAGATCACCGACGGAATGCCATTGGCCTGCAGATGCGACTTCAGGGCATCGCGGTTCTGTGTCTCAATGGCATATTGCGCCCAGGCCGAGCGCGAGCCTGTCGGCACATGCGCGACCTTGGCGACGCTTTTCAGCCCATCGGAATAACGCTTGGCCACAACCTGCCGTGCTTCCATCTCGTCTTCGAGGATGGCGAGCTTTTCAATGAGGATGGCCGCCTGGATCGTATCGAGGCGTGAGTTCATACCGACACGCACGTTGTCGTACTGTGTCTCGCCCTTGCCGTGGAAAAGAATGGAACGCAGGAGATCAGCCAGCGCACCGTCATTGGTGAACATGGCACCGCCATCGCCATAGCAGCCCAAGGGCTTGGCTGGATAGAAGCTTGTAGCCCCTACATGGCCGAATGCGCCGCACATGGCATTATCCCGCTTGCCGCCGATCGACTGCGCCGCATCTTCGATCACGAACAGACCGTACTTGTCCGCAATCGCCGAAACCGATGTGTAGTCGGCAGCAAGGCCGAAGAGATCAACCGGGATGATGGCTTTCGGCTGAAGGCGGCCTTCCGCTAATACTGCCTTGATGGCCGCTTCCAGCTGCTCGGTATTGATGTTGTAGGTGTCGGCGTCCACGTCGATAAAGACAGGCTCGGCACCGACAAGCGCGACAACTTCGGCTGTGGCGGCAAAGGTGAAGCTCGGGCAGAACACCGCATCACCCGGGCCGATGTTACGCGCCATGAGCGGAATCTGCAGTGCATCCGTGCCGTTGGCACAGGCAACCACATGCTCAACACCAAGATATTCGCCGAGACGCTTTTCGAACTCGGCAACTTCGGGGCCGAGAATATATTTGCCTTCGCGCACCACTTTGGCGATTGCCGCATCAAGCTTGCTGCTAATCCGTTCACGCTGTGCGCCGAGATCGATGAATTGCATCATTGCTCCAATATCAAATGTCTCCGCGAATCCGTCGCGGAAAACGGTCAAGACAACTCTTTAGAAGGGCCGTGGGAGGACTGCCAGACGTTGTCGTTCAAAGTTTGTCCGGTCTTGTAACAACGCTTTACGTCAAGCGCAATCTGGCGGCATTTTTTGGTTCGTGGTTCGACAAGCTCACCATGAGGGAGAGTGGTGCTGCAAGGTCCATCTAAGGTTTTGCAGAATACAGCTCCCTGCAATCCTCACTCTTCCTCATGGTGAGCTTGTCGAACCACGAGGCTACGTCCTGCCAATGACTCAGCTGACCTTGCCGTGAGCAACGGTACCGGCGGTAAGAATCCGCAGGACGCGAATCGCTTCTTCGCCATCGGTCAGCGGCTCACTGCGCGTGTTGATGCTGTCGATGAAATTCTGGCATTCGCGTGTCAGGGGCATGCCCTGTGCGATCTTGATGTAGGTTGGCTCTTCCGTTGTCGATGCCCACTGACCATTGTCCTGCCAGATCGAATGCTTGTAGACCGCCAGCTTTTTGTCCCACTGTTCCATGTCATCGAAGACCGCCATGGCCTTGGTCCCGACAACCGTAAGACGGCGTTCGCGATAGGGATTAAGGCGCGAGGCAAAGAGGTGCCCGCGAATATTGTTGGGAAAGCGCATGTGCAGATGCGCAAAGTCGCTGAGATGATCAAGCACCGCCGCACCCTCACCGCGTACTTCCAGAGGCTCCGTGCCTGTAATGGCGAGGATCATCGACAGGTCGTGCGGCGCCAGATCCCAAAGGGCATCATTTTCCGTGTGGAATTTTCCAAGGCCCAGACGATGGGAATGGATATAGCGCACATCGCCAAGATCGCCTGCCTTGATCAGCTCCAGAAGCTTTTCAAAAGCCGGGTGGAAGCGCAGCACATGGCCAACCATGAAGATACGGCCATTGTCGCGTGCCGCCTTCACCGCAGCTTCCGCGTCGGGAACAGTCAGTGCGATCGGTTTTTCGACAAGAACGTCCTTGCCATTGGTAACGGCACGAATCGCTGCAGCCGCATGAAACTGCGGTGGCAGTGCCATGACGATGGCATCAACGTCGGGATGTGTGAAAAGATCCTCGACTTCAATGTGCAGAACATTCTGCTCCGCGGCAAAGCCGGCAGCGCGATCGGTATTCTCGTCAGAGACCGCAAATAGCGCTCCGAGACTCTTTAATGTCCGGATATGGTTGCTGCCCCAATAGCCGCAACCCAGCACTGCAATCCGTGGAGACATCTTTTCAGCCTTTTTCATGTCGGCATCCATTATCCGCAGGAAGAAACGAACACAAGTCTTGGATAAGGAGAAGATTGCTTGACAGGCCGTTGCTCCCCACATATATCCGCCCCGTCCCTGTCAATTGACAGCGCGTCCCCCGGTCCTCATTTGCAGGCTAGCCGTTCACGGGTCGCATGACATATGGGGCGAAGTAGCTCAGTAGGTTAGAGCAGAGGAATCATAATCCTTGTGTCGGGGGTTCGAATCCCTCCTTCGCTACCATTTCCTTTCCAAAAAAGGCGGTTTTCCGTTCACATTGTTGCGAAGTGTGGACAGACGCACGATTTTGATTTTTTGACACTGGTTTCAGAATAAGCAGGTTTCTGCCCGGCGTCAAAATAGTGTCATGATCCGGCAGCATCCCATTCGGTACGCAGAACAGCCATGACAAGCTCATCCCGATAGCTTCCCCCAAAGTAAGCACTTCCCCGCGCAATACCCTCGGGTACAAAGCCTGCGGCGAGATATGCACGGCGGGCACGCACATTTTCGGGAAAAACACCGAGCCAAACACGATGCACGTCAGTTTCATTGAAAATGCGGTCCAGGACAGATTGCAGAAACCTGCTGCCATATCCTTGGCCCGGCTTCAGCATTGCAATGCGCTTGATCAATGACACACGATCCGGCGATGCCCAGTCCCGCACGATAGCAAAACCAACGACCTCGTTGCCGTCCTTGGCAAGGAAATATCTGTATTTTTTGTCGGCAAGCGCCAATCGGTGGCGCACTTCATCCCAACGGCCCACGACAGCATCATATCCGTCAAGGCGTTCAGCCCGCAAGATCAGGGGCAAATCAGACTCAGTCGCTTCAACCACCAGAATATCAGTCATGCGCTACAGCTCCGGCAAATCACGATATCTGCGATGAGCTCAGCCGTTCGAGCAATCAATCCATCAGGACAAACAATTGCAGTACAGCCAAAACTCGTCCAGCCACCCGACCCCTCGCCAGCAACCTCCGATGACATAACTCAACGGTTTGTTCTTTTCGCGCAGGCCTCCAGACTTTCGATGTAGGGTTCTCGCCTGAACGACGCCAGATCAACACTTCGTTCATCCGCCCAGATCATGCAAGAGCCCCTGCATGGCTCGCTCGATAGCGCCAAAAACCGGGAACCGTTGCAAGGCGGCTATACGCATACCCAAAAGCTAGCCCGCTGTCCCGACGATGAAAAGTCACTGAAGTGTGTCGGGCGTAAGCCGTACCAGACGAGCAGGTTCAGCTGCCTTCACCATATTTCGCATCGGGAACCACGACGAGCTTGCCGACAAAGGCCTTTGCCATGAAATCACTCTGCGCCCGGTGGAATTCCGAGAGCGGGTAAACGCCGCCGACGAGCGGTTTGATCTTGCCTTCCTCAATGTAGCGGACAATGCGGCGGAAATCACCGCGCGTGCCCTGGGACGATCCGTGCAGCTGTAGCTGCTTCAGATACATGGTCCTGAGGTCGAGTTGCACCACGGGTCCGGCAATGGCACCAGCCGTCGTATAACGGCCTTCCGGCCGCAGGACGCGCAGAAGATCGTTGAACATGGGGCCACCGACAAGATCGGCCACCACATCAATTGGCTTGCCGTCGAGAACACGTTCCACGGCAGTGACAAGATCGCCATCACCGCGGGTAATCACCGCCTCGGCGCCGATATCAAGCAGCGCCTGCTCCTTGCCGGCACCGACCACGGCATAGGGAATGGCACCGCGCGCCCGTGCCAGCTGTACGATGCCCGACCCGACGCCACCCGACGCGCCCGTGACAAGAACCCGTTCGCCGGATTTCAACCCGGCTCGTTCAAGCATCTGTTCACCGGTCAGATAGGCGCAGCAGAAGGTGGCCAGTTCGATGTCGCTGAGATCAGTATTGACCACGTGGGCGTTTTCGGCAGGCACCGCGACATATTCGGCATATCCCCCGTCGCGGCCATGGCCGATGTAATCAATGTCGGCAAGGCTGTCGTCTTCGCGGTTATAGATGGAGAAATCCACCATGACGCGCTCGCCGATACGGCTATCGGCGACGTCAGCGCCTACGGCCACGATGTGGCCGACAATATCGGTGCCCTGGATTCGCGGGAAAGCGAGCGTCGGCTCCTGCCGCCGCCAGCTGGATACGGCGTTCGCATTATTCTCGGTGCCATAGGCGCCCTGACGCACCCAAACATCCGTATTGTTCATGCCGCAGGCGGAGATTTCAATCAGAACTTCTCCGGCGGCCGGCTGCGCAACGGGCACATCTGTTCGGTACACCAGCTTGTCGAGATCACCGTGGCCCGTCAGCAGGACGGCTGACATTGTTCGGGAAACCATATCCATCATCCCGGACCTCAGAGTGTTTTTGCAACAGCATCGACAGCCGCAGCTGCGGCGTTGACGACGATATCCGCCTCCTCCCGCGTGAGGCAGAGCGGCGGAGCAAATCCGAGGATATCACCCTGTGGCATTGCCCGCCCGATAACGCCGCGCTCTGCCAAAGCTACCGCGATTTGCGGGCCGACCTTCTGCGACACGTCGAAAAATACCCTGTCATCCCGGTCTCTGACGAATTCAACCGCAGCCAGCATGCCGTCACCGCGCACCTCACCAACGATGGGATGATTTCCCAGCGCATCGGCAAGCGCCTTGCGGAAATAGGCTCCGGTTTCTCCGGCATTGGTCACGAGATCCAGCTTGTCGATCAGCTCCAGATTGGCAACACCGGCGGCAGCGCAGATCGGATGAGCTGAATAGGTCCATCCATGACCGAGTGATCCGAGTTTGTCCGAGCCCTGCACCAGCACTTGCCAGACCTTGTCGCCAACGATGACGCCGGAAAGCGGCGCATAGGCCGAGGTCAGACCCTTGGCGATCGTGATCAGATCAGGCTTGATACCATAATGATCCGAACCGAACATCGTGCCCAGACGGCCAAAGCCCGTTACAACCTCATCGGCAACCAGAAGCACATCGTATTTGTTGAGGACGGCCTGTATTTTCTCCCAGTATCCGGCAGGCGGCGGCACGATACCTCCGGTGCCGAGGATCGGTTCGCCGATGAATGCAGCCACTGTCTCCGGCCCTTCCGCAAGGATCATTTCCTCCAGTTTATCGGCGCAATGCTGGGAGAACTGCTCTTCGCTCATCGAGCGGTCTTCCCGGCGGAAATAGTAAGGTGCCTCCGTATGCAGGATCGGTGCCCGCGGCAGGTCGAAGGCATTGTGGAAGAGATCGAGCCCGGTCAGGCTTCCGGTCATCACCCCTGAGCCATGATAGCCGCGCCAGCGGGAAATGATCTTCTTCTTGTCCGGCCGTCCAAGCACATTGTTGTAGTACCAGATCAGCTTGATGTTGGTCTCGTTGGCATCGGATCCGGAAAGACCGAAATAGACCCGGCTCATGCCTTCTGGAGCCCGGTCGATAATCATCTTGGCGAGTTTGATCGAGACTTCGGTGCCATGGCCGACATAGGCATGATAATAGGCAAGCTCTTTGGCCTGCTGTGCAATCGCATCGGCTATTTCCTGCCGCCCGTAACCGACATTGACGCAATACAGTCCAGCAAAGGCATCAAGGCTTTTCCTGCCGTTCACATCAAAAATATGCACGCCTTCGCCGCCCTTGATTACCCGCGTCGGACTTTCGCCTCGTGCATGGGTGCCCATGTGGGTGGAGGGATGGAAAAAGTGGTCGCGGTCCCAGGCGTTCAGCTCGTTCGAACGGTCCAACATGTCTATTGCTCCTGCTTTTTGCCTCAGCTTGCTTCGAGGCAGAGATATTTGAGTTCCGTGAAGGCTTCGATGCCGTGGCGCGATCCTTCCCGTCCGAGACCGGATTGCTTCACGCCGCCAAAGGGGATCGGCGCACCGGTGATTTTGACCCGGTTGATCGCAACCATGCCGTATTCGAGCGCACAGCCCAGACGCAGCATGCGCTGGCCGTCGCGGGTAACGACATAGGCCACAAGACCATATTCCGTATCGTTGGCACGGCGAACGACTTCATCCTCGTCATCAAACACGGTCACAGCGGCCACTGGACCGAACGTTTCCTCGCGCATAATCAGAGCGGTATCGGGAACATTCGTCAGCAACGTCGGCTGGAAAAACAAAGGGCCTGCTGTGTGCCGCTTGCCGCCGGCAAGGCACCTGGCACCGCGATCGAGTGCGTCCTGTACCTGTTCTTCGACCTTCTGCACGGCCCTTTCATGCATCAACGGACCGATTTCCGCCCCCTCTGTCAGGCCGGATGCCACTTTCAACGCCTTAATTTTTCGAGCAAACGCAGCGACAAAAACATCATGAACCGGCCGTTCCACATAAATGCGATTGGCCGCCAGACAGTCCTGACCTGAGGTGGCAAATTTTGCACCGATCGCAATCTCCACGGCGCGATCAATGTCACTATCGGCAAAGATAATCAGGGGCGCGTGTCCACCCAGTTCCATGACGAGGTTCTTCATTGTTGGTGCGCACTGTGCGGCAATCAGACGTCCGACCTCGGTTGAACCTGTGAAACTCAAGGCGCGCACGCGCGGATCGGCGCAAAGCGCCTCGACGATAGGTGCTGCCTTGCCGGTGACAATATTGAAAACACCCGCTGGCACCCCGGCCCGCTCCGCCAGTTCGGCAAGGGCAAGGGCTGACAACGGCGTCTCGGACGAGGGATGCGCGACAATGGTACAACCGGCTGCAAGAGCAGCAGCTGCCTTGCGGGTCAGCATGGCAGACGGGAAATTCCACGGGGTAACGATACCGACAACGCCGATGGCTTCGCGGCTGACCATCATCTGCGCACCGGGCAGATGGCTGGTTACGCCCTCTGCGTTCAGCCGCTTCCCCTCCTCCGCATAGAATTCGATGAAGGAAGCAGCGTATTCGATCTCCCCGCGCGACTCATCCAGCGGTTTACCCTGCTCGAGCGTCATGATCAGCGCGAGATCTTCCTTTGCCGCCAGAACCAGATCGTACCATTTGCGCAGGATGGAAGCACGTTGTTGCGGCAGCAACGAGCGCCATGAACGGAATGCGCGTGATGCAGCCTCGATGGCAAGAGAGGTTTCTTCCTGACCGAGCGCAGCGACCCATGCAACCGGCATTCCCGATGCCGGGTCACGCACCTCAAATGTCTGCCCGCCTTTGCCTGAGACCCAATGGCCATCGATATAGGCAAGATCGCGCAACATCCTGCGATCCTGCAGGCGGTCAAGTCCATCGTGGCGTTCGGGTCGTGCGAAATGGGCAGACATCGGGCTCTCCCTGAGAATAGACCGCAATGCTCACCGATCCCGTCAGGAGAGAGTGACTGTAATGCGCCGCCTGCAGAGAGAGATTGTCCGATTTTCCCCCGTGATTTGGAGAGATGGACCGGGGTGTCAGTCGGGTGGTCCGTTCTAAGATTTGCGTGTCGCATGAGATGCGAATGTCAATTTCGTTCCACTAGCGGCTGGATCAGGTCATGAACAGGCAGAGCTGTTTCCTCTTTCACCGTCTTGGTGATGATGTAGGAAAAATACCGGTCGATACCGAGCTCCCGTTGCAACAGATCATCGATAAGCCGCTGATAGGCATCGATATCCCGGGCGACAATTTTCAGAATGTAATCGACACCGCCGCCAACCGACCAGCACGAGGTTACCTCGGGCAAAAGCTTTATCGCCCGCTCGAACCGCTCGAAATCCGTCTGCTTGTGCGACGCGAGCGTGACCTCCACGAGGATACTGGCGACTGGCGCAACCAGCCTGAGCGCCAGCCGCGCATGATAACCGGTGATAATCCCCGCCTTTTCCAGCCGGCGAAGCCTTGTCCAGCACGGTGTCGGCGAGATACCCGCCCGTTCGGCAAGGGCGAGTTTGGTGATCCGTCCATCCCGCTGGATGGCATCGAGAATGCGGATATCGATTGCGTCAAGCCTAGGTGCGCCCATTACCGTTCCAGTTCAAAGAGTGGATTGATCATGGCCTTGTGTTTTTCTCATTGTCAATTGACCTGATTTCAATCAATCTGAAATCATGACATTATGGCGTCCTGATATCAGCTCACTCACCCGCCCTGCCTACCTCTCGTTGGCGGACCAGATTGCACGCGCCGTGGGTGACGGCACCTTGGCAGCAGGTACGCGTCTGCCGACCCACCGGAAGATGGCGGAAGATCTGCAACTGTCCGTGCAGACGGTCAGCCGTGCCTATGAGGAGCTCATTCGCCGGGGCATGCTTTCGGGCGAAACCGGGCGTGGCAGTTTCGTCAAGGCGCAGCGGCGCGAAATCGATCAGCCTTATCTGCCGGAGCGTCTTGGCGAAGTGATTGACCTTTCGATCCTCAAGCCCGTCTGCGAAAAAATGCATCATGAGCGTTTGAAGAAGGCGCTGGGCTGGCTTTCTGAAACCCTGCCCGCAAGTTCCGCTTTGTCGTTCCGTCCGAACGTGGTTTTCCCGCGCCACCGCGCCACGGCGGTCAAGTGGCTGCGCGAGTGCGGCCTTGATGTCCCCGCGTCGAATATCAGCGTCACCAACGGTGCGACCGCTGCGATGACCGTCGCCATCATGAGTGTTGCACCTGTCGGTTCGATCATTGCGACCGAAGCTACCGGGCACCATACTCTTGTGCCGCTGGCCTCCTATCTTGGGCTGACACTCAAGGGCATAGCCATTGACGATCAGGGCATAATCCCCGAAGCGCTGGATGCGGCATGCAAGGAATCCAGCATTCGCGCATTGTTTGTGCAGCCGGCCGCGATCAATCCATGCGCAACAGTGATGGGATCTGTCCGCCGCGCCGAGATTGTCGAGGTTGCGCGCAAACGCGATATTGCGATTGTCGAAAGCGATATACTCGGCCCTTTGGTCCAGGATCGTCCGCCACCGATTGCCGCACTGGCTCCCGAGCGGACGCTCTATTTCACCAGCTTTACCAAGACTGTCGTACCGGGTTTACGCATCGGCTATCTGGCAGCGCCTGACCGTTATGTTGCCGCTGTCGCCAACCGCCATCTCGTTTCCAACTGGATGGCAACACCTATGGTTGCGGAGATCGCCACACGCTGGGTCGAGGACGGCACGGCCATGGAACTGGTGCAATGGCAGCGCGAAGCCCTGCGGCGCAGACACGAGATTGCGTCGCAGGTGCTTTCAGGTACATTTTTCCGCTCGCACCCGCAAAGCCTGCATATCTGGCTGCCACTGACCGACGGGCGAACGGAAGAGACCTTCGTCGCTCAGGCACGCTTGCAGAATGTCGCCATCGCACCCGGTGCATCATTCCGCATTTCGCAGGAAGACTGGACACCGGCCGTGCGCATATCGCTCGGCTCCACCACGGAAGCCGAATTGTTGCGTGGCCTTACGGTCGTCGGAAGTCTGCTGCAGGGTGATCCCGAACACCTGTTGCTCGCCATTTAGTCAAAGCGCGCAATTTCATGGCAATAAAACTTATATTGTCATGATTTAATTTTTATAATTGACATGATTTGATAAGTCTCTCATCGTTTAGGGCATAGCCGGTCTCAACCAGAGGGAGAGACGCATGCCGCCAATCAACGAGACAAGAACAGGAACGACGGGCCACCCGCCGATCATCGAGATCGACGGCATCAGCAAAAGCTTCGGTGCGTTCAAGGTTCTTGATCAGTTGTCATTCAACGTCGCGCCGGGTGAGAAGCTCGCGCTTATAGGACCTTCCGGTTCCGGCAAGACCACGATCCTGCGTATTCTCATGACACTGGAGGGCATCGACAGCGGCGATATTCGCGTTGCAGGCGAAAATCTCTATCAGATGCAGAAGAATGGCGGCCTGCAACCGGCTGACGAAAACCATCTGCACAAAATGCGCGCCCAGATCGGCATGGTGTTCCAGCTGTTCAATCTCTTTCCCCACAAATGCGTTCTCGATAACGTGACGCTGGCACCGATGCTGACGAAAAACACACCGCGCAAGCAGGCCGAAGAGCAGGCCATGCAATTGCTCGAGATGGTCGGGCTGGCTAATAAAGCCAAATCCATGCCTTCGCAATTGTCGGGCGGACAGAAACAGCGTGTCGCCATTGCCCGTGCCCTGGCACTGCAACCCAAGATCATGCTTTTCGACGAAGTGACGTCGGCGCTCGACCCCGAATTGGTTGAAGAAGTGCTCAATGTCCTGTGGCGTCTGTCCGAGGAAACGGACATGACCATGCTGCTCGTCACCCACGAGATGGGTTTTGCCCACGAATTCGCCGATCGGGTATTGTTCTTTGATCGGGGCAAGATCGTCGAGGATGGCAAGCCCGATGAAATCTTCCGCAATCCGAAACAGGAACGCACGCAGGCATTCCTGAAAAAGATCATCGCCGCCGGTCACAGGGTTTGATCGGCACGGCACCTGCACACCTTAAAACACAAGAAAACTGAGGAGTTGGGAACATGTTGAACTTGAAAACAATGAGTGCATCGATCGGAGCGATTGCACTGTCTGCCCTGGCGCTTTCCGTGCCTGCAAAAGCGGATGAAGCGCTCGACAAACTGAAAGCGCAGGGCTTTGCGCGCATTGCGATTGCCAATGAGCCACCTTTCACCGCGGTCAAGCCGGATGGCACAGTGTCCGGCGCAGGGCCTGATGTTGCACGAGCCGTCTTCAAGAAGCTCGGCGTGGCCGATGTGGTTGCATCCATCTCCGAATATGGCGCCATGATCCCGGGCCTTCAGGCCGGACGTCATGATGTGGTGACGGCCGGGCTGTTCATGAAACCGGAACGCTGCCGGGCCGTCGCCTATTCCGAGCCAATTCTGTGCGATGCCGAAGCTTTTCTGGTCAAGAAGGGCAATCCCAAGGGCTTCAAGAGCTACAAGGATATCGCGGTGGATGCGAAAGCAACCATCGGCGCACCCGGTGGCGGCACGGAAGAACGGCTGGCGCTGGAAGCCGGTGTGCCACGTGACCGCGTGATCGTTGTTCCCGATGGCCAGAGCGGCATCAAGATGCTGCAGGACGGGCGTATCGATGTCTACTCCCTGCCGGTTCTTTCCATCAATGATCTGGTCAAGAAGGCCAATGACCCGAATGTCGAAGTCTTCGCCCCCGTCGTGAACGCACCGGTCTATTGCGATGGCGCGGCCTTCCGCAAGGACCAGACCACCCTGCGCGACGAGTTCGACAAGGTTCTCGCCGAGATGAAGAAATCAGGTGAATTTGAGAAGATCGTCGAACCTTACGGCTTCTCGGCCAAGGCAGCCATGTCAACAACGCGCGAGAAGCTTTGCGCCGGCTGACAAGCACCCTGTCATGGTCACTCCGGCAGGGATACCGGAGTGACCATCCGCAATTTCCGTCACGAACGAGAGCATGACCGATGGGCCAGTGGGCCGGATATTTACAGCTGATTCTGGAAGGGGCGCTGGTTACCATCAAGCTGACCCTGATGGGGTCCGTGCTTGCGCTGATCATGGCCTTTATCGCCGGCCTCGGCCGGATATCGCGATTCCGGGCTGTGCGCGCACTGGCCACCACCTATATCGAGTTCTTTCGCGGTACCTCCATCTTCGTCCAGCTCTTCTGGGCCTATTTCGTGCTGCCGCTGTTCGGCTTCTCGCTCACGCCGTTGCAGGCGGGTGTTCTGGCGCTCGGTCTCAACGTGGGAGCCTATGGCGCCGAAGTCGTGCGCGGTGCAATCAAGTCCATCGGACGGGAACAGTATGAGGCCTGCATTGCTCTGAACTTCAACCGCTGGCAGAGCTTGCGCCATATCATTCTGCCGCAGGCTTTCGTACTGATGCTGCCGACCTTCGGTAACAATGCGATCGAGCTTTTGAAAGCCTCCGCTGTCGTATCGCTGATTTCCCTTTCGGACATGACGTTCCAGGCGCAGGTCGTACGCGCCCAGACAGGCAGCACATTGATGCCTTTCCTGACCATTCTTGTTCTTTACTTCCTTATGTCGTCGGTCATCTCCGCCGCGATCCGCGGACTGGAGCGTTATCTGACCCGCGGCCTTGACGGCGTGAGGTCCTGAGATGGAATGGGATTGGGCCTTTGTTATCGAAATTCTTCCGACCATGATCGAGGGCGTGAAGATCACCATTCTGGCAACCCTTCTGGGATCGGTGCTTGCCGCCATTATCGGCCTTGGTCTGGCTATCCTGCGCCGCTCGAAGAATGCCTTTGTCTCGAAGCCCGTTGGCTTTCTCGCCGACTTCATTCGCGGCACGCCTTTGCTCGTGCAGCTGTATTTCATCTTCTACGTGCTGCCCGATGCGGGCATTACCCTCTCCCCGCTGGTCGCCGGTGTAATCGGCCTCGGCCTGCATTACGGCACCTACACGGCAGAGGTCTATCGCGGTGGCATCGACAACGTGGCACGCGGCCAGTGGGAAGCTGCTCGCGCCTGCAATCTCTCGGCATTCCAGACCTGGACAAGGATCATTCTGCCGCAGGCCTTGCCGCCGATGATCCCGGCACTCGCCAACTATTTCATCGCCATGTTCAAGGAAACGCCGCTGCTTTCCGCGATCACCGTGCTTGAACTGATGAATCAGGCGCGAAGCATCGCCAATTACAACTATCGCTACATTGAGCCGATCACACTGGTGGGCGCATTCTTCCTGGTGATCAGTCTTGTATCCGTCATTGCCCTGCGCTGGCTCGAACGCCGCTATGGGCGGATCGAGGAGAGATAACATGGGTATTCCGATCAAGGTCACCCAAACAATGACGCCGCTTGGCTTCGATGACCGCCCCATTGCCAAGCGCGTCGGCCTCGTGATCCTCGCCACGGACCATACGACGGAACCGGACTTTCAGCGCATGGTCGCGAGCGACACAATCGGCCTCTATACGGCGCGCATCCCCTATGCCAATCCGACGACCCCGGAAAATCTGCGTCGCATGCAGCCTGAACTGACGGTGGGCGCGGGATTGATCCTGCCCGGCGAGAATCTCGATGCGATCTGCTATTCCTGTACATCGGCGTCGGTGGTCATCGGTGACGATGCGATCGAATCCGCAATCAAAGCCGCCAAGCCCGGCGTGCCGGTCATTACCCCGCCGCTTGCCGCCGTTCGCGCACTGCATGCCTTCGATGCCAGGCGTATCAGTGTGCTCACGCCCTATACCGTCGAAACGAGCACACCGATGCTGGCTTACTTCCAAGCCAAGGGTTTCGATATCGCCCGTTTCACCTGTTTCGGCCTCGAAGACGACCGGGAAATGGCACGCATTACGCCCGCATCACTCGTGGCTGCAGCCACCGAAGCCATGGCCCCGGACTGCGACGCCCTGTTCATATCCTGCACCGCATTGCGCGCCGCCATTGCCGCCCCGCAGATCGAAGCGGCGATCGGCAAGCCTGTTGTCACGAGTAATCTCGCCACGGCATGGGCAACATTGCACCTGTGCGGCGAAAATCAGCCGCGACCGGAACTTGGTCAATTGATGACCCGGTCCATGGGCGCCTGGTAAATCAGCATGGCCCGGACATTTGTCACCCTGACCGAGATCGAGGCAGCGCGCCCGGTGATTGCGCCGCACATCCTGCACACACCCACGCTTCTGTCGGCAAGCCTGACCGAAAGGGTGGGGGTGCCGGTCTATCTCAAACTTGAACACCGGCAGATCACGGGAGCATTCAAGCTGCGGGGTGCCCTCAATGCCTTGAACAGCTTGTCGTCGGATGAAAGAAAGCGCGGTGTTGTCACCGCATCAACCGGCAATCACGGCCGCGCCCTCGCCTATGCCGCCGGCCTGCAAGGCATTCGCTCGATTATTTGCATGTCGAACCTTGTGCCTGGCAACAAGGTGAATGAGATCCGCAAGCTTGGTGCAGAAATCCGGATTGTCGGCACATCGCAGGATGACGCCCAGGAGGAAGTCGAGAAAATCGTCGCGCAGGATGGTTTCGCCATGGTTTCACCCTTTGACAACCCGGCCATCGTCGCCGGTCAGGGAACAATCGGGCTTGAGATCATTGATGCCCTGCCGGACGTTGAAACCGTTCTCGTCCCGCTTTCCGGCGGCGGGCTCATCGCGGGGATCGCCGCAGCGGTTAAAGCTCTGAAGCCGAAGACAAGGGTCATCGGAATTTCGATGCAGAACGGCGCGGCAATGGCTGCCAGCCTCAAAGCCGGTCATCCCGTCAGCGTTGAGGAACAGCAAAGCCTGGCCGATTCCCTCGGCGGCGGCATCGGCCTCGACAACCGTGTGACCTTCGGCATGGTGCGTAAACTCGTCGATGAGGTCGTGCTGCTCTCCGAAGAAGAAATAGCGGCGGGCATCATCCACGCTTACGCGCAGGAGCGGGAAATCATCGAAGGCGCGGCAGCCGTTGGTATCGGTGCGCTTCTTGCGGGCAAGATCAGGTTGCAGGGACCAGTGGTTGCCCTGCTTTCCGGGCGCAATATCGACATGGGCCAGCATCGCCGCATCGTCGCCGGATACCATGCAACGGAGACCGTGCCATGTCGCGCATGACCATTCTCACTGAAGCCGATCTGCGCCGTATCGTTTCTCTCGATCTTGATGCGGTTGCGTGTGTCGAAGCTGCCTTCGAAGCCCTTGCAACGAAGGCCGTTGCCATGCCGCCGATTCTGCGGCTCGACATCCCGGAACATCGCGGCGAAGTGGATGTCAAAACCGCCTATGTCCCCGGTATCGATGCATTTGCGATCAAGATCAGCCCCGGCTTTTTCAACAACCCCCAGATCGGCCTGCCCAGCGTCAACGGCATGATGGTGCTGTTCTCCAGCAAGACCGGACTGGTCGAAGCCTTGTTGCTCGACAACGGCTATCTGACGGATGTTCGCACAGCGGCAGCCGGAGCCGTGGCTGCGAAATATCTTGCCCGCAAGAACGCAAGCGTGGCGACGATCTTTGGCGCCGGTGTACAGGCAGAACTGCAGCTCAAGGCACTGACACTGGTTCGTCCCATTGACGAGGTTCGTCTGTGGGCGCGTGATCCGCAAAAGGCTGAAGCGACCGCCAAGCGTATGCAGGCCGGGCTTGGCATCCAGATATCCGTTGAAAGCGATCCGTCGAAGGCCGTTGCGGGAAGCGATATTATAGTCACGACAACGCCGTCCGAGGAGCCGCTGCTTCGGGCGGAATGGCTGGAACCGGGTCAACATGTGACCGCGATGGGGTCGGATGCCGAGCACAAGAACGAAATCGATCCGGTTATTATCCGGTTTGCCGATCTGTATGTCGCCGATAGCCTGAAACAGACAAGGCGGCTGGGCGAACTCCATCACGCCATAGCGGCAGGGTTGATTCCCGAAAACCAGGCCTTTCCGGAACTCGGCGCCATCATTGCAGGCACCAGTGCCGGCCGGCGGTCGGACCATGCGATCAGCGTTGCCGATCTGACCGGAACCGGCGTTCAGGACACCGCCATTGCCACGCTTGCCCGTGACCGCGCCAAAAAGGCCGGCGCCGGCACAGCGTTTGAAAGTTGATATTCGAAAGTGAGGAAACCAGAATGACCGAGCCCAATCTGAAGTTCAGCCGCGATGAGTTTGCGCAGAGGCTGGCAAAAACCCGCAAGGCCATGGAGAAAAAGGGCATCGACGTACTGATCTGCAGCGATCCGTCCAACATGGCATGGCTGACGGGGTATGACGGCTGGTCATTTTACGTGCATCAGGCAGTAATCGTTCCACCGGAGGGCGAACCCATCTGGTACGGCCGCGGTCAGGATGCCAATGGTGCCAAGCGCACCGCCTATCTCAGGCACGACAACATTGTCGGCTATCCCGATCATTACGTTCAATCCACCGAACGTCATCCCATGGATTTTCTGTCAAAGCTTCTCGAAGAGCGTGGATGGGGCAAGAAGACCATCGGCGTCGAAATGGACAATTACTGGTTCTCGGCAGCAGCGTTCGCCTCGTTGCAAAAGCATTTGCCCAATGCCCGGTTTGTCGATGGAACAGCGCTCGTCAACTGGCAGCGTGCCATCAAGAGCAAGACAGAGCTCGACTATATGCGCAAGGCCGCACGCATTGTCGAACTCATGCACGAGCGCATCGTCAACAAGGTCGAAGTCGGTATGCGCAAATGCGATCTGGTTGCCGAAATCTACGATGCCGGCATTCGCGGGACCGATACATTCGGTGGCGACTATCCGGCTATCGTGCCGCTGCTTCCATCAGGAGCGGATGCATCTGCTCCCCACCTGACCTGGGATGACCAGCCCATGAAGAGCGGCGAAGGTACGTTTTTTGAAATTGCCGGTTGCTTCAACCGCTACCATGTACCGCTGTCCCGTACGGTTTTCCTGGGCAAACCGACCCAGGCTTTTCTGGATGCGGAAAAGGCAACGCTTGAGGGGATGGAAGCAGGGCTTGCAGCCGCCAAACCCGGCAACACCTGCGAAGACATTGCCAATGCCTTTTTCGGTGTGCTCAGGAAATACGGCATCGTTAAGGACAACCGCACCGGTTACCCCATCGGGATTTCCTATCCACCGGATTGGGGCGAGCGCACCATGAGCCTGCGCCCCGGTGACAAGACAGTACTGGAACCGGGTATGACGTTCCATTTCATGACCGGTCTCTGGCTTGAAACCATGGGTCTCGAGATCACCGAAAGCATCCTGATTACCGACACCGGCGTCGAATGTCTTGCCAACGTGCCCCGGCAACTTTTTGTGAAGAATTGATACCCATGACGTCAGCAAATCTTCCAGCGCCATCCCCGATCACGCCGACCGTCGATTTTGACCGGAATGGTGTGCAGCACGGTTTCCTGCGCCTGCCCTACAGCAGGGATGATTCCGCATGGGGGTCGGTCATGATCCCCATTGCGGTCATCCGCAACGGCAATGGCCCGACAGCGCTTTTGACCGGCGGAAACCATGGCGACGAGTATGAGGGTCCAATCGCCCTTTCGGATCTGGCACGAACGCTCGACCCTAAAGATGTCAACGGCACCGTGATCATTATTCCCGCCATGAACTATCCAGCCTTTCGGGCCGGAACACGCACCTCACCCATTGACAAGGGCAACATGAATCGCAGTTTCCCTGGTAGGCCCGACGGGACAGTCACGCAGAAAATCGCCGACTATTTCACGCGAGAGTTGTTGCCCCGCGCCGACGTGGTTCTGGATTTTCATTCGGGCGGCAAGACACTCGATTTCCTGCCGTTTGCCGCTGCCCACATCCTGCCTGACAAGGCCCAGGAGGCGCGTGGTTTCGATGCAGTCAAGGCGTTTTCAGCGCCCTGGTCCATGCGGATGCTGGAGATCGATGCGGTGGGCATGTACGACACCACGGTTGAAGAACTGGGCAAGACCTTCGTTACAACCGAACTTGGCGGCGGTGGCACCGCCAGTGCCGAAACAATCCGCATTGCCAAGCGCGGAGTCAGCAATTTTCTCCGGCATACGGGCATTTTGAGCGGCGATGCCGAACTGCATGAAACGCGCTGGATCGACATGCCCTCGGCAGATTGTTTCTCGTTTGCCGAAGATGCAGGCATGATCGAAACGATGGCCGATCTGGGTGATCGGGTCATTGCGGGTCAGGTTATCGCCCGTATCTATCCCATCGGGCGAACCGGTGCAGCGCCGGCGGAGATCAAGGCCCGACTTTCGGGTATCCTTGCTGCCCGGCATTTTCCCGGCCTGGTCAGTGCCGGGGATTGCGCCGCGGTTGTGGCCGTTCTGGAGTAGCCGCTGCAGCCTGTTCCGGCATGTCCAGAACCAGCTGCCCGAATTCACGGGTGGCTGGTGTCTGGCCCTCGTCACTCCAAACGAGGGTGAAAACCGCTGTGGGCAATGAGGGCAAGCCATATTGACCATCCATGATCTTCATTCCCGGCTCCACATCGTCTCTCGTCATGACGGTCATCGCGAGTCCTGAAAGCACGGCCGCGGAAATCCCCTTCATGCTGGCCGATGTGAAAACCACATGCCAGTCGATCGAGGTGCGATCCAGCGCCTCGACGCCGACCTTTCGGTTGAGACACGGTGCCGGGATGAATGCAAAAGGCAGGGATACGTCAGGCTTGACCTCGAAGGTATCGGCCGCCACCCAGACAAACTGGGTTTCCTTCAGCACCTTGCCATTCGCAGCCTCCGGTAAGGTCAGCACCACGGCAAGATCGAGATCGCAGGCATTGACCATCATGCCGAGATCAAGGCTCATGCTGACATTTACGTCCAGCTGAACGGCAGGATAGGCGCGGGCAAACTGGCACAGAAGTGTCGGCAGCCGGTCACCGATGAAATTTTCAGGAACGCCGAAGCGGACGACACCCGACACCGGTGAGGATTGGAAGCGGCGGTTCAACGCATCGAGCGAATACAGGATCTGCTCCGCATGGCGCAGGAAATCGCTGCCGTCCTGCGTCAGCGTCACGCTCCGGGTTGTCCTGTAGAGCAGTGAACGCCCCACCTGCTCCTCCAACCGCCGAATCTGGTGACTGACAGCTGATTGCGTCAGATTGAGCCGCCGCGCTGCACGGGTAAAGCTTCCGGCTTCTTTGACGGCTACGAAGGCACGCAGGAGTGTGGGATCGAAATCCATGTCAGTAGATTAATGACAATTGCTAATTTATTCTAGTAAATTAAATCATTTCTATCATGATAACGACTGACTTAAAGTGAGTCTCATTACTTGCTTCGTCGAGCGTCCGAACGGTCCCCACCCGCTCGGGCACATTCTCGTCCTGACCTGGTCCAAAGCTCTCCGGCAACAGACATGTTCCGGGGAGGCTGGATCCTGTTGCCAAGTCCAACTTAGGAAAGAACATTTCATGAGTCTCTCCCACTCCGGCAGGAACATGGTGGCTCTGGCCGCCATTTGCCTGTCATCCCTGATGTTTGGCCTCGAAATTTCGAGCGTACCCGTCATTCTGCCCACACTTGAAAAGGTACTGCATGGCACGCTCAAAGACATGCAATGGATCATGAACGCCTATACCATTGCCTGCACGACAGTGCTTATGGCTGTCGGAACGCTGGCCGATCGCTACGGGCGCAAGCGCATCTTCATTATCAGCCTTGTGCTGTTTGCCATCACGTCCTTCATCTGCGGACTGGCACAGGATGCAGCAATTCTTATCATCAGCCGGTTTCTCCAGGGTGCTGCGGCCGGTGCAATGCTGATCTGCCAGATCGCCATTCTTTCCCACCAGTTCCAGGCCGGGCGCGAGCGCAGCAAGGCTTTTGGGATATGGGGTATTGTTTTCGGCATCGGCCTTGGATTCGGACCGATCATCGGCGGCATCATCGTCGCCCTCACGAGCTGGGAATGGGTCTTTCTGGTGCACGTACCGCTCACCATCCTGACCCTCATTCTCGTGTTCAGCAGCGTTGAGGAATCCAGTGACCCTGAAGCCAGGAAATTGGATGTTCTCGGGATTGCAACCCTGTCGCTGGCGGTCTTCGGCCTGACCTACTTTATCACGCAGGGGCCTGATCTTGGCTTCACCAGTACGGCAGGCCTCGCCATCATTGGAGCTTCTGTCGTAAGCTTCATCATGTTTCTGTTGGCGGAGAAGTTCAGCCCGCACCCCATGTTCGATTTCTCCGTCTTCCGGATCCGCAACTTTTCCGGAGCCATCTTCGGCTCTATCGGCATGAATTTCAGTTTTTGGCCGCTGATGATCTATCTGCCGATCTATTTCCAGAGTGGTCTCGGTTACGACATCGTCACGGCGGGCCTCGCCCTGCTGGCCTATACGCTCCCCACACTGGCTATTCCGCCCTTGGCGGAGCGGTTGTCGCTGCGGTATCGCCCGGGCATCATCATTCCGCTGGGTCTGTTCGCCATCGGCCTTGGCTTCATGCTGATGTGGTTTGGCAGCGGTGCTGAACATGCGAGTTGGCTCACCATGCTTCCCGGCAGCCTGTTGGCCGGAATGGGGCTTGGCTTGACCAATACACCCGTCACCAACACGACCACAGGTTCGGTTTCCAGTGCGCGTGCCGGTATGGCGTCCGGTATCGACATGAGCGCACGGCTGATCACTCTGGCAATCAACATAGCCCTGATGGGCTTTATCCTGCTGGAGGGCACCCTGTCCTATCTGAAGAGCGCGTTTGCCGGATCATTCGATCCATCCCGTCTGCGTCCGCTGGCTGAAAAAATTGCTGCGGGGAATTTTGCAAGCCTTCCGCAAAGTTTTCCGGAGCTGGCAATGCTGGACGCGTCGGGAAAGATTGTCCATGCGGCGTTGATCAATGGCTTTGGTCTCATCATGCTTTACGGCGGCATCGGCGTTTGGGTTCTGGCGCTGGTCAGCTTCATCATCTTTGGCCCCGGCAAACGCCTGAGCGAGGCCACCGCCTAGGCCATGAAGGGTGAGCGGGAAGACAGACTCTCTCACCCCAATCCTTTGGCCAGAATGAGATCAGCGGCCTTTTCGCCAATCATCGCCGATGGAGCCTGCGTGTTGCCGCTGATAAGATTCGGCATGATCGATGCATCCGCCACACGCAGACCCTCGACCCCGCGCACCCTGAGTTCAGGATCCACCACCGAGCGGCTGTCCGCTCCCATGCGGCATGTTCCAACGGGATGATAGATCGTATCCGAATGCTGCCGGATCAGCGCGACCAGCCCCTCTTCGTCTTCATCACCGGTGCCATAAAGCGCCCGGCCATTCATGGCAGCAAGCGCGGGTGCGGCCAGTATCTTTTGTGTCAGTTGCGCACCACGCACCAGCGTGCGCAGATCATCCGGATGCGAGAGAAAATTCGGATCGATCAGCGGTGCGTCTGCAATATCCCGGCTGGCAAGGCGTACACTGCCCCGGCTTTTCGGCCGGAGAATGCAGACATGCAATGCCATTCCTGTGCCAAGATGCAGCTTACGATTATGGTCATCGACAAATCCAATACAGAAATGCAGCTGCAGATCCGGCCGCTCGATCTCCGGTGAACTGCGGATGAAACCCCCGGCTTCGGCAGCATTGGTGGTCAACATCCCTTTCCCCCTGGAAAGGTATGCCGGGAAAGAGCTGGCGCCGCGCAGGAGAACCGGAAGGGTCATACCGAACAGACCTGGAGCCTTCGACCACATATTATGGATGTAATCGAGATGATCCTGAAGATTGGCACCCACATCGGGCGCGTGCGAGATGACATTGATACCATGCTGACGCAACTGATCCTCGGGGCCAATGCCTGACACCATGAGCAATTGCGGTGAACCGAATGCCCCGCCGGAAATAATGATCTCACGTTTGGCATACATCATCTCTTCACGGTTCGGCGGACCGAAAGCCACACCGATTGCACGGCGTCCATCGAACACGATGCGGCGGACCTGCTGACCAGCCAATACCTGCAGATTGGTCATGGCGGGCCTTGCATCGAGATAGGCCCGTCCGGCGTTGTATCGTGCACCATCCTTCTGGAACACCTGATATGGGCCGACGCCCTCCTGGCTTTCACCGTTGAAATCCGCGTTGTAGGGGTAGCCTGCCTGCACAGCTGCTTCAACGAATGCGGCAGTTGCCGGACTGTCGTTGGACAATTCGCTGACACGCAGCGGACCGCCTGCACCGTGCCATGCATCTTTGCCGCGAACATTGTCCTCCGAGCGTTTGAAGTAGGGCAGAACGTCCTGCCAGCTCCACCCCTTGCAGCCAAGCTCCGCCCAGCCGTCATAATCTTCCGGCTGTCCCCGAATATAGATCATCGCGTTGATGAGGCTGCTTCCGCCAACGCCGCGTCCGCGCGGCTGATATCCGCGTCGCCCGTTCAGGGCCGCTTGCGGAGTGGTCTGGTATCCATAGTTGAACCGGCTCTTCAGTGGCACCAATGCCGCAAGTCCAAGCGGTATGTTGGAAAGGTGCGGCGCCTGCCTTGGTCCCGTCTCGAACAGGGCCACGCTGCCGCTTCCGGGTGCCCGGGCGAGCCGCGACGCCACCGCACAGCCAGCAGGTCCGGCGCCCACGACGATATAATCGACAGTCCCCACCATGGCGCTCCTCCCAAAGCTGCATTCAGTGCCTTTGCTGCATCAAGTCATTTCCCCGGCCGAAACACAACAAGCGGCCAAGGGGATGACGACAATGCCCGCCGTAATATTTTCTTTATTCACCCGAATAATACAGTGACTTCGGCTGTTCATGCGGCTGTACCGATAATGGAGTTTCCGCGCGATGGCCAATCCCGATACAAGCATCACTCCAGCAGCACGTTTGCACTATGATCATGCAACGATCGCATTCCACTGGTTAACCGCACTTCTGGTGATTGCCCTCTTCGGCAGCGCGGAAATCTGGAAACAGCTGGAACGAGGCACATGGCTGCGCAAGGATCTGCAATCGGTCCATATTTCCCTTGGTATATTGCTGGCGGTCACCATCATTCTGCGCGTCATCTGGAGAACCGTCCGTAGAGGGGATCTTCCTCCGGCAACCACCGGGCTGCAGGAAATCGCCGCAAGGCTCGTCCATGTGGCACTCTATGTCCTGCTCTGCCTGCAGGTCATACTGGGATTCCTGTTCCGCTGGGCACAGGGCGAGCCATTCGAGTTTTTTGGGCTGTTTCCGATTCCGCACCTCTTCACCGTTGATCCGGCTTTGCGTTCCACCTTCGGCGAACTGCACAATCTGGTTGGCTGGACAATCATTGTGGTGGCGGCGCTACACGCCATTGCAGCGCTCATTCATCATTATGTCCTGAATGACCATGTTCTTGTCCGCATGCGCCCCGCGAAAAGGCGTTAGGGCCGGATTCAACGCACTTTTTTGAAGTGATCAACAGTTTTGGCCGGAATTAACCTTCCCCTGACCGCAGCAAACCTTTGAAGCCGGCATACAATTCGGCACTCTAGGCTGACCATGATTGTTTGATGGCGCTGACGCGTGATCACAACAACCCGCTTGGCAGACCGTGAGGGCGTGTCCTGCACCAGAGGTTGATGATTGCGTGACCAAAACCGTATGCCTCGTCCGCACCCGTGCGGCACGGCGGAGACACTACGGTATCCGGCAGCGTCCTCAGGATCATACATGCAGCTATGATGGGGAGCGTATGCATCAGATGAATCTCAAGACTTTGCTTTTGACCGCACTGGTCGCCGGCGCCGCGACATCCGCACAGGCCGGCGGGTTCGCCCGCGGCAGCGCCGACACGGAAATCCTTTATGAAGACGGCAACTTCAACATGCGGTCCGGCGTGACATTCGTGCGCCCCAGCCAGAAATATTCAAAGAACGGCAATCCGGATCTGGTCGGCAAGGACCCTTATGAAACCTACGTCATTCCATCCTTTGCCGTGAAGCTGAAACTGACCGACAGCGTCAGTTGCGCCGGCACCTACACCCAGCCCTATGGCGGCAGCAAAAAGTACGATGCGCCGACCTATGACGGCAAACTGATGGAAAAATTCCACATCGATGAATTCGGCGCGACCTGCGCTGTGAAATTCTCGGCGGGCAAGGGCAACTTCTATCTTATTGGCGGCATGTTTCTCGAGCAGCTCGACTATGAGCGAGAGGATTTCGGCGGTATCAATCTCAATCTTGGCGGGCAGGATACCGGCTATCGGCTGGGCGTCGCCTACGATATTCCCGACATTGCCTTCCGCGCCCAGCTGAAATACCGCTCGGCAACGTCCTATGGCGCTGATGGTACCCTGTCTGTGCCGGGCGAACTCGTTGGTGTTCCCCTACCCAAGGTTGATTTTGCAGCCAAGGGTTACGGCAATCTGCCCCAGAACATCGAACTGGCATTGCAAAGCGGCATTGCCCCCGGCTGGCTGGCCTTCGGTGCGGTACAGTGGACCGACTGGAGCGTCACGAAATCGCTGATCGTCACTTCGGACGCTGGTGGCACGGTCGACCAGTATAATTGGCGCGACGGTTGGACCATTACCGGCGGGATCGCCCACGAATTTACCAAAGATATCGCAGGCAGCGTGAGCTTGAGTTGGGATCAGGGTGTCGCCACTGGCTGGGACACCACGGGAGAAACGTGGACGCTCGCAGTTGGCGCCTCATGGAAAGACAAGATCGGCGGTGAACTGCGGGGCGGCCTCGGCGTGAGCTACATGGCTGCAGTCGAAGAAACCAAATATGGCCCAAACAACGCGGCATTTGACGCCGGTTGGGCCATTGCGGGGAACCTTGGCTACGCGGTTAAGTGGTAAGCTGTTTCCATAGACCCAGCCAAGACGCGGTTCTTTTGCAAACAGTATCCGGATACCCGATCGGCCGCGATCATCCATCTCACTATGAAGGGAAGCCATAACATGGCACCTGCCCAGTCCTCGTCGTCCCAACATTCTGACTGGCTTGTCGGAAACCCCACCCGTGTGCAGCAATGGGCCGCCTTGTGGATCGGATCGGCAGGATTGCAGATCCTCGGACTGCAGCCCATTCTCCTCGGTGCTCTCTATTCCGAAAAACGCGTCAATTTCGACGAACTCGCCATGATCGCCACGGCTGAATTCATTACAATCGCGCTGGGTTCGGTCATAGCCGGAATGCTGCTTTCAACGCGGCACCTGCGCACAAAATCGGCTGTGCTTCTGGCTGCACTGGCGGTGCTTAATTATGCTGTTTCCTATGCCACGACACCGAACGAGCTCCTGATCCTTCGCTCTGTTGCCGGCCTTCTCGAAGGCGGCACCGTGGCCATCTCGATCGAACTGATTGCCCGTTCTCACCATGCCGAGCGTCTGGGCGGCTTCTTCATCTTGTTGCAGACCCTGGCGCAATGTCTCCTTGCCGCACTGCTTGCGCTTTGGGTGGTACCGGCAATGGGTTCCAGTGGTGGTTTTCATGTGCTCGCCGCCGTCTTTGCTCTGTCTTTGATCGTTGCCTATTTTGTTCCATCCGAATATGGGGACCTGCCCAAACAGCCCAGCAATATGGATGGCGTCCTGACCGTGCGCGCCATATTGGCACTGCTCGCGCTCTTTACTTTTTGGCTGTTCATCGGCGCTCTATGGGCCTTCCTCGAGCCATTGGGTGCACGTTACGGCATCGAAGCTCGATCCGTAGGATTGCTGGTATCCACTGGACTGGCATTCCAGGTCCTAGGTGTGCTTTGCGCAACCTGGATCGATCGGCGTCTCGATTACCGGCTGGCAATTGTTGCCTGCTCTCTCGTTGCCATGAGTGCGGCGGCTATCCTTGCTGCCAACCCGTCCCTGCAGATGTTCTGGATTGCTGTTCTGGCAATCACGTTCGTGTGGATGTTCATTGCCCCCTATCATATCGGTTTGGCCGTTGCAGCGGACTCCTCACGCAGCTCGGCTCTTCTTGTTCCCGCTGCCCAGATTCTGGGCGCAGCCATGGGACCGATCGCGGCGTCACTGTTCATAACAAACGATGACGTCGGCATTGTGCCTGTGTTCGGTATGGGTGCGCTGCTGTGCAGCCTCGCCCTGTTCGGCACATTTCTTCTGTTCTCGCGCCGCCGCGCCATCACCGTTTGATTGAAGGGGCTCACAGTTCATGAACATCGCAATTGGCAATGACTGGCAAAACTGGTCGGGTTCCGTCACCGCGCAACCGCAATTGATATCGCATCCCAAGCACCTGGATCAGTTGAGCACCACCATCAAATCAGCACCCGGGCCGATCCGCATCGCGGGCACGGGTCATTCCTTCACACCATTGGTGAAAAGTCAGGGAACCATACTCTCGCTTGATTACTTCAGCGGGATCGTTTCGCATGACAGTGACAAGCTGCAGGCCCGCATAGGTGCCGGCACCAAGATCGGCGCGCTCACCAGACTGCTGTATGATATTAACCAAGCATTGCCCAACATGGGTGACATCGACAAGCAGGCGTTCGGCGGCGGGCTCGGGACAGCCACCCATGGCTCCGGCGTTACGCTTGGTGCCTATCATACCCAGTTGACCGCGATGCAGATTGTCGACGGGCAAGGCAAGATCCGCGAGTTTGACCGTGCCACGGATTCCGATGCGATGGATGCGATGGGGGCATCCCTTGGCGCGTTCGGCGCCATCACGGAAGTGACGATCCAGAATATGGCAAACTATCGCCTGCGCCGCCGCCGCTGGGCCGAGCCGGTCAAGGACGTGCTGGACCAGTTCGACAAACGCATGGCCGCCCACCGTTCGGCAGAATTCTACTATATCCCGTTTTCCGGGCAGGCGCTGTTTCTGGCCAGCGATATAACCGAAGCACCCGCAGGTACCCGGCCGCCAACGGAAGACGATGACGCACTCGGCACATTGAGAAAATTGCGCACCTGTCTCCAGCGCTTCCCGTGGCTGCGCCGCAAGCTGATCGGCAGCGCCATCGCCCGCCTGCCCAAGGAGGATTATGTGGGCGAATGGCTCAATGTCTACGCCTCCGAGCGCAATGTGAAATTCAACGAGATGGAATATCACCTGCCGTTCGAAGAAGGTGCGGCGGTGCTGCACCAGATCATCCGTTTGCTGGAGGAGAAATTCCCGCACGTCTATTTCCCTATCGAGGTGCGTGTCGTTGCGCCCGATAACATCTGGCTCAGCCCGTTCTACAAGCGTGCCAGCTGTTCGATCGCCATCCACCACGATGCGCGCGAGGATCCCCAGCCCTATTTCAAGGCAGCGGAAACCATCTTCCGCGCCCATGGCGGCCGCCCGCATTGGGGCAAGATGCACAACCTCAAGGCGAAGGAACTAAGCGCCCTTTACCCGCGCTGGGCTGACGCCATGGCGGTCCGCCGGGACATGGATCCCGGCAACCGTTTTGTTTCGCCCTATCTGGCCGATCTTCTGGGAATTGATCTGTGAGCGTTCCTTATTTCACCGCGATCTCGAAAGCGCTTCAGCAGGCGGATATCCATCAGCCGAGCCTTGTGCTCGATCTGGATCGGCTGGATCAGAATATCGCAGCGATCAAGCGTGGTCTGGCGCCGAACCTGACCCTGCGGCTTGTCGACAAATCCTTGCCCTGCCTGTCATTGCTGGCCCATATCGGCAAAACGTTCCCTGACCGCCGGTTCATGACATTCCATCTGCCTGTGACGGCAGCGGTTCTCGACGGGTTTCCGGATGCCACCGCGATTCTTGGCAAGCCGATGCCCGTCGCCGGCGCGCGCCATGCCCTGAAAAAAGGCGGAATTCTTGATGGTGTGAAAGACGCAACCCAGCGGATTTCATGGTTGGTCGACACGGATGAGCGGCTGGCCGCCTACGGTGCCCTCGCCGATGAGCTTGGCACCGACCTGCGTTTCTGCTTCGAGGTGGATGTCGGCCTGCACCGTGGGGGATATCGCGACGGTGCTGCACTGACCCAGGCACTGCAATTGCTTAAAAGCCATCCCCGGCTGCACTGTCAGGGCCTCATGGCTTACGAGGCCCATATCAATCATATTCCCGGTCTCTTTGGCGGTCCAAAGAAAGCATTGGCCAAGACGAAGGCACTGTTTGAACAATTCGCCGCCTGCCTTGGTCCGGATCAGCGCTCGATCCTCAATCTCGGCGGCAGTTCAACCGCCCTGCTCTATGATTCTGCAATAGCCGCCAACGATGTTTCCATGGGCTCCGCCTTCGTTCTGCCGACTGACTTCGATGTACCCAGCCTTAACAAACTGGCACCCGCCATTTTCATCGCGGCACCGGTCTTGAAGGTGGTCGACCCATTGGTGCCGGGGCTTGATGACAGGACGTGGATCATGCAGAAGCTCGGCCTGTTTCCCAAGCGTGGCTGCTTTCTCTACGGCGGCAAGTGGATGGCAAAGCCCGTCTATCCTTTCGGCATGAAGCCCGACAAAACCATGGGGTTTTCAACCAATCAGCAATTCATGCGCCTGCCTGCCAGCGCCACGATCAAACCGGATGATTTTGCCTTCCTGCGGCCGACACAAAGCGAGTTCGTGCTGCAGCAGTTCAGTACAATCGCGGTCTATGCCAAAGGCAGGATCATCGACCGCTGGCAGACACTGCCATTTTCTTGATTTTCAGCGTGCGAAAAGCTTGACCACCGTGTTCGCCAATCCCTTGTAAGGCGGTTTTACCCGATCGGTCAGCGGCATTTTCGCCTGATGCAGTACAGGCATGATCTTGCTGAACGTCAGAAAGCCCTCGTGACCGTGGTAATGGCCCATGCCGCTGGCGCCAACGCCGCCGAACGGCAGGTCATTGCAGACATTGTGGAACAAGGTCTCATTTATACAGACCCCGCCAGCCACGATATTCGACAGCATTTTTTCCGTTTCCGCCTTGTCATTGCTGAAGCAGTAGAACGCCAGCGGCCGGTCATGTCCGTTGATATAGCCAATGGCTTCATCGGCGTCGCGATAGGTCTTGATCGGCAGGATCGGCCCGAAGATTTCCTCCTGCATGATCTTGCTGTCGTCGCCCGGATCCAGCACCAGCGTCGGCGGCAGAAGGCGCTCGGCTTCCGCCCGCGCTGCATCTTTCGGCTCGACCAGCGTCACCACATCAAGCCCGCGCTGCCGCGCGTCATCAAGCAGGCCCCGCAGGCGGCGATACTGCCCCTCATTGACGATATGGGTATAGTCAGGATTGGCATCGAGCTGCGCGTAGCGGGATTTGACCTCCGCGCGCACGGCCTCGACAAATTCATCGCGCCGCGCCAAGGGAATCAGCGCATAATCCGGTGCGATGCAGGTCTGGCCCGCATTGTAGAGCTTGCCGGTAACGATGCGCGTCACAGCCTTGGCAAAGGGCGCTTCCTCACCAATGAATACGGGCGATTTCCCCCCAAGTTCCAAGGTCACGGGTGTGAGGTTCGGTGCCGCTGACGCCATGACCTTGCGGCCGACAGCCGTGGAGCCGGTGAACAGCAGATGATCAAAGGGCAGGCCGGCAAACGCACCGCCCACATCAGCCCCGCCGAGCGCCACGGCAACCCGGTCGTCCGGAAAGACATCGGCAAGCAACTCCCGCAGGAATTCACTGGTGCGCGGTGTATGTTCGGAAGGCTTCAGGAAAACGTGGTTGCCCGCAGCGATAGCTGTGGCAAGCGGCGTCAAAGCCAGATTGACCGGATAGTTCCAGGGAGCAATGACACCCACCACGCCAAGCGGAACGTACCGTACTTCCGCTTTGGCAGGCCACATGCGCCAGCCGGCGGAACGGCGCTGCGGCGTCATCCAGGATTTGAGATGCGAGAGCATGTGGTCAATCTCGCCAAAGACAGTCATGCCTTCGCCAAGCATGCTTTCGTGACGCGATCGATGGCCGAAATCGGCACTGATCGCCTTGACCATGGGTTCCAGCCGGTCCTTCAGCGCCGCACGCAGGCGCTTGAGATCGTCCTGGCGCTGGGCGTAATCAGGGCGATGCGCCAGCCACGAGGCCCGCAGACGGCTGAGGATGGGCACCAATGCATCAGCAGGTGTGGCATTCATGTCCATGGTGTTTTCCTCCGGTCTTCTCCGCCTTGTGTTCTATCACGGATGTCATGTTTCCCGTCAGCACTTTCAACGAAACCGCCTGCGCGTGATCAAAGCGATCATTGCCGGAGACATTCCCAGGCTTCAAGGTTCGCGACGGTCAATGGCCGGTGAATAACGGCCAGCCAGCAAAACAATACGTTTCCGTGGGGATATCTCCGTGCTAATTTTCCCCAATAAATCCGGGGAGGAATCGGGATTTGATCCACAGCGCCAGCGATAGGATCCACGCAGCGTCAGAATTGCTGGCGCTGGTTGACCTTTTGACCGGTGATGGCATTCCCGCAGCGCTTGTATTGCAACGAACGGGTCTGGATGAAAAGGAGCTTTCATCCCCCGATACGCTGATCTCCATCAACCAGATGCTGACGGCCATCCGCAACGCGTTCACCCTGTCGGACGACCCCCATGTCGGGTTGCGGCTCGGCCTGAGCATGCAGATTACCATGTACGGGATTTACGGCTTTGCGCTCCTGAGCAGCGCCACATGCCGGAGCGCCTGCCATTTTGCCGAAAAATACCACGCCCTCACGGTACCAATGGGCAAGCAGACGTTCCGGGAAACGAGCAGACACGGCATATGGTCAACCGAGCCTGATGTGAACAGAACGACCGATCCCAAGCTCTATCTCTTCAAGGTCGAACATGTCCTGGGAACCATAATCTCCTTTGCCAAGGATATTGCCGATCCCGATTTCAGTCCTGCAGCCATCCGGTTAAGCTGCCCCAAACCCGTGGACCCTACTGTCTATGAGCGGGTTTTCAACTGCTCGATCCAGTACGATCAGCCCGTCAATGAACTGCTTGTCGATGTGGCGTGGCTGGAAAAAACGCCGAGGCGGGCCCATGAGATGACGTTTTCCATGGTCCGCCAGTTATGTGACGAAATGGTCGATCGCATGGCGTCATCGGCGGGCGTGGCGGGCCGCCTGCGCCAACTCTTCGTGCAAAGTGCCGGGCGCTTCCCGGCTATCGATCTCGCCTGCGAGCAGCTGGGTATCAGCGCGCGAACCCTCCGGCGCAAGCTGACCAGCGAAGGCACCTCCTACCAATCCCTGCTCGACGAAACCCGGCTGGGGCTTGCCAAGAAATATCTGCGCGAAACCGAACTGACGATGGACGAAATTGCCAGTCGTCTCGACTACAGTGACGCTTCGAACTTCCGTCACGCCTTCCGCCGATGGACCGATATGACGCCTATGGAATACAGGACTGGTCCGTCAAAAGGAGTGGAACCCGCATTACCTCTGAGTGTTCTTCGCATCACCAGCGACAGTTATTGATCCGCGTCTGACTGCAGTCAAACGCCATGCTCAGATTCCTGCATACCATTCATAGCCGCGGTCTTCCCAGAAACCGCCCTTTCCGCCCCACACGCCCTTGAAGCTGTCCACCAGCTCAATGCGCATGAGATATTTGGCATGCTTGTAACCCAGCTGCCGCTCAACCCGCAGACGTAGGGGCGCGCCGTGGGCAACCTCAAGGTCTTTGCCGTTCATGCTGTAGGACAGGATGGTTTGCGGGTGATAGGCATCGACAAGATCGATGCTCTCGTAATACTGACCGCTGCCATCCAGTGATTTCTCGTACTCGTCGGCACAGTAAAACACGGCATAGCGCGCGCCGGGGGCAAGGCCCGCCTTCTGCAATACAAGGCCGAGGGGAACGCCGGTCCATTTGCCGATCGCGCTCCATCCCTCGACACAATCATGCCGAGTAATCTGGGTGCGCGATGGCATCGCCTTCAGATCGGCCAGCGACAGGCTGAGAGGGGTGCGGACCATGCCGTTGACCACAAGCCGCCAGTCGGCAAAGCTGCCCTCCATCAACCTGGCATAGTCTTCACTGTCAGGCATCTGCGTGCCGTTGGCCTTGAATGTGGGCGACAGGTCCGCCTCGGTGAATTCGCGAGCCAATGGTTCGTGTGCCTGCAGGAGACGCTGGGAGCCCATGGTCAAGGCTTCGGCCTTTTGCAGGATATCGTTGACGCTGGCATTTTCCACCAGCGCATCGCACCCGGTCAAAAGCCCTGTCGCAGCAACACTGGAGCCGATGAGAAAACGGCGGCGTGTGAGTTCGAATTTCATTTGGCTGCTTCCTTGTCGGTATCGACAGTCAGGCCGTAATAACCTGTTATCATCGACCGCAGATTGTTCCAGACGCCTGAGACCAGCACCATCACCAGATGCACGACGACAAAGGCGACAAGCAGCGATGCAGTGATGAAGTGAATGGTGCGCGCGGACTGGCGCCCGCCAAAAACATCGAGCAGCCACGGGAAGATGGAATTGAAACCCGGCGACATGGTGAGACCGGTCAGAACCATCAGCGGCAGAAGGATGAAGATGACAGCCATGTAGGTGAGCTTCTGCAGGCTGTTGTAGCGCCGCGCCTCTTCGCCCTTGGGAAAGCGCAGGCGGGCATGTTCGCCAATTTCATGCGCCAGATGCTGCGGCGTCAACTGATCCTTGGTCGGCACGATATCCCGGCGGAAATGTCCGGCAATCAGCCCATAGAGCAGATAAACGAACCCGTTGATGACAAAGAACCAGGCAAAAAAGAAATGCCAGCGCCGCCCCGATGCCAGATCCTGGTAGCTTGGAATCGTGGTCCAGCTTGGAAAGGCGCGCGGCGTCAGTTCACCATCGACCGTCGACGCGCCGAGAACGCCTGTCGTCGGGATCGAGATCGAGCCCACACGCGTAATGCCTTTGATCGTATCGCCATCGCTGACAGCACCGATCGAGATGAAGGAGTGATCCGCGTCGGCGCCATACTGCCCCCAGTAAAGATCGGGATGCGCATTGAAAATCTGCAAGCCGCTCATCAGGAGAAAACTGAGGCACAGGACATTGAGCCAATGGGTCAGACGCACGGCAAACGAATGGCGATAGAACAGAATTTTCTTTGGCCGTGCCGGTTCATGATCAGTCACGCTTGTCATGATTGTTTCCTTGGCTATCGAGGCAATGATCCGGTGCCGCTCCATCAGTGAGACGGCACCGGAAGGATTCTAGTTCTTCTTTGGCGCCATGGCGTCGGCTGGCTTCATCGCATCTTTTTTCATGGCATCGGGCTTCATCGCATCCTTGGCCATGGCTTGCTTGTCGCATTCCTTGGTCATGGCATCCTTCTTCATGGAGTCTTTTTCCATGCCGGCTTTTTTCATGCAGTCAGCCTTCATGCTTTCCGTCTTCATAGGGTCTGCCTTCATGGCATCTTCTGCAAGAGCGCTGTTGATACCGGCAAAACCGGATGCGAGGACGAAAGCCGACAGGGCGATACGGCGTGCAAGAATGTTCATGGTAGTTTCCTCGTTTGAATAAGACACGTATCTGCGTGCCATTGAGTTTCGGATGGCCACATGGTCATCCACACTTTCCTGGGCATCGCGCTGCGTGTCTCACAGCTTTTCATGCCAGGAATTCTTCTGTCCGCGTTGCGGAACTAATTGGTAGCGGCGGCCAGAATCGGCCCGCCGTGCGGGGCCTGGATCAGGACCGCCGTGCGAAGGCCCGGTTTGGCTGAAGAAATGTCGAGGGTCACCGCCTTGCCGTCCCAGCTCCCAAGGTTGGAAAGGCTGTGAACCACATTCTTGTGCGGCAGCGTATGGCCGGTATTTTCGCCCCGGCTGACGGGAACATTGACGGTCTTGTCGTCATAAGTCACCAGCCAGATATCGGCGCCATGCGCCGGCGCCTTGCCCGCACCGATGGCGAGGGAGTTACCGTTGATCGTCAGGGGCAACGGATCGAGCTTTGTCGCCGTGGCGATCAGATTGTCGATCTCGCCGATCCGGTTGCCGACGACATCGGCACGGCCATTGACAACCACCTGCGGTGTAAATGGTCCGTCGCGGCCGAGCGGGGTTTCATAGGTGATCTGCCTATCCGTATATTCCGGCGTCGCAAATATGTCCTTCCAGCCGAGCCGGTCCCAATAGGTCACGCCAAAACTCAGGGCGAGAACATCCGGCCGCTTGCTGATTTCGATCAGATTGGCATTGGCAGGCGGGCAGGAAGAACAGCCCTGACTTGTGAAGAGTTCAACGACCGTCAATGGCTTGGCACTGCCTGCGAAGGCTGTGCTGGCGCCGAAGCCAAGCAAACCCGCAATTATCGCTGTGCACACATATCCGATATTTCTGCGCGACCCCATAACGGCCTCCTGATTTTCATGGCGTGAACCGGAATATTCACCGGTCACTTCAGGCAATTCGTCGGGCAGTGGAATTTGGTTACATCGATCACGGATTGGTGATCGGAAAGTTCGACTGTCGGCCACTGGCATGCAGCCGCACCTGTCGATATGATCCGTGCATCTGTAACCTTTTCGCCGCCGCTGCGAATAAAGGAATGAACCAGGGTGCATTCGGTCGAAGCGCGTTTGAAGGAACTGATGCTCGCAAGCCTTGCGGGCGACGCGCAGAGCTATCGTGTGTTGCTGGATGAAGTGGCCAAGCTTTTGCGCGGATACTTTCTGCGGCGTCTCGCCGATGCCCATCGCGGCGACGCGGATGATCTGGTGCAGGAAACGCTGCTCGCCCTGCATACCCGGCGGCAGACCTATGAGCCTGATAGGCCGTTTACCGCATGGCTGCATGCCATTGCGCGCTACAAGCTGATCGACCATTTCCGGCGCAACCGTATCCGGGCGACAGTGCCGCTGGATGATGCGGAAGACCTGCTCACGCAGGACAATGCAGACGCCGCGGCGGACCGCATGGATGTGGATCGCCTATTGCAGACCATACCGGAAAAATCACGGGACCTGATTTACCGGACGAAGATCGAAGGACAATCGATTGCCGAAGTTGCTCAAAGCACGGGCCTTTCGGAATCGCTTGTAAAAGTCAGCATTCACAGAGGACTGAAGGCCATAGCCGCGAAGTTGAGAGGACAGACAGCCGATGACGACAAATGATCTGATCGAGCGTCTCGCCAGCGAATTGAAGCCGGTATCGCGGCGGGCCGTGCTGCGGCGAGTCGGCATTGGCCTCGGCATCAGTTCCGTCGCCTCAGCTGTTCTCATGTGGTCCTGGCTTGGCATGCGCCCGGATCTGATGACTGCCGCCGGCACCATGGCATTCTGGGTGAAGTTTGCCTACACGCTTGTGCTGGCCATGGGCGGCGCCTGGGCAGTCAAGCGCATTGCCTACCCGCTTGGCAGCATCCGTATCAGTCTTGTCGTCATGGCAGCCGCCATCGCCCTCATCTGCGCACTTGCTTTTGCGCAGCTTGCCATGTCGCCGCGTGACCATTACGCCCACATGATGAAGGGCCACACGATTACCGTGTGCACCTTCAATATCGTCGTGCTGTCACTGCCATTGCTGTTCGGTGCATTCTGGGTACTGCGCGGTCTGGCACCGACGCGGCCAACCGTTGCCGGAACCGCCGCAGGCCTTGCGGCAGGATCGATTGCGGCACTTATCTACTCGTTCCACTGCGATGAAAGCGCCATGCCATTCATCGCCATCTGGTACACGCTGGGGGTGATTTCATCCGGATTGATCGGCGCGATTGCCGGTCGGTTCGTCCTGCGGTGGTAGATCGAAGCCACTGCAGGACTGACAGTGAGTGGTTCGACAAGCTCACCATGAGGAAGAGCGAAGATTGCAGGGAACTATACCTGCAATTTTTCCGATTGGCTCCTCAGCACCACTCTCCCTCATGGTGAGCTTGTCGAACCACGAACCATTTATCTACCTGCAATCAGCTTTTCATCAGCCATTCATGCTCGGGTGCATTGTGGAATTTCCATGTGCGCTTGGGGCCGGCCATGACATTGAGATAATAGAGATCATAGCCATGACAGGCAGCACAGGGATGATACCCCTTGGGCACCATGACCACATCGCCATCCTCGATCGCCATCGCCTCGTCCAGTGACCGGTCATCCGTATAGACCCGCTGGAAGGCAAAACCCTGCGGCGGATTGAGACGGTGATAGTATGTCTCTTCGAGATAGGATTCCGCTGGAAGATTGTCCTGATCGTGCTTGTGCGGCGGATAGCTGGACGTGTGACCGCCCGGTGTGATCACTTCGACGACCAGCAATGAATCCGCCGGTTCACCTTCCGGCAGAATGTTGGTGACATACCGTGTATTTGTGCCCTTGCCGCGTGTTTCCTGACCGAGATCGTCAGGTGCAATCACACGCACCGGCAAGTCGCCGCCGAAGCTTGGCGCGGAACAGACAGCAAGTTCCAGCGCGGTATCGGCAACCACTGACCAGTCGCAATTGGCAGGCATATATACCGACCACGGCTTGCCCTCGAATGGCGACATACGCTCACCCAGTAAGCCGAGATCGTGGCCATTCACCTGCGTAAATCCCTTGCCCGTGACGAACACGAGGCAGACTTCCTTGTCGCCACTGCGGCCCGCAATGGTTTGCCCCGCCGTGGCGCGATGCAGATCGAACCCGACATAGGTCCAGCCTGCGCTTTCCGGTGTGACGTGCGCTACATGGCCCGTCCCGGCTTTCGCCTTGAGCAACAATTTCGACATGGTTCTATTCCTCTTTTTCATCCGCATCCGCCGGTTTGACCGGCTCGGATGCGTCAAAGGCTATGAAAAACTGCCAGATGCCGTAGCCGGCGAAACCAAGCGCTATCGTCCCCCAGAACGGTGTACCCGTGACGAACTCGAAAATGGCCCATGCAAAGCAAAAGACCACCACGGCGACGCGCCGCCACAGGGGACGAAAAAACGGATGCTTGGAATCGCTGGTCAAACCAATCCTGCCTCTTTGATGAAGCGGCTGAGATTGGCATGGCCGAGCTTGGAATAGACGGCTGGATCAGCCTTCTCAGGATCCTGCTCTGCCTCGACAACCACCCAGCCGCTATAGCCTTTGAGTTCCTTGAGAACGCGAACATAGTCGATCATGCCGTCGCCGGGAACCGTGTAAACACCGGCAAGGACGGAATCCAGGAACGACCAGTCTTCGCGGTTGGACTGCCACATCACGGCCTCGCGGATATCCTTGCAATGCACATGGCTGATGCGCGCCTTGTAATGACGGGCGAGACGTGCCGGATCACCGCCGCCCCATGTGGCGTGACCGGTGTCGAGCAGGAGATGGACCGCATCGCCCGTCACTTCCATGAACCGGTCAATTTCGGCCTCGGTCTGCACCACGGTGCCCATATGATGGTGATAGACGACCTGCAGGCCATAGGTCTGCTTGATCGCCTCAGCAAACGCCGTATAGCGTTCGCCGAACTGCGTCCACGCGGACTTTTCCAGAACAGGCCGTGCGGAAAGCGGCAGGTCTTTGTTGGAATGAATGGCGTTGGACGTCTCGGCAGCGATCAGAACCGTGCAGCCCATGTCTTTCAGCAGTGTGGCATGACCGACAACAGCCTTCAGTTCGGCATCCACGTCGCGCACGAGAAGTTCGGTCGAGTACCAGCCGCTGACGAGATTATGGCCGAAAGCATCGAGGATCGGACGCAATTTTTCCGCCGTGCGCGGAAACTTGTTGCCCAGCTCCATGCCGGTGAACCCGGCCGCCTTCGCCTGTTCCAGACAGGTTTCCAGCGGGATGTCTCCACCGATTTCGAGCATGTCATCATTGGACCAGCCGATTGGGTTCGCCCCGATACGGATCATTCTTGTCTTCCTTCGGTTGTTGTGTGCGTGGTTCAGCTACAAATCACGTTAATCGCCGACGCGCTGCAGTTTCAGGTTCTCTTCATACGACTTGCGCGCAGCATTGACCTGCGGGCGCTGGCTCACCTCCGGCACCGCCACATCCCACCACGTGCCGCCGGCATCGGTGGAAACAAGCGGATCCGTATCGATGACAATAACCGTCGTCCGGTCGTTATGTTTGGCCCGTGCAAGTGCTGCTTCCAGTTCCGCAATCGAGGCCACCTTTTCAGAAATGGCACCAAGGCTTTTTGCGTGACCGACAAAATCCACATCCGGCAGAACCTCGTGCTTGCTGTCCTTCAAGAGATTGTTGAAGTTCGCACCACCCGTGCCCATCTGCAGCCGGTTGATGCAACCAAAACCGCGATTGTCGAGCAGCACGATATTGATCTTGTGGCCCAGCATCACCGAGGTGGCGATCTCCGAATTCAGCATCAGATAAGAACCGTCACCGATCATGACGACCACCTCGTCGTCCGGCTTGGCCATTTTTGCACCGAGGCCGCCCGCGATCTCGTAGCCCATGCAGGAGAACCCGTATTCGGCATGGTAGGAGCCTGGTGCGCCCGCCTGCCAGAGCTTGTGCATTTCACCCGGCAATCCGCCCGCCGCATGCAGGACTGTCGCTTCACTGCCCATAGTCCGCTGCACGGCACCTATCACCTGCGCATCCGACGGCAGAACCGCATTGGTTGGTCCGGTGACCTCGGCGGCAGCCTTCTGCCACTCCGCCTTGCCCTGTTTGGCATTTTCGGTCCAGCTCACAGGTGCCTTGTATCCGGCGGTCGCGGCAGCCAGTTCCAGCAGCCCTTCCCGCGCATCGGCCACAAGAGCCGCCGCGCGGTGCTTGCCCGCATCGAAAGCCTGCACGTTGAGACCGATGAACTTCTTGTCTCCGTTGCGGAATAGCGCCCAGGAACCGGTGGTGAAATCCTGCAACCGAGTGCCGACAGCCAGAATGACATCCGCCTCTTCCGCCAGGCGGTTAGCCGCTGATGTACCGGTCACGCCGATTGCGGCCATGTTCAGGGGATGGTTATCAGGCAGGGAAGACTTGCCGCCCTGCGTTTCACAGACGGGAATACCCGCCGCTTCCACGAAGGCTTTGAGTTCGTTCGATGCCTGCGAATAGATGACACCGCCACCGGCAATGACGAGCGGCTTTTTCGCCGATTTGAGCAATGCGGCTGCGGCAGCCAGTTCTTCGTGGTCCGGACGCGGGCGGCGCGTTGACCACACACGCTCGTCGAAGAAGCTTTCCGGATAGTCATAGGCTTCCGCCTGAACATCCTGGCACAGAGCCAGTGTCACCGGGCCGCATTCAGCCGGATCGGTGAGCACTGCCATGGTGCGGGCGAGCGCCGGTATGATCTGTTCGGGCCGGGTGATCCGGTCGAAATAGCGCGAGACAGGGCGAAAGCAATCGTTGGCCGAAACCGTGCCGTCGCCAAAGCTTTCCACCTGCTGCAGAACTGGATCGGGAATACGGTTGGCAAAGACATCACCGGGCAGAAGCAGCAGCGGCAGACGGTTGACATGGGCAAGAGCTGCAGCGGTCACCATATTGGTCGCGCCCGGCCCGACGGAACTTGTCACCGCCATCATGCGGCGGCGGAAACTGGCCTTGGCGAAGGCGATGGCCGCATGCGCCATGGCCTGCTCATTGTGGGCGCGGTAGGTCGGCAGTTCATCGCGCACCTGATACAATGCCTCACCGATACCAGCCACATTGCCGTGACCGAAAATCGCCCACACACCGGCAAAAACCGGCACCTTCCGGCCATCGATCATTGTCATCTGGTTGGCAAGGAAACGCGTCAGTGCCTGCGCCATCGTCAGGCGTATCGTCTTGGTCATGTTAATCTCCTCCCGGCCCTGATGCTATGCCGCTTCTTGCTTGCGGCTGGCAAGCCAGGCTCTGGTCAATTTTTCGAAACGATCGGCCATATCGGCAATCGCGGCCTCATCGGACATCTTTCCCGCCAGCCATTGTTCGGCGGCATCCATGAAAATAGTCCGCCCGACTGCAAAGCCTTTGACGACAGGTGCATTGGCGGTCGCGGCAAAAGCCGCTTCCAGTTCATCCTGCGGCGCCTCCAGTCCAAGCAGGACGATACCCCGGCACCACGGATCGTTCTTTTCGATCACCCTCTCGATCTTCTTCCATGCGGCCGCGGAAGCCTGCGGCTCCAGCTTCCACCAGTCCGGCTTGATGCCAAGAGCATAAAGTTCCTCCAACGCCCGCGGAATGGTCATGTCGTCGAGCACCCCGTGCTTTCCGGCAATGATCTCGATCAGCAGTTCACGTCCAACCTTGCGCGCCGCTTCGAACAGGGTACGCAGCTTGGCCTGTTGTTCCGCCTTCAGTTCCGCCGGATCATCCGGATGATAGAAACACAGGCACTTGATGCAATGATCCACCGGCCATTCGGCCAGCTGCGAACCGATATCCTGCGAGAATTCGAACCGCAGCGGACGCGAGCCGGGCAGTTCAACCGGACGGCCGAGCCAGTCGAAGTTGTGCCGGGCAAATTCAAACATTGCTTCGCGCCCGAATTTTTCATCGAGCAGCATACCGTAGCCGCTGCGGCCATCGGCGACCCGGGCGGCTGCCTTGACCGCCAGTTCCTTGAACGCCTGAACACGGCCGATATCCGTGCCAAATTTCTGGGAAAGCTCTTCAAGCTGCACGCGGTGGTCAATGGCAAAGGCCATCATCGATGGAATGTCATGGCGGCGCGTAGTCGCCCAATGCACATGATTGATCGCCTCATCCTTGCGCAGGGCATGCTGCGGACTGCCATGCTCAAGGAAGAACTGCAGCTCCTCGAATGTCGGGATTTCCGGCGAGCACAAGAGGCGCGACACCGCAAAGGCGCCGCAGGCATTGGCCCAGGTCGCCGCCGTGGCGAGGCTTTCGCCGCCAAGCCAACCGCGCAGGAAACCGGACATGAAGGCATCACCCGCGCCGAGCACGTTGAACACTTCGATGGGAAATCCCTTGCCGACAATGCCGTCTTCGAGATTGTCCGATATGGCGCCTTCATAGACGATACAGCCCATCGGGCCGCGCTTGAGAACAATGGTGGCACTGGTTGAAAGCGCCCGGATTGTCTTCAATGCTGCCAGAAGATCAGCTTCACCCGAGGCAATCAGCACTTCCTCTTCCGTCCCGACGATCAGGTCACAGTCGGCCAGTACCGTCTTCAAATGGCTCGATACCGCATCGGACGCGATATACCGGCTGTCGCCTGCCCCATGACCGGCAAGTCCCCAGAGGTTTGGCCGATAGTCGATGTCGAACACCACCTTGCCGCCCGCTTCCTTGATCAGACGGATCGCCTTGCGTTGCGCCGCATCGGTATTGGGCTTGGAAAAATGCGTACCCGTCACCACCACGGCGCGGGCGGAGCGGATGAACTCTGGATCAACATCGTCCTCGTTGAGCGCCATGTCGGCGCAGTTCTCGCGGTAGAAGATCAGGGGAAAGCTTTTGTCGTTCTCGACCGAGAGAATAACCAGCGCCGAAAGCCGTTCCGCATCAGTGATGACACCATCAACAGCCACACCTTCACGCAGCATCTGCTCGCGGATGAAACGGCCCATCTGCTCGTCGCCGACACGGCTCAGAAGTGCCGAACGCAATCCGAGTCGGGCGGTGCCGATGGCGATATTGGCCGGACAGCCGCCGACGGATTTGGCAAAGGATGCGATATCCTCGAGGCGCGAGCCGATCTGCTGGCCGTAGAGATCAACCGATGAGCGGCCAATTGTAATGACATCAAGCTTTTTGCCTGTTGCAGCGCTGCTCATGACGGTCCTCCCGATATGCTGATCTCTCCCGCTGAAAACAGGCGGGGAATTTTCCTATATGAAATAATAATTCTATCAAATCGTCAATATGGAATGTATATTCTTTTTGCGTTTCTCGCATTTCATTTGCGCGATTGCGTTGGCTTTGTAAGTGGTTCGTGGTTCGACAAGCTCACCATTAAAGACTGCGCCGCCGCTCCGCCACGCTCACAGTCAATGCCATGGCAAGTGCCATTGTCCCGGATAGAGACCGGAACCCGGAGAAATCCCCTTCCGCTGCTTCAAACCAGACGCTGGCTGATTGCGCCAGCGGAGAAAAGGCGCTGTCAGTGATAGCAACGACAGGCACACTGCGTGCAGCCAGTGCCGCCGCGTGCTCCACAGTCGCCGAGGCATAGGGCGAAAAGCTGATGGCAATGGCCGCATCCTGCGGGGTGGCAAAGGAAAGAATTTCGGGATCGATACCGGCGGTGGATTCAATCAGCTGATTGCGGATTTTGAGCTTGCCGAAGGCGTAGGCCATATAGGCGGAGATGGGATAGGACCGGCGGCGGGCGATCAGGTATATCGTTTCCGCCTGCGCCAGAACCTCCACCGCACGCTCCAGCACATCATCTTCGACACTGCGGGAAATAGTCTGAATGGACTGGCTTGCCGCCGTCAGAAACCCGTTGAGGATGACGCGGTTCTTGGAAAGGCCCGATGTATCGCCGCGCAAGCTTGAAAGCCGTTCCTCGTAGGAGCCCTGCCGTTCCCGAAGACGCTCGCGGAACACCGATTGCAGGCTGGTGAACCCGTCAAAACCAAGATGCTGGGCAAAACGAATGAGCGTTGAGGGCTGCACACCGGCTGACTGGGCGATGCTTGCCGCCGTACCAAACGCGATCTCATCGGGATTGCCGAGGGCATAGGCTGCGATCTGGGCCAGCCGCTTGGGCAGGAGCTGACGGCGGTCGAGGATCAGCGCACGCAAGGCATCGAAGTCCTGCGGCAGAGATGCTTGGCTGACGGTGCTGCCCATTGCGAATCGTTCCCCTTGGTTTTGTGCGCCCGGCGATGAGACTACCAAAATATTCCGACACACAAAACGGATCAGTTATTCCATTTTCATTCGTTATAGATTACTTCAATCAACATCTGCAAGAGATGCAGACATCCTCAATGTCGTGGGAGTGAAGACATGTCGGGTCATGGGAATGCGCGCGCGCTGGGCATAGGGCTGATTGGAACGGGGTTCATGGGCAAATGCCATGCCTTGGCCTGGAATTCCGTCCGCGCAGTTTTCGGCGATGTCCCTCCTGTCCAGCTTGTACACCTCGGCGAAGCCAATGCCGATCTTGCCGGCCAGCGCGCCGCTGAGTTCGGCTTTGGCAAAGCGTCGGGCGACTGGCGCGCTGTCATCAATGACCCCGACGTCCATGTCGTATCCATAACCACACCCAACCAGTTTCATCCGGAAATGGCGCTTGCCGCGCTTCAGGCCGGTAAACACGTCTGGTGCGAAAAGCCCATGGCACCGTCATTCGACGATGCAAAGGCAATGACCGAGGCAGCGAAGCAATCCGGCAAGATCGCAGCGCTTGGATATAACTACATCCAGGGCCCTGCCATCCGCCATATCCGTCAGTTGCTGGCGGAAAAGATCATCGGTGATGTCAACCATCTGCGTATCGAGATGGACGAGGATTTCATGGCCGATCCCGATGCGTTGTTCTACTGGAAACATGCGGCCACATCCGGCTATGGCGCGCTTGACGATTTTGCGGTTCACCCCCTGTCGCTGCTCTGGGCGCTGTTCGGCCGGGTCAGCCGGGTCATGTGTGACATGTCAAAACCCTATGCCGAACGCAAAACCCAGGACGGCGGTACGAAAGCCGTTGAAACCTATGACAGTGCTGGCGTGCTCCTGCATATGGAAAACGGCGTCGCCGGCACACTGCAGGTCAACCGTTCCGCCTGGGGCCGCAAGGGGCGCATTGCCCTGCAGATTTTCGGTTCGAAAGGATCGATCCTGTTTGATCAGGAACGCGCCAATGAATTCCAGCTCTATGTCACGGCGGACCGTCCGACGGAACAGGGATACCGGACGATCCTGACCGCGCCGCATCATGATCCCTACGGCCGTTTCATCCCAGCTCCCGGCCACGGCCTCGGCTTCAACGATCTCAAGATCATCGAGTGCCATGAACTGATCAAACGCATCAATGGGCAGGAAGCGCATCTGATCGGATTTGAAGATGGATTGGAAATCGAGCGCACTGTCCACGCCATGGCCCGGTCATTCGATGAACAACGCTGGGTGGATGTGCGGTAGGAGGGAGATTTCTCTCTTCACCCAACGGATTACGGGTTTGTGGTTCGACAAGCTCACCATGAGGGAAATGGTTGGCTCTCCAAGAGGGAGAGCGAGATTGCAGCGAGCTATCGCGCAATATCTCCGATTAGCCTTGCAGCTCCACTTTCCCTCATGGTGAACTTGTCGAACCACGCACAATCGCTCTGCTAGTGCATGCACCGGCAGAGCGGTTTTCAATAGAACTCAAACCGTGATCGTCTTGCCCTCTTTGACCGAGCGCAGGGCCGCGTCGGCCAAAGCCAGAGCAATCAAACCATCCTTGCCGCTCGGAGCAGCCTTGGCACCGGTTGCAATCGCATCGATGAAAGCGGCGATCTCGTTGGCATAGGCTTCCGTGTAGCGGGTCATGAAGAAATCATGCAGCGGCGGGCGTGTGTAACCACTGCCATTGGCAACTTCGATCGAGACCGGACGCTGGTTCTCTGCGGCAACCATGCCCTTGGAACCATGCACTTCGATACGCTGGTCATAGCCATAGGTCGCGCGGCGCGAATTGGAGATGACGCACTGCTTGCCGGAGGCGGTGGAGAGAATGACACTGACGCTGTCATAGTCACCAAGCTCGCCGATCTTCTTGTCTACGAGCACAGAGGCGTGAGCTGTCACGGCCACTGGATCTTCACCCAGCAGAAACCGCGCCATATCGAAATCATGAATCGTCATGTCGCGGAAAATACCGCCAGAACGGGTGATGTATTCGGCTGGCGGCGCACCCGGATCACGCGAGGTAATCGTGACCATTTCCACCGCACCGATGGCACCGTCATCGATAGCCTTACGCACGGCGGCAAAGTGCGGGTCAAAACGGCGGTTGAAACCGACCATCAGGGTGGCCTTGGTTTCATCAACGACGGCGAGGCATTCCTCGACGCGCTTTACATTGAGGTCAATCGGTTTTTCGCAGAAAATCGCCTTGCCGGCACGGGCAAAGCGCTCGATCAGATCCGCATGGGTATCGGTCGGCGTGCAGATGATGACCGCCTCGATATCACCTGCCTTTTCAATCTCCTCGATGGTGCGGATCTCACAGCCATAGGCGCTGGAGAGATCCTTCGCCGCCTGTTCGAATGCGTCCGCAACCGCAACGAGTTTCGCCTGCGGATTGGAAATCACGGCCTTTGCGTGAACCTTGCCGATACGGCCCGCACCGAGCAGACCAAAGCGTACAGTCATTTCATTACCTCTTGGAAAGAAGCCCGGACGGGTTCCGGGCATTGCAGATTAGTTTCAGACTTTTCTCTTCTTCTGGCGATAAACGTCTACCACGACGGCGGCAACGATAATCACACCCTTGATGATTTCCTGATAATAGGCATCCACCCGCAGGAAGGTGAAACCTGATATCATCACGCCAAGAATGATGGCTCCGATGACCGTTCCGGTGATCCGTCCCACGCCGCCGGTGAGCGACGTCCCGCCGATAACAGCAGCAGCAATCGCATCCAGCTCATAGGTCACGCCCATGCCAGACTGTGCAGTCTGGGCGCGCGCTGCCGTGACAATACCCGCGAGACCGGCCAGCACACCGGCGATGGCATAGACCTTGATCAGATGCCGCTCAACATTGATGCCGGAGACACGCGCCGCCTGCACATTGGCCCCGATCGCATAGGTGAATTTGCCGTAGCGCGTATAGCGCAGCGCGATGTGGAAAATGAAGGCAACGACCAGAAACACCACCACCGGCCAGATACCGGTGCCGATGAAATTGAACTGGTCGGTCAGGCCCGAAACGGGCGAGCCCTTGGTATACCATTTGGCTACGCCGCGCGCCGATACCATCATCCCCAACGTCGCGATAAATGGCGGGATTTTAGTCTGCGCAATCAGTGCGCCATTGACGACACCAGCAAGCAGACCAATGCCGAGGCCGACGATCAGAGGGACGATGAACGGCAGGTCCGTCAGGCCGGGATAGACGGGTCTTGCCCAAGTCGAGGCCTGCGCAAAACTCGCCGCGATCATGGCGGTCATACCCACCACCGAACCCGACGAAAGATCAATACCCCCGGTTATGATGACCTGCGTCACACCAACCGCAATAATGCCGATGACGGAAACCTGCAGGATGATGATGGTCAGGCGCTGCTGGTTCATCAGAAAGCTCTGCCCGACGAAAATCCAGCCGAGTATCTCGTAGATCAGGGCAATACCGATCAATACCAGAAGGATGCTAACCTCAGGTGGCAGTCGTCGTCCGCGCTTTGACGTCGTGGGCGCGGGTGCCTTGGCTGTTGCTTGTTCGCTCGTCATTGTTATTCCTCCCCGTCAGGCAGCGGCTTCACTTGGAAGCCAGCTCCATAACTTTTACCTGGGTTGCTTCTTCCCGATCCAGAAAGCCGGTGACGCGGCCTTCATGCATCACCATGATCCGGTCGCTCATGCCGAGAACCTCGGGCATTTCCGACGAGATCATGATGACGGCGACACCCTGTTTGGCGAGTTCGGAGACAAGGCGATGGATTTCCGCCTTGGCGCCGACATCGATGCCGCGTGTCGGTTCATCGAGAATGAGAATTTTCGGATTTGTCAGCAGCCAACGGCCGATCAGCACTTTTTGCTGATTGCCGCCGGAGAGATTTTCCACCCGCTCCTGCAGATTGGGAGTCTTGACCCGCAGCTTTTCACTCATGACCTTGCAGGCAGCGGAAATCTCCTTTTCCGCGACAAAGCCGAATTTGACGAACCGGTCTTGCAGCACGGCGATCTGCATGTTTTCCAGCACGTCGAGAATGAGCAGGCAGCCGGTTTCCTTGCGGTCTTCGGTAATGAAGGCCATGCCGTGCTGGATCGCCTGGTTCGGCGAAGCGATGGCGACAGGCTTGCCGTTAATGGCAATCGAACCTGATGTCGCAGGCGTCACACCGAATATGGTTTCGGCAACATTGGAGCGTCCCGATCCGACCAGACCGGCAATGCCGAGAATCTCGCCTGCCCGCACATCGAAGGAAACACCACTGAACACATTTTTCAGCGAGAGGTCCTTCACCGAGAGGACAACATCACCAATCGGCACAGTCTCCTTCGGAAACATCTGTGTGATTTCACGCCCGACCATCATTTTGATGATGTCGTCACGGGTCACGTCGGTGGACGCATGCGTGCCGATATAGCGGCCATCGCGAAACACCGAGAATTCATCGGCGATCTCAAACAGCTCGTTCATCTTGTGGGTGATATAGACAATGCCGATGCCCTGGCTGCGCAGACTTCGGATGATCTCGAAGAGATGCGCTACCTCGCGCTCGGTCAGCGCAGAGGTTGGCTCATCCATGATCAGCACATCGGATTCATAGGAAACCGCCTTGGCGATTTCGACCATCTGCCGGTTGGCGACGCTGAGATCCCGCACCTGCGCTTCCGGATCAAGTGCGATGTTCAGCCGGTTGAACAGATCGGCCGTCATCTCGAACATTTTGCCATGATCGACAAAGCCGAACATGTTTTTCGGCTCGCGCCGGATCCAGATATTCTCGGCGACGGTCATGAAGGGCATCAGATTGAGTTCCTGATGAATCATCGCAATGCCGTTCTCCAGCGCATCGAGCGGCGACTTCAAGCGGATGGAAAGCCCTTTTAGAAATACTTCCCCCTGATCTGGAACATATATTCCAGCGAGAATCTTCATAAGGGTGGATTTACCGGCACCGTTTTCGCCCATCAGCGCATGCACCGTACCGCGCTTCAGGCGAAACGAGACGTCATCCAGCGCCAGAACGCCGGGAAATTCCTTGCGGATACCTTCAACATTCAAAAGATATTCGGCCTTCGGCACCGCACCACTGGCGCGAACCGCAGCCATCGTCGTTGGGCTGACTGCCATAGTCGTCTCCTCCCGAGACATTGATCAGAGGCCGGAACGCACCCAAAAGCGCGTTCCGGTTCAAGGCGAAGCGTCTTAGTTCTTGGACTGATACTTCGACAGATTGTCCGGTGTGACGAGTTCGAACGGGATGTAGACTTTCGCCTCAACCTTTTCGCCCTTCGCCAGCTTCAGGGCGGCATCAACCGAACCCTTGCCCTGACCAGCTGCGTTCTGGAATACGGTCACATCAAGATCACCCGCAGCCATGGCAGCGAGCGCATCCTGTGTTGCGTCGACACCGGCAATGACAACCGAGTCCATCTTGCGCCCGGCAGCCTTGAGAGCCTGGATCGCACCAATGGCCATTTCATCATTGTTCGAGATCACCGCATCGAACTCAAGACCTGCAGAAAGCCAGTTGGTCATAAGATCGGCACCCTGGGTGCGGGACCAGTTGGCGGTCTGCTCTTCAACGATGGTCAGGCCCTTGCACTCGTCCGTGGCAATAACGTCATGAATATCCTTCGTGCGCTGACGTGCCGCCTGGTTCGACAGCTCACCCATCATCACGACGATCTTGCCCTTGCCCTTCAGAAGCTTGCAGACTTCCTTGGTCTCAAGTGTGCCGGACTCGACTTCGTTAGATGCAACGAATGCCTGCTTGGCCGGCAGTTCGTTCACATTGACAGGTTCACGATTGACGTAGACCAGCGGGATACCCGCTGCAGTTGCAAGCTTGGACATCGCCGCCGTTGCATCCGTATCGACCGGATTGACGATGATAGCATCAACCTTGGAAGCGATAAAATTCTGGATCTGGCTCTGCTGTTTGGCAACGTCGTTCTGCGCGTCCTCCACCTGCAGCGTCACACCATCCAGTGTCTTGGCATAGTCCTGCATGCCATTACGCAGAACCGTCAGGAAGTTGTCATCAAACTGCGCCATCGACACGCCGATATTGGCGGCAAGGGCCGATGTGCTCATCAGGGCTGAAACAGCCATAGTCAAAATCAGCTTCTTCATTTCTTCTCCTCCACATGGTGCCCGGCCACACCGTCCTGATCCGGAAGCTTCGCGAACTTCAGCATCGCAGCCACGCAACCCCTGTTGCTAGCGACACCTCCATCCCGAAGTGCGCGAAACGTCGCGCAAACTTTCCTGGATTTGTCATACGGAATATAAAAACCGTTCCATCCAGTTTGTGAAATATTTATTCCATTTTCCAAAGAGGGCGTCAAGCGCGATTCCATCACGGCGGATCACAAAAACGAGGAATGGACTGAAGTTTTTGCCAATCACCCAGCAGTTGCTAGCCCGGATTTCCCAGCGCGAATTTTTGCACTGCTGTGCATTTTGACGAACGGTCATCGACAGAGCGTGAGCATCGGGCAAAATCGCGTCCATAGTGCAAAATCCGAAATCGCAGAGCGGCCAGAGTTCCCTCCCGGCCGCTCCTTTCCATATCCGGTCCGGAGCATCAGGCCTGCAGCTGGGATTTGATTAAGACGATGCTCTGCGACAAGGCAGCTGCAGGATTTTCAAGCTGATGCACTTCCTCAGCGAACGGCTCGAACGAGAAAAGCCCCGTATAGCCCTCGGCCAGGAGCTTCCGGATTTGCGCGATATTGCCGAGACGGTCCTGCGCATTGACAAGAACCCGGTGTGAGTCGCGCATATCACCTATGGAGACAGCAACGTCGGTCACGCCGGATATATGAACGAGGCCGGTCCATTGCGGGAAAAGCTCCGGTTCTCCGGCAAGATGGTGATGGAAGGTATCATGGACAATCCGGAATGTGTCCTGTCCGCCAATCGCTTCGATGGCCTCGACAGCCTCGCGTTTCGAACGCAGCGAACAGATTTCAAAGCCGAGCGGTTCGACGAAACCTTTAAGCCCCCGCTCATTCAAAACGGGCAGAAGCGCTGTCAGTGCCTTACGCAGATTATTCTGCCGCTCGCCGTCCTGCCGCCCCGTTCCGTCGTTGACCGGCACGAGAACGAGTGCCGCTGCGCCCGCGTCCCTGGCGTAATCAGCCAGTTCAATGGCTTCCTTTTCGCGCTCGGGTGTCCATTCGTTGAAGCGCTGCAGCGCATTGATCGTAGCAATTTTTACACCGGTTTCCGCAGCCTGCGCACGAATATCCGCAGCCGGCGTCCCGTCAACAATGGCATTGCCAGCGAGATCATTGCGGATTTCCACATCCTGCAAACCGAGGGAACGGGCGAGCTGGAAGAATGCTTGCGGCCGCAAAGCGGGCGTGACCATGTGATTGATTGCAAATACCGGTGCGGATCGTGTCGCGCTCATCGGAATATCTCCCAGAAATGAAATGCCAGCACAGCGCTGGCGCCGCGCGAAACATCTGTTCCATTCACTGGCCAGTCAATCGCTCTTGCGATTCAAAAACTATCATCTCTGATAGATTCGGCTGTTTCAGATGTTTTCGGGCAGGTAAATATCGAAGGGCAGGAAGGTTTGCCCCGGCGTGTTGGCCGCCCCGGTCTCGATGGTGTGCCCCATCAGATCCACCAGTTCACGGCAGAGGCGCGGTAGAGGCGTGGCGATTGCCATCATGACGGTATTGTCCGCCAATGCGGCACGGGACTCCGGTGTAATCTCATTGCAGATCATCACAGGGAGTTCCGGCAGGTTGCTCTGGCGCAAGGCAGCAATCGCCCCTTCCATACCACCACCGGCAACATAACAGCCCGCCAGATCCGGGTGGTGTTCCAACAGATTAAGCATGGCTTCATGAGTGATCTGCCGCGTTTCCAGATTGATCAGCGTATCGAGCACGGTAAACTCCGGCGCTTCTTCTCGGAAGTACGAGCGAAACCCGATTTCCCTGAGCTCATGGCCCTGAAACCGGTGACTGCCGACAAAAATTGCCACCTTTCCCGGACGGCGGGCGGTCTTGGCAATCATCCATGCCGCCGTACGTCCCGCCTTGCGATTGTTCAGGCCGACATAACCTTCCCGCACGCCCGCTGCAAAATCGGAGAGCAGTGAAAACACTGCGATGCCCCGGACCTTCAATTCGTCGATCACTGCGGTGATCGACGGATGATCCGGAGCGACAAGTGCGATGGACTGCGCACGCCCGGCCAGCGACCGCAGCTTGACGATAATATCCTCGGGTGCCAGCGATGGGCAGAAGTCGACCACCGGCACACCGCGAAAATGCGGCGCCGCATTCACCGCATGATCAATCTCCCGCGCAAAATCCTGATAAAAATGCTGGCCGGATTTTTGCAGGAGAAAACCGAGCCTGTATTCCGGCAGCTCCTGCCGCATGCGCTGGCGGATCAGGCCGGCCGCGTGATAACCGATGCTGTTGGCGGCGTCATAGACACGGCGGGCCGTCTCCTCGCGCACGGGCAGGCGATTGTTGAGCACGCGATCTACCGTCGCCACACTGACACCGGACACCCGTGCCAGATCTGCTATCGTCGGTCTGTTCGCCATCCATGCCTCGAATGATAGATTCTATCATTAAACCGTACCATCCAATGATGGGTAATGATAGAATATTATCATTACGAATTGAGCCTGCACTATGCTGCCGCTAGACTTATCCCGTGGCCGGAGGTTTTTGAACCTTGCGAGCCTAAAGGATTGGGAGGTCCTGCCATGGACGCAGCATTACCGGTATCACGCGATTACAGCCTTGTTGGCCGCGATTCACAGCGCGCTGTCGAAACCGGATTGGCAGCAGCCGAGTGGTATCACACGGACGTTCCCCGCAAGGACATGAAAGAGCTGATGAAGCGCGAGGACGGGCCAGCCATACGCGATACGGCAGTCTGGCTCGGCAGCATGGTTGTCCTTGCTGGACTGGGTGTTGTCCTGTGGGGCACGATCTGGTGCATTCCCTTCTTCCTCGCTTATGGCGTGCTTTATGGCTCCGCGTCGGATTCCCGCTGGCACGAATGTGGCCACGGAACGGCCTTCAAAACCCGTTGGATGAATGATGCCGTCTATCAGATCGCCTGCTTCATGATCATGCGCAATCCGGTGACGTGGCGCTGGAGCCATGCGCGTCACCACACGGACACGGTCATCGTCGGTCGTGATCCGGAAATCGCAGTCATGCGGCCGCCCGATCTTTTCCGTGTCGTTTTGAACTTCTTCGGCATTCTCGATGCCTGGCATGCGATTGTGGATATGCTGCGCAATGCCACCGGTGTCGTCAGCGCCGAGGAAAAGACCTTCATTCCCGAGCAAGAGCAACACAAGGTTGTTCGCATCGCCCGCATCTGGTTCGCGATCTATGCGGTCACGATTGTCGTGGCTGTCTACACCGGCTCGATCCTGCCGCTGATGCTTGTCGGTCTGCCTCGCCTTTACGGCGCATGGCATCATGTTCTGACCGGCTTGCTCCAGCATGGCGGCCTTGCCGACAACGTTACCGATCACCGGCTCAACAGCCGCACGGTCTATATGAATCCCGTCAGCCGTTTCGTGTACTGGAACATGAATTATCACGTCGAACACCACATGTTTCCCATGGTGCCCTATCACGCGCTGCCGCGCCTGCATGCCATGATCAAGCATGATCTTCCGGCACCCAATCCATCCATTCTGGACGGCTACCGCGAAATGGTACCGGCGTTTCTGCACCAGTTGCGCAACGAGGACTATTACCTCAGGCGTGAGTTGCCTCTGACGGCAAAACCCTACCGCGAAGAATTCCACGGCGAGGCGGCCCGCGCCGCGGCAGAATAAGATCAGTAAGAAGATACTTACGAATAAGAACCAGCAGGCGGAGCTTTAGCGGCTCTTACCAAAGGGAGGATACACCATGAATGACTGGATAGAGGCCTGCACGGCTGATGATATCGACGAGGAGGATGTCATGCGTTTCGACCATGCGGGCCGAACCTTTGCGATCTATCGCAGCCCCGATGACGAATTCTTCGCCACCGACGGCCTTTGCACGCATGAGCATATTCATCTGGCCGACGGGCTTGTCATGGACGACATCATCGAGTGCCCCAAGCACAATGGCCGGTTCAACTACAAGACAGGTCAGGCCAAGGGTGCACCGGTCTGCGTCAATCTGAAAACCTATCCGGTAAAAGTCGAGGCCGGCAAAGTCCTCATCCAGTTGAGCCAATGATCATGGCAGCAGGTATGGTCGTCATTGGTGCAGGCGAATGCGGTGCGCGCGCGGCCTTCGCGCTGCGGGAGAACGGATATGACGGGCCGGTCACGCTGATTGGCGCGGAAAAGCACCTTCCCTATGAACGCCCGCCCTTGTCCAAAGAGACAATGACTTCAGAAGACCATCCCCCCGCCAAAACCATCGCTGGGGAAGACCAGTTTGCCGAACGCAATATCCGTTTTCTCGCCAGCACCACAGTGGCTGGTATCGACCGGGAAGCGAAGAAAGTTGCCTTCGCTGATGGAAACAGCCTCGCCTATGACAAGTTGCTGCTCGCAACCGGCGCCCTTCCCCGCCCCTTGCCGCTGGCGGCGGCAAGCAGACATTGCGCCTATTTGCGCAGCTATGATGACGCGCTGGCCATTCGGGCACGTTTTCAGCCGGGCGCCCGGATTGTCATTATCGGCGGTGGCTTTATCGGCCTTGAACTTGCCGCAAGTGCACGCAAGCGCGGTGCGGCGGTGACAGTGCTTGAAACCCAGGCGCGGGTCCTGATGCGCGGCGTACCGGAGGAAATCGCCGAACGCATCGCCGAACGCCATCAGCAGGAAGGCGTTATAATCCGTTGCGACATCGGCATTGCGGCAATCACTGACAAAGCCAATGATGTCACCATCAGCCTTACCAATGCCGAAAGCCTCGATGCTGATCTTGTCGTCATCGGCATAGGCGCCATACCGGTGACTGATCTGGCCGAGGCTGCCAGTCTTGAAACCGCCAATGGCATCATCGTCAACACACATCTGCAGACGAGCGACCTGGATATCTTCGCCGCCGGTGATTGCTGCGCATTCCCGCTTGCCCTCTATGGCGGGCGGCGTGTGCGGCTGGAAGCGTGGCGCAATGCGCAGGAACAGGGCACTCTGGCCGCCCGCAACATGCTTGGGCTGTCCGAGCCGCACCTTTCTGTCCCATGGTTCTGGTCCGATCAGTATGAACTGGGATTGCAGGTGGCCGGACTTGCCGACGAGGGTGTCCGGACAATCCGCCGGGATCTCGACGAAGGTGCTTTCATCCTGTTCCATCTCGCGGCCGACGGACGCCTTGTCGCGGCAAGCGGCATCGGTCCGGGAAACAGCGTCGCCCGGGATATCCGGCTGGCGGAAATGCTGGTTGCCCGCTCCGCCCGCCCCGATCCGGCTCATCTTGCCGCATCGGATATCAAACTCAAATCATTGCTCGCAGCTTGAAACGGACGGGAACAATCATGACCAGCAAACGCCCCACGGTGGCAGACATTCTCGCAATGAAAGGCCGCCGCCAGCTGACCATGCTGCGGGTCGAAACGCTTGAGGAAGCGGAAGCGGCCGAGCGTGCGCGGGTTGATATCCTTTCCGTGCCGCCAGCGCTGCTGACCCCCGCCTTCCGCGATGCCGCACCATCATGCTTTGCCATACCCGGCCTTGAGTACGGGGATTTCGTCACGGCGGAGGATTATATGCGTGCGGCCTTTACGGCATTGCGCGCGGGCGGTGATGCCGTCTATTGCGCCGCCAGCCTTTCGACGATCCGGCGCATGCGCGATGAAGGCATTCCAGTCTGCGGCCATGTCGGGCTGATTCCCTCAAGGGCAACGTGGACGGGCGGCTTCAAGGCCGTCGGCAAAACGGCAATCAGCGCACTCGACATCTGGCGCCAGACCAAAGCGCTGGAAGAAGCCGGTGCTTTTGCCGCTGAAATTGAAGTGGTGCCGGTGGAGGTCGCAACCGCCATTTCCGGGCGGACCTCCCTGTTCATGATCTCCATGGGTGCAGGTGCAGGTTGCGATGCGCAATATCTCTTCGCCGAAGATATTTTGGGGTCGAACCGCGGCCACTATCCGCGCCACGCGAAAGTCTATCGCAACTTTTCCGCCGAATATGACCGCCTGCAACAGGAAAGGGTCGCAGCCTTCTCGGAGTTTGTCGCAGACGTGCATGCAAAAAACTATCCGGGAGCCGAACATGTGGTTGGAATTCCGCATGACGAACTGGACCGTTTTCTGAAAGAGCTTTCTGGAGTTTGAACCAATGGATCATCAGTCCCCTACATCGCCCGCTATCCGCCAGCCTTCTGATTATACGCACAGCTTTGTCCTCACCCTGTCATGCGAAGACAAGCCGGGGATTGTGGCATCGGTGACGACGGAGCTTGCGGCGCTGGATGCCAATATCGCCGAGAGCAACCAGTTCTGGGACCGCCAGACCAACCGCTTCTT
>NZ_JACGXN010000009.1 GCF_014138285.1 Phyllobacterium myrsinacearum
AAGTCGTACTTCGACAGAAGTTCACGAACCTCAAGCTCAACCAGTTCCAGAAGCTCGGCATCGTCAACCTGATCAACCTTGTTCAGGAAAACCACAATCGCAGGAACGCCAACCTGACGCGCCAGAAGGATGTGCTCGCGCGTCTGCGGCATCGGGCCGTCGGCTGCCGATACAACCAGGATCGCGCCGTCCATCTGCGCCGCACCGGTGATCATGTTCTTCACATAGTCGGCGTGTCCGGGGCAATCAACGTGCGCATAGTGACGGGCCGGCGTCTCATATTCAACGTGTGCCGTCGAAATCGTGATGCCGCGCGCCTTCTCTTCAGGCGCCGCGTCAATCTGGTCATACGCCTTGTATTCACCAAAATACTTCGTAATCGCTGCCGTCAACGATGTCTTGCCATGGTCAACGTGACCAATCGTGCCGATGTTGACGTGCGGCTTGTTACGTTCAAACTTGCTCTTAGCCATAGCTGTCGTTCTCTCGTCATCACAACCGGTCTAGGGCCGGTACCATGTTTGTAGCTCAGACGAGACAGCATGCCGTCCGTCAGCTCAGTCGCCCGCCCGATCAGCCATGATCAACGCGGGTTAGCTTTGTCCTGATCATGCTCGTTCATATGGGGACACATGAGCGGCGTGCAATGCTCAAGACAAAAATCGAAGAGCACCTATGCACGCTCACGCGTGCACGCGGTGCTCTTGTAAATCTGGAGCGGGTAGCGGGAATCGAACCCGCATATTCAGCTTGGAAGGCTGCTGCTCTACCACTGAGCTATACCCGCACACCTTACTGCGCCGTGCATCGATACGCACAAGGAACACAGTAACACTCATCACAGCGCACAAACCATACCAAAACCATTTCAGGTTTTGGCGGTGCGCGCCAGGCGGGCGGTTCCGGCAGTGGTGGAGGAGGTTGGATTCGAACCAACGTAAGCCAAGCTAACGGATTTACAGTCCGTCCCCTTTAACCACTCGGGCACTCCTCCGGTCACTGCCGTGGAACCGCGCCATCAGGCACTCTGCAAACCAGCTGCCGAATTTGTTTTCCAGCGGCGGCTTGCGGGTGGCCTTATGCCGACTAGCTTTCGTGGTGTCAACAGTCTGTGGAAGAAAATGACGGGCCCTGTGAAAATGATTGTTCAACAACCACCTGCAATCAAATTCTGCAGAAACAGCCAAAGCCTGCATTTTAGCCAACAAGCATATATCGCAAGACGGTTCGAAAGGTTATAGGTTGCGCCATGACCGACGAAAAACCATCCCGTACCCTTAAAGATTCCCATTATGCGACACTGCGCCGTCAGTTCCGCGATCAGAAGTCCGGCGGCGCACCGCAGGCCCCGCGCGAAAGGGCATCACGCCCTGCCGTAGAAGGCACTGCAGTGCCGGATGGCCTCGTACGCCTTTATGGTTTGCATACAGTGCGAGCGGCCCTTGATAACCCAAATCGCCAGATTAAGCGCATGCTTGTGACCAAAAATGCGCTGGACCGGCTGGAAATTGCCGATTCGTCCGCCCTGCCCTTTGATGTTGACGTCGTTGATCCGCGCGCCATTGACCGGGAAACCGGTTCGGACGCTGTGCACCAGGGCGTCATGATCGAGGTCCAGCCCCTGAAATCCCAGTCGCTGAAGGCGCTGAAGGACAGCCAGCTGCTGCTGATTCTCGATCAGGTAACAGATCCGCACAATGTCGGCGCCATCATGCGCTCAGCCGTCGCCTTCGGTGCCGGCGCGATTGTGACAACAGCCCGCCACAGCCCCCAGGAATCCGGCGTTCTGGCCAAGGCTGCATCCGGTGCACTGGAGCTTATTGCACATATCGAGGTGCGTAATCTTGCTGAAGCTATCCATGAATTGCATGAACTTGGTTTCGCGACGATCGGGCTCGATTCGGAAGGCCCGCTTGAGCTTGAAAAAACCATGACCAGCGATCGCATCGCGCTCGTTCTTGGAGCCGAAGGCAAAGGCTTGCGGCAGAAGACGCGTGAGACGGTGACCCATCTTGCCCGGCTCGATATGCCAGGCGCGATCAAATCGCTCAATGTTTCCAATGCAGCCGCCATTTCGCTTTATGCGGCTCAGCGCTTCCTGACTTCCAAGGCCGGTTAAAAAAGAATCGGCGATCTGAATATTCTTCGCAGCTGCGGTGTTCATTCCACGTCAGGGCACAGACTCCTCATGTGAGTGGTGCCCTCCCGATGGAGTGTACCGATGCTGCGCAATGACACCGAATCCTATGGTTTGCTTGCGATCCTTTTTCATTGGATCATTGCCGCCATCTTTATGGGTCAGATTCTGCTGGGCTATCTGATGGTCCGAACCAGTGATTTCGCGCTGCAGTTCAGCCTTTTCCAATGGCACAAATCCTTCGGTTTCCTCATTCTCGTTCTTTCCGGGGTACGGCTGCTCTGGCGGATGGCAAATCCGCGGCCTCGTGATATCGCCGGGATGAGCCGAATGGAACGATCGGCGGCCCATCTGACGCATGGCGTGCTTTATCTCGCGCTCTTCCTCATTCCGCTGACTGGCTGGGCACTGGCTTCCAGTTCGCCGCTGCAAATACCGACGTTTGCCTTCAATCTCATCGTCATTCCCCCGTTGCCCCTGACGATTTCCGATCAGGCCGAAGCATTCTGGACGGCCAGCCACGCCTGGCTTGCCTACATCTCCTCCCTTGTGGCCGCCGCACATATGTCGGCAGCTCTCCACCATCATTTCTGGAAAAAAGATGCTGTTTTGCGGCGCATGCTCAGTTGGCATTCTCGCGCCCGCACCGCCGCTCAAAAGGACACGCGATCATGAATAGCGCCCAAACATTCATTTCAACCATTCTCAAGGCGGCAGTTGCTTTGCTGGTCGCTATAGCGCCTGCCCTGGCCAATGCGGATACATTGTCAGAAGTGGCAGGCCGCTATCGAATAGACACATCGTCCCGTATCGGTTTCATGGTCGCGCAGATCGGTGGCGGTGGAATATCCGGCGATTTCAAGAAGTTTTCCGGTGTTTTTGCCCTTAATAACAGTGATATCAGCCGTTCCACCATCGAATTCACCCTCTTCCCGGAGAGTGTCAGCACTGGTCAGGCGCGGATCGAGAGCTTCCTTCGCTCCGACGCGGTGTTCGATTCGCAGAACTTTCCTACAGTGACGTTCAAATCGACACAGATTACCCAGACGGGACCGAGCACTGCGGCTGTCGACGGCATACTGACTGCACGTGGAAAGAGCAGCCCAGCCAATTTCCAGGCCACCCTCTCCACCCATGACAAGAATGCCATCGTCTTTCATGTCGAAGGCAAGATCATGCGTTCACGTTATGGCATGGACGTAGGCACGCCGATCTATTCCAATGTCGTGCAATTCGACATGACAATCCATGGTCAACGCAGTTAAGGGGATTATTCAGCCGATGCACCAGCACGGTTCGTCAATCCTTCTCGCCGGCCGATATTTCCACGGCGACGGGTTGAACACTTTTCTCTTCACTCTTTCGCGGAGCGTAACCAAGGATTTGCCTGACGCCCTTTGCAGAAAAAGGTTGAGCCAATTGGCCGAGAAAACTTTTTGCCACGCGACCGCTGATACCTATGTCGACCGGCGATGGCCGTGGAGGATTAAAGTAAGTTCCGAGAACTTGATCCCAAAGCACGAGATTCTCACCATAATTGGTGTTGCCCTCCGACAATTCCTTTGAATGGTGCCAGCGATGCAGACGCGGCGTACTCAAGAACCAGTCCAACGGTCCCGTCCGTACATCCACATTGCAGTGGGTCAAAAGCCCGGTGAATGCGGTGACTGCACTGATCCACAGGAAGACAGGCAAAGGTGCGCCGAGCAGATAGAGCGGAATCTGGCTGAGGGCGATCTTGAACAGGGAGTCGATCACATGGAAGCGGCCGGTGTTAACCACCCACAAACGCTGAACGCTGTGATGCAACGCGTGAAACCGCCAGAGTGCGAGTTTTTCATGCGCCAGCCGATGCGCAATGTAGAGTCCGAATTCAGCAATGATCAGCCCGAGAACGACCTGTATCGCCAGCGGCCATTCGCTTGGCCATATGTGTACAGACGTCGCGAGAATCGGTTGCGCAACAATCGCTACAACCATGGGAAAGGATGCCGCAATGGCTGCGGCAATCTGCACCGCGCCCTTTGTCAGCAACGTATGGGCAATATCGTTGAAAGTCTCGCCATCCCGCTTCAGCCACGTTTCTTCGTAGGGCATGAGCCGTTCGAATATGGCGATCAGGAACACCACGGAAAAATAGACCACGTTGAACCATAGCAGCGGCGATTGCGTTTGGAAGGCGGCGTAAGTGCCAATAAGACCAACACAATAGAAGAGCGGCCACAACGAACAGGAAAGCGCTGTATAGAGCCATGAATTTTGGGGGATCGTCATTCAAAAATCCCCTTATTCTCCGACATCAATCTGTGTTCCATGTTTATCGCAGTCATCATTGCTTCACGCGGGGTTATTTCATCAGGCTCGTTTCCCGATCCCGCTGGTGATGTTTCACCAGAACGAACAGGAAAGGCAGAGGTCAAATTCTGGTCAGCATAGCAAACCGGGTTGCAGTCACAAACGGGTTGTCACGACATTAGATTGCAAGAACATTGCGCGATACCCGATTAATAGCTTACCCAACCGGAACTTTTTGGTTGAATCTGGCGTTCAGTCATCGCTGGATTTCCAGCAGAGGCTTGACTTTATTACCTGCTCTCCAAGTTGGTTGGTTGGTCAAGCCTCTCCTATCTACGAAGCAAAACGCTTAAATCAAGGCCTTGGCAATAAACGGCAGACTAATATCCATGCGATAGTCGACTGCCGAATGATTATCGTCGAACTCCTCATAGCGATGCTGAATTCCGAGCCGGTCAAGCGTGCGATGAACACGGCGGGAACCGTAAAGAATATTATACTGATCCTTGGTCCCGCAGTCGAAATAGACGGCCTTCAATCTCGCGAGATTGGAACTGTGTGTTTCCGCCAGTCGTGCCGGATCCCAGGCAAGCCAATTCGACCACCGGTCTTCGATCAACTCGCAGGTTTCCAGATCGACCGGCAAACGCAGCCCCAGAAATGCGGAAGGATCCGGATCGAATGTTGCGGCTTGAGCCAAGATCATGATCACCAGTGTGTCATTATCACTCTTCTTGGGCTTTGCCTCAAAAGCCTTCATCCATGCTTCGATAGACAGATCATGTTCCGCAAGCGCTCGCAGCACGCCGGGAAATTCAGGCAGATAAAGCTGTTCAAATCCCGCATCGCCGGAATGGCTCGCAGCGGCAGACCAGACGTCCGACCGCCGCATTGCGTGCACGTGGGTGCCATAACCGCCTGAGCTTTTTCCGAAAACACCACGTTTTCCATAGCCGCCGCATTTGAACGGGCCTTCGACCGCCGGCAGCATCTCGTCGATCAAAAAATCTTCCCAATTGCCCATGACAGCGCTGTTTATGTACTGGTTACCGCCAAGTCGTGTGAAACAATCGGGGAACGCCACAACCACAGGCGGCATCGCCCCCGAGCCGATCAACCGGTCGAGCCGCTCCGGCACGTTTTCGCCAAAACCTTTCCAGTTCGTATGCGCCGGACCGCCCGCGGTGAAGCCAACCAGATCAACAAGCAACGGCAAGCCTTCACCGTTATGGCCGGCAGGCACATAGACATCGACAACACGAGTCGTGGGATCGCCCAGAAGGTTATTGCGAAGATGAACGCCGTCAACGCTCAGACGATGCACGGCTCCGGCGGGATGATTGGTAACACGCATGGGACAGCCTTCGGATATATGCCAGGCGATCCTCCGTTGCTTGGAACAGATTCGCCGAACCAACCGTGATCCCGCTCCGCCGCGAAGGCAAGTGTGTTTATTCCAGGATGAGATTTGCTGTGTCGCCAGCCTTGGCTTGGTACTGAAACTTGCCACCTGTGCAAGCGGTCGAAGACGCCTTGCTCCAACCAAGGCACCACCGAATCAATAATTTGTCACATCAAAGTTGATCAAGCGCGATGGCTTCGGCGGCCATTTGGTAAGAAAGCGTTAGGAATTGAGGACTAGGTGATTGGGTGAGACAAAGGACTTACCTATGCGCCGCATGATGATCATTGCCTTGTTATTGCTGGGAGGCTGCGCCTCAGCGCCCACTCAGACCAACAATGTATGTGCCGTATTCGATCAAAAGGACGGCTTCTTCAACAATTGGTACTCCTATGCCAAGGGTGCGGAAGCGCAATATGGCGTTCCGGTTCCCATTCTGATGGCCACGATCAATACGGAATCCGGCTTCCAGGCGCGGGCACGTCCGGCGCGCACCAAGTTGCTCGGCTTCATCCCCTGGACACGCCCCTCCAGTGCCTATGGCTATTCGCAGGCGCTCGACGGCACTTGGGCTGAATTCCAGCGCAGCACCGGTCGCTATGGCAGTGGACGGACAAGTTTTGCCGATGCAATATACTTCGTCGGCTGGTACCACGCACAAAGCAATCAAAAGAACGGCATTCCACTGAATGACGCGTATAATCTTTACGCGGCCTATTACGCAGGCCCAAAGGAATATGCGCGCGGTACATGGAGAAACAAGCCCGGAATTGATCGTGCTGCACGCCGTACTGCGGCTATTGCAAGCAAATATGCAGCCCAGATGCAAAGCTGCGGATTGTAGGGCGACTGAAGCTCGCCGCTACAGCCACGCATGCAATGTATAACGGGCGCCCGAGGCGCCCGCTTTTCTTCCGAATGGAACGTCCCGGATAAAAGATCCGTTCCGCACACATTCCCTGGATCAATGCCTCACGGCTTCATCGCCGTGTAAGCACCGTCGTGCCAGACGTTGATGTCATACTTGGCATCCTTGATGTCGCCCTTCTCGTCGAAAACCACGGCGCCAATAACCGTATTGACAGGCTTCCCATCCTTGAGCGCGGCAGCAACCTTCACCGGATCATCGCTGCCGGCGCGTTCCACGCCTTGAGCAAAGGCTTCCACGACAGCATAGGAGAACAGCGTGAAGCCATCCGGTGTAAAGCCACTGGCCTTGATCTTTTCAACGGCTGCTTTGGCTTCCGGCCGCGCTTGCGGGTTTGCCGGGAAGGTGAACATCACACCCTCACCCGCAGGTCCCGCAACCGCCCAGAATTCAGGAGAGGCAATCGCATCCCCCATCATGAGCTGGAACTTGAAGTTCTGGTCGGCTGCCTGGCGCAGGATGAGACCAGCTTCAGGATGGTAACCACCGAAGTAAACAAAATCAGCCTTTGCTTCCTTCAGCTTTGTAATGAGCGCCGAATAGTCCTTGTCGCCGGCATTGATGCCCTCATACAGGACTTCCTTCAATCCGCTTTCATTCATCTTGGCCTTCACCGCATCGGCAAGGCCCTTACCATAGGCGCCCTTGTCATGCAGGATGACAACGCGTTTGCCTTTGTACTTCTCGGCAATCCACGGCCCGACAAACTCACCTTGACCATCATCGCGCGTATAAAGGCGCATGATCGTCGACCAGCCCTTTTTCGCGGCTGCTTCAGTAAGGTCCGGATTGGAGGATGCAGGTGTCATCATAAGCACGCCAGCTTCGGCATAGACCGCCGAGGCGGGAATGCTGGAGCCCGAACAGGCATGGCCGTCAACGAACTTGATCCCTTCGGCGACGATGCGATTGGCAATCGATACGGCCTGTTTCGGATCGCAGACGTCGTCTTCGATCACCAGCTTGATCTGGCGGCCCTTGACGCCACCCTTCTCGTTGATCGCGGCAGCCGCCGCCTGTGCGCCCTGCTTGAACTGATCACCGATATTGGCAAGCTGTCCGGTCATGGGACCGGCGACCGCGATCTTGAGATCGTCAGCCAAAGCCGCCGGAGCGCCCAAAGCAACACTCAGTAACGCAGCTTGCATTATTCTCTTCAAAGGCATGTTTTTTCCCCTCATTTTTCTTCAATGTCCCCAAGGACGAGCGAACCGTACTATAAGTAAAATTGAAATACCACGGGCTGCATATGCTCATTTAGTAGGAAAAACACTGCGTTGGTTATCAAAATATTGGGCTGATTTCCTTCAGGCAAACAGGACGCTAATATCAAGCTGGTTTTGCTGAAATCTTGTGGTCCGCAAGTACTTCTTTGAGAACTCTTCGCGAATTATGTGCTTCGAGCGGATCGGTACCAGCAAGCCCGGCATACACGATCAAGGCCTTCCACAATGTCCAGCCACGGCCGCGTGCCCACGTTGCCTCATCGAGCGGCAAGGCTGCCCGGAAGGTTTGCCGGCTTTCTCCTGAAAAGAGCGTCCACGCAATGGCCAGATCACAGGATGGATCACCGACACCGGATGTTCCGAAATCGATGACCGCGCTCAACCTGCCTTCCCTGACCAGAAGATTGCCGAAGCTGACGTCCCCATGGAACCAGACCGGAGAACCCTGCCAAGCGGTGACAAGAGCAGCCTCCCATATTTCGGTGGCGAGATCCGTATCGATCTTGCCCCGGAGCGCGATGATGGCCTCCCGTGTTTGCCCGTCATAAACGGCGAGCGACCCGCCGCGATGAAAATTGTGCATGCCGGGTATTGGCCCGCCGATAGCGTCAATGGCCTGCAGGGCGACAAGGAACGCAGCGAGATCGGCAGCAAACTGTTTGAGATCAACGATACGTTCCGGTTTGGCAACGTCACCGTCGAGCCATTTGTAGATGGACCAGCGCCACGGATAATTCTGATCTGGCAATCCCATCGCCACAGGGGCCGGAATGGGCAAAGGCAGATGCAGCGCCAGTTTGGGCAGCCAGAATTGCTCCTTTTGCACCTGTTCGGCATAAGCGCCGCTGCTCGGCAGCCGCACAGTCATCCCATCGCCAAGATGGAAAGTCCTGTTGTCCCAGCCGCCATGCTCGACGGGTCTTACCGGCAGATCCGCCCATTGCGGAAATTGGGCGGTTATCAGTCCTTTGACCAGCGCGACATCGATTACCGGCGGTTGCCTGCACGCTTCTTCGTTTGACATGCATAGACACCCTTTGTTGAAGTCATTCCACGTCCCGTTCGGTCGTCTAGCCCGGTTTGGCTGGCGTTGCCGCTTTGCGGGCCCGCTCCCTGTCAGTCAGTCCATCATGCTCACCCATCGGCCGTTCCGGCGGGTTCTCCCACCAATCCTGGCGAAGAGGCTTTCGCTCGGGGTTTCTTGGATAGAAGATCAGGTTCTCAGCCTTCGGCGTTTCACCGACAACGAGAAGGCGCACTTCTTCCTCTGTATTGTTGAGAAAACTATGGGAAATCCCCGTCCCTGCAGGAAAGCCAACACCATCGCCCGGTTTCAGCCGATGCAGCGTGCCGTCAATCCAGACATCGGGCGTACCTTCGATGACATAGACGAATTCCTCCTCCGCGCTTTCAGCATGGGGGAATGATGTGCGCCTTCCCGGTGGCAACCGCTGATGGTGGATGCCTATTCTACCAAGCCCGAACTGCTGACCGAAGGACGCATCGACGGCAAGCAGTTCGTGCTCGCCCTTGTAATGATTGTCATCCGGTCCCTCGATCTCAGACCAGTGCGCAATGAAGGGCGGGCGCCCGCTGGATGTCATGTCATGCCTCCCGATGAACCGAACGGCACGGACACTAGCCAACAAAAATCATCGCTGCAAACCAAGAAGTCGGCACAATAGCAGCCATCCTATACCGAATTGTCCTGCTTGATTATTCGCAGAGACACTCGTCTGCCCTCCAAAAACCACGCGTTTATCCCCGCGGAGATGGTCCATGTTTTTGAAGCGGCGTGCTCGACGCTTGGTCTGGAGCTTCTCGAAACTGGAGTGAAGGATCAAGTATTCTAACCAGCGCAACGAAATCAGCGCACCTTAAACGGAGTGATGCATTTGCTTATCAACGGGCGAATCTGTCAGCACTGCCCTTGGTTATCCGGTTCGCACACCTTTGTACGAAGTATTCCACCTCTCTATTTATCGAGACAGAGCTGAACACAGTGCTTCCATTGCCGGTCCAGCTCACCGGCTTCCGTTAATCGCCTCAGAATAGCCCTCCAGGTCTTTTGTTCTGGCGGCGATAACTTCTGCACGGCAACTCGGGAAGCTTAAAACCTGCCCCTCTCGTCCCCAATCGCCATTATCGTAAAACTTACACGACCCCTCTTTAAAGGTGTTCCAAAGGCGCTGCTCCGCCAGGAGAGCGCTTTTGGTATTTCCCTGAGCGGTTGTGAATAAAGCATTCCAAGCTTTATTGAGCTTATCGTCCTCGCGCTGCACCCAGTCGCCGCCACATTGGCCCCAACTCGGATTATCCGTGTATTTTGCGATGCATTTATCGTAGATGTCATCAGATAGAGCGGGCGACGGCACTCCTGCCAGAATTACTCCTAATGCGAGAAGTTTGATTGAAGTCCCCGTACGCAAGTTCATGTCATTCGCTCCCGATCCGAAAAAGTAAAAAGCAATCTGTGCTGAAATGGGAATCTTCTCAAGGCACAGTCTTGACTCTTCCGCCTGATGAGAACGAATATAGAACATCACGTTACGATGTCCTGTTGTCTTCATAAGGGCTCGGGCAATCTGAGGTTCAGATAGGAAGATTCCGAATGGCTCAACCTCCAAAACTCATAGTTGTCATGGCATTTTCCCGATCGGACGAAGGCGAACTCGTTCCGGCATTTGAACCCGTGCAATTCGATACGGAAGAACGCGCGCTGCGATCTGCCAGAAGTTTGGCTGGTCAACACGTTGGCGTTTTGGCCTGGTCCCGTGAAGCGGATCCCAATATTGGAGAATACGGGCCGCCCGCGGTGCTGTTCCAATCCGGGGAAGTCCCAGACATGGAATAGCTCATGCTCGTAAAAAAGCGTTTCTCCACAAAACGTCTGAAGCCATAAATGCTATCGCGCATCGATCGCGATGTCGGGAACGCCGGCTGATGACCAGCAAATGAAGATTGCCTGCCAATTGGACAATTATGCCGATGATTTGAATTTTCATGCCCGAAAAGACCAGAGCAATAATGCTGGAAGTCTCCGGCTCTTTGCCGATTTTTCGATTGCTGACGGGTATCAAGCAAGAAGTGCTGGACGAAAACGGCCGAAACCATTGATAGTCCAAGATACCGGTATCGCTTTCTTCAACGACGCGTCCTGAAGAAGCGAAGCCTCGATTGCATCAGGAGGCCTCGTTGCGCAACATAGATTTCAGTTCATGGCAAAGCCTTGGCGCCACGCTTATTGGCCTTGCAATGTTCACGCTGATCGGTGTCGGTATTCGGCTGTTGATGATGCTCACCATCCAACAGCGTCGAGAGCGCATGAACCGGCAAATCAACGAGCGGCTCCGTACGTTGATTGCAGCATATAAAGTTTTGGGCGGTTCATTTACTGGAAACCTCACAGTTGATCCTGCTCATCTCCGCGACTTGCGCAGTGTATCAATATCTGAGGTGGATTCTGAAGACCCCCTTCATTTGACGGACGAGAAGCCAAGACGATCTGACCGCCCTCGACGAATACGCGATGCCGTGGAAGCAGCTCTTTCAGATGTCATACTTCTTGGAACCGACGAACAGGTACGCCTGGCAGAGCGAGCTGCTCGCGAATTGGTTGCGGGACGCCCTGTCCATACGCACGAGCTCGTCATCGCATTGAGAAATTTCATTCGCAAAGCACTCGATCTCGATCCGGTTCCCACGGATCTGAGCATTCCGATGCAAGGCCCAACGAGGCCATCGACATCCGGCGGACGCAATAAAGGGGAAACAGAAGGGTCCAAACGAGGCGGTGGAAGCGGTAGTATGGGTGGTGGCGGAATGGGCGGCGGCGGAATGGGTATGACCGGCGGATCAATTGGAAGCGAAGAACCACCCTCATCCGGTCATTCAACCTGATATCATGGTGAAGTAGGAAAACAGCGAGACTCCAGGAAATTATAATTGCGAACCCATCGCCCGCATCAACCGAACGCCTGAACGATGTAGGTCTTCATCTCTTCGGATAGTTTCGCTTTGGCCATGGCTGTGTCAAAGTCCGGTAAAATACGGGGAGAAGGAATGGCGACTGGGAAATGCCCAAAATGCGAACGCGCGCTGTCCAACATTAAGGTGCAACCGGTCAATCTGGTCTACGGACCAAAGCACCTGCGTGGCGGAGCATTCGTATGTCCGCACTGTAATACCGTGATAAACGTTTCACTGGATCCGGCACTGGTAGCAGATGCCTTGCGCCGCAGTTCCCGTCGCTGAGATCAGGCCGCGTGCAATTGGCACGTGGCGGGCATCGAGCCGTTCTCCTTGTGGATGACAAGGATGGGATCAGCCATCGCCGGTTCCGGTTCGCCTTTGCTCCAACGCGTAGGATGTAAATTCGCCCCCGGCACCTCAAAAAAGGTGCTGGTTGATCAATCAATTGAAAGTGAAGGAAAAATGGTGCCCCCGGAGAGACTCGAACTCCCGACCCTCTGATTACAAATCAGATGCTCTACCAACTGAGCTACAAGGGCAGCGGCGTCCGATTAGCACAAACATTCCTGATGTAAAATGAAAAAACAGCACTTTATGCAAATTTCCCGCTTTTTTTGAATCAACAGCATTTTGCCAGATCAATCGCGCCGTGCTAGGCGATACGTCCTTGAGATGCTCGGACACGCAGGCAGCCATGAACCGGAATATTGAAACCTTTGCTTTTCTCTCCTCCGGAACGCCGGAATCCGACGAGGCTATGGATAATCTTGTCAAGCTCTATGGGCAGACAGCGCCCAAGGATGCCGATGTCATCATCGCGCTTGGCGGAGACGGCTTCATGCTGCAGACGCTGCAGAACCACATGAACCAGGGCAAGATGACCTATGGCATGAATCGCGGCTCTATCGGCTTTCTCATGAATGAATACAGCGAGACCGGTCTGAAAGAACGCGTCGAGGCGGCACAGGCTGAAACCATCCGTCCGCTGAAGATGGTGGCGGAATCGCTCGAGGAAGGCACAGTTACCTCCTTTGCACTCAATGATGTCTATTTGCTTCGTCAGTCCTATCAGGCGGCAAAGATCAGGATCACGGTCGATGACCAGGTTCGCCTGGAAGAATTGATCTGTGATGGCGTGATGGTGGCAACGCCTGCAGGCTCAACCGCCTATAATCTGTCCGCACAGGGGCCTATTCTGCCACTCGATGCCCGTTTACTCGCGCTCACGCCGGTTTCGCCGTTCCGTCCGCGCCGCTGGCGCGGTGCGCTCCTGTCAAACAAGGTGACTGTGCGGCTTGATATTCTTGAACCGGAAAAGCGCCCCGTGAATGCTGTCGCTGACCACACGGAAGTAAAATCTGTTCTTTCCGTCACTGTTGAAGAAGCCGCGCAATTGCGCGCAACCATTCTGTTTGACAAGAATCACTCATGGAACGAACGAATTCTCAAAGAACAGTTCCTTTATTGACAACATTAGCTTAAAGTGATGAACAATTGTAACGGACTCTTAAATCTCACGGGACGCAAGAGTTGACTTTTGCCGGTATGGGCCCTAACGCCATTCCTGCAAGACACTGTGCAATAAAAAGCACCCATTCCATTGGCAAAAATGACGGACATGTGCGGCATCGACTGCAGATAGAAAGTTAAATCTCCATTGACCACGTTCGCTGATCTGGGCCTTTCGCCGAAAGTGCTCAATGCTGTCGAAGCAGCAGGATACACCATCCCCACTCCGATTCAGGCAGGAGCCATCCCGCACGCGCTGCAGCGCAAGGATGTTCTTGGTATTGCCCAGACCGGAACAGGCAAGACGGCGTCCTTCGTGCTGCCGATGCTGACGCTGCTCGAACAGGGTCGCGCCCGTGCACGCATGCCGCGCACACTGATCCTGGAGCCGACACGCGAACTCGCGGCGCAGGTCGAGGAAAACTTCGTCAAATACGGCAAGAACCATCGGCTCAACGTTGCGTTGCTGATTGGCGGCGTTTCTTTTGATGACCAGTTGCGCAAGCTCGAACGCGGCGCCGATGTGCTTATCGCCACGCCCGGCCGCCTGCTTGACCATTTCGAACGGGGCAAGCTGCTTCTGACCGGCGTTGACATTCTCGTCATCGACGAAGCTGACCGCATGCTCGACATGGGTTTCATTCCCGATATCGAACGCATCTGCAAGCTGATCCCCTTCACCCGTCAGACGCTGTTCTTCTCGGCTACCATGCCGCCGGAGATTACCAAACTGACCGAACAGTTCCTGCATGCTCCCGTCCGCGTGGAAGTTGCGAAAGCCGCGACTACGGCCAAGACCGTCGAGCAGCAGTTGGTCAAGTCAGGCAAGAAGGATTGGGAAAAGCGCGCCAAGCTGCGCGATCTGATCCGCGCCGAAGAAGATGGCCTGAAGAACGCAATCATCTTCTGCAACCGCAAGAAGGACGTCTCGGAGCTGTTCCGCTCGCTGGTCAAGCATGAGTTTGACGCCGGTGCCCTGCATGGCGATATGGATCAGCGCGCCCGCACGACGATGTTGGCCAATTTCAAGGACGGCAAGCTGAAGATCCTCGTTGCCTCCGATGTGGCGGCACGCGGTCTCGATATTCCTGACGTCAGCCATGTCTTCAATTTCGACGTACCGATTCATTCGGAAGATTACGTGCACCGCATTGGCCGTACCGGCCGCGCGGGACGTTCCGGCAAGGCTTTCACGCTGGTCACTCCAGCCGATGTGAAACATCTCGCATCCATCGAAAAACTGATCGGCGAAGACATCAACTGGTACGATGGCGATCTTGCCACCCTGCCCGTTTCGGAAGAAACAGACGAAGCGCCGCGTCGTGGCCGCAATACCCGCGGCAAGAGCGAGACCAAGCGCAAGCCGCGCAATGAGGGCCGCGAACGTGAGCGCCCGCAGTCGGAAATCGATATCATTGCCGCCGCCGAACGCGCCAAGGAAACCGGCGATCAGCCTGTCATTGCTGATGAGCCAATCAAAAAGACAGCCGAGAAGCCGCAGAAGGCTGCCATCAAGGCCGACAATGAGCAGCGTCGCGCCCGTCCCGCTGCCCAGCAGGAACAGCCGCGCCGCGAACGGGATCGCGATCACCGTCGTGACCGGGGTGATAATGAACCGTCGCCGGTCGGTTTTGGCGATGAAATTCCCGCCTTCATGCTGATCGACACAAAAATCTGAGGGCTCCAACCGTGAATGCACCGGGCGTCGGATGTGGAATCGTCTTCTTAAAAGATCGCCATATCCTCTTGCTACAGCGCAAGAAAAGCCCGGAGATCGGCGCCTGGGGCATCCCGGGCGGGAAAATCGACTTTCTGGAAACTGCCGAACAGGCAATCCGGCGCGAAGCGCTGGAGGAAACCGGACTTGAAGCCGGCAACATCAAGTTACTGGGCCTCAGTGAGCAGCTTTTCCACGATGAAAATCAGCATTGGTTTGGCGTTCTTTTTCAGGCACAGAACTTTTCCGGTGAAATACAACTGCTTGAACCGGACAAACATGGCGGTATCGACTGGTTTCCACTCGACAACTTGCCGGACAAACTGACACTCCCCACAGTTCATGCATTGGATCTGATCGGCCAAACGGCCTGACAAGCCCATAGAAGCCCTATAGAGCGCTTCCGAACCTCTATGCCTGTCTGGCCACCCGCAGCGAGGCCTCGTAGGCCTTGCGGGCCCATTCGGTCATGATATCAGGGTCATCGAACGCATCGGCTGGAACGGACCAATACGGCATGTTGACGATCTTCGACTTGCCTTCATAATTCCAGCGTCGGCATCCGGCCGCCTCAAAATCCGGGGCGGAAACCGCATCGGCCTTGAGCAGGATTTCGTCAGCTACCTCAAGCGCAATGATCAGACCATTGTGATAGATGCCCTTGCCGCCAAACATACGTTTGATGGTAACAGGCCCAAGCCCGGAAAACAGATCGTGAATCGCGTCATTGTCCATGCGTGCAGTATTGCAGGCAGCGCGTGTGCCGTCACGCCCAAAAACAATGATGGGAGCAGACATTACATCCACTCCCACGCAGCAATAGAAGTCGGGTCAAAATCAGGACGCGGCGGATGCCATAGCTTCCGGCTTGGCGGGGGTCAATTCAACCGACTCACCGCAGCCGCAGGCTGATGTCTGATTGGGGTTGTTGAAGACAAAGCCCGTACGCAGGGTTGTTACCTCGAAGTCCATCTGGGTGCCCAGGAGATAAAGCACGGCTTCCGGTGCCACGAAGACCTTGGAACCATCCTTCTCGACGATATCATCGCCGGGTTTGGCTTCGGTAACGAGATCGATGGTATATTCCATACCGGCGCAACCGCCCTTCTTGATGCCGACACGAATGCCAAGCGCATTCTCGCGCGTCGCTACAATCTCGCTTACGCGGGTAGCGGCAGCCTCAGTCAACGTCATGACAGAAAAACGACCCATTTCTCATCTCTCTTGGTTCAGATCGTACAACGATCAGTCTGTACCATAGTTAGTGTTACATAACCGTCACCGCAAGTGTTCAAACTGGTCTCGTCCGAAAAACCCGCACGCAGAAGGCAGAAATCATGAATTACCGCCATCTCATCCTTTCCACTATCGCCGGCATGGCGCTGACGCTAACGCCTGCGCTTGCTCAGGAGGCCAAGAAGCCCGAACCCAAGCAGGAAACCGGTGCAAAGCCTGCAGCGCCCGCTGAAGCGGCTCCAACGGAGCCTGCGCCCAAGGAGGCGGCTGAGGCGCCCAATCAATCCGTGCCGGATTACCTCGATGACCGCAGCACACCGGAGCAACTGGTCAAATCCTATTACAACGCCATCAATCGCCAGGAATATGCACGCGCCTACAGCTATTATGCTGATGAAGGCCACACCCAACCATTTCCGCAGTTCCAGGCCGGTTATGAGAATACCGTCTCGGTAGAGCTTCGCCTTGGCAAAGCCGAAAGCGAGGGAGCGGCCGGTTCAACCTATTGGAGCCTTCCTCTGGCGATCGAATCAAAGCAGAAGGATGGGAAACTTACCGTCTATAATGGTTGTTACCGGCTGCGGCTGGCCAATGCGGCCATTCAGGGTGTTCCCTTCGTTCCCTTGTCCATTCTTGATGGCACATTGCAGAAATTCGAGAAACCGCTGGATCAAAGCGTCCCCGAAGCATGCGAGGCACCCTAGGGATGTGAAGCTTTGGGGACGTGACACGCTCTGGGAGAGGTAGGGAGCGCGCCCGGGACGTAAAGGCGCTCCGGGAGCATGCAATTACCCCCAGGGCATGAAGCTTTGGGGAGATGAACCGCCCAGGGGCGCATCGAACGCCTTGGGATTCTTCGGCGCGCACCATTGATCAAACTGGCACCTGGCATGCGGGCGAGACGCATGCTTGCATTTCAGCGCGCGGCCATTTGCTTCACCGCCGACTTCTTTAAAAATAGCTGGCGATGCCGGCGATCGCCGCCAGCAATCCCGCACATGCCGCAGCCAGCGAGCCTTTTGCATTCTGCTCGGCCTGTTCCATGGCTGACGAAGCAACATCAAACGCTACCGGCCGGCCATCGCACAGTCCGGCAAGATCAGCGCGTGTCAGAATTTCGGTGGAGGAATACCAATGCCACGCTGCCTTCAGGACGCAAAAAATCATGCCAGTCTAGCCAAAGCGCGCAATCCAGACCGCGAACGGCAAATCAAAATCCATAAAAAACTCAAGCGCTATGCTCGCAAGCTCCCCCAGCATCACGGCAAGATCAGCCGTCAATACGTCCGGGCACCGTGCAGCCGGTTAACATACTTGCAAGAACAATGCAGAAAATCACCTCCGCACCATGCTCGCCAGTCATGCGCTTGACAATTCGTACTTATACGTAGGTCAAAGGTCCAATAACGGCCCGGAAGAGCCGATCAATACCAGCCGACGGCAACCTGCGCCTCTTCCGACATGCGGTCGGGTGTCCATGGCGGATCGAAGGTCATGGACACATCAACGAAGCTGACGCCCTCGACCGAGCTGACGGCATCCTGCACCCAGCCCGGCATTTCGCCAGCCACCGGACAGCCCGGCGCCGTCAGGGTCATCTCGATCTTGACGGAACGATCGTCTTCAATATCGATCTTGTAGACAAGGCCGAGTTCATAGATATCGGCTGGAATTTCCGGGTCATAGACTGTCTTCAACGCACCGATAATATCATCGGTCATACGTGCCAGCTCATCGGCCGGAATAGTCGACGCCGAAACAGCACCGCTGACTTCCGTCACCTGTTCAGGCGCATCCGGCTTCAGCGTCTCGTCTTTTTCCAGCGTTTCAACTTTATCGGTCATGGTTTCACCCAAAGAATTTCCGCGCCTTTTCCAGCGCATCGGCGAGAACATCGATCTCGTCTCTCGTATTATACATCGCAAACGATGCACGGCATGTGGACGTTACGCCGAAACGTTTCAAGAGCGGCTGTGCACAATGTGTACCAGCACGCACGGCAACACCCGCCCGGTCGATCACCATGGACACGTCATGGGCGTGAATGCCTTCGAGCTCGAAGGAGATGATCGCGCCCTTGCCCTTGGCATCGCCAAAAATGCGCAGCGAATTGATCTTGCGCAGCCGGTCATGCGCGTAATCGCGCAAATCTTCCTCATGGGCGAGAATGGCGGCGCGGCCGATCTTCTCGACATATTCGATGGCGGCGCCTAGCCCGATTGCTTGTGCAATCGGCGGCGTACCCGCTTCGAAGCGGTGTGGCGGGTGATTATAGGTGACGATATCCTCTGTCACCTCTTCGATCATCTCGCCGCCGCCCTGAAACGGGCGCATGGCTTCCAGCTTTTCTTTGCGTCCATAAAGCACACCGATGCCCGATGGGCCGTAAATCTTGTGGCCGGTGAAAATATACCAGTCACAGCCGAGATCCTGCACGTCGACGGGCAGATGCACGGCGCCCTGGCTGCCATCAACCAGAACCGGAATACCCCGCGCATGGGCAATACGGACGATTTCCTTGATCGGCGTCACGGTCCCCAGCACGTTCGACATATGGGTAATGGCAACCAGCTTGGTACGATCTGTCAGACGCGCCTCGAATTCCTCGATGTGGAACGCACCCTGTTCGTCGACCGGCACCCAGACCAGCTTTGCGCCCTGCCGTTCCCGAATGAAGTGCCAGGGAACGATATTGGAATGGTGCTCCATGATCGACAGGACGATCTCGTCGCCTTCACCGATATTCGGCATGCCGTAACCATAGGCGACCGTGTTGATCGCCTCGGTGGCGGATTTGGTGAACACGATCTCGTCGACAGAACCGGCATTGAGAAAACGGCGAACACTTTCGCGGGCCTTTTCATAGGCGTCTGTCGCAGCGTTCGACAGGAAATGCAGGCCGCGATGCACATTGGCATATTCATGCGAATAGGTATGGGTGATCGCATCAATCACCGCCTGCGGCTTTTGCGCCGAGGCACCGTTGTCGAGATAAACCAGCGGTTTGCCATAGACTTCGCGCGACAGGATGGGGAAATCGCGGCGGATGGCCTCGACATCATAACCGGCTCGAATGATCTTCGTATCCATAGTGCCCGCGCTTCCCTGCGTTTCGGTCGGATGTTTATTCATTTGAGTGCCCGCCGGATCAACCGGCAGGCAAACAATTAGACATGCGCCGCCAGCCACTTGTCGAGAATGGCTTCAAGAGCCTCGACCAGCGGTTCGCTTTCCAGTTCTTCGATGATTTCAGCCACGAATGCTTTGATCAGCAAACCGCGTGCATCGCTTTCCGGGATACCGCGCGCCTGCAGATAAAACAGATGATTGCCATCGATCTCGGTTACCGTCGCACCATGGCCGCAGGCCACGTCGTCGGCAAAGATTTCCAGCTCCGGCTTGGCGTCGAATTCGCCGTCATCCGACAGGAGCAGCGTGTTGCAGGCCATGCGTGCGTCAGTCTTCTGGGCGATCCTGTTGACCTTGATCTGCCCCTGGAAAACACCGCGCGCACGGTCTGTGACGACGTTGCGGATGATCTGTACCGACGTGGTGTTTTCGACGAGATGGCCAAGCGTCATTGTCACATCCGTGTGGCTTTCACCGCCCAGAAGATTGACGCCGCGCAACTGAAAATCAGAGCCTTCGCCCTTGGAGAGTACGTGCACTTCCTGACGCACCAGCTTGCCGCCTGCATTGACGATATAGAGCGTCAGCTTGGCATTGGTGCCGATGGTCGCGGTAAACTGGGCAAGCTGCGTTGCTTCAACACCATGCTCACGCAGGATGATCCAGACGATATCCGCGTCGTCGGCAACGGTGACGTTGCTGACACTGGTCGAAAAGCCCTCGCCTTCGCCGCCGGTCTGGCGTTCGATGACGGTTGCCTTGCTGCCCTTGCCGAACTTGACGGGGAACCGCACGTGGCCCTGTCCGCGTGCCTGTGCATTCTGCAATTCGAGCGGTGCTTCGAGCACGACGCCTTCAGCAACGGAAACAGCCCAACCGTCGGTCACGTAGGCTGCATTGATCTGGCCGATTGCATCATCACCACCACGAATGGCGAGATCACGGATCACCGATCCGTTAGCCAGTTTTTCGCTGTATTTGACGAATTCGACACCCTCGACCCGTGGCGATGTCAGCGCCACGCCGTTGGAAACCGTCGCAACAGCCGATCCCGGGATGATTGCCGGCAAGGCATTGGTGCCCGCCGTGCCGTCATAGGCGGCGACACTGCGCAGCAGAGTGCGCAGATCGGTATAGTGCCATGCCTCGACGCGGCGTGACGGCAGACCCTGCGTCTTCAATGCCTCGATGGCATTGTCACGCGCGCTGACGATCTCCGCATCGCCGGGCAGTTCGCCCATCCGGTCGACGAAGGAGTCGACCAGCGCCGCTTCTGCGGTTGTCGGCTGGCGTCCTGTATGAACATTCATGACGTCGCTCCTCAGGCTGCCTCACCGATGATATCGGCGTAGCCGTTCTCTTCGAGATGGAGGGCAAGATTCTTGTCGCCAGACTTGATGACCTGTCCCTTGTAGAGAACATGAACACTGTCCGGAACGATGTAGTCGAGCAGACGCTGATAGTGGGTGATGACAATCACGGCACGATCAGGCGAGCGCAGTGCATTCACACCGTCGGAGACGATCTTCAGCGCATCGATGTCGAGGCCGGAATCGGTCTCATCCAGCACGCAGAGCTTTGGCTCCAGCAGCTTCATCTGCAGGATTTCCGCGCGCTTCTTCTCGCCGCCGGAAAAACCGACATTGAGCGGACGCTTCAGCATGGCAATATCCATGTCGAGCGAGGCGGCAGCTGTCTTCACCCGGGCGATAAAGTCCGGAATCTTCAGGGGCTCTTCACCGCGCGCCTTGCGCTGCGAGTTCATCGCCACTTTCAGGAATTCCATCGTGGCAACGCCGGGTATTTCCATCGGATACTGGAATGCCAGGAAAATGCCCTTGGCGGCACGTTCCGAAGGGTCGAGTTCCAAAATGGATTCGCCGTTGTAGAGAATGTCGCCTGAAGTGACTTCGTAGTCTTCGCGGCCCGCAAGAATATAGGACAGCGTCGACTTGCCGGAACCGTTTGGTCCCATGATGGCCGCCACTTCACCCGCCTTGACCGTAAGGTTCAGGCCGCGAATGATTTCTGTGTCCGTATCTGCGATCTTCGCATGAAGGTTTATGATTTCCAGCATTGTACTACCCTTTGAATTCCGTGGGATCAGCCTCGGCGATCCCAATAATAATCTTGTTTGGCGAGGAACAGGCCAGTGGCCGTCCCATGGCTATCCGACTGAGCCTTCAAGGCTGATGCCGATCAGTTTCTGCGCTTCCACCGCAAATTCCATCGGCAGTTCCTGAATGACTTCCTTGACGAAGCCGTTGACGATCAGTGCAATAGCCTCCTCTTCCGGAATGCCGCGCTGCATCACGTAGAACAGTGCGTCTTCGGAAATCTTGGAGGTGGTTGCCTCATGCTCGAACTGGGCGGTGGCGTTCTTCGCCTCGATGTAAGGCACCGTATGGGCGCCGCAATCGTTGCCGATCAGCAGCGAGTCACACTGGGTGAAATTGCGGGCATTCTCCGCCTTGCGGTGAGCCGAAACCTGACCACGATAGGTGTTGTTCGACTTGCCGGCCGAAATGCCCTTGGAGATGATGCGGCTCGACGTGTTCTTACCCAGATGCAGCATCTTGGTACCGCTGTCGATCTGCTGATGACCATTCGACACGGCAATCGAGTAAAACTCGCCGCGGGAATTGTCGCCGCGCAGGATAACCGACGGATATTTCCAGGTGATCGCCGAACCGGTTTCGACCTGTGTCCACGAGATTTTGGAGTTCTTGCCGCGGCAATCGCCACGCTTCGTGACGAAGTTGTAGATGCCGCCTTTACCGTCCGCATCACCGGGATACCAGTTCTGCACGGTGGAGTACTTGATCTCGGCATCATCCAGAGCAATCAGCTCCACAACAGCCGCATGCAGCTGGTTCTCATCGCGCTGCGGCGCGGTGCAGCCTTCGAGGTACGACACATAGGCGCCCTCTTCGGCAATGATCAGCGTGCGTTCGAACTGGCCCGTATCCCGCTCGTTGATGCGGAAATAGGTCGACAGTTCCATCGGGCAGCGTACGCCCTTCGGCACATAGACGAACGAGCCATCGGTGAAGACAGCCGAGTTCAGCGTCGCATAGAAATTGTCGGAAACCGGCACCACGGATGCAAGGTACTTCTTGACCAGTTCCGGATGTTCGCGGATCGCTTCGGAGATCGAGCAGAAAATGACGCCGGCCTTGGCCAGTTCCGCCTTGAACGTCGTGACGACAGACACGCTGTCAAACACGGCGTCCACGGCGACGCGGCCTGATTTGTAGACATTGTCGCTGGCTTCTTCGTCCTCGTCCGAAGGGCTCGGTTCGCCCATCTTGCGCACACCTGCCAGAATTTCCTGCTCTTTCAGCGGAATCCCGAGCTTCTCATAGGTACGCAACAGCTCCGGATCGACATCGGCAAGCGAAGTCGGGCCGGTCTGGTTCTTTGGTCCAGCGTAATAGACCATGTCCTGGAAATCGATCTTCGGGTAGTTCACCCGCGCCCAGGTGGGCTCTTCCATGGTCAGCCAGCGCTCATAGGCTTTCAGGCGCCATTCCAGCATCCATTCCGGCTCGTTCTTCTTGGCCGAAATGAAACGGATAATATCTTCACTGAGGCCCTTCGGCGCCTTATCCATTTCGATAAGCGTCTCGAAGCCATACTTGTACTGGTCCACGTCCAGGGTGCGGACCTGATCAATAGTTTCCTGCACGGCAGGCATTGGCGTTCTCCATCCTCGCGGGATTCAAGGTCCCGCAGTTGCAAACGTCAAGGCGTGTGTCGTCTTGAATATTTGCCTCAATGTAGTGTGCAAGCGCACGATTTAACACCGGTGTTCACCGGATTCTTTTGCATTTATCGGCGATTTATTGCCGATATCTGCGATAATTCATGCCGCATCAGCCGAAACCGGCTTTGTCCGGTCCCGCCGTGCAACAATTTTCGTCAGCGCATCAAGGAACAGCGCAATCTCGTCCGGCGTGGTTTCCGGCGATGTGGAAACCCGCAGGCCGCCGGTTCCGTCACCAAATCCCATCGCCGCAAGCACGTGACTTGGCCCAACTTTCCCCGACGAACAGGCAGAGCCAGCCGATAGCGCAATTCCCGCCAGATCGAAAGCGATTTGCACAGTTTCCGCCTTCATATCCGCCAGACTGAAGAATGTCGTATTGGCGAGTCGCTCAACGGCATCGCCATAGATCACCGCATCGGATGCGATTGAACGGATGCCATCCTCGATGAGCTGCCTGTTGGCAAGCCCCCATCCTCCGGCAAGAAGCTGTTCGCGGGCAAAGCGCGCCGCAGCACCGAAACCGGCAAGGATAGGCAAGGCTTCCGTCCCGGCACGATGTCCCTTTTCCTGTCCACCGCCGCGCACGAGCGCTTTCGGCATGATCAGATCGGAAACAGCAACGATCGCTCCGACGCCCTTCGGACCACCGATCTTGTGCGAAGAAAGAATGAGATAATCGGCGTAAGTAGTTGCAATATCGATAGTAACACGCCCAACTGCCTGTACGGCATCCACAACAAATAAACCGCCGAACTCTTTGACAAGTTTACCGATTTCCTCAATTGGCTGTAGTACGCCCGTTTCATTGTTCGCTGCCTGTACAGCAACCAATGGCAGGCCTTGGCTCTTGTCATGAGCTGCAAGCAGAGTGCGCAAGCGATCAAGATCCAGCAACCCGTTACGATCAACCGGAACCGTATCGATCTGATCGGCGGCAAACTGTCCGCCCGCCAGAACGCATGGATGTTCACTGGCACCGACATAAAGCCGCGACAGCCGCACCGGAGCCCGTCCCATCACATAATGCGGGGTCAAGAGGGTTGAAGCGGCCTCCGTGGCACCCGATGTAAAGAACACATGATCAGGCTTGGCATTGACGAGTGCAGCCACATCGCGGCGGGCGCTTTCGAGAATGGCTTTTGAAGCACGGCCTTCATGATGAACCGATGATGGATTGCCCGTTTGCGCCAATGCGTCGACAACAGCATGGCGCGCCACTGCGAGAAGCGGTGCGCTTGCATTGTAGTCGAGATAGGCGCGTTTTTGGGCCATACCTGTCGTGATTCCTATTCTTTTGAACTCTGCGCTGGCAAAAAGCGCAATTTTCTTGAAATTCAACCTCGGACCAGCCTATTAAGCCGCTTCGAGACAAAATTCTACACCAGTTTTGAACGGTTCTAAACTGGTTTTATGGGTGCTGTTGATCGCCGTCAAGTCCGGCTGATAGACAGGCACCCTGTGGCGAAGAGTGGAGTACACATGCCTGAAGTAATTTTCAATGGACCTGCGGGCCGTCTTGAGGGTCGTTATCAGCCTTCAATGGAAAAAAATGCGCCGATAGCAATCGTGCTGCACCCGCATCCACAGTTTGGCGGCACCATGAACAACAAGATCGTCTACGATCTGTTCTACATGTTCCAGCAACGCGGTTTCACGACACTGCGTTTCAACTTCCGCGGCATTGGCCGCAGCCAGGGCGAATTCGACCATGGTTCCGGTGAACTGTCCGATGCCGCCGGTGCGCTTGACTGGGTTCAGTCGCTGCACCCTGATTCGAAGACCTGCTGGGTTGCCGGTTATTCCTTCGGCGCCTGGATCGGCATGCAGCTTTTGATGCGCCGTCCGGAAATCGAAGGCTTTATCTCGGTTGCGCCTCAGCCGAACACCTATGATTTCTCCTTCCTCGCACCCTGCCCGTCGTCTGGTCTGATTCTGCATGGTGATCAGGACAAGGTCGCACCGGCCAAGGATGTTCAGGGTCTGGTTGACAAGCTGAAGACCCAGAAGGGCATCACCATCACGCAAAAGACGATGGTTGGCGCCAATCACTTCTTCTCCGGCATGACCGATGAGGTCATCGCCGAATGCTCTGACTATCTCGACCGCCGCCTGAATGGCGAACTGGTCGAGGCCAAGCCAAAGCGTTTGCGTTAAAAAAAAGCGCTGCACAAGCATTGTGCGTGGTTCGTGGTTCGACAAGCTCACCATGAGGGAGAGTGGTGCTGTAAGGCTAACCGGAAATATTGCAGGATAAAGCTTCCTGCAATCCTCCATCTCCCTCATGGTGAGCTTGTCGAACCACGCACAGTGTTATTGCAGCGTAAAAATACGGTGCCCCTATCTATCGGGGCCCACCACCACGCCCCCTGAAACAGCCACATCGCACCCTGTTGTGGTTGGAAATGTCAGCGGCAGGCCGTCTAGCGCGCGAACGGCCAGATAGGCCCATGCTTCGGCTTCCATTGAATCGCCGTTGAGCCCCAGATCTTCCGCTGCAATAACCACTGCGCCAGCCTTCGCCGCGCCTTCGGCCAGATCAGCCATGATGGTCGCATTCTTGCGTCCGCCGCCGCAGATCACCCAAAGCGCGGGCTGTTCCGGTGCATAGATACCGGCTTCGAGAATCGCATCGGCGGTAATTCTGGCCAACGTGCGGGCACCATCGGCCAGTTCCGGATTGCCAAGGTCTTCAAGCGTAAAATCATTGCGATCGAGTGATTTGGGTGGTTTCAGGTCAAAGAAGGGCTTTGCCATATAACGGGCGACGACACTGGCCAGAACCTGACCTTCGCTCGCAATCGTTCCTCCGGCATCATAGGCGATTCCCGCCCTGTCCGAGACCCACTGGTCGATCAGCGTGTTACCCGGCCCCGTGTCGAAGGCGATCGGATCGCCTGTTACCGAAACGATCGTCACATTGGAGATACCGCCGATATTGACGAACACGACGGACTTGCCCTTGCCAAGCTCGGTCGGAACCCGCGCAGCCAGTGCCTGATGATAGACCGGCACAAGCGGCGCACCTTGCCCGCCATGCACCATGTCATTGGCGCGCATATCATAGACAACAGGAATGCCTGTGATGTCAGCCAGCAACCCGCCGTCACCCAGTTGCACGGTCAGTTTCTCGTGCGGACGGTGCAGAACTGTCTGACCATGAAACCCAATGATATCAATGGTATCTGCCGACAGTTTGCAATCTGACAAAAAGCTGCGCACCGCTTCGCCGTGCCGCCGCGTTAATTCCTGCTCGATTGCCGCGAGCTCGCCGGGCCGTTCATTGCGTGCATGGATGGACTTGGCATCCTCGAGTCCCGCCTCTATGCGGCGGCGGAAAGCCGACTCATAAGGCACGAACCCGGAAGGGCCGCGCTGCACCACGTTTCTACCATCGGTTTCGATGAGCGCGATGTCGATTCCATCCATGGATGTCCCGCTCATCAGGCCAATTGCCCGCCTTATCGCTGTCACGTCACACCCTTTCTTGTGATTCGGTCCCGAATGATGTTAAACGGCCACGTCTTGTTCGGCACGTTTCTTCAGGCCGGACGCTTCCCTACGTAAAGTTTCAGGAAAACCTCATGTCTGCCTTCAAATCCGACTTTCTGCACACGCTTTCCACGCGCGGCTTCATCCATCAGGTCTCCGACGAGGCTGGTCTGGATGCGCTTTTCGCCAAGGAGACAGTGACTGCCTATGTCGGATATGATGCGACGGCGACAAGCCTGCACATTGGCAACCTCATTTCCGCAACGATGCTGTACTGGCTGCAGGAAACCGGCCACCGTCCAATTGCCCTGATGGGTGGTGGCACGTCGATGGTGGGCGATCCCTCTTTCCGCGACGAACAGCGCAAGCTGCTGACACCAGAAGCGATCAACACGAACATCGAAGGCATCAAGCGGATCTTTGCCCGTATACTCCGCTTTGGTGACGGCCCGACCGATGCGTTTCTGGTCAACAATGCCGATTGGCTGATGGGCCTCGGCTACGTCGAATTCCTGCGGGATGTCGGCCGCCATTTCTCAGTCAATCGCATGCTGTCATTCGACAGCGTCAAGCTGCGGCTGGACCGGGAACAGTCCCTCTCTTTCCTCGAATTCAACTACATGATCATGCAGGGTTACGATTTCGTCGAACTCAACCGGCGCCATGGCTGCGTGCTGCAGATGGGTGGTTCGGACCAGTGGGGCAACATCATCAATGGTGTTGATCTCGGCCACCGCATGGGAACGCCGCAATTGTACGCCCTGACCACACCACTGCTGACCACCAGTTCGGGTGCCAAGATGGGCAAATCCGCTACCGGTGCGGTCTGGCTGAACGAAGACGTCTTCAGCCCCTATGATTTCTGGCAATACTGGCGCAACACGGAAGATGCCGATGTCGGCCGCTTCCTGAAAATCTTCACGCGCCTTCCGCTCGACGAGATTGCCCGGCTGGAAGCCCTCGGCGGTTCGGAAATCAACGAAGCCAAGAAAATCCTGGCAACGGAGGCAACGGCCATTGTCCATGGCCGCGAAGCTGCCGCCATGGCCGCCGAAACGGCCCGCACAACCTTCGAGGAAGGCGCTTTGGCTGCCAACCTGCCATCCATCGACATCGCCTCGAGCGAGCTCGATGGCGGCATTGGCATCCTGACACTTCTGGTCAAGGCTGGCCTTGCCGGTTCGAATGGTGAAGCCCGCCGTCATATTCAAGGCGGCGCGGTCCGGGTGAACGATGCCGGTATTTCCGATGAGAAGGCGCAAGTCTCGACCACTGACGTGACGGGCGACGGCATCGTCAAACTGTCACTCGGCAAGAAGAAGCACATTCTGGTTCGTCCGGTTTAAGACCGTATTGGCAGTACGATTGTGCGTGGTTCGTGGTTCGACAAGCTCACCATGAGGGAGAGTGGTGCTGCAAGGCCAACCGGAAACATTGCAGAATTTAACTCCCTGCAATCCTCACTCTCCCTCATGGTGAGCTTGTCGAACCACGCACGATGGTTTTGCCAGCGCGTTTGCTACCGTGCTTCTCACTGAAACTCGAAAATCGATCTGAAAATACCCGGTGCGATGACCGAAATCGGATTGACGATGATCTGCGGCTGCTTGATCGGCCCCTGCAGTTTGTAGGTGATTCCGATCAGGCCGCGATCACGGCCATTACCAAGAAGCAGGCCAAGTACGGGCAGCTCGCCAAAGATACGATTGATGCCATAGGCGGGCATGAACGTACCGGTCAGCGCCATGTTGCCCTGCGGATCGCTCAGCACCCCCTGGAACGTCGTGCCGATCGTTGAGCCCCGCACGACGCCATTGGCCAGGTTGATATAGTTCTTGCCCTTTTCGATCTGGGAGAAGCCACGATCGAAATTGACCACTGACACATCGATGTTGTTTTTCACCGCATCATTGAGGCTGGTGCCGTTGGGTGACGACGAAACGAGGCTTGCCAATCGTGGTTCATTGACGAGCGTGAAATTGCGGGCATCGATTTGTCCGCGCAAAGGTCCCTCGCCTTTGGAATCCAGCGTCACAACGATGCTGCCGCCCTGCATCTTGTCGTAAAAACCGGTAAACCGAAGCACGGCACCCGCATCCTTGGATTGAAGACTGACGGACCGCGCGCCGCTTTCCGAACTATCTGTCGCAATGACTTTCTGGCCTGATTTCGTCACCGCATTGAAGGCGAGCCCCGAAACATTGGACCCCACGCCTTCATAGGACAGCGATACATTGCCAAAGCTTTCTGAATAGAAGCCCTGTACGTCGTCAATATCGGCATTAACCAGAACGCGCTTCTTGTCGCTGGTATCGCCGCCCTGCTTTTTGTCGGTAACCTGATTGAGCAGAGAGCGTGCGTCGAACGACTTGCCCTTCACGTCCGCCCGGTATCCATAACCCGTACGCGAGACCTTGACGGCAATATCATCCGTGCGATTGAGGCTGACCTGACTGAAATCGGCACTTACAAGGTCGCCTTTGACAACCGATATGTCCCCTCGCAACCGGAAGGTTTCGCCGGCTACATCGAGATTGCGGATGCTGATGTTGTCACCCTCCTGCTGCAATCCGAATTTCGCCGTGGCCTTCACACCTGCGCCTTTGGTCCAGCCAAGCTGTGCCAGCTTCACTTCGGCTTTGGTCAAATCGGCAGATGCGATCTGACCACCATCGGCCGACTTGTCGATATCGATCATAATCGGGCCCGATATGAATGGATCAAGGCTTGGAAACAGGGCGTTACGCGTCTTATCGTCCAGTTGCAGCGAAACCGATTGTTTGCGCTTTGCAGTATTGCTGCCAAGCGGCTCGTACAGCGTGATGTCAGCTGGAACACCATTCAACTGCGCCTTGACGTCGATATTCGCCTCGGTGTCATTGACGTTCAACGTACCGCTGGCATCGGTGATCGTCTGGCCATCCACCTTTTTGGCAAGGTCGACACCATCAAGGGCAATCTCCGCTGACCAATGCAAACTCCCCGGCGGAGCATGGCGCGTCACAGGAAATGTCACGAGGACGTGGGTTTTCACATCGCCACTGATATCTTCAGGCGCAAAAGGCACGCCCTTCACTGCATTGATCGGCTTGAAACCGGCGATCTCCGCAATCGCTGAAGCGTCGCCCTCGATATTCAGATCAAGGTCCGAAAGCACCGGGCGCTGCGGACCCCACGGGATGATAAGCGTACCATCGACAATCCGGGCTTCGCGATTACCGGGAGTAAAGGCCGAGCCTTTCAACAGTTTGATGGTTGTGTAGGCGCCCCGCACGCTGATAGCGCCATCCGCATCGCGGATCGGAGGCAGATCTCCGACAATGTCGAAGCGCGTATCCTTCACGTTGAAATCAACCTGCACTTCGTCGGCTGTCAACGGCGGCGGTTTACCGGGACCATCGAAACGGCCCGCCGCAAAAATAACGTCGATGCGACTGTCCTTCACCTCGCCGCCGACAAGGTTATCGAGAACCCAGCGACGCGCTCCCGTTGCAATCCAGATCGGCCACAGCTGCTTCACTTGTGCAGAAGGCATCTTGGGCACTCTCAGAGCCAATGTCATGGCTGGCGATCCTTTGCCGAAGGTTGCGCTGCCCTGCCCGTAAAGTTCGTTGCCGCCATCGCTGCGCACGGCAATTTCGGAGATGTCGAGCTTTTTCGCATCAGGCGCATAACGCCCGGCTACCCGCCCGTTGAACACCAGCGGTGATTCTGTTGAGTCCTGCGGCGCAGAACTTGCTTCCTGTGTGATCAATTCAAAACGGTACCCGGGGTTTGCAGCAGCTGCAACCGCGGTTGCATCCGCCGGCAGCGGTTCGGGCCCGATAGCGCCTTCGACCGTTCCCCTGAAGCCACCAAAATGGATGTTCGACGGGGTAATCTCGATCTTCTCCGTACCGAATACGTGTTCGAAATTGATCTGGGTGCTTGCCCCCATGTCCGAGACATTGCTGATGCTGACAGGCCCTTCACTCACATTGAGCGAACCCCGGACGCGCATCGGAACGGTTGCAGCGCCTGCTACACCGTCAAGTTTGATTTCTGCTTCGTTGTTGTAGGAAAAATACGACGCATCCGGCTTTATACCGTCGGCATCCGGCACCGGTGCTTCGCCGTGTTTGCCGATAAGTGGAATCTTGCTGATGGCCAATGAAAATGAATCTATCTTGGCACCGATAGCGGCACGTTTGACCATTGCCGAGATGTCGATGACCTTACCTTGCCATTCGACCGATCCCTTGATCGCCACCGGACCACCGGTTTCCGCCAGTTCCAGATTGATGATGCGCAGGCTTTCCGGCTTGCCGGCAACGGTAAAATCAAACGTTGTATCGGCAACGGTGATATCACGGGTTTCGCGCTGGTCCAGAAGGGATACTGCGTTTTGCAGTCCGGTAAAAAGCAGCTCCGAAACACGGTCAAGATCAACCAGACCGCGGTCATCCTGCGGAACAATCGACATGAAGTCGAAGGGCTCCTGGCTGGCAACCTTGATCTGCGCACCATCCAGTTCAAGACTCTGAACCTGCACATTGCCTTGCAGGAGCGGCAGAGTTGCCAAACCAATGCGCACAGAACGGATATTTTTTATCTCTACGCCGCGTTTGACGTCGGAAATATTGACGTTCCGTGCTTCAAGAGCGACGTGCCTGCGCTGGTCGAGAGAAATCTGCGCAGACTGGATGGTGGCATCCGTATCGGGTCCAACGACGGATTTCAGTGCGGTTTGTGCACGCTGGGTCAATGCCGCCCCGCCAATGCCGACACGCAGCACGACGAAAGCAATACCAGCCAGAATCACGATCAAAAGCAGAAACGACGCAGCAGCACCACAGACGAAGCGAAAACGCGATCGCCGAGCAGGCATGGCCACGGGAACCTCGCCTTGCTCGACTGCAGACGGGTAATGATGAAATTTCAGGAAGTCGCGCTTTGTAAAACGGACTCTTTTCGGTTTCTCTGTCAAATTCCCAAGCCAATTGAGGAATCATGTGGGAAACCGTAGACGATTCCCTTGCCTCTCATATAGTTGCTCATGTGAGGCTCGCATTCAATGATGAAAAGAAAGGCATTCCTATGACAACTCTGGAAATCGGCAATCCCGCGCCGGATTTTACCCTTCCCCGTGATGGTGGCGGCACGCTTTCTCTGGCGGAATTGCGCGGAAAACCTGTTGTTTTGTATTTCTATCCGAAGGACGATACGAGCGGTTGCACACAGGAAGCCATTGAGTTCTCAGGACTCAAGCCGGAGTTTGAAAAGCTTGGTACGAAGGTTATCGGCATGTCACCGGATCCGGCAAAAAAGCACGACAAGTTCAAGACGAAGCACGACCTCAAGATCGATCTCGTCGCCGATGAGGAAAAGACCATCCTGGAAGCCTACGGTGTATGGGCGGAAAAAAGCATGTATGGCCGCAAGTACATGGGTGTCGAACGCACCACGTTCCTGATCGATTCGAACGGCAACATCGCCAAGATCTGGAACAAGGTCAAAGTTCCGAACCATGCGGCAGAAGTTCTCGAAGCCACCAAGGCTCTGTAATTCCCCCAACATCGCTTTCTGGTTGAAATAGATGGAAAAATGCCACTCCGTTAGGGTTTGTTAACCATAACGGAGTGTAATGCCTGACATGAATTGAAGCTGCAAAAAGACGAGCGGTGCGGCCATGAAGAAGGCAAAACATTCCCCCATCTTCAGCAACCAGAAAGAACCCCACACGATCATTATCGCGCGGGGCGAAACGATCCGTCATTTTACCCTTCGGCCCTGGGCTGCCATTCTCGGCGGCACTCTCGCCTTCGCACTGGCGGGCACCTATCTTATCGCCACATCCTACCTGGTTTTCCGCGATGATCTCATCAGCGGCAGCGTTGCCCGTCAGGCGCGCCTTCAGCAGGCCTATGAGGACCGCATCGCCAATCTGCGCACCCAGCTCGATCAGGTCACAAGCCGCCAGTTGCTTGACCAGCAGGTCATGGAAAACAAGGTGTCCGAACTTATCCGGCGGCAGAAATCTCTCGCCGAGCGGCACGACAAGCTCGCCCCTGTGCTGCAGCGCGCGGAAGATGCGGGAGCTGTTATCGCACCTGAAATAGAAGACAACGCGCCCATGGACAGCAACAGTCAGGATGTCGTGAAGTCCGAGGACGACGAAGGTTTCTACGGTATCGATCCGATCATTACCGGTCCGACCACGGTCAAGCACAAATCAGAACCTCGCGGAGAAAAACCTGCTAAAGGCGTCGACAAAGCGGAGATTCTGCTGAAATCGGTCAATACATCGCTGACAGATATCGAAGCGAAACAGATTGCACAGATGCAGACGCTGTCCAACACGGCTTATGAAAACGCCGACAAGATCATGGAAGCGCTGGCGGCAACCGGCGTCAAGCCGGTCCTCGATGAAAAGTCTGACACGGGTGGGCCCTTCATTCCTGCTGGCAGCATCGCTCCCTTTGACGCCAAGCTGAATGATCTCGATCAGGCGCTCGAGCGGCTCGAGAGCGCCAAGGCTCTCGCCAAATCCATTCCGATTTCCAATCCCGTGCCGGGCATGCCCGTTTCCAGCACATTCGGCGTGCGCAAGGACCCGATCATCGGTTCCATGGCGTTTCATTCCGGCATCGATTTCCGCGCCATCACCGGCTCTTCTGTGCGTGCCACGGCCAATGGCACTGTGACCGAGGCGGACTACAATGGCGGTTACGGCAACATGGTTGAGGTCGACCACGGAAATGGCCTGGCGACCCGCTATGGCCATATGAGCCAGATTCTTGTGAGCGTCGGCCAAAAGATCAAGATCGGCGATATCGTGGGCAAAGTCGGCAGCACCGGCCGTTCAACCGGCCCGCATCTCCATTACGAAGTGCGCCGCAATGGCAGTGCAATCAATCCTGCGGGTTTTCTGACAATTGGCCGCGAAGTGGCAGCCGAACTTTAAGCCACAAAACGCGCATTGCCTGCGGACGATTGCTGTAATCGCCCCATGCACCATGAAAAATCCCCCGTCAGGACATTTTCCTGCCGGGGGATTTTGATTCAGGCAATATACAGAAACCCTTAGGCGATATCCTGCACGTCCATGTCGGTGCCATGCACACGGTGCGCCAGAGCAGCTTCCATGAACATATCGACTTCGCCATCAAGCACATCCTGCGGACTGGTGCTTTCAACGCCCGTCCGCAAATCCTTGACCAGCTGATAAGGCTGCAGGACGTAGGAGCGTATCTGGTGACCCCAGCCGATATCGGTCTTGGATGCGGAAATGGCGTCGGCCGCCTGCTCGCGCTTTTCCAGCTCTGCTTCATACAGGCGTGCGCGCAGCATTGACCACGCCGTGGCACGGTTCTTGTGCTGGGAGCGCTCCGCCTGACACTGGACAACGATACCCGTAGCGATATGCGTGATGCGAACAGCCGAGTCCGTCGTATTGACGTGCTGGCCGCCAGCGCCGGACGCGCGATACGTATCAATGCGCACATCGGCCTCCGTCACGGCGATATCGATATTGTCGTCGACAACCGGATAGACCCAGATACTGGAAAACGAGGTATGGCGCCGCGCGTTCGAATCGTAGGGCGATATACGCACCAGCCGGTGTACGCCCGATTCGGTCTTCATCAGACCATAGGCATTGTGACCCTTGATCAGGATCGTCGCGGACTTGATGCCCGCTTCTTCACCGTCATGGATTTCCAGCAGTTCGACCTTCATGCGCTTGCGTTCGGCCCAGCGTGTGTACATGCGCAGCAGCATAGATGCCCAGTCCTGGCTTTCCGTTCCGCCGGCGCCCGAATGCACTTCAACATAGGTGTCGTTGGCATCGGCTTCGCCGGATAGCAGCGTGTCGATCTGCCGGCGATCCACTTCCACCTTGATGGCGCGGATAGCCTCTTCCGCTTCGGTGACGATGGATTTGTCACCCTCTTCGTCGCCCATGGCGATCAGCTCGATATTGTCTTCAAGCGATTGGCTGAGGGTGCGGATGGAATTGATACCGTCTTCCAGCTGCTGGCGCTCACGCATGAGCTTTTGGGCTTCCTGCGCGTCATTCCAAAGCGCTGGATCTTCGGCAAGCTGGTTCAGATAACCAAGGCGTTTGATTGACGTATCCCAGTCAAAGATGCCTCCTCAGCAGGCTTATGGCCTGCTTGATCTCGTCGACCAGCGTCTCAATTTCAGCGCGCATTGGCTGTCAGTTCCTTCTGTACATGGCATTGTTTTCGAATTGCGGCGGACCATATTCACTGGTCCGCGCGATGTAAAGTCTTCAGACTTCACGGAATTGCATCAGGTGAAGGCGGTCAGAAAAGCCCGCCGCCCCCGCCCTGGATAACCCTGTTGACGTTCGGCGACTGCACTTCCACCGGCGCGCCCTCGGAGAACGTATTGGCTCCAATGACGGAATAACTGTCGGCAGGACCTGTCCCCGGCTTGAACGCTTCCATGATCACATTGGGCTGGCCTTCGCTGGCACGCATGCCCGTCTTGCGGTCGATGGCAACAACCGTCATGCCTTCCGGTACACGGAAGTCTACCGAACGCTGGCCCTTCATGGCTGCTTCAAAGAAATCCTTGGCCACAGGCGCAGCAAGACCGCCACCGGTACCACCATGGCCCATCGCCGTGGGTGTGTCGTAGCCAAGATAGAGGCCAATCACGAGATCCGGTGTAAATCCGATGAACCACGCGTCCTTTTCGTCATTCGTCGTACCTGTTTTGCCGGCCAGTGGACGATTGAGGCTTTTAAGGATCGTTGCAGTGCCGCGCTGGATAACACCTTCCATCATCGAGGTGATCTGGTAGGCGGTCATCGGGTCCAGGACCTGATCGCGGTCATCCACCAGTTCGGGCTCGGCCTGATTCTTCCAGTCTTCAGCCACACAGGTTTCGCACTTGCGCTCGTCATGCTTGAAGATGGTCTTGCCGTAACGATCCTGAATACGATCGATGATCGATGGCGTGATCTTGCGGCCGCCATTGGCGATGATCGAATAACCTGTCACCATGCGCATCACAGTCGTTTCACCCGAACCCAGCGCCATGGCCAGAACCGGCAGCATCTTGTCATAGATACCGAAGCGCTCGGCATATTCAGCCACAAGTTTCATGCCCATGTCCTGCGCCAGACGCACAGTCATGAGGTTGCGCGACTGTTCAATACCGTAGCGCAAGGTCGATGGTCCGGCAAACTTGCCGCCGTAGTTCTTTGGCGCCCATATACCGAGGCTGCCGCCCTGATCAATGGAAATGGGACCGTCCAGCACCACGGATGCCGGTGTATAACCATTGTCCAGCGCGGCCGAATAAACAAACGGCTTGAATGAGGAGCCAGGCTGGCGCATCGCCTGCGTCGCACGGTTGAATTCCGATTCGGCAAAGGAGAAGCCGCCGACCATCGCCAGTACACGGCCCGTATGCGGGTCCATGGCTACCATTGCGCCTTCAATGCCCGGCACCTGGTGCAGATCGAAGGCCGTCTCGCTGTCCTCTTTCTTCTGCACGAACACAACATCACCCGGCTTGAACACGCCCTCGAGAGATTTGACCGATGTGCGCCTGCCATCCTTGTAGAGATTCATGGCCCACTTGATATCAGCGGCAGCAATCGTGCCCTTCTTGCGCTCTGCAACAAGACCGTTGGCATCGTTGCGTTCCGGCTGCAATCCGATGGTTGCCTGCGTCGGTGTCACTTCAAGAATGACTGCGAGCTGCCAGTCGGGAACGTCGGAGAACGGCTTGATCTCGGCGAGTGGAATCCCCCAGTCGCCGATAGTCGAAATGGTCTTGTAGGGTCCGCGATAGCCCTTGGCCTCGTCATACTTGAACAGGCCATGCTGCAAGGCGGCGCGCGCCTGCACCTGCATTTTCGGGTCAAGCGTCGTGCGAACGGACAATCCGCCCTCGTAAAGTGCATTCTCGCCATACTTGCCGATGATCTGGCGGCGGACTTCTTCCGTGAAATATTCCGAAGCAAAAAGATAATTACCCGTATGACGCGGTGTAACACCAAGCGGTTCTGCCTTGGCTGTCTTTGCCTCATCCATGGTCACATAGCCGTTTTCAGCCATGCGATCGATCACCCAGTTGCGGCGTTCAATAGCCCGTTCGGTCTGGCGGAACGGGTGATAATTGGACGGTCCCTTGGGAAGCGCAGCCAGATAGGCGGCTTCGGCAATCGTGAGTTCGTTGACCGATTTGTTGAAGTAGGTCAGCGCAGCACCGGCGATACCATAGGAATTCAGGCCGAAGAAAATTTCGTTGAGATAGAGTTCGAGAATGCGATCCTTCGAATAGGCCTGTTCGATACGGAAGGACAGAATCGCTTCCTTGACCTTGCGGCCCATCGTTTGGTCGGAGGACAGAAGGAAGTTCTTTGCCACCTGCTGGGTGATGGTCGATGCGCCAACAGGACGACGTGAACCCCAGTTCTGAATATTGACGATGACAGCGCGCGCAAGGCCGCTGATATCAACACCCGGATGCTGATAGAAATTCTTGTCTTCTGCCGAGATGAATGCAGCCTTCACCCGGTCCGGAACCGCCTGAATGGGCAAATAGAGGCGGCGCTGCCGGGCGAATTCAGCCATCAGCGCACCATCCGACGCGTGAATGCGCGTCATGACAGGGGGCTCGTATTTGGCCAGAACTTCGTAATCAGGCAGGTCTTTCGATACGTTGACAACATAAAGTGCCGCGCCGCCTGCCGCCAGAAGCGCTATGACGGTGCCGATTCCGAAAAAATATCCGATCAAGCGTATCATTTGTATCCGGAACCCGTTTCATTCATTGGCATGTCGATAATCGATGCACGATCCTGATCAATGCAGATTGCACCTCGGGAAACAGTTTCCCTTCACTTGAACCGGAATACACAACGCCCGGTAAAACTCAGAGACGCAATTGAGCGACAAATGTGACAAAGGCAAGGACATCCCCGTTCTGCGCACAATTTAAATACCAATTGTGGAGTTTCGGCAACGCACACGCGAATATACTAGATGTTACAACTCAAATGATGGTTAGCCGGTCAGCAACCGGTGTCGGAAACTGTCAATTCAGGGCGCCTGCCGTCTTTTTTCCTGAAAATTCACCTACGGCAGTAGCAAGTCGCTCGGCCACGTGGGTGCGCCATGCGGGATCGAGCATCAGCTTTGCATCTTCGTCGTTGGACAAATAACCGATTTCCACCAGGACCGAAGGCACGTCGGGCGCACGCAACACCTGGAATCCGGCAAAGCGATGCGGATTGTTGATCATGTTCACATCGCCCTTGAGCGCTCTGACGACGCCTTTGGCAAAGCTAAGCGAAAATGTGTGGGTCTCGCGCCGCGTCAGATCCATGAGAATATCGGCGATCTCGGGTGTCTCATTGTCAAATGTAACGCCCGCCACTGCATCCGCCTTGTTTTCGCGATCCGCCATGGCGCGCGAGGCAGCGTCGGAAGCCTTGTCCGAAACCGTATAGACCGTCGCGCCGCGAATATTGCGCTGGTTGATCGTGTCGGCGTGTACCGAAATGAACAGATCAGCCTCATATTGCCGGGCAATCCGCACGCGCTCGGTCAAGCGCAGGAATTCATCACTATCACGGGTCATTTCGATGCGCAGCCCGGGAATCTTGCGCAACTGGTCTCGCAATTCCCGCGCAAACATCAGCGTGACATCTTTCTCCATGATGCCGCCACTGCTTTCCGCGCCGCTGTCGATACCGCCATGGCCCGCATCCACCACCACCGTGAACGGCTTGGGCGCCTTGCTGACCTCGCTGGGCGCGGCGCTTGCGAGACGATCGCCCTTCAGCGCCGTCTGCGTGGAGGCTGTCGTTGCATTCTGGGTTTTGAGCGCTTCGGCAAACTGGCGATCGGAAGAAGCGACAAGATCAGCCACGAGGCGGTAGCCCGGACTGTTGTCATTCTTCAGAACATCGACCCGCTCGACGCTGAACGGGCCTTTCATTGTGAAAATGAGTCGCGAACGTGCGTCATCGATCATGCCGTAGCGAACATCATCAATAAGACCGCGCGGCTCCAGTGATTTCTTGTCAAAGGCAAAGACGGCCTTCGGCAAATCGACCACCAGACGATGCGGCTGATCGAGCAAAAGAGTCGACACCTCAGGCTCACGGTCGAAATTGATGACGACGCGGGTCCGCAACTCGTCACCGGCCGCCTGATATGTCAAGGCAGCCAGTTCGTTGGCAGCACTGGCTCTCTCACTCGCCTGCGCAACGGCAAGCAAACCAAAGAAGACAGCTACAAAAACCCGGCAGATCACATTCATTTCATTGCAGATTCATGTCGGCATTTGCCAGACATCATCCCCTCTGGTGCTGTTTTGTATCAGACGGAGCACGATTGTTACATCGCTTTAGCCATATTATATGTGAATGATAGGTAACCCGTCGTGGTTAATTTAGTCTTATTAACTGACTTGTCCCGCCTTCTTGACCGCCACTTCCGTGCCACCCCGATGACACGATTATGAAGAAGGCCTTGTCATAACGCGACACACCTCCTAAAAGCAAAGGTGGGTTACTTTCCGCCATCCGGAATCAAGCTCTCTACGTCACGGCAATTGGCCGGCTGACACTGAAGGCAAATACACGGAGCGGCAGAAGCGAAGCATCGCTGCGGTAACCGAAAAAGAATTTGGCGTGAGCAGACAGGGAATGTCGGCTGCGCTTTTTGTGAACGGCAGATTGCGCAGACAAGGCGCGTCGAGCCAGCCCTTTCGAGGGTATTAACAGTGTCGGCAATGCTCCAGAGCATGCCATTCGTGAGGTCGTTTCGTCAGGAACAGAAATGTTTGATACAGACGTGATTATAACCGGCTTGAAAGCCGCGGGTGCTGAAACGCAACCCCGCGTGATGCCGTGTCTGTCTGTTTCTGCGAACCTTAATATATCCGGCAAATGTGAAAATGCGGCTCCGGCACCCCTGTGGGCGTCCCGGTTGAACCGCGTTTTGAGCGTTTCAGCCGGGGAGAAGAATTATAATGTCGGACAAAATGCTAATCGACGCCTCCCACCAGGAGGAAACGCGCGTTGTCGTGGTTCGCGGCAACCGGATTGAAGAATTTGACTTTGAGTCGGAACACAAGAAACAGATCAAAGGCAATATCTATCTGGCGCGTGTCACACGTGTAGAACCATCGCTTCAGGCAGCCTTCGTTGAATATGGCGGTAATCGCCATGGCTTTCTCGCGTTCAGCGAAATCCATCCTGACTACTACCAGATCCCTGTCGCAGATCGCCAGGCACTGATCGACGCGGAAGCCGAGGCAGCCAGCCAGGACGAAGATCATGAAGAAAACGCTGGTGAGCAGCGCAGCCGTGATCGCAATGATCGCGGACAGCGCAATCGCCGTCGCAGCCGTCGTGGCACGCGTCAGGGCGACGAATCGGTCAAGCTTGATGCGGCCGACGATGAGAACGCGTCCGGTGATGAAGCGGTCGACGGTCACGACTCATCAGAACAGGCGGGATCGGACGAGACCGGCTCTTCCGAGGACAATGGCGGCCAGACTTTGGCTGCGGCTGTAGACGCCGATGTCATTTCAGAAGCCGTTGCCGTCGATACGGACGAAGCAAACGCAGACTCCGAGGAGACGGCCGAGGAAAGCGACAATCACGCGCGCAAATCCAAGCGCCGCTCACAGGACGACAAGGAAGAGCCGCATGACGAGCTCGACGAAGTCGATTCCATTGGTGCCGAAGATGCAATGGAAGAAGTTCCGACGCATCAGCGCTTCCAGCGCCGCCAGTACAACATTCAGGATGTCATCAAGCGTCGGCAGATTCTGCTGGTTCAGGTCGTCAAGGAAGAGCGCGGCAACAAGGGCGCAGCGCTGACCACATATCTGTCACTCGCTGGCCGTTACTCGGTGTTGATGCCAAACACGGCCCGTGGCGGCGGCATTTCGCGCAAGATCACCAGCATTCAGGACCGCAAGCGCCTCAAGGATATCGTCAAGGATCTCGAAGTGCCCAAGGGCATGGGCGTGATCCTGCGCACGGCCGGTGCGATGCGTACCAAGCCGGAGGTGAAGCGCGATTACGAATATCTGATGCGGTTGTGGGAAAATGTCCGCAGCCTCACCCTCGCCTCCAGTGCGCCGACCCTCGTCTATGAGGAAGGCAGCCTGATCAAGCGCTCTATCCGCGATCTCTACAACAAGGACATCACGGAAATCCTCGTGGCCGGTGAAAACGGCTATCGCGAGGCCAAGGACTTCATGCGCATGCTCATGCCGAGCCATGCCAAGGTGGTACAGCCCTATCGCGAATTGACACCGATCTTTGCGCGCAACGGCATCGAGGCCCAGCTCGACCGGATGTTGCAGCCGCAGGTCACGTTGAAATCAGGCGGTTACATCATCATCAACCAGACGGAAGCTTTGGTGGCGATTGACGTCAACTCCGGCCGGTCGACACGCGAACACTCCATTGAAGACACTGCCTTACAGACGAATCTTGAAGCAGCGGATGAAGTTGCGCGCCAATTGCGACTGCGCGACCTTGCCGGTCTGATCGTTGTCGACTTCATCGACATGGAAGAAAACCGCAACAATCGTGCGGTTGAAAAGCGCATGAAGGATTGTCTGAAAGACGATCGCGCCCGCATCCAGGTCGGTCGTATTTCCCATTTCGGTCTGCTCGAAATGTCGCGTCAGCGTATTCGCGCCAGCGTTCTGGAAAGCACGACGCAGATTTGCACGCATTGCGGCGGCACCGGGCATGTACGTTCGGCGTCATCCATCGCATTGCATGTCATGCGCTCGATCGAGGAATATCTGCTGCGTCATTCGCAGAACAACATCATCGTTCGCACCACTGTGGCAACGGCGCTTTATGTGCTCAACCACAAGCGCCAGAACCTTGCCGATCTGGAGACCCGTTTTGGTCTGACGATCAGCATCGAAGCCGATGACAGCGTCGGCGCACAGCATTTCGCCATCGACAAGGGCTCGATTGCCCTCGGTCCAATTGTTCCGCTCAGCGAAACGCCGACACTCGGTATCGTCGACGATTTTGACGAGACTGACCCGGTTGTCGAAGACATTGACGATGACGTCGAGGGTGAAGCCCAGCCGGGCGAAACTGCTCGTGCCGGCGACAATGATGAATCATCCCGGAAACGTCGCCGCAAGCGTCGGCGCCGTGGCGGTCGTGACCGTCAGGACGTTGCTGCCGGTGAACCCGGCCAGGCCGTGCGCGGCGACACCGATGGCGATGACGCCGATGTTCCGGCTGTTGAGGGTGAAGACGCCGCTGCCGCCCAGGCACGCGAAGAAGAGAACGAACGCCGCAAGAAGCGTCGGCGTGGTCGCCGCGGTGGTCGCAAGAATCGCCGTCCGGAAGATGGTGAGGATAACCACGTTGCCGCCAAGACCGTACCCGATGCGGAACCGGTCTTTGTAAGCATACCTCTTCCTGATTTCAGCAAGCCTGCTGCCGTTGAAACCAAGGCATCTGCCGTCGAAGAAACCGTGTTCGTCGAGAGCACAATCGTCGACGTAGTTGCGGAAGCGGTTGCCGTCGAGGAAGTCCCGGTCAAGAAGCCTGCGCGCCGCAAGCCGCGCGCCAAGGCGGGGGCTGAAACGGTCGAGGCTGTGGCAGAAGCTGCACCGGTAGACGTAGACGTTGCACCTGTCGAAGCACCGGCCAAGCCGAAGCGCGCACCGCGCAAGACAGCCAAGAAGGCTGTCGCCGAGGAAACCGTTGCCGAAGCAACGCCTGTAGTCGTTGCCGAAGCAAAGCCTGTAGTCGCGGAGGCACCCGTTGCCGCGCCTGTCGAAGCCAAGCCTGAACCGGCCCCGGAGCCTGTTGTTGCGCCAAAGCCGGAACCCGCGAAAGTTGACAACAGTACTCCTGTTGTGACCTCGACCGCAGCGAAGGAAAAGAAGGCCGAAGGCGAAGCGCCTGCGAAACGCGGCTGGTGGCAGAAGAAAGGGTTCTTCTGAGCCTCAAAAACGCGTGGATAAGTGAGTTGAAGAACCGGCATCGTTGCCGGTTCTTCTTTATCAAGACTCCCTGTATCCTCAGGAGCCTCAGATTTGCCGGAATAATCTGGAATCTCACAAATGAGAGAACACGGTTTGCTTCTCTTTCCTTCAAAGATCGACTTCGATACGAATAAGCCATGATGACAGTTCGACAGATCATTTTGCGTCAATCGTTTACTGCCATGGCACGCAGCGCGGCAGCCGCTGTTCTCGCGGGCGCAGTCAGTCTCGTTCAGACAAGCATCGCCGCAGCACAATCCAATGTGCCCATTGTCCGCGATGCGGAGATTGAAGCGCTGGTGACGGACTACGCCACGCCAATCATCAACACAGCCGGTCTCGGCAAACACGCCATTCGCATCGTTCTGGTTAACAACAGCAGTTTCAATGCGTTTGTGGATGGCCGCCGCATCTTCATCAATACGGGTGCCCTCCTCCAGGCGGAAACACCCAATGAGATCATTGGCGTGCTGGCCCATGAAACCGGGCATCTTGCCGGCGGGCACCAGTTCCAGTTGCGCGAGCAGTTGGCGCGCGCCAAGACAATGGCCGTTGTGGCCGGAATCCTGGGCATGGGCGCCGCCGTTGCGGGTGCAGCGACCAAGCAGGGCAGCGTTGCACAGGCCGGTGCCGGCGTTGCCATGGGTGGTACGGAAGTTGCCATGCGCAGCCTGCTCAGCTATCAGCGCACGGAGGAAATGGCGGCGGATCGTTCGGCGATCACCTACCTTGCCAACACAGGGCAATCCGCCAAGGGCATGCTGACGACGTTCGAGCGTTTTTCCAACGCCCTGTCGCTCACCGGCACACGCACAGATCCCTATCGCATCAGCCATCCCATGCCGCGCGAGCGCATCGCCAATCTGGAAACACTTGCCCGCGCCAGCCCATACTTTGAAAAAACAGACAGCGCTGCTCTGCAGCAGCGACATGACCTCATGCGCGGGAAAATTGCTGCCTATACGGGTGGCGGCACGAGTGTGCTGCAAAGTTTCCGCAAGGACCCCAACAATATTGGTGCGCGTTACGGCAACGCCATCGCGATTTACCTCAATGGCTCGTCGCAGGAAGCGCTCGGGAAGATCGACGCACTGATCAAGGAACAGCCGAAGAACCCTTATTTTTATGAGATGCGCGGCGAAATACTGCTCAAACAGAGCAAGGTTATGGACGCAGCGGCGGCCTACAAGAAGGCCGGTGCCCTTGATCCGCGCAAATCAAGCCTTATCCGCATGAGTTATGGCCGGGCCCTGATGCTTAGCGGTACCCCCGCTAATCTGAAGGCCTCGATCAAGGAAATTCAGGCGGGGATCGACCGGGACCGCGAATTTCCCGACGGTTACGGCTATCTGGCGCAGGCCTATGGTCAGCTTGGCGATGGTCCGCGTTCCGACCTCGCCTCGGCCGAACAGAAATACTATTCCGGCAAGATCCAGGATGCGCAGATCTTCGCCATACGGGCCCAGAGAGGCCTGCCCAATGGATCACCGGACTGGGTTCGTGCCCAGGACATCATCAATGCCAAGCGCAAATGAGCACCCATAAGCTGCCTTTTGCCGACATCAATACAAACAAGGACATGACACTATGAAAAAAGTCGCTCTGGTAGGTGCAACAGCAGGCCTAGCCGCTCTCGTTGCGCTCGGTTTCAGCCAACAGGCTGTTCTGGCCCAGACCAGCACCGCTGCCACGTCGCAGCCTGCCATGTCCTCAACGGTCAATCGTGCGGAAATCGAAGCCATCATCAAGGATTATCTGCTCAAGAATCCGGAAGTGCTGCTTGAAGCGCAGGCAGCCCTGAGCGCCAAGCAGGAAGCGACACAGCAGCAGGCGCAGGGCCAGGTCATCAGCCAGAACAGCGAAAAACTCTTCAATTCTCCGCTTGATGCTGTCTTCGGCAATCCCAAGGGTGATGTTACGGTTGTCGAGTTCTTTGATTACAATTGCGGCTACTGCAAACGCGCCCTGCCCGATATGGATGCCTTGCTCAAGAGCGATCCCAACCTGCGCTTCGTGATGAAGGAATTTCCGATTCTGGGACCAGACTCCACCAAGGCCCATATTGTCGCCAAGGCGTTCAAGGCTTTGATGCCGGAGAAATACCTGGAATTCCACCGCGACCTTCTTGGCCATGACGGCCGCGCAACCGAAGAAGCAGCCATGCAGATTGCCATCAAGCTTGGCGGCAACGAAAAGCAGATCCGCGAAAAGATGAAATCACCTGAGATCGCGCAGGCCTTCCAGCAGAATTATGATCTTGCCAACAGCCTGAACATCAACGGCACACCATCCTACATAATCGGCAATGAGGTGGTTCCGGGTGCCCTAGGTGCTGACGCGCTGGCAGAAAAAATCAGCCATATTCGCAACAAATAGCCCTGCCTATATGCCAATGATTGCAAAAACCATTTATGGACGAGCAATCAAGTGACTTTTCGGCTGGCGAACACCCGCTTTGTCAGGCAGTTTCGTCCTATGGATAAACATCGGACTTGCTACCTTCCTTGTGGATTGCTTCGCCATCCGGAAAACAGAACTAGTTCCATTTGGCTATTCATTGCTCTATATGGGACCCGTCATCGGGTCCCGAAACCCGTCAATATATCCGGTATGGTATGAAACAGCTGATCTTTGTCCTCAATGGCCCGAACCTGAACATGCTGGGAAAGCGTGAACCAGGCATCTATGGCGCTTCCACATTGAGTGACATCGAGGCTCTCTGCCGCGCAGAGGGCGAAAAACTCGACGCCGAGATCGAGTTTCGTCAATCCAACCACGAAGGTGATCTGGTCTCCTGGATTCAGGAAGCAGGCGAGAAAAAAGCCGCTGTCCTGATCAATCCGGCTGCCTACACGCATACATCGATCGCATTGCATGATGCCATCCGCGCGGCGGCCGTCACGCTGGTGGAAGTTCATCTATCCAATATTCACGCGCGCGAGTCATTCCGCCATCACTCCTATGTTTCCCCTTTGGCCAAAGGGGTGATATGTGGCTTTGGAGTGGATGGCTATGTGATGGGCTTGCGCGCACTCGTCAAAGCAGCGGCACCGCAATAACAAGGGCTGCCGAACAGAAATAAGGGGCTTGAAAAAGCATGGCTAGCAGAAACACCGGGATCGACAAGGTCATGATCCGCGATCTCGCAGAAATTCTGAACGAGACGGATCTCACCGACATCGAAATCGAGCAGGGCGATCTGCGTATCCGCGTATCGCGTCAGATCACCATGCAGGCTGCTGCACCGCAGGCCGTCTATGCACAGGCTCCGGCTGCTGTACCAGTTGCTGCCGCTGTGCCTGTCGAGGCTGCCAAGCCCGCTGGTGATCCATCAAAGAATGCTATTCCCTCACCAATGGTCGGTACAGCCTATCTGTCCCCGGCTCCCGGTGCCCGTGCCTTCATCGAAGTTGGCTCGAAGGTCAAGGAAGGCCAGACGCTGATGATCATCGAGGCGATGAAGACGATGAACCAGATTCCATCGCCTCGCGCCGGTACCGTCACGGCCATTCTCATCGAGGACAGCCAGCCGGTTGAATATGGCGAATTGCTAGTTGTGATCGAATAAATCGAGAGCGTGATGTTTCAGAAAATTCTCATAGCCAACCGTGGCGAAATTGCCTTGCGCGTGCTGCGCGCCTGCAAGGAGCTCGGCATTCAGACTGTCGCAGTCCATTCGACCGCCGACGCCGACGCCATGCATGTGCGCCTTGCCGATGAAAGCGTTTGCATCGGACCGCCTCCTTCGCGCGACAGCTATCTGAATATTCACCAGATTGTTGCCGCCTGCGAGATCACAGGCGCCGATGCCATCCATCCCGGCTACGGCTTCCTGTCCGAGAACGCCAAGTTTGCGGAAATCCTCGAAGCCCACGGCATCACCTTCATCGGCCCCACCGCCGCGCATATCCGAACCATGGGTGACAAGATCGAGGCGAAGCGCACCGCAAAACGCCTTGGCATACCTGTTGTTCCCGGCTCAGATGGCGGCGTGACCGATGACAAGGAAGCGGCGCGCATTGCCGCCGAAATCGGCTATCCTGTGATCATCAAGGCTTCGGCCGGTGGTGGCGGACGCGGTATGAAGGTCGCGCTGAGCGAAGAGGAACTGTCCGTTGCGCTTTCGACAGCGCGTACGGAAGCCGGTGCCGCCTTTGGCGACGACGCCGTCTACATCGAAAAGTACCTGCAGAAGCCACGCCACATCGAAGTTCAGGTCATGGGCGACGGAATGGGCAAGGCCGTGCATCTGGGCGAACGCGACTGTTCGCTGCAGCGCCGGCACCAGAAAGTCTGGGAAGAGGCCAACTCGCCCGCTCTCAATGCGGATGCGCGTGATCGCATCGGCATGATCTGTGCCAACGCCATGGCCGACATGGGCTATCGCGGTGCGGGTACGATCGAGTTCCTGTATGAAAACGGCGAGTTCTATTTCATTGAGATGAACACCCGTTTGCAGGTCGAACATCCGGTCACGGAGGCCATTACGGGCATCGATCTTGTGCATGAGCAGATCCGGGTTGCGTCCGGCGGCGGTCTCTCGGTGACGCAGGACGAGATTCGCTTTCATGGCCATGCCATCGAGTGCCGCATCAACGCGGAAGATCCACGCACCTTTGCGCCGTCGCCCGGCAAGATCACCCACTATCACACGCCCGGCGGCCTCGGCATCCGCGTCGATTCCGGCGTTTATACCGGCTACAAGATTCCACCTTACTACGACAGCCTCATCGGCAAGCTTATCGTGCACGGCCGCAATCGTGTGGAATGCCTGATGCGTTTGCGCCGTGCGCTGGACGAATTCGTGGTGGATGGCATCAAGACGACGTTGCCGCTGTTTCAGGACCTGATCAACAATCCTGATATTGCCAATGGCGATTACGATATCCATTGGCTCGAAAAGTATCTGGCAGGCGACACCGCTACCGCCGAAGAAGAGGCATGACGGGCAAGGACCCGGCAGAGACCTTCAAAATAGACCCCGAGTTGTTGCTGCGCGCCTATGCAACCGGGGTCTTTCCCATGGCCGAAGAGGCCGACAACCCGGAGATCTTCTGGGTTCGCCCGGAAAAACGCGGCATTATTCCCTTCGAGAATTTCCATGTTTCGCGCAGTCTGCGCAAGACAATCCGCCAGGGCCGCTTCGACATCCGTTTCAACACGGATTTTCGGGGCGTTATTGACGGATGTGCCAGTGGCAGCGGTGAGCGTGCCCGTACGTGGATCAATCAACCGATCCGCGAAGCCTATGGCACACTGTTCGTCCTTGGCCATTGCCATACAGTCGAAGCATGGCAGGAGGATCGGCTCGTTGGCGGCCTCTACGGCATCTCGCTGGGATCAGCCTTTTTCGGCGAAAGCATGTTCTCGCGTCAGCGCGATGCGTCGAAAGTCTGCCTCGTCCACCTGGTCAGCCATTTGATTGAAAAGGGATTTACCCTGCTCGATACCCAATTCACCACCACCCATCTGGAAAGCTTCGGCGCTGTTGAGGTCCCCCGGCGGCAATACCAGAAGATGCTCGACAACGCGTTGGCACAGTCAGCAGAGTTTTAAGGCGTCATAGTCTCCAAAACAAAATGTAGTATGGTTCATCCCACCGTAGCTGCCGCAAGAGCAGGCGGCTGAAAGATTTTTTACGAACAGTGTCGGGTTGACGGCTTTCCACACGTCCTTGGATGGAAGCGCAACTCAGGAGAGGAGAACTGTCATGAAAATCAATGCGTATCTGAATTTTGATGGACAATGCGAAGAAGCATTCAAATTCTACGAAAAGGTTCTGAACGGCAAGATCCAGTTCATGGCCCGTTTCGGCGAGATGCCCGAAGGTGGTCAGATGCCCGGATCGGAAAATCTGATCATGCACGTCCATATGACTGTGGGTGACAATGAACTGATGGGCTCCGATGCACCGCCGCCCTATTTCGAGAAGGCGCAGGGAATGCATGTTTCCCTGCATGTCGATAGTGCTGCCGATGCCGACCGGATTTTTGCTGCATTGGCCGAGGGCGGTAAAGTCAGCGCGCCGATCGGGGAAACATCATGGGCTATTCGCTTTGGCATGCTCGTAGACCGTTTTGGAACACCCTGGATCATCAATTTCGCCAAGCCGATGATGTGATAATAAAAGATGATATCCCGGTGCTTCGGCACCGGGGTCGATCTCTGCCTGCACTCCCTCTGTGCGCGGTTCGTGGTTCGACAAGCTCACCATGAGGGAGAGTGGTGAGCGTGTCGAACCACGAGCCATCGTCATGCAATCAAAAATTGGGGAATCAGTCAGCTTTTGGCTGGAGCAGGAACATCCGAGGACTGCTTGCAGCCCTTCAGCCAGACATCATAAACCGGGTGCTCGACCGCATTGAGACCGGGGCTGTCGGCAAACATCCAGCCGGAGAAAATCTTGCGGATCTTGCGGTCGAGGGTGATTTCATCCACTTCGACAAACGTATCGGTTTTTGGTGTTTCCGTATCCGGACGCGTGTAGCAGACACGCGGTGTCAGCTGCAACGCGCCGAACTGAACCGTTTCATCGATATAGACATCAAACGAGGTGATTCGACCGGTAATCTTGTCGAGGCCCGAAAAAACAGCGATCGGGTTGGAAATCTTGTCGTCGGCGGCAAATGCGGGTGCACACAGGCCAATGGCCATCAAACCGGCCGCCACAAGGCGGGTTTTGCTGCGGAATGGAAAGGACAAGTTGGGACGGATCATTTCAATTCCGGCTGTGTTCAGGCTGACGGGACAGTTTCTTACCAACCCGTCGATAATCACCAATTGTGGCAGAAGAAAATCCGTTCAGGATCCCGGTGTCCATGCATCGTAATCGCCCGTCACGGCAGGACGGTTGTCGCCATGAGCAATGGAACCCTTTGGACGGTAGGCAGCGGCGGAACCGGTGAGGTTCTGCTGATGGGGCTTTTCCCAAACATGCGCTTTGTAATCTTCGCGGGACGGCGGCGTTTCAGCGCGATGATGAATCCAGCCGTGCCAGCCCGCAGGAATAGCCGAAGCTTCCGCATAGCCCTTGTAGATCACCCAGCGGCGCGTGCGGCCTTCGGAATCCTGCGTGCCTTCATAATAGACATTGCCGAACTCGTCTTCACCGACTTTCGTACCCTTGCGCCATGTAAAGACGCGCGTACCGATCGTCTGACTGTTCCACCAGGTGAAAAACTGTAAAAGGAAGGTCTTCATAGCAATCCTGCTTCGAACTCTGTCGTTCAACTCTTCGGGTTATGGCCGTATCACCTGGGGATAGCAAGGGTCAAGTTGCCGCTGGCGGGGCTTCCACGACCATTTTGAAACCGGCATGGCTCTTCTTGAACCCCAGCCTTTCGTAGAAACGATGCGCATCCACCCGCTTGGCATTCGACATCAACTGTATCAGCCCCACACGGCGCGCCTTGCCGAGCGCAATGCAATGTTCGATCAGCTTGGCGCCGATCCCCTTGCCGCGCAGGTCGCTGCGGGTCTGCACAGCGCCGATGGTCATATTGGTGGTGCCGCGACTTGGCAATGTCGTGGTAAACGTCACCTGTGCCGTGGCAACCACTTCACCCTCGAGCACGCCGACAATCAGCTGGTCGCAATTGCTGGCTTCGATCTGGTCGAAAGCGCGCTCATAGTGCGGAAAAAACGCGGGATCCGTCGTGTCACCATGGCCGCCAACCAGATCCTCGGCGAATATCGCAATCAGTGCGGGCAAGTCCGCACGGATAGCGCGACGGAAAACAGGTTCAGCAACCGATGTCACGGCGCGAGCTCATATCCCGACAGGGATTTCTCCATCACCAGCACGGAAATACCGGAATTGGCTTCTCCCCAGTTGTCCGTCCGCGCACCGGTCAGATCAAACCCCCTGCTTTCATAAAAGCGCCGAGCCTTTTGATTTGATTCGATAACTTCGAGATGCAGCATGAACACGCCGGGAAAAGCGCTTTCCACTTCCGCCAGCAGGAGCGAACCCACGCCATTGCTTTGCTTTTCCGGATGCACATAGAGCTGGTTGAGCAGCGCCAGCTTGTGGTCCTTTTGCGAGGCATAGGCCATGCCGTAGAGATCAGCACCGTCATCGGCGAGGATGAACTCGGAATAGGGCTTTGCCAGCTGCTTTTTCAACGCATCCAGCGAGTGGTAGCGATTGGTGACCGCATTGACCTTTTCGACGCCGTAAACATCGTCATAGGTTGCATGCCAGGTCTCTACGAGCAAATCACGGACAGTTACCAGATCGTCCTTCGTCGCGCTTCGAATCCACATTCTTTAATCGACCTTTAATCGACAATCCCGAGTTTTGCCTTGACCAGATCGCTGACAGCCTGCGGATTTGCCTTGCCGCCAGTAGACTTCATCACCTGCCCGACAAACCAGCCGGCCATAGTGGGCTTTGCCTTTGCCTGCTCAACCTTATCAGGATTCGCGGCAATAACATCATCAACGGCTTTTTCAATCGCACCGGTATCGGTCACCTGCTTCATGCCGCGCTCTTCCACCAGCGCGCGCGGATCACCGCCCTCGTTCCAGACGAGCTCGAACAGGTCCTTGGCGATCTTGCCGGAAATCGTGCCTTCCTTGATCAGATCGATAATGCCACCAAGCTGATCCGGCGATACAGGCGATTCTTCAATGCCCTTGCCGGCCTTGTTCAGCGCACCGAGCAGATCATTGATCACCCAGTTGGCGGCAAGCTTGCCGTCGCGCCCTTCAGCCACCGCCTCGAAATAATCGGCAATCGCCTTTTCCGTCACCAGAATGGACGCGTCATAGACCGAGAGGCCCAGCGCCGATACAAGCCGCATCTTCTTGTCATCCGGCAGTTCGGGAAGATCAGCCCGCAATTCGTCCACGTAGGACTGCTCAAATTCGAGGGGCAGAAGATCGGGATCGGGGAAATAGCGATAGTCATGCGCTTCTTCCTTCGAGCGCATGGAGCGTGTCTCGCCCTTTACCGGATCGAACAGACGTGTTTCCTGGTCGATCGATCCACCGTCTTCCAGAATGGCTACCTGCCGGCGTGCTTCATAGTCGATAGCCTGACCGACAAAGCGGATAGAGTTGACGTTCTTGATTTCGCAACGCGTTCCGAACGCCCCACCCGGCTTGCGCACGGAGACGTTGACGTCGGCGCGCATGGAGCCTTCATCCATGTTGCCATCACAGGTGCCGAGATAGCGGACGATGGTGCGCATCTTGGTCAGGTAGGCCTTCGCCTCGTCGGCCGAACGCATATCCGGCTTGGATACGATTTCCATCAGCGCCACGCCTGAACGGTTCAGGTCCACATAGGACATGGTGGGGTTCTGGTCATGCAGAGACTTGCCCGCATCCTGTTCCAGATGCAGTCGCTCGATACCGATCTCGATATCTTCGAACTGGCCCTTGTTGTCAGGTCCAACCGAAATAAGCATCGTGCCTTCGCCGACGATGGGCTGCTTGAACTGCGAAATCTGATAACCCTGCGGCAGATCCGGATAAAAATAGTTCTTCCGGTCGAAGACCGATTTCAGGTTGATCTGCGCCTTCAGACCTAGACCGGTCCGAATCGCCTGACGGACGCACCATTCGTTGATGACGGGCAGCATGCCGGGCATGGCAGCATCGACCAGCGATACATTCTCATTGGGTTCGGCGCCGAATGTCGTGGAAGCACCGGAAAAGAGTTTCGAATTGGATGTGACCTGCGCATGAACTTCCATACCGATGACGATTTCCCAGTCGCCTGTGGCGCCGGAAATGAAACGCTTGGGTTCGGGTGTGCGGCTATCAACGAGAGTCATGCTGGGCTGTCATTCCTGGCTAAATTTGTCTGTCTACTGGCTAGTCGAAACAGCTCCGGGAGGCAAGTGTTTCTCCATTCCGAAGCACTCTGATTGCGGAAATGCAGCGCTTCGGCCTGTTTTTCCTGTCCCACAATGCTACCGTTGATTCCGGGTAGCGGATCACCTGACATACATTCGGAGGACGCCATGCAGAATATCTATGGTCTTGCCATCCCTGAGACCCTTGCCGAAACGGTCAGACCCGAGACAACAGCCCTCGTTGTCTATGACATGCAGGTCGGCATATTGCGGCAGATGAAAGACGGCGCTGCCATTCTGCAAAAAGTGTTGCAAACCCTTGAGATCGCCCGCTCTGCCGGCATCCGCATTTTCTTCATGCGCCATATGTCCCTGCCGAAGAAAATGGCTGGCGTGTTTCAGCTGAAGCAGATGATGGCGTGGCAGCGCCAATCGTCCGCTGAGAATGTCGAGCCTTGGTTTTTGCGCGATAATCCCGGGTTTGCGCTTGCACCGGAACTCGCCGTTCGGCAGGATGAAGCCATTCTCGACAAGATCACATTCTCTGCGTTCGAAGGCACGCCGCTGGCCATCGCACTGCGCGACTGCGGTCTCAAGAGCTTCATCATCTGCGGCATTGCCACGGAGATCGGTATAGACCCAACGGTGCGGCACGGTACTGATCTTGGTTTTATCCCGGTTATTCTCACCGATGCCTGCGGTGGCGGCCATGCTGAGGCGGCAGAACGGTCGATGGCCAATCTGGCTTTTATGGGTGATGCGATGTTGTGCACGGTCGAGGAACTGGCTGCTGCCGTGTCTGTTCAATAGAGCAACGGCATATCCGTTGTGTGTCGTTAGTGGTTCCACGAGCCTGCACTTACTGTAGTGCGTGGTTCGACAAGCTCACCATGAGGGAGAGTGGTGCTGTAAGGCTAATCGCCAGCGTTGCAGAACGAGCCAATCACGTGCGTTGCAGATTTTAGCTCCCTGCAATCCTCACTTTCCCTCATGGTGAGCCTCCTGAGCTTGCCGAAGGGCGAACCACGCATGATGGTTTTGCAACCAGCCTATCTCCATTCTGAAGCTACACTCTTCCGGTTGCCACGCCCGCTTTTGCGTCTGGCCATTGAAAGAAGAGAATGACGGGCGGTCCTTGGAACGCGGGTCTTGGGTATTCTGTATGCGATGCTTGCGATCCAAGGACCACCCGCCCCGGCGATTTGTGTTTCCGCCTGTTCTGCCCTGTCATCTGGCTGCTGGGCCGAATGAATAGAACAGCTTCAGCGAAACCTCCCCAGTCTCACAGGTTCTCCCCACGAGGCCGAAGCGCCGATCCTTTCCCGACTTTCGAAAGTTTCCGGAAGCATTCTCGCCGGAAAGGACACGATGAGAATAAGCGAGGATGAGAACTGTTGGATAAGTTGGTGGGATTTTTCTGAGCGAGACGAGATTTGATGATTGTTTCACCCCCCTCTGCCCTGTCGGGCATCTCGCCCGCAAGGGGGGAGATCACATCGACATCAGAATGATCGCTAACTTTTCAACGTAGCAAATTGTGAGAAATAGCAATGAAGGCTGATCTCCCCCCTTGCGGGGGAGATGCCCGACAGGGCAGAGGGGGGTAAAACATCCCGCTCTTGCATGAGTTCGCCCTTCGACAAGCTCAGGAAGCTCACCAAGCATACTGCAAATGCAATCCAACTCACCTACCCCACCAGCATTTCCCGCAGCACCATTCGCTTGAAATTCTTTACCAGCGCGTCGCCTTCTGCCCGATCGACTGAGATCGCAAGGCGCATGGTTGCTTCGCCCAGCTGCATGATCAGAAAACTGGAATTTTCAAGCGCAGCCCTGTCCGCAGCCGGATTGATCCGCGAACGCGCATCCGCAAGCACGGCGCCATTGAGGCGGCTGTCATGAAGATCGATATCGCGCAGCGCCTTGTCGGCCTGCGTGCCCGACCAGATATCCCGCATGACAGGTTCGGCCAGAAACATCGCGTAATAGACGTCGATAAGTTCGGCAAAGGATGCCTGCAAGCCATTCATATCACTGACATTTTGCAGCGCATCGGCGATACAGTCACGCCCGAGCGCATTATACCGTTCAGCCAGGGTGCGAATGATCGATCCCTTGTCCGGAAAGTACTGGTAGAGCGATCCGATCGATATTTCCGCCATCTCCGCCACATCGCTCATACGCATGGCGTCGCTGCCGCCTTGAGCGATCAGCGTCGAGGCGCAGGACAGAATGCGCTCCACCCTCTCCTTGCTGCGCCGCTGCGTCGGCTCCTTGCGTGGCATCGTGGCTTCCTTGTCGCCGGATGCTGGCACAATCGGTGCAATCTCGTTCATGCAGGGTCTCCAGGACTCATAAATTCCGCTTGACTCCAATAATATGAGGATTTATCACATATTGCAAATGTGAGGATTACTCATATTAATTTAAGGGAGATGAACATGACCACCAGCAGTAGCATTTCTTCGACAAAACCCATTCTTATCGTCGGCGGTACGGGCAAGACCGGGCGCCGCGTGGTCGAACGGCTCACGGCGCAGAACGTGCCTGTTCGCATCGGTTCGCGCAGCGGCACCCCGGCCTTTGACTGGGAAGACCGCAATACGTGGCTTCCAGTGCTTGAAGGTGTCAAAGCCGCCTACATCACCTATTATCCGGACATTGCCATCCCCGGTGCGACCGAAACCGTGGAGGCATTCACGCGGCTTGCCGTGGACAACGGCGTAAAACGGCTCGTGCTCCTGTCGGGGCGCGGTGAACACGAAGCCCAGCGCGCCGAAAAAGCGTTTCAGGCTTCAGGAGCCGACTGGACCATCGTCCGCGCCAGCTGGTTCGCCCAGAATTTCAGCGAGAACGTCATGCTGGCCTCCATCCTTGCTGGCGAACTCGCCCTGCCGGTCGGTAGCGTGGGCGAGCCGTTCATCGATACGGACGATATTGCCGATGTGGTCGCAGCAGCGCTGACCGACGATCGCCATATCGGCCAACTCTACGAGGTCACAGGGCCGCGTCTCTTGACTTTTGCACAAGCCACGGCAGAAATCGCCAGCGCCACCAAGCGCGATATTCGCTATCTGACGATAACACCGGAACAGTTCTCAGAGGCGCTGACACAGGAACAGCTTCCGCCTGACATCGTCGGCCTTCTCAATGAGCTCTTCACCGAGGTGCTCGACGGCCGCAACGAATATCTCACCGATGGTGTGCAGCGGGCACTTGGTCGCGCCCCGCGCGACTTTTCGGATTACGTTCAGAAAACAGCAGCAACCGGCATCTGGTCCGGCATATCGGAGGGACAGTAACATGTGGCTACCTATTCTCACCCTTTTGGCCGCCCTGGGAAGCGGCCTGATGGCGGGTTTGTTCTTCGCCTTTTCAAGCTTCATCATGACGGCGCTGGCAAAATTGCCAGCCGAACAGGGCATCGCCGCGATGAACTCGATCAACGTGACGATCATCAATTTCTCGTTCATGCTCGCCTTCTTCGGTACGGCCGCGATCTGCGTGGTGCTCGGGGTCGTCAGTATCCTGCGCTGGAGTGATGCCGGATCACTGGCTCTTCTGGCTGGCAGCGTGCTCTTTCTCGTCGGCACCATCATTGTGACGATGGTGTTCAACGTGCCGCTGAATGACGCGCTTGCTGCTGTCACGGCGCCTGCCAGCGCCGAAGGCGCCGGTGTCTGGACCACGTACCTGCAGGATTGGCTGCCCTGGAACCATGTACGGACGGTCGCGAACTTCGCCGCCCTCGCCGCCTTCATCTTCGCTTTCGCCCAGCAGTCGCAGGCATAAGCTACCTGACAACCCGAAGCGCGCGTGCGGCGCGCTTCAAAGCCTGCGGCGGCTGACCATACAGCCTCAAAAACGCACGGCGCATCCGCTCCGGGTCCTTGAAGCCAACCAATACGGCAATACTCTCGATCGGTTCACTACCCGATTCAATCCGCACCCGCGCCGCTTCCGCCCGCAGGCGCTCCACTGCCTTTGCCGGCGTTTCTCCCGTTTCTGCCCGGAACGCCCGGCCAAACTGGCGCGGACTGAGACAGGCCGCCTCCGCCAGCCGCTCGACCGGTAACGGCTCATGCAAATGCTCGCGGGCAAAGCCAAGGGCACGCCGCACGCGATCACTGTCCGGCTCCAGCTCCAGCATCGCGGAAAACTGCGACTGTCCGCCTGGCCGGCGATGGTAGACCACCAGTTCCTGCGCCACGGCACGTGCAGCTTCGGCGCCAAGATCGTCCTCGATCAATGCCAGCGCCAGATCGATACCCGCTGATATGCCAGCCGATGTCCACACGGAACCATCCTTGATGTAAATGCAGTCACGGTCCACGGCGACACCGGGAAAACGCTTCTGCAGGTCAGCCGCGCGCCGCCAATGGGTCGTTGCCCTTTTGCTGTCGAGAATGCCCGCTGCGGCAAGAAGAAAAGCACCTGTGCAGACGCTGGCGACACGGCGCGAGCGTGAGGCAAGATCGCGTACCAGCGCAGGTAGAGCTTCCGTTCGGGACCCAGCCCGGGCACCATTGCCCCCCGCAATCACCAGCGTATCGAAATAGCGCTCCTCGGCCCGTGTTGTCATGACATCCAACCCTGCCGAGCTCGGCACAAGCCCACCCTGCGGAGAAATGACATGCAGCCGGTATTGTCGCCCGGCAATCTGGAAGGCAGACAGAGGCCCCGTCAGATCGAGAATCTGGAACTTGGGAAAGACGAAAAATCCGATGTCACGGGTCATGGCTGAAAATGAGGGTTCTATGTCGTTTGAGACGTGATCATGTCGGCCTATCCTGACGCTGTCAATCACAAAGGATCAGCCATGGCCAGCCCGCTTATCATCGTCATTCCCATTTACAACGGCGTTACCCATCTCGATTTCACCGGTCCACACCAGTTTCTCTCGCGTCTACCCGATGCAAAAGTCATTGTCGCATCCATGGGCGGGACGGACGTAAGCGCCGATGGCCTCGTCTTCTCCGGTTTGGTCGATCTGGCCACGATCGAGCATTGTGACGTGCTGTGCGTACCGGGAGGCTCGGGCTGTACCGCTGCCCTGCAGAATGAAGCCTTTGTTGCCGCGGTCCGCCGTCTCGGCTTGTCCGCACGATACATCACCTCGGTCTGTACCGGTTCGCTGATACTCGGCGCTGCCGGGCTTCTCAAGGGCAAGCGTGCTGCCTGCCATTGGGCATGGCGCGACCTGCTGGTGCCTTTCGGCGCCATCCCCGATACGCGCCGCGTCGTGCGCGACGGCAATATCCTGACCGGCGGCGGCGTAACAGCTGGCATCGATTTCGTGCTGACTCTCATTTCCGAGCTTCAGGGGGATGACGTCGCCCAGCGCATCCAGTTGATGCTGGAATATGCACCCGCACCACCCTTCACTGCCGGTCGTCCGGATACAGCCCCGCAAGGTATTGTTGATGCAGTGCGCAGCCGCATGCAGCCATTTGCGCAACAACGGCGTGATGAGGTTGCAATCGCTGCCGCGCGACTTGCAGGCTGACCTTCGCCACAATGCCCTGACAAACCCGGCCGTCCCCACGGCCGGGTTTTCATTTGGGGTAGCATTGCAAAATCGTGCTTGCGACTCACATAAGTCTATGCTTATGTATTGGTATGTCTGAAGTCGATATATTCAAGGCTCTTGCCGACCCCACCCGCCGCGCCGTGTTTGAACGGCTGGCTGATGGTGAGAAGAATGCGACAGAACTGCGCGAAGGCTTTTCGCTCTCACAGCCTGCGATGTCGCAGCACCTCGCCGTCCTGCGTTCCGCCGGCCTTGTTGCCGAGCAGAAGTCCGGCCGCCATGTTCACTACCGGGTTAATCCCGACGGACTGGCGCAACTCCACCAATGGCTCCACCGCTACCGCGCCTTCTGGCCACAGCGTGTCGATGAACTGAAACAGCTTTTGAAGGAAATGGATCAATGACCAGCGAAACAGCGGAAGACAACGCCGCATTGCGTTATGAATATGATCTGGATGCCGCTCCATCAAAAGTCTGGCGCGCGCTGACAGTGCCGGAATTTGTCGCCCGCTGGCTTCTGCCCGACCCGCAGGCACCGCAGGAGCCGTCGCGTATCTCCCTTGAGGTCATCGAAGCGGATACGGAACGTTTCGTGCGTTATTCCATGCGCGAAGAGGATGATGCCGTGCCGGACAGTATCGTCACTTTCCGGCTCAATCCCAACGGTTCGGGCGGCACCACGTTCAGCATCGTGCATGAACCGGTGCTGGCAGTGATGCCGCTTGGCCGCACTGCCGCCAATGGCAACGCGCCGCCGACAACCATGCGCCTCGCCGCCTAAACACATAAAATACAACTGATGAAGGAGTGTTCGCCATGCGCGACATGATGCAGCTCGTGCCTATGGTCGTGGAGCAATCCAGCCGTGGTGAACGGTCATTCGATATTTTTTCCCGCCTGCTGCGGGAACGGATTGTCTTTCTGAATGGTCAGGTGGAGGACGGCATGGCAGCGCTGATCTGCGCGCAACTGCTGTTTCTCGAGTCAGAAAATCCGAAAAAACCCATCTCCATGTACATCAACTCGCCCGGCGGCGTCATTACGGCGGGCCTTGCCATCTATGACACAATGCAATTCATCACCTGCCCGGTCGCCACGCTGTGCATGGGGACGGCGCGCTCCATGGGTTCATTCCTGCTGATGGCAGGCGAACCCGGCCACCGCGCCGCCCTGCCCAATTCGAGCCTGCATGTGCACCAACCGCTGGGCGGCTTTCAGGGACAGGCCTCGGATATTTTCATTCAGGCGCAAGAGATGGCCGTGGTCAAGCGGCGAATGACCCGGCTCTATGCCGAGCACTGCGGCCGCACGGTGGAAGAGGTCGAGAGAACCCTCGACCGCGACCATTTCATGACCGCACAGGAAGGCTTAGACTGGGGCCTTGTCGATACGATCATCAGCAAACGCGACGGCAACCCGCTGCAACTCACCAAGGACTGAGGGAACCGTTCAGGCCTTCCAGTGCGAGCAGCGGATCACATCGCAGAAATTGCCGCGATGGAAGTGTGGATCCTTGTCCGCCAGCACATCGGCCTTGACGTTGCCAAACGTCGTCTCCGGCTTGTGCTTGATGCCGTCATAGAATGCCTGAATGATGTCTTCCTTGAAGTGGTCGCTGCGCGGGAAAGCCGCAACCACGGCCTCGCGTTGCGCATCACTGTACTGCTTGTAGGTCAGGCCCAGCACGTCCATTTCCACGCCAGCGGTCACGAGAGCAACCACGGGATGCATGTGCTGCGGAATGCCCGGTGTCGTATGCAGGGCAATCGCCGTCCACACCGTATCAATATCCGCCTGCGCAATGCCGTGGCTGCGCAGAAAATCCCGTGCGGCATTCGCACCGTCGACTTCGAACCGCTCATCGGCACTGCTGTGCTGATGTGTCAGCCCCATGTCATGGAACATGGCGCCCGTATAGAGGAGCTCGGGATCGAACTTCAGACCTTTCTGCTGCCCGGCAATCGCTCCGAAATAATAAACGCGGCTCGAATGGTTGAAGAGCAGGTCCGAAGCGGTGTCACGCACCAGTTCGGTGACGCCGCGTGCCAGTTTTGTATCGGGAATGGCGATACCGCTGATAGAGAGGGACATGTGAGTTTCTCCTTGTCTTGGGAGTTTCAATCTATCGGACGCATCTTATGGCAGCAATTGACTGAACACGTTATATTCTGCCAATATGCGATCTGTGATGCCATGGAGCGAGACATGCGAACCATTACCCTGTTGGCCATGCCGGGCGTCCAGCTTCTGGACGTATCCGGACCGATGGACGTCTTTGCCGAGGCGAATGTGCAGGCTGGGCGTGAGGAATATCAACTGCAGGTGGTGGGCGCCGAGGCCGGACCGATCCGCAGTTCGTCCGGGATACGCCTGCTGCCGGATCGCATCATGACCGATGCCCAACCCGCAGTCAGTGATACGGTGCTGGTTGCCGGTTGCCCGCATGCGGCCGATATCCGCCTGACCACGGAGCAGCAGCAATGGCTGCGGGCAGCCTGCCTCCCGGCACGGCGCTTTGGTTCGGTTTGCAGCGGCGCCTTCCTTCTTGCGGCCGCCGGGCTTCTCGACGGCAGGCGGGTGACGACGCATTGGGCCGTAGCAGATACGCTCGCAGCAACCTATCCCGCGCTTCATGTGGACGCCGATGCATTGCATGTGCGCGATGGTCCTGTTCGCACGGCTGCCGGTGTCACCGCCGGTCTCGATATGGCGCTCGCTCTTGTCGAAGAAGACCTTGGCCGGGATATTGCATTGAAAGTCGCGGGACAGTTGGTGATGTTTTTCAAACGACCGGGCGGACAGATGCAGTTCAGCCGGCGGGGCGAGGCAGAACCGGGCGGACGCTCCGCCTTGCAGGAGGTACAGCGCTGGGTTGCCGCACATCCTTCGGAGGATCATTCTGTCGCCAACCTCGCACAGCGCACCAGCCTCAGTCCGCGCCATTTCGCCCGTGTTTTTCAGCAGGAAGTGGGCATTACACCCGCGGCATGGGTGGAAACAGCGCGCGTCAATGCTGCGCGCCAGCTTCTGGAAACCAGCCACCGGCTGCCGAAGCAGGTTGCCGTTGAATGCGGTTTTGCCGATGCCGACACCCTGCGCCGCGCCTTTGTCCGCCATGTCGGCGTCACTCCAGCGGAATATAGGCGGCGGTATTTGTGACGCTGCTGCACGCGCATTCGCTGCGCCCTGACTTTGACATCGCCCTTTTCTTCCATTATACGGCTCGTCCACACCGAATGGAGTGTTTATGTCTTACCAGTCTGAGTCCCTCTAAGGCCCCAACTTCTTTTGAAGATTGGGGCGCGAAAACAGGAGCCCCGCGCCAAAGTCTTTTGGCAGCGGACGTGTTCTCATGGGCTTTTGCCCGTTTTCCCAGGACTTGGATCAATGGACATTTCGCGCGACGAACAGCGCATACTTCACCTGCTCGCCCAGGGCGGCAAAATCTTGCTTGAAAAAGATGAGCGTAAGGCCATCACGGATATCATCTGCCTCACCCGCGATGGTGCCCGCTATACGGCCTGTGACCTCAGGCTTTTTCGCAAGCTCAAACAGAAAAAGGCCATCGCCTCATCAGGCGGCGGCCCTTACCGGGTTACCCGGCACGGCCTGAAACTGGTCCGCGCAGAACTGGACAACCGCTAATGCATGACCGGCGGCATGGAAACATGCCGCCGGTTTTTTACACCGCGAGTTTCCGACTTCTCATGAACTCACAAACGTCTGCACAACCATTGTGCGTGGTCGCCCTTCGACAAGCTCAGGAAGCTCACCATGAGGGATATGGGTGGGCTGCAAGGTTAATCGTCAGCATTGCAGTACGCGGTAATCATACGCGTTGCAGAACATGCTCCCTGCAATCCTCACTCTCCCTCATGCTGAGCTTGTCGAACCACGCATGATGATACTGCAAATATAATCTGCACTTTTCCTCAAAAATCTTCCGGTTCCGGAATCCGCCCAAAGGCGATCTTCGAGCCGATGTAATTGCCGGGGCCCGTGGTCAGCCCGAGATTGAGCGCCTTGGAGCCGTGGCGCACGCGTACCTTGTCGAGCACATCAGAGACGCGCTCCCACTGGCCACGCTGTTCGGTCACCAAATGGTTATCGAACAGATCGCGGCTTGCTTCCGTCTCGCTGGAAAGATTGTGCAGCACGACCGTCACCGTGCTGACGTTCCGCATTTCACCTGCTTTGACCAATTTTCCATGCAAATCATTGAGACAATTGAGAAAACTGTGATCATCTCGCGCCGGACGAAACTGCCCGTCCACCGTTACGCGACTATCCCGGCGCGCGCCCACGGTATAGCTGAGAGCACCGGCACGGTAATGCGATCGGCGCAAACGCCGCGCGGCGCTGAGGCAGAGCAGCCGCGCGCATTGCAGCACCTTGTCCGGTGCCCGCCAATCCGGCGGCAAATTGCGACCATGGCCGAACATGCGCTTGACGGTTTCCGGCTTTTCCACCGCATAACCGTGCAGCGCCGTGACAAAACGCTCACCTTCGACACTGTTCCAGATCGCGCGGGCATGTTTGGGCGCCAGCGCCCAGAGGCCCTGTACATCCTGCACGCTGGCCTGGCCCAGTCGTTGTTCCATTCCCTTGGAAATACCGGGCAAATCCTTCAGCTTGAGATCGAACAACCTCCCCGGCAGATCGTCATGATCCAGCACGACACAGCCATCGGGCTTGTCCATCTCAGCAGCAATCTTGGCCAGAAGCTCGTTCAGTGAAATCCCGATTGAACAGGTCAGAACCGCGCCCATTTCATCGTGCAAAGCGCGTTTGATCCGCGCTGCCAGCCCCTGCGGGTCTTTGGCTTCGGACGCCAGCAGCGTGCACGCCACTTCATCAATCGAACGCACCGCCGCAATCGGCACACAGGTCTCGATGGTGGAAAGAATCTGATTATGCAACTTCACATAGACATCGGGCCGCGCCTCCAGAAAGACGATATCCGGGCAAAGTTCGCGTGCATCCCGCACGGATGTGCCCGTCTTGATCCCGAAAGGTTTCGCCTCGCGGCTGGCAGCAATGACGCTTGTATGCGGCGAATCCAGTGGCACCACCGCAATTGGCCGGTTGCGCAGCGCCGGATTCAACTGCTGCTCGGCGCTGGCAAAGAAGCTGTCGAAATCCAGATAGAGCTTTTCCAGATGGGTCGGTTTACGCATGGGCCACAGGTTCTATTCTCGTTTCGGAATGAGAACAAAAATAGAACATAGGCCGATTGAATGCAATCTGAATCAGAAAAACCACCGTTCCTGCTGACAGATGGTCAGGCCCGCGCGGCGTCCATGATGCGGAACTGGGTGGTTGTCGAGCCGTTCCAGTGGTTCAATGCCAGATTGCCCGCCACGTGCATGGACTGGCCGAGATTACCGAACAGGAAATCACCCAGCGGCGCCCCTGTTGCTCGAAAGGCAATCGCATTGATGCGCTTTCCATCTGCGCCCGCCAGCGTCGCCTTGACATGGTTTGTCCCGACAGTACGCGCATCGACAAGTCGGTGATGCGGCAGCACCAGCACAGGCTGCGGATGACCGGAACCAAATGGTCCGGCCCGTTCCATGGTCTCATAGAGAGAAACCGTCGCGCCGGAAGCGCTGAGGGCTCCATCAATGGCCAGCGACTGGTTTTCACGCAGTTGCCCCACCATTTCAGCCGCCTGCTCTTCAAAGAATGCCCGCAATGCGCCCATTTTTTCGCGTTCGACTGTGATGCCTGCGGCCATGGCATGCCCGCCGCCTTTAACCAGCAACCCCGCATCGACAGCACTTCGAACCAGTTTTCCCAGATCAAATCCACTGATCGAACGTCCCGAACCGCTGCCCGTTCCATTGGCGTTGAAGGCGATGGCAAAAACCGGACGTCGAGCCCGTTCCTTCAGTCGCGCGGCGATCAGGCCGACAATACCCGGATGCCAGTCATCATTGGCGGTCACCAGGACAGCCGGCCCGCCACCGCTCGACATTTCCAGCATGGCCTCGGCTTCGGCCTGCTCGAGCATCACGGTCTCCATCGCCTGGCGTTCCGTGTTGAGCCGGTCGAGTTCGGTGGCAATCCGCGCCGCTTCATTGGGATCATCCAGTGTCAGCAGACGTGAGCCGAGCCCGGCATCGCCGATACGGCCGCCCGCATTGATGCGCGGACCGATCAGATAGCCGAAATGAAACGCACTGAGCGGCTCGCCGATGCGCGAAACACGCGCCAGCGCGGCCAACCCGGCATTTTGCTGCGCCCGCGCGACGAGCAGGCCCTTGACCACGAAAGCGCGGTTCAACTCTTTCAGCGGCACCACATCACAAACGGTGGCAAGCGCCACGAGATCGAGCATCGACAAAAGATCGGGTGCCAACGTGCCTGTCGCGATGCGCTGCTCGCGCAAAGCGCGCAGTATCTGTACCAGGGTGAGAAATACCACACCTGCCGCGCAGAGATGGCCCTGACCTGAGAGATCATCCTCGCGGTTAGGATTGACCACGGCCGTTGCGGCAGCGGGCAATGCGCCGCCAACCTGATGGTGATCGAGCACAACCACGTCGGCACCTGCTTCGCGGGCAGCCTCGATAGCCAGAGCGCTGTTGGTGCCGCAATCCACGGTGACAATCAGTGATGCACCATTTTGCACCAGTTCACGCATCGCTAGCGGATTTGGCCCATACCCCTCAAAAATCCGGTCAGGAATATAAATGTGGTTGGCAACGCCGTAATGGGTAAGAAATCGCGAGAGAATAGCGGATGAACAGGCGCCATCCACGTCATAATCGCCGAAAATTGCCACCTTCTCGCGCTTGCCAATGGCTTGCGCGATGCGATCGGCTGCTTTTTCCATATCGGTCAGCGACGCGGGATCGGGCATCAGACCTTTGATGGTCGGATCCATGAACGCGGGACCATCGTCAACACCCACGCCGCGCCCGGCAAGAACGCGGGCAACGAGATCGGGGAAACCATGGTTCTGCGCCATGGCGAGAGCGATGTTTGCCTCACGGGTCCCCAACCGATCAATCCATTTGAGACCGGTTGCCGAATGTTCAACGCCGAGGAAAAGCCGTTCTGGTGCCATGCAAGGGTTCAATCATTCGCCAGACCCGAATGCAATGCTCCGAATGACGTATCCAGTGAACAAACGGCAATTACTGAGGAGCGGCAGCCGGCGCAGCAGGATCATTCAACGGTGGTGGTGCCCCTATATCATTCATCGTCATCGCAATGGAGGTCGCGAAATCTGCAAGGGTACGCTCGGCCGCTTCCTTGGTACCATTGCTGTAGGTGGCTGCGGGCTGGATCAGCAGATAACGGCTGTGCATGCCGATCACGCACACCAGAAAGGCGTGCTTGTCCTGCGCCGCATCCGCGGTCACGCAGGGCATCGCCTGGCCAGCGCTGTAGGGCAGCGTTGTCTGCACGGCAATCTCGCCCGGTTGGGTTGAATGATATTGGGTGGCCTTTTCGAAGAGATCGCGGACAACAGGATCATCTGCCCCATCCTTTATCGGATAGGCCGCCTCCTTGTTGCTGGCCTTGACACCCGCCATGGTCACGCTTGCCCTGGCATCAACAGCCTCATATTCAGCCGTAACACTGAAGTCCTGCGGATTGACACTGTGCTTGACCAGTGTGAATGGCCCGACGGTCTGCGGAAAACGATCGGCAATCGAATTGGACCGATAACCCTGAATAAGATCGAGGTACGGATCCTGTGCAAAAGCAGAATTGACCGGCCCGGCCAACGCGAGCGTCGAAACAATGCAAGCAGTTATTTTCGTTCGGATATTCATGGCTGTACCACCGATCTGAACTCCCGCACTGAAAATACCTCAAAAAGCATGGCCTCAATAGGGCATTTCCTATTGAGCCATGAACGCAGTTAATAAAATGCCCTGCAGCTCAGGTGAACGGCAGGGCAAAAAATGTTTCAATAACCGGTTCTTACTGGAACTTGGACATATCCTGATGCTTCGCCTTGATCTCGCGTACGGTCTGAGAATGCGAGCGCATGACGATGGTATGGGTCTGGATATAGTCGCGGGCAAACTTGACACCGGACAGCATGTTGCCGTCAGTCACACCCGTTGCAGCGAAGAGCACGTCACCCTTGGCCATTTCTTCCATGGTGTAGATCTTCTTGGGATCGCTGATGCCCATCTTGGCGGCACGCGCAATCTTGTCGTCGCTGTTGAGCTGCAAACGGCCCTGCATCTGACCGCCGATGCAGCGCAACGCGGCTGCGGCGAGAACGCCTTCCGGCGCACCGCCAATACCAATGTAGATATCAATGCCAGTTTCATCAGGGTCGGTCGTGTGGATCACACCGGCGACATCACCGTCACCGATCAGGCGGATGGAAGCTCCGGTCGCACGCACTTCTTCGATCAGGCGCGCATGGCGCGGACGGTCCATGATGCAGGCGGTGATCTCGTTGACTGGCACGCCCTTGGCTTTTGCGACGGCAGCGATGTTTTCGGCTGCAGGTGCATCGAGCTGGATAATGCCGGCGGGATAGCCCGGTCCAACGGCAATTTTTTCCATGTAAACGTCAGGCGCGTAGAGCAGATTGCCCTTTTCGGCAATGGCGATAACTGCCAGTGAATTGGGCAAATTCTTGGCGCAGATGGTCGTTCCCTCGAGCGGGTCAAGCGCAATATCGACTTCCGGACCAGTCCGTGTGCCGACCTCCTCACCAATGTAGAGCATTGGTGCTTCGTCGCGCTCGCCCTCACCGATTACCACGGTACCACTTATCGGTAGACGATTGAGTTCCTGACGCATGGCGTCGACGGCGGCCTGATCAGCGGCCATCTCATCGCCGCGTCCGCGCAGACGTGCAGCGGCAACAGCGGCACGCTCGGTCACGCGGACGAGCTCAAGGGTCAAAATACGGTCGAGGCCCATCGAAGTCTGGTCGGGAGTTTTCGGCATAATCTATCCTGCGTTCGTGTGGGAGATACCCTTTTGCGGATCAACAGGGTACTTCCTAGCATTGCTGTGCAAACCTTTTGTCAAAGTCGTGCAGCAGCGGCAAGACCCTATTGCCCGGAAAGCGCCCTCACCGAAAAAGCTAATCGATTAAACGGGGTAGCGATCGTTCACGAAGCAATACAAGCCTTTTACAAACGGTCATGAATCGATGAAAACTAGAGGGAAACCAACGTGGTCCATTCAGAAAGCGAATGTGTCCGGGCACGCACGGGAGCGTCGATCTCGATCATCAACGGTGACCGTGCAGCATGAATATCGAGCGTTGGAAACCACAGGCGGTTCCCGTCGACAATAATCAGCAATCCATCCGGACTGCCCACGGGTGCGAAGGTGTCCGTCTGAGGCGGGAATGGCGGCAGGCCAAAATCTGCCGCCAGCACTTCAACGGTGGCTTTGACATCCTCGACCGCAAAGCCGACCTCGGCGATGGAAAAGGGCTGCGGCCCCACAAGCGGCAGCCCGCTATACTCATCGTGGGCGATGTACTCCAGAATGATGCCTTCCGGGCCGATGAAATAAAGCGAACGTGAGTGCCAGCCTTCCGGGCCACCGACAACATTGGAATCACCAACTGATATCAGCGTGACACGCTTGCTCAGCCAATCCCTGATCCGGTCGAACTTCGCCGGTGCAATGCCGAACGCCAGGTGATGCACTCCGCTGAACGCCGAGCCCTTTTCCACAATAAGACGGCTGTAACCGATGGTCACAACGATATACTCGGCACGTTCGTCGACTGGCAGCTGCAGTACATCCCGATAGAAGGTTGCAGCAGCAACCAGATCCTGCACGGTGATGCGCGCGGAGAAGATTTTCATGTCATATGTCCCTGGAAATCATGCGATCCAGTGAGAATAATTCCTCAACTATGGTTGAGGTCAACAGGGACAAGCATTTGTTTTAAAGTTATTTTGTTGGCAGACAGCAAAACGCCGTTCCCTGAGATTCAGGAAACGGCGCAGTTCATAAGGTCTGGCGCATTCAGCCGGCGCGTTCGATGCGGATCATCTGCGGTTTGTCGGTGGAATGACCATCCTTGACGATGCCCTCGAGCGCTTTCTTCACCGCTGCCTCGGTGGTTTCGTGCGTCACGAGGATGACTGTCTTGGTAGCCTCCGGATGGTTTTCCGGCGTCTGGCGCTGGACAATGGATTCCAGTGAAATGTCATTGTCGGCCATACGCTTGGCAATCGCCGCAAAGACGCCCGCGCGGTCATGCACAGTCAAGCGAATGAAATATCCACCTTCGTGCGAACGCATTTTGGCACGCTTGTAAGGTGCCAGTGATTTTGCAGGCGTACCGAAGACTGGACCATGCTGGAAGCCCGGACGGCTCTTGGCAATGTCGGCAAGGTCGCCGATAACCGCCGATGCCGTTGCGGCGCCACCGGCCCCCGGACCTGACAACAACAATTCGCCGAGAAGATCGGTTTCGATGGCAACCGCATTGGTCACGCCATGGACCTGCGCGATCACCGATTCCACCGGTACCATGGTCGGATGAACACGCTGTTCGATGCCGCTGTCGGTCTTCAACGCGACACCAAGCAGCTTGATGCGGTAGCCAAGTTCATCGGCTGCCTTGATATCGGCCAGCGAGATATTGCTGATCCCTTCGAGATAGATATCGTCGGCAGCAATCTGCGTGCCAAAGGCAAGGCTGGTCAGGATCGCCAGCTTGTGCGCCGTATCATTTCCCTCGATATCGAATGTCGGATCGGCTTCCGCATAGCCGAGACGCTGTGCGTCGGCGAGGCAATCTTCGAACGAAATGCCTTCGTCCCACATCCGCGTCAGGATATAGTTGCACGTCCCGTTCATGATGCCATAGACGCGCGACACCGTGTTGCCGGTCAAAGATTCGCGCAGGGCCTTGATGACGGGAATGCCGCCAGCCACTGCCGCTTCGAAGTTGAGCAGGACGCCCTTCTCTTCCGCAATCTTGGCGAGAGACACGCCATGCTTGGCCAGAAGCGCCTTGTTGGCGGTTACCACATGGCGGCCGGACTTGAGCGCAGCCTCGACTGCGGCGCGCGCCGGACCTTCGTCGCCACCGATCAATTCGATGAACACGTCGATATTGTTCGACTTGGCAAGGGCAACGGGATCGTCGAACCATGTGGCCGACGAGAAGTCCACGCCGCGATCCCGCTTCGCATCACGGGCGGAAACGGCGGTCACAATGATTTCCTTGCCGCACTGGCGGGTGAGCATGTCACCCTTGTCCCGCAAAATTTTCAGAACCGAGGCACCAACAGTACCCAGTCCGGCGATTCCCACGCGCAGCGCATCACTCATCGTTCATTTCCCTGAAAGGTTAGCCTGAAGCGGCGCCCGAAGGCGCCGCGAATTCCGGTTTCGGCAGGCCTAGCGGCGCGCGTTCAACGGAATGACGTTGTGCAGCTTTTCATCCGCCGTTGCAAGGAACCGCTTGAGGTTGCGGGCCGCCTGACGAATACGATGTTCATTCTCGACCAGTGCAATGCGGATATAGTCATCGCCGTGCTCGCCGAATCCGATACCCGGAGCAACGGCCACATCCGCATGCTCGATCAGAAGCTTGGAAAACTCCAGCGAGCCGAGGCTGCGGAACTTCTCAGGGATCGGAGCCCAGGCAAACATCGTCGCAGCGGGCGAAGGTATATCCCATCCGGCACGGCCAAAGCTGTCGACCAGCACGTCACGGCGATGCTTGTAGATCGCACGAACCTCGGCAATGTCGGAACCATCACCATTCAGAGCGGCCGCAGCGGCAACCTGAATCGGGGTGAACGCGCCATAGTCGAGATAGGACTTGACCCGGGTGAGCGCCGAGATCAGGCGTTCATTGCCCACGGCAAAGCCCATGCGCCAACCTGGCATCGAGAATGTCTTCGACATGGAGGTGAATTCCACAGCGACATCGATCGCGCCCGGCACCTGCAGAACGGAGGGCGGCGGTGCATCATCGAAATAGATTTCCGAATAGGCCAGATCCGACAGAATGATGATTTCATTCTTGCGGGCGAAGGCAACCACATCCTTGTAGAAATCCAGTGACGCCACATGGGCGGTGGGATTGGATGGATAGTTGAGGATCAAGGCCAATGGCTTCGGAATGGAATGGCGAATACCGCGTTCCAGCGCCGGAATGAACTGGTCATCAGGCATGGCCGGGATCGAGCGGATCACGCCGCCGGACATGATAAAGCCGAAAGCATGAATCGGATAGGTCGGATCGGGACAGAGCACGACGTCACCGGGCGCGGTGATCGCCTGGGCCATGTTGGCAAAGCCCTCTTTCGAGCCAAGGGTTGCTACGACCTGCGTATCCGGATTGAGCTTTACGCCGAAACGCCGCTCATAATAGGCGGCCTGCGCGCGGCGCAAACCGGGAATGCCCTTGGACGATGAATAGCGATGGGTGCGCGGATCCTGAACGGCCTCGCACAGCTTGTCGACGATGCCCTGAGGGGTTGGAAGATCGGGATTGCCCATACCCAGATCAATAATGTCCGCACCCGCCGCTCGCGCGCTCGCCTTCAGGCGATTGACCTGTTCAAAAACGTAAGGTGGCAGGCGGCGAACTTTATGAAATTCTTCCATAGGTTTGGGTCCGGTAAAAATGGGTTCAATGTGCGGGTGCGCTATACACCCAAACGTTACAGCGGTCGAGCGATCATTGACCTTTTGCATTCAGCTGCGGGTCAATCACTCTCAAGCTATCCCGTTTGGGATCTTTGATGAAAACACTGCGAATGCGGTGTCTTCGTGACCGTATCGGCCGCTTGTTACTGCGTGCCTTCGATGGCTTTCAGATCGTCCTGCTGCTGCTGGACCAGCTTCTTCATTTCGGCCTGTCGCCGGGCAACGGCTGCCGGATCGGCAGTGGCGTTGCCCTGCCCGCTTTTGGCGGCGACAAGCCTCTTCTGCAAGGCATCCTTTTCCTGAGGCGTAAACTGCGCGGTTTCACCCTTCGGATCGGGCGTGAACACGGGATAGGTTCCGGTATTGACCGGGCCGGTCAGTGGCGAGTTGGACATCGGCTCCGGTGGCGTGTTCGCACAGGCGCTCAAACCGGCAATCAGAACGGCGCCAACCGAAAAGCGGATAATGGTTTTGACCGAGATATTCATTGTGTGTCCTGACTGCCGGAATCGATATTCATCATGGTGATAAGAATTGCAGGTTAGAGGGATAGCATTAGAGCCCTGCACATTCAAATAGGTTCAATTCTGTTTTCTTCAGTGGAAATGCAATCCGCGGGCAAGGTGGCAATGCCGTTATCTTTCCTGCAGAATGGCTGCAATTGAATGTCCGTTGCCCTGACTTGTGGTATCATGTCTATTATGCTGATCGGGAGGATCAGCGGGAGGAAGCGAATATATGGATAATCAAGGCGACAAGAGCGGAAAAACGCCGAACCTCGATAATTACGTGATCAAGGATCCGGAAGCCTTTGCGCGCAACGTCGCCCATATGATCGAGCAGGCCGGCAAGGCTGCTTCAGCCTGGGTGGAACCGCGAGAAAAGGGCCTGAAACGTGACACGATCGCCGATCCCGTCACGGATGTGGTGAAAACACTCTCGCGCGTGTCCGAATACTGGCTGTCCGAGCCGGGCCGCGCGCTCGAAGCGCAAACCAAGCTTTTCGCCAGCTACATGACCATCTGGTCCAATTCCATCCGCCGCATGAGCGGCGAAGAGGTGGAAGACATCGTCAAGCCTGAGAAAGGCGACAAACGCTTCGCTGACGAAGACTGGGGCAAGAACGCGTTTTTTGATTTTCTCAAGCAAGCCTATCTCGTAACCGCAAACTGGGCCGGAGAACTCGTCACCCATGCGGAAGGTCTTGACGACCATACGCGCCACAAGGCTGCGTTTTATGTCAAGCAGTTGACATCAGCGATATCCCCGAGCAATTTTCTGCTGACCAATCCGGAACTTTACAAGGAAACAGTCGCCAGCAACGGCGAGAACCTGGTCAAGGGCATGAAGATGCTGGCGGAAGATATCGTCGCCGGTGGCGGGGACCTGCGCCTGCGGCAATCGGATATGACCAAGTTCACCCTGGGTGAAAATGTTGCGACAACCCCCGGCAAGGTCATCGCGCGCAGCGAAGTCGCCGAAATCATCCAGTATGAGCCCTCAACCAAGGACGTGCTGAAACGCCCGCTGCTGATTTGCCCACCGTGGATCAACAAGTTCTATATCCTTGATCTGAACGCCGAAAAATCATTCGTCAAATGGGCCATCGACCAGGGTCATACCGTCTTCGTGATCTCGTGGGTCAATCCCGACCATCGCCACGCATTGAAGGACTGGACAGCCTATATCAATGAGGGCCTGCGTTTTGGTCTCGATACTATCGAGGGTGCAACGGGCGAAAAGGCTGTCAATGCGATCGGTTATTGCGTCGGCGGAACCCTTTTGAGTGCCGCCCTCGCCCTTTTCGCTCGGGAAGGTGAAAACCGGATCAGGAGTGCCACGCTCTTCACCACACAGGTGGATTTCACCTATGCCGGTGATCTCAAGGTCTTTGTCGATGAGGACCAGATTCGTGCGCTGGAAACAGCAATGTCGGCCGAGGGTTATCTGGATGGCACGCGTATGGCCACGGCCTTCAATATGCTGCGTTCAGGCGATCTGATCTGGCCCTACGTCGTCAACAACTATATGCGCGGCCGAGATCCGGTGCCGTTTGATCTCCTGTACTGGAATGCCGACGCGACACGCATGAGTGCCGCCAATCATTCCTATTATCTGCGCAACTGCTATCTCGACAACAATCTGGTGCGCGGGATGATGAAGCTCGCAGGCGAAAACCTGTCGCTGGGTGATATCAAAATTCCAATCTACAATCTCGCCGCCAAGGAAGACCACATCGCGCCCGCACTGTCTGTATTCACCGGCTGCAAGTATTTTGGCGGCGATGTGACTTACGTGCTTGCGGGCTCGGGTCACATTGCCGGGGTTGTCAACCCACCTGCCAAGAACAAGTATCAGTACTGGACCGGTGATTCACCCCTTGGGGCGTTCGATGAATGGCTCACCAAGACAACAGAACATCCCGGTTCCTGGTGGAATCATTGGCATACATGGATCGAATCACAGGACGACAAGCGCGTTCCGGCCCGTATACCGGGCGAAAATGGCGCGGAAATTCTCGCCGAAGCGCCTGGAACCTATGTCCGCATCCGCGTCTGAAAACCCTCTATTTTGCTGGTTTTCAAGTTTCTCCAAGAGTTCGCGACCATGGCAGGAAAGTGGCTAATCACTTTTTTGCCTCATTCTCACTATAGCCCAACGCTTGTGGAGACGTTTAAAAACCGTTAACTTTACATACTCTCTGCCGGTGTTTTTTGCACTTCAGCTAAACTTCGCGAGCATCCTGCTCCTATAAAAAGCGGATTGGACCGAACCTTTGCAAGAGCCGGAAAAGACGAGACGGGGGAATCGTTGAACAAGCTGTCAGCCTCAGTAGCGGCCTTCCGGGCAAGCACCGTCATATGTGTTGTTACGCTTTTTGCGATGGCAACCGTGTCGTGCACCTCGACAGGCTCGTCACCGACAGCAGGGTCCGTTCTTAGTGTAACGCCAACCACGACGACAACATCCACGGCCACGGCTGACGCCCATGCCATGCCGGTGACCGGATCAGAAAATGTATCCCCGGAAGCCCTTGCGCTCGCCGGAAGTTCCGAAACGAACGCCTTGAAGGCGGCCACCGAAGCCGAGGCCCATCCCGGACAGGGCAAGGTCGCCGCGACCGCTACTCCGATCCAGACAGGTAAGGATGCCGCAACAGGCAAGATACCAGGCAAAACAGCGCTTTTTGGATCCAGCACGCCACAACCGGAGGCCCAGCAGCAATTTGCTGCCCTGGCACCAGCCACCGCGAAACCACCCGTGAAGACATCGCTGTTTGGCGGCTCTTCCAAGGCTGAGGAATCAGCTTCGGAGCAGCCCCAGCAGGTGGAGGTACCTGCGGCGCCGGAAACCACCGGCAAGACTGCCAAAGGTGCACAGGCCGCCGCGGACGATCAACCGGCAGCGGCCGAAATCAAGCCGGGTGCACATGCACCCGCTCCCGGCAAGGATAACGGGCTGCTTGTGCGGCTCTTTGCCAACAATGCAGGTGCTTCATCAGCAAAACGGCAGCAAGCAGTTATTCAGCCGAAGGCACAGGCCCAGCTCAAGGCCATTAGCAGCGACACACCCGTACAAACAGCCGGATTGCCGTCACCATCGGATTATAAACCGACCGAGCATCTTTCGTCCCTTCCCGGCGTGCGCCCCAACGGCGGTATCCAGATTATGCAGCGCGACAGCCTCTATCAGGATGACGATGTTGAATCGGCTGCAGCACCAGTGATTCTTGCTTCCGCAGCCGGATTGGCGCGGCTGGCGCCCAACGGCCTTCGGGTCCAGCGCGAAAGTGTCGATGTCGCCTGCCTGAAGCCGCAACTGGTCGGCATGCTGAAGTCCATCGAACGGCGCTACGGCAAATCTGTCATCGTCACGTCAGGATATCGCAGCCCGCCGTACAACCGGCTGGTGAACGGGGCAAAGGCCTCTTTGCATATGTCCTGCGCCGCAGCGGACATTCAGGTTCCCGGTATTTCCAAGTGGGAATTGGCCAACTTTGCCCGTTCCATGCCGGGTCGCGGCGGCGTCGGCACCTACTGCCACACCGAATCAGTTCATGTGGATATTGGCCCGACTCGCGACTGGAACTGGCGCTGCGGCAGCCGCCGCGGATAAGCCAAATCAGCAGAGGCAGCATCCGGGCAGCCTGATACGAACTGAATTTTCTCACGACCCCCTCAACAATTTTCACTTTTCCCAAAAAAGAATGAAATATGGGGTTGCAGTCGAAAAACTGTTTCACTATAAGCCGCTTACCTGCAGGCGCCCATCGTCTAGCGGTTAGGACGGCGCCCTTTCACGGCGCAAACAGGGGTTCGATTCCCCTTGGGCGTACCAGGTTTTCTCCTTAGAAAATCAATGATTTATCACAGTCAGCTAACAGGCCTGTCTGCTGATATCCATGTAAACGGCCAGCCCTCTGGGAGAGCCGGCCGTTCTGTCATTTGGTCAGTACAGCTAGTTTGCAGGTGCCGGTTTTGCCGGATCTGCTGCCGGAGCGCTCGGAGCGGCATCGGGTTTTGCCGGCTCCTGAGTGGTCGCGGGTGGCGTCGTGCTGCCCCCGGATTGTTTGTTGTCACAAGCTGCTAATGTGAACGCAGCGACCGCTAGAATCGGTACAAGAAACTTATAGTTCATCGTGTCTCCTCCTATGCGTTTCACCCGCCTTAGGCAGGCACTACACAGGATGTGACAGTCAAAGCGGCGAGAACACCCCATGACGTTCAAGCTTTGTCACCGACTGTTAAACAAAGTTATGAGGTTGTATTCCTGACCTGACCTATCATGAATCACTGCTGAGATTCCGATCTTTGGCAGTAGGGTTCGGTTTAACCTCCAAACGAACCCGAATTCTCCCACCCCAGAGCAAATTTGCCTGCCCTTCAAAAGGCAGGCTTTTTTTCGCAATTGATTCATTACGCAGCGGTTTCAATGCCTGCGAATGAGCACAGGTGGGACACAATCTCAGCATGTTTTTCCGGCCCCATAGACGCATGCAGGAAAACACATTCATGAGCAAACAAGCAAAAACAACAGCGACTTTCTTTCTGGCGGGCCTTTTGGCTGTCGCCGCTGTGCTCATGGCAGATATGTCCCTCGCGGATGTGATCAGGACAGTGCAAAATCTGTCTTGATGCCAGGAGCGATTACTGTTGTTCCACCATTCGCCGTCGGGTAAATCTCGCGGATGATTTTCTCAACGCCCCTCGTCACCGGCCAACTCGTCCAGCGCTATAAACGGTTTCTTGCCGACATTATTCTGGATGACGGCAGCCCGATCACCAGTTCGGTTCCCAACACCGGCTCCATGCTTGGGCTTACTGACCCCGGCATCCGGGTCTGGTTGTCACTGTCGGACGGTATAAAGCGTAAATATGCACATACACTGCAAATCGTCGAAGCGCAGGGCACGCTGGTGGGCATCAATACGGGCTTGCCAAATCGCATTGCCGAAGAAGCCATTCTGTCTGGCCTGGTGCCTTCCCTTTCCGGCTATCGCGACCTCAGGCGGGAGCAGAAATACGGCGTCAACTCCCGGATTGACATCCTGTTGACGGACCCCGATCGGGCAGATGCCTATGTCGAGGTGAAGAATGTGCATTTTTCCCGCACGGAAAATCTGGCAGAATTTCCCGATTCTCCTACTGCCCGTGGCGCAAAACATCTGGACGAGCTTGGCAACATGGTTGAGAATGGTCACCGTGGTGTCATGCTTTATGTCATCCAGCGCGATGATTGCGATCGTTTGAGAATCTGCGGCGACCTGGACCCGGTGTACGCAAGGGCATTCGAGCGGGCAATGAGTCGTGGGGTTGAAGCTTACGCAATAAGATGCCACATCAGACCTTCGGGTATCGCAGCAACAGGCGCGATACCCATTATTGATTGACGCCAAGCGGAAAGCACCATGGTTACCTATCTCGATGCGCAGACTGCGCCCCTGAAGAACACCGGACAGATCAGGCTTCACAGTCCTGAAGGTTTTGCGGCCATGCGCAAGGCATGCCAGCTGACTGCGCGCTGTCTCGATGAGCTTGTCAGCATTGTTGAACCAGGTGTAACCACCAATACTATCGACCGCTTCGTTTTCGAATTTGGTGCCGATCATGGCGCCCTGCCCGCAACGCTGAACTATCGCGGTTATACAAAATCCTCGTGCACCTCCATCAATCACGTGGTTTGCCACGGTATTCCGGATGACAAGCCGCTGCGTGAAGGTGATATCGTCAACATCGACGTGACCTATATTCTCGACGGTTGGCACGGCGATTCAAGCCGGATGTATCCGGTGGGCGAGATCAAGCGTGCTGCGGAACGTTTGATGGAAGTAACCCATGAAAGCCTGATGCGCGGTATCGCGGCGGTTCGCCCCGGTGCCCGTACCGGCGCCATCGGCGCGGCAATTCAGAACTATGCCGAGGCGGAGCGCTGTTCGGTTGTTCGCGATTTCTGCGGCCATGGCGTCGGCCAGCTGTTTCACGACGCGCCGAACATCCTTCACTACGGCACGCCCAACGAAGGGGTGGAATTGCGCGAAGGCATGATCTTCACCATCGAGCCGATGATCAATCTCGGACGCCCGCATGTGAAAGTGTTGGCCGACGGCTGGACGGCGGTCACCCGTGACCGTTCGCTGACAGCACAGTACGAGCACACGGTTGGCGTCACCAAGGATGGTTGTGAAGTATTTACAGTGTCACCGGCAGGGCAGTTTGCACCTGGTCTGAAACTCGATTAGCGACTGAGAGGCCATGAGCGAAGACGAGACACAAAAGACCTTCTTCCTCAACGAGCCTTCCCAGAAACCCTTGCAGAAACAACCTGGTGTTGAGAAAACTGCCGATACACCAAACACGGACAGCCAGCCTGCGGAGCCGCATTATACCGGCCATCGCGAACGTATGAAGGAACGTTTCCAGAAAGTCGGCCACGAGGGCTTTGCGGATTACGAGATGCTGGAAGTGCTGCTGTATCGCTCCATACGGCAGGGAGACACCAAACCACTGGCCAAGGCACTGCTGGCCCGCTTTGGCAGTCTGGCTCAAGTCCTGGGTGCTCCGGACCATCTGCTGCAGGAAGTGAAAGGCTGCGGGCCAACCGTCGCCTTTGATTTCAAGTTCATCACAGCCTTCGCACACCGGTTCATACGCAGCGACATGAACGAGCGCGCAGTGCTCAGTTCATGGGGCAAGCTGATCGACTATTGCACAGCGGCCATGGCACATGAGTCTCGGGAACAGTTGCGCATTCTTTTTCTCGACAAGAAGAACACCCTCATCGCCGATGAGGTGCAGCAAGTGGGTACCATTGACCACCTCCCCGTCTATCCGCGCGAGGTCATAGCACGCGCACTACAGCTGTCAGCAAGTGCGATCATCCTCGTCCACAATCACCCCTCCGGCGACCCGACACCGTCCAGAGCCGATATAGAGATGACCAAGACCATTGCCGGCATTGGTGGTCAGATGGGTATCGTGGTGCACGATCACATCATCATCGGGCGCAACGGCCATGCCAGCCTCAAAGGCATGAAACTTTTCTAATACGGCGGGAAATTGCGTTCGAACCGCAATCGCGATCAAATGCCGTGTCATCCAGGCGTGTAGTTGGTTGTCTTGCTTTGGTGGAGAACTCCATGAATTCGGTTGAGAAAGCGATCTGGTACGTTGAAGGGCATTTCGCCGAGGAAATAACCCTCGACGATATTGCTGACGTCGCTGGTCTGTCACGTTTCCATATGTCCCGCGCGTTTGGCATTTTTGCCGGACGCTCGGTCAGCAGCCATATAAGGGGACGCAGGCTTACTCAGGCAGCAAAGTCGCTGTGCGATGGTGCTCCTGATATTCTCAGCGTCGCGCTTGACGCCGGATATGGTTCCCACGAGGCATTCACGCGGGCGTTCCGTGATCAGTTCGGGCTCACGCCTGAACAGGTTCGTGCCCAACGCCACACTCAAAACATCCCATTGGTGGAGCCGATGAAAATGGACGAGAAATTCATCATCAATTTGGAAGAGCCGCGCATCGAAAATGGCAAGCCGATGCTGATGGCAGGCATAAGCGAGCGATACAGTTGCGAAACCAGCATTGGCATTCCGGCACAATGGCAGCGTTTCAATCCCTATTTCGGTCATATCAATGGCCAGATCGGCAATGTAGCCTACGGCATCTGCTGCAACAGTGACGACGCCCAGAATTTCGATTATATCGCGGGTGCCGAAGTTGCCGATTTCTCCGATATCCCGCAGGAGTTCGCTCGGCTGCGCATCCCAGCGCAGACCTATCTGGTATTTTCCCATCGCGAGCATATTTCGACCATTCGCAGCACGATCATGACGATCTGGGGCAAATGGTTGCCTGAATCCCGCCACGAGGTGACCGACGGGCCGAATCTTGAGCGTTATGGGCCGGAGTTTGACCCGCGAACCGGAAATGGCGGAATGGAGATCTGGATTCCGATCAAGAATTGAGGCGGAAAATCCGTTATCATTCAAACGAGCCGTTCCATGCTGACAGAGTGCTGTCAGGAGGAAACCCGCTAGTATGATTGCGCAAACAGCGGAGGAAACCATGATGTTACAGGCGTGTCTGAACGGCGGGCGCATGCGGGATTTCCATCCCGCTGTGCCCTTTACCGCCATGGAACTCGGCGCGGATGCTGCCTTGGCAGTGGCCGCCGGTGCGCGGGAGTTGCATGTCCATCCGCGCGGTCCTGACGGACTTGAAAGTCTCGATCCGGATCATGTGGCAGAAACGTTGCAGAGCATTCGCGCAGCCGTTCCGGGAATTCCCGTCGGCCTTTCCACCCACTGGCGTATTCCTCCCGGCGGTCTTGACAGACAAGAGCCCATCCGCCGCTGGACGACCATGCCTGACTATGTCTCGATCAATCTGATCGAGGAGGACGCAGAGGATTTGATTGCGCTTGTGCTCGGCAAAGGCATCGGCGTCGAAGCCGGTCTTTGGTCCGTCAGCGATGCGGAACGATTTGTCGGTTTGAAGAATGCGGAGAAATGTCTGCGGGTCCTGATTGAAATCAATGAGCAGGATGTAGCCGAAGGGCTGGCTGTTGCTCAAGGCATAGAGGCCGTTCTGAAGAAGGCGGGCAGCAAACTGCCAATACTCCTGCATGGAGACGAAGCGAGCGTGTGGGCCATCTACAGGGAAGCCATGGCCAAGGGCTTTGACAGCCGTATAGGCCTGGAAGACGGCAACCTGCTGCCGTCGGATCAACCCGCCAGGGACAATGCCGATTTGATCCGCGCTGCGATCAATCTGATATCCTGATATCCCGCTGAGACGTCATATCTCGTCGAGGAACTCATCCAGAAACCGGCGAAGACGTTCCTGCCGCGCCTGAGCGATCTGCGCGCCCTTGCCCGTGTTGAACCCGGCAGTCAGCTTGAAGAGCTTGACCTCGAAATGATCGATGGCAAAGTTCTTGTCATCAAGCTCACGGTCGATTGCCGTTGGATCCACGGGATCGTAAAGCCCGCTGCCCATCCGGCCAGCAATATAGAAACATCGTGCCGCGCCAACCATTCCGATGGCATCCAGACGATCCGCATCCTGAAGTATCTTCGCCTCCAGCGTGCGAGGCGTGATGTTTGCGGAAAAGCTGTGCGCTTCGATGGCATGCGCCGCTGCGGCGATGCGCGGCAGTTGCCACCCTGTATCAGCAAGAAGTTTGGATGCTTTCGCTGCAGCCAGTTGCGAGGCCTGAGCGCGATGAGGCGAGTTCTTTTCCACGGCAACACAGTCGTGCAGGATTGTTGCTGCCGCCAGTATTTCCATGTCGCCGCCCTCCTCGCTTTGGATTGCTCTGGCATTTTTCCACACGCGCAGGAGATGGGACAGATCATGGGATCCATCCGTTGAACCATCGGTGACGTGAGGCAGAAGCTGTTCGGCAAGCGCTTCGAATGGCGCAAAGGCAGCAATGGACATTGGGCAGGATCTCGGCGGAATCAGTTGAACCCGCACCATACTCTGCCCAACCTGCTCGGGACATTGAAAATGAAAAAGGCCGCTCGAAGGCGGCCTTTCCCAATCTGAGATGCGAGAAGCTTACGCTTCGTCTTCAGTCTTCTTCTTGGCGGCCTTCTTCGGCGCTGCCTTCTTGGCAGGCTTCTTGGCTTCGCCGGACTTTTCTTCCGACTCGTCTTCAGCCATCAGCTCTTCCTTCGTCACCTTCTTGTCGGTAACGTTGATGGACGATAGAAGGTGATCGACAACCTTTTCTTCGAAGATCGGAGCGCGGAGATTGTTGATTGCTTCCGGAGTCTTGCGGAAGAATTCATAGATCTGCTGTTCCTGACCTGGGTACTGACGAACCTGATCGTAAACGGCGCGCTGCAATTCTTCTTCGGTCACTTCGATACCGGCCTTGTTGCCGATTTCGGAGAGCACGAGGCCGAGACGAACGCGGCGTTCAGCCAGCTTGCGATACTCTTCGCGTGCTTCTTCTTCCGTTGTCTCTTCGTCTTCGAATGTCTTGCCGGCCTGTGCGAGGTCCTGACCGATCTGGGCCCAGATGTTGTTGAACTCGGCGTTGATCAGACGTTCAGGCGATTCGAACTTGTATTCACCGTCCAGCGCATCAAGAATCTGACGCTTGACCTTCTGGCGGGTGAAAGAACCGTACTGGCTCTCGATCTGCTCGCGGATAACCTGACGCAGACGGTCGGCGCTTTCGATGCCGAGCTTCTTCGCGGTCTCGTCGTTGATTTCGAGTTCGCCTGGCTTGCCGATTTCCTTGACGGTGATGTCAAAGGTCGCATCCTTGCCAGCAAGGTGCGCTGCACCGTATTCAGCCGGGAAAGTTACCTTGATCTGCTTTTCGTCGCCAGCCTTAGCGCCGATCAGCTGATCTTCAAAACCGGGAATGAACTGGCCCGAGCCGAGGATCAGCGTTGCGTCGGTATCAGCACCGCCATCGAACGGCTCGCCGTCGATCTTGCCGAGATAATCCATGGTAACGCGGTCGCCGGTTTCGGCCTTGCCCTTCTTCGTCTCAAAAGTCTGGGCAGAGCTGGCAACGCGCTTGACCTGCTCTTCAACTTCCGCGTCGGTTACATCGACAACTTCGCGTGTAACGCTGATCTTGGAAGCGTCTTTGAGTTCGATCACTGGCAGAACTTCATAGTTCAGTGTGAATTCGAAATCGGCTTCGCCGTTCAGAACCTTATCTGCTTCCTTCTCGTCTTCCGTCATCGCAACTTCCGGCTGGGTAGCCGACTTTTCGTTGCGATCAGCGAGAATGGTGCGCGAGGAATCGCTGAGGATCTCGTTGACGACTTCGGCCATGAAGGACTTGCCGTACATCTTGCGCAGGTGATTGAGCGGCACTTTGCCGGGGCGGAAGCCATTGATGCGCGCCTTTGCGCTAGCACCTTGGAGGCGTTCGGAAAGCTTTGCTTCCAGATCCTTGGCCGGAACAACGACCTTGATCTCGCGCTTCAGCCCTTCATTGAGCGTTTCAGTAACCTGCATGTCCAAACCTTCACTTTTTTAACATTTGTCCCGCCGTCGCCGGCCTATTAGCCAAATTGCGGGAGAAAAACTGTCTGCCATCGTGGCTTCTGGTGCAGATGGGGCGAGCCATGCCCTGACCATCTGCGTTGATTTTATTGCTTTATTTCTTTTTCGGCCCGTTATTTGTGTCAGAATTCATATCACAGAATATGCCACAAAGCCGCGGAAGAAATTGCACCCTTACCGATTGGTGGCTCCATTTACTTGCACTGCGTACAAAAATCAATGGCACAGCCCTATGCGATTTGAAAATGGGCGCCTTCCGGTCTGAACTCTTGCAACACGAGTCCGGCATAATCGTGATCACAAAAGGAAGTGAAATATTTGTCTGATGACAACAATGTGCAACTGTGCAAATCTTAACGGATGGGGACCATCGATAGCCTGTTGGAAATATGCCTTGACGGAATTTGGAACTGCCCTTGCGCTGGTCCCTATCGAAACTAAATACTAAATCGATACAATCTGAGAAACTGACTTGTTTGTCCGCGGCACCAGCGTTCCAGCTGTTCTGGTCAGCTCATTATCTGACTCGTAGCCGTGTGATGAACTACCAGAACTGACGGAGATGCACATGCATCCCGATATGCCTGGAAGTCTGATCGTCATGGAGGCCTGCCCTTGTCACGGAATTCTCTCTCTACATTCAAAATTGGCTTTGCAATCGCGCTTATGAGCACTTCCCCGGTGCTGGCGCAGAATGCTCCACCGCCTCCAACCGTCACTGTAGCAAAACCCGTTGTCCGCGATGTCATCGACAGCGATGAATTCATCGGCCGTTTCGAAGCCGTTGATCAGGTTTCCGTGCGATCGCGCATCGACGGCTATCTCGACAGCGTCCACTTCAAGGATGGTGCCCTGGTCAAAAAAGGTGATCCGTTGTTCACCATCGATCAGCGACCCTATGTATCGGCGCTTGCACAGGCTCAGTCCGCTTTGGAAGTGGCCAAGACCACGGAAACCTATGCGGAAGCCCAGTTCAAGCGCACGCAGTCGCTCACCGGCAGCGGAACACTCTCCGTATCGACGCTGGATGACCAACGGCGTGCCTATCTCGCCGGTCAGGCCAATGTGGTCGGTGCGCAGGCCGCCGTCGATGCGGCTCAGCTCAATCTCAACTACACGCAGATCACCGCCCCTCAGGATGGCCGTATTGACCGCAGGCTCATCTCGGTCGGCAATCTGGTTAATGCCAATGACACCATCCTCACCACAATCGTTTCGCTCGATCCGATCGATTTCTATTTCGATGTCGACGAACGCAATCTGTTGTCCTATGCGAAGACAGCCCGTGAAAACGGCGCCAATCTGCAGGAAGGCGGCGGCGGCCTTGAGGTGACGGTACGGCTCACCGATTCGAACGAAGCGCCCTTTAAGGGCAAGCTCGACTTTGCTGAAAACCGGCTCGACGATGCAACGGGTACGATGCGCGTGCGTGCGCGCTTCGACAATCCAAAGTTCGTTCTGCAACCGGGCCTTTTTGGCCGCGTTGAGGTGGCGGCCTCGAACACCTACAAGGGCACCCTCGTCCCTGACGAAGCCGTTGGTTCCGATCAGAACGAACGCGTTGTCTACGTCGTCAACGCCGATGACACAGTCACCACCAAGCCCGTCCGCCTTGGACCCAAGCTTTACGGCTATCGTGTTATTCGCAGTGGTCTGAACGGCGATGAAACAATCGTCGTCAATGGCCTGATGCGCGTACGGCCCGGTATTAAGGTCAAACCTGAGCTTGTCCAGCTTCCGCCGGAGGTTAAGGCGCCGGAGGCGGGCCAATGAGGTTTGCGCATTTCTTCATCGACAGGCCGATCTTTGCGTCGGTCCTGTCCATTGTGCTGCTGATTGTTGGCGGTATCGCCTACACACAGCTTCCCGTAGCCCAGTATCCGGAAATTGCACCGCCGACCATCGTTGTCCGCACCGCCTACCCGGGTGCTGATGCCGAAACCATTGCCAATACGGTCGCCACTCCTATCGAACAACAGATCAACGGCGTCGAGGACATGCTCTATATGTCCTCCTATTCGACCGCCGACGGTTCGATGGCGCTGACGATCACGTTCAAACTGGGCACGGATCTCGACAAGGCACAGGTTCTGGTACAGAACCGCGTGGCTATCGCGGTGCCGCAATTGCCGCAGGACGTGCAGCGCAACGGTATCACCACGACGAAAAGCTCGCCCGACCTGATGATGGTCGTGCACGTCCTTTCGCCCGATAACCGTTATGACCAGCTCTACGCGTCCAATTACGCCAACACCCGTATCCGCGACGTGCTGTTGCGGCTCGACGGTGTCGGTGAAGTCACCATCTTCGGCGAGCGACAATATTCCATGCGTATCTGGCTCGACCCGCAGAAACTGGCCGCCTACAGCATGACGTCCGCTGACGTGGTTCAGGCGCTGCGCGACCAGAACGTACAGGTCAATGGCGGTGCCATTGGCGGGCCGCCTACACCCGGCACGAGTGCCTTCCAGTACACGGTCACCATGCAGGGCCGCTTCAGTGACGCCCGGCAATTCCGGTATGTCATCGTCAAAACAAGCGGTGATGGTCGTCTCGTACAGTTGCAGGACGTTGCGCGCATCGAGCTTGGCGCCAAGGATTATGTCACCAACAGTTATCTGGACGGCAGTCCCGCTGTGGCGCTCGGCATTTTCAGCCGTCCCGGCACCAATGCTCTTGCCGCGGCGGAATCAATCAGATCCACAATGGAGGAGCTCTCCAAGGATTTCCCTCCAGGTCTGAAATATGACATCGTCTACGACCCGACGGAATTCATCGCTGAATCGATCTCCGATGTTTACAAGACGATCTTCGAAGCCGTGATCCTCGTCGCGCTGGTTGTTCTCGTCTTCCTGCAATCGTGGCGAACGGCGATCATCCCGATCGTTGCCATCCCGGTGTCGCTGATCGGTACTTTTGCGATACTCTCGGCATTCGGCTTCTCGCTGAATATGCTGACCCTGTTTGGTCTGGTTCTCGCTATCGGTATTGTCGTGGACGACGCGATCGTGGTGGTGGAGAACGTTGAACGAAACCTTGCAGCCGGCATGAGCCCGAAACAGGCCTCGCATGTCACCATGGATGAGGTGGGAACCGCTGTTATCGCCATTTCTCTGGTGCTGATCGCGGTGTTTGCGCCGACAGCCTTCATTCCTGGCATATCCGGCCAGTTCTACATCCAGTTTGCCGTGACAATCTCGGCAGCAACCGCCATTTCGGCGCTTAACTCACTGACACTATCCCCCGCTCTGGCAGCGATTGTATTGCGCCCGCATGACCACGCGGTCTCAAATAATCCTGCAGCGCGGTTTGGACGAGCCCTGGCCAATGGCTTCAATACGGGCTTCGACAAAATGGCGAATGGCTATTCCTGGGTCGTCCGGCATCTCGTCGGATCGACCGTCGGCCTCCTCGCCTCCCTGCTGGTGTTCGTCGGCCTGCTTGGTGCCACCTGGTTTATGGCCGTAACGGTCCCGCGAGGCTTTGTGCCTCCAATGGACCAGGGCTATGCAATCGTGGTTGTCCAGTTACCTGACGGGGCATCTCTCGCCCGCACGGACGCGGTGATCGAAAAAGCGTCAAAAATCATCAAAGGCATTCCGGGCGTCAGAAACGCGATTGCCTTTGCCGGTTTCAACGGCGCCACATTCACCAACGCGTCGAATTCCGGCGTGGTATTCGTCCCATTCCAGCCATTCGCGGACCGGATCAAGAATGGACAAACGGCCAATTCCATCATTGGTCAGGTCTATGGCAGTCTGCAAAGCATACAGGAAGCCTTTATCATTGCCGTTCCTCCACCGCCGATCAGAGGTGTCGGCAATGCCGGCGGCTTCAAGATGCAGCTCCTCGACCGTGACAGTTCCGATATGCGGCGCATATTGGGATTGGCATACCAGATGATGGGTGAAGCCAACCAGACACCGGGTCTGACCGGCGTTTACACCACATTTTCTGCCAACAGCCCACAATATTTCCTCGAGATTGACCGCGACAAAGCTCAGGCTCTGAACGTGCCCATTCCAAACATCTTTGAAGCACTTTCGACCAACCTCGGTACGTCATATGTCAATGACTTCAATGCCTTCGGCCGCGTTTATCAGGTGCGGGCGCAGGCGGATCAGCAGTACCGGCTGGATCGAACCGACATCCTTGCTCTGAAAGTGCGCTCGGCCACGGGTGCGCTGGTGCCACTTGGTACGCTGATAAACATCAGGGATACAAACGGGCCCTCGCTCGTACAGCGATACAACATGTACGTGTCTGTTCCGCTGCAGGGCAATGCCGCACCCGGTGTTTCCACGGGTACAGCACTCGACAAGATGGAAGCTCTGGCAACCAAGACCCTGCCCGCCGGCACCACTTTCCAGTGGACAGAACTCGCGCTTCAGGAAAGACAAACGGGTAACACCGCAATCCTGATCTTCGGGCTTTCCGTGGTGTTCGTCTTCCTTGCCTTGGCGGCGCAATATGAAAGTTGGGTCTTGCCGCTGGCAATTATCCTGATCGTACCTCTGGCGGTTCTGGCCGCGCTGATAGGCGTGTTCCTGCGTGGGATGGACAATAATATCCTGACCCAGATTGGCCTTGTCGTTCTGATTGGTCTGGCGGCGAAGAACGCGATCCTGATCGTGGAATTCGCCCGCCAGCATCAGGCAGAAGGAGCAACCCCGGTTGAAGCCGCTATCGAAGCCAGCCGGCTGCGTCTTCGCCCCATCCTGATGACAGCCTTTGCCTTTATCTTCGGCGTTGTTCCGCTGATGATTGCCCAGGGTCCCGGCGCGGAAATGCGTCAGTCACTCGGTACGGCGGTGTTCTCCGGCATGCTCGGCGTGACATTCTTCGGCCTGTTCCTGACACCGGTGTTCTACGTCGCCCTTCGCTCCTTCGGGCGCAAGAAAGCGCCGGCAGAGACCCCTACCGAAGCCCCGGCCCACTAGACCAAAGGCTTCCGGACACAAACAGATCGCGCCGGGCTCAACCCCGGCGCGATTTTTCATTGGCATGCAAATTGATGCTTCGAGGCATTGCAAAACGCGCCGCTTTCACCAGACTGCCCGGCAGATTCTGCAGGAAAGTGACGCTCATGACCGTTCAAGACATCCGCCCGACCGTCGAGGCCCCCGATGACGATCCGCACATCTGGCTCGAAGAAATTGACGGTTCCAAGCCTCTCGAATGGGTTGAGAAACAATCCGCCGCAACCTTGCAGCGGTTTGGCGGCCAGCAGTTTGAGCATGACCGCGATACCCTGACGGACATTCTCAACCGGCCTGACAAGATTCCCATGGTCGGACGGCGCGGTGATTATCTCTACAATGTCTGGCAGGATGCACAGAACCCGCGTGGTCTGTGGCGCCGCACAAAAATGGCATCCTACAAAACAGCAGCGCCGGAATGGGAGCTTCTCCTCGATATCGATGCGTTGGCCAAATCGGAGAATGACGACTGGATCTGGGCCGGTGCCCAGATTGAGCCGGAAAAGCGCCAGCGGGCGATCATCGGACTGTCGCGCGGTGGCAGTGACGCGGTGGTTAATCGCGAGTTTGATCTGGAAACCCTTTGTTTCATCGACAATGGTTTCAACCTGCCCGAAGCGAAGGGCGGACTTGGCTGGCTTGATCTGGACACGGTTCTGATATCGAGCGCCTTGGGCGAAGGCATGGCCACGCAATCCGGCTATGCCCGCACTGTGCGCCTGTGGCAACGCGGGACTGATCCACTTGCAGCACCCGTCATCTTTGAATGCGGGCCCGAATCCATGGCCGTCGGCGTTGATATCGATCATAGCAGCGGCAATGAACGGCTTTGGTTTGTCGAACGGCATGCCTTCTTCGAAACAACGGGATGGCTGGGAGATCGCAGCGGACCCAAACAGCGCGTTGAAGTGCCGGCAACGGCTTGGTGGAATTCCTATAATCTCTGGTTTACGGTCAAACCGAGAGAAGACTGGACAATCGCCGGCGTGACCTATCCTGCCGACACACTGCTCGGTATTTCGCTTCAGGCATTTCTTGCCGGAGATCGCGATTTTCAGGTTCTTTTCGAGCCAGCCGCCCGCCGCGCCCTGCAAGGCTTCTTCTGGAACGATCAAAAGCTGGTGATCTCCTATCTCGATAATCTTGCGCCGCGCTTCGAGATTTTCGAGCCAACGGAAGGTGAATGGGTAAAAACACCGATTTCCGCACTGCCAACCGAAGGTATTGTTCACATCTGGTCGCTGGATGTCGAGCACAATCACACAAACGGAGAATTGCTGGTAGCAGCACAGGATCCGATAACGCCACCACAGGTGCTTCTACTGGACATTGCCAGGCCCAAGGCCATCGCCGCACCCAAATTGCTGAAACAAAGCCCGGCTCTGTTCGACGTCACCAGTCTTGTTGTTACGCGGCACGAGGCAATCTCCAGCGATGGCGAGTCGATCCCCTACACGCAGATCGGACCGAAGCGTGAAACAGGCGATGCCCCGGTGTACATGACCGGCTACGGCGGGTTCGGCCTGTCGATGGAGCCTTACTACAGCGCATCCATCGGCAAACTGTGGCTGGAGCGCGGAGGCACCAGTGTGGTTGCCAATCTGCGGGGCGGCGGCGAGTTCGGCACCGCATGGCACGAGGCTGGACGCCGGGCGGGCAAGAAACTTTCGCATGATGATTTTGCCGCCGTCGCAGCCGATCTGGTCCGCCGCGGTGTTACAAGGGCAGATCGCATCGGGGCAGAGGGTGGTTCAAATGGCGGTCTTTTGATTTCCAATATGCTGACACGCTATCCCGAGCGCTTCGGCGCCCTGTTCTGTACCATTCCGCTGATCGACATGCGCCGCTACAGCAAACTTCTCGCCGGCGCGAGCTGGATCGACGAGTATGGCGATCCTGATAAAGTCGAAGACTGGGCCTTTCTCAAAGAACTGTCCGCTTATCACAACGCGCTACCCGGTCGTCCCTACCCGCCGATCTTAATCGCAACGACCCGCAGGGATGACCGCGTTCATCCCGGACATGCCCGCAAGATGGCGGAAAAACTTCAAGGGCTTGGCTACAACGCCTATTTCTACGAACCCGAGGCGGGCGGGCATGGCTACGGCAAGGACAACAAGGAACGGGCAAGCTTCATTGCGCTGGGATACGCGTTTCTGCGCGACGCTATCGGTTGGGAGCCTGCCCTGTAGTAATACTGTTCAAACAGCGGCTTTTTCCTTTGACCCCTGTGAAGAGGGTGATATAGAGACCGGCGCTTGGGGGCCGAATGTGGTCCCCATCTGCGGATATGGCGAAATTGGTAGACGCACCAGATTTAGGTTCTGGCGGGAGACCGTGGGGGTTCGAGTCCCTCTATCCGCACCACTCCTTCTTAAAACATGGCTATTTTATTGGGTTTTTGACCATCACCTGAGGTAGCTTTGAGGGATGCCATGCACCTGTATGAGCGCCGATGGCCGAAATGATTTCAACCCAATCCTGGGGATGAATTTCATGGCCTCCGCCCTCAAGACGGAGAAGCTCAGCACCTTCAACGGTTTCTGCCAGTAATTCGCCGTGCTCGACCGGGAAGATCGGGTCTGCCGTACCATGAACGATGAGAAGAGGCGCGGCCAACTCGCCCGGCTTGCTCGCATCGCCCCTTTTCAGCATGAAATGGTTGGTAGCACTGACGAAGTTTTTTGTGCGTTTGACGTCGCGCTCCACAAGTTCACGGGCATGCACCTCGTCGTAGGGGTGCGCCGTGCCAGCTATCATCCGCGTATCCTTGACGATGAAGTTGATGACCTGAGTGTTGTCGGCCCAATCGATGTTCTCGCCCGCCGCCGCGTGCTCCATATAGGCATCGCTGGTCTGAGGTAGAGCAGAAGTATCAACGCCGATCGGGGTGGTTGAGATCAGCGTCAACGTTCTCACCCGCGCTGGATGGGCGAGAACGGCGATCTGTGCGATCATCCCGCCCAGTGACATACCGACCAGATGGGCGCTGTCGATGTCGTAAGCATCGAGCACGCGCATTGCGTCCTCCGCCATATCGTCCATCGTATAAGGCGGGCTGCCCGGCTCATAGAAGGTTGAAAGGCCGGTGTCGCGGTTGTCGTAACGGATGACATAGAGGTCCTGGGCGGCGAGCTGCTGGCAAAACGCCTCCGGCCACCACAACATTGAGGCCATGGCACCCATAATGAGCAGGATAGGCTCATGGGTCGGGTCGCCAAAAACCTGCGTGGCAATTTCCACACCGTCAGCCACGATGATACGTTCATTCATTTCAGTGATTCCTCCCCGTTGCAAAGGATGAAATGCAAAAGCTGAGATGAAAGTGTTGTCACCCGTGGCACCGCAGTAGAGCCCGGCAGGTAAGACTTATGGGTCCGGGTGCGATGCAGTGGTCAATCAGGCTTCTTCCATCCGATTGCATTTTGCAATCGGTTGTGTTATCGCACAACCGATCCTATTCTGCAACCGGTTTACCCAGAACAATGGATATACTTGAACAATCGCGCAGGCTGCCCCATCAACCCATGAAGCCGCCATGGAAGTGACGAAGAACGAACGTCCGTCAAATGACCGGGACAAAACCAAGTGAGGGTGGAGATGTGGGATCGTGCTGACTTCTATGATGCAGAGTTAAAACGGCACAATGCACATTTGCGCACCGCCGCCAGCGTTGGAGTACGTGACCGTGTGCTCGATATCGGTTGCGGGGCTGGGCAATCGACTCGTGAGGCCGCCCGCGCTGCGGTTGAAGGCCACGTGATCGGCGTAGATACGTCCTCTGAGATGCTTGAGGTTGCCCGACAACGTTCCCGCGAAGCGGGGCTGCAAAATGTTGCGTTTGAGCAGGGCGACGCCCAGAACCATGCATTTCCCACTGCCAGTTTCGATATTTGCATCAGCCGGTTTGGCGTAATGTTCTTTGCTGATCCGGCGGCGGCGTTTGCCAATGTCGCCCGCGCAATGCGTCCGGACGCGCGCCTTGCATGGATGGTGTGGCAGGGCCAGGAGCGCAACGAATGGTCTGGTGCCATTCGGCAAGCATTGGCGCCGGGAACCGCAGTTTCCGCAGATGCTCCCAATCCGTTTTCACTGGGTGATCCCGCCACTGCTGCAAAACTTCTGAGCGCAGCCGGCTTTGTCTCGATCGATTTTATCGACGTGCGAGAACCGGTCTTCTATGGGCGCGACGTCGACGGGGCGTTTGACGCGCTCATCCACCTCTATCTTGTAAAGGATGCGCTCGACCGAACCGATGCAGCGCCTGACAAGGCAATGCATCGACTGCGCGATTTACTGGAAGCGCATATGACCACGGAGGGCGTACTCTTTGACTCGCGCGCGTGGATTATTACCGCTCAGTATGCGGGTTCCTGATACAGCAGGTGGCCATTGTCCTTGAGGGCGCGAATTTGCGCATCACCTGATGGCGAGACGGCAATCACCGCATCAATCTTGCGCTCCCTCTGCACATCTTCAATCGCATGACCCCAGCCCTCCGGAAGATAATAGCGTTCGACGCCATATCGAACCCCGTAAGAGCCATTTGCGCCCGCATAGGAATGATTGAATGTCCGGCCATGAAGCTCGACTTCACCGGTAGAGAGATCCGTGCGCTTCTGCCAGGAAGCACTGGCGAAACCCCATCGGCCGTCCGCCCCTTCTCTGACAACCACATAGACGTCGATGAGGCCTTTCGTATCCGGTTTCTGTCCGGTTATCTTGTCCGCTGCTAAGGATGAAATGCCATAGCCGAGCCGCACATATTCGCCGCGAAGGAGATCCCGAGGTCAACTGGTTCTGTCTCCAGCATAATCGATGTGCCGTGGCGCAAAACCATCGCGTGCTTTTCCACCATGGCATAAAGCGTACCGGTCTGCAGAAGGGCAATGAGAGCTCCGGACAGCAGAAAACGATTTATTTTCATGGTTCTACCTCCTTCAGCAGACTCTTTTTCTGAAGACGCCGTTCCATGCGGATGACGAACACCGCGAGCAGCAGCACCAGCACACCGACAGTGAGGAAGAAGCCCGCCGTGCCAATCAGAGAGCCGATGGTTTCAAAGGCGAGGTAGAGAACTTCAACACAGAACACGCCGTAGGCGCTCCACCGTACGGCTAGATTGCGATGACCGGATAGAGCCAGTCCCGCAATTGCCAGCACAAGAATGGCAAAGCCGATCACCACTTCACGGGAATGGCCGATCACGTGATCATCAAACTGGAAGAGCATCAGCGCCAGGTGGGCAGCAAGAAAGCCATATGCGCCAAGAGCAATACTCCATCCGGTAACACGGTCCAGCATTGGGGATTTCAGCGCATCGACGAGAAACAGGCCAAGTCCAACCACAAGTGCCAGCCACACCATGCCGCTGGAACTGAGGTCGAAATGAACGACAGCGACAAAGACGAGCAGCAATACTGCCAGAAAATGCCGTGCCACATCTGCTTTGGTGTACCAGATCAGGCCCGCCACCACTACGGCAAGGATCGGAACAATCCAGAGATAGCTCAGACGCCACGCTGTTTCCGGTTCCAGACTTGCCACAAGATAGAATGCTGTGATGACAACGCTCGCAGCCACAAGCGCAGGTGAGCGCAACAGCAACGCGGCCACGACCGTTCCGCCAGTCCACAGAAGAGCAGCAGACGTCACATCGCCGGATAGGTGATACATCTGCCCGATAAGTGCGATGCCGGCACCAAAGCCTATTGCAGCTATCAGATAGAGCGCTTCGCTGAAAACCTTGTCACCCCGGCTCGCCCGCCAGGCGCCACCGAGATAGCCACCCCATAAAACAACGAAGATCAATCCAACGCGAACCAGCCTCGGCATTGCCTCCCAGTTGGCAGCGATCAGGGAGAGCAGCGCGGTACCGAGCAGAATGGCACCGAGGATGGCCAGCACATTGCCCAGACCGAAACTGAAGCCTTGCCCGGCAATATCTTTGCGTAAGCGCTCCGCCGTGGCTTCGTCGATCAGCCCGTCATGCTGCCACCGTGCAATGTGCTTGCGCAGTGTGAAGCCGATTATCATGCATTCCGCTCCTGATTCGAGATCTAAGACTAGGGTCCTGCCCCTCTTAACGCCAGCCGTAATGAGAACGCAATTACAGCCGTATTCGGGCAAAAATCATAAAGATGACAATTGTGCGGCGCAGCAAATCAAATCGATTAATGATGCAATGCAACATCTGCATAGCTGACCTGCAAACTTGGCTCTGCACATTCGACGAGGCATCCACTATCTTCAGCTCAACGATCAAGAGTGATCAACGAAACAAACGAACCGAATGGTGATTGAAATGAACCTTATCCGCTCTTACAGCAACTGGCGCCGTTATCGTGACACGGTTTCCGAGCTGAACCGTCTGTCGACCCGCGAACTGAACGACCTGGGCATTTCCCGCTCGGACATCCCGTTCGTCGCCAAGAAGTCCGCAGTACGCTAATCGCATAACAGAATATCGCCGGGGCTCATCCTCCTCCCAGAGCCTCCGCGATCAAAGACCGGCACTCCTCCTCCCAGCCGGTCTTTACAAAACGGCACCCACCGCACCTCCTCCCGCGGTGGGTGTTGTTGTTTCCGGCCTATCTCTGGCTGTTGAAACCCCGCTCTTTCCATTCTGCTAAACGCATGACATCGGGCTTTCCGCCCGCAGGTTCGTACCAGGAATCGACTGCCCAAAGCGTCCCTGATGCGTCGCGGAGCACCGCTGCAAAATGCGGATAACGACCGTCAAAGAAGCTCCCGCGCGATTCACGGCGGCCGACGCTGTGATGCCGGAGCATGCCTGCACTTTGCAGATAGCGCAGAAAATGATCCGTATTGGTGGATTCATCCACACAGTCCATCTGACCTTTTTCACGTGCGGCGCCGAACGCCATCTTTGGCCGGTCTGCCACCCCAATGACCTGTGTCGAACGCAGTTCGAATACCTGCACGGCGCGCCGGATCGCGGCGCGTTCCGCTTCCGCCGATTTGCGTCCACTTGCCATGATACCGGCAATCCGGCTGCGATCGCCTGATGTCAACGTCACCGGTGTCTGGAAATAGCAGCCATAGCCATGGCAGACGCGGAAGCTCTGCGCCCCGGCGGAAGAAGTCCATCCCAACAGTGCTGCAAAAACCAGCAGCGGCAGATAAAGCCTTGAGCCGGATATTTTCATGCACGCATTATAGCAGGGTGGCCGTTTAAACCTACCAGACTCGTGGCATTTGGTTACCGCACGGCGTCGATTGCGGGTGGAAACATGGGCTAAGGCGCCCTACATTCGAAATCCCCACACATCCTCCCGGGAGATCAATCATGCAAAAACGCCCTCTTGGCCGCACCGGCCTTTCCATTGCCCCGCTGGTTTTCGGTGGTAATGTCTTCGGCTGGACCGCCGACAAGAAGACTTCCTTCGATCTGCTCGACCGTTTCGTCGATGCGGGGCTCAATGCTATCGATACAGCCGATGTCTATTCACGCTGGGTTCCCGGAAACAGCGGTGGCGAATCCGAAACGATCATTGGCGAATGGATGAAAGCCCGAAATGCACGCGACAAGGTGACGATCATCACCAAGGTCGGCGGCGACATGGGTCAGGGCAAGAAGGATCTTTCATCAACCTACATCGCCAAGGCGGTCGAGGCATCACTGAAACGCCTGCAGGTGGAGGCCATCGACGTTTATCTGTCCCATTGGCCCGATTCTGAAACGCCCTATGAGGAAACGCTTGCTGCCTATGACACATTGCTGAAAGCCGGCAAGGTCAAGTCCATCGGTGCTTCCAACCTCGATGCGAGCCAGTTGCGCGCGGCTCTTGACGTAGCAAAGACCAATGGCCTGCCCCGTTACGACGTGCTTCAGCCGGAATACAATCTCTACGATCGGGGCAGTTTCGATGGCCAGTTGCGCGATCTCTGCATTGCTGAAGATATCGGCGTCATCACCTATTTCAGCCTCGCGCGCGGGTTTCTCTCCGGAAAATACCGCAGCGAAGCCGATCTGGGCCAGAGCCAGCGCGGCGAAGGCGTCAAAACCTATCTCAATCCGCGCGGCTACCGCATTCTGGAGGCACTGGATGCCGTTGCAGCCAAACACGGGGCAAAACAGGCAGAGGTTGCAGTAGCGTGGGTCATCGCGCGTGCAGGCGTAACGGCACCCATTGCCAGCGCCACATCATTGCAGCAGCTGGAAAGCCTGATCAATGCTGCCGCGCTCAATCTGGATGCGGGCGATATCGCTGAACTTGACAAGGCAAGTGCCTGAAACTTCAACAAGCCGCTGCGGATAGCCTGCAGCGGCTTTTGCACCATTGAAGCCTGACGCCAAACGGTTTATTGGGGTGCTATGTCAAACACACCCGTACATATCATTGGCGGCGGTCTCGCCGGTTCCGAAGCTGCATGGCAACTTGCCGAGGCAGGCATTCCCGTCATTCTGCACGAGATGCGGCCTATTCGCGGCACTGACGCGCACAAGACGCAGGACCTTGCGGAACTTGTCTGCTCCAACTCCTTTCGCTCCGATGATGCCGAAACCAACGCGGTCGGCGTACTGCATGCGGAAATGCGCCTCGCCAATTCGTTGATCATGGCATCAGCCGATTCCCATCAGGTTCCTGCGGGCGGCGCTCTCGCCGTGGACCGCGACGGTTTTGCCCAGGCGGTCACAGCGAAGCTGGAAGCTCATCCGCTCATCACCATCGAGCGCGAAGAGATCACCGGCCTACCCCCGGCAGAATGGGACAAGGTCATCATCGCCACCGGGCCGTTGACGGCTCCCTCTCTGGCCGAAGCCATCGGCAAACAAACCGGCGCCGATGCCCTCGCCTTTTTCGATGCCATTGCACCAATTGTGCATTTTGACAGCATCGACATGAACACATGCTGGTTCCAGTCGCGCTACGACAAGGTCGGACCCGGCGGCACCGGCAAGGATTATATCAACTGCCCCATGACCAAGGAGCAGTATGAGGGATTCGTGCAGGCACTCATCGGCGGCGACAAGACCGAGTTCAAGCAATGGGAAGGTACGCCTTATTTCGACGGTTGCCTGCCGATTGAGGTCATGGCGGAACGCGGTGTCGAAACCCTGCGCCACGGCCCGATGAAGCCGATGGGCCTGACCAATGAACACAACCCCACGGTCAAGGCCTATGCCGTTGTGCAGCTGCGGCAGGACAATGCGCTTGGCACGCTCTACAACATGGTCGGCTTCCAGACGAAGCTGAAATACGGGGCGCAGACCGATATTTTCCGGATGATCCCCGGCCTTGAGAATGCGGAATTTGCACGTCTGGGTGGTCTGCATCGCAATACATACCTGAATTCTCCCATCCTGCTCGATCCAACGCTCCAGCTGAAATCACGGCCCGGCCTGCGTTTCGCGGGCCAGATCACCGGTTGCGAGGGTTATGTTGAATCAGCAGCCATTGGCTTGCTCGCCGGACGTTTCGCCGCCGCCGAACGTTTGGGCCAGACTTTGACCCCGCCCCCCGTTACAACAGCCTTTGGTGCACTGCTCGGGCACATCACCGGCGGACACATCGTCAGCGATGAAGAGCCCGGCAAACGCTCTTTCCAGCCGATGAATGTCAATTTCGGCCTGTTCCCGCCGATTGAGGTACCGAAAACGGAAGGCAAACGGTTGCGCGGCAAGGAAAAAACCAACGCCAAGAAACGCGCCATGAGCGCACGCGCTCTTGCCGATTGCCGTGCGTGGCTGGGTCTACCTGCTGTGGTTGAGGCTCAAGCTGAGGTTGAGGCTGCAGAATAAGGCGCCAAGCCTGTTGCACAACGCCAATGCTACGCTGGCTAACGCATGGATGCCCGGAGCATGACCCACTGACGCTTCAGGGGTGAAACAACTGGCGTCTCATTGGCTGCGTCTGACCCGATGGCCTTGAGTTTCTTCAGATAGGTTCTGGTGAGGGCAACCGGCAAATAGGCAGGACGCAACGATGCGGGCAGCGATTTTGCAGCTGCTTCATATTTCCCAAGATGATCTTCAGCCAAGGCAATCATCGCATCGATGGCCCGCTTGATTGCCTGCTTGTCCGCACCTTGAAGCAGTGTTTCGTTGCTGCAACCGACGGCTGACAGAATATCGGCTGGCACGTATATCTGCCCGCGCCGCCGGTGCAGCGGCAACAGGCGTAAGAGCCCGGCAATCGCCTGCGCCACGCCCGCATGCCCTGCCACATCCGCATGGGCAGGCGCCTTGTCTGGGTCAAGCACAAGGGAGGCAAGCTGGATCAAGGCAGAGGCCGTCTCGCCACAGTAACCTTCCAGGTCGTTGCGGCTCGGCATAGGATCGTCATAGAGATCGAAAATACGGGCTTCGCAGTAGTTATCGAAAGCACCACGCGGCAGATTGTAAGCCTTGATCGCATCCAGCAAAGCCGCAGCTACCGGGTTGCCTGACACCTCACCATGCTCCGTGCCGCCGATCAGGTCACGCCACCATTGCAACCGTACTTCACCCGGCAGCGGATCGTGGATCAGGTCACGGATACGTGCGATCTCGACATTGAATGCATAGAGCGCAGCCAATGCACCACGTTTACCCTCCGGCGCATAGAGCACGGAGAGGTAACGGTCAGGATCGGCATCCCGCAGTAATTGCAAGCAGTGGGTTTCGTTCTCGTTCATGGGGCTGGGATACAGAGAAGTACCGGTTTAATCTACTGCAATCAGTGCCGCAGCGACGGCCCGGTCTTCCGCCAGGAGAACATTATAGGTGCGAACAGCCGCGCCGGTACTCATGGGGTCGGAGGAAATGCGGTGTTCGCGCAGCACATCACGCAAAGCCTGCGGCAAACGCCGCAGTTCGGTTCCAGTCCCCACCAGCAGAATTTCGATATCCGCAGCCCGTTCGAGCACAAGCGCCAGATCGTCTGCTGTCAGAGCTGTTTCGATCTTCGGCGCCCAGCCGTGAATGCCCGATGGCAGGCACAGGATCGATCCCCGATGTGACATGTCCGCAAACCGGAACCCGCCATTGCCATAGGCATCGATGGGCGCACGACCGGGAAAATGGGCGTCGCGGATTTCAATACCTTTGACCACGGCGTCTATGCTCCGATGTTGGCCGGGCGAGCATCGTCGACCACATCGCGGCCTTTCAGGCCGAACAGCATCAGCAATGGACCGGCGACAAAGATCGACGAATAGGTCGCAACGACGATACCAACGGCGATCGTCAGGGCAAATGAACGCATATCGTCGCCGCCATAGGCATAAAGAACGATCAGCGCCAAAAATGTGGCCAGAGACGTCAGGATTGTACGCGACAGGGTCTGGTTGATAGAGGCATCGAGAACCGCCGACAAGGAAACACTGTTTCCGTGCCGCCGCAGGTTTTCGCGCACACGGTCATAGATAACCACGGTATCGTTGAGCGAATAGCCGACAATGGCCAAAAGCGCCGCGATGCTCCACAGATTGAACTCCATCTGGAAGATAATGAACATGCCAAGCAGCAGCACCACATCGTGGATAGTCGCGATGATCGCGCCAAGGGCAAAGTGCCACTCGAAGCGGAACCAGACATAAACAAAGATTGCCAGGAGAGAGAGCGCAACAGCCAGTCCGCCCGCCTTGGCAAGCTCACCCGATACAGTCGGACCAATCACATCCACCCGTCGGAATTCATAATCCTGATCAAGCTCGCCACGGATTTTAACGCCAACGGTCTGCTCGGCATTTTCGCCCTCGCCTTGACTGCCAACTGTGATGAGCGCGCGATTATCCGATTTGAACGGTTCGATCTTCACATCGCCGATGTTCAGGTCATCCAACCGGCTGTACACATCGTCCAGATCGATCGGCCCTTCACTGGAGGCAATCTCCACCATCGTCCCGCCCTTGAAATCGATGCCGAAATTCATGCCGACGACAATGAACAGGACAATGACCGCAACGCTGGACAGCGCCGAGAAACCGAGCGTCAGCCCGCGCAGGCGCATGAAGGGTATTCTGGTGTTGTAGGGAACAAGCTTGAGCGGTGCCCGCGGCACTTCCTTGGGCTTCGACCACTGTACCCATGCGGATACCATCCAGCGCGTGAGCGTGAACGTCGTGAACAGCGTTGTCACGATACCTATGGTGACCGTCACGGCAAAGCCATGCACAGGCCCGGTGCCCAGAATGAAAAGCACCAGGGCAGCGATCAAAGTGGTGACATTGGCATCAACGATCGTGGCCTGTGCCCGGGCAAATCCGGAATCAATGGCCTGAATGACTGAAAAGCCTGCACGTCTGTCTTCACGAATACGCTCATAGATCAGAACGTTGGAGTCCACAGCCATACCAATGGTCAGGACAATACCCGCAACACCCGCAAGGCTGAGCGGAACGCCGAATATGGTCAAAACAGCCAGGATCAGGACGATGTTCACGATCAGCGCGATATTCGCAATCACGCCAAGCAGGCCGTAGGTCAGAAGCATGAACAGAATAACAAGACCGGCGCCGATAAGCGCGGCAATCTTACCGGCGGAAACGGCAGCCGCGCCCAGATCGGTCCCAACCGAACGCTCTTCAATGACGGTTACAGGCGCAGGCAAGGCACCGGCGCGCATGACGATGGCAAGGTTGCTGGCACCGGACAGGTCGAAATTGCCGGCAATCTGACCAGTATCACCGGGAATGGCTTCGCTTATAACCGGCGCAGACAACACCTGATCATCAAGAACAATGGCAAAAGACTTTCCGATATTCTCTTTTGTTGCCTTGGAGAACCGTTCTGCACCAGCACTGTCCAGCTTGAATGTGATGACCGGCTGCTGTGTGGCAGTGTCGACACCCGCCTGTGCGCCAACAAAATTCGCGTTGGTGACAATGGGATCTTTCTTGACCAGATAGGCCACGGGAGGATCATCAAAGGAATAGACGACATCAGTTCCGTCAGGCGGCGTGCCGTCAACAGCCTGCTGCACCGGCATTGACGTATCGATCATGCGAAAGCTGAGCTGACCTGTGAGGCTCAGAATATCCTTGAGCAACTGCGAGTCATAAAGACCCGATACTTCAACAAGAACGCGGCCGCTTCTCTGACTTTCCACGTTGGGGTTGGTATAGCCAAGCTCGCTCAGACGGCGGCCCATGACTTCAATCGCAGCGTCGGTCTGTGCCAGCTTGTCCTTGTCGACCTGCAGCCGGATACGGGAGCCGCCTTCCAGATCAAGGCCGAGCGCGAGTTGCTTTTTCGGCAGCCAGTTGGGCAGGTTTGCCAGCTGGATCGGGGTAAACAGATTTGGCAGAGCCAGGATCACGCCTACAAGAACAACGGCCCAGATGAGAAGAGTCTTCCAGCGGCTAAAGTAGAGCATGCAGTCGCGACCTCAAGAATCAACAGGGCGGCCTGATGCCGCCCTGTCACTATGACTCATTTCTTGTTATCGGCAACCGGTTCGCCTTTGACGCGCACATCGGACACCAAAGCACGGATCACGCGAGCCTTGACGCCCTCGCCGATTTCAACTTCGAGTTCACCGGTCTCTTCGTACACTTTCGTTACCTTGGCGACGAAACCGCCGGTAACGATGGTGTCGCCGCGACGGATGTTTTTGAGCTGCTCTTCGCGCTTCTTCATCTGCGTGCGTTGAGGACGGATGATCAGGAAATACATGATCACGAAAATCAGGATGAATGGCAGGATGCTCATCAGCATTTCCGGCGCACCACCGATACCCGTTGTCTGTGCATATGCGGGAGTTACGAACATAGAGACAATCTCCAGAGTAATACGTGTTTGAATGTTTATAGAGCCTGCGCAATACAATGTTTGGAATGGGAAAAGCAACCGTGCAAAATCCCGCACCCCGCTTTTCGATTTTCCATCAACATGATAGTGGCTTGAAAGCAGAAAAAACAAAGGCTTGAGAAGAATGTCCGAGGAATTGCTGGCAGATAAACTTGATCGTCTGATTGCAGTGCTGGAGCGAATGGCACCGCCAAAAGCGCAACCAGCCAGTCTTGACGGCGCCGATTGCTTCGTCTGGAACCCTGATCACCTTGCATTTGACCCTGTTCACAAGGTCAACCGCGTCGATATTTCGCTCATTCGTGGCGTTGATCGGGTCCGCGACATCCTCTTCGACAACACCAAGCGCTTTGCTGACGGATTGCAGGCAAACAACGTGCTGCTTTGGGGCGCGCGCGGCATGGGCAAGTCATCCCTGGTCAAGGCAGTTCATGCTTCTGTGAACGCCGCGGCCCCCGGCAACGACAATACGCTCAAGCTGGTTGAGATCCATCGCGAGGATATCGACAGCCTCCCTGCCCTCATGGCTGCCATCAAGGACACAAAATATCGTTTCATCCTGTTTTGCGATGACCTCTCCTTCGATCATGACGACACCTCGTACAAGTCATTGAAGGCAGCACTGGAAGGCGGTGTCGAAGGCCGCCCGGACAATGTAATCTTCTACGCCACCTCGAACCGCCGGCATCTCCTGCCGCGCGATATGATCGAGAATGAACGTTCAACAGCCATAAACCCATCGGAAGCCGTTGAAGAAAAGGTCTCCCTGTCGGACCGCTTTGGCTTGTGGCTCGGTTTCCACAAGTGCAGTCAGGACGACTATCTCTCAATGATTGACGGCTATGCCGCACATTTCGACTTGCCAATGCCGAAGGAAGAATTGCACGCGGAAGCGCTGGAATGGTCGACGACCCGCGGTTCACGCTCCGGGCGTGTCGCCTGGCAGTTTACGCAGGACCTTGCCGGACGGCTGGGCAAAAAGCTCTGACAAACAAAAAGACCCGCGTATCGCTACGCGGGTCCTTTGATTCAAACCTGATTTGATCAGGATTCCAGGTACTTCGAAGGATCGACTGGCGTCGAATTCTTCCGGACCTCGAAGTGCAGCTTCGGCGAGGTGGCGTTACCGCTCATGCCGGAGCGGCCGAGTTCTTCGCCGCGCTTGACCTTCTGTCCACGCTGCACGTTCAGCTTGCTCGCATTGCCGTAAACCGTGACCAGACCGTTGTCATGACGAACGAGAACCGTGTTGCCGAATTCCTTCAGGCCATCGCCGGAATAGATGACCACGCCGTTTTCAGCGGCCTTGATCGGTGTACCCTCCGGAACCGAAATATCGATACCATCATTGCCCTTGCCGTAATTGGCGACCACACGGCCGCGCACCGGCCAGCGCATCTGCGAGGCACCCGTGGCGGATGGTGCCGAGGCAACATCCTTCTCCGCATCATCGATCACCTTTTCGCTCGCCTGTGGCGGCGTGTAAGGCTTAGCCTGACCGTCTGCCTGCGGCGCGGCCGGGGCAGTCGTCGCTGCATTCGGTGCCGTGCTTGCAACAACCTTGGGCTGTTCAACCGGAGGCGTCGCGGCAGTCTTGACCTGATCGATCGAGCCCTTCGCCTTCATGTTGGCAGCAACATTCTGCGCCATCGAGGCACTTGACGCCGGAATGACCAGAGACTGCCCGACACGGACAGTACCGTCCTTCATGTTGTTGGCCTGCTTGATGGCCTCGACATTGGCGCCTGTCTTGCGAGAGATCGCATGCAGTGTATCACCGCTCTGGACGGTGTAAGCACCACCATGGCTCGCCGGCGTAGCCGAAGCGGCACCGTTCCTGTCCTTGACCTGCGGGGTCTGTGGAAGGATGGCAGCCGTATTGGCAGGCACCTGTCCTTGCGATGGATTTGTCGGCATGCGCGCTTCGCGGCCATCGGGTGTCTTCAGCGAACCGGTTGACGATGCAAGCGGCGGTGCCTGAACGTTACCCATGGGCTGTGCCGAGGCGACCTGCTGGCGGACGGGAGCCGTGTGGGTTGCTGCGGGTGCCAATGCCGGGCGCATCGGCTGCGAGGAGACCGGCGGAAGCGCCGAAGCACTTGCAGCACCCACTGGCGGCAGGCTGCCGCGCTGGACACCCCCTGCTGGTGGAACCGCGTTGCGGTTGACCGACGCCGTGTAGGTTGAATCAACCGGGGGCGTGTAGCCTCGCGAACCAGAATTCGGAGACTGAATGATCGAACGCTGGTTATCGCTGTAGCCGGAGCTGAAGTCAGCGCTGGTGAAGCGCGACACTCCGGAGCTGCAACCGGCAGCCAAACCGGCAATCATGAGAATGCTGGCATTCAGTGCCAGCCGCCGTGACGCTTTGTCTAGTACACTCAAACGCATCGCTTATCCCGCCCGTACTCAATACAAGAATATTGAGCCATTAAACCGCGTTAATGTTACCCGACCGTTAAAACGAGCAAAAAATTTGTAAAAGATTCACCAAACCCGTAAAGGGTTGCGCCAAACCTGTGGCGGAACCTCCCCGTTAAAGGGCCGTCGCGACACCATCAAGCAGAGGGAGGAAGCGCGCGGGCATCATATCCTCACGCTCGAAACGGCTGCCGATTTTGGAGAGACGCGACATCACCTGCTTGCCGTCCACGGGTCCGATCGGCGCAATCATCACACCGTTGGAAGAGAGAAGATCAACAAACTGCCGCGGCATGCTTTCAAACGCAGCCCAGACAATAATCCGGTCGAACGGACCATCATGAGTAAGACCGAGCTTGCCATCGGCGTGCTTGATGAAGATATTTTCGATCTTCAATGTCTGGTGGCGCTGCTGGGCGAGTTCAATCAACGTGCGATAGCGTTCAATCGACAGTACACGGCCGGCAAGCCGCGCCATGATCGCGCCGGTGAACCCGGTGCCGGTGCCGATTTCCAGGACCCGGTGCGTCGGCTCGAGATCAAGCGCCTTGATCAATCGCGCCTGCAGATCAAGCCCTTCCATGAACTCCCCGCACTCTATGGGCAGCATCCGGTCGCCATAGGCCTGTGTTCCCAGATTGCCGGAAACAAAAGCCATGCGAGGCGTCGCTTCAAAAGCCCCCATGAGCCGCTGGTCACTCAGTCCCAAAGACCGCATGCGCAGGACGAAGGCGGCAAAGCCTTCCCGTTCTGACAACGCAGGCTTCATGCGAACGCATCCTCCAAAGTCTGGCGCATTTCGTGTGCCGTCAGATCGAGCTGAAGCGGCGTTATCGAAATGTAATTCTTGCGGATTGCGGCCACATCGCTGTTTTCCGCAGGCTCGTCCTTGCCGCGGCCATAACGCAACCAGTAATAGGGCAATCCGCGTCCGTCCTGCCGTTCTTCAATAGTCAATCCATGGGAGAGCTTGCCCTGTGCGGTGACGCGAACACCGGCCAGTTCTCCGCCGCTGCAACTCGGGAAATTCACATTGAGCAGCACGCCCTTGGCGAGTTCAACCTCGAGAAGCTTCTTCAGAAGGGCTGGTGCCCGTTGCTCGACAACTTCCCATGGCAGGATACGTGTGCCGCCGTTGAGGTTGTATTCCTGCGACAGGGCGATGGAATTGATACCAAGCAAGGTGCCTTCGATTGCCGCAGCGATCGTGCCGGAATAGGTCACATCGTCGGCGGTATTCGAGCCGGAATTGACCCCGGACAGGATCAGGTCCGGCGCTTCCGGCATCAGGTGCTTGACGCCCATGATCACGCAGTCGGTCGGCGTGCCACGCACGGCATAATGACGATCATCAATCTCGCGCAGACGCAACGGCGTTGAAAGTGTCAGCGAATGCGCAAGGCCGCTCTGATCCGTTTCCGGTGCAATTACCCAGACGTCATCGGAAAGCTGGCGGGCGATGCGTTCTAGAACAGCAAGACCTTCCGCATGAATACCATCATCGTTGGTCAGCAGAATGCGCATCGCCCTCTCCTATGTGGCTTTTTCGATTCGTTTCAATCCGCCCATGTAAGGCACAAGTGCTTCAGGAACCGTTACACTGCCGTCTTCATTCTGATAATTTTCAACCACAGCGATCAGTGCGCGTCCGACAGCCGTGCCCGAACCATTCAACGTGTGAACAAAACGGGTCGATTTCTCGCCCTCAGGACGATAACGCGCATTCATGCGACGCGCCTGGAAATCACCACAGACGGAGCAGCTAGAGATTTCACGATAGGCCTTCTGACCGGGAAGCCAGACTTCCAGATCGTAGGTCTTCTGCGCGCCAAAGCCCATATCGCCAGTGCACAGGGTCATCGTGCGGAACGACAGATCAAGCCGCTTCAACACTGTTTCGGCGCAGGCAGTCATACGCTCGTGTTCCGCAACGGAGCTTTCGGCGTCCGTCACGGACACAAGCTCGACTTTCATGAACTGATGCTGGCGCAGCATGCCACGCGTGTCGCGGCCGGCCGACCCAGCCTCAGACCGGAAACAGGCGGTCAACGCCGTCATGCGGATCGGCAGATCGCGAATGTCGAGAATTTCTTCCCGCACAAGATTGGTCAGCGGTACTTCGGCTGTCGGGATCAGATAGCGGCCGTCGGTGGTCTTGAAGAGATCCTCTTCAAATTTCGGCAACTGGCCAGTGCCATACAGCACGTCCGCATTGACCAGAAGCGGCGGATTAACCTCGGTATAGCCGTGCTCTGTCGTGTGCAGATCAATCATGAACTGACCAAGTGCGCGCTCCAGACGTGCCAGCTGGCTCTTCAGAACGGTAAAGCGGCTACCGGATAGTTTGGCCGCGCGCTCGAAATCCATATAGCCAAGATTTTCACCGATCTCGAAATGCTCTTTGGGTTCAAAGGAGAAGTTCTTGAGGTGACCGACGCGGCGCGTCTCGACATTGCCGCTTTCGTCCTTGCCGACCGGAACACCGTCGAGCGGAAGATTGGGAAGGACAGCAAGCGCATCGTTCAACGCGCGGTCGAGCTGACGCTCTTCCTCTTCGGCAGACTGCAGGAATACCTTGATCTCGCCCACCTCCGCCTTCAGACGGTCAGCCGTTGCCTGATCCTTGGCACCCATAGCCTTGCCGATCTCCTTGGACGCCGCATTGCGGCGTTCCTGGGCATCCTGCAGTTTCGCGATGTGCTGGCGACGCTTTTCATCCAGATCGATCAACCGGGACGACTGAGGCTCGACGCCCCGTTTTGCCAGAGCTGTGTCAAGCGCTTGCGGATTCTCGCGGATCCATTTGATGTCGAGCATGGTATTAAAGCCGTCTTGGAGTGGTCGTTGGAATGAGGACGTGATTGTCCGGCGAAACCGGTAGCTGCGTCAGGAAGAGATATCGCTATCGCTGGAGCCTGATTTTGCCTCGGCATCCGCTGCCTCACGCTTTTTCTCGATCAGACGCGCCATCCAGATGGAAATCTCGTAGAGAAGGATCGTCGGGAGTGCAAGACCGATTTGGCTGAGCGGGTCCGGAGGTGTAATAACCGCCGCGACAATAAAGGCAATGACAATAGCGTATTTGCGCTTTGACCTCAGGCCCTCGTAACCGACAATCCCGACCCGGGCCAGCAGTGTCGTTACCACAGGTAACTGAAACACGAGACCGAATGCAAAAATCAGCGTCATGATCAGGCTGAGATATTCGGAAACCTTGGGCAGCAGCGAGATTTGCACTTCGCCGGCGCCGCCTGTCTGCTGCATGGCAAGGAAGAACCACATGACCATGGGCGTGAAAAAGAAATAAACCAGCGCGCCGCCCATGAGAAACAGGACCGGTGATGCAATCAGGAATGGCAGGAACGCCATCCGTTCATTCTTGTACAGGCCCGGCGCAACAAACTTGTAGATTTGCGAGGCGATGACCGGAAATGCCAGCACAATACCGCCAAACATGGCGATTTTGACCTGAGTGAAGAAAAACTCCTGCGGTGCCGTATAGATCAGCTGCGCCTTGGACGGATCGAAACCGGCCCAGCCGACAGCCCACTGGTACGGAATAACCAGAAGGTTGAACAACTGCTTGCCGAAGTGGAAGCACACCAGAAACGCTACAAAGAACGCCAGCAATGCCCAGATCAGACGGCGGCGCAGTTCTATGAGGTGTTCGATCAGCGGGGCTGAGCTCTTGTCAATTTCGTCTTCGGCCTTGCTCACGATTGTGTCCCCGTATCGCCAGCTTTGGCTTTGGCCTGCGGCTTTGCCGTTCTTTTTGCTGGAGCAGCCTTTACAGATGCTTTTGCCGGTGTCCCGGCTGGAGCAGTTTTGGCTGCAACTTTGGCAGGAGCTGCTTTTACCGCAGTTTTGGCTGACGCGACTTTCTTGACCACGGCGGCAGCAGCAGGTGCGTTTTCAGCAGCGGCTTTCGGTTTGGCTGTCCGGCCTGGTTTTTTCGGTGTCGCGGCAGTCATCAACGGCGCAACAGGCTCCATGACCTGTGGCTGCACCGGTGTGGCGCCCGGAGCCGAGGGATCCGGGACCGCAATATTGTCTTTCGCCGCCGTGCCACCGTCCTTCAGCGTCGAGCGGATCTCTTCGCCGATGGTGCGCACGGGATCGAAAACTTTGCGGATGTCATTGCGTGGATCGAGGCTCTTGGCATCGTTGATGATATCCCTGACGTCATCGAGTTCGGCCTCTTTGAGGGCTTCGTCGAACTGTCGCCTGAATTCACCCGCCGTGGCGCGAAACTTGGCCGTTGCCTTGCCAAAGGCGCGCAGCATTTTAGGCAAATCCTTTGGCCCGACCACCACGATCAAGACGATCACGATCACCAGGATTTCCGACCAACCAACTTCAAACATTCATCATGCTCCAGCCACGACGCGGCAGCGAGGCCGCGCGCAGGACAAGGCTATTCTCAGCCACTTAGGACTTTGTCGTCTTTTCCTTGACGGAATTTACCGGCTGGTTCGGCTGATTGTCGATCGTCTTGGAATTTTCAGCCGTATCGTCGTCGCTCATGCCGCTCTTGAAGTTCTTGATACCCTTTGCAACATCACCCATCAATTCGGGAATCTTGCCGCGACCAAAAACCAGAAGCACGATCGCCAGAACGATCAGCCAATGCCAAATTGAAAAACTACCCATCTTACCCTCGCATTCGCTCAACAGTTTGAGCTCATCTATGCCTTTTCCCCGTGCTTTTCAAACACAAGTGCATATTGTTGTTTCACATTCATGTTTGTTCAGCGCAAGTGCGAATTGAAATCTTCGTCACGAATTTCACGAACTGGCATGTCTACGCCACCATTGCGCACAAATATGGCAAATAAAAATTCAATCGTGTTCTACACGCGGCGTCAAAAGTCCAAGCTCTTCAAGATCGATATCCGTCAGTGGATCCTCGTCCTCTGTCAGCTCATCCGGATCATTGACCGGCACCGGAATGGCGAAATTGGCTGGCATCCGCGCTGACAGAAGTCCCGCTCCGCGCAATTCGTCAATTCCCGGTAGATCACGCACTTCCTGCAACCCGAAATGATCGAGGAACGAGCCGGTTGTACCATAGGTTATCGGCCGCCCCGGTGTACGCCTGCGCCCGCGAAACTTGATCCAGCCCGTTTCCATCAGCACATCCAGCGTACCCTTTGACGTTTCCACGCCGCGAATATCTTCAAGCTCCGCGCGGGTGACCGGCTGGTGATAGGCAATCACCGCAAGAACTTCGAGCGCAGCGCGGGAGAGCTTCTTTTGCTGCACCGCCTCGCGGTTCATCAGGAAGGCAAGATCAGCGGCGGTACGGAAGGCCCAGGCGCCGCCGACCTGCAAGAGATTGATGCCGCGCTTGGCATAGATGGATTGCAGTTCTCCCAGGAGAGCCGGCACATCGATCCCGGAAGGAAGACGCTCTTCCAGCGCCCTCACCGTCACCGGTTCGGCCGAAGCGAACAGAATGGCCTCCGCCATCCGCAACGCCTCAGACACCGGGATAGCCGATGCCCATTCCGATTTCTGCAGATCGCTTTCGTCATTGTCATGCTGGATATGCATAGGACCGTTTTCAACCATTGGCCACATCCCTCATGGTTGTGAGCGGAGGTTGTCCGGTCTTTTCCGCTGGCCTTGGTGCACGGTCACGCAGGAAAATCGGCTTGAACGCACCCGTCTGCTGAATTTCCACATGCCCTTCCCGAACCATCTCAAGGCTGGCGGCAAAAGAACTGGCAAGCACCGTTGCGCGCTCGCTGGGCGAAGCGATGAAATCGAGGAGGTATTGATCCAGCGCCGTCCAGTCTTTCATCTCGCCAATGAGACGCATCAGGATCGTTCGCGCTTCTTTCAGGGACCAAACGCTGCGGCGTGCAATCTGCACGTGGGAAATGGCCTGCTTCTGCCGCTGCGACGCATAGGCCGTCAGAAGTTCATACAGCGTCGCCGAATAGATGTTGGTTTGATCAACAATGACGGCTTCCGGCATGCCTCGGGCAAATATATCCCTACCGAGACGATTGCGGTTGACCAGCTTGGTCGCCGCATCGCGCATTGCTTCCAGACGCTTCAGCCGGAATTGCAGCGTTGCCGCCAGTTCCTCTCCGCTCTCTCCCTCGTCGCCGGGGGCTTTCGGGATCAGCAGCTTGGATTTGAGATAGGTCAGCCATGCGGCCATGACGAGATAATCGGCGGCAAGTTCGAGCCGCAGGGCCTGCGCCTGACGGATGAAGATCAAATATTGCTCAACCAGAGCGAGTACGGAAATACGGGCGAGATCAACCCGTTGGTTGCGCGCCAGATGCAGAAGCAGGTCAAGCGGACCTTCAAAGCCCTTGATATCAATCAGCAGCGACGGCTCGCTGACACCGCGATCCGATGTGCTTTCCCACAGCGCCTCCATGGGTGCTGCGGTATTGCCATTGGTTTTCTGTTCCGTCGCCGTCAACTCTCTCTCGCTTCTATGCCACCGCTTCGAAGAAGCGCTGGAACTCTTCCCGGATTTCCGCCTCGTCCGAAGCATCCGGCTTCTTCGCATATTTGATAGCCCGTTGCGTCCGCTCCAGTGCCTTGCCGTTCAGCTCAGGAGTACAGGAGGCAACGGCCGTCATTTGCTCCATAATACCGTGGCAGTGAAGCACGATATCGAGTCCGGCCGCAAAGATTGCTTTGGTCCGGTCAACATAATCCCCAGAAAGTGCGTTCATCGACACGTCGTCGCTCATCAGGAGCCCATCAAAACCGATATGGCCGCGAATGATCTCTTCCACAACCTTGCCCGATGTCGTTGCCGGGTTCTTGGGATCGATGGCAGAGAAGATCACATGGGCGCTCATGGCCATCGGCAAATGGGCAAGGGTGCGGAATGGCGCGAAGTCATGCTCTGCAAGCTCTTCGAGCGGAGTCGTCACGGTCGGCAACTCATGATGCGTGTCGGCAAATGCACGACCATGCCCCGGAATGTGCTTCACGACAGGCAGCATCCCGCCAGCAACAAGCCCTTCTGCCGCAGCCCGGCCCATGGCCGTAACGATTTCCGGATGCTTGCCATAGGCACGGCTGCCGATGACTTCGTTGGCGCCTTCGACCGGTACATCCAGTACAGGAAGGCAATCAACGTTGATACCAAGCTTCAGAAGGTCAAACGCATGAAGGCGTGACAACAGCCATGCAGCCCGCAATCCCGCCTCTTCATCCTGCTTGAAGAGCGCACCCAGTGCAGAACCGGCAGGGTAATTCGGCGCCAATGGCGGCCGCAAACGCTGAACCCGCCCGCCTTCCTGATCGATCAGCACAGGGGCTTCCTCACGCCGGACCAGATCGCGCAGATGAGCGGTCAAATCCTCGACCTGTGCCACCTCACTGACATTGCGGGCAAACAATATAAAACCCCAGGGACGTTCATCGCGAAAGAATGCGATTTCATCCGGAGTCAGCTTCAAACCGGACGTACCGGCAATCCATGCTTTTGATTCGCTCATGCGCAGAGTCTACTGTGTTGATGCAAAAAAGGAAAAGGCGGCCAATGGCCGCCTTTGTCTGTTTATGCGCTGGAACTTACTGGGTCACAAAGCAGCTGCCACCGGCCGACTTGTACTTGGTGCACAAATTGACCGCATCATCCTTGCTGCCTGCCGGAATGCGGACACGGAAGAATGTGCCTTTGCCCGCAATCTCGGCCTGCTTGATGTCTACGCCACGACCACCGATCACACCGGGATAGCGCTGTGACAATGACGCGTAGGTCTTCTGTGCGCCTTCGACCGTCGGCTGCGAAGCGACCTGGATCAAATAACCGCCTGGTGTAGCAGCCGATGCGACCTGCTGAGTGGGGGCGGCCGCCTTCTGCGGAGCAACCCGGTCGACTACATTCAAAGGCTGATCCGCCGGACGATCGACGACCGGAACATTCTTTGGCGAGACAGAGGCAACCGTTTCGGAGGTGATCTTCTTCGTTTCAACTGCTTTGGCTGGAAGCTTGCCGGAAGCCGGAACCTGTGGCTTGGCAACCAATGGTTCGACCGCCGGCCGTGGTGGTGTAGCCGGGTTGCTTGCAGCAGCGAGCGAACCGATCTGATCGTTACCGTCAGGCATGGCGTTTACGGGAGCCGAAGCTGTGGCCGGTGCCGGGCGTGCAACAGGTGCAGCAGCCGGACCGGAACTGACAGGGTCCGCTGCCTGCGGAATGGCAGCAACCATTGTACCATCGGGCTTCACGACCATGGTCTGAACCTTGCGCGGCGCAATTGCGTTGTTCGGTTGTGCCTGCTGATCTGTCGAGGCAACATTCGCGGCAGCAGGATCAACCCGCTCCTCGGCCTTGTTGCTTGCAACATCACTGCCCGTTACATCCTCGTCCTCGTCGGCAGCCAGATCAACCGGCTGTTCCTGGGTGGTTACGAGCTGCTGCTGCTTTGGCGGCGAGGTATCGGCCGTCGCGCCCTTTTCATAGACGATCTTGTCCTGCGCAGGCGCGGTTGCAGTGGCTGCGGTCTCAGGCTGAACCTTGATCGGAGTCTTGTCCGCCATGATCACAACGGGCGTTCCGCTCGAACCACTGGTCCACTTATAAGCGACAGCGCCGGAAACAGCGATGAGAACAGCGGCGGCCACAGCGCCCGGCACGACAAAGCTGCGTTTGCGCACCGCGGGCTGAGCATAGGCTGTGGCAGCCATTCCGACGTCATCGCGCTTTGGATCGTAGCCAAAGTCCATATCGTCTTCGGGACCATTGCTATAGTTGCTGGCGACCGGGCGCGCCTGATGGCCGGCCGCGGCCAAACCAGCTGCCGCGGCAGCGACTCCAGCGCCGGCAGCAGCATAGTTTGCCGGAGTATAGCCACCCTTCTCAGCCTCATTGCCAAACACGTCGGCAAAAATATCGGCATATTCATCCTTGGGCGCAGCAGCAGGCTGCGCTTCTTCCTGCGGCGCGGCATGGGCGGCGCGGGGATCTTCAGCTTCTATGGAGCCGAAAACTTCAGCGAATTCGGTCTCCAATTCACCCAGACCATTGTGCTGCGGAACATCATCCTCGTAATGCACCTCGGGCAAATCCAGAGTTTCCGTGGGTTCGACACGGTTTTCCGTGACGGCCATCGTATGAACATCCGGTGCAGAAGCAATGGAAGAGGCAGCACGATCAAGTTCATCCGCGTAACCGCTCAAATCCTGCGGCTCGGGCAAATGATGGGTTTCGGCCACAGGTTCGGGTAGAGCAGCCACGGGAGCTGGCTCATGAAAAGCGTCATAGGATTGAACAGGGTTTTGGTAACGGGGAAGTTCGATCTCCTCAGCCCGCGCTTCTGCCTGTGGCTCGGCCACAGTGTCCTCGATGTCCATCGGCACTTCGAAATCATCAAAAGCTGCCATCAGCTCTTCAGTATCGAAATCGTCAAGCGGATCGTCCTGAACCGGAGCGGTTTCCTGTACCTGTACAGGCTCATAGGCAGCAGGCGCCTGATAGGCGACTGGTTCCGGTACATAAGCCGGTGGTGCAGCTACGGGAGCCGGCTGGGCCGCAGGCGGCACGTACGCTGTTGCCCGGCTGATAACAGGAGCAGCTTCCGTGCGGCCGGCAACCGGCGCTTGCGAGCCGTAACCCCAGGACGCATTGCCGGAACGCTGGATCACAGGTTTCGCGGAACCGGCCAGAAGTGTCTCCAGCTCGTCCTCGAGGCTGAGCGATGGTGCGGCGACAATTGCACGCTCGGGCTGAACATGCTCTTCCGTATAAAGCGCGGCAGGCTCCGTGCGAGGTGCAGGTGGCTCCGGTGTGAAACTCACCGGCTCGCTGGTATCAACGCCCTCGCCCGCTTCGCTATCCACATAGGCCGTTTCCGCCTCATAATCGGCATAATCGGCCTCTTCATAGATCGCAGCCGGTTCGGAAACCACCTGACGAACCGGTTCCGCGACAGGATGTGAATGAGAAGGTTCCTCATTCGACATCAATTCCCGTTCTACCGCATCCTGAAGATCGAAATCCGCGAAAGGATCCTGCGCTGCCGCAGGACTGTGATCGTGCACGGTGTCCGCAGTGTGGGCGACTGTCTCCGGGTGCTCGTCGAAGTCACCCATGAGCTCGCGCTCCAGATCCATAGCAAGATCCTCACTGGAACCAGTCGCAGAGTTTTCCTCTTCTGCGGGCGTTCCCATGATGCGGGAAAGCTCCATCAGAGGATCGTCGTTACCGATTCGCGAATCATCCTGCCGGTGAGAACGCTGAAGATAGTTGTCCGCCATGGCGTTAATCCTGTACTCTCAACTATGGACGTCAAAAAACGTCACGCATTGGCCATACCAGCGCAATGTGGGCAAAAGTTGACAGGATTTCCACGCCTTTCAGCGCATTTCGGTTGGGGCGTCCGCACCAATGATAGACAATCCGGACGTCAAAACCTTAGAAACAACCTGAACCAGCCCTAGCCTGGCTTGGGACAAGTTTGGATCGTTAACCTTAATAAAACGTAAGTCCGCATTTTCGGTTCCTTTATTCCACTGCGCATGGAGCGAACTTGCGAGGTCATAAAGGTAGAAAGCCAGCCTGTGCGGCTCCTGATGGACGGCTGCTGTTTCAATCAAGCGGGGATATTCGGCCACCTTGCGGATAAGCGCGATTTCGCTTTCATCGGTCAATAAACCAAAGTGCTGGGCACTTGCCGCAAGTGATTCTTCACCCAATCCGAGTTGTTCGATTGCCTGCCGGAATACGGAATGGCACCGGGCGGAAGCATACTGAACATAGAATACCGGATTGTCCTTGGAGTGCTCGGTGACCTTCGCGAAGTCGAAATCAAGCGGGGCATCATTCTTCCGGTACAGCATCATGAACCGAACCGGATCGCGCCCGACTTCCTCAACCACGTCGCGCAAGGTAACGAATTCACCTGAACGCTTGGACATCCGCACCGGTTCGCCATCGCGATAGAGCTTGACGAGTTGGCATATGAGAACGGTCAACTTGGCCGTACCGCCGGAAACGGCGCGAGCCAGCGACTCAAGCCGCTTGACGTATCCTCCATGATCAGCACCCAGCACGTAGATCATTTCATCGAAATGCCTGTCGTACTTGTCCTTGAAATAGGCAACATCGGCAGCAAAGTAGGTGAACTGCCCATCGGACTTCACCAATGGCCGGTCGATATCGTCGCCGACATCCGTCGAACGGAACAGGGTTTGCTCGCGGTCTTCCCAATCCTCGGGCACCTGGCCCTTGGGTGGTGGCAGCTTGCCCTTGTAGACATGGCCCTTCAGGGTCAGATCGTTGATCGCTGACCTGATCTGCTTGGCATTATCAGCATGCAGCGTCCGCTCGGAGAAAAACACATCATGATGCACGTTGAGCGATGCAAGATCGTCCCGGATCATCGCCATCATTGCATCAATGGTCCGGTCTTTGATGATCGCCGTCGCTTCTTCTTCCGGCATCGCCAGAAGCTTTGTGCCGTAATCCGCGGCAAGTGCCTGCCCTACCGGAACGAGGTAGTCGCCCGGATAAAGCCCGGCCGGAATGTCGCCGATGTGTTCACCAAGCGCTTCGCGGTAACGCAGCATCACCGAATTGGCCAGGACATCGATCTGCGCGCCCGCATCGTTAATGTAATATTCCTTGGTAACGTCATAACCCGCAAAAGACAGAAGGTTGGCCAAAGCATCGCCCACCACAGCACCCCGGCAATGACCCACATGCATCGGACCGGTCGGATTGGCTGAAACAAACTCGACATTGACCCGGTGGCCATAGCCCAGCTTCGAGCGGCCATAGTCGAGACCGGCACCCAGCATACCTGCCAATTGCCTGTGCCAATAGGTATCCTTGAGACGCAGATTGATAAAACCCGGTCCAGCAACGTCAACGGAGCCAACATCCGGGTCATTTTTCAGCGCATCTCCGATTTTGACAGCCAGTTCACGCGGATTTTGGCCAACAGCTTTGGAAAGAACCATAGCCGCATTCGTCGCGATATCACCGTGGCTGGGATCGCGCGGAGGCTCTACACCAACGCGGGAAAGATCCACATCGGCGCCATCAATTGTTTTCAGTTCAAGCGCTTGCAGGGCTTTTTTAATCCGCGCGTCGAAATCGGCGAAGATGTTCATGACGTTATACTCGATCGGGTTTTTCAAATTGATGCGGTCATTCGACCACGATTGGCCCTTCGCTTAAGCCAATTCGGGCGTGTGGTCAAACAAGCGACGATGCTCGCGCACAGCATACGTATCGGTCATCCCGGCAAGAAAATCGGCAACAAGCCGCGCACGCGCGGCCAAATCGTCCTGTTTTTGCCCATCCCGCCAGCCTTCCGGCATCGTCTGCTCATCGGCCATATAGGCATCGAACAGATCTCTCACGATTTTGTCAGCGGATTTTCTGATACGGATGACGCTCTCGTGAAAATAGAGATTCTTGTAGAGAAATGACTTGAGCAGCTTTTCCTTCGCGCGCATGGCGTCGGAAAACCCGATCAGCATGCGACCAGCGTTGTGAATATCATCCACGGATAGCGGTTGAAGTGCGTCCAGATTCATCTGCGCCGTCGCGATAACATCCTCGACCATGATTGTGATCTGTCGCCTGACGATCTCGTGCGATGTGCGGACATCATCCAGAACAGGATACTTCTCTCTCACAGCGCGCAGGATGTCACCGGTCAGTGCCACATCCTCCAGTGCATCCAGCGACAGAAGCCCCGAGCGCAAGCCATCATCAATATCATGCGCGTTATAGGCAATATCATCCGCAATAGCTGCGCACTGTGCCTCAAGCGAAGCAAAGCGGCCGAGTTCGAGATCGTATTGGCTGTTATATTCCAAAATAGCCGCAGGTACAGGATGCTTCAGCCCCTGGCCATCCGGCCCCGTCAGCGGGCCGTTATGCTTCACCAGCCCCTCCAGTGTCTCCCACGTCAGGTTCAGCCCATCGAATTCTGCGTAACGCTTTTCAAGATTGGTCACGATACGCAATGACTGGGCATTGTGGTCAAAACCGCCAAAATCCTTCATACGTTCATTCAGGGCGTCCTCGCCCGTATGACCGAACGGCGTATGACCGAAATCGTGGACCAGAGCGATGGCTTCCGCCAGATCTTCATCCAGCCGCATGGAGCGGGCCAAGGCGCGGGCAATCTGGGCCACTTCAATCGTATGGGTCAGTCGGGTACGATAATGATCGCCCTCGTGCGCGATGAAGACCTGCGTCTTGTGTTTAAGACGCCGGAAGGCCGTGGAATGGATAATCCGGTCGCGGTCGCGCTGAAAAACCGTGCGCGTCGGACTCTCGCTTTCCGGAACAAGCCGTCCACGACTACGCTGCGGATCGCAGGCATAGGGTGCCCTCTCCCTGTATCCGAAGCCAATTCCCTGCATCGACATGATTGAATTGAGTGCCTTTCCACTTTGCAACCGCTCTGGTCGTTGACTTCGCGGTCGCCAATTCTTAGCTATGGTGTATGATGAATGGCAAGATGTGACATGACAATGTCAACTTGAGCCGGAGCGCGGCGAACTTGTTCGCATTTGGAGCGTGAAGAAATGAGTGATGCAATGAATGTTTCCGTATCCGATGCCGCTGCAAAGCGCATTTCGGCAATTCTGAAATCCGACCCGGACAAGACTGCGCTGCGCATTTCTGTCGAGGGTGGTGGCTGCTCGGGCTTTTCCTACAAGTATGATCTCGTTGATGCACAGGACGCCGACGATATCGTCATAGAGAAGCTGGGTGCAAAGGTTCTGATTGATTCAATATCACTTCCGTACATCGGCGGCTCCGAAATCGATTTTATCGACGATCTGATGGGGCAGTCCTTCCAGATCCGCAATCCCAACGCGACCTCGTCCTGCGGTTGCGGAACCAGTTTTTCCGTCTGACCTGCCGATTTAATGTTGTGCAAAAGCCGCCTCCCGGGCGGCTTTTTGTTTGCAGGCGAGTCTTCAGTGGATTTTGCCCATGGCATCACCTGTCAGGAACATGTGCAGCGTGGTTTTGATTGCCGCCTCACCGCTTGACCCGCTGCCTGAGGCGCGCGTATCGTTCCGCCCATGATCGGTAGAGATTGATATCGATTTTCGCGCAATCAAAAACTCAGCAAAGTCGTTGTTTCCCATGAAAATTGTTACCTGGAACATCAATGGTGTGAAAGCGCGGATCGAAGTCCTGACGGCGTGGTTGCAGGAGTCAAATCCGGACATCGTCTGCCTGCAGGAAATCAAATCTGTCGACGAGCTGTTCCCGCGGGCCGAGATAGAAGCACTGGGCTATCACATCGAAACCCACGGCCAGAAAGGCTTCAACGGTGTAGCCATTTTGTCGAAGAAGACGCCTGACGAGGTCACGCGCGGTCTGCCCGGCGAAGATACCGACGAACAGTCCCGTTTCATCGAAGCGGTATTCTCGACGGAAACAGGCGCTATCCGTGTTGTTTCGCTCTATCTGCCCAACGGCAATCCCATCGATACGGAGAAATTTCCTTACAAGTTGCGCTGGATGGAACGCCTGGAGCGTTGGGCAGAAAGCCGGCTCGCGCTGGAAGAACCGCTGGTGCTTGCCGGCGATTATAATGTCATTGCGGAGCCGAAGGATGCCAAGCACCCGGAAGCATGGGTGAATGATGCGCTTTTTCAGCCGGAAACACGCCAGGCTTTTCGTCGCCTTGAAAATCTCGGCTTTACGGATGCCGTGCGTTCCGTAACCGATGCGGCGGGAATCTATACCTTCTGGGATTATCAGGCTGGCGCATGGCAAAAGAACAATGGCATCCGCATCGATCACCTCATGCTCTCGCCGGAAGCGGCCAACAGACTTGAATCTGCGAGCATCGAGAAACATGTCCGCGCCTGGGAAAAACCCTCGGATCACGTGCCCGTTGCAATTTCCATAGTCTGATTAGGTGCCGCTTTACGCAGGCAGGATCGAGCCAGGCGCTTCAGAAATCGCCTGTTTTGATGATGTCTTCGGCAAGGACAATCGCCGTACGCCGGTCCGCCTCATCAGCAATGGAAAATGCCTGTTCCTGAATATCGCCGATCCAGACACGATCCTGTTTGGACGCACGCTCAAAAGCGGCTGTCATCATGGCCAAGCCACGCACCGTCTTGCCAGCCTGAAACAGGAGGTTGCCGAGCATGGCTTGTGCCCCTGCATGGCCTTTCTGGGCCGAAAGACGGAACCACCGCGCCGCCTGATTTGGATTGGGTTGACCGCCCTCGCCCTTCATCAGCATCTTGCCGAGTTCAAACTGGGCATCGGAGTCACCGAAATTCGATGCAGCCTGCAGATAAAGGTCGCGCGCAGCACCCGGATTGGAGCGGATAGGAGAATTCGGAATGCCGCGCTTTACATATCCGGCGAGCGCAACAAGGGCATCGGCGACGTAGCTTTCATTTTCAGTGCCCTGCTCAGCACCTTCATGCACCACCTGCTCGAACATCTTGTAGGCTTCGTAGTCATCTTCCTTGACGCCATCACCTTCCGCATACATGCGGCCGAGTTTCCAGTTTGCGCCCTGATGCCCCTTTTCCGCAGCAAACCGCAATGCTTTGACCGCTTCATCCTTGTGGCCGTTCTTGTAAGCAGAAAAACCAAACTTGAAGAGATCGAACGGACTCGAATCCTGGTTCATCTCATTGCTTGTATCGAAAGCATGACAAGGCAGGGTCATGGCGCTCAATGCAAGGCCAATCCCGAACATCGGGGCTGCGAAGCGATCAATGATGAACATGACAGTGCACTTCCCTTGCCCGGAACGCATGCGTCGCGGCATTACCGCGCTCAACACAAATCGTCTGGACCTGATTTACGGCACCGCTCGCTGCTGCGCGGCTTGCCATCCAATTTTTACCGGTCAACGCCTTTTGCGCCGCCAGTCTCGTTGTTGAGAAATATCGCACGGCATTCCAGCATTCATTTGACCGCATTCCGGCAATAGTACGGCCGGATTTCGATGAATCTGGTGTACCTGAAAGTGTGGAATCGCACAGGGAGCGCGTCAGTTCCGACATCGCGTAACGGCCATCTCGATAAGCCAGTAAGATCGGTGTTGCGTCCATCATTGCCCCGTGCGGGATATCGGCACCATTGCACGACATCTCTTCAACCATTTACCGGTCGCCGCCCTATCGAGGTGCTCCGGGTTTGTGGCGCAAAATGGGCAAAATTGCCCCTTACCTCCGCCCCGCAAATCATCGCTTAGAAGTGTTGCTGAATCGTCACAAAACGTAATGGAGAAATTCTTACTTTCGCAGAACCAGCATTGCACTGCACAACAAAGCGCGGTCAAAATACTAAAAAGCCCGGTACGAATACCGGGCTTTTCTGTTCAAAGTTGTATGGATCAGAACTTCAACTTGCCTGAAAGAGAGACGGCAGTGACGAGATCGTCGCCGAAGTCATAGGTGGCATCCGTTCCGCATTTCTTCGCTGCATTCGGGCAGGCCGTCGGTCCGTAAGAACCCGATGTCAGCATGCCGATTGCACCACCAAGACGAATTTCAACATTCTTGTTGGGCGAATATGCAACACCACCGGACAGCAGGTATGTATCTGTCTGGGTTGTCAGGCCGGTCGACGTGCCACGATCCCAGCTAACCTGCAGCTGACCGCTCCACTGATCATTGAACTTGTGACCAACGCCGCCTGTTACCGTCCAGCCGTCCTGGAACATCAGATCAAGCGAAGTGGCGCGTGCTGGAGAAGCCGGGCCGCAAGCAATCTTGCCCTGTGTAGCCGTGGGGCAGAACGCGATCACGTTGAGAACGCTCCAATCGACCCACTTGACGGAGCCATAAGCCAGCCAGCCGGGAGCAAAACCGCTTTGCAGCTTGAATTCAACCGACTGCGGCATCGTCGCTGTGCCATAGACGTCGGTAATTCTGCCACCGATGCCGGGAGCCAAAGGCGACTGCGTAAGATCGAGTGTTCCTGTTACGGTGCCCAGATCAACTTCGGAGTTATAGATCAGGCTAGCGCGCAGCGCGATTTCAGGAATTTCGTAGGCAGCACCGATGCGCCAGCCAACACCATTGCCCTCAAGATCAAGACGACCTGTACCATCGAAACGGCCGGGGAAACCAGGATGAACCTGACGTTCTTTGAAACCGGACACTTCCTGATAGGAAACGCCGCCGATGATCCGGAAATCACCCTTTTCGCCAACATTGAACTTGTAGGAGCAGGTCAGGCCCCAATCTTCACTCTTGACCTTGGTTTCGATGTTCTGGTTGACGCCGGCCCAATTGTTGCCGGGCTTGGTATGAACGCCCCATGGCTGGCTGTAGGTGCCAAGGCAATCGAGATCAGGGGTGATGCCGACTTTGGCGCCAAACTTGTAAACGGAATAGTCCGGCGTTTCGCTTGCTGTCGACTTCTTGTTGTTGTTGTTGCCGTCGCGTGGATCGGTATCCTTGGCATTCTTGATCTTGCGATCGGGCATAACGTAGATCACGCCACCTTCGGTCGCAAAGCGCTCTTCACTGAAGAGAAGATCCCAGTTGTAGCCGCCGCGCTCAAGGCCACCCGCCTGAGCTGCAGTCGCAACACCCGTCAAAAGCAGCGCGCCGCCGATGATTGTGGAAATAGTCTTAGTCATTAAGTCCTCCCCGAGACCTGGAAACCCCTGAACACGCGATCACAGTTCAGCAAAATTGTTACCAATACGTAATAGGTAACAAAGCGCGAGAATCGTGCAACTTGTTTGCAGCGGGCATTTTCCGGAGCTTCGAGGCACGAAATTCCAAAATGGGGAACTTTCGCGTTTTTTCCCTCAAACTTTTCTGATTTTTACAGTGCACGAGCACTCGATGAGGCCAGAAACGGCCTATTTTCAGCCAAAAAGCGTCAATGTTGCTCAAATGCAACGGCGTCTAAAAATGACCGAATTGAGGCGGATAACTGTCGAAAGTAGGGTGCGCTCCCCATTCATTCAAGGGGAGCACACATTAAATCAATCAAATTGAGAATCAATTAGCCCAAAATGATTAGTTTGATCACCCGGCCTCGCTCACGCGGCGAATGGCGATTTCGATCTTTTCGATCGATGCCTGGAGTTCGACAAGGCGTTCGCGTTCCGCCTCGACAATCTCAGGTTTGGCATTGGCAACGAACTTCTCATTGCCGAGTTTCTTTTCAATCTTGCCAATGTCCTCGTTGATCTTCCCGGCTTCCTTGCCAAGACGAGCCACCTCAGCTTTCACGTCGATCAGGCTGCCCAGCGGCAGGCAGGCAGTTGCTTCGCCAATAACAAACTGCGCCGAACCCTTGGGCGCTTCGTCAGCCAGATCAATCGTTTCAACACGGGCACGCCATTTGATTGAGGCTTCATGGCGTACCAGCCGCTCCTTGGTCGCCTCGCTTGCGCCGACAACGACGAGTGGTGCGGTCGCGGAGGCCGGAACATTCATTTCCGCGCGGACGGAACGGATTCCGGTCACCAGATCAATCAGCCAATTGATATCTGCAGCGGCTTCCCCATCCAGGAAATCCGGCGCGGGCCAGCCTGCATGGCAAAGCAAAGTTTCACGCACCTGCCCCTCGCCGGCCGTGTGGGCCCAAAGCTCTTCGGTCATGAACGGCATGAATGGATGCAGCAGCTTGTAGATTTCATCCAGAACATAGGCAGCGCAGGCCTGGGCTTCCGCCTTGGCGTCCGCATCGTCGCCATTGAACACCGGCTTCAGCAATTCAATGTACCAATCGCAGAACTGGTTCCAGACGAAACGATAGGCAGCGCCGGCAGCTTCATTGAAGCGATAGTTCGTAATGCCGTCGGTAACGTCCCGCACTGCATTGGTGAGTTCTGTCAAAATCCAGCGGTTAACAGCCAGCTTGGTGTTTTCCGGACGGAACGATGCGTTGTGCGCAACACCGTTCATCTCGGCAAAGCGGGTAGAATTCCATAGCTTCGTACCAAAATTCCGGTACCCGGCAATGCGTGCTGGATCGAGCTTAACATCACGTCCCTGCGCCGCCATGATGGCGAGCGTGAAGCGCAGGGCATCTGCGCCATACTCGTCAATCAATTCGATCGGATCGATGACGTTGCCCAATGATTTTGACATCTTGGCGCCATTCTTGTCACGAACGAGCGCATGCAGATAAACGGTATGGAACGGCTCTTCATTCATGAAGTGCAGCCCCATCATCATCATCCGGGCGACCCAGAAGAAGATAATGTCAAAACCGGTGACCAGCACGTCGGTCTGATAATAAGTGGCGAGCTCCGGTGTCTTGTCCGGCCAGCCTAGCGTCGAGAATGGCCATAGCGCTGACGAGAACCACGTATCGAGCACATCCTCGTCGCGTGTGAGGATTTCGCCAGGTTTCAGATTCTCCAGCAGACCCTGAACATGAGCTTTCATCGGCCCCTCATGCGCCAGATAATGCTGAACCGCAGCGCTGAGTGCCTCCTCTTCGGTCTTCTCGACGAAAACCTGACCATCGGGACCATACCACGCCGGAATCTGATGTCCCCACCAAAGCTGGCGCGAAATCGTCCAGGGCTGGATATTCTCCATCCATTCGAAATAGGTCTTTTCCCAATTTTTCGGAACGATGTTTGTACGGCCCTCACGGACGCTGGCAATCGCCGGCTTTGCGAGTTCACCTGCATTTACGTACCACTGATCGGTGAGATAAGGCTCAATCGGTACGCCTCCGCGATCCCCGTGCGGAACCATATGCGTGTGATCGTCGATTTTTTCGAGATAACCGCCTTCTTCCATCATGCCGACGATCAGCTTACGGGCGGCAAAACGGTCCTTGCCATCCAGCGCGTGCACCAGTTGATCAAGATGACTCGATTTCTCCAAACCTTCGAAGAACTCATTGTTTTCCTTGAGATAGATCGAGGCATCCGTATTCAGAATATTGATCTGGCGCAGATTGTTGCGTTTGCCAACTTCCGCATCATTGAAATCATGCGCGGGTGTAATTTTTACTGCACCCGATCCGGCTTCGGGATCGGCGTAATTATCTGCAACAATAGGAATCAACCGGCCAACAAGAGGCAGAACAACATTGCTGTCGAGAACAGCATGATAGCGCTCGTCTTTGGGATTGACGGCAACACCCGTATCGCCAAGCATGGTTTCGGGGCGCGTTGTGGCAACAACGATATAAGTGTGCGGATTCTCCGGATCAAAAGCGATGTTTTCGAGTGGATATCGAAAATGCCAGAGATGACCTTTGACTTCACGCTGCTCGACTTCGATGTCGGAAATCGTTGTCAGCAGCTTTGGATCCCAATTAACGAGGCGCTTGTCCTTGTAGATCAGCCCCTCCTTGTAGAGGGTCACAAAAACCTCAAGAACCGCCCTGGAGAGCCCCTCGTCCATCGTGAAGCGTTCGCGTGACCAATCACAGGATGCGCCGAGGCGCTTGAGCTGCCCCGCGATGATGCCGCCAGACTCGGATTTCCATTCCCAGACGCGCTCGACGAACTTCTCGCGTCCCATGGCGCGGCGTCCCGGCTGCTGGCGCTCCATCAGCTGGCGCTCCACCACCATCTGCGTTGCAATGCCCGCATGGTCCATACCTGGCTGCCACAGCACGTTCTTGCCGCGCATGCGCTCGAAGCGCACAAGAATGTCCTGGATCGTATTGTTCAGCGCATGGCCCATGTGCAGCGAGCCGGTCACATTGGGCGGAGGAATGACGATAGCAAAAGGATCAGCGCCGGGCTTTGATCCGGCTCCAGCCTTGAATGCACCGGCTTCGTCCCAGCGTTCTGCGATCTTCGGCTCTATGGCCGCGGCGTCATAGGTCTTCTCAAGCATGCGAATAGTCCGTCATTTTTGCGGAAAAGGATTAGCTACGGTGTAAACCGAATGGCTCGGCATAAGTCAATGATGACTTGGCGAACGTCAACGGTGTGATCTTGACTTAAAAGATGGAGGAACTATCGAATAAGTGTCGCGCATTGCTGACTATTTTGGGGGAATGGCATGAAATTCCATAGGCTTATTGCAGCGGGCGCTGCTGCAACAATTTTGGCTGGATGCGGTGTATCCGAGGGAAGATACAAGGAAGTACAGGGGCAGTTGGCGAAACCGGAGAAACAAAAGATCGAGGTGGGCAACTGTACGATCATGTTCGGTAATCAGTCAGCAAAAATGCGCCAGAACATGGCCGTCCTAGCCGGAACCAGTGTCGCTGTCATGCCTACCGTCATTTGCAAGCGCATCATACAGGGTGTTGCAAGCGGAAAGCTTACTCGTGAAGATATCAATTCAGTGACGAACGGCGTCATGACCCCGAACGCGCTCAAAATCATTCAGGGACGATAAGTTTCGCAGCCTGATATCAGCGCTTGGCGCCGCGCGCCACGCGCTCGATTTCCTCACGCACGAGCCGTTCGACCAGATTTGGCAAATTGTTGTCGAGCCAGTCCTGCAACAGTGGCCGCATGATTTCCTGCGCGATCTCGTCAAAAGAGCGCCGTTGTTCATTCTGTACGGCGAAAGAAAGATCACCAAAGGCAGCACTGACCTGACGCTCGGTTGCCTCCGAGAGGATTGGCTCCAGCGCGCGCTCCAGATCCAGAGACACCTCTTCCCCGATGGAAGACTCGGACGCTTCATCAGCAGGCGCTGGCTGCTCCAACTGTGATGCAAGATCTTGCTGTTCTTCCGTCTTGAGCTGTTCCGGCTCAACCTCCGCTTCAGGCTGTGGCTCGGGCATGGTCACAGGTGGGTCGATAACGGCTTCCGGCGCTTCAAAGGTCTGAAAGTCCTGTACGTGATAGTCCACGGGCTCATGAATGACCGGGCCGGGTGCAGCGGGAGCCTCCAGAACCTCTGGCTCTGCGACCGGCGGCACTGCAGCTGGTTCGCGTTCGACCAGTTTTGACTGAAGCGGCGAGAATGGCCGCCCCAGCGGAGCCTCGTAGGATTGCGGAACCGGATGCGAAACAGCAATACCCTCACGCGGCGGTAATTCCGCCTCATCGTCGACCACATCATAAGAGTGTGGCTGCGCCTGGGCTGCTGCGGTCTGCGCCGGAACATCCGAATTGACTGGTGTCGGCACAACATCATCCCGCGTCGTATCACTCTCTTCAATGATGCGCCGGATCGAGGCGAGAATCTCTTCCATGGAAGGTTCACGCGCCACGCTGGATGATTGTGCCATGATACTCTCGCCTACTACATCTTGTTTCGCTGCCGAGCAACGAATCTGTATTCAGTGTAGAGACTTACATGGTCTTTGAGAATCCCTCGGGCGGGCAATACGCTCTAACCCACAGACTTTTCTGAGTGTGGGAATTCCGCCATCTGATCTGGAAACAGAAATGCCGCCGGGTTGTTTAACCGGCGGCATCCCGATATTCACAAACGAGCAGGCTTAAATGCCTAGCGACCGTCCGGGGTACGCAATCCGAACCACTTGTCCTTGACGGCTTCATAATGCTCTTCAGGCTTGTATTCTGCCACCTTCAAGCCAACGCGCTCCGGCGAAAGCCGTCCAACGGCCAAGAGAACAGCATAACTCGTCACAACGCTGTCGCGCTCTGCCTGCGCCAAGGCAATCTGGCCCGTCAGAACCTGCGCCTGCTGCTGCAACACGTCGAACGTTGTGCGCTGCCCGACTTTGCGTTCCTCGATCACGCCGTTCAACGCGAGCTGTGCAGCCGAGATCACGGTTTTCTGCGCAACGATGGACGCCTTGGCTGCCTCCAACTCCGACCAGGCTTTGGCAATCGCCTGACGCACGCTGTCCCGCGTTACGTCGACTTCGATCCGGCGCTGGGCTGCAGTTTCCTTGGCCTGACGCACAAGCGCTGGCGTACGGCCACCGCTGTAGATCGGAATGGTTAGCGTGATGCCTGCGGATGCAGTGGTATTGTCCGTTGTCGTGGATGACGTGGCGCCTGAAAAGAATTCATTGCGATTGACGCTCCCGCTCAAACCAACCTGCGGCAGCAGAGCACCTTCATTGGATTTTACGTTATAGCCAGCGGCATCGAGGGCATATTGAGTTGCCAAAATCGCCGGATGATCATTCGCTGCAACGGAAAAAGCCGAATCCATGGATCTGGGCAAATTCTTTGACGCAATGCTCGCCGACTTGAGGCCCGTTGGTGAAGCACCAACGATCTGGATATAGGTTGCTTCTGCCGTCTTGGCATCCGAACGAGCGACGTTCAACGTTGCAATAGCCGAGGCTTTCTCCGCGTCAGCCTGCGCAACGTCGGTACGGGTGCCTTCACCCACATCGAATCGAGCCTTGGCAGCACGAAGCTGCTCGTCGAGGAATTCAAGGTTCTTTTGGCGCAGAACAACGATCTGGCGCGCCAGATACACGTCCATATATGCCTGAGCCGCACTGAAAAGCAGGTTCTGCGTGTTGTTCCGCAGATTTTCGCGCGCTGCAAGAACCTGTGTCTTGGCCGAGGCTACATTGTTTTTGGTTTGAAATCCGTCAAACAATGTCTGATTGATCGAAATGCCAAAGGTACCCGTTGTAGCATTTGCAGTACTGCTGCCATCATTCCGGCGGGCCGTCGCGGTCAGATCCGCTGTCGCCGAAATTGTCGGGCGATAACCCGACTTTGCTACCGCAACACCCTCATCCGTAACACGCACACCGGCGCGATCAGCATTGAGCGTGGAATTGTTGCCATACGCCTTGGCCATAGCGCCAAGGATCGTTTCTGCCAGTGAAGGCGTAGAGGTCAAGACCGTCGCCGACAGCAGCGCCGCGGTGAGTACTCGCTTACCCGCTATGAACACCATAAACCCCTTCATTCTGTAAAACTTGGAAACCCCAGACCGAACCGATTGGTTCGACCACATGTCGTTCATTAGCTTTCAATTTACAAGATGACCACAGACACATTTCTCGATATGCGAACAAACTGGTCAACCGTTGCACTTTTGTCTCATGCGCGACAATCAAAACTCAAACTCAGCTACCCTCTCAAAACCGGGAAGTGGCTTCACGGCAGAGTTGAAAGCAGGACGACCAGATACAACCCCGTCATTCTTGACATAGATCATGGCCCGTCCGGAATTCCCTGCGCCTTCTACGGCAACAAGGCGTCCCCCATCCTTCAACTGGTCGAATAATGGACCAGGAACGTGATCAATGCCACCCTCAAACAGAATGACATCGTAAGGCGCTTCCGAAGCGTAGCCATTTTGCAGCGGAGTACTGACCACGACCACATTGTCGTAGCCCAGCTCCGCTAGTGTGGTTGTCGCCTGATCTGCAAGGCTTTGATCGCTTTCCAGTGCAATGACTGATCCGGCGATTCGCGAAAGCACGCCAGCCGAATAACCCGTTGCACATCCAATATCGAGCACGACATCATCAGGCTGGACATTGGCCAATTGCACAAGCTTGGCAAACGGCGAAGGCTGCATCAGATACCGTGCGCCCGATCCTGCTGTGGCAGCGGACACCAGAACATCATCATCGATATAGGCAAGCGGCACGCGGGCGGCCGGTACAAACTTTTCACGAGGAATATCAAGGAACGCCTGAAGCAAAGGTTTGTTGGTCACATCAGTTGTACGCAACTGATTGTCGACCATCTTGATGCGAAGATCTTCAAAGTTCAGCGTCATGGTCCACAAGCTTTCCTGGCAAGGCACTTGCAACGCAGAGCGCTTGCAAGCGCGTAACGGGCCTCCGCCGGTTGATTACGGCAGAAGCAATATTTAGGACAGGATGTGGCAAAAAATTAAGCCATCGTCAATCAATGTCTGCCGTTGAGAGGCAACAGGCGGGCCATTTGTGCTCGAATACCCGCTCTTTCTCGCGAGGCGTAATCTTTGTGCAACTCTCGACACGTTTTTCAGGGGGCGGAATGCCCGACCGATCGTCGCGCAAACGAATCTTTGACCACCTAAGCCGGCTGCCGGATTGAGATTCGGACCATTGGACCGCTCCATGTCATACTCTGCACCCACGCTTGGGGCGGGTAGTTGCTCGACTTACGGATAGCCTTACATCCGGAAGTATAACAAAAACAGGCGTCGAACTGATTGAAAATCCGTGGTAAAGTAAAACCAACTGAAGCTACTTTTGTTTACCTTGCCATTGTTTTCCGCTCACGCATGCACTCAATTCTGTGATTGAACTGACAACAAGCACCTGCCATTGTCACATGCAGGCACAAGGAATCGGTAAGCTGCGATAGGAATTAGGCGTAAATGATTGATTTCAAAGGACTAGGCGACTTCCCCGTCAGTCACGACGAACTCACTGGACTGGCCGATAGGGATGCGCTTGAAGAACATCTGGACAGTCTGTGCGCATCTTACGGCGAAAGTGACTTCGTTGATCGCATCGAATTCGCCATCCTATGTATCGATATTGATAGCTTTAAGACCATCAACGAACAGCACGGCCGCAGCGACGGCGATAACCTTCTGCGATCGGTCGCAGACCGGCTCCAGTCTTGTCTGCGCAAGAACGATGTCGTCTATCGTCTGGGTGGCGACGAGTTCGCAATCGTGCTCGTCCAGGTGACAGCTGAAGAGACCGCCCGTGTTGCCGACAGGATTATCGGGTCAATCTCGCAGCCCTACGATCTGGGCGGCGACGCACCGATCAGAATAACGGCGACCATTGGCGCCGCGCTCGCGCCACGCGATGGCCAGACCCCGGAAAGCCTGCTCTGGTGTGGTGATGCTGCGCTCTATATTGCAAAGAATGCCGGTAGAGGCGTGTATCGCCGTTACTCGGAACGCCGCTCCAGCTAGGCCGCAAGCTCATTCGTCCGATCGAAATGGCATGCGGATTGGATTCGGCCCTTTATCCCTCGTGCCGCCGCCACTCGTACGACAACGGTACAAATGACCGACACCATGAATCTGATAGAACGGCAGGCTTTTGAACAGGCGAATGAGGGCATTCGCCTGGGCGCCATTGGCGACCATACACTGGCGGTCAAGCATTGGGAAAAGGCCTCGCGCATAGCCGACGAGCATTTGCCGGGCGCAGATATCAATTTCTGGATCAAGAGCGGTTTTGGCGCCGCCCTCTTTGACGCGAAACGCTACGAAGAAAGCATCGCCATGTCGCAGATAGCCCGCGACTGGTGTCTTAGCCATAAACAACCACTGGCATCACTCTCCATTGCCCGCTCGTACCTCGCCCTTGGGCAAAACAACAACGCGACAGCTTACTTGCGCGAAATCCACAGCCTGATCGGTAACGATATATTCGCAGCGTTCAAAGATTCCGACGAGGTTAAAATACACTCGGCGCTCTCGGATGACGGTAAGAGTTGAGATAAATCCAGCAATACCAATATTTTAATCGATTTTACTGCACATTTTTGCATCCCTATATTACCGACACCGGCCAGTTGTTTTAAATTGAAATTAAAATCTCCATCGCCGCCGTCATTTTTGTAATAGACCGTCGCAATTGTTGATTTGAACTGCGGAACTCTTGCCTATTTTGATCGTTATCACGTCCGGCAGTTCAATTCGGAGTCACAGAATGACGATCAAGACCGTTCCACAGGAAGTCTACCAGCGCCATGAGCGTGAATGGCAGTTGCTGCGCGAAGCTTTGGCCAAGAATAAATCCGCCAGCGACGCTCAGCCGATTGTCAGCGTCACATCCGGTGCGACGACCGAAGCTGTTCCTGGCGCCTTCCCGCAATAATCCAGCAAGCATACAAACCCGCATAGTCTGCATCGTGGACTGTGCGGGTTTTATTTTGCCTGCGGTTCGGCTGTGTTTAACGGGGATCCGACGCGTGAAGATACGCTGAATGTTTATCCCGATGCGCAGCCGCTAAAGTATGTGGAGTGGGAGATTTGGAGGCCTCGCCCGGAATCGAACCGGGGTGCAAGGATTTGCAGTCCTCTGCGTAACCACTCCGCCACGAGGCCTCATTCACAGGAGACAACGCATAGGGCTTTGAATCTCCGGTGCCGTTCTCTAGGAGACCAGACCAACGCCGTCAAGTCATTCCCGACAAAATCCTTTCGCCACAGCAAACAGAATCGAGCGGTGGCTATGGTGGCATTTTCCGCCATCAATTATGCTTCCGATCATGGAGCCTCTCACCAATCCGGCGAAGCCAGATCACCTCGCCCCAGTGACTTCTGCATCAATACCGTGTCGACCCATTGGCCGAATTTGAAACCGACGGAACGCAATGTTCCGACAGTCTCAAAGCCGACCCGCTCATGTAACTTCAAAGATCCCATATTGCCGCTGTTGCCGATGATGGCGACCATCTGCCGCCAGTTGCCTGCCTCGCAGCGCTGAACAAGTTGCAGCAGCAATGACGACCCAATCCCCCGACCTGACAATCCATTGGCCACATAGACCGAATCTTCCACTGTAAAGCGATAGGCAGGACGAGGCCGGTAGACGGTCGCATAGCTGTAACCCATGATGCGCCCGTTCATGACAGCCACCAGATAGGGCAAACCAGCGGCGAGAACACTTGCCCTGCGCGCCAGCATTTCATCCAGTGACGGCACATCAGTTTCGAAGGACGCGATGCCATTAAGCACGTGATAGGCATAAATGGCCTGAACCGATATCATATCGCGATCTTCTGCATCGCGTATGTGCACGGCAGTGGAATCAGAATGCGAAGCCTCTGATTCAAACAGTTGATTATCCAAGAGTTTATCCTTTGGTTTTCCACGCAGAATATCGGCGGGCGTCAGGCCGATATCATCCAGTAAATCTGAATCTAGCCCGCGCAACGTCTCAAGCTGATGGATTCGCGATTGCGGTGCGGCTGTCAGATACCAATCCACCTGCTGCAACAATGTGCGGATCCTACATGTTCTAGCAGTCACCTACCGTCTCCTGCGCATGCTATTTGCCGCCAATCGGCAAGGAAGCCAGTGGTACTCTGATCCCATTCGCGATATAAAAAAAGCTTTGGAAGCCTATACGAATTATAAGGAAACCTTTGTGTCGTCCCTGAACCTTGATCAGCTTGCAACCTTCGTTGAGGTTATCGAACTCGGCAGCTTTTCGGCTGCCGCTGACCGGTTGAACATCAGCCAGCCGGCCGTGAGTCTGCAGGTTCGCCAACTGGAAAAACGGCTTGGCGTTCACCTGATCGAACGAATCGGCCGCAAAGCCACGCCGACTGCCGCAGGCACTGAACTTCTGGCCCATGCCGGACGTATCAACCGGGAAGTTTCCGGTGCTCTCGACGCCATGGCCAGATATACGACCGAAACGATCGGGCGCGTGCGGCTGGGCACCGGAGCGACGGCCTGCATCTATCTGCTTCCGCCACTCCTGCGCAGCCTGCGTCAGGGCTTTCCTTCGCTGGATATCACCGTCAGCACGGGTAACACGGCAGATATGGTCAAGGCGGTGGAAGACAATGTCCTCGATATTGCACTCGTGACCATGCCCGCATCGGGCAGGATGCTGGATATCAAATCAATCCTGCAGGATGAATTTGTTGCCGTTGCACCGGCTGGCGTCGTGATGCCGCCGCAAGTTACTGCTGCGGAACTGGCCAAAAACCCGCTGATTCTGTTCGAACCTTCAGGCAATACGCGCCGGATCATCGACCGGTGGTTTGAGCAAAGCGGCGTCGCCATGCAGCCGGTCATGTCACTGGGCAGCGTGGAGGCAATCAAGGAACTGGTACGGGCCGGACTAGGCTGGGCCATTCTGCCGGCGATGTCGGTACGGGAGCCGGAGCAAAGACGGTCCTTCACCGTACGCCCGCTCATCCCTAACCTGCACCGCGAACTGGCGCTTATTATACGACAGGACAAAACGGTGACCCGGGGCCTGCGCGCCTTGATCGCGGCAATCACCGAAACCGGCATACGCAGGCAGATATGAGAAAAGAGCCTCGCAGATGGGCCGGGCCGTGATCGAATCAAAAGTACGAATCGGAAGAAAGCAGCCTGCGTGATTCAAATCAGGCTTTGCTGTTGCTGGCGGAAGAGCGATTCCCCTTCCAGCGTCTTCCCAATTTCACTTCAAGCTGCCGGCGCTTGCGCCTTACAATCGCAGAATCATGCGACAGCACGACAAGGCCCAGCGGAATCATCCAGAAACCGAGAATCGGCAGAAAACCAAGCGTTCCGCCAACAACGAGCGCGCCGCCGAGTGTGCGACGCATTGCCACCGATTGCGGTATCGGCACATGGCGGCCAAAGATACGCATATGCCGGCGTTTTGGTGTGGCAGAATGCTCTTCAGCACCGCTAGATGTATGATTACCGGCGTTTTCGGGGCGTTCAGTCACTCAGCAACTCTTTCGTGTTTGGCGTTCGTCAGACCCCCGATGTAGGGATGCTGGACGGGCATTTCATCCTTTCCTGTGAACATTATATGAAAAAAAGCGAAATGGTCCTTTGCAAAAGCGAAACCCTTTTGCTATAGGCCACTTCGCTGATGACTGAGTAGCTCTTCCCCGGTAGCTCAGTGGTAGAGCAACCGGCTGTTAACCGGTTGGTCGCTGGTTCGAATCCGGCCCGGGGAGCCAGTCACCTCAAAGGCTTAGCAGCTCACGCTGCTGAGCCTTTTGCTTTTTGAGCCTTTCCCCTTGCCGCTGACGGTATTGCGATTGCTCCCTCGTCCATTGCACGGGCTCTTACGGCTGGTGCCCAGGAAGTGCTATATGATGAAAAACAGCACCATCTTTCGGAGATAATATGTTCCTGCTCACGGTTGCAACAATCTGGACCATTGCGGCGCTGACGCCGGGACCGAACTTCTTCATGGTGGTGCGCTGCACATTAACCGGATCACGCAAGATCGCCATCTCTGCGGTGGCCGGCACCATAACAGGCACCTTGTGCTGGGGTCTTGCCGGCTGGCTGGGCGTCGGCTCTCTGTTTATGGCCGCACCGATCGCCTATATGGGTTTGAAGATAGCCGGCGGCATATACCTCCTCTGGCTCGGCCTGCGGCTGCTCTGGCAAGTACGCCGGCCAATGGGTGACATGGCTATTCCCCAGAGCAAGGTCAAATTGACACCCATGGGCGCATGGCGCCTAGGACTTGCTACCAATCTTGCCAATCCCAAATCAGCACTGTTCGTCGCCAGTCTCTTCGCTGCGACCATGGCGCCAGGCACACCATGGACTCACGGCGCTGCTGCTGTGGTCGTCATGGTCGCCATATCAACCATCTGGTATGCGGGTCTTGTCGCGGCCCTCAGCCACCGCACGGTTGCGGACGCCTATCAAAGGGCACGGCGGGCGATCGATGCCTTTGCCGGTACAATCTTCATTGGCTTCGGCCTGAAACTGGCCTTATCGGATCGTTGACCGGAAGAGATGGCATCGAAGGCTGGACACCCTAAAAGCGGATTGTCCCCGACAACCACCAACGATGGACGAGTGCCGTCGCCGGCTCACTTTTCCAACACGAACTTTTGTACCATGGGATAATTGAAAGTTCCCGATCTCCATGTTAGCCATCACGCTTGGAGATGATTTGATGTCTGTTCTTGCAATTACGATTTTGTGCATCGTAGCCACGTGGGTGGCCTGTTTTCTTTTTCCGCATTTCGACTGAAACGCGGGAAAACCGGTCTAACGCACCCAGGTGGTATTCTCGACATAGATGTCGGCTTCCATCGTTGCCTGAACAAAGATCGAGCGGACCATGGCGGCCGAAGCATGACCTTCCATGGCCTCATTGCAAGCCATCCACGCGAGAAGGTAAATTCGTCCTCGCTCGCCCGGCCAGTCGCTCGATAAAAACTCGGCAGCTTCAGCCACCGAGCCAATGTTCCGCAGTTTGAACGAATGAAGCGACTCTACAGTCACGGGTTTGAACTGAGCGTTTTTCATGGCCTTGAAACGCAAGCCGTTAAAACTGGTTCCAATCTGCAAGGCATCAATCGCAAAATTTACGGGGAATCGCGCGTAATATGTGAATCCGCAACGCCATTGGTCCATCCCGATATCCCGGCTGAACCAAAGTGTTTCAATCACTTATGCTGTTTTGCACGCTGACAATACAACCGGTTAAAAAGACTGGCGGTAATCCAGCCAGCGCCGATCACTGTCCGGATGTGCCAGGCGGGAACGCATGCCGGGCGTTAGATTGATATCGCACAACAGATGCCCATTCAGATCAGCCAGACTCCCAACGGGCCCGTCACCCTGCTTTTCTGTCGCAGGAATCATCCACGACAGGTTCAGGCCCAAATATCGAACTTCGGTCATTTCAGACTCCTGAGTCATCAAGTTTATTTCTGTGTGGAGAGAAATAGTTCTTTATTTATAGGTTCACCAACGTAAAATGACGCATGAGTCATCAAGCCAATTAATGGGTACTGAATGTCTTCCCTGCCTTTACCAGCTGTCCGCGTTTTCGAAGCCGTTGCCCGGCTGCAGAATTTCACCAAGGCAGCGGAAGAGCTGAATATGACCCAGTCAGCGGTAAGCTATCAGGTCAAGTTGCTCGAGGAATTCGCCGGAGCGCCCCTGTTTCATCGGCTGGCCCGCGGTGTGGCGCTGACCGATAAAGGTGACCTTGTTGCGCCGGTGATCCGTCGCGCGCTGGCTGAACTCGGCGAGACCTTTCGTGCCCTGCGCGAGGAACAGAACTCAATTCTTGTGGTCTCGGTGATCCATACCTTCGCCAGCAACTGGCTGACACCGCGTATCGTCGACTTTCAAACGCGTTTTCCCGATATTTCCGTACGCTTCGATATCGCATCGCGGCTCGTGGATTTCTCCGCTGAAGGTATTGATTGCGGTGTGCGTATGGGCAAAGGAAGCTGGCCGGGTCTAAAGGCACACCGGCTGCTTTCCGGCGGTTTTACCCCCCTCGCCAGCCCGGCTTATCTCGAACGGTACGGCCGCCCGGAAAAACCGGTCGATCTACTTAACTATCATCTGATTACCCCGGATGATGATTGGTGGACGGTCTGGTTTCGCCAAGCCGGCGTAGAGGGACCGCTGGTCATGGCCAAACCGGGTGTGGGGATCGATACGCAGCAGATTATTGCCAACCTGGCGCTTTCGGGTGGCGGAGTGGCTCTCGTTTCCGAGGGTATTTTCAAAGATGAGATCGATTCCGGGCGGCTCATTCAATTGTTTGACGTCTGCGCCTCAACCGGATCGGATTACTATCTCGTTTATCCGGACGGCAAACAGCTCCAACCGAAACTGCGATTGTTCCGGGATTGGGTGCTGGAACAGGCAGGCCAGCCAATCTAAAGACCAAAACTGGTCAGGTCCTGCCATATGCAGCCATAAAGACTCGCACGCCTTGCGCCGCGTGAAGGCGTAACTCTTCCGGTTCCGGAATAGCTCCGTCGCCCAGCAGCATAACCTGATTGACCGGTTCCGCCATAATCAACCAGTTGAAATGGGACGCGGCAACCGACGGATCTTCAATCTCCAGCAAGCTTCTTTCGGCAAGAACTGTGAATGTTGCCGTGAGCATGGCCATGGCGCGTTTCGGGCCGCGCTCGTATAACACCTGGGCAAGTTCCGGAAAGCGGCTGACCTCCCCAATCACAAGACGACGCAACTGCATGAGCCGCGGCGTCAGAACCACCGTGAGCTGCTGGCATGCATAGTTTAAAAGGTAGGCGGCAAGATCATCGCTGTCCCGGAACTCGGGAATCTGATTGTGCACCCTATCCCCGGCAACGCTGACCATACTGGTCACAATCTCGACGAACAGCGCCTCCTTGCTTTCGAAATGTTTATAGACAGTCTGCTTTGAAACCGCCGACCGTGCAGCGATATCGTCCATATTGGTGCCAAGGTAACCGTTCTGGAGAAATACTTCGGTGGCGGCATCAAGGATCGCCCTGTGCTTGCGTTCTGAGCGGCTCAGCTCCGCAGTCCCCGATGGATGTAATGAATCTGTTTTCGTCATGAAACCAATTGCCCGCAATTCATTCACACTACCATGATTCCCGATCAGATCGAGTGCATGTCGTTGACATACAGTACTAGACAGTCTAGTTTGATTCAAAATTATCAACAGATACATCGGTTTGCTCAATTCACCAAGACTGTTGGCCGGATGCTCGCCAACGGCCTTATTCAACAGGAGTTACACCATGACGTTTCCGACAAAAACCGGCACATTGAAGGTGCCCGGCGCAAAGATTTACTATGAAGCGCGAGGCTCCGGACCTCTTCTGCTGTTGATATCAGGTGGCCCTACTGACGCGGGTGTCTTTACCGAGCTTTCGCATCATCTGGCCGATCGTTACACCGTGGTAGCTTACGATCCTCGCGGCAATTCACGCAGCGCCTTTGACGGTGAATCACAGACGCTGGAGCTTGATGTCCACGGAGATGATGCCGCCCGGTTGATCGAGGCGCTGGGTGATGGCCCGGCTTTTGTCATGGGCAACAGCGGCGGTGCACAAATTGGGCTTAATCTGGCGGCGCGGTATCCGGAAAAGGTCCGGACACTGGTGGCGCACGAACCGCCGTGCCTGATGTTGCTTCCTGACCCAAGCGAAGCGCTGGCCGGAAACAAGGAAATTCATGACACCTACCGGCGCGACGGAGTCGAGGCGGCAATGCAGAAGTTCATGGAAATGGCAGGCATGGACGAGCATGGAGAAGGAGGAGAAGAAGAACCGCAAGCGCCACCCCCACCCGAAGCCCTTGAGACATTCGGACGGATCAATGGAAATATGGAGTACTTTCTAGCCCATGGATTGATGCCGCTCTCGCTCTATCGGCCGGACGTCGAGGTGTTGCGTGCGGGCAAGCCCCGTGTGGTGGTGGGCGTCGGTGAAGAAACGGTTGGCGAAATTACCTATCGTACGGGAATAGAACTGGCCAACAAGCTTGGTACGGAACCCGTGCATTTCCCCGGCGATCACGGCGGCTATGGTGCCCACGCCGCAGCTTTCGCCAAAACATTGCATACCGCATTCACGCAAGCATGAACGCCCTTGGGCGATCAATGAAACCTGGAGAACCGATCATGCACGTACAGTTTGCGGAGTTACCCGTATTCAATCAGGATCGTGCCAAGAAATTCTACACCGAGCATTTCGGATGCAAGGTGATCGCCGATGTTCCCATGGGTCCGGACGGTTGGCGGTGGATCGAGCTTAAATTTCCCGGGGCTGAGACGACTCTGCATTTTCTCAAACGGCAGGATGATGCGCCATCCACCCAGCCCGTCATGGTGTTGGTGGATAACAACGTGGCGCGCATAACAGCGGCGTTGAAATCCGAGGATGTCGAAATCATCACCGAACCGCAGGCTGCCCCCTACGATCCGGGACGCACCGTCGCCGAGTTCAGGGATAGCGAAGGCAACCGCATGGTGCTCAGCACCTGAGGTCAGCGTGGGTTCGGGTTACCCCTCTTCATTACGGGTGCCGGACGATGCAGATCGTGCGGGTCCGCACTTGCTCCCGACTGCATACTCCGCGTAATCTTCTGGCTCTGAGGCGCGGGGAACGGCATGCGGGCAATGCTCGGGTATATATTGGTGGTTTTGGGCATTTGTCTCGTTGCGGCAGCCATGTGGATCTGGGTTGGTCACGACTACCTGCTCATCGACCCATTCTGGATCAGTTGGGCTATTTTCACATTCTTCAAACCCGCAAGCATCCCTCAGACATTCTATGACGTGCTTGTCGGCGTGACGGCATCCCTTGGGATCGCCTCTTACAGCCAGGGAAAATATTTCTTGCGGCCAAAGCAACCCACAACGGAACAGTCGAACCAGCAACCCCAGTAACCTGTCGAGCGCGCCTCTTCCTTATATTTTCTTGAGGTAATGCGAAGACAGCCAGAATAGCATTCTTATGTGGTGGAGAATAAAGTTAGCCGAAGAAAAACAAACGGTTCTGACCATGCATGACCTCACGCTTTTACTGGCGGCCATAGCGGTTATCCTGCTCGCCTTTCAGGCCAAGCCTCGCCGCAAGCCCAACATCACAAGCAACAGCCGCACACGCTTCAGCGAAGCGGACATTGCCGTCTTTGTCTTTGTGTTCGTATTGGTTGTGATCATCGCGATGATGGTCTGGGCGCGATAACCGGACTTGCAGGCGCAGGTCTCCTGTGCTCAGAATTCAGGTTCTGAAACCAGCCTGATGAATGCCATGTCCCTTCGGCCACCACAAAACCTTGGATCCAGCTTGAGCCAGAGCAGCGCGCCCAGCGCCTTGGACTATGAAATCATGGGTGAAATGGCCGCATCGCTTGGCCGCGCCGGAGAGAAGGTCGAAAAAACACTGGCGCAACTCGCCGAAGCCAATGCGCCAGATCGCGAAATGTTTCTGAAGGCTGCCGCGCGTGCGGTCCACGCGTACTTCATCCAGCGCGAACTGTGCGGCCTGAAAAATCATGACGCAGCAATACGCGATTTCAACATCCCACCCGCCGTTCTGGTTAAGCTCGGCGCGGTGTGAGCCAGATTGGCTACCGCAGGCAGCCTGCCATTATTCTATTTCCCGGAAGCTTCTTCCTCGAACATAACCGCCACATCGGCATTGGCTGACAACCGGACCTTGTTGCCTTCGACTTCGGCGACAAGTGACGTGGAAATGTAGTGATGATGCCCCTTGTGGGAGCCCTCACCGCTGTCTTTCTTCGTCAGCTTGATACGGGCGCCTTCCACGTGATCGACCGTACCGACATGAACACCGTCCGCGCCGATGACTTCCATATGTTCCTTGATGCGTGTTGCAGGCATGATTTTTCTCCAAAAAGTTGCAAACCAGAAACGCGCGAAGCCCGCTTTGGATGCATCGTCCGACAACAATTATCGGCAAGCGCCAACGGAGCAAAACCGGCAAGTTTACAATAGCGGCTTGTATCCGGGGTGATGCGCTCTTACGATTTCAGACAATGGGCGCAGCTCTTGAGAAAGCATTGTTTTGGAATGTCTTACGAAATTCTCACTCCTGAAGAAATGAGCGAAGCTGATCGACTGACCATAGTCGCGGGCCCGATGGACGGTTATGGCCTGATGCTGCGGGCCGGTTATGCGGTCGCGCGACATGCCCTCAATCATCACGCCGATGCACGCGCTTTTCACATCCTATGCGGTCCCGGCAACAATGGCGGCGATGGCTATGTCGTTGCCAGCCTTCTCACGGAGAGCGGCGTCAAAGTTCATCTATGGAGTGATGACAAGCCGAAAGCAGGATCCGACGCCGCCTTTGCCCGGCGCGATTGCCGTGTCAAGGCGGCGCCACTTTCCAGCTTTAAACCTGAAGCCGGCAGCGTCGTGATCGATGCCTTGTTCGGCGCCGGTCTCAACAAGCCTGTGACAGGCAAGGCTGCCGGTGCAATCGAGCGTAGCAATGCGGCGGCAGTTACACGCATCGCCATTGATGTTCCGTCCGGGCTCGACGGGACAACAGGCATTCCGCTCGGTGCGGTGTTCAAAGCCGACTGCACAATAACCTTCTTCCGTAAGAAGCCCACCCATTTGCTTTACCCTGGACGCAGCCTCTGCGGCGACGTTATCGTTGCCGATATCGGCCTTCAGGACGATGTGCTTGCCGCAATCCAGCCATTGTGTTTTGAGAACACCCCGCAGCTCTGGCGCGCCGAACTACCCTCGCCCGACGTCGACACGCACAAGTACAAACGCGGCCATGTAGCCGTATTCTCAGGCGGCGCGACATCCACCGGCGCAGCCCGGCTTGCCGCATTGGCTGCGGCACGCAGCGGCACAGGTGCCGTCACCCTGCTCTCTCCGGCGGAATCGCTTGCCGCCAATGCCGCACATCTGACATCCATTATGCTCAGCCGCTGTGAGACGGATCACGAACTGCGCACCTTTCTGGACAAGCGGAAGCCTTCGGCAATCGTGCTCGGCCCCGGTTTTGGAATCGGTGCGCGGGCACGGGCCATTGCGCTGGCACTGGTGAAAGAGCAATTGCATCTGGTTCTGGATGCCGATGCTATCACCTCGTTTCAAGACCATCGAGACGAACTGTTCGCTGCATCACACCGCACAACCAAGATCAGGCTGGTGCTGACACCGCATGAGGGCGAATTCAAACGGCTATTTCCTGATATCAGCGAAGACAACACGCCGTCCAAAGTGGAACGTGCCCGTGCAGCCGCGCGGCAGGCCAACGCGGTTGTCATCTACAAAGGCGCTGATACCGTCATTGCGTCGCCCGATGGCCGGGCAGCGATCAATGGCAATGGTACTCCGCTTCTGGCAACAGCGGGCTCCGGCGACGTTCTTTCCGGTATTACCGCGGGTTTGATGGCGCAGGGCATGCCTGCTTTTGAAGCAGCCTGCGCAGCCGTACATATCCATGCACAGGCGGCTCTCGACCTCGATTTTGGCCTGATTGCCGAAGATCTGCCCGCGGGAGTGGCGAAAGTGATCGCCCGGTTGCATCGTCCCTGACTTACGCCATTGCCGGAACAGCTTTCACCTCGCCGACGATTTTTTGCCGCCATCCCACGAACAACACCAGGGCAATGATAGCAATGCCGCCGTGTACATAATAGGCAAGGCTATAACCGCCACGCTGGACCAGCCAACCGGCGACGACATTGCTGAATGACGCGCCGATACCCTGTACAGTCATCACGGCTGCAAGTCCCACATTGAAGCGGCCACTCCCGGATAGCAAACGCTCGGCGGCGACAGGTGTAACAATGCCAAGAAATCCAGCGCCAAGACCATCCAGTATCTGAACCGGATAAACCGACCAGAAGTCTGCAACTGAACCAGCAACGGCGCCCCGTATCGGCAAGGCAATCAACGCAATGAAGAACACGAAGGCCAAGCCGAAACGCCTGATGAAAAAAGGCGCAACGGCGGCCGCGGCGATCATGGTGAGTTGCGACACACCTGTAATCAGAGCGGTTGTACGGAAGGGAGTGCCAAGCTCGATCGAAAACGCCTGTGCGACCAGGCGGCTCATCGGTGCATTGCCAAAATGAAACACGAGGAGAATGAAGGCAAGCAGGACAAGTCCGGGTGTCTCGATCAATACCGAATAGCCGGAAGGACCGGGCCGACCGTCATCCTTTGCGAGACCGCGTGCGACCTTGTGATTGATCTTGTCCGGATCAATCATCAGGGTTGCCACAACGGCACCAATGGCCGTCACAATCATCATCCCGATGATGCCGTACTGCCCCCATAAGACCGTCGTCACATAAACGCCAGCGAGCGAGGCAACGTTACCCGCATGATTCCAGAATTCGTTGCCCGACACCTGATCGGAGAATTTGGCTTCTCCGACCAAACCGAGTGTAAGCCCCATCAATGCCGGCCCTACGACAGCGCCCACGACCGCAGTCATTGCCTGTCCGCCGACGACCACGGAAACATCAGGTACATTCAGGGTTAGAAGCGCAGCGGCCGTAACCAGCAACACAGGAATGATGATCAGTGCCCGCTTGTAGGGAGTTCCATCAACCAGCGCTCCGAACAATGGCGTCGCGATCATACCGAGAATACCACCGCCCGTCGCAATGATGCCCAGCGACATAGACGTCCAGCCATGCGTGGCGAGATAAGCATCGAGAAAGGGGCCGAGTCCGTCCCTGGCATCGGCGAGGAAGAAATTGAGCGCAGCAAGGGCTATGAGCGAAGGGGTCAACCGATCGCCAAAACGGTCAGAATTTTGCACGCTGTTGTCTCCGCACGAGAGCAAAATGAAATCAGCAACACACAGGAATGGATCCAGAACCGGGTTGTTCCGGCGTTGATACGTTTATTGGTATCAGCCTGATCACATTCTCTTCCAACATTTTGAAATTACCCGTTTGAATTAACCCTGTCTTTACCTTGATGGGGCACTTTCAATTCAAGCGCGATTTGTACTGCGTACGCGCCTCCTTAATTTGTGAGCGTCATCATTCTGTCGTAATGTCAGGGTATTGGTTCTCACGTAGCGAACAGCTTGTTTCCATTTTTGACCACGGATGTACTGGCACTGGTGTTGAGGCAAGTTTAGGAAGGTCGGGTAGCTCCCGGCCTTTTGCTTTTTCTGGATAGGCTTTAATTTTTGCTCACTATTCCACGCGTTATTCGCCTCAATAGGTGACAGTTACGATGATTGTGTCGTTGTAGCTGCCAGGGGCTGGTGTTGTCTGCGGTGGGACACGTGCGTACACGGTGATCGGTTGCGATGCACCGCTGCCGGTGCCGGAAGCGGTGTTCGTCCCTATAGTGTTTCCCCAAGGCTGCGTCCGGTTGATATCCCTGTACAGTCCATAAGTGATCGCACCGCCCGCTCCGGTCATCTTGCGCGCTGTGGGACTCGTGCCCGTACCGCCCAGATTGAGGGAAACTGTATAGGGCACTGTCGGCGTGCATGTCACGTTGACCTGGCCGGTCTGATCAATATTTGCATTGAGCAGCCCTTTATTGCCGAAATCAATATTCTGAGCCGTGACAAGGCAATCGTTGGCCAGCGTAATCGTGGAGGTGAATGCCGCAGGCATAGCAGTCAAGGCGCCGTTGAGAACGGAACAGCCTGCTCCGTCATCGTAGCGATAATGGAATGTCGCATTCGCTCCGGCAAATGTGGACGTATAGGTCCCTGCCGGTGCAGTCTGCTGGTTGGCCAGAATCTGCCCGTAAAGCGGGATTGTGGTGGAGCCGCTTCCAAGCAATGGGCCGAGAATGGTTGTAAATTCCACAAGGAATCCGGGTGCACGTGCCGGATACGGCCAGTTGATCGATCCCCAGACGATGGAATGGGCCGAGTCCTGAAAAAGTTGATAATTCAGCGCATTTGCACCACTCAACATCTTCCGCGCAGCCGCCGTGGCTCCGCCACTGCCTTCGTTCAGATCAGGGCAGACCAGCACCTTGCGTCCGAGCCCCAGCAGACCTGAGCAATCTGCTTTCACCGTTGTCGAGCTGTTGATGACATTGCCTGGAATTGTGCTTCCCGAAAACACGATGCCGGGAACCGTAAACGTACAGGTCTGCGCCCAGGCAGCGGCTGGCAACAGCAGGACACCGATGAATAAGATAACCCGGAGCAACCGGTTCTTCATGAGCACACCACATCCCTGATCTTGACCTGCGTTCCCGGTTGGGGCCGGTACGTGAATTGCGCCTTGCAGCTGCCGCCATCCAGACGTTCGATGACGACAGTGTTCTGGGCGCGCAGCTTTTCGATGAAGGCCTCGCCGTCATAACCGACGACAAATTCGTCCGCCGTCCCATCCATATGTCCGCGCAAACCAGCTTCCAGTGGTTTGCCGCTGCCATCCACAAGCCCCACAATCGCCGAGGCGGATGTCTGATTGACATGAAAGTCCACAACCACACCACTCCGGTCGGCCGGGACGACGATATTACGGGTCGAGCCTATGCTCGCATCCACGGGAAGATTCTTCGGATCGATGGCCACAGTGTTCGGTTCATAGGAATTCAGATCAGGTACGAGGATCTTGCCGCTGCGGTTCGTTCTGCCAACGGGACGGTTTTCCGACAGAACTTCCACATCCGGCGCACCCACGTCGACCACGGCAAAGGCATCATTGATCCGGTTGGTGGCAAATACACCGCCCGCCGCGACAGCAAGCGCACCATCCATTTGCACGCTCGCACGGGTATTGCCGTCAAATTGCTCAACATCCCCCTGCACACGGGCATAGCGTCCGCGGTAACTTGCCGAGGCCAGCCGGTCCGGATTGTCGCCTTCGCGCGTGCGCAGACGCCAGCCATAACTGCCCTCCTCCAGCCGCTCGGACTTGGAGATGTCAACAACGCCGGATGCTCCGTTCGCCGTCTGCTCATAGCCGGTCGATACTGTGATGTTGTTGTCGAAAGGAATGGTGATCCCGGCAAAAACACCGAAACTGTCGCTGTTTTCCAGATCGGTAAAGGCGGTTGCATAGAACGAACTGTTCTTGAAGATCGACTGGTTATAGGACGCACCGACGATACGGTTCTTGTCACCATTGGCAGATTCAATCTGCGTGAACGACAGGTTGAGATTGGAGCGATCAAACGGACCGGGTGCTGACACCGTCACCTGTGCCAAGGAACGTGGAACGCGTGGACTGAAAATTGCCACGCCTGTCGGGTCAAAGACGGAAATGCGGCTTTCATCAGCGGAAACCGAAGCAACGTCGTCATAGTTGCCAAATGCCTGCTGCATGCGGGCAAAGACGGTGTAATTACGATAACTGAGCTCCACGGAGCCGTTGACAAGAAAGCCCGTGTCGCCGTCATGACTGCTACCGGCGACGGCCAGTGAGCTGACGCCAAAACCGCTGATCGGGAAAGCAACACCCACGCCACCGTTGAGCAGATCGACACCACCTTCGAAATGACCCTCCAGCGTCAACCAGTCTGTTACGCCATAGCGGGCAGTGGCGATGCCCATGGCATCGCTGGCATAGTCACTTGATTCGGTTCCGAAATCACGCCGGGGAAAGCCCACTTCGCCGGAGAAATCCAGCAGGCCTTTGCGCAGAAGCAGACTGGAAGAATAGAAAGGCAGCGTGGTTTTCGTTTCGCGGCCAAGCGTATCGCGCAGAACCACCTGTGCTTGCCCCGATCCGGTAAAAACAGGGAAATTTGTCACCTGAAACGGACCTGATGGTACGGTGCCACTGTAGGTTTTCACGTTCTGTGTGTAGACCTCAAGTGTCGACGGCACGGCGGCGGAGCCGGATATAACGGGTATGGGAATGGTGACGAGATCCGAGCGCAGATGAAAATTGCGCTGGACCTGCAAGCCGCCGAGGTAGACCGGGCGCGTCCACTGCAAGCCGCCGGAAATGAAATCACCCGCGCGGTAGGTGATCAGCCGTTCCGGGTCGGAATAGGTGTACGTTGTATTGAGACGCTTGAAGCCCTGAAAATCCGTATCGCTCGCGCTGGATGTAAATGACTGCGTGAGCGTACCGTAGGGGCTGAAAAACCGCGCATCGAAGCCTCCGGATATTCCCTGAAATGGCTTGGCATTGCCAGAGAAGAGATTATCGCTGCTGGCAAAGAGCGAATAATTCAGCACAGCACCGTAGCTTGACTGCGGCTTTGGACGATCCTCATCGGGCTTGGGGTTGATGTCGATCAGTTTTGCCGCGCGCGCACCATCGTTAGTGGTCACATAGAGGCGCTGGTTCTCTTCATCGATGCGGTACGCGACATCGGGCAGTCCGTCGAGCCGAATGGAACCATCCTTATCCTTGGCGCTCGACACCGGCTTCAGCCCGACTTCCTTCAATTCCTCAGAAGTTGCTGTCAGGCTGCCATCCGCCATTTGCCGGAAAGCCCCCGCCAGCCCAGTCGATTCGTCATTGATGAAGACCTCGAGATAGAGATCTTTAGGGATACCTGGCTGCGGCACGGTCTGCTCCGCGTTTTCAACATTAAGATCTTGAGCCCGTCCAGAGGTAAGAATGCACGGGCTTATGCAGAGTGCCACAACGAGACTAGCGGCCGCTGACCGCAACGCTGACATCAAGCGGTCCAGAATCGCTTTGAGCCTTCAAGGCAAGGGGGCCGCCGGAAACGGCTTTGCCACCACCCAGCGGCCATTGCATCGAAGCTCCGCCAAGGACGTAGCCGACCAACCCCTTCCGCGCACCGACTTCACGACCACCCTGCATCAACTGCACATCGGAAAGCCGCAGTCGCACGTCACCACTGTTGCGCGCTGCCAGGACAAGTCCATTTCCAGAGCGCTTGATTGTCCACGCCACCTTTGGCGCGGCTGCGTCGGCGCCCTTGAAGAACACCGGAACAGAATAACGCATCACCAGCGTGACAGTGCCGGCCTTGCGGCGTGACGGATCAGGTAATTCATCAACGAAGACGCGATAGCTTTCTTCACCAGCTACCGGCTTTTTGCTGACCCTTATCACCCGGACCAGATAATCCTTGTTCCCCGGTAACGCGGTTGACGGAGGGCTTACAACCACATCATTGGTGGGTTCAAGCTGTTCGACACCGTTGACCTGCGTCCAGCGAAATACACGTAACTGGACATTAATCGGCCGTTTCGCCTCGTTTGTCAGCGTCAGCACAGCGGCACTTCCCGGTGCAGTCAGATCAAGGCTGGTCGGTGCCACACGCAGCGAAGCCGCATCGGCCGCGCCACAAATCAGCATAAAGAGCCCCATCGCTCCAATGCCTTTGAGCATGGATCGCATCTCGTTCTCCCTTTAGTTTTATCGTCAGTAGTTAACGGTCACCGTTATCGTGTCGTTATATGTGCCTGTTGCAGGTGTGGTCTGCGGCGGTACACGCCCATAGACCGTATAAGGTTGCGCGGCACCGGTTCCCGTTCCCGCCACCGTATCTGTGGTCGGGGTATTGCCCCATACCGTGGTCCTGGTGGCTTCAGAATAGAGCGAGTAATTGATGGTCGCAGCGGCAGGGCCCGTCATTTTACGGACCGCGACCGTAGCACCCGATCCTGTCCCAATGTTCAACCCTATACTGTACGGCGTCGTGTTGGTGCATTGAACCGACAACGTGCTGGTAGAATCAACGTTCGCGGTAATGACGCCTGTGTTTGCAAAGGTCATGTCGCTCGCACTGACCACGACGCAGGACGATTCAATGGTGATGTGGACACCAAAACTACCCGTTGCCGTGGCGGCAAATGCCGGACTGGAGAAGCCAAGAACAGCGGCCAATCCCACGGCGGCGAAACTGCGTATCGAATATCCGGAACTCATTCATCCTCCTCAAGGTATGCATGCCGATGGCAACTACCTCTGATTCACTACAAATGACTCAGTAGTTCTTCGCTGCATAATACTTAAGTCTTATATCTTTAAAATAACTTATCGAACAGTCAAAAATCCTATGTAATTAAACTCGAACCTAATCACGATATGTAAATATTCGTGAATGCGCATTTACCAGGCAAATAAACGTGATTATTTTTGATATTTGAAAATTTTATTCACTAATATTTCAAGTGAATTTAAGAAATACATTTTATTCAACCATTGAATTAATTTCATTTGTTTTAATCCAAAATCATATGTTCAAATTTTACAATAAGACCTCATTTCATGTATTTTAATCTGAAATTATATCAATTCATAAAACAGGCTATTCAAATAAAGGGACTTAAAAACGAATGAACATCAATAATATTTGAAAACTTATTTCGATAATCTGTAAATGCACAAGTATTTCTGGATTCTGCGCATTGTATCTTCACCCGGCTCGCTATGATCCACTCCCCGCAATATCGCGTATCAGTATCAAGCGTTGTTTCGTCAGCTAATCCCCGATGTGGCTCAGCAATCGATGAATTGCTCTTGAACATTTGTTTTTTGACGGCAAAGATTGCGCAAGAAGCATGAAAGACCAAGCACATGGCACAGCAAGGAACAACAACCACACCGGACTCTTTGGGACAGCTCAAATGGCTGACACCAGAAAACGTCGGCGCTGCATTGAAGGGCTTGCCCTTGAAAGTTCAGGCGGCGCTTCGCGCTGCAACGCACCTTCCACGCGGCACACTGACCATCACCACACCCGACCGGCGGGTATTCAAAGTGGGGGGCAAGTCATCGGGCCCGGACGCCTCGCTCGTCCTGCACAACTGGAACCTGCCGCGGCGGGCCTTCGCGTCCGGGACAATCGGCGTTGCCGAATCATACATGGATGGTGATTGGGAAAGCCCTGACGTGACGACCTTTCTCGAGCTGTTCGTGGTGAATGAACAGATCGGCGAAAGCATCGCCGGCGGAGCAAGCTGGTTCGTCAACACAGTACACAGACTACGGCACTGGCTGAACGAGAACACGCGCAGTCGTTCCCGCAAGAATATCTCCGCCCACTACGATCTCGGCAATGCCTTCTATCGCGAGTGGCTCGACCCGACCATGACCTATTCGTCCGCACTCTTTGCGGAAGGCGCCAACGATCTGGAAAGTGCGCAGACCGCCAAGTACCGTGCTCTTGCCCGTAATATCGGTATTACGAAAGACAGCAAGGTGCTGGAGATCGGTTGCGGCTGGGGTGGTTTCGCCGAGTTTGTCGCGCGGGAAATCGGCGCTCATGTCACAGGTCTGACCATCAGCCGCGAACAGTTTGATTTCGCCACGGAACGGATGCGGAAGGCAGGTCTCTCAGAAAAAGTCGAAATCAAGTTCCAGGACTACCGCGACGAAACAGGCAAGTATGACCATATCGCCTCCATTGAAATGTTCGAGGCTGTGGGCGAAAAATACTGGCCGGTGTTTTTCGGCAAAGTGAAGGAATGCCTTGCCCCCGGTGGCAGCGCAGGCATGCAGATCATCACCATCAATGAGAACTCATTCGAGCGTTATCGCAAGCGCCCGGATTTCATTCAACGCTACGTGTTTCCAGGCGGCATGCTGCCAACGCCTGAGAGGCTGAAAAACCTTGGCAAGGATTTCGGGCTCGATCTCTATCGCGAGAGCATTTTTCCGCAGGATTATGCCCGCACCCTGGCCGAATGGCGCGGGCGCTTCTGGGGCTCGTGGGACAAGCTGAAACAGTTGGGTTTCGACATCAGGTTCAAGAAGCTCTGGGAATTCTACCTCTTTTACTGCGAAGCAGGCTTCCGGTCTGAATATATCGACGTGCGTCAGGTCTTTTACAGATCATGACGGCGGCATCGCTCAATGGGGCTTTCGAGCGTGTTTGGGCTCTTGCTGAGGCATTGAAACTGCCAGAGTTGAACCAGAGTACGACACACGGAACGCCATCGTTGAAACTCAAGGCGGCCTTCCTCGGCAGACTCAAGGATGCGGACATTTTTGCAATCCATTGTCCGCTTGAAGAGAAGCCGTTGCTGATGGAAAGCGCACCGGACATTTATTTCGAGACGGATCATTACAAGGGCTGGCCCTACATTCTGATCCGCCTCGCTTCGATTTCCGATGAAGAACTGTCACACCGCATCAGGCTAGCTTGGCTGGCAAAGGCGCCAGCCAAGCTGAAGAAACTGGTTGAGCCTAAAGAGTGATGCGATAACGCGCGAACCCATTTTCACCGTCACCGGCTTCCTCAATCTTCACCGCTTTCACGTCGCCAATGAAATTCTTGCCCTTCGGGCCCGTGTCGAACAGCACGGATGCGCCCTTCACTGGCGCAAACTTCCAGTTGTCGTCCGCGGATGGATTGATGGTTTTTTGATCAATGATGTAGCGCACAATGACATCGCGATTGGTATCGGGCGCGACGAAGATAACCTTGCTCTCGTTGATGCCGGGGAAATTGCCGCCTCCCCCTGCCCGGTAATTGTTCGTCACGACAACGAATTTCTGTTTCGGATCAATCGGTTTCCCGTCAAAGGTCAAGTTGACGATACGGTTGCTTTCCGCATGGACCACCTCCCCCTTGGATCCGTATTTTGCCGGTTGTGACAGATCGATTTCGTAGGAAACGCCATCGATCACGTCGAAATTGTAGGAAGGGAAACTGGTATCGATGAGCGGTTGGTCGGCTTTGCCTGGCTCGACCGTCTTGAAAATACCCGCGGACATTTCAAGCCATTCTTTTACATCCGTTCCGGTGATGGCAACAGCACGCACCGTGTTGGGATAGAGATAGAGATCAGAGACATTCTTGATTGCAATGTCTCCCGCAGGCACATCCGTATAATAGTCAGCACCACCACGGCCACCGGCCTTGAACGGCGCCGCAGCGGAAAGAACAGGCAAATCTTTCCACTGCGTGTCCTTGAGCATATCCTTGATGTACCAGGTCTGCGCATTGGACACGATCTGCACCGACGGATCGTCGGCAACCAGCGCGAAATAGGAATAGAGTGGTGCCGAGGTCTTGCCGACCGGGCGGCGGACATAGGCAAGCGTTGCCTCATGATCAGCCTTGGCGGCTTCCAGCACATCAGGACGGCTTTCGACCAGCGGCTTTACTGCCTTTTCAACGCGCTCATAGATCGGCCGCGCCTCCGTGGTGAAATCGGCAACCTTCCACGTGTCACCATCACGCTCAAGCAGCAGGTCAATCAGTCCCATATGCGAGCCCCAGAAACCGGCCATGACGGCTGGCTTGCCCTGCAGCGTCCCCTTTTTGACATCAACGCCCTCGATACCGGCAAAATCCTTCGGATCCGGGAAAACCAGATGCTGGTGACCTGTGATGACAGCATCGATCCCCTCGACCCCCGCCACGTAGAGCGAGGCATTCTCCATGCCGCTGCTCTGGCCCGCCGCGATACCGGAATGGGACAGCGCGACGATGATATCCGCGCCCTCCGCCTTCATTTTCGGCACCCAGCCTTTGGCAGCCTCAACGATATCGCGGGTGACAACCTTTCCCTTGAGATTCTGCGCGTCCCAAAGCGTGATCTGCGGTGGGACAAAGCCGATAAAACCAACCTTGACGGGTAATTTCTGCCCCGTTCCATCGGTAATTTCATATTGCTTGATCAGATACGGCTTCATGTAGAGGGGATCATCGGTCGGCGTCGCCGCCAGTTCACCCTTGACCAGATTGGCGCAGACATAGGGGTATCCGGCACCGGCCAAAACCTTGTCCATATAATCGAGGCCATAATTGAACTCGTGATTGCCGAGTGTTCCCACCTCGTAACCGATCGTGTTCATTGCCTTGATGATTGGATGGACATCACCGTCCTTCATGCCTTTCTCGTAGGCAATATAATCACCCATCGGATTGCCCTGCAGGAAGTCACCATTGTCCACGACAATCGAGTTGGTCGATTCGGCCCGGATCTTTGCGATGATCGATGCCGTGCGGGCCAGCCCCATCGTGTCGTTCGCCTTGTCGGCGTAATAGTCGTAAGGGTAGACATTCACGTGCAGATCGGTCGTGGCGACAATGCGCAGATGCGCCTGTGAGGCGGCAGCCATTGCGGAAAACGGGTGCAGAATTGCCACCGCCCCGGCAGCGGCCGTGCTTGCCAGAAATGAACGGCGGGTAAGAGCGGATGACGTTTCGTACATAGAGAAGGCTCCTGCATAGTTGGCTTCAGGCAACGGTGGTAATGGACCGGGGTCACCGAATTATGATGAGTTTGTCATGGCCTATCACGGTCAGCAATCAGCTTCCGGCAATTTCGATGAGCGCCGTTTCCACGCCAAGACCGGTACGGTCCGCCACTTCACGCAACGCAAAGGACGAGTTGATCTTGGTCACATGCGGCAGGGCGGAGAGCCAGAATTTATGGATGCGCTCGTAATCTTCCAGATCCTTGGCCGCGATGCGCAGGAGATAATCATACTCGCCCGACATGAGATAGCAGACCAGAACATTCGGGCAGCGCCGTACGGCGGTCTCGAATTCACGCAATTGTTTGTCCGCCTGCCCCGAAAGGGATATATTGACAATCACGGTGACAGGATGACCGAGCATCTTGTTGGAGAGACGCGCGTGATATCCCCGGATAACGCCTGACTTCTCCAGAATGTCCAGCCGGCGCGAACAGGCTGATTGCGAAAGCCCCACTTTTTCCGCCAGCGTCGCATTCGACATGCGGCCATCCTTTTGCAGGCAATCGAGGATAGCGATATCAATCCTGTCCAGTGACATTGTTCGATCTTCCTTCGAAGAATAGATAATTTTACGCAAGAATATTCGAAAAAATGCCTTTCGTCGATATTCCTTAGCAAGGACATGCGAAGCGATTCATGATGTCATATGCACCTCAAACGGGAACCTTGAAAACACTCTAGAGGAGGCAAAAATGCGCGTAGGCTGCCCAAAAGAAATCAAAAACCATGAATATCGCGTCGGTCTCACTCCGGGGGCCGTACGCGAATATATTGCCCACGGCCACACGGTCATTATCCAGTCCGGAGCTGGAACAGGAATAGGAGCCGATGACGGAGCCTATCAGGCGGCTGGCGCAAAAATCGTCAAGACTGCCGAAGAAGTCTTTCAGCAATCGGACATGATTGTGAAAGTGAAGGAGCCGCAGCCGTCCGAATGGGCGCAGCTGCGTGAAGGCCAGCTCCTCTATACTTATCTCCATCTTGCCCCAGATCCGGAACAGACCAAAGGCTTGCTCGCCTCCGGCGTTACGGCTATCGCCTACGAAACGGTGACGGACGACCGTGGCGGGCTGCCTCTGCTTGCACCGATGTCGGAAGTGGCCGGACGTCTCGCCATCCAGGCAGGCGCAACCGCACTGCAGAAGGCCAATGGCGGGCGCGGCGTGCTGCTTGGCGGTGTGCCAGGCGTTCTGCCAGGCAAGGTAACCATTATTGGCGGCGGCGTTGTCGGCATCAATGCAGCGCAGATGGCTGCCGGCCTTGGCGCCGACGTGACCATTCTGGATCGCTCGATTCCTCGCCTGCGCCAGCTTGACGACCTGTTCCATGGCCGTATCCATACCCGTTACTCGACGATTGAAGCACTCGACGAAGAAGTATTCTCCGCCGATATCGTCGTGGGCGCTGTGTTGATCCCCGGAGCAGCGGCGCCGAAGCTGGTCACGCGCGAAATGCTTTCGGGCATGAAAAAAGGTGCGGTCATCGTTGACGTCGCCATCGATCAGGGCGGTTGCTTCGAAACATCCCATGCCACGACACATTCGGAGCCGACCTATGAGGTCGACGGCGTTATCCATTACTGCGTTGCCAATATGCCCGGTGCGGTTCCGGTCACCTCCGCCCATGCCCTGAACAACGCCACGCTGCAGTACGGCCTGCAGCTCGCGGATCGGGGCGTGAAGGCACTGGTAGACAACCCGCACCTGCGCAATGGCCTCAATGTTCACAAGGGCCGCATCACCAATCAGGCCGTTGCCGAGGCACTCGGTCTGGAAATGGTGGAAGCCAAGGCTGTTCTTGCCGCCTGAGCCGATACCAACAAAGAAAAGCCCGGGTTTTGCCCGGGCTTTTTTGATGGAATGTTCAGATAACCCAATCGGGTTCGTGCAACTCGATGCGGCACTGGAAGCAGTTGTTCTTGGCCGAGCGCATATGCACGTAGGCAACATCGTCCCGCGCCAGAAGTTCTTCCGCCCGCACGGGAATGTTGCTGGTCGGGATCACACCGCCCGTACCGTAGACAATCCGGTCCTGACAGGAATAGCCCCGCAGGATATAGTCGGTCGTCTTGCGGAACATGTCGGGCATCTCTGATGTCTCGCTATAACGTTCACATTCTTCCACATGGAGAAAGATCGGTCCCGTTTCCGCATAGGGTTGCGGCGCGGGAAATGGCCGGTGCGACAGAATCAGATATTTGTCGCCAGCCTTCACGTTCTGCAGGCAATGGCGGCAGGGCGTGCCGTCACCGTCGGAAACATGAACTTCAGGCACCTGTCCATTGGCATCGGCACCGCCCGTCTGATAGTGCCGGGCGAGCGTCGTGGTCATTGCAATAAAACGTATCGTAGTCATGGGAGCCTCCTTCGCTGGTTCGAAGAAAACACCCGAACAATGATGCAAACCACCCGTTTCCTGCTGATCTCAGCAATCACCAGCTGCCATCTGGTCCGTCCGTGTTCAATGAAAGCTGGCGCCAAAGTTCCAGTTCGGCCTGCATGCTGGAAAACTTCGTTGCAGCCGCGTTGAATGCCATAGCGCCCGCTACAAACCGCAGTGGCGGCTTGGCTTCACTGGACAACACCACCATGGCATCGGCGAGCTTCGCAGGATCGCCAGGCTGCGAACCATTCCGGCTTTCAAAGGCCGCTCTCTGGCTGGTCCTCCGGTCATCATAATCCGCGATTGCATTGGCATCGCCGATGCGCAACGAATCGCCCGTGAGAAAGTCCGTACGGAAGGGACCCGGCTCCACGATCGTCACGAACAGGCCGAAAGATGCAATTTCAAGTGCCAGAGATTCCGAGAAGCCCTCGAGTGCAAATTTGCTTGCGCTGTAGAGCGAGCCAAACTCGCCGCCACGCAGCCCTGCGATAGAGGAAATGTTGAAGATATGGCCTTTGCGGGCGGCCCGCATCACCGGCAGGACAGCCCAGGTGACATTGAATACCCCGTGCACATTCGTCGCAAACTGCGTGTTGACCGTTTCAACAGTATTCTCTTCGAAAAATCCGAGCTGGCCGTACCCTGCATTGTTCACCAGCACATCAATCGTGCCAAAGCGCGATATCGCCGCCTGCACGGCCGCCTGCGCCTGATCAGCATTTGTGACATCCAGTTCGACCGCCAGCAACTGTTCACTGTCCGGTCCTAGAGCTTCGGTTACCGCGCTTTTCCTGCGGCCCGTTGCAACCACGCGGTCACCCGCCCGTATCGCAGCCTTTGCGATCTCAACACCCAAACCACGCGTGGCACCTGTAATAAACCATGTTCTCTGCATTTTGGTCTCCATAGATTGCATCCCATGGAACCATGCCGCAGCCAAAAACCGATAGATTGATGCACGCGTATTCTTGCACAATCCTCTCAAACCTGAGCGTATCAGGCGCTTGAAGCTTGCATCCCCCCGTGTGCCTTGCTTGAATGAAGCATGGAACAGCTCGCTGAAATCAGTACCCTCATCGCACGCCACACCGGTACTGACGGTCAAGCCATGCCGATTCCCGGCATTCGGTTACTCAGCTCCAGCGTCCCAACCGAACCCATCAACGGTTTTTATGAACCGGCCTTCGCCCTGGTTGCACAAGGCGCAAAACGGACGATGGTTGGCAACAGAATATTCGAATACGGTGCCGGCCAATATCTCGTCGTCTCGCTCGGCCTGCCCATCGCGGGCCATGTCACAACGGCCAGCCACGAGGAGCCCTATCTCGCCTTCCGGTTAAGCCTGAATCCGCCAGTGATAGCCTCACTCCTGCTGGAGGCATCCACCGCCAATCAGAGCACCAGCGACCCTTTGGGGCTCGCTGTCAGCCATGCCTCACCAGAAATAATTGATGCGGTCATTCGACTGTTGCGGCTGATTGATCGGCCGGAAGATCTTGCCATTCTGTGGCCGATGCTCGAGCGGGAAATTCTCTGGCGACTCCTCACCGGCGAACAGGGTAACAGCGTACGCCAGATCGGCCTTGCCGACAGCCGTCTTTCTCAGATCAATCGGGCCATCCGCTGGATACGGGCACACTATGCCGAGATTTTCCGCATCGATGATCTGGCAGACATTGCTGGTATGAGTGCCGCATCCTTTCACCGGCATTTCCGGGCAATTACAGCCATGAGCCCGCTGCAATATCAAAAACAAATTCGTCTGCAGCAGGCACGCGCCTGGCTCATCGCTGAATCACGCGATGTTGCTTCCGTCGGCTTCGCTGTCGGTTATGAAAGCCCGTCGCAATTCAGCCGGGAGTACCGGCGGCTGTTCGGCGTGCCACCCGGCAAGGATATCGTGCGGTTGCGATCGTCGCCACAGCCGGGCTTGGCATAAGGCGGTGAGCCCGCCGGCCTACTGTCTTACTCTGCCGCGGTGATATTGCTCAAAATGACGTGGGCATGAACAGCCCGCATCAAAATTACACCATTACAACCACGCCTCGATTTCCGCATCGGCAAAGCCCACCGGGCTGAAGCCCATGCGCTGATACATTTGCAGGGCTCGCGGACTGTCGAGCGTGTTGGTCTCGATGATGACCTTTTCCGGGCTGCTCATCCATGCTGTGGTAATGGCTTCACTCAGGAAGAATTTTGCAAGGCCCCGCCCCTGAAACTCCGGCACGAGGCCGAAGTACAGAATTTCAGCCACGCCCGGCTCCTGGTTGACCACGAGCTCGAAAAAGCCAGCGGGTGAGCCGTCCACGTAAAGCACATGGATGTCGACCGAATCCCGGTGAATGATGGCTGACAATGCCTCGTCGCTGAGGTTGCGGTGCACAAACCAATGGTGCGGTTTACCGACCTGCTCGTAGAGAAAGCGATAAAACGGCAGGGAAATCTGTTTCGCCGACATGATCGCGAGCTTGAAACTGGCAGGCGTCGGAACGGAGTAAACAGGCCTGTTGGTCATTTCCAGCAGCGTCACGCGGGTCTTCAGAATTTTGGGCTTGGCTGCCTCGGTCATTGCTCTGCTTCGCCGGTTGCAACAGGTGTATCCTTGTGCGCACCCCATTCGCTCCACGACCCGTCATAAAGAATGTTGTCCTTGTGTCCGAGAGATTCGAGAGCCAGCGTGATCACTGCGGCCGTGATGCCCGAACCGCAGCTGGTAACGACGGGACCGGACAGATCAACGCCCGCATCATCAAGTACCTGCCGCAGACCGGCGAGATTCTTCAAATAACCCTTGTCTGCCAATGCCGACGACGGCACATTGCGCGCGCCAGGCATATGTCCGGAACGAAGACCCTCGCGTGGTTCCGGGTCCTTTCCGACAAAACGGCCCGCCGCCCGCGCATCGGCAATCTGGCGTGATCCCGTATCGACGATCTTGCGCATATCAGCAAAGCTCGCCACCTTGTCCGCCTGAAAATCGACCACAAAGGCTGTCGGCGCAATCTTGGTTGCGTCACTGGTCACAGGTCGGCCATCTTTCTTCCAGTTGTCGAAACCGCCATCCAGCACAAACACGTTCTTCGCGCCCATAGTTCGGAACATCCACCAGACACGCGGCGATGTGTTCATGCCGGGACCATCATAGACGACAATCGTGTCATTGTTCGTGATGCCCATGCTGCTGACGGCGGCGGCGAAAGCTTCAGGCTTCGGCAGCGTGTGCGGCAGCGGTGAATCCGGATCGGACAGCTTTTCATGATCGAAGAACACGGCGCCCGGAATGTGGGCCGCCTTGTATTCGCCCTCCGCATCGCGATTGAGAAACGGGAAATACCACGAGGCGTCGAGAATACTCAGGCCCGGCTTGCCCAATCGTTCCTGCAACCACTCGGGGGAAACCACAAAAGCGCTTTTGTCGGCCATGGTTATTCTCCTTCCGGTAAGGCACCGAAGCGGATACGGAACCGCCGGTTTTCCTTGCCCTTCTTTTCTATTTTGCCAATGTGGATTGCACCGACCTCACCTGTCGTTGCCACGTGCGTTCCCCCGCAAGGCTGCGAGTCGATGGCACCATCCTTACCGATACAGACAAGGCGGATGCGCCCCGTCCCGGTCGGAGGGCGTACATTTTTTGACTTGATAAGGCTCGGATTGGCTGCAAGGTCGCCATCGGTTATCCAGCGCGTGAAAATCGGATGGTTGGCATTGACCAGTTCCATCAGCTTTTCCGTCACGCCTTCCTTGGTCACACCGGCATCCGGCAGGTCGAAATCGACGCGGCTGTCATCTTCGGAAACGGCAGCGCCAGTGATGGGAAACGGGCAGACAACGCTGAGCAGATGGCAGGCGGCGTGCATACGCATCAACTTGTAGCGGCGATCCCAATCGATGCGCAGAAGCACCTTCTCGCCGATGGCTGGCACGGGCTGTTCCGGCGCTGGCACATGGATGATTTCTTCCTTGCTTTCACCCGTTACCGTCGCCGCGATAGCAATCGTGCTGCCATCCGCCCGTACAAACACCCCGGTATCACCGGGTTGGCCGCCTGAGGTGGCGTAGAAAATCGTCTGGTCGGTGAGGATACCACCGCGCTCATTGAGCGCTATAACGGTTGCCTCAATTTCCTTCAGATAGGAATCGTCACGGAAGAGTATCGTTGTATCGTATGCCATCAGCTTCTATTCTCGTAAGGGACGGATATATCGATCTTTTTCTCCATCCACGCCGGGACGGGCAGATCCTTGGAACGCAGGAATTCGGGATTGAACATCTTTGACTGGTAGCGATTGCCGTAGTCGCAGAGGATCGTGACGATGGTATGGCCTGGACCGAGATCGCGCGCCAGCCGGATCGCGCCGGCAATGTTGATGCCGGACGAACCGCCAAGGCAAAGCCCCTCTTCCGTCACGAGATCAAACACCACATCCAGCGCTTCCGCATCGGGTATCTGATAGGAGAAGTCAGGGGTAAAACCTTCCAGATTGGCTGTCACGCGGCCCTGCCCGATACCCTCTGTAATCGAACTGCCGTCAGCCTTGAATTCGCCTGTCGTATAGTAGGAATAAAGTGCTGCCCCCAGCGGATCAGCAAGACCAATCTTGATATCATCATTGCGGGCCTTAAGCCCGGCTGCTGTTCCTGCAAGCGTTCCGCCGGAGCCAACGGCACAGATGAAGCCGTCCACTTTGCCATTTGTATCGCGCCAGATTTCCAGCGCTGTGGTTTCCACGTGCGCCAAGCGGTTGGCAACGTTATCAAACTGGTTGGCCCAGATTGCTCCGTTCGGCTCGGTCCTTGCCATCTGCTCGGCCAGACGTCCAGAGACTTTCACATAATTGTCGGGGTTCTTGTAGGGAACTGCCGGCACTTCAACCAATTCGGCACCGAGCAGACGCAGCGCATCCTTCTTTTCCTGGCTTTGAGTCTCAGGGATAACGATGACCGTACGATAGCCCAGGGTCTTGGCGACCATGGTCAGGCCAATACCGGTATTGCCCGCTGTTCCCTCGACGATGACGCCACCCGGACGCAACAGGCCGCGGTTTTCCGCATCACGGATGATATAGAGCGCCGCCCTGTCCTTGACCGACTGCCCCGGGTTCAGAAATTCGGCCTTGCCGTAAATATCGCATTCGGTCAAAGCCGATGCCTTGCTCAGGCGGATAAGCGGCGTGTTTCCGATAGCGTCGATCACTGAATTCAACATGGGCCAAGTCCTCATTCTGCTTGGCCTGAACCTATTTGCCCGCCGCACGCCATTCAAGCACCGAATGGCAGAAAGTCATGAAAATGCAGGTCTTTATTTCCGGGTAATCCCGCAAGACAGCGGATCGCAGCAAACAAAAAGGCCGCCGATACATCGTACCGGCGGCCTGATTGGTTACCCGTAACGGGGCTTACGCGGCCTTGGCGCCAAAGCTCTTGCGCTTGTTGCGGCGGAACGGACGCTTCTGCTCAGGCGAACCGCCATCATTGCTCCAGACCTTCTCGCCACGTGCTTCACGCGGCTTGCCGGCGCCCTGACCGCGATGCGGCTTCTTGGCCGGTGCGCCATTGCCACCTTCGCGGCGGGCTGGACGCTGGTCGTTGCTGGCAACGCGTGCCGGCAGGCTCGACAGATCAATCGGCGAATCGGCCATTGGCAGACGCATGCGCGTGACGCGCTCGACAGCCTTGAACTTTGAAGCTTCTTCAGCCGGATCGTACAGGGTGATCGCATTGCCCGAAGCGCCGTTACGGCCAGTACGGCCAATACGGTGCACGTAGCTTTCCGGTTCATCCGGCAGGTCGAAATTGATCACGTGACTGATGCCGACGACATCGATGCCGCGAGCGGCGATATCGGTTGCAACGAGAACGCGGACCGAACCGTCCTTGAAGCCGTTAAGCGCGCGCTGGCGGGCATTCTGTGACTTGTTGCCATGAATGGCAGCCACGTCATAACCGTCCTTTTCCAGAACGCGGGTAACTGCATCCGCGCCATGCTTGGTGCGGGTAAAGACGATAACCGAAGACAGCGTTGCGTCCTTCAGCATGGCCGAAAGAACCTGCTTCTTCTGCTTGGTCGGGATCATGTGCACGACCTGCTTGATTTCAGCAGCCGTGGTACCCTGCGGTGCCACTTCCACGCGGATGGGATTGCGCAGCAGGCTTTCAGCCAGCGTTGCAACTTCCTTTGGCATGGTTGCAGAGAACAGCGCGGTCTGACGATCGCGGTGCGTACCCTTGGCGATGCGCTTCACATCGTTGATGAAGCCCATGTCGAGCATACGGTCGGCTTCGTCGAGGACGAGCCAGCGTGTCTCGGACAGATCAATGCGGTTGTCGCGCACGAGATCGGTCAAGCGGCCGGGTGTGGCGATGAGAACATCAACGCCGCCCTGCATCTTGTTGATCTGTGCCACGCGCGATACGCCGCCGAGCACGAGCGCGGTCGAGATGTGTGCGCCCTTGGACAGCATGCGGACCGTTTCTTCGATCTGCACGGCCAATTCGCGGGTTGGAGCGAGAATCAGCGCACGGGCGGTCTTGCCCTTACGCTTGTCGCCGATGGTCAGGATCTTCTGCAGGATCGGCAGGCTGAAAGCCGCCGTCTTGCCGGAGCCCGTCTGGGCAATGCCAAGAATATCCTGGCCTGCGAGCTGTGCCGGGATCGCCTGTTCCTGGATCGGCTTGGGAGTAGCCATTCCAGCTGCCTCGACTGCTTTGAGCAGGATGGCATTCAGACCCATGGCAGCAAAGCCATTCTTTTCAATATTTTCCAATTCAATCTTCTTTCATTGGCCAAGCGTGACGGGAAATCACGGGCCATAAACACACCACAGGGCGCAACCTGCGTGTAACTTATTCGGGATGAACGACGAGACGCGGGGAACCAGAAGATTCCATGCGACTTGCGCAGCCGTGCCTGTGACAGTGTGCCAACAGGACTTAGACGCCACGAAGTCCGCAATCGGAAGACCGGAGTGTCCGGTCCAAGCGCCTGACTGGCATATGGGCTCTCCCGGACAAAAAAGCAAACGATTTTATTGTGCGGCGCAAAATAGCGCTTTCGATGAAACGATTCATCCGGCCAGATTCAACGGCTCCTCCGGTCGTCCCTCGGTCAGACTGCCACTATACAGCGCGGCAATGAGATCGGATTGCGTGACCATGCCCACAAGTTTCTCATTGTCATCAGCCACGGGCAAATGGTGCAGCCCCCTGTCCGCCATGGCTGGCACCAGATCCGTTACCAGTGTTTGCGGGCGGACAAACTGAACTTCACTGGTCATGATGTCGGCAACGGTGCGATGCTTCAGGCGATCCAGCTTGACAGCGCGCCGCAGGCGGCGCGCCAGACCTATACGCAGGTCACCATCACGATCCCAGTTGGCATTTTCCACGAAGTCGGTCTGGGTGACGATGCCGATGATGTTGCGGTGGGCATTCACGACAGGCAATGCCTTGATACGGTGCTTGACCAGCAACGCCCATGCAAGATGCAGCGGCGTATCAGCCTTCACGGTTGCGAGGTCGGTGGACATGATCTGTTCGCAGCGCACCTCGCCGAAGCGGCGGCGATAGGCCTGCATCTCTGTTTTGTGCAGGATGGCATCGAGATCATCCGGGCTGATGTTGAGCACTTCGTCATATTGACGAAGCACCATATCGAGATCCGCAGGGGTAAAACCGATCCGGCGTGTCGGCAACGCATCAGCTGTTTTGTGCACATTGGTAACAGGCACGGCCACGATATGCGGATAGCGGCGGCCTGTCAGATTGTTATAGACAAGCGCCGCCACAAGCAGCAGCAGCGAGTTGAGCCCGACCGGCCAGAGGACGAAACCGTAACCGAGATTGTGTACGACCGGGCCACCAAGCACAGCAGTCAAGGCGACGGCACCACTTGGCGGATGCAGCGAGCGGGTGAGCATCATGGCGAGAATAGCCAGCGAAACGCCAACAGCTGACGCGATGACAAGGTCCGGAATCCATAGGGCACATGTCACGCCAATGACCGCAGCAATCGTGTTGCCAACAATAATGGACCAGGGCTGGGCCAGCGGGCTGGAGGGAACGGCAAACAGCAGAACAGCTGACGCGCCCATCGGCGCAATCAGCAGCGGCACCGCCGTTGTCGCACCAAGCGCCGCCTCGCTGACGACACCGGTGATGAACACCGCCAGCAGCGCACCAAAACAGGCACGCAGGCGCTCCATGGTGCTGACCGGCGCCAGCGCGGGCAGGAATCGCTTCAGATTGGACAGGATTGCTTTCATCATGCGTTCTCGACGTTGCGCTGAAGCGCATACCGCTTGCCGCACAGACTGGCAAAGAATGAATTGCTCGGAATCAACGAATAACCAGAAAAATAATCCTGCCTTTCTGATGAGTCCAGCTATCTGGCGAACCGCTTGGCGCCTGCCACGCACAGAATTACAGCCACTGTCACCAGGATCATCGACCATCCTACGGTCTCGTGAAGAAGTGTTGCCGCGAGTACCAGTCCGAAGAATGGCTGCAGCAGCTGCAACTGCCCCACAGCGGCGATACCGCCCTGTGCCAGTCCGCGATACCAGAAGATAAAGCCGATCAGCATTGAAAACAGGGAGACATAGCCAAGGCCCAGCCATGCGCCCTGCCCGATCACGCCCCAGTCATGCGGCATGACGTAGAGAGTCAGCGGCAACATCAGCGGCAGCGACAGAACCAGCGCCCAGGAGATGACCTGCCAGCCGCCGAGTTTGCGTGAAAGCTGCGCACCTTCCGCATAACCAAGGCCGCAGACGATGATCGCGGCAAGCATCAGGAGATCACCGGCTGGCGAGGCAGCGATGCCCTGATAAACCGCGAAGCCGACAACACACAGGCTGCCCAGACAGGAAAAAATCCAGAACGCCGGACGCGGACGTTCACCGCCCCGCAAGACACCGAAGATCGCCGTCGACAATGGCAGCAGACCGATGAACACAATGGAATGCGCTGACGTGACATGACGCAGCGCCAGCGCCGTCAACAGGGGAAAGCCAACCACAACCCCCATTGCCACAATGAACAGTGACATCAGGTCCGTCTTCGCCGGGCGTTTTTCACGGAAAACCAGCAGCATCGCCAGTCCGAGGAGTGCAGCTATGCTGGCGCGGGCAACCGTCAGAAATACCGGATCAAAATCGCTAACGGCCACACGGGTGGCCGGAAGCGAACCGCTGAAAATCAGCATTCCGACAAATCCGTTGATCCAGCCGCTCGTCATCTTGTCCATTGTCGTACCTCGTTTGCCCAAAGCTCTTCGTCCAGACAGATTCTGTTCGGACAGATTGTCTTGGGTATCAGCCCGTGGTCATGGATTTTCCAGAGACGGTACAGTACAATACCGACAAACTGTCATGGGATAGTGAGCAGTACAGATGGATGAAAAGAGCGAGATTGCCGGACGCGACGCAACGCTTGTCGAACAGGTGATGCAGGCGATTCGCCAACGGATTGCCGGACGCACACTTGGCCCGGGTGCACGTCTGCCTTCGATCCGCAGCTTTGCCGCGACCATGCAGGTGTCCAAATCGACCATTGTGGAAGCCTACGACCGGCTGGCCGCGGACGGAACCATCCAGTCGCGCCGGGGTTCCGGCTTCTATGTGGCGGGTCATATTGCACCGTTGTCGCTGGCGGAAATCGGGCCGCGACTGGATCACGCCATCAACCCGCTGTGGGTATCACGTCTGTCACTGGAGGCTGATGACGATATGCCCAAGCCCGGATGCGGCTGGCTGCCGCCGTCCTGGATGCCGGAGCCGGGTGTACGCCGTGCCCTGCGGACACTCGCCCGCGCCGATGATGCGCTGCTGACCGACTATGCCCAGCCACTGGGACTGAAACCGCTGCGCCAGCTTCTGTCGCGCCGCATGGCTGAACATGGGATCGAGGCGGCTGCCGACCAGATCATGATCACCGAATCCGGCACGCAGGCGATTGATCTGCTGTGCCGCTTCCTGATCGAACCGGGTGATGCGGTCATTGTTGACGATCCCTGCTATTTCAATTTCCATGCATTGTTGCGTGCGCACCGGGTCAAGATCATCAGCGTGCCTTACACCCCGAATGGACCTGATCTCGATCGTTTTGCCGAAGCTTTGGCAGACCATCGCCCTCGCCTGTACATCACCAACTCCGCCCTCCACAATCCAACCGGTGCGGTGCTCTCGCCTGTTACGGCCCACCGCCTGCTCAAACTTGCGGAACAGTACGACCTCACCATCATCGAGGACGACATTTTCGCCGATTTCGAGCATGAACCAGCGCCTCGTCTTGCGGCGTTTGACGGGCTGGAGCGTGTTGTTCACATGGGCAGCTTTTCCAAATCCCTTTCAGCGTCCGTGCGCTGCGGTTTCCTCGCCGCCCGCCGCGACTGGATCGATGGTCTGGTTGATCTGCGCATAGCCACCTCATTTGGGGGTGGACGCCTGTCATCCGAACTCATTCTGCTCATGCTGATGGATGGAACGTACCGTAAGCATATGGATCATCTGCGCGCACGTCTCGCTCACGCGATGGGCGAAACCGCTACCAAACTCAAAACGCTTGGCGTGACACCCTGGATTGAACCGCGTGGCGGCATGTTTCTCTGGTGCAAGCTGCCTGAAGGTATCGATGCAGCAAAAGTCGCCCGGACAGGACTGCAGGAGAGAATCGTTTTTGCGCCTGGCAATGTGTTCAGCCAAACCCTGTCAGCAAACAATTATATGCGTTTCAACGTGGCTCAATGTGCAGACCCCCGCATTTTCCGGGTGCTGGAAACGGCATTAGATAGCTGAGAGCATACCCTGCAGGGTTGAGACAGTCCGCCAGTTGCGCGATGTCAGCGGCACTTTCAGCACCTTGTCCAGCGCTTCCGCCAGTTTCGAGGTGCCGAAGCCCTCTGGCGTATAGAGATAGAGCACCCGGTTACGCACTGTAAATTCTTCCGTATCGTTGGCCTTTTTGGCCAGCTCCATCAGCGCCATATCGGTCGGATCATCATCCATGATGACGGCGTGCAGGCTTTTCGGATCATCCAACGCCTGCGGATAGGCATTCCTGGCAATCATCTGGTCCCATTCGGCTGCCGTGCGGATCGTGACACGCGATGGAAAGCCGAACGTACGGGGAAACAGCTCCGTGATCGTTTCGGCAACACGGCGCGCCGTCTGATCGGATGTCAAAATCACATTGCCGCTTTGTACGTAAGTCCTGACATTTTCAAACCCGGCTACGCCCAGTATCGTGCGCAATGTTTCCATTTTGACGATCTTGTTGCCGCCCACATTGATGCCTCTGAAAAGCACGACATATTTGGTCATGGTGCTCCTTGGTCGACCTGCTCTGCCAGACGCGCGAGATTTATCACCGTGTTCCAATTGCGAGCCGTTGCTGCGACCTTCAGTGTCGACTCGATTTTGCTGAACAGTTTGGATTCGGAAGCGCCCTGAGGCGGGTAATAATAGAGCACCTTGCCTGCGACAGCGAACTGTTCCGGTCCGCTGTTCTTGCGCGCCAGTGCTTCGATTGCCGCATTGTCCGGGTTGCCATCGAGGATGTAAGCGTGGAGTTTGTTGCGTTCGGACGCTGATTCAGGGAATGGATTGTCTGCAATGACCTTTTTCCACGCCGCCTTGCTGACAATCATAATGGATTTAGAAAAAGAAAACTTTTCCAGACAGATAGCAGCGATTCTTGCAACGATCTGCTTTGGTGTTCTGTCTGAAACCAGAACCACATTGCCGGTATTGATATAAGTCACAACCTTCTCGAAACCGTCTGCCAGAAGCGCAGCCTTCAGCGGTTGTACCGGCAGAAGTGTTGCACCGCCGACGCCGCGAAACAGTATAATGTAGGTCGTTTTACGCCCCATGCCACCTTCTAAGCCTGACGCCGGGATTTTCCCCTCACGCCATGCCAACCCATTACCCCTGCGCTGATCTTTACATCTGGTGGTGGGAACTGCAACCGCTGGATGCGGCTAGATAATGAGCCCGGCGATTGTTTCGTTCTCGGTAATATCCTGATAGGCCCAGCCCGCTTCATCAAAGCGTTTGAACAACGCGTCGAAATTAGCCTTCTGCTTGGTCTCAATGCCGATCAGCACCGAACCGAAATTGCGTGCCGATTTCTTGAGATATTCAAAGCGCGCGACATCATCCTCCGGACCGAGCAGATCGAGGAATGAACGCAGAGCACCAGGACGCTGCGGGAAACGGAAAATAAAATACTTCTTCAGCCCTTCGTAGCGCAGTGAACGTTCCTTGAGTTCCGGCAGGCGTTCAAAATCAAAATTGCTGCCTGATATGACGAGAATAATACGCTTGCCCTTCAGGTCACTCTTCTTGAAGTCCTTGAGGGCGTCGATGGCAAGTGCACCGGCGGGCTCGACAACGATACCTTCGATGTTCAGCATCTCGATAATAGTCGAGCTCAGGCGGTTTTCCGGAATCAACATCACAGAATCCGCCGTGAACTCCTTGAGTAGTTTGAAGTTTTCGCGGCCGATCTCGGCAACGGCAGCACCATCGACAAAGTTATCGACCGTATCAAGTTTGACGCGTTTTCCCGCTTCCAGACTGCGCTTGAGACTGGGCGCACCGGCGGGCTCGACGAAGCGGAAACGCGTTTCCCAGCCAAGGTCGGTAAGATACCTCGTTACCCCGGCCGACAGACCACCACCACCCACCGGCAGGATGATCAGGTCGGGCTTGCGCTTGTCTGGAAGCTGCGCCGCGATCTCATGCGCAACGGTTGCCTGACCTGTGATGATATCAGCGTGGTCAAAGGGCGGCACCATGACGGCCCCCTTCTCGGCGGCAAAATCCTGCGCCGCTGCGTAGCACTGATCGAAAATGTCGCCGACGAGACGGATTTCGATGAACTCGCCGCCGAATGTCCGGGTCTTGTCGATCTTCTGCTGCGGGGTCGTCACCGGCATGAAAACCACACCATGCTTGCCGAAATGCCGGCAAATAAAGGCAAAGCCTTGCGCATGATTGCCTGCCGAAGCGCAGACGAAGGCTGCATCTTCAGTTTTGTGCTCGTTCAGATAGTGCGCAATGAAATTGAAGGCACCGCGAATCTTGTAGGAGCGAACCGGCGACAAATCTTCGCGTTTCAGCCAGATCTGCGCGCCATATTTCTGCGAAAGATAGTGATTGAGTTGCAGCGGCGTTTCCGGGAACAGCGCGCGCATCTTTTCTGTCGCACGGTCCACGGCCTTGATGAATGCAGTCATAGGAACAGGTCAACCTTCTCGAATGTTCTGACATCGATAATACCGACGTCGGAAATACGCAATTCAGGAATGACCACAAGCGCCAGCAGCGAATGCTGCATATAGGCATTGTTGAGGCTGCAACCCATGGCGCGCATGGCGTTGACAAGCTTGTCCGCCTTGGCTGCAACGACTTCTGCCCGCTGGTCGGACATGAGCCCGGCAATCGGCATTTCCACCAAGGCCAACTCGCGTCCCTTGGAGAACAGCACCACACCGCCGCCCACTTCGCCGAGACGGTTGGCAGCCTTGGCCATATCATCCTTGTTGGTGCCAACAACAATCATGTGGTGACTGTCGTGGGCAACGGTCGAAGCCATGGCGCAATCCAGCGTATAACCAAATCCGGAGACAAAGCCATTGACCACAGCTCCGGTACCGCGATGGCGCTCCACGAGCGCAATCTGGCAGACATCATTGCGCCGGTCCATCTGTACAATGCCGTCGGAGACGGACAGCTCGGCTTCCAGCGCCTTCGTCGGCGCCTGGTTCTCAATCACTCCAATGACGCGCGCAGTAACATGCTTGGTCGGTTTCGGCGCCTTAATGTCGAAATCTTTGGCATTGAGTTTCTTGCCAAGCTTGATCGTGTTTTTGGCAAACGCTGGGTAGTTATAAGCCGGAATTTCGGCGGCAAGCTTGCCCTTCTCCGCCAGAAGCACGCCACGGCCATAGACCCGGTCAATGGTCAGATTGGCAAGGTCTGATACAATGAGGAAGTCGGCAAGACGGCCGGGAGTGATCGATCCGATCTCGCGTTCCATGCGGAAATGCTGGGCGGTGTTGAGCGTTGCCATCTGAATCGCCGTCACCGGCTTCAATCCTTGCGCGATAGCATGCCGCACAACCCTGTCCATGTGCCCGTCATTAACCAGCGTGCCCGAATGACTGTCATCGGTGCACAGAATGAAGTTACGCGGATCGAGCCCCTGCTCCGTCACCGCTTTGATCTGGCTGGCGACATCATACCAGGCTGAGCCAAGCCGCAGCATGGCGCGCATGCCCTGACGCACGCGGGCAATCGCGTCTTCCATGCGTGTACCCTCGTGATCGTCTTCCGGCCCGCCTGCCACGTAACCATGAAAGGCACGGCCGAGTTCCGGCGAGGCAAAGTGGCCGCCGACGGTCTTGCCAGCCTTGACTGTTGCATCGATACCGCCGCGCATGGTGGGATCATTGTTGGCAACACCGGGAAAATTCATCACCTCGCCCAGACCGACGATATTTGGCCATGTCATGGCCTCAGCCACATCGGCGGGGCTGATCGAAGCCCCGGCATTTTCCAGTCCCGGAGCCGAGGGAACACAGCTCGGCATCTGCACATGCACATTGATCGGCATGGCAAGTGCCTCGTCATGCATAAGCCGCACGCCCTCAAGGCCAAGCACATTGGCAATTTCATGCGGATCGATGAACATGGACGTTGTTCCATGCGGGATAACGGCGCGCGTGAATTCGGTCACCGTGACCATGCCGCTTTCCACATGCATATGCGCATCGCAAAGACCCGGCACGAGGTAGCGGCCACCCGCATCGATCACCTTGGTCTTCGGTCCGATGCAATGTTCGGCACCGTGGCCCACAAAGGCAAATCGCCCGGCAACAATGGCGATATCGATACCGGCGATAATCTCGCCCGAATACACGCTGACAAGGCGGCCATTGCGCACGACAAGATCAGCGTGGCTGCGGCCCATGGCGACATCCACCAGCAACGGCGCTGATTCTGTCCATGCCTGCGGTTTGTTGCCGGGTTTCGCCTGTCTGCTCATCTCATCACCTCATTGACTGCTTTCTCAATGCATATACCAAAATGACGCTTTCGCGGCGCAATCATCAAAAAAAATCGTGATACCAATGAATTACTTGACATAGGCGCTCTGGTTAAGTCCGATAGCATCGGGTGCAAGGCGCCGCCACGAGACTGCCAATATCCACGGAGGAAAAAGGGTATGGCGGTATCACGGCGCAATATATTGAACTCATATAAACGCATTGCTCGGGGAGGAAACTTAATGCGCAAATTCTCGCTTACACTCGCGGCCACGGCTGCCGTTGCCCTGCTTTCAACCAGCGCCTACGCGGCTGGTTATCCGGAACGCAACATCACGATGGTCGTCCCGTTCTCGGCTGGCGGACCCACAGACACCGTGACACGTCTTGTAGCTGAATCCATGTCGAAAGATCTTGGCCAGCAGATTATCGTCGAGAATGTCGGCGGTGCAGGCGGTACGCTGGGTGCATCGCAGGTCGCCAAGGCGGAAGCCGATGGTTATACGCTGCTGTTGCATCACATTGGCATGGCGACCAGCGCCACGCTCTATCGCAAGCTGCCCTATGACACGCTCAATGCGTTTGAATATGTCGGGCTCGTCACTGACGTCCCGATGACCGTTGTCGCCAAGAAGGATTTCGAAGCGAAGGACCTCAAGGGTCTGGTTGAATATGTGAAAGCCAACGCCGACAAGGTCAGTCTCGCCAATGCCGGTATCGGCGCGGCGTCCCATCTCTGCGGCATGCTGTTCATGAGCGAAATCAAGACACCGCTCGTTACGGTTCCCTATAAGGGTACTGGGCCAGCCATGACCGATCTTTTGGGCGGGCAGGTCGACCTGATGTGCGATCAGACCACCAATACGACCAAGCAGATCAAGGGTGGCACCATCAAAGCCTATGCCGTCACCTCCGCCAAACGCCTGGCGGCGCTGCCTGATGTGCCGACAGTTGCCGAGGCCGGTCTGCCCGGCCTGCAGGTGGGTATCTGGCACGGCATCTACGCGCCGAAGGGCACGCCAAAAGAGGTCACGGAAAAACTGTCCGCGTCACTTCAGAAAGCCTTGAAGGATCCGAACATCATTGCCCGGTTTGCTGAACTTGGCACCGTGCCCGTCAGCGATGCGGAAGCAACCCCTGCAGGTCTGAAGACCAAACTTGAAAGCGAAGTCACACGCTGGAAGCCTGTGATCGAGGCGGCCGGACAATACGCCGACTGATCGTATCGTCGGTCTGATTTGCCAAAATCATCTCCCCCACACCGGGGAGATGAAACGGGGTATCAGATACAACAAGCCGAAAAAGGCATCTGTGGGGGTTCTATGAAATCGTTGAGTTTCAGTTCACGCGATCTGATTTGCGGACTTCTGTTCATCGCAGCAGGTCTGGTTTTCGCCATTCAGGCCTATGGCCTCGAGCTTGGCACGGCTTTCCGCATGGGGCCGGGCTATTTCCCGCTGGTTCTTGCGGGTATCCTGATCGTGCTTGGTATCATCGTCATCATTCAGGGAACCCAGCTCGAACATGAACCAATGGGACCAATTGCCTGGCGCGGTATACTGTTCATCCTGCCTGCACCGATAATCTTCGGCCTGACAGTGCGGGGGCTCGGCTTTGTCCCCTCGCTTTTCATAACTGCGCTTTGGGCGGCTTTTGCCAGCGTCAAAATGAAACCGGGCATGGCCCTCATTCTCGTCAGCGGTCTGACGCTGTTTTCCGTAATCGTCTTCAGCTACGCACTCGGACTGCCCTTCAGGCGGTTCGGTCCATGGCTCGGACAGTGAGGGCTGTATCATGGATCTTCTGAGCAATCTCGCCCTCGGTTTCGCCACGGCCGCCTCGCCCTGGAACCTGTTTTTCTGCTTTATTGGCGTCATCCTCGGCACATTGATTGGCGTTCTCCCCGGCATCGGAGCAACGGCAACCATCGCCATGCTGCTGCCTATCACCTTTCAGCTCGAGCCGGTCTCATCGCTGATCATGCTCGCCGGCATCTATTACGGCGCGCAGTATGGCGGATCGACCACGGCTATTCTTATCAACATGCCGGGTGAATCGTCGTCCGCCGTCACCGCCATTGACGGGTATCAGATGGCACGAAAGGGCCGTGCCGGTGCGGCTCTAGCAATAGCCGCCATCGGTTCGTTCTTTGCCGGAACGGTCTCGACCTTTCTCGTTGCGGTGTTTGCTCCGCCACTGACCGCCGTTGCCCTGAAGTTTGGCTCTGCTGAATATTTCTCGCTGATGATCGTCGGCCTCGTATCTTCCATCGCCCTCGCCCACGGCTCGGTGGTGAAGGCACTTGGGATGGTGGTGCTCGGGCTCCTGCTTGGTCTTGTCGGTACCGACATTTACACCGGTACACCGCGTTTCAATCTCGGCATTCTTGAGCTCTCCGACGGCCTCAACTTTGTAGCTGTCGCCGTCGGCGTGTTCGGTATTGCAGAAATCCTGCGCAATCTTGAAAACGAACACGACCGCGAGGTCATGATCAAGAAGGTGAGCAATCTCTGGCCAACGCGGCAGGACTGGAAGGAAATGACAGCGCCGATCCTGCGCGGCACAGCCATCGGTTCCGCTCTGGGGATCCTGCCCGGCGGCGGCGCGATTCTCGCCTCCTTCGCCTCCTACACGGTGGAGAAACGCATGTCGAAAACCCCGGAGGAGTTCGGCAAGGGAGCGATTGCAGGTGTTGCCGGTCCGGAATCTGCCAACAATGCCGGTGCACAGACATCTTTCATTCCGATGCTGACGCTCGGCATTCCCGCCAATCCGGTCATGGCATTGATGATCGGCGCCATGATCATTCAGGGCATCGTGCCTGGTCCCAATGTGGCAACGGAGCAGCCCGCCCTGTTCTGGGGCATCATCGCATCCATGTGGATCGGCAACCTGATGCTCATTCTCCTCAACCTGCCATTGATCGGCCTGTGGGTGAAGCTGCTGACCATTCCCTACTACATGCTGTTTCCCGCCATCATCGCGTTCTGCGCGATTGGCGTTTACAGCGTCAACTCCAACGTATTCGACCTCTTTGCCGTCGCCTTCTTCGGCCTGATCGGATATGTGCTGGCCAAACTGCGATGCGAACCGGCACCCTTGCTGCTCGGCTTCGTTCTCGGCCCCCTGCTTGAGGAGCATTTGCGCCGGGCCATGATCATGTCGCGCGGCGATCCATCGACCTTCGTGACACGGCCAATCAGCCTGACACTGCTGATCCTTGCTGCCGCGGTACTGGTGGTCGTGCTGCTGCCCAGCATTCGCAAAAAGCGCGACGAGGTTTTTGTCGAGGAAGTATAGACGCTCGATGCCGGCGCGTCAGCGCGCCGGTACGATCACATAACTCACTACCCTGCTTTGATCAGGATAGTACTTGTAGGTCAGCGTCACGGTCTTGATCGCAGTGGACGGGTTGGTGATGCCGGCGTTCTGCATGAGCTTCTCTACCACCGGATTGGGGCCCTCGCCGAACCAGACGAACAGGGCCGGAAAGCGGATACGCGCTGCGGCATTGGGCATTTCCCAATGGACTGGCGTGACGGAACCATCATAGAGACGCAAGTTCCCCGGCAATTGCGGCCCATCTGAAACCACACTCAGATAATTTCCGTCGGCACGCGTTACCGCAAAGAGTTTTGCATAATCCAGCTGCCCGATGGACGGAACGCCGCCGTCGCGGGCATGGAGAATATTGAATGCCAAAATCGGAATCACCGCCAAACCACAAAGCGCGCCGACCAAGGCAAAGCGTTTCAGCGGCAGATCAGACGCGATATAGCGCCCCAGTACAATCGACAGATAAAGCGGCGAAAGGAACAGAACCGGCTGCAGCCAGCGATCCTTGACCTCGGCGGCACCGCTGATCAGCACGCCGATGAACACACACACCAGCGCAAACATGATGATACGGGATACTAGGGTCTCGCCATCGGTCCAGCCTGTCTTCGGCGTGACCTGTTGGGCACGACTGCGCCACCAGGCGATCGCGAAGAACACCAGGGCCACACCGGAGAACAGAATACCGTTGAGGAACAATTTCCACTCGCCATGCAGGCGGCTAATGAGAAACTGCCCCCCTTCATTCAACTGAAACTTGTGCGATCGCGCCAGCAGATTATCCATATGGGACAGCGCCCAAAGTGCGGTTGGGCCAACCGCCGCCAGAAAGACAAGCAGCGTCAGAATGGATTTGGACGACAGGAGGACAGCACGGTAGGAAGGAATCGAAAAGCCAGCCAGGATCATGCCGATAAGAAAAAATCCCGCATTGAACTTTCCGAGAAGCCCCGCGGCAATTCCCAAACCCAACAGCGCTGCAGAAAGCCACGAGCGGGATTTCATGTGCCAGGCAAAGGCCAGAAACGCCCATGCGCAACCGGTCGTGGCACCCACGGAATGCGTCAGGGTCCGCTGGGATTCCCACGCAATCTGGGGCAGCAAGAATACGCCGACCATTCCCGCCGTCGCAACCGCCTTTGACATGCCGAGCAGGCGGGCACCACAATAAACACTGACGAAAAGGCTGGCCAGCATGCCGAACTTGACCAGAAAAACCGTGAACATACTGATGCCGAGAACATCCCCGGCTACACTGTTGATCCATGTATAGAGCGGAGGCTGCGAACCGCCATATCCCCATTGCAACGCACCGACATAGGCAAGCTGCTCGGCATCATCGACACCGGCGCCATTGGAAATGCTGGTCAGGAAGAACACCTGAAAGGCGAAATACAGGAGCACAAACACGAGTCCCGGATTTTCCGACGTAAACTGTTTGATACTGCTCAAAGGAGATTGGATCGGAATAGCTGGCATTGTCTCTGTACCGTTGGTTGAGCCGCTTCTATTCCAAGTAGCAGTTAAAATCTACCTGCCCGTGTATCAACGTGCATTGTGCAAACATCTGTGGCGCAAAGCCGCTGCACTTGAAAAGGGATCACCCCACGCAATCATAATTGAAAAGGGGACAGCGGCGTCCCTTTTCAAGCCCACGCAAGTGGCTAATGTCCCTAACTGTAGTTGCAATGTTCAGGGAGAAAGATTGAGCATAACGTCTACAATCATTGCGGTCGAAAGCCTGTGGGTGGCGAAACGGCAAAGCGCTGAGTGTTAAGTGCGCTTCCAAAGCATGATTGAACGGCGGCATCTGAACAGCAAATCTCACACGAATATTCAAGCCTCACCAAAACAAGAATAATTCCTGGGGTGGGGTGAAGGGGCGGGATCGGTCAGTATCCCGCCCTTTCCTTTTGCGCGGTCTTATGAAGGCAGTAGCGCCGGAAATTAATCCAATATTTCAACTAAATTTTTGAACACGCCATCCGTCTTTATAGTGCCGGTTGCTTCCGGCTTCGGAGCTTGGCTGCAGGACCATGGGCGTGGGACCGTGGCCAAGCTCCGTTTTCGGCCTTCGAAGACCGAGGCACATGTGCCACGCTGTTGTGATGGTTTGCTTCCCGCTTCACTATCGAGCATACAACGCCCCCTTTAGCGGCGAGGTAGAGCGGTCCGGGCAAATTGCCATTTTCGTGGAAACTGCAGTTGACGGAATCGTCCGAACCGTTGAAAAGCATAGGCGCGCGGACGTGGCGAAACTGGTAGACGCAAGGGACTTAAAATCCCTCGGCCATAGGTCATGCGGGTTCGACCCCCGCCGTCCGCACCAGACACGCAAAAAACCCGGCAATCGCTTGCCGGGTTTGTTTTTTCCACGCCTGAATCAGCCGTGCAGCTTGATCGTGATCTCGGCTACGCGCTTGCCCTGGAACTTGGCGCCTTCGAGTTCCTGTGCAGAAGGCTGGCGCGAGCCATCGCCATCGGCTGTCGTGGTCATTCCATAAGGCGCACCGCCGCGCACCACGTCGTTGCCCATCTGGGCCTGATACGCGTAGGACAACGGCACAATGATCATGCCGTGGTGCTGCATCTGCCACTGGGTGGAAACAAGCGCCAGTTCCTGACCACCATGCTGGGTGGCCGAAGACGCCATGACCGAACCAACCTTGTTGATCAACGCGCCCTTGGCCCAGAGACCACCGGTCTGGTCAAAGAAGTTCTTCATCTGCGCGGACATCGAACCAAAGCGCGAGGATACGCCGACAATGATCGCGTCGTAGGTCTCAAGCTCGTCGACCGTGGCAATTTCCGCCTTCTGATCGAGCTTGTAATGATAGGCCGTGGCCACCTCAAGCGGAACGAGTTCCGGCACGCGCCTGACGGTGACGTCAGCACCGGCTTCCTTTGCGCCCTCTGCAGCGGCATAGGCCATCTGCTCCATATGTCCCCAGCTCGAATAGTACAGCACCAATACCTTGGCCATGATCGTCTCCATCGTTGAATCCGGTTCGACGGGCAAAAGCCGCCGTGGCTCTTTAAGGTAAGCATTTCGCTGTTCATTAAAACAAACATTGTCGCGACAAACTGTTCACCATTTGAAATGGCTTGCGGCGGCTGTTTGCGCCGATTACGGTCGCCGCACCGATAGGAGAATCCACATGACGAATGAAATCGTGAGCGCCGCCATGCTCGCCATTGGCGACGAGTTGCTGTCCGGCCGGACCAAAGACAAGAACATCGGTCATCTCGCCGATATTCTGACAGCAGTCGGTATTGATCTGAAGGAAGTGCGGATCGTTCCCGATGAAGAAGACCGTATTGTCGACGCCCTGAACGCCCTGCGTGGTACCTACGATTACGTCTTTACCTCAGGCGGCATAGGCCCCACCCATGACGACATCACCGCCGACGCCATTTCAAAGGCGTTTGGCGTGCCGTGCGAGCATGATGCCAAGGCGATGAAACTGATGGGCGACAATTATGCTGCGCGCGGCATGGAGTTCACCGAAAGCCGCCAGCGTATGGCGCGCATGCCGCGCGGCTCTGTCCATATCGACAATCCCGTCTCGACCGCGCCGGGTTTCAACATCGGCAATGTCTATGTAATGGCCGGGGTTCCCTCGATTTTTCAGGCGATGCTCGACAATGTGATCCCGACGTTGAAGGTCGGCAAGCAACTGCTTTCCCGTTCAATCAATTGTCCTTTTGGCGAGGGTACGATTGCGATACCGTTGCGTGATATCCAGACTGCGCATCCTGATACGATCATCGGTTCATATCCAAAGTACGAAAACAACAAGTTTTCCACCGAACTTGTGGTTCGTGCCCGGGATGAGGACAAGCTTGTCGCGGCGGAACAGGCTGTACGCGCGATGGTGGAACAACTCTCGGTGGCACAGCAAATCTGAGGAACCATAGACCTTCAGCGAACGTTCTGTTCGCACCTGCGATAAAATCACACGCACCGGTCTTGCGTTCGCAGCGTATAATGCTCTGAATAGCAAGATCGACCTATCAACCGATGGAGGCCAATATGGCATTTCGTACGATCATCGCTTTTATCCGCAGCGAACGCGAGGCAGGCAGAGTAATGGGCGCCGCGAAGCTGATCGCCTCCTCAAGCGAACGCACGCACATTATCGGTCTCTATACGGTACCTTCTCCTATCGTTTATGCGGATCCGACGGGTTTTGCCGATACGACACTGTTTGAGGCACACGAGCAGCGCCATAAGGAAAATTCCGAGGCGATCGCCGCGTTGTTCAACCAGGAAATGGGCAAAGGCACCATTTCCCACGAGTTCCGTATTGTCCGCTCCGAAAGCAGCAGTCCATCGGCAGGTGTAACTCAAAGCGCCCTGCGCGCTGATATCATCATCGCGGGTCAACCTGATCCCGATGATCCGGACAGTGTGAATGATGTAACCGATCCGCTTGTCATGGAAAGCGGACGTCCCGTGCTGTTCGTTCCCTACAAGACCGAACTCCCGAAGAAAATCGGCCGCGTGCTCGTCGCCTTCAACGGCAAACGGGAGGCATCGCGCGCTGCCTTCGATTCCCTGCCCTTCCTGATCAAGGCAGAACGTACCGATGTCGTCTGGGTCGACCCAAAGAAAACCACTGATCCGAACATGGATATTCCCGGCACGCCGCTCTCGGATGCACTGCGCCGTCATGGCGTCAACGTGAATCCGTTCACGATTGAATCCAGTGGCGAAGCGACGGACAAGATCCTGCGACGCAAGATTGCCGATGACAAAGTGGATCTGATCGTCATGGGCGCCTACAGCCAGTCGCGACTGAAAGAGTGGGTATTCGGCGGCGTGACGAGTTCATTCATATCGGACATGCCCTGTCTGACCCTTATGTCACGCTGAGCGATTAAGCTCATACAGCCGTAAATCACATGTTTCTGCCCACTCGGAAGCGGCAGGCTGCGCAAGCAGCTTGCCACGGACAGGCATTTCCAGCTATTGCGAAATGCATTCCCTAGCGGATTAGCCTCCGCCTGTTTCGTGTTTACCTGATGGAGTGCGCCATGTCTCTTCCCGATAAAGCTTTTCCGGTTTCCTGGGACCAATTCCATCGGGATGCCCGTGCCTTGGCCTGGCGTGTTGCAGGCATGCAGCGCGAATGGCGCGCAATGGTTGCCATCACCCGTGGCGGCCTTGTACCAGCGGCCATCATCTGCCGCGAACTCGGCATCCGTATGATCGAGACGGTTTGCATCGCCTCCTACCATGATTATGAGGAACAGGGCGAGTTGAAGGTCCTGAAAGATGTCGATCCGCGCCTGCTCGAAAACGAAGGTGACGGTATTCTGGTTATCGACGACCTGACCGATACGGGTAAAACGGCAGCTGTCGTGCGTGCCATGATGCCGAAGGCGCATTTTGCAACTGTTTACGCCAAACCGAAAGGCCGCCCGCTCATCGATACTTTCGTAACGGAAGTCTCACAGGACACGTGGATTTACTTCCCATGGGACATGGGCCTGACCTATCAGGAACCGATCACCAAGGGTCATCGGGGTTAGCCCCTAGAGCCAACCGTTCTTGCGGAACCGCCAGTAGAGCACAAGGCACAGCACCGCGATAAAGCCCATGACCTCATAGTAACCCATGGGGTCGTCAAGCTCGGGCATATAGTGGAAGTTCATGCCGTAAATTCCCGCAATCGCCGTCGGGACAGCCAGAATGGCCGCCCAGGATGCCAGCCGCTTGGCGATGGCGGTTTCCTGGCTCTGGCCGACAAGCAAGCTTGCCTCGAAGGCAAAAGCCAGCACCTCGCGCAACCCGTCGATCTTTTCCTGCACGGTGCGCACGTGGTCGGTGACGTCCCGAAACAGCGGTTGCATTCCGGTTTGTATCTGCGGCAGATCTGTATTGCTCAGGCGTCCGCACACATCCACCAGCGGTCCGACAGCGTTGCGCAGCCGCAAAAGATCGCGGCGCAACATATAGAGCCGCTCGAGATCGGCACCGGTCATTGGCTTCGTAAGAACTCTATCCTCGATCGATTCAACCTCGTCGTGAATGGCTTCAAGCACCGGCATGTAGTTATCGACGATGAAATCGAGAATGGCATAGAGAATGAAGTCCTCGCCCTTGGACAGCGCATATGGCGATGTCTCCCAGTGCTTTCGCACCGCCGTGTAGGATGTTGAAGCGCCATGGCGGACGCTGACGATGTAACCTTTGCCCAGAAAAACATGCGTTTCACCAAAAGCAACCCGACCGTCTATCAATTGGGCCGTGCGGGCAACGACAAAGATCGCATCGCCATACTGTTCCAGTTTCGGGCGCTGATGCGCGTGTTCCGCGTCTTCAATGGCAAGACTATGCAGATTGAACTGTTTCTGAACCCGGTGCAGGAGTTCGCCATCGGGCTCCAGAAGTCCAATCCACACCACATGCCCTTCCTTGAGTGCCCAATCACCCGCATCGTCAATGGCGATATCGGCAACCCGCTGGCCGTTGGCATATACACAGGAAGCGATAACGCTCGCCCCCTCGTCATGCAGGCCTGCGGCATCGGAAAATGACGAAGCCCCGTCGTCATCGGCGGATCGCGAAAATACCATTGCGCCTCCCAGTGTGTCGTTGGGAGACAGATTACGCCCAGAGGCCGGTCCTTGCCAATCTTATCATTTGGTCGAATGGATTCCCCGCGATCTCTGTGCTTTTTTATGTTGTGATTTTTTTGCACTGCTGTTCAAAAAATCGACACAAGTCGCATATAAGCTAGGAACAGTAGTCATTGAGTGATTGCGGTTTCCGAGAATCGGTTCACAATCCTTGAAACAAAGCGCAAAAAAAGAGCGGAGCATTGAATTTAAATTACACCAACGAGATTGTGACTGAAAAGCGGATCGAAATGCCGGACGGCAGGATTCGCCAGGTTGCTGCGCTCGTTTACCGGGTCAAAAAGCACCAGACAGAGATACTTCTGATCACCAGTCGCGGCACTGGGCGATGGGTGTTGCCCAAGGGCTGGCCGCAGGTTGGTAAAACCTTTGCTCTTTCTGCCTATACCGAAGCTTACGAAGAAGCCGGTGCCCGCGGCGAGATCGCTCCTTTCTCCATTGGTGCCTATCGCTATGAAAAACACGATATGAGCGAAGGGGCATGCGGCGATTTCATCGTTGATGTCTTCCCAATGCATTTTTCCCATCAGGAAAAGAACTGGCCGGAACGCGGCGAACGTCGCCTTGAGTGGGTTAGCGTTGAAGAATGCGCCCGCCGGGTTGAAGAACCGGAACTAAAGGCCCTTATTGCGAGTTTTGATCCGGCGCTTGTCACCCTGCGCTGATTTCGACAGGACACGCTCTATGAACCGCCTCCCCCTTTCGCTCGCTTTTGTCGTGATGATTTCCTGTCCTGCCTTGGCGCTCGATAATGTGACGCTGCAGAAAATTGAGCATGGCTGCATCGACGAGACTGCATCCTCATCGCCGGAAGAGCGAATCAGCAACTGTACAAACTGGATCGACAACGCGCCTAACGATGCACGGGCCAAGGCCTATTATGACAGGGGCAACGCCTATCTCGATGCGCAGAAACTCGACCTTGCCGTTGCCGATTATTCCCATGCCATCAGCCTGAAACCCGACTTTAAAGAGGCCTATTACAGCCGCGGCTATACCAGGCATGATTTGGGCGACTACGATCACGCGATCGAAGATTACGATACGGTACTCAAGCTGGTGCCTGACGATGTTGATAGTCTGTATGGCAAGGCCTATGCCTATCAAAAGAAGGGCGATCTCGACGCGGCTATTGCTGGATATACATCTGTCATTCACCTGAAGCCGGATTATCCCACCGCCTATTACAACCGGGCCATCGCATACAATGCCAAGGGCGATACGGAAAATGCAACACGCGATGCGCTTGAATACGAGCGGCAGAAGAGCAAGACCCCATAATAAATAGCGTCGGGCTCCTTTTCGAACATCGTTCTGCAATGTCAGCCGGCTGTTGAAAAAACAGCAAAGTTCTCCCCGTTATCCACATATGTGACACACAAGATGTTGCGGTCACAAATATGTAAAAAACTAATTCTTGACGCTGACCCCCGAGTCACTTTTTATAGGGCAGTCGTTGCGTTTGTGGCGTGACCGGGGAGTAATGTGACCGGTCTTTTTTCCAGTTTATGCAGTGTTTTTCAGAGCTTGCGCCCTATGGCGCACGCTGTTGGTGACCTGCGTTTGCGAGACGGAATTGACCACCGTGCACAGAGGAATATTTGTTGGGTAAATGGTGTCTTAACACAATATTTAGTGTTTACAGGTAGATTGCACACCAGATAATGTGACACTCTCAATTGGGGCGAGTCACAAAACAGGCGTCAAAAAATGGGCCGCCACGCCCGAAACTGAAGCGGGATGCCGCATCGATGACGGGCCATGGCGACAGAACCGGATTCAGGCACTGAATTCGGATAGGGCGGGTTTGTGTTCTTGGTGCGCGGAACTCTTCACATAGCGCCTGATGAACACTATATATAGAGACAAGGACGAAACAGATGCGGATCGAACGGCGTTTTACCAAAGAGAATCAATCAGCCTATGCGGACATTGAGTTCCGTGTAGCGACGAGCGAGATCAAGAATCCTGACGGCTCTGTTGTATTCCGTCTGGAAAATATTGACGTGCCGGCCCAGTTCAGTCAGGTCGCCGCTGATATTCTCGCCCAGAAATATTTCCGCAAGGCGGGTGTACCGGCCAAGCTGAAGAAGGTTGAGGAAAACTCCATCCCTTCATGGCTATGGCGTTCGGTTGCCGATGAAGAAGCCTTGGCGGCACTGCCAGCTGATGAGCGTTATGGCTCGGAAATGGATGCGCGCCAGGTTTTTGATCGCCTCGCCGGCACCTGGACCTACTGGGGCTGGAAAGGCAAATATTTCGATTCGGAGGAAGACGCCCTCGCCTTCCGCGATGAACTTGCCTACATGCTTGCCACCCAGCGCGTCGCTCCCAATTCGCCGCAATGGTTCAATACCGGCCTGCATTGGGCCTATGGCATCGACGGCCCCGGTCAGGGCCACTACTATGTCGACCCGGACACCGGCAAGCTGACGAAGTCCAAGTCGTCCTATGAACATCCCCAGCCGCATGCCTGCTTCATCCAGTCCGTCGCTGACGATCTGGTCAATGAAGGCGGCATCATGGATTTGTGGGTGCGCGAAGCGCGCCTGTTCAAATACGGCTCCGGCACCGGCTCCAATTTCTCGTTCCTGCGCGGCGAAGGCGAAAAGCTTTCTGGCGGTGGACGCTCATCCGGGCTGATGTCCTTCCTGAAAATCGGTGACCGCGCAGCTGGCGCCATCAAGTCAGGCGGCACAACCCGTCGCGCCGCCAAGATGGTGGTGGTTGATGTCGACCACCCGGATATCGAAGAATATATCGACTGGAAGGTGAAGGAAGAGCAGAAGGTTGCCGCGCTCGTTACCGGTTCCAAGATCGTCAAGCAGCATCTGACGGCCATCATGAAGGCTTGCGTCAACTGCGAGGCTGACAATGGTGATTGCTACGAACCAGCCAAGAACCCGGCGCTGAAGCGCGAGATCAAGGCTGCGAAGAAGAATCAGGTTCCGGAAAACTATATCTATCGCGTTATCCAGTTTGCCAAGCAGGGCTACACGGATATCGACTTCAAGACTTACGATACCGATTGGGATTCAGAAGCCTATCTCACCGTTGCCGGCCAGAACTCCAATAACTCCGTCTCGCTCAAGGATGAATTCCTGCGCGCTGTGGAAAATGACGGCGACTGGAACCTGACCGCCCGCAAGGACGGCAAGGTCATGAAGACCCTGAAGGCACGCGATCTCTGGGAAAAAATCGGCTACGCCGCATGGGCTTCAGCTGATCCGGGCCTGCACTTCAACACCACGATGAACGACTGGCACACCTGCCCGGCAGCTGGCCCGATCCGCGCATCGAATCCGTGCTCGGAATATATGTTCCTTGACGATACGGCCTGTAATCTAGCTTCGATCAACCTGCTGACCTATCGCGCCAAGGACGGCAAGTTCGACATCACGGGTTACGAGCACACAGCACGCCTGTGGACCATCGTTCTCGAAATCTCTGTCATGATGGCACAGTTCCCGTCCAAGGAAATTGCCAAGCTTTCCTATGAATACCGCACGCTCGGTCTTGGCTACGCCAACATCGGCGGTCTGCTGATGACTTCGGGCATTCCCTATGACAGTGCTGAAGGTCGCGCCATCGGCGGTGCCCTGACCGCCATCATGACCGGCATTTCCTATGCTACCTCGGCTGAAATGGCCAAGGAGCTCGGTGCTTTCAACGGTTACGCGCCAAATGCCGCCAACATGCTGCGCGTCATCCGCAACCATCGGCGTGCGGCCCATGGCGAAAAGCAGGGCTACGAAGGCCTCGCCGTCAACCCGGTCGCGCTGATTGCCTCCGATTGCCCGGATCAGGACCTGATCACCCATGCCCGTTCGGCCTGGGACAAGGCACTGGAGCTCGGCGAAAAGCATGGCTATCGCAATGCACAGGCGACTGTCATCGCGCCGACAGGCACGATCGGCCTTGTCATGGACTGCGATACGACAGGCATCGAGCCAGATTTCGCTCTGGTCAAGTTCAAGAAACTCGCCGGTGGTGGTTACTTCAAGATCATCAACCGCGCTGTTCCGGAAGCTCTGCGTACGCTCGGTTATTCCGAAAGCCAGATCGCTGAAATCGAAGCATATGCCGTGGGCCACGGCAATCTCAACCAGGCACCCGCTGTCAATCCGGGCTCGCTGAAGGCCAAAGGCTTTACCGACGAGATCATCGCAACGCTGAATACAGCGCTGAAGTCAGCCTTTGACATCAAGTTCGCTGTGAACAAATGGACTGTGGGCGAAGATTTCGCCAAGAATGTCCTTGGTTTCACCGATGAGCAGCTCAATGATTTCTCCTTCGAAATGTTGCCGGCACTCGGCTTCTCCAAAAAGGAAATTGAAGCCGCCAACATCCACATCTGCGGTGCGATGACGCTGGAAGGTGCTCCCTTCCTCAAGGAAGAGCATTATCCGGTTTTCGATTGCGCCAATCCTTGCGGCAAGATCGGCAAGCGTTATCTCTCGGTCGACAGCCACATCCGCATGATGGCCGCTGCCCAGCCCTTCATTTCAGGTGCGATCTCCAAGACGATCAACATGGCCAATGAAGCAACGGTAGATGATTGCAAGGCCGCTTACATGCTGTCATGGAAGCTGGCACTGAAGGCCAATGCGCTTTATCGCGATGGTTCGAAGCTGTCGCAGCCGTTGAACTCCTCTGTCCTTGCCGATGTGGATGATGATGAAGACGATGCAATCGAGGCGCTGATCGAGGCTCCTGCCGCTGCCCGTGCTGTTCAGGTCACGGAAAAGATCGTCGAACGCATCATCGAGAAATACATCCACGACCGCGAAAAACTGCCGAACCGCCGCAAGGGTTACACCCAGAAGGCAGTCGTTGGCGGTCACAAGGTCTATCTGCGCACCGGCGAATTCGATGACGGCCGCCTCGGCGAGATCTTCATCGACATGCATAAGGAAGGTGCTGCTTTCCGTGCGATGATGAACAACTTTGCCATCGCCATCTCGCTTGGTCTGCAATATGGCGTGCCGCTGGAAGAATATGTGGAGGCGTTCACCTTCACCAAGTTCGAACCAGCCGGCATGGTTCAGGGCAACGACGCGATCAAGAACGCCACATCGATCCTCGACTATGTGTTCCGTGAACTGGCTGTCTCTTACCTCGACCGCCATGACCTCGCTCATGTGGATCAGTCCGACTTCTCCAACACCTCGCTGGGTCGCGGTATTTCCGAAGGCAAGACCGAGCCGGTTTCCAAGGGTTTGACCCGTGGTGCCGTGCTGAAAATGGTCAGCCCCGGCGCTCCTGATCCCAAGGGTTTTGGTGCAGGAACACCGAAGGCCGTCATGGCTTCGAATGTAACCGCACTTGCAACCCGCTCTTCCGTAGCTGTTGCAGCCAAGCCGGTTGTCGCCCAGGCGCAGGAAGAGGCCACCGGCTTCAAACGCGACTATGAGGAACGCGCCAAGGATCATGCCGAGGAAGATGCTCATGCGGCATCCGCCCTGTTTGATGATCTGAATGCAGAGTCCGCCGCGGAGGAAGCCAAGGCTGAAGCAAAGAAAGTCATGTCTGATCGCCGCATCAAGTCGATGATGCAGGGCTATACGGGCGACAGCTGCTCCGAATGTTCAAACTTCACCATGGTGCGGAATGGCACGTGCCTGAAGTGTGATACATGCGGAAGCACAAGTGGATGCAGCTAAGCATGCCGAGTTGGCATCCTAGTTGTCGGCAAACACATAGGTTGGCATGATTTAGCCAAAGGTTGCCTCAAAGCCAGGTTTCCCCCTTATTGGGGCAACCTGATCAGGTGGAGTAGGGTTAGTGATGGCCGCTGTGAGAACTGCCAAGCCGAACACACCCGCCAGACAAAATCAAAGTAGGCCCGACCGCTATTCAAGAATAAACATGGTTGAGAGATCGCTTGAGAACAAAAAGTGATCAAAGAACGCCGAGCGATAAAATGCTGCAAAAAATTTACGAGAGGATTCAAGTCGCCGATCTCCCAGTTAGCTGAGCACCATGCCCACTCAACTCGTTTGGCGAAAACCGCTCAGATACAAATCAGGAACCTATTGAAATGGCCGAATTTGATACCACTCTTGCCAGCGATAATAACGAGACGAAGAAAACACCGTATCGCGTTCTCTCCGTTGACGGTGGCGGAATGCGAGGCATTTACACAGCAGCGTTTTTAGAGCACCTCGTTGATCAATATCGCCAGATAAGGGGAGCGGAGAATCTCGATCTCGGGGCCGGATTCGATCTGATTACCGGAACCAGTACAGGCGCGATTATCGCTTGTGGTGCAGCGATCGGCCGTCCGATGGGCGATATGGTAAAACTCTACAGAGACTGGGGACCAAAGATTTTCCCAGAACGGATAGTCAAAACAAAGTCCAAGTTGATTGCCAGGGCGCTGAAAGGAGGAAGTGTCGTACGAGCAGGAGACGCAGCCCTTCGGAAGGCGCTTGAAGATGAACTTGGCGAAATAACTATGCTCGATGTTTATCAAAAGCGTGGCATCTCCCTATCTATTCCCGCGGTAGCTATGAGCACACACCGATCATATGTCTTTAAGAAAACACGCACGAGCGGAGTGCGCGACGATCATCACAAGCTAACCGACGCCTGTCTAGCGTCCAGCGCGGCTCCCATCTTCAGATCAATGGCACCAGTCAATAAGCCCGGTGGAAAACACGGACAGTACGAAGTTTTCGTAGATGGCGGTCTGTGGGCCAACAATCCAGTGATGGTCGGAATGCTCGACGCACTTATGAACGCATCCGACGATCAGCCAATCGAAATCTTCTCGTTGGGCACGTGCTCACGTCCGGAAGGAGAACAAATTGCCGCTACGGATGTACATCGATCGATGTTGCAGTGGAATCTCGGAGCTGAGGTGGCCTCGATCAGTATCACCGCCCAAGAGTTCGCATTCGACAACATGGCTCGCATGTTCGCGAACGTGCTAACCCGATGTGGGCGTACCGTCCATCACATTCGTTTCCCGAAGCAGGATATCCCTGCCGCCAAACTCAAGTATCTCGGCCTTGACGATACACGTCCCGAAGCAATGAGCGCACTTATCGGACAAGCATCTACCGATGCGGACATGGTCAAGAGCGCTTGCGATGACCCCAGCAACGCCCAAGGCCGCCTCATACACGCACTCATGATGTCACTGCCCATAATGCCAGAGACAGGCATTCCGAAGGATTTCTTCCAATGAGAGACTGCCATACCCTGATCACGAAATACCAGCGAACAGAAGTACGTCTTCCGGACGAGGATAGAATTGATATTTTCGATAAAGCGAAAACCAATCGTCAACGCCTTGTGGGAGGACTTGACGCCAAGGGCGATCCAAAGCCCATCGGACAAAGGACCCAAGGCTCCTATGCTATGCGCACCATGATCGTGGATTCTGCAGCAGACTATGACATCGATGACGGTGTGTATTTCAAGAGGGCCGATCTGGTTGGCCCGAACGGTGGCGACAAGACCTCTCGGGCGGCTAAAGAAATGGTCTGCGACGCCCTTCAGGACGGCCGCTTCAATAATCCTCCAGAGGTATTGAAGAACTGCGTTCGCGTCTACTACAACGAGGGATACCACGTCGACGTCCCCGTCTACCGACATATGGTTGAGAAGAACTTTTTTACTGGGGACGATTTAGATCACTACGAGCTTGCCGGGTCGGATTGGAAAAAATCCGACGCCTTGGCGGTAACGAAGTGGTTCCGTACATTCAATGCCGAAAATTGTAGCAATGCCTCGAAGAATGGGGACAAAGGCCAATTTGTGGAGGTCGTACGACTGTTAAAAGCATTTGCCAGGAGCAGGTCGAGCTGGAAGGGCCAAATTTCCAGCGGCTTTGTCATCTCGAAGCTTATCGCGGACCACTTCGCGGAAGTTGTGGATCGCGATGATACGTCACTTCGTAATGTCGCGCGTGCAATTAAGAACAAGCTGGTATGGAGCCAATCCGTCAAACATCCGTGCCTCGACGAGAACATCATTGAAGACGGAAATACGAAAGCCAATTTCCTCCGCAACAGGCTCGAAGAGAATCTAGTGTGTCTGGACGTCTTGGACGAATGGGACTGCGACCATGTGAAGGCGATGAAAGCTTGGGATAAATTTTTCAACACCGACTGGTTCTCCCAGCAGCCCGATCCTGACGGCGCGAAATCGCTCATGCAAAAGGTTGGCCCTGCAGTGAAACGGGGCGAGACCCGGTACGCTTGATGGTTTCGATATATGGAAACTAATGCGGAAGCAATCGAAGCCGTTGAAGCTTTGTTCGAGTCATACAGGCCCGAATACAAGGGATACCGAGCGTGCATTGACGACGAAGGCCGTCCTACAGGTGGGCATGCTTGGTTATTTACCATCAGGAGCGACGATCTGGCGATCACGACCGATCAGGCATTCCCCTATTCTCGACCGCAAGCTTACATAGTCGGATATGATGTCCGCCGAGGCCTACCACACGTTGAGTCAAGCGGCCGTCTTTGCCTAACCAAGATCGAGATGTCGAGCATTGGGATGGAGTCAGCTAGACAGGTATTGGCGGAAGCGTTGGAGCTGTTAGAAGCCCATGAAACGGGAGCCGAGGAGGAAGATCTTCGAGAAGATTTCACGACTTATTGGAACCAACGCGAATTTGGGGGCGGCCCCGCCTTAGCTCTCTTATACCAGGAGGGTGCTACTACCGGAGCTTGTGTATCTACCGTCGACGAGGTATTTGCGTTCGGAAACAAGCGCTCCATGATGCGCTGGTGGGAGAATCGTACAGGACACGGACCACGATTCTGCAATGCCGCCCACTTTATTAATCTGAGAAGCTTCCCTCATCCGTCTTCGTTCCCTACGGATGGACCTAGTTTAATTACCTTCCTCGATAAGTTTACCCATGACGGATCATCGCGCGTATTCGCCGCTCTATCGTCGTTTCCGCGTGCCTCGCTCTTCATTCTTGTGGGACAAACACCGTTGGGGCGCACTCAGTTCGCCGGTCTCCGACTGGTAAAACGAGAACCTCTCCGGAAAGACGGATTTCGTCACAAAAAACGCGTGAAACTAAACCTTGAAGGAAAGATTGCACGCCATCAGCTGATGGCATCTTACGGACTGCAGCGATTGCGGACCAGCCGTCTGGACAGCGCATCAACGAGAGCAACCATAGACATTGGGAAGCTAATCCATAAGAAGGTCATCCTGGTGGGATGTGGCGCTTTGGGTTCAGGAATCGCGCGCATGCTAGCGAAAGCAGGAATAGGTAAATTAACTCTCGTTGACGGGGAATTACTAGGTTGGGAAAATATAAGGCGACATGAACTCGGCGGAACCCGAATTCGACTTCCAAAGGCGGAGGCGATTGCCGAAACCATCAAGGCAGATCTTCCCGAACTTCAATTCGCCGTAGCCTATAACAATACTATACAGGATGTCGTACTGTCGGGTGCCAAACTTCTAGAGGGTGCAGATATGATTATAGCCTGTACCGGGTCGCTGCATGCTGACACATTTATTGATGAAATTTCGCGAGCAGGAGGCACTCGCATCCCGGTGGTGTTCGGATGGATGGAAGCATGGGGCGTTGCAGCCCATGGCGTGCTCCTAACCCGTGACAGCAGCTCAATTTTGGACGGCTTCGAGGATGGTAGTCCGCGCTTTCCGGCAGCACGGAATGAAAATCTACCGCCAAAGGAGTGCGGCAACACGGCGACACCATTCGGTGCAACAGAATTGGCCGCCGCTCAGGCGATGATAACAGAGCTTTGTCTTGAGGTGCTGCTTGATCCGGCTATTGCAGACACTTGGAGAACATGGTGGACATCTGACCGTAATCTAGAGCGCGTTGGAGGAAATTGGACGGACGAGTTTCAGGCTCTAAAGCCAGTGTCATGTCAATCTGGCGTGTTGGAGAGACGATGGCCATAGATCTTGACCGTGACACCGTAGTTGCCACGTTTCACCGAATAACCGTTCGGTTCTCGCCAATGGTCTTAGAGGTATTCGACTTACATCGCCAACGGAGATGGTGGAGCAAAGAGGCAGGCGGACAACTCTTCGCCAAGATCGATGGCGGAGTCTGGTTTGTGCAGTCGGCCACCGGTCCCAGATCAACGGACCGTAGAGGGCGATTCCATTTTTGGCCGGATCGCCGAAGCGAGCAGTTGGAGATTAACCAACATTTCGCTTCTGGATTTCATTATGTGGGAGATTGGCACACACATCCACAGGATATCCCTTCGCCATCAGCAAGCGACATACTCAGCATCGAGAGTGTCGTAAAGGAATCTACTTTGCACACCCCCGGTCTCTTGCTTTGTATCATCGGATTAGCCCCCTTTCCCGCAGGATTGTATACATCGTATCATGCCGGTTAGTCGCTGTGTTAGCGAGATCATCGAAAGGTACTAATATGCACCTCTTCACTCTGTTCAATGAGTACTTCTTCCTCTTGGGCTAGTCGTACCCGGTCAGGCATTTTATCAATCGTGCGTAAATAGCTCTGAGCGGCAGTGTCAGGAGAGCGCCTGCCGTGTTCCCAATTGCGGATGGCGTCAATGTCCAAACCGTACTGCAATGCGAATTGCTCTTGCGTCAACTGAAGGCGCTCGCGTAACTTCCGGACATCGATAACACGTTTGCTCATGACGGTTAAGACGACACCCGCCTCATCCAACTCGGCAGCCAAAATTGTTACGTCCTCAACTTTCTGTACGTTAAGAGTAACTTCTCCATTTTGCAGCAAGGTTTCCATGGCTCGTTTGGCTTGCAGCATCGTCATACCACGCTTTGCCAAGCTCAGTGCGGCAATAATTGTGTTGATGCTTCTCTGCCCCTCGGCTCTATGCAGGGTTAGGACGACGGGAGAACCGCTGGGGACGCGGTCTATGGCCTTGATTTGCCCCAGTTGTCCTAATCGCTCCTTCAATGATGATTTCATCGCAGTCTAACTTCTCCATTCCGATTTGCGCAAACCGACGCAAGTTTCCGGGGCCTATTTGATTAGCGCCAATCCCTATTCCATGGATATGAACACCGCGCAGAGTTACACTTCTTCTGTGAACCTCAGGTTCAGCCATCAGCCACAGGGTACCGTGCCGTGATACGATCTCAACTGTAACGACGGGATCATCAGTCATGTCATCGATCAGGGTAAATTCGACCGTGTCGATCATATTATACTATGCCATTGGCGTACATATATCAAGTCCTTTCGGGTCTTTCCGCATCGGTGCGACATGCAGCAGGGAACATATTAATGTATCAAGGTATCTGCGACAGCCTGCAACCTGCACAATATTGGTCTCAACGCTGTTGCGACGAAATAATTCGGGATCAGCGCAGCAACGTGATGAAGTCTCTGGGAAGCTCATATGTTTGAAAGATTCGATGTCACTGCTGGTCGTCAATAGCCGTCAATGCGCAGCGGAATGTTGGATAATGTAACTTTATTTTCTGCGTCACTTACTCCCGCCTCGATCAAAGCAGCAATCATGCGTTCTCGCGTGTGCACCGGATCGCCGAGCGGGCCCACTATCACGTTGTCAATCAGCTGAGGTATCTCGATTCCGGACAATCCTTGTCTAGGATAATCTTTCAGTGAAAGCTTGTTTATTGTCTGGGAAATCCCACCAATTGTGATGTTCGCGGGCTTGATTACAGACGAATGGAACTCAGTCGGCGTGTAAATCACGCGCCACTCTTGCTCCTCGACAAACGAAGGATGTTTTATGCATGTAACTGTCAATAACAGCATCATGTGCACAATTTTGATGAGGTCATGTGCTGGGATAAATCGAAGCTTTTCTGCACTCGCTTCGATTTTATCGGTGACCTCACTCATGTCGCGTATAAATTCATCCCAACCTCCGTACAAAACAGGTGCGGAGTAAGCTTTAAGAACGTCAGAAGTCGAACGAAACGGTTCCGGATTTAAGACCAAAGCAACGCCTGACTTCCGCCCATACGCACGCCACATCGATAAACGCCCATGTTCCCGTTCGTGAAGCGCATGCTTAGAAACGCAGGAAATGAAGGTATTATTTAATATGTCGTCGTACCTGGCGCGAAAATAGGGTACGACCGCCTCTCCGACGCCTTTGTGAATTTGATCCAAGGCGCGGAGCAATCTGGAGCCACCCTGCTCTGCTTTTCCATTTAATCCAAAAAGACGCTCAATAAGTGCAAAACCGTGATGAATTTCACTTGTATCGTTTACGTACTGCGTGCTTCGAAGCCATATTTCACGATTCTTCATGATCAGTTCGGCGACATCGGCTGATGTGTAGTGCACCAATTTGAATTGATTGGAAGGCTTAAAAAGATCATCCAACCCTCGCATAAGTCCAGGCATGAAAACTCGGCCAATCCGTTCCTGAACCTCTCTCTGTTGTCTTAGATAATCTTTTTCAGATGCCTCCCGCATCGCCTCAGACAGAGCACACCGATCGACTTTCATTCGTCCCCCAACCGTCCTTAGGAATCAAAAAATACTTGGTACTGTAATCATGTCTGCCGTCCACCCGTAGTCGAGATTATCGAGCACCGAGCAATGCTCGACATACAGCGACGAACTTCCATATGATTTGAACATAAGGCATCACCATTCCATATAATTCCATATAACTTGAACATAAGAGATGTTTTTTCAATATAATCTGCACATAAGATGCTCGCGCCCGAGAGTCTTCCTTCTCATATCGTGCTCGGCCCGAACGACAATTGAGCATGTCACTACTTCGCAACTCGATGCCGTTCCCTCTTGTAACCACGCGGGTTTTCTGTCTTTCACGCTGCTGGTTTTACTTACTTCGCGACCTTCCTCGCAGAATGCAGAAGCGCAATCCTATTTTTACGAAAATGGGTTACGTACTCGCTATCTGAATTATTCCTGCAGGAAATCCCATGACGACCAATACGGCAACCTACGCCATCGGAGACATCCACGGTCGCGCCGATCTCCTATATGGCCTGCTGCCAGCTATCGACATGGACGCAGCTGATAAAGACTGGAAGCCGCGCATAATCTTTCTCGGCGACATCATTGATCACGGTCCTCATAGCCGCAGCGCGATGGATCTCGTGTGCCGAACACTGAAGAATTCACCGGACTCCAGGCTCATTCTCGGTAACCATGATAACTATTTCATGGAATTCATGACAGCAGACACCATTGGTCAGGCACGATTTGATGGTTGGCTTCAAAGGATTGGAGGTTACAAAACCTTCTTTCGTACGGTTTGGAAGGATTCAAGTCCTTGGAGGACATGGCTGCGTACTGCCGTGAAGAATACGCTGAACATCTCGAAGTTCTCCATAATGCCGACAGGATGATCATTGACCGAAAGTTTGCGTTTGTGCACGCGGGGATTGATCCGGAGGTCCCGTTAGAGAAACAGAGTAACCACGACCTGATGTGGATAAGAGACAAATTCTTGGATTTTGACGGCCCTCTCCCACATATATTCGTCCACGGCCACACGGCTTCTGAGGAACCCGTTGTGAAATCAAACAAGATTGGGATCGACACAGGGGCTTACGCTTATGGAAAGCTGACATGCCTGGCGATTTCACCGGACCAGTCAGAGCTCGAGTTCATTACCGCTGAAATTACGAATGGGCAGATGTCAATCGAGAAGACTGGCTTGGTCAGATGGTTTAGCGATAACGTGTGAACCACTTGCGCACATCCGCTCCGATAAAAACGATCTGGTCGGGTTACCACCATGTCGTTAGAGCGAACACGGCCAGGTAACGGCCGATTTTGGCTATGGCGACAAGCGCTAGAAAGCTCCAGAATGGCTCTCGCAGAACACCTGCGACAACGGTCAGTGCGTCGCCGGCTATCGGCAGCCAGCTCAACAACAATGTCCATCGGCCATAGCGTCGGTACCACCTCTCCGCTCGGTCCAAGGCTTTTGGGCTCGCCGGGAACCACAAACGATCGCGGAAGCGTTCGACTCCTCGTCCGAGAAGCCAATTGACGACAGATCCGAGGATGTTGCCCGCGCTTGCTGTCGCCAGAAGTAGAGCGATGGAATAGGCATCGCTGATCAGCAGCCCGGCGAGAAGCGCCTCAGACTGCATCGGAAGGACCGTCGCAGCAACGAAAGCAACAAAGAAGAGCCCGCCATACGTTGCGATGTCACCCATACTGTTCAATCTTGCTACTCTCATCCCGCGAAACCAATGCTCTCCGGGAGGCTGCCTATAGCATGTTGTTAGGTGCGAAAAGACAAATGAGGATTACCTGTGCGGAAAGCTGACGTGTCGGGCGATGTCACCTCGAGCAGAGCTCGAATACATGAGCGCTGAAATTACGAATGTGCAGATTCGAGCTTAACTCTTCGCGCTGTATAACGCCCGGTATATCGGTCGCTCTCCTCGCTTGTTGCAGGAATGACCGATATACTGGGCGTCTTGCAACGCCGATATCTACGCAAAATCCGTTGTTGGCAGCGATGCACACCTATTAACAATCGAAGGTCAGCCAAGGACTCGCAAATGCGCTCCGTACAGTTCCCTGAGAAAAGGCACCCATAATCTTGTTTAGCGCGGGAGGCACGTTTTGTGTGAGAATTGAGGGAATGACTGGAGTCTCGGAGGTTCAGCGGAAAGGCTTTCTGCTCTAGCAGTGCTGCTCTCGCTGTGTATAGGCTAGCTTCAATAGTTGATCCAGCGGACGATTAGCAGCATTGCATTGGGGAACATCGTCGCCCTTGTTTTAACCTCTATGTATTCAGAAACGTGTGCTAGCACATTTCTGTGTTTAAAAGTAACCTCGCATAGGTTTAGCGGTTGTTGTCGAATAGTAAGATACTCCACCTTCTTCAGTCGTTTTTTTGTACAAAATCAGCAGCTTGGGTGAATTAAAATGTCTTTTGAACGAAGCCGTCTTTACTCTGAAGCCTTCCTTCAGGACAGTTCCGAGTTTGATTCAACGGAACAAAATTTTTTCATGCATCATCTTGCAAGCATGCGGGCCAGAGTAGAGCCGATAGCCGCTCGTATACTTCGCGATATGTCCGGGTATACGGTTCATGACATCACACATCTCGATGCGTTGTGGGAAATGGCGAGCTTGGTTGCAGGTGATAATCTAACTCTCAATCCACCGGAAGCTTTCGTTTTTGGCGGCGCGATCCTTTTGCATGATGCATCGATGACGCTAGCTGCTTATCCGGGTGGATTAGACGAGCTTAAACAGCTGAATGAATGGAAGGATATGGTCGCTTTAGGAACTTCCGGCGATAATGTTCCTGATGAAGCATATTTGATTACAAACGTTCTCCGCATGTTACATGCTAAGAATGCCGAAAAGTTAGCCACTCAGAGTTGGTCAAACGCTTCGACTGATCCTGAAGAATTTCTAATTCAGGATGGTGACTTGCGCCGCTACTATGGGGCAACTATCGGTCAAATAGCCCACAGCCATTGGTGGCCCATTTCGTCGGTAGCGACCAAACTGAATAGTTACCTTGGCCCCTTGCCGCCCCACACTCAATGCGGTGTTGATCGCCTCAAGATTGCAGGTTTGTTGCGAGTTGCTGACGCAATTCACTTAGATCGGCGGCGTGCCCCTACCTTTGTCCGAGCATTGGAGCAGCCTCGCGGCATCTCCAATCTGCACTGGGCATTTCAAAATAGGTTAAGCAGTCCTCGAGTGGACGGCGATGCTTTGCAATTCACCGCCGGTGAACATTGTCCGATAGAGGAATCAGAAAGTTGGTGGCTTTGTTTTGATGCACTGGCATTAGCTGACAGAGAAATTCGTGAGACGGGTTTGCTTTTGGTGGATGAGGGGCGGCCCAGTTTGAGAGTCACTAGAATCAAGGGTGTTCAAAACCCGCGTGAGCTCGCACTTGATATACCGGTGAAAGGTTGGAAGCCCATTAATTCACCCCTCCGGATTTCTGATGTTCCAAAGATCGTAAGTATTCTCGGCGGGTCAAGTCTCTACGGCGACGACTGGCGCGCTCCATTAAGAGAACTACTTCAAAACGCAGTCGATGCAATTCATGCTCGTCGAATAATGCAAAACAATGCGGTATGGGGAACCATCACTGTACAAATTGAGGAGCGAGCGGGAGAACCTTGGCTGATCGTGGAGGATGACGGCGTCGGTATGTCCGAACACGTCATGACGACGAATTTAGTGGACTTCGGAAACTCGTTGTGGCGGTCTGCAGCAATTAGCGAAGAGTATCCTGGATTAGCCGCACGAGGAATGAGTGCAATTGGAAAATTCGGGATCGGCTTTTTTTCGGTATTCATGATCGCCAGTGAAGTTGTCGTCACGTCGAGACGATTCGATGCCGCAGCCACCGATGCTTTGTCACTTCTGTTTAAAAATGGAGTTAATTCTCGGCCAATTTTGGCTCCAGCTACTCGGGATTCCGTACCACAGAATGGCGGAACACGAGTAGAATTGAAGTTGTTTTCTGACCCGCGTTTGATCAACACATTTAAGTTCACCATAGACGGGGGCAAGCCGACACGGCAGCGCGGATTACTGGAATATTCGTACAATATAGCCGAGCCGATCGCTACTGATCTTATCAGTTTAGTTCAGCAAATTGCTCCATGCTGCGATACTCGCATCATCGTGAAAGATGCGGAAATTCTTGAAACGGCCGTTGCACCTGGTGATTGGACTACGTGTGATCCGTTGGAACTCTCACGCAGGGTCATAACGTGGCCCAGCAGGCCTCTAGCTAGAAATTTAAAACAACTAATGCGGCCATTAATTAAGGCGGATGGTGAAACCATCGGGCGAGCAGTACTGTGGCCCTCCATGACTTATCAGAGTCAGACTGGTGCGCTGGTGTCAGGCGGATTCAAGGTCCAGATGGTTCCCCATATTGCTGGGGTGATACTTGGTGATGTTGAAGTTGCTGCGAGAAACTTGGGATCGCCAATAACTGATCCAGAAGCGTACAGGGTTTGGGCTACAGAACAAGCGAAGTTGGTCAGCAAGACCGATACTCCTTCCGAAACGCAGGCACTTATTGCCGAACTCGTATTAGAGTTTGGCGGAAATTGCGGAAACCTCCCGATTGCTCACACTCGTAAGTCTTGGCACAATAAGAAACAGTTGATTCACATGCTCCGATCAATGACGACTATTTCCGCACTAGTTGGGGAGCCGGTTCACGAGGATGACGATGAGGTGTCATTAAACTCTTTCGACGATCTAATACTTGCCCCGGAAATTGTTCTTATACCGACCATTTCGACGAGATTTACCTATGACCGCGAACGGGTTCGACCGTCTTACCTTTTGAGATACTTTGAGAGCGCTCTGAAAACGGCTTGGCCTTCTGGTTGGATTGACCTCGACATTGATGAAGTTATTGGAGACGTTAATGGCACCGAAATAATGCGCCCCATCACCGAGTACCGTCGTAACCCAGCACCAAATTAAAGCTGGGCCAGCGCGACACCGTACAAGGGAATGCCGTCAAAATGTTGACCTGTAGACTGTATTGCCCGGGTTTGGCCCGATATGTGGTGCATTATGTGGCCAAAAGTCCCGGCTGTTTTGACGTCTCGTCAAGGTTTTTTCTACTCCGTTAATTGTCGATCCTTGAGGTTCTGCTTCTGATCGCTTTTGCCGTCTCGGAGGCTAAATCTGGTTCCTTTCGTTTTAGGATCAAGAGGACAATAATCACGACAAGAGCGGCCCCGAATATAATGCAATTCGTTAAACTTCCAGTTCCGAACTCGGCAGTACCCAAACGCTTGAATGCTTCGACGGTGGGCGACGCCGCGCCAAGGCAGGCTCCAATAGCGGTCCACAAGAACTGACCCTTGATCGATTGGTCTGTCGACAACAAGAATGTTAACTCTTCATCGGAAATATCGTGCCGTTGAATATGATCCGGGCTGGAACGCAAAATGGATAGTGGCGTTTTCGAGATGGATTCGACAGTGACCATTACGCCTTCAGGGTCAGACTCATTCATGCTACCCTCGCCTCGACTATTGTAAAATTGACCGTTCGAGAAAGGTAACTTTCTCCGATCGTCTGTACAGCAAGAGTATAATTCCAACTCCAGGTGCCCACATGACCTTGTTTTTCACGCGTTAAGAGCGTGGAAAACGAGCCATACATAGTCGACCCAAGCGGGCTACCAAAGTCTCCTAAGTTCAAAACAATCGATTTTTTAATCTCGTCGTTAATTGCCACAGTAGGGTCAGATTCATCTAATGAAAACCTGAACTGAACCGTAACTTCATCGTCTATATCTACTGAAAAGCTGGTCTCTTTAGGTCGTAATACTACGACCCCAGTGCTAATAACCTTTCGACCCTGTATCGTAATCATCTCAATGTTTCCTCACTGACAAAGGCGCAGGTCAGGCTTCAGGTTCAGCTATTTTGAATGCAGCGTTTATCGCCTTAAACAGTTTTTCTGCCGGAATAATGGTGCCCTTTGGCAGGTCGGCAATATTCTTCCAGCTATCAAACACTTTAAGCATTTCAGCCAGCACCTTTTTCTTGTCGAGGCTCCTGCCATGCCGCTCCTTAAGGATAACCTCAACACGTTTGGATATTAGCGTCGAGCCGTCGACTGGCAGTTCTTCCGGCCGGATTGCTATTCCATATGCCCTATTTACGCATCCTAGAAAAAAGTCGTCAGGGAAAAGGTCCTCAATTGCAACATCCGTTTTTTTAACCCCTGAAGTCTCGGCCAACATCAATACGCGGAACTCATAACCTTCGGCCGCTGAAAGTTCCTTCAAGTTCATTTCGTTGATTTTCTGTCTAGCCACCTGACCAGACTCGTCAGTGTCTAACAGTACGCCAGCATCCCACCTTTGCCCGATGGCAAATGCCGCGTACATCGGTGCTTTCGTCGAAGTTGCCGCAGGCCAGAGATAAATTTGATCGGATAGACCAGTTTTCCCTCCTCTGCTCAAAATGCCCGAAAGTTTATTTAGTATCAGTGCGTCGGTGCCACCCTCCACAATAAGAACTTTTCGATTACCGAGCATGCCCGAAAGATCAGATGTTAGCCCTAAAGATGCTTCGATCACTGCCATGGGTGCTGCTTGTGAACTCACAACTCCATGATTTATGGCAACATGGTTGTTACGGCTTTCAACAATTCGTACGCGCTCGGGGTTTGCCTGATCGACCATCGATGCCAAATGCGTAGTATAAAGGATGGTATTTTTTGATGACAAATCTTCAAAGACCCGAAGAAGGTCCCGCTGCCCGCTGTAGTGTAGATGAACTCCAGGCTCTTCTAGAAGCAATATACAATTCTTGAAATCGCCACCGCTCGCATGAGTAAACTTCCATGCAAATGAAACATACCATCTAAAACCGGTTGATCTTCTGTAGAGCCGGACCGGGAATCCAACTACCTCATCTTCAGCGAAGATATTGAGTGTCGGCCCATCGACGTCAATGTCGAACTTCACTTTCTTCTGCGTCCAAAGACGTTGAAATTGCTTGGTCAAATAGGCTGACGCAGAACGCTTATCGAACTGGCGGATTGTCCGACCATCAGCGGTCGTTCCCTTCTCGACAAAATCGTCAACGTTAATCTGGGCAAGATCCAACACAATTAGAATGGTTTGATCTTCAACTGACAGCTCATGTCGATTCTCGCGGCCTACATTGTCCCACCTTTGTTTAAGCTGGTCCAACTCAACTTGGTTTCCTGAAAAACTATAATCTTGGATCAACACAAATTTTGGAACGTTGGCTTTAGCCCACTCAGAAAATTTCTCTCCATCCAATCCAAAGTCTTCATTTCCGGCAATGTAAAAGAAAGTACGAGATCCATAGTTTCTACCGGCAAGAATACTCAATTCATCAGGAAGAACGATCTCTTCTACTTTGTCATTCGCCGAACCTTCGTTATCGCCTTCCAGGACCTCTACTTTTGCATAGTCAAATAGGGACTGGATATCTGTATGCGACGTCCACGCCCCATAGATTTTTCGGTTGATCTACGGGCCGTCAAATGAGCTCACCGAAGAGTATCTGACGAGCTCATTGTGAGGCTC
>NZ_JACGXN010000010.1 GCF_014138285.1 Phyllobacterium myrsinacearum
CCGACCGGCGCGCGTGCGCGCCTTTGTGGATATTCTTGAAACAATGGAGCGGGAACGGCGCCGTTAGCGCCGGCCTCGACGGCATCCCAGAACGGGGCGGCGACAAGAACTGATCGTTTAGTCATGACTTGGTACTTTGTACCCTACGATCGTCGCAGTTCTGGCCGTTTGAATTATGATTCGGACCGCCTTCGTAGAAACCAGCTAAATAGCGACTCTTGGTCAACTCGACCACCGGTGTTATTGCTCATAATTTTACAAATGCAATTTGAAGGAGTTGGCATGACCGATATTTGGTTTAGGACTGGGGAAGCAACGGTGTTGGCAGCGGAGGGGCAAGTGACTGATGCCATGCCTGAGGTTGTGCTAGGGTCGGTAAGGGGACCGGTTGGTCAGGCGTTTGCATCGATGATGGGACAGGTAAAAGGCCATACACGCATGTTCGTCGTTCGCGACCTTAACCAGGCCGTGCGTCCTGCCACGCTGATGACGACTAAGGTCACTATCAAAAACATGGCCTATGCGGAACTGCTCGGTGGTGTTGTCCAGGCGGCAATGGGTGATGCAATTGTTGATTGTCTTATTGAAGATGTCCTTCCAAGAGATCAGGCCGACGATCTTTGCATGATCATTACTGTCTGGCTCGATCCGCGCTGCGCGGAAGATGAAAATCTTGACCGTAAGGATCTCTATCGGACCAACTACGAAGCAACGAAGCTCGCCGTATCACGTGCGATGACTGGTAAGCCTACGGTTGAAGAACTGATCGCCAACCGCAAGACAGTTAAGCACTACGCACTGGATGGGGTAGTCGATTATTGAACTTCCGCTGGGCTCTAAAGCATCAGTAATCCGAGTGGGCCGCTTTATTTTGCTGAACCGCCTCGTGTTTGGTGCGAGCTAAAACGGGCGAGAGATCGCGACGCGTTGCTCATTATTCGATGGCATTCAAGCCAACATGGGGGACATAAGACGCGCCATGCAAGTTCAATGCTGCAGGAGTGGCAATTCGTTTCTCCGAAACCAACTGGCTGTCATCCGCGCGTCAGGTATTCTCACGTCAGCGAATTACGCATCGACTATGGGCTGGATTACAGGCCAGCCGTGTCGCCAAATGTGTGACTTGGTCCGATGCGGACGTGCTCTTGAATGATGTGAATCTATCCTAAGCTATTGAATAAATATAGTTTTAAAAACTCCACAGTTTTGGGATCACCACCCCCGTATTGCAAAAGCTTCTTCATAATTTATCCGACGAACCGCTAGGACGCATGCGGTGTAGAATAACAGCGGCTTTTGACGATTGCACAGACCAATCCAATGGAATTCTGATCAATTCTTGCAAAGCAAGCCCCACGCTTGCTTCCTCTTGCAACTCCTGCAAGGTTCAACATTCGAAATAGGAGGGGTACGGTAGGGGAACCCCGTGCGAATACTCAGGGATGCTTGATCTCAAGACCGTTCTGGTTGTCACATTCGCAACCGCAAGCCTGCAAGCCGTTATTTGGTTCTTTGTCTGGCTGGCATGGCGCCATCTTTATGAGCTGAAATTTCTTGCGGCTGGTTTCATTGCTATTGCCGCGGGCGTGCTGCTTATACTCCTGCGCGGTGAACAGCCAGCATCCTGGGCAATCGTGCTCCACAACACGATTATCAAACTGGGCCTTGTGCTTTTGGCCGAGGGGCTCGCGCGCTTTCTGGGACAGCCACGCTACATTTGGATTGGTATTTCTCTGCTGATCTTCCAGATAGTGGCCTGGAGCGTCGCTGTTGCAGTTGATCCGGGCAATCTCGCCATCCGCATTCATACTTCGACCATCTTTACAGTGGTGATTATGTCATTGATGTGCTTCGGGCTCATGCGGGACCGGACGCAACGCCCGCTTCTGCGCTGGATCACGATCGGTATGCTTGCCGAATATATGGCGGCCAGCATTATCCAGAGTGTTATCGAGATCCGGTTGCCGGCTGATTTCCAAAGCGCTCCGGTTCTGGCTGATCGCAACGCCTGGTATCTGCTGCAAGGCACACTGTTTCTGATCGCATTCTTCGCCTGCTTGCTCTTTATGGTCAGCTCGCGCTTGTCCTCCGACCTGCGCGAGAAGAACGGCGCCTTGTTGCGGGAGGTGCAGGAACGAAGACGGCTCGAAGGCCAGTTGAACGCAAGTCTGGAGGCCGAGCGCGCTCTTCGCGACGAGCAGGCAGACTTCATGCGCATAGTCAGTCACGAGTTCCGTACCCCGCTCGCCATTATCCGCAATGCAGTCGACATGATCGGCCTTGTTGGTAACAGATCGCCCGAAGCAACACGGGAACGGATTGTTGGCATCGGTGAAGCGCTGGATCGCCTGTTTTCCCTTATCGACCGCTTCATGACCAATGATCGCGAAAGCGGCTTCCGACCAGATCCGATACGCATCGGTTCCCTGATCGCGGATGTACGCCTGCATTTCGAGATGACCGGTCGTGGCGAGCGTTTGGTCTTTACCACCGATGACGATGGACTTTCGCTTTTCGCCGATCCTGAAATGCTGGCGACGGTCTTAATCAACCTCATCGACAACGCGCTCAAATACTCTTCGGCCGACCATCCGATTGATATCGATGTGGGCAAGGAAGGTGGAGATGTGGTTATCCGGGTTCGTGACAATGGTATCGGTATTCCGTCGGCGGAGCTTCACAAGATCGGCCGACGCTTCTTTCGAGCTTCCAATACAATGGCAGGAACCGGAACCGGGCTCGGTCTCTACTCTTCACGCAAGCTGCTTGCCTATCACGGTGGCAAACTGCAAATCATTGCGAATGACGAGCAGGGCATGACAGCAATCGTGAGACTGCCTCTGTCGAGCGAAGCGACAGATCAAACTTCGCTGAAGGAGTTAACGGCATGACACATATTCTCGTCGTAGAGGATGAGCCACGGTTTCGTAAGGATCTGGCCGATTTCCTGGAGCTGACGGGCTTTAAAGTGGAAACGGTCGCGACGGCAGGAGAATTGCGTCAGGCGCTCGCGGGCAGCAATTTGCCTGCGGTCATTATCCTCGACGTTGGATTGCCCGATGGGAATGGATTTGAATTGGCAACTGAAATCAGGAAGTCGCATAGCTGTGGTATCATCATGTTGACGGCACTTGGTGACAGTGATGACCGTATCCGTGGCTTTGAGAGCGGTGCGGATATCTACCTGGTCAAACACAGCACCTTGCGTGAGATTGAAGCCGCAATTCGCAGCTTGTTGCGACGGACGGGCCACTATCCTGCCTCTGCCAATGGTAAAAATGACCGATGGGTGCTGGACGGCACGAACTGGACGCTGACGGCGCCCAATCACCATTCCCTCAAGCTGACTGCAACCGAGTTCGCCTTCATGAACGTGCTGTGCAACCGTTTGGGCGAAATCTGTGCGCGCGAGGATCTGTTGGAAGCTCTGGCCCGTCCCAGGGTGAGCTTTGACAACAGGCATCTCGACGCCGTCGTCAGCCGGCTACGCCGCAAACTGGAGGAGCGCACCAACCTGCCAGCACCGATCAAGGTGGTTTATGGCGTTGGCTATACCTTCACCGCCTCCGCTACAGTGCGATAAACCGCTTGACGATTGTATCCATGCTCTGCTCGACCATTCCGCACCTGACGCGGTGCGCGCCGCATCGTTGCCTCCAGTGCGATTGGATCGGACGACAGCCGAAGTCCAGATTGCGAAGGCAAATTCTATATTTTCGTGGCGTTCGTGTGGGCGCTAAAGTTCGCCTTTGGTGAACTGCAAGAAAAAATTTGCAAGGTTAATATTGAAAGAATTAGTAAGAATTAGTAAGAATATAGTATAATTTAAGTGTTGACATGTTTTTTTGCATAGGCATTATTGTTAATCTAGGAGATATTATTCATTATCTCAATAATATATCTATATCGAGATAGTTAACGGGCGGAGGATATTTATGTCTTTGATGATCGCATTAACTTGCTGAGCTGACCGCTGCGCAAAGACAAAACCGTCTGGGTTAACAGCTGAAATAAGTGAACGTATGTGATGACATACCACATATCAGGGGCATGCGGGGGTCTCCCTGTTCACCCGGTGATGTTTGTGAGAGCGCGCCAGTTCGATAGCGCGCCTTGGCGCCGTTCTGGTTGTAGGGGAGGGATATTGAGAATGGTAGGACGGTTGGGGCGCGCGCATCGCGATATGGGAGGAATTCTGGGTTCTTATCCCAGCACACTGAAATGTACTCTTGACGCTACGACAGCGCTGTCCTCAATCGATACTGGCAAACATTCTGCTTTCCGGCCAGGAAACACCTTCGCCTCCACCTTGGCAACAGGCTCTGTTCTCGCGCTCTTGCTCGTTTCCGGTTCCGCATTTGCGGGGGGCGGCGATGGCGGAGGCTCCTCTGGCGGGGCAGGCGGCGGCATTGATGCCAGTCATTCGGGGCAACCGGGACAGGATGGTCAGGGCTCGGCAGCTGGCGGTGGTGGCGGCGGACCCGGCGCCAACGGTGGCGATGGCAGCTACGGATCCGGATCGGGAAGTGCCGGGGCGGGCGGCAACGCTGGAAGCGTAGCGGGGACTAATGGGAGCGCGGGTGGCGACGTGACCGATGCTACTTTTGCCGGCGCTGGCGGTGGCGGTGGCGGTGCGCATGGATATATAGGTGCCACGATCCCGACGGGCACCTTCACTGGCGGAGATGGCGGCAGAGGCGGAAACGCAACAGGGATCGGCGTTGTCAATACGGGCGGTGATGGTGGAGGCGGTGGGGCTGGCGGCTACGGTGCTGTTATAACCGTTGGCGGAGCGGGCGCTGTATTGGCAGGTGACAGCCTAGCCGGAGGACAAGGCGGAAAAGGCGGTGATGCTACATATGAGGCCGGCGATGGCGGCGATGGTGGAGCCGGATTGGCATATCAAGGCTCGTCCCTGACCGTTGAGGGGAACCTTAGTGGCGGGGCAGGCGGGGCCGCAGGAAACACCACCAGCCGCGCCAATGGTGGCGATGGCGGCATCGGGTTAATCCTTGATGCCGGAAGCCTGGTTCAGGCGGGCCATATCAACGGCGGCACTGGTGGCATCGGTGTCCGCAGCAATGGTTCGGGTGGCACGGGCATCTATGCCGTCAGGGACAGCGTAACCATCATCAATTCCGGTTCGGTTTCGGGAGGTATGAGCGGCGACACAACCAGCCGTGCCAATGCAATCGGGTTCGCCGGAGGCGTCAACCGTCTGGAACTGCGCAAAGGTTCGGAGATCACCGGCAATGTTGACGCTACAGCCGGAACTGATGATACATTTGCCCTCGGAGGTGGCGTGGCATCGGTCTTCGACGTTTCTGCGATTGGCGATAGTGCGCAATATCGCGGCTTTGAGGCATTCGAAAAGACGGGTGCGAGCACCTGGACACTGACTGGGACGACGACTGCGCTCATGCCTTGGACGGTCACTGGTGGAACGCTGAATATTTCCTCCGACGCATCGCTCGGTGACATTGCCGGCATCGTCAATCTGGCAGGGGGAAAGCTGCAGGCCGGCACCTCTTTTTCATCCGCCCACGGTCTGCTGCTCGGCAGCTCAACCTCCAACAGTATTGACACCAACGGCTTCGATCTGACCCTCAGCGGGGTGATTGCCGATGGTGCGAATAACAACAGCGGTAACTTCGTCGACAAGCTGGGTGCCGGCACACTGACGTTGAGCGGCGCCAATACATATTCAAACCGCACCGTCCTCAACTCGGGAACGCTCGCACTCAGAGGTGCCGGCACGATCGGCACGGGCAATATCGTTGTCGGTGCAGGAACGGTGTTCGATATTTCCCAAGTCGATGCGAGTGCACGGGTCATCCAGCTCAACGGTACCGCCAGCAGCATTATTAACCTCGGTTCCAAAACGCTTGTGCTTGGCTTTGGTAACTCCTCTAGTGACTGGAGCGGTATCATCGCGGACGGTGGCATTGGCGGAGGCAGCGGCGGCGACGTCGTGATCGCGGCACCGGGCGGCACTGTCAGGTATTTCAACCTGCAGAGCTACACAGGTGGCACCACTATTGCGAGTGGAACCCTCGAACTTGTAGGCGCCGGAGCGCTCGATGCCGCAGGCGCAATGACAGTGAATGCCGGCACGATGTTCAACATAGGTGGTCTCGCGCCTGCGGGAACAGCCATTGGTGACCTGAACGGTGCCGGCGCGGTGGCGCTGGGTAGCAAGTCGCTTACATTCGGCACAGCCAACGATGGTACGTTTTCCGGAAGCTTCACCGGCACGGGATCTCTCATCAAGCAGGGCAGCGGCACGCAGACGCTTGGCGGCAACAGCACTTACACAGGTGGCACAACAGTATCGAACGGCACGCTTGAGATTGAAGGTTCGCTTGGTAATACAGCAACGAGTGTAGCCAGTGGTGCGACGCTCGGTGGCTCCGGTTCGATCGCCGGCGGTGTGACCATCGCCGATGGCGGCGTGATCGCACCCGGTTCCAGTGCTGGTACGATGACGGTTGGCTCGCTCCAGCTTGGTGGCAGTTCATTCCTCGATTATGAGCTTGGCCAGGCCAACATAGTAGGCGGTGGCACCAATGATTTGATCGAAATCACCGGCGGCCTTACTCTCGACGGGACGCTGAATGTCACTGACATTGGCGGCTTTGGCGCGGGGGTATATCGCCTGATGAACTACGGTGGTGCCCTCATCGATCGTGGACTGACGCTTGGCGGGTTGCCAGCGGGCGTCAGCGCTTCCGATCTCTTCGTCCAGACGAACATAGACGGTCAGGTTAACCTGATCAGCAGTGCCGGCGCTGTTCTGAATTTTTGGGACGGGAGCAATACGGCCATGCACGACAACGGTGTGAATGACGGCGGCGATGGTGTGTGGGATGCGGCCGACCGCAGCTGGGCAAATATGGATGGTTCCCTGAATGGCTCCTGGAACCAGAATTTCGCGATCTTTGCTGGCGTGGCAGGCACGGTGCGAGTGGACAACACCGCCGGTGATATCTTCTTCACCGGCATGCAATTCATGACAGATGGCTATGAGATCGGTGGCGGCACGCTTACCACAAATACGGCAGAGACGGTCATCCGCACCGATGCGGGCGTCCGGACTACGATTTCAGCGGCAATCGCGGGAAGCGGCGGGCTGGTGAAACATGATTCAGGAACGCTCATCCTGTCCGGCACCAACAGCTATACGGGTGGGACGGCGATCAATGGGGGCACCCTCTCGGTTTCATCGGATGTCAATCTTGGTAATGCGGCTGGTGGTCTAGCCCTCGATGGCGGGACAATACAAAACACGGCTGCATTCCAGACAGGGAGAACCGTCACCCTCGGGACGGGGGGAGGAACCTTCCATACCAACGACGATCTTGCTGTGAGCGGGCCAATTTCTGGCACCGGTAGTCTCACCAAGACGGGAAACGCCACGCTGACGCTCACAGGCGCCAACAGTTATACGGGAAATACCTTGGTCGAAAGTGGCACGCTTATTGGCGATGTCAGTTCGATCCGTGGCAATATCAGTAGTGATGGAACCGTTATATTCAGCCAAGCCGACAATGCGGCCTTTGCCGGCAATATTGGCGGATCGGGCAATATGGTGAAGGATGGTGACGGCACATTGCTGCTTGGCGGGCACAGCTCGCTGGATTGGAAGATCGAGAAAGGCCGTCTGAACAGCGCGGCCGAGCGTTTTGGCGGCAATGTCTCGATCGACGCAGGCAGTGGCCTTATCTTTGATCAGAGCGTCAATGCCACCTATGCAGGTATCGTCTCGGGCTCAGGTAATTTGGTCAAGAGTGGTGCAGCCGGGCTGGTGCTCTCCGGCGACTCTGCTGCTTTTACCGGCACGACAACCCTCGCTTCCGGCGTGCTTGCCGTGAACGGTACACTCAACGGTACCCTTGATGTGCTAGCCAACGGACGTCTTCAGGGTACGGGAACGGTCGGCACGACGATCCTGTCCGGTACAATCGCGCCGGGCAATTCGATCGGCACACTCACAGTCAATGGCGACTATACGCAGCTCGCCGGTTCCAGCTATGAGGTAGAAATCGATCCGAGCGGGAAGTCGGACCTGATAGATGTTAGCGGCGCAGCAAAAATCGGGGGAGGCACGCTCTTTGCCCTTAAGGCGCCGGGCGGGTATGATGCGGGAACACGCTATACCGTTCTGACCGCTGCCGAGGTGACCGGCACCTATGACGTGCTCGACCAGAATACACCCTTTGTCGACCTGACGCTCACCTATGATCCTGCTGCTGTCTATCTGGACGTTACGCGCAACGCTGTCTCTTTCTGTGATGTTGCCGCGACCGGCAACCAGTGTGCAACCGGTAACGGCGCAGAGAGTCTGGGACCCGGTAACCCAGTTTATCATACCATTGCCGGCCTGCCGGACGGCGAGACAGCGCGCGCTGCCTTTGATCAGCTCTCCGGCGAGATTCATGCTTCCGTAAAGGGTGCTATGCTGGAGGACAGCCGCTTCACGCGCGAGGCAGCTACGGCACGCATCCGCGCAGCCTTCGAGGGTCCCGTGTCCTCGACGCTACCGGTTTTTGTATATCGCCCCGAAGGGGAAGCAACGGCAGGAGAGGGCAAAAATGCAAGTGCTTTTGCTCCTGCTCCAGGCAATGTCGATCGTTTTGCCCTGTGGGCTCACGGCTTCGGCTCATGGGGTGAAATCGACGGAGACGGCAACGCAGCTTCTCTCGGCCACGATACTGGTGGGTTTTTTATCGGTGCGGATGCACCGATCGGCAATTGGCGTATTGGCGCCCTTGCCGGCTATGGTCATTCGTCCTTTGATCTCGATCAGCGCGTTTCGTCTGGATCCGGTAACAATTATCATCTCGGCATTTATGGCGGCGCGCAATGGGGCGCTTTGGGTCTCAGAACTGGTGCCGCCTACACCTGGCATAGGATTGAAACCGCCCGATCCGTTTCCTTCACCGGTTTTGCCGACCGATTGCTTGCTGATTATGACGCTGGCACCACACAAATCTTTGGTGAACTCGGTTATAAGATCGAACAGGGCAGTTTCGATTTCGAGCCGGTCGCGGGTCTTGCCTATGTGAACCTGCATACGGATAGCTTCGCGGAAAAGGGTGGTACCGCGGCGCTGACAAGCCAAAGTTCCGACATCGACGCAACATTTACGACGATCGGTTTGCGTACTTCGTCCAGCTTCGCATTAGCAACGATGAACGCATCAGTGCGTGGAATGCTGGGCTGGCGTCATGCTTTCGGCGATACGACGCCATTTGCGGCAAACGCTTTTGCTGGCGGCGAAACGTTCGTAATCGCCGGTGTGCCGATCGCCAAGGATGCTGCCATTTTGGAGGCTGGTATCGATCTTGCGGTTTCGTCCAATGCCACGCTTGGTGTGTCCTATTCGGGGCAGATTGCAAACAACACCCGAGAGCATGGTTTCAAGGCCGATTTTACGATGAACTTCTGAGAAATACAGCATCGCTGAGATTGGCATACTGTAGCACTGGCTGCATCGCAGAAAAGCTAAGGCGAGTGGCGAATTGTTGTTCAGATGTTATCAATGGAGGGATAAATGACAAATTCCGATTGTTGGGTCCAGTTTTGGGAAAGCGATGACTACAAAAAGGGGACGCGCCGATTTGATAAAGCAATAGATGTACCTAACATGTCGGAATACGAACTCGTAAATCCTGACGGGCGCGACAGAGAACTAGACGATAACGTTGACTCACTAAAGACCGGAGCGACCGGCTGGCTGGAACTGTACATTAAAAAGAACTATGACGGAAACGTCTTGCGGGTCCCGCCGAACTCCAGCTATCCAAACCTCGATGACTACAACATGGGAGGCAATACGAACAGCTTTCGCCTCTTTAGTCACCGACCGATCACCTGGCCTGTATCCGACATAGATGCTCCAGGCGAATGTTGGGTCCGCTTTTATGGCGCCCCTCGATTCAGCAGCGATTATCCAACTCGAGTCAACGGTCCCGGCACTGCCGATCGCTTTTCCTTGTGGGGTGGGACAAATGTACCGTGGTCACTCACTACGGGACCATCAACCTGGGTCAGGCTTTATTCCGATAGGGACTTCGGCGGTTCACCGATCAGTCTTGGACCCAACTCTTTGATACAAAATTTTTCCGCCGGATTCGCGATGTCGACACCACAGAGCCTGAAAGTATTCGACACTCGACCAAATGACTGGATCCCCAGCACCCCTAACGGGCAGAATGTCCAAACCCTGCTCAGTCTTGAGGAGCAGAATGCAAGCGAATCCCTGGAGTCCCTAATAGCGGGGATCGCCGGTACCGTACCCCAAGTTGGCACGGCGCTGGAGTGGCTCGTCGGCGCACTATGGCCCAGTCCCCAAGAACCGATGCAGGTATGGGACAGCATCAAGCTATATATCGACGCGTTATTGAGCAGTCTGATCGAACAGGCTAAGGCCGATTACTTGCACAGCACGCTTAACGGAATCTACCGAGTCTTGATCTCCTACAATCAAGCCGAGTACGGAACTAGTCAAAAGGGAAGCCTGTTTTCGTCCCTTCTAACAGAAGTCCGCGCGGATCAGCCATATTTTGTAGATCCAGATGACCCATCGAGTACATTAATCTACATGATCCCAATGAGTACAATTCTCATCGTTTTGCTTAGGGAACAAGCCCTGTTTTACGAAGAAATTTACTTAGAAAAAGACAAAATAGCAGAAGAACATAAGAACATAGTTTCTGAAAACATCACACAGCTAACTGCACTGGCAAATTCTGGAGCGAAAGACGCGTTGGTTTGGCGTATAGGGCAGATTGAAATATCGAATGAAGGAGGAAGTTACTATGTCATCGATCCTCCGGCCAATTACAAATCTGGGAAATACCCTTCACTGGCATTTGCCGAGGAGCAGCTATTACAACGTCAATCATACGTTGGAAACGAATACAAAATTCAACTAGATGCCCTCCTGAGTCCCGTTCGATTGTGGAAATATCTTTCCGTTGAGAATACAAAGGTTCCGACCCGCGAATATCACCAGGTACAAAGCTTTCTCATCTCGGACAATGATCCGTCCCAAACACCTTTCAAGGATGACCCAAGTTCGCCGGTTACGGGTGTCGTCTTGCGGAGCGGTAGTATCATCGATTCTATTCAGATGATCTACGGTGGGCAGCCCGGGCCGATACACGGCAGTCCGAGCAGTGGTAAATCCCATCACTGGAACTTCGAAGAGGGCGAAGCCATCATCGGAGTTTTTGGCGGTGCGGGGGGCGCCGTCGATCAACTGATTTTTCGCACAAACCTTGGTCGGGAGATCGGCACCGGAGGATCCGGCGGAAACTATTTCATTGCTTTGGCCCCGCAGGGCGTCAACGCCAGTCTCGTGCGAATTGATGGATATCAGTCTGAGAAAACCCTCGAAGCTATTCGCTTTACCTGGGCTTACCAGCGTTACGTGTAAAAACTGGAGGCCGCGATGGGCGGAGAGCTATCGCTCGGCAGAAGCAGATCCAAGCCTGTCGCAGCTCTTCGAGGCGTTACTATAAGCGCCTTGTTTGTAAAAATGAGGCTTTAAGAGAGATTGTAGACATTCAAGCTACAATCCAAATTGCTTGAGAAGCACCTCTTATCGGCATTTTCAAAGGAAGACTTACCAGTAGCCCTTGCGCTGCTTTTGACGCGCCAGTTTTTCAAGGGCAGTGACAGCATCGGTAGCGTCAGAGAACATGGACGACTTTTGTCGTCCCATCGATCCGATCCGGCCCCACGTCCGCACCAAAGCGGTCGCTCCGAACAGAGTGGGCTGCAGCGACAACGAATAGTATCGAGCCATATTCTGCGCCGGATCTATTCGCTGGTAATGCAAGTCAGTGAGTTCGCCCGCCATGGGTCTAGTATCAGCTCATGGCCCTTATCTTTCCAGTTCAAAGATTGAATCGGATTGGCTCGACTGATTCAATTTGTTGATGAATGGCGGCGTGGTCGCGCACAGTTCCATAAATCCCGTACAGTGATCCGGATTGCCGGAAATATCGCGAGTGGGATAGACCTTCAGTGCGGTAATTGTTATCTGCGGGACCCGTTGCGATGTTCAGGACATCGCCATTACATGATTGTAGGCGTTCAAGGTTTGTAAATTGAAAAAAGCTCAACGCGGTTTTGCCATCGAGTACAAATCGAGCCGGCGAAAATCCGAACCGAAATCAAACTCTATTTGGGGAAACATTAATCTCACAGCTGTTGTGCAGGACATGCAGGAAGAGAAGTCGTCATTCCTGCAGGTAGATGCGCAGTCTATTAGCCCAGCAGGAGAGGGGAATTTGCCTGCAGGAGACCCGGCCGAGCTATTCTTGACAGAGATGAGTGTACACCAGACAACTGTACCAAATTTGGAGGAGACAATAATGGCTGATGAAGATACGACGATAGATGCCGGAGCTCCCGCTAATGTAGCGCCCGCTGCGCCGAAGATGCAGCGCAAACCTCGAGCCAGGAAGGCAGTCGCTGAAGCGGGGCCTGTAGAGATTGGCGTGGGAACGGCAGCTGGAAAACAGAAGAATGCACGCAAGCCGAGGTCCGACCAAGGTAAGAGCAGAGCCAAGCGCCTGCCTATTAGCCATGCTTCGAAGACAGCGCAAACTGTGACAGCATTGACGAGTGCTGCGATTGATGAGATTGCTGATCTTGAGGAACTTGAGGAGGAAAACCGTAAGTTGCGCGCGCTACTGGCCGAGAAACTCCGTGCCGAAAATGCCGAACTGAGAAAGCGGCTCAACCTCGGCTAATTGGTATGCATCGGCACGTGATGATTGTTCACTGGTTGATTATCGCCATCTCGTTTTGCATGCTGGATGCGAACTGATCGATTTCTGACTACGGGTGTGTGTGGACAATGCTAGTAAATCTGGATCATTCCTGCCATTTGATAGTTGTCATAGCCTTCTTAGGATTGTGGAATAGTTCGGCGGGGAAGGCCCTACCGGCCGTCATAACCAAAGTCGATATTAGTAACAGAGCCTTAGTCGCGCGATCTCATCACGCTTGCCAATTAATATGGCCGGTGTAATTGTCCGCGGATCAAAGCCACAGGGTAAAAGCATGAGACTTTCATCTCGAATGATTAAAGACTATCCAAATTTATCAAAATGGATATCCGAAAATATCCCGAAGACAAAGTATAACACAAAGATATTCAAGGCGTTCATGCGGCACTCTCAGCTAAGCGAGGTTGCCGCCAACTTGGCTCTGACACTCGGCAGCCTGCCGACGATAGACTGTCGGGCTATGGTTCAAACACCCCACAAACGAAAACCTGGCCACATGTTGAAAGGCCAGTTTGATCATAGGTACAAGAATACCGTTTTTATCGCATTGAGTGTTTGTGATAGTATCGAGAAGTCGGGCATATATGAAGACCCCGAAACAATGCGCCTTATGATTGAACGCACGGTTCTGCATGAGATGGTTCATTGGGGAGATTTCAAGGATGGCACGTCTCTTCCGGGGGAAGCAGGTGCTGAATTCGAGAAGGAGGCCTATGGAGGACGGCTAGTCCCCATGGTTTGACCCAGTAAGTGGCACATTAATGCCGTCGGGATATCCCGACGCCGAACATGTCAATTCGCGCCGCGTACCTCGTCTGGTCTTTCAAATGGCCAATCGCACTTTCGGGCCTATTGGTGTTGAGTTTCACCAGCTCCAAATGTGCTCAAGCCCAGTCAAATGTGGGCTCGAAAGAAAGCAAAGTGCAAGGGCAGTAAACATTTACGCAATGCTCTGAGTTCCATAAATCCCGTACTGTGATCCGTGGCATCGGATTTGGCGAAGCCTTTTGTCAATTGCATGGCTTTCGGTTCGAATCCTCTCAAGGCGTTCAAGTTTCGTTACGAGTTTCCTGCAAACCACCCCCAACTGGGTGGCCAGCCCTATAAAGAAAGCAACGGTCTCGGTGTGCATGATTACTGGGTGGAAGAAATGATATCCATGATTAAGTCTGCCAACGGTTGCTCGTTGCCATCGAAGCTTTGGATCATAGCGTCCCGAACACGCTCCCTTCCAAGTTCCTCGACGTCGAACGGCAATCCGGCATTATCCGTCAACAGGGATAAGAACGTCAGCTGAGTTCGGCCGTTGCCTTCTCGGAACGGGTGAATCGCGTTGATTTCCGCAAGAATGTGAGCGGCATTCGAGGCAAATTCAGGCGGCAGCATATCCATAAGGAAATTCAGCCGTTCAAGAAATGCAAATACAGCTTGCATCTGTTTGTCGATGTATTCGGGATAGCAGAACCAGTTGCCGCCCTTACCAATGCGAATGGTTCGCGGCTGACCTGCCCATTCATAGACGTCCTGAAACAGATGGTGGTGGAGCGCCATATAGTGCGGGTAATCGAGCCGGCCGTATGGAAACTCTTCGTCCGCACGGATTAGGAACAGTGCCAGCTCTACTTCATCTAAATCGTCTTGATTCTGTAAACCAAGTTTGTTGCGCAGGACCGTGGTGCCCGGGTAACAGAGCGGGTCGGATTCAGCGGTATAGCCACTATTTGCGCGTGGTTTTTGCCAGCTGCTCTTTGACTAAAGTACGACGTTCGTCGCCGGTTTTGCCTCGAGACTCAGCTAACGCCGTTGCCATCCGTGGCGTCAGTTTCATACCCTCGACGGCACTTATTCTTTCGCCGCGCGTACTCGTAAGCGTCCAACTACTTTTAGTAGTTTCACGGGCCGGATGATGAAGACTGTGATTTTTCATGAGGCGAAGTCTACTACAGCCCGCGGAACCTGGGCAATAGGAACTTTCAAGGCGACTTCGCTCGTCAAGGAAGCGTTGCTGGCTCGCTTAGAGATATTGTAGACATTAAGGAACCAATCAAAAACGGATCGAAGATCCGCTATTATCGGCATTTCCAAACGAAGCTTTTCAAAGCATCTGCGGCGCATATAACCGATCGATTTCTACTGACATGCACACTTGTACAGACCAATGAACTATGTCCTCCTCCCAGACACACTCTCATGACCGTGGCGGGACCTTGGCATTGCTTGCAGCCGACCAAATAACTGTGCTCCGGAACCCTCCCCAACTGTCCCTCGGAGCAGTACGGGCCCTGTCGGTTCGAAGCGCATCCTTCCACCCCCAAATCAGAGTAACGTCCAACCAAGCCACTTTAAATGTACGATACCAACAGTTCTCTTGGTCCAGCTTTTGGAGTGTTGGGAATACCGTTGGCTTTCAGTACGGTTCGAATTATTGCTGGCCCACCGAGCCAATCGGTCCCATCTCCCCGCAAGGCATTGGGACTGGCAGATCAAGTACTGAGTTTGTCCTTGGCACCATTGGTGCCCCGGATTCATTGTTCAATTGACCCGCTGTCCGTTTTGACTATCAAAAAGATGGACGTTGGAAGGCTCGCCCCGGACTGAAATCCGTTCGCCGACCTGAACTTCTGCGGCCCTCGGGAACTCGATGGTGATCAGTTTTTCTGTGCCGGCGTCGAGGTAACCGAAGGTCTGGCTTCCAAGCCGTTCAACCACCACCAATTCGCCGCTGAACCATGCGTCGCCGGCATCGCAGACAGTCAAATCTTCCGGGCGAATGCCGAAGGTAATCGTTCTTGCAACCGAGGATGACCGGTCCTGGACATGGATTGCCGCTTTGCCTGCCGACAACTGCACAACGAGATTATTGCCGGCGGATTCAACGAAACTCACGGGGAAGGTATTCATCGTCGGGCTGCCGATGAAACGTGCAACGAACAGGCTTGCCGGTTTGCGGTAAAGGTCGAGTGGGTGCCCGATCTGTTCGACGTGCCCGGCATTCATCACGACAATCCGATCGGCCAATGTCATAGCTTCCACTTGATCGTGGGTGACGTAAACAGTCGTTGCCTGCATGCGGCGATGCAGCTTGGCGATTTCAAGTCGCATCTCTACGCGAAGTGCCGCATCGAGATTGGACAATGGTTCATCAAACAGGAAAGCCTTCGGGCGGCGTACAATGGCGCGGCCCATAGCAACCCGCTGGCGCTGGCCACCCGAAAGCTGTGCGGGGCGCCGTTCAAGATAGTCCTGAAGTTTGAGGATATCGGCAGCGCCTGTTACGCGCTGATTGATCTCGCCGGGGGGCTCGCTGCGCATCTTCAGTCCGAATGCCATATTCTCTTCAACGCTCATATGCGGATAGAGCGCGTAATCCTGAAAGACCATGGCTATATCACGGTCCGACGGCGGCAGGGCGTTAACCACCTTTTCGCCAATCCTCAATTCACCGGCGCTGATTTCCTCCAATCCGGCGATCATGCGCAACAGGGTGGATTTTCCGCAACCGGACGGACCAACAAGAACCAGAAACTCGCCGCTCGCAATGTCAATGTCGACACCGTGGATCACGGGAACCGTGCCATAGAGCTTTTTGATCTGCTTCAGGCTGATCGCTGTCATGTGTAGTTCCTCCTCTGCCAATACGTTATTGACTTGCATTATCGATATCAATATCAATAATGATAATTCGCGCAGTCCGCAACTTGAGAAGAGAGCCAGCAGTGTCAGACACCATCGCTTCGCGGCCAATCCGTCCGTCGCGCAATCCGGCTGCCTCCAAGGCATCCACCGTGTTCGACTCGCTCAAACGCGATATCATGCTTGGTGAATTGCGTGCTGGAGAGCCGTTGACGGAACTGGACCTCGCCGCCCGCTTCCAGTGTAGCCAGGGGAAGGTCCGGGAAGCGCTGCTGCAATTGCAGGAAGAGGGACTCGTACTGCGTCAGGGGCACCGCGGCACGCTGGTATCAGCCTGCACCGTCGACGAAGCGGTCGAGATGTTCCGGGTGAGGCAGCAGATCGAGTGTAACGGCATCATCCGGGTTCTGCGCTACAAGAGCCGCACGCTGATCTCCGACTTGCACGAGATCGCAAGCGATATGGTGGATGCGGCGAAGGCCGATGACGAACTCCAACTGGCGGCATATGACCGGGATTTTCATCGGAGAATCTTTCGTGATGCCGATCTTCCCGCACTCGATCCGATCCTTCATCGCTGCCTCGTCCATAATCATCGGTTCAAGATATCAAGAAGTATCGGTTCGCGCGATCTTATGGCCACAGCGTTGCGGCATCGTGCCATAATGGAAGTTATCGAGCAGGGCGATGTTTCTGCTGCGACGCAAACCTTGCGTCATCATATCATGACAATCGTCGACTTCGGACCGACCGTATTTCCGGACGCGGATCAATGAACGACGTGCCCGGTTCCTGCAATGAGCTTTCCACGGATATGCGTGAGGTGTTGCTTCGCGCGGAGCGCGAATTGGGAACGCAGCCCGACCCTACATTGCTGACGCCCGCCGAAGGCAGGGCACAATCTGAACGCGCAAACGCGCGTAACAACGTCGATCTGCCGCCGCTCGCTGTAATGACGGAAGTGCTCGTTGCCGCTGACACAAAGCTTGGCTCCTCGGCCTGCCGTCTGCGCGTTCTGGTTCCGCACGGGGCGGGTGCTGGAGCTGTCATCTTTGTGCATGGCGGCGGCTTCGCTTTTTGCAGCCCCGAGACGCATGAACGATGTGCCCGTGTTCTTGCCAGCGAGATCCGGCTGCCTGTCCTTATTCCCGATTACCGTCTTGCGCCGGAACATCCGTTTCCAGCGGGTTTGCATGATGTTGTCGCCTGCCTGCGTGCGGCATTCACTGCGACCGCGCAGGCAGGCGTATCAGCGGGACCGCTTATCATTTCGGGAGATTCAGCCGGGGCAAATCTCGCCCTCGCTGCGATCATGCATGAACAGAAGGCAGGGCAATCGCTACCATCGGGTGCACTTCTGTTTTATGGCACTTTTGATGCTGGTTTCAATACGGATTCCTATCGGCGTTTTGCCGATGGCCCTGGACTGACGCGCGGTAAAATGCAGCGTTACTGGGACTGGTACTGCGCGGATCATCATGCGCGGCGCAATCCTTTGGCTGCTCCGCTTCAAGCCGATGATGACGCGCTGCGATCCTTGCCGCCACTTTATCTTATGGCTGCGGGCATAGATCCGCTCCTGTCCGATACGCTTCTTTTTGCCGAACGGCTGAAAGCGGTCGGCCGCGATGATCCCCTGTCAGTGGTGCCGGGGGTCACGCATGGATTTCTGCAAAATACCAATGAACTGGCCGCAGCGCGGGAGGCGCTTGCATCGGCCGGTGAAACTGCCCGGGGAATGATCGGTGGCATTCGATAATTGCATAATAAAGGTGGAGGAAACAATGAGCATTCTCAAGAAGCTGGGTATCAGCTGCGCATTCCTGACCGGGTTGGCGATGAGCACGGCCAACGCGGCTGAAACGGTACGATTCTGGTATCATTTCGACAATCCAGAGAATCCGATGTCGGAACTCGTGGCGAAATTCGAGGCCAAAAACCCGGATATCAAGATCGAAGCTGAGAACGTTCCATGGAACAGCTATTACGATAATCTCTATACGTCTTTGGTTGGCGGCAACGCACCCGACGCCGGAATGGTCAAGCTGTTTGCGCAGCCAAGACTTGCAGAAATGGGTGCACTCGAGCCGCTTGGCGAACGTATCAACGCTTGGCCAGGCAAAGCCGACCTGCTGGACAATCTGTTGGAGTTGAACAAGGGGCCGGACGGTCAGCAATATTATCTGCCGATCCAGTATGTCGTGCTTTATCTCTATTATCGTGCCGACCTGCTCAAAGATGCGAACCTCAATCCGCCCGCCACCTGTGAGGAATTTCGCACAGCAGCTCAAAAGCTGACGAAGGCGCCTGACACGTATGGCTTTGGCCTGCGTGGCGGCAAGGGCGGCTGGGATCAATGGGGAGCATTTGTCTTTTCGCAAGGGGCTGAGCTCAAGCCGGGCGGTTTGACCACGCCAGCGGCTATCGCCGCCAACCAGTGGCTGATAGATCTGTTCCAAAAGGACAAGGTCATTCCTCCGTCAGCGCCCAATGACGGCTTCCAGGAAATTGTCGCAGCGTTCAAGGCCGGCAAGACTGCTATGACCATCCACCATATCGGCTCGTCCAATGATTTGGTCAAAGCGCTCGGTGACAAGGTCTCCGCGGTGCCAGTCCCTAAATGCGGTGGCAAGCAGTGGACCTCCTATGGTGACGAATCCTTGGCGATATTCTCTTCTTCACAAGTGAAGGATGCTGCCTGGAAGTGGATTTCCTTCCTGGCGGAAGCTGAAAACAACGTGGCCTTCAACAAGGCAACCGGCCAGATGACCGTGACCAAGAGTGGAGCTGAACATTGGACCCTGCACGAACGCCGATTTGTTGACGCGACGGTCCAGTCCTTGCCTTTTGCTCATGTATTGCCTCAAAGCACCGCGACGGCCGAGTTCGTCAACACCGCGTGGCAGACGTCAATGCAGCAGGCGCTCACTGGCCAGATCACGTCGCAGCAGATGATGGAGCAACTCGAAAATCTGTTCGCGCAATAGCGTGTTCAGATGCTCCTCATTGGTCACAGCAAGAAAGTCAGCCCATGTCTACGCTCGCACCAGCTGCACCGGAAGATCTTAGACAGGTACGCCCGCTTCGCAGCAGGCTGATGCCCTATGCTTTACTGGTGCCGGCCGTGCTGGTGACATTGTTCGTCGTTTTTTTTCCGATGTTCCAGGCTGTTGTCACCAGCTTCTATGATGTCATCCTGTGGAAACCGAACGCCAATCGCTTTGTTGGCTTTGGCAACTATATTAAGCTTTTGCGTGATCCGGTTTTCTGGACTTCGCTCGGCCACACGGCAATCTGGATCGGACTGACGGTTCCGTTGCAGATGGGGCTTGGTCTTGTCACGGCACTTCTGCTCAACCGTGAATTTCCCTGGCGCGGCCTGGCGAGGGCGCTGGTCATCATCCCCTGGGCACTGCCGAGTGTGGTCATCGCCTTGATGTGGCGCTGGATTTATGACCCGACCACGGGGGTGCTCAATGATATCCTGCTCTATCTCTCCATTATCCATTCGACGGTCCCTTGGCTCGCCGATCCCCACCTCGCGCTCTACGCGGTGATCGCTACCTTGACCTGGCAGGGCTTTCCGTTTTTTGCGGTGATGATCCTGGCTGGCCTGCAAGGCATTCCGCAAAGTCAGTATGAAGCCGCCTCGATCGATGGTGCCAGCCCTTGGCGGCAGTTCGTCCACATAACGCTGCCAGGAATTGCGCCCGTTCTGGCAACCGCAGGATTGCTGCGGATCATCTGGGTTGCCAATTCCATGGACGTGATTTTTGTGATGACCGGCGGCGGTCCGGGCTATGCGACGCACACGCTGCCGCTCTACGCCTTCATCAAGGCGCGTCAAAATCTCGATTTCGGTTATGGGACAGCGATCGCCGTAACCTTCACGATCCTGCTCGGGGCGATCGTTGCCGTCTATATCGTCCGCACGCTGCGCGAGGTGGAAAGATGAACAAGCCTTCGACGCTTCGGCGCATTCTCACAACCGACATTCCTGTTGTTCTGATCATCCTTCTCGCCATAGGGCCATTTGTCTGGATGATGCTCACCTCGCTGACGCCGACCGCGCAGCTGTCTGCGTCAGGTGTATCCTTGTCACCGGCTGGATGGAGCATCGACAATTATGCCCGGCTTCTCAGGCAGACCTCGTTTCTTCACAACATGCTTGACAGCCTGATCATCGCCGGCGGCACCGTGATCCTCGGGCTCGTCGTTTCGGTTACCGCAGCCTATGCATTGTCGCGCTTTCGGTTTGCCGGACGCAAGCTGATCATGCTGCAGTTCCTCCTGGTCAATATGTTCCCGATAGTGCTCCTGATCCTGCCGCTTTTCGTCCTGATGCGGAAGATCGGTATTCTCGATACCCATATCGGGCTGATCCTTGCCAATTCGACGGTTGCCATTCCTTTTGCCGTCTGGATGCTGACCAGTTATGTGGGTGCCATTCCACGCAGTCTCGACGAGGCGGCAATGATCGATGGCTGTTCGCGGCTTCAGGCCCTGCGGCGCATTGTTCTGCCTCTGGCGATGCCCGGCATCATTTCGACGGGTATTTATATCTTCATCACCGCCTGGAACGAGTATCTTTATGCTCTGACCCTGGGTGGCCGCAATGTCCGGCCTGTTACCGTAGCGATCCAGACCCTGATCGGTGAATACCAGATCGAATGGGGTCTGCTTGCCGCAGGTGGCGTTGTCGGTGCGCTGCCTGCCACCCTCCTTTTCCTTCTCGTTCAGCGCCGTCTTATCGGTGGCCTTACTCAAGGGGCGGTGAAGGGATGACCCATATTTATCAAAGAGGACCTATGATGAATCCCATCGGATTGATCTCCATGCAATATGCAAGGCCATTTACCGCCGAGCATTTCCCCCTGTTCAAAAAAATGCGCGATCTCGGCTTCGACTTTGTCGAACTGCTTGTGCCTGAACCTGGAGAAATCGATCTTGCCGAAACCAGGCGTGCGCTGGAGGATGCAGGACTTGATGTTGTGCTTGCAGCGCGCGTCAATCTTCAGCGTAACCTCTCGTCAGATGATCGGGATGCGCATCGCGCCGGGATAGACTATCTGCGCTATACGGCAGACTGCGCGGCAGCGCTCGGCGCGCGCGTGGTCGGCGGACCATTGACGGGCAATCCACTGGTGTTTGCCGGACGCGCTCCTCTGCCCGTGCCGGAGGCAGAGCGGCTGGCGCGCAAGGAGCGCTGTGTCAAAGGTCTGGTGGAAGCGGGTAACCATGCTGCAGATGCGGGTGTTCTGCTTGCCATCGAGCCGCTCAACCGGTTTGAAAGCGATGTGCTGTGTACGACACAGCAGGCCATCGAACTTCTCGACGCAGTTGATCATCCGGCCATAAAACTGATGCTCGATACCTTCCACATGCATATGGAAGAAGCGTCAATTGCCGAAGCCATACGGCTGGGCGGAGCACATCTGGTGCATTTTCAGGCAAATGAAAACCATCGCGGATTTCCGGGTACCGGATCGACAGACTGGGTTTCTGTCGCTCGGGCGCTGCATGAGATCGGCTACAGGGGACCGGTATCGTTGGAACCGTTCCGACGTAATGACGACCGTTTTGGCGTTCCTTTCGCACAGTGGCGTCCGCCTCATGAAGATGAAAGCGAGCGCCTGGCGGCAAGCGCGGCCTTTATCAAATCCCACCTCACACTGACGGAATATCGGCGATGACATTGAAAATCGGCTGGATTGGTTGCGGTATTCACGCAACTCAGATGCTTCTTCCGCAACTTGTTCGCCACGATGTCGAGATCGTTGCACTGTGCGATATCGACGGTAAACGCCTGGCGGATGCAGGCCGGCAATTCGGCGTATCCCGCCTCACCAGCGATGCCGAAGAGTTGATCCGCACGTCCGGCATTGATGCTGTCGGCATGGCTGTGGGCCCCGAGCAACACCTGCACTTCGGCAAACTGGCTCTTGAGCGAGGATTGCCCGTGTTCATGGAAAAGCCGCCTTCAGGCACGGCGCACGGCGCGCGTGAATTGCGTGCAGCTTCCGAACGCTCTGGAAAACCGTTGCTGGTCGGTTTCATGAAGCGTTATTCTGTTGGCAACAAGATTGCCCACAACATCATCCAGTCGGGGCGCTTCGGGCCCATACTTGGACTTACAGGATATTACATGACAGCACCGGGATATTTTACCGGCAATGTCGACTATACTGGCTTCTTCCTGCATCACTGTGTGCATTATATGGATCTGGTATCGTTTTTTGTATCGCCGGTGCAGACCATCTCGGCCCGGAAGGTCGAGAAAACGCCGGGCAGGGTGCTCTTCCACGTAGGCTTCGAGTTCGAGTGCGGCGCCATCGGCAATATCGCCATGGGCACAATCCAGTCGCGTGGTGCGCCGGTTGAACGCATTGAACTGATGAGCGATCATCAGCGGCTGGAAGTGGATGACGTGATCGAGGTACGCTGGAACCGCAATCCACCATTCAAAGTGGATGATCCGAATGCGACGCTCACCGATGACGTCGATACGCTGATGTGGAAGCCGAATTTCACCGCAGCGGCAAATGAAGATCCGAAGGGTTATCATTCGCTCTTGGCCGATGTAGTGCCGGCGCTTGGCGGCGCGTTGACCGCTGCCCCTACCATCCATGATGGGGTAATTGCGATGGAACGGCTCGAGATATTGCGGCGGGAACTTGCTTTGTAGAAACGATAGGGCTTGTCATGCTGTTTCAGATGGATTCAAAAGTGGCGGCAACTGCAGAGATCAAGCAAGCGCTCCAGGCGCCGCTTTCCATTCGATGATGGCGTTGAGGCAGTGCAGATGGACAGTGAAGGCTGACCGTTTAATGTGGGTTTTGTTGCAACTGCTGAATGGAAGCGCAAAGAGGCGTGATACGAAGCCAATTATGTGGCAAGAATTTCGAACTGCTCAGCCCGGGACGGATTCGGATTGCAGGCAAACCTCGCCTGTCGTTTGCGCATCATGTGGACCATTTCGATGCAGGACAGGATGATCGCGGCTGTTGCCTGTGATTTGAATCCAAGCATTGGCCCGACGCGGCGCTTGATGCGCCGATGGTCCTGTTCAATCCGGTTACTCAGGTATTTACTCTTGCGGATTTCGATCAGCTTCAGCCGGCGTCGAGGGCGATCCTGCAAACGATTTGTGGTGTCACAGGAAACGATAGCCTCCAGGTTGGTCTGACTACCGTCGATGACAACGCGGTCGGGTCGGCACCTTTCTGAAGAACCGCTTGGCCGACAGCAAGTCACGCTGCTCGCCGACACTGTCGATGGCGCGCGCGGTAGAGGTACATCCACTGGCCGCGGACCTTGATGTACGTCTCGTCGATATGCCATTTGCCGGTAACGCTCCGCTTGCGTGGGTTGAAAGGCTCCAGCAGTTGCGGGGCATAACGGACCGTCCAGCGGTGAATACTCGTGTGGTCGACGGGCAATGCCCCGCTCGGCCATCATCTCTTCCAGATCACGCAAGCTCAGACTGTAGGCCAGGTACCAGCGCACGCAAAGCAGGATCACCGACTGGTCGAACTGGCGGCCCTTCAACATTTAATCCTCCGAAATGTCAGAGGTCCTCCTTGCCACAGTGCCGGTACTCAAAACGTTGCAACACAACCAACACTTGTCTATGGCCTTTGCCTTCTGCCGAGTCAGCTTTCTCATGACGGCAACAGCACCAGTGGTTGACGAGAACAAGTGACTTCTATTTGCACTATTTCGCCTGTGTCCGCATCAAGCGCTGAAACGACCTTACACGGCACGATAATCCATTCACCCGTTCACCTGACATGACAATAATTGCGCCGCATGCATAGGCAAGCATGTCGTGCCAATCAAGCGTGGCTCCAATGACAGTGCGTAGTATCGGAAAAGAAATATGAACACCAAAGGGATTTGTTGCAATGGCTGAATGGAAGCGCGAGGAGATGCTGCCTGCGGTAAAAACGTCTGTTCCGATATGCCAATTTGCCACATCCGGTCAGCAATGGGCAATCCAAGCTTCGTCTGCTTCAACACCGCGACAGTCTGCTCAACAGAAAAACAAGGTTCTTCATCGGCAATTCTCCTCGCCAACATTAGAAATTGAACGGGAAAACGAACAACAAACATAGACCACATTTAAAAACGTCACCTCACAGACATTGGCCCAAAATGGCAAGACCGGTGATCCGGCTATGCTAGAAACACGCTGATTAGACCTTGTCGGTCGATCACGTCATGATTGGTTGGATGGCGTTTGCTGCTGTGGATAGCCCCTGTGGAGTGGCTCAAGCGGGGCATTAGTCAGATTGAATGAAGATGTGCTGGAAGTTCGATGGACTGTTTTGAGTGCTGCTATTCTTTCATGCTCAGCCGTCTCAGCTCAGTTCGGGATCTCTACCGGCGAGGCCTTTGGGCGTATGCTCCATTGCCGGGAAGGGTAGGTAGGTTTCAGCGCACGCCAGGCGCGCTATTTTCGAGGTAAGGCCGTGAAAAAATTGATACTTGAACGATGGCATAAAGTTTCCGCTTCGCGCATGCGTGTATTGGCGTTAAGCGTGGCGGCCGGCATGGCGTTCACACCCTTGGCAGCTTCGGCGCAGGCGCAGGTTGTCATCGACCCGGCCGCGGACAAGATTCTCAGCGCCATGACCAGCAATCTAAAGACGCTTTCGACTGTCAGCGCCGATTACGACGCCGATCACGAGATCGTAACCCTGGAGGGTCAGAAGATCCAGTACAGCGCGTCGGGTTCCATTGAACTCGATCGCGACAAGGGCTTCCGGATCACTCGCAAGGGACCGTATGCCGACGTGGAAGTAACATTCGACGGCAAGATGATATCGCTCTACGGCAAGGGAATGAACGTGTTCGCGCAGATCGAAAGTGCCAGCCCGAGTGTTGAGGACGCGACCAGGGAGTTCCGCGAATCTACCGGCCTCGATGCTCCTGGAGCTGACTTTCTGGCGAGCGATCCTTATGCCGTTCTGACCGACGGGGTCACTGAGGGAACCATCGTTGGCTCGGCCATTGTCGGTGGCGTCGAATGCGATCACCTCGCATTCAGAACCGATGCCGTCGATTGGCAGATCTGGATCAGCAAGGGCGACAAGCCGTTGCCGCTCAAATACGTCATCACAACCAAATGGGTCACCGGCGCGCCGGAATACACACTGCGGCTGAGAAGCTGGAAGACCGATGGGATCGATGCCGCCCGGTTCGCTTTCTCCCCGCCTGCGCGCGCTAAAAAGCTCGAACAGGTGCATGCCGATGTCACCGGCGAACTGTCACTCCAGGCGGGAGAATGAAGATGCCCAAATTGTACAGCAGACTCTTGGTGGCTGCCATCGCTCTGTTGGCCATGCTCACGGTGGACAGTGTCCTGCCGCTGCCGTTCAGTCCGTTCGTTTCCGAAGCTCAGGCAATTATCGGACGGCCGTTGACGCCATATAGCGTGGCCGGCGTTGCCCGACGCACTACACGCCGGGTCGTTCGTCGCACCACGATGTATGCCGCCACTCTGCCTGGCGGCTGCATCAGCACCAGCGTCTATGGCGCCGTGGTGTGGCGCTGCGGCAGTGTCTACTACCAGCCCTACGGCGGGCGCTACGTTCAAATCTACGTCGATTGAACCTGCAGCGAGACGCATGGGTAACTGCACCGTGCGGCACAATATGCATCTGATTATAGGTTGACGGGGGATCGGCTATGCATACGGATACCGCTCGAGCGGGTTTTCTGTCGGAACGTGCGCGAGACGGCATGATCTTCGTGGGCGCGGGAACGTTCTGGATGGGTTCGGATCGTCACTACCCCGAAGAGAGACCGGCTCACCGCGTCAGTGTCGATGGGTTCTTCATTGATGAGACTCCTGTCACCAATACTCAGTTTGCAGAGTTCGTGGCCGCAACCGGATATCGCACGTTTGCCGAATCTGCGCCTGATCCACGAGATTATCCCGGCATACTGCCCGAGATGTTGTATGCGGGGTCGCTGGTTTTTCAAGAGCCGACGGGGCGTGTCGATCTTCACGACTGGACACAATGGTGGTCGTTTCTAGAGGGCGCCAACTGGCGTCGTCCCTATGGTCAAGCTAGTAGCATCGAAGGACGAGATGATCATCCCGTCGTCCATGTCGCCCACCACGACGCGTTGGCGTATGCTCGGTGGAAAGGCAAGGATCTTCCTACCGAAGCCGAATGGGAGTTCGCCGCCCGAGGAGGGCTCGATCAGGCCGAATTCGCTTGGGGATCGGAATTAACCCCTGCTGGCCAGCATATGGCCAATACCTGGCAAGGACCGTTTCCGACGGTCAATCATAACCAGGACGGATACTCCCGCACGTCCCCTGTGAAAGCCTTTCCGCCCAACGGATATGGTCTCTACGACATGATTGGAAATGTCTGGGAGTGGACATCCGATTGGTTCTCCTCGCAGCACGAAGCAGACACGATGAAAGCCTGCTGCATCCCCCAAAATCCTCGCGGGGGGCTTGAGTCTGCCAGCTACGATCCGTGTCAGCCTGAAATTACAATACCGCGAAAGGTCTTGAAGGGCGGATCGTATCTTTGTGCACCAAATTACTGCCGTCGCTATCGGCCTGCTGCCCGCCATCCCGAAGCGATCGATACTTCGACAAGTCATGTCGGATTCAGATGTGTTATTCGAAACGGAGAACCCAATGAAAAAGCCTCTTAATACTCATCTTGGAGCACTCTGGCTGGGCGTGAGCACGTCCCTCCTTTTGTTGGGATCGCCTGTGCTAGCCCAGGAATCATTGCCCTTTCCGTCAACCCCTTCGGGGAGCAAGGCCGGACCGACGATTGCTGAATCGACCTATAGTCCACTACCAGCACAATCGCACCTTCCAGCCAATGCACCGAACATTCTCGTTATCATGCTCGATGATGTCGGCCCCGCACTCCCGTCGACTTTTGGTGGCGTCATCAATACGTCCACACTCAGCCGTCTTGCTGACGATGGGATCTCCTACAATCGCTTCCACAATGCTTCCGTGTGTTCTCCCACGCGAGCAGCGTTGCTGACGGGACGCAATCCTCACCGCGTCGGGTTCGGTCAGATCGCAGAACTGGCAAACGACTGGGACGGTTATTCGGGACGCATTCCGCGCACGTCGGCGACCGTAGCGAAAGTGCTTGGCGATTATGGTTATGCGACGGCCGCATTCGGCAAATGGCACAACACGCCGGCCAACGAGACCACGGCCGTCGGCCCCTATACGAATTGGCCGGCGGGGCAAGGGATCGGTTTCGACTACTTCTATGGCTTCCTTGCCGGGGAATCCTCGCAATGGGAGCCTGCGGTGGTCGAAAACACGGTTCGCGTGAATCCTTCCGAGGGCAAGAAAGAATATCACTTCACCGAAGACATGACCGACAAGGCGGTCTCATGGATGAAGCAGGAGCGTGCGCTGACGCCGGATCGGCCTTTCTTCATGTACTGGACTCCCGGTGCCTCCCATGGTCCGCATCACATCTTCAAGCAATGGGCGGACAAATATAAGGGCAAGTTCGATGGCGGCTGGGATGCCATGCGTCGGGATATTTTCGCGCGCCAGAAAAAGCTCGGATGGATACCGGCTAGCACCCAGCTAACACCCCGGCCGAGCACACTTGCTGCATGGAACGATATTCCGGAGGATGAGAAGCCATTCCAGCGGCGGCTGATGGAAGTGTTCGCTGGATACACCGAACATGCGGATGCTCAGGCCGGCCGGCTTATAGATGCCCTGGATGAACTCGGCATACGTGATAACACGCTCATCTTCTATGTCTGGGGCGACAATGGTTCGAGCGCCGAGGGCCAGAATGGCACGGTTAGCGAACTTCTGGCGCAAGGTGGTATTGCCTCCGAGGTCAAGGACCACATCCGCACAATGAACGAACTCGGCGGTCTGGATGTGCTCGGATCGCCCAAGGCCGACAACATGTATCATGCCGGCTGGGCTTGGGCGGGTGCCACACCATATAAGTCCACAAAGCTTATTGCTGCGCATTTCGGCGGGACACGCACGCCGCTCGTGGTCTCATGGCCCAGCAGGATCAAGCCCGACAAGACGCCACATCCGCAGTTTCACGATGTCAACGATATCGTTCCGACGATCTACGACGTCCTGAACATCCAGCCGCCAAAGCTGGTTGATGGCATCACGCAGGATCCGCTCGACGGCACCAGCATGACATACAGCTTCGACACTCCCGCTGCGCCTGACCAGAAGAAGGAACAGTATTTCGAATTTATGGGCAGCCGCGCCATGTATAAGGACGGCTGGATAGCTTCGGTCTTCGGGCCGAGAATACCTTGGCAAACGGGCATCGATCCGTCGATCGCGAAATGGTCACCCGATAAAGATGTGTGGGAGCTCTACGATCTCAAAAACGACTTCTCACAGGCGAACGACGTCGCGGCAGCGCATCCCGAAAAAGTCGAGGAGCTGAAGCAGGCGTTTGCCGTAGCTGCGCAAGACAACAAGGTATATCCCGTTGGTGGGGGATTGTGGTCTGTGGTCTTCCATCCGGAAGACGCGCCATCCAATCCGGCCAAAGAGTTCCACTATACCCAGGATGTCGTCGGCGTACCTGAGTTCACCGCGCCCAGACTGGGAGCACGAAGCAATCTCGTCACCATCGACGCAGAGCTGCAGCCAGACTCGAAGGGAGTACTCTACGCTCTTGGTGCCTTCTCGGGCGGGGTCTCATTGTGGGTCGAGAACGGCAAGCTCAGCTACGAATACAATCTGTTCGAGATTGAACGGACCCGGATCGAAACGTCCACTCCACTTCCGACCGGAAAGGTAAAGATTGAAGTCGAAACACGCGCGACCGGCGGCGCACGCTCTGCGTTCGACATCGTCATCCGCGTGGACGGTAAAGAGGTAACCAAGGGTCGTGTCCCTCGCTCGGCAGCGCTCCCGTTTACTGCCAATGACGCCTTTGATGTCGGCCAGGACAGCTATTCACCAGTCTCACTTGCATATTTTGAACGCAAGCCATTTGCATTCAATGGAAAGATCAATCGCCTTAAGGTCGTGTATCTAAATTAAGCGGTCGCTTGCCCACGTCGAGTACTCGTCGACTGGAAGCGGAGATCGAAGTAGAACTCCGCTTCCAGGAAAGAACCCAACTAAAACTGTTGCGGTGAGTTAACGCACGATGCCGCGGGAAAACACTCCCGGCTGGAACGCCATCCCTATTGCCTGGACAGGCAGCTGAGTGGGCATCGCACCACATAACCGGAGATTGACCGTCGATGAGCGTTGAAGGCACCAGCTGCGAGAACTTGCCAGAAAAGCCGATGAGTACATAGCCCGATCCGGAGCATCAGCTGGTGTTTCTGGCATACCATGGCGGCCCTTTCCAGGAGATGCAGAGGTGCCTTTCCATTCTGCGCGACTGCACCCCTCGTGGCCGGGCAGCGGACGCTTGTCTTCAGCAGTCTCGCATGGCTTGTTCCGCCTCCCCTTTCACTTTCGTCCACCCTTCCACTGGAGCCCGGCTCGTTCATCATGGATTTCGGCGCCTGGGCAAATTTCCTGATCGCCATCAGCGCCTTTGTTCCTGCGGAACAGCAGGTCGAGCTGGGCCTGAAGCCGTATCTATCCTGCCTAACCTCGCCGGACACGGATATGCAAACCGGTTCCGCCGATCCAACCAGCAATATTGCTTGAACGGTACGTCTCAGTCATTGGGCGCATCGGTCTTCCAGGCAGTGTGCCGACTTCCTGTAGTGGCCAGCCATTGGGACGGTCGCAATTCGCGGTTCCAGGGCGCACTCGGAACATAGCCGTCTGCGATGGATTCCAGCGCCGGACAGCCATTGGCACAAAATGGCAAGACCGATGATGCGCCTCTGCTAGAAGTGACTCAATTAGAATTTGCCGGTCGATCGCGCAATGATCGGTTGGGTGGCGTTTTCTTGCTCCGTGTCGACCTCTGGTGGAATGGCACAGGGGCCGTTAGTCAGGAGGAGCACTGTGGCCTGGGCCATGGAAGAAAAGGGTTGCGCGTTCCGCATTCGCCCGTGACATACGCGGCACTTTCTTCTCCAATCGCTTCATTCGACGCGATTCATTGCCCAAAATTCGCGTAACAATTTCTCCTTGGTGATCCGATCTTGCCGAGATGTGGGCTACAAAAAAACAATGATAATAAAAGCAAATTCCACATTGGAAACTGTGTCGATCGGCACAGTTTCCAATGTGAAAACGTGAAACGTTACAAATCGCATGGTCTGTTTGGGGAGGGGTGGAAAATGCAGTGCATAAATGATCTGTTCAGTGGGCGTAAGCGGCCCTGTGCCACGATTATTTCGACTATTGGCTTTATGGCATTCAACCCTGGCGCGGTTTGGTCGCAACCTTCTGCTGACGATCTGTCGCAACAATTAGCCAATCCGCTGGCCAGTCTTATCAGCGTTCCCCTGCAAAATAATTTTGATTTTAAGGCCGGTACCGGCAGAGGCGGCTTTGCCTACGGGCTCAACATTCAGCCTGTTATTCCATTCAGTATAAACGATGAGTGGAACATTATATCACGTACGATCATACCGTTCGCCTATCGGGATTATACGCCAGGTGGAAGCGTTTCCGGTTTGGGCGATATAAATGCCAGCCTTTTTCTGTCTCCCAAAAACGCAGGTCCTGGCGGTTTGATATGGGGCGCAGGTCCCGTGTTTCTTCTGCCCACGGCCACCGACGACTATCTTGGTAGCGGCAAATTTGGACTTGGGCCGACAGCGGTAGCGCTTGTCCAGCGAAAAGAATGGACGGTCGGCGCTTTGGGCAATCATATTTGGTCCGTTGCTGGATCTTCGAGCAGGCAAGATGTCAGTGCCAGTCTGTTGCAGCCATTTGTTTCCTATAATTTTGGCCACGGAAGATCGATGTCGCTCAGCGTGGATTCAACCTATGACTGGGAGGCCAATCAATGGACAGTGCCAATCAATTTGGGCGCTAGCCAGGTTTTCAAGATCAATGATCAGGCTATGAGCATTCAACTGGGCGGGCGTTACTACGCTGATGGACCCGCGGGCAGTCCAGAATGGGGGCTGCGCACGACCCTGACATTTATGTTTGCCAAGTAAGTCAGCCGGATGCGTTGGCAATACAACGGTGAAATTCACTGCTCTCACACGTCGCAATTTCGATGAAATCTTGGCAAGTGAAAGCGTCAACCACGTGAGCGCGACTAGGTGCAATGGCTACCATCCCCATAACTCGCAGCCAGTTTCTTCTCCCTTTTATCGGAATTCTTGATGAAATTGGTGCGCCGACGAATTCACTTCTGGAAAAATTTCGGCTGCCATCATCTCTGGAAACAAAAAGCGATCTCTACGTCCCGCTCTTGCCGGCAATCCACTTTATTGAAACCGCCCAGAGCATCCAGGGCATTCAAGATTTTGGCTTCCTGGCCAGCCAGCGCCTGCATTATTCCCATCTGAGAGAAAAGACCAGAGCGCTGATCGCTCACTCCCCGACACTGCTTGTTGCGTTGCGGCACGCCTGCAACTGGGCGTCACGGGAGGACACGATCCTGAGCATGTGGATCGAACACGATAACGATCACGTGCGGGTTTGCAGCAGGCTGGGCAGAGCAAGCGCGCTCCTGCATCTGGAGCATGCGCAATGGCTTCAGAATATTTTCTCTGTCTACATCGTCCGCCAATTCGCAGGGCCCAACTGGATGCCGCCGACGATGGCATTTGAAGCTCGCTATACGCCGAGTGCGGTGACGCAATCCTTCTGGCCAAAAGTGCGCTTCCTGTCTGAACAGCATGCCGCTTGGATCAGCATACCGATCCCGTGTCTTAGTCTCTCCAATCGTTCGACCGAATTGTTTCCCTCATCGCATGAGCATGAGGATGGACCTTCTGGATATGACATCGTCGAAGTGCTCAAACTGATGTTGCCATCCTATCTCGATGGAGCCGTTCCAACACTTCCCGAGGTCGCGGAGATGGCGGGCGTCAGCACGCGCTCCTTTCAACGCAAACTCTCTCACGTTGATTTTGCATATTCCGATATACTCGATATCGTCAGATTTGAGCGCTCGAGCGCCCTTTTACGTGATACCGATTCCAAGATTATTGATATCGCATTTGCTTCTGGATACTCTGATCCGGCACATTTCAGCCGTGCATTCCGGCGAATAGCCGGTGTTACGCCGCGGCAGTTTCGCGCGCAAGCGCGGTTACGATAAGTGTTTCTCTCGGAATAATTGTCGCCGTTCCTCTTGAATAGGAGGAATGCCGTTGCCGGATAGACTTTGGCACAAAATGGCAAGACCGGTGATCTGCCTATGCCTAAAACGGACTGATTAGAATTTGCCGGTTGTTCACATGATAATCGGTCAGATGGTGTTTTGCATGCCCCGTGTCGCCCCCTGTGGAATGGCACGGGGTCGTTAGTCAGTTTGAACGAAGAGGTATATCCATGTTCCGCTCGGTTAGGATCAGTCTGGCAGTTGCTTCGGTTGTATGGGCCAGCGGAGCATTTGCCGAGACATCAGGCAGCAAAATGCCGGTCACAGTTGATAATTTCGTCCGCGCGGAGACCGACCATTACCTCACAGCCAATGCAAGGGACATAGGCGGACTGGGCAAGTTCAAGCACTCCCGCGAGCCCGTACCGGTCGATAAGCAAACGGTCATCCGCATGAACCGGGATACGCTGTATTCGTTTGCGGTATTTGATCTTGCTGGAGGGCCGGTAACGCTGTCGCTGCCTGACGCGGGCAAGCGCTATATGTCGATGATGGTCGTCGATCAGGATCACTACCTGCCAATCGTCGCCTACGGGACGAACCCGGTTACGCTGACGCAGAAGTCGGTTGGTACCAGATATGCCTTTGTCGCTGTCCGGACGCTGGTTGACCCCAACGATCCGAAGGATCTCGACGAGGTCCACAGGCTTCAGGATGCCATCAAGGTCAGCCAGAAGGAGACAGGCAAGCTCGATCTTCCAAACTGGGATGAAGAGGGCCTCACGGACATCCGCAATGGGCTGCTTTCGCTGGCAAAACATCAAACGTCGTATCACGGTTCCTTTGGAGCCCGCGGCGAGGTCGATCCGATCCAGCACTTAATTGGCACAGCTTCTGGATGGGGTGGCATTCCGGAAAAGGACGCCATGTACCCGAGTTTTACTCCCGAGAAAAACGATGGCAAAACGGTTTACACCCTTAACGTGCCAAAGAGCGTGCCGGTGAAGGCTTTCTGGTCGATCAGTGTCTACAACGCAAAAGGCTTCTTCGAAAAAAACGATTACAATGCCTATTCGATCAACAACATCACTGCGACGAAAAATGCCGACGGATCGGTGACCGCCCAGTTCGGTGGTTGTGACGGCAAAATCCCGAACTGCCTGCCGATCGTTGAGGGCTGGAACTACACTGTTCGGCTGTATCGTCCGGAGCCAACCCTTGTGAGTGGCGAGTGGAAGCTTCCCGAGGCCAAGCGCTAAAACGAGTCCCAGCGGGAACCACGCGCAGATGGTACCCGGAACTATATCTTGAGGAGCAGTTGGATGTTGTCAAAGATCTGTCAAATGGCCCTATTCACCGCCGTAGCCCTATCTGGTCAAAATATAAGTTGTGCGGTAGCGGAAACGGCTGTTGGGCCGAAGGTAACTGATCCACATTTTCATCTGGCGCCGGGCTATCTGCAATCGAGCGAACTTCCCAACGGTCTCGTTTTACTTGGGCCCCCTCCAGCGGACGGAAGTGCGGAGTTGGCGCGTGACGAGGCTGCCAGAGAAGCTGTGATAGCGCTGCGCGGAAAAGCGCGCTGGGATCTCGCGCGGAAAGACGCCGATTTGCAATTCCCACAGCCTGCGAAGAATTTTTCTTGTGCCATGGGCGCGGATATCAGCGAAGAGAAGACACCGCATCTCTATCGTCTGATGCAGCGAGTGCTGACCGATGCAGGGTTGTCGACCTATGGCATCAAGAACCAGTACAACAGAATCCGTCCTTTCGTCGTGCACAATGAGGGCACGTGTCAGCCAGACGAAGAAGCTGTGTTGCGCCAGGATGGCTCCTATCCATCGGGGCACACTGCTGGGGGCTGGGCCTGGGCGCTTACTTTGGCCGAAGTCAATCCAAAGCGAGCCGACAAACTGCTCCAGCGCGGATTGTCGTTCGGGCAAAGCCGGGTGATTTGCAACGCTCACTGGCAAAGTGATGTCGACGGGGGGCGCATTATGGGCGCCGCAACGGTTGCCAAACTCCATAGCAATGCCGAATTCCTTGCCGATATTCAAGCCGCGCGCAAGGAATTGGAAACAGCCAGTTCCCCGACAGCCGACTGTGCTGTTGAGGACGAAGTGCTCTCAGAGCAAAAGCGCTGACAATTCTTTCTCCAAACAAATCACCGCAGCGTAATTTCCGGGGGGACCAATGCATCACTATAGGCTACTCGCGCTTTCACTGGCTGCGTTGATTGGCAGCCAGTCTGTGGCTGTTGGCGCGGATATTCCGTTGACGCCCGCCGTGCCTGAATTTGACAGGCGGGAGATCAAACCGGACGGATGGCGTTTTAGCGCGAGTCCTTATTTCTGGGCCGCTGGTATCAGCGGCACTGCGGGTCAATTTGGGCTGCCTCCTGCAAAAATGCAATCCGACTTCGGCAGCCTTTTCAATGACCTTGACTTCTCGTTTATGGGTGTCATTGAAGGGCATTATGATCGCTATAGTCTGTTCAGCGATATCATTTATACAAAAATATCGACAGGTGGTCAGAGCCCTCTTGGCGTATTCAGCAAAAGTGTCGATGTTACATCCCAGACGTTTTCCGGCTTTTTCGGTGGAGGTTACAGTCTGCTTGAAGATGGAAGAAACCGTCTTGATGCAGTAGCGGGAGGACGCGTCTGGTATGCGAGCACGAAAATCTCCTTTAATGGCGGATTGTTTGACGGACACAGCGGTCGCGACAGTGCCACTTGGGTTGATGCTGTCGCTGGCATAAGGGGAAAGTATTTCCTCACAGACAATCTGTATTTAAGTGGTTGGGGCGTCGTGGGTGCCGGACAGGCAAAGCTCGATTGGGACCTGGCCGGAACACTCGGATACCAATTCAGGGGCAACCTATCGGCGGTCGCAGGCTATCGCGCACTTGGTGTCGACTACAGTCGGGATGGCTTCGTCTACGACGTGGTTCAAAAGGGACCAATATTGGGTATGGTGTTCCATTTCTAGCCCCGGGCGGACAGATGGGAAAGCGGCCGTTCTCCTGATATCGGAGGCGGTCAAACATGCCCAGGCGCTCAGATCATCAGAATGCGCACAGGAAAGACAACCGCCGTTGATCGCAGCATGACGTCATCGAGGATCGCTATTTCAACAAATGGATTGCGAAATGAACGATACATGTGACCAGAGATCAGCGAATACGGAAAATCCACCCCTGAGTGGCGCGCCTGTTCTCGGGGAATTTCTTGTCTCCCACGGCGGGCCGTTCTTTGAACTTCAACGGCAAATGAAATTGCTTCGCCACAATACGCTTCGCGTCGGGCCCCGAGCCGCCCTGTTTGTGGCCTTGGCCTGGGGCGTTCCCTTTCTGCTTGGCTTACCGCGCAATTTCTCTGTGGAGCACAGCCATGGCGCCTATCTTGCTGATCTTGGAGTATGGGCGAAGTTCTTCATCGGGATCGGTGCATTTGTTCTGGCCGAACAACAGGTCGAAGCAGGCCTGAAGGCCAGGTTATCCCATCTTGTGCGCGCACCCATCATAGCTCCGACATTCATCCCGACCGCCGCAACCATCGTAGCCTCTACGCTTCGCGAGCGCGATTCCCGCATGGCTGAGTTTGCCTGCCTGGTCTTGGCGCTTTTCGCCTCGATCCTCTCCTTTCTTAACCTCCACGCGACAGAAGCATCGTCATGGGCGGTCGAACATCTCGCCGCCGGCAATCGCGTGACGCTTGCCGGCTGGTGGTCGATCTGCGTCAGCCTTCCATTGTTCGTGTTTCTTCTTGCGCGGGGAGGGTGGAGGCACTTCTTGTGGGCGCGCATGCTGCGCAAACTTGCAAAGCTTGATCTTCGACTGGTTGCAACCCATCCTGACGGCAAGGGCGGATTGGCGTTTCTGGGACAGTATCCGAATGCCTATGCCATTTTTGTCTTTGGATTGAGTTGCGGCATTGCGTCGGTAGTCGCCAAGAGCCTGGCCCAAGAAGATCCCTCCATAACAACGCTCAGTATGCTCATGAGCGGTTGGCTCGCGATCATCATCGGCGTCTTCGCCTATCCGCTCTCTGCCTTCACCCTTCCTCTTCTTCGATTGAAGGAGGAAAGCCTTTCGTTGCTGGGAACTCAGGCAACGCAATTTTGTCGATCTGTAGAGCGGAAGACCCTTGGTCGGAACGTGTTTTCCGATTCCGCGTCCGAGCCTGACACGGAGCTTTCGGACCCAAGCAAGCTCTATGACGCGACACGCAAGCTTTCAACGATCCTCGTTGACAGAAGCGCCGTGGTGCCGGTTGCGGCCGCAGCCCTCATTCCTTTCGCAGTGGCGGGCGCGACGAAACTACCCTTCAAGGAGGTGCTGTCACTCGTGAAGAAATTGCTCCTTCTTTGATGCATATGGCCGATCAGCAAGCAACGGTGAACACGGCAACCGTCATACGCTCCAAAGCGAAACGGGCCTCAATCAGGAGTTAAAAGCGCGGGGATACCGGTCCTTCAGCCCAGCATCAATCGTTGAGCGATGAAACTCACGGCCACACGCGCGCGGCGGAACAATTCAATGTGGATGAGCAGGCATCAGGACGTGAGCAGCCATCAAGCGTCGCCGCCCGCAAAACGCTGACCATGCTTTCAATCTCAGCCTCGGTTCCTGGCCAATTGACTTTCAATTAAATGGAAAGAAACCGCCTTGCCCCTGATCGTCGCGGCCTCTTTTTTCTCGTCATAAAGTTGGTACAAGGCTTTTGAACGGGACATTGTGTCAAACCGCACAATAAGGAGAAGAAAATGGCGCGTATGTCACGGGCGAATGCGGAACGCATCATGTGCGAGGCCGGCTGGCTGGCTCAAATGCCCGAAGCCTTCAGGGTGCGCCTGTTCGAAAATGCGCTGCTTTTGAAGTTTGACGCAGGCCAGGTCATATTTCGTCCAGGTGACCCTGCCGGTGGCATCTATGGTCTTGTCTCAGGGACTGTGACAGTGGATACCGCGCCTCTCGATTCAACGCCGCGCCTGATCCACATCGCCGTACCCGGCGGGTGGACCGGCGAAGACAGCTTCATGACCGGCAAGCCTAGACGGATAGAGCTCTTCGCGAGGAGTGAGACCTGGGTGATGCATGTGCCACTCGATAAGATGGAGCAGATGGCCGCCTCTGACCCTGACAACATTCGCGCTTTCGGCGTCATTTCGATCCTGGCGGCCGATAAACTTCTCAGGATCGTGCATGATCTGCAGAAAAAAAGTGTCAGCTCCAGGATTGCCTCAGTCCTGCATCGCATGTCATGGGCGACGGATGTCCCGATTTTCGTTTCCCAGGAAAATCTCGGTATTTTGACGAACACCTCACGCAAGCAGGTCAACAATGCCATCCAACGTTTCATCGAGGCGGGTTGGATTGAGACGGGTTATCGCTCCATAACCGTCACCAACCCCTTGGCTTTGCGGCGACATGCGGAACAGGATGTGGTGGACTGACATGCTTCAGTGACCGGCGACAAGCCTCGCAGATTATTTGGACGACATTTTGATCTTGCACGCATCGCGACATTTCTACCGGAAACGCGATATCAGACGCGCCGTCGCAATGGCAAAAAGAATTAGGAAAGGAACGGCCATGAAGGGTTACACCAAATTTGACGCTTCCGAATTTCTCGATAGCGAGGAAATGATTGCAGAATATCTTGCAGCAGCTCTTGAGGATGGCAACCCTGATTTGTTCATCGCAGCGTTCGGTGATATCGCAAAAGCCCGGGGCATGGCAAAAATTGCCGGACAAACCGGACTTGGACGGGAGAGCTTGTATAAGGCGCTAAAGCCGGGTGCAAAGCTACGCTATGAGACTGGTGCAGAAAATAGTCTCAGCCCTTGGTGTTAAGCTGACGATCGAGTCCGCCAAAGTAGCGTGATCGGCGAGGGGAACTGTTCCGGTTCCCTTCGGACACCCCTATCCCTGCGCTTGCCGTTCAAATGAAGGGGACTTTCGTCGCTTGGACCCTCTTTTTCTTGAATCTCGATCTAGTTCTTGTCACTGTCTGCAACGTCTCGCGCAATTGGCCGTCGCGATCCTGGCTGCTTTATTTGCCCGGTGTTGCGTTGCGCTCCCCGAGATGGGCAAGTAGCCGGGAAACATGTTCAACCCGGGTAGATTCTCTAATTACAGGGCGCTCGAAACTACCAACCCGAACACCCAATTGCTCAGTTACGTATGCCAGCAAAGGGCCCGGTAGACATTCGTCCGGATCGAGCTTGGCAAAGTGCGCTTGTCAATCTACTGCTTGAGGTGTGAATAGTCCCCCATCTTCGTGATGAGTGGTTCGACCGCATCAAGCAATGCATCTGGTGAAATGGCTGCGCCATTACTTTCCCAAGCATTTTGAAGCTCCGCAATTTCAAGGCCGATAACTTCGCTTTCGGCCATAACGGTGCAGAGTTTGTTAAGCTGATCTAGGTCGATGCCGCCTTCGTGTGAGTAATCGGTTGGAACGATGCCGGGATTCAGAACGTCACAGTCGAGGTGAACATAGACCGGGCGGCCGGAAATTGCAGCCCTCAGTTTATCAACCATACCGTCTTGTGGTTCGATCAGCGCTACCTTGCCATCATCTATCAATTGTTGTTCAGGCGGGTCCAAATCACGCACCCCAACAAGTATCACCTTGTAAAGGTCCAGGCTATGACCCAAACCGGAATTCCATAATCCCACTGCGCCACCCAGCGCAAGCCCACCCAAATAGCCCGACGTCGTGGTCTCAGGAGTATTGAGGTCGGCATGGGCGTCGTACCAAACAATCACGGCATCGGGGCGATGCTGCGCAACCACTGGGAGAGTTGAAAGCGCCACAGCGCAGCGGCTTAAAGCTGTGAGAATACCCTTCCCTCTTTTCATCTGTATCTCATAATGGGCTGACATGGCTCGAAGGGACGGCATGGCGGCTTCTAGCTCAGGTTCCCAGTTACCATTCAAGGCTGCTTCGGGCTCACCAATAATTGTTGGTTTAATGCCCAATCGAGCCTCGTAAGCTGCCCCGACAGCCTTGGCAGCTGGTATAGCAAGATCATTGTGATCACCCGCACGACCCTGAAAGACTGTGAGCGCAATTTCATTCATGTGATATGTCCGTGTTTTGAAGCGTCGCAATAGGACACTCAATTATGTTCGCCATCACGCAAGCTAAATTCATAAAATTCAAAATAGTTTCCAGCATTGCATTTTCTATCGTGCTTTGTGGATCATCATCCGCTTTTGCTGATAGTGGTAATGGAAAGAAGCTCTTTTCTGAAAGATGTGCAATGTGTCACGGAACCGATGCCAAAGGTTCAGGACCGTTGGCGAATAAAAGTGAACCCCCAACACCTGACCTGACGAGAATGGCATTCAAGAAACGTCTGCTCGATTATCCAGGAGTCATTGTGTCATCAGTAATACTTCGCCCGAACGGAGATCTAATTCCCAAAACCCTGCGAGAAAATGGTGTAAAGCTACCTTCGCATGCGTGGACAGTTAAAGATTTTCGGGACCTGAATGAATACCTGACCGGTGTGATTTTAGAAAAGTGAATGCACCACCGGCCAAAGCCGGTGACTTCTTGTCACGGCTGGATGCCGGATTGGTCCGCCATTCGGCGGACTTGGCGCACCACGGCCGGCACAACTCCAAATACCGGCCACCCCAGCTTGTTGCTCAAGTGCGTGATGTCATCCACACGCCCACCAATGTCACCACTAGCCCGACGAACATCGCAAATGTCAGGGGTTCTGAAAACAGCATCCATGCCCACAGCATCGTCACGGGCGGGCTGAGATAGATCGCCGCGCTCACCTTGGCAACGGGGAACAGCCGCAGACTGGTATAGTAGACGGCATACGCGAGGAACGTCGCGATCAGGACCAGCCAGATCATCCCGACCGCGAAATCACGGGTCATCGGTGGAATAAGGCTGCCCTGCGTCAACGCGCACAGGCCGAAGAGAACCGAACCCATCAGTGTCTGGATACAAAGGCTCTGATGGACAGGCATATGCAGCGTCTTGCGTTTCCTGTGCAGGACCGAGGCGACAGCGAATATCAGCATGGAACCCACCGTCAGTGCGTATGCCCACACCGGGGCCGTACCAAAACCCAGGCTGTCGAAGGACACAATCAAAACACCGATGACGGCAATTGCAGTGCCCAGCCATTGCCGTGCGGTCAACCGTTCGCCAAGGACGGGTTGTGAAAGGACGGCGATCGCCAGCGGAAGAAGGTCGGCGATGAGCGCGACCAGCCCCGTGGGCACTTTTTGCTCGATAGCCAGCGCGAAGCCTCCCAGATACAGGAACACGGCCATGATACCGAACAGAGCCTGATCTCTGACCGCACGCATGGATATGCCCGGCCCGATCGCCAAAGCGAAGGGCAGAAGGATCAGTCCCGAAAGCAATGTCCGCCAGAACAGCAGAAGCATGACACTCGCCTCCTTGTTGGCATACCGGATGCCGACGAAGCCTGAACTCCATCCGATGATCAGGAGAGAGGCGAGCAGTGGCCATAGCAAAGGATGGCGGCTCGCGGTGATGGAAGGAAGAGAAGTGTCGGTCATTAAGCGCTCTGATGCGAGGAATACGATCCACTGATATGCGGATCGCACAATATGCGCACATGACAAATTTCGATGGCGACATGACAATTCACGAATCAGTGTCATGACGGGCGTCGTTCGTGATAAGTTTCTTTCTGGAAAGAACGAAACGGATATGGCCATGAATGAACTCAACAGTCGCCGCCTCGAGATCGACGCTTTGCGGGCGCTTTCCGCAATCCGCCAACATGGCGGCATTACCAGAGCGGCCGTCGCTCTGGGCCTCTCACAGTCGGCCGTGAGCCATAAGATCAAGAGGCTGGAAGTCAGCCTCGACTGCGAGCTGCTCGGCCGGAAAGCGGGCGGTCCGATGTTTACCGCTACAGGAGAAGACTTGCTCGACTACGCCGGGCGTATCCTCGGTCTGCATGACGAGGCTTTGCTCAGCCTTTCGAAGACCACACTCGCGGGTAGGCTTGCCCTCGGACTCACCGAAGACACAGCGTGTACAGACCTCGCCCGAATTCTGGGACGATTTCGGCGTGTGCATCCGAACGTTTCGGTCCGTACCAAGGTCCGTATGAGCCTCGTCCTGCGCGCCATGCTAGAACGTGGCGAGCTGGATGCCGCAATCGTTCAGCTCTTCAGCCACGAAGTGCGACCAACCGACATTGTCCTCTTTCGTGAAGACCTTCACTGGGTGAAGCATCCGGATTTGGCGCTACCGCGGGACAGTCCGATTCCGTTTCTGTCGTTTGACGACGAGTGCTTCTACCGTCAGTGGGCCCTGGACATCGGCCAGGACGATGTTGTTCTCGAGACCATCTTCGAGTGCACGAGTGCCGCCGGTATCGTTTCGGCCGTCAACGCGGCCATGGGCGTGGCGCTCCTGAGCGACCGCCATATCCGTGGCGAGATGCACGTTGTCGTTGAACGACTGCCTCGGCCGCCAGCCTTGGCGTATGTCGTCCGCCGAGCAAGGAAATCGAGGAACCCGGCGCTGGACAGCTTGGTCAGCGAGATTGAGAGAGACATTGGCCGTCACGGAAGTTTGGCTCTCGCCGGCTGACAGCCATGACGCAACTACGAGTGACATTTGCCTATTGAAGCATCCGGGTTGCTTCGGTAACCGACTGATATGGCCGCTGTTGGTCCATAGTCGCCATGGCTATCGAGCCCATTGGTCCTTACGCAGAATCCAGGTTTTTGGTCAATGTGCGAGGGAAACACCGCTTGCTGCCAAGTCATAAAGGGGGTGTTTGCGGGAGGGGGCGAAATGCCGAAGATGTGGTTTGATTAAAACCCTTTGGACACCGCCGACTGTGACGCCCCTGTCCTGCGGGCGGCGGTGAGTAAAGCCACCCTGTCTCAACAACTGCAAGGAATGCCTCAAGTTCGCTCAGTCGATCCATCTTGCTCTCCGAGGGCATGGATGGGCGAAACATTATGGCATTTCGCTAGGTTTTTACATACGGGCGGGAAGATAGGACCGGCCCTTCAGAAACGCGACGAATGCACGTAATGCCGCTGACTGGTGTCGACGGCTTGGAAAGTAGAGGTAGAGCTCTTCCAGCGGGGAAGACCACGCGGGCAGGACCCGTGACAATTTTTCAGCGTTGAGGAGGTCGAATATGATCGCAGCTGGAGCGCTAACAATTCCTAGACCCCTCACGGTCAGCTCAATCTGGGAGGCGAGATCGTGAACGATCGTTGCCGCCGGCGGGGCGATCTGTACGGTCTCGTCAGCGCATTGCAGGGTCCATGGTATGATCAAGCCGGTGATCTGACTGCGGCACATCACGGCGCGGTGCTCGAGCAGATCGCTTGGAACGCGCGGCGTCGCCCGCGCATGAAGATAGGCAGGTGAGGCCACGAGAACCGCTTCAGACGTGGACGCGACGGGGACGGCCACCATGTCCTTTTCAAGGCAATTCCCATAGCGCAATCCTGCATCGTAGCCCTGTTTGATAATGTCGATCAGGCGCGCTTCGACCGAAATCTCGAGCTCCACCTCCGGATAGGCGTCCTGGAAAGCCACTAACGTCGCAGCGATAAGTAGGTCGAAGGGCGCACGCGGCATGGTTAGGCGCAAAGGGCCGGACGGCTGTCCGCCTCGCCCCGCGGCTTCCTCTGCCGCCAGCCTCAACTGCGACAGGGCAGGGGCTGCCGCTTGGAGATAGTCGGTGCCTACGTCGGTCAAACTTACACTTCGGGTCGAACGGCGCAAAAGCGGTGTACCGATCCGCTCCTCGAGACCGCGGATCGCCTGGCTTGCCGCCGATGGCGAGATGCCCAGACGCTTCGCGGCTTCCGAAAAGCTGCCAGTCTCGGCTACAGCAACAAACACAGCGACGCCTTCGATTGGATTTTTCTGACGCAATTGTTTTCACTTTGAAGTTTTACTTCAGACAACATGCGCGATTATCGGGCTAATCGCAAGAAAATGATCGACCTACATTATGAAGTGCGGCGGTTCAACATCGTTTCATTGATGGCAAAAAACGGGGCGTGCTTGAGCCTCCCCATTAGCAAAACAGGCAAAACCATCAGTAAGCAAGTTTATGTTCAGCAATCAGCAAATGGAGGACACGATATGACAGGCCAGCTCTCACTGATCCGTACGGCCGCCGGACTGACGTTAAATCGACGTTCCATCCTCCTCGGGATTGGCGCCGCCGCCCTGTCGGGCGCAGCAGCGGGAAAGCCCGCCTCCATGCTGGTTTCGCGCACTCTCAGCACGCCTCGTCATACAACGCGCTACATCGAATGCGGACCGGCCGACGGACCGCTGATGATCTTTCTCCACGGCTGGCCGGGCAACGGTTTGATATGGCACGCCCAGATTGACGCGTTCGCGGCCGACGGTTGGCACTGCGTGGCTCCTGATCTGCGCGGCTACGGCGGTTCTTCCGCTCCTGTTGCCAACGACGCCTACACCGTCGAGGAAGTGGTGACAGATATGGCGGAGCTCCACGACCACCTTGGCGGCAAGCCTGCGATCTGGGTTGGCCACGACTGGGGTAGTCCTGTCGCCGGTGCGTTGGCCGCGCATGAGCCCAAGCGCAGCCGTGGCGTCGTCCTCACCTCGCTGGCGTATTTTCCTGGCGCGTTCGCCCTGCCCACGCTCATCCCGCTGGTCGATCGAACGCTTTACCCGGCTGACCAATATCCCGACGGTCAATGGGACTACTACCGTTACTACAAAACGCACTTCGAGGCGGCGGTCGCCGACCTCGACGCAGACCTGGAAGCAACGCTGGCGTCGGTCTATCGACCTGCCAGCCCCAACGCAATCGGCAAGATTTCGCCGTCAGCGATGATCACGCGCAACGGAGGGCGCTACGGCGCCGCGCATCGCGCCCCGCCGACCCAACCTGATCCGGCTCTCTGGCCGCCGGCGGATTTCGACGTGATGGTAGAGGGGTTCAAAGCTCGTGGTTTCCGCCCCGCGTGCGCGTGGTACCTGAACGATGACGCCAACATCGCCTACGCTCGCATGGCGCCCAATGGCGGCCGCCTGTCGCAGCCGGTGCTGTACGTCAACGGCGACTTTGATCAGATCTGCAGCGTGGCCGGAAATCGCCAAGGCGAACCGATGCGCGCGGCCTGCGCAGACCTAACCGTGGTGAGTGTGCCCGCCGGACATTGGCTGCCGCTGGAACGCAAGGCAGAGCACATCCTGGCCATCCGTACTTGGCTCCAGAACGAGAAGCTTTGATGGCGGAAGTGGGAAAATGAAAGCCCAGACGCGGAACGGTTGCCCTATTCTGGTTAAGCCGCTCCGCCGTGTTTCGCATCGGATGGCCAGGGAAGTTCTGCACGACACGCCATCGGTCGCGCTAAGGCAGGATGGGCTGATGATAGAATGAACTCTGCCCGCCTGAAAAACTCGATTCTTTATCGATATCATTAATTCCACGCTCCAAGGCAAAAATCCCGAGAACTTGCCGCTCAGTCTATCGAACTACGGCAGATGGCGTATGGCGCAGGTTCGACTGACGTGACAATGCCGGTCGTTTTCTTGAGCGTAAAATGCCACTATATTTGCATCATAAAAGAAACACTTGTTCAAAAACGAAGGGGAAAAGCAGGGTATTTTTATTCTGATATTTCAGTCAAATAATCAGGGTGTGGCAGAAATGTATACATTCAAATTTTCTATGTAAAAAAGCACGTTGGTAAACGCCGCTTTATATCAATAACTGCTTGACCCCAACTTCTTGGGTGCACTAATACGAAAGTTGCAATCCGTTGATTTGCACAGTGTGGGGCTGGGGGTTTTCAGGTTTTGTATTTTGCTTCGCTTTTCAGCGTTGCAAAGCTGCATCCAAGTAAACTACCTATGGTTGAACATCTTGTATGATCAACTTTAAATTGAGCAGGGTGGGTTTAATTGAGATACAGCGGCGCAAACATCTGCCTGAAATTTAATTCGCGTCTCTCCCTTCTCTTTGCCCTGATACTGGCGCTCTTTAGCGTAGGACTGTCAGAGAGTGCATTTGCGCAGGTTCAGCGCAGCTTCATCAATCAGGGTTTTGAAAGCCCGGCTCTTGGTACAACCGGTTGCTACAAATTGCTCGCTCAGGATCAGGTTCCGGGCTGGAAGACAACACATCCTAACGCTGCGACCGGTGGAGACTGCTCCATCGTTGCCAATCCAACCACCGGCCCGCTAATTGAAATGTGGCGGAGTGGATTTCAGGGGGTGCCTTCAGCAGAGGGTTCGCAGTTTGCTGAACTAAATGCCAACGAATCGTCACGGCTCTACCAAAACGTTTGTCTCGTCAACGGAGAGCAGTTTAGCTGGCGTTTTTCCCATCGCAGGCGCGCAGCGAGCGGCACCGAAAGTCTATCCTTCAACATCGCGCCAACCGCAACGGGTACGCGAACAAACATTACAACGTCAGCTGCCAATGCGGCCGGATGGTTCAACCGAAGTGGAACCTATACCTACAACGGAGGGTCTGGTGTGCAGACCCTGGGTTTTGAGTCCCTGAATGCTGGTAGTTTTGGTAATTTTCTCGATAATATCCAGATTACGCTGACACCTTACATTGAATTTCAGCCTGGAAATGGTTCCGGGGCAGAAAGTATAGCCACAGCGAATCTGCCGACCATTCGCGTTGCGGGTACCCTTACCTCCGCGATCACCGTTCAGGTCACAGTTGCCGGTACGGCAACGCTTGGCACAGACTATACGACACCTTCTGGGACCAATACATTCAGCGTTACAGTTCCGGCCGGTGACTACAATGGCGCGCAAGGCATTGCAACTGGCGTTTCCGTCGTTAATGACACGCAGATTGAGCCAAACAAGACCATTCAGTTTACAATGACGGCCAATCCAGGCTCGTATACCATCGCCGGTACGCAGACCTGCGGTGCGGCTGCAAACGGTTCGGCCACTTACACTATTCTTGATGATGATGCCCGTCTAACCGTCACGAAAGCATTGACTGCCACTCGTGTCGCGGCAGCCGATCAGTTCGCTCTGACGATTGCAGGTTCCAATGGGCCGGTTACAGCTAACACAACCGGTGCCGGGGCAGCCGCGAATGGTCAGGCACAGCTTTCCAATATAGCTGCCGGCAGCGCCTATACACTGTCAGAAGCCATGGCCAGCGGCAGCTCCAGCCCGATTGCCCTGTACGGCGGAACAATAGCCTGTACGAATGCGAGGGTTGGCGGTACGACCGTCTTGCCTTCTGGCGCAGGAACAAGCTTCTCCGTTACCCCAACGGCTGGTGATGACATCACCTGTACCTTCACGAATACGCCCAAGCGCCCATCGATGACGATGGTGAAAAGTGCGGGGACGCCTACGGGAACAACGGCTGGTTCGACTATCCAGTACTCCTTCACCATCACCAATACCGGTGATGTGCCGCTCTCCCCACTTTCCATTACCGATCCCAAGCTGAATGCCGCCGCCACTTGCCCATCTGCGCCGCTGGCTCCGGGTGCTACGGCAGTCTGCACGGGTATTCACACGATCACCCAAGCGGAAATAGATGCTGGTACCGTCAACAACAGCGCAACGGCAACAGGCACACCTCCCGGCGGCGCAACGCCGATCACTACACCGCCCAGCACGACAACCACGTCAATCGCCGCTACCGGTGCGCTGACCGTGCTGAAGGCTGCAGGTGCGCCAAGCGGAAACACGGCGGGGTCGACAATAGCCTATACATTTACTGTCACGAACACGGGCAATGTGGCGCTGAAATCCATTGTCGTCACCGACCCCAAAATTCCGGCTCCCGGTCCGACCTGTCCGGTTACAGAACTGGCACCGAATGTCAGCACGATCTGTACCGGCACGCATACGATCACGCAGACCGAAGTGGATGCTGCCAAGGTTGACAACAGCGCAACGGTGCGTGGTACACCGCCGACCGGCAACCCCGTAACTGCCGGCCCCAGCACGACGTCGACGCCGCTTACCCGCGCCGGATCGGTCACGATTGTAAAGACAGCAGGTTCCCCTACGGGCAATGCTGCGGGTTCAACCGTGGCTTATTCGTTCCGGGTACAGAATACCGGCAATGTGACGCTGACAAATCTGGTCATTAATGATGCCAAGCTTGATGCGCCGGGGGCGACCTGTGCGCAGACGACACTGGCGCCCAATGCGGTCACCACCTGTACGGGCACGCATTCCATCACCCAGGCCGAGATAGACGCGGGAACGTCCAGCAATACCGCAAGTGCCACCACGACTGGTCCTGATGGCAATCCTGTCAACAGCATCACTTCGACGGTGAATACGCCGTTGACACGGTCGGCCTCGCTGACCGTTGCCAAAGTTGCAGGCGCCCCGACGGGCGCTTCAGCTGGTTCGACAATCCCTTATACGTTCACCGTGAGGAACACCGGCAACGTCACGCTCACCGCGGTGGTGATCAACGACGCACAGCTGAATGCAGCGGCGACGTGTGTGGCAACGACACTTGTTCCCAACACAAGCACAACTTGTACCGGGACGCACACGATCACGCAGGCCGAGGTCAATGCCGGAACTTCAGACAACAGCGCAACTGCAAGCGGCGCGCCGCCGACCGGTGGCGCCATAACAAGTCCGCCCAGCACAACCACAACCCCTCTCGCCGGTACGCCGGCTCTGACCGTCGACAAGTCAGCCGGCACTCCGACCAGCAACGCTGCCGGTGGAACGATTGCCTATACATTTGTTGTCAAGAATACAGGCAACGTAACCCTCACATCCGTAGGCATCAATGACGCAAAGCTGAGCAGCCCCGCGACATGCCCGGTAACAACGCTTCAGCCGGGCGACAGTACGACCTGCACAGGCACGCATACGATTACGCAAGCTGAAGTTGATGCAGGAACGGCTGACAATACGGCAACCGCTAACGGCACGCCGCCAACGGGACCAAAGGCGATCAGTGGTCCTGACGGCACGTCCACCCCTTTGACCCGTACGTCATCGATTGCCATTGCCAAGTCTGCCGGTGCACCAACCGGCAACACTCCGGGTTCAACCATCACCTATTCGTTCCGGGTTGAGAATACGGGCAACGTGACGCTCACGACTATCGGGGTCAATGATTCAAAGCTGACGACGGCACCGGTCTGTGCGGTGACCATACTGGCACCCGGTGCAAACACGACCTGCACCGGTACCTATACGATCACCCAGGTGGACATCAATGCCGGCAAGGTCGACAATTCGGCAACGTCAACCGGCACGTCACCGACGGGACCGGTCACCAGCACACCTTCGACAACGTCAACACCGATTACGCAATCAAAATCCATTGCGATTGTGAAGTCTGCAGGTACCCCGACCGGTAACGCCGCCGGCGCGACTGTGCCTTACACATTTACGGTAACGAATACCGGCAATATCACGCTAAGGACCATTGCCATCTCCGATGTGAACCTCGATTCCCCTGGCGCGACATGCACCGTTACGGAGCTTGCACCCGGTGCGGATACGACCTGTACCGGCACCCACACGATTACGCAGGCCGAGGTGAATGCCGGCAAGGTAACGAACTCTGCGACCGTCAACGGAACGCCGCCCTCGGGGCCTGTAATCACAGGTGGACCATCCACCGCCGAGACGCCACTCACCCGTACACCAGCACTGACGGTCGACAAGGTTGCAGGTACGCCGACAGGCAGCAATGCGGGAGCGACGATCAGCTATACATTCAAGGTCGTCAACACAGGCAATGTAACCCTGACCGGACTTGGTATAACCGACCCTAAGTTGAATGCGCCGGGAGCCACTTGTCCTGTCACAACACTGGCACCCGGTGCGGATACCACTTGTACGGGTGTCCATACCGTCACACAGGATGAGGTCAATGCGGGCACGGTCAACAACAGTGCCACTGCGACGGGGACGTCGCCGACCGGAACCGGCGTTACCAGCCCGCCTGATACCACCGCCACTCCGATCACGCGTACACCTGATCTGACCATTCTCAAGACTGCCAGCCCTGCAACGGGTAATCAGGTCGGTGATACGATCACCTATTCCTTCAGGGTCGAGAACACAGGCAATGTGACACTGACGAATGTCAGGGTTACGGATCTTCTGCCGAATGTTGTTCTGGCGGGTGGTCCCATTCCCACCTTCGTGCCTGGTGCCGTCGATACGACAACATTCACGGCCACCTACACCCTCGTTCAAGCGGATATTGAGGCTGGTGTCGTCAATAACAGCGCCACGGCAAAAGGCACGCCACAAGGAGGCGGTGCCGAACTCAGCAGCACTCCATCAACAACATCGACTCCCATCACTGCGGCGCCAGCCCTGTCTCTCGTGAAGCGCGCAGCAGCGCCATCGGGCAACACGGCCCTGTCGACGATTGCCTATAGTTTCACCGTAACCAATACAGGCAACGTCCTCATCACGAACATTACCATCAACGATTCGAAGCTGACGAATGTTGTCTGTAACGCGACCTCGCTCGTACCGGAGGCCGTAACCACCTGTACGGGTACCTACACGATCGACCAGACCGAGGTGAATGCGGGTGTTGTCATCAATACTGCGACAGCCAGCGGGATACCATCGCGGGGCACGTCGCCGGTCACAAGCAATCCATCCAGCACGACAACACCGATTGCAGCCGCGCCAGCCATCACCCTGGTCAAAACTGCGGGCGTGCCGTCCGGCAACACAGCTGGTTCGACAATCTTGTACACTTTCACAGTGCAGAACACAGGAAATCTGCCGTTGACCAATGTCAATGTTACGGACCCTCTGGTTGCCGTTCCCGGCGGGTCGGTATCGCTTGCCCCCAATGCTACACAAGTCTTCACCGCCACCTACGTCCTTACGCAGGCTGACGTTAACAGAGGTGAGGTGGTGAATACCGCTCAAACAAGCGGCCAGACTGCAGGGGGTGCTACGGTCAATGACAGCGACAGTGTTGTCGTCCGTATTACGCAGGCGCCAGCGCTCAGCCTGATCAAAACCCATGGGGCCCCATCCGGCACCAATGCCGGTGCGACGATCCCTTATACATTCACACTGACGAACACTGGCAACCTGCCATTGACCAATGTCACGGTAACCGAATCCCTTCCAGGCGTTGTTTTGACCGGGAATCCGATTGCCACGCTTGCTGTTGACGAGACCAAGACAGTCACCGGTATTTATACGATCACACAGGCCGACATCAATGCCGGGCATGTCACCAACAGTGCGACAGCGTCCGGAACGGACACCAACAGCGCGACAGTGCCGAGTTTACGGAGTTCCACGGATACGCCGCTTGAACAAAAGCCCTCTGTGGCCATCGTTAAGGACGTCGTCGCCGGTACGCCTGCCCAGAACAGGGCCGGTTCAAAGATCGACTATACCTTTGTCGTAACCAACAACGGCAACGTGCCGCTGACCAACATTTCCGTCAGCGACGGAAAGCTGGATGCGACTGCGACATGTCCTGTAACGTCATTGGCTCCCGGTGCTGAAACAACGTGCACGGGCTCGCACACATTGACCCAAGCCGATGTCAATGCAGGCAAGGTAACAAACACCGCGACCGCCGCCGGCGAGACCGCAGGGGGAAATAGCGTTGTCAGCCCGCCGTCAACAGTTGAAAAAACAATTCTGGAAGAGGGCGCACTGGTTACTGAGAAGACCGCCGCGACACCGACTGGCAATACGGCTGGCTCGATTGTCCGTTACACATTCAAAGTGACCAATACCGGGAATATTCCTTTGACGCTCGTCAAGATCGTCGATCCCAAGATCCAACCGATCATCAGCGGCGGCCCCTATACGATGCAACCGGGCGAGGTCCGTTTCTTCACAGCAGATTATACTTTGACGCAAGATGATGCCGAAAGCGGCGCCATCACCAATACGGCTCATTCCACCGGAACCACCCCATCGGGCAAAGAAGTTATCGGTAGTAATTCTACGGCAAATGTTTCGGTTCCTGCAAACGCGGCATTGACCATTGTAAAATCTGCCGGAACGCTTTCAGGCCAGTCGCAAGGTTCGATCCTTCCGTACACATTCACCGTCACCAATACCGGGAATGTGCAGGTAACCGGTATTGTCGTGCATGACGCCAAGATCGCATCGATCACCTGCGACAAGACCACGCTTGATCCGAAGGACGTGGCTCAATGCACCGGCAACTATCCCATCACACAGGCGGACGTGAATGCAGGCGTTATCAACAACACGGCGAACGCTACAGGTACACCGTCGCGGGGTGGGCCTACTGTTACCAGTACCGATTCAGATACCTCAACTCCGATTAAATCTGCCCCCGGTATATCGCTTGACAAGTCCGCTGGAACGCCCACAGGAAGTGTAAAGGATTCGACTGTTCCCTACACATTTACAGTTCGCAATATCGGCAATGTGACGCTGACCGACATTGCTGTCAGCGACAGCAAGCTGACCGTTGCGCCAATCTGTGCCGCAACATCACTTGAACCGGGTATAAGCACCACCTGCACCGGCACGTATACACTGACACAGGCCGATGTGAATGCCGGGACGGTTGTGAACGAAGCCACTGCAACGGGCACGCCGCCGACAGGTTCTGCGATAACTGCCGATGACGAGGCGACTGTTCACATTACAGCCGCACCGGCGCTGAAGGTCGAGAAGTTTGCCAGCGCGCCGTCTGGTAACACCGTCGGTTCGACAATCAACTATACATTCCGGATCGAAAATACCGGCAATGTTACGCTCACGAACGTCGCACTTTCCGATCAGCTCGCCGGCGTGGTTCTTTCCGGCGGACCGATTGCCACCTTTGAGCCAGGGATTGTGGATACATCCACATTTACCGCCAAATATACGCTCAAGCAGGAAGACGTGGACGGGGGTTACGTCACCAATACGGTGACGGGTTCCGGTGCTGCGCCAAACGGCTCCGTGGTCAAGGGTGATGCCACTGTCACGTCATCCATCACACCGGCGGGCGGCATCTCTTTGGTCAAAACTGCCGGGCCGCCGACTGGCAATACAGAAGGCTCGACAATCGCGTACACATTCACGGTGAAGAACACCGGCAATGTGACCTTGAAGAGTATTGCCGTGACCGACACGAAGCTGCTCTCACCACCGGTTTGCGTGGCTACCGAACTGGCGCCGAATGCAACGACGACCTGTACCGGCACCTATACACTGATGCAGCCCGACGTGAATGCCGGCACGGTTAACAATAGTGCCACTGTGAAGGGGACACCGCCTTCTGGACCCGATGTAAGCAACGGCAGCAGCGTTGTAACTCCCATTCCATCTGCGGCTGCAATCAGCGTGGTCAAGACAGCTGGCCCTCCGTCCGGGCATATTGTGGGATCGACTATCGATTACACATTTGCAGTCAAAAACACCGGCAACGTGACCCTCAGGGGCATCACACTGAATGATACGCTGGCTGGCGTCGTGCTGACTGGTGGTCCTATCGATCTTGATCCGGGCAAGGAAGATACAACGACATTCAAGGCCCGCTACACGCTGAAGGACCAAACGGATATTGATGACGGCAAGGTCGACAACGAGGTGACCGCATCGGGCAAGCCGGACAACAGTGCTGCAGTGACGGCTGAAAGCGCAGTTTCAACGCCGATAACGTCTGCTCCGGCCATGACGGTGGAAAAAATTGCCGGCACGCCGTCGGGCAATACGGTCGGATCAACGATTGGCTACACATTCAAGATCACAAACACCGGCAACGTAACCCTGAAGGACATCACGCTTTCCGATCAGATGGCGGGCGTTGTCCTGTCCGGCGGGCCACTTGCAACGCTTAATCCGGCGGCTGTTAATACGACCACCTTCTCAGCTGTTTATACGCTGACACAGGCAGATATTGATCACGGCTCGGTTACAAACAAGATCATCGCAAATGGTCTTACCCCGGACAACAAACCGGTAACCGCCAACGGGCAGGTAACCACGAACATCACAGCGGACGCAAAAATATCGTTGAAGAAGATTGCCGGCGTTCCCAGCGGCAACAAGGCTGGGGACAGCCTTACCTTTACATTCACGGTCAAGAATGAAGGCAATGTCACGCTGAAGAACATTACTCTGGCTGATCCGCTGCTCGGTGCCGAAGTGAAGGGCGGGCCCATCAAGGAGCTCCTACCAACTCAGGAAGACACCACAACGTTTACGGCCGCGTACAAATTCACGCAGGCCGATATCGATGCCCGCAAGATTGAGAACACCGCCACTGTCACTGGTACTCCACCTATGGGCGCAGCTGTGTCTGCATCAAGCACGGCAATAGCGCTGATTGCGGCAACGCCGGCGCTCACCATGGTCAAGCAGGCAACGTCTGGTGATCCTTACACCGCAGTGGGCGGGAAGGTCACGTATCAGTATGTTGTGACCAACACCGGCAATGTCACGATTACTCAGGCCATCTCGGTTACTGACGACAAGATCGCGGCGGTGTCGTGCCCAGCACTGCCAACCGGTGGCCTCGTTCCGAAGGCAACACTGACCTGCGCAGGCACCTATACGGTCATACAGGCCGATCTTGATGCAGGCACGGTGACGAACAAGGCGACTGCAACAGACGGTACCACGACATCACCGGTTGCCACGGCAACAGTCAAGGCCGCTCTGACTGCTGGTCTGAGCGTTGAGAAAAAAGCTGGAACCCCGTCGGGCAATACGGTTGGCTCGACGATCGACTATACATTCGTTGTCAAGAACACCGGCAACGTCACGGTAAAGGGTATCACGCTTGACGACAGTCTTCCGAACATCGTCCTGACAGGTGGACCGATCGATCTGGCACCAGGTCTACAGGACACGACGACCTTCAAGGCACAGTACACACTGACCCAAGCCGATCTCAACACCGGAAAGGTTGTCAATACCGCGACGGTCACCGGCAGTCCGGCCACGGGTGGAAATCCGTTCACCAGTCCGCCGAGCCAGGTAACGACGCCGGTCACGCCGAATGCAGCCCTCACTGTCGTCAAGACGGCCGGTACGCCATCGGGCAACACTGTCGGCTCGACAATCGACTACACGTTCACGATTACCAATACAGGCAACGTGGATCTGACGAATGTCACAGTGGCTGACACGCTTCCAAACGTGGTGCTCACAGGCGGGCCAATCGCACTGCTTACCCCCGGCCAGACGGACAGCACGACGATCACGGCGCGATATGCATTGACGCAGGCTGACCTTGATTCAGGGCAGGTGGCCAATTCGGCTACGGCTTCGGGCACCCCGTCGAGTGGCGGGACGGCGGTGACAAGCGCTCCAAGTTCGACGGTGTCACCGATCCAGCAGAATCCGAAGATTGAGGTCACCAAGGCTGGCAAGATCAACGATGTGAACGGCAACGGCTTTGTCGACGCAGAGGATACGATCACCTATACCTTTGTGGTGAAGAACAGCGGCAACGTCGTCGTCAATGATATTGCACCGCTTGATGCGGGACCGACGTTCAACGGACGTCCGGCAGCCAACAAGCTCAGTGCGTTCTCATCGGGACCCGCAGCTGTCGCACCCGGTCAGAACCATACGTTTACCGCGACATATAAACTGGCCCAGTCCGATGTGGATGATGCCGCAGGTGTGAAGGACGGCGTTCTCAACAAGGCGACTGCACGCGGCTACTACAAGGGCGGCGCAACGGGTGGGACGGCCGTGGATGCGGCCGAGGCCAAGGCGGTTCTTGATCTGCCGGCTGCGCAACCGTCCGATGTGACGATCACCAAACAGGCGGGGCTGCGGCAGATCCGTCGCGGCGAAAAAGCCCCGTTCACCATCAAGGTAACGAACAAGACCAACAGCAATGTGGGCGGTGTCAATGTGATCGACCGCATGCCTTCTGGCTTCCGTTACGTGGACGGCTCGGCGTCGATCAATGGCGTTGCGGTGACGCCTGTCATCAATGGCCTGAATGTTCTGTTCGAAAACATTGCGCTCGGACCGAAGGCCGAGGTTGTCATTCGCCTGCAGATGCTGGCGCTGAGCACGGCGGGTCCCGGCAAGCACGTCAACCGGGCGCGGGTAACCGGCCCGGGCGGCAACACGCTTGCGCCCGAGGCAAGTGCGGCGGTCGAGATCGTGGTCGAGCCGGTCTTCGATTGCGGTGATATCGTTGGCAAGGTCTTCGACGATCTGAACAGCAACGGCTATCAGGACGAGGGCGAGCCCGGATTACCGGGTGTGCGGGTTGCAACGGTTCGCGGCCTGCTGATCACGACCGACAAGTTCGGGCGCTTCCATGTGGCTTGCGCGGATCTGCCCGACAGCCGCATCGGTTCCAACTTCATCATGAAGCTTGATCCGCGCACCCTGCCGACCGGCTACCGTCTGACGACGGAAAACCCGCGGGTCATCCGGTTGACGGCCGGCAAGATGTCGTCGCTGAACTTCGGTGCATCGCTCGGCCGCGTGGTGCGGCTTGATCTGAAGGATGAGGCTTTCCAGTCCGGTAACACCATCCTGAAGGAACAATGGGACAAGGGCATCGACCAGCTGATCGTGGTGCTGAAGGAAAAGCCATCGACCTTGCGCATCAGCTATGTCGCCAACTCCGATACACAGATCGCCAAAGACCGGATGGATGCCATTCAGGAGGAAATCGCAAAACGCTGGAAATCAGCTGGAGGTGACTACGAACTGAATATTGAGACACGCGTGGAGGCAGGCAAATGATCAGGACCCGCGCCAACTCATCCCTTCACGACGTCTCTCGCGTATCGTCAAAATCGTACTGCCTTATGCTGCTTGCCGGTTGTGCCGTCATTGGCGCAGGCTTTGCGGGCAATCCCGCCCATGCACAGGAACAGACACCAAAGCCGGAATGTCTGGATGCGGCCTGCACGAGCGCTTTGCGCGGCAAGGTTCTGGACGACAGTACCGCTGTCAAAGGCGCGCGCATAGCCCCGAACGTCGAACAGGAAAAACCGGGCGAAATCGGAAATATCCCGTTCTCGATCAGTGTTGACGGCGAACCTGTCGTCGAAAGCAAGAAGCCCGAAAAGCCTGGAACAGCGCCGGCAAAGCCAGCGCAGGCCCTTACGGAAAAGACGCCGGATCGTGCACGCAAGGCGGACGTGGGTCTGAGTGCTGTCGACATCCAGGTGAAGTTCGACGGTCTCGATACAAAGCCGCTGCTGAATGTATCGACGACCCCGGTCAGGCGGTCCTACCGGGTGGGCGAACCGGTGCGGTTCCTCGCCACATCCAATTATCCTGCTTTCATCACGCGCTCGGAAATCCGGATTTTTGAAGCGAAGGATCAGATCACCGAGAAGCCGGTTTCTGTTATCCCCGTTGCTGTCAATGGCGAGGCGGGCTGGGTCATGCCGCTGACCAAGAACGATGAAACGCGCTTCAAATATGTCTTGCGTGTCTATGACGACAAGGGCCGCTATGACGAGACCTTGCCGCGCTCGCTCGCGCGCACGGATAGAGAGCTTCCGCCGGAAAATCAGGGCAAGGTAACCGATGCCGTCGCGCCCGGCATGGGTGATGACAACACCGCCTTGCGCAATATTCCGATCTATGGCGGTGCAGTCACCGTTTATGGCCGGAATGTCCCGCAGGGCTATCAGGTGCGGGCGTTGAACGACACGATCCCGATTGACCCTGATCATGCCTTTGTCATGCAGCGTATCCTGCCGCCCGGCGATCACGATGTGGATGTGGCGGTTCTGGGTTCATTGAAGGGAAGCGCGCTCGACTTCAAGCGCCAGATCAACATCCCGAAAAATGACTGGTTCTATGTGGCCATCGCTGACCTTACCGTCGGAAAGCGGTTTGGTGACAAGAACATCGAGACAGTTCGCTCGGGCGAATATGACGATGTCTATACCAAGGGCAGGCTGGCTTTTTACGTGAAAGGCAAAATCCAGGGAAAATACCTTTTGACTGCAGCTGGCGATACCGGTGAGGACAAACTGGAAAACATGTTCCGCGGGCTTGATTCCAAGGATCCGCGGCAGTTGCTGCGCCGGATTGATCCCAACCAGTTCTATCCGATTTATGGTGACGACTCGACCGTGATCGACGATGCGCCGACCAACGGCAAGTTTTTCGTGCGCCTTGACCGGGGTGACAGCCATGTGATGTGGGGCAATTACAAGGCCATCATCAAGGGCACGGAGTTCATGCGCTCCGAACGAGCACTGTATGGCGCAAGCGGCGTGTATCGCTCGGAAGCCACGACGCCCTTTGGCGAGCGCAAAACGGAAGTGACGCTGTATGCGGCGCAGCCCGACACGCTGCCGCAGCGCGACGAGTTTCTGGGAACCGGCGGCTCGGCCTACTTCATGCGCCGGCAGGATATTACCGTCGGCTCCGAAACGGTGACTGTCGAGGTGCGCGATTCCACCACGAACCAGATCATTGAGCGCCGTTCGCTGCGCTATGGCGAGGACTACTCCTTCGACTATCTGCAGGGTGTGGTCATCCTCAAGCGGCCGCTCTCCTCGTCAACGGGGACGACAGGGCCGGTGCGCGAAGGCGCGCTTGGCGGCAACAGGGTCTATCTGATATCGCAGTACGAATTTACTCCCGTGGCCGGTGATCTCGATGGCTATGTCTATGGCGGGCGCGCCCAGAAATGGTTCGATGACAAGGTCCGTATCGGTGTGACCGGCATGAATGAGAACACCGGGCTTGCCAACCAGCAGGCCTATGGTGCCGACATCCAGATCCGCCATTCGGAAAAGACGTTCCTCGAGGCGGAAGTATCTCACTCGAAAGGTCCGGGGTTTGGCTCGTCGCGGTCGACCGACGGCGGGCTTACCCTGAGCGATGTCGATACAACCGGCACCCGCGATCGTGCCGCCATGGCGTGGCGGGCGAAGGGGCAGGTCGATCTGGAGGATATCAGCAAGAGCGGCGTAAAGGGTACTGTTGGTGCCTATTACGAGCAGAAGCAGGCCGGGTTCTCCACGCTTTCCGATCAGATATCCGTGGATCAGCGTATATGGGGTGTCCATGCGGATGTGGACCTCGCCAAGGATACCAAGCTGAACCTTGCCTATGACGACTTTACGGAATCCAATGCCCGCAGCGAGTTCGACGGGCGGGAATTGGGAGGACGAATCAAACGCAAGGGCAGTACGGCCGTCAGCCGGCAACTCGATGAATACTGGAAGGTGTCTTTCGGTGTCACCTACGCGGACCTGTCCAATCCGCGTGCTTCGTCGGTGCGCAAATCAGGCTATAACGGATCGCGTCTCGATGCAGGCGCACGTCTTGAGTATGCCCCGGATGCGGATCACACCTATTACGTCTTTGGCCAGGGAACCCTGACTCATTCGGGCGACATCGACCGTGGCGACCGGATCGGCGTGGGATCGAAATACAAGCTGACTGACAAGATCGATCTCGAGGGCGAGATCTCATACGGCACCAATGGTCTCGGGGCACTGGCGGGAATAGTCTACAATCCGACAGCGGATGACAGCTATTACATCGGGTATCGCCTGGATCCTGACCGCGCCTATGACCTTGAGCGGTCCTATGATCTTTCCGGCGTTGACAAGGGCGCCATTGTTATCGGCGCGCGGCGCAAGTTCGACGAGTACTGGTCGGCCTATGCGGAGAACAATTACGACCTCTTCGGCCGCAGGGATTCTCTGACCAAGACCTATGGTGTTGTCTATACACCTGACAAGCAGTGGACGTTGGATGGCGGCTTTGAAGCGGGAACAATCGAAGATAACACGGTTGATCTGGATACCGGTCTCGACCGTTCCGACTTCGACCGGAAAGCCGTGTCGCTCTCCGTCGGATACAAGGACAACGACAAGATAACTGCCCGCATTCGCGGTGAAGCGCGATTTGAAGATTCAGAGGACGGCACACGCGACAGGAACACATATCTGTTCGCCACGGGTGTGAACTGGAAGACGAATGACAATTGGCGGGTACTGTTCAATGTCGATGCGGTCCTGTCTGATTCCGATTCCAATGCCTCGTTTCGCGATGGCAACTATGTTGAAGCGTCTTTCGGATATGCCTACCGGCCGGTTAACAATGACCGTCTGAACGCCCTGTTCAAATATACCTGGCTCTATGACTCGCCGGGCGAGAACCAGGTCAGTGCCGTGACGGGCGACGAGTACGGACCGTCGCAGCGCAGCCATATCCTGTCGGCGGACTTTACCTATGATCTGTTCCCTTGGCTTTCCGTCGGCGGCAAATACGGCTTCCGCTATGGCGAAGTGCGCCAGCGATTGCTCGAAGGCGACCGCGACAAGTTCGACTCCTGGCAAACGTCCTCTGCGCATCTCGGTATCGTTCGCACCGACCTGCACATCGTCAAGAACTGGGATGGTCTGCTTGAAGGGCGAGTGATGCATATGCCCGAAGCCAAGACCACCGACTTCGGTGCGCTTGTGGCGCTCTACCGCCATGTGGGCGAAAACTTCAAAGTCGGCGTTGGGTATAACTTTGGTTCGTTCTCCGATGATCTGAGAGATCTCACCCTCAATGACCAGGGCGTCTTCCTCAATGTCATCGGAAAATTCTGAGGGCCGGGACAGCTCAACCAGAGCGGAGAGATGTTGATCGAACGGAATAAGAAATCGTTGATATATGGTGAGTTGATCACGTGGAGCTCCATAAATCCCGTACCGTGATTGGGGTGGCATTGATCGGCTAAAGCCTTTTGTTAATCGCATCGCTCTCGGTTCCAATCCTCTCTAAGCTTGGGCACCGGCTTTTTAGCCGCACGTGCCGCGACCAGTAGTGCGATAGCCTCCTTGCATGCGATGGCATAAGGTGAAGCGGATATCGTAAGTTCGATCATGAAGTGACACGTCATTGCTCATGACAACAACAATAGACTTCTCTGAAATGCAGGCTTTTGTCGCTGTGGTGACGGATGGATCGTTCACGGCAGCGACGGAACGCCTCGAAACGGACAAAGCCGGAGTGAGCCGCACTGTATGGTGAATGGAGGAGAAGCTTGGTGCACGCCATCTGAACCGATCGACGCGACAGCTCAGCGTGACCGAACTCGGACAGGACTATATTTCGAGCGGCCTCTGCGAACTTGGCGGTTGTCGTAGCTTCTGAAGCTGCAGTGGCGCAACAAGCTAGGTGTTTAGTCCCGGCATTTGATGGTGCGGGTTGAGTGTAAACCGTTCTGGCTCGTTTGCCCAGAGATGACGAAGTTTTTTGAAATACACGGGTTTACGCCGTCGGCCGCTTATTCCAACATCAAGGACTATGCTCTTCACGGAAAACCAAACTCAAGCGGCGATTTGGACTTTGAAGTGAAAATGAACGCCTTTCATTGCCCTTGATTGCTGCTTGGAGAGAGTTTTTCATTATCCTGTGACCAGCACCCGGATACGCTTCTCGACGGATACTACGAATGCCATTTTTTTATAACTGCACCCTTGTACAAAGGGGCAGCGACATCAGGGGATCGTCCCGAACAAATGTAAATTGCTTGGTGTCCAAGACCCTGCAGAGGACGTTGATTAGTTCGACCGCTCCACCTGAAGTCGGTGTTACCCGCGATTCGACATTCTGGTTGCAGGCTTTTTCTGACCTTCACAATAGCTTTTAGCTCGACTGCCAATATTGCTAGGCGAAGGCATAGGAGCCGTCGGGTCGCTTCGGCACACGTCGTTGCCAGTGAAGGTAGCCTTCCTCTGTCATTACCTTCTCGTCCATCTCGACCCCCGAGCCTGGCCTGTCAGGGCGCAGCTCCAGATAGCCGTCCTTAGGAAGGTAGGGGTCAACGACACAGCGGGTTTCGCCCTGCCGCTTTTCGATATCTTTTCCGCCATAGACTAAGGCTGACCCTTCGGCAGCCGGTATTCGAGAATGCGGAAGTTTTGAGCAGCGGCAGAGAAATGAACATTGACGGCAGTCGCCAGCGGTCCCATCGGATGATGCGGAGCCACGCCGACGAAGAAGGCTTCGGCCAACGTTGCTATCCGGCGCATCTCGCTGATGCCGCCGACAACGCAGATATCGGGCTGGATGAGGTCTGCTTCCTTGACCTGCAAAAGCCGGAAGAACACCGGCGCAGTATTTCGCACAACGCAAAGTGCTGCCGCCTGATGGAAATTGAGGGGCCTTCAGAGCGCGCTGGGCTGCATCTTTATGAATGTTTCAACTTGCCATGCTGAAATGGGATCAACGCCGGACATGATCCTTAAGGAAACGGAGCCATGCCTTGATTTTCTGTGGGACCGTCGGCATGGGCAGGTGCATCGCGTAAATCTGTTGATCCGGGAGGCGGTAGGATGGCAGGGCATCGACCAGGGTGCCATCGGCTAGTTCCTGTTTGACGAACCAATCCGGTAAGAGCGCGACACCTGCACCCGCACTCGCCAGTGCTTTGACCACCGATGCGTTGTTGGCAAGAAGGCGGGAATGGCGAGACAGCTCGATGGCGCATTCGCCCCCATCTGGATCGAACATTGTCCAGCTCTTCACATGAGCGACGGTGGCGTTACTAATGAATGGTAGCGCACTCAGCATTTCAGGTGTGCCGACAGCCCCTGCCGCAAGTCCGGCAATGATGCTCGGTGATGCGACAGGCCTGAGCTGATAGGTACCAAGGTGAATCCCGACATAAGGCGTGATCTGGAACTGCTCGTTGCGCCCCAACCGTATTGCGACATCAAAACGGTCCCGCAGGAGGTCGACATTCGTCGCGTAGGCCTCGAACTGCACGTCAAGGTCCGGGTGAAGCGTGGTGAATTTCTGCAGCGCCGGAGCGATCACCGCAACGCCGTATTCAACAGTCGATGTCAGCCGCAAACTGCCGCTCAGCACAGTTTGCTCCGCACGCGCTTCGGCGATCGCCTCTTCCGCTTCGGTGAGAATCCGCAAAGCACGTGCATAGAACCGTTCACCGGCATCGGTCAGAGCAAGGCTGCGCGTGGTGCGGTGAAGCAGGGTGACGCCCAATTCGATTTCAAGCTGTTTCACATTGAAACTAACCGCGGCTCTGGCCTGATTGAGCTGCTTGGCTGCCCCCGTGAATGATCGGGTTTCAACCACGGCCCGGAAGGCCGTCAGACGATCAAGGCTTACTCCCATATACGCGATCCATTGGTAAACATATTCGACAAGTGATGTAGAATTATATCGTCTCGTTTGACGTAAGAAAAGGGAATATCTTGGGGGTATTGTCTCTTTGGAAGGTTTCCCCGTTGTCCGCCCGTGCCCGAATTGCCACCCTCTATCTACTCGGCTTTGCCATCGATCTAGCGAATATGTTCATTTTCAATGCCGCCCTGCCGGCATTAGGGCGGGAGCTGGCCGCATCGGTTGCAGAACTTGCCTGGGTCGGCACGATCTACATGCTTGGTCTGACCGTCGCTATTCCGTTGGGAAGCTGGCTCGCACGCCGGATTGGCGAGCGCCGCGTGTTGGTCGCCTCGCTGCTCATTGTCGCAGTAGGCAGCATCGGCGGGGGCAAGGCCAGCGGGATTGCAACATTACTCGCCTGGCGCCTGGTTCAGGGTCTTGGCGGCGGCCTGCTCGTGCCGGTCGGCCAGAGCATGGCCTATCGCGCCTATCCGCCAGAGGACCGCGCTCATCTGACAGCGGTGGTTATGACTGTCGCTCTACTGGTCCCGGCGCTTTCACCTGCCATTGGCGGGGTCGCGGCCGATCACGTGTCCTGGCGTTGGGTATTTATCGGCATCGCACCGCTGGCTGCAGCCATCGCCGTGTTGGCCCTTGTCTGGGCCCCGGTCGATAGGCTGACGGGCGCAAAGCCCGCACTCGACATTCAAGGCTTTCTGTTGAGCGCCATCACCTTGTTCTGTCTTCCTCTGGGTCTGACCCTAATCAGCCAAACGGGAAGCGGCCCTCAGGCGATGATCCTCCTCGTTATAGCGGCAGTCGCAGGCGTTGCCTATGTCCGCCATGCGCTGCGGTCACGCGAGCCTCTGCTTGACCTGCGCCTGCTGTCCGATCCGATGCTCAGGACCGGCAGCATCATCTATCTCTGCGTACCGGGGGTCTTCACGGGCGTAAATCTGATTGCCTCGCTCTATTTCCAGGATCGTCTTGGCCTGACGGCTACGCAGACGGGCATGATGATGCTCCCATGGGCCGGTGCGGCTTTCGTCGCGATCATGTCCACGCGCAAGCTATTTGCATCGCGGGGCCCACGCCCGCTCTTCCTTGTCGGCATGGCCTTAACCTCAGTTGGTGTGCTGCTGCTGGCAACGCCGTTCGCTGGCCAGTTTCTTGTCAGGATCGCGTCCTTTATCGCCATGGGCTTCGGCGCAAGTCTTTGTACGAGCACTGCGCAGACGGCCGCTTTTACGTCGATTCGCACCGAGCGGACGGCAGAGGCTAGTGCGCTGTGGAACATCAACCGCCAACTCAGTTTCTCGCTTGGAGGCAGCGTGCTCGGGGGCTTACTCGGGCTTTTCCTTGTCACAAACGGCGGTGCGGGCACAGCCATGCCTTACCGCACCTGTTTCGTGATTGCCTCCATCTTGATCGTGCTGCCGCTGCCCTTCGTTCTGCGCCTACAGCCGCTTGAGCCAAGCGTCTAGTTCATTCTTTCATATTGTCCGACAAGGAGCCGAACATGACCGAAACGACAAGATTCTTCCATGAGATCGTCGATATCCATAGGGCGATTGAACGCTGGTTCACCGGCAGAGCAGAGCCTGCCGAGCTCGTACCGCTGCTCGCCCGTTTCTCGCCCACGTTTCAGATGGTCTCCATGCAAGGGAACACGCTCGGCAAAGAGGAGGTGGCCGAACTGTTCGGACGAATGCACGGAAAGCGCCCCGAACTGCGCATCTCCATCGATCAGATGGATACCAGCCACGAATGGCCAGGTGGAGTTTGTCTCACCTATCGCGAAACCCATGCAGATTCAGACGGATTTCAAACCGTACGGCGCTCGACAGTGCTGCTCGAAGCCTCTGCAGATGGCTCGCTCCAATGGCGACATCTGCACGAAACGCCAGTTGCAAGCCTAGGAAGGAGCTGATGGAAAGAATGGTTTATGTTGGCCTCGACTTTCACTCTGACGGTTGCCGTTGCGCCAGCGGAGATGACGGGAATGGTGATGTGCGGTTTTACGATTGAGCTATAAATGCCACCCGAATCCCATCCTTAACCCGTGGAAGCTGCGATTGCATTTTCCGGCCAGATTCCCGTTGCCAGTGAATTTGGTGACCAGCCATCATCCGCTATTTCGAGCTGCAGGGGCAAACAGTTTTCCCGGCGTATAACTCTCTTGGGAGAGAACCTCCAGAACAGCTCTGCGCCTTGGAAACCACGGGTCTGTTCCGTTTCGCTAATCTCGGCAGTGCCTGTCATCTGTAGCAACTGGCCGGCTTTTGTGAAAACAAGGCCAGCACGTGGGTTCACCAGAAAATTTCCGAGAGTGTTGTAGAACCGGTTGCCCATGAATTCGGGAATAATGAGGCTTCCATCACCTTCGACGCGAACAAAGCCAGAGCGTCCACCGCGGTGTGAAACATCAATCCGTCTGGATGCGTCAGACCCGCCAATGTAAGACGCAACGAATAAGGTGTCGGCTTGGGTTACAAGGCTTTTTGCTGCAGCATCCAAGGTCTCGATTTCCTCGATTGTCCCGGTATAGGGCCGTCGAGGATCATCGAGCAGGTCCATGCTACGGAGTTGAATGTATTTCGGGCAATTGCCGAAGCTCTCCTCCACATCGAGTTGGAACTTGTCATTGCTGCTGCGTGCGATATGTCCGTTCAACCGGTTTCGACGGCGAGTTCGCAGATCAATACCAAGTAGAGCCAATGGCGCGCCATCGTACAAACCTGCGTCAGCTGGATCTGACGGGTCCCGCGGCAAGTGCACGTGGAGTGAGTGGGAAGTGGGCGCAGTCATGAAGCCAGGAGGACCGGCTCGGACTGTTGCCCACACGTCGCCGGCCGGATCGATGGCTCCCAACACGACCATTGGTAATAGTGGATAAAACTGCCGATGTTGCTCGATCAGTTCAGTCCGGATAACCTTTTTTCCAATTTCCGCCATGCGATCGGCAACGCCCATCGCGTTCTGAAGTGCCACTTCTCCTAAGTGCCAAGGCGATAAAGCGTTGTGGTCTGTCATGGCGTTACTCCGGACTGGTTAAGGATCAGGCTCTTGTTGTGAGCGGTGTTTCCACAAAAGGAATGAAATTTGGCAGTGCTTCCATGCGCTGTAGCCAAGCCTGGATTGCGCCATAGACGGTGAGATCAATATTCCCTTCAGGCGCACGCGCAACATAGCTGTAAAGGGCAACATCGGCGATCGTCGGCCGGTCAGCAGCAATCCAGTTATGCAATGCCAGTTCGAAGTCGATCAGCTTTAAAATGGCGTGGGCTCGACCGATTACCTCTTCTGGGCGAAATGGCGCGTTGAAGAGTGTGATGAGGCGTGCAGCAGCCGGACCAAATGCTATCTGTCCTGCCGCGACCGAGAGCCAACGCTGGATTCGTGCGGCACCGAGCGCGTCTTCCGGCAGCCAATCCGTACGCCCAAACTTTTTGGCCAGATAAACCAAAATGGCGTTGGAATCAGCGACAACATTCTGGTTGTCAACCAGTACGGGTATCTGGCCAAAAGGATTGAGTGCAAGAAAAGCATCACTCTTATGCTCGGCACTCTTGATATCGACAAGGACCAGTTCGTGATCGGCACTGATGAGTGAAAGAAACAGGAGCACCCGGTGAGAGTGACCTGAAAGAGGGTGGTAGTGGAGTTGCATGGCTCTGACCTCGGAGTATTGATTAAACTCCGTCAAATGTGATTGCTTTCCAAAGGTAACTCAATCCATACTTTGTGCACTTCACTATTCCAGAAATTGAAATAATTAAGATCAGAGGCAGCTGATGGACCGTTTGGATGGTATGCGAATATTTAGTCTGGTCGCGGAGCAGGAAGGCTTTGCCAGTGCTGCCAGGACTTTGGGGATGAGCGCTGCCACGGTAACGCGCGCAGTTGCAATGCTCGAACACTCCCTCGGAGCCAGACTCTTGGTAAGGACCACTCGTTCGGTAAAACTCACGGAGGTGGGGTTTCGATATCTGCAAGATTGCAGGCGTATTCTGGCAGAAATAGATGAGGCTGAGGCGCAGGCTGCTGGCAGTTTTTCGGCGCCGGCCGGCACACTGACAATCACAGCTCCCACAATATTTGGGCGTCTGTATGTTTTGCCAATTATTCTAGAGTTTCTCGACCAATATCCCGGGATCAGCATTCGGACCGCGTTTGTTGATCGCGTCACCAACCTGATCGACGAAGGCATTGATGTGGCAGTAAGGATCGCCCATCTTCCTGTTTCCGGGCTAAGCGCATTGCGGGTTGGTTACGTCAGGCGTGTCATATGTGGAGCGCCTGCCTACTTCGAAAAACATGGTATTCCCAAGACACCGAAAGATTTGCATGTCCATCGGTTCGTTGCGCGTAGCGGGCTCTTCGGAACTCTGGAGTGGAGCTTCGGCAGGAACTCGGAAATCAGAATTCCAGTCACAAGCCGCTTCCTTTGCAACACCAATGAAGCAGCCATTGATGCGGTTGCAGCGGGTTGGGGCATTTCGCGTTTTTTGTCATATCAGGTGGCACACGATATTCAGTCTGGCAGGTTACAACACGTTTTGGCAGACTTTGAAGAAGAACCCGTACCGATCCATGTTGTCCATGCAGAAGGACGGGTTGCCTCCGCACGAATGCGGGCGTTTGTCGATTTTGCGGCCAAACGGCTGCGAGCCAGTGAACATATAGGAGGCTAGTAGCGCAAAGTTGCTGAGTTTCGTTATCGGTCACCAATTTTCATCAGCTCGCGCCATAACGCTCTCTTGAAATCCCGATTTGGTTTGAAAAGCCGATCCAACAATTCCTGAAATGACGGACCACAACATTCACAGCTATTGCATCGCAAGTGCTATGCTTTGTTGAGCACTTAACGGTCAGAATCTATCAATCAGATTTGGCCATTCGCCCTCAATTAGCTGGCGTGAGTTCTTGTCGAAGAGCGGCTCGCGTGGGTGTTCAAGATGAGTGCATCCGTTGCATCGGTGCGAGCGGCTCTTATAGGAAGACTTCTGCTGGTGTTTTATGACCAAGGTAACTGTGCGGGATCTGTAGCAAATATTTGTCAATTTGAGTGATGGTTTGATGCTGGTTTTAGTTAAGCCAGGAATTTCAAATGTTCAAACGTCACCATTTCGACCAGCGCTTCGCCCTACAACCCAAGCCCAAGGGCGAGTTGCATTTTCCTTAAATAATATACTAATATGTTATTCTTGTTTTGGGAGAAGCGAGAATAATCGGACATTTCTGGGAGGAAAAGAATGATTCTAATTAATCGCCGACAAGCAATCGGGGGATTGGCTGGCGTTGCAGGAATAAGCGTTTTGCCGCGCTTTGCTTCCTCGCAATCTCTGGCTTTGCCGTCATCGCCGGTAGCGCTAAACATTATTGATGTGGCCGGAAATCTGCAGTTGACGCAGGCCGCAATCGAGAAATTTGCCAAAGAAAACCAGTCACTTATATCGAAGGTGATCTTTTCAAGGGCACCTTCGCCGGAACTTCCTGCAAAGCTGAAAGCGCAGCAGACCGCCAATCGTGTCGATATTGATTTAGTGCTGACCGGCCCGGGCGCCATGTCGGACGGTATCACGCAAGGACTATGGATCGATGTCTGGACGAAATACCCGGATCTTCTACCGAGAGCCGATGCAATCTATCATGAGAAGGCACTTATGATGCAGAAGAATTTCGGCCAAAATGAAGGGGTGGCTGTCGTCTATTCGCCCTCTGGGCCGTTGTTCGAATATGCTCCGGAACGGGTCAAGACGGCACCGAAGAACGCTGAAGAGCTGCTCGCTTGGGTCAAGGCAAATCCCGGGCGCTTCTGTTATGCCCGTCCCGTTAATTCAGGCCCGGGATGGACCTTCCTGATGGCGATGCCCTACATTCTCGGCGATAAGGATCCAAGCGATCCTATCAATGGCTGGGAGAAAACCTGGACCTATCTGAAGGAACTCGATCAGGGTATTGATTACTACCCGCCGGGCACCACTGCGACCATGAAGGAGTTTGCGGAAGGCACACGTGATATGGTTGTGTCGACCTTCGGCTGGGATATCAATCCGCGTGTCCTTGGGGTCGTTCCCAAAGAGGCGGAAACTTTCGCGCTTGAGGGCACACATTGGGTCCCCGACACGCAATTCATGTGCATTCCGCGGGGCGTGAACAATGACAAGGTAGCGGTGCTTCTGAAGCTCATGTCCTTTATGCTTGAGCCGGCACAACAGGCTTACACCTATGATAAGGGTTACTTTTATCCCGGCCCCGCCGTGAAAGATGTACCGCTCAATCTGGCACCACAGGAAAGTCAGGATGTCATCGCAGAATTCGGCCGGCCGACCTATGAAGCGCTGATTGCAAAATATCCCGTTGAGGTACCGCTAAAGCCGCGGTCGCTCGTTGCCGCGTTTGAAAAATGGGACCGCGAAGTCGGCGCCAACAAGATGAACAAGTAACAGATAATATCGTGCGATTTGCCGTCATTTCTATCACATGATTGGCAGTCTCGTTGAAGCCGACGCTGAATGCACAGGCTGAAAGCGAGGATCCTTTACTCACGGATAAAACCAGTACGTTTTCTTGAACTAGGACGTGAACCCAAAAACGCGAACGGCTATCTGATTTTTACGATGGCGTGCCGTCGATTCCAGATAGTCACCGACAGGCTAGCCGTTTAGGGCAACACCGGTGGTCTATTTCTTTTGATTGCCAGCAAAGGCGGCCGTCGAGCCAAGGCCGATATAGACGAAACCACTGACCCAGCGCTCAGCCTTCAGATATACGGCACTGCGCTTCAGCCACTTGCCGGCGGCACTTGGCGACCTTAATCATCTTTTAACTTTCTCCACCTCACGAGATAGCCAAATCCTGGGCCAATCAGGATCCCGCCTATTACCCATTCAGTCACGGTTAGCGGCCGCTCATCGGGATCGTGTCCTGTGAAGTAGAGAAAGAGGAAAGAGGCCAGTATACCGCCAGCTAAGAGGGTCACGGCGATAAACAGACCTTTATGAAAGTTTTGCATGGGCCTTCAAACCTCTGAACGTAGCCGTTCTCTTAATAAAATCGAAGATTACCTATCATATCAGGGGATGGAAGCCTCATTAAGTGGTTGTTCGTAGAAATCATCCTCGGAGAAAAATAAGGAACAAGCGAACCTTCACAGGAACTCAAGATACGCAACGGGCCTCGATCAGAATACTTGGGCCGAACAAAAGAGCCGGAGTTCTATCTAGAGGTTTCAACTACAATTAGCAGGTCCGGGTTCGATGCCTGAAACTGCCAGTTGTCGGCATCTACAAATAGTCATTACTCATTAATGCTCTCGTTCTTTGGAGCCGCTGGATAGGCGTCCCTAAACCGCTGCCAAGAAACCGAAAAGATCACCCCAGATAGAGCTCCTATATTACTCGCCAGCCAATGTCTTGACCCGCGCGAGGTCAGGAAAAAGACGTATCCAGACGAGCACAATGATGATCGTGCCAACGCCGCCAACGACGCCGGTCAACACGGGGCCCAGCAGGCCTGCAAGCATGCCGGATTCAAATTCACCCAATTGGTTCGAGGTGCCGATAAACAGTGAGTTGACCGCATTGACGCGGCCGCGCATTTCGTCCGGGGTCAGCAACTGCACCAATGAGCTGCGCACGACAACGCTGATAGTATCGGATGCTCCGACAACAAACAGCGCCGCGACTGATAATGCAATGTTTGTCGAGAGTGCAAAGATGATGGTTGCGAGGCCGAAAATTCCAACCGCCCAGAACATTTTTCGGCCCGCTCCGGTATTAAGCGGGTAGCGCGCCAACATGATGGACATGGCCAATGCGCCGATTGCCGGACTCCCCCGCAAAAGGCCGAGCCCCCATGGCCCCGCATGCAAAATGTCGCGCGCGAACATCGGCATGAGAGCCGTCGCACCCCCGAGCAACACGGCGAAGAGATCGAGCGAGATTGTGCCAAGCAGGATCGGCTTGCGGCGAATGAAGGACACACCAGCAAACACCGAAGCAAGGGTTACCGGAGCGCGCGTAACTACGCGCCGCTCCATACGAATGGAGATGACATTGATGCTGGCGATGAGAAAAAGTACGGAGGAGACTGCGAAGGGAGCAACGGCATTGATACCGTAAAGCAGACCGCCGAGTGAAGGTCCGACGATGAGCGCCGTTTGCATCATCGATGTCGTGGTCGCGATCGACCTCTGGAGCAGTGTCGCTGGAATAATACTGGGCAATAGCGCTGCCATTGTCGGTCGTTCAAACGCCTGGGCTGCGCCAAGAATAGTGACTGCGGTCATAATGCCTACAGGGTTCAATACATTCTGCCAGACGGCGAGGGCAAGCGTCAGGACGGTCATGCACTCAATGATCTGACAGACCAGGCCAATCCGCCGACGGTCAAAACGGTCAGCGACCTGCCCGACAACGAAGGTCAACATCACCATTGGCAGAAATTGACAGAGGCCGACAAGTCCGAGGGCGAAAGCGCTGTGGGTCTGGTCATAAACGGTCCAACCCACGGCGATTGCTGTCGATTGAAATCCAAGCGAAGAGAAAACCCGTGATGCTGCGAAGTTGAGATAACCTGGATGGCGAAGAACGCTGTCTCTGACGGGCTGAGTGCTATCCATATTGATTTTCCGGCTGTGCGTTGAGGCTCGCTGTGCATGCTTGAGGTGGACGACGGCACGGCCCCTTGGGTTCGCTCAATTACAGGAAGGACGGCGATCTGGTGCTGTTTAAGCGACGGATCCAGACGTTGCAACACACGACTGACACCAAAATTGCGCCTGCAAAAGCCCGACTGCCTGGCTCTCGCCGGCAGTCGGGCCCTGACTATGCCCCGACCTTTATGGCCGTGCGGTTGACGATACGACGCTGTTGGACGGCAAGTGCCAGGCGCTCCAGCACGAGCACAGTGCTGTCCCAGCCAATGCAGCCATCGGTGATGCTCTGGCCATAGACGAGTGGTTTACCCTCTACCTGATCCTGCCTTCCGGCTACGAGATTGCTCTCAACCATCAATGCGATGATGCGATTGTCCCCGGCCGCGACCTGTCCGGCAACGTCCTCGACCACGACCGGCTGGTTCTCGGGCTTTTTTGAACTGTTGCCATGATTGGCATCGATCATTACCACTGGCGAGAGGCCGGACTTCACAAACTCGGCGCTGGCTGCCTCGACACTCGACGCATCATAGTTCGTCGTCTTGCCGCCACGCAGGATGATATGGCAGTCCTCATTGCCGGTGGTCGAAGCAATTGCGGACTGACCTTCCTTCGTAACCGCCATGAAATGATGCGGTTGCGAGGCCGATTTTACGGCATCCACGGCAATGCGGACATTGCCATCCGTGCCGTTTTTGAAACCGACGGGACAACTCAGGCCGGACGCAAGTTCGCGATGGATCTGGCTCTCCGTGGTGCGGGCGCCGATCGCTCCCCAGGCGACGAGATCGGCGATATACTGGGGTGTCGTCATGTCCAGGAATTCACAGGCTGCCGGAAGGCCCAGATTGTTGACGTCGAGCAGGACCTTGCGTGCAATGCGAAGACCCTTGTCGATCTGGAAACTGCCATCAAGATCAGGATCGTTGATCAAACCCTTCCAGCCCACCGTGGTGCGAGGCTTCTCGAAGTAGACGCGCATGATGATTTCCAGCGACGAGCCAAGCTGCTGCCGCAGTTTTACCAGACGGCTGGCATAGTCGAGTGCTGCCACTGGATCGTGAATGGAACAAGGACCGATCACCACTGCCAGGCGGTCATCGCTGCCGCGCAGGATGTTGTGGAATACTTGGCGGGATTGTGTGACGGTGCGGGTTGCCTCCAGCGTGCGCGGGTACTCGCCCAACACGACAGCGGGGGTCGTCAACGCTTTGATTTCACGGATGCGAAGATCGTCAGTAGTGCTCAACATGGCCTTGGTTCCAGTCTCTGGGATTTTCTCGGGGGGCTGCTTGGTTCCCGGCTGGCGGCACAAAAAAACCGCCAGATGGGCTGGCGGTTGTTCGGGACTTATTTGCTGCTATCTCTAGATCGAGCGCACCCCTACCTCCGCCTGCGGCCTGCGAAAGCCAAAATACCAGAAAAAATACGGGGCGGATGCAAAGGTCATGACCGGCCATATAATCACGGATGATGTGTTTGTCCAGCGCCTTTTGCAAGCCAGCCGTGCTCGACTTCAATCAGACAAATCGGTGTTACACGGCCATCCTCACCCTGAGACTTCGCTGCGATGGTGTGGGCGGGAATGGAGGCTCAGACGTCGCCACCTGAGTGCCATCCTTCTGGCGCATCCAAACCAACTTGCCGCAATCGAGGCGTTAGCTCCACAAACAACCAATCGATTTCCAATCACTTTCGTGCTTCGACAAGGCATTGGTGACTAAGCAAAGAAGTGATGTTCATTGGGTCTTCAGGCGATCAATTTGACCATCCACCTGTCCATTGCACATTCTGCATGCTTAAAATCGAAATTTCAGCTTCCTAAGGACCATCCAAATGAATGTCTCATCCGCTTTTCTTGGTTTTCCTGCTCAACTCGACAATGGCCGAATGCCCCGTGTGGTGATATTTGGAGCCGGTCACGGCAGCACCTATCCGGTGAAGGACAGTAGTGGCTATACCTTGGCGGCTGGCGCCATTCGCGCTGGAAGCCGGGATGATGCACCGCTCGTAGAGCACTGGGATTTCGATCTCGAAGGGCCACTCTTCAATGGCGAGTTCGGATGCTGCATTGATGCTGGCGATATACAGACCACCATGCATGACAATGCCGGCAATCGGAACCGGATCGAGGCGAAGACGCGCGAGGTTCTGGCGTTGCAAGCCGTACCGATCCTGCTCGGCGGTGATTGTTCCGTGACCTTTCCTTTCCTCACAGGGTTTACGGACTACGGGCCGATCTGGATCCTGCAGATTGACGCCCATATTGACTGGCGCGATGAGGTGCATGGCGAACGCTATGGTTATTCAAGTCCGATGCGCCGGGCGAGCGAGATGCCGCATGTCGGCGGCATGGTGCAGGTCGGTCTGCGTAGCGTCGGCAGCGCGCGCATCACTGATATCGAAGCGGCGCGACGATACGGCAGCCGCTTTGTCACGGCTCGCGAGATTCACACCCGTGGGGTTGAAGCCGCTCTCCGGCATATTCCGGAAGGAGCAAGGGTTGTTGTCACTCTCGACTGTGACAGCCTCGATCCCAGCATTATGCCGGGCGTGGCAGCGCGTACCCCTGGCGGACTCACCTATACACAGGTGATTGACCTTATTGCAGGTTTAAGCAGGCGGGCCAGACTGGTAGGCTTCGACCTAGTCGAGTTCTATCCACCCGCCGATATCGCCGGCATATCGGCTCTGACCGCGGCGCGCATTATCGTCAACGCTATCGGCACCATCGTTCGACAGGATTGAAGCCGGAGTCTGGTGCAGGATAACTATAGCAAGAGGACCATAAAGAATGACCGAATGCTTTCCTCTTACCATCAGCTATGCGCAGATCGCCGTGTTCGATCCCGATCTCGAGAACTCTTTCAACGCCTGGAACCAGCGTCATTACACTCAAGGGTTTTCTTGGCGCGAAGGGAGTGTTTCCTTTGCCGTGCCAGACGGCAACGCTGCCTTTGTTGAAGTGCTTACCGAACAGGAAGACAGTCAATTGTCGGCTGAGCCAACGCGGGTGATTTTGGTGCCGTTCGACGTGCCGCAAGATCGTTTGGTTATCGGGTCGGTCATGGACGAGCGGACCACGGTGTTCGGCGCTGGAAAATACCAGCTGACCTTTGAACTGCTCCAGGGAGGTGTTCAAGGTGATAAGGCCTATGAAAAGTTTATAAGACTGACCTTCGCCAAAAGTGATGCGCCCGTGTTTGAGATCAAGCTCGCGGACGCAGAGATGAACGTCGATCTGCCCATCGATATGAACGCCGTTCCGGCGCGGTAGGGCCAAGCGGAGGAGGTCACCCCATCTGATTGGTAATCGCAGCCAGTTCCAGTGCTTGCGCCAAACCCCTATCGAGTCCCCCGCAACATAGCGGCGCGGGTGGCTAAATCCCTGTCCCATCGAGCTGCTGGGCGTCGTCGCCTTCCCAAGGTGATGGCATGGAACTGCCATTAAGATTGGCAGTGGGCATTGGCATCCAGCACTTCAATTCTGGCTCGGCATATTCGACAAGGCGGCCGGGCGAGGAATCGGAAGCACGCCAGCCTTCTGTACCGAATTGATCGCCATTCGACCAATACGCGAGGTCAACTTCTGCCGGCCCCTGTTCGGACGGGCGGATCGTGACGAGGATCCGACGGCCATCTTTCGGGGCAGTTGCCATGTGCCGCCAGCGGTCAGGTTCATCCATCATTTTTCCTCCTGGCTGTTATGGTTGCAAGTGTCGCCTCGCTATCAAAAACGGTCAACTCAAATTATTCTTCCAACCAACATGCGTATTCCGCAGCAAACTGCTGCCGGAGCATCTTTCGCAATTTGGATTCGCTTTTGCGGCGTTAGCGCCGGAATTTTCAACCCTGGTCCAAACGTGCCAGCCGTTATTGGTGCCTTAGTGGCAGTGAACCGCAAAGCAGGGATTGCCTCGGCATCTCGACTGGATCGTTCCGTTGGGCAGTGATGACGACCGTCCAAGATTGAAGTTTAATCGACCCGATCAGGCGGCAATTCACTGCGCTCCAGTTTAGTATTGAGGCGGGATTGTGCTTCCTTATCCATCAAGGAATCCCCTTCATTGCCGTGCTCGAAGGTCGGCACGTTTTGCGGAATCGAGACCCAAGGCAGTTTGCTGGCCGTATGATAATGAACTTCGGGTATCAGATGATCGGCTTTGTCGAGATTCCCCACGCGAACAAAGGCAATCGCCTTCCCGATCATGGGATGATTGCCCCACAAAGGCAGCAAGCATTTAGGGCACCGATGCATCAATGGATCATCTTCAAGGGCTGTTGGCGCGCCGTCACCAATCAGTGTGATTTGATCAGTTTCAATCATGGCATTGATGCTGAATGCAGAGCCACTCAACCTCTGGCAGCTGTGGCAATGGCAGCAATGCACAATCATCGGGCTTCTCTCCAGCCGATATCGCACATGATTGCATGCACATCCGCCTTCCAACCGTTTAAAAACTGGTTTCTTCATTAAACTACTCTCCACCTATGAGCGTTTGTCGAGCTTTCAACCCGGTTGCTGGTCGCGGTCGAACGCAATCTCAACGCAGTTAGCCGATTGGATCTCCAGGTATTCGACATGTGGGCGGGTGTTTATATTTGTGTAACAGATCTGGGAGGGCGGTTTAAAACAGCACTTTAAGTTCAGCCAATTTTCCTTGGATGAAACGTTGGTCCGGGCCCGCCACCGTCAAATGGAGCGCTTGTTGATACGCTTGTTGTGCTTCAGCGGGTTTGTCCAATCGTCGCAGCAGATCGGCCCGCGTGGCATGAGCTAAATGATAGTTGTGAAGCTCTCCACGATTCAGAAGAGCATCAATCAAGGATAACCCGGCGTTTGGCCCGTCGCGCATGGCGATAGCAACAGCACGGTTGAGTTCGATTACAGGCGATGGATCGGCCAGCAGTAAGAGGTCGTAGAGAGCAACTATCCTGTTCCAATTGGTTTCTGTCGTACTTCGCGCTTGCGCGTGAACGGCCGCAATAGCTGCCTGTAGCGTGTAAAAACCTACAGCGTTACCGGCCATCACCTTGTTGACCAGCTTTGTTCCTTCCACAATATCTTCCATGTGCCAACGCGATCGATCCTGATCATGCAGAAGAATGATTTGCTTGTCGGGGGATCTGTTGGCATCACGTCTGGAACCTTGCAAAAGCATCAATGCCAAAAGCCCTGCAGCTTCCGGATCGGGTACCAGTTCGATCAGTAAACATCCGAGCCGAATGGCCTCATCACATAAGTTTTGCCGTTCGGATACAGAATCCGATGTGAAGGAATAACCTTCGTTGAAGATAAGATAGATGACATGAAGCACTATCTCCAACCGGTCCCGCAGATCGCAGAGTGCGGGTATTTCATAAGGAACGCACGCCTCTCGTATTTTAGCCTTCGCCCGTACAATGCGCTGCGCCACGGTGGGGGCCGAGGTTAGGAACGCTCGTGCTATCTCTTCTGTTTTAAGACCACATACCTCGCGCAGAGTCAGTGCCAGCTGCATGTCTGGCGTCAGCAATGGATGACAGCAAGTGAAGATCAGGCGTAACCGGTCATCCTTTATTTCCTCACGATCACTGGGTTTTTCCGCCCCATCCAGTTCGATCTGGAGAGCCAGCTGAGTCAGGGATGCGTCGAAACGAGCGCGTCTTCGAAGTTTGTCAATCGCCTTGAAACGGCCGGTTGAAATAAGCCACGCACGAGGATAAACGGGAACTCCATCGCGAGGCCATTGTTCTGCTGCCGCGACAAAGGCGTCGTGTAAAGCTTCCTCTGCGAGCTCGAAGTTGCCGAGAAGCCTGATCAGCGTTGCAAGAATCCGGCGGGATTCCATGCGATAAATATTGCTGGTTACCTCTTGCATCGTTTCACTCAAACTTGTGACAGACGCCGCATCCATCTGAATTGAGAGTCACCAGTTGTGAATTGGTCTGACTTCGACACTTCCAAGTTTTGCCAAAGGAATACCTGCGCCAATGCGAATGGCTTCGTTGAGATCACCAGCTTTAATCAAAATAAATCCGCCCAAAATCTCTTTGGTTTCTGCAAATGGCCCATCCGTTGTTGACACTTTTGAGTTGCGCACGCGAACGGTTATTGCGTTGCTGGGACTTTCGAGAGCATGGGCCATGACAAGATGTCCGCTTGCAGCAAGCTGCTCATCATATGCCTTCGATTCTCGTCCCAACGTGGTCTTTTCTTGATCCGATTGATCCGCAAGTTTCTTTTCGGCAAAATAGACGAGACACAAATATTCCACAGCTAGTTTCCTTTCAGGAAAATGATTGTTCACTGTGATAGTCGCATGAAATGAGCCAAATTCGACAGGTGTGGCAAAATTTTCGATCAGTGCTGAATGGAAACAACAGCCAACTTCGTGACAACACCATCAGCGAGCCCGATCGTAATTGGCCTGAAGTGGATGCTAACCTGTTCGGCAGTTCGATCAAATCCGATATGGAATTCATCGTTTTCGACAACTTACGAACCTGCTAGGCCCCAAAAGAGCGTTGACCGCGTTTGCCTTTGGTCAATAATCACGTTCTGCGGGGCGGGGTTATGGTTGCCAGACCAAGCGATATTTTGACAAGAACGTCATGCAGGGCGTTCTTGTCCTCCAACTCATTCCAGGCAGCCTCTACCCGACGGGATGCATCGCGCGACAAATCGGCGATCAACGCCTTTGCTTTCTTGGTTTGCTTAATAAACACGTACCTTTGATCATCGCGTGCATTCGCTCGCAGGATATAATCGTACTTCTCCAGATGTTTGAGATAATAGGAGAGATTGGAGCCGTGCACACCGGAATTGGCCATCAGATTTTTGACCGTCGATCCTGCTTCGGTAATTGCAACAAGTATTTGAAAATGCGCAGGCGCGAGGTTGAATATCCCGCATCGTGTCAATTCGCTCTGCAGGAAATTCTCATAGCATCGCTGGGCCCGGTTGGTTTCCTTGGCAAATTCAAGGAGGTTTGAACGCGCATGATGGCTATCAGGATGATTTGACATATTGCAACCTTTTGTGAGGGAAACAGACAAAACCCGCTTTCTGTACCAAGTAAGATATGGCGCGCGGGTTCATCGAAGAATGAACTATCCATCCTTGGGTTGTTCAAAGGAGACCATGGCGCTCGATACCATGGGAAGCTGAAGGGGAAATTATCTGAACCTGAGGCGAAACTGAGATAGGTTCAAGCAAGTGTTGCTGGATGGGACCTGTCTCCGTGCGCGTGAAACCGCTTTGTACGGCTGTTCGCATACCTGCTCTGGATCATTTGGTCGGGGAAATGATATCTAGCCATTTCCCAACGCCAGGTGGCACTTTCGAGTTGTCGCTGCGCACATCAAGGACATTTTCGCCCTGATACCGCACAGCGCATACGGAGTTCGTGAACAAGGAGCATGGGAAGCCTGGCTCGAGTTCTTTCTTGGTATCGTCGAAGAAGTGATGCGTCGAAAGACAGCCGTGTCTTTGCGTATCGCAGTTATCTCGACCTTCTTGGTGAAGGCACGGTGCCGCTGACAACATAATCAACGATTGGTGTTGTTCGTCGTCGAAATTTGGATGGATATCAATGCACACCGTAGTCAATTGCCGGCTTCTTGAACCAGATGCCGCTGCCGCCGATATAACCGGATTTTTCCTTCAAGGCGGTAAACAATTCTTCGGGCAACACCTCGGCAAGTTCGGGTTGGAACGTCCGCGCCGCATGCGCGCATGAGAAGATCAGCGGGAACGAGCGGCCGAAGGCCAGCATGTAGGTGCCAAGCATATATTGCTCGTTGTAGTATCGCTCTACCCATGTCGGCGGATAGTCCCATGGCCATAAGACGTCGTGGACGCCGACATCGATTCCTGCCTTCAACTCCGGAAGAATGTCGATAAAGAAGACAGTCACGTCGGAATTCTGGAAGGAGCGGTGGCTGCCGTCGAAAAAGACCACGCTGTCGGCGTCGAGCTGCGAGAACAGGGAGATATCGACGAACTCAACGCCCGAGCGGATAACCTCATCAGCGATCGCGTCAATCTCGGTGCGCGGCTCCGGATCGATCGAAATGATCCGTGTGCGCAGGTGGTGATCTTTGATCGCACGACGCGCGAATTTGGTGGAGTTTCCTGAGCCGATTTCCACATATGTCGCCGGATTGCGCTCGGCCAAGAGATGATAGAGTGTCATGCAGTCGAGGCTTGGAAACCAGCCATTGAACCAGCGCGGCTCCAGGCTCTTGGCGTCAGCCTCGAGAGGAATCGCGGAGAAACATTTGCGGTGTTTCTTCAGATCGGCGACGAATTTGTTCATTTGGGGATTGTGATGCGAGAATATCGCCAGGATATGCTTCGAAATATCCCGAGCATAACCGTAGCGGGGCTGGAAATCGGGTGGAAAATTGATATCCAGTTTCATGTCGAAATCCATTTTTGCAAAGAAAAGTCGATCAGTTGTCCTGGTGAATTCTCCGTGATGTAGGTGAATCCGGTTGAAATAATACGATCAGCGTTTTTAATTGCAGCCATATCTGGGGCTGTCTGCTCGAAGTTGATTGAAATGCCAGCATCAGGTATGCGGCGCGCTTCAATCAATTGCTGGAAACGAGGCTTCGCCTTTCGAGGAGTTCTGTAATCAAAGCAAGATATGGGAAAACAGGATGTTAGCTCATGTTTATCGTAAGCAGAATTCAAGTTTATCTTGCCTGTTACGTCATGGTTGAGCTTTTCCATTATTTTACTCGCCTTCTTGATGCGCAAAAATAAACACTGTTCGCACGGGGCAGTGCCAAACATTTGCTTTCTCGATGGGATATTTGTTCTTATCACAACGGGTCGAAGAATTGAACCCTTATGCGAGCTTTTGTTTAAGCAGCAACTGGGAGAGGAGCCCGGATTTGAGCACAGAAGTTTTGCCCGAACGTAGGCTCAATGACAGCGACCAATCGACTCAAGCAACGCTGCGGTTGTGGTCGCCGCGTTCAGTCAAAGCCTCACCCGCCACCGGAAGATGGGTGGCGGGTGAGGGTATAACAATTCTATTTGGTCGTGTATCCGCCATTGATGAGAATGGTTTGACCGGTAATCCACCAGCCATCGGAAACGAGGAAGCGGATAAAGGGGATGATATCCTGAATATCCGTCAGGCCCGTCTTGCTGAAGGCTGAAAGTGCAGCGGCCGTCTTATGATAGGCGACCGCATCGGCACCTTCCGCAGGATAGAAGAATGGCGTGTCCATCGGGCCGGGTCCGATTGCACTTACTGATATGCCGCGTGAGCCATATTCCTTGGAAGCAGCCCGGGTGAAATGTTCGATCGGTGCTTTCGCGCCGGCATAGGCCGCATAGAAAGGCGTAAAGGCTCCAAGCAGCGAGGTTACCAGCGTTACCAGCTTTCCGTTGTCGCTGAGGTGCTTGCCGGCCTCCTTGATGAAGAAGAACGCGGCCTTTGAGTTGATCGCAAACATCTCATCATATTCGGCCTCAGTGATCTCGACAAAAGGTTTTTTCAGCACCTTGCCTGTTGTATTGATGGCAATGTCGATGGCACCGAAGTTTGCCTTCACATCTTCAAACAGTTTTTCAACAGCTGCAGCAGTCGTCAGATCACTCCGAAAGGCGATCGCGTCGGCACCGGCCGCCTTGATTGCGGCAAGAGTCTCATCTGCGGCGGCCTGTGTTGCCGCACTGTTGTAGTGAATGGCTATGGCTTTCGCGCCTTGTGCTGCCAGATCCCGGGCAATCAACCCGCCGAGATTCTTGGCACCACCGCCGATAAGCACGATCTTTCCCTTGATGCTGTGATCAACCATGTCAATTCTCCATAAAAAAGCACTGCTATTGCCGCTTTTCTGAAACGAGACCGAATGCCTCGTCTTCCATGCGCAATATGGTTGGTTTAAGTTAGATCAATAAAGGGCTAAATTCTGATATCACTGATCAGAATGAGCGAACAATGAGCGTGGCATGGATCGTATCGATCGACTGAGAATATTTGTCCGGGTTGTTGAGTGTAGCAGCTTCACAAAAGCTGCCAACATATTGCAAGTCCCGCGATCAACGGTTTCCGTTGCTATCCGCGAACTGGAACAACTGGTTGGTGCCAGACTGCTGCAGAGGACAACGCGCAGTGTTGCCGCTACGGAAGACGGCCGGGCGTACTATGATTTATGCGTTCGCTTGCTGGCAGACTACGATGATGCGGAGACCATATTCACGCATGGTGCGATGAATCCCAAGGGCCGATTGCGTATTAACGTACCTGGCCGTTTGGGACGCCTTATCATCGCTCCCGCCTTGCCCGGCTTCTTCAACAAATACCCCGATATCGAATTGGATATGGGAGTGACCGATCGGGCCGTTGATTTGGTGCAGGAGGGGATTGACTGCGTTGTTCGCGTTGGTGAACTGAACGATTCAAGTCTGGTGGCCCGTAAACTTGGCAACCTGCCACTGATAAACTGTGCCAGTCCTGATTATGTTGCCCGTTACGGCTTGCCTCAAACGGTCAAAGATCTGGGACGGCACTTTGCTGTCAATTACGCATCACCGACAACTGGCAGGATCGCAAGGTGGGAATATACCGAAGATGGCCATTCGGCCGAAATTTCGATGCGTAGTTTCATGACAGTCAACACTGCGGAAGCGTATATAGCCTGTTGCGAAGCTGGTCTTGGGCTTATTCAGATACCGGCCTACGATGTCGAGATGCAGTTGCGTGCTGGTAGCCTCGTCGAGGTTTTGTCCAGTCATCGGGCAGAGCCGATGCCGATCGCAATTCTTTATCCGCATCGCCAGCATCTGTCTCCTCGCTTGCAGGTCATGGTGGATTGGCTGGCTGATCTTTTCAGCAGGACAATTCTTTGAGATTCTCAGTTCCCTGGTATGTCTCTCCGTGGCGTCGGCGTAATACCATATTGCGAACTATGCGATTAAAAGTTGTATGAAAACAGACGTGACGATGAGGTTGTTTTTTATACCTTGGTTACTGTCATCATGCTGTAACATTCGACTGGCTATGCCCCCGTCAATGTCACTGCAGGATCAATCCATGAAGTTGATTACAGGAAACTCCAACGGCGCGCTGGCAAATTCAGTCGCAGCCTACCTCCATCTTCCATTGGTGGATTGTTGGGTCAAGCGGTTCCATGACAATGAAATCTTTGTTGAGATCCGTGAAAATGTCCGAGGCGAAGATGTTTATCTTCTGCAGTCAACATCATACCCGATCAATGACAATTTGATGGAGCTTCTCATTATAACGGATGCTCTCAAGCGATCCTTTGCCGGCCGCATAACGGCGGTTCTGCCTTATTTTGGCTATGCCCGGCAAAATTCGAAATCCGCCTCCCGCACACCGATTTCTGCAAAACTGGTGGCAAATTTAATTGCAAGATCGGGTGTTGATCGTGTCTTGACGCTGGATTTGCATGCCGCCCAAATCCAGGGATTTTTCGATATTCCAAGCGACGATCTTTTGTCCGCGCCGATTTTTGTACGAGATATTAAAGAACATCACGATATGGAAACTACCATAATCGTCTCTCCTGACGTTGGCGGCGTAGCAAGGGCCAGGGCCATCGCGCAACGGCTCGGAAGGGGATTGGCCATTGTTGATAGACGTGGATCACAAGCATTGACAGTGGAAGGCATGGACGTCATCGGCGATGTGGCAGGATGTGATTGTATTCTCATTGCCGATATTGTTGATTCTGCAAATACCCTGGCGGCGGCAACCGATGCTCTGCTCAAGGAAGGTGCAGCAAGAGTTTGCGCATATGCGACTCATGGGGTTCTTTCCAGCGGTGCTTCTGAGCGCATTATGAAATCCGGCCTGCAAGAGCTGGTGGTTACAGATTCTGTCGAAAGAACGGTAGCCGCTGATCTGCCATCGAAAATCAGACGGATATCCGTTGCATCTCTGATTGGGGAGGCAATCGGGCGGGCGGCAAACGAGCAGAGTGTTTCCAGTTTGCTCACCTGAGGGCGAACTCTTCGAACGACATAGGCTTGAATCCGGGCACAAGGCATTTGCCGCACTCAACTCTTTGAGCCGAAGCCAAACGCTGTCGGCCGTTCGGGCTGAAAGACCGTGCTTAGGGTTGAGGAGAGCTATCGTGCAACGGACCGCAGGATCGTGCGAAGATCAGACTTGCTTGTAAGTACTCGTCGGATATTTCAGATCGATTCACGCCAAAATCGCAAGATCGGTCGAGCGCGGCATATCCGGAAGGGTGTAGCTGGTGTTGCCACGCAGGAAGAGACGAATTGACAATGAAGGCAGCACTTGAAAACTACCATGCCCGGATGCAACGGGTGCTGGACCACATAGACCAGCATCTTGACGACGATCTCGGCTTGGAAGCGTTGAGCGGCGTTGCGGCGTTCTCGAAATACCATTTCCACCGGCAGTTCATGTCAACCTTCGGGTTGTCCGTACATCGCTATGTCCAGCTCGCCCGTATGAAGCGCGCTTCGCACCGACTGGCTTATATGGACGCCCAAAGCGTCACGGACGTAGCGATGGATGCCGGCTACGATGCACCCGACGCCTTCGCCCGCGCCTTTCGGCAACGCTTCGGACAATCGCCTTCGTCGTTCCGGAAATCTCCCGAATGGGAGTCGTGGTTTGCGGCCCTCGGGCCTCTTGACAACGCAAGGAGCAAGCTCATGCAGAAGAGTTTTACCACTGACGACGTGATGATCCGCAATGTGGCCCCGACGCCGGTGGCGATCATGGAACATCGGGGTGACCCGGTGATGATCGGTGCCACCATCCAACGGTTCATCGCGTGGCGCAAGGCGGCGAGCCTGCACCCCAAGACAAGTCCGACCTTCACTGTCTGGCGTTCCGAGCGGCGTCCTGCGTCGCCTGCCGATTACAGCATGGATCTATGTGCAGGGACCGACCAGCCGATCGAGGCAAACGGCGAGCAGATCAAGGCCGGCGAGATCCCTGGTGGCCGCTGCGCGGTGCTGCGCGTCGTCGGTAACACCGACAATCTGGAGCCCGCCGCGCTCTACCTTTATCGTGACTGGCTTCCGGCCAGCGGCGAGGAAGCACGCGACTTCCCGATTTATTGCCAGCGGCTGAGCTTCTTTCCCGAAGTGCCGGAGCACGAGGCGGTCGCGGAACTGTTTCTGCCGCTGAAATAGCGTTCTTGGATGGTGGCCCGCCCCTTTCGGTCGCAAGAAGCGGACAGGCCGCTATCCGCCCAATCCCGATCCATGGCCGAAACATGCCGATAATACCAGCAACTTGTCATCTGTCGGGTGGGGATCAACGGTGACGACAACAAAAGTGTAACTGAATCAGCTACGATCAGAATCGGCACGTCCAATCCGCCACGCATCATTGATCACCAAGGGCTCAAGTCGGTCGACTTTTATGTCAGAGCTTGCCGATTGCAGAGTGATTTCAGTTGCCGCCATTACGACCAGTTTTTCTGGTGCCAATCCACGCAAGGCGCTTTCCACACGCTTCGCACGATTTACCACTTCGCCAACAACCGTGTAGTCAATACGGCCATCATAACCGAGATCGCCAACCACCATTTCTCCCGAGTGAAGCCCCATTCTGATCCGGCATGCCGTCGCATCGGCAAGCCGATATTCACCACCGAGGTCAGAACTTCAACGCCGCTGTACTTATACCAAGTGCGTTTGCTGCTGCGGGTATTGGCCACTTCGAGCTGTGCATTGCGGTTTTGCAATGCCGTTGCCACGATCGTGTATCTCGACGGTGATGGAACCATTCCGGCGTCCGCAACCGGTACTTGATCAGTCACATCAAACGTTGTCATCCGGTTTACCGTCGATTTTATATTTCTTCAGATAATCTCCCAAAAGATCTCCATAGTCATTCTGGAGAGACGAAGCCTTGCTTTCGTTAATAGCCGCAAAAATGAACACCGATGCCAAGCTCAGGACGCCACCCGCGACGCCAAATCCTGCACCTAACCCTTGGATCAAGCGCGGAACCACAAGACCGGCTACACCCATTCCGCCTTCCACAGTAACCGCTGCACCGCCGAGCAGACCAATGGAACCAGTCGCGATACTCACACCGCCGGTCGCTACATCGCCATTTCTAATGGCCTTTACGCCATCGAAGATGCTGTAGGCCCCGAGTGCAAGATTAGCCAGTCCTCCACCAAGCCCTCTGAATCCGAATTCGAACCGGCTTGCGTTCTTTTGCAAGTACTCGTTAAAAGTCTTTGGATCATCGATTTTCTTGGGATCGACTCCCGCGCTCTTCAGGTAATCGCGGTAATTCTTCACCCCGCCCTCAGCGAAAAGTGCGGCCGTCTGGACGGAGCCAATCGCAATATCGGCTTTCTGGCGATCCGTCAGGCTGCCGTTCGCCCCGATACCTCTGGCTATGGTGATACCGCCCAGAAGCAGTCCGCTCACCCCATGCTGGATACCTTTGTCAAAAAGCTGTTTGGCCGAGTTGTTGGCATCGATCAGACCATAGGCCCCAAGCCCTTTGGTGCCTTGCCGCAGCAACTCCCATTGCCCACGGAAGGCGGCCAGAATCTGATCCGGCTTTGCAGGTTCACCATTTGCATTGATGAGAGATTCGGGATTCGTTTTGCCGATTTCCTCGATCATCTTCTCGACTTGATTTTCATCCAGCTTATCGCTGCCATTTACACCGAATGCCTTCTTGAGGTCGTCAAACGACGCATCCTTGAACGCACCGTCCTCAGCAATGGAGGTAAAATTCTCATTGAGTTTCTTATCGTGCTTGCCCGTAAACTCAGGATCCAAAGCAGCGTTGTAGAGAGCGGTTTCCAGACTGAAAGTGCTCATTGCTTCTTCGGCGGAATGGTTTTTCAGTAGTTCCTTGAAACGATCGCCGGAGACCATTGATTTCTCGTAGACGTCCTGGACTTCACCGTTGTGCTTGGAGTTTTTGACTGCGCCCTGCAAAGCCTTGGTATCGTTGATTCCCAAAGCTCCCTGGTACATCTTCCCGACCTGGAAGAAGTTCGCAAGGTTCTCTGTTGGACCGATGGTTTTTCCATCTTCCGACTTCGACTTCCACAACTTGTCGAGTTCTGCGCCGGACTTGATGTCCTTGTCGTAGATGCCCGTCAATGCCTTCTTCAGGTCTTTATCATTATCGACAAAGTCCTTCAGCGTTTTCTCGCCTGTCTCATTCAGGAATTTGGCAACCTCCGGATCCTTCTTGAGAGTCGTAATGCGCTGTTCGATTTCTTTCAGGACAGCTTCTGGATCTCCGCCAACTCCGGCCCGGTCACCAAGTTTCTTTATGATGTGGTCCTTGTCCCACATGCCGGCCTGCTTGCCCATTCCGACGAGATCATATGCTTTCTGCAAATCGTGTACGACGGCGGCCTTTTCCTGAGCACTGTATTTTCCGGGGTTTTTGAAAATCTCGTCGTCAAATTTCTCTACCTCCACGCCTGATACGGCATTGCCGTCTGCGGCGCGTACAGCAAACTCGATTGCGCCTTTTGCATCCTTCGGTGCGTCATTGCTCAACCAGTCCGATATGTCCTTTTGGGAGAGTTTTCCGTCGGAGCCGTTTCGCAGCTTGTCGTGGCTGGTCTCAAGAATATCAAAGCTGCCGGGCTTGCTCCAGAAATCGAGGGCCTTCTTCAGGTCGTCGCTCATCAGCTTGGGGTTCTCTTCCTTGAATTTCTGAAGATCCTTGATCGTCAGTTGATCCCCGGCCCCCGTGGCATCCTTGATGGAGTCGAAATTCTCATAAAGAGCAGAGCCATATTTCGCGATCAGTTTAGACGCGTCGTCGGCATCCCCGTTCTTTTTCAGATAGTCACCATATTTGTCACTGACGCCCGCCAGGCTTGAGAAGCCGAACTTTCCAAAATCCTGCAAGCGTCCAGCTTCCGTGCCATGCTCGGCTTCGCCGCTCTTGGAGAAACCGTCGATCTTGTGATTGCCGACACCATCGCCGGAAAGCATTTTTCCTTCGGCGTCATATTTTTCGATACGCTCAAGTACCTGCACGGCACGATAGGCAGCATCGCGATCATTTTCGAAGTCGCCAACGCGATCCTTCAGCATGTCTTTTACGCCGCTCTGATTGCCGAGATTCTTGAGCAGCGGACTATCGTCAATAATTTGCCCGGCATCGCGCTTGTCGTATTTCGGCAGATCCCACTTGATGCCCAGTGCTTCCGCTTGCTTGCGAGCAGCCTCGTCCTTACCTGACTCAGATCGCTCAGGAAACTTGCCCTTCAGGTTTTCAAATCCGTATTTGCCAAAATCCTTCAGTCGTCCGGCTTCAGTTCCGTGCCGTACCTGATTGGAATCAGTAATCCCATCGATCTTGTCATTCCCAACATCTTTGCCGGAATTGGTCTTCCCGTCGGAATCAAATTTCTCGATATGCTTGAGAATCTGTGCAGCCCGGTAAGCGGCATCAGCATCATTTTCGTAATCGCCGACCCGCTTCTTCAAACCCTCCTTCATATTCTCGATATCCGGACGACCCTTACTGCCTTTCCGGTCAATCAGGTCGCTCAGCATGGGACTGTCCTTGATGATGGATTTGGCTGAACGGTCATCACCTTTCGGGCGCTTCCACTCGATACCCAGAGCTTCGGCCTGTTTGCGTGCTTTCTCCTCGTCGGTAATCTCGCCTGATCCGGGTTTCCCGTCCGCCGGTGGTTCCTGATCCGGTGCTGCTGGAGGACTATCGTTCTTCTTTGCGGGCACCTCGTCCAGATTGCCTTTCAGGTTCTGGAAGCCATACTTTCCGAAATCCTGCAGACGGCCAGCTTCCGTACCGTGTTTGGCCTCGTTGCTGCTGGTGTAGCCGTCGATTTTTTCGTTGCCGACCTTCTTGTCGTCCAGAAGATTGCCGTCGCCGTCAAATTTCTCGATATGTTTGAGAACCTGTGCCGCACGGAATGCAGCATCAGCGTCCCGGTCGAAATCACCAACACGCTCTTTCAGCATATCCTTTGCATTGCCATGGTTCTCAATGTTCTTCAGCAGGGGATTGTCGTCGATAATCTCTTTGGCAGATCGTTCGTCGCCTTCCGGACGAACCCACTCGATACCACGCCCTTCTGCCTCCTTGCGCGCTTCCTTGTTATCTTTCGGATCGAGCTGATCCGGCAACTCACCTTTCAGATTTTCAAAACCGTATTTACCAAAATCCTGAAGACGTCCGGCTTCAGTCCCGTGTTCGGCTTCACCGCTCTTGGTAAAGCCATTGATTTTATCGTTACCGACGTTCTTGCCGTCCTGAATCTTGCCGTCAGCGTCGAACTTCTCAATGTGCTCAAGAACTTGTACGGCACGATAGGCAGCATCGCGATCATGTTCGAAGTCGCCGACGCGATCCTTCAGCTTATCCTTTACACCGCTCTGGTTGCCAAGGTTTTTGAGAAGGGGATTGTCGTTGATTATGTCCTCAGCTGACCGGTTATCGCCCTCGGGACTAACCCACTTGATGCCGAGGCGTGCCGCATCCTCACGGGCTTTCTGATCACCCCAGAACGTGTTCGACTTTATGAGATCACCCTTCAGATTTTCAAATCCATACTTGCCCAGATCCTTCAGTCGGCCAGCTTCCGTTCCGTGCTTTACCTGATCGGAATCAGTGATCCCGTCGATCTTTCCATTCCCGACATCTTTGCCCGAAATAAGCTTCCCGTCGCTGTCGAATTTTTCAATATGTTCAAGCACCTGGTCAGCCCTGAAGGCTGCATCAGAGTCATTCTCGTAGTCGCCAACAAGCTTCTTCAGGCCATCCTTCATGTCACCAACGTCCGGGCGGCTCTTGCCTCCGTTTTTGTGATCAATCAGGTCTTTCAGCATGGGAGAGTTTTCAATGATATATTTGGCCGATCGGTTGTCGCCTTTAGGCCGCTCCCATTCGATACCCAAAGCCTCGGCTTGCTTGCGCTTGCTGTCGTCCGACGGTTCCTTTGTCGCAACAGAAATAATTGCGTTCCATTTGGAAGCATCAAAAGATAACGGCGTTTCATTGGTATTGGCTTTTTGTGACTTCACTGTCGGTAAGGTCATGAAAGATTCCTCCATTTTTTCACAGCAACTGAGAACAAGCAAAGTTCCAACTATTTGGAATTACTCCCGGACGACATGACTTCGCTATCACAACAGACTCTGTGAGTGCACGCTGTTCAGTAACTTGGCCTATCCCCCTCATATAAGCCTAACTGTGATAGAGTATGCCTGTCAGTCTCCCAAAATCAGTAACAAGGAACGATCAACTGTCCTTGGGTTTATACCGAAGCAAGCTCCGTGCCAGTTGTGTGATGTTTAATAACTATTTGTAATTTCAATGATTTCTCCAGACTATGTGTTTTGGATACGTCTGATTATGTGCGTATCTCCGCGCAAATTTTGAAGAAGTGTGCGGATACACACACATAATATGAATTATAATATGAAATTTATGCTTGAAGAAACGAGGCTCGGAATAATACGCACCTTGCGGCTTTTTCCGTGTGCTTTTGGAAGCGGTGACGGCTTCTCCGTTGTGTGCGCCTCGATCGCGAAGGATAGATGATGGTTGAAGCTGGTCGTATCGTTCCTCATCTTTTTGCGATCGGTTTTCTAACTAAAACTGCGAGCGAATTTAACGTGATTTGATTGAACAACCGAACATCGCTTAGATTCTCCTCATACCAGTTTGGAGGACGGTATGATCATTTTCTTCGACGTTGATGGCGTTCTTATAAATGGATGGCACGCAAACCCATCATTGAGAAAACCCTGGGATTTGAACATAGAGAAAGACCTTGGCGTTGACCGCGGCGGCTTTCAACGCAGATTCTTTGGAATAGATGGTTTTCGTCATCTTTCACCAATGGCGGAGTGTGCCAGCGGGCGACGTGATTTGAAGGAAGCCCTGCGCAAAATTCTGCCTTCGGTCGGCTTCTCTGGCCCCGTTGATGATTTTGTCAAATATTGGTTCGAGAAAGATTCCCTCATTAATGATGACGTCATGAAGCTGGTGCGGCGCTTGGCTGATGACGGAGAAATTAAGCTGTTTCTTGCCACGGGCCAGGAACATTATCGAGCACGCTATCTATGGGATGATCTTGGTTTTCGACACCACTTTGATGGCATCTTTTACAGCGCCAGCATCGGCTTCTCAAAGAAAGAGCGCCAATTCTTCCAAGCTATCAATCGGGCCCTCGATATTTCACCCGATGAGAAACCGTTATTTTTCGATGACCAGCCAGAAATTATCAGCTTGGCCAATGAAGCAGGTTGGGATGGCAAGGAATTTATCTCTGTAGAGGATATACAAAATCATCGAAGACTTGTTCATATTTGGAGATGAGACAAATTCCTCTCAACGACGTCCAAAGCAATGTCTCTACGCCGCTTGTGCAGGGTCAGCTTCCTCCCCTGATGACTTCGACCCGTAACAAGATGTAGAACGGCAAATGTTTCAATAGGAGATGTGAACTAGTGTGGTCGAGATACACTTTTCTGAGCAGCATCAGTCTACTCTGCCTCTGCGTCGGCGCCCTGGTATTCTCGGCCTCACCGCAATTATTTGCCGCAGAACGACAAATGGACACTCCTCTTTGGTTGAAAGTCCATATCGGTGAAAACGAGGGTCAAATCGCTCCACCGGTCTTGCAGCGGGCACGCGCGCTTTACGTGCGAAAGGTGCGGGAAGGCACGGTCAAGAATCCCTGCTACTTTGCGATGGACGCCACGCGTCCAAACGATCTGAATGACGGTAAATCGGGAGGCCGGTTTTACACTATCTGTGAAGCTGCCCAGACGTTTCGTGTCATTTCCTCCGGGCACGGCAGTGGCCGGAATTTAAAGGGCGTTGCAGATTTTGCCAACGGTCGAGAGTGTGCCAGGAACTTCGGTAATGCGATGGATTCGAACCTTACGGCCGGCGGTATGTACGTGACGGGCGAAACAAAAACATCTTTCAAGGGCTATTACCGTGTCTCGGGGACGAAAGATGCGGCGCTGCTTCGCTCGTTTATCCAGTTTGATGGCGAGGGCGAGACGGCAAACGCGCGACAGCGCGCTATTGGCGGGCACGCAGCCGCAGTGGTGGCAGGCGTTTGCCTGAAGAAAAATCCGGAGAGCCGCTACGCAAATCGGGATGGATTCGTTCCGCTCGGAAAGCTGGTGGAATACGCTGGCGGGCGCAGCGACGGCTGCACCAGCTGGACTGAATCGGACGCTGGACAAATAATCTCCATGGTGAAAGACAATCCAACGACGCTCTACATCTACCCGGAGTCAGCCGATATAGCTGCCATCGCCAAAGCCGTGGCGAGCGGCCGGTCGCTATCGAAGTCAGGATTATATTGGAATGAATCCTGTTTGAAAGAAATCGGTGTTCCAAAATTTTGGCCGAAAGAAAATCTGGAGCCGATCATTGCTCAGTACGGCAAAGATCATCCGGCACGCCCCCTGCAGCCGATACCCCTTTGTGACGTGCCGTAACGTTTGTCTCCTGGCATTGTCAGTAAAGGCGATGGTTTATTATCGAGCATGGGATTGGTGAACGGCCAAGACGAGTGCAGATTTCCCACCAGGCAATCCGAGCAGAGCAAGTTCTGGTCCGACGCCGGATGTCCGAGTGTAAATGCCACGCGGGAACATACGGCTTTTGGCAGTATGTTGCGCGATTGTCAGTGATGTCTCAGCGCCCAATATGCCGGCACGTTTTGAACCGTGTCTTGTGTCGGCAGCCGTAAGGATGCGACCAAGATGTTGTTGATTTTTCGACCTGGCAGGGGTCTCAATTAGGTTAATGATTCGTTCACCCATTTAACACGGGGGAGCAAGCATGAAGTCTTTGCATTCGTTTGCGGTGGCCGCGTTCCTCAGCGTTACAATTTCCGGCTTTCACCCGGTTCTCGCCGTCGCCGCTGAAAAAAGTCACCCTTTCATTCACTTTGCAACCTCAGATCCTTTCTTGGCACCCGGTCAAACGGCCACTCGCAACGACGTAACCGTTCTGGGTGGGCCTTTTGCAAGAAACACGGCAGGAGGTGCTTTTCACATTATTGGCGTTGACTACACCAAAAACTATTTTCTGGGGGTGACCTATGGGCGGGATGTTTATGATCTTGGAGCCGGATTTCTGCTGGGCGGGGTTGCTGGTGCGGCAGTGCGTTTTGGTGCTGACGACGATATGTCCGGCGAAGCTTGGGCAGGCGTTCGGTTAAAATATCAAGGCCTGGTGATTGGCAACGTTGTTATTTCACCTGCTTTTACTGCTGGTTTTAGCGCGGTTACAGGCGAGACCGAAATCGAAAAGCAACGCGAAATCCGGTATAATGGCGATGCATCGTTCCTCGGATTTCTCGGACCCGAGGTATCGCTACGCTGGCGCGGTGCTCCCAATCTGGAAGTAACGTGGCAATTGCATCACCGGTCCGGAGGCGATGGAACTTTTGGGAATATGGGCGAGGGCTCGAATGCAAACACCTTCGGCATACGGTATCGTTTTTAAAGACAGTGCCATAGGATCAATCAGCCACCCCTTTTGCACAAACTTTGCGGCAGATCCGGAATCTCTCCGCTCTAGTTCATAAGTTCTGCAAGAACGTCATAGGCTGCTTCAATATCCGCTTTAATCGCGATCTTGATCGCATTTTCATCGCGCGCGCAGAGTGCGTCGAACATGGCCTGATGGTGTGTATTGGCCGTTGTGTAATTGCCGGAGTCATGAAGCATGTTGAAATATGGGCTGACCTGAAGCCACAGGTTCTCAATGATGTTCAGAATGCTTTCGGAGCCGGATGCCCGATAGATTGAGAAATGAAATGCGTGATTGGCATGCAGGTAAGATTTAACATCGCTTGCGGCATTGGCCTTCTCAAGTGTATCCAGCAACAATCTCAATGCTTCGATTTCATCATTGCCGATCCGTTTTGCCGCCCAGGCACCGGCAATCGCCTCCACCTCACTTCGGACATCCCGAAGGTCTGTCAGTTTGGCGTGGCTCAGAGGCGGGATGCCGATTGAGCGTCCGGAAACTACGGTCAATGCGTTGGCCGCGGTCAGGCGGCGCAATGCCTCGCGTACCGGCATGGCACTGACACCAAACGCGTCGGCAAGACTCTGCACAGTAACCATCTCGCCTGGCACGATACTGCCTTCAAGGATGAGATTTGTGATCTGACGGTACACCTTGTCCTGCAGCGTTTCTTTAGAAAGAGGCAGGATTTCAACTCCTGGCTTTCTGTAACCGGCTTCAGTCATTCCCAAGCATTCTCACCTTTCCGGGATCGTAGCATGCAATTCCATTTGGAAATGCAGCCTTCATGATGATGCGTCAAGAGCTCTGCGAGCATTCAAGCGCGGTTTTCTGATCAATCATATTTTATCATTGATCTTTGATCAAATGGTGTTACGTTTTCACCAACGAGACGGCAAGTGGCAGTGAGGTGCTTCTTGGGAGACGTTTCGACTGTGGGGAGGAGAAGATTATGAGTATTGGATCACGCATCCGGCGCGTAGCCGTCTGTGCAGGTATTGCGGCAAGTGCAGCCCTCGTTGGCCATGCTGACGCGGCAGAAAAGCACAAAATTTTTCTCAGCATGAGTTTTATCGGAAATGACTGGCAGGCTGAAGCCGCCAATATGGTAAAGGCCATGGCAGCGCATAAGAGCCTTGCCGACAAGGTGGATTTGCAGGTTCAGGTCGCAGGTCCCAACGCACAGCGCCAGATTCAGCAGATCAATGCGATGGTGCAGGCGGGTGCAGAGGCAATCATCGTCTTCCCCATCTCCCCAACGGCTTTGAACCAGGTGGTGAAAAACGCCTGCGACAAGGGCGTGAAGGTATTCGCCTATGATGGCGAAATTACCGAACCATGTGCCTATAACGTTGCGATAGACCAGGAAGAGGCCGGGCGGGTCACTGCAGAATGGCTGGTCAAGAAACTGAATGGCAAGGGCAATATTATCGCCATTACAGGCGTACCGGGCACTTCGGTGGACAACCTTCGCACGAAAGCAGCAAAAGAAGTTTTTGCCAAATACCCGGATATCAAGATTGTCGGAGAAGCGGTGGGTATGTGGAGCCAGGCCGTTGCCCGCACTGAACTGTCCAAGATCCTCGCGACCCGCAACTGGAATGACATTAACGGTCTGTGGATGCAGGTCGGCTGTTTCACTGCAAACTCGATGCAACTTGAAGCGGGCAAAAAACCCACTGAGTTATTGCCATGTGCGGGTGAGGGCTCGAACGGCGGCCGTATACAGATGCTGCCGGCGGGTACGGAAGCCGAAGGAGCAACATCGCCATATCTTCCGCTTGGAGCGCCGCGAATTTCCTATGCGTCTCCACCCTATTCGGGTGCGCTGGCCCTGAAACTTGCAGTCGAGGCAATTGAGGGCAAGGACGTTCCGAAGAAGACGGTCCTGCCGTTGCCACTTGTCACAAACGAGACGATCAAGCTTTGCCAGGAAGGGAGCTGGGCAGAGATGAAAGCGGGCTGCAACGCATTCAAACCGGCAATTGTTTCCAATCCTGGCTGGTTTGCCTCGATCTTCTCCGAACAAACACCCGAAATCGGTCTGAACGCTGCACTGGTCGGCCAGCCTGAAAATTGATTGCTGCTGTGAGGAGCGGTTCACCGCTCTTCACAGGGCGAAATTTGAATCACGTGAGCGGGACCAGCACGATGAATTGCGACTTCAAACAATCGGCCATTGAAGTAACGAACGTGCGCAAGACGTTCGGTGCGACCGTGGCCGTCGATGCGGTTTCATTCAGCGTCGCACCCGGTAGTACGCATGCCTTGCTCGGCGAGAATGGTGCGGGAAAGTCGACTATTGTCAAACTGCTCTCGGGGCTGCTTCGCCCCGATGAGGGGCATATCTCTGTGTTCGGGCAGATCGTGACGCTCAAATCTCCACGTATTGCGCATGCTTGCGGGATACAAACAGCCTTCCAGGAAATGAGCCTCGTCCGCGATCTGAGTGTGCTGGACAATATGCTGATGCCATACGCTCCCATCGGGTTTGCCGGTATCATCCCCCGGTCACGGGCACGGCGTGCAATCATCCGGCATATGGAGGATCTGGAATTTTCCGTCGATCTCGATGCAGAGATTGGTACGCTTGATCTGGCTGTCCAACAAAAGATCGAGATAGCGCGTGCGCTCTACCGGAAGCCTCGTATCCTTTTACTTGATGAGCCAACATCGACGCTTGCCGGAAGTGATGTCGAATGGTTGGGACGGATTATTTCCAGACTCAAAGCGCAAGGCACAACGGTCATTTTTATCACGCATCGCATGCGCGAAGTAAGAGCCTTTTGCGATACGCTGACGATCCTGCGCAACGGGCGTCACATAACCACTGGTTCTGTGGCCGGGATTACAGACGCGCAGGTCATCGAAAGCATCGTTGGCAGGACCATCGCCCAGACATTTCCGCAGCGTCCGCCGAGCGATTTTGCTTTTGGAGATCCGGTCCTTGGCGCGCGGCGCCTGCGGGCAGGAGCCAAATTGCACGATGTCAGTTTCGATCTGCGCAGAGGGGAAATTCTTGGCATTGCAGGGCTGCAAGGGATGGGACAACTCGACCTCTTTCTTGCCTGTTTTGGTATGACGGAAGTGAAAGACGGAGACATTCTGGTGGACGGCCGCAAGGTCAGATTCAGCTCGCCATCTGATGCCCTTGAGCCCAATATTGCGATTGGACTGGTTCCTGAGGATCGCAAGACCGAGGGGCTGTTTCTCAAGTTGAACGGTACCCTGAATGCATCTCTGCCGGTCATAGACCGCTTTTCCCGGTTTGGCCTGATCAGGCGAAAGTTAGAGGAGGAAGCCGTTCGGGCAGCCTTTTCGACCGTTGAGATTGACAAGCGCGCCCTTTGGACACGGGCCGGGGCTTTTTCCGGCGGCAATCAGCAAAAGATCGCCATCGCCAAGTGGCTTGTTGCGCAAAGCCGGATTTTGCTGCTGTTCGATCCAACACGCGGCATCGATGTTGGTACAAAGCACGAGCTCTATCTCATGATGCGCAATTATACCGCCGCCGGCGGCTCTATCCTCCTGCACTCGACCGAAGTTCCTGAACTTGTCCATTTGTGTGATCGTGTTCTGGTCCTCTACGAGGGGCGTTCGGCAGCGTTCCTGTCACGCGATCAATTGACGGAGGCTGCAATCATGCGCCCGGCATTGGGTCATGTGGTTTCAGCGCAGGGGGCCGCCGAATGACGATGAACAGCATTACCTCTGCAAGCAGCAATCGTCTCAGGTTGTTCAAGATGCCAGCCGAACGTCGCGCGATGTTGATCGCGATTGCCGTCTTTTTTGGTCTCTTGGGCATCGTGGACTTCGTCAGTACGGGTCCGCTCAGCTATTTTGATGTTTCGTTTCTGTCGAGTGGCGGCGCAACATCTGCATTGGCGGCAATTGGTCAGACCATCGTGGTACTCTCGGGTGGATTTGATCTATCGGCCGGTGCCGTTATTTCTCTTGTGAATGCTGTGCTGGCACAGAGCATGGACCCGGCCGTTGCGCAAACGAGCGTGTTCTACTGGACCTGTGTCGGCGTGGGTATCGGCATGGCAACAGGCGCTTTCAACGGTATCTTCATCGCCTTCTTTCGATTGCAGCCCATCGTCGTCACACTGTCGACCATGTTCATCATACAGGGCGTGACGTTGCTGGTCATGGATAAGCCGGGCGGGTTCGTAGCCCCGGAACTTGCGAACTTCTATCTGGGAGACGCTATACCTGGCTGGCTTCCAATGCCGCTGGTTGTCATCGCAGCGGTTATCCTTGCGTGGATGTGGCTCAAGAATACGCGCTTTGGCACAGCACTTTATGCGGTTGGGAGCGATCCCGACGCGGCAGCGTCCATAGGCATACGTGTGCCGCTCGTACGTTTTCTGGTCTATGTCATTGCGGGTGGTTGCTATGGCCTCGCAGGCGTATTCATCAGTGCACAGACCGGGAGCGGAGACCCGCTGGTTGGTAATCCGCTGCTTCTGTCGATGTTTGCCGCCGTGGTCGTCGGTGGCACACGTCTGGGAGGCGGGCGTGGAGGTCCGGTTGGTACTGTTTTCGGTGCCTATATTCTGATGATGGTCGTCAATATCCTGCTGGTTCTCAATGTGTCTGCCTATTATTCGACAATTGCAGAAGGGACAATTCTGATCCTTGCCGTACTGGCCAGCTCTATCTCCGGTCAGTCGGTCCTCGCGCTGCAGTTACGCGGCGTGAAATCTCGTTTGACGGCATGGCGGCAGGGATTGTTACCGTCTCAGCTTGATCAGGCAGACCGGCGGCTGAAGACAACGCAGCCTGTTACCGGCAATCTGAGCCCGGTACCCTTTCTCTCCCGCAACGGCGAGACAATCCGTTATGCTTTGCCCGCCTATCTCTGTCTGTTTCTTGTTGTGCTCGTAACCCAGTTTTGGCTTGGGCGAACAATTCTCAACCCGACTTACTGGAATTCTCTCGCTGTTCTTTCGAGCTTTCTAGCCGTGTTGGCCCTGGGGCAGGGGACAGTTATTCTAACAGGCGGCCTTGACCTGTCCGTTCCCTGGACAATTGGGCTATCCGGCATATTGCTGGCAGGGATCGTTAACGGTTCGGACGCGGCCCTGTTCTATGCCTTGCCACTTGTCCTGCTGGTTGCGTGCCTCATCGGTTTGATCAACGGAGTCGGGATTGTCGTGCTCGGCATCTCGCCCATCGTCATGACGCTGGCGATGAACGGCATCTTGCAAGGGTGCGCTTTGATCTATTCGCAGGGCACACCGGCTGGTTTCTCATCACCGATGCTGCGTTGGTTCATGACCGGAAAGATACTGGCCGTTACTCCGGTTGTAGTCTTCATGGTGATGTTCGTGATTGCCGGAGTTTTGCTGTTGGGACGCACGGCGTTTGGCCGACGGGTTTATGGCATCGGCAATGGCCTGCGCGCCGCACAACTCTCCGGCATCGCGGTCGGCCGTACATTGATTTTTGTCTATGTCCTTTCAGGCTTGTGTGCAGGGCTTGCGGGCATATTGCTGACGGGATTCTCCGGACAGGCGAGCCTTGGCATGGGTGATGACTATTTGTTGCCATCCATCGCTGTGGTCGTCGTTGGCGGTGCACTGATCACCGGCGGGCGCGGCCACTATCTGGGCATGCTTGGCGGCGTACTTCTGCTCACGGCACTGCAAATGTTTCTGGCGGGAACGACACTGCCCTACGCAACACGAGCGATTCTGTTCGGTCTGGTGGTGCTGGGCGCTGTCATGGCTCTTCGCGAAAAGCGGTCTTAACGAAAGGAAAAATAATGAACAGGATTGCTCCGGCATCGGCTGATGAATTCCTGGGTGGTTTGCGCAACCAGCGTGTGCTTGTCACTGCAGGTGGTTCAGGCATTGGGTTCGCAATCGCTGCCACGCTCTCGAAACTGGGGGCTCGCGTTGTCATCTGCGACGTGTCGCAAACGGCGCTCGACGAAGCGCGCACGGCAATCACACCAATTCACGCTATGCTCGCAGATGTGTCGCGTGAGGACGATGTCGAACGCATGTTCGCTGAAGTAACGAGTACCCTCGGCGGTCTCGATGCGCTCATCAACAATGCCGGGATTGCCGGACCAACGGGGAGCGTGGATGAAATCACTACAGATGACTGGCGGCGATGCATCGATATCTGTCTTACCGGACAATTCCTCTGCACGCGCCTTGCTGTCCCACTGTTGAAAGCCTCTGGAGGCGGGTCGATCGTCAACATGTCGTCCGCGGCCGGTCGCCACGGCTATGCGTACCGTACACCCTATTCAGCGGCCAAGTTTGGCGTGATCGGTTTCACCCAGAGTCTGGCAAAGGAACTTGGGCCGCATTCGATCCGAGTCAATGCGATCTTGCCCGGTATTGTCGAGGGGCCACGTATCGAGAATGTCATCAGCAACAGGGCCAAGCAGCTTGGACTTTCCCACGAAGCAATGACGGAACGCTATCTGGAGAATGTTTCGCTCCGGCGCATGGTCAGCCCCTACGACGTGGCAAGCATGGTCGCCTTCCTGTTGTCCAATGCTGGTGTCAACATTTCGGGCCAGTCGCTCGGTGTTGACGGTAATGTCGAAACCCTTTGAGGAGGAGCGCGTGATGCAAAAGATAGCCATCGTCGGGTGCGGCTTCATCGGCAGGGCATGGGCTATAAGCTTTGCCAGAGCTGGCTACAGGGTGAGCATGTGGGATCAGTCCCCGGATGCCGTCGGACAGGGCCTGAGTTATATCAGCGATATACTTGGTGATCTCGAACACCACGATCTTTTGAATGGTAATATGCCGGGAGAGGTGCTGGCGCGGATCGAACCGGAAACCGATCTCGGCAAGGCACTTGAGGATGCCGTCCATATCCAGGAAAATACACCTGAAAATCTCGGCGTTAAGATCAAGGTGTTCACTCGGCTTGACGAAGCAGCAGATCCCGATGCTATCATAGCAAGCTCGACATCGGCATTGCTGCCTTCAGCGTTTACGGCACACTTAACGCGTCGGCATCGCTGTCTTGTCGTTCATCCTATCAATCCGCCCTATCTCATTCCTGCGGCTGAGGTTGTTCCCGCTCCATGGACGTCACTGGAGATAATTGAGCGTACGCACGCATTCCTTGTCGCTGCCGGTCACGCGCCGTTGGTGATGAAACGCGAGTTGGACGGATTTATTATGAATAGAATGCAGGGCGCATTGCTGGAGGAAGCATTCCGGCTCGTTGCCGATGGCTATGCAACGGTCGAAGATGTCGACATCGGTATCCGTGATGGACTTGCCCTGCGCTGGTCGTTCATGGGGCCGTTTGAGACGATTGATCTAAACGCGCCGGGTGGTGTGCGTGACTACGTGGATCGCTACCAGATAATTTACGAGCGACTGTTTCCGCAGATGCTGCGGCGTGTCGATTGGGCAGGTGACGTCCTGAATTCTGTCGAGGCTGACCGGCGCGCGCGGTTGCCAGCTGATAAACTGATCGAACGGCAGATTTGGCGTGATCGCAATCTCATGGCGCTTGCCGCACACAAGAAAAAATCAACGCAGGAGTTCGGACAATGAGCGAGACGACACAGATATCCAATGGTTCAAGCCTAAAGGGCAAGGTTATCATCACCTGCGCGATCACCGGTGCAATCCATACACCAACAATGTCACCGTATCTGCCCATCACGCCGGACCAGATCGCACAGGAAGCTTTGACAGCGGCAGAAGCCGGAGCGGCAATCCTTCACCTTCACGCCCGCGACCCCGAAACAGGAAAACCCGACCAGACACCTGAGGCCTTCGCCAAGTTTCTGCCGCGCATCAAACAGAACACAAATGCCGCGATCAATATAACGACAGGCGGCAGCCCTTACATGAAGGTCGAGGAACGGGTCAAACCCGCTGCGACTTTCAAGCCGGAGGTGGCCTCGCTCAATATGGGCTCAATCAATTTCGGGCTCTATCACCTGGCCGACAAGTACAAGCAGTTCAAGTTTGACTGGGAAAAGCCGCATCTGGAGGCCACACGCGACCTGGTCTTCCGCAATAGCTTCAAGGACATCGAGTATATTCTGGCTACCTGCTACGACAATGGCACACGTTTCGAGTTCGAATGCTACGATATCGCGCATCTGTACAATCTGGCGCATTTTGCCGACCGCAATCTGGTGAAACCGCCGTTCTTCGTGCAGTCGGTCTTTGGGCTGCTCGGCGGCATCGGGACACATCCTGAAGATGTCGCTCATATGAAGCGCACGGCAGACCGCCTGTTTGGTGACAATTACCGCTGGTCGGTCCTGGGAGCCGGGGCGAGCCAATTGCGCATTGCCGCACAGGCCGCCGCTATCGGTGGAAACATTCGCGTCGGACTTGAGGACAGTCTTTGGGCGGGAAAAGGCAAACTTGCGAAATCCAATGCCGAGCAGGTGCTGCTCGCACGCAAGATCATCGAAGGCCTCGGAATGGAAGTTGCGACACCCGACGAAGCCAGAGACATACTTGCACTCAAGGGCGGCGACAATGTCGCATTCTAGGAGGACACCATGCTGCGCATCGAAGTCTTCAGTACGGATCAAAACCAGCTCGGTGAAGGTCCACTTTGGGATGTGGAAGAGCAACGTCTCTATTGGATCGATTCCTACGGCCCGGCTATCTATTCTTGTGATTTCAATGGCGGCCACCTAAAAGTTTGGAAGCTTGATCAGCCAATCGGATCTCTGGCGCTACGGGAAGGTGGCGGAGCAATTTTGTCGTTGAGAGACGGATTTTATGCGTTTGATTTCGACAGCGGAGAAGCAACCGTTCTGCATAAAACGCATCCGGGTGAACTGCGGCCGCGCCTGAATGACGGAAAGGTGGATCGCCAGGGCCGTTTCATTGCAGGCTCGATGGATTTTGAAGAACGCGACCCGTTGGGAACGCTCTTTCGTCTCGATACTGATCTTTCGGTTCATACGCTGGATACGGGGATCATCTGTTCAAATGGCCCTTGTTTCAGCCCGGACGGGTCAATCCTCTATTTCGCCGACAGCCATAGAAAAACGATCTATGCGTATGATTATGACACCGCTACCGGGGCGGTTCTGTCCCGGCGCGTGTTCACCACGTTCGACGCCTTGCGCGGCTACCCCGATGGGGCGACCGTCGATGCGGAAGGTTATGTCTGGAGTGTTGAAGTTTATTCGGGACGATTGATCCGCTTTGATCCGAATGGCGTTGTGGACCGCATTGTCGGTCTGCCCGCCCAATCCACCACGAGTATCACGTTTGGCGGGCCCGATCTTGATGTTGCGTTCGTCACGTCGATGGCACGACCATTCAGCAATACCTATCCGCGCGAACGGGAGGCGGGCTGTGTCTTTGCCGTTCACGGGCTCGGCGTTCGCGGATTGCCGGAACCACGTTTCAGGGGATGAGGAGAGAAGATGAAGATCGATGTTGTAGTGGACGTGAAAACGACGCTGGGTGAAGGACCCTTGTGGGACGTGGATCAGCAGCGGCTTTACTGGATCGACAGTTTTGATGGCCGCATTTTCCGCGCCACGGCTGACGGTCGCGAAATCCGCTCATGGGATGTTCCGATGAAGATCGGATCGATGGCCCTGCGCAAGGATGGAACCGGCGCACTCGTTGCGTTGGCGAGAGGTTTTCATCTCCTGGATTTCAGGACCGGCGACGTCGAACTGATCCACGACCCGGAACCTGAGAAACATGCCAACCGCCTCAATGATGGCAAGGTCGACAAGCAGGGGCGTTTCGTTGCCGGGTCCATGGATACTATGGAAAGCGGGCCAAATGGTGCGCTTTACCGGATCGACACTGATCTTAGCGTTCAAAAACTGGATGACGGAATCATCGTCTCGAATGGTCCATGCTGGAGCCCCGATGGTGGAACTTTCTATTTTGCCGATTCCTGGTCCGGTGAAATCTGGGCCTATGACTATGATCAAGCCAACGGAACCGTTGCCAACCGGCGAACCTTCACCAAGCTCGATACATCAACCGGCGGGGCCGCGGATGGATCCACAGTTGACTCCGAGGGATGCCTTTGGAATGCGCAGGTCTATGACGGAAAAGTTATACGTTACAGACCAGACGGGACTGTCGACCGCATCATAGAGATGCCGGTCAAAAAGGTAACGAGTGTGATGTTCGGCGGGCCAAATCTCGACATCCTCTATGTTACTTCCATGGCAAAACCGCCGCTGCCGCGCTTCCCCGAGGATGGAGTGTTGCGCGGCAGCCTGTTTTCCGTCACCGGGCTTGGTGTAACTGGAGTACCAGAACAGCGTTTCGCCGGTTGAACTTTCCTCGTATACATGAGTTCAATGACGCGTCGCGTAAATGGGATATCGATAGTTCTTGACGGATGGAACTGTGCCAATTCATGTCCCGAGGGTTGCCACATTGCAAATCTGTGCTTGAGTTCTCACGCAACAGGTTCATACAATAACGTTCAGCTACGTGTTGTTTCGAGTTTTTTAGGATTCGTCGGGTTAGCATTCCAAATGCGCTGAAGATCGCTATGCCACTGTTTTTAAGTTTTACTTACCAGGGCGGGGCAAGCGGCGGCAAGTTCTTCTATTGAGAATCGAGGCATCTTTACCTCTGGTACTAAACGCCTACTCACTCAGAAAAGGAGGTCTGCAATGACGTTTGACTGGTCCGCTGTGCTTGAGGGTTACCGAATTGAACGCCGCAAGCTTCAACCAGGGCGGCGGCGAGCCTGCGGCAGCGCAGGCGGAGCAGCATTTACCGTAAGACGCGGCGGGGGTGGCACTGATCAAGCGCCGTACCGGCCTGTCCTTGAAGAGTAGAGTTTGAAGCCATGATAAAACGCATGGTTATAATGCTGATCGTCATAGGTCTGATCCTGGGTGGTATTTTCGGCTTTCAGGCATTCAAGAATCGCATGATCGCGGCCTATCTGGCCAATCTCAAGACACCGCCGCAAACCGTTTCGACGATCACTGCGGCGATGAGCCCATGGCAGACGACGTTGCAATCCGTGGGCGGTTTCAATGCCGTCGAAGGTGCCAACCTTTCGGCACAGGTTCAGGGCATCGTGCAGAAAATCGGCTTTCAGGATGGTCAGGATGCCAAGAAAGGCGATCTGATCGTGCAGTTGCTTGCCGATCAGCAGATCGCCACACTGCAGCAGTATCAAGCCACCGTGGATAATGCGCAGATCACCTATGATCGCGATTCTAAACTGATCAAGTCGAACACCATTCCGCAGTCACAGGTTGATAGTGATCTCGCAACTTTGAGGGCCGCACAGGCGCAAGTTGTGGCGCAGCAGGCGCTGGTTGATCAATATTTGATCCGTGCGCCCTTTGATGGGCACCTTGGCGTCAAGCTGGTTAGCCTTGGTCAGTATCTTGCTGCCGGAACCGCTGTTGTAACCTTGCAGCTGCTGGATCCCATTCAACTTGATTTCTCAATGCCCCAGCAGGCTCTGTCACAAATCAAAGTTGGTCAGCCGGTGACCGCAACGCTGGATGCCTACGGCAATCAAGCATTTGACGGCAAGATCGTGGCGATAAGCCCGCTGGTGGATAGCCAGAGCCGCAATCTAACGATCCGGGCAAGTCTCTCCAATTCCGATCGCAAGCTTTTGCCCGGTATGTTCGGCAATGTGTCCGTGGTGGTCGGTGAACCGCAAAACTATATCACCCTGCCGCAGACCGCCGTTACCATCAATCCTTATGGCAATGTCGTTTATGTGGTGACCGACAAGGGCAAGGGAGCGGACGGAAAGCCACAACTCGTCGCCAGTCAGAAATTTGTCACGACCGGTCAGGCGCGCGGCGATCAGATTGCGGTGACGAAGGGATTAAGTGCCGGAGAGATCGTAGTGACTTCCGGCCAGTTGAAACTGAGTAACGGCTCGCCGGTCATTGTCAACAATTCGGTGCAGCCAGCGAACGATCCAAATGCTGATCCGGCAAATCCCAACTGAGGCGCGGCGATGAACATCACCGACATTTTTATCCGGCGCCCCGTCCTTGCCTTAGTGGTGAGCGCACTAATTGTCGTTATCGGGTATCAGTCCTTCCGCACATTGACGGTCCGCCAATTTCCGCGCACACAGAATGCTGTCGTCACGGTGACCACCGTCTATCCGGGCGCGGCACCCGACGTGATTGCCGGCTTCATCACGACGCCGCTCGAAAATGCCATCGCCCAGGCCAACGGCATCGACTACATGACCTCGTCGAGCACAAGCGGCACGTCCACCATCACAGTCAACCTCCGTCTCAACTATGATGCCGACGCGGCAATGACCGAGATCAACGCCAAGATGTCCTCGGTGATCAATCAATTGCCGTCCGGCACACAGCAGCCCACCATGTCGGTTTCCATCGGCCAGACGATCGATGCGATGTACATTGGTTTCCGCAGCGACGTTTTGGCGGGCAATCAGATCACCGATTATCTGGCACGCGTGGTCCAACCCAAATTACAAACGGTTAACGGCGTTCAGACAGCTGAAATTCTGGGCGGCAGAACTTTCGCATTGAGGGCTTGGCTGAAACCCGACAAGCTGGCCGCCTATGGATTGACGGCAGGTGATGTGGGGACCGCACTTGCGGCCAACAATTACATCTCCGGCATAGGTACCACGCGCGGTCAAATGACCCAGACGGTGCTGACGGCGCAGACGGATCTGCATTCAGCCGACGAATTCAAAGAAATGGTGGTCAAGCAGATTGATGGTGCGATCGTGCGCCTGAAGGATGTTGCCACCGTTACACTCGGGTCTCAGAACACCGATGTCCAGGTGGGGTTCGATGCACAGACCGGTGTTTTCATCGGTATCCAGATCGCGCCGACAGCAAATCTGCTCGACGTAATCGCGGGTGTGCGGGCGGTGTTTCCGGGCATTCAGGCACAACTGCCACAAGGGCTGGAAGGTTACATCGTCTATGATTCCAGTACTTTCGTTACGACGTCGATCAACGAAGTCGTAAAGAGCTTGGTTGAAGCCTTGGTAATTGTCATTTTTGTGGTGTTCGCATTTCTCGGTTCACCCCGTTCTGTTGCTATTCCTATCATCGCCATACCGTTGTCGTTGGTGGGCACCTTCGCGCTCATGCTTATTTTAGGCTTCTCCATAAATCTGCTGACACTGCTCGCCTTGGTGCTGGCTATCGGTCTTGTGGTCGACGACGCCATTATCGTCGTTGAGAATGTCAACCGCCACATCGAAGAAGGCGCGGCCCCGATGCAGGCGGCGCTGGCTGCAGCGCACGAGTTGGTCGGCCCGATCCTTGCCATGACAGTTGTCCTGATCGCCGTTTATATACCAATCGGCTTTCAGGGTGGCCTGACCGGCGCGTTGTTCACTGAATTCGCCTTTACACTGGTCGGCGCCGTCAGCGTTTCCATGATAATCGCGCTGACGCTGACGCCCATGATGTGCTCGCGCATCCTGAAGCCGCACCTCACCGACCGCAGCGGCTGGGAGGAGCGGCTCTCGGATTTCATTGATCGCCGCTTCTCGGAGATCCATCGGCCCTACATGCGGATGCTCCACGGCAGCCTGAACACGGTCCCTGTGACCCTGATGTTCGCTGCGATAATTCTCGGCAGCATTTACTTCCTCTATGCCGGTGCAAAGAGCGAACTGGCTCCCAACGAAGACCAGGGGTTTCTTGGCGCGCAGGTGACCAACGCCCCCAATGCGACGCTCCAACAAAAGCTTCTCAATTCTGACCAGGTCACCAAGATCTTCCGCAGCTTCCCAGAGACCGACAAGACCCTGCAGGTTGAGGCACCGGGCACATCGTTCGAGGGTATGGTTCTGAAACCATGGGACCAACGCACGAGAACAGCGAATGATCTGCAGCCGCTGGTGCAGGCCGAAATGGCCAATATCGCGGGCGGTCAGGCTGTCGTTTTCCAGATGCCGCCGCTGCCGGGTGCCAGCGGTTTGCCGGTGCAGTTCGCCATCGGCAGTACCGGGAGTTTCGACCAGCTCAACGAAGTGTCCAACACCTTTTTGCAGGAAGCGCAGAAGTCCGGCATGTTCATCTTTCTGATGAAGGATCTGAACATTGACAATCCGCAATATTCGATCCAGATCGACCGCAGCAAGGCATCGGCGCTTGGCCTGTCCATGAACAATGTGGGCGCAGCGCTCGCCTCCATGCTGGGCGGCGGCTACGTCAATTATTTCAGCATTGACAACCGCTCCTATCAGGTTATCCCGCAGGTAGAGCAACGCTCCCGTCAAACCATCGATCAGATAATGAATTATCCGGTTGCAAGCGTGAACGGCGCCAAGATTCCGCTCTCGGCGATCGCCACGGCCAGACTCGAAGCAACGCCGCGCTCGGTCGCCCATTTCCAGCAGTTGAACTCGGCGACCATCTCCGGCGTACCAGCGCCAGGTGTTGCCGTCGGCGATGCACTGGATACCCTTAAGTCGATCGCGGCACGTTCACTGCCGCAAGGCTATGCGGTTGACTATGGCGGCCAGTCCCGTCAGTTCGTTCAGGAATCGAGCGGTATGGCGACCACCTTCGCTCTCGCGCTGATTATCGTTTTCCTGGCTCTTTCGGCACAATTCAACAGTTTCCGTGACCCCCTGATTATCCTTGTATCGGTGCCCATGTCGATCGCAGGCGCGCTCGCTTTCATCACCCTTGGCATCGGTGGCGCAACAATGAACATCTATACTCAGGTTGGACTGGTCACGCTGATGGGGCTGATCAGTAAGCACGGTATCCTGATCGTCGAGGTGGCGAACACGTTGCAAGCTTCCGGAAAATCAAAGCGTGAGGCGATTGAAGGAGCCTGCGGTATTCGGCTGCGTCCGATCCTGATGACCACGGGCGCCATGGTTCTGGGCGTGGCACCGCTGATCCTGGCTGCCGGCGCCGGTGCGGCCGCCCGCTTCAGCATAGGGTTGGTGATCGCCACAGGGCTGGCCATCGGTACATTGTTCACGCTCTTCGTAGTGCCTGCGGTCTACATGCTGCTCGCTGCTGATCACCATGATGAGCAGGATGCATCAGAAGCGGAGCCGACTTCCCCCCATTGAAGAAGCTCTTGCATGTGTTCTGACCATTTGACCCAAGTTTCTCCCTGTGGTTGAGTGCAACCCGACGCAAGTATTGAGATGTTTCGCCGTTATTCCGGCCACGGGGGCTGAGAGGAGAACAACGTGAACGACAAGCCTAAATTTGACAAACGGAATGCCCGTTCGCATGAAGCAACGAACGACGCTTGGTCTACCTTGATGGCACTCGCGAAGTTGATTTCTGTCAATGAGACAACGGGAACGCTGACAATCCAGAACGGCAAATCACGATTGGTTCTGCGTCAAGATGGGGTTATTACCGTCGAAGGAGAATCGATCAGACAATTGGCTGCTCGCAATATTGTTCTTGATGCCGGTGTTATTGATCTCAACTGAGTACGCATACCATGTGGGACGTCAACAACCGGACACCCTTTTCTGAACAGGGCTATTTCGTGCGTGACAGGCATGGCGCGGAGCATTGGGTGGTTGCTGTTCGCGCCACGTTCGCAGTGCAGAGAGATGGTCTCGTTGCTCTGGCTGATGCGCAGGGGCCCGTAAGACTGGCACCGACTTACCGCAAAGACGATGCTGCGGAATTGACCGCTGAAACAGACATTTCGCCGTTCCGTCCCCAAACTGACTTTACCGTGCAAGGTTTTGCTTGCGCCCCGGATATGGCAGCAGTGCGACGGTTACCCATTCGCGTTTCAGTCAATAGTCTCCACAAGAATGCAGTGGTATTTGGTCAGCGCCATTTGAAAGTTTCGCGAAACGGTGCGGCTGTTTCCGAGCCTGATGAATTTGGCGGTATTGCTCTTACATGGAAAAACAGCCTTGGTGGTGCTGATCCGTTTGATCGTCGTGAAGATGCCGAACCACTTTCCAACAATCCGATCGGTACCGGCTGGACAGCCGCCTGGGGCAAACTCCCGCTGGGCTCTGAGATGGCCCTGCCGTTGATCGAGGATCCCAAAAACCTGATACGGTATGACAGGCCTCTGCCCAAGCCGCATGGCTTTGGGCCATTGCAGCCTGCCTGGGAACCAAGACGCAGCCACGCGGGTACGTATGATGAAAAGTGGCGGGCAACGAAAGCACCACTTCTCCCCGACGATTTTTCCGATCGTTTTTATCAGGCAGCATCACAGGACCAGATACTCGATTTGAAGGGTGGTGAAACTGTCGAGGCAGAAGGACTGCATCCGGATGGTATTTTCTCGTTCCGCTTGCCGCAAATTGTGCTGCGCGCCACCACGTGGATTGGCCAGTCGGCGGTAGAGACACGGTTCAGATTGATTGCCGTGAGCTTGAATGCGAAAGACAAGATGGTCGATATGGTGTGGAACACAACAGTTCCATGTAATGGGCGTGATACGGCAATAAGAAACTGCAGTGTCATCGTGAAGCAGATGGCCGGGGTAGCGTGATGACGGCATCGCTCGCAGATATTCGCGCCATTGGGGTATGCTGCCCGCTTGGCATGTCACTCAAAGAGACAGCGACATCCTATCAAAATGGCGTGCGCAATTTTGTAAAATCATCAGATGTCATCGGGCCAGATGGTCTACCTGTTCGTATCGCTCCAGTGTTTGCCTTTAATGAGCCACGGAATTTCGAACTGCGTCTGCAGCGATTGTTTGAAACCGCGGCAGATGATGTGAAATCCCAATTACCTCAGAAGACAGTGGCGGCTGATCTGCGATTGATCGTTCCGGACTGGTTTATGGAAAATCCGCTGCGCGAGCCTTTGCAAAACTGGATTCTTGAACAGTTCGGCACCTGGATTCGTACGGTAACTTTTCTCTCCGGCAAGGAAACGATATTTCTGGCTGAGTTGGCACGGGCTCTCCAATCCGTTTCCGAGGAGAACTCAAGTGATTGCTTTGTTGGAGCTCTTGACAGTTTGATGCATGCCGAGTTGATCGACATCCTGACACTTCAGGATCGCCTTTTGACGAAGGACAATCCACATGGCGTTATCCCAGGTGAAGGCGCCGTCATTGCGTACGTTGCGCAGGTAGACCCTGGGACAGAAGGGGCATTGGGCACCGTGCTTGCCGCTTATCGAGGGTATGAAGAGGAAAGTTTCAGAAAACCAATAGGTGTTCTTGGCCGCGGACTTGCGAAGCCGCTGGCGCTCGCACTGCGTGATGTGCTGCCGGATCGGTTTATGGTCAATCTCAACGGGGAGCGCTGGCGTTCGGAAGACATATCTGTTGCTCTGTCTGCTTCCCAACCTTTACCGGACCATTTAGCTGCTGATTTTGAAACTCCACCTCTTTATTGCGGTGAATGCGGTGTTGTTACAGACGCGATTATGGCCGCTTTATCACTCGTCCCTCCACCCGATACACTGTCAAATGTATCGTCCAAAAGTGTTATAACGCATATTGCCATTAGCCAGCGCAGCGGGTTGCGTTGTGTCGGTATCATAGAGCGCTACGTTGCGGAGAATCCGGTGTGAACGAAACAGTTGCGATCAACGGCATAACGCTGTGCCACAAGAACTCCACCGGTTGGGTCCGTTCGACTTTGCCGGACGTCTGCAAAAGCCCGACCATACCTGTTCCCTATACCAACATAGCCTTTGCCCGGGATCTTGCCAAAGGGACAAAAACCGTGCGCTCGAACGGCGGCGCGATGAATGGGATAAAGGGTTCGGAGTTTTCGATATCCTATGGTGATGAACCCGGAGTTGGCGGCGGCGTTATATCCGGCGTCAACAAACATCGCGCCACCTTTTTATCCTGGTCACCAAATGTCTTCATGGAAGGCAAACCGGTTACCCGACTGACGGATCGCATGTTGCTCAACAAAGGCAACACTATTTCCGCGGGAGGTTATTACACCGGTCCTGTGACAGGACCGGACAAACCGCTGCTGGACGTTTTATGCAACATAGCTTGTGAGTGTAAGGCGGCGGGTACCGCACAACAAACATGTGTCGACGTGGCCATCAAGGCAATGCCACACACACCGCAAAATGGTATTTTCTCTGAAGTGACGTTCGATCCATCGGGAAATATGTATACGCTGCCTGATGGTACACCTATGACGCGCATGGGGGTTCCCGGGTCACGGCTTGACGTTATCGCCGTAGCAGGCGGACAACCGACGAGCTTTGTCGAGATGAAATTTCCGGGTGATCGTTTCAGGGGAAGCCAGCGGTCCCGGTATCAGGCGATAGCGGCAAAGCATGGCAAACAGTTAAATGAAATTACGGTTGCTACCGATTGTATCTGCGTCGATCCAAAACCGAAGCCTGTACCGGTTCCCGCAACGGAGGAAGAAAAGAAAACAGCGCCCGCCTCGGATACCGGACTGACGACGGGTCAGGGGGTTGCTATTGGCGTAGGCGCTCTCGCGGTGGTGGGTGCGATCGCGTGCTTTATTCTGGAACCTTGCGGAGCGATCGTCGCCGGCGCTGCCGCTACTGCTGCCAGCACGGCAGCAGGGGCAGTTGCCGTTGGCGGGCTGGCCACAGCTGCTGCTGGTTCATAATGTTCAAAAGGAGAGATCGGTGAGCACGTCAGGCCAAGCACATGACGAGGCGAAGCAGGCAATTATCGCCGAGCTCGACCACCTCGAGATACTAGACAATCAAGGCAATGTTTCGGCGCGGATCGGATACTGTGTCACCCTGTTTTTTGGTGAAGGTGGCACACTCGAGAAGCGCCGCGCCGCATTCAATATATACAAACACTACTGCAGTTTGTTCGTTGATCATTTGAGCCATTACCAAGCTCCGGGCTCTGATAGTGTTCGCCGGCTCAACGATCTCTCGTTCCTGGACAAGAGTGAAGCCAAAATCGAAAGAATTCCAGAAAAGGAGCCGCTTGATTTTGCTGTTTTCTCCCATGGGCAGACGGGGAAGGCCGAGGATGATGACGGTGTTGGTCACTTTGGTTTCGCAGCCAGCTGTGTTGCTCCCGACCAACCGGGCGAGCTTATGCCGGTTGACCGGTCCTCGTTATCGGCCTTTATTTCGGCCGGTTGGGTGAGAAAGCACGGTCATGCACGGTTGCTCGAACTTGTACGCGATTGGAGTTCACAGCTAAAACCGTTTCATGGCATCTGCGGTTTAAGTGTCATTTTTGATATCATTTATTCCAGTACTGCAGCGAAACTTCATTCCTTCCCCTATATCAAACGGTTCCCCGGACTTCATTGTGGTGACAGCAGTATGTTCACTGTGGAGATTCAGCCCCACAGCAGTGAATATCTGTTCACGACGAACTGGTTGACTGTCCTGTCGGCGGATTTCTCACAAAAGGTCGGAGGAAAGGAAAAACTGGTGGCGGTTATGGGCCCGACTTGTCCAATTCATGACTATGAAGGTGGGATTATTATTCAGGCAGGTGATCAAGCCCAGATTGGCGATGTAAACAGGGGATTGGTCCTTGACGATTATCGACGTGTCGCGGATGCGTTAAAATCAATTCGTTTTGAGGACTACCAGGTCGGCCTTTTTCCTGTCCCAGAGCCGCTGGATGCTGTTGAAGAAACCATGAAATGGATTGGTCGTTTTGACTAAGCTATGTAGGGACGGGCAACTCTCCGTTCTGGACGAGCGCGCGACCGGCAGCATTTTCGGATGCCGTAGTGCCTCGTCAGCAATAACCCTCGTGCTAAGCAAGCAATAATACAAAGCCACAACGCCGTACCATCGCTCGGCTGAGGGTAGAGCGAAATGTTCGCTTGCTGACGACATTCTCAATCTCCACGAACTGATGACCATTGCGCCGGATGCATAGGTGGAATGAGGGATTGTGCCTGTTTTAAACCGATTGAAAGGCCTATATCCCACTCATCGAAACGACGCCGGGGCCAGGCAAGGCTGCTGACGTCAGACAGCCCTCAGAAAGGGGATTATCATGAACGTAGCACGCTCTTTCAACAACTGGCTCAAGTTCCGTCAGACCGTTACCGAACTTGGCCGCATGTCCAGCCGTGAACTGCAGGATCTGGGTATTGACCGCGCCGACATCCGTAGTGTTGCCCGCGCATCGGTTACCCGCTAATCACACTGGACCAACTGACCAGCAACTGTTCGACGCCCGCTTTCAACGCGGGCGTTTTTGTATGGCGACAGCGCACAAAATTGGATGGATCGGCCCAGCAGTTGATTTCCAAGGGCTTTATCAGCGCGGATGCAGTTCCTTAACCCCCCCTATGCCGTCTCTAAGCAACTTGTGTCCAGTATAAAGCTCTCCGCTCTATGATTTTAAGTTTTTGACGCGTTGATTGATTCCCAGTTGAATAACGGGGCGTCAAGAACGCCCATTCTCGAAACGCTTCAAGGCGAAAGGAGTGGGATCGGTGAATGTCTTCTCGCCGGTCATCATCTCGGCCAGCAATCGTCCTGTTACTGGACCAAGTGTGAAACCATGATGATTGTGTCCGAACGCAAACCACAGACCTTTGTGCCGCCAGCCGCGGCCAATAACCGGGCGCATGTCGGGAAGACACGGACGTGAGCCCATCCAGGGTACAGTTTCGATCCGATGCCCCAGTGGAAGGATTTCCCGGGCAAGTGGTTCCGTGCGATCAAGCTGAATTGGCGTAGGATCGCTGTCACGCCGGGAAAATTCAATGCCTGTTGTCAGCCGAATTCCCTGATTCATTGGCGCAATCAGAAAACCACCATCGACATCGACGAGTGGGTGGTTGAGAACGGCGTTGGTTTCAGTGCCAAAATGAACGTGGTATCCACGTTTCATCAGTAGAGGAATCTTATAGCCAAGCGGCCGAAATACCATATCAGACCAGGGTCCCAAAGCTGCCACGATTTGCGGCGCATGTGCAGTTCCAGACTCCGTAGTGATGCTCCAGCCAGTTTCTTTTTGCTGGAGATCCCGCGCATTGCCACAAAGAAATATACCTCCACGATCCACGAATAGTTTGGCATAAGCTTTTACGACAGCACCGGGATCAGGCACCGTGGCTGCATCAAGCCAATGTATGGCGCCGGCATGCACGTTGGAAAAATGAGGTTCGCGTTGCTGTAGCGCTTTCGTGTCGAGCACATCATAGTTCAAGCCGAACCGATGTAGCGCGGTAGCAGCATTGCGCGCCCGTTGGAATGTCTCTTCTGTACGATAGGCCTCGATCCAGCCGGTTTTGCGCAACACGGGCAACACGCCAGCCTGCGACATCAGGCTTTCATGTTCGATGACAGAACGTTCAATCAGCGGCCACATATCATCGGCTGCCCGGGCAAGTGGACTGGGAGCGGATTCACGCCAGAAGCGCCAAAGCCAAGGTGCAATACGAGGCAGGTAGCGCCAATCAAAATGCACGTCCGCGGACCGGTTGAAACCGTACCGCAGCAGTGTCGAAAGATCGCGGGGAACACCGTAGGGAATGACGCTCGACCGCTCGATCAGACCGGCATTGCCATAGCTTGTTTCTTCACCGGCTCCCCGCCGATCCACCAATATCACCGTCCGTCCGCGCTGCTGCAAGTGCAACGCAACTGAGACGCCGACGATGCCGGCGCCCAGAACGATGACTTCTCCTTCATTCGCTGTCTGAGACATCATGTATCCTGACAGGTCAAATCGTCATGTCGCGATCGAGCGGAAAGATCGGGCGCGGCACATTGCGATAGGGCATCTTTCCATAATCCATCGTGCACAAAGCGCCGCTATCACAGACGATAATCTTGCCAGCGATGGGTTCGAAGGCTGCCCGGAAATGCTGCATCGATTTCAAACCGACCACACGATGGGTGCCGGGGTCGATACCGAAAGCACGAAACTGCTGCAGGTCACGCATTTGCGATGGTTCACTGACAACGAGCACGCTGATGCCGTCGATCTTGACCACTGCGGTTAGGCCGAAGGTAAAGGTCAGTCCGCCCAATTGGGGCCCGTCGCCAACAAGCTTGCCATCGCTGAGATGCATCAGCTTGGCACTCACCTGCAAAGGTGAGCCGCCAAAACTTGGGTCGGTCTTGCCGCCAAGCGACAGATGTATGATATCGCCGACGGTTGCGCCGTGGAGCATGCGGGCTGTTTCGGGATCAACGATTGGACCGAAACAAGCATCAGTGACCCCCGCTCTTAGAAGGCCGCCAAGCAATGTTGTTGCATCACCATAGCCGCCAGCACCGGGATTATCGGCATAATCGGCAACAATCAGTGGCCGGTCGCCACGGTAGTTCAGGGCAATTTCCGCAGCCTCTTCCACGGTATGGAACGTGTTCAACACGTCAAAGCGGGTTTCCCAGATCTGGTCAGCAATACTCTCGGCAAAGTGCCGATGCGAAGCAGGGTCGCCGTCATATGTGACCAGCACCGTCGGGCCAACCTCGGGTATATCGGCATTCGGGAAAGCCCCGTTGATACTGACCGCTAGCGCGCCGGATGTCTTCTCATGGGTCCGCGCTGCACTGATCCAGCCGATCATGGGACCAACATCGGTTCGTCCTGCGTTGGCTTCCTCAAGCATCGGCCTCCGGACGAGCAATGTCTTTGGCTGGATTTCGCCCGCCATCGTCCGGTGAAGCACTTCGCCAGCGTGCCGGGCGATATCGCGCATGTCGATATGCGGATAGGTTTTGAAAGAGATTAGAATGTTGGCATGCTCGCACATTTTCGCCGTGACATTGGCATGTGGATCAAGCGTAACCGCGATTGGTAAATCCGGCCCCACCACGGCGCGCAGGCGGGCCAGCAGTTCGCCTTCGCCGTCCGGCGCAAACTCGGTCACCATCGCACCGTGCAGACCAAGCAGAATTCCGTCAAGATCGCCTTTCCTGTCCGTGGCTGCCTGTACAATGGCGCCGCCGATCCGGTCGAACGCATCGCGTGTCACCGGACCAGCCGGTTCGGCTGAAGCGCTCACGACGTGCTCTGTCTTCCAGTCGAACTTGCGGGCGATATCCATGAAACCCGCGATCTCCGTGTTGGCATCGCCCCGGGCGTGTATGGCCGCTTCGCCGAACAGGACGCCTTCCACCTCGAAGGCGTCGTAACCGGTTTTCCGGACGTTGAAAGTGTTGGTCTCGTGGGCAAATTCGGCAGTCAGGACGCGAAAAGTCATGGCGATCTCCTCCAAAGAGTCGTTTGGTAATGAGTTGAGAAATTATTGGAATGGTCAGTCGACTGGCGAATGAACGCCCTGTGCCAATTATGTTCTGCTGAAGCGCATTTCACTGACCTTTCCATCGGCACTGCGCCGAACCAACCAATGCATGTGATAGGCGTACTCTGTCGGCAGGCTGTAATGACGGACGCTCTCGCCATGCTCGCGGCCATTTTCTATCAGTTGAAGCGAACTGTTGGTGCAGTTCACCCCGCCGCTTGCGATAAGCTGTTCAAACCAGCCATTGCCGGACCAGGAATCCCAGGCTTCCGCAGTGAACGCCTCGCGTGCGGGATGGCCTGTCAGTATGGCGCGCAGCAGGATGCGGTCATTGATGGTTGCCGCCTGATTGGTATCCTCGACAGGCGCGTAGGGCGCCAGGGCCGGATCGACAAAACCTGCGATAGCCTGGGCTATATGCGCTACACGGGCCTCCTGAAGGTTTGCCAGAACCGCCACGGAAACGCCTTGTGCCGGAAAGCGGGTAATTTCAGCCCGGAATCCATCCCACGTACCGCCATGCCTGATCTTGTGGTGACCGCGAATTTCCGCATTTTCCCACCCGAGGGAATAGTTGTTGAAGGCAGGTTGACCATTCTTCAAACGGCTTGGTTCGAACATGACCGACAAGAGCTCAGGAGCAAGTACGCGTGCTGACTCAAGTTCGATCAACCAATGGGCAATGTCCCGTGGTGAGAAATAGAGGCCACCGTCGGCCGTGCGAAGAAGGGTTGGAGCGGTCCAGTGTCTGCTGGTCAGATGGCCGGTTTCAATGCTGTGGCCGGCCGCGCGGTTTGGAACGATATCGAACCAGGTGGCCTCGCGTGCGGTGGCCATGCCGATGGGCTTGAACACACGTTCCTTCAATAACTCGTAGTAGGGCTGGCCAGTGAGGCGTTCAATGATGATCCCAGCCAGAACATAGCCGATATTGCTGTATTGATAACTTTCGCCTGGCTGAAATAAGAGGGGTGACAGTGCCGCCAGCGCAATCAGCTGATCGTTGCTATGATCCTGCCACACATTGATCGGGACAACGCCGTCATGAATGGGGGCTGGCGCGAAGACCTCCTCGAAATTACCCAGGCCACTCGTCATCGAAAGCATTTGGCGAATGGTGATGCCGGACCAGATGGCGGGCCCTTCGGGAATATAACGTGTGAGCGGATGGTCGAGGTCAATGCGACCATCCTGCGACAAAAGCAAAATTCCGGTTGCGGTAAACATCTTGGCGGTGGACCCGGACTGGAAAATGGTATCGGGCGTAACGGCAACATTGTGTTCGATATTCGACAAGCCATAGCCCGCAAGGTGCACGATCTGCCCCTGTTGGACGACAGCAACACCAAGGCCAGGGATCTGCTGGCGGTCGATTTCTGAAACAAGGTAGTCATTCAACGCAGTAGCGAAACTCACAGCACTTTCCTCCCTAAAATTATCAACAGTTCGTGTTTTCTGATGTCGTCCCATGGTTACGGAACGGCACTCTCGTGTGTGTTTACCTGCTGCAAGACCTCGGACTTCATCTCGTTCATCAACGGATGATGGCAAGCTGTCTGGTGATGATCCGAAATTGTCTCAAGCGCTGGCAGGTTTGTGCGGCAAAGATCGGAGACCCGGGGGCAACGGGTGGCGAAAGCGCAGCCCGGCGGCGGATTGTAGCCGCTGGGTATTTCACCGGAGAGCCGCGTAATCGTGCGACGCTGACGGGGGTCCGGTTCAAAGGTACTGTCGAGCAGGGCCCGCGTGTACGGATGTGTCGGCACCGCGTCATTGGGCATGATCTCGACGATGCGGCCGAGATACATAACGAGGATCTTGTCGCAAAAGTAACGCACAAGGCCCAGATCATGCGAGATAAACAGATAGGTCAGGCCAAGGGACTCGCGCAGGCGGTTGAGCAGTGCAATGATTTGTGCCTGTACCGAGACATCAAGCGACGCCGTGGGTTCATCAAGGACGACCAGAGAGGGATTGAGTGCGAGGGCGCGTGCGATGCCGACGCGCTGCTTCTGCCCACCCGACAATTGATGGGGGTAACTGTGGGTTAATGCCGGGCTCAAGCCCACCATCTCAAGAAGCGAGGCCACCGTTGCATCTGCGGATTTGAGTTTTACCCCTTGAACCTTAAACGGCTCCAGAAGTGCATCCCGCACACGGTAGCGGGGATCGATAGCGGAATAGGGATCCTGAAATACAAGTTGCATACGTTGCCGCAAGCGGCGCAAGTCTCCCCGTGACAGTGTTGCCATGTCCAGGCCATCGAATTCAACTGCCCCTTTGCTTGGTTGGATCAATCTTAAAACCAGACGTGCCAACGTGGACTTGCCACAGCCGGATTCACCCACAACGCCAAGAATTTGGCCGCGCGCAAGCGAGAAGGAAACGTCGCTCACGGCGTGGAAGACCTGGCGTTTCTGAAACAAGCCCGTATTCGTGAAGTGCCGACTGAGGTGATCAACAATAAGAAGGTCGCTCATGCCGCATCCGCCCTAAGACAGGCCACACCGTGATCGCCGGCGCTGACGCGAAGGCCCGGAATTTCCGTGTGGCAGATATCCGCAACGCGCGGACAACGGGGGTTGAAGCGGCAGCCGGCGGGTTGATTTGCCACATTGGGAACCATGCCGGGAATAGGTTGCATGCTGCCGCGTGTCATGTCCCGGCGGGGGATGCATCGGATCAACGCCTGGGTATAAGGATGGCGGGGATCTTCGAAGATTGCATTGACCTGTGCCCGTTCAATGACACGGCCACAATACATCACCGCAACCCGATCGCAGGTCTGGGCCACAACGCCCATATCATGGGTAATGAGGATCATGGCCAATCCCCTGCGCTTTACCAGCTCGACAAGAATTTGAACAATCTGTGCCTGAACGGTTACATCAAGTGCAGTGGTTGGCTCGTCCGCGACCAGAAGTTCCGGATCACCGGCCAAGGCCATGGCAATCACAATCCGTTGTTTCATGCCGCCGGAGAGTTGATGCGGATACAGGTCGTAGACTCTGGCTGGATCGGGAATCCGAAGATCAGCCATCAGTTCCAGGCTTCGTGCACGTGCGGCACGGCGATCAAGTCCCAGGTGCAGGCGTGCTGCCTGATCAATCTGCGGCCCAACCCGCATCATCCCATCAAGTGATGTCATCGGATTTTGAGTGATGAGCGCGATACGTCCGCCGCGCAACCGGCGCAGCTTGGCCTCGGGCAGTCCCGCAAGTTCGATGCCGTCAAAACAAATGCGGCCGGCTACGATCCGTCCACCGATGCGCGACAGAAGTCCCATGATCGCGATTGCGGTCAATGATTTGCCTGAGCCGGATTCGCCGACAATGCCGAGGATCTCACCCCGGTCAATGCTGAAGGCAACATCGTCGACGGGAGAAAATGCTCCAAATCCGACCTCTAAGCCTTCCACTGTTAGAAGCATGATCAGGCCTCCCTGAGTTTTGTACGGATGTCCAGCGCGGTGATAATCGCGTCGCCGAACAGGTTGAGGAAGATGACCGTCAGAGCCACGGCGAGACCGGGGAGCAGGATCACCCAGGGAGCGATGAAAAGCTGAGCTGTACCGGAACTCATCATTGCTCCCCAACTGGGTGTGGGCGGTTGAGCTCCCAGACCAAAGAAACCCAAAGTTGCTTCGAGGATAATGGCATCGCCCGTGGCCAGCATGGCAGCCACCAACACCGGCGCCAGTGCGTTGGGCAAGAGATGGGCGAACAGGATATGTGTATGGCCCGCGCCCAGGTTGACGGTCGCCTCGACAAACGTCTCGCCTTTCAACACCATGACCTGTGTGCGCGTTAGCCGTGTGAACTGTGCCAGGTAGGCGATGGCGATAGCGAGCACGACGCCCTGTAGTCCGGGCCCGATAATGGCAACGAGCATCAGCGCGATCAGTATTTCCGGAAAGGACCATGTTAGGTCGACACCAATCATGACGACACGGTCAAATGCTCCGCCGAAATAGCCGCAGGCGGCCCCCAGAATGAGGCCCGAAAGCACGGAAACACCAATTGCGGTAACACTGACAGAAAGCGACGTGCGGGCGCCGGTAATCATTCGCGACAGCACATCGCGCCCGAATTCATCAGTACCCATGAGATGGGTAAGTGACGGCGGCTGGTTCATGATGGTCAGATCCTGCTGGTCGTAGGGGTAGGGCGACAACCAGGGAGCGAAGAGCGCTCCGCCGATCAGGAACAGCAGGTAGAGCCCGGCGATGCTGCCTTTGACGGATGCGATCGCTTTGAGCATCGGCATTGCGCGCACAGCTCTCATGGCCGTTCCTCGCGCTGGCGCGGATCCATGGCAGCTTGAACGATATCGCCGATAAGAGTGCCGAGAATAACGGCCATGGCAAGCATCAGGAGACAGGCCTGCACCAATGGATAATCACGCTGGTTCAGGCCTCGAATGAGCAGGGATCCCAAACCTGGCCGGGCAAAAACATATTCAATGGTGACTGTTCCGCCGAGAATCCAGCCAATCCGCAGAGCGAGAATTGTGACGACAGGCACCAGGGCATGGCGCAGTACGTGGCGCAACTGGATAACCAGCGGCGACAACCCCTTGGCATGCAGCAGCATCACGAAGTCCTGCCTTGCCGTCTCGATCATGGCAATGCGGGTCACCCTTGCCACCAGCGCGATACCGCCAACGCCCGTGGCGATGACCGGGAGGATCAGTGATGTCCAGCCCCTGGCGCCGGAGATCGGCACCCAGCCAAGCCATACGGCGAAAACCAGAATGAGCAGTAAGCCGAGCCAAAAGCTCGGTACGGTAGAGCCAAGCAATATGAGGCCGCTGATACCATCATCAAGGCGCGTTCCATGAAAACTCGCGGCAAGAACGCCGGCCGTGATACCAGTGAGTGCGGAGAAGAGCAGCGCTGCTCCACCCAATTGCAGGCTATACGGCAGGTTCCGGGCGATGAGTGCACCAACCGGACGGCCTTGAATGATCGAGGTGCCAAGATCGCCGGTCATGAGCCGACTCATCCATACGAAATACTGCTCGGCGAGGCTCCGGTCGAGGCCGTATTTTGCGGCAATCTGTACCCGTTGTGCCGACGATGATCCAGCGCGCATGAGGTTGTCGATGGGGTTGCCCGGAACAAGGTGAATAATGAGGAAGACAACCAGGGAGACCACAAAGAAGACGGGCACCAGCAAAACAAGCCGCTTTATGATGAACAGAAACATATCATGTCCTCGCCAGGCATCGCTATTGCACGGTTTTCATGTCGACAATGGTCGGCTGACCAAACTGCGGACCGCGAATTCTCTCGGGGACTTCAAGCAAGTCTTTGTTATAGGCGGTGTTTTGCGCCGGTTCGTGAAGTGGTGCGAACGCGTACTGGCTCAACAGGTATTCCTGATACTTTTTGAAGTTTGCCACGCGCTCATCCCAGTTTTTTGATTGGAGCATGGCAATGTCGTGCAATTCTTCTGACTTTGCGTCGTTCCACATTGCTGAATTTGGAAAGGGGATGTTCTTGGCGCTGTAAAACCAGTCGAGGATATCGGCATTGTTCCAGTCGTAATGGCTCACAACAAGTTCATGTTCCCCCTTGCGGAGCTGATCACGCAAGGTCGTGTTGTCAAAGGTCACGATCTCGGTTTCCATGCCCAGTACCTTGAGTTGGGCCTGAACGATTTCAGCAGTGCGCCGGAATTCCGTTTCGGATCTCGTCCAGAGTTTGATGCGCAGGCGTTTGTTGTCTTTTGTCCGCACACCGTCGCTGCCATTTATCCAGCCAGTCTGGTCGAGCAATTTTTTGGCCTTGTCCAGATCATGGTGAATTTCGAATTGGGGATCGACTTTCGACTCCGCCAATGAACTGATGAGGAACTGATGCGCTTCCCGGCCGGCACCGCTGTAAACACTTTTCAGAACAGCGCTTTGGTCAATGGCTAAAGCTGTTGCCTGACGCATCGTGGCATCAGCAAAAGCGCCGGACTGGCTGTTGAAGTTGAGATAAGTAACGCCGATGCCCGGCAGGTTGCGAAACCCGACTTGCTTTTCCTTTTGCAATTGCGGCAGGAACTCGTCGGGTACACTGGAGAGCATACCGACACCGCCAGTCTTCAATTCCAGAAAAGCTGTCGATGAGTCGGGAATTTCCCGCAGTGTCAATCGTTTGATGTGTGGTGCTGCCCGGTTTTCAGAAAGATCGGTGCCCCAGGCGTAATCTTCATTGGCCACAAGCACGGTCTCCTGGCCCACAACGAAGCTCTCCAGCTTGTAGGGCCCGGTCCCAATTGCTTCGGTCACCCCATAGCTGTCGCCTGATGCCTCATAGGATTTCGGAGAGGGGATTCCCATGAACTGCTGCGCCAGATTGAAGATGAGATTTGGCTCTGGCCGTTTCATGACAAAGCGTACCGTATAGTCATCAACGATCTCGACGCGGTCGATCGCGGCGGTCATGTACTCGTTCGGACTGCCTTTGTATTTGCCGATCCACCAGGCAACGGCTGCGGCGTTAAACGGTTCACTATCGTGGAATGTTACGCCTTGGCGCAGTTTGAAGGTCCAGCTCATGCCATCGGCGCCCGTTTCCCAGGATTCGGCAAGATGCGGGTGATAGGATTGGTCGTCGTCCTGTTCGACGAGGCGGTCATAAATCAAGTTTGATGCGAGGCTGAGCAAAGTGGCGCGGATTGGATCCTGGTTCGGTGCTCCGGCTTCCGAACTGCTCAATACAATGACAGCCTCAGAGTCCGCGGCCCGCGCTGGCAGGCCTGAAGTCAGGACCAGACCGAGACCCAGGGTGACGACGGATGTTGATGCAAGGAATTCACGCCGGTTCATGTTTATTTCCCCTTTTATTGTTTTTTCTTTCCAGGGCTGCCGCATTGGCTACGATCGCGCAGCATGGAAAGGGATTCACTGGTGAAATCGGTTCAGACGTCGGCTGTTCGTGACAAGCCGTTTGCTTCTTGTGGTGATACGTGTGGCTGGCGCGGAAATGCGTCGCGGCACCCATTCTTCGCCATGCCTCCCAACATGGTGAAACAAAGCTAGAATGAAAGAAAACAAACGTCAATTGCTATAATGTTAGAAAGCTGTCAATTTATGAAGCAGGATGCCAAGGGGAAAGAAATGACTGAATCCGTTCGAGCAAGGCTGAGCGATAGCCTTGTGACTGCCACCAACGCGGAAAAGGCAATCGCCAACTATATGTTGGCAAATCTGAACGGTTTGCCGTTTGAGACATCAGCAACACTGGCCGCCAAGGTCGGTGTCAGTGAACCTACAGTTGGACGGTTTTGTCGCTCGCTGGGTTATGCGCGCTTCAAGGATCTGAAGGCAGATCTCAGGGACAATATCGGGGACCGGCCATGGTTGGTTGGTGATCGCCTCAAGGAATTTCGCGAGCGCAATCTTGAAGGGGATATGCTCGCGCGCAGTCTGGATCTCGAAATCGCGGCATTGGTGCGGATCTACGAAATTGCCCACACGAAGGAGTGGAAACGCGCCGTAAAGCGTCTGGCCACGATGCCAAAGGTATTTGCGGCCGGCTTCCAGACAGAGCGCGGCATGGCCCAGTATTTTGCCAACCAGCTGCAATATCTTCGTCCGGACGTATCTTTGGCGGATGTCGCAGGCGGCAATTTCCATGAAATTCTGATGGCACCACCAAAATCGGCCTGTCTTGTCCTTTTTGAAGCGCGTCGCTATTCGCAGCTGGCATTATCGTTGGCGCGCGAGGCACGAAAGGCAAAAATCCCAATTACTCTCATCACGGACGCCTTCTGTGATTGGGGTCACGATTTGGCCGATGAAATGTTCGTCGTTCCGACGGAGTTCGATATGTTCTGGGAATCCACAGCACAGATGGCCAGTCTCGGTAATCTTCTCCTGAACAGTATTTTCAACGAACTGGGCGTTTCCGTTGAAAAGCGAATGAACAACGTCTCGGAACTTCACGGCAGATTCACGGGGTATGTGGGTGAGTGATTGCTGGTTGCATTCAAAAGAATGTTTTGAACACGTCCTGCACGTTATAGTCCTCATCCACGAGGTAAATGATTTCCCATTTGTCGAACGTGGTGCAGGGATGTGAAATCCCGAGGCCAATACGGTCTCCGTATGCGAGATTCAAACTTGGATCAAACCGCATGAAACTATGCTGGTCATTGATGTCGACGATCGTGCACTCCGGCGGAAGATCATGCGGACGGTTCCCCCCGGAAGCGGCCATCAGCAACGGTACGGGCAAACCTGCATCGGTTCCGCAATCGCGACGTCCGGCAGTCAGCAGGGCAAGCCCAGGTTCCGGGATCGACTGTACATAGGTCCAGATTTCAAGCGCACGCCTCAGGCCATCCTGTTCGCCGGTCGCAGATTTCAAACGGTCGTGATGGGCGTGGTAAATACCTGAATCATGGGTAACGTAGCAGCCGCTGCGCGTCACCACGCGCAGACCAGTCTTGGACAGATATTCAAGGACTATGTCATAATACGATGAGCCGCCGGCAGAGATGATAGGATTATCCGTCTCAAACAGGTTCTGATGCTGGAACGACTGCGCAAGGACCCCAATCTCTGTGACAAATGCTGCAACCGCCTCCTCCTGAGTACCCGTTTCGGCTTTGATCAACCCTTCGAAGGCTTCAATCCCTATCAGACGGACTTCGGAAGTGGACCGGATCTGGATGGCCAGTGCGGTCGCCAGTTCATTGGTCCGGCAACCGGTACGCCCGCCCGTGTAGCCGCGTTCGAGAAGCAGCTGCACAGGACGCTGCAAATGATTGCGGCGGGCGGCTTCCGCGACAGCCGCAATCCCTTCGGCACTATCAACGATCATCATGAAATCGAGTTCAGGCGACTTGACCATCGCGATAATAGCATCAAGCTCTGCAGCCCCGACGGCCTGATTGGCAAGAATGATTCTTTCCGCGCCGAAGCTGCGGCAGACGCGCATCTGGTGAACAGTCGCAACGGTCAATCCCCATGCGCCATCTGCAATCTGGCGGGCAATAATCTGCGGGCACATGGTGGTTTTGACGTGAGGAGCGATCAGCGCGCCTCGCTCGGCGACAAACCGCTTCATCCAGCGGGAGTTGTGCCCAAGAGCATCCGAGCGGATGATTGCAGCAGGCAGGGGGATATCGCCGTTCAGCACATTCCAGTGTTTGTGGCCAACCTCAGCCAACGCCATGCGCTGTCCAAATGGAAAGCTCTTGATGGTGTCGTCCAGCACCAACGATGCAAGGGCATCCGTGTTGAAAGGCATGGGTTCGTCCTTTTGATAATCTAGATGTCAGACTTGTCTGATACGGGCGATGTGGGTTGAATGCGAGATGGCGAAACAGCGCTGACATCAAAACCTTCATCGAGGATTGTGCCGGGTACGGCCTCACCACGCGCCAGCGCTGCGGCTACCTTTGCAAGAGCGGGTGCTGTCTGGATTCCATAACCGCCCTGACCGGCAAGCCAGAAAAAATTTGGCAGGTGCGGATCATAGCCTACTACAGGACTTCTATCTGCTGCAAAGGTGCGCAGACCGGCCCAATGTCTGGATATACTTCTGACCGGCAAATTGGCTGCCTGTTGAATACGATCAATGGCGATTGCCAGATCTATTTCCTCCGCCTGCGCATCGCAGGGTAGGCTGGGCGTTTCGTCAGCGGGAGAAGCCAGCAGCTTGCCTGCTTCCGGTTTGAAATAGAACTCTTCATCAATATCAAGCACGAGAGGCCAGGAAGACACGTCCACAGCTTCAGGGGCATCCAGTATCATCGCTGTCCGGCGAAGAGGAGTGAGGCCAACAGCGGAGGCTCCTGCGGCAATTGCCAAGCTATCGGCCCAGGCGCCCGCCGCGTTGATCACGGTTGCACATTGAAAGGTTGCTGTGCTTGTTGTGATGTTCCAACCCGCGGAGTTTCGCGTCAGCTCCAGAACTTCTTCTGACGTGGCAATCCGGGCTCCCCTTGAACGGGCGCCTCGTAGGTAACCTTGGTGCAAGGCATGGACATCTATGTCCATGGAACTTTCGTCCAGTAAAGCGCAGGCAACATAATCTGGCCGCATGATTGATACGCGTGCGCATACAGCACCAACGTCCAGGACGTGAGGCCTCTTCCCCCCGCTCCCGAGTATGTCTGACATTGCTGCAACACTGTCCATCTGATCGTCCCTGGCAATGAACATGACATCGCGCGGGTTTAGAAGCGGGTTCTGTGTAAAGTTCTCGGGCGGGGCTTCATACGTGCCGCGGCTGGCGCGCGAGAGGGCGCGGATTGTGGCATTGCCATAATTCTCGGAAAAAAGCGCTGCGGACCGTCCAGTGGTGTGATAACCACAATGCGCTTCACGCTCGATCAGGAGCACGGATGAACGCGCTGCCAACTCGTAAGCGACTGAAGCTCCCGCTATACCACCGCCAATAACCGCAAAATCAAACATGATCACTCCTAAATTTAGCGTATAAGAAACATAATTTTCTTATTGATCAAGTAAATTTTCCTTATCGCGCCGATCTGTGCGCTGTAGTACCGTTAATTCGAAAAATTGCAGGATGATAAAATTATAATGACTGATCAGAAAACAGGATTGGGCGATTTTCTCCGGGACATTCGCATCCGCAAACATTGGACCTTGCTGGAAGTCAGTGAGATGACCGGATTGGCAGTATCGACGCTTTCCAAGGTTGAAAACAATCAGATGTCCCTGACCTATGATCGTCTGGTGCAGTTGGCAGCGGGTTTGGGTGTCGACATTGTCGAGCTTTTCGGTACGCGGTCAGCCGACTCCGCGCCAAGTTTTTTGGGGAGAAGGGCGATAAGTCGGCAGGGTGAAGGGCGGCTCATTCAAACCGGCAACTATGACTATCTCTATCTGTGCACAGAGATTTCCAAGAAATCCATGGTGCCTATTCTTGCTGTTCTGCATGCCCGGTCGATGGAGGAGTTTGGTGAGTTCGTTCATCACGATGGTCAAGAATACACCTACGTCGTCGAGGGTGTGCTGGAACTGCATACGGAACATTATGAGCCGGCAACCCTGAAGGCCGGAGACTCCGTCTACTTCGATGCTTCCATGGGGCATGCATATCTCTCGGTCAGCGATACGCCAGCCAGAATTCTTTGTGTATGCTCGACCTCCGAAAAGGAACTCATCAATTCACTGGTTGGTGCTGATGGAGAGGTTTCCAATTTGAAAAAGAAGACAAAGAGTATGCGTAAAACAAGTACGATAAGAAAATAAGTTGCGCTTAGGAAAATCATTACCTATTCTGATTTTGCGGATTAATTGCCGGAAACAAGGCGCCGTTCGTATCCGCCGAACCTCAGAGGGTATAAAATGGTTTTCTCAAATTGGAAGAAAGTAGGGCTTGCCCTGTTGCTTGCCGCGTCAGTCAGCGGCAGCGCGATGGCTGCGACTGATGTTCTGGTTCTTGCACGAGCCGAGGATCCACCCACGGCAGATCCGGGTGTGGAGATCAGCAACAGTGGCTATACCCTCATCTATGCAGCGTATGAACATCTGGTCGCCTATAAAGGCGCGACGACGGAAATCGAGCCTGAACTTGCTGAAAGCTGGTCAGTCGATGACAACAACCTTGTATGGACGGTCAAACTCGCTGCCGGACATAAATTTGACGATGGTTCTCCGGTTGATGCTGCCGCGGTCAAGTTCAGTTTTGATCGCCTGCTCAAACTGAAAGCCGGACCGTCAGATTCATTTCCTGTCCTTCAGGAAGTTCAGGTCGTCGATCCCATGACGGTGAAGTTTGTCCTGTCGGCGCCCTTCGCGCCATTTTTGTCGACTTTGGCTGTGTCAGGCGCAGCCATTGTCAATCCAAAGGTCATGGAGCACGAGGTTAACGGCGACATGGCCAAGGCTTGGCTCGCCGAACATACGGCAGGCAGCGGCGCGTACAAAATTACAACCTGGGAGCGTAACCAGAGTATCGTGCTTGATCGCAATCCTCATTTTCCCGGGCCGGCACCGTCATTGCGGCAGGTCATAATCCGGGTCATGGGAGAGGTGTCCGCCCGTCGCCTTCAACTCGTCAATGGTGATGCGGATATCATCGAACAGGTGCCTGTCGATCAGGCTGAGGCTCTGAAGAAAGAGCCTGCAATTGTCGTCGAAAGCAATCCCAGTCTCTATGTGAGTTATGTTTATCTGAATAACAAGCGACCGCCATTGGATGATGTTCGCGTACGGCAGGCCATTTCCTATGCTGTTGATTACAAAGGCATTGTCGATGGTATCATGCAAGGGCAAGCGGAACAGATGCGCGGTGCTGTGCCTGACGGAATGTGGGGCCATGATCCGTCCGGATTCCAGTACACTTACGATGTTGAAAAAGCCAAATCGCTTCTGAAAGACGCAGGCCAGTCGAATATCCATCTCACCTATACGTTTTCGCAAGCGGATACATCATGGGAACCTGTTGGCCTTGCCCTGCAAGCCAGTCTGGCTGAGATAGGCATCAAGCTGGATTTGCAGGCCGTTGCCGATACCACAAAGCGCGAAATGGCGGCCAAAGGCAATTACGACCTTGCGCCCGGCGCCTGGACCCCTGACTTCGCCGACCCATACATGTTCATGAATTATTGGTTTGATCCGGCAAGAATGGGCGGGCCGGGCAATCGTGCATTTTATGAGAATGCAAAGGTAACAAATTTGGTTCGTGAAGCTGCCAGCACTGTTGATCAGCCCAAACGGGAGAAGCTCTATCTGGAAGCGCAGGCGCTATCCACTCAGGATGCACCCTATCTCTACCTCATTCAAAAGAATGATATTTTCGCCAGACGCGCTGCTGTCGAAGGGTATGTTTATAACCCGATGCTGATCCAGGTCTATAACTTTGCAACAATGTCGAAGAAGGATTGATCCGCGCTGGGGCATTCCCGATCGGGCTGATGTCCGGGCGTCTTGTAGCTCCAGCCGGTACGTTGGCCGGCCGGAGCTGCTGTCCAATTCCGTTCCAACAGGACGGATGTGGAATGCGCACATTCGGATGATGTGAAGAAAAATCTGCACGAAATGAGGACTGATGTTTATGACAATCGCCCGAATTATCGTTCCGCGTTTTATACTCTTGTTCTTCGTCGTCTTCGGCGTTGCCATCATTACATTCACTATTTCACATCTGATACCGGGGGATCCGGCCCGCATGATTGCCGGTGATCGTGCAAGTGCAGAAACCTTGGAGAATGTGCGGCGTGACCTCGGCCTTGACAGGCCAGTGACGGATCAGTTCGTTATCTATGTGCGGGATCTGGTGCATGGAGATCTTGGAACGTCGTTGCGGACACGCAGGCCGGTGGCCACCGATATTGCCACATTTCTGCCGGCTACACTGGAGCTTGGATTTATTTCACTCGTGCTGGCAGTCCTCATCGGTGTGCCGCTCGGGGTTTTTTCAGCCATCTACAAAGATGGACCGATCGATCAGATCGCCCGCACGATCTCTGTATGCGGGATTTCAATGCCGGTGTTCTGGTTCGGCATGGTCGTTATCCTGTTGTTCTACGCCAAGCTTCAGATCCTGCCGGGCAGTGGTCGGCTTGCCATGGAATTTGCCTCGCCTCAGCGGGTAACAGGGTTTTTCCTGATCGACACTCTGCTTGAAGGCAGGTTTGACGCCTTCCTGAGCGCCGTTCGTCATCTCATCCTGCCGACCTTTGTTCTGGCATTCGCCAATCTTGGAGTCATTACCCGGCAAATCCGCGCTTCGATGCTGGATGTCCTGCAGGAGGATTATATACGAACCGCACGCGCCAGCGGTCTGAAACGCAGAGCCATCATCTTCAACCATGCGCTGCGCAATGCGCTTATACCATCTATCACGCTGCTTGGGCTGGCGATGGGTGATCTCTTGTATGGAGCAGTGCTCACTGAGACCATATTCGCGTGGCCGGGCATGGGCACTTACGTTGTCACCTCGATACAAACACTCGATTTCCCCGCCATCATGGGGTTCACCGTGGTGGCCTCGATTGGTTACGTCCTCATCAACCTCTTGATTGACCTGGCTTACATGCTCGCTGATCCGCAGATTCGGGAGGTTGGATAATGACGATGACAGTTCCTGGAGAACGGTCCCTTACCGCCCTTGCGATGCTTCGTTCACGCTTGCACTTTCTGTGGTACCTGACGCGGCGCAGCCCTTTGACGGTGGTCGGCTTCCTGATCATATTGCTCGTCATCATAATGGTGATCGGCGCGCCCCTCATCGCTCCTTACGACCCAAACAAGGTTATGCTTTCGTCACGGCTGTTGCCGCCAAGTTCCATTCACTGGTTCGGTACGGATGAAGTTGGCAGAGATCTGTTTTCGCGTGTTGTCTATGGCTCGCGTGCGTCCTGCGGTGCTGCCTTCATGATCGTATTCATTTCGATGAGTGTGGGTGTTTTTCTTGGCTGTCTGTCCGGAGTGGTCGGCGGCATGTTTGATAGCGCGATGATGCGCACGATGGATGTTGTTCTCGCTCTGCCCGCGCTCGTCCTTGCCATGGCGTTGGCTGCAGCTCTGGGTCCAAGTCTGTTCAACTCGATGCTTGCGGTCGCTATTGTGCGCATACCTGCCTATGTGAGACTGTCCCGTGGTCAGACACTCTCATTGCGGGAGCGCATCTTCGTAAAGGCATCGCGTACGTTCGGTGCGTCCAATCTTTATATCCTGCGCTGGCATTTGCTGCCGAACGCTCTTTCGCCGCTGATCGTTCAGGCGACGCTTGATCTTGGTGGCATTGTCCTCATAGCGGCCGCGCTAAGTTTCATCGGTCTCGGCGCTCAGCCACCCACGGCGGAATGGGGTGCTCTGGTCAGCAGCGGTCGAAGTTTCATTCTCGACCAGTGGTGGTACGGCACGTTTCCGGGTCTCGCCATTCTCGTGACTGCCATGGGATGCAATCTTCTGGGCGACGGTATTCGTGACATGCTGGATCCACGATTGGGGCCAAGCGAATGACAGATATCGGAATGAAGCCTCACGCGTTGAGCATTGAAAATCTTTCGCTGGAATTTCCGACCTATGATGGTGCTGTCAAAGCACTCGATGGCGTGACAATTCAGGTCGGCAATGCGGAAATAGTCGGCCTTGTGGGTGAGTCAGGGTGCGGCAAGTCGGTAACCACCATGGCTGCAACGCGCCTTCTGCCGGAAGGCCGCTATAAGATTACGCAAGGCACTATCAGGCTCTTCGGGCGCGATCCGACAGTGATGAGCGACGAGGACCTGCAACAGGTTCGCGGTAAGTTGGTGTCGACGATTTTTCAGGAGCCGATGAATGCACTCAATCCTACCATTCGCATCGGCAAGCAACTCGTCGGAGTCATACGGCGTCATGAAGCGATCAGCAGGGCAGCTGCTGAAACCGTTGCGGCAAATATCCTGTCGGATATGCTGATACCGGAGCCTTCACGCATCATGCAGGCATACCCTTTCGAGCTTTCAGGAGGGATGCGTCAGCGCGTGCTTATCGCCATGGCCTTCTCATGCAACCCCGGCTTGATCATTGCCGATGAGCCGACAACAGCGCTCGACGTTACGGTTCAGGCGGCAATCCTGCGGCTTATCCAGGGCAGGGCACGTCGGACCGGTACGTCGGTGGTTTTCATTTCCCACAATATCGCCGTGGTGTCCCAGATATGCGACCGGCTTTACATCATGTATGCGGGCCGTATCGTCGAGTCTGGGCCAACCCGTGCCGTGCTTGATAGTCCCCAGCATCCTTATACCCGCGCACTTTTGCGGTGTCTGCCGGAGCGCGTGCAACCCAAGGCGCAACTGGAATCCATTCCGGGTACGGTTCCAAATCTTCTTGATCCGCCTGCAGGGTGTTTCTACCGCCCCCGCTGTCTTGAAGCGGATGAGCGATGTCATGCAAAACCCCAGTCTACGACGCTGACGGGTGGACAGGTAGTTGCCTGCTGGCAGCGTTCGAAATCTCAAACCCATGTATCGAATGAGGCTTAGCCATGGACGCAACCCCTCTTCTCAGCGTGGAGAATCTTGCAGTTCGCTTTCCGGGCGCAAGAAACTGGTTTGGCCGGGTCACATCCGAGGTGCACGCCGTCAATAATGTTGATCTGGTTGTATTGCCCGGAGAAAGTCTTGGTATCGTTGGTGAATCCGGTTGCGGGAAAAGTACGCTAGTACAAGCGGTGATAGGTCTCGTTGCCCCCACGAGCGGTCGAGTGGTGGTCGAGGGGCATGATTTTGCGGCAACAAGCGGCCGGCAAAAGACGCAGATCCGCCAGAAGATGCAGATCGTCTTTCAGGATCCTCAGTCATCGCTTGATCCGAGGCTGCCGGTCTGGCGTCTGATCACAGAACCATTGCACATAAGGGGCGGGATGTCGGCTGCGGCCCTGCGGACACGTGCGCGGGAGCTTGCGGTTTCCGTCGGTCTCAGGAGCGAACATCTTGATCGTCTGGCGCATGAGTTTTCAGGCGGGCAGCGGCAGCGCATCGCCATCGCACGCGCTCTCAGCACCGACCCGGAGCTTCTCATCCTTGACGAACCGACCTCCGCGCTCGATGTATCCGTCCAAGCCCAGATCATAAACCTGCTGCTTAAACTCCAGCGTGAACTGGGGCTCTCCTACCTGTTCATCTCGCACGATGTTTCACTGGTCCGCCACTTCTGCGATCGCGTTGCGGTGATGTATCTCGGTCAGATCGTTGAAACAGGACCGTCATCAGCGGTGTTCGATCATCCGGCACATCCGTATACCCAGACCCTGCTTGCCAGTGTTCCCAGCCTTCAGAATTCGCTTCAGGAAATAGATGCCAGTCTGACTGGTGAGCTTCCCAACAATCGCCGCCTGCCCACAGGCTGCTATTATCGTGAACGTTGCCTGGTCTCTTCTGCCGGATGTGAAAAGCTGCAAGACCTTGCGACGGTGGCCAGCATTGGGCATGACGTCAAAACGCCAAATGAGGCGGGAATATCCGATCACATGGTGCGCTGCCACGTCGGCGTGACGGCGGCACTCAGGCTTGAACATCTGGCCTGAGCGCTCCGCCAATTTTCTGCTAGACCGGTGCCCCGGCAAAGGGGTTTTTTACTTTCGGCCAGTACGAACTCTTCAGTTTTGTGTAAGGCACATTCTCAAAGTGCGGCTGCAACGCGCCCGGAGCCGAAATGTAGAGGATCTTGCTGGCTATGGGTTCAAAGCCGGCGCGAAAGTGATTGCTCGATTTCACGATCACTATCTTTCGCTGTGCCGGATCAAGGCCAAGTCCAGTCATGCATTCGGGATGAAATGTCTGGGTGCGCAAACTGTTGAGAACGATATCCACGCCGTTAACGCTAACCCATGCGGCGTCGCCGATCGAAAGGGGAACGATACCAAAGCGCTGGGTTATCCCGGAGGCGAGTTTGCGTACGGTGACCGTGAGATCGATTGGTTGACCAGACGCGGGCCCGATTTTACCACCAATCCTTAATGGCAGGACAGCGCCTTCACCAGCTTCATGACAGAGCCTGACAGCGATGGGGTCCCAATACAGGCATGTTGCAACGTCTTTTATGCCCCGTTCGATTACGCGTCTGAGTACGAATGTTGAATCGCCGGGTGCGCCACCGCCGGCATTGTCCGACACGTCGGCAAGAACAACCGTGCCAGATGTATCCAATGCCTCGTCGAGCGCTTCATCGATGCTGCTGTGGCTGGGTTTCAGTCTATCGCGCAGGGCAAATATTTCCTGCCCAAAAGACGCAGCAAGCTGTTGAGCCTTGTTGATATCGCGGTCGGCAATCACCAGCATTCTTGCACCGACATCGGCAACGTCTCCCCATGGAAATCCGTGGCAAAACGAAACAGACAGTATGCCGTTCTGTCCCTCCAACGCCTTCATCCGATCCACCAGGCCCCGGAGAGGCTGTTCATGCACCCTGAATGTACCGATCATACGGCAATCAAATTCTGCCATCACAGGCTGGCACTTCCCTTCCAGTATCTGGACGAGGAGCTGGAAGATATGGTCCGCACGTTCCTCGATGTCGGTGTGCGGATACTCCTTGTAGGCAACCAGCATAGTGGCATTGTCGAGCATCGTTTTTGTCAGATGGCAATGCAGGTCGAGTTCAGCGCCGACCGGAATATCGGGTCCGACGATCTTGCGCACGTGGGATAACAGGTCGCCTTCCACATCGTCGTAACCGTCCGCAACACAGGCCCCGTGCAGTGCCAGCAGTACGCCATCCACCGGCATGGCTGCACGAAGATCGTTGAGAATCTCGTCGCGAAAAGCTTCATATGTTGCCCGGGTCGTTGTTCCACCCGGTTCCGCCACAGCGCAAAGGCTTTCGACGACGTTCCAGCCGCGGGCACTTGCCGCGTTTGTCCAGACATGCAGCTGGGACGAGCAACAGTTGAGTGGTTTGGAGGTTGCGTCGCCATGAGCAATCAGGTTCTCCCTGAATGCCTCATAACCCGTGGGAATTGGTGAAAACGTATTTGTCTCCGTATCCAGACCTGCAATGAACAACTTCACGAAAACCTCCGAAACTTGGGAAACGTAATTTTCCTATAGATAAATTATGTTTATTGTACGAAAGTCAATCTCGTATTAGTTCTGAGGTTTGAAACGGGGAGGAAAACATGCGCCTTTACATTTCTGCTGACATTGAAGGCATCGTCGGTGTCGTTAGCCGGGACCATCTCACGCCCGAAGGCTTCGAGTACGAACGCGCGAGGGACTGGATGACTGATACGGTCGTTGCTGCTTGCGAATCTGCCCACGAGAACGGTGTGGAAGAAATCGTGCTCAGTGACTCCCATGGCAATGGCCAGAGTCTCAAGATCGAGCAATTACCCGATTATGTCCAGATTGTCCGCAGCTGGCCGCGCCCGTTGATGATGATGCAGGGCATTGAAGTTGGAACGTTCGCAGGGGCCATGCTGATCGGTTACCACGCAGGCGCGAGCCATATGGGTGGGGTTCTCTCGCACACCATAGGCGGCACAGCATTCCATGAAATTCGCATCAACGGCAAAGTCGTCCCGGAAGCCGGTATCAATGCGGCGGTTGCCGGTGACTTTGGAGTTCCCGTCATTCTGGCATCCGGAGATGATGTCGCAATGGAGGAGATCAGGGAGAACCTTGGCGACATCGTCACGGTGCCGGTGAAATGGGCTTACGGTACGCGTTCGGCCCGCTCGCTCACACCAGCAGTTGCGCATGAAAAGGTGCGGTCAGGCGTAAAAACGGCGATCTCCCGCATTGGCTCGATGCGTCCGCTCATCGTGGAAAAGCCGGTTCTGGAAATTACTTTCCGCAATCGCCTTCCCGCTGAGTATCTGTCCTATCTCAAATTTGTCGAGCGCACGGATGGTTATACCATTCGGTATCAGGGAGACGACATGACCGATATTTCCAAATTCATCATGTTTGTGCTGGGCTTCAATTCCCAACTGGCATTCTAACAGCCGAGAGTCGGTTCCGGCTCTTTATCCGTTTTCGAGGAGCATTTGATCAATGACATCTGAAGTTGAGTGGGCACGGTTGACCGCCCCGGAATTGAAAGTGCGGGCAGGGCAATCCAATTCCGTTGTCATATTGCCGGTAGGATCGCTCGAGCAGCATGGGCCGCATCTGCCAGTGATTACGGATACGGCCAGCGCCTTCGCCGTATCCGTGCAGGCGGCCAAAAGCCTGGCGGGAGACACTACCGTAACGGTGCTTCCCGGCCTCTGGCTCGGCATGAGCGAACATCATCTGCCGTTCGGCGGAACCGTCAGTCTGGATTATTCCGCCTATCGGGGTGTGCTGCAAGGCATCGTCCGGTCCCTGAAGGTTCTCGGGTTTCAGAGGCTGCTCATTGTCAACGGGCATGGAGGCAACATTGATCCCTTGGCCGTTGCTGTCCGGGAACTCGCTGTGGAGTATAAAATGCCGATCGTTGCCACCACCCCATGGATGCTCGCTCCAGAAAAACTGGCCGCGATTTTCGAGGTCGATGCAGGTCCCACGCATGCGTGTGAAGGCGAATCGTCTGTCATGCTGGCCATTGCAGGTGATGTCGTGCGGGTGGAGAAGTTTGCCGAAGCCGCAGAAAAGCATGATGGTGCAGTGTCGGTACCTTCAGGAATATCGCGGTTCTACGCGTTTCCGGAACGGGCGCCTGTCACCGGTACCATGGGGGATCCCCGATCAGCCACAGCAGAAAAAGGCGAACGATTTCTCAAGGTGCAGGCCGACGAACTTGTTGCGCTCATCCGTTCCGAGAAAATCTGGACTAAGCCGCAAGGTGTGTGGGGAGAGTGGTAAGCCCCATGTGATTGATACCCGGTGGCGATCAGTGCCGGTCATAAAAACAAAGAGGAGAACATCAAATGCTTTTCGGCAACGTCCGGCACTCCGTCACATTCGCCGGTGCAGCTTTATCCGTACTTTTGGGTTCGGCACTCATATCGCCGGTCCACGCAAAAACCCTCGTCTACTGCTCCGAGACTTCGCCGGAAGGATTTGATCCGGCGCTTTATTCGACCAACAGCACATGGGATGCATCATCAAAACCGGTTTACAATCGTCTTGTGGAGTTTCGAAACGGCACCACGACCGTTGTGCCCGGTTTGGCCGAAAGCTGGACGATATCGGAAGATCAGCTCACCTATACGTTCAAACTTCGAAGCAATGTAAAATTCCACACGACGGAGTACTTTACACCAAGCCGGAATTTGAACGCCGACGACGTGGTGTTCTCATTAAAACGTCAGCTCGACAAGGATGATCCGTGGCATGATTATATCCCGGGGGTGACCTGGGAAATGTCGAGTGGAATGGGTCTTACGGAACTCATCAAGGACATAAGCAAGGTCGACGATTCAACTGTTAGGATCGTCCTGACGGCACCCAGCGCGCCCATTCTCGCGGATCTGGCCATGGATTTCGCGTCCATCGTTTCAAAGGAGTATGCGGATCATTTGCGCGCAGAGTCCAAGATGGCTCAGCTTAATGAACAGCCCATTGGCACGGGACCGTTCCAGTTTGTGAATTACCAGCAGGATGCGGCGATACGATACACGGCAAATCCTGAGTACTGGGGTGGAAAACAGAAGATTGATGATCTCATCTTTTCCATAACGTTGGATCAGACAACGCGTTTGCAAAAGCTCCGGGCAGGCGAATGCCAGATTGCATCCTATCCGGCTCCCGCGGATGTCGAGATGTTGAAGGCTGACAAAGATTTAACTGTGCTCGAAGAGCCGGGATTGAATGTCGCCTATCTCGCCTACAACACGCTTGTTCCGCCTTTCGACAAGGTCGAAGTTCGTCAGGCCCTCAACATGGCTATCAACAAGAAGGCGATTGTCGACGCCATCTTCCAGGGTATGGGACAGGTTGCAAAAAATCCGCTGCCGCGTATGCGACGTCCACGCCCCATAGATTTTTCGGTTGATCTACGGGCCGTCAAATGAGCTCACCGAAGAGTATCTGACGAGCTCATTGTGAGGCTC
>NZ_JACGXN010000011.1 GCF_014138285.1 Phyllobacterium myrsinacearum
CATCCACATTCCGCGCTAAAGATGGCTTCCCCTCGGCAGTTTATCAAAGCATTATCTCAATAGCTGAACTGTCCGGCGAAACGGGGGGCACTCCACGGACAGATTGGGTTGGGCGCTTACCGGACAATCAATATCCTGCCTAAATCATCTTAAGTGATTGAACCCACGAACGTATCGATGAATGATTTGACCTCGGTCCAGTTTGTCAGTTCATAGTCACGACTGGTATCGATCGGCCCGCCTTCGGTGGCGGCTATTCTCTTCAGCATCCATTTTTTGAAATAGTCATATTCCGAATATTTGAGCGCTCCGGCGCAATTCAGGATTGCGGATGGAGACCAGCCTGTCTCTTCTGAAATCCCACCGGGATAGCTTCTCGCTTCCTGCTGCTCATCGACATCTGCGCTTGCAATCGACAAGGACACAGAGATGAATGCAGTGGGTATGTCATTAAGCACTTGTGCCCAATCGTGGACGAAATGAACGAACGGGGCCGGATAGTGGCCACCGTGAACAGGCGCGCACAGTATGATTGCATCACCGACGCCAGGATCAGCGAACCCAATTTGATTGGCATCACTGATCATGACTGTGTGCTGCTGTGATTGCAGATGACTTGCGACCGCTTCAGCAATCTTGCGGGTTTGCCCTTCGATACTGGAATAAAGCACCACGAATTTCATGGCCGTCTCTCCTGTGAATGCCCCGGACTTGTGCCCGGGCTCCACCAATTCTGTGAGACGCCGCAATTCAACGCATTGATACTGGTCAAACCGTATTTGCGACGGGTTTGATCCAGCGCAATGTGAAGGGCATGGCGTGTTGCTACTTCTGACGACATGAACAATTCAACCCTGTCGGAGACATGCGATGTACTTCAAAACCTTGCTCAGTGTCGTTGACGTCAACCAGTCAAACGATGATCTCAATGTCGCCATCGACCTCTGTTCGGAGCTGAATGCTCAGCTTTCCGTGATGGTTGTCGCTTTGGCCGAACTTCCACCCATCGGTGATTATCCGATCGGTACCGCCGATGTCTGGCTTAAACAGCGTCAAGAGGACCAGGATGCGCTTGCAAGGCGGGTCGATGAAATCGAGTTTCTTGTTCAGGATGCGGATATCTCGGCGGCGGTAACCGATGAATATCCGGAAATGGCAAGAGCAGGGCACCTGATTGGACGACGTGCACGATATGCAGATGTCACGTTGATTGGCGCGGATCTACTAGCCAACGAGGGCCTGAGGACCAAGGCAATTGACGGTGCTCTGTTTGAATCCGGCCGGCCGATTCTGATTGTCCCAAAAGACAGCAAGCCAACCTTGAAGCCCAAATGCGTGTTGTTGGCCTGGGATTCCGGCGTGGAATGCACGCGTGCGGCCCGGGAGGCGCTCGATTTCATGGCGACCGCAACGGAGGTTCATGTGACGATGATTGATCCCGATACGAGTTCCATAGCCAATGGCGCGGAACCAGGCGCCGATATCGCCGCTTATCTCGCCCACCACGGCGTCAAGATAATCGTTGACCGGCTTCCAAGTGGCGGTGATCCGATTGCTACTGTTCTCAAGCAGCATGCGATTGATATCGGTGCTGACCTCATCGTCATGGGTGGATACGGACATTCGCGTTTGCGCGAGCGCATCTTTGGCGGTGTTACCAAATCAATGATCGATGAATCTGACGTGCCAATGCTGATGGCGCATTAAACGCCGCAACTGATCAATCCATTTCACATGAGGGAACCCTTCCAATGATCATCCGCGAAATGAATCAGTACGAAATCATGGAAGTCTTGGAGAATACCGCAAAGGTGGGCCGATTGGCGTGTGCCTTTGAGGGGCAGCCATACATCGTTCCGTTAAACTTCGTCTACCGGCTTGGATGCCTTTATTCTTTCACCACACTCGGAAAGAAAGTCGAATGGATGCGCGCCAATCCAAAGGTCTGTGTCGAATTTGACCATATCTCGGCGACCAATGACTGGCAGACTGTGCTTGTCACCGGGCGGTATGAGGAGCTGACCTCCGATACCGAACATCTGGAGGCTCGCAACGAGGCCTACAATCTCTTGAGCAAGCGGGCCGAATGGTGGCAACCGGCTTACGTTAATACTGTCATTCGGGATCACACGCGAAAGCTCGAACCGGTTTATTTCCGCATCTTGGTCGATGAGAAAACTGGCCACAAGGCTACGAAATAGGCTTGAGGAAACAAGGCAATCAGATGCCAACTCGTCACATACTGTCGAATATCAAGAACGAGAAAATTCAAAGTTCCATAAATCCCGTACTGTGATTTTATCAATTACAATCAAAGGAGGGAGGGTGTCTTTCCGGCATTGTTCTCAGACCAGACATCTCAGGCGATATAGTCAGCGCGTTGGCTACTAATTATTCAGGGCATTTTATGTGAAGACAGGGCAGCAACAAGAGTTGTTCGAAATCATGCGCTCTTATATCCGTCATGGTGGTTCAACGCCCATAGATAAACCATATATATATCATAGATATATTAGATTTGACCTATTCTGCGGTTGATGCGAGTTTTTCAGCCATGGGTCAAAAGATGCGGCCCTTGGAACAAATACAATAAAAAGAACGGCCAAAGCGCTGTCTTGAGGGGATCCGAAAACCATGCTTTCCAAGAGAGATTTCTTGCAACTGCTGGGCATTGGCTTTGTTGCGGCTGGAACGACTAAAATACTTGGACCCGACATCGCCGCGGCTGCCGATCTGCCTGCATGGGCAGCACTGCCCGAAGGCGCGTCACCAAAATCCGGCGGCAAACTTGTCTACGGCCAGACCTATCCGAATTGGGCGATCGGAACCTCGGGAAACGGCAAGCATCCTTACTACTGGATTGACCTTCTGACGCGCTCGATCTGGAACTGTCTGATCTGGGTCGATCATGATTTCAAGTTGCAAGGCGAACTGGCAGAAAGCTGGCAGCCGGCAGATGAATCTCTCACGGTCTGGGACTTCAAGCTGCGCGAAGGCGTGATGTTTCACAATGGCAGGGAAATGACGTCCGCCGACGCGGTGGCGTCAATCAACGCCCATGTTGCGCAGAAGGGAAGCTCCTTCATCAACAAATGGTTCAACAAGGTCGAAGCGCAAGGGCAGTATGGAATACGTTTCACCCTCAATGCGCCCTACGCAGAATGGCCATTTGCATTGGCGGAATACCGTATCGCAATTGTGCCTTCCGCTTCCCCCGAACTTATCCTAACCGACGGGATTGGGACCGGTCCATTCAAGCTGGTAGAGGTCGATAACCGTCGCGGTTTTAGGGCAGTCCGCAATGAAAATTATTGGCTGAAGGGCAGGCCGTTTCTCGATGAGCTGGAGGGCTACATCGTCAACTCGCAGACTGCCGTCAACGGGTTCCGGTCAGGTCAATTCAATGCGGTGTTCAATATCGATCCAACGACATCCGGTCAGTATGAAAGTACCGGCGGTATTATTCACAAGTCAAAGGGCGGGGATCAGTTTCTGCTCAGCCTGCCCAAGAATTTGAACCTCGTCTGGAATGATCCCAGGATTCGGCTGGCAATCAGTCTTGCTGTTGATCGCGATGCTATCAATACGATTGTCTATAAAGATCCAGGCAGCTGGGTCGGAAACGATACCCACATGTCCGGACTGAATGCGGAGTTCCAGCCCCGGGCCAAACCTTATGACCCGGAGACGGCAAAGCGACTGCTGGCCGAGGCAGGTCACCCCAGCGGCCTAAACTTGCCTGCGATGGTTTACTGCCCGTCATTCCCTGAAGAGCCCAAGATCATGGCAATTGTTGCCGAGTCGCTGAAAAAGGCAGGCATCAACATCGATATCCGCGAAATGCCGTGTGACGGTTTCAATGATTATGTGGTTCAGGTGAATGGCCCGATCGGACGTCCAGCGCGCTCGCTTGTTGGACCTCGCAACCCGGCCATCAACCTTGGTCGCATGGTCACCAATGCCAGTGAGGCAGCCGGATGGAAAGGACCAAAGGCCGACGAATTCGCTTCCCTTTATGGCAAGGCAATCGCCGAGCCAGATGAAGCGAAACGCACCGAAATGTATCACGAACTCCAGAGTATCGTGCAGTCCGATACACCCGCGCTGGTTCTGGGCGGCCGCCGCAATATGCTGGCGCACGCTCCAAGCGTGCAGAACTTGCGATCGCACTCCCAGAACTGGTCGAGCCGCTTTGATGATGTGTGGATAAACGTCTGACCCTACGGCAAAGGTAGGTGCTCGCAATACCGTCCAAGGCAGGGAGTTGAGATGGCATGGGTAGCATAATGAACATGTTGGGACGAAGGCTGATCCTGTCATTCGCCATCTTGAGTCTCACATCATTAATCGTCTTCCTCGGCACGGAAGTTCTCCCGGGCGATGCGATAACCGCGACAATTCCGGCCGAGGAACTGGCTTTCTATACACCGGAGCAGCTTGCCGATCTGCGCAAGGAGTATGGGCTCGACCGGCCGCTCCCGGTCCGGTTTCTTGAAGTCTGGGAAAGGCTTTTCACCTTTGATTTTGGAACGACGCTGATCAAGAAAGAACCTGTCCTTGATCACATTGCACACCCCATGATCAATTCAGGCATTCTTGCCGGACTGGCCATGCTGGTCATGCTTGGGCTTGTCTTGGTGCTGGGCATATTGGCAAGTCTGAAGCCGGGCGGACGCCTCGACACCGCCATCAGCGCGACAACGCTGTTTACCTATTCGATGCCGGATTTCGTTGTCGGCAATGTCTTTGTCGTCATATTTGCGGTCTGGCTGGGACTGACACCCGCTGTGATCTTTGCACCGACCAACGCACCCAAGCTCACCATTCTTTTAGCCTCGCTGCTGCCCGTGGCGGCACTGTGTATTCATGGTGCCGCGTATCAATTTCGGCTTTTGCGCGCCGGAATGGTCGAAGCCCTGAACAGCGATTACGTCGAGCGCGCGCGGCTGGCCGGACTGCCGACATGGTACATTTGCATACGCCACGCGCTTCCAGTCGCCATGATCCCCATGCTCAACGGCACAGCTCAGTTTGTTGCAGGATTGCTCTCCGGATCAGTCGTCGTCGAGACCGTCTTCAAGTATCCGGGCGTTGGCAGCGAATTGCTTCGTGCATTGGCGCAGCGCGAGATACCGACCATACAGGCGATCGCCTTTCTTGCCGCGCTTGCCGTTGTCACTGCCAATTTCATTGCGGACCTTGCTATCCTTGGCCTCGATCCGCGCGTTCGAGCGAGTGCGCAACATGGCTGATATCTCCCATCCCTCAGCGTTTCCCTCCGCTATGCGAAAACTCAAAAGCCCTGCATTGAGGCGCGCGCTCTCTGAACCGGCAACGGTGTTCGGACTTGTGCTGGTGGCAATCCATCTATTTCTTGCCGTGTTCGGTCCTTGGATTGCCACCCATGATACGAGCGCGTTGGTGGGCGATCCCATGCAAATACCTTCATGGGATTTCCTCATGGGGACGGATCAGATTGGTCGCGACTATTTCAGCCGGATTATAAATGGCGGCCGGATTGCCCTGATGGTTTCATTCTTTGGTGTCTCTTTGGCGCTCTTTGTTGGAACGGCGCTTGGTATCACGGCTGGATATATCGGCGGACGCGTCGATGAAATTATCATGCGAATCGTTGATGCCATGATGTCGATTCCGGAACTGATCTTGATTGCAATCCTCACGCTTGCTCTCGGCAAGGATGTGCTCGCGCTCATACCGGTCATCGCCATCGTCTATACATGGGGAGCGATCCGCGTGATCCGTGCCAAAACCATAAGCCTGTCGATGCTGGATTTCGTGCGTGCAGCCGAACTGCGTGGCGAAAGTAGATGGGCGATCATTGCGCGCGAGATTTTCCCAAACCTCACCGGTATCCTCGGAGTGGAGCTTGCCGTGCGCATATCATCTGCGGTGCTGAGGATCAGTGCGCTCTCCTTCCTTGGGCTCGGCATCAGTCAGCCCACTCCGGATTGGGGTCTGATGGTCCAGGAAGCCATGGGGGTGGTTTTCACTGATCCCTGGTTTCTCCTCTTGCCGGCCCTGATGCTCTCTAGTCTGATCGTTGGCGTGAACTTCATGGTGGATGGCCTTTCAAGGGCATTCGGCATCTCTTCATCGGAGCTCGGCTGAATATGGAAAGAACTCCGCATATCGATGTCCGCAATCTGAAACTCGTCTACAAAACGGGCAGCAACTCAGAGCTGACGGCACTGGATGATATCAACTTCACTTTAGGCAAGGGCGAAACTCTCGGCATTGTTGGGGAAAGCGGCTGCGGAAAATCGTCACTGGCTCGGGCTTTCCTGTCTTATACTCGTCCGGGCGCGCGCATCGCCGACGGACAGCTTTACGTTTCAGGCGTCGATATTCTTCGGCTTGATGGTTCAGGGCTTCTCAAATACCGGGGAGGGCGTGCGGCCCTGGTTCCGCAGAATCCTCTTTCATCGTTGACGCCTCATCTCACCATTGGTCAGCACCTGACCGAACTTATACGTCAGCACAACGCCAATGGTGGTATCACGTCCCAGCAGAGAGCTCTCGATCTCCTTGCTGCGATGGAGTTGCCGGACCCGGTTGCCATTTACAAACGATATCCGCACCAGCTTTCCGGCGGGCAACGGCAACGTGTGGTCATCGCGGCGGCTCTCGTCGCCGAGCCCGAACTGATTGTTCTCGACGAACCGACCACGGCCCTCGACAAGACCGTCGAGTCGCAGGTCCTGTTACTCGTTGCCCGATTGCAGAAAGAGACCAACACGACGCTTGTCTACGTGAGTCATGACCTCAATGTTATTGCCAGAATGTGCGAACGGGTCCTCGTCATGCAGAACGGCAAAGTGGTTGAGGAGGGTGAAACCAAATCTGTCTTCAACCGTCCGCAAACGGAGTACACACGTACGCTCATCGCTGCCATCCCTAAGCTGCAGCATGCAAAGCAGCCTTCTCCTGTGCGTTTGGCGGACAGTGCCCCAATCCTGACGGTCAAAGGACTGGATTTCACCTATGGACGGCCGAAAAACGCCGGGTCCCTGTTCAATGTCTTCAAGCGTGTTTCTCCTCCACCCACGTTGCAGGATATTTCTCTGACGATCCAGCCGGGTTCAACACTTGGCGTGGTAGGGGAGTCAGGCAGCGGAAAGTCAACGCTTGCAAGTCTTGTGGCGGGGCTCGTCGATGGAAATGAAGGCAAGATCACCTTCGACGGCAAGCCTTTGTCGGGATTGGCCACTGGTCGTCAACGCGAGTTGCGCCGGCGCGTTCAGATGATCTTTCAGGATCCGGCCTCGTCGCTCAATCCGCAGCATTCCGTTGAGCAGATTATTGGGCGGCCCTTGCAGATATTCTTCGGGATGACCCGCGCTGCCAGCCGGGATCGGATTGTGGAGCTCCTGGAGGAACTCGATCTGCCAGTCACATGTCTTGGACGTTTGCCCCGGCAATTATCGGGCGGGCAACAGCAGCGGGTGGCAATCGCCCGGGCTTTCGCCTGCAAACCCGATCTGGTGCTTTGTGATGAAGTGACATCGGCGCTGGATGTAACCGTACAGGCGCACGTATTGGGGCTGATGAAGCGGCTGCAGCGTGAGCACAACACGGCCTATCTCTTCATTTCACACGATCTTCCCGTTGTTGCCGATATGTCGGACCAGATTCTGGTTCTCGAAGGCGGCCGCATTCGCGATTATTCTGACACCGGGACGATCCTGAACCATCCGAATTCGCCGTACACCAGAAAACTGCTGGAGGCTTTTGCAATTGCTTCCGGTCACATTGCACAAGGGAATCTCAAGAATGTCATTTGATGCCTTCAATGCTGCGGGGCGCTTTTTCCGGGGCAATCTGCACACCCATTCGACGCGGTCCGACGGGATGATCAGCCCGGAAGAAGTGTGCAAACGATACCGCGAGAAGGGCTACGACTTTATCTGTCTCTCCGATCACTTCACCCCGGCTTATGACTTTCCGGTTGTCGACACGACACCCTACAGGACGGATGGCTTTACAACGATCTTCGGTGCTGAATGCCATGCGCCAGCCACCAGTGGCGGCGAACAGTGGCACGTCCTTGCGGTCGGGCTGCCACTCGATTTTCCGAAAAATCTCCCCGGTGAAACCGGGCCGCAGATCGCTAAGCGATGCGCCGACGCCGGAGCATTCGTCGCTATCCCGCATCCGGAATGGTACGCGCTAACCCAAGCGGACGCGGCGAGCATTCCCTGTGCACACGCCGTCGAAGTGTACAACCACACCAGTCAGGTGCGCCAGGCGCGGGGAGGCGGAGCCTATTATCTGGATGACATTCTCAATGGCGGCCGGCGGATCAACGCACTCGCCTGCGATGATGCGCACTGGTTTGTCAAAGGTGATGAGAACCGCGATGCCTTTGGGGGTTGGGTGATGGTCAAAGCCGAGCGGAACGATCCAGCCGACCTCCTCGAAGCTTTGAAAAACGGACATTACTATTCCAGTCAGGGGCCATCGATCGAACATCTGACTGTCGATGGTGATGTAATCGAAGTGACCAGTTCGGCAGCAATTCAGATCATGCTTGTTGGCCGCGGATCGAAGAACGAAGCTGTGTCCGGCTTCGATCTGACATCAGCGCGTTTGCCCTGGAAGAAGTTCGCTGGAGACTGGTGCCGTCTTATGGTCATGGACAATAACGGCAAGATCGCGTGGTCTAATCCGATCTACCTCTGAACCATTCTTCAGATGGCTCTATCCGCCGCCTCGAAAGGGCGGCGGAATTGTTTTGACGCGTGGGCGGGTTGTATTGGTGCGACTGATCAATGGTAAAATAAAAAAAGCCACGATCAATGGATTGATCGCGGCTTTTTGGGGCGGCGACAAGAACACTACGAAATCGTACGGCGCCGAGCCTGTGTCGCTACAACCCGTTGTGACCACCGAAAGCTGATCCCATTGAAGTAGAGGTTGGCGTGAGGAGGGCTGATGTGGTGAAACACGCCAAAGAACGTACGACGCACCCGGTCATTATACCCTTCCGCAGAATCGGTATGGATAGGACCGTGGCATACTCGCGTTGGGAATGATGGTGGTGACCGTAAACTGATACCGGCAGCTACCATTCGAACATTGGTATAGACCAGGTCTCGACCGCTTTCCCAGATACTGCCCTGCAAGTGGAATTGATTTACGGTAACCGCAGCAGGGACAAATGCGACCGTTGGGCCAAACCAAAGCTTCCAGCAACGATCGGCAATGACCTTCGTCTCTAAAGGCCGACTACGGTTCGAATTCCGGAAAGTATCTCATGGGTATTGACCGGCATACTTATTCTCCGATTTCACCATAATCGCAAGAATCCATGAAAACCCAGTACCTTCAAGCAGTAGCTGTCTTTGGGTGGTAAAGGCGGCGTAGGATTTGGAACAGTTCTTGTCGCCGCCTCTAGATAAGGGGGCATGTTGGTCATTGGGCTTTTGCCGCCAATATTTAGCTTACTCGTTTAAAAGTCTGAGACTGCCTTTAACTAGAGGCCACTACCGGAGACTAAGGCGTGCCATATCAGAAACGCCAGCGCACAAGGTCAGGACCCAAGAGCTGGGTTGATAAGGTGGTTGACCGGCGGGCCCGCGAAAATGCGGCAACGACACTACCGGTTGCCGCCGGTCCGGGCTGCGATGTTGAGGTCTGCGCCCCAACCGGCGACAAGCTTCAAAGGTCACCATGATGACATTTCTAAAATGCTGCCACAGCCTTGTCACAGCAAATTAAAATGTCGCTTTGACCGACATGCTGATCACGATGTTAAATGTATTCTGGCGGACATAGAAGATATATTTAATAAGATTTACTACGTGAAAATGCGGCAAACGGTGTTCCAATCGAATAGTAAATGCTCCTGAACATCTGTGGACGTATATGGACCCCGCCCGATTGCAATAGGTTGATTGAATCTGGATCTATGATCACAATTGCTGGTGTATCCGGCTTCTGAATGCGGCTTGATAATCTTCGCCGCAAGCCCCAATGGGTTTTCGCCCGATTCCACCTCAACGCCTCGAGGACATTGGCCAAGGCCATGCCGGTCCACAGATGTTCAGAGGCCTGCTTGGGACTAAAAAAATCGCCGCGAGCAGGTGGACAATTAACGAACCTGGCTCAGTGGGCCGGCAGGCGCTGCGGGACCCTATCCGGTGTAATATGCGGGTCTTCGAATTGCGCTATGATAGTTAATCGGTTTCTTGCTTAATGAACCTGCCGAGTTGCTGGTCCGTCAATACCAGGTGATCGCCAGTTTTGCGCATATGAGTTATCAGAGCAGAAAACAGGCTGGCCGCCAGATCGGGGTGTTCTCGAACCAGGTTATGTTGTTCCTGCGGATCGTCGGCCAGGTCGTAGAGTTCGAAGAATATCTCATCCTTGAAGATATCGACGATGAGCTTTTGGGTTCCACGAACAATGCACCGGGAGAAATTACCGAGGCCACCGTTACCGTCGTACTGGATAAACACGTCACGGTGAACGGCCGTCGTTTCGGTCATTGTTGGAATTAACGACTGCCCGGGCAGATCGACAGGCACGGGCAGACCCACTGCGTCGCAAATCGTCGGCATGACGTCGAGATGACTGACTGGTCTGGTGTGTAGTCCTACTGCGTGCGTATCTTTGGGCCATTTGAAAAGAACCGGCGTTCGGACAGCCTCTTCGTACAGGCACATCTTCTGCCAGAGACAATGTGAGCCGAGCATTTCGCCGTGATCGCTGGTAAATACAATCAGTGTATCGTCATAGATCCGTAACGCCTTCAGCTTGGCAACAAGAGCGCCCACGCAATGATCGAGCAGATCGACGAGGCCGGCATAGACACGCCAAATTTCCTGCCAATCGTCGCGTGAATAGCGTGAACCGATAAAGCCCGTCAGATTGTAGAGCTGAAGCGGGCTCTGACCCGCGCTCCATTCGCCTACATTTTGCGGCAACGCGATCTCGTGCACCATGGAATACCACGGCTCCGGAACGTCAAATGGGGGGTGTGGCGCAAGAAACATTGCGCTAAGGAAAAACGGTTTCGCCGGGTCGCGCTTGTCCAAAGCGTCCAGGGACGACCGCAATATGTACCCATCAAAAAAGCTGTCAAAGCCCGGTTCATAGCAACCGGTTTCAGGTGTCGAATAATCCCCTAAAACTGTGTGTTTACCCGAAGCGAGCTCAGGCACACGGGCTCGGAATCGCGGTCCGCCTGGTGCACGGTGCCCACGCGAGGTGAGCATTGAAGCGTAATGGTCCTCAAGTGTATGCCAATGAATGCCCGTTGCCGGGCGCCGTTCCAGCGGTGGCTCGTAAAGCAAATGCTGTTTGCCGGTGTGCCAGCAATCCCACTCCTGCGCGAGTAGATCGTAGAGATTAGAAGTCCCTTCCGCGATGATGCCGTGCTGTTTGTCGCTTTCAACCCAAGCATTGATCAGGCAGCCGGTGGTGTTGGGATAGTGTCCCGTGAAGAACGATCCGCGTGAGGGAACGCAAAGCGGCGCAGCACAATATGCATTGGCAAAAACCGCACTCTCGGCGGCAAGCGCCTGCAGATTCGGCATGTGGCGCGAGGCAAAGAAATCATACCGAAGCTGATCTGCCATGATAACGATGACGTTCGGCTTATTCATCGAATGGTCCTGGTGTCTTGTTAAGTCTGGTGAGGATTTTTGGTGTCTGGCAAGGTTCGGGGCGCCGCAACCGTAGCGCGCTCGATCATTTTTACGCCCAGATTAATCCGTGCGACACTGTCACTTGGGTTTGCGATGCGGTTCGTTAAAAGCTGAATACCCTTGCGGCCAAGGTCGAGCCGGTCAATACGTATCGTTGTCAGAGGCGGGCGGCTGCGTGATGCTACGGCAACGTCATCGAGCCCTACGATTGAATAGTCCTCAGGGATCGTGAAGCCCTTGCTTTGCAGCCCTTGAATCACGCCCAGAGCCACCACGTCCATGCTGCAGAAAAAGGCTGTCACCTTGTCCAAACGGCCAGCGTCATGCGCTTGACGGATGGCAAGCTGAGCCTGCGTTTCCTGCATACCCATTTTGTCTAGATCGAGAATGTGCCTGCCTTCGTCGAACGAAATGCCTGTCTCTTCGAGAGCCTGGCGAAATCCTTCCAGTCGTCGCTGCATTGACAGCCGGCGCGGCAATGTCACATGCATTATCTCACGGTGGCCAGCATCCAACAGGCGCCTGGCCGCCAGCCATCCTGCGGCCCAATTGTCGGGAAGAACTGTGTCGATCCGCATCGTGCGGTCCATACTGTTGATAAGAACTGCCGGCAGACCGCATTCGGCGATCAGGTCGATTGTCTGGCGATCATCCAGCCCGATGGCAACAATGGCACCGTGATTGCTGGACTGCAGGATGTCATTGATTTCCTCAATGTTGTTGCAAGCGCTAGACGCCACGAGCCTCACTTCAAGATTGAGAGAGCTGGCCGCAGCCTCGTCCAAGGCGCCGCGAATGATATCTTCATAGAATTGCGATCCGGAATAATATTCCGCCGGCACGATCATGACGGCAGTTCCAATGCCAGCACGATGGAAGGCACGAGCCATGCGTCCCTGGTAGCCAAGCTGTTCGGCGACCGCGAGAATTTTCTGCCGGCTCTCATCGCTTACGCCGGCGCGATTGTTCAGTACTTTGGAAACAGATGCTATTGAAACACCGGCGGCTTCGGCAATGTCGCGTAAGGTTGTGAGCGTGTTCTCATTCATTTGTACAACCAATCAGATATGGGCGTCATTGGCGAGCAGTTGCCGGTAATTTCACCAAAAGAATTGTGTATGCCCAAGGGATCGCATCAACGCTTCCATGAAATAATAGTCACCATAGGGGAGCATGGTGTCGGAATAGCCCGATCCAACATGGGCCGCCCCATGTGCGAGCAGGCCAAGCGCTTGTGGATCGGCTGTCAGATCACAACTATCGAGCAAGCCCGCGATCAACCGATCACCGAAATCGCGCCAGCGCGCGGCGTCGACGGTGCTCTGCTGGGCCAGCATATAGAGGCCGGCAGCCATCACCGCACCGGCAGAGCTGTCGCGAGAGACAGGTTTGTCCTTCGGGGCGTTGTAATCCCAGGCGGGCACGGTATCGCTACCCATCAGTTCTTCGGCCTTTGCCGCCAAACGACATGCAGCATCGAGATATGTCTGGCTCCCTGTTACCGCAGCGCTTTGGGCAAAACCGTGAATCAGCCATGCCTGTCCTCTCGACCAGCATGAATCATCTGCATATCCCTGATGTGTTTCTCCGCCCACGGGCTTGCCGCTCATTGGGTCGAATCGGAATGTATGGAAACTGGTATCATCGGACCTCACCAGTTTATTCAATGTGGTTTCGGCATGTCCATTGGCTGCATCCCGGAAATCGACGCGACCGGTTTCGGCGAACGCCCAATAGAGCAGAGCAAGATTCTGCATCGTGTCAGCTATAATGCGGCCATTGGCGAGCTCGGCATCCATGCCGCCATGCGGTGGCAAGGCGTTCCATGCCTGGATGTAGCGTCCTTCCGGTCGGTATCTGTTGAGGAGCAATCGCGCGGCCTCAAGCGCCATGGCGTGCGATTCGGGCTCACACGTCATCAGCCATTCAGCCACGCAGCTTAATGAAAACTGAAAGCCAAGATCATGGTCCTGGGCGCGTTGATGGTCAAGGATAGCCCGGAAAACCGGGCGCCGTGCCCGTGCCGCGTTCAGGAAAACCGGATCGAAAGTCAGTTGATATGCCAGCCATAGTTGACCGGCATGAAAGCTGACGACCCAATCGTACGGCCGGCAATATGTCCAATGATTGTTTTTTGTTCCGATTTTCGGGTTGCGTACGCCGATGATCGGCATCGTGTCCCGAAGCTTGACTATACAGCGCTGCAACGCCTGCTGATGCCGATTGGCGTTGAGCGTTGTCGATGCCGGTTCGGTTGCGGCGAAATAGCTGCCTGATTCAAGTTTCATTTGATGCTTGCTCCGTAATACGAAAACTCTTTTCACCCATATCAATGATTTCGTCAATAGAGAAAATTTCTTTTTGAAAGAAACCTTTCGCAAACAACTATTGGAGGTTTTGAAGCAAGTCCGTCATTGACGCGTCATCTCGGAATGCACCGTCGTCGGAGCGTCTGCATAGCCAGTTCGCCGGTTACGGGTTTCTGCTGCTGTGGCGGGTTGGCTTCTGCGCGGATTGAACTGGTTTCGCCGTCAATCTCCCGTCGTTGATGTGTTGTGGCGGCAGTTTTTTTGCGGGCGTTGGCGTTCTCACCAGTGTTGTCTGGGCGTATTATCTAGGCCGTCGACAGTCGTCTTCAACCCTTATGGTGCGGATGGAAGCTGAAAAAAATGTTGAGCTTTGCAGTCCACCGCTCTGTGAAAATGAGGCGGCCGTAGATCCCATCATCACATTTTGGCGTCGCAGTCCCGCTGCAGCACTAAGCTCAATATGATTGTCGCCATTCAGTTGGGGAATCCGGGGGCATGGCCCCCCGACTCTTTGCAGAAACAACGCCTAGAAATTGCGCTGGAAGCGGATCATGCCACCGAATGCGTCGTCGCTGCCGCCACGAGCTTCGGAAAGGTCTGCACGGGCGCCATCAAACTTGGTGTAGTTGATTTCTGGCGTGATCACGAAGCCAGGAACCAGCTCGTAGGCTACGTTAAGAGCGAAAGCATAGGTGCCTTCTCCTTCGTAAGCGCCCTGACCGTTGAGGGTCGCCTTGTCGGTCAGCTTCGCGGAGAAGCCTGCCCAAGCTGCCCAATCGCCTTCCCATTCGCCGAACCAGTTTCGGTTGCCGAGGTTACCGATAGCGCCGGTGACCGGATCAACCGTCGGAGATGAGTAGTCAGACTGATACGCCCCCATGACGAAGGCGGAGATCGTGTCAGTGAACTTCACGTCCAAACGCAGCTTTACAGCGACGTCTTCAACATTGGAGTCATAGCCAACAACACCGGAGATACTGCCCCAACCCTGCGCCCACTTCGCGCCAGCAAGTACGTGTGGCATGTAGTCTTCGATGACATAGTCGCCACCGAATACAGATTCGCCATTCTCGCCTTGTTCAGCAGCGACGATCGCCGAGAATCCGTTGCCGCCAGCGAAGGTGTAGCTGACCTGGTTGGTCGTGCCTGACTGGTAGTTAATCACGTCGTCGTTGATGACTTTGCCAGCAGCACCGGTCCACGAACCGAAGATTTCGTTGTTAACACCGATGCTGAAGCCACCGAGTTCGATGTAGGCCTGCGGAATCAAGCCGCCACTGTCATCGCCGTTGGTGAAATTGAAGCGGGTTTCGATGTAGGAACGCAGAGTGCCGAGTTCGGTTTCCGAACGGGCGTCGAAACGGACCGTTGCGCGTGTACGCTTGAACCAGGTCTTGTCGCTATTAGCACCGACGTTTCCGCCCTTATAAAGGTCGTCACCGCCCCTGGCATCGTAACGGACGTAGCCGCCGATCTTCAGACAAGTCTCGGTTCCCGGAATGTAGAAGAAGCCTGCGCCATAAGCGTCGCAAACGCGAACGTATTCGACGGGCTCTGGTTCGCCGACAACGCCTATGTCTGCGGCACCTGCGGAGGTTACTGCGACGAATGCCGCAGCGGAGCCAAGTAGAAGGCTTTTCATGTTCATTAATTTCTCTCCATATTTGCTGAAATGACGCCGCGACGTAACTCAAGATAGAATACGAAACACTTTTGTGTGTATCGTATATTTCGTCAATAGAGAAAATTTTCTATTGACGGAAAAGTTTCTTCCTGCCATGGATGAATGAACGAGAGCTTGCAAAACTTCGCGGCTCCTGTCTGGGAGGTCTTGAACTATGTCCGTCACTGTCACGTCAGCCGCGAAAGCACCGCTGTCGGAGCGCCTGAACAATCAACTGGCTGGATACGGGTTTCTGCTGCCGTGGCTGATCGGTTTTTTTGTTCTCACGCTTGGACCCGCCGTCTCTTCGCTTTATTTTTCGTTGACCGATTTCAGCCTCATGGGGTCACCGAACTGGGTGGGAACGGAGAATTATTTCCGCATTGCTACCGACGACCCTCGGTTCTGGACAGCAATGAATGTAACTTTCACGTTCGTCCTGTTGTCGGTCCCGCTGAAGCTCATGTTTGCACTGGCGGTTGCCGTCGCACTCGACAAAGGGCTGCGCGGCCTGAATTGGTTTCGCGCCATATTCTACCTTCCCTCGCTTATTGGCGGCAGCGTGGCCATTGCCGTGCTGTGGCGGCAGATTTTCGCCGGCGACGGTGTCCTCAACCAGGTTCTGGCTGCCCTGTTCGGCTATGAGGGACCTAGCTGGATATCGAATCCATCAACGGCGCTCTACACGCTGGTAATGCTCGCGGTCTGGCAGTTTGGCTCGTCGATGATCATTTTTCTCGCCGGATTGCGACAGATTCCACAGGATATGTATGAGGCGGCCAGCATCGACGGCGCCAGCCGCCAGCGGCAGTTTTTCAAGATCACCTTACCATTGCTGACCCCGGTGATCTTCTTCAATGGCGTCATCCTCACCATCGAAGCTTTCAAGGCGTTCACCGCGGCCTTTGTAATCAGTGACGGTAGCGGTGGGCCGATCGACTCGACTTTGTTCTACACGCTCTATCTCTACCAGGAGGCGTTCACGAACTTCCGCTTTGGCTATGCATCGGCGCTAGCCTGGGTGCTGGTGGTGATTATCGCGATCTTCACGGCGCTGTCCTTCATCTCTGCAAAATATTGGGTCCACTACGATGACTGATGCTACTCACAAGTCAGCTTTCGACGCAGCGCGGGGCGCGGGCGATACCAAGAAGCCGTCGTTGATCGGTCGTACACTGATCTATTGTGGGCTTGTAGTGGTCAGCTTCATCATGCTCTATCCCCTGTTGTGGATGGTTTCGAGCTCTCTCAAGCCCGAGAACGAGATCTTTTCGACCACGTCGCTTATTCCACAGAATTTCACGCTGGAGGCGTACCGTAGGGGATGGAACGGCCTCAGCGTCAGCTTTGGCTGGATGTTCTTCAATTCACTTGTCATTTCTGTACTGGTCGTCATCGGCAACCTGATCTCGTGCTCGATGGCCGCCTATGCGTTTACGCGACTGAAGTTCAAGGGGCGTGGCTTTTGGTTTGCGCTGATGCTTGGGACCATGATGATGCCGCAGCACGCGGTACTGATCCCGCAATATCTCATGTTCCTCAAATTCGGTTGGGTGAACACGATCCTGCCACTGGTCGTGCCGAAGTTTTTCGCCATCGATGCCTTCTTTATCTTCCTGATGGTGCAGTTCTTCCGCGGTATCCCGCGGGATCTTGATGAGGCGGCGGTGATGGACGGTGCGGGTCCGCTTCGGATCTTCCTGAAAATCATTCTGCCGCTTTCGATGCCTGTATTGGCGACTGCGGCAGTATTCTCCTTCATCTGGACCTGGGACGATTTCTTCGCGCCCCTGATCTATTTGAACGACATTGAAAAATACACTGCCCAGCTCGGTTTGCGTACTTTCGTCGATGCGACTGCTCAGTCGGACTGGGGCGCGCTGCTGGCCATGTCCACACTTACCGTGCTGCCGATCTTTGTTCTCTTCGTCCTGTTCCAGCGATTGTTGATCGAGGGCATCGCGACCACCGGCATGAAGCGCTGATGACGGAAACTCTAATCAAGAACGATGGAGAAATCACATGACGACGCTCGCGTTGAACAAGATTGAGAAGCGCTATGGTGCTACTGAAGTTATTCGAGGAGTCGACTTAAAGATCGACAGTGGAGAATTCATTGTCTTTGTCGGGCCGTCAGGCTGTGGCAAGTCCACACTGTTGCGCATGATTGCGGGCCTCGAACCGATCAGCGGCGGCGAATTGCAGATTGGCGGCGAAAGGGTAAACCACAAGGCAGCATCTGAGCGCGGCATCGCAATGGTCTTTCAGTCTTATGCGCTTTATCCCCATATGAGCGTCTACAAAAACATGTCCTTTGGACTTGAGACTGCAAAAATGCCGACGGCCGAGATTGATGCGCGGGTTCGTCAGGCGGCCGAGATCCTGCAGATTACGCAATTGCTCGATCGCAAGCCGAAGCAGTTGTCTGGTGGACAGCGTCAACGCGTGGCAATCGGGCGCGCCATTGTCCGCGACCCCAAAATCTTCTTGTTTGACGAGCCGCTATCTAATCTTGATGCCGAGCTTCGTGTCCAAACTCGCGTCGAAATTGCCAAGCTTCATGCCGACATTGGAGCCACGATGATCTACGTTACCCACGATCAGGTTGAGGCGATGACACTTGCCGATCGCATCGTGGTTCTGCGCGCCGGCGAGATCGAGCAGTTTGGCACGCCGCTCGAGATCTACAACAAGCCCGCCAACAAGTTCGTTGCCGGCTTCATTGGTTCGCCGAAGATGAACTTCTTTGATGTCACGGTGACACGCCAGCAAGCTGGCACGACTACGCTTGGTCTTGCCGGTACCAATATCGTGGTGCCGAAGATAGATACCACGGTGGACGCGAAGTTGTGCCTTGGCATACGGCCCGAGCACATCACCAATGACGCCAAGGATGGCGTTGCTTTGGCTGATTTGACTGTAACCCACGTTGAGCATCTCGGCGGACAGACGATCGTCTACGGCCGCATGGCGGACGGGCAGTCAATAAACGTTACCCTCGACGGCCAGAGAACGGTCCATCCCAAAGATACGCTGAAGGTCGGCGCTACTTTGGATAATTGTCATTTCTTCGATGCCGCCGGACAGCGACTGGGCTAACAGAACAGGGAGGAACTCTATGCTCAACCGGCGCCAACTTCTACAGAATGGGTTGCTCTGCGGCGGCGCGGCGGCACTGTCGCAATTCCCCACAGGCATGGCGTTCGCTGATGAGGCGACGCGTCTATATTGGTTCGGGTCTCCGGCCCGCGCCGAACGTACGCTGGCAGTCGTCAAACTGTTCGAAACTGCCAATCCAGGCATTAAGATCAACAGTGAAGTCGGCGGCAATGACTACTGGTCGAAACTGACCACGATGATCGCAGGCGGCAACGCGCCGGATATCTATCAGTTGGCTCCAAGCCGCTTTGCCGATTATGCGCGGCGTAATGCGACGCTTCCTCTGGATGAATTTCTTGGCAAGATTATTCGCACTGACAAGTTGATGCCGAACGCGCTGAAGTTGGGCTCGGTCGACGGCAAGATCGCGGGAATACCCCTGGCGATCAACGCATTTGCTCTACTTTACGATACAGCGATATTCGAGCAGACAGGTTTGAAGCCGCCAGTTGAAACTACAACGTGGGACGACTTCGCCAAACTGTGCGTCGAGCTGACCAAAGCAATTGGTAAACCGAACTTGTGGGCAGTCGGAAACTGCGCCCGCTACAGCTACGCTCTGGAGGCATTCCTGGTCCAGCGCGGCAAGCGCCTTTATCTTGATAACGGCCAGATTGGCTTTGATATCGAAGACGCGAAGGCATGGTACGGCTACTGGGACAGCCTGTCGAAAGCAGGCGGATGCGTATCGGCAGAAATACAGGCGCTCGACAAGAACCAGATCGACTCCAATCCGATGAGCAAGAGAAATGCGGCAATGACCATTGCTTTCTCCAATCAACTCGTCGGCTATCAGCAATTGGCCAAGAACAAGATCGCGCTCACGTCATTGCCAATTTTGGAGGGTTCTGGCCAATCGGGTCTGTTTTACAAGGCAAGCCTGCATATGGCAGTAGCCAACAACGTCAAGAATCCGGAGCTCGCGGCCAAATTCCTGGATTTCTTCATAAACGATCTCGAGGCAGGCAAAGCTCTAGGCGTTGAACGCGGTGTTCCGCTCAACCTCGCCGTACGTGACGTGGTCGCGCCGACTGTGGACGAGGTCTCGAAACGATCGATCGATTATATCTCTTCGATCGCGGATCGTGTCGGAGACTTTCCGCCACAGGTGCCAATTGGTGCTTCGGAACTCGAGGAGCGAGTTTATCGCCCTATCGCCGACAAACTGGGTTTTGGCCTCTTGTCCGTCGCGGAGGCAGCGCAAGAGCTGATCTCGCAGGCGAACCGTATTCTGAAATTATAGATAACCTGACACGCGGGTTCGGCGCTTCGTCAGCCGCCGCCTCCGGTGCATTCGGCCGATTGGCCATTGATGGGAGAAGAAGATGCTTACCAGACGTGAATTACTCAGAAACGGCGCAATTCTTGGCGGTGCGGCAGCATTGCCATCGTTGCTGTCAGTGCGTGCGTTGGCACAGGAAACGTCCATGCGTCTGTACTGGTGGGGAAGTCCCACCCGCAACGAGCGCACGCAGGCCGTTGCCAAGCTTTTCGAAGCGGCCAATGCCGGCGTGAAAATCAAGGGCGAAGTTGGTGGCAACGACTACTGGCAGAAGCTGACAACCATGTTGGCCGGAGGCAACGCACCTGATATTTTTCAGCTGGAGCCGGGCCGCTTCGCCGACTATGCCCGCCGAAAAACCACGCTTCCGCTGAATGATTATATTGGCAAGATCATTCGCGTAGACAAGTTGGCACCCGGTGTAATGGACCTGGGAACAGTCGATGGTCAAGTTGCAGGCATGCCGTTGTCGATCAATGCATTTTCTCTGCTTTACGACGAGGTGGTTTTGAAGAAGGCTGGTCTGACGCCTCCTGGCGCGCAAACGACGTGGGATGATTTTGCCAGGCTTTGCATTGATCTAACCAAAGCGGTCGGTCAGAAGAATTACTGGGCAGTCGGTAATGCGTCCCGCTACACTTATGCGTTCGAGGCTTTTCTTGCACAGCGTGGCAAGCGGCTTTATAGCGATGTTGGTGTCATCGGCTTTGAGGCGAAAGATGCTGAGGACTGGTATGGCTATTGGGAGAGCCTCACAAAGAGTGGCGGTTGCGTCTCGGCCGAAGTTCAGGCCGCGGATCAGGTACAGATTGATTCCAACCCTATGGCTAGGGGCAATGCTGCAATGGCCATCGCCTTTTCCAATCAGTTGCTTGGTTACCAGAATGTCTGCAAGAACCCGTTGGGGATAACGACTTTGCCGGTCGCGCAGATCGGCGGACCATCGGGGCTGTTCTATCGTCCCGGGCTGCATTTCGTCATCGCTGCGACATCGAAGAACCCCGAGCTTGCAGCAAAATTTCTGGACTTCTTCGTCAACGATCCGGAGGTTGGAAAAATCCTTGGTGTTGAGCGCGGTGTACCGATCAATACGGATATCAAGACAGCTGTAACTCCGTTGATCGATGACGTGTCGCGCAAAAGTGTCGCTTATATCAATTCCATTGCGGACCGTGTCGGCCCCTATCCCCCGCCGGTACCGTTGGGTGCTTCTGAATTCGACTCACGTGCTTTTCGCCCGATAGCGGACAAGGTTGCATTCGGTCAGATGAAGCCGAAGGAAGCCGCCGCACAGCTCGTTGCCGAAGGGGCACGTATGCTCAAAGGATAGCATCTCAATCCAGGTCAGAACAGTTTCGATTCACACAGCGTTTGACGACCATGACAGCGTGGCGGAAGAGTTATTTCGCCACCAGAAATGCTGGTTTTCTGCAATGAAACTCCTGGAATCCAGTCATTAAAGATACTCCGATCGAACCCTCTGTCACAATCAAGCGAGGTAACCCATGGACATCCGCCAAGCAATTCATTTCGAACAAGCCGAGACACTCAACACCGAGGAGTTGCGCCGACATTTCCTGGTTGAAGGACTCTTCGTGACTGGAAAGCTGCGCGTCACCTATAGCCACTACGACCGTTTGGTGCTTCTTGGTATCAGTCCCGTAACAGAACCAATTATCATTGCTGACGATCTGGCCAATGTAGTGGGGGTCAGTTACTTCTTAGAACGCAGAGAACTCGCTGTCGTCAACATTGGCGGAGGTCCGGCACGGATTTCTGCCGATGGTGAAGATTATCTGATTGAACCTTTGGAGGCCCTCTACGTTGGAAGGGGCACGAAGTCCGTTGTGTTCGCAGCTGCCGATCAGACAAATCCGCCAAAACTCTATGGCGTCTCCGCTCCGGCCCACAAACATCACCCAAGTCGGAAAATTAGTCAGAACGAGGCTTCACCGCAGGCACTTGGTACCGTTGAAGCGGCAAACAAACGAACGATCTATAAATACGTTCATGAAGGATTGTTGCCTACCTGTCAGCTAATGCTCGGCATTACCCGATTTGAACCCGGTAGCGTCTGGAACACAATGCCGGCCCACTTGCATGACCGGCGCATGGAAGCCTACCTTTATTTTGATATGCCGGCAGATCGGTTTGTTGTCCATCTTATGGGGCGGCCGCACGAAACTCGTCATCTGATCGTGCGTAACGAACAGGCTGTTATTTCTCCACCGTGGTCAATTCATAGCGGAAGTGGAACGGGTTCTTATGCGTTCGTGTGGGCGATGGCCGGAGATAACCAGTCATTCGTCGATATGGATATGGTTTCGATGGAGAGCCTGCGGTGACACCATCAAAGTTGTTCGATCTAAGCGGAAGAACTGCGCTGGTGACGGGCGCGCGCAGTGGATTGGGACAGGGAATGGCGATAACGCTAGCCAGAGCAGGTGCCGACATCGTCGGTCTCGGATCTTCGCCGATGCCGGACACATGCCGCCTAATCGAAGAGATTGGCCGACGCTTTGTCGAGGTTCGAGCTGACCTATCCAAGCCGCAGGACTTTCGTGCCTTGGTCGGAGGAGCCGAAAAAAAGATTGGCCCGATTGGCATCCTCGTCAACAATGCCGGAACGATCCGCCGTGCCGATCTGTTGGAATATCCCGAAACGGACTGGGACGCAGTAACGCTCGTCAACGAGAAGAGCCTCTTTTTCCTGAGCCAAGCGGTGGCACGAGGTATGGTGTCCCGCGGTTTTGGCCGTATTATCAATATCGCTTCCTTGCTTTCTTTCCAGGGTGGTGTTCGTGTCTCGGCTTATGCGGCCTCCAAGCACGCCGTCACCGGTTTGACGAAAGCGATGGCCAACGAGCTGGCGGGTCAAGGGGTGACAGTCAATGCTATCGCGCCGGGCTATATGGAAACTGACAATACGGCCGCGCTGCGCGCCGATCCCCTGCGCGAGAGTCAAATCTTGGAGCGTATCCCAATGGGGCGCTGGGGACACGCGGAAGACTTGGCGACAACGATATTGTTCCTGGCGAGCCCAGCATCGTCCTACATCACTGGAACAGTGATCCCTGTCGACGGAGGTTGGCTCGCAAGGTAGGCGTCAGACTGTAAACGGAAGCCATCCAGCATCCTCTCATGGCAGCGCTTCACGACGTCACGGCCATCAATCATTTCGTGCCCGGCCCCAAGGGAGGAGTTTGCGGGCAACGAGGTAGAACGTAATGCCGCCAGGTCTTAACCAGCCGTTGCGATGTATAGACCATATCAATGGAAAGTATAAAATTCTTATATTTGATTTATCAAGCAGCCGGATCTAGTCGATGGTCTAGAGGGAAAATTCCCTTTTCATTGAGGTCCTCTGCAGGAATAGGAAGGCCTTGATTGTTCCGCTCGGGAGCGGTGATCGAGGTAAATCGCCATCGAAGATGCCCCGATTCATAACAAAGCTGCCTCTCGCATCTTCTAACGGGTGTTCGCCCTTTTTGCGCTTCGTACAAAGGGTTGGTCGTACGCTTGATTTGCGTGGTCGGACTGAATGATTGTGTGTGATGAATGGTATCAATCGACCATATTCTTGTAGAACTTGACCAGAATAACGGCGAAGGCATGTTCTCTGCAATTCCTGAGGATATTGGAACCCAAATAGAAACGTCGATGGGTGGGGTCGTCAATGTTTGTCGACCGCCAGGTTCCATGACATTTCGCACCAATGCTGAGTTTGCGACAGTTATGTTGGCCCCAGTGCCCAGCATGCAGGCTGCCTTTGCCAGCGATGATATGGAGACGCAAACCTGCCGATCTTTGGGATTGGTGTCTTGAACAGTCAACGCAGCAGTTGCTTGACCTGTTTGCCTTGCCGCCGCGCAGTCCGTCAATGTCGTTGTCCTCAAACATGACAGCAACAGCGAAGCCGTTCAGCATAGCCATCGATTGGCCGAGGCTCTGAACATTGACATGACCGGCTGGTATCAGGCGACAGGAGAAAGCTGCTTCCAACATCTCAATCGCAACGGCATCCAGATTGCGGTTGAACAAGCAGCGGGATCACAGGCAGCGCTAGCAATTGCCAGCGCCAGGAAGAAAGCCGAAGCCGTTGTCATTGCCGAACGTCTGGTCAAAGACACTAACTGGTTGCCCGAGCCGATGCGGTTTGAACAGCCGATGGCAGCAATAGCGTCCGATCCGGAGAGCATTGACGACATAGAGAATGACGATGATGCGGACGTGGAAACGGATGATTTCGAAGAAGCCGCAGAGTAGCAAGGTGAGGGGCGGCGCAAGCTGCCCCAATCTAAACATGAGCGACGGAGGATAATGACAGTCAAAGGATGTTGTTATCGTTGACAACGCCTATGGTTGTTGTTATTGATAACAACATGGAGCCAAAGGCCAAGCTGATCGAAAAATCCCGAACGGTCATTAACGACACGGCATTCTTTGAAGTTGTGCTTTGGCATTTGCCGTCACCGGTTCCTGGAAGCACCCACCCATTCAAATACCGGCTTGCTCTCGTCGTGAATGATGTCTGTGTCCTGCGTTACGACAATGAACGGGGCAAGGGGGATCACCGGCATACCGGTAATACAGAAGAGCCTATTGAATTCACCTCACTTGAAGCCCTGTATGATGCGTTTCAAGCTGACATGGAAAGGATGCTGCGATGACAACATTGATTGTAAAGCTGGCGACGATGGCAGATGTCAAAAGCCGTTTTGTCGAAGCAGGGCGCCGGGCCATGGCTGGCGAGATTGTGGCCGCTGAACCGACCGTCAATTTCCTGAGTTATGACGACATGCATCGGGTACTCGCCCCCTTGCGCCTTGCCATCGTCAAGGTACTTGCTGGACAAGGTGCATTACCGATCAGAGAAGTAGCACGCCGCGTTAATCGTGATGTGCAGGCAGTTCACCGAGACATCACGACCCTTGTCAATGCGGGTGTTATCGACCGCATGGACAACGGCGTCAGCTTTCCTTATGAGCGCATCCATTTTGAGTTTGATGTCAGTGCGGCGGCTTAATCTTACCAAGAGGCATCCATAACCCGCCCTCGTGCAGATCGCGGGCATCGAGCCCGCTTCCTGCCCGTATTTCCTGAAGGCCACGTCTCTTCCGTGCCTTCAGCCAACAAGCCTCGGTTAGCTTACACTTGCCGAGGTTTTCGGTGTGAGTTCACGCTGAAGCGCGACTTGCGCGCTTTTGAAGCTAACCCGCACGCCGTCTCTGTGCGAGCAGTTTTTGCCGGAAGACTTCTGCTGGCGTTTTGTAGCCAAGGCATTTGCGTGGCGTGGAATTCAGCCTGTTGCAGATTTCCGTGAGATCACCGTCGCTGATCGACAGTGGATCAACTTCTCTCGACAGCCCGTCTGTTGGTGTTCTCGACTGTGCCTTTCTGCCAGGGCGACTGCGGATCGCAGTCAGCATTACTTGGGCTGCCTCATAGAGTAGCGTTCGCATCATTTGATCACCACACAAAGAAACGCGGCCCACACGACTACTCTCGCCCGATTGATTGAGAACCGGAGTTAGACCCAATGCAGGACCAACTGCTTTGGAGTTTTTGAAGCGGCCAGGTATGTCGATCGTGCTGACAAAACCCAAAGCTACGACGGGCCCAACGCCGGGAATGGTCATCAGGCGTCAGCAGGTCATGTCATTGCGAACAATGAATAACACCCTTCGGTGCAGAGTTGTGAACGTTTCCCGAAGCTGCTGCCTGGCCGCAAGCAATGGTTCAATGACTTCCTTTAGATCAGTCATATTCTCAAGAAGTTCTCTTATCCGTGCGGCAAAGCCAGCGCTTCCAATGATGCCAACCTTGAGACCAAAGTTACGCAGGAGACCCCGGATATCGTTTTCGATATCTCTGGTCTTGTTTGATACGAGCTTGCGCGCTGTCAGTAAGGCTCGCCGCTGCTGGCTCGATATCGTTTTGACATGTACAGGTCGAAACAGATTGACCCGCATCATGTGCGCAATGCCACAATGCATCATTGCGATCCGTTTTATTTACGGTCGCTTTCAGGAAGGCTTTGGTGTGACGGGTTTCGATGCAGACAACCGGCAATCCGGCGCTGGCAAGGCCCTCGAACAGCCATTGTGACAATGGCCCCGCTTCAAGGCCGATACGGACAAGATGCCAGGCGGGATCTTTCAGAATCTCAATAAGGTCATCAGGATGGCTGACCACTTTGACTTCACGGCAAATCTTGCCCGTTTCATCAACGATGCATAGGGAAGTCTCTTTTACCGAGACGTCTAATCCGACATAATGGTTCATGCTGCGCTTCCTTTCTGATGCTTGTGGCTGTTGCGATACAGACCACGTTTTATCATCACTCGAGGCGCAGCACCCTCTCCACAGTCTCAAATCTTCTGAAGATGGGCACCAAGTCGAATACCCAATCTAAGTAATTGATATAAAACAACAATTACGAATTATGCTAATCCAATGTGCGCAGAAGTCAATGTGCCGGTACTTCTTCTGGAATTGCTGCCTGAGATGCTTCCTGGTCGCTGATATCGCTGTCAGTCACATCAAGTCCCATGAGCCAGTCCCACGCGGCCGCATCGGTGCTCAGATCTTCGCCCCATGCCTCGACTTCAGCTGGCGCTGGCACAAACAAAACCGGACCAAGCTCCATCATTCGGCTTTTTGAAATGATGTGATCGACACTCAATGCATTCACGATGCCGATGCGGGTATGCGGCGAGCTCAGGAATGGCCGCAGATCCGACGGTGACTTGATGATCACAGGATCGCTTAAGGTCGGATTGTCCTGTTGCATCTGCAGGGCAAGAACATATTTGCCGCTGCCTGTGCCTCCATAGATGACGATCTTCGTCATCAGTGTCATCTCAATGCTTATTCCGTTTGGATGACGGTGTTTCGGGAGGAAGGAATAGCGGTGGGTTGGCAAGGCGATTTCCTTTTGAAATCAAATCTTTAAATTATTAACAGCAATACCGGTTCAAACGTGGGAAAGGATATTGACGATATTTCCGTAGGGATCACGAACGTAAAAACGGCGCACGCCCCAAGGTTCATCGGTAATATCGTAGGGAATTTCCAATCCGGCTGCTTTTGCCTTCAGATACACCTGATCCACATCATCGACCTCGATGGAGAGCGCGGGGAGGGGCGTACCTGAACCGCCTTCGCTTGCTACACTTAATTCCGGTTTGGAGATAGTATCGGAGGCGAATGTCAGTATCCATCCGTGATCCATAACGACCTTAAGGTCGAGCAGCTCTTCATAAAAGGTTCTGGCAAGCGCGGGATCGGTTGCTTTGAGATTTGCCACTATACGTCGAACAGCCATCGCTTCCTCCCGTTGATCGCCGGTCTTTATCTTAGCGCTCAATGCAGACTTGATCTACACGTCAAGGTCATTAAAAGATTTACCCATGCGTGGCTCAGCAATCGCCAAACCGGTTTTCCTCGCCGTAACGTTGATCCTCTTCGGAGTGTCAGGTTATCTGGCGATACATACACATCGTTTTATCATTAACGCGGAACGGGCTCAGGGGCGCGTTGTTGAAATGCTGACAGAACCGTCCAGCAACGGAGGATCTGCGCTTTCACGACCGGTGGTCGAGTTCATGACAGCTGACGGCACCAAAATCGAATTCCATTCGACCAGCGCTTCTTCTCCGCCGTCCTTTGCACGCAACGAAATCGTTACCGTGCTCTATAACCCGTCACAACCGCAGTCTGCCGAGATCAGTGACTTTTTTTCCCTATGGGGCGGAGTGTTGATCACAGGCGCACTGTGCATCGCCTTCGCGGGATTTACGGCCGCTTTTTATCTTCGCGTAAGGTCTTCCGCGCAAAAGCCCCGGCGCAAGCAGACATCTCAGGCAAAATCATAGCCCGAAAGTGCAGAGCCCCCTCAGTCCGAAGCGGGGAGGGGGCTCTTTGTTTATTCCGCCGGTGCAGGCACGGACTGCGTGTCGGGCAAGGATGATTTCTTCTTGCCGGGATCTTTCCAGGCAATGAGCCGGTAGAACATCGGAATAAAGAACGTCGCGATAAAGGTCGCCGCCAGCATGCCGCCGATAACGCCGGTACCGATCGCATGGCGACTTGCCGAACCGGCACCGGAGCTGATGGCCAACGGCACAACGCCCAGAATGAAGGCAAGCGAGGTCATGACAATCGGCCGGAAGCGCAACCGCGCCGCCTCGATGGCAGCCTCTGCTGCGGAATAACCCTCCTGCCGTTTCAGGACAGCGAACTCCACAATCAGAATAGCGTTCTTCGCCGCAAGACCGATCAGCGTCACCATACCGATCTGGAAGTACACATCATTGGTCAATCCGCGCAGCATGGTCGCGCCTAAAGCACCAAAGAGTGCGAAAGGCACCGCCATGATAACCGCCAGCGGCAGGCTCCATTTTTCGTACTGGGCCGCAAGGATCAGAAACACCATGAGGATGCCGAAAATCATCGCCTGCGAACCTGTACCGCTGGTTGCCAGCTCCTGGAAGGAAGAACCGGTCCAGGCGATCTGGAAGCCTTCGGGCAGCGTTTCCCTGGCCACTTCCTGCATGGCCTTGATTGCATCACCCGATGTGTATCCCGGGGCCGGATTGCCTGTCACCTTGGCTGCGCTGAACGCATTGAACCGTTCAAGCTGATCAGGGCCAACAATGCGCTTGACGGTGACCAGGGCACTCAGCGGGATCATGCTGCCGGAATCGGCACGCACAAACACCTGGCGCAGATCGTCCGGTGTCCGCCGGAAATCCGCTTCGGATTGCAGGTTCACCTGATAGTTGCGGCCGTAGAGCGTGAAATCATTCACATAGAGACTGCCGAAAGATGCCTGCATGGCATCGAAGACAGAATTGATCGGGACGTTCAGCGCCTTGGCCTTGTCGCGATCAAGATCGAGTTGATACTGCGGCACATTCGGGTCGAATGTCGTTCTCACGCTGGTAAGTTCAGGGCGCCTGGACGCTGCCTCGACGATTTTGTTTGTGGCATCCGTAAGCTTGGCCACGTTGCTTCCGGTGCGGTCCTGTACATAAAGCTCGAAGCCACCTGTCGTACTCAACCCTTGAATCGGCGGTGGATTGAACGCCAATACCATGGCGTCCTTGATGCCCGCGTTCATGCCCATGATGGGACCTGTCATATTGCGGGCGTCGAGTTCCGGCGTCTTGCGCTGGCTCCAGTCCTTCAATGTGAGGAAGGTCGTTCCGGCATTGGATTTCTGACCACCGGAGAGAAGATCAAAACCGGCGATGGCAAAGACGTTCTCTGCAGCGGGGTGTTTGGCCATGTTCTGCGATGCCTGTTCCATGGCAGCCTTGGTTCGCGTCAACGAAGCTGCAGGCGGCAGAACTGCGACGCTGAGAAGAACACCCTGGTCTTCATCAGGAACAAGCGATCCCGGTATCTTGTAGAACATATAGGCGGTGCCGCCGATGAGGAAGGCAAACAGCGTCAGTCCGATGGCCACCCGTTTGATCAGGAACTGCACTCCTGATGTATAGCCGGATGCCACGCGATCAAAGGCACGGTTGAAGATCCGGAACGGCAGTGCCGGTTCGTGATGACCGGGCTTGAGGATCAGGGCGCAAAGCGCCGGTGTCAGCGTCAGCGCGACAATGCCCGAGATGGTCACCGACATGGCAATGGTGACAGCAAACTGCTTGTACATGGCGCCCGCGAGCCCGCCCATGAAGGAAACGGGCACAAACACCGCGCACAGCACCAGCACGATGGCAACAACCGGACCGGTGACCTCGCTCATCGCCTTGATGGCGGCCTCGCGCGGCGGCAGCTTTTCCGTCGACATGATACGTTCGACGTTTTCCAGAACCACAATCGCATCATCGACGACGATACCGATCGCCAGCACAAGGCCGAACAGCGTCAGCAGGTTGATGGAAAAACCAAGGACATACATGCCTGCAAATGTGCCAATGATCGAGATTGGAACGGCGATGACGGGAATAAGCATGGCGCGCCAGTTTTGCAGGAAGATGAAGACCACCAGCACAACAAGAATAATCGCTTCGATGAATGTGGTGACGACTTCGTCAATTGAAGCCTGGATGAATTTGGTTGTGTTGTAGGGTATCGAATAATCCATACCCGTCGGGAAGGCCGCCTTCAGCTCATCCATGCGGCTGCGCACAGCTTCCATCGTGTTGAGCGCGTTGGCCCCCGGTTGCAGATAGACCGCGATGGGAATGGCAGGCGTTCCATTGAGCTTGCTGTCGACGGCATAGCTCTGTGCGCCAAGTTCAACCCGGGCAACATCACCAAGCCGCAAGGTTGCCGCGTTGGGAGAAGAGCGCAGGATGATGTTCTCGAAAGCCTTCGCGTCAGGCAAACGACCCATGGTCGTGGCCGAATAGGTGAATGCATTCGACTGTGGATCGGGCTGATCACCGAACTTGCCGGCGGCAAACTGGGAATTCTGCTCGCGAATGGCCGTCGCCACATCCGTCGGGGTCAGATTGTACTGCGCCAGCTTGTCCGGGCGCAGCCAGATGCGCATCGAATAATTGGGATTGCCGAGAACTTGAGCGTCGCCGACGCCGGGAATACGCTTCAGATCGTCAACAACGTTGAGCAGCGCATAGTTACCAATATAGGTGCGGTCATATTGACTGCCTTCAGAGAACATGGCCACCAGACCAAGGATCGACGAGTTGCGCTTGGTAACGGTCACGCCCTGACGGGTCACATCCTGCGGCAGGGTCGATGTCGCGCGCTGCACGCGATTGTTGACGTTGATCGTCGCCTGATCGGCATTGGTGCCCAGCGCAAAGGTCACGGTCAGCTGCATCTGGCCGCTGGCCGAGTTTGTCGACTGCATGTAAAGCATGTTTTCGACGCCATTGATCTGCTGTTCCAGCGGCGATGCAACGGTCTGCGCGATCGTTTCAGCGCTGGCGCCCGGATAATTGGCACTGACCACCACCTGGGGAGGTGTCAGTTCCGGATATTGGGCAATCGGGAGCACCCTTATCGCAACGATACCTGCCAGAACGATGATGATCGAAATGACAGCTGCGAAAACAGGCCGGTCAATGAAGAAGCGGTTCATTGGGTCACCAGCGCCTGTTTGACACTTTCCGTCGCCGAAACAAGCTGTCCCGGCTTCACCTTGATAACCCCCTCCGTCACTACGCGGTCACCTGCGGCAAGGCCAGAGAGCACGATCCAGCCCTTATTGACCTGTTGACCAAGATTGAGCGGCCGGACTTCCGCCTTGCCCTCATTGTTCACCACATAGACAAACTGTCCCTTGGGACCCTGCATCAATGCTGCTTCGGGAATGACAATGGTATCGTTCACCGTGACACCCGTTACAGTCGCACGGACAAACTGGCCAGGAAGGAGACGGCGATCCGGATTGTCGATAATGGCCCGAACACCCAGCGTGCCTGTCTCAAGATCAAGGCTGCTGGAGGTAAAATCGATAGTGCCGAGATGGTTGTAAACCGTTCCATCGCCAAATGAGAGTTTGACTGAAAGCTTGTTGGCCTCCAGTCCCTTGGCCTTGCGCTCGTCCAGCAATCGGCGAATTTCTGCCGCTTCCGTGTCCGTAAAGGAGAAATTGATATAGACCGGATCGGTCTGGGTAATGGAGGTCAGCAGGCTTGAAGCTGCATCTGTTCCGATCAGACTGCCTTCCGAAACCTGCTCCCGGGTTGTTACACCGCTGATGGGCGCAGTAACCTTCGTATATTGCAGATTGAGCTCTGCTGTTCTGACCTGCGCCTTTGCTGCCGCGACGGCAGCTGCGTTCAAATCACGCGTCGATACGGCTGTGTCGCGTGCCGCCGTACTTTGCACTTTCTGGTCCACCAGCGTTTGCGCACGGTCGGCGTCACGCACCGACTGGGCATATTGTGCCTGTGCCTGCTGGAGCTGGGCTTGAACGCGGGCGAGCTCGGCTTCGTAAGGGGCCGGGTCGATCTCAAACAGCAGATCACCTGCCTTTACCTCCGAACCCTCAACAAAATTGCGCTTCATAAGAATACCGCCGACGCGGGCACGAACCTGTACATCGCGATAGGCTGTGATCCGCGCTGCATACTGGTAGGACAGATCAACTTCCTCCGGATGAACGGCAACCGCAGTCACCTGTGGCGGAGGAGGGGTCTTGCTGCCGGCCTGCTGAGCATTAGCCGGCAAATTGAGTGCCAGCGTCGCGCTTGCAAGAAAAACGAGACCGAGAAAACGGGTGCCGAGCAAAGTCATGGGAGGATTCGCTTGTCCGAGGAATATCTGGGCGCATGTACAAACATACATCCGTGATTGTAAATAAACGAAAGCGTGATATTGTGTCGGAAAATAGACCGGACACGATCACGTTTGGGTTATCGAACCAGCGGTACGAAATGGCCGCAGGTGAGCACCCGAAGAACGATGTTCCGGCATTCCAGGAGGAAACACCCGAGCGAAGGAGGCGTTATGCGCAGGACCAAAGCCGAGGCCGGAGAAACGCGGGAAACCATTTTGGATTCCGCGGAAACGGTCTTTTTGGAACATGGTGTCAATCAGTCAACACTCAACCAGATTGCCGAGCATGCCGGCGTGACGCGCGGGGCCATTTATTTTCACTTCAAGGACAAGATCGGGCTCTATCAGGAGGTTGTTGAACGTGTACGGCTCCCGCAAGATGATCTTCTGACCAAGGCAGTTCACTGCGAGAACAGCAATCCGCTCGACATTGCCCTGGATGCGGGCATCTTCTGTCTTGAAAACTTTGCCGGGGACCCGCGAAAACAACGCGTTTTTACCATCATTACCCAGCGCTGTGAGTATGTAGGCGAAATGGCACAGGTTCTGGAACGGCTTCGCGACCTCAATGACGAGGTTCATGAGATGCTTCTGCGTTTGACCACGCTGGCCAGAAAGCGCGGGGTACTTTCGATCGCATGGCGCCCTGATATAGCAGCGCGAGCCCTGCAAAGCACAATGACCGGCCTGTTGTTTGAATGGATGCGGCTGGAAAAATCATTTGATCTGGTCGCTGCAGGAACGATGACGATGACAGCCATTGTCGACTCCCTGCGAAAGAAAGAGATTCGGGTCGAGACGCCTGCTGTCAAAGCAAAGAAACTGTTGGTTGTATCGTAGATATTTACCGATGGTCTTATCCTGGTTCCCCAGATAAATGGGCCGCAAGCCTAGTATCAAAGGTCCATACAGGGTAAACAACGGCTCCCTTCCTGCGCTGACGGCCTGCATCGGCAATCCGTATCGCTCATCAGGGCGAACACGAGAGGATTGAACAATGGCCATCAAATTTACAGCCAAGGACCCCGCACCGAACGAACTTCCGGTTCCCGCAAAGGTCGCGAAGCCTGCAAAGATCGAACCGGATGCGGTGGATTCGACATCTGATGTTGAATCGGCCGATAGCGATCTGTTCAACGCGGCATCCAAGCTGCCACCGCGCAAACGCAAGGGCAAATAACACGTATGGATGCAGGTGAGATTTTTGATTGCCAGACCTGCGGCGCCTGTTGCTGCTACTCGTCAAAGTGGCCGCGATTTTCCACAGAAGATGACGAACAGCTTGCGCTTATTCCAGCCAAATACGTTGCCAGTGACGAAAGTGGCATGCGCTGTATTGGCGTTCGCTGCTCGGCATTGAATGGTGAGATCGGCAAAACCACAGCTTGCGGAATTTACGACGTACGGCCCGAAGTATGCCGTTCCTGTATGCCGGGCGACCCGGAATGCCTCATGGCGCGCCGCGCGCACAATCTCTGACCCGGGCAATTTCCTGTGCGACTGGCAAGCCGGACAGGCTCAATCCTAAGCAGCCCTGCGCACGAGTGAAATCATTAAAATTTCCCACGCCATACCCATCAACAAGATGTGATTCAGATGTGTGCGTATCGGTCAAAAACTTGCCCTGATTGGGTTCGTATTTCTGGCAGCCTTTTGAATACGATTGTCAGCAGCCAGCATTTCAAACGAACACGCTATCCGGAGATTCATCATGCATAGAAGCAATGTCGATCGTGAACCGGAATATGTTAGAGAGCGTACCGGAGGACCACGGAACCTGGGTCGGATATACCTGCTGAGTCTGGCACTGTGTGCGGCTCTGGTCGCCACAACCGCGGTGGGTTATGAATCCACAGCACCGGATGTCACGACTGTAACCGCCTCTGCGACAAAGGCAGGACTTAACCAGAGGGTGGACGACAAAACACCGCTGACGTTCTGCAACAATGTTGAGGATGCCACAAAGGCTGACCAAAAGCTGTTGCTGTGGAAGAAGTTCGATATCTGACAAACCGCTTGTTCATGGCCGCAACCCGGACCGATCAGGCGGTCCACTGCGGGGTGTCTTCACGTTCGCCGATAAGCGCCAGTCCATGCGCGATCGAGAGCAATTCACCGCCACTCTCGATCCGGTCCTGAGGAAACCGTTCGGTGAATATGCGCCTGACCGCCGGGACAAACGACGTACCACCGGTCAGGAATACCTTGTCGATATCGCTCGCTGACGTGCTTGTCTTTTCCAGGACATCATCAAGCGCACCTTCAATGCGTGCCAGGTCAGTCGCAATCCAGCTCTCAAAGTCCCTGCGCTTGATTATTCTGTGGCCACCACGTCCCAACGGTTCAAAGTTGAACTCAGCCTCATCAGCAGTAGATAGCGCCATTTTAGTCGCCGAGACCGCCTGATAAAGCGGATAGCCCTCGTCATGATCGACCAGATCGACGAAAACTTCGAGCTTTTCCGGATCGAGGCTGGAACGCACCAGTTTCTTCAACTCGGAAAATTCCCGCGACGTCTTGAAGATCGAAAGCTGGTTCCACCGGCCGAAGTTGGCATAGTAGGAAGAGGGGACTTCCAAGGTCTTGTCAAAGCTCTTGAAGAAGCTTCCCTTGCCGATTTGCGGGGCGACGATGCTGTCAATCATCCGGAAGTCGAAATGATCTCCTGCAATACCGACACCGGAATGGCCGATTGGCGTTGCACTGAGCTTTCCACCCTTGGTTTCAAACCGGATGAGTGAATAGTCCGTCGTACCGCCGCCAAAATCGGCGACCAATACGGTGGCGTCTGCCTTGAGATTCTGGGCGAAATAGAAAGCCGCTGCCACGGGTTCATAGACATAGTGAATCTCAGGAAAGCCAAACCGGGTCAGTGCCTCGTTGTAGCGCGCTGTTGCCAATGCTGGATCGGGATTGGCTCCGGCAAAATGCACGGGCCTGCCGGTCACGATGCGTTTGACATCTGTCGGCCATTCATCGCCGGCATAGGACTTGAGCCGCCGCACGAAAATTTCCATCAAGTCTTCAAATGAGTGACGCTTTGCAAAAATCAGCGTGCCTTGGAACAGGGCACTTGCCGCGAATGTCTTGATCGACTGCAGGAAGCGGCATTCGCCGGGATTATCGATGAACTGGCGGATGGCTGCATGTCCGGCCTCAACCTTCAATGCCGCCGCACCCGCGAGGGGATCCTTCATGAAGGACAGTGCCGTTCGCATGCTGTCAGCCGTGCCGGTAGCGTTGGTGAATGACAACGAGCGTGTCGTTTTTCCGTCCGCCAGTGCCAGAACCGTGTTGGTCGTGCCAAAGTCGAAACCCAGCGCCTGAGCCATTGCTGCGCTCCTTTATGCCATGAATGTCAGAAATCGGGACGAGGCCCGTCGAATGGGCTTCGCGCGCCCAAATCAAGGACGCGCGTCATGACATAGCAAACGTGGGGACGCAAGGTGCGTTTTTAATACGACCGGCTAATCCACGCTGTCTGCAGCGCTGAACGGGGCGTTGTCGCGGCTGTGCGAAAGAATTTCCCGCTTGCCGACATGGTTGGACGGTCCGACAAGTCCTTCCTTTTCCATTCTTTCCACCAGAGATGCAGCCCTGTTGTAACCGATCTGCAAGCGGCGCTGGATATAGGACGTGGAACACTTTTTGTCGCGCATGACGACCTTGACCGCCTGATCATAAAGCTCATTGCCGTCTTCAGCTGCGACCGATCCCTTGTCAAAGACAGCTCCGCCGGTTTCAGTTTCCGGTTCTTCCTCTTCGCTTTCGTCAGCCGTAACCGTGTCGAGATAATCCGGGCGGCCCTGTGCCTTCAGATGCGCAACCACGCGCTCGACTTCCTCGTCGGAAACGAAGGGACCATGGACGCGGGAAATCCGTCCGCCGCCAGCCATGTGCAGCATATCGCCCTGGCCGAGCAACTGCTCCGCACCCTGTTCACCCAAAATAGTACGGCTGTCGATCTTTGATGTGACCTGAAACGAAATACGCGTCGGGAAGTTTGCCTTGATCGTGCCGGTGATGACATCGACAGAGGGACGCTGAGTGGCCATGATCAGATGAATACCTGCTGCACGGGCCATCTGGGCAAGACGCTGAATAGCGCCTTCGATATCCTTGCCTGCCACCATCATCAGGTCGGCCATCTCGTCGACAATGACGACGATGTAAGGCATCGGCGTCAAGTCCATGGCTTCCTGCTCGTGGATGGGCTCGCCCGTTCCCTTGTCAAAACCCGTCTGGACGGTGCACATCACCGTCTCGCCCTTTTCCTTTGCGAGCGCAGCGCGGGCGTTGAAGCCATCGATATTGCGCACGCCGAGCTTTGACATCTTCCGGTAGCGGTCTTCCATTTCCCGCACAGCCCACTTCAGTGCCATGACCGCCTTCTTCGGATCAGTCACCACGGGTGTGAGCAAATGCGGAATACCATCATAGATCGATAGCTCGAGCATTTTGGGATCAACCATGATCAGACGGCATTCTTCCGGTGTCAGCCGGTAGAGGAGCGAAAGAATCATTGTATTGATGGCGACCGACTTGCCGGAACCGGTGGTGCCTGCAACCAGCAGATGAGGCATCTTGGCGAGCTCGGCGATAACCGGCTCGCCGCCAATTGTCTTGCCGAGGCAAAGCGCCAGCTTGAGCTTGGTGCTGCCGAAATCCGCAGAGGCGATCATCTCGCGGAAATAGACGGTCTCACGTGTTGCGTTCGGCAGTTCAATGCCGATAACATTGCGGCCGGGCACCACTGCAACACGGGCCGACAGGGCCGACATGGAACGGGCGATATCATCCGCAAGGCCAATAACCCGCGACGATTTGATTCCCGGTGCCGGTTCAAATTCGTACAGCGTGACCACGGGGCCAGGGCGCACATGAATGATCTCACCGCGAATACCGAAGTCCTCAAGCACGCTTTCCAGAAGACCGGCATTCTGCTCGAGCGCTTCCTGTGTAATGATCACTTCCGCCCGTTCGGCCGGTTCCTGTAACAGCGTCAAGGGCGGGCGTTCATAGCTCGTGCCATAAGACTGAACCGGCACCGGCGTGAGCCGTGTGGGAACGACGAAAGGCTGTTCCTGGCGAACTGTAACCTGCAACCGTGATGGCTTGTTTTCAACAACCGGTTCGGGCTGCGGTGTGACAGCGACGGGTTCTGCAATCACTGCTTCAGCTGCGACGACTGGTACCAGGGTCACCGTTTCTTCAGCGTGCGGCTCTGAACGAGGAACCGGCGCAGCGGCCACAATTGCCTTTGGAGCAACGGGAACGGGCAATGATACAGGCACTTCGGGCACAGCAATTTCATCGAGCTGATGACGCGGCTGACGCAGTTCGACAACACGGAACATTGCTGTAATGGCATCCGGCGCCATCTTGCGCACAGGTCGCGGCACCGGCGATACAGATGTGGTTGCAGGACCACCCAAAAACTCCATCGATTCCCAGAATGCATAGTCCGAGAGATAGTCGAGTGATCCGGATTTGTGCGGCACGGCCTGCGCAGGCTCTGTTTGAAGACCTGGACGATTTTCCCGCGCTACCGTGGCAATTGGTTTATGGGTTACAACAGGCGACGCATAGCTCGCAGGGAATGAGGGGCTACGCAGCAGACTTGCCTCGACCGGCGCAGGCGTCTTCTGAAAAGCGGCGCTTGATGCAGCGGATTTCAATTCAGGCGTAACATCGGAGCGTATCTTTGCTGCAGGAGCGGACGTGGGCGGTACCAGAGTTTTAGACGTGACAACCGGCTTGTCTGGCTTGACTGCTGGCGCAGGTGTCCCATTTTCGGCTCCACCGCGATGCTTCTGCAGAACTGCATCCGGCGTGCGTGTGAAACGCACATTGGCAGAAAGCGAGAACATCCGCTTGGAAATGGGCGCCGAGGGATCAGTGTCCGGTTCAGGTGCTACAGCGGCCCGCATCGGCGCGCGTGAAACGCTGCCCGGAGTAGTCGATGCCGGGGCTTCTACAGAGCGTCTTGTCGAGACGGGCTCATAGGGTGATGGTGCCGCAGCACGGGTGTTGGAAGCGGATTGGCGCTGAACCGGCGCCGGTGCTGGCTCCGAAACATATGGTTTGGCAGCCAATGGTGGCGGTACCGGCGCCGGCGATTCGTTCAAATCTTCGTAGCCATCTACGTAATCATCTGACTTCATTGAGAAATTTGTTCTTGGAATACGCATGATACCTGCAAGTGAAACGATTGGATGTTGCTCGTAAACTTGCCTTATCGAATAGAAAATGAAGGTTAATAAGTTGCTACTGATGGCTGCAAACACTCTCCCTGTTGCCTTCTCCTGACAGAGGCGCTCCTGGGTTTAGATTGGTACAGCCCCGATATGGAATTACGACGCGACCCCATGAAGTCTGCGTTGCAAACAGACTTCCTTGAGGTGTTGTTTATTGACGCTGTCAGATGGCCTCTTCGGCAATCAATTTTCCCAAGCGTGAAATACCTGTCTCGATCGCTTCCTTGTTGGGAAGGGAGAAATTGAGCCGGATGGTATTCTTGCCTGTTCCATCCGCATAGAAAGCAAAACCGGGAACAAACGCCACCCGCGCTTTCTGCAAGGCCTTGGCGAGAAGGGCCGCACCATCCATGCCATCCGGCAGGGTCACCCATACGAACATCCCACCTTCCGGCTTTGTCCACGTCACGCCCGCTGGCATGAAACGGGCGAGGGCATCCAGCATGTAGTCCCGGCGCTTGCGATAGCTGTCGCGAACCTTCTCCACCTGCTTGTCGAAAGACCGCTCGGCCACGTGATGAATAGCCATCTGATTGATCGTGGGGCTATGAAGATCAGCGGCCTGTTTGATAAGAACAAGCTTGGCGATAACAGGCTGAGCCGCGCAAACCCAACCAACGCGCAAACCCGGTGTGAGTGTCTTGGAAAAACTCCCCGAATAGACAACACGCGTGCGGTCGATATGTCCTTCACGCTCGCAGTCGAGGGCCAGCATCGTGGGAACCGGGTCGCCATCAAATCGCAATGCCCGATAGGCGGCATCCTCAATGAGCGGAATATTGAGCTCGTGTGCCAGCTCCACCAATCGGCTGCGGCCTTCGCGGCTGACTGTCTCTCCCGTTGGATTACAGAAATCAGCTGTGAGATAGGCCAGTCTGACATCACCGCCTGCAGCTTTTGCGCTGTCGCGATAGGCGGCCGGGGTCATATTGCCCTGTTCGGGATTGAGGCGATCATAGCGCGGCTCATAGGCATTGAACGCCTGTAAGGCTCCCAGATAGGTAGGCCAGGTCGTCAGCACCGTGTCACCCGGCGATATGAACAGCTTGCCCAGATAGTCGAGAGCCTGCTGCGACCCGGTGGTGATAACGATATTGTCGATGGTGCAGCTCACACCAAGTGATGCCATATGTTGCACAAGCCACTCGCGGAGCGGGCGATAACCCTCACTCACCGAGTATTGCAATGCAATATCAGCATTCTTGCTCAGAACGGCATCGTAAGCTTCCTTGATCGCTTCTTTGGGAAAAAGGGCAGGATCGGGAATGCCACCTGCAAAGGATATGATGTCGGGTTGATCGAGCAGTTTGAGCAGTTCACGTATCTCGGACGCACGCATGTTTTTGGTACGCGTTGCGTACAGAGCATCCCAATCGCCCATTTCTTCCTCCCGGCTGTTTGTTAAGGCATAGCAACGCAAATCACCCGATATGTCAATAATGCTGACATATCGGGTGATGTTCTTTTTGGATGTGTTGATTTCAAATTCAGATGAGACAATCCGAATTTACATCGGCGGAACCACACCATTGGTACCGACCACAACGCGGTTTGTGGAAATGGCCCCATCCGCCGCTTTCTCCGCTGGAACAAAAACGACAGCCCCCGGGGTCAAATCGGTCACCGTCGCAGGCGCGAACGTGACAATGGGTGTTCCATCGGCAATGGAAATTTTCTTTTCCTTGCCTTGATATTTGACCGTGACCGTCCGCCCGTCGACCGACTTGACTGCGTCGGCAACGGTAGCATTTGTCATCGAGCTGTTCGGCTTGACATCCCAGGCATAGCTGCCCTCGCCAGTGCCTTTCATGGCTGCCGGAAAGATCAGAACTTCCAGCGCACCGTCGCCACCTTCAGCTTTGGGAACGGATGCGATCCCAACGAAGTCACCGGGCTTGATATCGTCGACCGATGCCTTGATGACACCGGCAACCTGCCAGCCGGACTTCAGGGCGACCTTGGCCGTCTCGCCCTCTCTTGTCTTGACGGTAAGTGTCGTTGCGTCAAGGCTGCTGACGGTACCGCGCACTCTTACGCGCTGAACAGCATCCGTCGAGGTCTGCGCCTGGGCGGGAAGTGTTGCGAATGTCGCCCCGAGCGCGACGATGATCGCTGCGGATAACCGGTCCAAACCGTACTTCAAGTGCATGCTCTTGCTCCTTTGTTTACCGATGTAACCAGTAACGACGAGGGCCCATACATGCCTTTGCGCCAGCGTTCACCGATGGAACGCTGTATCTGTGGAAATAAACTTGGGGCGAGGAGGGCTCTCTACCGTGTCGTCAAAACGTCCGCTGGCTGTCGGGCTCTATCCCTAGCCGATAGACCACGGCGGCACCAATCAAGTTGAAGTGAGACAAGATTGAAACAGGATCACTCGCCCGGAGCCTTGACCAGACCCTTTGTATGCCCGCTGATGTCCGATCCCGCCGACCGCGAAAAGCGAAGATTCCAGATTGTCGCCGTCAAGGAGATTGCCGTCACAACGAGGAAGGCTGCAGAAAAGTCATCAAGCTCAGGCGAGGCGTGGCTTCGAACCAGCATGGAACCCGAAAGGGCCAGCGCACCGACACAAATGCCCAGAGACAGCATCAACTGCTGGAACGTCGTATAGAAACTGGTTGCTGAACTCATACGTTCCCGCCCGATCTCGTCATAGGCCACGGTGTTGTAGGCCGTGAACTGGAATGACATGAAAAACCCGCAGCAAAGCAGAATTCCGAAGATGAGGGGCAGGGGCCAATCGGGCCGGAATGCGGCACAAAGCGTATAACCAAACGTGGCGATGAGGCCGTTGACGATGAGGCTCGTGCGAAAACCAAAATTCCGCAGGATTTTGGGTGCGACAGCCTTCATTACCATGGAGCCAAGCGCGGTCGCTACAATGATGCCGCCGGCACGGGCTGCAGAAAGGCCAAAACCCAGTTGCAGCATCAAAGGCAACAGGAAAGGCTGTGCGCCTTGGGTGATACGCGTCAGTGACCCTGCAATAACCGACGTACTGAAACTGCTGACGCGCATGAGCGAAAAGTCGAGAATCGGGGAGGGGTGACGCTTGGCATGAGCCAGATAGCCAATGCCGAAGATGACGCCGACAACGACCAGAATGGCTGCCAGTTGCCCTTCACCGGGACGGCTTGCCATTTCGAAGCCGAAAAGAAGCGAACCGAGTGAAATGCCGGAAAGAACAAGACCGACAAAATCAAACGGCCCATCGGGTTCGCCTTTCACGTTTTCGATGAAACGCGTCACGAGGATGAAGCCAAGACAACCGATCGGCACGTTGATGTAGAAGATCCAGCGCCAGTCGAAATAGGTGACGATCAGCCCGCCAACGGGCGGTCCGAGGATTGGGCCAACGAGCGCGGGCACCAATAGCCAGGACATAGCCGAGACGAGATCCTTGCGCGCTACGCTGCGCATCAGAACGAGGCGGCCGACCGGCATCATCATCGCGCCGCCGAGCCCTTGTATTATTCGAGCCAGGACGAGAAAGCGTAGATCTGGAGCCTGCGCACAAAGGATCGAGCCAAAAACAAAAACCGCTATCGCCGCGCTGAAAACCGTGCGGGATCCGAACCGGTCAGCGATCTTGCCGCTCGCAGGAATGAAGATGGCGAGACTGAGGAGATAGGACGTGAGGGCCAGACTCATCGCCGGTGGATTGACGTCAAAGTCACGAGCCATAGTCGGCAATGCCGTTGCCAGCACCGTCGCGTCGAGCTGTTCCATAAACATGGCGCTGGCAATGATAAGCGCTATGGTGCGAAAGTTCGGTCCTGCAGTTTGGTTTTCAGGCGCTTGGGTTGTCATCGGCAGAGCCTGGGAGCTCTGGCAAGTTTGGTCCGACATGGTCGGGGTCGCTCTCAATAGCGCGTACACATCGGAAAGAAAATGTCGCGGATTTGCAAACGGCGGTCAGCCGTGGGGAAACGACCACCGATATAAACCCGGCTGTATGCGATATCCATATACAATTGCGTGATTCATTGTACCTGATACAAAATAATTGCGCCGAAAGCAGCCGCTAGCCGCTGCCGATACGCTTGGACATATTGAAACCTGTAAGCCGAAACCCGTCGGATTCATAAAGATGTCTTGCACGGTCATTGTTGCCAGCCACGCGCAGGCGAAGATGCTGGATGCCTTCATCGGCAAGCGTTGCTTGCAGCGCGCTCAATGCCGCCTTGCCAAACCCCTTGCCCTGAAGATGAGGAAACACATAAAAATCATGAATGAACGCAGAACTTGCCGCTGGATCAACGTGATACCAGAGATAGCCGATAATCCCGTCGGAACCGGCTCTGTTTTCAATGATACAAACCAGTGTCTGGCTTTGGGTTTGCGGACCATTCGGTAAATCAACTTCAATCTCGCGTCTGGCTTGAGCCAGGGCGTCGGACTCTGAGAGATCATAATTGGCTGAAATCTCGGCGGCGTAGTCCGGTATAAAATAATCGCGATAGCCCTCAAACTCATTTTCATCCATGGGTCTGAAACTGATCATGACTGCATCCTCTCCGACATGTGAATTCGCATTAGCGGAAATAAACCTCTCTAAACAGGGTCCAGACTTTTACATCTTCCCGGGTGCAAGAACTATTTCCGCCGGCATTTGCCACAAATGTTTTAGATCGTACGGACGTTGAATAGCCAATACGCCGATCAATGCCCGAGCCTGTTCCAAATCCTTTCGAGACTTTGCCGCACTTCGATGATCATCTTGACGGCGCAACTGAATAATAATCAATTTACGCAGCGAACCATGGCAGAGCGGAAAACCGTTACCAGTACACTCGCCTGAAATTTGCGGTCACCAATATCGTTGCAATCGATTTTGGATAATGTGACTTCACCCCCAAGAGTACATCGATGATATTTCAACCTGGTTGCAACATCTGATCATGTTCCTCGACAAAAATGTGCAACCAGCCGCTGGACTGGCAGGAGCTGCTACTGCAAGTATCGCCGCTCGTGCCTCACTTGGTCTGGCTGGTATGTGATACGCGATATTCAGCGCCTCAAACTTTTGATGGTAGAGTCGAAGAAGCTGAAGATTGAATCACCGGCGATTGTGCCGGCGGCAAACACTTCCATATCGCCATCGCTGTTGGCCCCGCGCAAACGTTCCCAAATCAGACGTATCAGAATACCCGCCAGGACAGCCCAACCCGCGGCTGCAAAGTTGATGAGCAGTCCGGTGGCGAACAGCACGCCGATCTGGCGCTTGGTTCCGCCGATGAATTGCAGAAGTGCACCCGGAATGGCCCAGATAGCGAGTGACCAGATAACGCCGGGGGCAACGCCTGCCTCGATCGTTGCGGCATAGACCTTGTTGACGGGAGCGACCAGGTTTTGATCGAAATAGGATTGATAGGAGAACAACACGACAATGCCGGCAATCACGAATGCGAACATTGCTGCAAACAGCTGCTGACGACGGCCTTCTCGCTCAAAAGCGGGATCCGCGCCGTTACCACGCAGGATGTAGCCAGCCTTCAGATCATAACCCATATCGGCAAATGCAGGTCCGGTTGCGGCGGAGAAGCCAACCAGCAGTGCAAGGGCCGATTTCGGGAATCCGATCAGGGTACCAATGATCAAGGTGATAAGTGCCACGGCAAAGGCGGGAAACCAGCCGGAATGCATTGCTGCCAGCCCGACAATCAATTCATGCACGTAAGCCGCAAAAGCCGCATAGAGAATGAACAGAAGCAACATTCCCATCGACATCTCATTCATCAGGCCTCCGATAAGGGCTATGAGGGAGGCAATCACCAGATAAAGAACAGTGCCAAGGCGAAGAGCCCGTTTGACTTCAACGTTGGTCGTCCCGGCAGCGCGTTGAGGGTTGTGATCATCCCCGTCACGCTTCAGCATTTGTTGTGCAACCTGGAAGAGGGCAACAATACCTGCTCCGATCATAAAGCCATGCGGGATGTAGGCTGCCATCAGGTCGCCCTTGGGGATAATATCGGCAAACATCGGACTGCCGAAAAGCTGCGGGGAATAAGCCCGCAGGAGAAGACCGACGCCGAACAGCGACAGGGCCCAGATATTACCGATGAAGGCCACACCGAATGCCGACATCGGTATTTTAAAGAACGCGCCGATCAGCCCCACAACAAAGCCAATGCCCATCAGGACGGCCTTGCGTCCACCCTGATCACCGGCCTTGATCGCCTCGGCGGCAGCCACGCCGGGTGGCCATGCCCCGACAGCGGGGAAAAGTTTCGAGTCAAATAAGCGATACAGCATATAGGCATCGAGCAGCATCGCCATGAAAGCACCCACGAACATCGGCAAGACGAGGTCGGGGCGTCCCAGCACAAAGGGAATGCCGATTGGCAGAAGCAGACTGTTGGATGCACCGAACGTGGCAGAAGAGATCGCACTTTGTGCCAAATTCTGCACGTGGATCGAACGGTAGCGCATGAAAATGCTCACCGGTATGCGCGCCAAAGCCATCGCAGCCATCGCTCCGATGAGTGACGTGTTGGCCGTAACGCCGAGCGATACGAGCAGCTGCATGCCGATAATCGAACCGAAGACGCACAGTACTGCAATCAGCACCAGCGTTGCCGGCTCAAACAGGCTTGGGTGCCGCTGAGGCACCGGATTCAAATCTTCTTTCATGCCTCAGTTCCCCTTATTGGCTTTTATAGGCATACGTGTGTGATGATGGTTCCTGTCAGGCAACGCGTGCTTTGGCAGTTATCTCCCCGGCACTTTGGTTCATTTTCTCCGGTTGCTTGCCGTAATCGCGCGTTGCAGCTTCTGGCGAAACAAGGCCAAGCGTGATGTCCCGGGCGATTGCCTCTTTCGAGCGTTCCGACGTTGGGCCGTAACCCGCACCACCGGCGAGAACCAGCTCAACGATTTCGTGAGGGTTATTAATCTGGACAAGTTCTCCGGTGCCAACGTCGCGTGTGATATGGCCATGTTCGTCGAGCACGCGACCCGAAGCACCGCCACCTGCCGTCCCGCCGAAGAGACCGGCGATCGGGTTGTTCACCCCCTCGGGATAGACTGACACCAGGGTCGTGAGATGATCGTCCGACAATTTACGCAGTTTGATCCGTTGACCGAGGCCACCGCGGTGTTTGCCGGCGCCGCCGGAGTCCGCAAGATAGGTCTTCTCCAGGACAAGAACCGGAACGCGTGCTTCGAACGTCTCGATGGATGTATTGGCTGCGGAGGTTGGATAAAGAAGGCCTGATTTGCCATCTCCGTGTGCCGAGCCACCCTGTCCGCCGCCAACAAAAAGCATATCGGAATAGGTTTCACCCGCACTATCGCGGCCATAAACGCTTGCTGCGACCGGAAGACCGGTAAAGGCCTGTACCTGCTGCGGTGCCGCTTCCGACAGGGCCCTGAATATATTCGGTGCGATATACCAGCCGGTGCGCGTGCGCAGGTTCACTGCAAGAGGCTTGTCACAGTTCAGGATCGAACTTTTGGGTACGTCGAGCGTGAATGCCCGGTAGCAGCCGGAATTGCCGCGCACATTCGGCGTCAGCATGCATTTCAGCGGATAAGTGGCATGGGCCATGGTGTAATTGAGCGTGCAGTTCAGCCCACCCTGGGCAAGCTGTGGCGGCGCGCCGGCAAAGTCGAGATGAATAGTGTCGCCTTTGACGGTCAGAGCCAATGGGTAGGTCATTGGCGTGCCGAGCGGATTGTTCGTTACGCTGCCATGATAAGTGCCATCAGGAAGTGCCGTGATCGCTTCCCGCATTGCTTTTTCCGAACGGTTTTGCACCACGGAAGCCAGAGCTCGCAAATCGCGCATGCCGTAGTCGTTCATGAACGACTGCAGGCGCTCGGCGCCAATCGCATTGGCTGCCACAAAAGAGTGCAAATCGCCCAGTACCTGTTCCGCGTTGCGCACGTTTTCGCTGAACAGACGCACAAAGGTTTCATTGATGCGGCCGGCCTCGTAGAGTTTCATCGGCGGAATCTGAAAGCCTTCTTCGTAGATTTCGCGTGCTCGCAGGCTGTCCTTGGTGCCACCAATGTCAGAAACGTGACCAACCGTGCCCATAAGGCCGACAACGCGATCGCCAAGGAATACCGGCGTGACCACCGCAATATCGAAGAGGTGGCCTGCACACAGCCAGGGATCGTTGGTAATCAGCACATCTCCCGGCTTCAGCGTTTCGGCCGGATAGCGCTCCAGCAACGCTTTGACAGCCAGTGGCAATGTGAGATTGAATACCGGCATGGCGCGAGGTGAATGAGCGAGGGTTTCGCCGTCTGGATCAAGCAGTTCACACGCGAAATCCTGCGCTTCCGAGATAACAAGCGAGAACGCTGTCCGGCAGACGGTCAGCCACATTTCTTCAACCACGTTAACCAGACGGCTCCACATGATCTCAAGTGAAATAGGATCGGCTTCGATCAGTCGTGCTGCTTCGGCCAGCGGCATATCCTCAGTAATGCGGATATCAACGGTGCCTTCCTGGCTGACATTGATCAGCAGGTTGAGCACCGCATCGATCGCCACCGTATCGCCTGGAGGAACAATGGTTGTTGCCTCCCGTTCTTCGATAATCGCTGGACCGGTGATCGTATCGCCGGGTCGCAGCGCATAACGGTCATAAACGGTTGCCTCGCTCCAGGCATTTTCAAACCAAGCCTGGCGGGTACCCTTCACCTTCGCCTGTTTGTCTCCCCCGCCTGCTGCCCCCGACAAGGACAATGTCGGAACGGGACCAACGCAGTGGACACGGAAGTTGATAGCCTCAAGCCGAGCGTCTTCATATACCGATGTGTAGCGTGCTGAATAGGCCTTCGAGAAAGCGCCGCGAATGGTATCGAGGCTTGACGCGGCAATGTTGCCTGCTGGAAGCGGCACAGCGATGTCATGCATCTGGCCTATGAGGCGCATGTCGGCGGTGCGTTCAACCGTGATATCAGCCGGCTGTACCCCGGCTTCAACAAGGTGTTTGCGCCCTTCCGCCTCGAGTTCCATGAGCAGCACATTAACGCCCTGTGCATCGAACTCTTTTGAAAATTCCGTGGGCAAGGAGCGAACGATATCGAAGGAAAGGGGTGCAGCCAGAAATCCGAGCGCGGACGCAGCACCGGACGCCGGCGGAATGATCACCTGACGAACGCCCAGCACGCGGGCGACGTCAACCGCATGCGCGGGGCCTGCGCCACCAAACCCAACCATGGCGTAATGTCTCGGGTCCTTGCCTTTTTCAACAAGATGCACGCGGGCTGCAGCCCCCATGCTTTCGACAACAACCTTGTGTATGCCCCAGGCGGCCTCTTCGATCGAAAGACCCAGCGGTATTGCGATCGAAGCAATTGCATTGCGTGCGGCTTCCAGGTCGAGAGACATGCGTCCGCCAAGGAAGAAATTCGGATCGTAGTAACCCAGCACAAGGTTAGCGTCGGTTACTGTCGGCTTCTTGCCCCCCATGCCGTAGCATGCGGGTCCCGGGTCTGACGCTGCAGAGTGCGGGCCCACCTTGAGCAGACCAACCTCATCGATAGCGGCGATCGAACCGCCGCCTGCACCAATTTCGATCATATCAATGACAGGCGCTTTAATGGGCAAGCCAGAACCTTTGGCAAACCGGTTGACGCGTCCTGCCTCCAGCATCGGTGCAATTTCAGCAAGACCGTTCTCGATCATGCAGGCCTTTGCCGTTGTACCTCCCATGTCGAAGGAGATGACATCCTTGTGGCCGGCCAACTTTCCAAACAGAGCAGTCGCCAATCCGCCGCCGGCAGGTCCGCTTTCCAGCAACCGGATCGGAAACTGGCGGGCGGTCTCCGGAGACACCAAACCACCAGCAGAGTGCATCAGGCGGAGTGATCCGGTGAATGAACGCAACGCAAGCTCGTGCTCAAGCCGCTCGAGATAACGGCGCATGAGCGGCTGTACGTATGCGTTTGCCGCCGTCGTCACAAACCGCTGATATTCCCAGATTTCGGCAACCACCTCACTCGACAATGAAACGGTCATATGCGGGCAGGTTTCACGAACGATCCGTGCGGCTTCCTGCTCGTGGTCGGCGTTGCGGTAGCTGTTGAGAAAGCAGATGGCGATTGCTTCACAATCAGCTTCTGCAAGAACCGAGGCAGCTTGCCGCACCGCTGCAATGTCAAGTTTCTCAACAACCTGACCATCGCGGTCCATGCGTTCCTGGACCTCCAGACGAAGGTCGCGGGAAACAAGAGGCTCGGGGAAGGTAAGGAACAGATCATAGATGTCGTAGCGCTGTTCGGTACCCATCTCCAATATGTCACGAAAGCCCTGCGTCGTGATGAGGCCAAGTTTAGCGCCTTTGCGCTCGATAATGGCGTTTGTTACCAATGTAGTGCCGTGGACGATATCTCCGATATCGGCCAACGCAATCCCTGCTTGTTCAGTCAGTTCACCGAGCCCGATCAATGCCGCCTCAGAAGGATCATGCGGTGTCGTCAGACGTTTATGCAACTGAACGGATCCATTGTGACTGTCGTAGAGAATGAAGTCGGTGAAAGTCCCTCCGATGTCCAAGCCAATGCGCCAACGGTTTGTCATGAATTTTCCTCCGCGATAACAGGTATTGCTGTGTTGAAAAGAGCGTCATTGGTCAGCGCTGCAATTTCTGCAGCGCCTTCTCTCAATCGACGTATGATGGCTAGACGTTCTTCCGGCGCGACCATTGCATCTGGAAACGAAATGCACAGGGCGACCTCATCACCGGTTGCCGGATCGCCGACGGCAACAGATATGGCGCGTACGCCGCTTACTGCTTCGTTGCGTGACTCGGCATATCCTGACGCGCGGGTGAAAGCGAGGCGGGCAAGCAGGTCGCTGATATCCTGGGGTGAGGTGACAGATGGCGGGGTAAATCCATTGGCGTAGAGCGCTCGGACATCATCATCGCTTAGCCGCGCGAGCAACGCGCGTCCGGTGCTCGAAGCAAATGCTGGGAGGCGGTCACCAATCGTCGTAACCACGCGCAGGGCATGTTTGCCTGCATGGGCGGTGACGCCCAGGACCTCTGTTCCTCGGCGCACGCTGATATAGCCTGTATGCCCGACATCTTCTGAAACGCCCGCAACCACTGTGTCCGCACGATCAATGAGAGACGCGGCGTAGCGATACATTTGGCCGACCTGATTAATCAACACAGACGGGCGGTAACGCTTTGTGTCCCCCACTGTTTCGAGAAGGCCTTCGTCACGCATGGCGCGGAGCAGGCGGGAGGCATTGCTTTTTGGCATTCCCAGCAAGGAAACAAGGTCCGTGACAGTTACGTCAGGCCTTGTCGTGGAAAAACAACGCAATACTGCGACTGCCGCCGAAAGAATGGTCATTGCCGTTCGCCCTTATTTGTTCCATAAAATGGAACCTGAGTTTTATTAAATGAAACTTTGCATGGGAAATCGCGTGTGTCAATCGCGTGTTGGATTGGCCCCTTGCAGTTGGGGGTACTTCTGAATTTGAAGATGGACGATTGGATCGCGTCGGGATCAGCGGCAATCTTTCGTGCTGCGGAGTTGACAATCGCAGGCGGAAGGACGCGTTCGTGCCCTGAAGTGGGCGTTTGTTACCACCCGTAGTTCTATAAAATCCGTAATATGATCAGGTGTTTAGAGAATCTCGCGGCCGCTGGGAACAAGGTAGCGGGAGCCAAGGCAAAAGGACTGCTTCGTCAAAGGGCATGTGCCGGTATCCCCGCCACATAACACGGTTATCATCTGTCAAACTTGAACTCGGAACGGAGTGTGGTGGAAACACCGAGTACTCCAATACAATCATTTTTATACGCCATTCAGATCCGTAGAATCTGGAAGGCGATCAAGATTTCATGGCGCCGCTCAAAAGAGTGCTTACAAGGGAATGTTCCTGGAGAACCAGCATTTTCGGCCTTGATGTCGAACATTCTCTGTGGCGCCTGATAAATCTGCCACCACCTCACGAAGGGCACTGGATTTCATTGCCTGCTTCCACGCTGCGATACCCGCACGGAGAGGTTGAGGGCAATGGCAATAAGAGTTGTCCCGACGATAAATAAAAATGCTGCTGCCGCAATTGCGGGACTGATGTTCTCGCGGATGGTGGAAAACATTTGCCTGGCCAGTGTCCGCTGGTTCGGACCGGCCACGAAGAGTGTCAGAACCACCTCGTCCAGCGAGGTGGCAAAAGCAAAGACAGCACCCGATACAATCCCTGGAAGAGCAAGCGGCAAGGTTATCTTGCCAAGTACGACGTATGGAGCAGCGCCCAGACTGGCTGCTGCTTGTTCAAGGCGCCGGTCGCTTCCCTGTAATACAGTCAGGACATTCACGACAACGAAGGGTACACCGACAACCGTGTGCGCGATGATCACACCGAGATAACTATTGGCCAATCCATAGCGCGCAAACATCAATTGCATGCCGACGCCCAGCACCACTGCCGGAACCACCATTGGCAGCAGAAACACAGTCTTGATGAAACTGAACACCGGCGAGAGTTGGGTCCCGCGCAGGCCAAGCGCCCCAAGGGTGCCAAGAACTGTCGCCAGGAGCGTCGTGCCGCAGCCGATGATAAGGCTGTTTATAATTGACCGCCGCCAAACCTCGGCTGTCAAAAGCTCCTCGAACCAGCGCGTGGAATAACCGGGAATTGGATAATTAAGGAACGCACTATTTGTGAAAGCCAAAGGCAAAATCGCGAACAGTGGTGCAAGCAAGAAGAATACTGCGACCGAGCCAAAGACAATTTTTGAAACACGCAGGAAGTTCATGGCTTCAACTCCCTTTCAGCGGAAAGCCTCAAATACACCACGTATAGCAGAAGCGTGGCGACCAGGAGTACCAATCCGAGGGCACCGGCCATGCCCCAGTTGGCTGCACCTGTCGCATAATAGGCGATAACAGAACTTATCATCTGATCCTTCGCGCCGCCGATCAAGGCTGGTGTGATGTAATAGCCAAGTGCACTCATGAACACGAGAAGGGAACCCGAAATCACGCCACGCAATGCCAGGGGCAGGAGCACGGCGAGGAAGGCGCGCACGGGATGCGCACCCAACGAGGCCGCTGCCGGCATCAGGGTTTTCGGAATTCCAACAAGCACGCTGAAGATGGGCAGGACCATAAAGGGCAACAACACGTGCGTCATGGCAATCACAACGCCTACGCGGTTGAAAATCAGCGAGACGGGTTCCGTCGTCAAACCCAGAAACATCAAAGTGGAATTGATCAGGCCGGTATCCTGCAGAAGAATAAACCAGGCTGCCGTCCGCACCAGCAACGATGTCCACAGAGGCAACAAAACTGCACCCAGCAGGAGCTGCCGCCGCCACCCTTCGACCGATGCGGCGATCATGGCAAACGGAAAACCAATCAGGATACACGCCGCTGTAACAGCTAACGCCATGGTGAAAGTCCGGATCAGAATGGTTCTGTTGGCGGATGCTCCAGCGGGTATTGTGTCGATCGCTCCTGACGAGTTTCTCTCAAGGTCCACTGCTGCGAGAAGATTGCGGTCGGTAATTGTCGAGGAGGTAGCAATGGCAATCACCTGCCAATAGCTGTTGTCGGCCCAGCGCTTGTCCACGGCCGTCAGATCGATCGGACCCGCCGTCGCTTTTACTGCTGTACGCGTCTTGGTTATCAACGTCCGAAAGCCAGCCTTGGCACTGTTCAGCCGTCGCACAAGATCGCCGAACAACTGATCATCGTTGATCTGCCGCAGATCTTCCACAAAAGCAGCACTCATCTCGGACGTGGGTGAGCTGGAACGATCCCAATCTGACAGAGCATTTGTGCTCGCCGGAAGGGCTTGGGTTGCAACTGGATCAGACACCGCCGATTTCATCATTGTGAAAAGGGGAAACGCGAAGAATACGATCAGGAACAGCAACAGGGGCGCGACCAACGCGAGGGAGACCATCTGTTTGCGAAACAAGACGCTCATGCATCAACTGCCCAGCAATCGGACGGCAGGAAAGAGACCGTCAGACTGTCACCAACCGAAGGGGGCAATCGATTGCGGTCTGTCTTTACAACGAAGGATTGGCCGCCACCCGAGAGCAGAAGCCGCAGGTGATCTCCATAGTAGACGACATCTGAAATTCTGGTTTCGAGTGTGTTCCCCGGTCCGGCGCCCAGGCCGATCCGTTCGGGCCTGATTGAAAAGACAACCTTGCTGCCTGACCGGAGACGGTCTTTGGCGACGACTTTTATGACCTCATTGTTTTCAAGGCGTATTACTGCTTCATGGCCGTCAATGGAGTGTACCGAGCCTGCGACAAGGTTGGTTTCGCCAATGAATTCGGCAACGAAACGAGTGGAAGGGTGATCGTAGATTTCCGAAGGCGAACCTATTTGTTCGATCTTCCCGTGATTGAAGACCGCAATACGGTCCGACATTGTCAACGCTTCGGTTTGATCATGTGTTACAAAAACCACCGTTAGACCAAGCCGCTTATGAAGGTCCCGGATGTCCAGTTGCATCTGCTCGCGCAATTGCTTGTCCAAGGCTCCCAGCGGCTCGTCCATCAACACCACTTCGGGTTCGAATATCAACGCCCGGGCCAAAGCCACACGTTGCTGCTGGCCGCCTGAAAGCTGCGAAGGGCGGCGCTCTGCAAGCGCACCAAGTTGAACCATGTCGAGTGCACGCTTCACACGTTCGGAAGTGTCGGCACGCGAAGTTCCTCGCATCTTCAGGGGGAAAGCGATATTTTCCGACACCGTCATATGCGGAAACAGGGCGTAGTTTTGAAAGACGACCCCCATGTTGCGCTTATGGGGTGGCAGCTTGTCGATCCGTTTTCTATCAGACCAAATCGCCCCGCTCGTGGGATTTTCGAAACCGGCAAGCATCATCAGGATCGTTGTCTTGCCGGACCCTGAAGGTCCAAGAAGGCTGACAAACTCACCCTTTCCGATATCAAGATTAAGCTCTTCGACGACTTTGAGTGCTCCAAAGGATTTGCTTACATCGTCAAAGCGAATAAAGGAATTGTCCATTTTTCACAAACCTTGGCTGGCGACATTCATTCAATAAAGCGCCGCAGGATACTGTCCCGCCGCAATATTGATCGAGCCATAGTTGCGGCAAGGGCGTGGAGGCACCCGCCCTTGCCCTCACTGGCTTACTGGGCGAGCCAAGCATTGAAGCGTTGGGTCAGCGCCTCGGAATTATCCGTCCAGAAATCGATATCAAGTGAAATCGCGCCCTTCAAATTGTCAGGTGCGGTGGGCAGTTCGGCCTGGAATTTTTCCGGCACCAGCTTCCCCGCTTCAATGTTGGGAAGTCCGTAGGCGATGAACTCCGGCAGTTTTGCTTGATTGTCAGGCTTGCTTGTAAAGGCGATAAAGTCCATCGCGGCGTCCTTGTTCGGACTGTCTTTAAGAATGACCCAACTGTCGATTGCATAGATGCTGCCAGGAAACACAAAACCAAAATGCTTGCCTTCCGTCCGGTTCAGACCGCTGATGCGGCCGTTGTAGGCAGTGGTCATCACGACCTCGCCGGAAGAGAGCAGTTGCAGCGGTTGAGCTCCTGCTTCCCACCATACGATATTGGGCTTGAGAGCATCCAGTTTCTTGAATGCGCGATCAACGCCTTCGGGAGTGGCAAGGACTGTATATACTTCCTTGGGAGCGACGCCGTCCGCCATCAAGGCGAATTCAAGTGCGTATTTTGCACCCTTGCGCAGTCCTCGTTTGCCCGGAAACTTTTCGGTATCCCAGAAATCTGCCCAGGATGCCGGAGCTTGTTTGAGTTTGTCACCATCATAGGAAATGCCCGTGGACCAGACGATTGCGCCTACGCCGCAATCCCCAACAGCGTCGGGCAGAAACTTGTCTTTGCCTCCAAGTTTGTTCCAATCGATCTTTTCATAGATCCCGTCTGCACAGCCGAGCGCAAGTTCTTCGGCCTCGACCTGAACAGCATCCCAGTTCGGTACCCCGGCCTTGACCTTGGCCTGCAGAACGCCGTACCCGCCATCCCAGCTTTCATCCAGCAATGGCTTTCCAGACTCCTTCGCGAATGGCTCGAAATAGATCTTGCGCTGGGCGTCCTGGTAATTGCCGCCCCAAGACACAACTGTAAGATCCCGAGCCTCAACCGCCGTGACGTTGATCGCGAGAAGAGAGCATGCAAACAATACTGCCTTTGAGATTTTCATTGTTATTCCCCTTTTTTTTATAACTGAGTCTAGCAAATCATAGTTTGAGCTGATTGAAAGCATCCAGCATCAGGCCGGTGATTATAATCACCATACCTCAGTAGGTGGGAGGCGTTATGGCACTCAGAATCTCGCTTTTCTCATCATGCACATTCCGGAAACGATGCGGAAGCCTGCTGTCGAAGTAATAGCCATCGCCCTCCTGCAATATCTTTGTCTGATCTCCCACCGAAACTTCAACGGCACCGCGAATAACCATCCCCGCTTCCTGTGCTGCATGCGCGAATGCTTCCCCGGTGTCAGCGCCCACTGCATATGTTTCGTGAAGCATCAACAATTGTCTGTTTGGATAGTTGAACCCCACGACGCGATAGGAAATAGCGTCTGCCTTGCCAATTTCCACCAGATCTTCCTGCCTGTAAAAGGGGGTGTATGGAAGGCTTGACTGCAAATCGCTGAAGAAGCCCGGCAACGTTGTGCCAAGAGCATCCAGAACCGCCCCGAGAGTATCTATAGAAGGGCTCATTTTGTCCCTCTCGATCAAAGAAATCGTAGAATGAGAAATACCCGATCTTACTGCAAGCTCGCGCACACCAAGATCACGCCGGCGCCGCAGTTCTCTTAGTTTTGTACCAATTTTTGGCATGGGTTCCCGTCACAAAGTTGAGTATCTGTTCCTTCGCCGCGTCGATAATTCTGCGCTGGGACAAGATACGGATCACAAGCATGTTTATGTGCTGGTGAGAATACTAGACGTATACGCTCCGGGCAATTGCAAGCGGGGCCGACCTGTCTGATTGTGCGGGAAATTATCATTGCTCCCACATCAAGAGAGATCTGCATGGCACGCCGTCTGGAAGACTTTAAGGGTAAAATAACCTATCTCAAGAGTGCCGCACTTGAGACTTCAGGGGATACGGCGCTGATCGAAACCACGGTGAAAGACATCATTGCGAATGTGCGAAGCAACGGCGACGCGGCGGTTCGGACATATGCGGCAACCTTTGACAAATCGAATCTCGCGGTTTTTGAGGTTACCTTGCAACAGCGTCGCGATGCTGTGGCAAATCTGGATCCACAAACAAGGAAAGACACCGAATTCGCTATTGAACGTGTGACGGCTTTTGCCAAAGCGCAATTGGCGACGATTCTGCCGCTGGAATTTGACGCGCTTCCTGGTCTTCATCTTGGGCATCGAGTCATCCCTATAGAGACTGTCGGCGCCTATGTGCCGGGAGGCCGCTATCCCATCCTGTCCGCACCCGTCATGACGATCGTGCCAGCGAAGGTTGCAGGATGTGATCAAGTTGTAGCGTGTCTGCCGCCCAATGCTCATCCGGCGATGATTGCCGGATGTCACCTTTCAGGCGCAGATCGCATCTTCAGGATAGGCGGAGCCCAGGCGATCGCGGCCATGGCCTTTGGCACGGAAAGCGTTCCGGCAGTGGACAAGATCGTCGGACCAGGCAACGCTTATGTAAACGAAGCAAAGCGGCAAGTGTTCGGCCAGGTCGGTATTGATCAACTGGCCGGACCCAGTGAGATTTTCGTTATCGCCGATGAAACGGGCAATGCCCGGATGATAGCCACCGATCTGCTTGCCCAGGCTGAACATGACGTGCGTACCCGCGTAGGTCTGATAACAACCGATATCGCATTGGCAGAAACGGTACTGAAGGAGATCGAACGCCAGCTCGCAACCTTGCCTACAGCCGACGTTGCAGGCGTGGCCTGGCGCGATTATGGCGAGATTGTCGTTTGTGACGATGAGGAAACCATGATCGCCTATTCGGATTTCATTGCGGCCGAGCATCTTGAAGTGCACACCCGAGACGCGCAGGCCACAGCGCAGAAATTGCGGAACTACGGATCCCTTTTCATCGGCGAACTTGCAAGTGTCGTCTACTCGGACAAGTGTTGCGGCACGAACCATACGCTGCCGACAATGGCTGCCGGCCGTTATACGGGGGGCCTCTGGGTGGGTTCATATGTGAAGATCTGCACACATCAATGGCTCGACCAACGAGGTGTGGCTGCAGTAGCGCCTTCAGCTATCAGACAAAGTCACACCGAGGGTATGGAAGGACACAGGAGGGCGGCAGCCATGCGCCTGCATGATCAATCCGCATAAGTTTTTGCAGGCTCAACGGCCGGCGCGGGGATGTCACTTGTTTTGACTTAAGGAACAATCGATGATGATCATGGGAATGAACCATCACCGATTGCAAAAATTATCATCTCCCGCCCCGGATCATTGCTCGGGCTGTCTCGCTCTATCATCGGTTTCCGCTCGGCCTGCGCTATGGAGGAGATAACGGCGATCTCGAGGCGGTCGAGTCGAAGGAAAGCAGGAAGCGATCATGGGGAGCGTGCAAATTCCCTGTCTGCTCTGACCTCCGCCGACCCGAGATGGGATTGGAGAGTGTCGTCTTTGTAGTTCGGCCAGAAAAGGTCGCGCTTTTGTAAGGCAAGCACCACCTTATTGGAACGCGATGAGCTAGACAGTCGGCAGCATCCCGCCGTCGAGCCTGAGATTGACTCCGGTTATGTACCCGGCTCTGGGACTTACGAGGAATGAGATGGCATCGGCTATCTCTTCCAATGTTCCAACGCGACCGACGGGTACCTGGGCGAATATAGGCAGTACTGCCTGCTCGATCAGTTCCCATGGAGAGTCTTGTGCAAGCCCGCGCTCTACAGCAACCTCGCGAAACCGGGTATCCAGCCTGGCGCTGTGTATCGTGCCGGGCGAAATCGTATTGACTGTCACGCCATCGGCCGCGACCGCCTTGGCCATCGACGCTGTCATGGCGTTCATCGCAGCCTTGCAGGCCGAGTAGTCGGGTCTGGCGGCCGGAGGCATCAAACCGGCCAGGCTCGAAATGTTCACGACACGGCCCCACTTGGCTGCCTGCATCCTGGGTAGCAGCCGGGTAGTGACCCTCACAGCGGCAAGGACGTTTCGGTCGTAGGCCGAGGCCCAGGAAGCTGCACGACTGTTTGTCCAGTCTTCCGTATCGCCTGAACCACCGGCATTGTTAACCAGGATGTCTATCGGGCCGGCGAGAGACTGTGCCTCCTCGACCAGACACTGCACTTCATCGTCAACAGTGAGGTCTCCAACGACGGCATACGCGTGCCCTCCTTGCTCGCAGATGGTGCGAGCGACCCGCTCGGTCTGGCTTCTGTCACGTCCATGGACGACGACGATCACTTTCTCACGAGCGAGCCCTCTGGCTATCGCCTCCCCTATGCCTTTGCTGCTCCCGGTAACGAGCGCGACTTTTCCGTCCAGTTTCAAATCCATTGCCCAGCACCTATCTTGAGTCCAAGGCCCACACAATGGATGGAAAGATGACCGAGACAAGTACGCACTTAATAGTACCCATAGAACACGAGGAGCGGTCAGCCTGCCTTGGTCCGAATGGTTCTGTCGCGCACGTCACCAGAATGCTTCGGATGATCAGCGGACGTTGGAAGCTGCCAATCTTGTTCCGTCTTTATGCAGCACCATCATTGAGGACCTTGCAGTTGAAAAGGGACATGCCGGGTGTTTCGCAGAAGATGCTCACACAACACCTGCGCGAACTGGAGAATGATTGTCTGATCGAGAGGCGAGACTACGGCGAGCAGCCGCCGCGCGTCGAATATCAGCTTACCGAAAGGGGGCGAGGGCTTATGCCTGTGCTCATGGCAGCGAGGACGTTTTCAGTGCGTCACCCGACCTAGAAAACACAGCAGCCTTCCCGACGATGTCGGGCCAGTCATAGGCACGCCTCTTTTCAGTTCGTTGCATCACTGCCGTCCCTGATATTCGAAAACTGGACAAGCGTATCCCTGAAAGCCTCAAAAGCCGGAGTTGCAAAGCCGGGACGGCAAGCCAGATATGTATCGACTGTCATCAGCGGCTTTTCTTCGACCGCTGTGGCTCCACGCATCAGTTCAACCACGCTGCGCGGCATAATGCTGAAGCAAGACCCCGCCGCCGTGCAGGCGTACATTGCATGACAGGAGTTAACCTCCTGGACCAGGAAACGCTCCTTGAACGTTTTGAGAATTCTGTCCACGTAGTCGAGATAGGACTCGTCTTGCGTGGTAAGCGTCATGCGTTTCTTGTTGTGTAGAAACAACGGTACGCCAATCTCCGCCTCAAGTTGCTGGATGCGAGTCGTAACGTTTGAACACATCTTGTTGTCTCGTACTGGCGACGGGGCGAAAGCGAAAACTGATGGGATCTTAATCGACGGTACTCACGCCATTCATTAACGGGTCCTCCCGAACGGCCGCTGTTAGGAAGTCGAGCACGGTTCGAACGCGCAAAGGGATATTACGCCTCGACGGGTAGACCACATAGATTGGAAAACGGGTCGGCGGATAGGCGGGCAGGAGATTGACGAGCCTGCCAGCTGTAATATCCGGCGCTGCGATAATGTGTGACAGAACGGCCAGACCGGCACCGGCCACTGCAGCTCGATGGACCCCCAGTGCGTTGTTCGCCAACATTTTAGGTGCAATGTTCATGCAGACGTCTTCTGCTCCGGTCGAGAAGTGCCAAACATATCCGTCTCCGACCCTGCCATAGGAGATACAATCGTGACCATGGATGTCGGAAAGCTTTTGCAGGGGTGAACGGTGCGCCACATAAGATGGGGAGGCCACCAGAAAAGCAGTGGTCCAGCCGATGCGCCGGCAAATCAGACTGCTGTCGGCCGGTGTTCCAAGGCGGACCTCCAGATCCAGACGCTCGCTGATGAGATCAGACGTACCTTCGTTGAAAATCAGGTCTAGAGAAAGATCTGGGTGTGAACCCAGAAGATCTCCGATCCGTTCGCTCAGATAAAGACCAAGTGGTGTGGGAACGCTGATACGGACATGGCCAGAGGCGTGCGTACTGGCAGTCCCGACAGAGTCTCCCAATTCATCGAACAAGTCGATTATACGAAGTGCTAAGGGAACAAGCCTTTCACCCTCAACAGTGAGCGCCACCCCGCTCGTGGTGCGGTGCAGCAGACGTGTGTCGAAATGCTGTTCAAGTGCTGTGATCTTTCGCGAAACGGCAGGTTGCGTCAGGTGACGTTCACTGGCGGCTACCGAGAAAGATCCGGTCTCGGCCACACGCAGAAAAGTCTGCAGAGCAGAAATCATGTCCATCTTATTCCCCCGCTATAACCAGGAACAGCCTCATACATTCGGGCATAAGTGTTATGCATGTCGATGCCGCCACACAATGTTCTATCCAAAAAAATGACGCCAAATCAGGTGGTTATGTAGATACTGCCTCTGAGAGACCCTGCATGCTGCAACTTGCTGGACCGTAGGGCTGATTTACATTTCTCTAATTCGGATATTTAGTGTCCTTAAGGATATTATACATCCTTAATAACGTAAAGGAGAAATACGCGATGACGGCGCGTCTGAATTACACTCATCACTCACCTGAGTTTACGACGAAGTTCATGGATTTCAGCATGGCGCTCAAGAACAGCGTGACCGATGAAACAATCCTGCATCTTGTCCATATCCGCGCTTCCCAAATGAATGGCTGCGGGTTTTGTCTCGACATGCATGTCAAGCAAGCCAAGATACACGGCGAAACCGAACTTCGTCTCTACCATGTTGCGATCTGGCGGGAGTCGACATTGTTCGTCCCGCGCGAGCGCGCTGCGTTGGCATGGACCGAAATTTTAACGAGAATTCCCGAGCAGGGTGTTCCTGATGACATTTACGAGCGTGTGCGTGGGCAGTTTTCGGAAAAGGAATTGTCTGATCTCACGTTCAGCGTCATGGAGATCAATGCGTGGAACCGTGCAAATATTGCGTTCAGGACGGTTCCTGGTTCCGCCGACAAGGCCTTCGGTCTCGACAAGGCTCGCCTCAGCTAGAAATTGAACGTCAAGGCCGGTGATGATTGACCTGTGCCATCCGCTTCAATCGCTCACAAAAACATTCAACAAACCTGGTTCAGCAAGGACCGTGAAAGGAAACACGTCATGAAAATCGTTGTCATTGGCGGTACGGGGCTGATTGGCTCCAAAACCGTCGAACGCTTGCGCAAGAAGGGTCATGAGGTCATGGCAGCGTCTCCCAATTCGGGCGTAAACACAATCACCGGCGAAGGTCTGGCGGAGGCCCTCAAGGGTGCACAGATCGTTCTTGACCTTGCCAACTCCCCATCCTTTGAAGACGAGGCTGTCCTCGAATTCTTCCAGACTTCCGGGCGAAACCTTCTTGCTGCCGGGGCAGTTGCGGGTGTGAAGCATCATATTGCGCTGTCGGTAGTCGGCACAGAGCGTCTGCAGGACAGCGGCTACTTCCGCGCAAAGCTGGCACAGGAGCAACTGATCAAAAGCTCCGGAATCCCCTACACCATTGTTCATTCAACGCAGTTCTTTGAATTTCTGAGCGGAATCGCGCAATCGGGAACCGTCGGCCAGACGGTTCATCTTTCGCCGGCTTATGTTCAGCCCATCGCGTCCGATGATGTGGCCGACGCAATGGCTGCTGTGGCCCTTGCGGAACCGGCAAACGGCACGATTGAGATTGCCGGACCGGAGCGCGTGCGGCTGCATGAACTGGTCGGGCGCTATCTGAACGCCATGAACGATACCCGTACGATCGAGGCGGATGTCCATGCAAAATATTTTGGGGCGGAATTGAACGACCAGTCATTGGTGCCGGTTGGCAAAGCGCGTCTCGGATCGATCGGCTTTGACGAATGGTTCAAAACCACATCACACCCGAAGTGAATTCCCACGCATTCCGACGTTCCAGTGGCGGCCGAAAGGGCGGCCACACTTCTCAAATCCAAACTATTGGAGATCAAACATGTTTAGACATTCCCTCCCTGCATTAGCCTTCGTATTTCTGACCGCTTCCGTGGCCGGTGCTCAAGCTGCCGGCAATGATGCAAAAGTCACTCTGGTTTATGAGCACGAACTTCCCAATGTGCCCGGCAAGAGTATCAAAGGGATCCTGGTCGAGTATGCGCCAGGTGGCCGGTCTGCGGCTCACATGCATCCGAATTCGGCATTCATTTACGCCACTGTGCTGGAGGGCGCCATTCGCAGTCAGGTCAACGATGACCCGGCCAAGGTATATCGTGCCGGCGAGAATTTTTCCGAGATGCCGGGCGACCGCCACAGCGTCAGTGCCAATGCCAGCAAAACAAAACCGGCCCGGCTTCTGGCCGTGTTTGTCGTCAATACCGATGAGAAAGATCTGACGACGCCGATCAAGAAGTAAAATCGGCGTTTTCTCTGGTTGAAGCGGCCCGGCTCACGGCTTTGAAGAGACGGGCCGCTTCCATACTCCGGAAGATCAATACAGGGCCTGGAGACTATGCTCCATCTACTTTCCACGGCAATCGCGTCCGCATCTCCGCTTGTCTACATCGATCTGGTCGGAATTCTTGGCATGGCGGTCTGGCGCGCTATTCCAAAGTCTTTGGCCAATCTCAGACTTGTTGTGCAGATTGTCTTTTTCATCGCATTGTCAGCCATGCTTCCGGGCCAGAACGTTATTCCCTATGTGCTCGAAAATAGCTCGACTGTATCATCCGGTGCCATTCTGATCGGTTCAGTCAAAGCGATCTGGTGGGTCCATCTTGCCTGGGCGTTGATCGGATTTGTACGCATCTATCTTGTCTTTGAACAAACACCAAGAGAAGCCCGCCTGCTTCAGGATATCGTCGTTGGGGCTGTCTATCTTGGACTGACGTTGTCCATTGCCGCCTTTGTCTTCGGGGTTCCTGTCGGAACGCTGATAGCAACCTCCGGTGTATTCGCCATCATTCTTGGGCTTGCTCTTCAGAACACGCTCAGCGATGCTTTTTCGGGCATCGCACTCAATTTGGGTCGCCCCTATGTTCTGGGCGACTGGATTGTGCTGAGTGATGGCACCGAGGGCAGGGTTGTGGAGAGCAACTGGCGCTCCACGCATCTGTTGACCGGAATGCACAATGTCGTGGTTTTGCCAAACAGCCTTCTTGCCAAACTTGGCCTGACCAATGTCAGCAGTCCGGATGAAACACATGGGATTATACTGACCGTGCGTTTGGCGCCGACAAGAATGCCTGCAGTTATCCTGGAAGTGATGCGAACGGCTCTGACGAGCTGCAACACCATTTTGAAACAGACGCCACCCGTGGTCGCCCTGAAGTCACTTAACGCCGAAGCATTGGAAATAGAACTGATCTTTCAGGTGGCGCATGTGGCCGAAAGGGTACAGGCCAGGAATGAGGTGCTGGACCTTGTCTATCGCCATTGCAAGTCGGCTGGTCTGCTTTTGGCAAAGCCTGCATCATCCATATTTGCCGTCACGGACCTGCAGTCGGAGGAGGCCGCGAGGCCGCCTCAGGTTACGCCCATCGACCTTATCAACGCGGTGCCCATATTCACAACTCTGACCGATGAAGAACGAGAGGTGCTGGCCGCAACGACCACGGTCCGTTCCTATCGAAAAGATGAAGCCATTGTTCGCCAGGGCGAAATGATGTCCTCCCTCATGATTATCAGGGCTGGTGTAGTTGTCATGCTGCGCGAGAACGGCGCCAATGAAGAAGTCGGCCGGCTTGCTCCGGGTGATTTCTTTGGCGAAACGGGATTGCTGGCTGGAATGGGCGAAGCATCGACCTTGCAGGCTCTGACCCATGTCGTCGTCTATGAAATCAACCAGCAGAGCTTTGCACCCTTGTTGCTCGACCGGCCGGCCTTGACAGAGGATCTCGCATTCATATTGTCAAGGCGGGCAGCTTCGGGGATAAACGACAAGGCACCGGATGAGCGACAGGAACGTTCGGTCATGGCACTTCTGAAATCCATACGAACGATCTTTCGCGGCTAGCGTTTCAACAAGACGGCATCTGGATTGTCAGGTGCGCTGCAATACCCATTCAAAGCTGCTTTTCCAAAGGTCGGCCGGAATTTCCTTTGAGAGAGTATCGACCAGATCGGACAGCTTTACGCTGCGCAGCTTTGCTCGCCATGCCTCGTCAGCCTCCCACATGATCCGGGCAACGGCACAGGGTTTGGTTTCGCAGTAATCAGCCGGGCGGCACGGGTTGTTCGTCCTGATATTGCTGCAAACAAAAGTTGACGCTTTGCCCTCGACTGCTTCGACGATTTCGAGAAATGTAATTTCGGAGGGAACTTTTGCGAGGCGATAGCCACCGCTTGGACCCAATGTCGTTACAACGATCGAGGCCTGCGACAGGCTTTGCAGTGCCTTCGATAAATATTCTTTCGGGACGCCGTGAAATTCTGCCAGTGCCTTGGTCGACAGGTAGCGGTTCTCAGGAAGTCCTGCCAGAATAGCGCAGCAATGCAAAACCCATTCAACCTGGCTCTTCAAAATCATGTGTAATTCCGCGACGCGCGAGAATGCCGCCGTTACGGGTTGCAGTTATTTAAGGATATAAAGTATCCTTAAATGGGGCGTTTGTAAATCAGCGGATATTGTTGTCAACAGTATTATGGTCTCCAGTCGTGCGGGATGGTAGAATGCCAAGCTACTTGAAATCCGTTCGTTGACATCTCCATATAGCGGCAAAAATGTCCTGTTCCTGCAAAGTAGAAACGTCGCTGCGCAACCTTCTCGTTGATTCCGACGAGATTTGGAATACGGATTTTAGGACTGATTTTGATGAGCGAATGCGACTGCACCGTATTGGGGGTATTGCTAGAGGTTATCGATAAGTGTCGGCCGCTAGCGTCGGCGGTACTTTAGGTAATGCCATTCACGGCACAGTCCGGCTGGCCAGGCGAGCGATAGCCTGCTGCCTATCGTCTTCACCATTCGGCAAAGGAGCCGTCCTTGTGCCGCCAAATCGGGTTGCGCCAGCGATGCCCTTCCTTGGCGCGTTCCATAACGTACTCTTCATTGATTTCAATTCCCAGACCAGGGCCATCGGGGATGGCTACATACCCGTCTTCATATTGAAACACGGACTTGTCACTGGCGTAATCGAGCAGATCATTGGTGCTGTTGTAATGGATACCCAAGCTTTGTTCTTGAATGAAGGCGTTGTAGCTGACAGCGTCGAGTTGCAGGCAGGCTGCCAGCGCAATCGGGCCAAGCGGGCAATGGGGTGCCAGTGCCACATCATAGGCCTCGGCCATCGCTGCGATCTTGCGGCATTCTGTAATCCCGCCGGCGTGGGACAAATCAGGCTGGATGATGTCAACAGCCCCTTGCTCGAGAACGCTCTTGAAATCCCAGCGGCTGTAAAGGCGCTCACCCAGTGCAATCGGCGCCGAGGAGAACGAGGCTATTTCCTTGAGCGCCTCGCGGTTCTCGCTTAACACTGGTTCTTCGATAAACATCAGGCGATAGGGATCAAGCTCCTTGACGAGGGCCCGCGCCATCGGGCGGTGGACACGGCCGTGAAAATCGACGGCAATTCCGATGTTCGGTCCGACTGCCTGGCGCACAGATGCGACGCGCTCGACGACCGCATCGATTTTGTCGTGGCTGTCAACGATCTGCAGTTCTTCCGTCCCGTTCATCTTGAGCGCGGTAAAACCCCGGCTGGTGACATCCAGCGCTCCGGCGGCGATGTCGGCGGGTCGGTCACCGCCGATCCATGAATATACCTTGATCCGATCACGGAGTTTGCCGCCAAGAAGTTCATGGACGGGCACGCCCAGTGCCTTGCCTTTGATGTCCCAAAGCGCCTGATCGACACCGGCAATCGCACTCATCAGGATGGGGCCGCCGCGATAGAAGGCGCCGCGATACATCACCGTCCAATGATCCTCGATCAGACGCGGATCTTTACCGATCAAATAATCGGCAAGTTCCGTGATCGCGGTTTCGACAGTATGCGCGCGGCCCTCGACAACAGGTTCGCCCCAGCCGCTCACACCCTCGTCGGTTTCAATTTTCAAAAAGAGCCAGCGCGGTGGAACAATGAATGTTTTGAGTGCCGTGATTTTCATCTTTGTCTGACCCTTTAACCAGCTTTGTCCGCATTGATGGATTTTGCTGCTGCCAGATCGCGCGCAGCAAGGTCCAGTATGTCACTGGCCGCCTGACGTGCCGCCGCCGCATCACGCATCCGCAAAGCCTCGACCATGGCACGGTGAGCCTTGATCGCTTCACTTCTCTGGTCGTTGGAGGTGGTGGCAGTGGTTTCGAGAACAAATTTCAGCGCCGCGTCGATCAGCCCGCCAATCTGGCGGAACACCGGATTATGACTTGCGGCATAGAGAATCTGGTGGAACGCAATATCTGAACGCGAGAACCGTTCCACGTCGTTTGCTGCGTCGGCCATGCCCTGCCAGGCAAGTTCAAGATCCGCAATTTCCTGCAGCGTGGCTCTGCTGGCTGCAAGTTCCGCCACCAGCGGTTCTATAGCGCGGCGTGTTTCAAGGATTGCGTCGAACAGGCGGTCGTCCAGAAGGTGCGGTGCATGCCATTCCAATACTTGAGGGTCAATGATGTTCCAGTTGTCCGGATCACATACGGTTGTTCCAATACGCGGACGGCTGCTGACCAGCCCCTTGGCTGCCAGAACCTTCAGTGCTTCCCGGATCACTGTCCGGCTGACGCCATATTCATCGCCAAGGTCGTTTTCGCGCGGCAAAAGGCTGCCGCCTGGATAACGGCCTGCGAATATATCCCGGGCAAGTGCGCGCAGCACGTCCGGCATGACGCGGGGGCGCCGTGTTTTCTGCACGCCTGCAACTGACGGATCAGTGATCTGGTTCATCATTCCCCCCTCTGCGACGCGATCGTGCAGTGCCTTATCGATCATTGCGTCCCGAATTCCAATCCCTGAAGCCTTAGACTATTTATCATACCAGAGCAATTGACGAGTATGATAAAACTGATTAATTGTATCATCACGATCGGAAAAATGGGATCGTGCTTTTGGGAGGAATGACGATGAATTTGATCAAGACGGCGATTCTCGCCGGCGCACTCGCAACCATGTCGGTAGTATCAGCGGTTCCTGCAAATGCGCAGGACACCAAGATTGGCTTCATCGTGAAGCAACCCGAGGAACCATGGTTCCAGGACGAGTGGAAGTTTGCCGATCAGGCAGCCAAGGAGAAGGGGTTTACCCTTGTCAAAATCGGCGCTGAGGATGGCGAAAAGCTGATGTCGGCGATCGACAATCTTGGTGCACAGGGTGCTCAGGGCTTTATCGTCTGTACGCCTGATGTGAAGCTCGGACCAGGCATTGTCGCCAAGGCGGCTGCCAACAATCTCAAGATGATGACGGTCGATGATCGTTTGGTCGATGCCGCCGGCAAGCCGCTTGAGGATGTACCCCATATGGGTATTTCCGCCACCAAGATCGGCGAAGCCGTCGGGCAGGGCATTGTTGATGAGATGAAGGCGCGCGGCTGGAAGCCGGAAGAAGTAGGAGCAATTCGAGTTTCCTACGATCAACTGCCGACGGCCGTCGACCGTGTCGAGGGTGCCATTTCAGTGCTGAAGGCAAACGGCTTCAAGGCTGAGAACATCTTTCCCGCTCCGCAGGCAAAGACAGATACCGAAGCTGCACTCAATGCTGCAACAGTGGTGCTGAATGCGCATGCGGGTATCAAGAAATGGGTTGCCTTCGGTCTCAATGACGAAGCGGTACTCGGTGCCGTGCGCGCGACGGAGAGTGTGGGCATTCCGGCGGACGGTGTGATTGGCATCGGTATTGGCGGGGCGGATTCGGCGATCAACGAGTTCAAGAAGCCAACGGCCACGGGCTTTGTCGGGACCGTTATCATTTCTCCCAAGCGTCATGGCTATGAGACTGCCACCAATATGTACGAGTGGGTTGCGAACGACAAGCAGCCGGAAAAGCTCACTCTGACATCGGGCGCTCTCGCCAAGCGGGATACTTTCCAGCAAGTGCGCAAGGAACTCGGCATCGAGTAATCCTCGCCCGTATATCGATATCACTGGCGGCGGTTTGCTCCGCCGCCAAGCTGGAGGGGAAGCACGTGTCGTTTTTACAATTCTCAAATCTTACGAAGACCTATCCTGGCGTAAAAGCGCTGTCTGGCATCAGTTTTGATGTGCGCAAGGGTGCCGTGCATGGATTGATGGGGGAGAACGGTGCCGGAAAATCAACCCTCATCCGGATTCTATCGGGAGATCAGCACGCCAACGAAGGTGAAATACGTATTGATGGCGAAGTTCAGGCGTATGGCTCTTCAAGAGATGCCTTTGAGCATGGTGTAATCGTCATCCATCAGGAGTTGCAACTCGTTCCCGAGTTGACTGTGGCGGAAAACCTTTATCTTGGCCGGTTTCCGGCAAAGGCGGGAATTGTCGCGTCTGCCAAAATGTTCGCCGATGTTACCGAGAAGCTGAAGGGTGCAGGAATCGACATCGATCCGCGCCGCAAGGTAAAGACGCTGTCCATCGGTGAACGGCAGATGGTGGAAATAGCCAAGGCGGTGATGCTGGATGCACGGGTGATAGCCCTTGACGAGCCGACCTCTTCTCTTTCGTCCCGCGAAAGTGAAATTCTTTTCACGCTGATCAACCGCTTGCGGTCGGAAGGCAAGATCATCCTCTATGTATCGCATCGGCTGGACGAGGTTTTCAGGCTCTGCGACAGCTTGACGGTTTTGCGCGACGGTAAGCTCGCCGCACACCATGAGACATTGCAAGGTGTGACACGTGATCAGATCGTGGCCGAAATGGTCGGGCGGGAAATCAGCGATATCTGGGGATGGCGCGGCCGCGAGGCAGGCAAGGTACGTCTGAAGGTCGAGAAGGTTTCCGGGGAACGCCTGCCTGTGCCAGCAAGCTTTGATGTGCATGCAGGTGAGATTGTCGGCTTCTTTGGCCTTATCGGCGCCGGCCGTTCCGAACTCATGCGACTGGTTTTCGGGGCTGATCCGCAGTTTTCCGGTACTACCTCGATCGACGGTACCCTGGTGAAAGCCGGGAGCCCGCGTCAGGCGATCCGGTCAGGCATTGTCTTGTGCTCGGAGGACCGCAAGCATGACGGCATTCTCCAGGGGCGTTCGATCGAAGAAAACATCAATGTTTCGTCCCGCCGCCATTACAGCCCGTTCGGATTGCTTGACCGAAAGAGGGAGGTGGAGGTTGCGGAGACTTTCATCAAACGCCTGAAGGTCCGCACACCATCGCGCAAACAGGACATCGTCAACCTCTCCGGCGGCAATCAACAGAAAGTCATACTGGGTCGCTGGCTGGCGGAGCAGGGTGTGAAGATTCTGATCGTCGATGAACCCACACGCGGCATTGATGTCGGAGCCAAGTCGGAGATCTACGAGATTCTCTACGAACTTGCCGAAAGCGGCATGGGCATCGTGGTGGTTTCGAGCGAGCTGCCAGAGGTGATGGGTATCTGTGACCGTATCCTGGTCATGTGCGCCGGGAAAATCGCGGCGGGGTTGAATCGTGATCAGTTTGAAGAGAATGCGATCCTGGCAGCAGCGCTTCCGGACGTGCAGCAGCCAACCGACATTGCGTATTGAGGATATGGGCATGACCAATCATTTAAAGAAGATTTTGCTGGGTGACCAAGGCATCGTATTGATATTCATCGTGGCCTTCACGATCGTGGCATTGCTGGTTCCCAATTTCCTCACCGAACGCAATATGCTTGGCCTGTTGCAGTCCGTGGTTACGGTTGGGATTGTCGCTTGCACGATGATGTTCTGTCTCGCAGCGCGTGACTTCGATCTGTCAGTTGGCTCGACTGCGGCTTTTACAGGCATGGTCGCGGTCATGGCATCGAACACCACAGGATCAATACTGGTGGGGATTGGCGCAGCGCTTCTGTGTGGCGCGTTCGTCGGTTTCGTCAATGGTTTCGTCATTGCGAAGTTCAGGATCAATGCCCTCATCACCACGCTGGCGACCATGCAGATTGTGCGCGGCCTTGCACTGATATCGTCGGACGGTCGCGCCATCGGCATCAATGATCCCGGATTCTATCAGCTTGCACTCTCCAAACTGTTCGGTATCCCGACACCGGTCTGGATACTTGCCGGTCTGTTTCTTATCTTTGGCTTTGTGCTGAACCGCACGGTTTTCGGCAAGAACACACTGGCGATTGGCGGCAATCCCGAGGCTTCCCGTCTTGCAGGTGTCAATGTCGACAAGACCAGAATCTGGATCTTCGCCCTGCAGGGAATGGTCTGCGCAATAGCGGGAATATTGCTCGCATCCCGCATCACATCAGGCCAACCCAATGCTGCCGTCGGCCTTGAGCTTTCAGTTATATCCGCGTGCGTTCTTGGTGGCGTATCGCTTGCAGGCGGACGGGCCACGATGGCGGGTGTCATTGTGGGCGTAATGATCATGGGCATTGCCGAGAACGTCATGAACCTCATGAATATTCCCGCGTTTTATCAGTACATCGTGCGTGGCCTCATCCTGCTGCTGGCGGTCATGCTGGACAACTTGCGGTCCAGCGCTTTTATCCGGCGATAGAGGATGCTGTCCGGAAAACAGTCAGTACCGGTGGATTTTCTGATCCTGCACAATGTGCATATGGCTGTCCGCGTCGCCACAAAAGGTGGCGCGGTGGTGGACGGCAAGACCTCGGATAACCGCTTCTTTCTGCGTCCCTACGCCGGGACGCAACAAGAATTCATGGTGCAACGGGCGGCATGTTTTCCGCTTGTTCCAGTCGGTAACAGGGTCGCGGGCAACGGATTCCACTTTGCCGGTAAACGTCGGTCACTTGTTCCCAACACACAGGAGAGCCTTTATCTGCATGGCGACGGCTGGCTTGGTGATTGGGATGTGCTGGAGGTATCGGCCGAAGCGGTGGCAATGGAGTTCAGCAGGAAGGCGGACGAAAATTCCCCTTATGATTACAGGGCAACACAAACAATCCGGCTCGACGGCACCACACTCGACATGCACCTTTCCATAGTCAATAACGGCGATGAGATACTGCCTTTCGGAATTGGATTTCATCCCTTCTTTCCGCGAACCCCCGGAACAACCCTTGAGGCGGCAGCCAGTAGCTGGTGGACGGAGACGCCGTCACACCTTCCGCATGCCCGCAGGCCGCTGCCTGCGGATATGGTTTTTGCGCGTTCGACATCGATACCGACGTCCTGGATCAACAATGCGTTTGAGGGATGGGACGGCAGGGCTATCATTAAATGGCCGGAGCACAATCTTTCTCTGCGTTTGAAAGCCACGGAAATTTTCTCGCGGTTTATGCTCTTCGCACCGTACTCCGACCAGAGTTTCTTCTGTTTCGAGCCGATGAGTCATACACCCAACGCGCTGGCGTCTGTCGAAACGGATCCTATGGGTCTCAAATTGCTGGCGCCGGGAGAGAAGATCAGCGGCGGGCTGTCGCTGACAGTCATTGATGGGAGTGAGGAGTTATGACGAACCGTCTTGTCGGAAAAAGGATAGTCATTACAGGCGCGGCACAGGGTATCGGTCTGGCAATTACCGAAGCATGTCTGGCAGAAGATGCCCGTCTCTTTCTCATCGATCGGGATCGCACATTGCTTGAAAGTGTGGTGGATGAACTGCGGGCAAGGGCAACTTCAGTGGGATTCGCTGTGGCCGATATCAGCGATGGTGCGGCTGTTGCTGCGGCAGTCAATCAGGCGAATGCGGAAATCGGTGCGATCAATGCCCTGATCAATAACGCAGGCATCAATGTGTTTTCCACGCCTCTCGAAACGTCGGAAGAGCAATGGAACCGCAACTTTGATGTCAATGTCAAAGGCGCATGGAACTGCAGCAAAGCCGTACTGCCATCGATGCTGGAGCAGGGCGGCGGCGTTATCCTCAACATTGCCTCGACCCACAGCTTTACGATTATACCGCAGACATTTCCTTATCCGGTGGCCAAACACGCCTTGCTTGGCCTGACAAAATCCATTGCACTCGAATATGCGGGAAAAGGAGTGCGGGTGAATGCGCTGGCTCCCGGTTATGTGGAAACGCAAAAGGTTCTCGACTACTGGAACAGCTTTGAAGACCCCGCAGCAGCGCGCGCCAAGACACTCGCTCTTCATCCGGGCGGGCGCATCGCCTCACCGCAGGAGATCGCGCAGGCAGCTGTGTTCATGATTTCCGATGAGTGCCCGTTCATGAACGCTGCCTGGCTTGTCGTGGATGGCGGCCTCAGCCAGCAGCAACACCCGAATAACTAGCAAAAACAGAGCATCAATCATGACGAAGAGAAGATCCCAGCATTGGTTTGGCGGTAATGGCAAGGATGCATTCATTCATCGCAGCTGGATGAAAAATGGCGGCTTGCCGGACGATGCCTTTGACGGTCGTCCGGTGATCGGTATCTGCAATACATTCTCTGAATTCACGCCATGCAATGCGCATTTCCGCGGACTGGTCGAGCACATCAAGGCGGGTGTACTTGAGGCAGGCGGCTTGCCGCTGGAATTCCCGGTGTTCTCTTGTGGCGAATCCAATCTGCGGCCAACGGCGATGCTGTTTCGCAATCTGGCGTCGATGGATGTCGAGGAGTCGATCCGGGGCAATCCCATGGACGGCGTGGTCCTCATGGCAGGCTGTGACAAGACCACGCCATCTCTCGTCATGGGCGCGGCATCCTGCGACCTGCCGTCCATCGTGATATCGGGTGGTCCCATGTTGAATGGCCGTTTCAAGGGAAAGCAGATCGGCTCAGGAACTGATGTTTGGAAATTCTCCGAGGATGTCCGGGCTGGTGTCATGAGCGAACAGGAGTTTGCCAACGCCGAAAGTGCGATGTCACGGTCACCGGGTCACTGCATGACCATGGGCACCGCGTCAACGATGGCTTCGATGGTCGAGGCGCTGGGAATTGCACTGCCGGGAAACGCAGCCTATCCGGCCGTCGATGCTCATCGTGCAAGGCTTGCACGGATGACCGGACGCCGCATCGTTGAGATGGTTCATGAAGATTTGCGGTTGTCGGCGATATTGCGGCGCGAAGCCTTTGCCAATGCCATCCGGATAAATGGCGCTATCGGCGGCTCGACCAATGCCGTGGTACATCTACTGGCCATTGCCGGACGGATCGGTTGCGAACTGTCGCTGGACGATTGGGACAGGTTCGGACGGGACATCCCCACGATTCTCGATCTCATGCCATCGGGACGTTTCCTGATGGAGGATTTCTGTTACGCAGGCGGACTTCCGGCCGTCATGAAGGAGATAGCCAGCCTGATTGACCTCGACGCAATGACCGTTACCGGCAGAACGGTGGGCGAGAACATTGCCCAGGCTGAAAATTTCGATCCCGAAGTCATCCGCCCGACGGAAAAAGCATTGACAGCGCAAGGCGGCATAGCGGTGTTGCGCGGCAATCTCGCGCCCTCGGGCGCGATCATAAAGCCTTCTGCGGCATCGCCGGAACTCATGCGTCATCGCGGACGGGCCGTGGTGTTTGAAGACATCGACCACTACAAGGCCATCATTGACGATCCGGCGCTGGATATCGACGAAACATGCATCATGGTGCTGAAGAATTGCGGTCCCAAGGGCTATCCGGGGATGGCCGAGGTCGGCAATATGGCTCTGCCGCAGAAACTGCTGCAGAAGGGTGTGCGTGACATGGTGCGCATATCCGATGCCCGCATGTCCGGGACGGCTTTCGGAACGGTTGTCCTGCATGTCGCACCGGAAGCTGCAGTCGGCGGGCCGCTGGCCCTGGTGCGCAATGGCGACTTCATCGAACTTGATGTCGAGGCCCGCAAACTTCATCTGGACGTGTCTGACACCGAAATGGAGGTGCGCCGCCGGTCCTGGCAGGCTCCTGTACCGGCAATGGACGGCGGGTACCAGCATCTTTACACGCAGCGTGTGCTGCAAGCTGACCGTGGTGCGGACCTTGACTTCCTGGTGGGATGCCGCGGTGCCGGGATACCGCGTGAGAGCCATTAGAGCTTGGCTCACTGCTCGCCTCAACCGGCGGATTGCAGAAACTGCGTGGTGTGCTGCAGGACTTTTTCCATGTGGATTCGCGCGGCCTCGGGATCGCCGCGCACTATCGCATCGGCAACCTCGCCATGATTGTCGAGGTTGTGGGTGAACGTGCCAACCGTATGGGGAAAAATGGCATCCAGAATGGACTCGATCGTTTGGCGCAGGCTTTGCAGAACAGGATTGTGTGTTGCGTCCAGAATAGCAAGGTGGAACTGTTTGTCCGCCAGTATCGCCTCTTGCGGCGATGCGTGGCCTGTCTTCATTCGCTCATAGGCTGCGACGATCTCCCCACGCTGCTTCGACGTCGCACGCAGAGCGGCAAGAGCTGCAGCGCCGGGCTCGATGATCTGGCGCGCCTCGGCGAATGCCAGAAGGTCGCTCTTGGCAGCCCTGCCGTTTGCCAGCCAGCTGACGAGTTCGCCATCCATCCACATCCACTGCTCACGCGGGTTTACATGCGTCCCGTGTCGTTGGCGCACGGTCACAAGACCTTTGGCCGACAGGATTTTGGTCGCTTCGCGAATAACTGTACGGCTGACCTCGTATTCATGCTCAAGGACTGTTTCCGAGGGCAAGAACGTACCGGGGGAGAACTCGCCGCTTGCTATGCGGCCCCCGAGCGCTGCCACCACAATCCGGGTTCGGTTCGGCTTCCGGATTCTCATGGGTTTACCTCATCGATCAACTGTTGTGCGCTTCATCACCCATACACAATCGGTATGGAACTTGAAAAAAGTTTCTTGCCTATCAAACATCATATGTTAAACATATGATGTTTGATACACCGCTTGGGAGAGCGGCTATGGGAGGAATAGATGACCGCTTACAACACGTCCGACGCGATCCGGCGCGTCAACCTGCGTATTTTGCCGTTCGTGATGCTGCTTTATCTGGTCGCCTATATCGACCGGTCGAACATCTCCGTGGCGGCATTGGGAATGAATGCGGAACTGCAGCTTACGGAGCGCATGTACGGGATCGCCGCGGGTCTGTTTTTCGCCACCTACATCGTCTTTGAAATTCCCAGCAATGTCGCGTTGACGCGATTTGGCGCACGTCGGTGGATCGCGCGCATTATGGTGACATGGGGAATTATCGCCGCTGGGATGGCATTTGTAACAAGCGCTTATCAGCTTTACGGCATGCGTCTTCTGCTGGGTGCAGCAGAAGCCGGGTTTACGCCGGGTATTATCTATTACCTCGCCAGATGGTATCCATCCAGGGATCGCGCCCACGCCATGTCGTTCTTTTACATCGGTGCGGCACTGGCTTCCGTTATCGGGTTGCCCCTTTCGGGATTGTTGTTGAATGCCCACGGTGTACTGGGTGTTTCGGGCTGGCGATGGGTTTTCCTCATCGAGGGCGTGCCGGCAATCCTGTTGGGCTTCCTGGTCCTTTGGCTCCTCCCGGACCGGCCCGCCGATGCCCGCTGGCTTACACCGGAGCAACAGAGTGGTCTGGAGCAGGTGATCCGGAATGAAGAGATGGAAGCCGCCACTGTATCGCATAAGGCCTCATGGGTGGCGGCATTCGCTGATCTGCACATTTGGCTGCTTGCGGTGTTCTGGCTTCTGCAGGCTTTTGGTACCATCGGGCTGACGCTTTTCATGCCTTTGATCGTGAAGGATCTGTCTGGCAGCAACAATCTGACTGTCAGTCTGCTCTCAGCCGTGCCGTTTATTGCAGCCTGTATTTTCATGTTTCTCAATGGCAGGCATTCAGATGCGACCGGGGAAAGGGCACTGCATCTCGGCCTTCCCCTCATTGCGTCCGGTTTGGCCATTATCGCCGCAATTTTATCGAGCGACATCTACGTCCGCTATGCGTTGCTGGTTCTTTCCGTTGGATTGAACTGGGCGGTCATTCCGATTTTCTGGGCTGTCACCACGGAATATGTATCCGGTGTGGCCGCTGCTGTCTCCATCGCTTTGATCAACGCTCTGGCAAACGTTGCCGGTCTCTTATTGCCGCCAGTTATCGGTAGTATCCGGCAAACGACAGGCAGCTATAATGTGCCTTTGGGTCTTGTTGCTGCTGCGCTCGTCATCGGCGGTGTGCTGGGTATTGGTCTTGCGCGCCGTACCCGTTCCAATTTGCCATCGCCCATCCTGAGGAAACAATTTTGAACGCCCCATCCAATGACTTTTCCGGCATCCATGCCATTTTGTACGCTTTCTTCGACCGGGACGAAAAGCTCGATCGCCAAGCTATGCGCAAGCAGACCGAGATTGCCATTTCGACCGGTGTGCAGGGGATCGCTGCACTTGGGTTGGCGACAGAAGTCGCCAAATTGACCGAACACGAGAGACGGACAGTCATGGATTGGCTTGCCGAGGACAATGCCGGACGCCTGCCGCTGGCTTTTACAATCTTCGGCACATCTGTTGCCGAACAGGTCGCGCAGGTGCGTCATGCCGAGCTCGCAGGGGCGAACTGGATCATCCTCCAGCCGCCCATTGCCGGAAGCTTCAATGCACAGGAGTATATAGCCTTTTTCGGAAGGGTAGCCGATGCCACTTCATTGCCCGTCGCTATACAGAACGCACCGGCATTTCTGGGCCGGGGCCTTGGGGCTGCGGATATGACGGCTCTTACCTCCGGTCATCCCAATATCCGTCTGTTGAAAGCCGAGGCATCGGCGGTGGATGTAGAAACCCTCATTCATGCGATAGGCGGTCGTGTTCCGGTGTTCAATGGACGCGGTGGTCTTGAGCTGATCGATGGGCTCAATGGTGGCTGTGCCGGTTACATCCTTGCGCCCGATATCATTGATTACGCCGTACGGGCCTATAAGGATTACAGGGCTGGCGATCTGGCATCGGCGGAAGACATATATGCGCAGATGCTGCCCGCCGTGACTTTTGTCATGCAGGGCATTGAACATCTGATGTGTTATGGCAAACGTCTCTTTGCCGCGCGGGCCGGGATCGAGGTTTTCGATCGGGCTCCGGCGATGCGGCCGACCGGCTTCGGCGAGCAGCTGGTGCAGCTTCACGCCCGGCGTCTCGGCCGGTTCTGACAACCACCGATGACCGGTACCCGACAACAATCCGTATAATGGATGTGGTAGTCTCAACCACAAAGCCTTTTGGAGAATATCATGGTCGTAGAGAAACAGCTGATAAGCAAGATATCCTGGCGATTGATGCCATTCCTCGGCATCCTCTATCTGATCGCCTATATCGACCGGCAGAACGTCAGCTTTGCCAAACTGCAAATGGTCGATGCTCTGGGCATGAGCGAATATGCCTACGGGCTCGGTGCATCGTTATTCTTTATCGGCTATTTCATCTTTGAAGTCCCAAGCAACCTGTTTCTGGAAAGGTTCGGCGCAAGCAAATGGTTCGCCCGGATTCTCGTCTCATGGGGCATCGTGACCATCGCGCTGGCATTCACACAGAGCGCCGGCATGTTTTACGTTCTTCGTTTTCTGCTTGGTGTGTGTGAGGCTGGCTTTTTCCCCGGCGTGCTTTACCTCATGACGCTGTGGTATCCAGCACGCTATCGCGGCGCAATGGTCGGTCTCTTCATGATATTCAGCGCCGTTGCAAATGCGATCGGAGCGCCGCTTGGCGGATCGTTGCTGGCCATGGATGGCCTTCTTGGCCTCAAAGGCTGGGAATGGGTATTCCTTGTTACCGGCGTGCCCGCGGTGATTGCCGGGATCGTGACGTGGTTTTATCTGGACGACCGGCCGGAAAAGGCGACATTCCTGACAGCGGCGGAAAAGGATTGGCTGAAAAAGCGCATTGACGACGAGAATTCAAATCTCGGGACAGAAGGCGGCCATGCATTCAAGGCTCTGCTTGATCCGCGTGTCTTGCTCATGTCGGTATGTTTTATCGGCTTTCCGCTCTCGGCATATGGTTTGAGTTATTGGCTGCCAACTGTTTTGAAAAGCTTCGGCATCGGCAACGTTGCCAACGGTTTTCTGAACATTATTCCTTGGGTGGTGGTGTCTGTGGCGCTTTATGTCGTGCCGCATATGGCTGCACGGGCACGCTGGCAGACCCCCTATATCGTCATACCGGCCTTTTTTGGCGCGATCTGTCTGATTTTCTCTGCCGTGCTTTCCAATCAGGCTCTGCAGTTTGCATTTCTTTGCCTTGCAGCGGGCGGTATATTCGCCGGGCAACCCGTGTTCTGGAGCATGCCCTCGCGGTTTCTCCGAGGCGCTGGAGCGGCGGCAGGTCTGGCGGCGATCAACTCAGTGGGTAATCTGGGCGGCTTCATAGCCCAGAATGTAGTGCCGTGGATCAAGGATACGACTGGAAGCACGATTGCACCCATGTTCTTTCTGGCAGCATGTCTGACGGTGGCCGGATGCCTTGTGTTCCTCGTTGAGCGACTGATTTCCCGGGGCGAAGAGCGGTCTCAAGAAAACGGAAGAATTTCTTGAAGCGGGTCCGGATGCTGGTTGGACCAGAGCGGACGGCCGATCAGTATCCCGATCGGCCGTCCGCAATTTTCCACTAGATCAAATGTATCAGCCAGGAACCCAGACCAATGATTGACGGCAGTTTCGTCCTGGCGCCGTTCAAAGTGCCATATCGGGGACGCGTTTTACTTCCCCACCCGGCTTGACGTTGTCTGGCTTTGCCAACGCAGAAATATCGATTGCGGGCGGGGTGATGGCAAGCTGCAGCCGATCAGCGGTAGCTGCCCATTCTGCGGCGAGCGTCTCCGGATTATCATTGAGTTTCACGCCGTAGGTCGGCACGATCGTGCGTACCTTTGCCTGCCATTCTCGCGTTGCAAGTTTCTTGGAGAAAACCTTTTTAAGGAGATCCAGCATGATGGGCGCGGCGGTCGATGCGCCGGGCGACGCGCCGAGCAGTGCAGCAATGCTGCCATCCTCAGAGGATACGATCTCGGTTCCCAATTTCAGAACGCCGCCCTTTTCGGGATCGCGTTTGATGATCTGGACGCGCTGTCCGGCCTGCCATAATCTCCAATCCTCTGCTTTTGCCTGCGGGAAATATTCACGCAAGGCCTGCAGACGGTCCTCATCCGACATCATGAGCTGACCGGCCAGATATTCAACCAGGTTGAACTCATCAAAGCCCACCTGGAGCATTGGCCAGATGTTATCCAACGTCACCGAGGCCGGAAGATCGAAATAGGATCCGTACTTGAGGAATTTGGTTGAGAACGTGGCAAACGGCCCAAACAGCACCACACGCTTGCCGTCGAGAAAACGGGTATCGAAGTGCGGGACGGACATGGGCGGCGCGCCGACCGATGCCTGACCATAGGCCTTGGCCAGGTGCTGGTTCACCAGACCAGGTTTGTCACAGACGAGGAACGAGCCGCCAACAGGAAAACCGGCATAGTCATCGCCCTCGGGAATACCCGACATCTGCAGCAACGGCAGGGCGCCACCACCGGCACCAAGGAACACAAACTTCGCGTTGATTGTACCTGTTGCCGAGTTGTCCTTTGTATTCGTATAGGAAACACGCCATGTGCCGTCCGCGTTGCGCTGAATGTCCTTCACTTCGGAAGAAGTGTGTAGATTGAATGTCGATTGGCGCTTGAGATGCGCGATGTACTGGTGAGTGATCTCGCCGAAGTTCACGTCGGTACCCAGCGGACTCCAGGTCGCCGCGATCTTCTGTGATCGATCGCGCCCTTCCATCATGAGGGGAATCCATTTGGCGATCTCATCGTGATCAGTCGAAAATCGCATTCCGGAAAAGAGCGGGCTGGCTTTCAGCGCTTCATAACGCTTTTCCAGAAACTTGGTATTATCGTCTCCCCAGACAAAGCTCATATGCGGTGTGGAGTTTATGAAAGAGCGGGGATCTTTCAGAACACCCGCCCCGATCTGGTGGGTGAAAAACTGGCGGGAAATCTGGAAGGCCTCGTTGATCTCAACAGCTTTGGCGATCTGTACGTTGCCGTTTGCATCTTCCGGCGTGTAGTTCAGTTCAGCCAGCGCAGAATGGCCCGTCCCGGCATTGTTCCAGCCATTGGAGCTTTCCATAGCGACGTCGTCGAGCCGTTCGATCATTTCGATCGTCCAGGATGGCTCCAATTCGCTCAGCAATACGCCAAGCGTAGCACTCATGATGCCACCCCCTACAAGAAGGACATCAACTGTCCTTTCCGCTGGCGTGGCCCAGGCTGGAAGCGCAGGAAGGCTCAAGGCAGCAGCACCTGCCACTGCAGAGCCAAGGAGCTGCCGGCGATTCATGGTAAATTCGGGGAAATGTCCGGTGTGCAGGCTGGAACTCTTGCTATCGTTTGGCACCGTTAACCTCTGATGTCGGCTTTCGATCCTCCCGTCTGCGGCTATAGGCCAAAATAAATATCCTGACAAGCTGATGCGCGGCATCGTGTCACTCAAAGCTGTTTTCTGCCGACCGGCGGAATCTCGCGACTTGGTACAGGCGCCGTTGACACGGCCCTGATCGTTCAGGTGTCGATCTTGCCACAAGCGATCGCTTGGACGCGGATCGTTCCAATGCAGGGGTTCAAGCGCCCGGGGTAACTTCCCACGCACCCAGTCGTGCAGTAGCGGCAGCATTTCTCATGCCGGAGCGCATTCATACGGCTAAATTTTCCCTGCGATGAGTTGCGGCGGTCGCAAGATTACATTTTCTTAAAGTCATCTAATTGCCATGAATCTGGATCGAGATCAGATTTCCCTTACATGGAGGTGAGCGAAAATGAATGCTGATGAACAGAAACTTCTCAGTGGCCTTTTTGATCGTACAAGGCAAGCGGCCGATACCACACGGGACCCTGAAGCCGAACGTTTCATTGTGGACCAAATCAAGAGTCAGCCGTCGGCTCCCTATCTCTTGGCTCAGGCCGTCATCGTCCAGGAGCAGGGTCTTAATGCATGTCACGAGCGTATTCAGGCTCTGGAAGCCCAAGTGAAGGATTTGCAGAATGCCGCGCCTGCACAACCGCAGTCGGGTGGCTTGTTGGGTTCGATCTTCGGCAGTTCCCAAAGTGCGCAATCATCTCCACCGTCTCCCGGCCGTTTCAGCGGGCCTTGGGGTGGGGCAGCTCCCCAGGATGGTTATGCGCCGCAGGGGCAGCCACAACAGGCCGGGCGCTGGGCGGCACCGCTGCAATCATCGGCTCAAGGTGGCGGCTTTTTGCAAGGAGCATTGAGCACGGCAGCCGGTGTCGCGGGCGGCGCTCTCATGTTCGAAGGCATCAAGAACATGATGGGCGGAAACTCGTTGTTTGGCGGGTCAGGCGGTGGAACCGGCAGCGTTCCGCAAAGCGGTGCCGGCGAGACGGTCATTAACAACTACTACAACGATGACAAGAACACTGACACGCAGAACAATGACGCCGAGATGGATCGTCTCGACGACGCATATGACGATTCATTGGACACTGATACCGATGACGACAACGTAGCATAGAGCACGGTCCGAGCAACGACGTCTCATTCAACCTGTAATCAGCTGGGCTCGGACCGCTCCGCTCGCCACCATAAGTGAGCACCCGAAAGTGGACGGATGTTGCGGCAACCATAAAGGACTGAAATTTTTTTGGTGCGAAATCGGTTCTGTGGTCTGGCGTTTCTGCCACGCCCGGCGTTGAAATCAGCCGCGAGCCAAGCGGGGTTGTTGCCGCCCCGATATGGCGCCGCTTTCTTTAATTCCAGCCTTATTCTGCTGCCATGCCAGCGCTATAGCAATCCAGATCCGCTGACGTTGTGCGCCAGAAAGTTCATCCATGGGCCTTTCGGCAAGTGCGACAGTTTTGGTAGCGGTAAGCGCGGCAGCCACCGCTTCGTCAGCCACAATCGGCGGTGCCATCAAAATAATATCGCGCCATGTTGCGATCAGGATTGCATCGCGCGAGATGAAACAACTGGGCCTTCGGCCATAGACAAAATATCGGTATTTCGAGCGCCGCGAAGAATCAGACGACGGACTTGACCCGTTCCCAGCCATTGGCGAGGTGAACGTCCAGTTCGCGGGCCAAAGTCTCGGCATCGCGAGCCTCAAGAGCTGCGATTATTCTTCCATGTTCGGCAACGGCACCTGCCCATCGTTCAGCCCCTTCATGTCCGATAAAACGGACACGTTTCACGCGTGATTGCAGCAGCCCGTGAACTTCGGCGAGGGGGGAGTTGTTGGCCAGGGCGACAATGCCGGTGTGAATTTGCTGATTCAGCTTGTAGTACTCAAGCCGCTCGCCGGCATGGTAATGTTTCACCATCGCGTCGTGCAGCGATCTTATTTGCGCAATCCCCTCATTGCTTGCCTCCGTGCATGCTATGCGTCCTGCGAGCATTTCCATGGACCGGAGGACGATAAGCATGTCCTCGACGTCTTTCGCCGAGAAACGCTTGACCACGGCACCGCGGCTTGGCACCAGCTCGACCAGCCCTTCACTGGCCAGGAACTTCAGTGCCTCCCGCAGCGGTGTGCGCGAGACGCCAAGTTCTTCACCGAGCTGGTTCTCATAGATGCGCTCGCCAGGTTGCAGATCGCCCTCGATGATCATGTCACGCAACCGTGTGACTATCTCGCCATGCAGCGATTGGCGGGAGATTGTCGCTAATGTGCGACGCCCTGCTTGCCCGGTCATCTCTGAAGCCATTGCTGTTTTTTCTCCACTCACTTTTACCCTGGTTGCCTGGGTTATCAGCTCCCATTCTCGCACCGGTTGCAGAAAAATGATATCCCACTAATACGTTATTCGTAATACTGTATACAAAATACTTGCAACCTGGAAATTTTGGCTTTATCTGTGGTGGCAGGTTAGTCGGAGGAGATTTTCATGGTGACGAGCGATCCAGCTGACAAAGCAGGCACAAGGCGACCGGTTCTGGCTTTGGCCATGGGAGATCCGGCCGGAATCAGTTCGGAACTGACGGCTAAAATACTCTGCTTGCCGGGGCTTCGGAGCGCCGCACATTTCATCGTCATCGGTGACCGCCGTATCCTGGATGACGGCGCAGCGATTGCGGGCGTCAAGCTAGACCTTGATTATCGCGCGGCAAACGATGTGCCGATCAACCCGGCTGAACGGCCCGTCTTCGTTGATCTTGGCCATCTCGATCCTGCGGATGTCACACGTGGCGAAGCGACACTTGCCGGCGGCACGTTCGCGACTGAGAATTTTCGTTTGGCGCTGCATCTGGCTGACAAAGGCCGCGTCGATGGCATCTGCTTCACGCCTTTCAACAAAAAGGCGATGCGCTATGCTTATCCCGGTTACGACGACGAGATCCGATTTGTCTCCGACGTGTTGTCATTCAAAGGAAAGATGCGTGAATTTAATGTCCTGGAACGGATCTGGAATGCACGGGTAACTTCGCATATCCCGCTCTCTGCAGTGTCCGCTCATCTCAGCGTGGACGCTATTCTGGCGGAGCTTGAATTGACTGCTGCTTGCTTGCGCCTTGCGGGAATCGACGATCCGAAAATTGCCGTAGCGGCGTTAAATCCGCATGCCGGTGAAGGCGGCAGCTTCGGATTGGAGGAAATTGAAATCATCGAACCGGCAGTGGCGCAGGCAAAGGCAGCGGGTTATGCCGTGGAGGGGCCATTTCCTGCCGATACTGTCTTTCTGCGCGCGCTGAAGCAAGGCTTCCACGCTGTTTTGACCATGTACCATGACCAGGGCCAGATCGCGATGAAGATGATGGGCTTCGACAAGGGGGTAACCATGATGGGAGGTCTGCCATTCCCACTTTGCACCCCGGCTCATGGCACCGCCTATGACATTGCCGGGCAGGGGGTCGCGGATGTCGGGGCCTCGCGTGAGGCCGTGCTGTTGGCGGCGAGAATGGCTTTGCGTCAGGCAAATTTGAAAGAAACGTCCTTTGCATAACACTGATTAATGAAAGCGGGCCGTTCCACCGGGTGGGAGCTTGTGGCGGGGCGGTCCGACAACCGGGAGGAACCTACATGTTCAAGAGAATGACATGGGCACTGCTTATGGTCGCAGCAGCCACCCCTGCACTTGCCTTCGAGCCAATAAAGCCCGTCGAGTTTGTGGTGACATCGGGTCCGGGCGGCGGTACCGACAATTTTGCCCGAACGGTACAATCCATCATCGCCAAACATAAATTGATGAACGCCTCGATCGTCGTTACCAACAAGGGCGGTGGCAGCGGGGCTGAGGGCTTTGTCTACGCAGCCGGTTATAAAGGCGATCCCTACAAGCTGACATTCGGCACCAACAATGAGTATCTTCTGCCAAGTGTTGCTGCCGTTCCCTACAAACCGGAGGATCTGACGCCTGTCGCTGCACTCGCACTGGACGAATTCCTGGTCTGGGTGAATGGCAAATCCAAGATGACCGATATCAAAGCTTTCATCGAGGCAGCGAAAGCCAAGCCGAAGGCAGTCCAGTTTGGAGGTAGCCAGTCCAAGGATACTGACCAGATCCTCGTTTCCACCATCGCTGACGCGACAGGGGCCGAGTTCCGCTATATTCCGTTCAAGAGTGGCGGCGAGGCAGCCGTTCAACTGGCCGGCGGGCACATCGACGCCAATGTAAACAATCCCAACGAAAATCGTGGTCAGTGGCAGGCCGGCATGGTGAAGCCGCTTTGCGTCTTCCGGCCAGACCGCTTTCCGAAGAGCGAACCGGTACATGACGGGAAAGGCTGGAACGATATTCCAACCTGTGCCGAGGCTGGCCTTGCTGTCCACAGCTACCGGATGCCGCGCACTGTCTGGTTGCCGGCCGGCGTTGACGAGGGCGCTGTCGCCTTCTATCGCGACGTCCTGAAGAAAGTCTCCGAAACACCGGAATGGGCAGATTACGTCGCCAAAACGTCACAGACTTCGCAGTTCATGGCGGGCGATGATTTCAACATGTACCAGACAGGAGATCGCGAGAACGTCCGCAAGGTGCTCAAACGCGAGGGATGGCTGGTCGAATAACGTGATAGCGGGGGCGCCCAACCGGGCGTCCATGATTCCACGGTGTATCGGAGGCGAGCATGGCCGTATTTGAAAAACGATCGGTTTCCCGCAAGACGATGGAAATCGTCACGGCATTCCTGACAGCAGGGGCGGGTATGGCCATCTGCTATGGATCATGGCGAAGTGGTATCGGCTGGAGCGACATGGGGCCGGATGCAGGTTATTTCCCCTTTTATGTTGGTGTCCTGGTTATCCTTGGGAGTTTGGTAACACTGCTGCGCACTATGTTCCTTAACCAGCATGAAGGAGAGATTTTCCTCGACCTCAAACGGGCCAAGCCAGTTCTTGGCTTCTTTCTGCCGCTCCTCGCATTCATCATCGTTTCGCTCCTGCTTGGGCTCTACGCCGGGACAGCGCTCTACATCACTGGTTCCATGAAGTGGCAGGGCGGCTATCGAGGGTGGATCTCTGCTCTTGTGGCTTTGATTGTCACCGCTCTCTTCTATCTTGTGTTCGAGATCGGCTTTCAGGTTCCCTTGCTCAAAGGGCCGATTGAAACCTGGCTCGGGATCCACTGATCTGGATAAGCGGCGATCATCGCAACGTTCGAACCACTTGGGAGGAAACAGACAATGGGCAATTTCGGTTATCTGATGGATGGTTTTGCCACTATCATCACCATGCACCACATTGTCATTATGGTCATCGGCGTCATGCTGGGTATCCTTGTCGGTGTGCTGCCGGGTCTTGGGGCGCCGAACGGTGTTTCACTTCTGCTGCCGCTCACCTTTACGATGGATCCGATCTCGGCGATCATCCTGCTCTCGTGCATGTATTGGGGTGCGCTCTTCGGAGGCTCGACGACCTCGATCCTTTTCAACATTCCCGGCGAACCGTCCTCCGTTGCGACGACGTTCGACGGCTACCCGATGGCCCGAAATGGCCAGGCAACGCGGGCTCTTACTCTTGCTTTCATGTCTGCCGGCATCGGTGCCCTGGCGGGTGTGGTGATGATCACGCTGCTTTCCACATGGGTCGCCAGCTTTGCGCTACAGTTTTCCTCGCCGGAATTCTTCGCGGTTTATTTCCTCGCTTTTGCCAGCTTCATCGGGATGGGCACAAGCGCGCCCGCCAAAACTTTGGTCATGATGATGCTGGGGTTTGCTTTTGCCACCGTTGGCATGGACACGATCTCGGGCGGATTGCGGCTGACATTCGGCATACCCGACCTTATCAAGGGTGTTTCTTTTCTTGTCGCCGTCATGGGTCTCTTCGGGATCGGTGAGTTGCTGCTCACCACGGAGGAGGGCTTGCGCTTTGAGGGAATCAAAGCCCGGATCAGGCCCATCGATGTATTCAAGGCATTGAAGGAAATGCCGCGCCACAGCTGGGCGATTCTGCGTTCGACGCTGATCGGCATCTGGATGGGTATTACACCTGCTGGCCCGACAGCTGCATCTTTCATGAGCTATGGACTTGCCCGTCGCTTTGCCAAGGATAAGTCGCAATTCGGCAAGGGAGATCCACGCGGTATCATTTCGCCCGAGACTGCCGATCATTCGGCGGGCACTTCGGCACTATTGCCGATGCTGGCCCTCGGTGTTCCCGGTTCGGCAACCGCCGCCGTGATGATGGGCGGGCTAATGATCTGGGGGTTGACGCCGGGACCCATGCTGTTCATCGAGCGCCCTGACTTTGTCTGGGGACTCATTGCGTCGATGTACTTGGGCAATGTCGTTGCCGTGCTTCTGGTCCTCGCAACCGTTCCGCTCTACGCCTCGATCCTGCGGGTACCCTTTTCGATAGTCGGTCCTGTGATCGTCGCCGTCATCTTCTCGGGTGCCTACCAGATCGCCAACTCCACGTTCGATATGTGGCTTGTTCTTGGTTTCGGTGTGCTCGGCTATCTCTTCAAAAAACTGGATTATCCGATTGCACCGCTCGTTCTTGCCATGGTTCTTGGTGACAAGGCCGAGGATGCTTTTCGCCAGTCTATGCTGATGTCGAACGGCTCACTGACCATCTTTTGGTCGAACGCACTGGTTTCCGGCATCATGGCCCTCGCACTTTTGATGCTTGTCTGGCCACTCATCGCAAAGGTCATCGGTGCATGCAGCCTTCGCTGCCGTTCTGCTGCGCATTCAGCCAAGGTCTGAGGGCCAGCCATCCTTCACTGCATGTGTTTGAAAGGATTGATCTCCATGAACTATTCCGACCACTTTGCCGGCGCCGCCCGGGCAGTCGAAGCCTGCATCGTCGGCACGGGCGGGTTTGGTCGCAGTTTTCTGGCACAAGGCCTGCACGTTCCCCTGATGAATGTGCGTATTGCAGTCGAAATCGATAGCGCGACGGCGTCGGCGGCGCTGAAATCGGTCGGTGTCGAGGCGGTTGCCGAGTGCCACTGCAAGGAAGAAGCCACTCGCGCCTGGGACAGCGGTCTGTCCATTGCCGCGGGCGACCTTTCGCATGTTGTCCATCTGCCATTTGACGTGGTGGTGGAAGCAACTGGCCATCCGGAAGCGGGCGCCCGTCATGCCGAGCTGGCGATTAAAGCGGGCAAGCATCTGGCACTTGTTTCCAAGGAAGTCGCCAGCGTGATTGGTCCCGGCCTTGCTGCATTAGCCGCGCAAACGGGAAAAATAGTGACCCCGGTTGATGGCGATCAACCGAGCCTTCTCATTGGCTTGGTCACCTGGGCAGAGGTTCTTGGATTTGACATCGTCTGCGCTGGAAAGTCGAGTGAATATGATTTCGTCTTCGATCCTGGGACCGGTACTTTGACAAGTAACGGTACCACGATCGACGCCCCCGACTTTGCCGATCATCTCGAGCTTGGTGAGCGCGACGTTGCCGAGATCGCCGCAGCAAGGTCACGCACGGCGTCGATATTGCCCCAGCGTGCTGTCCCCGACCTTTGTGAACTCGCCGTTACATCCCAATCCGTCGCGCTCAGCCCTGACCGCCCTGATCTCCATTGCCCCATCGCTCGTATTTCAGAGGTGCCAACCTTCTTTTCTACTCGCACAGATGGAGGGCTTCTCGAAGGAGAGCGCCGGATGGACGTATTTCATTGCCTACGCCTTCCTGGCGAAGTCAGCTTTGCCGGCGGGGTCTTTGTTGTCGTCCGTTGCCGTGACGTGACAAGTTGGGAACTTCTTGCCGGGAAAGGCCACATTCTCAGCCGCAGCGGTGCGACGGCAATGATCTATCTTCCGCGTCATCTGCTGGGTCTGGAAGCTGCGACCAGTATTCTTGAAGCGGGGATCAAGGGCATATCCAGCGGCTCGCGGTTAACTCGGCCAGCCTTTGATCTTGTTGCCGTGGCTGAAGCCGATCTCAGTGCCGGAACAATGTTGACAGCAACCGGCCACCATCATGCCATTGAGAATGTTTCGTCGGTGCTCGTCCCGGGAGAGCCACTTGGCGAAGAACGGCCGGCACCCTTCTATCTCATAGCCAACCGCCGCCTGGTCCGTTCAGTAAAGGGGGGCGGCGCCATCCGTCTCAGTGATGTTGCTTTAGAAGACTCTCTCCTCCTTGAATTGCGCCGACGGCAGGATATTGTCTTTTTTTCCAACGGCGCATGACCGGGGTTGAGCGTCGTCGCGTTTCACCAGCTTCCTGCAAGATCATTCCAGCCATCCGCAAGAAATGATTGCTGATATCGCCAGAGGCGATCGGGGCGCCGCCAATGACTTGGTTAGGCCAATTGCAGACATTCGGAGACGATAATGTCTTCTGTTGCAGGTCGATCGTCTCGACGCTATATTGCTCACGTCGGAAAAGGCAGACTTGGTTTGGTAAGCCCAAGTCCTTCTGGAAACGGAAGCTCTGTCCCTGCCTTGTGCATGTGTTCCCCTCGACGAACATCGGATGCTGTCCAAGCGTCTATTGTTCGTCCGTGTGGTTCTCAGAATGACGAACTGCTCCGGTCGAACGACCCAAGCGAGTAGTTCATGCGTGATTTGTCCAAGATTTATGATGTTATGATTGCCGGTGCAGGTCCTGTAGGCCTGTTTCTCGCCTGTGAGTTGCGCCTTGCTGATCTCTCGGTGTTGGTGCTGGAGCAGGCCGAAGACCCGCAGTCCCCCTTAAAAGGGCTTCCCTTCGGGATGCGCGGCCTGTCTGCGCCCACTATTGAAGCCCTGTACCGTCGTGGCTTGCTGGACGACATCACGCCGCCGCAACACGCGAAAGGTTCATCGGGCGACAGCAGTGCTACGACTGCCGCGCACTGGATGCAACAGCCGCGCCGTCCGGGCGGCCATTTCGCCGGCATCCAGTTCTTTCACGACAATATCGACACCTCGAAGTGGCCGTATCGCCTTCCGAGTCCGGCTACCACCAACTTGGCCACCAGCATGCAGCATATCGAATCTGTCCTTGCCGCTCGCGCGAGCGCGATGGGGGTAGGGGTCAGGCGCGGCCTTGGTGTGGAAGCCTTCGACCAGTTGGATGACGAGGTGATTATTCGTGCGGGTGTTGAGACCTTTCGCGGACGCTGGCTCGTTGGATGCGATGGTGGCCGCAGCACCGTGCGCAAGGCTGGCGGCTTTGAGTTCGTCGGTACCGAACCCGAGTTCACCGGCTATTCCGTTGAAGTCGAAATGGCTGATCCGGATAAGCTTGTCCCAGGCCGGCATTATACGCCGACAGGCATGTACACTTATCAAAAGCCCGGGACCATTGCGATTGTCGATTTCGACGGAGGCGCTTTTCACCGGACCCAACCGGTTACACTTGAGCACGTGCAGACCGTATTGCGCCATATCTCCGGCACCGATGTCACTTTGACGGCGCTCCAGCTTGCTACCACGTGGACGGACCGCGCCTACCAGGCGACGGTTTATCGCAACGGGCGGGTGCTGCTTGCCGGCGATGCCGCACACATTCATTCCCCTCTGGGTGGCCAGGGGTTGAACCTCGGGCTCGGCGACGCGATGAATCTTGGATGGAAGCTGGCAGCTACTGTCCGTGCCGACGCGCCGGACGGTCTGCTCGATAGCTATTTTGCCGAACGGCATCCGGTGGGATCGCAGATACTTGACTGGTCGCGGGCCCAGGTGGCACTCATGCGGCCAAGCCGGAGTTCGCGCGCGCTTGAAGCGATCATCCGTGATCTTATCGAGACACGCGACGGGGCGACATACTTTTCCGAGCGGATCTGGGGCGTGTCTCTGCGCTATGATCTTGGCGGCAGTCACCCGCTGGTCGGCCGCAGTAGTCCCGACTTCGAGCTGGCGGACGGGACGAAGCTCGGAGACTATCTCAGAAACGGGACGGGCATTTTACTGGACTTCGACCCTGGTGCACCGCTTCAGGGGCTTGCAAACCGCTGGAATGGCCGGATCTTGTACGTTGCAAGTGATGTCAAGGATAGGCTTGGCTTGAGCGCCGTGCTGGTGCGCCCCGATGGCATCGTCGCCTGGGTCAGTGAGGCTGCTCCGAACCAGGAGGAAGTTGTACAGGCTGCATCGCGATGGTTCGGCAAAGTTTAGAAATACGTGAAGAGCGAAATATCACCCGGGAGTTGACGAAAGTGAGAGTTGGCATCGGGGTGAACTCTACCATCTGCAACAGGACCGTCCAACGATGGTCACGCAGCCAAAGCGTGTGAACGTTGCCATGGTCGCTCGGTCCGCGATTTCGCCTATTGCCTGAACCCATTCCTAAAAGTGCGTTGACCTCACAACTATTCCATTTTGGAATAGTTGTGAGAAATTATGCATTGGATTTTTTCGGACTCATCCATTCAGATGTCTAGAAAATAGGCTCGCGTAAAATATAGGCATTATATCTGCGCCCAGTCCCGCGAGCATATTCAGGTTTCAAGCATTCTGGGGATCGGCATGGATTCTGCCGCGGACAAAGTTGATCGTACCAACGCGGCCTGCTTGTATAGGTTGCAGGTCGATGATCTGCACAATCTGTATATCGAGGAACATGGAAACCCAAAGGGGGTGCCCGTGATTTTTCTGCACGGCGGGCCGGGCGCGGGACTGAATGTCAAGCACGCGGCAACATTCGATCACGACGTCTTTCGGGTCATTCTGTTCGACCAGAGGGGTTCAGGTAAATCCACGCCACATGCCAGTATCGAAAGGAACACCACGCAGGATCTGATCGCCGATATTGAGAAAATTCGCGTGCATCTTGAGATCGATACCTGGATTGTGGCGGGTGGGTCGTGGGGAAGCTGTCTTGCATTGGCCTACGGGCAGAGTTTCCCGCAACGCTGCCTCGGCTTCCGGTTAAACGGTATCTTTCTCGCTGCACCACACGAGATTGAGTGGTGGTTTCAGGGAAGCCGCACGATCTTCCCTGATTATTGGGAAGAGTTTGCGGCTCCTGTGGCCGTTGAAAGACGCCATGCCCTGTTGCCCGCCTATTACGAATGGCTTACCTGCGGCGACAGCAAGACCGAACTTGATGCCGCGATCCGTTTGCGAACTTTTTCAGGCTTCACGCAGACTTTTCATCCAGATCCCGAGCATGTCCGCTCACTCACGCATCCTCAGGCCGCGCTGGCCGTCTCGCGATTGTTTACACATTACTGCATAAACGGTGCCTTCATGGCCGAGAAGCAACTCATACGCAATATCGATTCCATCCGGCATCTGCCATGCGAAATCGTCCAGGGCCGTTATGACACCGTGACACCCATGTCGGCGGCATGGGCGCTTAAAACGGCATGGCCCGAGGCTGGGTTTAAAGTTGTGACTGACGCCAATCATCAATCGACGGTCGAACCCATGGTCACAGCGCTTAGGCAGGCCACTGATCGTCTTGCAGAAAAATTGGCGAGGAGCGCAGCGTGACAACAGCAATACTTCATTCCGTTGAGCCGGAACCATCTTTCATATCGATTACCCGTTATTTCGATATCCTTTCATCGAAATCGCCGGCTCTATCATTCGACGGGCAGTTGATGGCCTATCTGAGCGATGAAAGCGGATTCAATCAGATCTGGGTTAAGTCGTTGTCCGGTGGCTTGGCGCGGCAGCTCACGCATATGGCCGAGCCGGTTGGTGCACTTTCCTTCAGTCCAGTCAGCCGGAACATGCTTTTCACAGTGGATTCCGGCGGCGACGAGCGTCATCAACTCTGGTTGCTGAAAGAAGGATCAGACACGCCGGTCGCGCTGACCACGGATCCAACGGTCGTCAACGTCTGGGGAAGTTGGTCTCCGGATGGACTGCGAATTGCCTATGGCTCAAATGCCCGTGACCGCCGACATATCGACCTATATGTGATGGACATGGCAACGCTCACGCCGCGTATGGTGCTTCAGGCAGACCGGTACCGCGAGCCGTTGGCGTTCTTGCCCGATAATAAACATTTGCTGGTTCGCGATTCCCGTCGTTCGATGCGCGATCAGGACCTCTATCTGCTGAACCTTGAAACCGGAACGTATGAGCCTTTGCTTCCGCACAGAGGGTATTCACGCTATTTGGCGCCGAAAATGGCGGCCGATGGTTTCTTTCTCATTACCGATCAGGACAGCGAGTTCCAGGGTGTCGCCTTCTACTCCATTCCACGCGCCGCGCTTGAGTGGTGTATCCGGCTGGAAGGGCGGGATATAGAGGCGATAGCTCTTTCTTCCGACAAGACGAAGCTTGCATATGTCGCCAATACAGATGGTTGGAGCAGTATACACATCCATGATCTGGGTACCCAGGCTGAAACCCACGTTGAAGGGCATCCACCCGGTGTTGTCGATGGGATTGTTTGGAGTAAGGATAGTGCCAGTCTTGTCTTTTCGCTTGAAGGGGCATCCACGCCACCTGACATTTGGCGTTACGAGTGTGCGGCGAAGAGCTTTAGCAATCTGACACGTCGCGAACAATTCAACATCGATGTGTCAAACTTTGTTGAACCGGTGGCAAAGCGCACAACAAGTTTCGATGGCGCTGAAGTGCCGTTCCTCGTCTATCTCCCGGCCGGTCCCTCACCGGAAGCCGGTTATCCTGCGGTCATCATTGTGCATGGTGGACCAGAGGCGCAGTGGATTCCGACATTTCGTGCCGACATCCAATACCTGTTGGCGCAAGGCGTTATGGTGGTTGCTCCCAATGTTCGCGGCAGCACGGGCTATGGTAAAGTCTGGTGTCACCTTGATGACCGAGAATTGCGAATGGACAGTGTTGCCGATCTGAAGGCGGTGCGTCTTTGGGTGCGGGAATTCGGAAAGGCCGACGATAGCCGCGTTGCGGTGTTCGGCCGTTCCTATGGCGGGTTCATGGTACTTTCCGCCATGACTGAATACCCTGATCTGTGGAAGTGCGGGATCGAGTTCTACGGCATCGCCAATTTCAAGACATTGTTGCAAACGACCGGCCCATGGCGAAGCTATTTGCGTGCGGCAGAGTATGGCGACGTCGAAACAATGCCGGCCGAGCTGGAACGTTTTTCCCCAATCAACAGCATTGGCAACATCAGTGCTCCGCTGATGGTTGTGCAAGGGATGGATGATCCACGCGTGCCGCCGGGCGAAAGCGAGATGGTTTATTCCTGCCTGCGCGGACTGGGACGTCCTGTCACATACCTGCGCATCCCGCATGCGGGACACGGGTTCAGCCGGATTGAACACAAGCATGAGGTCTTCTGCGCACTGGCCGATTTCATCGAACAGTATCTGTGAAGCCTTGAAGATGGCGCGACATCAATATTTGAAGCGAGGAAAGCGATGAAAAATTCTGAGATTGTATGGGACCTGGTTGATACCAAGAAGGCCATTTTTGAAGCTTTGAGCGATCGCATATGGGGCATGCCAGAGATTGCCTACACCGAGTATCGTTCGGTTGCCGAACACACTGCCATGCTCAAGCAACAGGGCTTCCGCGTGACCGAGAATGTGGCTGGCATTCCTACCGCTGTCATGGGAGAGGCGGGAGAGAGAGGCCCGATCATCGCTATTCTGGGAGAGTATGACGCTCTTCCAGGCTTGAGCCAGGAAGCCGGTGTTGCTGAACCACGCCCGGTTCCCGGTAATGGCCATGGCCATGGGTGTGGTCACAATCTACTCGGGTCGGCTGCAATGCTTGCCGCAACGGCAATCAAAGACTGGCTTGCAGAGACAGGAACGCCGGGCCGCGTCCGCTATTATGGTTGTCCTGCAGAAGAAGGCGGTGCGGCAAAATCATTTATGGCCCGTGAAGGGGCTTTCAACAATGTAGATATCGCGATCACCTGGCATCCAGCCTCCTTCACGGAAGTGGCGCGTGCACACTCTCTGGCCAATACACGCATGGATTTCAAGTTCACGGGACGAGCTTCCCATGCATCAGCCGCGCCACATCTTGGACGCAGCGCGCTCGATGCGGTCGAACTGATGAATGTTGGCGTCAACTATATGCGCGAACACATGCCGTCCGACGCGCGCATCCATTATGCCATGCTTGATTCCGGCGGTATCGCGCCAAATGTTGTGCAGGCCACCGCTGCCGTGCGTTATGCAATCCGTGCACGCGATCTTTCGGGAATGCTTGCCTTGAACGAGCGTGTCAAGAAAATCGCTGAAGGTGCCGCGCTGATGACCGAAACCAAGGTTTCTATCAGCATCATGAGCGCGGTTTCCAACCTTCTGCCAAATCGGCCCTTGGAAGAGGCGATGCAGCGTAACATTGAACGGCTTGGCCCTGTTCCCTTTGATGATGCCGATAAAGCTTTTGCCGCGAAAATTCAGGCAACTTTGAGCGACAACGATATCGATAATGACTATGCCCGGGTCGGTGTTGCAAGGAGGGCGAATACACCGCTTTGCGATTTCATCGTTCCGCTGGACGTACGCGGCGAACCTATGGTTGGTTCCACCGATGTTGGCGATGTGAGCTGGGTCATGCCCACTGTTCAGGCACATGCCACCACTCACGCAATCGGCACGCCGGGGCATTCCTGGCAGATTACATCTCAAGGCAAAATGGCAGCGGCCCACAAAGGCATGGTCTACGTCGCGAAAGTCATGGCTGCCACCGCGCTTGACCTGATCAACGACGAAACCCTGATGGCGCGAGCGAAGAAAGACCATCAGGACCGCCTTGGCAAGACACCCTATGTCTGTCCCATCCCTGCCGATGTGAAGCCGCCCCTGCAACCAAAACAAGACGCTGCCTGAGGGGAAGCAATGCACCGATCCGGTTGCGGATATCGCTATCCGGATCGGTATTTCCAACCTGCTCCAATCATAAAAATCAAATTCCAGAGGGATCCGAAATGAGCAAATTGAGAAATGGAAAGACTTTTCGACGATTGAGGAGAACACTGACCGCGACCATCGCAGGGGCTGCCATTGGGCTTGCCGCCCTACCGTTGGCTGGACGGGCCGCGACACCGGGTTCGGCGCTTGTCATGGCGTGGAACATTGACGCCATCAGCACGTTTGATCCGGCTCAGGTTGGTGAAGTGGTTACCAATGAACTGATTCAGAACACCTGCGATTCCCTCGTGGATTTTGACCCGTCTGACGAGTCGAAGGTCGTGCCGGGTCTGGCGAAAACCTGGGATGTATCGCAGGACCGGCAACAGATCACTTTTCATCTCAATGCGGGTCTCACCCTGCCTTCGGGTAACCCGGCAACAGCGCATGAACTTGCATGGTCGATGCAGCGCGTCGTCACGCTTGGATTCGGGAATGCCGCGACCCTTACCGAATACGGTTTCAATAAGGAGAATGTGAAAGAGCGCATCGTTGCGACTGACGACAATACGCTGGTCATGAAACTGGATAAACCTTATCCGACGAACCTCATCCTGCAGGCGATCGGCGCCAATCGCGTGTCTGGCCTGATGGACATGAAGCTCCTCATGGAAAAGCAGGTGAACGGTGATCTTGGAAATAAGTATCTCGCCACCAATACAGCCTGTGTCGGTCCTTACAGACTTGCCCAATGGAATGCCGGCGAGTCGATCGTGCTACAGGCAAATGACAATTATTGGGGTGAAAAGCCGAAGCTTCAACGCATTCTGATCCGTCACGTTGCCGAGCCTGGCACACAGCGTTTGCTGTTGACCCAAGGCGACGTCGACATAGCGCGCGATCTTTCGCCTGACGATCTGGCCGACCTTGACGGAAAGCCTGGCATAGAAATCAAAAAGGTGTTGAAGCCGCAACTGTTCTTCTGGGTTTTCAATGCCGCAGATCCGGTTTTTAAAGACGAGAAGGTGCGTCTCGCCATGCGTTACCTTATCGACTATGACGGCCTGGCCAAATCGGTAATGCCTTATCTGGGTGTACCGCGCGCAAGTTTCGCCCAGATCGGCGCCATCGGTGCTCTTGACGAGAAGGAAGGTCAGCCTTTCTCTCTCGATCTCGACAAAGCCAAACAGCTGCTGACTGAAGCCGGCTATCCAAATGGCTTCGAGAGCAATGTTCTCTTCGGAACACTGCCGCACTCGGCGCCGATTGCTCAAAGTATTCAACAGAATGCGGCTAAGGTCGGCGTGAAGCTCAATCTTGAACGGATGGCCAATGCTCAGCTTTTCAGCCGCATCCGTGGACGCGAATTCAAGAGCGGCATGTTGGCATGGCAGACAGGTGTGCCCGATGCACATGGCAACGCGTCGCGTCTGGTCTACAACCCCGATAACCGTGCCGAAGCCAAGCTGACCCAAATTCCGGCATGGAGGGCATCGTTCCAGAATGAAGATTTCAATGCCCGCGTTCAGCAAGCATTGCTGGAAGGTGACCCCGAAAAGCGTAACCAGCTCTATTTTAGTCTGCAAAAGGATGTGATGGAAAAGGGACCCATGGCGGTCATGTTCCAGATGTATAACATCATAGGCGCAAGCGACAAGGTTAAGGACTGGTCGTGGAACGGCTTTCGCGTCTACTACAGTTCAGCCCATAAATAGGGGGCGCGACCAATGGTGGACATTACACAAACAGCGCCCCGCGCGATTGCGGGGACGCGACGGAAACTGCTGCCGTCCTGGGTCACATTCGCCGGGAAAACGCTTCTTTCTGTCTGCGTTACCCTTCTAGGGCTGGCAGCCCTGACCTTTTTCATTGGCCGGCTTTTGCCAATCGATCCTGTTGTTGCCATTCTTGGAGATAATTCAACGCAGGAAGCTTATGACAACATGGTTCGCCAGCTCGGGCTGGATAAACCTCTTTGGTATCAGTTCGGCGTGTATATCAAAGGCATTCTGTCTTTAGATCTCGGACAGGCTCTGACAACCGGGAAGCCGGTTATCGACGATATCGCCCGGGTTTTTCCGGCGACGCTGGAGCTGGCAAGCGTGGCTATCGTTATCGGCACAGGGCTGGGAATCCCCGCAGGGGTTCTGGCTGCGATGTACCGCAATTCCTGGATTGATCACACGATACGGTTCATTGGGCTTCTCGGTTACTCCGCTCCCAATTTCTGGCTGGGCCTGATGGGGCTTGTACTTTTCTATGCGGGGCTGGGATGGATCGGCGGGCCTGGCCGCATCGATCTCATTTATGAATTCGATATCCAACCGGTCACCGGTTTCTACCTGCTCGATACTGCAATGGCAGGCAATTGGGACGTCTTCCGCAATGTCTTCAGCCACATCATCCTGCCTGCATCGATTCTGGGGTTTGGCGCGCTTGCCTATATCAGCCGCATGACCCGCAGCTTCATGATCGAGCAGCTCAGCCAGGAATATATCGTAGCCGCGCGTGTGAAGGGTCTGTCATGGCACAGGACAGTGTGGGGACACGCCTTTCGCAATATCGCCGTACAGGTTGTGACGGTCGTTGCACTTTCTTATGCCTTCCTGCTTGAAGGCGCCGTCCTTACGGAAACGGTGTTCGCATGGCCCGGGTTTGGCCGTTATCTCACCAATGCACTGTTGGCGGGAGATATGAATGCTGTCGTTGGCTGTACACTGCTGGTCGGTGTGATTTTCGTCAGCCTCAATCTGCTCTGCGATCTTCTTTATCGCATCTGCGATCCTCGAACCCGGTGAGAACAATCATGACAGACAAGATCATCGATAATTCCGCTCCTTTGCCGACGACCATTGGCGAATGGCTTCGCGCACCTGTGCCGACCTCACCGTTCCAGGCTCGCACACAGCAACTTTGGCTGAAATGGTGGCGGTTGCGGTCCAATGCGTCAGCTCTCTTCGGCCTTTGCGTCATTCTGGCAATCCTCGCTGTAGCTATATTTGCCCCTTTGCTCGCGACGCATGACATCTTCGAACAGAACCTTGCCCAACGTCTCATGCGCCCGTCAGCCATTCATTGGCTGGGTACTGACGAACTCGGCCGCGACATATACAGCCGTTTGCTCTTTGGCGCGCGTATCACGCTTTATATCGCTTGTCTGACAGCCATCATTGTTGCCCCGATTGGCCTGCTGATAGGCACGAGTGCCGGTTACATCGGCGGCTGGGTTGATATCGTTCTGATGCGTATCGTTGATATATTTCTGGCTTTTCCAAGCCTCATTCTGGCGCTTGCTTTCGTAGCGGCGCTGGGGCCGGGCATCCAGAATGCCATCATCGCTATTTCGCTGGCTTCATGGCCGCCAATTGCCCGTCTCGCCCGCGCCGAAACCTTGACTATTCGCAAGTCCGATTACATCTCGGCGATCCGGCTTCAGGGCGCCTCGCCGTTGCGTATCATTCTTGGACATATCGTGCCGATGTGCATGTCCTCGGTCGTTGTGCGGGTAACGCTCAATATGGCAGCGATTATTCTGACTGCTGCGGGGCTCGGCTTTCTTGGATTGGGTGCTCAGCCCCCCAGCCCGGAGTGGGGTACCATGCTTTCCTCGGGTCGGGAGTTCATGCTGACGAACTGGTGGATTGCCGCCATACCTGGTTGTGCAATTCTCCTGACCAGCCTTGCCTTCAATCTGCTTGGCGACGGCTTGCGCGATGTACTGGATCCCCGCAATGGCTGAACCTCTTCTCAGAGTCGAAAATCTCAATGTAAATTTTCATACGGCACAGCGTGTCAACCATGCAGTCCGGGGTATCTCCTTCAGCATAGGGCGCGAAAAGGTCGGCATTGTTGGCGAATCCGGTTCCGGCAAATCGCTTACCGGGCGCTCTGTACTGAAATTGACAGCCAAGGCGGCGAAGGTAACAGCCGACAGAATGTCGTTCGATGGCATTGATCTGCTTGAGGCCTCCGAACGCCAGATGCGTACAATCCGCGGTAACCGTATTTCGATGATTATGCAGGATCCGAAATTCTCGCTCAATCCGTTGATGCGGGTCGGCCATCAGATCATGGAGGCCTATCGGTTGCATCATCGGGCAACCGTGAAGATTGCCAGGGAAAAGGCACTGGCAATGCTCGAGGCGGTACACATTCGCAATCCGGATCGCGTGTTCCAACTCCTGCCACACGAAGTTTCCGGGGGCATGGGGCAACGGATCATGATCGCTATGATGCTGATCCCGGAGCCTGATCTGATCATTGCAGATGAGCCTACGTCAGCACTTGACGTAACAGTGCGCCGACAAGTGTTGAGTATTCTTGACGAGTTGATTACCCGGCGTAATGCAGGATTGATGTTTATCAGCCACGATCTCAATCTGGTTGCGGATTTCTGCGACCGCGTTCTGGTCATGTATGCCGGACGGATCATGGAGGATCTGCCCGCCAGTGAGCTGCACAACGCCAAACACCCTTATACGCAGGCGCTGTTGGAAAGCCTGCCCCGCATAGATCGTCCGGTGGACATGCTTCAAATCCCGACGCGTGATGCGGCGTGGCTGAACGGACCTGTTCTGAAAAGCGGGGAATGGGTATGAACGTGACAACCGACAAGATCATCGAAACAGTTGGCCTGACTGTCGCGTTCGGAAGTGGTGCTACGTCAACCACCGCAGTCAACGATGTGTCGTTCTTCCTCGATCGAGGAGAGGCGTTTGGTTTGATTGGCGAGTCCGGTTGCGGCAAGTCAACGATCCTGCGTGCGCTTGCGGGATTGAACCCCGACTACTCGGGATCAATCCTGTCCGGCAATAAGGAGGTGGGACATCGTCGTGACAAGGCATTTTTCCGTCGTGTCCAGATGGTATTTCAGGATCCCTATGCTTCGCTTCATCCCCGCAAGATGGTGCAGAATGTTTTGCTTGAATCGTTGATTATTCACGGTTTCGACAATCATCAGAAGAGGATCAGTGCGGCGCTTGACGCTGTGGGGCTGGGATCGGCTTTCCGGTACCGTTACCCTCACGAACTTTCCGGCGGTCAAAGACAGCGTGTGGCCATTGCGCGTGCCTTGATCATTGAGCCGGAAATTCTGCTGCTGGATGAACCGACCTCGGCCCTCGATGTCTCGGTACAGGCAGAAATCCTTAATCTGCTGAAAACGCTGCGGCGGGAGAGAGGTCTCACTTATCTGATGGTCACACATGATCTTGCCGTCGTTACGCATCTTTGTGAACGTATCGCCATCATGCACAGCGGCCGCATTCTGGAAGAAATGACGGTGGAGCGGATTCGGGCAGGGGAGGTCAAGGAGGAATACAGCCGTAACTTTCTCGCGGCCAGCATCGGTTATAAGCCAATGGAATATGCATCATGACCACTTCGAACGGTTTGGTCCTGAACCTTGATGAGGATGTAGAAACGCGTGGCTGGTCACGGCATGGTCTGGAAGCGATGAGGGCCTATGCCGCCACGATTGCAAGTGATGCATTGATCGTTTTACAGGGCGACAGATTGATTGCAAATTACGGCGATCTTGAATGTCGGTATCAGTGCCATTCCATGCGCAAGAGTTTTCTCAGCGCACTGATCGGCATTGCAGTCGAAAAAGGCACTATCGATCTCTCACTGACGCTGCAGCAACTCGATATCGATGACAAGGAGAGCCTGAGCTCTGTCGAGAAACAGGCAACGATCTTTGATCTTCTGACAGCCCGTTCCGGTATTTATCACCCGGCAGGTTACGAGACGGCGTGGATGAGGTCCCTCAAACCCCCGCGCCATTCGCATGCTCCGGGAACACATTGGTGTTACAGCAATTGGGATTTTAACGCGCTGGGTACGATTTACACCCAGTTGACTGGTTTCGACATTCACGATGCCTTCAATAACCTTATCGCCAAGCCGCTCGGCATGGAGGATTTTCGCTATGACGAGGAGCGTAGGGACGGGGGGCTGCAACCCGACGAATGTTCGTGGCACCCTGCCTATCCTTTCCGCATGTCGGCACGTGATCTTGCCCGTTTCGGCCAGTTGTTTCTGCAACAGGGGGAGTGGAACGGCCGGCAGATCATCCCCCGGGACTGGGTGACAACCAGTGTGTTGCCCTACTCCGACGCCGGGACACGCGGCGCCTATGGTTATATGTGGTGGATTTGCCGCAGTGGTATCGCGTTTCCCGAGGTTGTTTTGCCTGACGACAGCTATCACGCCCTTGGTGCAGGCGGTCATTTCTGCCTGATTATTCCGGCATTCGATCTTGTCATCATTCATCGCGTCAATACGGATATTGCAGACCGGGAAGTAGACCGGTTCCAGTTCGGCAAATTGCTCAAACTTCTGCTCGCGGCCCGTAGAAACTGATGGGCCACTAATTTCACAATAACTGAACGGGACCAGCGATGACCAGTATCATCGAAACAATTGCTGCGTGGTGCAGTTCGCAAACAGAATTCAGTCACGGGGCACGCGAACACGCAAAGCATGCAATTGCCGACACGATCGGCTGCATGTTTGCGGGACAAAGTGATTTTTCTCCGCAAGCGGCAAGGCGCGCGTTCGCTGGTTATCTTACACCGGACGGTCCATCGAGCATTGTTGGTGGCGGAAAGGCCAATGAAGCGGTCGCCGCGTTGATCAACGCCACAGCTGCTCACGCTCTCGATTATGACGATAATTTTCTGCCTGGTATGAGCCATGCGTCCGCAGTGCTGGTACCTGCGCTGCTTGCGATCGCAGAAGCCCGCAATGCTGGCGGCAGCTCTTTGATCGATGCCTATCTGATTGGCCTACAGGCACAAGCTTTCGTCGGTGATGGCGTCGGGTCTTCGCACTATACCGCGGGCTGGCACGGCACGTCCACAATCGGTACGATTGGTACTGCGGCCGGCATCGCCTGGTTGATCGGTCTCGATGCGGACGGAATCGCCCGAAGCTTGAGCAATGCCGTCAGTCTGGCATCCGGCATGAAAGGTCAGTTTGGGACGCCTATCAAACCGCTTCATGCTGGACTTGCTGCACGCAATGCAATCGATGCGGCCAAGATGGCTGCAAGCGGTATGACTGGCCGGTTCGATATTCTGGAGGGTGAACAAGGTTTTCGCGAATTGTTTGGAGGCCGCCATCCCGGCCAATGGGACGCCAGGGCCATCGCAGCAACCGTAAAGCACACGATCGAAACGGCTGGTGTCCTTCCCAAGCGTCACCCATGCTGCGGTTCTACCCATCTGATAAGCGATGCAATTCTCGATCTGAAAGCCTTGGAGCAATTCGAGATTGATAATGTCGTGTCAGTTGAAACGCTGGTCGGCATTTCCAATTGGCGAAACCTCTCCTATCCTCGGCCGCAGGACGAAATGCAGGCGCGTTTCTCCATGCAATATTGTGTGGCGCGTATTCTGCGCAACGACTCTCTTGTTCTTTCGGATTTCACCCAGGAAGCGGTGAGGAACAATCCTGATGTCGAACTGATGGGCAGGGTAAGCATGACGCCCTATACCGAAGAGCAGGAACTTGTCAGTGGTTCAAAGTTACCGCACGTCGTAACAATCCACCTTGCTGACGGACGGACATTGAAGGCAAAGCGGCAAGCACCCAAGGGGGCACTGGATGACCCGTTTGACGCACAGGACCGCGAAAAAAAATTTATGGACTGTTGTGGCAATCTGGCTAACGGCAGGGATATCTACAGACGTTTGTGCGCGCTGGAACACCAGGACGATATGCATTTTCTGACACCGGTTTTTGCACTGTGAAAAAGCCGGCAGTGTTATTCAGCTGCGAGCTCGGCGACAGCTTGCTCCTGAGTGACGATTTTTCGCCAGAACTGTTCCGCATGCCTGCTGCGAAATACGAGCGGTCGATATACTCTGATGTCCACGAGAAGTTCCCAGCTGCGGTCACCCGCGCAGACCAAAGTGCCGGTTGCAAGCTCCGTCCTTATGAGGCTCTCAGGTATCCAGGCAACGCCGCTGCCAGACAGCGTCATTGCCTTGAGCCCAGCCGCCATTCCATTCTCATAAATGGTTTTGAGCGGTAAGGGCCTGCGCGAAAATACGTGATTGAGCATGTGGGCGAAGAAGGAGCAATCGCCATAGCTGAGATACTCGATTGGTCTTTGACCCGTGGTCAATGGATGAAGCGGCTTCCCTGTTATATCCGGAGCACATACCGGGATGACTTTCTCCTGACCGAGCGGCAGGAAAGCATATCCCTCAAGTTGCTTCATTGAGGGAATTGAATCATGCGCGTAAGTTAATAAAAAATCACTCTCGCCGTTGAAAAGTGACGAAATATTCCCGAGAAACGATGACTTCGGTTCGGAAAAACGTGTCCGGGTCGCAAATCCAGCGGACTTAATCCAGTGGGGGAAAAAAGTAAGTGAGAGTGTGTTCAACGTTGCAAAAGTGAGTGTATCGGCATTGTGAAAATGACGCTGCTGCATGCTGCTTCGCAGTTCTGAAAGGGTGGACATAATCTCCGTTGCCTTGGCAAAGAATTCCTGGCCTTCCGGGGTAAGCTGCACCGGATATGTCTTGCGAGAAATCAGAGAAGCACCCAGCCAATCTTCGAGCTGCTTGATACGGCGGCTCAAAGCTGGTTGTGTTATATTGCGCTCACTCGCCGCTCTCGAAAAGTTTAGGCAACGCGCCAAGCTGACAAAGTCTTCAAACCATTTGAGTTCCAAGCATTCAGCCTTTCAATTTCAAGTGGCACACCCTTCATCAACTGGTGGAATATCTTCTGCGGGTTTCGACGCGAATGCAACATGCGCTTTAAAGCTTGTTGTGTCACAAACTATGGATTTGGCACGAAATTGATCATTCATTCGGACACCGTGCTGGCTGCACTCGCAGCCTGATCTGCAAATATAGGTTTGCTCTGCACGTAGCCGCCGTTAATCGTCACTGCTGCGTGACAAGCGGATATTGCGCCGTTTCTTGTGTCCATCTGGAAGCTTTGCGACACAGGCCGGCAACAATGATGCCTTGCTGAGCCTGTGTCGTCGATTAAGTCAGGCCGTGCGTTCTTCTGCAGCATTCGGCCGCCACTTGATCAGGCGGCTTTCCACCACATCAAGCACGCGGTCAATGACGAGAACGAATATGGCCAGGATGATGATGCCGGCAAAGACGCCAACGGCATCGAAATTGCCTTCAGCCTGGGCAATCAGATAACCAAGGCCCGCGGATGCGCCGAGGTATTCACCAATGATGGCACCAACGACCGCAAACCCGACCGAGGTGCGCAAAGAGGACAGGATCCAGCTTGCCGCAGCGGGAAAATAAACATGACGCAGAAGTTCCGAACGCTTTGCCCCGAGAATGCGGGCATTGGCCAGGACCACCGGATTGACTTCACGCACGCCCTGCATTGCATTGAAGAATGTGATGAAGAAAACGAGTGTGACGGCAAGCGCCACTTTCGACCAGAGGCCAAGTCCAAGCCAAAGAACAAAGATTGGTGCCAGTACAACGCGAGGGATGGCATTCAGGCCTTTGATGAAAGGGTCAAGAATGCGGGCAGCACTGCGGCTGAGACCAAGCCATACGCCAGCTGCAACGCCAAGCCCCGTTCCTATGACATAGCCGAGCACGGTTTCCGTCAGCGTGATCGTGACGTGACGATAGAAATTGGGATCGATGATCCAGGTGACAATCTGGTTGAAAATGTCGATCGGTGCCGGAAAGAAGAAGACGTCGATGACGCCGGTTGAAACCCCCAATTGCCAGCCGCCCAGAATGGCAACAAGCAAACCCAGTTGAATAAGTCGTTCAGTCGCGACGTTCATAGCTCTTCTCCACTTCGCCGCGCAGCGACGCCCAGATATTGCGGTACAGATCCATGAACCGCGGATCCAGTTTGATTTCAGCGACGTCGCGGGGCCGCGCAAGATCTACATCGAAGCTGTCGATAACCCGGCTGCGGGGACCGGCGGCGAGCACTGCCACCCGGTCACCAAGCGCTATTGCTTCTTCCAGATCATGCGTGATCATCACGACGGCACGGCGCTCTTCCTGCCAGAGGCGCAGAAGTTCGTTCTGCATCAAATGCCGGGTATGAATATCAAGCGCTGAGAAAGGCTCGTCCATCAAAATGACTTTCGGGCCGCTGATCAGTGCCTGTGCCATCTGCACACGCTTTCGCTGACCGCCGGAAAGCTGATGCGGGTATCGATGTTCGAAGCCTTTCAGCCCAACTTTGGCAAGCCATATCATCGACCGTTCCCGGCGTTCTGCTGTTGCGACGCCCTTGAACAACAATCCGAGTTCCACATTCTCGATAGATGTTTTCCAGGGCAGCAAGGCATCCTGCTGGAAGAGGTAACCGATATCGTTCTGAATGCCCGACACCGGATTGCCGTCGATCGAAACGCGGCCGCCCGATGGCTTGAGCAGTCCGGCAATAGCGTTCAGTATCGTACTCTTGCCGCACCCGGTGGGGCCGACGATGGCGAGAAACTCTCCGTCGGCCACGGTCAGATTGACATTCTCCACCGCAACGAACGTGCCAAATGATATCGTCACGGAATCGATGGATACCATCGCTTTTCGTTGTTGCTCGACTGTTGCCGGCACAACCGGTTTTACCATTGCCAGGGCCATGGTCTTCTCCCTCAGTTCGTGCCTTCGCGGGGCGCTTTGTCGACAAAATTGTTCGTGTAAGTTTTCTTCAGATCGATGTCCGTTGCGGCCACCTTGTCATTGAAGCTCTTCAGAACAGCCAGCGGAGTTTCAACGTCGGTTTCATCGAAGCGGCCATCGACGGAGAAGATCGGCTTGGCATTTGCCACGGCCTTCACGTAGGTATCGCGGTCTCCGGAAATGAACGCTTCGGGGAGCTTTTGAACGATCTCCTCCGGTGCGCTTTTGTTCATCCATTCGAGTGCCTTGACGGTCGCGTTGACGACTTTTTGGATCGTTTCCGGATTCTTGTCGATGTAGGATTGCGTGGCATAGAGAACGGAGGTCGGATAGATGCCGCCGTAAATCTCCTTGGCGCCTTCGTCACTGCGCGCGTCAATCAGGATTTTGCCGACGGCTTTGGCTTCAATGAAGGTAGCGGCCGGATCGTAGTTCACCAGCAGGTCAACCTTTCCCTGTTCGAGGGCAGCAACGGCTGCGGAGCCCGAGCCGACACCGATGAGGGATACGTCATCGGCCGAGAGCTTGTGACGCTGCAGATAATATCGAACGAAGAAATCAGATGAGGAACCGGGGGCGGTGATGCCGATCTTCGCTCCCTTGATGGTTTCTGGCTTTGCCGGATCAAACGTTGTGTTCTTGCCGCCTGCAAGCACCAGACCCGAATTTCGCGCCAGCAAGACAATGCCAACGACGTCTTTCTTTTGTGCCTGCATCTGGATCGTGTGGTCGTAGAAGCCAACGGCTATGTCGGTGGAACCGGCGACAAGCGCCTGCAGTGTCTTGGAACCGCCCGAGGCGAAATTCTCGACGGTGACATCAAGGCCTTCTTTTTCGTAAAGACCCAGGCCTGACGCGACCGGAAATGGCAGATTGTTGAGATTGTAAGAGCCGACGCTGATGCGGACAGGTTCGGCGAACGCTGACCCTGTAAATGCAACAGTCGCCGCCAAAGCGAGCATAAGTTTATGCATGGTATTTTCTCCCAGATGTGCGATTGCCCTCCCGGCAACCGCGTTCAATTATGCCGCGCAAACCATTTGCGCCACAGGTTTTGCAAAGACCTGGCCCTCGAACAGGCGGCGGGCGGTCCTCAATATGCCGGCCACCGTTTTGCCATCCCGCGAATCCAGCTTTACCTCCAAGCGTCCGCTTGGATGTTCGAGAATAAGGACAACGGGAGGCTTGCGCTCGCCGATCAAAGCCGATGCGACGGTGTTGTCACTGATGCAAGCCGTGGCAATGCCAACGGCTCCCGTTGTGGCAAGCGAGGGGTGGCATTCGTGCGGCATGAAGTAGCGTACATTCAGATCGCCGCCTGCTTTTGGCTTTGAGATCAGTACAGGCTTCGGCGTGACTTGCGCCCGTACGTCTCCCATCCCCATGCGCTGACCCGCTTGCAGCCGCAAATTTTCCAGCCGCTCGCGTAAGACGTAGTTGGCGTTGAGTTCGGCTGCGGTCTCATAGCCGGTTGCTCCGATGGCGGCGGCTTCGAGGATCATCATGGGCATGGCGCAATCGATGCAGGTGACATCAATACCGTCGATAAACTCGCGCGTCTGCCCAGTCGGGAAGAGACTGCCCGTCCGCGCACCGGCTGCATCCATGAACGTCAGGGCAATCGGCGCAGCGTGTCCGGGTACCCCGTCAATAGATGCGTCACCGAGATAAGCAACACGGCCTTCGGGCGTTGGAACCTCCGCCTCGATTAGCTTGCCCGTATTGACGTTGTGTATCCGCACCCGCGTTATCGGTCCTGTCGTTTTGACAAGACCGGCTTCGATGGCAAACGGACCGACTGCCGCGAGCATGTTGCCGCAGTTGGGCGATGTATCGACCATTTGCTGATCAATGCGAACCTGGGCAAAGAGGTAGTCGACATCTGCGCCCGGTACGGTTGCCGGGCCGACGATTGCAACTTTGCTGGTGACGGGGTTGCCGCCGCCAATACCGTCGATTTGCAGGGGATGGCCGGAACCCATCACGGACAGTAGAATCTGATCGCGCTGACGCGGATTGGATGGAAGATCAGACGCCAGGAAAAAAGGACCCTTGGACGTACCGCCTCTCATCAGGACACAGGGTATGCGAATAAGGTCATTCATGGCTCAATGCTCTTTAATTCATGCGTTCAACAAAACAATCTGTTGATTTATTGCATTTTGCGGTAAGATAATTGATATGTGAAATGCAAAGTTTATGAGGATTGATGCGATATGAGCATTAATTGTGAGATACTTGATCTGCGGGCATTTCTCGCTGTGGTGGAACTGGAGAGCTTTCACCGGGCAGCAGAAGCGCTTAATCTCTCGCAGCCCGCATTGAGCCGCCGCATTCAGAAGCTGGAGGCAACAATTGGTGCGCCGCTTCTGGAGCGGACCACACGCCATGTGTCGGCAACGGCGGTGGGGAGTGAGCTCATTCCGCTCGTTCAGCGTATGCTGGAGGAGTTTGACGGCTCGCTCTTTGCGGTGCGTGACATCGGAGCCCAGCGCAGTGGGCTTGTAACCATCGCCTGCCTGCCCACGGCCGCTTTCTATTTCTTGCCAACTGTTATCAAGCAGTTCAACGCAGAGTATCCGCACATCCGGTTCCGTATTCTTGATCTTCCCGCGACTGACGGGCTTTTGGCCGTTGCCCGTGGCGAAGTGGAATTCGGTATTAACATCATGGGTGCAGCGGACCCCGATCTGATTTTCGACCGGTTGATCGAGGACCCATTCGTGCTTGCGGCACGCAAGGACCACCCGCTTGCGGCCAAGAGCGAACTGGGATGGGAAGACCTGACGCCTTACCCCCTCATCACGGTCCACCGGTCCAGTGGCAACCGGACCCTTCTGGATGCGGCGCTGGCAAAATCCAATCTGAAACTACGCTGGTTTTACGAGGTGACACACTTGTCGACATCGCTGGGTTTGGTCGAAGCTGGATTGGGGATTTCCGTGCTGCCCAAGCTGGCAACGCCACAGGACGAGCATCCGTTCCTTGTAACCCGCCCGATCCGCAATCCGGAAATTTCGCGAACCATTGGTGTTGTCAGGCGGCGGGGAGGAACATTGTCACCGGCTGCCGAACGGTTTCTGAACATGCTGATCGGTACGTGGTCGGAAGGCTAGATGCATGCAGAATTGGCGTTCGGGTTGCGACTTTGTCTGTTGATTGGGGCGAGGTGCACAAAATGACCGGAATGGCCGCGCTTGTGAGACACCAGCAGTTTCAGCATCAGCGTGCACGGTCTTGCATTCAGAACAGGCAACGAAATACCGGAGAAGTCGCATATCCATCTTGGCTTATTCAAGATTGGTGTGATTGCTGCGCATAGTCTCGTCTGAAACCCCCAGCTTTGCCTTGAGTTTAAGAATCATGACCTCAAAAAGCACGAACAGAGCTCCTTCGAAAACCGAGCCCATGGGCAGCAGGGAGCGATCGGAATCCCGATCATTTGCCATTGTCTGAGCAGGGATCACCAGAACCTCATCTGACGCTTGAGGTACCCGTCCTTGTGGTTGAGCGGTAATCGTAATCACCCGGGCACCCGCGTTTTTTGCCACCTCTACCAAAGCGGATGCCGTGGCAAGATCTCCCGGCCCGGCCGTTACCAGGAACAGGTCACCTTTTCCGATTGCCGGTGTTACCATTTCGCCGACAACGGATACCGATTGCCCCAAATGAAAGAGCCGCATGGCGAAACCGCGTACTTGTAATCCCTCACGCCCGCAGCCAAATACGCTCACATGGCGTGCCGTGGATATGGCGTCTACGATTCGATCGACAACAGTATCATCAATACCCTCGGCAGCCTGGCCAATATCCTGCATTGCCCGCCTGTACAGACGCGCCTCTGATTGAAAATCTGTCATCGGTTTTCCTCCCCGGACACAAACGGTTTGATCTCAAATGTCGAGCCTATCAGCTTTTCTGGTCAGCACACCGAAGTCGCCATCGGCAGCGCCGTTCTCAACCGCATGCTTGACTGCGCACGCCCGAAATCCGTCCGCCGAAAGGCAGCCACGGCATGATCAGTTGTTTCAAAGATCTCCATTCGTTCAATTCCAGATCCATGCACCAGCGCCTCACACCGGTCAATCTGCATTCCTTGACCCTCCCGTACAAAAAAACCCATTGCTGGGCTCCTCATGATTTGCCCTCAATCGGCATGAACGCCAATTAAGGCGAGATCATCCGGTTTATTGGAACAGCGCGAGTTTATGGCGAATGGCTTGTCATAGTGTGGGTCGATGTGGTTTTGGAGTCGCGGACCATCCCGGCCGTCTTTCGCACGTTGCACCAACTGATCGGGCCAGTAGCTTGGGTGGATCAGCTGAATAGCGTTGTAGAAGTCCGATCTTTCCGTCTTGTCTCGTTGTGATGCTGGCCCGTGGCAGACAATATGAAAACCGCGTGGCAGGAATCATGGATGATGAAGATGTGCCGTCCCCATTGCTCTGAATGTACTGAGGGTAGCCGAAATCACGCTATTACTGCTCTTGTTCGGCGCGTTGTCTTGTAATGGATCACTAGAACCGGCTGTCCGGTAAGCAACGGCGAGTCCGAATGATTTTCCCCTGACCATGGGTCATTCCTCGCGAGGCAAAATCATCCGCTTCAGCCTGCGGCCTCGCTTCGCCCCCGGCCGTCCTTCACATGCGTTTCGGTCGTTCCGATGCATCCCGGCCTTTTGCCGGTCCTTGAACGTGTCCATCGACAACGCGAACAAAGGAGCAAACGCGATGACCGATACCCTCGTTAACTTCATCCAGATCAACGAAGACAATACACTCACCGGCAACATTGCCACCGTAGCCTTCGACATCGACATCACAGGCGAGAAGCTGAACAGCGACAACCCGAAGGCTCCGGTCTTCAAGCTCTTCGCCAAGACACCCCGCGGCCGCAGGATCGAAATCGGCGGCATCTGGGAAAAGACAAGCACCGGCAAGGGCACAACTTACTACACCGTGTCCATCAACACCGGCTACGACAAGCTCAACGCCAACCTCGGGAGATACCCCGGACAGGACGACACAACGCTCATGGCGGTCATACCTTGGGATTGATTCCCGAAGCAGAAGAAGGCCCCGTAAGGGGTCTTTTTCGTTGAAAGCGTCAACGAAAATCGAAAGGATGCGAGCGATGACCAACACGATCGAACCCTCAAAGAATGTTACATGGCAGGTGATGGATCTGTGTACCCGGCAAGCCTATGGACCGATTGTTCGACCATTGAGGGGGCACGGAAGCGCCTATGATCTCGAAGAGACGGGAGAACGACAGGTGAGGGGCGACGCAAGCCGCTCCTGTCACACTCTATGGAGAAGCCGTAGCAACACTTGACGCAAGTGCGGAAGTTGGCAAACAGTTATCGAAACAACCGCATTTCTGGCCTCGGCCCAAAATGAAGGCACAAGCAATTGGTATGGCTGACAGTGTTGCGTTCATCGCAGAAAAGCCTATAGCCAGAGACCTGACGCCCGGCAGCGGAGGCGCACAATCGTCTGAGATCACGCGGTAAGAACAATGCCACCCAAATCAACAAATGACCGGTTGAGATGGCTTCCAGCAATGGTTATCTGATGCTCACCGCAAACCACTTCTTCACGAACAGTTAGGCGCATATCTGCATGGTCCCAGATTTCCTTGTCACCCATTCCGGCGGCTTCCATGCCGATGAACTGCTATCCAGCGTTATTTTGACCCGGCTTTTCCCACAGGCTCGCCTCATCCGTAGCAGGGCGCCGGAATGGATCGCACCTGGTTTAGACCGCATTATCTACGATGTCGGCGGAGTATACGATGCTGCCGAGCGGATCTTCGATCATCACCAGCGTGGCGCACCACTGCGGGAAGATGGTCAACCGTACAGTTCGTTCGGACTGATCTGGAAGCACTATGGCCGTGATTATCTTGCCGCCTCTGGTCTTCCAGAAGCGCATATCGATGCGGTACACGCCGCTTTCGATGCCAGCTTTGTACAGCCGGTCGATCTGGTGGACAATGGTGCGCTGAACCCCTCGGTTGCCGGGCGGCTGGCCGGGCTTACGTTGCCGGCTCTGCTGGAAACCTTGAAACCCGTTTTCGACGAGACAAACTCCGAGGCCGAAGATATCGGGTTCCACAACGCCCTCGCCATTGCCCGTAGTTTTGTCGAAGCAAGCATAGGTCAACGCGCCGCAAAACTGCGGGCCGAGGCCCTTGTACAACAGGCAATCAAAGATACAGGTCAAAGGCGTATTCTGGAGCTCCCAATGGGAATGCCCTTCCGTCCCGCCATATTGAAGGCGGGCGCCGACCACTTGCTATTTGTCGTTCACCCGCGCGAAAGGGATTGGTGCCTGACCGGCATTCGCCGCGCGGACGAGGGGTTTGAGCTGCGGGCCGATCTGCCTGCAGCGTGGGCTGGTCTGACCAATAGTGATCTGGAGGCGGCTTGCGGCATAGTTGGTGCCAGTTTTTGCCATAATGGCCGCTTCATTGCCGCAGCTACGTCCCGCGAAGCTGCTCTCGCTATGGCCGAACTGGCGGTAAGGGAGGCTCTCACCATCGAGGATCGGTCAAATAGCGGCCGCTAAACTCGTATATCCGCAAGCGGTCAAGCAGGATCTGCAGGATTGCGAGCCGTTCAGGGGTCGAAATTGGCGGTTCATCTATTCTTTTCGTATTGATGGTTGTGACAAACATATACGGTATCGCCCGTGCTTTAAGAGCGCGCTGCATCTAAACGGAGTTAGAGATTGTCCGTTGCTTTCACCAAGGAAGAGAGTTCCGAAACTGCTTCGGAAACCCTGCTACCTGACCGTCTGATTTCAGCTTACCCGAACCTTGTTACGCAAGCGGGTTTAAAGGCGCTCGAGTTGCAACTTCAACAAGCTCGCAAGGCCTATGAAGCTACGAGCGCAATTGACGATGTTAATGAAAGACGGCGGCAAGCCGCACACCCGCTGCGTGATACGCGCTATCTTGCGGCAAGAGTTCGCACCGCCCAGCTTGTCCCAGATCCTATTTCAATTGACACTGTTGCCTTTGGGAGCACAGTGACCTTTAGCCGTGACGATGGGCGCGTGCAAAGATATCGCATCGTGGGGGAGGACGAAGCGGACCCCAAGGCTGGATCGATTTCTTTCGTATCCCCGGTAGCAAGATTTCTCATGGGTAAAGCTATCGGTGATGTAGTAGACGTGGGTGGTCAAGAGCTCGAGATTATTGCCATCTCGTAGAACGCCCATATGGCCATCATGCGACGGCAACGAATCTACGGTGCATTCTCAGACCAATTTATGGCTATCGCAAACCCTTTGGTATGCGATCATTCTCTAGTTGCACAGTAGTAATCGTTGCTGTCGCTAAGCTAAAGAAATGTAAGTCTCGTTATGGTGTGAAGCCGTTGTTAACGCTGCAGGCCCGGACGATAACCTCTTCTTCTTTTCACGCGCGCGAGATCGAGAAATATGTCAACGGCCTCGGTCTCATGACTGAATAACTGAACCTTCTGCTGACCCTGTGTTCCTATCCGATCCCAGCATCGGATGGCGAGCCCATAGAACCGCGCCATGTTTTTCTCACGGTCGATGCGCTCAACATAGGAGATGATAAGGTTGAACCATCATTCATACAGAATTACGCCCTCAGTTTCACGCGTCCAATGAGACTTTTGAATCGAAGTGACGGCATCGATTCATGTTCGTTATGCGTGGCACACTGGAGTTATTTGTAATAGCTTGACCGTGATCGGCGTCTCGGTCGGGCAAGGTCCCTGGCTACGAGCATGTCTTGGATCAAATAACTATTCCTATGGACGTTTCACCAATAACCCCGAAGCCACGATCAAGTTTCCAGCCTCATTCTTCACAACAGTCGTCGAGTTAAACTGTCTTGCTCATCTCCACAGAGGCATTTTCCGTTTCGTGAAGGCGATTTTCGCCCATCAAGGCTGTCATGTCTTTCCGCCTGTACCAGATTGCTCTTCCGCATCTCAGTGGTGGATTGCCTGCTGTAAAAACGAGCTGTTCGTCTGTGCGCATGCGCAGGACTTCATGGGGCTGAATGAGCGGTCTTGCCGACAATTGCTTGGAGCGGGTTCGCGACGTTCCCGACATCTTCGAGTTTCTGGACACTTGATCGACCTCGACGGTCGTCGCGCCACATCGTTTGGAAATGTAGTCCGCCGTTTCAGGATCATTGACCGCCGCGAACGAAACCCACGAAGCGCTTTCAAACCATTTCGATGTCGCATCGCGGCCACCATAGGCTTCCCGCATCTGGCCGATCGATTGATACAGCATCGTGAGGGTTATTCCGTATTTACGGCCGGCATCGCGTGCGGTTTCAAGAATGCGCATATAACCGAGCCTTGCCACTTCGTCCAACAGGAACAGAGTACGTCCCGCAATATCGCCGTTACGATTGTAAACCGCGTTGAGGAAGGACCCAATAATCACCCTTGCGATCCCCGCATGGTTCTCAAGGGTCTTCAGATCAAGATTGATGAATACATCCACATTGCTGTCTGCGAGATCTTCGGTTTTGAAACTGGAGCCCGATACCAGCGCGGCGTAGTTCGGATAGCCGTGCCACAGGTCTAGTGCCCAGCCACCAACAACATACCAGGGCGGGTGCTGATAGCGGAAACGCTCAAAAAGCAGTTCCGGTGTCCAAGCATCCCACGCATCATCTGGAATATGTTGCATCCTCACCACCTGCATTCGCTTGATTCGACTGTCGCATTCCTCAGTGAGGGATAGCGCATCAAGCAGCTGGCTCGCTACCGTATATCTGTGCCCCTTTAATGATGGTGTGGACGCCCCATCAGCGGCTTCAATATGCCAAAATGGAAGTCAGTAATATCATTGCTCCAGAGGAGGTGTCCACAATGGAAGTCAGCACGATAGGATTGGATCTAGCGAAGAACGTGTTTCAGGTACATGGTGCCGATGCTGCAGGTAGCGTCATTTTTCGCAAGCGACTACGCCGCGACAAGGTGTTGGCATTCGTTGCGGTTCAGCCGATATGTCTTGTTGCCATGGAGGCATGCGGCGGAGCCCATCATTGGGCACGGCAGATTGCCCAAATGGGTCATTCAGTTCGTCTCATCCCACCGGCCTATGTTAAACCTTTCGTCAAACGCCAGAAGAATGATGCCGCAGATGCTGAAGCTATCTGCGAGGCAGCTCAACGGCCAACTATGCGCTTTGTTTCGGTCAAGAGTGAAGAAGCGCAAGCCAGTGCTGTGGCATACGTTGAAGACGACCTTATCACCTCAATATCGAAAAATTTTCTGCTCTTGAGAAAAGCCTCCACGACAGGGATAGGCGTGACATTCTTCGGTCCGATTACAACTTTTGTTATCAGCGTTTTTTCTTCTTCGCCTTTCAGATGAATGGCACGGAAAGGTTTGAGCATGTTCCGAATAGGATGGACGTCAAAAACCTCACGACCCGCGGGCAGAAGTGTTGTCAACAGACGCCATTCGAGTTCTTCGTGGAACGCTGGATTCTTGAAACAAAATAGATGTGCGAGCATTCGCATAGACATTGATATCGAGAACCTGACCCTTGTCGTTTCCCATGAATGATGCGTAGCGACAATCTTGGATCCCGGCCGAACACGCGGCACAGGGCGCTGGCGAATTTTCGTAGCCTCGCTATCTTGGGTCGACTTCGCATTACAAAGTGGCCTCTGAACATCCGTTTCGTATAACCGGTGCCCGGAGCATGGCGAGGATGCGATAATGAGAATAGCTTGCCAACTCTCTGCCAGGTCGCACTTGGCCAGGACTCAAAACGTCCATCTGACGCAGTTTCATGACAATCTCTTCAGGCTTGTGTCGTTTGCTTGGCATCCTCTACGGAAGAACTTCCGGTCTTCCTGAACGCTGGATAGTTTTTAGTGCGCCGTCTACTCCCTCCCCCAATTGGGGGAGAACAGGCTCATTATAAATCTGGTATGCTGTCACATTGAGAATTGTTCAATCAGTTCTGAATATCTGCAGTGCCAACGCTTGGTGCACTCTGGAGAAACAAGGGAAGAAGAACAATCTCAACTAATTGTTCTAAGCAGGGGAATGAATCGTCTATTCGTAACGGGGTGCCGCCAATATCATGCAGTTCGGCGATAGGGAGTTATCATTCAGAATAGGTGAAGTAGGTAGTGCGGTCGACAGGGCGGCCTGTGATGCATCCCGTTGGGTGGACGTTGCTAGTTTGGTTCATCAGCTTGTACCTGGCACAAAGGTCATCATGCAGATTGTTGATATGCAAAGAGCTGCGTTGCTGCCCCCCATCGTGGACGGCTTTTTGGAAAGCACCATATCTGCATACGAACATCACTTTTGGAAACTCAATCCATACTACAAGCCGATGGCGGAGATGAAGCTGTCATCGTTCAAACGGACCGTCGAGTTGTGCCCAGATGAAAACGTCAAAAAAACGAGCTTCTACAATGATTTGGTCAAGCCTGAGGGGGAGGCGGACGGAGCGACAGTTCTAAAATTTGCATCACACCGCGGCCGACATGCAACGATTGCGCTCCACTACGACAACCGCATAGGTGAACGAACGGATGAGCAGATGCGTTCCCTGCTCCACCCACTTATTCCGAGAATGAGGGCGGCGCTTGAAGTCAACCATCTTGCCAGTCGTGTGCTTGAATTGCCGGGAGGGCGCGGTTTGATTGATAACCTTATCGACGCTGCAATGATACTCGATGAAGATTGTCGCCTTCTGGCAGCCAACTTTGGTGCATCGGCGCTTCTGGCTGATGCGGGATTTATGCTGATCGGCGCTCGGGATTTTATTCAAATCAAAAATGCTGAAGCTACAAGAGCTTTCGCAGGTGTGGTGAAAATAACATGTTCGCCGTTTATGACGGCAGTGCGGCAGGAAGATATCCAAGTAACTTCAGCGAGGACAGCTTACACGATCACCTGTGTTCCTATTGCCTTGGACCAGGCGGGTATCTCGCCATTGGGTCTCGCTTCGATATATGCTCCGAAAACCGTATGTCTCGTCATTATCCGACCATGCGTCGCTACTGATGACCCGGAATGGATTGCCGCAAATATCAGTCTGACATTCGGTCTCACCAAAGCTCAGACGACCCTCTTGCTCGAATTTGAAAGAGGCGGAACACTGAGTCAGATTGCGGAACGGCTTGGGGTCTCCAGATCTACTGCACACACTCACCTCAAGGCCATTTTCTCGAAAACGGGAACATCCAAACAGCGTGACATTGTCACCATGGTGATGAAACTCAAGTCGTCTAGGAACTCATTTACAGTCATGTAGAACCACGCAGGGCGTCTTAAACCCAGATCCACCGCCTACTTTGATTGTGAGACAGTCTCATGGATTGATTTGGTCTGCGATGATTTCGCGATCGGAACAGTATCCCATACGGCCATAGTGGGGCAGGGTCAGTGCGCTTTCAAAACAAAGTGATACTATCGCCGGAGCCTTAGCCTTTCGGCCCGGACGTAAACAACCAAACTCGTCTTCTGGAAAAGCGCATCTAATGACTCTACCGGGGCTGCTAGGTTGAAGACCCGCCCAGTCGATATCCTCTAAATGGGGGAGGAACAGATTTTGGTTTGGCTTCACACTTGCCGATAAGTAACCGCACCTGTCTTACGAATAGGTTGGAGCCTTGGGAGCAAATCATGCAATTAAAGTCAGAAGCATTTCAACGGTCAATTACAACACTACTTAGTGTCGTTTTGTTATCTATTGTTATTGCCCTGGGATCAGCACGATCTTCCGACGCTGCCAGATGCGCTGAAGCACAAGATTGCTTTGAAGGATGGGTTGCAGCTCAAGACGTGGGAGTAAAATCTTCCTTCTTCTCAAACAGGAATGGTCAGACGCTTCCTGCTGCTGCGATAGGCGTCGGTGATCGCATTCGCGCAAATCGAGATATTAATGTTCGTGCGGCACCTGCAAGATGGCGGGCAACTAAGTTCATACTGAAGGACTCGCAGGAAATTCTCGTCACTCATACGAGAAAACTCCCGACTCCGGGAGGATATGACCAGCTCTGGATACATTTCGGCGGTGAAGTTCAGATTTTGTGGCAAGCGAAACTTAGTCAGATCGACATTGGTTATCGATCAGATGAGAAGAACTGGACACGAGAACAATATTATATTTCTGCGTTGATATTAACGCAAAGCGATGCTGTAGCTTATTCCAAGATAAGGACCTGTGCCGCGAATGCCCAGAAAAAAATTGTAGGTGATCTGGCTGAAGAGTTGTCCAGCTTGTCTTATACCGCTGATCTAATTTTGCCGGGCGACTCGCCAATAGCGAAGTTGTTTCCAATCGAGAATCCGGAGAAGTCACAAAGCCGCTCTGCGTATTTTGCAAAGAACCAGGCGTTTTTGCACGATGTCAGGCGTGTTGAAGGATCGTTGGACCGCGTATCGGTATATATGGACGGGCAGATGTCCAACTGTTCCAACGGTGAGATTAAGCCAGGTAACATCGTGCTTGCGTTGTCCAGAAGGTACTGCATTCAAGGAGACGAGAATTGCTCCCGCTGGGATGATAACGGAAAGCAAATCGTGCATCAACGGATCGCTGATTGGGCTGCTACGAAACTCAATTCATTTTCTCCGGTTGCATACAACGAGTATATGATCATCGCTCGCGGCGGTCCCAGCGACTTGAAGCTACAACTTCAGAAATGGAAACTTGTCGGCTTTCAAGATCAGCGCGGCTGGAGGTCTGCTCCCTCAGTCGACGACCAAGTCGGCGAACTTCAAGAAGCAGTCATCCGGCTTAGAACTGTTGGTGCCGACCAGAAACTTCCAAAACTGAATGAGGCGGCATTGTCTGCAGTAGGCATGGATGACAGTATGGTATTGCGGATCATTGATGTAGTGGCTGCGCCTGAAGATGCTATTCAACGTGTCAAAGCATCAAACAATATCCGCGTAGCGCCAACTGCGGTCTTGACCAAGCTTTCTGATGAGATCGCGAGAACGAGGATCTCAGAATGTGCAAGATTTCGGGGCATGGGAACCAATGCATCCCAGGACGATTTTGCTGCCTGTGCAGGCTACAAATTGAACAAGGAACAGCTTTTGTCTTGTCTTCGAGGCAACTTCTGCATGCCGGAGATCGCAGATAAAGCCCGAGCTGATGTGCTGTTACTTTCCGCGGGGATGTCCGCCAAACAATTGGCCGCCTCTAACCTGCTTCCCCGAATTCCTTTGAATATGAAGGATGTGGTGGAAAAATATAACTACTGTCAGCAGGGGAACGTGCAGTCAAGTCGGGATAAGTGCTTCACAGAAGAGTTGGTAGCATTGCAGACTGGTATACCTGAGTGGGTGAAAAAGGTGTCGAACTGCGCCACAAAGCCTGAGAACAGCGCCGCTGCAGATTGTCTGATATCGGGTTTGCCCACAGACATGCCTCTCCGTGATGTCCTTGTAAAATGTGGTAAAGTTGAAACCGACAAGGTGTCTTGCTTACTACAAGCGCAACTCGAGGCTAGCTTACCAAAAGAAGCGGCTCAAGCATACGAATGTTCAAAGATGTTTACTCCTGACAGCAAGGCCTTTGCATCCTGTGTGTTGATGAAGCAAGGAGGAGATTTGGATAAAATCGTCAACTGCACAGCGGGAAAGAATACCTCAAGCACGAGTGATCGACTGGCTATTGCTCTTTGTCTAGCAACAGGAAATGCTTCGTCGAGTGATCTGAAGAGCGCGCAAGCTGCCGTCGCCTGTTACGCGGACAGCAACGGGGATTACAAGACCGCAGCCGGATGTTGGGCAGCGTCGCAAGTGCATTTGGGTGGAGATCTTGGGCGTGTCGCAGAATGCTATGCACAATCTGGCGGATCATACGTATCAACAGCTGGATGCTTGGCCGGGCAGAACCTCAATGCCGAGGGGAAAATAATGATCCAGTGCGCTGAAACCACTGGTGGCGAGCCGACGACGTTTGCCGTATGCGTGGCTGGACAATTGGCCACCAAAGAGGTCATGCAATGCAAAGGTAAGAAATTTGCAGAAGAACCTTGTTTTGGTGAAAACAATGCATTGAGGCTCGTTGCGAAAAATCTGCTCGGACAGGAGATTGGTCCAGATAGTGTGGTGGCACAAGTAGCCAATATTAATCTGGATGTCGTCAATTTTGAGATATCAACAGTAACGATGATTGCGGAAAAGGGCGGACGATTGCTCACCGATGCTGGAGACACAGCTAAGGCGGTATTGGCTGATGCGGGATCCGCCACGACGCGAATCCTGACTGATACTGCAAATCTAGCAAACAACACAGTGAAGCTCGTAGATGGTGTTGCCCAAGGCATCGCTAATCCCGCGAAGCAGATCGGAGAGGGAGTGCAAAATGCGGTATCGAATATTGGCGCGGCTATTGGCCAAACCGTTCACATCGATTGTTGTCGTTTCTAATATCATTCGGTGACAGTGGGCTCTAGCTTTACTGCTTTTAATACCAGTCGCGGGTGTGAAGAGGCCGGCGGCTTTGGTAGTCGCGACGCTTTCGGCATTGAAGGGCAATTGGGAGCAAACAAATGCCCGGCGCAGCACGTTCCAATCGTCTCGACCGAAAGCCAAACCTTAGGAGGAGAAAATTAATGCGTCGTTCAGCGATTTTGATTTCGGCCGTCTTTGCTTTGTTTCCACGCTCCTTATTTGCGGAGGAGGGAGTTTGGTCGCCAACTAACGTGATAGCGCAAATAAATTTGGGGTGCACACGAGTCTACACCTGTGGACCAAAAGAAGACGTAGTTCACGATGGAGCACACAAGGTTGTCGGAAACGGTCCCAAACTGGTTATCGGCGTCTGCTCCGCAGGGGACGGCCCTATCGATAGCTGCAATGATTGCTTGACGACGCCGCCAACGGATGCCTGTGATTGGCATCTTCAACCAAAATAATATTGATGCAGTGTCGTCGATGCAAAGGAGGTCAACAACGACGAATTCAAAGAATTGAATGGAAAAGATAGCTGTACGCCTTCGGCCAAGGTCGCCATGTGACGGGTGTCGGGTCCATAGGCAATGACATTGTCATTGATGATGTCGCCGGCGTAATTGGTCCATGAGGTGAACTGGGAGTCGACAGCGCCGACGCGGAAGCCGCCAAGCTCAATATAGGCTTTTGGAATGTAAGCGTTGTTACTGCCGTTGGTGTACTGAAAATAGGTTTCGATATATGAGCGAAGCGTGCCCAATTCCGTTTCTGAGCGGGCATCAAAGCGCAGCGAAGCCCGCGTACGCTTGTACCAGCTGTCCCGCTTGACACCCGTGAGCGGATCGTCGCCGCCTCTGACATCATAGCGCAGATAACCGCCAATCTTCAGGCATGTCTCTGTTCCCGGAATATAGAAGAAGCCGGCGCCGTAGGCGTCGCACACGCGAACATATTCGACCGGTTCCGGTTCTGCGACAACGACCGCATCGGCGGCATGTGCGGCGGACACAGCAAGGATGACCGCTGATGAGCCGATCAGCAAGGTTTTGATACTCATGCCTGGTCTCCAAAGAAAGGGATGATTTTAGATTGATGTTGGCAGGTTTATATTACAGTTCGATGGCGGCATATATACCCGCCTTCGAACTTGCCTGCATGGCCTCGCTTCAGTGCACGTTGTCTTCCAGCTTCCTGCCTTTGTAGTCGTCAGGTATTCCAGACACTTCATGCAAGAGAGCGAGTGTTTCAATCCAGGCCGCGATCGAGCCTGGAATGGGCTGTCCACCTTCGGCCCATGCCCTCACCAGAAAGCGGTCGCATTCGAGGATATCTGCAAGGGTTTCCTGTGACCAAAACAGGTAGGCAAGACATTCGGAAAAGCGATTATGATCCATAAAGGTTTCCAGGTTGAGCTTCGAACCATATCAGCGCCATGTATCATTTTCTGGACAGTCGACTATCAATTTATAGCCCCTGCGGGTTTGTACAATCCGCTACCTAACGATTTAAACTGGCGCGGAAACGGTCAAATTGTTTTGGAACGATCAGGCGGCAGTTTCATTATGGAAGGGATTTTGAAAGCTGAAATGGTCCAGAGAGCTCGTTGAACAGCTGTCACACTTTTGCAGCATCATATGGGTTCGGCCTATGACTGACGTGCTTGCTTCGAAGGAGAGCGGTCATGAACGACAAAGTTTTTCACGTGCTGTTTCTGTCGCGTCGCAATTCGGCAAGAAGCGTGATGGCGGAGGCTATTTTGAATAAAATTGGCGCGCCGCACTTCGTTGCCTATAGTGCCGGAACGGAACCGGCCGATACGATTGATGCAGAAACCCGCGAACTGCTGGAACAGTCAGGTTTTGACGTTAGTGGCCTGCAGCCCAGGCATTATCGCGAATTTGGTCTGGACGGTGCGCGTGACCTCGATTTTGTATTTACGTTGAACGATGAGGCCAGGGGCGAGCCTACACCCGAGTGGCCAGGTGTGCCCGTGACAGCGCATTGGGAATCCTCCGATCCCATTCAGGAAAAGGGCGAGCCATGGGAGCGCAAGCAGGCATTTTCGCGTGCAATGATGGAACTCGACAGAAGGCTCAAAATTCTCGTCAATCTGCCGTTGGCATCACTGGACCGGCTGAGCATACAAAATCACGTGGATGAAATCGGCAAATCGAAAGGCGAGGTGTAGGTCCCCGTCACGAGCAACGCAGTCATAATGTTCTCTCACAGATCAGTACTGTCCCATGAGTATGGAATTCCCTTCGGTAACGATTCAGACATACCATTCCGGCAAGTCCAGAAACGTCACATCTGTGCCCGAGGCGGCGGAAGTTCTGCTGATGAATTGGCCTGTCCACGATGGCGCGAAGCTCAAAGTTGCGCGTCAGTTATGTCTCGACGCTCTGGATGGCAAGACAACAATCACGCAGGCACGCGCTGCATTCATCGAGGCTGCAAAAGAAGCAGGCGTCTTTGTAGATTATAGCAAGCGTCGCTGAAGGTGTGAAGTCCCCGTAGCCCGGTGTGCCTATGCTGACTTTCCAAGCTTTACCGGTTTGCCGCTGCTGTTCTTGAGAACGGTCTTGAGCGCATTGAGAAAAAGTTCCGGATTGTCGATCGAAAGGGTAACGCTCCTGGCTTCCTGAAAGGCATTCAAACCGGAGAATTTCAGGCTTGCGGTTTCCTCGTCATACCTGACCTCGTGAAGTTCCCTGATACGCATTGGTGACTGAACCCTTGTCTGCCGGTGCTGTTATCCCGTCACATATCCGTAAAGAATTTGTCACAATCAACACAATTCGCCGCAGCCGGCCACAACACGCCGCTGTTTTCATCCTAATCGATTTTGCCATTCTTTTCGAACGCACGCGTTAACGACCCGAAGTCATTCAATTTTACTTGTCGTTATGCGACATATTTTCCGGCGAGCCTGACAGTGTACGATAGACCAAAAAAGCCATCACGCCTGTCAATAGCATTCTAAGGGCAATAATGAAAATCATCGCATGGCCTCTTGTGCCTGATGAACGTTAAACTGATTTACGGTTTGCGTCTATAACGGTCGATGCTGTCTGTATCGGCCCTTTGTGTCTTCTTCGTCCGGCTTCATGGATAGGAAGGTTTCCAAGGCGTCCGCGGCGCATACAACCGATCGTTTTCTAAAAACTGGCGATTTTGTACAGGCCGTCCCTGCCAACACACAAGGCAGATTATCACGAAAGCGAACCCAAGCAGCGGACGACGATATTCGCGATGGCGGATGAATGAGGTACGGCAGCGGACCGAGTTCGGCCAGGCTTTCGTCAGCGCGCGGGGCATATATTTCCGTGCATTGCCCTTGAGCCAGCCTAACCCGGTGTGCTTGCATAAAGGTGCCGCTATTCGTAGATTGGGCACATGACAATCAAACGTATGGACAACGTAGGGATCGTCGTCGATGACCTCGACGAGACAATTGATTTCTTTCTCGAACTCGGCCTCGAGCTCGAAGGGCGGGCCATGATCGAAGGAGAATGGGCTGGACGTGTCACTGCACTGGGCGATCAGCGTGTCGAGATTGCCATGATGCGTACACCGGACGGCCACAGCCGGGTTGAACTCTCCCGCTTCCTCACGCCGCCTGTCGTAGCAGATCACCGCAACGCTCCGGTCAATGCCCTGGGTTACCTGCGTGTCATGTTCGCGGTTGACGATGTCGACAATACGCTTGAGAGGCTCAGCAAGCGCGGCGCGCAGCTTGCAGGCGAAGTAGTCCAGTATAAAGACGCGTATCGGCTCTGCTACATCCGTGGGCCCGGAGGGCTTCTCATCGGACTAGCCCAGGAACTCAGCTGAGCGAGTGCATTGACCGGACCGGCTATTCCGCACAATTTGGCAAGTCATCGTGATCTGAATGTGACTCGAGGCGGGGTGACGTTTGAAGTGGGCACTCCCGCCGTCCCGATGCGGATATTCGACGTCAATAACCTGCAGATTGAAGACGAGCGCATTGTCATGACCCTTGCTTCGAGAACTGCCATCTGCAAGCCAAGACATCGCGCAGCCCAAGCGGCAAAATCATCACGCTGCGGCCCTTCGGTCAAACAGGCGAGTTGCTGTGCTTGACATTTGCACCACGGGTCGAGCTACGCAAGGTCGCTGCAATGTGAGGCGTGTATCATGGGGAGGGTGTCACTACCGTTTCGAGGCGCTAAAGGCTGCCCTCCGCGTAATCACGCGGCGTCGTCCGACGACTTGGAGACCTGCGGCCTATGGTTTTAGGCATTTGTGCGTGGCTTAAACCTGCGCAGCTCGACGATGAAACCAGGCGTGCTGTCGCCGGCGGTCTCAAGGTCGGGCAGCTTGATGTGATGGGTGCGGCCGTCGACCTCGTCGACAACGGCATAGGCGCCAGCGGGTCTTGCCGTGGAAGTTCAGCAGGATGCCAAATCGATCAATGCCGTCTTTGTTCTGCCGCTGAGTCTCAAGCTTGACAAGGAGGCAATCCTTCAGATTGATGATAGCAAGGTCAGCTAGATGTAGGGTTCCAACTGGAACGGTTGTCGATACGAACGGTGAGGGCTGCATGAAAAAGGCCCGGTCGCCTGCCTTCATCATCAGGAAACCGGACCCGCATTGCCTGAACAGACAACGGCGCCATTCACAACTCTTTTACGGCATTTTAAGGGAAAGATGACGTTTTCGCACCCCAAAAATGGAAACTTTTCCCATTCCCGCTGTTTTTACACATGCGCCGATTATCTTTTGAACATATCATTATTAAATCTCCAAAAACCGGAGCGATGCTGTCCGTCACTACCCTTGTGCAAGCAGCAGATATTTTGGCTAAACATTGGACGACTGAGCCCGGTTCTCAAGACGCGTCCGCGACCAGACTTTGTATGGAGGCTTTGAAAGGCAAAGCGTCTACCGCAAGAGCCCGCAAAGCATTTCTGGATACTGCAAAAGAAATCGGTACTTATGCCGAGGAGAAAACGCTAAAACCATAGCAATACCCCGTTTCGCTTTAATTTACTGCCGACAACAGCACCCATTCCCCCGTAATGTATCCTGTTTGCCGGTTCTGGCTTCTAATCCACTTCGTTTTCCGGTTTCATATCTTCCCCACGCAACGATAATCGAAGGTACGCGTTCACCGGACGAGGTTGAAACGTTAAACCCGATCTGCGGGCGCGTCTAAATCGCAGATCGGGTTCAAACTTCCAGCACTGTGCCTGTCCTTGCTGGTAGTGGGGCCCAGATTGCCTCACAGTTTAACCCGTTGACGATACTGAGCCCGTGTCGAGTAGTGTTTCTGAAACATGTCCAGTGCTTGCTCGGCAAGGAATCAACGTAGTTCCGTTGCGATAGTTCCCAACCTTTTCGATTTTGGTTATCTGCCTTTTGCTATGTAATTGACCCGACGTGGCTGGGACGGAGCGCCCTGGAATTTTACGGTGAAGCCGTTTACTGTCAGGTTATTTACTGAAACCGCTTCCGAGCCAGCCGCATGGTCACCGTTCGTAGCAACAAGCTGAAATATTTGGTTCGGAAATGCCCTGCCTCCCCAAGAAGCGAAATTCACATTCAGAATTCCGTTGGAGTCAGTTTGTCCCGCCGCAGTTCCCCATTGGTCGAGAACATCTCCCACCCATTGGTAGCCGGTAGCAGCGAGTACCTTGCCGCCCTTGTTCGTGGCGGCAGCACTGCTGGTATCTACAAAAGCGGCGCCGCTACCATCTATCCTGTTGTTGTATTCTGATGACCGACGCGTACTACCCGCGAAGACAACCTGGGCAGCCAAGGCGCTAATTGTATTGTTGAAAACCTGGACGCTGTCGCAATCCTGCAATCGTATGCCTTCGACCGTGGTGTTGGTTGGCCGGTTGTACAGACTGTTGGAATAAAATCGACCCCCGAGGCAATTCTCCAGATAAACACTGTTAGGACCCGAGTTTCCGAAATTCGTGAAGTAGAACAGGTTTCCACCGATATCGACTTCGGAGGCTCCCCGAATATCGACGTTACGGTAAAAACACTCGAACTGGCTATTGTGCAGATACATCTGCGGTGGATGATAAGCACCGCTGTTAAAAACTATATCAATGCCAGTGTTCGCAAAGACAGCATTGATCCGATCCATATAAATGCCCTCCATAGAGGGCGAAGACGCGGACCGAATTTTGATGCACGACCCGAAATTGATCGTGAAGATGTTGTCAAAGATCATCACAACCGAGGCGACTGTTGCCGTACAGAATATCAAGCTATCTGCTCGGGCAACATCTGGGACCGTTGCTCCCGTTGCACCACGACCAACGATATCGCGGAATGTCGGATTCATAGCGTTGGTTGTCTTGATGCCAAATCCCCACCATTTCAAACCCTGTACGCTTGGGGTAAAAGTGCCTGAAATGATCAATCGCTCAAAAGTGCACGCGGGGCGTATATTGGAAGTGAATCGTGCATCAATCGCCGCCGTGGTCGAGCTGGTTGCGTCAGAGATGAACGATAGATCGAAAATCTCGACGTGCTCAACGGGTGTTACAGTGCCAATTTGGAAGCCATCAACTGCTGTAGTCCAGATCAGGCGAGAGATATCCCGCCCGTTGCCCTGCCAACGAACCTGCTTGCTCTCGTAGGTAACTGGTTGTGTGAACTTGAAATCGCCCGTCGGAACTCTGATGCTGGCTGTATTGGAAAGTTTTGCAGCGGCCTGAAAGAATGGCGCATTGTCGGCAAGTGAGGTACTCGCTCCAAACCATGTGACATGCAGTTCACCCTGATCAAGTTGGCGTACCCATGCACCGGACGCAGAAGCCGTCGAATTTGCCTTCAGATAAACGCCCTCGAGGGGATCCGCCGAGATAAGTGCCGAATAGTCACCAGGGCGCCAAACGAACACTCCCTCCCTCCCCATTTCAGTGAGATACACCGCGACATCTTTTGTCACATCAAGCGCTTTCAACGCGGATCGATTGGCAACCACGGTCGATACCCTTAAGTTGCTTCTCGCAGCAGCTACACTATCAACGTCCGAAAGATTGTTTGTAGAAATCAGGTTGGCCATTTGTTTCTCCTGGCGTTTGAATTTGTTTCTGAGTTTTATCGAAGGGACATCTCGAACTCATGTGCGTTTGCCACTCAGTTACGTTGAAGACCTCTTTCATCTTCGAAGCGTGGCTCGAAGGATCGAGATCTTCGGACCATTGCCATTTCGGTTACCCGGCTTGGCGACGCCGGAATTGCCAGTTCCTTTCAGAATCGCGACTCGATGGGCGTAACCGTTAATGATGGTTTAAAGTGTCTCATCAAACTCGGCTATCTCAACCGATTTGGGCACTTGCAGAAAGAAAAACGAGGCAATTGGTGAGGAAACTCAACAACTCCAAGTCTCTAGGTAAAATTGCAACCGCGTTCGACACTGTATCTTGTCATTTGTGGCCATCTTGGTCGCACGAATGCTATTTTTCAGATTGTTTGACGATCGTTACCTTGAAATGTCGGCAAAGAGACTACTTTCCCTTCGCTTCCCATCGTATCGTCCGAGATGCGTTAGCTGCTCCAAGGCATCGCACAACAACATCGCCAATACCAGGGGAGCGCGTAGATACTGCCTCGCTGCCTGTCACCGTATTTGATGTGCTGGAATTTATTGCTACTACTGAATAGCAAGCGTTAGGAAAGAACCGCGGGTAAGGCACTACTATATCACCATTCACGTCCGTGGTTCCCGTAAAGACACCCCATTGCTCAAGTATGTCGCCATTCCACCTCCAGCCATTTGGTGCTGTGAGACGCCCGCCCCGGTTAGCGGTAGGAGTGCTTGACACATCCTCGAATGCGATGCCCGCTCCTTCTTGGCGTGTCTTGCCATCTTCGACAAGCCCACTAGCAGCTCCCTCAAATCGCACCAACGACCGCCCTGCGGGACTATCACCCGTGGTGTTTTTAATGGAGGCATCTGTGCATCCGTTCAGAACGATACCGCGAAGGGTAGTGTGAACTGGCCGCTTCACGATGCGGATGTTGTCAGTGTCAATCTTGTCGCAGTTAACGAACTGGACCATGTCCCCGGCAAGATTTTGCCACGGAGCTGCTAAGATCAGAATATCCTTGACCGTCACTGTGTGTACTTTGTTAAAATACAAAGCTTGGATCGTTGCCTCCACGTGGGAACTTTGGATATCGTAATGGAGAGTGCGCGCTGTGCCAGGGATGGCGGAGAAATTAGCATGAATGCCGTAATTCCCGAAGACGAGGTTGCAGTTTCGAACAAACACACCCTCAATGCATGGTGTTGTTGAAGCCGAGAACTTCAAACCAACGTGGTAGTTCAACGTGTGAATGTTGTCGAACATATATAGCGACACGCCAGTGTCGGCGGTGCATTCGATCGCAGCATTGGTAAGCGCCCAGTCAGCACTAACGGTGCTGGACCGTCCGAAGAAATCCAAGTCTGAGAACACAGGGGAGTTCGCATTGTGGGTCTTAATGCCCGTACCCCAATAATCTGGGAATGGTGTTTCACCCCGGAAAGTACAACGGCTAACTGTCAGTCCCTTGAGCATCGCAGGAATGAATACACCGCGAATGGCCGCGCGCGTCGGTGCACCCACCGTAGTAAACAGGCTCATATCCTCAATGACAGTCGAACCGCTCGGCGATACAGCACCGAAGCTGAAACCATCACAATCGGCATTCCACTGCAATATAGTCTGATCGCGTCCCTCGCCGTACCAGTGGGTAAACCCTGCATTTGACGTGATGGTAGCGGTAAAGTTGAATGTTCCACGCGGGATATAGATTGAGCAGAAGCCGAATAGGTTTGCAGCCGCGATAAAGGCAGTGGTGTTGTCTACTTTGTCTACGCTGGCACCGAACCAGGTTACGTTCAGGTCAAGACCGTCTCGTTGGCGAACCCACGCTCCTACTGATGACGCGACACCATTAGCCTTCAGATATACACCCTCTTGCACATCGACTGTAATCAGTGAACTAAAGTTGCCAGAAGTCCATTTGAATATCCCTTCGCGACCAGGTTCCAACAAGTACAGTGCCTTAATGACCGCCGTGTCGAGTAGCTTTGCGGCGGCCCTATCCGCGGCAAGCACTATGGTCTCTAAGGCCGTGATCTCGGCCGATGTTCCCACGCGCAGAGTAGTTTGCGTTGCCATTTCTCAATCCTTAATTTTAAGATGCTGGTTGTGTGACGCGACCCCAATTTTCTATCGGTCGCGCCTACCTCGACTAGAAGATTGGTTTAGAACCAGATGAAGTTTACAGGCGGCTCCCGCGACATAGTATGGGCGGTGTTAAGTGAGTCAACTTCTGCGTCCTGCAAATTCGCGGAGCTCGTATTGGTTAACCACGGGATCTCAAATGAAACAGGACGTCTCAGTTTAACTGCAGTGTTAACTCATATACAAAACGACGTTTCACGGATAGGTACAGCCCGACACTACGCGCTGGCATTGTAAGTTAGTGAATATACTAACGCAGAGAATCATAAACGGAATTGAGTTGCACAAAGATAAGAGCAAGCTCCCTCCACTTATGAAACAGATGTATTCTTTGCTTAAATTAAGTTCAGTTATTTCGACTTTGCTTCAAACTTATCCACAGTTTCAAATCGAAACTTCTCACATTATGGCAAAAATGTGTTGCAACTCTGTCATGTACATCGGCTAGCGTGCGGCACGTTCGATATTTGTCCCGTTGATCTATGGTGAGGGGGTCTCATGCATATCCGCCGTACTGGTGCAGCGCTGTTTGCTGCCACGATGTTCTTTGGACTATTGCCTGCACAGGGAACAATTCTCTCAGAATTACTCGCGACACGTGCATGGGCAGCGGAGCAGACGCCATTACCAAAGCCAGGCGGCTTTGGTAATGGCGGGAGCGGGCTGGGCGGCACGCCAACCTCAAAGACGTCACCTGGCGCTGGTTCACAGCAATCAGCAGGCTCGCCAGTCAAACCGAATGCAGGAACAGAGCCGGGAACAGTACCGCCCGTTGACAAGGTTGTTGATCGAACGGCTCTCGGCAAGCCCAAAGCTGAAGATGCGGACAAATCGACCGAACCTTCGTCAACTGATGCGCAGAAGGATGCCAAAGCTGCAAAGGATGCGGCTCAATCAAAAGATGCAGCCAAGACGGATTCTACAGACAGCGCCAGGAACGCAGCAGGTCTTGCCGCGGCTGGTCCCGCACCTGTTAGCGATGCTCCGGTCAGTACACCCGAGAAGGCGTCGGTGCCCGATATTGCCGGGACGGGTAATCTCTCGCAGTCGATTGCCATCAATGTGCCAGCCTATCGCGGTCTCGAGCCGAAGATTGCGCTCAACTACAACTCTGCCCGCAAGACCAAGATCGGCGGGACATATCAGGGCTGGATTGGATTTGCCTGGGGGATTGACGGGTTTGATGTGATTGAGCGGGCGAGTGCCGGATATGGTTTGCCGGCATTCGAGAATGCCGATGTGTTTCTTCTCAACGGCGAACAGCTGGTCAGTTGCGAGGGAACAAGCTCGCCATCCTGCGTTGGTGAAAATGCGGCGGGGGAAGCGCGGTTTGCAACGGAGAATGAGAGCTATCGGCGTATCCGTTTCAATTATTCCACGAGAGAATGGAAAGTCACAGATCGAGACGGGACTATCTCAACGTTTCGTTCAGTCGCAGCGGTGGCTGGTACCAGTCCTGCTGCAGGGACGGACGACTATAACCTGCAAGTCAACTCACGCTGGCTACTAACGGCCGTCACAGATACCAACGGAAACAGCGTGACCTACGCATATACCTGCCCGGATCTGCCGGTCTGCTATCCGGCGTGGGTTGGTTACAATGGTACCCTGATCCGGTTCTATTACGATCAACGTCCCGATTTTCTGCTGATGGCCAATGGCTACAGTATTTCCTATACCAAATACCGGCTGAAGACGGTCGATGTGACGGTGAGTGGCCAGCAGCGCGGTGCCTATGCGCTGTCCTACGATCAGGCACCATTTTCCAATGCCTC
>NZ_JACGXN010000012.1 GCF_014138285.1 Phyllobacterium myrsinacearum
ACCGGCCGCGATATTGAAAGCCGGGTTCTGGCACGGGCGGTGAAGAAACACCTCGAATCCCGCGTCATGCTCAATGGGCACAAGACAGTGGTGTTTTAGACCTAAAATTTTTCGAACATCTGCGTGATAAGAGTGCCAACATGCTGGACGGCGCGATCCTGATCGCGCCGCACATGCCAGGCCAGATGCAGCATGAAGCTCTCAACAGGGATAGGCGGCTCAAACACCGCAAAACTTTCCTCGGCATTGGCCGGAAGACACAGCCGCGGGATCATGGCAATCAGGTCGGATTCAGCCACCAACGGTGGCACAAGCAGGAAGCTCGGAACAACGATACCGACCCGGCGCTCCCTGTTGTATTTGGCCAGTGCTTCGTCCAGCGCACCGCGTGTCTCGCCCCGGCCTGATACAAGCACATGCGGGAATTCGAGCCAGCGATCCAAAGTAAAGCTCATTGCCGCCGGATGATCCTTACGCATCACCACCGCATAGTGCACGTCGAGCAAATTCCGGCGCTGGAATGAGACATCCACCTTCGGAAACACGGAAATAGCCAGATCAATCGCGCCCTTGGCCAATCCATCCAACGCTTCAGCCGCGCTATGCCAGGGCTGGACGACCAGATCGATACCTGGCGCCGATTCTGTCAACTTCTTATGCAGCGGGCCGACAATCGTCACAGCCGGATGATCCGACATGATGATGCGCACCGTCTGACGCACTGTTGCCAGACCAACCACGGGAGGATCGAGCACAACGGTGATGCCCACCAACAGGTTCTTGATCGGTACACGCAGCGATTCCGCCTTTGGCGTCAGCCGCATCATGCCCTTGCCGCGTTCAAGCAATGGATCGCTGAAAAGATGGCGGCAGCGGTCGAGCGCGCTCGACGTGGCGGGCTGCGACAGGCCAAGCCGCTCCGCTGCCCGTGACACATGCGCTTCATCCAAAAGCGCATCGAGCACGACCAGCAGGTTGAGGTCGACGGAACGTAAATTCATGTGCTGGATAGTAGCACAGATATTTTATCAAAATGAAGAATATCGGACGACCAAGCGCTCAGGCTTCGATCTCCACATTGCCCAAAGGTTTTGTGCAGCAGGCGAGGACAAAACCCTCATCGATTTCCTCGTCGAGAATACCGCCATTGTGATCCATTTCGGATTTACCCGAGATTTTCATCACCTTGCATGTACCGCATAGGCCGGATTCGCAGGCGGCGGCAATCCGGATTCCTGCGCCGCGTGCCGCCTTGAGGATCGTATCGCCCGGCATGCACGGCACGTCCATACCCGACATGGAAAAGGTGATCATCGCCGAAGCTTCCACGGCGTCAGTGGAAATCACGTCGAATGCAGGCAGAACCGGCTCGGCAGCCGGGCCAAAGCTCTCCTGATGATACTGCGCCATGTCGAAATCATTGGCTTCGAGCATGGTGCGCACATCACGCATGAAACCCTCGGGTCCGCAGCAGAAGATTGTCCGGTCCTTGAAGTCAGGCGACAGCAGCGGCAGCTTGGGTGCTTCCAGCCGCCCGCGAATTCCGGTCCAGACCTGCCCCATCTCATGTTCCTTGATGAGGAACGACAGTTTCAGATTGGGCATGCAGCTCGTGAGATATTCGAGTTCCTTGCGGAAAATGATATCGCTGGGCCGGCGGGCGCAGGTGACAAAGCTGATATCGCTTTGCGGTGCGCAATCATGCATCCAGCGGGTCATCGACATCATCGGCGTGATTCCGGACCCCGCGGATATGAACAGGTACTTTTCACCCGGATGCTTGCGCATGGAGAAATCGCCCAGCGGGCCAAAAGCCTTCAGGCGGACACCGGGCGTCAGGTGATCCAGCATCCAGCGGGTGCCGATGCTGCCCTCCTGCGCTTTCACCGTCACGGCAATGGTGAATGGCCGTGACGGGCTGGATGACAGCGTGTAGGTGCGCAGGACAGCTTCGGGCTGCGTCGGCAGCTCGAAGGTCATGAACTGGCCCGGCTCGTAACGGAACCAGTTCTGGTTGTCGGAACGGAATGTGAAGGTCTTCACATTCGGCGCTTCCTCAATGATCGACAGACACTCCAGCAGATGCAGCCGGTCATTCCACGGCTGCATCTGGTCGAGGTGCGGGTAAGACTGAGGAACGCCCATGTTCATTGTGTACCTTATGCTACCTTGCTGAGCCGCGTATCGCCGCCGGAGAGGCGTTCTTCCATGAACCTGCAGTACCATTCGAGGAACTGCAGCACACCGCCTTCATGCTCGGTCGAATAGGGACCGGGTTCATAGGCGGGCGAGCGGATGCCGAAGGCGTTTTCTTCAACGATGCGGCGGTCCTGATCGTTGGTTTCCGTCCAGACGTGCGTCAGTTCTTCAAGGTTATAATCCACGCCCTCGACGGCATCCTTGTGCACCAGCCACTTGGTCGTGACCTGCGTTTCATCCGGGCCGAGCGGCAATACACGGAATGAGATCGCATGGTCACCAAGAATGTGGTTCCAGGTGGTCGGATAATGGAACAGCAGCAGCGAACCGATCTGCTTCTCGTTGACGGTATCGCTGAGCTGCCTGCCGACGGCCCGGCGTCCGGTCATTGTATAGCTTTCCGAATCACGCAGCAGCGGCACACGGGTGGCGCGGTACTGGCCATCGTCGGACATGCGGAAAGTGCTTGGGAGGCCCGCAGCTTCGCAACGCTGCCAATGCTGTGCGATCTCAGGATCATCACCTGCACCCTGCACACCGGTCACGCTGGGCGCTTCCGGGAACGTCTTGCACAGTTCCGGATGATTGGCGACGCAGTGATAGCACTCGCGATTGTTTTCCCAGACGAGTTTCCAGTTGCCCTTTTCGACGATGGTGCTCTGATAGGCAACCTTGGTCTCGGTGAGGCGATGCGGCGCAAGATAGGGTTCGATCAATGCGCGCGTTGCGCTGAAATCGATCGGATTCTGAGCGAGGCAGATGAAGACATAGCCGCCGACACTTTCACACGCGACCGGCTTCAGGCTGTGCTGGCTCGGGTCAAAATCATCGCCCATCTGGCGCGCAAACAACAGGCGGCCATCCAGCTCATAAGTCCACTGGTGATAGGGGCAGACGAGCTTCGCCGATGTACCGCGCTCGGCCGCGCAGACGCGCGAACCGCGGTGACGGCAGGAATTGTGAAAGGCACGGATCTGGCCCTGACGGTCACGCACGATGACAACCGGATAGTCACCAACCTGCACCGTGAAGAAATTGCCGGGCTTGGCGACTTCGCAATCATGGCCGATGAACAACCAGTCGCGATAGAAGATATTCTCCATATCCAGGCGGTAATAGTCCGGATCGGAATAGAATGCCTGTTCGAGGCCGTAGCCGGGTTTCCGGTTTTTCAGGTTCCGGAGCAGTTCGTTGCGTATATCCATGTCGTGTCCTCGCCTCAATGTTGCGAAAGAACTGACTGGTGGTGACGGAGGAAGAACGCCTACACGGTCAGCCATTGGCCAATACCCGCACAGAATCATGCTCCTTGATCGCCCACCGCGATCAGTCGGTTTTCAGTACCGAGGCTGGTTTCCGGGCTCTGGAGTTGCCGTTTCGGCGATCACGACGCCTTCCCGGGCTGTGACCCAGTGGCTGTTATGCCGTGTTTCACTCCACTACCGTTGCGGGGGCAGCGCCGGGTTTCCGACCGGCTTCCCAATTCTCCGCTTCCCTAGAAAAAGCGGCACCTCAAGTAGCTTGATAAAAGCATTCGGCATGAAAAAAGAATAGGTGCGGAAACGACATCCCATTTACGTAAGACGACACTCAAAGGCAGTGTACACTATGTCGCAGATTGGCGATCAAATTACCTCTGGTTCAATCCAGAACGACCAGTTCTTCAAAGTGGTTCATATCCACGAAACTGCAGAAGGCCGGCGGGTTGAGCGCAATGATCGGTGCATCACGCTTTATCGTAGCAAGACAATCGTCCAGAAGTTCCTGCCATGCGCCCAGCCTTGAGTCGGGAAAACGCTCGATCGTATAGGCCAGGGTGATGTGAAACACATAGGTGTCGTGATCAGGATGCCTATATCCGAACGGCACCGCCAGTTCGTCACGCCATGCACGCATGAGACGCTCGTCATATTCACTCGCACCCGCCACCGTCAGACCGGCAGGCGTGACGTCGACGACCTGCACGTTGAACGGCCCGCATCCCTCGAAATTCTGCAGGCGATCCACATAAAGCTGTGTCATGTCATCGATGCTGGTTTCAAGCGACACGTTATCCGGCCAGAAAAGCGGGCGTCGGCGATACTCTATAATGCCCTGAAACAGGGTCATATGCAGGCTGGAGACAGGTGTAAAGGCAAGTTGCCCGGAATCAGGCATCGCCAGCATCCGTTCGCGCACGGCAATGACGGCAGCTTCCGACTCGGAGCCTTTCACCAGATGGCAGACCACCGTATTGCCCGGTTCGACCTGAAAAGTGCCTGCGGTGTCGTAGCGCCTGCCGAGATGGACAGGCGGTTCCGAATGCAGGCTGGCAGCAAAGCGGGCAAGTGAAGGTTTGATCAGGTCGAGCATGGGAACCCCGTGACGAGAGAATACTGGTACCGCATGCCAGCGGGACTCACCGGCATGCAACGGATTCCATGGCCATAAGACAGCTCTTTGTCAGGCAGATGAAGCCAAACCCCTTTTATGGCCGGTAGAGATATTCCTCGATCGACGCCTGTTTCATTTCAATCGAGAAACCCGGCAGCGACGGCGGCATATAAGCGGCATCCTGAATATTGCAGGGATCGACAAAATGCTCGTGCAGATGGTCGACATATTCGATCACCCGACCCTCTTTCGTGCCGGATACGGCGATATAGTCGATCATCGACAAATGCTGCACATACTCGCACAGGCCGACGCCACCCGCATGCGGCCAGACGGGAAGTTCATATTTCGCGGCAATCAGCAGCACGGCCAGCACTTCGTTGAGGCCGCCCATACGGCATGAATCGATCTGCACCACATCGATGGCGCCTTCGGCAATGAACTGCTTGAACATGATGCGGTTCTGGCACATCTCGCCCGTCGCAACTTTGACTGGCTTGATGGCCTGCCTGATCTTGCGGTGACCTGCCACATCGTCCGGGCTAGTCGGCTCTTCAATAAAGAACGGTTTGACGAAGGCAAGCTTGTTAACCCAGTCGATGGCCTCATTGACCTCCCAGACCTGATTGGCATCGATCATCAGAATGCGGTCCGGCCCGATCACCTCGCGGGCAATGGTCAAACGGCGGATATCATCTTCAAGATCGCGCCCGACCTTCATCTTGATGTGGTTGAAACCGGCATCAATGGCTTCCTGACAGAGGCGGCGTAGCTTTTCATCGGAATAGCCGAGCCAGCCTGCCGATGTGGTATAGCAGGGATACCCTTCCGCCTGCAGCGTGGCGATCCGTTCCTTCTTGCCCTTCTCTGCCGTGCGCAGGATGTTGAGCGCTTCTTCGCGTGTCAGCACGTCGGTCAGGTAGCGGAAGTCGACGATATTGACGATCTCTTCCGGCGTCATCTCGCCAACGAGCTGCCAGACCGGCTTGCCGGCTTCCTTGGCGAGGAGATCCCAGACCGCATTGACCACGGCACCCGTTGCGAGATGCATCGCGCCCTTGTCAGGCCCGATCCAGCGCAACTGGCTGTCGCCGGTGATGAAGTGCCAGAAACGGCCGGGATTTTCCTTCACCCAGTCGAGTTCCAGCCCGACAACGAGGTGCTTCATCGCTTCAATCGCGAGGCAGCAGATTTCATTACCGCGACCGATGGTGAAGGTCAGGCCATGACCGGACAGGCCCTTGCTATCCGTATCGAGGATGACATAGGCGGCGGAATAATCCGGGTCCGGGTTCATGGCATCCGATCCATCCAGACTCTGCGAAGTGGGAAAACGGACGTCAAAGACGCGAAGATCGGTAATGCGGGTCACAATATGCCTCTTGAATAATGTTGCGGGGTCGGCGCGGCTCAAACGTCCGAGCGCGCCACCTGTTTCTGGGTGCCAAGACCGTCAATGCCGAGTTCGATCACATCACCTGCCTTGAGATAACGCGGCGGCTTCATGCCCATGCCGACGCCGGGCGGCGTTCCGGTCGAGATGATGTCGCCCGGATGCAGCGACATGAACTGGCTGAGATAGGAGACGAGGAAGGCAACGCCATAGACCATCGTCTTGGTCGAACCATTCTGCATGGTCTCACCATTGACCTTCAGCCACATGCCGAGATTTTGCGGATCGGCTACCTCATCCTTGGTTACCAGCCACGGGCCGGTCGGACCGAATGTGTCGCAGGATTTGCCCTTGGTCCACTGTCCTGCACGCTCCGTCTGGAAGGCGCGCTCGCTGACATCGTGCACGGTGCAGTAGCCCGCGACATAATCCAGCGCTTCGGCCTCGCTGACATATTTTGCCGTGCGGCCGATGACGACGCCAAGTTCAACTTCCCAGTCGGTCTTCTCGGAACCGCGCGGAATGACCAGATCGTCATTCGGGCCTGATATCGCCGATGTGGCTTTCATGAAAATGACCGGCTCCGGCGGAACTGCCATGCCGGATTCCGCCGCGTGGTCGGCGTAATTCAAACCGATGCAGATGAATTTTCCTGTTCCGGCAACGCAGGCACCAAGCCGCGGATTGCCCCCGACGTGTGGAAGGCTCTCCACATCCGAGGTCGACAGCTTTGCCAGCGCCGCTGGATCAAGTGCAGCGCCCGCAAGATCGCTGACCTTGCCTGAGAGATCGCGGATTTGCCCCTTGGCATCAAGCACACCCGGCTTTTCCTGTCCCGGTTCGCCATAACGTAGAAATTTCATCGTCTGTTCCTTCCGATTGCATGGGAGGAGGCTTCTGACAATTCATCCTGATGAGGGAGCTGGTGCGGTTTTCGAGAACCGGAGCGCAGTGGACATTTTCGTCCATGAGCACCGGAAGCGCAGACAACCGCATCAGATGCCCATCAGGGTGGATTGGCAAAGTCTCCTAGACGGTCCAGCCGCCATCAATGTTGTAGGCCTGCCCCGTCGTATAGGTCGCACCGGCGAGATAAACGGCAAGGTCGGCAATTTCTTCCGGCAGGCCGAGACGGCCCATCGGCTGGCGTGCAATAAATGCAGCGCGCGCGGTTTCGTAGTCGCCGCCAGCGCGCATGCGCTGTTCCAGCGACGGGCTTTCCACCGTGCCAGGGCAAATCGCGTTGCAGCGGATGCCTTGCGTAATGTATTCGGCCGCCACGGATTTGGTCAGGCCGAGCACCGCGGCCTTGGTAACACCATAGGCGAAACGGTTCGGCACGCCCTTCACGCTGCTGGCAACCGACGACATGTTGACGATCGCACCATCCCGGCGCTCGATCATCCCAGGCAGAACGGCGCGGATTGTCCTGATCATGGCGCGAACATTGAGATCGAGGGCAAAATCCAGATCCGCATCGGGCATTTCGAGGATGGAACCGCCATGGACGAAACCGGCGCAGTTGAAGAGGACGTCAATCGGGCCGATCTCGCCGATGACCTGATTGACCTCCTCGGTTTTCAAAACGTCCAGTTTACGGGGTTTGATGCCTGCTTCTTTTGGCAGCGCATCGAGCAATTGCTGATTGATATCAGTGGCATGGACGATCGCGCCCTCTCGCGCGAAAGCCAGTACCGAAGCCCGGCCGATGCCCTGCCCTGCAGCTGTGATCAAAACCCGCTTGCCTGCAAGCTTACCTGTCATTTCAAACCTCCATTTGGCACATCAAGGTGCCCGTCATATCAATTTGTTTTGCGCTCGGCGATCAGGATGTGATCTGCCGCGAGCACAACTTCGTCACGTTGATTGAGAACCTCGCAGCGCTCGACCACGCGTCCGCTGCCTGACCGTTTCGGATCATCCTCCTTGGCGCTGATGGTCACGCGCGTGCGAATCGTATCGCCGATGAAAACCGGACGCACGAAGCGCAAACGGTCATAGCCGTAGGAAAACGCCACCGGATTGATGAGGCTTGCGGTCAAGCCGACACCGATGGAGAAGATCATCGTTCCATGGGCGACCCGCTGGCCGAACGGCGTGGTCTTGGCAAACTCCGCATCCATATGATGCGGGAAGAAATCACCGGTATGGCCCGCATGAACAACGAAATCAGTTTCCGTTATTGTCCGTCCAGTTGTCATGCGGACGTGACCGATTTCATAATCCTCGAAATAGATGGCTTGCTCAGACATTCAAGCCTCCGGCTTTCGCGCCAGCGGTGTCGCTGGCGATGCACTTGATTGATAGGCGGCCTCGACCAGCGCCATGGTATGCCAGGCGTCTTCAACCGAGCTGACCAGCTCCTTGTCCTCGCCGCTGGCAAACCGCTGCAGATTGGCCATGCGCCCGACAAAGGCATCGGGGAACCATGCACCCTGCAAGGGAACGTTGATCCAATCGGAGCCACCTTTCGGGTAGATCATCAGCTCGTCCGGCTCGCCGCGTGGATAATCGAGATTGACCCCGAGCTTCACATAGGCGGCGCCTTCCGTGCCGCTGATGCGGAACTCGCAGGCCTGAAATCTTCGGCCGAATTTGTGGTCATGATTGATCGACAGCGAGCAGCGCACCTGATCGCCATAGTCGAGGATCGCGCTCGTCCGTGTCTGCGCCACCGTGTGACCAGGATGTCCCAGCGTTTTGGCATGTACGCCCAGCGGATTGCCGAGTATCTGACGGATCACATCGATGTAATGGATCGAGTGCATGGCAATCTCGACACGCGGCAAGTCGGCCAGGAATGGCCACAGCGACCATGGCGTGTCCAGCGCCAGCCAGGCGTCAAAATCGACAACCTCGCCCAGCCAGCCCTGCGCGATCGCATCTTTCAGCGCCAGCATCATCGGGGCAAACCGCAGCTGGAAATTGACGGCAGCGGTGATGTTCCGGTCCCGGCATATGCCGAGAATTTCCGAGGCTTGCGCCAGATCGCTGCCCATGGGCTTCTGGATCAGGGCAAAGGAGCCCTCCGGCAGGGCCTTCAGCACATCCGCGTGGCGCGCGGGAGGCGTGGCCAGATCGAAGATGGCATTCTCCACTGCCGCAGCTTCAGCCACCGATGCATAGGCGGTCACATTCCATTCAGCGGCAATTTTCGCCGCCTTGGCCTGATCGGGATCGAACAGGCCGGCAATCGGAAAGCCGCCTTTTCTGTAGGCCGGATAATGCGCATCACCGACGATGCTACCCGCCCCGAAGGTCACGATGGGGCGAGGCTTGGCCGGAAGCGGCCAGCTCTGCTGCAGGGTAATTGGGTTAAAGGGTTTTATAGCGAGTGTTTCCAAGCCTCAGACACCCCTCTCTGGGCTGTCGCCCATCTCCCCCGCAAGGGGGGAGATCACATCGACATCAAAGCTTTCGCCCACTTTGCAATGTCTCAGAACCGATCGAAACAGTAATGAAGGCTGATCTCCCCCCTTGTGGGGGAGATGCCCGACAGGGCAGAGGGGGGTGAAAGGACGATTGTTCATTTGTATTCCTCAGTCCAGATGGAAGACTTCATCCATCATCGCCCACCATTCGCCCGGCGCGCGCGTTTCCAGCGGCACCTGACAGGGCATGCAGACGTCCCACCATTCCTTGTTCTTCGGATCGGCAGCCATTCTGGCCATATCCGCGTCAAAATCTGTGCCGTGATATTCCCACGTGCCGAACAGGATATTCTCCGGTTCGCGCAGGAAGATCGTGTAGTTGCGGATATTGCAGCTTGAAATAAGCGCGAGGATTTTCGGCCAAACGGCCGCGTGCAGGCGCTTGTATTCCGCCACCTTGTCACCGTTCAGCCCGATCATCATGCCCATGCGCTGCATTTTCTCAGCTCCGGATTTCCGTGGTGAATTCATCGATGCTGCGTGCCTTCACCGCATCCCAATCCCAGTCGATGCCGATGCCCGGTTCGGACGGGGCAATGGCATAGCCATCTTCGATGCGCATCTGAGTCCGTGTGAGGTCGTCCAGTTGCGGAATATATTCGACATACTTGCCATTCTGCACCGCGCAGGTGAGGCTGACATGCAGCTCCATGAGAAAGTGCGGGCAAACCGGCATGTCGAAACTTTCAGCAGTATGCGCCACTTTCAGCCATGGCGTGATCCCGCCGATGCGGCCCACATCCACCTGTACGATGGAGCAGGCGCGCTTTTGCATGTACTCGCGGAAATGCCGGATCGAATAGAGCGACTCGCCCACGGCAATTGGTGTCTGCGTTGCCGAGGACAGCCGCACGTGGCCATCAATATCATCAGCCGGCAGCGGTTCTTCCAACCAGGCGAGATCGATGTCACGCAGCACATGCGAGCGCCGGATAGCTTCATCCAGCGTAAAGCCCTGATTGGCATCGGTCATGATCTCGAAACCGGCTCCGACGGCATCACGCACCGCCGACAGGCGGTCAAGGTCTTCGGACCCGTGCGGACGGCCGATCTTCACCTTGGCACCCTTGAAGCCCTTGGCTTTCGCCTGCAAGGCATCATCCACCAGCGCCTGCTTTTCGATATGCAGCCAGCCCCCCTCCGTGGTGTAGAGCGGGCAGCGATCTTTCGCCCCGCCCGCGAGCTTCCACAGCGGCAGGTTCTGCTTCTTCGCCCGCAAGTCCCACAGGGCAATATCGATGGCGGCGAGCACAATGGCCGTGATCGCGCCGATGGTCGTCGCGTGGGTGGCAAACTCAAGGTCGCGCCAGATAGCTTCGATCTGGTCGGCATCCTTGCCGAGCAGACGCGGTACCAGATGATCCGACAGCAGCCGCATCACCGAGGACCCACCAGTGCCGATCGTATAGCTATAGCCCGTGCCAACGGCACCATCGCTGTCGGTTATGGTGACAATCGGCGTCTCCTGCGAGACAAAGCTCTGGATGGCATCGGTCCGCAGCACTTTCGGCGGCAGATCTACCATTCGCAATTCAACGCGTTCAATTTTGGCCATGATCAGCTCCGCAGTGTTTTGCCGGTTTCAGCCGAGAAGAGATGCGCCTGCGACAGGTCGAAGCTCAGCTTGATGGTCTCGCCCGCCGCCAGCGGGCGCGGATTGAGCATGCGCGACACCCATTCCTTTTCACCCAGTGTGATGAACACCAGTGTCTCGTTGCCGAGCGGCTCAGTGATTGACACGGGCAGCGAAAGCTCATGTACGTCGGTTGCTTCACCGGAACTGAGACCATGGCCGGTCGGATAGATATCATCAGGGCGCAGGCCGAAAATGACCTTTTCGCCCGCAACCACCTTGTTACGGAATTCGATGGGCAGAGGCAGGCTCTGGCCGCCCTTCAGCACCAGCCTGCCGCCATCGACGGTGGCTTCGTTAAGGTTCATCGGCGGCGAGCCGATGAAACCCGCAACAAAGCGCGTGGCCGGACGCTTGAACACTTCCTCCGGCGTGCCAACCTGCTCGATATGGCCGTCCCGCATAATGACGATGCGGTCGGACAGTGTCATGGCCTCCACCTGATCGTGCGTCACATAGATCATCGTCGCCTGCACCTTGGCATGTAGACGCTTGATTTCGGTCCGCACCTGCGTGCGCAGCTTGGCATCGAGATTGGACAGGGGTTCGTCGAACAGGAACACTTCCGGCTTGCGCACGATGGCGCGGCCCATGGCGACACGCTGGCGCTGTCCGCCTGACAGTTGCGACGGACGCCGGTCCATGTACTTTTCCAGATCGAGAATGGCAGCGGCCTCGTTGACACGCTGGTCAATCTCGGACTGCTGGACCTTGCCGATCTTCAGCGAGAAGCCCATGTTCTCGCGCACGGTCATGTGCGGATAGAGCGCGTAGGACTGAAACACCATCGAGATGTTGCGGGCGCGCGGCGGCAGGTCGTTGACCGGCTTGCCACCGATTTCGATCACGCCATCGCTGATGTCTTCCAAACCGGCAATCATGCGCAGTGTCGTCGACTTGCCGCAGCCGGACGGCCCGACCAGCGCGATGAATTCGCGGTCCTTCACCTCAAGATCAATGCCATGCACGACGGCCACATTGCCGTAGCGCTTGACCAGCTTTTTCAGGGTTACGGGTGCCATTTTAACCTTTCACCGCGCCGAACGTCAGTCCGGACACAAGATGCTTTTGAATGATGAATGTGAGTGTCAGCGCCGGAACGATCATGACCACGGCAAGCGCGCACATGCCGCGCCAGTCAATGGTGAATTCCGACGTATAGTCGAGCAGCCCAACGGGAAGTGTCTTCGAATTGACCGAGCGGGTGATCTGCGCTGCCAGCGCATATTCATTCCACGAGGTAAGGAAGGCAAAAATACCGGCGGATGCAATACCCGGGCCGGCCAGCGGAAATTCCACCTGCCAGAAAGCCTGCCAGCGCGTGCAGCCGTCGATCTGCGCGGCCTCCGCCAGATCCTTCGGCACCTGACGGAAGAAACCGTCGATGAGCCAGATCGTGAAAGGCACATTGAGGGCCACATAGATCAGGATCATGGAAAAGTGGGTGTCGATAATATTGAGGCGGGCGAAGATCATGAACAGCGGCAGCGACAACGCAATGCCGGGCACCGCGCGGGTCAGCATGAAGCCGAGAAAGATCGCCGACTTGCCCTTGAATTTGTAACGGGCAAACGCATAGCCGCCAGCCATGCCGATGATGAGCGCAATGATGGTCGAGGTAACAGAAATGATCAGCGAATTGCGGAAATACTCCCAGACCGGAATGCCGCCCTGCCCGGCACCGCCGAACATATTGCGGTAGGCATCGAGCGAAATATCCTGCGGAATCCAGACGGGCGGCTTGGCCATGATTTCCACCGTCGGGCGCAGTGAATTCAACACGATCCACAGGCCTGGCAGGCAGATAACCAGCATGGCAAGAAACAGACCGACGAGATGCAGGGCTTTCAGACCGCGGCGCTTGAGGCGATGTGCGTTGTTGTCCATCTTACCACTCCGCTCCGATTTGCTGGCGCGCAGCTGCGAGCTTTCTGAAGAAATACACGGTGAACACGATGGAGAGCAGGATCGAGATATAGGCCATGGCATTGGCCATACCCATGCGCGCATCGCTGTAGGCCGTCCGGCCGACCAGCGTCCACAAAAGCTCCGTGCGCTTGGCGGGACCGCCATCGGTCATGATCTTGACGATGTCGTAGGCGCGGGCCACGTCGAGCGACCGAATGGTCATGGCGATCATTGCGAATGGCATGAGATAGGGCCAGGTGACATAGCGGAAGGTCTGCCACGGCGTGCAGCCGTCGACACGCGCCGCCTCGACAGGCTCCTGCGGCATGGCAAGCAGACCAGCCAGGATCAGGATCGCGAAAACCGAAGTCGAGGACCAGACCTCGGCGACGATGATGGAGAACAGCGCGAGATTGCCGTCGATCAGCCACGGTATGGCCGATGTGGTTATCCCCAGCGACTGCAGCACATTGTTGACGAAGCCGATATTGTCATTGAACAGGAACTTGAACTGGAACCCGACGAGCACCGGCGAGAACATCATCGGGAACATCATCAGCGTGCGCAAAAGGCGCTGGCCACGCGTCGCCTTGTTGACCAGCATGGCAAGCCCGAGACCGAGAAACATCTCCGCATTCAGCGCCACGGTCAGAAGCAGGACAGTGCGCCCGAACGCCGTCCAGAATTCCATATTGGTTAGCGCACTCACATAATTGCGGAAACCGATGAAAATCCAGATCGTCTCAGGCTTGGTCAGCCGGAACGGCGTAAAACTGGAATAGAGCGAAAACAGCAATGGCAGGACGATGACCGCAGCCAGAACGATGATCGCAGGCAACAGCAGGAGCGTCGGCGCTGATAGTTTGGGAAATTTCATCTGGAATATGGGCCTTTTAATCTCTGTTCTCGGGTAAGTGTCATGCGTCACCCCCCTCTGGGCTGTCGCCCATCTCCCCCGCAGGGGGGAGATCACATCGACATCAACACTTTCGCTTTTATTGCAACATCTCAGGACTATTCGAAACCACGGTGAAGGCTGATCTCCCCCCTTGCGGGGGAGATGCCCGACAGGGCAGAGGGGGGTAGATATTCAATGCCCCATCTCAAATCGCATCAGAGCTTGCCGGCATCCTTCAGGATGTCGGTTGCCTTCTGGGCAGCGGTGTCGAGTGCTTCCTTGGAGGTCTTGTCCCCAAGAATGGCAGCCTGCAGTTCCGGATAGACAGCGTTGGAAATCTCGATCCATTCGGCAAGTGGCGGAACCGGGAAAGCGTTCTTCGCTGCTTCCTGGAAAGCGGCCAGAACTTCGGTCTTGTAGGCATCGCCCTTGGCCTGCTCGATATCCCAGGCCCAGACAGCCGTGCGCGTCGGCAATGGACCAGCCTTGGCTTCCAGCTTCTGGCTGTCTTCATTCGTCAGCCACCAGACGAGGGAAGCGGCTGCTTCCTTGTTGGCGCAGGCCTCGGTCACCGAGAAACCGTGACTGCCGGACCAGCCGGTCCGCTTGCCGGAAGACCCAGCCGGCTGCACCTTGACGCCAACATTTCCCGCGACCTTGGAGGATTTCGGGTCGTTGAAGAACGTTGCCCAGCCCGGCCAGTCCAGATTGATGGCGATGGAACCAGAGGCAAAGCCCTGGCCGAGATCATCCCAGAGATAGTTGGTTGTTCCGGCGGGAACTGCCTTGGCCTTGTAGAGATTGACGAACCAGTCGAGCGCCTTGACGCCTGCTGGCGAATTGAAGGCGGGTTTGCCGTCCTTGTCGATGTACTCACCACCCTCGGCAACCAGCATTTCATAGAATCGGCCGTTGATCGCCTCTTCCTTGCCGGCAAACTGCGTGCCGTAGAAATCCGGCGCCTTGGTGAAGAACAGCGCCTGGTCCGACACCTGCTGCCAGGTATCCGGCGGCGTCAGATCATAACCATACTTTGCCTTGAACGCCGTCTTGTTGGCTTCATCGGCATAGATGCTCTTCTGATAATACAGCGCCGAAACATCGAACTGGGCGCGCGGCAGCATGACAAGCTTGCCGTCAAGCGTCGAGGCCTTGATGTTGGCGGGAACGAAAGCTGCAATTTCCTCGGCGGGAATAAGCTGCGTCAGATCCGTATAGATATCGGGATATTGCGGCGCAAAGGAGGAGTGGTTTGAACCGACGCACCATTTCAGACTGCCCGAAGCGATGTCTGACTTGATCTCCTTGTCGAGCTCGAAGTGATTCTTCTTCGACAGGATGTTGACCTTGGCACCGGTCAGCTTTTCCCACTCGCCGATACGCTCGTAAAGCGGTTCATACTGCTGTCCGCCGATAAGCTTGGCATCGATGGTCACGCCTTCAAACTTGCCCGGCAACTCCGCGCCAATGGCAAAACTTGTACTCAAAAGCGCGATGGCACCCGCCGAAACACTGGCCAAAAGCTTCTTCATGTTATTCCTCCCGATCCCACAGTGCCGCCTCCCGGCACTTTCTTTCACCCATATATGGGCGTGTCATTCATATACAAACATTATGCGGCTTGACCGTCAAGCGCGGAAACGCTTTCCTATGAAGATAATCTTCGTATATGCATTGAGTGAAACGAGGGGATAGCCATGTTAGAAGAAGACGACAGCGACCGGTATCGCGCCCCGGCACTCGACAAGGGATTGGACATTCTCGAGCTGCTTTCGGGAATCGATGGCGGTCTCACCCAGGCTGAAATCGCCAAACATCTGGGCCGCAGCCCCAATGAGTTCTACCGCATGCTGGACCGGCTCGTCCGGCGCGGCTATGTCACGCGGCTTGAGGGTGATCGCTATTCCCTGACATTGAAGCTCTTCGGCCTCGCCCAGCTTCATGCCCCCGTTCGACGGCTCGCATCCTATGCCACACCGCTGATGCGCGACCTGGCGGTGCTGACCAAGCAGGCCAACCAGCTCAGTGTCTTCGACCGAGGCGCCGCCGTCGTCATTGCCCAGCAGGAAGCGCCCGACTATTGGGGCATCTCCATCCGCGTCGGCTCTCATATCAGCCTGTTCAACACTGGCTCCGGTCATGTTCTTCTGGCATTCCGTTCCGACGAGGAACGCGCGATGATGATCGCTGAATACGAAAAACATGCCGATGACATTGCGCAGCCATCCGATTTTCGCGAGCGTCTCGACCATATCCGCGAGCGCGGTTATGAGATCATGCCCAGCGCCCAAACGGCAGGTGTGTTCAATATTTCCGCGCCTATTCTCGGACCGGACGGCCGCTCCATCGCCGCCTTGACCTGCCCCTATATCAAGCTCCTGAATATCCCCGACGCGCCCGATGTGGATGAGGCTCGCGAGATGCTGGTGACAACGGCGCAAAAACTGTCAGAACTGGCGGGTGCCGACGTCATCCATTCCAGCGTTGTGAAGCATACGTAGACGGGAGAGATTTCTGCATGTTGATTGATACGCATCTCCACCTTATCGACCAGTCAGCCCTGCACTATCCATGGCTATCCGGTGTCGAGGCACTCAACCGTGACTTTCTCTACGAGGATTATGCCCTTCAGGCCCGCCGCGCCGGAATAGTCCAGGCCCTGCACATGGAGGTGGACGTTGCTCCAGCCGAAATCCAGACGGAAATCGATTATGTTGCCGGGCTGTCGAAGCGCGAAAACAGCCTGATCGCCGGGGCAATTGCCGCATGCCGCCCAGAGGACGACGGCTTCGCGTCTTATCTTGAGCAGCAGAAAGCCAATTCATTTATCAAAGGTTTCCGCCGTATTCTGCATACCATGCCGGATGAACTCTCCGAGGGCGCCCTCTTCCGCGAGAATATCGGACGCATTGGCGGCTCCGGCCTGACCTTCGATCTCTGTGTCTTGCCGCGCCAGATGGACAAGGCAATCGCTCTGGTTGATCTCGCGCCTGACGTGACGTTCATCCTCGATCACTGCGGCGTGCCCGATATCAAAGGCAATGATTTCGAGACATGGCACGGCAGGATCACGGAGATCGCCAAGCGGTCGAATGTCATCGCGAAAATCTCCGGCGTGGTCGCCTATGCCGACGGGCAATGGAGCGCCGCGACGCTGAAACCCTATGTGCATCATGTCATAGACAGCTTCGGCTGGGACCGGATTGTCTGGGGCAGCGACTGGCCTGTCTGCACGCTGGGCGGCGGCCTTGCAACATGGGTCGCGGCAACCCATGCACTGCTGTCCGGATGCAGCGAGAGCGAAAAGACCAAGCTGTTTTCCGGCAATGCAAAGCGAGTGTGGAAGCTGTAGCTATCGGTTGTTTATCACCCCCTCTGCCCGACAGGGCAGAGGGGGTGAATACTCCTCCCCGCCGTCAAAGCCCTTGCCTGCCAGCCCCATGCGCTTTACCTCTGCTACCAGGCATCACAAACAATAGCGGGAGATACAATGGCAGCGGAGCTTCACGGACCGGACCTTCTGAGTGCTGTCGTGCTTTTGGGTGCAGGCGTTATCGCTGTACCGGTCTTCAAGCGGCTCGGACTTGGCTCTGTCCTCGGCTACCTCGCTGCCGGACTGGTGATCGGACCCTTCGGTCTGAAATTCTTCTCCGACCCGCAGACGATCCTGCATGTCGCCGAACTCGGCGTCGTCATGTTCCTGTTCATCATCGGCCTTGAAATGCAGCCGTCGCGGCTCTGGGGCCTGCGCAAGGAGATTTTCGGCCTTGGCGCCCTGCAGGTGGGTGTTTGCGCCCTGCTGCTCACCGGTGTCGGCATCGCTACCGGTTTTCCCGTTGCCATATCCTTTGTTGCCGGAGCCGGGTTCGTCCTGACCTCCACCGCCATCGTCATGCAGCTGCTGGAAGAGCGCGGCGAGATGTCAAGCACCAAGGGCCAGCGCATGGTCTCAATCCTGCTGCTTGAAGACCTCGCCATCGTTCCCCTCCTCGCCCTTGTCGCCTTTCTTGCACCGATAGCCGCCACTGACGCTCCGCCGACAGGGCTGCGCTGGATGGATATCGGCATCGGCGTTGGCGCTGTGGTCGGCCTAATCGTGGCAGGCCGTTACCTGCTCAACCCCCTCTTCGGCTTTCTCGCCCAATCCCGGGCGCGCGAAGTCATGACCGCAGCAGCCCTGCTGGTCGTGCTCGGCGCAGCGCTGGTCATGCAGGTCAGCGGCCTCTCCATGGCGATGGGCGCTTTCCTTGCCGGCGTACTCCTGTCCGAATCCACCTTTCGGCACCAGCTTGAAGCCGATGTGGAACCCTTCCGCGGCATATTGCTGGGCCTGTTCTTTCTTGCGGTCGGCATGTCGCTTGATCTCAGCGTCGTCGCCGCAAACTGGCAGACTGTTCTTTTTTATGTCGTCGCCTTCATGGTGGTGAAGGCCATTGCGATCTACATCGTCGCCCGCCTGATGAAATCCAGCCATTCGGAAGCGCTGGAGCGTGCCGTTGTCATGGCCCAGGGCGGCGAATTCGCCTTCGTGCTTTACTCCACCGCCACATCCGTCGGCATTCTCGATGGCCGCGCCAACGCCATGCTGACGGCCATCATCATCATTTCCATGGTGCTGACCCCGATTGCCATCATCGGCCTGCGGTATATCCTGCCACGCGAAAAGCAATCTCTGGATGGTGTTGACGTGGCCGAGGGCCTGACCGGCAGTGTGCTCATCATCGGCTTTGGCCGGTTTGGCCAGATCGCCAGCCAGCCCCTGCTGATACGCGGTGTCGACGTCTCGATTATCGACAATGACATCGAGATGATCCAGGCGGCCGCGGAATTCGGTTTCAAGGTCTATTACGGCGATGGCACACGTCTCGACATTCTGCATGCCGCCGGTGCGGGGCGTGCGCAGGCGGTCCTGATCTGCGTCGACAAGGCCGACACCAGTCTTGCCATCGCCCAGCATATCAAAGCGGAATATCCCCTCGTGCAGATCTATGCGCGCTCATTCGATCGTGGCAATACGCTGGCACTCATCAAGGCCGGTGTCGATTATCAGATCCGGGAGACATTCGAGTCCGCCCTGTCGTTCGGCGAAAACACGCTTGTCGGGCTTGGCGTTACGCCGGAGGAAGCCGCAGAAATCATCGAGGATGTGCGGCGGCGTGATGCGGACCGCCTCGACCTGCAGCTTGCGGGTGGAATACGCGCTGGCAATGATCTGATGAAAGGCAATGCGCCGGTTCCCGGACCGCTGGTCAAACCACGCCAATCGGGACGAGCCCTGAGCGAGGAAACCGCGCGCGTACTGCCCGCCGCCCAAACGGCTGATACCGCAAACTGACTGTCAATAAGGAGGAAACACAATGGCTGAAACGGATCAGGCGATCATCGACGGCATCGTGAGCTTCTGGCGCAAGGCCGGACCCGATGCCTGGTTCAAAAAGGATGAGGCGTTTGATGAAACATTCCGCCAGACCTTTCTCGACAGGCATTTTGCTGCCGCCCGCCGCGAGTATGACAGCTGGACCGAAACCGCCGAAGGGGCGCTGGCCCTGATGATCCTGCTCGACCAGTTTCCGCGCAATTGCTTTCGCGGCACCGGCCACATGTATGCAACGGATTCACTTGCCCGCCACTATGCAGGGGAAGTACTCGAGAAGGGGCATGACATTTCCCTCGAGCCGTCGGTGCGCGGCTTTCTCTATCTCCCGTTCATGCATTCGGAGAACATCGACGAACAACTGCGCTGCGTGAAACTCTATACGGCATCAGCACCGAGCCAACTGGAATGGGCGGAAGACCACTACAACATTATTCGCCAATTTGGCCGGTTTCCCCACCGCAATGCCATTCTCGGGCGCAAATCCACGCCGGAAGAACAGGCATTCCTCGATGCTGGCGGCTTCGCCGGATAGGCAGATTTCCTGTCTGCCCGCTGAATTTTCGCCATATCCTCTTGAACGGGGCCTTGCAGACTGCCATTATAAGCGCATCTGGCAGCCGTAAATTTCACCAATGACGCCAGTCAAACAGGGACTGACCGCGCATCAATGCCGGACGAACAATCTGAAGAGCCTCCAAGTCCGGACTTGCGAAGCAAGCTGACTCTGCACACGCAGCGTCAGCAACAACTCCCGTTCATCTCCCCAAAATCTGATTTGGCCTGCATCGCAGGCGGATTTGCGCTGTCTTCTTCAGCCGCATCCGCACGTGATGTTGCGCCCTAACTATATTTCTTAGAAGGAACCGACTTCCCAATGGAATGGATTGCCGACCCCAATGCCTGGATTGGTCTCGCCACGCTGATCGTGCTCGAGATCGTACTCGGGATCGACAACCTTGTCTTCATCGCCATCCTCGCCGACAAGCTGCCGCCGAGCCAGCGCAACCGCGCCCGTCTGGTCGGCCTTTCGCTGGCGCTGATCATGCGCCTGCTGCTGCTCGCTTCCATTTCCTGGGTGGTAACGTTGACGACGCCGCTCTTCAGCGTCGCAGGTTTCGGCTTCTCCGGACGTGACCTTATTCTGATTGTTGGCGGTCTGTTCCTGCTGTTCAAAGGCACGATGGAGCTGCACGAACGCCTTGAAGGGCATATGTCGGCCAAGGAATCCAATACCGCCCATGCGGTGTTCTGGCAGGTCATTGCCCAGATCGTCGTTCTCGATGCCGTCTTCTCGCTCGACAGCGTGATCACCGCCGTTGGCATGGTCAAGTATCTGGAAGTCATGATGATCGCCGTCGTGATCGCCGTGGGCGTCATGATGCTTGCTTCCAAACCGCTGATGAACTTTGTCAGCCGCCATCCGACCGTGGTGATCCTGTGTCTCGGCTTCCTCATGATGATCGGCTTCAGTCTGATCGTCGAAGGTTTTGGCTTCCATATTCCGAAGGGCTACCTCTACGCCGCCATCGGCTTCTCGGTTCTGATCGAGGCTGCCAACCAGCTGGGACGGCGCAACCGCGACAAGCGCATCACATCGATGGATCTGCGCGACCGGACAGCCGGTGCGGTCTTGCGCCTCCTCGGCGGCGGCCGTTCCGGCGATGCGAGCCATCATTCGGACGCGCTGGATGTGATCGCCGAGCAGACCGCCGCGGGTGAGGTCTTCCATCCGGAAGAAAAGGAGATGATCCGCGGTGTGCTCGATCTGGTCGAGCGGCCCGTGCGTTCGATCATGTCACCGCGCAACGAGGTCGAATGGCTCGACCTTGACGAGACAAACGAAGAGTTGCTGGCGGAAATCCGGACGCTCACCCACAGCCGGGTGGTGCTGGCTCACGGGCGTGTCGACGAGTTTGTCGGCGTCGCCCTGACCAAGGATCTGCTGTTCGCCATTCTCGATGGCGGCAAGATCGACTGGGAAAAAGTAACCCGCCAGCCATTGATCCTGCACGAGAATGCCAATGTATTGCGCGTGATGGAGCAATTGCGCGGAACGACGGTGCAGATGGCGATCGTTCTCGATGAACATGGCTCGTTTGAAGGTGTTGTCACGCCGACGGATATTCTCGAAGCAATCGCCGGCGACTTCCCCGACGAAGGCGACGAAAGCCCGATCCTCGAACGGTCAGACGATGGCAGCATGGTCGTGGACGCTTATATAGACATCCGCCGTCTCGGTGGTCTGATCGAACGTGATCTGGTCGACGATGGCGACCGCTACACGACGCTTGCCGGTTATATCCTGTGGAATCTCGGCCACATTCCCGCCCAGGGCGAGAAGCTGAAAGTGGATGATTACGAGTACGAGATCGTTGAAATGGATGGCCGCAACATAGGCAAGGTGCGGATATCACCGACCGAGACCGCCGCCTATATCTAGGGTCAGGACCCATTAATCCGTGTCAAAAAATATTCCCGCCCCGGCTGACCCCGGAGCGGGAATGGAACATCGTTCGAAAACACAACCCGATGGATTTGGCCTATCGTCCCAACGGTGGAATCGTCGCATTATCGTTCAATATCCAGCGATAAACCCATTAATCCGGCCGAAATCAGGCGGCCTGCCGCACCCAGCTCGGGAACGGGTCAAACAGATCTTCCCACTTGCCCGGTGTGAATTCATCGGCATCCACCAGACAGGCATCGAGTTGCGCCCGCAGATGCACCTCATTCATCGGGTCCATACCGATGAAGACAATCTCCTGCCGCCGGTCACCCCAGATCTTGTGCAGATAAGGCTTCATGGATTTCAGCCACTCCGGGTGCTCCGGCCAGCGGTTGCGCGGGATCGATGACCACCAGAGGCCGCGTTTTTCCGCCCGCACCAGCGCACCGGCCTGGCTGAGTTCACCGACATAGTCCGGCCGCGTCGCCAGCCAGAAAAAACCTTTGGAGCGGACAACCCCCGGCCAGTTCTTGTCGAGAAATGCCTGGAACTTCTGAGGGTCAAAGGGGCGCCGTTCCCGGTAAACGAAAGAACGAACACCATATTCCTCGGTCTCCGGCACATGATCGGCAAAGCCGTTCAGCTCCTTGAACCAGAGCGGGTGTTCCTGTGCCTTGTCGAAATCGAACAGGCCGGTATTGAGCACCTCGTTAAGCGGCACATCGGCAAAGTCCGTCTCGATCAGCTTTGCATCGGGATTGAGTGCCCGGATGATCTTGCGCGCCAGATCGCGGTCATACAGGGACGAATCGGAAATCTTGTTGAGGATGATGACATCGGCAAACTCGATCTGGTCGACAAGCAGATCCACCAGCGTCCGGTTGTCGGCATCACCCAGCGATTCACCCCGGTCCCTCAGAAAATCCGCCGAGGCATAATCCTTCAGGAGATTGGCCGCATCGACAACGGTCACCATCGTATCGAGCTTGGCCACATCGGACAGACTGCGACCATTTTCATCGCGGAAATCAAAGGTCGAGGCCACGGGCAAAGGTTCGGAAATACCGGTCGATTCAATCAGCAGATAATCAAAGCGCCCCTGCTTTGCCAAGGCTTCGACCTCTTGCAGAAGGTCGTCGCGCAATGTGCAGCAGATGCAGCCATTGGTCATTTCAACCAGCTGTTCGTCCGTGCGCGAAAGGTTGGCGCCGCCGTCGCGTACAAGCGCGGCGTCGATATTCACCTCGCTCATATCGTTGACGATGACGGCGACACGCCGCCCTTCACGGTTGTTGAGAATGTGATTGAGCAGGGTGGTCTTGCCGGCTCCGAGAAATCCGGAGAGAACCGTAACAGGAAGGCGGTTGAGTATGGCTGTGTTTTGCATGGCTATTGCCCTCAAAAAATGACCTGTCCCTGAAGGACAGGCCAGATAAAATCAGTCGTGAACTTCGCCAGAGCCGCCAACGGCCACGACATTGAAAGGTTTGCCTTCGAGCGCGATTTCGCGGTCCTTCTCGAATGCGGCCGCCTTGATCACGTGCAGGCGGCTCTTCAGCGGATCGCTGACAATGATTTCATCACCGGCAACGGCAATGCGCGGCCGCGGCAGGCTCCAGTGACCGTCCATGCTGTAGGGCTCTGTCAGCGGGATCGACTTTTCGATTTTGGCGGTAATGACGTTCAGCTGATGCAGCTGGCCATCCTCGGTGAAGATGTAGGCGAACCGCGGGCGCGACGAATCCACGGCAAAATGCACGCGGCGCGCGGGCAGTTCGATCCGGCGGAACGGTTCAGCATTACCCGGCTCCACCAGTACGACCGCCTGCTGACCGTAATTGCCCAGGAAATATTGCAGGCCTTTGCCACCCAGAAGCGTGGTGATCTTTCCATCCGGCAGCGATGCCGAATAGGCGAGATGCTTGATCTCGGGCGCATCAGAACCGGATGTCACCAGAAGCAGCCCGGTCTTGCAGGCAATGGCCAGAATATTGCCGGATGATGCTTCCCCGTGCAGGTCAGGGCATGCATGCAGCGAGCCGATCGGATAGCCGTCGCCGCCGAGAACCTTGATCCCGATGGGGAGTTCGTCCACCGGCTTTTCCGGATGCGGCTCCGTTACCAGAACCGTGTCGCCAAAGGCGATGGCCACGCCGTGATGCGGTGAAGCCAGCTTGATACTGCGAATGTCGTTCTTGCCCGTGAGAATATCTTTCTCCCTGACAACCTTGACCACGCCGTCGCCATCAAAGAACTGGGCGATACTGCCGTTGTGATCGACGAAATGCGAAGGCCGCTGGCCTTCCAGTTTCAGATCGAGCAGCTTCGGCGCCTCCACCTTGAGATCACCATGGGCACCATGGTCCTCAACGGAAATCCCGGTCGACAGGATTGCCACCTCGCCGCCATCCCGCTGCACGGCGAAGATCGATTTTCCGCTATCGGAAAGCGACAGGCCCGCCGGCGCCTTCACCTTGAACGTGTCGGTGATTTTGCCCGTCTGCGGGTCAAGCACCCGGACGGTCGGCTCCACATGGTCCGAGACGAAAACGCGCCAGGCGGTCTGCTCGTTGGCCATTGCAGGCAAGGCGGCAAAGCCAAAGACCATGGCGAGGGGCAACACTTTTTTCAGATGTCGTGACATGCTTGTTCCTTCATGCGTCGTAGGAGTCCTGCGTATATAATGTAATAACATTACATCAATGCCAATGAAAAAAGCGGAGTCGTCCCCCGCTTTTTCCAATTCGGTCGATCAGCTGCCGATAATGGCTTTTTTGAACGCGCTGATATTATGGTGCATCATGTCGATATAGGTGCTGGCACCTTCGCTCGGCTCGGAAAGGGCATCGGAAAACAGCGTACCGCCAACCTTCAATTTGGTCTCGCTGGCAATCTGCTCAATCAGCCGTGGATTGGTGATGTTCTCAACGAAGATCGCGGATGCCTTGTCTTCCTTGACCTGTTTGATCAGCGCGACGACATCGGCAGCGGATGGTTCCGCATCAGTCGACAGGCCTTCAGGGGCAAGGAACTTCAGCCCATAGGCATGTTCGAAATAGCCGAACGCATCATGTGAAGTGATGATCAGGCGCTTGGATTCCGGGATCGCAGCAATACCGGCCTTCACATCGATCTCGGTCTGATCAAGCTTCTTCGTATAGTCCGCGCCATTCTTCTTGAACGTATCGCAATTCGCCTTGTCGGCACTGCAGAAGGCGTCAACGATATTCTTGACGTAAATCTTGGCGTTGGCGATCGACTGGAACGCGTGCGGATCAAAGGCACCATGATCATGGTGCTCGGCGCCGGCCTCGGCATGACCTTCTTCCTCTTCCTGTGCCTTCAGGGGCTCGACACCCTTGGTCAGCTCGACAATGGTCGCCTTTGTACCGCTGGCTTCAACCAGACGCGGCAGGAAGCCTTCAAATCCGAGACCGTTGACCAGAACGACATCAGCTTTTGCCAGCGCGGCCGCATCCGATGGCTTGGGCTCATAGACATGGCTGTCGCCGTTCGGGCCAACCAGATTGACGAGCGAAATCTTGTCGCCGCCGACATTTTTGGCAAAATCCTCGATGATCGAGAAACTTGAAACCACCTTCAACTCAGCAGCAAAAGCGGCGGATGAACCCGCGCCAAGTAACAGTATAACATTCAAGGCCGTAGCAAGTTTGAGAGCTTTGCGCATTGGTAGTCTCCTTTGTCTAGGTTTAGGCAGTTCTGTGGCGGTGGGAACGCATGCGGCTACTGAGAACGCCGCGTGAGCCGACGAGAATGGAGGCGATGTAGATCGCCCCGGCGGAAAGAATAATCGCCGGGCCTGACGGCAGGGCGAAATGATAGGAAATCAGCAGACCCGAGACGCAGGACGCCATGCCAATCAGTATGGCCACGCCACACATGGGGCCAACACGGGTTGTCCAGAAGCGCGCACCGGCTGCAGGGAGCATCATCAGGCCGACAGACAGAAGTGTCCCGAGTGCCTGGAAGCCACCGACAAGGTTGAGAACCACGAGTGCCAGAAAAATGAAATGCACCGGCGTGCCGATCCGGCTGACCGAACGCAGGAACAGCGGATCAAGGCACTCGGCCACCAGACCGCGCCAGAATATGCCAAGCGTCACGACACTGACGGCGCTGATCAATCCGATCAGACTCAATGCATCATTGTTCAATGCCAGCACCGTTCCGAACAGCACATGCATCAGATCGACATTCGACCCGCGCAGGGAAACGATCATCACACCGAGCGCAAGAGATATCAGATAGAAGGCAGCCATGGAGGCGTCTTCCTTCTGGATCGTAAAGCGTGAAACGGCTCCGGCACCAAGCGCCACGATCACACCGGCAATCAGCCCACCAACGGTCATCGGTACGATCTGCAATCCATAGAGCAGGAAACCCGCAGCGGCGCCGGGCAGGATGGCGTGAGACATGGCATCCCCCGTCAGGCTCATCCGCCGCAGCATCAGAAACACGCCCACCGGGCACGAACTCAGCGACAGGGCAAGCGAGCCCAGCAGCGCACGCTGCATAAAGCTGTAGTCGACGAACGGAGCAATGAGGAAATCATACATCCGGGTCACGCCCCGCTCGAACGGCTGTGGTCATGATCATCATTATGCGCATGGTGTTTATGATCATGCGCATGATCGTGACTATGGCCACCGGTCGGAGACGACTGTGCGTCATCCTCGCACCAGGGGGCACTCTCGGTCCACGCCTCGTGAAACTGCCGGGCATGCAGCAGGTTTTCTGCGCGAAGAGTCTCTTTGGAAGCGCCCCAGGCAATCGGCTTGCGGGCCAGCAGCAAAGTCTCGGGAAAATGCTCCCGCACCAGATCGAGATCGTGAACCACAACCATGATCGTGCGCTTTTCGCCATGCCAGCGCTTGATCAGCGCTATGAGATCGCCGACCGTCTTGGCATCGATCGCATTGAACGGCTCGTCCAGCAGAATGAGGTCAGCGTCCTGTACCAGCACACGGGCAAACAGGGCACGCTGCAACTGCCCGCCCGAAAGACTGTCGATGGGGCGCTTTTCAAAGCCGCCCAGCCCGACGCCCATCAGCGCGCGGGAAACCTGTTCGCGGTCCTCGGCGGTGAAACGGCCAAGCAGGCCGCGCTTGGGCCAGAGCCCCAGCGAAACAAGATCGATGACACGGGCCGGAAAGGACCGGTCCAGTTCCGATTGCTGCGGAAGGTAGGCGACACGGACGCCTTTTTCGACCACGACCGACCCGGACATCGGCTTGAGAACACCGACAATGCCCTTCATGAGGGTCGACTTGCCCGAACCATTCGCACCGACGACGGCCGTGAGCGAACCGCGCTCGACCACACCGCTTAAGTGATGAACGGCGGGGTGACTGCGATACCCAAGGGTAAGGTCACGAAATGTCAGGCATTGGTCAGTCATTGTCTATCCGCATGCTCCGGATGGGAGAAACTCGGTCGCCTACGCCCATCCAGCATTTTCTTGACGTCTCGATATGTGATGTTATTACATTAGTCAACAATGGCGAATTTGAGAACAGGCGAAATTAATTTATCCACTGGCAGCCAATGCCGTCATTGCCTATCTTTAAAGAGAGCAGATTTTAGCGAAAAGACACTTGTTTGCGGCCGTTTCACGCGATAGCTGCTTGGAAGTGTACTTTCAGGAGACCGAAGGCAATGACAACCGCCCATGAGCTGACAAAAAACCAGACGCTGGTTTTCAATACATTGTCTCGCGCCGACGGGCCCCTCAGTGCCTATACGATTCTCGACCAGTTGCGCGGTGATGGTTTTCGGGCGCCGCTGCAGGTCTATCGTGCACTGGAAAAGCTGCTTGACTATGGCATGGTGCACCGCCTCGAGAGCATCAATGCCTTCGTCGCCTGCGCCCATCCCCATAATCACAGCCATAGTCACGGCATGACTGCTTTCGCCATTTGCGAGAAATGCGGGCAGGTTTCAGAATTTTCCGACGACGTCATAACCCAGCGGGTCCGTCAGTGGACAACCGACAACGGTTTCAAGCAAACCAAGACGACGATTGAAATCCGCGGCGTTTGTGCCGCTTGCGGAACAGCCTGATTCTTATCGGACCACCCGATCAGGCTTTATAGGCCCTCAGGAACATATCAACGCCCGCGGTCACCGTCTTGCGGATTTGCTCCGGTTCCGGTTCCCGTTCCATCTGGCCGAACAGACGCCGGCGCAGCAGACCCGAATGAAAAAGGTCTGAAAGCTGATAGGCTGCCAGTTCCGTATCCTCGATGACAAGCATTCCCTCTGCGACGTGTTTGTCCAGCAGCGCACGCACGAGAGCGAGGCCTTTTTTCGGGCCCTTTTCGTAGAAGCTGCAACTCATCGAAGGCATACGCTCCGCCACGCCTATGATAACCCGCTGCGCCTGAATGCCGACATTCGATGTAATCAGCGTCGACAGCGAGATACCAAACTGGATCAGAGCTTCGCGCAGGTCGCCGTTGTTACTCTCCAGAGCCTGATAGATACCGTCAAAGAGCGCAATCTTGTATTGCTGGCACAGATCGATGAACAGCTCTTCCTTGTTGCTGAAGTAGACATAGATCGTGCCCTTAGACACGCCCGCTTCACGGGTAATGTCGTTCATGCTGGCCGCATCAAAGCCCATCTGCGAAAAGACGCGATTGGCCCCATCCAGAATCTGCTGGCGTTTGACCGGGTCCTGACCGGCGGCCAGCCGGCCGGGACGCTCTATGGGAGTCATGTCGGGGTCAACAACAGATGCCTTGGTAGACGACATATTAGTCAAGTTTCCTCGTTTTCGATTCTTTTTCGAACCAAGCGGTTCGATCCACTTGATATGCGCTCTCATTTGAGGTATGTCAACGATCGAACCGATTGGTTCAATCAGATTTCAGATTGACCGTCTCTAGAAAGAGCTCTTCATGTCCGCGCCGAAATCCACTAACGAGGCTGAGATTCGCCAGTTCCCATCACCCGCTCCTGCTTCCAAGGTGGAAGCACCGGTGAAAGATGAGGCCCCGCAGCATGATGCAGTTGCATCGCCCGTGACCGCGACCCCTGCTCCGCCCAAGCGTTCGGTAAGGCGCTTTGTCTTGCCCGTCATTATTATCGCTGCTGTTGGCGCCGGTGCCTGGTATGGCCACGAATGGTGGACAACGGGCCGCTTCATGGTTTCCACCGATGACGCCTATATTCAGGGCGACATCACGGCCATTGCTCCGAAGATCACCGGCTATATCGATACGATCAATGTCGTTGCCAATCAGCGCGTCAAGGCAGGCGATCCGTTGATCACACTCGACAATGGCGACTATACGATTGCGGAAGAACAAGCCGAGGCGCAAATCGCGACCCAGCGCCTGACGCTTCTGCGTATTCAGGCCCAGACGGAGGCCGCCAAGGCTTCCGTGCAGCAGGTCGAAGCCGGCAAAGTGGCCGCACAGGCGGTTCTGACCAATGCACAAGCTGCTTCAACCCGCGCAGGCCAGTTGCATGCGACGCGCTTTGCTTCCCAGTCACAGCTGGATGATGCGACCGCCGCCCTTGATCAGGCCAAGGCCAATCTCGTTTCCGCCGACGCGCAAATTGCGGCAGCCGTTGCCAATGTCGGCGTACTTGAGGCGCAGTTCAAGGAAGCCGAGGGCTCCATTGCCTCGCTGCAGCTGAGCAAGGACAAGGCGGCGCGCGATCTCGCCTTCACGGTCATCCGCGCACCGATTGACGGTGTCATCGGCAACCTCTCGGCCAAGAAGGGCGATCTCGTCAGTCCCGGCCAGCGCCTTGCCGCTCTGGTTCCTGTCAACGAGCTCTATATCGACGCGAACTATAAGGAAACGCAGCTGCGTGACATTGTACCGGGCCAAAAAGTCCGGGTGCGTGTCGATGCGCTGTCCGGCGACACGTTCGAAGGCACCGTCGCGTCAGTTGCGCCGGCCTCGGGCGCCGTATTCTCGCTGCTTCCGGCTGAAAACGCGACGGGCAACTTTACCAAGGTTGTTCAGCGCGTGCCCGTCCGTATAGCCCTGCCCGCCGACGTTCTGGCTTCAGGCAGGCTCCAGGCCGGTTTGAGCGTCATCGTTGACGTCGATACACGCACGGCTCCGGCCAAGTAAGCACAACCAGCACCGGATCCGGTATCATGTCGAGCACGACCATCAGTGGAAAGCCAGCGGCACCGGCCGTGCCGTCCGATCATATTGACCGGAAGAAAGCCATCGCCTTCGTGGCGATGGTCTTCGGCATGTTCATGGCCATTCTCGACATCCAGATCGTTTCGGCCTCCCTTGCGGAAATTCAGGCGGGCCTGAGCGCCAGTTCCGACGAGATTTCCTGGGTGCAGACCTCGTACCTCATCGCCGAAGTCATCATGATCCCGCTGTCCGGCTTTCTCGGACGGCTTTTGTCGACACGTGTCCTCTTCACGGTTTCCGCCGCGGGTTTCACCGCCGCCAGCATCCTGTGCGCTACGGCCACGAATATTGATCAGATGATCGTCTACCGCGCCATTCAGGGCTTTATCGGCGGTGGCATGATCCCCAGCGTGTTCGCTGCGGCTTTCACTATTTTCCCGCCATCCAAGCGCTCGATCGTCTCACCGATCATCGGCCTTGTGGCAACGCTCGCGCCAACCATCGGACCGACCGTCGGCGGCTATCTCAGCCACGCCTTTTCCTGGCACTGGCTGTTCCTCGTCAACGTTATTCCCGGCATCATCGTTGCTTTTGCCGCGTGGAACCTCATCGACTTCGACAAGGGCGACAAGTCGCTGTTCAGCAAGTTCGACTGGTGGGGCCTTGCCGGCATGGCCGCATTCCTCGGATCGCTCGAATATGTGCTTGAAGAGGGTCCGCGCAACGACTGGCTGCAGGACAGCACGATCTTCTTCTTCGCCATCGTTCTTGTGATGGGTGCCCTGCTGTTCTTCTATCGCGCCTTCACCGCCGAAGAGCCGATCGTCGACCTGCGCGCCTTCAAGAACCTGAATTTCGCCTTTGGATCTGTATTTTCCTTCATCATGGGTGTCGGTCTTTATGGCCTGACCTATCTCTATCCGGTCTATCTCGGCCGGATCAGGGGATATGACGCACTCATGATCGGCGAAGCGCTGTTTGTCAGCGGCCTGGCCATGTTCATGACGGCACCAGTGGCCGGTTTCCTGTCCACCCGGATGGACCCGCGCCTCATGATGATGATTGGCTTTGCCGGCTTTGCCGCAGGTACGTGGACAGTGACCGGCCTCACCGCCGACTGGGATTTCTATGAATTGCTGCTGCCACAGATCCTGCGCGGCTGCTCACTGATGCTGTGCATGGTACCAATCAACAATCTGGCACTTGGGACCTTGCCGCTGTCCCGGCTCAAGAACGCATCGGGCCTGTTCAACCTCACCCGCAACCTCGGCGGCGCCGTTGGCCTTGCCGTCATCAACACGGTTCTGACAGATCGCGGTGTCCTGCATTATGCCCAGCTTTCCGAAAATGTCCGCTGGGGTAATCCGGAAGCGGAAGAGCTGATGGCCAGCATGAGCAAGAATTTCGCGTCCCACGGCATTGATGGCTCCACCGCCGCGCTCAGCCAGATTTCCGCGATGGTTCACCGGCAGGCCTCATTGATGTCGTTTATAGATGTCTTCTATATCCTGACAATGTTGTTCGCCACGCTTGCCTTTTTATCCGTGCTCATGCGCAAACCGGCAGCCGCAGGCGGCGGTGGTGGTGGCGGGCACTAGCATCCCATCGCGGTTGCGGTGCATGAGGCGCGGTTCGTGGTTCGACAAGCTCACCATGAGGGAGGGTGAGGATTGCAGGGAGCTATATTCTGCAACACAGGTGATTGCCATCTCCCGCAATGCTTGTGATTAGCGTTACAGCACCACTCTCCCTCATGGTGAGCTTGTCGAACCACGAACCCATCAGCTGCAGAAGTCTGCTGCATAGTCCCTACCTTGATCGTCATGACGCCTGATTTCCTAGCAGGGATTGGTCGAAATTGCGACCCGAATCCGGCCACGCCGGCCCAGCCGAAACTGGCAACGGCGTGATTTTCACAGCAGCTCATTCGCCGGATTCATGAAAAATAATATTAGTCCCCTAACAGAATTTTTCATGACGCGATCGACCCTTGTGGATGAGCATGTCGCAGGAAATCAAATGCGACATTCATTATTCGGCTAACTGCCGCGCATGCCAATGTTTTTGTCGTTATGAGAGCAATACAGCCGTTGATCGAAGCAACGCCAGAATTCCACTAACTGCGAATTGCTAAGCCACCAAAAAAATGTTTCACTTCTTTCCACTGCTCAGGAAAAGACGTTCGTGGGCCTGTCATCTAACTGACATGAGAGCCCTATATCGGGAGGCAGGAACGTCGAAAAAAGAGCCAATGACGTTTGTCGCTTAAACAGGGGTGTTAAAATGGTTGTTTCTTCAAAACGCTTGCTCTCTCTATCGACAGCTCTGCTGTTCGCAAGCACAACGCTTTCTTTCGCGGACGCACCGGCTGATCTGGTTGCCGCTGCAAAGAAGGAAGGCTCGCTGACGACGATCGCATTGCCGCACGACTGGTGTGGTTATGGTGATATCATTGCCGGCTTCAAGGCAAAGTATGGCCTGACGGTCAACGAACTCAATCCGGATGCCGGATCGAAGGACGAAGTCGAAGCGATCAAGGCCAACAAGGACAACAAGGGGCCGCAGGCGCCTGACGTCATCGACGTAGGCCTTTCCTTTGGCCCCGATGCCAAGAAAGACGGCCTGACACTGCCTTACAAGGTTTCCACCTGGGATTCGATCCCGGCCGAACTGAAAGACGCTGACGGCCATTGGTATGGCGACTACTACGGCGTCATGTCACTCGAAGTGAACACCGATATCGTCAAGAATGTTCCGAAAGATTGGGCTGATCTGCTCAAGCCGGAATATGCAAATTCCGTTGCGCTTGCCGGTGATCCGCGCGCTTCGAACCAGGCCATTCTGGCCGTGCAAGCGGCCGGTGCATCCACGGGCGCCAAGCCCGGTGCAGCCGCTGCCGAAGCTGGCCTGAAGTATTTTGCCGACCTCAACAAGGCTGGTAACTTCGTTCCGGTTATCGGCAAGTCGGGTACACTCGCACAGGGCGCAACCCCGATCATCATCAACTGGGACTACAACGCGCTTTCGGGCCGCGATACGCTCAAGGGCAACCCGCCAGTTGAAGTCGTCGTTCCGACCTCCGGCGTTCTCGCCGGCGTCTACGTCCAGGCCATCAGCGCCTATGCACCGCATCCAAATGCAGCCAAGCTCTGGATGGAATATCTCTATTCCGATGAGGGCCAGATTGGTTACCTCAAGGGCTATTGCCATCCGACGCGCTTCAAGGATCTGGTAAAGAACAACAAGGTACCGAAGGAAGTCCTCGACAAGCTGCCACCAGCAGCGGCCTACGAAAAGGCATTCTTCCCGACGCTTGATGAACAGGCTGCGGCCAAGGACGTCATCACCAAGGGCTGGGACAAGGTTGTCGGCGCGAACGTCAAATAATCTCTGAAGATCGAATCCCCGTGGAAACATCCGCGGGGATTCCCTTATTCAGAGACCAGACGTTTATTGCTTGACCAGACATTTATTGCTTGAATTGACGGTCAGTTTGTTCGCTTCGCAAAATTTGCGGTAGCGGCTATATTGTATCCAAGAAAGCGGTTTCCAAAATCTCATGAGCGCGATTTCAGAAGCAAGCACCCCCTCTGTTCCGCCTGTCGCTGCCCAGGAGCGCAAGCGCTTGTCGCTCGACTGGCTCGGCGTCATGCCGTTCTTCCTGTTTGCCGTGATGTTTCTGGTTTTGCCGACGATCTATCTCGTTGCCGGTGCATTCCAGGACGCGCAGGGCAATCTGACCCTAGCCAATCTCGCAAACCTGTTTCAGCCATCCATCATGGATGCCTACTTGATCTCGATCAAGATTTCGCTGACATCGGCGCTTCTCGGTGCATTCATCGGCTTCTGTATTGCTGCGGCAATTACGTTGGGCGGCCTGCCCAGCTGGATCCGGGCACCGATGATGACGTTTTCGGGCGTGGCATCGAATTTCGCCGGTGTTCCCCTCGCCTATGCCTTCCTGTTCACACTCGGACGTACGGGCCTCGTTACCTATCTGCTGGTCAATGTCTTCGGGTTCAACCTCTACGCCCACGGTTTCAATCTCCTGAGCTTCTGGGGCCTGACAATCACCTATCTCTATTTCCAGATTCCGCTGATGGTCCTGATCATCACGCCGGCGCTTGACGGTTTGAAACGCGAATGGAAGGAAGCCGCCACCATTCTTGGCGCGACCGGACCGCAGTACTGGCGCATGGTTGCTTTCCCGATCCTCTGGCCTGCGCTGCTTGGTACCATTCTTCTGCTTTTCGCCAATTCCTTCGGTGCGATTGCCACGGCCTATGCGCTGACCGGCTCGTCCCTGAGCATCGTTCCAATCGTTCTGTATGCCCAGATTCGGGGCGATGTCCTGCAGGATCCGCAGCTCGGTTATGCCTTGGCCTTCGGTATGATTGTCATAACAGGCATTTCCAATGGGATTTACATCTGGATGCGCGCCCGCAGTGAACGGTGGCTCAAATGAAGATCAATCGCTTCTGGTCCTGGATCGCGCTCGCGTTCGGCATTCTTTACTTTGCCCTGCCGTTGATAGGCCTGTTTGAATTTTCCTTGCGCATGCGGCGCGGTGTCTATTCGCTCGATGCCTACTGGGTTGTGTTGAGCGATCCCGGTTTTCAGGCGACCTTCGCCTATTCCGTCGTGATGGCAATCGCCACCATCCTGGTTGGCGTCCTGCTGGTGGTTCCAACAGCCTATTGGGTGCGTCTGCGTCTGCCGGGCTGGCGGCCCTTTATTGAATTCATCACGCTGCTGCCGCTGGTCATTCCCGCGATTGTCATCGTGTTCGGGTACATCAGGCTCTACAACACATCTTCCATCCTGCCGCTGACCGGCTCCGCAATAGGAACAAACATCCTGTTGTGCTTCGGCTACACGACGCTGGCCCTGCCCTACATGTACCGTGCCGTGGATACCGGGCTTGGCGCGATTGATATCCGCACCATGACGGAAGCCGCTGAAAGCCTTGGGGCAAGCCGGATAACCATCATGTCGCGCATCATTCTACCCAATGTGCTCGTTGCGGTTCTCTCAGGCGCGTTTCTGACCTTCGCCATCGTCATTGGTGAGTTCACCATGGCAGCCCTGCTGAACCGCCCGGCTTTCGGACCGTTCCTGCAGCTGCTCGGCGCCAACCGCGCCTATGAGCCAGCGGCGCTTTCAGTCATTGCCTTTGCCATAACCTGGGTCTGTATGGGGCTGATCCAGATCGTCACTCGCTTCAACAAATCCCTCGCTGCAACCAAGCGATAATCGGGAACCTTGCCAATGTCATTTCTCACTATCAGCCATTTGAAAAAGAGTTTTGGAGCGACAACGGTCGTTCATGATTTCAATCTGAACATCGAGAAAGGCGAATTCATCTCCTTCCTCGGACCCAGCGGTTGCGGCAAGACCACCGTCCTGCGCATGGTCGCCGGCTTTGAAACACCGACGTCAGGCACGATCAGCATTGGCGGCAAGGATGTTGTCAACCTCAAGCCCAACCAGCGCAATATCGGCATGGTGTTTCAGGCTTACGCCCTCTTTCCCAACATGACCGTGGCACAGAATGTTGCCTTCGGTCTCAAGGTCGCCAAGAAACCGCAGGCGGAGATCAATGCGACGGTGCATGAGATGCTGTCGCTGATCAAGCTGGACCATCTGGCCGAACGCTTTCCCTATCAGCTCTCCGGCGGCCAGCAGCAGCGCGTTGCCCTTGCGCGCGCCCTTGCCACCAAGCCGCAGGTCCTCCTGCTCGACGAACCCCTGTCAGCGCTCGATGCCAAGATCCGTGTTTCGCTGCGTGAAGAAATCAGGGCGATCCAGCGCAAGCTTGGCATCACCACGATTTTCGTCACCCACGATCAGGAAGAAGCCCTGTCGATCTCCGACCGCATCGTCGTCATGTATGAAGGCAAAGCCGAGCAAGTCGGAGCGCCATTCGAGATTTACAATCACCCCTCATCGCGGTTTGTCGCCTCGTTTGTCGGAACGCTCAACACGCTGGACGCGGTCGTGCGCGATGCGGCCACAGGCATGATCACGGTTGACGGCAAGGATGTCTCGATTGGCTTGAAGCGACTCAATGGTCACAAGACCGGCGACAAGATTTCACTTGCCGTGCGCCCCGAGGCCGTCAGCCTCGGCGCGGCAACCGGCAGCCGCGAAACAACGCTGGACGGCAGGATAAACAGCGTGCACTTCCTCGGCTCGGTTATCCGCATCCGCGCATCGCTCGGCGAAAATACGGTCTCATTCGATACGTTCAACGACCCAAGCGCGCCACCGCCTGTACCGGGTGAAGACGTCAAGGTCAGCCTTGCCGCCAAGGATCTGCTGGTTCTGGAGCACTGACAAGCAACGTTGCTTGCAATCAGCAAATGTCCTATTAGCTAAGCTGCATTAGCTAATAGGATAGTGTCGTGGTCACCGTGAATATGCACGATGCAAAAACCAGGCTTTCAAGCTTGGTGGAGGGTTTGGAATCGGGCCGCGAAAACGAGATAGTTCTGGCACGTAATGGCAAGCTCGTTGCCAGGCTTGTGCCTTATAGTGCTCCGAAGCGCTTCGGCGCAGCCCACCATATTCTTGCCGGCTTGAACCTGCCTGAAACGGTAGAGGAGTTTAATGCAGGCGATGGCGAGATAGCAGCTGACTTTGAAGTAAGTGGCGAGCAAGACATCTTTCCATGAAAGTTTTGCTCGATACGCACATCGCCATCTGGATTGCTGCGGGCAACCCCAACGCTTCACAGAAAATCAAGGATATTGCAGACGATCCCGAAAATTCCTTGTTCATCAGCAGCGCTGTCATATGGGAAATCGCGATCATGCACGGCAAGGGGCAGTTAGCTCTTCACCCACTTGAGGCCAGGGCATCGTTTCATCAGACAGGAATGATCGAACTGCCAATCAGCATTGACCACACGCTGGCCCTTACTTCGTTGGCCCAATACCCGGATCATGCTGACCCGTTTGATCGCATAATGATTGCCCAAGCTCTATATGAAGCGATGCCGCTATTGACCGCCGACAAGAAGCTTTGGCGCTATCATCAAACGCTGGTCATCCCTGCATAAACCAGCAAAAAGGCGCTGTTTCCAGCGCCTTTCAATTTGACGGTTGAAAGCAGGCTCAGAGCCTATCCTCCAATCGCTTCATCCAGCAGCTTGAGCGCTGCCTTCTTTGTCAGTTTGACCGGATTGCCGCCGGCAGTCGGATCGACGATGGCCATGTCGGCAACCAGTTCCTTCTGCTTCTTGCTCATGTTGAGATCCTTGATCAGGCCCGGCAGCGTGTGCGGCACTTTCAGCTCCTTGCGCAGCTTGATGATCGACTTGGCGAAACCGTCGAAGCCCCCCTTGATGCCGATATAGCTGGCAAGCCGCGCGATACGCTCTTCCACCGCATCGCGGTTGAATGCGAGCACATAGGGCATGAAGACTGCATTGGTCATGCCGTGATGGGTGTCGTACAGGGCACCGATGGGATGTGACAGGGAATGGATCGCGCCGAGACCTTTCTGGAAGGCGGTCGCGCCCATGGCTGCCGCGCTCATCATATGGGCGCGTGCAGTCAGATCCTTGCCGTTGGCATAGGCCTTGGGCAGGTTTTCGAACACAAGACGGATACCTTCAACCGCGATACCGTCGGCCATCGGATGATAACCCGGCGCGCAATAGGCTTCGAGGCAATGCGCCAGAGCATCCATGCCCGTACCGGCTGTGATAAAGGCGGGCATGCCGACCGACAGTTCCGGATCGGCAATGACAATCGCCGGCAGCAGTTTCGGATGGAAGATCACCTTCTTGGTGTGGGTCTCTTCATTGGTGATGACACCAGCACGGCCGACTTCCGAACCCGTCCCCGCCGTTGTCGGCACGGCAATGATCGGCGCGATCACATCACTGTTGGCGCGGGTCCACCAATCGCCCACATCCTCGAAATCCCATACCGGCCGGGTCTGGCCCGCCTGGAAGGCGATAAGCTTGCCGAGGTCCAGCGCCGAGCCGCCGCCGAAGGCGATGACACCGTCATGCTTGCCCTTCTTGAACACGGCAATACCGGCGGTGAGATTGGATTCAACCGGGTTGGGTTTAACTTCGGAGAAGACGCCGTAGGGCACTTTCGCATCGTCAAGGATTTTCAGCGTGCTCGCGACAACGGGCAGTTTTGCCAAGCCGGGATCGGTGACAAAAAGCGGCCTCTTAATGCCGGTTGCCTCGAGAACCTCGGGCAGTTCCTTGATACGCCCTGCACCGAAGCGAACGGTGGTCGGATAGTTCCATTTGGAAATCAGCTTGCTCATGGTGTGTCTCTTTCAGAAAGTCAGATCGCTTCGCGCAGATGGAAGGATTTTGGACGGGTCAGGTTGCCATAGCCGATGGCAGACATGGCGGCACCCTTGCCGGTTTCCTTGACGCCGGTCCACACCAGCGCCGGATCGATATAATCGCAGCGGTTCATGAAGACTGTGCCGGTTTCGATGCGGTCGCCGATGGCGGCTGCCCGATCCGTATCCGTGGTCCACAGCGAAGCCGTAAGGCCATACTGGCTGTCATTCATCAGAGCCAGCGCTTCCTCGTCATTGCGCACCTTCATGATGCCGACAACAGGGCCGAAACTTTCCTCGCGCATGACACTCATCTGGTGATCGACGCCCGTCAGCACTTCGGGGGCGAGATAGGGTGATCCCGCCTTGTCATCGGCAACACTCATGTTGACGTGGGCCTTTGCACCCTTGCGCAGAGCTTCCGCCTTCTGTTCGCGAATGAGTTCGGCAAAACGTGTCTGCGCCATCGGGCCCATGGTGGTGGCCGCATCGAGGGGATTGCCAACCACATACTGCTTGGTCAGGTCGATAAAGCCATCGACGAAGCGGTCATAGACATCCGCATGCACATAGATGCGCTCGATACCGCAGCAGCACTGGCCGGAGTTGAAGAAGGCGCCATCGACGAGATTGGCAACGGCGTGGTCCAGATTGACGTCCGGCAGCACATAGGCCGGGTCCTTGCCGCCGAGTTCAAGCCCGAGCGACATGAATGTTCCGGCTGCCGCTTTCTCGATGGCCCGCCCGCCGCCGACCGAGCCGGTGAAATTGACATGATCGATCCGGCCTGAACCCAGCAGTTTCTCGGTCTGGGCATGACCCAGAACGATATTCTGGAAAACGCCCTTCGGCAGTCCGGCCTTGGCAAAAACCTGGGCGAAACGCTCGCCGACCAGCAGGGTCTGCGCCGCATGCTTGAGGATGACGGTATTGCCCGCCATGAGCGCGGGAATGATCGTATTGACGGCGGTCAGATACGGATAGTTCCATGGCGCGATGACCATGACGACGCCCAGCGGCACATGCTTGATATAACGGCGAAAGCCCGGCTTGTCATTTTCAATGACCGGCGCGAGTGCCTGTTCGGCAATCCGGACCATGTAGCGCGTGCGCTCTTCCACACCGCCTTTTTCACCGCCATAACGCACGGGGCGGCCCATCTGCCAGGCAATTTCAGGCACAATCTCATCATTCAGTGCCAGCAGTGCATCCAGCGCCGCAAGGCAGAGCCGGCCACGCTCGGCAATGCTGGTCTGCGACCAGCCGGCCTGCGCCTGCCTTGCCGCTTCCACGGCCGCGTCTATAGCCTTGTCCGTTGCGACAGGACGTTCCGCATATACGGAGCCGTCGATGGGGGTAATCAGTTTGACCGTCTCGGTCATGGGTAAACCTCTAGGCTATGTTTTAAAATCGGCGCTGTCCCGCCGCGCCAAGCTGCGGGACAGGTTTTTGATGTGATCTTCAATACCGTTCGAAACCGCGATGCAACTCCCAATCGGTAACGCGGCGGTCATATTCGAACTGCTCCCACTTGGCGGTGTGCACATAGTGCTCGACCACATCCTCGCCGAGAGCAGTTTTCAGCATTTTCGACTTGGCAAGCGTTTCGGTCGCTTCGCGCAGGGTCTTGGGGATTTCGCGCAGGCGCGCCCCGCCATAGGCATCGCCCTGGAACGGCTTGTCGAGTTCCAGTTTCTCGTCAATGCCCGCCAGCCCCGACGCAATCAGACCGGCAAAGGCCAGATAAGGATTGAGGTCCGCGCCGCCGATGCGACATTCGATACGGATACCCTTGGTGCCTTCCCCGCACAGACGGAAGCCCGCCGTCCGGTTATCGAGGCTCCAGACGTTCTTCGTTGGCGCAAACGTACCCGCCTGGAAGCGCTTATAGGAGTTGATGTAAGGCGCCAGGAAAAAGGTGAAATCGTCGGCATATTTCAGCTGCCCGGCCACCCACTGCCGCATCAGCGGCGACATGGTGTATTCCGCGCTCTTGTCATAGAACAACGGCGTCTTGCCATCGGCACTCCACAGGGAATTGTGGACATGGCTTGAACTTCCGGCCAGCGAATAATCGTACTTGGCCATGAAGGTGATCGCCTTGCCCATCTGGGTGGCAATTTCCTTGCAGCCGTTTTTCATGACGACATGGCGATCCGCCATCTCAAGTGCTTCGGCATAGCGCACATTGATCTCTTCCTGACCCGGACCCCATTCGCCCTTGGAGTTCTCGACGGGAATGCCCGCATCAAACAGACCATTGCGGATGGCGCGCATGACGGCGTCTTCCTTCGTAGTCATCTGGATCACATAGTCCTGGATATAGGGCGACGCGGTCGTCATCCCCTTCCAGTGCTTGGCGCGGGCGCTCTCGTAGGTCTCGTCGAAGAGATAGAATTCCAGCTCGGATGCGAAGTAGGCGAGATAGCCCCGCTCCTTCAACCGGGCCAGCTGGCGCTTGAGAATAGCGCGCGGCGAATGGGCCAGATCTTCATGATGATGGTGGTCGAGAATGTCGCACAGAACCAGCGCGCACTTTTCCAGCCACGGAATATGCCGGATCGTCGAAAGGTCGGGCTTGATGACGAAATCGCCATACCCCTGTTTCCAGCTGGCAGCCTTGTAGCCGGGTACCGGTTCCATATCGATATCATTGGCCAGAAGATAATTGCAGCCATGGGTTTCATCATGGGCGGATTCGACGAAGAAACTTGCGTGGAAGCGCTTGCCGATCAGGCGGCCTTGCATATCGACAAAGCAGGCCAGCACCGTGTCAATTTCGCCATTGGTTACGTGGCGCTTTAGTTCGTCGAAACTCCAATGTCCGGGCATTATCATCTATCCTCAAGCAGAAATGTGATCAGGGTCAAAAGACAGGGCGACCGACCGAAGCCGGTCGCCCCTGTTTTTGAAATCAGCTTCTCTCACCGACGGCCTTTTCAGCAGCGGCAATATCGGCAGCGCGCTTGGCCACGGCATCGCCAATGGGCGGACCTTGGAAGCGGCGGCGCTCAAAGCCGAACCAGACAATGGCTGTCACGATCAGGAAGCCGACCGTGATGTACAAGGCCCATTCATTCGGTGGCTGGATGCCGAGGATGAAGATCAGCGCCATGGCGAGGATCGACAGAACTGCAAAAAGCTTGAACAGGCCCTCACCCAGATTCCATGGTCCCATCTTGTTCCATTTCGGCGTGCCCCAGGCAAACAGACCCAGCGCAATCGGAATAGCGAAGGAGAAGAACAGGAAGATGACCGTGCAGGAAACCACGATCGTATAAACCGGCGTATCGCCGATCGAGACCAGCGAAGAGCCCCAGACAAACAGGACGGAAAGAATTGCACCTGTCCATGTGGCGGCAACCGGTGTGCGGTATTTCGGGCTGACCTTGGACAGGACGCTCGAAGCCGGAAGCCCCTTGTCACGCGCAAAGGCGAAGATCATGCGTGAGACGGATGTCACTGTCGCAAGACCGCACAGGAACTGGCAGATGAAGATGAGGAAATAGAGAATATCCTTCACCAGCGGGTTGACCTGTTCGCCCATCGCCCAGAAGAAAACGTTCCAGCCCTGGGCAGCGGCAGCATCCATGCTTGGCAGCATCAGCACGAAAGAGCAGAGCATGATGTAGCCGAAAACAGCCGACCACAGCACTGACGAGATCATGCCCCGCGGAACCGAGTGGGCGGCCTTGACGGTTTCTTCCGATGTATGCGCGGAAGCGTCATAACCGGTGATCGTGTAGATCGGCAGCAACAGGCCAAGCAGGAAAACCCAGCTCTGCGACAGGCTTGGCCAGACGGAGGCGCCGGTCAACGATCCATCGGCGGCCATGGTTGGCTGGCCCGAATAGTTGGCAAACGTAAAGAGCCGGGCGAAATCATAGGTATCGGCCACAGAAAGGCAAACCACGGAAAGGGCAATTGCCGTGACAAAGATCAGGTAGCCCGAAAAGTCAGTCAGTTTGGCCGTAAGACCGATGCCCATATGGTTGATCAGGGCCTGAATACCCGTCAGGACAACGAGGAAAAGAATGCGCACCGTTGTCGTGTCTTCCATGCCGAGGTAACCGCCGAAAGCACCGACGAAGAAGTAATAGGTGCCGACATTGATCGCACCGAGAACCGTGATCAGGCCGAGAAGATTGAACCAGGCCGTCAGCCAGCCCGTGCCGCGATTGCCGAGGATCGAGCCCCAGTGATAAAGACCGCCTGCCGTTGGATAGGCGGAGCTGATCTGGGCCATGGCGATGGCAAAGACCGCCGATACGAGGCAGCCCAGTGGCCAGCCGATACCGATCGCTGCACCGCCGGCACCGGATGTTGCCTGCGCCAGCGAATTGATGCCGCCGGACAGGATGCAGATGATCGAGAATGAAATGGCGAAGTTCGAGAAGCGGCTCATGCGCCGCTCCAGTTCCTGGGCATATCCCATGCCGTGGAGGGCTTTGACGTCCTCCGATTTATCAACGTCCGTATAATCTTGGTGTGTCATCGTACTCACGTTCCCCGTTATTTTTGAGAGATTTCTAACGTCAGATACCAGTGTCAATCAGATCCTGTTTGCAGCTTTCCTCGTTGCGGAAAACTGCCCTTGAGCAATTTCCTTCAGAATGGCCGAGAGTATCCCGGCCCATGCTTTTTCTTCTTTGGGTTTGGTGATCAGATCATTGCGGATCTCGATCATCACGGCAGCAAGCCCTTGCGCCGATGCATGGCGTTCAAGCGTATAGTAGACGCGATCGGCAGGCGAATAGGGCTCATTGATACCAACACAGAATTGGTCAAGTGCCTGCAGCCCCGATATCAATGGCGCCGCAACATGATCATATTCATCGTGGATGATACCGATGTGCCAGGGCCGCTCGATGCCCCGGTAAACCGGCGTGAAAGAATGCACCGCCACATAGATCGGCGCAGGAAGCCCTTTCCTCGCGCGCTTGCTTGCCAGTTTTTCGATAGCGGCGTGATAGGGCTGGTGCGACAGCGCGATGCGCCGCTGCTTTTCCGCCGTGTCGAGCTCGATATTGGCAGGAACCGTGGTGAGTTCGCTGGTGGCAGGAATGAGATCCGGCGCCTCAAGCGGCCTGTTGCAGTCGATGATCAGGCGCGACACACGCGATTCGACCAACGGCGCATCGAGCAATGCGCTCATCGTCTGGCTCACGCCAAGCGCGCCGGGGTCCCATGCGATGTGTTTTTGCAGATCGTCCGGTTCAAGGCCAAGACGGCCATAGGGCGCAGGAATGTGATTTGAGGCATGATCGCACAGAATGACGAACGGCGAGCTGCCATCGGGGTTGGATACCCGGACCGGCTCCCAGACACTTTCCGTGGCCTGCGATAATCCCATTTTGCCCTCTTCGGCAACTTGTACTTTACGTTACATTTTGTATTTTTATTTCCACTCTCGTATGATTTGATACATAAGTCACAAAATTGTCAAATCCGAAAATGACATTTGATCGAAAGAAGTCTGATGGGAACTACTATTTCCGAACTGATCAGCGAAAAAATCGATGCCATGTCGGCGTCGGAGCGCAAGGCGGCACAGACACTCATCGCCAATTATCCGCTTATCGGCCTGCGCACGGTCGCGGAGTTTTCGACTCAGGCCGGGGTGAGTTCGCCGACCATTCTGCGCTTCGTGTCGCGTCTGGGGTTTCAGAGTTATCCCGAATTCCAGCAGGTATTGCAGCAGGAACTGGCGGCGCAGCTTCAATCGCCGTTGAACCGGACCACGATTATCCAGTCCCCCAAGGGCAGCGCGGCCTATCCCCTGATGGAAGCGGCCATCGAGAACATTCGTGAAACGTTTCATCATCTCTCGGCCCAGCAGCTCGACGACGTAACGGAAGCGCTCAGCCGCACCCGCACCCATGTCTATCTGCTCGGTGGACGTTTCACCGATCCGATTGCCATCTACATGGCGGCGCATCTGAAGATCATCCGTTCCGGCGTCACCCACCTGACCGGTCAGGAGAGCAACTGGCGCGATCAGCTGATCGATATGGGCAAGAAGGACGTCCTCGTCATCTTCGACATCCGCCGCTATCAGGATAGCCTCATCCGCTTTGCCGAGAAGGCGCAGGCGCGCGGTGTCGAGATCGTCCTGATCACCGACCAGTGGCTATCGCCAATCGCGCGTTTTGCCCGTCACGTGATTGCCGGACGCACCGCCGTCCCCTCGCCCTGGGACTCCTCCACCACGCTGTTTCTGATGGCGGAAACCCTGATTGCCGGGGTGACACAGAAGCTGCAGAACAGCAGTGCCGAACGCATCCGCGACATGGAACAGTTGCGTGATGGCTGAGATTGTCATTGCCCGAAAAGCACATTGATATACAAATGCTGTCCCGGGCTAAGGGCCTGCGTTCGAATCGAATAAAGCAAGGACATAATCATGCAGCAAGCTGACATTGGATTGATCGGCCTTGGCGTCATGGGTGCCAATCTGGCGCTCAATATTGCCGAGAACGGTTATCGCGTCGCGGTTTTCAACAGAACGGTCGAAAAGACCCACGCCTTCCATCAGGAAGCGGGCGCCCTCAAAGACAAGATCATTCCCTGCGAAACGCTGGAAGAGCTGGCCAAGAACATCCGTGCACCACGCCCGATCATCCTGATGGTGAAGGCAGGCGACGCCGTTGATGAACAGATTGCAGCGCTGAAGCCATTCCTCGCCAAGGAAGACATCATCATCGACGCGGGCAATGCCAACTTCCACGATACGGTCCGCCGCCTGAAAGAACTCGGCGCCAACGACCCGACATTCGTCGGCATGGGCGTTTCGGGGGGTGAAGAAGGCGCGCGGCACGGCCCGTCGATCATGGTTGGCGGCACGCCCGAATCCTATGCGCGTATCGAGCCGGTCCTGACAGCCATTTCGGCAAAGTATGAAGGCGAATCCTGCGCCGCGCTGCTCGGTCCCGATGGCGCCGGTCACTTCGTCAAGACGATCCACAACGGCATTGAATATGCCGACATGCAGATGATTGCCGAAATCTACGGCATCCTGCGCGATGGCCTTGGACTTTCACCTGCTGAAATCGGCAAGATTTTTGACAAGTGGAACAAGGGTCCGCTCAATTCCTACCTGATCGAAATCACCGCCAAGGTGCTCGCTGCCACCGACAAGGAAACCGGCAAGCCCGCTGTTGAGATCATCGTTGACAGCGCTGGCCAGAAGGGCACCGGCCGCTGGGCCGCCATCGAGGCCCAGATGCTTGGCATTCCGGCAACAGGCATTGAGGCAGCGGTTGCCGCGCGCTCCATTTCCGCACTCGGTGGTGAACGCGCCAAGGCCGCAAAGGCCTATGCCTCGCTCGGCACACCCAAGCTTGCGGGCACGGACCAGTCTTTCATCGACGCACTCGAACAGGGCCTTCTGGCCGGCAAGATTGCCGCCTATGCGCAGGGCTTCGCCGTCATGGCCGGTGCCTCCACCGAACACGGCTGGAACATCCCGCTCGACACCACGGCAAAGATCTGGCGTGCCGGCTGCATCATCCGTTCGCAGTTCCTCGACGAGATTGCCTCGGCCTTCACAGGTGGCAGTCAGGACAATCTGCTGCTGGCACCATCCTTTGTCGAACGCATGAAGACAGCATCAACTGCGTTGCGCGACGTGGTTGCCAAGGCTGCGCTCGCCGGTCTGCCAACTCCGGCGCTCGCCGCAGCCCTCAGCTATTTCGATGGCTACCGGCAGGCACGCGGCACGGCCAACCTCATTCAGGCCCAGCGGGACTTCTTCGGCGCCCATGGCTTCAAGCGTGTGGACAAGGAAGGCGACTTCCACGGCCCCTGGTCCGATGTCAGCTGATAATTTATTGAGATGATTTTTTGAAACCGCCTTCTGAAACGAGGCGGTTTCTTTTTGGGCTGATGGCGTGGGGCATGGCATATTGGTAGCGCGTGGTTCGTGGTTCGACAAGCTCACCCACTCCACGACTTACTACCCGCTCACTCCCCCCCCGCGCGCGCCGCTCGGCGGTGTGGCATGAATTCGTCCCCAGGCCCGGCGCAGTTGCCGTGCGGAAGCAAAGCCCGTGCGCTCCGCCACCCCTTCCATATCAAGCCGTGTATGACTGAGGATCTCCTGTGCCAGCGCGACGCGCAGGCGGTTGAGATAATCAGGAATGCTCATTCCGGCATGTTCATTGAACAGCCGTGACAGATGCCGCGGACTGGTCGCAGCGATATCCGCCAGACTTTCCAACGTCCATCGCTGTGCCGGATCAGCAGCCAGCCGGTCCTGTACCCGGTGGATCGCCGGGTGGATGTGATTGCGCCCGTCCAGCCACGGCGACCATTGCGGATCGGTGCCGCTGCGCCTGAGATAAACCACCAGATAGCGCGCGACGGCTACCGCACAGGCCGGACCGGCAATCTGGCTGACAAGATGCAGCATCAGGTCGATACCCGCTGTAATTCCGGCGCTGGAGAAATGGTTGCCATCTTCAACATAGAGCCGGTTGTCCAGCACCCGCGCTGTCGGCACCAGCGCGCGCAGTTCATCAACCGACGCAAAGTGCGTGGTACAGGCACGGTCATCGAACAGCCCGGCACGACCGGCCAGCAAGGCACCGGAACAGATCGTCACGAGCTTGTGGGTCTCGCCCACATGGGCTTTCAACCAGTCGACGATCTCCATGTCGCGATACCCGTGGGCTTCCGCCCCGATGCTCGCTACTGTGTCCAGCAATATCGTCGTATCACCCGCCAGCATGATCATGGCATCATCGGGCACCACGTCAGGCAGCGGCGCGATCCCGCTGATCGTCAACCCGATGGAGGTGGTCACGTTTGCAAGCGGACCGACATAGCGGACATTGAAATGTACCGCGCTCTGCTCCAGATTGGCCTTGCGCAACACTTCTACCGGCCCGGCAATATCCAGCAGCAGTGCCCTTGCGGGCACCACCACCAGAACATCGATATGCCGGATGCTGTCCGTTTTCATGCAGCCATTGCCGATTGCGCCCCGCTCAACGCTTCATCCACCGTCACGATACGGGCAAAACGTCCGGCGAGCACCAGCTCGGTGCGGTCACGGATTTCATCGGCGCTGAAGGTACGGCCGGCGGCATTGGTCATGGCAAAGGTCAGGGTGGCTTCGGAGACATAATCGACCGCATAACCAAGGTCCGAGGCATGACGCGAGGTCGTCTCGCAGCACTGTTCGGTGCGGATGCCCGACACCAGCAACTTGCGGATGCGGTTTTCGGTCAGCCAGACATCAAGCCCGCTGCCGACAAGAGCACTGTGGCGCGCCTTGTTGAACACGACATCAGCCTCGAGCGAAACCGGGGCCAAGGGCTTTATGAAGCCGGACTCCAGCGCAAACGGACCATCGCCGTCGACGTGGAAAATCTGAATAACGGGCAGGCCCGCTGCCTTGGCACCATCGATCAGGCGCTGGACATTGGCAATGAAAGGCTGCGCCTCGGCTTCGTTCCAGTAGCCACGCTGGCGGAAGGATTCCTGCACGTCAATGACGATGAGAGCGGTATCTGCGGACATTTTCTGCTTCTCCTGTATGTTGATACCCAACATTACAATGCGGTGCAATCGGCTGATACGCATGCATCGGACGAGAAGCGGACAAAAAAGGACATGATATATGGCTGTATTATTCGTGCTCTTCAATAATCCAACGCTTGCACTGAGGTTGGTGCGTGGTTCGCCCTTCGACAAGCTCAGGAAGCTCACCATGAGGGAGAATGATGCTGCAAGGCCAACCGGAAACATTGCAGTATGAACAGTCTCGCAGAATATAACTCCCTGCAATCCTCCCTCTCCCTCATGGTGAGCTTCCTGAGCTTGTCGAAGGGCGAACCACGCACCAAAGGTTTTGCAGGCAGGCATCAGGATTTTTACGTCAATCAACATTTACCCAACACCTCCTCACTGTCTCCACCACGAAGACAATCCATCAAACAGCAGGTAGCTTTCACGCGAGCTGCCGCCACTCCATATGTCAGCCAACACAACGCAATTACGAAGCTCGGTACCAAAACACCGGGTGGAAAGGCCGGACATGCCCAAAAATTCCTATCAGCATCGCGTCCATGCGGCGCAAGAACCGAACAGCCCTCTCTTCTTCGTCTTTCACGGGACGGGCGGCGACGAGAACCAGTTCTTTGATTTCGCCCGCCGCCTGATTCCATCGGCGGGTATTGTCTCCCCGCGCGGCGATGTCTCGGAGCACGGTGCTTCCCGCTTTTTCCGTCGTACCGCAGAAGGTGTTTATGACATGGATGATCTGGCCGGGCGCACCCGGGCGATGGCGGATTTCATCCGGGCGCACAAGGATGTTGCCAACCCGTCAAAGACCATCGGTCTCGGCTATTCCAACGGGGCCAACATTCTGGCCTCGGTCATGCTGGAACAGCCAGAACTGTTTGACATCGCGATTCTGATGCATCCGCTGATACCATGGACGCCCGCGCCACAGCCGAAACTCGCGGGAAAGCGCGTGCTTGTTACCGCCGGACAACGCGACCCGATTTGTCCGCCGGATCGCACGCAGGCACTGGCGGATTATCTCGCGGCACAGGGAACCAGCGTCAAAATTGCCTGGCATCCGGGCGGGCATGAGATCCAGCAGAGCGAGATCGGCGCGATCCAGGAATTTCTGGCGGACTAAGCCTCCATATCGGGCAGAACGCCCGGTTCTGTCCGATATCATGCTCAAAAATCCAGTTTTCCATAGAGATCATCGAACGGGATCATGACATGCTCCCGATAGGGCGCACGCTCCTGCAAGCGTTGATACCAGCCTTCCACATTCGGAACATGCGGGCGTTCGATGTCCAGATTGAAGTACCGGTAAAGATGCGTGCCCACGGCAATATCGGCAAGGCCGAGTCTATCACCCAGCATGTAGTTTTTTCCATCCAGCCAGCGGTCGAGAAGCTGGAAATGCCGGGAGCAACGCTCGATACCCCGGTTGATGACCGCCCAATCCCGCCGCGCCTCTGGCGTGCGGTAAAAGCCCCAAAAAATGTCGGTGAGGAAAGCGGGCTGCAAAGCCGTCTGCGACCAGTCCATCCAGCGATCGTCGTCGGAACGCTTTCCGGCATCATCGGACCAGAACTGATCTTTCCCGAACCGCGCCGCCAGATAGCGCAGGATGGCATGGGATTGCCAGACGATTGTCCCGGCATCATCGATGACGGGAACACGGCCGTGCGGGTTCATAGCCAGAAATTCAGGTGAATCGATCTGGCCGAAACTGCCGCCTGCCGGAATGTGTTCATGCGGCAGGCCCAGCTCGCCCGCGAGCCAGAGAACCTTCTGGACATTGAACGAATTGCGCCGTCCCCAGATTTTCAACATTGCTTGCGTCCCGTCGCCATTGCGTCAGGCGCAATTATCGGGATGAAACGGGTAGGGGTGCAAGGTATCTTTGCGAGGTGGAAGCAAAAATGCGCCGCTTCCGAAATGCAATCGGGTCCCCGTCATGCAACGGGGACCCGATAATCAGAAAACCTCTGGAAGGCAAAAATCCAGCTCAAGCGGAGAACCGCAGCGACACCGGAATGATCCGCATGGCCCGCGACGAGCGGCGACCCTTCGACGTCAGCAAGCCCTTGGCGCCATCCAGATGACCGGGCTTCAGCTCAAGCGCGAGGAAGCGGCGGCGCTCGACCGGACCCGGCATGGCAAGCCCTGCCGTCTTGGCACCGTTGAAGCCGAAGCGTTCATAATATTCCGGATCACCAACCAGAATGATGGCGCCGTGGCCGAGGCGGGCAGCCTGCCTGATCGCATGATGCATCAGCGCCGAACCGATGCCGAGATCTTTCGAAGCCGGATCAACGGCGAGCGGTCCGAGCAGCAGGGCGCGAACGCCCTTGCCCGAGGCATCGTGACCGGCCTGAATGTCCCAGAGCCGCACGGTGCCAAGCAGAGCACCACCGGCGCCGCGTGCGGAAAAGGCAAGGCCTTCCGACGGAAGCCGGCCGCGACGCAGCTTTTCCGACGACTTGCGGCGGCGGCCCTCGCCCATGGCGCGGTCCAGCAGGTCTTCGCGGGCTTTCTCGTCCTGCGCCACTTCGTTGACGATTGTATAGGCACCCGCACCGGCAAAATAGAGGCCGTCGGGTACCAGGTTCTGTTCGATATTTTCTGCTGCGCTCATTGTCTCAACCAATCCAGTCATGTGCGTGTCATCGCTGCCCGGAGTGGTTACCGGGCAGTATTTCCCAACCGGGCTCAAAGCCGGTTTAGATGACGTATGATCGGAGTGGTTCGAAGCCGTTGAAGGCCACTGCGGAATAGGTCGTGGTGTAGGCGCCTGTTCCCTCAATCAGAACCTCGTCGCCGATGGTCAGCGAAACGGGGAGCGGATAGGGGTTCTTTTCGTACATCACGTCGGCAGAGTCGCAGGTTGGCCCGGCCAGCACGCAAGGTTCGCTGCGATCGCCATCCCGCGGGGTGGTGATCTGGTAGCGAATGGCTTCGTCCATGGTTTCTGCCAGACCGCCGAACTTGCCGATGTCGAGGTAGACCCAGCGAACATTGTCGTTGGCGGCCTTCTTCGAAACCAGCACGACTTCCGCCTTGATGACACCGGCATTGCCGACCATGCCGCGGCCGGGTTCAATGATGGTCTCGGGCAGACGGTTGCCGAAATGCTTGCTCAAGGCCTGGAAGATAGCCTGTCCATAGGCCTGTGCGGTTGGCACGTCCTTGAGGTAACGGGTCGGGAAACCGCCGCCCATATTGACCATCTTGAGCGTGATGCCTTCCTTGGCCAGCGCGTCGAAAACCTGCTTGGCATCGCCCAGCGCACGGTCCCAGGCAGCCAGATCCGTCTGCTGCGAACCGACATGGAACGAAACACCGTAGGAATCGAGGCCGAGCGTCTGGGCAGCGCGCAGAACGTCGACAGCCATGGCAGGCACGCAACCAAACTTGCGCGACAGCGGCCATTCGGCACCGGCACCATCGGTCAGGACACGGCAGAACACACGGGCGCCGGGGGCTGCACGGGCAACCTTTTCGACTTCTTCAACGCAGTCGACCGCGAACAGGCGAATGCCGAGTTCGAAGGCGCGGGCAATATCGCGCTCCTTCTTGATCGTGTTGCCGAAGGAAATACGATCAGCCGATGCACCGGCATCCAGCGCCATTTCGACTTCCGCAACGGAAGCGGTGTCGAAGTTGGAGCCGAGGGAAGCTAGAAGACGCAGAATCTCAGGCGCAGGATTGGCCTTCACCGCATAGAAAATCTTCGACTCCGGCAACGCCATCTCGAAATTGTGGAAATTTTCGCGCACGACCTCGAGGTCGAGCACCATGCAAGGACCATTCGGGCGTCGTGTATTAATGAAGTCGAGAATGCGCTGTGTAGCCATCTTGGGTCTCCAATCGTGACGGCACTTCCGGCCGCCTCAACAAGTCGCGATCGCAGGGGTTTCTCCCCCGTATGACCGCCAGGACAAAGTGCATGAATCCATCTCTCGCGAAGCCAGCCTTTGGAGATGCTGGAAACACGGACAAGTTCATGCGGCGATGGATCTACGCTAAGCCAGCGTGGATCCGCTTTGTCTGCCTTGGTTTGGATGATCCCATCCGCACTACCGGCAATGAAGGTGTGCCTCTTCAGTAATTCCGGCTTGTGGACAGCCGAAAGACACCAGAAAGGCCCGCACCGTCGTTGCTTCAAGATGTCCTCAGTCTGGCGGTAGGCCGACAAACTGACTGGAGGGGTTAGTTCCAGGTACCATACCGTTTCTTCACCATAATGAAGATCGGCGGACACCCATGGGGCACGTGCGACTTTGGGCAAGGGCGATATAAGTCTAAACTTGTGTCCAATCAATGACAAATCTCGCATCTGCGAATTTTTTTTATTCATTGAACAAAGGGGGCCAAATCACATAGAATTATTGAACGATGAGCACCATTTCACCCCTGAATGCCCTGCTGGATCTGCCTTTTCGGGCCTTTCCAGCCGTGGAAGGTCCGCTGAGCGGCCATACCCTTGCCGTCAAGGACATTTTCGATGTCGCGGGGTTGCCGACCCAATGTGGCAATCCTGAGAAAAATCACGAATCAGCCGCAAGTATTACCGCGCCTTCCATACAAAAATTGCTGGATTCAGGCGCCCGGTTCATCGGCAAGACGCAGACCGATGAGCTTGCCTTCTCTCTGATGGGTCAAAACAGCCATTATCCCTTTCCGGTCAATCCGAGGGCGCCGGACCGGGTAACCGGCGGATCATCCTCAGGGTCCGCATCGGCGGTCGCGGGCGCACTTGCCGATATCGCCATCGGATCGGACACCGGCGGCTCGATACGCGCACCGGCAAGCTTTTGCGGACTGATCGGCCTGCGCACGACCCATGGCCGCATATCCCTTTCCGGCGCCATGCCGCTCGCCCCCTCGCTCGATACGTTCGGCTGGTTCGCCCGCGACATGGCTGTCTACGAGAAAGTCGGCGCTATCCTGCTCGGGCCCGACGCGCAGAACTTCAAGCTCAATCGCCCGCTCTTTATCCCGCTTCTGGAACATTACCTGCTCGGTGAGGCGGAAGACACGGCGTTTCGCTCCATGTACGGCGCGGTTGCCTCCCATCTCGGCCATGCAAAATCCGCCCGCCAGTCAACGGCCTCCATGGACGATCTTTATCTCTGCTTCCGGCAGATACAGGGATTCGAGGCCTGGGCTGCCCATGGCATCTGGATATCGGAAAAGGATCGCCATCTCGGCCCCGGCGTGAAAGAGCGCTTCGAGTATGGCTCGACCATTGATGCCGCGACCTACGCAACGCAGACAAATCGCCGGGACCTCTTTCGCAGCGAACTTGCCGATGTGCTGAAAGACGATGGCGTCATGGTTTTGCCGACCGTTCCCGGTGCTGCACCCATGGTCGGTTCCACATTCGATGAGCTGCAGGCCTACCGGGAACGTGCATTGCGATTGCTTTGCCTCTCCGGCCTCTCCGGCTTTCCGCAAATCACCTTGCCGCTCGGCGAGGTCCATGGCGCGCCGTTCGGTATTTCCCTGCTGGGCCCCAAGGGCAGCGACAGCGCCCTCATCCGACTCGGCAGCGCCATTCTGTCAGCCGCCGAAAGAAGGAACTGACATGGATACACTCACCCGGATGCGCGCCTATATCGATGTGGTGGAGGCGGAAGGGTTTTCCGCCGCCGCCCGAAAGATCGGCCGGTCAAAGGCGCTGCTGTCCAAATATGTCCGCGAACTGGAAGACGAGCTGGGCGCACTGCTGCTCAATCGCACGACCCGGCAGTTTTCGCTGACCGAGGCCGGGCATACCTACTACCAGCGCGCCAGCGAAATTCTGCGCGAAGTCGAAAGCCTGCAGGAAACGGTGCGCGAATCGAACAGCGACATCAAAGGCCGGATAAAGATCTCAGCACCGCGTACATTCGCCGACGCGGATATCGGCCAATGCCTGATCGATTTCTGTATCGAGCAGCCCGATATTGTTCTCGATGTGCGTCTGGATGACCGGTTTGTCGATCTGGTCGAAGAAGGCTTCGATCTTGCCATCCGCATTACCCGCCTGCAGGATTCGTCGCTCATTGCCAAACGCATCGCCCCCTTCGGCACTCTGCTTTGTGCCTCTCCCGATCTGATTGAACGGGTCGGGCGGCCAACCCGTCCCGAACAGCTGGCGTCTTTGCCCTGTATCATCGACACCAACAACCGCTCGCGCAACAACTGGCAATTTTACAATGATAGCGGCCCGACGATTTCGGTGCAGGTGTCCGGACGGATGGAAATCAACAGCCCGCTTTCAACCCGCCGCGCGGTCCTGGCTGGGCTGGGTTTCGGTTCGATGCCGGATTTCATCGCCAAACCCGATATCGAGAGCGGCCGGCTGGTCAGTGTTCTCGACGAGTATTCCCTGCGCGATGGCGGCATTTTCGCGGTTTATCCGCACCGCCGCTACCTCCCGGCAAAAGTGCGCGTGCTTGTGGATTACCTCGCCAAATGGTTCAAGGACAACCGCAAGGCGTGAATATGTTATATCGTCCCAATTTCGACACGTTCGGAATGTCCTTTGCGCTGAGTATACGGGCGGCATGATGCATCAAAGATTCGCGATTTTCGTCGCAACCCTCGCTAACGGAATGTTGATCGCCACGCCGGCGTATGTGCATCCTCACGTCTTTGCCGAAGCCCGGCTCGACATCACGATCAATCCGGATGGAACTGTTCAGAAACTCGGTCATGTCTGGCGTTTCGACGACCTTTTCTCCAGCACCGTTCTCGTCGAATTCGACAAGAACGGCGACCTGAAGCTCGATGACAAGGAGCTGGCGGAACTCGGCAATACGATCAATTCGTCGATCTCGGAGTTTGATTATTTCCAGTCCGTGACACTCGACAACAAAAAGGTGTCGATGGCCCCCCCGGAGCACCTGATCGCGGATTTCCAGAACAACCAGTTGCTTATTATATTCGAGAGCAAACCGAAGCAGCCCCTGAAGCTCGGCGGGGTGACCAGTTTCGGTGTTTATGATCCGACGTTTTACACGGCGATCGACTACGTCAACGATACGGATATCCACGTCAATGGAATGCCCGCCAGTTGCAAATCCAAAGTCGTGCGGCCCAATCCGGATGAAGCCATTGCTGCCAATCAGGCCACGCTGACGGATTCTTTCTTTAATGACCCGACTGGGACTAATATGTCGAAAATCTTCGCCACCCGGCTGGAAATAGACTGCCCGGCAAAAGGATAAGATGATGCGGAAAACAACCCTCGTTTGTGCCTTGGTTCTCGCAGCGCTGTTTGGCGGCCACGCATTGGCGCAGACCTCGTCGCTGGGTATCGGCTCGAACGAGGTGGCCATGCAACCCACTGGGCCCTTTGCCGAAATCATCCTCTGGATCAATCTCCAGCAGCGTAATTTCTACCTCGCCATGACCCATGCGCTCAAAGCCATGCGCGAAGATCCCTGGCAGGCTTCCGTCCTTGTCGGACTGTCCTTCCTCTACGGCATTCTGCATGCGGTTGGTCCGGGTCACGGCAAGGCGGTGATTTCCTCCTACATGCTGGCCAATGAAACCACGCTGAAGCGTGGTATCCTGCTCTCTTTCGCCTCCTCCATGCTGCAGGCAATCACGGCGCTGTTCATCGTCGGCCTCGCCTGGCTTGTGCTGCGTGGCACCACCGTGTCGATGAACGACGCGGCCCGTTACATGGAAATCGCCAGCTTTGTCCTGATCATCGCCTTCGGCCTTTCCCTGCTCTGGCGCAAGCTGCCGCTCCTGTTTGGCCCGCGCGTCGCCCATCTCATGCCGGAAAAGCACGATCACGGCTCTGTTCTGACCGATCACCATCACGATCATCATCACAGCCATGATGACGATTGCGGTTGCGGGCATGATCATCATGACCACACGCATGATCACGGCCACAGCCACAGCCATACAGCACGCGCGCCCGTTGCCCATCTGCATAGTCACGCCCATCACGACCATTCACATGCCGCAGGCGAGGTCTGCGCCACCTGCGGCCACTCGCACGCGCCAGATCCGGCTATGCTTGGCGGCGAATTCAACTGGAAGACCGCATGGTCGGCCATCGTTGCCGTCGGCCTGCGCCCGTGCTCCGGCGCGCTGATCGTGCTGACATTCTCCTTGCTGAACGGACTGATGCTCGGCGGCGTGCTCTCGGTGTTCGCCATGGCCTTCGGCACGTTCATCACCGTTGCAGCTCTCGCTACGCTGGCAGTCACCGCCAAGAATGTTGCGTTGAAGATTTCCGGCGGCGGCGCGCTTTCAACCCGTGTCCAGAACACGATCGAAGTCGGCGGTGCGCTGTTTATCGTGCTGGTCGGCGTGCTGCTTTTGACAGCAGCAATCCGTTTTTAGGGGAAGCCAGGGAACTTTTGCAATCGCATGGTGCGTGGTTCGACAAGCTCACCATGAGGGAGAGCGAGGATTGCAGGGAGTCAAGTTTTTAAAGATTGCTCATGCCGCAATGTTTCCGATTGGCTTTACAGCACCACTCTCCCTCACGGTGAGCTTGTTGAACCACGAACCACGCACACCCAAGCAACTGCAGAGGTGCCCTAATCCTTGCGGCGCTGGCTCCGGCCACGCAACCAGAACACCAGAAAAAAACCGACCACAAACACAGCGGCAAAAATACCTGCCAGCACCGGCGAGTGGGCACCCAGCGCAAGCATCATGGTGGGCATGTAGAACGCGGCAAACCCGAAACCGAGCATGATACAGGCTGCGGCGATGGCAGCATTGCGGGTTTTGGGATCACTCACGGTCATGGTCTTTCCTAGGGTACAACAGTCGCAGCCTTTTTAGCCCCGTTACGCCCGAACGCAAGCACTACATCGAGCGGAAGTCCTCGAGCCGCTTGATCTGCGCTCCATCTGCATCGAAATTATCAGGCGAAAGCCATGCCTGATAGGCGGCTTTCAGGGTCGGCCATTCGCTGTCGATGATCGAAAACCACGCCGTGTCGCGGTTCTGACCTTTCTGCACCATGTGCTGGCGGAAGATGCCCTCAAAGGTGAAACCGAAACGCTCCGCCGCGCGCTTGGACGGCTCGTTGGCGTTGTTGCATTTCCACTCGTAGCGGCGATATCCGAGTGTATCGAAAATGTAGGATGCAAAGAGATACTGCGCCTCAGTCGCCGCCGGTTTGCGGGAAATCAGCGGTCCCCAATAGATGTTGCCGATTTCGATGACGCCGAATGTCGGATCGATCCGCATCAGGGTCTGCCGCCCCGCAACCTTGCCGGACTTCTTGTCGATGACCGCAAAGAACAGCGGATCCTTGCTGGCCGAGACTTTTTCAAGCCATGCATCGAATGCCGGACGATCACCCGCCGCCGTTTCGAACAGGTAGCGGAAACGATCTCCCGCATCTGCCACGCTCGACGCCTCGTACAGCCCGTCGCCATGTCTGGCGGCATCCAGCGGCTCAAGGGTGACATAGCGTCCTTCGATCGTTTCGCGGGCAGGGAGAGGGCGCGGTGTCCAGTCTTTGAGATCAGTCATGTTAGCGGACCTGTTTTGCATATGAGTATTTGACTCCATACAATCGGAACCGCACAAAGCAGAAGACATAAATTGTGTGTGAGACAAGATAATGCTGCATACCATCTCCGGTTTCGACCGTATCGGCGAAGAAAATGCCTTTGCCGTTCTCGCCCGCGCCACCGCACTCGCCTCGCAGGGCAAGGACATCATCAATCTCGGCATCGGCCAGCCGGATTTCAAAACACCCGGCCATATCGTTGAAGCCGCCATCAAAGCGCTCAGGGACGGCCACCATGGCTATACGCCTGCAACTGGGCTGCTTGCCGCCCGCGAGGCAGTGGTGCGCCGTACACTCACCACGACGGGCGTAGAGGTCTCGCCGGAGAACGTCATCATCGTTCCTGGCGGCAAGGTGACCATGTTCGCGGCGATCCTGATTTTCGGTGAACCCGGCGCGGAAATTCTTTACCCCGATCCCGGCTTCCCGATCTATCGCTCGATGATCGAATTCACCGGTGCCACTCCGGTTCCCGTGCCGATCCGCGAGGAGAATGCCTTTGCCTTTTCCGCCGAAGAAACGCTTGCCCTGATCACACCCAAAACGCGATTGCTGATCCTCAATTCACCGGCCAATCCGACAGGCGGTGTTACCCCGAAAACCGAGATTGAAAAGCTGGTCAAGGGACTGGAGGCCCATCCGCATGTCGCCATCATGTCCGATGAGATTTACGACGTCATGACCTATGACGGCGAGGAACATTGCTCGCTCCTGACCTTCCCTTCGATCCGTGACCGGCTGATTGTGCTCAACGGCTGGTCCAAGACGTGGGCAATGACCGGCTGGCGCATGGGCTGGTCGATCTGGCCGGACAGTCTCTACGACAAGGTACGCAAGCTCGCGGTCAACTGCTGGTCCTGCGTCAATGCTCCGAGCCAGTTTGCCGGTATCGCCGCCATTGACGGGCCGCAGGATGATGTCGAGAAAATGTGCCGTGCCTTCGACAGCCGCCGCAAGATCGTCGTCGATGGTCTCAACAGCCTGCCCGGCATCAGCTGTGCCACGCCGAAGGGCGCATTCTATGCGTTCCCCAACATCAAGCAGACGGGATGGCCGGCCAAGCAGCTGGCGGCGGCATTGCTGGATGAGGCGGGCGTTGCCCTGATCGGCGGCCCGGATTTCGGCATTCTTGGCGAAGGCTATATCCGGCTTTCCTACGCCAATTCGGAGGAAAACATCCTGCGCGCTATCGAGCGCATCGAGCGGTTCCTTTCCAAATAGGCGATCAGCCGCGCATCACGCCGCGATCCACCGATGCAGCCTTCACCAGGGCGAAGACATTCTCGCCCTGCTTGAGTGCAAGTTCACTGGCCGACTTGCGCGTCAGCCGTGCAACGATGGTCTGGCCGCCAATGTCGAGGCTGAGATCACAGTCAGGCCCGTCATTGGTCTCTATACCGGTAATGCGCGCGGGCAGGATGTTGCGAACGCTGATGGCATCAGGCAGCGTGCGGGCAATCGAGACATCCCGCGCCCGTATCCGCAACCGCAGCTTTGTTCCTGCCGCAAAGCCAAGCTTGGCGATCTGGAACGGCTGCCCGCCAATATCGAGCGACGTCAGCCCGAAAGCATCGTCGCTTGCCGTAACCACACCTGTCACCAGCGCTCCGGCATCGTCATGACTTCCAAGCCGGGAGAAGATCGTCTCGGCCGGTCCGCTCGCTGTCACTTGGCCTGCCTGCAGAAGCACGATCTCGTCCGCCAGCCGCGCCACCTCGTCAACCTCGTGGCTGACATAGAGGATCGGTAGTTTCGTCTCATCGCGCAGGGTTTCAAGGAAGGGCAGGATTTCCTGACGCCGGGAATGGTCGAGCGATGACAGGGGCTCATCCATCAGAAGCAATGCCGGATTGGACAGCAACGCCCGACCGATCGCGACGCGCTGCCGTTCTCCGCCCGACAATGTTGCCGGTGCGCGTTGCTGCAGATGGCCGAGCCCGAGCAGGGCAACCACCCTGTCATAGGACAGGCCCGCGCTGCGCCGTCCGGCCCAACGCGCATAGGTCAGGTTGTTCTTGACCGAGAGATGCGGAAACAGCCGCGCATCCTGGAAGACATAACCGATCCGGCGCTGTTCCGGCGGGAGATAGATGCCATTCGTGCTGTCGAACAGCACGTGGTCCCGGATAGCAATCCGGCCTTTCACCGGGCGCGTCACCCCGGCAATCATTTTGAGAAGTGTTGTCTTGCCCGCACCGGATTCACCGAACAGCGCCGTGACACCGCTGCCAGCGGTAAACGCAGCGGCGATGGGGAACGACCCCACCTGCCCTTCAACGGAAACAAACAGCGTATCGCTCATGTCCTGCCTCCGCTGAGGCGGCGTTGCAACCATTCCGACGCAACAACCGCGACAATTGAAATCACGACCGAGACGAGAATGAGACGCAGGGCGGCGGCATCACCGGCCGGGCTCTGCAGCAGCGAATAGATCGCAAGGGACAAGGTCTGTGTCTCGCCGGGAATATTGGAAACGAAGGTGATCGTCGCCCCGAATTCGCCCAGTGCCTTGGCAAAGCCCAGCACGGCACCGGCGAGAATGCCCGGCAGCAAAAGCGGCAGCGTCACCGTAAAGAACACCACGATGCGCCCGGCTCCAAGGGAGCGTGCCGCTTCCTCAAGGCCACGATCAAGGCTTTCAATGGAAAGCCGCATGGGCCGCACCAACAGAGGAAACGCCATCACGCCAGCCGCCAGCGCAGCACCAGTCCAGCGGAAGGAAAAGGTCAGTCCGAATACGTCGTTGAAAAAGCCGCCCAGCGTGCCGCGCGCGCCGAACCATACCAACAGCAGATATCCCGTCACCACGGGCGGGATGACCAGCGGCATGGTGATCAGCGCCTGCAGCAGGCTTTTACCCCAGAAGGAAAAGCGTGCGAGAATCCACGCGATGATAAAGGCAAAAGGCAGGGCGACGAGGATCGCAACCAGCGCGACCCTCAGCGACAGAAGAACAATGGCCCATTCTGTCTCACCCAGCACGATCAGCCTGCCTTGTCGGAGGCGCCGACGAAGCCTTTCGACTTGATGATCTCCTGGCCTTCATCGCTGGCGAGGAAGTCGAGGAATGCCTTGCCTTCAGCCGAAGCTTCCTTGCCGACCAGTGCAGCCGGATAGAGAATTGGCTTGTGGGTCGAACCGGCGAAACGATAGGCCTCCACGAGATCAGGTGCCGCGGTATGGTCCGATGCATAGACGATGGCCGCATTGGCCTCACCACGGCTGACGAATTCCAGTGCAGCGCGCACATTCTCGGTAAAGACAGCATTCTTGCTGACCTCATCCCAAATTTTAAGCGTTTCCAGCGCACTCTTGCCATACTTGCCGGCAGGAACATTGCTGGGATCCCCCATGGCGAAGCGCCCGGCCTTCAGAATGGCTGCCGCGTCACCCTTATCCTTCTTGGTCAGGATAACAAGTGCATTGCCCGCAACGATCTTGCGTGACGGCTTGTCGATGAGGTTGCGCTGCTCAAGATAATCCATCCAGTCAAGATCGGCTGAAATGAAGATATTCGCAGGCGCGCCCTGCTCGATCTGCTTGGCCAGGACCGATGAAGCCGCGAACGAGGATGTCACTTTCGTGCCGGTCTTTGCTTCGAATTTGGCAGCCGCCTGCTCGATCACTTCCTTCATGCTTGCAGCCGCAAACACCGTTACTTTTTCGGCAGCATAGGCACCATTGATGCCCGTCAGCGCCGCCAGAACCATAAAGCCCAGAATGAGAATTTTTTTCATGAGGTCCACCCCTGTCCAGGAATCCATGACGGTCTCATACCGGCCATGAATCCAGTTGCATTATACAGACATGATGGTGGGTCCGAACAAAGCGCACGCCACCCGGACGCTCTCTAAACCCTTGACGCAGCGGCAGCCATCGGCACTGCCAGAATGTACTGAAAGAGCCCTCGGCCCCGAGTCAGAACGCGTCAAACTAGACTGGAGTTGTTTGTCTTGTCGAGAGACAAAACACCCGCCTGTCAGGGCGGGTGTTTTCGATGTTCGTTCCGGTCGCCGTTACGCCTGGGGTATCGGCGCTTTCACATTGGCGATCGTCGCCTCGATGTGATCGACAAGATTATCAGGCAGGTTGAGACGGCCAGCCAGAAGATCAAGATAGCCGCGTTCTGCGCGGGTCTTCGCCTCGATGGCGAGACGCGATGCCGTATAGAGTTCCACTTTTTGCGCATCGGTCACCGCGGCGGCAACCAGTGCATCCACGTTCACAGGCGCATTGAGTTCCGTGGCCAGGAATTCCTGCGTATCGCTGTTCATGCCGGACAGCGAGAGCTTTTCGGCGATGCGTGCACGCTCCGCATCATCCACGTGACCGTCAGCGCGGGCAGCGGCAATCATGGCGCGGACCAATACAAGCGCGAACTCGTGTTCACCCTGCGGCGCTGTAGCGGGATGGAAACTTGAATCATCAGGTGGCGGCAGCAATTCCGGCTGGTCGGTCTTTGCCGTTTCCGCCGGTGCCTTGCCCGACTGGTAGTTCTGATAAGCTTTGTAGGCGAGCCCTGCCACAGCAGCAAGGCCACCGAGCTTCAGGGCGCCGCCGGCGACTCCCCGGCCGGTACTTGTGCCCAGCAACACCGCTGCCAGAGCGCCTGCAGCCAGCGGATTGTCCTTGGCCATTTGTGTTGCCTTGCCGGCCGTATCTCGAACGGAGGTTCCAGTTCCGGGAACACTGCTTCCCAGAAAATCATCAAGAATCTTCTTCGGGTCGAACATGCAAATCTCCTCATGGCTGCACGAATGCGTTCCGACCTAGTTAGGGTCGGCATCGCGTCATTGCAATGACAGACGGATTTTTTGTGATCAGGAACCGATGTGATGCTTTTCGCCGCGCAGTTTGGCGAGTTTCACCTGTTTTTGCCGTTCAGCAAAGCGCGCACGGTCTTCTTCGGTGCGTTCGTGATAGCATTTCGGGCAGGAAACGCCTTCCGCAAACAGCGGGGACAATTTGTCCTCGGGAGCAATCGGATTGCGGCAGGCGTGGCAAAGCTCCGCCTCGCCTTCCACCAGACCATGGCCGACCGATACACGCTCGTCAAAGACGAAACATTCGCCTTCCCAGCGGCTTTCCTCAGCCGGTACGTCCTCGAGATATTTGAGGATGCCGCCCTTCAGGTGGAAAACATCGTCAAAGCCGAGCCCCTTGACGAAGGCCGTCGCCTTTTCGCAGCGGATACCGCCGGTGCAGAACATGGCGATCTTCTTGCCTTCAAGCTCTTCCCGGTGATTTTCCACCCATTGCGGAAACTCGCGAAACGTCTTTGTCTGCGGATCGACCGCATTGGCAAAGGTGCCGATCGCCGTCTCATAATCATTGCGCGTATCGATGACGATCGTATCGGGATCGGAGATCAGCGCGTTCCAGTCCTGTGCCGGGACATAGGTGCCGACACTCTGGAGCGGGTCAATGTCCTCGACACCCATGGTGACGATTTCCTTTTTCAAGCGCACTTTCATGCGCTTGAACGGCATTTCGCCCGCATAGGAATATTTCAGTTCCATGCCCGCAATGGCAGGCTCCGCTTCGAGGAACGCAACCAGCTTGTCGATGGCTTCAACCGATCCGGCCACCGTGCCGTTGATGCCTTCGGCAGCCAGCAGCAGCGTGCCCTTGATGCCTGAGCCGCAGCACAGTTGCGCCAGCGGCTCCTGCAGCGACTGATAGTGCTCCAGGCGGGCAAAACGATAGAGTGCTGCCACTTTGAAGGGCAAGTTTGCTGTATGATCGGTCATGATCCCCTGCAACTACTGCTCCCAAGCGATGATTTCAAGAGTTTTGCTTCGGGACCGGGGATTTATGGACCCTGATGCAGGACGCCGGGGCAACTGCATGACCATTGTGGCATGGTTCGACAAGCTCACCATGAGGGAGATGGGTTAGCTGCAAAGCTAGCCACTGGCGTTGCAGAATAGAACTCCCTGCAATCCTCACTTTCCCTCATGGTGAGCTTGTCGAACCACGAACACAGACATGCAGTCCTTTGAACAGACTCTGAATCAACTTATCCACCACCCGCCAAAGCGTCCGATAATTCCACGTGTACAGGCCGATTCACGAGGGACAGGATATGTTTTCACAGCAGGATATACGCGACATTCAGGATGAGGCGAAGCGGTCCGGAATTGAGCCGGCAGTGCTTCTAGCGGTGGCGCAGGTGGAGAGCGGCGGCGTCTGCCTCTACAGGATTGGCGACCGCAACGAGCCCTCGATCCGCTTCGAAGGGCACTACTTCGATCAGCGGCTTTCAGGCGACCAGCGGCAGAACGCACGCATCAAGGGCCTTGCAAGCCCCGTGGCCGGGGTGATCCGCAACCCGCTATCCCAGTCGCGGCGCTGGCAACTGCTGGAGGCGGCTGCCGCCATCAACCGGCAGGCTGCCTATGAGTCCACATCCTGGGGTATAGGTCAGGTCATGGGAGCCCACTGGAAATGGCTTGGATATGATACCGTCGACACGCTGGTGACAGAGGCGCGCGGTTCGTTGAAAGGGCAGCTGCACCTGATGATCTGTTTCATCGAGAAGAGCGGTCTTGCCGCCGCATTGGCACGGCATGACTGGAAGAAATTTGCGCGTGCCTATAATGGACCAAAGTTCACACAAAACCGTTATGATACGAAATTGTCACTGGCCTGGCGCCGGTATGCCGCGGCTGAAACCAATCATACGACAGCAACCGGTGGACAAAGCGGTCGCGTATGACTAAATCGATTGAACCCATAAACAGCGGAGAGTTTGACATGGCCCAGAAGATCGATTTGCTATTACCCGTTCTGAAAGGCCAGCCGGTTATTCCGGTCATTCTCGTCCACAACGTCGCCGATGCGGTGCCTCTGGCCCGTGCGCTGGCTGCCGGTGGTCTTCCGGCCATCGAAATCACATTGCGCACGCCTGCCGCGCTCGACGCGATCCGCGCCGTTGCCAATGAAGTGCCTGAAGCCATCGTCGGCGCCGGCACCATTCTCAATGCACGCCAGTACGAAGAAGCCAGCGCCGCCGGATCGCGCTTCATCGTCAGCCCCGGCGCCACACCGCAGCTTTTGAAGGCCGCAAGTGCCGGCAAGGTTCCCCTGCTGCCCGGCGCCATCACACCAGCAGAAATCATGACCCTGCGGGAAGAAGGCTATACGATGCTGAAGTTCTTCCCGGCGGAACAGGCAGGCGGTGCGCCCTTCCTCAAATCCCTGTCTTCGCCCTTTGCAGGAATCCAGTTCTGCCCGACGGGCGGTATCGGTGCCGCCAATGCAAAAACCTATCTTGATCTGCCGAACGTTGTGTGTGTCGGCGGCTCATGGGTCGCACCCGATAATCTTGTACAGGCTGGGAACTGGGACGAAATCACCCGGCTCGCGGCCGAAGCCGCCAAACTGGCAAAGGCATAGGACGCTTCTCCACTGCATTCGCCGGCTCGCGGGCATCAAAGAACTCAAGAAAAAGGGCGGCTCCGAAACGGGCCGCCCTTTTTCTTGGATCATATCTGACAGGCAATCAGTTGGTTGCCGTAAACTTTGCAATCGACAGGAAGGTAACAGCCTTGCCCGTGAACTTGTTGGCATCGGATACTGGCAGTGCCTGCTGGAAGCCGGCCGTGTAGACAGTCGTCGGAGCCGCACGCATTGCTTCGTTGCGCAGGACTGCCGGTTCAACATTCGGCGACGTATCGGCAACCTGCTGGTTCGACAATGCGCGATCCGACACATCCGAGGATACCTGGATGGCCTTGGCACCCTGATTCTGGGCCTGACGGCGCGGCTTGGATGTCTTGCTGGTCGTGATCACACCGCTGTCCAGCATGGCAACCGGATCGGCAGAGCCACCGGCATCCAGCATCGTGCGGCGCAGCGAAGGCTGAGGCTCGGCAGAGGCCATCTGCGTGTTCTGTGCCGGTGCAGGCTTGTTGCGGACAACGCGGCCGCCGGTGGTCGCAGGCAGGTTCGGCATGGCTTGCGCCGGCTGTACCGTTGCAACGGCGGGTGCCTTGCCATGAGTCGCATCGGACTGTTTGATGATCGTTTCCAGATCATCATTCGGTACCGGAATGACATCATGCTCGGGGGCAGCGGCGACTTCGGCGGCAGGCATGGCCGGACGCGGGTTCGGCACAACCGATGCAACCATCATGTCGCTGTGCTTCGGACCGGTCTGCGGTTTGTCAAAGGGAACAGGAACCAGCGCATTGACCATTTCCGGCTGAGCGGGTGCCGGCTCGCTGGCAGGCGTGTTCACATTGGCAGCGATCATATCACGGATAGCGCTTGCACTGTCGGTCGGACGCGGTGTCGGCAGAGCGGCCACAACGGTCGACTGATCTTCCGCCAGCGCATTAAGTGTGGCCGGAGCGCCTGCTTCCGGTGTCGGCGCATAATCTGGACGGCGCAATGGTACAGGAACGGCAAATGCCAGCGCAGCATTGTCTTCCGGACCAGCAACAACCGGCTCCTCAGGACGTGGCGCATTGAGAGGCGCTGGTGCATTGCGCGTCGGCAATGAAGGCGTGATCGGCGCAGCTGCAGGTGCAGACTGTCCAACGGCAACACCGGGCAACGCGCCGCCTTCGTCATCATCCGAAGCAGCTGCCGCGGGCGCAGCACGTGCTACAGTGCGCGACGGGGTTGGGGCTGAAGCCACGGCAACGCCGCCTTCGCTGGAATCCTCCTCGTCGTCGGCTCCACCGCCGCCGCCAAAGAGCAGACCGAACAGGGTCTTGCCGCGACGGCCGGAGCTGGACGAATTGCTTGCAACCTGAATGGAACCGCCACTGCGCTTGCGCGATTCATAGGCGGCAACGGCCTGCTCATATCCGGGCAACGGCTTGCCGTCTGCCGGAATGTGCATTGTCTTGCCATCCGGGAATACGGCGAGCAGTTCGCGGCGGCTCATGCGCGGCCACATGCGGACATTGCCGACATCCGTGTGCACGAAAGGTGAGCCTGACGTAGGGTAGTAACCAACGCCGCCAGCCTGGAACTTCAGCGCGGTAACGCGCAGTGTCGATAGTTTCACACCCGGAAGATACCAGTCCATTGCCTTGCCAAGCATGTGCTGGCTTTTCTGGGCGACGCCGCGGCTGCGCGAGCGCAGCATGGAATTGGTAGCGGGAGAACGGTAGGCGGAAACCACATGGATATAATCCGAACCGCCAACACTCTGGTAAACCTGCCAGACCAGATCGAACAGGCGGGGATCCATGTTCGTAGGCTCGTTGCGGCGCCAGTCACGCAGGAAGCGATTGAGCTTGTTCAGGCCGTCCTGCTGATACCGTCCATTCTTCTTGAACGTGATTTCAGCACGCTCTTTCGTATGGATGAAATAGAGCTTGAGAGTGCGTGTCTCCGCGGAAGCCTGAGCCGATGCAAAGAGCATCGAGCCGAAGACCATGAGGAACACAAACCAGCTGGCGCGTACAAAAGAACCTGCCGTTGATTTGCCGTTCTGTGCATGAATCATGTTTGACAATGTCGTCCCAACCTTGACCGTTTTTCCAGTCCCCGAATATCTGGATTATCCGATTTAATGGTTAATGGTCACTTATTGAAGAACAAATACGTTGAGAGCATGGCAAAAACCAAGACGCAAAGAGCTGATTTGAGACATGGTCAACGGGTGGTTAACAGCACAATTAAGACCTTTTGGTGATAGAATCCACCCCTCATAAGTCTTACCCACGCACGTTTTGTAACCAACGAATACGCAACTGGAACAAATACCAATGAACTTTTAAGCTTTCGATCTCTCAAACTATCCCCCATGATTCGCGTTTGAACAAGCAGTCGATTGTCAAAAAACGGTGCCAAAATGAATTTCAATCTCAAGAACTATACTCCATCGGCAAAGTCCGGCGCGGCAGCTGCCAAGTCCGGACAGGCCGCACTTGGCATCCTGCCCGAATGGAATCTTGCCGATCTCTACCCCTCGGCGGAAAGCAGTGAGCTCAAGGCAGACCTGAAAAGGGCCGATGAACTTGCCGTTCTGTTCGCCAATCGCTGGAAAGGCAATCTGGCTGCGGAAACCGTCAAGCCAAAGGGCGGCGGCTTCGCCGAAGCAATCCGGGAATTTGAGGCTCTGGAAGAGCTGATCGGAAAGATCGTCTCCTATGCCGGGCTCGTCTATGCGGGAGATACCTCCGATCCGAAACGCGCCAAGCTCTACGGCGACATCCAGGAGAAGATGACCAATGCCAGCGCGCATTTGATCTTCTTCAGCCTTGAACTCAACCGTATCGACGACGCGGTCATCGAAAAGGCGATGGACGACAATCCGGCGATCGGCCACTACCGGCCATGGCTGGTCGACCTGCGCAAGGACAAGCCCTACCAGCTCGACGACAAGATCGAACAGCTCTTCCATGAGAAGTCGATCACCGGGCGCGGCGCGTGGAACCGCCTGTTCGACGAAACCATGACGGCGCTGCGCTTTGACGTCGACGGCGAAGACCTCGCCCTCGAACCGACGCTCAACATGCTGCAGGATGCTGACGGAGCCGTGCGCAAAAAGGCCTCCGACGCACTGGCAAAAACCTTCAAGGAAAATCTGCGCACGTTCACGCTGATCACCAATACCCTGGCCAAAGACAAGGAAATCTCCGATCGCTGGCGCGGTTTTCAGGATATTGCCGACAGCCGCCATCTCGCCAATCGTGTCGAGCGCGAAGTGGTTGATGCGCTGGCCGAAGCCGTGCAGGCCGCCTATCCGCGCCTGTCACATCGCTATTATGCGTTGAAAGCCAAGTGGCTCGGCCTCGAATACCTCAACAATTGGGACCGCAACGCACCGCTGCCCGAGACGCCGCAGGCGGTGATCCCATGGACCGAAGCCAAGGACACCGTGCTGTCGGCCTATAGAGGTTTTGCCCCAGAAATGGCCGACATCGCCCGCGCTTTCTTCGACAAGAACTGGATCGATGCGCCCACCCGCCCCGGCAAGTCGCCGGGCGCTTTTGCCCATCCGACCGTGCCGTCCGTTCATCCCTATGTGCTGCTCAACTACATGGGCAAGCCGCGTGACGTGATGACCCTCGCCCACGAACTCGGCCATGGCGTGCATCAGGTACTTGCCGGTGATCAGGGTGCGCTGATGGCATCAACACCACTGACACTCGCCGAAACCGCCTCCGTTTTCGGTGAAATGCTGACGTTCCGTTCGCTGCTGGAGAAAACCAGGGACAAGCGCGAGCGCAAGGCCATGCTGGCCCAGAAGGCCGAGGACATGATCAACACGGTCGTGCGCCAGATCGCCTTCTACCTCTTCGAGCGTCGGGTGCACACCGAGCGTGCCAATGGCGAATTGACCTCCGACCGGATCGGCGAGATCTGGCTCGACGTGCAGAAGGAAAGCCTCGGACCGGCAATCCGCTTCGGCCCCGGCTATGAAACCTTCTGGACCTATATTCCGCATTTCATCCATTCGCCCTTCTACGTCTACGCCTATGCGTTCGGCGATTGCCTGGTGAATTCGCTGTATGCGGTCTACCAGAATGCCGATGCGGGGTTTCAGGAGAAGTATTTCGACATGCTGAAAGCCGGTGGCACAAAGCACCATTCGGAACTGCTGGCACCGTTCGGTCTCGACGCCACGGACCCGGCCTTCTGGCAGAAAGGCCTTTCCGTCATCGAAGGCATCATCGACGAGCTGGAGGCGATGGACGCCTGAAATGGATAGGCCGGAATGACTGCTCCCGCCCACACACCCTATGATGGTTCGGCCCAACCCTTCACCATAGGGTTGCACCAGCTTGACCTGAAGGATTGGATCGAAATTGACGGCAATCTCGTTCCTTACCTCAGGGAAAAGCGACGGCTGTTCGGGCTGCACGCTGGAAAGATTGTCGTCGAGGAGCTCGGCACACGCGATGCTCAAAAGGAAGTGCTCGACCTTTTGAGCGCTCATCTCGTGGAACATTACCCGGCGCTCTACCGCAGGGACGGCGGGAATATCGCAATCACTGGTTGGGAAGAACAGGTTCCGCTCGGCGACGCCGGTTCTTCCTTTCTGCATCGCGCCGCCAGTCTCGTTCAGGAAGACCTCGTTCTGATGCGCAAGGATGAGCCGCGCGGCTGGCATCTGGCGGCGGCGTCGCTCTCCTTCCCCTCCTCGTGGACGCTGCTGGAAAAATTCGGACGGTCCATGGAGGATATTCATGCGCCCGTGCCGGATTTCGGCACGGGCACACGCAATGCGGGTCTCATCAGCCGGATGTTCGACAATCTGCGGCCGGACCGGTCGGTCTATCGCATGAACTGGTCGCTGCAACCCGACGGCGATCTCTATCATCCCCTCTCGAGCCACCAGAAGGGCGCACGCTATACGGATGAGGACATCATCGCCCAGAGCTTTGTCCGTGTCGAGCGCCAGACCCTGCGCAAGCTGCCCGCATCCGGCGACATTCTCTTCACCATCCGCATTCATCTCGATCCGGTCACTGCCCTGAAAAAGCACCCGGAATGCCGCGCCGTGGCCGAAGCTTTTGCCGCGCAGCTTCAGTCATTGAACGAAGCGCAAGCCCAATATAAAGGCATTATGGCGGTCCGTGACCGGCTGATCGACGCGCTGAAGACCCTTTAGATCATTTCAATTAACAGTAGTTGCAGTTTTGACCCCTTCTGAGTGAACGGTTGTTTGCTCTTTGTCATCACTATGCTCTATGGTTTCTTTGAAGCGGTGAAATAACCGCTGCCCTCATTGATGGAGATTAAAAAATTAGGAGTAGCAAAAAAATGGCGAAGGCGAATTGGCCTGTACATGGAGAAATTACTGGTCCGATCGTGATGATCGGTTTCGGGTCCATCGGACGGGGTACCCTGCCCCTCATAGAGCGCCACTTCAAATTCGATAAGTCCCGCCTGGTCGTCATCGACCCGAGTGATGCCAACAAGAAGCTGCTCGACGAGCGCGGCATCCGCTTCATTCAGGAAGCCGTTACCAAGGAAAATTACAAGACGCTGTTGAAACCTTTGCTGACTGCCGGCGAGGGACAGGGATTTTGCGTTAATCTGTCGGTCGATACATCCTCCGTCGATATCATGCGCCTGTGCCGCAAGGTCGGCTCGCTCTATATCGACACAGTAATCGAGCCATGGGCCGGATTTTACTATGCGGGCGGCGACAATGCGAAACGCACCAACTACGCGCTGCGCGAAACGCTGTTGGCCGAGAAGCGCCGCAAGCCCGGCGGTACGACCGCCGTCTCCTGTAGCGGTGCCAATCCCGGCATGGTGTCATGGTTTGTCAAACAGGCCGTCGTCAATCTCGCCAAGGATCTTGGTATCGAGCACACCGAACCAGCGCGCAATGACCGCGACGGTTGGGCGCGCCTTATGCGTGAGACCGGCATCAAGGGTATTCATATTGCCGAGCGCGATACGCAGCGCGCGGGTGAGCCCAAGCCTTTCGGCGTTTTCTGGAACACATGGTCCGTTGATGGCTTCATTTCCGAGGGCCTGCAACCGGCGGAACTCGGTTGGGGTACCCATGAAAAGTGGCTGCCCAAGAATGCCCGCAAGCAGAAGAAGGGCAACAAGGCCGCAATCTTCCTGGAACAGCCCGGCGCCGATACCCGTATCCGCACTTGGTGCCCGACTGAGGGACCACAGTTCGGCCTGCTGGTCACGCACAACGAGGCCATTTCGATTGCCGACTTCTTCACAGTCTTTGACAAGAAGGGCAAGGCTGCTTACCGGCCGACCTGTCATTACGCCTATCACCCGTCCAACGTGGCAACGCTTTCACTCGATGAAATGTTCGGGGCCGCCGGTCAGCCGCAGCCCATCCATCACGTTCTCGAAGAATCCGAGATCGTCGATGGCGCGGATGAACTCGGTGTATTGCTCTACGGCCATGACAAGAACGCCTATTGGTATGGCTCGCAGCTGACCATCGAGGAAGCCCGCAAAATGGCTCCTTACCAGAATGCGACGGGTCTGCAGGTCAGTTCGGCCGTTCTCTCGGGCATGGTCTGGGCGCTGGAAAATCCGGAAGCTGGCATTGTCGAGACCGACGAGATTGATTTCCGCCGCTGCCTTGAAATCCAGAAGCCCTATCTCGGACCGCTCAAGGGGCACTATACGGACTGGACGCCGCTGGAAAATCGCCCTGGCTTCTTCAAGGAAGACATCGACACCAGCGATCCCTGGCAGTTCCGCAACATCCTCGTGCATTGATCAAAAACGGCAACCCACGGGTTGCCGTTTTCATATCTGCTGGTGTGCATGGGGCGTGGGTCACATCGCTGCCCCCGTGCTCCTCTGACATTTGCATGCCTATCGTGCGTGGTTCGCCCTTCGACAGGCTCATTGTGGAACCAGTTCTCCCCGTTGCCACGCCCGCATTTGCGTCTGGCTGTTGAAAGAAGAGAATGACGGGCGGTCCTTGGAACGCGGGTCTTGGGTATTCTGGTATGCGATGCTTGCGATCCAAGGACCACCCGCCCCGGCGATTTTACGTTTCCGCCTGTTCTGCCTTGTCATCCGGCTGCTGGGCCAGATGAAACTGCAACTTCAGCGAAACCTCCCCGTCCCATGGGTTTTCTCCCCACGAGGCCGAAGCGCCGATCCTTTCCCGACTTTCGAAAGTTTCCGGAAGCATTCCCGCCGGAAAGGACACGAGTAGAATAAGGGATGATGGGAAGTGTTGGATAAGTTTCAGCTATATCTCTTTCAGAACAATAACTTGATAGCTTTTCACCCCCCTCTGCCCTGTCGGACATCTCCCCCGCAAGGGGGGAGATCAGCCTTCATGTTCATTTCAGCCAATCTTCAAGAGTTGAAAATTACGCGAGATGGTCGATGGTGATGTGATCTCCCCCCTTGCGGGGGAGATGCCCGACAGGGCAGAGGGGGGGGTGAGAACATGGGCAAACTCTGCATAACAAGCTTGGGTGGTTCGCCCTTCGACAAGCTCAGGAGGCTCACCATGAGGTAAAGTGAGAATTGCTGGGGGGTCAAGTTCTGCAAGATTGTTCACGCTGACAAGGTTCCAATGGTCTTGCAGCCCACCCATCTCCCTCATGATGAGCCTCCTGAGCTTATCGAAGGGCGAACCATGCACTACAGCACATGCAAGCTTGCCCAACCGCGCACAAGGTTCTCCCAACGGAAACACTACAGAGCGATACTGGATATCCAGTATCCTTTCATCCCCCGCGATCCGCACTCCCAATTGACAATATAACAATTTGTACATATCCTGATATAAAGAGATCATTATATGATTATGGGGACATATCATGGATATTCTCAACGCCGGGTTGTTTTCTCTCGCTGCCATCGTCCTGCTGGGATCGCCCGGCCCCGGAATTGCGGCGCTGATTGCCGTTGGCCGTGAGAAGGGCTTTACGGGAGGGCTGAAGTTCTACAGCGGCCTGCAGATCGGCCTCGCTTTTGCCGCCGGGATCAGCGCCGCCGGACTGTTTTCCGTCATCCAGACGCTGCCCGTGGCGATGACAATCATGACGATTCTCGCGACGCTGTATCTGCTCTATCTCGCCTACAGTATCGTGACGGCGCCCGTCGGCATCGAACCCGGCAGCACAAGCAAGAGGTTTGCCGGTACTGCTCTTGGTGGTTTCCTGCTCGGTGTCACCAATCCCAAATCCTACATCGCCTTCGTATCCCTGATGGCGTCCTATCCGATCATCAACACCAATGCCTCCGCCGACGTCACAGTCAAATGGCTGGTCTGTGTGATCGTTATGGTTGTCGTCGACATTCTCTGGTTGTGGTTGGGTGTGATCATTCAAAAGGCTGGCATGACCGCCCGCTCCGAGCGCCTTCTCAATATTACAATGGGGAGTATCATAGCGGCAACAGCCTTCATCGCATTGATCTGATCACGCTGTGTTCGCCGCTTTATTAAACTTGTATCTTGTTTTTGCTTGGTTTTCGCGGCATTTAAAGGGGCAACCCAATCAGGAGATTGATCGGATGAAACGTATTTCACTGGCCTTCAGCGCAGCGACCATGGCAGTGGCACTTGCTGCTTGCCAGACAGGCGGCCCCATTCAGGACGGCGGATCAGAACAGGCGTCCCGCCCGACGGATGCCGTGCAGGGCCAATGGTTCGATACTTCGGGCGTCGCTTTCTCGAATTTCAACGGTGGCGTTTTCGAAACCCGCGCCAATGACACCAAGGAAAAGCTGGCTGAAGGCAATTATCGCTTTTCGTCTGCCAACCTGATCGAAATCAACCTGCGCTCTCTTGCCCGGGGCACCCAGTCCAAGGTCAATTGCGCACTCGTGAACCAGGGCCAGCTCAACTGTACTTCGTCAAGCGGGCAGCAATTCTCGCTGACACGCCGCGGCGGCCAGACAGGCTGATATAGACAAGCGAAAGGCCGGCGTGGATATCAGCGCTGGCTATCTTCCCTGTTTTAAGCGGCAAAACTGTCGCAGTTCCCTTGCATGCCGCGCCAAGTAATGAAAGCATCGGCGCATCTGTCACACGGGTGCCAATGACCGGTGACAGCATCAGGCGATCGCAACAGGGGAACAATTCATGTCAAAAATCCTCGCCGGAATTCTGCTCACCTCCTCCGCCCTCACCATGACGGCGGGAGCGGCAATGGCTGACTACACGCTCAACATTCTGCACATCAACGATTTCCACTCACGGCAGGAATCGATCAACAAGTATGATTCGACCTGTTCCGCCGAAGAGGAAAGCAAGAACGAATGCTTTGGCGGCATTGCCCGGGTCAAAGCCAAGATCGACGAGCGCCGCGCTGCCCTGTCCAAGGACGGCGGCAATGTGATCGTGCTCAATGCAGGCGACGAGTTTCAGGGATCGCTGTTCTACACAACCTACAAAGGCGACGACACCGCCGAATTCATGAACGGCATCGGCTATGACGTGATGGCGCTGGGCAATCATGAATTCGACGACGGCGTTGATACGCTGGCAAAATTCCTGGACAAGGTGAAATTCCCTGTCATCTCCGCCAATACGCAGGCGGCTGAGGGCTCGCCCATTGCGGGTAAATACAAGCCCTATGTCATCAAGGACATCGGCGGACAGAAGATCGGCATTGTATCGACACTGACCACCGACACCGCAGAGATTTCAACCCCTGGACCGACGGTCAAGTTTGCCGATGAAATCGAGACCCTGAAGAAGGAAGTCGAGGCGCTGAAGGCCGAGGGTGTCAACAAGATCATCGCCCTCAATCATGACGGCTACGTCAAGGACAAGGAAATTGCCGCGGCGGTGGATGGCATCGACGTGATTGTCGGCGGACACAGCCACACACTTCTGTCTAATACCGACCCGCAGGCGCTCGGACCCTATCCGACCCTTGTCAAGGGTCCCTCTGGCCGGGATGTGCCGATCGTGCAGGCAAAATCCTATTCCAAATATCTCGGCGAACTGAAAGTCACTTTTGACGATGACGGCAATGTCACGAAGAGCGAGGGTGCGCCGATCCTGCTCGATTCTTCCGTCGTTCCCGACCCGGCCTATCTTGCGCGGGTCAAGGAACTGGCCAAGCCAATCGAGGAACTGAAGGCCAGGAAGGTGGCCGAATCGAGCGGCGTCATCGAGGCCGCCCGGGAAGTGTGCCGCGCGGTGGAATGCTCCATGGGCAATCTCGTTGCCGACGCCATGGTCGACCGGGTCAAGGATCAGGGCATGACCATCGCCATCATCAATGGTGGCGGCCTGCGTGCATCCATTGACGCTGGCGATGTGACCATGGGCGAAGTTCTCACGGTCCTGCCATTCCAGAACACGCTGTCAACATTTCAGCTTAAGGGCGCCGATGTGGTTGCCGCGCTGGAAAACGGCGTCAGCCAGATCGATCAGGGCGCCGGACGTTTCGCTCAGGTTTCCGGCCTGAAATACGCCTTCGATGTATCGAAGCCGGTCGGACAGCGGGTGTCTTCCGTTGAAGTGCGTAACGGTGACGGCTGGAAGCTGATTGATACGGCGGCAACCTATGGTGTGGTGTCAAACAACTACATGCGCGCCGGTGGTGATGGCTACAAGATTTTCGCCACCAATGCGGTCAATGCCTATGACTACGGTCCGGGCCTTGAAGCTGTGGTTTCCGATTATCTTGCCAAGAACACGCCCTACAAACCCTATACCGATGGCCGGATCTCCGTCATTGCCGCTGCCACAGCGATTACGCCCGTCGCATCGGATCCAACCCCGCCAGCCAAGCCCGCCGCAGAAGCAGCGGCACCGGCGGCAGCCTCCGCCACGCCATCGACCTATACAATCAAACGCGGTGATAATTTCTGGAACATCGCCAAGGACGTCTATGGCGATGGTTTCGACTGGAAGAAACTCGCGGCCGCCAATCCGGAGATGATCATCAAGAAACTGCCGATCGGCAGCGAAATGAAAATACCGCCGAAGTAAACCACCCTAGGACAAACGGTCCTAGGGACGCGAATTCCGGCCCGGCACAACTTGAATGTTGTGCCGGGTTCTTTCATATCTGCCCGGATTTTGCATGCCGGATTGCAATTTACCGCTTTTTGCTGCGTCTTTTCGCGCCCTTGCAATCCCGCCCTTCACCACTAGGTTCCAACCGCAAAGCAGGAGTTGAAAGAGATGACGATGTCTGGTGAGGTTGGTGTGGCAGTGAAGAAGCCAAGCGACCATCCGCGCATCGAAACGTCTGGTATCGGCGTTCTCCTTGTCAATCTTGGAACGCCCGACGGCACTGATGTGACATCCATGCGCCGTTATCTCAAGGAATTCCTCTCCGACAAGCGCGTCATCGAATGGCCGCGCGCCATCTGGCTGCCGGTGCTCTACGGCATCGTGCTCAACACCCGGCCAAAGAAATCCGGTGCGCTGTACGACAAGATCTGGAACCGCGAGCGCAATGAATCACCGCTGCGCACCTATACCCGCGCGCAAAGCGAAAAGCTGGCCGCCAGCCTCGCCTCTCATCCTGACGTGATCGTCGACTGGGGCATGCGCTACGGACAGCCATCCATCGAAGACGCTCTGGAACGGCTCGACAAGCAGGGCTGCAAGCGGATCGTCATGTTCCCGCTCTATCCGCAATATTCCGCAACGACCACTGCAACGGTCAACGACAAGTTCTTTGAAGCACTGATCAAGATGCGCTTCATGCCGGCCACCCGCACTGTGCCATCCTATCAGGACGAGGCGGTCTACATCGACGCGCTTGCCGTCTCCATCGAAAAGCATTTTGCCACGCTCGATTTCGAACCAGAAGTGGTCGTGGCCTCCTATCACGGCATTCCGCAAAGCTATTTCAAGCGCGGCGATCCCTATCCCTGCCATTGCTGGAAGACGACACGTCTCCTGCGTGAGCGCCTCGGTTGGGACGAGAAAAAACTGATCACCTGCTTCCAGTCACGCTTTGGACCGGAAGAATGGATGCAGCCCTATACGGACAAGACGATGGAAAAGCTCGCCCGGGACGGCGTGAAATCCGTTGCCGTGTTCAATCCGGGGTTCGTCTCGGACTGCCTGGAAACGCTGGAGGAAATCGCGGTTGAAGCCGGGAACACTTTCCGGGAAAGTGGCGGCGTCAACTTCACCCATATACCCTGCCTGAATGATTCAGACGAAGGCATGCAGGTGATCGAAGAACTGGTTCGGCGCGAATTGCAGGGCTGGATCTGAGTCAAGCCAGCGCATGTATAAATCCCCGCTTAAGTCTTTCTGAGATCAAGACTTTAGTCTATCTTGGCGTCGTCCGTATAAAGGACGATGATACGAGATGACATTTGATCCTGATGTTAGGGTCAAGACTCATTAATATGATCGAAATGGCGCCTGAAACGGCAAGAAGATGCGAGGAGAGATGCGAAGGGCGGGGCCTTTCCCCCGGCCGAGCGGCTCGACACTGCAGCTTGCAGCCGTTTCGGCGTCCGAAGGATATGGTCTTTTCGCCCGGCTACATCGTCGCGAAGGCTTGACAATGAACCACATTGCCTTCGCCTTTGCTCCTTGTATCCGAACGAAAAGCCTCATACCATTTCAACCATATTAATGGGTCTTGACCCTAGGCAAGGGGGAGTATAATGCCGTTCAGCGGTTTCGATTTTACCATTCCGGTACTGGTTGTTCTGGTTCTGGTTGTCCTGTTCGCAGGCGTCAAGACCGTTCCCCAGGGCTACAATTATACAATCGAGCGTTTTGGCAGATATACCCGCACGCTGTCACCCGGTCTCAGCCTCATCGTTCCGTTCTTTGATCGTATCGGCGCCAAGCTGAACATGATGGAACAGGTGCTCGACGTTCAGACTCAGGAAGTCATCACCAAGGACAACGCCAATATCGCTGTCGATGGCATTGCCTTCTATCAGATCCTCAACGCGCCGCAGGCAGCCTATCAGGTCAGTGGACTGCAGAACGCCATTCTCAATCTCACCATGACCAATATCCGTACGGTCATGGGCTCGATGGACCTCGACGAACTCCTGTCCAACCGCGACGCGATCAATGATCGTCTGCTGCGGGTGGTGGATGAAGCTGCGCATTCCTGGGGCATCAAGATGACCCGCGTCGAGATCAAGGATATCAATCCACCCAAGGACCTGCTTGATTCCATGGCACGTCAGATGAAGGCCGAACGCGAAAAGCGCGCGCTGGTTCTGGAAGCAGAAGGCAACCGTGCGGCGCAGATTTTGCGCGCCGAGGGCCTGAAACAGGCACAGATTCTCGAAGCGGAAGGCAAGCGGGAAGCCGCGTACCGCGAGGCTGAGGGCCGTGAACGTCTTGCCCAGGCGGAAGCCAAGGCAACCGAGCTGGTTTCCATCGCGATCAACAACGGCAACGTGCAGGCGATCAACTATTTCGTTGCACAGAAATACACCGAAGCCTTTGCCAAGTTTGCCACGAGCAACAACCAGAAACTCATTCTTATGCCGATGGAAGCATCTTCGCTGGTCGGCACGCTCGGCGGTATTGGCGCCATTGCCCGGGAAGTCTTTGGTGATACGGCCCAGACGGCGGAGCGGCCATCCGTTCCGGCGCAGCCAGCCCGCGGACGCACCGTCCCGGGAACCAGCGGCGGTTCCGGCCAATCGTCCTGACCGCCGGTTAGAGGAGTTGCACTGATGTTGGAACATCTCTTTCAGGAACTCGGCCCATGGAACTGGGTCGTGCTCGGCTTTATCCTGCTCATCTTCGAAGTGGCGGTTCCCGGCATTTTCCTGCTGTGGTTTGGCATTGCCGCCATCATCGTCGGCTTCCTGACGATCCTCGTGCTGGGGCCCCTGCTCGCCGTCAGCTGGCAATTGCAGATCATCCTGTTTTTGATTCTGTCCGTCATAACGGTGTTCATCGGACGGCGGCTGATGGGCGCAACGGATGTGCCTACCGACGAGCCGCTGCTCAACCGGCGCAGCGAACAGCTGATCGGTCAGATCGTCGTGCTGGAGGAGGCAACTGTCAATGGACGCGGACGCGCCCGCATCGGTGACAGCCTCTGGCGTGTCAAAGGTCCGGATCTTGCTGCGGGAAGCCGGGTCAGGATAACGGGAACCGATCAGGGAACACTGGTGGTCGAGGCGGTTTAATCTGACTGCATGGATATTGTGCTTGGTTCACCCTTCGACAGGCTCAGGAAGCTCACCATGAGGGAGAGTGAGGATTGCATGGAGTTCTGTTCTGAAAGAATGTTCAAACTCCAATGTTTCCGATTGGCGTGCAGCCACCCATCTCCCTCATGGTGAGCTTCCTGAGCCTGTCGAAGGGCGAACCACACACACCTTCCATGCAACCCATAAAATCAGGCAGCGCCAATCCGCAACAGATCATGGAAATGCACGATACCGACCGGGAAGTTGTTCTCGGTGACAATCAGCGCGCCGATATTATATTCGTTGAGCAACGCGAGTGCGGCGCTCGCCAGCATGGTTGTCGGCACAGTCTTCGGGTTGCGTGTCATCACTTCCTCAACCTTCATCCCGACCAGATTGCGGTGAAGGTTGCGGGACAGATCACCATCCGTGATGATTCCTGCCAATGACCCGTCGTCATTGTGAACGGCGATACAACCGAAGCGCTTGTCGGACAGGACTTTCATGGCGTCAGGTATGGACGTTCCGAGCGGAACCAGCGGAATCTTGTCACCGCGATGCATGATCTCGCGCACATGTGTGAGGCTCGCACCCAGTGAACCGCCGGGATGGAATGTCTTGAAATCAAATGCGGTGAAGCCGCGCGCTTCCAGAAGCGCCACGGCAATGGCATCACCCATGGCCAGCTGCATCAGCGTCGATGTTGTCGGGGCAAGTCCATGCGGGCAGGCTTCGGTGATTTTCGGCATCAGCAGCACGACATCGGCCGCTGTCGCCAACGCCGAGTTTTCGCCTGCCGTGACAGCAATCAGCGGAATACGAAACCGTCTGGAATAGCTGACGATCCCTTTGAGTTCAGCAGTATCGCCCGACCAGGAGATCGCCAGAATGGCATCATCGGCGGCTATCATGCCAAGGTCGCCATGATTGGCTTCCGATGGATGGACAAAGAAGGCGGGTGTGCCTGTCGAGGCGAAGGTCGCGGCAATCTTCGAGCCGATATGGCCGCTCTTGCCCACGCCGGTCACGATAATTCGGCCACGGACCGACGCGATGCTTTCAATGGCTCTGCCAAAGGCTTCAGCCAGATCGCCGTCCAGCGCTTCGCGCAATGCGCTCAGCCCGTCTTTTTCGGTTGAAATTGTCCGCTTTGCGGAATCGACCGCCGCGGTTTTGTCGAGTTCAGTGTCGTTTATTGCCTGCATGGCCAGAACCGTTAGCGCTTTGCTGGCGCGCTGTCCATTTTTTGTTGCAACGCAGCTTTGAAACAGGCCGCGTGGTGCAACCGGAAACTAGTCATTAACCATGACAGTTTACGCTCCATAAAGGTTCGAACTCATTGGCAATGCTATTTCATGCATCATCGGCAACCACGCATCGAAGCACCGCCGTACCGCGGCAGCTTCAAATCTGTGATCAATCTCTGTCTGTGGACGGGATTGATGAGCGGCGTTGCGTTTGTTTCAGGTGGAACAGCATTTTCCCAGCAGGCAACGCCGCTGCGCGGATCGGTGGACGAAAATGTCCTGCAGACCCAGCAGAATACTCCGCCCCGCCCGGCTCCCCGGCCTGCAGTTAGTGCCCCGGCGCTCGCTGGTACCGGTGATGCCGGCATTCCGTCTGATCCCTATCAGCCCATCAGCCCCGGCGCCCTGCCCGATGCGGATGCCGGAAACCTTGGTTTGAACGGTGTGCCGGTGAATGATGGTTCGCCGCCATCCGGGCCCGTGGACAACAGTGGCGGTCTCAATCCTCCACCCGCGACGGTCCCGACCGACATACCGCTTCCCGCTGATCGCGCGACAGCGGCAACCCAGCGGACACGCCCGGCTCAGCCGTCTCTGCGCGCTGGGCAGACGCCGGATGCACTCACTACAGGCGCACTGGAGGACGAGACAGGCAGCAATCCCAAGGCTCAGCGTACGGACAAGGACAATCTGCCTGAGCCGGCTCTTGAGCGCCGCTTTGTAAAACCGGATCCTGAACCCTTTGCACCGCTCGGTATCAGAGCCGGGACGGTCACGCTGCGTCCGTCCATCTCCCAGGGCATTCGGGCCACGACCAATGCCGATGATAGTTCGGACGGCAAGAGTGCGATCCTCTCGGAAACCCGGCTAAGGATGCGCGCCACGACCGATTGGTCGCGCCATTCCGCGTTTCTTGACTTCGATGGCACCTATGACAAGACGCTGTCTGGCCAGGATTATTCGGCACCCAATATCGGGTTACGCGGCGGCTTCAAGCTTGATCTTGGCGAGCGGACGACTGTCACCGGTGAAGGCGGCTATCGCTACAGGCAGGAGGACGCCAGCGCGCCGACTGCCGTTACCGGCGCATCGAACCGGCCTGCCGTGCAGGAACTGGATGCCACATTGGGCGTACGGCACGAGTTCGGCCGGTTCTTTGGCGAGGTCAAAGGCAAGGTCGACCACACCACCTATGGGCGGGCTGAATTTCCTGATGGGACGACGATCAGCCAGAAAGATCGCGACAACACCTTCGCCAGCGTCGCCCTGCGTGGCGGCTTTGAAATGTCACCGGCCATCAAGCCATTCGCCGAAGTTGAAATCGGCAAGCTGATGTATGACCTGACCGAGGACTCGAACGGCTATCGCCGCTCCGGCATGCGCACGGCGCTGCGCGGCGGCATCGAGGCTGATTTCGGTGAGAAACTGTCAGGTGAACTGGCGCTGGGTTATCTGCGTCAGGGCATTGATGACAACAGGCTGTCGGATGTAGACGGCTTCAGCGTGGATGGAGCGATCAAGTGGTCGCCGCAGCGCGGTACGGATGTCAATCTCGGTCTGCTCACCCGCGTCGAGGGTGCCACGGCACCCAATGACAGCGGCTCCATCTTTTACGAGGGAAGGCTGGGGGTCAAACGGCAGATCCGGTCCAATCTGAGCGTCAATGCGGAATTGACGGCGTCGCTGCGCGACAACAAGGATGGCAGCGGTCTCGACAAGGGCTTCGGCGCGGAAGTCGGCGCGACCTACTGGTTCAACCGCTTCCTTGGCCTTGATGTCAGTGCCCGTCACCGCATAACACGCAGCGAGGTCGATACCCGTCAGACAACTGAAAGCAGCGTCTATATGGGGCTGACGCTGCAGCGGTAGAAAGACTGTTGGCGGTTCAGCAAGTCAGGTCGCATGACCCGTGCGCGTGATTATGTATATGTTAGATAGATATTCACCCCCCTCTGCCCTGTCGGGCATCTCCCCCACAAGGGGGGAGATCAGCCTTCATGGCTGTTTCAGCTAATCTTCGAGAGTTGAATTTTGAGTGAGATAGTCAATGTCGATGTGATCTCCCCCCTTGTGGGGGAGATGTCCGACAGGACAGAGGGGGGTGAAGAACCAGCTGTTTTCTGCATCCCGTCCCTCCTCAAACATCTCAATCCTTGCGCGGCTGGATGGTCTTCAGCATATTGCCGATATTGTCGATGACACCGTTGCGGATGTCATTGCGCCACAGGGCGAAAGCCACGTTGGCCTCGACGAAACCTTCCTTCGAACCCGTATCATAGGTACGGCCGCGGAAATGATATCCGTAGAAATCCTGCTCCTTGGTCAGTTTCAGCATGCCGTCGGTCAGCTGGATTTCATTGCCGGCACCGCGTTCCTGATGCTCCAGAATGTCAAATATTTCCGGCTGCAGGATATAGCGGCCATTGATGTAGAGGTTGGAAGGCGCCGTACCCTTGGCTGGCTTCTCCACCATCTCGGTCAGTTCGAAACCGTTGCCGACATCCTTGCCCTTGCCGACAATACCGTATTTGTGCGCTTCTTCCGGATCGCATTCCTGCACGGCGACGATATTGCCGCCGCCTGCCTGATTATAGAGCTCCACCATATCGGCGAGGCAGCCATTCTTCTCCGGCTGCATGATCATGTCAGGCAGAAGCAGCGCGAACGGCTCGTCGCCAACGATATCGCGGGCGCACCACACCGCATGACCGAGGCCCATCGGCACCTGCTGACGGGTGAAACTGGTCGTGCCGGGCCCCGGCTGGATGCTTTGCAGTTCGTCGAGCAATGCCGTCTTGCCGCGCTCGGCCAAGGTTGAATACAATTCGTACTGGGCATCGAAATAATCCTCGATGACCGCCTTGTTGCGGCCAGTCACGAAAATGAAGTGTTCGATACCGGCCTCGCGGGCCTCATCCACCACATACTGAATGACCGGTTTGTCGACAACAGTCAGCATTTCTTTCGGAATGGACTTGGTTGCCGGAAGAACGCGGGTACCAAAACCTGCGACTGGAAAAACGGCTTTGCGGATTTTTTTCGCTGTAGTCACAATATGCTCCCCATCTCTACACAATAGTCAGTTAACATTGGTAATGGACATTAGAACCGCAAAGAATGAAAATAGTTTGTGCGGCGCAATAAAGATTTTTTTCGCTCGGTAATGTTCCCGCATGGATGACCAGATATTGGGCACCCGATGCGGTCAGGCAGCTTCCCATCATATGAATAGGTCTTGCCCGGAGACCATGGTAAACTAATTACTAACTTTGATGTGCGTAATTTATCGTTTGATCGGAATAGGTGGCAGCACAGTTCAAGGAGACAACATGTTTGAGAGTCCGTCGGCTTTCGCAAAGCGCATCATGATTTTGGCCGCAACCGCGAGCCTGGCTTTTGCAGTAACGGCCACGAATGCCTCCGCCGATGCAAAATTCCAGGGCTGGATCGCCGGCTTCCGCACAACTGCCATGCAGAGCGGCATTTCCGCGTCAACGTTCCAGCGTGCTTTTGCGGGTGTTACGGAGATTGATCCTGAAGTCCTGCAGAAAGCGTCATTTCAGCCGGAATTCACCGCGCCGGTATGGGACTACGTCGACAATCGCGTCAACGAACATTCCATCACCACTGGCCGCGAAATGGCGCGCAAGTACAGCCGCTGGCTCGCCGCGATCGAGAAATCCTTCGGCGTTGACCGCAATGTTCTGCTGGCGATCTGGTCCATGGAGACCAATTACGGTGAGGCAATGCAGCGCAACGATATCATGCGCGATGCCGTGCGCTCCCTTGCGACACTGGCCTATGCCGACGAGCGCCGCGCAAAATATGCCCGCACCCAGCTGATTGCTGCCATGAAAATCCTGCAGACCGGCGATATTGACCGCAGTCACCTTACCGGTTCGTGGGCAGGTGCGCTGGGACATACCCAGTTCATTCCGACCAGTTATCTTGCCTATGCCGTCGATATGGACGGCAACGGCAAACGCGACATCTGGACATCGATACCCGATGCACTGGCCACCGCTGCCAATCTTCTGAAGAAGAATGGCTGGCAGTCCGGTCAGACGTGGGGCTATGAAGTGACACTTCCGGCAGGACGCAAATTCCCCGCCGGTTCACGCACCCTGGCGGAATGGCAGAGCCTCGGCGTCGTTCGCGCCAATGGCAAGCCCTTCCCGCGCGGCGAAGGAAAGGCACAACTGAAAGTGCTTGACGGCCGTGAAGGTCCTGCGTTTCTGATGACCCGCAACTTCTTCGTTTTGAAGAACTACAACAATGCCGACAAATATGCGCTTGCCGTCGGCCTTCTCGCCGACCAGATTGGCGGCGCACCTGCCCTGCATCAGGATTGGAACCGCCCGTTCACGCCGATTTCGATGAAGGAGCGCGAAGAATTGCAGACTCATCTGCGCGCATTGGGCTATTATGACGGCGAAGTGGACGGAAAAATCGGCTCTGGTTCAAGGGATGCCATCCAGGCGTTCCAGAAGAAGATGGGCCTCGATCCGGACGGTCATCCCAGCAAGGAAGTATTGACCGTTATCCGCAAGCGATAAGGTTTGGAAACGTCATGGGTACAATGAAGCGACCGGCTCGTCTGATTCGTTGCCTTGTTGTATCCGTGTCACTCGGTGCAGCCGGTGCGCTTGTTTTTTCCGACATCGCCGCAGCGCAGGAGCGCACCCTGCTTGATATGCTGTTCGGCTCGCGCCGTGAGGTCTATCGCGAGAATACGGACCGGATGATCTTTGATGAGAACAACCGGCCCGCCCGCCCGCCGAAGAACCGCACCACCAAACGGGCAGAACGCCCGAAACCACAGCCGACCGCACCCGCGGGTGGAAACGCCGCGCCTGCTGCCGAACCCGTCATTCCATCCAAACTCGCTGATGCCAAGACCATCCTCGTCATCGGCGATTTCATGGCCAGCGGGCTGGCCGAAGGGCTTGACGCAGCCTTCATGGATTCGCCCGGCGTACGGGTTGTCGACAAGAGCGATGGTTCGTCCGGCTTTGTCCGCAGCGATCACCGCGACTGGCCAGCCACGGTGGGCAGTCTGATCGAGGCGGAAAAGCCGGCCGTCGTCGTGATGATGATCGGTGCGAATGACCGCCAGCAATTCGTCAATGGACCGGCACTGCAAAGCGAAGAATGGGCAAAGCAGTATCAGACGCGGATCAAGGGATTCCTGGAAGCGGTAAAGAAGACCGGTCGCCCCGTTGTCTGGGTCGGGCAGCCTTCGTTCAAATTCAAGAACATGACCAATGATTTGCTGGCGTTCAACGAGCTTTATCGCAGCGCAACGGAAAAGGCCGACGGCAAATTCGTCGACGTCTGGGAGGGCTTTGTCGACCAGAGCGGCAGCTTTACGCTGTCCGGCTTCGACGTGTCGGGGCAGACCGCGCGCCTGCGTAACAATGATGGCGTCGGACTGACTACGGCTGGCAAACGCAAACTCGCCTTCTATGCGGAAAAGCCATTACGGCAGATGCTAGGCAATGCAACATCGCCGGCCATTGCCGCCATCAAGCCCGGTTCACCCGTGCAGGCGCTGCCCGAAACACCGCAGGCACCTGTTAAAATCGATCGTATCGCGCCGATCAGCCTGAATGACCCGGAACTGGATGGTGGAACCGATCTTCTCGGCGCGGCGCCAAAGGGCACGCCTGCGGACAAGTCGGCGCAGGACAAACTGCTGATGCAAGGTGCGGCACCCGAAGCCCAACCGGGCCGGATCAATGATTATTCCTGGCCCAGAAAACCCGAAGCAACGACGAAATGATCGTGGATGCGGTGACCCTTCCGCTGCGGAAGGGTCAAGTCTTTTGATCAGCGCGGCAGAACCGATGCGCCCATCAGCGCCTCGTCAATGGCCTGTGCTGCCTGTCGGCCTTCACGGATCGCCCAGACGACCAGCGACTGGCCGCGGCGGATATCACCCGCTGTAAAGAGCTTGTCGACGCTGGTGCGGTAGTCCTTGTCATTGGCCACAAGCGAACGGTTGCCGCGGCGATCCGCACGCATCTCCAGTGCATCGCCGAGTTCCTTGACCACGCTGGTCTCGAACGGACCGGAGAAACCAATGGCTATAAATGCCAGATCCGCCTTGATATAGAATTCCGTGCCGGGAACAGGCTTGCGTGCCTCGTCGACCTCACAGCATTTGACATGCGTCAACGTGCCATTTTCGCCAATGAATTCAAGTGTTGCCACCTGGAACTCACGGTCTGCACCTTCAGCCTGCGAAGAGGATGTACGCATCTTTGTCGCCCAGTAGGGCCAGACGCTGAGCTTGTCTTCCTTCTCAGGCGGCTGCGGACGGATATCGAGCTGAGTGACCTTGACCGCGCCCTGACGGAACGCCGTGCCGACACAGTCGGAAGCCGTATCACCACCGCCGACCACGACCACATGGCGGCCTGAAGCAACGATGGAATCGCTCGGCCAAGCCACGGATTCGATGTTCTCGCGGCCAACCCGGCGATTCTGCTGCACGAGATAGTTCATCGCATCGTGAACGCCTTCAAGCTCGGCCCCTGGGATGCCTGCCGGACGAGGTGTTTCCGCGCCGCCGCAATAGAGCACTGCGTCATAGGTGTCGAGCAGTTCCCGCACCGGCTTGTCGATACCGACATTGACGCCATAGAAGAAGGTAACGCCCTCACCTTCCATCTGCGCCACGCGCCGATCGATGAAATGCTTCTCCATCTTGAAATCCGGGATACCATAGCGCAGCAGACCACCGGCGCGGCTCTCACGCTCATAGACGTGTACTTCATGGCCCGCGCGGGCAAGCTGCTGTGCAGCGGCCATTCCAGCAGGGCCAGACCCGATGACGGCAACGTTCTTGCCTGTCTTCGACGCTGCTGGCTGCGGAATGATGAAGCCCTTTTCATAGGCCTTGTCGGCAATTGCCTGTTCCACAGTCTTGATGGAAACCGGCACGTCTTCCAGATTGAGCGTGCAGGCTTCCTCGCACGGTGCCGGGCAGATACGGCCTGTGAACTCAGGGAAATTGTTGGTGGAATGCAGGTTGCGGATCGCCTCGTCCCAATTGTCGTTGTAGACGAGATCGTTCCAGTCAGGAATCTGGTTGTGGATCGGGCAGCCTGTCGGCCCGTGGCAGAACGGAATGCCGCAATCCATGCAGCGCGCCGCCTGCTTTTTCACTTCGCCGTCAGTCATGGGAATGGTGAATTCCCGAAAATGGCGAATGCGGTCAGACGCTGGCTGATACTTTCCAACCTGCCGGTCGATCTCTAGAAAACCTGTAACCTTACCCATAAAACTGCTCCCCTCACCCTTGGAGGACCACCCGTTCCCTTCGTTGGGTCTGGGCAGCATTGGACCCCATGCCGAGCATCATCCTGATGACGCTCGAAGCAGGGAGTGCGTTGATTTTATTCCGCTGCGACACCCATCCGCATGCGCTCCATATCTTCGAGCGCGCGGCGATATTCGACCGGCATGACTTTCACGAATTTCGGCCGGAAGGTTTCCCAGTTGTCGAGAATTTCCTTTGCCCGGCCCGAGCCCGTGTAATGCATGTGGTTCGAGATGAGCTGCACAAGGCGTTCCTCATCGTGTCTGGTCATATTGGCCGAGACATCAACACGGCCCTTATGGGCCAGATCACCGCCGTGATGGTGCAGTTTCTCGAGGATATCGTCCTCTTCCGGCACCGGTTCAAGCTCCACCATCGCCATGTTGCAGCGCTGGGCAAAGTCACCGGCTTCATCAAGGACGTAGGCCACGCCGCCGGACATGCCCGCCGCAAAGTTGCGTCCCGTCTGACCGATGACCACCACGACACCGCCAGTCATGTACTCGCAGCCATGATCACCCGTTCCTTCAACCACGGCAATGGCGCCTGAGTTGCGGACCGCAAAACGTTCACCCGCGACACCTCGGAAATAGGCCTCACCCTCGATGGCGCCGTAGAGCACCGTATTGCCGACGATGATGGAGTCCTCGGGCACGATTTTCGTATCGTCCGGCGGACGAATGACGATACGTCCCCCGCACAGGCCCTTGCCGACATAATCATTGCCGTCACCAATCAGCTCAAACGAAATACCCCGCGCCAGGAATGCGCCGAAGGATTGTCCAGCCGTGCCGGTGAACTTGACCGAGATCGTATCTTCCTTGAGGCCTTTGTGCCGATAGCGCTTGGCCACCTCGCCAGAAAGCATCGCACCTGCCGAACGATCGACGTTCTTGATCGGCATTTCGATCTTGACCGGAAGTTTGCTTTCCAGTGCAGGCATCGCCTGTTCGATCAGCTTGCGATCCAGAATATCGACGATCGGATGGTTCTGCCGTTCGGTCCAGCGCGTCTTTTCCTCCGGCGCTTCCGGCTTGTGGAAAATACGGGTAAAATCGAGGCCCTTGGCTTTCCAGTGATCGATCATCTCGCGCTTTCCGAGAAGCTCGGCCTTGCCGACGATCTCTTCAAGCCTGGTGTATCCCATGTCCGCCAGAAACTGCCGCACCTCTTCCGCCATGAAGAAGAAGAAGTTGATGACGTGCTCCGGCGTGCCCTTGAAACGCTTGCGCAGGACAGGGTCCTGTGTTGCCACGCCGACAGGGCAGGTGTTGAGATGACACTTGCGCATCATGATGCAACCAGCAGAAATCAGCGGCGCCGTGGAGAAGCCGAATTCGTCAGCACCGAGCAAAGCGCCGATGATCACGTCACGGCCGGTGCGCAGACCGCCATCCACCTGCAAGGCGATGCGGGAACGCAGACCGTTGAGCACCAGCGTCTGCTGTGTCTCGGCAAGACCCATTTCCCATGGGGAACCGGCGTGCTTCAGCGAGGTCAGCGGCGACGCACCCGTTCCGCCATCATAGCCCGATATGGTGATGTGATCGGCACGCGCCTTGGCAACGCCTGCTGCAACTGTGCCCACGCCCACTTCCGATACCAGCTTGACCGAGACATCCGCTTCCGGATTGACGTTCTTCAGATCGTAGATGAGCTGCGCCAGATCCTCGATGGAGTAGATGTCATGGTGTGGCGGCGGCGAAATCAGGCCAACGCCCGGTGTCGAGTGACGGGTCTTGGCAACCGTTGCATCGACCTTGTGGCCGGGCAGCTGGCCGCCTTCGCCGGGCTTGGCGCCCTGCGCAACCTTGATCTGCATCATGTCGGAGTTGACGAGATATTCCGTCGTCACGCCGAAGCGTCCCGATGCGACCTGCTTGATGGCAGAACGTTCCGGGTTCGGCTTGCCATCCGGCAGCGGATAAAAGCGATCCGGCTCTTCGCCGCCCTCACCTGTGTTCGACTTGCCGCCAATCCGGTTCATGGCGATAGCGAGCGTTGTATGCGCTTCGCGGCTGATCGAGCCGAACGACATGGCGCCGGTCGAGAACCGCTTGACGATTTCCTTGGCCGGTTCAACGTCATCGATGGAGACAGGCTTGCGCCCGGCATCTTCAGCCATCTTGATCTTGAAGAGACCGCGAATGGTCTGGGCCCGGGCAGACTCGCTGTTCACGAGATCAGAATATTCCTTGAACGTCGTGGCCGAGTCCGTGCGAACCGCGTGCTGCAACTTGGCAACGGCATCCGGTGACCAGAGATGTGCCTCGCCGCGCATGCGGTAGGCATATTCCCCACCCACTTCCAGCGTGCTGATCAGGACAGGATCGTTGCCGAATGCATCGCGGTGGCGGCGAACCGTCTCCTCGGCCACTTCCTCGAGACCAACGCCTTCGATCGTTGTTGCCGTTCCAAAGAAGAAGCGGTCAACAAATTCCGACTTGAGACCGACCGCATCGAAAATCTGCGCACCGCAATAGGACTGATAGGTGGAAATGCCCATCTTGGACATAACCTTGAGAATGCCCTTGCCGATCGACTTCATGTAACGCGATACGACTTCCTTAGGATCAACCTCCGGCGGAAACTCACCGCGCTTGTGCATGTCGAGCAGCGTGTCGAAAGCCAGATAGGGGTTGATTGCTTCCGCACCGTATCCGGCCAGGCAGCAGAAATGGTGCACTTCGCGCGGCTCGCCCGATTCCACGACCAGACCAACCGAGGTGCGCAGGCCCTTGCGGATGAGATGATGATGGACAGCCGCTGTCGCCAGAAGCGCCGGGATGGGAATCCGGTCCGGCCCCACCTGACGGTCGGACAGAATGATGATGTTGTAGCCGCCATGTACGGCCGCTTCGGCGCGATCGCACAGACGCTCCAGCGCACCGGTCATGCCAGCCGCGCCTTCCTCGACATTATAGGCGATATCCAGCGTCTTCGTGTCGAAGCGATCTTCGGTGTGGCCGATGGAGCGGATCTTTTCCAGATCGCCATTGGTCAGGATCGGCTGGCGCACTTCCAGACGCTTGCGGCGGGACGTACCGACCAGATCAAAAATGTTCGGGCGCGGACCGATGAACGAGACAAGGCTCATCACCAGTTCCTCGCGGATCGGATCGATCGGCGGGTTGGTGACCTGTGCAAAGTTCTGCTTGAAATAGGTATAAAGCAGCTTCGACTTGTCGGACATGGCCGAGATCGGCGTGTCCGTACCCATCGAACCAATGGCTTCCTGACCCGTCGTAGCCATCGGCGCCATCAGGAGCTTGGTGTCTTCCTGCGTATAGCCGAAGGACTGCTGACGATCGAGCAGGCTGACATCCTTGCGCAAGGCGCGCGGCTCAACCGGGCTCAACTCTTCGAGAATGAGCTGCGTGTTCTTCAGCCACGTCTTGTAGGGGTGGCGGTTGGCGATCTCGGACTTGATCGTGTCATCGGAGACGATCTCACCCTTTTCCATGTCGATCAGCAGCATGCGGCCCGGCTGGAGCCGCCACTTCTTGACGATCTTTTCCTCCGGCACAGGCAGCACGCCGGCTTCCGACGCCATGATGACAAAATCATCATCCGTGACGAGGTAACGCGCCGGACGCAGGCCATTGCGATCCAGCGTCGCGCCGATCTGGCGGCCATCGGTGAAGGCAACCGCCGCGGGTCCATCCCATGGCTCCATGAGGGCGGCATGATATTCGTAGAAAGCCTTGCGGTCGTCGGACATCAGCTTGTTGCCCGACCAAGCCTCGGGAATGAGCATCATCATCGAATGCGCAAGCGAGTAACCACCCTGGAACAGGAATTCCAGCGCGTTGTCGAAACAGGCCGTGTCGGACTGACCTTCATAGGAGATCGGCCAGAGCTTCGAAATGTCGTTGCCAAAGAATTCGCTGTCGACCGAAGCCTGACGCGCCGCCATCCAGTTGACATTGCCACGCAGGGTGTTGATTTCACCATTATGCGCAACCATGCGATAGGGGTGCGCCAGCTTCCATGACGGGAACGTGTTGGTCGAGAACCGCTGATGCACCAGCGCCACCGCGCTGACAAAGCGCGGATCCTTCAGGTCCTTGTAATAGGCACCAACCTGATAGGCGAGGAACATGCCCTTGTAGACAATGGTTCGCGCCGACATGGACACGACATAGAAATCGCTCTCCTTGCCGCCGTTCTCCTGGTAGATACGGTTCGAAATCACCTTGCGCAGGATAAAGAGCCGGCCTTCGAAATCTTCATTGGTTTCGATGTTCGGGTTGCGTCCGATGAACACCTGACGGTGGAAAGGTTCCGTTGCCGCAATATGCGGCGCTTTGGACAGGGAGGAATTGTCGACAGGAACATCGCGGAAGCCGATCAGCGTCTGACCTTCCGAGGCGATGACTTCCGTGATGACGGTTTCAATATGGGCGCGCTCTTCGGCATCCTGCGGCATGAAGAGATAGCCGACCGCATAATGATTGACTGGCGGCAGTTCCACGCCCTTCTCTGCCCATTCCGCGCGGAAAAACGCATCGGGGATCTGCACGAGCATGCCCGCGCCATCACCCATCAGCGGGTCAGCGCCCACGGCGCCGCGATGTGTCAGGTTTTCGAGCATGAACAGCCCGTCTTCAATGATCTTGTGGGACTTCACGCCCTTCATATGCGCGACAAAGCCAACACCGCAGGCGTCATGCTCGTTGCGCGGATCATACAGGCCTTGTCGGGCGGGAATTCCAGACGATTTATTGGTTTTGACCGCACGAGTCTGTACGGCCTGAGCAAGTTCAGTCGTTACAGATGGCGTCAAATCCGACATCGTCAATTCCTCCAAATAGGCCCCGTGGGGCGGTCAATTTCTCGCAGGACGGAATAGCATATATTCCTGCCCCTTCCGGTGCGGCATATCTTCCGATAGCAAACTGCGGTCACCATTTTGAGGACGGAAGCATCTTTGCTTGCCGTCCTACGTTCGGATCATGCAAATTAGGACAGCATTGCTGTCATATCCTCGTATGCCAGAATAATTCCAAACAAACAAGATGGAAAAGCAAAAAATAACAGCATTGGACGAAATATCATTGCGCCAAGTACGCACAATTATGCCTTTCATTGCGAAACAGGCGGTTTCCCCTAAATATACGAGAGAAAACAGGCAGTTCCGCCGCGCTCACCAAGCGCCAACTGCGAGAAAGCAACCATCTTCTTCTTTTCAGCCAGAATGGAAAAGCGTAAGCGTGGCGGCGTCAGTTCCATATCCGAGGTCATTTCATGCATTTTGCATCCGATAACTGGGCCGGAGCCCATCCGAAAATTGCCGAGAATCTGAACAAGCATGCCAGCGGCTTCGCTTCCGCCTACGGTACGAGCGATCTGGACCGCGCCGTCGAGAAAACATTCAGCGAAATTTTCGAACGCGACGTCGCCGTCTTTTTTGTCGGGACAGGAACAGCGGCGAATTCGCTGGCGCAGGCAAGCATCGTCCGCCCCGGCGGTATTACCTTTGCCCACCGCGAAGCACACATGATAGCGGATGAAGCAGGAGCACCCGGTTTTTTTGCGAACGGGGCACGGGTCCAGGCAGTAGATGGGCCAACCGGCCACATTGCTATCGACAATCTGAAAGCAGCAATGAACGGCTTCCCCAAGGGCCATGTTCATGCTGGCCAACCGATGAGTGTTTCGATTACGCAGTCGACCGAAAGCGGCACAATTTATGAACTGGCCGACATCGCGGCAATCTCAGCAATCTGCAAGGAAAATGGACTGCCGCTGCACATGGATGGCGCCCGTTTTGCCAATGCGCTTGTCTCGCTTGGCTGTTCACCGGCCGAGATGACATGGAAACAGGGTGTCGATATTCTGTCTTTCGGCGGCACCAAGAACGGCTGCTGGTGTGCGGAAGCACTGGTGTTCATGAATCCTGAACAGGCAAAGCAGCTGCCCTATATCCGCATGCGGTCCGCGCAGAATTTTTCCAAGTCCCGCTTCATCGCGGCCCAGTTCGAGGCCTATTTTGCCGACGGGCTATGGCTGGAAACAGCAGCGCATGCCAATGCCAAGGCGGCGGAACTGGCGAAGCTGATCAGCAATTCGAACGATCTGCGCCTGGCCTGGCAGCCGCGTGCCAATGAAGTGTTCGCCATCATGAAAAAGCAGACATCGGCGAAACTGCAGGCTGCAGGCGCTGTTTTCTATGACTGGCACACGCCCCATGCCGAAAAGAGCCTCGTTGCGGAGGATGAGACAATCACCCGTTTCGTCACAAGCTTTGCCACGACCTCTGCAGAGATCAGCCGCTTCGGCGACCTCATCGCATAAAAAAAGCGGCGCAAACGCGCCGCTTCTTTCACTCAAGCCATAAAGACTTAGTTCGTCGTCTTGGCTTCGATCTGCTTGGCTGTCTTTTCAGACAGGGCAGTCACAGCGATCTTGCGCGGCTTCATTTCCTCGGGAATTTCGCGCTTGAGATCAATGTGCAGCAAGCCGTTTTTCAGGCTGGCACCACTGACTTCAACGAAATCGGCAAGGTGGAAGCGGCGTTCGAACGCGCGGGAAGCTATGCCGCGATACAGTGTTTCAGCACTGTCGTCCGATGTTTCAGCACCTTTCTCGCCGGTCACCTTGAGCTGGTTGCGATGGGCTTCGATCTGGATTTCATCTTCCGAGAAGCCGGCAACGGCCATGGTGATGCGATAGGTGTTCTCGCCGGTCCGCTCAATATTATAGGGCGGATAGGACTGAGCACCGTCTGGCTGAGCCAGCGAATCAAGAATGGTGAAAAGCCGGTCAAAACCGACAGTCGAACGATAGAGTGGGGAAAAATCCACGTGACGCATAGTAAGCCCTCCTTTAGAGCGACAATGTTGCGTGTTCTGGCTCTTTAAGAGACTCCCTCAATGGCAAGTCCCGCTGAACCAGTGACCCCGTTATGGCGGTCACATCAGGTATTTGGTAAGGCGCCAGAGCCATTTCAAGCCCTATTCTGCCGCTGGATTTCGCGGCTTTTAGTCGGCCGAATGCCCCTCGGCAGCGATGAACGCAATATGAACGCGCCCTTCGGGATACGTTCACACGTCCCTGACTATAAACACAACCAACGCCGGAAACACTCCGGCACCACAAAGGACGAGATGATGAAAAAGACTGTTCTTGCACTGACTGCCGCCGCCCTGCTGGTCACAGGCTTTTCTGCCTCGGCCATGGCCGATGACGGGTTCTATCGCGGCGACCGGACAGTCTATCTGGATGATGGTGGTGACGTTGGCGGCATGCTCGTTCAGGACCGCCGCTTCTATGGTGATCGCCGTGAAGAATGGCGCCGCGAAGAACGCTTCCGTGACCAGATTGGACCCCGCGAAGTGAGCCGTATGCTGGAACGCCGTGGTTACCGCGTCCGTGATGTGAACTTTGAGCGCGGCCGTTATTTTGTTCAGGCATGGCGCCGTGGCACACCGGTGCTGGTCACCGTGTCCCGCGATGGCGACATACTTGATACCCGTGTGATGGGTGATCGTCGCGGCTACCGCGACCGCCGCAGCGACAATGGTTTCAGCATCGAGATTCGCCCCGCGAACGACTACTGATTTTAAGATCGTTTCAGGTGTAACGTCCCTTCCGCCTGGAATGTACTGACCGGAAGCTCTTCCAAGGGTTTCCGGTCATTTTTTTGTTTTTATGAGAACCCCTGTTTGACCTTTATTGCCATGCATTTTATCAAAAGATGCAAATGCACCCGTGCGATCCCCTCACAGGCGGGACAAGGACTGACCGGTAACCAATGACCCACCCGCTTGTCGAAACAGCCGCCAATCCGACACCGCAAGATGCACGCGTTGATACATTGCCGCTCAAAAGCGGCAAGGAACTCCGCTATGCGATCTTTCCAGCCACCACGCATCCTGTTCAGGGCACAGTGGTCATCCTGCAGGGCCGCAACGAATGCATTGAAAAGTATTTCGAGACTGTTCGCGATATTACGAAACGCGGCTTTACGGTTGCCGCTTTCGACTGGCGCGGCCAAGGCGGATCAAGCCGCATGCTGCGTGATCCGGCACGCGGACATATCAGGAGCTTCGATCACTATGCCAGTGATCTGGAACTATTGTTTGAAAGTGTGCTCCTGCCCGATTGTCGCGGGCCGTTCTATGTCCTGGCGCATTCCACCGGCGCACTGGTCGCGCTCCTCGCAGCCCCGGCTCTCGCAAACCGTATCCGCCGTTTGGTGCTCATGGCGCCGCTTCTCGACGTCAATGGCGGCCGCCTCGGCAAAATGCTGCTGAGTGCCGTCGCCAATACCTTGCGCTCAACCGGTCTTGGCCGGGTCTATATCCGCGGCGGCAAACCGGTCACCAAACCCTTCGCGATCAACGAGGTCACCTCCGACGCCGCGCGCTATGTCCGCAATAACGAGATCTTCAAAGCAGCTCCGGAACTTGCCATTGGCGGCGCAACAGCCGGCTGGATCGCGTCCGCTGCCAAGGCGATCCGCCGGGTGACCGAGCCCGATTATATTGAGGCCATACGCATTCCGACGCTTGTTGTTGCGGCCGGCGCAGACCGAATCGTCTCCACACCGGCGATTGAGCGGTTCGCCCTGCAATTGCGCAATGCCACGCTGATCACGATCGACGGCGCAAGACATGAAATCCTTCAGGAAAAGGACTTCTATCGCGAACAGTTTTTTGCGGCTTTCGATGCTTTTATTCCGGGAACCGGCGGCGATATGACAGAAAGCGAAAACGAACAGGCCACCTAGAGCCTATCCTGTTTAAACAGAACGGTTCTATTTAAGCAGGATAGGCTCTAGACCAATCTCAGCGGTTGAGAAGCTCCAGCGCCTGTTCGTGCAATTCCTTCGAACCCGCCGCCACGATATCGCCGGCCTTTTCCGCCGGACCGCCGTCCCAGTTGGTGATCACGCCGCCAGCCTTTTCGATGATCGGCACCAGCGCAACAATATCGTAGGGATGCAAGGCGGTCTCAACCACCAGATCGACAAAACCGGCGGCAATCATGGCATAGCCGTAACAGTCGGCACCATAACGCGGCATGCGTACGCTCCGCTCCACACGATCATAGGCCTCGCGCTTCTTGTCCTTGAACAGTGCGGGCGTCGTGGTGAACAGCGTCGCCTGAGCGATATCAGGATTCTGCCTGGTTTTCAGCTGGCGCGGACCGCCCGGCCCTTCGTAGTAGGAGGCTACACCGTCGCACATGAAGAGTTCGCCGGTAAAAGGCTGCGCCATAACGCCAGCCACCGCATCGCCGTCAATGGTCAGACCCGCAAGCGTGCCCCACACAGGAAGCCCAGAAATGAATGCCCTGGTCCCATCGATGGGATCGATCACCCAGACATGTGAGGCGGCAAGATTCTCTGAACCGAACTCCTCTCCCATGATTCCATGGTCAGGGTAGGTTCTGTTGATCAACGCGCGAATCGCCCGTTCAGCTTCTTTGTCCGCTTCGGTAACCGGATCGAATCCGACCTGATATTTGTTGTCGATGGACGAAATGGTGCGAAAACGGGGTAGCGTTTGTTCTGCCGCAACCTGTGCAATTTGCCTCAAAAACGAAAGTTCAATGGCCAAAGTGGTTCCTCACGATCAAAATTTTCTCATTTAACTGCATTGTCGGCTAAATTTTTGCATTTTTTTTAGGCACATAATTATCGTGCTTAAAAAACCGCACAAATCGCTTGACATTTGTGCGATGCAGCATAGATTGGTTAACAGACGGGGCGACCTGTCTATGCCCTCCTTGGGCGTTTCCTCCCTAGACTTGGACCGCGCACTTGCGCGGTCTTTTTTTGTTTTCAAGCGGGTGAACGCGCCACGTCGCTATTCCGCGGCGAGTGGAACATCGAGGAAATGAAAGTCCGGAAGCGACACAAGATCGGCCAGGAATTGACTGATGTCGCGTTGCAGCTGATTGAATCCCGATTTCCGCTCGTAATTGTGCTCGTTGAGGTAGAGCCCGCGATTGACCTCGATCTGCAGCGCATGGAACCGCTTGAGCGGGCGCCCGTAATGCTCGGTTATGTAGCCACCCGCATAGGGCTTGTTGTGTGTCACCGCGTAACCCATCTCGCGCAGCAGGTGGATTGCAGCATTGGACAATTCCGGTGAACAACTGGTGCCAAAGCGGTCACCGATGATGAAATCCGGACGCAAACCGCTTTCCGGGAATCGGATCCCCGTCGGCATGGAATGACAATCGACCAGCACGCCGTAGCCAAAGCGGCTGCGCGTTTCCACCAGCACCTCGGCGAGGAGTGCATGATAGGGCTTGTAGATCGTGTTGATACGCCCGAGCGCTTCCTCGACAGGCAGTTTCTGCGCGTAGATTTCCTGACCTTCCCCGACAAGGCGCGGAACTGTACCAAGGCCACCGGCAACACGGGCAGAATTTGCATTGGCATAGGAAGGAAGCGAATCGCTGAACATTTTCGCGTCCAGCTCATAGGGCTCGCGATTGACGTCGAGATAGGCGCGCGGAAAATGCGCCACAAGCATCGGCGCGCCCAGCATCACGCTGGCGGCAAAAAGCTGATCGACAAAACAGTCTTCCGACCGGCGAATCGTTTGTGCATCCAGCTGTGACTGCTGGAGGAAAGCCGGCGGGTAAACCTGACCGCTGTGCGGTGAATTGAAAACAAACGGAATACGCTGTTCAGCCGGTCGCCGCAGTTCATAGGGCAGCTTGTCAGGGAAATCACGCTCGATGGTCATTATTCACTTCGAAGGTTTGCTTGAATATACAGCTACTTTAGAGCAAGTTCGCGCCGGAGGGAATTGATCTGCCGTCAAAGGGAAGGAACTTTTATGGTGCGATCCCCCGATCTGAATTCTTCAGCGCCGTAACAGCGATCTTCCTCGACTTTTCCGGGGTTCCCCCTTATTTTCAGCAAATCATTCACGCGATCTTTACCAAAAAAGCGTCTTGTTAACAGTGATGGGACGCCTGTCTGGGGATGATCAGGCGATAGACAATTCGGACGGACTGATGAAGAGAATCCTTCTAGCAGAAGATGACAATGATATGCGGCGCTTCCTTGTGAAGGCGCTGGAGAAGGCAGGATACCACGTCACGCCTTTCGACAATGGCGCAAGTGCCTATGACAGATTGCGTGAGGAGCCGTTTTCACTGCTGCTCACGGACATTGTCATGCCGGAGATGGACGGCATCGAACTGGCGCGCCGTGCATCGGAAATTGACCCGGATCTGAAGATCATGTTCATCACCGGCTTCGCTGCCGTGGCGCTGAACTCCGATTCGAAAGCTCCGAAGGATGCGAAAGTGCTTTCCAAGCCTTTCCACCTGCGTGATCTTGTCAATGAAATTGAAAAAATGCTGGTAGCGGCCTGATCAAAGGCCCTATCCACCCGCTCCGGTGAAGAAAGCCTGACAACTTCTTCCAACACCTATTGACGGACTGAAATCAATATGGTGTATGCGCCCCTGTCGGATGGGCGTGTAGCTCAGCGGGAGAGCACTACGTTGACATCGTAGGGGTCACAGGTTCAATCCCTGTCACGCCCACCATCCGAACCTCCACCCTGTAAAACAGATGTTTTAAATTCCGCGTATCATGCTTGTGCAATGGCGGCTGTTTCTATGTCCGGTGGTGTAAGGGATGACTTTTGCCGCATAAGAGGCTATCGACTGCCAGATCGATGATCTGACCCCAAATTTTCGGAAAGCCCAGAAATCATGAAAGAACCGATCACGCTCAAGCAGTTGAAGGCTGGCATTGGTACAGAGATGGGCTGTTCGGAATGGCGTGTGGTCAGCCAGGACATGATTAACATGTTTGCCGATGCAACGGATGATCATCAGTTCATCCATACCGATCCGGAACGGGCCAGGGAAACACCGTTTGGCGGCACCATTGCCCACGGCTTCCTGACCATCTCGCTGCTGTCCACACTGGCTTACGAAGCCCTGCCCATGATCGAGGGTGCCACGATGGGCATCAACTACGGCTTCGACAAGGTGCGTTTCATGGCGCCGGTCAAATCAGGCAAACAGGTGCGTGCGCGCTTCAAGCTGATAGATGCGGATATCCGCCCCTCCGGCCGTGTCCTCAACAACTACGAAGTAACGCTGGAGATCGAAGGTTCGATCAAGCCGGCTCTGGTTGCCAACTGGCTGACCATTGCAGTGCTCGAACATCCACCGGAAATGGACTGATAGTCGGCTCAGGCGGCGTTCGGGAGCCTGCCAGCATCGTCCAGCGGCGCGGCGCTGTCATTCAGCACAAGGCCCTGAAAAGCGAACGGTCCCTGCACGAACATGCCCATGTCATAGGCATTGCGTATCTGGGCGCCCTTCAAAAACAGCAGATGCATCTTGAAAAAGTTTTTCCGTGCCCGCGCATAGCGCTTGGCACTGTGAATGTGTTTGAAGCGTATGCGCCGGATCAGGGGTTCATTGCGTGGAATGATCCCGAGTGCTTTCGCAGGATCGGATTTGTAGAAATGCACGATATCGGCAATTGTCTGATACTCGGCCCAGAGAACCGGCGTTTCCTGCAGGACAACCCTGATATCCTCGCGCAGCTGCGTGGCTCTCGGATGAAAGGCGATCATCAACAGGCACGACCCGGTTGCCAGCAGAGAAACAGGCCGCTGCCTGATGAGTTGCGGCGCATTGCGCCAGACATCGGCAAGCGCCTCCACCGCCGGTACCGTTCCGAGGCTATGCCCGATGATGACGACTTCATCCGCATCGCTTTCACGCAGCTTTCGTGCGAGATGTTCGGCAAAAGCCTTGCGCCGCTCCAGCAATGCCGGATTGCGGCTATAGATCCGGTCAGAAGCGGCTGCCCAATCATCCAGGAGATAGGATAGAAAGACCTTTTCCCCCGGCCAGCGGATCAGCAAACGCGCGATGGCGAGGGAAAGAGGAATGGTCCAGATCAGATGATAGGCACTGAAACCGCCAAACAATGGTCCCAGCCCTACGCCCAAAGCGACAAGCGAAATGAAACAGGTCAGCGCAAAGGGCCACATGAAGAAGATGCAGAAGCGCCAGCTGGTCCTGAGATAACGCCCGAATGTGCCCGTGATCAGAATATCGAGAAAGGCCATGAGACCGGTGGCAAAACGCGTGACGACATTGCGCGCCGAATAGGTGTCAAAGACATCGGCCGTGCCGTACTGGCAGAACTCGGTTTCGACGTCCCAGTTCGCGCCCTTTGTCTCCAGCCGCATGGAGGCGATGTTCGGTCCCTCCGGCTGCATGGGGCTTGCCTTCGTCTTCGCATGCCAGAGCGCATTGAAATCAGCCGAAGAGTTCAGATAGCGCCCACGCACGGCATCGGGGTGCAGTCCTTCATAGCCTGTGAAGTTGATGACAAGGCGCTTTTTGACGGCCATGGAACACTCTCGCGACGCGACCGCGCGAATCGGCAGCCATCGGCATCCTCATTATGGCAAAGGACGGCACAATTGTGATCGACGGCTCCGCCCGGAAGCAATCTGCACACTATTATTACGTGAAGCTGTCAAGAACCACCCAATCATGTGGAAAAATTATCACTGCATTTTATGCGTGCGTGGTTCGACAAGCTCACCATGAGGGAGAGTGAGGACTGCAGGGAGTCATGTTCTGCAAGATTGAACGTAGCACTGTGTTTCCGATTAGCCCTACAGCACCACTCTCCCTCATGGTGAGCTTGTCGAACCACGAACCACGCACGATGGTTGAGCCAGTGTAAGTCTTATGATCAGACAGCCACATCCCGGGCCGATTCCTGCAGGAAGCTGTAAGCATAGCCCGAGAACGAGCGCCAGCATTCAACCCGGAATGTATCCTCGCCGGTCCGCAACAGAACGATCTCAATCTTGCCGAGAACCGTGCGCGAAGCCGCTCCAACCGGAAATACGCCCAATGACAGGTCCTGCGGGCATCCGCCGTTCACGACCGCATCAGCGCCCTTGCCGGAGATAATGATCCCGACATTGCGATGGGAGACGTCGACGGCGGAATGCAGCACCTTCACCTTGGCGAGATCGGCCACCAGCGAACTGCCGTCCGCATCGATAATCAGCCATTCGTCCGGGCCGATCCACAGGGCCATACGGTTTCCCTTCGCGGCTGTTGTCTTGGGTTTCAGCGGCAGGGAAAGTCCGAGCGCCTTGGACAACGCCGCCACCGCATCCGGCCGTGCCCGCAGCGAGACGCGGGTAGCATTATCCGCGAGGGTCACCGATACGGAACCAACCCCGGCATAGCCGGTCTGGAGGGGATGTGCGCGTTCCGCTGTTTGTGCAAGGTCAGCCATTCAACCGTTCTCCCTTTTCGTCGAAGAACACCGTTCCGGTCACTTCCACTTCGATCACACCGTTTGGCATCGGCACATAGAGCGTTTCGCCTAGCCGTTTTGTTCCGTCAATCACCAGACCCATCGCGATCGACCGGCCGCAATTCTGCGACCAGTAGGATGAGGTCACATGGCCGATCATTGTCATCGGCACCGGCTGGTTCGGGTTGGCGACGATTTGCGCGCCCTCTTCCAGAACCACATGCGCGTCCTTGGTCTTCAAGCCAACCAGCTGTTTGCGGCCATCGGCCACCAGATCCCGGCGCAGCAAGCCACGAATACCGACGTAATCGGTTTTATTCTTGCCGATAGCCCAGGTCAGGCCCGCATCCTGCGGCGTGACAGTGCCGTCCGTATCCTGACCGACGATGATATATCCCTTCTCGGCGCGCAGCACGTGCATGGCTTCGGTGCCATAGGGCGTCAGACCCAATGGCTTGCCACGCTCATAAATGGCTTCCCAAACCGCCTGACCATAATCGGCAGGCACGTTGATTTCATAGCCCGCTTCACCGGTGAAGGACATGCGGAACAGCCGCGTCGGCACACCGCATATCTTGCCTTCCCGTACGCTCATGTGCGGCATGGCTTCATTGGATAGATCAATACCTTCAACCAGCGGTGCGATGATTTCACGGGCTTTCGGGCCCTGTACCGCAATAACCGCCCACTGCTCGGTGGTTGAGGTCAGCCAGACGTTGAGATGCGGGAATTCCGTCTGCAGATAGTCTTCCATATGGTGCATGACGCGTGGTGCACCGCCTGTCGTGGTCGTCACATGGAACCGGTCCTCGGCCAAGCGGCCAACGACACCATCATCATAGATGAAACCGTCTTCGCGCAGCATGATACCGTAGCGCAGACGGCCGACACCCAGTTTTTCCCATGGATTGGTGTAGAGCAGTTCAAGGAATTTTGCCGCATCAGGCCCAACCAATTCGATCTTGCCAAGTGTCGAGGCGTCGAAGATACCGGCTTGATTGCGCACGGCTACGCATTCACGATTCACCGCCGCATGCATGTCTTCGCCCGCCTGCGGATAGTACCAGGCGCGCTTCCACTGCCCGACATCTTCGAAAGCCGCTCCCTGCGCCGCATGCCAGGCATGCATCGGCGTGCGTCGAGTAGGATCAAACAGGTCATGGCGTGCGTGATTGACGATCGCGCCGAATGTAACCGGTGTAAAAGGGGCGCGGAACGTCGTCAGGCCCACGGCCGGAATCGGCCGGTTGAGCGCTTCTGCGGCAATCGCCAATCCGTGCAGATTGGAGGTCTTGCCCTGATCGGTAGCCATGCCGTTGGTGGTGAAGCGCTTGACGTGCTCGATGGAATGCATGCCTTCACGCACCGCAAGACGGACATCCTTGGCAGTCACATCGTTCTGGAAATCGACGAAAGCCTTGACCGTCGTATCGGCACCGGCACCCGGCGCCGAGCCGATCATGCCGAGTATCCAGTCCGTACCACCGGTTGCCTTGATCGCCTTGGCCTTGCCTTTGAACCCGGCCTCACCGGCAAGCTTGCCGCCAGCAGCAACTGCTTCATCCAACGCCTGCTGCAATCCATCGCTGCCATTGCAGGCACCGACAGAGACGCAATCCTGCGCATAGGTACCGGGCAGGAACCGCTCATTGGCGGCATCCCACGCCACCTTGCCGCGCGACTGCGAAAACAGATGCACGGAGGGCGTCCAGCCAGCAGACATGATCAGCGCATCCACAACAACCTTGCGCTCATTGCCACCCTTGTTCGGGCGAATGCTGATGGAGGACACACGGCGCTTGCCACCGGCCCTGAACACCGCATGGCCGGTCACAACATCGATGCCGAGAGAACGGGCTTCCTCGATAACCGGCGAGGATGGATTGTCACGCGTATCGACAATGACGGGAACATCGACACCGGCACGCTTCAGATCAATGGCCGCCGCATAGGCGGAATCATTGGCAGTGTAGACCCCGACGTTGCGGCCGACTGCAACACCATACTGGTTGAGATAGGTGCGCGCCGCCGAAGCCAGCAAAATGCCGGGACGGTCGTTGTTGGCGAAAACCATGTGCCGCTCGATGGCGCCGGTTGCCAGAATGACCTTCTTGGCACGAACCTGCCAGAGGCGTTCACGCGGCATGTCAGAACCCGGATTGCTCAGATGATCGCTGATCCGCTCGACCAGGCCGACAAAGTTCTGGGCGTAGTAACCGAACGCCGTCGTGCGGGTGAGAACCGTGACGTTTTCCATGGAGCGCAGCGTTGCCAGCGTTTCCGTCGCCCAGTCATAGCCCGGCTTGCCGTCGACAGTGACATCGGTCTCATAACGCAAGGCACCGCCTGCTTCCGGCTGCTCGTCGCAGATGATGACCTTGGCGCCCGTCTGCGCGGCGCTCAGCGCAGCGGCGAGACCAGCAGCACCGGCACCGACCACAAGCACATCGCAATGGGCGAAGCGGTTGGAATAGCGATCCGTATCGGCTTCACCGGGCACAACGCCTAGACCGGCCGCAGCGCGGATCTTTGGCTCGTAAATGGTTTTCCACGCGAACTTCGGCCACATGAACGTCTTGTAGTAGAAACCTGCGGGCAGCATGGGCGAGAACACGTCGTTGACCGCGCCGACATCGAAGGTCAGCGACGGCCAGCGGTTCTGCGACTTGACCATCAGCCCGTCATAGATCTCCTGCACGGTTGCCCGCACATTCGGCTGCTTGCGGGATTTGTCCCGCTCGACATCGACAAGCGCGTTCGGCTCTTCACTGCCGGCTGAAAGAATACCGCGCGGACGATGATACTTGAAGGAGCGGCCGACCAGATGAATACCGTTGGCAAGCAGCGCCGAAGCCAGCGTATCGCCTTCAAGGCCTGTCAGGCTCTGCCCGTCAAAGGTGAAGCGAACGGTTTTCGCCGGGACCAGACGGCCAACGCCAGCAATGCGGTTGCTTCCGGAATGGGATGGGGTGCTCATGGGTTTACAGCTCCGCTTTCTTGGCGCGGGGCGCGCGTTTCTTTGCAGGTTCAGCGGCGGTGGCAGACACGGAAGCGGCTTCCGGATTGAGCAGCGCTTCGACATCCGGGCGCGGCTCGCCCGCCTTGTAGACGGTCAGGAACTTGTCGGAAACTGAATCGCGCACCGCGTTGAAGAAGCGTCCGCAGCCATGGATATGCCGCCAGCGTTCGAACTGGAGCCCCTTTGGGTTCTGGCGGAAATACAGGAAGGCGGCAAAGTCGTCGTCTGACTGTTCCGATATGGCCGGGGAGCGCACGAGATGCGCTTCACCCGCATTGCGGAATTCCAGTTCCGGGCGCTCTTCTTCGCAATAGGGGCATTTGATGAGAAGCATTGTCGTCGTCTCGTTTCTTGAATCTGTCAGTGCGCCACGGCAGCGGCAGCGGCTTCGTCGATCAGGCGTCCGGTGGTGAAACGCTCGAGCGTAAACGGCGCATTGATCCGGTGCGGCTCGTCGCGGGCGATCGTGTGGGCGAACACATTGCCGGAGCCGGGCGTCGCCTTGAACCCGCCGGTTCCCCAGCCGCAATTCACGTAAAGGCCGGGTACCGGCGTCTTGGCCAGAATTGGTGAGCGGTCCGGAGTCACGTCAACAATACCGCCCCAGGACCGCAGCATTTTCAGGCGCGTCAGCACCGGGAACATTTCGCAGATCGCGTCGAGCGTGTGGTTGATGATGTGCAGGCCGCCGGTCTGGGAATAGGAGGTGTACTGGTCCGTTCCGGCACCAATGACCATTTCGCCCTTGTCCGACTGCGAGATATAGGCATGGACGGTGTTTGACATGATCACGCAGGGGATCAGCGGTTTGACCGGCTCGGATACCAGCGCCTGCAGCGGATAGCTTTCCAGCGGCATGCGCACACCGGCCATATTCATGATGACAGAGGTATGGCCAGCGGCCACCACACCGACCTTCTTGGCATTGATCGGACCGCGATTGGTATCGACACCGACAACCGCGCCATTCGCTGCGCGGCGAATACCCGTCACTTCGCAGTTCTGGATGATGTGAACGCCGCGATCGGCAGCCGCGCGGGCATAACCCCAGGCGACAGCATCATGGCGGGCGGTGCCCCCGCGCCGCTGCAAAGCCGCGCCGATGATGGGATAGCGCGCGTCGGCGGACAGATTGATCGGCGGGCAGAATTCCTTGACCTGCTCCGGCGTCAGCCATTCATTGTCGATGCCGTTCAATCGGTTGGCATGGATATGGCGCTTGAAAACCTGAACGTCGTGAATATTGTGCGCCAGCATCATGACGCCACGCGCCGAGTACATGACGTTGTAATTGAGATCCTGGCTCAGACCTTCCCACAATTTGACCGCATGCTCATAAATGCCAGCCGATTCGTCATAGAGATAGTTTGAGCGGATGATCGTGGTGTTGCGGCCGGTATTGCCGCCGCCAAGCCAGCCCTTTTCCAGAACCGCGACATTGGTGATGCCATGTTCCTTGGCCAGATAGTAGGCGGTGGCAAGACCGTGTCCGCCAGCGCCAACGATGATGACGTCATATTCCGACTTGGGTTCGGGCGAGGCCCATTGCTGGTCCCACCCCTTGTGGGCACGCAATGCCTCGCGGGCCAAAGCAAACACTGAATATTTCCGCATCATTCAATCCTTTGCAGAGCGTCCGGTCACGTCAGATGACCTCGGCAGAGCGTTTTGTTCCACGATTTTCGAGAGCAGTATCCTGTTCTGAAATCGACATTGATTTCCAGGCGCAGGATCGCACTTTTATGCATCAGTAACGCATCCGTTCAAAGGTCTTTTGCCATTTTGCGACGGAGATTGGCGTTCCGTGCCGGTTATTCTAAAATTGCGTTCGAGCCTGCTGCTTCCTATTGACAGAATATCCGCCATTTTGGGCGCTCTGCCATGGACATTGGATTGCCTTTCTGATAATGGCCTCGTCAGTTTGCGATGGATGACCGTCGCGAAGTTTGGATGTCTGACCGTATACCAAGGATATGGACCAGAATCCGGGCTCAACGAAATTCTAAGAGATACAGGATAAAACGTGCAGGTACTCGTACGCGAAAATAATGTTGATCAGGCTCTCCGCGTCCTCAAGAAGAAGATGCAGCGCGAAGGCATGTTCCGCGAAATGAAGATGCATGATCACTACGAGAAGCCCTCGATCAAGCGCGCCCGCCAGAAGGCAGAAGCCATCAGCCGCGCTCGCAAGCTTGCCCGCAAGCAGGCACAGCGCGAAGGTCTTCTGCCAATGCCAGCACGCAAGGCACCGGTCCGCGCTTCTGCGGCTCGTTGATCAGCAATTTATCGACGCCTTGATAAAACAACGGGGTGGAGTGACGAACGTCACACCGCCCTTTTTGCGTTTTCGATTGAACGGGGTACCAAGAGTATGACACATTCACTTGAAATGGTTTCGTATCGCGACCCGCAATCGGCATTCAAGGCGTTGCGCATCACCGGACTGGTGGTCGCTTCCGTTCTGACTCTGGCTGTTGCCGGATGCCAGACATCGACCACTGACATGACCGGAATCGACAAGGCTCAAGGCTCTTCCGAGAATATCAGTTCGCTTGACAGCGTGATTCGCAACAATCCGCGTGACCCCGAAGCCTACAACGTGCGTGGATCCGCTTTCGGCCGCGCCGGTCGCAACAGCGATGCGATCAAGGACTTCAACACGGCGTTGCAATTGAACCCGAATTTCTATCAGGCCTATGCGAACCGCGCGCTGGTCTACCGCAACATGGGCAATACCGCCCAGGCGGCGGCAGATTACAGCAAGGCCATCCAGATCAACCCGCAATATGACGCTGCCTATATCGGCCGCGGCAATCTCTACCGCCTCTCCGGGCAATTGGACCGGGCTTTGAGCGATTTCCAGCAGGCGATCCAGCTCAACACGACAGATCCCCGCGCCTATCATAATCGCGGTTTGATCTATCAGGCACGTGGCCAGCACAAGCAGGCGATCGAGGATTTCTCAACGGCGATCTCGCTGCAGCCCGATGCGGCCGAGCCCTATAATGGCCGTGGCATCTCTTATGTTGCACTGGGTGATGACGACAACGCCTTTGACGACTTCAACAACGCCATCAAGCTGGACGGTACGATTGCTGAGGGCTGGGCCAATCAGGCACTGATCTACGAGCATCGGGGTGACAAGGCCCGCGCCGCGAAATCCTACTCCAAGGCAGCCCAACTCGATCCCAAGTACAAGCCTGCTCTTGATGGTCTGGCGCGCACGCGCTCCTGATCTGCCCTCATCTTTTCAATTGGATATTTGAAGAGCCGATTTGCGAACACCGCACAACGTGATTGGTGTTCGCAGACGCCCCGGTAGCGCACTTGAAATGGGCAACAAATCGGAAGTCACCCTGCAGTATTGTCCCTAAATACCAAACATCAATCCAACTCGTGGCATGATGATTTTTGTCATCCCTACGTTTATTATGAAACGCACAGCCAAGGGGGATGATGAGAAATGCCAGATTTACTCAAAGTGTTCATCGTTTGCTGCATAGTTGTCTTCTTCTTTTGGTTCATCAAGGCGTATTACGTTTTCCGATCGAATTACTGGGCGGAGGTTGAGGGCAGGATTTTAAATATCTATCCTGTCACGGGCGGTGATGCTGAAGGATTCGCTGTAACAGTTGAATATAGTTACAATAACATCGCCTTCACCAAAGACGCGCTTGATACCGGGGCTCTTGATATTAGGGATAAGGCCCTAATTGGCCGAAAGATCCTGGTATTAGTAGATCCAGAAACTCCAACAAAATTCGTTATTAAAAATTTGGGGACCGACCTATTTAATGCCAGCGCGATTTACGCCGCAAGAGTTGTCCGAACCATCCGACAAATCCTGAAATGAAAAAGCCCGCCAGTTTGGCGGGCTTTCAGTTTATGTCTCACAGACAATCGGATCAGTGATCCAGCGCCTTGACGATGTTCTCGACCATCTTCTTGGCGTCGGCAAACAGCATCATCGTGTTGTCGCGGAAGAACAGTTCATTCTCCACGCCTGCATAGCCGGAGCCCATGCCGCGCTTGATGAAGAGCACCGTGCCTGCCTTGTCCACATCGAGGATCGGCATGCCGAAGATCGGTGATTTCGGATCGGTCTTCGCCGCCGGATTGGTGACGTCATTGGCGCCGATAACGAAAGCCACATCGGCCTGCGCAAACTCGGAATTGATGTCTTCCAGCTCGAACACTTCGTCATAGGGAACATTGGCTTCAGCCAGAAGCACGTTCATATGACCGGGCATACGGCCAGCGACCGGATGAATGGCGTATTTGACCTCAACGCCTTCAGCCTTCAGCTTATCGGCCATTTCACGCAGGGCGTGCTGGGCCTGCGCCACCGCCATGCCATAACCCGGCACGATGATGACCTTGGACGCGTTCTTCATGATGAAGGCCGCATCGTCGGCAGAACCCTGCTTGACCGGACGCTGTTCAACTTCGCCGGCAGCCGGACCTGATGTCTCCCCGCCGAACCCGCCGAGAATGACCGAGATGAACGAACGGTTCATGCCCTTGCACATGATGTAGGACAGGATGGCACCGGAGGACCCCACCAGCGCGCCGGTGATGATCAGCGCCAGATTACCAAGCGTGAAACCGATACCGGCAGCAGCCCAGCCCGAATAGGAATTGAGCATCGATACCACGACGGGCATGTCTGCACCGCCGATCGGGACAATGATCAAAACACCCAGAGCGAGAGACAGAAGAACGATCAGCCAGAAGACGAAATGGCTTTCGGTCATCACCAGCGCCACAACAAGCGCCACGATGCCGATAGCCAGTGCCGCATTGAGCACATGGCGGCCAGGCAGCATGATCGGCTTGCCCGACATGCGGCCATCGAGCTTCAGGAAGGCGATGATTGATCCGGTGAAGGTGATCGCACCGATGGCGACACCCAGCGACATTTCAACCAGCGCCTGTCCGTGGATCGAACCCACTTCACCAATCCCGAAGGAGTTGGGCGAATAGATTGCAGCTGCGGCCACCATGACGGCGGCAAGACCGACCAGCGAGTGGAAGGCCGCAACCAGCTGCGGCATGGCCGTCATGGCAATGCGCCTGGCCGTATAGGCACCGACGCCGCCGCCAATGGCAAGGCCAATGACGATCAGACCCAGACCGCGGAAACTTGGCTCGGCCAGGGTGAGTGTCGTGATGATCGATATACCCATACCGATCATGCCGTAGAAATTACCCTGACGGCTTGTGGTTGGATGTGACAGGCCGCGCAACGCCAGAATGAACAGGACGCCGGAGACGAGATAAAGAAAAGCTGCGAGATTTACGCTCATTGCTCAGGTCTCACTTTTCTTTTTTCTTGTACATGGCGAGCATGCGGTGGGTCACAAGGAAGCCGCCAAAAATATTGACGCTGGCGAGTACGAGGGCAATGAAACCGAAGCCGGTGGCAAAACCACTGGCCGACAGGCCAACCGCAAGCAGTGCACCCACAACGATAACCGACGAAATTGCGTTGGTCACAGCCATGAGCGGCGTATGCAGGGCCGGTGTTACCGACCAGACCACGTAATAGCCGACGAAAATCGCCAGAACGAAGATGGCAAGACGGAAAACGAAAGGATCAACGGCACCGCCGGTCACGGCGTGAGCCGCTGCACCGGCAGCATCCGGCATATTTTCTGCCGCCTGACGAACCAGGTCTGCGGCCTGATTGAGACTCTCAAGCGCTTTATCGAGTGCGGTATCAGCCATCATGCCTCTCCTTCAGTCTTCTTGGGGGCAGTCACTTTGGGTGCAGCTTTCTTCGGCGCCGCCTTGGCGGCTGCAGCTTTCTTGACAGGTGCCGGTTTGGCTTCTGCCTTGGCTGCGACCTTTGGAGCTTCTGCCTTTACAACTGGTGCCTTGGTTGCCGTCTTTTTGGCAGCAGGCTTTGCCGCCTGAGTTGGCGTGCTTGTTGCAGCGGCCGCAAAATTCGGATGAATGACCTTGCCGTCATGGGTCAGTGCAGTGGCCTTGACCAGTTCATCCTCGAAGTTGAGCTTGATGGCCTTCGTATCCTTGTCGACCAGTGTCTCGACGAAAGCAAAAAGGTTTTTGGCATAAAGCTGTGATGCGGTTGCCGCGATACGGCCGGCGACATTGAGATGGCCGACGATCTTTACACCGTCGACCTCGACGATCTTGCCGGCAACTGCCCCTTCGACGTTACCGCCGCGCTCGACCGCAAGGTCGATAATGACCGAACCCGGGCGCATACGCGCATACATTTCCCGTGTGACGAGCCGCGGCGCGGGCCGTCCCGGAATAAGCGCCGTAGTGATGATGATATCCTGCTTGGCAATGTGCTCCGCAACCAGCGCAGCCTGCTTTGCCTGATATTCCTTCGACATTTCCTTGGCGTAGCCGCCGGCGGTTTCAGCCGCCTTGAATTCCTCGTCCTCGACGGCGAGGAATTTCGCACCAAGCGAGGCGACCTGTTCCTTGACCGCGGGGCGTACATCCGTTGCCGTCACTACGGCACCAAGACGACGCGCGGTGGCGATTGCCTGAAGACCGGCAACGCCGACACCCATGATGAAGACCTTGGCGGCAGGAACCGTACCCGCCGCTGTCATCATCATCGGCAAGGCCCGGTCATATTCTTCCGCAGCATCAACCACCGCCTGATAACCGGCAAGGTTGGCCTGGCTGGACAGCACGTCCATAACCTGTGCACGCGTAATGCGCGGCATGAATTCCATGGTGAAGGCGGTGACACCGGCATCGGCCAGTTCCTTGACGGCAGCATCATTGCCGTAAGGATCAAGCATGGCGATAACGACAGCGCCTTTTTTGTAGGATTTGAGCTCAGTCGAAGATGGGCGCCGAACTTTCAGAACGACATCGGCGTTCTTGATGTCGGCGGTCTTGCCGATCGTCGCGCCCGCAGCTTCAAATTCGCGGTCGGGAATACGGGACAGGACGCCCGCACCACTTTCCACAACGACTGAAAAACCAAGACCGATAAGTTTTTTGACCGTTTCCGCCGAACCGCCAACCCGCGATTCAACAATGTCGGTCTCTTTCGGTATGAACAGTGTCTGAGCCAAGCCCTCACCCCCTAGCATGTTGTCACTATGCAGACAGTGGCCCGAAGACCAGCGCGCCTGCCCCGCCATGACGATTGGCAATCCTAGTGGTCCAATTCCGGCATTTGCAACCCCTTGATACAAACAAAGGGCAAATGTCAGAATTAAAGGACCGCTAGCAAGTATGCGATTTCAGTGGAACTTTGAATTTGACATTCGCATGTGCCGCGTGATGTCAAACGGGTTGCGAATGTCAAATTCGTTCCACTGATGATGGGCCCGCTCATGCAAGCGGATTTCAACAGGATTATCCGCCCGGTTCATGAACAACGCTGATGGGCGTGTTTCAGAGAACGAACCAGGCAGCCACACAAATAAGAATAAACAGAATGGTTGCGGAGAAGAACCCGCCGGCGAAAAAGCCGAATGCCATGGCAGCCACCAGACCTACACAGGTAACCACACCCCATTTGGAGAGCGACAGAAACAGATTGTAGGTCTTTTCGTGCTCGGTGTAATCCATGGGTGCGCCCAGTTCTGCAGGCGCTGTATCGTGATGTTCAGCCATCTTCAAACCTCTTAAAGTCTAAGTCCTATTGGCAATAGCGAAAACACTGCATCAGTGCAATGCGCAGATAGTCGCTGAGAAGCGTCTCAATCGATAAAATTGCCGCCTGCGCTGATTTTATCGATCAAGTATTTCTCTTCGCATTACTCAGCTGAGCAAATGCGGGAAAAGTCCAGTCACTCCAATGATGATCAGATAGAGCGCGACAACATAGTTGAGCAGGCGCGGTGCGATCAGGATGATGATTCCGGCGATCAGCGCAACGAGCGGCGCAATGGCGATTTGTGCGATCATGACAGCGGTTCTTCCCTAGTGAATCTGGTTTTGTCGACATGGGGAGTTTTCGACAAGATTCGAGTCAGGTCAAGGCAGGAACGCAGAACATCGTGTGCAACTGGTCCCCGGTCAATGAACAGTGGCAATCTCGCTGTTCTTGGATTTGACCGGAAGTTGCACCATCTCGATATCAAAGTTCTTGGCAATATTTTCTGCCGTCGTGGCCGCGCCATAAAGGAAGCCCTGCACATATTCAGCCCCGATCCAGCGATTGATCAGGGCAAACTGCTCGCGCGTTTCCAGGCCTTCGATTGTTACCGACAGACCCAGTTCATGGGTCATCTGCACGATGCCACGCAGAAGTTTCAGTGAGCGCCCTTCGTCCGTAATGTCTGTGATGAAGGAACGATCAATCTTGACCTTGGTAACCGGCAAGTCTTTCAGGTAGCTCAGGCTGGAGTAACCCGTGCCGAAATCATCGATGGCAACTTGCAGCCCCATGGCCTTCAGGCTCTGGAGAACGCCGCCTGTAGCCTCGCGGTCCGTGATAATAGCACCTTCGGTCACTTCCACCTCGATCAGCGCCGGGTCCACATTGTGGCGGAGCAAGGCTGACCGGATAATATCAGCCATGTCCATATTCTGCAGATCGTGCGACGACAGGTTGATGGAAACGGCAATGCGGCAACCCCAGAGACTGCAATCCTTGATGGCCCGTTCAACAACGTTTTGGGTCAGATCAGAAATCAATCCCATCTCTTCCGCCATGGGAATGAACTCCGCCGGGGAAATCGGGCCGAAATCCGGGTGATTCCATCGCGACAATGCTTCGCAGCCAACCATGCGCAGAGTGCGCACGTTGATGATGGGCTGGTAGGCGACCGACAGGGTGCCGTCGGCAATAGCCTTGCGCAGATCGCCTTTCAGTCGCTGTTTGCTGCGGAAGGACTGGTCCATGGTTTCAACGAAAACAGCCCAATGCTTCTGGCTGTCTTTCTTGGCAACATCGAGCGCCAGATCGGCGTTCATGTGCATGACGGTAAGGTCAAATTCACCCGTACAAACGATTGCAACGCCCGCATGGGCGCCGGTCAGTATGTCATGACCCGATACGTTGTACTGGCCCGAGATGGCGGTCATGATGCGTTCAACGCTCTCCAGCGCGTCGTCACGTGTCCCTGCAGCAAACAGGAGCACGAACTCGTCACTGCCAAAGCGGGAAATGACCGGATGCTTTACGTCGATCGAAGCAAGCCGGTCGGCAAATGCGCGCAACAGTTCATCGCCAATCCGGTGGCCGAACGTATCATTGGTTCGTTTCAGACCATCGACATCAACGACCATCAGGGCAACCTGCATTCCGGCCTCGATACCGTCCGTATAGGTCTTGGCAATTTCGGCAAACTGGCTGCGATTGGGCAAGCCGGTCAGACTGTCATAACGAGCCATGCGGCTGATCTGCGCCTCTGCCTCCGCGCGGCGGGTTACATCCTGAAAGATGAGAACCGTCCCATGCTGCGGATCCGGCGTCGCCGTGAACTCGTAATGACGCTTGGTTGGAGACACGAACATATCGCGCTCCTTGCGGCCGCTGAGCAGGTCCTGCATTTTGCCCGACAGCGACGCATGGGTTTCGTCCGGGAAATAGGCTTTTACGCGGGCAAGCCTCAGCAGGCTTTGCAGCGAATGGCCATGAACCCGTTCCGGGTCGTCAAAGCCCATCATTTTTGCCGCTTTCATATTGGCGACAGTGATGGTCTGGTTGCGATCGAACATCAGCAAACCCTGCGGCATGCCGTTGAGCGCGGCATCGAAGTGACTCACGACAACACTCAATTGCTGTTTGCCGAGGAGCGCATCCCACAGCGATTGACGCAGCTTGGAGGCGATACGGATATTGCTCCAGAAGTAAGGCAGGATCAGCAGTGCCAACAACCAGTTGTAGATACCGCCAAGCAGGACAAATGTCAGAAAAAGCGGCGCCAGAATCCCGATGGACATGCCCATGACAACCGTCGGCGATACATAGTGGCGCGTGACCAGCGCAACCATAGAAGCAACAACAATTGCAACGCTTGTAATGGCAGCCGAAGTATCTGCGAAAACATAAATACTGACCAGACACAGCAATCCGAGCAGTACGCACGTGCTGACGGCACCCAGAAGGTAACGCCACTCCCATTTTTTAAGGTCATGCATCGTTGCCGACGACAAGTCTTTTTGTTCAAAAGCACTGGCATTTGCAGTACGAAGAAGAACAATCAAGAAGAAGGCGACAGCGAAGGCCACATAAATTGGCTGGTTTGTTTTGACAAAAATCACCAACGTGGCGACAATTTGAACAACAGACGTCCACCAGACAGCCTTTTTATTCGCATAAAGTGTGCGCAGGAACAAAATTTCGAGAAAAACACTCTCGTTGCGTTCAATTTTCATCAAGATGTCCGTGAATAACTGTACCCATAATTGGATACGTTAACGAATACTTTCGAACAAACGCCAACGATACTCAGATTATGTATGAGGCATGCATTTAGAATATTTATTTATGCACTCTGTCAAACTGATATTTATCAAATGGAGAATACAATTACCAATTCCTAAAAGGATTGAGGCTGCGTCATAACCGGTCATAACCCATTATAGGTATTGGCCAAAATTTCTCAGACGGGACAGGCAGCAGCTGAAGGATCTGGCTTGTCCTTGTCGGGATTGGGATCGTAGAACGGTCCGACGACCAGCGGCTTGTCCGGCATCACCGATTGATCCGTGTCCGATATCATCGTCCGGTCGATTGTCTGCAGCAATTTTCCGGCTGCGTCCTCAAGTCGGATCGTTACCTTGTACGCGCGACCGACCTTCACGCATTTGATTGGCGGACTGTCGACCCCGATCTTCTCGACCGTCGGCCAGACTTTTTGCCGGACGATAAAAGGCGCGCCGCCCGCAGGATTTTCAAAGGTCGTTTCCAGTGTCGTATCATCCGGCAAACGTCGCACCCTGATCAGGGTCAGATGATAGGTCGCCTCTGCGATACGGTAATTGAAGACGAATATCTTTCCTGCAACGGCAAGATAATCCCCTTCGCCCGAATCACGGCAGGCGCCGACCGCCAGCGCCGTTGCCAGAATGGGCAGCAAAAGAAACAGACGGCAGAATGGGATCGCCCTAAGCATGATCATGTTCCGGTTGTCCGCGATTGCGACGGTAATGCCGCTGGGCCTTCGCCCGGTTTCCACACACGGTCATGTCGCACCAGCGGCGGCTGCGGTTACGGCTCTCGTCAAAATAGAGCCAATGGCAATTCGGGCAAATCTTGATCCGTTCCAGCCGGGCCGGTTCCAGAAGCCGCATGGCCGACAGAAAGGCTGCAGTTCCGAGTGATAGCTTCCGTTCCTCGCCTTGAACTGCAGACCCGGGATTTGGCCAAGCCAGATTCTGCGTCATGGATTCATCAAACACGAGCACCGAGCCAAGCTTGAGGAATGTTGCCAGGGCGTCCGGGCGCAATCCGCCTCCCCGCACTGCCGTGCGAAACAGCGCGTTGATAGCTTCCCTGACATCAACAATTCGATCGACCTCCGCCTGCTCCCGGGGTGGCTGGAATTTGACTTTCCCCCATTCCTGTTTGCGAAAATGCGCAGCAGCAGCGGCAAACCGCTCCAATTCCCCGCGATCCGAGAACCGGTCCATGGCACGGTCGGGTGTTTCACGGAAAATGACGGTATTGGCCAAATCGAGGGCCAGCACGCCACCACTGAATCGATGCGCATTCCAATCAAAGGTCATATAAAAATTCTAACTGGTAAAATGAATTTTGCAAGTTAGTATGAATCCAACTGTGTGAGTAACCGATGGGCTATTTTCTGCAATTGCTGATCAATGGCATCCACAACGCCGCGCTCTATGCGTTGCTTGCCTATGGGTACGTGCTGATTCATGGCATCACCCATCGCACAGACCTGTCGCTTGGCGCCCTGTTTGCCTTTTCCGGACAGACATTCATTCTGGTCACCGCCTTTGGATGGACGGTCCTGTGGATGACATTGCCATTGGCGCTTGGCTTCGGACTGACCGTTGCGGTGATCTATGTCGGTTTGGGCGGTTACGCCATTGCACGGCTGATCTATACCCCGCTTGAAACGGGCAGCCGAAACACCGTGCTCGTCGCCACGCTCGGCCTCAGCATATTCCTGATGGAACTATCCCGCCTTGCTGCAGACACACGGGATTACTGGCTGCCACCCATGCTGTCAGAGCCGGTGCATCTGCTTGGCTCCGGCGTTGATATCAGCCTGACACAGATGCAGCTCGTCAATATTGTCGTGGCGTTGGCAGTGATCGGCACCGGCGAACTGGTCATGCAACGCACATCAGCGGGACGGATATGGCGCGCTGTGAGCGACGAACCGTTTGCTTCATCCATGTGCGGCATCGATCCACAGCGCGTCCGGACCCGGGCAATTCTGGCGGCTTGCGGCATCTGCGCCATCGCCGGATTTCTGGCCGCACTGTATTACGGCAATATCAGTTTCACCACCGGCATGATCTTCGGCCTGAAAATCCTGTTCATTACTGCCGCAGGCGGACTTTCAAGACCACTTCACGCTGCACTGGGGGCAGCAGCGGTCGGTGTGGTCGAATCTCTGTGGGGCGGGTATTTTTCGGTCCTCTGGCGCGATGCAGCGGTGTTCTCGCTGCTCGTCTTCGTGCTCGCCGTCCGCACCAGCAATCATGAAGCCGAACGGATTTAGCCCTGCAGGCTATGACCACCGTCAATCGTGATAACGGTACCCGTGATGTAGCTGCTGGCATCCGATGCAAGCAGCAGCACGGCGCCGTCAATATCATCGGGCTCGCCGAGCCTGCGCATCGGGTTCCTGCCTTTCAGGAATCCATGCGCCGGGCCGCTCATGATGGCCTCATTGAGACGCGTCGGAAACCAGCCGGGAGCAATGGCATTGACCCGGATTGCGTGGGAAGCCCATTCCAGCGCCAGCGAACGGGTCATCTGGCTGATCGCGGCTTTTGACATGGCATAGCCGGCAGAACCCTTGATGGGTGCATCGGCCAGAATGCTCGACAGGTTGATAATGGATCCACCGACACCGGCCGCAATCATCCGCTTGGCGGCTTCCTGCGCGATGAAAAACGCGCCTTCCACGTTCACTTCGAAAATATGCCGTAATTGTTCACGCGTCGTGGTAAGTGCGCGCTCCATCGCAGCGACACCGGCATTGTTGAAGACAACAGTGACCGTTCCCAATTTTTCTTCGGCCTCGTCAAAGGCCCGTTCGATATCGCCGGCAACCGTCACGTCGGCAATGATATTGAGAATATTGGAGCTATGTTCATTGTCAGGCGCGGGTGTACGCGAAATAGAGACAACATTGGCGCCGTGTGCTGCAAGCACCTGAACCATCCTCAGTCCCAAACCTGAAGATCCGCCGGTGACCGCAATAGTCTTTCCCGCGACTGAAATAGAAGAGGCACTTGTCATTACACTCAATACCAACGCCGAATTGTTTCTTCACTGTTAGACTGCCTGCGCAGCGATGACAACCACCGACCGCCCGTGGTCTTCCGAACAATGATCAATTGGGTTGATGCACCGGTATGGGGCTGCTAACAGTTCAGACGGAATATTCGGGAGAGACAGTCGATCGGGTCGATTGCCGCCATTTTCAAGAGCGGCAAAGCCCCTCATATCAGGGCTGTCTGGGTGACTATCCGCGCAGCTGCAAGGGTTGCCGGACCTATGGGGAGGAACTGCATGTCGGCTTTGCTTGCCGTGTCGAGAGCCATCGACCGTCTCAATGAATTTGTTGGCCGTAACGTAGCCTGGTTGATTTTCCTCGCCGTGGTGGTGAGTGCCGGCAACGCCATTGTCCGCAAGGTTTTCAACCAGTCGTCCAATGCCTGGCTGGAGTTGCAATGGTTTTTGTTTGGCGGCGCCTTCATGCTGGCGGCCGCCTACACCCTGCAACAGAACGAACATATCCGCATCGATATTGTTTACGGCGCCTTTTCCCGCCGCGTGCAGCACTGGATCGACCTTCTCGGGCACCTGTTTTTCCTGATGCCCTTCGTTCTTCTCATGTGCTTCTACTTCGTTCCCTACGTCAGCCTGTCCTATCGCAGCGGCGAAGGTTCGCCCAGCGCCGGTGGGCTGATCCAGTGGCCGGGCAAGCTGATCCTGCTGGTCGGATTTCTGCTGCTGGCCATTCAGGGCGTGTCCGAAATCATCAAGAAGATTGCCGTGATGCGCGGGGATATACCCGATCCCAATCCGCCTTTGAGCATCGAAGAGATTGCAGAGCAGGAAGTCGCCATGGCGGAGGCGCGCAATGATTGAATTTATCGCGCAGAACATGGCGCCAATCATGTTCGCCTCGCTGATCATTTTCATGCTGATCGGCTACCCTGTCGCATTCGCGTTGGCCGCAAACGGACTGCTGTTCTTTTTCATCGGCGTTGAGCTTGCGCCCTATTCCAACGGCACGATCACGCTGGACTGGCCGTTCCTTTATGCCCTGCCCGAACGATTCTGGGGGGTGATGTCGAATGACACCCTGCTCGCCATTCCGTTCTTCACCTTCATGGGCATTATTCTTGAACGGTCAGGCATGGCCGAAGACCTGCTGGATACGATCGGCCAGCTGTTTGGACCCATCCGCGGCGGTCTCGCATATGCGGTTATCTTTGTGGGCGCACTCCTCGCCGCCACCACCGGTGTCGTTGCGGCATCGGTCATCTCCATGGGCCTGATTTCGCTGCCGATCATGCTGCGCTACGGCTACGACCGGCGCCTGGCGTCCGGTGTTATCGCTGCATCAGGCACTCTAGCGCAGATCATCCCGCCATCCCTCGTCTTGATCGTTCTGGCCGATCAGCTCGGACGTTCCGTTGGCGATATGTATCACGGCGCATTGATCCCCGGGCTGGTGCTAACCGGGCTCTACATGGCCTATGTCCTCGCTCTGTCGATTTTCAAACCCAAGTCGATGCCTGCCCTTCCCATCGAGGCACGCACGCTGGGTTCGGGAGTGACCTCCCTGCTTGTCGCTCTGGTGGTTGCGGGTATCATCGCCTACGTCGCGATCCTCTGGCTCACGCCCATGGCGGGAACCAATGCGGATATCTGGGGTGCCACGATCGGCACCGTCGTCATCTACGCGTTCGCCCTCGCGGACCGGTCATTCGGCCTCAACCTGATGTCACGGCTGGCGCAGCAGGTGATCATTGTCCTCATCCCGCCGCTGGCACTGATCTTCCTGGTGCTGGGCACGATCTTTCTCGGCATCGCAACGCCGACGGAAGGCGGTGCCATGGGTGCCGTCGGGGCATTGCTGATGGCAGCATCCAAGGGTCGCCTCAGCTTCACCTCGGTCAATCAGGCCTTGGCATCGACAACGCGACTGTCCTCCTTCGTGCTGTTCATCCTGCTCGGAGCCCGTGTGTTCTCGCTCACCTTCTACGGCGTGAACGGTCAGGTTTGGGTGGAGCATCTGCTGGTTTCGTTGCCGGGCGGACAGGTCGGCTTCCTGATTGTCGTCAATATTCTGGTCTTCTTCCTGGCCTTCTTTCTCGACTTCTTCGAGCTTGCCTTCATTATCGTACCGCTGCTTGCGCCCGTCGCTGACAAGCTCGGCATTGACCTGATCTGGTTCGGCGTCCTTCTTGGCATCAACATGCAGACGAGCTTCATGCATCCGCCCTTCGGCTTTGCCCTGTTCTATCTGCGGTCCGTGGCGGCCAAGGTGCCATACATGGACAAGATCACCGGTAAGAAGATCCAACCGATCACCACGGGACAGATCTACTGGGGAGCGGTGCCTTTCGTCTGCATCCAGATCCTCATGGTTGCCCTGACAATCATGTTCCCGCAGATGGTCATGCATTACACCGGCCCCGCCACCACGCTCAATCCGGCAACGATCCAGATTCCGAATTCCGATCTGGGTGGTGGGCTCGGAGGCGGACTGGGTGGTGGACTGGGCACCGACCTCAGTGCGCCGCCGTTTGGTGGCCCGGCGCCCAATCCGGCACAACCGGCGGCTCCGCCTGCTCCGGACCTGAGTCAGCCGCCAAAGATGTAACGCCAAGACAACAAAAAGCCCGGCATCGCTGCCGGGCTTTTTATGTGCCGAAACGACAGGCTTAAAGCTTGCCGTTGCGCTGCTGGACCATCATGAACGTATCGAACGTATATTCGGCAACCTGAGCATAAAGGAAATGCTCATTGCGGAATGCCTTGATGGAATCCCAGATCTTCTTGAATGGCGCATTGGTGGCTTCGATTTCGGCGTAAACACCGTTCGCAGCCTCAAAACACGCATTGAGGATTTCCGGGCTGAAGGGACGCAGCTGCGCGCCACCAGCAACCAGCCGCTTGATCGCAGGAGGGTTCACGTAATCATACTTCTGCAGCATGTTCGCATCGGTCGCCTGCGCCGCAGTGCGGAACAGGGACTGGTAGCTCGGCGGCAGCGAATCCCACTTCTGCTTGTTGACCATGAAGCTGACCGTCGGGCCGCCTTCCCACCAGCCGGGATAATAGTAATAGGGCGCCACTTTCTGGAAGCCCAGCTTTTCATCGTCGTACGGCCCAACCCATTCGGCCGCATCGATCGTCCCCTTTTCAAGAGACGGATAGATGTCACCGCCCGCGATCTGCTGCGGCACGACGCCAAGCTTTTCCAGAACCTTTCCGGCGAAACCGCCGACGCGCATCTTCAGGCCCTTCAAATCGTCGACGGTCTTGATTTCCTTGCGGAACCAGCCGCCCATCTGCACGCCGGTATTGCCGCCCGGATAGGCCTGCAAACCCTGCTTGTTGAAGAACTCGTTCATCAGATCAATGCCGCCGCCGTGATACTGCCAGGCATTCATGCCGCGTGCATTGAGCGCAAACGGCACCGCGGCACCCAGAGCCCAGGTGGGATCCTTGCCCCAGTAATAATAGGCAACGGTGTGGCACAGTTCGACGGTACCCGCTGCGGCTGCATCCGCAGCCTGAAGACCGGGAACAACTTCACCGGCAGCGAAGGGCTGGATGACGAAATTGCCGTCTGTCGCCTCTTTCAGATATTTCGACAGAACTTCGGCGCCGCCATAGATCGTATCGAGTGATTTTGGAAATGATGACGCACAGCGCCATGTGATCTTCGGCATCGACTGCGCAATCGCTGGTGCTGCCAGCGTTGTAGCCGCGGCAACTCCCGCACCGGCAAATCCGGCATTCTTGATGAATGAACGACGATCCATATACTCTCCTCCAGAATTTATTGCTTCAGACCCCCCGGACAATTCTGTCCACTCCACCCGGTCTGGTGATCACCATACACGCTCGTCTATTCAAGTCCAGCCGCTGAAAACACAAACAATGGGCCGCTTAAAACAAAGCAAAAAGCTATTGAATATCCGGGGAAAACTCTCTTTTGCGGCGGAATGCCTCTCATCCCCGGCAGCCATTGGAAATGCACCCGAATTACACTACATTCTGTTTAGAATTGTTTTATGGAGCATTCCTATGCGGCAGCCACTCGTCGCCATCACATCCGATGTCCGCACCTTTGAAAATTACACGTGGCATGCAGCGCCCGATCAGTATCTGAAGGCGGCGTACGACGCAGCGGGTGTCATCCCGATGATCGTACCGTCATTTGGCGAAGGCCTCGACATCGATGCCATTCTTGACGGCGTGGATGGGGTTCTGGTGACAGGCTCCAAGTCCAATGTCCATCCCTCGCTCTATGGTGTTGAACCAACCGAGGCACATGAACCCTACGACCCAGCCCGGGACGCAACGTCCTTGCCGCTGATCCGCCGGGCCATCGAGCGTGGCGTTCCTCTGCTTGCCATTTGCCGGGGCATTCAGGAATTAAACGTTGCCCTCGGCGGCACCCTGGCGACAGAGATACAGGAGCTCGACGGCCGCATGGACCACCGGGCACCGCAATCCGACCAGCAGGCAGAGCGTTTTGCCATCCGCCATCCGGTACGCATCAAGCCCGGCTCGTGTCTGGCAAATGTCATGCAGGCGGATTCGGTTCAGGTTAATTCCGTGCACAGACAGGCCATCGACAAGCCCGCAGCCGAGCTTGATATCGAGGCCGTGGCGGAAGATGGAACAATCGAAGCTGTTTCGGTCAAGAATGCCCGCGGATTTGCGGTCGGCGTACAATGGCATCCGGAATACTGGGTGAAAAGTGACAGCCCTTCGCACAAGATATTTGCCGCCTTTGGTGATGCGGCGCGCGCGCACAAGTCCAGCCGTGAGCGACTTCACGCGGCAGAATAGAGACGTCTAGAGCAAATTCACACCTGTTGCTGACAATGAAAGAAGCACGGCGCGCGGCGCTACGCTGACATAGGCACGGCCGTCACCGCGACTGAATTCCACAATCGTCTTTCCGGTCTGATCAGCAAAGGCGATTGTACCGTCCTGATTATTGCGCCACTCCGTGGCGTTGGCCAGCGGTGGATACAGCGCAACGCAGTCCCTGTTGACACGCAGGGCATCATGACCCGGCAGGCCGTTTTCCTGAGGAAATGCCTTGCACTTGGCACCGCCGCCCGGTCCGCTGATCAGAAATGTCGGCGCATCGAACTCGGTCAATCCGGTCGAGGCCGTTGTAGTCGGGTCAACATTCACTGGCTGCGAGGCCGTGAACGACACGAAATCAGCAAACAGCGCTGCAACGGCGATAAAAGACACAAAGCCGATCCCGGCAGTTAAACTCAGCTTCACGATGATCTCCCGGGGGTTTGCCCGGAACAACCTTATGCAAACAGGCTTAATCAAGCTTTAAGCCGTCTGATGAAAACGCGCAGCGCGAGCTCTACCGTTCTTTGGGCTTGGATGTGGACTGCCTGATGCGCAGTTCGGGCTTGATGAGTTCCTGCCGTGCGTGGGTATCGGCGCCGTTGAGCTGATCGAGCAATGCGCGGGCCGCGCGCTGGCCGACTTCGCGCTGACCGTTCCACACGGTTGTCAAAGCCGGCGTTGCAATTGCCGCCTCTTCCAGATCATCATAGCCGGTCACCGAAATATCGACGCCGGGAACCATGCCCGCGCGGGCAATACCGTTCATCATGCCAATGGCGGCCAGATCATTCCAGCAGACAGCAGCCGTCGGATGATCCTTCAAGGCCAGAAACTGCGGGGCGGCGTCAAAACCGGCCTGCTTGGTGCGCGGCCCGGGAATACGCCATTCCGGCTTGACCTCAAGTCCCGCCTTTTGCATCGCCAGAAGATAGCCTTCATAGCGGTCGCGGCCCGTTGATGTCTGGTCCGTGCCGCCGACCATGGCAATGCGTGTGTGTCCCAGTGAAATCAGATGATTCGTTGCCAGACTGATGCCGTAGGAATCATCGCCGCGGAACACGGGTACATTTGCGTCCTTGACCGTACGCGCGATCAGGACAACCGGCAGGCCGTTATCCTCCGCCATGCGGATATCCTCGGCAGGCGTGCCGATTGCGGGCGACATGATGACGCCGTCGCCACCCAACTGCAGAACAGTCTCGATGAATGTGCGTTGTTTGTCGAGCTGGTCATAATGGTTCGACAGGATGAACGTCTGGCCTGATCGATCCAGCTCTCCCTCGATTGCCCGCAGAATTTCCGCGAAGAACGGGTTCATGATGTCATGAACGACCACACCGACAATGCCCGAACGCGACGTCCGCAGGCTGGCGGCCCGGCGGTTATAGATATAACCGATGGCGCGGGCGTGCTCCTTGATCTTTTCGCGTGTCTGGTCGGCGACGAGCGGACTGTCGCGCAACGCGAGTGATACGGTTGCAGTGGACACTTTCAGCGCGTCAGCAATTGTCGATAGTTTGATCTTCTGCGCCAAAAACCGCCTCCCCGCCGTCTTGTTAGACAAATACATTGCCGTTCTCTGGCGTTATGCCATTGCAACCCGATAAATCAAAGCCCTTTCGCCGATTGCACCCGTCAAAGCACTAATTGAAGCGAGGACAAACAGAACCTTGAGTTGTGTTAGGACCGCATTCGCAAACGGTGTTCCCGATGCACGACATAAAGGCCGCTGCCAATGACAATAACAGTGCCAAGAAGCGTATAAGCGTCCGGAAACTGACCGAAAAAGAGATATCCGAAGGCAAGCATCCAGACGATCTGCAAAAAAGGATAGGGGGCGAGTGCGGCGGTGGTCGCGCGCCGATAGGCAAGAATGATAAAATAGTGCCCGACGCCACCAAAGAAGCCGAGCAGAATCAGAAGCAAAACCTGAAATGGCGTTTGCGGAATGACTGCTTCCGTTATGGCGGGTGAAATCAGAACCGCAGGAGCCAATGCCGAAAAGAAGATCAGGCTCTCCGGTGATTCGCTGGCAGCCATCCGGCGGGTCAAAAGGACGTAGAGCGAATAGCTGAGCATTGCCAGTATGGAATAGGGCAAACCGGGATTAAGCGTTCCAAAACCCGGACGGGCAATGATCAGCACGCCAATGAATGCCACAATAATCGCTGCCCAGCGGCGCCAGCCTGCCCATTCTCCCAGCAAGGGGCCAGCCAGAGCGGCAATCACCATGGGCGCAGCAAATGTAATGGTGATTGTTTCTCCAAGCTGCATGGTCTGCAGGGCATAGAAATTGAAATAGGTGGAGCCGAACAGACACAGGCCGCGCAGCAATTGAAAGCGGATGCTCTTGACCCTGAAAAGGGCGGGATTTCTCCAGCCCCGAAAAAAGATGAGAACCAGCACCGCATGCTCGACAAACCGCATCCATGAAACGAACGCCGGCGGAATGCCTTGAAGAACCAGATATTTGGCGCTTGAATCCAGACAGGTGAAGATGATACCCGCCGCAAAAATATAAAGAATTGCGGCAGCAGGAACGGCTTCCTGAGAAGGTGTGGTACTGGACAAGGCGCTAACCGATTCAGACAGGCAGGATATGTACTGCCATGTTAGCAATTTCACACCGTTTGTAATGGTCAATCGACCATGTCAGGCAGAAAATTACTCGTCGTCGCCGTCTTCGTCGTCGTGATCATCATCGGGACTTGTCTGGCGTAGCAGTTCAGCAGCCGACAAATTGATCTCCAGGCGCTGGAGCATCTTGATCAGGGCTTTGCGCTCCTTCTTGTCAAAACCCTTCATCGCATCCTTCTCCGTCTTGCGGATGGATTTTTCGATAGCCTTGATTGCTTCGTTGCCCGTGTCCGTCAGGAAGATATGCGCCTGGCGCTGATCCGTCGCCGATCCCTCCTTCTTGACAAAACCCTGCGTCTGAAGTCGCGAAATGGTTTTGGTGATCGTCGGCGGACGAACACCAAGACGTTTCGCCAGAACGCTCGGAGACAACCCGTCCTCGTGTGCCAGTTGCAGCATCACAGCATCCTGTCCGGCATAGAAGCCATGGGCCAGGAGCCGCGTCGCCAATGCCGTTCGCGTCAAACGCGCGGTTGATTGCAGACGGTGAAGAATGAGAGGCTTGCGTTCCTTGACCATTCAAATTCCTGCTCGCTGTGAACCCATTGTCCGGTTAATGATAAGACGGCTAGCTCTTTTGGGTAAATGGCAATTATCAGACGAAAGATACCGGCGCTGCTCCGCCGTCAACAAGATCGAAAACGCCCCTCGGCACCCGATTTTCAGCTTCGCACCGTCAAGCTTAATCCCCCGATGAATTCGCGTTACAATTCTTATATGACATTCTGATGAAATTTGCCGACGAATTGCCGTTGCAGCTGAAATAAGCCCATAAAAACCGGATCTGTGGCACTCACCCTCGTTCCACCAGAACAATTGTGCTAACAAGGGCCTGAAACCCCATGAGTGATCCATGCCCGCCCATTCCGTCAGTAAAATTGCACTTCTTCCCCTTGGGGCCCATGAGCAGCACGGTCCGCATCTGCCCTTCGAAACCGATAGTTTGATTGCGCAAGGGCTCATCAGCCGTTTGAAACCAGCCCTGCCTTCCAGACTGTCAGTCGATTTTCTACCGGTCGAACCTGTTGGCTATTCCATCGAGCATATGGACGTGGCAGGCACAAAAACGCTGGCTTTCGACGAGGCTGTTTGCCGCTGGATCGATATCGGCAAAGGCGTCGCGGAGCGTGGTCTGTCCAAGCTGGTGATCCTGAACGCCCATGGCGGCAATGCCCCGTTGATGACAATCGTCGCTACGGAATTACGGATTCGTTTCAATATGCTTGCCGTTGCAACAAGCTGGACGCGATTTGGTTTGCCGGATGGTTTGATATCGCCGGAAGAAAAAACACTCGACATTCACGGCGGTTTTATCGAGACATCGGTGATGCTGGCGCTCTATCCTGACCGGGTCGACATGGCTAAGGCGCAAAACTTTGATTCGAACCAACGCGCCTATATTCAAAATTACAAACATCTGCGCGCCTATGGCCCGCATGCCTTCGGCTGGAAAATGTCGGATCTCAACCGGCTTGGCGTTGCCGGTGATGCTTCCCGAGCCACGGCAGAGGCAGGTGAAAAGATCATCGCGCACAGCTTGAAAGGCATTATCGAACTGCTTGACGATGTCGACCGCTTCGACAGTTCGGTTTTGCAACCGTGACAGGCTCAATCCTGCTGAACAAACCATTCACGCAATTGAACACGCTGGATGTAGCAAAACCTGTCGTGATCACCTATATCCTGTGTTCATCCATTCAAAGAGGCACACGATGAGTGAAGCTCAAACGACCACCGGTGTTGCGCCTGATACAGCGCGCATCCCTCAGATTCCCGTCACCGTTCTCACCGGTTATCTCGGTTCCGGCAAGACGACATTGCTCAATCGCATTCTGAGCGAAGATCACGGCAAACGCTATGCGGTTATCGTCAACGAATTCGGCGAGATCGGCATTGATAATGATCTGATCGTCGAATCCGACGAAGAAATCTACGAAATGAACAATGGCTGCATCTGCTGCACCGTGCGCGGCGATCTGATCCGCGTCGTCGAGGGCCTGATGCGCCGCCCCGGCCGTTTCGACGCGATTATCGTCGAAACAACAGGCTTGGCTGATCCGGTGCCGGTTGCCCAGACGTTCTTCATGGATGATGACGTCCGCAGCAAGACAATGCTCGATGCCGTGGTTGCACTGGTTGATGCCAAGCACTTGCCACTCCGGCTCAAGGACAGCCGCGAGGCCGAAGACCAGATTGCCTTCGCCGACGTCGTTCTGCTCAACAAGACAGATCTGGTCACGCCGGATGAATTGGCCGCCGTTGAAGCCACCGTCCGTGCCATCAACCCTTATGCTGTCATTCACAAGACCGAGCGTGCCGGTATTGACCTGACGCGCGTCCTTGATCGCGGCGCTTTCGATCTGAAGCGCGCACTGGAAAACGATCCGCACTTCCTTGATCACGATCATCCCGATCACGCATGCGGCCCCGATTGCGACCATGATCATGACCACGCACATCATCATCACGATCATGATCATCATGGGCATCATCACCACGATCACGTGTCGCCCATTCACGACACCACGGTTGTGTCGGTCTCGTTGCGTGTCGGAGAGCTTAATCCCGACAAATTCTTCCCATGGGTGCAGAAGATCACCCAGGAACAGGGTCCGAACATCCTGCGCCTCAAGGGCATTCTCGCATTCAAGGACGATCACGAGCGCTATGTCATCCAGGGCGTCCACATGATCATCGAGGGCGATCATCAGCGGGCTTGGAAAGACAATGAAAAGCGCGAAAGCCGCCTCGTCTTCATCGGCCGTGAACTCGACCATGACGCGCTGAAATCCGGACTTGAAAGCTGCCTTGCCTGATGCCGACAATTGCCCCGCTTGATCTCGCCGGACATTGCGTTGACGCGCGCTTTATCCAGGAGGTTCCGTTCTTTGCACTCGCCGATGGCAGCGTGCATCGCCTGGACAATGGCCACAAGACAGTCGAAGCCCATGACGGCCTTCTTTGCGCCGTGCTGTCCTCAGATAGTAAGTCATTGCTTACCAGTGGCGAGGACGGGCGCGTCTGCTCGATCGGCTTGAACGGCGAAGTCACCGAGCTCAGCAAGATACCGCGCAAGTGGATGACGGCCCTGGCAGCCGCGCCAAACGGCGCGATTGCCTATGCATCGGGAAAGACCGCGTGGGTCCGTGCAGCGGATGGATCGGTGCGCGAATTCACCCATGAACGCAGTGTCGAGGGGCTTGCCTTTGCGCCCAAGGGCATGCGGCTGGCCGTTGCCCGGTATAATGGCGTGACGCTGCACTGGCCCGCCACCAACGGCACATCGACAGAACTCGAATGGAAAGGCGCGCATGTCTCGGTGATCTTTTCGCCCGATAACCGCTTTCTTGTCACCTCCATGCAGGAGAACGCCCTGCATGGCTGGCGCCTGGAAGACAATCGCCACATGCGCATGACCGGCTATCCGAACAAGGTCAAAAGCTGGTCTTGGAGCCCGAAGGGCAAATGGCTGGCGACGTCAGGCGCGCCGGCATCCGTTGTCTGGCCGTTTTCCGGCAAGGACGGCCCGATGGGCAAGGCACCACTGGAGCTTGGAACCCGGGGCGACAGTACTGTGACGGCAGTGGCCTGTCATCCCGTCGAGGACATCGTAGCGATCGGCTACTCCGATGGCATGATTCTCGTCGGACGCTTTGGCGATCAGAAGGAAGTGCTGCTGCGCCGTCCCGGCAAGGGTGCAATTTCGTCCATGGATTGGGACAAAACGGGACACCGCCTGGTGTTTGGCAGCGAAACAGGCGATTGCGGCGTGGTTGATATCACGGCTTGAAGCCGAGTGTTTTCGCTTGGCGATTTTAGTTGATTTGTTCTCTATTTGTTCTATAATCCGGTTGTGCAATATAGCTTGGATTTTGGCACCCCTAACCAGCTTGATGTTATCCATAAACGCTTGAAGGCTCATTATGGAAGTCCGGGTCCTGGAGTCAGATTTTCACCTGTCGGCATGCTCATTATGGCAATGCTGGGAAGCCGTACCCGTGACCCTGTGTCTTTGAGAGCTTTTCGAAACCTGCGGCAAAGGTTTGGAACCGCGCAAGCTCTGGCCTACGCCGAACCCGAAGATGTCTATGGCTGCATTCGCGAGGTTACCTATGCCGAGACATACGCCATATACATTCCCCAAGCCCTTCAGGCCATTATCCGGCGATTTGGCACATTGGATCTGGAATCATTGCGCGGCATGGCAGTGGAGCAGGCATTAATGTGGCTTCAAGGCTTACGGGGTGTGGGACCAAAAATCAGCGCATGCGTCCTCAATTTCAGTGAATTGCAGATGCGCGCATTGGTGATCGATACCCATTACTTGCGCTTTGCGTCACGCTTCGAACTTGTTCATGCAGATATGCCAGCCAATTTGGCAGTGCGCGCCATTCAACGTCTCATCCCCAACACGTGGCTTGCAACGGATACAGAGCAACATCATGTGCTGGTAAAGCGCCTGGCGCAGGAGTTCTGCGTTGCGACATCGCCGCAATGCCATGGATGTCCTTTGCGGAATATTTGTCCTTATTCAAAACGGCTTGATAGCTGAAATCATAGGTATGCCGAAAACAGTGCTTTATCGTCTCAATACTTTGAGACTTGGCATTTCCCAGAGTCTTCTCCGCCGTCAGATTTGTCCGCTTTCGTTATCTCCAAGGTCGCCCGCGGCTGTTTTGGTGGTTTTGGCTTGTTGATTTGAGCTATTGAGCAGGTGGTTCTGGGATATCTGGTTGGTTTTTGTGGAGGATTTGACCGTTGGGCCTTAGACCATCCAGTGGAATGTTTTCCCGGGCTTTGCCGGACGTCAGTCAGCCCCGTGGGTTATGAGCCTGGCGATGGGGTCTATTTGAGAAGCTGTTTTTGAGTGTTGGTTGCGGGACAGGATTTGGGTTTGTGTCCCGCTGTTTCGGCTGCGCCTGCTTGCGGGCCCCTGATGCGGGTTCAGATCGCCGGCCCGGGCTATCAATACACAAAAGCCCGGACGAGCCGGGCTATTTGAGTATTGGTTGCGGGGACAGGATTTGAACCTGTGACCTTCAGGTTATGAGCCT
>NZ_JACGXN010000013.1 GCF_014138285.1 Phyllobacterium myrsinacearum
GTCAATCTGGGAGTAGGTGCGTTCCACGGGCGGTTCCTTGCATTGGATAAACCATTGTTATCTATTGCAAGTCGCACTTCATCCTTGAACCCACCAGCAGCTATACCAAGATCGCATAAGATAGATTATGGAACTAGACTATACGCTGAAATGTGCCAATCAGCCCGTAATATCGGCTATTTCGGCTTTCGCCGCCTTCATCAAAGCTTGTGGCACTGCCGGGAAAACAAAGTTTGTGCCGCCTGCTGCAGCCCACACGACATCGAACTGCATCAGCGTTTCATCTGCATAGGCTTTGATGTCGATCAGATGCCCCAACGGTGATACGCCGCCGATGGCAAACCCCGTTTCCTTGCGGATGTGTTTTGGATCTGCTCGATGCAGTGTTTCTCCTGTAAGCAGCGCAGCTTTGGCAAGATCAAGTTGGCGCGGTCCAGAAACCAGAAACAGGTAGAGCTGCTGTGTATCAGTCCCTTGAAAAATAAGTGATTTGACGATCTGTGCGACTGTAACACCGCATTGAACGGCCGCATCTTCCGCCGTATGGGTTGAATCGGCCATCTGACGGATTTCAATTTCTAGCCCAGCCGCATGGGCAGCCTGACGAACGCGTTCGACACTCTTGCTCATGCTTCCACCTCAAAGGACAAGCCGTCGAAGGCCGGTTCGACATGCTCTGGTGTATCGCGCAGGACAGTTCCATAATCCAATGGCACATGCATATGGGTCAAAATGGCTCGACGCGGCTTGAGCTTTCCGATCCACTCCATTGATTCATCGAGAGAAAAATGGCTCGGATGCGGACGGTACTGAAGAGCATCAATCACAAGAATATCGAGATCATTCAGTTGCGTCGCTGTCGTATCCGGGAACGCGCTGACATCGGAACAATAGGCCACGTCGCCAATGCGGAAGGCCAATGACAGGATATCACCATGCACTTGCGGCAACGGCAACAAGCGGATGGAACCGCCCGCGCCATCGATTTCAAAAGCCTGGTGGTGGATAATTTCATGCGGCCGCAGGATCGGCGGATAGCTTGAACCATCCGGTGTCTTGAAACAGTATCCGAAACCTTCGACAAGCCTGCGCTGCGTCGCCAGATCCGCATAGATGTCCATCAGACTGCGCCGGTCAATGACGAAGGTTCTGAGATCATCAAGACCGTGAATATGATCGGCGTGTGCGTGCGTATAGACCACCGCGTCAAGGCGACCGGAACCGAAATCGATCATCTGGGAGCGGAAATCCGGTCCCGTATCGATAATCACAGTGGTGACACCGCCGTGCTCGGCAATGCGCTCCACCAGCATGGAAGCCCGGCGTCGGCGGTTTTTCGGATTCTCCGGATCGCAGTTGCCCCAGTCACCATTGATGCGGGGCACGCCCGGAGACGAGCCGCAGCCGAGAATGGTAAAGCGCAAGCGATCAGGCATGGGCAGGCCTTGGCATCTTGGTGAACAGGCGGAACACGTTATCGGTGGTCAATGTGCCGATTTCCTCGACGCTGACACCAATGGTATCCGCTAGAACGGCGGCAGTATGCGTGACAAAGCTCGGCTCGTTACGCTTTCCACGATGCGGCATGGGCGCGAGATAAGGCGCATCCGTCTCGACCAGAAGCCGGTCGCGTGGGACATTCTTGGCAATCTCTCGAATCTCAGGTGAATTCTTGAACGTCAGAATGCCTGAAAAAGAGATGTATCCGCCGAGCTCGACACCGATGCGAGCCAGTTCAGCGCCCGAGGAAAAACAGTGGAGAATAAAAGGGAAGGCCCCCTTCCCTGATTCTTCGCGCAAGATCGAAATCATGTCCTCATCGGCGCTGCGGGCATGAATGACCAGCGGCAAACCGGTGACACGGGCGGCAGCAATATGGGTACGAAAGCCCTGCTGCTGCGCTTCCGGTGGCGCATAATCATAGTGATAGTCGAGCCCGGCTTCGCCGATCGCAACCACCTTTGGATGCTCAGCCAGTTTTATCAGATCATCGGCGGTAACGTCGAGTTCCTCATGCGCATTGTTTGGATGGGTGCCGACTGATGCATAAACGCTCTCATACCGCTCGGCGATACCGATAATGCCGTCAAACTTGCGCACGCGCGTGCAGATGGTGACAAGCCGCACGACGCCAAGGTCCAGCGCCCGCTGAACGATGGCATCGCGCTCTTCGGCAAAATCCGGAAAATCCAGATGGCAATGGCTGTCGACAAGCATGGAAAATCCGGTTCCTGATCAGGCTTCTTTGTCAGTCTCGACGTAGCGCGGGAAAATCGGCTGCGGCGCGGGCAAATCCGCACCGGGCACGAGTTCACTGCCGCCGAGCAGGTCGGAAAAATTCCGCTTGTCAGCAGGCACCGCCAGAACATCAAGCAGCTTTGCTGCTGATCCCGGAATGAACGGCTGGCAGAGAATACCAACACGCCGGATAACCTCGGCCGTCACGTAAAGAACGGTTTCCATCCGTGCCGGATCGGTCTTTTTCAGCGCCCATGGCTCCTGTGATGCAAAATACCGGTTGGCTTCGGCCACCACGGCAAAGATCGCTCCGAGCGCCAGATGCATGGCCTGTGTACCCACAGCCTTGCGGGCTGTCTCCAGCGCTGCAACCGCCTGATCGAGGATTGCCTTGTCGACATCCGTCAATGCGCCGGGCTGCGGAACTTTGGCTTCGCAGTTCTTGTTGATCATCGATAGCGACCGCTGCGCCAGATTGCCAAGATCGTTGGCAAGATCCGCATTGGTGCGGTTGACAATGGCCTCGTGGCTGTAATTGCCGTCCTGGCCAAAAGGCACTTCACGCAACAGGAAATAGCGAACCTGATCTAGACCATAATGTTCAACCAGTGAGAACGGATCGATGACGTTGCCAACCGATTTCGACATTTTCTCACCGCGGTTGAAAACAAAACCGTGGCCAAACACGCGCTTTGGTAGTTCTATCCCCGCAGACAACAGGAAAGCCGGCCAGTAGACGGCGTGGAAGCGGATGATGTCCTTGCCGATGATGTGCACGTCGGCCGGCCAATAGCGCCAGCGATCGGCTTTCTCGTCGGGATAGCCAACAGCCGTGAGGTAGTTGGTCAGGGCGTCGACCCAGACATACATGACGTGCTTTTCATCGCCGGGAACAGGAATGCCCCAGTCGAAGGTTGTGCGGGATACCGAGAGGTCTTTTAGTCCCGATTTGACGAAGGACACAACCTCGTTGCGGCGCTCATCCGGCCCGATAAAACCCGGATTGTCCGCATAAAGCTTGAGAAGACGATCCTGATAGGCGGACAGACGAAAGAAATAGCTTTCCTCTTCCAGCCATTCTACCGGGGAACCCTGAGGGCCGTAGCGAACACCATCTGCACGCACTTCCGTCTCATCTTCCTGATAGTAGGCTTCGTCGCGCACGGAATACCAGCCGGAATAAGAATCCTTGTAGATATCCCCCGCTTCGACCATTTTCTGCCAGATCGCCTGCGATGACTTGTAGTGTCGCTCCTCGGTGGTGCGGATAAAATCATCATAGGATGCATTCAGGGCGTGCCCCATATCCCGGAAAAGCTTGGCATTTCTATCGGCGAGCTCGCGGGGTGTGATGCCTTCCTTGCGCGCTGTCTGATGCATCTTGATGCCATGTTCGTCCGTTCCGCTGAGGAAGAAAACATCCTTGCCGTCATGACGGTTGAAACGGGCGATCGCATCGGTTGCGATCAGCTCGTAAGCATGACCGATATGCGGGCTGCCGTTCGGATAGGAAATGGCTGTAGTGATGTAAAATGTTTCGCGGCTCATACGTAACCTGATTTGCTTCGGATTTTGTATCTTGGGAAGGCGTAGGCTGACATAACCCATGTCCGGCCCGATTGCTATACCGGTCGTAAACTCATGATCTGATTGAAATAATATTCCACGGTCACGGGATATGCGCAGGAAACGGCCGATCAACGTGCAAGAAGTGCGCGATGCAGCCTGTCCAGAAAGATAAGAACGGATTGCTTGCGATCAAGATTGAAGGCATCGGCCTCCCGAGCTTCGCTCTGCATCTCTTGCCAGAGCGTCGACCAGTGATTGGCTTCAACTATGGCACCCTTCTCCGCAGCTTCCCGCGCCCTGGCCGCCACCCGCGAGAATATGTCCTCAAGGAAGAGATCAAACTGAATCTCGGAATCCCGGCCTGACAGGGCTGTTCCAAGCGCCTGCGCTTTCGGCACGTCAAACACCGGTTTGGTCAGAATGGCGTCGATGGTCTGTGATATTTCAAGTCCGCCAAAAACCATGAGCAACGCCGCCTTGCGTACGCTACCATCCGCATGGGCCACAAGCGCTTCAGTGTCCGAAAGTTGATCCGCGCCGAGACCGATCGTTGCGAGCGCCGAAAGGAGGTTATCGCGATCCAGTCCTTCAAACCGGATGGACTGGCAGCGGGAACGGATCGTGGGCAGTAAACGACCTGATGAATGCGAGATCAGAATGAACAATGTTCGTTGTGGTGGTTCTTCAAGAGTCTTCAGTAACGCATTGGCTGCATTGCGATTCATGTCATCTGCTGGGTCTACAATAACGATGCGCCAAGCGCCGTCATGCGCGGTGCGATTGAGAAAATGCGTCACACGGCGAATCTCGTCAACAGTGATTCCGGTCTTGAATTTTCCTGTCTTGGCATCAAGCGGCCGGCTTATGTGCAGGATGGCCAGATGCGTGCCCATAGCAATCTGCCGGTAGGGTACTACGGCAAAATCAGGCTTTGCGAGCTCCAGCGGGGCATCATTCTGGACGGGATGCTTGAGCATGTGCCCGGCGAGGTGAAACGCCAGCGTGGTCTTGCCTACGCCCTGCGGGCCTTCCAGCAGCAGCGCGTGGTGCATATGGCCGGACTGGTAGGCCTGCGCCAGGAACAAACGCACGGCGGCATGGCCGAACAGATCGGGATTGGCTGATGGCGCCGGGATGCCGTCAATGGAATCATGAGTTGCGGGAACGTCGAGAACAGCGTCGCTCATGGTGCCGTTCCTGCCTTGGATTTTGCCTTGATGGCCCTGCTTGCTTTCAACCGGTCGGCAAGCTCGGCAATATCGGCAGCGATCTCATCTACGGGTCTGTCGGCTGCAACGACCTTGCAGCGGGCGGGCTCGGCCTTGGCGATAGCCAGATAGGCGTCCCGCCGCTTGCGGTGCATGTCGATCGTCTCCTTCTCGAAGCGGTCGGCAGTCCCTGCCCCGCGGCGTGCATTGGCGCGTTGCAGACCGGTTTCAGCGGGCAGGTCAAGAATGATGGTCAGGTCAGGCATCAATCCGTTGATTGCCGCGCGCTCGATCGCGCGCATCAGCCCGGTATCAAGATCGCCTGTAACCCCCTGATAAACCCGGCTGGAATCGATGTAACGGTCACAGAGAACCATGCTGCCCGTGTTGAGCGCCTGGCGGATGACCTGTTCGACATGATCATTGCGAGCGGCGGCAAACAGAATGGCTTCCATAGCGGGACCGAACGGCTCGGCAGCGCCGCTCAGAATAACATGGCGCACCGCCTCCGCACCGGATGAGCCACCCGGCTCGCGTGTCACCAGCACATCGTCGCCGGCCGCGCGCATATGCTCTGCCAGACGGGTGATCTGGGTTGATTTACCGGCGCCCTCGCCGCCTTCAAAGGTAATGAACAGTCCCTGTTGCACGCCGTCAGCCGTCTTTCGATAAAGAGTCGCTCTTGATCTTTAGGTGGTTCTAACGGGCGAGACGGAAAAGGTCGAGCCGTGAAAAGCGTTAAAGCTTCAGGTGTCGGGTCCAGCCTGTTGTCAACTCAAGCACCGCGTCCATTGTCCGCTTTTGCAGATCGCCGGTCTCGACAGCTTCTCCAGTATAGACGGGTGTCTCCTGCGCCAGAGCGTCCCCGATCCAGATGCGCAGCATGCCGACCTGCTCGTCAGCCTTCAACGGCGCGATCAATGGCCCCTTATATTCCACATGGGCTTTCAGTCGATCCTTGTTGGCGGTCGGTACCAGGAGACTGATCTTTTCATGGGCTTTCAGTGCAACACTGGATTTGACGCCGCCAAACACACTGGCTTCGCCAACGGTTTCACCTTCGGCAAAGATGCTGATTTCCTCAAATGCGCTGTAGGCCCACTCAAATATCTTCTTGGCTTCTTCCGCCCGTTCCCTGTCTGACGCAAGGCCACTGAGCGCGACGATATAGCGGCGGCCGTTGTGCTCGGCCGAACCAACGAGACCATAGCCGGACTGTTCAGTATAGCCGGTGCCCATACCATCCGCGCCAATGTCGAGCCGTAACAGCGGATTGCGGTTGCGTTGGAAAATATTGTTCCAGGTAAAGCTCTCCTGCGCATAGGTGCGGTAATATTCGGGATACTCGTGCTTGATGTATCGAGCCAAGGTGACAAGGTCTGTCAGCGATACCTTCTGCTGGGGATCAGGCAGTCCGGTTGAATTGCGAAAGGTCGAATCCTTCAGGCCAATTTCCTTTGCCCGTTCATTCATCATCTCGGCGAATTTTTGCTCCGAACCAGCAATGCCCTCGGCCAGAATGATGCAACCATCATTGGCGGACTGCACGATGACGCCTTGAATGAGATCGCCGACACTGATTGACGATTTGAGTTTGGCAAACATGGTGGAACCACCGGAAGGTGCCCCGCCCGTCCGCCAGGCGTTCTCGCTGACCGTATACTGCGTATCGATTTTTATGTTGCCGGTCTTGAGCTGATGAAAGACCAGTTCCATGGTCATCAACTTGGCCAGTGCCGCGGGTTCGATCAGTGTGTCTGGCGCTTTCGCATACAGGATCGTGCCAGTCTGATCCTCCAGCATCAACGCCTGCTTGGCTTTGGTGTCGAACAGCGCATCCTGTGCATGGGCAGGTCCGTAGGCTGCCAATGTCAAGACCAGGCTTGCGGCAAGCATACGGAATGGCTGTTTCAGAAATAACCTATGATGCCGGAAATCAGTTGCCGTCATCGCGTACAACAAACGCATCACCTGCCCCGGCGTTCCAGGCGGCCTGCAGCAAGGCATCGGTATTCTTCCCGGCATTGGCGCGCGCAACCAGCGCAATGCGGGGACCATCCGGACTGTTGACCTCGGAGAGCGCAACCTTACCCAGAGACGAAAGCGCATTCACGACGCGGCCGGCTTGTGCCTTGTCGGCAAAAAGACCCACGTCGACATATTCACCCGCTGGCGCAGCAGCTTCACGCAGCGTGTTCTCATTTTTCCAGGCATCCGAGATGGCCTTCGGTGAGATAAGGCTGTTCATGGCGACGGCAGTCTCATTGGCACTCGCGACACGCTCATTCGCATAGGAGCTGACAAAGGGGGACGCAGGCTTGGTGTTGCCCTTGAGCGATCCAAGCAGAACTGCAGGCTTGTCATCAATATAGGGGCCGATCAGCGGCAGAACCGGCTGAATATCATAGCCGAAAGGCATTTCACCGCCGGACATCGCGCTCATCTGCGGCTGTGCGGGCGCGCCGAGATTGGTCGCCTGATCATCAAACGAGACTGGCTGTGTGCTCAGACTTGCCACCTGAACGCCTTGCACGCGTGACGGTTGCATTCCCGGAATCGCAACGGCATTGCGCTGGGTGGGGGTCGAGCCATTCATGGCGATCATAGTGCCTGAATCCGGCTGCCCCAAAGGATTACGCATACCGGGACCACGGTAGGATGCCAGAAGGAACGCATCATCACGTCCTTCAAGCGGTGCCCGGCCAACATATTCGACTTTCACATCGGCAGTGCCCGTATGCTGATAATCCAACATCGTTGCCGCTTTTTGGGAAAGATCTATAACGCGATTGCTGTGATACGGCCCGCGATCATTGACACGCACAATCACCGAAGTGCCATTGGCAAGATTTGTGACGCGCGCATAGCTCGGCAGTGGCATGGTTGGATGAGCTGCTGACAGATGGTTCATGTCATAGACTTCACCGTTGGCCGTCAGACGGCCATGAAAAGCCGAACCGTACCATGATGCTAGCCCCTGCCTTTTATAGCCGGGTTCTTCCTTGGGATAATACCACTTGCCACGGACCTGATAGGGGCGACCAAGCTGATCGCGACCGCCACCGCGCGGCATGTTGCGAAAATCCGTCACTACACGCGGACTGGCTTTGACGCCATACTCGGACTCGGCGAAATATTCCTTGCCGTGCGTACGCTTTCCTACTTTTACCTTGGGCGATGCGCAGGCGGCCATCAAGGCGCCCATGGCAACAACTCCCGCAATTCGAAAAGCTTTGGCTTTTGACAATGCAAACCACCGGCTGGACGCCGTCCCCACACTTATTACGCATCGATAACAGACAAGAATGTCAGCGCAACCCCAGAACCCATCATGGAATATTGCACCAGATCTATAACTCGCACCGATAGGTTGACAGCACCTTAACAGAACAAGCTGATATTGCTGGCATCGGGAGACTTTGGTTAACAAGATATGATCGAACAATCACTTTTTATGTGCTTTCGATTCAATGGCTGTATTGCTGTGGATAGCGCGGCTCATCCATCTTATCTCTGAACTTCAGAAGTTAAGTTTGATAAAGTAAACAAGGAAGGGTCGTTATAATGTCGAGGCGTCTTCCATTTATGTTGTGTACCCTGATCCTGATCGCCGGTTGCACGACATCAGGCAAGGTTAGCCCGCTGATCTATTGCGACAATCCTGCTGATATCCACGCGCGGGTTTTTACCAGCTGCACACAGCCGATTGGCAAAGAATCGCGCTAGAAGTTTATAACCCGCCGCCTATCTTGACCGGCGGACTGAAACTCGTTTCCCCAACATCGATGCGGTACGAAAGAGCTAGAGCAAGTTTTGTTTGTTCCGAGCCAGTTCTGTTTCTCGGATGGCGAGACAATCCGCTAGGAAGGTGGCAAGGCCGATGTTTATTCATCGGACGAATCTGCCTGTGGATAATGCGCGATCTGATCTCAAATTAAGAGAGTGATATTCCCGACAAGAAGTAGGTAAGCAAAGCAGCGACAATTACGCCGCAGACAAATATAGCCAGATACCAGCCATATGAGTTGTGCGTTGGCCAGGCATCTTCGTCATCCTCGTCAAAATCGTCAATCATTGCCCTGCCCTTTTTGAGTGGGCCCGGCCAATCGGAAGCTGCACACTTCTTGTCGACCGAGCCCTGCCAACGGGGTTTCGCCAGCCTTCTTGAACCCCGGGCAGCAAAGAAAGTTCCAATTTGACCAAGAGGCCTTGGGCAGAAGCGATTGTACGCTGGCAGGACAAAGCCGCAAGGAATGCCGATCTTCGAATGACGTGATGAAATGCCTCCAGCTTCCGTCTGTCGCCATCGCGTGCTTTAATGCGGCGGGAACATAATATCGACATCAGGAGGAAAACGAATGTCACTATCTGCGATCACCCGGCGTGCTAGCCTCGCCCTCGGCATTTCAATATTATCGGCAGTTACTTTCGGTGGACTGGCGCAGGCACAGACCTTCCCGGATCGCGTTGTGACGATGGTTGTGCCTTTTGCTGCGGGCGGATCAACGGACGTTGTTGCACGCGTGATCGCAAACAAGATGTCAGACCTGCTCGGCCAGCAGGTGATTGTTCAAAATATTGGCGGTGGAGGTGGCAGTCTCGGCGCCGGCAATGTTGCGCGCGCCGATCCGGATGGCTACACGATCCTCATGGGTACTGTTGCAACGCACGCATTGAACCCGCTGATCCTGAAAACCAAACCATATGATGCCGAAAAGGACTTTGCTCCGATTTCGTTGCTGGTCATTGTGCCCAATGTTCTCGTGGTCAATCCCGAGTTGCCTGCAAAATCCGTGCAGGAATTGGTCGATCTGCTGAAAGCCAATCCGGACAAGTACAGTTATGCGTCATCCGGCAATGGCACGCCGTTGCATTTGTCGGGCGAGTTGTTCAAGAAGATGGCTGGCGTATCAATGCAGCATATCCCTTACAAGGGCGCGGGTCCGGCACTGAACGACGTCATCGGCAACCAGGTGCCGATTATGTTCGACAATCTCCCTTCATCGTCGTCGCATATGAAGGGCGGCACGCTGCGTGCACTGGGTGTAACCACCAAGGAAAGAGCAGCATCTTTCCCCGATGTGCCCACGATCGGAGAGACAATTCCCGGCTACGAGACCTATACCTGGAATGCGTTGTTCGCACCGGCGGGAACCCCGCCGGAAGTGATTGCCAAGCTGAACGAGTCGGCCAACAAGGCGATGAAGGATCCTGCCGTGATCGAACGCATGAAAGAGTTCAGCGCAACCATCGTCGGATCTACCCCCGATGAATTGGCGTCGCATGTAAAGGCGGAGATTGCCAAGTGGACCCCCGTCGTCAAAGACGCCAACGTCCAGATGGATTGATTTTGACGGACGCAAATGACGGGCGCGAATGTGCGCCCGTTTCCCGGCAGGGTCGCACAATCGAACTATGCTGAAGACATCAAAGCCCAGTGCCAATATCTCAATTGACGACAGCTAACCCCACATACCTCTCATCCGGGCAGCAATATCAACGCGCACATTCCGCGCTTCAGCTTGTTTGGACGTTTCCTGCCGTACCTTGGGCCACGTCGTGCATTCAAAATACTGAAGAAGTGTTGCCGGAATGAACCGCGTGCGGGAGGCGTAGATATGCCGGTCTCCTTGCGAGTTCTGCCCATGCGTAAAGAAGCGTTGCGGGACAACGAGATGCAAGTCATCCTTGGCTCGGGTCATGGCAACATAGAGTAACCTTCTCTCCTCCTCGAGCTCGGGTGTTGATCCAGCCCCGAGATCGGACGGCATGCAACCATCAACGACATTCAGCACGTAGACAGACTTCCATTCCTGCCCTTTGGCTGAATGGATCGTGGACAAAATCAGATAATCCTCATCGAGCAGAGGAACACCGGATTGATCGCTCGTGGCATCTGGGGGATCGAGCGTGAGCTCGGTCAGAAAGCGTTCCCGGGATGGGTAACCGGCCGCGATTTGTTGAAGCTGCAGAAGATCAGCCTGGCGCATCGAAGCATCGTCGTGAATCCGGTCCAGATGGGGTTCGTACCAAATGCGAATTTGTTCCAGTTCGGCTGGCCACCCCTCTTTTCGGCCATGGATACCCTGAAGCATCTGCACAAAAGCTGGCCAGTCCTCACCGGCCCGCGCAGGCGCCGGAATCTCAGACAGAGATTTTATGGGATCAGAACACGCCGCCATCTTGTCGAGAACACTTTGGGCAGATGCGGGACCCACACCCGGCAGAAGCTGCATCAATCGAAAGCCTGCCACGCGGTCTCTCGGATTTTGGACAAAACGCAGTGTCGCCAGAAGATCCTTGATGTGGCTGCTGTCGAGAAACTTCAACCCACCAAATTTGACAAAGGGAATGTTCCGGCGCGTCAACTCCACTTCGAGTGCACCACTATGACTGGATGTTCGGAAAAGCACGGCCTGCTGTTTCAGCAATGCGCCATTCTCCCGCCTGTCCAATACCTGTTCAACGACGTAGCGCGCCTGTTCGCTCTCATCGCGGACGGTAACCAATTGCGGTCGATCGGCGGATTTTCGCTCCGTCCAGAGGTTCTTGGTGAAACGCTGTGATGCCAGATCAATAACGGCATTTGCAGCCGTCAGAATTGGTTGCGTTGAGCGATAGTTGCGATCAAGTGTGATAATATCTGCCGCCGGTGTAAAAGATGCGGGAAAGTCTAGAATGTTGCGGATGGTTGCCGACCTGAAGGAATAGATGGATTGCGCATCGTCGCCGACGACCGTCAGTCCCCTGCCCATCGGCTTCAACGCCAAAAGAATGGAGGACTGCAAACGGTTGGTATCCTGATACTCGTCGACCATCACGTGATCGAACCGCGAACCGATGTCTTCCGCCAGCAGAGGATCGGTGACAGTCTGGCACCAATAGAGCAACAGATCATCATAATCGAGAACGTTCTGCAATTGCTTCGCTTCGACATACCCCGCGAACAATTGGCGCAACTGTGTGTCCCATGTGGCGCACCATGGGAAGTTTTCTTTCAGGACCTCTTCGAGGGGTTTCTCGGAATTTATCGTTCGCGAATAAATGGCAAGGCATGTGCCTTTTGTAGGAAACCGGCTCTCCGTCTTGGAGAATCCGAGTTCATGGCGCACAAGATTCATGAGATCCGCCGAGTCTTCCCGGTCATGGATCGTGAAATTTCTGTCGAGAGATATCTGGTCGCAATATTCGCGCAAAAGGCGCGCGCCTATGCCGTGAAATGTCCCCGACCATTCCAGCGCATTACTGTACGCAGCGCCATTTGTACCCAGAACCTGATGACAGATGCGTTCAACGCGACGCGCCATTTCAGCCGCCGCCCGCCGGGAAAACGTCATCAGAAGAATACGTCGCGGATCCGTGCCATTGACAATCAAATGAGCCACGCGATGGGCAAGGGTATTCGTCTTTCCCGATCCCGCGCCTGCAATAATGAGCAACGGCCCGGCAATGCCCGCACCCCCTACCCCGTATTCAACGGCACTGCGCTGTGCATCATTCAACTTTTCGAGATAGGCAGCCATGGACTCTCCGAGCGCGCGAATCCCATGGGGAATCGCCAAGAACAGAGAGCGAACATACTATCAACCACAGAAGAATGAAAAGCGCCCTGTTTTAATTCGGCGAAATCGACAATCTGCATGTGGCTTAAAGCAAGCGGTCCCGATCGTCCGCTTCTGGCAGCCAGCATGTCTCATGCCTTCCAAAGAGAACATGACGGTGACGCGCTATGAGACGATACAGGGGATCGCGGATAAAACGCGGTACGACTTTTAAAACGCCCGCAAACCGCCATGGCCACCCCAGTCTGGCATAGATACCCAGAATCGCGTCTGAATTCCGCAGTAGGCTCTGCCGTTCAACAACAATCATTGTTTCCGGATCTGCAGGATCAATGCCATTACGCCGGTAGAGCGCCATACCAACAGGCCCTTGCATCGATGCCAGCCGAAAACGACGCTGATGATCATGGCGCATAACAAATTGGGCATTGGTGCAGCACATTACACAAAGTGCATCAAACACAATGATTGGTCCGCGTGAGATGATTTCCTCAAGCTCGGCTGGTGATGGAGGAGTGTCGGTTTTTGTTGCATCCATGGATATAGCCTTTTCCAATCAGGCCGAATATGGGAGGGCTCCCGTGCAGCTGCAATTATACGCAGCCGCATGTCACTTCTGGCAAGCGGTTATGAAACAGCGGCTCCAATCGACGGTTACCCGGCTCCCCGCTAGGTTTCATGACTTCGCGCTTCCTAGGTCCAGGCGACGCGTAAAGGATGTGTAGCTTTAGCTTGCCTTGCCGTCACGTGTTGCCGCACCTCGGCAATCTGCCAGACCACAGTTCGAAGATCGATCATCGCATGCACGGGCGAATCCCGCGTCTCACTGATGATCCGTCCTGCTGCGTCGCTGCCATTGGCAGCCGTATCCCAGATCAGCATGTCGAAGATCGCCCCATCCGCCAGCTCGGCGATGCGCCGCGATCGGAAGCCGGGCTGGCGGTTCAACCATTCATTGATACTGGTATTGGCAGCGACAAAATCCTTGGCGCTGTGATTATCGAGGAGTTTGAAGGTTGTAAGTTCTATTGCTTCAGTCATTGCAGGTCTCCTGAAAGACGGGGATGTCATTATCCCTGCGCCGTCGGTCTGACGATCATCTCATTGACATCGACATTATCGGGCTGACTGATGGCATAACCAATCGCCTCGGCAATGGCGGAAGCAGGGATGGACGACTGATCAAGCATGGCGTGTACGCCGGCCTTGAGTTGCGGATTACTGATCCCGTCGAACAGTTCGCTGCGTGTAAGGCCGGGGCTGATAACGGTCACACGCAGGTCCTTGCTCTCTTGCCGCAGACCTTCCGATAACGCACGTACTGCAAACTTGGTGGCACAATAGACTGCGGCGGTCGGATCGACCCGGTGTGCTGATGTTGATGCCACATTGACGATATGCCCCCTACCTTGCTCGCGCATGATAGGCAGGACGGCGGCAATGCCATGCAGTACCCCGCGCAAATTGACATCGATCATGGTGTTCCACTCATCGACCTTCAACTCCTGTACCAGAGACAGTGGCATGACACCGGCATTGTTTATCAGCACATCGATCCGGCCATAATGTTTCTGCGCGAACGCGGCAAACGCCATGACGCTGGCAAGATCAGTCACATCGAGTTCCCGGTGCAGTGCATCGCCACCCGCCGTCTGTATTTCTTGCGCAACCGCTGCGATCCGGTCTGCACGCCGCGCGCCGAGAACAACCCGGTGGCCGTTTGCCGCTAGATAGCGGGCTGTGGCCTCGCCGATGCCACTGCTGGCACCCGTGATCAGGACAACTTTTCTGGAAATTACTGATGAGGGATTTGTCATTGAATGCTCCGCGTTACAACTGGCGGAGTTATGAACTGAAGCGGACTTGCGGCGTTATCCACATCCTGCAATTTTTATAGACGATCCTGCAAATTCGCTTTCTGGCCATTGGTCAGTGTCGCAGGATCGGATATAGTTTACATAGCTTAATTGCTTAATTTTGCGGGATTTACATGACCCTATCTCTCAATCCATATCAGGAGATGGCATCCATCATTGCCCGTTTCGCCAAAACGGACGAAGAGCGTTCGACGGCAATAGACGGTCTGTTTTTCAGCCGGCGGTCATCCCCGACCCATTGCCTGCATACGGCACAATGGCCATGCTTTGCTCTTGTCGCGCAAGGAGCGAAGAGCCTCAAGCTCGGATCGGATGTCTATCGCTATGGCGTCGGCGACTTTCTCGTGGTTTCGATTGATCTTCCGGTGGTATCTCAGGTGACAGACGCGAGTATTGAAGAACCCAATCTTGGCATCGGCCTGCGGATAGATCCGGACCAGTTGAAAGCCGTGCTTGCCCGCCTCGGTTTAAACCAGCCGTCGGTTACTCCCGGCGACATGCGGGCTGTATCGGTCAACAAGGCGTCGCCGGACCTTCTGGATGCGGTGCTGCGGTTGTTACGGTTGCTGGAACGTCCGGAGGATATTCCGGCCGTAGCACCCCTGTTCGAGCAGGAGATACTTTACCGTCTTCTGACCGGACCATTCGGGCCGCAACTTGTCCAGATCGCAATGAGCGAGACCCCAGGCAACAGGATCGCTCAGGCAACGGCATGGCTGCGGGATAATTTCGCGCGGCCCTTGCGCATTGAAGAACTGGCTGGACGTGTCGGCATGAGCGTTTCATCGCTGCATCATCACTTCAAGGCTGTTACTGCGATGACGCCGATGCAATATCAGAAGCAGTTGCGCCTGCACGAAGCACGCCGTCTTATCCTGGTGGAGCACGTCGATGTTGGAACGGCGGGCTATAATGTTGGCTACCAAAGCCCGTCTCAATTCAGCAGGGAATACACGAGGCTCTACGGTGCGCCGCCGCTGAAAGATATCAATACGTTCAAGATTTCACAGCCTTTACCATCTGGATAATCGTTGTGCGGCACAGTTGCCGCGCGGCAGCAGAACCGATCAGACAGAGTGCGATCATTTCGGACTCATCGGCGAGCCCTGGCGCGCATATCGCTCCACTGTTGACACGACAGCAGCAGGTATCTCGATACCAGCCGTATGCTTTTTTCGCGCTTCAATACGGCGATCGCCGGGAAGGCGCACCCCTGGAGTTTCCTGGGCAGCGCCAAACATTTCCTCCAGCCGCGTCGAGAAATGATCACCCCCGAACAGCGCTGGATCAAGGGCGATAATCATCTGACCTGTACGCGGCGGGCCGCCTTCACAATCACCAAACGATGATGCCTCAAATGACCAGTGCGAACGTGTCAGTCCGGCCGCAAGAATATCAACCATCAGCGCTAGTCCGAAACCCTTGTAACCCCCAATGGGCAAGAGGCTTCCCTCCATCGCCGCCACCGCATCATTCGTTGGCATACCATTCGCGTCGATCGCCCAGCCATCGGGCAGAGCAACACCGCGATTATAAGCGTCAATCACCGCTACCTTGGCAACCACACTGGAGGATTGGTCGATGACAAGCGGTGCGCGACCCTGCCGCGGAACGCCAAAGGCCAAGGGGTTTGTGCCGAAGAATGGTGTTTTTCCACCAAATGGCGCTATGGATGGTGACGCATTGGCGACCATCAGGGCGACGAAACCCCGGGTGGCGAGTTCCTCAACGAAATAACCAAGCGAACCGCAGGCGTAAGAATTACCAACTGACAACGCAGCGATGCCGCATTCCCGCACAGCTTCGGCAAGGGGCTGCAATCCCAGGGCGATTGCAGGGTGAGCAAAACCGGTGCCTGCATCTATGTGGACAACAGCTGGCGCCTGCCTTTCAAGACGTGGCACGGCATGACCATCGACCTTGCCGCATGCCGCGTGGTCACAGTAGGTTGGCAGATAGGAAAGCCCAACAATAGCCTGCCCGTCCCGCTCTGCCACGGCGATGGATTGGGCAACAGACTTTGCATTTTCGCTTGCAACATTGGAAGCGACGAGGGCTTTTGTCGCCAAGGATTCGATTTCATCAAATGTCAGCGTTCTCATATCGGTCATGCGATCAACTTCCTTGGCGCGTTTACGTCAGCGCGATAATCATTCAGTTCAACGGCAAACGGCGATACGTCCCCGGCTTTGCCGGATCGTGGTATTTGTTCTTGGAGCCATTTTCGACATAATCACGATGACAGGCCGCCAAGCGGTCCCGATCCAGTGTAACGCCGAGGCCGGGGCCCTCCGGAACCGAAACAACGTTCCTCCGGGGTGAAAATGGCCCACCTTCGATCACATCAGTTGTCTGCATGCGAAACAGTGACTGGTTCGGCTCCCTGATCCAGCCGAATGCCGCACATAAATGCAGATAGGCGGCACTTCCGACGCCGGAGTCCCCGCTATAACACCAGAAATCGATACCCGCGTGTTCACAGGCGCCCAGGAAACGGATGAACCGGCCAATTCCACCGTGCACTGTTGGATTGCCAACGATTGCATCGGGAACCTTCAATTCCATGGCCCGGGCAATATCGATATTATGCGTGGAGAACGGTATCAGGCAGTGGCGCCGCAGTTCGCGCATTTCTTCGATTGTTGCAACTGGGTCCTCCCAGTTGCGTACATTCAATTCCTCCAGCGGTCGCACCAACTGCCGTGCCGTCGTAAGCGAATAGGCCTGATTGGAGTCGATGCGCAGCATCACATCTTCACCGAGCTTCCTGCGGATCAGCTCGAGTATCCGCAGTGACACCTTCGGGTTCTCCGTCGAAAACTTGCCTTCGAAAAACGTCGTGCCGTAGGTTTCATTCAGTTCAACGCAATAGTCGGCGACTTCTTCAGGGGATTTTTCACCTGATTTTCGCGGACCGTCTCCGCGCAGTGAAAAATAGTCTGTGAACGGTATTTCCTTGCGTACTGCGCCGCCGAGCAACTGATAGAGCGGCTGATTCCAGGCCTTGCCGCGCAAATCCCAGAGCGCCATTTCAATCGCACCGAACGCCATGATCCGGTTGCGGTCATTGATGCTCTGCACCCCGGTCCAGAACGGTAGGCAGACATTTTCAGCACCGGCAACATCGAAGGCATCGCGTCCGATGAGTCTCGATGCCAGCACATCATTGATGATTGCGGCTACCGCTGCACTTGGCGCTTCGCCGAGGCCGGTCAAGCCGTCATCCGTCTCAATTTCCACAATGGTCGGAGAAAAACCGTCCAGTTCGCCAAACACCCAGATATACGGAGCTTCAAGCGTCAGGTTGATTGGTGTGGCAGTAATACGGCGTATTTTCATACTAATGGCTCGTCTCGAAAAATGGAGTGCCAAGCAGTGCGAGATCGACGTCAATGCCAAGGCCCGGACCGTCGGGGATGCCCATCCGGCTGCCAATGACAGGCGGTGCATTGGTGGCTGTGCGGACAGTCACCCATTGGTGGAAGGCAATGGCATGCAATCGCCGTTCCTCGGGTGTCGAAAGTGAGAGGTGCGCCATGGCGGCGGTGTCGACTTCCGCTCCGCCTGTGTCTTCGACCGTGATCATGAAGCCGAGGTCAACCGCAATATCGCGGATCTGGCGCGTCTTGGTTACACCGCCAAGGCGGGAGATCTTCAAGGTCAGCCCGTCCGCAGCTCCCTTTCGGTGGATATCCAGCATCTCCTCGAGGGATGTAACGGACTCATCAAGAACCATAGGTTTATTGAGCGAACGCCGGACGGAAAGACAGTCATCGATGGACACACAAGGCTGTTCCAACGTGTAGTCAATTTCCCGCGTTGCATCGACGAACTGCCGTGCCTGATAGGTGGTCCATCCGGCATTGGCATCGCAAAAAATCACTGTGCCTTTGGGAACAGAGCCAGCGACTGCTGCAACCCGCTCAATATCGTCGTGAACCTTGCCGCCCACCTTCACCTGCAGACGATGAAAGCCCTCCGTGATAATTCGCCTGGCATTGGCGATCATCTCCTCGACCGAGCCATGCGTGACGACCTTGTACAGATCAGCCATATCGTTTTCCTGGCCTCCCAGCATCGTCACAAGCGGCACTTCGGCAGCACGGGCGGTAAGATCGGAGCACGCCATATCGAGTGCAGATTTGATATAGGGATGGCCTCTGAAAATCGTGTCCATCAGCCTGTTGATCCGGGTCAAGGCACGCGGATCCTCTCCCAGAAGATGCGGTGCGATTTCGACAATCCCTGCCCTTGCGCCCGCGGCAAAAGCTGCTGAATAGAAGCTTCCGAGAGGAGCCATTTCACCCCATCCGGTCAGGCCGGTGTTTGAGGTGATCGACACAAGGAGAGAATCGAACCCTTCTGCGCTGCGCCCCTTGGACATGTTGTAGCGGCCATCAACAAACGGCTGCATCACGCGATATGCTTTTATGGTTTTGATGTGCACGGCGTACGGAATCCTATGGCTGGAAGATGGGAAAGCAGCGGCAGTAAGAGGTGTTGTCAGTTATCCTGATCCGGATTTTTGTATTTCGTACGGTTTCGACCAGTTGATGCCTTGCGGCCGATACTCCGTTGTTCGAGGCTTCGCGCAAAGGCCACGAGTTCTTCGAAGTCGAGCGCAATATGCTCTCGCGCATGGCGTTGCGCGGCCTTCATGTCGGTGCCCTTGAGCAGATGCACATATTCCTCGTGAACATCGACGGACGGTACAGGTTCGTTGCGGGCGCGCTGATGCAAGGCGAAATACATCTGCAGACGGCTGGTCAGACGCTGCCACGCATCGAGCAACAGAGCATGATCAGCCCACTCGTGGATCAAACCATGCAACTGCAGCGCGGTTTCGATCTGCCTCGTTGTATCGATCTCCAGCGTTGCCTGTTTGACCGCATGGTGCCGCCGGTCCAGTTCGGCGTAGAACTGCTCGGTCCTGTTCGGCCAAGTTCTCTCAATTGCAAACTCATCGAGTACCTGGTTGAGCGAGTACGCTTCCTCGATATCCTTGGCAGTCACTTCGATAACGAAGGTTCCGGCATAAGGAATACTGGTGAGAATGCCCTCTTGAACCAGTTCGCGCATTGCTTCGCGCAGCGGTGCACGACTGACGCGCATCTGTTCCGAAATGCGGAGCTCGTTGAGTTTCTGGCCAGGTTCCAGTCTGCCCGTCAGAATCGCCCGCTTAAGCAGAGTGACAATCTCCGCCCGGCGCGTCGTATCAATGATCGGATCAAATTCAGCGTCATTCATCGCACGACTCCTATGCAGATTTACAGAAAATCAGATTGTCGACAATATTGCAATACTTGCATTTAGGCATACTGATTAAACGCTGGCATTTTGGGGATTCCACCGGCTGCCCGCAGTCGTACGATGCCAAACTTGCTCTTTAAGCTGTTAAACCGGCATCCCATGACTGAAGCCAAACGGGCTTACCGGTCGGGGCAATTGGGATTGTTTCACCTTGCGCGGGTGCGCCAGCTCAAAAGACGCCCTTCAATCGCTGCCAGCAACAGGGAACTGGAATAGCCAACGATGCCGATCCAGCAAAGGTAAGCCAGCATGAGGTCCGCCTTGAGGGATTGCTGGGCAATCATGATGCGCGGCAGTGCAGCCGGCAGGACAATCTTGAAAATGCGTTGCGAGGCTGACAGACGGAGGGCTTTTGCCACCTCAAGCAGGCGAGGTTCGATGCCTGCCAACGCCGATCGCGTCAGGATAAGCATCGGCCATACACAGGAAAATGCGACGATCACAATTTCCATGCGGTAACCAAAGCCAAGCATCAGCATGACGATTGGAATGAGCGCGACGGATGGGATCGGGCGGATCGCTTCGACGGTCATCTCCATCGCCTTATTGGCCGGCCTGACCAAACCGAACAAGAGCCCGAGACACAATCCAATGACCGTGCCAATCAGCAGTCCGGCAAAGGCGGTGAGCAGCGTATCGCGGGTGGCGATCATGAGGCTGCCATCAATGATGGCTCCACACCTTGATGCGCCGTGGCATTATCATTCAACCATGGATCGCGGCATTCCTTCGATGCGGATTGACGATGTTCCATTGGAATGGTGTTTCCAGCCCGGCGTGAAACTGGATTTCCGGCATTTTCCCAACGGCTATGTGGTCACTGCTGCCGATGTGGAAACCGAGTTGAAACGGATCAACCACGAGCTGAAGCCGCTCGAAATCGTCATCGTCAATACGGCTGCCGGCCAACGCTTTGGCGAGATCGATTATGTCGCGACAGGCTGTGGCATGGGATATGAAGCCACCATGTATCTTCTGGATCGCGGAATTCGCGTCACGGGCACCGACGGATGGAGTTGGGACGCGCCGTTTGTCCACACGGCCAAGAAATATTCCGAGACCAAAGACGCATCGCTCATTTGGGAGGGCCACAAGGCCGGCCGTCACACCGGTTATTGTCATATTGAAAAACTGCACAATCTGGAGGATCTGCCTTCAACCGGCTTCATGGTGAGCTGTTTTCCGGTGAAGATCGAGCGGGCATCGGCAGGCTGGACCCGAGCGGTCGCGATCATTGATGAATGAATGCGGCTATGACACGTGGCCGAAGGCAGTTGTCAAGGACCTCAAAACCGGGTCGAAGGTTCCAGAAATGCTGAAGCCCGCATCTGGAGATAGCAGGGTTTCATGGAGATGAAAGCAATGCGAATTCTCTACACGCTACTGGCTCGCTAGTTCGTCGCAGGCAGAATGACTTTACCTTGATGCTCAGCACTCAAACGATGCGTGTCAGTTTCTGCAGCGGCTCTCATCACCGCATTATATCGGCCAAGGCCAAAGGCCAATGCAGCCAGAAACAGGACAACTCCAATGTATCTCCAAGCATTGGTTTGATACGGCTCCGGATCAATCGAATACATTCTAAACTCCAGGGTGACGGCACCGTTTGGTGATAGCTATCGCGGCAAGACCCCTCCATCCCGAAGGACGGTGGGGTGAAGTTTGTATAGAACAGGATTTTGTAGTGCTTCCTTCCATGACAGACCAATTGGCCAAACGCCCGGGATTCCATGGGAGTCTGGATTTCGCCCTTCTCAGGGACTGTGTTGTAGCGGTGTTGCTTCCGGCATAATGGATTGTTGACGGGACAACAGAACGACATTGACAATCCGGGAATACAATCAAAACAGGCGTGACGTGACCGTGACGGGAATCCGGATCAGACCGGTATTCAATCCATTTTTAGCGTTGCGCGCATGAGCGAGTAACAATACGCCCCGTGCACTCAATACTGATGAGCAATGTTGATGTTACGCCCGTCTGGTCCATTTTTACCGGCCGGCCCAGCCTTTCAACGCTACAAGGCAATGGAAATGGCAGACTGGCGGAGGGGGTGGGATTCGAACCCACGGTAGGCTCTCACCTACGCCGGTTTTCAAGACCGGTGCCTTAAACCGCTCGGCCACCCCTCCGTCCCTGCTCGCAATTTAGTAGTAATGGATCGGTTATTCCATCACATTTGCCCGAGCTGGTCGGAGGCCTTTATAGCCATTCGCATTGCGGCGTCAACCGGCTCGGTAACACTGATGCACTTTCATGGCACGACAGACCCCCTCGGCCCGCACCTTTGCTGTTGCGCCGGACCAATGGCCATCAGTTCACAACCTTATCACTTCCAATGACCCCATGTCCGACTACCATCTCTTCAGAGTCATCTGATGGAGAAAAACATTGAAATCTTTCATAGCTCTGGCGTTCCTGATCGCCATCACTGGTACGGGCACTGCCTACGCGCAACGCGTCTATTCACCGGAAGAACTGCGCAACAAGCAAATCGTTCTCGATTTTTACGAGAAAGGCCTGAACCAGAAAGATTTTGAAGCCGCTTCAAAATATCTTGGAACCTATATCCAGCACAACCCAAATGCTGCCGACGGTCCTGAGGGTTTCAGGAAATTCATCGAATTTCTGAAGAAGGACTTTCCGCAATCCCGCAGCAAGATCACACAGGTATTGGTCGATGGTGATTTTGTTACACTTCGGGTGCATACGACGCGCGAGCCGGAAACACGTGGAAGCGCCATCATCGACATATTTCGACTGAAAGACGGAAAGATAGAAGAACACTGGGATTCGGTTCAGCCGATTCCCGAAAAATCCATGAACAACAACACCATGTTCTAGTGGTCCGATTCTGACATTTTCAACCCTTTGATACAAGCCGTTCAGGCAAATGTCAGAATCAAAGGACCACCAGCAAGTGTATGATTCTAGTGGAATTTTGAATTTGACATTTGCATGTCTCGCGTGATGTCAAATTTGCTCCACCACTGTAAAGGCCGTCGGTGGCGCTGGATGAAGGTCAGCGCCACCGACGAAGCAAGCCCTGGTCAGGAGCTCGCCTTTGGGAATTTCGTTTTGTCACGGATGGTCGTCAGCAGCACGATTCATCGATGGGACGATCGACAAATCTGCTCTTTTCCCCAACGCTCCCCAAGGTCACATTCGAATTGGACGCGGTGCGAACAGTCCGTATTGCCTATGACGGCGATCGGATTTCTGTTCTGGAAATATGCCACGACGTTCTGACAATTGAGCCCGGCGGCGTTTGAAACCCACCCAGTTTATTTTCTCCACCACTTTCACGCCGACTCTCGCAGCGTTTAAGGTAGAGTTGCTCAATATTAACAGGGTGTCAGCCCCATCTGTTCAGCTGCAAACTCCATCTGTCGCAGTTTTGCGACAAATCAAGGCAAAAAAATCAAAATCGCTCAGGAAAGACCGAGACGCTTCAATTTGCGATGCAATGTCGCCCGGCTGATACCCATATCGGCCGCGGCAGCCGAAACATTCCCGCCGCTTCGTGCCAGCGCCCGTTGAATTGCGCCTCGCTCAGCGGTCGCAAAGTCCTGGGAAGCCGATTGATGCTGGCCGAGAACATCTGCCGCAGGCAATGGCGCACTGAGCACCTCATCGGTTAGACCAAGCATCTGACGTGCGGAACGTGACGCTCCGATCACCAGATCATCTTCGTCCACGGCAATAAGCGCATTCAATGCCCGCTCACTCGTGCCATTGTCGCCGGGAGGCGCCAGGAGAATACGCGCCTTGGGAAAGGCAAGGCGGAAGTTTTCCGATTCCACGCGTCGGGCAGCATCAGCCACGGCAATTGAAATCAACTTGACGAAATCCTCAGTCAGGTCACGCCGGGCTGAAGACACATCAATAACAGCGGCCAGCCGGCCCCGATGATCAAAAATCGGTGCAACAGTGCACGATAAAGCTGTGTTTCTGCTGCGAAAATGCTGGTCGCGATGAATGGTAAGAGCCCGCTGTTCTACGATAGCCGTGCCAATGCCATTGGTGCCTTCGGATTCTTCGCTCCATACAGCGCCTGTCCACAGGCCCATTCTGTAAAAAGTTTCGTCGTCTCCAACATAACCGCGCCGGTCAACCGGAATGCTGTCTTTATCTGCGAGGAGAATACAGCATCCTGCCCCGCCTACTGCCGCATAGAGCCTGTCGAGGCTGTTTTGCGCGGTCAGTATGAGGGAGCCCATGCGCTCGCGCGCCTGATTGAGTTCGTAGTCCGTGAGGATATTGGGTCCCCTGCCTTCAACCGGATTGAGTCCGTATAGGCGCATTGACCGCCGCCAGGAGGCAATGAGAGCCGACTGCGCCGCCGCGTTGCCTGACGAGAGCGCCGATTCAATATATTCAGCATGCAAACCGTTTTGCAGCGTTACCATGGTCCCCTCCGAGGCCGTGTAATGGATTAGACTATGGTTGAGTGATCACCACGGTCAAGTCCACACTTTACGCTATATTAGGGAGCCCATCTGAGCGACGGGGCGCAGAAAGCGACGCTGCATCCGACAATAAGCGGTCATATACGGTCAAAATGGGAACCGAGCAAAGCAAATGAATATATTCTTACTGTAGAGTTTTTCCCTTAGCCATTGGCTGCGTGCAAAACTCTGGGTCTGCTCTGTTCATGTTCGGCAATGTAGGTTCGCGTCAATGGAATAACATCGTTTCTCTTGGCAATCTGAAACTGGAAAACCACGAGGTCTTCGTAACGGAATGCAGACTCGGCAGCAGCAAGATAGAATTCCCACATCCGGCAGAAGCGTTCATCATACAGTGCTGCAGCATCCTGCCATCGATCCATGAAGCGTTCGCGCCACGCAGACAATGTTGAAGCATAATGCAGGCGCAGAACTTCGACATCAGTGACTGTCAATCCGGCTTTCTCGATTTCCGGCAGTATCTCTGACATGGATGGAATATAGCCCCCCGGAAAAATATATTTGTCGAGCCATGGGGTGGTAAAGCCCGGGACCGCGGAACAACCAATCGTGTGCAAGACCATTACACCATTCTCATCCAGCAGTTCCGCGCATTTCCGGAAAAATTGGCCATAGGATCCAGCGCCGACATGTTCGAACATTCCGACTGAAACAATCCGGTCAAAAGTGCCTTTCAGGCTACGATAGTCCTGCAGGGCAAAGTTGACGCGATTGAAACGGTTCTTCGTGCCCGGTCTGTTGTTAGCAAATTCAAGCTGTTCCTCCGAGAGCGTTATGCCAAGTACTTCGCCGGATGGTGCTTCCGCTGCAAGATGCAGGGCCAAGCCTCCCCAACCGCAGCCGATGTCAAGGACGCGGCTATCCGGCTGAACCAGAAGCTTGGCGGCGAGATGGCGTTTCTTAGCAAGCTGTGCGTCTTCCAGACTTTGATCCTGATATTCGAAGTAGGCACACGAATATTGACGATCAGCATCAAGAAACAGACCGTACAGCCTGCCATCCAGATCATAATGGTGCGCAACATTGCGTTTCGAACGTGCGGGCAGATTGCGCTGCCGGAAACCTCTGAAACGAGCACGCAAACCGTCGATCAGGCGGGCAGGAAGCGGATGCGTTTCATTCTGGGCTTCGCGCAGTACCAGACAAAGAAAATCGTAAATCGTTCCTTGATCGACGACGATGCGCTCATCCATGAACAGTTCACCGAGTTGCATGTCGGCATCCATCAGAAAGAGCAGCTGTGCCGCCCTGTCGGTAAAACGCACAACGACTGGCTCTCCGCTACCATCGCCGAAAGCAAGACGGGTCCCGCTTGCCGTGACGACAGTCAGTGAGCCTTTGGTCACAATACGGGAAAAAGCGAAACGCAGAATCCGGTCCACCAACGAAAGAGGCATGCAGACACTCCTGAGGCCATAGGTGTTCGCCTCCTAGCACGTGGTGATGATTACAGGATTACGCCAACCTGATGCCAAAATGAAATGAACGCGGCCTGAATCCGACCACTGTCATTGTCATCATGCGGTGAGAACCTGGCGGAGCCGGTCACTCATCGCCTTTATATCGTCCAACGACTCATGGCCGATCAGCATGAAAGCATGGGTGTCATTCGACCAATACACTACGTTCATGCCGTGACGATGCTCGCTGTCCGGCGCCTTGGCGCCCTTCGAGGATTGAACAATGCAAAGAGCCATCGGTTGCTGCATTGCATCCAGATAGGTGATCTGCCCCAAAGCATTGCCATCGTAGGCCAGCATCTGGGCGCGTTTTAGCGTGGCTCCCGGCAACTGCACGCGTTCAGGCGTGAGGCTGAGACCTAGCTTGGCGCCAACATCGCGCAACTGCTGGGTTTGCGCTGCCACATCAACCGGCCCGCGGCCCAACGTATCGCTGGTATAGAGAGACATGTATTGCGCAACGACCGAACGCCAGTCATTGCCGTCCTGATCAGCATGAAGGCTTGACTGGACACCAAGGAAAGTCCGGTCGACCGCGACACCAACGGCGATGAATCCGACAGCAGCAGCCAGAAAGCCCCGGCGGGTCCAGCCGCTTGTCTGCTCCGCAACAACCGGTACAGGCGGCGATATCTCGGCGAGCAGCGCCTCAAGTTTGGCTTTCGGCGCCTTGTCGAGTAGCGGATCAAACGCATCGCGAAATGGCAGGCTGCTGGACATGAGAAAACGCAGCCGCTCTGCGACAGCGTCGTCGCTTTCGATCAGATGTTCTATCTGTTCGCGCGTATTTGAATCGAGCTCCCCGTCCAGAAATGCCACGAGCATTTCATCACTGCGTATCGTTTCCCGGTTGGGATCGGTCATGACGCGCTCCCCTCCATCTTGTCTGATCCGGCGGATGCAGCCAGCTTGGCGCGCGCGGCAGCAAGTCGACTCATCACCGTACCAATCGGTATTTCGAGAAGCTCCGCGACTTCGCGATAGGAAAGTTCTTCCACATAGGCAAGGAAAACCACGGTTCTTTGCGCCTCTGGCAAAGCCTGAACCTGATGGAGTACCTGATTGGCAAAAATGTGGGTTTCCGTATCCCTTGCGCCGTCAAAGACGAGGGTTTCATCCGCGTCGACAAAACCCTGTCCCATCCTCACACGGCGGGAGCGAACCTCATTGAGCCATATGGAATGAAGAATTGAAAACAGCCACCGATCGAGTCGCGTACCAGGTGCAAACTGATTTGCCCGTTCCAGCGCCCGCACACAGGTCGCCTGCACAAGGTCATCAGCCACGTCACGCTGGTGGGACAAAACCACAGCGTAGCGCCAGAGCCGCGTAAGGTGTTGGGATAGCCCCGCCCTGATTTCCTGCTCGTTTGCGATGGTCGCCTCCGCATCGGACCGGGAAACTCGGTCCGATGACTCTCTGCTACGCTTGGCCCGACTATAAGCAGGAACCGCAGGATATGCGACAGACATGATGAAACCTGTTTGATTTGTCATGGTCATCTGCGGATCCCGCTTCAATCAGGCGCTTCCTTCCTCACATCTTTGACGGATTTTCGATCGCCTCGGCCAGATCGCGATATTCCTCGCAGTCTGTACCGCAGATGCCCTTGATCCTGGCAAGCTGGTCCTTGGCAAGATCAAGATGACCCTTGATCACATATGCTTCGCCAAGATATTCGCGCACCTTCGCGTATTGCGGGTCAAGCTGAACGGATTTCATATAATAACCGATACCCTCGTCGGTACGCCCAAGTTTGCGCGTGGCATAGCCGCGATAGTTGAGCGCAACGGCGGTATTCGGATTCTTCAATGTATCGAGTATGGAAAGCGCTTCTTCATAGCGTCCGGCTTCGGCAAGCGCATAGGCATAGCTTGTCAGATCGGAGTCCGGCAGCAGACTGCCTTCCTGTTTCACGCATTTCTTGGTTTTCGAATTCCAGACTTCGCCCTTCGGGCAAGTCGGTGTGGTGCTTGTATCTTCGCCGGCGGCATAAACAGGGCCGGAAAAAGCGGCGGCCGCAAGGCAAGCGCCAAACAGGGCTGCTGTATAAATCCGGACGGCGGATCGCGAATTGGCTCTATTCATCATGACGTTCTCTCCTGCATCAAAACGACTACGATGAGAGAACACGCCAAGTCTCCGTTTTATTCGGCTGCTGGTAAAACTTGTTCTGCAACAAAATTTCAGAAAACGAAAAATTCCAACCAAAATTGTCCATGACATTCGTTGCGGGACTTAAAATTGTCCATGCCGCTCTCTATATGCGATGCGAGTGCCCAAATTAGGCCGGGTGCGTAACAGGAGAAACTAATGTCTGGCACTGCTTCCCGCATCATTCGCATCGTTGTGTTGCTCGTTCTGGCTTTGGCGGTGACGCTCAGTGCCTTTGATATTGCCGACGCACGGCGAGCTGGCGGCGGATTTGGCAGCCGTGGTACGCGCACCTTTGATGCGCCTGCGACGACCCGGACTGCACCCTCTCCTGCAGCGCCCATCGAAAGAACGATGACACCACGCACGCAAACCAATCAGCCTTCGGCGATGCAACCGCAGATGAATACGCAGCGCCCGGGTTTCTTCAGCGGTTTCGGCCGATCCATGATCGGTGGCCTGCTGGTTGGCGGTCTCATCGGCACGCTGCTTGGCCACGGTTTTGGTGGTGGCTTTGGTTTCCTCGGCATGCTGTTGCAGATCGGACTGGTGATCGGCGCGGTCATGTTGGCCATGCGGTTCTTTGCCCAGCGTCGGCAATCGCCTGCGACGGCATCGGGTCCGGCATTCAATCAGGCCTTCGGCCGCGCAGCGGATCCTTCCGCATCCCCCTCATTCCGTATTCCAAGCATTGGATCGGCGATGGGTACAGGTTCTTCGGGTTCAGGTTCTGCTGCTCCAAGGGCTGCGCCTGTGCAGTCTTCGCAATCGTCGGATGAACTTGGTCTTTCGCAGCAGGACCTCGATCGGTTCGAACAGCTTCTGACCGGCGTTCAGACGGCATACGGTACGGAAAATTATGCGGTTCTGCGGACACTGACGACACCGGAAGCTATGTCCTATCTTGCTGAGGAACTCGGTGAGAATGCCACAAACGGCGTGCGCAACAGCGTTTCTGACGTCAAACTGCTTCAGGGTGACATCGCCGAGTCATGGCGCGAAGAAAATGCGGAGTACGCAACTCTGGCCATGCGCTATTCCAGCATTGATGCAATGCTCGACCGTACGACAGGCAAACTTGTCGATGGCGACAACACCAAGGCCACGGAAACGACTGAGGTCTGGACCTTTGTTCGCAAGAACGGCGAAGAATGGAAGCTGTCGGCTATACAGTCTGCCTGATAGCGCCATACAAATAACAACCGGCGCAGAAGCCTTGCTTCCGCGCCGGTTTTGATTCTGCAACAAACCCGCTATGGGTTACTTCACAACGTGCCAGACGCCACCGACGCCATCGCCGGTTGTCTCGCCTTCCTTTGTGTCTTTGGCAAATGTGTAGAGCGGCTTGCCATCATAGGCCCACATGTCCTTGCCGTCAGAGGCTTTGACGAGCGACCATTTGCCTTCAGCTTTTGCCTTGGCATCCGCGTGGAAAGCCGGCCACTTCTTCAGGCAATCTGCATCACAGTTGGATTTGCCTTTTGCATCTTTGTCGAACGTGTAAAGCGTCAAGCCCTTTTCGGTCGCCAATACCTTGCCCGCTTTTGTTTCCACCGTTTTGGCCGGTTCGGCAGCAAATGCTGTCAGGGTGGTTGCAGCCAGAAGACCCATGGCAATCAGCAGCGTTTTCATTGATTTCACTCCCTTATCGGTTTGACCGGCGAAACACCGGCATTCCCGTTTTACGCGAACGTTGTTCGCAGCTCATGACGATGCGACCTATTCTGATCCGAATTGAGGCAGCGGAAAACAAACAGCGGAACGGCGATTGGTAAGCACGCTAAAACAGCGTATTGGTTATTTCGATCTCGATATAAGCTGGACATGACCTGCCCGCAAAAAACCGAGATTTGATCTTATCTGCCCGTCATACCGGATTGCGATGCCGGCTCCGAACATTCAAAGTAATGATCTGACAAATGCGACTGCTGCTTGTTGAAGATGACATGATGCTTGGCTCTTCGTTGAAGAAGGCGTTGGAAAAGCATGCCTATGGCGTGGATTGGATGCAGGACGGAGAGTCCGGACTGGCCGCATTGCAGGATTCGAGTTTTGCTGTTGTCATTCTTGACGTAAACCTGCCCAGGATGAGCGGTCTTGAAGTGCTCAGGGCTGCGCGACGCGACAAGAATCTTGTTCCCATCCTGCTATTGACCGCACGAGACACGCCACTGCACAAGGTGGAGGGCCTGGACAGCGGCGCGGATGATTATCTGGTCAAACCGTTTGACCTCGATGAATTGCTGGCACGGTTGCGCGCGCTTGTCCGCCGGAGTGAAGGCCGGGTGGACACCATCCTCAGATGCGCCGACGTGGAAGTGGACCCGGCTGCCAAAGTGGTACGCAAGGCATCAAACCAGGTCATGATGACCGCGAAGGAGTTTCAGCTTCTGAAACTGTTGATGGAGCGCGCCGGTAAATACGTTACCAAGAGCGATATAGAATATGCGCTCTACAGCGCAGAGAGCGCAGTCGAGAGCAACACAACCGAAGTCACGATCTATAATCTGCGCAAGAAGCTGGGCAGCGACTTCATTAAATCCATCCGTGGTGTGGGCTACATGGTGGATGCATGAGCAGACCCACCCTCACCCGGAAACTCTTTTTCCGGATTACGCCGACAATCCTCATTACCATGGCAATCATCGGTGGTTTTGCGTTCAACAGTGCCACCCGCGAAATCAATAATGTCTATGACGCGCAGCTGATCAACGATGCCAATGTGCTGTGGATGCTGCTGCACAATGAATTTGACGAGGAGCCGCGGGATGCTCCGCCGAAGCAGATTGCCGACATCGATTTCAACATGGGCAATCAGCTGGCACTCAACGAAGACGCCGATGATTATGCTGACGCGCATATGTTCCGGGCATGGAAGGACAACAAGATCGTCCTTTTCTCGGGATCAACCTTTCCAGCGGAAATTCCGCTGCAAAGAGCAGGTTTCACCAATGTTCACTACGACAGCGAGCAGTGGCGGATTTACTCCCTGCCCATTCCCGAAACGCAGATCGTGATCGAGGTGGCGGAAAAGATCGCCATGCGCCAGACGCTGGTGTCGAACATTCTGCTCAACCTTATTTTCCCGCTGCTCATCCTCATTCCCCTGATCGCCCTTCTGATCTGGTTTGGCATCAACAGCGGCTTGAGCACGATCCGCATGCTGGTGCAGCAGATCCGCAGCCGGTCACCGGATGATCTGTCCGCCATTCCCGTCGACACGCTGCCAAGGGATCTTTCCCCGCTCGGCCGGTCGATCAATCAGCTGCTTGAGGATTTGGATGACTCGCTGAAAGCCGAACGGCGGTTCGCTGACCATGCGGCACATCAGTTGCGTACACCACAAGCCGCCCTCAAACTGCTTTTGCAGATGCTGGCGCAGGCGGACAGCGAGAAAGAGCGGCAGGCTATCATCAGCGACCTCGTTGTCAGCAATGAAAAAGCCACCTACCTCATCGAACAATTGCTGCGCGCGGCACGCGTGAGCCACCAACCGATGCAACTGCAGCCAGTCGCCTTGTATAGTACCGTGGCCTCCGTGGTCGCTGAAATGGGAAATCTGATAACTGCCAAGCAATTGGATACTTCACTCGATGGCGATGAAAAGGCGCTGGTGCGGGCAGACGAGCCCCTGCTGCGACTCATGGTCAGCAATCTGATCGAGAATGCAGTCAAATACACGCCATCGGGCGGGCGAATTCGCGTCGGTGTTACGCTTGCCAACAATTTCTGGCGTCTGTCCATTTCCGACAGCGGCCCCGGAATCGCCGAGCATCACCGGGAAGCCGTGTTCCAGCGATTCTATCGTGTCGACACGCCGCAGATCGAGGGAACAGGTCTCGGATTGACGATTGTCGCTGATATTATCAAGCGGCTTTCCGGCACGATAGCTTTGAAATCACCGGCATCAGGCAAGGGTTTGCTCGTCGAAGTTCTTCTACCAAAAGCATAATTTCGTAGCGTCCAAGTAAGCCTGAATGCCTTTGTTGATTTCAGTTTGGCATCATCTTGGCATAATTTAGCAATCAGCCCTGAATGCTAGAAGCTCCTCACATTCGCACGAGGAGTGTCTGCATGCATGTATTTTGTGATTTCGACGGGACCATTTCCCTCGAAGACGCCACAGACTTCATACTGGATCGATTGGCCAGCCCGAAATGGGAAGACATCGAACAGGAATGGAAGCAGGGCCTCATCGGTTCCGCCGAATGCATGGCGCGTCAGATTGCCCTGATCCAGGCCACGAACCAGGAATTGGACAGCGCACTTGACGATATCGCCATCGACCCGACCTTTCCCGCTTTCATCGACTTTTGCTGGGCTCAAGGCATTCCTGTCACCATCATCAGCGACGGCGTTGACTACTTCATCAAGCGTATCCTTGCCCGCTACAATCTGGATTATCTGCCCGTCATCGCCAACAAGCTGACCATCAGCGGCATGAACGGCCATACACGGTATCAACTGAGCTCACCCTACAGCGATGCCGACTGTTCTTCAGCGGCAGGTGTCTGCAAATGCCGCTCGGTCGAAGCCTTCGATACACGTGTCTATATCGGCGACGGCCGTTCTGATTTCTGCGTCTCCGATAAGCCGGAACTGGTTTTCGCCAAAGACAAGCTTGCCGATTTCTGCACTGAGCGCGCCATTCCGTTCGTCGGCTATCAGAATTTTTCCGACCTTACCCAGAGCCTGAAAAATGCACTCCCCGGTTTCAACCGCCACCTACAGAGTGCTCCCCGCTACGCCACAGCGTAGTTTGACAACAGAAGAGAATCTTCATGAAAACCAACCTTGCTATCAAGCAGAATGATAATGCTGCGTCACAGCAGATATCCGAAGCCGAACTTCGTGCCCTTGAGCAGGAATACTGCTCGCATGGTGACACGGTCCACTACACCGACCATCCGATGTTCTTCGATCGCTGCGAAGGTTCCTACGTCTATGATGCGAAGGATACCCCCTTCCTCGATCTGCAGATGTGGTATTCGGCCGTCAATTTCGGCTATCGCAATCCACGCCTGAACGCTGCCGCGCACCGTCAGCTGGATACGCTGCCTCAGGTAGCGTCGCAGTATCTGCATCGCGAGAAGGTTGAGCTGGCCGCCATGATCGCGCGCGATGCCGAGCGCAAGTTCGGTGCCAAGGGCCGTGTTCACTTCAATGTCGGCGGTTCACAGGCTGTTGAGGATTCCCTCAAGCTCGTCCGCAATTACACCGGTGGAAAAAGCCTGATGTTCGCCTTTGAAGGCGGCTATCACGGCCGAACGCTCGGCGCATCGGCTATCACATCCAGCTATCGTTATCGTCGGCGCTATGGACACTTTGGTGACCGCGCCCAGTTCATCGAATTCCCCTACCACTTCCGCGGCCCCAAGGGCATGAGCAAGGAAGAGTACGGTCATTACTGCGTCCAGAAATTCGCCCGCCTTTTCGAGAGTGAATATAATGGCGTATGGGATCCGAAAACCGGTAAGGCCGAATATGCCGCGTTTTATGTCGAACCCATTCAGGGCACCGGCGGTTATGTCATTCCGCCAATGAATTTCTTCAAGGAACTGAAGAAGGTTCTCGATGACCATGGCATTCTGCTTGTGGTCGACGAAATCCAGATGGGTGTCTACCGCACAGGCAAGCTGTGGTCGATCGAGCATTTTGGCGTAACACCCGATGCGCTTGTATTCGGCAAGGCGATCACCAACGGCCTCAACCCGCTTTCCGGTGTCTGGGCCAAGGAAGAAATGATCAACCCCGGCATTTTCCCGCCCGGTTCCACACATTCGACATTTGCCAGCAATCCGATGGGGACAGCTGTTGCCCTCGAAACCATGAAAATGCTTGAAGAAGAAGACTTCGGTGCGGCAGTCATGGAAAAGGGTGCCTATTTCCTGGATGGCCTGAAGGAACTGCAAAAGCGTCACCCTACGATTGGCGATGTCGACGGGCTTGGCCTCGCGCTGCGTGTGGAGATTTGCAAGGAAGACGGCTTCACCCCTGACAAGGCGACGCTCGACTGGATGGCCGACGAAGGCATGAAGGGCGACCTGCTTGTCGGTGCCAAGGAGTATGGCCTGGTGCTGGATGTTGGTGGTTATTACAAGAATGTCATCACATTAGCTCCAAATCTTCTTATCACACATGAGGAAATCGATCTGGCTCTGAACTTGCTCGACCAGCTTTTCGTGCGCGCAGCCAAGAGATAATCGAATGCAACTCCTCCTTCTCCACCTCGATGATGCGCTGGAGTTGCAACCAGACTTCGTGCGCGCCTGTATGCGAATGGGCGCGCGCCAGATTCGCGCGGAAGATCATGGCCGTGTCGTCCGCCTGTGGGGTCACCAGCCAGCAATAGACGCACTTGGCGGCAATATCGCGCGGCATATTATCGGTGACCAGAAGAAACCGCATCTCTGCTTCATGGGATCGGGTGATTTCCACCACGTAACCGCCCTCCTCGTCGCTGCCGCGCTTGAAAACAATCCCGGTCCGGCAACGCTCGTCCATTTCGACAATCATCCGGACTGGGTACATTTCGGCAATGGCATGCATTGCGGGTCATGGATCAACCGCGCCCTGCAACATCCGGGGCTCGAGAAGATCGTGACGGTCGGCGTTTGCAGCGATGATCTGACGAGCCCTGAACGCAAAGGGGCAAACCTGTCTCTCTTGCAACAGGGTCGGCTGGAATTGTACCCGTATAGTCACGCGCCTAGCCGCGTCCGTAAGGATTACGGCAGCGGCGCAAGCTTCGAGCAGAAGAATGGCGTCCTGAACTGGAAGACTATCTCCGAGATCGGCGAAGAAAACTTCATCGACCAATTGCTGTCGCGGATCAAGACCGACGCGGTGTATCTGACGATCGACAAGGATGTTCTCGTCCATGACGATGCCATAACCAATTGGGATCAGGGGAAAATGCGCCTCCCCTATGTCCTGTCGCTGATTACGGAGATCAGCAGGCGCCACCGGATCGTCGGCGCCGACGTGACCGGTGATTATTCGACACCATCCTATGCCGGCAACCTGTGGACGCAGTTTACCAAGCGTGCAGAAATTTTCATCGATCAGCCACACACGACACCAGACCCCATAGCTACAACGAACATCAACAGCGCCGCCAATCATGCATTGCTGGAAGTTCTGTCGGAGGCAATGGGATGACCGGTACCCTTACGCCCCACATGCTTGCATTGATCGCATTCTGCATTCTTACAGAAACGGCACGCGAGGTTTGCTTCAAGCACTCCGCCGACAACGAAGTGCTCTCCGCCGCTCTGGTCAAGCCCGTGACCTGGCTTGGCGTGATCTTCTGGGCGCTTGAATTGATCGGCTGGACTGTCGTGCTGGAGCATGTGCCGCTGTCGATCGCCTTTCCGCTCATGGCCCTGAGCTATGTCGTCATCGTGCTCGCCGGAGCATGGATATTCAAAGAACAAATCAACCTTCGCCACGCCGCCGGTGTGCTGTTCATCACAGCCGGTGTGGCTTGTGTAGGAGCAACAGGATTATGAAACTCTTCGCTCATACGAGGTGGGACGTTGCGCCCGTTTTGGCTGCCATCGCCCACCTTCTTTTCAATATCTACTTGGTTGTCGGCTTTGAAAGCAGGCCATTATGGTTGTCGCTTGTGCTTGGCGGGCTCTACGCGGTTTCGATCTCGTGGAACATCAACAGCATTTCGCACAACTTCATCCATACGCCCTATTTCAAGCCACGCGGGATGAACTATGCGTTCAGCCTGCTGGAATCGGTCACCATCGGGTTCTCTCAGACCTATTATCAGTGGATTCATATGCGCCATCATTCAGGCAACAGCGACCGTCCGAATGAGAAAGGCGAAACAGTCGACTGGCTGTCCATTTATCGCCATGGCAAGAATGGTGAGCCGGAGAATGTCTGGAGCTATACGTTCCTCAGTTTCTTCCGCGACAGCCTCGGTGACATTCACAAGGCCATTGCCAAGAACCGCCCGTTCGACGCCAAATGGGGCCGTTTCGAGCTCTATGCGTTTCTCGGGCTGGCTGCGATCGGCTTTCTCTACGACTGGAAAGCGATGCTGTTCTTCATCCCCTTCTACTATCTGGGGAATTGCCTGTCCTCGCTCAACGGGTACTACGAACACCTGAATGGTGATCCGGAAGAACCTATTGCCTGGGGCGTAAGCAGCCATAACCGTTTCTATAACTGGTTGTGGTTCGGCAACGGATACCACGCCGAACACCATTATCGCCCTAAGACCCATTGGACTGAACTGCGTAACTTCCATGAGAAAATCAAGGAAGACCAGGATAAGGCCGGCGTGCACGTCATCAGCACCTGCCATGCGTTGGGTTTCATGGCCAAAGAGAACAGAAACCCGGATATGATTGATGCAGATGTCTGATGGATTGAGCTATTTCCTCGAAGGCTCAAATGGCAAAGGCGTGTTGCTCGTCCATGGTCTGACGGGAGCACCCGCGGAAATGAAGATGCTGGCGCGGCAATTGAACCGCAAAGGCTACAGCGTCTATGCCCCGCTTCTAGCCGGGCACGGCGTTGATATGGCGACATTGACGCGAAGCCGCTGGCAGGACTGGCTGGAAAGCGTGCACGAGGCGACGGAGAAGTTTGCGCCCTATACCGATAAAACATTTGCAGCCGGTATCTGCATCGGCGGCAAACTGTCGATGATGGCCGCACACCAGAAGCCCGACAGCATCAAGGCTGTGGCAATCTATTCGCCCTGCTTCCATTATGATGGCTGGAATGTGCCGCATTATTACTGGTTGCTGTCTCCATTCATCGAGCTGTTGTCGCATATTCCTGCAGTCGCCCGGCTGAATTTCAGCGAAACCTCGGCGCTCGGCATCAAGGATGAGCGAATCCGGCGCATGATGGAGAGCATGTCTGCCGAGGGGGTCATCGACAAATTTCCGGGAAAAGGCATTGCCGAGATGTACCGTCTTGGCAAGGCGTTGAAGAAAACCCTGCCGCAGATGCGGACACCAACGCTGATCCTGCACGCCATGGAAGATGACTTGAGCAGCCCCAAACATGCCCGATACATCAGCCGCCACATCGGCGGACCGCATCAACTGAAATGGATCGAGGACAGCTATCACATGATCCATGTCGACCGGCAGCGCCAGAAAGTCGGTGACTATACGGCAGAATTCTTCGAGGCGAACAATGCTCCAGCCCATGCATGATCATGTCGTGCAGCACGTGGCTGCATCATCGAAAATTGCCGTTATAGCCCAGGCGCGCGTGTTTGAGTCGATCCGCGCCATCGGCCGGGATGCCTGGAATAAGTGTTTTCCCGACGAGGTTGAGGATTACGATTGCCTGCTTGCCATTGAGGAAGCGGGAATTTCCGGCTTTGCTTTCCGCTATGTCACCGTCATGGAAAATGGCCAGTTGCTGGCGGCAATGCCCGCGTTCCTGACCGACTATCAGCTGGATACGACACTGGAAGAAGGCCGCTTGCGCCAGATTCTGCGCCACGTCAGGCGGGCCTTTCCACGCTTTCTCACGCTCAAACTGGCCTGTCTCGGGTCGCCATGCACTGAGAATGGCGTGGCGGGATTTCACCCGAACGTGCTTGAACGGCGCAAGGCCGATCTGTTTTCGCAGCTGCTCCGCGGCTTTGAGCATTATGCAAAGACAAATGATTGTTCGCTGATCGGCATCAAGGATGTGCCGGAACCAGCGACCCAGACATATGGGGGCGTTTTCGCTGATCATGCCTTTGCCGGCATTCCCGGACTGCCAACGGCCTGGCTAAACATCGATTTCGACGCCATCGACACCTACATGGCCCGGCTTTCATCCGGAACGCGCAAGGATATGCGCCGGAAAATGAAATCCTTCGACAAAATCCGGGTGGAGAAACGCACGGATTTTGGAACCATGCTGCCAGAGGTCATGGCGCTTTATCATGACACGCGCAACCGCAGCGAATGGCAGTTTGAAGAACTGACTTCAGACTATTTCGCCGGCATTCTGCGTCAGATGCAGGGACGTTCCTTCTGCACCTTCTACTACGCTGATGATCAGTTGCTGGCTGCCAATCTACTGGTCCATGACGGCAACACTCTGATCGACAAGTTCTTCTGCATGAACAGCGCCGAAGGCCGTGCGTACAATCTCTATTACCTCAGCTGGTTCACCAATCTGCGCCATTGTCTGGATCATGGGATAAAACGCTACCAGAGCGGACAGGCCTACTACGAAAATAAGATAAGGCTCGGTAGCCAGCTGACGCGCAACACCATGTATTTCAAGCACCGCAACCCGGTTATTCAATGGGCTTTGCGCCTCGCCTCACCGCTCTTCGCCGCGGACGAAACCTTGAGGGATGGCGCATGAAGCCGATTAATCTCGTCTGGTTTGCCATACCGGTTCTCAATACCCTGTTTCAGGTCTTCATCAAGCTTGCTGCGGAACAGATGACCGGGCTGGGTTTTGATGTGGCCTGGCTCGTCCACGCGGTCACGTCGCCGTGGATGCTGGCCGCCATTGCGGCTGAAGTTGTCTGCTTCGTGTTCTGGCTGCAGGCACTGGCCCAGCTTGACCTGAGCAAGGCATTTCCCCTAACCGGCATCAGTTACGTGATGATCCTTGCAACAAGCTGGCTTGTTTTCAGGGAAGACATCACCGCACTGCAAATTATCGGTAGCACGCTCATTCTCATCGGAGTCTGGCTAATCGGCACTGCCTCCGGAGCACAGAAAGACAGCGAGCCATCGCTTTCAAGCGTGATACCCCACAACTTACACTAGAACATTCCCTTGAACAGATTCTCTGTCTGTCAAACAATGCGATTTGACTGTCCGTTCTGATTTCGATGTAATCCGCCATGAAAACACCGCATGCCCGACTAGGAATAGAACCGATGGATCGCTACGAAATCTTCGCAACCTGGATTTTCCTCGCATTTGGCGTGCTGATTTTGGCTGGATTGATGGCGTTCTCAATAACCTCCGCCGACAAGACGGCGTTTCTGTTCACGCTTGCCGCGTCCTGTGCCACTTTTTTTCTGGGCGCCGCAGTCGTTCTTAATCAACCCAAACTATACGGCCTGATTCTGCTGGTCACAATTGTTCTCGTCGGCTGCTCCATCACCGCCATCGTAACCTGATCCATCACTCAACCGGCGGAGTGATGTGCCTGTACGCGCCGTGCCAGTAAAGCAAGGGTTCCGCATTTTTACGCAAGGTAATCGCGCGCACCCTTCCAATGAGAATGCCATGGGAGTGGCGTTCAATCGCGTCATCGAGCTCACAGTCAAGAACAGTCAGGGCATTCTTCAAAGCAAGCGTTCCCGTGGCAAGTTCTTGCCATTCACTGTCGAGATATCGGTCAATGCCCTTGCGTCCACCACGGCCGGCAAAACTGTCCGCGACATGGCGCTGATCATGTGCCAGTACGTTGACGCAGAAGCTGCCGTGGCGCTGCAAGACCGGCCATGACGATGAATCACGATTGAGACTGACGATTACCGACGGCGGTTCAATGGCCAGCGACGAAACGGAGGTCGCCGTAAAACCCGTGCGGTCGTTGCCCCGCCCGACGGTTATAACGCTCACCGCACCCGCGAGGTGACGCATGGAATCCTTGAATAAATCAGCTTCCACGGTCAATTCGTGCTGGGCGGCACGCGCCCCTGTCTGAAAGACGGACATTTTTTCCTCATTCATTGGATCACTCTGGCAGGTGGGACCGTCAAAGTCCGGGCTTTCGGCTTCGGAAGGATCACTTCGCTCGGTGTGCAAGAGGTCTTCGTCATTAGACTTTCTATCAATAGACGCGTGACCGGTTTCAGATGAGTATCCAGCCACCCGATTTCAATCACATCCTGGATCGAAGGCGCTTGGCTGTTCACCGCTGCATTGCAGCACATTCGTATAGCGGCAAACCAGATTGTGCTTTGCTCAACCTGCGACCTTTCTGCAATTTTGTTTTGCCTTTCTTGAGTATTTCGAGAAACCAAATCTAAAAGAAGCGCTATGACGCCTTGGCTGCCATAAATCCATCGCCCCGAGACGAGCCAGAAACGGGTGACAGTGAGTCTGCGGCCCCGGGCGCAAATCCAGATCCTTTCCGGATGCCGATGCGTGCAAACGACAGAATCCGGCACCGATGAGAAATTATTTCCATGGCAGCGTACCTGGGCGCAAAACCTTACCTCCAAGACCACCAAAATAGTAATCCCTATCGTGTTAATCGTCTATTGAATGCCTGATGATCAGTGCCACAGCATAGAGAGAACGATTCCGATGGCGTCCACTGACTATACAGCCTCACGCATCACGCCAGCTTCGGCATTTCAGCGTATTTTCAAAGACAGGGACCGTGCGACTGTTGCTGTGGTTTTCACAGTCGCCTTTGCATTCCATTTGGCCGTATTATTTAATCTCCTGCCTGCCTAAACATATCGAGATGTCCTTCAGGCGATAACCCTTCGTGCTTCGGGCATTATCCAGATCGACGGACGATCCTATGGCTGCACTATTCTCCCCTCTGACAATCGGTGATCTGAAGCTCGCGAACCGGATCGTCATGGCCCCCATGACCCGTCACCGTGCATTGCACGGCAAAATACCGGGTAGCTTGAATGCCCTTTATTATACCCAGCGTGCAGGTGCGGGCCTTATCATAACGGAATCGACGGAAATCGATCCCTATGGCGCCATTGAAGTTCCAACGCGGCCGGGACTTTTCAATGATGAACAGGAAGCTGGTTGGCGGTTGGTAACCGACGCAGTCCATGCGGCAGGTGGCAAAATCTTTGTTCAATTGTCCCATATGGGGCGAACCGCCCTTCCCTCGCAATTGCGCGATGGTCGCTGGCCTGTTGGTCCTTCGGCGCTCGCGGCGGCAGGAAAGATTTACACGGCAAATCGTGCCGAACCCTATGTTGAGCCGCAAGCCCTTTCTGTTGATGGCATCACGACGATTATTGCGGGGTTTGCCGATGCAGCAGCGCGCGCCAAAAGAGCCAGATTTGACGGCATCGAAATCCATGGCGCCAATGGTTATCTCGTCGATCAGTTTTTGCGGGACGGCAGCAATATCCGAACCGACAATTATGGCGGCTCGGTGGGAAATCGTACGCGCTTCCTGCTTGAAATCATTGAGGCCGCAAAAGAATACTGGCCGACAGATCGTATTGCCGTGCGACTATCACCAACCAATCCGTTTCAGGGCATGAGCGACAGCGATCCTGTCGCAAACTTTGCCGGCATTGCGGCCCTGCTCGCCCCCTTTGGCCTTGCCTATCTGCACATCGTTACCCCTGTCGTCGTGCCGGAAGGACAAGCCGATGTTGCTCCCGCCATTCGCGCGACCTTTCATGGTCCTTTGATCGTCGCAGGCGGCTACAAGCGTGATCACGCGGAAGATGCCCTGACTAGCGGCAAAGCCGATCTTGTTGCTTTCGGAGAGGCCTTCATCGCCAATCCGGACCTTCCGCAGCGCTGGCGGATCAATGCTCCCCTTAATGCTGCCGACAAGGGTACTTTTTATACGACTGATGCCAAAGGCTATACGGACTATCCGAGCCTTGAGCTCGTCGAAGACTGAATACTTGCTCCGCGGAGCTGAAAATATTTCATTTCGTCTGGAACCAATCTTTTGCTGAGGCATTTTGTGGGTACTGGTAACCCCAACCAGTCTTGGCTTTTCCCCCCACAAGCCAACATAGCCCAATCCTCATACCCCTTGAGGATTGGGCTTTTTTCGTTAGCATTACAGAAGAAGAACACCTGAAACGGAGGAAGCAATGTCCATTGATAGTGCCAAACAAGCCATCGAGACTGCGATCCATCGCGGTGATTTCAAGAGTATGGGTGTCGCCGTGTTCAAGGCCATCAATGCCCTGGAGGACCGCATCCGGCAGATGGAAGAGGAAATCGCCCGATTGAAAGCAAAAGTGAACTGAGGCCAGGCCATTCGTTCTTTGAAATGAAAGTTGGCTATGTTAAGATTTCGGCAAGTTGAGTGTAGCGGTACCTTGAGCCTGCGCCGCACTGAAACGATGCGCGATATTTTTATCCAGAGTCCAGTTTGTTAGAGCCAAATCAAGCCTCAACCCGTGAAACCCCTACCGTTTCGGCAGGGGTTTTGCTTGTGAGAACCGGCACGCCATGAAAATCATTCTGTCGATTGTCGCGATACTTCTCATCATTATGGGTGGCATCTGGGCGCTGCAGGGCCTCAACCTCATTGGCGGAAGTTTCATGGTCGGGCAAACCCGTTGGCTCTATATCGGATTGCTGACAATCGTGATCGGCGCCGTTCTCCTGGTTTTCACCGCCTCGCAAAAGTGAGACCGCCTGCCTCACATTCTTCCGTCTTCCAATCAGAAATCAGCCGCTGCCGTCTCGTCAGTTCATTCGACGGAAATGAGACTTTACAAGGTGTTGACAGGTATTTGCCGCACCGTGCATCTGGATTTGTCAGGAGGCGGCTGATAGAACCGTGTGAAGAAAGCGGGAGGCTTGAGTTTATATGACTGAACTGGCGATTATTGTTGAATTCGAAACGCATGAGGGTCGTGAAGAGGAGTTTACGGCGCTTATTCGCGAGCATGCACGCAAAACACTGGATGAAGAACCGGGATGCCTGCGTTTCGAAGTCATCAAACCGATTGAGCGTGATGGCACACCTATCCCGAACAAAGTCATGGTCAACGAACTTTATGCCAATGAAGCTGCTGTCACAGCCCATGAAAACAATCCGCGCATGGCAAAAGTACGTGCTGCGAATGCGCCATTGCTCAAATCCAGCAGACTGATCCTGGCCAAATCCCTGAGTGCCAAGCCGGCCGAAGGTATGACCACTATGGAACTGAATGCCAGCAATGATGATTGAGGGACTTTGCCTAACGTCGAATGTCGTTGGGCATCGAAACGTGCAATGAATGATTATCACCGTTCTGAACGAACTACTCCTGCCGCCTCGGCAAGAAGGTTTCCTGTGAAAAGCAAATTGGCACTCGCCGTTCTCTTGCCGTGTATATTGGCTATCAGCAATTGCGGCGCGATGCGCTGGATGGACGAAACCTCGAAATCAACGGGTTCTTCCAAATGTGCAGGCTGGAATAAAATCCGCATCAAACCGGAAACGGCGGTCTATCTTGCCCGGAATGATTTCTCTGCGGGAATAGACATCGATTCCCACAACCTCAACGGACAGTCGAACGGCTGCTGGAACTGACACCGCATCCAATCGAAGTTTTCTGGAACCAAACACTGCCAGCACCGTTATTCCCCGAGCATAAAGTGAAAGGAATTTCGGAAATGGCAACGAATGTATCGAAAGCGCGTGACGCGGTTGAAGGCGATCTGGAGAGTCAGATTGCGGCCTTGCGCAAGGAGCTTTCAGGGATCACCCAGACTCTTTCGGATCAGGGATATGATTTGCTTGATCAGGCCAACTCAACCTATGACACCGTAAGACGGCACGGCCGCAAGGCAGTGCGTTTTGTGGGAGATGAAGCACAGGTCGTGGCAGAGAAGGCGAAGGAGAACCCGCTTGTCACGGTTGCCGTCATTTCTGCAATTGCAGGTATTGGCTTGCTTGCCGGCCTCAGTGCCTATCGCCGCTGAACCCGCTGGGACTTGAAACACGCAATACTGCCGCCTATATCAGCTGCAGAAATTCGGTTCCGCCTTTGACCACGGATGTACTGGCATTGATGTTGAGCCGAGTTTGGAAAGGTCGGGATTTCCCGGCCTTTTTTATTGTCTTTTTGCATCAGCATGATCCTTATCGGCGATACTTCAACCGGTCTTCTGTTGCGCCTGAGGGACGGAACATCTATGAAAGACGGGAATAGAGCCTTGATCTGGCTGGATCAGGTTTTACGATTGAAGTGAGCCCCTTGATTCCGTACCGGGGTGTGTAGAGCGAGCTGCCCAATGGACAATTTTGAGAAATACGCACTGGCTTTGATGGTCGTATTCGGCGCCCTTATTATTGGCGGCCTTATGGCTGTCCATATCGCATGGGTTCACAAAGCCGGATTTCTCTACGCCTTGAGTGCCGCCGTCGTTGTCTGGGCCGCGGGCTTTGCCGTACTTTTTGACAAGCCTCGCGTTTATGGTTTTCTACTCCTTGTTGCGGCGGGTTTCATCACAGCTTCCATCGTCGTTCTTGTTCGCTGATATTTTGTATAAGAAAATATGAAATTCAGGCTCATATTATTATTTACTTTATCAAGAATAATTCTAAAGTAGCGTCTTGTTCCGATAGCATGCCCTGATTTCAGGTTGAGAGAGATATTCCCATGCGTCTAACCAGACAGACTAACTATGCCATTCGCATTCTGATGTATTGCGCCGCCAACGACGGCAATCTGAGCAGGATTGCCGAAATTGCGCAGGCTTACACAGTCTCCGAGCTTTTTCTTTTCAAGATACTACAACCGCTCGTGGAAAATGGCTTCATTGAAACCGTTCGCGGACGCAATGGCGGCGTGAAGCTCGGCAAAGCGGCCAAGGACATCACGCTTTTTGATGTCGTGCGCGTTACGGAAGAGAACTTTGCCATGGCAGAGTGCTTCGAGAATGATGCGGCTGAATGCCCGTTGATCGACAGCTGCGGCTTGAATGCTGCCCTTCGAAAAGCCTTGAACGCATTCTTTGAAGTGCTGGCCCAGTACTCCATTGACGATATCGTCAAGACCAGGGACGTGCGCGCCCTTCTCGGTATCGACAATCTGGCACCTCGCCTGGCCAGTGCGAGCTGATACATTCCCAAATCCTTGAGGTAATCGGCTCCGCGTCGATCACCTTCCCCATCTGTTCGAATGGAGTTTGTGCCATGTACATAGCCATGAATCGTTTCAAGGTTCAGTCCGGCTCGGAAGAAGCATTTGAGACCGTGTGGAAATCACGCGATTCCCGCTTGGCCGAGGTGCCCGGCTTTGTCGAGTTTCATCTCCTGCGCGGATCGAAGAACGAAGAAGAGAATTATACACTTTATGCCTCGCACACGATCTGGCGGACGCAGGCGGATTTCACCGCATGGACTCAGTCCGAACATTTCCGCGCAGCACACCGGAATGCCGGGGATACCAAGCCCAGTTACATCGGACACCCTCAGTTCGAGGGCTTCTCAGTGGTAGAGGGCGCCTGATTTAGTCATTTTACGACGAATGAGACGTTTTGACACATGCAAAACCGGCATTAAATTTTGCCGGTTTTAGTATTGAAAACACCCAAACATGATTGAATTAGTTATATTATTTTCCCAGTTTAGAACTATTCTAAGCTATTGATATCACGACATATTCAGCATCGGCGATTTGACAGAATTCAGACAAACCGGTCTTATATAGACAGTATTGCGAATAACGCATGACCTTTAATGTTAGGGCCTTGAACCCTTGCGATTGGAGGAACCCTTGTCTGGTTCAAAAGTATTTCCAGACCATGAAACAATGTTTCCTGGTCATTTTTTGCAAAGCGCCATCCATCCTGAAATAAGGAGAGGTTCTGACATTGTAAAATTGTCAGAAGCCCTGGATGCTTATTCTTACAAATACGGCGCTTAGACAACATGCTGGTATGCCATTGCAATATCATCACCCAAAAAGAGATCGAGAATACTATTATAGAGCTTCTCGATATTGATCCGTGGCAACTGATTGTCCCGGCAAAAGTCTACCATGCCATGCAGAAGCGCGGCCGATGCTGCGGCTGCTTCCCAAATGTCGTTGAAACCATCATAAAGGTGACGGAAGAATATCACCTCCGCCACGGTTCAAACGATTCTGATGCTGTCTCGTTTATTGATCGTGTGCGGGCATTGCGTCACGAATACGGGAGTTCACGGCATGAAAGGCGACAAAAAGGTCATCGAGCGGCTTAACGAGGCGCTGTTCCTCGAATTGGGAGCGGTCAATCAGTACTGGCTGCACTATCGCCTTCTGGACGATTGGGGTTACAAGGCGCTTGCAAAGAAAGAGCGCGCTGAATCCATTGAAGAAATGCAGCACGCCGACAAAATCATCGAGCGCATCATTTTCCTTGAAGGTCATCCAAATCTGCAGTCGATCGGCGCATTGCGCATCGGCCAGAACATCAAGGAAGTTCTCGAAGCGGATCTTGCCGGCGAATATGACGCCGTAAAGTCCTACAAGAAGTCGCGCGAGATTTGTTCCGAACTGGGTGATTACGTCACCAAGGAACTGTTTGACTCCCTGTTGAAGGATGAGGAAGGTCATATCGACTTCCTCGAAACCCAACTGGATCTGCTCGGCCGCATCGGCGTCGAGAATTATGGTCAGCTGAATGCGGTGTCGGCTGACGCCGCTGAATAAGCCAAACGGTTTTCATGCACAAAAAAGGGCGCTAATGGCGCCCTTTCCTTTTGCATCAATGCGAACCTTATTGCGGCAGCTTGTCGTCTACGCCAGCGACATAAAAGTTCATGCCGAGAATGGTCTTGTCGTCGGCTGTCTCACCAGCCTTCAGCCACTCGGAACCATCCTGCTTCTTGACTGGACCGGTGAAAGGCTTCAGTTCACCGGATGTGATCTTGGCCTGGGTTTCCTCGGCCAGCTTCTTCACATCGTCAGGCATGTTCGTATAGGGCGCCATGACCACGAGATTTTCGTGCATGCCATGGAAAACATTGTGGGTTTTCCATGTGCCATCGATTACCGCCTTGGCGCGTTCGATGTAGTACGGACCCCAATTGTCAACGATAGCCGTCAGCTGCGTTTCCGGGCCGAACTTGATCATGTCGGAAGCCTGACCGAATGCCTTGATCTTGCGCTCGGCGGCCACCTGCATGGGGGCTGTCGAATCCGTGTGCTGGGTAATGATATCAACACCCTGATCGACCAGAGCCTTGGCCGCATCAGCTTCCTTGCCCGGATCAAACCAGGCATTGGCCCAGATCACCTTGACTTTGAAGTTGGGATTGACCGACTGCGCGCCTAGCATGAAGGAATTGATGCCCTGCACCACTTCCGGAATCGGGAACGAACCGATGTAGCCGGCAACGCCGACCTTGGACATCTTGGCAGCGATGACACCCTGCACATAGCGGCCTTCATAGAAGCGCGAGTTATAGACTGCGACATTGTCGGCAGTCTTGTAACCGGTCGCATGCTCGAACTTCACATTCGGGAATTTCTGCGCAACCTTGATCGTTGCATCCATGTAGCCGAATGACGTCGTAAAGATCAGCTTGTTGCCGGCACGTGCCAGACGCTCGATCGAACGCTCCGCATCCGCACCTTCCGGGACGCTTTCAAGAAAGGTCGTCTCGACCTTGTCGCCGAGTGCCTTTTCCATTTCCTTGCGGCCCTGATCATGCTGGTAGGTCCAGCCGAAATCACCGGGTGGTCCGATATAAATGAAGCCGACCTTCAGCTTCTCTTCGGCATGCGCAGCGCCCGCAACAGCAAAGCTGGCGGCCATGGACAACGCCATAAGCAGTTTTTTCATTCGTGTTCACCTCTCTGTTAAATCAATGCTTTGTCTTTATTCCCGCGCGACCGCTCAGCGGTCCGGCACGAAAGGTTTGCCGAGCGACGTCGGCGTATTCATCAGGGTCAGACGCTTGTTCCGCGAAATAAGAACAAGAACGACAATCGTTGCCAGATAGGGCAAGGACGACATGAACTGGGATGGTATTCCAATGCCGAGTGCCTGCGCATGCAGCTGGCCGATGGTCACCGCGCCGAACAGATAAGCGCCGGCGAGAATTCGCCATGGCCGCCAGGACGCAAAAACCACCAGTGCAAGTGCGATCCATCCCCGGCCCGACGTCATGTTTTCCACCCACTGCGGCACATAGACGAGCGATAGTTGCGCACCGGCAAGGCCAGCGCAAGCACCCCCGAACATGACCGCGAGATAGCGGACACGCACAACGGGCACACCGAGCGCATGCGCCGATGCATGGTTGTCACCAACGGCCCGCAGTGTCAGTCCCGCCCGGGTGCGGAACAGGAACCATGTAACCCCGATGGTCAGGAGTATCGAGATGTAGAAAATGGGGTCCTGACCGAACAGGAACTTGCCGACAACAGGCAGACCAGTCAGCACCGGAATATTCAGGGACTGCATCCGCACACCGGGCAGACCGACAAAACTTTCGCCGATCATGGCGGATGCACCAAGGCCCAGCAACGTCAAAGCCAAACCTGTTGCAACCTGATTGGTGACCAGTGTCAGCGTCAGAAAGCCGAACAGCAGCGAGAAGGCAGCACCCGCGAGGATGGCAGCAAACATTCCGAGCCAGGCTGAACCGGTTAACTGGGCAACCCCAAAACCAGCAACGGCACCCATGATCATCATGCCTTCAACACCGAGATTGAGCACGCCGGATCGCTCCACAACCAGTTCGCCCATGGCTGCAATCAGCAAAGGCGTGGCAGCTGTGGCGATGGTCAAGAGAATGGCTTCGAACATGCCCATATCACGCTCCCTTTGCTGCGGCGTCGCTGTGCCGGGTCACAAAGCGAATGCGGTAATAGATGAGCGTGTCGCTCGCCAGGACGAAAAACAGAATGATGCCCTGGAAGATACGCGCCGATTTCTCCGAAATTCCAAGCGAGACCTGAGCAGCTTCACCGCCAAGATATGACAGCGCCAGCACCAGCCCAGCGGCAACGATACCAAGCGGATTGAGACGGCCGAGAAAAGCAACGATGATGGCGGTAAAGCCGTAGCCCGGCGAGATTGTCGTGCGCAGTTGCCCGACTGCGCCGGAGACTTCGGCAATCCCGGCCAGTCCGGCAAGTGCACCGGAGATGGCGAATGCGAAGAAGGTCAGGCGTCCGGCGCTGAAACCGGCGAAACGCCCTGCCCGCGCGCTGCGGCCCAGCACCTTGATTTCAAAGCCGCTCAAAGTGCGTGAGAGCATGAACCAGACGAGCAGTGCAGCGACAATCGCCAGAATGAAACCCCAATGGGCCCGGCCGGATTCAGACCATATCTCGGGAAGAATGGCGCTGGAGTTGAACTGCACGGTTTCAGGGAAATTAAAACCCTGCGGGTTGCGCCAGGGTCCGCGCACGATCCAGTCGAGGAACAACTGCGCCACATACACCAGCATCAGGCTGGTGAGAATCTCATTGGTGTTAAACCGCACCTTCAGAAACGCCGGGATGGTCGCATAGGCCATGCCACCCGCCATACCAAGCAAGAGCATCATCGGCAGGACATACCAGCCCTGAAAATCAGGAAAGACAACGGGCAGGATCGATCCGGCGATGGCGCCCATGATCAACTGCCCTTCCGCACCGATGTTCCAGTTGTTGGAGAGGAAGCAGACGGAAAGCCCGACTGCGATCAGGATCAATGGTGCCGCCTTCACCAGCAGCTCATGCCACGACCAGATCTCGGTGAGCGGTTCGACAAAGTAATAATAGAGCGCCGAAACCGGGTTTTTGCCGAGAAGCGAAAACAGGATGGCGCCGGCAATCAGTGTCAGGAACAGCGCGATGAAGGGCGACAGCGCACTGAAAAGAGCTGAATGCTGGGGACGTTTGACCAGTTCTATACGCATCAGGCAGCCCCTGCGCTGACGTGCACCGAAGCGGGATCGGCACCACCCATCATCAGGCCGACACGTTCCATGTTCATTGCCTCAATCGGCACCGAATCTGACAAGCGCCCATGCACCATGGCGGCAATCCGGTCGGAGATTTCGAAGAGTTCATCGAGATCCTGGCTGATCACGATAACGGCTGAACCACTGCGGGCAAGATCAACAAGCGCCTGCCTGATATGAGCAGCGGCACCGGCATCAACACCCCAAGTCGGCTGGTTGACCACCAGAACCGATGGGTTGCGATCAAGCTCACGCCCTATGAGAAATTTTTGGAGGTTTCCGCCGGAAAGCGCTGATGCATCTGGATTTTCCGAACTTTTACGGACGTCCATCTGCGCAAATATCCGCTTTGCAGCGAGCGAAAGGCCGGACTGCTGAAGCAATCGCAAAAGTCCACCACCGAGGAAGACCTTTCCGTCTGTGGAATAGCGCGACAAGAGCAAATTATCCGTGAGGGACATGTTTGGAACCGCACCGTGTCCCAGACGCTCTTCCGGTACAAAGGCAGCGCCAAGCCTGCGCCGTGCAGAGATACCAGATCGCCCGGTATCCTTGCCGCGAATGCGGACAATATCGGCGCGCTCCTGCAGCACTTCGCCTGACAAGGCTTCGAACAGTTCGCCCTGTCCGTTGCCGGCAACGCCCGCAATACCGAGGATTTCTCCCGGTTTGACGACAAGCCGGATATCATGCAGTGACACGGAAAACGGCCCGCGCGGCTTCTGCGACAGGCCGTTGACCTCAATCAGGGCTGCCTGAGCCATTGGTGCTTCATTCGGACGGCGCTCGATCACATGAATGTCGCTGCCAACCATCAAGCGGGCGAGAGAACCGGCCGTTTCTTGACGCGGATCGCATTGGCCCACGACTTTGCCATGCCGCAGCACGGTTGCCCGGTCGCACAGGCGCCGCACCTCCTCGAGCCGGTGGCTGATGTAGAGGATTGATTTTCCCTCCGATTTCAACCGTTCCAGTGTAACAAACAACAGGTCCGCTTCCTGCGGCGTCAGAACCGACGTCGGTTCGTCAAGAATGATCAGATCGGGGTTTTGCAGCAGGCAGCGGATAATTTCGATCCGCTGGCGCTCACCGACAGAGAGATCACCCACCAATGCATCTGGGTCTACAGGAAGACCATAGGTCTGCCCGATTTCACGCGCCTTTGCGGCAATGGTATTAAGGTCGGTTTTCTCGTCGAGGGAAAGCGCGATGTTCTCGGCCGCCGTCAATGCATCGAACAGCGAAAAGTGTTGGAAAACCATACCGATACCGAGTGATCTTGCCATTGCCGGACTGGTGACGGTAAGGACGCTATCCTTCCAGATTATCTCGCCTGAGGTCGGCTGCAACGCGCCGAACAGCATCTTCACCAATGTGGATTTTCCAGCACCGTTCTCACCCAGGAGCGCGTGGATTTCTCCGGTGCCGATCGTCAGATCGATCCCGTCACAGGCTTTCAGAGAGCCGAAAATTTTGGTGAGCTTGCGCGCTTCCAGAAGTGAACGGCCCGCTCCGCTTTTATCGCTTATGCTTGTCATAGTACCCCACGGCATAGGACGATTATTATGAGGTGTCCCTAACCGTTTTCGATCCTATGTCGGGCAGCATCGATTTGGGAAGTGCAAAACCGGTAGTTGCGGCCATTTGCGCACACTATTCAAGCATCATTTTCAAAAGCTTAAGGAATGAGCACAGTTGTCCCGGTTGTTTTACGTGCTTCGAGATCGCGGTGGGCCGTCGCAGCATCTTTCAACGCATAGGTTTGGCCGATGTCGATGCGCACCACGCCGCTTTCAACCTGAGCAAAAAGCTCACGTGCAGCGTTTTCGAGTGCGGCCCGCGCAGCAACATAGACAAACAATGTCGGTCGCGTGAGATAAAGCGACCCCTTGCGCGACAAAATACCAAGGTCAAACGGGGCAACCGGACCCGAGGACTGTCCAAAGCAGACAATCATGCCGCGCGGGCGCAGACAGTCCAGCGATCCGTCGAATGTATCCTTGCCGACGGAATCATAAACGACATCAACACCCTTGCCGCCGGTGATTTCCTTCACCCGTTCGACAAAATTCTCGGTACGGTAATTGATGACGTGGTCAAAACCGTTTTGGAGCGCAAGTTTTACCTTCTCATCCGACCCGGCAGTGCCAATGACAGTCGCACCCAGATGCTTGGCCCACTGACCCGCTATCAGGCCGACACCGCCGGCAGCGGCATGGAACAGGATCGTGTCGCCTTTCTTCACCGGATAGGTTTCCCGCAGAAGATAATAGGCGGTCATGCCCTTCAGCATCATCGAGCCGGCTTGCTGCGAAGAAATGGCGTCCGGAACCTTGACCAGCCGGTCCACCGGCATGATGCGTTCTTCCGCATAAGCGCCGATCGGATTGACATAGGCAACGCGGTCGCCCGGCTTCACATCGGTAACACCGGGCCCGACGCTCAGGACAACGCCCGCACCTTCATTGCCCGGAATGAGCGGCAAACCGCTCGGCGAGGGATAAAGACCAGTGCGGAAATAGACATCGATGAAATTCAGGCCGATGGCTTCGTTGCGCATGCGCACTTCACCCGGACCGGGTTCACCAATGGCAACGTCTTCATAGACAAGAGCTTCAGGGCCACCCGTTTGATGAATACGAATTGCTTTGACCATCATGCCTTCTCCGTGCGTCCAAGATTGGGAAATGCCTGCATCACGGCACCGATCAGGAACAGGTAGAGACCTGTCACAGAAATGCCAATCCGCACCCAAAGAGGCGAATCCAGATGCTGGTAGAGCGAAAGTATGCCGAAGGCACACCACAGAAAGAAAATTGTCAGATTGAGCGGCCGCAGGCGCTGTACGCGCACCGGGTGCAGGAAATAAATCGGCAGGAACGATACGATGGCGGCACCAAGGACGATGGCGAAAGCCACCCACTCGCCGGGTTTGACAATGAACAATGTGAAAACCAGCATGTTCCAGACAACAGGAAAGCCCTTGAAGAAGTTCTCCTTCGTCTTCATGCCCGTATCAGCATAGTAGATCGCGCTGGACACCACGATGATTGCTGCTGCCAGGAATGACAATCCCTCGCCCATGAAACCGCGCTGGTAGAGCGCAAACGCCGGAATGAGCACGTAGGTCATATAGTCGATGATGTTGTCGAGCAGTTCGCCCGACCAGTTCGGCAGCACGTATTTGACTTCGAGCTTGCGCGCGATCGGCCCATCAATACCGTCAACGAAAAGCGCAAGCCCTAGCCACCAGAACATGGCGGTCCAGCTGCCTTCACTGGCTGCCACGACGGACAGGAATGCCAGAAAGGAACCTGAAGCTGTCAGCAAATGGACGGAGAAGGCTTTGGCTTGGGGTGCCGTTACTTTTTTGGGCTTAACACCCCGAGGCAAAGTTGGTTTTTTCACGGTCCGCGCCAATCTGCTGCATGATACTCATCCGCTCATCCCTATATGTTATCAGCGACGAACGATTTGCGAGCAGCTTTTCTTGAAAATGGTTCAAAGCGCAAGCAATGATCTTGATATAAGCTGTTCAAACTGTTGAAAGCCTGAAACGGCACGAAAGCGGAGACGAAACGATGACCAGTACCAGGACAGATCCCATTGTGGTTGCAGGAACCGGTCATGTCGGTTTGATCGCCGCCATTGCCCTTGGTCAAAACTTTGAAAACGTCATCAGTCTCGGCGTGATTCCAAACGGCACAGACAAGCGGACGACAGCCCTGATGATGCCCGCAATCCGCTTTCTCCAGCGTATCGGCCTCTGGGACAGCATTGCGCCACATGCCGCTGCCATCGGCTCCATGCGTATCCTCGATGGTACAAATCGGCTCGTCAGAAGTCCGGCGGTGACATTTGAAGCCTCCGAGATCGACGAAGACGCTTTTGGCTACAATATTCCCAATGCCACACTCACCAAAACGCTCAGTGATGCTCTGAAGCAGTTGCCAATCTGTCACGTGGCCGCCACGGCCACCCACTATCACCCGGTGGAAAGTGCCATGGCCGTGGAAGCCAGCGATGGATCCGTATTCTCTGCCAATATCGTTATCGCCGCCGATGGCCGTTCTTCCCTGGCACGCGAGGCCGCAGGTATTTCGGCACGTACGTGGCAATACAACCAGACGGCGGTCGTTCTCAGCTTCAGCCATACCCGTGATCATCATAATATATCGACGGAATTTCACACCGAGCATGGCCCGTTCACGCAGGTGCCGCTCGCCGGAAAACGCTCAAGCCTTGTCTGGGTGACCACACCGGCCCACGCCGCTGAATTGCTGGACTTGAACAGCGAACAACTGGCGACCCGTGTGGAAGAGCGCATGCAATCCATGCTTGGCGCCGTGACCATTGATGTCGAGCCGCAAGCCTGGCCACTCTCCGGGCTTGTTCCAAACGCCTTTGCCCGTGACCGTGTATTCCTCGCGGGTGAATCAGCTCATGTGTTTCCGCCTATTGGTGCGCAGGGGCTCAATCTCGGTGTTAGAGACGTGGAAACACTGCTCGACACCCTGCCACATGATGGCAGCGATCTCGGTGCTGCTCCTGTTGTTTCGGCCTATAACCGCAAACGCAGCCCTGATATCATCGCCCGCACGGGCGCGGTCGACGCGCTGAATCGCTCATTGCTGTCCGATTTCCTGCCCGTGCAGATGGTTCGCAGCGGTGGCCTTGAACTGTTGCGCACCTTCTCACCCCTGCGCAGTTTTCTCATGCGCGAGGGTTTGCGCCCCGGCAGCGGCTTTCGCTGGCCGCGCCGGGAAGCAAAACGCGCCTAAACCAGAACGAAATCCATCAGCAGTTTGACGTTCAGTGCGGCAATCACCACCGCGATGAACATGGCGAGCGCCGTGAGCCATTTCGGTGATACCAGTACCCCCATTTTGGTCTTGCTGGCTGTGAAAATGACCAGCGGGAACACGGCGAACGATAACTGAAGGCTAAGCACGACCTGCGTCAGGATCAGGAGTTTGGCCGTTCCGCTGTCGCCATACCACACGGTGACAATCGCCGCTGGAATGATGGCAATTGCCCGGGTGATCAACCGACGCAGCCAAGGGGCCAACCGGATCTTCAGGAAGCCTTCCATCACGATCTGCCCGGCAAGCGTCGCCGTTACTGTCGAATTGATGCCGCAGCACAGCAGGGCAATACCGAACAATGTGGGCGCAAAACCCCAGCCCAGCAGCGGCGCAAGCAGTGAGTGCGCTTCGCCAAGTTCCGCAACTTCGGTCTGGCCCGTCTTGTTGAATGTTGCCGCGGCCAGGATGAGGATTGCGGCATTGATGACAAGGGCAAAGGTCAGCGCGATGGTTGAGTCCCATGTTGCATATTTCAATGCCTGACGTTTCTCCGGCATGGTGTGGCCGTAGTCGCGCGTCTGGATAATGCCGGAATGCAGGTAGAGATTATGCGGCATGACGGTTGCACCCAAGATACCGAGTGCGAGATAGAGCATCTCGGGATTGGTGACAATTTCCGTCGTTGGCGCAAATCCCTTGATCACGGCCGCCCAATTGGGGTCCGCGAGAAAAATCTGGATGCCAAAGCAGACAGCAATCACACCCAGCAGTGTGATGATCAGCGCTTCCACCCAGCGAAAGCCTAGTTTTTGCAGGTAGAGGATCAGGAAAACATCCAGCGCAGTGATGAGAACGCCAAGTTCAAGCGGAATACCGAAGATCAGATTGAGCCCGATGGCAGTGCCAATCACCTCGGCAATGTCGGTTGCGATAATGGCCAGCTCCGCCATGAACCAGAGCGTATAGGCAACCGGCCTTGGAAAGGCATCGCGGCAAGCCTGGGCGAGATCCCTGCCCGATCCAATGGCCAGACGCGCGCAAAGCGCCTGCAGGACAACGGCCATGATGTTGGAAATCAACGCGACAACAAGCAGCGTGTAGCCAAACTTCGACCCGCCAGCCAGCGACGTCGCCCAGTTTCCCGGGTCCATATAGCCCACAGCAACCAGATAGCCTGGTCCAACGAAGGCTGCGGCCCTGCGCCAACCCGGCCCTGCTGTCTTGACCGCTATTGAGCGATGCACATCTGAAAGCGATGCATCGCCCCGTTCGCGCCGCCAGCCTTCGTCCGTATCGGCTGCCTGCCGCAAGGAATCCATGAACTACCTCAACTTCTAATCGCAATTGCAAATCATTCGCAACAATAACTACAGAACGCCTTATCGTACAAGTGGCGCAGCGGAAAGCCCCCATGCGACGAAACAGCCCATATGGGAGGGAAAGACGCCCTCGTATTCGAAAAGGTTCAGAAAACTTGCAATAAATTTTGTGCGTGGTTCGACAGGCTCAGCATGAGGGAGAATGGTGCTGCAAGGCCAATCGGAAATATTGCGGATATGAGCAATCTTGCAGAACATAGCTCCCTGCAATCCTCACTCACCCTCATGGTGAGCCTGTCGAACCACGCACACTGCGGATGCGCGCATCACGTCAAATCAGTGCAAAAACGCCTGCGTTTATCGTTGCCCCCGTCACCAGTCCGAAATCCGGCACTGAATATTCGCCAATGAGCTGAAGCCGTGCACGCGGAAGATCTGCCCGGCCGGGATCGCCGACAAGAACCTTGGCATCCGCCAGAAGGCAGCGATCAAGAAAGCCAAGAACACGCTGTGCGAGATGGGGAGCATAAAACAGGTCCCCGACAGCAACGAAATCGACGTCCAATGCCGGACCAGTCGTCAGATCCGCATGCATCGATGTTAAAACAACACCATTGAGTGCCGCATTCAGCTGTTGCGCCACAATGGCATTCCGGTCCGTTTCAGCGGCGATCACGCGGATTGCCCCAGCCTTTGCCGCAGCTATTCCCACTATTCCTGAACCCGATCCGAGGTCCAGCACCCGCTGCCCACGCACAACCTCCGGGTGATCAAGAAAATAACGTGCAAGCACGGCACCACCGGCCCAATTGTATGCCCAATATGGCGGTTCGGGATCAGGATTTGCGTTTGAAACAACAAGGCGGCGCAATCCGCTCGTCGGCGTGGCGCTGTGGAGTACAATTTCCGGAATCGTGGGAACAGCCATGACAGGCATGTTTGCCCGGATAAACTTTTGAGGATCGGTCAGGAAATATGCTCCCGATCACTTTTACACACTGCATGCCGGACCGACGACACTCTCAAAGCGGCACCAGCCCGTGCGTCATTACATAAAGCCATAGGGACAAGGTTACGACCGAAAACAGCGTGGTTGCCAGAATACTGCTCGATGCGCGCTCAACCCAGACCCCATATTGCTGAGCAATGACAAAAACATTGGTTGCCGTCGGCAGCGCAGCCAGCAGCATGGCTGTGAACACCCAGACAGGCGGGAAATCACCGGCAAGGTGAAGGATGCAATAAATGAGCAATGGCTGGAAAATCAGTTTGATCGGCACAATCAGATAGAGTTCCGGTGGCACCCGCTTCAACGGGCGCAGGGCAAGGGTGACGCCCATTGCAAAAAGTGCGCATGGCGCAGCCGCTTTGGCGAGAAGATCAATGAGTTTGTCTATGGATGCCGGTGGCTCGAACCCGATGACTGCGGCTGCTACGCCGAGAATGGTTGCGATGATGAAGGGGTGCAGGAATATCTTCTTGAGAACACTGATCACCAGCTCGTGCGGCCTGCGCTTTTCATTGCCGGAAAGCGCCATCATCAACGGTGCCATGACAAAATGCAGCGTATTGTCGAAACAGAATATCAAAGCGACAGGCACAGCAGCGGGCGCACCGAAGGCCATAATCGCCAGCCCCGGTCCCATATAGCCGATATTGCCATAGGCGGCCGCAAGCCCCTGAATAGTGCTTTCGTCAATTTTACGGGTTCTGACGAAAGCTACACCGAACATCACCAGAAAAACACAAAGTGTTGATGCCGTACAACCAATGATGAATGCCCATTGAGTCAGCTCGGCGACAGGTGTCTTTGAAAGGATCTGGAAAAACAGTGCCGGCAGCGCCACATAGACAATGAAAACGTTCATCCATCCCATCGCCTCCAGCGGCTGACGACTGATGCGGGCAACCACAAATCCGAGAAAGATCAGGCCGAAAAATGGAAGAACAAGATTGAAAACGCTGAGCATGACGAGCTTTGACCATTGGAACGCGACCGGAAATGGCTGGATGCCAAAGATGCTCGCACGATTTGATGGAGACAGGTATGTCTCTGATATCTATAATGAATGATGATGATGAAACAAATACGCCACGCAAAATTTCAGATCGGTCAGGTTGTAAGCCACCGGATATTCGCTTTTCGCGGCGTAATCTTCGATGTCGATCCGGAATTCAACAATACGGAAGAATGGTACCAGTCCATTCCCGAAGACATACGGCCGCGCCGTGACCAGCCATTTTACCATCTTTTTGCCGAAAATGCCGACAGCGAATATGTAGCTTATGTTTCGGAACAAAATCTTGTTGCAGATACAACCGGCGTTCCCCTGCGGCATCCACAGATCAAGGACATGTTCGAGAAGCCGCAGAATGGCATCTATCGCGTCAAGAGTCCGCACATCAATTAGAGCCGGGACTCGTTAACCCGGACAATAAAAAAGGGACGCAAAAGCGTCCCTTTTTCTTGATCGAACAGCTATCAGTTACCGGATTTGGCTTTTTCCTGCTCAGCCTTCATCTTGTCTTCGAATTCCTTCTGACGCTTCTGGACTTCTTCCTGAAGGGTCTTCTGGCGATCTTCGATTTCCGACTGCTGCAGGCCGGGGCCGTCAAAAGCCTGACTGAAGCCGGTCAATGCAACATTGATCGGGTTCGGCTTGTTCTGGAAATTGACCGAGGTCAGCGTCAGCTGGGCGCCCTTCTTGAAGGAAGCAACCAGATCATCGGACATCGCAACTTCCGAGATGCAACGATCCGGGAAGCAGATGGCGAAATCGATCTTCTGCGTCTTGCCGCCATTAATCTGTAGTCCGACACCAGGACCGATCAGACGTCCGGTCGGTACCGAGACCTGGAAAATCTTACGATTTACCTTACCTTTGATTTCGATGAGGTTGACGGCGGTCAGAAGCTGTCCGCTATCGGCTGTCACGATGTTCTGCGTGTTGCAGATATCGTTGTCTTCCTGCTTGGAGCAAACCTTGAACCAACCCTGCGGCGTTCTCTGCTGCTGCTGGGCTGATGCTGGTACTGCCGCGGCGGCGAGTAATGCAATTGCACCCGCAATGGATGCGGTTGCAGCGAATGTCTTCGGGTTGGACATGGTCAACTGGTTCCTTTCAGCGCACTTATCCGAAGTGTAACTTGATCACTAAGAATTGCTTTCTCTGGCTTGGTTACCAAATAAGGCAACAGAGTGACCCTCCGTCTCGAACGTCGTGTTACACTGCATGTTAATGCAAATCCAGACTACTTTTATCTCTGTTGTGATTTCGCGAAGATGATTACACCCCTTTGGCCGTAGAATCGTCACGAGATGGTAATCTTGTGGGCGAATCAAAGGAAAATGCCGCCAAAGGGGACATAAGGTTGAGACGATGTTGAAGAAGAATTTCCAGATTTTGGCGCTGCTGGCCATAGCTTGTTCGGTAACAAGTGCGGCTGATGCCGAGCCAAAACATGGAATCGCCATGCGCGGCGAGCCCGCCTTGCCTGCCGACTATCAGTATTTCCCCTATGTGAACCCCGATGCGCCCAAGGGCGGCGCCATAACCTATGGCGTTGTCGGCACATTCGACAGCCTGAACCCGTTTCTCGTCAAAAGCCTTCGCACAACGGCACGCGGTGTCTTCAACGATCCGCAGTTCGGTAATCTGATCTACGAAACGCTCATGCAGCGAAGCGCCGATGAACCTTTCACCATGTATGGTCTGCTCGCCGAAAAGGTGGACACCGATGACGACCGCACATGGGTCGAGTTCACCTTGAACCCAAAAGCGAAATGGTCGGACGGCGAACCCATCACGCCGGAAGACATCATATTTACATTCAATCTTTTGGCCGAAAAGGGTCTGCCTCAATACAAGCAGCGCATGGACCGTATCTCGAAGATAGAGAAAATCGGCGAACGCGGTATTCGTTTCAGCTTGAATGACAAGGCAGACCGCGAATTTCCTCTCGTTTTGGCACTCATGCCAATCCTGCCGAAGCACGCGATAGATCCGGCAAAATTCGACAGTTCGCCGCTGACGCCACCCATTGGCAGCGGCCCTTACACCATTGCCCAGATACAACCCGGACAACGCATCGTGTATAAGCGCAACCCGGAATATTGGGCCGCTGATCTTCCAAGCAGGCGCGGGTTCAATAATTTCGATACGGTGACTGTCGAATATTTCCGTACGGAACAGTCCCAGTTCGAAGCGTTCAAGAAAGGTGTCTTCGACATCTTCATGGAAGGCGATCCAAACAAATGGGCATCTTCCTACAATTTCCCTGCGTTCAAGGACGGCCGGGTCGTTCAGGAGACATTCGAAACCAAAACACCGTCGAATGTATTTGGTTTCGCCTTCAACACCCGGCGTGACATATTCTCTGACCGCGACGTGCGCGGTGCCCTCTCCATGATGTTTGATTTTGAATGGACCAATCGCAATCTTTATGCCGGGCGCTACCAGCGCCTTGGCAGCTATTGGCAGGGATCGGATCTGTCGGCACTTGGAAAACCGGCAGACGCAACGGAACGCGCTCTTCTGGCACCTTATCCCAATGCTGTTCTGCCCGATGTGATGGACGGTACATATCAACCGGCGCAAACCGATGGTACGGGACGCGACCGCACGGAAATGAAACGTGCCTACGACATGCTGGTCAGCAAGGGGTATTCCATCAAGGATGAGGTTATGCTGGACCCGAAAGGCATCCCGTTAACCTTCGAGATACTGACGCGTTCTGTTGCCGAAGAACGTCTGGGGCTTGCTTACAAACGTACGCTGGAACGGCTCGGCATCGGTGTTACGATTCGCACCGTTGATGATGCACAATACCAGAAACGTCTGGAGACTTTCGATTATGACGTCATTCTGGGCGCTTATTCGGGCTCCCTTTCCCCCGGCTTTGAACAGTATCGCCGCTGGAGCAGTCAGTCCCGGGACTCCAATGGCAGCTTCAACTATGCGGGCGTGGCTGATCCTGCCGTGGATGCGCTTATCGGCAAGATGCTGTCCACCCGGGATCAAAAGGAATTCGAGAGCGCCGTGCGGGCTCTCGACAGAGTTTTGATTTCGGGCAATTATTTCGTGCCGATTTACTACCAGCCCGCGCAATGGGTTGCGCGCTGGTCCTATATCAAGCACCCGGACAAGACATCTCTCAACGGCTACCAGCTTCCTACCTGGTGGTCTGACAAAAGATAGGTTGAACGCATGACCGAAAAGAAATTCACGATCGACGTAGTGTCGGATGTCGTCTGCCCATGGTGTTTTGTCGGCCGCAAGCGGCTGGAAAGCGCCCTCGCCCTCAATCCGGATCTGGATGTGACGGTCAACTGGCGCCCGTTTCAGCTAGACCCGACGATTCCGAAACAGGGCAAGGACCGCAATCGCTATATGACGGAGAAATTCGGCAACACGGACCGGATTTTCGAAATTCATCAGCAATTGATTGAACTCGGCAAGGAAGAAGGCATCGAATTCGATTTCGAAGCCATCGAAATCGCACCCAACACATTGGATGCGCATCGCCTGATCCGCTGGGCGTCGCAAGCCGGTCCGGATATTCAGGACAAGATCGTCGGCATTCTCTTTTCCTACTACTTCGAACAGGGAAAGAACATCGGCGACCATCAGGTATTGATCGAAGCGGCCGAAGAGGCAGGTATGGACAGTGCCATCGTCGCGAGCCTGCTGCCGACCGATGCCGACAGCGTCGGTGTGCGTCAAGAGATTGATACCGCCAACGAGATCGGGGTACGCGGCGTGCCCTGCTTTATTCTGGATCAGAAATACGCAGTCATGGGCGCACAGTCCGCCGATGCACTGGCCGATGCAATCCGCCAGACAGCCGACGGTTTTGAGCCTCGTCCGACCTGAGACAGAGCGTCGGCGGGCGCTGGCCGCTACGCGGCGGCCAGTTTCGCCAGTTGCGTCATCACAACCGCGGCACCATTCAGCCGCTTTTCCGCCGTTGGCCAATCGCGCACGAACACAATGCTCTGGTCCGGGCGGATTTTCGCCATCGAGCCTTGCTCGCCGATCATCTTCACCAATGCTGCCGGATTATTGAACGTCTTGTTGCGGAACTGGATGACGATCCCCTTCGGGCCCGCATCGAGCTTGTCAACATTGGCCCGGCGGCATAGCGCCTTGATATAGACGATTTTGAGCAGGTGCTGCACTTCTTCCGGCAAAGGTCCGAACCGGTCGATAAGCTCGGCACCAAAGCCGTCGATATCCTGCAGTTCCTCCAGGTCGGCCAGACGGCGATAAAGACCCAGCCGCAATTGCAGATCGGGTACATAGGTTTCCGGAATCATCACCGCCGTGCCGACGGCGATCTGCGGTGACCAGTGGCCGTCCTCGACCTCGCCCGTGCCCTTGATTTCCGATACAGCCTCTTCCAGCATCTGCTGATAGAGCTCGAAACCGACCTCCTTTATATGGCCGGACTGTTCTTCGCCAAGCAGATTACCTGCACCGCGAATGTCCATGTCATGGCTCGCCAGCTGGAAACCGGCGCCCAGTGTATCGAGAGATTGCAAGACTTTCAGCCTGCGATCAGCCATCTGCGTCAGCATCTTGTTGGCGGGCAGCGTGAACAGTGCAAATGCCCGCTGTTTCGACCGACCGACACGGCCGCGCAGCTGGTAGAGCTGGGCAAGACCGAACATATCGGCACGGTGGATGATCAGTGTGTTGGCCGTCGGGATATCGAGGCCTGATTCTACAATGGTCGTCGACAACAGCACATCATACTGCCCGTCATAGAAGGCATTCATGATGTCATCGAGTTCGCCGGGCGGCATCTGCCCGTGCGCAATGGCAACTTTCAGTTCCGGCACCTGCGAATCCAGAAAATCCTTGATCTCGCCAAGGTCGGAAATGCGTGGACAGACATAAAAGCTCTGACCGCCGCGATAGCGCTCGCGCAGCAATGTTTCGCGGATAACAAGAGGATCGAATGGCGAGACGAATGTGCGCACGGCCATGCGATCGACAGGCGGCGTGGTGATCAGCGACAATTCTCGAACGCCCGTTAGAGCCAGCTGCAATGTGCGCGGGATCGGCGTTGCTGACAGCGTCAGCACATGGACGTCGGATTTGAGATCCTTCAGCCGTTCCTTATGCTTGACGCCGAAATGCTGCTCTTCATCGATAATCAGAAGACCAAGATTCTTGAACTTGATGCCCTGCCCCAGCAGCGCGTGCGTGCCGACGACAATATCGACCTGTCCTTCGGCGATACCCTTCTTGTTCTCCGCCAGTTCCTTGGCGCCAACCAGTCTCGACGCTTGCGCCACATTGACCGGCAACCCCTGAAAGCGCGTGGAAAAGGTCTTGTAGTGCTGGCGCGACAACAGCGTGGTCGGCACGACGACGGCCACCTGGACACCATTGAGTGCCGCCACGAAGGCAGCGCGCAGCGCCACCTCTGTCTTGCCGAAACCGACATCGCCGCAGATCAGCCGATCCATTGGCTTGCCGAGCGAGAGGTCGTCAATGACGGCTTCAATGGCCCGGTCCTGATCTTCCGTCTCCTCATAGGGGAAACGGGCGGCAAACTCGCCATAAAGCCCGTCGGGTGGCGTGAGCACAGGAGCACCGCGCATCTGCCGCTCGGCGGCAATCCGGATCAGGTGACCGGCAATTTCCAGCAGGCGCTTCTTCAGCTTGGCCTTGCGGGCCTGCCAGGCACCGCCGCCCAGCTTATCGAGGACTGCCGTAGAGCTCTCCGAGCCGAATCGTGACAGGAGTTCGATATTCTCGACGGGCAGGAACAGGCGGTCATCGCCCGCATAGTGGATTTCCAGACAGTCATGCGGCGCACCGGCCGCTGTAATCGTCCGCAGGCCAATGAACCGGCCGATACCATGGTCCACATGGACCACGATATCGCCCGCGTTGAGTGCAGCCACTTCGCTGATGAAATCCTGATCACGCTTGCGGCGCTTGGAACGGCGAATGAGCCGGTCACCCAAAATATCCTGTTCAGCCACGACAACGAGATCGCCTGCATCAAAGCCGGTTTCCAGCGACAGGATACCCGCTGTGATCTTGTCGCGGGCAAGCGCCTTCACTGTACGCAGGTCTTCGACCAGCTCGATCTTCTCGAGGCCATGCTCGTTCAGAACCTGTATGAGCCGGTCGCGCGAGCCTTCGCTCCATGCTGCAAGCAGCACCTTTTTGCCGGCTGCCCGTTCATCAGCAATATGTTTGACCACACTGTCAAAGACGTTGGCGTCCTTGGCTGTACGTTCCTCGACAAATGTGCGCCCGCGATGAGCGCCAGCATGAATGACGGAACGGCCAGTGGCAAAGGGCGCATCAAACGGTGAGAAATCGACGCGCATACCAGAGCCAATTGCCGCTGCTTCCACCTCTGCCGGTGTCAGATAAAGCGAACCCGGCTCAACAGGTTTGTAAGGCACGGAATCGCCCGGTTCCGTGCCATCCGACTGCTTCTTGCGCGCCTCGTAGTGATCAACCACCATCTTGTGGCGTTCGGCCATCGCTTCATGCGCCAGATGATCGAATATGATAGGCATCCGGCCTGCATGGTCAAAAACGGTTTCCATGCGCTCGTAGAAAAGCGGCAGCCAGTGCTCCATACCCGCAAATCGGCGGCCTTCCGATATCGCCTGATACAGCGCATCGTCACGCGACGGAGCGCCGAATTTCTGCACATATTGCGAACGGAACCGGCTGATCGTCTCCGGCGAGAGCGTGATTTCGCTCATCGGCTGCATGGAGAATTCGGTTTTCTGGCTGGACGTACGCTGGGATGCGGCATCGAATGTCCGGATGGACTCCAATGTGTCCCCGAAGAAATCAAGCCGCAGCGGCTCTTCAGCACCGGGCACGAACAGATCAAGAATACCGCCGCGCACAGCATACTCACCCACGTCCCGCACAGTCGAAACGCGCTCAAATCCATTGTTTTCAAGTCGTTGAACAAGGGAGTTCATGTCAATTCTATTGCCTGGCTTCGCCAGGAACAGTTGCTCGGCCAGGACTTTTCGTGGCGGAAGCTTTTGCAGCACCGCATTGGCAGTCGCGAGAATCACGCCGGGGTGTTTCTGGTCGCGCAGTGCCTCAAGGCCAGCCAGTGCCGCCAGCCGCCGCGCCGCCGTATCGGAACCAGGCGACACGCGGTCATAGGGCAAGCAGTCCCAAGCGGGCAGTTGCAGCACCGGCAGGTCGGGCTGAACGAAACTAAGCACCTGTTCGATATCAGCCACACGCTGACCGTCACTGGCGATGAACAGCACTGGGCCGCCTGCTCCGGCCTCGGCAACCACTTTGGCAAGCGCAAATGCTTCATATCCATCGACAACGCCGTCAATGACGACGTGTCCATTGATGTCAGGTTTCAGTCCGAGTTTGGAAAAGGCAGTCATAGCGAATCAGAATTTCATTGCGTTGCGGGAAGCCAGAATCTTGTGAAAGATCGGCGTATTGTATTCTTCAGGCACGTCAGCCTCCCCGGTAACCCATTTGAGGAGGTCACGATCGAGCGCTTCCATCAGTTCTTCATACTGGTCCAGTTCCACCTCTGTCAGGCTTTCAATATGTGCATCGGCAAACTGCCCGAGAATCAGATCCATCTCGCGCATGCCGCGATGCCAGGATCGGAAAAGGATTTTGCGCTGTCTTGGCGGCAGATCAACTGTTGAACGACTGCTTCCGGTCATGGACAGTCTCCCTTGAAATATCGTGGAAAGGCTTCGGAGAGCGGGAAGCCAAAGGATTGCGGCTGGGTATAGCGCGCATTGGCACCGATGTCAGCCTTGCAACACGCTTTGAAGACGTTAAACCTAAGGAATGCGCCCTTCACTGCTTGATCCCCTTTTTGCTTCTGTTCGCTCGCTGCCCGGCATCGGGCCGAAAGTGACTAGCTTGCTTGCCACATTGCTGGGAACCCAGCCACCCGGAACAGAACCGCGCGTTGGCAATCTGGTCTACCTGCCGCCAAACAGCGTCATCGACCGGCGCAATCGACCCGGCATCGCCCATGCGCCAGAAGGTGCCATCGTCACACTGGAGGTGCGTGTTGACCGGCATCAACCCGCTCCAAGTGGACGAAGTAACGTACCGCATCGGGTTTTCGCCCACGATGATACAGGCGAAATCGGCCTCGTCTTCTTTCACGCGAAGCTCGCATGGCTTGAAAACATCATGCCGGTCGGTGAAACAGTCATCGTCTCAGGCCGCATGGAGTGGTTCAATGGCCGCCCGACCATGGTCCATCCCGATCATATCGCAAGCATTGCCGATGCGGCGTCTCTGCCGCTGGTTGAACCGGTCTATCCCTTGACTGCAGGACTGTCACCCAAGGTGCTGGCGCGCGGCGTGCAGGAAGCCTTGGCACGAGCGCCTGAAATGCCGGAATGGATCGAAGCACCGGTGCTGGTAAAACACGCATTTCCAACGCACCGGCAAGCGCTTGAAACGATTCATCGCCCGCAGGACCCATCTGACATCGCACTGGATCATCCCGCGCGCCAACGTCTCGCCTATGACGAGTTTCTGGCAGGTCAGTTGGCTCTGGCGCTCGTGCGCCTGAAAACACGCCGTCTATCGGGCCGCAAGCTGGAAGGTGACGGGAGCCTCAAGGCAAAAATCATTGCAGCATTGCCCTACGCGCTGACGGGCAGCCAGCAGCAGGCAATCAAGGAGATCATCGCGGATCTGCGCGAACCTGAGAGGATGCTCAGGCTGCTGCAGGGTGACGTGGGATCCGGAAAAACCGTTGTCGGCCTGCTCGCCATGGCCCACGCAGCCGAATCCGGTGGTCAATCCGCCCTGATGGTTCCGACCGAAGTTCTGGCGCGACAACATTATGCTACGATCGCTCCTCTTGCCGCAAAGGCGGGCCTGCGGACAGCCTTGCTCACCGGCCGGGAAAAAGGCCGCGAGCGCGAAGACATCCTCGACGGCCTGCGTTCCGGGACAATCCATATTGTCATCGGGACGCACGCGCTCTTTCAGGAAAAGGTGAGCTATCACGACTTAGTCTTTGTAATTATTGATGAACAACACCGATTTGGTGTACATCAACGGCTGTTGCTTCAGTCCAAGGGTTCCGCACCGGATATGCTGGTTATGACAGCGACGCCCATTCCGCGGACGCTCGTACTGACCGCATTTGGCGATATGGATGTATCGAAACTGACGGAAAAACCTGCCGGGCGCAGACCGATCACCACCGCTATTCTTCCTATGGAGCGATTGAGCGAGTTGGTAGACCGCATGCGCCGGGCCATTGGCGACGGCCAGAAGATCTATTGGATTTGCCCGCTAGTCGAAGAATCCGAGCTGGTTGACCTGATTTCGGCCGAAGAGCGCTTCCAGTCATTGCAGCCCATGCTGGGCGATCAGATCGGGCTTGTCCATGGCCGCATGACCGGACAGGAAAAAGATGCCGCCATGCTGGCCTTCAAGAATGGCGAGACACGCCTTCTCGTTGCAACGACGGTGATTGAAGTCGGTGTGGATGTGCCTGACGCAACAATCATCGTGATCGAGCATGCGGAACGGTTCGGTCTCGCCCAGTTGCACCAGTTGCGCGGGCGTGTCGGGCGCGGTGACAAACCATCAACCTGCCTCCTCCTCTACAAGGGGCCACTGGGTGAAGTTGCCCGGGCGCGGCTGGAAATCATGCGCGAAACCGAAGATGGCTTCCGCATTGCCGAGGAAGACCTGAAACTGCGTGGCGAAGGCGAATTGCTGGGCACCCGGCAGTCCGGCACGCCCGGTTTCCGTCTTGCCAGCATCGAGGCCCATCAGGAGTTTCTGGAGATTGCCAGAAAGGATGCGCGTTATATTCTTGGACGCGATCCGGAATTGCAGAGCGCGCGCGGGGAAGCCTTGCGCGTTCTGCTTTATCTCTTCGAGCGCGATGAAGCCGTGCGGCTCCTTCGCGCCGGGTAGATTTATTCCACCGTCACGGATTTTGCCAGATTACGCGGCTGATCCACGTCCGTCCCCATGAACACGGCCGTATAATATGCCAGCATCTGGATCGGCACGGCATAGACGATTGGCGTAATGATTTCGGGCATGTCAGGCAAAATGACCGTATGCATGGTTTTCAACGTGCTGGCTGCTGCACCGCGCTCATCGGTAATCAGGATGATCTTGCCGCCGCGTGCTGCCACTTCCTGCATGTTCGAAACGGTCTTTTCAAACCAGCGGTCATAGGGTGCAATCACAATTACAGGCATGGATTCATCGATCAGTGCGATCGGTCCATGTTTCAGCTCGCCGGCAGCATAACCTTCCGCATGAATGTAGGAGATTTCCTTGAGCTTCAACGCGCCTTCCAGTGCCAGCGGGAAACTTGTACCTCGGCCGAGGTAAAGCGCGTGCTTTACCTGCGACAGATCCCGGCTGATCGCCTCCATCTGTTGCTCCAGCTTCAGAGCCTGTGTGGCGTAACGCGGTATCTCGGAAAGCTCATGTACCAGACGGCGTTCATCTTCGTCGGAAATGGTTCCACGCATCTTGCCCGCAACGACCGCCAGTGAGGCAAGCACCGACAGTTGGCAAGTAAATGCCTTCGTCGATGCAACCCCGACTTCTGGACCCGCAAGGGTCGGGAAGATCGCGTCCGATTCCCGTGCCATGGTTGATTCCCTGACATTGACCACCGAACTGATGGTCAGCCCCTGCTGCTTGCAATAGCGCAGCGATGCCAAGGTATCCGCAGTTTCACCGGACTGGGACACAAACAGGGCGAGGCTGTCCTTGGACAACGGCATTTCGCGATAACGGAATTCCGAGGCGACATCGATATCGACGGGGAGTCGCGCAATCTGTTCGAACCAGTATTTGCCGATCAGGCCGGCATAATAGGCTGTTCCGCATGCCGATGCTGCGATCCGGTCGACCTTTGCGAAATCAATGGGCGTTACGTTAGCGCGAATCGTACCCTTGGAAAAATCGAGGTAGTTGGCCAGTGTATGGGAAATGACCTCCGGCTGTTCATGAATTTCCTTTTCCATGAAATGACGGCGATTGCCTTTGCTGACGAGGAATGCGGTGCCGGCAGATTTCTCAATACGCCGCTGTACCGTCGCACCGGTCTCATCGTAGATCACCACACCCTTGCGTGTCAGCACGGCCCAATCGCCGTCCTCCAGATAAGACAGGCTGTCGGTGAACGGAGCGAGAGCGATTGCATCCGAGCCCAAATACATCTCGCCATCGCCATAACCAACCGCGAGCGGTGGGCCATTGCGGGCCGCGATCAGCAAATCTTCTTCGCCCTTGAACATGATGGCGATAGCAAAGGCGCCGCGCAGCTCCGGCAAAGTCTGACGCACAGCTTCGACGGGTGAAAGGCCGCGATCCAGCGCGCGCGTAACCAGATGTGCAACGGTCTCCGTATCGGTTTCCGTTTCGAAGACATAGCCGTCCTTTTCCAGCATGCGGCGCAATTCGGCGAAGTTCTCGATAATGCCGTTATGGATGACGGCAAGCCGCGGCGTGGTATGCGGATGCGCATTGCGAACGGTCGGCGCGCCATGGGTTGCCCAACGCGTATGGCCGATACCGATCGTGCCCGCGAGCGGCTGATCCTTCAAAAGATTGTCGAGATTGACGAGTTTGCCTTCGGCGCGGCGCCTGTCGAGCACACCCTTGTTCAGCGTCGCGACGCCGGCGGAATCATAGCCGCGATATTCCAAGCGCTTCAGCGCGTCCACCAGCAATGGCGCAACCTGCTCGCGTCCGATAATTCCTATAATCCCGCACATACAAAGCTCCGATGGCTCAGGGTCTCGATTAGTCTCGCCCACGGTGAACTTACGCCGACAAGAAGGCTACTTACAATTCAGTCCTTAGCATGAAGCAGGACGCACTATTCCGCCTTCTTGGCGTTTTTCTGAGCGGCATAGCGGGCGCGCAATTCCACGGCCCGGCCTTCTTTGACAACCTGATGTGCCCGGCCAAAAGCCAGAGCGTCAGCAGGTACGTTCTGGGTAATCACACTGCCCGATGCCACATAGGCATTGTCACCGACAGAAAGCGGGGCAACGAGTGACGTGTTGGAACCGATAAAGGTACCTGCCCCGATCTCTGTCAAAGCCTTGTTATAACCGTCATAGTTGCAGGTAATCGTACCGGCTCCGATATTCGTGCCCGCACCAACGGTTGCATCTCCAAGATAGGTCAGATGGCCGACTTTGGCGCCCATGCCAATTTTGGCATTCTTTACCTCGACAAAGTTTCCGACCTTCGCCTTTTCCGCAAGATCAGCGCCTGGGCGCAAACGAGCGAACGGCCCGACCTCGGCCTTCGGACCAATCCTTGCACCTTCCAGATAAGAAAAGCTGTGAATGACCGCGCCTGAAGCAATCGAAACGCCCTGACCGAAAACAATATTGGGCTCCAGAGACACGTCTGCCTCAACCAGCGTGTCATGGGCGAAAAATACCGTCTCAGGAGCTTGAATGCTTACACCGGCCAGCATCATGGCGCGCCGCCTGCGAGTCTGCCAAATGGCTTCGGCTTCAGCGAGTTCAACACGCGTGTTGATACCGATGACACTATCGACTGCAATTTCGATAGCGACGACCGACTTTCCCATTGCGTTGCCGATTTCCACCACGTCGGTCAGATAGTATTCGCCTTTGGCATTTGCATTGGTAACTTTGTCCAGCAGCTGCAGAGCACCAGCACCGCGCAAAGCCATGAGACCGCCGTTGCAGAAACCGATCTTTTTCTCGGATTCGCTGGCATCCTTGTCCTCGCGAATCGCGATGAGCTTGCCGTTCTTCTCGACAAGACGGCCGTAACCAGCGGGATTGGCGGGCCGGAAGCCCATAACCACAACATCAGCGCCATCAGCGAGCCTTGCCCGGGCCTGATCCAGCGCAGCCGTTTCGATAAGGGGTGTATCCCCGAACACGACGAGAATATCGTCATAACCGCGCGCAATGGCATCGCGTGCCGCAAGTACAGCGTGAGCAGTGCCGAGCCGCTCCTTCTGTTCATGTACCGTTACATTTGAAACCACGGACTTCACCGCGTCACGCACCGCATCGGCGCCACGACCGACAACGAGGGCAATGTCACTACCACCGGCGCTATGAACCGCCTTGGCCACATGGGCAACGATAGGCAGTCTGGCAATAGGATGAAGCACTTTCGGCAGCGCTGATTTCATGCGCGTGCCCTCACCGGCGGCAAGGATAACCGAGAGGCAGGTACGTGATGTCATTGGCAGAATTCCGAATCCATTTTCGCTCAACACAGTCTCATGCCCGATCGTGGCATAATCCCGGTTGCCAATACATGAACAATTTCCGTTTCCTTAGCCGAGTTGGCCCAGGATTGGAAATGTTTCAAGCAGCCAAAAAGAGAATGTCTGCAAGCCGCCTGTGAGGAACAGGACACCCGTTACCACAAGAAGCCCGCCCATCACCTTTTCCACCTTGCCCAGATGCATGCGGAAACGCGTCAGGAAACGCATGAAATAGCCTGAGAACAATGCAGCTATGATGAAAGGAATGCCAAGGCCCAGCGAATAGACCGCAAGCAGCAATGCACCGTCCGAAACCGTGTCGCGACCACCCGCAAGGGCGAGAATTGGTCCCAGAACCGGACCGATGCAGGGCGTCCAGCCAAATGCGAAGGCAAGCCCCATCACATAGGCAGCCAGCGGATTTGCCGGCTTGCCCTTGGTCTGAAATCGCGCTTCACGCGACAGAAAGGCAAGACGAAACACACCGAGGAAATTCAAACCCATCAGGATAATGACGACACCGGCTGCAATGGCGATCTCCTGCTGCCACATGCGCAACAACCCGCCAATAGTCGAAGCTCCCGCCCCGAGCAGCACGAACACGGTCGAAAAACCAAGTACGAAACAAAATGATGAAAGCAACAGGGCCTGCCGCACCGGAGAAACGCGGGCTGCGGGCTGATCCGAGCGAAAATCCTCCACGGTCACGCCAGCCATATAGCAGAGGTAAGGCGGTACGAGTGGCAGCACGCAGGGAGACAGGAAGGACAGTGCACCGGCACCGGCAGCGGTCAGATAGGATACATCAAGCGCCATATGCGCTCCTTATGTGGCATTTCAATCGTGGTTGGGGTGCCATAGGCCGAATCTGTCGCAAATTCCAATCACCTTTTCGCCAGCCTTGCGCTCAAACCCTGCCTTGCAGCGTTTCTCGCCCACCATTTTCGCCTTCAATTTGCGTGCAACGGTCAGAAAAATCGTGGAACAGGCAAAAACATGGCTTATTGTCGCAAAAACTCTGCACAATAGCTGTTGACCGATGGCGAAGTCATCCCTATGTTCCGCCGCATTCCCGAGGGTAGCGCCAAGCGTTTCCCCCGCAAGGGAGCGCGTAGCTCAGCCGGTAGAGCAACTGACTTTTAATCAGTAGGTCCGGGGTTCGAACCCCCGCGCGCTCACCATTTTCAAAGCACGGATTTCATTGGAATTTTCACCTGACGACTCAGGCCGCCAACGAAATTGGCGGTAGTTTCCCGCAGTGTGACATTCTTGCGTTATTGAGTATCCCTCCTGCATCAAAATCTATTGTCGTTGACCTGAGCGGTAAATCGCGCGCCTTTTGCAGAAATGCCTCGATTCCATGTTCAAATTAGCTGCAAACCCTGCCTGCTGCGCGAACGCCTTTGGCCATGAACCCGGAATGCTTTCACACTGTGCAATAGGGACACACGTGGGCCTATACCTGCCAATCAGGTCGGATTAAGATGGGGGCTTGGTGCCGTCAATCAAACGGCAACCGGGGGACACAGACAAAAAATGAACGGGAACACGACGGACAACAACCGAGCGCTGATCAGGCTCGTATACGAGAAAACACGAGACGGCGGACCGCAATCAACAGCAGCATTGCTGGACAGCGAATTTGTCGCTCGTATTGGCGACAGCGTGCCTTGGGGCGGCATTTATCAGGGCCCCGATCACTATCTGGGTACGTGCGTGCGTCAGTATTCGCTTTATCTTGAGCCAACCTCAGTCGTCTACGAAACCCTGAATTCCCAGGACGACGAAGTGCACGCTCTCGTTCACCTCAAAATGCACGAAGGTGATGCGACAGTGCCCTTCCTCCACACATGGACAATTCGGGACGACAAGGTCATCCGCTTGAATTCCGTATGCTTGCAGCCCGGCCTCCTGATAACACCACTATCGACGGCTCGGCGGAAGCGATCGAAACGTCTGAAACTCTATGAACGCCTCATGCTGATAAAACGGCGGCAGACCGTTTGAAATCACCACGGCGCTGGTACTGCATCGCGCCGTGAACGATGTTCCGTTGAAAATCTCTCAAACACCCCTGTCGGTTTGCCTGCGGGTGATTTAACTTCACGAGCGAAAACACGGTTGATCCAATACAGGAATAAAAATGACCGACGCTCTCTCGATCCGTCCCGTCACCCGTCAGGATTATGATCAGTGGCTCCCCCTCTGGGATGGCTATAACGCTTTCTATGGCCGTTCTGGCCCGACGGCTTTGGCACCCGACATTACGCGGATGACCTGGGAACGCTTCTTTGACGCCTATGAGCCGGTGAATGCCCTCGTCGCCGAGGTTGACGGAAAACTCGTGGGCCTGACACACTATATTTTTCATCGCAGCACCACATCGATTGCGCCAAACTGCTACTTACAGGACCTGTTCACCAATGAGGCAGCCCGCGGCAAAGGCGTTGGCAGGGCGCTGATCAACGGCGTCTACGAACGGGCACAGCTTGCGGGATCACCACGTGTTTATTGGTTGACGCATGAAACCAACCACACCGCCATGGAACTCTACAACAAGGTAGCCGAACACTCCGGATTCGTAGTTTACCGAAAATTTCTATGACAATGCGTCATCAATGAATGAAACGAGAAACTTTGCCAGCTTGCCATCCGGATCCAGATCCGGATCGAAGATGGTGACGTTCATACCTGCGCATCGCGTATCGCCAAGCAATGTTCTGATGATCACGACAAGCTCATCAGGATCGATCCCCGGACTGCCGGGGGAATCGACCGCCGGCATGATGGACTGATCAAGAACATCAACGTCCACGTGCACCCAGAATCTCCACTCGGGCTTACGATCCAGAATCTGATTGATCCGCGTGAGCACCGCTGATGGACCAAGTTCACGGGCGGCAAAGACATCGATGAGCGTAATGGCCGTATTGTTGATATCACCCCATGTGTAATCCGGATCGCGGTTCTCACGCTCTCCAAGCTGGACAGTCTGTTCCTCTGGAACCAGAGGGCCCGAGATTCCCGGCCATTCAGTCAGAACCGTATCCCCGTGGCCCGTTGCCAGAGCCAGATCCATGCCTGCTGCCCCGCCGACACCAGGCGCGAATTCGTCATTACCCGGATGGCGGAAATCGCTGTGTCCATCAATATGAACAAGGGAGAGTTCAGAGAGTCGCCGGGTTCCGGCCAGCGAACCAAGCAATGTGGTGCAGTCGCCGCCAATGACCAAAGGAAAGAAACCATTGCGGACAGCGGTTTCCACTTTATCGGCAAGATCAAGATTGAAGGCCCGGATGGCATCGCCATTGCGTATTCTGGTGTTGGGTTGAGGCTCGGACACGTAGGTCGGCGGCTCGAGTTCCATGATCTCGTGCGGTTGCAAAACCTCGACCAGCCCAGCTTGAATCAGTGCCTCGGGTGCGCGCCATGTTCCGGGAATATGCCCGGGTCGCAAAGGTCTCAGACCAAGATTGATGGGAGCCTTGATCAGACAAAGTTTCCTGCTTGTATCACCCATGAGATCCTCCTCGTTTTTTAAGCGCGAGGTGAGATGACCGGATGACCGGTGTCAAGCATTGGCAGCTCCGGTCGCACCATCAAACAGACAGCTCCTGACACGGCGGATCATTGCACAAGTTTCTCTCGCAGAAAAAACCCGAGCTCCTTGACGATCTTGGAGGGTTCCCTGGCCATGAACAGACCAAAATCTGCATTTGGCGCTTTCGGAAGCCGCCCTCCGCTGTCAAGCGTTTCGCAATCGGATGGTATGCTTTCAGGCAGCATGAGGCTGTATCCAAGCCCGGCACGCAAAGCGCCGATCAGCGCGCCGTAGCTGGACACACGGCATGCCACCGACCATTCAACGCCTGCACTGGCAAAAGCCACGGTTGTCTTGTCCTGCCAGGTGCATGAGCCCTCGAACACGATGAGAGGTATCGCATCGCCCTCACCCATATCGATCATGCGGCTGCCGCTCCAGACCAACTGCCGGGACCAGTGGAAAAACGGTACAACCGTAAACCGTGCCGGATCTGCAAAAACAAGATCCAGATTCCCACTTTGAAGACCCTGCCCCAGTTCGCCGCTGTGTGCCGTGACAAGGTCAAGTTCTATCTGTGGAAACCGCTTGCGAAATTCCGCCAGCAGAATTGGCAATCGCGTCACCACCAGATCTTCGACCAGACCCAGCCGCACGCGGCCGACAAGCTGCCGTCCTTCGATTTGCTGGCGTGCGTCCTCCCCGAGCGCGATGAGCTTTCTCGCATAAGCCACGAGAATCTCGCCTGAATCGGTCAGTGACACGCCGCGCGATGTGCGTTTGAAAAGCTGCGTGCCGAGATCAACTTCCAGCCGCTTGATCTGCATGCTGACTGCCGCCTGCGTGCGCGCCAGGCGCTCGGCGGCGCCACTCACAGTGCCGGTTTCAGCGACGACAATCAATGCCCGCAAGAGATGCGGGTCGAGATTCATATCCATCAATAATCCTTATATTGATATAAGAAATATCAAGATACATTATCATACGTCAATATGCCAAGAAGTGACCCTCAGCATAAGGAGAGGTGAACTTGACCACATTCCGCGACCGTTTTGAGCAACTCGGCTACGCCTGGCCGGATATTGTGCCTGCCAGCTTGCCATTCCTCCCGGCCACTCGCATCGACAAAACAGTCTATGTCTCGGGTCAAATACCGGAGACCGGAGAGCACATTGCGTTTACAGGCAAAGTCGGTGATGCGGTCAGCATTGAAGATGCCCAAAAGGCTGCAGAGATTTGCGCGGCCAATATTCTGTTCTGGCTCAGCAGAGAACTTGACGGTGATATGGACCGCGTTGTGCAGGTGGCCAGGATTACGGTTTACATCAATGCGGTGGCGGGCTTCAGCGATTTTTCCAATGTAGGCAACGGCGCGTCTGAATTCCTCCTGAACGTGTTGGGCGACAAAGGCAAACATACTCGCGCAGCGATCGGCATGGCGGGTCTTCCCCTCAATGTTCCGGTGGAAGCCGATGCCATCATTCATGTCCGCTGATTGGCTGACAACAACAGGAAGATCGTCATGAACCTTGGACTGGATGGAAAACGTGCTCTTGTGCTGGGCGGCAACAAGGGGCTCGGCCTTGGGGTAGCCAGAGCACTCGCTGAAAACGGAGCCACGGTCGCCATTGCCGGGCGTGATGAAGCAGCATTGATGACAGCGTCCGATGAACTCCGGTCGCACTCGCCCGGATCGTTTACAGTGAATGCTGATCTTGCCGACCCGGTGGCCTTGGCAGCCATGCTTGATCGCGTTGACCGGGAAATGGGCAGTGTCGATATCCTGCTTCTGAACGGGGGCGGACCGCCGCCCTTCGCGGCGGCGGCGCTCAATATCGTACAATGGAGAACGCAGTTTGAGACCATGTTTCTCTCCGGCGTGCGCATTGCCGCGCATTTCCTGCCGAGAATGCGCGAGCAGCGCTGGGGCCGTATTCTCGTGGTGTCGTCCACAAGCGTGCGTGAACCGATTGCGGGCCTCACTGCATCCAACGCATTGCGCGCTGCCGTTGCTGGCTGGGCAAAAAGTCTGGCCAGTGAAGTGGCAGCTGATGGGATAACAGTTAATCTGCTCCTCGCAGGTCGCCTTGCCACGGCACGCACCAGCAAGCTGGATCTCATGGACGCCGAAACACAGGGTGTCGATGTTTCAGTCATTGCGGCACAAAGCCAGGCGGAAGTACCGGTCGGCCGCTACGGGACACCGGATGAGTTCGGCGCGGTGGCCGCCTTTCTTGCCAGTGAACGAGCCGCCTATGTGACAGGAACGGCAATCCCGATTGATGGAGGCTTGTCGCGCTCGATGATCTAGAGCAAGCTTTGTTTATACGGAGCCGGAGTTGTGTCATGCACTGGTGCACCATACCTCCCATACCTGCAAAAACCATCCAATCGAAGGAATAGTCTCATGCCGGAACGAAGCCGCGTCGATGCTTTTGTAGCAACCGTTGTCAGTGGCGATCATGTAAAAGCGATTACCGATTTCTATCATGAAAATGCATCCATGCAGGAACCCGGCAAGGAGCCTCGCCGTGGTCGTGACCTGTTGGAAAACCACGAACAGAATACCCTTGACCGGCTCGAACGCATGTACACCCACCCTGCCCGTGCTGTTCTCATAGACGGAGACAATGTTGTTATTCAGTGGGTTTTCGATGCGACAGCCAAGGACGGTGTGACCCGGCGTCTGGAAGAACTTGCACTGCAGCGTTGGCAGGGAGATCGCATTATCGAAGAGCGCTTCTTCTATGACACTGCTTCAGCTTGGACCGTTGTGCAGCCATAATAGTACAATCATATTGACGAGCAATCCGGCCGGTTTGACCGGATTGCTCGTTTCCGGAGCGAACTCCGCAAATCAGGTTCTGCCGGCCCGAGTTGCAACCTTGATCGCCATCGCCGTGAGCATCAACATGGCCGAAGCCACGAGGATAACCGACGTGAATGCCCTTTCGAAAGCATCCCGTGCAAAGCCAATCAGAGCAGACGCAGCATCCGGGGCAAGACCGTGCGCATAGATCAACGCCTCATCGAGGCTGTCATAAACCATCAGTGACGCATTCATGCTGTCAGGCACGGTCAACGTTATGCTGTAGATCGTGGACATGAGGCTACCGAGCAATGCAACCCCCATTGCACCGCCGAGCTCATAGGAAACTTCCTCAATCGAAGCCACTGTACCGGCGCTTTCCTCCGGTGTGTTGAGCATGATGGCGCTCGATGCCGCCGTCATGGCCGCGCCAAACCCAAAACCAAGAACCACAAGGCTTGAAATCTGCACGAGAGGCTTTGCGTCGTAGACATAGAGCAGACTGGCCACGCCAAGCCCCGCTGCGGCGAGACTGGCCCACATGATGGATTCCGATCCAAGGCGCGGCAGCGCCAGTCCCGCGAGCGGCCCGGCTATAAAGGCTGCCAGCGGTACAGGGAGGATGAGCAGCCCCGCTTCAAGCGGTGACAGGCCCATAACGAGCTGAAATCTTTGGCTCAGCACCAGCTCCATGCCCACGAGTGTGAGAGAGGCAATGAAGGCAGTCGCAACACCGGATGAGAATCTCCGGTTTCGGAACAGCTTGAAATCGATCATCGGTTGCGCTGAGCGTCCTTGACGCTGCACAAACAACCACAGGAAGATAACCCCGATTACGGTAGCAATCAGCGCGGCTTCATAGACGGGGTGCTGCTTGGCGAACTCTTTGATCGCATAGGTCACACCAACCAGCCCGACCATGATCTGAGCCGATGCTAAGAGATCCCAGGGTCGTGTCTTGTCACCCGCGCGGTTCGGAATAATCCAAAGCGTAAAGGCAAGCGCTGCGACCACGATCGGTACATTGATCAGAAACACAGAGCCCCACCAGAAATATTCGAGCAGCACGCCGCCGAGAACCGGCCCGATCGCCGCACCGCCAGACGCGATCGCTGCCCAAATGCCGATGGCAAAAGCCCGTTCGCGCTCGTTGGCGAATGTCTGCCGGACGATAGAAAGCGTCGCCGGCATCATCATGGCGGCTCCGACGGCAAGCAATGCACGCGCAGCGATGAGGACACCGCTGGTCGGAGAAAAGGCGGCTGCCAGCGAAGCCAGGCCGAATACTGCAAGGCCGGCGGAAAACAGCCTCTTGTGGCCGATCCGGTCACCCAGTGCACCGGCTCCGGGCAGCAGACCAGCAACAACCAGGGGATAAGCATTGACGATCCACAACTTGGCCGACGCCGAGGCATGAAGATCATGGGTCAGGCGCGGTAAAGCCGTATAAAGCACTGTCATGTCAATGACGACGAGAAACAGAGCGCTGGAGACAATCGCAAGGACGAGCCAGCGGTTTTGGGGTAGCATTTTTTTCACCGTTGGAGCGTTCTTCGCTCCCGTTATATCTGCAGTAAGGAACCGATTGCCGATGGATCCATTGCACATATATAAATACGAACGTATTGAAATGAAAGAGGGCAAGTGATTTGGGCCGTAAACGCACGATTGATCGGGGAAAAGTTCTCGACGCGGCGGAAGCCGTGGTGAGCAAGGTTGGCGCTGCAGCGCTGACCATTGATGCGGTTGCGAAGGCTGCCGGGATCACCAAAGGCGGTGTGCAATATTGCTTTGGCACCAAGGGCGCGCTCATAGACGCCATGCTGGATCGTTGGGGGCAAGACTACGATACGGAAGTCGTGAAACTGACTGAAGATACCCTCATATCGCCAATAGAAGCGCATCTGGAAGCCACGCGCAGAGCGGACGAAAGCTCCAACGCCAAGGCTGCCAGTCTCATGGCATCCCTCATCCAGACCCCGGAACATCTCGGCAGTACGCGCGAGTGGTATAAAACCAGAATGGCGGATTTCGACTTAACGACTGAAGCTGGCCGACGGGCAAAAATAGCTTTTATTGCCACGGAAGGCGTTTTTATGCTGCGCTTCTTCGGCTTCATGGAAATCAGTGAGCATGACTGGAATGCCATATTTGATGACATTGAGTCGTTCGTGCTGACCAAGAAGGAAGGGTGAGTCAGGCTGCGAGAGGAATTCTGAGTTCCGCCCTCAAGCCTCCTTCGGGATCATTCTCAAGCTTGATATCGCCACCGCAGCGCCGGGCGATATTGCGGGCGATAGTAAGCCCAAGACCGAAGCCACCCGTTTGCCGGTTGCGCGAACCTTCAACGCGTCGAAACGGCTGAAAGACCTCATCAAGTTTGGCTTGCGGAATCCCGGGCCCTTTGTCCTTGATAGTGAGAATAATATCATTCTCGATCGGTTTGAGGCTGACGGTAGCCGTTTCACCATAGGCAATCGCATTGTCGATCAGGTTGGTGATACAGCGACGCAGAGCAATCGGCCGACCAAAGCAGATGAGCTTGCGCGATGCGGCGCTTTTCTTTTCAAACGAGACATCCGGATAATTATCAACAATCGAATCGACAAGGGACCAGAAATCGATTTTCTCCTGCTCCTCATCGACCACCTCGTAAGTAGCGAAATCGATGACCGAACGCGATATTGCTTCGATATCATTGAGATCCTGCATTAAAGACTGGCGCAGTTGTGATTTCCGCAGAAGTTCGAGCCGCAAGCGGATGCGGGTCAACGGCGTCCGCAAGTCGTGAGCCAATGCCGCTGCCAGTTGTTCACGGTCGGCCACATACTCGCGCAACTGTGTTTGCATGGCATTCACGGCCCGGGCGGCTGATTTGTATTCTGAACTGCCAAATTCGGGCAGCGGAGGAATTTTCACATCCTCGCCGATGCGTTTGACCGCACTCTCCAATGCCCGGTATGGGGCCGTCAGCCGGCGCATGGCCCAGATCGACAGGATGATAACGACAGCTGCAACCGATCCGAACAACGGAAGGGTCTGCGCCGTGAGAATTGGATCAATCGGCGAAACGGGTGTGACAAAGTTCAGCCATTGCCCATCATTGAATTCAATCGATGCGGCCAGACCACCACTCTCACTGAAATCCTGCGCGAGATCCGAAAGCTGCTTTTCCACAACCCCGACATCAGGATTGAGGGCGTTGGTGCTTATCGCGGTTCCTGGCGTAATCTTGTTGGGCAAATCACGGCGAACCCGGGCATCCGTTACGCCAAATGCCGAGAACCGTGCAACAAGCACGTCTTCAAGTTCCGCCAGATTGTCATCGGACGCAATCGCCGACGTCACAGCCGGATCATCTGACATGTAAAGCGGACTGGATGCGTTCGACATGGCCGTGGCAAGGCGGATCCGTTCAGGCGGAGGCGCCGCATACAACAGCTTGACGAGCGTATAGGCACGTTCGCTCAGCCGGAACAATTCAAGGATATTATTGCCTTCATTGCGGTCGCGCGAGACGATGGACAGCGTGGCAATCTGCGTGGTGATAAGCCCCGCAATCAGAATCAGCAGGATCCAGCTTGGCAAGGACTGAGGTAAAAACCGTTTCATTCCGCGACGACTTCCGGCACGAACTGATAGCCGCCGCCACGGATTGTCAGAATCAGTTTGGGTGACCGCGGATCATCTTCCATCTTGCGGCGAAGGCGGCTGATCAGGATATCGATGCTGCGATCATAGCCATATGCCACATTGTTTCCCGCCAGTTCCAGAAGCTGATCGCGGCTGAGCATACGCTGTGCGCTCTTCACCAATGTCTCGAGCAGGTTGAACTCACCACTCGTCAGTTCCACACGCACATTATCGGGCGAGACAAGCCTGTGCCGTGAACAATCCATCGTCCACCCGGCAAATCTGTAAACCTGCGGTTCAAGACGGCGGTCCATGGCCGGACCGTCAAGGCGCCGCAGGACAGCCCTCACCCGCGCCAGCAGTTCCCGCGGATCAAACGGCTTGGATACGTAGTCATCCGCGCCCATCTCAAGCCCGACAACCCGATCGGTGGTTTCGGTGATAGCCGTCAGCATGATGATCGGCACGCGCGAATGCATGCGAATGTCCCGGCATATCTCCATGCCGCTCTTGCCCGGCAGCATGACATCCAGAATCAGCAGGTCAACAGGCGTGCGCGAGAAGATGACCTGCATCTCTTCACTGTCCCTGGCGACGGATACACGCATGCCGCGTTTTTTTAAAAACTCATGCAGCAAATCGCGAATGGCATCGTCGTCATCGACAATCAGAATGTGCGGCTCGGATTTCATGCGAATCTTTCAACAATGGCGGGCTTTGATCTGCTTATCCGGCAACAGGATAGTGTCCGAAATCCGCATTGACCAGTCAGACATATACAGTTCCCGGTGATTTAGCGCCGCCTCCCGATTTCAGAAACAATCCAGAAACAAAACTCTACAGAGTGGAAAAACGCCCGCAATAGTGATGCCCGATAACAGTCACATCGGTCCTGTTTCACGATTGAAACAAGACAAAACTTCGAAGGGTCCTATGCGTAACGTTCTGACCATATCGACAATCATTCTGACCGGCGCGCTTTCTATCGCCGGGCCGATGGAACAGTCCATGGCCGATGAGACGCTGACCCGTACCGAGCTTTGCGGCAAACTTCAGCAGCAAACTCAACAAGCCATCACCGAACACGCCGAGGCAAAACGGGCAGCCAAGGCGAGAGCGCTTCAACGCAAGGCAACCAGATTTTGTGCCAGCAACAAGCAGGCACAAGGCATCAGAACGTTCGCACAAGCGTTGAAACTGCTCGGTGTGCAGCCGATTGATGACTGATCGACTGTGTCCCACGAGCCCATATCAAAAGGAAACTGACCTATGAAAAAGTCCCTCTACACAGCTCTCGGCCTTGCCATCGCTCTTGCTGTTTCGGCTCCAGTTCTGACAGCTTCCAGCGCCAACGCAGCAGCTGCAGCAACAACAACTGCCGTTAAGCACACTGCAAAGGCAAAGCATCACGTCAAGAAGACACACAAGCACAAGGCTCACAAGAAGGCCGCTGCTAAGAAGGTTTAATCTTCTTATTGCGCAATTCTTGAATTGTCTGAAACTATGCCGGTCATGGGAAACCACAGCCGGCATAGCTTTTTGCGCTTGCTGTCTTCTCTCCACCGTTTTCTGTGAACTGGAAAAAGCTCAATGATTTCCGGGCCGTAGTTTGGCCACCGCCGCCAGAAGCGTATCCAAAACTAGATATTGTGGCTTTCACCTGCCACCCATACAAGTTTAGTTATCCAAAATGCATTTCCCATCGTAGAATCCTCCTGATGATTCTACGGCCGGTCACGGATCGCCCATGAAGAGCGGCATCCACGGTCTACAGGACCATCGTAACGCAACCGGCATGTGGAGAGACGACTATGGGTGGAGAATCACTTCTTATTTTCCTGTTAGTGGGACTGATCGCAGGGTGGCTAGCGAGCCAGCTTGTCCGAGGGGGCGGTTTTGGCCTCATTGGTGATCTGATCGTCGGCGTTATCGGCGCTTTCATAGCGGGATATCTCTTTCCGCGTCTGGGCATATCGCTGGGAGCCGGGCTTCTGGGTTCCATCATCGCAGCCACGATCGGTGCTGTAATATTGCTCGTCATTCTTCGCGCCGTTAAGCGGGCCTGACGATACGAGCCATTCACAACGACAAAGCCTCCGAACCTGACATGGTTCGGAGGCTTCTTTTTGACGGGTCTTCAGCCGATCACGAATGAACTGGTTCCGGATCCCCACTTGACGCCGGTGTCACCGGTTTCTCCACCTTGTCATCCCTGTGGGAAATGAAGGTGTAGAACATGGGCACCACGAAGAGCGTAAAGATCGTGCCGATCAAGATTCCGGAGAAGATCACCAGACCAATGGAATAACGGGCTGCTGCGCCGGCACCGGTCGCGGTGATCAGCGGGATAACGCCGAGTGCCATGGCCGCTGTCGTCATCAGGATCGGGCGCAGGCGTGTCTTGGCCGCAAGAATAATCGCGTCATGCCGCGATATCCCGTGCAGTTCACGCTGCTGGTTGGCAAATTCCACCATCAAAATACCGTGCTTGGTAATCAGTCCCACGAGGGTGATCAATCCAACCTGCGTATAGATGTTCAGTGTACCAAGCCCCATATTGAGCGGAACAATCGCACCGAAAATCGACAGTGGAACCGACATCATGATGATGAACGGGTCGCGGAAGCTTTCGAACTGTGCCGCAAGCACAAGGTAGATCACGACAACGGCAAGCACGAAGGCAATCAGGATCGTGCTTCCCTGCTCGATTTCAAGACGCGACTGACCGGAATAGTCCAGGAAGAAGCCATTTGGCAGCAGTGGACGCGCCGTATCAACCACAGTCTGCAAACCTTCACCTGTCGTAACGCCCGGCATGGGAAGCGCAGAAATCGTTGCCGAGTTCAGCTGATTGAACTGCTCGATCGCAGCCGGAGACGCATTCTCGGTGACTTTGATGACTGCTGACAACGGCACCATGTCGCCCGACGCACTTTTGACGAAGTATTTGCCAAGGTTTTCCGGATTGGAGCGGAAGTCCTGCGGCACTTGCGGGATGATGTCGTAGCTGTTGGAGTCACGATCAAACTTCGCGATCTTGCCGCCACCGACCAGAAGCCCGAGCGTCTGACCGATTTCACTGACTGGGACACCCAGAGCCGACGCACGGTCGCGATCAATCGTGACCGTAACCTGCGGTGCGTTGAAGGACAGCGAGTTCTGCACAATGATAAACTTGCCTGATGCCTGCGCCTTGTTCTTGATGTCCTCAGCCACTTCGAACACCTTGTCGGCCGGACCGGTCGACTGGATGATGATCGAAATCGGCAGACCGCCACCTGTTCCAGGCAAAGTCGGCGGTGCAAAAATATAGGCCTGCGCACCGGCCATCGGGCTGATGATGCCTTGCAACTCCTGCTGCAGCTGTTTCTGTGACTTATCGCGTTGCGTCCAGTCCTTGAACACCCAGATCGCAAATGCCGAGTTCGTCGTACCCAGGCCGAGGATGTTGAACCTGGCTTTGATCTCAGGAAGATCCTTGGTCAATGCGTCGATCTGGTCGGCATAAAGCTTGGTGTAGTCAGACGTGGCATATTGTGGTGCATTGACGACTGCGAACAGAGCGCCTGAATCTTCCTCGGGAGCCAGTTCGGACGACGTCTTGGTGAACAGGAATCCTGTCAACGCCACAAGCGTGATAACGATCAACAGGGTTAGCGGACGAAAACTCAGCGATCCTGCCACACGTCGTTCATAAAAACCTTCCAGCCAACTGAAGCTATTATCAACAATCCGCTGGAAACGGCTGTGATTACCACTTTTCAGCAGCAAGGCGCACATCATTGGTGAGACCGTCAAGGCGGCAACACCCGAAATAATAACCGCACCGGCCAGTGTGAAGGCAAATTCACGGAAGAGCGCGCCTGTGAGGCCGCCGGTAAAACCAAGCGGCGCAAACACAGCAGCCAGTGTAACGGTCATCGCCACGATCGGGCCGGTGATTTCTTTCATTCCCTTCAGCGCGGCATCGACCGGTTTGAGTCCCTCTTCGATGTGACGATGGATGTTTTCAAGCACCACGATCGCATCATCGACGACAAGACCGATCGCCAGAACCATCGCCAGCAGTGAAAGCAGATTGATCGAATACCCAAGCAAGAACAGGAAGAAACATACACCAACCAATGAAATGGGAATGGTGACAACCGGAATAATGACGGAACGGAACGATCCGAGGAACAGCAGGATCACCGCAACAACGATGAGAACCGCTTCGCCGATGGTCTTGAACACTTCATAGATCGACGAACTGATCTGCTCTGTCGAATCGTAAAGCATATAAATGGACATGCCTTCCGGAAGCGTGGCCTGAATCGATGGCAATTCCTTGCGCACGGCAGCCGTCATATCGATCGGATTGGCGGCAGGCGTCGGGAAAATACCGAGAAATGTGCCGCTTGACCCATTGAACGTAACAACCGTGTCTTTGTTGACCGCACCGAGCTCAATGCGTGCAACATCGCGCAAACGCACAATATTGGCGCCGTCAGACTTGATCGGCATAGCGCCAAAAGCCTCGGGCGTTTGCAAGGTGGTCTTCAACGTGATGGGCGACGCGACGTAGAGATTTTCGATCTTGCCCGGTGCAGACAGGAAGTTTGATTGCTGGATTGCTGTCAATACTTCCGACGCCGTGGTCTTGCGTGCAGCCAACTGAATTGGGTCGATCCACACGCGCATCGAAAACACCTGACCACCCAGGATCTGCGCATCGGCAACGCCCTGAATTGTCGACATGCGCGGCTGGATAACGCGTTCCAGATACTCGGTGATCTGCTCGCTGCTCATGTTCGGGTTTTGCACGGCCAGATACATGGTCGCGAAATCCTGACCTGTACCTTTCTTGATAACCGGATCATCGGCTTCTGTCGGCAGGTCACCACGGACCTGATTCACCTTGGAAAGAACTTCGGTCAGCGCCGCGTCCGGATCAGCACCCAGTTTCATCTGCACGGTAACCGTGCTCGATGACGGTGCCGATGACGAGGTGACGTAGTCGATGTTTTCAGTCGTGGTTACAGCCTTCGCGATCGGTGAAGAGATAAATCCCTGCATCAGATCCGCGCTCGCGCCGGCATAGGTTGTTGTGATCGTGATGACCGTTTCTTCGACCTTGGGATATTCGCGAACCGCAAGGTTCGACAGTCCCTGGGCACCAAGCAGGATGATCATCAGAGCGACTACCGTCGACAGAACTGGACGGCGAATGAATATTTCTGAGAAATTCATTTTGTTGGCAGTCCCGCATCTGTGGTGTTGGCTGGATTGACGGCGTTGGCAATTGTTACAGCTCCACCGGCGTTCAAACGATTTTGACCTGCCGTCACAACGACATCACCCTTTTTGATACCCTTGGTAATCTCCACCAGAAGACCTGAACGGCGTCCCGGGGTGACAAAAACCTGTGCAAGAACGAATCTCTCTTCTTTCTTGGCAGCAGGGTCAGCTGGTTTTGCAGCATCGGCTGGCTTGGCTGTGTCTGCAGGCTTGGCGGCATCGGCTGCTTTTGCAGGATCTTCTTTCTTTTCTTCAGGACGAAGAACAAAAATGTAGTCGCCATAAAGGCTCGAGACGAGCGCAGTCTGCGGCAAGGTGTAGACGTTGTCCTCCTTGGGCAGCGTGACCCGAACCTGAGCGAACTGGCCGGGACGCAATTTACCGTCGGCATTCTCCACCTTTGCCCGGACGGAAACCAGCCGCGTCGCGGGGTCGATACGAGGCTCGATAGCAGTGATCTGGCCAGCATAGGTCTCATTCGTGTCCGCAAGGCTGATCGTGATCTGTTGATCGATGTGAATCTGGTTGAGGTTCTGTTCGTTGACCGTAAAGTCCACGCGCATGGTGGACAGGTCCTGCAACGAGACGACAACCGTGCCCGGCGATAGATACTGACCCTGCTCGATCTGCGGAATACCGACCGTGCCCTTGAACGGCGCCTTCAGCAGCTTCTGTTCCATGACGGCCTGCAATTTGGCTATTTCAGCCTTCTTGGCGAGCGATGCAGCCTGCGCTGTGTCCACGTTTGATTCCGCACCAACACCGCGGGTATTCAACGTACGGGCGCGCACCAATGTCTGGTCATTGAGGACATCCTGGGCTTTGGCGGCCACGATATCGGCCTTTTCGATGGCATCATCGAGCTGCAAAAGCGCGGCGCCCTGCTCCACGATCTGGTTGGCTGTGAATGGAATCTCCTTCACAATGCCAGCGACTTCAACGGCCAGATTCACGCCCTGAATGGCGCTGACAGACCCGATAGCCTCGATATTCGGCGTCCATACACCCGGTTCGACAGTATAGGTCGAAACAGGTGACGCCGGCTGCTGCATGGTGGCGAAGAACTGCTTGATCATTCCCTCGCGGAAATAATTGAACCAGACTAGTCCTCCAGCAAGCACCACGACCAAAAGCAAAATGATCACGGGTAGAATGTAGCGCTTTATCATGGGGAACCGCTCCGGAACAAAACAATGGCCAGCAAAGTTCGTTGCCAGCCTGTCAAATGAGAATAACGTGATGTGGACTTGATTGCCACGGCCACTTTACTGTACCGTCCGGACGGTAAAGTCAATAGAAACGGGATTCCTTATGGGACTAAAGTTTTAAAGAAAGAGCAGAATGCGGGCGGCCGTTCTCACTACAAAAGATAAAATTCTGCAGGCAGCTGCGGAAATTGCCATGGAGGTTGGCCCGGTCCACCTCTCCCTTGATGCGGTCGCACGCCGAGCGGGACTCTCAAAAGGTGGATTGCTTTACACATTTCCGACCAAGGCCAAGTTGCTGGAAGCGCTTGTCGAGCACCATGTGGCCGAGTTTGACGAATCACTGCGCATGCAGGAGGCCAAGCGAAACCACAAGGTGAACAGTGTGGTTCAGGCCTGTATCGAGGTTTATCGTGCAGAGTTCGTTTTGAACGAGCCTGAGCCGTCAGGCATTCTGGCTGCCATCGCCAACGACCCGAGTTTCATTGATCCGATCCGGCGCTACAACAAACAATTGCTGGACCGCATGAAAGAGAACTCGGAGGACCCGACCATGGCCCTCATCGCTTTTCTGACCATAGAGGGTCTGCGCAGCCTGAAGCTGTTTGATATGGATACCCTCACCCACGAAGACCAGATTACGGCGATTGACGGGCTGCGCCAACTTTTTGCGCCGTGTGACCCCGACAAGACTTGCCAACCCGCAACGGGATGATCAAGCAAGGAGCGGGATATCGCCCTGGGCCCAAGTCCCCTGGGTTTCTTCACTGAATGCCTCGAAACGCTTCGCTTCAATGGCACCACGGATACCCTGCATAAGTTGCTGATAGTAGGCCAGATTGTTCCACGTCAGCAGCATGCCGCCCAGCGCTTCACCCGATTTGACCAGATGATGCAGATAGGCGCGGCTGTAGTCGCGCGCGGCAGGGCATGAGGATTCCTCATCCAGCGGGCGCGGATCATCCGCATGGCGCGCATTGCGCAGATTGACCTTTCCGCGGCGGGTAAAGGCGAGGCCGTGCCGCCCTGCCCGTGTCGGCATCACGCAATCAAACATGTCGATGCCACGTGCGACAGATTTCAGGATGTCATCGGGTGTGCCGACGCCCATGAGGTAGCGGGGTTTTTCCGCCGGAAGCTCCGGACAGGTCACATCAAGCATATCGAGCATGACTTCTTGCGGCTCGCCGACCGCCAGACCGCCAACCGCATATCCCTTCAGATCCATCGCCTTCAGTGCCTGTGCCGAACGAATGCGCAGATCCGGCACATCGCCGCCCTGTACAATGCCGAACATGGCTTTCCCGGGCTGATTGCCAAAGGCCGTCTTGCAGCGCTCCGCCCAGCGCAGCGACAGCTCCATGGCACGCTGGATATCTTTCGGCGTTGAGGGCAAGGCAACACATTCATCCAGCTGCATCTGGATATCGGAATCCAGCAGCCCCTGTATCTCGATGGAACGTTCCGGGCTCATCTCATAGGCGCGCCCGTCAATATGGGAACGGAAAGTCACGCCCTTTTCATCGAGCTTGCGCAACTGCGCCAGCGACATGACCTGAAAACCACCGGAATCCGTCAGGATCGGTCCAGGCCAACGGGCAAAATCATGCAACCCGCCCAGTTTCGCGATGCGTTCGGCGCTCGGTCGCAGCATGAGGTGATAAGTATTGCCAAGAATGATATCGGCGCCGAGATCCGCAACCTGATCCATATACATGGCCTTGACCGTTCCGGCTGTACCCACCGGCATGAAGGCTGGCGTGCGGACAGTGCCGCGCGGCATGGTTATTTCACCACGCCGGGCCTTGCCATCGGATGCGATCAGTTTGAATTCAAAGTTTTCTGTCATGATGCCGATCGCCATAACAGGCTTGCATCGCCATAGGAATAGAAGCGGTAGTGATTTTTGATCGCATGAGCATAAGCCGCATGCATGCGCTCGAAACCGCTGAAGGCTGACACCAGCATGAACAGGGTTGACCGTGGCAGATGGAAATTGGTCATCAGCAGATCAACCGCACGGAATTTATAACCCGGCGTGATGAAAATATCCGTTGGACCTGACCAAGCCTTGACTACACCGTCTTCGCTCGTCGCGCTTTCAAGCAGACGCAGCGAGGTAGTACCCACAGCGACAACACGGCCACCCCGCGCCTTGACGGCGTTCAATGCGTCTGCCGTCCTCTGGTCCACATGACCGATTTCCGCATGCATCTTGTGGTCCGTCGTATCGTCAGCCTTAACAGGGAGAAATGTACCCGCGCCCACGTGCAGCGTAACGAAATGTTCTTCGATGCCGCGCTTTTTCAAATCATCCAGCAACGCGGGCGTAAAGTGCAGGCCCGCCGTAGGGGCAGCGACAGCACCTTCCTCGCGGGCATAAACAGTCTGATAATCTTCTTTATCGCGGCCATCCTCGGCTCTTTTTGATGCGATATAGGGTGGGAGCGGAATATGGCCGACGGCCGCTATCGCCTGATCAAGATCGGCACCACTGAAATCAAACACCAGCAGCACTTCGCCCGCATCGCCCTTTTCCGCGACTGTTGCCTGCAACGACCCCAGAAGACAGGCATTGTTGCCGTGACCGAAATCGATCCGCTCACCCTGCCTGACCCGTTTTGCCGGGCGCAGGAAGGCTTTCCAGCGATCCGGACCCGTGCGCATATGCAGCGTCGCGCTGATCTGGGCTTTCACGCCCTCACGCTCGCGAAAACCTTCAAGTTGTGCGGGTATCACTTTGGTATCATTGAAAACCAGCGCATCACCCGGGCGCAGAAAATCAGCCAGATGGCGGACACTGCTATCCTCAAATCCGGAAGCATCCGCCTTCACAAGCAAAAGCCGCGCGGAATCGCGCGGCTCTGCAGGTCTCAATGCGATGTTTTCTTCCGGCAGATCAAAATCGAAAAGATCAACACGCATGGTATATCAAGGCGATCTTATTTGACGTCTGCAGCAACGCGCATGGAAACGATCGAATCCGGATCCTGCACAGGCTCGCCGCGCTTGATCGTGTCAACGTTGTCCATGCCTTCAATGACCTGGCCCCAGACCGTGTACTGACGGTTCAGGAAGGCTGCATCGTCGAAGCAGATGAAAAACTGGGAATTGGCGGAATTAGGGTTCTGCGAACGGGCCATCGAGCAAGCGCCACGGCCGTGGTTGGCGTTGGAAAACTCTGCTTTCAGATCAGGCTTGTCGGACCCACCCATGCCGGCGCGTGACGGATTGAAGGACGAACCGCCCTGCTTGCCAAACTTCACGTCGCCGGTCTGAGCCATGAAACCATCGATGACGCGGTGGAATACAACGCCATCATAAGCGCCTTCGCGTGCCAGTTCCTTGATCCGCTCGACGTGGCCGGGTGCCAGATCAGGGTAAAGTTCAATGACAACATTGCCCTTGGTGGTTTCGAGCAAAATCGTGTTTTCTGGATCTTTATAAGCCATTTCCGGCATCTCCTGTTGTGTGTGTTATTTTGCCGAACCGACGGTAACCTTGACCATCTTATCCGGATTATCGACAGCGCCGTTCTGCGCCTCGTTGCCTTTTTTGATCTTGTCGACGTTTTCCATGCCGGTCGTCACCTTACCGACAACCGTATACTGGCCATTCAGGAATGACCCGTTGTCGAACATGATGAAGAACTGGGAATTGGCCGAATTGGGGTTGGATGAACGTGCCATGCCAACAGTGCCGCGCACGAATGGTTCCTTCGAGAACTCGGCAGGCAGGTCCGGACGCTTCGAACCACCGGTTCCAGCGGCGGCCTGATTGTAGCCCTTCTCGGTGTTGCCATACTGCACATCGCCTGTCTGGGCCATGAAACCTGGAATGACGCGGTGAAACACGACGCTGTTATAAGCGCCTTCCTTGGCGAGCGCCTTGATCTGCTCGACATGCTTGGGAGCAAGGTCGGGGCGCAGTTCGATCTTGACGTCGCCATCCTTGAGCTTGATCGTCATTGTGTTCGCATCATCGGCCCAGCTTGGGCTCAGCGATGCAAAAGACAGGGAAGAAACGGCCGCCACAAGAAGCGCAGTGCGAAATACGGACATGAAAGTCTCCAACGGATCGGGATTAGAAGAAAGCCCTATTTGAATTTGGCCTTGAGCGCCTCGGCGACAAGAGCGGGAGCAAAGTGCTGGACTTCACCACCCATGGCCGCAATCTGGCGGACCAATGTGGCAGTAATCGTGCGAACGGAAGGATCAGCCGGCAGGAATACTGTTTGCAGTTCCGGCGCCATCTTGCCGTTCATCCCGGCCATCTGCATTTCATAATCGAGATCAGTACCGTCACGCAGGCCCCGCACCATCAGCGAAGCCCCGTACTTGCGAGCTGCATCGATCAGCAATCCATCAAAAGAAATGACTTCGAGCCGTTCACTGTCCTTGCCGAAAACATCCGCAGCCACCCGATTGATCAGGTCCACGCGTTCGGCAAAGGAAAACAGCGGCGCCTTGCCCGGATGAATACCGATAGCAACGAAAACCTTGTCGGCAAGGCGCAAGGAACCCTGCAGGACATCCATATGTCCATTGGTGATCGGGTCGAAGGATCCGGCATAAATTGCGATTGTCATACCGTCTCCTAGCCGTTTTATCGGGCGCTTTCAATGGTTGGAAACGCCAGCCTTTATTTCTTACATGAATGGAAGATGAACGGGGCAATCAGCAAGCATTCAGTTGCCGTTAACTATAAAGACCTCTGAAAATGAAACCTTTTGGCTCTCGGGGCGTTGTTAACCATAAGAAAGCCGAAGATTGAAGGGACCAATGATGTTTATTCTTCTTAGCGTCGGCATGATGATCGCGATGATGGTTTCCGCTGTCGTCATGATGATGGAAGAAAACAGAAAGCGGGAAGCCAAAGTAAAGACATCCCGCTTTGGTGTTTATCCCATGAATGGTCATAGTGACCGCCAGCGGTTCTAACCTTCGTTAGAACCGTTTTCCGGAGTTGCTATCTCCGCTCCGGCTTCATCAGTCGCTACTGCCTCGAGTTCTTCGTCATCGCTGTCCGTTTCCGAAATTCGCTCGACTGAAACAACCTTCTCGCCATCGGCCGTATTGAAGATCGTCACGCCCTTTGTGGAGCGTCCGGCGACGCGAATGCCGTTGACCGGTACGCGGATCAGCTGACCGCGATCGGATACAAGCAGTATCTGATCCGACGCCTCGACGGGGAACAGCGAGACAAGCTTGCCGATTTCATCTGTCTTCGATGTATCCGTTGCGCGAATACCCTTGCCGCCGCGTCCGGAAACGCGGAACTCGTAGGATGACGAGCGTTTGCCATATCCATATTCGCTGACTGTCAGGACGGTCTCTTCACGATCCCGCAGTTCCGCATAACGCTCGGCGTTGAGATCAGCTACATCGGTGGCCTCTTCACCAACCAGCGCGATTTCCTCAACATCATCCGCACCCTGTGCACGCCGGTCCGCAGCTGCCTGCTTGAGATAAGCAGAACGTTCAGCCGGGCTTGCATCCACGTGGGCAAGGATTGCCATTGAGATAAGTGTATCGCCCTTGGCCAATGTAATGCCGCGAACACCGATGGAGTTACGACCAGCGAAGACACGCACGTCGGTAACCGGGAAGCGAATGCACTGGCCGCCGGCAGCGGTCAGAAGCACATCGTCAAACTCGTCACAGGTATCGACGCCAAGAATTTCATCGCCCTCTTCTTCCAGCTTCATCGCAATCTTGCCGTTGCGATTGACCTGAACGAAATCGGACAGCTTGTTACGGCGCACGGTACCGCGCGTCGTGGCGAACATGACATCGAGATTGGTCCAGCTTGCCTCATCTTCAGGCAAAGGCATGATTGTCGTGATGCGCTCACCCTGTTCAAGCGGCAGCATATTGATCAATGCCTTGCCGCGTGACTGCGGCGTACCGATCGGCAGGCGCCAGACCTTTTCCTTGTAAACAATACCGCGGGAGGAGAAGAACAACATTGGCGTGTGGGTATTGGCCACAAACAACCGTGTGACGAAATCCTCGTCCTTCATGGTCACACCGGAACGGCCCTTGCCGCCGCGGCGCTGTGCGCGATAGGTCGTCAGTGGAACGCGTTTGATATAACCCGCATGGCTGACGGTCACGACCATATCTTCCCGGGCGATCAGATCCTCATCATCCATATCCGCGCCGCCATCGGTCAGTTCCGTGCGGCGTGGCGTACCGAATTCGTCCCGAATGGCAGCGAGCTCGTCCTTCACGATGGTCATGATGCGCAGGCGCGACGCGAGGATTTCGAGGTAATCCTTGATTTCAACGCCGATCTTATTGAGTTCATCGGCGATTTCATCACGGCCGAGGGCCGTCAGGCGCTGCAGACGCAGATCGAGAATGGCACGCGCCTGCTCTTCCGACAGGTTATAGGTGTTGTCGTCATTGAGTGTATGGCGCGGATCAGCGATCAGCGTGATCAGCGGTGCCACGTCGTTGGCAGGCCAGCGGCGCTCCATCAACTGATCGCGCGCTGTTGCCGGATCGGGTGCCCGGCGGATCAGTGCGATAATCTCATCGATATTGGCAACGGCGATGGCCAGACCAACCAAGACATGCGCGCGGTCACGCGCCTTGCGCAGCAGGAATTTCGTCCGGCGGCTGACGACTTCCTCGCGGAAGGCAACAAACGCGCGCAAAATGTCCATCAGGTTCAACAGACCCGGCTTGCCGCCATTGAGCGCCACCATGTTGGCGCCGAATGACGACTGCAGCGGGGTAAAGCGATAGAGCTGGTTGATGATGACGTCAGCAACGGCATCACGCTTCAACTCGACGACCACGCGATAACCGTCACGGTCCGACTCATCGCGGATATCGGAGATACCCTCGATGCGCTTTTCACGCACAAGGTCGGCCATCTTTTCAATCATCGTCGCCTTGTTCACCTGATAAGGCACTTCGGTGATGATGATAGCTTCGCGATCGTTGCGCATGGCCTCGATAGCGACCTTGCCGCGCATCAAGATTGAGCCGCGGCCGGTGCTGTAAGCGGAATGAATGCCTGAACGGCCGAGAACAATGCCGCCTGTCGGAAAGTCCGGGCCCGGAATGATTTCCATCAGTTCCGGCAGATCAATCAGCGGATTGTCGATCAGGGCAATACAGCCATTGATAACTTCAGCCAGATTGTGCGGCGGAACGTTGGTCGCCATACCGACGGCAATACCACCGGAGCCGTTGACCAGAAGATTTGGAAAACGAGCGGGAAGAACCACCGGTTCCTGTTCGCGGCCGTCATAATTGTCCTGAAAGTCGACGGTTTCCTTGTCGATATCCTCAAGCAGGGATTCCGTCACTTTTTCAAGACGGCATTCGGTGTAGCGCATCGCCGCCGGTGAATCGCCATCGATAGAGCCAAAATTGCCCTGCCCGTCGACCAGCGGATCGCGCAGAGACCAATCCTGCGCCATGCGCACAAGCGCATCATAAATCGAGGCATCGCCATGCGGGTGGAATTTACCCATGACTTCACCGACGACACCGGCTGATTTACGGTAGGATCTGTTCCAGGACAGGCCCATTTCGTTCATCGCATGCAGGATGCGTCGATGTACCGGCTTCAGACCGTCGCGCACGTCGGGCAACGCGCGGCTGACAATCACGCTCATGGCATAGGAGAGATAGGAGCTTTGCATCTCCTCGATAATGGAAATTGGCTCAATACCAAAATTTCCGCCTGGTTTATCGTCTTCTGGGCCGGATGGTGGGGTTAGTTCAGACACGAGGCACTCATCTTTCGTATAGAATCAATCTTCATCTTATAGCGGCTTTTCAACGCAAAAGCCAACCGGAGGCACCGCAATACACAGCTGAAAACCCTTTGTTTTCAATAGGATACAACAGTTCATTTCAATCGGTGAAAAACTTGGTTGCAAAATCCCAACTTTATCGACGCTTAACCCCGAATCCGCTATTCTCGCTCAGCTTCAATCAGAGAAGAAAAGCAAAATCGTGGCGCTTTATGACACCCTCCTCAATGCGCTCGTTACCTTGATGGTAACGATCGATCCACCGGGACTGGCGCCGCTCTTTCTGGCACTGACTCGCGGCATGAATCGCAAGGAGCGCGGCCAGGTTGCCTTGCGCGCCAGCATCACCGCTTTCATCGTGCTGACGATCTTCGCCGTGGCGGGTGCGCAGATTCTGGCGCTGTTCGGCATTACCATCGGGGCCTTCCGCATTGCCGGTGGTCTGCTCCTGTTCTGGATCGCGTTCGAGATGATCTTCGAAAAGCGGCAGGAGCGCCATGAGAAGAGTGCCACCGTTGCCATCACGAAGGATCATATCCGCAATATCGCCGCCTTTCCGCTCGCCATTCCGCTGATTGCCGGACCCGGCGCGATCTCAGCGACCATCCTGCTTGCGGGCACATTGTCCGAGCCGACATCGCGGCTTGCGCTGATCGGCATCATCCTGATCTGTATAGCGGCTTCTTACGTCGTATTTTTCCTAGCTGAACGCGTTGACCGTTTTTTGGGTGAAACTGGCCGTTCGATCCTGACGCGCCTTCTGGGCGTCATCCTCGCGGCATTGGCAGTGCAATTTGTGGCAGACGGTATCAAAACCTTCATCGCCACATAGATTATATTATTTCAGGTGATCTTCTTCCGCCGCGTCCTTTTGCGTGATCAGGCGTGCACTGCGCGCACCGCTGACTGAAATCCACAACCAGCTCATGGCGACGGCAAGACGATTGCGTACGCCAATGAGGAAGTAGATGTGTGCCAGTCCCCATAACCACCAGGCAACATAGCCCTTGAGCTTGATCCAGCCGAAATCCGTCACCGCAGCGCGCTTGCCGATGGTCGCAAGATCGCCCGCATGGCGATAATGAAAAGGTTTTGGTGCGGTGTCACCGGCCAATCTCGCCCTGATGGTTTTGGCGACATGGATACCCTGTTGTTTGGCAGCAGGTGCAATACCCGGAACCATGCCCTTATCGCCATTTTTAACCGTTGCCGTATCGCCGACTACGAAGATTTCAGGATGGCCGGGAGCAGTCAGATCGTCATTGACCACGACACGCCCTGCCCGGTCAGCCTGCACATCAAGCCATTTGGCAGCCGGAGATGCCTGAACCCCGGCGGCCCAGATGATCGTTCCGGCGCCCACGGATTTACCGGCATATTCCACGCCATCCGCATGACACTTCGTCACCGGATTGCCCAGATGCACCTGAACGCCGAGCTTTTCCAGGGCCCGCTGTGCGTAGGCGGAAAGGTCAGGCGCAAAGGCACCAAGGACGCGCTCTCCACCTTCAATGAGGATGACCTTGGCTGTTGCAGGATCGATGACCCGGAACTCACCTTTGAGCGTATCCCTGGCCAGATCGGCAATCGTTCCGGCGACTTCGACACCCGTGGGTCCTGCACCAATGATGACAAATGTCAGCAAAGCCGCACGGCGTGCCGGATCAGGCTCGCGCTCGGCCTTTTCAAATGCAGTGAGAATACGCCGGCGGATTGTGGTGGCATCTTCAAGTGTCTTCAGTCCCGGCGCAAAAGGTTCCCAGTCATCGTGGCCGAAATAGGCATGACGCGCACCCGTTGCCAGCACCAGCGTGTCATAGGGAATGACCTCGCCATCCGCCGTGGAAACGGTTCGCGCTTTCGTATCAACACTTTCAACAGTTCCAAGCAATGTCTTGATATTACTGTATTTACGCAAGAGATGCCGGATAGGCCATGCAATTTCAGAGGTCGCCAGCGTCGATGTTGCGACCTGATAGAGCAAGGGCTGAAAAAGATGGTGATTACGCTGGTCGATGATGGTCACGTCAGCGCCGGTCTTGCGCAACGAATTTGCCGCTTCCAGCCCGCCAAAACCCGCCCCGACGATGACCACCCGATGCGCCGCATTTGAAGGTGTTCGTGTATCTGTCATGTCGGGCTCCTTGAGCACAGGCTATACCGTTCAACTATCACGGCTGACGCAAAGGTCAAATTTATTGACTGGCCGCTGTCAGCGCCGCCCAGCGGCCGGGCGTCATCCCAAAGGCTTTCTTGAACTGTCTGTTGAGATGGCTCTGGTCGGTAAAACCCGTCTCTGCGGCTATTTCAGCCAGAGGCTCCCCCTGCTTCATCAGTTCCTTGGCGCGCTGAAGGCGGCGCATCAACAGGAAGCGATGCGGGCTCGTAGCATAGAGGGTACGGAAATGCCGCGACAGGGCATAACGATCAAGACCGCTGACGGCTTCCAGTTCCTGCGAGCGCACCAGCCGCAGGGCATTATCCGCAAGATAGTCACGCGCCATACCGGCCTGCCTGACTGCAGGCCTGCCCATGGGCTTCAGCGGCTGCTTCGCATGACGTGCCAGACCCTGCGTCAGCCGCGATACGATGTCATCGACCAGCAACTCATCCATTTCCTCGTCCAGATTGCCGAACGCCGCTGAAATGACCGAGACGAGCGGGGTATCGGCGAAGACAGGCTCCCGGACGAATGGTAGAGCGCCGTGATTGTCGCCAAGTGCCTCTATTGCCAGTGCCGGTTCGAGATAGATCATCCGATAACGCAAACCGTCATCGGTACCGGCTCCTCCATCATGCACCTCGTCGGGATGCAGAACCATGACGTTGCCGGGGAGGCTCTGCCGCTTTTCACCGCGATACCGGAATGTCTGGACGCCATGCAGTGTGACGCCAATGGCGTAAGTGTCATGCCGGTGCGGTTCAAACGCATCGCCGGTAAAGCGCGCTTCCATACGCTCCACGCCCGGATTGGATGGCGCTGACGTGATCGCATCGCGCACCGGTCTTTCGCACAAACGTCCAAGACCGCGCAGCGCTTCCTCGCCTAGACTCTCAACCGTCATTCGACACTCTCGACCCATGAATGGAGACCTAGATTTGGTGTTTGATACGAAAATTGCAATCGTTGTTCGCGATGATCTGGCGACATGGCAGAAACTCAACGTCTCGTCATTCCTGACAAGTGGCCTTTTCGCCCAGGCTCCCGGATTGATTGGTGAGCCCTATGTAGACCGTGCGGGTTACCACTACCATCCCTTACCCATTCAGCCGTTGATCGTACTCACGGCGGACCAGGCAACTCTGTCAACTATCCATCGCCGCTCGCTCGAACGCGAGGTTAAATCCTGCCTTTATATCGAAGAAATGTTCTCAACCGGATACGATCAGGCCAACCGTGCCGTATTTTCCCGGTTTGCCCCGGATGATGCCAAAGTTGTGGGAATCGCCTTGCGCGGGGAGAAGAAGCTGATCGACAAGATCACCAAGGGCGCAAAGATGCATCCGTAGCCTTTACCAGCCTGATACCAATGCGAATACAACAAGATACCGTACAGTCTTAGCAATGGATACCAGAAGCACAAAACTCCATAGCGGCTCGCGCAATACTCCGGCAATCACAGTCAGCGGATCACCAATGACCGGCACCCAGCTCAAAAGCAGCGTCCATTTGCCATAATGCTGATACCAGCGCGAGGCGCGGTCCAGCTGCGCCTCGCTTGCCGGGAACCATTTGCGGTGCCGAAACTGGTCAATGCCGCGCCCGAGCAGCCAATTGACCACGGAGCCAAGGATGTTGCCGACGCTGGCAACAGCAATCAATGCGAACGCCGGGTATGAATGGGTGAGAAGCAGTCCGGCAAGCAGTGCCTCGGATTGCATCGGCAAGATGGTTGCGGCGATAAGGGCAGCCGCGAACAACCCGGCATACATGCCCAGATCAACAAGCATGATCAGGCAATTTCCCAGGCGAAGAGCCTCGAACTAACGGTTGAAATTTCATGGTACAGGGCAAGCCAAAGTCAGAAACAAGCATGATTGGCAGTCTGATGGTGCCCGGTGCGATCTGTGTCAAGTTTTTGGCGCCGCGGTGCTGCCTCTCTCGATCAGTTTCACCTCGATGATCTCGCGTTCCGTCGGTATCGCATCGTCCAGAATGGCATGGACGGCGCGGACGGCGAGCTCTTGAAACGGCTGCGCCATTGTTGTCAGGCCCGGCTTGACCATGCCGCCCTCCGGCACTCCGTCAAATCCGACAATGGAAATATCAACGGGAACATTCAGCCCGTGATCGGTGAGCCAAGCCATTGCCAGCATTGCAATATTGTCAGACATGGCAAGAATTGCGGTCGGACGCTCGGCGGTAGAAAAGACCTGCTCCAGACAGGCATGGACGCTTGGCCGGTCATTTTGGGTCTCGAACACCGGAACCACTTCGCGTGCAATGCCAACTTCTGCCAGTGCGTGCCAGTATCCGACCGCACGATCGCGGGAAGTCGAGTAAACATCGCCGCGTTCGATTTCCGGCGCACTGATACGACCCACATGATCGTCTGTGAATTCGGTCGCCAGGATCACAAAGCGCCGGTGTCCCAGCCGGGTCAAATGGCGCGCAGCAGTTGCAGCGCCGTCAATATTGTTGACACCGATTGCCGGAATGGACTGGTCGTCGCTGCCCAATGCGAGGCTGATGAAGGGCAATTGACGTTCCCGCGTCAGTTCGACAAGCCGTTCGCCACCTTCGACGCATAACAGTATAAATCCGTCGACCAAGGCGCTCTGGATATTCCAGCTCAATTTTTGCTGATTCCTGGCAGAAACGAGCGTGAGGCCCGTTCCCTTCGCATCGCACACATCGGCAAGTGCCGCCAGAAATGCCCGCGCCCATGGATCATCAAAAAAGTATGCCAGAGGCTCAATCGCTGCCACACCTATTGCATTGACTTTTCCGGCCCTCAGAAGCCTGCCAGTCACACTCGGACCGGCATAACCGAGGTCTCTGGCCACCGCCAGCACATGCTCACGCACTTCGTCTCTGACCACTTCCGGCCGGCTGAAGACGTTGGATGCAGTTCCTTGGGACACTCCCGACGCCCTGGCAATATCCGCAAGCCTGACTTTACCCTTTGACAAAAGCATCCTCCCAATGATCGGGAATGAGCCTAGCACAAAGTTGTATCGATTCAATTAAACTTGACAACCAAACCGTCCGCGCTAATATTGAACCGATTCAAAATTCACCGTCCGTCAAAGTATTGAACCGATTCAAACGGAGAGAACAAATGATACCGGCAAGTTATCTCTTCAGGGATATTTACCGCCAGCATTGGGGTGATCCATGTGATATGAAGCCGCTCGACCTATCACATCCGCGGCCCGGCAATGGCAAGGGATACCTTGCCCGTGCTTACAGCTCTGTAATGACACTGTTTGTACGTCCAGCGCCGTCAACTCCGATCATGCCGAACTGTTCAATGAGCGGCCGGTAAATCGCTCTTGGGGCGTGAAACCAGCCTTTCCCGGATGCGCGGGCAGTGGCTGCGCCGCAAACGGCGTCTTGAAGAACGCGATCGTGCGAATTCAAATCGCGGAGCGCTATGGCGAATTGCAAAGGTTGGCGTCAACAGACACGATTACCATGCAATCACTGCGTCTGCATTTTTCGCACCCGTAAAAATGCAGACGCCTGCACGGGTTTTCCATGCAGGCGAAATACTCTTTTCACATCGTATGTAGAGTACCTGATATATTGGTACGTTGATGTTTCCGATCAGAAAGGAATCTCGTCGTCGAGGTCACGTGAGAAATTGCCGCCTGCATTGCTGCTGCTACCCGATGGCGATGCGCTGGAACGACCGAAATCCGAACCATAATCACCATTGTCGGAAACCTGACCACGGCTCGAACTGTCGAACGAACGTCCGCCGCCAGCGCCGGCACCCTCGCCGCGTGAATCGAGCATCTGCAATTCACCACGGAATTTCTGCAGAACGATTTCCGTCGTATAACGCTCGTTGCCGGTCTGATCCTGCCACTTGCGTGTCTGCAAGGCGCCCTCGATATAGACCTTCATGCCTTTTTTCAGGTACTGCTCCGCAACCTTGGCCAGGTTATCATTGAAAATGACGATATTGTGCCACTCGGTCTTTTCCTTGCGCTCGCCGCTGTTCTTGTCGCGCCAGCTTTCCGATGTCGCAATGCTGAAACTGACGACAGGGTCGCCCGAGCCCATTTTCCGGACTTCCGGATCCTTGCCCAGATTACCAACTAAAATTACCTTGTTGACACTACCAGCCATAAAAATACTCCACAAAATTAGCTTTTCGATTTTGCGCCATCATACAGTACCAGCTCACCTAGAGGGTAACTGTCTGGCTCTATCCACAAAATACTGCTCGGCGTGACCTCTGAAACCGTCAGCCTCCTGACAATTCAGTGGCAACTGACACTCTCCTGACAAATCTGTCAGTAGGCTTGAGCACCTGCATTATCGGCTTACTGCAATATCTTGTATACACACGCATCGCAGGCACGGCAGCATTGGGTTTTGTACCGGTTTCCACGTCGCCTGCAATATTTGTTCTTTTTTTGTTCTATCACTTGCTCTATGGATGTCAACATGGCTATGGTGATTCCAACTCAGGTACGGCCTCGTAATTTGCTGGAAACTTTCTAAATAAGGGAAAGACTCCGGCCAGCGAGCCAGTTCCTCCCCCATAACGGCGTGACAGTCATGAGCGATCAGAAATTTATATCCATTCGTGGTGCCCGTGAGCACAACCTGAAGAACATCGACCTCGACCTGCCGCGCGACAAGCTGATTGTCATGACGGGCCTGTCGGGATCCGGCAAATCTTCGCTTGCCTTCGATACGATCTATGCGGAAGGCCAGCGGCGTTATGTCGAGAGTCTGTCCGCCTATGCCCGGCAGTTTCTGGAAATGATGCAGAAGCCTGATGTCGATCAGATCGACGGCCTGTCTCCTGCCATTTCCATCGAACAGAAGACGACAAGCCGCAATCCGCGTTCCACGGTCGGGACTGTCACGGAGATTTATGACTACCTGCGCCTGCTTTATGCACGCGTCGGCATTCCCTATTCACCGGCAACGGGCCTGCCGATTGAAAGCCAGACTGTCAGCCAGATGGTGGACCGCGTTCTGGCGCAGGACGAAGGCACACGCCTGTTCATTCTCGCGCCCATCGTGCGCGGCCGCAAAGGTGAATACCGTAAGGAGCTGGCCGATCTGCAGAAGCGCGGCTTCCAGCGCGTGAAAGTCGACGGGATCTTCTACGAGATTGCCGACGTTCCTGCACTGGACAAGAAATACAAACACGACATCGATGTGGTGGTGGACCGCGTTGTCGTGCGTCCGGATATCTCTGCCCGTCTGGCAGACAGCCTTGAAACCGCTCTCAAGCTTGCCGATGGCATCGCCCTTGCGGAATTCGCTGACAAACCACTGCCGGCCGACGAGACATCGGGAGAATCCGCCAACAAACCCAAGAACGAAACACATCAACGTCTGATGTTTTCGGAAAAATTCGCCTGCCCTGTCTCTGGTTTCACCATTGCCGAAATCGAGCCGCGCCTGTTCTCGTTCAACAATCCGTTCGGTGCTTGCCCGACCTGTGATGGTCTTGGCACGCAGAAGGCAATCGATCCCAACCTGATCGTACCGGACGAAAGCCTCACCCTGAAGAATGGCGCGATCGCCCCATGGTCGAAGTCAAGTTCGCCCTATTACAATCAGACGTTGGAAGCACTGGGTGGCAGCTACGGCTTCAAGCTCGGTGACCGTTGGCGCGATATCAATGAGGAAGCACAGAAAGCCGTGCTTTATGGCACAGGCAGCCGTGAAATCCACTTCTCCTACGATGATGGCCTGCGTTCCTACAAGACCACGAAACCGTTCGAAGGTGTCATTCCCAATCTGGAACGCCGCTGGAAGGAAACGGATTCGGCCTGGTCGCGCGAGGAAATCGAACGTTTCATGTCCGGTACGCCCTGCCCGGCCTGTGGCGGCTACCGCCTGAAACCGGAATCATTGGCTGTAAAAATTGGCGGTCTGCATATCGGCCAGATTACTGAAAAATCGATCCGCCATGCGGATGCGTGGTTCAGCGATATCGACAAGACTTTCAACGACAAGCAGACGGAAATCGCCGCACGCATCTTGAAGGAAATTCGCGAACGCCTGCGCTTCCTCAACGACGTGGGTCTGGATTATCTGGCTTTGTCGCGAAACTCAGGCACGTTGTCCGGCGGCGAGAGCCAGCGTATCCGTCTGGCATCGCAGATCGGTTCCGGCCTGACCGGCGTGCTCTATGTTCTGGACGAACCGTCGATCGGCCTGCATCAGCGTGACAATGAACAGCTTCTGAAGACGCTGCGTCATCTGCGCGACCTCGGCAACACCGTGATCGTTGTGGAGCACGACGAAGACGCGATCCTGACTGCCGATTATGTGGTCGATATCGGGCCAGCTGCGGGAATTCACGGCGGTGAAATCATCGCTCAGGGCTCGCCTGCCGACATTATGTCCAGTCCAACATCGCTGACAGGAAAATATCTGTCCGGCGCCATCGAAGTGCCGGTGCCGGCAGAACGGCGCAAGCTGAACAAGAAGCGCATCAAGGTCGTCGGTGCACGCGGCAATAATTTGAAAAATGTGTCCGCCGAAATTCCGCTCGGCACTTTTACCGCCGTGACCGGTGTTTCGGGCGGCGGAAAATCCACCTTCCTGATCGAAACCCTGTTCAAGTCTGCCTCGCGCCGTATCATGGGTTCACGCGAACAACCGGCGGAACATGACCGGATCGATGGTCTCGAGTTCCTCGATAAGGTCATCGATATCGACCAGTCACCGATTGGCCGCACGCCGCGCTCCAACCCGGCCACTTATACGGGTGCCTTCACGCCGATCCGTGATTGGTTCGCCGGTTTACCAGAAGCCAAGGCGCGCGGTTACCAGCCGGGCCGGTTCTCGTTCAACGTCAAGGGCGGCCGCTGCGAGGCCTGCCAGGGCGATGGTGTGATCAAGATCGAGATGCACTTCCTGCCCGATGTCTATGTCACATGTGACGTGTGTCACGGCAAGCGCTACAACCGCGAAACGCTGGAAGTGCTGTTCAAGGGCAAATCCATCGCCGATGTGCTTGATATGACTGTTGAGGAAGGCGCGGAGTTCTTCTCCGCCGTTCCAGCGGTGCGTGACAAGCTGCAAACGCTGGCAAAGGTTGGCCTTGGCTATATTCATGTCGGTCAGCAGGCCAACACACTCTCCGGAGGCGAAGCCCAGCGCATCAAACTCGCCAAGGAGCTGTCCCGCAAGGCAACCGGACGGACGCTCTATATTCTTGACGAACCGACAACTGGCTTGCATTTCCACGATGTAGCCAAACTTCTTGAAGTTCTGCATGAACTTGTTGATCAGGGCAACACGGTTGTCGTCATCGAGCACAATCTTGAAGTCATCAAGACGGCAGACTGGGTCATCGACCTGGGACCTGAAGGCGGCGATGGCGGCGGCGAGATCGTTGCGGTCGGGCGCCCGGAGGATATCGTCGAGGAGCCACGGTCCTATACGGGCAAATTCCTGAAAGAACTTCTGCAACGGCGACCGGGCAACCGAGCCCAAGCGGCGGCTGAATAACAGACAAACCCGCCGGAGACGGCGGGTTTTGTTTATGTACAGGTTGGAATGAATAAGGATTGACGGGAGGAAACCATCATGACCGCAAGCGGAACGATCAGAACAGGGATTGGCGGCTGGATTTTCGAGCCGTGGCGGGGCACGTTTTATCCCAAGGGTCTATCGAAAACCAAAGAGCTGGAATATGCCGGGCAACACCTGAGCACCATTGAAATCAACAGCACCTATTACGGCACACAGAAGCCGGAAACCTTTGCCAAATGGGCAAGTTCAGTGCCGAACGGCTTTATTTTCTCGGTCAAGGGCAATCGGTTTGTTACCAATCGCCGTGTTCTTGCTGAAGCTGGAGAGTCGATGGAACGTTTCATCAAATCCGGCGTAGCGGAACTTGCCGACCGGCTTGGCCCGTTGCTCTGGCAGTTTGCCCCGACCAAGAAGTTCGATGCGGAGGATTTCGGTGCGTTCCTTGATCTCCTGCCGCAGAAGGAAGGCGGTATTCCCCTACGTCACACCGTCGAGGTGCGCCATCCATCCTTCATCGACCCTGATTTCATCGCGCTTCTGCGCAAGAAGAATGTGGCCGTGGTCTACGCCCATCACTTCGATTACCCTGAGATCGCCGATGTAACCGCCGATTTCGTCTATGCCCGATTGCAGAAAGGCGATGATGCCATTGAGACCGCTTACCCGGCCAAGGAGCTCGATCTGTGGGCAGAGCGGGCCAAACTCTGGGCAAAGGGCGGCCAGCCGGATGATCTGCCCCTGGCCGCTCCCTCGGTCAAACCGGATAAGCAGCCGCGTGATGTTTTTGTCTATTTCATTCATGAAGGCAAAGTGCGCGCTCCGCAGGCAGCGCAAGCTCTAAAAGATCGTCTCTGACGCGTCATGCGATAATTCTCAAGGATTGCCGCATAAAATATAATCATACTGCATATATTTTAATCACATCACCGCTTCTGAGTTTTCCATTTCGCAGGCAAAACAGCAGGGAGTTGAGGAAACTCCCTGCTCCGCCATCGGTAAAATCACATTCCGCGAATTAATTCATTTTAGGGGTCGACTTGGCATGCTTCCTGCTTTTTGTTGAGGCAAGCGGGCAAGAGGCCCGCTCGCCATACATAGGGAGTTTATTCTCTGATGAAGAAAATCGAAGCCATCATCAAACCATTCAAGCTGGATGAGGTGAAAGAGGCACTGCAGGAAGTGGGGCTTCAGGGCATTACCGTGACGGAAGCCAAGGGTTTCGGCCGTCAGAAAGGTCACACGGAATTATATCGCGGCGCTGAATATGTCGTCGACTTCCTGCCGAAAGTGAAAGTCGAGATCGTTCTGGGCGACGAATCCGTCGAGGCAGCCATCGAGGCGATCCGCAAGGCCGCACAGACCGGCCGTATCGGCGACGGAAAGATATTTGTTTCCAATATCGAAGAAGTCGTGCGCATTCGTACCGGCGAATCCGGTATCGACGCAATCTGATCCTGCTATCCAATTGCTTGCGCACCATACGCGCCAGCCATCCGTTATCATCGTCGCTGAACAAGGAAAACTGACATGACGACCGCAAAAGACATTCTCAAACAGATCAAGGACAATGATGTAAAGTTCCTTGACCTTCGTTTCACGGATCCGAAGGGCAAGCTACAGCATGTGACGATGGACGTTGCCGAAGTCGACGAAGACATGTTTGCCGATGGCGTCATGTTTGACGGCTCCTCCATTGCCGGCTGGAAGGCCATCAATGAATCCGACATGGTTCTCATGCCTGATACCGACACGGTTCACATGGACCCGTTCTTCGCACAGTCCACCATGGTCATCCTCTGCGACATCCTCGACCCGATCTCGGGCGAAGCCTACAACCGCGATCCACGCGGCACTGCCAAGAAGGCAGAAGCCTATATGAAGGCGGAAGGTGTCGGCGACACGATCTTCGTTGGCCCGGAAGCTGAATTTTTTGTCTTCGACGACGTGAAGTACAAGGCTGATCCCTACAACACCGGCTTCAAGCTCGACTCCACCGAATTGCCGTCCAATGACGACACCGACTACGAAACCGGCAACCTTGGCCACCGTCCGCGCGTCAAGGGCGGCTATTTCCCGGTTCCTCCGATTGATTCCTGCCAGGACATGCGTTCGGAAATGCTCACGGTTCTGACCGAAATGGGCGTCCGCGTTGAGAAGCACCACCACGAAGTGGCAGCAGCACAGCACGAACTGGGTATCAAGTTCGATGCCCTCACCCGCAATGCCGACAAGATGCTGATCTACAAGTACGTTGTGCATCAGGTTGCAAATGCCTACGGCAAGACAGCCACCTTCATGCCGAAGCCGATTTTCGGCGACAATGGTTCCGGCATGCACGTGCATATGTCGATCTGGAAGGACGGCAAGCCGACTTTCGCGGGCAATGAATATGCAGGTCTCTCCGAAAACTGCCTGTTCTTCATCGGCGGTATCATCAAGCACGCCAAGGCAATCAACGCATTCACCAACCCGTCGACCAACTCCTACAAGCGTCTGGTTCCAGGTTACGAAGCTCCGGTTCTGCTGGCTTACTCCGCCCGCAACCGTTCGGCATCCTGCCGTATTCCGTTCGGCTCTTCACCGAAGTCGAAGCGTGTTGAAATCCGCTTCCCGGATCCGACAGCCAACCCGTATCTCGGCTTTGCCGCCATGCTGATGGCCGGTCTCGACGGCATCAAGAACAAGATCCATCCCGGCCAGCCAATGGACAAGGACCTCTACGACCTTCCTGCAAAGGAACTCAAGAAGATCCCGACTGTCTGCGGTTCGCTGCGTGAAGCGCTTCAGAGCCTCGATAAGGATCGCGGCTTCCTCAAGGCTGGCGGCGTTTTCGATGACGACCAGATCGACAGCTTCATCGAACTCAAGATGGCTGAAGTGATGCGCTACGAAATGACCCCGCATCCGGTCGAATACGACATGTACTACTCGGTCTGATCAGACCGATTTGTCGACAAGGAAACCCCGGGCATGCCCGGGGTTTTTGCGTTAGACCAAGGTATGGTCTTTAAAATGCATGGAAGAATGATATATTGGCCTTGGAGTGAGAGGCGAGCATTCGCCCGCCTCCCTCTTCCTAGATGATGAACCGAACCCGGAGCAAGATTTGCCAGCTCGTCCGGGTTCGTTTCATTTCCAGGGTGATAACAAGCGGTTTAAACCACATCGTTTCACCTCCAAGTTCAAAGGCAAGGCCATTGGCCCTTGCGTGATCTGAAAATCAGAATGATTTTCGAAGAGATCACGCAAAATCTAAGTTTTGCAGCGTCCTTTACGCGCCTGTAGCGCGTGGCGCTGCATGTCGGAAGGCCTATCTTTCCGACGCGCTGCTGGCACAGCGCATACTGCTTCGCCCTTGAAACTCTGTACTGAAATTATTGCCCCCTGCTCTGGTAAAGGCAATAAACGTACAGTTGAATCAATGCGATACAGTGAGATGTTAGCAATATTTACCGGAAGAAAATGATGCTTTGGTCCAACGCCGGGCGATTACACCGCGATTGCCTGAAGCACCTTCACGGCGGCAATCATCTCGCGCTCACGCAAAGCGCGCCGGGCAGCCGCTTCCGCATCCTCGCCCCACTGCTCGATGGTCCAGTCTTCATCGACATGCGCCAAGGTCCACGCTTCTTCCCCGGAGACACGTCCTTTGGCTACGGCAAGCGCCAGAATGGCGGATCCGGTCAGTGTGGTGATCGTATGCAGCGCGGCGACCGCAAAGGCATCCTTGAATTGCCCGAGATGTACGCCGAGAGCGGCAAGCGTCTCGCGCGGCTGCTCCACATACATGACGCCTTCTGCCAGCACAAACCGGGCACCGAGGTCGGACGCTGCCCAATCAATCACAGGATCCCAAAGTTCTGTCTGGCGATTGACCAGCCGTTCTGGCGAGCCGGCGCGATAGCACAACATGTCCGAGGAGGCAAAACGCAGCACATCTTCGAGGACAACTTGAGGGTCGCTGACGACCCCGTCGATCGCGGTGTTGGCCAGACGGGTGACCGGCATTTTCGCCGGGACGATGTCCTTGTCCTGTGCAGCGAATTCGTCAGCAATCATCTGTGCAAGCGCGCGGTTGGGTAGCGACAGGTTCTGGCGTGCCGGCGTCTTGACGCGCTTGCCGTCAAGTTCAACCGCAAACTGACCATCCCGTTCAACAACATCGACAGCTTTATAGAACCGTTTAGGAAACGGCAGATTTGACTGGACTTGTGCCCGGCGAACCGGATCTGCATCCGAAGGACCTTCCGGCGTATCCATATTGAAAAGGTCGTTGTTCATCGTCATCGTCCGTATGCTTGGTCAGATTGATGCAGGTTCCCGCTCAGCCTGTTCTAATTGTCTTCGTCGCCATCGCTCTCATCGAGCCCCAACAGGTTCCACGTCTGCACCATATGCGGCGGCAAAGGTGCCGTGACATCAATAATGCCGCTGCCGGATGGATTGGGCACGCGGATGCGGCGTGCATGCAGATGCAAGCGGTTCTGAATGCCACCGGGGAACGACCAGTTGGTATCCGCCTCGAAATATTTGGGATCGCCAATGATCGGGCAACCGATATGGGCTGCATGAACGCGAAGCTGGTGGGTGCGGCCCGTATAAGGCTCCATTTCGAGCCACGTCAGCACCTGCCCCGCGGATTCGATCACCCGATAATATGACACTGCGTGATCGGAATCCGGTTCTCCGTGCTGCGCGACCCGCATCCTGTCACCATCGGGGGTAGTTTCCTTGACCAGCCAGGTTGTGATCTTGTCCTCGCGCTTGCGCGGAATGCCTTTGACAAGTGCCCAATAGGTCTTCTTGGTCTCGCGCTCGCGGAATGCCGCTGTCAGCGCCTGTGCAGCGCTGCGTGTGCGCGCAACCACAAGAACACCTGACGTATCGCGATCAAGCCGATGCACAAGCCGCGGCTTCTCGCCCTTCTTGTTGCGCCAGGCTTCCAGCATATCGTCCACATGGCGATTGACGCCGGAACCGCCCTGCACTGCCAATCCTGCAGGCTTGTTGAAAACGAAAACCTTGGGGTCTTCATAAAGCAGCATCTGGGAAAGAACGTCGCCATCTTCGCGGCCACGAATACTTTTGCCGGTCAAATGCTGGTTTTCAGACTTGGCATCAACCGCCAGCGGCGGGATGCGAATGGTCTGGCCGGCCTGTAACCTGGTATCGGATTTGGCGCGCGATCCATCGACGCGAACCTGCCCGGACCGCAGCAATTTCTGCAGCGGCCCGAAGCCCAAACCCGGATAATGTACCTTGAACCATCGATCAAGGCGCATTTCCGCCTCGCCCGTGTCAACTGTCTTCTGTTCTACCGCTGCCATAACTCATACCTTGTCTAGTCAGGCCTGCGCTTAGCACTAAGCGACTGCTCTTGCGAGCCATAATCCTAAAAACAGCGCTCCAATGCTCAATATCACGCTCAGGAGGACATAAATCAGTGCTGTAATGACCTCACCACGCTCCCATAAAAGGGCAACATCCAGCGAGAATGACGAGAACGTGGTGAAGCCGCCCATAATCCCCACAGCCACAAACAGGCGCAACTCGTTCGAACCATCGAAACGGCGGGCTAGAAGTTCGATGAACAGCCCCATCAACAGCCCGCCAACCACGTTCACGGTTAACGTTCCATAGGGGAAAGATGCGCCAAAAACCCGGGTCATCAGGATGCCGACAAGATATCGGGCAACCGAACCGATCGCTCCGCCTGATGCAACCAGTAGTATTGCGTTCACTTTACATTGCCTCCGGCGGTTTATTCTGTGAAGTCAAATATTTGACTCATCACGGGACGTTAACAAACGTAGAAAAATGTTCCTTGAACAGACGCGGAACTGACACAACTTTAGAGCATTGAATATTGCAGCGCACAAGCACCTCATGCAGAGTCAAAAAATGAGGAATGTGCGCAGAAGCGGGCATAACGAGCGGAGTGGCAAAGTGTCATTGATACAGATCTATTGGAAATCTCTCCAATATCTCGGGGCGGAAAAACGTGCGACCACGTTTATCTGCCTGGTCAACGTTGCCTTGGCCCTGACAATGCTGTTTGAGCCTGTACTTGTAGGGCGCGTCATTCAGGCTATTTCGACCAAGACAGCCATATGGCCTCCACTGAGCCAGTTGGCTGGTGTTGGTCTGTTTCATATCGTCGCCAACGTTCTGGTTTCGCGTGAAGCCGACAGGCTTGCCCATCGGCGCAAGCTGTCGGTACTGACGGAATCGTACAATCGCGTCATCAGCATGCCGCTCGCGTGGCATCATCAGCGCGGCACATCCAATGCCATGCATACACTTTTGCGCGCGATTGAAACCCTGTTCAGCCTCTGGCTCGAATTCATGCGCACCCACCTGGCAACAACCGTTGCCCTGGTAGGCCTTGTTCCTCTGGCTTTGGCACAGGATTGGCGTTTGGCGTCGGTTCTGGCTGTTCTCGGTGTTATCTACGTAATCGTCAGCCGTGTCGTTACGACCAAGACAAAAGACGGTCAGGCTGAAGTTGAGCGTCACCACATCACTGCCTTCAGCCACGTAACCGACTCGATGGGCAATATCTCTGTTCTGCAGAGCTATAACCGCATCGATGAAGAAACACGCGCCTTGCAGGGTTACACAAAGCAGTTGCTGGACTCCCAGTATCCGGTTCTCAACTGGTGGGCGCTCGCTGCGGGTATCAACCGTATGGCTTCCATCATTTCGATGGTCGTGATCCTGTTCCTGGGTTCCTATTTTGTCGTACACAACCAGATGAACGTCGGCCAGGTCGTTGCTTTCACGGGTTTTGCTGCCCTGTTGATCGGCCGGCTTGATCAGCTCAGTGCCTTCGTCAACCAGATTTTTGCTGCTCGTGCCAAGCTCGAAGATTTCTACGAGATGGAAGCATCGGCTGCTTATCAGGCTGAACCAAAGGACGTGCACGATATCGACAATGTCAGCGGTGAAGTTGAGTTCCAGAATGTATCGTTCGACTTTGCCAAGTCCACACAGGGCCTGAAGAACGTCTCGTTCAAGGCCAAGGCTGGCGACACGATTGCCATCGTGGGTCCAACGGGCGCTGGCAAGACAACCCTGATCAACGTGCTGCAGCGTGTTTACGACCCGAAGGAAGGCCGCGTGCTGGTCGATGGTATCGATACGCGTACAATCAGCCGCCGTTCGCTGCGCAATGCGATCGCAACGGTGTTCCAGGATGCGGGCATGTTCAACCGCAGCATCGAGGAAAACATCCGTGTTGGCCGTCCGAAGGCGACCGATGAGGACGTTGCTGCCGCAGCAGCCGCTGCAGATGCCAGCGACTTCATCCTGTCGAAATCAGCCGGTTTCGATACGATGGTTGGTGAGCGTGGCTCGCAGCTCTCCGGCGGTGAACGCCAGCGTGTTGCCATTGCACGCGCCATTCTGAAGGATGCACCGATCCTGGTTCTTGACGAGGCCACCAGTGCTCTTGATGTGGAAACGGAAGCACGCGTGAAGGCTGCCGTCGACAAGCTGTGCCAGAACCGCACGACGTTCATCATTGCCCACCGTCTGTCGACGGTCCGTGATGCCGATCTCGTGCTCTTCATGGATCGTGGTGAAATCGTTGAGTCCGGCAGCTTCGATGAGCTTGCTCACCAGAACGGCCGTTTCTCCGCCCTGCTCAAGGCTGGTGGTCTTAAGCTTGACGATGATACAACCAATGTGACGCCATTCCCGCGCAAGCCGGAAGCCGCAGCCTGAGCGACAATCAAGTAACCTGACAATAAAGGCCGCTTCGTTTGAAGCGGCCTTTTTCTTTGATCTGGATCATGAAGCGAATACGCTTGGCGGAACTTTATTCACCGCGTTCGGCTCGCAGCCGGTTCCAATATTCGATGCGCTTGCGGATTTCGCGCTCGAAGCCCCGCTCGGGCGGATTGTAAAAGGTCTGGCGACCAAGAGCATCAGGGAAATAGTTCTGACCGGAAAACGCGTCAGGCTGGTCATGATCATAGGCATAGCCTTTGCCATAGCCCTCGCCCTTCATCAGCTTTGTCGGCGCATTCAGGATGTGTTTTGGCGGCACAAGCGAGCCGTTCTCCTTGGCCGCCCGCATCGCCGCTGCAAACGCTGTATAGACAGCATTTGATTTGGGTGCCGTCGCCAGATAGACACAAGCCTGCGCCAAAGCCAGTTCACCCTCTGGTGAGCCGAGATAGTCATAGGCGTCCTTGGCGGCATTACAGATCACGAGCGCTTGCGGATCGGCCAGACCGATATCTTCACTTGCCATGCGCACCAGACGCCTGCCGATAAACAGGGGGTCCTCGCCTGCATCAAACATACGGCAAAGATAGTACAGCGCCGCATCGGGATCGGAGCCGCGCACGGATTTATGCAGGGCGGAGATCAGATTGTAATGCCCGTCCTGCCCCTTGTCATAGACCGGAGCCCGCCGCTGCACGATTTGCTGGACCCGCTCGACATTGAAAATTTCGCCCTCGCGCGCCGCGCGCCAGACTTCCTCTGCGAGCGTCAGGATTGCACGCCCGTCTCCGTCGGCCATGCGCACAAGGCTTGCCCGCGCTTCATCATCCAGTGGCAATGGCTTGCCTTCATGTTCCTCGGCACGTTGCAGCAGCGCCAGCAGGCTGGCTTCTTCGTGCGGATGGAAGACAAGGACGCGCGCGCGCGACAGAAGAGCGGCATTGAGCTCGAAGGAGGGATTTTCGGTTGTGGCGCCGACGAGAACAATCGTCCCGTCTTCCATCACAGGCAAAAAGGAATCCTGCTGGGCCCGGTTGAAGCGATGAATCTCGTCAACAAAGAGCAACGTCTGGCGACCGGACATTTTCCGGGCGCGCGCCATTTCGAAAACCTTCTTCAGATCGGCAACGCCTGAAAAAATCGCGGATATCTGCTCGAAAGCAAGATTTGTCTCGCCAGCAAGCAAGCGAGCCACGGTGGTCTTGCCCGTACCGGGCGGTCCCCAGAAGATCATGGATCCGAGCGAACCCGATTCGATCATGCGGGTAAGCGCTCCCTCAGAACCGGTCAGATGCTCCTGACCGGTGACCTCACCAAGAGAACGCGGACGCAAACGGTCAGCAAGTGGCCTGCTCCGGTCTGATGCCGGGTCGTCCTTTGCTGCAAACAGATCCGTCATTGCCCAACCTGTCTCATCTATCGGATAATCTGCCGGATGATTGCACCATCCCGTTCAAACTCGAATCGCCACAGCACCGGCTTGGTTGCCATCACAGCAGCCAGATCGGCCGCTGTGGCAATGTCACGCCCGTTGACTTTGCGCACGATATCTCCCGGTTGCAATCCAATGCGTGCTGCCGGCGTATTGGCGAAAATCTTTTCCACGGCAACGCCCGTCGTTTCTCCCGCCAGATGCAGTCTCGTGGCGCTGCTCGGCGTCAGTGTAATGACCTGGGCGCCGGAAAGCGGGTTCTTGCCCTGGATCACCGTCTTGTTGGCAGGATCGTCCGGCCGTGGCTTCTCCAGAACGAGAGAGACCACCTTCTCCTTGGAACGGCTGAGAACACCGAGTTTGACCGTCTTGCCAATCCCCGCAGTGGACAGGCGATATCCCAGCCCGTCAAAATTCTCGATGCGGAAATCATCCACGGACAGCACAACATCGCCGACCAGAAGGCCACCCTTTTCCGCAGGTCCGTCCTTTGCAACATTGGTGACCAAGGCACCGTAGGGCTGCTTCATCCCGAGCCCCTCGGCCACATCTGACGTCACATTCTGGAAGGTTGCGCCAATATAAGGCCGCTCGAACTTGTCACCGCCCTGCTTTGCCGTGTCGACAACGGCACGCACCATATTGGACGGAATGGCAAAGCCGATACCAACCGAACCACCCGAGCGCGAAAAAATGGCGGTATTGATGCCAACAAGCTTGCCGTCCATCCCGATCAGGGCACCGCCGGAATTACCGGGATTGATTGCTGCATCGGTCTGGATAAAGAAATCAAAATCGGAGATACCCACTCGGGTACGCGCCTGCGCGGAGACAATGCCGCTGGTAACGGTCTGGCCCACACCAAATGGATTGCCGATAGCCAAAACAAGATCACCAACCTCTACCTTGTCCGAGTCCGCCAATTGCAGGACAGGAAACTGTTCGGTGGCGTCGATCTTCAAAATGGCGAGATCCGTCGATTCATCTTTCAGCAGAACGCGCGATTCAAACTCACGGCCATCCGACAGGGCAATCTTCACGGTCTCCGCGTCGCGGATCACGTGATTATTGGTAACCACAATACCCGTGGGATCGACGATTACGCCGGAACCGAGCGATGACTGAATGCGCGGCGGGCCGTTGAACTGGCCGCCAAAGAACTGTTCGAAAAAGGGGTCGCCGGCAAAGGGCGAGCGCTGCTGCACTTCCCGGGCAGCGTAGACATTGACGACCGCACCGGCGGTCTGCTTGACGAGCGGCGCAAACGACAATTGCGTGTCCACACGCGATACCGGAACCTGCTTCGTCGTATCGACAGCTGTCTGCGCGTAAACCGGTACAACCATGGCGGAAACAAGTGCCGAGCTTACAAGCAGCACCCGGGCCGATTGCGCGATTTTGGAACAACTCATGTCGATCTCCTGAACTGATGAATCAGTAAAGCTTGCCAATCCAATGTGCTGAATTTCAACGGAGATACCAGCCATGAAACAAAGCAAATTTGAGACATTCAAATCAGCTTCGTCATCGCCCCCAGATTCTCACCCGCTTCAGCAAACTACGGTCCAAGGTATAGATGGTGGCGCCGTGATAAAAGTCGAGCAAAAAGCAGAAAGGGGCCCGTAAGGGCCCCCATCCTCAAATCCATCGATGCTGAAGTGCAGATTATGCAGCTTCGGCTTCGCTTGCCTGTTCAGCAGCAACGCGGGCCAAATCCTTGGAACCCTTGGCGCTGACATCACGATCAACGAATTCGACAACTGCGAGCGGTGCATTGTCACCGGTGCGGAAGCCTGCCTTCATGATGCGGATGTAGCCGCCATTGCGCTGGCCATAACGTGGGGCAAGCGTGTCGAACAGCTTTGCTACGAGCTTGGCGTCGCGGATAGCCGAAATGGCCTGACGACGAGCGTGCAGATCACCGCGCTTGCCGAGTGTGACAAGCTTTTCAACGATCGGACGAATTTCCTTGGCCTTGGGCAGCGTTGTAACGATCTGCTCATGCTCAATCAGTGATGCGGCCATATTGGCAAACATCGCCTTACGATGGCTGGCAGTCCGGTTAAGCTTGCGGCCTGAATTACCGTGGCGCATGAGCCTTCTCCTTCAATTTCTCAGTTCGGGCTCATTGCCCGGGCTTGGTTGTCGGGCAGAGCCCGGATTAATATTGGTCTTCGTAACGCTTTGCGAGATCTTCAATGTTTTCCGGCGGCCATGATGGAACTTCCATACCGAGATGGAGACCCATGGAAGCCAGAACTTCCTTGATTTCATTCAGCGACTTGCGACCAAAGTTCGGTGTGCGCAGCATTTCTGCTTCTGTCTTCTGAATAAGATCGCCGATGTAGACGATATTATCATTCTTCAGGCAGTTTGCCGAGCGTACTGAAAGTTCGAGTTCATCGACCTTCTTGAGCAGAGCCGGATTGAACGCAAGTTCAGTGACCTGTTCCTGCTGTACTTCCTTCTGTGGCTCGTCGAAGTTGACGAAGATCGCCAGCTGGTCCTGAAGAATGCGTGCTGCGTACGCAACTGCATCTTCACCGGAGATCGAACCATCGGTCTCGATCTGCAGGATCAGCTTATCGTAATCGAGAACCTGACCTTCACGGGTGTTCTCGATCTTGTAGGAAACCTTGCGAACCGGTGAGTAGAGGCTGTCAACCGGAATCAAGCCGATTGGCGCATCTTCTGCACGATTGCGATCAGCCGGGACATAACCCTTGCCGGTGTTGACGGTGAATTCCATACGGATTTCAGCGCCTTCATCGAGCGTGCAGATAACGTGTTCCGGATTGAGGATTTCGATATCACCAACCGTCTGGATGTCGCCAGCCGTTACAACGCCTGGGCCTTCCTTGCGGACGACCATGCGCTTCGGACCGTCGCTTTCCATATGGATAGCGATTTCCTTGATGTTCAGGACGATGTCAGTCACATCTTCACGAACACCAGGGATCGAAGAGAATTCATGCAGAACGCCATCGATCTGTACGGCAGTCACGGCTGCGCCGCGCAATGAAGACAGGAGCACACGGCGCAGAGCATTGCCGAGCGTCAAGCCAAAGCCGCGTTCAAGCGGCTCAGCGACGACCGTTGCCTTTGTCTTCGAGCCGGAGGTCTGAAACTCGACCTTGTTCGGCTTGATCAGTTCTTGCCAGTTTTTCTGGATCATCTAGTTTTTCCCTATCCTTGCCTTGCCACCATCCAATCGTGGCAATGAAGCGTGGAAACCGTAGAGGAGCTGAAATCAGCTCATACGGCCAAATCTTGTCGAAACAGATTAGACGCGGCGACGCTTGCGCGGGCGGCAGCCATTGTGCGGGATCGGTGTTACATCGCGGATCGATGTAATCGTGAAACCAGCAGCCTGGAGTGCGCGCAGAGCCGATTCACGGCCGGAGCCCGGTCCGCAAACTTCAACTTCGAGCGAACGCATGCCATGTTCCTGTGCCTTCTTGGCACAATCTTCAGCAGCCATCTGTGCAGCGAAAGGCGTGGATTTACGTGAACCCTTGAAGCCCTGCGCACCCGCGGACGACCAGGCAATCGCATTGCCCTGCGCATCCGTGATGGTGATCATCGTGTTGTTGAATGTCGAATTAACGTGGGCAACGCCCGACGAAATATTTTTACGTTCGCGACGGCGAACGCGTGTGGCTTCCTTGGCCATAACAGTCCTTTCAGTTGATCTCGACGCCTCCGTATTTCCAGAGGCTCCACCATGGTTTCAGTTAAAGTGCGAAACCGGCACAGTATTCTGCATAAGCAGAACCGGCGCAGCGAACCGCGCCGGCATGATCTTACTTCTTCTTGCCGGCGATTGCCTTGGCAGGACCCTTACGGGTACGCGCATTGGTATGCGTACGCTGGCCGCGAACCGGCAGGGAGCGACGATGACGCAGACCGCGGTAGCAGCCCAGATCCATCAGACGCTTGATGTTCATCGAAACTTCACGACGCAGATCACCCTCAACGTGGTAATCACGATCGATCGTTTCACGAATCTGCAAGACTTCGGCATCGGTCAACTGATTGACACGACGCTCCGCAGGAATGCCGACTTTAGCGACGATTTCCTGTGCAAACTTTTGACCAATCCCATGAATGTACTGAAGCGCGATAACAACGCGCTTGTTCGTCGGGATGTTGACGCCAGCAATACGAGCCACGTCTGTTCTCCTTGTTAACCGGCAGAGCTGGGCAATCAACGCGACTGGCCAGATGACGGGATGAAAATGATATCCGGGACAAACACAAACGATCAGCCCCGAACCTGCTTTACCGGATCGGCGCCGATCGCTTCATATCCAAGCGAATTTCCGCCGTCTTTGAAGGAATCGCTCCGAAAAGTCAACTCCTTCCGTACATTTTTGTCGGAATCTAAAGTTCCGCCAAAATCTTTTCGATTGATGCTGTGACTTCTTCGAAGTCCGCCATGCCATCAACCTTCTTCAACTTGCCTTTGGCATAGTAATAGCCGATCAGGGGCGAAGTCTGTTTATAATATGCTTCAAGCCGCGTGCGGACAGTTTCAGCATTGTCATCGGGACGCCGCTTGAACTCCGTCGAGCCACATTTGTCACACACACCCGGTACCTTGGGCTGCTTGTTCGTGTCGTGATAACCGGTGCCGCACTTGGCGCAGGTATATCGTCCGGAGATTCGCTCGACGAGCACGTTGTCGTCAACCTCAAGCTCGATGACACAATCAAGCTCAAATCCCTTGTCCGACAGCATGTCCTCCACGGCATCTGCCTGAACGAGAGTCCGCGGATACCCGTCAAGAATAAAGCCATTGGCTGCATCGGGCTGGTCAATGCGCTCGGACACGATCGCATTGACGATTTCGTCGGATACCAGCTTGCCGGCATCCATGACAGCCTTGGCGCGCAAACCGACATCGGTTCCGGCTTTGACCGCATCCCGCAACATATCCCCGGTGGAGAGTTGCGGTATCCCTAGTTTTTCTACCAAGCGCTGAGACTGAGTTCCCTTACCTGCCCCCGGTGGTCCGAGAAGTATTAATCTCATCTGTTCCGCTTCCCTCCACGGAGCTTAGACTTCTTGATAAGCCCCTCATATTGATGCGCAATCAGGTGACCCTGAATCTGCGCAACTGTATCGAGCGTAACGCTCACGACAATCAGCAGCGATGTACCGCCGAGATAGAAAGGAACGCCAGCCCAGGAAATCAGGAACTCCGGCAGCATGCAGATCAATACGAGATAGGCTGCGCCGAACACCGTAACGCGGGTCAAAACGTAGTCGATATATTCCGCTGTGCGCTCGCCTGGGCGAATGCCGGGAATAAAGCCGGAATGCTTCTTCAACTGGTCGGCGGTGTCCTTCGGATTGAAGACAAGCGCCGTGTAGAAGAAGGCGAAGAACACGATCATCGCAGCGTAGGAAGCCATGTAGAGCGGCTGACCATGACCAAGCGAAGAGAGAATTGTCGTGGCCCAGCCGGGAAGATTCTCGTTGCGTGCAAAGCCGGCAATGGTTGCAGGCAGGAGCAGCAACGAAGATGCGAAGATCGGAGGAATGACGCCTGCCGTATTGAGCTTCAAAGGCAGATGCGATGTGTCACCCTGGAACATGCGGTTGCCGACCTGGCGCTTCGGATACTGGATCAGAAGGCGGCGCTGCGCGCGTTCAACAAAGACGATGATACCAATGACGGCAATCGTCAGAATAATGATCGCCAGGATAACAGGTGTCGACAAAGCACCGGTACGGCCAAGTTCGAGTGTGCCGGAAATGGCCTGCGGCAGGTTTGCGACAATGCCGGAGAAGATGATCAGCGAAATACCGTTACCGATACCGCGCGCAGTGATCTGTTCACCCAGCCACATCAGGAACATGGTGCCGCCGACGAGTGTGATAACGGTCGAGAACAGGAAGAATGGTCCCGGATTGGTCACGATACCCTGACTGCCCTGAAGACCAACAGCGATCGCATAGGCCTGAACGGTCGCCAGAAGCACTGTTCCATAGCGCGTGTACTGGTTAATGACCTTACGGCCCTGTTCGCCATCTTTCTTCAACTGCTCGAGAGCCGGGATGACCGATGTCATCAGCTGAACAATGATCGACGCGGAAATGTAAGGCATGATGCCGAGCGCGAAAATCGCCATACGGGCTACAGCACCGCCGGCAAACATGTTGAACATGCCGAGAATGCCCTGCGCCTGATGGTTGAAGGCCTGGGCATATGCGGCAAGATTGATACCCGGAAGCGGGATATAGGTGCCGAGCCGGTAGACGAGCAACGCGCCAAGCGTAAACCAAATACGCTTTTTGAGCTCTTCGGCTTTCGAAAAAGCAGAGAAATTGAGATTAGAGGCGAGCTGTTCAGCGGCTGATGCCATAAGTAGTCTCCGGTCTGCGCCCGTCAGGCATTGACGGTCCTACCCAGATATGTGCCGTTACTGTGCCGTGTATCCTCGTGGACACACCAGCACTTCAGTACCCATCATATTTGCCAAAGAATCGGTACGGGTTTTTTGGTAAATATGATGCGGGACGAAAAAGTACAAGCGGCGACCTGAAAGGCCGCCGCTTATTAAAGCAGATTTATTCTGCAGCTGCTTTAACAGCAGGAAGCTTGACGGAACCGCCAGCCTTTTCGATCTTTTCGATCGCGGCCTTGGAGGCGCCGGCAACTTCGACTGTTACTGCAGTTGTGATCTCGCCACCGGAAAGCAGACGAACACCGTCTTTAGCGCGGCGGATAATGCCGGCGGCCTTCAGGGTTTCAATCGTGATCGCAACTTTGGCATCGAGCTTCTTGGCATCGATAGCAGTCTGGATACGGCCAACAGATACTTCATTGAAATTCTTCATGAAGATGTTGGTGAAACCGCGCTTTGGCAAGCGACGGTAAACTGGCATCTGTCCGCCTTCGAAGCCATTGATGGCAACGCCGGAACGGGACTTCTGACCCTTCACACCGCGACCAGCAGTCTTGCCGGAACCGGAACCGATACCACGGCCAACGCGCTTGCGAGCTTTGGTGGCGCCTGGGTTTTCACTCAGATCATTGAGTTTCATTTGATCAATCTCCGGAGTTCTTAAGCCTCGTCCACAACGCGGACGAGATGCTGAACTTTCGCAATCATACCACGCACGGAAGGTGTATCTTCCAGAACCCGGCGACGATGCATCTTATTGAGGCCCAGGCCGATCAGCGTTGCGCGCTGCTCTGCCGGACGGCGGATAGGGCTACCGATCTGTTCGACCGTAACCGTCTTACCCTTCTTCTTCTCAACCATGACTTATATCCTTTAGTCTACAGCTAGCGGGATCAAGATCCCTGCCCTGCTGCGCCAGCTTCTGGCCTATTCTTCCGAACCGACCACGTCGCGGCGACGAGCCTGCAGTGTGGAGTACTTGATACCGCGCTGGGCAGCGATGTCCTTGGGGTGCATCTGGTGCTTCAAGGCATCGAATGTCGCACGAACCATGTTGTATGGGTTCGACGAGCCGAGCGACTTGGCAACGACGTCCTGGACGCCAAGCGTCTCGAAGACAGCGCGCATTGGACCACCGGCAATGATACCAGTACCAGCAGTTGCTGCACGAAGCAGAACCTTACCGGCGCCATGACGGCCATGAACATCGTGATGAAGGGTACGGCCCGAACGCAGTGGTACGAAAATCATTTCGCGCTTGGCAGCTTCTGTTGCCTTACGGATAGCTTCCGGTACTTCACGTGCCTTGCCATGACCAAAACCAACGCGGCCTTTCTGATCGCCGACAACGACGAGAGCAGCAAAACCAAAACGCCGGCCGCCCTTGACGACCTTGGCGACGCGGTTGATGTGAACAAGCTTGTCAACGAATTCGCTATCGCGCTCTTCGTTGCGGCCACCACGATCGTCGCGGCCTCTCTTTTCCTGTGCCATGCTCCTAATTCCTTTTTCTTTTCCGGTAGCACGAATAAAATTACTGCGCCGTGTCTCTGATTGGATCCACATAGAGCGCGGTAACAAGTTAGAAGCGCATATACTATTCCAAAACTCAAAGTTGATTTTCGGCGATATGCACTGCGAAGTCCGGCTTACAAGAGACAAGCCCTTGTAGTCCCGGACTTCGATAGTTTTGCCTTAGAAGGCGATCTTAGAAACTAAGACCAGCTTCGCGGGCAGCTTCTGCAAGTGCCTTTACACGGCCGTGGTAAATGTAGGCACCACGATCAAAGACAACTTCCTTGATGCCAGCCTTGACGGCGCGCTCTGCAACGAGCTTGCCGATCAGGGCAGCAGCATCCGAATCTGCACCAGTCTTCAGCTTGCCCTTGAGGTCAGCTTCGAGAGTGGATGCGGATGCAATTGTATGTCCACGCGCATCGTCGATGACCTGCGCATAGATATTCTTCGAAGAACGGTGGACGCTGAGCCGCGGACGGTCACCGGCAACCGCCTTGAGCTGGCGGCGAACACGCGAAGCGCGACGCTGAATGATTTCTTTCGGCGATGCCATGACACGAATTCCTTACTTCTTCTTACCTTCTTTACGAACGATCTTCTCGCCCGCATATTTCACGCCCTTGCCCTTGTAGGGTTCTGGACCACGGTATTCGCGGATCTCAGCGGCAACCTGACCAACCTGCTGCTTGTCGATGCCAGTAATGACGATTTCCGTCGGCTTCGGCACTGCAACTGTAATACCTTCCGGTACCTGGTAGACCACTTCGTGGCTGAAACCGAGCGACAGCTGGACATTCTTGCCCTGCATAGCCGCACGATAACCAACACCATTGATCTCGAGACGCTTTTCAAAACCGTCCTTAACACCTGTGAAGATGTTGACGATCATCGTGCGGCTCATGCCCCACTTTGACCGTGCGGTCTTGCTGCTGTCACGCGGATCAACGCGAACGGCGTTATCTTCGAACTTGACCAGAACTTCGTCATTGGCGACGAAGCTCAGTTCACCTTTAGGGCCCTTGGCCTTAACGGTCTGGCCGTCAACGCTGGCTGTTACACCCTGCGGGACTGCCACTGGTTTTTTACCGATACGAGACATTTTTCAAACCTTTTCAAGCAGCGGTTAGAATATACGGCAGAGCAATTCGCCGCCGACATTCTGTTCACGTGCCTCGTGGTCTGCCATCACGCCTTTCGGCGTCGACAGGATCGAAATACCAAGACCGTTTGCAACCTGCGGGATCGACTTGACCGAAACGTAAACGCGACGGCCAGGCTTCGAAATACGGGTAATCTCACGGATTACTGGTACATTCTCAAAATACTTCAGTTCGATTTCGATCTCGGACTTGCCGTTTTCAAAATCAACCTGGCTGTATCCGCGGATATAACCTTCGGACTGAAGAACATCCAGAACGCGTGCGCGCAGCTTGGAGGCAGGCGTAGAAACCTTGCCCTTCTTGCGCATGATTGCGTTACGGATACGTGTCAGCATATCGCCGAGAGGATCTGTCATAGACATCTGTCTTCTCCCTTACCAGCTCGACTTCACGATGCCAGGCACCTGGCCGAGCGAACCCAGCTGGCGCAATGCGATACGCGACATTTTCAGTTTGCGGTAATAACCGCGCGGACGACCCGATATTTCACAACGATTGCGAATACGAACCTTGGTGGAATTGCGTGGCAGTTCTGCCAGCTGGATGGTTGCGCGGAAGCGCTCATCCAGAGGAAGCGACTGATTCATCACGACTGCCTTCAAACGCGCACGCTTTGCAGCATACTGCTTGACGAGCAAACCACGGCGCTTGTTCTTTTCGACTGCGCTAGTCTTTGCCATTTCAAATACCTCGCTACGCTTGCCGTTACTGGCGGAAGGGGAAGTTGAAGGCGCGCAAAAGAGCGCGTGCTTCGTCGTCCGTCTTCGCAGTCGTGCAAACGATGATGTCCATGCCCCAGATCTGATCAACCTTATCGTAGTTGATTTCCGGGAACACAATGTGTTCCTTGATACCCATGGCAAAATTGCCACGACCATCAAAGCTCTTTGGGTTCAGACCGCGGAAATCTCGAACGCGCGGTAGCGCGATCGTGATCAGGCGATCCAGAAATTCGTACATACGTTCTTTACGAAGGGTAACCTTCGTGCCGATCGGCATATTCTCACGTACCTTGAAGGTAGCGATTGAATTACGCGCCCGGGTAATAACCGGCTTCTGACCAGCAATCAATGCCAGATCTTCAGCTGCGACAGTTGGCTTCTTGGAATCAGCCGTAGCTTCACCAACGCCCATGTTGAGAACAACTTTGGTGATGCGGGGAATCTGCATCTCGTTGTCATATTTGAACTGCTCGAGAAGATCTTTGCGTACCACTTCAAGGTACTGCTTCTTCAAGCGCGGTTCGATCTTTGCAGCTGGATTAGCCATCGATCAGATCTCCTGAACGCTTTGCTACACGTACCTTGTCGCCATTTTCAAGGACTTTGAAGCCAACGCGGGTCGGCTTGCCATCCTTGGGATCGGCGACAGCGAGGTTTGACAGATGGAGCGGCGCTTCTTTCGAAATGATGCCGGCTTCCTGGGTCTGTGTCTGCTTCTGGTGACGCTTGACAAGATTAACGCCGCGAACGAGCGCCTGCTCGTCCTTCGGCAAAACTTTGATTACTTCGCCGGTACGACCCTTGTCCTTACCAGCAAGAACGACAACGCGGTCGCCTTTACGGATTTTCTGCATCGTCTGCTCCTTTAGAGTACTTCTGGAGCCAGCGAGATGATCTTCATGTGGTTCTTTGCGCGAAGTTCGCGCGGAACCGGTCCGAAGATACGCGTGCCGATAGGCTCTTTCTTGTTGTCGATCAGGACAGCTGCGTTCTTGTCGAAACGAATAACGCTACCATCTGCGCGACGGATGTCTTTGGCTGTACGAACAACCACAGCCTTCATCACGTCACCCTTTTTTACACGGCCGCGCGGAATTGCTTCCTTGATCGAAACGACAATAATGTCGCCGACCGAAGCATATTTCCGCTTCGAACCGCCCAGCACCTTGATGCACATGACACGACGGGCGCCGGAATTATCCGCGACGTCGAGGTTTGTTTGCATCTGAATCATGACTAGCCGCCTTCTTCTTGTTCAACCGGACTGGGCTTTCCTTGCCCCTCGCGATTGTTGCGTACTTACATACAGATATTAATATTAACTTGCTGGGGCGTCAGTTACGACAACCCAACGCTTGTCTTTCGAGATTGGCTTCGATTCCTGGATGGAAACGGCATCGCCAACCTTGAACTGGTTATTCTCGTCGTGCGCCTTGTACTTCTTGGACTGGCGAACAGTCTTCTGGAGTAGCGGGTGCGAATAGCGCCGCTCGACCTTGACCACGACGGTCTTGTCGTTTTTGTCGCTGACGACAACGCCCTGCAGAATGCGTTTAGGCATGGTTTTTTCCTTAAGCCTTGCTTACGACCGCTTTCTGGCGGGCGACTGTCTTGATGCGCGCGATATCACGGCGAATCTGCCGGACACGTGCGGTTTTCTCCAACTGGCCAGTCGCCTTCTGGAAGCGCAGGTTGAACTGCTCTTTCTTCAGCGTAGCCAACTCTTCATTCAACTGATCGAGGCTCAAAGCCCGAACTTCTGCGGATTTCATAACATCCACCCCTTATTCTGCGATGCGCTGAATAAAGCGCGTCTTGACCGAAAGTTTTGCCGCTCCGAGGCGAAGAGCCTCACGAGCCACTTCTTCCGAAACGCCGTCGAGCTCAAACATGACGCGGCCTGGTGCTACACGAGAAGCCCAGTAGTCCACCGAACCCTTACCTTTACCCATGCGGACTTCGGTAGGCTTCGATGTTACTGGCACATCCGGGAAAATCCGGATCCACACACGGCCGGCACGCTTCATGTGACGGGTAATTGCACGGCGAGCGGCCTCGATCTCACGCGCGGTAACGCGGTTCGGCTCGAGGGCCTTCAGGCCGAAAGCACCAAAATTAAGATCCGTGCCGCCTTTCGACGCGCCGTGGATACGGCCCTTGAACTGCTTGCGGAACTTTGTGCGCTTAGGCTGCAGCATTGTTCTCTACTCCAAAATTCTCTTTCCGGAAAGACGCTATTTTAAGCGTTTTCGCGGCGACGGTTCTGACCCTGATGACCATCACCTTCAACAGCGCGACGTTCAGAGGCCATTGGGTCATGCTCAAGGATCTCGCCCTTGAATACCCAGACCTTGACGCCACAGATGCCGTAGGCGGTGTGTGCTTCAGCAGTTCCGTAATCGATATCGGCACGAAGTGTATGCAAAGGCACACGGCCTTCACGGTACCATTCCATACGCGCAATTTCCGCGCCGCCGAGACGACCCGAACAATTGATACGAATGCCTTCTGCACCAAGACGCATGGCCGACTGAACGGCACGCTTCATGGCACGGCGGAATGCAACACGGCGTTCCAGCTGCTGAGCGATAGACTGCGCAACCAGGACTGCATCTGTTTCCGGCTTGCGGACTTCAACGATATTGAGTGTTGTGTCTGCATTCGTCATTTCTGACAGCTTGCGGCGCAACTTCTCGATATCGGCGCCCTTCTTGCCGATGATCAGACCTGGACGTGCAGCATGGATCGTCACGCGGCACTTCTTGTGCGGACGTTCGATCACAACCTTGGAAATGGCGGCCTGCTTCAGCTCTTCCATCAGATACTTGCGGATCTTCAGGTCTTCATGCAGCAGCTTGCCGTATTCACCTGTGTTCGCGTACCAACGCGAGTCCCAGGTCCGGTTGATGCCAAGGCGGAAGCCAACCGGATTAATCTTCTGGCCCATTATGCGGCCTCCCCTTTTTCCTCAGCTTCGCGGACAACGATCGTCAGATGCGAGAATGGCTTCTCGATCCGGCTTGCACGACCGCGACCACGAACGTGGAAACGCTTCATCACGATTGACTTGCCAACGTAGGCTTCAGCAACAACCAGAGCATCAACATCCAGGTCATGGTTGTTTTCTGCATTGGCGATAGCTGATTCGAGAGTCTTTTTCACCGTTCCTGCAATCCGCTTACGCGAAAATTCCAGATCGGCAAGAGCGGCGTTAACCTTCTTGCCACGGATCAAAGCAGCCACCAGATTCAGCTTCTGAGGGCTGATACGGAGCGTACGGGCAACGGCTTTCGCCTCGTTGTCCTTAAGCTGGCGCGGAGCCTTAGCCTTGCCCATCTTTATTTCCTCTTCGCTTTCTTATCCGCGCCATGACCGTAATAGGTACGCGTCGGAGCGAACTCACCAAACTTGTGTCCGATCATCTCTTCGTTGACCGAAACCGGCACATGCTTGTTACCGTTATACACACCGAAGGTCAGACCGACGAACTGTGGCAGGATCGTGGAGCGCCGGCTCCAGATCTTGATAACTTCACTGCGACCGCCCTCACGTACCTTCTCAGCCTTCTTGAGAAGATAGCCATCGATGAACGGGCCTTTCCAAACTGAACGAGCCATTTCAGACTACCTCTCTTACTTCTTGCGCTGATGACGCGAACGAGCGATGAACTTGTCCGTCGACTTGTTGGAGCGCGTCTTCTTGCCCTTCGTAGGCTTGCCCCACGGAGAAACAGGATGACGACCACCTGACGTACGACCTTCACCACCACCGTGCGGGTGATCAACCGGGTTCATGGCAACACCGCGAACGTGCGGACGCTTGCCAAGCCAACGACTGCGGCCTGCCTTACCAAGGCTGATATTGCCATGGTCCGGATTGGATACTGCACCGACCGTAGCAAAGCACGAACCGTGGACGAGGCGCTGTTCACCTGAATTCAGGCGAAGGATTGCCATACCCTGGTCGCGGCCAACGAGCTGCGCATAGGTGCCGGCGGAGCGAGCGATCTGACCGCCCTTGCCTGGCTTCATCTCCACGTTGTGGATGATGGTGCCAACCGGGATCGACGACAATGGCATCGCATTGCCTGGCTTCACGTCTGTCTGTGCGCCAGCGATAACGCTGTCGCCAACGGCCAAACGCTGAGGAGCCAGGATGTAGCTCAGCTCACCGTCTTCGTAGCGGATGAGTGCAATGAATGCGGTCCGGTTCGGATCGTATTCAAGGCGTTCAACCTTGGCAGCCACGTCATGCTTGCGGCGCTTGAAATCTACAAAGCGGTATGTGCGCTTGTGACCACCACCCTGATAGCGTGCAGTGACGCGACCGGTGTTGTTACGACCACCCTTTGAATGAAGACCTTCGGTCAGCGCCTTTACAGGCTTGCCCTTGTAGAGCTCCGAACGGTCCACAATGACCAGCTGACGCTGGCTTGGTGTGGTTGGATTATAATGTTTGAGTGCCATTGTCTTTACTCCACGGCCCCTCAGAGACCAGTCGAAACATCGATCGACTGCCCTTCGGCAAGCGTCACGACTGCTTTCTTGACATCACTCTGGCGCCCGACGATGCCGCGGAACCGCTTCACCTTGCCTTTGCGCACAGCTGTATTGACTGCAGTTACCTTCACGCGAAACAGCGCTTCGACTGCGGCCTTGATTTCCGGCTTCGTTGCCTTGCGAGCCACGTTGAAGACGACCTGGTTATGTTCAGAAACCAGGGTCGACTTTTCGGTGATAACCGGGCTGACGATCACGTCGTAATGGCGAAGATCGGTCATTTGAAACGCTCCTCGAGAGCTTCAACTGCAGCCTTGGAAAGCACAAGCTTGCCGCGACGCAGGATGTCATAAACATTGATGCCCTGAATTGGCAGAACATCGATGTTCGGGATGTTCGAAGCAGCGCGACGGAAATTCGCATCAATCTCGGCACCGCCGATGAGAAGCGCATTTTCGAAGCCCAGCTTGGCGAACTGCGAAACAAGTACCTTTGTCTTTGCGTCGGTAGCGGCCAGCTCATCGATGATGATGAGTTCGGAAGCCTTTACCTTGGCAGACAGGGCATGACGGAGCGCAAGAGCGCGAACCTTCTTAGGCAGGTCATGATCATGGCTGTGAACAACCGGACCATGAGCCTTACCACCGCCGCGGAACTGCGGAGCACGTGCCGAATGGTGACGGGCGCGGCCCGTACCCTTCTGCTTGTACATCTTGGCGCCGGTGCGTGCGATTTCCGAACGACCCTTTGCCTTGTGCGTTCCCTGCTGCTTGCGAGCGAGCTGGTAACGGACCATGCGCTGAAGGATGTCGTCGCGTGGCTCAAGACCGAAGATCTCTTCCGAGAGCTTGACCTTGCCGGCGTCCTTGCCTTCAAGTGTTGTAATTGTGAGATCCATTATTCGGCTCCCTCAGTCGTCTGAGCTACTTCTGCATCAGACACAGCTGCTACGGTGTTTGCGGCCTGGCGAACACCAGCTGGCTTGGGGGCAGTTGCCGGCAGCGCTACCTTGACGGCATCACGCACCAGTATCCATGCACCCTTGGAGCCAGGAACAGCACCACGAACGAGAATGAGACCACGATCCAGATCCGTCGAAACAACTTCGATGTTCTGGGTCGTCACACGGGTCTGACCCATGTGACCGGCCATCTTCTTGCCCTTGAACACTTTGCCCGGATCCTGACGCTGACCGGTCGAACCGTGAGCGCGGTGTGTTACCGAGTTACCGTGTGTGGCGCGGTGACCACCGAAGTTGTGGCGCTTCATCGAACCGGCAAAACCTTTACCGATCGATGTTCCCGTCACATCAACCTTCTGACCAGCAACGAAATGCTCGGCCGTGATCTCAACACCGACATCCAGAAGGTTGTCGGCAGAAACGCGGAACTCAGCCACTTTCGCCTTTGGCTCAACAGAGGCCTTCGCGAAATGACCGCGCAATGCCTGCGTTGTATTCTTTACTTTGGCCAGTCCAACACCGAGCTGAACAGCTGTGTAGCCATTCTTCTCGACTGTACGCTGAGCCACGACATGGCAATTCTCCATACGAAGAACTGTCACTGGTACATGCTCGCCTGCGTCATTGTAGACGCGAGTCATGCCCAGCTTCTGTGCAATTACACCTGAACGCATCGGTTCGTCCTTCCGTCCTCAAGCCTTACAGCTTGATCTCGACATCAACACCAGCGGAAAGATCGAGCTTCATCAGCGCGTCTACTGTCTGCGGGGTTGGGTCTACGATATCGAGAAGACGCTTATGTGTGCGCATCTCGAACTGTTCGCGGCTCTTCTTGTCGATGTGCGGCGAGCGGTTTACTGTGAACTTCTCGATCCGTGTAGGAAGCGGGATCGGTCCGCGCACATTGGCACCGGTACGCTTGGCAGTCGACACGATTTCCCGCGTCGAATCGTCAAGGATCCGATGATCAAACGCCTTGAGGCGAATGCGGATGTTTTGACCGTTCATTTCATCTTTTCCTTGTTTAGCGGAGACGCCTATAACAGGCGCCTCTGCATAAAACCTTAATATTATTCAATGATCGAAGCGACGATGCCAGCACCGACGGTGCGGCCACCTTCACGGATAGCGAAGCGGAGCTTCTCTTCCATTGCGATCGGGACGATCAGCGTCACATCAACCGAGATGTTGTCGCCGGG
>NZ_JACGXN010000014.1 GCF_014138285.1 Phyllobacterium myrsinacearum
CAGCAGAAGTCTTCCGGCAAAAACTGCTCGCACAGAGACGGCGTGCGGGTTAGCTTCAAAAGCGCGCAAGTCGCGCTTCAGCGTGAACTCACACCACAAAGTTAAAGTGTCCTGTTTCTGCAAAGTAGAAACGTCGCTGTGTCACCTTCTCGTTGATTGCAACGAGATTTGGGATGCGGATTTTGGGACTGATTTTGATGAGCGAGCGCGAACTGCATCGTATTGAGGTTTTGTCAGAGGTTGTTGAAGGTGGCCGCACGCTGGCTTCGGCGGCCATTGTGCTGTCGTTGAGCGTGCGTCAGGTGCAGCGGATCCTGCGGACCTTCTGTTTTGAAGGCGCTGCGGCGCTGCGTCATCGCGGCCGCGGCCGACGATCGAACAACCGCATCAATGATGGCGTGCGTGACTTGGCGCTGCAACTGGTGCGGGAACGTTACGCGGACTTTGGGCCGACGCTGGCTGCCGAGAAGCTTTCTGAGCAAGGATTTTCCGTATCGCGCGAGACGCTGCGCAAGTGGATGGCAAAGGACGGTTTATGGCTATCACGCAAACAGCGCCGGACGTTTCGCCAGCCACGGCTGCGACGGGAATGTGATGGCGAGTTGATTCAGGCAGACAACGGCACAGCTCTCGTCGCCGCCGCGGCGGCAGGACTCGGAATCGCTTACCTGCCCGATTGCCTCACCCACGAATATGTGGCCTCCGGTGCGCTCGTACCGATCATGACTCGTTATCCGCCGCCCCCGCAGGTGCATATGTCATCCGCCCGCCAGGTCAGCATCCCGCACGGAAAATACGGGTCCTCACCGAACTCCTGATCGAGTTTTTCGACCAGTCTCCACACTTTGCGAGAACTGTCCCTATCTGAGTGGTCCGTCGGCTATGATGGTCTGGATCACGAAAGGGACGACGATAGCCGAGCGATATGTATAAGCCTGACGAAAGCTTACGGGTCTGCCTCGTATTGTCAGAATCTTTAATCCAAGCCTGATTGCTGTTGGAGGAACCCTGGCAAGAAGTGGCGAATGATACCCCTCGTAAACTTGGGTATCTTAACCACCGAGGGGCATCATGAACAGGATAATTATCCGAACCGCCCCGGACGGAAGGTTTCCAGAAGTGGATTCAATTGCCCGCTGGCAATTTCGCCAGCCAGCAATTCTCCTGCAATCAGGCCGAGGGTTGCACCACTGTGGCTGAACGCAATGTAGTATCGTGCGATGTCATTGAGCTGCCCAAAAACCGGTTCCCCGTCTCCAGGAATTGGTTTCGGTCCAACGAAATAGGTGTCGAGTTCCAACTTTGGGTTGCCGTCGAGCACTTTCGAAGCTTCTTCGAGGAGCCTTGCCACCGTCGAATCTTTTACTTTGTAGATACCGCCCGGCCGCACGATGACCTCTTCCTCCGACCATGCAGAATCGAGTACGAGTGCGCCGGTCGGCGTCGGTCTGATCGCCACACGAGGGGTATTCAATACAGCCCGAAGAGGCAATTGTGTCGGCTTCGTCCGGACAAGTAACGCAATCGGTGTGCCATCGGGAATAAAATGCCCCGTCTCGGCCGCTGTGCCCGGAACATTGGCTCCGGTAGCCAATAGGACCGCATCGGCTTCGAAGGTGATACCACTTGCCAAAGTAACCCCAGTTGCGCGGCCATTCTCAACCATAACCATGGCCAAGCCTGCATCGGTCACCAGCGTGCCACCGCGTTCCAAAAACTCCTGACTCAAGATGTCTATTAGACTGGGCAGATCAACCCAACCCTCGCCGGGATTGAAGACAGCCCCTTGCGGTGTGACAGAGCGCTTATCAACGCCAGGCGTAACGGCTGCGATCTCATCCGCAGAAAGGAGCTGAGCATCGTATCCGATGTCGCGTTCATACCTAAAAACCGCTGCAATCTCATTCGCATCATCGTCTGCGTCCCACGTTAGCCCTCCATCGAAACGCAGCCACGCGACATCGGGATACTTTGCTGCCAGGGTGCGATAACGATCTATGCCGGCCATCCGCAAACGGTGGTATTCATCCGAGCGTTTCCGCGAAGAATTCAGCCAGGCTAATGAGCGCCCCGATGCACCGCTTGCCAAAGGACCGTCGTTGACGAGGATCGTTTGAACACCCAAGCGAGTAAGATGGACAGCGGACGAGACACCAAAAATACCGCCGCCAACGACAATGACTTTCGACACCAAGGAAGATGAATTCATGATAGAGACTTTCATTAGTATGATGGATTCAGATTGAACTTGCATTCAATAGACGGTTACAGAACCTCGGCCAGAAAACGTTTCAGCCGGGAGCTTTGGGGATGGTCAAAAATGGAGCTTGGTGTGCCCACCTCAACAACACGGCCCTCGTCCATGAAGACAACCTGATCGGCCACCTTACGAGCGAAACCCATCTCGTGCGTGACGACAACCATGGTCATGCCACGTTGCCCCAAATCAGCCAAAAGGTTGAGAACCCCTTTCACCAGTTCCGGATCAAGCGCACTCGTGACCTCATCGAAGAGGATGACCTCCGGATCCATAGCCAGTGCACGGGCTATCGCCACCCGTTGCTGTTGTCCCCCGGAAAGACGGCTGGGGCGATGATGACTGCGGGCTTCCAGCCCAACATCGGTAAGCCGTGCATGTGCAATACGCTCCGCTTCCGCCTTGGGCAGGCCCTTTATCTTGGTCAACGCAAGCATGACGTTCTCAAGCGCCGTATGATCCGGAAATAGGTTGAAATGCTGGAAAACCATCCCGACGCGTCTGCGCAGCTTCTCGGGTTTCATCGCTAGAATACTCTCACCATCGATGCGCACATCGCCGCCCTTCGGTTCGACAAGCCGATTGATGCAACGCAGCAACGTTGATTTTCCCGAACCGGATGGCCCGATAATACATGTGACAGTGCCCGGTTTTATCGCCAAGGTTACCTGCTTGAGCACGTCGAGATCGCCGTATGACATATCCAGATTGCTGACCCCGAGACTTCCGCCCTTGAAACGCGGCTTGCTGGCTTCACTCCGGGCAGTCGTCGACTGCCTGTCGCGGGCACCGTTGTCATTGTGAATACCCTCCAGTTCGCTGACCTCGGCAAGTCCACTCGTAACAGAACCGCTCTTATGCTTGCCAAGCCGCAGGCCGTTATCAATGTAATTCACCACGTGGGTCAGTGGGACCGTAATAAGGAGATAGAAGATTCCGGCGAGCAGAAGGGGTGACAGGTTTCCGGTAACAACGGCCTGATCCTGACCAACGCGGAATATCTCGCGTTCTGAAGCCAGCAAACCAAGAAAATATACGAGACTTGAGTCTTTGACGTTTCCAATGAATTGATTAACGAGTGCCGGCAATACACGCCTGATTCCTTGCGGGATCACAATCAGGCGCATCCCCTGCCCGTAACTCATACTGAGGGCCCGACAGGCTTCCATCTGCCCGCGCTCAACGCTCTGAATACCGGATCGAATAATTTCTCCGATATAGGCACCTGCAATCAGGCTGAGTGCGAGAATCCCAAGAGGGTAAGGCGAAGGACCGAAAATCTCCCGGCCTATACGGGCAAATCCCTGTCCAATGAGAAGAATGGTCACGATTGCGGGCAGTCCGCGGAAGACATCAGTGTAAATACGCGCGGGAAGCCTCAACCATCTTGAGCGGGATATGCCCATGACTGCCAGCAATAGACCAATAAGAAGTCCAAGCACGGTCGAGGCCGCAGCAAGGATCAAGGTGTTTTTCACTCCGACGGTGATCATGGCGGGCAAAACCGCCGCCATTGCGTCCCAATCCAGAAAACTTCGACGCAGATTTTCAAGCCAATTCATCCCATTCCCCTTTTGTTGCATTGACCATAAAGATCAAGCCGCAAGGCCGCCGCCTTCAGGCGTCAAAGCAGCGGCCATACGGTCATTTCTTGGGAAGGTACGCGTCGGGCATAGGTGAGCCTGGAAACCACTTTTCATAAAGCGTCTTCCAGGTCCCATCCTGCATTGCCGCATGGAGGGCCGTGTCTAATGCCGTTCGGAACGCATCGTTGCCTTTGCGAATAACGAAACCTGCTGGGGCATCGAAGGAGGGGATATTCACCGCGATCTTGAGTTCCGGATAACGTTCACCATATTGCTTTGCGGCCTCATAATCGAGGAAATGGGCATCGATCGTTCCGTTGTTGAGGCCCGAAACTGCCGAATTGTTGTCGGGAAATCTGACAAGGTCCGTGCCAGCGAAATTTTTGGCAGCATAGATTTCCTGAAGAGTCCCCTGCACCACACCCAACCGTTTGCCTTTCAATCCATCAGCGGATGTAATTGCCTTATCGGCTGTGAGAACGGAGAGATACCCGGCAAGATAACCGTCGGAAAAGTCTACAGTCTTCTTGCGTGCTTCCGTCGTTCCAATGGCGGCGACAGCCACATCAAAACGTTCATTGGCAACGGACGGCATGAGTGCCGAGAACTCCTGCCCCGTGAAAACCACCTGATCTTTTCCAAAACCAAGTCTGCTTGCAACATTCAGAAAAAGCTCGATGTCGAAACCAGTGAATTGGCCATCCGCGGTTGTAAACGTGTAGGGCTTTGCGTCACCCATCGTGCCAACGCTTATGACTTTCTCGTCAATCAAACCATAAGGGTTGTCTTTGGCCGCCGCCATGCTGGAAACGGCCCCAAAACCGGCAAGCGCGAATGACAAGGTCATCATCCCAACCCGGGCAGACTTCATCATCCTGCTGAAGAGTATTAATTTGCTCATGTCTTGTTCTCCACTCTGAAAGTTATTTTTCTAATTTGGCATGCACTTGAAACTGGCGGGCTGACCCTTCATTGCTATCGGCTCTTAGATTGCCCGGATCGCTGAGAAACAAAAATTGCCATATGAGACCGGTCTCTTATTGATTGAGACCGGTCTCAATGCTAATTGATATATTCACATTGACCTTCCGTCAACAACCCTTGTAGTGCTTGAAATATGGAAACTGCTGCTCAAAAATCTCGATCCGTTACCGTCAGCGATGTGGCGCGAGAGGCCAACGTCTCGAAAGCAACTGCCGCACGCGTTCTGGGCGGATATGGCGTTGTCAGCGAAAAAGTCCGCGCAGATGTACTAGCAGCTGCCAAGGCACTGGATTATCGGCCCAATGAGCTGGCCCGAAGCATGACGACCGGAAAATCCGGAATTATCGGTGTGGTCGTCGGCGACATAGAGAACTCATTCTTCAGCTTTGCTGTCCGCGGCATTAGCGATGTAGCGAGAGCCGCGGGATTCAACGTTATCCTGGCAAACTCCAGTGAACAAATCGAGGTCGAGAAAGCTGCCGTGCGTGTCTTGATCGGCAAACGCGTGGACGGGCTGATCGTCACCCCCTCAGAATCCCGTGACGTGTCGCATTTGCGGGAAATCCACCGTTCTGGCAGGCCGTTGGCCCTCCTCGATCGCGCTTTATCTGATTTCGACGTTGATACGGTTACCGTCGATGACCGGGATGCTGCGATGCGGGCAACGAAGATTTTGACGGAGGCTGGGCATCGCAATATTGCTTATGTCACGGCAGTTGATTTCGCTGGACGCGAATATCGAGAGCTTAAGCAAATCTACACATCCTCAGTTCGCGAGCGTATCGAGGGTTTTCTCGCTGCGTGTCGGGCGAGCGGCGTAGAAAAACCTGAGAGATTTGTGCAACTCGGCGCAACGAATTCGCAAGAGACACGGACAATCACTGAGAACCTTCTTTCGAAACATGATCGACCAACGGCGATCCTTGCATCCGATAGCCTGATCGCTCTCGAAGTATTCAAAGTCATTCGCGAACGCGGACTGCGTATTCCCGAGGATATATCATTAATTACCTTCCATGACGCAGATTGGACAAGCGTGACGAGTCCGCCCATTACAGTCATTGATCAGCCAGCCTACACACTGGGTAAAACCATTGCGGAACTTCTCATTCGGCGATTAAAAGGGGAAACCCACACACCCAAAAGAGTTGTTATAGACACATCACTCATCGAACGCGGTTCGGTTGGACCACCCCCTGGTATTAAAGGCGGTCAGTAGCGTGCGCGGTCTCGTTGCCCCTAGAGCAACGATCAGTCGCTATCTCAATCAGATCGGCTGTATCAATACCTCCGTGCTGTTGCCTCCCTCTTACCTACCTCGCTGGCTGCGTGGCATGGCATGGCATGGCAATCTGCGCTCGGTCGTCAAGATGGCTCAATGGTTTTATTGTCGGCGCGCAACAGCCGTAAGTGATTGATCAATGCCCTGAACGCTGGAGATGTTCTGGTCCGATCCGGATAGTAAAGGCTAAAACCCGGCAAATCCGGAAGCCAGTCGGACAAGACAGAGACGAGTCGCCCAGACTTGATATCCCCGCGAACCTGAACCTCGAAAAGGTAGGCGAGCCCCAAGCCGTCGAGAGCCGCGGAGCGTATCGCCTCTCCATCGTTGAATACCAGATGGCCGCCTGTTTTGAACTCGACAGTCTTGCCCTTTTTCGACAACGGCCAGCGGTAGAGCCTCGTCGAGCTGACGAAACGATATCCGATGCAGATATGCGCCGAGAGGTCGTTGGGATGCGTGGGAACCGGACCGTGTTTTTGAAGATACTCCGGGGAGCCCACGATCATAACAGGTGCGGATCGCGTAAGAGGTACAGCGACCATATCCCTATCGACCAGGTTACCGAACCGGATACCTCCGTCGAATCCTTGGGCTACGACATCGCTAAATCCCTCGTCGATCGACACCTCAATTGACACATTCGGATATTTCTCGCGAAACGACGTAAGTGACGGACGAAGAATGGTCTCGTAGGCGACAGGAACCATCGTCAACCGAACGGCACCTGAAACAATAGAACGCATCTCCTGCAGGTTGGCCAGTTCGTCGCCGATATCCCGAAGGGCTGGTACGAGCGTCCCGAGAAGTTGCCTTCCCGCCTCGGTCGGCGCGACGGTGCGTGTCGTCCTGGCAAGCAAAGCTACGCCGACACGTTGCTCAAGCTGCCTTACCGCATAGCTGAGCGACGATTGCGAAATTCCAAGCTCGGCTGCGGCAGCCGTAAAACTCTGGTGTCTTGCTACGGTCTCGAAGACGGCAAGGTCACGAAGTACGAGGCGATCCATTTATCTAACTCATCGATAGGGACATGCGAATTACATGATCTAATAGATAGGCGGTCCGTTCGCTATATTCGAGACATGAAATTGAGTTAAGAGGTGTGAGACAATGAAGAAACTTATGCTGGCAGCCCTTATTGGAATCTCCATGGCTGTCCCCGCCTTTGCGGATGCCACAAATATTGTGCTGGTTCACGGTGCGACGATGGACGCATCAGGGTGGCGGCCAGTTTACGACATTCTGAGAGCGAAGGGTCTGAAAGTTAGCGTCGTCCAACTGCCGCACACCAGTTTGGCGGACGACATCGCCGCCACCCGGCTCATCCTCAAGCAGCAGAAGGGTCCTACAGTACTCGTTGGTCATAGTTACGGCGGAGCGGTGATCACGGAGGCAGGAACCGACGACGTGGTAAAGGTGCTGGTGTACGTGGCCGCCCTGCAGCCCGACAAAGGCGAGAACTTGACCGAACTCTCCCAGCGGTACCCGATGAAAATCGATATGGAGATGCTCGACGCTCACACTTTTGTTCCTAGCCCGATGACGTATCATGACACGATCGCCGCAGACCTTCCCAAAGATGTAACCGACTTCATGTCCGCATCCTCGAAGCCGATGACTTTGGAAACCTATCAGGTAAGGTTCCACCAAGCGGCATGGCATGGGAAACCGACATTCGGCATCGTAACGACCGAGGACCGGGTTATTCCTCCAGAGTTGCTGCGTTGGATGTACAAGCGGGCAGGAACCAAAACCACGGACATCAAGTCGAGCCATATGGTCTACATGTCTCATCCGAAAGAAACCGCAGACGTCATCCTCAAAGCCGTAAAGTCGGTAAACTAACTGTCCCTGCCTCGGACACCGGATGGATTATCTCGATAGCGCGAGCGGTTTTTCCTTGAATATGGAGGTCGTCCGGTTTTGCCCTCGAGGGCAGTTGTTCGCTAGGAAACCTTCGTATTGTTTTCAGGGTTGCAAGTAGTCTTCCTCGTCCAAATCGAGGCGTGAACAATGCTATGATGGTACTAAGCGGCACTTCTTACAGCAAGAACTCTGCTTGTCATGGCAACAAGTACGACCCGCCCCGGTTGTGCCAAAGCGGGACCGATGACAGTCGGGCACCTTTTATCCTTTGACACCCGACGAGATCATGACTGCCTCGGTGACTTTCTTTTGAAAAATCAGATATGCTACCGCGACAGGCATCGCCCCAAGTAGCGCAACCGACATCAACCGTGCATAGAACACGCCAAACGCGTCCTTGACCTGTGTAATACCAACAGGGATCGTCATCATGTCCTCTGTAGTGACTGCAAGGAAGGGCCAAAAAAACTGGTTCCAGGCCATGATGAAGGTGATGATGGCCAGCGCTGTAGTGATGCCCCAGTTTAATGGCAAGTAGATCTTAAACAGGAGTGTGTAATCGCCACCTCCGTCGAGCACCACAGCCTCGCGCATCTCCTTCGGCACGGCATCGAAAAACTGCTTGTAGACGATGATCACAACCGGAACGATAAGCTGCGGCAAAATTATGCCAGCCCAGGTATTGATGAGACCCATGTCGTTGATCAGGATGAATTGGGTTACAATCAGAGCCTGTGAAGGTACCATGAAGCTTGCCAGCACCACCCCATAGAGAATACGCCTCCCGGGAAACCGCATCTGGGAAATGGCATAAGCACACATCATGCCGGACAGGATCACCGTTATCGTAATGATGATAGCGGTACCGATCGAGTTTATGTACCAATTGATGAGATTGGTGTTCCAGAGGATGTCAACATACGAGGTTAGATTGATTTCGTCCGGGAGAATACCCGCCCCATCCGAAACCACGCGTTCCTCTGAGCGAATCGAGGTTATAAAGGCCCAATAGAGCGGAAAAATCCACAATGCCGCAGCGAGAAAAGTGCCGGCCGTCAATACCCAGTTTTCGATTTTTTTGACCGATTTCATCGACGTCCTCCTGCACGAAGGAGCTGGAACTGCAGAACCGAGAGCATTGCGATAATAATGAACAGCACAAGCGCAATCGTTGAGGCATAGCCGCCGTGGTTTAACTGAAAGGCCTCACGGTAAACCATCAAGAGCAGCACGTAAGACGAGTTGAACGGTCCACCACTGCTAAGCAAATAGACCTGATCGAAGATTTTCAACTGCAATATCAGCTGAAGGGTCAACACCAAGGCAGTGACCGGCCAAAGGAGCGGCCAGGTTACCTTTGTGAACAACTGTCGTCGCGTGGCGCCGTCGAGTTGTGCGGCTTCGTAGTAGTCCTTTGAAATATTGCGCAGACCGGCGATGAAAAGCAGGACATTGAATCCGTTCGTCCACCAGATCGTTACGGCAGCAACCGTCGGCATGACCCAATAGGGATTCTTGAAAACAGAAACGGGCTTTCCAGTGAAAAACTCTATCACCGGCTGCAATACGCCGAACTGAAAGTCCAACATCCATGTCCATATCTGCGTAACGACAGACACAGGCAATATGTATGGCAGGAAGAAAATCGCCAGCGCCAACGCCTGCAAAGCGCCACGCAGGCGCCTGATCATCAATGCGAAGCCTAGCGCCACAGCAGTTGTCGGAACGACCGTCAAGAGCACGAAATATCCGTTGTTCTTCAACGACGTCAGAAATAGCCTGTCAGATAAAAGCCGTATGAAATTGTCAAATCCTACCCATTCCCCTGAACCGATGAGGGGCGCATTGGTGAAGCTCAATTGCACGAGCCGGATTGTCGGGTAAAGAAATACCACCACGAACGTCAGCACGAATGGTGCAACGAGCGAAGCGGCAACGGCCATCTCCTTGCGCCGGTTTGTCAACATAGGCACGTCAGGAACCTCCCCAGAATTATTGGTGGCCGTGCCCTAACGCGCGACCACCGGCACGTCATCATTTCAACTTCTCCTGGAGGTCCTGTTTGATCTGTTCCGCAGCCTGCATTGGCTCAGCATAGCCATGAATGGCCGGGGAGATCACATTGATGGCTGCATCGTAGGCTGGCGATGCTACACCAGCGATTGGCGAACGCGGGTCATAAGAGGCAGTGTTTGCGAGCGCCGCATAGGTGGCATTCGGCTCCATCTTCCTGAACGCCTCGCCTTCGGCCACTTCCTTGTAAGCCGGGATGTGTCCGGCCTCTGCCCAAGCGAGTGAGTTTTTCTCCATCCAACCGATCACTGTCATGACGGCCTTGCGTTTTTCAGGTGACATCTTGTTGTTGGCCGGGATCGCAAAGGAATGGGAATCTGCCCACGTCGTCTGTGTTCCCATTAGATTGGGCACCTGAACCGCTCCCCATTTATAGCCAAGCGTTCCTTTCTTCTCCAGATCGATCATCGTGGGAACTTCCCATACGCCGTTCAACGAAAATGCAGACTTTCCGGAGGTAAACAGCGCAACTGATGCTTCATACTCCGCCTGTTCAGGCTGCCAGCCATTGGTAGCCCAATTGGTCATGATCTCAATTGCTTTGGCGGCCTTTTCGAGGTTGTCTCCGGCAAGCACTTCTTTGCCCGTGATCAACTCGCCTCCCTGCTGACGCAACAATGTATAAAAGACGCGGAAAGTACCTCCGTCATCACCGGTTGCATAAGATACCGGTGCTTCTGCGCCTTTTTCTTTCGCCAGAGCCAGAGCCTCTTCAAAATCCTTGAGGTTATTAATGCCTGTCAGCTTGCCATCGGCGTCGAGAAATTTCGAGCCTTCCAAATATGACTTGTTATAGTAGAGAACGATAGAATGGATATCGAACGGCACCGCATGAAGCTTGCCGTCATCGGAACTCGCAGCCTTTATCGATGCAGGAAAAAAGCTGTCCTTCGTAACGCCAGCATTCTTGAGATCTTCATCCGTAATTTCATCGAGCACGCCCTCTTCCAGACCAAGCGGCATACGTGAAAGGTGATACGTCATGACGTCCGGCCCCTGCCCCACAGCCACAGCGGTGCGGACCTTGGTATAGAATGGAATACCCCATTCAAGGGTCGTACCGGTGATCTTAATGTCGGGGTGTTCGTCATTGAAGCGGGCGATCAATGCCTTCATGCGAACACCATCGCCGCCACTCAAAAAATCCCACCAGGTGACGTTCTCTTGAGCCAGAGCCGGTATCGCCGTAAGGGCCATTGCCGTTGCAGCAAGCAAAGCTTTATATCGCATAAGAATTCCTCCCTCATCAAATGCCACCCTTCTCCCGTTGGTGGCGATTGAACCTATTTCATGAAGGCGTTCAGCGTAGCCGACGCCCGTCTTCCGCAAAAACAAGAATGTCTTCAGCCGACGCTCCGAGGGATATTGTTTGCCCATCGAGGCTTTTGCGACGTTCGCGGGTCTCAACAACGATGGCCTGCCCTCCGATTAAACGCGCATGCAAATAGGAAACGCCTCCAAGGTCTTCCTCCAGTTCGACCGTCGCCGGAATGCCGTTATCGACTGCTTGCAAATGTTCGGGCCGAAGCCCGATCCTGACGCTGGTGCCTTCGCCGATCTCGGCCCTTACTTTCGCCAGTAATTCCTTCCCGGTTCCGTCCAAACCAATCCGTAGCAACCCGTGCTGCCGCCCGAGAACCCGACCCGGCAAAAAGTTCATGGCGGGCGAACCGATGAAACCGCCGACAAACTGGTTGTCAGGATTATCGTAAAGCTCCAATGGCTTACCCGCCTGCTGGATCACACCACTTTTCAACACGAAGATGTGGTCGGCCAGCGTCATCGCTTCAACCTGATCGTGTGTGACGTAAATCATCGTGGCACCAATCTGCTTATGCAATTTGGCCAGTTCGAGTCGCATCTGCACGCGCAGTTCAGCATCGAGATTGGATAGCGGCTCATCGAAAAGAAATACTTTCGGTTGCCGGACAATGGCACGGCCAATGGCCACGCGCTGGCGCTGACCGCCTGACAGTTCGGAGGGCCGTTTTTGTAAATGGTCCTCGAGATGGAGAATGCGGGCTGCCTCATGCACCATTTCGTTGGTGCGCGATTTTGCGGTCTTCTTCAGCCTCAGCGAGAAGGCCATGTTTTCAAAGACCGTCAGATGCGGATAGAGCGCATAGGACTGGAACACCATCGCAACCTCACGCTTGGCCGGCTCGACATCCGTGACATCGCGCCCCTCGATGGAGATCGTGCCGCCGGTCGTATTTTCCAGTCCGGCGATCATCCGCAAAAGCGTTGACTTGCCGCATCCCGAAGGTCCGACGAAAACCGCAAAGTCTCCCGTAGGAATTTCCATGCTTACATCGTGAATGACGCCGACGGGCCCAAAACTCTTTCTCACATTATGCAAACTGATCCCCATCTCGATGCCTCAATTCGTCTTGAGGCGAAAGACATGATAGGAAAGCGGTGCAATAGACCCCTTCAATTTGCCGTCCTCAATCCCCACGCCCGCGCCCTGTTTCGGAGCGACATGATCCGGGCGATCCGGACCATTCGTTTCGTTGAGCCCGTAACCTTCCATTGCATGATGCTCAAAGAGCGCGGGCTTGGCGAAACCGGTGAGACTGACGTCGAGTTCGGCTTTGTCAGTCAGGTGCCTGTTCACGACGAACAAGGTCAGAACGCTCTCTTTGCGGTCGTAAACTGCGGCAACATCGAGATAGGAAACATCATCGGCGACATGGCAATTATACATCGGCGCGTCCACCGCCACATTGAGCGCTTCACCACGCCCGTAAATCGACGCAAAACGGTATGGGTGATAGATCGTCTGCCGCCAGGCGGGCCCGTTCTTCTCCGCGCGGATTGGTGCGATGACATTAACCAACTGTGCAATACAGGCAATGCGCACGCGATCAGAGCGGCGTATGAACTCGTTCAGAAGGCCCGCAACGAACAATGCGTCTTCAAAGTTGTAGGTTTCTTCGAGCAACGCCGGTGCTTCTGGCCAATCCCAGGTTCTCCAGCGATGGCTGTCTTCGTCACGGATGTGGTACCATACATTCCATTCATCAAAGCAGATGTGCACATCGTTCTTGGCGCGTTTTTTTGATTTCACATAATCGATCGTTCCAGCAATGGTTTGGATATATCGTCCGGTTTCCTCGATCTTGCCAAAATAGTTGAGCGTGTCCTTGCTTTTGTTGCCGAAGTATTTGTGCAGCGAAATATAGTCGACGTTCTCGTAACACTCCTCCAGTACCTCCCTTTCCCATTCGGGATAGGTCGCCATGCCGTCATTGGAACTGCCGCAGACAATCGCCTCAATGTCACGGTCAAAGGCCTTGAAGGCCTTGGCCGTTTCATTGGCAAGGCGACCATAATCCGTCGCGACCTTGTGCCCGATCTGCCAGGGGCCATCCATCTCGTTGCCAAGGCACCACATTTTGACCTTGTACGGATCGTCCTTGCCATGCGAGCGCCGCAGATCGCTCCAGGACGTGCCCGATGGGAAGTTGACATATTCGAGAAAGTTGCGCGCCTCCTCAAGTCCACGTGAGCCAAGATTGACTGCCAGCATCATTTCAATGCCCGCCAGGCTCGCCCAATCGGCGAACTCGTTGACGCCGACCTGATTGGTTTCCTTCGAGCGCCAGGCCAGATCCAGCCGAACGGGACGCTGGTCTTTTGGCCCGATACCGTCTTCCCACCGATAGGCTGAGACGAAATTGCCGCCCGGGTAGCGGATAGCCGGAATCTTCAGATCCTGAACAAACTTGAGTACATCCTTGCGGAAACCCTGTGCATCCGCCTGCGGATGACCCGGCTCATAGATACCGCCATAGATCGCACGACCCATGTGCTCAATGAAGGCGGAGTAGAGGCGCTCATCAATGTCACTGATCTTAAAATCCCTATGGACGGCTACCCGTGCTTTCATTCTATGTCGCTCCCTTAAAATCCAATAAAACGATATTAATCGTATTTTTGGATATAGTCAGAGCAGTGCGCCGCGCTTGTCAATGCCCAGAATGTGCTGCAGCGCACAAGACGAGATGGAATTCTCTATGAGAAATCAACCATTACTTTGTTTTCAAACGCAAAATAATATCTTGATCATAATTGCCGAAACCCCGTCCGAAGATGTTGATCCCGCCCGGGTGCCGGCCTTCGGCTTTCACCTCCACCCGCAACCGTATGGATCGGTGGGCATCCAAAGCCAGGTCGTCCGTATTTACATCCGAAATCTTGTGGCCGTCGACAAAAGTGCCCGCTGGCCCCACAGACCAAGTCTTCAACATACCGTATTGGGATCCTTTCAGTTTCCACCAGTCCGGTGTGTAAGTGCCACGGCGGTCGCCATAATCTCCCGGCGAAGTCCAAACGCCGATTTCCGTGCCATTGATGGACAAGACGATATCCGACGGCCAGTTAGCCAGGGTGCCCGGGACCTCCGAGCTTACTTCCATAACAATTTCAATGGCTTCTATACTGCTTCCACGGAGTTTGGCGTTGTTGGGAAACTGGTACTCGACAAAGCCGCTGGTAAACCACAGCAGGCTCGTCTTCATCCGCTCCGGATCTATGAACGTCTCCGGCACATCCAGAAGACCAATAATTCCATGGACAGAGCAGATTCCGCAGGGACCCGTCACCGCATTATTCGTATAGAGCCCGAGCGGCATCGAGACCTCGATAAGATTTGAAGACAGGGCGGGCCTGGTCGGATTAAATGTTACGACGAGTTCGTCATACACCGCAAAACAGATTTTCTGATTTCCCTTGCGGGCCTTTTGCATCTCGGTTCGGACCAATCCCGCCTTTTCAAGCACTTGAAGATGCGCCGATACCGAGGACTGTGGTAACCCAGACATCTTCGCGAGGTCGTTCACGTTCATGCCGGATTGCTTTGACAACTCTTTCAACAGCTTGATCCGGGGCAACGAGGACACTGCCTTGATTGCCACCAAGTCTTTTTCTGGATCTATGACAAGGAAGTTCGAATTCATTTTGCATACCGAATGATCCAAGATTCTGGTTTCATATCGAAATTATCGATTTAAATAAATCACATTGTGAAAATTTCTTGTGCTTTGCTGGCAGTGGTCAATTACGTTTCGAACTCGGGTCTCCAATTTTGCAGCGACTGAGGCAATTGTGCTGCTCGGGCACAAATTACAAAGCTGGGCTCGGCGTGGAAACGCTTTACGGCGGGCCTGCATCAATGCAGAAATGCATGGCGGTTGCGACAATATCCCCGCAAAATTCTAGCCTGCCCTTCGGGTATTCTTACCCAACTGTTGCAGATAAGCGCAGAACATGTCTGCCATCGCGTCTGCATGGGCTTCAATCTCCTCTTCAGAGCGAGGTGCTTCAGAAAACTCCTTCCCCACGGTACTCATGGTCGTCATAACAAGGCCTCCGGCACGGCGCCTGACCGTGTCCGAAGTTTCTGGAAGAACCTCCAGCATAAACCGCTCGATGATCGGTTTGTCAGCCTGTCGTGCCTCATGGGCTTCCGGTGCATCCCGATAGAGCGGAGCAGCGTCGCTTAACGCCACGCGCACGGCGGCTTCCTCACATTCGGAGCGGATAAAGGCATGGACCAGGGATCGTAGCCGTTCGAATGGATGCTGCGACTGATCCGTTAAAATGTCGCCCAGCAAATTCGAGGTTTCCCGCCACTCATCGCTCTGAAGCCTGAACAAAATCGCTGCCTTGTTTGGGAAGTACTGATAGAGAGACCCGATGCTGACACCTGCTTTTTCGGCCACCCGAGCGGTGGTAAACCGCTGCGCTCCCTCCTGTGCCAAAACCTGAATAGCCGCCTGAAGAACGGCTGTAACCAGATCATTTGAGCGAGCTTGCTTCGGCTTCTTTCTTGAGGAAATCCCGGCATTTGCTCGATTGGCCATCCTGGTGATCCTTAATGCGATTATTAAAAGCGACGAATTAGTCGTATTTTTCTCTCGGCGCAATATTGCGCAGTGAAGGATTTAAAGTGAATACTCTGACGACGAAACCATTTGCACCCCTCCTTGACCGGTTGTTCGATGAAGCTGAGGCAGCCACGAGCCCGGTCATGGCAGAGCTCACCCGCGACGAACGGGAGCGTCTCATGCACAGCAAGACTGAGTATCTTGACTTCTACGGACGCCTCAAGGACCTCTGGCTCCCGGTATCTCGGCAGACTGGCGAGCTGCTCTACATGTTAGCGCGAAGCAGCAGGGCGAAAACCATCGTGGAGTTCGGAACCTCCTTTGGTATTTCGACCCTCTATCTTGCTGCTGCCCTCCGGGACAATGGCGGCGGACGTCTGATCACCAGTGAGTTCGAAACCTCGAAGGTTGCCCGCGCTCGCCAGAATCTCACGGATGGTGACCTCATCGGCCTCGTCGAAATCCGTGAAGGTGATGCGGTCAAGACGCTGAGCGCCGATCTTCCGGAGAGGATCGATCTGGTGCTCCTGGATGGTGCGAAGTCACTCTATACGGAGGTTCTGGCGCTGATTGAGAGCCGTCTCCAGCCCGGTGCGCTCGTGATCGCCGACAATGCGGACTATTGTCCAGAATATCTCCTACATGTTCGCTCGTCTGTCGGTGGCTATATGTCGACTTCTTTCCCCGACAATATCGAACTGTCGATGCGCACCGCCTGACGCCAAGTCAGACGTAAAACGCCTGCCAATCAACAACACCCAATGAATGGCCGTCAGTCTGACGTTGCCAATAATGGAGATTTGTAATGCGTGTATTCATAACAGGCGCAACAGGCTGGGTTGGATCTGCCGTCGCCGAGGACTTGATGCGTGCCGGTCATCAGGTTACCGGGCTTGCCCGATCGGCCGACAAAGCGGCTGCCCTGGCGGCCATCGGCTCGAAGGTTGTCGAAGGCTCGCTCGATGACCTCGAGATCCTACGCGATGCTGCTTCGGCAGCTGACGCGGTGATCCACACTGCCTTTGATCACGACTTCTCAAAATTCTTAGAGAACGCGGCGCAGGACGAGCGCGTGATCGAAGTATTGGGAAGCGCACTCGCTGGATCAAAGCGACCGCTGATCGTCACTTCGGGCCTATCGGGTCTGCCACGCGGCGCGACTGAGGTCGACCTGCCGCATCCAGCATCGCCAAGAAAATCGGAAGCAGCCGCGAGGATGCTTGCAGAACGAGGCATTCGTGCAGGAACTGTTCGACTTGCTCCCTCTGTACATGGCATCGGCGACCACGGGTTTATTCCGATCGTCATCCGCCTTGCACGCGAGAAGGGAGTGTCTGCCTATCCGGAAGATGGCCTGAACTGCTGGTCGGGTGTTCATCGTCTGGACGCAGGGCGTGTCTATCGCATGGCGCTTGAAAGCGGACTTACGGAGAATGTCTATCATGCCGTAGCCGACGAGGCTGTTCCATTCAAGAAGATCGCCGAGGTGATTGGACACCGGCTCGGTTTACCGGTTGAATCCCGGCCGCGCGAGCACTTCGGCTGGTTTGCCAACTGGGCTGCCGGCAATATGGCAGCATCCAGCGTCCGTACTCGCTCGTTACTTGGCTGGATACCGGCCGGTCCAAGCCTCATCGACGATCTCGATCAACCCCGATATTACGAACACTGAAAGCGGCCTTCGGGTTGCTTCAGACGAGGTTGCGCATTCTTCAGGTCAGCCAATCGCGAACCTTCATCACTGCGTCGGCGAAAGCCTGGGGCCGCTGCTGCGGCAAATGGCGAAACACAGGGCCAGCTTGCCGTAGAGAGAATTGGGATCGTGCGCGTCTGCGCTGAGACAGTGGCGGAAGCAATTAAAGCGGGCAAGCTTGTGCCAATCCTCGAAGAGTTCAACCCGGGCGACGGCGAGGAAGTTCATGCGGTGTTCGTCGGCGGAGTACACACTCCGGCAAGGGTCCGCTGCTTTGTCGATTACCTTGTAGACCGATTATACGGATCAGACCGGCCGCCGCGTAGATAGGCCGTGCAGCTTGTGGCAATTCACCTGCGCGTCGATCGGCTTCCACAGGGGTTGATTCAACCATCGACGCCCTAACTACATTCACAAGACAACTTATCGCGTGAAGCGGAGGTCGGGATCGGCACGCGCTAGCGGGTCAGCGCTGAATGGCAAAGCGGGTCAATTTCTTGTGGAAAACAGCAGCAGGTTCGCCGAACCGGCGTATTATGCCTTCGCGCTGAAGGTCGCTGGAAAGGCAGTTGTATAGAATAACGGCCTCCCCTTGCCTTCCGGACGCTCGGCATATATATTTACCCGATGCTTGACCATTCGTCCCGACCGTCTTCACCGCCGCATATCCCAATGGATGCGCTAAGCGAAGTCCTCCAAGACTTTCGCTTGAGCGGTGTCAACTATGGCCGTTGCGAGCTGCGACATCCATGGAGCATCGCCTTTCCGCAACAGCAGCTGCTTCGTTTTCACTTTGTCAGCCAAGGTCCATGCTGGATCCATACCGAAGCGCAAGGCTGGCAGGAATTGCGCGAAGGCGATCTTGTGCTGCTGCCGCAAGGTATCGCCCACCGGCTGGCCAGTGCGCCGGACGTTGTGGGCGACTCGCTCGAGGGTTGCCAGGTGACCAAGTTGGGAAGCAACGTCTGCGAAGTGGTGCGGGAAGGCACGGGTGAGGCCAGTACCCTTTTCTGCGGCTCCATGGCTTTGGGCGCCTGTGCGCTTAACCCCTTGATCACTTTGATGCCGCCAATCATCAAAGGCTGTGATGTGGCCGGCAATGACCCGATCGTTGGTCCTTTGCTAGCGGCTATGACGGTGGAGGCCGCACAACCGCAGATGGGCAGCGCCACCATCTTATCACGCATGGCGGACTTGCTGACAGCCCGGCTTATCCGCTGCTGGGTCAATTGCACCGGAGCCTCGACCACCGGTTGGCTCGCGGCCATCCGCGATCCTCATATCGGCCGCGTCCTGGCAGCCATGCACCGAGACCCCGGCCATAACTGGACCCTGGAAAGCCTCGCTGCTCTGGCAGGTCAATCGCGTTCGATTTTCGCCGAGCGCTTCAGTGCTGTTTTAGGCGAAGGCGCGGCACGCTATCTCGCTCGTCTTCGTATGCAGCTTGCCCGCGAGTTGTTGGGACAAAGCGGCATGTCCGTTGCCGAGGTCGCTACCCGTTTGGGCTACGAATCCGAGGCATCTTTCGCGCGCGCGTTCAAGCGGATCACCAGCGTCTCACCGGGTGTTGTGCGGCGCACAATTTCCGGACGAACAGACATGCAATTCGGATTTTAAGATACATATCATCCGTAAAGACTCGTTTATGAAGGTCTCCAAACCTTGGAGATACTTCAATGACGGATACAACATTACAACTTGAAGGCACGGCGATAGACGTTGATGCCCCTGCGCCAGTCGCATGGAGCGCGGCCACCTGGTTTGCGGTCCTTTCAATGGCGGCCACCAGCTTTGCTCTGGTGTCGGCCGAATTCCTGCCCGCAGGCCTGTTGACGCCAATGGCGCGCGATCTCGGCATCAGTGAAGGAACGGCTGGGCAGGTTGTCACGGCTACGGCTTCGGTTGGCGCTGTGACGGCCATGTTGAGCAATGTTCTCATCGGCCGGTTGAACCGCAAGACGGTGCTGGTTGGTCTCAGCGCATTGGCGATCGGTTCCAATGTTCTTGCGGCATTGGCGACCGATTTCTGGCTGTTATTGTTAGGTCGGGCCGGGCTAGGCATCGCCCTCAGCGCTTTCTGGGCGCTCTCAGTTGCGGTCGTAGCAAGGCTGGTGGGTGCCAATGCGACAGGTCGAGGCATGGCTATCGTCACCCTCGGCGTCTCGCTCGCCACCATAGCCGCACCGTCGATGGGTGCATTGATCAGCGACTGGTTGGGCTGGCGCACGGCCATGGCCATGACAGCGGGGCTGGCCGCGTTTGCCATGCTGCTGCAGTTTCTCAGCCTGCCGACCTTGCCTGCAACCGCAAGCAACAGTCTTGCCGATGTCCTTCGGCTGACGCGGCGGCGTGGCATTCAACTCGGCATGCTTGCCATCCTTTTGCTGATGACGGGACATTTTGCTGGCTCGGTCTATGTGCGCCCCTTCCTCGAACATGTCACGCTCCTCACAACCGGACCAATTGCATTGGCGCTGCTCGGGTTTGGTATCGCCGCTGTGATCGGTAATATTGCTGGTGGCCGCATGGCTGACACCAACATCCACATGGCCCTCGCGGTTACCGCCACGTTGATGGCGTTGGCGGCACTCGCTTTGGTGCTTTGGGGTGCACACATTGGCGTTGCCTTCGGCTTCGTTACTCTGTGGGGCCTCGCCTTTGGCATGGCGCCGGTGGTGCTGCCAACCAATATGTCCCGCGCGGCGCCCGATGCGCTGGAAGCAGCGGGCAGCCTGATGGTTACCTCTTTCCAGGTCGCTATCACTATCGGAGCGGTTGCTGGTGGTTATGTCGTGGACACCTACGGCGCAACGGGCCCCCTGACCCTCACCGTCATCCTTGCCGCATCGACAGCTGTTCTGGCACTGCTACAGCCCCGCAACTAAACCTTGCTCCTGCTGCGTGGCAGGTGGAGCAACCAGACGCAGTCACCAAGTTGCATGAGTTGAAGATGCGGCGAGACCTCGCCGCATCTTCAAGGCGTCAGGTAGCACATGCGTTTTCCGCAATGGCGTCAATGACGACGTTGTACAATTCTGGTGGAAGATCATGACCCATCCCCTCCATCATCATGAGTTCAGCTCCCTCTATGTTCGCTGCAATATCCCTGCCGGCTTCTGGCGGCACCAATTTATCGGCGGCTCCATGCACAACAAGTGTCGAAGCCGTGATGGTGTGCAGTCGATTTCGAATATCGCCGGCGGCGATGAGAGCAGCAATCTGTCTGCCGAATCCAGCAGCATTATAGGCCCGTTTGGTTTCCGCGAGAGCCTGCGCACGCTGAGCAACCTCATCGAACGGATAAGCCGGGCTGGCGATGACACGAGATGCGGCAACGACGTGGTCAAGGAAACCAGCTTCATCCTCCAACGGGTTGGGCGCGGGGCGGAGCAACGCGGCCATCGCCTCTGGAGCAGAAGGCGGTAATTCGGGGTTGCCTGTCCCCGACATGATCACAGTCAGTGAAGGCACGCGATGCGGATGACAACTTGCAACCAGTTGAGCAATCATTCCGCCCATCGATCTTCCGACAAGGTGCGCCTGTTCTATTTCAAGTGCATCAAGAAGCCCGGTAACGTCACTCGCCATATCATGGAGCGTATATGGAATCTTCGGGCACACACCATTGGCCACAGCCTTGGCTACAGAAGCCAGATCAGGCACCGGCGCATCATTGAAGTGGGTCGAAAGGCCAGCATCTCTGTTGTCGAAACGAATGACACGGTAACCCTTTGCAGCCAGCGCCTCGCAAAACGGCACAGCCCAGCGGATCATCTGAACACCTAGTCCAGAAATCAGCACTATGGATTTGGTCCTCTCCGATCCAAAGACATCATACTCAAGTGTAATTCCGTTTGCCAAAATTTGCGGCATAGGTGCAGCTTCCTTCGTTGAAAGCTCATTATATCCGGGTAATTTAATATATATCAATATTACCCGTATAATATTATTTGACCCGCCGGATGAACCGCTCAAATGGCAAGTCGGTGGCAGAACCGCTCATTCTCCGTCGCCATGTCCGATAGGTTCTGGCACAGCCAACCAAGGAGGATGTCATTGTCATCGTGAGAGATAGCGCCATTGCGCTAAAAGCGGACAGAAACTCCCTGCGTCTGGACGTAGAAAGTGTGCTGAATCGAATTGCGCAGTATCCACTTTGGCAAAGCCATCGGTGAGTGCACGCTCTTTATCAATCAACCGTCACCTCGACAGAGATAAAGCCTTCTCGAGAACCGGATCGCGTCCGGCAGCATAATCGTCGAATGTCACATCGATTTTCTCCTCCGGTGTCAGGGAGATATTTTTTGGCCCGAAGGCAACAACTGCCCAGAAGCACGTTGCAGGATCAGTGCAGCCATTTTCATAATCTTCAAACTGGTTGCTGTATTCGACACCTATTTTGGAATTGGGAAGTGGAATGGTCTCGCCTTCGGACCAGAACTGACCGCTATCGCCCATCGTCTCGCCCACGAGCGTTACGTTGCCCTGCGATGCGCCCTTCAGCATGGCTGCGGTTGAAATGCCCGCAGAAAAAGTCGCCCGGCTTACAAGAACCAGAACGCGCCCATTTGCAGAAACAAGTTTTGGAAGCGCTTGCGAAAAGAGGATTGTGTTGAAGAAGTCTCCACCACTGTTCAGGCGAAGGTCAATCACGATGAATTTCGGGATCGAGGGGAGGAGCGATTTACGGAAGATACCGGCAAATTTCTGGTCCAGCGGCGTATCATCAATACTCGAGACGGTGTCGAGCCGGATGTAAAATACCTGTTTTCCGTTCAGCCAGGACGTCGTCACATCCGTACGTTTTGTATAAAGCGGTGAGCGTTCCTTGATCGGGTCGAGCACGTGTTTCCACCGCCCTTCAAGGCTGCCGTCATCTGGCACCAGCACCGTGTAGCCCTTATTAATGTTCTTGCCCTTGTCGCCAGGATCGGGCGCTGAAGCAGGACTCAATTTGACGGCCCTGATGGTCCCGTCCGCGAGCCGCAATGTCAGGGAAATCTCTGGTCCGGATGCTGCGCCTATATGTTCAAGAACATCCGGGCTGGTCAAAAGATTGGCACTCAAAAAGCGGATGCGCTGGTCAGTACCGGAGATAAAGGGTGCAAGTTTGTGTAGTGCATCTCCGGATGTGAGCGATCCCAGCTTATCGATGCGTGCGCCAAGCAGATCGGCAAATTCCGGTTGGGCTTTTATGATATACAAGCCGTCTGCGAACCACCACGCCTTTATGGGCAGGCTATTCATCATATTTGCAGCTCTGGCTACCGTATGTCCATTCCGGGAAACTGCCACCGCCCGCATGACCTCCAATGCGAAGCCCTTTGAGGACAATTTGTCTGTAAGGGAGATCGCGCTGTCGACAATCTGATTGAACTCACGTTGCTCCTCGCCGGTGAAGCTCTTGTCCTGCGGGGCCCATTCTTTCTTCAGAAAAGTCAGATCCTCCCGCATCTGAGCGGGTGTCAAATCGGGAAGAATACTCGTTGGAGGGGTTTGTGCGACTGTCGGAGTGGATAGGATCAGGAAACCGGCCAATGCCAAGGCGCCAGATTTCCACTGCACCAGAGTCATGCTCATTTAAGTCTCTCCCGTTGCAATCTCAGCGCAGATCAAGCGCCAGCACGTTTTGGTGCCCGTTTTATATAGAATTGTGGCTCTGGTTCTCCACTTCTATTTGATCTTCGCGCGGGGAACTGTTCCTCAATACCGGCGTTTGGCGATGATTTCCGTAGTCGAAACAGCCTGCCTGCCTGCAACTTCGTGCCGTCTTTCCTGAACGATTCCCAGTAGCCTGCAAGCAGAAGAGATCATATTGGCGATGTCAATTGTAAAGATACTCTCTTACTGGAGACCTGAGCTGCATACATTCTGTTATTGAAGCAGCATGCAATGACATATGGTTGAAGGAGCAACGAATTGCTTTGCCGGAGGTTTGACCAGTTTCCAGATCTTCTTGACGTCGTGATACCTGATTACCGAAACTCTATCGACCGTTTTGTGATGGTGATACGATTCATCGGGACATTATTCCCACTCTGATGGAGATCACTGTTGAACAGCGAACAAGGCATTCTGCGCATATCCATAGCGGTCACAATCTTTATTGCAGGCTTTGGAGTGATCTTCGGCTTGCTTGCAGGGTCCTTCTCCATCGTATTTGACGGCGTGTACATGCTGGCCGATGCCGCTATGAGCGGCTTGGCGCTCGGTGTAGCGAAACTGATCGCATTATCCACTGTTCCCACCGGAAAACTCCGGGAACGTTTTACAATGGGCTTTTGGCATCTTGAACCCATGGTTCTTGGCCTCAACGGTATCATGCTGTCGGGGGTCGCGATTTATGCGTTGATCAATGCGATCGGCAGCCTGATGAACGGCGGTCGCCATCTCGAGTTCAGCTTTGCGATTTTCTATGCTGGAGTTGCTCTGATTGCCTGCACGGTCATGGCAGTCGTTGAAATGAGAATCAATAAACGCCTGCATTCCGACTTCGTCGCTTTGGACGCCAAGGCCTGGATCATGTCAGGGGGCATTACTGCTGCATTATTCGTGGCGTTTTCTATTGGATATGCAATAGAGGGAACGCAATTGAACTGGATCACGCCCTATATTGATCCGGCAGTTCTTGCGCTCGTCTGCGTCGTTATCATTCCACTTCCCATCGGCACGATCAGACAGGCCCTTGCTGATATCTTTCTGGTAACGCCCTCAGCGCTGAAATTGCATGTCGATACCGTCGCGCAGCATTTTGTCGAGCGTTATGACTTCATTTCCTACCGTGCCTATGTGGCAAAGGTCGGACGCGGAAAGCAGATTGAGTTGTACTTCATTGTCCCTATGGGCTGGCCACCAAGGCGTCTTGAGGAATGGGACGCTATTCGGGATGAGATTGGTGATGCCATCGGTGACGAAAGCGCAGACCGGTGGTTGACAATCGCATTCACCACGGACCTTGAATGGGCGGTCTGACGGGAGGTTGGAGGTCATGCCCTATCTTGCAAACGTACCTAAAGATTCGATCAACGGTCGCGTTTGCGAAAAAGAATTTCACCCTTCCCGGATACTGCATTGTCGCCACCATATTTTCCCGGCTTGGAACCAAGCAAAGCTCTGTCCATGATTTTCTCGTCTATGAGAAAGCGATCAAACAGAGTGGAGAAGGCAATCTCCGGCTCTCCACAGGGTAGAAAAGTCGGCGACAGATTTTCCGGCCGTCGATCAAACAGTAGCGAACCGCGTTTCATCAGATAGCCCGGTATCGCGCCTGTGCGGCCACAGACGACGATCGTTCCGGCAATCATGCGATAACCAGCATAATCGCCACAACCTTTCAGGATAGCAATGGTACCGCGACGCAAACGATCACCTGCGTAATCTCCGGCCTTCCCGCGAACAATGAGGATTCCGCCTTCCGTGCCGATTTGTTCACCGGCAAGCGGCCCGCCCAGATAGTCTCCGGCATTGCCTTTTATTTCCATCCGTCCATTGATTATGCATGAACCTGCATGGTCTCCGGCGCTTCCTTCGATACACAGAGAGCCCCCGGACATTCTTCTGCCCGCCTGGCATCCAACATCCCCTGTCACGCGCATAGACCCAGCGCTTAGTCCTGCTCCGATTTTGTCGAAGCGCGCACTACCACCCTCAAACACGATATTACTCACGTCTTTGCCCGTGATCTTGAACACATCCCCGACGGCAACTGGACTGCGGCGTGTGCCGATACGCAGTCTGGCAACCTGAATGTCAGATAATCCAGCCAGGGCGGCGGGCGTCAAGCCTGACAGATCCAAACGTTCTTTCGGTTGAGAAATCAGGGTGAAGGTCAGCGCTTTCATGAGAGCAAATCCTTCAGATGATAATGAAATTTGCCGAGCTTTCCGCCATAATTGCCCGCGCTTATTCGTAATGCACCCTTCTTCGGACCAAAATCAATAACAGCCTTCAACCCTGCTCTCATGGCAGCCGCAACGGCGTCACTGGTTTCGCCATCGATGACGATTTCGAGGACCGCGTTGATGTCAGGTGTCAAGGAGGTGTCAACGACACCGCGCAACGTGGGCGCAAATGCATCATTCGTCGAGGCCATCATCCCCTTATACTTTCCGCCAACTTTCGAACCTGAGCGGACGATGCCACCCGGAAATGGCATAATTGCCCCGGGTACTTTTTCGATGGCCGTGACAGCCCGCTCGGCTGCGTTCAAGGCTTTGGTGTTATCGGCGGCGAGAAACAGAAGATTACCGCCACCGACGGCAAGTTTGGTCAGTCCCGTTGTTGCCTCGCACAGGAATTCCCCATCCATGACAGGTACGCGCCAATAGTGCTTTCCACCAAATTTCTTTGATATCTGCCAGCCATCGCCGAAGTACCGCAGTGAATTGCCCAGATCGAGCGATGCTGTTCCATCAAGACCGGCAAAACAAGCACTTCCTGGAGACGTCAGCACGCATTGGCCGAGCCGGCTCTTCAATTGCTTTTGGAGTTCGTCCGTGCCCATGGCAAAAATCATAACGCGGCACCCGGGACGTCCATCCGGTGTTTTGGACGCTGGCAAATCAACATCGATGGCCGCTTCGCAGCCGCAGCCAATGACAGATGTCGCATAGCCGGTCATGGTGATGGCCGCCTGACGAGCCCATCTAAGCGTCGGCGCCGTGATGATGATCGCCGTTGCGCGCATACCGAAAGCTTCGGCAAAAGTGTCATCCACGAGGATACCGTTGCGGCTTAGCTGTTGCATGACACCTCCGCAAACGGATCGTCGCGCTGGATCGCGGAGTCGGGAAAGGTGAACCAGTCGAGCGACAAGCCGTAGCGCTCTTCGTGATAGGCCTTCATCCGCTTGACCATCGCCTTATCAGGCGGTGGATTGAGCCGGAGCGTTTTGCCCCATCGATAGTGCGTCACCTTGCCGTTCTTAACGACCAGCTCGCCATTCTTGAAAACCAGTGCCGCCTCGCGGAACATCTTCGCAATATCCTTGCCCTTGCGGTACACCGCAATATCCGCGATCGCCCCTGCCCCCAGATGACCACGATCCTTAAGTCCGAGCAGTCTTGCCGGTGCAGCGCGGGTCATAATCGCAATCTCTTCCAGATTGTATTCGCGACGAACGGAAGCGAGGGTCGTGAGTTCGAGCGCTGCCACATTAAGTTCGCTTGATCTCGCATCGCGAGCGGCGCTGCTCATCAGCAGCTCGAACAATTCAGGATAAGCTGTAAATGGCGCACCATTGGGATGATCTGTTGTAAAGAACACCCGCCACGGATCGGTGATGAGCAGGAAGAGCTCAAGTCCGACGGCCCATTGCAACGAGCCGTAATAGTCCTGTTTATAGCGGTAGGGTACGATTCCCCCGCCGCCATTACCATCGCCGTCAAAAATTACGGTCTTTTTCGGACTGGCGTTACGGATGGCAGAAAACTGCCGCATTACATCCGAGGAAATTGTTACGGTCTGGCCGAACATGATCTGACCAATATCGATTGTAACATCGGGATTGGCATTGACAGCTTCAGCCAATCGCGCTGCCTCGGATGAGAACTTGCGCTTGCCTTCAGTGCCATAACCATAGAACTGCAGATGGGCCAGATGCAGCGGCACACCTTCCGTCGCCGCAATAGTTGCAGCTGCCGTATCGGCGCTGCCGGCAATGCCGAGATTGTTGGCGTGAACATGCAGCGGATGCGGGACGCCAAGCCTGGTCACTGAGGCCTGAAGTGATTTGACGATCTTGCGCGAGCTGACGCCATATTCGGGAACCACATCATCCAGCGAAAAAGCACGGACATTCTCTTTGAAAGCAGCAGCGGCGCCTGCGTTAATGACTTTGACACCAAGTGCGCGCGTTGAACCTACAACCCAAGCTACGTAGTCATCGATCATTGCGGAAGATTTGTCGTCACGCAGCAAGGATAGCGTAAAATCATCATTACCGAGTATCGCCAATGTTGCCTTGTCGATGATCGGAATATCAGCCAGTTCCAGATGCGTGTGGAGAGAGGAATAAGGCGCCATCGCAGGTTCAACCACCGTCGTAAAACCCATTTGCGCATAGAGGCAGCCAGTTTGAAACGTAGACCATCCGGCATTTGACAACGGCGTATTGGCGGGTCTGGGCAGGTGTGCTGCATGGTGTTCCGGCAGGAGCAGGCGCGCGGTGTTCACATTGCCGCCACCGATATGAGAATGAATATCGATGGCGCCCGCCATGACGATACAGCCCGAAACGTCATGGATATGATCGGCCATTTCATTCTTGGGTGCATCAACCAGCACATCATCTCTGATCCAAACGTCACGTTGGCTTGTTTTGCCGTTGACGGGATCGACGACTTCACCACCTGACAATCGGATCAACATGCGAGAATCCTTTTCCCGGGCAAGGCTTCAGCCAGTTGGCTTATGACCTTTGAAGCACTGGGCAGATGCGAAGCTGCGGTAGCTTGCAACGTTCTGAACGTGCCGATCCTGCTCGAATAGGTAACGCCATCGTGGTCCATCCCGGCTTGGCCAACGGCAATGGTTACCGCAGCCCCCCCGGTTGGCACCTCGGTCCGGTTCAATGAAATCAGAGCAGCCTGCCCCCCCTTGGGGGGAATTTGACCGCCACGCGTGGACACCCAGACATGAAGATCAGCTTCTTTTTCATTGATCATACGCTGGACGTCCCATAGCACCGGGTCATAGCTTGGGAGGCTATTGGTAAAACCTGTTCGAGGTGGAAATCCGGTCATCCACAGTGAGGTAAGAGCAGAGCCCCATGCATCATCATCAGCAGGCAGAAACACACTGCTGGCACGCCCTCTTATGTTCAGATCGACAATCAATTCCTGCAACATGACAAGACCTGCGGTTGCAACTGAACTGCCGGAAAATACAAAGACCGGAAACTGTGCTGCGGCCAAAGCTTTCTTGAGCTGAGCAATATTGCTCAACGAGACGAGTGCCTGACGGCCCTGCAATTGGGCACGCAGAACCGCCAGCTCTGCATTCAGTGAAAGGCCCTCGCTGCGTAATGAAATGGCCTTCAATTGCCGCAGAAGTTTGCCGTTTGATGGGTCTGTTTCGGCACCTCCCACGTGAAACCAGCTGCGGCTGCGCTTGTCTCCAAGATCAGGTTTCGACGATGCCCATGCCTGTAAAAGGTCGTGGTGTAATGTTGGGATTTCGCCAACCAGAATGATCAAACTGGAGCGGCGACGGGCTTCGCCCGGCGTCGTGAACATGCCGCCGTGATTTGTGAACAATGCAACTTCATTTGCAAGCACCTGACCGCTAGCGTGATCGTATGCACCACCTAACATCGTTGCCAGCGCTATGGTACTGCGGGTACCATGCACATCCGCGTCAAAGGTGAAAACTGGACAGCGGCTTGATGCCAGAAGCTTCGCAGCATTCTGAATCGCATCCGTCAAAGATACCGGCTGGCTGCCAATCCATGCAACCGACATATTCCGCAACTTTCTGGTGCCAACTTGAGCTTAACTATTTTTTCCTGAATGTGAACCCTGCCGGGCCGTAAAATTTGCAGGTTCAATTCTCGTACTTGATATAGGCGAAGCGCTGGTCAGTTTGCGGCGTTCCTTCAAGCGATCCCGTCTCTTGGCCAGGCTGCCACTGAACAACACTTTCGATCTTTGCTGCAAGTTCGAAGTCCTTGTCCGTGATGCCCTTCGCCGCATGGTTCATCAGCAAAACTTCGACCCACGCATAGGAAGCTTTAAGATCAGGATGATGCCAGGCCGCCTCTGCAAGATGCCCAATTGTATTGATGACCATCAAAGTAGCTTTCCAGCTATGTGTCTTGTATTTCCGGCGGATCCAGCCGTTCTCGTAGCGCCAATGCGGCAGGTCTTTCTCGAGTTTTGCGACAATTTCAGCATCGGAGTAAACCTTTTCCGCGGCCTTCGTCTCCTTTGATTCCTCAGCCATTTTACCAATCCTCCACTTCTTTGCTCATGGCGCTTGCGCCTCGCTCGAAAGACGATATCATACTGCAGGGCCCGATTTTCGAGATTGTGTAAATTAAACAAATGTCGGAATCCGTCACGATTGAAGTCCCGGCCCGTATTCACCTCGGCTTCCTTGATATACCGCGCAACGTACCCGAGTCCGGCCAAGACCGGTTTGGTAGTATTGGTCTGCCCATTCAGGACATCGCAACCGTCCTGACGATTTCCCGCGCTGCCAAAGCCCAGGTCGAAGGAGATGAGCAAAAACTTGTTGCACAACATGTTACAACATTTTCCCGCTATCTCGGTATCACGGCACAACACAAGGTTGTTGTTCACCGAACCATTCCCCGACATATCGGGCTCGGCTCCGGTACACAGATCGCCCTCGCCGTTGCGGCAGCGTTGCGCTCGTTGCACGCCTTGCCGCTGGATATCGTCAATGATGCCTCCATGCTTGGACGCGGGACGCGCTCCGGCATAGGCATAGCTGCGTTCGAAGACGGTGGCGTCATCGTCGATGCGGGCAAAGGCCCCAACAGTGCAGCCCCCACAATTGTATCGCGGATTCCTTTTCCCGAGGAATGGCGCATCATCCTTGTCTTCGACACGTCCACACAAGGCATTCATGGTGACGCCGAGATCAAGGCTTTCAAAGCGCTGCCCCCGTTCCCGTTGACGACATCGGCAGCGATCAGCCGCCATGTCTTGATGGGTGTCATGCCAGGCCTTATCGAAAAGAACGTGGACCTGTTTGGCCGCGCCATCACCGCCATCCAGACCGAGATCGGTAATTATTTTGCGCCGGCGCAGGGTGGCATCTTCACCAGCAAACACGTCGAGGCCACCATCCGGCAACTTGCCCGGGCTGGCGCCGTCGGCATCGGCCAGAGTTCCTGGGGACCAACAGGATTTGCTTTCGCGCCGTCACAGACCGAAGCCGAGCGGATCGTCAACGTGATTGACAAAAATATTTATGGCAGTGCCATTCAAATCGTCGCGGGTAGGAATACCGGGGCAGACATCACACACACCGCTTTGAATCTTGCCAGAGCTTTTACCATGGGCGCCGTCATCAAAAAGGAGCGGATACCGTGAGCCGCAAAACAATCCTGCACATGCTAACACCCCTTAGGCAGATGAGCCCATTTGACGTCAATATGGCGCTCGATGCGGGTTATGACGCTGTTGTTCCCTACACCGATGTCACTCTTCCTGATATTGTAAACCTTATTCAAGATGCCATATTTTCACGGCCACCGGATGCCGGCGTGGCGACAGGCATTTTCCTTGCAGGAAAGGATGCCCCAATCGCTCTCGATATGCTTGATGCGGCGAAGAGTGCGATGGTTCCGCCCTTCAAAATATCGGTATTTGCCGACCCTGCCGGCTCTTTCACAACTGCTGCTGCTATGGTTGCCAGAGTCGAAAAGGCATTGGCCAAACATCATGGCCGGAAGCTGGAAGGCACCAGTGTAGCGATCTTCGGCGCAACGGGTGTCGTCGGCTATTGCACGGCGGTTATCACTGCTCAACAGGGGGCGGACGTTACGATTATCGGTCACGACGGTATTGAACGGGTGACAAGTGTTGCCGCATCGATCAAGCAAAGATTCAATTTGACGGTCGAGCCAGCCGACGGTTCAACCGAGGCAAAAAAGATGACCATCCTTCAAAACGTCGAGGTGGTGCTGGCGGCTGCAAAAGCGGGCGTGCAGGTGATATCGACGGCGCAACTTGGCAAGGCAAGTCAGCTTCTGGTCGCTGCCGATGTCAACGCGGTTCCGCCAGCAGGCATCGAAGGATTGAAAGTCAATGCCAATGGCGAGCCGCTCGATGCGACAAAGGCTGTCGGCATTGGCCCCCTTTCCATCGGCAATGTCAAATACAAGACTCAAGCCGGATTGTTTGAACAGATGATCAAGGCGAAGAAGCCGGTGATCTTTGATTTTCGGGACGCATTTGCCCTTGCTCGCGAACTCGCCAAATAATGCGGTTTTAATTGCCGCTGTCTCGGGACGCTCGCTTGCCGCCGCAGCGCGCCGGGCGGGGTTGCGGCCCTTGGTTGCGGATCTGTTCAATGATGCAGATACGCTGGCATTGGCAGAGCGCGCCATCAAACTTTCAGGGAGCCTGCAAGACGGCATCGATGGAAGACATCTCGTGGAAGCGCTGAAAAAACTAGCCGGTGAGGATAACCCGGTTGCTGTTGTTTACGGCTCCGGTTTCGAGCGCAACCCCGAAATGATAGAAGCAATTTCGCAAAGCTTTCCAGTTGCTGGAAACAGCACCAAGACGGTTCGTCTCATCAAAGATCCCGCCGGTCTGGCAGAGCTATGCGACGAGTCCGGCATACCGCATCCAGATATACGTTTTGACATCCCGGATTACCCCCAGGATTGGCTGAGCAAATTGGCAGGAGGCGCAGGCGGTTCACACGTGAAGCCCGTGAACGACGGAATTGCGGACCAGCAGCGCTATTTTCAGCGCTTCATCACAGGCAGAAATCTATCAGCGCTCTTTCTTGCTAACCGGGAAAAGGCACACATAGTCGGATTCAGCCAACAGTGGTCGTCACCGTCGAAGACCAGCCCTTTCCGCTATGGCGGCGCGGTGCGGCTGCGCCGATACGACAAGAAAAATGCCCGGCAAATAGAGGATTGGCTTACGGCATTGACTTACCGTACCGATCTGGCCGGATTATGCAGTGCCGATTTTATCGTTGGCGATGCCGGTCTGCATCTGATTGAAATCAATCCGCGGCCCGGTGCGACACTTGATATTTTCGATACCGAGGACACACCTCTTCTCCGCCAACATTTACGGGCGGTTGCGGGATTCGATTTCACGACACCCAGCTATAAAAACTCAGCCGCATCCGCAATCGCCTATACCGCCGAAGCCATCTCTGCTTTTCCCGAAGTTGTCTGGCCGGCGCTGACCGCGGATCACCAGATGGCAGGCACCACGCTTCAAGCGGGTGACCCTGTCTGTACTGTTTTCGCCACGGCTCTCTCCGCTTCAGCAGCGATGAAAGCCGTGAAGAGCCGCGTCAAAATGCTCGCGGTTAACTGGAGGGAGGAGTTTTCATGAGGGACGGCCACGCTTATCTCAACCGAAATGCTCAACACCTTGCCAACAGGATGATTGAGGATTCAGATCGGCTTGGTATCAACTATAGCCGCGGCAGCACCGGCGAACATATGATCGACGCGGGTGCCAGTTGTCAGGGGAGTGTCGATGCCGGGCTTCGTATTGTCGAGATTTGCATGGGCGGGCTTGGCACGGTTTCAGCTACGCTTGGCGCAGGCAAATGGCCCTACGTCGTGAATGTGCGTTCCTCGCAGCCGGTCCTGGCCTGTCTTGCCAGCCAATATGCTGGCTGGAATCTCTCACACGAGAAATACTTCGCCATGGGATCGGGGCCAGCACGCTCACTGGCACGGGTCGAGCCGCTGTTTGACCAGATACTCTATCGCGAACCCGATGCGGAATCTGCAGTCGTCGTTCTTGAAACCGCGACACCGCCTCCCGCGGCTATTGTTGAAAAAGTATCCAAGGCAACGGGATTTACACCCGAGAAACTGACTTTTATCTTTGCACCGACACAAAGTCTGACGGGGGCAGTGCAGATAGTCGGGCGCGTTCTGGAGGTGGCAATGCACAAGGCGCACGATCTGAAATTTCCCTTGGGCGACATCGTGGACGGAGCGGGGCGTGCGCCAATCCCGGCGCCACACCCGGATTTTCTCAAAGCCATGGGCAGAACCAACGATGCGATCATCTATGGAGGTACCGTTCAACTTTTCGTACGTGGCAGTTCGGCCGCCGCTCGCAGGCTGGCAGAACAGCTTCCCAGCCATACATCACGCGATCATGGCCAGCCTTTCGCCGACATATTCAAGAAATTCAAAGGGGATTTCTATGCGATCGATCCGCATCTGTTCAGCCCGGCAGAGGTGATTGTTACGGCAATCGAAACCGGTGATACTTTCCGCAATGGTGCGATCCATGACGCAATGCTCGAACAATCCCTGGGCTGAACGATAAAATGGCAGAAACAATACTAATCCTTTCCGACCGGCCCGATCGCCAAGTGAAACAGTTGCGTACTGCGCTGCGATCACATGGTTTCAATGTTCAGGCTTTGCCATTGGCAGATATTGGTTTCGACACACGTTATATGTCTGGCATCGCCATCCCGCGCATGAATGGCGTCCTGCCCGCTGCCGTTATCGTGCGGTCGATTTCTTCGGGGACATTCGAGGCGATTACGCGTCGTCTTGGAATTCTGCACGCCTTTGCCCATCTTGGCATCCCCGTATGGAATTCCGCCAAGGCCATTGAGCGCTGCGTCGATAAATCCACAACGACGTTCTTCCTTGCGCAGGCAGGGTTGCCGACACCGGAAACTTTTGCCGTTGAAAGTTTTGCAAATGCCAAAGTCGTCGCGGAACGGGAACTCATGCACGGGCCACTGGTGCTCAAACCGCTTTTCGGGTCGCAAGGCCGAGGTATCAGGCTGATCCGCAGCATCGACGATTTGCCCGAGCCGGAAGAAATGGATGACGTTTATTATCTGCAGCGTTTTGTAGCGCGGCCAGGACCGCCATATTGCGATTACCGGGTGTTCACCTGCGCGGGCGAGGTTCTGGGCATGATGGCGCGTCGCGCCGAGGGGTGGATCACCAATATTGCCAAGGGCGCAAAAGCGGAGCCCGTTATTGGCCCTTTGCGAAACAAACTGGAAGAGCTTGGACTCGCAGCTTCTGCGGCTATCGGCACTGATTTTGCCGGAATCGATATCATCCCTGCAGCCGACGGAAAACTCCTTGTTCTCGAGGTCAACAGCATGCCTGCCTGGTCGGGATTGCAATCGGTTGTTCCGGTCCGGATTGCTGACTGCATTGCCGGTGCTCTCGTCGCGCGAATTGAAATCGAACTGGACGAAAGACCTGCAGCGTGACTTTGACGCGCGAACAGATCCGCCGCGCCTATATCGATGCCTGTTATCAGGAGATCGAGGCGCTGAAACCAGGCAATGTACATATATTTGCAGACGGGCATCGCATGAATGCGCAGCAGTTTTTCGACAGCGCACAGGTTTCATCCGGCCCAGTGAGTGATCCTGCCCTTTCCGTCGGTCAACGCATTCTTGCTGCTGTTGCCGCAACCCGATCAAGAGTTAAGACCAATACCAATCTCGGTATACTTCTTCTCTGTGTTCCGCTTGCCCAGGCAGCAGCCGAGGGTACTTCCGACATGCAATCCGATCTCGCCAAAACACTTGAGATGCTCGATATGGGCGATACGCGGGATGTATTTACGGCAATCACATTGGCACAGCCGGGTGGCCTTGGAACGACATCGGAACATGATGTGGCCAATGAACCGGAGGTGTCGCTTCTGGAGGCTATGCGTGCGGCATCAGACCGCGACATGATCGCCCGGCAATATGTGACGAATTTTTCCGATATTTTCGCAGGCGGGCTATCAATCTATGGTTCAGCAATTAAACGCAACGAACATGCGATGTGGCCAAGCGTATTCGTCTATCTGTATTTCCTTTCAAATTTTCCGGATAGTCACATCGTACGCAAGCATGGCGCTGTTACTGCCGAAGAAACCCGGCAGGCCGCAGAGAAAATCCTGGCCCGGATTATCGGGATACAAGACGGTAGGGAACGTGAAAAACTCCTCCTTGCTTTCGATGCTCAACTTAAAGCCAAAGGTATCAATCCCGGCACGTCTGCTGATCTTACAGTTGCAAGCCTTTTTGCATCCAAACTCATCTGGCTCTTGCATAATGGCGAGGTAAATGCTTGAATTTCTCCAGCGGATTTCGTCCGCTGCTATCTGGCCAACCGACCCCGGACTGAGGGTGCTGTGAACAAGGATAGCTGTCCATCGAGAGTCGTGTCTCGAGAGGTACGGCGTCTTTGGACAAACCACTTGGAAACAGTTTAGGGAGGAATTTGGCCGTGGTTAAAATCAATAAGGTAATGGTTGGCGAGTCGCTGGTTGGCGATGGTAACGAAGTTGCGCATATCGATCTGTTGATCGGACCGCGCGGCAGTGCAGTTGAAACAGCATTCTGCAATGCTTTGACGAATAACAAGGATGGATTCACTTCCCTTCTTGCGGTTATCGCACCGAATTTGGCCTGTAAACCAAACACCATTCTGTTCAACAAGGTCACCATCAAGGGAGCGAAACAGGCTGTCCAGATGTTTGGCCCGGCACAGCATGCGGTGGCAAAGGCAGTTCAAGACAGTGTTGCAGATGGCACTATTCCGGCGGATGAGGCTGATGATTTGTTTATTTGTGTCGGTGTTTTCATCCATTGGGAGGCCGAGGACGATGCGAAGATTCAGGACTTTAATTATCGTGCAACCAAGGAAGCTCTCGAGCGCGCAGTAACGGGCAAGCCGACTGCTGCCGAAGCAACCGCTCAGCGCGATTCTGTAAAACATCCGTTCAGCGCTTAGACACGAGACAACCCCGCACAGAGTACACCCTCTGTTGCACCGGATGGCCTGTTGCGCCGGTTGGCAAAAAGTTTGGGCTTCTAGACTTGAGCAAGGGGCGAGCAATCGATCCCTTGCTCTGCTATTTCCGGTTTACTTGTTTTTCATCAGCGACGAGATCGTCTCTGGTGTCAGAGTTCCATTGTGCAGAGAGGTCGCGACAAGTGCCGCCGGAATACCCATTTCTTCCAACTGTTGAAGATCATGGGTATGGCGAATGCCTCCGGCAGCAATAACAGTGCGATTACCGGCTCGACGCTTGATCTCAGTCAGCCGTTCAAAATCGGGACCAGAATTGGCACCGACACGGCCAAGCGTCATAACTATAATCCGGGACGGCCAATTGTCAGCCTTATCGAGAATGGAAGGAGGGCCCATAAACTCATCCCCACGAAAATCCAGTGACAAAATAAGTCGCGGACTTTCCCTCAGTTTCTCGAGTACGCAAGCATCGGATTGAGACTCTGAACCCAACACGGGCGATACGCTATCCATGGTCAATATTTGTTCTAGTTGGCTAAAGTCCGAGAAACCAGCGTCCAGCCAGACATCTGCTGTGGCGAATAACGGCTTCAACCGCTTCAGCGTGTCGTCAGCAAGGCCGCACTGTATCGCGTCGAGTTCAGCGACATAAAAAACTGGGAAGGGATAGAGTTTGCGCAGACCTTCCGCCACGTCGAGCACGTTGGCAGTCAGGCTGAGTGGCGTTTCAATAGGCCGATAAGCGTCGCGATTGCCCATGTAAGCGCGAACGACAAGACCATCTTTTATGTCGAGTACCGGAATGATATGCACTGGTAGAATCCAAGGAATGATGCACTCATGAAATCCCGATTTGCCAACGAAGGAAAGCCCCTGATTACAGGTTGGGATATAGGCGGGGCTCATCTCAAGATGGCGCAGTGCCGAGATGGCGAAATCGTCTCGGCTAAAATCTTCAAAACTCCGCTTTGGCTGGGGCTTGATCAGGTACGCGATGCTCTCAGTAACATCGGGCCGTTGCAGGCAGAAGGCAATCTCAACGTCTTCACCATGACTGGAGAACTTTCGGATACATTCACGTCACGCGACGCTGGAATTGCCGGGCTGCTCAATTTCATCGGAGAACAATTCGGCGATGAGAACACGCTCGTCTATGCGGGCCGCGCAGGTTTTTGCGATATTGATGCGGCGCACAATCTGGGTGGGGACATCGCTTCCGCAAACTGGCACGCCACAGCTTCGTTGGGTGCAAAGCTGGCGGATGCAGGTCTGTTTATCGATATGGGATCGACGACAACAGATATACTTGCTTTCAAGAACGGTGAATTGGTTCATGACGGCTATTCCGATGCGGAACGGCTATTGACGGGTGAACTGGTTTATACCGGGTTTACCCGCTCGGCGCTGATTGGTGTCGCGGCCCTTGTTCCCGTACGGGGACAGATGACACCGCTTATGAACGAGTATTTCGCCAATACCGCAGATCTTGGTCGCATTCTCGGCACGCTGGATGAAGTTGACGACAAATATCCGTCAGCCGACCGTCAACCGAAAACCGTCGCAGGATCCATTCAAAGATTGGCGAGGATGGTGGGGCGTGATGGTGGTGACCTTGAAGAGACGGAATGGACTGATATTGCACGATGGTTCAGTGAACACCAATTGCGCATGATCCACGACGGAGCATTCCGGGTAGCACGCAAGCTGATGCCCGATTATACCGCCCCCATTGTTGGTGCGGGCATTGGCAGACCACAGATCAAGCAACTGGCCAAACGCATGGACCGGCCCTACATTGATTTTGGCACGTTGATACCTGCAACAGCAGATGCTCAAGATGATGCCAGCAAAGCTGCGCCTGCTGCAGCTGTTGCACTACTCGCTTCAATGTTCTTACGAGAATAATTCAGGCGGTATCGGGGTGATGATTTGCAGCCTTGCCTTTGGAATCGCCCATTTCCTGATAGTCCCTCACCCGCTGCATCAGCCATGACCAGGCCTGCAACTCATCCGGCCCTGCAGTCTTCTCTATTGCGATCATAAGATAGGCAATTTCCGCCTCGACCTTTTCTCGCGGCAACATGTGCAGGCGGCTGACAAGAATAGCCAGTTCAAGCACCGCAGCCTTGGCTCGATTGAGACCTGTAAAAGGCGCATGTGTTGCTTCCGAAACCACTTTGCAGAAGTGGCGAGGACGCAACCCGTCATCCTCGACAGATACTACTTCAAGCACCGAATGACTTAACGCCGATTGCAAACGCGGCACTGGATAGCCCTTGACAGCGACAGTTGACCATTCCTTGCGTCCGGTGAGACAGCCGGCAAAGACCAGCATATCATCCGTATAATTGGCGATAGCGAAGGGGACAACTGCAAGATTTTCCAGTGTCTTCGAAGGGCGGAATGGAGCAATAACCCACCCGTCATCCTGCTGGATAATCCCAAGCGGGGCGATATGGGCAATACCGGCCGCATCAACCGTGGTGACAATGGTTTCCCTGATATAGGTCAAGTCGCCCTATCCTTCTTCGCCCGCAACGTATGGCCCGCTTCTTTTAATCTCAGACGATCCGCTTGTCCGTCCGGGGAGGCGGCGCCCCAGGCAAGCGGTTCATCCTGTGTGTAACGTTTGCCGAGCTTCCAGGCTATTTCGGCCTTGGTCAGCTCTGCGCCAAGATAAAAAGCATGGGCGCCATCAGACTCAACGTCGAGCTTCGGAAAAAACTCAAATGCATCCTGTGCAATCGTATGGCCTTTAGCATTGAAAATATGGATGCCATCAGGCGCAGTCATAATGCGGAAATTGGCATCGCGCACATCCTTGGCAAGCACGGCAATATCCTCAACACTGTTCGGATATGGCTTACGATCATGAGCCTGCAACAGGCCGGCATCATAACCGCGTGGCAGAGCATGATCCTGTTTGGCCGCAAACATGATGCGGCGGGCGCGATCATGCTCCTCGACAGTGCGAACGGTGTGGGGGCTGACATGAACGACGAGGACATTGTCGATCGAAAGCTCCGAGCAGATGCCCGAAAGAAGCGCAGTAACACCCGAAGAATCCGCATCCGTGAGCTCCGTCAGGTTACCAGTTCCCATCATCATGGATATATCCGGCCAGCGGCGGCGTGCTTCCAGAAACCGTCCGAGCGAGGCGGCAAAACCGAAATGAATTGGGTCAAGCACTGGATCGGCAATGAAGGAGATATTTGCTGTCTGGGCGGCCTCAATCGCGCGTCCAAGTGAATCGAGATCTCCTGCGATCGAAGGAATAAGGATAGGCGTTGTGTTATATTTCACCGCCAGATCTACGGTTTCCTCAGTCAGACTAAGCAGATAATCCGCACCGGCGGCAGCGCCGGTTTCGAGTTCTTCGATGTTGGCCGAATCCACGCTAACAGAGAGACCTTGGGCCTTGAGATGGCGAATGGCATCAGCAAGATGCGGAAACGGCGTATCCGGCAGGCAGCCAAGATCAATGACATCGGCGCCAGCAGCAGCAAGCTTCAACGCGCGCTGTACCAATGTTTCCAGGGACAACGCTGATGCGTCAACGATTTCTGCAAAGATGCGCATATTGTGCCGGGAGAGATCAATCGGCTTGCCCACCCGCCCGAGAAACACAGGCAGATCAGCAACCTCGTCGGGGCCCCTCAGGAAGGGAATACCGAAGCGTGCGCTCAAACGGTCAAGATCACCGCGATAGCGGCCAGGCAAAATGATGCGATCTGCCACAACAGGAGGCTTCAATCGTCGCGCTATAATTTCCTCGCTCATAAGTGCAGCGACCTTCACACCAATATCGACGACCTCATACGTAAAGGTCGTGTCTTTGAGATCGGAAAGTATCCGCTCCAGCCGTGAGCGGGCCAAATGCCCGGTCAGAAACAGGAGGCGCTCAGCCATATCAGGCAACCTCTTTCGAGCGGCGCACAATCGCCACCCTCAATTCTGCCAGTGTTTCAACAACTTCGGTCCGTTCATACGTCTTTAGCCGTGCCGTATTATCGAGATCGATCGGCCGGGGATAGACCTTGACCATGCCGCCGGGCGCCATTGTTTCAAGCTCAGGCGCCGTATCACAGGCAAAAACAATGGACGGAACGAGGCATTTTCCCGCCTGCGCATACACATTGGTGGGAAGCGAATCCGAAATGCCGGCAACGCATTTTGCCACGGTGTTCGACGTCGCAGGGGCGATAATCGCCGTATGATACACGCCATTGTAGAAGCCGCCCACAGGCACAGAACTTGCGGTCTTGTCATGCAAGACCCGCGTCGTCTCGGGAAAATCAAGCTTCAGCTTATACATACGCAGCACTTCATTGGCAGCTTTTGAAACGAACACATCGCAATGTTCGAGCGTCCTTATCAAGTCGAAACTTTCCACGAAGAAATGACCGGAGCCGGTCAATGCCCAAGCCCATCGTGGCGTATGCAGTCGTGTCATTGCTCACCCGTTACTTCAAAATGCCTGTTGCGCATCATCGCGCGTCCCGGAACAGCTGCCAAGGGCAAATCCAACTGATCCAGCATCGCCGGACCCGCAACATGAAGGCTGGTGGCATCCGCCAGCACATCGGGCAGCACAGCGTCAACAATACCCGCAGCAGCAAGATCAGCAACTGACGAATAGTACTGGTGCTCGTCCGTCTGTTTGATCAGCAGCAGTGCATCGGCTTTTAGTTGTCCGGCCAGCCACGCACTTAAACTATCCGATGTAACATCCCATGACATGGGAATATCCGGCGCACCGATGGTCATCAACGACGGCAACCAAACCGGGACGGAACCTGCTTCAAGCATGATACTGGTTTCCGCAACCGATCGCGCAGGACGCAGGCGTTCATGGCATTCAGCAACGGCAATACCAAACTGATCCATAGCGAGGATTGCCATCGCATGCGCCGCCTCGTTCGAATAGCCAAGACGCTTCTGTGAGACCCGAACCTGATCAGCAAAGGGACCGCCGCCGGGTACGATGATCAGGGGAAAGGTTGCATTCACCAGCACATCAATCCAGCGACGCATTTCCTCGTGGCCCGCCGTGCTTCCTCCGAGCTTGACGACGAGCGGTTTCATGAAAACTTCCGACCGCCATGCACTTGCGTGAAGCGGAGCTTGGCCGAACTTTTGACATCGCGTGTACGTTCGATCTCAACTCCGACGCCGCCCGGACCGATCTCGAGTTTCTCGGCGCGAACGAAAACGCGGATCACCCGCGGATTTTTCAGCACGAATGCGGCCACTTGTTCAGCCAATGTCTCGGCAAGCTCGACATGCCCCTCGGCAACGATGGCACGAATGCCGTCCATTATGAGATCGTAAGAAACCACATGCCGCATGTCTTCAGGATTGCGTGTCACCCGCAAGACCTCGGCGGTTACATCGAAACGCACCTTCTGGGTTTTGCCATGTTCGAAACTATATGCACCGATATGTACAGGCAGAACAAAATCGCGGACAAAAATCTTGTCGGCGCCCAGCCCAGCTTCTTCCGGTTCCGGAAAATAGCCACGCGCCGCAAGCAATTTGTAATCAACGCTTGCCGGTATCCCCTCCTCCAGCACTTCGGGTATCAAACCACGTATCTTTGCAGTTGCCGTCGCATCAATTGATGCCCTGCGGTCAAGATCAACACAAAGTGCTCCACGAAAGCCCATGAAATCCGGATCATAGGTCAATAGCCGCGAAATATCCGGCGCTTCGAGTGATCCGGCAACGCCGATCATTAATCCTTTTGACTGGCCATTCTTGATGAATTTGCCGATCTGGTCAGGAGACAGATGATTGAGCAAGCGGCCTCTGGATTTGTCGGCGGTATCGATCATCAAACCGTGAAACCTGCAAATGGCCAACTTTTCAAACAGGTCTTCATCATAATTGTTCCAGTTGTCGGCAAAGACAACGGCAATCAATTTATTGTGTGAAGCAAGTGGCTGCAGCGCGTTCACGCAAGCTTCAAGTTGGGCGGAAGGAAACAAGCCGATCTTGATATAATCCAGACCAGCAGCCGCAAACTCCTCTACCTTTTGAAGGATCATTTCCGGATGCATCGGAAGATCGCCGCAAGCTGCGCTGATGGGTCGCCGACCCGATATAAAATCCTTGACTTCCAAGGTCTTGGCCAGATCGACGGCGCCTAGCGCTCCGTTGGCTGGATTTTTCATATCAATGATATCCGCACCATTTTGAAAGACGATTTCGGCTTCCTCACGGTTCTGGACACTTGCCAACATCTTCGTCATTGGCGCACCCCCGTATAAAAAACAGAAACCTTGCCTCGTGTGCAAGAAAAGCTGACCCGGAGGGTTGAGATTATGGTGGGTTTGTTTAAAAACACTATGGGCACCTCTGTTCTTAATCCACCGCCATTACTTGAATGGCGGCAGTATGAATGGTTTGGTCATGAAGAGTACGGTGCCAAATACTCTCACGTTTTTATTCGGCTTTTTTTTGCTGTTCGTCAACGTGTCTGAATTATCGGCACAGCAATCACCGGCAAATCAAACTGCAAAACCGGTAGTCGATATACGTATCGGCTACCTCCGTGCCTATGAGCCGCAACTGGCGCTTTCCGTCCTGGATATCCCTCCCCGCGATGAAGGCCTTGCCGGTGCAAATGTTGCAATTAATGATAACAATACGACCGGCAAATTTCTTGGCCAGAAATTTACACTCGATGTCGAGGAAACGAAATTCAACGCAGACGTGGTTCCGGCTTTCAAGGAAATGATTGCGCGCGGCAACCACTTTGTCCTGACGGATATTTCCGCCAAGCAATTGCTTGCTATAGCGGATTTGGCCAAGGACGCTGGAGTGCTGCTTTTCAACGTCGGCGCCACTGACGATATTCTGCGTGAGAAGGAGTGCCGGTCGAACGTCTTTCACACGGCACCCACACGCAGCATGCTCGCCGACGGGTTGGCACAATACCTCGTTTGGAAACAGTGGCGCAAATGGGTGCTGCTTTACGGCTCTCACGATGATGACAAGCTTTATGCTGATGCTATCCGCCGTGCCGCTACCCGCTTTGGTGCTACAATCGTCGAAGAGCGATTGTATGAAGACAAGGGAACGGCGCGAAGAACTGATAGCGGTGTTGTTCTCGTCCAGCAGCAGATGCCTGTCTTTACCCAGAACCTGCCCGAGCATGATGTTGTCATTGTCGCCGACGAAAGCGAAGTCTTTGGCAGCTACGTTCCCTATAGGACATGGACTCCGCGCCCGGTGGCGGGAACGGCAGGTCTGGTAGCCTCCAGCTGGCATCCGGCAAGTGAACAGTGGGGCGGCGTACAGATTCAAAATCGCTTTGCCAAAACGACCGGACGTCGGATGTTGTCGAAAGACATGCAGGCATGGACGGCTGTGCGCATTCTCGGAGAAGCGGTTACCCGGGCGAAAAGCGCGGAGACGAAACAGGTCGAGGACTATATCAAATCCGATGAATTCTCCATTGCCGCCTTCAAAGGTCAAAAACTCAGTTTCCGCAATTGGAACTGGCAATTGCGGCAGCCGATCCTGATTGGTGACGGTCACAGCGTTGTTTCGACTTCACCTCAGGCAGGCTTCCTGCACCAGTTCTCGGAACTTGATACGCTGGGCGTCGACAGGCCAGAGACCGAATGTAAGCTGAAATAAAAATATAAACGTATGGGAGGAATAAGATGCGACACCACATGTGCCTGCTTGCTGCGACCGTAGCGCTGCCGTTTCTTGCGCAACCCAGCTGGGCAAACATGGTCTATGTTTCCAATGAGAAAGGCAATTCGGTAACGGTTGTTGACTCGAAAACCATGGAGGTGGTGAAAACTATTGATGTCGGGCAAAGACCGCGCGGCATCACCATCTCCCCTGATGGAAAGATAGTTTACGTTTGCGCCAGCGACGATGATACCGTGCAGATGATTGATACCGCCACGGGCGAAATCATCGGATCGCTGCCCTCAGGTCCGGACCCCGAACTCTTCACCCTGTCTCCCGATGGAAAGACCCTCTACATCGCTAATGAGGACGATAATCTGGTTACCGTCATTGACGTGGAATCCAAGGGGGTTATTGCCGAAATCCCTGTTGGTGTCGAACCGGAGGGCATGGGCGTGAGTCCCGATGGCAAGACCATCGTTAACACGTCAGAAACGACAAACATGGCGCATTTCATCGATACGTCTACACATGAGATTACCGATAACGTTCTAGTCGATTCACGCCCGCGTTATGCGCAGTTCAAACCAGATGGTTCGGAGGTATGGGTATCCGCAGAGATTGGCGGCACCGTCTCCGTCATCGACAACGCGACCCGGACAGTGACCCACAAGATCACCTTCGAAATTCAAGGTTTGCGTTCCGAGCAAATCCAGCCGGTGGGTATACGCATCAGTTCCGACGGCAAGAAGGCCTATGTTGCGCTTGGACCAGCCAACCGTGTCGCCGTCGTCAATGCGGAAACCTACCAAGTAGAAAAGTATGTCCTGGTGGGACAGCGGGTCTGGCAGCTTGCCTTCATGCCGGATGGCAAAAGTATTATCAGCACCAATGGCCTTTCCAACGACATAACATTCATCGACACAGAGACCGATGAACCCATCAAATCGGTGACCGTTGGCCAATTGCCATGGGGTGTAGCGGTCGCGCCGAACTAACAGGAATAATCGACAAAAGGGAGGAACATATGTCGACTTTCAGAATGTTTGCACTGGCCAGCTTTCTCAGCCTGGCACTTATCCCATCCTTCGCCATGGCTCAGGCGGATGACGACGATGACAAGGCAGCGCCAGAACCAAAGGCAACAGCCGGGGCCAAGACACCTGCGGTCACGCGCGCCAGCAAGAATGTACCGGAACTGATCCTTGGCTCCAAAGACGATGAATTCACTGTAAACCAGAAGGATTTCGAGCTGGTTGCCGGTCAGGGATATCGCTGGAAGATTACCTCAGCAGCAGGCCTCGAATACAAATTCGTTACGGACCTTTTCCGCAATGTCTGGATGAATCAAATCGTCATCAATGACCTTGAAGTCCACATGAACGGAGCTCCCGCATGGCTGGAGTTTGACTCTCCGGGTACAATCAACGTCCAGTTCACGGCAGTACGGCCGGGCAAATATACCTGGTCTGTACCTGATCTTGCCGACAAGGGTATGAAGGGGACAATTACGATCAAATAAGCATCAGTATTTGCTGGAATGGGAACTGCATAGGGTACCGAGGGTGGAGCTTGATGGGTCCAAATAATGAATTGAAGACTATTCATGCCAAAGCATTGCCAGACACCAATGTACCGGCACTGGAACTTACCTCGGTGAGCTATTTCTACGGCAAGCGACAGGCGCTGGACGACATCTCGTTCTCAATAGCGTCTGGTCGCTTTGCGGTGCTTTTGGGCTTGAACGGCGCCGGCAAGACAACGCTGTTTTCCCTGATCAGCCATCTCTTCGCGACCCGCTATGGTCGTATCCACGTATTCGGCAACGATGTCGATCGCAGATCAGGAGACGCGCTGCGACATCTTGGAATTGTCTTCCAGGCTCGCACGCTTGATCTTGACCTGACGATACACCAAAATCTGTCTTACCACGCATCACTGCATGGGATTGGATCGCGTGAGGCTAACCGGCGAATTCATGATCTCATGCTGTCGATCGATATGAGCGACCGCCTTTATGAGAAAGCCCGCAGCCTCTCGGGTGGCCAGATCAGGCGCGTCGAAATTGTTCGTGCCCTGTTGCACAAGCCTTCGCTGTTATTGCTGGACGAGGCGACCGTCGGCCTCGACATAAAGTCCCGTGCAACGATCCTCAGGGATATTCGTAAACTGGTCGAGGAAAAGGGCATAAGCGTATTGTGGGCAACGCATCTGATCGATGAAGTCAACCACGCCGATCAGGTCATTGTCCTCAATCAGGGTAAGCTGGTGGCCAATGGCACCATGCACGACGTCGTCAAAGATGCCGGGAGTGACACTATCAACGAAGCTTTCTCCCGCCTCACGGGCATCGTTTCCTTGAATGTGGGAGGCCGTCCATGACCGACATTCCCGGCAACGCTTCCCTCCAGAACGCCGGATACCAACGTTTTGGCGTGATGCAACATCTGGTGTGTCTGAAGGGTATTCTTATTCGCGAGGGGCTTCGCTATCTTCATCAACGCGAGCGCTTTATCTCATCCCTCGTAAGACCGCTGCTATGGCTCTTCATCTTCGCAGCGGGTTTTCGTCAGGTTCTCGGTGTCTCGATCATCCCGCCTTATCAGACCTATGTACTTTATGAGGTTTACATCACTCCCGGGCTGTGCGGGATGATCCTGTTGTTCAGCGGCATGCAATCCTCGCTCTCCATGGTCTATGACCGGGAAATGGGTAATATGCGCACGTTGCTGGTCAGCCCCTTCCCACGCTGGTTCCTGCTCGTATCCAAGCTGCTCGCGGGTGTCGCCGTTTCTATTGTCCAGGTCTACGCATTCTTGTTCATCGCCTGGTTCTGGGGGGTGAAAGCGGCACCAGCTGGATACTTCTTGACGATGCCTGCACTATTCCTTGCGGGCATGATGCTGGGAGCACTCGGCATGTTGCTTTCCTCCATGATCAAACAGCTGGAAAACTTTGCGGGAATCATGAATTTCGTGATTTTTCCGATGTATTTTGCGTCCTCCGCGCTCTACCCGCTCTGGCGCGTGCAAGAAGCAAGTCCCCTGCTCTACAAAATATGTCTGCTTAATCCCTTTACCTATGCCGTTGAACTGGTGCGGTTCGCTTTTTACGGGAAAATCGAGTGGACATCCCTCGCTGTTGTCTGTGGCTTTACGCTTGTGTTCATCGCCGGTGCCATCATCGCCTATGATCCATCGAGGGGCCTCGTAATCAAGAAACAAGAGGGAGGGAACAATTGAGACAGTCCCGGATTATCACTGCCAGTCTTCTCCTCTGTATAGCCTCGGTCGGCGCGTCTTTCAGTGCAGTACAGAATGATCCCACCTGGCCTTGCGTGCAACGCAAAGTGCCCGAATTGTCTGTTGGACAGGTTTGGAACGGTCCGGATATTCCTGAAACCGCGAAAAGTTGGGACGACGACGCAACAATACATGCTCTGGTCGATGAAGTGGCAGCGCGGCGCAATCCGCTGGATGTTGCGCAAAGGAAGATCGTCGAGTTTGCTGCTAACCTCCCCAGCGATCAGGTAAATGACAAGATGTTATTGTTGTTCCAAGGTCTATTCGACACGCTGAACCGCGAACGAGTACAAGTTATATCCGGCATCTCACGCTATGCCGGAAAGCAGCGTGAAATGGCGGAGGATCTGCGCAAGGAAGCGTCCAGGGTCGATGCTATGCGTGGTAAGGCCGATACGGACCCAGACGACCTCGACCGCGCCAACGAGAGGTTGACATGGGAAACAAGGGTTTTCGAAGAACGCGTGCAATCCCTGACCTATGTTTGTGAAGTACCAACCATTATCGAACAAAGGCTTTACGGTCTGTCGAAGACTATCGGCCAATCAATGCTCAAGAACTAGCGTTCAGGTAATAGGCTCGGCAGCCTTACCAATACGGCGATAAGTGAAGGCGTCTGGCTTTGCATCGGAGACAGCGGTTTCCATCGCTTCATTGATCAGTGTGCCCATGCGCGCGTGTAAAGGCGATTTGATACAGGCTGGATCAGTCGCTGCAGCATTGCCCGTAATCGCCATGGCCTGACAGCGGCAGCCGCCCCAATCAATTTCCTGCCGTTCGCAACTGCGACAGGGTTCCAGCATCCAGTCAGTCCCGCGGAACGCGTTGAATGCGGAAGATTTATGCCAGATGCGAGCAAGATCCCAGTCGCCGAAACGCTCGAAATGCAGCGATTTAATCGTTGCTGCTGCATGGCATGGCAAAACCGCTCCATCAGGAGCAACCATGAAGGCATCCCGTGCCCACCCTCCCATACAGGGTTTGGGATAAATGGCGAAATAATCTGGTGTGACGAAATCGATCGTCATGATGCCGCGCAGCCGCTCCTGTGCCTCCTCGACGATCTGCACCTGACGTTCAACCGCCTCGCGCTCCGGCATGAGAGCCTTGCGATTGAGGAGTGCCCAACCAGCATATTGCACATTGGCGATCTCGAGCCGCTCCGCTCCGAGGGAAAGCGCCAACTCAATGAACTGGGGTACTTCTTCCATATTATGGCGGTGGATCGGTGCATTGATAGTCAGTGGCAGACCCGTGGCGCGAACGCGTCTGGCTGTTTCAAGCTTCTTTTCATGGGCCCCTTGTGCATTGCCGATTTTCTCGGTGGTCGCGGCGAAGGCGCCCTGAAAACTCAATTGGATATGATCAAGCCCCGCATCAGCTAGCGCTTCGATACGCCCTTCGGCAATACCGACACCGGCGGTAATGAGATTGGTATAGACACCACGCCTGGCAAGACCGGCTACAAGCTTGGTCAAATCCGTACGCAGCGTCGGTTCACCTCCTGACAAATGAACCTGAAGAACACCGAGGTCCGCTGCCTGCTCGAACAACGAGAGCCAGCCTGCAGTGTCCATCTCGCGATTGGCCTTCAAAAGCTCGACCGGGTTAGAGCAATAGGCGCATTGCAGCGGACAACGGTGTGTCAGTTCTGCCAGCATACCGATCGGAGGAAGCACAGGGTCTGTCATAGCGTCACCAGAAACTTGTCGGACCACTCCTGCAGGAAGGCGCTGATATCCGGAGCTATTTCTTCCTGCTCCGCAGCATATTGATCCGCGAGAATTGCAATCATCTGCGTCACGCTGTGGCGACCATCACAGAGTCGCAAAATGTCGAGGCTGACTTCATTCGGCCAAAACACTTTCTCCGGTGATAGCAATGCCCACGCCTCGCGCACCCCATCATATTGCAATCGCACATGACGCCGTAAAATCGGCAGTGATTGCATCGACACGACGGCACGGGAGCGGGATGTTTCAATCATGCTGGCTCCGGCACAAAGGCACCGGGCGGAATATTGCCCTTTTCGCCGTAAGCATGGGCCAACGCATCAAGCATCGCCCAGAGCACATCACATTTGAAGACAAGTGAATCGATTGCCGCCTGCTGCTTTTCAGGATTGTTGGCATGTTTCATCACATAGGCGAGCGCGAAATCGGAATCGCGAGAGGCAAGCGCCGGGCGCTTGTCAAAATAGGCTAGAATATCTTTGGTGATATAATCATATTTTGCCAGCATCGCCGGAACACGCTCGCTGATAATGATCGGCGAGAACAGTTCGGTCAGCGACGATGCTACCGCTTCGAGCAATGTGCGGTTGGTGCAATAGGTAAGATACGCGCCCACGGCAAACCGCGTAGCTGGCAATACAAGTTTTTCGCTTTTGACCACATTGGCATCAAGGCCCAGACCAGTGGCCAGTTTGAGCCAGCGCGCGATGCCGCCGTTCCAGCCATCATCACCATCATGGTCATCGATCCGCTTGCGCCATTCGGCGCGAAACTCCGGATCCTCCGAGCGCATAATGATAGCGGCATCCTTGCGCGGAATGACCGACTGGTAGGCATAGCGATTAAGCGCCCAGGCCTGCATCTGTCCCTTGGTCAGGGCCCCACTGGTCATCTGATTATGAAACGGATGACGATTATGATAGCGCGCAGCACCCACGGCATGCAGGACCTCTTCAAGCTGCGCCGGGGATAATCCATTGCGTGCCGCATCACCAAATTCACTCAAAGTCTGATCTCCATGCCATCAAATGCTATTTTCCAGCCGGCGCCGACAACCGCCGCATGTTCGACGGATGAGTCGTCGAGAACAGGATTGGTGTTATTAATATGAACATAAATCCTGTCGCCAATTCCAAGCGTTGCCAAAGCAGCCAGTGAACCTTCTTCACCTGAAATAGATACATGCCCCATCCGCGCGCCGGTCTTAGAGCCGACACCCGCCGTAATCATTTCATCGTCTGTATAAAGAGTGCCATCGAAGAGCAGGCAATCCGCCCGCTCCAGCCTTGATTTGAGCATCGCGTCGATACGCGCGCAGCCGGGAATATAAAATACAGAGTGCTCATTGCCTTTTGAGGAAATCCGGAGCCCGATCGTATCGCCCTCTTGAGTACCAAAACCTTCTGCCGCTTTGGCCTGATCTTCAAGGAATAGCGCGACCTTGCCGGGAACGGTAAAAGTTTCGACAACGATGCCTGTCGATTTTCCCGTCGCATCCAGAACGTCCGTTTGCGTGCCAATCTTCAGTTCGCGGCGGTGAACGATTGCCCGGTCAAGGACATTGAAAATGGAATTGGCCTCGAGCACCTCAAGAACGCGCGCTGTCGCATACAGAGCAAATGGCTCACGTTCGCGCAGAGCAAGCAGCCCGGCAATATGGTCCACATCCGCATTGGTCAGGATCACCGCTCTTATTGGTGTCGCGCGCAAAGGCCCATTTTCATGTGGTTGAAGCTCCGGTGTCGCTGCGATCTGCTGACGTATATCGGGTGAGGCATTGAAAAGCACCCAATCGGCTCCCTTTGCACTGACGGCAAGACTGGATTGGGTTCGGGGACGAAAGTTTGCTCCGCCGTTCCAGGCTCCGCGACTTAATCGATAATTGCAATTCCATTGAGGAAACCCGCCTCCGGCCGCTGAACCGATTATTTTCAATCGCATTGCGGGTAAATCTCCAAAAAGCCGGAAATTGCTTTCCAGAATATTGCATCAAATCCCGAACTCGCCCCGCGTGAACGATCACGCAGGGCGAAGACTGGAGATTACTTCTTGGTCTTCAGTTCTGCGGGCATGTAACGTGTAAGTTCCATACCGGCAGCAACCTGACACATGATTGGCTTTGTCCAGGTTTTCTTCATGCTATGCCTCCTTCTATTCGAAGATCACCAAGGTGATCTTCCCTCACCATCGTACGCCATCATGGCGCAAGATTGAAATTAATGGGTTCATTTTTTTGTGTAGCCCGCCCCGCCGCGATCCAGCCATCAGTGCCAAGCGGATACCAGAACACGGAGCGGTATCCCCATTCGATTGCCCTTTTGGCGGCATTCCACGACATCCAGCAATTCTCCATACAATAAAAAAGCACCCTTCGATTCTTGTCGGATCCGAGACGCGATTCCAGCCCTTTGCGGAAATAGGCTTCTGTCTCCTTGTTCAAAATTCCGTAGCCTACATTTGCAAGCCAGATGCTCCCCGGAATATCTTCCCGCACCTTGTCTCGCCATACAGTTCCTGCTGGAAGGTTCGCCGGTTTAGGATCATGTGGGAGCACATCAACAAAGACCGTCGACTTGTCCTCCCATAGAGCAATCACCTCATCCGTCGTTACAACTTTTGCCCCCTTCAAGGTCGCAGGAACGGGAGCCCGGTATGTGTTTGTTCTGTATTCCTCTGGTTCGGGCACATTGTCCTTTTCACCAGCCAGATTGACACCTGTACTCATCAAAAAGACCACGGCTGCCAAATAGATCGGCGCTGCGTTGCCCGATCGGCTATTGCGTGATCGGCTTGTCATTTTCGTCCATCAGCGGAACATAATATTCAAGCAAGATCCGATTGATCTCCGGCTGGTTCTCCTTGATGATCTTGTTCAGTGTTCGCTTCCACTCCTGATCCGACGGGCGTACGCCCATTGTAATCCGGTAAGCCATGTGTCCGGACTTTTCCTTTGCCAACGAGACGACCGTCAAGTCCGGATTGATCTCATGTGCATAATAACCCGCCATCGGGCCCCAAAGGATCGCCACATCTATAGTCCCCTTCATAAGATCCTTGATCATGACATCCGCCATGGAGGGTGCCAATCGCGTATCAACCATCAATGGATAGGGAAGAACGTTGCGCATATAGCCAACCTTGGCGAGATTGGCTGCAGGAGGAGTTCCCGCAACAACACCGATCTTCTTGTCCGCCAGCTTCTTGTCCTCGATCGATACCACATCATCCAGACCGGTGCCCTTCTTGAAGACCATGACATATGTAGAGCGGTAGTAGGCATTGGTGTTCTGCACAAGTTCGTCACCCTGGGCATAACCCATGATGATATCGCAGTGGTTGGACCGCAGGGTATTGCGTACAAAGCCGGTAGCCATGGGATACCAGGTATAAGCCACTGACTTCCGTCCGGTTTTGGACGCTACCAGTTCCGCCAGCTTGTTTTCAAATCCTTTGCCGCTTTGATCGGAAAACGGCATGTTCGATGGGTCGGCACAAACACGCAGTATATCAGGATCAACGAGTTCACCGGCAGCTCCCAAGCCGGCCCCCTGCGCACGGACACTCGAAGGCGCCACGGCAATAGCCGCGAACAACAAGGCAGCAAACCAGTACAGGAAAGATTTTGAGCTCTGCATTGTCTCATCCACCCATACAGGAATCTTCCGCCTGTTTGGCGGCCGCAGGCTTGTCTTCATGCTTTGCCGGCCGTCCTCGCGGAAGGTCACCGACAGCGCGTGAGCGCAGATAGACGTAGAGATCATCCATGTAGCAATAGACATTCTTGTTGTCGCCGAAAGCCGGCATCACTTTGTCATTGCCATTGCTCAGGTTTTTACGACCGCCGGCAACGATTGCCATAAAATCGGCATAGGACATCGTCTTGAGTGAATTGGCCAGAACCGGCGCGAAGGACGACCCGGCCCCATCAGCTCCGTGGCAAACATTGCATTCAGAATTGAAGCGGCGATAACCACTGTAGGTATACCAATCGACCGTTCCATCCGGTTGTATCTTGAATGTCGGATTTCCGTCTTTGTCGGCATATTTACCGTTGTCCTCAGAAGCGACTGCGGCTGCAGCCTTGTCATCAGCATAGCTGCTGCCTTGCCCCGCAAGGAGAGCAAAAGCGGCTGCGACCGCCAGAAGTGTTGTTCGAATCGGCATCCGGTAACCTCGCATTCACCCGTCGGGCAGCACCTCTCAGCGCCGGCTCAACGGTTATGATTGATCATCAATTGTCGGTCAGGTGACACGAGGGGCCCGGCCTGGTTGAAACCGGGCACCCTGTTTATGTGTCCATCCGCCCCTGTTTATTCGGGGACGGCGAAAACGGTCAGCTGACCGCCCAAAGCCGTATAGTCGGACAGACCGGCATAACCACCGACTGCACCCAGACCATCCGTGCCTTTTGTAAGACCGGCAGCAAGACCGATGCCTGCCCAGCCACCCACACCAGACAGAACGGCAACATATTGTTTGCCCTTGTGTTCATAGGTGGTGACGTTACCGATAATGCCGGAAGGAGTCTTGAACTTGTAAAGCTCCTTGCCGTTTTTATCGACTGCCTTCAGATAACCTTCAAGCGTACCGTAGAATACCACGTCGCCATCGGTTGCAAGAGCACCGGACCAGACCGAGAACTGCTCCGGCTTGGACCAGACTATTTCGCCCTTTGCTGCGTCCCAGGCAATGAAGTTGCCCATGCCGCCATGGCTGTTCGGAGCCGGATACATGGAAAGCGTTGCACCGATGTAAGGCTGACCGGCGGTATAGCTGACCTTGTAGGGCTCGTAATCCATGCAGACATGGTTTGTCGGGACATAGAAGAGTTTCGTCTTCGGTGAATAGCTGGCGGGTTGCTGGTCCTTGGTACCAAGAGCGGCAGGGCAAATACCCGTCGTATTGACGTCTTCACCCTGTTTTGCCGTCGAATATTTGTCGACGACGATAGGACGCCCATAGTCCTTGCTGTTCTTGTCCATCACGACTTCTGTCGCCCAGTTGACAGCCGGATCGTATTTCTTTGCTACCAGAAGTTCGCCGGTTGCACGGTCCAGAGTGTAGGCAAAGCCGTTGCGGTCAAAATGCACCAGAACATTGCGATCCTTGCCATCTATTTTTATACCGTCTGCAAGGATCATCTCGTTAACACCGTCATAATCCCACTCGTCATGCGGGGTCATCTGGTACAGCCATTTCGCCATACCGGTATCGGCATCACGGGCCATGATTGTCATGGACCACTTGTTGTCGCCAGGACGCTGACTGGGATTCCATGTGGAGGGATTACCCGTGCCATAATAAATGAGGTTCAATTTGGGATCATAAGAATACCAACCCCAGGTTGTTCCACCACCGATCTTCCACTGATCACCTTCCCATGTCTTGGTGCTGGAATCAGCGCCGACCGGTTTACCGAGCTGGGTCGTCTTTTCCGGATCAATCAATGTGTCCTTGTCGGAACCGATCGACCATGCCCGCCACGCTTGCTTGCCGTCTTTGATATTATAGGCAGTCAAAGCACCGCGCACACCAAACTCACCACCGGAAATACCGACGATGACTTTGTCCTTCACGACCATCGGAGCAGAAGTGCCGGACTCGCCTTTGCTACCATCGGCAGCTTCACCATTCTTCACTGACCATTCGGGCTTGCCTGTTTTTGCATCGAGAGCCACGAGGGTTGTATCAGCCTGGTAAAGGAAGATTTTTCCGTCACCATAGGCTACGCCGCGATTAACGGTGTCGCAGCACATGATGGGAATAACATTTGGATCCTGTTTGGGTTCATACTTCCACAGGATCTTGCCGTCATTGTTCAGGTCAAGCGCATAGACTGTATTCGGATAGGGCGCATGGACATACATGACATCCCCGATGATGAGCGGACCACCTTCGTGGCCGCGCAGCACGCCTGTCGAAAACGTCCAGGCGACCTGAAGGTTCTTGACGTTATCCTTATTGATCTTGTTGAGTTTTGAATATCGGGTATTGGCATAATCGCCGGTCTGGATCGCCCAGTCCTTGGAATTGGAAATCAAAGCCTGCAGATCGTCATTGGCCAAAGCTCCTCCCGCCAATGAAAATGACAAAGTAAAAGTAGCCAACGCTCGCATTAAATTCTTGTGTACACGCATTATGAGTCCTCCCTAAGTTCACATTTATGAACCATCGGGCGAAACCGTTAATAGCAACGGCCCGCTCCATTAGCTCACGCAAATGGGGAAGTATTTCCGGCAGCGTGTCACGACCTAAGCCAGGCGCGCAGAGGGCACCGTTACTGCCCACCCCGCTTGGCCTACGAAGACTGTCACCACTCCCTTGACGGTAACGTCCTTGAAGCCGGAAACAAGATGACGATAGGAGAAAGATTTGCATTAGGCAAGCATGTTTATCAATTTATATTTTCTGCACCGCAATATACACTTTTTGCATTGCAGCATATTTTGCATTTTCCTATTTTATTCTGCAATCTATAGGAACATCATAATTTGATACTTTAATACTAGACAATTCTTTCCAATCAATATTATTATTTGTTATCCATTTGAAAAATGTGACACTTCATCAGCGCAAAGGCAACGGCCCGATGTCAATATCAAAAGCCCTGCAATTAAGCCTGTTCGCAATCGCAACAATTGCATATTCTTTGCCGGCAAAATCAGCCACGAATTATCCCACGCCAGCCCTTGCCGAATACGTTTACGGCTGCATGAAGGCCAACGGAGAGAACCGGGATTCGCTGCAACGCTGTTCCTGTTCGATCGATGTCATTGCGTCGGTCATTTCCTATGATCACTATGTGGCCGCTGAAACATACAAATCAATGGGAATGGTTCCCGGCGAAAATGGCGCCCTCTTTCGCGAAAGCGCTCCGGCGAAAACTTCGATCACGGAACTGAAACGCGCCCAGGCCGAAGCCGACATACGCTGTTTTTAAAGCCTTGATTCATCTCGTTACAAGCTTGATGATGCAAGCGGCCACTCGTCCTGAAATTTCTTTCCTTCGGTGTCGGACGCCTCTACCTTAACGTCCTCTCCTGGCTTCGCATCAAATTCAAAGCGAAAATTCGGATCTTCCGAAATCGAAATTCCACCCTCCATCGACATGATCAGCCGGTTGCCCTGGGACACGATCAGTCCCTGAATGAAGTGCGCCGGTATGTAGTACCGGGTTACCTGGTCCATCTGCAGTCCGGAATTGTTCGGATGGCGGATCATGAGCTGCATTTCAGTCGCACGGGTCATCGGCTCCATCCCGGATGATTTGGATGAAAACACACGCAATTTCATTTTGCCAAGGTTGGCGAGCGCCTCGTCGGAATTTTTCATGGCTGGCGCAGAGCAGCCGCCCGATGCCTTGACGAAGGTTTCTGTCATGCGGAGTTTACCATCTTCGGTCTCCGCGATGGCCCTTACATAGGAATAAGCATTCACACGCAATCGCGTTGCCAGGTGAGTCACGCCCGCATCGACACCAAACCTGAATACAGCAGCAACCGGTGATGGATTCTCGTCGACGATCAAGGTCACTGTCTTGATGCGGCCGGATGCGGCATCCGTTTTGAAATGCAGGTCAATCGGAACGATCGCAGCATCTTCCGCTCGCTTAGGCGCCTCGATACTGACAATACCGTTCGCGGGCTCAATGAACTTCTGCCCGAAGACATCACCCTTCAAGCTGCTCCAGGTTGTACTTTCAGGAGAATCTGCATTTTGAGCCCAGGCAGAGGAAGATATCGCCGAACCAAAAAACGCAAAAAGAACAACGGCAACCAAAGGATTGCGCAGTTGAATCGTTGCAAACATAGTGTTCTGCCTCCACCAAGGATAAGTTTGGCGGTGCCCGGCTTCTCATGAACTATACCATCCAACCGAACGGTCTGGCAAATGCCGACATTGCCAAATCATTCCCACTCAAGTTCAGCGAAAGCCGCGATCGCGTTACGTTGATTGTATTCGTCGAAAAGTTTCCAGTTTGCGCGTTCGCGCTGTGCAGCCGACTTGACGGCATTTGTCATCGGCACACCGTCAGCAATGGCTCTACGTATGTCGCTCGCAAGCACGTCAAAATACCGACGCTCTGCTTCCAATGCCTGTGGCCATGGTGAGGGCACCGCTCCATGTCCCGGTACCGCAAATTTCGCCTTGATCCCATTCAGGATATCCAATTGCGCAATCCATCCGAGCAGCGAACCGTCTATCGTTGGCAGATGGTCGATAAAGCATAGATCTCCCGTAAAAAGGACACCGGTTTTGTGATCAAAAACCGAAAGATCATTATCGGTGTGTGCTGCCTTCCATGCTCTCAAGGTAAGCTTGCGATTACCAATATCGAGGTCTTCCTCATCGGTTATGAGCTTGGTTGGCGGAACGATCCTGATATCCGCCATCAAATCATCGCCCATGGCCTCTCTGTAACTTTGCAGGTAATATGTGCCACGGCTTTCCAATGCGCGCGGCAAATTATGATGGCCAACAACGGTGGCGCCGCTAGACTTGAAAGCAGCATTGCCGAACAGGTGATCCGGGTGCATATGGGTGTTGATCAGATAGCGGACAGGTCTGTCGGTTTTGGCCCGAATGGCCCCGATTAAAGCCTTGCCTTCAACCACGCTTCCTCCACTGTCGATGACGGCAACCGAGTCATCGCCAATAATGAAACCGACATTGCAAATCTCGCCTTCATTCTGACGGGTCATCATCGCTGGTGCGCCGGCAAAGGCAAATACACCGTCAGCGACCTGTTTCACCGGTAACGGATCAGCGGACATCGACCAGGCCAGCGCCGCACGCGTATGTGGCACGCCGCAACAGGCAAAAAATATGCCTGTTTTAAGGATATTGCGCCGGGTCGCGTGACTCATGGTCAGATACCCCTGCCCGCGAACTTTGCATTGAACGAACGCAGCAGATCCGCTTTGACCTGCGCATTGCGGCTCTGTCGTGGAACCCTGATATCGAAGGTTCCAATGACGCGCGCCGGCCGATCCGAGAATACAATAATCCGGTCCGACAGCATGATTGCCTCCTGCAGATTGTGAGTCACCATAAGTGCTGTCGTCGGGTGCTCTGACCAAACGGACATGAGCAGATGGCGAAGCTGTTGTGCTGTTGCCTCGTCCAGCGAAACGAAGGGCTCGTCAAGCAGCAGAATGTCCGGTTCGATTGCCAGCGCTCGCGCAATCGCCACCCGCCGCGCAAGACCAAGAGACAGTTCGCCAGGATAGAATGCCCGCATCCTGGCTAATCCCAGAATGCTGAACAAACCGTCGAGGTTCGTGTTTTTTAAATGCTTCGGCAGTGCCAGCCGCACGTTTTGTTCTACCGAACGCCAGGGCAGCAGCGTAGGCTCCTGAAACACCGCACCGATGCGAGGTTCTACCGATCCAGGCAACTGAACCGTCCCCCGATAATTACTCTCAAGCCCAAGTAAAATGCGCAATGTAGTCGTCTTGCCGCATCCAGAGGGGCCCAGAATGCAGGCAAACTGGTTCTGTTCTACGTCGAAATGCAAATCACACAGCACATCAATCGCTTCGCCGTTCGATGAACGAAACGATTTTTCCTGGATATCAACTTCAAGCCGGTCGACGACGCCAACGCGTTGATGTGTGTTCAAGAGGCTGTACCACCACAAGTTCGATGAAAAGCATTACCGCAACGAACGCCAGCGTATAGGCGAGAATTGCGGCAACATCGAAGAGTTGAAAAAACAGATTAATCTGGAATCCGATACCATTGGATCGCCCCATGAGCTCGACAACAAGAACAATCTTCCAAATCAGTGAAATGCCAGAACGCGCAGTTGCTGCGATATAAGGTTGCAACTGCGGTAACAGGACATGCCGCAAACGATGGAGTGCGCTGAAACGGTAAACATGCGCCATCTCGGCATAGCGCGGGTCGAGCGCACGCGTTCCTTCTCGCATCGTCACGACTACATTGGGAATTTTGTTCAAGGCAACAGCACCAATCGCCGCCGCCTCGTTCAGGCCAAACCAGATATAGGCCAGGACGATGATGACGAGCGCCGGGACATTCAGGAAAAGAATGAGCCAAGGGTTGAAAAACTGATCAGCACGTCGATGACTGCCCAGAAAAACACCGATCACTGATCCGATAACCATCGCAAGGAAGAACGAGGCCACGACGCGACACAGGGTGATCGCCAAATGATAGGGTAAATCGCCGTTCGCGGTTTCGCTTACAAATTTTTGCAGGACAAGCAGCGGGGCAGGAAAGGATCGACTTGGCCATATCGCAGCGCCAATATGCCAGACGAATATGAGTGCCGCGAAAGACAGCAATACCACGATAGGCGAGGTCCACCGTCGCGATTGCGGTAAAAGCATCGTCTTTACTGTGCCCTGCTGCTCAGTGGAAACGGCTGCCATCTATCTCGCCCTCCAGAACGTACCGGAAGCCAGTGTTGCTGCCGGCCCAACAAGTCGTGGGCCGCCGAGTTCCGCAAGAACCGCATAGAGCTTTTCCGCGTCCGCTTGCTCGTCATTGATGGGTCGTGAAGGGATACCTTCGCGATACCGTTCACGCAAAATCGCGAGTTCACGGCCTTCCGCTTTTATCACTGGCGCAAGCCTTAGCCATTCCGCATCGGAACCGCCGAGAAGCACTTTCGCATCACCACTAGCCTTTATGAATCCGGCAATAGCCTTGGGATGGGCATTTGCCCAGCTATCATGGAATATGTAGCCCAGAGCCGACACGGTGCCGGTAGCGCCAAGAGCCTTTGCGGCATCGCTCGTACTGATCACCCGATGAAAGCCGTCAGCTTCCAATCTCGCGCAGAAATTCCAGAAATTCAGAACAGCATCAAGCTCGTTCTGCTGCGCTTTTTCGGCCAGCAATGGCGGGGCACCATAGACAATTTCGTTCTGCTCAGCCAGATCGAGCGACTGACGTTTGGCAAGCCCCTGAAGGAGTAGCCAGCTCTTGTCGAGAGGCCCGCCTGCAACGCCGATTTTCTTGCCCTTCAGATCGGCAAGACTTTTGACTGGTGACCCGTCGCGAACCATGAGCGCACCCACCGAGGTGGAATATGGCGCGAAAGCCAAGTCTTCACCTGACGTCCGCTGACGCGATACCCAAAGCCAATCCGAGACGATTATATCCACATCCCCCGCCATCATCGCGACATTGGTCGCGTCCTCACTGGCGAAGAAATGAACGTCCACATTCACATCATATTTCTCATCGAGCTTGTGGTGTTTGATCGTGTCGAGCTCCCAGTTCACCGTACCGAATTTGAGGACACCGACACGCACGGTTTCCGCAGCCTGGCTTTCTTGTGCGTTGCCGGCAAGCAGTGCGAGCAACAAGCAGAAGATGCGCAGAAAATATTGAAGCTTATCTGTCACAACGTCAGCTCATTTGTGGGATAGGTGCATTTCCAGCGAGCGACGCGATGTTTCGGATGCTCTTCCGTCCATTTGGCAATTTCGGCCGGTGCCAGGAACATGCAATTGAGAAGATTTCCCTTGTTCTCAAAATGCAGACGTTCCTCCCGGCAATTTGACGGGTTGGACACAAGACAGACTGTTAAGATGAGTTCGACAACATCCATTCGGCACCTCTCATCCCACTCCCATCCCGCAATTCCCCCGATCATGCGAGGCGAATTGACGGAACCAGAAGGCGTTCGTCGGATTTCCCAAGGTGCCCGATGAGAAATATCCTTGGCAAATTACGGCTCCCGCCCGCCGCCGTCAATCATGCCCTCAAAGGAAAACGCAATCGTGATACTGCGGCGTTATTTCTGCTGCATGGCGATTGACTTATGCAATGTCACGGGTAACGTTTCGGAATGCTATGATCAGCCATTCGTTGAACAAAAAGATCAGGCTAAAATGGTGGTGCCAATGCATGGAAATTGGCACCAGTCTTCGTCTAGGGCACCCTTGGCGAAAATGAGGAAATGCCATGCGATATTCTGTACTGCTGATGGGTATGTCAGTTGCAGTTCTGTCAGTTATTGGAGCCCGTGCTCAGGATGCGGGTGATGTCACGGCGGGAGCGACAGTTTTCAAGAAATGTATGGTCTGCCATGTGGCAGACACGGACAAGAACAAGGTCGGACCATCTCTTAATGGTCTACTTGGGAGAACTGCCGGCACACACCCGGGATTCAGCTACTCACCGGCGATGAAGGCCGCAGGCGCAGGCGGTCTGATATGGGACACTGCCACATTACGTGATTATCTGCACGATCCAAAGGCCAAGGTGCCAGGCACGAAGATGGCCTTTCCCGGCCTGAAAGATGACACGGATATTTCCAACCTTGAGGCCTATCTCAAACAATACTCGAAATAACAGTTTTGCCGCCAGTCTGACAGCTGGCGGCATTGCTCCTTCAGGCGTTCTCGCGCCATTTTATCGAGCAACCAACCGAAGCGACCTGTTCGCGTGGTCCTTGTCCTGAAAGTGCAACCTGCCGCATCGCCTCGAACAGATCCCGTCGCAGATCAGTTATCCCTTCCTGCTTGCGCGATCCATCCAGCCGTCCACGATATTGCAATTCGGAATTTGCGTTGAATCCGAAAAAGTCAGGTGTGCAAACTGCACCATATTCTCGTGCAACTGTCTGGTCTGTGTCATGCAAATAGTGAAAGGGGAAAGCATTTTCCTGCGAGAAAATCTGCATGTTCCCATAGGAATCGGCGGGATATGACGCTGCATCATTGGCATTGATAGCAACGAAGCCAACGCCCAGCTCTTTGAGATCCTTTGCATCACGCATGATGCGCTGAATGACTGCTTTTACATAGGGACAATGATTGCAGATGAAGGCGATGACAAGTCCGCGGGCTCCCGCCTGAGCCAAAATGGAATGTTGTTGGCCATCCGTGCCCATCACGCTTGCATCTACAGCTCTCCAGCCGAAATCACACAGAGGTGGTATCGCTGCCATCTTCGTCCTCTCCTGTCACGCCGCCTTCCGGTGCCGGGCATTGTCGGCAGCGCTGCGGATGGCAGCAATATTATCAGCATAGGCCGCCTTGCTGTTTCCCTTGAAAATAGCAGAACCAGCGACAAGAATGTCAGCTCCGGCAGCCGCCACCAGCGGGGCCGTTTCCGGCGTTACACCTCCGTCGATTTCGATATGAATCGGACGGCTACCGATCAGAGCCTTCAAACGCCGTGTTTTCTCAACAACCGACGGAATGAATGCCTGACCGCCAAATCCTGGATTGACAGTCATCAAAAGCACAAGATCGAGCCGATCCAGCACGTACTCGATTACAGTTTCCGGCGTAGACGGGTTAAGCGATACGCCCGCTTTCTTGCCGAGATTACGAATGGTTTGCAGCGAACGGTCCAGATGTGGTCCTGCTTCCGCATGAACTGTTATGAAATCACATCCGGCATCGGCAAAAGCGCCCAGATAGGCATCCGCCGGTGCGATCATAAGATGGCAATCGAACACCGCTCCGGTTCGGCCACGGATCGCTTTTATGACTTGAGGACCGAAGGTAATATTGGGAACAAAATGCCCATCCATCACGTCAAGATGTATCCAGTCAGCTCCAGCCTCAATGACATCTTCCACCTCTTCACCCAGTCTGGAAAAATCCGCAGAAAGAACGGACGGCGCTATGAGTGTCTTCTGGTTCATGGCTTTTGATCCTCCATACCAGACATTGCAAATACACGGCTGTTCCTGATATCGGCGGCCGTAATCGTTGACAGAGTTACGGCATCGGTTGGTCCGTTGGATGCTTCAAACAGCCGGTTTGCCTGCCGCAAGCGCGCCCGGTCCAGTGCATTGCGGATGGAACGGGCATTGGCGAAATGCGGCTGTTGACGACGCCGCTCGATATAATCAGCCATGATGGTGCGGCCCTCCGTGTCGAAGCTGTAGTTCTGTTTCGTCAGCATGGTTTCGGCAATACTGAGCAACTCGCCGGAGCTGTAATCCGGAAAATCGATATGGTGCGCAATGCGTGAGCGGAAACCGGGATTGCTCTCGAAAAACTTGTCCATGCGGTCGGCATAACCTGCCAGGATCACCACGAGATCGTCGCGCTGGTTTTCCATAACCTGAAGCAATATCTCGATGGCTTCCTGGCCGTAATCGCGCTCGTTCTCCTGCCGGTGCAGATAATAGGCTTCGTCGATGAACAACACGCCGCCCATGGCTTTCTTCAATATTTCTTTCGTCTTTGGTGCCGTGTGACCAATATATTGACCGACCAGATCGTCACGTGTGACCGAGACGAGATGACCTTTGCGGATATAGCCAAGACGGTGCAGGAGATCCGCCATGCGCAAAGCCACGGTGGTTTTTCCGGTCCCCGGATTACCACTGAAGCTCATATGCAGGGTCGGCGTCTCGTGGGCCAAACCCATTCGCCGCCGCGCCCGCTCCACCAAAAGCAAGGCGGCTGTCTCCTTGATCCGCAGTTTGACCGGCTTCAGGCCGATCAGATCTCGATCAAGTTCGTCCAGCACGTCCTTGACGCCGGATTCGACATATTCGGCGCGCAGGTCGATGGCAGCGGGAATGTTCTCGCCGCCATTCTCCAGCTGCATGATGCTGGCGTCAGCCATAACGCTGCCCCGCGGGCTTGTCGGTTGCATAGGATCTTGTCGTATAGCGGACGACGCGACCTTCACCTTCCTGACGCGCGAGATGGAAGCCCGGTTCCTCTGCAGGTCTGTTGACGAGGAACGAGAGTTTGACCGATTCCCAGCCGTGGGAATTGTCAAAGGCGACCATTCGAATGTAGCTGTCGCCATAAACCTTGCGACATTCCTTCAATTCCATGATCAATGCCGCCGCATCCGGATTGTCGAACATGGGATGTCCCCACATGTCCCAGTATGTATTGCGGGGATGCGGGTCATCGGTGAATTCGAGACTGACCGCCCAGCCATTGTCGATGCAATATTGCGCTTGCTTGGCGATCTGCCCGTCGGTGAGGTCGGGCAGAAACGAGAATGCCCCCTGGGTAATACGCATATCTCTTCTCCTATTCAGCTGCTGTTGCCGTTGGAACGAAATCCGGCGAGTCGGTTGAGGTATAGTTGAAGGAAACATCCTTCCAGACTTCGAGCGCCTGCTGCAGAGGCTGGCAACTGCGCGCCGCCATCCGCAGAATTTCCGGCCCTTCGCGCAGGATGTCCCGGCCTTCATTGCGTGCAAGAACCATACATTCGAGTGCAACGCGGTTGGCAGTAGCTCCGGCCGCGATACCGAGCGGATGGCCGATAGTGCCGCCCCCGAACTGCAGAACCACATCTTCGCCCAGAAGATCGAGAAGCTGATGCATCTGGCCGGCATGAATACCGCCCGACGCCACCGGCATCATCTTGTTGAGAGAAGCCCAGTGCTGGTCGAAGAACACGCCGTTCTCGAGCCGCATCGGGTTGAAGTCTTCACGGCAAATATCATAGTAGCCCCGCGTGGTTGCCGGATCACCTTCGAGCTTGCCAACCACCGTGCCGGCATGAATATGATCTACCCCCGCAAGGCGCATCCATTTGGCAATGACACGGAACGAGACGCCGTGTGACTTCTGCCGCGTATAGGTGGAATGGCCAGCGCGATGCAGATGCAGTATCATGTCATTGCGACGCGCCCACTTGGCCATTGATTGAATAGCCGTATAGCCGATCACCAAGTCAATCATGACGATGTTGGACCCGAGTTCTTTGGCAAAATCGGCGCGTTCGTATATATCCTCCATCGTCGCTGCCGTAACGTTGAGGTAACTACCCTTGATTTCGCCCGTGGCAGCCTGTGCCTTGTTCACCGCCTCCATGCAGTAGAGGAACCGTTCGCGCCAATGCATGAAGGGTTGAGAGTTGATGTTCTCATCATCCTTGGTGAAATCCAGGCCGCCTTTCAGTGCCTCATACACAACACGCCCATAATTGCGACCGGACAGTCCAAGCTTCGGCTTTACGGTCGCGCCAAGCAGCGGGCGACCGAACTTATCGAGGCGTTCGCGTTCAACGACGATCCCTGTCGGCGGACCCTGGAAGGTTTTGACGTAGGCGACAGGCAGGCGCATATCCTCCAGCCGCAGTGCTTTAAGCGGCTTGAATCCGAAGACATTGCCGATGATCGACGCCGTCAGATTGGAGATGGAACCCGGTTCAAACAGATCCAGATCGTAGGCAATGTAAGCGAAATATTGGCCTTCCCCATTGGGAACCGGATCAACGCGATAAGCCTTGGCGCGATACTTTTCGGTTGCTGTGAGCCGATCTGTCCACACAACGGTCCAGGTTGCAGTTGACGATTCACCTGCAACGGCAGCCGCCGCCTCGATCGGGTCAACACCATCCTGCGGTGTAATGCGAAAAAGTGCGATAATATCAGTGTCTTTCGGTTCATAATCGGGCTCCCAATAACCCATCTTCTTGTATTCCATGACACCGGACCTGTAGCGATCCTTTCCTGTGACCGTTTCTGACTTGTTTGACATGAGAAGGTCCTTTCCATTTCATTCAAAACTTAAGCAGCCTGTGCTGCGGAGATTTGTGGATCGAGCTTGCCGGCGGCATAGCGTTTGGCCATGTCATCGAGACCGACGACTTTGATTTTGAAAGCATGGCCTGCCGTACCAAACCGTTCGAACCGGTCCCGGCAGAGATCGCGCATGGCATCCATGGCGGGTTTCAAAAATTTGCGTGGATCAAACTCGGCCGGATTTTCGACGGCTATCTTGCGGAACTGTCCGCTCATCGCCATCCGGCAGTCCGTATCAATATTCACCTTACGCACACCATGGCGAATACCCCGTTCTATTTCTTCCACGGGCACGCCATAGGTTTGCGGCATGTCGCCGCCAAACCGGTTGATGATGTCCTGCAAGGGTTGCGGAACCGACGACGATCCATGCATGACCAGATGCGTGTTCGGCAGTTTGCGATGAATTTCCTCAATCACACCCATAGCCAGAATGTCACCGTCCGGTGCGCGCGTGAACTTGTAGGCGCCATGCGACGTGCCGCAGGCAATTGCGAGGGCGTCAACCTTGGTACGCAGGACAAAATCAACCGCCTGATCCGGATCGGTCAGCAACTGATCATGGCTCAGAATTCCGCTTGCACCGTGCCCGTCCTCGGCTTCTGCTTCGCCACTTTCCAGTGAGCCAAGCACGCCAAGCTCGCCTTCCACAGAGACACCAAGCCAGTGGGCTATCGATGTAACTCGTTTGGTAATCCCAACATTGTATTCGTAGGAGGCTGGCGTGGCCGCATCCGCTTCGAGCGATCCGTCCATCATCACCGAGGTAAACCCATGCCGAACGGCAGTCATGCAGGTGGCCTCGTCATTGCCGTGGTCCTGGTGCATGCAAACGGGAATGGTTGGATACATCTCGACTAAAGCATCGATCATCCGCGCCAGCATGATGTCCTTGGCGTAGGATCGCGCACCACGTGATGCCTGCAGAATAACGGGTGCCTCACAGGCCGCCGCAGCTTCCATCACGGCGAGTCCCTGCTCCATATTGTTGATGTTGAAAGCAGGGACGCCATAGCCGTGCTCGGCCGCATGATCGAGCAATTGTCGCAGTGTAATACGGGCCATCGTCAATACTCCTTCTCGCTGATAAGTTTACGCGCAGTGGCAACAATGTTTTCGGGTGTGATGCCGAAATGACGGTAGAGGTCCGGTGCCGGGGCGCTGGCGCCAAATCCCTGCATGCCAATGAAAGCACCCTTGTCCCCGATCCAGCGGTCCCAGCCCAGACGGGCGGCAGCCTCGATACCGATGCGTGGCGCAGCGGCCAGAACAGATCGCCGATAGCCCGACGTTTGCGCTTCGAACAATTCCCAAGACGGCATGGAAACAACAGCCGCTGCAATCTTGTATTGTGCTCGCAGAATATCGGCAGCAGTGCAGGCAATCTCGACCTCCGAGCCTGTCGCCAGCAATGTCACGGCGCGGGGCTCGGCTGTTTCACGCAGGACGTAAGCGCCGCGCGTTGACCGGTTTTCCTCAGTATAAGCATGACGCAGCATCGCAAGATTTTGGCGGGACAGGACGATGACGCTCGGCCGGTCACTGTATTTTAATGCCAGTTCCCAGCATTCTGCGGTCTCGATAATATCCGCTGGCCGGAATACATTGATACCCGGCGTGGCGCGCAGCATGGCAAGATGTTCGACTGGCTGGTGCGTTGGACCATCTTCGCCAAGACCAATCGAGTCATGTGTCATGACGTAGATGACCTGCTGTCCCATGAGGGCGGAAAGGCGCATGGCTCCCCGTGCGTAATCGGCAAATGCCAGGAACGTGCCGCCATAGGGAATAAAGCCGCCATGCAGGGCAAGACCGTTCATCGCCGCAGCCATGCCATGCTCACGGATGCCATAATGAATATAGCGGCCAGAGAAATTCTTCGCCGAAACGTCACGCATTCCAGGCGTAACGGTCAGGTTCGAGTGGGTCAGATCGGCAGAGCCGCCAATGGTCAAGCTTGTGCCGTTGTTGATGACACCAAGCACCATTTCCGAAGCCTTGCGGGTGGCAACCTTGGTTGCCTTCTCGACGTGCTCCCGGCGAAAGGCCGAGAGCTCCTCAAATAGTTTCTCAGGCAATTGCTTCAGGATCGCTTCCTTCAGATCACCCCCAAGTGGGGATGCCGCCATCCGCACGCACCATTCACGCCGCGCATCGGCGCCGCGCCGTGCAACGTTACGCCATGTCTTGATGACCTCTTCGGGAACATGGAACGGCTGATGCAGCCAATCGATGGCTTGCCGTGCAGCGGCAATCTCTACATCACCCAGCGGTGCACCATGGGTCTTTTCTGTTCCCTGCAGGTTTGGCGCACCCTTTCCGATAATTGTCCGACACGAAATCAGGGATGGCCGGTCGGACACCCTGGCATTGGCGATTGCCTGCGCAATTTCATCGCAATCGTGACCGTCAATTTCCTGCACGTCAAAACCGGCAGCCTTGAACCGTGCCATCTGATCCATTGAGGTCGATAGCGATGTTGGACCATCGATGGAGATGGAATTATTGTCCCAAAACACGATAAGTTTCGATAATCTCAGATGACCGGCAAGATCGATTGCCTCATGACTGATGCCCTCCTGCAGACATCCATCTCCAGCAATTACATAGGTATGGTGATCAACGATATTCTCGCCAAACCGCTCGGTGAGAAGCCGCTCTGCCAGCGCCATACCCACTGCTGTGGCGATGCCTTGTCCAAGCGGGCCGGTTGTCATTTCGATGCCCTGCGCATGACCATATTCGGGATGACCGGCCGTCTTTGCGCCCAGCTGGCGAAAGCGTTGTAGTTCCTCGATCGGCATGTCCGGATAGCCGAGCAGATAATGCAGGGCGTATTGCAACATCGAGCCATGCCCGGCTGACAGAATAAACCGGTCGCGGTCAGGCCACTGCGGATGCAAGGGGTCGAGTTTGATGAACCGGTTAAAAAGAACCGTGGCGACATCGGCCATGCCCATTGGCATGCCGGGATGACCGGAATTTGCTTTCTGAACGCTGTCCATGACCAGTGCGCGGATCGCGTTCGCCATATCGCGTTCTAAAACGGTGTCGGCATCGATTTTTTCTTGCAGCAGCGCTTGAGTATTCATCGTCTTCTCCTCACGAGGCACGGTTTTTGCGTTCGATCAACTGCATGATCAGCGGCGTCAGGATGAGTTGCATGGCGAGATCCAGCTTGTTGCCAGGCACGACAATCGAATTTGCCCGCGACATGAAGGAATTGTTGATCATCGAGAGCAGATAGGGGAAATCGATCCCGCGAGGTCTGGCAAAGCGGATGACCAGCATTGACTCGTCCGGCGTGGGTATCCACCGGGCAATGAAAGGGTTGGACGTATCGACAATCGGCACGCGCTGGAAATTGATGTCCGTCAACGTGAATTGCGGCGTGATGTAGCGGACATAATCCGGCATGCGGCGCAGTATGACATCCATCACTGCCTCGGTGGAGTAACCGCGCGTCGAGCGGTCGCGATGGATCTTCTGGATCCATTCGAGGTTGATGACGGGGACAACGCCGATCTTCAGATCTGCGTGACGGGCAAGATTGACACCTTCGGTCACCGCGCAGCCGTGCAGTCCTTCATAGAAAAGCAATGTACTCGGCGGGAATTCCCGCCATTCGGTGAAGGTGCCCGCCGGTGTGCCGTAAAGCTCGGCTTCCTCGTCGTCATGAATGTAGGTACGGGTCTTGCCTGTCCCCTTGCGCCCATATTCCTCAAATGTCGCGTCGAGCTCGTACAACTCATTGGCATCAGCATTGAAATGCGTGAAGTTGGGATTGCCCTTGCTTTCCTCTTCCGCAACCTTCGCCTTCATGGCGTTGCGGTCATATTTGTGAAATGCGTCACCCTCGATGAATGCAGCGTCAATGTTCTCGCGACGGAAAATCTGTTCGAAAATCCGCTTCACTGATGTTGTGCCTGCACCTGACGAGCCGGTGATGGAGATGATCGGATGCTTTGCCGACATGATTGACCTCCCCTCAGGCCCTGAACAGGCCACGGTTGCTGAAGAGCGGTGCGCGTTCGCCAATATTGCTGGGTTCGGTATGATAGCGGCCAATCCGGGCTACCTCCCGAGCCGAACCAAAAACGAACGGAACCCGCTGATGCATGGTCTGAGGCGTCAGACCGAGAATCCGGTTTGCTGTATCTGTCGCGCCTCCACCTGCTTGCTCGACGAGAAAAGCGATGGGATTCGCCTCGTAGATCAACCGTATACGGCCATCGCCATAACCTTTGCGCTTGTCACCGGGATAGAGAAACACTCCGCTACGAATGAGAATGCGATACGTCTCGGCAACCAGCGATGCGATCCATCGCATGTTGAAATCACGTTCGCGCGGGCCCTCGCTGCCCTTCAGGCAATCATCGACATAAAGCTGCACTGCCTCGTCCCAGTGCCGATAATTGGCCGCGTTGATGGCAAACTCATGCGAATGAGCTGCTATCACGATGCTGTTGTAAGCTTGCACGAAGGTTCCAAGCCGACTTGAAAAGACGAAAATGTGCGTGCCACTGCCGAGCGTCATGACAAGAGCGAGTTGCGGGCCGTAGATGAAAAAACCGGCAGCGAGCTGGCAATCGCCCTTTTGAAAAAACGATGCGCCAGGCTCGCTGTTCGGATCGCCGGCCACTGGGAGAATGGAAAAGATAGTTCCAATCGAAACATTCGTGTCGATATTCGACGAGCCATCGAGCGGATCAATAGCCAGTGCCAGCGGTGCAAGAGGATTCAACAGCGCCGGATGCAACAGCTCTTCAGAACCGTAGAGGGCAACAGGAGCCTGCCGCGCCGCTTCGAGAAACATGTCGTCAGCAAACACGTCCAGCCCCTTTTGCGGATCGCCATCGGCATTCCTATGGCCAGTCCTCCCGGCAAAAGCCTTTCCGAGTGTTCCCTGATTGACGACGCTGCGTATCTTGACTGCAGTCAAAGCAAGTTGGCGCAGAACGGCGGCAACCGATGCACGCAAGGGATCGTTATGTTCCGCATAAGATCCAAGAAAGGCGTCCAATGTCGCCATGGTCATGGTCGTCCTCCCATGCCTGATCGTCTTCTCCGTCAGACTTCAGTGCTAAGGGATCATTGATAGATAACTAAGTAAAATTTAATATATTTACGTATTAGATAAAATTTATTAATCTCGCAGTATGCGCAATCTGAATCTCAAACAGTTACGGGCGATACAGGCAATCAAACGGCATGGGACAATTGTCGCTGCTGCCAATGATTTGGGACTGACCCCTCCTGCTGTGACCATTCAGCTTAAGCTGGCTGAGGAAGATGCCAGTATTATTCTTTTTGATCGTACCAATGAGGGGCTGCGCCCCACCGCTGCCGGTCTTGCGTTTCTAGATGCCGCACAGATGATCGAAGAAAGGCTACGCCTCCTTCGCGATGAGATTGATGCAATCAAGGGTTTGCGGGTTGGCACCCTATCCTTGGGCGTGGTCTCGACAGCCAAGTACTTTGCTCCACAACTCATGGCGATTTTTGCGAAGGAACATCCCGATATTGTCGTCAAACTGGCAATCGGAAATCGAGCAGAAATAATTGACAGTTTGAAAAACCATGCCGTAGATCTTGCCTTGATGGGCCGGCCGCCAAAAGACGTCCCTCTACGTTCAGCGGTTTTTGGCGATCATCCGCTGGTGATGATCGCCGCGCCGGATCACCCGCTGGCCAAATGCCGCGACATAACGAAAGAGCGCATCGCGCAGGAAGATTTTCTGATCCGCGAACCTGGGTCCGGAACCCGCATTTCTTTGGAGATTTTTCTGAGCGAACTGCCGGGACGTATTGATGACCTTGGCACCGAAATGTCCTCGAACGAAACAATCAAACAGGCTGTCATGGCGGGACTTGGCATAGCTTTCATTTCGGCGCACACAATTGCACTCGAACTGGAGGTCGGCAAGCTGGTGATACTGGATGTGGCTGGCATGCCCATTCGCCGCCAATGGTTTTCCGTTGTGCGAACAGACAGGACATTGTCGCCGGCCATGCATGCTTTTCAGGATTTTCTCAATCGCAAGGGCGCACAATGCCTGCCTTCCATAGACCGGCTCTATTCCATGGCAGGTGCACAAATTTCCTAATGTCAACGCGCTCAAACCAACAAGAACGACAGCGGAAAATACGGCGATATTCGAACCATCTGACGCGTGCCTCGCAGTAGTGCATGCTTGGAATGACATATATGTTGGTCAGCTATGGTGCGGATGTTATCGGCCCATGGGCGACCGGCACCAAGAATCGCTTTGAGGCGTACAAAACATTCACAAATAGATGGCCTACAACCTTGGTCCTGTTCGAAAATGCCAGTGATACGCGCCTGTGCCCTAGAGTTTGAGCGACGCGCGAACGGCGTCAATACCCGGTGCACCATCGAACGTCGTCACATCTTTGAGCCAGACGTTGAGTTGATCGGGATGCCCTTTGATCCATTCCTTCGCAGCGGCCGTTCCCTCCTGCCCGTCATCCAGAATCTTTCCCATGAGGGCATTCTCGGCGCTAAGATCAAAAACGAGATTCGTGAAAAACTTTGCCGCGTTTGGACATTCACCGGACCAGCCTTTGCGGGCCAAGGTGTAGACTTCTGCGCCGCCATAATTAGGACCAAAGTAGGCGTCACCCCCATCCAGATACGTTAAATCGAATTTCGTGTTCATTGGGTGCGGGGCCCATGCCAGAAAAGCGATCCACTTCTTCCCGCGATTTGCCCTATCGACCTGCGCAAGCATTGCCTGTTCGCCCGATTCAACCAACTTCCAGCCACTCAGAGAAAACTTTTCGTCTCCAATAATTTTCTCAATATTCTGATTTGCAGGCGCACCCGGTTCAATGCCATAAATTTTGCTTTCGAATTGATCCGCATGTTTCGAGAGATCCGCAAAGCTCTTCACGCCTTCAACTGCGACATAGTTCGGAACGGCGAGCGTAAACTTTGCGCCAACCAGATTTTTCACGATCACTTCCACAGCGCTGGCTTTGTCGAGATCATCCCGAAACTTCTGCTGAGCCGGCATCCAATTCCCAAGAAACACATCCGTTTCTTTGTTTTTCAGTGCTTCATATCCAATCGGAACCGACAAGCTTTTGACGTCGGCCTTGTATCCAAGGCCTTCAAGCAGCACGGTCGCAATAGAATTTGTGGATGTGATGTCAGTCCAGCCAGGGTCGGAGAGCTTTACTGTTGCGCAACCTGGAGAGTCGGCTGCAATTGCCGAACCCTGGGTGAACAGGGCGGCCGCCAAAGCGAACATTAAAGGTTTGAATTTGGACATGTGTTTTCCTGATCTTTGGTAACAGACGCATTCAGATCGCGAAATAATTTATCACTGTATTTGACTGACGCCGATAGAAGCATCAAATTTAACAACGTTAAATCCCGATAAATTTGATCGAAGTGATAAAGGTTACTTATGACAGGCATGTTTTATAATCTGGGCAGTATTCGTGTTTTAGAAACGGTCGGAAGATTAAAAAATTTAACTCGAGCCGCCACCGAATTGGGAATGACGCAACCTGCGATAAGTTACCAAATTCGTCAGATGGAAGAGAGCATCGGCATCCCGCTGTTCAAGCGCCTGTCAAAGGGAGTGGCAATGACGCCGGAAGGACAGCTCCTGTATGACGCTGCTTGCAGCGCAATCATCCCGATCGATGTTGCTTTGAACAAGCTTGCTCACCGCAAACCCGTTTCCACAATCCACATATTTACGGATTATGGTTTCGCCACATTCCAGTTGATGCCCCGTATAGCAAATTTCCGTAATCAGTTTCCTGATCTTGATGTTCGCATCATCGCCTCATCCGAACGCCAATCGCTGCCTGATACCGATATAGACGTATCCGTCATTTTCGGATCAAGAGATGATGTCTCTCACGACGCCGAACAGCTGTTCGTTGAAGACGTGACGCCAGTTTGTTCGCCGGGATTCCTGGAGAAAAACGGTCCATTCTTCACCTTATTCGAGTTGGCTGCCGCCACGCTGCTGCATCTCGATAACCCCGGAAACAGCCGCTGGTTCACGTGGCAAAATTGGTTCGACACAGCAGGGCTTGACCACCCATTAAAAACAATTGGACTTTCGATGAATACCTACAGTCTCGTTCTTGATGCGGCTATTGCCGGACAGGGAATAGCGCTGGGGTGGAAGGGACTTACAGATCGAGCAATCGCTCTTGGAACACTGACCCCTGCCTTTGATCTTTCCCTGAAAAGCCGCAATGGATATTGGCTGTCATACAGCAATGGCATCACAGACGAGAAGAAAGCATTGATTAATCGATTGGTTGGATTGTAGATCTGACTGCGATTGCAGCGCCATTCATCATGTGCAGCAGAAGCAGCCATGCGCGATTTGACTGTTGCCTGATCATATCAAAACGCTCTTGCAGCTCGCGCAGTTTGATCGTCATTCCCACCATGCCATGCGCGTAGGACATCGTGGTAATCCATGGTTGCGAATCGCCGTGCAGACCTGATGTATTTCAGTGGCCCTGCTCCCGATTGACCAAGTGCCAACTCGTGGTCACGCACTTACAGCATCGAGTTTTGTAAACCTATATTGCTCTTTTCCACCTTGGCAAACGTAATGCTCCCGTAATTCACGCGGCTCCAGTCTGGGATGATTATTATTATCTTGAGGACAAAAATCCATGTCTCTTCGCGGTTTCTATTTTTATCATTTCCTCCGCAGAATTCTTCAAACAACCATAATTCTGGGATTCCTGTGGGCAGGACCAATGATGATCCTTTTTTTGAGATAAATTCGAGCCTTGGGGCTGAGCCTGGAACCGCGGCGCACTACCGGCTTATCACATGTCTCTGTTGCGACTGACCTGCAATAAAAAGGGCATCGTTGATGCGAGTCTTACTCATTGAAGACGAGAAGGAATTGGCTGCAGCGTTATCGGTGACGTTGGGTAAACAAGGAATACTTGTCGACCATACGACGCGTATGGCTGACGCGATTGAACTGACACGCCAGCATGATTACGATACGATCTTGTTGGACCGTAGACTGCCCGATGGCGAGGGATTGACTTTTATCCAATGGCTGAGACGCACAGGTGCCGATACGCCAATTATCGTTCTGACCGCCCACAATCAGGCATTGGAACGCATCGAAGGCCTCAATCTGGGCGCCGACGACTATATTGGAAAGCCCTTCCTCGTTGAAGAGTTGATAGCCCGGATGCGCGCTATCCTGCGACGAGCGGTAAATCTAGCAGAACCTGCAATTAGCTTGGGTGCGTTGGTCATCGACCCGCTTCATCTCAGCGTTTCGGTTCACTCGCTTCCCTTTGATCTGCCAAGGCGTGAACTTCTGCTTCTTCTTGCCCTTGCCAAAAATCGGGAAAAAACCGTGCGTCGGTCAACATTGGAAGCCGCCGTCTATAATTATCAGGATGAGATTCAATCCAACGCACTGGATGTACATATTTTCAGACTCCGCAAGCGGCTGACGGATGCCAGAGCTGACGTTACTATTCATAACATACGGGGCATCGGCTTTCTTCTGAAAGAAACGTGATGAAAGACACGAGTATCTCCCTTTGGTGGAAGCTGAGTTGGCAGTTGAGCCTGGTGCTCTTTTTCATCATTACCATTGTCATCATGGGCCTGTGTATTTACGGCCTTACGGTTCTCACACCCAATTTGGCCATTGAAAAAAATATCAGCCATTTGATAAGGGACGCCGTTACACGGGACGCGCAGGGCCGGTTTGTGATACGCGATACACCGAACCTCAATTCCTTCAAGGCCCAATACAGTGATTTATGGTATGTAGCTGCAACCGTTGATGGGGCTTATATCACCTATGGAGCTGTCCCCACTCCCTATTCTGCTCTCGCACCTTATGTGCATTTCTTTCGAGATGCGGACATACGGGGAGCCGCCGGCACCAATGAGATCGCATCCATTGAACCCGTGAATACGAGGGTCGGCAAAGTAAGCATCCTCATCGGCGGTGTCGCTGGCAAAGGCTGGCCTTTTCTTGTGCTTTTGAAAGAAATTTACCCAATTTATCTACCGCTTTTGGCCCTGGCTTTGCCTGCAGTCTTTCTCGCTGTGCCCCGGATCGTGCAGCGAACCCTGTCAGGAGTGAGAAAAGTCGCCAAAGAAGCATCTGAAATTGAAGCGCAAAGCTTTCATGCACGCCTTCCGGTCAGCGAAATTCCGAAAGAGATTGTTCCTCTTGTCACGGCGTTCAATGGTCTGCTCGGACGTCTCGATGATGAGTTTCACAAGCGCCAGCGCTTCCTGCTTGACGCGGCGCACGAGCTTCGCACGCCAATCGCCATCATTCAGGCAAGGATTGAAGGATTGCAGGCTGGACAACATCGCGTGCGATTGCTTGATGACGTCGCACGGCTGAATGACACCGCTGAGCAACTCCTTGATTTTGAACGTAATACCCAAGGAGCCGAATTGCACCAGAATATTAATCTGGTAGAGATTGCCAGCAACGTTGTCGCCGACCTCGCACCCCTGGCTATTGCAGCCGGGTATACCGTCTCTTTTCAGAGCGAGACTGAATATGTTGAGCGTTTCGGCAATCCTTCTGATCTATCCAGAGCAATCAGCAACTTGTTTCGCAACGCGGTCGATCACGGAGAGAACCGAGGCATGATCCATGTCACAGTTTCAGCAGGGGGCGATATTACCGTAGCTGATGAAGGTCCGGGCATACCGGTTGAGCATCAACAACTTGTCTTTGAACCATTCTACCGGATTACGCCTCGAAGCACCGGAGCGGGCCTGGGATTGAGCCTTGTAAAGCAGATTGTAGCGAACCATCACGGCCACGTTACGATCGGGAATGCCTCGCCTGGCACACAAGTGACCATAGAACTCTGATCTGACGCTGACACCTCATAGTCATCATGCCCTCCAGTTCTGGCGGGCATTTTGGTAAAATTGCCAAGGCTTAGTTTCATTGTGATTTATGAAATCCCGTAATGCTGCGGTAATTCTCCGTTCGCCAATGTCCGTCGCGTATCAACTATGGCGGAGCCAAAAAAACATGCGCGTCACATTTTTCTTCCACTCTGCAACCCTGTGCGTCGGTTGATTGCAGATGTCTCATATGAAAGCTCTGCAATTGGCAATGCCGCTGGTGCTTGCATTGAGTGGCTGCGCTTCCGTGCCCTTAAAGGAAGGAGGAACGCTATCTTCTTACAGCAACCTCGGTGCTTCCAAAGGCAGCCTCTCGAAGTCACGTACGTATGTAGATGGGCAAAGCCTGATAACGGCGAAGACAGTCAGTATTGAGCCTACAACCTTCGCATTCAGTGCGGCATCCCGCATCAAAACAGAAGCCGATCGGACATTGGTTTCAAACGCAGTGGACCGGGCACTTTGCGTCTCACTCAGTGACAAGTATCAAATCATCTCGTCCGACTTGTCTGCCGATTTGAACATCCGATCTGTTGTCACCGATATTGTACCAACGAACAAGACGATGGCGGGAGTAGCCACGGCTGTAACCTTGGGTTCCAGTGCCGTCCTGCCCGTAAGCGTTCCGCGTCTTCCCGTGGGCCTCGGAGGACTGGCAGTTGAAGCGGAAGCCGTCGACAACACCGGTGTCCAGCGAGCAGCAATATTGTGGGCGCGCGGTGCGAATTCAATTCAGAATACCCCTCGGGTCTCGGAGGTCGGAGATGCATATAGTCTGGCATCAAAGTTCGGCAATGAGTTCTCCCAGATTCTCATCAGCGGAAAAGAGTCAAAAGGGCTGAATATCAAATTGCCCTCGGGCCAACGGATGAAATCCTGGCTAGGCGGCAAACCAAAATACGTCGCGTGCGACGCGTTTGGCCGAAGTCCTGGCATAGCCGGAATAATTGCTGACAAAATAGGCGCGCCGCCGCAATGGACTGACAGGCGGCCGAAGGGAGCTGCGCCGCTCTAAGTGACACATCCCAATAGGCATATGTTCGTCTGCCCTGCCCTCGCGGGTATAAGACAGCATTTTACGTCCCGTTGGGAAAAGCAATTGAGACATTCAGCAAGGGTGACTTCCTGATCGCGGTGGTCACCGCAATTGTCGTGGCACTCTGCCCATGGAGATATCGCCTAAAGGGATAACCGACTAAAGATCGACCACGAGGCCTTTGGCTTTGAGAACCGGATCGAGATTGCTGACCTCGATGACAGACTTTCCAGCTCTGTAAGCGGCAATATATCCAGCTTCAGCATCCTCGCGCGCCTGGGCGAGTTTGGCCACGGCAAAGGCTTCATCGCTTCGAACAACGACAAGCCCGTCAGCGTCGCCAACAATAATGTCGCCCGGGTAGACCAGTTCATCACCGATCGTGATCGGATCATTCACGGCTGCAAGCGTTTCCTTGACCGTCCCCTTGATACAGACACTCAGGGAAAAGACCGGAAGGCCGAGGCCACGAAGCTGCAGAGTGTCCCGAACGCCGGTGTCGGTCACCAGACCGCCGATACCCTTGGCAAGGCAGGCATTTGCAAGAACATCTCCAAAGGATCCGGCTTCTTCATAGTCGCCGGCGGACACTACAATGATATCACCTGGCATAGCGTAGTTGATGGCAAGCTGGAGCATGATGTTGTCGCGCGGCGCACACTTCACCGTGAAGGCCGGGCCACACAACTTCATCCGATAGTCGACCGGCTTTAGTCGCGAAGAAAGAGCGCCCCTGCGCCCTTGCGCCTCGTGCAATGTTGCAGGCGAGAATTTAGCAATGGCCTCGACAGCTGCTGAGCTCGGGCGTTCGGGTATTTGCTTGATATGGATCATGATAGCCTCTGTGTGGTGTGGTTCTAGTGGTTTTTCTGGATGGCCGAAAGGAATCCCCGCACGTCCGGGTGGGTCTCGGAGGAGAAGAACAGCTCGGGCTGGGCGTTAAAGGTCAACTTACCATTCTTCAGGAACCAGACGCGGTCGGATACCTCACGAGCGAAGCCCATTTCGTGGGTCACGCACATCATGGTGAGGCCCTCTCCGGAAAGCTGACGAAGCAGCCTGAGCACTTCACTGACCATCTCTGGATCGAGCGCACTGGTTGGCTCGTCGAGGATAAGCACCTCCGGCTTCAGCATCAGGGACCGGGCGATTGCGACACGTTGCGACTGACCACCGGAAATGTCGGCAGGAAGTGCGTTCGCCTTGTCCGCCAGTCCCACGCGTTCGAGCATCAGCAGCGCTGCAGGCAGGGCTTCCTTGCGCGATTGCTGGTGGATCCGGCGCAAGGGCAGCATTACATTGTCTACGACGGTCAGATGGGGAAACAGGTTGAACTGCTGAAAGACAAAGCCAATGCCGGTTCTCAGTGTATTCACGTTGACCGACTTGGCGTTGATATCCATGCCGCCTACAGTGATAGTACCCTCCTGGATTGGCTCCAGCCGGTTCACCGTTCGCACCAGCGTCGATTTTCCCGACCCTGAGGGCCCGCACAGTACAATCGTCGTTCCCTTATCGACGGTCGCAGAAATCTCCTTGATGACCTTAAGGGATCCAAACCACTTGGAAACGGCTTGAAATTCGATCATGCCACCGCCTCCACGATCACGCGTCCCGTTCGCCGGTTCGCGATCCGCCTTTCCAGCCAGTTTGTCGCCTGACTCAGCGCAAAGCAGAGGATGAAATATGTGGCGGCCAAAATCCCGAAGATCTGAAGCGGCTTGGTCACCTCGTTCGAGTTGACCTGCAGCATTACATAGGAAAGTTCCGACACGGCGATGATCGATCCTAGCGACGATTCCTTGATGATGGTCGTCAACTGATTGACGATGCCGGGAATGACATTGAAAATCGCCTGCGGCAGGATCACACGGAAAGTTGTGGGGATATAACTGAGCCCAAGAGCTTTGGCCGCTTCGGTCTGCCCATTGGGTAGTCCCTTAATACCTGCCGCGATGATCTCCCCAAGATAGGCGGTTTGATAGATAACGATCGCAATGATCAGCGTATAGGTTGCGTCGATTGGAAAGCCGATAACCATCGGCAGCGCAAAATACGCCCAGAAGATCAACATCAACAGTGGAATGGCGCGCACACAATGCACGAAGCCGCTGGCCACAGCCTTAAGCGGACGCGACTGGGCGGTTCGTGCCAGCGCGATCAGAACGGCACAAGGAAAGGTGACGGCAAGGCTCACGATTGAGATGATCAGCGTCAGGGCAAGACCGCCCAGCTTCCCATGCGGATATTCGCCAATCAGTAGCATGAGACCATAGTCCCGGATGATTTCCAGCATTATTTCACCCTCAACCGGAACCGGTCGGATAGGACCGAGGTGAGCCACATGATCACAAATGAAATCAGCATGTAGATTGCCGTCGCTATCCCGTAGGCCTCGAAAATCCGGAAGGATTGCTCTTCGATATAGCGTGCCTGATAACTCAGTTCCGCAACGCCTATACCGGCAGCAAGACTTGTGCCTTTAAAGAGGATCAACGTTTGACCGAGCAGCGCTGGAAGCGCCAAGCGCCAGGCCTGTGGCAGAATGACCCAGCGCATCGCGCCCAGATAGGTCAAGCCGATCGAACGGGCCGCCTCCATCTGCGCGGGATGGATCGAGCGCATACCGCTACGGAAATCTTCGGACATATACGCAGCCTTGTTGAGCGCCAACGCCACGATTGCATAGCCAATCTCCGCCCCGATATCGTTCAGATATTCATTAACGGCATCGGGCAGCACGACGGCAAACCCGAAGTACCAGACAAACAACTGGATCAGCACCGGAACATTCCGGTGATATTCCACGAAAGCAGCGACAAGTAATTGTGTTGGCCGGAACTCAACGGCCCGAACGACAGTGAGGACGATCGCGAGCAACAGCCCAAAAAACCACGACAGGACGAATAGAACCATTGTCGTCTGAATGCCCTGCAGGATGAGATCCAGATACTCACCCTGCAGGATTTTACTAAAATCGAGCTGGTAACCCATGATGCTAGCTCACTCTGGTCTCGGGATCAGTTCGCAAACCAAGTCGACTGCGGTTTGCCAAAATCGAACTTTCGCGTCGCCTTCAGATCCGAGTCCTTGCCAAGCCACTTGTCGTACAATTTCTGCCCCTCCCCGCTTTTCTCGATACTCGCCAGGAACTCGTCGGCCGTCTTCACGAGCACGGGTGAGCCCTTGCGGAAGGCAAAACCAGACGGCATCGACAGTAATGGTTCGTCGAGGAAGCGCAGCCCCTTGATCTTGTCGCCGGCATTCCGCTGAACAGCCCTGCCTTCGGAATAGCGGTACACTGTTGCTTTGACCTTGCCTTGCTGGAGGGCGAGGAACGACGCGGCACTCGTCTCGAACGAAAGGACACGAGCGTCTGGAAGTCTCTTTTCTGTCAAAGGAATCAGAACTGATCCCTTCACCAGACCTATGCGCTGCGCCGACAGATCATCGACTGTCTTGATATTGGAACTGTCCAGAACAACAAAGTTGAAATCTTCGGCAATATAGGCACCACTGAAATCAACCTGCTCCGCGCGCTCCTTGCTGTAGCTGAGAAGCGATGCCAAAATATCGACGCGACCTTGCGTCAGCTCGGCCATCCTGGTCTGTGGCGAGACCGGAATAAGCAGGGGCTTTACCCCAATATACTTGGCGAACATGTTACAAAGCTCGATCTCATACCCAGCGGGCTCACGCGTCTTGGGATCTTGAAAACCGAGGGGCGGAGAGTTTGTCAGCACACCGCAGTTCAGCGTTCCCGCCGATTTGATGTCATCGAGCTGTTCGGCAGAGACCATGGTTGAAAGAATGGCCGCCCCGTTAAAAACCGCGGCAGCCAGAAATAGCTTCACGTTCATTTTGTTCCTCCTCCACAGCGCACCCTCTCGCTGTCAGGACGTTTTAATCAGAAGGAGATATTCAAACAAATATATATTGGAGATAGGATACATATCGATTCGATATAGAAAGCATTGAACACCCGGATGACACTTGATCTGTTGAAATTGCGCTATTTTGCCAAGATTGCCGAACTGGGGTCTTTCACACGCGCTTCCAATGAACTCGGCGTCGCGCAGCCGGCGCTTAGCTTGCATATGCGAGCACTTGAAGAGCAGTTGGATGTACGGCTTTTGAATCGGATGCCCCGCGGGGTGGTCGCTACCGAGGCGGGACAGACGCTGCTGTCCCATGCCCAAGCCATCCTTCGTGCTCTAGAACAGGCTGAAGCAGCGACAAAAGAGCAAGCAGAGTATCCAACGGGCTCCGTTTCTCTGGGCATTCTCAGTTCGATTTGCCCGACGCTGTCTATTCCCGTGATTGAAGAATGTTCTCAGCGATTTCCAAAGATCCGTCTCACGATCAGCGAGGGCGACAGCCAGACGCTTCGGGCAGCGGTAGATACGCGTATCCACGACCTTGCTGTCACTCTGGACGGTGTCGCCAAACCAACATCATCGCCTCTTTTCGAAGAGATGCTCTACGTCGTCGGTCCCTTCGGGCAATTCGCACCCGATGCAGCGTTGACGGTTGAAGAAGCACTTGGCCTGCCGTTGATCCTGCCCACACGGCGCCACGGGATTCGCATTCTGCTTGAACGACAGGCTTTGATGCTCGGCCGCGAACTTAATATCGTGCGCGAAATCGAAGGTGTGGCAAGCACGAAGGCAGCAATCCGTGCCGGTCTCGGGCTAACGATCCTTGGGCGTGGTGCGGTCCATGCGGAGCAGGAAAGCGGAACTTTATCCGCTATTGCTCTGACGCGCCCAGGTCTTACCCGCCGTCTCGTTCTCGATACACCGGTCAACCATCCACCGACGCGCGCTGTAATCGAGGTACAAAAAATTCTGTTCGCCATTATCATAAAGCTCGGTGATGAGGGCCACTGGACCTGCCTTTTGCCGAAGCCACCTACAACCTGATAGAGGCGGCAGAAGCGGCCTCTCAAGGAATCGTCGCACAGTCATTTCAGGCCAGCATATAGGCCGTCTTCACGGTCGTATAGAATTCAACGGCGTATTTGCCCCGCGGGCACCCTTGAGACGTTCGGTTGCCTCAGCGACGAACCGGTCGTGAATGCCTTCGGTAAAAATAATGCGGGACGACGCGGTGCGGCGCTGGGCCATACCAGCTAAGGATCACTTTTCAGGGGGCAGACCAAGCCAATCAACCCAGCTCTTCTGTGCCGAAGGTCTACCGGTAGCTTTGAAGGTCCTTGTCGAAATATGCTGTGGTGACGCCCTCTTTGATTTCAGCCCGAGATCAGGCGAGCCTGCCCTTGCAGCCGCAAGCCAAAAACAGAAAACAGAAAGGCAAACCAAAGAGGACTACCGCTTTGGAAGAACATGCTCTCAACGCAGGCGGTGATGATGCCGTACAACCAAAGGCGGACAAACAACCGGGTCATGTGAGGATTATTCCCTGATGTGTCAGCTTTCGACACGTAATGGAGCGGCAGTATGATCAGCCAGATTACGGTCAGGATAAGCCCTGGTATGCCCGCAGAAAGAAGCGTATCCAGATAAGCGTTATGCGCACTGGTGGCATTCACTGCCCATGTTTCCATTTTGCCGCCGCTGTATATAACCTCCGACGTCTGCCAAAAGGCCTGAAGACCATAGCCGGTAAAAGGCTTTTCAGCGATTGCGGAAAACGCGAAATTCCAGATGTCGGTTCGGTTGGTGAACGTTGTGTCGATTCCGAATCCCTTGAGGAGAGATCGGATGGGTTCGAAAACCGCCGAACCGACCGTGAAGAGATTGATAGCGAGACTTCCTCCAATCGCAATCGGTATGCGCGTCCATTTCCAGTTTTCAAAAACCCACGCCACAACGAGGATCGCAGGCAGTGCTGCCGTGGATGTCTTTCCTCCGGTCTTGGACAGGAAGAAAACCGACAATACAATAATCAGTATGCCGAGCACGCGCCTTTCACTGTTGCAAAGGAAAAGCCCAAAAAAAACAGCCATAACCATGATGCCAGCTGCCACGTTCTTATGAGCAAAATGCCCTTTCCAATAGCCCGCGAGCATAGGCTCGAAAGCATCGGATGCCTGATGAATGCCGAGGCTTGGAAGAAAGAAAACACCGTAATAAGCCACCGCCAATGTGAAGAGCATGGCCATGCCGAGCAACGTTGCAAAATGTTTGTCCGACCGGGGCAGGTGAAGGAAAATACTGGCATTGAGGCAGGTCAACAGCGCCAGGATCACCCGCTTGATCGCAAGGTCTGGATGCGCTGACAGCATCGAAGCGAAGAGATACCAGATAAAGATCATCGCCAGCAAAAAACGTGGACGAAAGATCGCGGCGCGCGCCGGATTGTTGAAAGCAAAAATCAGTAGTCCCCCGGTCAAAGCCAGAGTAACAATCTGATTGATAAAATTGGAATTGTCTGCGAGTGGCCCGTCCGTCGACGCGGCCCCCAAAAGTGAAAAGGGATTGGTCGTGATCCAGAAAAACAAGAAAAGAGCGACGAAGAGGAAAGCACTGGAGCTGCTATCTTTGACACGGCTGGTGCTGCTTTCAATTGCGGTCAAATCACACACCAAATCTGTAATATGCTTCCATTAGATGCTGTTCTGTCTTACACTTTGTGTGAAGCGAAACATAGAGTTTCTATCTCCAGTACTAAATTTGATGCTTGCTTTTGCACATATGGTTTGATTTGAAGCTATGTGAGCAGCCGATCCTGCCAAGTGCAACTGAAAGGGTGCAGTTGTTGCATTCGCAACATTCAGAGGTCATTGGCGAAACACGGTGGTATGCCATATCCTGGTCACGGGGGAGTTGGACAGGATGCAATCGCCATGAATGATTTTCTCTAACGATAAAAAGACAGATTGATGGAAGCGAAGCGGTTATCAAATATTGACGGACTTCGCGCCATTGCTGCGCTTTCAGTATTCTTTCAGCACTGGTTCGGGGACATGCTGCGCCACAGCGACAGTGCCAAACCGTTGTACCAACCGGTTTTGGCCATCGTCGAGAATATCGACCTTGGCCGCTTTGGTGTCGTTCTGTTTTTTTTCATCAGCGGCTTTGTTGTCCCCTTCAGTATCAAAGGTGAAACGCCACTCGTTCGCTTTGCCGTTTCACGGTTTTTTCGGCTGTATCCGGCTATGTGGATGGCTATTGCGGCACTTGTCATTTTATTCTGGAGTCAGGGAAACCCGGCTGAGCTCTCGAGTGTCCTTGCCAATCTGACGATGGTGCCCGTGGTTTTTGGAAAACAGTGGCTATCCAATATTTATTGGACACTGTTTGTGGAACTCCTGTTCTACTTTCTCATAGCTATGTTGTTTTGGATGCGGCTGGTGTTTAACTTCCGTACAATTTTCTTCTTCAGCTTGTTTCTTGTCTTTTCGACCGTGGTACCGGTTCTACTCCGTACACATTTCGGCATCAATGTTCCGGTCCAGTATTTGGGGATGCATTTATCGTTCTTGTTCTGCGGATTGCTGGTGCGGTTGGCAGTTACAGAAAAGATAAAGAATGCGTTCTGGGCAATTGCCTTTCTCTTTTGTTTGCAGATGGTGGCAATTGCTGCTGTCGCAGACTTTTCACTGTCCCGGGGTGACGGATTTGTCGGTTTGTCCGTCATGCCGGTCCTTGTCGCCTATCTTCTTGCAGCGGCAGTTTTTGTCTTGTCAGTTGCCAGCCGACGCCCGCAATCACCAACCCTTTCGTTCGTTGGACAAATCAGCTATTCAATTTATCTCTTTCACTGGATTGCAGCCCAGATCGTTTACCTGGTCTTCCCGCCGACAGGAAACTGGCTGGATTTTCTGTCTATCACCATTTCATTGGCTGCGACGATTGTTGTTTCTTGGGCAGTCTACACAGTGGTCGAAAAGCCGATGATTGATTTTGCCAAATATATTATGGACAGAGGTTTTAGGCTGATACGTCAGAGGGCACCGTAAAGTTCCAAGGGGCTCGTTACCTTGTTTGAAAAAGGAATGCATTAGGGCTGCCCTTACAGTTTCAAGTAAGTTGACCGCTGGAGCGAACAGGTTGTGGGCGGTTTCCACCAAATACGCAGGGCATGACCGGGATCATGTTTTCAGCTCCACCGGCCGATGGTCTCATAGGAACAGCGATTCCGTACGTCAGCAACATTTCCTCAATTTGCTGCAGGTTGAGTGGAAATCGATAGCAGAGCCAGACAGCGCGGACGATGATTTCCGGCGGAAAACGATGGTTCTTGTAATTGGCGACGGGCGGCTGGCTTATGCTCATGACCAATATCGAGTATTCCTTAGTCCAAACACGGTGACACCCAATAACGCTTCTTGCGTAGCCGAGCACACAGATCTTTGCAGTGCGTGGTCGACCGGGAACGGCCGTAGCGGATTATCATCCCCTTCCCCCTTCAACTCTCGTTCCCCTGTTGGACAACGAAGAGACCCATAGAGATCTGTGGGGCAGCCTCCTTGCCATCGAAATAATACCTATCTGTTATGTCGTCCCGACGTGTTCAGAGGTATTCGTTATTTTGTGCCCTCAAAACCTTATGATCCTTTTACCAACGAGGCAGGTTGAAACCATACCGTTCATTGACGAAAAGTTTGCAAGGAAACCGGTAACCATCAATTCGATTGGTAAATGCCTAATCATAATTGGCTTTGTTTTACGGTATTTGACTTTCAATGAGAAGTTAACTTTCAACTGCCATGGTTAAATTTAGAAATATACTTTAAACTGATAGAAAACTTTATTGGATGTCGGGAGGTTAAATTGTCGAACTCATCAAGGAAAGGGCATTCACCGCCAACTCTGGTTGAAAAGTCGCATGACCTGCAGATTAACTCGTGCCCACCGATGCAGATTGAACGACGGAGATGGCCACGGCAGCCGATCAATGACCTCGAACCATCTCCGCCTTTGCCACCGGCCCTGGAGCCTCTGCAATTTTCTACACGCGACCTCTCTCCGCGGGACCAATTTGCTGCGTGGCAAGCTTATTTAGCACCGCTAATTGACATTGCACTCCCGGATGCTTTTTCATCTGACGCGGGCTTTCCGGCCGACCATACGGCTTGGAATCTTGGAAACATGCTCGTAGTTCAACAATCTTCGCCTTCTCATAGCTATACGCGCTCACCGCTGAAACTCCGATCCAATTTGATTGATCATTGGCATCTGGTTTTGTTACGGTCTGGCCAAACCTGGACTGAGGTTGACGGACACGTTTTCGAAGGCATGCCGGGGAGATTGGAACTCAGATCGTTGGGCCATCCTTTCAGAGGTAGAACAACTGACACGCGCAGCACCTCATTTTATTTGCCTCGCGAACTGTTTTCGGAAACAGCCGTTGCCAAAGAGATCAAGAACGGGACAATACTGTCCGGAAATTATACCAACCTATTGATTGAATACATAGATAGCATCGATGCGAAATTATCCAGCTTGACTGCGGCAGACCTTCCACAAGTCGTTCAGACAACCCGCGATATGATTGTAACCTGCCTATCATCTATGGCACAGTACGCTGACGTTGCTGAACCACAGGGCACCCTCGCCTTGATGGAACGTGTGCGTCGCTTCGTACAGCGTAATTTAAGCTCGCCAAATCTTACACCTGATACATTATGCCGGGAGCTTGGTATTTCACGCACACGGCTCTATCAATTATTGGAACCCAGCGGCGGGGTTCTCCACTACATTCAAAAGCGCCGCCTTCTGTCAGCGCACGTTGCACTGAGTAACACCGGCAACCGACAGCATATTGTGGAGATTGCCGCTGTCGTGGGCTATACTTCCGCGGCTCATTTCAGCCGGGCGTTCAGCAAGGAATTCGGTTACAGTCCCCGCGCGGCCCGAAATGTAACAGTTCCACCGTATTTAGCGCACAATGCTCCACGCACCGAAATAAGCCACGGCAATCATTCCTTTGGCGAGTGGCTCGCATCTCTCGGGCAATAATACAAACTGTTCAACCATTAGCAGCCGGATTTGGACGATGCGAGGCAACATGGGCGGCCGGCCGGATCGGCGGTCCATTCGACTATGTTCCCCTTCATGCGCGTGGTCCGATACAGATCCCGATAACGCAATCACGAAGTATATTGAGTTGCAGATATGGACGCTATGGCAAGTTTCCGGATGCGCATCCAACGACAACACATGATTAGCAAAGTATACAAAGACAACAATAAACATGCCGTTAAACAAAACTTTGAACTGAGTGCATTCATTGAATGATGTGCACTTGATCGACGAAGTATAGGCAAATTTGGGGTCTTTCAATGAAAAGCGTGCGTCCAAACTTCATCAGCCCGAACATCAATTCGCTTTTCAGCGATGTTCATGTAATTCGCTCCAAGCAACGGTCACTGCATATTCTCGTTGCCGGAGGCGCTGGCTTTCTTGGATCACATCTCTGCGAACGTCTTCTAAAAGCAGGACACACCGTAATCTGCGTTGACAATTTCTCCACGGGGCTAGAACGCAATATTCGTCATTTGCGGAACTTCGAGGGTTTCAGCGTCATTAAGCATGACATTGTTGATCCAATCGATATTGAAGTCGATGAAATTTATAATCTTGCCTGCCCCGCCTCGCCGCCGCACTATCAGGCTGATCCAGTTCATACCATGAAGACATGTGTGTTTGGTGCACTCAATTTGCTGGAACTGGCCGCACGGACAGGTGCTCGCATTTTCCAGGCCTCCACGTCAGAAATATACGGCGATCCTTTGGTGCACCCTCAGGTCGAAAGCTATTGGGGAAATGTAAATTCGTTTGGTCCCAGGTCTTGCTATGACGAGGGCAAGCGCAGTGCCGAGACATTATTCTTTGATTTTCACAGAAAATACCATGTCGAGATAAAGGTGGCCCGAATATTCAATACCTACGGCCCCAATATGCGCCCTGACGATGGCCGGGTTGTTTCCAACTTTATTGTGCAGGCTCTGAAAGGGCACGACATAACTATCTATGGTGATGGCTCGCAAACCCGTTCCTTTTGTTTTGTCAATGATCTCATCGACGGCTTTCAGCAGCTCATGGCCACCGGGCCGTCATTCACCAGTCCCGTGAATCTGGGAAACCCGGTTGAATTTACGATACTGGAGCTCGCCGAGCAGGTTATCAAACTGACGGGTTCACGTTCGAAGACAATTCAAAACCCGCTGCCGACAGACGATCCACGTCAACGTCGTCCGGATATCTCGCTTGCCCAGCGTCAGTTGGGATGGCAGCCGATGGTACCGCTCACCGTGGGCCTGGAAAAAACGATTTGTTACTTTGACCGGCTGCTGACTGAACAGACATATGAATTTGCGGGGATTGCGTAATGTCACCGCGACGAGTTCTGGTGACAGGTGGCGCTGGATATATTGGCAGCCACACTGCCAAGCTTCTCCATTCAAGTGGGGTTGAGCCAATTGTCTTTGACAGTCTGGTTACGGGCAATCGCGCTTCCGTGCGCTGGGGACCGTTTGTACACGGCGATATCCTCGACACAAGCAGTCTATTGCGCGTTTTAAATCACTACAAGCCAGACGCGGTCGTACATTTCGCAGCCTCGGCCTATGTTGGAGAGTCAGTCGAAAACCCGTCAAAATATTACAGGAACAATGTCGCAGGCACCTTATCGCTCTTGGACGCCTGTCGACATGCGGATGTCGACAAGGTCATTTTTTCATCGAGTTGCGCAACTTACGGTGTTCCTTCTTCACTTCCCATCACCGAGGCCACCCCACAACAACCGATCAATCCTTATGGCAGGACGAAACTTATTGCCGAACAGATTTTGCAGGATTATGCGGCTGCTTATCATCTGAAATATGTTGCGCTACGCTACTTCAATGCCTGTGGCGCAGACCCGGATGGTGAACTCGGCGAATGGCACGACCCCGAGACGCATCTCATACCAAGAGCATTGCTTGCAGCCGTAGGAGCAATCTCGCACCTTTCCGTATTCGGTGATGATTATGACACTGCCGATGGAACTTGTGTTCGTGATTATATTCACGTGACGGACCTTGCCCGGGCCCATGTACTGGCATTGGACCACCTTGTCAGCGGTGGTCCAAATCTCGCGGTCAATCTCGGGACCGGGCATGGTTCGTCGATAGCCGAGATATTGAAAGCTATCGGTCGCATTACCAAACGCGAAGTGCCTGTTGAAATGCATCCGCGACGCGTCGGCGACCCACCTTCACTTTATACAGATCCGGCCTTTGCGCGTCGCGTACTTGGCTTTTCGCCTGAGTACTCTGACCTCGATACCATCATCCGGACTGCAGCGCCCTTCTTTGGTCTGGAGGCGCAGACATGACGAAGATACTCAAAGTGGTTACGCGACCCGATCAGATTCCAGTCCTGAGAGGATATCACCGCAAAGAATATGCGGTCGGCGCGGTAATCTGGCTGGCAATGCTTGTTTATTTCTGGGCCTGGTGGCTGAAGCCGGAACACTATGTTGATTTCTGGGGATTCACCTTGGTTACCGCCATACTGGTTTGGGTAACTTTCCTGCCGGCCTACTTCATCATTCTGTTTTATCGCGCGCAAAAGCCCCACGGGCCTCTTCAATTGCCTATTGGTAGTCGCGTCGCAATGGTTGTTACCAAAGCGCCATCGGAGCCTTTTTCGGTCGTCGCGGTGACACTGAAAGCAATGCTCGCTCAAGCGTATCCACATGACACCTGGCTTGCCGACGAGGATCCATCTGCAGAAACATTGAACTGGTGCCAAGCGCACGGTGTACTTGTATCCACACGGAAAAACCGGACGGATTACCACCGTGCAAGCTGGCCGCGCCGGACACGCTGCAAGGAAGGGAATCTCGCCTTTTTCTATGATTATTATGGCTATGAACGTTACGATTTTGCAGTGCAACTCGACGCAGATCATGTCCCAGAGACAGGTTATCTCATTGAAATGCTGCGTCCGTTTGCTGATCCAGATGTGGGCTATGTGTCTGCACCAAGTATATGTGATCACAATGCATCAGAGAGCTGGTCCGCCCGCGGACGGCTTTATGCCGAAGCGAGCATGCATGGCGCACTTCAGGCCGGTTACAATCACGGTCTTGCTCCTCTGTGCATCGGATCACACTATGCTGTGCGCACCGCTGCACTCCGACAGATAGGCGGGTTGGGACCTGAGCTTGCAGAAGATCATTCGACAACATTGATTATGAATGCTCATGGATGGCGCGGTGCGCATGCGATTGATGCCATTGCACACGGTGACGGTCCCCGCACATTCGCCGATCTTGTAACACAGGAGTTCCAGTGGTCGCGCAGTCTTGTCATGCTGCTCCTACAGTACTCACCGACCTACGTTCCGCGCCTACCACCGCGATTGAAGTTCCAATTTCTGTTTTCTCAGCTGTGGTATCCGCTTTTTGCTGTGTTTATGGCCCTCATGTTTCTGATGCCGGTTTTGGCACTTATCCGCCATCAAAACTTTGTCGCAGTGACCTATCCTGACTTTCTTGCTCATTTCGCGCCTCTCTCGGTCACGTTGATCGTGCTGGCTTTCCGCTGGCGTGCAAGCGGCTCATTCCGGCCCTTGGATGCCAAAATTCTGAGCTGGGAGGCAATGTTTTTCCTCTTCGCTCGCTGGCCGTGGGCGCTGGCGGGAACAATTGCTGCTGTCCGGGACTGGATTACAGGATCTCATGTCGATTTTCGTATTACGCCCAAAGGCGTATCCGAAGTGGATCCGCTGCCTGTGCGCGTTCTCATACCCTATGGTTTTCTGTCGGTTGTCTCCATATTGCCGGTTCTATTCGTGGGAAATGCAGGTGAAACCCGCGGCTTTTACGTTTTCGCGATCATCAATGCTGTGCTTTACACGCTTCTCTTGCTCACAATCGTGATCCAGCACGCGCGAGAGAATACTGTCAGGTTCCGAACACGAACATATCGGCCGGCAATGGCAGCGAGCCTGCTCATTCTTATCGCCCTGCCGGGCATTGCATCGGTAGAACGCGGAAAAGAGGGACTTGAATCTCTGGCATGGGGCACGGGCAGGTTGCGGCTGTATGAGACCACATATGCAGTATCCGGCGCTGGCCTTGGAGGTCGAGAGCTTCGCAAGCTGACTTTCAATCCCCATTGGCTGCCCGTTCCGTCAGACGTCAACTTCCCGGAAGAAGAACAGCTCAGGGAGAGCGAAACAAAATGAATAACAGGGGAATTGGAATAATGTTGCTACCTGGCAAAAAAGTGAAGGTACATAGATCGTTGGGCGGCGTGCCGCTGCTGTTATCGTACTGTCTGTCTGCCGTCATCCTTACGGGAACAGCTTATGCTGGCGCAGAGATCCGACAGTCGGAGAATACTCGTCCAATGACCGGCGTGGAACTTTATATGCTTTATCGCGACAAGTCATGGACCTGGGCGGATGGAGCCGCGCGGTTTGACGACAAAAGCCGACAATTTACGGCAAGAACCGGTGCTGGAGATACAACTGCGTGGGCACAAGGACGATGGAATGTCACCAATGATGGCCACTTATGCCTCAATGCCGAATGGCACACGGTCTCCGGCGTTCACGCCAACAGAACGTGCTTTAGTCACAAGTTGGATCGCGGCACCATTTACCAGAAAAAGGATCCATCAGGAAGCTGGTATGTTTTCAAGCATGCCGTGCCGGCTGAAACCGACGAGTTCAAGAAACTTGTTGCAGAAAACCTTGTGTCTCCGGATCTGGCGACAATCAAATCCAATCTCGAGATTCAGAAAAAATTAGCTGGCAACATTGCGCCAAGGGTTGCTAGCAGGAGGAAAACCCAATGAACAATAATAAAATTCGAACGGCGATTACCGTCTCCTTTGCAACTTTGGTACTGACCGGGACAGTTCTGGCAGCCAGCACCCCTCGCGGCATTCCAACAACACAACAGCCTATTGCGGGCCAAGTCATGGACAAACGCCCGATTATAGGTCCAGATTCTGTGACGTTTGGTGCCTATGATCCGCACAGCGATTTCGGTAACGATCCCAATTCAAAGATCGAACACCTTTTCCTTCCTTGGGAAGATGTTGATTTGTCATCCCTGTCCGTCGCTGATGAATACGCCCAGAAACGCGGGCGGAAGCTTCTCATCACTGTGGAACCATGGTCCTGGTCAGTGGACTGGCGATTATCACCCGACGAACTGCTCAAAGGCATTCTGGCTGGCAAGTACGATGGCAACATGGCATCGGTCTGCTCCACAGCGGCTGGGCTCAAGAGCGAGGTGACTATCCGCTGGGCTCAGGAGATGGATGAGACTGACAACCAGTTCACCTGGTCACACTGGGGCCCGAAGGATTATATTGCTGCCTATCGACGTATGGTTACTGTGTGCCGCAAGCATAATGCGTCGGCAAAATACATGTGGTCACCAAAAGGAGAGGCCCGGCTTACGGCGTACTATCCTGGCAATGATGTCGTTGATGTCGTTGGTCTTTCTGTCTTTGGCCTTCAACAATACGACAAAGATCATTTCGGCAAAGAACAGACTTTTGCACAATCTCTTGCTCCTAAGTATCGATTGGTCCAAGGCTTTGGGAAACCCATTGTGGTGGCGGAACTTGGTTACGAAGGCGATTCAACTTACGTTCATGATTGGGCTGAAAATGCCGCCAAGCGATACGCAGACTTTCCGAAACTAACGGCTGTTGTCTACTTCAATGACAAAGAAGTCCACGCTTGGCCAAAACCATATGGCCTGCCCAACTGGCGCGTTGTCAGGGAAGCAACAAATTAGTTTTACTTGCTAGACAACCCTTCAGGAGGGAAGCAATGACCATAATCCGAACGCTATCAGTAATCTGCATCTTTGGTGCGACAGGCACATGTATCATCAGCGCGAATGCCGCGCAGAGTAAAAATACGGACCCTCCAGCAATGTCCGTACCGTTGGCAAGCGAAGAGTTATTCAAGCTATACAATAACCGTTCCTGGATCTGGAAGGACGGTGCTGGTTACTTCGCCGTCAAGCAGCGCGAATTCAAAGCCTGGACCGGTGAAGGGAAAGGGTCATATGGTTACGGGCACTGGTTTGTTACCGATCCAGGAAAGCTTTGCTTCAAGGCCGTGTGGTATGCGAAAGCCGGGAAAGCGCCGGCGTTGACATGTTTCAGTCATCGAAAAAAAGGCAATGTTGTATTCCAAAAGCGAGAGCCGGATGGTGATTGGTATTCGTTCAAGACGGTCCCTGCAAAGACAGGTGACGAGTATCAGAAAGTGAAACCAGGTGATTATGTCACCGCCCGGTACAATCGAGTGCGCGATCAGTTACCATCAGAATAACTCAAGTCCGCCCGCAAAAGCTTGCCGAATTTCAGGTAGCTAATTGCAGGCGGATCTTTGAACAACGACCGTCGAAGTCGTTTGGCCTTTATGGTTCGCCACGACAGGTTGAACCTGACTTCATTCTATATCATCTCTCGAAACATCTTGACGTGCGTCCGAATCCGCTCGGTGTGCAAATATACGGCGCACGACCAAGGTAAGACACGTCCGATATTTTACGTGAAGTTGAAATTTTATTCTTGACCAGTTTCTTGTTTGCCATACTCGCCTTTAAACCGGTCGGATAGCCGATCTCAACGGCAGCGGATTGAGCATCCGCTGCCGTTAGGGGCGCAACAGCAAATGCAAATGCAGCAAAAGAAATTGTAAGGATTCCTCTCAATCCCGCAGAGATATTTCTTACGTTGCCCTCATGCTCGTCCTTGGTTAAGGAAAAACGGCGAACAATAATTCTATTTTTATTAATCATCATTAGGATCTCCCCGTGCCTTATTGCGCAAAGGGGTACAACAAGAGGTCCTTCAGGGCGTTTAAAAGAATAGATACAATTAGAATCAACCAGAAATGAGTTATCGGGAATTGCTCTTCCACTTCCGGTACTGTTATGACATGTGACTATACAAATCGCTATTGGTTCTGAATATTCTGTTCGTATCTTCGCAAAATTTACGGATCCGCCGGAGATCCACGCCATTCGACCCATCGAGTGATCTATTCATAAATTTGGTAATTACCTCTGAACGTCAGGGTTGATCCTATTGGCAATCCGCGCTTCAATTCGCAGACCGGACCTGAACATTGATCCGCTGGATATAGCATGTCTTCAAATGTCCAGTTTGCGCTCTAGATCGGCTAGCCCAGGTCTGTGCCAATAACTGTAGGCGTCCCTGTTCGCGTTATCGAAGAGACTAGCGATAAAATCACGAAAGGAGTTTGCTTGCAGATAGATCATGTCATTACCTTCCACTCCCCGACTGTCTTGGGACTGTACCCACGTGAATACTTTGCCGTAACTGTCCTTCCGTAACGAAAGAAGGACCTGAAGTCCGCCAGGGTCAGATCCAATGATTAACATGTTGGGTGGATTGCTTCCAAGGTATATATCTCCGTTCCAGAGCTGCATGGCGTAAGCCCAGTCATATAACGGATCGAGGAAGGTCACCGGCTCCGTCGAGGGGTATATTTCCAACGGCACGGTGTAGGTAAACATACATGGATATACGCGGCCACCATTGTAAGCCAACATGAAGCGGCGATAGCCATCGGGAAGCTTGATATTGTTTTCGCGTTCGAAAGCAGCAACGTCAGCTGCAGGATTTGGTACATCATCCCATGTTACTCTCTGAGACCCTTGTTGACTGGGTCTGATCAGTTTGTTGTCCATGAATGCTCCTCAAAATTCAGGCGTCTGGCCCTCCGCACATGAAGTGAAGCTCCGCCTGGGTGAGGCGTAGAAGCACTCCCATCGCTGGTGTGAAAATTCTCCAGAATGAGCTCCATGGTCGCGCCGTTTTCATCTGGCAATAAACGCAGCTTAATCAGCTATGGCAAACGCTATCATGCTGGCGAGCGGATCTCCTCTGCCTTTGTCGAAGCGAGGGTGAACACGGTTATCAGCAATCGCTTCGTTAAAAGACAACAAATCCACTGAACCAGGGCGGGTGCGCATCTGTTACTGCAGACGCGCACAAAAATGCTGGATGGACCGCTAGATCGACATTCGAGGGATGGCATCCAGGCCTGGCAAGCGACCTTGAGCAGAACCGAGTTGTGATGCCCACAGCTTTATGCGGTCCCTAATCTCAGCCATTTCCATATTCACACAACATCAGGATACGGTCTGTGAAGAAATAGACATCGCCGCCAGCCTTCCACAGATCGTAATAAGGCTTATGCTCAAGCGGAAAACCTACGACATCTTCGAGCAAATACCGCGTTACGGCCGGGTACTTCGTCAGCCCAAGTACGGCCTCGTTTAATGGAAACATGTATTTTCCGATTTTGTTCATCCAGACGATAAACTGATACTCAACCTCAGACAGCGCCTCTGAATGCGGAAAAGGCTCATCGCGAATAGCCTGATAAAAGGCATCGTTGGTATATACAACCTGAACCTTGTCGTTGCGTACATGCGACGCCAATTCCGGATTGCTGATTTGGTCAAGATAATTAGCCACGTTAACACAATAAGCCCGCATCATTGCCGTAATATCGGCCTCGGGCAGGTGGTTCTCTTTTCGGGGAATGACGTACAGTCCGGAATTGTCATTTTGGTTCAACAAGCTTTTGATTCGTTCAATCAGAATCTGCCCGTTAGGCAACGTTGCAAATGCCTCCTGCAGAAACTGCTCGTCACCATCCCGTGGAATGAGGTCCGCAAACTCACTCTTATCCAGATCGCTGCGACCCGCGAGTCTTGCTTTCCAATCGTTAAGAGTAGCCATTTTTATCCATCACCTGTTTATGATTAAGTCTCTCAGAGCTGGTGGAAAGCTGTCTGGACCGTTATCTAACCAGTCGTGAGAAAATGCTTCAAGCCGTTGTAGCAAATCCGCAAGGTCTATTGCACCCTCGATCGCGTCCTGAAGTGCTTTGTGCATCCTACCTGACCCGGGTCCTGATCCTTTACCTTCTTCGGCATTATGCCTCCAACGCTCACCTGACGCCCCGGAATTGGTCCGGTTGTATCTTTGGTAGGAGTTGTCATCGCTTTGATATCATCCATGGAGAAACCCATTTCCTTGATTTTGGGTCCCATCCCAGTCATTAGCCATTCATGAAGTCCTCCAGGTGCACGAACTTGGGCCTCAATCTGCTCTCGGACAACGTCATCCGCCCAAAGCATTCGGAGTTCTGCCGGACTAAGACCATTCCACCATGAATTGAATTTACCACTTGCGAATGTCGGAACTCTGCCACCGGGCAATAGTTCTTCTTTCGTTCGCAGCGGGCGGGGAGGGCTTGCTTCTGCCTGCGTTGACGCTTTTGGAGTTTCGGCGGGGCCGTCTTTAACAACATTGTTTTTAAACTCAGTACCGGTTAAGTACAGACCCATTCACGAATTTTGCACTCCTGCCCCTCACCTCCGCAGAGATTTGTCGCTTTCTCTTCGGCTTTCGAGCGGGTGAGGTCCGACGCGGCACCCCAAGAGGATGTTTTGCCAGCTGCAGGTTTGCCTACGGACAAGGCAGCGCAATGTTCATAAGGAAACCCGGTCCCATCATCGTCTTTCCAGTGGCGATGGTTGCGGAAAACCGTAACGACCTTGCAGTTCTTTCCGTCTGCGTTCTCGCAATGTTTGAGGGCAATACTTTCGGCTTCATCGCGCTTGTCTGCTCCCCAAAAGAAACCGTGTCGATTATCGGTGGTGGAGTAGGCAATCGCACCCCAGATCCCTTTTTCTGCGAGGATCGGCTCCGGAATGGGCTCGAGTAGGGACATATCGGCCGCGCGGCTGCTGGGAGAAAGGCCAATGCCTATTGAGAGCAGTCCAATAGAGAGGATACGGTTGATATACATGCGGACACTCCATTGTCTGAGGTTGTAGTGCGATCACAATAAGCCGTCATCATCCTGCCAAGCTCCCCACGGAAACAACGACACAGGTATTGCCCGATGAGATCAGCAGAGCTTGACCGGCATTATTTGCGAGATTGTAATAAGGTGATCCAGAGAGGGTTTCGGCAAGTGCGCTTCCTTTTGGCAGGGTCGTTGCCACCTCTTGGCATGTCTTTTGAAACGGGGCGACGCGAACAAAGGTCCCTTCACAACCGGCAGCCATTGGAGAGGCAATGATGATACCGGCCGCTTGCTCCTTATACTCCGGTGTATTGTAGCTCATGCCTGTAATAGCCTGTACAGAATGCGCATCGGGTGAGTTCTTGTTCCATTGGGTGTTAACGGCATAAGTCGAGCCAAATGTCAGCGCTTGTCCAAGCACAGGAATAAGATTGGCACAGGTGCGGATACCTGCCTGGCTGATATGGTCGCGGAAGGGAGTATTGTCAGTGACTCCCGCCGAAGCTTTGGACTGGGCAGTCGCTTCTGCAAAAAAAACCGACCCAAGGTTCGGGTGAAACTTCAGCCCCAGACTCGCAGCAGCAATCAGAATGATGCTGATGCCAACGACGAATTTAGCCCGCCATCTCCACCGAGAGCCGGAACTGGACGGCGCTTCACTGTCGCTGCTGCTTTGCGAACGCGCTATAATGCGATCATTGATCGATTGCTTGGCCAATTGAATCTCTTTCGCTATTTTATCGCGGATAATGCAGCCGCAAGTCCTTTGAATGGGGCGTCAATGCTGATGATTTGATCTGAGTTCACAGAGTATGAAACCCGGGCTGTTGTCTCTTTGACAATCTGCTGGCGCAACATTGGTCCGACAGGCTGATAGCCAATACAGACCAATGTATCGCAAGCCTTCACGTCGATATCCACGTCGTGTTCCATTCCCGCAAGCTTCAACGAAATCTTGCTACCGGCACCGACAGCTGCCGGTGCCCGCAAGATCATGAAGGGTTTGCCATCCACATTTGCAGCCAGCGACCAACTGAACACCTGTGTTCCCGCCTCATCGGTAAAAGACTGACTGATATTGCAGACCTTGCGCCTGGTCTTCAGGTTCTCGTCGCAAATGAGCGTCCAGTTCTCAAAGGGATGAATGATGCGGCGATATTTCCCCACAGGCACCCCTTCTGGAATCAATACGTCTGACGGTTTGACTTTATAGCTTCCGGCAGTGGCCGGGCTGCCTGCGATGAACAGGCAAACCAGGACCTTTAAAACTGCCGGGAGCTTTTTACACACCATTCGTCTGACGCCTCAGTTCAGGGTGACGCTGACGCCCGCGCCAACGCCGACACTGCCGCCCGTTGTAGCACCGGACAGATTGGCACGAACACGTCCGTTTTCGCTGGTATAGCCGGCACCAAAGGCAAGAGCCCCCTCGTTGCGCCAGTAACCACCGCCCATCGATACGCTGAGCTTGCCGGGACGGTCATCATAGCGTAGCGATGCCGCAGCCAAGCCGATCGCAGCAGCCCTTCTGGCTTCGCTGCGTATCTCACCAATATCGTTGCTGAGCTGCCCGAACTTGGAGTCGGTATATGCATTTGCGGTATTGAGTGTCGTTGCACCAACCTGATCAGTATAGGATTTGGAATCTGTCAGCGTCGTGCTCAATCCACTTTTTAGCTGCTGGACATTTACCGCATCAGTATTTGCAACACCCGCTGCAACATTGCTGATCAGCACCGGTGCGTTTGGATCGCCGCCCTTCAGGGTGACTGTGTTCGACTTGGTGCCACCCGTGTTCTTGTCGTACTGAACGGCAGAGTCTCCAAGATTACCAATGCCCGCTGTGAGTGATTCAATAGACTGGTTCGTTGCATAGAGTTGACTGCCGTTAATCGCGTCAGTCGACGTTGCGCTGATCTGCCCCGCCGCTACATTGGTGATTGTGCGTTCCGCACCGGCGCTGCCGACACTTACTGTCGAAGTTGGAGTGGTACCAGCAAAGTTATAGGTCGTACCGTTGATCGTGGTGCTGGTGGTTGCCACCGCAGCAGAGGTGGTCGACCCGGCACCCAGCGCCACATCCCCGGCCTGTGCGGTGGCCTGCGCACCTGCTCCGAGTGCAACGTTGGTTGCATATGTGGTCGAGGCCCCGGCACCCAGCGCCATGGACTGGATACCGTTCGCCTGGGCATTGGTACCGAGAGCTACTGAATCTGCGAAATTGACGGTTGCGTTCTGGCCAAGGGCGATGCCCCCGGGAGCGGTTTGCTGGACAATCGCGCCGTTGCCAATGCCGATACCATTGTCACCATTCACTACGGTGGACGGGCCCACTGCCACGGAATCTGTTCCCACCGCCAATGAGTCCGCAAGGGTCGAATTGGCATGAAAATACTTGCCGGTTGTGGTTGCAAACGAGGTAAGCGCGCCAGAAAGCTGGCGGATTGTCACCGCGTCGCTCGCGTCAGTACCATCAGCCACATTTGTAATCTGACGATATCCGGTAGCATTTCCTACGGACACAGCACCGAGCAAGGTAAGGTCAGTGGTGTTATAGGGGATAAAGGTACCAATCGTACCGGTTGTTGCAGCAATTGGACGATCCGATACCGAGCCTGCGCCGATTGCTACGCCGCCAAGTACTGTTGCCTGGGTGTTGTAGCCCAAAGCAAGAGACTGATCCGCAGTCGATGATGCCGCGACGCCTGCAGCCAATGAGTTGATCCCCGTTGCACCATTATTGGCATAGTTTGCCTGCTGGGTACCGCCGTCGTTCACGCTGTAATAGTGTGTAAGCTGCCCCGATACAGCGTCGATCGACTGGTTCGTCGCAAAGAGCTGTGAACCGTTGATTGCATCGGTCGACGATCCTGAAATCTGGCCCGCGGCCACATTGGTGATCGTACGTTCGGCACCAACCGCCCCGACACTGACGGTTGAGGTTGGAGTTGTCCCGGCGAACGTGTAGGCGACGCCGTTGATCGTGATTCCGGTTGTGGCAATCGCAGCAGCCGTCTGGCTACCGGAGCCAAGCGCAACATCATTGGCATTGGTCGCAGTAGCACCATTGCCGACTGATACAGAGCTGGCGCCCGTTGCGGTGGATACCGGTCCGATTGCAACCGAATCTGTTCCCGTCGCTGTTGAATCCGCGAGCGTTGAATTGGCGTGGAAATATTTGATGCCGCCGCCATTGTTGATGTTGTTGATCGTCGCGCCGAGGCTGTCCACTGCGGTGTTGGTGGCAAAGAGCTGCGAGCCGTTGATCGCATCTGTTGAGGTCGCACTGATCCGGCCCGCTGCCAGATTGGTGATGGTGCGTTCGGCACCAGCCGCGCCGACACTGACAGTGGAGGTCGGAGTGGTTCCTTGGAAGGCATAGGTGGTGCCATTGATTACCGTGCTGGGTGTGCCGATCGCCACAGCAGTGACAGAGCCTGAACCCAGAGCGACGTCACCGGCATTATTGGCTGCCGCCGTGTCGCCAAAGGCAAGGGAACCTGCGCCGAGGGCACTGCTGGTATTGCCGAGCGCGACCGACCCTTGGCCGATGGCCTTGTTGGAGTTACCGATAGCCACAGCACCATTGGCCGCATTCGCAGCCGTTGCGCTCGCTGTACCGTCTGAATTGGCAATGTTGTTCGCGCCGCCGACAAAGGCCCCGGTGCCGCTGGCATAGCTCGGATCGCCGATGGCAACCGCACCGTCGCCGTAAGCGGTATTGCCGGAGCCGATCGACACCGCCTTGCCGCCGCTTGCAGTTGCGCTGGCACCGATGGCGACGGCATCGGCCGAGTCAGCCTTGGCACTCGTACCAAAAGCGATAGCGTCCTGCGCGCTGGCACTGGCCGACTTGCCGAGCGCACTGGCATTCACACCACTCGCCGTGGCACCAAGTCCCACTGCGATTGCGCTGGAGGCGGTCGCCGTGGCGTTGTTGCCGAGTGCGGTGGTGGAGACGTCCGTGGCCGAGGCTCCAGAGCCCGCCGCGACGGAGCCTACTCCACTGGACACGACTTGATTGCCCAATGCCAAGGAGAAGTCACCCGAAGCCTTGGCAACATTGCCAAGCGCTTGCGAGTTTAAACCAGCGGCATTGGCCTGAGAGCCTATCGCGATCGCATTTCCGCCGGTGGCGTTGGCGAGATAGCCCATGGCTGCGGTCCCTACGCCGGTGGCACTTGCCCCGTTTCCGACTGCCGTGGACTGGTTGGCCGACGCTGTGGCGGAGGTTCCGAACGCACTGGCTCCGGTCCCGGTCGCAGAAGAGCTCGAACCTACTGCGGCCGACCATGCCCCCGTTGCGGTTGAGGCTGTGCCGAGCGCAACGGCCTCGAACGTGAAACCAACAGGAGCGGTGCCGCTTGCATTGGCATTCGTGCCAATGGAAACGGGAGAACCGCCGCCCGTTCCAGCGTTTGCCTTAGCGCCGACCCCCATGGCTATGGCGGCACCGTTTGAAGACGAAGCGTTGGAGGACAATCCAATCGCCACCGAGGCACCACCCGAAGCGCTGGCCGTTGAGCCTAGGGCGACCGCGTTCGCCCCGTTTGCAGTCGTGTTGACACCAAAGGCTGATGCTCCATCCGCGAGTGCGCGGGCGTTGCCGCCCACGGCAAGAGCATTGACACCGGTCGCGTTCGCGAAGACACCCACACCTATGGCGTTGAGGCCATTGACACCCATTGAATAGCCGATGGCGATCGAAGCATCGCCCGTTGCGGTGATAGCGGTGCCCAACGCCACGCCGTTATTGCCATTCACGTGGGCGTTATTGCCAACGGCAGTTGAGGCAGCGCCAGGGGCGGTGTTGCCACAACCGATCGCTGTGCTTAGCCCCCCTGCAGAAGGAGTCGTGCAGTTCGCCACGTTGGTTAGAACCCCGTTACCAATGACAACCTGCGCGAACGCCGTCTGCGGAACCAGGATCCCCACCACGGCAAGCTGTGCCCCGAGCACCCCGCCGACACCTAGCGTACCAAGCCCCAGGCCGGTGCGTTTTGCCCCAAGAACACGGTGGGCGCAGCGTAACACAGCCATCAGCCGGTGACGCATTGAGCGATTGTCTTCAGGGGCTCCTGGCACCCAACTCCCTGTGAATCGGGTGATTTTGCGAAAAGCAGTAACACGTGACTGAAGTATCATATGGCAGTCCCTCTCAAATTAACCGCGACTGGCTCTTCTCTAGAACCTCGCGCCATTTCAGATGCAGATTTGAAATGCATGTCAGTTCTGAATTGCAGTGGTGCCACCAGCACCAATGTAGCGAACAAAAAGTGCGTGACCGTCCTTGCAGCCGATCGCCTCGATGGGGTCGAGCGCGCTCGCATACCAGTTGTCACCATCGGAGGGCGCAGCGCGAAGAGCTTGCGTTACCCGCTCGGGCGGCATTACAGAAGCGAGACACATCCGGATTGCTCCGAGATGCTGCTCAGGCGGACCGTCCTCGTAGAAGGGAGATGTGAGCCCCAAGACGTACGTGGCAAGCAGAAGGTCGCGCCGCGATTCTGGCAAATCCATATTTTGCCGCTTCTCTACTGACCCGGCGACGAATTTTATTCTGCGATCGAATTCGTCATGAAGGGACTGAGATATGGCGGATGCTCCCCTCCTCTGGTCTCTTTGCGTTCCTTTTACGCCCCCAAGGTATCGAGCCAAATAGTCGTGAGCTCTCGGCCAAAAACGTTTACGGAAATTCACAGACTGAGTATCTACCAATGACAAAACATGTCGCTCCCACTTGCTGCACAGCGTGACTTTTACGCCGCCGTTAAAACGCCGTATCCATTTGGCTACCCCGAGAAGGACGCCCGCATTTTCAATTGATCTCAGAGCTGCATCGAGCTTCTGTAAGGAGAATGTGCTTAGAGTTTAAAGATCAGAATATGCAGGATAATTTAGCATGGCATCGATTTTCTGTATCAAGATCGGTAAGCAGTATCCTGAAACTCCTCCCTCACATGAGGATGATTGAGGCACAACTTTTGCCAAAGATATTCCACGAAATCGCCCTTTTTCCAGAATCTCACTTTAAAATGGGGGCTGCCGAACGTTTAAAGGTGGGAAAATGCAATAGCGTTAACAAAAACAAGGTTTCGATCCTGTATTTATTTCAAAGATGGGCAGCAAGAAGACAGAAAACATCAGTACTGATTCGCATAATGCTGTATGATAGCCGATTGCACTCGCGCTGATTATTGACTGAGTACGGACTGCGCATTCTTCCGGGCATTAAACATTTACTGCGATACTGGGAAGTATCCCGGTTACCGTAAATGTCTGATTTTTGCCGGAGTAATTTGTTTGTAGCGCTTCATGGTATCGGTCAGGTGGCTTTGACTGACAAAGCCAGTCTGAAGCGCAATATCCGAAATTGGCAGTGTTGTTTCCAGGAGTAACCGTTCTGCCCTCTGCAATCGAATCTGCACCAGATATTGGTGCGGCGGCATACCAAAGGTCAGCTTGAAGGCCCGAATAAAATGGCTGGGTGACATGCGGGATATTTTTGCAAGTTCGTTGACCGGGATGCTATCAGATACGTTTTGCTGCATGTATTCGGCCACGCGTCTTGATACCTGAACGGACAAACGCCTCGCCGTGGGAGACAGCATTTGTTGCTTGGCGCTGGAGTAGTGTCTTAATAGATGGACCCCAAACACCGTCAGCAAGGAATCCAGATAAAGCGAATTTTGTGTTGGCCTCGTCACCTCGGTAGCCATAACTTGTGCCAGCCGTAGCGCCCAAAGATCGATGTGTCCGAACTTCGGCGGCTGCAGTTCCCAGTGCCCCCCTTCCAGTTCGGCCGCTGCCAGGTCTGAATAAGTCGCGGGCCTGAAGGCAATTGCAGCATTTTGCTTCAATCCGTTCCAACGCAACGTCCGTTCAATATTCGACGGATTGACCACCAGCATGCCGATGGGCGCTTGGAATTTTTGCAAGCGGTCGCTTGAAAAGGCTGCTTCCATGTCCACCGGAGACAGGATTACAGTGGCAAATTCTGCGTTGGAGCGGAATGTCATTGATCCAGCCGCTCTCGATGCATTTACGATACCACCAACAGATGTTTCGCGCCGCGGACCGATCTGCCTGGGAATATCAGAAAGCATTCCTGATTGGTTACTCACGTCAAGCTCAACAACGGTATGATACAACAACCTGCCCTCTTAACCCAAAGGACGCGCGTGTCCCACATCGCGCCCGGTTGCACGTTCATCGCAGACACGTACGAACCTGCTCGAAACAAAAACTATGAGAAATGCCTCCTGTCGCCTGGCAAAACAGCTACAAACGCAGGATAAATTGTGATGAAGCGCGGATCTTATTCGACGCCAGCCAATCGATTGCTGCCACCTTCTCTCTCAACGGAAGTATCTGCGTTACAGGCGCCGCCGCCTGTCAATTGTTAAGTCATACAATTCAAATGTTGTAAATCTCGTCCAAATGTTCGCTTTGGTTACAGAGTTTTATGCAAATTGCGATGGAAAGAGATTTACAGTCCGGAAAACAACAATCATATCAGGGAGATAATGACAGATATTTCAAAATTTGATATATTTTTCAATTAGTTGCGGAATTTTAATCTGAAGAAGGGGAACCTGGGTTCATACAAAAATAAGTAAAATTCTGGAAAAATGAATAATTTTCTGGAAATGCGGCATGCTTATGGAACAGCATGCCAACACTCATAAAGTTCCATGACCTTGTACAAGCTGAAAAGCTGTCAGAAAATGTTGCAGCATGATTGAAAAAGGCCACCGAACGAACTTTATAGAAGGGCAATCGGAATAACGTCAGTTTTGATCCGCCATTCATCAAAAAATCCACTTGCCATTACTGTCAAAGACCGTGGCGTTATGACAGAAGCTGGGAAATATGATCTGCAAGATCAGACTGCGTGTACGGTTTGCCAAGTCTCGGCACATCGATATCTGTGCCTGGCGGGAGATCAGCATATCCGGTGGCAATCAGTATCGGCAAGTCGGGCTTCACCAACCTAACTGCTTTGGCAAGCTCCGCTCCTGTCATTTTCGGCATGGAATAGTCCGTAATCAGAAGGTCTACATCCTGTTCTTTTTCGAGGATTTCGAGCGCCTGTGCTCCGGATCGAGCTTCGAGCACTCGATGCCCGAGATCCTCAAGCATATCCACGGTACTCATGGCGATCAAAGCGTCGTCGTCGACCATTAGAATCTTAAATCCTGACATTTTCACACTCCCGGCAGTGGCTGTATCATCTGGGATGGCATTGATGGTTTGGTCTGGACTAATCGGAAGCCATAATTCCGCTGTCGTGCCGACACCCTCAGAACTGGACAGCCGCAATGCACCGTGCAGTTGCACCGACAAACCATGGATCATGGACAAGCCCAAGCCGGTTCCTTTTCCAAGTTCCTTGGTTGAAAAAAATGGATCAATCGCCTTTTTCAACGTTTCACTGGACATACCTTGACCGTTATCTGTCACAGAAAGAATGACATAAGAACCTTCTATCAGATCAGCAGAAGCGGGTGTCTGTTCCGCTTTGAGGCTGATTGCGATTTCGCCGCCTTCCTCCAGCGCATCGCGCGAATTGACCACAAGGTTGAGAAGAGCAAGTTCAATTTGATTGGTGTCCGCCAATACACGGGGCAAACTGATGGGCAAATCAAACTTGAGATGAATTTTCGAGCCAATTGATTTCCACAAAAGGTCATTCATTCCTTTGATAAGATCAAGAAGATCAATAGATTCAACTTTGAGATCCTGCCTTCGTGCAAAAGCGAGCAATCTCTGGGTAAGTGCAGCGCCTCGTTGTGCGCCCTGAAGAGCGCCATTGATCAGCCGCGAAGCCTTCAAATCATTCCCGAAATGCTTGCGCAGTAGATCGAGATTTCCCAAAACGGCCATAAGCAAGTTATTGAAATCGTGCGCGACACCTCCAGTAAGATGGCCAATGGCTTCCATTTTTTGCGCCTGGCGCAACTGCTCTTCAGCCATCTCCCGTTGTTTGACCTGTTCAAGCAAAGATTGATGGGCTTTGTTCAGCTCAAGGGTTCGTGCGGCAACACGGTCCTCAAGTGTTCCATTGAGCGCAATCAGATCCTTTTCCGCATTCTTGCGGGCCGTTATATCTGAGGCGACACCAACCAACTGCGAGATGCGCCCCTCTCGGTCTTTGCTCACCCGGGCCCTCATATCTACCCAGTGAACACTTTGGTCCGGCCTGAGCGTACGACACTCGATTTCATAGTCACGACCTGTCAAAATGGTGTCCTGAATAGCCCACTGTATTCTTTGACGGTCTTTGGAATGCACAGTGCTGATGAATTCGTCGAGGGTAAAGGTTTCGTGCGGCTGTTTGCCGAAGATTATCTTACATTCTTCGGACACACGTAAAGTGCCCGAGTGAATTTCATACTCCCACGAACCCAACTTTCCGGCACGCAATGCCGTTTGCAGTCGTTGTTCGCTCTTACTCAGTTCCTCCATTCTGCTCAGTGCATCATATTGACGGCTTCTCGCTCGTAGAGCCGTTTTCGCTACGCTGACGAAGCTCGTGGCATGAAACGGGCGTTCGAAAAATGTCACATTGCGCAGTATCTCTGATAAGCGTGCAGCGGCAGGATTGCGTTCCGGACCCCCGCCACGTTGTGTAAGTACGATAAACGGCAAATCCGACCAACTCGGTTGTTCCCGGACCCAGGACGCAAGCAATTTGAGATCAGCGTTGCGAATTGCCTCTTCCGTAAGCAAGACGAAAGAAACGCTGTCTCCAAGCGACAGACAAAGGCTTTCAAGATCTCCAAAAATGATTGAGGGTACGGCCGCCTCACTCAGGATCGAGGCAGCGACTTGTGCATCGCGGCCAATGGGAGCGTAAAGGAATGCGTTTTGCTTGCTGATTTCAGGAATGGTCAAAATCCTTTTTTCCTGGGGCAAAAAGCGGATCGGGTTTACCAACAAAATTGGGCACACCGCGTAATACGCCCTGGAACTCATCAAGAGGTTGACCCAGCGACAATCCATCTTTGGAAATACGGAATTCTCTGATTGTATCTTCGTGGTGACCGGTTCGCTTTTTAATGATCGAGACTGCCCGGCGCACCCGGCCCGAAGCTTCAAAATAACGAAGCAATACAACTGTGTCCGCCAGATAAGTCACATCTACCGGCGCCTTCATGTCACCGACCAGACCATGTTGGGCGACGGTCAAAATAGTCGTCGCTCCTTGGCGATTGAGATACTGCAACAACTCATGCATATGCAGAACAAGTGCATTTTCTTCCGGCATAGCCGCCTGGTACCCGTTCAAACTATCAATCACAACAGTTTTTGCGTCCGCGCTATCCACTCGTTCACGCACCCGATGGGCAAATTCCCCCGGCGACAATTCCGCAGCATCAAGCTGCTCAATATGCAGATTACCCTCGTCTCGCATCCGCTGGAGGTCAATTCCGATTGCCTTGGCACGCGCGAACAACAGACCAAGTTCTTCGTCAAACACGAACATTGCTGCCTTCTCGTTGCGTTTGATTGCAGCGGTAACAAATTGAAGGGCAAATGTACTTTTGCCTGTTCCCGCTGGACCGAGGACGAGACAGCTTGAGCCTCTCTCCAAGCCCCCGCCCAGAAGATCATCAAGTTGGCCGATACCGCTGGCGAGTACATCTCGAGAAAAGTCACGGCGATTTTCCAGTGCGACAAGGCGAGGGAAAGCAACGACACCACCGGTTTTAATGACGAAGTCGTGGAAGCCGCCCCGAAAAGCTTGGCCACGATACTTGATAACCCGCAGCCGGCGTCTCTCCGAGCCGTAATTGGGCGCGAGTTCCTCAAGTTTGATCACGCCGTGAACGACGCTGTGTACTGTCTTGTCCAAACTGTCTGATGTCAGGTCATCAAGCAACAACACTGTTGCGCCTTGCCTGGAAAAATAGTGCTTGATCGCCAGTATTTGACGACGATAGCGCAGCGATCCCTGAGCCAGAAGCCGGATCTCCGACAGACTGTCGAGTACAACCCGACGGGGACGAACGCGTTCAAATTCTTCGAAAATTGCTTTCGTTGTTTCGCCTAGTTCGAGATCCGAGGAATAAAGCAGGCTTTGCTGTTGTTCAGCATCCAACAAACTCTCTGGCGGTACCAGTTCAAATACCTTGATGTTGCCGCCGATTGTAAGTCCGTGCGAACCAGCGCCTTCACGCAATTCATCCTCGGTCTCAGACAGGGTCACATAAAGCCCTTGTTCACCCTTTGCAGCCCCCTCCAGCAAGAAACTTATTGCAATGGTGGTTTTCCCGGTGCCCGGATTACCCTCAAGCAGAAAGACACGTCCTTCGCTTAATCCACCACTGAGGATTTCGTCCAATCCCGAAACTCCAGTCCGAGCTTTTCTTGATCTGGGAATAGACTCCATGCGTAACTCCAATGCGAAAATGGTATGGGAACAACGACAAGACTACGTCGCTTGGATAGATAGAACGTAAGCTGGAAGTGAACGACAAAAAGGTAGGATTGGTTCCACCGGCTATCATTTTTTCCCGGTCCATCGCGCTGAATTACACCGAAGATTCAGGAATACCCGGCATATGATCAAACGCATATCAGGAATTAGCTGTTAAACTACCTGCAGCAAATTCTGCAAAGAGTATTCCAAGCAGGCTACTGGCACCCGCACTTAAAAAGCCACCTTTACGTGTGACTGAGAAAATAGGCATTCGTGCCGTTAAATCATTGACGTCAATGGTTCTCATGGCTCCGCTTGCGCGTTCTTCCGCAATGCTACTCTCCGTCATTAATGCCAGTCCAAAACCTGCTTCGACCAAACGTTTCTGCGCTGTCAGGCTATCGACTGGCATCCAATTCAAATCGCTGTGGCCAAGAACTGAAAAAATACTGAATACATGTGACGCCCAGATTTCCCTCTGACCCTGAATTTCAGGAAACGCAATCCACCTTTCATTCAACAATTCCGAAAAAAAGCTGATGGATTGTCTGGCCAGCGGGTGGTTTGGGGCGCAAGCAACCAACAGTTTCTCATGGGTAAGGATCCGGTAATCCAAATCCGAAGATCGATCCCGATCATACCTTAGGCCTATTGTTGCTTCACCGCGTCGAACCAGCTCACTAACTTCTGTGCTGCGCGCCGTTTGAAGGGTAAGGTCGACAGTAGGATGCGCATCAACAAAGCGTTTGAGGGTTTGTGTTATTCTTGTACCGGCCAGAGTGCCAACAATGGCTATGGCGACTGGTCCTGCGTTTTCAGTCGCCAGAGACTGCATGGCAGCATCCGCATCCTGGACACTTGCAAGCACGCGTTCTGCATAAGGCAACAGGACGCGGCCGGCTTGGCTTAACATAATACCAGCAGTCGTCCGCTCGAAAACAGGCATGCCAAGTTCCTGCTCCAATAAATGAATTCGATTGGATATGGCAGGTTGCGTCCTGTTCAGCACACGGGCCGCATTTGAGAAACTTCGCTGACGGTAAACTGCTAAAAAGGTCTTCAGACCCTCAACGTCCATGGGCCGCCTCCTCGATAAGCACAGGTGTAAGATCCCAGACCTAGCATGCCAACACGCTAGGGCATTCAAAAAACTTATTACATCAGAAGAAAAAACAAATTCGACGAATGGCTTTATGCCGAGTATGCAGGACTTAGAGCTGTAAAGAGACAGGTTGCTTTTTGATGAACACACAGGGCAGCAAAGCCAAGGCCTTCAAGGCGCTTCATCATCTGGATCGGGGTTTTCTAATGCCCAATGCCTGGGATGCCGGCTCTGCAGTAGTTCTGGCCAGTGAGAAAATTCATGCCATTGGTACGACCAGTGCAGGTATAGCATTTTCACTAGGCAAACCTGATTTCGATGTTCGCGATCAACACGCAGTTTTAAAGCGCAAAGAGATGTTTTCCCGTATCAAGCAAATCGTTGAAGCCGTGGCACTTCCGGTAAACGGGGATTTGGAAGACGGTTACGGTTCAATACCAAAGCGCGTGGCCGATACTGTCTCGCTCGCGATAGAAGCAGGATTGGCTGGAGGAAATATCGAGGATAACAATCCTCGAGAAGACGGCCTCTACAATGAAGAGCTGTCTGTGGACAGAATACGAGCAGCCCGCGAAATGATCGATGCTCGCGGTGGTAACTTTGTCCTCAATGCCAAAACTGACGCTTTTCTCGTTTCAGTGAAAGGCGCTCTTGCAACGTCGATCAGAAGGGCAAACCTTTATCTCGAGGCAGGAGCCGATTGTGTATACCCCTGTGGGTCACACACGATAGCGACCATCAAGACCCTGGTGAGGGAGATTAACGGACCGGTAAATATTGTTACCGGCTGGGGAAGTATCCCGCTGAATGTTTTCGAGCTTTTGGACATTGGCGTCAAACGTGTAAGCGTGGGAGGTAGTCTCGCACGAGCCACACTCGGTCTGATCCGGCAAAGCACGCGTGAGATGTGTCGTACGGGAACGACCAACTTCGCAGCTAAGCAAATGAGTCAAAACGAACTCAACAGCCTTTTCCGCAAATGATGCCTTACGCAAACTATCGACACGGTCGGTTTTTAACCGACACGTACTATGACAAACTTGCCTCATACCCGGAGAACAAAATGCCATCCGAAGTGAATGAGAAACTGCAGACACAGTTGAGCGAACCATCACATGTGCGAGCTGCGCCCAGTCATCCAGATCCCTATCCGTATTATGCCCGCCTGGCAGTCCAGAAACCGCTGTTTCGAGAGGAACAATCCGGAGCATGGGTGGCAGCAAGTGCTGCCATGGTCAAATCTGTCTTAATGAATGACGATTGCCGGACCCGTCCGTTCTACGAACCTGTGCCTGGTTCGATAGAAGGCACTGCTATGGCAGAGATATTTCGCTACCTCGTGCGGATGAACGATGGTGAAAATCATCGTCGCGACAGGGGCGCGGTAGCAGCGTCTCTTCAGGGGATCTGCACCGGGCAAGTGGTAAGCCTTGCAAAAAATATGGCAACCGAACTGACTGATTTGATTGAACCAAAGCGCAACGCGGAACAATTGACGCGGTTCATGTTTTCACTGCCGGCATTTGTTATCGGGGCGCTGCTTGGCATTCCGCGTGAGAAAATTGAAGCCGTGGCGCATTGGGTGGGGGACTATAGTGCAGCTGCCACCGCAGCAGTGACTGGCGTCCCGCTGCTCGATGCAAAATTAATCCAGACAGGTAGCCACGCAGCTTCCCAGCTTCTGGTTGTGTTTCGTATGATGTTGGAGGCCTTGGATAAAAACAGTGGCACCCTGCTTGCTCTACAGCATCGCAAAGCACAGCAAATGGGTAACTACGATGCCAATGCGGTGATCGCAAACGGTATCGGTTACATGGCTCAAGGCTGCGTGGCTTGCTCCACCGTTATTGGAAATACTCTTCTGGCCCTTTCCCGGAATACTGCCATACAGGCCAAAGTTGACCGGAACCCCACACTGTTGGCCAATGTTGTCCAAGAGGTACTGCGCTGCGATCCCACCACTCACAGTACGCTTCGCTTTGTGTCACGCGATACGGCTATTGCCGGGCAAAAGATGCAACAAGGCGATACGATAATCGTCTTACTGGCAGCGGCAAGTCGCGATCCGACTCTGAATCCTGAACCGAATGTTTTCGACATCTTCCGACCCAACAGAAAATATCTGGAGTTTAGTGTGGGTTCCCATGCTTGCCCCGGCGTGGAAGTGGCGACGCTTGTTGCCGAGGCGGCCATCAAACATTTGCTCGACATCGGACTTGATGTTGAGGGTCTTGCCGATCATGTCTCCTATCGAGCCTCCGCTCACGTTCGTATCCCGATCTTCAATTGTTAAGCCGCCGCAAGTCTTACGGCCCCACATTCAACCTAACCATCTGCTCCGGCTCACCACGGCCGGTTGCTTACCTTTGGAAAAAATGACTTCAAGGGTTGACTGGAAACATTGGAGGACCGAAACTACAAGAAATCTTGACCGACAGCCCTCAGCGGCATGACTTATTCAGCCGACTTAATTTTGGTCTTCCCCGGGAGAATTACCTACGAGAGGAACCCCCACGTTGCCACCATAGAAGCGGACATGCGTCCGTTCGTTTCGCGCGCAATGTGGACGGCCATAGACTTGAAACGGAGAGGATTCATATCGTGCGCCTGACTATAATTGCTACTATCTTCCACGCGCTTGTTACCGTGTTCGCGATCACACAATTTACCCACGGCGCATCAGCCCAGACTGCGATTGCTTCGAGTACGCCTCTGGCTGTAGGCTTAACCAATGGCGGTATCGCTGAGGCGCAGGTGATCGAGGCGGTTCGCAAAGACGAGATCCTGACCGTCAAGTTGCGCTTCAAACCTGTTGTCCCGGATAAGCTGGAAAGGATTTATGATTCGATCAGCAAGACCGACTACGAAAACAGTTTCTACATTCTTGCCGGTAATAAGAAGCACCTTTTACTGACGGACAGCAACGACAAGCCTCTGACAGATCCTTTTCTGGTTATCAAAACTGCGAAGGGCTCGCCAATTGCAGGTTCCTGGCACGGAAGGTTTCCTGCCCCGCCAAAAGATGTAAGTGAAGTGTCATTGACGATACCTGGAGTCGAGACACTCGACGCAATCAAAATTACCGACCGATAATTATGCGTGGAATGAACAAGTTCGGCCTTGCGGCGGCATTGATGGTGGCTGGTGTAAACTGGTCCTTTGCACAGGACCTGGCCTATCATCGCGAAATCCGCGACCTCAAAGCCACCATTTTAGACCTGAAGGGTCTCCCTTCCGATCTAGATAGCGCTATATCGGATTTATCCGCCAAGGCTGATGGGCTTGCCGCCCAACATAGCGGTCTTTCAGTATGGCAGGATAAACAGACCGTCAGAGTGTCGATGACCGGCGATATCCTGTTCGATTTCGACAAGACCAGCATCCAGCCAGCTGCTGAACCGACGCTTGATGATATCGCGCGTTTGGTCAGATCGGTTTCTGCCGGTACCGTCGTCATCGAGGGGCATACCGACGGCAAGGGCTCTGCCCGTTACAACAAGAATCTGTCCCTTCGGCGTGCACAAGCCGTCGCCGAATGGCTGGTGACACATGGTGCCGACAAGACAAGACTGTCGGTCAAAGCCTTTGGTGACAGCCAGCCGGTTGCGTCCAACACTCTTGAAAACGGCATGGATAATCCCGAAGGGCGCGCACTGAACAGGCGAGTGGAATTCGTGCTACCAAGACAATAGGGCAGACGATTACAGATAACTTTGAAGGATGTGACTCGAGTGACAGTCAGATCGCAGAAGCGCGCGTGGTGATTTTGCTGACTGCCAAGAGCGCGATTTCTATCTCGTCGAGCATTTTCACGCCGTCGAAAAACGGCATCTCAATTTCACCTTTGCATCCGTACTGTCCCAAGCACCGTGCGGACAGTATCCGCGCGATTTCGCGACGCAGGCCGTAGCGGAGGATCTTTCCGAGCGCGGCGGCTGGAAGACCCATGTTGCCACCCGCGCCAATGGTGGAAGCCGCAATGGAGGTGATTTTTGCGCGCGGATTGCGCAAAGAAAACATGCACGCCGACGTGTTCTTTACCCCGGAAACGTTGCGGGTGCCGGTTACGGTCGAATGATGCCGCCGATGGCGATGAAATCGCCGTCGCTCGCGCCCCAGTGATAAAGGTCTGCCGCGATTGTCTTCGCGGCGGGCCTTTGTTTCATCCGCTGGACCACACTAGGCTTGAACGTCAACCGTACCCATCATACCGAGCTGTTCGTGCTCGAGGATGTGGCAATGATACATGCGCGGCCCCGGCAGATCCTGGCGCAGCATTATCCGGACCGTCTCGCCTGCCACGATGTTCACAGTATCCTTCCACGCGCGATAGGATGGCATGGTAACCTTCCCGTCCTTCTCGTGTTCCACGACCTGAAACTGCGTCCCATGCACATGGAACGGATGATCCATATCCGCCGCGTTGACGACTTCCCAAAGCTCGACTTGTCCGACTTTCGAGACTTCGTCTATGCGGTTCATGTCGAAGCTGGCACCGTTGATCAGGAACTTCATCTCCATGCTATCGGAAGACATGGACATGTTGGAGTGATCCATGCCCTGCATCGACGTGCTGCCATGGTCTATACCGCCCATCGATTCCGTCAGTACGAACCGGCGCGTGACAACCGGATTCCCAAGAGATTCGATGGAGCGTAGCTTTGCCGGCAGGCGTGGCATCGCAGCTACCGCCTCTTCTGATACGTTTGCCGTTAGCAGGATCATGCCGGCCTCGTTCGGTTTGCCCGGCCCCATCCAACCGCGCTCATATTCGAGCATAGTGAGCTTGGCCGGTCCCGGCTTGTCGAAGGAAACAATCAACTCAACCCGTTCGGCCGGCGTGAGCAGCAGCTGGTCGACGGCGACGGGCGCTTCGATCAGGCCGCCATCCGTTCCGATGACGGTCATGCTGGCATTGTCGAACTTGAGCAGCAGGAATCGCGCATTCGTCGCATTGTAGAGCCGTAGACGGCGCTTTTCTCCAAGCGCTACTGCCATCAAAGAATGAGACTTACTCGGTTACCTCAATGATAGTACAAGGGCGATTTTCGGCCGTAGTTACGCTGCCGAACCTGAAGCCCTCGTCAAAGAACTCGCACAGGATGAGGCCATCATGGAAGCGGATACTTTGTTGCTAACGGTGCCAAATCAGTTGGGCGTCGATTACAATGCCCACGTACTCGAGGCAATCCTGAAGCACGTTGCTCCCGCGCTCGGATGGAGGTGACGAATCAATGTCGCCACGCCATATCCTGAAGATTATGAAGCCACTGTTGCGCAAGCCAAGTTGTAGACAGATGCTGGCTATTTTCCGCCCCTCGCGCAATCAGTACCCGGCATCCAATCCTATGACTCTATCTACCTGGGCTATCCCATCTGGGGCATGACAGTTCCGTCGGCAATTCGGTCTTTCTTGCTGCCCCCCATCTGACCGACAAGCGGGTATTCCTATTCATTACGCATGGTGGCTATGGGTTAAGTAACAGCATCAGCGTCGTGAAGAAGCACGCATCTCAGGCAAATTTACAGCCCGCTTTTTCATTGGAAGCAGATCAAGAGCGGCGCACGTTGGCACAAGTCTCAGCCTGGCTTGAAACAACATCACAAACCCCATGATTTCTCACTCTCGCAATTGCTGGCCATAAGGCTGGCAACCGCGCGGGTGACCGGGAGTGACAGCCTGAAACCCAGCGGTTCCAGTGAAGGTTGTGCGAGTTGCGGGAAATAAGGTTCTGATGGAGTAGGACGCCCCCGGCGACACCGAAGTGCCAATGGAGACGTTTATGACCATTTAAAGGGAACGTGCACCTCACCAGGTCCCCAATACCGGGTCAATTTTCAAACGGTACTGCAGCAGATTTCCTTTCGAGGAGTGTCTGCAATCCGAGAGCCGGATATTGCTTGTCGAGATCGAGAATGTCTTCAAGCAGTTCTGCGATGATCCAGTCGCGGATGTGTGACACCACCGGACGGCGCGGCTTGTCTCGCATCCGCACCAGATGGCAAAGCCGTCCCGTCATCATCAGATCTTGCCGTGCTGGAACAAGCGCGCGTGTGCGCAGCCAGTGAGCAACAACATTCAGCCAGCCCAACGCCACCCCTTGGCCGAGAAGTGCCGCTTGCACGACAATCGCATAGTCCGAAAAGATCATTGAATTGACTGCCTCGCCGGCTTGGCGGGACAAGAACAGGCCGGACCAGTCGGGCTGGGCATTGTCCAGATTCACGATAGTATAGACTGGGGCCTCCACGCCCTCCTGACCCGTTGCATACCTCTCATAATAGGATGGGCTGCAAATTGGCATCAGGATTTCCGGCATAATCAGCGCCGCCTCGTGTCGCTCATCCGAGCCCTCGACAAAACGCATTCCAAGATCGACATCGGCGACCGAACCGCCAAGTGCGCCTATAACGAGCTGAAAACGCAAGTCGACATTCGGGAACTCCGCCTTGAACTTGCTCATCCGGGGCATCAACCAATGCGTGGTAAATCCGGTCGAAACCGAGAGCGAAACCGTTTCGAGACCTGTCTGCCTATCCTCGATTTCACGCAGCGCATTCTCAATTCCCGAAAAGCCTTTGGTTATGCTGTCGAATAGAATGGTTCCCGCCTCTGTCAGTGACGACCCTGTCGAAATGCGAACGAAAAGCTGCGTGCCAAGATGTTCTTCCAGACGTGCAATCATGCGGCTGACGGCAGCCGGAGTAACATTCAGTTCATTTGCAGCTTTGGAAAAATTACCGCAACGCGCCGCCGCCTCAAAAGTAAAGAGGGCATTCATGGACGGTAAGGATCGGCGCAGCAGAGTCATTACATCATGTAACACCTCCGCCAACTTTTTTTCAATTGCCAGTGGCCCCTTCTTTTGATCTCTTCTTACCAACAGGCCTTCTGGAAGGGCCAAGAACAAGGGGAATTCGATACGGTTTTATCGTCTGACGGGGTGGATCTTCGTCGGTGCGAGGAGCTGTATATCTCCGCTCAATGAACAGGATTGCGTCTGGTTTTAGCGTCAGATGCGAGGAAAGTTGCAGTGGATTTCAATGAATATTGCGAAAAATATTGAAAGTGTAGGCGTATCGATCCGCAATGCTCGCAAGAGTTACGGAGCCTTCCACGCCCTTGACGATGTGAGCCTCGAAGTCGGAGCGGGCGAATTTGTATCCCTGCTTGGCCCCTCGGGTTCCGGCAAAACCACCTTTCTCGGCATTCTCGGTGGCTTCGTGCAACCCACCTCCGGATCGGTCTTCCTTGGCGACCGGGATATTACATATGCTCCGCCCCACAAACGCGACATTGGTATCGTCTTTCAGAATTATGCGCTGTTTCCTCATATGAGTGTCGGCGAAAATGTCGCCTTCCCGCTGCGTGCGCGCCGCCTGCCAAAGTCGACATGGCCTGCAAGGGTGCGGGACGCGCTTTCGATGGTCCAACTCGCAGGTTTTGAAGACCGTCGCATCACCGAACTCTCCGGCGGCCAGCGCCAGCGCGTTGCCCTCGCACGCGCCATAATCTTCGAACCGCGACTTATCTTGATGGACGAACCGTTGTCGGCGCTCGACAAGCAATTGCGCGAGAACATGCAGATCGAACTTCGCCATCTGCACCAGAAACTCCGCGCAACCATTATTTACGTGACCCATGATCAGCGGGAGGCACTGACGATGAGTGACCGTGTCGCCATCATGAATCGCGGCAAGATCGTGCAGATCGATACCCCGGTTCGGTTGCACGACCACCCGACAGATTCCTTTGTTGCAGGTTTTATCGGCGAAGCGACGCTGCTTCCCGTGGAACAGGCCGGAGCCGAGTATGTGAAACTCGGCTCATATCTTCTGCGCTCCGCGCACCCCGTTCCCCCGGGAAAAGAGATATTTCTCGCAGTACACGCTGAAAAGCTGCTGATCGCAGATGATACCGACGACGGATTCCTGAACCGCATGGCCGGCACCGTCACTGAAGTCCTTTATCAAGGTGAAAGCGCCCGCGTCTTCATTCAACTCGACGACGGCACGCGGCTGAGCCTACGGCAACCGAGTAACCATACGGGACTGACAAAGATCAAATCCGTCGGATCTCGAATGACCATCGCGCTCCACCCCCAGGATACCATTCTGGTCCCCAAGGCTTCTTATTGAGAAAATACCTGCAATCCGAAAAACCTGACGAGAGAATGCAAATGTCACTTACAACCTTCAAAGTCCTCACATTCGACGTTGTCGGCACACTGATCGACTTCGAGACCGGCGTTATCAGCGCCATCCGCGAACTTGGCGGCGACAAGGCAGCCAGCGCGTCAGAAGAAGAGATTTTCGAAGCCTACAAACGTGGGCGCGACAGATTCTATGGCCGCTCCAGCTTTGCCATGAAGGATGTCTATCTATCGCTTGCCAACGAACTCGGCTTTCGCAACGACGACGCGACGGCGGATGCTTTCCAGCTCTCGATATTCCGTTGGCCGGCCTTTGCCGATTCAATTGCTGCGCTGAAGCGCCTGCGCAAGAATTTCCGCCTGGTAGCCATGACCAATGCGGACCGCACTGCCTTCTCCGCCTATTCCGCTACGCTCGGCAATCCCTTCCACGACAGCGTCACATGCGACGAGACGGGCGTTGCCAAGCCCAACCCGCAGTTCTTTGCGTTCAACCGTGGTCGCCAGTCCGCTCACGGCTACCAGTTCAACGAGATTCTGCACGTGGCGCAGAGCCAACATCATGACATTGGTGTCGCCAAAGAGCTTGGCTACACCGTGTGCTGGATCGAACGTCGCCAGGGGTTGAACGGTTTTGGTGGAACACCGGAGCCTGCGATCCTGACCAGGCCCGACTTTCATTTCTCGTCCCTGAAGCAGCTTGCTGACGCAGTGGACGCGGAAATTCTGAGCTTCCACAACTCGGCGACAGCCGCCTGATCTGGAGAAGCCCCATGGTCTTGGCCCCGCCTCTGTCTGAAATCACATCGCTCTGGAGTGATACGGCCGCCAGTGAGCCGCGCTTTGGCATGCTGTCGGGCAGCAGGCAATATGATGTCGCGATCATCGGCGGAGGCTATACGGGACTTTCTGCTGCCCGCTATCTGGCACGCAAGGGCCTCCATCCGGTCGTGCTTGAAGCGAGCCGCGTCGGGTGGGGTGCAAGCGGGCGCAATGGCGGTGTGGTTTCGGGCAAGTTCCGCCTGACCTTCTCCGGTATTGCCGACGGCTGGGGCATCGATATGGCGCGGTACATGCACGACCTTGGTATCGAAGCTATCGATCATGTCGGCGATCTGGTCGAGGCTTATGGAATCAAAGAGGCCAATTTCCAGGAAAGCGGCAGCCTGCGCTGCGCCCATAATGAAATATCGCTTACAGCCCTCAGGAAGGAAGTCGCCTGGCTCAATGACGTGCTCGGCGATCATTCCACATCTATTCTGTCGTCAGCGCAGATGCGGGAGGAAACCGGATCGGCCGGTTTTGTCGGCGGACTGCTCAACACCCATGGGGGCGTAATCCACCCACTCAATTTTGTTCGCGGCCTTGCTGCGGGTATTGCAGCCGAAGGCATCGCAATTTTCGAACAGAGCCCGGTTACCTCGGTACGTCGTGATGGTGAAGGGCTGGTACTCGAAACACCGGATGGCAATGTCATTGCCCGCCATGCGATCATCGCCACGAATGCCTATTCTGATCTGACAGTGGCCACGCAAACCGTGCAGCGGACACTGATCCCCTTCCGCAGCGCCATCATCGCGACGGAGCCCCTGACAGGCAAACCTGCAGAAAAGCTGCTTTCCGGAGGCCGCAGCTACACCGAAACACGGCGCATGATGCGCTGGTTCCGCAAGTCTGGTGACCGGCTGCTGTTCGGCGGCCGGGGTGCCTTCGGCAAGAACGATTCACCATCGGCCTTCGCCGCGTTGCAGAAGGCCATGATCGCGCAGTTTCCGGAGCTCGCCGATGTCAAGGTAACGCATCGCTGGTCAGGGCTGGTGGGCATGACACTCGACAGTATTCCGCATGTCGGGCAGCTTGACGACAGGATCAGCTACGCCGTCGGATACAACGGCACTGGCGTGGCTATGTCGACACTGATGGGCAAATATCTCGCCGAAATCGTTACCGGCGGCCAGCCGAATATCGGACTGCTTGCGTCAGAGCGGCTGAAAAAAGTTCCTTTCTATCCCATTCGAGAACCCGCCGTACGGCTTGTTGCCGGCTGGTACCAGTTCCTTGATGCAATCGGGCGATAAGACCCGTCGATTTGAATGATCATAAAGGAGGCCTGGCCTCATAAAAAACAGAGGAGAACGAGCATGCTGTACAGACATTTCAAAGGTACCTTTGTGGCGGCTGTTGCGGGCACCACCCTGATGGCCACGCCCGCTTATGCAGAACAGATTACCTTCATTTCTCAGGGCGGTGCCTATCAGGAAGCTCAGACCAGGGCCATTCTTGATCCGGTGGCCAAGAAACTAGGCATCACGATCAATCAGGACAGTTCGCCCGACGCCTGGCCGGTCATCAAGACGCAAGGCGCAACCGGAAAGCCCGTATGGGATGTGGTCGATACACCAACCAAGGACTGCATCCGGGGAGGTGAGCAGGGATTGATCGAGAAGCTCGATTTCAACAAGATTCCCAATGCTGCGAAGATGCCGGAAGAATATAAGACGCCTTATTCGGCCGCATATGAATTCTATTCAAGCGTGCTCGCCTACAACAAGAGCAAGTTTGGCGATAATCCACCGCAATCATGGGCCGACTTCTGGGATGTGAAGAAGTTTCCGGGAACGCGCGCGCTGCGCAACCACCCCTTGGCTACCCTGGAGGCTGCGCTCCTTGCGGACGGCGTTGCACCTGACAAAATCTATCCGATCGATGTCGACCGTGCTTTCAAGAAGCTGGAAGAGATCAAACCGTACATCACCGTCTGGTGGACCTCAGGCGGACAATCGGCTCAGCTCTTAAGTGACGGTGAAGTTGATATGGAGATGGCATGGAATGGCCGTGTCAGTGCGGTTCAGAAAGAGGGCGGCGATGTCGGCTTTACCTTCAATCAGGGATTTTTGCAAAACACCTCACTGTGCATCCTCAAGAACGCGCCCAATCTGGAAACAGCCATCGAATTCGTGAACGAGGCACTGGCACCCGAAATTCAGGCCAATCTGCCGCTTGAGATCGATTATGGCCCCGGTAACCCGGAGGCTTTCAAGACCGGAAAGATCCCGGCCGAACGCGCAACAGAGCTACCAAGCGCACCGGACAATGCGGCAAAACAGGTTCTGATCTCGACACAGTGGTGGAGCTCACCGGAAGGCGAAGCAGTCCAGAAGCGCTGGGCCGAGTTCATCCAGAAGCCATGACAGTTACCTTGACCGGAGGATTTTCCTTGCCCCGATCGCAACCCGAAGCCTTCCGGCGACACGACCGCCAGGAGCAGATACTGATGTTTCTGCTCTTGACGCCGGCTCTGGCTGTCATTGTCGCGCTCCTGGTTGTTCCCCTGCTGTGGCTCGCCTGGCAGTCGGTCTATCACAACGGTTTCACGCTGGAGAACTATCGCCGTATTCTGACCGAGGATATCTATTGGCACAGTTTCCTCCAGACATTCCGCATCGCTTTCATTGTAACGGCAGCAACGGCTCTGCTCGGCTACCCTGTCGCCTATGTGGCCGCATCACTGCCGCGCCGATGGAGTATCATCGTGCTGGCTATGGTCGTGCTCCCGTTCTGGACAAGCGTTCTCGTCCGCGCCTACGCTTGGCTGATCCTCCTGCAACGCACCGGCATCATCAACAGCACCCTCAAATCGCTTGGCCTCATTGATGTGCCTCTGATCCTGGTAAACAATGAATTCGGCACCGTCATTGCCACGGTCCACATCCTGCTGCCGTTTATGGTGCTGCCGCTCTACGCCACTATGCAGAAAATACCCGCTGAGCTGACCATGGCCGGCGCAAGCCTGGGCGGAACGCCGTCGCACGTCTTCTTCCGGGTCTTTCTGCCATTATCACTGCCGGGCATCATCGCCGGCGCCGTTCTGGTGTTTGTCCTGACACTCGGTTTCTACATCACACCGGAACTCCTCGGCGGTGGCCGGACCTTCATGGTCTCTATGCTCGTCAGCCGCAACGTTGAGCTCTACAACGAATGGGGCGCTGCAAGTTCGATCAGTGTTGTCCTGCTTGCCTGCGTATTCGCCATTTTCTGGGCGGCCAGCCGCTTGATCCCGGTCGAGCGCCTGATGGGAATGAGGTGAATCCGATGACACCAGCTCGTATTGTACTTTACGGTTTTGTCGGCCTGGTCCTGCTTTACCTCATCATTCCGGTCATCATCATCGTCCCCATGTCGTTTTCCAGCGCAAGGTTTCTCAGCTTTCCGCCGCCCTCCTTCTCCTTACGTTGGTATGAAGCCTATCTTGGTAGCACAGCCTGGATGCAAGCGACGAAAGTGAGTCTGGTCCTTGCGGTTTCCAGTGCAGTCATCTCCACCATTCTTGGCACAGCTGCCGCCTATGCGATCAACAATTCGAAATCGCGGCTTGTGCACAGCCTCCAGATCATTCTCCTCCTGCCTTTGGTAACGCCAATCGTCATTATAGCCATCGGGGTCTTCTTCATTTACGCAAAGGTTGGCCTGCTTGCCACGATACCGGGGCTGGTGCTGGCCAATGTGATGTTGGGGATCCCCTACGTCATCACGGCGGTGCTCGTCGGCCTGCGCAAGTTTGATCCCACACAGGAAATGGTTGCGCGCAGTCTTGGCATGAACCGGCTGCGCAGCTTCTTCGTGGTTACACTGCCGCAGATCAGGCCAAGTGTAATTTCTGGCATGCTATTCGCCTTCATCTCCGCGTTGGATGAGACCGTTGTTGCACTGTTCATTGCCGGCGGCGAGAACCAGACGCTGACCAAGCGCATGTTCACCGCATTGCGCGACGAGATTGATCCGACCATTGCAGCGATCAGTTCGCTCCTCACTGCCATATCGTTCCTTCTGGTCATATTGATCGCACTGAATGCCCGGGAGACCAAGGCCGCGCCCGAGCAAGACGCCAATAGTCACTGACATCTGGAGGAGCGCCATGACGAGTGACTTCCTTATACTCGGCGGCGGATCGGCTGGATGTGTATTGGCTGCACGCCTGTCGGAGGATCCGGGCAACACGGTGACCCTCGTCGAGGCCGGCCGTGACTTGACGCTGGAGACGATGCCCGACGAGATTCGCAGCCGTTACCCCGGCCGGGCTTATCTGGATACCAGCAATATATGGAACTCCCTGACTGCTCGCATGGGTTTCACTGCAAGCAACAGTGCATCCTCCACGCTACCCCGCCGCTATGAGCAGGCCAGACTCCTCGGCGGCGGCTCGGCGATCAATGCGCTGATGGCAAATCGCGGTGCCCCCGGCGATTACGATGAGTGGCAATCACTTGGTGCCGCGGGTTGGAGCTGGGACAACTGTCTGCCCTATTTCCGCAAGCTTGAAAATGATTGCAATTTCGACGGGCCCCTGCACGGAAAGAATGGTCCCCTGCCGATCCGGCGACTTGCGCAGGATCGGATGTCCCCCTTTGTCGACGCCGTGACGCGCACATTGTCCGCCAACGGATATCCGATGCGGCCCGATCAGAACGGAGACTGGCAGGATGGCGTGTTCGTTGGTGCCGTTGCCGTCAGCGAAAACGGCGAAAGGGTGCCAACCTCGGTGGTGTACCTGACGTCTGAGGTGCGCCAGCGGCCCAATCTGCGCGTCATCACCGGTCGGACAGTCGAGCGGCTGCTCTTTGAGGGGACGCGCGCCATCGGAGCCACGCTTCTTGCAAGTGGGAGCCAGCCCGCCACAACACTTCGGGCCATCGAAATCATCGTATCGGCGGGTGCTATCCATACACCGGCATTGCTGTTGCGCAGTGGCATTGGACCGGCCGCCGAGCTTTCCAGCTTGGGCATTCCAGTCGTCGCTCATCGGCCGGGCATGGGACGTAACTTGATGGAACATCCTTCCATTGCCGTTTCCGCCTTTTTGCCACCCGCCGCGCGGGTAACCGATCAGGCCGAGCATCACGAACAGTGCATCCTGCGCTTCTCGTCAGAACTGGAAGGAACGCCGCAGGGCGATATGCATGCGGCGATCCTTTCCCGGTCAGGCTGGCACTCGGTTGGCATGCGCATGGGCAGCTTGTTTTTCTGGGTCAACAAATCACATTCGCGCGGCATGCTCACACTCTCCTCTCCTGATGCGCGGATGGAACCCTCCGTCGATTTCCGGATGCTGTCGGATGAGCGCGATCTGGAACGGCTGAAGCTCGCCATGCGGCTGGGCGCACGCACACTCGCCGATCCAATGATGAACGGTTTCAGAGATACCATCTTTCCTTCAAGTTATTCGCCGCGTGTCGTGAAAGTTGCAGCGCCCGGCCTGCTGAACGCGGTTCAACGCGGCGCACTTGCGGCAATGCTGGATTGTGCCGGTCCTTTGCGCAAGACTCTGATCCATGGCGTTGTCACACTTGGCGTCACCCTGGATGACCTTCTCAGCGACGATAACGCGCTCACAGCCTTTGTTCGCAAATATGTGGGCGGAACATGGCATCCGTCCGGGACATGCAGGATGGGTGGGCACGACAATCCGATGGCAGTGACGTCATCGTCGGGCAGAGTCTACGGGACACAGAACTTGCGCGTTTGCGACGCGTCACTGATGCCGAGCATTCCTTGCGCAAACACCAACATTCCGACGATCATGATTGCGGAGCGTATTGCAGATCTTATCAAAGCCGAGAACGAGCAAATTTTGGGCATTTGAGATTGTAGCGTAGATGTCGAGCCTGATCCGGTCGCGGTGGAATGTTTGTATATTGATGATCTGGATCTTCTGGATTCCACAAACGCTCAAACTTTATTGAAGGTAGCCGTGGCGTCGATACAGGTTTCGGCGGCGGTTTGGATAATTGCGGTAGAGAGCCGTTATTACCAGTTTTGCCGACTTGGTAAGCCCTGCGACGGCCTGAGAGGAACGGTTGATCACGCGAAAGGTCCTGGCGACATCACCGGTTGCAGTGGAATGCGCCATCACCGATCTTGGCCGCACGCTTCAAGTTCCCTCTGGCACAGTCTATGAATGGGCGATCAATCATCTGCGGCTTGTCGAAAAGGCGCAGGAGAATTATGACGCCCGCACCAATGCGTGTGCGGGTATATTAGCAAACAACTCGGCAGGTCAGCTGATGTTCTTCACGGGTCGAGTAGCGTTGACCAGGAATGGCTTGAAAGGAATCAATCCGCGAGCAATCCAGTTGCTATCGCGTTCTCAGACACTTTGACCATAGAACGTTTACAACAAAGCCCAATATCTGAATGCAAGGCGGTATTTAGACAACAGCCGTCGCTCAGTCACCAGCTGCTCCACAACTTTACAAGCTGGAAAGACAGGTCGACAGCATCCAACAAAAGTCAACGAACTGCCCTCTTGCACGCATTGAAAGCATCGATCATTTACCCGATGGCCGCGCAGATCGACGTCCCCGTGCTCGCACGACTTCACCCCTGGAGTTACCTTCATCGTTTAGCGCCCAAAAGCCGCAATTGCGGGCAATCGTGGCCCTTTCAAACCGAGAGCAGCGGTATTGCCTGCTGCTCTCGGTCAATCAGCGCCATTCAGTAACTAAATAAAAGCCGGACATGCCTGATCTAAGCCAAAGCAGGATAGTCCGTATAACCTTTTGCACCGCCGCCATAAAATGTTGCATTATCTGGCGTGTTAAGTTCTGTACGTTCCCGCAGACGTTTAACAAGATCTGGGTTGGCGAGAAGCAGTTTTCCGAAGGCAACAAGATCGGCCTCGCCCTTGGCAACCACCGTTTCAGCCAAAACTGGATCGTAGGCGTTGTTGACCATCCAGGCTGCCTTGCCTCCCGCGTGTTTATACGCAGAGCGCAGTGCGGCGTAATCGAACGGCTTGTCACCTTGCTGGAAGTCCCGTGGGCCGCCCGTGGCGCCTTCAATGATGTGAATATAAGCGAGTTTATACGCAGCAAGCTTTTCCACCACATAGGTAAAGAGTGGCTGAGGTTCCGGGTCCGATGAGTCGTTGGCGGGTGTTACCGGCGATATCCGAATGCCTGTACGCCCCGCGCCAATTTCATTTGTGATGGCATCAAGCACTTCCAGCAGGAAACGTGCGCGGTTTTCAATTGATCCACCATACGCGTCAGTTCGGTGATTGCTGCCGGATCGCAAGAACTGATCAATGAGATATCCGTTGGCGGAATGAAGTTCCACACCATCAAAGCCCGCATCGATCGCCGCTCTGGCGGCTTTACGATAATCCTCGACGATGCCCGGAAGCTCGGCCAGTTCGAGCGCCCGCGGCTGAGACGTCTCAGCGAAGGTTCCGCTGCCATCTGCATTGATCAGAAATGTCTTCGATTTCGCTGTAATCGCAGAAGGCGCAACAGGCGCCGCACCACCGGGTTGAAGAGTATTGTGAGAAATGCGCCCGACATGCCACATCTGGACGACAATCTTACCACCGGCCGCGTGAACGGCATCCGTTACCGTTTTCCAACCCGCGAGCTGATCAGGTGCATACAGTCCTGGAACATCCGCATAGCCCTGTCCTTGATGGCTGATCGCCGTTGCCTCGGTGATCAGCAATCCGGCTGTTGCACGCTGAGAATAATAGGTTGCTGTTAGCGCAGTTGGCACTGCATTCGGCGACCGGTTGCGCGTCAATGGAGCCATAACGATACGATTGGCAAGCTCGATATCACCGACTTGGATAGGATCAAAAAGAGTAGACATGGACGACCTTTCTTTGCAGGGCTTAAACTTCTGGGAGGAATTTTGTCGCCGGCGCCCCGACCGGCCTGGCAATTTCATTGAGTGGCAAATCCGGCTATATTTCCGCAGCCATATCTCGCAAGAATGAAGCGATCCTGCCTGCGTTGCGCTTGTAATAAATCCATTGCCCAACACGTCTGGTTGTAACCAGTTCCGCCCGCAGCAGAACAGCGAGGTGCGCAGATACCGCCGATTGGGACAAACCACAGCGTGAGAACTGGCTGGCACACACTCCCAAATCGAGGGGGTGTTCCTGATTGGAAAAGTAATGCTCAGGATTCTTCAACCAGTGCACAATCTGCAGTCGAACCGGATGAGCAAGGGCTTTGAGGATCTCATCGTTTTTCATTTCCAACACATATGAATGAATCGCGATAAGACAATATGTATATCGTAAATACACGATATAGTGATAGTTGTTCCTAACGAGATCGTCAGCATCACTGATACCGACGATCTATCGGAGGATAACGTGCTGACAGTACGATATCCACATGCAAGCGCATCGCGGAATTCAGTTTTCAACTCAATCAGAAAGACCGTTCGCCAGGTTTGCCAGGCTTCTAAGGACGTGACAGAGTGACGGTATGCGGATGCCGTTGAGGCATATCTACAGGTTGTCCTTTGTAAATACCGCTCATGATGCGTTTCGGGCGAACGGGATTATGAAACTGGACCTGTCAATGACAGGTCCAGCCGGCAGCGAAGGCAAGCTGCGATCACTCAGCAATATCCACGCCGTCAAACCGGTGCGATCCCAGCGGGTCCAGGATATAACCGGATATCTTCTTCGACATGGGCATCACCACCATTGAGTGATCAATGGCTGCAATAGGTGCTTGCTCTTTGATAAGGACTTGCGCTTCCTCATAGAGCTTGCTGCGTGCAGTCTGATCTGAGAGCGCACGCGCCTGTTGCAGAAGCGTTTCCACAGGCTGATAGCACCAATTGGAAAAGTTGCTGCCGCCGACGCTGGAACAGCTGAAGAAATAGCTCAGAAGATTATCCGGATCACCATTATCGCTCGTCCCACCGAGAATAACGGCACCATCACGATCTTTGTCGCGTGCTTTCTTGAGATATTCGCCCCATTCGTAGGAGATAATTTCGACGGAAACTCCAACCTGGGCGAAATCGGCCTGAATCAATTCTGCGGCGCGGCGGGCATTGGGCATATAGGGCCGGCTGACGGGCATGGCCCAGACTTTCATGGCGAGGTTCTTTACGCCCGCTTTCTGCAGCATCAGTTTGGCCTGTACAGGATCGTAGACATCATCCTTGACCATATCATTGTAACCCCAGACAGCGGGCGGCAGCGTAAGCGCCGTCTCCGCCCCATTGGATTGGCTATATTTTGAGGCTTGCTGCGTGTGCGAGAAGGTTTCCAGGACTAACTGGAGATTTGCATGGC
>NZ_JACGXN010000015.1 GCF_014138285.1 Phyllobacterium myrsinacearum
AAGAAGCGGTTGGTCTGGCGGTCCCAGAACTGGTTGCTCTCGGCGATATTGGCATCCAGCGCCGCAAGCTCCGTCGTCACCGATGCCACAATCCCAGGCTTGTCTTCGCATGACAGGGTGAGGACATAGTTCTTGTTTGACATGAGAAACTCCAGGGATACGGGCGACAATGGACGGGGATCATAGTGAGGACGGTTGCAGCGCGTCGACACAAATGCGAAGCGCTCAGTCCTTTTTCCGGCATTCAGCCGCCCGGTCAAATGATCTTTCATCACCGGGCGATGAGATTTCACTTAACTGACGGGTTTGGATCCATACCAGCGCGGAGTGTAGACCCATTTGCCGCCATCCATGCGGTCAAAGCTTTGGGTGAGGGACGATCCCACGAGAATGACGGTGCGCATGTCCACCTGCTCGGGCGAAAGCTCCGCCAGAGTGATGACGCGCAGGGTTTCCGCCGGGCGGCCGATATCGCGGCCAAGCACGATGGGCGTGTCCGGTGCGCGGTGCTGGCGCAGAATCTCGATAGCACGCGGCAGTTGCCACGGGCGCGGTTTGGAGATCGGGTTGTAAAAAGCCATGGCGAAATCCGCTTCGGCTGCCAGTGCAATGCGCTTCTCGATAATGTCCCAAGGTTTCAGATTGTCCGACAGGGACAGGATGCAGAAGTCGTGGCCGAGTGGTGCGCCGCTACGGCTGGCCGCTGCCATCGCGGCGGAGACGCCGGGAAGAATCTGCAGGTCGACGCCGTGCCAGGCTGGATTATCGGATTCGTGCAAGGCTTCAACCACCGCTGCTGCCATGGCGAACACACCGGGATCGCCTGATGAAATCATCACGACGGAGCGGCCCGAAGCGGCAAGTTCGAACGCATGGCGCGCGCGTTGCATTTCCTCGCGATTATCGGTCATGTGAATGACCTGATCGGCGCGGAAAGACCCGGCCATGCGCACATAAGTCTCATAACCGAGCACGTCCTCAGCACGCTGCAGTTCCTGCCTGACGGCCGGGATCATGAAGTCGGGGTCACCCGGTCCAAGGCCGATAACCGCGAGACGTCCGCGACGGTGCCCCGCGAGTGTCACGGCATCGGGCGTGGCCGCAACGGCGACAGCAAGTTTTTCGCTGCCGCTTTGACCCACCGGCGCTTTGATGAAGGCCGATACCACATCCCCGGCGGTTGTTCCGCTTGTTGGAAGAAATCTCAGAGGCAGACCAAGCTCAGCTGCGAGATGGTGCAGCGACGCGTGTCCACTGTTTTCCACACTGGCGGCGAGGCAGACGACCGCTGCAATCGCGATGTTTTCTGCTGCAAGCGCTGCCCGTACCTCGTCCGCTCGGACGTCACCGGATATACCGATCACAACCACCTTGGGATGAAACACCAGTTCGTTCTTCTGCGGGACAATATCTGACGGCGTGACGCGGATATGCATCGTGCCATTGCCATCAACAGGCAGGCGCGCATCTTGCAGCCACGGGGCCGGACCATCGATCTGCACGGTCTTTCCAGCCAGAAGATCGGCAATGAAGCGCTTGCCGTCTTCGGGATTTTTCAGGTGGAATTCCGCCGGTGGATTGAGCAGGCAGGTGCCGAACCGCAGTTCCCCTGATGTGGTGATCGCCGGAGACACGTCGAGAATTTTTGCCAGCTGCCGCGCCAGCACATTGACGCCGGTGGTTCCACCAAGCAGCGGCACCACAGCGCTGCCATCGTCGGCGATAGCAAGCACGGGCGGTTCGCCGCCCTTGTTTTCCAATAGAGATGCGAGCGCGCGGATGGTAATGCCGGCCGAACACAGGGCCGCAATGGTATCACCGCTGCGGTAACGCTCGCGTAGGGCTTCGCCAAAATTGGTATAGGTCTGGTCGGCGCCCTGCACGCGGCCCGCCAGCCCGTGAATGGTCGCACCGGGATAGCCAGCCTTGATCCGCAGCGCCGTTTCCATGCCCTGCGCGCTCAAAACCATCAGAACAAGCGGGGCTGTCATTCGCTGCCGCCCTGCCATTTCTCGCCCGGCACAAGGATAAGCGAGAAATAGGGTGACGCGTCAGGATCGACATCGCGCAAGGGCACAATGCGCTGCGCTTCCATGGTGGCACGCTCGACGTAAAGCGCACGGTCCATCAGCCCGAGTTCGGCGATAACATTGCGGACTTTCGCCAGATTCTTGCCGAGCTTCATGATGGCTGCCGCTTCCGTCGCGGCAAGCCGAGTTTTCAGCTCACCCGCCGGAAGCACACCGGAGAGAACCGTCAATGTCTGATTGCGGTAGACCAGTGGTGCGCCGAGAACAGCTGCACCACCCAGAATCGAGCACACGCCGGGCACGACTTCCGTCTCATAGTGTTCGGCCAGCCGGTCATGGATATACATGAAGGAACCATAGAAGAACGGATCTCCCTCGGCGATAACGGCGACGTCTTTGCCCGCATCCAGATGCGCTTTGAGAACTTCGGTGATCTCGCCATAGAAGTCACTGACAATAGCTTCGTAGTTCATATGTGCCGGCAGCTTTTCCGTCGTGACCGGATAGACCAGTGGTACGAGTAACTGGTTGTCGTTGAGGTAGGTCTCGACGATTGTCAGTGCATTGCCCTTTTTCCCTTTGGCCGCGTGGTAGGCGACAACAGGGGCTGCCTGCAACAGACGCAAGGCCTTCAAGGTAATAAGTTCGGGATCGCCGGGACCAACGCCCAGTCCAAAAAGCCGTCCTGGCTGCGGCATTATTCTTTCTCCGAAGCGAGTGCATTGAGCGCGGCGGCGGCCATGGCGCTTCCGCCACGCCGCCCGTGCACAACCACAAAGGGAACACCGCGACTGTTTTCGGCAAGCGCGGCCTTTGATTCCATCGCTCCGACAAAGCCGACGGGAAAGCCGAGGATGAGCGCCGGTTTCGGCGCGCCCTCATCAAGCATTTCGAGGAGGCGGAACAGGGCAGTCGGCGCATTGCCGAATGCCACCACGGCACCGGCGAGATGCGGGCGCCACAGTTCCAGCGCGGCCGCCGAGCGGGTGTTGCCCGTTTCGCGAGCCAGAGCGACGACGGAAGGGTCCGAGAGCGTGCAGATGACGTCATTGTTGGCGGGCAGGCGGGCGCGGGTTACCCCCTCGAGCACCATGCGGGCATCGCAGAGAATGGGAGCGCCGTTGGCGAGTGCGGTCACCCCCGCTGTTCCAGCGCCTGCAGAGAAGGCGAGATCCTCAATGACATCAACCATGCCGCAGGCATGGGCGACACGCACCGCCAGCTTTTCCAGATCGGCGGGGATGCGGCTGAGATCGGCCTCGGAGCGGATGATGGCGAAGGAGCGATCATAGATCGCCTGGCCGTCGCGGATATAGTCAAGCATGCGTTGGCCCCCCAGAGCCGGAATTGAGCGGCCTTTGCATGGATGGCCGGGAATTCAACGGAAGGTTGCCGATCCACTCGGCAGCTTCTTCGATAGTTACGTGTGCAGCCAATAGCTTGCCAAAACGCGACGGTCCATTGGTCGCACGCAGAAATATGTTGTAATACCCCGGTTCGGTTGCAACCAGCGTGATTGGTTTTGCCGACGGCGAGGCGCACGACTTGACGCAACCGGTCAGGTGCACTGTCAGATCAGGGGCTCTCCCACGCAGCAATGCGCCGAGCCTCAATCCATCGGCCTGCGTCGTGCCGAGCGCCGATCCGCAACCTGCCGAGCCGGAACAGCTGATCATGGTTGCAAGCGGATTGTCCGGTCGTGTGGCAAACCCAAGGGCTTCGAGCTCCCTCATTGTTTGGGATACCGTGGCTTCAGGCACTTCAGGCAGCAATATGCTCTGCCACGGTGTTATCCGCAGCTTTCCATTGCTGTTTTTTGCAGCCAGCGCGGCCAAGGCGTCCAGCCTGTCCGGATCAAGCCGCCCGAGTGGCGGCATGGCACCGACGAGGCGGCGATTGGTGTGGTGTTCCGGCAGAAGTCCGAGATGGCCATTCACGCGAGGTAACGTTCTGTGCCATTCATCGGCTTTCTCGCCGCGCACCGGGAAATTCAAACGTGCTTGCAGATGGGAGATGAACGTTTCGCACCCGACGGCTGCAATCATGTGCCTGACACGCGACGCGGCCGGATTGGCCGCATTCCAGCTGATGAACACATCGAGAATCGCCGTAACCAGATGCATGGCCTGTGACGAGCCGACAATACCGAGGGCGGGCATGTCGCCTGCCGCTGTGGGCGGTGTTCCTGCAACGCCAAAGGCAAACCGTGGATGATCACTGTCTGCATCGATTGCGCTCAGCCAGATATCGTGGGGATGTTCCACCATGGCGACGCTTTCGCCGCCGTCGACCAGAATGGAAAATTTCGGCGACAGGGTCTGGTAGGAGGCATCGGTTTGCAAGGTTTCCAGCAGATGCAATGCGAGGGGCCGTACATCCAGCTTGCCCGGTAGGATGCCCGCAATCGGACTGACCATGACATTGCGTACATCGTCGCCGCGGTCGGTCAATGGCCCGAGCCCGGCGGCCAGCAATACCGCGATCAACGGATTTTCCGTATCGGGACATACGCCGCGAATCTGCAGATTGGCCCGATTGGTGATTTCGATGACACCGTTGCCAAAACGCCGTGCCGCGTCGGCAACGGCATGCGCCTGTTCGGCGCTCAGATTGCCAAAAGTCAGTTTGACCCGGCAGATCGAACCGTCGCGTGCCTTGGCCATGCGAAACAATCCAGGACAGGCGGACCGCCGGTCTTCTACTCTGCTCGGTGCAGCTTCCATGGTGCTTAACTGGCTCATCGGATCAGGTTTTACAGGATGGCTGCTGGCGAGGGAAGAAATATGATCCGGAATTGCAACCTGACTACGCTTCGTTGACCCCTTCGGCGCTTTCGGGCATGCATAGCCTGTGCAATCAACGGGATGCGACATGACGCCTTGGCTGACAATTATCGGAATTGGTGAGGATGGCTATGGCGGGCTTGGTGTCAATGCCCGTGACGCGCTCGGGCAGGCCACGACGGTTTTCGGCGGCAAGCGGCATCTTGAATTCCTTCCCGATACGATCACCGCGAAGCGGATGACATGGCCAACGCCCTTTTCCGATGTCTATCCAACCCTCACAGCCCTGCGCGGTACTGATGTCGTGGTGCTGGCCAGCGGCGATCCCATGCATTTCGGCATGGGTGCAACCCTCACGCGCTTCTTCGATCGGGCCGAGATGCGCATTCTGCCGGCCCCCGCATCCTTCTCGCTTGCAGCGGCTGCGATGGGCTGGCCGGTGCAGCACGTGCATCTGCTCAGCGTGCACGGCCGTCCGGTTGAGACATTGTTCAAGTCGTTCACACCGGGAGCCAAGCTGCTCATCTTGAGCAATGATGGCGATACGCCCGCGGAGGTCGCGCGGATGCTGGTGGACAGCGGATTTGGTTCGGCCAAGCTTACGGTTCTGGAACATATGGGTGGCGAAGCGGAACATCGCGTCGACGGAGTGGCCAGAGACTGGACGCATCCGCGCAGGGCCGATCTCAACGTTCTCGCGGTGGATTGCGGACCGGCCGACCAAGAGGCGCGGTCCTATTCCATTCTTTCCGGCCTGCCTGATGAAGCCTATGAAAACGATGGTCAGTTGACCAAGCGGGATGTCAGAGCTGTTACACTGGCCCGGCTCGGGCCTCGCCCCGGAGAGCTGCTGTGGGATGTTGGAGCAGGTTGCGGCTCCATCGGCATCGAATGGATGCGCGCGCATTCCTCATGCCGGACGATCGCCGTGGAAGCCAATGATCATCGGCAAGGAATTATCGAGCGCAATGCCCGGGCGCTGGGTGTTCCGGATTTGAAACTCGTACGGGGCGAGGCACCGTTAGCGCTTCACGGTCTGGAACGTCCCGATGCCATTTTCATCGGCGGCGGCGTTACCAACGACGGTGTGATCGATGCCTGCTGGACCGCGTTGAAACCGGGTGGGCGGCTTGTCGCCAATGCCGTGACCATACAGAGCGAAATGGTCTTGGTCGGTTGGCGGGACAAGTTTGGTGGCGACCTGACGAAACTTGCCGTTTCGCAGGCACAGCCGCTCGGGTCGTTCGATGCGTGGCGCTCTGCTTTGCCTGTCGTCGTTTATTCTGTCCTGAAACCCGCCGATTGAGAGCCGGATCAACGGCGCGACAGGATAGAGACAGGATTCTACAGTCTAAGGAATGCGGGTGATTGCTATTTGGCGGGAATTCCTGTTCAAACGGTCCATAAGTTTCGATCTTTTGATCGTCACAGCCGTTTTGACTTTCCGCCCTGAATGGCAATCTGGGAGACTCTAGCTGGAAACAAGTATGGCAACTTATAAGTATTTCACCTGGCCGTTTCTATTCACGGTGTTTGGCCTGGCTCTGGGCGCGTGGATAGGTTTCATCTATTCGGGAACGGTTGAAGGCACATTATCAGTCCTTTTCATCTGTGCGGTTCTGGGTATTCTCGAAATCTCGCTGTCATTCGACAATGCGATCGTGAACGCCAAGATACTTCGGGACATGGACCCGGTCTGGCAGCGACGCTTTTTGACATGGGGCATCATTATCGCGGTATTCGGCATGCGGATTATCTTCCCGCTGGCCATTGTTGCAATCGCCGCCTGGATTGATCCTATTTCGGCATTGAAACTCGCCGTTTCGAATCCGGAAGAATATGCCCGGATCATGCAGGATGCCCATGTGGGTATCTCGGCCTTTGGCGGTACGTTCCTGCTGATGGTTGGCCTCAAGTTCTTCTTCGATCATGAGAAGGACGTGCACTGGATCCGCGTCATCGAAAGCCGCGCCTCACGCTTCGCCTCGATACAGGGCATTGAAGTTGGTGTGGTTCTGGCGCTGATTATCTTCGTCTCCAGGCAGCTTGAGGGCGCAGAGTCCGTCACATTCCTGACGTCGGCCATTTACGGTCTGCTGACATTCCTTCTGGTTGAAGGATTGGGCGCTGTTCTCGATGCCACGCAGGAGCAGATGGACACCGTTCACAAAGGCGGGCTCGGCGCGTTCCTCTATCTGGAAGTGCTGGATGCAAGCTTCTCCTTCGACGGTGTTATCGGTGCGTTTGCGCTGTCGACGAACCTGTTCGTCATTGCGATCGGCCTTGGTATCGGTGCCTTCTATGTCCGCGCGCTGACAATCATGCTGGTGGAAAAGGAAACGCTGGGACAGTATCGCTATCTCGAACATGGCGCGTTCTACGCGATCCTCGTTCTGGCCGTGATCATGTATTGCCAGACGCTGTTCCACATCCCCGAGGTGATCACCGGTCTCATCGGTGCAGCTCTGATCATCTTCTCGCTTTGGTCGTCGATCCGTTACCGGCGCCGGAACCCGGAAGAGGTGGGACACGCCTGATCTGGTGCAAAGGGTCAGCAAAAAGCCATCCGGTTTCCGGATGGCTTTTTTTGTTGGCGCAGCTGATTGGGAGTCTTGGCGGGATCAGAGCTTGGCGGCGAGGGCAGCGAGCTGATCGGTGCAGATACCCCAGCCCTCGTGAAAGCCCATCTTCTCGTGCGCTTCGCGGTCAGCCACGGTCCAATGGCGCACGAGCGCGGTGTACTTTGTCTTTCCGCCGCCGAGATCTTCCAGTGTGATGATAGCGGTCATGAATGGCTTTTCTGATGGTACCCAGGCGCTGGTGAAGGCATCGGTAAACACGATCTTCTCGTTCTTGACGACTTCAAGGTAGACACCCGGATTGGGAAATTCCGTACCGTCTGGACCGCGCATGACGACGAGACTGCTCCCGCCGGGGCGCACGTCGAGTTCGGCATGCGGCGTGGTGTATGGCAGCGGAGCAAACCATTGCTTTAGAAGCTCAACCTCGGTCCAGGCCCGGAAGATGTTCTCGCGCGGCGCATCGATGATCCGGGTAAGGACGAGTTCACGGTCTGTCGTGTCGGTGGTGGAAGTCATGGTGTTCTCCTGCGTTTGTGTTTCCTGATCCAAGGACGAACCGCAACCGGCCAGTCCGACATCATATCGAAAATTTTTTGAGTTTTTTACGCAATCAGTTCTGGCTGAGGCGGTCGAGGTGCATGCGGATGTGGGCAGCTTCAGCCGGCGTATTGGCAAGCGCGATCGCCCGGTCGAAAGCGACACGTGCCTCCTCTTTGCGGCCAAGCTGCATCAGCAGGCCGCCCTTGACGCCGAAAAAGTGAAAATAGCCGGAAAGGCGATCTTCCAGAGGTTCGATCAGGACAAGCGCTTCCTCGGGACCGCGCACTTTCGCCACTGCGATGGAGCGGTTGAGCGTAATGACGGGTGAGGGCGTGATCTGTTCCAGCGTGGCGTAAAGCAGGTCTATGCCGGACCAATCCGTATCTTCCGGCTTCCGGGCCCGTGCATGCAAGGCGGCAATCGCCGCCTGAATCTGGTAGGCACCGGGCCGCCGGTGACGCACGGCCTTGTCGATGAGGGCGAGACCTTCGGCAATCATCGTCTGGTTCCAGAGTTGGCGATCCTGATTGTCCAGAAGAATGACCGCGCCGTCTGCATCGAAGCGGGCTTTGGCGCGGGCGTGCTGCAACATCAGCAATGCAGTCAGGCCCATGATTTCCGGTTCGGCCGGAAAGATGCGCAGGAGCAATCGTGCCAGCCGGATCGCTTCGTCACAGAGGGGAAACCGCGCTTCCACTTCGGCGCTGCCGGCAGAATAACCCTCGTTGAAGATCAGGTAGACCATGGCACTGACGGCCGCGAGCCGTTCGGCCCGTTCGAATGCATCGGGTGTCTCAAACGGAATTTCGCCGGAGGAAACGCGACCCTTGGCGCGGGTAATGCGCTGTTCCATAGCGCTTTCACCGACCAGGAAAGCCCGGGCGATCTGGCGCACCGAAAGCCCCGAAACAATTCTCAGTGCCAGTGCAATCTGCTGCGTGGCTGGAAGATCGGGATGACAGCAGATAAACAGCAGCCGAAGAATATCATCACGATAGTCGGCACTGTCGATCTTTTCGACGATGGCTGTTTCGGCATCCTCAAGATCGGACAGTACATCCTCCGGCGGGAGAGGCTGCTGCTTGGTCTGGCGCCGTGCCGTGTCGATTGCGCTGTTTCGGCCGACAAAAATAAGCCATGCCGTCGGATCGCGCGGCGGGCCGTTCTTGGGCCAGTTCCTGAGCGCGCGCAGGCATGCCTCCTGAAACGCTTCTTCCGCCGTATCAAGGTTGCGAAAATAACGCAGCAGGGCCCCCACCGCCTGCGGGCGCGCTGCCGTCAGTGCCGCGTCTATCCAGGATGGGTCGGTCATTGGGAGGTCGATCCGGGTCTGAACAAGCCGATTGGGCGTATTTCATAGGAACCCTGTCCGGGATTGGCCTTCGCCAGATCCCGAGCAATGTCGAGCGCTTCATCAAGCGAATCACAGTCCACGACATAGAAACCAAGAAACTGTTCTTTGGTCTCGGCAAAGGGGCCGTCGATAATCAAGGGTTCCCCGCGTGCTTTGCGCAGGGTCGTTGCCGCTGTTGTGGGTAACAGCCGGGCGACCGGTCCGAGCTTGCCCGCTTTGGCGAGCTTTTCCTGCACGACACCAAGCCTTTCCATGACAAGGTCGTCCTCCTCCTTGGACCATGAACCGACCACATCTTCCATGTTGTAGCAAAGTATGGCGTAAAGCATCGCGGTACTCCTTCTCCCTAAAGACGAACCACTATGGTCAATCCCGACAAAGGGTCTAGGAAAATTTGCGCGTACAGCCGCTATGACTGATCTTGGTGAATCCCAACCCTGATGTTTACGCCATATCAACCGGATTTATGAGTGCACGACCTAAGATTTCAGCCGCTTTATCGCGCTGCGGACGACGTAACGCGCGCGTCCGAGTGTGCTGCTGCGCAACCGGCGGAGCTTCCAGTAAAAACCGGTCTCGGTTTTGATGCTTTTGGAATGGAGGCTCATTTTCATCGCCGATTCATCCCGCGCTGTCTTGACGGGATCCGCATAGAATTCACTGATCTTCGCTGCGGCCATACCCGGGCTTTCGAACCAGCGGGGAATATACACATTGCACAGCCGGTCGACGTCCGTGAGCGCCTTGTCGATGCCGGTGCCGGTGATGGGGCAGACGACACAAAATGCATCGCCGATCAGAATCATGCCATCCCGTTCATGATTGTGGACCCGTACGAGATCGATAGGCCGCGCGATAACCGGTCCGGTCACTTTCATCTCGCCGAACATGCGCTCGAGACCCGGCATCAGCACACGCATGCTCTGTTCGGGGTGGTCGCGAAACGACCGCGTCCACTCATCCGAAGAATTTCGGTAGACGAAAAAGTTGGCGCGAATCTTGTTCTCTATGGGAAAGAGCGTCAGGTAGGAGACACGATCATTGAAACGTTCTCCATTCCAGACCAGAGACGGAAACGGAAAATCGCCCCGTGGTTTCGCCAGGTCAAAACCACAGCAAAGTGAATGCTGCGGGCTGATGATATCTCTTTCGACACCGAGCTTTTTACGGATAGCATCGCCAAGGCCCGTCGCGACAACAAGCAGGCGCGCACTGAACTTGCGCCCATCGGAAAGAACGACATTCTGACGGTCAGCCGTTGTCTCGATATCTTCCACCCGGCCGATCACCGCGTGGACCTCCTGCGGCAATGCACGGCGCAACGCGTTGACGAGGTCGGAGTAATCACTGCCATATTCGCGTTTGGTGCCGCGCTCGACGATACGGCCAAAACGATGCAGCCAGACACCGTCAAATGCCGTCATCTGGGTGCGGACCGCATCGCTGAGGCCGATGCGTTCAAACAGAACCATCTGATCCTCGCCAATCTTTTCAGCGCGAAAATCCGGGGGGTGGCGGTCATGAGTGCTGATGAGGGTCACGTCGTAGCCCTTGCGGGAAAGGGCTGTTGCTGCACAGGTACCGGCCAGACCGCCGCCGATAATCAGCACGTCAGTCTCCTGGACCGTTGTCTGTGCATCCCGTGTTGGCAGTTCGGTTTCAGCCATGCCTGTTTCGCTACTTTCTTACACGTCAGTCTTGACTGCGCTTTTGACGCAGCGCCCGCAAGATGGTCCATTTCAACGGTCGTAGTTTCTGCCAAGCCGCGGTGGAGCGGAGATATTCCATCACCTGTATACGCCGTATGAATACTTGGCCTTTCCAGCTGACGATGCTCGTCATTCTGGAAAGTGGAACAGTTGTGTCACAATGCTCGAGCTTCCACGGTTCGTTGCCGATACCGAGGTCCATATATTCAAAGCCGTTTCTGTGCAGCCATTCAAGCGTCCTGTAATATATAATACGGCCGACTGAATACTTTGCCCAATCGTCTCCTTCAAAGCCGATCATGATGGCATAATAGGTCTTTGCCTGAACAAGCCCCCACAGGGTCGCGACAATCTCGTCACCAACCTTCATGGCAGTCAGATGCAACATTCCGGCTTTGGAAAAATGCGCGGTCCCCTCATGGAAGAACGCATATTTTTCCGGTTCGGCATCGAAGCCCGGTACCTGTGTGTCTTCGAAGCGGCGCTGTTTCTGTTTGAGCAGCCGATCGACAAAAACCGCCTGTTCACTCCTGTCGGTCGCAATGATGTATTGGGTAGGTGCAATACGATCGAGCCCGCGCATTTTCTTGAGCAGCGTTTTCCGATAGGGTTGCGCCTTGTCGATCTCTTCCCAAGGGCGCTGAAGATTGTTGCCATGACAGAAGACGTCATTGGCACCATCCGCCAGAAGATCAAGCGGATTGATCAACCCGCCAATGCGGGCGGGCATCTTGTCCAGCATGATCACATCGAAATCAGGGAGTACGGCTGTTATTTTTTCCCAAAGATTGACGGCGGTATCGTAGGTCCAGTCCGGTGAACCCGGAAAGAGGACTGGTGCGTTGTAATCGGCGGCTTCTGCATCGACGAAACCCAGAATCTTTGTGCCCTTGCGCGTGGTAATGCATAATGGAATGAAAATGAGGGGGGCTCCGGCATCGTCGCGCACTTCGACGAAACAGGCCTGAATACTGCCCGCCCGGCCGAATGTGGACCACCACACCTCCAGAAACGTGCGGGACTGGAAAACATGGTATCGCGGGGCCGCCGCCGGATTTGCTGATCCGGTAGGCCACTCTGCCGACAGATTATCCAGACTGTCATGGACGTGGATGGTGAAATCTATATTCACGACGATAACTTGACCCTGTGGTCTTTTCCAGAATGTGCGCAGAAAAGTTGGCCAATCGACTGATCCACCCCTGACTGGCTCCGGTGACTGTTTTTGTTTCTAACCCGTAACGGTTTGTATATCTCATAACTTTATAAAAAAATGCTTTCTTTATAGTGTAAGTCTAACAACTTAGGCCCGCTTTGCCATCGTCATGGCGGCGCTTTTCTACAGGACCTGACTGATGACCGTTTCGATTATCATGAAAACGCTCAACGAAGAAAAACGCATCGCGGCAGCCATCGAAAGTGCGTTGCAGGCTCTGCCTGATGGTGCGGTTGAAATCATCGTCGCGGATAGCGGATCGACGGATCGCACCGTTGAAATTGCAATGAAGTATCCGGTTATCGTTGCACAGATCATGAATCCGGCAAGACCCAGTTGCGGGATCGGACCGCAGTTGGGTTTCCAGTACAGCCACCACGATCTCATCTGCCTGATGGATGGCGACATGCTGCTCGACAAGGATTTTCTTGGCGAAGCCATCGCCTTTCTCGAGGCCAATCCAAGGGTGGCGGGTGTCACGGGGCACGTGGCTGAAATGAATGTCGACAATCTCGAATTCACCCGCCGCGTGCGTCGCGCATCGCCGGAAAACCGCATCGGATCAATTGACAGGATGAATGGCGGCGGCCTTTACCGCCGCACCGCCATCGAGCAGGCCGGGTACTTCTCAGATCGTAATCTGCACGGCTACGAAGAATTCGACCTGGGCGTAAGGTTGCGCGCGCTGGGGTGGGAGCTGTACCGGATGGACCGGCGTTTCGTCGAGCATTTCGGTCATTCGATCAACGCCTATAAATTGCTGGTGCGACGCTGGCAGTCCAAATATCTGCGGGGTGTCGGCGAGTTGCTTCGGGCGGCGCTCGGCCGTCCGCATTGGAACAAACTCGTGCAGGAATTGCCGGAGTTGCGCCTTTGGGCCGGTGTGTATGTCTGGTGGCTGGCGATGATCGCTCTCGTGATTTTCTTGCCCGACAAAAAGCTTGCCCTTGGGATCGACGTGGCTTTGATCATTCTTGTCGTTGCCGCAATGAGCCTGAAGCAGCGTAGTCTTTCGCTGGGTTTTTATGCTGTTGTCGCCTGGTTTTTCCATGCGGCGGCTTTGCCGCTCGGCTTTTTCCATCCCAGGCGCCAGCCCGATGACTGGATCGAGAGTCAGGTCGTCTCGAAAGACCCTTGAGGCTAAGACATGCAGAACCAGCTTCGCCGAAGAGAAATATTCGAACGGGAGGGAACCGGATTCATTGCGATGTGCAGTTCGATCACGCGGAGATTCTCTGTCCTACTTGCCTTGGGTTTCCTGCTGTTTGCATTTCCGGCCCGTGCGGAGGATGTCTGGTCGCCGGTACGGGAGATCTCGCTCGAATTTCAGAGCGGGAGCCCGCTCGATTTTTCAGTCTTGCTTTCCAATCCTCCGATCAGTGAGGAAAACCGCATCGTCATCAACAAGGATGGACGACTGACGCACGCCGATGCACCGGAACAGCCGGTGCGGTTTTTATGTGCGTCGCTGGGCTGGAGTCCTGCTTCCGGCGGCTTCCCGGATCATGACGGTGCTGATCGTTACGCGCGACAGTTGAAAATGCACGGATACAACATTGCCCGTTTTCATTTCGTTGACGCGGCACTGATGTTCGGACGCAGTGCCGATTTTGACTTCAATCCGGAGATCTTGGACCGTTTCCATTATCTGATGGCTGCTTTGAAACGGAATGGCATCTACTGGATCATGGATGGTCTGAGTTCGTCGCGAGGCGCCTATGGCGGGTTCGACGATCGCTGGGAGCTTACTGGCGAATTGAAACTAGAAGTTCAGATCGACGAGAAATCATTCCAACACTGGCTGCGTTTCCAGAAGGAAATTCTGGCAACGGTCAATCCCTACACCGGGATTGCGCCGATCCGGGATCCGGCGCTGGTTGTCATCGTCCCCTTCAATGAAAATGGTATCGAATTTGACAGCATCGTGCATCAGCGCGACGGACAGCCGCATTATTCGACATTGCTCGCACCCGCTTTCAATACATGGCTGCAATCACGCTACCCGTCGACAGAAGCACTCGCCGATGTCTGGGGATGGGTGAAAGCCGGCGAGCGGCTGGAAGACGGGACGATCAGCCTCCCGGCGAGCCGCTATGAAAAGACGCCGAGGATGCGCGATTTGCAGGCCTTCTTTATCGATGTTGAAACGCGCTCGGCGGAACGGATGACCGCGGCTCTTCGCGATCTTGGCTTTAAGGGCGTGATTATACCCTACAATAATTGGCCGAGTATCCAGACGAGTCTGTCGCGGGCGGGGCAACAGGCGGTGGCGATGAACACCTATCAAGACTGGGTCGGATCGTATGAGCCCGGCAGCACGATGGGACAAAAAAGTTCGATTGCCGATGCCGCCGCCTACGTGCGTGTCATTGCCGCTGCCCGTTGGCTCAATCGGCCTTTCATTGTCACGGAATATGATCACCTGTTCTGGAGCCGATACCGCTATGAGGCAGGCATTGTCATGCCAGCCTATGCAGCCTTGCAGAATTGGGATGTGTTGTGCCGGCATGGTCACGGTCCGATCGTGCTCGCCTATGGCGAGGATTTTGCGCATAAACGCCAGATGCTTCCCTATGCCATTGCCCTCGATCCGGTGGCACGCGCAGGCGAAACACTGGCGGCGCTGTTGTTCAGGCGTGGCGATGTAAGGGGGTCGCCGGTTTCCATTCCGTTCGTGGTCAACGGGATTGACGATTTGACGCAGAATACGCAGGAACGTGAGCCCGACGTCTTGACGGGTCTCGCTCTTCTGGGTGCGATCGGGCTGCAAAAGGACCCCTTGCCACCGAATAATCTGGTGGTCCCATCACCGCGCAAGACCGCATCCGCTGCCAAAATCATGGCAGTTCTGCGCGACGGCCAGTTGCTCGGCCCGGCCAATATCACCAATCCGGACAAAGGCATTTTCGAGAGCGACACAAACCAGATCGCTCTTGACCAGAGCAAACTTCGTATCACTGTCAAGACCGAACGCACAGAAGCGATTGCCTTTGCCGATCTCACGGATACGGTCACACTCGGTGCTCTGACAGTGGGAAATGCTTCGGCCAAAGGCCTTTTTGCCGTATCATCCCTCGATGATCAGCCCATAAGGGCCAGCCGGCGGCTGCTGGTGATCTATGCGACGGATGCCCAGAACAGTGATATGCGGTTTTCGGACAATCAGGAACGTGTCATCGCCGATTTCGGCCATTTGCCGGTGCGCATCAAAGCGGGCAGTATCGATTTTTCCCTGCCCGGCGAAGGACGCTGGACTGTCTCGCCGGTTGGCCTGGACGGCAAGGTAAAGCCGGTTGTGGCGGACGGAAACGGTATCCTTTCGACGCGTCTTTCCAACGTTGGACCCGAGGGACCTACCACCTATTTTCTGGTCGAACGGCAACCGTAGGCTCGCGAGCAGACACGTCTCTAGAAGAAGTCCGATACAAGACGGCTCCACGACTCTCCGGCAAGCCCGCCGATAAACATCTCATTGCGCGCTATGGCATCCGTGACGCTGCTGTATCGTGTCGAGACGCAGGTATGGGCTCTGTGCTTGTAGAACATGCCCCTGTGACGGGACAGGGCCTCCAGCTGCCGGGGCTGAACATGCCCCCTGGCACCGACAAACCCGGACTGTTCCAGATGGTACATCATCTGGTTGACAACGGTATGTTCCTTGTTCTTCTGGCTGAAGACATTCATAATCTGCGCAATGGATCCCGGCTGGCCAAAGTAGACAAAACACCCGTTCAGTTCAGCTTTGCTGTCCCAGACGGAGCGAATATGCAGGGGGCCAAGCGAGCTGTTTTGCCGGGCAATTCCCAGAATCCAGCCAAGTTCCAGTTCTGACCACACCGGGCGGACGGAATAGGGTGCCAGAAATTCCGGGACCGTCGCCAGAAAAAGCTCCGATGACATTGTCTCGTCATGCATGCCGTGCGTGTGTTCGGTATTGAAGGAGGCAACCATTCGCTTCACCAGCCGATCGGCGGGGCGTGCGAGGGGAAGCCGCGCCGTAAAGCGCAAAAACGCTGAATGTTTGCCACCGGTCTGGGCAAGGAACCCTGCCGGCTGGAAAACACGGTACCAGTCAAGGCCATGCAAAGGCATCAATGTTCCGCCAACCGCCTTCCAGTGATCGGCACTCACCGGGGAAGCACTGTCGCTGAAGCAAAGATCCTGATGGCGTGGCCGCATTGTGAGCGCCAGTTCGGCGGCACCGCGACGGGACATATCAGGATCGGTCATGAAAGCGCACAGCAGGCGGGCAGTTACGATTCTGTCATCGACACTGTACTGCATGGGAATAGCCAGAATAGCGCTGTTTATACTCCCATTTTCCGTTTCGTGAACAAAGCTTCCGTACTGGATCTCGTAAAAAGGGCTGCCAAAAAACAGATCTTTGAAATAGTTGTTGAAGGCGGTGGATGAATCCCCGGTTTTCTTGCGGAATATTTTGTAGAACAGCCGTCCGACTTGCGGAATATCTTCCACAGTCATAGGACGTATCTGTCTTCTCCCTTCCATCATCGCCCCCGCATGAATTATTCAGATTATTTGTCAGGATATATCGATTGCCGGCATGAACATGCAATGCAATCGAATCACCATTTTTATATTTGCCATTAAAAGAATATCTACTTGGTAAATACTCTTTCCTGCGCTGCAGTGCGGCTGTTTCGCGCCAATCGCAGAAGGACAAGCCAGGCTGCAATCATAATGCTGATCTCGATCAGATAGATCGAAATGAATGTGCCCTGAGGCGGTGCTATCCACGTGGCCCAAGCGATCAATCCCGCACCCAGTGCATTGCCGGTGTTGAGAATGATCGCGCGTGGACCGTGATAGCCAGCTGCCCCAAGCGCGTCGATGGCCACCGACCATACGGCGAGAAAGATCACCGTGCCGCTCAATATCCGGCAGAATGACACCAGCGACACATATTCATGGCCAAACAGAATGGGTAGGAAGGGTGCTGCGATGTAGATGATCAGGGCTGAGCCAAAGCCGATGCCCAGAGCAGCCAGCAGAATTTTTTTGGTTTGGCCGATTGCGTTGTGAATGCCGTCCGCGCTCAGGCGTGCAAGGCTGGGATAGACGAGGCGGTTCATCGCGTCGATGGAAAGGTAACTGCTGTCCACGATGCGCCGTACGACGCCGTAACTGCCAACGACCTCAGGATTGGCCATGATGCCGAGCATGAGAAGATCGACATTCTGGCGGATGGCGCGAAAGATGAAGGGCGTTGCAAACAGGATTCCCAGTCGGATTTCTTCCCGCACGATCCGGTATTGTGGCCGCCCGAGCTTACGCAATGACCACATATAGACAATCGTCACCAGCACATGGGTTGCGAATTGCCAGACTGCCCAGTCGACCAGACTTGTGACTCCGAAAACGAGGCAGGCGAGCGCTGCCGCTGCCGTGCGCGCAAAAGCGAAACCAACGACTGAGCGGTTTGCTGCAGGAAATTGCGAATGGCCGATGAAGACTTGCTCGGTCAACAGGATAATGCGCACCAGAATGATATTGGTGATGAGAATCAGCAGGATCGCGACGATGTTCTCAACGGGATCAGGCGATAGCTTCATCCAGAACGGTAGAATAATGGCGCCGAGAATGACCAGCGCGATGCCGCTTGTCAGTGTCAGAATAAGATTGTGGCCCAGCATGACCGGATACATGGAATGATCGCGAGCGACGCGGCGCACCAGACATTCCGACGCACCAAGGCCGCACAGATGCACCGCAATACTCGTGACGGCGGTAACCGAGACAAACACGCCGAACTCAACCGCTCCGAACGAGCGCGCCAGAATAGCAAATGTCACCAGCTGCGCCGCGTTGGCGATCAGCAGACTGCCGCTTGAAGCAGCATAGGACAACACCATGGGAAAGAGCCGCGGCAATGCACCGATGATCTCGGTAATATTCAGTTTCATTGCGTTCTACGATCTGGTCGAAAGACTGAAATTTGCATCTATATCGCTAAACGCCTTGCTGGGAGATAGCCATTTATTAACCAAACTTTGCAATCTATGGTTTAGATATACATTACTGGCAAACCGTTACGGTTTGATTGATGCTTACAGAGTATTGCTGAATGTACAAATTACGCAACGCGGCAGGCAAAGCGCAACCGGCGGTACCCATCAACGGGCCGGTGGTTGAGAGCCGTGTACGCCGCGAGCCGGATCAAAAGCCGGCTTATACTTTTTCCTTGCCGCAGATTGACGTAAGTACTTTGATCGCTTGGCTTCTTGCCCGCTGGCACTGGATTCTGATAGCGGCGATCATTGGTGGACTGATTGGCATCAGCTATGGAATTGGCGCCAAGCCCCGCTACACCGTCTATACGGATCTTCTTGTACCGCCTGCCAACCTGCAGGTGTTACCCAATGATATTTACTTGCAGAATCAGCAGAGCGACAGCCAGCTGCTGGACGTCGAGAGCAAGATGCTGGTGCTGACATCCGGCAATGTGTTGCGCCGTGTTGTCAATGAACTCGGCCTGGTCAATGACCCTGAATTTGTCGGTAAAGGCGCATCGGGCTTTAGTCTTGGCGCGCTGTTTTCAAGCAAGCCGCCCGTGGCCGACAAGACTCTGGCGGCAATGCGCAGTCTGGGCGAAAGAATAGCGGCCCGCCGTCAGGAGCGGTCCTATATGATCACGATCTCGGCGTGGGCCAACAATCCCGACATGGCGGTGCGGATTGCCGACGCGCTTGCCAAGGCATTTGAAGAGGAAGTTGCGCAGGCTGAAGCTGATGGTGCAGGCCGTGCGGCATCCGCCCTGACCGATCGCCTTGCCGAGCTGAAGAAGAGCGCATCGGAGGCTGAGGCCAAGGTAGCGGAGTTCAAGCGCGACCATGGGCTGCAGACAACATCGGGCGAGCTGATGAGTTCGCAATCCATGGCACAGATCAACATAAAGCTGGTTGACGCCAATGCGCGCCTTGCCGAAGCCCAGTCCCGCTACGATGAACTGACGTCTTCAAAGCCAAATCTGACGAATCCCTCGGGCACGCTGCAATCGGCGACCCTGACGAGCCTGCGTTCGCAATACGCCACCGTCAAGCAAACCGTGGATTCCATGTCGATCACCTATGGCGCGCGCTATCCCGGGCTGATCCGGGCCCGTTCGCAGCTCAGCGGTCTCGAGCAGCAGATTTCACAGGAGACGGGCCGTATCCTGCGTGCCGCGCAGGTCGACCTCGAGCAGGCAAAATCCGTTGTGGATGCCCTGAAGCAGCAGGCTGCCAGTGCGCGGTCGTCGGTGTCCATGGACAATGACGCGCAAGTGCGATTGAGTGATCTGGAGCGGGACATGGCGACCAAGATCGCCATCTATCAGACGTTTCTGACCCGCGCTGGCGAAACGACCGAACGGCAGCAGCTCAACAGTACCAATATCCGGGTGATCTCGACTGCCGTTCCGCCCATGCGCCGCAGCTGGCCACCGCGGACGGCGGTGCTCGCAGCGGGTGGAACATTTGCCGGGCTGGGCGTTGGCGTGATCCTCGCCATTGGTATGGGCTTGCTGGGTGTAATGCGGGACGACCGGAAGACAAAGAAGGCGTAGGGCTAGTTCCTTTATGGATAGAAGCGAAAACAATGCACAACCGGGCACCGCTGTAACAGGTGGTATTGATACATTCGTGAGTCCGGGTGTTTATCTGTTTACGGCCTGTCGTCCGCATGCGCAGGCGAGCGCAGCGCTTTCACAGGCCAAACTGACGGTAGCCTATGCCTGACATTCTGAACAAACTGGATTACTGGTCGGACCGGATCACCGACAGGCTGATGCGTCGCCTGCCGGGTCCCCGTATCCGGATACCCACGTCACGGCCGGTCGTATCATTCACCTTCGATGATGTGCCCGACACGGCGCTGACCAATGGCGCCCGCATACTGGCCAATCATGAAGTACGCGGTACATTCTATATCGCAGGATCGCTTGAAGGGCAGGTGGAACCGAAGCGGACATTGATTTCGCGGGAGGGATGCCGCGCGCTGGCACAGCAGGGCCATGAAATCGGCTGCCATACCTTTTCGCACACGAAGGTTTCCCATATGGGAAACCAGCGGCTTGGTGCTGATCTGCAGCAGAACAAGGACTATCTCGACGCGGTCGATCCGCGCGACGCACGAAGAAATTTCGCCTATCCCTACAATGCCGGTTCGCTGTGGGGGCGGGGTGTTTTCCAGAGCCGCTTCCAGACCTGCCGCGCCGGCGGCGAGCGGATCAATCGCGGACCGGTCAATCCAGTCTTTCTGTCCGGTGTGGAAATTCGGCAGCCGGAGAGCCATGCGCAGGGTCTGACGACCTGGGTCGATACCCTGATCGCTGAGCCCGGCTGGCTCATCTTCTTCACCCACGATATCGCACCCCGGCCAACCGATTTTGGTTGTACGCCGGAAACATTCGAACGCCTTGTCGCCTATACGCTGGAGCGCGGGTGTACGGTGCTGACCGTAAGGGATGCGCTGGATTGCTTCGGAGCGGGGAGATTATCCTGAAAACTTCTGCATCCCCCAAACGTCTGCTTGCGATCAATAATTACTTTTACCGGCGCGGCGGTGCGGAAACGATCTTTCTCGATCACATGCAGCTGTTCTCGGAGATCGGCTGGGATGTGATTCCGTTTGCCATGCAGCACCCTGATAACAACAATTCACCGTGGTCGGAATATTTCGTTTCCGAGATCGAGTACGGACGGGAAAGCAGTCCGCTGACCAAGGTGGCTCAAGCCGGGAAGATCATCTATTCCTTCGAATCCCAGCGCAGCATCGAGGCTTTGATTGCGCAGGCCCGGCCGGATATCGCCCATGCACACAATGTCTATCACCATCTTTCGCCATCGATTTTTGCGACGCTGCACAAGGCAGGCATTCCGACTGTCATGACGGTGCATGATCTGAAACTCGCCTGTCCTGCTTACAAGATGCTCGTTGACGGACATGTCTGTGAAGAATGCCGTGGGGGCAAGATCTACAATGTCGTCCGGCACCGCTGCATCAAGGGGTCGCTCGCCTTGAGCGGCCTCGTCTTTCTCGAGACGATCGTGCACCGCGGGCTTGGCCTTTATCGGAACAAGGTCGATAAATTTGTCGTGCCCAGCAAGTTCTACCGCGAAAAGCTGATGGAATGGGGATGGCCGGCGGACCAGCTCGTCTACATCCCGAATTTTGTCGACACGCAGGCATTTGCCACCGGCTGGGACGAGGGGGATTACTTCGTTTTTGCCGGGCGGCTTGCGCCGGAAAAAGGGTTGGTAACATTGATCCACGCCGCGGCACTGGCAAAGCAGCGGCTGGTTATTGCTGGCACCGGTCCCGATGAAGCCATGCTCAAGGCACTCGTGCGGGAACTGGATGCGGACGTTACGTTTGCCGGCTACGTGTCCGGCAAAAATCTGACCCGGCTGATCGGTGAATCGAGAGCTCTGATCCTTCCCTCCGAATGGTATGAAAACGCTCCGGTCAGTATCCTGGAAGCTTATGCATTGGGCAGGCCCGTCATCGGCGCGGCCATTGGCGGCATTCCCGAGATGATCCGTGAAGGCGAAACGGGGATGACCGCTGTTGCCGGTGATGCGAATGATTTGGCGCGTGTCATCGCTGCCATGGCCGACCTGACACCGGCGGCGCGTGCGCGTATGGGCATGAATGGCCGCGACTGGATTGCCCGCGACTTTTCTGCCGATGCCTACCGCAACCGTATGGTCGATCTCTATGCAACGCTCGGAGTATCATGATGGCGGAGGGAAGCGGCACAGGAAAGCAGCCAAAGGTCATGATGCTGGGTTTGCGCGGCATTCCCGATGTGCAGGGCGGTGTGGAAAAGCATGTTGAAGAACTCAGCCAGCAGTTTGTCGACAAGGGCTGGGATGTCTCGGTTATTGGCCGCAAGCGTTATCTGCTCACGCCAGATCCCTATATCTGGAAACGCGTGAAGGTCTTCCCGCTGTGGTCACCGGCCTCCATGAAATTCGAAGCGGTCGTACACACGGCGCTGGGGGTGCTTTACGCGGCCCGTCATCGTCCCGATATCCTGCATATTCATGCCATTGGACCAGCACTCATGACGCCATTTGCGCGTCTGCTCGGCCTGAAGGTGGTGGTGACGCATCACGGTTATGATTATGACAGGCAAAAATGGGGCGGGCTTGCCAAGCGGATATTGAAACTGGGTGAGCAGGCGGGAATGCGGTTTGCCAATGGACGCATTGCCGTATCGAATGATATCGCCAGGACCATGGGAACGCGCTATGGCGTGCCTGTGCAATGTGTGCCGAACGGTGTGACAGTCCGCCGGAGCCGAATGGATACCGGTATTCTGCAAAAGCTCGAACTGACCCCGCACCGCTATGTCATCATGGTTGCGCGCATTGTGCCGGAAAAACGCCAGCATGATCTTATTGCGGCTTTTGCCAAACTTGGCGATCCCACCGTCAAGCTGGTTCTGGTGGGATCAGCCGAATATATGGCGGCGTATTCGCAGGAAGTGAAAACGCTGGCGGAGAATGTGCCGGGCGTTGTGCTCGCCGGCATGCAGACGGGCGATGACCTTGCCCTTCTCTACGAAAATGCCGGTCTTTTCGTCCTGCCGTCCAGTCACGAAGGCATGCCGATTGCCCTGCTGGAGGCAATGGGCGTGGGGCTGCCGGTTCTCGCCAGTAATATCACCGCGAACCTTGAGATAGGCCTGCCCGCCGGGGATTACTTTCCGCTTGGCGATGTCGAGCAGTTGGCAGCCGCAATGCGATCAAAGCTTGCCGCGCCGTTCGATGGCGACAGGGCAGCACAGCAGGGCAGTGAGGTAGAGAAGGAATATGGCTGGCTCAGTATTTCTGACCAGACCCTGAGCATTTACAATGCGGTCCTGAAACACACGGCGCTCTGATCTCTCTAGGTCGTACACTCATAAATCTGGTTGAAATGGCCTCATACCATTTCAACCAGATTTATGAGTGTACGACCTAGCGCAATGATCCTGACGGCCGCCCGCAATGGGCGGCCGTCATCGGTTTCACCAGGTCTTATTCCTTTGGCGCAGTTTTTTCGCCATCGTTATGGTGGCGATGCTTATGGCCATGTTCACCGCCCTTGTGGTGCTTCCAGCCATGCCGAAGTTCGCTCTTTTCGAGCTTCCCATCATCGTTGCGGTCCAGCACTGCAAAGCGCTTTGCCTTCTGCTTTTCAACTTCCGCGATCGTGACCACACCGTCGCCGTTGACGTCGAGGCGGTTGGTAATGCGGCGCGCGCGCTGTTCGACCAGCTGCTTCAATGCCATGGCGTCGATCTCATCCTTCGACAATGTGCCGTCGCCATTCGTATCGGCCTGCTTCAGGCGATCCATATTGGTGAACTCGGCAAGATCAACAACGCCATCGTCGTTGGCGTCGATTTTCGCGTGCTTCGAATGTTCGACTTTCACTGGAGCATCAGATGCTGCGGGTGCTGGATCCTTTGCGGGCGTTTCAGTTTGAGCGAGGGCTCCGCCTACAGCGAAAACGGTCAGGAACGTGCCGGAAAGAACAAGCGCTGTGATACGTTTCATGGTGGTCTCCTTGGTATCGCGAGCGGTTTGTTCCGCCCCGTGAAACCAAGGTAGCGTTGCGAAAATGAACCGGAGATGACTGGCCGCATTACGATTTCGTAATGAAAACAAATGGTTCAATGAAATCAGGCGAGTTGGGCAACCGCGGGCAGGCATGGAACGTCCGCTGCAAAAATGTAGAAAATATCCGGCGGCAGTTTAATTGTTTCGTGCAGGGAGATGAGAAAGTGGTGATCCCGACTGGATTCGAACCAGTGGCCTACAGATTAGGAATCTGTCGCTCTATCCTACTGAGCTACGGGACCATGCGGCCAGACATACTGTTTTTCATCGGTAACGCCAAGTCTCAAGATGCGTGAAATGCACGCATCTTGAGGGGCCAAGTCGCAAAATGTCAGGACGCGGCGGGCAGGGCGCTTTCGGCCAGCTGCACCCAATAGCTGATGCCATGGGGAATGACATCATCATTGAAGTCATAGGCCGGATTGTGCAGCGAGGCGCTCTCGCCATTTCCGATGAACATGAATGCGCCCGGCCGCGCTTCGAGCATGTAGGAGAAATCTTCCCCCGCCATCATCGGGGCGACCTCCAGATTGACCGCATTGTTGCCGGCCACGCTCTGGGCCGTGCGGGCGGCAAATTCCGTCTCGTTATCGTGATTGAATGTAACGGGGTAATTGCGATCATAATCCACCTTGGCGACCGCGCCCAAAGCGGTTGCCACGCCCTCAGCCACTTCACGCAAGCGCTTTTCGGCAAAGTCGCGCATCTCCGGACGCAGCGTGCGCACGGTGCCGGCAAGTTCGGCCTTCTGCGGAATGATATTGTGCGCATCGCCCGCGTGGAATTTGGTGACGGAAAGTACAACCGAATCCAGCGGATCCGTGCCACGCGAGACGATGGTCTGCAGGGCGTTCACCAACTGGGCGCCGATCACAACAGGGTCGATCGTGCGGTGCGGCTGGGCTGCATGGCCGCCGCGGCCTTCAATGGTGATATTGAATTCGTCCGTTGCGGCCATGATCGGACCCTTGCGGATGGCAAACTGACCGATGGGCAGGCCGGGAATATTATGCATGCCATAGACTTCGGAGATGGAGAAGCGTTCCATCATGCCCTCCTTGACCATTTCACGACCGCCGCCGCCCCCTTCCTCCGCCGGCTGGAAGATTACGGCGACTGAACCCTTGAAGTTGCGCGTCTCTGCGAGATACTGCGCTGCTCCGAGCAGCATGGCAGTGTGGCCATCGTGGCCGCAGGCGTGCATCGTACCGGGATTTTTCGACGCATAGGGCTTGCCGGTGATTTCGCTTAAAGGGAGCGCATCCATGTCGGAGCGCAATCCAACCGTCTGTCCTTCGCCATGCCGTCCGTGAATAATGCCGACAACGCCTGTCCGGCCAATGCCGGTCACCACCTCATCGACGCCGAAGGCATGCAGTTTGTCGGCCACAAATTTTGCGGTCTCGTGGACATCGAACATCAGTTCCGGATTCTCATGCAGATGGCGGCGCCACTGTGAGACTTCTTCCTGCATTTCGATGGCGCGATTGAGCAAGGGCATATTGGTTCAACTCCAAACGTGCTGATTACTTCTGACAATTCAGTGAACAGTTTAAAGGTGTTTTGCCTTTTGCCTGCCACATAGGATAGATAAGGCCATTGCGGCCCGGCGGGAAGCCCGGCAATAAATTCACAAGGCCATTTCCCTGGTTCTTTATACAGACAGGCTGGATATCTGGAATGCGGAAAACTGTAGCACTCTTTCTTTCAGGTTGCGTGGTGTCAACCATTGCAGGCCTGTCGACAGCAGCACTTGCTGGCCCGAACATCACAGTGGATGTGGGGACGGGCGAGATTTTGTCGCAGGAAGATGCGTTCCAGCGCTGGTACCCGGCATCGCTGACCAAGCTGATGACGGCCTATGTGGCGTTCCGCATGATCGAATCAGGGCAGATCACACTGGATACGCCGATCAAGATGACCGCCCGTGCGGCAAAAGAGCCGCCGAGTAAAATGGGCTACAAGGCCGGGTCCGAACTGACGCTGGACAATGCGCTGAAGATCCTGATGGTCAAATCCGCCAACGATGTCGCCATGGCTGTCGGCGAGACTTTGGGTGGCTCGTCGGAAAAATTTGCCGTTCTGATGAATGAGGAAGCCAAACGCCTGGGCATGTACGGCTCGCATTTCGTCAATCCAAATGGTCTTCATTCGGATGATCACTATACGACGGCGCGTGACCTCGCGATCCTGACCGTGCAGATGCGGCGGGAATTTCCGCAGTACATGCATTATTTCGATATTGAAGCCATCGATTCCGGCAACAAAATCCAGGCCAATTTCAATGCGTTGATCGGCCGGTTCCAAGGCGCAAACGGCATGAAAACCGGCTTTGTCTGCCCGTCCGGCTTCAATCTTGTCGGGTCGGCCACCCGCGATGGCCGGAACATCATCACTGTTGTTCTGGGCGAACTCAAGCAGCAGGGGCGTGCCACCAAGGCAGCCGAGCTGCTGGCCAAGGGTTTTGAAACACGCGGTACCGGCAACACGCTCGACGCATTGCAGCCTTACGGCCCGGCGACCCGCGATGTCGCGGTGAACATGCGTCCGACGGTCTGTTCCAAGGAGGCTGCGGCCTCCGACAGCTGGGACGGCAAGGATGTCGAGGGCCACATCGTCCAGGGCTCGCCCTACATGTATCGCATGGATCACGAACCGCAGGCGGAACTCGTCGCCCTGCTGCCTTCCAAGATCGTGACCAAAGGCAAGGATTTGAGCCGCATCCCCGTTCCGGTTCCCCGGCCCGACCGCGCATCGGTCACCGATGCGGCCAATGCCGCGAAGACAGTGAATTAACCCAGCCAAGATTAGGATATCATCATGAGTGGCCTGCATGCCCCCATTCCGGTTTCTGTACTCACGGGATTTCTGGGGTCAGGCAAGACCACCTTGCTCAATCGGTTGCTGAAAGATCCGGCGCTCGCCGATACGGCTGTGATCATCAACGAATTTGGTGATGTAGGTATCGATCATCTTCTGGTGGAAACGGCGAGTGAAGGCGTTATCGAGCTTTCGGATGGCTGCCTGTGCTGCACAGTCCGGGGTGAACTGGTTGATACGCTTGCAGATCTGATTGACCGTCTGCAGACGGGGCAATTGAAGAAACTGAAGCGCGTGATCATTGAGACAACGGGTCTCGCCGACCCGGCGCCGGTACTGCACGCGATCATGGGGCATCCCGTTCTGCTGCAGGCATTCCGCGTCGACGGTGTGATCACCACGGTTGATGCGGTCAATGGCATGGCTACGCTCGATGCCCACGAAGAAGCCGTCAAGCAGGCTGCGGTCGCCGATCGTATAGTCGTGACCAAGACCGACATGCCGGAAGCAGCGCAGGGGCTGCCGGCGCTGCGTGCTCGGCTTGCCACGCTCAATCCCGGCGCTGATCTCATTGATGTGGGGGACGCGCGCACCGGATTTGCGGCGCTGTTCGAATGCGGTGTTTATAATCCCGAGACAAAGACCATCGATGTGCAGCGCTGGCTGAAAGCGGAAGCCTACCGCGACCGCGAGCATGAACGTGAAGAGGCTGAGCATCACGCGGATCACCACCACCACGATCATCACAACCACGATCATGGGCATCATCATGATCACGATCATGCATCTCATGATCACCACCACCATGATGTCAACCGCCACGATGCGGCGATACGCTCGTTCTCGCTGACGCATGACGCGCCCGTGCCGCGGGCCGGTTTTGAGATGTTTCTCGATCTGCTGCGTTCTGCGCATGGCGAGAAATTGCTGCGGGTGAAAGGCATCGTGCAACTGGCGGATGATCCGGAGCGTCCGCTGGTCATTCACGGCGTGCAGCAGATTTTCCATCCGCCGGCGCGGCTTGCTGCCTGGCCTGAGGGGCGGCGGGAGACCCGCTTGGTGATGATCGTGAAGGATTTGCCGGAAAGCTACGTTACCCAGCTTTTCAGCGCGTTCCTCAACGAGCCTAAGGTCGATACGCCGGATCGTGCGGCGCTCTTCGAGAATCCATTGGCCATACCGGGACTGAAGGTCTAGGCGGGAAGCCGCTCATTCGGGCAGTAACAGACGGTCAAATACTGCGCATCATACTATGCGTGGTTCGCTCCTTGACAAGCTCGGGAAGCCCACCATGAGTCCGTGGTTCGACAAGCTCACCATGAGGGAGATGGAGGGTTGCAGGGAGCTATACTCTGCGAGACTGTTCAGACCGCAATCTTTGCGATTATCCTTGCAGCTTCCCTCTCCGTCATGGTGAGCTTGTCGAACCACGAACCACGAATTGGTCTCTCTGCAATTATGGATTAACCGCGTTCGATGTGGAAGCGGTGGCCTCCGTCGATGGTCACCGTCTCGATGAGCCTGTGCCCGTCTGTCATGCAAAAGTTCGGCATGTCGATAACGGCGAGGGGATCGCTGGTTGCAACCCAAAGGCGGCTGCCTTCCGGCATGGTTTCCAGACGTTTGCGGGTCTTGAGCACCGGTAGCGGGCAGTTCAGTCCGCGCAGATCATAAACATCAGCCGTCATGCCGGACACTCCCAGTGAGTGAATGCCACATGCTCAGTTGCCAATGATCTTCCACCATGCCTTCTTTGCCGGCTGCTCGGCTGCTGGAGCTACCACGTCCTGTACCTGCGCGGCTGTCGCCGCCGGTACGGAAGCGGTTGTCTGGGTCTGGGCAACCGGTACAGGTACGATGGTTGCAACCTGATTGGCCGTTGGCGTTGCCGCCGGTACAGCGGTCGGCAATGCTGCCACAGTCGTCATGCGATGCCGTTTGCTGACGTCGCGTTCTTCGCGCTCCTTGTCTGCAGCCACAGCGGAAGCGAGGCGCACCATGACCTGCGGCTTCAGGGCAGCATCCTTGTCCTGCGGCGACAGGGATGGCGGTTCCTGGGTTACCCGTTCGCCGCGCGCGCGCCGGGCGCTCCACTCCGCGATGATCTTGGCTTCGTTCAGACCTTGGATCGAGCGGCTCGGCGGCTGGATGCCACCCTTGCCGACCATGGACGAAAATGTCGCCTCATATGTGGTCTGATAGCTCTGATAGGCCATCTTCAGCGTTTCCGGCTGCTGCATGGGCGGGCATGTCGCGGTCGCTGCAATCGGCGCATTCGGATCGGTTGTGTTGTTGAAGACATATTTCTTCTCGCACACGTCGACCTTCGGCGGCACCTTGGTGATCTCGAAGTGGTCGTAGCCTTCCTTCAGATTCTTCCAGAAGGCGTAATTCGGATCGTCCTTGTAGCGCGCCATATTGGCTGCGGTCATGCGGAACGGATATGCCTGAAGCTGGATGGAGTCCTGACCGCCCTTGAACGCGTCACGGGCGAAGGCATAGATTTCCTGAACCTGCGCATCCGTCATCGAATAGCAGCCGGATGACGAGCAGGCGCCATGCACCATCAGATTGGCACCCGTGCGGTTCAGAGCCCGGTCAAGCGCATTGGGGAAGCCTGTGTTGAAGGACAGGTAATAGCTGGATTTCGGGTTCATCTGCCCGGGGCGTACGGCGTAGAAACCTTCCGGTGCCTGACGGTCGCCTTCGATGAATTTCGGGCCAAGTTTGCCCGACCATTTGCAGATCTGGTAGCTCGTGACGATATCGTAGCGGCCGTTGTCCTTGCGCTTCCACACTTCAAGGGCATTCTCTTCCTTGAAGATGCGCACCATGATCGGCGCAGTCATGCTCATGCCCTTGGTCTTCATCAGCTTGACCAGTTTTTCGGACAGTTGCTTTTCCGATTTTGGCGCAAGGTCTGTTACTGACGCACCCTGGCAGCCTGCCAGAAACAGGGTCAGCAATAACGGGGCAAGGATATGTGTCGGTATTTTCATCTTCGCAGCTGTTACCAGTTCGCTTCGTCGAAATTGTGTGGATTGCTGTCCACAACCCCCTATTTGCATCCGTTATAGTTGATAAAGCCTTACCGCAATGAGTCAAATTGCTCAATCACGCAATCGTCACCTGCAATGAAGACAGGGCGGATTTATGGCGAAATGCACTGTTTTTGCCCAATCAGCCCATCGTATTCGCGCAAAGACGTTTCACAATGCTCCATTGACAGGAAGCATCTGCGCTCGTCAATTGTTGCTTGTCGACCCGTTGTTTCTCACATCACGTGCGTGGTTCAATACCCTTTTGGCGAGGACAAAGCATGGCTGTTGCACCTTCCTTGACGCTGAAACGCCATTTGAAAGCGCCGCCCCGGCTGGTCTGGGCGGCCTGGACCGATCCTGCCATGATCGTGCGCTGGTGGGGCCCTGCAGGGGCCAAAACCCTCAAGGCTGAAGCCGATCCGCGCGTTGGCGGCACATTCCGGGTGATCTTTGTCACACCTGACGGCGAGCAACATGATGTCAGCGGCGTTTATTGCGAAGTGCTGATCGAGCAGCGTCTGGCGTTCACGTGGGTCTGGATTACACTGCCCGATCGGGAATCGCTGGTCACGCTGGTGCTGGAACAGGTGGAGGACGGTACGTTGCTCACACTGATTCACGAGCGGTTTTACGATGAAGCGGCGCGTGACCGTCATAGACAGGGCTGGAGCGGTGCGCTCGACAGTCTGGAGCAATTTGTCAACCAACAGGCGGTGGATCATCGTGACTGAGAATCCTGCAATCACCTTCCACCCGGCATCGCTGTCCTATCTGCCCCTGATGGCAAGATGGCTGATGGAGCCGCATGTGCGTGCGTTCTATCAGCCGGACCCAATAACACCGCGCGAAGTGGCAGAAGAATATGGCCCGATGTTCACAGGCGAGACGCCGGATATCTGCCACATCGCCTATTACGGCGAACAGCCTTTCGGTTATCTGCAATGCTACAGGAATGCCGATTACGAAGACGAATTACCCGAATCCAGGCAGGGCATCAGCGTCGATCTTTTTATCGGTGAGCCAGCATATGCGGGCAGGGGCCTTGGGGCCCTGATGCTGAAGGAATATCTGTCCCAGATCGCCTTTCCGCATTTCGCGGGCGAGCATTTTGCCTATATCTCGCACGAGGCCGATGACCTCGATGCGATCCGGATATCGGAATCTGCAGGCTTTAGACCAATTGATGAGTTTGAAGAGGATGAGGACCACGTTATCCTCTTCAGGTTCGATCGGAACAACAATGACAATAAAAAAGGCGGCGCCTGAGCACCGCCTTTCAAGAAATCAGCACCAACGGGGATTAGCCGTTGAGGGCATCCTTCAGAGCCTTTGCAGGCTGGAAGGCAACCTTCTTGGAGGCTGCGATCTTGATCGTTGCGCCAGTTGCAGGGTTACGGCCTTCGCGAGCGGCGCGCGACTGTACCTTGAACTTGCCGAAGCCTGGCAGCGAAACTTCGTCGCCAGCGACGACGGCATCGGTGATGCCCTTAAGAACGCTATCAACAATCGCCTTGGACTGAACCTTTGTAAGACCCTGATCAGCGACGAGCTTCTCGATAAGATCGGACGTATTCATGTTGGCGGTTTCCTCAGTATATTCGTTGATCGAAGGCGTCTGTATGGCACGCGTTGCCGCCTCTGTCATCAGGAATAGCGCGCATTTTCGGGGTTTATACCCAGTGTTTACAGGGTTTTTTGCAAAACCGGCTATGAATTTTGGGATCATGACCAGATCAGCCCCGCAAATTCCGTCAGGTGATTCGCTCTCTGATTCTGTCTGATCAGGGCTGGGCGGGACGCAGAGTGTCCTGCATTTGCCATATCGGCGGCTCGCCGATATGGCGAGCGAGGTGGTCGATAAAAGCGCGCACCTTGGCCGATACGTGCCGGGTTGGCGGGTAGACCGCGTAGATCCGGTAAGGCAGCGGCCGGGCTTCGGGCAGGACTGTGATGAGCGTTCCGTTGCGCAGGGCATCGGCCGCGATGAACATGGGCAAAAGGACCAATCCGAGTCCTGATATGGCCATGTCGCGCATCGCCTCGCCATTGTTGGCCACGATGCGTCCGTGCATGGCGACCGAGACGGGCTCACTGGGTACAGAGGCGTTCTCGAATTGCCAGAGTTGACTGGTGTTGACGTTCGAGTAATCGATGCAGGCAAAGCGCCCCAGGTCTTCAAGATCTTTCGGCAAACCGTTCGCTGCCGCAAAGGTGGGACTGCAGCATATGACGCGCCGGTCCGTGCAGAGTTTGCGCGCGATCAGGCTTGAGTCCTTCAGGATGCCGATGCGAATACCAACGTCGAAGCCGCCGCGCACGAGGTCGACCATGCGGTCATCGAGTTCCACGGCGATTTCAAGTTCGGGGTACTGGCGGGCAAAGTCCGCGATCATCCGGCTGAGGTAAAATGTTCCGAAGGTCATCGGTGCCGTAATGCGCAAGGTGCCCCGAATGGCGCTGTAACGTTCGCCCACGGTGTCGGCTGCATCCATGATCTCGCGCACGAGAGGCCGGACACGCTCGACAAAAGCGTGGGCATTGTCCGAAGCCAGCAGTTTGCGCGGCGAGCGCTGGAACAGTTCCGTGCCAAGCGCCGCCTCAAGATCGGTGATGCGCTTGCTGACAACGGATTTCGACAGATTGAGCCGTGCCGCGCTCAAAGTAATGCTGCCGGTCTCCATCACATCCAGAAAAGTCAGCAAATCGTCAAAACGCCATTTCATTGTTCTCTTATAGCGGACTATGCGGCGGCAATGAAGGCATTGCAGATGTTATTGTTCTGTTTCATCGAACATAGGTTGCAACGAAGCTGTCTTTATAGAGGAGCCGGGAGCGCAGATATTCACTCCAACGGCGCATGAGCGCCAAGCAACCAGTTCAGGAGGCTTCCATGTCTTTACAATTGACCGGTATTCATCATTTGACCGCCATTACGGCGAACGCACCGGAAAACCTGCGGTTCTATACCCAGACCCTTGGCCTGAGGCTCGTCAAAAAGACAGTCAATCAGGATGATACCAGTGCCTATCACCTCTTTTACGCCGACGGCGAAGCAACGCCGGGGACGGACCTGACGTTCTTTGACTGGCCTGTCGGTCCGGAACGGCGCGGTACGCACAGTATTTCGCGCACGGGTTTGCGCGTTGGCAGCAAGGGCAGCCTCGCCTGGTGGAAAGCACGCTTTGATGAACTCGGCGTCAAGTCAGATGACGTCACCGAAATCGGTGGCCGTGACGCGCTCGATTTCGAGGACGGCGAAGGCCAGCGGTTCCGTTTGATCAATGACGGCGGGGCGGCACCGTCGCATCCGTGGGAGAAAAGCCCCGTTCCAGCCGAACACCAGATCAGAGGTCTTGGTCCGATCACGATCAGCGTGCCTGACATCACCAACACGGAGGCCATTCTTCTGCATGTGATGAACATGCGGCAGACCAGCACCTATCCATCTCCAGACGGTGCGGGTCATGTCCACGTCTTCTCCATGGGTGAGGGTGGCCCTGCTGCTGAATTGCATGTCGCGGCCCAGCCAGACCTTCCCGTGGCCCGTCAAGGTGCGGGCGCCGTACATCACGTGGCGTTCCGGGCGCCGGATGTGCAGCAACTGCATGAATGGACAGAAAGGCTGAAAGGCTTCCGCATGCCATCCAGCGGCGAGGTCGAGCGTTACTACTTCCGCTCGCTTTATTTCCGCGAACCCAATGGTATTCTGTTCGAGATTGCCACGGATGGCCCGGGCTTCACTGTGGATGAACCTCTGGAAACGCTGGGTGAGGGATTGTCCTTGCCGCCGTTCCTCGAGGGAAAGCGGGCTTCCATCGAGGCCAACCTGAAGCCTCTGGTCTGACCAGAATGAATAAGGCCCGGCTCTCAAGTGCCGGGCCTTCCTGCATTTCAGGCCTCTTGATCAAGAGTAGCTGCAATCCACTGCCGCACGGCGTCAATATCATGCTGGCCGGTTTCATGGCCGGCATGAACACGCTCAACGGTGAGGTCCGCCCCGGATTGCTGCAGCAACGCTTCCAGATCCGGCGCCTGCGCACCGAACAGATCGTGTTCGCCGTTCACCATCAGAATGCGTGCATCGCTCAAATCAACGCGAGGCGTTTCTTCGAGAACATTCATGGCACGCAGAAGCACCGCGTTCCTGATTGCGCCTGGATGCAGCAGCATGGTTGCAACCAGCATATTGGCGCCATTGGAATAACCCAGAAATACGGTACGTTGCAGATCGAGATGGTAGGCCTCGACTGCACCCTCGATGAACCCCGCGAGAGCATCGGCTTCCGCGCGGATGTCCTGCTGGTCAAAGCTCAACGGTCCGAAGCGGCGGAACCAGCGGCCGATACCCTCCTCGGTGCTGCGGCCGCGCAGGCCAATAAGAGTCGCGAGCGCAGCGGCATTGGCGGCAAGTGGCAGCAGCATGGTCTCATTGCCGTCGGAGCCATGCAAAAGCACAAGAGTCAGGTCACCGGCTTGATCGGGTGTGTAGACACGATGCACGAATGGCAGCTCGCGGTAGATGAACCTGTCCTCGCCGGGCAGGCCGAACTGCGGCAGCATCACCTTGAGGTTTTCAGTTTCTTCGGCAAAATGCGGCGGAATGAACAGTTTTGTGCCGAGCGTTTCCGGCGGCTCGTCAATCAGCATGCCGGGCCCGTCCGTTGCCATCTCAAACAACGTGCCGCCGGGCTCCCGCACATAGATGGAATAAAAGTACTTGCGGTCATGCATAGCTGTTGCGTCCGACCCGTCCTTGACCAGGCGGTCATATGTCTTTTGGATGCGGGCGATGTCGGGCGCGCGGAAGGCGATGTGATCGATCGTTCCCGTCCCGGGTGCCGAACTCCAGAAGCCGGTGGCATCTCGCACGTCGACACAATCGCCCGACGCTGAAACCATTCGGACAATGGTGTCGGTACGCTCGCCGACGCTGTAACCGAAATAGCTTTCCAGAAATGTGCAGGTGGCCTGCGGCTGTTCGGTGAGGACGGTAGCGCCGCGAATGCGTTGGATGGCGTCAGCCCCGGAAATGCCATCGCCGGTCCAGGGCGCAGCATTCTTCACCGCCGATGTTCCGACAAGTTTGACGATAACGCCATCCGGATCTTTCAGGCGCAGGACCGGTTCACCGAATTCCTGTGCGGGGCCGGTCGTGGCAACATTGTGCTGAAGTGCCCGGGTCAGCCAGAAGCCGATGGCTTCGGGCGTAATGGCAAGCGAGATTTCACTAGGCTGGCCATACCCGACCCGGCCAAGTGATCCGTCTTCCCAGACGAGAAAGGTGATCAGGGAGCCGGGGGTTGCCGCGGCGTCACCGTAGAAGAGGTGCAGCTGGGTCGCATCTTCATAGCCGCCTGTACGCTTGACAAGGCGAAGGCCGAGAAAGCCGACATAAAAGTCCACGTTCGCCTGAACGTTGCGTGTGATCAGGGTGATGTGATGGATGCCGCTTGCCATGAAGTTCCTCCGCCGGTGCGTCGTTCGACTGATACCGGGTGACTGATACGGGGAAAGGAGGCGGGGTGCAACGCTGCGAAAAGGCACAGCAAAATCAGGCGGGGCCTGAAAAAACAACACCCACCGCGGGAGGAGGTGCGGTGGGTGCTATTTGTAAAGGCCGACTGGGAGGAGGAGTGCCGGCCTTTGAACGTTCGGAACCTGGGAGGAGGTCATCCCGAACGCTAACTCTAAATTCTATTAGCGCGCAGCTGCGGCCTTCTTGGCAACGAAGGCGATATCGCCACGGGAGATGCCGAGGTCGTTCAGTTCACGTGCGGACAGGCGGTTCAGTTCTGTGACAGTGTCACGATAACGGCGCCAGTTATTGTAAGAGCGGATCAGATTCATTTCACTCACCTTGGTAACTTCTTGTTTGTTGGATCATTTCTTGATCGTGAGCTGCATATAGTCGATGCCCGGCAAAACTTGCAGTGACAAGAATGCATAGCTGCTTTGCAGGAAGTGAGGAGTGGATGGCTAAATTGGGGCAGGTGGAATCACGTCAATTGTGCCCCCTATAGGCCCGCTAAAGGCGTGGCCTACTTCTTCTTGTTGCGGGCTGCCAGTTCCTTATCGGCTTTGCGCGCGGCAGCCTCGCACCGGTTGCGGAATTCTTCCACTTCCTCCTCGGTCAGATGCTCGATGCCGATGAAGACATTTTCACCCTTCGAGACCCGTACCAACTCATCCAGTTTGGCCTGAATGGCCACGCCGTCGCGGTTCTGTGTGTTCTGGATGAGAAACACCATGAGGAAGGTGATGATTGTCGTACCGGTGTTGATGACGAGTTGCCACGTATCGGAAAAGCCGAATATCGGTCCGCTCACCGCCCAGACGACAACAACCAGACAACAGAGGATGAACGTCAGCGGCTTGCCGGCAAACAGGGCGACCTTGTTGGCGATTTGGGTGAACAGTTTTCGCATCATGCCATCCCTTCGTGCATCCTGAAGAGAATTGAAGTGTACGAGAATCAGATGGCCCGGCCACGGCAAGTCTCTGCCGCGGTTCAATCGTCGGCTTTCCTTAACTGCTGGGCTGCATATTCGTTCCCCGGCCGGACTGGAGATCAAAGAGAAAGAACAGCGGTTTAGGCCAGCCCGACCCGTCACCGACGACGCAATATTGGAAGCCGCCGATCTCCCGTTACGGGCAGACTTTTCGTCCTGCAAGCCGACTTGGCAAATCCGAATTCTCCAAAGGCCGCGCAATGAGCATGGTCTTGCTGTTTGTTCATGGCAGTCTCCGTCAGGATAAGGCTTCTGAAGTCCACGAGAGCACGGCGCCTTGCACGAAGATTATGATGACAAGCAATATTTCCATTACACGACACCCGTCTGGGTGCATTTGCTCGCCTTCGGCGTCGTGGTGGGTATTGCGGTGCTGATCTGTGAAGTCTGCCACTCACTGGCATAGTCGCGGGACTTTTTTACGTGCCGATGCTGCCATCAATCCGCGCTGCCGGAATGACATAGCCGCACGTGCAATCGGGTTGGACAAACATATCGAGGCTTTGGGAAGGAATGGCGCGCCCGAAAGGATTCGAACCTCTGACCCCCAGATTCGTAGTCTGGTGCTCTATCCAGCTGAGCTACGGGCGCGTGCCACAAATGCGCGTTCGTCTGCGCAGGGCGGTTGGTAATCGGTTGGGCTGTGAATTGCAAGCAGCTTTGGCAAAAAAACTGCAACAATTTTTTGCGGGAACGTCGCACCCTGATTTATTCGGCGGCTTAATGCCGGAAATACAGGTTCCTGTTGCGGTTGGCCGCGCTATTTCGGTGGAAAAGAAAAAGCCCGGAACGTGCCCGGGCTTTTGTTCATGTCTTAAAGGTTGCGCCCGATGGCGAGGAATTTGTCGCGCCGGTCTTTTTTCAGCGCTTCACCGTCCATCGCCGCCATGGATTTCAAGGCAACGTTGATGATATTGCCGGTGGCTTCGATCACGGCTTCCTTGCCGCGGTGGGCGCCGCCCATGGGCTCGGGGATAATGCCGTCAATGATTTTGAGCTCGTACAAATCCTGAGCTGTAATGCGCATGTTGGTTGCAGCATCCTTGGCGCGGGTGGAATCATGCCAGAGAATCGATGCAGCACCTTCAGGTGAGATTACCGAATAAATCGCATGTTCGAGCATGTAGACGCGATTCGCCGTGGCAATGGCGATGGCGCCGCCGGAGCCACCCTCGCCGATGATGACGGAAACCATCGGTACTTTCAGATTGAGGGATGCGGCGGTCGAACGGGCAATGGCTTCTGCCTGTCCGCGTTCTTCCGCGGCAATACCCGGAAAGGCACCCGCCGTATCCACGAGCGTGATCACTGGAAGGTTGAACCGGTCGGCCAGATCCATGATACGCACGGCCTTGCGGTAGCCCTCAGGCATGGCCATACCGAAATTGTGCTTCAGTCGGGACTTTGTGTCATTGCCCTTTTCCTGACCGATCACTGCAACGGCCTGACCATTGAAACGGGCAAGACCCGCCTGGATAGCTTCGTCTTCGGCAAAGTTGCGGTCGCCGGCGAGCGGCGTGAAATCCGTGAAGAGCTTGGCGATATAGTCGACGCAATGCGGACGGTCCGGATGGCGGGCGATCTGCGCCTTCTGCCACGGCGTCAACTTGCGATAGAGATCGCGCAAGGCCTCTGCCGACCGTTTTTCCAGACGAGTGATCTCGTCATTGGTGTCGAGCGCACCGCCTTCTTCCGCAAGCTTCTTCAGTTCGAGAATCTTGCCATCGAGATCAGCAACTGGCTTTTCGAAATCGAGATAGTTGTACATGGACGACGTGTCTGCCTGCAAAACGGTGGATTTTTCACGACCTAACTGGCTGTTGCGGACGCTCATGTCAAGGAAGCATGGCCGACAAGGCGCGTTCGCGGGGCCAGTTATAGAGATAATTCCGGCGAAGGTGTGGTGGAATCCCGTGGATAAGGCTGAGGTTCAAGGGCGTGCTTTCATTCAGGGGACAGGTACGGGCGCAACTAAGCGCCTGGCTTCTTGGTTGATCTCAGGCGTTTGGCCGGTGCTGTCTTGGGTTTCGGATCCGGTTTCTTCGCCGATCTTGTGCGTTTGGCAGGCTTGGGTCGTTGCCAGCCGATCCACTGGCCAGCGCCGTCATAGTGGTGAAAACCGAGGGATGCGTTGTGAAGGCCCTTGCGCAACTCGTCCGGGTCAAGGTCAGGCATGTTTTGCGACAGGGCAGGCGGAAGATGGTCGATATTCAGCCAGTCCGCGTCAAAATAGATATGCTCAGGACCATTGTCGTTTTCGACGATGATGAACCACTCGCTCTCCATGTAGTCGCCGAACCACGGGTCCGGAAACATGGCCTGTTTGAAAGAGAAGCCAAGGCCATCGATCTCGTCCCAGTTCCAGTGTTCCCGCCATCCCATGGAGCGGATCAACTGGCTGGTTCGCATGAAGCCTTTTTCGTCAAAGCGGATCACTTCGCTGTCCGTCTCGACAGGCGATGGCTCCGGTCCCGAAAACAGCTTTTTCAACAGCCGCCACATAGAATTTCCCGCCAAGGTCTATGGTCCCGCCTGTTTTGCGGGGGGAAGGGTTCAGTCTGCCAGAGGGTGGTGCTCCGTGACAAGGCGGTGCAGCCGCTCCTCCATGACATGGGTATAAATCTGGGTCGTGGAAATATCCGAGTGGCCCAGCAATTGTTGTACCGCACGCAGGTCCGCGCCATTCTGTAGGAGATGGCTGGCGAAGGCATGCCGTAACACGTGGGGAGAAATTGCCGAAGTAACAAGTCCGGCACGGGCGGCAAGGCCCTTGAGTTCGCGCGCAAAGACCTGCCGGGCCAGGAAACCGCTTTCGGAAATCGCGGGGAAAAGCCAGGGATTGTCGGCAAGATTTGGCAAAGCATCGCGCACCGCGAGATATTTGGTCATGGCTTCACGTGCCTTGCCCGAAAGAGGCACCATGCGGTCTTTCGACCCTTTGCCGCGCACCATCAGAAAGCGGTGATCGGAACGGGCGATCGTGACAGGCAATCCGACCAGTTCGGAAACGCGCAAGCCCGTTGCATAGAGAATTTCGAGCAGCGCGTGCAGGCGCAAGGCTCTCAGATGGTCGCCTGCAGGTGTCGTCGTGTCGAGAGTTTCCAGTTCAGCACGCCCCAGCAGCTTCTCGACATCCGCCTCGCTGAGAATTTTTGGCAGCGAACGGTCCTTCTTGGGCGCATCCAGCGTACCCGTCGGATCGTCAGCGCGGATATTTTCCGTATAGAGGAAGCGGAAGAACTGGCGCAGGGCGGACAGCCGCCGTGCCTGCGAGGTGGACGCATAGCCGCGACCGGCTATATCATTGAGATAGGCGCGGATTGTTCCGGGCTCCGCCAAGGTCAGCTGTACCCCGGTGGCGCTGGAGAATGTTGCCGCATCTTCCAGATCGCGGCGATAGGAATCGAGCGTATTCTGGGCCGCGCCGCGTTCGGCGCTCATCATCTCAAGAAACGTCTCTATCGCTGCTGCTGCGCGCATGGCTTCACTTTGGATTGACCGGTTTGGGATTGAGCTTTTCGGTTGGAATGCGAATGGTGAGATCCGTTTGCGTTGGGTGTACAAACGTCACGAGCGCCAGCATCCCCGCATAGACGAGCCCGGCGAGAACCGCGAGGGTGATGATCAATCGGGTCAGTGTTGGCATCAAATCGACTTTGCAAGCTTGCTTTTCGTGTTCCATAATCTTGCAACGGAAACTCTTATGAATTGATGAAGGTCTGACGGGAGGACTTTGCTTGACGAAAGCCCGGTTTTCCTGTCGAAACGCATTTATGAACAGCATTGACGATATTCTTGGCGCGGCACAGGTTCCGGAGTTGGCGCGATCCATCCGCGAACGCCTTGGACACAGGTCTATTGTGCTCGTCGGATTGATGGGCGCAGGAAAATCCACTGTGGGTAAAAAACTGGCTTCGCTGGTCGAATTGCCGTTTTTTGATGCCGATAACGAGATTGAAAAAGTCTCGACCATGAGCATTCCTGAACTGTTCGAGGCTTATGGTGAAGCAGAGTTCCGCGATCTGGAACGCCGGGTCATCGCGCGTATGCTTGAAGACGGACCTATTGTTCTGGCAACGGGCGGTGGCGCCTACATGAATGAGCAGACGCGGGGCACGATCGCATCGGAAGGCATATCGATCTGGCTCAACGCGGAACTCGACGTGTTGATGAACCGGGTGGTGCGCAAGCAGAACCGGCCGCTCCTGAAGAACGACAATCCGCGGGCTGTCATGGAGCGGCTGATGAGCGAACGCTATCCGGTCTACGCGCGGGCGGATCTCACCATTCTCTCCCGCGAGGAAAAGAAAGAAATCATCGCGCTTGAAGCGATGCAGGCTGTTTCACAGCATCTGGACGACAAGGAATTCCCGCGATGAGCGAGCAGACGACAGTTCCGGTGAAACTCGGGGACCGTTCCTATGATATTCTCATCGGGTCGGGTCTGATCGATCGTGCCGGGCAGGAGATTGCCGCGCGCACGGGCGCAAGGCGCGTTGCCATCGTCAGCGACGAGAACGTTGCCGCGCTGCATCTGCAGCATTTGACGGACAGTCTGAAGGCGGGCGGGATCGAGTCGACACCGATACTTGTCACTCCCGGCGAAAAGTCGAAAGGCTTTGCAACGCTTGAAACCGTCACCAATGCAATTCTTTCGGCAAGGCTGGAGCGCGGCGATATCGTGATCGCCTTTGGCGGCGGCGTGATCGGTGATCTTGCGGGTTTTGCTGCGAGCATCGCCCGGCGCGGCATGGGCTTCGTACAGATACCGACTTCCCTGCTGGCCCAGGTGGATTCTTCCGTTGGCGGCAAGACCGGCATCAATACGGCGCACGGCAAGAACCTTGTGGGTGCATTCTATCAGCCGCAACTGGTGCTGGCCGACACGGATGTGCTCGACACGCTGAGTCCGCGCGAATTTCGTGCAGGCTATGCGGAAGTCGCCAAATACGGGTTGATCGACCGGCCGGATTTCTTCGCTTGGCTCGAAAAGAACTGGCAGGGCATTTTTGACGGCGGACCCGAGCGCATCCAGGCTATCGCCGTATCCTGCCAGTCAAAGGCCGATGTCGTGGCCCGTGATGAGCGCGAGACCGGTGACCGGGCGTTGCTCAACCTCGGCCACACGTTCGGCCATGCGCTGGAAACGGCCACGCATTACGATTCTGCCCGCCTCGTGCACGGCGAGGGCGTTGCCATCGGCATGGTTCTTGCGCACCAGTTCTCGGTCAAAATGAATCTGGCGAGCGACGACGATGCCAAGCGGGTCGAAGCACATTTGCGCCATGTGGGATTGCCGGTTTCCATCGGTGACATTCCAGGCGAGTTGCCCCCGGCGGACAAACTGATGGATTATATCGCGCAGGATAAAAAGGTGGCGCGCGGCGCGCTGACCTTTATCCTGACGCGGGGGATTGGTCAGTCCTTTATCGCCAGGGATGTGCCGCCGTCGGCAGTCCTCAGCTTTTTGCAGGAGAAGCACCCAAAATGAACCTGGAACTCTGGATCTTTTGCGGAATCATCTTCCTTCTGATCCTGATGTCTGGTCTGTTTTCAGGATCCGAAACTGCGCTGACCGCCGTATCACGCGCCCGTATGCACCGGCTTTCCAAACGGGGTGATGACCGCGCAACCGTTGTCGAAGGCCTTATCGAAAAGCGCGATCGCCTGATCGGCGTCATGCTGATCGGTAACAACCTGATCAATATTCTCGCGTCCTCGCTGACGACAAGCATGCTGCTCAATCTGTTCGGGCAGGCGGGCGTTGCCTATGCCACCGCGATCATGACCGTGCTTCTGGTTATTTTTGCCGAGGTCCTGCCAAAATCCTGGGCGATTTCCAGCCCGGACCGCAATGCGCTGGCGCTTGTGCGGTTTGCTCAGATTGCGGTGATGATCTTTGGGCCACTGTCGGATCTCGTCAACTGGATCGTGCGCCGCATCCTTGGCCTGTTCGGTATTGATCTTGGTTCCGTGACGTCGATGCTCTCGGCGCAGGAGGAACTGCGCGGCGCCGTCGATCTCCTGCACCGCGACGGTTCGGTGGTGAAACGCGACCGCGACCAGATCGGCGGCTTGCTCGATCTGCGTGAACTCGAAGTTTACGACGTCATGATTCACCGGACTGATATGGATTCGATCAATGCGGATGATCCGATCGAGGAGATCATCAGCCAGATTCTGGCGAGCCACCATACCCGCATCCCGGTCTGGCGCGGTGACAATGACAATATTGTTGGCGTCGTCCATGCGAAGGATTTGGTGCGTGCCATTCGCGATTCAAATCGGGATTTCTCCAAGATCAACATCATGAAGGTTGCGACGAAACCGTGGTTTGTGCCCGATACAACGACCCTGCAGGACCAGCTTAATGCGTTCCTGCGCCGCAAGGCGCACATAGCTATCGTCGTGGACGAATACGGCGATGTGCAGGGGCTGATCACGCTCGAAGACATTCTGGAAGAGATTGTCGGCGATATCGCGGATGAACACGACATCGACGTTCAGGGTTGCCGTCCTCAGCCGGATGGTTCGGTGCTGGTCGACGGCTCCGTTCCGATTCGCGACCTGAACCGTGCACTGGACTGGAACCTTCCCGATGCCGAAGCCACAACCATTGCTGGTCTCGTCATCCATGAAACCCAGAGCATTCCCACGGAAAAGCAGGCATTCACCTTCCACGGCAAGCGGTTCACAGTGTTGAAGCGCGAAAAAAACCGCATTACGCGGCTTCGTATTCGACCTTTGGAGGATGACGAGAAAACCAAAACGGGTTAAGCTGCCTGTATTGGTTTGGATATTTTAAGATATTGTTTTTAAAACGCATTCCCGCTTATGCGCTGGGGTTGAATGCATATTATTGTTGCTATTCTAAGTGGAATTGCCTCGCTTTTTTATTTGATTTTCAGGCTGCAATCGGCCGCTCGTTCCGTTCGGGAACTGGACAAAGATACTCATCACCTGAGAAACAAAGGCAAACGCGTGTTTGAAGGTTTCATCGGTTCGCGTCACGGGCGCATTCGCGATCCGCGGCTGGCGGCAACTGTCTTGATGATCCAGCTGGTGCGCACCGGCGCGCCGTTGACCAATGACGAAAGACTGAAGATCATCGCGCTTGTCAGAGGGCCGATGCAGATCAACGATCCCGATAGGATGTTCAGAAAAGCCTGGCGCTACACGACGCGTCGAGGCTCGTTTCCATCGATTGCCAGGGATATGATGCCGATGTTGCGGGCGCGTCTGAGTGTGGACGAGCGTTTTCAACTGATCGGGATGCTTCGGCAGGCTGCCGCTGCCTACAGTGAGGAGAGCGAGTTGCAGGCGGAAATGATCGCCGGCCTGCAACGTCAATTGATGCAGGCAGGCTAAGGTCCGGACCTCTAGGCTTTCCGGCGGGTTGCTTCACCTGGAGCTGAGGGTTCGAGCGCAAGCGCGTGGACGCTACCCGCCAGTTCCTCCTTCAGGACGTCATTGATTGCCCGATGGCGCGCAACGCGCGATAGGCCCTCAAATGCTTGTGCGACAATGCGCACGCGAAAATGCGTTTCACCGGATCCGTCGAATGTGGCATGATGCCCGCTGTCTTCATGATGGTGGCCGGCGTGCAGATGACTTTCGTTGATGACGGCCAGTGAAACAGGATGAAAAGCCTGCGTCAGTTTGTTTTCGATCGCTGACTGAGTGGACATTTCGTTCTCCTGCGCCCATATGGTAGTTTCATTTGGCAAATCCGTACATGATCACAAATTTACCGCCATTTCAGGCGTTAGGTTGATCCATGGGCAATTGTCAATTCTTGTCTTGTAAACCAATCCGTTGATAATCGTACGCAATGACCTCAAATTCGAAATATTTTGACAGCATCCGCATTCGCCCGAAAAAGGCGGAAGAGGAGAAATCGCGCGTTCCCGTGTGCCAGTGGGATGGCTGTGACAAGCCTGGTCCGCACCGCGCGCCGGTCGGGCGCATGAAAGAAGGCGAGTTCTTCCATTTCTGCATCGATCATGTCCGCGAGTACAACAAAGGCTACAATTATTTTTCAGGCCTCTCCGATGTGGAGGTTGCGCGCTATCAGAAGGAAGCTCTGACGGGCGATCGCCCCACCTGGACCGTTGCAGGTCTGCCGGGCAGCGGTGCTGGCGCCAGTGCTGCGGCTGCAGCATCCGGTGGTGCCAAGACGTCGCCGGACTTTTCCAAGTTGCGTTCGGGCCGGGCCGCCTATCAGAATCGTTTCCGTGACCCGAACAGCGTGTTCGGGGATGCTCGGCCGAGCGCGCGCTTGCGCAAAGCCAAGCCTTTGGAAGCAAAAGCGCTGGATACGCTGGGTCTTGACGTAAAAGCCACTGGCGAAGACATCAAGTCGCGCTATAAGGAGTTGGTGAAGCGCCATCATCCCGATGCAAACGGCGGTGATCGGGCTTCCGAGGATCGTTTCCGCGACGTTATCCAGGCTTATCAATTGCTCAAACAGGCTGGTTTTTGCTAAGGACCTTGTTTGGCTGAATTCGAAGCCTCCCCATTGAGGCTTCATGGGTGTGACTATCTTATTGCGTCTGCGCGTGCAGTCGCGCTGGAGGCATGATGAATAAGGTTGATCGCGATATTGCGAATTTGCCGGATACAACGGTTTCTGCCGCAAAGCTTTTCGGATTTGATACCGACATGATGGTCCCTGCCTACAAGGCAGGCGATGCTTACGTGCCGGAGACCGATCCGGATTATCTCTTCGACAAACAAACCACGCTGGCCATTCTGGCCGGGTTTGCCTTCAACCGGCGCGTCATGGTGTCCGGCTACCACGGCACAGGTAAATCAACCCACATCGAACAGGTCGCCGCCCGCCTCAACTGGCCGTGCGTGCGTGTCAACCTCGACAGCCACGTCAGCCGTATCGATCTCGTCGGCAAGGATGCGATCGTCGTCAAGGAAGGCATGCAGATCACGGAATTCCGTGACGGTATCCTGCCATGGGCCTACCAGCACAATGTGGCGCTGGTTTTCGACGAATACGATGCGGGCCGTCCGGACGTTATGTTCGTGATTCAGCGCGTCCTTGAATCATCCGGCCGCCTGACCCTGCTCGACCAGAGCCGCGTCATCCGCCCGCACCCGGCTTTCCGCCTGTTCTCAACGGCCAACACCGTTGGTCTCGGCGATACGACCGGCCTCTATCACGGCACGCAGCAGATCAACCAGGCGCAGATGGATCGCTGGTCCATCGTGACGACGCTGAATTATCTGCCGCATGACAATGAAGCGGCTATCGTTGCGGCCAAAGCCAAGCACTACCAGAACAAGGAAGGCAAGGAGATCGTCTCGAAGATGGTTCGCGTTGCCGACATGACCCGTGCGGCCTTCATCAATGGCGACCTGTCGACGGTGATGAGCCCGCGTACAGTCATTACCTGGGCTGAAAATGCCGATATCTTCAAGGATGTCGGCTTCGCCTTCCGTCTGACCTTCCTCAACAAATGCGATGAACTGGAACGTCCGATCGTTGCCGAGTTCTATCAGCGTGCGTTCGGCAAGGAACTGCCGGAGTCGACGGCCAATGTGGTCATAGGCTGAGCGTCATCAGAGCATGGCGGGCCCGGGAGACAATTCACGCACAAATCCGAAAGGTCCGGTTGATTCCGAGCCTTTCAAGCGCGCGGTTACGGCCTGCATGCGGGCCATTGCCGGTGACCATGAAATGGAAGTCGGGTTTGGCAATGATCGTCCGGCGCTGACCGGACACCGGGCGCGTCTGCCCGATCTGCCAAAACGCCCGACGGCGAATGATATTGCGGTCACCCGCGGTATTGGCGATTCCATGGCGTTGCGCAAGGCGTGCCACAATGATCGCATCCACGCGACTCTGGCGCCGGAAGGCAAACAGGCGCGCGCCATTTTCGATGCGGTCGAACAGGCCCGCGTCGAGGCGATCGGTGCCTTGCGCATGGATGGCATGGCCGAAAACCTCACTTCGATGCTTTCGGACAAATATTCACGTGCCAATTTCCCTGCCATTACAGACAAGGCGGAAGCGCCGCTGGAAGAAGCAATTGCCCTTGTGGTGCGCGAAAAGCTGACCGGCCGCAAAGCCCCTGAATCCGCTGGCAATGTCGTCGATCTCTGGCGTGACTGGATCGAGGAAAAGGCCGCGGCCGATCTTGAGCATCTCGGTGACAAGATCAACGATCAGAACGCCTTTGCGCGCGTTGTCCGCGAAATGCTGGCTTCCATGGAGATGGCCGAAGAGCTGTCGCAGGAAAACGAGCAGGACGAGGACCAGGAAAACAACGACGATGCGCCTGAGCCCGAAGAGAACAACGAGGGTGGCTCCGACGAGGACGAGGGCAGCGATGCATCCGAGGACGATGATTCGGAAAGTGCCAGCGATGACAGCCAGTCGGGCGAGACCGAAGCGGCCGATGCCTCATCCGACGAGATAGACGACGACGCGGATACGGATGCGGAAATGCCCGGTGAGGCACGCCGTCCGAATCAGCCGTTTTCCAATCTCGGCAGTGAGAGCGGCTACAAGATTTTCACGCAGGAATTCGACGAAACCACCGATGCGGAAGAGCTGTGCGACGATGCGGAACTGGAGCGTCTGCGCGCATTCCTCGACAAGCAGCTCGCCAATCTTTCCGGTGTCGTCGGCCGTCTGGCAAACCGTTTGCAACGCCGGTTGATGGCGCAGCAGAACCGGTCATGGGATTTCGACCTGGAAGAGGGCTATCTCGATCCGGCGCGTCTCGTGCGCGTTGTGATCGATCCCACGCAGCCCCTGTCCTATAAGCAGGAACGCGATACGGATTTCCGCGATACGATCGTCACGCTGCTGATCGATAATTCCGGTTCCATGCGTGGACGCCCGATTACCGTCGCGGCGACCTGCGCAGATATTCTGGCACGGACGCTTGAGCGCTGCGGTGTGAAAGTGGAGATTCTCGGCTTCACCACCAAGGCGTGGAAGGGTGGGCAGGCGCGTGAGGCGTGGCTGGAACGCGGCAAACCCGCCAACCCCGGCCGTCTCAACGATCTGCGCCATATCGTCTACAAGCGTGCTGACGCCCCGTGGCGCCGTTCCAGGCGCAATCTTGGGCTGATGATGCGCGAAGGGCTGCTGAAGGAAAACATCGACGGTGAAGCCCTGATCTGGGCGCACCAGCGTTTGCTGGGACGGCCCGAGCAGCGCAAGATCCTGATGATGATTTCCGATGGTGCGCCGGTCGACGATTCCACACTGTCGGTCAACCCCGGTAATTATCTCGAACGGCACCTGCGCGCCGTGATCGAAGAGATTGAAACCCGCTCTCCCGTCGAACTGATCGCCATCGGTATCGGCCATGATGTGACGCGTTATTACAGACGCGCGGTGACCATCGTGGATGCGGAAGAACTGGCCGGTGCCATGACAGAGCAGCTTGCTTCGCTGTTCGAAGAACAGGAACAGCGCCACGCAGCGGGTAGATCATCTGCGCGGAAACGTTGAGATGAGCCGCATCGCGCTGCTTGCCCGGCGCTTGCGGCTTTTACCTTTGATGGCCATCCTGTGCGTGTCGCCTTCCCTGGCGCAAACGAACGGCGTTACGCCGATAGTCGTCACGGTGCGGCCCGTTGCTTACTTCCGCGTAGGCTCCACCGAAACGCGGTTTGGCGACCTCGAATTTGTCGGTGGGCTGGAACTGCGCTCCAGCAACCGTGATTTCGGCGGCATGTCGGCGTTTCGCTATCTCGATGCGGGCAAGACCTTTCTCGGCATTACCGATACGGGCTTCTGGTATGCGGGAGACATGCAGCGGGACGCCAAAGGTGTTCCCGTCTCGATCACGGATTTCCGACTGGCGCCGATTCAGGATGCCGAGGGCAATGCCGTTGAAGGCAAACGCAATTCGGATGCGGAGGGCATGGCCGTATCGGGCAGGACGGTCACAGTCTCGTTCGAGCGTGTCCACCGGATCGCCGAGTTTGATCTGGATCTGAAGAATTTTGCCTCACGTCCAAAAGATTTGCCGCTGCCAGTTCCGAAAAGTGAACTGCGCAACAATCGCGCCTTTGAAACTGTCACCTATGCGCCTTCGGCAAGCCCGTTGCGCGGTGCGCGGGTTGCGGTGACGGAAAAAAGTATCAACAAAGCGGGCGATATCTATGCCGCAGTGCTTGAAGGGCCCGGCAGGGGTATCTTCTATATCAAACGGCTGGATAGCTTTGATATCAGCGACGGCGACTTTCTGCCCAATGGCGATCTGCTGCTGCTGGAGCGGCGTTTCAGCTTCGCCACAGGCGTCACGCTGCGCATCCGCCGGATTGCCGCTACCGATATCAAGCCGGGCGCGACGGTCGATGGTCCGTCCATTCTCGAAGCGGATATGCGTGACCAGATTGACAATATGGAAGGGCTGGATGTCTGGCAGGCCAGAGATGGGTCGACGCGCATCTCGATGATGTCAGACGACAACACGTCGATCCTGCAGAGAAATCTCTATCTGGAATTCCGGTTGGCTGAGTAGATCGCCGGGGCGAAAATGGCAAGGATCGCGCCGTAAGGCACCAGCATCACCACCGCCATGACAATCTTCACCATCAGGTCGCCAAAGCTGAGGGACATCCACAACGGTATCTCGCTGCCAAAGAAGGGCACCAGCGTGGCCAGAGATGAGTCTGCTTGTCCCGTTGCTGTGTCGATCCAGGCAAACTGGGTGGCAAAGGCAATGGAGAAGAAAAGTACCGTATCCAGCAGCGAGCCAAAAACAGCCGAAGCGAACGGCGCTTTCCACCAGGTGAGCTGGCGCAGCTTGCTGAACACCGTGATGTCGAGAAGCTGGGCGCACAGAAATGCTGTGCCCGAAGCGATGGCTATACGCGGCGTTGCCAGCCAGATCGACAGGATGACCGCGATGAAAAAACCGGCATAGACGACCTTACGGGCGAATTGCGGGCCGAAGCGTCGGTTCGACAGATCATTGACAAGGAAGGCAACGGGATAGGTGAAGGCACCGTAGGTCAGGATTTCGCCCAGTCCAAAGTGACTGAACGGGTACTGCACCAATATGTTGGATGCAGCCACCACCGCGCACATGGCGAGCACGGGGAAAATGAAATCTGACAGGGTATAGGCGCGCGAAAGCGGCATTTTTTTATCCTGGGTAATGGAACCAGCAACAATAAGGCCAGCGAGCGCTGGCCTCAAGCGATTACGATTTTAGAACCGTGTTGGCCGATCAGGCAGCAACAGGTGCTTCAGCCGACTTCTTGGCAATCTGACGCTTCAGGAGGCGTGCACGCTGTGACAGCTCCTTCTCGTCAGCCTTGTTCAAGAATGCATCCAGACCACCGCGATGTTCAACGGTGCGCAGGGCATGGGCCGAAACACGCAGACGAAAGCTCTGACCGAGAGCTTCGGAGATCAGCGTAACGTGGCAGAGGTTAGGCAGGAAGCGGCGGCGCGTTCTGTTGTTCGCGTGGCTCACATTGTTGCCGTACTGTACCGATTTAGCGGTCAATTCACATGTGCGGGACATTTGGGTCTCACCTTCAAAATTCATTACCTATAGCCCGAATGTTCTTGTTACCATCACACGTCGCCGTGCAGCGGCGCGCATTTCGGACAGGCGGCCTATTGGGAAGTCGCGTTTCTATAGTGATATGAGCCGCTCGCGTCAAGTGTGCTTCTGCTCCGGTTTTGTGTATTTAACCGATCGAAGGCAATGTTTAACACAACTTTGCCTGCTTTGTACGGTCTCACGAGAGGCAATTCACGCGTGCGTGATCCAATTTGAAGGAGCAGGACATGATTGGTCCCAATCAGCGGCCCGGCTACAGACTCACTCTCCTGGCGGCGGCCTCCCTGCTTGTCGCAGCGAACGCTTTTCCTGCAAGCGCAGAAGAAGTCTACAAGTCCGATTACCGGGTTTCCCTGCTTGGCCTGACGATTGCCAAGGCGAACTTTTCAACCCGCGTTGCAGATGGAACCTATGAGGTGTCAGGCGGATTGCGCAGTTCAGGGCTGGTCACGGTGTTTGATGACACCAAGGGCACTATCGATGTCAAAGGCCGGTTTGCCAAGACAGGCGCGGTGCCGAACTCCTATCTGGTCAAGTACCGGCACGGCAAGAAGGACAAGAGCACCTCTATTGCCTTTGCCAACGGCAACGTGACGGAGACGACCAATGTTCCCCCTGTCCGAAAGAAAGACAAATGGGTTGAGCTCACGCCGGACGCCTTGCAAGCCGTGGCCGATCCCATTTCCGGCGTCATGGTGGCGGCGGACAGTATCGGACAGGTCTGTACCCAGACATTGCACCTCTATGATGGCCAGACCCGCGTGGATCTCAAACTTTCTCCTTCCGGAAGTGCGCAGCCTTTTTCGACCAAGGGTTTCAAGGGGGATGCCATCACCTGTTCGGTCAAGTTTGTTCCCGTCGGCGGCTATCAGGCGGGCCGGGAAGCGATTGAATATCTGAAAAACAAGAGCAAGATCAGTCTCACCTTTGCATCCCTCGGCAGTTCCGGTATCTATTCGCCCGTGCAGGCGAAGATCGGCACGCAGATCGGAACGGTTACGGTTTACGCGACGCGTTTTGAAAAAATGCAGTAGAAGCGGCAGGGGCGCCGCTCTTTCGAACGGGGGCGGCGCGTGGCTACATCTGTCGGGTTTCTTGCGGTTATCATGTGGGCGATGCTCGCGCTGTTTACCGATGTCTCCGGCAAGGTGCCGCCGTTTCAGCTGACGGCGATGACATTCGCCATCGGTGCCGGCCTTGGACTGATTTCATGGCTCTGGCGGCCGGGTGCGGCGCAGCATCTGCGCCAGCCGGCAAAGGTCTGGCTTCTCGGCGTTGTCGGCCTGTTCGGCTATCACTTCCTGTATTTCACTGCCCTGCGCAATGCTCCGCCTGTTGATGCAAGCCTCATCGCCTATCTCTGGCCCCTGTTCATCGTGGTGGGCTCGGCCCTGATGCCGGGCGAGCGGCTGCGCTGGTTTCATGTGCTGGGAACCCTGTTGGGATTGGCCGGAACCGTTCTGATCATCACCAAGGGCGGCAACGTTGGCTTCGAGGCAAAAAATGCATTCGGCTACGCCATGGCCGGTCTCTGCGCGCTGACATGGGCGGCCTATTCGCTGCTCTCACGGCGTTTTGCCAGTGTGCCGACCGATGCGGTGACCGGTTTTTGCATGGCAACGTCCGTTCTGTCGCTGATCTCGCATCTGGCGCTGGAGAAGACCGTCTGGCCCGAATCGCTGACACAGTGGCTTGCGGTGCTGGGGCTCGGGCTTTTCCCGGTGGGCGCGGCTTTCTATGCCTGGGATTTTGGTGTCAAGCGCGGCAACATTCAAGTTCTTGGAGCGTCGAGCTATGCGGCGCCGCTGCTGTCGACGCTGGTGCTGATTATCGCGGGTGCAGCCGAACCGACGGTCCGCGTCCTTATGGCCTGCCTGCTGATCACCCTTGGCGCCGTGCTGGCCGCCAAGGAAATGCTTTTCAGGAAGAAGACCGCCTAGGCTTCCACCCGGTTGGAAGACTTCTTATGGTTTCCAACCCGCTTCGGCGAGTTCGAATTGGGCAAAGTCAAAACCCGGCGCAACGGTGCAGCCAACAAGCGTCCAGTCGCCGAGGGATCGTGCTGTCTGCCAGTAACCTGCGGGGACGATACCCTGCGGCCGCTCGCCTGCCGCGAGATCCATGCCAAGCCGATGGATTTCGTGCGAGGAGCCTTCAGTTGCAATGGTCAGCTCCAGCGGTGCGCCGCCATACCAGTGCCAGACCTCAGCGGCGTCTTTCACCCGATGCCAGGCCGAGACTTCATCCTTTTCGAGCAGAAAGTAGATGGCCGTGGAGTGACCCCGCCCGCCAACCGGCCAGCCGTTTTGATTGTCGCGAAACATCTGGATATAGGCGCCGCCTTCCGGATGGGGCTGCAGGCCAAGTTCGCTACGGATTTGCTCTGCGGTCAAAGTCATCAGAAATTATCCTTCCGCTTGCGGATTTCGGTGAAAACGGCTTCGTCGCTGGCGTCCTCCAGCTTGAGATTGCGGCGGATCGCCGGGTCATGCCAGCGCAGGAACGGGTTTGTTGCCATCTCGCGCAGGATGGTGGTGGGCAATGTCGGCAATCCCGCCTCGCGCAGGGCAAAAATTTCCTTGGCGCGTTCCTTCAATGCCGAATTATCCGGATCGATCGACAGCGCAAATCGCGCATTGCTTTCGGTATATTCGTGTCCGCAATAGATCTGTGTGTCGACCGGCAGCTTGATGAGATGGTTCAGCGATTTGAACATGGTCGCCGGTGTTCCCTCGAACAGGCGTCCGCATCCCAGCGAGAACAGGGTATCGCCGGTGAAGGCAATCTTGGCATCGGGGATGTGATAGGAAATCTCGCCTGCCGTATGGCCGGGTGTCGATAGGACGAACACGTCGAAATTGCCGAAGCGGAAGCGGTCGCCATGCTTCAGGGTGCGGTCGATGCCGGGGATATTGGCTTTTTCCGCTTCCGGGCCAAGAATTTCGGGTTTGAACCGCTTCTTCAGCGCAAGGTTGGCACCGACATGATCGTTGTGGTGATGGGTCGAGAAAATATGGGTGAGGGTCCAACCCCGGCGCTTCAGTGCTTCGAGGATGGGCTTTTCTTCCGGGGCGTCGATGGATGCGGTGAGATTGGCATCGGGGTCGTGGATGAGCACGCCGAAATTGTCGCTGAGCGCGGTGAATTGTTCTATCTGCAGATTTGACATGGGGCCTGTCCGGTTTGTGCGTTGCGATCAGGATAGCCAGCTGTCCGGCAGGCGCAACCCGTCTGACAGCCATTTTCTTGATGTTATGATTTGCCGTGTTAGGTCGTACATTCATGAATCTGGTTGAAATGGCGCCTGAAACGGCAAGAAGATGCGAGGAGAGGCGTGAAGGGCGGGGCCTTTCCCCCGGCCGAGGGGCTCGACACTGCAGCTTGCAGCCGTTTCGGCGTCCGAAGGATATGGTCCATTTGTCCGACTACTTCGTCGCAAAGGCTCGACAATGAACCACATTGCCATCGCCCTTGCTCCTTGTATCCGAACAAATGGCCGCATACCATTTCAACCAAGTTCACGAATGTACGACCTAGGTTGAATGCATGCATCTCGATATCATTGATCTTCGCGCCTTTTACGCTTCCACCCTTGGCCATCTGACCGAGCGGGCGATTTCCATGGCACTTGCGCCGATCTGGCCGAAACTCCCGGGCGAGCGGCTTGTCGGCCTCGGGTACGTCGTGCCCTATCTTGACCGGTTTCGCGGTGACACAGAGCGGACTTTTGCCTTCATGCCGGCCGGGCAGGGTGCGGCCAGCTGGCCGCCGGCGGAAGCCTCATCCACGGCACTGGTGTTCGAGGAAGACCTGCCCCTGCCGGATTCGGCCGTGGATCGCATCTTGATGGTGCATGCGCTGGAGCATGCGGAAGACCCGCGTGAAACCCTCAAGGAGATGTGGCGGGCGCTTGCCCCCAACGGGCGGCTGGTCATCGTCGTCCCCAACCGGCGCGGTATCTGGGCGCGTTTTGAACACACACCTTTCGGCAGTGGACGGCCCTATAGCCGCGGGCAGCTGATCCGCCTGCTGCGGGAAACCAATTTTACGCCGGGTCCATGGGCTGAGGCGCTGTTCTTCCCGCCGTCATCCAAGCGCTGGGTTATGCGCCCTTCCAGTCTGTTCGAACGGGTCGGACGGCGTTTCTGGCCGGTGTTCTCCGGTGTTCTTATCGTGGAAGCGCAAAAACGCATTTATCAGGGTCTGCCGGTGGCCAAGCGTGCATCACGGCGCGTGTTCGTGCCTGTGCTCTCGCCGCAAGGCACGGCGATGCGGCGGGATGGCCCCGAGGAGAATTGAACGGTTGGTGAGCTTGTCGAACCACGAACCATTTGACTGTGCAGAATAAATGCGTTCAGCGCCGGAGCAGGAATACGGCCTGCTGGCCGAAGAGGTTCCAGAACCCCCAGGGCATATTGAAGCCGATTCTCTGGCCGAACGCATTCAGCGCCACTGCGGTTTCGACCTGCGCGCCGATTTCCTTCGTCATGTCGACAAAGTCGCTGATGGTGCAGAAATGTATATTGGGCGTATCGTACCAGCTGTAGGGCAGTTCTTCCGTCACAGGCATGCGGCCGTTGACCAGCAGCGATGCGCGCATGCGCCAATGACCGAAGTTCGGGAATGAGACGATGGCCTTCTCGCCGATGCGCAAGAGCTCAGTCAGGACATTCTTCGGATTGCGCGTGGCCTGCAACGTCTGTGACAGAATCACATAGTCAAAGCCTGCATCGGGATAATATTTCAGATCGCTGTCCGCATCGCCCTGAATGACGGACAGGCCGCGCGCCACGGATTCGTTGACGCCTTTTTGCGACAGCTCAACACCGCGTCCATCGACGTTCTTTGTGTTCTGCAAGAGCTCTAGCAATTCGCCATCGCCACAGCCGACATCAAGCACCCGCGCACCGGGGTTGACCAGCGAGGCGATCACGTCAAAATCAACACGCGGAGTGGTATTCACGCTCATGGTTGCAGAAGTCCCCTGGCACGCGCTGCAGAGCGAATGAAGCCGTTTATGGCCGAGAACATTTCCGGCTCGTCCAGTAGGAAGGCGTCATGACCGCGATCCGTTTCAATTTCGACAAACGATACGGACGCTCCGGCGGCATTCAGGGCATGGGCAACGGTGCGGCTTTCGCTGGTCGGGAACAGCCAGTCGCTGGTGAAGGAGACAATGCAGAAACGCGTCCTTGAACCGGCAAACGCATCGGCGAGACGCCCCTGATGTTCTGCGGCAAGATCGAAGTAATCCATGGCGCGGGTCATGTAGAGATACGAATTGGGGTCGAAGCGGTCGACGAACGACATGCCCTGATGGCGGAGATAACTTTCAATCTGGAAATCCGCGTCAAAGCCGAACGTCACGTTCTGACGATCCTGCAGATTGCGTCCGAACTTGCGGTGCAGGGCGGTTTCCGAGAGATAGGTGATATGCGCGGCCATGCGGGCCACGGACAGACCTTTGCGCGGGACGGTGCCTTCTTCCAGATAACGTCCTTCCTTCCACTCAGGGTCCGCCATGACGGCCTGACGGCCCACTTCATGGAAGGCGATGTTCTGAGAGGAGTGGCGCGCACCTGTGGCAATGGCGACAGCAGCAAAAACCCGGTCTGAATGGCTCGACGCCCATTCCAGCACCTGCATGCCGCCCATGGAGCCGCCGACGACGGCGAAGAGCTGCTTGATGCCGAAGTGATCGATGAGCATGGCCTGCGCCCGCACCATGTCGGCAATGGTGATGATCGACAGGTCAAGCGCCCAGGGCTTGCCGGTTTCAGGATTGATCGAAGCCGGACCCGTCGAGCCGAGGCAGCCGCCAAGCACATTGGAACACAGGACAAAGAAGCGATCCGTATCGATAGGCTTGCCGGGGCCAACCAGCGTTTCCCACCAGCCATTCTTGCCGGTGACCGGATGCACATTGGCAACATGCTGGTCGCCGGTCAGCGCATGACAGATCAGGATGGCGTTGGACTTGTCGGCATTGAGTTCGCCGTAGCTCTGATAAGCGATGCGGAAGGGAGAGAGTGAAACGCCGCTGTCGAGATGCAACGGCTTATCGACGCCAAAATCCACCACGGGACTATGGGGATTTGTCGCTTCCTGACTTTTCTGGTCGATACCGGCGGATGGTTTGCTGAATTTCGTCATGTTCGCGTATTTCAAGCTTTGTGGGCCGTAGCTATGGTCGCGCCACCCGCAAAGTCAATGGTTTCTTTGATTTTCAGGGCAGCGTGTCGCAAGTTGGGCTCGACATCGGGCCTATTGGCGGCTATGCCCCGTGGCTTGAGCTATTGCCTGCGATGACCATCGATTTCAACGATGTTACGGATCTTGAGAATCATGACAACGACATTGAAAGACACGCGTCCCACTCCAAAACCCGGCGTTCTGGATATTGCCGCCTATGTCCCCGGCAAGGAATCGGCACCCGGTGTGGCCAAGGTCTATAAACTCTCATCCAATGAAACGCCTCTGGGCGCGAGCAAGCACGCGACCGATGCCTATCATAATGTATCCGAACGTCTTGAAATCTATCCGGACGGTCAGGCCGCGCTGCTCAAGCAAGCGATTGCCGACGTTCACGGATTGAATGCAGACAACCTCCTGTGCGGCAACGGCTCGGACGAACTGCTGGGGCTGTTGTGCCAGACCTATCTCTCGCCCGGCGATGAAGCTGTTTATACCGAACATGGTTTCATGGTGTACAAGATTTACATCATGGCAGCCGGTGCGACGCCAGTCGTGGCCAAGGAAAAGAATGAGCAGGCGGAAGTCGACGCCATTCTTGCTGCTGTCACGCCGCAGACCAAGATCGTATTTCTGGCCAACCCGAACAACCCAACCGGAACATACATTCCCTTCGAGGAGGTGCGCCGCCTGCACGCGGCCCTGCCGAAGAACGTCCTGCTCGTTCTCGATGCGGCCTATGCGGAATATGTGCGCCGTAACGATTATGAAGCCGGTGTCGAGCTCGTCTCATCGTTCGAAAATGTCGTGATGACCCGCACCTTCTCGAAGATTCATGGCCTTGCTGCGCTGCGGATCGGCTGGATGTTCGCACCCGCGCATGTCATCGACGCGGTCAACCGCATTCGCGGACCGTTCAACCTGAACTCCGCCGCCATCGCGGCGGGCGCTGCGGCGATTCGTGACCGTGCGCATGTCGACAAGGCTGTGGCCTTCAACGACACATGGCTGCCATGGCTGACAGAACAGCTGTCGGCGCTGGGTCTGCGCGTTACACCATCCGTCGGCAATTTCCTGCTCGTCCACTTTCCTCACGATGCGGCGAAGTCGGCCGAAAAGGCAGACTCCTATCTGACCAGCAAGGGCTATATTTTGCGCCGCGTTACGGGCTACGGATTCCCGAACGCGTTGCGCCTTACCATTGGATCCGAGGAAGCCAATCGCGGCGTAGTCGCTGCACTCTCCGAATTCTTGAAGTAAAAAATGTCTAAGATCCATTTCGATACAATTGCACTGATCGGTATAGGCCTGATCGGTTCTTCGCTGGCACGCGTCATCAAACGCGAAGGTCTGGCGGATCACATCGTCATCTCGACCCGCAGTGAAAGCACGCTGAAGCGTGCCGAAGCGCTGGGTCTTGGCGACAGCTATGTTCTTGACAGTGCAGAAGCGGTCAGGAATGCCGATCTGGTCATCATCTCCGTGCCTGTCGGCTCGTCCGGTGACGTTGCCAGACATATTGCCGGATCGCTGAAAGCAGGCGCCATCGTCACCGACGTCGGTTCAACCAAAGGATCGGTTATCGCCCAGATGCAGCCGGAACTGCCCGTTCATGTGCATTTCATTCCGGGCCACCCGCTGGCCGGTACGGAATATTCCGGACCCGATGCAGGCTTTGCCGAGCTCTTTGCCAACCGCTGGTGTATCCTGACGCCGCTTGAAGGCACCGATCCCGTTGCCCTCGATCGGCTAACGAAATTCTGGGAGGCTTGCGGCTCGCGGCTCGATACCATGGATCCGCTGCACCACGACCGGGTGCTGGCCATTGTCTCGCACCTTCCGCATATCATCGCCTACAACATTGTCGGTACGGCGAGCGATCTGGAAGAAGTGACCAATTCGGAAGTGATCAAATATTCCGCCTCCGGTTTTCGCGATTTCACCCGCCTTGCCGCGTCTGATCCAACCATGTGGCGTGACGTCTGCCTGCACAACAAGGACGCGATCCTTGAAATGCTGGCGCGGTTCTCCGAGGATCTGGCTTCGTTGCAGCGGTCAATCCGCTGGGGCGATGGCGATGCGCTGTTTGACCTTTTCACCCGCACCCGTGCCGTCCGGCGCGGGATTATCGATGCGGGTCAGGAAGTGGATGCGCCCGATTTCGGCCGGCAAAAGGCGGGCGCCAAGAGTTCCTGATAAAACTGCAATGGCTGCACCATATCGTTGCAACCTGATCTGCCCTTATAGGGACGGCAGGCGGCCGATGCTGATGAAGCCGACCGACATCTTCCCGTTCTTGACGGTAACGGGGAGGGTCGGCGCACCGCTTGCATCCTTCGGTACGAAGGCCATGGCCTGTACCACAGATGAGATGATCTTGTTCTGACCGGGGAAAATGCTCTTTACCGTAGTGGCGACGCTTTCGGGATTGCGCATCGTTATCTTGAAGTCGCCGCTGATGCGGCCGTCATCGGCCACAGAAAATGGTCCAGAAATAGCTACGCCGCTGCCATCGGGCAGGGCGAGGTCAACCCGGCGCAGAATGCCGCTCTGCCCGCGCAGAACGCTCAGATCCCGTTCCGTTTTGCCGATGAGAGCAAAGCCGTTTGCCAGCTGGATATCGGCCGCGCCTGTCAGTTCCGGCAAGGGTTTGTCGTAGATGGTGTTATCGGCGACCTTCAGATTGTTGAACGAAAGTGCGATATCCATCGCAGGCTCAATGGCGCGGAAATGCAGCTGCCCATCTTTCAGGGTCGCGAGCGGTGTAGCGGCACCAGAGGGGTTGTGCTGATTGATGACAACATTACTGCCCTCAAGCGAGAGGCGGCGCGGAATGGGCTTGTCGAGCCGGACGCTCGATTTGAGATTATCCCAATTGAGGTCAAGCGGCATCATGCCCGGCACATTGACTGCGGCAGGTCCGTCCACTTCGCTGACAATATGGAATGGGGCATAGATCTGCGCCGCCGAACGGAAGGCACCCGTACTGACCGAAACATTCTTGGCCTGATCCACCCATGACACGCTGGAGCAGTTGAGGCCAAGACGGAAGGGATAGCCGCGTGCCGTTGCGTTGTCGCAAGCGGCATTGATGCCCTTGGCCTGCAGACCGGCAATGTTGGTGGCGACGCGCGTTTCCAGCACATTGGCGAGATAATACCACCCGCCGGTATAGAGCAGGCCGATGATGACAATACCGACCGCCAGGAAACGGATACGCCTTCCGGCGTTGTAGCTTTTGTCGGCAGTGCTTGACGTCATGGTCCGGGTCTCGCTATCGGTCAGTGAAGGAACTTCGAAATGAAGTACAGCTATCAGGACGGATATGGGCGATTTTTGGGTCTTTGGCTATGGTTCTCTGATGTGGAAGCCCGGCTTTGCACATGTTGAAACGATGCATGCGCGTCTTCATGGCTACCGGCGGGCGCTGTGCGTGCATTCCTATGTGCACCGCGGAACACCGGAGCGGCCCGGTCTGGTGCTTGGCCTCGATCATGGCGGTTCGTGTCTTGGTCTTGCCTTTCGGGTTCCGGGCGAACTCGAAGACGAAGTGGTGACTTATCTGCGCGAACGGGAACTCGTCACGAATGTCTATCTGGAGAAGCGGCTGGCGCTTCGCCTCAGCGATGGCCGCAAGGTTGAGGCGCTGACTTACGTGGTTGACCGCAAGCACGTGCAATATGCCGGAGCGCTGACCGTGGAACAAGCCGCGGCGACCGTGCGCGGCTCCATAGGCCAATCCGGACGCAATGAGGACTACGTGCACAATACGCTTGAACATATGCGCAAGATGAACATTCGCGACCACTGGTTCGAAACACTGGTCGCCGCCATCGACCGCAATCCGGTCTAGCGATCAGGCGGTAATTTCATAAATGGGAACGGCGCAGGCTGCAGCTTGTCGAAGGGCGAACCACGCATAATAGGGGTTTGCAGACCTCGGAAATCTCAGATCATCACGCCCAGTTCTTTCAGCCGCTGAATCGCCGTCGGCGGCAGGGGTGGCGGATTTTTTGAGCGGGCCGCTTCAATAAGCAGTTCATCGCAGGCGGCCTCCGTCACGTCCTGCAGCTTTTTCAGGAATGTTTCCGCATCGAGACCCGGCTGGATCGGCGGGAGAATGCGGCAGCGGATCGTGCCGGGATAGCGGCGGAACTTGCGGCGCGGCCAATACAGGCCTGCAACGTGGGCGATGGGCAATACAGGCACACCCAATTCGCTGTAGATGTGGGCGACGCCATATTTGTAGGCGGGTGGTGCACCGGGTGCCGTGCGCGTACCTTCGGGATAGATCATCAGCTGTCGTCCCTGGGAAACCGCTTCGCGCGCTCCCCGGATCGCTGTCTTCATGGCGACTGAGCGCTTGCCCCGGTCAATCGGCACCATCTTCATCTTGAGGATGTACCAGCCGAAGAGGGGTATCCACATCAGCTCGCGCTTGAGAATATAGACGGGATCCGCGATCTGCGGCAGGAACGCATAGGCATCCCAGAACGATTGATGTTTCGGCGCGCAGATGTACGGACCATCGGGAATATTCTCGATACCCTCGATCACATGATCAGTGCCAGCCAGAACTTTCTGCAACCAATGGTTGGACCTCGCCCAATTTTTCGGAACGCTCCAGGCATTCTTGCGGGCGCTGAGGAAATAATAGGGCGTGAAGATGATCATCTGAATGATCAGGTTGAGATAGAAGGCTATATTGAAAACGATTGATCGGATGATCGTCATGGGGGTCCCGGTCATGGCGGTTGGCTAGGCCTTGGTTATACCAAGTTGACGGCGCCGTGAACTCCCTATCAGGACCTCTTCACCCATCGGACCATGGTTTCCGTTACGGCAGACAGACTATCGGGAAGAGCCGAGCGTATGACCGCGCCCAGATATTTCACGTATTCGACGACGAGCACGCGCACGACCTGGCCGCGGGCCAGCCAGTCGCCATTGCGCAAATCGCTGTTGACGATAGGGTAGGGGACGAATTCGATGTCCTGCGAGGCACGTCTGAGTTCAACCAGAGTTCGCGGCATGTGGTAATTATTGGTTACGACGATGACCCTGGTGTAATGATTGGCTTTGGCCCATTTGATGCTTTCGGATGCGTTGCCGATGGTGTCGAGTGCAGAGCGGTCAATGTCGACGCAGCACTCAAACAGGGTGGCATCGCCGCGCGTCACCCGCTGCAACTCGCCGCGTTTGGTCGAGGGATGGACTCCGCTGATGAAAAGCCGCTCGCCGCGCTTGTTTTTCAGGAGATCAAGGGCCCCTTCAATCCGGGAATAGCCGCCGGTGAGGACAATGATGCCGTCGGCTGGCTCAACCAGATCAGGTGTCTGCATTGTGCTGACGTGATCGCTGAAAACGATGAAGCCACCGAGGAACAGACCGAGCGCCAGAACGCCGAGCAGAAAGAAGGGACGTGCAACCCGCTTGCGCAGGGCAGATACAAGCCCGCGGGCACGGCCTTCATCGCCTGCCGGAGGTTGGTTGCTGCTGTCGTTCGCGCCGTCCATTTTCGGGTCACGCATTGCCTTGTTCGAGGGTCATACCGGGAGCTTATAGGCCTTGCCGGCAAATCTCCCCTAAATTCCATATCGACAAATTGATTCGAATGCTCAGGTATCGTGACTTTCGCCCGTGCGTCCGTCTACCCGGCGTAAATGCGCTATGACTGTCATTCGTGTTGTAATCATGGTCAAAACACTGACTGCGAGTATGATAAGGACGACGCCGGAGTAGCCGCCTGATCCGATGGAAAAATTACCGAACAGAGCTGTGGCCTGATCGGCTTCGGGCGTTGCCAGATTCCGCGACGACCACCAGCCGATGATCAGGAAGATCAGAATGGCCAGTGCCCCGCCGCACAATGCACCTTTCAGGGCAGTCCAGAAAAAATGCCGTTCGAATTGCCGGGCAACGAATTTCTGTTCCGCGCCGATAAAATGCAGCACTTCGATGATGTGACCATTACCTGCCATGGCGCCGCGCGTGGCAAAAATAACGGTCAGCACCGTGGCGGCAATGACCAGTCCCAGGACGGCCATGCCGATCAGCACCGTGGAGCGGGCCATGGAGACAAGCCGGTCAACCCAGTTGCGGTGATCATCGAAACTCGCGCCCGGGACATTTTTGACGAGTTCGCTGCGCAGCGTGGCGAAATCCGGCGGTGATGCTTCGTCCAGTGTAACGACCACCAGTCTTGGAACCGGCAGTTCATCAATGTTGAGGCCTGTGCCAAGCCACGGCTCCAGCAGCCGGGCCGTCGCTGCGCGATCAATGACGCGGGTTGATTTGACGCCGGCAAAGCCTTCCGCCAGCTTGCTGGCCTGTGCCAGCAGTTTCTCCATGTCCTGCCCTTCGACGGGGCGTATCTGAATGGTGGCTTCAGTCGATATCTGGCTTTGCCATGTGGCAGCGGTTGACTGAACGAGGCTGACCGCGCCGATGGTGAGGCAGGCGAGGAACGTCATGATGGCGATGACGATCATCAGCGCGTGCCCGACGACGTTGCCGGCGGGCACAATCGGCGCCTGCCCGTTCTTGCCGCGCACAAGCTGTACGGCCCGGTCTTTCAGATCCAGGGCCAGTTCCCGGAGACGGGCGGCATCAATCATAGATGTCGAGCCTCCCCTGATCCAGAATCATGCGACGGGCATTGACCTGGTCCATAAGGGTGAGATCGTGGGTCGCAATGACTACAGCCGTTCCTGAACGGTTGAGTTCGCCGAACAGGCGCAGCAAGCGCCGGGCAAGGGGCGGGTCGACGTTGCCGGTCGGTTCGTCCGCCAGCAGAATTTCCGGTTGATCGATCAGCGCCCGTGCAATGGCCGCACGCTGTTTTTCACCACCGGAAAGGACCGGCGGCAACACGTGCATACGCTCCCCCAGCCCCACCCAGTGCAACAGTTCTTCCACCTCGGCACGGTACGTCGCCTCCTCCTTGCCGCGCACGCGCAGCGGCAGGGCGACATTCTGGTAGGTTGTCATGTGATCAAGCAGGCGGAAGTCCTGAAACACCACACCGATACGGCGGCGCAACAAAGGCATTTCCTTGGATGAAATCGTGGCAATATCCTTGCCGAAAACAGTGATGAGGCCGCGCGTCGGCTTTAGTGTCATGAACAGCAGACGCAGCAGCGAGGTCTTGCCCGCGCCCGAAGGGCCAGTCAAAAACTGGAACGAACGGGGTGAAATATGGAGGCTGACATCACGCAGAACCTCCGGGCCCATCCCGTATCGCAAACCGACATTCTCAAAACGAATCAAGCTGACTTTCCAAGTTTCTTGTCCACGCGTGTTTTATTCAGCGCGGACGGATTTGACCACCCATCAATCGCCGCGCCGTTCGTCGAAACATTAATTATTGAGCGGTAGGCTCTAATAATGATTCGGAGGAACATGACTGCAACATGGCAGAGCGGTTCGAAAACGCGTGATTGCACGGTTTAAATCCATGAGAGGCGAAACTCTTTCGCATATCGTACCCACGCTGCACTTTGACAAAGGCGGAGTGGAGGACGCGGTGTACGAATCCGTGTATCGCCAACCACTGCAAGGAGCAAACACCGTCAGACCCTCACAAACCCGGCCCGTGCCACTTTCAAGCCTACCGGATACTACCCCGATAACAATTCTACGAAAGTCGCAACCAGCACAGGCCCGCATGCCCGGCTTTGCCTATTGGCTTCTTCTCCTGCTGGTTGCCGCGTCGACTTTCTGGATATGTGGCGGGCATGTGCTCTTCAGTCAGGATCACGGCGCCCGACCGTACGCCGCCGGAATCAATATACTCGCGCCTTCCCGGGCGAACGGTCCCGTGACAGGACGCTGATTTCCCGTTCCAGGACAGCTGAGCTTTTGCTTTTGTGGCTCATATCGGGCTATAGGGGGCCTCATCTATGGGAAAATCAGGAAAAGTTGCATGCCGAAGGTTGGCGAAAAAGACATTGATGTTCTGTTCAGCGCAAAGGAGATCGCCGAGCGCAATCTTGAACTGGCCAAGGACATCGTCGCAAAACACTTTGACAACCTGCTGGTGATCTCGATCCTCAAGGGGGCGTTCATTTTCGCGGCTGATCTGATCCGTGCCATGCATGATGCGGGTGCGGAACCGGATGTGGAGTTCATTACCGTCTCCAGCTACGGCAAGGGCACGGAGAGCAAGGAAGTGCGTCTCCTGCGCGATATCGACAGTGACGTGCATGGTCGCGATGTGCTTTTGATCGACGATATTCTGGAATCGGGCAAGACGCTGAAATTCACGCGCGAACTGATGCTGGAACGCGGTGCGCGCAGCGTTTCCATCGCGGTTCTGCTCGACAAGAGTGTGAAGCGCAAAACCGATATCGAAGCGGATTTCAAGGGTTTCGAATGCCCCGACTATTTCGTTGTCGGCTACGGCATGGATGTCGGGCATTCGTTCCGGCAATTGCCCTATGTGGGTGTCGTCAGGGACTGAGGCCCTTTGAGCCTCAGTCAAACTTCAGCAGGCGTTCCAGATAATCCTTTTCCATCTGCGGGCTGAGTGCATTGCCAAGCCGCTTGCGGATTTCATCCAGAATCTGCCGGGCGCGCTGGATATCGGCTTCGCCGGGAAGCATGTTCCTGTCGACATCCGAATAGGAGCCGGTGCCGTCGCCGCGCGGCCGTCCCAGAGGATCGAGCTGGCCCTGTTCACCCTGGCCCTTTCCGGTCTGTCCCATGGCCTGCATCTGCTTCATCATGTCCTGACCGCCCTTGCGCAGTGCATCGAGCGCATTGCTCTGCTGATCAAGTGCCTGCCCACCATCGGCGTCGCCGAGTGACTTCTTGGCTTCGCCCATGGATTTTCCAGCCTCGCCGAAATCCTTGTTGGGAGTGATGCCCTGGCCGTTCAGATCATCCATCAGCTGCTGCAGATCCGACTGGAGCTTGCCCTGACCTTCCTGCAAGCCTTTCAGTGCCTTGGCAATCTCTTCGTCGGACATCTGGCCCTGTTGGCCTTCCTGGCCCATCTGGCCATTGTCCTGCATCATGCCGTTCTGGCGCTGCTGTTCCAGCCTGTGCGTTTCGTTCATCATCTGCTGCTGGCGCCGCATCAGCTCGCCGAGTTTGTTCATCTGCTGCTTCATCTGGTCGCCCTGACCATCCTTGCCCTGCTGGGCCTGACGCATCTGCAGGTTGTTCAACATGTCGTTGAGCTGCGAGAGCAGCTGCTGGGCCTGCTCCTTCGAACCCTGTTTGGCAAGTTCCTCGATCTGCTTGAGAATACGGTCAATATCCTCCTGCCGCAGTTCGCGGGCGTTGGGATCGGGAGCCTGCGCCATTTTGGGGTTGCGCTGCGCCTGCTGGGCAAGTTCACGCATATATTTGTTCATGGCCTTGCGCAGATCGGCCATGCGCTTTTCGATCTCTTCGGGGCTGGCATTCTGTTCGATCGCCTGCCGCAGTGCTTCCTGCGCCTCGCGCAGGCTGCGTTCCGCTTCCGACAGGGCGCCGTCTTCAATGCCGCGGGCCACCTGCCACATATAGGCAACCACGTCCCGCAGCTGATCATCGCTCTTGGCAAGGTTCAACCGCGAGCGGATGCTGCGCAAAGCGAGATAATGGCTGGAGTTCTTGATGGTCTCTTCCGGCCAGATGGTGATGGCATCCAGCATATTGAGGATATCGGGCTTGGCATTGGCATTCAGGGCAAGAACGCGCCGCTGTTCCACGACCGCACGGGCGAGCGGATTGGAGAATGGGCGTTCCGGCATGATCCAAGTCTTGGTTTCGCTTCGAGCTTCCTGTTTGGCGTCATCGACAGCAAGCAGGGTTATATGGATTTCAGACCCGGCCCAGACGTGTTCCGTCAAATCCTTGGTTGTCTTGGTCTCGCCGCCGTCCGCGCCGCGCTTCGGCAGACTGAGGGGTATTTCGGGGGCAGCAAACAGCGGCCGTGCGTCTTTTGCCGCGGGTTGGATTTGCTCGACTTTCGCCTGAGCGCTGGCTGCGCCGTAATCATCCTTGATCTCGTAAGCCAGTTCCATCGTGCCGTTGACGGCGCTTGATGGCTCTTTGGTGAAACGAATGGTTGGTGCCTGGTCCGGCAGGACAGAGAACGCCCATTCGGAATGCACGGTGCCATTATCCGTCAACCCGATCGCGGTGTTGGTCTCAAGTGCGATTTCGAAATTGCGCGGCTGATCCTTGGCAGGCTGGGCATTCTCTTCTGTCTTCGCCGCTTGTTTGACGGGAACCTCGGCGGGTTTGCCGTCCGGCAATGTCTTGGTCACCCGTTCGGATCCATTGCCGCCGATGATGCGAATGACCAACGTGCTGTTTTGCGGAACAGTGAACTGTTTTTCCTCATTGTTGGCTGCCGAAGTGAGGAACACCGGCGGCCGGCCGGTATAGCGCGGCGGGGTAACCCAGGCATCGATGCGAGCTGGAAGGGCGTTGCTGGCGCTGTGGCTGCGGAAAGCATCGGTAAGACGCCCGCCAAGCGGTCCGCCGGAAAAGGCAAAGGCGATGACGAGCAGCAGTCCGACCACGGCGCGCAGGCCCCATGGATCCAACTCTGGTATGTTCGTTCGCGGCATGCCGCTCTTCAGACCCTTGATGCGCTCGGCCATGCGTCTGCGGTGTTCATCCCACAAAGCTTGGGCAAAGGGATCATCCTTGCTCGTTGCAAGTGTTTCCGATTGCACGGCGATGGGCTGATGATCGAGTATGTTGACGTCTTCCAGGCGGCGGCTGACTTCCGCATGATCCGGTAATCGGAATTTCAGCAGGATGTAGAGGCAGACAGGCAGGGAAAGGACGAACAGCGTCAGCAATCCGAGCCGTGCAAGATCGGGCAGCATCCGGAAAATACCGAACCACGACAGGATGACGAAGACCGTTCCGACCAGCAGAAGCGGCAGAAGCCGCGGCCACAACCGCTCGAAGGCAAGAGTCAGCCACGCAGACAAGCGAAGGCGATCGATACTTTTGAAAATATCGAACCTGACCCTTTCAGCGTCCCGCTCATCGGGGTGTTGACCGGTCATCCTCACTCCATCTCGTCAACCGTGTGAATCTTCCATGACGTGTCGACGTAGACTCAAGAATAACACTCATCGTGGCAAAGGCGAGGCCTTGGCGCAAAAAGCTGTTCACCGTTCTGTGTGGTGGCTGATTTCAGAGCCAGTCCGGTATGGAATCAAGCCCGATCAATTCGTCATAGGTTGTCCGCGGGCGCACAACATGGAAGCGGTCACCGCTGACGAGCACCTCAGGTACGAGCAGACGCGTATTGTAGGTTCCGGCCTGCACCGCGCCATAGGCACCTGCTGTGCCAATGGCAATCAGATCGCCGGGGGTAGGGTACGGCAGATCACGGTCAAGACCGATATAATCGCCGGTTTCACAGACAGGTCCAACCACGTCGCCGCGAATGCGCGGATGCGCTGGCGTGGCTTCCTTGACCGGGCGGATCGTATGGAATGCATCATAGAGCGTCGGCCGGATAAGGTCATTCATGGCCGCATCGACAATGATGAAATTGCGGGCATCGCCTTCTTTGACGAAGATGACTTCGCTGACCAGGATACCGGCATTGCCAACGATCAGGCGACCCGGCTCAAAAATGGTCTTGAGCCCGAGCGGCTTGATATGCTTGGCAACGATGGCCGCATAGGCATCAGGCAGCGGTGGCGGATTGTTGTCGAAGTGATAGGGGATGCCGAGGCCGCCGCCGAGATCGACATGGTTGATATCGTGACCGTCAGACTTCAGGTCGCCGACGAGCTGGGCCAGCAGGGCAAAAGCGTCATCGAACGGCTCGAGATCGGTGATCTGACTGCCGATATGCATGTCGATGCCGGTGACCTTGAGGCCGGGCAGTTTCGCCGCATGGGCATAAACGGACCTTGCCTTGGCCAGCGGAATACCGAACTTGTTCTCCGACTTGCCTGTCGAAATCTTCTTGTGGGTCTTGGCGTCGACGTCAGGATTGATGCGCAGGGATACCGGCGCGATCTTGCCCGCAGCGACGGCGCGGCTGGAAAGCAGCTCCAGCTCCGGCTCGGATTCGACATTGAAACAGTGAATGCCTGCCGCCAGCGCGAAGTCCATTTCGCCGGATTTCTTGCCCACCCCGGAAAAGACGATCTTGCTGGCCGGAATACCTGCGGCCAGAGCGCGGCGCATCTCACCTTCCGACACCACATCGGCACCGGAGCCAAGACGCGCAAGGGTTTTCAGAACGGCCTGGTTGGAATTGGCTTTCAGCGCGTAGCAGACAAGCGCATCCATTTCGGCAAAAGCCGCAGCAAAAACCTTGTAGTGCCGTTCGATGGTGGCCGTCGAATAGCAATAGAACGGGGTGCCGACCGCCTTGGCGATATCGGGAATACTGACGTCCTCCGCATGAAGAACGCCGTTCCTATAGTCGAAATGGTTCACGAAAAATCAGCCTAGATGATCGAGTCGAGGAAAAAGCGCTTGTCTTGAACGGGTTGTTTGGCCGGTTTCGGTTCGCCCGGCGCCGGTGCAGTCACCGATGCGGGCGGCAATTCAAGCGGGCCTTTGCGGCCGCAGGCCGATACCGCGCTGACGATTGCAACCGCCATCAGAATTGTCGTGAGGTAAGAACGGCTTGTCATAGATTTCGATCCTGTCGTCCGGAAGTATGTTGTACTGTCTAACGCATGGAGGAGCGCTTTGCATCCCCCATCGTTGGACTTACGATTTCGTGATGCGTTTTTGCCAGAACCTGATCTGCTCGCGCACCTGTTCCGGGGCCGTCCCGCCAAAGGATTTACGGCTCCGCACGGATTTGTCCACGGTAAGATAGCCGAACACGGCGTCGGTGATACCAGGGTGAATACCCTTGAGGTCATCCAGCGTCAGCTTGCCGAGCTCACTCTTCTTCTGTTCTGCCAGCGCGACAGCGCGGCCGGTGACATGATGGGCCTCGCGGAATGGCAGGCCAAGCTCGCGTACCAGCCAGTCGGCGAGATCGGTCGCTGTCGAGTAGCCGGACCCCGCCGCCTTCTTCATGGCTGCGGTGTTGATGGTCATGTCACCAACCATGCCGGTCATGGCGGCCAGGGCGAGTTCAAGGGTTTCGGCCGCATCGAACACGGCTTCCTTGTCTTCCTGCATATCCTTGGAATAGGTCAGCGGCAGGCCCTTCATGACGGTGAGCAGGCCGACGAGCGAACCGGTAATGCGGCCGGTCTTGGCGCGCACCAGTTCGGCTGCATCGGGGTTTTTCTTCTGCGGCATGATCGACGAGCCGGTGGAGAAAGAATCGGAAAGGCGCACGAAGCCGAATTGCGGCGTCGACCAGATGACGATTTCCTCGGCCAGCCGGGACAGATGTGTTGCGGCAATGGCGGCCATCGACAGGAATTCCAGCGCGTAGTCGCGGTCGGATACGCTGTCGAGCGAATTGCGGGTGGGTTCGCGAAAACCAAGTGCTTTGGCCGTCATGTGGCGGTCTATCGGGAAGCCTGTTCCTGCGAGTGCGGCGGCACCGAGCGGCGATTCATCCATACGCTCGATGGCGTCCTTCACCCGGCTGAGGTCGCGGCCGAACATTTCCACATAGGCCATGCAGTGATGGCCGAAGGTAACGGGCTGTGCGGTCTGCAGGTGGGTGAAGCCGGGCATCAGCGTCGCCGCATGTTCTTCGGCACGCTTCAGGAAGGCTTCGATCAGTTTCTTCAGCGCTGTAACCGTGCGCTGAAACTCTTCCTTGACCCAGAGGCGGAAATCGACGGCAACCTGATCGTTGCGCGAACGCGCCGTGTGCAGCCGGCCGGCCGGCGCACCGATGAGTTCGGCAAGACGCGACTCGACATTCATGTGAATGTCTTCAAGTTTACGTGAGAAAACGAACTTTCCGCTCTCGATCTCTGACAATATCGTGTTCAGACCCTTTGCGATCTTGTCGTGGTCGTCCGCCGCGATTATGCCGGTTTTCGCAAGCATGGCAGCATGAGCAAGAGAACCGCTGATATCCTGGGCATAGAGTTTCTGGTCAAAACCGATGGAAGCGTTGATTTCTTCCATGATGGCAGCCGGACCTGAGGCGAAACGGCCTCCCCACATTTCATTGCTGTTTTTCTTGTCGGACATTGTAAGCCTTGGGTGAACCGGGGTGGATAGACGGAAAGTGTAAGATATGGCCAACGGCAACGAAACACAGAAAACCACTTCAGGCGGCAACAGGAAAATTATTCTTCTTGCTGCGCTCGCAGGCTTAGTCGCCGGTGCGGTTGGGGTATACGTGATGGAGCGGCCTTCTGGCAATATTGTTGCCGGAACAAACACCACCGATCAATGCACCGCCAAGGTCGATACGGCCAAGAAGATCGACGCGGCAGCCACCGGTGCCGTTGCCGCCATGCGCGGGGCCGAGAAGCCGCAATCCATGTCCGCGCTATCCTTCACCGGTCCCGATGGCAAACCGATGCGGCTGGCCGATTTCAAAGGCAAGACCGTCCTCGTCAATCTCTGGGCCACATGGTGTGCCCCTTGCCGCGAGGAGATGCCGGCACTCGACGCGCTGCAGACCAAGAAGGGCGGTGACAATTTTCAGGTCGTGACGATCAATATCGATACGGGCGATGATCAGAAACCAAAGGGCTTCCTGGCTGACATCGGTGTGAAGTCACTGACGCTCTATCGTGATCCGACCATGGGCGTGTTCAATGACCTCAAGCGCAAGAACCTGGCGTTCGGTCTGCCGGTGACGATGATCGTCGACAAGGAGGGCTGCCAGATTGCTGCCATGAATGGTCCGGCTCCATGGGAAAGCGACGATGCGGCCCGTCTGATCGATGCGGCCATAGCGGCACAGTAGTTTTCCCGGATAGGGCGGGCCGTTGCCACGCCCGCTTTTGCGTCTGGCTGTTGAAAGAAGAGAATGACGGGCGGTCCTTGGAACGCGGGTCTTGGGTAGTCTGGTATGCGATGCTTGCGATCCAAGGACCACCCGCCCCGGCGATTTTACGTTTCCGCCTGTTCTGCCCTTTCATCCGGCTGCTGGGTCAGATGAAACTGCAACTTCAGCGAAACCTCCTCGTCCCATGGGTTTTCTCCCCACGAGGCCGAAGCGCCGATCCTTTCCCGACTTTCGAAAGTTTCCGGAAGCATTCCCGCCGGAAAGGACACGATGAGAATAGCTCGGGTTCTGATGTGTTGGATAAGTTGGCGTGGTTTTTCTGATCACGGCGAAATCTGATGACCAATTCACCCCCCTCTGTCCTGTCGGACATCTCCCCCACAAGGGGGGAGATCAGCCTTCATTGCTATTTCTCACAATTTGCTACGTTGAAAAGTTAGCGATCATTCCGATGCCGATGTGATCTCCCCCCTTGCGGGGGGCCGAAGGCGGGCGAGACCCGTGGCTCGCCCCGGTAGGGCGACAGGACAGAGGGGGGTGAGAATGCAGATAAGTCTTGCACCATGCACGTGCAAAAAACCCGCCGGGATTTTCATCCGCGGCGGGTTTTTAACCTAACGATCCGAAGATCTGATTATTCAGCCTGACCGGCAGCGGCCTTGCGGGCTTTCTTGGCCTTGTACTTGTCAAAGCCCGAGGGATCGCCGGGCTTGCGCTCCTTGGGCTTTTTGACCTTTTCAGGCTTTTCTGCGGTCCAGCCTTCCGGCTTGGCCTTGGCGGGCTTTGCAGCCCAGTCGGCTCTTGGCTTGTCGTCCTGAGGGCGATCATCACGGGCGCGGGGCGGCTTGCGGTCGTCCCACTCGCGCTTCTCGCCGAAATTCTTCTTCGGTTTGAAATCGCCGCCTTCGCTGCGGCGGGGGGATGAAGGGCTGGCGCCTTCGCTGCGGGTAATGTTCACACCCTTTTCACCGGTGCCGTACTGCTTGATCCGGGCAAGAAATGCGTCGGCCTTGCTGGCGGTGATTTCAAAGCGGGTTTCGGTCTCGAGAATCTTGATCGAGCCGACATCGGTCTTGGTGATATCACCAGCCTTGCAGATCAGCGGCAGGAGCCAGCGCGGTTCGGCGCGCTGCTTGCGGCCAACGCTGAGCGAGAACCAGGCGCCGCTTTCGAACTGTTCAAAACGATCCGAACGTGGCGCACGGTCGGCGCGATCGTTCCGGTCACCGCGGCCGGGCCGGTCGTCATAGCTGCCCTTGCGGATTGGCTCGAGAACATGGGCCGGTGTGTTTGACAGCTCTTCCGGCGCTGGGCGTGCGGCCATCTGCTGGCGCAGGTAGGCGGCTGCGATCTGTTCGGCCGAATGCAGGCCGAGCAGCTCGCGCACGTGTTCGCCTTCTTCCTCGGTCATGACCTCGGTCAGTGACGGATCGTTGAGGATACGGTCGTGATTGCGCTTGTTGATGGCGGCGGCATCCGGTGGCGGCACCATCGTGGTGCTGAGTTTTGCCATCTGCAACAGGCGCTCGGCCGAACGGCGGCGCGATGCCGGCACGATCAGCACGCAGATGCCCTTGCGGCCTGCACGGCCCGTACGGCCGCTGCGGTGCAGCAGCGTGTCAGGGTTGGTCGGCAGGTCGGCATGGATGACGAGATCGAGATTGGGCAGGTCGATGCCGCGCGCAGCCACGTCAGTGGCGACACAGACGCGGGCACGGCCATCACGCATGGCCTGCAACGCATTGGTGCGCTCGGCCTGGCTGAGTTCGCCGGAAAGTGAAACCACGGAGAAGCCACGGTTGGACAGGCGGCTGGTCAGGTGTTTGACAGCTTCACGGGTGGAACCGAAGACGATCGTGTTCTGGGCATCGTAGAACAGCAGCGCATTGATGATCGCATTTTCGCGTTCGCGCGGGGCAACCGGCATGATGTGATATTCGATATCACTGTGCTGGGACTTTTCACTGGTTGCGGTGATGCGCAGCGCATCATTCTGGAACTGCTTTGCCAGCTGGGCAATGGGTTTTGGTACGGTGGCTGAGAACATCAGCGTGCGGCGGTCTTTCGGCGCTTCACCAAGAATGAATTCGAGATCTTCGCGGAAACCGAGATCCAGCATTTCATCGGCTTCGTCGAGTACGACGGCGCGCAGTTCGGTCATGTCGAGCGATCCGCGGGTGATGTGGTCGCGCAGACGGCCGGGTGTGCCGACGACGATATGGGCGCCGCCCTGCAACGCGCGGCGTTCCTTGGTCATGTCCATGCCGCCAACACAGGAAGCAATACGGGCACCGGTCTTTTCGTAGAGCCATTCCAGCTCGCGGCGCACCTGCAGGGCAAGCTCGCGGGTCGGGGCAATCACCAGCGCGTAAGGAGCGCCGATGGAGGTGAAGCGGTCTTCGCCGTCGAGCAATGTCGGAGCGATGGCAATACCGAATGCAACTGTCTTGCCGGAGCCGGTCTGAGCGGAAACCAAAAGGTCCGCGCCGTTCGCTTCCGGAGCAAGCACAGCTGTCTGCACCGGCGTCAGGGTCTCATAACCACGGGCTGCCAATGCACCGGACAGCGCCGGGGCGATAGAATCGAATATAGTCATTAATGAACTTTCAAGTACGTGTTTGGGCAGGTGTTTTCGGCTCGGCATATGTTGAAGCACGAGCGGCACGCATATAGCTTTGTTGCGCTCTCGTAGAGGTTATCGCTCATTTCGTCAATGGCACGGCACGTGGAGGCGCTGCACGGGAGCCTTGCAAATTCGTTGTGGGTGGCAGAATCACGAACCAAGAACCAAGAACCACGCTCACTATCAATGTCAAAACTCAGACGGTAAATCCCGCCCGTTTCAGCCGCACGATGGCAAGATCAAGCGCGGAAAGAAAAGCGGAGCGGTCTTTTGGCGAAAACGGCCGTGGCCCGCCGGTGATCTGGCCCGCCGAGCGCAACTCGTCCATCAGGTTGCGGGTCGCCAGTGTGTTGCCGATGGAGGCTTCAGTGAAGGCGCGACCGGTCGGGGAGATGGCATCGGCACCCGCTTTGACGCAGCGGCTGGCCAGCGGAATATCAGCGGTCACAACCACGTCGCCACGCATCGCCCGTTCGGCAATCCAGTCATCCGCCGCATCAAAGCCGTCGCTGACGATGACGCGCTCGATCATTGGATCGCGCGGAATGGTCATGAAGGAATTGGAGACGACATAGACCTTGACGCCGTAACGCTCGGCCACGCGGTAAATCTCCGCTTTGACCGGGCAGGCATCGGCGTCGACATAGATGGTGATGGATTTCTGATCGTTCATGGTCAACCGAATATGTGGAGGGCGGCAAAGCCGACGGATGCGGCAAGGCCAATGGCAAAACCGGCAGCGAGTGCCGCCACCAGCAGGCCGGTGCCAAGCCATACGCCATCCTGTTCGCCAAGGCCAATACTGAGCAGGACGATACTGAGTGCCGGCAACTGGTTGACAAGCGGCACCGGCAAAACGACGAGGAACGACATCAAGAGGGCTACGACGCTGACGATGCGTTCCATCACCGACTGCGGCAACGGCCAGTAGCGCGGGCGGGCAAGCCGCTCGAAGCGGATCAGCAGCGGTTCGAGTTTCCCGACAAACCGCCGGTAGGTTTCCGTGCTCACGGATTTGCGGCGCAGAAATGCCGGAAACCACGGGTTCTCCATGCCGATCAGCAATTGGCTGGACAGGAGAATCAGCGGAATGCCGAATATCGTCGAACTTCCCGGCGGCAGGGGCACCAGATTGAGCGCTGCAAAGAGAATGAGCAGAGCGCCGAAGCTGCGCTCGGAAAGGGCAGACAGGATATCGTCGAACGATATCCTGTCTGCATCTGTTTCACCAAGCTGGACCAGAACGCTGGACAGGCGCCGTTCTGCCGGGTCTCCCGAAGGACCCCAATCATACGGTTTCTCGCCAGTGTTCATACAGGTCCTCCATTGGTGGGATTATGTTTTTCTCGCTGCCTCGGCGATAGGGGGTGTCGAGGCATGTTCTGCATCTATCGTTAATTCAGGCTCGGGTTCATCATTGCGGGTTTTCCAGAGCGAACTGAGAATCCCTGCGGCGAGAATGCCAAGCGTGATCGACAGTGACCACATGGGCGGTATCTTTGCCAGTCCCAAAGCATCGGCCACGAATATCTTTCCACCAATGAAAACAAGCACCAGTGACAGGGCATATTTAAGATAGACGAAGCGATGAATAAGACTTGCGAGGGCGAAATACAGCGCGCGCAATCCAAGGATCGCAAAGATGTTCGAGGTGAAGACGATGTAGGGATCGGTGGTGATGGCAAAAATGGCGGGGATGGAATCCACCGCAAAGATCACGTCGGCCAGTTCCACCATGACCAGCGCCAGCAGCAGGGGTGTGATCCATGTCTTTGATTTGCCCGTGTGCGGGTCGGTGCGCCGAATCATGAACTTCTGTCCGTGCAACTCGCTTGTCACCCGGAAACGTTTGTTCATGAATTTGAAGACCGGATTGGCCGAAACGTCGAATTCGCCGTCCCCTGCCATCAGCATGCGAATACCCGTGATGATCAGGAAGGCCGCGAAGAGATAGAGGACCCACTCATACTGTTCGACAATCGCTGCACCTGCCGCAATCATGATGCCGCGAAGGATGACAACACCAAGAATGCCGTAGACGAGCACCCGATGCTGGAATTGTTTGGGAATGGCGAAATAACCGAAAATCATGGCGATGACGAAAATATTGTCCATCGCGAGACTTTTCTCGACCACAAAGCCGGTCAGGTACTGCATCCCGGACTCGCTGCCGAGCTCCCACCAGATGAAGCCGCCGAAGGCAACGCCGAGACTGATGTAGAATGCCGAGAGCCACAGGCTTCTGCGCATGCCTATATCGTGGTTTTTTCGGTTGAGAACGCCCAGATCGAGGACGAGAAGTACAAGGACTAGGGCAAAAAAGCCAAGCCACATCCATAGGGGCTTGCCCATGGCATCAACAAACAGAATCTCCATGTGAAAAATGATCCGCCGGCATCGGTTCCAGATTACAACTCCGACATCACGAAAGAGCCGGTAACTTCCGCCAGAGGGGCCCGGTGTTGCAATTCCGTTTCAATTGGGGAGACGCCGGGACCAATGCAAGGGTTTGATTAAAATAAATAATCCGGAATGCGGGATTGACCCGCCATGGGTGAAAATCAGCGGGTCGGAACGGGGTTTTCGCCGCGATAATCGTAGAACCCGCGTCCGGCCTTGCGCCCGAGCCAACCGGCTTCGACATATTTGACCAACAGCGGGCAGGGCCGGTACTTCGAATCCGCGAGACCATCATGCAGCACCTGCATGATGGAAAGACAGGTATCGAGACCGATGAAATCGGCCAGCTGCAGCGGGCCCATCGGGTGATTGGCACCCAGTTTCATCGCGGTATCGATGGCTTCGACCGAACCTACGCCTTCATAGAGCACATAGATTGCCTCGTTGATCATCGGCAGCAGGATGCGGTTGACGATGAAAGCCGGGAAATCTTCCGATACGGTCAGCGTCTTGTCGAGACTGGTGACAAACTGGCGGGCGGATTCAAACGTGACGTTTTCCGTGGCAATGCCGCGGATCAGTTCGACCAGTTTCATCATCGGCACCGGATTCATGAAGTGAATACCGATGAAGCGCTCCGGCCGGTCCGTGGTGGCAGCGAGGCGCGTGATCGAAATGGACGAAGTATTGGTTGCGAGGATCGCTTCCGGATTGAGATTGGGGCAGAGCTGGGCAAAAATCTTGCGCTTGACTGTCTCGTCTTCCGTTGCGGCTTCAATCGCCAGGTCGACGCCGGCGAGATCTTCCATACGCAGGGCCGGGCGGATGCGCGACATGCCCTTGACGCGATCGGCTTCGTCAAGCTTGCCATGGGAAACCTGCCGAGCCATGTTGCCATTGACGGTTGCAATGGCCTTTTCCAACTGGTCAGCGGACTGGTCGTGGATCAAAACATCATAACCGGCCAGTGCGCAGACGTGAGCAATGCCTCCGCCCATTTGTCCCGCGCCAATAATGCCTACCGTTTTGATCGAGCCAGCCATGTTTCCATCCATTTGGTTTTTATAGCATACAAACTAAATGGCCGGGGTAGCATTCGTCTACCCCGGCCATGCAGATTCATTTCAATCTTGCGATTAAATTAGAGCGCTTTTTCGAGCTCCGGCAGGATGACGAAGAGATCGCCGACCAGGCCGTAATCGGCAACCTGGAAAATCGGTGCTTCCTCATCCTTGTTGATGGCAACAATGACTTTGGAGTCCTTCATGCCGGCCAGATGCTGGATCGCGCCCGAGATGCCCACCGCAATGTAAAGATCAGGCGCAACAACCTTGCCGGTCTGGCCAACCTGCCAGTCGTTCGGCGCATAGCCAGCGTCCACCGCGGCGCGCGATGCACCGACAGCAGCGCCGAGCTTGTCGGCAACAGGAAGGATGACTTCCTTGAACTTCTCGTTGGAGCCAAGAGCGCGACCACCTGAAATGATGATCTTTGCCGAGGTCAGCTCGGGACGATCGCCGCCCGAAAGCTTGGCTTCAACGAATGTCGACAGACCCGGATTGGCAGCGGCTGAAACGTTCTCGACAGAAGCGGAACCGCCTTCACCGGCCGCCGCAAACGTTGCGGTACGCACGGTGATAACGCGCTTGGCATCGGTCGCCTGAACCGTTTGCAGAGCATTGCCCGCATATATCGGGCGCTTGAACGTATCGGGTGAAATCACTTCGATGATGTCCGATACCTGCATGACGTCGAGCAGGGCTGCAACGCGCGGCAGGATGTTCTTGCCATTGGTGGTTGCGGCGGCAATGATCGTGTCATAGTTGTCGGCGATCGAAACGATCAGAGCAGCGGTGGCTTCCGCAAGGCGGTTGGCCAGATCGTCGCTGTCAGCGAGCAGGACTTTCTTGACGCCAGCAAGCTTGGCGGCCTGATCGGCAACGCCCTTGGCGCCTTTGCCGGCGACCAGAACATGCACATCGGGACCGATGGAGAGTGCTGCTGTCAACGCCTTCGCGGTCTGATCGGAAAGGGTCTCGTTATCGTGTTCGGCAAAAAGAAGAATAGCCATGGTGAATTCCTTTCCTGATCCTTAGAGAACGCCGGCTTCGTTCTTCAGCTTGCTGACGAGTTCGGCAACGTCCTTGACCTTGACGCCTGCCTTGCGGCCGCCCGGCTCTTCGGTCTTCAGAACCTTGAGGCGTGGCTTGGTGTCGACGCCATAATCGGCTGCGGTCTTTTCATCCAGCGGCTTCTTCTTTGCTTTCATGATGTTTGGCAAAGATGCGTAGCGCGGCTGATTGAGACGAAGGTCGGTTGTGACGATGGCCGGAAGCTTGATCTCGATGGTCTGCAGGCCGCCGTCGACTTCGCGGGTAACCTTGGCAGTATCGCTGCCGAGTTCGACCTTCGATGCGAAGGTGCCCTGGCTCCAGCCGAGCAGTGCGGAAAGCATCTGGCCGGTCTGATTGGCATCATCATCGATGGCCTGCTTGCCGAGAATGACCAGCTGCGGCTGTTCGGCGTCAACAATGCCCTTCAAAATCTTGGCAACGGCGAGCGGTTCGACAAGATCGTCGACCTTGACCAGAATGCCGCGGTCGGCACCCATGGCGAGCGCGGTGCGGATGGTTTCCTGGGCCTGCGCAGGTCCGATGGAGACAACAACCACTTCCTCGACCTTACCGGCCTCTTTCAGGCGCAAGGCTTCCTCGACAGCGATTTCGTCGAATGGGTTCATCGACATCTTCACGTTGGCAAGCTCAACGCCCGAACCGTCGCCCTTAACCCTGATCTTCACATTGTAATCGACTACCCGCTTTACCGGTACGAGGACTTTCATGGGGACTCCCTCTCATAAGAACTGCAGACAGATTTAACTGCCGGGCAATGGCACCCGCTTGCCGGATGCCGACATTGAGGTGAAAAAAACGACACTGGGGCGTGTCAGGATCGTGCGGGACCGTAAATATGCCTAACGTAAAGGTCAATCATCCAGATTGCGCTTTATCCGATCTTAAACGATTGAAACTTGTGCCTTCAGCGGCCCCATCGTGTCGAAGGCATTTCCGGCGGTATCTGCGGCGGCTCTTTCTCGATAATGACAGCCCGTGGCGAGACGATGGCGCGGTCAAACAGCGGAACGCTGCGGCGTTTAAACGGAACCAGCAACAGCGCGCCAGCGATGATGCCGCCGACATGGCAAGCCCACGAAATACGATCTTCGCCATGGGTGACAAGCATCACAAACTGGAGGCCGATCCACAAGACGAGGGGGTAAAGCGCAGGAATACGCAACGGAATGCGGCCAAAGGCAAGCACCCATACCCGAACACGCGGATGCAGCAGGAGATATGCGGCAACCACGCCGGCAATCGCGCCTGACGCCCCTATGAGCGGCCCGTCAGAACCCGGTTCGATAACCCCATGCATGAAAGCACCGGCGGAGGCACATAGCAGATAGAAAATCAGAAACCTGACATGGCCCATCGCGTCTTCAACATTGTCGCCGAACACCCACAGAAACAGCATATTGCCGCCAAGGTGGAAAATATCACCATGCAGGAAGGCATAGGTGACATAGGTGAAGTATGGCGAGACAAAATCATACTGGACGGGGAGAACCGTCATGTGATGAGCCACGGATGGAATGTAGCCAAAACCAATGGATGCTGTTTTGGAATCCGCTCCGGCAAGACTTGTCAGGCCGAAGATGAGAACGTTCACGCCAATGAGGGACAGGGTCACATATTGGCGCTTGATGTATTTAAGGCTGTTGGCGTCGTAGAGTGGTATGAACATCGGCGCCGTTCCCCCGTTCAGCGGTTCTTACCGGGCACCCATAACACGTCCCTTGCGCCATTGTCATTGACGGCACGCGCGGCAACGAAGAGAAAATCCGAAACACGATTGATGTATTTGAGTGCCGCCGGCGTTACGATCTCGCCGGGCTTTTGCGCCAGTTCGACCATGTGCCGTTCAGCCCGCCTTGCTACGGTGCGTGCGAGGTGCAGGGTGGCCGAAGCCGCCGATCCGCCCGGCAGCACGAATGAGCGCAGCGGCGCCAGCTTTTCGTTGAGAAGATCGATATCCGTTTCGATGCGCACCACCTGGCTGTCGACAATGCGCAAAGGCTCGTATTCAAGCTTTTCGCCTGTATCCGGGGTAGCAAGATCGGCACCAAGATCAAAAAGATCGTTCTGGATGCGCGCAAGCATGGCGTCGATCGTGGGAAAGTCCTTCTCCGTGTGAATGCGCGCCAGCCCGACGCAGGAATTGGCCTCGTCAACCGTACCGTAGGCTTGGACGCGCAGGTCATGCTTCAGGCGGCGGTCGCCGCTGCCAAGGCCGGTGGTGCCGTCATCGCCGGTTTTTGTGTAGATCTTGTTGAGCTTGACCATGCGGTTTTCCCGAATTAGCTGGCGGCGCGATGGAAATAGATGGCACCGACGATCAGGATAATCGCAACCAGCTGCAGAAAAATGCGCAGTTGCATCATCTTGTTGGAAAAATTGGCGTCGCCGCCTTTCATCATGTTGCGCAGGCCGATCATGAGCACGATTGCTACGGCAGCGATGGCGATAAGCGCCAGAAATTTGAAGATGATATCCATTGGTTTTCCTTTTCAGGCCAATCTTCTTTCAGGATTGACCGGCAAGCATGCGGTATAGCGCACGCGACGACAGAAATCTGCGGACAAAAACCGCAAATTTTGCAGGCCGTGTGACGAGATAGTGGGGTTTCGGACGAGGATTTTCCAACGCGTGCCTCAGCACAATATAGACCGCATCGGGCCCGAGCTTGGCGCGCGATTTGGTGCCGCCCTGTGAAAGGCGCGCGATCTGCTTCTGGTAATCCTCGCGATGCACCGAATTCTCGACATCGATGTATTTTTCGATCTGCTTCAGCGCATTGTAGGTAAAGCGCGAGGCAATCGGACCCGGCTCGATCAGCGACACATGGATGCCTGATCCCTCAAGTTCCATCCGCTGAACCAGCATCAGGCCCTCCAGCGCGAATTTCGACGCGACATAAGCGCCGCGCCATTTCATCGGGACAAGCCCGAGAATCGACGAGCAATGCACGATCCGGCCATGGCCCTGACGGCGCATCACCGGAACGATATGCCGGGTCAGTTCATGCCAGCCGAAGAAATTGGTATCGAACTGCTCGCGCAGGCCCTCGATCGGCAAATCCTCCACGGCACCCGGCAGCGCATAGGCACCGTTGTTATAAAGCGCATCCAGCCTGCCGCCCGTCGCGGCAAGAACATTGTCGACAAGAGCCTTGATGGAGTCGGGTTCGCGATAATCCAGATAATAGGCGGACAGGCCGTCAGCTTTGAGGGCGGCGATATCTTCGTCGCGCCGTGCGGTTGCAAAGACCCGCCAGCCATCCGCCTGCAATGCACGGGCGCAGTGAGCGCCGATGCCGCTGGAACATCCTGTGATCAAAATCGTTCTGGAACTGGTCATTCTTTTCCGATTGCTTCAAACCGAAACGTAAAATCAAAAAAAGACTTCACATATTCGCCTATGCCTTGCAATGTCACGAGCCAAAGGGGCAAACCATTTTCGATGCGTAGAGTATATGTTTTTCTCCGGCGGGTGGCCTTTGATACATTGAGGCATTTCAGCACGGATGACGGTTGGGCTTTTGCCAGCCACATTGCCCTTTCCGGCATTCTGGCCCTGTTTCCGTTCCTGATTTTCGCTACATCCCTTGCCAGCTTTCTCGGCGCGAGCGCCTTTACCGACACGGCGGTGCATGTGGTGTTCGACACATGGCCCGAAGTGATTGCACGGCCCATCGCGCAGGAGGTGCGCAACGTTCTGAACGTCCAGCGCGGCGGGCTGCTGACCATCAGTGTGATCGCCGCTGCGTACTTTGCCTCCAACGGCATCGAGGCGCTGCGCATCGCACTCAACCGCGCCTACCGCGTGGTCGATACACGCTCGATCATTTACTGCAGGTTGCAGAGTCTGGGTTATGTGATTGTGGCTACCATCGGCATCATGGCCATCAGCTTCCTGCTGGTGCTCGCGCCGCTTGCGTTGCGCATTGCGACCCGGTGGATTCCCGAGCTCGATCTTCTGTCCGGCACCATCGGTTTCTGGCGCTATTGCATCGCATCAGCTGTCCTGATCGTCGGGTTGCTGGTGGTACATCTTTGGCTGCCGGCCGGACGCCGTAGACTGATCGACATCCTTCCCGGTATATTCCTGACCCTCTTGGCATGGACAATCGGCGCAACGATCTTCGCCAGTTATCTCGAAACGTTCGCCTCCTACGTGACGACCTATGCGGGCCTCGCGTCCATCATGGTTGCCATCGTCTTCCTCTATATCATCGCCGCGATTTTCATCATTGGCGCCGAGGTCAACGCGGCGATCATTCACTATCGCGAGGGCAGGGTCGCCAAGCGCCTCTGACCGGTCGACAGGGCGACGCCGAGGGTTGCCACGGCCATGCCGCAGAGCTGGAACAGTGTCAGCGTTTCACCGAAGAGCACATAGGCCATCAGGGCTGTCACGCCGGGTACAAGATAGAACAGCGAGGCAACCTTCGAAACGGCACCCTGATTGATCAGGATCATCAGAAGAAGCACGGCGCCGATCGACAGCACCACGACAAGCCACAACATTGCAAAGCCCAGTGGCGCCGCCCAGATCACCGCATGGGTCTCGAACAGCAGCGAGAAAATGCCGGTCAGCACGGCAGCACCGAGATATTGCAGCGTTGTGCCAGCCTTCAGGTCAATCGTGCCGACAAAGCGCTTCTGCCATACCGTACCGGCACTGATTGCCAGTACCGAGAGGATGGAGGCACCCACAGTTGCTGGTGTGATGCCATCGGCGGAAACCGACAGCTTTGGCCAGAGCACCATGGCAACACCGATGAAACCGACCGCAAGTCCGGCCCAATGACGTGGCTGGATTTTCTCACCGAGAGCAGCCCCGGCAATCAGTGCCGTGATCAGTGGCTGCAGGCCGACGACCAGCGCCGACATGCCTGCGGGCAGGCCCCGATGGATCGCCCAGAAGACTGCGCCGAGATAAACGCCATGGATCAGGCAGCCCGCGATGATCGCGTGCATGGCCCCGCGACCGCTCGGCCAGTGGTTTCCCGCCAGCACGACCCAAGTGCCGAGAATGGCTCCGGCAATGGCAAACCGGATCGTCAGGAACAGAAACGGCTCCATATAGGGCATGGCATAGCGGGCGCCGATGAAACCGGTGGCCCACAGGAGGACGAACAGGGCAGGGAAATAACGGACAGGCATGATGGTGACCGGATCTCGGATGAGTTGTGATGCAGGTTTATACGAACAACCGCATGACAACCAGCCGTTCAATGAGGGGATGGGTGTGTGGTCCGTGGTTCGACAAGCTCACCATGAGGGAGAGTGAGGATTGCAGGGAGTCATATCCTGCAATCTTTCCGGTTGGCCCTACAGCACCACTCTCCCTCATGGTGAGCTTGTCGAACCACGGACCACGCGCCATTCAATCCTGCAGCCCGACCAATTCCCGAATCTGCCCCGGTGTCACTCCTTCCAAACGCAGAGCGCGCAACGCGGTGTCCTTGCGGCTCTTGGAAAGTTTCTGGCCATCATGATCAAGGATTAGGTCATGGTGATGATAGGCGGGCGGCTGCAGCCCAAGAATATGCTGCAGGAGGCGGTGGATGCTGGTGGCCTGAAACAGGTCCTTGCCGCGTACGACATGGGTGATGCCCTGCAAGGCATCGTCGATGACAACGGAGAGGTGATAACTGGTCGGCATGTCCTTACGGGCGATGATGACATCGCCCCAGTCCTGTGGGCGGGCGGCGATATTGGAGCCGCCATCCGCCGTTTCCTGCCAGAACAATGGCTCCCCCACATGTTCAAGGGCGCGATCCATATTCAGCCGCCATGAGAATGGCAGGCCCTCATTCATGCGTTGCGCGCGCTGGCGATGTGTCAGCATACGGTCCGTGGGCGGATAGAGTGCCGCACCATCCGGATCGTGTGGCCAGGCACGACCTTGCGCCATTACTTTCTGCATTTCACGCCTGATATCGCTCCGGCTGAGAAAAGCGGGATAAACCAGATCCATGCGGATCAGCCGATCGAGCGATTCCCGGTAGACCTCGAAATGCTCCGACTGGCGGCGGACAGGCGTTTCCCAGTCGAACCCCAGCCAGTGCAAATCCTCCTGCATTGTGGCTTCGAGTTGCGGCGTGCAACGTTCGCGGTCAATATCCTCCATGCGCAGGAGAAGGCGCCCGGCTGCTGCATGCGCCATGCGCTGGTTGAGAAGTGCGGAATAGGCATGGCCAAGATGCAGATGGCCATTGGGACTGGGAGCAAAGCGAAAAACCGGAACAGTCATGAATTCGGATTCTTGCATGAAGACCTTGTCGATTGATACGGTGTTTGTCCCGAGAAGAAAAGTGAACGGTTCCATGCGCAGAATAGACACGCTTGATGATGTTGCGGAAGGGCTGGCCGCCCTGTTGGCGCTGCATCCCGAACTTGTGGCGATTGCCGAGCGCGCCGGGCCCCTGCCGCTGCGAAGACAGGCACCGGGTTTCGAGAGCCTTGCCTCGGTGATTGTCTCGCAGCAGGTGTCGAAGGCCAGTGCCGATTCGATCTGGAAGCGGCTCATCCAGCATGTCGACCCTCTGACTCCGGAAAATTACATCAAGGCAGGGGAAGAAGCCTGGCGTTTGGCGGGTTTGTCGCGCGCCAAACAGGCGACGCTGGCTCGGATCAGCGAGGCGATCATCGCCGGAGAGCTTGATCTGTTCGATCTGTGCGACCGGCCTATTGAAGAAGCCATGACCGTCATGACCAGTGTGAAGGGAATCGGGCCGTGGACGGCGGAAGTCTATCTGCTGTTTTCGGCCGGGCATGCGGATGTCTTTCCTTCGGGAGACGTCGCTTTGCAGCACGCCTATGCGCACGCCTATGCCGAATCAGTGAAGCCTGATTCGAAATCCCTACGACTTTTGGCCGAGCGCTGGACGCCTTGGAGGGGTGTCGCAGCCCGGCTTTTCTGGGCTTATTACGCTGCGACCCGTGGCCGGGATGGCACACCGGTCGGATGAAGTTGAAATAACGGGGTTTTTCGCAGCCTGCGATGCAATGCCGCTTCACATTCCTGTCACCTCAAGCTTACAATAATGGGGCCTGATGGTTGGACTAGGAGGTGATTCCTTGACAATAGCCGTCTCGCCGGACGGGTTACCGGCCCTGGTACTCAATGCGGACTATCGTCCGCTCAGTTATTATCCCTTGTCGCTGTGGTCCTGGCAGGACGCGATCAAGGCGGTCTTTCTTGACCGTGTGAATATCGTTGCTGAATACGAGCATGAGGTTTCCTCTCCCTCGTTCGCAATGCGGGTACCGAGCGTCGTTTCCCTTAAAACCTACATCAAGCCGTCGCGCACGCCTGCCTTTACGCGATTCAATGTTTTCCTGCGCGACCGGTTCGAATGCCAGTATTGCGGGTCAGAGGATGATTTGACGTTCGATCATGTCATTCCGCGCTGCGCTGGTGGTGCCACGATCTGGGAAAATGTCGTTGCTGCCTGTTCGCCCTGCAATCTGCGCAAGGGCGGGCTCATGCCGGATCGCGCCAAGATGTGGCCGCGACAGAAGCCCTATCCGCCGACAGTGCATGATCTGCACAATAATGGCCGGATGTTCCCGCCGAACCATCTGCACGAAAGCTGGATGGATTATCTCTATTGGGATGTCGAACTGGAGCCGTAAGACCCCCAGTTCCGGATCGTTTGCGAAGGCGGCCTCAGGCCGCCTTTTTTGCACCGCGAAAAGCAATGGCCGCGAGAATGAGGCTGGCAATCGCATTCCAGCCGGCGAAGGACAGGCCGAGCACGCGCAGGGCTGCCGTATCGCATGCGGGCGGGTGGATGGCATTCATGTCATTCAGCAGATTGCCGGCATTGGTGGTGATTGACATGCTGACCGCCGTGCAATCGGTCGGACCCGCCCAGAATTTCCACTCGACACCGGAATGGAACACCGCAAGCCCGAGGCCGATGAGCATCAGTATGCCGCCGAGTGCGAGAAGCGTACGTGTGAGGGCGGCTGGCCAGCGATAGGCCGATGCGAGAACAGCCAGCGCCATCAGCGGTATGCCGGCGTAGTACGGAAAGCGCTGCTCGAGACACAATTTGCACGGCAGATAGCCGCCGATATACTGGAAGCCAAGCGCCGAGCCTACGGTGACGATCATGGCAAGGAGCAGGAATACCGCTGTCTTGAGATGCGGCGAAGAGCGGGTCGTCGTCATGATGGTGCAGACATCCTCATTTGGATTGGGCTTACGTCGTTCAGGAGCTGTAATAGTGCAGTATGGCGTAAAGGAGGATCAGCACGCCGGCGGCTGCCGCGGCGATCAGACCAAGACGTTTCTCGATGAAATCGCGGATCGGTTCGCCATAGCGCCGCAGAAGCCAGGCCAGAAAGAAGAAGCGGGCACCGCGCGTCACCACCGCCGAAACGATGAATAGCCAGATATTGATGTTTGCCGCGCCGGACAGGATCGTGACGATCTTCATCGGCGGCAAATGCGCCAGACCCGAGGTGATCAGCAGGAGGAGGATCGCGTCGGCGCTGGTCGAGCCACGCATCTGTTCGAAGGCGTCGAGCTTGCCGTAGAATTCGAGGACAGGTTTTGCCAGGGCTTCATAAGCATAATGGCCAAGAAACCAGCCCGCGATACCGCCAAGCACCGAGAAAATCGTGGCAACGAGGGCATAACGATAAGCACGTTCAGGCCGGGCCAGTGCCATGGGCAGATAGAGCACGTCGGCTGGGACAACAAAGACGGAGCTTTCGACAAAGGCAATGAAGGCCAGCCAGACTTCGGCCGATTTGCGCGCGGCAAGTGACATTGTCCAATCGTAAAGTCTGCGCAGCATAAAGTGATTCCTGTTGGTGTCTGTTCAGTGAGGCCTGCGATCCTTTAACCCATACCCGGGCAAAACGGAATCGTCTGCCGGGAATTTGTCTGTTGTTTTTGGATCACTGGCAGGGTGATTGGACCTTTCCGGTTGCAAATGCGGCTCTACCGGCCCTGTTTCCTCTTCGCAACACACAGTGATGTTATCCCGGCAGAAAACGTTTGAATGGTGTTGACCGAAGTGGGGTCTGCCTGTATTTGGCTTTTACGGTCGTGGTTTGCCCACGGTCGGTGCACATTGCGGCCCCCTTGGCGGAATTGGTAGACGCGCCTGACTCAAAATCAGGTTCCGAGAGGAGTGCTGGTTCGATTCCGGCAGGGGGCACCAATGATTGGCATTCAGCCGGTATTTCAGATTCCCGATGGTCAGACGTCTGTGCGGCACCTTTTCAGGTGCAGCTGCCGCAATGCTCCAACCAATCATCCGCATTGTTTTCCTTCAGTCTCTTGCCAGCTTTCGCCAATTTGTCAGCCCGCTTCATCGACATAAATACAAAGTGAAGCGTCACAGAATTGTTGTGGCAGCGGGAATATGGTTTGCTCCGAGGGCTGCAAACTTGGATTGAAATTCTGGTTTGCGTGCAATTTTTAATTGCTTTTCAACCCAGGGAGATAACGAAATGTCACAGACACCGACAATTATTCTCGTGCACGGATTTTGGGGCGGAGCCGCCCACTGGAGCAAAGTCATTGTTGAATTGACCCGTCTCGGGCATACGTCGCTCAAAGCGGTTGAACTGCCTTTGACATCCCTGGCTGATGATGCCGAGCGCACGCGCAAAATGATTGCGCAGGAAAGCGGTCCGGTGCTGCTGGTCGGTCATTCCTATGGCGGCGCCGTGATCACGGAAGCCGGCAATCATCCCAACGTGGTCGGCCTTGTCTACGTCGCGGCCTTTGCCCCCGATGCTGGCGAAAGTCCCGGCGCTATCACCCAGAAGAATCCGCCACTTGGTGCGCCCAACCTTGCGCCCGATAGTGATGGCTATCTCTGGGTCAAGCAGGACAAGTTCCATGAAAGCTTCTGTCAGGATCTGACGGCGGATGAGGGGCGCGTGATGGGCGTGACCCAGAAGGCACCGCTGGCCAGTACATTCGGCAATGAGATCAGCAACCCGGCGTGGAAATCGAAGAACAGCTGGTATCAGATTTCAAGTGACGACCGCATGATCCATCCGGCCAATCAGGAGTGGATGTCGGGTCGGTTGAGCGCAAAGAAAGTGATCACGCTCAAAGCGAGCCATGCTTCGCTGGCTTCAAAGCCTGTCGAGGTTTCGGCCCTGATCGATGAGGCTGCGAAGTATCAGTGATATGCGTTTCTGACGTATCAAACCTCGCATTCGGCAGAATGCGGGGCTTTTGTATCCTATGCATGGCGTCGCGGACCCCTTATAATCGGCTTGGTGATAAACCACATAAGCTTTGACCTTTCGATCTGGCAACCTTGCCATGGTGTCTTCATTCCAGATCGTGTGCAGACGTGATCAGGACGGGGTAATGCAATGCAATCTTTGTTGGATGTGAACAAGAGTTCGCCGCGCGCGGGCGGTGTCTGGCCTGCGCAAAAGAGCGCGCTGCTGGATTGGCTGATGATCGAGACGCGGGAACAGCGGTTCATCGACAACATCCTGGTGGAGATGTGCGAAAGACTTGGCAAGGCGGGAATTCCCGTTGGCCGGGCGTCGCTGCATTTCCGAATTCAGCATCCGCAGTGGCGGGGAGCCCGGCTCTTGTGGAGAAAAGGTCTGGCAGAGGCGGAAATTCGCACATTTGAGTATGGATCCGAGCAGACTGCGGAGTATCTGAACAGCCCTCTCAATGACATTTTAACTGGGGCGGGCGAAGTTCGGCAGCGGCTGGAAGTAATAGACGCTGCCACGCCCCCATATCCGCTTTACGACGAACTGCGTGCCGAAGGGCTTACGGACTACGTCGCGTGGCCGCTTGATCACACCCTCGGCAAACGTCACGTGGTGGCCTTCGCGACCGATCGGCGTGGCGGTTTTACGGATGAGCATATCGCTGCGTTGTACGATCTGATGCCTGCATTGGCCATTGTCAGCGAGATCCGGCTGAAAAACCGATTCGCCCGAACGCTGCTCGAAACCTATGTCGGACCGCATGCCAGCGAGCAGATTCTAGCGGGAGCAACAACCCGCGGCAGCGGTGTTACCGTGGGTGCGGCAATCCTGATCTGTGACCTGCGCGATTTTACGGCGATCTCGGATGCCTGGCCGCGCGATAATGTGATCGAGCTTCTTAATGGCTATTTCGACGCCATGTCAGAACCGATCGAGAAATATGGCGGCGAAATTCTCAAGTTCATGGGCGATGGCCTGCTGGCGATTTTCCCGCTGAGCAATCCAACTGCCTGCGTCGACCTGTTGCGGGCTATCAGCGAAGCACAGGCGGCCATGAGCACGTTGAACGCAGAGCATGTGCGCGAGGGCCGCAAACCGCTCGGCTATGGCATCGGCGTTCACGTGGGTGATGTCATGTATGGCAATATAGGCTCGCGCAAGCGGCTTGACTTCACGGTCATCGGGCCCGCCGTCAATATTGCTTCCCGTCTGGAAACCCTGACCAAGCAGGTCAAGCGTCCCGTGCTCCTGTCGAAGACCTTTGTCGATCTCGCCGGGTGCGCGGCAAAACTGGAAAATCTGGGTTCCTATTTGCTTCGGGGCCTCGACGAACCCATTGATGTGTTTGCGTTCTCCGGTGATTGTCTTACTGTGAACGACGTTTCTGCGTGACGCAGTGAAGTGATATAACGAGGAGAACAAGCATGGCACATTCACCGCGCAGACCGGTCAATCCGATGGATGCGGCCGAGGCGCTTTTCAAGCCGGTTGCCAAGGCTCCCGCACCATCCGTGCGCCAAGCACCGGTTGTGCCACAGGGCAAGGAGCTTGTTTCGATCCGGATCGATCGTGCTGTTCTGGAGCATTTCCAGCAGGATGGCCCCGGCTGGCAGGACCGCATCAATGATGTTCTGCGGCAGGCCGTCCTGGGGAAGGCTTGAGCCCATGCACCACACATTTGTCTGATATGCCGGAGCGCCAGCATGAATGATTTCCATATCGGCCAGAAGGTCGTTTGCATCGACGATAAATTCAAGAATGTCAGCATCGACCAGCTTATACGCAAGGGCCAGATCTACACGGTCCGCTGGGTTGGCATGTACAAGCATTATGTCGATGGCGAGTTCGTCGGCATCAAGGTCGAAGAAATCCACCGTGGCAACGACGATGGACCTGAGGGCTATGGTGCCGCCGACATGCCCTATCGTGCGACGCGATTCCGCCCGCTGGTCAAGGACAAGATCGGTTCCTTGCGTAAGCTGCTGGCGCCCAAGCCGGATGCGCCGGTCGAACCGGAAAAGACAGGCCCCGTGAAGAAGAAGGAAAAGGTGTGAGCCTTGGCGCGATATCCGTGAAAGGGACATCGCGCGAAGAAATCTGCATCATTTCCGGCCGGTCAGTTCACGCAGGCGTTCGCGGACGATACGGGCAATGTTCTGGGTACGCCGGTAGAGGTGAATCTGGGACGCCGCCTGGCGGGCTGCCCGATCCGATGTCGGGGTCAGGCCGATAACCAGCGTGCCAACGCTTTCGCGTTCCTGAAACAGGCGGGATGCCACCGGATGATCGGGGACAGCGCAGGAATCCGTGCGCTGGATATTCGGATCATCCAGATGGTTCTTCAACATCTCGATCATCAGAAGCACGCCGGGCGAATAGGTGGCGAGACTCTCGTCATAGGCGGTTTTCCACGTCCACGCCTGACCGGCTTCAACGAAGACAACGAGAACGGCGATCGTCTTGCCATCGAGTTCCAGTGTGTGGATGCGGGCAAGGTCGCGACCGGCGAGATTGTTGACGGCTTCGCGGGCAAAGGCGGCGCGGAACCGATCAACCGCCATTGCAGAACCGCGCTGGCCCTTCCAGCCACTGGCCTCAAGCACCAGAAAATCCTCGAGGCGGGCGCGGATGTCTTCTTCGGTACGACTGACCGTGTAGGTCAGTTTGCCCTTTTCCGACAGGCGCCGCCACAAGCGGCGATACTCTTTGGCATGGCGCGCACCCAGCGCTTCACGCAGGTACTCGTCACCTTCCTTGATGCTTTCAAGGAATGGCCGCTCCACCGTGCCGATCGTAATGGCGGGCAGGTTGCGATCAAGGGCAACAGCGCGGAAAAGCTGGGCAACCGGACGGTTCAGCAGCAGATCCGGCAAAACCATCACCTCCGGGAATTTCAGATGCTTGCGCGCCAGCATGTCGAACAGATCGCTGAGAACGCCGATGGGATCGTCGCGGTCGATCAGCGGGGAACCTTGCGGGCCAAAAGGTGTCGCCCATGCGCGCAGAATCGAGGCGGAAAAGGTGAAGCCGGGACGCTCGATCGTATAGGGCATCAGAAACCGCAAACGGCTCTTCGTCTCATTCTCGTCGCGCATAACCATGAAACGAACCTGACGATCGTCGAGTCGCGGCATGGCGGGCGCGAGAAAGCGGGGATTAAAGAAAACGTTCGGCTCGATGGTGCGGTAGCTCAGATATTCCAGTTCTTTTGTGAGGTCGAACCCGGCGGAAGCGGAATAGACGGAAAGTTTGCGGGGTACACCGCGCGCGCCGAGTGTTTCCTCGATCTGTTTGGCGGCATCGCGTGATTCGAATCCGGCGAGCTGCGAAATGATCTGCGAGGAAGGGCCACCGGCCAGTTCTTCGAGAAGCGGTATTGCAGCCATCAGATTTCTTCCTTGGCAGATTTTGTGCCTATCCTGCCGGCGAAAACAAACATCGTTATGTCGAGGCGGTTGTAAACGGTCAACGCCAGAACGAGCGCTTCAAACACCATCGAGGCAGCCGTGGCACACGCGGCGCCTGCAAGGCCGTATAGTGGTATCATAACAATGCTGAGGCAAATATTAACGACGAGGGTCACAGCATACACGACGGCACAGATCTTCTGTTTGCCCGCCATATTGAGCAGGCTTTCGGCCGGGCCGACAGAGGCGCGGGCCACCACGCCGATCACCATGATGAACAAAAGCGGATAGCCTTCGGTGAATTGTGCGCCGAATAGCCATAACAGCGGCTTACCCAAGATGAGCAGGACAATAGCCATTGCCAGCGACGGCCAGAATGTCCAGCGCGCCGTATCGCGTGCAAATCTTTCAAGCTGGGTATGATCAAAATTCTGCATCAGCTCGGCATAGCGCTGAGCAGCGCCCGCCTTTACCGAAAAATAGACGAAGTGAACCAGAGCGAGAAGTTTGACCGTTGCATAGTAGGTCGCCACCTTGTCCGGCTCCATGTAACGACCGACCATCAGCACATCGGCATTGGTGAGGAGGAAGAAGAATCCCTCAACGAGAAAAATCGGCAGGGATACGACAAACCAGTCCTTGAAATAAATGGCTCTCGGCCCTTGCGGCACCACGGCCTTGAAGCGCTCGCAAACGATATAGAGCTGAAACAGCGATGTCAGATAGGTCGCGGCAATGGCGGAGCAGATAGCTGTCATTGCCGTGGGAGCAAGCCCGGCAAGGTGGGCAACACTCATCACGCCAAGGGTCAGGACCGGGCGGATGATATATGTCGGGGTGAGGGCAACCAGCACCCAGGATCGCGACCGGGCGGTACCGTCAAGAGTATCGCCGAGCGCAATCATGGGAAGACATATCAGCCCGACAAGGAACGGTGCGACGTAGTAGATTTCGATCCGGTCGCGCAATGCGTAGATCACGAGCGCGCCGACGAGCGCGATACATGTTGTGACGCTTACGGCAAAAGCCTTGCTCGTGAAAAGGATGCCGCGCAAATGATCGTACTGCTTGCGCTCCAGATATTCGGGCACGAAGCGGATGACTGTAGTCTGGAAGCCCAGACAGGACAGATTGCCGAGGATAACGACCGTTACCCATACGAGCACGAAAATACCGTATTCGAACGGGCCCATCCAGCGGGCGAATATGACCTGGGATACGAGTGCGATACCGGCGCTGACCACGCGGACGAGGAACGCGATAAGGGAAACGCGCTGCGCTACGGCATGCTCGTTCGAGCCGTCAAGCATCTGATCCAGGCGTGACAACCAGGGATTAAGGCGCAGTGACAGCTTTTCTGGCAAAAATCGGTCTGCAGCTTTTACCGCAGAAAATCGCACTAGCAGCCCCCACTCGTTTACAACTCAAGGAGTTATATTTCGTAAACCTTTAAAAACGGTTCGGCCAGATCGAGAGTTGCAAAGGTTCTGAAAAATGCAAAAGGCCGCGTCGTGAGACGCGGCCTTTTGATTTGATGTCAGGCGAACGAGCCGTGACAATGCTTGTATTTTTTGCCCGATCCGCATGGGCAGGCCTCGTTGCGGCCGATCTTCCCCCAGGTACTCGGATTGTTCGGATCGCGCTCGGCCGGATCCACAACGCGCTGGTCTTCCAACACGGCAGTATCGCCGAAGGCATCCTCACCGGTCAGGCCGTCGAAATGATGACCTTCCATCGGCGGCAATTCAGGCGCCGGTGCATCGGCTGCTTCGCGTACGATCTCAACACGCATCAGCTGTGTGGTCACGTTCTGACGCAGATTGGTCAGCATGGTCTGGAAGAGTTCGAAGCCTTCCGTTTTGTACTCGTTGAGCGGATCGCGCTGTGCGTAGCCACGGAAGCCGACAACCGAACGCAGATGATCGAGATTGACCAGATGCTCACGCCACAGCGCATCCATTGTCTGCAGGATGACCGATTTTTCGACATAGGCCATGATTTCGGGTCCGAACCGTTCAGCACGGTCAGCAGCAGCCTTCTCGACAGCTTCAAACAGCCGCTCGCGCAGATCTTCCGGTGCGATATTGTCTTCGTTCGCCCATTCAGTGATCGGGAGATCGAGATTGAGGATGGTGCGGATATCCTCATCCAACTGCTTCACAGTCCACTGTTCGGCATAGGCGCCTTCAGGGGCATGGCGCTGGATCAGATCATCCACGACATCTTCGCGCATTTCTGCGGTGGTCTGGCTCAGATCCGTTCCGTCCATGAGTTCGAGACGCTGTTCGAAGATCACCTTGCGCTGATCATTCATCACGTCATCATACTTCAGAAGATTCTTGCGGATGTCGAAGTTGCGGGCTTCAACCTTCTTCTGTGCCTTCTCCAGAGCCTTGTTGATCCAGGGATGGACGATGGCCTCGTCTTCCTTGAGACCCAGCTTCTGCAGCATGCCGTCCATGCGCTCGGAACCGAAAATACGCATCAGATCATCCTGCAGCGACAGGAAGAACTTTGAACGGCCCGGATCGCCCTGACGGCCGGAACGTCCACGCAGCTGATTGTCGATACGGCGGCTTTCGTGACGTTCTGTTGCCAGAACGTAGAGACCGCCAGCGGCAAGCGCCTTTTCTTTCAAGCGCGCGATATCATCGCGGATAGCCGCTTCCTTGGACTTGCGCTCTTCGCCTTCGGGCATGTCTGCAAGCTCATGCTTGACGCGCATCTCGAGATTGCCGCCGAGCTGAATGTCGGTACCGCGGCCAGCCATGTTCGTTGCAATGGTGATGGCACCGGGGACACCTGCCTGAGCTACGATATAGGCTTCCTGCTCGTGGTAGCGGGCATTGAGGACCTGGAAGTCTTTGAAGCCTTCCTTGCGCAGACGTTCGGCCAGCTGTTCCGATTTCTCAATCGATGTCGTGCCGACGAGAACCGGCTGACCTTTGGCGCGCGCTTCGTGGATATCGCGAACGATCGCCTTGTATTTTTCCTCGACAGTCCGGTAGACCTCATCATCCTCGTCAATACGCATGACAGGGTTGTTGGTCGGAATTTCCGTGACCTCAAGGCCATAAATATTGCCGAACTCTTCCGCTTCGGTCGAAGCCGTACCGGTCATGCCGGCCAGCTTCTTGTACATGCGGAAGTAATTCTGGAAGGTGATCGAGGCCAGCGTCTGGTTTTCCGGCTGGATTGTCACGTGTTCCTTGGCTTCCAGTGCCTGGTGCAGGCCTTCCGAGAAACGGCGGCCCGGCATCATACGCCCGGTGAACTCATCGATAATGACGATTTCATCATTGCGGACGATATAGTCCTTGTCGCGCTGGAACAGCTTGTGCGCACGCAACGCGTTGTTGACGTGGTGAACCACGGCAACATTCTCGATGTCGTAAAGTCCTTCACCCTTCAGGTGGCCGGCAGCCGCAAGAAGGTTCTCGAGCTTCTCCGTGCCTTCTTCGGTGAAGATTGCAGTTTTCTGCTTCTCATCGATTTCGTAGTCGGCCGGTTCAAGCGGCAGAATGAACGTATCGATAAGGTTGTAGAAATCCGAACGGTCATCGAGCGGACCCGAAATGATCAGCGGCGTGCGGGCCTCATCAACCAGGATCGAGTCAACTTCGTCGACGATCGCGTAATTGTGACCGCGCTGTACCATCTGGGCGCGCTCATACTTCATATTATCACGCAGATAATCGAAGCCGAGCTCGTTGTTGGTGGCGTAAGTGATGTCGGCGGCATAAGCGGTGCTGCGTTCTTCGTCATCAAGGCCGTGGACGATAATGCCATAGCTGAGGCCGAGGAAGTTGTAGAGCTGGCCCATCCATTGCGCATCGCGGCTGGCGAGATAGTCGTTGACTGTGACGACGTGAACCCCCTTGCCTTCAAGCGCATTGAGATAAACCGGCAAGGTCGCAACAAGCGTCTTGCCTTCGCCGGTGCGCATTTCCGAGATGCCGCCGCCGTGCAGAACCATGCCGCCGATCAGCTGGACATCGAAGGGGCGCATGCCGAGAACGCGCTTGGCTGCTTCACGCACAACGGCAAAAGCCGGTACAAGCAGGTCATCAAGCTTGGTTCCGCTGGCAAGGCTGGCACGGAATTCCGCTGTCTTTGCCTTCAATTGTTCGTCAGTGAGAGACGAAATTTCAGCCTCGAGCGCATTGATCTCATCAACGCGCGGCCTGAAGCCTTTGACACGACGCTCATTGGAAGAGCCGAAAATCTTGCGGGCGAGGCCGCCGAAACTGACCATCCCTGGTCCTCTCTTGTTCGTTTCGCTAGGAAAACCTAGCTTTTAGGGTCCGAAGCCCAGCATGGAGAATGCCTGATACAATACGGACACCGAGTCAAATGTATAAGCCTATCGGCTGCCAAGCTATCTGGACGCAAAGCCGATGGACAGATAAGAGGGGGCTCGAATGATGTCAATGTTGAAGCAGCAAACCGTTGATCGCTTCGTTTAGGCAAAATTCTGCCGTAATCATAGCCCGTACCGGTCCTCCCAAGGAGAAATTGACCTATGAACCAATTCCGTAAAACCCTTTCATTGATGACTGCTGCTGTATTGTTGACCGGTGTTTCTTCCGTGGCGATGGCCCAGGATGCCGGAAAAACGGAAGCTCCCAAGGCGGACGCGCCCAAAGCAGAAGCTGCGAAGGTCGATCCCAACAAGGTACTTGCCACCATTAATGGTGACAAGATCACGTCAAAGGACGTTGACCAGATCTCCGCTGATCTTGACCCGCAGTTTGCACGTCTGCCTGATGATCAGCGTCGTTTGGCCGCTCTGGCTGCTATTATCGATATCAAGGCACTCGCTGCCAAGGCGGAAGCCGAAAAGCTTGATGACACGCCTGAGTTCAAGGCACGCATGCAGTTTCTGAAAGATCGTGCCCTGCACAATGATTTCTTCAAGCAGCAGGTTGTCGACAAGATCAGCGATGCTGATGTGCGTGCCCGTTATGACAAGGAAATGGCGGCAATGCCGCCGCAGAACGAAGTTCGTGCCCGTCATATTCTGGTAAAGACAAAAGAAGAAGCTGAAGCGATCATCAAGCAGCTTGATGGCGGTGCATCCTTCGAAGATGTTGCCAAGGCCAAGTCAACCGACGGTTCGGCGGCACAGGGTGGCGATCTCGGCTACTTCGCGGCCGGACAGATGGTTCCGGAATTCGAAAAGGCAGCCATGGCGCTTGACGTCGGAAAATACACCAAGGAACCTGTCCAGACACAATTCGGCTTCCATGTCATCAAGCTGGAAGACAAGCGTGTTCAGCAGCCACCGGCATTTGACCAGGTCAAGGATCAGGTCAAGTCCATCCTCATTCGTGAGCGCTATGTGGAGCTGGTGAAGAAGGAACGTGCCGACCTGAAGATTCAGTACACGGATCCGGAAACAGAAAAGGCCATCAAGGCGGCAACTGATTCCCAGGAACAGTAGAATTTTTGGCCCGGGGGGAGACCTCCGGGCCTTGATCCCTCAAAAAATGCGCCTGCACTGAACCTTGTCAAACACCTTTTCGAGGTAACCGATGTCTACGTCTGTCTCTCCCCTGGCTCCCAAACACGTACCGGCCATGCCGGAAATTCATGGTGTCAGAATCGCAACCGCTGAAGCCGGGATCAAGTACAAGGGCCGAACGGACGTTCTCCTTGTCGTATTCGACAAGCCCGTGGCAGTGGCAGGTGTGTTCACCCGGTCGAAATGTCCGTCGGCGGCCGTGGATTTTTGCCGCGACAGCCTGACCGGCGGTAAAGCCCGGGCGGTTGTCGTCAATTCCGGCAATGCCAATGCCTTCACCGGCAAGAAGGGCCGCGAGTCAACCAAGGCGACGGCTGCGGCAGCAGCCAAGGCAATCGGCTGCAAGCCAAGCGAGGTGTTTCTCGCCTCGACCGGCGTTATCGGTGAACCGCTGGATGCCGGCAAGTTCAGCCATTTGCTTGAAGACATGGCCAAAAGCGCCACAGCGGAACGCTGGCAGGATGCGGCCAGTGCCATCATGACAACCGATACATTCCCTAAGGTTGCAACCGAAACCGTCCTGCTCGGCGGTGTACCGGTAACCATCAACGGTATTGCCAAAGGCGCAGGCATGATCGCGCCTGACATGGCGACCATGCTGTCCTTTGTGGCCACCGATGCACCGATTGCCTCGGATATCCTGCAAAAACTCCTGTCCAAGTCGGTCGGCAAGAGCTTCAATTCCGTGACGGTCGACAGCGATACATCGACGTCGGATACGTTGTTGCTCTTTGCGACAGGTTCGGCCGCTGAACGCGGTGCCGAGCCGGTAACGAAGGAAAAGGACAAGCGCCTGAAGGCCTTTGCCAAGGCGCTCGACAAAGTTCTGAAGAGCTTGGCGCTGCAGGTGGTGCGGGACGGCGAGGGTGCCCGCAAGATGCTTGAGATCACAGTGACGGGTGCAACGTCATCCCGTTCGGCAAAGCGTATCGCGCTGTCGATTGCCAATTCACCGCTGGTCAAGACTGCCGCTGCGGGCGAGGACGCCAACTGGGGCCGCATCGTCATGGCCGTGGGCAAGGCTGGCGAGCCCGCCGACCGTGACCGCCTTGCCATCTGGTTTGGCGATATTCGCGTGGCGCGCCATGGCGAGCGCGATCCGGACTATTCGGAAGCAGCGGCATCCGACTACATGAAAAATGAGGATATCGCCGTCAAAGTCGATATAGGACTTGGCAAGGGCAAGGCCACTGTGTGGACCTGTGACCTCACCAAGGAATATGTGGCAATCAACGGCGACTATCGCAGCTGATGGAAATGGCCGACAGTTCCACGCAACTCGCACCGATCAGGCAGATTGAGGCAGTCGGGTTCAGAGCCTGGCCCGCGTCCTCGGTTCATTATGACGGCAGCTGGGCTATCCGCTTGACGGCGAGCCATCCGTCCAAGCGGTTGAACTCCGTCAACCCGCTCGATCCCGGCGATACGGATAATCTGGAAGAGCGCGTCGCCCAGGCTATCAAGCGGTTCCGTGCCTGTGGCCGGCAGCCGGTGTTTCGCTTGTCGCCGCTCGCGCCAAAAGCGTTGGATGCCTATCTGGACACGCTGGGGTGGACACGGTTTGACGAGTCGCTTGTGATGCTGGCAGATCTTGCGACGGTTGATCTCTCCGATGCAATCGACCAGATTCCGCTGCAGGACATCGGCTGGTACGTTGATGCCGCCGTGCAGGTTCAACAGGAAAATCCGGCATTGAAACCCGGTTTGCTTGAGGTCATCAGTGCCATTCGCCCGGCAAAGGGCCTGTTTGTCATTGAAGAAGGTGACGAACCAGTTTCCACAGCGATCTGTGTGCATGACGGTGCACTGGCAGGTCTTTTCAATATTGGAACGCTGGCTGACCGCCGGCGTAAGGGATATGGGCGCATGATCGTCAAATCGGCGATCAAATGGGCCGTGCAGCATGGCGCCAAGCGGGGCTGGCTGCAGGTGGAAGCGGACAATGCCGGGGCCATCGCGCTTTATGAGAAGATTGGATTTACCGAGGCCTACCGCTATGCCTACCGGCGGGCGCCAGAAGAATGAGTGACGCTCCGAAACACCCTTTGCTGCTGGTGACGGCCTGTGCCCTTGTCGATGCTGACGGGCGGGTGCTGCTCACCCAGCGGCCGGAAGGCAAATCGCTGGCCGGGCTATGGGAGTTCCCCGGCGGCAAGGTTGAACCCGGCGAGACGCCCGAAGAAAGCCTGATCCGGGAGTTGCAGGAAGAACTGGGAATCACGGTCAAACCGGCATGCCTTGCGCCGCTGACCTTTGCCAGTTTTACCTATGAGAAATTCCATCTGCTGATGCCATTGTTCATCTGCCGCCGCTATGAGGGTATTCCGCGCTCCATGGAAGGTCAGGTGTTGAAATGGGTGCGCCCGAAAGACATGCGCGATTATCCCATGCCACCGGCCGATATCCCGCTTATTCCCTTCTTGATAGATCTTCTCTGACCGACAAACGTGGTTAAGATTTCATCACCGCGAAATTAACCCAAATCGTTAATCGATCCTTCACGCGAATGGGCGACTTTTAGTCAATTCCGGATCAATTTTTCCAGGTGGGGCATGGGTTATAAATTCGACAATCTCGACGATGCTTCGGCACAGACACGGACATTTCTGGGTGCAGGAACAGGCGTCCTGCGCATAACCCTGCTGTTCGGATCTGCTGCGATCGCACTCGCGCTGGTTGTCGCTCCGCTTGCAGACCGCAAGTCGAAATCCGTGGTCGACTACGCTTCGAGCAAATCGATTGATGAGATGTCGACGGGCTCGATCAAAAAAGCTGCACCAAGCGAATATACGATCCGCCGCAGCGTCTTGCAGAAATCGCCCACGTCCGTGTGCATTATCAACAGCGACGGCAGCAAAAGCGGCGACTGCTGAGCCCGCAGGCTATTTCTTTTCCAGCGTTTCGACATCTTTGAGGAAATCGGCGAGCGACGCCTTGGCCGAGCCCGGTTTCAGCGGCTTCTGCTGCGATTCATGCGCAGCCCATCCGGACATCCAGATGAATGAAAAGGTTGCCCTGATGCGACCGTCCGGATCGCTGAAGCGTTCCGCGTAGATTTCAGCCGCCCGCATGAAAAACCGGCGCGTGAGCGGTTTGCGCGAGCGGCCAAGCAGAATATTCTGCATGCCCATGGCCCGCAAATCCCGCATCAGCGCAAAGAGGGAATCGTAGCGTACTGTGTAGGTTTCGATATCCGTGACGGGCAGGGTAAAGCCCGCACGCTGCAGCAGACCGCCGACATCGCGTACATCGGCAAAGGGGGCAACACGGGGCGAGGCGCCGCCGCTTATTTCGCTTTCGGTGGCGAGCAGGACCTCGCGCAATTCCGTCAGGGTAGCTTCGCCAGCCATGGCCCCGAGGAACAGGCCATCCGGCTTCAGCGCACGCCTGATCTGCAGGAGCGTCCCGGGCGTGTCGTTGGTCAGGTGCAGCGACAGGAGCGAAACAATCAGACCGGTGCTCGCCGGTTTCAGGGGCAGGATTTCCTCATCGGCAACGACGGACGGAAAAGCGCTGTCGAGAAAACGGGCATCCTGTTCAACGCGAATGATGGTCTGTGCCTTGCCGGAGCGCGCGATCGCCTTTGCCGCCAGTCCCGTGTGGCTGGCAAGATCAACGGCGACGTCAAAACTGCGCTCGACGGCGGAGAGGCGGTCTTCCAGATCGTCAGCGGCGCGGGCAAGCAGGAAATCGCCGGTCATCCCATGTTGCTGCAGCGCGCGCACGCGCCTTTGCCGAAGCAGATTACGATCGAAGATCTTGTGCTGATCCATTCCGAATTTCTCTGATCAATGTATAGTTCTACCCGCTAAATGCGTCGCCCCGGATGGAATTGCAATGGAAACTGCCCGCGCTTTTGCGCGCATCATGACAAATCGCCTGTTCATGCTGCTGTTCCCGCCAACGTGTGCGGAATGCCAGAGCCTTGTCTCCCAGCCGGGAAGCCTTTGCGCGGCCTGCTGGTCAAAAGTGCGTTTTATCGAGAAGCCCTATTGTCCGGTGCTTGGCATTCCCTTCAGTCATGATCTCGGTGCGGACATTCTGTCGGCCGAGGCCATAGCCGATCCGCCGCCGTTTCACCGTGCCCGGTCCGTTGCCGTCTATGAGGGGGCAATCAGTACGATGGTTCACCGGCTGAAATACAGCGACCGGACTGATCTTGGTCCCTGGATGGCGGGGTGGATGGCGCGCGCGGGCAGCGAATTGCTGGCCGAATGCGATGTCATCGTGCCTGTGCCGCTGCATATGCGGCGCTTCTGGTTCCGCCGGTTCAATCAATCTGCCGAACTCGCCCGCCATCTCGGCAGAATCAGCGGCAAGCCGTTTGAACCCGGTGCATTAAAGCGCATCAAACCGACCCGGCAGCAGGTCGGGCTTGGGCACAATGAACGTACAGCCAATGTCAGAGGCGCGTTCAAGGTGCTGGAAAGTCAGGATATCAAGGTGCGCGGACGCAATGTTCTTCTGATCGATGATGTCTACACAACCGGGGCCACGGTGAAGGCTGCAACGCGCGCCCTGCTGCGCGGCGGCGCTTCCAGGGTCGATGTCTTGACCTTCGGACGGGTTCTGTCGAAAGAATTATCCGTCTAACAGGTGTTTTGCAGAAAAAACGGGTCTTTGCGCTTTGAATGCGCGTGCTTATATAGATCACATATCGGAGTATGATGATGGTTGATGTCACAATCTATACGCGCGATGGCTGTGGCTATTGCTCGGCCGCCAAGGGCCTTCTGGACAAGAAGGGTGTTGCCTTTGTCGAACACAATGCGACTGTTGAGCCGGATGCGCGGTCGGCCATGCTGGCGCGTGCCAATGGACGCACGACCTTTCCGCAGATTTTCATCGGTGCGGTTCATGTGGGTGGTTGTGACGACCTTTATGCGCTTGAGCAGCAGGGCCGTCTTGATCTGCTGCTGAAGACCGGCGAACTGGCTTAAGGATCAGATGATGAGCTCATTTCGTGCTGCTGCCATCCAGATGCGCTCAGGCGTTGATCCCCAACGCAATGCGGCGGATCTTGCAGGTTATGTTGCCGATGCGGTCGGCAAAGGCGCGGTTTACGTGCAGACGCCGGAGATGACTGGTGCATTGCAGCGGGATCGCAAGGCGTTGGCCAGTGTCCTGCGCGGGGAGGCGGATGACATCATTGTTCGCACAGCGTCGGAGCTTGCGGCGCAGCATGGCATTCACTTGCATATCGGCTCGACGGCTATTGCGCGTGAAGACGGCAAGATCGCCAACCGCGCCTTTCTGTTCGGCCGCGATGGCAAGGTCATCACGCGCTATGACAAGATCCATATGTTCGATGTCGACCTCGACAATGGTGAAAGCTGGCGGGAATCCGCGGTCTATGCACCGGGTTCGGATTCTGTCGTTGCCACGCTTCCCTTCGCCCGGCTGGGTCTCGCCATCTGCTACGACGTGCGCTTCCCTCAACTCTTCCGCGCCCAGGCCGTAGCCGGTGCTTCGGTTCTGACGGCCCCCGCTGCGTTCACCCGCCAGACCGGTGAAGCCCATTGGCATATTCTCCAGCGCGCCCGCGCCATTGAAAACGGTGCTTTTGTCATTTCGGCAGCGCAGGGCGGCGTGCATGAGGATGGCCGTGAAACGTTTGGTCATTCGATCATTGTTGCGCCGTGGGGTGAGGTTCTGGTCGAAGCCGATCATGCAGACCCGACGGTGATCGTCGCGGACGTTGATCCGTCCCTGAGTGCGGCGGCCCGGTCTAAAGTCCCCAACCTTAAAAACGCCCGTCCTTTTGGCGTGGTCATTCAGTCGGATGACGGCCAGAGCGAAAGACAGTCGGCCGCGTCATGATCCGTTTTTCCCTTCACTGTGCACAGGAACACGAATTCGAGGGGTGGTTCCGCAGTAATGACGATTTTGACACCCAGTCGAAGAAGCATCTGGTCACGTGTCCGGTGTGCGGTTCGCACAAGGTGGAAAAGGCGCTGATGGCGCCTTCCGTGACGACGGCACGACAAAAGGACAAGATGGCCGTTGCCATGAGCAAAATGGTCAATGAGCTGAAGGACGTTGCCCGCAAGGTGCGCGAGAACGCCGATTATGTCGGCGCTGATTTTGCCGAGGAAGCACGTAAGATCCATTTCGGTGAAGCGGACCAGCGCGGGATTTACGGCGAAGCCTCAGGCGATGAAGTGAAGTCGCTGCTGGAAGACGGCGTCGATATCATGCCTCTGCCGACCTTTCCTGAAGACCACAATTGACCTTGCCACTTTAGCGCGAACGTCTAAGCTGCCGCAGTCTTCACAGTCCTGCCGGATGCATCCATGCCATTTTTGAATTCCGCTCCCGCGCTGCTCATTTTGACCGGCGCTTTCCTCGGATTGACTTTGCCGTTCGGAAAACTGGCCTTTGGCGCTGGAGTAACACCCGCCGTCTGGGCCTTTGTGATTTCGACAGGCGCCGGAACGGTGTTGCTCACCGCATTCCTGGCCATGGGCAAACGACCACTCCTCAATGCGCGCATGGCCCGGTATTATCTCGTGACGGCGCTGATTTCCTACGCAATCCCCAATCTGATGACCCTTTCGGCCATTCCGCATCTCGGTTCGGGCTTTACCGGCATCATGTATACGCTGTCGCCGGTTTTCACGCTTTTGCTCTCCATGCTCTTCAAGATCAAAAGACCCAATATGCTGGGGCTTCTCGGCATTTTCGTGGGGTTCGCCGGGGCCGTCCTCGTTGGCTTCACACGGGGGCAGGTGGGGCAGCCGGCCGAACCATTCTGGGTTGTGATTGGCCTGCTGATTCCGGTTCTGCTGGCTCTCGGCAATGTCTATCGCACCATCGACTGGCCGGAAGGCGCCGATCCGACCGAGCTTGCTGCAGGCAGTCATCTGACGACAGCCGTGCTGCTTATCCCGGTTATATTCTACGTCAGCGGCAGTTTTGCCGTTGAGCCGCTCGGCAATGTGCCCTGGCTGGTTGTGGCGCAGGTTCTGGCATCCACCTGCATGTTTGCCCTGTATTTCCGGCTGCAGGCCGTTGGCGGCCCGGTATATCTCAGCCAGATAGGCTATGTCGGAGCGGCGGTGGCGCTGATCGCAGGAACGCTGTTTCTCGGTGAAGTCTATCAACTCGCAACGTGGGCAGGAGCTGTTATCATCACCATCGGTGTCTTGATGACCACAAAAGCCCAGCGTATGGCTGCGAAAGCTACGGCCTGATCGCCAGCACCATGTAATTGACATTGGTGTCGGTCGAGCGGTTCCAGCTGTCGGCGAGCGGATTGTAGGTGACGCCTACTGTTTCCGTGATCTCGAGCCCGGCCCGCGTCAGCGGTCCCTCCAGCTCTTCCGGGCGAACCAGCTTTTCATATTGATGGGTGCCGCGCGGCAACCAGCGCAAGACATATTCGGCGCCGAAAATGGCAAGACCGAGCGCCTTCAATGTGCGGTTGATGGTGGCAACAAAGGTCAAGCCACCCGGTTTTACCATTTGCGCGCAGGCGGTGAGGTAAAGCTCCACATCGGCAACATGTTCAACAACTTCCATGTTCAGGACGATATCGAACTGTTCCCCGGCTTCCGCCAGCGCTTCGGCTGTCGTGGCACGGTAATCGATATCGAGGCCGCTCTGAACAGCATGAATTTTGGCAACCTCGATATTGGTCTCGCTGGCATCTGCACCGACAACGGCAGCGCCAAGCCGGGCCATCGGCTCACACAGCAGGCCACCGCCGCAGCCGATATCGAGCAGGCGCAGTCCGGCAAACGGCTTAGGGTTGTTCGGATCGATGCCGTAATGGGCGCAAACCTTCTCCTTGATGTAGGCAAGGCGCGTCGGATTGAACTTGTGCAGGGGGCGGAATTTGCCTTGAGGGTTCCACCACTCGGCGGCCATGCGCGAAAAACGGTCTACTTCGGCGGCATCAATCGTGCTGCGTTGGGCTTCGGTCATGGCAACGTCCTTTTTGCTGCCTCTGGAGTGGCCCCTTCCTGCAAAAAATGTCAAGACGCATTTTCTGCAGGGGTAAACAGTCGCAGAACTATTGTGCGTGGTTCGTGGTTCGACAAGCTCACCATGAGGGAGATTAGTGCTGCAAGGCTAATTGGAGAGATTGCAGAATATAAACCTTGCAATCCTCACTCCCTTTCATGGAGAGCCTCAATCGCCCTCATGGTGAGCTTGTCGAACCACGCATGACCGGTTTTGCAACACCGCGAATGAATGCGTCCCCCGTGTTCTTGCAGTTGCGTCATAATTTCGTTATGGGAAACCGCGCTCCGCTTTCGACTGAGCGGATCGTTTTAGATCCCATTTTCAAGCCTTTCCAGAACGGTATTTCCCATGGCACGCATTGTGATGAAATTCGGCGGCACTTCGGTGGCCGATATTGACCGCATCCGTAATGTGGCCCGGCATGTCAAACGTGAAGTTGATGCAGGGCACGAAGTCGCGGTCGTCGTTTCCGCAATGGCAGGAAAAACCAACGAACTCGTCGCCTGGACCCGCCAGACTTCACCGATGCATGATGCACGCGAATATGATGCGATTGTCGCTTCGGGCGAGCAGGTGACGGCCGGATTGCTTGCAGTCGCCCTGCAACATATGGGCGTGCACGCGCGGTCCTGGCAGGGCTGGCAGATTCCGATCAAGACCGACAACGCCCATGGCGCCGCACGTATCATCGATATTGATGGTTCTTTCCTGATCGAACGATTCAAGGAGGGCCAAGTCGCCGTTATCGCCGGTTTCCAGGGTATCGGCCCCGATAACCGCATTTCGACGCTCGGCCGCGGTGGTTCGGATACAAGTGCCGTGGCGATTGCGGCGTCGGTCAAGGCAGATCGCTGCGATATCTATACGGATGTCGATGGCGTCTACACCACGGACCCGCGCGTTGAGCCAAAGGCCCGCAGGCTTTCACGTATTTCGTTTGAAGAAATGCTTGAGATGGCATCACTTGGGGCGAAAGTTCTGCAGGTGCGATCCGTTGAGCTTGCGATGGTGCATAAAGTGCGCACATTTGTGCGATCCAGTTTTGAAGACCCCGATGCGCCGGGCATGGGTGATCTGATCAATCCGCCCGGCACTCTTATTTGCGACGAGGAAGAAATCGTGGAACAGCAGGTTGTAACAGGAATTGCCTACGCCAAGGACGAAGCCCAGATTTCGTTGCGCCGTGTTGCAGACCGCCCCGGTATTTCCGCCGGCATTTTCGGCCCACTGGCCGAAGCGCACATCAACGTCGACATGATCGTCCAGAATATCTCCGAGGACGGATCAAAGACCGACATGACCTTCACCGTTCCCTCGGGTGATCTCGACAAGGCGCTGGCTGTTCTGGAAAAGGTCAAGGCCGAGATCGGCTGTGACATCATCCAGTCGGAAGCCGGCATGGTCAAGGTTTCGGTGATCGGCATCGGTATGCGAAGCCACGCGGGCGTTGCGGCAACGGCATTCCGCGCATTGGCAGACAAGGGCATCAACATTCGCGCCATCACCACGTCGGAAATCAAGATTTCCATTCTTATCGACGGCCCCTATGCGGAACTTGCAGTGCGGACTTTGCATTCTGTCTACGGTCTGGATAAGCATTAGAATACTGTCTATGACAGAGATTCTGTTTGTCGGTGAACGTCTCGACTGACATGATGAATCAAAGAGTTGATTGGCAAGATCATTCCGGTCTTGCCGATATTGTTATGGAGCAGATGGGTGCCCACACGCGAGCAGATATCAGGCCCTCGTGTCATGCTGAAGCGTCTCCGCGAATTGATGGCGGAGGCTCTTGAGCCGCAGGAGAGACTTGACCGTATTGTTCGCGAAATCGCGCAGAACATGGTCGCGGAGGTGTGCTCATTCTACGTGCTGCGCTCGGACGGCGTTCTTGAGCTCTACGCGACGGAAGGTTTGAACCCGTCCGCAGTTCACCTGGCGCAGTTGCGGCTTGGCCAAGGTCTGGTAGGTACGATTGCCTCGAGCGCCCGGCCGCTGAACCTGACGGATGCCCAGACCCATCCCGCCTTCGCCTACCTGCCGGAGACGGGCGAAGAAATCTACAACTCGTTCCTTGGTGTGCCGATCCTGCGGGCAGGCCGCACGCTTGGCGTTCTGGTCGTGCAGAACCGGACCAAGCGCGTCTATCGCGAGGATGAGGTTGAAGCGCTCGAAACCACGGCGATGGTGCTGGCGGAAATGGTTGCAGCAGGCAGTCTCACCCGTCTGGCACGGCCGGGTGTCGAGCTCGATCTTGGCAAGCCCATGAGCTTTTCAGGCAGTGCCTTCAATGATGGTGTCGGCCTTGGCCATGTCGTGCTGCACGAACCGCGCATCGTTGTCACCAACCTCTTCAATGAAAACATCGATACGGAAATCGATCGGCTTGAGACCTCGCTGGGTTCGCTGCGTATTTCCATCGACGACATGCTGTCACGCCGAGATGTGGCGTTTGAAGGCGAGCACCGCGAGGTATTGGAAGCCTATCGCATGTTCGCGCATGACACGGGCTGGGTGCGGCGTCTCGAAGAGGCGATCCGCAATGGTCTGACCGCCGAAGCGGCCGTGGAGAAAGTACAGAGCGACACCCGTGCGCGAATGATGCATCTGACCGATCCCTATATGCGCGAGCGGCTCAGCGATTTTGACGATCTTGCCAACCGGTTGCTGCGCCAGCTGATGGGCCGCGATGTGAAGACCATGGCCGGTTCGCTGGCCAAGGATGCCATTATCATAGCCCGTTCCATGGGTGCTGCTGAACTCCTGGACTATCCGCGCGAACGTCTGCGCGGACTGGTGCTGGAGGACGGGGCGGCGACGAGCCATGTGGTGATCGTGGCACGTGCAATGGGCATTCCCGTTGCCGGTCAGGTCAAGGGCGTCGTGTCCATGGCTGAAAACAATGATGCTGTCATCGTTGATGGTGATGACGGCCGGGTGCATTTGCGTCCACAGGCGGATGTTGAAGCGGCCTATTCGGAAAAAGTCAAATTCCGCGCCAAGCGTCAAGCGCTCTACCGTGAATTGCGTGACAAACCCTCCGTCACCAAGGACGGCGTGGCCATCTCGTTGCTGATGAATGCCGGATTGCTGGTTGATCTGCCGCAACTGGCGGAAGCCGGCGCGGCGGGTATTGGCCTGTTCCGCACGGAACTGCAATTCATGGTGGCTTCGACTTTCCCCCGGGCGGAACAGCAGGAGCGGCTCTACCGTTCAGTGCTGGATGCAGCCGGCGACCGTCCTGTGACATTCCGCACGCTGGATATCGGCGGCGACAAGGTGCTTCCATACTTCCGCAGCAACGTGAATGAAGAAAACCCGGCCATGGGCTGGCGTGCCATCCGGCTGACGCTTGATCGTCCCGGCCTGTTGCGTACACAGGTTCGTGCCCTGCTGAAGGCAGCCGGTGGCCGTGAACTGCGCCTGATGATCCCGATGGTCACGGAAGTGGCTGAGGTGCGCAAGGCGAGCGAGCTGATCAATCGCGAAGTGCAGCATCTGTCGCGCTTTGCCTACAATCTGCCGACACGGGTGAAGATCGGCGCTATGGTCGAAGTGCCGTCGCTGCTGTGGCAGCTCGACGAGCTGATGTCTGTCGTGGATTTTGTTTCGGTTGGTTCCAACGATCTGTTCCAGTTCGTCATGGCGGTTGATCGGGGCAACTCGATGATCACCAACCGCTTTGACAACCTGTCGGTGCCGTTCCTGCGGGTGCTGCGCCAGATCGCTCAGGCGGGCATTCGCAACAATACGGACGTGACATTGTGCGGCGAAATGGCCGGCAAACCGCTTTCCGCCATGGCGCTGATTGGTTTGGGTTTCCGCTCCATCTCCATGTCACCGGCGTCCATTGGTCCCGTCAAGGCCATGCTGGGCACACTCGATGTCGGGGAACTGCATGCGCAGCTGACCGACGCCATCGACAATCACGGCGACACGGGCTCCCTGCGGCATGTCCTGAACAAATTCGCAGAGCGAACAGGCGTTCCACTGTGAAATCTTCAGAGGTAGCAAACTAAAATGATGTCCATTCCGCAGGATCGTATGGATCAGCTGCTGAAGCGGTTCTCCATGATTGAAACGCAGATGGCGAGCAATCCGGATTCCGATACCTACGTCAAGCTGGCGTCGGAATATTCGGAGCTTGAACCTGTGGTTGCCAAGATCCGTGACCTGATTGCATCGCGCAGCGAAGCCGACGATCTGAAAAGCATGCTCGATGATGCGGCAACCGACAAGGATATGCGCGAGCTGGCCGAGGCGGAGCTGCCTGATATCAACGAGCGCATTGAAACACTCGAGCAGGAAATTCAGGTCCTGCTTCTGCCGAAGGACGTTGCAGACGAGCGCAATGCGATTCTCGAAATCCGTGCCGGTACGGGCGGCTCGGAAGCGGCGCTGTTTGGTGGCGATCTGTTCCGCATGTATGAGCGCTACGCGGCAGCCAATGGCTGGCGGGTGGAACTGATTTCCGGAAGTGACGGAGAAGCGGGCGGCTACAAGGAAGTGATCGCCATGGTTTCCGGCAAGGGTGTTTTTGCCAAGCTGAAGTTCGAATCGGGTGTCCATCGCGTTCAGCGCGTGCCGGACACGGAAGCCAGCGGTCGCATTCATACGTCCGCCGCAACCGTTGCCGTGCTACCGGAAGCCGAAGAAATCGACATCGATATCCGCGCCGAAGATATCCGTATCGACACGATGCGCGCGTCAGGATCGGGCGGGCAGCACGTCAACACGACGGACTCGGCGGTGCGTATCACCCATATTCCATCGGGTATCGTCGTCGTGCAGGCGGAAAAATCCCAGCACCAGAACCGCGCCCGCGCCATGCAGGTTCTGCGCTCCAGGCTGTTTGACATGCAGCGGCAGAAGGCTGACAGCGAGCGCTCGGAGGCGCGGCGCAGCCAGGTTGGCTCCGGCGACCGTTCGGAGCGCATCCGTACCTATAACTTTCCGCAGGGCCGTGTCACCGATCACCGCATCAACCTGACGCTCTACAAGCTCGACCGTATCATGGAAGGCGACCTCGATGAATTGATCGGCGCGCTTATTTCCGACCATCAGACGGCACTCCTCGCCCAGATGAATGACGGATACTGAGAGGAATGGCTGAGGCCCGTCTTGCCGATGTCCATGCTCAGGCGCGTTCGCGGCTGACAAGGGCCGGAATCGCGGGGGCTGACCTTGATGCGCGGCTTCTTGTGGAATGGGTAACCGGTTTCGACCGGCTTGAAACGTTCCGCAATCCCGACAATCCCGTTGCGAATGACGTCCTGGCCAGACTTGATGTTGTCCTTACCCGGCGAATCAATGGCGAATCAGTGCATCGAATCATCGGCAAACGTGAATTCTTCGGGCTGGAGTTTTCTCTGTCCGCTGACACATTGGAGCCGCGGCCTGACACGGAAGCATTGGTGGAACTTGCTTTGCCATTCCTGCACCAACGGGTTGCGGAGAACGGAATTGCTGATCTTATCGACCTTGGAACCGGCACAGGAGCGATCGCGATTGCACTGCTCGAACAGGTCCGGAACCTGCGCGCAGTCGGTGTTGATAAGGCGCCCGGTGCACTCGCAACGGCACGTGAAAATGCGCGCCTGAACAAAGTTTCCAGCCGTTTCGCCGCGCTGCATTCGAATTGGTTTGCAGAAGTAACTGGCGGATTTGACATGATTATTTCCAATCCACCCTATATCCGCTCGAAGGATATTCCGGCTCTGCAACCCGAAGTGTCGGTGCATGATCCGATCCTGGCACTCGACGGCGGGCCGGATGGTCTTGAGCCCTACCGGATCATTGCTGCGCAGGCAGATGGTCACCTTCATGCGCGCGGGGCCGTTGCGGTGGAAATCGGCTTTGACCAACGTGCAGATGTCGAAGCAATTTTTGCAGGAACAGGTTTCGCTCTGAAGGGTCTGCAGAAGGATATTGCGGGGCACGAAAGAGCAATGTTGTTCATGAAGACATAAAATTATTGAAAAAAGGCTTGGAATTTGTCGCGAAGGCGGCTAGTTTCCAATCACCGCTCTAAACCGAACAAGTCTGGTTTTGCCTATCAAGAGATTGATACGGAATTTTCCGGGTGTTTGATTTCTCATCGGAATTGTTCTTGGGGAAATGGTTTTTGCGGAAGCACAAAAGTTTTATGAACTTTGGATGCGATTGAAGCGCGGGGCGCGCTTCAGGTCGGCACTTGAGAAGCGAAGCTTTTTGACTCAAATGGTGAGCAAATTAGCGCCCCTGATTTTCTGAAAAGAGATAAGTATGAGGCCAGTACAGCAGAATAGGCGCATGCGCGGACGCGGTAACAACAACCGTAAAGGTCCCAACCCACTTTCCCGTAATTATGAGAGCAACGGTCCCGACGTTAAAATCCGGGGAAATGCTCAGCACGTCGCCGAAAAATACACCACCCTTGCGCGCGACGCGCAGAGCAGTGGTGATCGCGTGATGGCAGAAAACTATCTTCAGCACGCCGAACATTATAATCGAATCATTCTTGCTGCTCAGGCTCAGGCACCTGTCCAGTATCAGCGCGATGACCGCGATGATCAGGACGACGACGGCGTTTACGATGATGACGGCAATGAACAGCAGCAGGATCGTCCTATCCAGCACCAGCAGATCAATGGCAGCGGACCGCAGCCGGTGATTGAAGGTACGCCTGCGGAAGTTGCCTATGGTGAAGAGCCGGTCAGCCAGCGCCAGCCGCACCGTCAACAGCGCAGACAGTACGATCAGAATCCCGTTGCTGAGCAGAGCGCATCCAGCAACGAAGATGAGAGTGAAGCGGAATCCGGTGAAACTCAGGATGCTGCCGAAGCAAAGCCAGCGCGCCGCGCACCGCGTGGTCGCAGGCCAGCACGTCCTCGCGAGCCGCGAGTGACCGAGGAAAACGCAGCTCCCGCTGCCACTGCTGCCGATACAGCCAATGATCTCTCTCCGGCAAGCATTGTTGCCGAAGTGAAGAAGCGCCGGGCAGCTGTCGAATCCGACGTCTGATCGCCTGATAAAACGTGATTTTGAGAAACGGCGCGGAGATCATCCCGCGCCGTTTTCTTTTTTAAATTTCCTCCTTTGGGAGTATCTTGCGAGAGCAGGAAAGCATTCCCATATGAACTCTGATCGCATGGATCTGCCTCTTGCAGGGGATCCGTCACCAGAGGACTCCAGAATGCCGCTTAAAGGGTTCTGGAGAAAAGGAGACAAAGAATGAATCTTGAAAAATACACGGAGCGCGTTCGCGGCTTCATACAGTCTGCACAGACGTTTGCACTCTCTTCCAACAATCAGCAGTTTGCACCGGAGCATTTGCTCAAGGTTCTCGTGGATGATGAGGAAGGACTTGCTGCATCGCTGATCGAGCGGGCAGGCGGACGCATTGATGATGTGCGCCTGGGATTACAGGCTGCGCTCAATGCCCTGCCGAAAGTAACCGGCGGCAATGAGCAACTCTATCTTGCACAGCCGCTTGCGAAGGTTTTCGCGACAGCGGAAGAGATTGCAAAGAAAGCTGGCGACAGTTTTGTCACGGTCGAACGGCTGCTGACGGCACTTGCCATCGAGAAATCTGCAAAGACCTCGGAGATTTTGAGCCGTGCCGGTGTGACCGCCGCGGGCCTAAATGCGGTTATCAATGATATTCGCAAGGGCCGGACAGCAGATTCGGCATCCGCCGAGAACACTTACGATGCCTTGAAGAAATATGCGCGCGATCTGACTGCCGATGCACGGGCGGGCAAACTCGACCCCGTTATCGGCCGGGATGATGAAATCCGCCGGACGATCCAGGTTCTGTCGCGGCGTACGAAGAACAACCCTGTTCTTATCGGTGAACCCGGCGTTGGCAAGACGGCGATTGCCGAAGGGCTGGCGCTGCGCATCGTCAATGGTGACGTGCCGGAGTCCCTGAAGGACAAGCAGTTGATGGCGCTCGATATGGGTGCGCTGATTGCTGGTGCGAAATATCGCGGTGAGTTCGAGGAACGGCTGAAGGGTGTGCTTTCCGAAGTGCAGTCAGCCAACGGGGGTATTATCCTCTTCATTGATGAAATGCACACACTGGTCGGCGCTGGCAAAGGCGAAGGGTCGATGGACGCTTCGAACCTGTTGAAGCCTGCGCTTGCGCGCGGTGAACTGCATTGCGTTGGCGCGACCACGCTCGACGAGTATCGCAAGCACGTCGAAAAGGACCCGGCATTGGCCCGACGGTTCCAGCCGGTGTTTGTCGATGAGCCATCGGTCGAGGATACAATTTCGATCCTGCGCGGATTGAAGGAGAAATACGAACAGCATCATAAGGTTCGGATTTCCGATTCGGCTCTGGTTGCTGCTGCGACCCTGTCGAACCGCTACATCACCGACCGGTTTCTGCCCGACAAGGCGATCGATTTGATTGACGAAGGCGCTGCTCGTCTGCGGATGCAGGTGGATTCCAAACCGGAAGAGCTCGATGAAATCGACCGCCGCATCATGCAGCTGAAGATCGAACGCGAGGCCTTGAAGGTCGAGAAGGACGATGCATCGAAGGATCGTCTGGAAAGGCTGGAAAAGGAACTGGTGGAGCTTGAAGAGCAGTCCACCGCCCTGACCAATACATGGCAGGCGGAAAAGCAGAAACTCGGTCATGCGGCTGATCTGAAAGGTCAGCTGGATGATGCACGCAATGCCCTGGCTGCAGCGCAGCGTAACGGTGAATTCCAGAAAGCGGGTGAGCTTGCCTATGGCACGATCCCGCAATTGGAAAAACAACTGGCACAGGCCGAGCAACAGGATGGATCGACGTCGATGGTCGAGGAAATCGTGACGCCGGATCATATTGCACAGGTTGTTTCCCGCTGGACCGGCATCCCGGTTGACCGGATGCTGGAAGGCGAACGCGAAAAGCTGTTGCGGATGGAAGATGAACTGGCCAAGCGGGTTATCGGACAGGGCGAAGCGGTTCAGGCTGTTTCCAAGGCTGTCCGGCGTGCGCGTGCTGGTCTTCAGGATCCGAACCGGCCCATCGGTTCGTTCATCTTCCTGGGACCAACCGGTGTTGGCAAGACAGAGCTGACCAAGGCTCTGGCCTCGTTCCTGTTCAGTGACGAGACCGCAATGGTACGGCTCGACATGTCCGAATACATGGAAAAGCATTCGGTCTCCCGGCTGATCGGAGCGCCTCCTGGTTATGTCGGATATGAGGAAGGCGGAGCATTGACGGAAGCGGTTCGCCGCCGGCCCTATCAGGTGGTCCTGTTTGACGAGATCGAAAAGGCGCATCCGGATGTTTTCAACGTCCTGCTGCAGGTGCTTGATGATGGCCGTCTGACGGATGGTCAGGGCCGTACGGTGGACTTCCGCAATACGCTGATCATCATGACGTCCAATCTCGGTGCGGAATATCTGACCGCGCTTGGGGAAGATCAGGATGTGGAAAGTGCGCGTGAGGATGTCATGAACGTGGTCAAGGCTTCGTTCAGACCGGAATTCCTCAACCGTGTTGACGAGATCATCCTGTTCCATCGCCTGAAGCGGAACGAAATGGGTGCGATCGTGGCGATTCAGATGGAGCGTTTGCAGTCCTTGCTGACGGATCGCAAAATCACCATCAAGATCGATGAGGATGCTACCAACTGGCTGGCCGACAAGGGCTATGACCCTGCCTACGGGGCACGCCCGCTGAAACGGGTGATCCAGAAGCAGGTGCAGGACCCGCTGGCAGAGAAGATTCTGCTTGGCGACATTCTTGACGGCTCGACCGTAAAGATTACCGCCGGTTCGGACCGGCTTAATTTCCGGTCGGTCAAGTCTGCTCCGGAGCGGGAAAAGAGTGAAGCTGCCTGATTGCTGCACGGCAATGAGGCAAAGAAATAAAATGGCCGCCGCATGGCGGCCATTTTCATGTCCGGTTCATCCTGTAAATGCGACGATAAAAAACCCGCATTAACCATAAAGACAGGAAAATCGGTCATTTATGCTTAAGAGTGGGTTAGCGGAAACCGGAAGTTGAAAATATGACGTTTCGTCATCTGATTGTGTTTGCATCGCTGTTCGTCGCCGCTTTGGCGGCGCTTGTACCTGTCGCGTCCGCACAGGCTGCGAGTGTATCTGCACGGGAAAGCGCGGGTGATGCCCCTGTTGTCGTTGCGCAATTGTTCGAATCAGATCGGCGGCCACGCCGCGATGAGTATCGCGTTTATTTCGATGAGTATGGGCGGCGCGTCACACTGGATCGCCGGGGACGTGTGGTTTCTGTCGAGGAGCCGCGCAACGACATCAATAACGGCCGCGGGGCAGACTATTTCCCCGATGCGCCGCAGGATTCCTACGACACGGAGTCCATTCCGGAGGATCCGTATGGGAATCGTCCCAATGATCCATATCAGGGACAACAGACGCAGCCTTCCGAGCGCGATTACCGCACGGTCGAGCGCGCGCCGCTGCCGCCTGCCAACAGCGATTCGGATATTCCTCCGGCAAATCCCGGCCTGATCGATCCGGAGATGCCGGGTGAAAACCTCGCCGCCCCGCCGTCCCAGGAAGCAATTCCGGCACATCCCAATCCGGCCCCGACAGTGCAACTGCCAAAGGGGCAGGGTGCGAAGGCCAAGATTGCGGCGATTCAGGTTTTGCTCGATCGAATCGGTGTGTCTCCGGGTGTCATCGATGGACGCAAGGGCGGCAACGTCGACAAAGCCGTGGCAGCTTTCGAAGAAATGACCGGCCAGACATTCGATCCGCTCAATGATGCCGGGATCAATGCCTCGCTTGAGCAAACGGGCGGGCCCGCTTTTGTTCCCTATACCATCACATCGGAAGATGCGGCCTATCCGTTCGTGGCGTCGATCCCCGAAGATTACAGCCACAAGGCACAGCTGGAACGGATGGCCTTCACATCCGTTACCGAGATGCTTGCCGAACGCTTTCACATGGATGAAGCTTACTTGAAGGAAATCAATCCGGGGGCTGATTTCAATCGGCCGGGTGTCGTCGTTCAGGTTGCCAGCACCGGCCAGAATGTCGGCGGTGCCGTTACCAAGATCATCGCTGACAAGGGCCGCAAGCAGGTGCGCGGCTATAATGCCGAGGGTCGCCTGATCGTGGCCTATCCCGCGACCATCGGTTCAACGGATACGCCATCGCCGTCGGGTATTGTTCAGGTGGAGCGCATCGCGCTCAATCCAAATTACACCTATAATCCCAAGCTCAACTTCAAGCAGGGTGAAAATGACAAGGTACTCACCATTCCACCGGGGCCGAACGGACCGGTTGGTACGGTGTGGATTGCCCTGTCAAAACCAACCTATGGTATTCATGGCACGCCAGAACCCTCGAAGATCGGCAAGACGAACAGTCACGGCTGTGTCCGTTTGACGAACTGGGATGCAACGGAACTGTCGAAGCTCGTGCAGAAGGGTGTGACGGTCGAATTTCACGAGTGAAGCCGACGGGGCGCCTTGAGTCCGGATGCATTCCAGCCCTGCCGGCACGAGGCTCTCCGGCACAACGCGGGTGCTGCTCTAACCGCTGGCCGCCATCTTCGGCGCGTTGTTGTTGTCGTCTTTCAGGAGCTGATCGATGCGTTCGCGCTCGCGTTTGAATGCAACGAGGTCATCACCGTCAAGCGCCCGGCCGCCAGGCAGACGGATGCGCATCGGGTCGACCTTGGAGCCGTTGACAATGACTTCATAGTGCAGGTGCGGGCCGGTCGAGAGGCCTGTCGATCCGAGATAACCGATAACCTGTCCTTGCCGGACACGGGTACCGGGTACCACACCAGCCGCAATGGCGTTCTGGTGCGAATAACTGCTTTCGTACCCATTGGAATGGCGCAGAACGGTCTGGTTGCCATAGCCATTGGTCCAGCCTGCCCGCTCGACAACACCATTGCCCGCAGCAATGATCGGCGTACCGCGCGGTGCGGCCCAGTCAACGCCGGTGTGCATGCGGGAATAACCGAGGATCGGATGGCGACGCATGCCGAAGGGGGAACGGAAGACACCGTTCGGGACGGGATTGCGCAGCAGGAACTGTTTCGAGCTTTTGCCGGACTCGTCGTAATAGTCGGTTGAACCGTCACCGGAATGGAATCGGTAGAATTTACGCAGGTTGCCGCCAAAATTGGCGGCGACATAGAGTATCTCCGATTCGTCGCCGGCTTTTTCCGAATCGGCCGGCAGGGAGAAAAATGCTTCCAGCTGATCCGTCGGTGCGAGCTGCGCCTGGAAATCCACGTCCGATGCCAGCATGCGTATCAATTGCTGGATCATCGTATCGGTCATGCCATAGGCTATGCCCGCGCGATAAATGCCATCATAGACTGTCGGGAGATCGCCCGGTTGACGCGAGGAGGGCGGATTGTCGTCGAAAGCCACCTGGAGGCCCGGAGTCATTTCCGGTTCGTCCGCCGGGACGTACTGATCTTTGTCGTTGAGGGCGATCGTCAGAATATGGGTTGTGCCGTTGTAGACACTGGCACGCATGATACGATCTACACTGTCACGGGATTCGATCCCCAGTCGCAATACGCTGCCACCTTTGAGGCGTGGCGAATTCAGCAGCTTCGATATCGCCTCGGACATGCCGATGGCATCGTCATTCTCATATCCGGCATCGCTGAAGGCGCTGAGAAGGTCCTTGTCGTTGCGGAAGGGGATGAGTTCTTCGGAATAGCCATGGCTTTCTGAATCCTCGCTGACGCGCGGCGCAACGCTGACATTTTCCTGAATGATTTTGACGGCAAGGGGATTGCGCAGGTTGAAGGGATCTTCGTCCGCACCAAAGCGCAGCGGATCCACATAATGCAGCGAAGCCACCTGAACCGCGCCGTCCGTCAGCAAAGCGCCGGTGTTGCGTACGACTTCTTCCACATCGTCGGCACTCAGATCGTCGGACGGATCAAATTGGGCTGTAGCGAGCGGAAAATCCACCGTGCGCAGGCTGACTTCACTTTCAACCTTGGCACCATAGATCAGCCCGGTCTTGGGCGTGGGGTCGGTTCCTTCGTTGGCCTCCGCAAACACGTCAAGCGGATTGAACCCCGGATATTTGCGATTGCTGTTATGGACAGAGGCCAGTGCGATACGGACATATTCAAATGGCGTGGAGCGGATGACGTCCCGTTCGCCCTCTTTAAACACGGTGGAGACATCAAGACGCCGGCGGTCGCGGTTGCGCCGGACCGGTGTGGTCGCAGCAACACGGGCACCCTTGGTAACATCATTGCCGTCCTTGGCGGCCGGCATTGTATTGCGGGCCATCAGCTCGGGCGGGGTTGCCAATTGTTCGCGACCATCAAGAGCTGCAAACAATGCAACACCCATCAGCATGCTTGAGGTGATTCCGGTCAGAAAGGTACCAGCCAGCCATCGCGCCGATATTTCCCGGCGATCGGGCGGGCCGCGACGCCCATCCGTAATCAACGGCGGTTCGTTGCCCGGATCGATTGATGAGTGCCCCTCGTACTCTTTCATTACTTAAGTGTCGATCCTGTCGCCGTTATTGATGCAGGCTTTGTCTGATTTTTCGGCGCGTGCCGACCAGCCGTTTACTGGTACGAAGTCAACAAGGCCGCAGTTTTGCCCTCGTGGCTCCCATCTGTCAACGCGCCGGACACGAAGAGTGCCTATATATAAGGAAACACGCCAGAATGGATTGAAATGTGCCCCGCGCATGGGAGGCAGCGCTAGGGTTTGAATTGGGCATGTTTGTGGCCGGAGTGATCACAATTCACTTCGGCGGCTTATTTGCCGGCGCTCCGTCCAGCAAACACGGGGGTGTGGATAAGTCATGTCACATTTTTGATAAAAAGTTCGAAATCGCTGTTGACAGTTTTGGGATGTGGGGTCTATATACCGACACAACGAGGGCGGGGCGCCGCTGGCGGTTGCTGAATGCGCCCTAAAGGAAGCTCTTAA
>NZ_JACGXN010000016.1 GCF_014138285.1 Phyllobacterium myrsinacearum
GCCATGCAAATCTCCAGTTAGTCCTGGAAACCTTCTCGCACACGCAGCAAGCCTCAAAATATAGCCAATCCAATGGGGCGGAGACGGCGCTTACGATAATCACAACCAAGCTCCAAGAGGAAAAACTTCGCAAGGCCGGCGCAGTGAACGTGGCGGAAGAAATTGTCAGGCGTCTTCAGAAGCTTGGGAAGATTCGAGAGGTCCAGTATGGACTTGCCGTGCAGGATCGCGCATTCGTTATCGGCGCTTTCGCACGCTGGGCAAGCAGTGTTGGTGACGTAGCGCTAGAGCTGGCAAACCTTCATTCGGACATTGCGAAAACCATCTTTCCGGATCGCGTAACGATTGGCGAAATATGGAAAGAAGCACGCCAGCTCATCCACATTCTTAGAGTGTTTCCCGGTGGGCAAGAATTGCAGTTGCCGAACGGCTTCGTCGATCCGCTAGAGGTCGTCGTTCAGATTGGAACTGCAGCTCAAAAGACTTTCGGGCATTTATTTGTCAGACAGATCGAAGCAGACAAAAAGTTTGCTTATCTGTCCCTCCTCGTCGGTTCCAGCTGGCTCGAAAACAAATCTCTCTTGGATGAAGAAAAGCGAGCAAAGCTGATCGGGGTAATTCGCTATTTGCAGCGCTCAAACAGTAAATCAAAATTGACTTATGCGGCGAGTGCCGCCGTCATGAAGGAGGCAGCATGAACAAGACCATTGTAGTTATCGTTGGCGCGATAGCCGGCGCCAAGGGCATTACGCTCTACCATGAGGATGGCCGCGAAACGAACCTTGCGCTCGACAGTTGGCGCACAAAGCAAATCATGGACAAGGTGACGCCCTACATTGCGCGCCACGAGAAAGTCGAGATTGACCTAGCGACCTTCGATGTTCACGCGCACTTGGAACAGAAGACGGGCGGATTCATCCGTTTTGTTCGCGAGAAAGTTGCTTCTGTTCGTCAGTGGTTCCGCCCATCTGCGGAAGACGATGCGTCCAAGAATGTTGAAGCTTTCGCGGAAACTAGCGTTGTGGACGGTCACAGATACGGTGTTCCGGCGGCTAATCCCGAAGCGGACACCATCGTTGCCATCATCGGCGGATCGAAAGTGCCGGGCATTGAGGCGCTCGAAAAGCATATTGAGCACGCAATCAATTCGGGCGACACCGAAGGGGTCGAGAACTTCATGAAGCGGATCGCATCCGTCATTGATAAGCGCGGCCACTCTGTTCAAGAACTTCTGCATTTCATGCAGAAAGGCGACCTTCCTATCGCAAAGGATGGCTCGATCATTGCTTACAAGGTTCTCACGAATACATCCGACCACCAAATCGTAGATTGTCATTCTCGCAAGGTCATACAGAAAGTCGGTTCGCGCGTTGTTATGGATGAACATCTCGTTGATCCGAGCCGCCGAACTCAATGCTCGTCTGGGCTTCATATTGCTCGACGCGGTTATCTGCATGGTTTTAGCGGCGACGTTATCATGATGGTGAAAATCGCGCCGGAAGAAGTCATAGCCGTTCCACTTGGCGAACCCAACAAGATGCGCGTTGCCGCTTATCATATCGTCGGTGAAATTCCCAAAACGGTTCACGATCTTCTTCGCTCGAACCAGCCGATGACAAAGGATGATGCCGCGAGCCGGCTCTTGGCTGATGTTATCGCGGGAAATCACGTCGGAGTGCTGGAAGAGGTTCGGATCACAGGCCCCAAAGGCGATGGGCTGAAGATAACTTCGCTTATTGAAAACGCACCTGGAATTGTTCACGGCGTAAATGGTGCGGCCAAAGCGCTCGATGACGGCGCTGAGAAGCCGTCAATTACGGTGCAGGCGCTCCGCGAGGCAGCCAAAGCTGCTGCTCCAACTGTCCCCGCACAAGTGGCGGAAATCACAACGCAACACGTCCAGATGATTAACGGCGACCTGCATGTGGACGGGAAATTGATCGAAAGCGAAACCACAAAGGAGCGCGGCGCACGTTTGAAGCGTGAAAGTCGCGCCGCATTAACAAAGAAGCCAACGCCGGCTCCCGTAAAGACAACGAATGCCGAGCAGCTTTCGGAACGTCATGCAAAGGCTCTCAAACTGCACGCAGGTGGAATGTCGCTGCGCAAGATCGAGAAGGAACTCAAAATCTGCCGCAAGACCGTTCGGCGTCTGATCGACAAAGCGTAATGGAGAGTGAAATGACCATTGTTCACAAACACACAAGCATCAACGGTCCAAAGGAGACCGTCACCGTGCGCCGGCATACGGATTTCAGCACGAATGATGGCACCGAGTTCTTCCAGGTTGAAGTGCCGGCCCGCAAGGGTCGCTACATGCACACCTCGAACGGTCGCAAATATTACCCACTCGATCCTCGGCCGGACGAAGTTGATCCGCAGGTTGTCGCTCATCACCTCGCAACGCGCTGCCGCTACAACGGCGCAACACAGCATCCGATATTCCGCACCAAAATCTTCTACTCGGTTGCAGAACATTCGGTCTATGTTTCGCTCTACCTGGAAAAGGAGCTCGGCCTGCCGCAATACGCACTCGAAGGACTCTTCCACGACGGCTCCGAAGCTTACAATGGCGATCTGATCCGGCCGCTCAAATATGACGAGCTGTTCCGCGCTCCGTTCAAGATCGTCGAGGATTTGAATGAACATGCCGGCGCTGAGGCTCTCAATCTGATCTACCCGTATCCAAAAGAGATCAAAATCGCTGACGAGGCAGTTACTGCGGCCGAAGTGATCCAGATTGTGCCCAAGGATCCCACTGAAGAGTGGGGAAGTGGAAAACTTCACGACGACACCCGAGTTGCTCCCTACGAGATTAAGATGATGGATCCGTGGGAAGCGAAGAACTTCTTTCTTGATCGCTATGAGGAGGTCATTGCAAAACGATCGAAATACCGAGAGCTACCCAAACGATTTACGCTATAAAGTAAATCAATGATGACTGATACTCACACAAATGATGCAACGGAATGGCCGAGCTTCGCACAGGAGCTCGGTCGCAAATCGCTCGAGACCGTCGAGACGTGGGTGAAACGCTACAACGCCAGAAAGATTACGGCGCGTGAGCTCTTCATCCTGGTCAGCGCGATCTACGACAGCGTTTCCGGACTGGTCCCGCGTGATGATCTTGACGTGATTGGCGCTGTCCACGAGGAACTGCGTCAAGCTTCGAAGAAGGCAAAAGCGAAATGACACCAGAGGAGAAGAACGCATGGATTTTATCCGCTATCAACGCTGGATACATCATTCCGCAAAAAGATGGCTCGATCTATCGGCGCAGCTATGCATCGAAGGACGGGACGACAGTGGGTGGGGATCTGCGTCTGGTCAAATACACAGTGCAGAAAAAGTCCGGTCGCGTCTTCTTCAATATGACGTGGTTGGGCATCACGAAATCCGTTCTCGTGAACCGCGTTATCGCCCTCGCGTTTCTGCCAAACCCTCTCAATCTACCGCAGGTTAATCACATCGACGGCAATAAGGAGAATAACGCGCTCTACCAGGCGGACGGCACTTATCAGCTCGAATGGTCCACTGGCCGCGATAACGAGAAGCACGCGCATAACACAGGCCTCAAGACCGGACGCGGTTCAGCGAACTCGAATGCCAAGCTGTCGAGTGCCGACGTTATAGCGATCCGCGAGTCCCACAAGAGCATTTCCGAAATCGCGGCAGAGCGAGGCGTTGCAAGATCAACGATCGCCAACATTCTGGCGCGGAAAACCTGGATTCACTTATGAGCGAAGTAAGCTGGAAATCACCTACCCTGAACAAGGGCAAGAGCATGTTTCGCCAGAGCGGCGACATCACGATGACCGTCGATCACGTGGATCGCGTAATCGATCCGTATCTTGCAGGTGTCATGCACAAGGGGCGGATCGTGTATTCCGGTCTTCATGCCAGCCTTTCGGAAGCGCGAGCCGAATGTGAGCAAAAAGCTAAGGATCTTTCCTGATGGCATTTGCATCACGCAATGAAAGCGGCACCTGGCGTCTGTGTCTGCGAATGGGAAAAACCATCACGCATATTAACGCCGCACAGCTTCCTGGAGTCGAAATCGGGTTCTCTTCGCAGGCTACAGCCAAAAAGTGCGCCGACGCACTGAATGAGCGCTTCTGGAAGGAATACGACCGGCATGAGCGCCTGGCTACCGGCCAGCCCTCGCCGCTCGAGAACGACATCATCGAACTGATCCACCAGATGGGCGGCATCAGCAAAGCAGATTATGAAAGGTTGCAGTAATGCCAATTGAAGCGGGTATCGATATTGAAACGACCGGCTTGGAGAAGGGTGATCATCGGATCATCGAGGTCTACGCCGGCCTGTGGTCCAACGGCATACTTAAATACGAGTTCAACCAACGTGTTGATCCGCAGCGCTCGATCGCCGCCGACGCCCAGCGTGTCCATGGAATCTCGTCAGCTGACCTAATGGGCAAGCCTACCTGGGACGCGATCGCGCCGAGTTTGATCAAGGTTGTCGAGAAGGCTGATTTGATCGTCTGGCACAATGGCGACTGGTTCGATGGCCCATTCCTTGCATACGAATGCTCGCGTGTTGGTCTCGTCTTTCCGAAGAAGCCAACTCTCGACACGATGGCGGCTGGAATATGGGCAACTCCGGACGGCAAGAAGCCGTCGCTGAAGGAGCTCGCCTTTGCAATGAACGTTCCCTACGACACCGCCCTCGCACATGCCGCGGACTACGACGTGAAGGTCATGATGGAGTGCTACTTCCGCGCCAAGCAAGAAGGTTACTTCCAGCCCACTGATGATGACGTTTCAATCGCAGCTTAATATCCATCCTCTTACCATTAGTGTCCCTAAATATCATGCGCTATAAAGACAATGTAAGCAAAAACAATGACTTATCGGACATTGCAGAGGAGATTATTGACATGCCCGAGACACAGAATGCGACTGCTGGAATAACGGAGGCCGATCAGGAAGCGATCGGCGCATTGCTTGACGACTTGGATCTTGGCGATGATGAAATCATCGAAACCAGTGCCGTCGAGGACGACCTGCTCGGTGAGCTTTCGATCGAAGATACCGAGATCAATGAAAGCGAGGAAGCAGCTGCTCTGCGCGCAATCGACCGCGAGGCGCATTACGAGGAGCAGGAATCCGAAATCGCCGTCGATACATTGGCTGAAAAAGCCGACAAGACGGCAAAGAAAGCGAAAGCTCCAAAGACCCCGCGCGCTCCGAAGGCGCCAGCCGTGCCACGCACGCCGCGTGACCTTGCGTCGATCGACCCTTCAGCCTTCGTGCTGGAAGGAGCGCCAGAAGACCTTGATGCGAATAAAGCGACTGTCATGGCGGCCGTTCCATCCCAGAAGAAAATCGCGGAGAAATTCGAGAATATCTTCGCCGCAATCAGCGTCGGAAAACAACCGTCCGTCTACGTCGTTCAGGCCTTCAAACTTCTGGATGATCGCAAGGAGCTTACCGCGAGCGACCTGACGAGCTCCTTCAAGCTTCGCTACAAGCAGGGCACGGCGATGAGCCAGTCCGGCCAGATCATGAAGCTCTTCGAAGTTCTCAAGATCGCCACCCGCGACAAGAACAAGCTGACCTTGAATGCAAACTCGGTCATCGCGTCCAAGCTTCGCGACATTCTTACCCCTGCGCCGGCAGCCGCCTAAGCAGAACACAATTCATCGGCGAGTCCCAGGCACGCCAATATCAATCAATTATGATTTATCCCAAGGAGGGATCATGAAATACAAGCTATTCACTGCAATCACAGCCGTTTCTCTGCTTGCCATTACAGGCTGCAGCACGACCGGCACATTCGAGGCTCACGACAAATACGAGTATGTCGCCGGCTACGCGTTCAAGACTAATCTTTCATGCGAGCGTAAGACGCCCAAGGATCAGTTCGATCGCAAGTGTGACTATCCTCGCCTCGGCTTTAAGGGCTTCTCGCCTGATCCAGGCTTCAGCGTCGGTAGCGCTGGTGCTGGAACCGGTCCGTAAGACCTAACAATCCCATCGGCGCGCTCTTAGGGGCGCGCCTATTCTTTTCGTTTGATGGTGGAGAATACTGATGCTTGATCCGCTTTATCGCGCCGGCGATCGTCTGGAACTCGTTCACATGCCTGATGACCCGTCCCCTATTCCAGTGGGCACAAAGGGCACAGTTGCCATGGACTCGACACATATCGGTAAAGGCAGATGGCAGACAGCGATGAAGTGGGACAACGGTCGCACCCTGTCGATTGTCTCTCCGGAAGACAAAGTTCGAATCCTTCCGAATGACGAAGATTCCTCTGTCGCTCCTAACGATATTTGATATAAATTTAGTCAATCATCATTGATTTACTTTTGAGGACACACAGAGATGCCGCGTTTTATCGTAGAGAAGCTGCAGGACGCATATGTGCGCTATCAGACCGTCGTTGATGCGGACAATGCACAGGACGCCAAAGACAAGGTCAAAGCCTGGACATTCGTCGGCCAATGGGTGCCAACCGGACATGTCGATGAGTATGACCATTTCGATATCTCGGACAATGATCCGGAGAAGGTCGAGGACGATCACGTCATTGCAGAGGATGTTGCAATCAGCGTCTCCGAGCAGGCTCGTGACATCATCATTGCCGCGCTTCGGCTATGGCAGCGGCTTGATACATTCAGCATTCCACACTCCATCGAGGAGCTCGCTCGTAACGGTCGCGCATCCTACTTATCAAATGAAGAAATTGATGAGTTGGTGGAGTCAGTCAATCATGATTGATCTTTACCACGTGCACGAACGCTACAGTGACGACGACAATTCGCTCCTCGTGCGCGCATCTTCCCCGGAAGAGGCCGCGAAACTCTGGTGGGAATATTACGAGTATGAACCGGATCCGATGATGGGTGAGATCGCCATCTCGCTTTGCATGGCTGACCTCAACGTAATTGGCGCAATTCCTTGGAACCAGACTCTTGGCATGTTCGAGGTCGGCGCAAAGAAGATCGAGGACTGGCTCTGATGTGGATCAACTTTGACGATAAGCAGCTCGAATACGTTAAAGCAGCAATGATTGCCTTTGCGGACGGCAACGAGCGCGATGCCAAGTTATTTTGGCTCGAAGAGCTTCGCGACTTACGTGAACGTCTGGAACAAGAAGCCAAGGACTATCGCTCAATCGCCGCAAAGATCGATGAGAGCAAGGCCAACTTTGATCCGAACGATCCGTATCTCGCTGCGGCAAGGGAAGCCGCCAATCACGAGCTCGAAATCGATGAAGATGCCGCCGTTTCACCTGGTGCTGATCCGGGCGCATGGGTTCAGGCCTGGATTTGGGTATCGAACGAAGCAGCAGGTCTCGATGTCGAAGATACCTGTCGGGATTGCTTAGAGGAGTATGCGGAAGGCGGAGACGGTTACAACGGTCGCTGTCCGGATTGTGCCGACGCCGCAGAGGCCAGAGGAGATTCCGATGACTAATAACCACGAAGCCATCGACAAGATTGCCAACGCAATAATTGACAGCCGCCCCGATCTTGAGCCGTTAAGTCTCGATGAGTGGTTACTTGAGCATTCGGAAAAACTGTCGCTGCGCGAGACGGATGCGGCTATCGCAATCCTTCGTCTCTATGACGAACAATAGGAGAATAACTTGATTGATGGTTTCAAGCTGATCTCGTGGGGCTTTCCTACGGGCAAATGGTTCGGCTCTGCACTGGAAGAGGCTCAGAACATGGAGCGTCTCGGAGCGAGCGAACAGGAAATTTTCGACGCGCTTAAGGATCACGTTCCGGTTGAGATCGGCATGCGCACAAACTCCATTCCCTACAGCGTCTTCCTTGAGCCGGAGAACGACGAAGAGCGTGCAAATCTGGCTTCGGTCAACGCACATATGGACGCTCTTTTGCGAGTTCCTACGATTGTTTCTGGCGCTATCATGCCGGACGCCTGTCCTGCTGGCTCGCAGCTTGGAACGATCCCGGTAGGCGGTGTCGTTGCGACAAAGGATGCGATTCATCCTGGCTTTCATTCAGCGGATATTTGCTGCTCGATGTTCATGACAGTCTTCAATCGTCAGGACGATCTGAAGCGGATCTTGGATATCGCAATGAAGGTTACGCATTTCGGACCTGGCGGCCGGGAAGACTTTAATATGAGCCCAGCGCTCCATGCTCAGTTCGATCAGAACCACTTCCTAAAGGGTCTGAACAATATCGGTGATTATGCGATGGGAACACAGGGCGACGGCAATCACTTCCTTTACGTCGGCACGCTCGAATCTACAGGACAGCCAGCGATCGTCACGCATCACGGTTCGCGCAATGTCGGCGCCCAGCTTTACAAGCGAGGCATGGCTGCAGCAAAACGGCACACTTCGATTGTGGCACCGCGGATCCCATCGCACAATGCTTGGATCGATGCGAATAGCGCCGATGGCGAGTCCTATTGGGAGGCACTCCAGATTGTGCGCGAGTGGACGAAGGCCAATCACGCCATAATTCACGATACGATTGCGCGAATCCTCGGTAACAAGGTCGTCGGGCAAATGTGGAACGAACACAACTTTGTCTTCCGGCGGACAGATGGGCTTTTCTATCACGGAAAAGGCGCAACGCCGTCTTTCAAGGGCTTTGCGGCGGACGAAACAGGACGGACTTTGATCCCATTGAATATGAGCGAGCCAATCCTGATCGCTGAACCAACAGATAAGAAAGAAGCCCTTGGCTTTGCGCCGCATGGTGCCGGACGAAACACTGGACGCAAGAATTATCTGCGCGGTCTAGCCGCGAAGTTTGGAGATCCGGAAGGTCTGTCTCCAATCATGGAGAAAGCAATCTTTGAAGATCAGACGGAGGGTCTAGACATTCGCTCCTACTCCGGAACGCCAGATTTGTCAGAACTACCTGGCGCTTACAAGAACGCAGCCGCTGTCACGCAGCAAATCCACAAATTCGGTCTCGCCAATCTGGTGGACTCGGTAATTCCCTACGGCTCAATCATGGCTGGCGAACAGAAGTGGGATAGAGGCAGAAAATGAGTGAAGACCTCCGCCGGGAGATTGCTGAAATCCTGGAGATCATCGCCAAGGATGGTCTGCCAGGTCCACGCGATCTGGACGTTGCGCTTGACGCCATCGAGTGCAGTATTAGGGCGCATAATAAACTGTCTGATCAGGAATCTACATAATCCAGATGCAGCCCTGATCAGCTTTGCTATAACTGCAACAGTCAATCAATTTTGACTTATCTTTAAGAGAGAGAGAACAAATATGAACCTTTCAAATATTGAACTCGGCACGAAGCTTGCTGGCGAACTCACGGTTTTACGTCGCCGCGCACGAAACATTCGCGACGGAGGTATGAGCATTAGCGTCGGTCGTGAAGGCTGGACGCCAAGCGAAACTGTTCGTGAACGCACTGCTCAACTGATGCTGGAAGAGCTCGCCGGCCAAGAACGCAAGATACTTGAAGAACTCAGCCATATCGGCATCTACGACGATGGCAAAAGCCGGCCGGCTGCAGTGGGCGAAAGCAAGTCCGCCGATGAGTGCGGATTCACCCACATCGGCGATGTTATCATTCCCGGCTTTGGCTCAGTGCCGGGCTTCGCATTCCGATCGTAGCCCCCAGCAACTCTTCGGAGTGATCATCCTTCCAACCGAGCGAGAAGCATCATGCAATTTTTCCTGGCCAGTCTCGGGTTCGCAGTCATTGCCCTGCTCTTGGGCTACGGCGTCTACAAACTGATCGGCGACGTCCGGTTCAATTCCCACAACAAACGCAAATGAGGTTTACCTTGCGTCCAATTCACATTCTATCCGGTATCGTCTTTCTCGCCCTGGCGTTTCTCAGCGTCACTTCGTTCTACACGGTCGATGAAGGCGAACGAGCGGTGATTATCACTCAAGGAAAGATCGTCGGCGTGTCCGAACCTGGTTTTCATTGGAAGTGGCCATTCATTACTGAAGCTCATACCGTTTCGCTTCGCGATGGTCTCGCCCAGTATGAGAACATAGAGGCCTATACCCGCGATGCGCAGACGGCGACGATTCACAAGGTATCGCGTGAAGGCTGAAACGAAGTCAATCCTTGAGGTCTACACCCGCTACGGCACGGCAGAGAATGCCGTTCGCCAGATGATTGATCGCAGGATCTCCGAGAGCCTTGAGCGTGTCTTCGGTCAGTTCACAGCTGATACTGCCATCCAGAAACGTGCTGAGCTGGGCGCGCAGTTCTCCGCGCAGATCAGGGACGCTATAGGTCCGGTCGAGATTGTGAGTGTCCAGATCGAGAACTTCTCGTTCTCCGATGGCTACGAAAAGAACGTAGCCGAGAAGATGACGCAGGAGGTAGAGGTCAAGAAGCTTGAGCAGAAAGCTCTGCAGGCCAAAATCACCGCCGATATCACCGTGACCAATGCGAGGGCCGAGGCTGACGCTAATCTTGCCCGCGCAACGGCATCTGCTGAAGGTGTGCGTCTGCAGGGTGAAGCCGAGGCCAGTGCGATTAAAGCGAAGTCTGACGCTCTGCGCGAAAGCCCGAACCTGGTTGAACTGACCAAAGCCGAGCGATGGGATGGAAAACTGCCGACGAGCTTCGTGCCTGGCTCAACAATTCCCTTCGTCAACATCAAGTAACAGTCCTCCCAGGCTGAAACGAAAGGGCGTGCTGCGGCACGCCCTTTTTCGTTGTCTACAGCGTGCCACGGCTGATCCCATGCGCATTTACCAGCCGATCGCCATTTCAGCGCGTGCGAGTATCAATCATCGCAACACGAAGGAGACGCGCGATGGCTTTGATTTACGATGAGAACAACAAATCAGACTTCACTGGCTCGATTGATCGCATCAACGGCACGAACGCTTATCTGCGCCATTACGCAAACTACCTCTATTTAACTTTTATCCTTGCCAATGGCACGCGCGTCGAAAAGCAGGACGCATCCAAGGAACTGATCATATGCGAGCGCAAGATGAAGTTCTGGCAAAGACACCCTCGCTACGTCCACGAAGATGCAATGCGTGGCATCGAGCAGCTCAAGCGAGATTGGGACTCAAAGGCAGCATAGATACCCGATTTCAACCCAAAGTGCTTCGTGAGATAGTAACGATATGACGATTTCGTTATTTCGTTCTCTGAACTACAATGCGCTTTCACGCACAAGGAGACGATATAATGAAACGAAATCCGATTGCTCGGGCGCTGGCGTCCGGACACCTCAAACAGCAGAAGATCCGCCCGAAGAAAGGGAAAGGATCATTTAGACGCAAAAAGGATGACACGGATGCAGATCGACAAGTTCGACAAGATCGCCTACGCGAATATCACACACGCCATTAGCCTTGCTCTCAAAGAAGTTGGCGATCGCTTCGGCGTTGATTTCAGACCAAATGGCGGACAGACCGGTGTTTCGCAGGGTCGCATTGACCTTCAGGTCAATGTTCGCAAGCCATCAGACGGACTCCGCCCAGGCGAGAAGAAGTTCCGAATTGACGCAGGCTACTTCGGACTGCCCAATGAAGCCTTTCACACCATTCTCACGCACAAAGGTCGCCGCTTTCGAGTTGTGGGCCTCAATTCCAACGCTCCCGTTTATCCGGTCGAGTGTGAAGCACTGAGTGGCGGGCGCGGCTGCAGGTTCCCTATTCACACTTTACGGAATGCACTTGAAATGGCAAAAGTGGCCAAAGCTGCCTAAGCCCAATTCACTTGCATACGGAGACGTGATGATCCTTGAAATGATGGTTGTTGTTAAAGTCCTCGGTGGCGCTCCTGGCCCCGAGGTCGTCGTTCATACAGGATCCATCACGGAGCGGGATGTATGTCAGAGCCGGATCGTCAAGATGAATGCTGCGGAACCGATCGATAAGTTCGATTCCAAGGGACGCCCTATTCTGTCGCAGACCTATAAGTGCCTTCCTATCAGTAACAGCGACATTGAGGACGCCTATAAAGTTCTCCACAAATAACAAAAAGCCCGCCGAAAGCGGGCTAAACTCTACCTAAGCAGCCTTATCGGCTGAATGCGCGCTCTCATCATCGCTGATTGGAAACGTATCTGCGCCAAAGTGCGTTAGGTCGCGTGAAACATCCTCAAGGTTCACGGACTTGTAGGCGTTAAAGTCGTCCAGATTGAAGCTAATTTTGCGCTCCGCGAAAAACTTCGCGGCGGCGTATTCAATCGCGGTTGTCAGTTGGCAGATGAGGACGGCATACTCAGCATGGCGCATCTTTTGTTATCTTTCTTTGGCATGATACTCGGTGATTTCTAGGATTGAATTCCTATCATTAATCTCCCACAAGGGCAATATAGAGTCTGTGCAGGAACGGTCAATTATGACCAAAGGGTAAAATATCCGGGTCAGGTGCGACATTCTGTCATCTAGTGGAATTTCGTGCAGCCCACCGAAATTTAGCTATAATGAATAGAAGAATGAACAACATTAATAATTTAAATCAAGGAGTTAGTTTTTATGTCGTGCAACGCGCCGAACCTGTTCAAGGAAGTAAAGAGTGAATCTCTGCCTGTGGATAAAGTGTTTGGTGAAATCAATTGTGGCATAATCATGGCACCCGATGGTTCATCAAAGGTGTTCTCCCACGGAGTAAATCAGGAAGGGTTGCTTAAGCGAGTTGAGGACATGACCAAGGACGAGCTCGCGATCTATTGGATGGGACAGAAACTGTTCGCTTTGAACCTTGCTCTTAACAATGAGCAATTGATGGCTATTCTGCTCGACGCAGCTACCAATCTTGAAGGTGTCAACGCGGATCCACACCATGCCATCCAATAATTCTCTCGAAGCCATGATCAATGAAATGATCGCCACAGGCATTGGCGCCAATGGCGGATCAGTCATTGCGTCCATTCGCAACCGGTTGATCAAGGATCCTGAGCTTATTGAGCAGATCGTTCCTGGCAAAAAGCTAGTGGACCGGAAGATGACGCCGGTTGAACGCAGCAAGATTGCTACGAAAGCGGCCTCTGAACTCCGGAGCCAGGAGGCGGAAAAGCGCGACCAGACGGTATTGCCAATACTTCGCGAAGCAATCGCGGCAAATCCCGCTATATCACTTCGTGAATTGGCAGCAATTCTGAACAAGAGCGGCATCTATCCACTGCGCGCAAAGAGCTGGTCGCCTGTCGTAGTCAACAACATACTTTTGAGATCGGAAATCTTTCGTGAACCGTCAGAGAATTGAATATGCAACCGAGGGCTTTCTTTCAGCGATGCGTCGTGAGTTCTTGAAACTGCATCCGGCGGATCCCTGTCCCATCAAGCGGCTGGCTGACTACTCGCCGGCACATCGCAGCGCCTTGATGAATGCAATCGGCATTTCAATGCGGTTTGGCGAGAAGGAGCGCGACAAGGATTTTGATGCATGGATGAAGAAGCGCGCTGAGGATGTAGCCGCAGCGAACGACGCTTAACTAAACCGCCCGACACCCGTTGTCGATTCCGTTAATAAGTAAGTCAATAATGATTGACATTGGAGAGCCGCATGCTCTACACAATCCTCGTCAACGCAGCGCTGCAAGACGGAAAAATGCGCGTTCAGCAGGTTTCAGAAGATGAATTCAAGCTTCAAGTCGGAGTCTTAGGCGCCTGGATAACGATCCAGCGTGCCAAGATCGAACGACCAAAGTCAAAACTAGAGGTGGTCGCATGAGTGCGATGAAACGGATCATCGCGGCGATCTCGCGGGAAGCCAGGGGCGACCAAGATATTGGCCCCCGCAAGCTTGAGAGTGTTATTTTATACCTGCGCTGCGGCGAGCGCATTGAAGGCGAGTTATTGCCGGTTACAGATGACAGTTTCGTCCGGATTCTGAGCAGCGGCGGCATTGTTGAATATGTGCCAAATGACGCGATTGATCTTGCGAGGCCGGTATGGCGGAACTAACCCTTACCGAAATTATTAGCGACGGCGTCGTCATGGTTGAGCCCAAAGCAGACGTTACGGCTTTTCAGAAAATCATGGCTGAGTCCATGAAGAAGATGGCGAGCGAGATAGCCGCCAACTATCTGCTGACGCCGCTGACCGGCCAGCCCACCGGCACGACATTAACTGCCGAAGCAATGTCATGGGCAATCGGCGGTGCGTATCGTGGCGGTAAGAGCGCCATGCGGGACCTTATTTACGGAATGAAGATGGAGATGGAGCCTCCTGAGAGGATTGAAGTCATCAAGCCTCGAACCATGGACACATTTCACCATCTATACACGCAGAAATGGTCGGAAGCGCCAATCACCAAAACGGATATGCCCGTAGCGAAATACGAGACTGAGGGATATCCGTCAGCGACGGTGAAGGTGTTTAAGGAAACCATGGATCCGCGCGACCCTCTCAATCCGAATCCATCGGCCAAAGGCGGCGTTATCAATTATGTCATCAAATGTGGAGACCGGCGCCTCGGAAGATACCACGCAGAGCCGATTGCAAATTCAGGCGAAGACGTTTCACGAACGTCTCTGTAAAGGACTCGATGAGAGAAACCATCAGATTAAGGTGGAAAAGCAAAAGAGAAATCCGAACTTCGGACGTTTCTAACCTGGACTTACCGTCCGCGATCCAACGCGAATATTGATATCAATCATTATTGATTGAACACACGGAGAGGACAAATGAACACCACAATGGAGTCAGCCGTCACGTTGAATTGGCGTCAAGGCTTCCGCGACCGCGGCATGGAACTATATGAGTTCAACGACGCAACGACTGTTCGCACCATGCTGCGTTTCGGGCGGGAGTGGATTAGGGACGACGATGCAGTTGTCGCCCTGCTCTGCGGTTTTCCGGACGATCAGGCGGAATGGATTGCGGATACGAAGCCGACGCGGGACAAGCTCATCACAGTGATCGAGGAATTAGAAGGCTGGCTCGAGTGCAAAGGGCTCGTCGAATGAGTCTCACCGTCCTCAAACCAGTCGTGATCAAGCCTGCTCCGGTTCAAACTCCGCAGTGCTGCATCGAAGTTCCCGCACCTGGCCACAACCAGACCTGGCGCAATCGCTACAGGAACAAGCGTCCGCATCTTGATCCAGACCTCTGTCAGCACGCTTCGACCGTCAAGATTGACGGCAAGCATTACTGCACACCCCATGCCGGCCAGTTGGCACTCAAGAAGTGGCTCGCGGGTGAATTAATTGAGAAGGAAAAGAAACAATGAGACAAATCGCAAGGTATATGTTTGACGCCCTGGATGCCGAAGCTTTCCGCGGCGTCAGAGGCATTCAAGATGGTGCTTGGCATGTGAACTGGTCTGTTCGCTCCTACAGGATCAACGACAAGGTAGAAGACAATGTTCTAGTCATCCATGCGATAGAGATTGCTGAGCAATACCGTCGTCAGGGATACCTGACCGAAGTGTTTCAAGCAATAATCGACCAAGGTGAGATCGGACAGCAAAAGTTCAACTTTATCCTGTTCGAGAACTGCGGCGAACACCTTCTTGAGTGCCTTCGAACCAAGCTGATGTTCTCCATAACAGATCCTACCTGGCGTCGACTTGCTCATCGGGAAATCGCTCCGTTTCTGCCATTCGCCAATCGCGATATAGAAGCGCAGCAGAAGCGTTCGGGATCCCAAGCGCGCATTCCCTCGGAAACGTTGATGGATCGCGTGAGTGACGAACCTCGCGAATCCTGATCTACCCAATCGCTCCCCTGCGCGCATCTGCTATATTGAATAATGTAAGCAGTTAACGAAAAATAGTAAGTCATAATTGATTGACATTTGGTCCCAGAAATGCGAGGAGATAGACATGAAGTTGTAAGCGTAATTGTCCTGGTAACATCACAAAAGCGCCAACCGCAATAAGCGGGACTTTCTGAGGGATGCCTATCTCTCGTGCCTGCTCCGGGGCCTAATCCGGAGCAACCAATTCGCCGAAAGGCAACATTGCGGAGTAGAGAAGTGGTCTATCTCGTCTGGCTCATAACCAGAAGATCGTCGGTTCGAATCCGACCTTTCGCAACCAAATTGGCTGGCGCTGAACAGCGACGGCAACGAACTACGGTGTGGTAGCGGAATGGTTACGCAGCAGACTGCAACTCTGCATGGATGCTGGTTCGAGCCCAGCCCACACCTCCAGAGCACCAACGGGGCGGCTGCAGCCAGAGCCCGTTGCGTAAACGTCAGCGTAGGCGTGACAGTCGGGAGAGATCCGGCACATTGGTCCCGCCGCTCGAAGACTAAAGGATGGATAGTTCGAAACGTCCTTCTGGTGTCAGGGGTGGCCCTAGAGAGAGCAAGTGGTCAAGGTCGTGCGCAAGACCAAGATCCAAGAGGTTCGACTCCTCGGCGGGGCTCCAAATTCGCCCGAAAGGGCAACCGAGAGTGGTCCGGTTCGATCCCGGCTCGTTGACCGAGATCTGGTGAGAAAAGCAGGTTCAACTCCTCGCCTCGCGAATGAGGTTCTCTGATCCATGTGGTGATGGATGGTCTGACAGCTCGGAAAGACGGCACGATATTCGAATGCTCTTGGGGCTCATTGCAGCCGAGGACTTTTCACAGCGGTAGGTGAAGATAGTCTCAAGAGCTTTGCAGGGCGCGGTTTGCGCATTCGGGAAGCCCCCTAGCTAGGGGCCGAGAGTTTGGCGGCAGATAGGTTCGCGGCCTCCGAGGTGATCGCCGGAGGCGTGAGGTTCAATTCCTCACCCATGCGCCATTTCTTCGCGCAGTTTCGTCAATCAATGGTGATTGACTTCGAGGGGAACCACAAATGCTCGATGACCTAGATACAGGATTCTTCCATACCAAGCCGCGCAAGAAGGAGCTTGGTGTCGTGACAGCGATTCTTGCCATCACCGTCGCGGCCGGCATCGTTGCGCTGCTAACCGTCGTGGTCGACTTTATCCAGAACTAACCAGCCGATCGCCTGCTCTGTTCGTGAGAAAAACGAGCATGTGCAACTCATGAGAGAAGCGTGATGAAACAACAGTATAACGAAGCGGAAATAGCGGCGCGGTTCATCTGCGTAGATTGCTCGGTCGATACGTGTGAGAGCAATGAATACTACATGGTGCAGGATGCTGTTTGGAAAGAGGCAGGTATGACGCCGGATGGTGGAATGCTGTGCCTCGGCTGTCTCGAAGACAGGCTAAAACGCCAGCTCAAGCCGCATGACTTTCCCGACTATCCTATCAATCACGGCGTATTCCCACGCTTCGATCGCATGATGAATCGGCTCGGCTATAGAAGAGCTGCATAATGAGTGAACGCTCTCGTCGATACGAGGTGCAGCTCTGCGCCATGAAAACCGATGCCGAGGGCTGCCTCACTTATTGCGACGCTACGGTCGAAACTCCGGAGCTCTATTGTGTCTACGTCAAGGAATACTCCGACAACGATGAGACTGAGATCCACGAGGACGAAGACTACGAATCCAAGATCGATGCGTTGGCTCGCGCTGACGAGCTGATCAAGAAATACCACAACTGCCCGTTTGAGGAGTATTGATCCATGTTTTCACTCTACGCCCTCGCCCGCTTCTTCAAGTGGCTCTTTCGCCCTGAGTTTCACCCTCGGTGTGCATATACGCGTGGCTACTATTCGGCGATTTCGCAGCAAGACTTTCACTCATATCCCAGTCCCAATCCGTTCATACCCGGATCTGATGAGTTCCGGGACTGGAATGCTGGGTTTGCCGACGGTCTTTGCGAAGTTCTGGACAGCACATCGTCGTGATTCGAACATGTGAGGTGTGGACGGAGGAATTGGGAACTCAGTTTTGCCTATTCAAGACCGCAATTTAGACATTTTTGGACCGCGTTGCATTTGAGCAACAACGAGCCAATATCGCCTTAAATTCGATGATTTTGACCCTAATCCTTTTGGGTTAGCGTCAAATTTGATCCCTTTAACCATCAAAATTGGGCAAAAATGCCATAATTCGTCGCATGCGCGAACTTGGTAATGTCTTACGCTTGCGTCAAAGTTTGTTGCAGGTTTTCTGAGGTTCGTTACCTATAGAAATTCGTAAGGATTTGGCGAACACTATCGCCTAATCAGAGGTTTTCAGGTCTGGGGAGGACTTAATGACAAAGACTATTTCCACAATTATCGGTGGGGCGCTTCTTCTAACCAGTGTCGCTACGGCAGCTCAGGCAGGTGGCCTTGAGCGCGGTGGTTACAACTGGGATCTCCTCTTCAGTGAAGAGCGTTTTGCGACCGAGGGCGGCGTGATCTATGTAATGCCTGATCGCAAGATCAAGAATGCCAAGGATACCTCCACAAATCCGCGCCTTGGTCAGGACAATGAGAATTACAAAAAGTCCACAGCCAGTGAAACACCAGACTACTCGGTTTATAAGTTTGGTGCCAAGGTTGGCATCACCCCGGATTTGGACTGCCTTGGCTCCTACAGCCAGCCATGGGGCGTTCACACGAAGCCAGGTGCCAATTGGGCTGGTGACAATTCGAACATTGAAACGAAGATCAGCTCCGACGATTGGGGCCTGACGTGCTCTTACAAATTCCAAGTTACTGAAAAAGGTTCGTTCCGAGTAATCGGCGGCGTTTCCTATCAGGAAGTCGAGGGTTTCAAGACACGCATGGTCAATGGCGGCATTCCTCTTTCACCTTACGGTAAAGCGGGTTTTGACGGCACCGGTCGTCTGGAACTTAAAGGCGACGGTGTAGGTTGGCGCATCGGTGGTGCATACGAAATTCCAGAAATCGCGCTCCGTGCCAGCGTCATGTATAATGCGGCCGTGGATCTCGGAGAAGTCGGCGGAACTCTCGACCTGAGAGAAATTCCTGGTGCGTTGGCAACTCCTTCAAACCCACTTCCTGGCCGGATTACCGACGTTTATGGCCACGCGAAAATGCCACAGTCCGTTGAAATCAAACTTCAGAGCGGTTTTGCTCCAGGTTGGCTTGCTTACGGTTCGGTTAAGTGGGTCGACTGGAGTGTGCTGGACGTTATCGCGTTTTGCCCTGTTGCAACCAAGCCCAGAGGCGGTTGTTCTGCGAGTTCTTCAAATCGTGCAACATCGCTTGACCTGATGTTCCAGGATGGCTGGACGGTAACCGCAGGCGTCGGTCACAAATTCAACGACCATTGGAGCGGTCAGCTTCAAGTTAGCTGGGACAAGGGCACCACAACGGGTTTGACCACACAGACAGACACCTATCTGCTCTCGTCCGGTATCGCGTATTCACCAAACAAGAATGTTGAAATTCGTCTTGGCGGCGCAATCGGTTGGCTCTCGTCAGGATCCTACGGCCCAACAAAGTGCACTGGCAACCAGCCATGCGGCACAGATGTGTCCTATGACTTCGGTGATGACCTCGTGACCGCCGTATCATTGTCTGGCAAGATGAAGTTCTAATTCATCTATCGACTGCTCAAACAGAAAAGCCCGGTATCACTACCGGGCTTTTCTGTATTTATCCTCTGTTCCACGCTTAGGACTTGAACGGAACCTTCGCCTCATAGAGAATTTTTCGAATGCTGGCATTCGAACAATGATGCCGATGCGCAAGCTCATCTGGGGTAAAGCCTTCCTTGGCATCAGCTATCACCGCTTCGCGGTAAATCACTCCTGATGTCGGCAAGCTGATTCCACGCTTCTCCAGGGCAGTCCGGATCGTCGCATAGTTGCGGCCGCCAAATGCAATACCGATGTCCGTAAGGCTAAGATCACGCCGCCTGGAATACACTTCCACAATCGCATCTACCCGCACTTCGGCAATATCCGCGCGTCGTTTGTGGCTTATGATATCTTCCGAAGCAAATCGATTTTTGTCCGCATGGTGATTGATAATGCTCTCGATCGAAGGGCGCTTGCTGGTGTAATCGAGCGCTTCTTTATTGACGTCGTTATTTAGTGAATCTGCCATGGTAAAATGAATCTTCTCGTGAGCTGGATGCTGCCGAACCAATATCTACTCGGCCCAGAATTGTATACGCCTCGCCGTGTCGATGGTGCTGAGCTAGCGAAAAATCTTGTTAAATTTATTCCTTAGCCAATCGGGTGTAGGACGTGCACCCTTTGCGAGATCCAAAGATACTAGAAATTCCCACCAGTGATTCAGCAGCTGTTCGAATGTGTTGAAAGCAAAAGGGCTTGCGACCTCACCTGGCGTGATATGGTATAAAGCAAAACCCGGGGGAATGTCCTCGTCACCCTCTTCCCAGAATATTGATACTGTCCCGCCGAGCCAATTTTTCTCTTGAAACTTTGAATGTTTAGCCGTGTTAGCCACGTCCGAGCAAATTGATTGCTCTGGCACTGATGCTAGGAGGAGACTGTTAAATTCTGGCTCGCCAATAACTTGTCCCTTATCGCGAAGGCTTCTTATTCCAATTGTTCTCGTCCAATCTTCAAGGCTTTTGGCGCATATACAAACATTGATCGCTGCATAAACCAATGGCTGAACTTCAGCTGGATAAGAGCGTTGGATATCCTGAAAGACATCTACATCCCACGCCAATTTCTCCCACATCGCCACGGGATCCCCGATCGTGACGGTATGAGTCTCGGGGCCTTTGTTCGGATGGTTTTTGTTTCGTGACATACCTTATGGCTAATCCAGAAATTGTGGATTTGCAAAATAGAATTCCGATTTCGCCGAATGACCCATACGAGCCGTTCCACATCTGTTCCATCCCTATCCACAAGCACTTTTTACTTGATCGCAAATGTGTGGGATATTGGAATTGGCAAACTGGAGTCGGAAGGAGAGTTGAAGGGTCACTTCGGGGTGGCGCAAAACGCCGGATTCAGTGGGGTCGTTCTGCTAAAACGACAATCCAACCCAGCCACTCAGAAAGGAGATCCTCATGTTCTTTGAAACAGTGATCTTAGTTTTGACGATACCGCTAGCGGTTGACGCACTACTATCAATCGCCGACCGCTTTCGTAAGCGATAAGTGATGGGGTTGGTTACCACCCGAATGGTAGCCGCTTCCATAACAAAAAACCCGCGAGTTGCTAAGGCTCGCAGGCTTTCTGTATACATTCAGTTCAAGGGATCCTTGAACATGTCTTTGAAACAATATCGACACACTACCTGTGTCATTCTGTTTTGTCAAACAAACCGGCACATACGATTCAGCCAGCCCGTTCGTTTCATCCAATTGACCTTTCGGAAAATTGCACGCGTTTCAACCTATGTAGTCGTTGCACGTTAAACATTCAACAGACCATAACCGATTGGCCTTGTAGGGAGGTCTGTTCAAACACGGAAGTCATTAGAAAACGATCGTTTGTAAATGCCGATAATTGATATTCGGCGCCATATTCATTGGGTTCGTAGCGGGCACGGCGCTCAGTCTGGCCTTCGTTTTAGCGCTTTCCAACTGCATTTGTTAGGCTTTGAATTTGCGCCCACCCAGTAGAATCCAAGGGTATATTAGCTACGGTTAACCGAGTATTAACCAATGAAAACAAGCCTGTATTAACCAACCGATATCCACTGTCACACTTGCTATAATCGATCATAAGCAACATGCAGAGAGCCGATTATGAGCATCCTCAAAGATCTCCTTACAGCCGCAGTCGCATCCGGGTTCACACTCACCGCATTCTACGACGATCACACAGATCCGGACTATCGTGGTCAGGACGTATCAAAGTGCATTGAGGCTCTGGAAGCTTGCGATGAAATGACCTTAACTCTGTATGACGGCTATGGCGTTCACCAGGGCTGGGTAGCGATCATCAACGGGCTTGACGACGAGGAGCAGATCGCCAATTACAGTGGTGATTTCATCGGTAAGTTTCACGCCGCGCTTGAAACGAGGGAACAGGACCAATGACAAGTCGATACACGATTGGAAGCGGTGCCACGCTATATGAACAGGTGTTCGCGAGAGCCGTGCCCGAAGATGTCTATGAATTGGCGGTCGAAATCGAAAAGCATATGTTCCAAGGCTCACTCGACACCAACCAATCCACTATGGTGCGAGAATGCATGTGCAGGGCAATTCTTGTCGAAAGAGAACGATGACAACCCGAAATGATGTCTACAACCACATCGCAGAGGCGCTGAACGATCATCTTCCGGAGGATGGCTCAGCTGAGCTGGGAATGGATCACACGAAACTCTTCCTTCGTATGGGCGGTCAAGTGTTCGCGATATCTGTCGAGGAAAAGCAACAGATTGCAAAAGCGAATGATCCTGTAAGCGCCGGCAGAAACTTCATGGCTACCCTGCCCTTCTGGCCCTGGAGAAGCGAACGATGAGCGATATCTGTTTCGCCAAGCCGCCTACCAAAGCAGAGCGGGATACGCTAGAGCGCGTCTATCGGGAGATGCGAGAGATCGCCAAGTCACTGAATGTGGCGATTATTATCAATGGACGAGTTTACGGAGGGCTTTCGCATGACAGATCACCTGATTGCCACTCGGATCGTGCTAAAGAGGATAAGACGCTAAATGGCTGACGAAAAGAGCCTCGACGAACAAGAGGACGCCTTGATCGAGGAACTGGAGACGATTGCCGTCCAGGATCATCCTCAACATAATGAGCTTATTAAATACACCGCAGCAGCGTGGGATCGGTTCTCGACGGGCTGCTTTCTAGCTGCTTTGGTTGCGTCTCCTTTTGCCTTTACAACCAACTGGGCAAATTGGGATGAAGCCATCCGCGGAACCTACCTTGCATTGTGCTTGGGTTTGTTTGTGATAGGATACTCCCTACATAGAGTGGGAATGCACACTCTTGAGAAAGGGCTGAAATGACAGTTCTCCTTTACGTATTTGGCTTCGGCCTGCCAATCGCAGCTCTCGCGATCGCAATGTGGGAGAGCCGCGGCTTGATAGCAAAGTCAAACGATCTGGAAGCGCGCCGGAAAGACCTGGAGAAGCGCTTGGGCGAGGTGCGCGCAAAAAAGCTTGAGACTTTGAAAGTAGAAACCCCCGATGTTTCTGCCAGACTGTCTATTTCCAAACTCCTTGAGGAGCTTACCTCGGGCCAAAATTCAGTCAGAGCCGCTGGGTTAAGAAATTTAGATGTGACAAGCCACATTCTTGCCGCTTCCAGGCGCCGCGAAAACAATCCCATTGTTTACGTTTTTGATTATCAGGGCAAGCCACGGACAATGCCCGCTGGCGGCATGATACCAACTCCGCGACTGAAATAGTCCAATAGGTTCCATCCGACTTCCTGCTTTCTGCTTGCTATAACTGAACATAAGCACAGCAAAACAGAGAGCAGCAAAATGTCCCTTGAAATCCGTAAGTTCATCACGGTCTCCACAGCTCACGTATCATTTGAGACAGCCGCGTTATTGAACGACAACGTCAACCGTCCGTGCTTGGGCGGCACATATGGCGACTATGGCTGGTTTCTCTATGCGAGGGACGATGATCAGGGCGAAATTCCTGATGACCTCTGGAAGGTATTTCAGTGGGTCGTGCAACAGGGTATCGATTACGTCGTTCTTGACCGCGATGCAGATCACATCGACAGCCTTCCTACCTTTGATTGGTAACACCGACTAACAAGTAAAGGCGGCTCTCACCGTCTTTTTCTTGCAGGTGAGCTCAGCCATGGACCGCCCTGCCCTCTCGTTACCAACAGCAACCATTTGAACGCCTCGTCAAATCGTCATATAACTAAAGAACGAAAAGACGAAAGCGCGAAAGAACGAGAACAGCAAATGACCTGGAATTACATGAGAGGGTGGCTACCTCAGATCAAATGAGCCCGGCTGAAAGAAGCGCCGACACACATACGGTAATGCTGCCATTTGGAGCAAAGTCCGATAGTCGCCCATCCGTCAGGATTATCTGGGTGAGATCTTCTCAAACGTATGCCTCACATTGTCCGGCTCGACCGGCAGCAGGTGTTGTTACGGAACTAACCCGCTTGATTGCTCACGATCCGCACCCTTCGTTGACCTGCACCTGCGGCAGGACTCAATGGGCACTGTCAACTCGGTGCGCGATCAATGAACAATCGTGAAGACAGATATAACCAGGAACGCGCTACGGCGCGTTTTCTCGTATCTGCACGCAGCCATGGCTGACCTTGGGCGAATCCCATGGCGGCCGGCGGATTAGCGATTTTGTCACTTGCATCAATTAGGCACATCATTGAATCCTAACCTCAGCTAGTGGGAGATAATCAATGCCTGAGCTTACACCACCTTTCGGACTAACCCGTCTCGAAGGCGAATACATGGGCGACTTCAGTTCTCGATATGTGGAGTTCTTTAAAGAAGCTGTAGAGGACGCCCATAATCACCATGATATCGTCTCGCTCGTCTACACCGAGGATACTGCGATGGCCCACGGCGGATCATCGCCGGATTTCTTTAACGAGAGATTCTTCGAGTTGGGTGCGCATCGCTACAACGATCCGATTTTGCTTCTGCTTGCTGACAGGGTGATCTTCCGAACCGAATATTATCCAGAGCGCGTAGTCGTAGATCGCTCAATCGGGTTCATTTCCCCTGAATTCGAGAACTTCGCCACCCGGCCCGAGGATGACTTGGAACTCTCTCAGGACTAGTTCCAGCGCAACCTTTTCCTGATCCACCCGTTAGACTCGCCTTAAGCACCGAGTGAGGCGAGTCATGATGGACTATGCGGTAAAGGAAGTCGCCGTTGAAACAGCTCAGATTGGCCGTATGCGCGTTTTAGCGAGCGTGGGCGACTTGGCAAGGTATTTGCTGGAGGAATGGCCTGACGACGCGGGAGAGAAGCACAGGGCAGCGCGAGAAGCCTGTCTTGAAGCGCTTGCGGGCAAAATCTCTCCGGGCGTCGCGAGGATCGCATTTCTAGAGGCGGCCGAACAGGACAACGTATGGACCATGGCAACCCAGAGACCTGAATCGACCGGCAAGGTTGAGCACAGATTCAAGCGCCGTGGCGCATATCGCCGCTAATTCACAATCAACAGCGTGTCGTCGGGAAGCGGCTTCTGTAATTGGAGAGCCTCTTTGAAGGGTGCGGTCATCCAATGATCGACCTCCTCTGGTGTGCGCAAGATCACCGGCATTGCCTTTGGATGAATCGGCTTGACGACATTGTTTGGATCAGTCGTGAGAAAGCCAAACAGGGTGAAATCACCAGGCCCATCTTTGACGCGCCTCACGCCGGTCCACTGTGTCCACATACCGGCAAAGAAGAACAGCGGCTTGGTCTGATCCAGGGCGAAGAACACATTGGGCGTCTTTCCCGCCTCATCCTTGTAAGGGGCCGGCTCAGCAAAGCTGGTCACGGGCACGACGCACCGGTTTTCAAGCCCGTGATATTGTCTCCACCAAGGAAAATGTGAATTGCGGATATTTGACTGACCGGGATCGTAGTTCTTGCCGACCAGATGCTTAGGATCCGTGGGCAGCCCAAATTGCATAGTCGCCATCTCTCGCACACCATCGGTGCCATTACGGACGATAGGGGCAAAGGAGTTCTTGTAGACGTTGATATCGGGCTCAAGGTTGCGAGAGATATCTCGCAGAGCGCGAGTGAACAGAGTGATCTCCGCCTGATTGCTCGCCAGCTTAAAGTAGTTGCACATCGACGTTCGCCTTCTTGACTCTTTTCCTAAATGAGAACAAATAAGGAACATATTCCGTTTTGAGCGTCAAGGATATGTCCGGACCTAAGCATTTACGCCTCGTTGCCGACGTCACCAAGTTCTCCGATTTGGACAGCTGGGAGCATCTCTATGCCTATTGCCCAGACTGTTTCAGGAAGATGCGTCTGGATAAAAATCGCCTCGGAAGAAAATATGGTTTTCACGCGAGGATCAATACGCTCAGAAAGTTCCTCGCATGCAAAAATGTGAATTGCAAAAACAAGGTGGGCAACGTGTTTGGCACCGCCAATGAGGCTCGTTAGGGCTTCGAACAGAATGCCTCTGTCAATGCTTTGTTGACGAGAAACCCACCAGGCTCGTGACGTTTGTCAGGATTGTTCTTCAGATACTTTGTCACAACATCCGCTACCTGCTCGCCGCTGATAGGGCTTAAAAGACACGGCTCTTTCTTTGAAAGCAAACGGATCACATCGAACGAGTCTGCAGATCCCTGCGTATAACCTAGACAGAGAATGTATTCGTCCTTCGTATTATCCTTGCATACATTATAGAGATCGTTGCCATTATAGAAACCCGCATGTGCGGAGTTCACACTCGCAGCGCACGCAATCGCAAACAATGCAATTCTCCAGATTCTCATAGCCCCACCCTTCCCCAAGATTCAGTCACATTCTAGTGCAACCTAAATATCAATATCATTCAGCATCAGTTCGTAGGCAGTGGAAAGACGTCTGATCGCAAGTTGAACCTCCTCCTGACCCCAGCCTGCAGCCTTCGCCTCGCTTACCAAATCGTTCCGGAGATAAGTCTCCCAGAAGATCGTCAGATCCACATTCGCAAGATACTCGAAGAACCGCGGCTCGATCGCCTCCTCGCAATCGATGTCACGATCGGGATATGGCTCCGTTCGCTTAGGTGGCGTTACCAGAACCATATGAGCGGTCCTTCCTCCAACAGGCATTTTGTCAACATCGCGTAACATTGGGTAACGTTCTACCACACAAATGGCACGCGAAGTTGTCAAAACTGTAAGCTCACCAAGTCAAAATAGGTAAATTTGATACGTGATGTTTACGTGATGTTGACAAAACCATCCCCAAAACCGGTTTTTCGGCAATCTGACAACATAGCGTAACATTTCCGGCAAGCTCTACAGAAGCTCACAGAGAGCGGCCATCAGCTAAGACGAACGAGACAACAGATCGGCAGCACGGAATACACTCAGAACTAAACCTCGAGCGAAACAGCGCAGCATACGCACCACAGAGAAAAGCTAGACCAGCGCTGCTCGGAAACATATTCGAACCAAGGCTCACTATTCGCACCAGAGCATAGAGGTCAGATATACGCATGAGCGTCTACAGAAGAGACAGAGAGGCTGCGATCAGACCTATAGAGAGCACAAAGGTCGTATAGATGCATTAGAGCAGAGAGAGGGTGGATAGACGGCTGAAAGTGAGTGCTGAGGAACGGTTGGCGCCGCGCCATCGTTGCCTCTCACCAAACCGAACCGCCCTACCCTTCTGCCATGGCGATCCACAACTTACCTGCACACACCATTTTCAACCCGATCGAGCCTCTGCTACAACACAGATGCAGACGTTCACTGCACACGGCGCGATTTCTTACGCGCCTCTTTCTAGTGTGTTGCATGGCACGTTGAACGCGTGCACGACTTGAGGCGGTGTCTTTGCGGATGCCGCCTCACCTTTTCGCCAGGTCGATGCCGTTTTCAGGAACCGAGCGCGTGTCTTGTCCGGAGATCCAGAAACCATGGGTTGCTCCGGAACCTTCTTTCCCTTTCACACAATTCGCCTTGCTTCGTCTATTACGTATATCTTTAGGTAGTAGAATATAGACGAACGATGGCGAAGGGAGAAAACGGGAAACCATGGACTCCGGCTCTGAACCGCGGCGTTCCAAGGTCTACCAAGGTCAACCGCGGCGGATCCCTGCGGTGCCAGTGTATTCCTTGCCGTTCCGCGTCGTCACTTGCCTATACTAGCCAGTATTATGCCAGCATTCCGTGCGATATTGTTTGAACATCGAAAGCAATCAAGCATTTCGAACAAGCAAACACACATAAGGAATACTGACATGCCCCGTAAGAATTCAAAGAATACACCCGCCGTTGAAACTGTTACTGTTGAGGAAGAGTCCGTGCTTGTGCAGGCACTTGCCGAGATCGAGTCCGATACAATCGAGGCATCGGCCGAGACCGCTGAGCCGGACGTGAAGCCCACCTATCAGACCATTTTTGAGACCTTCGCCCAGGATGAGGCGAGCATCAACCAGACACGCATCGAGGTTGCCAATGCCTTTGATGAGCGTTCAGCCTTTCAGAAGGCGAAGAACCCGGACAATGAGAACATCCAGAAGACGCTGGCCAAGGGCCGCGCCAAGATGATCGAAGGAGCCAAGGTCGCTGGCCTGCTCTCTTCCGGCATCTCCTCAGGCTTCATCAACCGATCTGTGTCTGACGGCGAGCGCTTCAACGTCTACGCCGTCGATAAGATGATCGATATCATCAACGCACTCAATACCGGCTCCGAGCTGTCAAATGCCATCAACAATGCGATCTGCCGGTCGCTGTTCCGCTTCAAGAATGCCGGCGAGAAGTTCACGACGGAAATGGCGCTCGGCGCAACGTCCGACAAGATCCGCATTCAAGGCACTCTGCACAAGATGCTGGTTCGCCATACTGTCTCGGCCAACACTGCGCCGACACAGAAGTCATCCACGATCGTCGCCCTGGAGACGCTCGGTATCATCCGCAACGCCGGCACTGGAAAAGCTGCGATCTACGAGGTGCTCGACACACCGCAGGCGCGCCGTTTGGAAGAGGTGTTGATGGCAGCATAACAGAGCAGAGCATGGAAGATTGATGAAGGAGACGGTTGAGGGACCGTCTCTTTTTTTCTTTGGATCAGGGCTGCCTTGGTATGCCGAGGCGGAATTAGGAACCGGTGGGCTCCATGGGAGCCGGCGTCAGGAATGGCTTGCTATTCCCTGATGATGATCCGGGAAGGCGATCCAATGCCCGGACCATGGCAAACCCGTCCCCAGGGCTGAACCGCATCGCTCTCATTGCCAGGACTTACCGTTCGATCACCTTCGTGCATTCGTTACACTCAGAATAGACGAAAACACGAAAGGACGAATTGAATGCGCGACACCATGACAATCCGCGATTTGGAGAGGCAGTTCATGATCGACACCAGGTCCAAGACGAACCAGGCACAGTCCAGTGAGGATGAGGCGTTCACCATCGATGGCAAGGATCTGCTCGCAGCCTTTGCCATCGCCTCCTTCATTTCCGCCGTCGCATTCATCTCCTGGATGACCATCTACGCATTCTAGGCAACAAGCCAATCGCAGCGTGGGCTGCGATTGGCTTCGCACTGACCTAGCCTCGGTATGCCAAGGCACGAGGCCCCTTCCCTCTCCATGGGCTCGCCATGGCGTCAGTGCCGGTCCCTTCCCTCGTCACTTAACCTGAACAAGCCGTCCGACATCCATCAGGGCATTTGCGAATCTGTTCTTGTCGAAAACGACTTAACGAAATGACGAAAGGACGACTCAAATGGCAAATCTTCTCAAGCGCGTATTCTCTCCGGCGGTTCGCAAGGCCGCAGAGGCACTCGAGCACGCTCTGGCGCTGTCGGACTATACGCAGCAGGCGAAGATGTCGGCTGAGGAGGGCCTGAATACGCAAAAGGCAATCAATGACACAATCAAGCGTTATGCCGCGCAGCTGAAGGGCATCGGTCTTATGACGCCGGAGGAAGTCTCGACGGAGATTCAGGCATGTCTCGATCAGATGCGGCTCGAGCGTGCGAAATCGCTCAAGGCAAAGCGCGAGGCCTGGGAGCGTCGCCAGGAGGAACGCGCGGCACTCAAGCGTGACTATCCGGAACTGGCACAGATCTAGACTGGGCGGAACTGTTAGGATCAACAGGGCGTCTCGCAAGGGGCGCCTTTTGTCTGGGGACTGGGTTGGCGTGCCAAGGCACGGTAGTTTGGGGAACGGGGCCATATTCAGGCATGGGCAGCTAGAACGCCTTGGCAGACCATCCTCCGCCGCCTCCCGCGCCAGGCGCCTTGAAATGCGCCATTTTCGCGCGAAAAGCGCGCTACAAGTAGCGCGCTAGTGCTTCAAGCGTATAGTTTGCATCGTCTCGCGTCTCGCGAATTGCATCTCTAAAGACGTTGCAGTCTGTTGTAGTATCGACTTCGATCAGTTCGCTTGCTGCATTGTCATACGCATGTGCTTGCGCGCTCAATACGTGTTTCTTCACTTTGTTCTTTTTCATGATGTTTCTCGCAAGTGTGATCGACTAGCATTCGCGCTAGTCAATCAATTTTGATTTACTTTGTTTCGATAACAGAACGAAGCTTCTGCACAATTGTGCTATCTGCATTGAGCTTATATGTGTGCTTCGAAACGAGAATGATCATGTTGAGCGCTTGCAGCGACTTCAATGACATTTCAGCTTGACGCTTTGCAGCCTCAAGCATCTGCTCGCGACGTGAAATATACTGCTCATGATCTTTAGCGATTGCAAAACGCTTGTCTTTCGCGCTTGTGCAGCTTGCACATGCATCATTGAGCGTCATGTGCTTGTCAGCATCAAACAGCTTGCACGCTGTCATGAATACAGTGCGCGCATTGTCAGTGAACTTGTCTAGTGAAAGCGACTTAAGCGCGACTTGCAGATAAACGGTAGTGCGATCAATCGCTTTCATGTCGAAGAAATTCGTCGCGTTCTGCTGCTTGTTGATGAATGCAGCATCGATTGCGTTTTCTTCAAGTATTTCTGCGATAGCTGCTTGCTGAAAATAAGCATAATTCTTTTTGAGCTTAGCAAGTGTTGCACTGCAAGCTTTGTCTTGCTCGCGTTCAATACGTGCTGCGAACATGTCTGCGATTGCGTTAGTCTGTGTCATGATGTTTCTCTTTCTGCGTTGCTTCGAAGTCTCTTATTCGCTTCGATGATTTGACTATAAGCATTTCTCTAAGCTTGTAAAGTCACTTACTGCAAAATAGATAACTTTTCTTTCATGTGCACATTTGACTCACAGAGCGCGCTAGAGCGCGTTGACGTGTTGCTAAGTGTATGTGAACGCGAAAGAGCTAGAACGCGCTGTGTGACGCGCTGTGTTCGAATGCGTATATGTCGCGCGAGTTATCGAGCGTGCATTGAACGAAGTCTTAGAAAATTCGCGTGGTCGCTGTATGGGATGCCTTCTGTCGCCTGAGCACTCCGGAAACGAAGCACCTCTATTCGTGGCAGAATGGCGCTCTACGGACGATAGGACGAAGGGACGAAATAGCGAATTCGCCATTTACCGGACTCGCTGCATTTGGTAATACGCAAGTGGGGACTTGGAGGAGTTGGGGTATCTTGTGGCATTTCGTAGAGAATGAAGCTCCTGTCGGGCCAGTGTCCGAGCAGGAAATGATTGATCGTATTCGTGACGGCCGAATTAAACCGTCAACGCTGGTCTGGTCCGAAGGCGCTGTTGGCTGGGAACCAGCGGATACTGTGGAAGCTTTCAACAGGGTGTTCCGCGTAACTCCGCCTCCTCTTCCCTCTGCCACAAAAGAGCCGCCTCCTGTCGTTGCATCCGCTACTGTAAAAGAAGAACCAAGAGTATCCCTTCGGCCCGAACCGCCCGTAATCGAAGTGCAGGGCTCACCATGGTCTCGCTTCGCAGCTAGAGGGCTCGACCAGGTCATATGGTCGATTCCAATGATTTTCGTGCTGTTGATGATTGTGGCGATCACTCACAGTCAGACGTTCATCAAGCTATTGGATAATCGCGTAGCCGCGATCCTGATGTCGCTGCCCATCTTCGGTTTGTTCAACGCGCTATCGATGTCGATATTTGGGAACACTCTCGGAAAGGCCCTTATGGGCGTAGTCGTCAAAGCCAAGGACGGAGCCAGGGAGGGCTTTCTGTTCTATCTCATTCGCGAGCTAAATGTTCTCGTTGTTGGCTTTGGATTTGGGATTCCATTCGTTTCTCTATTCACGCAATTGTATCAGCACAGCCAGGTGAAAACAAAAGGTCAGGCAAGCTACGATAAAGGCGTTGCTCGGGTAGAGGTATATTTCACCAGCAATGTCCGCGTGGGTGTTGTGCTTACGGCTGTCGTGCTTGCAACCGTGTATTTCAATTCACCTGCCGCGGAACCTCTCGCAATTGCGTTGGGCAAAGCCGCCGGCAGTCTGGTCGCAAGTTTTCGCTAATTAACGAAGAGACGAAATGGCGAAAGCGCGGCTTTCACGTCCAGAGAAAAACCATGTATGTCGAGAAGAGCTACGCATGGTATTTCAGCCTCCTGAGTTCCAGTCTCTGTTCCTTGTCCAGTCCGCCGTGCTTCTTCAACCAGATGAGAAGCTGTAACCGGGCCGCATTACGGCGCTGCTGAATCTCGAGGGAACGAAAGGACGATTCCAATACTTCGTTCATTCGTTCAAATGCCTCAGACATAGGGTTTGCCCATCCAGTAATCGCGCACGATCTTGTCGGCGCGCTGCCAAAGGCCGAAATCTCCTCCCTGCAGAACAGTCAGGAGAACTTGCTTCTCGCGCATGTAGACTTTGGCAAAATCCGGGTCGTGTGCGACGATTGTGGCTGTGTTGTCGATGAGATCGCACAGCTTGATGGTCATGGCATCGTTCGAGATTGTGGCGATCCGCTCCGTCTCAAGCTTAAACCGTGTCTTCCGATTGCCAGCGCTCATGGGAACCTTGTTGGTCAGTTCATCAACCAGCTTGCAGACACGGACATCGAAATATTCGCGCAGCAGAGCCAGGGTGACGCCGGTATCCTCGACCACGTCATGCAGGTAGGCGGCGCAGAGCATGGCATCATCATAGTTCGCTGCTTGCTTAACGAGCTGCGCCACTGCGACTGGATGAACGATATAGGGTAGTCCCGTGTATTTACGGCGTTGATCGATTGCCGCATGCGCAGCATTGGCAAATAAGAGTGCATTTCCTGGAATATTCATCGCTGTGTTCTCTCTATCGTCAAATCGTCATTTCGCTTTATAGCGAAATAGCGCTAGAATATCAGTCAATTTTGATTTACCTTTTGGTATTCAAAACAACGGAGACAAGCATGTCTGAAAGACTATCAATCAAAGGCGATGTGAGCCACTCAGCAACAGAGCGGCAGAACCTCGAGTTCGTCGGTGCAGGTGGGCCGGGAATTATGGTTTCACTCGGGACGGCCGATAATCTGCACACAGCAATCGCCAAGACACGTCTCGGGATCCTGCAGGACCAGGCGAACGGCGTGAAAGACCGCGACTATACACTTCATGTAGAGCCGGCTGCTTCCTCATGCACGACGGGAGAATGATCGTGGCTTGGGTTTTGCGGAAAGTAGCGCGCTATCTCGGTTCGGCTGGCAATGAGAGCCTCGGCGCCTGGGCGAGCTATGAACGACTTAACGAAATGGCGAAAGGACGAAAGCTCTGATGTTCGATATCTTCAAGGGAATCTTTCAATTCCTCATCTTTCTGATCGGCTTCGTCGTCACAATCATTGCGGCTTTGCTCGGCGGCACTATTCTGACGCTATTCTGGGCTGTGCCGGTATGGATGATAGCCGTCATTTCCATTGCGCTGGCTATCATCGTTGGTGCCTTGCTGGTCGAACTGTCAGACCTGCATATCGAGATCAGATGATCACTTCGCCGCCTTGTGCTTTTCGACCCAGGCGGCGAAGGCCTGCTCAAGCAGATCGCGATAACTGATATCGTGCGTTGCAGCCGTCAATTTAAACACGCGTTTGAACTCCTTATCGACCTTGAAGTTCAAATTTGCATACTCTGTTTCAGTCATATTGTTCGGAACAGAAGTCGGCGCAAAGGTCGGCACTTCTGACAAACCACCCAGAAACGACGCCCTCGCGCGTTTTGGTGCCGGAACAGGGGCCTTCGTTGTCTTTGTGTCAGCCATTATACTTCTCCTCTATCTCGTTAACACGTGACACGATCTCCGCGGCCAACTGGTCCGCCCGCTCGTTCAATGTGGGGAAATTCGTCTCGGCAATCGTCAAGCCAACGTTCTGCGCCATTTGGTAGCCAGTCTTATGGCCGAGATCCGTCTCTGCAACGCGGTAGATGCTCGACAGATATTGTCTGGCCTCCTGCACCGCGAGCTTGCTGTCCGTTGTCTTGTTGAGAACAAACAGAATGGTTTCCTTATCGACACCGCGCTCCACGAGCTCGTTGGCGAAGAGAATTTGCGGCTCCAGGTCGTCCAGCGTCAGTCCGGTCGGTATAACGTTGAGCGTGGCAATCCTGGCGATCTCAAGCGAGGATTGATCACTATCTGGCGTCCCATCGGCGACGATCAGGTCGTAATTGTCGCGCCGGATTGAGCGGATCGTTGTGCAGACCTCGGCAGCAATTTCAGGCGTCGCCCCAAGCGCCATTCGACGCGCCGCCCATTTGGTCGAAGTGAGCTGATTGACGTTGAAGTCGGCGATCTTGACGCTCCAGCCCGCCGACGCGTAGGTCCGGGCGATGAGACGCGCAAACGTTGATTTGCCGACGCCGCCCTTCTGGGACAAGCACGATATGACGTTTTCGACCATTAGTCTTTTCGCTCCTGCGTCTTTTCGTTCTTTCGTCCTTACATGATTCGTAGGGATTCTCGCAAGACACGAAAAAGGGGCCAGAAGGCCCCTTTACACTTATTCAGGTTTCGGCTGCTAAGCAGCGAGCTCCTCCTTCAGACGCTTCTCGGTGCGAGCACGCAGCTCAGAAAGGGAGGTTAGTGCTTCGAGATTTCCCTTCGAGTAGACCACTTTGAGCAGATTGTCTTGCAGTTCGACCTGATCTTCAGCCAGTGTTACGACCGGATAATCAATGAGCCTTGTCGCGCAGACTGCAAGACGACCCGCCTTTGACGCCTTCGTCGGATCTGTCGCCGGCCGCTTCTGAACCGGAACCCATTCGCCATTGTCGATCTGAATTGCATTTGCCTTCATAGCAAAGCGCAGGTCATCGCGCATGACGCCCTGGAGAAGTCCGCCTCCCATGCCAACAGCGATATTGTCAGCCGACCAGCCTTCAAGCAGAAGGGTGCAAAAGAGTCGGTCGATCTTCTCGAGGTCCATGCCGTCGCCCTGGATGACGCGCACCTTTGGGTTCAACACCTTGTAGCCTTTCGAATTGATCGTCCCGCCGAACTTTTCCCAAAGCGCGTGAAGGACATCAAGAGGAGTCGTTACCGGATCACCGCTATCAGGACGAACAACCAGCGTTCCGCCCATCTTGAGCACTTTTTCCTTCAATTCGCCGCCCCAGACGTTCTCGACTGCATTCATGAGGTCGTAGCTGTCAGAAACGACCGCAACGATACCAGACCCGAACTGATCGATCATATTGCTGTAGGCATCGGCCTCGCGATCCTTGCCCCAAGAAGTGATGGTCGAATGTTCCGCGGCTGGGATTGAGAAAGCTGGCATCTCGTTGGCGCCATAGTATCGACGGGCAAATTCCAGCGCTTCCATCGTGTCAGTTCCTTTGAAATTGACCAGATGCGCGAACCCGCCAAGTGCTGCACTTTCGCTCGAAGAAACGCCCCTTGCGCCGAAATCATGCAGTTTGAAGGGTATCTGACCATCCGGATCTTCGGAGCTTTGCAGAAGCGCCCTATAGATGATCTTTTTCACATGGTAAGAAAGCGTTGCGACAGTCGAGGGATACCAAATTGCGCGGAGCAGGGCGGTTTCGATGAAGGTCGAGAGCCAGGGAAGACGCGGATCCAGATTGCGCACCTGCACAAGCGGCGTTCCCAGCGGAACGACGGATCCTTCGGCAAGCGCCTGAATTTCGATCGGCAATCGGCCGTTATGCTCGAGCCGGATAATATCCCATCCTTCACGATTGAACGGCAGGCCATGCTCCTTGCAGACCAGTTCGGCCTCATCGACATCAAGGCTGTCGATCTTCTCTGTGAGATACTGCTTGATGAACGCCTGCAGACCAACAAAAACGACCTCTTTGAAAATCCCGCCGGCGCGTGCTTCGACATAGGCCGAAACAGCGGTCGTCTGGGGCGGATATTGAAGGAAGTGAGACTGTTTGTAGCTATCGGTAGCAAGAATAAGATTGCGGAAAGACATCGTGAACTCCTCACGTTTGAATTTTGATGGAACAGCGGACTCCCCGCTGCTTAGAAACCGATCATCTTCTGCAAGATTGACCAGTGATCCTCGAAGAACACCTGTGGCTCGAGGTCGCCAAGACGATACCAGTCGGCATGTTCGGCATCGTCGGAGCCCTTCACTGTGAAAAGCTCCTTTGAATCGGGTAGAACGAACCGATAGGCTGTTGTCACAATCCTACCGCGCAGTGAGCGCTTGGGGTGATCGAACAATTCGCTTCCGGTGATGAAGGATGCGAGCATCGAGGGCGGGATTTCGCCCTTTCTGTCAGAGATTTTGGTCTCTTCCTTCAGTTCACGCACCGAAGCATCGCGGATCTGCTCGTTCTCGTTGACGAAGCCGCCGGGAAGAGCGAGCAGGCCGTGACCGTATTCCTTGCCGCGACGGATCAACAGCACATGACCGGATTGTGTGACACAGGCGTCGGCCGTCAGGAACGGGCCTTTGCCATAGGTCTTGCGATAGTCGATCAGATATTGCTGCTCATACACGCGCCTCTTGAACTCTTCGGTGAGCATGTATTCTTCCAGAAAACCCGCCACCTGGTCATCAAGACCGCGTGTAGGGATCAAGGGAAGGGGTTGAAAGTAGGCAGCACGAATGTTCGACGCATTGAATGTGCCGAACTGACTGCCGATCTGGATCGACTCCCACTCAGGAAAGCGTTTCAGATAAAAGCCGGTAGCGTCCTTCCCGAAGCCGGCAAGAGCGACCTTGAAGTCATTGATGCCTGAAGTGTGGAAACCGTGATTGTTTCCGTATTCAAGAATGATATCGGTAATCGTGCGCTGCACGCTCGCGATCCAGGCACTATCATTGTAGAGATTATCTTCCAGCGGCTCAACGATGAGACGTTCAGTTGCCATTTCGTGGCGAAAGACACGATGGATCATCTCCTTGCGTTCCTCGAAAGTGAACGGGTTGGCGAAGTCCCTGGCGATGTTGGAAGATCCGATCAGCACGATCACTCGCTCAGCCTGTTTTAAAGCTTCACGAATGACGTGCTGATGACCGATATGCAGTGGTTGAAATCTGCCGATGAATACGGCGAAGTGATACTTAGACACTCGAGACTCCCTCGAACTATGTTGAATGCGCTGAACTCCTCAGCGCTCACACAGACTATTATAGCAGCGATCGTCAGGGCTACATCGAGAAAATGCAGGAAAGTGCACGGCGGCTGATCCCGTATAAGGACGAAAGGACGAAATCGCCCTTTCGTTTATTCGTTATACCCTTGTATTCTCTACCATTTTGAACTTCTTCTTGTCGCGAATGACAGAAATGAAGCCCGAGAGGAAACCGTAGTCGTGCATGACGGGACGATTCTTAAGCAAGCCCCAATTGCCTTGATGCACATCAGTGCAAAAGTCTGGCACTTGCTTGGGCACACGTTTGGCTGAAATCTCTTTTGTCCGTTCCATCACAAGAATGGATCCGCTGCGGGAGATAAAGTGGCAGGGAGCAAGCCATTGACCGGCTGGCGTGTCCTTCAACTGGTGCCAGACGTTCCATTCAGTCACATTACAGAAGTCTCGCTCCGCGTGTGGCGTCTCTATTTTGTAGACGAGATCCTCACGGCCAGGCACCGCGTAGACGTTGCGATACTTTCCTTGGCCGAGATTTCCGCCGAGCATGAAGTGATTGAACTCTTCCTGAATCGGAGCGAGCCAGTCGTAGAGCGGAGTAGGGGTGTAATTGGTCATGTCGGCTCAAACTCGTCTCTATCGAAGAGCTCTTCGAACACGTCGATATCGGCCCGAAGCGCGTTCCATCGAAACTCAATCTCTGTCCTGGCGGCCATATCATCGCGGAGTTCCACTATCTCGGCGTCATCCGGGACACAGTTTGCCGCACGAAACTCCAAAAGACGCAAATCACGAGACACTCGGGATGAAATATCTGCGAACTTGTCTTCCACGTAACGCACCCGACGTGGCTCAAGCCGATAGACCGTTCTGGTGATATCGGTTGGCACTGGATCATCGGGATAAGGCAGGTCCACCGGAATTTCCCAGTTTTGAAACACGATGTCGCGCTGACCCGGTCGGAGCGGAAGGTGTAAATGTCCGACTAGCCTGTTGTCGTGATAAACCTGAATCATGCAACGCGACCTTCGATCACGTTTATCAGCTTGACTGCCAAGTCTTTGCGGGCATCTTCCTTCGAAAGACCCCGAGCAAGTCCATCATTAAGAATCTGCGCGTGCGCATGAACCGGATTGAAGGTGTCGAACTCAAACTTTGAGGGGCCGGCGAGAGGATTGACGATCTCGAGAACCAGCGCACCTTGATCTCGCCAGTATTTGCCCTGCTCACGACGGACGGAACCAAAGACCGCGGTTGCTTCCTTCGGTCTCGCGTTGTGACTCATGAGCGGAATGATGTCGCCACCGAACTTCTCTTCGAAGGCATTCCCAATCTCGCCGAGGATTTCGCGAACCTGCCATTCCCTGCCGTTAAGCACGACGTTCTCGAGCTTGCCTTCCTGAGTGAATACCTGGTGCTGAGTGAGACCAAGGTAGTCGATGGCGATCTTGCGCAAGGGAAGTCCATCATCGGCCGTGGCGTGACCGTAGATTTCGCCGATGATTTCGGCTGCTGTGGTTTTTCCAGATGTTGGGTGACCACAAAGTGCAATGTATTGGGGGATTTCGGTCATGTCTGTCTCTCATAAATAAATCAATAATGATTTACTTTATAGCGAGGAGAGACGGCGCTGCTCTCTACTAAGGGAGAGCAACGCTAATTCGCCTTTTCGTTACTTCGTTCTTTCGTAGTTTCGCAGCTTCATTTCGGCAAGCCGCAGTTTGCGCTGCAATTTGGCATTCTCTTCCTGGAGCAGTTCAAGTTCGTGTTCGATCCGGTCCTCGGACAGAACCGACAGCCCTCGAGCGTTGAAAAAGTGGATTGGATCCACGAGGCGGGTTGGGGAGATGGTCATGCGGCTTCCTTCCGAGCAAATATAGACCAGTTGAAGTCCTGACCTTCAGGCAAGATGCCTTCAGCGAAGCCAGGTGTTTGCTGAATGATGGCGCGACGCTGCGCATCATGCTCGCGTAGCGTCGTGTTGAGGTTGGCTGAATACATCGCGATGAACGCAAAATTCGGAATGCCTTTGGGCTTTCCACGCAAACCGCGGCCGATACGCTGGCGTAGCGCAACTTCGGCCTTGCCGCCGCCTGCGAGCATCACCAGACCAACAGCCGGCACGTCAACGCCAACATCGAGAATGGTTGTGCCAATCAACCCGTCTATCGTGCCATTCTTAAGAGCGGTGAGGGCGGCTTTGCGCTCCTTCTGGTTGTTCTCGCCGCGAATAAACATAATCCGCAGACCAACGCGCTTCATCAGCTCGACCAGCGTGTCGCCATGCGACGTGTGCTGAACCAGAACCATAAAGGGCAGACCGACCTTGCGCGCCATCAGACCATCCCGGATGATGGCCTTGTGCATGTTCATGTTGTCGGTATAGCCAAGCTTATATGCGCGCTGCCAAGGCGAGGTGCGATGCAACCCCTGTGCACCCTCAACGCTCATGAACTTGAAGTGCGGTGTCGCAAGAATACCGCGCTTGATCAAAAGCTCTTCGGAGACTTTGATTAGAATCGAGCCAAAAGCTGCCATCAGACGCAGATTGTCCTGCGCATTGGTGCGCATGAACGGCGTCGCAGTCAGTGCAACCCGGATCTGCGCATTCTTGCAGTATTTCAGAATCTCGTAATAGGAGTTGCCACCGGCCTCGTGCGCTTCCTCACCGATGACCACTTCCATCATCTCCAAGACCTTGATGATCTTGTTGCGTTTGGCCACCTTCTCATCATAGCGCTGCTTTGCCAGTTTGCCGACATCTTCCGGCGCAATGAACGTATCCTTCTTCTTGTTGAGGTGCTGAGATTTGGTGACTGCGCGCCGCTCTCGTGCAAGGTCAGGAACCTCGAGCGCCTGAACAAGCGTTTGGACCATGCCAAGGTTCACGCCCTTGGTAACTTTCATCTCACCATCACCCATCAGGCCGGTGTTGAGACCGAGTGCATCAAGTTGATCCTTCATCTGATAGAGCAGAACTCCGCGCGTCGTGATGAACAGCGTCATGCGCCGGTAACGCGCCATGATCAGCTTGGCGATCTTCGACTTGCCGCCGCCGGTCGCCACTTGAATGATGCCGCGGCCGTATTTCTCCACACTTCGAAGGGCTTTGATCTGGAAATCATAGTCCGGATTGTCGTTTCCGAACTCGTCGACGATTGGACTAAACGGACCAAGTGGTTCTGGCAGAGCTTTGCGCACCAAGCGCACCTGATAGCCCTTCTTGATCAGCGTGCGCTCAACGAGGTGAACGAAGCCAGCCGGAAATGTGTGATTGGTCATCTGGTAGAAAGATGAATAGGCCGAGACCATACCCACATTGCTTGCGAAAGTGCCATCGATCGAGGAGTCGTTATAAGACAGCAGGTCCGAAACGATCGCATCTACCGATTTGTCCGCATTCCGGATCTGGGCCGTCACAGCGTTGTGAGCCAGGATTACAGATTTCATTCACATTCTTCCATTTGCCTATTGCCTTATTATGGCGTTATGATAGTCAATCATTATTGACTTACTTTTCTAACAGGGAATACCCCTTTGTCGCAACCGAAAACCGAACTGCTTGACCCGAATACGCTCCAGAAAAACCCCTGGAACACCAATATCACCACACCGGAGAACGACGCCAAGCTCGAGGAGTCGATTAAGAAGTTCGGCTTTATTCGGCCAATACTCGTTCGCGAAGTAGAGGAGGGTCTTCAGATCCTTGGTGGTGAGCATCGATGGGAAATTGCCAAGAAGCTAGGAATCGACGTTCTGATCCTCAACCTCGGCGCTCTCGATGATCCGACAGCCAAACAAGTCTCAATCCTCGACAATACGCGCTATGGAACGGATGACACGCTCGCCTTCGCCGAACTCTTGAAGGAACTCTCAGGCTACGATGACCTGCAGTATCTTCCCTACTCAGATGCCGATTTCGAAGAAATCTTCTCGACTACTCATATAGCGCTCGACGACTTGGGTATTGAGGAGAACTTCGACAATGACGAGGAAATCGACAATACACCTCCCGAACCCAAGGCGCCAAAGACACACACTGTCATGCGCTTTAAGGTTCCCATCCTCGATGCCGAGCGCATCACGGCGAAAATCGCCGAAACTCGTCGCGATCATGATCTCAATTCCGCTGATGAACTCACCAATGCCGGCGATGCTCTTGTTCATCTTCTCGTCAGTCGATCGGCTCCTGTCGACGTTAGTGACATGGAAGAAGCCCTTCTGGCGGATCTCGACGTATGAGCACCAAATTTCCTGATTGCGTATCCTGTAAATTCTACAACAAGCGCTTCGTCGGCAAACGCGCCAATCCAGTCTGCGGAGAGTGCGACAACGGTGAGTTCTATGAGGAGTGGGTGCGCAACAGGGCTCTGAACGACAATGAATTGATGTCCCTTTACGGAAAGATGCACCATGACAACTAAGACCCCAGCTGAGACAGTTGAGCTCTGGGATATTGACCGGATCAAGGAATACAAACTCAACGCCAAGATCCATAATGAAAAACAGGTCACTGACCTTGCAAAGTCGATTAAAGCATTCGGTTTCTCGCAACCGATCATTGTCTGGACGGACGGCACCATCATTGCAGGTCATGGGCGTCGACTGGCTGCCATCTCACTGGGAATGAAGAAGGTTCCTGTCGTATGTCGCTCGGATCTTTCCAAGGCGGAAGCCGATGCTATGCGCCTTTCCGACAATAAGGTGACATCGGTCGAATACGATATGTCCATGCTGCAGGATGAGCTTCAGCGCCTCGTCGGCGAAGATATCGATATCGATCTGACCGGTTATTCCGACTTTGAAATCCAGTTTTCGACAGATGATATCGGAGAAATGGACGAGGGCGCCTTTGTTGGCGATATCGGCGCCGCTGTCGAGGTCCAAGCTGAAGAGAACAAAAGGGCTGCAGGCGTCGTTGATGATGTGGCTGCGCCAATCACCGATGCGCTTGGCTTCAAGCGCGTGACCATCGCCCAGTCCCGCACCATTCGGGAACTGGTCGCTCGCGTCGAAGCCAAGACCGGCAAAACTGGAGTGGATGCGCTGATAGCTGTGCTATCGGCCGCCGCATAAATCAACTTTGATTGACTATTGAGGCTTATATGTTCAACGACAACGTTATCTCTCTCGGCTCCCGCAAACCCCTCAGCCAAGTGATCGAGGAGCAAAAGGCCGAAGAGAAAGAGATCGAGAAGCTAACCAAGGATTGCCTCCTTGAAATGCTCGGCAAGCTCACCAAGCTCGTCGAAACCGGTCGCTTGGAAAGCCTCATCATCGCCGGACGAGATCCTGAGTCAGGACTGTTTCTGTCTGACATGGTGTTTCCGGGCGAGACCAAGTTTAACGCGCACGCTTTTGCCTATGTCGGGCTGCTTGAGAGCCTCAAGCTTGAAATGGCCGATTGCGCCTCAATGTCGCCGGTCATCGGCCTCGATGGCAAAGAGATCAATCCGCACATCGAATACGTCGAGGGCGAGGAGGGCGAGGAGGGCGAAAACTGATGGAATACGTCATCAACCGCGCTTTCTCATCCTCTGTTGAGCGCACGCCGCGCGTGCTTGAACTTGCCGAGGGCTTCGGTCTTGGTCTGACCAACAAGGAATTCGTAATCTACGACAACCTGGCAATCAATATCGATCAGGGCGATGTCGTTTACATCACAGGCCAATCAGGTTCCGGCAAGTCGGTTCTCCTGAAAGATCTCGCTGCGGAAATGAACAAGTCTCTTTCCGTGATGGATCTCAACCAAATCATACTCGATCCGCACCTTCCTGTGATCGATCAGGTCGGGCGCAATACGGTCGAGGCAACTGGGCTCCTGGCGAAGGCCGGTATCTCCGATGCCTGGATCTACATCCGCAAGCCAGGTGAACTCTCCGACGGACAGCGCTACCGCCTGAAGCTGGCAAAGATGATCGAAAACACCGTCGCTGATGTCTGGATCGCCGATGAATTTGGCGCCGTCCTCGACCGCGTCACGGCGAAGATCATCGCCTTCAACATGCAAAAAGTCGCTCGATCTCTCGGCAAGACACTGATGGTCGCCACGACACACACCGACCTGGACGAGGAACTCGGCCCGGATCTTACAGTCACAAAACGCTTCCGCGAGAAGGTTGAAGTAACAGGAGAAAAGCAATGAACTTTGGTCAAGCAATCGAAATTGTAAAGCGCGGCGGGAAGGTCGCTCGTGAAGGCTGGAATGGAAAGCGCATGTTCGTCTTCCTACATCCCGGTTCTGCCCCGCGCGCAACCCAAGTCAAGCCGGTAAGTCCGGATTTGGATCTCATCGCCGGCATTGACAAGAACCATTTCGAAACCGGCGCCGAGGGCTCAACAATTCGCCTTCCATCTCTTGGGCTGCGGACAGTGGACGGCTCAATGCTGATCGGTTGGCTCGCCTCCCAGACGGATGTTCTGGCCGAAGACTGGCAAGAGGTTCGCTAATGCCAGACACGATTGATCAGCATACGAGGCGCTTTCAGGTCACCAAAACCCCTCCGCAAGTTCATGACCCCGAGGGTATGACCAAGCATGATGTAAGTTGCGAAGCTTGGCGAGCATATGCGTTCAGTGACGGCTTCGAATATATGATTCAAGAGCCGAAGACGCTCTGGGTAAAGCGCAAGGACGATGGCGACAGTCACCGCATTCTCGATGGCAAAGGTGTCATTCATTACGTCAATGCCGGTTGGCGCGCCCTGCGGTGGAAGAATCTTCCTGGTCGACCGGAAGTGTCATTTTGATGCTGACGGCCCTGTGGATCTATATCTATCGCGTGTTCATCGCAATCGACAGGACGGTCAACACTGTCTTGCTTGGCGACCTGGATCAGACGATCTCGTATCGGGCTGCCACAGCATGGGCCGAAGAGCGCAAATGGGGCTGCTATCTGTGCCGGATCCTCGACTTTATCCACCGGGAGCATTGCCGCAATGTAATGCGCACTTACGGAGGAGCTCCACTAGCCGAACTCCTTCTGCCGCACTACTGCCCACACTGGAGTGATTTCAGCGGTCTTGCGCCACTGGTTCCATATCTGCCCGTCATTCTCTCGCACTACTGGTGAAATCATGGAAACGTCATACAGAGTCGCCGGTGAGCTTTGTGACTTCAGCGTATGTGAGACGCGCATAAGTCGAGCGGTCGCGCCCAGGGCGCGCTTCTCGCTGATAGACGACATGTTTGTCGAGCGCGGGACGATCGCAGACTGGAATCTCTTGCACGATCTGCATTACAAGGCCGAAAAACTGCCGCTGGGTCCGCGCTTCTATCGTCTCGATCTGCACGGAGAGACTATTGGCGTTCTTGTGACTGGCACTCCGAAGGGAATGCTGCGCGAAAGACATATTATCTTCCCGAAGATCAAGCCGACCGGACAGGATACCAAGCTCACCAATACCAACCGCTATCGCTATATCAACGCCAACTTTCGGGTGATCTCGCGCTTTGTAGTCGATACAATGTATCGCGGCATCGGCGCCGGCTATCGCATGATGAACTTGGTCTCGCGCATGGAGGGAAACACCTTTACAGAGATCCAGTCATCGATGTCGAAATTCAATGTTTTCGGTCAGAAGGCAGGCTTCCGCTTTGCGCCGCCCCAGAACGCCAACAAGTTCGAAGCCGGCATGAAATTCTTTCGCTCCAATTTCGTGAGCAACCCCCAAGACTTTGAAGCCATTGTAAACGAGATCCTGACGCAACCTGAAGCTCAACGTGACAAGACCGTGCAACTTTGCCGCGAGTTCTATCAGAAGAACTCAGCAATGGAAAATACGGGCGCAGCCAGAGAAAAGGCGAACGAGCGTGTTGCTGCGATGGATGTGCGATCGACCATCAAAGCGATCCAACAGGTTTCTCTCGCATCGCCGCTCTATGGCGTATGGAAATGCCCGGATCCGAAGGGATCTGTGCCCGATCGTTTGCCCTTAAGCGCATTTGACTGGCAGGGCGTCAATGAAAGGCTGCGCCTGCCATGATGCTGATGCGGACGGACAAGCAGAAAGCGATCATGGAGATCATTTTCAGGCACGTGAATGCCGGCAAGTTTCTCAGCGTGCGCGAACTTCACGCGCTACTGCCATATTCCTGCGCATATGGTTCATTCCGGATGAGTTTGAAGCAACTTGAAATACACAGGATCATCGAGAAGGAGAAAGCCGGACGATCTGCTTTGGTCAAGCCTACAAAACTAGGTTACGACTGGTTCAGATCCGGATGAGCTCTTCCCTCGCCTCGTTTCGTCTATACGTATATGTATTCTAATAGATAATAATACACATAGACGAAGCATGGACGGGAAGAACCTTTTCATTTAAAGTAAATCAACATTGATTGATAATTGAGACCATGAGCGAAGAAGCACTCTCCGGAACTGAGCTAGGCGAAGACGCTGAAGAAGCAGGTAAGAAGTTCCGCAAACTAACACCTGCGGAACGTGCGGAAATCCGCGAGCTATATGAATTGGGTAAGGCTCGAATGACCGAACTTGCCGATAAATACGGCTGTTCACGTCAGACGCTCTCAAGATGGTTCCGGGACGAGAAGATTAAATGGGGCTCGCGCGCCGAAGAAGTGAAGGAGGCGGCCAAGGCGGCCATCACTGCCTCGACCACTGCAACCGTAACGTCGATCGCGGAGCGGTTCCAGGATCATCGGGCGGATTGGATCGAGGAAACGCGCGTCAATTCCTACAAAGCGTTGCGTATGGCCGAGCTCCTGGCAAAAAAAACAGTCCAGGAAGCAATGAAAGCGGCCAAGCCGCTTGCCACGATCGACGAAGAGATGAAGGCGATCCACCGCTATCAAAAAGTGCTCTTGGAGAATGCTGACGCACGTTTGCGCATCCTAAATGCAGACGACGTTGTTGCCGAAGACGATCTTCCGTCGATCCAGATTGACGATCTGACGGCTGAGGATCTAGTCCGCTTCCACCGCGAGAATGGCGTGGATGATGAAGAGGAGATCGACGAGATCCTCAAGAATTTCGATGAGCCGGTGGTCATCGAATAATGCTGTTCCTGCATAAAGGCCAAAAGACAGTCCTGTCTGATCTGCACCGCTTCCGGGTGATCGTGGCCGGCCGTCGTTGGGGCAAGACACAGGTTAGCCGCGTCGCACTGATCAAGGCCGCTACGTCCAAGAAGAAGCAGCTCGTCTGGTATGTAGCGCCAACCTACTCAATGGCGCGCGGCATTCTCTGGGACGAATTGAAAAATTCAATTCCGCGCGCCCTTATCAAGAAGAACGGCATCAACGAAACACGCATGACCATTCGCCTGGTCAATGGCAGCCGTATCGAACTGAAAGGTGCCGATAAGCCCGACTCGCTACGCGGTGTCGGTATTCACTTCCTTGTCATCGACGAAGCCCAGGACATCCGCAAGGAGACCTGGTTCGAGGTTCTGCGTCCGACGCTCTCGACAACAGGCGGCCGAGTGCTGTTCATCGGCACGCCAAAGGCATTCAACTGGCTCTACGATCTCTATGTTGAGGGCCAGCGCGGAGACGTTTATCTTGATGAACGCGGACGCAAGGTCGTCAATGATTGGAAGTCGTGGCAGTTCCGCACCTCGATGTCGCCATTTATTCCGCCGAGCGAAATCCGCTCTGCAAGAAAGGATCTAGATCCGCGCACGTTCCGCCAGGAATACGAAGCCTCGTTCGAGACCATGTCCGGCCGAGTCTACTACGCCTTCGACCGCCGTGTTCATACAGGTGACTATCCATTCAATGACAAGCTGCCCGTCGTCATTGGTCTCGACTTCAACATCAATCCGATGTCGGCCATCATCATGCAGGAGCAGCCCAACGGCGAGATCTGGGTTGTCGATGAGGCCATTATGATGGGCTCCAATACGCAGGAAGTCTCCGACGAGATGGCAAAGCGGTTCTATCGCAATATGAACCAGGTCACATTCTTTCCGGATCCGGCCGGCGCATCCCGTAATCACGACCGAGGCGAGTCCTCAATCGAGATCCTTCGAGATGCCGGCTTTAAGAAGATTTTGTTCAAGCGAAAACATCCGTTGGTTGCTGATCGCGTAAACTCGGTCAATCGTCTGCTTCTGTCGGCTGACGGCCAGAACCGTCTCAAGGTAAACCGCAACTGCAAGGGTCTCATCGATAGTCTTGAGCAGACAGTCTATAAGGAAGGCTCGCGCGACGTGGACAAGTCGGCCGGTGTTGAACATGCCACTGATGCTCTCGGCTACTATTCGGATTTCCGCCATCCCGTTGTCGTCAAGCGGGTTCACGGCGCATCTTATTAAGCTTGATAGTAAATCAATATTGATTTACTATTTTGGCAATAGTTCAATGAAGGTTCTGTGGCAGCGATGAGTATTTCGAAAAATGATGACCCTTTGCGCACGTTCTATGAGCGCAGGCATCCCGAATACCATCGCCTTGCCCCCGTATGGCGCTTTCTACAAGCGACCTATGATGGCGGCCGCGCTTGGTTTGCCGACAATATCTTCAAGTTCCACAAAGAAGGTCAGCAGGAGTTTAACGATCGCCTCAATCGCGCTTACCGCTTCAATCACACACGCGAGACCGTCGATCTTGTGCAGAAGTATCTGTTCAAGGCTCCCGTATCACGCAGCGAAGACGCCCCACAGGTCGTAAAGGACTTCTGGGAAAACTCGACGCTTTCAAACCTGAATATCGACTCTCTAATGCGCATGTCCACTGCCTCCAACTCAGTGAAGGGCAGGGCGGCCATTTTCGTGGACAACAATATGCGAGAAGGCGGCATGACAATCGCCGAGGCGCGCGCGGCCGGTATTCGCATCTATGCCTATCTCATCACGGCAACCGATCTGCTTGATTATGCCTGGGATGAAGAGGGTGATGGTGGACTGCTTTGGGTGAAGGTGCGCGAGTTCGTGCGCGACGACAAGGATCCGATTGCTTCGTGTGGTGATATCATCGAACGCGTTCGGCTCTGGACGCGCAAGGAATGGATCCTTTTTGAGGAGGTTGAGTCCGAAGTCGATCCTCTCAAACGCTCCAAGAAGAAGCAGAAAGTCATTCGTGAGATCGACCGCGGCGAGCACAATCTCGACGTGGTGCCTTGCGTCTTCGTTGATCACAATGTTGGCGATGCACCTTACGCAGTTCCGGGTCTCATCGATGATATCGGATATCTTGACCGCGCCGTTGCCAATTACCTTTCCAATCTTGATGCGATCATCCAGGACCAGACATTCTCCCAACTCGCCATGCCGGCTCAAGCAGTCATGCCAGGCGATGACGAATACGATGCCGTTCTATCGATGGGCACCAAGCGCGTCTTCCTGTTCGACGGCGCAGGCGGCAAACCTGAATACCTTTCTCCGGATCCAAAGCAGGCACAGATCATCCTGACGGTGATCGAAAAGATCATCAATGAAATCTACCACACTGTCGGGCTCGCCGGCGAGCGCACCAAGCAGGACAACGCGGTCGGCATCGACAACTCGTCCGGTGTCGCTAAGGCTTACGATTTCGAGCGGGTGAACTCGCTACTCCTGTCCAAAGCGCAAAGCTGCGAGAACGCAGAAAACAAGCTTGTTCAGCTGGTCTGCAAGTGGGCGAACATCGCAATCCCAACAGACAAGCTCGTTCAGTATCCACTGACCTTCGACGTGATGCGCTTGGCTGACGAACTGTCGGTCGGCGAAGCGCTCGGCAAGCTGGCTGCTCCGAATGAAGTGCGCCGCGAGCAGATGCGTCAGATCGTCGACAAGCTTTTTCCTCGCCTCAAGAAAGACCTTCGCGAAGCAATGGAGAAAGACATCAAAACGTGGCTGGAGGGCGAAGATCTCGTTCTCAATCCACCATCAAGTTTCGGAAGCAAACCTGCAACGTCCCGATCCCGTCAAGGCTCGGTCACAGCAAAAACGCCAACGAAATAACGGGAGCATCCGCTCCGCCGAAACGACCGAGATACTGGTCAAAACTGAAGATAGGCCGAGATACTGGCCAAAGGAGAACTGAATGACTACTCGTATGCCTGCATCTGTTGGTGCATCTGCTGCCCGCATTTTCGCATCCTCGCTTGGACCACGCATTGCGCTTGCCCCTGAGAACGAAGATGGCGGTGGTCAGACCCCTGAAGAGATCGCCGCGGCTACCGCCGCCGCTGCTGCTGCGACCGCCGAAGCGCTGGCTGCAGAAGAGGCTGAGACTGCACGTCTCGCCGATGAAGCTGAAGCTGAAGCTGCCCGCCTCGCAGAAGAAGAAAAGAACCTTACAGAGACTGAAAAGGCCAACAAGAAGCTACTGCGCGAAACCATGGCGCGCAAGGCCAAGATCACCGAACTGGAAGCACTCCTCGAAACTAGCAGCAAGGAGCTGAAGAAGTTCGAGGGTATCGATCTTACCGAAGTCCAGAAGCTTCTGAAGGAGAAGACTGAGCGAGAACGGAGCGAAGCTGAGCAACGCGGCGAATTTGAACGCGTCAAAGCCATGATGATCGAAGAGGCCAAGAAAGATAAGGATGCGCTGCAGGCGACGATTGACGAACTGCGCGGCCAGATCGGCACTTCGGCAAAGACGATTGACGCCCTGACTATCGGCAATGAATTTGCCACCTCGACTTTCATTCGAGAGGATCTTGTGCTCACTCCAGTCAAGGCTCGCCAGCTCTATGGTGCGCACTTTGAATTGAAGGACGGCACAATCGTTGCCTACGACAAGCCCGCTGGCGCAGAGGCACGCACGCCTTTGACTGGAGCCGATGGCAAGCAGCTTGGGTTCAACGAAGCGATGAAGAAGATTATCGACGGAGATCCGGATCGCGAATCTCTGGTCAAGGTCAAGACCAATCCGGGTGCCGCTTCGCGGACCACGAACAGTCAAACCAAGACCAATCAGGATCTCGGACTGTCCGGCCGGAGCATCATCGTCAATGCTTTGAACAAGCGAAACAGTAACGGCAAATAAAAAAGTCAATGATTTTTGACTTTTCTCCTTGTGAGCGTGGACTCGGTGAGTTACCATAATAGTCAGTCAATATTGACTTACTATTTCACCGGCGCTCACAAGGAGTAGACTATGCCGCTTTTGGTTGAAGAAGCCGCTAAACTGTCCCAGGAGGACATGGAACGCGGTATTATCGAGGAGATCATCGATCGCGATGAACTCTTCGCCCTCATGCCGTTCCTCCACGTGAACGACAAGGTTTACACTTACAATCGCGAGAAGGAACTCAGCTCGGCTACGTTCCTTGATCCTTACGAGGATTTCACGGAAGGCGCTGCAACGTTCGATCCAGTATCGACTCGTCTGCGCGTTCTCGGCGGCGACATTCTTATGGACAAGTTCACCACGACTGTTCAGTCTGGTATCAATGACCAGATCGGCATTCAGCTTCAGTTGAAGGCCAAGTCGATCAACCGCGTATTCCGCAATGCTATCGTCAATGGCGACAGCGACGTGAACGCAAAGTCCTTTGACGGCATCAAGAAGCTGACACCTGCTTCCCAGACCCTTGTGGCTGGTGCAAACGGTGCTGCTGTTTCTCCGGAAATGCTGGACGAACTGAAGGACGCCGTGAAATATGGCGCCGACGTTCTGATGATGAAGCAGGCCACTTGGCGTGCAATCCGCGCAATCCTGCGTGGTATGCCTGGCAACGCCGCTGACTCTATCACCATCAAGGATTTCGGCACCGTGAAGGCGTATGATGGCACACCTGTCATCATCAACGACTTCCTGACGGATAACGAAGTCCAGGGAACTGCCAACGAAACTTGCTCGATCTACGCACTGCGTCTGAACGAGACCGATGGTTTCCACGGCATCTACGGCGGTCCTACCGCCGGCGTGCAGTTCGAGGACATCGGCACGCACGCTACGAAGGACGCTCACAAGTGGCGCCTGAAGTGGTATGCCGGCACCGCACTCAAGGCCACTCACTCCGTTGCACGCCTCAAGGGCATCCTCAACATCTAAGCTTGAATGTAAATCAACATTGATTTACTATCTGAGGGCGGGATTATTCCCGCCCTTTGTTTATTTGTGAGGAACCGATGCGCTCCATTGATGTGTATGGAAAAGAAAACTGCCGTTACTGCAAGGATGCGGTGACCCTGCTCGACCACTATGAGCTTCCATATGTCTACCGCGATGTCGCTGACGAGGCGAGCCGCCTTGAGGTCTTTCGGCGCAATCCCGCCACCGCAACGTTCCCACAGATCTTCATTGGCGAAACCCTCATTGGCGGCTGCGATGACCTGGTTGCCACGCCGCTATCCCGACTCCAGCAAATGATTGGTGAATAATGAACAAGGTAAAGATTACCTCGAAGGGCTGGCACACCTATTCCAGCCACCTTTGCGGTGTGAAATTTCACGACGGTGTATCAGTTGAGCCGCTCAATGACGCCACGATCAATCGCCTGGCCGCGACAATCACGATCGTCCGGCTTGATGAAGAGGGCGTTGAGTCTCCAGCCGGCGCTGCTTATGACCTGATTGCTGCATCTGCTGCTCGCGCGCCGGTTCTTCCAAAGCTGATGCGTCAGTCCGATGCGGAAGCGGCTGCTGAAGCCAAGCGTGATCTTCTGTCGGCCGAGAAAGCACCGCACGGCAAGATGTATTCTCACGAAGAGTTGCAGGCTGTTGTTGATGCCGAGGGCTTGAAGGGTCTTCGCGTGATTGGTGATGCCTGGGGCGTCAAGCACCGCAATATCAACGTCCTCATTCAGATGATCCTGCGCGAGCAGTCTGATTTTGTGGAGAAGCGCAAGCAGCACTTCGAACGGATCAACGACAAAATTCAGGCTGCCATTGATGAGCAGAAGATTGCGCAGGAAGCTGCCCGTAAGAAGGCAAAGGCGGAAGCTGACGAACTTGAACAGGCTGCTTCGATCCTGCAGGGTGCCGATCACGTGGCCAAGGAATATGCCGTCGGCGAAATTATCCTGACTGGCGAAGCTGTGATCGAGGCGGCATGGAAGCGCTCCGGCATGTCGGCTACTGGCTGGAACAAGACCAAGAGCGACCAGATCGCCGAGTTGATCGCAAACGAGCTGAAGCTGATCGGTGTCGAAGCTGCAAAGCCTGAAGTGCCAAGCATTCCAGTTGTTCCCGTCGCGCCGGTCGAAACAGTCGATGAGCGTGCTCAATTCGATGTGTCCCGTTTGCCAGCGCTTAGCGCTCAGCTTGGCTCAATCGCGGTTCACACCAACACAATTCCGGACGCAGAGCCGGTCGTGGGTGGCAATATCGAACGCGAGGGCGAGTAAGTTATGAAGCTCTACCCCGAGAATTATGACGTGACGATCCGCGTTTCCTTTGTCGATCTCAATGGCGCAAAGATTACGCCATCTGAGGTTAGGGCCGTTCTGTTTAATGGCGAGGATGAAGTCGTAGTGAATTTCGGTTCGCTGCCGTTCGATCCTTTGGAGACGGGCAAGGATATAGTTATCCCGGCCGCGTTCAACATTCTCGGGGAGGGCGCTCTTAGCGAAGCGCGCATCCTCAAAGTGCAGCTCACAACCAATGCCGGCATCATTCGCTATTCATCCGTATATGCCATTGAGGGCGAGTTTCGTCTCGCCGTCATGGAGAATTCTTTCATGTCGATCGAAGCTGCAGAATTGTTGGCGCGCGACATTCCCAACTTGAAAGGCTGGTCTGAAGCAACCGAAGAGAGCCGCAACGCAGCTCTCATTAATGCCTTTGAACGGCTGATCCGGATCCCGATGAAATTCAAGCGCTACGAAGGTGTTGAAATGCGCCACTATGAGGAGACGGTCATTCCAACCGACGCCTGGCGTGAAATCACCAAGATCGAGTTCATGACCTTCCCGGCATCATTCCGCAAAGCGGTGCGCCAGGCTCAGATCGCAGAAGCCAACGAAATCCTTGAGAATGACGTGACCGCTTCCAAGCATCGCGCCGGCATTATCTCCGAAACCGTCGGAGAGTCGTCTGTCATGCTACGCGGTGGATTGCTCGAGCTCGGAATTGCCAAGCGTTCCAGCGAGTTCCTGAAGGGTCATATCTACTATCGTGCGAGACTGCTGCGCGGATGATCTCTCACACTCTCTCCGCCCATGCAGATCGCCAAGCGTTAAACTATGAGCGCCTCACTGACGCTTGGCGTTCGTTGTTCTTCAATGCACTTGGTTCCTCGAGCTTTGGCTCCCCAGCACTTGTAAACTCAATCGTCCGCCAAGCTTATGACCTGGCACAAACGTTTCTGGAAGATGTCGACGAGGACAGCGAGAACCTCGTCTTCGAAATTGCAACAGAAGCGCACACAGCGACGATTGACGAAATCATGAGTGATGCGAGCGACGAGTTAACGGTCGAAGCCCTGGAGCATCTGAATCAGACAAAGAGCTATTTAATCGACAGTCTGGGTGCGCAAATTCATCGTGACATCGCTTTGCTGCGACTAACACTGCAGCGTGTCAATCTCGAGGTCTCCCTAGCCTCGCGCTCGCGCCGTTTAAGCACAGCAAACGCCCTGATGGAATATCGCATCGGAAACAAGTCGGACTTGCAGTTCATCTTCCTCGATCGCAATTCCCGCAAGTGGCAGTCATCGAAATACATCCGCGGACTTTGGCGACATACGCTCTTGTCGGTTTACAACGAAGTCGTGCTTCACACGTTGTCCGAACACGGTCTCGAGCGCGCCCAGGTCAATCACATGAATGCCGACGCCCAGTCCCACGGCATGATCATCGCGATGGGCTCGAACGCCGACATGCCGACCTATTCGGAGATCCGCGACACAATCTTCCATCCAAATTCTAATGCAGTCCTTTCCATGGAGACGCCGAATGTATCGTCCTAACCAGACCGTCAAATGGTCCAAGCGCATTGGTCGTGACGTTTACAACCGCACAAGCTTTGCCAAAGCTATCGATATCGGCTGCGCAATTGTCACCCTCCAGCGATCCTCACAGCAGACTACAGTTCGCGCTGACTCATCCGGATCGCGCGGCGCGGCTGATGAAGTGGTCGCCAAGACCAAGATACTGGTTGGCGCGACTGCCAGGATTTCACGCGGTGATCTCTTTCTGATCAATGACGAGAACTATACCGTCATCAACCTGCATCCTCGCTTCACTGTTCACGGCAAACACGATCACACCGAAATCGACCTTGAGGCAGCAATCGCATGATTAGGATGCGCTCGACGGGCGGCAGCCAGGTAGTTGTGGAACTGCGCAATATGGGTCAGCGGGTTGTTGAGAACGCTCGCAAGACCATGCACGCCTCTGCTGGGCGTATCGTCCAGGAGGCCAAACTCAATACGCCCGTTGATACGCACGATCTGGAACAATCCATCCGAATTGAGAAGTCCTATGGCACCGCCGGCCGACTGCAAATCGACATCGTTGCCGGCGGAGGACACATCGACGCTTATGCGGCTGAGGTGCATGAGAACTACAACCCCGAGCACGCAGGCGAGGGCACCAAGGAAAAGATGAGACAGAACCCCGGACGGCTCATCGGAGAGAAGTATCTCGACCGCGCCGTCGAGGACGAGGAAGGCAAGCTCAACGCCAGAATAATTGGCGCAATTTCAAAGGTGACGACGAAGCTATGATTTGGGACATTCTTATTGCGAAGATCGAAGCGGCCGGCCTTGCAGCGGCCGGCAACGACATGTTCATCAATGACTTTCCAGCCGAAGTGGATACCGGTGTCATGTTGAAATCGCCACTTGCTGGAATTGCTATCGATCCCAACCTGCCAGGCTACTATACGCCAAACCTTCAGATTATTGTTCGCCACAAGGATCCCGTTGAGGGTGAGAAGCTCGCGGCTAAGCTTAACCACATTCTCTATGTTGAAGCACCAGAGAGATATGAGCAGACTGCCGAGCGCGGTGCGGTTCAGATCAACATCTTCCGGGCCCGGAGTTTGCCGATCCGGTATCCACGTCAAGAGGGCGGATCGATCGAATGGTCGCTCAACTACAGCACATCCTTCACCATTCAGGCTCGCTCATAATAAATCAATATTGATTTACTTTTTGCCGTCAGGTAAACTACTGGTCAAGTATGTCCTTTCCGCCTCTCAAGGAGTAAATCTATTATGGCTGGTCCAACATCTAGCACTGAAAACGTCAAGCTTGGCGTCTGCACCGTCCTCTTTAATGCAGAGGATCTTGGTTTTACCAAGGGCGGCGTGGAAGTCGAAGTGACGACGGATACGCACGAAGTCACCGTCGATCAGTTTGGCGATACGCCGATCGATGAACTTGTAACTGGCCGTAAGGTCACTGTTAAGGTTCCGCTCGCCGAAACGACGCTCGACAACCTTGTCCGCATCATGCCTGGCGCAACCCTGATCGTCGATGGCACCGATCCGAAAAAGCGCCAGGTCGTTGTTGATACGGGTGTTTCCATTTCGCTTTTGTCTATTGCCAAGAAGCTCGTTCTGCGTCCGAAAGGCACAACTGGCGAAGAAGATTTCACGATTTTCAAGGCAATGACCGCCGGCGCGATTTCGTTCGCCTATCAGTCCGATACTGAACGAGTCTTCAACGTCTCCTTCAAGGGCTACGCTGACGCTACGGGAAAGCTTTTTGCCCTTGGTGATACTACTGCAGCTGCTTAATCACTTGATTTCAAGCGCAAAGTAAATCAATATTGACTGACATTCTTCCGAGTGTCAGTCAATTTCATTTTCAGGGAAACACTATGACGAAATACCTCAATCTGGACGAACTCTCCGCAGAGCGCGAATTCTTCATCAAGCTCAGTGGCAAAGACCATCTGGTCCAAGAGCCGACTGTTCAGGACTTCCTCGACAATCTGAAGGAGCTCGAGGCATTGCCGATCAATGCGTCTCCGACAGAGGAACTCAATCTCACCATTAAGCAGCTTCTGCGCTCGGTGCCGACACTGACCGACCCACAGTTGCGCAAGCTGACATTTTCTCAGGTCAAGGCAATCCACGATTTCGTTATGACCGCAGGTGGACAGAAGATTGAAACTGAAGAGACGAAGGATGGTGAAGTGGACCCCAAGCCGGCGAGCTGAAGTCTATAGATTTCGGATTTCTGTTCGCCAGATTAATAAAGTTCTTCCGCTTTGATCATGATCATCTGCTCCGGTATCCGCTCAAACGGTTCTGGTTCTATCACCGGCAGGTGGATCGGCTCGCCGCAGAAGACGACTTGAGAATGATCAACCTGCTCGGCTCTGTTACCTCCGCCGAGTCTTACGGAAAAGCGGTAGATCAACTTCACAAGTCGATGGGTGAAATCTGGGTGATGGCCCCTAAAGCCCAAGTATTTGATGCTGATGCGCCAGATGCGGAGTTCGACAGAACAGCATTCAAGGCGCTGAAGGCGAAAGTCCACAAAGCAAAAAGGTAAATCAATAATGATTTACTAGTTGAAGGAAGTCATGACTGCGATCCGTGTTGAACTAGAACTTGCCGACGGTAATTTTACGACTCGCATGCTTCATGCCGGTCAATCGGTTGCTCAGTTTAATCGCGAGATCGCAGCATCTTCGCCACGTCTTCAGGCCGTCGCTAATGCAGGCGGTCAGGTGATTCGTTCCTATTCGCTTGCCGATATGAAGGCCAAGGGCTTTCTATCGACCATGCGTGACCTGTCGATTGTGCTCGGCGTCGTCGGTCTCGGTATGTCCAAGCTCGCCAATATTCAGTCGTCGTGGGTGGGCGACATCGTTCGCGTCAACATGGAGTTTCAGAAGCTCGCCTTCCAGATGAAGTCCATGAGCACAGCGCTCGATCCGATCCGGGAGGCAGCAGACAACGTAAAGTATCTACGCGAGATGGCGATGAATGCGCCGTTCTCCATTCAGACCCTCAACAATGCCTTCGTCAAGTTGAAGGCAACCGGAATGAAGGATGTCAACGAGACGCTTCAGGCTCTCGTAGACGGCGTAGCGGCATTCGGCGGCACTGACGAAGCACTTCAGCGCATTACGCTTGGTATCAGCCAGATGGCTGGTAAGGGCGTCATCCAGATGGAAGAGTTGCGTCAGCAGCTTGGTGAGTCCATGCCAACGGCCGTTCAGCAGATGGCGCAGGCCATGGGCATTTCCATGTCCGAGCTGATTAAGGAGATCGGCACAGGCACCGTCGCCGCCAAGCCGGCGATTGCTGCACTTGTTGCTGAAATTGAACGTGGTTACGGCGGCCGCGCTCTATCAATGATGCAGACTTTCGAAGGTCAGTTGAAGAAGACCTATACGGCTCTTCAGACGCTTTCACTCGAGGCCGGTGGCCTGCAGAACGGATCATACACCGAAGGCGGTTTCATGAGCGAGCTGCGCAAGCAGCTACAGGATGTAAACCGGATCCTTTCTTCCGAAATCGGCACCAATCTTGCTCGTAGTCTCGGCTCCGGCCTGACTACCGCAGTTCAGTATATCCGCAAAGCCATTGATGCGCTCATCGCCTTCCGCGAGGAGGGTTTCCGCACGGCCATGATTGTTGGCAAGATCTTTGTTGCGTCGAAGATGATCAGTGGCGTCTCCGCTATGATCGGCGGGATTGGTAGGCTGCGTCAGGCACTTGCATTGACCGGCACCGATTTCACGCGCTCCAAGCGCTCGCTCGACGTTCTGATGAATTCGTTCTCAAGCAGCGTCACCGGCATGACACGCGCTCGTCTGAGCTTTGCAACTGCTGGCAGCTTCCTGCGCGGCATTGCTGGTGCAGCTGCCGCCCTTCCTCCTGTTCTTTCCCTTATCGGCATCGGCGTTGTAGCTGTCGCTGAGTATTTCGACCTGTTCTCGAACAAGGGCAAGGATGCGATGAACACGCTGAAGGAATTCGGCGCTGCGTCCAAAGACACGCTCGACATCGCATCGGACTACATCAAGAAGCAGGAAGAAGATTTCGCCAAGCTAACGCAGATGCGTGAAGCTTCGGCTCGCAACAGCGCCAATATGGCGCTTCCGGGTCTGGTCGCACGTTATCGCGGGATCTCTACCGAACAGGCTCGCAAAGAGCTTGAAGACGAGGCGCGCCAGGAATTCGACGTAGAGAACGACTACGCTGCAAAGTCGCTTGAGATCCAGGAGAACAAGCGTCTTCTTGCCAAACGCTCGAAGGAGCTGGAAAGCCGCGAACGCGCCGAAGCCCTCGATGAATACCGCAATCAGGTCAATGAGGAGCTGCAGCTTGAGCAGGCGGCCTATCTTCGCCGGCGTCAGCAAATCCAGGACGAGTTCGACGCTGAAGAAAAAGCGCTTGGACCTGGCAAGTCAGCAAGTGCCATTCGCGAGCGTCGCGGCAAGGCTCTGATCGAGCAGGCGGTCGAACTCTACAATACGCGCGAGCGCCTTATGAAGGAGATGCTGGCGAAGGAAGAAAAGGCGCTTGACGACTCTTCGAATGTAACGGCTCGCAAGGGCATTGAGGAGCGTATCACCTATATTCTCGATCAGATCAACCAGGTTAAGGAAGCGCGCCAGTCCGCGTCCGAACAGGAGATCGGTGCGCTTAAGTTCGAGGCTCCCCTCAATGACGAAAAGCTGTTTTCGAAAGGCGAGATTGCGCTCGAGCGTGTTCAGGCTGAGGTTAAGGGTCTGGTTGGTGAACTCTCCGGTGCGAATGCCGAAGTCGAGGAGCTGAAGGCCAAACTTGCAGCTAACCAGCCTTATGGCGACATGGGCCGCGCAGAAGTTCAGAAACTCGTAGACAAGCTGGTCGAAGCGACCGCCGCCAAGGAGCTGTTGGACAAGCTGCTGAAGGGCAAGCGCGATCTAGCCGACGATATTGATAAGGCACGTCTCGATGCCCTCGAAGAGCAGGCAAAGCTCGAAGAGGAGCTTTCCGGCAAGACGCTCTCAACAGCCGAGAAGATCGAGCTCAAGATCAAGAACGGCGCTTACAAGGGCTTCGGTCCCGCGAAGCTGACGCTCGACCAGTATAAGCTCATCGTTTCTGCACTCGACTTGCAGGGCAACGCTTTGACGCAGGTTGGCGATGTTGCACGCAACAATGCCTTCGGCTCTGCAACCCAGACTGCCATCCAGACAACGAACGACAAGCTTCGTGAAATGTCCGGCATCGTAACAGGGATCGGCAATGGTCTTACCGGCCTGTCATTCAATGGTCTCAACCAGTTTGCCGGGGGCGGACTTGCTCTGCCAGGCGGTAACTCCAAGAGCGCGCAGGAAGCGGCCGCGAAGGGCTTCCTGGACCTGATTGGTTATGCTGAGGGCACCGATAAGGGTCGCGGCTACAACGAGACACTCGGTTTCGGCAAGTTTACGGGCGGCGATCAGAACCTGGTGGGGATGACGCTTGATCAGATTGACCAATTGCAATCTGCAATGCTCAAGCATCCCGACAACAATTTCAATTCTTCGGCGCTTGGCCGCTATCAGATTGTCCAGCAAACCTTGCGCGGACTGCGCGATGAAATGGGTTTGGGCGGTAACCAGCTCTTCTCGGCCGATCTTCAGGACTCGCTTGCGACCCGTCTGGCCTCACGTCGCGGCAATAGTGTCGCTGGTCTGCGCAATGAGTGGGAAGGTCTGCGCCGTATTGATCCGGGCCTTATTTCCAACGCCTATACAGGCGGCATCAATGCGAAAATGTCCGGGCCACGCGTTGGCAAAGCTCCGACGGTTAGTCCCGCTGCCGCACCTGCAATCCCAACCTACGCTCCCGACAAGAATGCGGTTGCCCTGCAACAGCAGATGAATGACCTGGAGGTCACTTACAAGCAGCAGATCTCCGACATCGTTAAGATCGAGCAGGAGAACGAAGGCAACAAGAAGCGCAACGATGCGGTCAAGCTTACCAAGTCTCTCAATGATGAGATTGAGGAACAGAAGAACGCAATCGATCAGGCCGACGTTGCCAACAAGCGCTACCTTGCAACCCGCCGCGCGCTCGAAAAGCGTGGCGTGGATCTCAATTCCGCTGAAGCAAAGGCCGCGCTTGCCGCAGCACGCGAGCTCGACCAGCTCACAGAGCGCTCCAAGAAGGTTTCCCAGGCGAACAACGCTGAAGAGAAGTTTAAGGAACGCCAGCTCGAGCTTAACAAGCAGCTTGAAGAAGCGCAGGCACGCATTGGTGATCCGAACAGTTTGAAGTCGTCCTCCGGCTATCGAGCTCTACGACAAGAGCTCGAGGCGTATGTTCGCGACGTTGAAGCCGCCTACGGCAAGGAAAGCACCGCTTACTCCAACGCACAGGCCTACAAGACCCAGATGCTTCGTCAGTTTTCAACTGTCGAGGGTATGGAAAAGGCTGCGACCTGGCGTAAGGATACGATCGAGCTGAACCGCTCGCTCGGCACTGAAATGCAGCAGCGCCGCGCAGCCCTCGATCAGCAAATTGCCGAGATCGATGCCGCGGTAGCCCAGTTCCAGGGCTCGGAAGAACAGAAGGTTGAATTCGTCCGAATCGCCGAGGCCAAGAAGGCTGCTATCCGCGCGCAATACAACCAAGAAATGAATCCGATGCAGAAGCAGATGGCCGAATGGGGCGATATGCAGGGCAATCTGATCAAGCAATCTACGCAGTGGATGGACAATATCGCAGGCGGCATCACCGATCTCATCATGGGAACGGGAGATCTGAAGTCCGTCATCAGCAGCATCCTGAAAGACATGGTGAACATGGGCGTCAAATACATGATGTCGGGCATGTTCGGTAACAAAGGCCAGTCAGCAGGCGGCGGCGGGAAGAAAGCCGGCATGGCTGCGGGCGGCGGGGCGAAGAAAGGTGCGCCATTGATGGGTGTGGGTCTCTATCATGCCGGCGGAATGATCGGCCACACTAAGATGCACACTGCCGTAAATCCTCGTGCTTTCGTTGGCGCACAGAAGTTCCACGCCGGCGGGATCATTGGCGGCCCGAAGCTTCAGCGCGATGAAGTGCCTATTGTTACGCGCAAGGGCGAGGGGGTCTTCACCAAGGAGCAGATGGCAGCGATGGGCGCCGTCGGTGGAGCTCAGATGTATGCACCGCAGTTCAACATGCCGGTTACAGTCAATGCCAGTGGTGGATCCGCCGATCAGAACCGCGATTTGGCTCAGCAAACTAGTCGCGAACTAAAATCGATGGTGAAGTCGGTCATGGCCGAAGAGTTTCAAAACCAACGCCGCCCAGGCGGAATGATGAGTAAGACGAAATGACCCTTCCAATCTTTGAACCAAGTGTGCCGCCTTCTAGCGGCACACGTCACAAGCCCGAGATCAAGCTTCTCGAAGCCGAGTTCGGCGACGGCTATACGCAATCGGCGCGGCGCGGAATCAATCACCTGCGCCGCACTCTTGCTCTATCTTGGGATAAACTTCTTCCATGGCAGGAAGCTGAGATCATGGGCTTTCTCACAGAGCGAGGCGGCGATCGCCTGTTTTACTTCACACCAACCGGTGAGCGAAAAGCTTTGAAGTGGACATGCCAGGAATTCGATAGTGCGCATAACAACGACGGCTTTCAGGTGTCAGCGACATTCAAGCAGAGCTTTAATCTGGAGAACTAATTCGCTTTTTCGTCTTTTCGTTCCATACGGAGTCTGTTAAAGTAAATCATCATTGATTTACTTTAGGGCAATATGACCTCGTTAGCGACCACAGTTCAAACGTCTGCGCCTGGCGAATATGTCGAGCTCTTTCGGCTCGACACATCTTCGATCGGCGGACAGGTGCTTTATTTCTGCCAATCGGCCTTTGAAACCAAAGGGCCGACATTCGGCGGCGTTTACTACACCCCTGTCGATGTTGAGTTCGAAGGCATGGAAACGAATGTCGGCGGATCTTTGCCGCGTCCGAAAGTGCGCGTCGCCAATATGAATGGCGTCTTTCAATCCATCATCAATCAGTATGGCGATCTTCTTGGCTGTCAGATCCAACGCGTTCGCACTTTCGCCCAGTATCTTGACGACGGAGCCGAAGCCGATCCGACACAATATCGCGGACCCGATACATTCAAGATCGAGCGTAAGCTCTCCGAAAATCCCGTCTATGTAGAGTGGGAATTGTCGGCCAATATCGACCAAGAGGGCAAGCAGCTTCCGGGCCGTCAGTGTATTCGCGACACATGCCTTTGGCGCTACCGCCAATTTAATCCGGCGACCGGTAATTTCGACTACTCGAAAGCTCAGTGTCTTTACACCGGCAGTAACTATTTCGACCGCAATGGCAACCCCGTCGCCACGCGCGACAAGGACCAGTGCGGTCGCAAGCTTTCTGATTGCGAACTGCGATTTGGCAAGGGCAATCCGCTCTATACGAGCGCCTTCCCAGGCGTCGGGCGGGTGCGCGCATGAACGCCTTCTTTGAAGCCTTTGAAGCCGCGAAAGCACATTCTCGAGCCGAATACCCCAAAGAGAGCTGTGGCGTTATCGCTGATGGCGTCTATGTGCCGTTCGAAAACGTCGCACTCCCTGAATTCGAGCACGTCGCGGAAGGTAAATGCGGATGCCAGCTATGTTCCTTCGTCATCGATGGTGAGGACTATGCAGCGCGCACAGCGGGCAAGACGGTCAACTACATCGTCCATTCACATCCCGATGGTCCGCGTTATCCGTCCAAGGGTGACATGGAACAGCAAATTGCCACACAAGTTCCTTGGGCAATTATCACAACTGACGGCGAACGCGTATCGGATCCCACGATCTGGGGTGAAGGTCAAATCGCACCGATGATCGGTCGCGAATTCATGCACGGCGTTCACGATTGCTATTCAATTATTCGAGACACATTCCGGCTCGGCAAGGACAAACTCGCAGAACAGGACATCGAATGGCCGTTTGATCCAATCGAGCTGCCGGAAGTTCCGCGCGACGACGCCTGGTGGGAGCTTGAAGGCGAAGATCTCTACACGCAGCTATTTTCCAAGTTCGGTTTCGAGGTCATCAACATGGCGGATGCACGTCCAGGTGATGTGTTTCTGTGCGCTGTCGGCGATAGCGGCAAGCTCAATCACGGCGGTGTGCTCCTCGGTAACGACTGTCTTCTCCATCACCTGCCCAAGCGCCAGTCACGCAGAGATCCGTCCGGTCTCTGGGGTCGCTCGGCCGATCTGTGGATCCGTTACAAACATGCGTAAAATCTACCTTCATGGATATCTCGCCGAATTCGGCAAAGTGCACGAAATGGAAGTGCAAACGGCTGCCGAAGCTGTGCGTGCTCTCGGGGTCTGTATTCCTGGCTTCTTTGAGCGTCTCAGAGAAGGCTCCTACAACATTGTCGTCGGAAAGAAGCGCTCAAGCGGTCGTTCTCTCTCAGAAGACGACCTCGGCGAAATCACGCTCGGACGCCAAGATCTGCACATCATGCCGGCAATTGCTGGTCGCAAACGCGGCGGTTTGCTGAAGGCCATTCTGGGCGTTGTGCTCGTTGGTGCTGCCATCTTCGGCGGTCTTGCTGCTGGCGGCCTTGGCGCTTCTTTTCTGGGAACGTCCTTCACCTACGGCAATGTCGCCATGTTCGGCGCAGCGCTCGCTCTTGCCGGCGTTTCTCAGCTCCTGGCTCCTTCCGACAAGAAGGATGACAAGGACGATTCTTCTTTCACCACATCCGGTCCCGGCAACACCTACGAGCAGGGCGGGGCCATTCCCCTTGTTTACGGCGAAGTGGTTACAGGCGGGATCATGGTCTCCGCCGGCGTTGATATCGAGAAGCTCAAATGAATGCACATGTGAACGTCCGGAACATTTTCGGCAGCAAGAGCGGCGGTGGCGGCGGCGGAAAGAAGGGCGGCGGTTCTTCTGACGCCAAGAACACCCTGCAGTCGAAAGCACGCGCACGTCTTGTCGAAGTCTATTCGGAAGGTCCGTGCGAAGGTCTCGTCGACGGTCTGAAATCGATCTATTTCGATCAGACAGCCGTGACCGCGCCAAACGGCGAACAGAACATGAAGGGAATCACTTTCGAGGAGCGCAAAGGCACTCCCGATCAGACCCACGTGACCGGATCTCCCTATGTCGAGACACCCGAACAGGTAGAAGCCCAGGTCACGTTCAACAACGGTCCCATCGTCCGAACCATTGTCGAAGAAAACGCCGATGCCGTGCGCGTGATCGTGCGCATCCCTTCGTTGTTCCGGCAGACAGACGAGGGCATGAAGACCAACAGTGTATCGTATGCAGTCGATGTTCGACCGTTTGATGGCGCCTGGACTGAAAAGGTCGTCAACAAGATCGAGAAAGAGAAGACGATCTCGGCCTATCAGATCGCTCACCGGATCGATCTGCCAATCAACGGCTCTCCATGGGATATCCGTGTTCGTCGCATCACTCCCGACAGTGATGATGAAAAGATCCAGAATGAAACCTGGTTTGACAGCTACGTTGTTCTGGTCGAGGGCAAGTTCACCTATCCGAACTCAGCCTTTGTGTTTATGGATATTGATGCTGAGCTTTTCGGCTCGAGCATCCCCGCGCGCTCCTATCACGTTCGTGGCCTGAAAGTTAATGTCCCTTCGAACTATGACCCGATCACACGCACCTACGCTGGCGTGTGGAACGGCACATTCAAGATTGCCTGGACCTCAAATCCGGCCTGGGTGTTCTACGATCTTCTGATCAACGACCGATATGGTTTGGGTGAGTTCATCGATCCCAATGGTATTGATAAGTGGGGTCTTTACCAGATCGCTCGCTATTGCGACGAAAATGTCTTCAGCGGATACAAGACCGCTCAAGGCGTTAAGATCATGGGGCCGCGCTACCAGTTCAATGGCGTGATCAACTCGCGTAAGGAAGCCTTCGAGGTTCTTCGCGACGTTGCGGCTACCTTCCGCGGCATGAGCTTCTGGAACGTCAACCAGATCTTTGCCGTTGCCGACCTTCCATCCGATCCACAGAAGCTTGTCTCGCCTGCCAACGTTATCAATGGTGACTTTACTTATTCTGGCACTGCTATTTCGGCGCGTCACTCCGTCGCCATCGTCAATTGGAATGACCCGAACGATTTCTACCGCCCTGCTACCGAAGTCGTCATTAACGACGAAATGCTCAAGAAGTATGGCTGGAAGGAAACCAAGTATCAGGCGACCGGCTGCACCAATCGCGGTCAGGCACATCGCATCGGCCGCTGGATCCTCGATGTCGAGCAGAACGAAACCGAGACGGTCAATTACGAGTGCTCATTCGACCATATCGACGTGCGTCCATTTGATATCATCGCGATTGCAGATCCGCGTAAGGCCGCCTATCGCAACGGTGGGCGTTTGGCAGGCGTGGATATCTCCGGAACAAAAATCACCTTTGACGCGCCCTTCCAGTTTATCGCCGGCGAGACCCATTATCTATCGGCTGTGCTTCCGGACGGCAATGTCGTCACCAAGCAGGTCGGCGCTTGGACCGAAGTAACCGATGGTCATGCCCTCGGCGCAACGCTAACCACTCCATTTTCACCGCTGCCGATCGTTGGAGCCATGTGGGCCATCGCATCGGCATCCGCACGTCCGCGTCAGTATCGCGTCCTCAATATTGAGGAGAGCGACAAGAACAAGTTCAAGATCACGGCGCTGTTCCATGATCCCAATAAATACGCACGTGTCGAGGACGAGACGCTTCTCGAGCCGATCCGTTATACTCGTCCGCCGAATTCGATCAAAGCACCGACGAACCTTAAGGCACAGCAATCACGTTCTTATGAGAATGGCGCGCCGAAGAACCGTATCTTGTTCGGCTGGACGCCGGCTGATGACTTCATGGCAACGCGCTACCGCGTGTATGCCTCGACGCCTGACGGCAAGATTGATTTTGGGGAAACAGCGCAGACCTCGATCGATGTCGATAATGTTGTCGATGGTCTCTACATCTTCGCCGTTGAGGCGCTCGGCTATAACGGGCTGCGCTCTCAGCCGGCAGTGCTTGAATTCCATGCGGAAGGCTTCGGCGCATCCGAAATGCCAAGCATCGAGAACCTCGTGCTTGCCAACGGCGTATCGGGCACATTCCCAGGATCTCGTGTTGAGCTAACCTGGGACAACAAGTTCCCAGGCTCGACCGCTGCAAACAATCCATTCTTCCTGCGCAATAACGTCAAGGTCTATGACGCGACCAAGACGCCTGAAGCCCTTTTGCGCAATGAAGTGGTGCTTGTTCCGAGCTACACCTACGACATCGACAAGAACATGGCTGACACATCAGCGCTTGGCCGCATCCCTGCGCGCCGGCTGCGCTTCGAAGTAACTGTCTCCGATGTGTTCGAACGCACTTCGTTGCCAAAGACGATCACTGTCGAGAATCCTGCGCCTGGCGTTGCCGTCGTGCAGGTTCAGGCGGGCTTTGCCCAGATCTATGTCTCTTGGCAGCCCAATTTTGATCTGGACTACGCAGGCACCGCGGTCTGGCTCGAGAAGAATAGTGGCTACAATCCGCAGGAGACTGAGCCAAAGTTCTCCGGTCGCGGTGGTGCTTATGTCTTCAAGACCGACGAGACCGTGCCGTTTTATGTCCGTGTCGGTCACTACGACAGCTTCTCGCGCATTCCCGAAAACGTCTCCAGCGAATTCATGATTACGCCGCTGTCACTTGACCTGGATACAGAACCGCCAGCGGTGCCGTCTGGCCTCACGCTGACTTCCAGGGTCGATACCGTAGAGGGCGTCGCTCAGCGCGTCCTTCTGCAGGCTACCTGGAATGCTGCCGAAGAAAAAGACTTTGCCTACTACGATGTTCGCATCCGTGAAGGACAGGGTAACTACGTCTCCATGACAACGGCCGAAAACCGCTATGAGTGGTCGGTCAAGCCTGAGACGGAATATACCGTGACCGTGCGCGGCGTTGATATGCTCGGCAATCAGTCCACCTATGCTGGGACGGCAACGCATAAGACGATCGAGTGTGACGAAATTGCTGACCTGATTAACGGCGGAAGCACATCGATCAATCCGGGCAAGATTCGTATTTCCGGAAACACCTATCTTTCCGACTGGCGCAAAGGCGGCGATGAAACCAGAATCGATGGCGGTGAGCTTTCGGCAAATACGGTGCGAGCAAATACGCTTGAGATCGGGCTTCGAAATCTGGTGTTCGAAGGACTCACATTCGAACATAACAAGCCAGCCGCCAATCAGGTTTCATGGACATCCGGTGTCATCCGATATCCGGGTGACGATGGCAATATTGCTTCGCGAACCGTTGTCGCTGGAATTGCAACCTGGACTTCAGGATCGCTTTATTTGATCTGGCTGAAAGGCGCGACCGAAATCACCACGACTACGGTTGTTGCAACAGCCTACGCCTCAAATGCGGTTGTGCTTGCGGTCTATCGGGGAAACACGGACCTCGTCACCGATGCCGGCAAGACGATCATTGACGGTTCGAACATCAAGACTGGCACGATCGACGCTCAGCAGATTAAAGCCAAGGCAATTAAATCAGATTTGATTGATGCGGGAGCGATCAATACGGGTCATTTGCAGTCTGGTTCCATTACAGCAGAGACACTTGCTGTCGGCACTGGCGGTAACTGGCTGGACAATTCCGACATGTCAGCTGGTCTGGCAAACTGGGTTAAGATTGATGGCACGGGAGGTGTAGCTTCGGTTTTATCCATTCGAACCGATACGTATGCGCCTGTAGGTGGAGCCCTTGAAGTTGTCGTTGCAAACGGCGTCACTGACAGCACTTATTACACTGACGTCTATGCCGCGAATGTCGATGGATCCATAAGGGATTTCCCGGTCGAGCCAGGTCAGAAATATGAGTTCTCGGTCTATGCCTTGAACCATCGATCCACTGCGCAGATTTACATGCAGTTCAAGGATGCTGATAACAATCACATCGCTTACGCTGCAAGTTCGGTCTTTCCGAGCGACGACATTAATCCACTTAAAAACCTCGCCAATTACAAGCGAGTATTCGTGATAGCGACAGCACCCGCCGGCGCTGTTCGAATGACAGTGCGTCTTCGTAAGGGAGCGACCCTTACGAGCACGTCGAGCTACATGTGGATGACGCGTGCCAAGCTCGCAAAAGCGGAAGTAAATCAGACCGGTCCTTCACCATGGGCCGTCGGCGGATCGACCAAAATCGGCGCTGGTCATATCGAGACCAGCTCTCTGTCGGCGATCAGCGCAAACCTTGGCGCAATCACTGCAGGCTCTCTCAATATCAACAACCGCTTCATAGTGGATGGCGCCGGTAACACGACGATCCGTTCCGCCACCTCTGGCGCTCGTCTGGAAATGACGAGTTCTTACATCCTGATGGTGGATGGCACATAATGACCAACCGTTTGATTTTTGGCAATTTTAACGGCGAACAGGTGCTTAGAATATCAAGACCTGGTTTCGATGTTTTGGGCAATCTAACCGACGAACAGCTCGCGTTCGATAGTCGATGGTATTACACCGGCCGCGTCTGGTTAAAGGGTGTCGCAAATATAGGCGCTGGTCCATACACCATCGATTTTGGACGCACATTCCAAAAACTGCCGATGGTCGAGATTTTCTACACCGTCTCGGGATCGCCTTATTACAGGCAGGGTTCGTTCGACCAGTATTCGTTCACCAACTACAACATGACCCTTCGGTTCACGGCGAGTAATGCCCAAAACAAGAACGTCTATTATTTTGTCATGGAGTCGTAGAGATGGCTCCAAGAATTATTCTAGGCGATGCCGGGGCAGGGCAGATTTTCAGGATATCGAGGCCTGGCAAGAATGTATTGAACGCAAGTCAAGACGATCTCATGTTCGATGGCTACAATCCAATGTTGCAGATGGTGCACAGGGGTGTGGTTCGCATTCCTGTCGCCAAGGGTTCTTACGTCGAAGTAAACACCATTGATCAAGGTTATTGGCCGCTCATTCATCTAGCGGGTGGGTGGGCTTACACCGTTGGTATCCACTACCTTTCGAACAGCACCTTCCGAATTGGATATTTCGATGACTCGTTTGTATCTGGATCTCCTGTCGCTGTGAGCTACATCGTCACAAATCAGAGGTTTGGCTAAATGAGCAATCGTCTCTTGATGCGACCTGACCTCGTTCGAGTATCTCGAGCCGGAACTGACGTTTACACGGCAGGATGGGATAATCTTCTCTTCACGACAGAGAGGTCGGTGCAGCATTTTTTCTTGGAAGGGCTCGTTAACCTTCCAAACGGAAACGGCAGTAACACTCAGTCAGGAACGACAGAGATTTTCTTCGGAAAAACCTTTCCGACGGCGCCGTGGTTTTACCTCCAGGTTGGCAACTATTTTCCCAATAGCTTTTGCTACATAGGCGCCATCGGCAACTATAACGGATCCAATAATACAAGCTGGTGGGCAACTGTTGGATACCCGGACCCGCTAATTGGGTGGGGTGGTGACAGACTTCCGATCAGCTGGTTTGTCGAAAGAAATGCCGTTCCGTCAGGGCCGGTAAGATACAGAATTTTGGATTTGGATCTGGAAAATTAAGGAGTCGAAATGATCGTCCAGCACACTGACGAAGGTTTTATCACCAACATCATGTTCGACCCTGTTCCTGACGAGATCGTTCAGGCAATGACGAACAAGAATATCAAATTCATCAACATCAAGGGCACTCCGCTACCCCCTGAACAGTTGTTACATCCCATCAGCGGCGAAATGGTGGTTGATGAACTGGGAGAGCCCATCTTTCAGTCGCCTGGACTACGTGACGTGATCATAGACCTATCGCACGATTATGTCTTTGACGGTGCAATCACCCCTCGGCCCATTTTCGAAGCCCCGGATATAATTCACATCAAAGCCGATGGCGTGGACATGCAGGTCGTCGAGAACCTACCTGAAGGCGCAACACTGATCGTTGATGGGAAGATTCACATGCTTGAAGGAACGTCGTTGACGATCTCGTCGGACATGCCTGCTCAATACGATATCCTCATTCAAAAATTTCCGTATCTCGATCGAACAATTAGGGTGGTCGCCGATGCTGCTTAAACTTACCAAGGATTTGCCCGAACTAAGGAAATCCGCAAATGCAACAATCGATACGGAAGCCGAAGCTTTACGCTTGACGTTCATCACGCCTGGCGACGGGCAGGCGATGGCTTATCAGCAGAAAAAGCTCGAGGCGGAAGCGTATCTTGCCAACACCTTGATCTCGCCGGCTGAGGTTCCGCATATCGCCTTTGAGGCCGAGGCTGCCGGAGTATCGTTGATGGAGCAGTCAATGCTCGTGGTGACGATGTTTCATGAATGGCAACAGATTTCGGCGTTGATTGAAAAAGCGCGTCTGTCGGCCAAGAGTCGGGTTGGTCAAGCTGCGGATCCCCAAGCAATCGAAACGGCCGCTCAAGTTGATTGGTCCGAGGTATTAGGACTTGCAAATCGTTCTGCGGTTGTGGATAATGTAAGTCAATAATGATTTACTTTATTTCTAGGAGCCTAGTATGTCTGGTCAAGTTGAAGGCTTCAGGATTACGCCGGCGAGGGTTGCGTTCTTCCTATCCCTCGTCGCCGCCGTCAGCGTCTTCAAGCCGATCTATACCTATCTCAGCGACCAGATCGTTCATGAGACTGTTCAGGACAATAGGATCACCAAGACCGAACAGGATGTCGCCAGCTTTCGTGGCGACGTGAAAGAGCTCAAGGGCTCGATTGACGGGCTCAAAGACCAAGTCGTTCGCCTAACCATCGTGCTCGAAGGCCAAGATCGCAAGAAGGCGCTTCTTACGTTGCCTGCACAGCAATTCCAGTCCCCGCGAGACATCGCAAATATTGAATAGGAGTAATCCTTTATGACTGCATTCCAGAGTTCTGGTCCTACGTGGATCGACATCGCAGCTCGCTACATTGGCGAGCGCGAAATCAAAGGCCCCAAGCACAATTCAAAAATCCTAGAGTGGTGGGAAAAGATGAAGGCGCCTTATCGCGACGATGAGACCGCCTGGTGCGGCGCATTTGTCGGCGGTGTTTTGGTTGAGGCCGGCCTTCCCGCCTATCCCAAAGGAGCAGGGGCTCGCAACTGGCTCGAATACGGCACACCGCTGAGTCAACCGGCCGTTGGTTGCATCGTCGTCTTTTGGCGCGGATCGAAGTCGGGTTGGTCCGGCCATGTTGGCTTCGTCGTCGGCAAGGATCAGGCAGGCAATCTGATGGTTCTGGGCGGCAATCAGGGCGACATGGTATCGATCAAGCCTTTCGGCAAGGATCGCATTCTCGGCTATCGCTGGCCTTCGATCGCTCCGGTTGCAAGCCGATATGTTCTGCCGGTTCTGCGTTCCGATGGACGCCTTAGCACCGACGAAGCCTAATTAGTCAATCAGGATTGATTTACATGTCCGAAGTCAAAGACCACATCGCTGAGTTGATCGAGGCATACCGCGTCAACAAGAAGCTCATCGCCTACGGCATTTCTGCGACGCAGGCTTTGATCGATGGCGTCAAAGTTGAGGCCAACAATGTCGATGAGGAAACGGCAATGGAACTGTTCGAGGTCGATTACCTCGAGGTTCCAGGTTTTGACGATCTGCCGGCCGAGCTTCATTCTCAGTTGTTCGCCATCGGCGTGATCGTCGGCACGACACGCGCTGCCTTGATGCTGCAATCAGCCTTGCGCGAATTTGCACCGCGCAAGACGCAACACATCACCGGCATCATGGAACTTGATAATTACACCGACTGCGCATCGCTGGTTTCCCGCGGCAAGACCGAAGAGTTGATCGAAATGGTCAATCTGAAGTTCGCGGATCTGTGCAAACGCCTCGATGCTAAGTTCCCAACCTTCCGGACGCTCGAATGAGCCAAGGTCTTCCTCCAAAGACATCCCGGACATTCACCAAGCGGATGCTGATTGCTAACGTGATCCTGTGTTGGGCTGAGATTTTCTTTGGCACCTATATGGGCGCGACTGAAGGTGTGATCGTTGCCGCATTCGGTCTGATCGGCATCTGCTTCTCGGCCTATATGGGCGTCGGGCACTTCGACTTCCGTAGGGCGACTGATTTCATCACATCAATGACGAATGCTTCGCAATCCGACGAAGTGGAGCCGAAGGAATGATTGCCAAGCTTCTTCAGCCATTCCTAATTCCAATTGCCTTCGTCGCCGGCCTTTTGCTGATGTTCTGCGGCTACGGTCTTTACGATACCTGGCTTGCCTATCCGGCGGTAAAGAAAGAGGCCCTCCAGGGCTATGTGCTTGAGACGACACTTATCGCAAAGCAGGCAGAGCTTGACGCTGTGCGCAGACAGATCGGCCTGCAGATGATCGCACAAAGTCAATTCGAAACAGTGCTGAAACACGTTCAGGAGCTCGCTGACGCGAACCAAGCACAAAACGCACAGGAAATAGCTGACTATGAAAAGAAGCTCGCTGACGCTGGCCGTAGCTGTCCTATCGACGCTGACGATATTAAGTGGCTGCGGAACAGCAAGTAAGGAGCTGAAGGCAGCCGCTATCACGCAAGGAACCGTTGATGCTGGCCTTAATCTTCTGGATATGCCGCCTGATTGCCGAAAGACCGAGCAACACCCGCCGCTTGTTATCGGAATGGAAGCACTCACTGCGGCAAAGTTGGAGGGTCAAGCTCTCGATCGCCAGAATGCCCGGACGAACCGCTGCAATGCTTATCAGGATCAGGTCCGGAAAGAACTCTCAGAATTAAGCCGGAAGATCAGGACGAAGACGGAGTAACGCCGTCTTTCGTTCATTACTATTCTTCTATTCTACTAAATAACACATATGACGAAACGAGGCAGGGAAATGACTTCCGGATTTGACACAAAACGCTTTGTAGAAACCTACAATGATACAGTAAATTTCCCGAACCTAACTGAAGTCGCTCTTGAACTTGGAATCTCTTATCAGACTGTCCGGAACAGGGCAGCAATTCTGCGCGGACAGAAAAAGCGTGACGCGACCGTTCCGGAATTGGTATCACGCGTCGTTAGCGCAAAGAAACCGGATAATGACAACTACGTTTCGCCGAAAGAGCACGCAAAGATCCGCGCTGATCGTCTGCGTGGTGAGGTCTCTGCCCTGGTGCAGAAATCACGCTATCCAGTCATCAATCCCGAAGCCATTGTCGTCGAAAGCTATGTTTCGATCATCTATGACAGAATAAACGGCATCACCGCCGAGAAGGAAGGCACGCCGCGCACGTGGCTGACAGATACGTTGCGCGTTGAAGGCATCGAGGATCCGCGCGGACGCAAGTTTATCTTCACTTCTGCCCAGAACGACGCTGAGATCGATAGTCCATTCTGGAAGTCACTCAACACCTATGCAAATTTCATGGACGCCGACATCATTGTCGGTCCTTTGACCTATGAGACCCAATGGTGGAGTGAAAACAACCCAACCTCGCGAAACTACGCTTCGGAACTCGAGGAATTCCTCTGCTTCGGCCAAATGGAGATCGGCAAGAACTTCGTTTTCTGCGGTGAAATGAACACGCTGCCGACCGCGCGCCGACCGATTTCGGATCTGACGACATACAGTCAAGGACGTTGGGCAGTGTTTCCGCATCCGATGCTTCAGCTCAAATCCATTCCTTCAACAGATCCGTCCGTTCAAGCACATCAGGTCATGACAACCGGTTCAGTCACCAAGCCGAAGATCATTCCGCGCAAGGCCGGTGTGAAGTCGATCTTCCATCAAGTGCTCGGCGCAACGATAGTCGAATTCGACCAAGACGGTGATGTGTTTTGCCGTCAGATTAACGCGGATGACGACGGCTCGTTCTATGAGCTGGAGTTCTTTGTCGATGGCGACCATATCGAACTTTGCGAAGGGCCTGTTGATGCAATCACGGCGGGCGACATTCATATCACCAAAGCCGATCCGAAGAATGTCGAGGCCACTTTCGGTTTCAATCCTAAAACCCATGCGCCGGTTGCAGGCTCACTCCTTGGAACGATCCGCACCAAGAAGCTCTTTGCGCATGACATCCACGATAACGAGCGCCGCAATCATCACCATGTTCACGACAACGCCTATTCATTTGAAATGGCAGTGCGTGGTCGAGATAGCGTCCAAGAAGAGGTCGGCGAGACTGTTGATTTCCTTTCCTACCTGAAGCATCTGGTTGAAGAAGTGGTTGTCGTCGAATCCAATCACGATCTGGCCTTAGAGCGATATGTCCGCGAAGGGCGCTACCGAAATGACGGTATCAATATCCGCTACGGGATGAAACTCGAGGATGCCTATCTTGCCTGGCGCGAGGAAGCGGCGCTTGATCTCGACAGCGGCCGCAAGCCACGCACCTTCTCGTTGCTCGAATGGGCTGTGCGTGATCTCGGCGGTTCCGATCTGGACGGCATAACTTGGGTGCATGACGGCCAGTCCCACAAGGTCAACGGCATCGAATGCGGTCATCATGGTTTTCGCGGCGCCAACGGTGCTCGAGGATCGGTTGCAGGCTACGCGCAGCTCGGTGTTAAGATGACCATCGGCGATAAGCATTCCCCTGAGATCCTTGACGGCGTATATGTCGCCGGCGTCATGGCCCTTCAAATGGGCTATAACAAAGGCCCGTCCGGTTGGGCTGTCACCAACGTAATTCAATATCCCAACGGAAAGCGCACTCTGGTAACTCTTCAGAACGGCAAATGGCGTGCTTGATAGTAAGTCATTATTGATTTACTATTAATCACAATTTCTCGGAGATATTATGAGCACTCGCAAGGTCAAATCCAAAGCAATTCGAGCCGGTTACGATTGGAGCATCCGCATCAACTTTGCAGGCTCGAGTGTCAGTTTCCCCTCGACGGCAACATTCGTTGCTCAAGTGCGCCGAGATCCGACGGCAACGGATATTCTTGCGACGATGACGACGGCTGACCTCGGTGTGCAGCGCGTAGACACAAACACGATTGATCTTGTGCTCGCCGGCTACAAGACAGTCAACTGGCCCGAGCGCACCGCTTACATTGACGTGGTGCGCACTGACGGCGGAATTCAGCATCTTGGCTTCTCGCTTGCGGTTCCCGTTATCCTTCCAATTACTCGAGGCGTTTCATAATGGAAGAAATTCGCGTTAGCCTCGGCATTCAAGACTTAGATCTTGAGGGCAACGGTCCGGACATGGCCGAAATCACGATCAACACTGACGCCGCTTTGATCGAGATTACCGGTAATGGCCCAGACCAACCTGAAATCATCATTCAGCCGTCCGGTGCGCCTGGTCCAACCGGATCGATCACGCCTGAGCTTGTTGCTTTGCGCAACGAGGCAAATGCATCCCGCGATGCGGCGCATACCTCTGAAGTGAACTCTGCTGCGTCCGCGACGACGGCATCAGGCGCAAAGTCCGATGCGGCTGCATCTGCGGCAGCCGCCAAGGCATCAAAGGATACCGCGGTGTCGTCGGAAGCCGGGGCCATCTCAGCAAAGAACGCCGCGTCCGCTTCGGCGACCGCAGCTTCTGGGTCCGCCACGTTGGCTGATCAAGCTGCTGATGACTCGGTTGCCGCACTTGCCGCATCCGAAACTGCTCGCGATGTAGCGGTTCAGGCTAAATCAGATAGCGTGTCCGCCCGGAACGAGTCTGTTCAAGCTCGCGACCAAGCTGTGCAAACGGTGACCGATATTAATGCGGCACGCGACGCGGCAATTGCGGCGAAAAATGCTGCGGCAGCGAGCGAAACCAACAGTAAGGCCAGTTCCGAAAGCGCTTCAGCTTCCGCAGCTTCAGCCGGTTCGAGCAAGACTGCCGCTGAAACAGCGGCTACTTCCGCAAACGATGCGAAAGCCGCGGCAGCTCAGAGCCAAGCGAGTGCGCTAGAAAGCAAGAATACTGCCTCACAGGCGGCGTCCACGGCGACAAGTGCGCGAGATAGTGCATTGGCCGCTCGCGCAGACGCAGCGGGTGCCAAAGATGGTGCCGTTACTGCGCGTGGAGAGGCCGAGGCATTCTCTCAGACGGCACTTCAGGCGAAGAGCGAAGCAGAAGCCTCGAAATCCTCAGCGCATCAATCCGCTCTCGACGCCGCAGCCAGTGCCACTCAAGTCGCTGACAAACAGGCAAAATCAGAAAAGAACCAACCTGGCGGATATGCTGGGTTGGATGCCACTGGTAAGCTCGATAAAGAACAGCTTCCGCCGCTAGGTGGCCTAGCTGGCAAAGAGAGTATTTCAACGGGCGATATCGATAATAAGGCGGTTACGCTTGCAAAGCAGGCCGACGTGGCGTCTGGCGTTATTATGGGCCGAGTATCAGCGGGCTCGGGCTCTCAAGAAGCGTTGACGAAAGCTCAGGTAAGAGATGCTCTCAGCATCTCCAACGTCAACAATACGTCCGATGCTGATAAGCCGATCTCGACTGCGCAGGCAGCTGTAAATGCTACCAAAGCGCCGCTCGCTTCGCCAGTTTTCACAGATACTCCAACAGTTCCGACTGCCGCAGTATCGAATGACAGCAAACAGATTGCGAACACCGCTTACGTTCAGCAGGAGCTGCGCAAGCTCATCGGCTCAGCTCCAGCCGAACTGGACACAATTTATGAACTTGCGGCAAAGCTGCAGGAGAGTGGATCCGCCATTGGTGCCATCAACACTAGCCTAGCGCTGAAGATGGAAAAGGCGAACAATCTTTCGGATCTGGCCGATGTTGCGGTCGCTCGCACGAACCTTGGTCTCGGCACAGCGGCAACGAAAGCTGTTGCGGATTTTGCGGCTTCAACCCACGATCACGCTGCCGCTACCGCTTCGGCATCCGGATTTATGACGTCCGCGCAATTCACCAAGCTTAGCGGGATCGAAGTAAATGCGGATGTAACCAAGCAGTCCAACGTAGTTGCGGCGCTCCAAACTCTAACCGTCATTGATCCTGCAGACTCAACAATGATGTTCGGTCAGGATCGAAAATGGACTTGGCTGTCCGCTAAGAACCTTTTGAAGAACTATTTTGATACCATCTATCAAAAGGCATTGGGATACGTTGCCGTGAATAAGGCCGGCGACACTATGACCGGCAATCTGTCCGTAAAGGTCGGAACAGGCGGCTCCGTCCAGCTGTGCGGCGCGGTAGATGCAAATCCTGGCTACGTTTCCTTCCATAAACCTGACGGGACTCGCGCCGGATATATCGGTTACTATAACGGCACGCGCGTTAACTTGGCAGCAGAGGGCGGATTTACCGGACACAACTTCAACGGTGACATAAATGTTGACGGTGGTCCGATCTATACAAAGAATGGCTTTTACGCACGAGCCCTATCTGCGGCTGCAAATGCTCATCTGTGGCTGCAAGGTCCAGGTAATGAAGATCGTGCCGTCATTTACGCGGATACTAACAACAATCTCAATCTCCGAGTTGCTGGCTGGGCAAACTGGCAAATTCGCGCAGATAATACGCTCGCAGGACATCCAAAGGCAGCCTGGATGGGGCAAAACGATGCTGGCGCTTCTTTACTAATTCAGAACAATGGCGGCACAGGTGACGCCAATCTTGCGATGCAGGCCTTTGTTTGCACCGGCGCATACGGCATTAAAATAGGACTGCGCGCTGACGGATATTATGGTCTCGGCGGTTGGTCCGCTGCGCCGTGGCGTTGGTATTCCGCCCCGAGCGGCGACATGACAGCATCGGGAAACGTAATTGCATACTCTGATCCGCGCCTGAAAGACGATGTCAGTAATATTGAAAATGCTTTGGAAATCGTTCGAAAACTGAACGGTGTTCGCTTCACCTGGAATCACAAAACCAAATTGATCGGCCGACCGGGACAGCGAGATATCGGCGTTCTGGCTGACGAGGTTGAAGCCGTTCTTCCTGAGATCGTAGGTCGTTCAATGCCGGATCAGGACAATGACAATGAGGAATGGAAGATGGTCGCTTACGACAAGATGGTGCCAGTCTTGATCGAAGCTATCAAGGAATTGGCTGAAAAAGTGGAGCGCCTCGAAAATGACGCTGCCTAGTTCCGGCGCAATGCACGCCTGGATCATCAACGGTGAGCTAGGGCGTGCAGGAAACGCTTACTTTCATATGGGAGATGGTGCCACGCGTGCACTCGCAGGAGTTCCGTCCGGTGGTTATGGAATGAATAGCTTCTTCGGCAAGTCAGTCTATCGGGTTGCCACCATCACCTGCGGCACGGACACCGTAGGTGGATATGGTTATTCCAGCGAAGGCATCCAGATGGGCAGCATGAACCAGCAGCCGGATCCAAGCAGGACAATCACGCAGGCGGGTTACAGTGTTGCTGGTCAGATCGTCATAGTGTTCGTTGGAAATCACGTAGCTTGGGCAAACTCCGTTAATGTGATCATCGACGGTGTGGCAAGATCTAAAAATGGTGCCACTTATGACAGCTATGATAGGACGTCGATCGTTCTACCAGGCTTTTACGGTTGGTTAAATGGCGAACAGCACACACTCACCTTCAGCTAAGACAATCTCCAGACTGGATAAATAATGAACTTTAAATTCCGTCGCGACTATCAGAACAAGCAGGATGAGACGATCACGGTCCTCTACATTCCAGAAGACGCGCGATGCAATCCGCTCGCGCTCGTATTCAAATATAGTGATTTCAAGACACAAGAAGAACTGGACCGCTTCATACTTGCGCACGCGCCCCTAGAAGCTTGGCAACGCGCCATCGACAACGCGAACCAAATTGAGTTTGAGATTGGCAACGTCGAGGCGACTGCAGAAGACGTCCAAAAGGCGCGCGATGCGCTTGGGTCGACTGCGACTGACATGCAATCAACGGTCGAGCAAAATCTTGAGTCAAGTAATTAATCAATCAACACTGACTTATTTATTGTAGATCAATCAACATTGATCGACTATCATGAGAGGGTAAATTGCATCTCCCATTTGGAGCTTTCCATGACATCCCAGAAGAGAAAACCCGTCGCTCGCCAAGATCGCCGGAGCAAACGCGATTATTCCAACGACAACTTTCTTACGCTGGTTAAAAAGGAGTCTGAACAGCGTCGCCGTCCGGTTCAAGCCATCAAGGGTGAAATCAAGCCGCTTAATGACAAGCAGCGGGCTTATGATGCCGCAATGAAATCCTCCGATGTTGTATTCGGCATTGGACCAGCCGGCACAGGCAAGACCTGGTTCTCGGTCGTGCGTGCAGCGCAGGCTCTACGAGATGGAGAAATCGAAAAGATTGTTCTTACTCGTCCAGCCGTCGAGGCAGGGGAGACAATGGGCTTTCTACCTGGCGAACTAGAGGAGAAGTTCGAACCCTATATTCGCCCAGTGCGTGACGCTCTCGAGGAGGCTCTCGGCTCATCCCACGTTGAAATGTATTTAAAGAATGGCAAGATCGAGGCTCGGCCGCTTGCCTACCTACGTGGGGCTTCGATTAAGAATGCCTGGCTAATCGCCGATGAAATGCAGAACGCGACCATTCCGCAATTTAAGATGCTTCTGACCCGTATCGGCGAAAGTTCCAAGTTCATCATCAACGGCGATCCGCGCCAGAGCGATCTTCCGGCTGGCAAGTCCGGTCTCTTAGATGCTGTTCGCCGATCCAAGGGCTTCGCCGAGGTTTCGCTTGTCGAGTTCGGTCATGACGATATCGTCCGGTCTGGATTGTGCCAGAAATTTGCGCGTGCTTACGACACTCCTGAGAACGATTGCTATAACGCAGTATGTAATGAAACAGACAGCGGATTGCATCGGACACTGACTTATGGAGTTAACACGTAATACACATGACGCCAGAATGTCGCCCCTAGAGGACGACATTCTGGTTTGGCACATCGTCGGTAAACCTTTGCTTGAACACGAACTGGAGCTCTTCGCATCCAAGTGGTTCGACTATCGTGAATTGACCCCGCTCGCGGCAACCCGCCGTTACATCGACGTTTACGGGGAAATCTACAAGCGCCATTTCGCCGAAAATCTGGACAGCAGAGCCGCTCAATATGTCAAACCACTCACTGTCGAAAAGGTGTTTGACGGTCTTGCCCAAGGCTTGCGCAAATACAAGCGATGGTTCATCGGATTTTGGCGTGGCCGCCAGGTCGCTGACGCACTTGGGATGCCCTATCATCTCTACATCGACCTCGCACTGAAGTTCCGGATGCGATACTGGAATCAGCGCCACCTTCCACAGCCGGAACATCTATTTGGCGAACTCGACGTCGAGAAGATTCAAAAGCGTTGGGAGGAGATGCAGTCAACGCGTCTCTATCTGTCGGACGAGCCAGCTTACATAATGCAAAATTATCGCGGAATCGGCCATCAGGACGATTATCACGAGTGGCTAATGAAGCAGGCGGGACTGCGTTCCAATCCGCCTGAGTTTCTGGCGCGTTTTGTCAATGACGACTTGCTGCCCTTGGAGAAGATTGAGAACCGCTATGACGATTTCATGGTCGAGCGCGTCAATCGCTATCTCCAGTAACACTCCTACGAGCAAACGCTATAATTGAACACAGACGCACGATAAGCGAAGGATTTTGATATGCGCGAACAATTCAACAAACAACAGGTTTTCGACCTTCGAGACAAGCAGGCTGCACGTCCTGTGCGTCAGAAGCTCGGGTTTCCTGGCAAGAGCAAAGAGAAGCGCTGGTCCCATCAGGATGATCTGGATCGCCTCGTTGGTAAAGAAATCAGCGTTGCGATAATCCTGTCAGGTGTCGAAAAGTATGTGAAGGGCACGCTACTTGCTGCCGATCAATACTTCATCAAGCTATCACTTCCATTGGTGGATTTGATGACTGGCTCTCCGGTCGATAATTCTATTCGTGTATATAGTAAATCAATTATTATTTACTTTTCTGAGGTTAAGTAAGTGTCGGAAGTCGAGGAGCTAGAAGCGCCAGCCACAGAGACGACGGAAACCGAGGCGACGAAGTTCGACTTCGACAATGCTTTCCAGCGCAAGGTCGCGGCACTCACGATCCGCGACACGAAGTTTGCGCAACGCACAAAAGACCTGATCAAACCGGAGTATTTCACGGAAGACGCGATCGGCACGGTCGTCAGCATCGTTCATAATCACGTGAAGGATTACAAGGCGGTTCCGGATCTCTCGATTCTGCCAACAATCATTCGCGATGCGATCAGAGCTAAGAAGATCCGTTCGGATCTGGTCGAGGGCGTGAAGGAGATCATCAAGTTCTCGCTGAAGGCTGATCTGTCGAACCCCTTGTTCGTTACCAACAAGGTAGTCGATTTTGCGCGTCATCGCGCAATCGAACAGGCAATGGTCGATAGCATTCCCCTTCTGGAGAAGGGTGACTTTAAAGCGATCGAGGCGCTGCAAAAGAAAGCACACTCGGTTGGTGCCCAAGCTGATGGCCAAGACTACGATTATTTTGAAGAGATCGAGAGCAGAACCAAGCTGCGCGATGACTTCAAACATGGCCGCATCCTCCGGCGAGGTATAACGACCGGCGTGTCCGAGCTCGATGCCCATCTTTATCATGGCGGATGGGGTCGGCAGGAAATGTCGTTGCTCATGGGCGCCGCCAAATCCGGTAAGACGCTCGGCCTCGGTGAGTTCTCCAAGAACGCTTCTCTGGCCGGCCACAACTGTTTCTACGCATCCTGCGAAGTGTCTTGCGAGATTATCTCGGATCGTCTCGATGCCGCGCTCTCAGAGACCGCTATGCGGCTTTTGAAGGACGACTACGAGACCGTTAAGCGTAAGATTAAAGCGGCGCAGGCGAGGGCCGGCAAGCTTTTGATGCGCAACTTCGCTTCTGGTGCGCTGAAACCAAGTCAGTTGCACCGGATCATCGACCAGCTGCGCGCCGATGGAATCCTGATTGATCTGATCACGGTTGATTACGCGGACATCATGGCCGCTGAATATCGCTCGGACAATCTGATCGACAATATGCGCGCAATCTATATCGACCTACGTGCGATCGCCTTTGAATTTGATGCTGCGATGCTCACCGCTACGCAAACGAACCGCGAAGGCGCCAAAGCCTCAACAGCGAAAGCCACAGACGTTGCGGAAGATTTCAACAAGATCCGGACAGCAGATGTGGTGATTTCAATCAATGCGTCGGAAGAAGAACGCAAGTCCAATGAGACGCGCCTCTTCTTTGCTGCCGCCCGTAACTCGGAAGACGGCTTTACGTTGCGTTTCCGCCAGGATCGCGAGCAGCTTCGGTTCATCAAGAGCTTTCTCGGGAAAGAGTAGATGGAAACCAAAGATATCATCAAGGAATTTGACCTCGAATATCTCTTCGAGGTCGAAAGCCTGCCATACAAAAAGGCGAGAGGGCGCTCTGGCATGCAGATCAACGCCAAGCATTGTCCTGCGTGCGGCGACTCCCGCTGGCGTGTCTATCTCAATGCCGATTCAGGCGTGGGAAACTGCTTTGTGTGCAACAAGACATACACCAAGCTTTCTTTCATCCATGAGCATCTGGGTCACGGTGACAAGGAATGGGGTGCAACGTTCAAAGCCTGCAAGGATATGCTCAAAGACATGGGTTATCGACCGCGGCGCACGATCACGGCGGCGGTTATTGATACGCCGACCGTTAAGCTTCCATATTCCTTTGCACTACCTACCGACGAAGGAGAGAACCTTCAATATCTTGAGCAGCGCGGTATCGACGCTTCAATGGGGAAATATTTTCACCTGCGCTTCTGCGAATACGGCTTTTGGCAATATGTGAACGAAGACGGCGAGAAAGTAATGCAGCGGTTTGACAACCGCGTGATCATTCCAGTCTATGACATAGAAGGAGATCTCGTCACGTTTCAAGGTCGTGCAATCACGACGGATAGCGAGAAGAAGTATCTCTTTCCCGCCACACTTCCAGGCACCGGCCGCTACCTGTTCAATGGACAAAACGTTCTTGCTACAAGTGAAGCCGCTATGGGCGAGGGTGCTTTCGACGTTGTTGCCATGAAGATGGCGTTTGATGATGACAATGCGCTTCGTCATGTCGTGCCGATTGGGTCCTTCGGCAAAAACCTGTCCTACGGAACACTCGACGGCAATGATCAACTCGGTGCGCTCGTTAAGCTAAAGGCGAGGGGACTTAAGCGGTTGACCATAATGTGGGACGGCGAGCACAAAGCCCTAATGTCGGCGTTGAATGCTGCAAAGCTGGTCTCCGGTATCGGTCTCCAGGCGCGCATCGCACTGCTACCACTTGGCAAGGATCCGAATGAAGTGCTGCCGGAAGTGGTGCGACGCGCATACTTTGAGGCAGTCAACTGGTCGCCAGCGCTCGATATCAAATGGCGCCTTCGAAGTCCCTACCCGGTAAAGTCATAAATCAATCATTATTGACTTACTTTCCTATTCAGAACTTGCTATAAACGAAACAACACAGAACACAGAGAGAAACAGAATGTCGGTATATCCTATCGATCTTAAGCGAGTATCGCTCGACCACATGGGCGGCACAAAAAGCTATCATTTCATCCTCGCGATGAATGCAAAAGGTCAATCAATATTGATTAGACGTTGGGGCAAGGTCAAATCCGAGGGTCAATATAGATTTGAGAAGTTCGCCGATCGTGCAAACGCAGAAAGAGCATTCGGCAAAGCAATGGATGAGCGTGAGCGCAAAGGTTATGCAGTCGTCAGCCAGAGCGAAACATTCGCCGCTGACAAGGATTCCAACATGACTGCCTTCGGGCGCATGGTGTGGGCCAAGCTTCCTGGCGATGTTGTCAATTTTCTCGATCCGGCAATTGACGTGACTGGTCGCAAAGCTGCGCCGGTCAATACGATGGATGAAGACTTCAATCGCCTGCCGGAACAGCCACGTGGCATGACTTACACGTCAGAGCAGATTGCAGCGGCCGAGGAAGAGCGCAAAGCCGAAATCGAGCGTCAGAAGCAGTCCAAATACTCAGCGAACCCGAACTTCGGGAGATTCTGATGGGCGACATTTCCGATGATATGCGCCTTCACGCCGAGAGTGTGCGACACGACGAAGCCTGCCTCGAGGCCGTTCGGTCTCTTCGAAAAGAACTCAAGGTGCTTCTGCGCATAGATCATGCCGAGAACAACGCCATCTTTCGCGACAATAGGGCCAACCTGCTGAAATCTCGCGACGACCTCGACATTCTCGAAGCAATTGCGAACGAGACAGGTCGGGTCGACGCAAACATACGCATCATCGTTCGACGCGCGAGACGCAAAAAGACTGCGTCAGCGGAAACCGTGCGCTCAGAGCGCTATCGCAACTCCAATCCAAATTACGGGAGGTTCTAATGTCGGGTTCAGTTCTCACATTCAAACGCACCAACCAGGCCAAATTCAACTGCCCGATCTTTGGTGTGGAAACGAGGGTCGCCGCCTGCATGCAACTTCGCGATCGGGTCTGGGCTGGCTTCAAGCCTCCGGTTCGCAAGGGCTGCCAAGCATGTATGTCGGCCGGCAAATGTCCGATGGCAAAGCTGGTAGATAAAATGATTTACGGCAAACACGACAAGAATGCGCCAGAGCCCTACGCCTCGACCGAGCCGAAGACTGTTCGCCTGCGCGACGATCTTCTTGAGCGCGTCCTCCCAATTATCGTGCGCGATGGAACGATGAACAACTTTGGTGTGCCGGCCAAAGAACGCGCTCTGATTGAGACGGCAAACGAGCGCATCCGCAAACAGATGCAGCATGCGCCAAGCGCTATCAGCGATACCTCTGTTACCCGTCGCAGAACAACCCTGAAACCGTCACCGGCTTCCGAACCAGCCAATGACGATCTTATCGATGCAGCTTCGTCCGGAGACATGGCTGCGGCTCTCAACGCGTGAAAGGCGTCTAAAAATGAATGACGGATTCCAAGCATATACACTGATCAATTTGATTGCCAATACACCAGGGCGGCTCGAGAAAGAGCGTCTGGTTGGCGAGCTCGCTAAGCTCGAAATTGGACAGTTCGTTCTTAAATGGGCCTATGATCCATTCATCACGTTCGGCGTATCCTGCCCGAACCCTGATGTATTCGGCAAAATGTCGTTTAAACCAAGTATCGTGGAGCGCATCCTCAATAAGCTCGCCTCGCGTGAATTGACGGGCCATGCTGCGCAGCGCGAGATTGCCGAGATCATGGAGTATCTCGATGAGGCCGGCGCAAAGATGTTCTACTGGATCTTGTCGAAGGATCTTAAGGCTGGCATTTCCACCACGACGATCAATTCAGTCATCCCCGGCCTGATACCGGTCTTTGCCGTTCAACGTGCGCATCCTTATGAGGAAAAGAAGGTCAAGAAGTGGCCCGTTGTTGGTGAACCAAAGCTCGATGGAATGCGAGTGACGTTCCGGGCCCGAGAAGGTCATGGTGGTTTCTTTTCACGATCCGGCAAGCGCTTTCCCGCTCTCGACTTTCTGGTCGAGCCTGTCATCCAAACTGCGTTAAAGGTGCTCGCCACGAGCAACAATGAAGCTCTCCGCTTTACGCTCAGCACGCGGCCTGGAGATCTTGCCAGAAATGCGCGTGAAGATTTGAATTTCATGCTCGACGGAGAAGTCATGACTGGTCTCTTCAATACTACTGGATCCGTTCGTCGCAAGTCGGAACAGGCCGAGGGAGCTGAAATTCATCTGTTCGATCTACTGTCCGGCGCAGACTTCGACGCAATCGGCAATTCTGGTCCCGAGTGGAATGTTCGGCGCAAGATGGTTGAGGAGTTTCATCGCACAGCTCGCGAAGCTGGTATTGATGCGATCCAAATCCTTCCGCGTTACTTTCTGAATAACGATGCTCAGGTTCAGGAGTTCTACGATAAGTTCTCCAATCGCTCGCTTGCGTCCTATTTGGCGCGAGGCAACGCAGAACGTGAGGCGGAACTCGTTCCCCTGACGATGGATAATGCGACCGGCCGACCGAAAACCCTTGAAGGGATGATCGTCAAGCATACGGACGCCCAGTATGAGAAGCGCAAGTCTTACACCTGGATGAAACTTAAAGGTGAGGAGACAGAGGATCTTAAAATTATCGGCGCTTATCCGGGCGAGCCCGATACGAAATACGAGCATTGTCTGGGAGGTCTGTCGGTTAATAGATCCGGGGTTAAAGTGGATGTCGGCGGTGGTTTCACCGACGCAGAGCGCGAAGAAATTTGGAAGCTTTACATGGAAGATCAAGCGGCTGCGCTCGCAGGCGACATGACAATTGCCATCAGCGGCGGCTGGAAGCTTCTTGGCCGTCTCATTGAGGTCAAGTTTCATGAGGTCACGCCCGATGGATCCCTTCGTCATCCAGTATTCAAATGCTTCCGTGACGACAAAGACGGCGAAGTCGAAAAGGTGGCGGCTTGACGATAATAGACAAACGTCGCGTGCGGTTCGCCAAATAGCGTCAAATAAATCTGCAGTCCCTCTTTTGCTTGCTATAATAGAATGCAGAACTTGAATCCCTGGTGACTTGGGTAAAGTTACACCTCTCTGTGTCCAAGGGCCGCTTCTCCTCCCCTTACAAGCGGCCCTTTTTTTTTTCATCAATGAGCTTTCTTGCGGCGCATGTATCTGATGACTTCGGCCAGATCTATCTGCCCGCTTTCAATCATCCGCACATAATTTCGGAAGTATCCGCCCGGATTCTTGATTTTCATTTCACCAGACTGATCCGCGGAATAAATTTCAAGCACGACGAAGAACGCGGCCGACGCTCGCAATGGGCCAATTTTCTCCATAGCTTCGTCCCAAGCGCTCCGGTGAATCCCAATTGCACCTCGCAAGCCCGCGGCAGCCGATAGAAGTTCTCTATCGTTGCCCACAGATTCAACGTATCCAAAGGCGTCCGGGCATGCAGCGCACAAATCAGGCAAGTTGATTTCGCTTTCATTATCTCTTTGCCGTTTGTTACAAGACTGGTCAGGAGAATCTTTGTTGTTCTCAATGAGACGGCTGTTTTTGCCGCCACAGGCGGCATTATATCTATCTTCAAGGGTAGTTTTCAGACTTTGCCACAGAGAAAGCACAGGCTCTACGGGCTGCGACGACGTTCTACGCGGCGAAAGCGCTACTAGGCGCTCATACTCGGCTTGCAGGTCGCTCGTGTCGATACTCATCTCCAATGCACTGAGAGCATACAGCGCTTCCTGAGCAGCTCTCCTGCAGATCGTAATCTGATCAAACAAGGCCATGCGAGCCCGCTGGAACTCGCGGATAGCATCCGTGCGCGCCTGCAGTTCATCTTTCCGCGCCAAGAGAGGGGAGAGATTGAAGCCATAAGCATCGAGAATCTGACCCTGCTTGGAGCGCACAGCAAATCGCTTTCCGTTGGCACTATCGCGCGCAAGGATCACACCGGCCCGGATCAACTCCCCAATCGCATATCGGATAGCGCGGTCGGAGAGTCCCGTTCGATCGGATAGGAACTCGTTGGAAGGCCAGACCAGGTAAAGACCGTTGATAGGCTCGCGAAAGAACCCGACGAGCTGTGATAGAATGGACCTGGCGGATGGGCGCAGTCCCAGGGCAATTGCTGCCAGATGCGCGCTCTCGAATAGATCCTTCTTGGTGCCGGCATCTTCCGGCACATAGCTGTCCATTGCCGGCGCTATACGGCGCCAGCCCGAATGTCCCTCGGTTCTCAAAGTCCCGCTCCTCGCTAAGACAAAGCTTCGCCGATCACCGGAAATCAGTGTTGACAGTGATTCGGAAAAGTGGGAGAACCTTATTGTTCGGGTGGTTCGCCACTTTCTATTTCAAAGCCTCGAAGGTTCCAGCCTTCGGGGCTTTTGCTTTGTCAGGTTACATTTTCAATTCCTCATCAGCGACTTTGCGCATCGTCATACGGATTGCATCCGCGCGGGTGGTTACGCCCAACTTTTCAGCTACCTTCTGAATGGCCTGCTCGTCTTCCGGCGATAACCAGATGGTCGCCTCGCGGAAACCCTCCTGGCGCTTCTGCCGACGAAAAATAGCCATTCTCTGCGTTTCTGATCCACTCATGTCCGACTCGCTTGCTGTCACGTAACAAGTAGCGCCGATTCTGCTACCTGTTGCAATAGGGGTTTATTAACCACGAACAGACTTCCGCGATTCACGAGAAAATGCGGCATAAGATATATTATGGAACGAGCGGATTTCACAGCTTCGATAGGAGCTATTCAGGAAGAGCGTTTATATCAAGCGATCGGCAACTGCTTTCTGAAGTTGATGGGCCAATCGTATTTGGAAAACTAAAAGTCAGGTTCTTGCGATTGAAGACCGCCGAGTAACCGTCATACCAGGGGCAGGTCAAATAGTCGCCATTTGCCTTGCAAGGAATCTCTCGCCCACCGCCATCGGGAAATATCCAAGTTATTGCGCCATTATCAAATCTGTAGGTCAACAGGAAGCGTTGGCCCACTTTAAAGGACAGCTCTCTCATCTGGTTGGAAACAACACGGCAAATCACGAGACCTGCTGGCTCAGCCGCTTGAGCTCCGGATACGGTAAGAGCAAATCCAACACAAAGCAGAGCTCTAAGCATTCATCATTCACCCTTCAATTCTTGCTGATATCTAGGGGTTTGCAACGAAGCCTCGCGAACGCTTCTTTTGCATCCGTCGCCCAGATAAACGTATCCGTTTTGGTATCGAAAACGTTGTTGCGACCGAGCACGGGCGAAAAACACGTAATGAGATTGTCGGATCTGCTACATTGCTGTGTGATCGCAACGCCAGACTCTGAAATCCAAGTCAGGTATGGAAAGTATTTATCGACACCAATGACATACCTAGCGCCCAACTGCTCATTTGAGCCAGTTGGGGCCTTCTCTACCACGCATGATAGCAAGCCGGTTGAGGCTTGAGCCGATAAAGATAGAAGCACAAACCCCACAACTAAGAGCGATCTCAGCATTTTAATTTTCCCCACTTGAATCCTTATAGTCGTTATTTTGAATCCTTGGAAGTGAATGACGAATCCTTGCAACCCGTTACAAATTGTCAGAGGAATATAGGCACGCTTATAAATCATTATTGACTTATTTTAGTGACTGGCGCTATTTTGCCGTCGTAAACAGAGAACAGCCCATTAAGAGACTGCTATAAATATTATTGAAAGCGACGTGTTGGTGGTGCTCACGAAGCTTCATAAGAAAGTGCCTAGAAGGGGCAAATATTCAATGAAAGATGACAAGATCCGTCCTTACTCACACACGCGTGTGGTGAAGTTCCTGCAAAAGCGCATGGATGAAATCAAACACCGCAAGAGTCAGTATGATATCGCGATGGAAGCCGGCTATCATAAGCCGAATATCATTTCGATGATGAAGAACGGTGATGCCAAGGTTCCGTTGGAAAAGGTGTTTATCCTGGCAAAGGCGTTCGAAGTCGATCCCAACATTCTCTTCCGCCTGGCGCTCGAACAGAACTTCGGCCAGCAGGACACTTATGCCCTGACGCAGATGATGAACCGCACGATGACGGAAAACGAACTCGCTTGGGTTGAGAAAATCCGTGCATATACGGGCGATGCCGACCCTTCGCTCACTCAGGAGCTCGAAAGTGGTTTGGAGAAGCTGCTCGATAATGCCGAGCGGAAGACAAAGACGCCAGCCTAAAAATAATTCTGAAAACGAATACGGCGCCCTTGTGGTCGCCGTTTTCATGTGCCAAAGGAAATAAATCAATAATGATTGACTTCCTTAACGGTGCGATACTTCTTACTACCTCCCTCAAACTTACTAAGGTCTCTGACATGTCGAATGCTTCCTCTGCTATCCGTTATCAAAATGTGACATTTGAGAATGCCTATTACGAAATCGAAAAACTGGAAAATCACGAGCTTCGTCAACAGGGTGGAGTTGACGTTCATTCCGGGACGCATCCGGTTCACGGCAATATCCATATTATCATCCCTCCAATGGGCGACGGTCTCCTTCTATTGCCATTTGTTATCCAACGATTTTAGCATTATTAATCAATCAACATTGATTGATATCATAAGGACAGAGAGAACAGGATGAAGCGGGAAATTATAGAACTTCGGGAAGTCATCACGAAGCTTGTTCCAATGCTCACGGCCAAGAAGGTCGTCGTGACACAACGCGGCTCAAGGGCCTACGTGTCAGTCAATCCTCGCACACGCCAACCCGAGCGCGTCAACATTCCGAATGTCTCCGACACGGCCGATGCAAGTTTCATCCGCGCGATTCAAGGATTCATTGATCATGAGGTCGCGCATGTTCTTCTGACCAACTGGAAGGATTACCTTGTCAAAGGCGATGCACATGATGTGAAAAACAAGCGACTGCAGGATCTCGTCAATATCGTGGAAGACACGATGATTGAGCGGGAGATCGTCAAGATATTCCCAGGCTCGCTCAAAAATATCGCAGACCTGCGCAAGCACTTTGTTGATAAGATCACCAAGCCGGCCATGAAACTGGTCAAAGGTGACGACAAGCAGGAGTTTCGTATTCTGCTTGTGCCGCTCATGCGCGCTCTCGCCGGTCATGTCGAGTTCCAAGCATATATGAACGAGGAAAAGCTCTGGGATCAGCCTATCGTAAAAGCGTTCGTGGATGCCCTCCCAGAGACGCTGAAAAAGGCACTTCCTAAATTCAACGCGACAAAACAGTGTCGTGAAGCTGCCGAGCTGTTGGAAAAGATTCTCTATCCAGCGCCACCTCCGCCGCCTCCCGCGCCGAAAGCAGACCCTGAGCCTAAGAAGGAAGAAAGTGAAGAAGGCGGCGATGGTCCTGGCGAAGGTAAGAAACCGCATGGCGAAGACTCGGAAGAGGCGAGCGGCGGGGAGTCTGGCGAAGCGAAAGATGCTGCGGATGGCGGAGCCAAGGCTGCTGGTAAGCCCAAAGGAAAAACACCCGAGAAAGATATCGAGGTAGATGCTTTCGACGACGAGGCGTCGAGCGATGACGAACCTTCTGAACCAACGGACGAAGACGAAGATGACGATTTCGGCGACCCACTCGCCGGAATGGATCATGGGATGGACGATGATGAGGGCTATGATGCACCGCCATCAGATCCCGATGGCGAAGATGACGGCGACGTGGATGATGAATTAGATGACGGCGATAGCGGCTCTGGCTCCGGTGACACAGAAGAAGATGCAGATGGCGCAGAGGACGAGGGCGAAAGCAGCAGCGGCCGCAGTCATTCTGACGAAAAACGTCAAACATCCATTGATGAAGAAGACCCGGAGGGAGACTCCGAAAATGAAGGCGGAGTTGGAAATGGTGCCGCCGGCACCAGTGTCTTTGACCACGAGTTCAACGACGAGGACTTCTCTGATCTGGATCTATCCTCCAAAATGGCCGATGAGATCACCAAGGGCGCTGTCCGCGACTTACACAGCGCGCCTTACACCGTCTTTACCCGCGAATTTGATCGGATCGAGCCTCTTGATCTGAAAGACGCCAATATTCCGGATTCATGGGTTCCAAAGATGGAAAGTGAAGTGCGCTCAATGGTTGGTCGCATGCAGAAGGATATCGAGCGCATGATGGCCTCGCAGAGCCACGTCATGCGTATTCCAGGTCATCGCAGCGGTCGCTTGCACGCACCTGGTCTCCATCGCCTTACGACAGGCGACGACCGCGTGTTCTATCGCAAGCTCGAGCATCATTCAAAAGACACGGCGGTCACTCTTCTGATCGATATTTCCGGATCGATGGTAAGCAACAACAAGATCGCTACGGCAATGGTAGCGGCCTATGCGCTCTCGACAACGTTGGAGCGAGTGAGCATCGCCCATGAGATGCTGGGTTTTACCACTGCAGGTTATGGCGCTCTTCCGCGCACGCTCCAGGAGGCGATCGCGGATGAAGCACGCTCCTCCGGTATTCGCTGGGCGCGCACGTGTCCAATCATCATGCCCATCTACAAAGGTTTCGATGAGCGCGTGACGTCAGAGGTGAAAAAGCGCGTGGCTTACCAAGCGTATGCGCGGCCAGGCATGTTTAATAACGTCGATGGCGAGTGTGTCGAATACGCAGCGCTTCGCCTGATCAAGCGCCAGGAGAAACGCAAAGTCATGCTCGTTCTTTCAGACGGACAACCGGCCGGCGCAAATCACAGCGACGAACGGCATTTGATGGATACCGTCAAGAAGGTCGAGAAGATGGGTATCGACCTCGTTGGCATCGGCATCATGGATGCGTCCGTGAGCAAATACTATCCCAACAACGTGGTGCTGCGCGATGTGGCAGCCCTCCCTGGCGAAGTGATGAAGCGGTTGAAAGCGATCCTCTCTTAAGAGGAGATTGTTAATCGTCATTTCCCATATAAGTAAATCATTATTGACTTGATATCCTAATCAAAAGTCAGTAGTTATTGAAGACAACACAGCGCAAAGCGCACAGAGACGGAGAGAGTTTCACATGGAAGATGCAGAGTTGGATCGGTCGCGTATCGTTTGTCAGATCGACGGGGTCGAGGTTCATTCTATCTCGAACCACATCAAGAAAAACTATAGCGACCCGACCAAAGATTTATGGACCGTCGAGCGTTACAAGACGGAATACCCCGATGCGCCGCTCTATTCAAAGTATGCGCTGCACCTGATCGCCGAAGAGCGCAAACGCTCCGCCGTGTCTACTGCGTCGGCTGATCCCACCGGCACCAAAAGCCGTGCGAAAGGTCTGTTTCATGAGGTCTTCAGCATGGGTAATGCGAAGGCGGCCAAATCGTCGCTCGGCAACCCGATTGAGGTTTCAATCCTCGCCAATCACCAGCCGGAAGTCGTTCCCTACCTCGAGCTCGTGGATCCGGACTACGTTTTCAACATCGATCTGACCAAGACGGTCATGATGGCGCTTGAGCTTGGCAAGACGCTCTATCTCTGGGGCTATCATGGCACAGGTAAATCATCATTGATTGAACAGGTGTGTGCTCGTCTTCGCCGCCCATACATGCGCGTCCAGCACACTCGCGACACTGAAGAGGCTCACATTCTCGGTCAGTGGGTTGTCGCCACGAAGGAAGTCGAAGAAGAGGTGATGGACAAAGACGGCGTCCTTCAGAAGACCAAACGCTATATTTCGCAGACTGAGTATCAGCTCGGGCAGCTCGCACAGGCAATGATACACGGCATGGTCTACTGCGCCGATGAATATGACTATGCGATGCCAGGCGTGATCGCCGCATATCAGGCAGTCCTCGAAGGCAAGCCACTCGTCATCAAAGACGCACCTGCTGAATATCGCGTGATCAAGCCGCATCCAGAGTTCCGCTTCACTGCAACCGGCAATACGAACGGAACGGGCGACGAAACCGGCCTTTATCAAGGCACGATCATGCAGAATGCCGCCGCCTATTCGCGCTTCGCGATCACTGAGGAAGTGACATACATGGATGCTGCGACGGAGCAGTCGATCCTCATGTCCAAGACCTCCGTGGACGAGGAAGATGCATCGAGAATCGTCCAGTTCGGCAATGCTGTGCGTGACGCCTTCAAGAAAGGCGAGCTGACAATGACCTGCTCGCCGCGTGAGCTGATCAACGCCGCAGATAACGGTCTGAACTTCGGAGGAGACTTCATCCGAGGCATCAAGCTTGCGATCACCAACCGCTTCTCCCGCGTCGATAAGGCAGTGGCGGAGCAGTTTGCGCAGAGGTTGCTCGGCTGATGATCGACTGGAAGGAAAGTGAGCGGAACGTCAATTCGTTTGCTGATCGGGTAATGCGCCGGCTTGAACGTGCCGGGGCGCCCCTTCACCTGCGAGAAGATATCCGACAGGAACTCTGGATCGCCTGGTGCAAGGCGCGCGACAGTTGGAACCCTCAAAAGCAAGCTGCATTCCCGACCTTTCTCTACAACGGGATGAAAATGCACATCAACCGTTGGGCCGAGAAGCACGTCAGTCGCCGGTTTGCGGAAGTCGTCGCCAAGTCGATCGATACGCCAATGACCGAGGACGGCGCAAAGCTGGAAGAAATCATCCCCTCGGCCGATCCCATGCCGGGTTCAGAGTTTGAGGAAAACAATTACTGGGAATACGCGATCGCACGCCTGAAGCCACGCGCCAAGCTGTTCATTCAATTGCTGCGCGATCCACCGGCGGAGCTTCTAAAGGAAGTTGATGCGCTCGACGCCAGAGCCGAGTTCGGCCGTTCCCGAGGCCATACAACATTTACCATGGGCGGTGTCACGACGACGCTGATCTTCGATCTGATGGGTGCGCCGCGCTCAGAGCGGGTCAAGATTGCCGCTCAGATCCGCGAGGCCGGCGAAGAAGCAAAACGGAATGCCCATAAACGAGTGCGAGCAATATGACCGATACGATCCCTCACTTTGCGCCTGGCTGTTTCGGCTCCGCGCTTTCCTTTGACGATGCCCATCCCGTTTGCCGCGGATGCGCCTTCCAGGAACAATGCAAGCCGCTTCATGCGACCAACCTCTTCGCATTGCGCGCAAGGTGGGGGATCACGACGATGCCTGACGCGCCAAAGGGCGCAACAAAGACCTCTCCGGTCAATCCGGGCGAGCTTGCTCTGCCGAAAAAGACCCAGGAACTGGTCGATCGCCTTGATCGCTCTAATCTGAACGTTACCGAAAAACTGCAGAAGGGCGAGAACCCGTTCGCCGGCACCCTGCCCTTCATGCGCATCGTTGCGCATCTTCTTATCAAACTCGATCGCCCACTTACGCGCCAATTCGTTGCCGCCGCGTTCATGACCAAATTCGACTGGCAGCAAAATACAGCAGACGCCCACGCTCGCATGGCCTTCCAGGCACTCGAGCATATTGGCGCAGTGCGAGAAATGAACGGCACTATTCAAATCAAGAGGACTTAATATGCACTCCATCTTAGCAGCTCGAACCGATTTCTCGATCGGCGAGTCGATTATTTCGCCGTCATCGCTCGTTGAAAAAGCAAAAGAGCTGGGCGCTCGTGCCGTCGGCATTACCGACACCATGTCGTTGACTGGTCTGGTAGATTTTACAACTCGCGCCAAGAAAGCCGAAATTAAGCCGATCATTGGCGTGCGACTGCGCATGACTGACGGGCCGGAGTGGCGTCCCGACAAGGGGCAAAAGAAGAAGGATATGCCGCCCTACTACTACTTAACGGCATATTTTTTGACAGAGGCTGGCCTCAAAGGACTTTACCGGCTGCTGTCCCTCGCAAATTCCGAATCCCGCTTCTACTACGAGAGTAAGCTTGGCTTTGAGGATCTCTATACGGAACTGGACAATCTGGAGAAGGGCGACATCGCGCTGACCCTTGGCGACGCGCACGGTGTTATCACACATCCTCAAGTCGCCGATATCGTCACGGAACTTGCGCATCGCGTTGGCTTTGAGAATGTCTACGCCTCACTTATCGCGGTTGATACGCCCTATTTCACACGCATCAACCAGCTTTCACTCGAGGCGATCGGTCATGGCTGTCAGCCACTTACGGTGCGTCCCGCGTATTACTTCGAAGGTGAGGCTGATGCTCTTGATATCATGGGTGCTGTCGCCAACAACGTGAAAATCACCGATGGTTGGTTCAAGTCGATGGACAATCGTGATTTTCACGTCGTCGGCGATGTTGAAATGAAGAAGCATGTCCTAAGTGCAGCCAAGCGCGTCAGTGCGCGTGGATCATTGGGGGTTGGACCAGCGTTCTCGCAGGGGCTGCTCAATACGGACAAGCTCGCCGAGCGCGTGAGCTACGTGTGGGAGAAACAGCCTGTTTCGCTTCCGCAGATGGCGCCAAACGAGTTTCTGGCCGTCGTGGAGCAATGCAAACTTGGCTGGAAGGAACGCTTCTCTGACGCTGTATTTGGCCACCTTCCGGAAAAGACTGACCTTGCCGGCGTCTACAAGGAGCGTCTCTCCTATGAGCTCTCGGTGCTAAAGAAACTCAATTTCTCAGGCTACTTTCTCCTCGTTCAAGACGTGGTGAATTATGCGAAATCTAATGGAATTCTTGTCGGGCCTGGCCGCGGTTCTGTCGGCGGTTCTTTGGTCGCTTACCTTATGGGAATCACTGACTGTGATCCGATCCGTTTCGGACTTCTGTTTGAGCGTTTCATTAATCCTGATCGTATCGACCTTCCTGACGCCGACCTTGATTTCATGTCTGAACGTCGCCACGAAGTTGTTGAATACCTCATCAAGAAATACGGACAGGCTCGAGTAGCTGGCGTTTCGAATTTTGGCACGCTTGCCGCCGCGTCCTCGATCCGAGATATCGGCAAAGCCGTCGGTTTGTCCGAGCGCGACACGAAGTGCTCAAAGGCAGTTCCGAAGCTGCACGGAGCTAACGTCTCCCTGGCAAATTGCGCGCTGCAGGTCGAGGAGATCCAGGAGTTCGCCGAGAAATACGAGGACAATTGGTGGCCCATCATGTGCCGTCTGGAAGAGACTACGCGCTCATACGGCCAGCACGCCGCCGGCATTATCGTTGGGGGTGTCGATCTTACGGATCGCGCTGTCATCGAAAAGCGCAAGGAAATGTCTGTCGTCTGTTGGGACAAGCGCATCGTTGAGGATCAAGGGCTCGTCAAAATGGATCTTCTCGGGTTGAAAACGCTTGATCTGATCAACCTCACACTCAATTACATCAAAGAGCGGCATTCAAAACGCGTCAACATCAACCGGATCCCGCTTGACGATGCGGAAGTGCTGAACAACTTCGCCAAGGGTCTCACGATCGGCATCTTCCAGTTTGAAGGCGGTGGAATGCGCCGCTTGCTGAAAGAGCTTGGCAGCGACGGCACAATTACTTTCGATGATATTACGGCCGCAACCGCGCTTTATCGCCCAGGTCCTATGGAATCGGGAATGATGGACTCATTCTATAAGCGAAAGCAGGGTCGGGAATACATCGAATATGACCATCCATTGATGGAACCGATCCTCGAGCCAACATTTGGCGTGATGGTCTATCAGGAACAGGTTATGCAGGTCGCTCGCGCAGTTGCCGGATACTCTGCTCCCGACGCTGACAAGCTACGCAAGATCATGGGTAAGAAATTGCCCGAAGAAATGGCGAAGGAACGCGGCAAGTTTGTCGATGGTTGTGTTGCGACGATCGGGGCAGACGAAATGTGGGCGGGGCAGCTTTTCGACAAGATTGAAGGCTTCGCCGGCTATGGCTTTAACAAGAGCCACTCAGTCGAATATACCCTGATCTCATATCAGTCCATGTATCTGAAAACGCACTATCCGGTCGAGTTCTTTGCCGCCGCGCTGACAGGTATGGATGAGGATAAGTTGCCTGGCATCATTGCGGACGCCGCTCGATTTGGCATCGACGTCTCAATGCCCGATATCAATATCTCTACCGACAGGTTTGAGATTGCGACAGATGTGCGCTTAGTCATTCCCTTCCAACGCATCAAAGGCGTCGCTGGCACAACGACCCAAGCCATTATCGAGGCGAGGAAGGCGGGTCCGTTCACGAATAAGGCGGATTTTCTCGATCGCGTGGAAAAACGCCGCTGTAACGTCAAGCATCAAGACGCCCTTGAGCGCGTTGGTGCGTTCTCTCGCATCGAGCCTGGCTCTGTTCCGGCGACCGATCCCTCGCGTGTGCGTGATCTGATCGAACTCATTCCCGGCCTGATCACGGCAAACGTGCCAGTGCACCGCGATCTGACGCGCGACAAACACGCGAAGGAAGATATCGTAGAAGTGATCCAAGAATACCGCGCCAAGCACGGTCCATCGACTGGTGATAGCGATGGACTGCCGGTCAAGCCACATTTCGGTAAGGATGCGACGTTCATGATCATCACCGACTGCCCGACACGCGGCGAGGAAGAGCTTGGATCGATGAGTCAGGGCGCGCAGGTTCAAGCCGTTATTGATGCCATGTTCGTGCATGATTTTAAGCGTCCTGATATCTATTGGACGGGGCTGATCAAGCGACCAAAGGCAGATAAGCAGGTCTCTTCGGACGAGATTGCCAAGTATATCGATTATCTAAAGCGCGAGATCCAGATCCTCGAGCCTCCCGTGATCGTTCTACTCGGCACAACCACAGTGCGTCACTTTCTTCCCGATCTTAAAGGCAAGGCGTCTGATCAAGCCGGTAAGGTGGTCTATTCCAAGGAGTTCGACGCAAATCTGGTCATCGGCTTCAATCCTGGCGAACTTTACTATGCGCCGGAAAAGAGCGTGCTTCTCGAAGATGTTTTCCAGTCAGTTTTCAATCTTCTGAACTGATTGCCGATGCATCCCGCAAGCGCTCCTTGAGAGCACTTGATATAAATTAATCAGAACAAGCGAAAGGTCTGAAAATGACGGCCACATTTACGGTCAAGAACTTCATCGACACGGCGCAAATGAAACGCGACCTTGCCTATTCCCCTGCCGATCTGTCCAACGCTATGATGCAGCAGGCATCCCTGTTTGCACATTACGGAGTCATCGCTGCACAGGCCTCGCGCCAGGTGGATACCGTTAAATTATTGCTTGAATCCACGGAAGCGGCCGTCTATCGCCGTGAACGTGAGACCGCACTCCAAGATGGCGAAAAACCCACAGTTGCGGATCTCGACAAACGTGTGGCGCGCAACGGCCGTGTCGTCAATATGAAGAAAGCCCTGATTGAGGCAAAACAGATTGAAGCCAACGCAAAAACTGCCACGGAAGCCTTTCGTCATCGCCGCGACATGCTGATCCAGTCCGGATCTACGGAGCGCGAGGAGATGAAGGGCGAACTTGCAATCTCGGTGCGCACGGCGCGCGACGAAGCTGCCTCCGAAAGCCGAAACAACCTGCTTGCACGCCAGAAGCAGCGCATGAAGGAGGAAGCTGCAGGATCAGAAAGTTCGTAATGTAATCCTCGTTTTTGTTGATATATAAAAGTAAGTCAATAATGATTTACATTCACTCTCAACCCCAGATAAGAGTTCAATCTATGCTCAATCTCCTGATCTCCTATTTCCTGAAGGTGCTCGGCCGTGAGCCGTCCATCGACGAGATTACCAAGCCGATCACGTCAATTGTGACCAAGCTGGAGCGGCATGCTGCAGTCCAGACGGCCAAGTCGGCCAAGAAGGAAAAAGAGGCTGCTGACGCCCTCGCCGCTTCAAAGGACCATGCCGAGACCTCAAAACGGGCAGGCCTCCTCGCATCAAAATACGGGAACATCTTCAACGTCTGATTTTCCCGAAGTAATCCTGAACATTTTCGCTATATAACGAAATAACGAAATGACGAACGCGTCACGGAGTTAGTAGCAAAGCGCAAAGTAGAAAGTAGCAAAGCACATGGCACTCAATCCCGCACTCATGAAGCTCGTTTCAAAAGCGTCTTCGAAATACAGCCGTTCCACTGGAACGCGGATCAAGCCCAAGGAAGGTCGCAATCGCTACCGTGTCCTGGCACCAACCTCTCTAAATGCTCCTTGGATCGGCGAAGATGGTCAGTTCTGGGCCGATCTTGGCGTCCACTGGATCAAGGCTGAACTGAATGGTAAACCGCAGGCCGTCGTAGGCTGCCGCGACGTTTGCTATGGCGAGCCATGTGAACTTGATGCCGCAATCGATCTTGCGATCAATTCGGCGATCGATGAAGAGTCCAAGAAGATCTACACCGAATGGCGCGCCAAGAAGTCCATCCTGTTGAACGTGGTCGATCATGCCGGTTCCAAGGATGAATGCGCGATCCTTGAAGTCACGCCAACGACGTTTGCGCAGATCACCGATCTGATCCAGCAGTATGGAGAGAACGAAGTTGATATTACCGACCCGCAAAACGGTATGGATATCGTCATCACCAAGACCGGCAAGGGTCTGAACACCGAGTATTCGGTCAATGTGTTTCCAGGCAAAAGCGAGCCAATCAGCAAGGATGTGCTGACACGATTGCACGATCTGAAGGCGCACATCGAGAAGGAATTCTTCCGTGGCGATGAGAAGAAGGCTCTCGCCTTCATCGCTCAGACTTCTGGCGTTGCTCTTCCGCGCATCGGCGGCCCTGCAACAACCAAGCCTGGTCTGCTGACAACCGGCAAGTCAACGCCGACAAAGGCGCTCGTGTCGGAAGATGCGGCTGTTGACGACGCAGTGATCGATGACAGCACCGAGATCGACACTGATGTTGATCTGGACGCGCTCAATGAAGCGACGACACTGGTCAAGACCCCTGCCAAGCCAGTCACGAAAGCGGCTGTAAAGCCCGCGCCAGTAGCTGAACCGGAAGACGCTGACGATACGAGCCTCGACGACATTCTCGCTGACCTCGACAACATCGAATAAGACCTGCGAACTGGCTCGATTTCCCCCGGTTGAGCCAGTTTCGTCAAGGGCGGCACGTTTTAGTTTGATTAGCGTGCCGCCCTTTCTCGTCTCAATCAGCAAGGTTTATTATGAAGCGCTATCTCCTCATCGACGGCAACAATATCGCGCACGCTGCGAACGGCACGAAAAACAAGCTCACTGTTGGCTCCGTCGAAACGACAGCGATCTTCGGGTTTTTGCGCCAGTTGCGCAAACAGATCTCCATCTATGGCCAGTTCACGCCGATCGTCCTTTGGGACGGTGCCTCCTGGCGCAAGATGCAATACAAGGACTACAAGGAAAACCGCGAAAAGAACGACACTGCGGCCGCCCAAAAGCAAAAGGCAGAGCGCGAGTCCACCAAAAAGCAGATCCCGGCAATTCAGAAGGCGCTGCAGCTCCTCGGCGTCACACAAATAAAGGCTGCAAACATGGAAGCGGACGATCTGGCTGCAATTTGCGCCGATCGTTACATTAAGCAGGGCGCTGGTGTCGTCCTGGTCTCGGGCGACAAAGATTGGCTGCAACTCGTTGGACCGAATTGCATGTGGTTCGATCCGATTAATGATCGCAAGGTCCGCACAGTCGCCGATCTTGCTGACGAGAAAAACAAGCTCGGTATCGCCGTCAAATCCTTCAAGCAATTTGTGGAAATGAAAGCGCTTATGGGCGACACAGGCGACAACATTCCTGGCGTCGGCGGTATTGGCGACAAAGGAGCAATGGAATTTCTGGCCGAGTTCGAGTCCTATTCGAATTTCTCGAACATGTGCTTGACCGGCGAGGTTGACCTAAAGAAGCTGCCGAAGAAGTTCCGCGATCTTGCTGAAAGCGAGGACAAGCGGATCTTGTTCATGCGCAATCTCATGCTCATGGATCTTCGGCATCCCGCGCGTCCCGCGCCCATCAACCTGAAGGTTGATCCCGGCTCGCCAAGCATCGAAACCTTTACTCTGTTTTGTCAGCGTCTCGTGTTCAAATCATTTTTGACTGACATTGAGAATTGGGTTTCGGTCTTTCCACCCTTCAAATACCGCGAGGCTGCCGCAGCATGACTTGGGATCCCGGCAAGGGTGAGCCGAGCGACGTTGATCTTCGCTCATTTGGATATGCCGGCGGTCATTACATGTGCAGATGCGCCAACGCCGACTGCACAACAATCTGCGAAATGTTTCCCAATCCAACGGGACGATTTTTCGGCGACAAGCGAGCTTCTCGCTGCCGTTCCTGCGCAATGAAAGCACATGAGGAATATCATATGGCAAAATCAAACGTGACCGCGAAAGAGCGCGTTCAGCACTCAGTTCAAAAGGTTGCAGAAGCGCTCGAGACACTGACCAAAGCGTTCGAGAGCACTGACGAGACGCTGAAATCTGACGCTGCGAGCAAGACCTTCGCCTTCGTCTCGTCAATGGTGAGTGAAAGTCACCAGCGCGCCGCCCTGTCATTTAACGTTTCCAAAGCGCGCTCCGGTCAGTTCGATCTTGACGACGAAACATTGGTTGCGCCGGCAGTCGCGCCGGTCATCCGGCCAATTGGCATAGCACCAGCGCAAACACCAAACGTCATAACCCTACCCTACAGCGTGCCGCCGCACATCGTTCTTGGCGAGGACGGTAAACCCGAGGGGCGTCTTGCAGGGTCAAAAGTGGAGAAGGTTTCCGCCGCCTTGCGCAAGGTAGATCCAGACGCAGATTTTCTTGAAGATTAATTGGAGAAGTAAAAATGGCATCAGCCTCAGAAATTGAAAAGACCATTAGTTCGGTCTTTGGCGGTAATGACGAAGAGTCCACGGTGACGCAGTTCCTCAGCACTGGCTATCCAGAGCTTGATCATGCGCTCTCCAGCAAGTGGGATGGCGGTGTTCCTGTAGGCCGCCTCATCGAAATCTATGGCCCTGAAAGCTCCGGCAAGACCGCGATTGCAACTCAGATCATGATCGCAGCACAGCAGATGGGCGGCTTTGCTGGCTTCAACGATCATGAACGCTCCTTTCAGCAGTATCTTGGCGAGGGTCAGGGACTCGACACCAGCGGCTCAAAGTTCATGTATAAAAAGCCAAAGACCTTCGAAGAGTCGATGACACTGGCGATTCAGGTTGCAATTCTGCTTCGCGAGAAGAAACTGATTGCGCCTGACGCCCCGATCGCATGGATCTTCGACAGTCTCGCCTCGATGGTGCCTCAGTCGGCCATGTTTGACAGCAAGACAAACAAGGAAAAGACCGCCGAGCAGCGCTCCATGCACGACAACACCGCGTTGGCGCGCGCAACATCGGCTCACTTTCCGGCTTTTGCTCAGGCTTGCGATGATCTGAACATGTGCGCGGTGTTTCTCAATCAGATCCGCATGAACATTGGCGTGGTCTACGGCAATCCCGAGACAACACCAGGCGGCAAATCTCCGAAATTCTATTTCTCGCAACGTATCTCGCTCGGCGCTAAGCCGATCAAGAAGGACTCGACCGCTGATGCGGATGTTCTTGGCTCGCAGATCACGGCAAAGATCATCAAGAATAAGGTTGCTCGCCCCTTCCGTAAGGCGACCTATCGCTTCGACTACAATGAAGACGGCACCGGTCGCTTCAATGTGCACCGCTCGATGCTCGACTTCCTCGTGGCGGAGAAGATCCTCAAGGTCAGCGGCGCCTATGTCGAATGGACTGACGGCAAGAAATACTTCCGGGGTCCGCTTTCTGAAAAGCTGATGGCTGATCCGGCCGGTCTTGATCAGCTCAAGGCGTTGCTGCCAGCCAAATACGAACCTCCGATCGTTGCGGACGTCGATATCGAAGAGGCCGCCTAACTAAACTGACCCGCTCTCGCAGCGGGTCAATTCTCTGGAGGATGAATGCAAAGATACATGGTGAGGTTAGAGCGTAGCATTACGGCCAAACCACACGTCACAGTCGAAGTTGATGCTCACAATCCCGATGAAGCTGGAATAAAGGCGCTGCAACTTGCAAAGGCAAACGCCCTTGAATGGACAGAGGCGCTCGGCGATCAGGTTTCATCGACAATTCCCACGGTTCAATCCATCGAATTGGTCGTCGATTATGACGATGTAATTGATGAGCGGTGAACGTCTTCCCGAAAGTAGTATTCCCGTTTCGTTCTGCTATATAGATGAGTGGATTATCGGGCACAGATCGGATCGGGAATGAAGGTTATTTCAGTATGGCAGCCGTGGGCTTCTCTTATAGTTCATGGCATGAAATTCTTTGAGACTCGCACATGGTCAGCACCCAAAAGTATTATTGGTCAAACGATAGGTATCGCCGCGACCAAGAACATCACGCCGGATCAGCGTTCGGCTTATGCCGATCCAGAGTTTCAACGCTTTTACGAACAATGTGGCCTGCCGCCGCTCGAGGAACTGCCGCGCGCTGTTCTGCTTGGAACGGTGCTGCTGGATTCAGTCGAGCTGATCACCGAGGACTTTCTCGAGGAAATCACGGACGAAGAGAAGGCGTTTGGCTGGCACCAGTTAGGCGGTTACGCCTGGCGCCTGCGCTATGCGCGACAGTTGCCGCATCCCATTCCCATCCAAGGGAAACAAGGAATCTATGACTGGAAAGGTTTCGACAAGCTACAGCCGGTATTGGAGAAACCGGAAGACGTTCGAGCGTATCTCCAGGTCGTGTAATTATCAAAAACGGGAAGAAAACACATGTATTACGGTAAAATCGATGTTTCCAAGCAGTGGGTAGGAAACAAAGAGAGTTCGCGGCAACAGCCCCATGGACGGTCCATCGTTGTCATTGCTCCCAACAAAGCGGACGGCGAAGCACTGCTCAGCGATGCTTATGGGCCATTCGTTTCGGAAAGTGATCTCAACTCTGCATTCTTTCAAGGCGAGCCTCGAGATAAAATTGAGGGCTGGCTCAAAGCAGAGAACGGTTTGGCAAAGACAAAAGAGACCGAACTGCTGATTGCGGGAAATCGCCTGCTTAAAGGTATCTCTATTATCGCGATCCTTGTCCAAATGGATGGCGAAAACGATCCGTTGCAGACGCTCATCAGGGTGAAGAGCGGCGAACAAATCAAACATCTTGCTCTCGAGGATCTCGGCACGGTGCAGCTCTTCGATTTGGTTGAAACTATTGAGGGGCTCTTCTGAGTTAGGTGCCATATGACTTACGCAATTCGCAGGAAGCTCAAAAAGAACTTCGGTGAGGAGAAGGTCAAGAAAGGCCGGCGGACATATGGCGCGATATACACCCGCCCTGACGGCTCCAGGTTCTATCTCGCCTGGCGCCGGAAGGGAGGATTGTTTCGCGATGGTGAGCTGACGGACTCAGCGGCTTTTCGCGAGAAAAAGGCTATGTGGGCGCTCGACTTCGAAACCATCACGATGCTCCGGCTTAAGGGCATCGAACATGTGGGCATTCTCGATCACACCAGTGGCGATATCTGGATCACTCGGCTCTGGTATTATCTCAACAAGTGTTGCGCTCCTCCCCGCAATTATACGGCGCGCGGTGGATCCGATCAGCGCTTTCTTCCCACCTATTATTTCAAGCGCAGACTCGGCCCGGTTAAAATAAAATAGTCAATCAATGATGATTTACCTGATGCACTCCTGATTGAACGCGCTATAAATAAATCATCATTGATTGATGACACACAGAGAGAAAGACTATGGCATCAGGCGACGACATGATGAAGCTCGACACTGGCGAGCAAATTAAGAAATCCACATTCTTCGCGATCTTCAAAGGGGGTGAGAAGAAGGGCAGACGGAAGGCAGCCGTTTCCTCCGTGAGGCCATTCACGGTCACGCTTCGCGGTCAAAGCTTTACCATCGATGCAGAAGAACCGAGTCTCATCCGCGGGATCATTAACGAACTCGACCGCGAATACATGGAGCTCCAAGAAAAGCATCGGAAGGCGGCGGCTGAACTTACGGCCGCACGCAGTTTCTTAATGAACATGCGGTCTCTCAAACCTCGTGTTCGCGTCAAGGCCGGTAGTTCAACCGTTGGTGAATCTGCCGTCGTTCTTCCACTCAAGCGCTCACGCCGCGATCTATCACATCTGACGCAGGAGGAGAGAGCAGAGGAGAAACGCCTCTATCGCAAGCGCTATTACCGCACAATCACCAAGCCGCGCAGGAAAGGTCTGGCAGCATGACATACGGAATCGTGTCCGATCTTCACTGTCACAAGTGGAGCGTCTTTTCGACAACCAGCGGCGACGGAGTGAACTCTCGTCTCCGCATCATCCTGGACGAGCTGGAATCGGCCGCCGGTGCGATCGGCGCGGCCGGCGGGAACACTCTTATTATTGCTGGCGACATCAATCACGTTCGCGGCTCACTCGATCCGGAAGTTCTCAATCCTCTGCAGGATTCGATCCGGCGCATTCTCGACAGCGGCGTTAATATCTACTTCATTCCAGGCAACCACGATCTTGCCGGCGAGGAAACGACAATGCTCGGCTCGACCGCGCAGACACTGTCCGAGACATTCTCGTCGGAAGGAACGATAACAGCGATCAACACGTCTCGCCTGGTCAAGAGCGGCGACAGTCACTTCGCGTTCGTTCCGTGGTGTTCAACAACCGAGAAATTGCTCGCGGAAATACAGAAGCTCTCTGAAAAGGCCCTACTCGATGGAACACTCGCGAAAACCGACCTGATCATTCACGCCGGTATAGACGGTGTTCTTGATCACATGCCCTCGCGTGGATTGACTGCTGCGCGTCTTGCCACATTCGGCTTTCGCTACGTATTCGCTGGCCATTATCACAATCACAAGGATCTCGGTTCTGGCGTTTACTCGATCGGCGCAACGACCCATCAGTCATGGAGCGACGTAGGTGCCTTGGCAGGCTGGATACTCGTCGGCGAAGACGCAGAGGTCGTTCATGTTTCTTCATGCGCGCCGGCCTTCGTTGATGTGTCCGAACTTGATGAGGAACTGACGAAGGAAGTCTGCAAAGGCAATTACATTCGCTATCGCGGCATGGAAATGACGAGCGCAGAACTCAAGGAAAAGCGGCAACTCTTTGTCGACAATGGTGCATTGGGTGTTTCGATTCAGGCGCCGAAGAAAGCTGCGGCAACACGCACTACTACGCCCACCTCGTCCGGTATGAGTATTGATAAGTCAGTCGCGAAGTATGTCGATGAGTGGAAAGAAATTCCAACTCATGTAAGTCGCGACGAAGTCAAGAAGCTATGCTTGGAAATTCTCGCATCAACCTTAGCAGTGCACGAGGAAGCCTAAAGAGTCCCGTTTTTGCTCGTGTTATACTTTTAACATAAGCACAGGAGAGAAATATTGGAACTTTATACTGTAATAATCCAAGAGGCTCGCATTGTATCAAGCTTTGACGCAAGGGGTAAAAAGGTTGGCGAAGAGACAAAGATGGTTGAAGTGACCATCAATGCCCTGCCCTACTCCACGGCTCAGATGTATAAATCGACCGATCCGCACGGCACATGCAAGATCATTCCTTACGTTCGCGAGACATCACGCTCCAGTCGCGACAAGGCTCCACTTAAGCTGACCTTCGGCACAAGCAAAACGAAGGGGTTCGGATCTACCTCGAAATCAAAAGTAGTGACCGCTGCCGAACGCGGCGATCTTGCTGCTGCTATTAGCTCATAGGATTGCCGGGAATGGCTGATTGGGTTGTTCAAACGCGTGGTCGCTACGCTGGTCGAATAGGAACTGTCCAGCTCGACGATGATCTCGGATTTAAGCACGTTCGATTTGGGCCACGCGACCCGATCGTGATGTTGCGCGACGCATCGTTGCGCCAAGCCACACAAACAGAAATTGCAGATCGCCTGGGCTGCCGAGTTCAAGACTTGCCGCCCTACCTGAAGGATGCGCCGAAATGAAATTCACCCTACTCAAAATCGAGAACTTCCTCGCTATCACAGAAGCCGAGTTTAGGCTGCATGATCGCGGCCTGGTTCTCATTCAAGGCGTCAATAAAGCCGATACGTCAGCTGACTCCAATGGCGCCGGGAAATCGTCTCTTCCAGATGCCTTATGTTGGGTGCTTTACGGTATCACAGCCCGAGACGCATCTGGTGACGAAGTGATCAACGATAGGGCTGGCAAGGGCACGAAGGTTTCGGTTGATGTGGAAGATGACGAGGATATCTATCGGGTCATCCGGCATCGCAAGCACCCCAAGGGCAAGAATGCGCTTCATCTGCTGCATCTGCAGAAGGACGGAACGATCAATGACCTGACGCAAGGCACGGACAAGCTGACTCAGGCGAAGGTCAACACGATCATTGGCGCATCCCACGATGTGTTCAAGTCCTCGATCTACGCGGCGCAGGAGCAAATGCCTGATCTTCCTAAGATGACGGATAAGATGCTCAAGATGCTTATCGAGGAAGCATCCGGAGTGACGGTGCTCGAGGAATCCTACAAGCTTGCGCGAGACAAGCTGACGACTGAGCGCGGCACGCGTGACGCTATCGCCCAGCAGATCGAAAAACTCACTGAGAAAAAGGACTGGCACGAGCGCAACAAGACTTCGCTTCAGGATCAGATCGACGGGTGGGAGGAGAACCGCAGTGAAAGCGTCACGAGTGGCACCGCAGAACTGAAACAGCACGTTGAGGATGTAAAGGCACTCGACGAAGAGATTGCAGCAGCCGGCCATGCGGTTCTCGCCGCTGCAGTAAAAGAATGCGACGACAAAATCCTTGCGGTATCCGAAGAGCAGAAGCAGCTCATGCAGCTGAATCAGAAGGTCGCCCAAGCCACGTCAACGGTTAACCTGACGCGGATGGAAGCCAAGCAGACGCAGGATGCTCATGCGCGGCAAAAGGGGAAGATCGCGGCTATCGATCATAGAGTTGGCTGCCCATGCGACGAATGCGGCCGCGAAATCACCGAAGCCGAGATCGAGGCCTCCCGCGTCTCTGCAATGGGTGTCTTGAAAACGCTCGTAGACAATTTCACGACACAGAAGAACGCATTGGAAGACGCACGTAAAGCGCTGACGTTGATCACTGACAAGCGCGACGCGTTTGAAGCGACAATGACAGACATCTCAGCGGTTAGCGCTCTGCGTGCTGCTAAACAGCGAGAGCTCGATGCGGTTAACGAGGTGATCGTAAAGCGGCGCAACCTTGCGCAAAAAGCTAAGGATCTGGCAGAGGCAATCAAGACCCTCAAAGCGCAAGAAAACCCGCATCGTTTAGGTATCACTAAGATTGACCGCGAACTTCTAACAATTTCTGCAGAGATTTGTAAGGCATCCGAACAATTACGGTTGGCGGAGGGCACCGTGGATATAGCGGAAACGGTTGTTAAAGTGTTTTCACCCTCCGGCGTTCGTGCTCATATCTTGGATGAGGTCACACCTTATCTAAATCAGCAAACAGCCAAGTATCTGTCGATCATGTCCGATAGCAATATCGAGGCAACTTGGACCACGCTGGTTAAGAACGCAAAAGGGGAACTGCGTGAAAACTTCGCAATCGAGGTTGCGAATGAGAAGGGAGGCAAGTCTTTCAGATTATTGTCCGGAGGAGAGAAGCGTAAGGTCCGTATTTCGGCGGCCCTTGCACTACAGGATCTTGTCGCCACGCGCGCCAGGAAACCCATCGAGCTTTTCATCGGCGATGAAATCGATGATGCTCTTGATGCGGCCGGTCTGGAGCGACTGACGCAGATCCTAGAGGAGAAAGCCACTGAACGCGGATCCGTGTTCATTATTTCACATAACTCCTTGCGTGACTGGGTGTCTCAAATCATCACCATACAGAAAGAGGTCGGTGGCGAGACCACCCTGATTGAGGAGACTGTTTAGGAGGCGTAAATGCCTGCGATTACACTCACCGCAACCGGACATCGACATGTCCAACTTCCCAATTGGCCCCGGATGCGGATGATTGAAGGGCGAACAGAACAGGCCCTTAAATCCATTGTTCAAAACACACTCAATTCCTGCCTGGATTTGGAGTCCTTTGTCAGTTGCGGCATGTTGGGTTTTGACATGTGCGCCACCGAAGTAGCCATTGAGATCGGCTTGCCAACAACTCTTGCCATTCCCTTTGCAGCATTCGGTTCAAAGTGGCCGGATGACATGCGCAAGCGGCTCGATCGTATGCTGGAAAGAGCCAAAGAGGTTATCACCGTCTCTAAGGGTCCGTTCTCGCTTGGGAAAATGCGTCGCGCAAATCATTGGCGCATCGATCGCGCAAATATGGTTGCGGCGCTTTGGGATGGTCGGCCGAGCGATACGAGCGACACCATTATCTATGCATATTCGCGGCGAGTCCCAGTCCAAAATCTTTATCGAGACTTTGTGAAGCACGCCGATCAATTCTTGATATAATATCAATCAAATTTGACTTAACACACATGGATAAAACTAAGGAAGTTTTAATGGTTGCAAGACGCACAGTGGGTTTGAAACACGAGCCGGAGTATCTCAAGACAGCAGGCGCGGCGATTGTCGATGCCGTCACCAATAACCGCATTGACGATCCGGAGGTTTTCTCGATTGAGGGAACCCCAATGGTCACGCAGAAAACCGAGGACGGTAAATACAAGCAGAAGCCTGGTATTGCTGGCCAGGAGTTCTTCATGCATGACGCATATGTCGGTGCGCGGGCCGATCTGATTTTCATTCTGAAGCCAGTTGACAGTCAGGACTACGAACACATCGAAGTTCCGGTCAAAAAGATGGATGTTACCTTCCGACACCCTTCGATGATCATCGCTGGCCATCTCAAAATGGAACCTTCAGCTGAACTCGATACTGCAATGATCGTCGCCAAACTTTACGGGGAAGCGATGTCCCAAGGTAAAGCTGTCGAAAAGGCTGAGGCCAAAGCGAAGCTGGAGGACAAGCTTTCCAAGCGTGAAGTATATTCAAAAGTTCCAAATTTCGGGAGGTTCTGATGGGATCGATCATTGTTGCCGGTCTTGATGGATCATTACGAAACTTTGGCGTCGCCAAACTCGCTGTCGATCTCACCACAATGGCGCTCAGCGTCATCGGGCTGGAGCTGTCCGAGACCGCGAAAGACAAAAACAAACAGGTCCGCAAATCCTCGGATTTGTTTCGCCGAGCCCAGGAGAACCACGCAGCCGTTGTCGATGCGGTGAAGGACTGCACAGTCTGCTTCGCTGAAATCCCCTCTGGAGGGCAGAGTTACGACGCTGTGATCGGCTTCGGCATTACGATCGGTGTCTATGCGTCGCTTCCGATCCCGCTGATTGAGGTCTCGCCGGCCGAAACGAAGCTCGCTGTGCTTGGCACTCGAACAGCCTCGAAAGAGGAAATGATCGAATGGGCTTATGCGACCTATCCAGATGCTCCATGGAAAACGCAAAAGCGCGGTGGAGTTATCGTTCCGACTTTAAAGAACGAGCATCTTGCGGATGCATGTGCAGTTGTCCATGCCGGAATCAAAACGCCGCAATTCAAGCAGGTTTTGGCCATCCTCAAGGCGAATGAGAAACTCGTCGCATAATCCTTTATGTCAAGTCTACAATGTAAATCATTATTGATTTACTATATGAAACCCCTCCCCTTTTGGAGGGGATTTCCTTCTCAGATCGCAGGTAACAAATGCTCTTTCAAGAACAAGTGGCGCGAAAGCCAAATCTCTACCCTTGGACTCAGGATTTCATCGACAAGATTTGGGCTGGATTCTGGACGCCAAACGAGTTCAATTTTAAGGGCGACTACGGCCAATTTAAAACGGCTCTATCGCAAGAGGAACGGCTGATTATCACCCGGACCCTGTCGGCGATCGGTCAGGTCGAGATTGCGGTAAAAAAGTTCTGGGCTTTGCTTGGCGACAACCTGCCTCATCCGGCGATCGCAGATCTTGGCGGCGTCATGAGCCACTCGGAAATCATTCATAACCTCGCCTATATCAAGCTGCTCGACAAACTTGGTCTCGATGACGTGTTTGAAGAAAACCTGAAGGAGCCCGTCGTTAAGGGCCGCGTCGAATATCTGCGCAAGCATCTGGCGAAGGTCTATGGCGACGACAAGAAGCAGTATGTGTATTCCATCATCCTTTTCACGCTGTTCGTTGAGAACGTCAGCCTGTTCTCGCAATTCTATACGATCCTATGGTTCAATCGCTTCAAGAACGTCCTGAAGGATACGGCCCAGCAGGTGCAATACACGCGCAATGAGGAGCTTCTCCACGCGCAGGTCGGTATCAAGATCATCAACACGCTGCGAGAAGAATATCCGGAACTGTTCGACGCGGATCTGGAGCAGCGCATCAGCGAAGCCACGCACGCAGCTTACGCGTCCGAATGCGCGCTCATCGATTGGATGATCGGATCCTACGAGCGCGACGGACTGTCTGCAGATCTCCTCAAACAATACATCGCCAAGCGGATGAACGATAGCCTCGCCGCTATCCGGTTCGCACCGCAATTCGTCACTGATCCCGCTTCCATAGCCAAGACATATTGGATGGATGAAGAGCAGTTCGGAAACAATATGACCGATTTCTTTCACAAGAAGCCGGTCGAATACGCAAAGAAAAACAAAGCCTACGAAGTAGAGGATCTATTCTGAAAATGACTTACTGGTTGAATGACGACGCGAGAACCTTTCTTGCGCGGGGCTATCTCGCGCCTGGACAGACCGCAGAGGAGCGCATTTCGGAAATCGCGCATACCGCTGCCCGTATTCTCGACCTTCCGGCTTTTGCCGCGGAGTTCGAGCAAGACGTTTTGAACGGTTGGGTGTCTCTTGCCTCGCCTGTCTGGGCGAATTTTGGCACTAACCGCGGACTGCCGATCTCCTGTAACAACTCCTATTTCGAAGACACGACCGAAAGCATTCTGCTCAAGACTGCTGAAATCGGCATGATGACGAAGTTCGGCGCCGGCACTTCTGCCTATATCAGCGCACTTCGCCCACGCGGTGCACCGATTAAGGGCGGCGGAATGTCGAATGGTCCGGTTCACTTCATGGGCCTTTTGCAGGAAACGACCGACATTATCAGTCAGACCGGCGTTCGCCGCGGATCTTGCGCGGTCTATATCGACATTGACCATCCCGATATTGAAGAGTTTCTCGACTGCCGCGAAGAAGGCAATGACATTCAGCATCTTTCACTAGGCGTCTGCATCCCGGACGCTTGGATGAACGATATGCGCGAGGGCGATCAGGCGAAGCGCAAAATCTGGGCGCGTGTCCTAAAAAAGCGCGCGGAGACGGGCTATCCGTATCTCTTCTTCTCCGATGCAGCCAATCGCGGCAAGCCGCAGGTCTACAAAGACAAGAACATGACCATTTGGTCATCCAATCTTTGCACCGAGATCATGCAACCATCGAGCGCTGATGAATCCTTCGTGTGCTGCTTAGCATCAATGAACCTTCTGCATTATCCGGACTGGAAGGATTCCGGCGCTGTCCGCCGGATGACCATGTTCCTTGATGCGGTCATGGGTGAATATATCGAGAAGGTCAAAGACAACTATTTGATGTGCAATGCCTATAATTTCGCGAAGAACCATCGTGCGATCGGCATCGGCGCTCTCGGCTGGCATTCCTTCCTGCAGTCGCGGTCGATCCCATACGAGTCCATGCAGGCAAAACTTCTGAATGCGGAGATCTTCAAACACATCGATGCAGAATCGCTTGCAGCGTCCAAGGAGATGGCAATTCTTTATGGCGAGCCCGAGCTTCTCAAGGGTTACGGTCTGCGCAATGCAACACGTATGGCGATCGCTCCAACGACGAGCTCTTCCTTCATTCTTGGCCAGGTGTCGCCGTCCACTGATCCGGAGAACTCGAACTACTACACGAAAGATTTGCAGAAGGGCAAATTCACCTACAAGAACCCCTATTTGCTCAAGGTTCTCGACGGCTACACACGCAATGATGCGGAAACCTGGCACTCAATTCTGCTTGCCGGTGGTTCGGTCCAGCACCTCGACTTCATGTCCCAGCACGATAAGGACGTATTCAAGACTTTTGGCGAGATTGCGCAGATCGAAATCATCACGCAGGCAGCTCAGCGCCAGCAGTTCATCGACCAAGGTCAGTCCGTCAACTTGATGATCCATCCAGACACACCGCTTAAGGATGTGAACGCGCTCTACGTGCGTGCCTGGGAGCTTGGCTTGAAGTCGATGTATTACCAGCGCTCGACCAATCCGGCGCAGGAATTTGCCAGAACCTTGGTGAGTTGTGTGTCTTGTGAGGCATAAAGCGGTCTAGACCAACTTTTTCAACAGAGTTGTTGTGTCGATTCACTTGACGGTGCCGTCAACTAGCATACAGACTGTCGCCAACTTCTGTAGAAGTTAAGGGACGCCGGCGGGGAGGTCGGGCTTGAAATCCGATCTTCCCACCGACTATGAAAAAAAACTGATCTTCTCCGTCTGGTATGGACCCAGACATTCTGCATGGTGTGGACCCATGCTTCGCGTCACAGTGTTTCACTACCTCTGACATGGAATAACTTGAGCATAGATTGCAAGCCTCTGAGCGGTCAAACATTGAGTTAGCCACAGCTTGCGCGCTTATTTCACTGTATTCTGCGCAAAGCACTCCCGAAAATTTCTATTGAATCCATGAGTAGCCCTGAATGATTCTGCTATAAGTAAATCAGCAATGATTGATTATACTCGGGAGACAGAATGCTCATTTTAATACTTCTTGCTGTGTATGACCTGACCACGAGGATCCTCGCGAACTCGCAGGCAAAGGTCCGGCACCCGCTTCTGCATGCCCAGCTTTTCTCGCATATGCTTTGCGTAGTTGGCTTCTCCTATTTCTGGTTCAACCGATGAGCGCGCCAATTTCGAAGGGCGATATCGTGACGCTTAAATATCACGAGAATGCGCCGGACATGACGGTCCAGCGCGTCGATATGCAGGGCGCTGTAGTCGTCTGGTTCGACAAGAAGAACCGCCTCTGCCGCGACTGCATCAATGAAAACCTACTAGCCAGGGTCTCGTAATGAACATTCCATCCAAAATGCCATCCGACGACATCTTCTTCGCCAAAGTCATCGCCGATTCCGTCAGTGAGGAAGGCGTCCGCATCACGACGCTGCATTTGCGATATCCACGCATCATTCACGCCGAGCTGATGACACACCGCGTTTTCAGCCGCAATGCACGTTCGAGTAGAGCTGTGCCGGTCAAAACGATGTTGGCTGAAGTGCGCACCAATCCTTTCATTCCGTGGCACTGGGGTAAGAACCAGAAGGGAATGCAAGCCTCAGAGGAATGCAACGCGCCAGTTGAAATCTTCAATTCGGAAAATCTCCACGATGAAGAAAACTCGTTCGGAGTGAACACTGACAGTCATTCACGCGAAAGTGCCTGGCGTCTCGCAGCCCAGTGTGCCGTTGGCTTTGCAGAAGCATTCTCCGATGCGGGCTACCACAAGCAGATAGCCAACCGTCTCCTTGAACCGTTCATGTATATTGACGTATTGGTGACTTCGACCTCGTGGGCGAACTGGTTCTCATTGCGCGATCACAAAGACGCGGAGCCGCACATCGCTGATCTTGCACGCTTGATGAAGATCGCTATGGAGCAATCAGCACCGCGTCTTCTCACAAAAGGTCAGTGGCATCTTCCATACATTTCTGAAGCCGACGCCGATGCTGTCGAGGATTATCTCGAGCCCTATCCCGAGACGACGCATCCTACTATCGACGTTTTGAAAAGACTCTCGGTCGCTCGCTGCGCGCGTATTTCTTACAAGCCGTTCGATGGCGACGCTTCCGTAGAAAAGGAGCTCGAGCGTTACTGGCTGCTCGTCGGCTCCACACCGCTGCATGCATCGCCGGCCGAACATCAAGCAACGCCGGACACGCTCCTAGAGACCACCCTCTATGACAATGGAGGTCACTGGATTGGCCCAAGTCAGGAATGGGACGCCGCTGAACTGCACGGCAATTTCGAGGGCTGGATCCAATATCGCAAGACGCTGCCGAACGAATACGTTCGCGATCAGCGCGCCGCTTAATTATACCTCAAACCAGGAGAACCAAATGAAACGAAACTTCGTATTTGTGGCTACGGCAATTGCCACATGTGCCATATTGGTTGGATGCGGCGTCGATCCGCAGAAAGCAACTGCGGCATTGAACGCACAGGGGATATCGGACGTGACCATTGGAGACCATGCCTTTTTCGGCTGCGGCGAGAGTGACAGTCGGGCGTCAGAATTTAGAGGAACTGGCGCAAACGGGAAGCCGGTAACTGGTGTCGTCTGCTCGGCTTGGCTCAAAGGTATAACAGTCCGCTATGACTGACAGCACACTCGCCTACCGCATGAAGTCTCTCAACGCGGCAACGAGCGAAGAACCCGAGGAGGCCGGCCATTACTTCACCTTTGACGAGGATGAAGATGAAAGCGCCACTTGGATCGGGCCATTTGCGACAATTGAGGCGCTCGAACAAGCTGTAAGCGATGCGATCAAGGCAGCCTATGAGGCCGCTATTACCTGCTTTTTCAATTAGAAAGACCGACAATGAGCATTTATACCCTTCCTGTTAAGGTTCAGCGCACGCATGAGCGTGCCAAACTTCCCGTCTACAGCTCTAAGGAAGCTGCCGGCGCCGACCTTCATGCCATGATCAACAACAAGATTGAAAAAGAAGTAATCGCGCCGGGACAAACCCGTCTGATTCAGACCGGTCTTAAGATCGAACTGCCGGAAGGCACCGAAGCACAAGTTCGCTCACGATCCGGTCTGGCGCTCAAGAAGTCGATCATTGTGTTGAACGCGCCGGGCACTATCGACAGTGACTATCGCGGCGAGATTGGCGTGATTATTCACAATGCTGGCAATGAGGACTTCTGGGTCAGCCATGGCGATCGCATTGCCCAATTGGTAATTGCGCCTGTTCTGCGCGGCGTCTTCGAGGAAGCGGCCGAGATTCAGTCCATCACTGATCGCGGCGAAGGTGGCTTTGGCTCAACTGGGGTGCAAAGCTGATGCTCTATGGTCTGACTGGCGCTCACAGATCCGGAAAGACCACGCTCGGCACAGCCCTTGCGGAGGATCTGGAAGGCTTGCACTTCCATGCAACTTCTACAACCGCAGTAGCCAAAGCGCACGGCTTCGATCCGGTGGCTCCCATGAGTCTGGCCGAACGGCTGAAATTGCAGCGCATTCTGCTTTCCGATCATATCAAGACGGTCCAAGCACTTCCGCGACCATTGGTGGTCGATCGCACGCCGCTCGACTATCTCGGCTATCTCCTTGCAGAGTTCAACATGACCTCGGCCAGGAACACGACGCCCGAGGTTCTCGACGAGGCAACCAGCTTCGTCAATGAATGCCTGGACGCCGCACTGACCTATTACGACATGATCTTCTATCTTTCGCCGCTTCCAAGCTATGAGGCGGCGGAGGGTAAGCCGGATCTAAACAAGCCGTTCCAGTGGCACCACGCACTCCTGGTGCAAGGCTCTCTGGCGATGCTCGAAGGTCGGCTGCCCTATATGATCATCGAGGATACAACACACGACTTCCGGCGCGATTTCGTTCAGAACCAGATTGTCGAGCGCATGGACCACATTGATATCATGACCCGCCAGAGTCCCTATCAATAAAAGGTAAATCATTATTGACTTACAAATGACGCTTGGATATAGCGTTTGCCACAAGCATTCCGATAATGCTCGCGTTATAAAGTAAGTCAATAATGATTGATACAGAGAGAGACACAGATGCAGGTTTCACAGTTAGCAGAGCTTGATACCCATGCCGTTATTGGCGGTGGTAAGGCGCGTTCGTTCTCAATGTCTGACTCGGCAGAGTTCTTCACTGTGCTGTCCGACACTCTATACCGCGACAAGAAACGCGCTGTTGTGCGTGAGGTGATCTGTAATGGTTGGGACGCGCATGTCATGAACGGCTGCACGGACAAACATCTGGAAATCACGCTCACTGACGATGAAATGATCATCAAGGATTTTGGGCCAGGTATCTCAGACGACCGCATTGTTCCGATCTACTGTGTTTACGGCGCCTCGACGAAGGTAAAGGATGATGCGCAGACCGGCGGATTCGGTCTTGGGTCAAAGGCGCCGTTTGCCTACACAGATCACTTCACGGTCGTTAGCTGCTTTGACGAAAAGAAGATCGTCTATGCGATCAGCCGGGGCGGAACAGCGACTGAGGGAAAACCTGAAATCCGTCAGATGGTCGCAGTTCCCACACAGGAAAGCGGCATAACGGTCACGATTCCCCTGCGCGAAAAAGAAGACCACGTAAAATTCGCCGGCATCATCCGTTCCGTCGTCTATCAGGGTGGAATGAAGGTTCGCTTGAATGGGCAGGAACTTGCGACGGTGAACTATGAGCAAGCGCGCAAGCGAGGCTATTGCGCCATTCTCAACCGCAACGATGAGCTGCGCGAAGCCCACGTCTATTTGCTTTACGGCACCGTTCTTTATCCAATCAGCACGACCGATCCCAGCATTACGGTTGCAACGAACCATGCCAACAATCTTATTGGGAAGGGCTTCAAGCTTGTTCTCATCGCCCCGCCGAATTCGGTTGGTGTAACGCCCAGCCGCGAATCCCTTTCCTACTCGGAAATGACCACGCAGACGATCCTTCGCCTCCTCAAGCGCGCTTCAAATGAGATTAACTCCTCAATCACCGGTGCCGGGAAGAAGGTCATCACTCGCCTTGGCTCAAAGATGACGTTTGATGATGCCCATTTTTTGACCTCGCGGATACACTACGGAGGGGTTACGAATAACGAACTCATTCAAGTGGATCCGCGCCAGATCGCGGCATACCTGGTCAGGAATAATCTGGAGAAGATTGACGCCTCTCAGCGACGCAAATGGATCTTCTCCGGTCTCATCAAATCAAATCGCGATCAAAGGGCGGCTCTTCGCGATGCGCGCTATCGCAATATTGATTTTGGAACTATGCGACAAGAGCAAGGCCATCGGCAGTTTGTGAAATTCGCGAGCCGGCTCGGGGCTCTGAATGAAGCTATGATTTACAGCGATCATTCTGAAATTACACGCGGCACCAAACGTTTGAAGGGGCTGCGCGAGGCCATTGAGTCCGAGGGCAAGTTCATTCGAACTCTCTATCTTGCACCAAACCGGCGTGAACTGACGTCGCTTATCGTCGGTTGCAAACTCGACGCGATGGATCGATCCAATGAATTTCACATGGGTTTGATCACAGGTTCAAAACCGTCACGTGATAAGCTTGATCGAATCCGCAGACTCGCGGAGAAATTCAAGTTCACTATTGAGGAATATGACTTTGAATGGCAGAAGCCGAAAGTCGTTCGAACAAAGGCTCCACAAGAGACGTTCCACAATCTCGATGATTACGTCGAAGATCACCGACTGGTCGAAGCGACACTCACTGATCCAAAATTCTTTATTCGAGCATCCACTCATAATGATGTGATGAGGTTGGGAATTAATGATTATAGCGCTCGGCATATGTTGAAAAAGCTATTCCCTGGCGCAGCGATAATCAGTATGCGACGTCCACGCCCCATAGATTTTTCGGTTGATCTACGGGCCGTCAAATGAGCTCACCGAAGAGTATCTGACGAGCTCATTGTGAGGCTC
>NZ_JACGXN010000017.1 GCF_014138285.1 Phyllobacterium myrsinacearum
CCGTCAGATCCCCACGAGCCAAAATCACCTCCTAAAAGGAAGTCCTGAATCATATCCAAACTGATTTGGGAATCCACTTTGTCAACACTACCTAGAGAACGGGTAATAGCGGCCGCCAGGATAATGATACAATAGAGCTCATTGCGCGCTTGCTCCACAACTTTATACGGTCCCCATTCTGCAGCGCGCCGGACATATCAATTCCGCCGGCGGATACCTGCGATCCCTCACCGACAAGGCCGCCAAAGGGGAATTCTCCGTCGGGCCCATGCTCCTCGCTCAGCTCAGAGCCAATGGAAACCATGTCAGAATCGTCAAAGGACAGGCTGCACGATGAAGGTAGCGCCGGAGCGTGATGAGGCAGCAATAATGCTTTGGAGACCCTTGCGGAAAACTCTACAAGCTATAATATGACTACCAAAGGTCATTTCGGAGTGTACGTAATGAAAGAGTCACAATTGAAAGACGTAAAAGCTACTTTCTCCGCAATCGTTGATCGGGCCGTTGCCGGCGAGCCTACTATTGTCACCCGTCACGGTCGCAAGGAAGCCGTCGTGCTTTCATTTGAGGAATACGAGCGGCTTTCTAAAATCCCAACCTTTGGCGAGCTTCTTGCAGCATTCCCAGGCGACCCCGATGACGTTCCGGAACGGAGCCAGAGGCCATCCCGCTCATACAATTCGGAGTTCTGAGCTTGTTTTTGCTTGATACCAACATTGTATCTGCGACATCGCCCGTAGCTGCAGCTCAAAATACACGGCCTCCAATTCTTGGCTGGCTCGAACTTCACGGTTCTGAAGTGTATCTATCGTCTGTCACCATCGCTGAAATCTGGCATGGTATTCATAGAGCCGAACGACTTGAGGCCATAACCAAGGCAAAACGGCTCCGCAATTGGGTAGCTCTGATAGAGAATCTGTATGGAAACAGAGTTCTCCCGTTTGGCAGCAAAGAAGCTTCCGCCGCCGGCGCGATCCTTGATCGTGCTCGAGCGCATGAACCTGGATTTGCTGACATCGCCATCGCTGCTACCGCGGATGCCAACGGTCTGACGGTGTTGACCGCTAACGAAAAGCATTTTGGACCGATGGGGGTAAAATGGTGGAATCCGTTGAAGGAGTTGCCGCTGTCTTCATAAAGACTGCAGCCCCTGCAAAGTCTGCGTGAATCCTCACAGCGTCTATTACCGCGCGTCGGGAACGTGAAACCGGTTCAAATATCTGATTATCAACGTTGGTCTGTACAAACACGCAAGTCATCAGAAGTTGATTGGTTGTATATGCCGCGAAAGGCTCGTAAATCTCCCTTTGAAAATGCCGATAGTGCGCAGATTGAAGCAGTTTCCATGATGATTATTGGATTGAACGGCTGAACCGATCCAACACCTGCGCAATTGCATGCTTCCCATCATTATCAAAAAAGAGGAGCCCTCGGTTAAGTGCCAAGGAGCCGGAAGCCTCCAGTATTCAGACAAACACTACAGAATCTATCAAACCTCACAAACGATCTCGGCCTGTCTTTTCTGCTATTTCCAATCCCTGCGCGGACGCCATTCCTCTTCATTAACCGGTTTGCGCAGCCAACGGTGTATTTCCCGGCAAGTGCGAGGCCGCCCGTCGCTCACGCTGCCATCCGTACAGGGATCATATCGCTCGCGTCTTTCCCAGTAACGCTGACGACGTTCAAGCGTTCTGAGAAGCTCGCGGCAACTCCGTGGCTTGCCGTCATTGTATCGGCCATCGGTACAAGGATTGCTTTCATACTGAATAGTTCGCAACATTGGCACTTCACGATACAGATCATATTTCGACCCCGCACCTACTCTTGAAGGCGTAAGTGCGTGTGCTGAACCGATGCTCGCGAAAACCAGTACTGAAAGCAGACCACAGCAAAAAAGTTTCATCTCAGTTCTCCAGAATTAATGTCGCCTGAGGAAGGCTGGACGCCCGGCTGAAATGGACAATGAACGGCTACCGTTGCCACAACATTGCAATGACTATTTATGAAACTATCCGTTCCTGGCTGATGTTCTACCCCCAGATACCGAGTAAAAATCCAGTTCTCTGCCTTAACGTGGAAACACAAGGGTAAAGCAAGCACCCTTCAATGCGTTGTTTTCGGCAAGGATAGTTCCATTGTGCCATTCCATGATTTCCTTAACGAGATTAAGGCCCAATCCGGCTCCCGAACTGTGCGGAGCAAGTCGGTTGAACGGCTCGAATATCTCTTCGAGATTTGCTGCAGGTATGCCGGCTCCTTCGTCTGAAACGATTACCGTTTTCGTTTGCTGCACCATAATCTTGATTGTTCCTGTCCCTCCTCCATGATCAATGGCATTTTGGACCAGGTTTGTGATGGCCCGCTCGATTGACGTCTGGTCACCCTGAACAGTGACTTCTGCGATACCCGGCTCAAATGACATTTCATAACCCGCTGCAAAAGCCAAGGGAGCGAGGTCAAACACAACACGTCCGGTGATCGTAACAAGTTCGATCGGAAGGAAATCGATCGGCGTGTGATTTAACCGCTGAAGGTCAAGAAGTTGCCCCCCAAGAACTGCAAGTCTCGAGGAGTCGAGCAGGAGCTGCGTCTTTTCAGGACTTGGAGGCAAGGCTGCTACACGTGCATTCAGGATGGCAATGGGCGTTCGCAGTTCATGTGCTGCCTGGGCCAGAAAACGGTCTCGTATCGCGTGACCTTTGTCCAACCGGCTTAATGCGTCATTGACCGCACTCACCAGCGGCCGGATTTCGTCCGGAACCTCGCCTGTCGATATGCGAATACCCCGCTTGTCATAAGTGATCTGAGCGGCCTGATCAGCCGCTCGCCCGATCCCTCTTAATGCAAAACGGACAACAAACGGTGTCATAGCCAACGTGGCCAGTACCATGGCCACAAAAACCGGGAAGATGACGGTTATCAATCCCGCAGAAATGCCCGTCAGCATTCGCTTGAACGACATTCGCCCCTGTGTTCCCGAGAATATCTGCGCATCGCCAGCAGCGCTCTGCTGCCATTTGACAATGGCATCCGGTCGATTGGCACGTCCAGATTCATTGGTCAGACGCGCGTCGCTTAGATGCTCCAGTATGGCCAATGTTTGGGTAAATTGCGGAGGGATGGTGCCTTGCACGAGTTCCTGACCGGTCCTGTCATGAACGACAAACCAGAGATCTCCGACATCTCTTCGCAATTGCCTCAATTCGGCAGTCTCGACGAGGGCCAGTTTACCGTCTCGATCACGCACGAGGGCATCCTTGAGTACATCAAGATTGCCTCCTTCATATTCTTCGATCAGGTAACCCGAACTCCAAAGGCCAACAACAATGATGGTGAACAAAGACACGATAATCAGAGCTTCAAATATGACTAAATGACTGATGAGACGCCACTTCAGTGACCGGCCACTCCACAACCTCATGCCGTTTCCCGCAACAGGTACCCAAGCCCCCTGATACCGTTGATCGTCACGCCAGCGCCTGCCTCAGTCAGTTTGCGGCGAACCCGGGAAATATGCGTATCGAGCGCATTTGAATCGATCTCGTCATTCATTCCAAATACCGCTTCCATGAGCGTTGCACGCTGCACCATCCGGCCCATGCGCCGCATCAGAGCTTCCAGTACAAGAATCTCCCGCCTCGGCATTTCCACGCGCTCACCCATCACCCAGACCTCGCGATGCGCGAAATCAAATTCCAATCCGCCAATTTTCGCCACATCCGGGATCAGTCCGGACGGTCTGCGGAGCAAAGCGCGAAGCCGGGCGAGGAGTTCTTCGGTTGCAAAAGGTTTTCCGAGATAGTCATCGGCTCCACTTTGAAGACCTGTCACCCGATCATCCAGATCACCGCGAGCTGTCAGCACGAGGACGGGAATGGTCTGGCCCCTCGCCCGCAGCCTCTGTATCAGTGATAATCCATCCCCGTCGGGAAGTTGCCGGTCGAGCACCACAACATCATGCACATTGTCCTTCAGCACGTGTTCAGCGGCTTCGATCGTTGCAACGGCATCTACAATCATATTCTGGCGAGTAAGAATATTGCTGAGAGCAACGACCATCTCCTTCTCATCTTCGACCAGTAACACCCTCATATCAGTTCCCCGCCATCCACAGTTCAAACCACTGACAATGCGCCTCCTACATTGAGGCAACCTTGCAAGCGAGAGATGCTGGTTGATCCCGTTGCAAACCAAATCTAGCCTCCCGCGCAGCATGACACGCTGCCTCAATCTAGAAGCCGCATCCGTTTCTTCGTCAACAATATTCCACCCGAGGAAACATTCATGCAACCAACCCGGAATCACCCTTTATCCCGCGCTTCTTCTTCATGTTGCAGTCGCAAGCCTGGAGAATACCATGTCGCTTTCTGACCTTCTTGCGTTCCTGCGTTCCTGGATACGTAGTCCGCTTCGAACTGCAGCAATCATGCCATCTGGTGTTGCCGTATCCGCCCTCATGACACAAGAGATTGATCCTGGATTTGGTCCGGTGCTCGAGCTTGGCCCAGGTACGGGACCATTTACCCGTTCGCTTCTTGCACGCGGAATTCCGGAGACTGAACTGACACTGGTTGAGTATAGTCTCGAATTTACAACGCTTTTGAAAAGACGCTTTCCCAAAGCCCGAATTCTCCAGATGGATGCCGCACAGATCGGCGAAGCCAATCTCTACGAAACAGGAACCGTTGGTGCCGTGGTCAGCGGTCTTGGTGTTCTTACCATGCAACCGAGGCAGGTGAAGGGTATTCTCAGTGGCGCATTCAAATATCTGCGGCCTGGCGGCTCATTTTACCAGATCACCTATGGCCCACGTTGTCCAGTTTCCCCTGATATCCTTGATCATCTGCATCTGGAGACCCGATTTGTCGGCCGTACTATGCGGAATGTTCCGCCGGCATCGGTTTATCGGATCAACCGTCTCTCCAGTCTTTCAGCCACAGAGTGAATTCACATGGATACGTTTAACTGGTTTTCTCCTCTGCTCGGTTACGGCTTCTGCGGGGTTGTATGTCTCGCCGTACTGGAAAAATTTGTCCCTCTTTTTCCTTCCTATTTGCTTTTGATGCTTTTAGGCATGACCATCCTCGATATTCATGGTCTTGCTTTCACGATCCTTGCCACGACCATAGGATCGGTTATCGGCGCGATGTGCTGGTATTGCATCGGCAAGTTTTTGGGTGCGGACCGCGTTGCCGGCATGGTAGAACGGTATGGACGATATCTCTTCGTCAATCCGCAATTCTATGCCCGAATTACGAATGCCTATCGCCGCAATCATTTCTGGGTGACCTTTACGGGGCAACTCATACCGGCGGTCCGTATCTATCTGGCGCTTCCTGCGGGTATTTTGCGGCTCCATTACCCAACTTTCACTGCTGCGACCTTTGTCGGTAGCTTGCTGTGGAACGCACCGTTCTTATGCCTCGGATACGGTATCGGGGCATCACATTATGATCCGGTCACGGTAGGGTTCTGGGCAGCCGTGAGTCTTGTGGGGGCGGAAGGGTTGATCGCGACCTCGCTCACAATCTACAAACGGGCTAACGGGTGATGTTCCGGAACGCGCATAGACGGTAGGTGCTAATTCTTATGGGCTTTTCTACACACTCTTCGATTCCGCGAACCTGGCTTGGACGCAGGCGCGTCTGAGCATCATGGCAGCAAGGAATCCGATACCAACAACACCTAGAACAATAAGGACCTGTATCTGAATCCCGGCGAAATATTCCGAAATCCAGAAAATATAGCCAAGAAACATAATTGCCATGAAAACTGTCCGGTCGACGGACAAGCCCAAGTGGTAGATCCCGAGAACAGCCGCTACCCCGACAAGGTTGGCTGATACCCTGATCGCCAATGGCAACAGTTCGCTTCCTATCTGTTGAATTTCCACATACATGAGAAAATAAAACTCCGCCATGATTACGATTCCCCAGTCCGTAAACTGCCTGTGTTGCAGTGGAATTACGCACCGACATCCGCAACGTTGTTTTGTCAGCCGTCCCGGCCGGACGAAGCAAAGATTTCGCGCCAACAGCGAATTCAAAACGCTGCGGCACTAACGTACCGCCGGATCAGCTCGAGCTATGTCTCAACACAGTGTAAGTCCGATCCCGGGACATAAAAATGTCATGTAGACAACGATCGCTACAATACAGCCGAAAAAAATCAGGCTCGTAGTGACTGTCCCAAATCCCAGTCCGCCATACTCAAGCGGCTGCGCAAGAAAGTCACCGAGTGACGCCCCCGGCGGACGTGTGAAGATATAGGCGAGCCAAAATGCCCACACGCCATCGAGATTGAGGAAATAATAACACGCTGCCACAGCCGCGATGATGCCGCCAAAGATAAGGCCCGTCGTTATAAAACCAAACCCGAATGTTTCCGCGACGGGATTACCAACTGACGTACCCAAAGCAAAGGTAAACAGGATTGCCAATCAATAGAACACCTCGCGCCTCGCCGTAAAAATCGAATGAATTGAAAGCGTCTTTTGGCACGACCACGCCAAGAGATCACCATCGTCTGCAATGGACTTGGTGAGGGCCACACCGCATTGCGCGGCGCGGCGGGGCTGGTTGTTTCCGAACATCTAAAGTTGGCGATATGATAGCCGGCTTTGTCTCAGAGCACCGGTCAGTCTAAGCGTGCGTGAATTGGGTTCTGATTCGTGTTCTCACGCAGTGATTGGAACCGAACCATCCTGTCGATTTATACTTCAAACGGGTCTTCTCTATTCGGCGTGTCGAATCGAGAAGACCCTGATTAACTGCCTTCCGACACCCTGTGGTCCTCACATTGCGTGCATAGAGAACGGGCATCCTCCGTCACCTTCGATCACCCATTTGCGAAGCACCGCCAGCCGCGTTTTTTTCCGCCGGTTTGCCAACCTAGACCAATCCGTCCAGCCGGACATAGCTCGCTTCCATGCCATGCTCCATGCCGCTTGCCAGCATCATTGATCGCGTTTCTGCATCAGGCAAAGTCATACGCATGGTCATCAGCGTACCGGATCCGTCCGGGTCGAACCGCGTTTCCACATGGTTGTCCGGTGTCGTATCTGGAAGGTGCATCCGTTCGACATGAACAATTCGGCTGTAGGGCTCCAATTCCAGATATTCACCTGTGAGATGAAAGCCACCACCATCAGGCCCTTTCCATTCATATCGGATCTTCCCGCCAGGGCGTGCGTCGTTAACGCAGACAGGCATTGTCCAGCCATCCGGTCCAAGCATCCATCTTTGAATCAGCGTTGGCTCTATGTGTGCACGATAAACTGCTTGAGGCGATGCATTGAAGTGCCTCGTCACCACAACATGCAGATCGTCTTCGGTCTTGATCGTTAGTTTGCTCATTTCAATTCCTCTCCACTTTCAATCATGTCAGCCAAGACTCCATCGAGCCTGTCGTAATTCTGAGCCAGTGCATCCCTGAGCATCGCAAGCCATCGATCGACGGCTTCGATCCCGGCGCTCGATAACCGGCAGGGCCGCTTCGTGCCTTGGACCCGCCGAACAATCAGCCCGGCATTTTCGAGCACCTTCAAGTGCCGCGAAATTGCTGGCTGGGTCATCGCGAAGGGTTCCGCTAGCTGCATCACCGTCTCCTCGCCATGCGCCAGGCGCGCAAGAATCGCTCGGCGGGTGGGGTCAGCCAGCGCTAAAAATGCAGCATCAAGGCTTGTCGCTTCTGTTGAACTATTCATAACATAAATGTTATATAACATAATAGTTATAGTCAACAGGGTTTCAGTGAAAGGTTGAAAATCAATCGTCAAAATTCGCAGCCAAGGGACCGTATAAAGATCCGTCATCCCATTCCGTCCCTCCTGTTCGAACCTTTCGACCCGGCACGACACGATCTTGGGCGAGACATCATGAACGCGAGCGGTCTTGAGAGACGCGACGCCGAGATGTGACCACGTAGGAGAGACAAGGCAGAGTGTTTGTCACGCTTCTTTATCGAGGCAACAATATTCTCGTGCTCCCTATTGAAACTGGTGAAATCGACTGGTTGATGAAGGCGCACAACACTGATGACCGTCAACCTGTCAAATGACCATTGAGTTTATTCGAAATTCTGTCGTCAGCTGATGGATCGAGTATCGGCATGGACCCCAAATTCGCGAGAATGCTCTATATCGCCTACAAAAAGATTTGGTGATCGTTATTCGCAAATTCCAATTCCTGTGATAGGTGTTCGCAAGTCGTGACAAGTCTTCGCTAGCCGGACCGAGATCCGGTGGGTGATTTACGCGAGGAAATTTATGGGTGAATGGCCTACGCAGTCGGTGAAAGAGTTTCACGGACGCCTTCTGACCGAGCCGGCTGGCTATGCGGCATTGATCGCGCGCTAAGACCTGTCAGTGCCGCTTCCTCCACGACTGACTGCCATTGCCGAGCGCCACCATCCGGTTTCCACGCAGCACTGGCGAAGCATTAAACCTTCCCAGAGGCAACCAAGTCATCGTCGTAGGGTGCTCGGTTGGTGGCTCGTGTGCTTTGGAGATTACCGCGCTCGCGCCGGAGCGTGTTTCAGTCCATTGCTAACCAGACCTCGTAGTGCGCTCCATAACGACTTTTACCAAAGCACTCGCCTATGCTCTTCCAAGAAACCAACCGGTCCCTCACCTTCTACCGAGCTCATCGATCGAAACGCAGCCAAGGCGCTTCGTAACGAGGGCTTCAAAATAGACGCAACGGATGTGCGCCGTATCCGGGATCTCCTGGAACGTTTTAAGCCGGAGCTCTTATCCGGCAACTAAGCGCTCGCAGCGGTTTTCATGATATGGAAAATGCGTCCGGCGTGCTTAATCAGGTGTGGGAAGCGGCATAGCGCTCCAACGCTAGCCAGCGTTCTTCTGAGAACCTTTTGATTACGCAAAATCGGGCTCTCGAACGAAAGTGATCGAGTATTCAGACGCAGATCAATTGATCTGTATAGAGCTACGGTTCAGCCAGCCAAATCCTCAGGCTCAACCTTGAAATGTACTGCCTCACGACGATTGAGCTCCCGAAGGACCACCGACAGATTGGTAAGACGCGGATTCCCACGCGGTCCAAACATTCGCATCAAATTCTTAGGATCAATTGCCACAGCTTTCGCTGAGCTGGTCAAAGCCGACCGTCGCATTGATGTAATCTCTTATTAGTGCTTTCCCAGAATCGGCATCCCCCGCTGCGAACGCCTCCACAGCTTCACCGAGAAGAGCTGCTCGAAATGCCGGATCGCGTGCGGCACGCGCTTTCACAGTATCCTTAAAACTTCGAGACAAGACCATGGCTTTACTCCTTTGTATTCTTGCGGCGCTTGTAGTCGGCCCATCGTTGGAGAGCTCGATCAATGTCGGCCTGTTGCCGGCTTTTGATACCACCACCAAGCAAGATTATGAGTCTTGCTCCGTCGAAGGCGAGGTAAATGCGAATGCCCGGACCCCAATCGATCCGCCACTCCGAGACACCCTCTCCCGGCAGCGACTGCTTATCAAAGGTAGGCGTTTACCGGGTCCCATGCTTGCTTTCCCACAAGCGCGGGTCATTTGCCAGAAGAACCTGTTGCAATCAAGCCCCGCTGTCCTTCGGGATATTGAGCTTTTTTCCTTTGGCGTTTAGCCTGGCCGGTACGCCTTGAGACGGAATTCATTCATTCGTATAAGCCGAGTTTCCCGCGCCAGCAGCCGACGTTGTCGGCGCTAAATTAACAGCTGACGTTTTCATTTGTTCCCGGCAGCTAAGCACGCGCGCCAGTTTGCGGCAGTTTTTTCGAACGGCCGCTCTGTTTGTTCTGTTCTGAGCGGTCGGTTGCAGCTTGGATACTTCGTTGACGCTTGACCGTGGTGCCGCTTGCCTTTGAGGTCCGGTGCAGATCGCTCTTGCTCATGGATTACTCCACGCATTGTTCATTGGGTCAAGCAAGGAGAACCGCCGAGCTGCTGAAAAGTTCCTGAGCAAAAAAGTGGAACCGCGCAACCGCCAGTTGCGTTCTGAAACAACCATCGATTTGAAATTCGCTACGTGAAGGAGATGCCTCGTGACAGTTTACAAGTTCGGCCTCGCCGACGCCGCATTCGAACGCTCGCCGGGACAAGATGGTGATGTCTTCACCGGCAACGTTCTTGACCAACGCCACGGTGGACCCGTCACAATCGGTTTCGGTCGCTACGGAGCAAACCAGGAGCTTGAAGAGGTGATAGAAGTCCACGACACCATTGTAGTGCTCGAGGGTCAGATTTCGGTATCAAGCGAAAATGGTACGGTCACAGCCGGCCCGGGCGACGTCATCGCTCTGCAAAGAGGCGATAAGGTCACGATTCGCTCACATGAGGAGGGCGCTGTGACGGCTTATGTTACCTATCCGCATTGGCAGGAGTCGCAAACCTGATCGCTTGGTATTAATTTCCTGCTGATCGGTTGACCGAATACCCAATGACTTCTGGATCGATCTGAAGTCGCAGACGCTGATCGAGCAGGATGCCCCGACTCCGACCTGACGCATCATTCAAACGCGTTGCTTACGGCGACGATGCCTTGTTGCAGTGAAGCAGACGGCAATTGTTGCCTTCCTTTGAATAATACCCAACTCGCAGCTCTCGAGCGCAGGGTGGTGCCATCCAAAGAATGCAACTCTGCATTACCCATCAAATGCTCACTAGTCCGTAGTCCGCCAGACCTGTTGTCGGGAACCTCACTTATCCCAGCACGTTTATGACCAGAACTGTGAGGAGAGTGCCTGAAATGAACAAAACAACCCCGTCAGAACGGCCCAGTGATGAAGCTGACGCCAAACAGATTGCCATGGCCAAAAAGGAAGGTGATGCGTACCACAATTCTCTCCGTTACATGGCAGAAGAAGTCGCAGATGCCGGAGGGCAAAAACGGGCTGGCGATTATATCGTTGCTTACGCCCAAGAGCGTGCCGAGGGCATGTACATGCCGGACAAGAGCGGGAGGCTTAAATGGTCAGAGCCAACGGACGAAAACTGCCACCTGGAAATTTCCGTAAGTGACGCCGGCGATAAGCGTTTCGTTCCTTACCTAACCATAAAAGCAACTCTGTTGCCAGTAACGGGTGCAAAGATCGGCCCGTTCGAAATACCATTTGTTTGGCACCCTGGTCTCTATCACTACGGTCGCAATATTAAAGTACCCGGCGATGGACGCTATGCGCTACACGTCACTATCGAGCCCCCGACTTTCATGCGCCACGACAAGATCAACGGCAAGCGCTATGTCGATAAAGTGGAAGTCGAATTTGCAAACATTGAAATCAAAACAGGTCGTGAATAAGTTCCGGTTCGGGTTCGTTTTACCACACAGGTTTGTCATGAGAACAGATTGGGGAGGAACCTCTCCTTTCACTATCGGTTTATCTTTGACTACCTTTTGCGAAGTTGGAGATAACCCATGAACATTATCCTTGGTGGAACCGGGCACATTGGATCCGCAGTTGCAGGAACTCTGTTAGAGCGCGGGAAGCCCGTTACGATTGTGGCGCGCAGCCCTGCCAAAGCAGAACACTTGCGAAACAAGGGCGCACGAATAGCTGTCGCGGACGTCCATGATGTGGATGCTTTGCGGCATGTCTTTCGCCAAGGCAAACGGCTCTTCCTCCTCAACCCTCCGGCTAATCCATCGACGGATACCGATATTGAGGAGAGAAATACAATTTCAGCCATTCTGGCTGCGCTCGACGATTCTGGCCTTGAAAAGATAGTGGCTCAATCAGCCTATGGCGTGCAGGCCGGCGAACAAATTGGTGATTTGGATACGCTATTTGATCTCGAACAGGGGTTGGAGACCAAACAAATCCCGGTCAGCATCATTCGCGCGGCTTATTACATGAGCAATTGGGACGCTTCCTTAAAAACAGCGCGCAAAGGAGGGGTGATCCGCACTCTGTTTCCCGCAGATTTTAAAATACCGATGGTCGCACACAATGACATTGGCCAGATCGCGGCTGATCTTCTAACTCAGACCGGTGAGCACCAGAGGCTTCATTATGTGGAGGGCCCCCAACGCTACACGCCGGCAGACGTTGCGGCTGCATTCGCGGCAACACTTGGAAAGCCAGTCAATGTTGTGACCATCCCACGGGATAAATGGACAGAGTATTTCGAGGCCTTGGGGTTCTCCAAGGCGGCCGCCAAATCCTATAGCGGCATGACAGCATTGACTGTGAATGCAACGTTCCCGGATTTGGACAAGGTGAAACGGGGATCGACATCCTTGCAAGACTATGTGCTTGGGCTGATCGCACAGGATCGGCAGGTATCATTAAGATCATAGATGTGCATAACCGCGTTCCTCCCGATAAATAAGTATCGCCGACGACCTTGTATCGATCGCGCAATTGCAATCTCATTACTCTGCAGTGGAGCGGTCTATTACGCCGTGTGCACTGACTTGGCAATGACACGGTTCAGACTAGAGACGGCATGACCTGATCCGTGTCGGCGACGGCAATGATGCGCTCTGGGGGGAGTGGTCGTGACGTGCTGTTCGGTGAAGGCGGCGATGACATGGTTTATGGCGAAGCTGGCGATGATACTCTGGGAGCCAACAAGGCAACGATCAGCTGTTTGGTGGCGAAGGTGCGGATGTTTTAGTCAACAGTTCCGGAAACGCTACAATGACCGGTGGAGCAGTGCCGATACATTTTGGTTTTATATATTCAACGCCCAACCCCTTCAAGGCATCAATCAAATTAATGACTTTGACACCCAAAGCGGAGATGTAATCCATCTTCAAGATCTTTCCATCGGTGGACATGCTGGCATCCACGATTTTGCAAATTTCCTTACTGTCGCGCAGGACACTCCAGCCGGTGTCTATTTCACCATGGACAACGGTGTCAGTGGCTTCGTCATCGCCAATGTTTCCCTTCCGGATTTTTCTTCCAACGATGTTCAGTTCTCATCCGAGAGCCAAAACCATGAACTGATATGTAACGCGACCTGCGGAAACCTCTTGCTACCTATGCATTCAAACTAATGGCGTCTCCATTCATGGGATCGAACGCTGTAAGATTCACAGATCGTGAATTGTCTGAAATTCCGGGAGGATATGGACGTGGGTGAACAGTTTAATGTTGCAGTTGTCGTGGGTAGCGTGCGCAAAGATTCTATCAGCCGAAAAATTGCGAAGTCATTGATCGAACTGCAACCGGCATCACTTGATTGCTCGATTGTCGAGATCGGGGACCTTCCGCTTTATAATGAAGACCCGATGCCAGGCCGCCGGCCAGCTGGAAACGCTTTCGCTCGCAGTTACAGGCCAGCGATGCCGTTCTTTTTGTAACACCGGAGTACAACCGTTCTATTCCGGGCGGCCTTAAGAATGCGATGGATATAGCATCACGCCCGGAAGGACAGAGCGTGCTGAAGGGCCTGTCTGCAGGGATTGTCAGTGTCACGCCTTATAAGCTTGGCGCGTTTGGAGCCAATCACGCGCTTCGCCAGACACTTGTGTTTCTCGACATGCCCATCCTGCAACAACCGGAAGCCTATATCGGCGGTGCAGCAGATTTGCTCGACAACAAGGGTTCCTTGAAGAACAAAGAGAGCCAGAAGATATTTGCGGGTTTCATGCAGGCTTTCGCTCGTTGGATTGCACTGACAAGTTCGACGGCTGCCACCCGTTCCTTCGAAGAGTTTATGAAACGCCGATCTGAAATAGCCTAGGCCTATGTGAATGGCAACAGCGCCCCGCTGGATGCAATCGCGTCAAAGGAAAATCCTGTCACATTCTTTTCGCCCGCCGGTGATTTTCAGGAAGGTGCTGACATCGTCTCCAAACGGTATCGGCACGACGCGAAAACCTTTGCCGCAGGCAGCAAAAGTAGGCTCGTCATCCATCAGATGGCGGCGCGGGGTGACATCGCCTGGTGGACCGGCCTTCAGATAGCAGACGTCAAAATGAAGGGTAAGGACAAGGCCGTTTCCATGACCCTGCGCATCACCGAAACCTTCCGGTTCGAAGATGGGTGGAAGCTCGTTCATCGGCATGCGGACATGGCGAAAGAAGGGAAGTGAACTTCAAATACATCAAGACGGGCGGAATCATAGTCGACAAGGAAAGCCCGTAGGCTTGTTTGTAAAAATCACAGTACGCGATTTATGGAACTACGCATTTTCTCGCGCCTGATGATCTTCATGATTATGGGACGGGTCAGAATCGGACTGTGCATCCTCAGCCTGATTTCGTTGCTTTGTGGCCAGTTTTCTCATCGACCACGATACAGAAATAAACCGGTTCGAGCTTTCGCGTATGATCCCGAATGACAGTATCAACGTAAGCCGGTTGTTTGCGCTCTGCGAAACCTAGTTATGCCAATCAAGGCTTCAAAATGTTGTCAGAAATTATGAATTCGGGCTTTCGGAGACTCAGCAACTATCAAAAGTCACTTTCAGACCGGGTGGGTCCGCATTTGTTCTCCGCTAGCGTGTCTGGGGGAACAAATCTTGTTCTTGCCCCTATTTGGCGTTGCCAGGCAGCGCAGGATGGCTGATTGCAGCCATCGGGTTCGTCTGACCGGGCGGACGATACGCAGTTGTTTCGTGCTTCAATCAGAACGTTCAATTCTTACCGTGACTGAGCCGGGACGATCAAATATCGACAGACCGCCGGTCGCTTTTCCGAGCACAATGATACCGGGTGAAGGGACACGACCATTCCGATAATAGATCACGAAATGATCCGAATTCCACAGCCCAAGCGTGCCAACCGAGAAGTCGCGCTGCCGTAACTGTTCCGGCAGCTCGGCCGGTAGATTGCCGGTCTTTTCCTGACGAAGATGATCGCTCATCTTAATGGTAAGTGGCAACATCTGAGCCAAGGCCTTTGCGGCCTCGTTATCAGCAAGATCGGCTGTGACCTCACCCCAGTCTGACGAAATGCGAATGCGCTCCTGAGCCATGGCGGTTCCATCTATTGCCATTGTGAGAGCAGCCGCGCTTATCATTAACTTCAGCATGCGGCCATCTCTATCCCTAACCCGTTCAGAGAGAGCCTGACCAAAAAGGCAGGCTCTCTCTCGCTACTTACGCGGCGAGATGCTGATTGAAGAAGCTCGTCAGCTTGTCGAACGGGATCACGTCCACCTGGTCGTAAAGATCGGTGTGGGTGGCACCCGGAATGATCACAAGTTCCTTGGGCTCGGCTGCGGCGGCGAAAGCTGTTTCGCCAAAGTAGCGCGAATGAGCCTTCTCACCATGAATAATGAGAACCGGGTTCGGCGAAATCTCGGCGATGTAAGTGAGGATCGGCATGTTCATGAAGGAGAGTGGAGTCGTAAGGCTCCACGATCCGTTCGAGTTTATAGCTCGCGGGTGGAAACCGCGGGGCGTCTTATAGTAGTCAGCGTATTCCACGATAAACTGCGCTTCACCACCTTTAAGCTCGAGTGAGACCGGTCCATAAGCGGGAGTGCCTTTTTCTGCGTCCTGCCAGCGCTGCCGGCTCAGCTGCTCCAGCGTCTCTGCGCGCTGCTGCGGGGTCACGCTGTCGTTGTAGCCCTTCGACATCACGCGGGTCATGTCATACATGGTGCTGGCCACGACGGCTTTGATCCGCTTGTCCGAAGCAGCGGCATTCAGCGCCATGCCGCCCCAGCCGCAAATGCCGATAACCCCGATCCGTTCGCGGTCGACTTCGGGCCGCAGACCAATGAAGTCCACCGCTGCGCTGAAATCTTCGGTATTGATGTCAGGCGACGCGACGTTGCGGGGCTCTCCGCCGCTTTCGCCGGTATAGGACGGATCGAAAGCCAGGGTGACGAAGCCGCGCTCGGCCATAGTCTGCGCATAGAGGCCCGAGGACTGCTCTTTCACGGCGCCGAAGGGGCCGCTGACGACAATCGCCGCCTGCTTAACGCTGGTATTTTTCGGCTGGTACAGATCAGCCGATAGGGTAATGCCGTAGCGATTCTCGAACGTGACCTTTTCGTGATTGACCTTCTGGCTGCGCGGGAAGACCTTATCCCATTCGTTTGACATAGTCTGAGCCTTTGCGTTGGGTGTGTTGAACATCGAAGCTGCACCGAATGCGGCGACGCCTGCTCCGGTCAGCTTCAGAAGCTCGCGTCGGTGAACGACATGTGTTGACGAGTTCGTGTCAGGGGTTTTCAGAGGCATTGCGATCTCCTGGTTGGCTTTCATTGGGATGGAGCAGCTTGGTTGAATTATCTATCGATGTTAGCGATCGGACTTGAGCAACCGCTGCCCACTGCCGATCAGGCCGATTGCGAGGGCGGCGAGAACCACACTGCCGATGAAGGTCGCGACGATTGTCAGACCGTCCAGAAGCAGCCCGCCGATGACCGCGCCCAGCAGTATCGAGGCCTGGATCGCTGCAACCATCAGGCTACCGGCGGCCTCGGGCGCATCGGCCGCGTTCTGCGACATCCACGTCATCCAGATCACAGACATCGCGGTGTTCGTCGCGCCCCAGAGAGCAAGGATGAGTCCGGCTGCGGCCACCGAGCCACCGAAAAGCAGGAGCCCTAGCGTACAGCCCCCCATCAGCAGCGCCGGCAGCCGCAGGAGCGGTGCGACATTGCCGCTCACGAAACGGCCCGCCGCCCAGGTGCCGGCGAACCCGGCGCAGCCAAGGACGAGCAGCAGGATCGAGAGCGTTGCCACGTCGACGCCCGTCACCTGCTCCATGAACGGGCGTAGATAGGTGAACATGGTAAAGGCCGAGCCCCAGGACAGCATCGCCGCAATGAGGCCGCGCAGAAAGTAAGGGCGCGTCAACAGACTGAACATAGTCCGGAAGTTCTGGCGCTGGCTTGCGGGCAGTGACGGCAGCGCTATCATATGCCAGACGAGATTGCCGGCGACGATCGGTGTCAGCGCCCAAAACACCGCGCGCCAGCCAAATATGTCGCCCAGATAGCTGCCAATCGGCGCGGCGAACGCCGCCGCGATGGCCTGGCCGCCATACATCAGGGCGAGTGCACGCGGCACGTCTCTTCCGGGAACGAGCCGCATGATCACGGCGGTGGCCAATGCCCAGAAACCACCGATGCAGATTCCAAGCAGCGCGCGGCCGATCATAAGCACCGCGAAATTCGGTGCTGCCGCCACCACAACCAATGAAAGCAACATCAGAGCGGTCATCGCGACGAGGACCATTTTCCGATTTAGCGTCCCAGCGGCAGTGGTGATGATCATGCTGGCCGCCACCGCGAAAAGGCCGCTGATCGAAATCGCCTGTCCGGTCTGCCCGGTCGTTGCGTGGAGGCCTTCCGCCATCGGTGTGAGCAGGCTCACCGGCATAAACTCTGAAGCGATCAGCATCGCCACGCAGAGCGCCATGGAAAGCACAGCCCCCCAGGCGGCGACCGGTCCAATGCGTGTATTGGATGTGGTCGCAATATCCATTCATTTGACTCCTTCGTGAATTTACAGGGTCAACTTAATGCTTGAGCTATCATTCGATTAGCCATAAAAATCCGCATGAACTTATCGACTCAAGCGAATAATCGAGAGCGCATGGGAGAGAAAGGCCTTTATGACAAAGACCGACCTTAATCAGCTGACCTGGTTTCAAGCCGTCGCCGAGGAGCGCAGCTTCACCAAAGCGGCGGCAAAGCTCGGCGTGTCTCAATCGACGCTAAGCCATGCGATCAAGCAGCTCGAAGAGCGCATGGGTATACGGTTGCTGGCTCGTACCACACGCAATGTCGCGACGACTGTAGCGGGCCAACGGCTTCTCCAGACGATCGCCCCGCGTATCGGCGAAATCGAGGATGAGATTGCTGCTTTGACGGCATTTCGCGAGAAACCGTCGGGCTCTATCAGGCTGACCCTGTCCGACCACGCGCTGGAAAGCGTCGTATGGCCAAAGCTCAAGCCGGTTCTGATCGTCTATCCCGACATCAGCGTCGAACTGATCCTGGACAGCAGCTTTCGTAACATCGTGACAGAAGGGTTCGACGCCGGCGTTCGGCTTGGAGAAAGCGTCGAGAAAGACATGATAGCAGTCCGCATCGGTCCGGACTGGCGCCTGGTGGCCGTCGCTTCACCCGCCTATCTTGATGCGCATAGTGTACCGAGGCATCCGCAGGACCTGGTGCGGCACGTTTGCATCAACATGCGTCACGAGACAGCGGGAGCTATTTATGCGTGGGAATTCGAGAAGGATGGTCAGGCGCTTCGCGTCAGGGTGAACGGGCAACTGACCTTCAACAATTCCTACGCCATGATCGACGCGGCGGTAAATGGATACGGTATTGCCTATGTGCCCGAAAACATTGTGGAGAGTCACATCGCATCGGGCTTGCTCGTGCAGGTCCTGAACGAGTGGTCGCCCCTGTTCGATGGCTATTTCCTCTATTATCCAAGTCGTCGTCAGAACCTTCCCGCCTTCAAGGTGATCGTCGATGCGCTACGGGCTCAAGCATAGTCGGGTTCGCAACACTTCCACAGTTAAAAACCGGTACACGCCGGGGCGATCTCCTCGAAGATCTCTCACAGGTTCGGCCCGTTTGCGATACCCGCCAAGCGCGTGGGCGGCCTGCTCGGCGGGTGTTGAGTACTAACAACCCAGCGATGAGTAGGCGTGCAGGCGCAGAATTGAAGTGGTCGACGCCGGTCGGAGCACTTACACCCGGTGAAGGGCAGCTATCCCACCGGCACTCCCTGGAACCTGCCGATCTGCAAACGGCCCCAATTCGGTCGTTCAGGTTCTTCGTGCTGAGCCGATCTGGTTTGCGTACCGGGGATGGGATCGACACCACTGCTTTTCACCGGTGCTACAAATTCTTTCTGTCGCGCCAATCGCGGATCGCCCGAATGTGCTCAGCCTTACGTTCCAACGGCAGCCAATGGCCACTCGGCAAGCTCACAAAACTCAAATCACTACAGGCGGCACGCATTGGGTCCCCCTGGCGATTGCCGAGGATGCTGCAGATCTGGTCATAGTCGCCGTTGACGAATAGCACCGGCATCGACAATCGACCTTCATCGGGCGCTTCCAGCGCATAGGCAATATTGGCTTTGTCATTCACATACCAGGAGCAAGGCGGACGAAAGCCGTGCGCATCGAACGACTTTACCAGCGCCTCGAAGTCCGCCACTGGCCAAAGAGCTGGATCAGGCTGGGTCGGCGGGGCACGGTGGGCAGCTCCGAAGCGGCCTCCGTTGCGCGTGACCTTTGCCATCGGCGAAACCATACCGACGGAAGCGGGACTGCCGGATCGATAGGCCGATGCCAGATATGCGGCCTTGTCAGCATCGAGGTCGGCGACCGCCTGGTCGAAATGCGTATTGTAGTAACGGGCGTAATCCCACTGGCCGTCGGGATACTCGTCGGCGGGATAGATCTCACGGTCGACCAGGGAGACGAGTGTGTCCAGGCTGTTGCCCTGCGGAAAATACGCCCAGGACGTCAACACGACGCCGCGGCATCGTTTGGTCTCATGGGCGGCCAGCGAACCGACGACGATGCTTCCCCAGTCGTGACCCACCCAGACAGCCGGTTTACCGCCAAGGTGATCGTGAAGCTCCGCCATGTCCTTCACGATTTCCTTCATGGTGTAGGCGTCCCTGGCCGAAGGTGCCGAGGAACCACCATAGCCACGCATGTCGGGAGCGATGCAACGCCATCCATCCTCGGCAAAGGCCTCCATCTGAGCGCGCCATATCAGACTTGTGCTTGGAAAGCCGTGAACGAAGACAATCAGCGGACCATCGGCAGCTCCGCTTTCAAGATAATGGGTGGTGTGGCGATCCGTGCTGACCGTGCGCGACGACAACGGCGGCGGCGGCGCTCCCCATGCGGTGCCGGACAGGGACGCCTCTGCACCCATGCCGAGAAGGACGGCGCAGCGGTCGAGCGTCGGTCCAATTGCGCAATCCATTGATTGACGTGAAGCGGTCATCGTCAGCTACTCCTGTTGAAGTCGGATGGTTTCGGCCCCAAAGCGGTCATTGATGGCATTAGTTGAATTGCCACAGTGACGGATAGATGACGCATCTTCATGACTCGTTGGAAATCTCGCTCCATGTGCCCGCCTTGGTCGTCCAGATTTTCGTCCGCACCCCGGGCGGGTCAAATTCGAAGCAAAAATCACCAGTGTCGATATTGCAAAGGCCAGTGGTGGCGCTCTGGCAGCGGGACAGTACTTAAATTACCGATCGGCTCAAGGTTCAGCCCCGTCGTATTTGCGACGACATCTCTCGACGTGAGACAAGTTGCTCCTGATCCAGAAGTTGATTCCTTCAAGGGCACGCAAGACGCCCGCGCCCATCTCTGTCAGTTCATATTCGACCCGTGGCGGCACCTCGGGAAAGTAGTGCCGCACCACCAGACCGTCCCGTTCCAGATTTCGGAGTGTCAGCGTCAGCATGCGCTGGGTGATCCCGTCGATCTCATTCCTGAGTGCTGAAAAGCGAAGCCGATGCCCGCTCGCCAGTGAAAGACGCCAGATGACTTGAACAGTCCATTTATCACCGAGGCGCGTGCAGATACCGTTCGACGGGATCGGTCTGAAATCCGGATCGCTCTTCGCTTCCTCGTCAGACCTGCGATGGATAAGTTTTTCCAAGCGTATCATCCTTGTGCCTGAGGCTGAATAATGTGCTGTCTTCCAACAGCATTCCCATCATTATATATGAATGCCCTCACTCAACACGAGGGTTCTCAAATGACAAATGACACACGTCCAATCCTGGTCTTCGGTGCAACAGGCCAACAAGGCGGAGCGGTTGTGGCCGCGCTGTTGAAGGCCGGCTGGCCAGTGCGCGCAATGGTACGCGATCTTGGCTCGGCAAAATCGATCGCGCTTCGCGACGCAGGCGCCGAACTCGTACAGGGATCATTCACAGACATCGACATGATGCGTGCAGCATTGAACAATGCTTATGGTGTCTTTAGTGTCTTGCCGGGGAACCTGGCCATTGAAAATGAAGTGCGCTTCGGGAGTGAAATCGCAGATTTGGCGTCCCAAAGCGGCGTCGCGCACCTGGTCTACTCTTCGGGCGCCGGCGTCGGCGATGAGCCGAGTGGCGTGGCGCGTTTCGATGCCAAGGCTCGCGTCGAAGCGCATATTCGAACACTGCCTGTCACTGCTACCATCGTGAGGCCGGTGATCTTTATGGAAATGCTGACAAGACCCGGCTTTGGATTGGAAAAGGGTCGATTCAACTTCTTCGTCAGACCGGACCAGCCGGTGCAGCTTATTGCCGTAGAAGACATTGGTAATGTTGTCGCAGCGATCTTCGCCGACAGGACGCGTTTCGGCGGCGAGACGTTCAAAATCGCAGGCGATACTGTTACGGGCCGCGAGCTCGAAACCGTTTTTTCCGAAGTCGTCGGCCGTCCGATAGCCTACGCGCGCTTTTCCGAAGACGATCTTGCCGCCAATCCCGGATTTGCATCTATCTCCGCGAGCCTGGAAGATGGGCCACTGGCAGATCATGTGGATCTGAACTTCGTGCGTAAGATCTATCCAGAGATTCTCTCTTTCCGGTCCTGGCTTTCAGGAGCCGGGCGTGAGGCTCTCAGTGATGCCCTTGGGTACGGCAGTGAGTGAACCGATCGCCGGGTATAGGCACTTGTTGATCTGAACGGTGGTCGCAACCTACGTTTTGGATCGACTACGTTTGGGTCCCTCGTGTGCGATTACCTGATGACATGCGGTCTTGCTTATTTCGCCAACAAAATTTCTAGAAGTAGAAGCTACATTGCTGAAATTGACTTGATGATGGATAGGCCAATTTCTGGAATTTTTTCGATACGATGTTCTCCCCCTACGCATCGTTCGACGCAAGACCACGTTTCCACGCTCATCAACACCAACAACGCTGAAGTTATTCTTTCCTATATCGATACCCAATATTGAAATCGTCATTGATCGGCTTCCCTTCCTTTACAACAGACACATCATACTCGGCGTTCCTTGAAGGGGGGCCATCCCATAACCAACATTTAGGAGGCGCTTGGCAAGCAGATGATGACTTCAAGTCCACCATGACTGGAACGTTCAAACGCAATCGTTCCGTTGTTGAGGGAGACAATCTCAGAAGCAATTGCCAAGCCAAGGCCCGTGCCGGTGCCTGTCTCGTCCAACCGCCTGTCACGTAGACCGATCGTACTGTGATCTGAGACCTGAATGCCCGGACCATCGTCAGATATTCGCCATTCGACGAACGGAGCGTCCCGTTTGGCCTCAATGTGGATTTGCGTGCTCGCCCATTGTGCTGCGTTCTCCAGTATCACTCCAACAAGCTCGACAAGATCGTTTACGTCGATGTCGACGTTTAGGCCATCCTTGACGTTGACGACCCAGATTAGTTGTTCGCCTTTGGGCGTTTTTTTCAACACCGCAATCGCGCGGGGAACAACGCTGCTTAATGACGCGCTGAGGGCGTGCATCCGAACGCGTTGACGCAGTCGGACCAGCCTTAACTGATAATCTATCCGATCACGCATCTCGTTCGTCAGATCGACGATTGATGCTGCGCTGCGAGTGTTGCCGCCTTTTTCGAGCTCATAGGCGATCGTGCCCAACACAGTCAGTGGGGTTTTAAGCCCGTGCGCGAGATCAGATGCACGGGATCGCGCAAAATCCATCGATTTCTGTTGCATGGCAAGGAGGGCATTTACTTCGCCGACCACAGCTGCAACTTCCAGCGGGTAGATGGCATCGATTGAAGAAGCAACCCCGTTGCGGATACTTTCAATATCCTTGAGCAATTTCTTAAACGGAGAAAGACCGAACTGCACCTGCAGGATGACGGCAACGACAAGAACGAAGCCCAGGACCAGAAGCGCTAAGGCCAGCTCCCACCCAAATCGGGTGATCGCCTCATCGAGGATTGATCGGTCTTGAGCGACAATGATCTGAAAACGCCGTTCATCGTTGGTTTCTGCAAAGCGTGCCGTCAGGGACAACGCAAGCAATGATTGGCCTACCGGCCCTTGAACGGTTGACACGTGTCCGCCTTCATTTGAAGGGCTAACCTTAAGAACATAATCCCAGAGCGATCGCGAGCGGATGTTTTGCTGAGTCCCAAGATCTGTGATCTGCCAATAGAGACCGCTGACCGGTGTCTGATAGCGTGGATCAGGCAAAGCGCCAGTAAGCAAAGGTAGGGCACCGGGCGCGTCCGGATTGATCAAGGCGACAAGGCGCGACATTGTCGCCGATAAATCTGCAGACGCGCCTCGTTCCACGTTATTGGTGAATAGATATCCGATGGTCACACCCGCCAATACGAGGGCAATGGTAATCCAAATACCGGCTCCCAATATCAGACGAACCCGTAAAGACCGGTTTCTCAAGGGGCATCCCCACCGAGGATATACCCATAACCACGACGCGTTGCGATGATATCGGCACCTAATCTCTTGCGCAGGCGACCAACCAAGACTTCAACGGCGTTCGAGCCGCCCTCGAAGTCCTGCGTGTAGAGATGCTCGGTAATCTCGATCTGTGAAACGACACGTCCGCCCTGATGTGCCATGAATGCGAGCAGCCGATATTCTTGTGGTGTCAGTACGATAGGAACGCCCTCGCGCGAGACCTGTCTCATCCGTGTGTCGAGAACCAGTTTGCCAATTTCAATCTGAGATGATGCAAAGCCACCTGCCCGGCGCACGATCGCACGTATGCGTGCCACGACCTCCTCTATCCGGAAAGGCTTCACAACGTAATCGTCAGCCCCGGACTCGATTCCTTCTACTCTTTCGTCCCATTGTCCGCGCGCGGTAAGAATCAATACGGGAGCGTTACGCCCTGCGCGGCGCCAGCGTTTCAGGATCGTCAAGCCATCCAGTGTTGGAAGGCCCAGATCAAGGATCACGGCATCGAATTTCTCGGTGTCACCACGGAACCAGGCGTCTTCTCCATCTTTGGCATATTCGGCGAGGAAACCGGCCGCCGATAGTGCTGCGCCAAGCGACTCGGCTATGCGGCGGTCATCTTCGGCAACAAGTATCCGCATGTTTACCTCACTCTGATGAGTTTGCCTGTGCGGGCATTGAAGGAATAGCGGCTAACTTCGCTGTTGGTCTCGAGCACCTTCAATTCATATTGGAGAATACCTCTCACGGGGCGCAATCGTGCGTCAATGATCTGGCCGTCGGTAAGGCGGCGGGCAATGGTTACAATGTCGGCCAGCGGGAGGGCTCTATTGGCTTGGACGGCTCTTAAAGCGCCATTTGGTCCGGCAAATTTCTCCGCGGGTTGGTTGCCTCCAGAACCGTCGGGGGAAGATTGCTGATCGCCTTCGGAATCATCCGAACCGGAGAAGTCATCGTCCGAGTCCGATCCACCCACAGCGCCACCGTCGCTCGAAGAACCATCCGAATCTCCGTCGTCGGAGATTTGGATGTAATGAACACCCTCTACGTCACTTGTCCATTCGTGTGCCTGCACCGCCTTGGGAAGGTGTAGTGCCAGGACAACAACCGCACACCGCAGCAAGGCTCTCAGGGGCCGAAAACGCACTCGCATCCTCCTAAAACCATATAAGCCCGTCAGGGGGATAGCTTAGATCAACGAAGCTGACAATTCGCTGACAACCCACTCACGCGTTTTTCAGGCACCATGAAGTATACCAGCCACCGACGAAGCAAAACAAGTGAATTGGCAACGAGGTGAAAATCCATGCAACCGAGCAGACATTAGGCGACCGCACACGATGGTATGTTTCTTCGAGATACGAGCAAAAACCAGGAGCTTCAACATGAGCGTGCTGTTTCGTTTTGTACCAGTCGTCATTTATGTGACTGCGCTATCTGGAATGTTTTTTACGATACTGGTTGCTTGGACCGACATGCCTGCGGGACATTTCAGATTTTCGTACAGTGTCGGGCAAACCGGCGGCCCTTATGTCAAAACAATAAACTGGTAAGGAGTCTTCCCCAGTCTTCGATATGCCCGACCGTGACGAACTCCCAACACCCTAAATCGCAGGGTCCCCAACCTTCAGGATAGCGTCGATTAAAGTCTCCGATGTCATATTTTTCGACGGTTGATGGCCCCAAAAGGAATACAAAATGCAAATGCCATTTCGCTTTATGCCAGCTGCCATCTATATGGTCGCTCTATTTGCAATCATTTCGTCGACGTTGATCGTTCGTCCATCACGTGTCAGCAAACCATTCGACCTACATTGCCAGTATGAGAAATATTCCGATTGCAGACTGGTGCGCTGAGATTGAATGCATGGTGTAGAAAGCCGCTTCTTTATGGTGCATCCACTCATGCTGGATAACGGTACTGAAACCACCCCGCTTGTTTGTTCGATCCTCGTGTGAACGATGCCTAACACCCGGCAGAACCTGACGCTTTGCCGCTCCATAGGGGAGCATACAGGGGCCGGTTCGGATGAACTTTTCAGCACAAAAGCACACGCTCAGACCGGGCCAACGGTGATTACGACAAACCGAAGCAGCTCGAAAGCCGCACCCGAACCTGACAACGTTGCGCGTGCCACTTGCCTGCGCCAACCCAATACGCAAGAGGACAAGAATGAACTCGATCAGAAAAACACGCCGCATAACAATGATGTTGAGCAGCGCCTTTCTTTTAGCCATGACCGGATCAATCACCGTTCCTTTGTTTGAGATGAGTCAGGCTATAGCTGCGTCACCTGCAAAGATTGATGCAACCCAACTGCAACTCAATATGCGCCGTTCTCTTTCGACTATTCTTGTTGCTTACAAAAACGAACCTAAAAAAGGCTCGCGGGCGGATGCCATGCTCATGAAAGCGACAAACGAAGCACTGCGGGCACTTGGGAGCCTTGAAAAAGGTATTGATGCCCGCGACCCCAAGAAAATGACTACTGCTACAAGCAGTCTTTCTGTTGCTGTTGGCCGCATTGAAGCAATTTCGGATTCTGCCAGGATTGCCAATCCGACGGTGCGCGAAGGCGTCAGGGCTCTTTCCACGAACTGGGCTGCCTACGGGACGCGCTATGCGCTTACGAAACCAGTCAAATCAAAACCCGTGAAGGCAAGTTTCAAGCAAATAAACGAACTTAAGGCGCAGGTAGTTAAGCTTCGCTCACAGGTGAACAGGCTGCAAACCGAAACAAGGTCGAATGCCCAGCTCGCAGCCAATGTCAGAAGACTGTCGGCTCAACTGAACCGGATCGAACAGGACCGTATTGATGAGGCAAACTATCAGCGAACCGTCTTTCTCCTCGGTTCGTTTATGGGGTGGATGGACGGCTATCACGTCGTCACCACGACCTACTACCCGGCTTATACCCGCTACTTCGTAGTGGAACGGGTTACCTATGAATATTGGGAGACCTGCTGGACCAACTATTACGAGCCCTATTACACCTATACAGACTGGGGCTACTACGATGATCCGTTTACGCCAACTGTAAACGTCAACATCAATATCGATGCATCGACACAAGTGGTGGTCAACAACTACGCAGAACAGAACATCAGCATCATGATTGACGAGAGTCATCAAACCGAAAATTATTTCGAGAATCTGCCAGTTGCAGAAACTGATGTTGACATGAAGCAGGTCGACTACACACCTTCCACGCCGGCTTATGAATTGGAGGAAGAGAACGCCAAATCCTCATTAGAATCTCCAGCAACCATACCTGCTCCGATTGAGACAGGCATCCAGGTCGAGCCTAACGACAATACTGCCGATGAAACTCCAACGGTTGAATCGGATGCACGAGTGCCGTCGGTCGCAAATGAACCGGTAACTGAGCCTATCGTTCCGGCTGGTGAGCCGGAGGAAAAACAGAGTAGCGCGCAGCCTGAACCATCTGCCGGCACCTCGGAAGGAGCTATAATCGTTGATCAGGATGAACAACCCCCATCCACGAAAAGAGATCAGGTCATCGAGCCTTCCGACAATGATGATGCGAACGTGCACCGGCTTGATCGCGAGCCGGCGGCAATCGAAGAAACACCGCATGAAAGTGAAGATGAGCAGCCTCCTCAATGAGTATGACTTATGACTAAGCATTTCAATTCGCATAACATCTTATGATTGTTGAGCTTATCGGCCATTCTGGCGCTGCATTCTGGCTAAGCGATTCAAATTAAAGTCGTTAGTCAGAAACCATAAAGAATGCAGTAAACGTGCGCGTTCAGATCGCGCGCTATGGTTTTGTCGAAGTGGTCGACGAAGTGATCCCGTTTGGATGCATCATGGTAGGCAATTGGGAAAAGGATATGCCCTGGCGCCGAAAGCGCAAACGACGTTGATAAACGATATGATTGCTTTGGATGTTACGGCCGGACGCAAATCGATCAAGACACCGGCAGGGATTGAAATCACGCAACGGGATTTATAGAACTTTTCTATTAGGCATGTTGAATTCGATCGCTCTCGAGCTATCCGAATCTCCACGCCTGTAAAAACCTGTTCCCACCTCGTTGCATGGTCATTGAGTCTGAACGCGCCTCGGGAAAGGCACGCCAGGATGAGTATGACTGGAGTTTCTGGGTAAATTCGCCAGGCTCGAATTCAGAATGTGCTGCTGTTCTCGCAACCTATTCACAAGTTCACGAAAAACTTTTCTCTTGGCTTACCAGCCCACACCGTCGGTTGTCGTCCGATCCAAGGCAAAGCTCGCTCCAGTTGACCCGCGAGACTAAAAAGCAGAGCCTCTTGACCAAAGCCTGCGGTAAATTGCGAACCCACGGGCATACCGATTGCTGCATCAACAGATAAGGGCACGGACATCGCAGGTATACCGGCAACATTCGCAGCAGCGGTGAAGGGTGAGTAACTGAATACCCGCTCCACCCACTCCAAGCCATCCAGATGGTCCTGGCGGTTATTGTATTCGCCAATCAGAGGAGGCAGGTTAGGCAAGGTTGGAGTTAACAGCACGTCATATTGCTCAAAAAAGGCTCCGAGGGAGCGCGTCACAGTGTTTCTTGTATCAAGCGCCTCGAGTAGATTGAGGCCACTTACTTTTTGTCCATAGGCATAAACGGCAGATGTTGCCGGCTCAAGTACGTCACGGTCAGGCTTTCTGCCGGTCAATCTCGCCACCAAATTGATCCAGGCAGCTGTATTTACCCCCCAGAACTGAGCATTGGCATGAACGAAAGCTTCCCACGAAACTCCAAGATCCATCTGAACCTCCTCCACGTTGTGACCGAGATTCTCACAAAGCTTCGCAATCAGGCAAAGCTGATCTGCCACTGCACGCGACGTTTGTGTGCCGTTGATCGGATGAAGCATAAACCCAACCCTGAGCGATTGCGGATCGGCGTCCAATGCTGAAAGGAAGGTGTTTGCTGGTGATGGAATATAATATGGCTCACCTATACCACCCCCATGCACAGCATCCAAAAGCGCTGCGCTGTCTCTGACTGTCCTGCTGACGCCGAACTGTACTGCGAGCCCGCTCCAAACCTCATCAACAAAAGGACCGTTGGACACCCTGCCTCGGGTTGGCTTCATGCCGAATAATCCGTTTACCGCAGCAGGCACACGAATACTGCCACCACCATCAGTCGCATGGGCAAGAGGAACAATCCCAGCCGCTACCGCTGCCCCTGAACCTCCACTTGATCCACCGGCACTACGGCGGGTGTTCCAGGGATTTCGCGTCGGGCCAGTGGCAACACTTTCAGTTGTCGTGCTGATGGCAAATTCAGGTGTCGTTGTTCTTCCAATAGGTATCAGTCCACTTTGCCGAAACCGCTTCATCAGGTTCGAATCCGCCGGCGCCACCATGCCGGCGGCGACACGGCTGCCAAGTTCACTTGCACGCCCGGCGCGGGTTATACCCAAATCCTTGACCAAAAACGGCACGCCTGGAAAAGCAGCATCGCTTGCCAGCTCAGACTGGGGCATCAGCGTCTCCTCCGGCCATATCTCGACAACAGCATTTATGTCTGGATTGACCAAGCTGTTGGCTTCCAAGGCCGCAGCCATAACCTCATGCGCTGACACCTCCCGATTTTCAATCAGCTTCGCGAGCCCCAAGGCGTCCTGGGCGGTATAATCGCGCAGATTCATGCTTGCTTCCTCTCTTCAATGAACTACATTCGATAGAATGATACTGTGCAGTATCAATGATACTTGTTGGTATCATTGTCAAGATTGATTGTTTGAGGGGATCAGATGTCTTCGCTGAAAGAACGCATTACAGCAGCCGCTTACAAACTGTTTGATGAGAATGGCATCCAGCATGTGACAATGGACGCCATCGCAGTTGAGGCGAAGACGACAAAAATGGGCATATACAGGCATTTTGATTCACGCGACGCCCTCATCCAGGATTGGTTGACGGTAACCATTAATCGCTATCGCCATGCGCTGGACGAAATTGAGCGAGTACACCACGATAACCCACGCGCGCAGCTTATGGCATTGGCCGAGTTTATTTCACGGGGTCTGAAGACAATATCCCACCGGGGCTGCCCGTTTGTGAATACAATTGCCGAGATCGAAGACAGAGAAAGCCCTCTGCGCCAACAAATCGAGACTCACAAGACGGCACAGGCCGGGCGCGTCTTACAGATGTGCCGCAAAGCCCACATTCCAAATCCGCAGCTCACGACTGCGGAGATCACATTTCTATTCGAAGGCGCTCAGGTTTCTGCCCAGAACGGGAGTATTCAACACATCGAACGCCACCTCATGACGATTATGCGGAGCATCGTGGAACGCTAGATGAATGTTTTCAGCGTAGATCAGTTTTGAATCACCGAAGCCAGCCCTCCGTAAACCGGCTTGCCCTGCACGCGCAAGCGTGCGTAAGGAGGATATGTGATCAGCCTTCAGTCCGTGGCGCGCGGCTACCTCATTTACCGTCACGCCCGGACGCAAATTCTCCGCTCGATCCACGCTTTGACCTCGTCCGAATATTGGGGATGAGCCTCAAGTTGCCTCCGCCGCGTCCTGAGAACCTCCAATATAGTCTCAAAAGAGAAACTCCTTGTCGCTCGTCCACGGAACGTCGATCACAGATCAGATGCTGAAGGCAACGTGGCAGCAGAACACCGCTTACCCTTAAGAACCACATCCTTCTGGAAAACTCCTACTTCGCACAAACTTCGAAGTGCACATAGCTGCCTTCGCGCGCACTATTATCACTGCCGATATCAAGAGAGTATCGGTGATCTCACTCCCGCCAACGTATTCTTCAGCCGAGGCCACACCATCCTATTACAAAGGGAAAAGGATCAAACGCGATACTATTAAACTCAGGCGCTTGCATCACAAACGCCAAGCCGCTTTGATCCACGACGAGCCGAGCCAGAAACTCCTGTCTTTTGTAACCAAATTGGCTCAAATCTTCTGACGACAGACACAATCCGGCTGAAATCGGTACAAGGTGGACATGATCGCGAAACCTTTCATAAGCGTTTGGTCATCAGCAAATAACGCCCTTCCACACCCGCGGTCTGATAGCCGCACTTTTCGTACAAATGACGTGCAGGATTGTGGATGACAAAGCCCAACTCCGCCACGGAACATCCGGTGAGCCGAGCTTCATCCTCAAAACTTTTTAATAAGGCCAAACCGACTCCTCTGCGTCTGAATGAAGGATCGACATTCACCGACGCAATCACCGCCTTCTCGCCTTCTCGCTCCCAAAAGAGATAGCCTACTGGGATGTCCTGCAAATACGCGATGGACGTGTGGGGAAGGCTGTTTATCCATTGTTTGAGATGGTGTTCGATACCATCTTGCCACTTGGCAAGATGATCGTTTTCGATTTCTTCCATGTAGCGTTTTTCTAAGCGATATATAAAGGGAATATCACTTGGCAAACCGCTACGCAGCTCCATATGGACACCCGACTCCATTCTGTAAGTTTTCAAAATCTATATTCCTCAAAATCTAATTTTCGAACCGGTGGTGTCACCATAATCCGAAAAATTGCAACGCTGCAGGTACTGGCAATTGTGCGACGGAGCCCGCTTTTCGCCGGCTAACCGATACCATATTCTTTTAGAAGCGCATGCTCATTACCTGATATCCAACCAAAAACCTTCGACTTCCCATCCAGCCTTTGAACGAGATAGTGAACGTCAAAATCTATTGCATGTCCGGTTGATCCTTCCGGGCATAGGTAGCAGTCCAATCCCTGTTTAAGAAGTGAATTCCAGCTCGCAACCTGGTCACGAGTCAATTGGTTCCTAGAACGTTCCACAACCTGGTCAAAATCGCATATGTGGAGCGGCCCGCTTGGGGAGATAATTTCTCATGCGCTTCCCAAATAAGGCCAAGACGAGAGTGCGTCGGGATAAACCGGCAAAAAGTAGATGGCGCACATCCAGTTCAATGAAGGAGTCGTGATCACCCGCTTGGACCGGCTGGTGCGCTCGACGCACGATCTACTCGATATTGCTACGGCTGAATGAGATCGGCGCTTGATTGCGATCAAATTCGGAGCCTTGGGCACATACCCCCGGTGTCAGACATCAGAATCAACTTGGACGGCATATATGCTATGCTGTTTGGCCGTCCGGCTCTGGCATTGCCTGCTTCACTATCGCATTTCTGTTTGTATTTCCAGCGCATCGGTTTCTCAAGATTACCGCGATGGTCGTTGCAATTCCCGAATTGCTGCTCGGCGTCGTATTTAATTCAGGTGCCCTGTCGTTAGTTCAGTATGCAAAAGATGATACTCTTAATTGGATTCGCCTCGTCGCTTACCTGACGCTGCTTGGCTACTTCCCTACCTGCTACTATTGCAGATTGGAAGAAAGCCAGCTGTGAAAGCTCCAGGATCGCATCGCCCACCCTCCAAGACTTGCATTGCCATTTCCTGCATGCTGGCAACGACGCCCTTGTTGATCAGCGCAAACCTAAACAAACAGCGTACCGCCTTGCACCTTTTTCAATAGCCCAGTTGTAAAATAGCTGAGCAGAGGGCGGTGGGCCAAGGACCCTGCAAGATCAAGGCGCTGTGGACGGGACTGCGCGGAAGATCGCGGACTGATCCGACGAAATTTCCTCCTTAACCGTGAAGCTTGACCCCGATTGAATTTTTATCGGCCAGTTTTTGGATGCATTTGCCGCATGCGTATTGAAAGATGCATCAGGAACGGACTTAAAATTATCGTAACGGTAAAGCGTATACGAAACGCCGGGCTTTAATCCGGATACTTTCACAGTCAAGGTAAGCTTCATCGGCGCAGGGCGAGCGTTTGAACCTTCGTTCATAGAGGGTTTTTCATAATTCCGGTTGGTCGACACCCGGACGGGTAATGTCTGACCGTCACGATCCATTACTCCCTTCACCGCCAAACCATAGTTGCCGCCCGATCGTCGCAGGGAATAAAGTGGCCGTGACTTCGAATTTGCTTGCCGGCGATCGGCCTGGAACGCTTCAAACGAAGAGCGATAAAGTTTATCAGCCGACCTGTCGCTACCGGTATAAAGGCCATTGTCGCTAAATGTAATAACGTCATTGCCGTCATAGCGGCTGGACTCCGCAAATGGCCGGACTGAGGAGATCGCCATTACGGGTACGATATGATCGTACTCTTCATGCCCGGCATCTTGTTCCGCTCCGGATTCCTGAAAGCGGGAGTGATTCATGTAGACGCCAATTATCACCGGATAACTGGAAGCGGCATTTTTCCTGACCCAAACGAGAAAGTCATCTGCGTTTGACTTCGCGTCGGTATTCCATTCGACTGCATTCAAATGCATCTGCTTGGCAGCAAAACTATCATTTACACCGAGTAGAAGCTGGCTCTTTTCAGTCGTTTGATCGGCATTCTTACTGGCAATCGCTCTCGCATCGTACTGCGAAACATATTGTCCATAATAAAGCCCTGCGCTGATGAGCGCCACCTCACCGCAATAACCGTAGTTTGCCTCCCATTGAAGGCGTGGTGGAATGTCATTACGTTTTGTGTGTTTTGCATCTTCGCCAGCAGAATCTGAGTTGTCAGGCGCATTCTCAGCGAGGGCGGGGCCCAAATAGCCGAGTGACAAGGCTGAGAGGCATAGCGAAAGCAATGCCGCTTTCATATTGGAAGAGATAAGCTTTCCAACCGTGCCGCAGCAATATTTTCTCACCTGGTCTACGGGCATTTCTTCACTTATTCCAACCAATGGGGCTTCCTCTCATGATGATCACCGCTTTCCGGAACACAGTCTCTACCATCGAAGCTCTGGCCAGCGGGATTCGTGAAATGTTGCGTCGTGCTCTACCCAACCCGTGGAACAGCGATGGTGAGGCCTGGCAGGATGCCGTGCCCACGTAAAGAATATGGAAGTGCGTGCACCAGGGGAAATTTATTTTCTTGCGTTTTCTGATCAATAATTCTTATCATAAACCATGATCAAATATGCTAAAAGCTTCTGCGTCCTTGCCGAGGAATTGCACTTCAACAAGGCAGCGGCTCGCCTTCATCTGACCCAGCCGGCCCTCAGCTATCAGATCAAAAAACTTGAAGAGCAACTGGGATGCATTCTTCTAAAGCGGTCGCCTCACAAGGTCCTTCTCACTGAGGCCGGCATGATACTGGCCAGGGAATTGAGCGCGGCGCTGAACCATGTAAACGGCGCTTTTCAGATGGCGCAGGATGCCGCTCGTGGAGATTCCGGCGCATTGGTGATCGGCTATTGCGAGTTGCCGGAAGCAGGAAACATGACCGCCGCCATTCGTCGTTACACCGATCTTTATCCTGGCGTGGACGTCACCCTCATCAATATGCCGACCATTGAGCAAGTTGACGCCTTGACCGCGGGATCGCTTGACGTGGCTTTCCTTCATCCACCGTTGAACGCTCCGCAATTGGTAATGCGACCTGCCGGGGAAGAGCTTATCGTCGCTGCTCTTCGTGCCGATCACGCGCTGGCAGCGCAGCCTGCTCTCCAATTAGCAGAGCTCAAGCACGAGCGCCTGATCGTATGCGCCGAGCAACTCGGGCCTATCATGTACAACTCAATACTTGCTGCCTGCGGAAAAGCCGGCTTCCAACCGAAATTGCGCGAAGAAATGTTCAGGTGGCATTCGATGCTCGATCAGGCCGCATCGGGGCTCGGCGTCGCCTTTGTTCCGGCCTCATTATCTGGGACTCATCCCCTGCTCGTCTTCAAGCCAGTCGAGGATCTGGGGGTCAAACTGCTGACAGCGATAGCAACAGTAGGGGATCCGACCAGACCCGCAGTGATCCGATTCATCGAGACGGCGCGCTCATGCCAGGCACGATGTTGAGGCGCAACAATACGCTTGTACTGCGTTAGCCGCGTCTTGTTGGGTCGCATAAAAATCAGATTAAAGTACCTGTCCGCTCTGCCGCAGATACACAATGCTTCCTCGCCTTCTAGACGCGCGTTTTTAGGTGTCGATCATTATTGTTATGGCTAAAATATTTGCCCATTTTGGTCGCCGAATATTTCGGTTTGGCACAATAACCTACCTATAGATCACTTAAATGCCTCACATAGCTTATCATTCAATTTTTTTATCGAAATCAATGATTAAATAAATTTCTAGTTCCAAATGGAATAATCTATCCTCCCCCTGTCGCAACGTTCGCATTCCGGGTTCTGCCGTAATGCAGTCGAAACTTAGCCTCGTGTAACGATTAGGGAGGATGGTAATGTCATTGTTGGTGGAAGCCGATCTCATATTGCACAACGGGCGCATTTGGCGCGGCTCCTCTGAAGGCATTTGCCAGGCACTTGCTGTTTGGCAAGGCAAGGTTATCGCAACCGGAACAAATGTTGATGTCCTCAACCTAAAGGGCTCTCTTACCAAGGTAATCGATCTTGGAGGGCGCTTTGCATGCCCAGGATTGGTAGACAACCATTTGCACTTGATTGCGACTGGCATGGCAATGAACGACGTTGAGGTGACATTCTCAGTCGCTCCTACCCTGGCAACATTACTGGAAAAAATTACCGCCCGGGCTGCTAGCACACAAACAGGCGCATGGGTGCAGGCTTTCGGATATGACCAGGTTAACCTAGACACCGGCGTTCATCCCACGCGCGAAGATCTGGATCGAGCCGCTCCGGATCATCCGGTCCTGTTGATGCGCGCATGTGGCCATATCACGATTGCCAATTCACGCGCCCTCGAACTCGCCGGGATCACCGAAGATACGCCTGTCCCAAGCGGCGGTGTGATCGGTAAGACAGACGGCAAACTAAATGGGCTGTTAGCGGACAACGCCCAGCACCTTCTGAAAGAGGCGCTTCCGATTGCAACAACCGAAGAACTGATCGAGGCTATCGAGCGCGGCGGACAGCATTTACTTTCCTTCGGCATAACAAGCTGCATGGATGCCGCGGTTGGTCACATCGCCGGGTTCGCGGAAATTCAAGCATATCAAATGGCGAAGATAGCCGGTCGCCTCCCCGTGCGTGTATGGCTAACCCTATTAGGCGACCCCGGTAATTCCATCGTCGAAGATTCATGGCGAGCAGGACTTTTGTCCGGCGCCGGCGACGACATGTTGCGTGTCGGAGGCGTGAAGGTTTTCCTTGATGGATCTGCAGGTGGCCGCACCGCTTGGATGTCACAACCCTATGAGGGCGAACCGGCGAATATTGGTGTGCAGATGCTGCCGAATGACATCGCAGATAAGGTCATAAAGGACTATCACGACCGAGGCTATCAAATGGTCTGCCACGCCATCGGCGATCAGGCAATCGAACAGCTCATTACTAGCTATGAAAAGGCGCTCGCAGCAAATCCGGATCCGGATCGCCGCCATCGTATCGAACATTGCAGCTTCGTAAGCGCCAGCCAGAACAAGCGCATCAAGGCGGCAGGAATCCTGCCTGCACCTCAGATCGTCTCCATACACGATTTCGGCGACAGCTATATTTCTGTTGTGGGTGAGGCTCGAGCTCACGCATCAGCTCCCATCGCGACGTGGATGCGCATGGGCTTAAAGCCGTCAACCGGCTCGGACGCGCCCGTATGCTCCCCGAACCCCTTCCCCAACCTGCACGCCATGATGACCCGAAAGACGGCCCGGGGCACGATCATGAATGTCTCGGAAGCACTGAGCCCGGAGGAGGCTCTACAGGCCTATACCGAGTTCGGCGCCTATTCTCAGAAGGAGGAAGGACAAAGGGGTCGGCTCATACAAGGACAATGGGCGGATATCGCCGTCTTCAACAATGATCTTCTTGAAGCATCCGCAGACGAAATTCTGTCGGCAACCCGGTGTGTGCTCACATTGCTTGCAGGCCGCGTCGTGCATGAGGCGCTGTGAAAGCGGGCATACGAATTGAAACGATGCCGCTAACGGCACGAGAGGGAGAACATAAAATGCTGAAGACAATTACGACCACCGCCATATTGAGCCTCGGGATGGCCACGACCGTTCTGGCTTCCGGTGAGCATTATGGCGGGACGCTCATTTTCACTGCGCCTTATGGTTCGAACTTTGCCACACTCGACGAACAGGCGAGCCCCAACACCCAGGAAGAGCTCATTGCACAAGCAATCCATCGCGCACTCTACAGCTGGGACTCGACCCAGAACAAACCGGTTCTGGAGTTGGCAGCATCTGAGGACGTGTCGTCAGACGGCAATGTTCACACTTATCACCTCAGGAAGAATGCCATTTTCCACAACGGCAAACCCCTGACTGCCGATGACATCGTCTACAGCTACAAACGCATTGCCAATCCCAAAAACGCCTTCCCCGGTGCCAGCTACATTGCAGTGATTCAGGGCGCTAACGAATATATTGCAGGCAAATCACCCGACATTTCCGGTCTGAAAAAAATCGACGAAAACACGCTTGAAATCACCTACACCGGACCGATCGACCCCGGCTTTTCTTTGATGCAAAACACGACAGCAATTTATCCGTCGAACGTGAAGGATGAATCCAGCTTCGCCACCCATCCCGTCGGACTGGGTCCATTTGTCTTCAAGGCGCATGTGCCTGGCTCTCAGGTGGTGGTCGAGAAATTCGACAAGTATTACAAAGAAGGCAAGCCTTATCTTGACCACATCAATATCGTCCTCATGGCAGAAGACGCAACGCGTGATGTTGCCTTTCGAAACAAGGAAATCGATGTTTCGATCCTTGGCCCGACGCACTACGAAATCTACCAAAAAGACCCGGCGCTGAAAGATCACCTTCTTGAAGTCGCCGAAGTCTACACGCGCGGCATCGGCCTTAATCCAGCTTTGAAGCCATTCCAGGATAAGCGCGTGCGCCAGGCGATAAATTATGCAATTAACACGCCGCTGATCGTGCAACGACTGATCAAGAATAAGGCCTACCCCGCAACCGGGTGGTTGCCACTCTCATCTCCGGCCTTCGACAAGAACAAAGCGCCGTACGCATTCGATCCAGCAAAGGCAAAGGCTCTTCTCACCGAAGCCGGTTATCCTGACGGCTTTGAGTTTGAGGTCACAGCCAGCCCAAATGAAAGTTGGGGCGTTCCCATCGTCGAAGCGATTCTGCCGATGCTGAAAAAAGTCGGGATCACCGTCAAACCGAAACCGGTCGAAAGCACAGTACTGGGCGATCAGGTAACAACGAACAATTTCCAGTCGTTCCTATGGTCCATCCCGTCAGGACCGGATCCACTGAGCGCAATGCGATGCTTCTATTCGAAGACGCCGCAGTCCGCCTGCAACTTTACCAGCTATGCCAGCTCCGAGTTCGACAAGCTTTTTGAAGCTGCCGAGCAAGAGCGTGATCCGAGCAAGCAAAGCGATCTGCTGCGAGAAGCCAATAACCTCGTGCAAGACGACGCGCCCTACTGGTTTTTCAATTATAACAAGGCGGTAATGGCCTATCAGCCATGGGTTCATGGGCTCGTCCCGGACGCAAACGAGTTGGCAATACAACCTTACGACCAAATCTGGATCGACGAGATTGCTCCGGCATCGCGCAAGTGAATATCGAGAGAGATTGGCGGAACTGCCCCTTCTCGATTGTCACTACCGATCAGCCGCTAACTGGATCCGCTCATGTTTATTTTCACAATACGCCGCGTTCTGCAAACCATACCGACCGTGATCGTCGCAGCGCTGATCATATTCGTGATTTTCTCAGTCGTGCCAGGAACTTTCGCGACAAGTCTTCTGGCTGATGGAAAGCGTGCTGCCGATCCTCAACTTATTGCGCGCCTTAACGAAGAACTTGGACTGAACAAACCACTTGTTGAGCGGTTCGCGACCTATATCACCAACCTCGCACATTTCAATCTCGGCACCAGCTTTCGGACCCGGCAGCCAGTGATCAATCTCATTACTGATCGCATCTGGGCATCCTTCATACTCGCATCGGCAGCAATGATGTTCGCTCTCATCGTTGCTCTGCCTCTGGGCTTCATTGCCGCCCTGAGGCCGGGCTCGATAGTGGATACCGCGACGATGATCGGTGCGGTCTCTGGCCTGTCCGTTCCGGAGTTTTGGCTGGGACTCGTACTGATGTATATCTTCGCCCTCCAGCTCAATTGGTTACCCAGCTTCGGCTATGGCGACGGGTCGTTCCAGAACCTCATCCTGCCTGCAATCACGCTGGGTGTCGCGCCGATGGCTCTTCTCGCTCGCACAACGCGCGCAGGTGTTCTCGACGTACTCCACTCAGATTTTATCCGCACTGCTCACGCCAAGGGCATGAGTGACGTCAAGGTCATGCGATGGCACGTGGCACGCAATGCGCTCGTGCTGATCATTACCACTGTCGGTTTGCAATTCGGATCGCTCGTCGGCCAGGCCGTCATTATCGAAAAGCTCTTCGCTTGGCCAGGCATAGGTTCGCTGCTCGTAGACAGCGTCGCAATCCGCGACATTCCTGTGGTTCAGGGCACGATCCTCGTCATAGTGCTCTGGTTCCTCGCCATCAACACGGCAGTCGATCTCATTTACGCGGCGATCGATCCTCGTATCAAGCAGGGGTAACGGCAATGCGTTTTGGATTTAATTTCTGGCTCGGTGCGACCCTGACCGCACTGGTAATCTTTGCCGGCATCCTTGCTCCATGGATTGCTCCTTTCGATCCGGTCTTCAATGCGGATTTGATGAATTCTGAACTACCTCCCGACGCAACATTCTGGTTCGGCACAGACGCACAGGGCCGGGATGTATTGACCCGCACGCTTTACGGCGCACAGATTTCATTGACCGTTGGTATCGTCTCACAACTCATCAATTCCCTCATCGGCGTTACACTCGGTATGACTGGTGGCTACTGGGGTGGCTGGTGGGACGATCTGGTCAGCGGTCTTACCAACGTGATGCTCGCGATCCCATCGTTGATCTTCGCGCTTGCCGTTTTAGCTGTGCTGGGCCCAGGTCTCCCGTCGCTCCTGATCGCGCTCGGCCTGACCAATTGGAGTTGGACATGCCGGGTGGCGCGTTCATCGACCCTCTCCCTCAAATCGCAAGGGTATGTCCAAGCCGCGAAAATTCTCGGCTATGGAGATATGCGCATCATGTTTACGCAAATCCTCCCAAATATGATGGGTCCTATTCTCGTCATGGCGACGTTGGGGATGGGATCTGCGGTTCTCTCCGAGGCCGCGCTCTCTTTCATCGGACTTGGAATTCAGCCTCCTTCTCCAAGCTGGGGTTCCATGCTGACGGATGCCCGTCAGCTTATCCAGCTCGCGCCCTGGATCGCCGTTTTTCCGGGCCTTGCAATCTTCCTGACCGTGCTTGGCTTCAATCTCCTCGGCGATGGCCTACGTGACAGCCTCGATCCGCACATGAGGACGCGCAAACCATGACCCAGCCACTTCTCGACATCAGGAATCTTCACCTTGGGCTCAGGCTCGGGCGAGACCTTCATCCGCTGCTTAACGACATTTCATTCCAAATCATGCCTGGCGAAGCTTACGGCTTGGTCGGTGAGTCCGGTTCGGGCAAATCAATAACCTCGCTTGCTGTGATGGGTCTTTTGCGAAAACCACTGTCAGTCTCCGGCGGCGAAATCATTTTCAAGGACAGAAACTTGCTGACCTTGCCAAAGCGTGAAATGCGACGCCTGCGAGGAAAGAATGTCGCAATGATCTTCCAGGAACCCATGACGGCGCTCAATCCACTATCGACCGTTGGACGCCAGATTGCCGAAATGTTTATCCTGCACCAGGGGAAAAATTGGCGCGAAGCACGACGGCTAGCAGTCGACTCACTTGCAAGGGTTCGCGTACCTAACCCCGAACGCCGCGTGAACGACTACCCACACCAGATGTCCGGGGGCTTGCGTCAACGCGTCATGATCGCGATCGCGCTGGCCTGCGATCCTGACCTTCTCATCGCTGACGAACCGACGACGGCGCTCGATGTAACAGTTCAGGCAGAGGTGCTGAAGCTCATCAAGGATTTGTGTGCCGAGCGCCAGACTGCCGTTTTATTTATCAGTCATGATCTTGGGGTAATCGCTGCCGTATGCCAGCGGGTTGGTGTCATGTATGCGGGGTGCCTGGTTGAAGAAAATAGTACAGACCGCCTGTTTTCCGACCCTCAGCATCCCTACACCCGAGGTCTGCTGGGCGCGCTCCCTCGACTGGGAGGTCGCCTTGAAAACGGACGTCAGCGATTGGTCGATATCGACAGCATCATCACTGATCGATCGATTCTGACGAAAACGCGTTGCATTGCTCCACGCATCAAAGAAGGGAGCACACCATGACAGCTCCTATTCTACGTGTGGAAGACCTGCATGTTCGCTTTTCAATGAGCGGCGGAAGCCTATTCGGCAGCAGCCGGCATATGCTTCACGCTGTCAACGGAGTGACCTTCTCACTTGCCAAGGGTGAGTGCCTGTCTATTGTCGGCGAGTCAGGGTGCGGCAAGACCACAACGGCTCTCACCATCCTTGGCTTGCAACAGCCAACGGAAGGAACAATCTCATATCGCGGCCAACCCTTCACCGGGCCGAATGCACCGACACGCATGCAGCGAGCAAAGGCGGTGCAAATGGTATTCCAGGACCCATATGCCTCTTTGAACCCGCGGCAGACAGTACGTAAATCGCTTTCGGCACCGCTACGCCTTCATGGGATTACAGCAGCATCCGAAATCGAAGCCAGAATTGAAGTGATGCTCAAAAATGTCGGTCTTACACCTGAACAGGCGAACAGATATCCGCATGAGTTTTCTGGTGGACAGCGCCAACGCATTGGCATCGCGCGCGCACTCATCCTCGAACCGGAAATCGTTGTTCTCGATGAGCCGGTGTCCGCACTTGACCTATCCATACGAGCCCAGATCATCAATCTGCTATTAGATCTCAAGGAACAGCTTAGCCTCTCATATCTGATGATCAGCCATGATCTGAGCGTCGTGGAGCATATGAGCGACCGGGTGCTCGTAATGTATTTCGGCGAAGTTGTGGAATCTGGAGGTTGGCAGCAAATATTTCAAACGCCAGCGCATCCTTATACGCGCCGATTGATCGCAGCCATCCCCAACGTTGACGATCGGATATCTACACCGCCAAACCCCAAATCCCGGGATTTGATAGTGCTGAAAAATGCCGAATTTGGTACAGACACTAGGGTTACCCCGGATGTCTTCCGCCCCCCATCGCAATCGAAACTGATCGAAATAGCCGAACAACACTGGGTGAGGATTTCAAGTGTATGAGGGTGACTTAAAGCGGAAGTAGCCGAGCACCAAAGCAATCCTCATACCAATAAATAAAGGCTCACTTTCGAGAAATTTTATCTGAGTACAAGGAGAATAAGATGAGAAATGTTGCGCGAAGCCTTGGAATTTCATTGGTCTTGCTATCGATAACCGGGCAAGCGAGTGAAGCGGCAGACTGCCATGCCCTGGTTCGACAGTCCATTACCGACGACATGAGCAACGTTTGGCAAAAAGGACAGAAACTACCGTTGGACATTGCCAGAAAAGGACCTGACGGCTGGCTCTACTGTACGCACGGCGGAAGCTGTATCCCGCGCGATATGAATGGAACAGAGGCTGTCCATCTCATCGATTGTAAAGTTGGCGTTGCAATCGGCGAGGGAGATTATCGGCTCGAACAAACATCGAAGGGCCATAAAAAGAGCTGATTATAAAACGTGGGTTTACTCTCACAGCCACTTTCTATTGATTCGCAGCACGCATTGAACGGCTTTTCCATCTGTTGGTGATCCACTCCTGTGAAGTTAAGCATCATAGAACACATGGGTTTCTATTTCTCCATATGGTCGGAGCGAAATGAAAAAGTGGATCAAATTGGGATGAAATTCAACACTCAACGATCCACCACTGGATCAGCCTTGTCTTATCCGGGCACACCATCTGACCGCTGCATCATAATTTCAAAACGCTGTTGTAGCTTGGTGTCTTCGAATGTCATTCGCACCATACCAAGCGCGTAGGACATCGTCGCGCTGAATGGCACCCATGACTGCAGATGATCTAGCAGCTCCTTGGACATCATATTTTCAAGTGGGCCCGCTCCCAATTGACCAAGTGCCAGGGCATGATCGGGAAGCCGTGCTTGGGATATTATGGCAAGGACCCGCTTCAGGACCAAGTCCTGCGGTTCGTTAAGAAGGTCCGTCGACCAATGCCATTTTTTTGGATCTGCCAGATACGTTTCGACATATGTCTGAGCTGTTACGAATGGCTCGCCAATTGAAAGCGTATCCGGCACCCAAGACAGGTCGGTCTTGATCGAAAGAGGGGTAAAGGTGTTATCCATAGTGAAATCCAAGACTCAACATCCAGTTGAATTCTGCCAGTCCGGAATCGGTCAGGCACACCCAAGTGATAAGATAACAAACATTTGGTATGCCCGAGCACCGGGAATGCTGTTGCAACAAGTGCTTTTCTTTCAATAAGTCCTTGACGATCAGAACCCAGTCAAAATCACGCAACGGGATTTACGGAGCGTATCGGCAATCTAATAGGAAAAAACTTAAATCTATCAGTCTACTTTCGCCCATTCACGAGGCCTTTGGCACTTTCCAAAGTCATTTTGCTCATATGCAGTTCTTTATTCGACCGGCTGGTTATCCGTGAAAAAATCAACGAGGCTGTAAGGAGCATTGCTGCCAAATAATAGTGCGTTAATCTGCATTGCCTCTGCAGCTTCAGATGCGCTGCGAGGAAACAAGTCCGTTTCATAGGCCAGAAGCGCTGCTTCAACGTTCCCGGGGTTGGCAACAATGGCTCTCGCGAGTTCAGAGCCATCATACATCGCAAGGTTTGCCCCCTCCCCGGACGGTATCATCAGGTGTGCTGCATCACCGAGCAGTGTCACCCCGGGTACGCGATCCCATCTGTGTTCGATCGGGAGTGAATGGATAGGACGAAGCACAGGGGCGGTCTCAGCGTCGGTGATCAGCGCTGTCAGCTCTGGGGCCCAGCCTTCAAATTCCTTGGCAACGCAGGCCAAGGCAGTCGCCGGATCGGCGAAGTTGATATGGCCAAACCAGTCTTCGGGCTTGTTTAACGCCACGTATGTGTGCAGCACTCCGTCGGGCTCCCGATGCGCCTGGATGCCTTTGCCCGGCGCCAGTGCAAACAGCGCGCCACCGCCAACTGCTTCCGCGCTTGCCTTGTGCCGATTGTCGCTGTCAAACAGGTACGTCTCAATGAATGACGTGCCAACATATTCTGGCTTGTCGGGGGAAAGTAGCGGACGAACTTTCGACCAAGCACCGTCCGCGCCCACCAGAAGATCCGTAGTCACCGTGGAACCGTCAGCAAAGGCCACCATGTGCCGTCCATCGCCGAGTGGGGTCACGGCTGTGACTTTATGGTTCCAGCGAATCCGATCGGCAGGAAGTGAGCCAAGCAGTATCCTGCGAAGCTCTCCCCGATTTACTTCGGGTCGGCTGAGTGTACCGTCGTCGGGTTTATCAAGCAGGACATTGCCTTCCTTGTCGAGCACTCGCGACGCCTGGCCTCCCGGGTGAATGAGTTCGAGAAAATCTTCAAATAGTCCCGCCGCCTTGAGTGCGAGTTGCCCATTACGTTCGTGGATATCAAGCATTCCTCCCTGCGCGCGTGCGTCTGCCGAGGCTTCCGCTTCATAGATTATCGCCTCAATGCCGTGAACATGGAGGACACGGGCTAAAGTCAGACCGCCAAGCCCCGCTCCAATAATTGCAACTGATATCGTCATCCTAATTCCTTCGTGTTGTAAAATTCTGTCAGAAACTCTGAATTAATAATGGAATGTCATTCCATACTTGGAACGTCATTCCATTTATGTCAAGATGCGACATGATGAAAAAAGCACGCAGCACCCAGCGACGGGAGCAATCGCTCTCGACGGATCGAATCATTGAAGCGGCCATTGAGCTCTTGGACAAAAGCGGCGAAGGCGGACTGACGTTTCAGGCCCTGTCCAAACGGCTCGCCACGGGTCCTGGTGCAATCTATTGGCATATCGCCAACAAAAGCGAGCTTCTGACGGCCGCCTGCGATGCCATCGTTTCTCGTACGATGAACACCACATCTGTTGGCACAACGCCCGAGGCAACAATTCGCGCCGTTGCACTCGGCATGTTTGACGCAATCGACGCGCATCCGTGGGTGGGATCAGCTCTCACACGTGCGGCTGGGCAGTTGCCAATGGTGCGCATTTTCGAACGCCTCGGCCAGCAGGTTCGCGCCTTGGGCGTCCCAGACAACACACAATGGACAGTCGTAGCTGCTTTATTGAACTACATCCTTGGCGTTGGCAGCCAGAATGCGGCCAACGCCCAGCTTGGTCTTGAGCAAGGCTTTGATCGAGCCAACTTTCTAGCAGAGGTATCAATCGTTTGGTCTCAGCTCGATCCGAATGAGTATCCGTTCACGCGAAGCGTAGCCACACAGTTGCCCACTCACGACGACCGAATGGATTTTCTCGCAGGAGTTGATTTCATCCTCAGCGGGATAGCCTCATTGAGGCAATACTGACACGGCGCCATGCCAAGTGCGCACGCAGGATGCAGCCGATCAGAATCTTTATGTAAATGACGCTGAAGAGATCAAGTTGCTCACGTTGATATCTTGGCTCTAAAGTCTGGTTTAGGACTTAGAACCCCAAATACTCGCTGCCTAAGTCTAACTGGCTTGTACTTATAATGTCCCATGCAAATTATTGCGACAGAACCTTACTCAGCATTCTCAACGTTCTATGGCCGCTATAGTGGCGGCCCTAGAACTGTAGTATCAAGCGGCAGCTGCGTGGGCGAGTACCGCATCCTGTTCCGGGGTTCCACCGGAGACCCCGATCGCGCCGATCAGTCCGCCGTCATCGCCGAAGGTGACGCCGCCACGGCTACAATGATACCAACAACATTCATTTCCATTGGCAATCATCGAAGTCGCACCGATGCGCGTCCTCTCGCATCGGTTGATGGTTCCGCCTCGTTGGTTTAAGTGCAGCTAGTAACTCGGGGATTTGGACAATTTTCACGCAAACGTTTTGCGATAAGAATCTTTTAGCGTGAGAAAATTACCTCGAAACTCGAACACGTCAATGCCCTCGAAGATTATAATCGATCCATCCGGCATGCGCCTTTCAAGCTCCCACAACGCAAAGCCGCGATTCCCGCTGATAGAGCAGGCGCCGGGCTTGAACGATCCAGGCTCCAGCGACCGGAAAATGCGCGCCAGCTCGTCCTGGATGGCCTGCCTTCCCGCAAAGATCGTGCCCGGTCCCGGTCCCGTCGACGCAGCATAGACCGCATCGTCGGTAAAATAGCCCATGCAGGCATCAAGGTCATGACGCCGCCAATCCTCGCCAAAACGGGCCAGCCGTTCGAGGCTCATGGCATCAGAAGAAGTCGAAGACATTCCGTGCAACCCTTTCGTCTGTGGTATCACTCTGCTGTCTGATTGTCCGGGTGCATGTTTTCCTCAGCCATGACGGTGCAGGAAGCCGGTCAGGAAGGCTTCGAAATTGTGCTCAAGCTCAGGTGAATGGTATCCCCCCTCCTGCACGATCACCGTCGGCAGGCGCATGGTACCAATGGCCTCACCCATGCGCGCGAAGCCGGTCCGATCCACGCGCATGCAGGCAAAGGGGTCATCTGTCGATGCATCGAGGCCAAGTGCGACAATCAACATCTCCGGAGCATAATGGCTGATCACGCCGAGCCCGCGTTCGACAGCGGCGCAGTAAACGGCAGTGTCACTCAGCAGCGGCACGGGCAGGTTCAAATTCGCCCCTTCGCCGGCGCCCCGCCCGCACTCATCAGCATAGCCAGCATAAAACGGATAGAGATCGGCGGGATCCCCATGCACCGAGACATGCAAGACATCGGACCGATCATAAAAGATTGCCTGTGTGCCGTTCCCGTGATGGACATCAATATCTATGATGGCAACGCGGTCCGTGCTTCCGCGTGCAACTTGCGCCGCGAGTGCCGTATTGTTGAGATAGCAAAAGCCGCCGGCCTTGTCGGCATAGGCATGGTGCCCAGGCGGGCGGCAGAGTGCATAGGCAGCTGGCGCACCATCAACGACACGCCTCGCTGCTTCAATCGCCGTCATCGCGCTCGCACGGCAGGCCGGCCACGTCCCTTCGACGATCACACAGCCAGCATCGGCCTGGTAATAGCCCGCGCGTCCGTAGAAATTGCGCGGCAAGCGGTTCATGTAGACATTGGGATGCGCGCTGACACGCAGTTCCGGTCCCGTGTCCGGCATAGCCCGCCACTCGGCATAACCAGTGGCGAGGAAATCCAGATATCCGGTCTCATGCACGCTGTGCAGGATTTCATCACCCGCATCGGCAGGCACCGAAGTAGCAATGGACATCCTGTGCAGCGCATTCTGGAATGACACAATGCGGTCCGCTTGTTCCAGATTTGGACGCAGGACCCCTCCTGCCAGCCGCGTCAGCGGCTGGTGCAATTCTTGACGTGGATCATAGATTGCCAGCATTTATCACACCCCTGATCTTTGCATCATTCCGCTGCGGGCGCTCATGTGTGCGGACCCGCCACTCCATCACTTCGGCAAGCCGTTTGCCCAGGTCGCGATGGCGTCGGCGACGGCAGCCGGCTGCTCCGGAAACAAGGCATGCGACGCATTGGCAATGGTGATGGTCGTCACCCGGTCACCGAATTGCTGGCGCAATTCACCCCAGCGGTCGCGCGGCTTGAACGGATCTTCCTCAGGAATGACTTCAAGAATCGGCGCGCTGCCCGCCGCCCACCAGATCGTCCGCGGAACCGGGTTTTCGGATTGCATCTTGATAACTTGGGGATACCATCCCTGCAGCCACAGGGTGGCATCATGCCCCTTGGCAAAGAAAGCACCCTTCAAGGCTGCCAGCCGCATATCATCGGACAGGGAAGGTGTGGAGGCATAATCCGGCGCCCACCAGACCAGCGGATTTCTTTCTGCGGTATCGCTGGCAGCACCCGCTGCAATCGTAACGCCCCGAACCCGCTCGGGGTACTGGGTGGCAACCATGCGGGCGATGAAATGGCCATAGGCATGGCCGACGACAACGGCCCGGCCATCACCCAGGGCATCGATGACATTGGCCGTGTCCCGGGCAAAATCGTAGAGGCTCACGCCTTCCATCGGGCCCTTGGATTGTCCCACGCCCCTTGGCTGCGGCCGCAGCACTTTAAACCCCGCTTTGGCCAAGTGCTCCGCCGCCGCATCATAATCCTCATAGCCATCACGCCCCGTCGACGGCAGGATGACGATTGCCGGGCCGCTTCCGTCAACGATGGTTTCAATTTCGGTATTGCCCTTTTTGACGATCTCAACCTGCCTGGCAGCAGCCGGAAAACCGGCACCAAGCATCAAGACCAGGCATAAAGACAGCTTTCGAACACCCATGCTCTTTCCTTCCCCTGTTTTATGACAATCAAGACTTTGCGACACCGCCGGACACGAAGCTGCCCGGGACAAACATGTCAGCCGCAGCTTGTTCCGCCCGACGCGCTGTAGGCGTCGAGTGATGCGTCGAGCGCCTGCGTGAAGCGGGCAACGATTTCGTCGATCTGCTCCTCCGTGCAGATCAGTGGCGGTGCCAAGGCGATGCCAGTACCCAGCGACCGGCAGACAAGCCCTCTTTCGAACGCCCGGTTCTGGACACCCAGACCAAACTGCATGTCCGGCGCAAAGGCCTCCTTGCTCTGCTTGTCCCGCACAAGCTCGACGGCCCACATCAGCCCTACTCCGCGTATTTCGCCAATCAGCGGGTGATCGGCCAACGGCGCCATTGCCGCCTGCATCCGCGCGGCCAGTGCCGGGACATTATCGATGATCCCGTCCTCTTCATAAATGCGCAGCGCCTCGACACCGACGGCACAGGCAACGGGGTGCGCGCCATAGGTATAGCCGTGGCCGAAGACGCCGATCTTCTCGCTTTGCGCCCGCATCCCCTGATAGACCCGCTCGGATATCAGCAGTGCCGAGAGCGGCATATAGGCCGCGGTCAGCGCCTTGGCACAGGTCACGATATCGGGTTTCATGTCATAGGTCTGGCTTCCCCACCAGTTTCCGGTACGGCCAAAGCCGGTGATGACTTCATCTGCAACCAGAAGAACGTCGTGCTTACGCAAAACGGCCTGGATTTTCTCGAAATAACCGGCGGGCGGCACGATCACCCCACCGGTCCCCATCACGGGCTCGGCAAAAAAGGCGCCGACCGTTTCCGGTCCTTCGGCAAGGATCAGCTGATCCAGCTCTTCAGCAAGCCGGGTTGAAAATGCCTCTTCCGTCTCCCCGGGCTGGCCTTCCCTATAGAAATGCGGACAGGTGACGTGCAGGAAACCCTCCAGCGGCAGGTTGAAATCCCGATGAAGGTGTGGAAGGCCGGTCAAGCTTGCCGATGCAATTGACGTCCCGTGATAGCTGCGATAGCGCGCGATGATCTTGCGCTTCTGTGTCTGGCCCATGGCATGGAAATAGTACCATACGAGCTTGATGGCCGTATCGTTGGCTTCCGAGCCGGAGCTCTGGAACAAAACCTTTGACATCGGCACCGGCGCGACCTTGAGAAGGCGCTCGGCCAGTTCAATGGCAGGCTCCGTCGAACGATGGGCAAAATTCTGGTAATAGGGCAGCGTATTGAGCTGTCTGGTCGCAACATCGGCGAGCCGTTTCTCGCTCATGCCCAGTGCCGCGCACCACAGGCCCGACATGCCTTCCAGATATTGTTTGCCGTCGTCATCATACACATAGGCACCCTCCCCGCGCATCATGATCGTCGGCCCCAGCGTCTCATGCAGCGCCAGATTTGTTTGCGGATGGATATGCGTGCTGATGTCGCGCATTCGTAGCGAGTTATAGGTCACGGTTTCTTTCCTTTTTGCTCAAGCGCATCTTGCGGATGTTTAGTCTGGCGAAGGGCCGGAACGGCCGCGCCGTTGGATGAATTGGCCGGCAACCAGGACCACAATCGACAAAACAACGAGTAGGGACGAAATGGCTGCGACCGTCGGATCAACCTGATCACGTATATTGGCGAACATTCGTTTGGTCAGAGTGGAGTTTGCGCCGCTCGACACAAAGATGGAGACCACCACCTCATCGAAGGAGGTCACAAAGGCGAACAGCATACCCGACAGGACTGAAATACGGATCTGCGGAAGCGTCACGGTTAGAAAGGCGCGAACCGGCGAGGCTCCAAGTCCCCGGGCGGCACGTTCCAAATTCATGTCAAAGCCGGAAAGCCCATTCCCGACAGCGATCATGACGAAAGGAATAGCCAGCGTTGTGTGTGCCAGTACAAGACCGGCAATCGTATTGTTGAGACCAAGCCTGGCGTAAACGAAGAAGACACCGATCGCCACGAAGATCAGCGGAACCATCATGGGCAGCACCAGCATGCCGCGGACGATGGGTTTGAACACGTTTGTCGACTTGTGCAGTCCGTAACTTGCAAGTGTGCCCAGAATGGTTGCCAAAATGGTTGTCACGGCGCCGACCTTCAGCGACACCCATGTCGACTGGCGCCACTCCGACGAGAAGAAATAAGCCTCGTACCAACGGAGACTCCAGACCCGCGGCGGGAACTCCAGATATTGCGAATCCGAAAATGACATGGGCACAACGATCAAGCATGGGATGATGAGAAAGGCGATAACCAGTCCGACGAGACCATAGAGCCACAATCGCTGAAGGTGCGTGATCTGTGTTGAGGTGGCGGGACGACGCAACATCAGCGCTTGCCTCCCCATGCGTCCGGTACGCGCATGAAACGGTTCACGCCCCAAAGAATTCCCCCTGTCACGACCAGCAGAACCACGCTCAATGCGCTCGCCGCTCCCCAATTGGCAAATTTGGCCACCATGTCGGCGATCTGGGTCGACCACATGGCCACACGTCCCCCGCCAAGCAGGGCGGGCGTCAGATAAAAGCCAAGGCACAGGACAAAGGTCAGGGCGATACCGGCAGAAAGACCGGACAGGGATAGGGGTAGAAAGACCTGCCGGAACGCCTGCGCCGGTGAAGCGCCGCAATTGGCTGCGGCACGCAACAGAACCGGATCAATCGCTTTCATCGAGGCGTAAAGCGGCAAGATGAGGAACGGAAGCATGACATGCACCATCCCGATCACGGTTCCCGTCATATTGTGTACCAGCGGCAAAGGCTCGCTGATAAGACCGCTTGATAGCAGCCATTGATTGATGATGCCTTGCCGTTGAAGCAGAACGAGCCAGGCGTAGGTACGCACCAGAACCGACGTCCAGAACGGCAAGATTACAAAGACCATCAGTATCTGGGTTGCGCGCTGCGGCAGTTGCGACAAAAGATAGGCAACGGGATAGCCAAGCAGGACGCAGATGGCTGTGACCAATCCAGCAACCTTGAACGTGGTGAGAAAGCTATCAACATAAGCAGGGCGCAGCAGCCGCACATAGTTTTCCGTCGACAGGTTCCCGGCAGCATCAAATAAGGAAAGCCAAGCCAGCCAGCTGAACGGAATGATCAGGACCGCCGCCACCAGCATCGCAGCAGGCAGCGATAGCCCGATAAAAGAGATGCCCTGCAGGTTGCGGGAGCGCTGGAGCAGAGAATTGTTGAGAACGACCGGTTCGGTCTCTTGCACCATGACGGTCATTGGACCGCATCTCCAACAACAACGCTGGCTTCAGGCGTCAGCCATAGCTCGATCTCCTGGCCAGGCACGGGCAGTTCCTTTCCTTCCAACCCCGTGTGGCGGATGGAAATTTCGTGGTTACCCGCCAGGCTGACCGATATGAGATGACTGTCGCCGCGATAGACAATGTCCATGATCTTGCCGGCGATCCGGTTGTCGCGTTGCGCGTTACCGGCCCAGCGCAACCGCTCCGGGCGCACGATCAGCCAGCCATTGACATCGCAATAGGGCTGGGAAGCAAGGCGCAAGGACCTGTTGCCCAGATGATAACTGTTGTCGCGCCATTCGACCGGCAGGAAGCGCGTTTCACCCATGAAGCCGGCCACAAATTTGCAGTTGGGATGATCATAGATGTTCTGCGGTGTATCGAGCTGGACGACCCTGCCCCGGTCAAGCACCGCGATACGATCCGACATGGTCAGTGCCTCCTGCTGATCGTGCGTCACGTAGACCGTCGTCATCCCCAGACGATTATGCAGCCGCTTCAATTCCATCTGCATATGCTCGCGCAGATTCTTGTCCAGGGCCGAAAGCGGCTCGTCCATGAGCAGTATCTTGGGTTCAAACACGATAGCACGCGCCAAGGCCACCCGCTGGCGCTGACCACCTGACAGTTCCCCAATGCGCCGTGCCTCCAGCTTGTCCATATGGACGGTTTCAAGCGCACCCATGACACGGTTGCGGATCGATTCCCGGTCTATCCCACGCAGTTTGAGCGGATAGGCGACGTTGTCGAAAACATCCATGTGGGGGAATAGGGCATAGTTTTGAAACACCATGCCAAGGTCACGTTTGTGCGGCGGCCGGGTAATGAATTCCACGTCATCCACCATCAGACTGCCGCTATCGGGCCGCTCAAAACCGGCTATCACGTTGAGCAGCGTGGTTTTGCCCGAACCTGACGGCCCCAGAAGGGTAAGGAACTCCCCCGGGTAAATATCCAGTGAAATTCCATCGAGCGCCTTGAACGCCCCATAGGCCTTGTGAACGTGGCGAATGGAAACCTTACCTGCACCCATGATGCCCTCCCGAAGTCATTTGTTCGTCAGTTTGCCATCAAGAGACTATAGTCTTCACGCACCAGATTGGTATTATCCCGCCACCAGTTTGCATCGAGAAACACCTGCTTCTTGAGGTTCTCGGGGGACATGTTGGAGCGCGCCAGCACCTCCTGTGAGAATTTTCCGACCTGGAAAGCCAGACTGTTGGTCGGACCGTAATAGGGCATCATTTCCGGAATGCGGGCCTGAATTTCAGGCGAAACCACACCCGCAACCAATGTCTGTGCCGCCTTGACATGCGGCGCGCCTTTGAGGATGGCCAGGCAGCCATAACCCAAAATAGCATCCTGATACGTGTAGGAAACGGGCGCTCCATCGGCAATCACACTGGCAACGCGGCTGCCCCAGATCGCCATCATGTCCACCTCTCCATCCTTGATCAACTGCGAAGACTGAGCACCCGACGACCACCATACCGCGACCTTGCTCTTGATCTTATCGAGCGAGCGGAAGGCCCGCTTGCTGTCGAGAGGATAAAGCTCGTCCTTCGGCACACCGTCGGCCATCAGAGCCACCTCAAGCATTTCCTGCGGATAGGTGCTCAATGCACGGCGGCCCGGAAATTTTTCCGTGTCCCACAAATCCTTCCAGCTTTGCGGCGCCTTGTCCTTGTAAACATCAGTGCGCCACGCCAGGACGACCGAATAAGAATTGGTGGCAATCCAGTGCTCGCCATATCCCCGCTTGTCGAAGCCGTCGGTGTTGATGACGTTGTAATCCAGGGGCTCAAACAGGCCCTCCTTGCCGCCGACCGCGCAATCATCGGATCCCAGATGGACCAGATCCCAGGTCGGTGAACCCGACTGAACCTGTACACGCACGGCTGCCAGCCCGTCATGGGTTTCCTCCGCGATGGAAAGCCCGGCCTTGTCGGCCGCCGGTTGCCACAACGTGGCGCGAAGATCCTTTTGCAGATTGCCGCCGAAGCCGGCGATGGTCACGGTTTCGTTCGCGGCAAAAGATCCTGACGCCATTGCCAGACCAGCAGCACCAATCAACAAACCTGATAATGTAATACGTCCGATTTGCATTGCTCGTTCTCCCGTTTGAGCTGACTGCTTCTCACGTCGCCTGCTTCCCCTGCAGGATCATCGACACTGTCGACAAATGTTTCATATCGTGGCAATCTAGTTGATGAAATTAACTATCTAGTTTACATTGTCAACTAGTTTTTTGACACGTAAATCCAATGCATTTCACGGAGACTGAATGAAACAACCGCAAACCACCCAAACGCACTGGGATGCAAGACCCGACAAAATCGCGGCAGACGGTCAACGCTCCGTTGCCCCTCTTGCCGGGAGTACCGCACACGAATCCGCATCTGGCCCGCAACACGCCGGGCGAGGTCCGGATGGCGATATCCGCGACCTCTTCTCCTTTGAGCTCCAGCGTCTTGCCGGCCTTTCCACGCGGATTGCCGCCCTGTCGATACGCCCCAAATATGGCATTACTGCACGCGAATGGCGCGCCCTTGCCGTGCTGAAATATCTCGGAAAAGTACCGCTGCAGGAGCTTGCCAAGCATAGCGGTCTTCTTAAAAGCCAGATGAGCCGCACCGTTTCGGCAATGATCGAGCGCGGTTATATCGACAAGACCGCCAACCCAGGCGACGGCCGCAGCATTCTGCTGTGCCTGAGCGCGGAGGGCCTCGATCTGTCGGAACAGATTCTGGACGATTCGTTTGAACGCAACGAGCACATGCTTTCCACGCTCAGCCAGGCCGAACGCCACATGTTGATTGAACTCCTGCAGCGCGTAACGCGTAGCAGCACGCAGTATTACCACCACCTGAAGCAGACAGCATCACAGGACGACTTGCAGCAGCTTGACGAGGAGTGATCAACTCCACGCGAAATTTAGTTGACATTATGAACTATATGGTTCACTTACTCAACCAAATAGGGATGGAGTGAATCGGATGGAACGAACGGTGGTCATCTGCGAATGCTTCGCTCGGGACGGTCTGCAACACGAAACCGCAGCGGTCCCGAGCGGCACAAAGATTGAACTGATCAATGCCTTCACCGCGGCAGGCTTTGAGCGCATAGAAGCGACCAGTTACAGCAACCCCGTTCGCATACCCTCCTTTGCCGATGCCTCCGCCGTTCTGGCCGGGATCACGCGCCGCAAAGGCAGTCACTACAAAGCCACATGTCCCAATAGGCGCGCCGTCGAGCGCGCCATTGCGGATGGAGATGCCGGATATGGCGCTGATGAACTGAGCCTTCTCGTATCGGCGACGCAGAGCCACACACAACGCAATCTTGGCACGACACGCGATCAGCAATGGCAAAACATTGCCGATATGGTGAAATTGTCCAATGGACGCTTTCGCCTAATCGGCGTCCTGTCCATGGCTTTCGGCTGCCCGTTTGAAGGCCGGGTCGACGAAACCGGCGTCCTCGCCGATATCGGGCGTTTCGCCGCGCTTGGCGTTACCCATGTTTCAGTCTGCGACACCACCGGACATGCAACGCCGTCACACGTAAAGCGGATCTTCCGGCGCATCGCCGATGAAATGCCTGACATCATACCGATAGCGCATTTTCATGACAGCCGCGGCAGCGGGATTGCAAATTGCGTGGCCGCCTTTGACGCTGGCTGCCGCTGGTTTGACAGTGCGTTTGGCGGTGTGGGCGGCCATCCCGCGCAAATCCAGTACGGACAGGGCTATACCGGCAATGTCGCCACCGAGGACCTTGTCAACCTTTTCGAAGCCGAGGGTATCCATACCGGCCTTGACCTTACCCGCCTCAGCCATGCCTCGCAGCTGTGCGAAAAGGTGCTGGGCCGGCAATTGCAAAGCCGCGTCGCCCGTGCCGGCTTCGGCCATCTCGCAGCATAGGATCACATGATGCAGCAAACCGTCCAATCAGCCGTCTTGCTTGTCGAGGATCGCGGCGCAGTCCGCATCATCACGCTCAACCGCCCGGATAAATTGAATGCCCTCAATACGGCATTGACCCAGGCTCTGCACGACGCCCTGATGGCCGCAGACCACGACGATGCCATTCGTGCTATCGTTCTTGCAGGAAACCCGCGCGGCTTCTGTGCAGGTGCCGATCTTTCCGAATTCAGCACCCTGACCCCGGCAAATCAGGACCTTGTTGACAAGCGTGCCGACCTGACCTGCCGCACGCAGGCCATGATGCAGGGCCTGTCGAAGCCCGTGGTGTCCGCCGTGTGCGGGCCGGCCGTCGGCGGCGGTGCGGGCCTTGCTATCGGCGCTGATATGATGGTTGCTGGCACCAATCTCAAATTCGGTTATCCCGAGCTCAAACACTCGATCGTTCCAGCTCTCGTCATGACCGGCCTGCAGCGCTCGCTCGGGCGCAAAGCCGCCTTTGAAATGGTCAGTCTTGGACGCCTGATCGGCGCTGAAGAAGCCTTTCAGCTGGGCCTTGCCAATCGTGTGGTCGATCCGGACGCTGTTCTCGATACCGCTGTCGGGATTGCGGAACAATGGGCCAGCGCCAACCCGCAGGCCATGGCCGCCGTCAAGACTCTCTATTACACCGTGGCCGATCTTCCCTATGACCAGGCAATGGCAGCGGGCCGCGCGGTCAATGCCCGGATGCGCGGTTTCAGGGAGACGCAGTCATGAAGCCGCTTGAAGGGATTCGCATTCTTGATTTTTCCCGGGTTCTCGCCGGCCCGATGGCAACCCAAATTCTGGCCGAACTCGGCGCTGATGTCACCAAGTTGGAGCGGCCGGGCAATGGGGATGAATCGCGCTCATTTGAACCACGTCTGCCCGAGGGTGAGAGCGCCTATTTCTTCGCCTTCAATCGCGGCAAGCGCTCGCTGACGCTCAATCTGAAATCCCGCGAGGGCCAGGAGATCGCCGCAAGGCTGGCGGCGCAAACGGACGTAATTGTTGAAAACTTCCTGCCCGGCGACATGGACAATTTTAATCTCGGCTATGACAGGCTTTCGGCGAGCAATCCGGGTTTGATCTATGTCTCCAACACCGGTTTCGGCCAGACCGGCCCCTATCGTCATCGCCACGGCTACGACACCATCTTCCAAGCTCTGTCCGGCGTTATGCACCTGACTGGCCATCCCGACAGCCCGCCTGCAAAGACAGGCATACCCATAGCCGACATGTCATCGGGCTTGTGGATTGCCATTGCCATATTGACCGGGCTGATCGGACGCGGGAAGAACGGCAAGGGATGTCATATCGATCTGGCGATGATGGATGTGCAGGCAAGCCTGCTGGCACTTGCCGCCGCCCGTCTTTTTGCGCTCGACGAAGACATAACCCGTTCAGGCACGGAACATCCCGGCCGCGTGCCTTCCGCAGCCTTTCAATGCCGTGACGGAAATTGGCTCCATATCAGCGCAAGTGATCAGCACTGGCCCGCATTGTGCACCATTCTCGGCCTTGATGCGCTTGCTTGCGATGCCACGCTCGCAACCAATAATGGCCGCGTCGCAGCACGTGAACGGGTCATGGCATCCATGCGCGCCGCCATTGCCGCACGGGAGCGCCACGCACTTGCGCAGGAGCTGCGTGCCGGGGGTGTACCCGCCGGGGAGGTTAATACGGTGCGCGACATTCTCAATGATGCCCATATGGCCGACCGGAATGTCGTGGGTGCCTTTGACCACCCGACCGCCGGGCGCTTTCCGGCTCTGCGCACGCCGATCCGTTTTGCCGGGTTTGATGATCCACAGATCGGGTGCCCACCGTCGCTCGGAGGCGACACGTTTGATATTTTGTCCGGCGAACTCGGGCTCAGCGGTGACGCCATCGCCAAGCTCAAAGAGGATGGAGTGATTTGACGATGGACGCCACAGCACCAGTCACCTGCCATCATGACGGCTCGATAGCCCATGTCGTCCTCAACCGGCCATCGGCGCGCAATGCCTTGAATTTGCCGATGTGCCTCAAACTGCGCTCGGTCTTCGAACAGCTGGATGACGACAATGCGACGCTGGTCATCCTGCTTTCGGCCAACGGTCCGGTCTTTTGCGCGGGCGCCGATCTGAAGGAACGCGCCGACAAGGATGAAACCTGGATGATTGCCCGCAGGCGCGCTTCCTTCGCCGCCTATGACGCCATCGCCCGCTGCCGCAAGCCCGTCGTCGCCCTGACGCAGGGACCCGTTGTCGGCTCAGGCGGCGAAATCCTGATGAGCTGCGATTTCGTCATTGCATCGCAATTGACCACATTCCGCTTTCCCGAACCGCAATGGGGGACGGTCGGCGCGACCCAGCGCCTGCAACGCGTCATCGGCAAGATGCGCGCCAAGGAACTTCTGTTCACCGGACGCACCATGCCGGTCGACGAAGCCTATCAGCGAGGATTGGTTGCACGCATCGTTCCTCCTGATCAACTGGCTGAAACGGGACAGGAAATCGCCGCAGGCATAGCGGCAGCGCCCGCGCTTGCCATGTCCCTCACCAAGCAGGCCGTCGACCTTGGTCACGAAACTGATTTGGGCAATGGCATCCGCATCGAGATGGCGGCCATCGAACGGTGCCTTGCCGATGGCGGATGGCGCAACGGCATTCAAAAATTCAACAACCGTACGGGTATGGAAAGGTCTGCCGATGAGTAAGGGTGATATCAATCTAGACACGATCTGCCCTTTGACCGTCGCTTCTGCTCTTGCTCGGGCCGCGGCCAGCGCTCCCGATGTGGAAGCGATTGTCGCCAATGATGAGCGCATCACGTATGACCGGCTTGCCATGGACGTGGCTGTCATCCGCAAGGGGTTGCATGCTCAAGGTGTACGCAAGGGGGACCATGTCGGCCTGTGTCTTGGCAATTGCGTGCGCTGGGTGGCAACATTCTTGGCGCTCGGCTCGCTGGGCGCCATAACAGTTCCCATCAATACCCGTTTTGTCGCATCGGAAATGGCTTATGCGCTGGGTCAGTCGCAGGTAAAAATACTTATTACCTGTGACCGTTTCCTCAAGGTCGATTTTATTGCCCTCTTGCGGCAGATCTGTGCCGGGATCGATAAAGTCCTTCCCGATGCGGCCCTGCCTTTCCTTGGCAAGGTTATCGTCATCGGAACAAACATTCCCGCCGGCACCGTCAGTTGGGATGAAATGATTCAATCCGGCATGGATAGTGGAAGTCTTGAACCGGCAACTGTGGGGCCTGATGATCCGCTGCTGATACAATATACCTCCGGCACCACATCCTTTCCCAAGGGCGTCTTGCTGACCCACCGCAACATGTTGGCCAATGCCTATTTCTCCGGTCTGCGGATGGGACTGCGCCCCGCCGACCGCTTTCACAGCGCCCGGCCCTTCTTCCATGTGGCCGGCACAACATTGTCCATTCTTTCGGCCCTGCAGCACATGACAACATTGGTGAGTATGGACCGCTTTGAACCCGGCGAAGCCCTCCGGCTGATGGAGGCGGAAAAATGCACGCATTTTTCCGGCAATGACACAATGGCACTGATGCTCCTCAATCATCCGGACCTGCCGGCACGAAAACTCGCCCTGCGCGGGGCATGGCTTGCCGCGTCTTCGACCATCATTCGCCGCGTCATTGATGAACTTGGCGCACGCGAATGCGTGGTCGGCTATGGCCTTTCCGAAGCATCGCCCAACGTGGCACAATCCTGTTTCTGGGAAGCAGAGAAAATCCGGGTCAGTGCCGCCATGCGCATACAGTCCGGTATCCACGTGCGCATCCGCACAGCGGACGGGAACGAAGCCGCAACGGGTCAGCCGGGTGAAATTCTGGTGCGCGGCTGGAATATCATGCAAGGATATTTCAACAAGCCCGTGGAAACCGCCGCCGCGCTCGATGCGAACGGCTGGCTTTCAACCGGCGATCTTGGGCAATGCGATAGCGCCGGCCGCCTCACCTTTCTTGGCCGCGTCAAGGATATCGTGCGTGTCGGCGGTGAAAATGTCTCCCCCGCCGATGTGGAGAATGTACTGCACCGCAATCCCGCTATCCGGCAGGCCGCCGTTGTCGGCGTTCCCGACGAGCGTCTGGTCGAGGTAACCGCCGCTTTCGTCATTCTCAATGATGGGGCGACTGCAACCGCTGACGCGATCATGCAATGGTCAAAGGGTGAAATGGCGGGTTTCAAAGTGCCGCGCCACATATGGATCGTGGACAGCTTCGAGACCATTGGCATGACCGCCAGCGCCAAGATCCAGAAGAAGCAGCTTGCGGAACATGCACGCACGCTTCTCGGCCTGTGAGGGAGTCCCCATGCGCATAGAAACATCCGTTACCCGGCTTCTTGGCATTGACCTGCCGATCATCCAGGCCGGCATGTCCTGGGCTTCCTCCAATGCTGCGCTCGCCCTTGCAGTCTCGCAGGCGGGCGGGCTTGGCATCATTGCCGCCGGGCCGATGTATCGCGACGATCTGGCCGCTGCGATCGACGAGGTGCGGGCGGGCACTGACCGGCCTTTCGCCGTTAATTTGCCGCTCTATCGCAAAGGAGCCGAGGAAATAATCGACCTGCTGGTCGAAAAGCGGGTTCCGGTCCTCGTTGCATCACAGGGATCCCCAAAAAAATATCTGCATCGTTTCAAACCGCTTGGCACGATATGTCTCCACGTCGTTGCAGGCGAGGACCATGCCCGCAAGGCGGCCGATGCCGGCGTTGATGCACTGATCGCCGTGGGCGGCGAGGCTGGCGGTCATCCGCCGCCGGATCTGGTTTCAACATTGGTGCTGGGGCGTGCCATCGCCAAAGCCGTTCCGCATGTGCCGCTTGTTCTCAGCGGCGGATTTACCGATGGCCAGGGACTGGCGGCAGCCCTGTCACTGGGCGCAGGCGCGGCACAGTTCGGCACGCGTTTCATGTTATCGTGCGAGGCCCGGCTTCATGACGCCTATAAGGACCTTGTGCTGCAGGCGCGCATTGGCGATACGGTTGTCGTGGGGCGCGACCTCGGCATGATCCGCGTGCTTCGCAATGTTTTTGCCGACCGCATGATGGAAATCGAACGCCAGGGTACGCCGGAAGACGTCAGGCGCGCGTTTTTCCAATCAGCCTCCCTGAAAGCTGCGGCCTTTGGCGGCGACACCCAAATGGGCAAGATCGAGGCAGGCCAGAGCGCTGGCTTGGTTTCGGACATTCTACCCGCTGCAGACATCGTGAAGCGGATAGCACTCGAATATGCGGCAACCGCAGCCGCCCTGCCCCGGCCCGTTCCCAATAAAAACGAGGAAAGAAAACTCCATGCTGGATAAACCACTCCTGATTGACGGCACCTGGCGTGCGCCCTCCGGAACCCGCGCGGGCGATGTCAGAAATCCTGCAACCGGCCAGACAATCGCCCGCCTGCCTTTGTGTGAAAGGGCCGATCTCGACGACGCCCTGGCGGCTGCCGCCAAAGGCTTTCAGACATGGCGCAAGATGACAGCGCTGGAACGGGCTAAAATCATGCATCGCGCGGCGGCGCTTCTGCGCGAGCGGGCCGATACAATCGCCCACCACATGGTCCGTGAACAGGGAAAACCGCTGGCCGAAGCGCGCGGTGAAGCCAACGCCGCGCCGGAACACGTCGAATGGCATGCCGAAGAAGGGCGCCGAACCTATGGCCGCGTCATTCCCTCCCGCATCCCCGGGGCCCGCCAGATGGTGATCCGGGAGCCTGTCGGCCCCGTTGCCGCCTTTTCGCCCTGGAACTTTCCCGTCAATCAGCTGGTGCGAAAAATCTCCGCAGCGCTCGCCGCGGGTTGTTCGATCATCGCCAAACCGCCCGAGGAAACCCCATCGGCGTGCATTGAGCTCGCCCGCACCTTCCAGGATGCCGGTGTGCCCGATGGTGTCATCAACATCGTCTTCGGTATTCCCGCGGAAGTATCCGAATATCTGATCGCATCCCCCATCATCCGCAAGGTATCCTTTACCGGATCGGTCCCGGTGGGCAAGCATCTGGGCGCATTGGCTGCCGCCGGGGTCAAACGCGCGACGATGGAACTCGGTGGACATGCGCCGTTCATTGTCGCGCAAGACGCAGATATCGAGGCGGCCGTCCGTCTTGGCGTTATGCTCAAATACCGCAATGCAGGCCAGATATGCGCGTCACCAACCCGCTTCTACATTGAAGAGCCCGTCTACGACGCGTTTCGCATGGCCTTCGTCGCAGCAGCCAAGACCCTGAAGATCGGCGACGGTCTTGACGCGGGGACGCAAATGGGCCCGCTGGCAAACCCGCGCCGGCTCGATGCCATGGACGGTTTTGTCGAGGATGCCCTTGCTACAGGAGCACATCTGGATTGCGGCGGGCGGCGGGTCGGCAATGCCGGTTTCTTCTTCGAGCCGACAGTGTTGTCCAATGTCCCCGAAAACGCCCGCATCATGAATGACGAGCCTTTTGGCCCCATCGCCGCATTGGCCAAAGTTACCTCCATCGACGAGGCAATTGCACGCAGCAACCGCCTCGAATTCGGTCTCGCCGCGTTTGCTTTTACGCGTTCACTTGCAACCGCGAACCGGTTCTCAGACGAGCTGCATGCGGGCATGGTGTCGATCAATCATTTCGGCATTGCAGCGGCAGAAACACCCTTCGGCGGCATCAAGGAAAGCGGCTATGGCAGTGAGGGGGGCGCGGAAAGCCTCGATGCTTTCATGACCGTGAAACTGATCAGTCATATCGGAGCCTGAACACGTCAAATTTAGCGCCGGAGGAGGAACACAGGTGCAATCTTATGACTATATTGTCGTTGGCGCAGGATCTTCAGGCTGTGTTCTGGCGAACCGGCTGGTAATGGCCGGCAAAAGCGTACTGCTGCTTGAAGCTGGAGCACGCGATAACACGCCATTCATCCATATTCCCGCGACTTTCGTTCGCGTGCTCGGCACGAAACGAACTTGGATGTACCGAACTGAACCGGAACCGGGTGCCAATGGCCGGGTTCTTACGGTCCCGCAAGGGCGCACGCTTGGCGGCGGCTCCTCTGTCAATGCAATGATCTATATTCGCGGGCAGGCGCAAGATTATGATACGTGGCGCGATCTGGGCTGCGAAGGCTGGGGGTACAGCGAGGTTTTGCCGGTCTTTCGCCGCTCGGAAGACAATGAAACGTTTTCCGGCGTATTCCATGGCACAGGCGGCGAACTCAAAGTATCCGAACCGCGCCATCGCCATCCCATCAGCTCGGCTTTCGTTCGGGCGGCGCAGGAAGTGGGCCTGCCCTACAGCGCCGATTTCAATGGCGCTACACAGGACGGTATCGGTTTTTATCAGACAACAACCTTCAACCAGAAACGCGCCTCCACCGCCGCAACTTTTCTCAAGGCAGTTCTAAAATCGCCCTTGCTGACCATCCGTACGCAGAGCGAAGCGCATGGCCTCATTCTTGAAAATGGCGCGGCAGCTGGCATTCGCTACCGCACGCGCGGGGGCGCCTTGCACACAGCGCGGGCCAAGGAGGAAGTTGTCTTGAGCGCAGGGGCACTGGCCACGCCCAAATTGCTGATGCTCTCCGGTATCGGGCCAGGCTCGCAGTTGCAACAACATGGCATACCCGTCATGCGCGACCTTCCAGGTGTGGGCGAAAATTTTCAGGATCACATCACCGCATCCGTTTACGGCATAACCGACCGACCCATATCGCTCAAAGGACAGGACAAGGGTTTTCGTGCCATCGCAAATGGCCTGCAATATTTCTTTGCCCGGTCCGGACTGCTGACATCGAACGTCGTTGAGACCGGCGGCTTCGTCGATACTGCCGGCGAGGGCAGACCGGATATACAGTTCCATGTCACGCCTGCTCTTGTCGGCGATGCAATGCGCGGTCACATGCAAGGACACGGTGTGTCGATTAACCCTTGCATCCTGCGTCCAATGTCGCGAGGCAAAATTTCTTTGCGAAGCACTCATCCGCAGGACCCGATTGTCTTTGTTGGTAATAATCTGACCCATCAGGATGATATCGATACGCTCGTGCGAGGCATCCGTCTGGGACGCCGCATCCTGGCCGCCCCCTCCATGCAGGCCCTGGGTTTTCGTGAACTTGCACCGGGACCAGATGCCGAAAGCGATATGGAACTCATCCACCACGCACGTTCAATCGCCAAGACAGTCTACCATCCGGCCGGTACCTGCAAGATGGGAAAGGATCCGCTGTCAGTCGTCGACAACAAGCTGCAGGTCATTGGCGTGCAGCGCCTGCGCATTTCCGATGCCTCTGTCATGCCGACCCTTGTCAGCGGCAATACCAATGCCCCCTGTATCATGATCGCTGAACGTTGTGCCGATTTCCTGCTCGGACGAGACAATGGCCAATCATGATCGCGCGAAGGAGAACGCAAGCATGACAGCCAGACGTATATTGCATAATGGCAGAATTCATACACTCGATGCAGCATCAAGCGTCGTTGACGCCATCGCTTTCGGCCGGGACGGCAAAATACTTGCGCTCGGCCGGCTGCACGACATGCAGCTGTTGATCGATGAGACAACCGACATGCGTGACCTGCAAGGCCGTTTTGCCATGCCGGGTCTCATCGATTTTCATCTCCATGCGCTGCCGGGCATGATCGTCAAACTCTACAGCACGCGGCTTGAACCGACGGACAATTTTGCGGCCGTGCTTGAGCGCATCCGGCTTGCCGCTATCGAGGAGGGTGAACGCGAGTGGATTATCGGCAGCGCTTTCGGGCCAACTGCACTGGCAGATATGCAGCGGCTTGGCATCGAGGGGCTACATATGCTCGACGCCATTAGCAATGGCCGACCGGTCGTCCTTGAACATGTCAGCGGGCATGGCATCTTTGCCAATTCAGCGGCCTTGGCTCGCGGCGGTATAACCGTACATACCCCCGATCCGCCGGATGGCGAGATCGTCAGGGCGGGCGGCCAGGCGACCGGCCTGCTGCACGAAACGGCAGTATGGCTTGTGCAGGACAAAATTCCAGCCCTCACCGCGCAGCAGATGGTCGAAGTCGCGGGAAAGGCTGTTGCATTGTTCAACAGTGTGGGAATGACCGGCTTTTGCGATGCGAGCAGCACACTGGACATGCTGGACACCTTTCGTGCCCTGGACGATCAGGGCCGCCTCACCTGCTGGACCGGGTTTACCCTTGCGCTGAGCAGTACGTGCCCGGGCTACGACCCGGCGGCGGCCGAACACCTGTTGGCTGAGCACCGGAACATTTGCGGGGAGCATATGATCGCCGGCGCAGCCAAGATATTTCTTGATGGCGTTCCATCCTTGCGTACCGCCGCCATGATTGATCCATACCCGTGCGATAATCCCGATGTCTTGCCGGATCATCGCGGCACCATGGCCCTTTCATCTCAGGAACTGGCGGCGGAAATTTTACGCTTCGACACACTGGGGTTGAGCGTCAAGATACACGCCATCGGCGACCGCGCTGTTCTCACGGTTATCGACGCGGTCGAAGAAGTGCGGCGAACAAATGGCCCTAATGGTCCACAGCATCACATCGCGCATGGCCAGTTCATTCGGCCCGACGATATCGCTCGTCTGTCGCAGTTGAATATCCTTGCCGATCTCAACCCACCATTGTGGTTTCCCAGCAGCGCAAGTCTTACCCATAAACGGATTGTCGGTGATAAGCGATATGCCTCCACGTGGCCTATCCGCAGCCTGCTCGACGCTGGTACCGATGTCGCCATCGGATCAGACTGGCTGACGATCTTTGCCGATATCAATCCATGGCTTGCCCTGTCCGGTTTGCTCACACGCCAGGATCCCACCGGCAGATTTCCCGGCGTCCATGCTCCCGAGCAAGCGATCAGTCTCAAAGAAGCCTTGCCGCTTTTCACCAGAAACCCTGCTTTGGCCATGCGGCTTGGCGAGAAAACCGGCCAATTGGCCGTTGGCCTTTCTGCCGATCTGATTGTGCTGGATCGCGATCTGACCGAGGTATCCCCTGAAGAAATTGCCGGCACAAAGGTCCTGGCTACATTCTTTCAGGGGCGACTTGTTCACTCTGCCGATCGGCATGCAAAAGGATTCTGCAGACCAACAACTCATGTATAATATGGCCTTTTTCACATACGGCGCATCAAGACGTTCCTTTGTAAATGCCGATAATACGCAGTTTTCAGTAGTTTCGATTAGAGACAAAAAGTCCGCAAAAGCTCATTCAGGCGCTGGAATTCAGCGGCGTAAAATTGTTCGCCTTGATTGGAGTCGAACATACGATGTACAGATTAATGCTGCTTACAATCAGGGAAGTTGTTAGAAACTCATCGGTCTTACGCGCCGCGAAAGGCTCGCAAGGCTTCCTTTGAAAAAGGCGATAACACGCGAATTTCGAGCACTTTGGATTATAGCTTAAATGTCTACAATCCCCGTCAAAGCCTTCTTTTTCAACAACTCCCTTATGACAACATCCCGAAAAGATATGAGCTGCAGACCGCCACTATCCTGTCTTCCTGCTAAAACGGGAATGAAAGGAGCCAAACAACGACGGTTTCTTTGCGCGCCCATTTCGGTCGTTCAAGCTGACAAGGCGGTTCTTGAAAGTCGCCGGTCCGCTTAGGTTGCAGCACTGTCAGTGATTGGGGGGTAGCGGTTCGGCAGTATTTTTCTGGGAAGAACGAAAAGGGGACGTTCGTTTAGGCCGGTTTACGACCTGTTCTTCCCTGCGGATCAATCAAGACTGCCTGTTGCCATCGGCTCGGTGCCTTGTCCGTGCGATGAATGCAGCCCGCCCAGCAGCAGGGGCGCTTCTTGCCCTCCAACAGTTCGTCACAGGTTCGCTCAATGCGACGCTGCCGCGTCTTTGGTTGTTTCGCATCATCCACCCAGCAGATGAACTCATTCCGACTGAGCGGCGTCAGACTATCCCACAGCTCAAAGACTTTCGGATCCAATCGCAAGGCTGCTTGAAGATCTTCGCGTGCTTCGTGGACTGTGCCATGTGGAAAAGTGTTCGCCATGCAACCTCAAAACAACGCGACTAGTTCGCCGGGTTTACCAACCCGGCATAGAATAGCGGGTTCCGAGGTTAGCCACCAGACGATAATATGTCTACGGTGCCATCGTTGAGCACCTCGAAGCCCGGCCATTGCAGCCTCGTCGTGGCTGGACAGACGAGACGAAGACACGGCTAGTGGACGAGACACTGGAACCTGGTGCGAATGTTTCGGCAATTGCCCGGCGCGAGGGCGTGTCGCCATCACAGTTCTTGTTCTTCCCCCTTGTTACGATGTCCCAGAAAGAGTTTCACCGCCTGGAGGCGGTTCAAAAAGTTAGAGACCGACGGTTGAGCGTTGGCAACGCCGCCAAGCTTCTGTCGATCAGCCGCGGCCAGCCGAGCAACCCGCGCTATCCGGAGACGTTTCGCAATGCGATCCTGGATATCGTGCGTGAACACTATCATGACTTCGGTCCGACGTTGGCCCGCGAGAAGCTGCGTTCGGTACAAAGAACAGAGATTGTGAACGAGCGTCTTGATGACGTGCTGGCCTTCGTCGCAGAGATGCAATCCGGTCGCGAGCTGCAGCGCAGCAAGAGCGGCCCGCGCCGCGCGGGCCAGACCAACCATATGTTTGCCCTTCCTGATGGCAGTCAGAGCAATGGCTATCAAAAGCGCAAACCACGTGGCCGGACGGATTACATGAACGATCCCGAAGTTATCGCACGCCGGAAGAAGGCGCTGGCACGGATAGAGGCGGCTGAATAAGGCCGCTTTTGGCTTGGAGTTGCCGTTGACATCCTGATGCTTCGAGACGCAAAGCTTGCGCCATCGTCACTCGGGCAACAGATCAGGGTCTAGCAATCCTTGCCTTCACGCACCCATCGGCGGGAAACCAATTCATCAAAGGCACGATTGAGAAGGACGAGTTTCCGCAACATGCTGCCACGCGTGAACTCTGCGAGGAGAGTGGATTGCTCGCTGAATTTCCGATGAAGGCGTTAGGAAGCAGGGAGATAGGATCTGACCGCGCTGTGTGGCATTTCTTCGTTTGGCATTCGTTCGGTTTGCCAGACAGATGGCGTCTGTGCAGCGGAAGATGACCATAGTCATACATTTTCGTTTTTCTGGCATCCTTTGGGTTCGCCGCTGGATCACACCTGGCATCCGATCTTTCACCAAGCCTTCGATTTCATTACCCTGCGTCTGCATTCGCCATGACCGAAGTTGACGCGACTATGGGGGAAGCTAAAGCCGAAGGGGTGCGCTTTCACCCGCCCCCGATCGATCTGCCCTTGCAACCCGGTCCAGCCGGACAGCTCGGGGGCTGACCATCGTGTCCTTCATCGACCTGCAGTCGCATTTTTACTTTGCCGAAAGCGTCACATCTCTAATCAGCTTTGACATCCATGAATCGGGAAAAGCCCCGCTCTCTGAGCTGACCGAGGCTTTTGGCTGAAGGCGCGGGAGAGACGCGGCCTTCAAGAATACGGGTAGCAAGCGGGCTCGATGCCCGCACGCTACGCGGGGGCGAGCGCTGATACCGTTGGTTTTGTCGCTGCTTAGCTCGTCCTATCAATTCTGCCTCTGGCCGATTGCAACATTGGACGCAAGGCGCGCTGAATTTCGAGCAGGAACTTGTCACTGAACCGGCCTTGTGGCTCTTGGGCAGGATCAAAGTTGTAGGATCGCTCAAGCACGTCATAATTGTATTCGCCGATTGTCAGCCAAGCCCGTTTATGTTCACGCAGCCCTGCCCGCCTGATTTCCAGTGCCGGAATCTCGATAGCTGATTGTTCATCGAGCTGTGACGTACCTGATATAGCAAGGATGACAGATGAGTGAGTTTCTGGCGTGGATCGGGAAGAGCCATTGCAAGGCAAACCAGACGATCTTTTTCGCCATGCTCTCGCCCCTTATCCGATTGCCAGCGCCAAAGGTAGGGATAACGAACGATTGCTCCGCTGCTAAAGCGCGATTCCTTATTCATCCGCTTTTGCCTCCAGTTCGGCAATCTGGCTGTCCAGTCCATTCAGCAAAACTTCTGCCAGATCGGCAGGTGTCTCGCCCATTGCAAAAACTCGGCGCGGATCACCATTACCTTGCATGCGTTCAAATTCTTCCTTAGACAGGACAACAACCGTATCGCGCCCGTGTTTTGTGAGCACGATAGGTTCCTTTTGCGCCTGATCATGAAACCGGCCAAAATGGCGGATGAATTCGGCAGTTGATACTTTGGTGGCCATGGCTTCCTCATTTTCTGTATTTTCTGTATAATGCAGAATATCCTGATTATTGCAATGGTATTCGGTATGAATTGGGCGACTTGCGCCGCCCCTCTCCTTGCTACTCTGCGGCTTCTTCGAAATCATCCGTTTCAAAGTCCGCATCATTGTCATTCTCGATGTCTTTCGGCCTGAGCCGCTTCATGCCGCACAGGACTGGATCGCGGGCCAACAGCGCTTCTGGACCAACCGGCTTGAGGCGCTCGACGCGATATTGATGGCCGAGGATGCAACCCAAACACCAGATAAGGAATCGTGAGAGTGGTCGAAACTGTCAAAGCCCGGGTAAGTCACAGGTTCAAGGCATCGGCTGAGCGCGTATTCGATGCCTGGCTCGACCCTGAAGTGGCGCACCGCTGGATGCAGCAACCTTTTCCGGGCATGGGGCCGATGGACGTGAAGCGCGTCGAAATCGACCCTCGTGTCGGCGGCCGCTTCACCTTCTCCGATATGCGGGACGATGGCGAGGCGGTGCACTGGGGCTGTTATCGGGAGATCGATCGCCCCGTAAGTTGGTGTTCAGCTGGTTTACATCCGAGAAGGAAGAACAGGAAGACACCTCCATCGTCACACTCACCATCCGCTCGCTTGGCGATGGCTGCGAAGCGACGATCGAGCACAGGATGGACGCACAGTGGGCACAGTACATGCCTCAAACCGAAAAGGGTTGGGGGGTAGCATGCTGGGGCAGATCGCCGCCTCACTCGGCGAATAGCAGGCATTGAAACTTGGCCCCTTGTCGCGATCCCGTCGTCGCCAAGGTGACGAGCCGTTGTGATTGGCGCATCGCCGATCTGATCGAGAACGAGCGCGGCCATCCTTGGACGGAACATATTTGGACGGTCCGGCCCCGTGCGACAACAGCACAATTGGCAGAGCGTCACCCTTGGCCGGTGCTGTCAGGCGCAGTTCAAGCGGTGTGCGTCCCGCCATGGGCAGGATGATTGGGGTATAGGCTACGGTTAACCCGGCCCCGGGGGGATGGAACGCGATAGATCAATGAGATTATCCTGTGTTTCATGCTTGTAGGCGACCCAGCGGGTCGCCGGTTCAAAGAGAGCAGTGGACTCAGCCGTTGGCCTGGGTGGTTGTTTGGCTGAAGATTGTTTCTGCATCGGCGCCTGCGGGCAGGCGCATCGGCGCATCCGGCTCTGTCACCGCTCGCCATACGGCCTGCGCCACGTCGTCAGCCTCTGTTTTCTCGGTCGAGCTGCGCATCGTTGCAAAATAATCTTGCACGAAAGCCTCATAGGGCGCCGGGACGTCCATCCCCATGCGTGCCACGGCATTCTTTCCAAAGGCGGTCGTCGGGGCGGAACCCGGTAAGACAAGCCGCGTGCGGATACCGAATTGCGCCATCTCAAGGGCGAGACTTTCCGTAAACGCATTGATGGCGGCCTTGCTGGCGCTATAGACCGACAGTGCCGGAAACGGGCGCAGCGTGACACTGGAACTGATGTTGACGATGACGCCGGTTTGTCGCGCGCGCATGCCCGGCAGGACAGCCTGGGTCATAGCCATTGTGCCGAGGACATTGGTCTCGAAAAGTTCGCGGGCCTTGGCCATGTCTACACCCTCCAGCACGTTCAACATGCCGACCCCGGCATTGTTGACGAGCGCATCGACAGCACCGGCGTCTGCGACTGCCTGCGCGATGCTCGCTGCATCGGTCACGTCGAGCGACAAGCTGTGTAGTCGATCGTGCGCTGGCATAGTGTGTGCCGCCGGCGCGCGCATGGTCGCGATGACCTCCCATCCCTGAGCGAGGAAGAGTTCCGCCGTGGCGAGACCGAAACCCGACGAAGCACCGGTGATAAGAATTTTGGGCATTAATGTATCTCCTGTCGTTGCTAAGACGAAAGATGGACAAAGACTTTCGGACTTTCTATATTTGAACGTCCATATTACTTCACTGAAAGTCCGAATATGGCTATTTCGACAACTGACCCCCTCGCCAGCGTTGTCGCGTTGCTCAAGCCGGAGCCCTCGATCGCCAAGCTTGTCAACGGCGGCGGGCGCTGGGGCGTTGAGCGTACAAACATGGCAAGTCCGTTCTACTGCGCCATGGTCGAAGGCACTTGCCTTCTGACTATTCGGGACCGTGCACCGCTTGTCCTTGAAGCAGGAGACTTCGTGCTGGTGCCGGAAGTCTTCGATTTCACCATGTCGAGCATCAATCCGCCGCCAAACGGCGCCCCGCACCTGCCGTTGGAGATCGGTCCCGGCATGTTCCGCCTGGGCGAACAGGACGCACCGACCGAGGTGCGGTGCCTGGTGGGCCACTGCAGCTTTGCCTCGCCGGACCGGAAACTGCTCGTTTCGCTGCTACCGGCGGTCATCCATGTGCGCGCACAGGGACGCCTGATCGTGCTCGTTCAGATGATCCAGGAAGAGACGCAAAGCGATCGGGCGGCGCGCGACATGGTGCTCGGGCGGCTTTTGGAACTGCTGCTGGTCGAGGCCTTGCGCTCCGTCGAAAGCACGATGGCAGAACCCGGTTTGCTCCGTGGCCTTGCCGATCCACGACTTGCCCTGGCGCTGCGGCAGATCCATGCAGACCCCGGTGCGAGTCTATCCGTTCAGGGCCTGGCCGCTGCAGCAGGCATGTCGCGCTCCACCTTCTTTGACCGCTTTCACGGCAAGGTCGGATCCACGCCCATGGAATATGTAGCGGCTTGGCGGATGGCAGTGGCAAAGGACATGCTGGTGAGGGGAAATATCGCCATGGCCGAACTCGCGCGGCGTGTCGGCTATGGGTCGGTCAGTTCATTCAGCATGGCCTTTTCGCGGCATGTCGGAACACCACCCGGCGCTTTCGCCGCCAGACGCCAGGCCACGTAAGTCGCACCTCGAGCAGTTCCGAGCTGATTACCAAAATCGACGCGTATCGCTCACAGGGTTCAACGACGCCAGATGGCAGTGTTCGGGAATTTAGAATTTAGGTCTGAATGGCAGACATGGGGTCGGTTGCCGAAGGGCTGCTATTCTTTGAGCGAGTCTGAAACCGGACGAGCCATTGTCGGCCTCATCTTGCTCATTGATGGCATTAGTTCAATTGCCATAATGACGGGTAGATGATGCGTATCCAGCACTCATCGGAAATCTCACTTCAAATGCCAACGTCTTGAGAAGATTCGAACCGAGAACCATTCGATAGACAAAAGGCTTCGCCGCACCATATGCCACCTGGGGGCAGGACTCGTTAATCACAGCCAGAAGATGACGGAAGCTGGCTCTTTGGCGTGCCTTTATGATGGCGGTCGTCACCGTTCTCATGGCCAAATCGGATACTGCTCAATCTTCAAACCGACAGAAGATCAATACGTTAGCCTTTGTTCAGGACCAACGAAGTCAAGGCGCCGATGGTTGCGCGAGGATGGTTCGTGAATCGCTTCTCAGCAGATCGATGTCGGCAACCCATTGATCAGGAAAGGAAAAACCTCTCCGCGCACAGGTCTCCTAAACACGTCGGTGGACTTATAAATAATGTGATATGGAATGGTTGGTTTCTAACGAGAAAAGATGTTTCGCACGGCGAAAGGCCGGTGTTGGTGCGTTTGGCTGTGCATTCGCTACCATGAGTATTTCAATTCCGCTCGAACATAGTTGCTGTCACGGCCTCCGGCGTCGCGAAGCGCCGAGCCGACCTGATAATGGACGGCTTCCAGTGACCCCGTGAGATTGGGATTGAAGCGATAGTCCGCCTCGGCTTGCAAATAGGCTCCCGTCCATGCTGGCCCATGACCCGCCGTGCCAGCCGCGGGAATGCTTGGCAGGGTGTAGACGGCGTCCTGTGTTGTCTGTCGCCAGAGCAGTCCGACCCCTGCCATCAGGGTCAGGTCTTCTGTCGGCTGAACGGTGACCGATGGTTTGATGTGGACGAGGTTGGCGTATCCAGTATGACCACCGAGCGAGAAATAGAAGCCGTTCGGAAACAGCGGATTGAAGGTGCCGAGCGTGCCATCACTCGCGTCCCGGTCGCCCGACGCGACGTCGAACTGCAGACCGATCCGCGGCAACCAGGTGAGATCCTCGAAGGTGTAGCCGGTCCTCGCACCCACGGCCCAGGCCAGAATGTCGGCTGGGCCCACCTTGCCAACCTGTCCCATCGCTTCCGCATCCCAGTCGAAGCCGGCATATTTGCCAGCCGTCCGGATATTGAGGATATGCCTGTCCTCCTCACCCGACACGGTGAGAAAGGTGGCGTCCTTGCGCTGATAAAGCGCGTAATAGGCGGATGCCTCGATCGTCGGCGAGAGCTGCCACTCAACGCGCGCGCCGCTGAACATTGCATCGCCGTTTGATCGATCATCGAAAGGGCGGTCATCGCGATACTGAACAGGCCGGCTGACAAGACCATAGAAGCGCCATGCATCCGTCTCCCACCCGGCCCAGACAGCGTCGAATGACTGGCGGACATTTGGCCCGTCGCGCGTTGAAACGAACCGCTCCAGGTCAAAGGCAAAGTCTTGACGGCCGACCCTTGCCCTGAATGTTCCGGCGTCAGTCTCCTGCGTATAGCCGACGAATGCTTGCCGAAGGTCAAATCGGTTTGCGTCGTTAGGACCGATCACCGTCTTGTTGAACGCACGCACATCCTCGAACTGCGTGAACACTTGCCAGTTTTCATTCAGGTGAGCGTCGATATGGAACTGCGCGCGCTGTAACCAGTAAGAGTCTCTGGGGTTCGCACGCACGGTTCCGAAAGCCGGCGCATCACTGACTTCGAAGATTTCGCGTAGATTGAGTCCGAGCGAGATGTAGCTGTTGGGATTGGAGGAAAACAACGGAATGTATTTGAGACTATCCAGCGGTTGAGTCTTCAGTTTCGAATCCGCGAGGCGCGACCAGTCCTCCCGCGACCGGTCGGCTTTTATCGAGGGCCTCTCCTGCTCCAAGCGAGAATCATCCGCCAGGGCTGGCCGGTAGTCCCATTGAGCAAAGGCAAGGGCGGCAAGCGAAAGCAGGAGTGTCCGCGCCTTGGATACGGACCCAAGACCGAGCGCTATTGAACGACGCGAGACGGCACATCTCTGTCGGTCAATCATCCTCCCTTTCAGCCTTCGGCCCATACCCACATCCTGCGTCAGCTTTCCGAGGGTGATCGCAGCCGTCCGCCGCTGGCACGCCGAAGCATGAGGGCGTTTGAGACGAGATGACGAGGCTGGAGACAACGTGACTTTTCGAGATGCCTCGTCCAAGATCTCATCAACCTTACTTTTGAACAGCGAGCGCTCTTGGTCGTCGGCACTCGCGTCTTGAATAATTGCTGATCCTACATTCAGGCGATGGTGCTTCCAACGCAGTAGGGAACGGCCATGCGGCGGAACCGGAGTCCAACGAGCTTCTGCAATGGGACTGTTGGGGAAGGCGGAGAAAACCTTTCCGCGGGGTTCATTTTTCCCCATGATAGCTGCCGAAGTATTTTACGGGTGACCAGGCTGGAAGGATTTCGGGCAGTTTTGGCGATAGAGCGCTATAGTCCTGTGCACCAAACACGACCTTTCCGTCCATAATCGTTAGGACAGACGATATAGAGCTGATTTGCTCTTCCGGCACGGCGAAGTAATCCCTGTCAAGAACGGCGAAGTCGGCCAGATTTCCGGGGGCGATTGTGCCTAGCTCGGCTTCTGCATTCATGAACCAGGCTGCCCCACTGGTGAACAGCTTCATCGCTTCGGCGCGGGAGAGGCGGTTGTTCTCGGCGAGAACCTCCGATCCGGACACGGACTTGCCGGACACCATCCAGCTTATACCGACCCACGGGTTGAACGTGGCAGCCCGGAAAGCGTCGGTGGTCATGGCCAGCGGGATGCCGCTATCCACGAGTTTGCGCAGACGCGGCGTCTCCAACGCCTTCTCACGACTATATGTCTTGATGAAACCATCGGCGTGCAGCGCCATTTTGGCGTCCAGGGCGATGCCGCCTCCCAGCTTCTTCACCCGATCGATGTTTTCCGGGCTGATGGTCTCCGCATGCTCGAGACTCCATTTCAGGCCATCGAGCGGGATCGTTTCGTTCACCTTCTCAAGGGCATCGAGAAAGGGCGAGATGTTCTCGTTGTAGCTAACGTGCATGCGGAACGGAATGCGCCGCTGGACGAGCTTCATCACATCGTGCTCGACAAAGCGCCGCATCTTCTCAGGCTCGATGATGACCGCCGGACGGTCGAAGTTCTCATGATCGTGCACTTCCCCGCTCAGAACCTCCCCGGCACCTCGATATTCATGGCCATGTGCCAGGGTGGGGTGCAGGTTTTGTCCTGGACTTATCGGCGCCGTTTTCGTGATGGCTTCGATTTCCAGATCCACCATGTTCACCGGCCCGCCGTCGCCGAGTTGCAAGTCCACAAAGGGCATCCGCACATTGAGGCGGTTGTCTCGGGCGAGCATGGCTACCCTCGCCTGGGCCTCCGGGTATGGCCACCTGCCGCCATTATCGATGATCGAGGTCACGCCGGTCCGGTTCAGACCGTGAATGCTATAGATCAACGAACTCACTTGTTCTTCGAACGTGGTCTGCGGCACCATGCTCTCGAGGGCGAGAAACAACCAGGTGTAGCCGTGGACCACGCCGGTCGGATTGCCGAGGCTGTCCTTTTCAAATTCGATGTCCGGCACCTTTGGGAACCGATCGGTGCCCACGCCAAATGCCTCCATCGCCTGTTTGTTCAAGAAGGCTTGGTTATAGGCATATTGCACGATCACGGGACGATCGGGCACGGCGGCGCGCAATTCGTCCAGCGTGGGAAAGCGATTTTCCTCAAATTGGTATGGTGACCAGCCTCCAATCACCTTAACCCACTGGCCCTCCGGCGTGCGTGCGGCCTGCTCACTCAGCATGGCCAATGCGCGACGAAGCGTCGGCACACCATCCCATCTTACATTGTAGTTATAGGCCAAGTCATTGAGGACATGGATATGGGCATCGATGATGCCGGGGATCAGTCTGCGGCTGCGAGCATCAATGATCTCGGTTTTGGAATTTTTCAGACCGAGAACGTCCACATCAGAGCCGACGGAATAAATGCGACCTTTCTTGACCGCCAAAGCCGAAGCTTCGGGCTGAGCTTGGTTGCCGGTGAAGATCTTTGCGTTGAAAACGATCAGATCAGCGCCGGACTGTTCCTGCATCGTTTGTGCCTGAACCACAGAGAAAGAAAAAGTTGTCACAAACGCGATGAATATTTTTCTGATCATTTTACCCTCGTTCGACTGATTTTTACGAATTGCGGTCATGCGCAAGCCAGCGCCTTACGGATGCGTGCGATGGACGAAGAAGTGAGTTGAATCCGTTAGAAAGATTATGGAATAAATCCTATATTGGCGGTTCGTGAGGCACGTTGCGAGGATGCCCTCATGGGAGAGTCAGCCGCAGCGAAGTTGTCATTCTCTTGTTTGCCTTGGTAGTCCTCGTTCGTGTGAAGCCGTGTCGCAAAATAAGGAACGCTTTGTGGAACTTGAGGATCTGAGAATATTTGTCGAAGTTGCTGATGCGGGCGGAGTATCGTCCGCAGCGATACGACTGGGTATCTCCAAGTCGATGGTCAGCCGGCGGATCACCAGGCTTGAGGGGGAACTCGGCGCGCAGCTATTTGCAAGGACAACGCGTGGTATAGCGCTCACAGAAGCAGGTTGTACATTCAGAGATTACGCAGCCAGGACTTCCGCGGAATTGGACGTGGTGCGCGAAACGATCCTGCCCGCCGGTGAGCTTCGAGGCCGCATGCGCGTAGCCGCGCCATTGTCATTTGGTCCGACCTATTTTGCTCCTGTCATCTCCCAGATGGCTATCCGACACCCGCAACTACAAATCCTTTCTTCCTATACTGATCGCTTCGTAGATCTCGTGGGAGAGGGTTTTGATTGCGCAATTCGGCTGGGGCATCTGCCGGACTCGAACCTCGTCGCAAGGCGCATCGGACCAATTTTTGGCAAGCTGGTTGCAAGTCCCGCCTATATCGAGGCTTACGGTGCTCCCGAAACACCGGACGAGATTGTGAATCATAAAGTCGTTATGCGGGACGCCGAGAAGTGGCAATTCATGGATGGCGACAAGATTGTCACGGTGCGTCCCCAGGGACGTTTCATAGCTGATAACGCAATGTCCCTCGTAGCGGCCGCTCTGGATGGAATCGGGATCGCCTATCTGCCAGAACCGCTTGTCGCGGACCATATTGGTTCTGGTGCACTGGTGCCAATCATGACGCGTCATCCGATTCCGCCAGCCGGCATCTTCGTCGTGAGGCCGCCTGGCCAGTATCCCTCTCGAAAGGTGAGGGTACTCACCGAAATGCTCCTCAAATGTTTCGGGACCGCAGCCGTCAAGGACCGCGCGGAGGGCCTTTATAGGCAAGATGAATGATCGGCGTGAGGGTAGCGTCAAGGTTGCGAGGTTGATCGGCTCGTTCCCATTCTGCGGTTTGGCACACGAGATCATCTGGCCCCGAAGTCGACCAGGTTCCCGATCGAACTCTCGCCGTCAAGCGGGCGGGTCGGGTGCGTATTGGCTATCCGTTTGCCGGAAGTTGTCGGATAGCTTGTATGTGTTGCGGATGGGGTGCTCTGGCAGAATTGCCCGGCGGATAACCGGTCGCCGCGATTTCAGATCGTACAGGAATCTGACCTGTATCAGCGATCGGGGGCGCGGCCAGCCAAACGTCGCGAAATGGCTCTTTCAACGCTGAGTGCAGCGGCAATGAGAGGTGCCGCCGATGCAATGGTAGCGCCGCGCTCGATGTCAATGGAGGATCCATCGCTATTTCGCAAGGGACGGTTCGATGTCTGCGGACCAGTAGTGCCTGGCAATATTCTGGGAGTTGCGGATAACGTGGCAGGCAACTTCAGGGTCTCCCCCTTCAAACGTATCCGGGTCTGCCCCACACATGAGACAATACATTCGCTGATGAACAATTGCCGCAAAATATTGCATTGCCGGTGCAGCATCTTCTTGGTCGATGGCTCGCATTTCCGCTGCGACGATCTTGGTCGATTCCTCAAGGGCTCGCGAAACCGCGGCAGCCAGCTTCCTGTCGGCGCGAGCGATGACATCGGCGACCTGGCGCTCCGCCAAAGTTAGATCAGGGGTGTTTCCGGCCATTAATCACCTCATCGGCAGCAACTTGCAGGGCCAGCTCCGCCTCTTGGAATAAGAATGTGTTTCTCTGCATAACACTCCTTTCAGCCGGCTCTATTTCGTTGGCTGGCAGAATCTATTCACTTGCTCAAAACATCCTGCCACTCCGTATGACGCTCGATCTGCGCTTTCGCGAATGGGCAAAGCGGGATAATCATGATCCCTTCCCGCCTGGCATCTTCTACCGCCTGGCGGACCAATTGCTCACCGATTTTTCGGCCACGCAACACGGCAGGAACATCTGTGTGGTCGATGATGATCAGCTTTTGACCCGCACGACTGTATGTCATTTCGGATTCGTGCCCATCAACAACGATCCGGTAGCATCCCTTAGACACGCCATCCTCCCGTTCAACCTCTTGGCTCAATTCATTTCCTCCGTCATCAATCCAGTGCTAACATGGCGACCTGACCCATCCTTAGATGATACTCTTTTTGAAGCCGACCAGCAGATACTACTCGGGCAAAGGGATGTGCTCGTCCCTGTCATCAATCGGGAGATCGAAACGCCCCTTGCCCCAGTTCTGGGCACGCCATTCGGCCTTGGCCTCTTCGATACGCTCCTTGGAAGAGGCCACGAAGTTCCACCAAATGTAGCGCGGTCCTGAGAGTGTCGCGCCGCCCAGGGCCATCAGCCTTGCACCTTGGCCGCCAGCGGTCACCGTGATCCTGTCACCGGGACGAAACACCATCATCTGCGGCGCTTCGAAGTCTTGGCCAGCGATCGAGATCGAACCCTCGACGATATAGATCCCCCGATCCTCGTGATCGTCCGGCATGGGCAGGCGAGCACCTGCTTCCAGCCTGACATCGGCATAGAAAGTCTCGGTAAACATCCTCGCGGGAGCAACCTTGCCATAGACATTTCCCAAGATAAGCCGAACGGTGACACCGTGATCCTCGATCATGGGCAGGGCCTGTGTCTCATGATGTTCGAACATCGGCGCCATATCCTCATGGCTGTCGGGAAGCGCTACCCAAGTTTGGATCCCCAGCAGGCGTTGCGGACCGCTGCGGCCTTCTGGCGTGATGCGCTCGGAATGCGAGACACCCCGGCCCGCGACCATCCAGTTCAGAGCTCCGGGGCGAATGATCTGGTCGGCGCCTGTGCTGTCGCGATGATGGAATTCACCGCGATAAAGATAAGTGACGGTGCCGAGTCCTATGTGGGGGTGCGGTCGAACATCGATGCCCTGACCAGTCAGAAGTTCCGCAGGCCCGACCTGATCGAAGAAGATGAACGGGCCAACCATCTGACGCTTCGGCGCAGGCAAGGCGCGCCGAACTTCAAAGCCACCGAGGTCGCGCGAACGTGGAATGATGAGAGTGTCGATCGCATCCAGGCCGACCTCTTCAGGACAGGCTGGTGCAATTGCGGGGTTCCAACTCATGCATCTTCTCCTCTTCATTCTGCGGGGTAGACCCTGCGGGGCCGCCCTCTCGTTCTGCTACCCGGTCAGCCAAAGCCGCCACCGAAACTAGAAAGCGCCAGCGCCAGCGACTAGCCGCGCAGAGCGCTACGCTGTGTTGCGACAAGCGGAACACGCTGTCCGCGGCATCAACTCCCAGTGCCCCAAAAATGCGTGTCATTCCCAAAGGATTCGATCAGGAACTCCGAGAGAACTCGCACTTTTCGGGATGGATGCGGGCTGGGGGGCCGTACGACATAGACCCCGCCGACCGGTAGCGGAAAACGTGTCATGATCGGAATGAGAGCCCCTGAAGCGAGATAATCGCGGGTGACGCAATCAGGGAGCCAGGAGATGCCCAGCCCCTCAGCGGCTGCGCTCGCAAGCGCCATTCCGTTGTCGGTCCTGAAGCGGCCCCGCGGCTGCACAGTGATGATCTTCTCGCCATCCATGAATCGCCACGTCTCCGCACCGACCAGAGCGTAGTGTGATGCGATGTCCTCCGGCGTCTCCGGCGAGCCATGCAGTCTTATGTAATCGGGGCTCGCCACCAGCTTGCCGTAAATCTGGCCGACGCGTTTTGCCATCAGGTTCGAATCGCGAAGGGCGCCAACACGGATCGCACAATCGAACCCATCGACGATCAGGTCGGCGAACCGGTCGCTGTAGTCGGCATGAATCTGAAGCTGCGGGTGATGGCGCGCCATCTTGGCGAGAACAGGCGCGAAATGGACCGGACCCGATGTCAGCGGAACGGCCACCCGGAACCGTCCACGAAGGTCACCTTCGGGCAGGATCGCCTCGCGCGCAATGTCGATCTCGGAACAGACCCTTGCCGCATAGTCCCGAAACAGGACCCCGGCCTCAGTCAGGCCGGCTCCACGTGTCGTTCGTGCAAGAAGCTGAGTTCCTAGCGCGCCCTCGATCCTGGTGAGCGCACGGCTGACCATCGACTTGGAAACCCCCAGCCGACGCGCGGCCGAAGTGATGCCTCCCGAATCCGCAACCTCGACGAACACTCGCAGATCTTCGATGTCCATTTGGCATTCCTCCGTTGCTACACTGTCGACACCTAACCCAGGGGCGCCGCCCTGATGATTGGAGCGACCTCGGTGCCCAGAAGTTCGATCGAGCGCTTCATCGCCTCCGTATCAAGCGAAGCGGTACTCATCTGGAAGGTGATGCGCCGAAGGCCACCGAGCGTTTCGCTTGCCTGCTGCATCTTAGCGGCAACGGTTTTCGGATCGCCGACCAGGAATGCGCCGTCAGGACCCGCCATCATCTCGAACTGCTGACGCTTCGTCGGCGACCAGCCGCGCTCACTGCCGATCTTCGTCGTCAGATGCGCCCATCCGGGGAAGAAGGCATCCTTTGCAGCCAAATCGGTCTCGCCGACAAAGCCCATCGCATGGACTCCCACCTTGAGTTTTTCCGGATCATGCCCGGCGCGTTGACCGGTTTCGCGATAGAGATCGACAAGTGGGCGGAAACGTTCGAACCTGCCGCCGATGATCGCCACCATCAAAGGAAGGCCGAGTGCGCCGGCGCGAGCGAAGGATTCCGGCGAACCGCCAACTCCGATCCACACTGGAAGCTGCGACTGATGTGGACGCGGAAAGACGCCCTGCCCTTTGAGTGCCGGACGGAAGCGGCCTTCCCAGGTGATGTCGGTCACCTCGCCAAGCTTGAGAAACAGGTCGAGCTTTTCGGCGAAGAGCTCGTCATAGTGACGCGTATCAAGGCCGAACAGCGGATAGGCCTCGATGAAGGATCCGCGGCCGACCACGAGCTCCGCACGACCCTTGGAAATCAGGTCGAGGGTTGCGAATTCCTGGAAAACGCGCACCGGATCGGCGGCGCTGAGAACCGTGACCGCACTCGTCAACCGGATGCGGGAGGTACGGGCCGCGGCCGCGGCCAGAATGACGGCCGGGGCGGAGTCGAGAAACTCACTGCGGTGATGCTCTCCAATACCAAATACGTCGAGCCCGACGCGATCTGCGACCACGACCTCCTCGATAAGCTCGGCCATGCGATCGGTCGGTAACGGGAGATTTCCCGTTGCGGGATCAGGAAGGATGGCTGCAAAACTGTCGATACCGATTTCCACGTGAATCCTCACAGGCTTAATGGTCGGCTGGTGTTCATTCGCATGCACGTCGAACAGTGCCGAGCCAGGACGCATTTAGTCGTTGTCGGCGATAAGCGACGCCTCTTCAGAGTCGAACATCGAAGCGCCCCCAAGCGCGACCGCGACTGGCACTTCGTTCTGAAGTACGTCCCAGTGCTCGGCGAGCTTACCACCCTCGATCCGGAAGAGATCGACCGCGACCTGGGGGCCTTCTGCCCAGCCGCGGATGCGGCCGTGTATCGCGACGAAATCGCCTTCGCCAACAATTAGGCCGGGTTCGTAGAAGACATCGTGAGGTAGGCTTTCGACAATCGCTTTCAGGGCATCGCGACCCTGTGGGATGTTCGGGTTGTGTTGGACGTAGTCCACGACGTAGAGCCTCTCCACCGCCGAAGCATCGCGGCGCTGAAACAGGGAGGTCATCGCCTCGAGCACAAGCGCCTTGTTGCGCTGCGGCCGACTGTCAAAATTCTGGTTTGCAGCCCGTGTCACAGTGATCGTTCCGGTCATGCGCAGGAACCGACCGTCGGACACCGTGGCATGCGAATGGATCAGCCCGCGATCGTAGTCCTGCACGTTGGTGACCGTTGCTCCGTCCTTTTCCTGCCAACTGACGACGAAGATACTGTTACCGAGTGGCACGACATGGATATCGACAATTTCCGTGTGCCTGAGCGGTCCCTCTTTGATCTCGAATTTCAGCTGCGACGTCGAGAGAAGCGTCAAGCCGACTCTGAAATCCGGATACGACACATCCATCTCGAGCCCGACGGGGAAGTGATTGATCGGCATCACAGTTATTCCTTCCAAAATGGCGATGATGGCGAGGCTCGACCTTGCATTGGCATCAAGCCGAGAACTCGCCATCTCCTTCAGCCTTTACAGACCGGCCTTGCTGGCCGCCTGTACAGGCGTATTGAGAAGCTGCTGTTCCCACAGATAGGCAATGCCGCTGCCACCGGCGTGCTCGATGATAACGTCCGTTAGTGCGGCTGCGGTCTCCTCACGAGCCCAATCGCGCTGCCACTCGGCAGCGATCGCGAGCCAGGTCATCATATTGATGCCAGCCCCCATCATTCGCTGGATCGCCACCTGATGCGCTTCGACTGAGGTCCCACCCGATGCGTCGGTAATCACCGTAACGTCCCAGCCTTCGCCCGCGGCCTGGATTGCCGGCATCGCAACGCAGACTTCGGTCCACAGGCCAGCAATGATCAGTTGTTTGCGGCCGGTAGACTTCACCACGTCCACCACTTTCGGGTCCTGCCAGGTGTTGATGAATGTGCGGTCGATCACCTCCTGTCCGGGGAAAACTTCGGTGAGGTGCTTGAAGAGCAGGCCACCCCGGCCGGCTATCACACTTGTCAGGATTGTGGGGACGTTGAAAACCTTTGCAGCTTTCGCAAGCGCCGTCGTGTTGTTCACGACCGCCTGCGGATCGTGGCTGTTCACGTTCGCGAGCTGATAGGGCTGATGGTCGATCATGACGAGGACGGAATCTTCGGGACGAAGAAGGGAGTCAAGGCCGTTACGGAAGGTCATAGATAAATTCCTGGGTTCGCGGTTGGTTGAGATACGTTGCTGGAGGGAACAAGCGCCCTCCGAAGCGCCGTCTGCGAAAGGACCTTGTCATTCCCGATTTCGATGCGGTAGTCATCGTTTGTGCCAAACAGTGTCGCGGAAAGGGGAACGCAGCATGGACATCGAAGATTTGCGGACGTTTGTGGAGGTAGCGGATGCGGGCGGCATCACGCCTGCTGCGCTTCGGCTGGGCGTTTCCAAGTCGATGGTGAGCCGGCGGCTTGCGCGGCTTGAGGCCGAGCTCGGCGTCCAGTTGCTCGCAAGATCTACACGTGGGGCATCCTTGACGGAAGCGGGCGCCACTTTCCGCGACTATGCGGCCAGGGTCAGCGCCGAGATCGATATTGCCAGAGATACAATCCTGCCGACGGGCGAACTAAGCGGTCGCCTGAGAATTGCGGCACCCCTATCGTTCGGGCCCACCCACTTTGCATCTGTCCTTGCGGACATGGCATTGCGCCATCCGCAACTGCAGATCCAGACAAGCTATAGCGACCGTTTCGTGGACCTGATTGCGGAAGGGTTTGATTGCGCGATCCGGGTCGGCACGCTTCAGGATTCCAACCTGATTGCAAAACGCGTCGGCCCCCTCTACGGAAAATACGTAGCGAGCCCCGCTTATATCAGAGCCCATGGCTCCCCGGAAACACCGGAGGAACTCGTCGCGCATCAGGCGCTTATGCAAGGGATGGAAACGTGGCAGGTGATGGATCGCGACAAGATCTTGACCATCCACCCCCAAGGGCGTTTCAAGGCTGACAACGGGCCGGCTCTCGTCGTTGCTGCTGCAGCCGGATTGGGGATCGCTGCGCTCCCCGATGGCCTTACCCAGGATTACATCGATTCCGGCGCGCTGGTGACCGTCATGAAAAATCATCCGCCGCCACCGGCCGGAATTTTCGTCGTTCGCCCACCGGGACACCATCCTTCAAGGAAAGTCCGCGTCCTGACCGAAATGCTGATCGAGTGTTTCGACAGCAGCGGTCAAGAAAAAAGGAATCCCGACTGACGATCGAACGGCTGACGGAGACGAGTCGGGACCAACTCTCGCACCAGCGACTATATGATCAGACGATTTGAAAAGAACGCGGTTAGCCGGTCGATAGCCTGCTTCACATACTCAGGCTTGTAATACGTGTCGTAATGGCCGGCGGCCCCGACCACGAAAAAGTCTTTGTTATCCGCCGATGAAAGATCGAACAGGCGTTGACCGGCCTCGTATTGGCCGGTCGTTCCCCGGCGACCGCCAACAATAATCTGAAGTGGATGTATCAAAAGCTCCGGAATGAGATTGAAAGCTTCGAAGCCGAGCAGGTTGCCGTAGCTTACGAAAAGCAACCGGTTGGTGGAATTCGGGTGCCTATAGCGCGAGTCCCTGTAAAAGGTGACAGCTTCAAGCAGATCCAGATACGTAGCGCCCGCGGATTCAGCATCTTTCAGGCTGTCCGGCATCCAGGGATCCCTGCGGCGGTTGCCGCCGCGCGCTCCTGCCGTCCGTTGTTTACCGACATCCACCAACGTACGGCAAATGTCCGGAAGCGTGCCGTGGATGCCCGGCCGATGTCATTGGCGACCACCGTTCCGACGGCCTTGAAACGGTATTCCGTCAGCGCGGCGTTGATCGCGTAGCCGCCACCGACGCAAATTCCCAGCAGGCCAATGCGTTCTTTGTACACATAGACAAGCGTTGTCAGGAAGTCGACTGCGCGGCGGATGTCTTCGACGCGCGAGGGCGGGTCCTCCATGTCTCTTGGTTCGTCACCGCTTTCGCCCTGGTAGGATGGATCGAACGTGAGTGCCACAAAGCCTTGCTCTGCCAATCCCGCTGCGTAGATCGCGCCGATTTGCTCCTTCACACTGCTTCCAGGTGTTGCCAGAACAAGCGCCGGGTAGGACCGGTGCTCATTGAAATCGGGAGGCAAATAGACATTCCCGGCAACCTCGATACTTCTGTTCCTAAATGAAAGGCGTTTCATACCGTGGTCCTCCTCAAGCCCAACCAAAGGTCTGAATCTTGGGCATCAGGGTATCAGCACGACGCGGCCCAACAGCTTTGTCGTCTCCGCATATTCATGTGCTTTTGATGCCTCTCTCAACGGAAAAACCCTGTCGATCATGACATCCAGACGCCTTTCCGCTGCGGCTATGAGAAGCTCGTCGACCGTTTTATGAACGGCAGGCCGTTCGAAAAGTGATCCCATGAAAACGCCGTGAAGCGTCTGATTATTCTGCATCGGCGACCACAGATCGACATCGAGGCCGCCGCCGGCATTGCCGACAAAGACGAGACGCCCCTCCATTGCCAGTGCGGAAAGCGATGCCTGCAAGGTTGTTCCCACGGGATCGATCACGAGATTGACACCCTTGCCATCGGTCAGCCGATGAACCTCCTCAACGACGTCTTGCTCCAGTCGATCGATGACATGAAAGGCGCCAAGCTCGGTCAGGCGCGCCTGGCGTTCGCGACCGCCGGCGACCGCAAGGACCTTCGCCCCCGTTTGACGCGCCAGCTGAATAGCCGCCAGACCGACACCGCCAGCAGCAGCCTGGATCAGGACTGTTTCACCTTCATTTAGCTTGCCCTTGGTGATGACACAGTGGCGAGCAGTCCCGAAGGAGATCGGCAGCGCCGCCGCTTGCGCCATGTCAACGTCGTTCGGGACCAACCATGTGCGCGAGGCGGGCACGACCCAGAGTTCGGCATGAGATCCATGCATGTTGAAGGCCGTTACCCTTTGACCAACACTTCGGTCCCCCACATTTTCGCCAACCGCAACGATGGTCCCGGCAGCAGCATAACCGACGATCCACGAGGATCGCTGCGGTGTCGAGCGCCGGTTGATCAAGTCGCCGCCCTCAATCGAAATCGCCTCGACGGCAATCAGCACGTCCTGCGGCCCGCAGACGGGATCCGGCACATCGGCATACCTTAAGACTGTCGGGGGACCGGGGTTGTCATAGACTGCAGCTCTCATATATCGTTCCTTTTCCGTTAGGGGCCTCTTGCCTTTAATGGTCGCGATGGCTGTATCGCCTGGTTTCAGGCCATCCGTGCCGCCAAGATATGTTCCAGATCCTTCAACGCTGCGGCGGCCGTCGCAAGCGGCTCCATTCCGGACCCGATTGCGAGCGTCTTGCCCATCGCTTCGGTCACAATGCGGATCGCCTTGTCCCTGCCGCGGACGTTGGCGAAGGGATCGGCAAGCGGATATGTCCTGATGCCGACCTCGGCGCGGATTGCGCCATTCCCGCGCGAAATGCGGCCGACAAGTTTCGGAACAAGCCCCTGCCCGCGCCAAGCCTCGATCCGTTCAGCGGAGACGGACTGGATCCCCTCGACGGTCAGATCATTCATCGTAAGGTCAGCGCCAAGCCCGAAATTGGCGAGGATCAGCAGTTTGCAGGCCGTGTCCCAGCCTTCCGTATCGTTGCGGGGATCGGCCTCGGCGAAACCGCCAAGCTGTGCCTCGCGCAATGCGTGTTCGAAGCCAATCCCTCGTGTCGTCATGGCTTCGAGCAGGTAATTGGTGGTGGCGTTCAATATACCCTCGACCTCGAGCACCTCACAGCCCTTGAGATTGTGCTCGACCAGATCGATCGTCGGCAAAGCGGCTGCGGCCGCACCGCTGAGTTTCAGGATCGCGCCGGAACCTTTGGCCAGCGCCCGCAGTTCTCGACCACGATGGACCAGCGCGCCCTTCGAAATCACGATCGTATCGTGCCCGGCCGAAAGCGACGAACGAAGATAAGCAAGCCCCGGCCCCCCGGTGCGGAAATCGCTTGGCCCTGCCTCGATAAGAATATCGGCGCCGCTCTCCTCGATGAAGGCCGGGCCCGAGAGCCCGTCTTCAAGCGTGGAGAGTTGCTCTTTTTCCAGTCCATATGCGCTTTTTACACCGGACCGGGATCCGCAGACGGCCACGAGCCGCACATCCGCGTCGTAGATCTCGCAATAACGCGCTCGCCGGGATAAAAGCAGGCTCGCCGTCGCCCGCCCCACGCCGCCGAAACCTGCAATCGCAATCCTGAATGTCTTCATCGTCCCGGCTCTTCCGCTATTTCGCTGCCACGCCGCTCAGCGGCTCGGGAACGGGCCGGACATGCAGGTGGTCAAGGCCCGACATGGCGTCTCCCTGCACCTGTTCGGACAACCGTTCATTGTCGCGCCGACGAACGTCCTCTGCCGCCGCCTCCACGTCAAGCTCGTCATAACCCAATGCACGCAGGCCCTCCGCCCCCATCATGTAGGCAGACTCGACCGTTTCGCGTATCTGATAGTCGACGCCGGCGCGGATCAGGTCCACGGCATGGCCGCGGTCATAGCTGCGCACCAATATCTTTGCCTGCGGGAATTCATGCTGCGCCAGTTCGACGATCTGCAAGGCGGCCTTCGGATCGTTGATGCAGATCAGCAAGGCCTCAGCCGAACCGGCGCCGGAGTGGCGCAGCGTGTCGAGACGTGTGCCGTCGCCGAAAAACACCTTGAAGCCGAAACGTCCCGCTTCACGGATACGGCCGGGGTTCATGTCGATGACGGAAAGATTGACGCCCTTCGACAGAAGCAGTTGCGAGGCGATCTGGCCGAAGCGGCCGAAGCCGATGATGAGCATCCTTCCGCTCAGGTCGCGCGCGCCCTCGACACCCTCCATCAACGCTCCGCTGCGCAGTAGACGGTCTGCTGCGATCAGCAGCAGCGGCGTCAGCGCGATGGAGAAGATGATGACGGTAGTGAACAGCGCATTTTCGCGCGGATCGATCACGCTGCCGGCGGTTGCAGCAGCATAGAGCACGAAGGCGAACTTGCCGCCCTGCACGAACATCGAGGTACGGTGCATGGCCTGGTGGCCGGAGCTGCCGAACAGACGGGCAACTGCATATACAGCAGCGCCCTTGGCTACGGTGAAGGCGACCAGCATGGCCAGCAAAAGCCCCCATTCGGCGGCCACCACGGCAAGATCCAGCGACATGCCAACCGCCATGAAGAACAGGCCCATCAGCAGGCCGCGAAACGGCTCAATATCGCTTTCGATCTGGTGCCTGTAGCTGGAACTCGACAGCATCACACCTGCAAGGAAGGCGCCCATGGCCATGAAAAGCCCAGCGCCGGCCATCAGCAGTGATGCTCCCAGTACCACCAACAGCGCACCCGCCGTCATCACTTCACGAGTCCTTGCCCGCGCCAAGAGAGCGAAGAACGGGTTCAGCCCCCATTTCGATACGCCGAAAAGAACGAGCAGCGCGCCGAGGGCCAGAAGCGGCACGATCATCAGATCCTCGAGGAGAAGGATGGACACAGATTTCTGCCCCTCCGGGCTAGAAATCTCCCCGCGATCTTGCAGCACCGACATGAGGACGGCCGTCGAGGAGAGCACAAAACCCGCACCTGCGACGAAGGCGACCGTGGCAGGCAGGCCGAAGACCAGTGTGCCCGCCAAGGACAGGGCAGCAGTCGTCGCCCCAACCTGCACGAGGCCGAGCCCGAAGATCTGGCCGCGCATGGCCCATAGCTTGTACGGTCGCAGTTCCAGCCCGATGACGAACAGGAACATAACCACGCCGAGTTCGGAAAAATGCAGGATGGAGGGGGCGTCAGTAAAAAAGCCGATCACAGATGGCCCGACCAGCACGCCGGCTGCGAAATATCCGAGAACCGAGCCGAGGCCTAACCGCCGAAACAGGGGCACCGCGACCACGGCCGCGCCCATCAGGACAATCGACGGTCCAATCGTCTGCCCCAAGCTCGCTTCAGCCGCCATGCACTTTCATTCCCAGTCTCTTGTTTTGAGCGGCCGACAACAGGCCTTGCTTGACCGATCCGCTTCTCACTGAGTTTGGTATCGTTGCGGCGCTGGCGCGAATAGCCACTGCATCGGCAAAACACTGTCGCGAAAGGAGGAACGCGAGTTGCGCGGCTGCTACGCTATTGGCTAAACGAAGGTTGCCTGATTGCAACTGAGGTCGTTTACAACAATCCGTTTCGTACGGTGCGACCTATTCGCCAACGTACAGCACAGCCGTCCCTCGTACAAACCGGAAAGTCTTGAATGCCGATAATAGGCGAATCTCGAGCATTTTGATTGTAGCGTGAATGTCAACAATCCATCGTCCGACACACCAGATCCGTGTTCCTCGTAAATTGCATGACAGCCCACAGCTTTCAGTTCGATGAGCTGAGCGTCATGGAACTGATCTTCGGTGGGGCTTTGAATCATTGTTTCATAAAGCATTTCTCAATTAAAGGAAAAGAGCTTATCCTTTAATAGTAGATTCGCTTGTTAAAGGATAGACAGTAATGGCACCTTCCCACCAGGGCCGCATGGGTCGCTTCATAGAGGCATCAACGAGCGGAGAACGGGTGAAAACCTATGTTCCAGCTCCCTTGCCCCCAACGCCTCAACTCGACCTCACCCAAATTCTTGGAGCGTACGACGCTGCCCGCGGAGCGATAGGTGAGTTGGATGGGGTGACGACTATTTTGCCCTCAACACCGCTGTTTCTGTTCATGTACGTGCGCAAGGAAGCATTGTTGTCGTCCCAGATCGAAGGCACCCAATCATCTTTGTCAGATCTTCTACTCTTTGAAAATCATGAAGTTCCACATGTTCCTCTCGATGACGTCACGGAAGTATCCAACTATGTCGTGGCGCTCGAACATGGAATGACCCGCATGCGGAGTGGCTTTCCGCTGTCATTGCGTCTAATGCGTGAAATTCATGCCGTTCTGCTGCAATCGGGGCGGGGAACTATCAAGCAGCCAGGCGAATTTCGAAGATCCCAAAACTGGATTGGGGGGACTCGACCTGGCAACGCGCTGTTTGTTCCTCCGCCACCAGATCAGCTAGCAGCATGTTTGGACAACCTGGAACATTTCCTCCACTTGGAAAGCCCTGCATATCCCCCTTTGATCAAGGCAGGTCTCGCCCACGTGCAGTTTGAGACGATCCACCCATTTCTTGACGGTAACGGTCGTTTGGGCCGGCTTCTGGTTACACTACTCTTGTGCAGCTCCGGTGTCTTGAAGGAGCCGATTCTCTATCTCAGCCTTTATCTGAAAGCTCGAAGAAATGACTATTATCGTCTTTTGCAAGAAGTGCGCACCAATGGTTCCTGGGAAGCATGGATGGAATTCTTCCTCGAGGGTGTTGCGGAAACTGCCGGGCAAGCGGCCAATACTGCCAGAGATCTCATGGCGCTCTTCAACACTGATCGGCTAACGATCACTTCCTACGGTCGAGCGTCGGCTTCCATGCTACGCGTACACGAGCTCTTACAACGGCGGCCAATCGTTACCATTCAATCTGCGTCAACCGAACTCAATTTGTCGATTCCGACAGTTACAAAGTCTCTTGAACTTATGGGCGATGCCGGCATCACTCAGGAATTGACCGGCAAGCAAAGAAACCGGCAGTTTGCCTACAGCCGGTATCTTGACATTCTGGATCGGGGAACTGAACCGCTCAGGGCATAAATCCGGTATTACGTACACGTCGATGGCATCGACATGTTCTACTAACGTGTCGATGAAATGCGTTTCCATCGACAAATTTCGCTCTGCGGTTGCGTTTGTACAATATCGGAAGTTATAAGAAAACTATCAGTTCTTGTCGCCGCCCCGCTTTGGCGGCACCGATATCGCCGCACCGTTCTGGGATGCCGTCGAGGCCGGCGCTAACGGCGCCGTTCCCGCTCCATTGTTTCAAGAATATCCACAAAGGCGCGCACGCGCGCCGGTCGG
>NZ_JACGXN010000018.1 GCF_014138285.1 Phyllobacterium myrsinacearum
TGCATTGTCTTCTACCTTTCAATCAGGCAAAAGAAGTCCGCTCGCCAAAACGACGCCAAAAAGTCTTGACACTGATTCCCGGAAATGCGATTCTCGATCCTGCTAGAGATATGAGAGAAGCCTTCCAAGACAGAGATGTTTAGGTGGGCTTTTTTCTTTTGCGGTTAATCTCCTGTTTTTCCTACTGTTTCCGATTCCCTGAAGGCTCGATAGAGTTCGTCAAGGTTATCAGCAATATATGCACCGAAACGGGAGGCATTTCTGGCCTTCAGGGCCAGCGTAAAACTCTTTCCGGTATCTTTCATCTCAGCATTGAGCGACTTATCCTTGGCAGCCCAAACCTTCGTCTTTGGCGCATTTACTTTCTGCGCCGGTTTTCTTGATCCGCTCAAAAAGTCAAAGAGTCGTGCAAAACGATCATCGCTGTCTTCTGCTGTAAATTCGGCGGATTGTACGAAGTCTGCAGCCTTGTTCTGATTGCCTGGCTGTTCAAAGAACTTCGACAACTGCCACCATCTGTCACGTCCTGTTGCTTTCGCAGCGCCTATGGCGAGCACAATATTTTCCGGAATGTTCGTGGAAACAGATTGCATCTTCGAAAACGTCGTCGGATCCAGCGCCAGTGCAGATTTGACGACGGCATGATCATAGCCGAGATCCGCAAGACGTTTGGCAAACAATGTCCGTTCGATAAAGGATAGATTTTGCCGTGCAGCGTTTTCCTGACCCTGCGCGATCACATGGTCCTGATCAGCCATGGGTTTGACCACCGCACGAACAAGCTTGCGCAACTGCCGGGCAACCTTGACGCGGCGATGGCCGAAAACGATCTGATACCGGCCGGATCGCGTGGGATGTGGCCGAACAAGAATGGGCGAATCCTGCCCCCTCTCCGCGATAGCTGCCAAGAGCTCCTGAAACGCCTGATCATCGTCCTCCAGACGATCCGAAACGAATGAACCGTCAATCAAATCCGGATCAAGCTCGATGACGCTCCCTTTGGCGAGCTCTTCAAACGAACTTTTGATGGACCGTGATGCCCCCGTTACAACATAGGACAGCGCATCGTTGCGCTCAGTTTGCACCGGCGCTGGATTCATCACGCTGCTGAAAACATCCTTACGGGCCATCTATTCGCTTCCACTCTCAGTCATGCATTTGATTTTTCTGGTGAAAATCAGGGTTTTTACCGCAGTAAACATCATATCCATGTCAACGACCCCAGGCCCGATGGACCAGCGACGCTATTTCAGAGTTCACTGCGTCGAGCGACTCAATCGCCCGCTCATAGGTTGTCCGCGTGAAGCTGTTCTTCTCCACCTCATAGAGCGTCTGCTTGGTCAAGCCGGCATCCGAAACAGCTGTCGACTTGAGCATCGCATTGGCAAGAATTTCTTCCGCCAGCATGGACTGCATAAAGCCGACCATCTGTGCCTGCGGAATATCTGTTGGTTCGTAACGCGTGATCAGATAGCGGAACCAATCAAGCTCCACTTTCGCTCCCGCCTGCTTCACGGTCTTCAAAATCCCGCCAAGCATGAGCAGAAACTGCGACATGGACATCAGGTCCAGCATCTGCGGATGCACGGTAATCAAAACTGCAGTTGCCGCGGACATTGCTGTCAGGGTCAAGTAGCCAAGCTGTGGAGGACAATCGACAACAACCACATCGTAGCGGTCATCCACGCTTTCCAGCGCACTGGCGATACGCGTGAAGAACTGCCTGCCTTCGCGAGAACCTTTATCCTGCATCGCCAGTGGCGTATCATACTCATATTCCTGCAGTTCAAGATTCGCAGGGATGATATCGAGCCCGGGGAAATTGGTCGACAGGATAACATCGGCAATAGGCTTGCGCTCGTCATCGTATCGGATGGACTCGTAGAGCGACAGGTTTCTGTCCAGCTCCGGCTGGAAGCCGTGCAGAGCAGAGAGCGACGCCTGCGGATCGAGATCAATGGCCAGAACACGATGCCCGGTCAGCGCGAGGTATTGCGCAAGATGCGCTGCAGTTGTGGTCTTTCCAGAACCGCCTTTGAAATTGACGACGGCAATGACCTGCAGCTTGTCGCCCGGCTTACGGTGTGGAACGTATTTTTTCACTTCCGTGCGGCCATTGCGGTCAAGATAGTGACGCAGTTCCAGCATCTGTTCCGCGGTATAGGATCGCCGCCCCGAACTGACCTGAGCCGGTACGGGGCCCTTGCCTTCGAGGTGCAGCCGTTTGAGGTTGTTCTGCGTAACACCGAGATAGTGCGCAACCTCAGCCATCGAGAACTGCCGCAACGTCTTCTTGGCGTTCGGTGGAAATTTTTCCATCCGAAGCTGGTTCAAACGGCGTGATATCTCTGCTCCCTGATCGAGGATCTTGTCATCAAACTCAAACTTGGGCAGAGGTAGAGCGAAATTCATCGGAGACAAAACCTCTAATAGCGCTTTTTCAAAGCAAAACTTCTAAGAAGCGCCATTAAGCTCCGATTCGAATGTTCCAGCAAGAAATTTTAGGTTAACAAAAGCTTAACGGCATTGCATCATCGAAAGTAATAGGCGCTTCAGTTCGTGTTATGCAGCAGCAGATCGTAAGGCTCTCGTCTCCCGATATAACAAGCTAAGAGGCTGACTTTGCTTGGAAAACTTCTTCTTTTACTGCAGTAAATACGCGCTTTGGAACGGCAATGCCGCACAGGCGACCGCCATTTCAGACATCTCTGCGCGGAATTCAGTTTGTCTTGCGCCGAAGACTTATCCAAGGGTTTGTTTGGGATCAGCATCAGCCGAATCCTATGATGTGGTATCTAACGGGTCATGCGCAGCGAATCGCACGCGGTTTCGCCCCTCCGTTTTTGCCCGGTAAAGGGCGATATCCGCGGCTTTTATGAGCCGCGGCCATTCGTCCGTCCCGAATGAGCCGGACGCGACACCGAAACTGGCTGTCATATTCAGCCGGACGCCGTCGGGAAGGACAATCTCGTGACGCTGCAAAGCGAGCCGTAGTCGACGCGCGCGCACAACCACGTCCGAGAGCTGGTCACCAGACGAGAGAACAGCAAACTCCTCTCCGCCAAAACGCGCCACCACATCCGCCGGCCGCAACAGAGTACGCAGTAGGCCCGCGACTTCCCGGAGAACCAGATCGCCAGCTTGATGGCCATAGCTGTCATTGACGAGCTTGAAGTAATCAATGTCCATGAGAATGAGGCACGCCATCTCCGCCAGCCCGCCTTGCTCAGGCTTGCTTTGCCCTATCAGGTCAAGTGTACGGCGATTGAACAGGCCTGTCAGACCATCGGTTTCCGCCTGCTCCTTCAGTTTGTCGGTGCGCACAGCCCGTTCCAGGAGCTTCCCGCGCAATATCTGGATCGCGTCGAACAGGCGGCGCATTTCCCCGGCATAACCTTCCCGGTTTCCCAGTTCCACCGGCCGGTCCTGCGCCAGTCCAATAACTTCGTCCCGCGCCTGCAGCAATGGTGATAAAACAGATCTGTGAACCATATGTACAATCCCGGCGAGTATCGTCAAAATGGCTATTGCGACGGCAATGACCAGCATCAATGTTCTCAGTGCGCGGTCACGCGTCTGCATCAGCTCGTCAATCTTCACATTAAGGAATTCACGACGCAGGCTTTCCAGAGGTTGCAGAGTTTTCACAAAGCGCTCGGTGAAATCCTCTGCCGTCAATGAGTAGTTTCCGGACGTTCTGCCTTCCGCAACAAGCGCATCCAGCATATCCAACCCGTCACCGAAGAAAATGCGCTGAATCTCTTCATGCTTACCGGCAAGTCTTGAATCGCTTCGGAAGAGGGCATCCTGTCCGCCCACAAGCCGCCAAAGCTCATTCAGACGTCCGCGTGTCCGACTGCTATCGATCAAATGTTTGCGTTCCAAAGGATGCCGGGTGGCGATGGGCGCCATGATCTGCGATGCAATCCTGCCGCCATATTCCCTAAGGTCACTCAACATATGACCAATGAGAACAGGCGCAGCAATCCCATCATCCGCGTCCACCAATTCATCGACGTTCCATGCGACAACCAGCTGGAAATCATCGACAACGGCAAACATGCTTTCAATCGCGCCCTGAACATCCTCGAGACGCCGTTGCTCGAACGGAAGACTTGCCACACGGTCAACTTGCATCCTGGCGCGTTTGAGCTGAACGGTAGTCTGCTCGAGGAAGCGCGTTGGAATCGGATGCTCGACCGACTCCCGGTTGGATGTCACGGGATTGGCAATGGCTTCGACGGCAGCATCACTCGCAGAACGAAATTGCGCAAGTTGCTGCATTGCATCGCTCGCTGGAACAGTGACGCTGCCCATCACCGCATTGGACGGACCTCGTTCGGCCGAAAGACGATTGGCGGCATCCAGCACAAGCCGGAAGCGTTCAACGCGATCAAGATTACGGCGGGCGAGCCAGTAATCATCATAGGAAGGCGTGATAATGCTCGCGGCGAGGATCGCTGTACAAATGACAGCCATGCCGGTACCCACCCAGAGCTTCCAGTACAGGCTTCTGCCCGTGTCTTTCTGCTGTGGATCCGGACCTGTTGTAGTGCGGTCGGAAACATCTGAAAAGGAGGCTCCCCCAGACCGGGGAGGACGCGGTGAAGTCAATCCGTATTATCCCTATCGCAATAGCTCACACCCGCAACTTGTGAGCTGCCTGCAAGACTGTACTTCGTCCCCTCTGAAGTCAGCGATCATGATCGATCGCGTGGTCTCGTAACGCGATGCTATGACGGTTTTAGCGCTGAATATCAATAGGTGATACACGCTGCGGTTGATTACAATCATACACTCATTGGTTGTATTCCCCTCAATGGAGGAGGTGCTCAAAATGGACCCGCAGTGCGCACGGTTCAAAAAAAGGAATATGTCTTCAATGAAAAGAGTGAAGCTACGCAGCCTTCGGATGCGCAGCTTCACCGGATATTCTATTTCTTTACGTCTGCCTTACGGCTCGCATCATCCTCAACCAACTCGTACCACATGGCATTGAGGACCGCGAAAGCAGCGGCAAACGGCAATCCGAGAAGCCAGGCAAAATACCACATTTCCCATTTCCTTTCTTATCCTAATAAGCGTGACCGCTCTTGTTGCTGATGGTTTCGTCGTCCACTTTGCCCCACAACACGCGATAGACCCAGCTTGTGTAGGCAACGATGAGAGGGAGGAAAATTGCTGTCACTACGAGCATGATGAAGAGGGTAAGGTGGCTCGATGACGTATCCCAGACTGTCAGGCTCGACCGTGGATCAAGCGACGACGGCAAGATGAATGGAAACATCGACAAACCCACGGTTGCGATAATGCCGAAAATCGAGAAAGCACTTGACAACAAGGTGGCAATTTCGCGTCTTCCTCTGAAGCCCAGCAGAGCGGCAGCGGCACCGAGAAGCCCGAGGGCAGGGGCCACTATCATCCAGGAATGGGTGCTGAAGTTGGTAAACCATGCATTTTCATCCTGAACCACCGTCTTCAACAGCGGGTTGGAAGGTCCCACCGGATTGATAACACTGGTAATGCGGTAGCCGCCAATCATGGTCCAAAGCAGCAATCCGGCGAAGGCAAACAGCAGGATTGTAAGAGGTGCGGCCAGACTGCCAAACCGGCGGGCCCGTTCGGCAACCACGCCGGTTGCCTTCAGTTGCAGCCATGCGCTGCCATGCATGACCAGCATGGAGACCGAAAGAAGCCCGCAGAGAAGCGCGAACGGGTTGAGCAGCCCAAAGAAGGATCCCTCGTAGAAAATGCGCAGGTCGCCGTCAAAACGAAAAGGAACACCCTGCAAAACATTCCCAAGGGCTACACCGAAGATAAGGGATGGAACGAAGCCGCCGACAAAGAGTGCCCAGTCCCATGCAGCGCGCCACGTGGCACTATCGCGTTTTGAACGGTATTTGAAGGCGACGGGCCTGATGATCAGGGCGGCCAGTATGACGAACATGGCAAGATAAAACCCTGAAAAGGACACGGCATAGAGCGGCGGCCATGCCGCAAAGATTGCACCGCCTCCAACAATGAGCCAGACCTGATTGCCTTCCCAGATCGGGCCAATTGTGTTGATGGCGATCCGCCGCTCCATATCCGTTCGCGCGACAAACGGCAGCAATGTGCCGACGCCGAGATCAAAACCATCCGTAACGGCAAATCCAATCAGCAGTACGCCGAGTAAGACCCACCAGATCAATCGCAATGTGTCGTAATCAATGAATTGATGCAGAATCATGATTTTTTACTCCGCCGGTACGATGTGGGGGGAAATCAGGAGCGCTTCCGGTTCGTTGTCCGGTTCAGGGCCCTTGCGGATGGCGCGCAGCATCAAGCCCATCTCGATTACGAACAGCACCGTGTAGATCGTGACGAACCCGGCAATCGTGATCAACAGGGACATCGCGCCAAGATTGGACACCGCCGCTGCCGTCGGAAGAACACCCTCAATAATCCAGGGCTGCCGGCCGAATTCAGCAACAATCCATCCCATCTCCGCTGCAATCCAGGGGAGGGGGATAGCCAGAACCGCAATGCGCAACAACCAAGGATAAGTGTCGAGTTGCCGGCGGACAGACAGAACAAAGAAAGTTGCTGTCAGCACGATAAAGAACATGCCGAGTCCGACCATGATGCGGAACGACCAGAAGAGTGTTGGCACGTGGGGAACCGTATCCCAGGCCGCTTTCTCAATCTGCGCATCGGTTGCCAGACGCGGGTCGTCGACATAGCGCTTGAGAAGCAACGCATAGCCCAGATCAACGCCATTGTTCTCAAAAGTCGTACGCGTGTCGGGAGCTATTTCGCCTGTGCTGCCAGCCGCGCGAATTTGCTGAAGTGCATCATAGGCCAACAAACCTTGCTTGATCCGTACCTTTGCATGCTTGACCAGATCTTCGATACCCGGAATTTCAGTGGTCAGGGAACGCGTACCGATCAAGCCCATGACCCAGGGAATATGCACCGCATAGTGGGTTTCACGGGCCTCCTGGTCAGGGAAACCGAATGCCGTAAAAGCAGCAGGAGCAGGTTCGGTCTTCCACATGGCTTCAATGGAGGCGAGCTTCATCTTCTGGTGTTCGGTGGAAAGATAACCGCTCTCGTCACCCAGCACGACAACGGAGAGCGATGCGGCGAGCCCGAAGGATGCGGCAACCGTCATCGACCGCTTGGCAAGGGCAGTGTGGCGGCCTTTCAATACATACCAAGCCGATACGCCAAGAACGAAGATCGAGGCCGTTACGTAACCGGCCGATACCGTATGGACAAACTTTGCCTGAGCGACCGGATTGAACAAAACAGCAAAGAAATCAGTTACTTCCATGCGCATCGTCTGAGGATTGAATGCCGACCCCACAGGGTTCTGCATCCAACCGTTGGCAATCAATATCCACAACGCCGAAAAGTTTGAACCGATCGCCACGAGCCATGTGGCCGTGAGGTGACCGACTTTGGAGAGTTTGTCCCAGCCGAAGAAAAACAGACCGACGAACGTCGCTTCGAGGAAAAATGCCATCAAGCCTTCAATAGCCAGCGGCGCGCCAAAAATATCACCGACATACTGGCTGTAATAACTCCAGTTCATGCCGAACTGGAATTCCATGACAATACCCGTGGCCACGCCGAGGGCAAAATTGATACCGAACAGCGTACCCCAGAATTTGGTCATCTGCCGCCAGATCACGCGGCCGGTCATGACATACACGGTCTCCATGATCGCCAGCAGCACCGAAAGACCGAGCGTCAACGGTACAAAAAGAAAGTGATAAAGCGCTGTTATCGCAAATTGCAGGCGCGAAAGCGCTACGATGTCGAGTTCCATCTGCTTCTGCCGGGCTCGCCCGACCCCCTGTTGATCGACGCTGCAACCAGCAGGCGTCGAGTGAATGAGACTGCACCTTCAGTCAGGCCGCAGTGCTGCTAGTGCGGCGTCAAATTCCGCTTGGCCGCGGTGTAAAGAGGCAATGATTTGCCCCTGTTTCATGATCAGGAGACGGTTGGCCAACTCGGCCTCCCGCCTGATATGCGTGGCTATGAGGACGGTCCGATCCGCCGCCGTTTGCTTCAGTCGCTGCAGGACATCGCGCGCTGTCTCGCCATCAAGTCCTTCGGTTGGTTCATCCAGCAGCCACATCCCGGTATCGCGCAGAAGCAGCCGCGCAAGCGCGAGACGACGCAATTGACCGCCGGAGAATCCCAATCCGCCTTCACCAAGCCTTGCATCGAGCTTTGCAGGCAATGTCCGCACATGCTCGGCAAGTCCAGCGACGGTCAGCACCTCCCAGAGGCGTTCATCGGTAGCCTCTAGGTCGGCAAGTCTGAGGTTCTCACGAAGGTTATCCTGAAACAGCTCCGTTTTCTGGATAAGACGTGTTGAGGGTTCGCATAGAACAAAGCCCGTGGCTGGTGCCAGTTCACCTGCCATCAGGGCCAGCAGTGTCGATTTTCCCGCGCCGCTTGCACCGATCAGGGCAACGCGCTCGCCCTTTGCCAGCTCCAGAGAAACCTCGGTAAGAGCAGGGGCAAATGCACCGTGGTGAAATGCCGTGACCGTCTCAAGCCGGCTAGCTGTTCCATCCGGGGGAGGGGAGGGGAGAGCAGGGGAGGGAGCATCCTCCCAATTACCGCCAATCCGCCTTGCGGCGAGAATGGTCCGGCCAAGTTCCAGTGCTCCACGCCGCAGTCCAGCAAAAGGCTCGAGCGCCGCCAGGGCCAGCAGAATGCCAAGCGCGGCAACTGGCGCGCCGATCAAATCCGCTTGCGCGAGAACAGCGACTGCAACCAAAGTTCCAGCGAGAAGCACGGTAGCAGCTACACCAAACCCGAAGGTAACACCCATTTCAACGCGATTGAGTGCATCATCGGCGTTGGCGAGGCGATCATCGGCAGATCCGATGCCATTGCAATGGGCCGAGACCTGACCCGCCATGATAAGATCCGTCTGCCCGGCGACGAGATCAATGACACGCGAGCGCAATGCTTCGAGCGCATGGGCGCGACGGCGGGCGGCGGCAATCGAAAAGCGCGCTGCAACAAAAGGAATACCGAGACCGGTAAGCAAAAGCCATAGCGCGACACTCAGACCAAAGAGCGGGTGCATCAGCCCCAAGGCAAGGCTGACCGTCAAAGCCGAGAACAACGCGACGACACCTGGCACCAGTATCCGCAAATAAAGGGAATCCAGCGCATCAATGTCTGCGGTCAATCGAAAGAGCAATTTGGAAGGCCGCCGCAAAAGTAAGGAAGCGGCATCGGGACGCGCCCATCCGCGAAACAGTTTCTCGCGCAGGCCAGCCAGCACACCGAGTGTGGCGTCATGGGTTGTCAGCCGTTCGCCGTATCGTGCGGCCGTGCGCGCAAGAGCGAGAAAGCGAATGCCCGCGGATGGCGCGAAGACGTCAAAGACAAACGCTGTTGCCGACGAGAGCCCTGCGATAGCCGTTGCTGTAATAAACCATCCCGACAAACCCAGCAGTGCAGTCCCGGCCAGTACTGTCGCCGCCGCAAGCAAAGCGCCCGCGAGCAGCATAGAACGCCGTTCTGCGAGGAAAAGCCGGACAATCGGGCGAAAATCACGCCAGAGAGTTATCATGATCTACCCTCCGACAATGCCTGCAGGAGATCGATGACACGGCCCGCGCGGGCGGCCAGCACCGGATCATGCGTCGCAATGATGAGCGTCCTGCCTTCGGACATATCAAACAATCTGTCGGCGATATCCTTTGCCGTCTCACTATCAAGGTGTGCGGTGGGCTCGTCGGCAAGGATGATCGATGCATCGGAATTGACGGTTGCGCGTGCCAGCGCAAGGCGCAGCGCTTCACCGCCGGAAAGCCCTGTACCACCTTCGCCGATTGAAGCCTTGCCGCGCGCATTGGCTACGTCATCGAGCGCCGATTGATGCAGCGCCGAAGCGACGGCATGGACATCGGCCTCCGGGCGACCAAGCGCAATGTTCGCAGCGACAGTACCGGCAAAAATATGCGGCCGTTGACCAACCCAGGCCATCTGCTTGCGTTGTCTCGTCGCTTTTCCCGACATAGATGCGCCAGCAACATCGATTTTCCCATGTTCAGGGGAGGCAAGACCGGCAATCAGAGCCAGCAATGTTGATTTCCCCGACCCGCTCGGCCCAAGCAGTGCAACAGTTTCGCCGGAAGCTATATCGAGACTGAAGTTTTCAAACACAGATGGCTTATCACCGGCATAGCGGAATGTGAGATTTTCAATCCGCACCGCTAATGCGCCGGACGAAGTTTGGGCAGCTCTTTGTGGAAAAGCCTGTATGCTTTGCCCATCAGGCAGCTCCATGCCTTTGACAGCAAGTTTACGCAACGCCTCAAGCGAGGCTTCCCCGGCCGCGCGGTCATGCCAGACCGATGAAAGCTCACGCAACGGCTCAAAGAACGCGGGAGCAAGCAACAGTATAAACAGACCCTCGCTCAATGAGAGCCTGCCGCTCCACGCACCGAACTCGAGCTGTCCAAGCAGATGGAAGCCGACATAAACCGCAACCATGGCAACGCCGAGTGCGGCAAACAGCTCCAGAACCGCCGAAGAAAGAAAGGCAATGCGTAAGACTGCCATGGTACGCGTCCGAAGGGATTCGGCATCTGCTCTCAGGCGCTTTGCTGTTCTGTCCACCGCATCGAGTGAGCGGATTGTGGCAAGCCCACGCAATCGATCCAGCAAAAACGCATTCATACCGCCGACTTCGACGAGTTGAGCCTCGCTCGCAGCCTTGGCGCGCCAGCCGATAAGCGCCATGAAAATTGGAATGAGTGGTGCGGCGACAAGCAAAACGATCGCAACTGCCCAAGAGAGAGGCAGGACGCAGACAAGAATGGCGACCGGAATGATCGTGGCCTTGAAGCGGGCAGGACGAAAGCGGGCAAGATAGGGCACAACCGCCTCAGCCTGTTCCGCCAGAATGCTTGCTGCAGCTCCCGACGCGATCCGATCTGGATCAAGCGGCGAACGGCGCGAGAGAGCTGTAATGGCCTGCGACCTCAGCTGCGAAAGAGTGGTGCGCGCCGCGCGAAAGGCAAGCCGATTTCCCGCCGCATCGATCAACGCGCGCGCCACGCCAATCAGGAGCACACCCACGGCAAGCCACGCTATGCCCGACATGGCGTTACCAGCTGCAATTTGACCGACAGCGATACTCAGAAGCCCTGCCTGCGGCAACCACAGCAGGGACGCAACAGCCTGAACAATGGCAGCATTTCTTCCCGGCGCAGTATCATCAGCTTTGGAAACTTGTTCAGTGCGCGCCCGGTTCTGCTCAATGCACGCGGAATCACCCGCCGGGACCTCATCCGTCCGCAAAACGATCGAAGAACTGAGTGCATCAGCCGACATACTTTAAGCCTTGTCCGGACTGCGTTTCGAGCGACCGAGCGAGACGATCTTGTCCTTTGCCTCAAGCAGTCGCGTTACCTTGGCGCCAAGCGTAAGCAATGTTGCAAGGCGATCAGTTTCGAGCTTCTTCACATCATCGTACCAAGTTGTCAGCTGCTCGATAAGCCCATGCATTTCCCCCATGCGCTCCTGGGCATGGCGCTCGGCGTCGCTCGCCGGTTGCTGCATGAGGATTTCTCGCAGAACGGAAAGGGTCGGATCGACCTCCCGTTTCTTCCGTTCCTCGGCAAGAGTGCGCAAGATCTGCCAGACATCATCAGGTGTTGTGAAGAAGTCGCGCCGGTCATCCGGCAGATGTTTCAGCAGAACGAGATTCCACGCCTGCAGTTCACGCAAACTCATCGAGACATTGGATCTGGAAATCCCGAGTGAGTCGACAATCTGGTCCGCGTTCAGTGGTTCAGGAGATACGTATAGCAGGGCATAAATCTGTCCTACAGTACGGTTGATGCCCCATCGGCTGCCCATTTCGCCAAAATGCAGCACAAAGGATTGAACAAGAGGAGGAAGGTTCATCAATGATTCCCGATACAACAGTTATTTCAGTAATTACTGAAACTACCGTATTAGAGAAATCGCCCGAATGCAAGGGAATGGGGATCAATCCACCGCTCAGACAGGAGTGTGACCTTGAATTGCCTTTGAGAAACAATACGTTGGGCAGTAAAAAACCCGGCCGTTGCCGACCGGGTTTTCTCAAGATAGTCCATGAACCAATAGGTTTAGTTCAATCCAAGCTTTCCGCGCAGGGTGGAAAGGTCTTCCGCCAGTGTATTGACTGCAGCAGCCAGCACTGTGCGATCGTCATCGGTCAGCTTGTCATAAAGCTCATAACCTTCAGCAGTCTTGTACTTGGACAGGGTCTTGTCGACCGTATCGAAATTACCTGAAACCTTGGTAACGAAAGCGGCGTCATCCTTTTCAATCAACGGACGAACCAGATCGAAAATCTTGCGCGAGCCATCAAAGTTCGCCTTGAAATCCCACAGATCCGTATGGCTGTAACGGTCTTCTTCACCGGAAATCTTGGTTGCAGCTACTTCTTCCATCAGGGCAGCAGCGCCACCGACGACCTTTTCAGGTGGCAGTGTCAGGTCCGTAATGCGCTTGTGAAGCTCTGTCACGTCGGCCTGAAGTTTGTCTGCAAACTCGCTCAGTCCCTCCGTGCTGTTCTGGCTGAAAAGACCATATTCAAGACGATGGAAACCAGTGAAGCCCGGATCCTTCTCGGCCTGCTCGTGATCGTCAGCGCGCGAATCGATTGACCCGTCAAGATCGCTGAAGAGTTCCGCCACCGGCTCGACGATTTCATAGTTCATGCGCGTTGGAGCGAAAAGCTTCTTGGCAGTCGCAAGATCGCCAGCCTTGACCGCGTCGGTGAAAGCCTTGGTTTCCGTAACGAGCTTCTCCAGGTTCTCGCCGATGAAAATCTTGTATTCGGCGATTGGACCAACGAGATCGAGCGGCGAAACTTCTGCGTTCGCAGCGCGGGGCGCGATGGCCGCCGTCACGGCGAAAACACTGGCTGTAAGGTAGGCTCTGAGTTTCATTGGGTAGCTCCTTCAGGATTTGTTGTTTGTTGGAGTGTGGCCGGCTGCTTCCAGTAATGTGCGGCCAAGAAAATCATTGTCATCGATGGCGCCAGGCAGGGTGAAGAAGAACCCACCACCGATTGGCTTGATATATTCCTCCAGTGGCTCGCCATTCAGCTTGGTTTGAACGGCAACGAATCCCTTGTCGAGATCGGCCTGATAACAGATGAACAGCAACCCCTGCTCGAGCTGGCCGGACTTACTCACGCCATTTGAGTAGTTGAAAGGCCGGCGCAGAATGAGGTTGGCATCAGACGCTTTGGTTCTGTTATTGGCCAGCCGGATATGAGCATCCAGCGGCGTAACGGTGCCTTCCGCATCCTTGGTGTAATCCGGCACTTCCGTTTCCGTGCGTCCGCCAAACGGCGCTCCGCTCGGCTTGAGACGCCCGATGATGCGTTCCTGTTCACCGAGTGGTGTACGGTCCCAGCGTTCGACAAAATTGCGAATAATGCGGATAACCTGATAGCTGCCGTCACGCGTCCAGGCTGGTTCGTCACCACTGCCCTGAACCCAAACGATCCGTTCCATCAATTCGTCATTGCCGGCATCGGGATTGGCTGATCCGTCGCGGAAGCCGAGAAAATTGCGGGCGCTTTGATGCGTGCCATCGGGGCTGCGCGGAAGGACCGGCACGGAACCCTCCTGTTTCCAGCGCAGCACCATCAGGTCCGGCAGGTTTTTAAGGATGTCGCGCAGCGCGTGAATGTTGGTATCCGGTGTATTCGAAGATATCTGCAAAGACAGGTCGCCATGGCATAGCGACTGGTCCAGCGCATCATTCGTAAATGCCTTCATGCGTGAAAGCCGCACCGGTTTGTGCTGCAAAAGCCAGTCGCGCTGATCGAAGAACGAAGCACCCAACGAGACAGTCATCGTAAGATTGTCAGGCAGAACAACAGGACCCAGGATTCCGTTGTCTGCGGGCGGCAGCTTGTCGTCAAGCGCAGGGGGCGTGCCCCCCTTCATCAGAAAGGCGATGCGGGTTGAAAGGGTCCGGAACAGCCGCTCGACCTCTTCCGGTTTGTTCGCCAGAACCCGGAACGATGCCACCATACCCGCAGCTGGGCGGGGCGTGACGATACCGGACTGGCGCCGTCCATTGAACGGTTGCTGCTCGAGCATCTTGTCGCTGACAGGCGCGTCGGTGACCTGTTCGCCATGGCTTTCCGCAGCCTGTACGCCAGCAACACCGGCAGCAAGGGCTCCGCCTGCCGCTCCAACTCCAAACAGGAGGTTGCGGCGATTGGTGATGAAAGCTTTTGTATCTTTATTATCCGCTGTCACGATCGCTTCCCCTATTCGAGTCCGACAGCTGCATTCAGCTTGTCAATGGAATCGGCAAGCGCTTGCATCTGCGTGGCGAGGGCCTTGCGGCTATCCGCATTCACGCTGTCGTAGGGCGGGAAACCATCAGATCCGCGCAATCCTTTCAGCGCGCCATCAACGGCAGCAATACGGGCCTCGATATCGGCCATGACGGCGGGCGAACCCTGCGCAACCACAGGCTTCATCAACGTCATCATGCGAGAAATACTGGCCAGATTGGCTTCAAAATCAAGAAGATCAGACTTCGCATAATGATCTTCACCCGCAGCAATTCTGGTGCTGGCAATGGTGCCGGCCAGGCGCGCAGCACCCCCGGCAATCTGCTCAGGCGGGATACGCAGGGATCGGACACGATCCTTCAGAGCCGTCACATCAGCCAGTAATTTGGCGGAAACGGGCGCCAGACCATCAAGGCTTTTGACCGAGTAGAGGCCGTACTCGATACGGTGGAAGCCAGTAAATCCGGCATCCTCTTCACGCTTTTCCAGATAGTCCGCAACGGGATCGATGGCATTGTGCAGGTCGGCAAACCGATCCGCCATGGGTTCCAGCTGCATATAGGGCAGGCGGGCCTTCTGGTAGAGATTCCGCGCCTTGTCGATATCGCCTGCCTTGATCGCATCATCCAGCGCCTGAACGCCCTTGACGAGGGCATTGGACTGCGTTGCGAGGAACACCTGATACTCAGCCAGCGGACCCACAAAAGCCACAAGCGCAGGCCGTGCAGCGGCGGCATCAGCCTCCGCTGACGGTGTGACAGTCAGGCTGCCGCGTGGGCTGGTGAGAAGGCCGCAGGTGATTTCATACTTGCCGGGATTGAGCTTGGCCGTGAGGGTCTGGGTGAACCCGGGAACGATATTCTCCCGTTCTTCCAGCACCATAACGCCATCGAGGATTTCCCATTCAAGCGCCCGGTCGGACTTGTTGACGATCGTAAAAGTCGAGCGTCCAGCGGGAACTGTCAACGCATTCGGCTCGCATTTGCCTTCACTGATGGTCACCACAATGGCGCCATCGGCGGCACCGGTCTTGACCTTCGTGGAAGCGTAATAGAATGCCGCGCCGCCTGCGACCACCAGCAAAGCGGCCCCGGCTACGCCAAGCCGCATCAGCTTTTGTGATGGCGGGCGCGGAGCAGGGGTACCGGTATTTTGCGACATAGATGACACTTTCAATGGGTAGGGCGTGACGTGGCGACAGCACCTTGGCGCTGCTGTAGCGGACGCAGAAAGAAGAAGAGACTGATGGCGAGAAACACGACATAGGCGATAACTTCGCCCAGCGTCGGCATGTCCTGATATCCGAACATTCCCGAAAGCAGCGTGCCGAAGGTACTGCTGACTGGCAAAATATGACTGATATCAAAAACAACCGTCTGCAGACTGTTCCAGACACCGGCTTCGTGCAGGTGGCGCAGCGAGCCTGCAAGGATACCGGCAGCAACAACAAGAATGAACAATCCGGTCCAGTAGAAGAAACGTTTCAGGTTGAGCCGCACTCCACCGGCATAGATGCCGTAACCGAGGCAAACAGAAACAATAATGCCGAGAAGCGCACCGAGCGGCGCATCGGAATTGGCGCTCTGCTGAAATATGGCAAGCAGGAAGAACACGGATTCGAGTCCTTCCCGGGCAACGGCAAAGAACACCATGCCAACAAGAGCAAGGCCTTGACCCGACGAATGGGCCAACGCACCATCAATGGAAGAATGCAGTTCGGACTTGATCGAGCGGGCGGCCTTGCGCATCCAGAAAACCATGGAACACAGAACGATAACGGCAACGAAGCCGACGATTGCCTCGAAAAATTCCTGTGCCTTTTGCGGAAACTGCGCACTGACCAGCTGCAATCCAGCGCCCACAAACAGCGAAAGCGCCACGGCGAGCAGAATGCCAACCCAGACCGCAGGCATCCATGCGCCACGACCTGTCTGCTTCAGATAACTTGCAACAATGCCTACAATTAGCGCGGCCTCAATGCCTTCGCGCAGCATAATCAAAAATGGAACAAGCATTAAAAACAATCCTCGGCACTGCCAGCCCGATGTTGCACAGCGCAGGGCAAGTCATAAACCGGGACGAAAAACGAAGCAATAACAATATATTAGAAGAATTCTAAGGAGACGACAGGGTAAAATTCCGCAATCTTTTCCGTATGTTGAGTGAAGTAGTCCACTATTTTGCGACATCAAAATCGGTCAACTCTGGCATACAGCCACGTCCGGCGGATCAGAGAATATGAGAGCTTCACACAGGTTTTACCTGCCAGGCGCACCGTCACTATGATGTTTACGGCCGAAGTGCCTCCTTCCATTCTGAAAGAAGGCGGCACCACCGGCTAACTCATTTCTCCGGCGTGCCGTAGCCCCCACCCGTCGGGGTGACAATAATAAACGCCTCACCAGCTTCAAGAATTGTATGCGCGCAGCCCTGAAGCTGCTCAATAGTTCCATTTTTCCGGCGCACCGCATTAGAGCCCGTCTGTCCCGGTTCCCCGCCCTTCAGACCAAACGGCGCAACACGCCGATGACCGGAAAGGATGGCGAAATCGAGTTTCTCCTGCGCGCGGATCGTTCGCTTGGTTCCGTTGCCCGCCGACCATTTTCCCCTACCGCCGGAATTCGGGCGGATATGGAAATCTTCAAGCACAACGGGGAAACGCGTTTCCAGAATTTCCGGATCGGTCAGACGCGAATTGGTCATGTGGGTGTGGATCGCGTCGGCACCATTGTAACCCGGACCTGCCGGAGCACCGGAGCAGATCGTCTCGTAATACTGGTACTGGTCGTTGCCGAAGGTCAGGTTGTTCATCGTGCCCTGTGCTGCGGCTTGTGCACCGACAGCACCGAACAGGCAGTTGGTCACGGCCTGGCTCACTTCGACATTACCTGCCACAACCGCAGCGGGGTATTCGGGCGAAAGCATCGTGCCATCCGGGACGATAATATGGATCGGCCGCAGGCAGCCGGCATTCATCGGAATGTCGCTCTGCACCAATGTGCGGAAGACATAAAGAACAGCGGCGCGCGTCACCGGACGCGGAGCATTGAAGTTGTCGGCACGCTGTTCCGAAGTGCCGGTGAAATCGACGGTAACTTCGCGGGCTGATTTGTCGACCGATATGTTGACGACAATGCTGCAGCCCTGATCCATCTCATAGGTGAAGCTGCCGTCCTGCAGCTGATCGAGCACACGGCGTACGCTCTCGGCGGCATTGTCCTGCACATGGCCCATATAGGCCTCGACGACATCCTCGCCAAAATGCTTGATCATCTTGCGCAGCTCGGCAACGCCCTTTTCGTTGGCGGCAACCTGCGCCTTCAGATCATTGACGTTCTGCAACAGCGTACGCACGGGATAGCGCGCACCCGTCAACAGCGCTGCCAGTTCGTCCTCGCAGAAGCGGCCGCGATCGAGCAACTTGAAATTGTCGATATAAACGCCTTCCTCCTCGATGGTCGTGGCGAGCGGCGACATGGAGCCTGGCGCGATGCCGCCGATATCTGCATGGTGACCACGGCTTGCCACCCAGAAACGGATTGTGGTGCCCGCATCGTCAAAGACAGGCGTGCAGACCGTCAAGTCGGGAAGGTGCGTGCCGCCATTGTAAGGAGCGTTGATGAGGAAGACATCGCCGGGATGAATGACCGGATTTTCACGGATCGCCGCGGCAACGGACGCGTCCATCGAACCGAGATGCACCGGCATATGCGGAGCGTTGGCGACAAGATTGCCTTCCGCATCGAAAACGGCACAGGAGAAGTCGAGCCGCTCCTTGATGTTGACCGAATATGCGGTGTTCTGCAGCGTCACACCCATTTGCTCGGCAATGGACATGAAGAGATTGTTGAAAATCTCCAGCATGACGGGATCGGCCTTGGTGCCGATGGCCGAACGGTCGGGCAGCGCCTTGATACGCTTCAACACAATATGGTTCTTTGCCGTCAGTTCCGCCTGCCAGCCGTCTTCGATGACGATGGTCTGGTTTGGCTCGATAATAATGGCAGGACCAGTCAGGCGCTGGCCGGGCTGCATGGCATCGCGCAGCACCACAGCCGCATCGTGAGCGGCACCCTGCGAATAGAAGCGGTTCTGGCGCACGGCTTCCGGCTCGCCGGAAGCAGTCGCATCCACAACGGTTTCGGCCTGTCCGGCACCACCACCGACGGTTTCCACTTCGACGGCATCAATCACCAATGCCTTGTTCTCGGCAACGAAACCAAAACGGCGCTTGTGCAGAATCTCGAACTCGCGGCGCAACCGGGCGATTGTATCGTGCGCCGGGAAGGTGGCCTCAACAGCGAGCACCGTATCGGTTCCGGCATAGCGGATATGGGCGCGTACAAAGGTGGTGATCTCGTCGTTACCGATGCCCTGCGCATTGAGTTCGGCAAGGCATTCCTGCTGCAGCTCGGCACCAAGCGCAGCAAGCGGGGTAGGGGCGTTGTCATCCAGCGGCACACCCAGTGCTTTCTGCCGCGTGGCACGGATATCAGCCAGACCCATGCCATAGGCGGACAAAAGACCGGACATGGGATGAACGAGAATGCTTTTCATGCCCAGCGCATCAGCAACCAGACAGGCATGCTGGCCACCTGCGCCGCCAAAACAGCTCAGGGCATAGCGTGTCACATCATATCCGCGCTGCACGGAAATCTTCTTGATCGCCTCGACCATATTGGCGACGGCAATACGGATAAAGCCATCGGCGACATCTTCCGGACTGCGGCCATCGCCAATCCGGTTTGCCAGTGCGGCGAAGCGGGCACGAACGACATCGACATCCAGCGTTTCGTTTTGGTTCGGGCCAAAGATTGGTGGAAAGAATTCCGGCATCAGCTTGCCGACCATGACATTGGCGTCGGTGACGGCGAGCGGCCCGCCATTGCGGTAGCAGGCAGGGCCGGGATTGGCACCGGCTGAATCCGGGCCGACGCGGAAACGCCCCGCATCGAAATGCAGGATCGACCCGCCGCCGGCAGCAACCGTATGGATCAGCATCATCGGGGCACGCACGCGCACGCCAGCCACTTCGGTCTCGAAGGCGCGTTCATATTCGCCGTCGAAATGCGCAACGTCTGTCGACGTGCCGCCCATGTCGAAACCGATAACATTGGGGAATCCGGCCTCTTCGCCGGTGCGGGCCAAACCGACAACGCCGCCTGCAGGGCCGGACAGGATGGCGTCTTTCCCCTGAAACATATCGGCGGCAGTCAAACCACCCGAGGACATCATGAACATGACCCGCGCGCCGGTGCGCTCGATATCAAGCTCTGCTGAAACCTGCGCCACATAACGGCGAAGAACCGGCGAGAGATAGGCATCGATAACAGTGGTATCGCCGCGCCCGACCAGCTTGATCAGCGGCGAAACCTCGTGGCTCACCGATACCTGGGTGAAACCGATATCACGGGCGATGATGGCGATGGCCGCTTCGTGCTCGGGAAACTTGTAGGCGTGCATGAACACGATGGCGAGGGCATCATAGCCTTCATCTCTCAGAGCCTGAAGAGCAGTGCGCGCTTGCTGTTCGTCAAAGGCGATCTCAACCGTGCCATCGGCCAACACCCGTTCGTCGATTTCAACAACCTGATCATACAAGGCCTCGGGCTTGATGATCTCTGTGGCGAAAATATTCTTGCGTTCCTGATAGCCGATGCGCAACGCATCGCGAAAACCCTTGGTGGTCACAAGTGCCAGCCGCTCGCCCTTGCGCTCCAGGAGCGCATTTGTGGCCACGGTTGTGCCCATGCGCACTTCGCCAATGAGCTCTGACGGAATGGCTTCACCGGATGTCAGCCCTAGATGTTGGCGAATGCCGTGCACGGCAGCGTCCTTGTAGGCATCAGGATTTTCCGACAGAACCTTGCGGGCATGCAGTTTGCCTTGCGGATCACGACCGATAACATCGGTGAAGGTGCCGCCGCGGTCGACCCAGAAATCCCAGCTTCCCATGCTAAACCGCTCCCTCTCAACCGCCTGCCACATTTGTAAGCATGCCCATTTAATAGACTATATCGTCATTGACAATATGTCGATAAAATGATGATATAAATTCGTCAAGGCGGAGGCAAGAAGAATGACGGCGGGGCCGAAAGATACCAATGTGACGGACATGGAGCAGTTTGCGACGGCATTGCCGAAGCACCTCAAACCCGTCTCTTCCATCGGGCCCATCGTATCGTCAGCACATCTGGCCGAGGGCGGATCACCCGGACTTTCTGAAGTTGAATACGGTATGATTCTCGCCTCGCACGCGTTTTCGCGCTGGATGGTGCGCTGCATGGCAGCCGCCGGCTTACCGGGTCTTTCAGCGACGGAAATTCTCATTCTTCATTCCGTCCGGCATCGCGGCCGCGAGAAGAAGCTCGCAGATATCTGTCTGGTTCTCGATATCGAAGACACCCACGTGGCAACATATGCCATCCGCAAGCTGGAAGCCGCCGGACTGGTCACCACAGGCAAGGCCGCCAAGGAAAAGACCATCAAGATCACAAACAAGGGTGCCGAGGCCTGCACGCGCTATGCGCAGATCCGCGAGCGGCTGTTTGTGGCATCAACTATCAATGCACGGCCTGCCGAAGACACGCTTTCGGAGATCGCTGCCGTCCTGCGCTTTCTTTCCGGCGCCTATGATCAGGCGGCTCGCGCTGCCACGACACTTTAAGGGATAGTCGCGTGACCGATACTGCTTCAGCCCCGCTTTTGGCTGTGACCAATCTTTCCGTCGAATTTGGTTCATCGCGTGTTGTGGAAAATCTGAGCTTTTCCGTTGAAGCAGGGCGCACGCTCGCCATTGTTGGTGAATCCGGATCGGGCAAGTCGGTCACCTCGCTTTCCGTGATGCGCCTTGCCGACATGATGGGCGGGCAATTTCCCACGGGCCAGGTGCTGTTTGAAAGCCGCAAGGGCCGGATCGATCTGACCACGGCCACGCAGAAAACCATGCGCGGCATTCGCGGTAAGGAGATCGCCATGATCTTCCAGGAGCCGATGACCTCGCTCAATCCGGTTTTCACCATCGGCGACCAGATTGCCGAAGTGCTGGTGCTGCATGAGGGTATGACCAAGGCGGCGGCGCTCGCAGAAGCCAAGCGCCTGCTCGACATGGTGCGTTTGCCGGATGCGTCGGACTTGCTTGGCCGCTACCCGCACCAGCTTTCCGGCGGCATGCGCCAGCGCGTGATGATTGCCATGGCGCTGGCTTGCCGGCCGAAACTGCTGATTGCCGACGAGCCGACCACTGCGCTCGACGTGACCATACAGGCGCAAATCCTCACCATTATCCGTGAATTGCAGACTGAGCTCGGCATGGCCGTGATCTTCATCACGCACGATATGGGCGTTGTCGCCGAAATGGCCGACGATGTGGTTGTGATGTGGAAGGGCAAAAAAGTCGAGGAAGGCCCGGTTTCCGATATTTTTGCCAAGCCGCAGCATCCCTATACCCAGACACTGCTCGCCGCCGTGCCGAAACTCGGCAGCATGACCGGAGAGGCCTTTCCCAAGCGCCTGCCGCTGACGGTCATGGACGGTGATACACCCCGCCTAGTCGGCGGCGAGCATATTCAGGATACCGCGCGCTATGGTCTGCCGCCTGTTCTTTCGGTGCGCGATCTCGTCACCCGCTTCAATATCAAGAAGGGTATTTTCGGCGGTGTCACCCACCGGGTGCATGCGGTCGAAAACGTCTCGTTTGATATTCACCCCGGCGAGACGCTGGCGCTTGTGGGCGAGTCTGGCTCCGGCAAATCCACCATCGGCCGGACAATCCAGCAGCTCCAGAAAGAAACATCAGGCACTATTCTGTTTGGAGGACGGCCCGTCTCGTCGATGAAGCGTACCGAGCGCCAAACACTACGGCAGGAAATCCAGTACATTTTCCAAGATCCGTTTGCGTCACTCGACCCGCGCAAAACCGTGGGCTTTTCCATTGCCGAACCGATCCGCACGCATGCGTTGATCAATGGCAACAAGCCGATCCAGAAACGCGTTGATGAATTGCTGGAGCGCGTCGGATTGACCGGTGCCCATGCCAGTCGCTATCCCCACGAGTTTTCCGGTGGCCAGCGCCAGCGCGTCTGCATTGCCCGGGCGCTTGCTTCCAATCCGAAACTGATCATTGCCGACGAGGCGCTGTCGGCGCTTGATGTTTCCATTCAGGCGCAGATCCTAAACCTGTTCATGGAATTGCAGGAGCAGCAAGGCCTCGCCTATCTCTTCATCAGCCATGACATGGCTGTGGTGGAAAAGATGAGCCACAGGGTCGCCGTGCTGTATCTCGGCCAAGTGGTGGAACTCGGCACGCGCCAGCAGATCTTCGAAACACCAGCGCACCCCTATACGCAGCGCCTGTTGTCTGCCGTTCCGGTGGCCGATCCCGGCCGCTCGCGCAACCGTGCCATGCTGGAAGGTGAGATACCCAGCCCTATTCGCCGGGTGGGTGATGAGCCCGCAATTTTCAAGCGGACAGAAATTTCACCTGGCCACTTTGTGGCGAGCGCAGCCTGAACCGCCTTTAATAAAGTCTGATCATAAGAGGAGAACATAAAAAAATGACAAGAACACCACGGGGAATACATGCGGCGCTTCTGGCGCTGGGTCTGGCCGGAACGGCCTTCATCGCCGCCCCGGCTTTTGCTGCAGGTACGCTGACGGTCTCGTCACCACAGGACCCGGGCAGTTGGGACCCGATCGATACATTTCTGGTCAACTGGGCTTCGGTTGCCACCAATATTTATGACGGCCTGACCTATCGCGGCCCGGACCTGAAGCTGGTGCCCGGTCTTGCCACCGCTTGGGAGGAACTGGACGCGGGCAAGCGCATCCGTTTCACCCTGCGCGAAGGCGTGAAATTCCACGATGGCGAGCCGTTTAATGCGGAGGCGGTCAAATTCACTTTTGATCGCCTGCTTGGTGACGAAGGCAAGAAGGGCCCACAGCGTTCCAACTATGCTGCGATCGACAAGGTCGAGATCATCGATGCCAAGACCGTCGACTTTTTCCTGAAAGCACCGGACCCGGTTCTATTGACCAAGCTTGCCGGTTACGGTGCGATGATCGTGCCACCGAAATATATCCAGGAAAAGGGGGATGACTATTTCAACGCCCATCCCGTCGGCACCGGACCGTTCAAGGTCACGTCTTACGAACCAAAGATCGCCATCAAGATGGAGGCCTTTGCCGACCACTGGGGCGGCGCGCCAAAGCTCTCCAACCTCGAATACCGTTTCATCGCGGAACCGGCGACTGCAGTTGCCGAATTGCAGGCAGGCCGTGTCGATCTTGTCATTCCCCCCACCATTCCTGTCGGCATGATCCCTACCATTCAGGCCGATCCGAAGCTCGAAGTGATGAGCACCGCCGGACCGACTGTCTATGCGCTGCGCTTCAACACCAAGAGCGGTCCGACGGCGGATGAGCGCGTGCGCAAGGCACTGATCCTCGGTATCGACCGCAATGCCATCATCCAGTCGATCCTCGGCGGACAGGCAGCACCGATCGCCAGCTTCCAGGGCGCTCTGTCCTTCGGCAATGATCCTGAAATGAAGCCGCTGCCCTACGATCCGGAACAGGCGAAAGCCCTGCTGAAGGAAGCAGGCATTGCAGCTGGGACCACCTTGCAGATTGACGTGCGCGGCAATGACTCGACCTTCAATGAAGTCTCGCAAGCCATCGCCAGCTATCTGCAGATCATCGGCATCACTGCAACGATCAAGCCCTATGAAGTTAATGTACTCCTCAATGACATCATCCCCGCAGGCAAAACCGGCGCGATGTTCGAACAGGCGTGGGGCGGCTGGACACTCGACTACGACAACACCGCCTATTCCATGTACCACACCGGCGAAAAATGGAACCCGTACGACAGCGATCCCAAACTTGACGAGATGCTGGAATCCCAGCGTTCGCTCACCGATCGGGCCAAGCGCGAGGAAATTCTCAAATCCATCGCCCGTTATACAGCGGACCGGGCGCTCGAAATTCCGCTCTACAACTACAACGCGATCTTCGGAGTGAGCAAGCGCGTGAAGAATTTCACACCGGTTCCCGACAGCCGCCTTCGGCTGACGGATGTCACTGTCGAGTAACGGACAAGGCCTGCCGCCTCACACGGGGCGGCGGGCTACTCATTTGAAGGATTAAGACGTGGCTGGTTTTCTGATCAAACGCTTTTTGCAGGCGGTGTTCGTCGTCATTGTCGTGACGCTGATCGTGGCATTTGCCATCCGGCTCACCGGCGATCCGGCGCTGATGCTGACGCAAGGGGCAGGCAGTGTCACCGAAGCGGATCTTGTGCGTATCCGTGAGGCACTCGGTCTCAACCAGCCATTTCTGACGCAGTATCTTAACTTCATAAGGGGCCTGTTCACACTGGATTTCGGGCGCAGTTTCCTCGGGGGCACACAGGTTTCCACCTTGCTCGCTGCAGCCTTGCCCGCAACATTGCTTTTGGCATTCTCCTCGTTGATTGTTTCGATCGTCATCTCCATTCCGCTCGGCATCAAGGCGGCAACATCACGCGGCAAGTGGGCCGATCAACTCATCAGGATTCTGTCACTCGTCGGGCTGTCCTTCCCGAATTTCTGGCTGGCCCTGATGCTGGTTCTGCTCTTTGCCATCAATCTGAAATGGTTGCCGCCCAGTGGGATGAGCGGGTTTGAAAGCTTCATCATGCCTGCTGTCACCATGGGTATCATTCTGACCGCCACCAATGTCCGGCTGGTGCGCACCGCCATGCTGGAAACACTGAATTCGCAATACATTATGGTCGCCCGCGCCAAGGGCCTCAGCGAGAACGTCGTGCTCTACAAGCATGCACTGCGCAATTGCGCCATTCCCTTGATCACGTACTTCGGTCTGCAGTTCGGCGGCCTGCTCGGCGGCATCGTGGTGGTCGAGCGCGTGTTCAACTGGCCGGGGCTCGGCACACTCGCCTTTGATGCGGTTGGCGCGCGCGACTATCCGGTGCTGCAGGCGGTCATCACAGTCCTTTCCCTGATGATCATCGGCGTCAACCTTCTCGTCGACATCGCCTATGGCCTTGTCGACCCGCGCATCCGGACGGAGTGAGCCCATGTCAGCCACCGCGACAACACCCCGCTTTGCCCGTTTCCGCAACATCGAATTCGTCCTTGGTGCCCTGCTGGCCGGGGGCATGTGCCTTGCCGTCATTTTCTCCAGCGTCATCTTTCCCGGCGGCGCCGAAAAGATCGACCTGATGGCACGGCTGCTGCCGCCTTTCACCAAATGGGCACATCCCTTCGGCACCGATCCGCTCGGCCGCGATGTGCTGGCCCGCGTCATCACCGGCGGCAAGATTTCGCTGCAGGTGGGTTTCATCTCCGTCGCAGGTGCCGTCATCATCGGCGTGGTAATGGGTCTGATATCAGGCTATTACCGCGGCTTCTGGGATATGGTTGTGATGCGGTTTGCCGATGTGCAGCTCGCCATGCCGTTCATCCTTCTCGCCATCACCTTCATTGCCATTGCCGGTGGCGGATTGACCAACATGATCATCCTGCTGATTGTCTCGCAATGGGTGCAATATGCCCGGCTGGTGCGCGGCTCGGTGCTGTCGTTGCGTGATCGGGAATTCATTCTCTCGGCACGTGCCATCGGCGTGAAAGACCACCGAATTCTGTTCCAGCATCTGCTGCCGAATCTGATCGGCCCGGTGATCGTGCTCATGACCCTCAACGTCGCGACAAATATCCTGCTGGAGAGCAGCCTGACCTTTCTTGGCCTCGGCGTTGACCCGCTGATACCGAGTTGGGGAGGTATGCTCGCCGATGGCCGCACCTATTTGCAGAACGCCTGGTGGGTCAGCGTCTTTCCCGGCCTTGCCATTCTCCTGACCGTGCTTGGTTTGAATCTTCTGGGCGATTGGCTGCGCGACAGCCTTGATCCTACCGGCCGCACATCGCGCTAATCAAAACAGTGAATTGAAATGACAGTCATTTATGAAGGCGGCTTCGACCGCACCCTCGACCAGCTTCTCGCAACCTACGGCAAGGCCAGCGCACGTGGTACACGTTTTGAAGCGTGGCTGTTTGAGGACACCCCGAGCCGTCGCGCCGCAGAGGAAAAGCTTGCGGCTTACGGTGTCGAGGCACGCTTGCACAGTGCATACAAGCCGCTCCTGTATTTCTTTCTTGAAGATGTAGACACGGACGCGCTCAAGAACATTACTATCGCCTATCCCGTGCACGAAAACTGCCCGCAGAACCGCTTTCTGCTCGAAACCTACCCACTCGCCGCACTGACCGGCACGGCCGAACTGCGCTTTGAAACCGGCAGCAGCGCGGCCTTCACCTATGACGTGGCAATGGTCTACAAAGATGGCCGCAAGGCTGAACACAAGGTTTTTGCGCCCAATCGCGTGCATACGGATTTTATTGGCGAAACGCTTGTCTCGCCCACAGGCTGGATAAAGCTGAACGGAGCCTTCGAAGGCACGCGCCTCGAAACGGACTACGAGGCGCTGTTTGAAAAGGCCATGCGCGCAGTGGTCAACCACGACTGGGGCAATACCGAGCCCTATTTTGACGAGCTTAATATCCGCGCAACTTTGCCCATAGCTGACAAGCAGCTGTCGTTCGGTGATGAGGTCATCAGCCTGCGCGAGGCCTTGCACGAAGATTTCTATTTCTCGCTGCTGGAAGTGTTTCAGAAAAAATCGGGACGGCCGCTCGGCGATCGCGGATTGCAGCCCGGCCAGATCATGCCGGAGATCATTGAGGGCGAGGGCGCTCCCACCCTCCGGATCGAGACCCGCACTCTGGACACATCTGAAGCCTCAGGCGAGGCTCAACACCTCGCCGCGGCTCACACACCCATCTTTGCCGAGCATATCCGCACGGAACTGGCCAAGATTGATGGCGAACCCTTCGAGGCACAGTCCCGTGCCGGGAGGGCGGTTCAAGCCCGCTATCACAGGGGCAGCGATGCCGCCGTCATGATCAGCGGAGGTCAGCATCCGAATGAGCCAACCGGTATTGTCGGCGCACTGCGCGGTGCACAGGCGCTTCTGCAACGTCCCGGCGCCCATTTCACCATCTCGCCGCTGGAAAATCCGGATGGTTACGCGGCGCATCATCGTCTGCGCGCCGACAATCCGCGGCACATGCACCATGCCGCGCGCTACACGGCGCTGGGCGATGATCTGGAATACCGCACCGGCATCCAGCCTTACGAGAAAGCAATCCGCTTTGAAGCACAGCGCCTCAGCGGCGCGCAACTGCATCTGAACCTGCATGGCTATCCCGCCCACGAATGGACACGGCCGCTCTCAGGTTATGTGCCGCGCGGCTTTGCCATGTGGACCCTGCCGAAAGGCTTCTTCCTTATTCTGCGCTATCAGGACGGATGGGAGGAGCGAGCCGAGCGTCTCATCGATGCCGTGACCAAGCGCCTGGCAGTATTGCCGGGGCTTGTTGCCTTCAATGATAAGCAGATCAGCCTCTATGAAACCCATGCGGGCGAAACCGGCTTTCGCATCATCAACGGTTTTCCCTGCATGATCTCGCTCGACAACAGGCACGACACACCGCTGACGCTGATTACAGAATACCCCGATGAAACGATATATGGCGACGCTTTCATTGCCGGACATACCGCGCAGATGGAAACAGTCGTTGCCGCCTATGAAGCGTTTCAGGCCATCGAGACCGTGGCGTGACGGGATGCCTCAGTGTTGGGTTTGCCCACTCAGACTGATCAGCATGACAGCGGTGATGGTGACGGCGGTACCGGCCAATTGAAGCGGTGTCATCATCTCATCCAGAAAAACGAAGGCGATACCCAACCCAAAAACGGGCGTTAGATTAAGAAAACTGCCGGCGATGTTCGCGCTGATGGTGCCCAGCGCACGCATGTAAAGCGAGAAGCCCAGCGCATACTGGACAATACCGGATGCAAGAACCAGCAGCCATGTACGGGGTGACTGGGGCAAGCCTACACCATCCGAAGACAAGAGCCATTCTGCTGGAAGCAAAGCCAAGGCGAGCGCAAGAGCCACGGTCTGTTGCCATGCAACAATGACGATCGGGCTGGTCTTCAACGCAATACGCGAAGACAAAACGACATAAACCGCTGCTACGGCTGTTGCAGAAAACATCAACGTGACGCCAAGGGCCCCATTGCCCGTTGCTTCACTGAAATTGAGCAGCCCCAAAGCAACCACCAGGCCCGCGAGCGCGAGGACAGATAGAACTAGAAAACGTCCCGTCGGTGCCACGCGCAAGATGACGACTGATGCCACCACGATCATGATTGCCTCCGATGACTGGATGAGCGTGGCCGCACCCGCCTTCATATCCGTCAAACCGATAAGACCAAGCAGATAGGCCAGGCCGGGCTCGAGCAGCCCAAGCCAAGCATATCGTGTAATCTCGCGCCAACTTCCGGACGCGGTTCGTTGCCCCCAGACAACAAGCCACAACACCAAAACACTGCCAGCCAGTTGTAAGACCAGAAGGGAAACCGGAGGAACGTCGGCCAACGCAGATTTTGACATCACTGTCGCTGTTCCCCAGCACAGCGCCGCCAACATCGCAGCACCTATCCCGACATGAAAGCTCGGAAGACTTTTCACGGATAATTTCCTTTTTCAAATCTCTGAACTGAAGTGCCAGACGACGCGGCTCAAGCATCGGGAGCACGCCGTAAGCAAAATCAAAAATAAAAAATTCTATTACCTGTCGAAATAGCGACAGGGTCGCGTGGAGTAATAGCCAAATATTACATAGCACAGAATGCGCGAGAGGTATTTGAGACTAAGGCCAAAGACTCAAGGCAATTTATCGAGGAACCCCAGTACCGCATCGTTGAACAATTCCGACCTTTGCAACGGTGCGAAATGGCTGACGCCGGGGAGGGTGATCAATTCGGCGCCGGGAATAGTGCGAGCAAGATAGGCGGCATGTTCCGGTTTGATGAACTCGTCATGCTCGCCCAGAACGATGGCGACAGGCACGCTAATTTTGGCGAGATCATCAGCGGTATAATTGGGTTCCGTCTTCATCATCACGCCGACCGCAGCAAGAAACTCCTTGAAGTTATCAGGCGTTGCCGATAGCGCCGCATAGTCCTTGACATGCCGGGCAAAGCACCGGTCGAGCAGGGGGCTCGGCTCGACTTCCTTGGTACCGCTCGGGTCCATATTGCAGGCGAAGAAGAAAACGCCGCTGACCCGCTCCGGTGCCTGGCTGGCGAGGACCAGTGCAATGCAGGCGCCATCGCTCCAGCCGACAAGAGCCGCTTTTTCAAGCCGCAACGTGTCCATGAGAGCGAGGACATCCGCGGCCATCAATTGATAGGTATAGGGCTGGTTATCGCGCGTACTGCGGCCATGGCCACGGCTGTCAACAACAATCACGCGGCGGCCAGAACTGACGAGCACCGGCACCTGATATCCCCAGTTGCCACTATGCCCGAGACCGCCATGCAGCAGAATGACAGGATCACCTGAACCATAGCTAGCATACCAGATACGGGCGCTGTTGTTTTCGATGTAGCCCTGATCGGTTGCAACCGGCAGTGGGGCTGCGCCTTGGGCTTCGAAGGTCTTCAGATCGTCGTCGGACTGCATGCTGTTCTGATCCTCCCGATTCAGCTGGACCCTGAACGAGCCTCAGGCATCATCTGATCCATTGCAGGCGGATAGAAATTTGTCCAGTTTCTGCAACCGAATGTAATACAAAACCGGACGTTTCAGTGGGCGAGACTCGACACGCCGAGCAGCTGATGAACCGTTTCATCATCCCTAGACAATTGCTCCGACGAGCCATCCCAGACGATGCGCCCGCGTTCAAGAATGATGACACGCTCGGCAAATTCCAGTGCGCTCTGAATGCGCTGTTCCACGAGCAGGATCGTCATTTCACCGCTGGAAGCGAGGCGAGAAAAGGCCGCCATCAATTCCTCGCAAATGACCGGGGCAAGGCCCTCCAACGGCTCGTCGAGGAGCAACAGGGAAGGGCGGCCAAGGATAGTGCGCGCGGTGGACAACATCTGCTGTTCACCGCCCGAAAGCTTTGCTCCCGAATTGGCACGGCGTTCGTACAGACGCGGGAACATGTCGTAAGCTTCCTGCAATGCGCTGCGCGGCCTGCCTTTCAGCCCGACAAACAGATTTTCCTCCACGGTCAGCGACGGAAAAATGGCGCGTGACTGCGGAACGAAGCCAAGGCCATTCCAGGCCCGGGCAGCGCTATCCATGGTGGTCAGATCGCTGTTGTCCAGTTTGATGGTCCCCGCATAGCGCTTTGTCTGCCCGGCAAGCGCGGCGAACAGCGTTGTCTTGCCGACGCCGTTGCGGCCAAGCACAGCCACGCGGGAGCCCGCCGCCGCGGTGAACGAGATGTTTTCGATCACCCGCGTCGGGCCATAGCCCGCACACAGATTATCAACTTCAAGCTGCGCTGCCGGCATGGGCATAGCTCCCCAGATAGGCTTCGCGCACACGCGCATCTTCGGTCACGTCACGCGGCGAACCATCAAAGATGATTTCACCGGCGGCCAGCACCACGACCCGCTTGGCGAAGCGGAAAACGAGATCCATATCATGCTCGATCATGAGCACGGCGAGATCATCGGGCAATTGCGCGAGAGCATTTTCAATCAAAAATGTATCGCTGTGCGGCACCCCTGCGGCCGGTTCATCCAGCAGCAGCACCTTGGGACGCAGCGCCATTGCCAGGGCAATTTCCAGCAGGCGTTGCTGACCATAGGCGATCTCGCCCACCGGCACGGTTGCAAGCGCACCGAGATTGAGTGTTTCAAGGATGCCGCGCATTTCGCGCATGACCTGCGGCATAGCATGAAAATTTTCGGCCATGCGCCCGGATTTTCCCTCACGCTGCAGAATGGCAAGCGCAACATGTTCCTCAGGCGTCATTTCCGAGAACAGCCGGGTGACCTGAAAGGAGCGTACGAGCCCCGCACGCACACGCCGCATCGGATTGAAGCGGGATATATCCTCGCCGTCCATCAGCACCCGTCCGGAACTCGGTTGCAGATGCCCGGTCACCAGATTGACGAATGTGGTCTTGCCAGCACCATTGGGACCAATCAGCGCCAGCCTGTCACCCCGCGCCATGGACAGCGAAACATCCTTGGTGACATCCAGTCCGCCAAAGGATTTCTTCAGCCGCTCGACTTCGAAAATCGCGCTCATGGCCGGCTCCGTGCGAAACGCTTGGCGAGATTTGCCGCGGTGCCGTAAAGCCCCTTCGGCGCGAAGAGCACGACGGTAATCAGCAGCGCACCAACAATGGTCAGCCAGTGAAACGGATTGGCGGCGGACACCACATGCTCAAACCACATGAACACGATGGTTCCGACAAAGGCGCCGTAAAGCGACCCCGCGCCGCCCAGCACCAGCATGACCAGTGCCTCGGCAGAATTGGTAAAACTCAGGCTGTCCAGACCGACAACCTGCGTTGACACTGCATTGAGCGCACCGCCAATACCCGCGACAGCACCCGAAATTACGTACATCTTGATAAGGCTTGCCTTGACCGACGCGCCCATGGCGCTGACGCGGATCGGATCCTGACGGATACCCCGGCAGAGCATACCGAACGGCGAGCGCACAAGTATGCGCAAGAGGACAAAGACCAATACCAGCAGGACGATGCCAAAGGCATAGGCTGTCCGTCCCCAGAGATCGAATTCAAACAGCCCGAACAGTGGATCCGGAGCAATGCCTGAAAGGCCGTCACTGCCTCCGGTATAGGTGGATGCCTTGTTGGCCGCTTCGTGAAAAAGATGGATAACTGCTATGGAAAGGACGAGCTGGGCAAGGCCATGGCCGCGCAGGATAACGACACCGGAGACAAGACCGGCCACGGCTCCTGCAATCGCGCCGATACCGATCATGCTGAGTGGTTCGGTAATACCGAAGGTGACCGCCGCAATGCCTGCCGCATATGCCCCCGCACCGAACAGCGCGGCATGGCCAAGGGTCGCGACACCGCAATATCCCGTGACAAGATCGAGCGAGAGTACCAGCAGCATGATCGCAATGATGCGGGTCAGCAGTGCCAGATTGTCCGGAAACAAGAAGTAGCCGCCGATAGCCGCCAACAGGATGACGGCAATGCCGATAAGATCACGCTGCCATGGCCTGCCCGTGTGGACAGCCGGAGCGGCAGAAGTGGAGATGTCGGTGGCGCTCATATCATTTCGCCCTTCCAAGAAGGCCGCGCGGGAATACCCAGACGATGGCGATGACAGCGAGATAGAAGAAGAACTCGCCATATTCGGGCACGAGATAACGCCCTGTCGTGTCGATGGCGCCAAGCAGAAGGCAGGCAATGAGAGCACCCGGAATTGAACCGGCACCGCCGACCGAGACAACAACGAGGAACGTCACCATGTAGCGCAGTGCATAATAGGGCTCGACCGGCAGCAGCTCTGCACCGATCACGCCGCCAAATGCGGCAAGACCCACGGCGAGAGCAAAGCTTGCCGCATAGACAATCCGCGTGCGTACGCCGAGCGAGGCCGCCATGGCCGTATTGTCGACAGAAGCGCGCAGCTTGACTCCGAAGGAGGTGCGCTCGATGAGGAACCACAGGCCAAGCGCCACGGCAACACCGCAGCCAATGGCAAACAGCTTGTGCGCGGCAATAGTCCGGAAGCCGAGATTGACTGGACCTTGCAGGTCGGCGGGCAGCGGGATGGTTTTTAACGTTGGACCGAAGACATAATTGGCAAGCCCGATGACGCAGAAGGTGATGCCGATGGTCATCAGCACCTGCGTCAGTTCGGGCGCACCATAGATGCGGCGATAGAGAAAACGTTCGAGCGGGATGGCGATGATAATCGTGCCGATGACAGCAAGAATGATGGCAAAGCCATAGCCCAGGCCCAGATCGCGCGCCGCATAGGATGCGATATACCCCCCGATCATGGCAAAGGCGCCATGGGCAAGATTGACAACCCGCATGAGCCCCATTGTCACCGACAGGCCGATGGAAATAATGAAAAGCACCATCCCATAGGCGAGCGCATCAACGCCAATGCTGAAGAAAACCTGCATCAGATTATCCTGATCAAACCCGTTCGCATCGGTCCTGCCTATTTGGCCGGAGCCAGACCGGGGTCCGGCTGCTTCTCGAACGTTTTGATTTCCTTGTTGTAGTAGGTGCCGTCACTGCCCTTCGCGACTTCGCGCAGATAGATATTCTGCGTGATGTGACGGGTTTCCGGATCGATAGAGACAGGTCCGCGCGGGCTTTCCCAGGCAAGGCCTTTCACCGCGTCAACCGCCTTCTTGGCATCCTGTTTGCCGCCAGTAGCTTCGATCATCTTGTAGATGACATGCATCCCGTCATAAGCGCCGACCGAAGGAAATGAGAGTTCGGCAGGATTACCAATGGCTTTACGCGCTGCTTCAACAAAGGCCCTGTTCTCGGGCGAGTCATGCGCAATGGCATAATGGAATGTCGTAAGAATACCGAGCGCCGCATCGCCAAGGGCGGGCAGATCGGATTCCTGCGTCAGATCGCCGGGTGCGAGGAACTGCACACCTGCTTCCTTCAGGCCATTTTCATTATAGGCTTTGACGAAACCAAGCGTTGTCGGGCCCGATGGCAGGAAAGCAAAGACTGCCTGCGCCCCGGAATTGCGCACGCGCTGCATGACCGGGCTGAAATCATTGGTCGACAGCGGCATGCGGATAGATTCGACAACCTTGCCACCCTCCTTCTCGAAGGTGGACTTGAAGGCATTCTCCGCATCCACGCCCGGACCATAATCACTGACCACGGTGATCGCTTTCTCCACACCCCTCTCGCGAGCGATCTTAGCCATGGGTGCGGATGTCTGCCACGTGGTAAACGATGTGCGCACCACATAGGGGCTCTTCGTGACAATTGCCGAGGTCGCGGCATTCATGACCACCAGCGGCACGTTGGCTTGCTGCAATAGTGGCGTAACAGCCATGGCATCAGGGGTGAAATAGAACCCTGCGAGATATTGCACATGTTCCTTGACCACGAGTTCCTGCGCCAGCGCTTTTGACTGTGCGGGATCGGCCTGCGGCACGTCGCGGTAAAGCACTTCGATCGTGTCATTGCCGATCTTGTCGCCATGGGTGGCGATATAGGCGTCAATGCCTGCCTTGAAGTTCTTGCCCTGAATGGCAAACGGGCCGGAAAAAGGTCCGACCACGCCAATCTTGATCACATCGGCATAGGCCGCGCCGCTGAACAAAATAGCTGCTGCTGCAGCCAGAATAAGCTTTTTCATCATTCCTCCCTTTGATCCCCCGTCGGCCAGATTATTCTCCTCACCTGGTCCGTTTGGAATGTTTCGTTCACTGTCTCATACCGGTTGGTAATGTAAAATGAAAACTATGTGCCGTTCCATAATCCCTGAGTTATGATTTACCGGCACCGTTGGCGTTTCCCAATCCTGTTATGGACGCCAGCAACCCCGTTGTTGTCCGCAGGGATGTCGCTGTCGCCGTAACCATGGATGGCAGAATCAGCCATTCCAGAGTCCAGGCTGAACCGGACCGCTCCTGCTCGTGCACCAGCGCCTGGTGCATACCGGAAAGCTGCGTGGCGTTATAGCGGCCAAGCGTGACAAGCAGTTCGGCCTGCACCGGATTTTGCTTGTGCGGCATCGCCGATGAACCACCGCCACGGCTGAGGCTGATCTCGTCACCGGATTGTGCGAGCAAGGCAATGTCCTGCCCGATTTTCCCCAGACTGCCCGTGACAAGCGAAAGGAAGCTGGCAAAATCGGCAATACGATCCCGCTGACTGTGCCATTGCGGTTCATCATGCAGGTCAAGCGCAATGGCGAGGCGTCTTCGAACGGCACCGGCCTTGGGGCCAAGCTTTTCCAGCGTCCCGGCTGCGCCGCCGAATTGCAGGGCAGGAAACGACTGCATGAGAAACGCGAGCCTTAGCGTGTCGCGCAACAGCGGGGCACGCCACGCGTCGATGCGGTCGCGCACGGTGATAGGAATTGCTGCCTGCATGCGCGTATGTCCCATCAGGTTGTTGGGACCAAAGGCCGTACCAAGGTGATCCAGCCCGGCGATCACATCGCCCAGACCGTTGCGCAGATAAGCGACAACCGGCTTCAGACGAATCATGAGGCTGCTGTCGATGACATCCTGGCTTGTCGCGCCAAAATGCAGCGCATTCCGGTATTCCCCGGCAATAGTCGCACGCAGTTGCCGGACGAGCTCCGGCACGACCACGCCGTCACGTGCGCTGGCGGCCTCTAAAGCTGCCATATCGGGCTCGAAAGACTGGCAGGCCAGCGCAATTGCCCCGGCGGCTTCGCTGCTGATGACACCTTCTTCGGCCGCGGCCTGGGCCAACGCAGCCTCGAAATCGAGCATCGCAGCAATTTCGACACTGGCCGAAAACCAGTCTGTCGCTGCTTGCGTGCCGAGAAGGCCGGACAGGAACGGATGATCGAAGGGAGAGATACTCATCGGTCAGATATCAAAGAAGACAGTTTCCTTCTCCCCCTGCAGATGGATATCGAAATGGAAGGTCGAACCATCCTTACGGGCGAGAAGCGTCGGCACACGGTTGCGGTGCTCGATGCGCAACAACACCGGATCTTCCGCATTCGCAACCTCTTCATCGGCGAAATACAGGCGGGTCTGCAAACCGATATTGATGCCGCGCGCCACGATCAACAGCGTCACATGGGGTGCCATCAGCCGACCGTCCTTGTAGGGCACGCGGCCGGGCTTGATCGTGTCAAACACATATTCGCCGGTTTCCATATCGGTCGGGCAACGGCCCCAACCGGTGAAATTGGTATCGGCGGCGCCACGCATTTCCGAGGGACTGTTATACAACCCCTTGGCATCGGCCTGCCAGATTTCCACCAGCGCATCACGCAATACTGTGCCGGTCCCGTCAAAAATCCGGCCGCGCAACGTGATGCGCTCACCCAGCGTCTTGTTATTAACCATGGCAACGCCGAGATCGGTTTCATAGACACCCGTTATGCCGGAGAAATTCGGTGTGCAGCCAATATGCACGTAGGGTCCGGCCGTCTGGGACGGCGTTTCCTTGAGAAAACCCAGAGACTGAACCATCAATTGCCCTCCATCCGGTTCTCGAACAGCGTCGAACGGCGGCCGCGCAGCACGATATCAAACTTGTAGGCGCGCGCATCCATCGGGATGGTGTTCTGGCGGTCGAGGGCAGCGATCAATTGCTCGATTGCCGCCTTGTCGGGGATCGATTTGACGATCGGACATTGCCAGATCATAGGATCGCCCTCGAAATACATCTGTGTAATCAGCCGCTGGGCAAATCCGTGGCCAAAGACCGAAAAATGGATGTGGGCAGGGCGCCAGTCATTGACACCGTTTGGCCAGGGATAAGCACCGGGCTTGACCGTGCGAAACCGGTAATAGCCATCCTCGTCCGTGATTGTCCGGCCGCAGCCGCCAAAGTTCGGATCGAGCGCAGCAAGATAGCCTTCCCGCTTGTGGCGGTAGCGTCCGCCAGCATTCGCCTGCCAGAATTCGAGCAACGCGCCGGCCACTCCAACACCACGCTCGTCGACCACACGGCCATGCACGATAATGCGCTGGCCGATAGCACTTTCGCCCGGCTTGGCAAAATTGTGGATCAGGTCATCATCAAGTTCGCCCAGCAGCGCATGTCCGAACACGGGACCGGTGATTTCCGACAATGTATTGTCAAGTGACAGGAGTGCCCGCTGCGGGGAGCGGACGACACTTGTCTTGTAATCCGGCGTATAGGCAGGCGGATGCCATTGCCTGTCGCGCTGGAAGAATGCTCCGGTTTCCGGTTTTTTGTTGGACACTGTTGCCTCCCCTCACGCTGCCTGTTCGGCTTCCAGTTCTTTGTAAACGTGTTTGGCCAGCTTGATCGCATGATTTGCCGCCGGAACACCCGCATAGATTGCAACGTGTAGCAAGGCTTCGCAAATATCATCCTGTGTCGCACCCGTATTGGCGGTAGCACGGATATGCATCGTCAACTCATCGTCCTGACCAAGCGCAGCAAGAAGCGCAATTGTCACAATCGAGCGTTCGCGCTTGGTCCAGCCGGGGCGCGACCAGACATGGCCCCAGGCCGCCTCGGTAATCAGTTCCTGAAACGGCTGGTCAAAGTCGGTCTTGGTGGTCTCCACCCGGTTGACGTGCTCTTCACCCAACACGACGCGGCGCGTAGCCATGCCCTGCAGATAACGACGTGAGGGAGCAGCCGCATCCGTCATGATTTTCCTCCAAGCTTGAATTCGTCAACAAAGGCCCTGATCACCTCGACCAGCATTTCTGGCTGTTCGACGCAGGGAATATGGCCCGCATCCTTGATCACTTCGTAGCGCGCACGCGGGATGAGCTTTGCCAGCTCCAGCACCAGATCGGGAGAAGTCGAACCATCCTGATCGCCAACGATGCAGATGGCAGGCACGGCAATGCTCTTCGCCGCTTCGGTGAAATCCGCATCACGCAGCGCAGCGCATGTACCGCTGTAGCCATCGCCCGATTGACGGATGAGCATGTTGCGATATCCGGTAAGATCGTTGGCGCGTTCTTGATGAAAGGCCGGGGTAAACCAGCGTTGCAGGATGCCGTCGGCAATGGATGCGATGCCATTCTGGTTCACAGCATCAATACGCGCATTCCAGAATTCGGCTGTGCCGATCTTGTGCGCAGTATCGCAAAGAATCAAAGCCTGCACGAGTTCCGGGCGCTTTGCGTAAAGGCCCTGCGCCGCGAGTCCGCCCACGGACAGCCCGCAGATGATGGCATCCTTGACCGAGAGATAGTCGAGCAAGCCCGCGAGATCATCAACATGGTCGTCGATGGTGTAGGGCGGCGCACCGAGATCCGAAAGACCGTGGCCGCGCATGTCATAGGTAACGATCGCAAACTCTCCGACCAGACGCACGATCACGTCACGCCAGATGCGAAAATCCGTACCAAGTGAATTGGCGAAAACCAGCACGGGCTTACCTGCCGGCGCGCTGATCAACTGGTAATGCAGCGTGACACCATTGATGTGAGCAAATTGCACCGAAGTCCTCCCGGATAAGTTATGACAACAATGGATTATGCATTTGGTTCAGTAAAATGATATCTTGCCGCATTCGCTTAACCCTGGGGTTATGAAACATATGATCGATGGCCGTATCAAGTTCCGCCACCTGCAGACTTTTCTTGAAGTTGCCCGCCAGAAAAGCGTCATGAAGGCAGCAGCGATTCTTCATATCAGCCAACCGGCCGTAACCAAAACCATTCGTGAAATGGAAGAGGTGCTCGGGGTCGCCATGTTCGAGCGGGATGGTCGCGGCATTCGCATCACCCGGTTCGGCGAAGTGTTCCTGCGCTATGCAGGAGCGGCGATCACCGCGCTGCGGCAGGGCATCGATTCTGTCACGAATGAGCAATCAGGCGAGGGGGTTCCGGTCCGGGTAGGCGCCTTGCCAACGGTCTCCACCCGCATCATGCCGCAAGCCATCAGCCTGTTCCTGCAGGAAAAGACGCAAAGCCGGCTGAAAATCGTGACTGGTGAAAATGCCGTGCTGCTCGAACAACTGCGGCTCGGCGATCTTGATCTCGTGGTCGGGCGGCTGGCAGCACCGGAGAAGATGACCGGCTTTTCCTTTGAACACCTCTATTCAGAACAGGTGGTGTTTGCCGTGAGTGCCCGCCATCCGCTGCTCAACGCCAGCGAAGATATCTTCAATCGCCTTGCCGAATTTCCGGTGCTGATGCCAACGCGGGCATCCATCATCCGCCCCTTCGTCGACCGGTTTCTCATTGCCAATGGCGTGGCAAAGCTGCCGCATCAGATCGAGACAGTCTCCGATGCTTTTGGCCGGGCTTTTGTACGGTCCCACCACGCTGTGTGGATAATTTCCGCAGGGGTCGTTGCCAGTGATGTCGCCGACGGGACACTTGCGCTTCTGCCCATCGACACAACCGAAACAAAAGGACCGGTCGGCCTGACCACCCGTGCGGACGTCACTCCGTCATTGCCGTTGATGATCCTGATGCAGACCATCCGCGAGGCGGCGGGGGGACTGAAACCGGATCAGAAAAACTCGTCGAGCAGTCGGTAGTAAGCAAGCTTTGCCGGATCGGCATGCTTCAGACCATAGCAATCCAGAAATGGCCGAACCCATTCTTCACCGAAATTGTCTGAAATGCTGCGGCACGCAAGGGCAATATCCTGATAGCGATCGGCAAGCCCAAGCCGGGCACAGTCGATATACCCGGTGAAGATGCCTTTATCAGCCATGAAATTAGGCAGGCAGGCGTCGCCGTGGGTAACGACAACATCTCCCACTGCCGGCTTTTCCGACACAAGCCGGGTGAAAAGCTCGGCTGCCGTTTCTCCAAGCATATCGTCGTCAAAATCCGTCTCATCCACAAGTCCGGCTTGCACGCGTGCTCCCGCCGCTTCGATTCGCATGTCCAGTCGATGGTCGAACGGGCAGGTCGAAGGGTCGAGCGCATGCAACTGGCGCAGTGCATCAGCAAGAATCCGGACACGTGGTTCAACGGGAACTGAATCTGCCGAGGCAAGGTCTGTACCCGGAACCGCGCTCATCAAAAGCCAATGATGACCCGCATGTATGCCGTCAAAGATAATATCGGGGCAAGGCAAACTGCAGGACGACAGCCAGCGAAGCCGTGCGATTTCATCGGGCAACTCGCCGTAAGGACTGACTGTTTCAACCTTGATGAAAAGTCGAGGCAGTCTTTCGCCCTGCAGCAGGAAAACCTGCGCATCGGAACAACCTAGTTCATCGCGGTTCCAGCTGTAACCTGTAACGAGAGCATGCAGTTCCGGGGGTAAAGCCAGCGCTTCAGGCCGTTTCATTGTCGCGGTCATAGGAATTCCGATTTCTGGCATACTTTTCAGGCATGCCGATGCGTGAACAGCTTATCTAGGAATGGCCGATTCAACTGCCAATAGATCGCCGCAAGGAGAGGTCGATATTTATGCCATCCTCGCATCGAGTGCCTGCATTGCAATCGGCACGAAAGCCGTAAGACGCTCTTTGCCCACTCCATCGCGTGCCTGAACCGAGAGACCATGCAGGATACCGGCATAATAATCTCCCAGCACCTGAACATCCGTATCGGGTTTCAGTTCGCCCTCGACTGTTGCCTTCTGCAACCGTTCGATGATCGAAGCCGTCCGCGTCCGTCGCAATTCTGCAAGCCAGTTTGAAACTCGATCATTCTCCGCAGCACAGTTTGTTGCGGCGGAGACCACCATGCAGCCCTGTGGCTGGTCCGGTCGTGTATAGGTCTTGATGGCTTCAAGCAGAATACGCTCAATCGCGCGCCGGGCAGTGGGCTCCTCTGCCAGAGCGCGGGTCGCAAACCCGCCCTCCCTGGCCTCATAGAGCGCAATCGCCTCCCGGAACAGGTCTTCTTTTGAACCGAAGGCCGCATAGATACGCGCGGAGGCGAGACCGAGGGCCGAAACCAGATCCGACATGGAGGTGCCTTCATAACCGCGTGTCCAGAAGGCATCGCGCGCCTTAGCCAGCGCCTGATCGCGATCGAATTCTCTCGGACGTCCAGCCATGACAATCTCCATTCTTTATCGATCAACAAATAATTTGCTTGACTTCAAATTACAAGCATTCAATTCTTTGTTGATCAACAAAGAATAAATATAATGGAGACCAGCATGAGTACATTGGATCAGACTGCAGCGCTCAAGGTGGCTGAGGCGCCCGGGATCGCTCCGGCAAAGCGTGGAGCGGCGTTGGCATTGCTGGCCTTTGCCCAGCTGATGATATCACTCGACCTCAATATCGTCTTCGTGGCGCTGCCCGATATCGGTGCAGGTCTGGGCTTTTCCGGACAGACGCTGCAATGGGTGGTCAGTGCCTACACCGTCTTCTGCGGTGGCTTTCTGTTGTTCGGCGGGCGGGCGGCGGATTTGATCGGCCAGCGCCGCATCTTCATTTTCGCGCTTTGGCTTTATGCACTGTCATCACTGGCTGGCGGTCTGGCGTGGTCGCCTGCGATTATCATTGCAGCGCGTGCCGTACAGGGCATTGGCGGCGCGTTTCTGTTCCCGGCAACCCTGTCCTTGGTCAATCGCCTGTTTACAGAGGGTCCTGAGCGCAACCGTGCACTCGCCGTCTGGGGTGGAGCCGGTGCAAGCGGATTGACCATCGGTTCACTTGCGGGTGGGTTTCTCACCAGTGCCTTTGGCTGGCCGTCGGTTTTCTACGTGAACGTGCTGCTCGCCGCATTGGCAATTGTCGCGGCCTTCGCCATTATTCCTGCCGATCCCAAACGGCACGCACATCGCAAGTTCGATCTGCCGGGAGCACTCACTGTGACCGGTGGTGCAACCCTGCTCGTATTCACTCTGGTCCAGGGACCTGAATATGGCTGGAGTTCCCCCGCAATCATCGCCAGCGCGATACTGGCGGTCTCTCTCCTGATCACCTTCACAATCATAGAGGCCAAGAGCACCGATCCGCTGATGCCGCTGCGCCTGTTTCGTAATCGCAGCCTCGTTGCCGGCATGACCATCACCTTCCTTTACATGGGAACGTTCGGAGCACTGCCTTACTTCCTGACCATTCTTTTACAGAATGTGCATGGCTTTACCGCCCTGCAGACCGGGCTTGCATTTCTTGTACCTTCGATCGCCATTGCAACCGGCACACAGGTCGGCGAACGGCTTGCAAACCGGTTCTCGACGCGCGCGACACTGATCGGAGGGATGATCATAGGAGCCATAGGCACGGCGTTGATGGTAGCAGGTGCAACGGTCGACAGCACCTATATGGCCATTGTTCCCGGTCTGATTGTTTCGGGTATAGGGCAGGGTATCGTCTGGACCGGAATGTGGATCGCAGCCGCATCCGGCGTCGCGCATGACGAACAGGGCGTCGCCTCGGGCATGGCCTCGACCACGCTCAATGTGGGTAATGCCGTAGGCATGGCAATCCTCATCGCGCTCGCCAACCGCTCTGTCAGCGACCTGACAGGCGAAGAACTGCGCGTCGCCATGGCCAATGGTATTCAGCTGGCATTCTGGCTGGCATGTGCGGGTATCGTCGCCAGCCTGGTCTTTGCCATGATGCTGCCTGCAAAACCCAGAGGATGAGCCGGGTCTAAAACGGCAGTCCCACATAGTTCTCGGCAAGCGCCGTTGATGCTGCCCGGGAATGGGTGAGATAATCGAGTTCGGCCTCCTGTATTTTCTGGCCGAATTCGCCGGTATCGGGAAAACGATGCATCAACATCGTCATCGACCATGAAAACCGCACTGCCTTCCACACGCGCAAAAGTGCACGGCGTGAATAGTCATCAAGGCCGGCCATGCTCTTGTCCGCGTAATAGTCACGCAGGCCTTCGAACAGATAATGCACATCACTGGCTGCAAGATTGAGACCTTTTGCACCCGTTGGCGGCACGATATGGGCGGCATCGCCAGCCAGAAACAAACGGCCGAAACGCATGGGCTCGGCAACAAATGAGCGGAGCGGCGCGATGGACTTCTCGAACGACGCTCCCGTTGTAACGGCCGCCGCTTCTTCTTCCGGCAGCCTGCGCCGTAGCTCATCCCAGAACCGGTCGTCGGACCAATCCTCCACCTTGTCGTCCAAAGAGCACTGCACGTAATAGCGGCTGCGGGTCATCGAGCGCATGGAGCACAGCGCAAAGCCGCGCGGGTGATTGGCATAAATCAGCTCGTGCGCCACCGGCGGCACTTCAGCCAGAACACCAAGCCAGCCGAATGGATAGGTGCGCTCGAATGTCCGGATAGATTTCTCCGGCACCGACCGGCGGCTGACGCCATGAAATCCGTCACATCCCGCGATGAAATCGCAATCAATGCGACTGGTCGTGCCATCCTTCTCGAAAGTGACGAACGGCTTTTCACTATCGAAATCATGGATGGCAACGTTCTCCGCCTCGTGGATCGCCGGTGCGTCGCTCCCCTCACGCTGCTGCAGCAGATCACGGGTCATTTCCGTCTGGCCATACACGGTCACGCGCTTGCCATCCGTCAAATCAAAGAGATCGATGCGATGATTGCGTCCGTCAAAGGCCAGCGAAAAGCCGTCATGTGGCAAGGCTTCCGCATGCAGGCGCGCACTGGCGCCGGCCTGATCGAGCAATCGCACTGTGCCTTCTTCCAGAACGCCCGCACGGACGCGCCCCAGAATGTAGTCCTTGCTCGCCCTGTCCAGAATGATGTTGTCGATACCCGCCCGGGTCAGAAGTTGCCCGAGCAGAAGCCCCGCAGGTCCCGAACCAATGATAGCCACTTGCGTGCGCATGATGCCTCCCAGCATGAAATATGTGCGCAAGGCTAGCGGCGCAGTGCATCTGAACAATGGACTTATGTGGCAAAAAACAGGACAATCTGAACATTGGGGGCGGGAGGAAGCGATGCGGGGCGCAGTACCAACCTATGATCTTTATGGAGAAAGCCATCCGAAGCGGCCGGACTTCTGGCTGCATTGGGAGACAATTGCCTCCAGAAGCCAATTACACAATTGGGAGATCAAAACTCATCGCCACACGGCGTTCTTTCAGATTCTGTACTTTCGCGGCGGAACCGGCGATGCGGTTTTTGACGGACAAAGCCATCCAATACAACCTCCGGTCATGATCACGGTGCCACCGCGATGCGAACACGGGTTTCGATTTTCGAGAGATATGGACGGGATGGTTATCACCATGCTGGCATCGCGTTTCGGCTCTTCCGGCCGCTCCCTTTTTGAGGCAGGTAGTCAACCGACTTTGATTTCCCTCGCACCCGACAACATGGATACAGGTTTTCTCACACAAAGCCTTGAGCGATTATCCGTCGAACTGATTTCGGGCGGTGTCTTTCACGATGATCTTGTGGAGTCCTATCTCAAATCCATTGTTCTGTTGGCAGCGCGGCTGACGGCCCCGGAGTTGCCGCTCAGCGGCGAAGCGGGCACGCAGGAGCGCCTGAAATTTTTGCATATCATGGTCAACAGGCATTTTCGCGAACACCATCCCGCAGAGTTCTACGCCAATCGTCTCAATCTGTCGGCGACCCACCTCAACCGTATCGTCAAGGCCGCAACCGGACAAAGTACCAATGGTTTGCTCGCAGGTCGTCTTGTTGATCAGGCGAAGCGCGATCTGGTGTTCACGTCTGCCAGCGTCAAGCAGATCGCCTATGATCTCGGCTTTACCGACCCTGCTTATTTCACCCGGTTTTTCACCAAGGAAACGGGCACGACACCCCGGCAGTACCGCACCGAGCAGAGCGCCAGAATGGCTGTCTGACTTTATATCCTGTCACACCAGTACCGCACCGATTGTATCGCGGGTTGATTGCATGACAGGCAGATAATTTTGAACCATGTCTTCGATCGTAACGCGCGGCGCCTGCGCACCGATATTGATGGCGGCGATGGTCATGCCGCGTGTATTGCGCACGGGGATGGCAATCGAGCATAGTCCGATTTCCAACTCCTGATCGATCACCGCGTAGCCCTGCACTCTGACTGTACGCACTTCGTTCATCAGATCGGAAACCGTGGTCTTCGTGCGCGGTGTATTTGCCAGGCGATTGCTGCCTTCAAGAATACGCTGCGCATCATCGTCGCTCATGGCCGCAAGGAGAACCCGGCCCATGGATGAGCAATAGGCGGGAAGGCGGCTGCCGGGATTGAGATTGATCGACATGACGCGTTTGTGTGAAGCGCGCGCGATGTAAACAATCTCATTGCCGTCGAGTACCGAGGCCGAAGCACTTTCACCCGTTTTCTCGGAGAGCTGGTCAAGAAACGGCTGCATCAGCCGGGGCAGGGGTGTCGATGACAGGTAGGAATGGCCAAGGCGCAATATACGCGGCGTCAGCGTGAAGAACTTGCCGTCATAACTGGCATAACCAAGTTGTGTGAGCGTCAGGAGACAGCGGCGGGCGGTGGCACGCTCCAGCCCTGTCATTCGGGCAATATCGGTGATCGACAGACGTGAATTGACCGCATCAAATGCCTCGATAACGGACAGTCCCTTGGCAAAGCCACTGATAAAATCGGTTTCGCCCATTCGCATCAGTCTCTTTCACAGTTATTTCTGTACAATTTGTGCGATATACGAACAAATGTCAAATAACGCACAAAATGCATTGACGTCTGGAACCATGCGGGACTACGCCATCGGATAAACAGACGAAGGCTTTGCTGCAGGATTCCGGCAACAACTATCCTTCGCTGGCAAGAGCAGGGAGAGAGATGTGGCGAAGATCTGTACACTTTCTGAGGCAATTGAAGAGAATGTCAGGGATGGCGATACGCTCGCCATGGAGGGTTTCACCCACCTCATTCCCTACGCTGCCGGACATGAAATCATTCGGCAGAACCGCAGGGAGCTTTTCCTTGTCCGCATGACCCCCGACCTCATCTACGATCAGTTGATCGGCGTCGGAGCGGCTCGTGGGATGAAGTTTTCATGGGGCGGCAATCCGGGCGTAGGTTCCCTGCATCGCTTCCGTGACGCGGTGGAAAACCAATGGCCGCGTCCGCTTGAAATCGAGGAACATTCGCACGCTGCCATGGCCAATGCCTATGAGGCGGGTGCGGCCAACCTGCCTTTCGCCATGTTGCGCGGCTATATCGGTGCGGATCTGGCCAAGGTCAATCCAAACATCAAGTCGGTGACCTGTCCCTTCACAGGCGAAGTGCTTGCGGCAGTTCCCGCCATCCGTCCGGACGTGTCGATCATCCATGCCCAGCGCGCCGACTGGCAGGGCAATGTTCTGATCGAGGGCATTACCGGTGTCCAAAAGGAAGCAGTGCTTGCCGCCAGCCGCTCCATCGTGACGGTGGAGGAAATCGTTGACGAGTTGAACCCGCCGTCACCCAATGCTGTTGTCCTGCCTCGATGGGCGATCAGCGCCGTCGTCCATGTACCCGGTGGAGCCTTCCCGTCCTATGCGCATGGCTACTACGCGCGCTCCAATGCCTTCTATATTGCCTGGGACAAAATCGCCCGTGATCGTGACAGCTTCACGGCATGGATCAAGGCGAATGTCCTTGCCGGGAAGCCCGAAGACTTTGCCCGGCATGCCGTTCGGCGTGCGGCGAACGCAGCGTAAGGAACGGGCCCATGACCCAGGATTTCACACCCACGGAAATGATGACCATCGCCGCCGCCCGCGCGCTGACCAATGATGATGTCTGTTTTGTCGGGATCGGAGCACCGTCGGCTGCCTGCAACGTGGCGCGACTGACGCATGCACCTGATATCACCCTGATCTATGAGAGCGGCACGATCGGCACCAAACCCGACGTCTTGCCTTTGTCCATCGGCGATGGTGAACTCTGCGACACAGCCCTGTTCACCGTTTCGGTGCCGGAAATGTTCCGTTACTGGCTGCAGGGCGGCCGCATCACCACCGGTTTTCTTGGTGGAGCGCAGATCGACCGTTTTGCCAATCTCAACACAACGGTTGTTGGCCCCTATGACAAGCCGAAAGTGCGCCTTCCCGGCGGTGGCGGCGCACCTGAGATAGCCAGCAATTGCGGTCAGATTTTCATCACTATGGCGCTAACCAATCGCGGCTTTGTCGATCATCTCGATTTCATCACCTCGATGGGACATGGCGAAGGCGGCGATCATCGCGCCCGCCTTGGTATGAAGACCAAGGGTCCAACCCGTGTTATCACGGACCTCTGCATTTTCGAACCCGATCCGGTCACCAGGGAATTGACCGTCGTGTCGCTCCACAAGGGCGTAACCCGCGAACAGATCAAAGAGAATTGCGGCTGGCCCGTTCGCTTTGCTACAGAGACCGTAGAAACGCCAGTCCCCACAGAAACCGAACTTTCCGTGCTGCGCGATATCAATGCCCGCACGAAACGAGCTCACGAGGCCGCCTGATGTCTGAAGCCTATATCTGTGACTATATCCGCACACCAATCGGCCGTTTTGGCGGGGCTTTGTCCTCTGTCCGCACGGACGATCTGGGCGCCATTCCACTGAAAGCACTGATGCAGCGGAACACCGCCGTCGATTGGGACGCCATTGATGAAGTCATCTATGGCTGCGCCAATCAGGCGGGCGAGGACAATCGTAATGTCGCACGTATGTCTCTGTTGCTGGCAGGATTGCCGGTCACAGTGCCGGGTACAACAGTGAACCGCCTGTGCGGCTCCGGCATGGACGCGGTCATCATGGCCGCCCGTGCCATCAAGGCCGGAGAAAACGAGATCGTCATTGCAGGTGGCGTCGAATCCATGTCGCGCGCGCCCTTCGTTCTGCCCAAGGCGGAAGGCGCATTTTCACGTCACGCGGAAATTCACGATACAACCATCGGCTGGCGCTTCGTCAACCCGCTGATGGAACAGCAGTATGGTATCGATTCCATGCCGGAAACCGGCGAGAATGTTGCCGAGGAATATAATGTCTCGCGTGCCGATCAGGACGCCTTTGCCGTGCGCTCACAGCAAAAGGCAGGCGCAGCCATCGAGAGTGGTCGTCTCGCCCGCGAGATCACTCCGGTGATCATCCCGCAGCGCAAGGGCGATCCCGTGACGGTAGACCGCGATGAGCATCCGCGTCCGCAGACGACGTTGGAGCACCTGGCCAAACTGCCGACACCGTTCCGCAGAGGTGGCTCCGTGACGGCTGGCAATGCGTCCGGTGTCAATGACGGTGCGGCCGCGCTGATCATCGCATCGGCAGCGGCCGCGCAGAAATACGGCCTGACGCCCATTGCCCGCATCATCGGCGGTGCAACAGCCGGTGTTCCGCCGCGCATCATGGGCATCGGCCCGGTTGCCGCGACGCAGAAACTCTGCGCCCGCATCGGCCTTCAACCCAAGGACTTCGGCGTGGTCGAGCTCAATGAAGCCTTTGCCTCGCAGGGTCTTGCCACGTTGCGTACGCTGGGGATTGCCGATGACGCCGATTACGTCAATGCGAATGGCGGGGCGATCGCGCTTGGCCATCCCTTGGGCATGTCCGGTGCGCGCATCACCGGAACAGCGGCGCTGGAACTTGGTGTCAGAGACGCGCGATATGCCCTCGCCACCATGTGCATCGGCGTCGGGCAGGGCATCGCGATCGCACTGGAGCGGGTGTAGGAATAAACGCGAAGGTTGCAGGATGGGCCGGTTTTAATCCGACCCATCCCATAATGCCGGTATCAGACGGCGATACGCGCTTCTGAATGTTCCAGTGTTTTCATGATGGCAAGCTGCCGCTCCCATGCCAGGGCGTCGCCTACGATCAGATCCAGGTCCGCGCGCTTCGGTTCAAAACCGAACAGGGTGCGAACGCGCTCGTTGCCTGCCACCAGAACAGCTGGATCACCCGCACGGCGTGGTGCGGTCCTGACTTCAAAATCAACACCCGACACGCGCTTCACCGCATCGATGATTTCAAGCACCGAATAGCCGTAGCCATAACCGCAATTGGCGGACGTACTCGTTCCCCCGGCCTCGAGATAGTTCAAGGCACGCAGATGCGCCTGCGCCAGATCGCTGACGTGAATGTAATCGCGGATACAGGTGCCATCGGCGGTCGGATAGTCCGTGCCGTAAACCTCGATATGCGAGCGCTCGCCCGTCGCGGCCTGACTGGCAATCTTGATGAGATGCGTGGCGCGGGGGAAAGACTGGCCTGAACGCAACTGCGGATCGGCACCCGCCACATTGAAATAGCGCAGCGCCACATAATTGAACGCCGGATGCGCAACAGCTGCGTCACGAAGCATCCACTCGGTCATCAGCTTGGATGTGCCATAGGGCGAGATCGGCTGATGCGGCATGTCTTCTGTGATCGGTGTGCGTTCCGGTTCGCCGTAAACAGCCGCCGTCGACGAAAAAATGAAATGCTTGATATCTTCGGCAATCGCAGCCTCGATAAGGGCGCGCGATTGCACGGTGTTGTTGCGATAATAATAGAGCGGATCCCGCACGGAATCCGGCACGACGATTGATCCGGCAAAATGCAGGATCGCAGTGACGTTGTACCGGCGGATCAGATCACGCACCAGCGCCTGATCGCCGATATCACCTTGCACGAATGGCACATCGTCCGGCACCAGCCAGGCGAAGCCACAGCTTAGATCATCAAGAACCACGACGGACCGGCCGGCGTCCTTGAGAGCAAGCACCATGTGGCTGCCGATATAGCCGGCGCCACCAGTAACGAGAACAGTCATGGGAGGAACTCCTGCAACTTTGTTGGAGATATCTATTGTATGGTGCGGCTTGCGCCAGTTCGACAATGGTTCTTATGCCTCCTTTCCCGTGTTCGTTTTCCTCCCAAGGAAATTATTGTGCTGTAGGCTTACGCGACCCGGCGTGCGGCGTCCGTTGCACGCCTGCCCGTCTCGGTCATTTTATGATCGACTCCGTTTTCGGTCAGGAAGACGTTCATCTCCCCATATGTCTCGAACCAGGCGCGGTTGTACTTGTCGAAGAGCGACTGATCCCAGTAATCTTCCAGCCGGAAAGGCTTGTCGCTGAAAACGTCATAGCTTGGAATCTTGTAGGTCTCGGCAAACTCTGCCGTCCGGCTGTCATAGGTGAAATAGATGGACGGTACACCATTGGCCAAGGCCATGAGGTTGCCGTGCAAGCGGTAGCCAAGAACCAGCTGATGCGACCGCACCAGCGTTTCATAATCAGCCACCACGTCGGAATAATACATACGTTCCCGGTAAAGCTTTTCGATTGCATCATCGAAATACCAGTCGGAGACCCAGCGGTTCGCCTTCAGCGCGGCGATAGCCTCTTCCTTTTGCTCGTCCGTGCCGAAAACCATCTTTTTCTCTTCCACTTCTCCCTGCGCCATCAGGGTAATATCGAAGCGGTTCGCCATCTGCTTGATGAGCTCACGGTGAAGGGTCAGATAGCGCTGGATATCCTGGGCATAGGTCGGCGATACTTCGCGGCGTACGGTCACGCCCACTTTCTTCACGGTGTCCAGATCGGGCAGCTTGATGCGCAGATGCTGGTTGTTCCGACGAAAAGCCGTCGGGCAACCGATGATCCGTACATTCTTGATGCCGATATCATTGAGTACCTGCGCCGAGTAGGCCCCGCGCACGCCCACGGACGTGGTGGAGTCGGCAATGATCCGCCACACCGCCTTGGACTCCTCCGACAGCTCCAGTTGTCCCTTGACCGGTGCCTGGGCACCAACGCCAAAAGCAATGACCGGCAGCCCCAACCGTTTGAGAACAGGAATAGTGTCGCGCCAGTTCATGTCCTTATTGATATAGTTGGATCCGCGCAAAATGACGTAGTCATATTCCTCGCGCAACTGGTCGATCTTCTCCATTGGCGGATTGACAATGGGGAGTTCAGCGACCTTGTCGTAGTTCATCAGTTTCAAGGACGATTCAAAAACGAAAGCGTCGCCAATATTGTGGTAGTGGTCGATACTGCGCTGAATGTCACTGTGCTTGTACCAGCGGACATTGTCATGTTCGTATACTTCACCGGCGGGTATCATTACGAGGGCGCGTGCCATGAGGTATTCCTTCTTTTGGCGATGAAAGCTGGGTAGCCTCAGCTTGCTTGGGAAAGAACAACGTCAGTTCTTGCAGCTATGTTGTGCGGCTGCCGCCGGCTAGGTTTAAGCAATTCGCCATAGAGAGCAAGATGTTCTTGAGCACAGTCAATATAGTTCACGGGATTCCGGATCGTTTGATGCAAGCGGTCCCAGATATGGGGATCGCTCAGGACTTCGGTAAACCGGTCAGCAAGATCTTCAGCGCTGCGGACACGGAAATGCAGGCCATCCAGCCCGTCACGAATTTTTTCTGCCATACCGCCAATATTGGAACAGATGACGGGACGCCGATGGTGCAAGGCTTCCTGAATGACAATAGGTGAGTTCTCCCACCAGATTGATGGCATCACGACCCAGTCGACCGACTGCATGAGGCGCGGCATCTCGGCATTCTGGTAGGCGCCGTAAAACCGCACACGCGGTCCTGCTTCTCCAATCAATTTCTGCATGTGGTCCTGGAATTCGCGCGGTTGTTTCTCCAGATTACCGCCGAAGATCATCAGGCGTGAATCCTCGCCCCAGCTTTCTTCCGGCACGCGCGATACCGCATCAATCAGCACGTCAATGCCTTTGAAAGGCGTAACCTGTCCGAAATAGGCGAAGCGGTTGCGCCGCGGTTTCGGTCCGGTCAGTTCGCGCGGCGGCGTTACATTGTCGATGGCGATGCCATTTTCAATAACTGTCAGCTTGCCAGGATTAAGTCCCCATTCCTTATACCGGCCGGCCAGAAAATCACTGGGTGCGACGAAGGCGTCGGCAAGATCAAGCATGCCGCGGATGAAGCGCTCACGCTTGAGGAACCGCGCAGGAGGGACATCGGGAAAGCAGGCGTGACAATCGATAGGAGAAGCCTCGTTGCAAAGCTTTGAAGAGCCTGCTTTCACCATCTGACCATCATTGTTGCAGATCGATAGATATTCGTGAAACGTCACCAGAATGACCGTATCGGGCATTGCCTCGCGGATGGCATAGAGCGTCTCCAGCCCAAGACCAAGCACATGGTGGAAATGCACCACATGCGGATTGAGATCCCGCACAAAACGCAGGAGGTCGCGGCGGATTTCATCGGTGTTCTTGTTTGAAAGATAGAAGTGATCATATTCGTCGGCGTGAAAGAGGATTTCATCGCTGCTGCGGCGCATGCTCATCAGCGCCGTCGTGCCATGACGCGGTATCGGATGGCCGGCCCGGGCAAGATACACCGACTGGACACCGGGCAGGCTGTTGAGCCCCTTGTGCAGATTATAGGATGCGATTTCCCCGCCACCGAGCGAGATACTGGGATGAGCGTGAGAAATCACCAGAACCCGAAGCTGTTCGGTCATGCCGTTTCCTCTTTGGAAGCACCGCGTTTGTTGGAGACGTTGTTGGCCCAGCGTGCGTCAAAAACCTGCCGGTCAATCCGCTCGATCAAGGCGATGGTCGATGCTTTGTCGGACACGGATATATCGTCGGAGCCCAACATCTGGGCTGATGGCAGCCAGTAGGAGCGCAAGCCGGATTGTTTGAGTTTAAGGCCGAGATCGAGCCCCTTCTCATGTGTTCCGAGATAACCGCGCGTGAAGCCGTTGACTGAAAACAGTGCATTTCGCGGCAGGACGCAGCATTCAAACGTCGCTGTCGCCACTTCGGTTATTCCCATCCCCGCCACGGCATCGATGGGATAACCGGCATAGCGGCTGATCAAAGCCCGATCGGACTGGGCGCCCGCCACCCATGTTCCGGCCCAGCGTATGGAATCGTCCTCATAGGCAAGGGTGGGAGACAACACGCATTCCTTGCGGGCATCGTAGGCGGCCAGCAGTTTCTGGAACCAGCCGGAACTGCGCGGTAGAAGCGAAGCAGCCAGAAAGACGACACTCTCTGTTGACACCGCACGGGCGCCTACCTCCAGCGCGTCATAGAGATCTTCTGACCCGCTTGCGGAAACAAGCCGCACCCGCAGTCCATAAAAATCGGCCAACCTGCGTACCTGCACGCCGATACGATCAATGATTTCCGTGGCGGCAGCGACAACGATGGGAGCCTGGCGCGTATCCCGATCAAGCGCAAGAAGGGCGAGGAGAGGGCCTATCTCTTCCACCCGCTCGTCTACACCGATGATGAGCGCAGGGCCAGGAGCCTCGTCAAAAGCACCGAGATCAACGACACCAAAGATTTCCGGAGCAGGCCGGTTGACCCCCCGCAGCAGAGGCACAAGCTGCTGATCAACAATGTGACGAAGCGCCCAGGCATTTGGATCAATGGCACGAATTTGCCGCACAACCGCATCGCGTGACGTGATACGCGTCGGTGTCAAGGGCAAGAAGGCGCGGCGCGCATCGCTCAGTTCAAGCTCAATATAGAACGGTGCCGTGCTGTCACCCGCAAGCTCCGGAGCGAAAGCCACGAATCCGTGTGCATGCCGGTTGGGATCCAGTCCGGCATTGAACGGCGGCTGATTGTCAAACTCTCGCGTGACGTCGGGCCGGTCCACCCGCGTCCAGTTGCCGTCAAGCTGGGTTTCACCCCGGTGACGGCGCAGCTTGACCGACTGCACGTGATTGTCAGGGTCGAGAAGCCAACCCGAAACCAGAAGACCGCTGCCTTCGACGCGGAACACATTGTCGATGCCCATGCGAACCGGGAAGGGCAGGCTGGATATTGTTTCTGTACCGTCAAACCGGTTGGCCGCCGAACGCAGGCGGAGAAGGATCTCCGTCGAGCTGCGCATGTTCGGCAGGATGGCGCGCACATGACTGGGTGTTTCGCGTGACCCCACCAGCAGACGCCGGTCATAGACCTCGATAAATCGCCAGCCACGGCGACCGCGAAACAGAAGGCGCTCGATATCATTGGGAGCTACAGGTTCATTGGCAAGCAGCAAGCCGGCAAAACCCGATGCCTGTTCACTCACATCGGGACGGGCAAAGACACCAATCGAGCATTCTGCTAGCGAAGGCGAGCGGCCGCTGATCAGAAGCCGTGTCACGGAAGGCGTCAGGTCCTGTGCCCAACCTTGCACGAAGATTTCGCCTTCATCGCTGCCGCCGATCAGTTCGATGATGCCATCCGATCGCGCTCCGGCCTGCAAAAGCACAGTAATTGCCGCAAGCTTTTTACGGCCGATCGGACCGGAGATCAGCCCTTCGACCAATCCGTCAATAGCCCCGGGCAGATTGGGACCCGCGAGGTCCGCCATCATGGCAGCCAGGTCACCAACAGCGGCAGCACGCGCAGCAAACGTATAGCGCGCCACCTTTGCCTTATGCTGAAACATGATTGTCTTCAGCTGCGCGCGGCGCAGGACATTGGTCGGTACGATAGCGACAAAGCCGTGGGTGCCTGCCGGAGATGGCGCCTTGAGCGGCCAATTGATCATCGTTGCCTTGACGCTCATGGCAGGATCGCCGTTGAGGAAAACCGTCACCTGATCGGACGTGTTGCTGCCGATACCAAGGATCAGCACCAGCGTGTCCTCGATCGGGCAGCCCACAACCATTTCGCCTTCCATGACGATGGAATTGCGCTCCGGTGCTTTACCCGTCTTTGGCACCGGCAACAGGTTTTTTTCGTCGCGTGTCATCTAGAGCACCTTCAACGCATAACCCCGACGGCCATAAGGGCTCCAGCCGCGAAACCCACCATAACGAAAAGCAGCAGGAACAAGGGCTTGGCGTCACCACCGGAGCGCTTGTGCAGCAGTTCCATGCGCGTTTCCAGACCCGCCACCACACCGTCCATGCGCATGAGATGCACGTCGAGCTCTGTCATGCGCTGATTGACGTCGCTGCGCAGCCCCTCCAGAGAATTGCCGATATCGCCCAGGTCGGAAGGTGTTGCGCCTGTTCCATCAATGGTTTGGGACGGCCGTTGCAGCGATCGCTGGTTCACCTGCAATTGCCGCTGCGCTGCCATCAGCATATCCAGTTTGTCGAGGATACGCGTCATCGGTGCGGCAATGAGCGCTTCCGCAGCCTGTTCGTCCGGCTTCGGAACCCGCAGTGACTGTTCAACCCCGGCGCCGCTGATCGCAATGACGACCAGATCGCCAGCGCGCATCGAGGCAAACTGTGGCAGCATCACATCAAATGCATGGATGCCATCACCGATACCGTTGCGCCGCAGATCCGGGCGATCTTTGTCTGCAACAGCTTCAGCAATGGGCTTGCCGTCCAGCATCACACGAATGATCAGCCTTACGTCCGGCGCTGACGGGTCAAAAGCCCAACCATACAGACGGCCGTCATCAACGGCGTCCACACGACCTTTAATCAGCTCCGTTTTTGTCGGTTCAGGCTGCACTTGCTTGGTGTTATCCTGTTTCGGGGCGGTCGTCGGTTGTGCAGAAACCTGCGCCGACACTTTTGTCGCGATAGACATGATGTACCTCTCAGGCTGCCTCGACACGTTCGGAACGCACTGTCTCGATCAGATCGAGATAATGTCCTGCAGTCGTGTCGATGGTATCGGGGTGGCGTGCCCCAAGGGAAAGAATCTGACGCAGGTCAGAATCTTCGGCGACACGCCGCATGGCAGCTGCCAGCGCGAGCGGATCGTTGGGGGGAACGGTCAGGCCATTGACGCCGTCTTGGATCATTTCGGCCATGCCGCCAATATTGCTGGTGATCACAGGGCAATCCTGGCCCTGCGCCTCCTGAATTACCAGCGGTGCATTTTCCCACCAGATGGAAGGCATGATCGCACAATCAACCGTTGCAATAAGATTGCCTATGTCCTCGCGCCGGTAGGCGCCACGTCTCTGGACGAAAGGTGACGTCTCTGCAAAGAGCCGGTCTATATCGGCCACAAAGGATTCGCTCTGGAATGGCGCTGCGCCATGGACACGCAGCTCGAAATCATAGCCCTCGGCAATAAGCTGCTTTGCTGCTTCCAGTAGAACAGTGGTGCCTTTCCACGGGTTGAGATTGCCGAAATAACCAAAGACAGGCTTGGTACGGCTGGCCGGATCTGTTTTCGCTGCAAGCGCACGCTTCGGCTGCCCATTGGGGATCACGCTAATGAGCTCTTCGGCCAGGCCCCATTCCACATAGCGCTGCTTGAGAAACTCGCTCGGCGAAACAAACGCATCCACGACGCTCAACAATGATTTCAGATGCCGTTCACGCAGCACGAACTTGTCCAGCGCGATATCCTTGAAACAACTGTGGCAGCGGTCCGGACTGGCGCCGTAGCACAGCTCCTTGCCAGTGGTCCGCACCATCAGGCCATCGTGATGGCAGATCGGATAGTAATCATGCAACGTCAGGACGATCCGGCATTCGGGCAATGTCCGCCGGACAATATGCGGGAACTCGGCACCGAGCAGCAGCAGATGATGCAGGTGAACGACATCCGGCTTGAAATCCCTCAGCAGTTCGACAATATCCGGAACAATCCCATAGAGATCGACCTGGCTCATGAAGAAGCGGTCAAAATGCCCGGACCAGAGCAGAATTTCATCGCCATTGCTGCCGATGCTCTGAAAGCTCGTACCGGGCCGGGCCTCGCGATGAATATGGTTCGTGGCGCCGAGAAACAGCGCCTCGCATCCGGCACGCTGATAGGCACGGAACAGATCATGCGCGAAGATTTCCGTGCCGCCCGGATGCAGTGACGGATGGTTGTGGGCCGCGACAAGAACACGGGCCATTATCTGTCCCCTCCGGGTGCGGCAATGAAAATGTCCTGATAATGATCCGCCGGGACACCGCGCCAATGACCAAGTGACCGGTCGAGAACCGACAACCCGCTGCGCGTGATGGCCTGATCCAGAAACCCGTCATCAAATCCAACCGCGGCAAGCGGTGGCAATTCCGGCACGAACCAGCATGGCCCCTCATCGTAACGCTGGAAACCCAGTCTCGCGTCACGCTTCTTCAGTGGATTTTCCGCCGCCGTCTTGTCGACCACGAATGCGGTCATGAACAGACGCCCGCCGGGTGCGAGCACACGCGCAACTTCACGCAGATAGACGCTGACTTCCTCATCGGGAAGATGCGTCACGACTGAAGTCATGATGACAAAATCGAACTGCTTGTCCTCAAAGGGCAATTTGAGCTGGAGGCCATCGATTGCCCCCTTGGGATTATACAGGGAATGGGCAATGTCTATGTAGCGGAATTCGAAATTCGGATAGACCGGGCTGATCTTCTGCTGACACCAGTTGATGCCGCCGGAAACCGGATCGATGCCGCGATAGCTTCCCTTTTCCGGGTCAAGATATTGGGTAAGCGGCACTGCCATGCGGCCAATACCGCTTCCGATATCGAGTACCCGACTTTCCGGCCGCAATCCGCCCTTGCGAATGAAATGGCCAAGAAATTCCGAGCCAACAGCCTGAAAATTACCGTCGCCGACAAAGACACTGTCCGGATCGGGGCAGGGCAGAAAACGGTTTCGCACGACGGCTTCCATCAGCCAGTCGACATATTCATCATTCACAGCATTTGTATGCTCGGGTAGTGCTTTCTTGAGTGCTACAACCTCAGTCAAGCGGCGCTCCTTTCAGACTTTCCAACGATATAGGGGGCGGCAGTATCCTCTGTCGCTTCATCGAGGTAGGTCGACATCAATTCGGATATGTCATCATTCCAGCGTTTGGTGTGCAGCCATGAATTGTACTGGCTTGCCAGCCCGCGCATGTAGTCGGAACTGCGGCGGATGGATCGCCGCTCGAAGTGGTAGAGGGACACGTCAGGCTCATAGGCGACGTGGAAACCGATCTGTCGAATTTTCAGACACAGATCGCTGTCCTCGTAGTCACCGATGATATAGTCCTCGGTGAACCCTCCCACGAGGTCGTAAATGTCCTTGCGTGTGACCAGACACGCGCCGGTCACGCCAGGAACATTGCGGGCAATCCGCGCCGGTGCATAGGCGCCGGGCATGCCCTTGTAGAAGTGATGGTTGAGCCAAATGCCCTTCTGATCGCGGGCGAAATAAAGCCCGGCATGCTGCAATGAGCCGTCCTCGAACAACAGCCGCGGGCCGATTGCCCCAAGCTTCTTCTGGTCCAGCAGCGGTTGTATGAGCGCCTGAAGCCAACCATTGGCACAAGGCACAACATCAGAATTCAGCATGACAATCATTGTGCCGGTTGCAACACCTGCACCGGCATTGCAGGCCCGCGCATACCCGCTGTTGCGGTTCATCGTGACAAGCCTGAAGGGAAGGCCATGCAGAATGAACAAGCCACCCAGCATATGTTCCGTATCATCCTGAATCTCCGGTGAATCGAGCACGAAGATGAGTTCGGCATTGGCTGCGAGCCAGGGATCCGTCGCCATTGCAGAAAACTGGAAGCGCAGGAAATCCAGATTGCGATAAAGCGGAATAACGATTGATACCACGGGGTTCTCGGGCAGGGTGCCGTAATCTTTGGTATCAGCGATCTTCACGGTCTTGCCGAGCTTCTGCTCAACTTCCTGTAAGGCAGGCGCGAGGATGCTTTCAAAAACCTGATCACGCGCATGCTGCGGCGGCACGGCGCGCAGGATGCGGTTTCGTTGGGCCGAAGCTTCGAATGGCTGCAATGGCGGTATCAGCGGCGATGTCGCACCGGAAACCAGACGCATCTGGAACCGTGGCTGGAGCAGCGGTCCGAGATTCCTGCTTTGCGGAAGCCAGGCAACAAAGCCGGTCACATCCGCACCGAAGCCGTCTTCCCGCTCACCGGTTTTGCCGGGGAATTTATAGAAATTGGGCTGAAGCGGCAGGGCGCTTCCATTCTCGGAAAGATACTCGATTCTCGATAACATGGCGGCAGGGTCATGCGTCCAGCCGCCGACGAGAAGACCGCCGTCGAGCGCCAGCGCCAGATCAATTTCGGCCGCGGGATGGGTTGCGGATTTGGCGATCTGCCGAACCGTCAACGGTGCACGCGTCTGCATATCAATTGCTGTAGCCAGCCCGGCGCCTGCGACCTGGGCCAGTTGCCGGATCAGGAATTCGCGCAGATCCATATCTCCGTGGCGCTTTGCCCACCATTTTTCGAAATCGGCCTGGTGGCCGTCACCGTCAGCGAGTTTGCGGACGGCAACGCCGTTCCTGCCGCAAAGCACGAGATGAAAGGATTGCGGCAGTGACCGGGCGGACTCAACCAGAAGATGGCACGACTGTCCGCCGCGTCTGATTTGGGAGCCCATGACGAATTTTGTCGGCAATGCCGTCACCGAGGCCGCACTGATTGCATAAATGGCAGTGATATCACCGAGCACCGGATCAACAGCAGTCTCCAGCAGATGCTGACCGTCAACGGGCTGACCACATGAGCGCACGGGCCGTGGCTCAGGGGTTAACGCAAGGGTAATTTCACGCGCCACACTGGCAAAAATCTGGTTCTGCGAAAGGCGGAATGTGCTGCGCCACGTGCTCAGAACGTTGTTGAGCAACTTGATATGACCGGCCGCCGACAGATTGTTGACCGCGCTGTTCACATCAAAAGAAGCCAACTCATCAGCAGGGTAGAGAACAACCTGCTCGGTTGGTCCAAGCGATCCCGCAGATAAAGTCAGATTGATCGGCTCACCCTTGGTGCGCATGGCCCAAAGTACGCGCTGACCGCCCGTTTCGAGAGGAATATTCAAGCTCACAAGAGGGACCAGCTGCTCCGGCGCCTCAAGTGTACATTTTGTTGAAGATCGCATCGCGCCGGGGAGGTCCCAGATCACGACGGCGATATCGGCACATAGACGAGAGATGGATACACTCTCGGTGTCGTCTGCAATATCCGTCGAATGGTCGAGGTTCAACACGTTGCCCTTTCATTCATATCGGAAAGAAAAAACGTGCCCGGCAAAAGCAGGGCACGCCAATTTTTGAAAAAATCAATGTACGACGAAGAACTGGTCGGGATGTGCCTGAACGTCGTCGGCGCTTGTGTTGACGAGGGTGACGCTATCGCCATGGCCAAGATCGACCACAACATTATTGCCAACCTGAGTAACACGATCTGCCAGATCATCTGCAGAATCAACATGAAGGCCATTGATGCCTTTGGAGATCTGAAGAACGTCTTCACCTGGGGTGAAATCAAGGATGACGTCATTACCGCCGCCGCCATTGAACAGGAAGACGTCATGTCCGGAACCGCCGATTAGGGTATCATCGCCGGCACCGCCACTGATAAGGTCATTACCGGCACCGCCGAGAAGAACGTCGTTTCCGGATCCACCGAAGAGAACGTCAGAGCCATTACCGCCCTGAAGAACATCATCCCCAGCATCACCGAACAGAACGTCGCTTCCGTCGCCACCGTTCAGAATGTCATTTCCTTGGTCACCATGCAGGATGTCACTGCCTGTACCGCCGAACAGGGTATCGTCACCCCGGCCGCCGAAAAGGAGATCATTCCCTTCGTCACCAAATATGATGTCGTTGCCGTTTCCGCCAAAGACGAGATCATCACCACCGTGGGCGTGGATGAAATCATCAAAACGCGAACCAAACAAAACGTCGTCGTAGGCGCCGCCTTCTAAAGTGGCCATCTGCTTCTCCTTCTGTCTGCTTTGAGTTTCGACCGCCGAACTTTCCGACCATCGATGCTTTGACGATTGTGCGCTGCAACAAATCGAAATGCAACATAACCTAAGAGTATAAATGTGGCATTCACGAGTAACAAATTATTACGATAGCGTATTACTTCACATTTTGTATCAGAACTCTAATTTATGTTTATTTCAACTGTAATTCATCTATCAAACTGTATTATAAGTACTTTACTTCAAAATTTGAAATATCACACAAAATCCCCCGTTTTGGGGGAAATATTCTATTTAGTCTTCTCTGAATGCACGATTGAGGCTGTCAGATATTGGCGAAATAATGTAGTCAATCGCCTTGCGGGCCTTGTGCACGATGATAACTTCAGCGGGCATGCCGGGATAAAGTTTGACCGACGGATTGGCAGCCAGCGACTTCGGCATGATTTCGGCGCGTGCTACGAAATAGGCCGTATCGGTTTTTTCATCGAGAACCTGATCGGCGGCGATGTAACTTATCTTGCCGTCAAGCGGCGTTAGTGACCGCTGATTGTACGCTGTGAGCCTGATCTGCGCCTGCGCGCCCATGGAAATACTATCGACATCACGCGGGCTGATTTTCATTTCAACCACAAGAGGCTCATTCTCTGGAACAATGTCCATCAGCGCCTCACCAGCGGCTACGACGCCGCCCGGCGTCCTCAGCCGGATATTGGCGACAACGCCGGCCTGTGGCGAGCGGATTTCGACGCGGCGCATGACGTCCTTGGCCGCAACAATCCGCTCTTCGGTGTCCGCCAGATCGGTCTGATTTGTGGTGATCTCGCCCGCGATCTCCGATTGCACGTCGCTCTCGATGCCAATCAGCGCAAACTCTGCGCCTGCTTTGGCCTGCTCGGCCTTGGCCTTGTCACCGGCATATTCACCACGATTACCGGCCAGCTCGCTCAGCTTCGTATCGATCTCGGTCAGCTTGGATTTCTGGGCAAAGCCCTTGGCAACCAGACTCGCGATAGCTTCCCGCTGCCCCGTGATCAGTTCGATCTGCCGATCTGTAGCAGCGATTTGCGACGTCGACGATTTTGCCTGCTCCGTATATTGTTCGATGGTTTTCTTCTGGACGTCCGTACGGCTCATTTTCTGCGCGGAACGCTTCTGGAAGAAGATGGTCTCGGCCTTGACGGCGTTTTCCGCCGCAATATCACCAGGGCCGCCGAAATTTTCCGGGAAGGTGATTTTTGTTTCGCTCGCCTGCTCAGCCCGCAAACGTGCAAGCTTGGCTATCAGACCGATGCGGCGGGACTGCAGCGACTGCAGTTCGGCGCGCGCTTTGGTGTCGTCCAGCCGGATCAGCGGCTGACCGACCTTGACCTCGTCACCTTCCTGCACGAGCAGGCGATCCAATATGCCACCCTCAAGATGACTGATGGTCTTTCGCTTGGAATCCACGATCACAGTTCCAAGGGCAACTGCAGCGCTTCCAAGCTCGGCCGAATACGCCCAGCCGAAGAAACCGCCAAATGCGATCACAATCGTCATGACACCCGCTATGATCAGTCGGCGCAACGGTGACTTGGCGTCCTCGTTTTCCAGATCAACAACCCATTCCGGACGCACTGTTCCGAATTTGGTCAGTGCATGCTTTTCACCCGCCTCCGCGCGGGGAGCCAGCAACTGCGCAACGCGCTTGGGGACAATCGATTTGCCGGTCATGATGCTGCTCCTGCTGTTCCCATTTTCGGACCAGTGGGTGTTATGGAGGCTACAACGTCGGTGCGCGGGCCAAACTGCGTGATGCGGCCGTTCTCAAGCACGAGCAGCTTGTCGGCCACCTGCATGATGGTGGGCCGATGGGCAATCATGATGATGATGGCGCCGTCATCGCGAGCATGTTCGATGGCACGCATCAGCGCTCTTTCGCCCACGGCATCGAGGTTGGAATTCGGCTCATCCAGGACGATGAGGCGAGGGCGGTTGTAGAGACACCTGGCCAGCCCGATACGCTGGCGCTGACCGCCGGAAAGCGTCAGGCGGCCATCACCAACCGGCGTGTCATAACCAAGCGGCAGGCGTCCGATCATTTCATGAACGTCAGCAAGGCGGGCCGCTTCCAAAACGCGGTGCGGATCACTGTCGCCCATACGTGCAATGTTATCCTTGATCGTGCCGTCGAGCAGCGCCACCGACTGCGGCAGATAGCCAGCGATCTCGCCAAAGGAACCGCGCTCCCAGAGATAGACATTGTTGCCATCGAGAAAAACACCGCCGGAGGTCGGTTTGACAATGCCGATCATCAATCGTGCCAGCGTCGACTTGCCCGCCGCTGACGGACCCACAATGCCAAGAACTTCACCGGGAGAAAGGGAAAACGAAATGCCCTTGATGATAGGCATTTCCACACCGGGAGCCGCATAGACAAGCTTGTCGATAATCAGGTCGCCATGGGGTCTGGGAGTCGGCATGGTCTGGCGGACGGCGAGATTTTGCGCAAGCAGGGACTGGATCCGCTGCCAGTTACCGATGGCGTTCACCCACTGCCGCCACGTCTCCACCACATGATCGAAAGGCATCAGGAGGCGGCCGATGATGATCGTTGTGGCGATCATTGCACCCGGCGTAATTTCCTGCTGCATGGCCAGAAGCGTACCGGCACCCAGCGCGCCAATCTGGATCATGAAACGCAGCGTGCGAGCAATCGTCGCCATGCCTCGGGCGCGGGCGCCGCCAACATCGAGCAAGTCCAGCGCGGTCATTTGTACCGTCCGCCAGCGTCTTGCCAGTGCCGGCAACATGCCCATTGCCTCGATCACTTCCGCATGACGCAACGTGCTGCCTATTTTGGATATGGCTTCGATGTTTGCTTGATTCGCATCCTTCACCAGGCTTCGCGTCAGAATATCCGTGATCACGCCGCAGGCGACAAGCACGATGATGGAGACAACGCCGATGATTCCAAAAACCGGATGCAATAGAAAAAGCACCGTCAGGAAAATCGGTGACCACGCCGCATCAAGCGGCGCGCTGACTGCTGTTGACGTCAGGAACGTACGCAATTCCGTTAGATCGCGCAGCGCCTGCGTTGCCTTGGGAAGCCCCTGATCCACCGATGCCTGAACCGCCGCGGTAAGAATTGGCAAGTTAAGACGGCGCACCAGCGCACTGCCCATCGCCTGAAACGACAGGGCTCGAATAAATTCAAGAATGCCAAAAACAATCAATGCACCAGCTGCCAGAATGCTCAACATGACGAGCGTATCCGTGCTTCGACTGTTCAAAACTCTGTCGTGCACCTGCAACATATAAAGCGGTACAGTGAGTTGCAGAAGATTGATGCAAGCACTTAATAAAACGGCATAAAGCAAGCCTGACAGGAATACCCGACGTGCCCGCAGAATGAGAGTTTGAGGTGCCGGAACTCCGGTCGTCATCGTATTTTTTCCAATATTGCTCTTGCCATTTGCATTGTTTTGACGAGTATCTGTCATCTGTAATCTGCCTTGGAAATGACACAGCTGCCGGTTAGCCCGTTTGACCTTGGTCTAAGGCAACAGACTAGTAAAGTAATACCGTACAGAATGTGACAGAAAAAAGTTCATATGGTGGGGAAAAAAGCAAAGGAGACTGAGAATATACTTGTAACTTACTTCAAATTTTGAAGTAAAATTGATGATGGAGACAAAGATGATACAAAAACTTCTACACGAAGGAGTGGAAGTCGAAACATCTATTGACGGCTACGATGCCGGCGATTTTCCTGAAATTACTGCTGAAAAACAGGGACATAGACATCCAGTTCATACTGTTGTGGTCACACATTTTGAGCTGGCCAGAATGATTGAAAGAGTAAATCGTCGATTCGCAAGCCTGCTGAGGTCCGAATTGACGAAGTTGGGAATTGAAGACGTTGGCCCTGCCCAGGCGATGGTTCTCCTGGCGATTGGTGACGTCGAACTTTCCGTTGGAGAGCTTTTGGACCGGGGACATTATATCGGATCCAACATTTCCTACTATCTGAAGCAGCTCGGCGATGGTGGATACATCGACAGGGTTGCATCCCAGCGCGACAAGCGATCCGCAAGGATTCGCTTGACGGAAAAAGGCGAACAGCTTTGTTCCAATCTGCGTAACGCTGGCGGGGCTTACAACCGCGTTCTTGCCAGGGATGATGACGATCTTCGCAATCTGGAAATCGCATTCCAGACTCTACACAGGCTCGAACTGGTTTGGGGCAATGCCGCTCGTTACGGCATCTGATCCCCTGTCAATTCGTGTTCTGATGTCTGGAAAGGACTGACATGCATGTGGCTTTCGTTCACAGGCGCGGACTTGGTCAATTCGCCGCCCTGGCCGAACATCTTGCAACGAGCGGGCATGATGTCACCCTTATCTGTGAAACAGTGGACCGTCGCCTCCCATCGGTCCGCGTGATCAGACACAGAATGGAGCCTGGCCCTCGGGCGGATAGCCAGATGGCCAGGTATCTTGGCATTCCCGACCACCATGTGCGGATCGGACACCGCGTTGCGGAAACGTTTGATTCAATGACACGTCAGGGTGAACGCCCTGATATTGTCATTGGCCACATTGGTTGGGGGAGCATGATGTTCGTCAAGGATGTCCTGCCAAACACACCTGCTTTGGGCTATTGCGAGTTTTTCTACCGGGCCGAAGGTGCCGATGTCGGGTTTGCTCCGGATGACAACCCGGATGCGGAGACGCGAAAAAGATTAAGACTGCGCAACATTGCGCAGTTGATTTCTTTGGACGCCATTGATGGTGGCATCAGCCCCACCCTCTGGCAGAAGAGCCTTTATCCCGCGGCAGCGCAAAAACGCATCGCGGTTTGCCATGAAGGGGTTGATACCCAACTTTTCCGCCCCGACCAGCGCGCCTCCCTGAAATTGCCCGATGGGCGCATTCTCAGACCCGGCGCGCCCCCAGTGATCACATTTGTCGCCCGCGATCTTGAACCCTATCGTGGTTTTCCGCAGGCCCTTGAAGCGGCCGCAAAGGTGATCCAGGAGAATAATGACGCCTTGTTCGTTTTCGTGGGTGGAGATGGCGTGAGCTATGGCACACCGCCGCCGGGAGGCGGTTCCTGGAAGGACGCCCTTCTGTCAAAATATGATCTGCCGGCCGACAGAGTGCTGTTTCCGGGCGCAATATCACACGATCTTTTGCGTCAGCTCTACCAGATATCAACGGCCCACATCTATCTCACCTATCCTTTTGTCCTGTCCTGGTCCGTCATCGAAGCGATGGCATGCGGGGCGCTGATCATCGGCTCCGATACCCAGCCCGTGCGCGAAGTTATACGGTCCGGCCAGAATGGATTGCTCGTTCCGTTTTATGATACGGACGCACTTGCCGGCACCATCCTGCGCGTACTTGCCAAGCCGAATGATTTCATGCCGTTGCGCGCTGCAGCACGCCGGACGATCGAGACCCGTTTTCGCTTGGTCGACTGCCTTGCACGACAAAAAAACCTGATTGATGCGGTTTTACGAACGGCTTAAAGGCGCGATTTTCCTCTCCGGATTTCACCGATTTTTTAAATGGGCACTTATCCAACCCCATATACAATAAGCGTTTTTGCACTGCACACAAAAGTATACATAAACTATTTCGAATTTTGAAACAAATCAAATCTATATCTGTATTATAATTTACTATAGATCGAACAGATATTCTGTTGACATTACTCTGCCGATATTTTCTCATGACGGGAGACGCAGTTCGCACCTGCACAATCGACCAACTACACTGGATGTCTATTTTGAACACATCACTGCCCGCAGCCGTTCATCGACAGCCTCGCCGAAGCCGCTACGCGATTGCTTCCACTCATGACCAGCCGCTGCTCGAAGCTTCACCCTTGGCCGAATTTATCGTTTTTGTTGAACCGGAATCGGATCAGGTTCGTCTCCTTAATGCCTTCCCGCTGATCGGCATCGCCGTTTCGGATACGGGCGCCACGGAGCTGCAGAATACGCTGAAACGCATCTACCGGTTCAAGACTTTGCCGGAAGTTCCCATCATCCGGCTTGACCCGTCGACGATGGCCACCGAAGCGGCGCTCGTGGCGCAAGTGCTTGAAAGCGGGCTTGATCGCCTTACCAGCCACATGACAAAGGTTCATACCGAGCTGGTCATGTTGCGGCGGGAAAGAGAGACACTGTTTGAAAATTACCGCGCCATCGAGAACGCCTTTCATGCGCGCAACTGGGATTCTGTTACCGAGATCTTCAGCCACGCACCAAGCGTCGATCCGAAAGATGAAGGCTTTGCAAATCTTCTGCGTGAATCGGAAATTGAACAGATTTTCCCGGTATCGAGCTACGCTGTCTCCGGCTTTGCCCTGCATTTCCGCGGCCTCCCATCCGGCCGGTCGGGTCAGCTGATCGTCACGCTGGACTATGTGGAAAACGGCGAGGGCGTCGCGGAATGGCTCGTTCCTTACAGCAGCGTCGTTGCCGACTGGAATTTCTTCTCGCTGCCAAAGGCCTGTGACGGGGGTCATCGCACCCTGCGGCTGAGAGTATCCGCTACGGGCGGCACTCCTCCCGAGCTTTCCCTCGGCAATGTCATCACCAATGAGCGTTATGCGGCAAGAGCCCGTATACCCCATGCGGATCTCGACATGCGCCCGCTGGCTTTCCGCGTCTTCACCGGTTTGCCGGGTGTCCGGCCGACATCCCTCCCGAATGTCTTCGTCCCGACATCCCTCATCGCAGGGCGCCGTGTGGAAGACTACCGTCTGCCCGTCGAACTGCTTCGCGGCGTCACCAATGTGTCCGTCAGCACTGTTGTACCGGATTTCCCCACGGTGCGTTTCCTGGAGCACGAAGACGCAATCGTTTGCCACCCTCTCAGCGAGGGCATAACAGCCGGCGCGATCCGCCGGGTTATATCACCAGGTACCGTGCGTATTTCGGCACGGGCAATTATTGATCATCCCGAAGGGCAGCCTGGTGCGGTCGGCTTCCTGCTCACCAGCCTGTCGGCCGATATCAAGGGCGAGATAGCAGCCTTGGGACGTCCGGGTGAAAAGCGGCCCACAGCGCTTTTCAGTGGCTGGACAGAGATCAACGCGATGCAACCAGCCGACATCAATTTCATGCTGGATACAGCAACGACACGCGCGATGGACCTTGTCGTGCTCAGCAAGGCTACTACAGGTTCCGTCGATTTCTCGTGGCTCAAGGTATTCAACTTCCGGCTCGTCAAGCACATAGAAGCTCGCCCAGTCCAGGAGATGGCCAATGCCCGATAAATCTCAGGACCTGATTGCCATTGCAATGCCGCTTTATGGCCATGCTGCACTCGTTCCTGAGGCGCTCGAATCTGCATTGGCGTCCATAACAAAATTCCGCATCGCTATCGTCGTGTCCGTGGATGGTGATCCCCGCCATGAAGTGTTTGACCAGCTGGCGCTCTATGCCGCGGCGCATCCGGAGATTCATGTGATCTTCGGCGCAAACGCCGGGCCAGGCGGCGCCAGAAATCGTGCGATCGACTATATTCTCGAAGAATTACCCGAAACAAAGGCAGTATATTTTCTTGATGCTGACAATCGTGTCCAGCCATATACTGTAGATACTCTTTATCGCCGTCTTGCCGACAGCAATGCCGGCTGGATTTACACGAATATCGATACATTCTCGGTCAATTGGCGCGCGCATTATGGCGACAGCTATTCGCGCCTGATCCACTGTATCACCGATAATATCTGCGACACGGGATCAATGATCTCCGTCGATGTTTTCAAGAGCGGCATCCGGTTTGATGACGACCGCCAGAACGGGTTTGAGGACTGGGAATTCTGGCTCTCCGCTATTGAAGCAGGTTTTGTCGGACAGCCATGTCACGATACGGGTTTCGAGTACCGTTTGCGCGCGGAAAGTCGTTTCAAAGAGGCAAATCGCGATCGTTCCAGCTCCATCAATTTCCTGCGCAAACGGCACAAAGTGCTGTTTCGCCGGCCAACGCTGGTTGGCTTCGAACACACGGAATGCCCACGTTATGCGCTCATCCGCACGGGTGAGGGGACGCTGGGCACCTTCAGCGATCCTACCCAGAAACCGGGAGAGATCGGCTTCGACGATGCGATCCGCGCCTTTTGGGGCAGCGTCGGTGAACCCGATAATTTTCACTTTCCGCCTTTTGTTGCAGCCTGCAGCAACGAGACACTGAAGCTGCTCACGCGCTCACGGCTTCTGCCTAACATTCTCTGCCATCTCGAACGACTGGCGGAAAAGACCAATATTGTCTTCGTAGAACTCGGCAATGTGGATTCAGAGCGGCGCATCGATTCCGAGATCATGCCTTCAGGCACCCACCAGGGCCCGGCTGATCTGATCTTCGTTTCGACGAAACTCATTCAGAATGTCATCGACAATGATGCACTCGACTGGTTTTCGTCCATCGGCAGTCAGCAGCTCTGGCCGACCTCCTCGCGGTTGAAAATCCGTTTCCCGTTTCCGAAGGCACGGCAACGCCGGTCACTGGCAAGGCCGGAACAGGCACTGCTTAACCTCGTTACCGCCATTGCAACCAGCCCGCTCAAGCAGACGGCTTCCATGCGCTGGACATGGCGCCCGCGCCGGTTGCCTGCCCTGTCGGATATGTATCAGGTCCTGCGAAAAGAGCTCGGCGGATCGCCGGTCCTTCCGCTCGCCCACAATGCGGCCAAACGAAAGACCGCCGCTGTGCTCGTCCCGAACGCTTCATTCGGCGGCGCAGAAAAAGTCGCCTATGCAGCGGGCCGCGAGCTGAAACAGGAAGGGTTTGAAACCCATCTCTTTGTCCTCGGGTCAAGCCGGATGGATGTGCTCGATGAGTTTGATCAGGCGTTCGACTATGTCCACTTCTGGAAAGACGGCATACCCGCATGGGGCGATACCAACCGCTTCCTCGGGCAGGATTTCATCACCGAAGATCACCCGCTTGACTGGGAAGGTCTGCGCGGACAGCTTTCCGGTTTCGATCTGATCGTCAACAATCACGTCATGGCCGCCCACCCGCTGATGGGCAAACTCCGGTCGGAAGGCACGCGCACCGCATGCTATCTCCATGTGGTGGATGAGACCGTGTTCCGCCGGCGTGCCGGACAACCCTATGCCGCCATCGCGTTTGAGCACGCCTATGACGCGTTCCTGACCTGCTCTGAACAGCTGAAAACCTATCTGCATAGCTTTGGTGTGCCATTCGAGAAGATATTCGCTGTACCGAACGCCGCCAGTTTCTCCATCGATGCGAAACTGCGCACGCAGGTAACCGGGGCGCGGAAAACGCAACAGCCGGACGAACCGTTGCGCATCCTCTATATGGGAAGGCTTGACCGTCAAAAGGGTATCGACCGACTGCATGATGCCATCATCAAGCTCCGGGAGCGCGGCATTGCCTTTGACGCGCAGGCTATTGGCGGTGAAATTCTTTCTGATGATCCCAGCTCGTCATGGATGGCGCGGTTGAAAGAGGCCGGTGTCAAAGTTTCCCCGCCGGTCTTCAGCGGCAAGGATATCGCGACCCAACTTGCCTGGGCGGATGTGCTGTTGATGCCTTCCCGGTGGGAGGGTGCACCGCTCATGATTGCCGAAGCGCAACAGCTCGGTTGCGTGCCCGTGGCAACCGCAGTCGGTGCGGTGGATGAATTGATCGTGCACGGTCAGGACGGTATTCTCATCAAGAACGCCAATGATGCGCAGATCGTTTCTGACATTGTGCGGCTGCTTACCATTCTTGCGCAGGATCGCGGCGCGCTTGCCCGCACGGCTGAAGGTTCTCTGGCCAGTGCCGCCCAGCGTTCCTGGACGTCGTCCTTTGCCAGCTTCGTTGCCTGGTGCAACACAATCGAACCCGCAACTCCGCTCCAGCGGACAGCGATCACGCCCGAAAATACACAGGAATTCAATGCACCCGCCGAGCTTCCGGGCCGTGCAGTTGCGTGACGATCACCAGAAAGGTTTTGTGACCCCATGAGCCCCAGAATTCTCCTTACCGGCATCCCAGGCCACCTGACACGTCTTATTCAGAGAGCTGACGATGCGCATGTCTATTATTCGGAGAAACAGCCGCAGCCGGAAAGCAAAGAGGCATTTCTGCGCGAACTCAAGAATATCAGCAACACCGGCAATTATCTGATCGGTGAAGGCGCACTGCGTGCTCTTTCCCCCGACGCGACCCACATTCCGTTCTGGCACCTCTACAATGCCGTCAACAACGGTACGGGCCTCGACGCCATCAACAAACAGTTCGACATCTGCGTCTTCACCTGCGCCAATCTTTTGCGCAAAAGCCTCTCGGCCGACGCAGAAGCGCAGGTCCTGTCCAAGCTCGACATGCCTGTAGTCATGCTGGGTATCGGCATCCAGAACCGGCCGGACCTTGAAGAATCCCTGCCTGAAGGCACTCAACGCCTGTTGCAGGTGCTGAAGGAAAAGGAACATTACTTCCTGACCCGCGGCGACGAAACGGCAGCCTACCTGAAGGATCAGGGGTTCTCGTTCGTACGGCCTGTCGGTTGCCCGTCCATGTATTTCATGCCTGCCAATGTGCGCAAAGCCATTCGCCGCCTGCCTGATGTAAAAGTGGGCGAGGGGCGGACAGTGTTTACCGGCTATATGGGCGCAGCGCTTGATACCATCGGAGACATGAATGCGCTTTCGTCCGACGACGGCCGTTCCGCCTATGTCATCCAGGACGAGCCATTGCACTTCGACATGCAGGTTGAACCGAATGAGGATGGGCGCGTCTACGATTCAACCTCGGGGGAAATGATCGGCGACCTGACCTTCAAGGGCTCCGAAGAGCTGAAGAAAAAGATCAAGGTTCATACATTTTTCGACACGAACCAATGGCGTGCCTGGACATCGTCCATGGATTTCTCCTTTGGTCGGCGTTTCCACGGCAATGTCATTGCGATGCAGGCCGGGGTTCCGAGCCTGATCGTGGCCGTCGATGACCGGATGCGCGAAATGCTGAACTTTTCCGGATTGCCGAAAGTCGAGGCCAATGACCTCAATTCTGCAAATGACCGCTCGGCCTTCATCTCTGACCATCTGGCGCAGATGAACATTCCGCAGGTCATCGAAAAATACTCTGACCGTGAACGTAGCTTCCGCTCGGTCCTGACCGAGATAGGCATCGGATAACTCCCATATCCGGCGCCTTGGCAGCCCCAACATAAGATGGACGAACATGCGAATAATGATCACAGGCATCCCATCATATCTGATGCGGACCGTCGACAGCGTTTCAGGGGCAACGGTGAAACACCGACCCTATTTCGAGAACATCCGGACAAAGAAGGATGTGATCGATCAGGTTAAGAGGATTGCCAATACGGGCAATTATCTCATCGGCGAGGGCGCTGCCAACAGCGTGCGCGGCCATGACGTCACCTATATCCCATTCTGGCATCTGGCCAACAGCATCCATTCGCCCGAGACCTATGCGCGGTTGAATGAAAGCTTTGACCTCTGCCTGTTTGCATCGGCAAATCTGCTCAGGCCCGGCTATGCAGCTGCGACGGAATCCCATGTTTTTGAACTTCTCAACATGCCGATCGTGGTTATGGGTATCGGTATCCAGAAGAAAGAAAACCTCAAGGCCGAATTGCCCGAAGGCACACAGCGCTTTCTCAATGTGTTGAAGAAGAAAGAGACTTTCTTCCTCACCCGCGGACATTTCACGGCAGACTTCCTGAAGGCCGAGGGCATGAAATATGTACGCCCGACCGGGTGTCCGTCGCTCTATTTCGACCCGGCACAAATGAAGCGGTCGCTGGGCCGTCTTGCCGATCCGGGGCTGGCTGACTCCCAGAAAATCGCCTTTGGCGGTTATCTTGGCAGCGTTCCCGATACGATCGTCGATGCCCACGCGCTCCTGCACAAGGACAGCACCGCAAGCTATGTTATTCAGGACGAAGTCATCGTCTATAACATGAACATGGTGGGTGAAGAGACGACGGAAGCCTATGATCAGGCCGCAAGCCGCATCACCGCGCCGACCGAATATAAGCATGCGGAAAAATGGCAGCGCAAGCGCGACTATCTGGTCTTCTTCGATACGCACAAATGGCGCAGCTGGGTATCCGGGCAGGATTTCTGCTTTGGCCGCCGGTTCCACGGCTCGATCATCGGCATGCAATCGGGTATTCCGGCACTGATGATCGCGGTTGATGACCGTATGCGCGAAATGCTCGACTTTGTCGGCTTCCCGCATATCGAAGCATCGGTATGGAATCGCGAGCCGCAAAAGAAAGCATTTTTGCAGGACTTTCTCTCGAAGATCGACGTTCCGGCTGCGATACACCGCTATTCGGAATGCGAAGCCAATTTCAACGGCGCCCTGAAAGACATCGGCATCCGGTAGCGGAGGTTTTCACCGGCGTTCAGCAATCAGGAGGCATGAAACCATGACGTGGCGATTGCAATTGCGCAGGCTTTACGCCGGTGTTTCCTTTGCCGTGGCAATGACTGTCGCGAGCAGCATGCTCGCGACGCCATCACAGGCGGCGGGGGATCCGCGCTTTGGGGTGAACCGGGTCAATCTTGCCTGGCTTTCGGCTCCCGAGCGGGAGAAAGTACTTGATCTCATGGTCAAAAGCGGGGTCGTGGCGGTACGGTTGTCCCTGACCAGACCGATCGACCAAAGCATCGATGCCATCCGTGTTGCCCATCAGAAGGGTCTGGCAATCCTGCTCGAAATATCGCTCAACAACGCCGACTTCTATCCCAAGGGGACCAAACCACGGCCAGGCCTTGGCCGGATATGGGACATGTACCGGCTATCCGACATTTCACCAGACCAGTTCCGGTCCGTGGTGGGCGATGCCCTGCACAAGATCGATGCGCTTCAGATCCCGCTAGTTGCTGTTGAGGCTGGAAATGAAATCAACTGGGGCGCCTATAATGGCGACCTTGAGGTAAAGGCCAAGGCAAAGAGCAAAACGGCACGTTCACTGACCGACCTCGATAATCTGGCCGCGGTGGAGCAGGGCGCGGCAAAATATGTCCAGCTGGCCGCCGTTGTCCGTAAGGAGCTTCAATCCACGAAGTTCAGCGCCAATGCCAAGGTCATTTCGGCGGGACTTTCGGATATCCCGGTTGCCGACGCCGACCGGCGCGGCATCGACAGTATCGACCCCGCAAGCTTCACCAATCTCATGCGCAAACACGGACTGGACAAGGTCGTGGATGGCTACGGTATCCACATCTATCCCGGCAGCAACGGGACAGCAACAGCACGCGCGACCCATGTCAGCCAGGCCCTTTCCATTTGCCGATCGGAACCCGACGGCAAACCGTGCTGGATCACCGAATGGGGATTTTCCAACACCTCGACCACATGCCCGGCCAATGATAATTCGCGCGAACGTCTGGTTGAAGCCGCGCGCAGCCGGTTCGAGGAACTGATGGGAACCGGCCGTGTGGCGGCCGCATATTATTTCGATTGGGACGCAAAGGGCTATGGAGTCTGGCGCTGCGGTGGACTTTCTCCCGCAGGCCGGGCAGCAGTGGTGACACCATGAAACTGAAGACCGTAATCATCGGCGGCTCCAATACCGTCATGTTGCCGGGCTATCTGCCGTCGCTTCTGTCGACGATGGGGCGGCGGGGCATCGAGCTTGATGTTGTCGCTGATCTTGCCGTTGGCGGAACAACCAGCGCTTTCGGGCTCTATCAGCTCAAATTGTGCGACCAGCTTGCCGATTGCGATCTGCTGCTGATCGAGTACGCACTCAACGACGCTTTCGTCTATGGCGACGAGCGGCGATCCTTCCGTCATTGGGCCCGTTTCTATGAGGGGATTATCCGCTACGCCCTTGAGCAGAACCCCAACCTGCGCATTGCCACCCTTGTTTTCGGTGCACGCAACGGTTCTTTCCTCAGCGCGGTTCCATCGATCGATGCGGGGATCAACTACATCTCGCAGTGGTACGGGACCATATGCGTGGATGTCTCGCGGCACCTGATGCAGCGCCTCGGCCGCGATGTTGTCGGCCACCCCAGTTTTTATTCCGATCAGGGTCATTATGCACGGCCTGTGGCAACAACCATTGTCGCCAACCTCATTGCCGATGAACTCGAACCAGCCCTGAATCGCCCGCACCGGGCCGCCGCCTTGCAACCAGCCATTGATCCGGAACACTTTGCCGGGGCACGCGCGCTTGACGGTGTTCAATTGGGCAAGAGACTTGGACGGCTGCCGGTCGAATACAGCAATCGGCGCTTTTCCGTCTCCGCCCTTGATCTTGGCCGTGACCGGCTGCGCTTCGAGGTGGACAAGGGCCAACTTTTGGCAATGGCCTATGTCTGCGAGCCCAAAATCCCGCCGCTTGATGTCCGCATGGGCGAGGAGACGCACCGCGCGGCCTTGCTCAAGGGCGGCGTTCGCGACGGAACATACAAATTTCTGGTATCCATGCTGAGCTTCGAATTCCTTTACGGCGTGACACTTCTGCAGATTCAGCCGTCGCTTGCACTCACGCTCGGGGGCGGCGCCGAAGGTGGTGAGCACAAGCTGCATGTGCCCAAGGACAGCATCAAGCATGAAGCATTCCCCACAGACCCCGCACTGCCGATCAGCGGGATTCTCTTCACTGGCAATCTGAAGGTCTGCGGCATCGAGAAAAAGGCTGGAAGCGAGGCCAACGGGTCTGCAGCTGTCGCAAAACCTGCGGCAAAGGTGGAAGCACCGGCGCCGGGCGCCTGAGCTCCCGCTGCCGCCATCTTTGTCAAACAGCACGAACGTGATAACCGTTTAGCACTCATTCGAGAGCGGGAATCATGACCGAAGCCGATATTGTTGCAATTGAAGAATGGCTTGATGCGCAGGGGCTGGCGGGAGCCACCGAAACCGAACTCCTGAACGGTTTTTGCGTACGGTGCTGCGGCCTCGGTATCACACTGGAACGCGCCCTGGCGTTCGTCGACACGCTGCATCCGATCTATGAGGGCCGGGCATTTCACTGGCGTCAGCGCGAGGAAGTGGAAAAGCCGGTGATCGAATATGGATCAAGCTACCAGGGGGCAAGTGCCGAAAGCTGGCAGAGAACAACATTTTACCACCTGCTGCAGTCCGGCGAGAATTCCCTCCGCCGCCGTATAGGCGAAATGGATGAGCCGGGCTTTGTTCATCTTGAAAATCTCAAGGCCGAAGGGCTGACCGACTATCTGGCACTGGTCAATCGCTTTTCTACGCAGGGCAGCATCGGCGAAATGGACTGCTTCTATTCTCAGTGGTCCACGGCCCATGCCGACGGGTTCAATGATAGCGACATCAAGACATTGAAGCGTCTGGTGCGCGGTCTGGCCATTGCGATCAAATGTGCCTCACTGGCGCGGATCGTAAGGACGATCGCCGAAGTCTATCTCGGACATGATGCGGGTGAGCGCGTTCTGGCCGGACGTATCAATCGCGGTGCAGCCGACCGGATCGAAGCTGTTCTTTGGTATTCGGACCTGCGGGACTATACGCGTATCTCCGACGCGGCGGGACCGGATGCGATCATTCCCATGTTGAATGACTATGCCGATGCGGTGATCTCATCCATCCAGGAAGCGGGTGGGGACGTGCTGAAGCTGATTGGCGACGGCACATTGGCCATTTTCACCGATGGCGGATCGCAGACCGCCTGTGTCGCGGCCCTCCAAGCCGAAGCGCTCTTGCGCAAGCGGCTTGTCGTGCTCAACGAGCGGCGCGCCGCCGAGAAGCAGCCAATCACCAACGTCTATCTCGGTGTTCATGTCGGTGAAGTGTTCTTTGGCAATATCGGCAGCGATACAAGGCTGGATTTTACCGTGGTGGGGCCCGCAGTCAACGAGGTCAGCCGCATTGCTTCCATGTGCCGATCCGTGGATCAGGATATCCTGATCTCTGACCGTTTTGCAGCATTCCTGCCGGAAACGCTGCGTTCCAAACTGGTTTGCGTCGGCCGTTTTGCCTTGCGGGGGGTCGGCCGCGCGCAGGAACTGTTCACACTTGATCCTGCCGAACGGCACTGAAAAACCCGCAATGCCGGGCATTGCGGGTTTCCTGTACTTTCATGAGCGCATAAAAAGGCGCTGATTATCCGTTTAAATATCGCTTTGCCAGCTCTGCCATATCGCGATCTTTCTTCGTCTTGATCGGATGCAGCACGCGTGAAAGAAGTTTCAGCGTTGAAAAACTTGGCTTGAGATACGGTGAAAGGGTGGGGAGTTGGATGTTCATTGCAAATATCCCTTTCTCTTTAAGTGATTTGAATAGCGGGGGTTTATTCCCAGTCTGAATTTCGCACGCCGGTGAGGCGAGGCGGTAGACCAATCCGCCGGAGTGATTGCCTATTACTCCGGGAGAATCGTGTTGATCTCTGGGCAGAAAAACGGCTCAAAAACTACCATCTGTAGAAATCGACAAAGATCGCCATTTGTTGATTTCCGCGTGAACCGAATCCAGTTTTGTCGCAATGCCTTTGACGGCATCTGAACCGGCGACATAACGCAGGGGCGGCTCTCGTGATGCGGCCAGTTCAACCAGTGCGGAACCGAGCTTGGCCGGGTTACCCGCCTGCTTATAGCTATATCCATCGTAGGTCGTGCGCGTTTCGGAGGAGAAGCTGGCATAGTCTTTGATGCCTTGTTCACCATACCGAACCGAACTCTCGTCCAGAAAGTCCGTCTGGAAAAAACCCGGCTCCACAATCGTCACGTGAATACCAAACTGCGCAATTTCCATTGCCAGAGATTCGGAGAATCCCTCTACGGCAAATTTCGTCGAGCAGTAAATGGAGGCGCCGGCAAACCCGACCATGCCGCCCATGGATGAAAAATTGAAGATCCTGCCCGCTCTCTGCCAGCGCATGACAGGCAGAACAGCGCGGGTTACATGAAACATGCCGAATACATTGGTGGCAAATTGCCGTTCGATGTCGTCGGCACCATTCTCTTCGAAGAGACCAATTTGGCCATAACCGGCATTATTGACGAGCACGTCGATGCCACCGAAATGCGTGACGGCGGCGTCCACTGCGAAGTCTGCCCGTTCAGGACTGGTGACATCCAGTTCAATAATCAGCAATTGTCCCTTTGTGCCTTCAAACGCCTGTTGAACCTGCTTGCGATGACGGCCCGTCGCGACCACATTGTGACCAGCGGCCAAGGCAGCTTTGGCAACTTCCGTACCGATACCCCGGCCAGCACCGGTGATAAACCATGTCTTGCTCATCGTGTATTTCCTTGTCGTGCTGAGATCGTGAGACCCGCAGGCTCACCAGCCCACAATAGGGCACCGACCTGAAAAACGCGTAGACTGAAATTCCGGATGAATTGCACGATCCTCCGGATTTTGTGAGTTCACGCTGAAGCGCGACTTGCGCGCTTTTGAAGCTAACCCGCACGCCGTCTCTGTGCGAGCAGTTTTTGCCGGAAGACTTCTGCTGGC
>NZ_JACGXN010000019.1 GCF_014138285.1 Phyllobacterium myrsinacearum
CGGAGAAATTCCACGGCATGTTCGGCTGGAAAGCCCCGTCCTGGGAGCAGTCAACCACATCCACAGTCAAACGGCTGTTGCAGTCGAGTTAGAGCAATCCGGGATCATGAGGGTGTGTTCAAGGTTTCTTGAGCACTCTTCAATCCCCAGTGAAGCAATTCTTCAGCGCGGCTGTCGTTGGATGCCTCTGCATAACAGCGCAATTCCGGCGCATTTCCCGATGCACGATAGTGGATCACCTCGCCGGTCGAGAGCACAACGCGCACACCGTCAATGGCGTCATTCTCCTTGATCGTGCCTAGCTCCGCAAAGAACGCATCGCGGCGCGTGCTGTCACACAGGCCCTGCAGGAATGGATCGCTGACTGTTGATGGAACGTGTTCCAGACGGCCGCTGCGTGTGAAGCGGGCGGGCAGATCCCTTAGCAATGCTGATACCGGAACACTCCTGCCAGCCGCCATGCCCAGAACACTCAGGATGGGGAGCATGGCATCGCGCGTTGGCAACGCGTCCAGTGTTCCACCCGGCATGGTCAATGAAGAACCTAGCAGTACCCCACCATTGGCCTCAAAGCCCACGATTCGCTTGAACCCGTCCCGGTCTGCCTGCTCCATGCCTTCAATCACATAGGGCGATCCGACTCGCGTCCGATAGACTTTGGTGAAGAGGCCGCTGAGTTCAATGGCCGTATTGGAGGTTACCGGTGTAACGACGGCATCGGCATCGAGAAAATGCGCCGTCAGAAGGCCAAGGCTGTCGCCGCGAATGAAAATGCCGTTCTCGTCAGCAACGAGCGGTCGGTCAGCATCGCCGTCTGTTGAAACCAGCGCGTCCAGTTTGTATTTCCTGCACGCATCTTCGGCGAAGGTAACATCTTCCGGACGGAGCGCTTCGGTATCGACAGGCACAAATATGGTGGAGTGGCCAAGGGCAACGGTTTCGGCCCCCAGACTCTGCAAAACGGTGACGATCAGATCGCCAGCAACGGAACTGTGTTGATAAACACCGATTCTCTTGCGGGCCAATACCTCCGGTTTCAGCAGGGAGACGCTTCGTTTGATATAATTTTGCAGCGCATCCGGTACGATTACTACCTGCCCGTCAGAACCTGTCTGTTCTTCTGCTTTCAGATCAAGAGCTGCAAGAATACCTGCTTCATCGATCTTGTCGATCTCGCCATCGGGTCGATAGAACTTCAAGCCGTTCCGGTCTGCAGGAATATGGCTGCCGGTGATCATAATCGCCGGCGCCTTCAGGGTAAGTGCTCGAAACGCCAGCGCGGGTGTCGGCAAAGGGCCGCAATTTTCCACCTGCATACCGAAAGATTGTGCGGCCGATATACAGGCAGCTGTCATGCGCGGACTGCTTGAACGCAGATCGTAGCCAACGAGCAAAGTGCTGCCGGACGCTACACCTTTGACTTTCTGCATGTGCCTCAGGAATGCAACAGTATAAGCTTTGCAAACCTCGTCGGGTAGTTCGGTTACAAGGCCGCGAAGGCCGCTTGTTCCAAATTTCAAACTGCTCATTGTAATGTCACAACCACTGACGCTGTTGCCGCAAGATACTGGCTTAAGATGTCAGCCGCGCACGATCGAAAGTCAACAACGATCGATGGAATGACATAGAAACGGGGTAGAGCGCCGAGAGGAGAAATTGGCTGGGGAACCTGGATTCGAACCAGGACTAACGGAGTCAGAGTCCGTGGGTCTACCGTTAACCTATTCCCCAACAACCGCTTTTGTGCGGTGGCTGATTAAGCCGGTGCGGGGTCATATAGTCCAATTCGATCGGGATGAAAACCCCTGTTCGGACGGTTTTTGCGCTGCGGTGCATTTTATCTCGTATGAGCGATTTTAATAATTGAAAATGCTCCGTTTGTAGCGAAATTTGTTGCCAGGCTATCGAAAATACGCTGTCGAGCGATTTGGCTGCTGGCATTCCGATCTACCAGGCCTATAACTGTCTCCAGCACTGATTTGCCATTCATAGCAAAGAGAAAGCAGACGAGGTGGCGGACCGATTATCACCACTGGCCCCGTTCAGGCACGACACATTCCGCATCATCTGGATTGCGAGTCTGGTGTCGAATTTCGGATCGCTGATTCAGGCGGTCGGTGCCGCATGGATGATGACCTCCATCACTGATTCGGTGAATATGGTCGCGCTCGTGCAGGCCTCCACGGCGCTGCCGATCATGATCTTTTCTCTTGTCTCCGGCGCTTTGGCCGACAATTTCGACCGGCGCAAAGTGATGCTCGTGGCTCAGTGGTTCATGCTGGTTGTTTCAGTGTTTCTGACCATTTTTGCTTATCTGGGGCTCATTACGCCGTGGCTTCTGCTGGCGTTCACCTTTCTGCTGGGCTGCGGAACCGCCCTCAACAATCCGTCCTGGCAAGCTTCGGTTGGCGACATGGTTCCCCGTGAGGATCTTCCCAATGCGGTCGCTCTGAACAGCATGGGTTTCAATATTACACGCAGCGTCGGCCCCGCGATTGGCGGTCTCATTGTCGCCATCGCCGGTGCCGCAGCAACTTTCGCGGTCAACGCTGTCAGTTATTTCGCGGTGATCTACGCCTTGATGCGCTGGCAGCCGAAAATTGATCCCAGCCCTTTGCCGCGCGAATCACTGGGACGCGCTATTTCGGCGGGCCTGCGCTATGTCGCCATGTCACCCAATATCGGCAAGGTCGTCATTCGCGGATTTGTGTTTGGTCTTTCTGCCAGTGCTATTCTGGCTCTTTTGCCGCTTGTTGCACGTGATCTCGTCCGAGGCGGTCCTTTGACTTATGGCGTCATGCTGGGCTCGTTCGGCATCGGTGCGATAGGCGGCGCGCTTCTCAGTGCGCGCCTGCGCGAGTTTCTCTCAAGCGAAGCAATCGTACGCTATGCCTTTGGCGGGTTTGCGGTGAGTGCCGTCGTGACGGCGCTCAGCACATCGGTCTGGCCAACCAATATCGCTCTGCTGTTGGCGGGGGCATGCTGGGTGCTCGCCCTCTCGCTGTTCAATGTCACGGTGCAGTTGTCGACGCCTCGCTGGGTGGTGGGGCGGGCTTTGTCGCTCTATCAAACAACAACATTCGCGGGTATCGCTGCAGGCAGTTGGATCTGGGGTGCCGCCGCCGAACAATATGGAGCAGACAAAGCTTTGATCGCTTCCGGTGTGTTGATGCTGCTCGGCGCTATCATCGGTCTTCGCTATGCCTTGCCGGAGTTCAAGTCGCTCAATCTCGATCCGCTTAACCGGTTCAGCGAGCCGCTTCTTGCGCTTGACCTGAAGCCGCGCAGCGGACCGATTGTGATCATGATCGATTATGTAATTGCCGAAGAGGATATTCCAGAGTTTCTCTCGCTGATGTCAGACCGGCGGCGTGTGCGAATTCGGGACGGGGCTGGGCAATGGGCTCTGATGCGCGATCTGGAGAATCCGGAGATCTGGACTGAAAGTTATCATACGCCCACCTGGGTCGAATATGTCCGCCACAATCAACGGCGGACGCAGGCCGATGCGGCGGTTGGCGACCGGATTCGCGAACTGCATCGTGGCGGCGAAATTCGTGTGCATCGCATGATCGAGCGGCAAACGATATTGCCGCACGATATCGCTGCGCATAAAACGCCCATGGATATGCACTAGAGTTGCTATTTCTTGCGCAGTGCATCCGCGAGTGCGGCGCCGAAAGCCCCCTGTGTTGTCGATGGCTGCGGCTTATTTTGTGCCGGCTGCTTCGCCTTGAAGCTGTTGTTGTCAGCCCGTTGCTCTCTTGGTGCAGGCCCCCCGCCATCCTTGCGCATGGTCAGACTGATGCGGTTGCGTTTGACATCGATATCCACGACGCGAACTTTTACCACATCACCCGCTTTGACGACCTCGTGCGCATCCTTGACGAAACGGTCTGCCAGTTGTGACAGATGGACCAGCCCGTCCTGATGCACACCGATATCTACGAAAGCGCCGAAGGCAGCGACGTTGGTGACCGTTCCTTCAAGCATCATTCCCGGCTTCAGGTCTTTGATATTGTCGATACCATCGGCAAAGGAAGCGGTCTTGAATTGCGGGCGCGGATCGCGGCCAGGCTTTTCCAGTTCGGCGATGATGTCGCGAACAGTGGGCAGACCAAAGCGCTCGTCGACGAAAAGACGCGGATCGAGCGTCTTCAGAGCGGCGCTGTCATTCATGAGCGAACGCACATCGCGGCCGCAGGCACTGACAATCTTCTTGGCAACACCGTAGGCTTCCGGATGAACTGCTGAGGCATCAAGCGGCTCCGTGCCGTCAGGAATACGCAGGAAGCCGGCACATTGCTCGAAGGCACGAGGCCCCAGGCGCGCAACCTTCAGGAGATCGCGACGCGTTTTGAACGGACCGACCTCATTGCGATAAGCGATCACGGCCTCCGCCAGCGAAGCTCCCAACCCGGAAATGCGGGCCAGCAAAGGGGCCGAAGCTGTGTTAAGGTCAACACCGACGGCATTCACCGCATCTTCGACGACGCCATCGAGCGAGCGAGCCAGACGATACTGGTCAACATCATGCTGGTATTGGCCAACGCCGATAGATTTCGGCTCGATCTTGACGAGTTCCGCCAGCGGGTCCTGCAGGCGCCGGGCGATGGAAACGGCGCCTCTGAGCGATACATCCAGATCCGGGAATTCTGCAGCGGCTGTTGCCGATGCGGAGTAAACTGACGCACCGGCTTCGCTGACGATCACCTTCAATGGTTTGGGCGAGGGCATCTCAGCGAGCATATCCGCGACAAGGCGCTCCGTCTCACGGCTGCCGGTTCCGTTGCCGATGGCGATCAGCTCGATCTTGTGTTTGACAATCAGTCGCGCCAGTTCGGCCTGCGTTCCACGGACATCGTTGCGCGGCGGAAAGGGGTAGACCGTGGTTGTGTCGAGCACCTTGCCGGTACCGTCCACGATAGCCACTTTCACGCCGGTCCTGATGCCGGGATCAAGGCCCATTGTTGCGCGCGAGCCAGCAGGCGCTGCCAGCAGCAGGTCTTTCAGATTACGGGCGAAAACATGGATGGCCTCTTCCTCGGCCTTCTCACGCATTTGGGTCATGAGATCGATCGAGAGGTTGAGCGACAGACGCGCGCGCCAGGCCCAGCGGACAACATCCATCAACCAGCTATCGGCCGCAGTCCCGTTTGGGGAGATGGAATAGGCAGTGGCGACCATGCGCTCGACTGGCTTCACCGGCGACGTATCGTCGGCATCCACTTCGATATCGAGAGAAAGCACGTCTTCATTGCGCCCGCGCAGCATGGCGAGCGCGCGGTGGCTGGGGATGGTTGCCCAGCGCTCGAAATGGTTGAAATAGTCGGAGAATTTTGCGCCGGCTTCCTGTTTCCCATCGGCAACCTTGGCCCGCAGAACGGCCTTGTCTTTCATGTGATTGCGCAGGCGGCCGATGAGATCGGCATTTTCCGAGAAGGTCTCGACCAGAATATCGCGTGCACCGTCGAGGGCGGTTTTCACATCCGGCACGTCTGGCGAAATGAAGGTCTGAGCAAGTTCAGCCGGAACGGTGCGCCGGTCAGACAAGATGGTTTCAGCCAGCGGTCCCAACCCACGCTCGCGCGCTATTTCCGCCCGCGTGCGCCGCTTGGGTTTGTAAGGAAGATAAATGTCCTCAAGTTCGGCTTTGGTAGCCGATGACAGGATCTTGGTTTCCAACTCATCGGTCAACTTGCCCTGGCTGCGTATCGATTCGATGATGGTGTCACGCCGGGCATCGAGCTCACGCAGATAGACGAGCCGCTCGTCAAGAAGCCGCAGCTGCGTATCGTCGAGCCCGCCCGTAGCCTCTTTGCGGTAGCGGGCAATGAACGGAACAGTCGCGCCACCATCCAGCAATTCAATCGCGGCATTGGCCTGTTCAGGCCTGGCATTGATCTCAGTGGCAATGATACGCGCAATACGGGCAGTTGTGGCAGTCATACTGGTCTCATCAAACATGATCGGAGGGCGACCATAGGGCTGCCCGCCTCAATCGGCAATCGTTTGATCTCGCCGGCTACCCGGCGTTCCACGGAAAATTCGGGCACTCCAGCAGCGATTGCGCCCGGCTTGACGTGTGCGGTGAAACGTTTCCTTATCGCCGAATACCTTCTGCTGATTCAGTCAAAATGGATATTGTCGCGATGCAGGCAAATGTGAAGCCAAGGATTCTGTGCGTTGGTGCTCTGACGATGGACACCATCTTTCGGCTGGACACGCTGCCGCCCGGTCCCGGCAAATTCATTCCACAGGAGGCTGTGGAGATTGCCGCTGGCATGGCATCAAGTCAGGCGGCGACCATCGCAAGACTCGGCGGCGGCGCATTTCTCTGGGCTTCGGCTGGGCTGGACCATGTGGGGGACCGTGTGATCGCAGAACTTGCAGATGAAGGCGTTGATTGCACGTTTGTCCGCCGCATCGAAGGCGCGCGGTCAGCCTTCTCATCCATCTTTGTCGACAAATCAGGTGAACGCATGATTGTACCCTTCTATGACAAGATCTTGGTGAGCGCCCCGGAGCAAATTCCGCCGATCGAAGAGGGAGCATTCGATGTGGTGATGACAGACGTTCGGTGGCCTTTGGCCGCTGCAAGTGCACTCAGATCAGCACGCGAGGCGGGTATCTATGGTGTGCTTGATGCGGATGTTGCGCCACTGGAAACCCTTGAACGGCTGCTACCGCTTGCCTCGCACATTGTCGCATCTGAACCGGCAGCTGAGATTATTACCGGTGAAACGGATATAGCGCGCGCAGTTATTGCCTTGGCTGCACGCTATCGGAGTTTCGTTGCTGTTACCGGTGGCGACAAGGGCTGCTACTGGTCGGACGGCGAAGCGGGAATTCTGCACCATATACCGGCTTTTGCGGTGGACGTGGTGGATACGCTGGCCGCCGGTGACGTGTTTCATGGCGCTTTTGCCCTGGCACTTGCGGAGGGGCACGCCATGGAAGAAATCATGCGTTTTGCCAGCGCTGCCGCGGCCATCAAATGTGCGCGGTTTGGCGGACGTGCCGGAGCGCCGACCCGGGATGAGGTCGTGCAGTTTCTCTCCGCATAGCAACATTTGTATTTGAGTGGATAAAAATGTATGTGGCAACATGTTGACTCATAACTAACATGTTAGTAGTCTTTATCTATTGAGAGGGTGGGAGGAAAATCATTGTCTCGGGTTGAACGGTTCGGACTTTCTGCGGCATTGACGATGCCATTTGATGGGGCGCTGGCAATTGATCTGCCTCGCGCAATCGATCATGCGCAATCCTGCTTGCGGCGGGGTTGCAGCAGTGTGACCTTGTTTGGAACGACAGGCGAGGGCTCGTCTATTGGCGCCGGGGAGCGCCAGACTGTGATTAGGGAATTTATCACAGCAGGCATCGCTCCATCACAGATCGTGGTCGGCATCATGGCAAACTCCCATGTGGACGCAGCGAACGAAGCGCGGTTTGCGCTGGATGCGGGGTGCCTCGGCATTCTTCTTGCGCCGCCTTCCTATTTCAAGAATGTCAGCGATAACGGTCTTTTTGATTGGTATTCTGCAGCGTTCAAGGCGATTGGCGCAGACGTTCGCGGCATCATTCTGTACAATTTGCCGTCAGTTACGGCTGTGGAGATTTCAGTTGATCTCGTTACCCGCCTGCGGGAGGCCTTTCCTGGAGCCATTGCCGGAGTAAAGGACTCATCCGGCAACTGGGGCTACACGGAAAAGATGCTGACCCGGCACAACGACCTTGCCATCCTCATCGGCGACGAGCGCAGCCTTGCGGCCGGCGTGCGGCTCGGCGGACAGGGTGCGATCTCGGGGCTGGCCAATCTCTATCCCGAGCGTCTTTTGCGCATGATTGACGAAGGCCGTGATGATGAAGAGGTGGTTGCGGCTGTCAATGAACTGGTGAAGTATCCGGTGATTCCGGCGGTCAAGGCGATGGTTGCCCATCACCGTGGCGAAGATGGCTGGCGGCGCACGCGTGGTCCGCTTGAAGCTTTGCCTGACGGCGATTGCAAGCACCTGACGATGGTCTTTGACCGTCTGTTTGTTGCGGCAGCGGCCTAGCGGGGAATGACGTCCTGAGGAGGAACAGGCATGGATGACAGTGGCGAGCCGGTAAGATTGCGTGAGAAAGCCTATGCAAGTTTCACTGAACATCTTCTGGCCCGCGATTTTCATCCGGGGCAGTTTGTATCGCAGCGCCAGCTTGTCGCCATGACCGGAATGCCTTTGGGCGCAATCCGTGAGGTTGTGCCCCGCCTTGAAGCCGAAGGATTGGTGAAGACTGTTCCACAGCGCGGCATACAGATTGCCCATATCGACATCAACCTTATCCGTGAGGCATTCCAGTTTCGCGTTTTCATGGAGAAAGAAGCCATTGCGCTGTTCTGTGTTTCTGCTTCTGACGACGTGCTGGCTAAGCTGCGGCGCGAACATGAAGAGACGCTGGAGAAGGCTCTCAAGGATGGAGAAACGCCTGAACTGGAACTGCAAGCCCAGGCAATCGATTGGTCATTGCACGACACGATCATCGATTCTCTTGGCAATGAGATCATTTCAAAAGCCTATCGCATCAATGCCATCAAGATGCGGTTGATCAATCAGGAGCGGTTTCGCATCACCGGCCGTGTCATTCCGGTGATGCGCGAGCATCTGGCGGTTATCACGGCAATCGAGACTCGCAGTCCCCAAGCGGCGATGGATGCCATTGCCGAGCATATCAACAATGCAAGGAATCTGGCTCTGAAAGTTTAAATGCAACGGTACCGGAAATGGGAGCTATGGTACTGAAATAGATCATGGGAGGATGATACGCATGAAACGGATTCAACCGACACGCCGGCAGTTTCTCGCCGGCTCAGCAGCGCTTGGTGCTGCAAGCTTTGCCGGACTAAAGCCGGCATTCGCCAATGTAGACTGGAAGAAATATGCAGGTACAACCCTCGAGGTTAACCTCATCAAGAGTCCGCGCGGCGATATTCTGCAGAAATACCAGAAAGAATTCGAGGAATTGACAGGAATCAAGGTCAATTCAGAGCAGACGCCGGAACAACAGCAGCGCCAGAAAGCCGTGATCGAACTGACATCGGGCAAGCCAAGCTTCGATGTTATCCATATCAGTTATCACGTCCAGAAGCGGCAATTTGAAAAAGGCGGCTGGCTTGCCGACCTGACCCCTTTCCTGAAGGATCCGAGTCTCACGGAACCTTCGCTTGTTGAAAGCGACTTCGCCGAGGCAGGTCTTACTTTTGCCAAAGACAAGAATGGCCGTTTCGGCGGTTTGCCCTTCTCGGTGGACTACTGGATTCTGTATTGGAACAAGGAGCTCTTCGCCGCCAAGGGTATTGAGTATCCGAAGTCCTTCGATGAGCTTGTGAGTGCGGCAGAGAAGCTCACGGATGCGAGCAAAGGCACGTACGGCTTCGTTGCGCGTGGGATGAAGAACGCCAATACACCTGTCTGGGCCAGTCTTATGCTCGGCTATGGCAAGAGCACGATCGATGACGGCAATCTCCAGACCGACACGCCGGAAGCCATCGAGGCAGCAACGCTGTATCAGCGTTTGATGACCAAGTCCGCACCTCCCGGTGTGACAGGCTTCAACTGGGCAGAATGCCAGTCGAGCTTCCTGCAAGGTAAGGTTGCCATGTGGCTTGACGGTATCGGTTTTGCGCCGCCGTTGGAAAACCCAGAGAAATCGCGGGTCGTCGGCAAAGTTGGCTATGGCGTCATGCCCAAGGGACCGGCTGTGCAGGCTGCGCCGACGTTCGGCGATGGCATCGGTGTGACCGAGGGATCATCGAAGAAGGAGGCCGCCTATCTCTATTGCCAATGGGCAATTTCGAAGGAGATGGGCGCGCGCCTGCTGCAAACGGGATCGGGTGTGCCATTCCGCAACTCTATCCTGAACGATCCGGAGGTTCGCAAAGGTGTGACCATGCCGTCCGAATGGGTTGATGTGCTGACGGCGTCAGCCAAAGTCAGTCAGCTATGTCTGCCAGTTATCGTCCCGGTGACCGAGTTCCGTGACGTGATGGGTGTCGGCCTGACCAACCTTCTCGGCGGAGCTGATCCCGCAACGGAAATGAAACGGGCAACGGAAGAGTTCCGCCCCATCCTCGCGCGCAGCGAGGGCAAATGACAATCGCTGCCCCGACCATGACAACCGAAACACAAAGCACCAAAGCCAGAACTGGCAAACGCCGGCTCAAGCCGAGCTACTGGCCGTTTGTCATTCCGGCGCTGGTCATTGTCGGGGCGGTCATACTGTTTCCTTGGGCGTTCACCCTATGGATGAGCGTCAATGAGTGGCACCTTGGCGGAGAACAGAGCTTTGTTGGGCTGGCGAACTTTACCCGGCTGGCAGGTGATGCGCGTTTCTGGCAATCAATGGGGCACACCGTGCTCTATACGCTTCTCTCCGTCGTCGCCCCTCTGTTTTTTGGAACCATCGCGGCTCTGATCTTCGACAGTAAATTGCCGATGCGTGGTCTGCTGCGCGGCATATTTGTTATGCCGATGATGGCCACGCCCGTGGCTATCGCTCTCGTCTGGACCATGATGTACCACCCGCAACTCGGGGTTCTCAATTACCTCTTGTCGCTGGTCGGCATCGGTCCGCAGGAATGGATATTCAATCAGAAGACTGTGATCCCGTCGCTGGTCCTTGTGGAAACGTGGCAGTGGACACCGCTTGTGATGCTGATCGTGCTTGGCGGTCTGGCTTCCATGCCCCGCGATCCATTCGAGAGCGCGGAAATTGATGGTGCCAACGGCTGGCAGAAGTTCCGCTACATCACCCTGCCGATGATTCTGCCCTTCATGATGGTTGCAGTGATCATCCGCTCCATTGATGCTCTGAAAAGCTTCGACATCATTTTTGCCATGACACAGGGCGGTCCCGGCACGGCATCCGAGACGATCAATATCTATCTCTATAACGTGGCCTTTTCCTACTACGACATTGGCTATGGATCAGCGATTGCCGTGGTCTTCTTCCTCGTCATCATCACCATGTCCCTGGCGCTGCTTTATCTGCGTCAGCGGACCAAATGGAACAGCTGAAGGAGAAGCCGATGGCCCGCCGTAGTCCGCTGAAATCACTGGGCACCGCCTTCGTTGTGTTCGTGATTGTTTCACCCGCCATTTTCTTCTTTCTCTGGATGCTGTCGCTGTCGTTGAAATATGAGATCGACAATGGCGCCTATCCGCCGATCTTCATCCCGGAACGTTTTGCCTGGTCGAATTACACCCAGATTTTTGCCACGAACGATTTCCTGCATTATTTCTGGAACAGTCTTGTCGTGACGGGCATATCGACACTTCTGGCCCTGCTTGTCGGGGTACCCGCCGGTTATGGCATTGCCCGCCTGCGTGCTGACAAGGCTGCTATTGTGGTGATGATCGCACGCATGACACCCGGTCTTTCCTACCTCATTCCCTTATTCCTGCTGTTCCAGACGATGGGGTTGCTGGGAACGTTGTGGCCGCAGATCATCATCCATCTGGTGGTGACCGTGCCTATCGTGATCTGGATCATGATCGGCTATTTCGAAACGACGCCGATGGAGCTGGAAGAGGCTGCCATGATTGACGGTGCCACCTCCTGGCAGGTTTTTGTCAAGGTGGCACTCCCTATTGCCAAGCCCGGCATTGTGGTGTCGCTGATCCTCGCGGTGATCTTCTCCTGGAACAATTTCGTCTTTGGTATTGTCTTGGCCAGCCGCGAAACCCGAACCTTGCCGGTCGCGGTTTACAACATGCTTTCATTTGAGCAGGTCAGTTGGGGCCCGCTGGCCGCTGCGGCGCTGGTCGTCACATTGCCCGTGCTGCTGCTGACCGTCTTTGCCCAGCGCCAGATCATTGCTGGTCTTACGGCCGGCGCCGTCAAGGGCGGGTAGAACACGTTTTAAAGAACAGGGAGTGCGCGATGGCTTCGGTCTCGATCAAGGATGTCACCAAAAAATACGGCAACGTCAATGTGATGCACGGTGTCTCCGTTGATATTGAAGATGGCGAATTTGTCATTCTCGTCGGCCCGTCAGGCTGCGGAAAATCGACATTGCTGCGCATGATTGCCGGGCTGGAAGAAATCACGACCGGCGAAATTGCGATCGGCAGCCGCGTGGTCAATGACCTGCCTGCCAAGGAGCGCGATATTGCCATGGTGTTTCAGAACTACGCGCTTTATCCGCATATGACCGTTGCCGACAATATGGGCTTCGCGCTCATGCTGAAGAACGCACCGAAACAGGAAAAGGAAAGCCGCGTTGGCCGGGCAGCGGAAATCCTTGGTCTTGAAAAGCTGCTTGACCGCTTCCCGCGCCAATTGTCCGGTGGGCAGCGTCAGCGTGTTGCCATGGGCCGCGCTATTGTCCGCGATCCGCAAGTATTCCTGTTTGACGAGCCGCTTTCCAATCTGGACGCCAAACTGCGCGTGCAGATGCGCAGCGAGATCAAGGGGCTGCATCAGCGGCTTGGCACCACTATTGTCTATGTCACGCATGACCAGATTGAAGCCATGACTATGGCCGACAAGATTGTCGTGATGAAGGATGGGCTGGTCGAACAGATCGGCACGCCGCTTGATCTTTATGATTATCCCGCCAACCTGTTTGTTGCCGGTTTCATCGGCTCGCCGTCGATGAATTTTATCAAAGGGCGTCTGACTGGAGCAGGGCAGTTTGAGACGGCCGAGGGAATCAAACTGCCGGTGCCCCAGACGATCCCGGCCACGGTATCCGGGGAAGTGATCTACGGTGTGCGTCCCGAGCATATAAAGATTGCTGCCGATGGCATTCCGGTTGACGTCAGTGTTGTCGAGCCGACTGGGTCGGAAATCATGGTGGTAGGCAAACTGGGTGATCAGGAGATCATGTGCCTCTTCCGGGAGAGACTCTCCATAAAATCTGGCGACAGGATTCACATAGGGATTGATCCTGCTCACAGTCATCTGTTTGATGGCACAACGGGTATGCGTCTGGATAGCAGGACAGCAACCCACTGACCCATGCCATAAGTCGAAATTTCAGGAGCATTACGCGTGACGATATCAGCCGAGACCTACAACACCGGAACATTTGTTGGCCGTGTCTGGCGCCCGGATGTGCAAGGCCCTGGAATTGTCGTTGTGCGCGATGGCAGCCTGTTTGACATCACATCCAAAGACGTTGCTACCACACGTGATCTTCTGGAGCTGCAAGACCCGGCTGCCTACGCAAAAGCACAGAAGGGTGAAAAGCTGGGAAGCCTGGACGAGATTTTCGCACAATCTGTCGAAGGCGAGGGCAATGCATCGCAGCTTCGGCTTCTCGCGCCCTGTGATCTTCAGGCGGTCAAGGCCTGCGGTGTAACCTTCGCCCGTTCGATGATTGAGCGCGTCATCGAGGAAAAGGCCGCGGGTAATCCGGCGCTGGCACTCAAGATCCGCGAGCGCATAATGCCGATCATTGGCAACAGTCTGCGTGACCTGAAAGCGGGTTCGCCGGAGGCGGGCAAAGTGAAGGCGGCGCTCATCGAAGAGGGCGTCTGGTCGCAATACCTGGAAGTCGGTATCGGACCGGATGCCGAAGTGTTCTCCAAGGCGCAGGTTCTCTCGTCCGTGGGCTGGGGTGCGTCGGTTGGTTTGCATCCGATATCGAGCTGGAACAATCCGGAGCCGGAAATCGTCCTTGCCGTCAACAGCAAGGGCAAGATACAGGGCGCAACGCTTGGCAATGACGTGAATTTGCGCGATGTCGAAGGCCGTTCGGCCCTGCTGCTTGGCAAGGCAAAGGACAATAATGCCTCATCATCGATCGGGCCCTTCATCCGGCTGTTTGATGCAACCTATTCCATCGATGATGTGCGCAATGCCGATCTTGATCTGCTCATCGAAGGCACTGACGGTTACGTTCTCAATGGCAGAAGCACCATGAAGGAAATCAGCCGTGATCCGCTGGATCTGGTATCGCAGACCATTGGCCGGCATCACCAGTACCCGGACGGACTTATGCTGTTCATGGGAACGCTCTTCGCCCCGGTTGAAGATCGCGATACGCCGGGCGAGGGTTTTACCCACAAAATCGGTGACGTGGTGACCATATCCAATCCTGAACTTGGCGCGTTGACCAATACGGTCCGCCTTTCAACCGAATGCGCGGAATGGACATTCGGAACATCGGCTCTCATGCGCAATCTCGCTGCACGCGGCCTGCTGTAAATCCCTGCGCCTGCGGCATGTCATTCTGCAGGTGCTTATTGATTGATCACGGCCCGATTTCTGATGAACATCGATCTGTGTATTGTCACAATAGTTTCGTCTAAGTTCGATCAAACTTTCACACAGCCCGTCCAGAGTTGAATGCGAGCGTGGCAGCTGGATTTCTCCAGAGCTGCCCCGAGTTCATTTTCTCTATTGCCGTATTCAGGGGGCTTCAATGCAGGGTTTTGGTGTAAAAATTGGTCTGGCCGCAGGGCTGCTGGTCGTCGGGTTGGGCGCGACGCCAGCCATGGCCGAGAAGGTCAAGTTTGAATTCTGGTATGGTCTCAGCGGTGATCTTGGCGAGCGCGTGCAGGATGCCTGCAAGAAGTTCAATGACTCGCAGGCCAATTTCGAGATCGTCTGTACCAGCCAGAATGGCTATCCTGAAACCGTTCAGAACGCCATCGCCGCCTATCGCGCCAAGAAGCATCCCGCCATCGTACAGGTCTTCGACGGCGGTACACTTGATCTGATGCTGTCAGGGGCTTTCGTCCCGGCCAAGAAGCTGATGGAAGACAATGGCTACAAGATCGACTGGAGTAATTATTTCCCCGGTATCGCCAATTATTATGCGACGGCAAAGGGCGAACTGAATTCGTTCCCGTTCAATTCTTCGACCGCGATGTTCTATTATAATGTTGATGCTTTCACCAAAGCCGGCATCCAGAGCGCGCCTGAAACGTGGGAAGATGTCGAAGCCGCTGCACGCAAGCTGAAAGCTGCCGGTTATGCCTGCCCATTCGGCTTCAGCTTTGACAGCTGGGCAACGGTCGAGCAGTTCTCTGCCATTCACAACCAGCCAATTGCCACCAAGAATAATGGCTATGACGGGCTTGATACTGAACTCACGCTGAACAAGACCAAGCTGGTAGACCATCTGACCTTCTTCAAGAAAATGACCGATGAAGGGCTGTTCGTGGTCAAGACAAAGCAGCTCGGCATGGATGTTGTTCCAGCCTTCACTTCCGAAACCTGCCAGATGATCCAGTCGTCGATTGCCGATCACGGCACAATCGGTAAGACCATCAAGCAGGGAGCGAAGTGGGATGTGACCATGCTTCCAGTCTGGAAGGGAACAGCACGCCAGAATTCGATGGTTGGTGGTGCATCCCTTTGGGTTCTGAACAACCGTCCCGAAGCTGAATACAAGGGCGCCGCAGCCTTCCTGAACTTCATTGCTCAACCGGATATGGTTGAGTGGTGGTCGACAGTGACAGGTTACATCCCGGTTACAAAAACAGGCTTTGAAGCCATGAAAGCCAAGGGGTTCTACGATCAGCCGGCCTTCAAGGGCCGTGAAAAGGCCATCGCCAGCCTGACATTCACCCCTACATCCGCCAATACCCGCGGTATTCGCCTCGGCGGCTTCCCGCAGATACGCAAGGAAATCTCCGACGCGATGGAAGGCATTTTCTTTGGCAAGCTGACTGTACAGGCCGGTCTCGATCAGGCTGTAGAGCGGGGCAACGTCATTCTGCGCCGCTTTGAAAAGACCTATGCCGGCAAGGCCCTGAACTGATTGCAGGCTTGCAAATGGCCCGGAGCAGAACAGCGCCGGGCCATTTCCTTTTCATCCCATAGGCAGAATTGAATATCACATGAACAAGCGCGCTGTTTTCAAAAGCTGGTGGTTGCCCGTCCTTTTTGCATTGCCGCAACTCCTGCTCATTTTGTTCTTTTTCTACTGGCCTGCCATATCGGTTTTCAATTGGGCCTTTTCACTCGAACCTGCCTTCGGCGGCGCGGGTGAACGTCTCTTCGTTGGGTTTGATAATTTTCGGGAGGTTTTTGCAGATGGTGAATATTGGCGCTCCGTCTCCCTGAGCCTGTTCTTTGCATTCACTGCAACAGGATTGTCCATGTTGATCGCCTTTGTTCTGGCGATTTGTGTCGACCGTCAGTTGAAGGGATCAGGCCTTTTCCGGTTCTTTTATATCTGGCCCTATGCCATTGCGGCTCCGGCAGTGGGCTTGGCTTTCCGTTTCATCTTTGCACCCGAGAGTGGTTTGATTGCAGTGGTGAACACCTGGTCGCCAGACCTCTGGAACCCGGCCAAATATGGCAGCCACGCCATGATCCTCATCATCATCTGTTTTGCGTGGAAATGGATCGGTTACAATTTCATTTTCATGACCGCCGGACTGCAATCGATCCCGCGTAGCCTGCTCGAAGCGTCATCAATGGATGGTTCAGGCCCCGTGCGCCGCGCACTTGATATTCAGATACCGCTTTTGGCGCCAACGCTGTTCTTCCTTCTGGTGCTCAATCTTACGGAGAGTTTCGTTGGTCCTGATACGTTCGGCATTGTCGACCTGACGACCGAAGGCGGACCGAACAAGGCGACAGACGTCATGGTCTACCGCATTGTTAGCGAAGCCTTCCGTGGCCTGAATTACTCCGGTGCAGCGGCCCAGAGCCTCGTTCTGATCGCGCTTATCATGGTGTTTACGTTCATCCAGTTCCGCTTTGTCGAGCGGCGCGTGCATTACAAGTAGGATTCGGGCGATGATCGAACGTACACCCATACTTAACGCTTTCACTTACCTCATCATGATCCTGGGCTTGATCCTTATTCTCGGGCCGTTCTGGATGATTTTCACGGCGTCAACCCAATCCCTGCAGGAGGTCACGGCCGTCCCGTTCAATATGACGCCTGGTGGCGACTTTCTGAAGAACGTTCACGCGGCCTGGGATCGTGCCAATCTGGGCCCTGCATTGCTCAACAGCCTCATCACGTCATTGCTGGTTATGGTTGGCAAGATAGTATTGGCAGCCCTGAGCGCCTTTGCCATCGTTTACTTCAAGAGCCCACTGCGCCACGTCTTCTTCTGGATGGTTTTCATGACGCTGATGCTGCCGCTCGAAGTGCGCGTGATCCCGACCTACAACATCGCTTCGGATGTGTTCGAACCGGTCCGCTGGATCATCCAGACCATCACGGGCATTGAGCTGTCGCTGCAATGGAACTTGCTCAACTCCTATTCCGGCCTCGTCCTGCCGCTTATAGCAACCGCAACGGGAACATTCCTCTACCGTCAATTCTACATGACACTTCCTGATGAACTGGCGGAAGCCGCCAAAATGGACGGTGCCCGACCGCTGCGCTTCTTTATCGATATCCTGCTGCCTCTTTCTCGCACCAATATGCTGGCGCTGGCAACGATCATGTTTGTCTATGCGTGGAACCAGTATCTCTGGCCCAAGCTGATGACCACCGATGCCAGTTATCAGACTGCCATGGTCGCCATGCGTGCGCTGGTACCATCAGTCAATTCGTTGCCCGAATGGAATGTCTCCATGGCCGGCGCTCTCATTATCATGTTGCCACCCCTTGTCGTCGTTGCCGTCCTGCAACGCTGGTTTGTCCGTGGCTTGGTCTCGACCGAGAAATAAAGGAAAAAGCAATGGCCGAAATTGGCATCAAGGATGTGCGCAAGACCTACGGAAGCACGCAGATTCTGCATGGCGTCGACCTGAATTTCAAATCCGGTGAGTTTGTCGTCATTCTCGGACCGTCCGGCTGCGGCAAGTCTACATTGCTGCGGATGATCGCTGGTCTTGAAGAGATTACGTCAGGTGAAATTTCCATTGACGGCAAAGTGGTCAATAATCTCGAGCCCAGGGATCGCGGCTGCTCGATGGTTTTCCAGAACTATGCGCTCTACCCGCATATGAATGTTGCCGCCAACATCGGCTATGCCTTGAAGGTTGCCGGTGTTCCGCGCGCCGAACGTGATCGGAGGATTGCGGAAACAGCCAAGATCGTCGGCTTGGAGGATTTGCTCGACCGCAAACCGGCGCAGCTTTCCGGGGGGCAACGGCAGCGTGTTGCCATGGGCCGTGCGATCATTCGTGAACCCAAGGTGTTTCTCTTCGACGAACCGCTGTCCAATCTTGATGCCAAGCTGCGGGTGCAGATGCGGGTGGAAATCCGCCGTCTGCACAAGCGGCTGTCGGCAACTTCGGTTTTCGTCACCCATGATCAGGTGGAAGCCATGACCCTGGCCGACAAGCTGATTGTCATGAACAAGGGCCATGTGGAACAGGTTGGAACCCCGCTGGAAATCTATCACCGGCCGCGCACGCGATTTGTCGGAACGTTCATCGGCTCCCCGGCCATGAATTTCTTTGATACGACCATTGCAGCGAGTGGTGACCATGTTCTGCTCGATGGCATTGCTCAGGCGATTGACCCTGTGTTGGGCGGCAAGAATGCTGGCACCACCGTTTCCGTCGGTATCCGTCCTGAGCATTGCCGTCTTGTTCCCGCGGGCACGATCAACAGTGTGCCGGCCAATATCGATTTTGTTGAAGAGCTGGGCTCCGGGCGTATCGTTCATGTCGAGATCGACGGCTTGGGTTTTGCCGTCTCTGTCGAGGAGGGCCAGTTCTTCGAACAGGGGGCTGTTGCCGGCCTGCAATTGCCCGCCGAACACATCCATCTGTTTTCGCTTGAAACCGGTTTGCGCCTTGACGACGCCCCGGTCGTGATGCGTCAATCCACACCAAAAACAGTCGCTGCCTGACTTGTCTTGAAAGGACCGAACATGAGCTCCGAAACCACCATTTCTTCCGTTGGATTTTGCACTTACACGGGAGGAGGTAACTTTGACACGCTGGAAAAATCACTTTGCAGCATAGCTGAGCTCGGGGCCAATGCAGCCGAGCTGTCGCTCTATGGTGAAGAGATCATCTCCGGTGGCCGCATCATACCGGGTCGGGCCGAGCGTCTGACTGCGATTACGAACCAGTTCGATCTGCGCTACAGCGTGCATGGCCAGATTGTTTCCAACTTCATGGACCGTGAGCATCTGGAGTACCAGAAGGCTGTAGTTCGCGCGATGTTGGAACTCTGCAATCGCGTTGAAGCCGGAATCCTCGTGCAGCACAGCGGCAATGCCAAAATGCCGGCCCAGTCGCATATTGCCGATCTCGACAGGATGGAACGCGATACGCTTGCTGAAATGGCCGAAATTGCCAAGGGCTATGGTGTACGGATCGCCCTCGAGAACATCTTTGCCGTTACCGATGCGGAATATCGCCAGACACCGGCACAGGTTGGCGAGACGGTTCGCGCCGTCGGCAGCCCCAATGTATGCGGGCTGATTGATTTCAGCCACGCCTATATCGAAAGCACGCGGCTTGGTCTCGATTGGCGCGAGCAGATCAGCGCCATGGCACCGGTTACCGGGCATTTGCATGTGCATGATAGCTTCGGCCGTCCCTACAGCATGACGAAGTTCTATCATCCGGCTGAGGCAACGGCGCTTGGGATCGGTGATCTGCATCTGCCGATCGGCTGGGGCGACATTCCGTGGGAAGAGATTTTCGAAGAACTGACCTTCCTGCCGGATACGATGCTGATCATGGAAATCACGGGTGAGCGGTTCGTCAATGAACAGGCCGAGTGCCTTGCGCGTGCATTCAAACTGGCTGAGATCGCCAACGGCCGCCGTCTGGCTGCTTAGTTAAATGAGGCGCGGTCAGCAGGTTGACCGCGCCTCTCCGTTCAGTTCACAATATCAGTCAATCCTGACCTGCTGTTTACGGTCGCTCGATATTGGGAATTCTGGAAATGGCTGACGATATTCTGTTTGTTGCAAAAGATGCTGCCGAGTGGACCAAGACCGAACCCGGTGTGAGCCGTCGCATCATGGCCTATCTGCCGGAAATGATGCTGGTTGAAGTGCAGTTCGAAAAGGATGCCGTCGGCTCGCTTCATTCGCATCCGCATATTCAGGCAAGCTACGTTGCTGAAGGGCGCTTTGAAGTCACCATTGATGGTGCCAGTCAGGTACTGGAGCAGGGGGGCAGCTTCATTGTCCCATCCAATCTCGTCCACGGGGTCAAGGCCATCGAAAAAGGACGTCTGATCGACAGTTTCTCGCCATATCGAGCTGAGTTTCTCGCATAATTCATTTGTCCGGATTTTGATGCTGCAACCGCTTGACAGCACCCTTTGGATGAGCAAAACTGAAACCGGTTTCACTTTGTGCCGGACGGACGTTTGACTTTTGATCTAACCATATTGGCGCCGCACATTCCTTTCCTCGTGAAAGGTGCGGTTCTGACAGCCGAGGCTTGCGTGCTGGCGCTAGCCGGCAGCTTGTGCATTGGCACGATTGTTGCCGCGCTGGTCACATCGGCTTCGCCGGTTCTGTCCCGTATTGCCTATATCTACGTGGATCTGTTCCGGAACATTCCGTTCATCGTTCAGCTCTTCTTTTTCTTCTATGGCTTGCCTGAAATCGGTATCTACGTGAACGCGTTTGCGACCGGTGTCATAGCGCTCTCCATTGCGGGCGGCGCCTTTACATCCGATGTGATCCGTTCGGGAATTCTGTCGATTGATCCGGGTATTCTCGAAGCTGCCGAGGTCAGCGGGCTTTCCAAGCCCACCATCTTCCGCAAGATCGTCATGCCCATCGCCTTGAGGACGTCCGTGCGGCCACTGGGCTCTGTCTTCATCAACCTCATCCTGACGTCGTCGATTCTGTCGACGATCACGCTGAACGAATTGACCGGCTCGGCAAAAATCGTGGCTTCGGACACATTCCGGCCGTTTGAAATCTATGCGGTGCTGCTTGTTGCCTATGCCAGCCTGACTTATCTCGTCTCGCTCGCCATCGGGGCGCTGCATCGTTACCTCAACCGTGATCAGACAGAGGCTGCCTGATGCGTTATACGGCGTTCACCTCTTACGATATCGTATTGCTTGCGCAGGGGCTGGGTGTCTCCCTTGCGCTGTTTCTGGCCACGACCATTATCGGCCTTCTGCTTGGTTCTCTCTGGGCCATCATCCGGTTCTACCGTGTCCCGGTGCTGATGCAGATTGTGACGGTATTCGCTGAACTTCTGAAAAACTCTCCTGTTCTGGTTCAGCTGTTCCTTGTGTTCTTCGGCCTGCCTGCTTTTGCCAGGCTCAACGTAACGCCGGTTGAAGCGGCAGTGATCACGCTGTCAGGCAATACGGCGGCATTCGTCTATGTCATTGCGGTGTCAGCGATTGAATCCATTGGGCGCGACCAGATCGAGGCAGCCCGGGTTTCCGGCCTGTCCCGCTGGCAGGTGCTGCGCCATATCATTGCGCCACAGGCCATGGCCTTTGCCATCGGTCCGCTTACCGGTCTTCTGGTCAATCAGTTGCAGGTGACGTCGCTGATATCGGTCATCGGCGTGGTGGACCTCACAAAGATCGGCAATATTCTCAACCTGCGCACGCTCAAACCATTCATCGTCTGGGCGATCGTCGGCGGGCTTTATTACGTCATGGCCAAGCTCGTCGCCTTTGGCGGGGCAACGCTTGAAAAGCGACTGAGAGCACATACCGCATGGAAGGGTCTCTGAAATGATCAGTGTGAGAGGCGTGCGCAAAGCGTTCGGCACGGCGACCGTACTCGACGGAATCGACCTTGATGTTCATAGCGGCGAAGTCGTGTCCATTCTCGGTTCCAGCGGCTCCGGCAAATCGACCTTGATCCGCTGCATGAATGGCCTGGAAAAACTCGATGGCGGGCGCATTACAATCGATGACTTCGATGTGTCCCGCCCGAAGGAACTGGCCGAAGCCCGCAAGCGGTCGGCAACGGTATTCCAGCTTTTCAATCTCTATCCGCACATGACGGCCGTGCAGAACATTGCGCTGGCGCCGGTTGAAGTGTTGAAAATACCGCGCAAGCAGGCCGAAGCCGATGCGCGCGCACTTCTGGACTCTGTCGGCCTGAGTGCCCGCGCCGATGCTTTTCCGGCGCAGCTGTCCGGCGGGCAGCGCCAGCGCGTCGGTATCTGCCGGGCGCTCGCCATGAAGCCGCGCTATCTGCTGCTCGACGAAATCACCAGTGCGCTCGATCCGGAAATGACGTCGGATGTGCTGGCCATTCTCGCCAAGCTGGCCCGTGATGGCACGACAATGGTTTTCGTCACCCACGAAATCGAGTTCGCCCGTACGATCTCGTCGCGGATTGTTTTTCTCGACAAGGGACAGCTCGTTGTTGATCTACCGACAGCCGAATTCTTTGCGGCCGATGGCGGAATGGCCAAGCCGCGCATCGCCCAGTTCCTCTCTAAAATGCGTAAAGACTGATAATGATCCTGATTGCGAATAACGAGGCTTGGCCGGGTTTTGCCAGAAGTGTCGAACTCCTTAAGCAGCAGGCGCATGGCATCGATGCCATGGTCGCCGGAATCAGCGCCGTCGAGCGCGAAGTGAAGGTGCGCAGCGTTGGCTATGGTGGTTGGCCCAACATGCTCGGGCGCATGGAGTTCGATGCCGGCGTGATGGATGGAACGACACGGGATGTCGGCGCGGTCGGCGCTGTGCCGGATACACTGCCTGTGGCGGCGCTGGCGCATGAGGTGATGAAACGATTACCGCATGTCATGCTGACCGGTGACGGCGCCCGCCGCTTTGCCACGGAAATCGGCTTTCCCGTTGATGAAACGTTATATGAAGACAGCAAACGCGTCTGGTGGGAGCGTCTTCAAAAGGAATTATCGCCCGAAGAGTTGGCAGCCTTTCCGGACATTGCACTCGCGCCCCTGAGCCGCACCATTACGGATCCGGAACGTGTTCGCGACACCACAGTGTTCCTGTCAAAAGACTCCGCCGATGGTATTCACGCGGTAACGTCTACATCCGGCTGGGCCTGGAAATATCCGGGACGTCTTGGCGATTCGCCCATCGCCGGTGCCGGATTCTATGCGGATAGCCGCTATGGCGCGGCCGCCTGTACTCATACGGGTGAAATGACCATCCGCTGTGGAACTGCCCGCAGCATCGTGCTCGCCATGCGTTTCGGGCATTCTTTGCGCGAAGCCGTCGATATGGCGATAGAAGACCTCGCGCAATTGACCACTGGGTTTCTGGCTGGCGTCGTCATTCATGCGATCGATGCGAAGGGCAATCACGAGGTGGCAAGCTTCCGCTGCGAAGGTGAAATCAAATACTGGTTATGGGAAGCAGGAATGGATGCGCCCGAACATCGGGTCGCAAGACAATATGATCCGCAACAAACGACATAAGGGGACAATCATGAAACGTTTCATCACACGACTGGCGGCATTTGCGCTGACCACCACTCTGGCTTTGACAAGTGCTGCCTATGCCGGAAAGCTTGATGACATTCGCGCGCAAGGAACGGTCCGTATCGGCGTGTCGTTGGGTGGCGAGCCCATCGGCTTCCGGGACGACAAGAACAACCCCGTCGGCTATGACGTCGATGTTGCGACAATGCTGGCGGCCAAGCTCGGTGTACCGGTCGAATTCACTGACGTTTCCGGTGATGCGCGCGTATCTATGCTGGTGTCCGGACAGCTTGATATCGTCGTTGCCAATACGTCGGCCACACTGGAACGTGCCAAGACAGTCAATTTTTCGATCCCTTACAACCGTGCTGGCCTGCGCGTCATCGTGCAAAAGGATGCAGGTATTGCCAAGCTTGAAGATCTGGCCGGCAAGAAAGTGGTCGTCGGCCGCGGTACGACGGGCGAGAGCTTCTTGAAGAAGAGCGTTCCCACAGCAGAACTGATCTATACCGATAACTTCTCGCCCGATGGCGTGCTGCTCCTGCAGCAGAAGCGTGTCGATGCAGCTATCGAAGATTCTTCGCTGCTCGATTATCTCGCCACCAAGAACGATACTCTGGTGACCTTGCCCGGCCTTTATTCCAATGATCCGATCGGTATTGCGGTTGCCAAGGGCGATCCGGAATTCGTGCGCTGGCTTGATATGTTTGTTTCCGACTACATCCAGTCAGGCGCCTATGACGCGAACTACAAGAAATGGTGGGGCGAAAAGTCCAATCCGCCAGCGCTGACGCCACTCTGGTAAATTGAGGTCAAAGGCCGGGTCTGATCCCGGCCTTTGCATTTTGATCAGGAGCTTGACCGCGCAACGAAATAAGTCGGCACCTGAATCAATTTCTCACCCGCACTGAACAGCGATGGCTCCCTCAGAAACTTCAGGATTTCATCGATATAGACGGCCTTGTCATAGCCGATCGATGAAATCGGATAGGCCTCGTATTCCGCCAGGGTCACATCATCGAACCCGTAGAGCCGGAACGATTGGGGCATGTTTTCGGGAAAATCACGCCGGTGAACGTCCAAAACGCCCATGGCCATGGCATCGGATGTGCAGAATACCGCGTCCGCTTTTCGCCAGTCGGATGAGGATGCCACATGACGGCCGCTCTGGTAGGAGTAGTCACCGCGCAGCTCCGCAACCAGCACAATATTATGGCGCAACAGTTCTGATTTATAGATGGCAATACGCGCCTGTTCGACTGGCGAGGCGGAGCGGCCCGTAACAAGCAGCGCTTTTCGCACGCCTTTGCTCCTGGCGTCGGTCACTGCCGCAGCGATGCCCACTTGCTCATCCGGAATAATGGCGGGGGAGCTCGAATCCCGCATGCCGTTGAGCATCAGGACGCTGTCGTTGCGGAACATCTTCCGCACTGTCTGCGCATCGGCGAAATCGGAGAACACGAGCGCTGCATCGACATGATAGGCAATACCATTGCGCAGGAACTCGTCAATCCGCTCGGCTGAGCCAACGCGAACAAAAATCACCTGCTTGCCGATCGACTGTATCTGGCTGATCAACAAATCGAACAGGTCGAGATCCGAGAGATCGTGGATGTGGTTGACGATAACGGCGACGAGATTGACGGTCTTTGTGGTCAGGCTGCGGGCCAGCAGATTGGGTTTGAAGCCGAGTTTGGCAGCCGCTGCCAACACCCGCTCCCGTTTGTCGGCCGATACAGGTCTTGGTTCACTTGAAAGCGCCCGGGAGGCGATCGCTCGGGAGACGCCCGCCAGTTCGGCAACATCCGCAATGGTTGGCAGGGTGTGGCGCTTGCGGGACTCGGTCATGGATATCGGCATCCTTCATGTCTGATCCGCTCATTCGCACTGCTGAAAACGATGTGCTGATGGCCAGCTCGCAGAAAGCTAGGATCAGCCCCTGCTTACCTGCTTCCCCATGAACACTTCAATAGCAAAACGCTATGCTAATGCGAACCAAGCGTCCGAAATGTCGTTGCCAGACTGGATTGTGTGTCGGCGGTTGGCCTGTATTCCAGCCCGACAAAACCGTCATAGCCGTTGTCAAACAGCCAATGCAGGGATTTTGACAATTCCAGCGTCCCGCTCCCGGGCTCATTGCGGCCGGGATGGTCGGCAACGTGGACGTGCGCAACGCGGTCAATCCGGTCTTTGAGCACGTTTGCGGTGTCTTCCCCCATGACGAGGGAATGGTAGATATCGTAGACAATCCTGATTTCCGGACGGTTTACTTCATCGACAATATCAAGTCCTTCAACCGTTGAATGAAGAAAATAACCCTTATGGTCGATGAGCGTGTTGAGTGGCTCAAGACCGAGGACAACGCCCGTTCCGGCAAGCACATCGGCAGCATGACCGAGGCAGTCGACAAGAGCCTGATGTTGCTCGGCGCGGGTGCGGCCGGGAAGATCATCCCCGGCCTGCGCGATAAGCACTTTGGCACCGAGCCGGTTTGCCATTTCGGCGCTGGCCCGCAGGCCAACCAGAAAGGCATCATGCGATGCAGTATCCGTCAACGGAATCATGGGTTCCGCGACCAGACTGGACAAAGACAGTTTGGTTTCAGCCAGCGCCTTCTCGACAGCCGGTATATCCTTTTCCGTCCATTTCCAGAACTCGATGGCGTCCAGCCCTGCATCTCTTGCCAGACGGATGCGGTTGGCGAAATCAGGCGACTCCGAAGCAAACAACCACTCGATACATGCCGAATACTTCATCGCTTCCCCCTCGCTGACTTCGCCCTCCTGCTTGCCATATATGGACCTATCCTTCCAGCCATTTCACCTGCTCGGGTGTAAGATTGATGTCAAGTGCGGAAAGGCTGTCCTCAAGCTCGCCAAGGGTCCGGGGGCCGATAAGCGGAATGACAGGGAAGGGCTGGGCAAGCACATAGGCGAGAGCCACGTGAATTGGACTGCGGCCCAGTTTGCCTGCCAGTTCGATCGCCCGGTCACGCCGCCCAAAGTTCCTGTCGGAATACCAGACGCGCACCAGTTCTTCGTCGTCCTGCTTGTCCCGGCCGGCGCGATCCGTAAAGAAGCCGCGCCCCTGACTTGACCAGGCGAAATTCGGCATTTGCCTGGTGTTCAGCCACGTTTTCCAAGCGTCATCCGAAGCTGCAACACAACCGGCCCAGATCGGGTCCAGCATTTCGGCGAGCGAGAAATTATTCGACAGGGCGCCGGGCGCCGTTTTGTCATTCTTCGCTGCATAGGCAATTGCTTCATCCATGCGCTCGCGAGTCCAGTTTGATCCGCCGAACGGACCGCGGATCCGGCCAGCCCGAACCTCGGCGTCCATGGCGTCGACAAACTCGCCGACAGGAATATCGGGATTGTCGCGGTGCATGAAATAGACGTCGACGTGATCTGTCTTCAGGCGATCGAGCGACCGCGAGAGCTGTTTGCCGATGGCATCGGGATAGCAAAGCGGAGAATGGGCACCCTTGCCGATCAGGACAATATCTTCGCGTGGAACATTGCGGCTGGTGTGCCAATCGCCGAAGATTTCCTCGGTCTTCCCCCCGGCATAAATATAGGCCGTATCAAATAGATTGCCGCCCGCCTCATAATAGGCGTCCAACGTCAGAGAACCTGCCGCGAAGTTGGGAAAGAACTCAAATCCCAGCGCCACGGATGAAGCGGGTTTTGCAAGACCGGGAATTGCACGCTTTGGCACGCTCTTGCCTTGTACAGGCTTACTGCCGGAAATTGTTTTTGTTCGCTTGGTAGCCTTTTCAATGCTGTACTCGAGTCCGATAGCAGCACGCCACCGATCCAGAACATGCAGATTCCCGATCGAATCTGCCCAGCTCATTCCGGGAGCTGCAAATTCCTGCCGTTTTTCACGAATGGCCTTGGCCGCCGCGTCCACCTCGAAGGAATAGAGCCAACGACTTTCCTCTACTTCGATGATTTCATGCACACCACCAGGGCGGAAAATCTCGATCTTACCCACACCACCCTTTTGACCGGAAGCATACCAGAAATCCTTGACCTCAATACGGCCCTGCGTGCCGATAATACGGAGAGTGTTGTCCTGTTCCGCCATGATCGAGCACGAGACTTCGGCAACAATCCCGTTCGAAAATTTGAGCAGTGCGGATGCCCATTCATCGACACCCGTCTGGCCGAGATGCCCAACACCGGAAACAGCTTCCGGTTCGAGGAACGGTTTGCCTTCGAAGCTTCCCGCTATCAGTCGCACCATGGAAACGGGGTAACCGCCAACGTCGAGAATACCGCCGCCCGCTGTCTCATTGGCAAACAGCCGGTGTTCCGGTTTAACGCTGCCCATGTTGAAGCCGAAGCTTGACCGGATGATGCGGATATCGCCAATGATACCGCTTTTGACGAGTTCGATAAGTATGGCGGTTTGCGGGTGGACCCGGTACATGAATGCCTCGCCGGCAAACACGCCTGCCTTGCGCGCTTCATGGAAAATCGCATCGGCATCATAGGCGCTGAGTGCAATGGGCTTTTCCACGAGCACATGCTTTCCGGCGCGGATGGCCTTGATCGCCCATTCAGCGTGACCGGTGTGGGGCGTTGCGATGTAGATGGCGTCGATTTCGGGATCGCTCAGCAAAGCGTCATATCCGTTGACAATGCGGGCACCGGGAAAATGGGCTGCGAGGTCCGGCTTGCCCGGATTACGCGAGGCAATGGCGACGAGCGTCCCCGTGGTGGAATGGGCTACGCCGTCGGCAAACGTGCGGGCTATGGTGCCAGGGCCGATAATACCCCAGCGGATCGATGGTGTGTCAGTCATGCTATGTCCTCTTTGGATGGATTGCGGCCCACCGGGAGTGTGACCGGGAAAGTGAAATCAGGTTTATCGAAGCCTGTTCCCTGTCTTGTCGAACAGCAGGGCGTGGCTGGATTTGATGGCAACAGTCAGCGTGTCGGTCTTAATCTCATTGCGCGATTCCTCGCGTTCGATGATCAGTTGTTCGCCGCCCGCAACATTGGCGTAGATGTAACTCGTGTTACCGAGATGTTCGGCAACATCCACCGCAATTGTAAGGTCGGCGACGCCTTCGCCTGCCTTGGCAAAGTGCTCGGGTCGTACGCCCAGCGTGACCGCGTCACCAATAGCAGGTGGCGGATTCTTGAGCGGTAAACTCAGTCGGACATTGCCTTGATTAAGGAGTGTCAGGGTTACGTTGTCGCTGTCTGTAGCCGTGACCTCCGCGCTCATGAAGTTCATTTTCGGTGAGCCGACGAAACCGGCCACGAACTGGTTGGCGGGATTGTCGTAGAGATCGAGCGGCGCACCGATCTGTTCGATGTTGCCGCCACGCAGCACCACGATCTTGTCTGCCAGTGTCATGGCTTCAGTCTGATCATGGGTCACGTAGATCATCGTCGTGCCCAATTCCTTGTGCAGCCGGGAAATCTCGACGCGCATCTGCACCCTCAGTTCCGCATCAAGATTGGATAGGGGTTCATCAAACAGGAAAACTCGTGGCTCACGAACGATGGCGCGGCCAATGGCGACACGCTGGCGCTGTCCGCCCGAGAGCTGCTTCGGGCGGCGTTGCATCAGCTCCTTTATCTGAAGAATGTCCGCCACCCTCTGCACGCGGCGATCCGTATCGGCCTTGGGGTTGCCGGTCATGCGCAGTCCAAAAGCGAGATTCTGTTCGACAGTCATGTGCGGATAAAGCGCGTAGGACTGGAACACCATGGCAATGCCGCGGTCAGCGGGCTCGACGTCATTAACCAGCGTATCACCGATATGGATTTCGCCGTCCGTTATGTGCTCGAGGCCAGCAATCATGCGCAGCAATGTGGATTTACCGCAACCGGAGGGACCGACAAAGACCACGAATTCGCCATCGGCCACATCGAGGCTGGCGTTACGGATGATCTCGTAGGAACCGAAACGCTTGACGACATTTTTGAGTGAAAGTTCGGCCATGCGGCATTTCCCTATTTGATGGCGCCAGCGGCGATGCCGGCGATGAAGTGGCGCTGCAGAAGAATGAAAATGACGAGGATCGGCGCTGTGAGCATGACGGCACCGGCCATGATACCGCCCCACGACACCTTGGTAAGGCCTATCAATGTTCCGAGCGCCACAGGAGCGGTCAGCATGCCGGGGCGTGAATTGATCAGCAGCGGCCAGAGGTAATTGTTCCAGGATGCCAGAAAGAGAATGATTGCCAGTGCCGCCATGGTTGGCCTTGCAAGGGGCAGGGCAATGCGCAGAAAGATCTGCCATTCCTTGACGCCTTCCACCCGTGCTGCATCGAAAAGTTCAGCGGGCATCATTGAAAAGGCCTGCCGCATGAACAGCACACCAAGCGAATTGAAGAGCGGCGGTACGATGAGCGCGATCCAGGTGTTCGCCATCTTGAATTCCCGCGCTACCATGATGAATTGCGGGATCACCACGACGAAATAGGGGAGGGTGATCGTGCCGAGGATGATTGCGATGACCAGCGACTTGCCGACGAATTGGTAACGGGCGAGAGCCCAGCCTGCCATGGAGGTGAGGAGAACCGACAGGATTGTGTAGACGATCGCGACACTGACGGAGATCATCAGGGCGCGAATGAAATCCGTGTCTGCCTGCAGATTGCTCAGATTTTCGAGGAAATGCGTGGATGGCAGGAGTTCGATCTGCGGGCTGAAAATGCCGTAGTCCGGCATGGTCGCGAACACGAGCATCATCCACAATGGAAACAGCCAGATAATTGCCAGAGGAATCAGGACTGCATGCAGTGCCAGCGAGCGGACCAGAGTCGATCGTGATTGGGATTTCATTTCTGGTCCCTCCCAACCCAAAGATTGAGCAGCGAAATGACGATTGCCAGTGCGGCCATGGTGTAGGCGATGGCCGAGGCGTAGCCGAAATTGAGTGAGGTAAAGCCTTGCCGGTAGAGGAACAGACCAAGGGTTTCCGTGCCGCCGCCGGGCCCACCGCGATTGGTGATGAGCATTGGTTCGGTGAAGAGCTGCATGGAGCCGATGATCGACAGGATCACACAGAAAAGGATAATCGGCTTCAGAAGTGGCAGTGTGATGTAGATGAACTGCCTGGCCTTGCTCACGCGATCCAGCGTTGCCGCTTCGTAGACATCGCCGGGAATGGATTGAAGTCCGGCCAGAATGATAATCGCATTGTACCCGGCCCATCGCCAAGTCACAGCGATGATGAGGAGCGCCATGGCCGCGGGAGCCTCTGCAAACCACGAAATGGAAGGGATGCCGACACTGTTCAGCAGCTTGTTGATGATGCCGAAATCAAGATTGAACATGAGGCGGAACACGGCGGCATAGGCGACTTCTCCGACGACGACGGGTGCGAAGAAGGCAAAGCGGAAAAGACCGCGCGCCTTCAGAAGCGGGGAGTTGAGCAGCACAGCCATGACTGTCGCCAGCGTGATCATCACTGGAACCTGAACGATCAGGATGATCATCGTGTTCTTCAGTGCATTGTAGAAGGCGGGATCGTTAAACAACCGGCCCCAGTTGGCGCCAAGACTGAAAACCCAGGGATTTACGCGGGTGTTCTGAAACGACATCAGAAACGAACTGATGATCGGCCATATCCAGAAGGTCGCAAAAATCATGAGGTAGGGGGCAAGGAACCCATAGGCGGCCCGGTTGCGCAGTTGCATCAAATGTCCTCCGCTACGATGAAGTCAGTCAGGTCTTCCACCTGAATGCCGGACGCGTGCTCCCACACACATCCGGCACTGAGCTTATTGAGCGATTGGAAGCCCTGTTGCCGATGCGATCTGGTTTGCTGCATCATCGAGTGCAGCTTTTGCGTCCGGATAACCGCTTGCAAAATATTTGGTCTGGGCGGCCTTGTAGATTCCGTCTGCATCACTCTGAAACGCGGTACCGCGACTTGCTACGACCTTTGGCAATGTTCCGAGGATATCGGACCAGACTGCTTGCCCGCCCCAATAGGCCTGTGGTTCGGAAACGAAGGGTTGCTTCTCGGCACTGAGGAGTGAAGGGACCAGGCCGAAGCTCTTGAGCATGGCGATCTGCCCTTCATCCGTGCCAAGCGCGTAATTCAGATAGGTCCATGCCGCCTCCTTGTTCTGAGACCCGTTGCTGATCGCCAGCGAAGAACCGCCGAGATTGGCCGCATGCGGTCCATCAGGTGTAAGGCTCGGCATCAGATAGACGCCCCATTTGCCCGCAAGTTTGGGGGAATTGGTCCGGATGGTGCCCTCGTACCAGCCGCCATAAAGCTGGCTCGCCACAGTACCGGCAGTATTGGCTTGAACTTTTTCGTCCCAGTTGGCCGCCGTGAGCGTGCCGGCGTCTTTCATCTGCTTGATCTTATCCAGCGTTGCAATACATGCGGGCTGGTTGATGGTGATGGTCTGGCCATCTGTAGAGAAGAACCCGCAGCCCTGTTCGTTGGAGATCATGCGGAACCATTCGCTATCGCCATTGAAATCCGCTTGGGCCATGACAACGCCGGGATTGGCGGTGGCGATTTTCTTGCCAGCGGCGATAAAATCATCCCACGTCCTGACGCCTTTGGGATCGATTCCAGCTTTCTCGTAGTAATCACGCCGGTAGAACACGGCGACGGGCCCGGAGTCCCAGGGCATGGCATAAGCCACATCACTCACTTCCAGCTCGGTGCGTTTGAACTCGGGGAACTTGGCTTGAATTTCGCTGGTGTAACCAAGATCCTTCAGATTGGCGAAACAATCGGGAAAGCGATTCCAGAAAATCTCGGCCTCAAAGTTTTCGATAGTCACGATATCCGGCAGACCGTCACCTCCTGCGGCACAGGCAGCGAGCGTCTTGTCAAAGACCTGCTGATTGCCAAGGTCCTGAACGGTGACCTTTATATCCGGAAACTTTTTGTTGAAGCTCTCAATCGTCGACTTCAGCGACGATGCGGCGACATTCCAGCTCCAGATGGTGATCTCTGTTGGTTGAGCCAGCGCAGGTATCAAACCCACACCGAATGTTGCGACAAATGCCGTCGCGCCAAGAAATTTACAGCCCATTGAAAATCCTCCCTTTTCAATTGCCCGTTCTTTGCGAACATGGCTACACTAACGACAAGGGAGCGGCTGTCTCCCGCAAAGGGAAGATGAATTGGGCGGAAAGTAAGATGGGAGAACGGCCGATCTATCAACCGGGTGCGAGCAGCGTCGAGGGGCTGCCAACAGCCCTGCAGATGTTTCACAACCATCCGCCTGTTATGGCCATGCCCCATTGGCATGCTCAGGTTGAAGTCAACTATATTATCCGCGGTTCTGTACACTACAGGATGAACGATCACGCAATCCGTCTCAGTGCGGGCGACATGTGTCTGTTCTGGGGTGGTCAGCCGCACCAGATGGATGAATCCTCTGATGATTCGATTTATGCGGGCGCGCATCTGCCTCTCGTGCATTTCTTTCGCATGCGTTTGCCGGAGAGTGTACCAAGCCAGTTGATGCAGGGAGCAACCCTTGTGACTTCAGCAACAGATGCTGCGGACAGGGAAAACTTTGTGCGATGGCATTCCTATGCTCGATCAGGAGACCCGGTGAAGGCAGAACACGCTGTCAATGAATTGCTTCTGCGGGTCGAGCGTGTCGGCTTCGAGCCCTATCGAATAGTTCCCGATTGCAAGAAGTTGGCTGCCGGTGAACAATCCAGCCAGCAGTCATCCCGGGTTGTTGCGCGGATGTGTGATTTTATTGCTGGTAACTTCTTGCACGATATCGACTCGGTCGACATAGCCACGTCGGCAGGGGTCCATCCCAAATATGCGATGAGCGTGTTCAAGAAGTCGACGGGCATGACGTTGAACAATTATGTAAGTCTTCTTAGACTGTCCTACGCTCAAGCCATGCTGTTGCGGGACGGGGCAAATGTCCTGCAAGTTGCGATGGACAGCGGGTTTGGCTCGCTCAGTGCCTTCAATAAGTCATTTCGAAATATCGCAGGCATGTCACCTTCGGACTTCCGGCGCGATATGCGCAGTGGAGGGCAGTTGACAAGTAATATGTCCGGTATTCAGAGCCAGTGACATGCCGAGCAAGGTAGAGAATGCAGCGTGTTCATAATGAGAATTGTTATTGATCATATAATATTATAAATGATGAACAGGGAGGGACTGGCGAAATCGACGGCGTCCGCATATTGCGTGGAATTGATCAATATTTGCTTCGGCAACAAGAAGCAAATTGCCAGTTGCAGGAATAGAATTGGTACAGAACGAACTCAGCAATTATGATTTTCGTACCGCGGGCCATTCGCGCACGCATCATGGCCATGTCATGCGCGATCTTGGCTTGCGGATCGTCAACGGTTTCTATCCCGAGAACAGCATTCTGCCGGGAGACGCGGAACTGCTTGAGCGCTTTGGTGTTTCCAGAACTGTGCTTCGCGAAGCACTGAAGACCCTGGCAGCAAAGGGCCTTATCCAGCCCAAAGCCAAGATTGGTACCCGCGTCCTGGAGCGGTCAAACTGGAACCTGTTTGATCCTGATATTCTGGTCTGGCATTTCGAAGCGGGTGCCAGCGCCAATTTCCTCTCAAGCATTGTAGAAATGCGATTGGCGCTGGAGCCTGAGGCTGCGGGGCTGGCAGCCCTGCGGCGCACCGAAGCGCAGCTTGAGAAGCTCTATGAGTGGGTTGAACAGATGGGGAGCACCCGGGAAGCACCCGCCCATTTCGTCTACAGCGATTTGCAGTTTCATATCGCTATTGCCGAAGCCTCCGGCAATCCGTTCATGCGGTCAATCAGTGCCTTGATCGAAGTGGCCCTCGTAACGACATTCACGATCAGTTCGCCCATCCCCAATTCCGAGCGTCATCTGTATTCCGTTGCACGGCATAAGGCCATAGCGGATGCCATTAGGGATCAGGATGCGGCGGGGGCGAAGGAAGCCATGCGCGGTGTCATTCAGGATGGTGCCGAACGTGTACTTGCGGCTTCGGGTTCTGATTCTGATTCTGGATTATAAGCTCAGACCCAGCCGCCATCGACGATAAAGTTCTGCGCCGAACACATCCTTGAATCATCTGAGGCAAGAAAGAGTGCCATACGCGCTATGTCTTCAGGCAAGACACGCCCGGCCAGACACTGGCTGCGGTCGATCAATTCATTGGCCGCATCGTCAACCCAAAGGTCCAGCTGACGCTTGGTCATGACCCAGCCGGGTACCAAAGTGTTGACCCGAATTCCGTGTTTGCCCAGATCGCGGGCGAAAGAACGGGTGAGGCCATGCACCGCGGACTTGGCCGAGGCATAACCGGGATATCCTCCTGACGCCATCATCCATCCGACTGAGCCGAAGTTGATGATCGAACCACGGCCAGCCTCGATCATTGCCGGTGCAACCGCCTGAATGGCAAAGAACATGTGGCGCAGGTTCACGGCGATACGCTGGTCGAAATAATCAGGCGTTACCTCACGCCAGTCATGACGTGTGTCGTTGGCAGCATTGTTGATCAGCACAGCTGCTGAGCCCTGTATTTCTTCGATGTCTCGGATGATCTTTTGATAGGTGCCGATATCTGTGATGTCAGCTGTCCGGAATGTTACCTCGCCGCCGGAAGCGTTCAGTTCCTCCGCCAGATTTTTACCCTCGGCCTCCGCGAGATCGACAAATCCCACTTTGGCACCCTCTGCCGCAAAGGCGCGTACGATCGTCTCGCCGATGCCTGTTGCTCCACCGGAAATAAAGACGGGCTTGCCGGCAAGGCCGGGATAGCGGGCGTATAGTGGTAACTTGTCTGTCATGGCCGACACCATTTCTGTGGCAGATAGGAATGCGATGAACTGGGCTGGTGGCATGTCGCCTAGAGTGCTGTCACCTTGACCTTCACAGGCTTTTCTATCTTCAGGGGGTTACGCAATGGCAGGCCGAAAGCTGGCGCTTCAATTTCAAAAACATCACCGTTCTCGGTCTTCACACCATCCGCGAAAGACAATGTCGCCGTCCCGAACATATGGACGTGGACGTCGCCGGGCTGACGGAACACCGAATATTTGAAATGATGATGTTCGAGATTGGCAATTGTATGAGACATGTTGTCTTCACCGGACAGGAACGGCTTTTCCCAGATCGGCTTGCCCTTGCGCAGAATGCGCGAACTGCCGCGGATATCCGCAGGAAGGTCACCTATGATCAATTCCGGCCCGAGTGAGCAGGGACGCAGTTTGGAGTGGGCGAGGAAGAGATAGTTCACACGCTCCGTCACGTGATCGGAGAACTCGTTTGCCAGCGCAAAACCGATCCGGAACGGCGACCCGTCAGGACCGATCACATAGACGCCGGCAATCTCCGGCTCTTCTCCAGCGTCTTCTGCAAAAGCAGGAGACAATAATGGCTGCCCGGGTCCCGTGAGCATCGTACCGTTGCCCTTGTAAAACCATTCGGGTTGCACACCCGTCTGCCCCTTTTTGGGTTTCCCGCCTTCAAGCCCCATACGGAACATCTTCATCGAATCGGTCAAGGCTTCTTCCTTGGCATCATCGATCTTGCGGTGCATGGCATCACGGGTCGCGGCCGATCCGAGATGGGTAAGGCCCGTTCCTGTCAAATGGATGTGCGCCGGATCATGGGTATCGATCGGCGAGAGCAGGCGTCCTTCAGCATAGGCGGTCTCAACATCCAGCACTTTTCCAAATCCGCGCTCCTCGACAATCCTGGCGAGAGAGGATTTTGCCTCAATTGCGGCGTGAGCGAGTTCCAGGATCGACTTTGTCCGCTTCACGTGCCTGAATGTGTCATCCACCCGTGCGGCAACCTGCCTCTTTCCATTGGCATTGAGCAATTGAACCAAATTCACGTCTGTCCTCCCGGGAAATTTCAAGCAAAGCAGGCGCAGCTTCGCTTCATTCTTGACTTTTAGCGAGTGATTTTCAAAAATACTATAATAGTATTATATCGATGTAAACGGTGATACGCCGCGTTTTTGGTTGTACCGCCTAGCCGTGGAGAAAGACTTTTTGACTGGCTTTGAAAGAGCTATTCCAAAAGTCATACTTTTCAGATAAGTGTTGTAAAGATCGTGCTCTGGGAGGAGCTGGCGGCATAAGCTAAAAAAGATTCCGCCCGGAAACATGCTCGAATAATGTTGCGTCCATTAGGGAAATTGGGAGGATACCAGTGAAAATGCTTAAGATGGTTGCTGTTGGCCTGATCGCGCTTTGTGCGATGGGTACGCAAGGGTTTGCCCAGGATAAGGGCTCTGTTGGTATTTCGATGCCAACGAAAGCGTCGGCGCGCTGGATCGCGGATGGCGACAACATGGTCAAGGCGCTCAAAGAGCGCGGCTACACCACCGATCTGCAATATGCGGAAGACGATATTCCGAACCAGCTCGCACAGATCGAAAACATGGTCACCAAGGGCGTCAAGGTTCTGGTGATTGGTGCTATCGATGGAACAACACTGTCCAATGTCCTGCAGCAGGCGCATGACGCCGGCATCAAGGTTATTGCCTATGATCGCCTTATCCGCGATTCCGGCAATGTTGATTACTACACGACATTCGACAATTTCCAGGTCGGCGTCCTGCAGGCCGGATCGCTCGTCAAGGCACTTGGCCTTCCAGAGGCAAAGGGCCCGTTCAACATCGAATTGTTCGGCGGGTCGCCTGACGATAACAATGCATTCTTCTTCTATAATGGCGCAATGTCCGTGCTGCAGCCTTTGATCGACAGCGGCAAACTCGTTGTCCAGTCCGGCCAGACCGGCATGGACAAGGTCGGTACATTGCGTTGGGACGGCGCCGTAGCGCAGGCGCGCATGGATAACCTGCTCTCCGCATATTACACAGATAAGAAGGTCAACGCTGTTCTTTCGCCCTATGACGGTCTGTCGATCGGCATTCTCTCGTCGCTTCGCGGTGTCGGTTATGGCACGAAGGATCAGCCATTCCCGTTCGTTTCCGGACAGGATGCGGAAGTGCCTTCCGTCAAGTCGATCATTGCCGGTGAGCAGTATTCGACCATCTACAAGGACACCCGCGAACTGGCAAAGGTTACATCCAACCTGATCGACAAGGTTCTCAAGGGTGAAGAACCAGAGGTCAACGACACCAAGACCTACAACAACGGTGTAAAGGTCATTCCGGCCTATCTCCTGAAGCCGGTTGAAGTGGACAAGACCAACTGGAAAGAAATCCTGATTGGCGGTGGCTACTACACCGAAGACCAGATCAAGTAGACGATAACTACCTGCAAACCCTGCACTTGATTGTGCAGGGTTTGTTTTCATGTCGACAAGGCTCTTTTGGAGAATGATTCCTGTGGTGCAGGGATTGGGGCCTACTGTAAACTGTAAAGAGAAACGCCAACAGAGCCGGTTATATCACTCGCAGGGCGTCGGTGAGGATCTTGATGGAAACCATCCTCGAAATGCGCGACATCACCAAGACATTTCCTGGGGTGAAAGCGCTGAACAATGTCAATCTCAACGTGCGCAAAGGCGAAATTCACGCCCTTGTCGGCGAAAACGGCGCTGGTAAATCCACCCTGATGAAAGTGCTGAGCGGTGTCTATCCGCATGGCAGTTATGAGGGCGAAATCCATTACAAAGGTGAAGAGCAGCGCTTCCGCGATATCAGCGACAGCGAACACAAGGGCATCATCATCATTCATCAGGAGCTGGCGCTCGTTCCGCTCCTGTCGATTGCCGAGAATATTTTTCTTGGCAACGAGCCGGCAAAATTCGGTGTTATTGATTGGCATGTTGCGGAAACCCGCACGCGTGAACTCCTCGCCAAGGTTGGCCTGAAGGAAGATCCGCAGACCCTGATCACCAATCTCGGCGTCGGCAAGCAGCAGCTGGTGGAAATCGCCAAGGCCTTGTCGAAAGAGGTTGAACTGCTGATCCTGGATGAACCCACCGCAAGTCTCAATGAAAAGGACAGCGACGCCCTGCTTTCGCTGCTGCTGGAATTCAAGGCGCAGGGCATTTCCTCGATCCTGATTTCCCACAAGCTGAATGAAGTCGGCAAGGTGGCCGACCGGATTACCGTGCTGCGCGACGGAGCAACGATTGAAACACTCGACAAGGACGCGATTTCCGAAGACCGTATTGTCACGCTGATGGTTGGCCGCCAATTGGCGGACCGGTTTCCATCGCGCGAACCGAACATTGGTGAAGTGGTCTTCGAAGTGAAAGACTGGGTGGTGCATCACCACATTCACAGTGACCGAACTGTCATCAATGGTGTCAATCTGAATGTGCGCAAAGGTGAGGTCGTGGGCATTGCCGGTCTGATGGGGGCGGGGCGAACCGAATTCGCCATGAGCGTTTTCGGTAAGGCTTATGGCCGCAAGATCAGCGGTGATGTTTTCATCAAGGGCAAGAAGGTGGATGTCTCGACCATCGGTAAAGCGATCGATAATGGCATTGCCTACGTTACGGAGGACCGCAAGACGTACGGTCTTAATTTGATCGACCACATCAAGCACAACACAACGATCGTCAATCTGGAAGGTGTATCCCAGAATGGCGTGCTGGATGATATGGCCGAGTTGAAAGTGGCGAACGAATACCGCCGCAAGACCAATATCCGCTCGTCAAGCATCTATCAGAAAACAGGCAATCTGTCCGGCGGCAACCAGCAGAAGGTTGTTCTGTCGAAATGGCTCTTTGCCGATCCGGACCTGCTGATTCTGGATGAGCCGACACGCGGCATCGATGTCGGCGCCAAATATGAAATCTATTCAATCATCAACCAACTGGTGGCTGTGGGCAAAAGCGTGCTGGTGATCTCGTCGGAAATGCCGGAATTGCTCGGCATATGCGACCGGATCTACGTGATGAACCAGGGCAGGCTCGTCGGCGAAATGCCTGCCAGTGAAGCCAGCCAGGAAAAAATCATGCGCGCCATCATTCGTGCTGAAGGGAAAGCATCATGAGTACTGAAACTGCTCCGGCAAAGATCCAGACGGATGGCTCGGCCACAAAAGGCAATCTGCGCGAATACGGGCTGGTGCTGGCGCTGATCGTGATCATGCTTTTCTTCCAATACACCACGAGCGGCACATTGTTCAGGCCTGTCAATCTCACCAATCTGGTTCTGCAGAACAGCTATATCATTATCATGGCGCTTGGCATGCTTCTGGTCATCGTTGCCGGACATATCGACCTCTCCGTGGGTTCGGTTTCCGGCTTCGTCGGTGGACTGGCGGCGGTCATGATGGTGAAGTGGCAAATTCACTACGTCCCGGCAACAATCCTCTGCCTGATCATGGGCGGCGCAATTGGCGCGGCGCAGGGCTATTGGGTGGCATACCACAAGATACCGTCGTTCATCGTGACGCTGGCAGGCATGCTCGTCTTCAAGGGATTGGCCCTGTGGCTGCTCGGCGGCCAGTCTGTGGGCCCATTCCCGCCGCAATTCCAGCTGCTGAGCTCCGGCTTTATTCCTGACTTTTTCGGTGGGGTGGGCTTTAACATCACTTCCATGCTGATCGGTGTCATTCTTGTTGCGTTGATGGTCTTTTCAAGCGTGCGCGGCCGCGTCAAACGTGAAAAGCACGGTTATCATGGCGAGCCATTCGCGCTCTTCCTCGCCAAGAACCTGATCATCGGCGGCATCATCCTGTTTCTGGTCTATCTCTTGTCTTCCTATAAGGGGCTGCCCAACGTTCTTGTTGTCATGTCGTTGCTGATTGCGCTTTTCGTTTTTGTCACCAAGCGCATGACGATTGGCCGGCGCATTTATGCGATGGGCGGCAACGAGAAGGCGGCAAAGCTCTCCGGTATCAAGACCGAACGCCTGACGTTCTTCACCTTTGTCAACATGGGTGTTCTGGCGGCGCTCGCCGGGCTGATCTTTGCGGCACGCCTCAACACGGCAACGCCGAAGGCCGGTCTTGGTTTCGAGCTCGACGTGATCGCTGCCGTCTTCATTGGTGGCGCTTCGGCCATGGGCGGTGTGGGGCAGGTGATGGGTGCCGTCATCGGCGCCTTCATCATGGGTGTCATGAACAATGGCATGTCGATCATGGGCGTCAACATTGACTGGCAGCAGGTGATCAAGGGGCTCGTATTGCTCGCAGCCGTCGTGTTTGACGTTTATAACAAGAACAAGGGTTAAGAGCCGCGTTCATTCCGGATATGAATCAGCCCGGCATAGTCCGGGCTGATTGCTTTCTAGCCCTGAGTCGTTTCCCCGGTGGTCTTTTGCAGCTGTGCCATCAGCGCCAAACCGTATAATCGCGCGGGAAAAAGGTCGGAAATCTCCCATGGTTAATACTTTATAACAGTCATGTGTCTGTGGTTTTCGACGAAACCCCCGTATTTGCTGGGGTTTGTGTTGTCTCGTTTCGAGTTATCCCCAGGGATTGATTGTCTGAAATGAGAAAGTTTGGATTTGTGCGTTTTTTTGGAATTGTCGTGTTGACAGTTTTGGGATGTGGGGTCTATATACCGACACAACGAGGGCGGGGCGCCGCTGGCGGTTGCTGAATGCGCCCTAAAGGAAGCTCTTAA
>NZ_JACGXN010000020.1 GCF_014138285.1 Phyllobacterium myrsinacearum
GTCAATCTGGGAGTAGGTGCGTTCCACGGGCGGTTCCTTGCATTGGATAAACCATTGTTATCTATTGCAAGTCGCACTTCATCCTTGAACCCACCCGGCTACACATCAAAGTTGCATAATCTATCTTATGGAACTCAAACTATCTTAGCGAAGATTGGGCGCATAATCCGCAGGATCAACCGCATCGGGACGGCCATTCAATGCAAGAGTGCTGATGCGTTTCGGCGTATGAGCAATCACTTTTCCGGCTTTGATCACCGCAAGCCGTGTTGCCTTGAGGCGGATAGCTTCGATCGTATCGGCAGCCTGCAGCAGCACCATGTCCGCCTTGCAACCCACATCAAGACCATAATCGTCCAGATTGAGTATCTTGGCAGGCTCAGTCGTAACGGCCGCAAAGCATTGACGCATGGCGTTGCGGCTCGTCATCTGCGCCACATGCAACCCCATGCTCGCGACATCAAGCATGTCAGCCTGACCAAGTGAATACCAAGGGTCCATCACGCAGTCATGCCCGAATGCTACGGTAACGCCATGCGCAAGGAGTTCCGGCACACGAGTCATGCCCCGGCGCTTCGGGTAGGTATCATGGCGGCCCTGAATTCCAATATTGATGAGCGGATTGGCTATTGCCGCAACGCCGGCTTCCGCAATCAGCGGTAAAAGCTTGCTTACATAATAATTGTCCATCGAATGCATCGATGTCAGATGCGAACCCGTGGAACGGCCTCCAAGCCCAAGACGCTGGGTTTCATAAGCCAGTATTTCGATGTGCCGTGACAGCGGATCATCTGTCTCGTCACAGTGCAGATCAATCATCAGGCCGCGGTCGGCCGCAATCTCGCAGAGCGCTTTGACGCTTGCCGCACCGTCGGCCATGGTCCGTTCGAAATGCGGAATACCGCCCACCACGTCAACGCCGAGGTCAAGAGCCCGCTTGAGCAGATCGACTGCACCGGGATAGCGGTAATAGCCGTCCTGAGGGAAAGCCACCAGTTGCAGTTCGATATAGGATGCCACCTGTTTCTTGACTTCGAGGAGCGCTTCGACACCCAGCAGGCGCTCGTCACAGATATCCACATGGGTCCGGATAGCAAGAAGTCCCTGCGTGACCGCCAGATCGCAATAGCGCAATGCACGTTCGATTACGGCTTCATGGGTGAGAAGCGGTTTCAATTCACCCCATATCTGAATTCCGTCGAGCAGGCGCCCACTTTCGTTTAAACGCGGCTGGCCGAGCGACAGCGTTGCGTCCATGTGAAAATGACTATCTACAAAGGGTGGCGAAACCAACAGGCCACCGGCATCGATTGTCTCCCCCGCCTCCCCGCCGAGATTGATTTCAACAGCGATAATACGGCCGGATTTCACGCCAATATCAATACCCGTACGGCCATCTGGCAAGGTTGCGTTGGTGACTTTAAGATCAAACATGGAACCTCTTTGGCTATTTCGCCGATTGCTTTTGCATCTACTTAATAGGCAATCATCAGCTGTCGGCAATGGGCAAGCGATGCTGTAACTGGTTTGCGCTGATGCAGCGCCTTCATATCATTCATTGAAAAATAACAGATTATCCCCATTTATAGAAATTCTAGGCATAAAAGGGATATTCCTTTTAATATCAACTTCCTAATTTAATTACACCGGTGTATTATCCCTCTTGTGGGTAGAAGCGCAAGATTTGGGGATAACATGAGTAAATTCAGAGAATTATCTTCCGAACAGATACGCCAGTTGATCGACACCGAACAGGCTTACGATGTCTATCAGACCAGCCTGAAGGAATATGAGTTGCGTTTTTCCGGATCAATGTCCTGGAAGAAAAGCACGAATGACAAGGAATATCTGTATAAAAAGACGAACGGGATCTGGAAATCACTGGGTCCGCGCGCGGCCGAGACGGAAGCCATATTCGGCCAGTTCCATACCGGTCGCGAGAGTTCGAAGACACGGGTCTCGCGGCTGGCAAAAAGGCTGGATGAACTGGCACCCGTCAACCGGGCAATGGCGCTTGGCCGGGTTCCGCTCCTAACGGCACGCATCATCCGCGCACTCGACAAATCCGGACTGATCGGCACAGCGGTCGATGTGGTCGGCACCAACGCGCTCTTTGCCTATGAACGCATGGCAGGTGTCCAGATTGCGGGCGGGCTTCTGTCGACACAAGATGTCGATCTGCTGTTTGACTCCCGTTTCAGTCTCCGGCTGATCAGCAAGGATTTCTCGCACAAGGGCTTGATCGGGCTCTTGCAGAAGATCGATCATTCTTTTGTGCCTCTGGTGAGGAATGGATATCGCGCTGCCAATCGCGACGGCTTTCTCGTTGACCTGATCAAGCCTACCCCGAAAGACCGCATGTCAACGCGGGAGAAAGCGCGCTTTAGCGCCGATGAAGAGGACCTGCAAGCCATTGAGATCGAAGGCCTGGCATGGCTCGTCAACAGTCCGAAAACCTCCGCTGTCGTCATCGACGAAAAAGGCTATCCGCTGGATTATACTTGCCCTGACCCGCGCGCTTTTGCCCTGCACAAGTTATGGCTGTCGCGCCGCGCCGATCGCGATGCGGCCAAACGCGTGCGTGACGAATTGCAGGCAAGAACTGTTGCCGGATTGATCCGGACACGGCTCCCGCATTTGTCCTTTGAGGCAAACGACCTGCAAGCACTCCCCATGGCGTTGCGGCAGTTGGCTCCAGAACTTGAGCCGATGCCTGAAGGTGATCCCGACGAAAGTCTGAGTCTCACGCCAAACTGGTAGAAAAACCCTCCCCGATGTGCTCCGGAAGGGGTGCTTTGTCTTAGCTGTAAGCCTGCATGGGCGGACAGGCGCAGACGAGATTGCGATCGCCCGCCACGTTGTCAATACGCGACACCGGCGGCCAGTATTTCGGGTTCTCTTCGCTCTCGCCGGCGGGCAAGCTGGCTTCCCTACGGGTGTAGGGATGCGACCAGTCATCGGCCAGCACGTCACCCGATGGGTGCGGTGCATTGACCAGCGGATTGTCGTCACGTGGCCAGATACCGTTCGCAACCTTTTCCGCTTCTCCAGCAATGAGGATCATAGCATCGCAGAACCGGTCGATTTCCCGCTTGGATTCTGATTCCGTCGGTTCGACCATCAGCGTACCGGCAATCGGCCAGGACATGGTCGGCGCGTGGAAGCCGTAATCGATGAGGCGCTTGGCAATATCCTCGACGCTGATCCCGGCACTGTCCTTCAGAACACGGGTGTCGAGAATGCACTCATGTGCCACCCGGCCATTCTGTCCCTTGAACAGAACGGGGTAATGGCTTTTCAGCCGCTCGGCGATGTAGTTGGCATTGAGAATGGCCATCTCGGTTGCGCGCTTAAGGCCCGCACCACCCATCATGCGGATATACATCCATGTGATGGGAAGAATGGATGCGCTGCCAAACGGTGCCGCGGAAACCGCATGCTGCGATCCCTTGGCCACATGGCCCGGCAGAAACGGAGCAAGATGCTTCTTCACACCGATAGGACCAACGCCCGGCCCACCGCCGCCATGGGGAATGCAGAAGGTCTTGTGCAGGTTCATATGGCAGACATCCGCACCGATATCACCAGGACGGGCTAGCCCGACCAGCGCATTGAGATTAGCGCCATCGAAATAGACCTGTCCTCCATGCTGATGAATGACAGCGCAGATATCCTTGACGCCTTCCTCGAACACACCGTGGGTTGATGGGTAAGTGATCATCAATGCTGCAAGGTTGGCGCTGTGCAGTTCGGCCTTTGCCTTGAGATCCGCAAGATCAATATCGCCAGCCTCTTCACACGCCACGACGACCACGCGCATGCCTGCCATATGGGCACTCGCCGGATTTGTGCCGTGTGCCGATTCCGGAATGAGGCAGATGTCGCGATGCGCGTCGCCCCGGTCCAGATGATAACGGCGAATGGCCAAAAGACCGGCATATTCACCCTGACTCCCGGCATTAGGCTGCAATGAAACAGCGTCAAAGCCGGTGATCTCGGAAAGCCATCTGTCCAGATCATCAATCATGGACTTGTAGCCAAGCGCATGGTCAGCGGGAGCAAATGGATGCACGTTGGCAACGCTGTTCCAGCTGACCGGCAGCATTTCCGCAGCCGCATTAAGCTTCATCGTGCAGGAACCGAGCGGGATCATCGCGCGGTCGAGCGCCAAATCCTTATCCGCAAGGCGACGCAGGAAACGCATCATTTCCGTTTCAGAACGCTGCTGATGGAAGACGGCCTGTGTCATGAAACCCTCGGCTTGCCTTTCACCGGGCAATGTTGCCTTTGCGTCAGCTGGCAAGCTTGCACCGAAGAGCGCAACCAGCGCCTTCAGATCATCTTCCGTTGTCGTTTCATCGACCGTGATGCCCAGCCGGTCCTGATCGACGATGCGCAGCAAACGTCCGCCCTTTTCCGCTTCCGCTGCGATGGAGACAGCCTTGCCGGGAATAGTGACCGTAACCGTATCGAAGAAATGCGCTCCGGCAATGGAGAGGCCTGCGCCTGTCAATGCAGCAGCCAACCTGGCAGCCTGCGCATGCACACCGCGCGCGATGGCTTGCAGCCCCTGCGGACCATGCCAGATGGCATAGGATACCGCCATGTTGGCAAGCAGCGCCTGCGCGGTGCAAATGTTTGATGTCGCCTTGTCGCGGCGGATATGCTGCTCGCGCGTCTGCAGGGCAAGGCGATAGCCTGCCCGTCCCTTGCTATCGACAGACTGGCCGACCAGACGGCCGGGGATGAGCCGAGTCAGCGTTTCACTGACAGCTAGATAAGCGGCATGCGGGCCACCATAACCGATCGGTACGCCAAAACGCTGCATGGAACCGGCGGCAATGTCGACACCAGCTCTGGCAGGTGGGGCAGTGATGGTCAGAGCCAGCGGATCCGCAACGGCGATAACCAGCGCGCCAGCAGCCTTGGCTAGCTGAATAACCGAGGCATAATCACCGTAGACGCCTGTTGTATCCGGCCAGGGAACGATGATCGCAGCAACGCTGGCATCAATCTCGCCCTCACCCACGGTCATGCCCAATGGCTCCGCCCGGGTCTTGACCACATCGACGGTCTGCGGATGCAGAGCTCCGGCCAATACGATGCGGGTACGCTTTTCACGATGATGGCGATAGGCAATGCCAACAGCTTCTGCAACAGCTGTCGCTTCGTCCAGAAGGGAGGCAGAGGCCACAGGCAAGCCGGTCAGCTCCGTTACCAGCGTCTGAAAATGGAACAGCAGCTCGAGACGGCCCTGGCTGATTTCCGACTGGTAGGGTGTATAGGCGGTATACCAAGCCGGGTTCTCGAAGAGATTACGCAGGATAACCGCTGGCACATGGGTGCCATGATACCCCTGACCGATGAAGCTTTTGTGCGTCTTGTTCTGGCTCATCTTGGCAGCAAGCTCGGCCAGAGCTTCCGATTCACTGACAGCTTCAGGAATCTCGAGTGGCCGTTCAAGCCGGATGGATTTTGGCACGGCCTGCGCGATCAAGGTTTCCAGCGACGGAATGCCAAGAGCTGCCAGCATGGCGCGGGAGCCCTGTGTGCTCGGACCAATGTGGCGGTCAGCAAACGGAAATACGGTGTCTTTCATCATCATGCCTTCAGCCAATGATCGCTTTGTAGCCTGCCTCGTCGAGAAGGCCGGTCAGCTGGTCCGGATTGGACAGCTTCATCTTCCACAGCCAGCCGTCGCTTGCGGCGGCCGAGTTGACCAACGACGGATCGCTTGCCGTCGCGTCATTCACTTCAGTCACTTCACCATCCAGTGGTGCATAGACGTCGGATGCTGCCTTGACGGATTCCACGACAACCGTTGCATCGCCCTTGGACAAAGACTGACCGACATCCGGCAACTGGACAAAAACCAGATCGCCGAGCTGATCCTGCGCGTGATCGGTAATGCCGACCGTCGCAATGTCATTCTCGACGCGGACCCATTCGTGATCTTCGGTAAAATAAGTGGCTGCCATCTCAATTATCCTTTGTGGTAGCGATGTGGAGTGAAGGGAAGTGAATGAATTTCAACCGGGATGCGGCTGCCCCGCACCTCGGCAAAAACCTTGGAACCCAGCGCGGACAAGTCTTTGCTGACATAGCCCATAGCCACTGGAAAACCAGCAGATGGTCCAAAACCACCTGAGGTAACCAGTCCGACCTTGTTGCCATCGGCATCAAAGAGTTCGGCATCGGTGCGCACTGGCTGGCGGCCCTCTGGCTTCAGGCCGACGCGCTTCTTGGCCGAGCCTGTTGCGATCTTGGCAAGCAGTGCGTCCGCTCCGATAAAGCCTGCTGTCTCACGCACGGGCTTGGCAATAGCCCAGAGCAATCCGGCATCCACCGGATCATAATCCGGCGTAATGTCATGGCCGTGCAGGCAAAGACCCGCTTCAAGGCGCAGACTGTCGCGCGCGGCAAGGCCAACCCAGGCAACACGCTCATCGGCAAAGAGCTTTTCAACGAGTGCCCGGGCGTCGGCTTCCGGCAAACCGATCTCAAAACCATCCTCGCCGGTATAGCCGGAACGGCTCATGAACCAGCCGGGCTTAGGCTCAAATCCATGCATGAACGCGAGATCCGTTCCGGCAATGCCAGCCTTGCGCAGCACATCAACAGCCTGCGGCCCCTGAATGGCAATGAACACCCGGTCCAGCGCGTCGATCCTGCAGTCGAATCCCTTGGCCACCCCGCGCAGATGCGCTTCATCAGCCGCCGCATTTCCGGCATTGGCAACGACCATGAAATGATCATCACCAAGCCGGGTGATGATCAAATCGTCGAGGATGCCTGCCTCGTCATTGAGGAAAAATGTGTACTTCGACTGACCTATATGGAGCGCTGACGCATCCAGCGGGCAAGCGCGCGCGAGCAGCGCCGCCGCCTGCGGTCCGGCAACGTCGAAAAGCTGCATGTGCGAGATATCGAAGAGCCCGGCTTTTTCGCGTGTATGAAGATGTTCCTTCATCACACCGAGCGGATAGGTGATCGGCATTGACCAGCCAGCAAAACCGCCGAAGCGCGCATTCGCCGCCTTATGCAGATCATCAAGCGGCAATTGTTTCAGATTTTCTTCTGTGCCCATTTTTACTCCAGAGACGTGCAAAGACCTCCGCCACGCGGCGGAACATTTCTTTGCCCCTCTGTCGGAAGCCTGAGAGACTCGCTCAATCAGGACCCCTGACTGAACTTACACCTTCGGCGCGGAGTTTCCCCCGACTTTCCAGAGTTGCCTTCCCGGTTTGCGGTTCCTGATACCTGAGAGATTTCGGGCGATTTCCCCTTCGGTGGCCTGCATATTTCTATGCACGACACTCTCCCGCAAACTGACAGGGCCGAAGCCCTCGACAGGCTGGACCATAGCGCAACGGCCTTGGCCTGTCATCGTGCAATCGGTCAATTTGCCGTTTTATGGACAGAAATTGTCTGATTGAGAATACCCGACCAATGGACGAAAACCTTCACCGTGTCAGCGCAATGACTCCAAGTGCCTGCCCTCTGCCCTTCACGCCGTGAAAACCCAGGTCCTTTACCTTGATATCATTGGACAATTTTATGCGCTGCACCAGATCACTGGAGATCAAAACTGGCGCTTCGAGCGTACGGCACAAGCTCTCCAATCGCGCGGTCGTATTCACCGTGTCGCCGAAATAGGTGATCTTGTGATGATCAACACCAATTTCGGCGGTGATAACAGGACCGCCATGCAGTGCGGCCCGCAACCGAGGCACCTGTCCGAATCGCTCCAGCCATTGAGTAGCGTTCGCTTCGATGACATCAAGAATGTCAAAAACGCAGCGAACACAACTTGCATCCTTGATCCCCCGCTCTATGGGCCAAGTGATGATGGCGGAGTCGCCGACATAATCATCAATGGCGCCGCGATGCCGCCGTACTGGCTCGGCAAACTCTGCAAACAGCGCACCGAGAAACTGTTGGGCGCGCAGATCACCGTGTTTTTCGGCAAAGGACGTGGATCCGACAAGATCAATGAACAGGAAGACCCTTTCTTCGGCGACGGGCTGACGATACCGGCCGATGACAAGGCTGGTAAAAATATCGCGGCCGAGCAATTCGCGAACACGCAGGAAGAAAGTCATAAGCGCTGTAACACCCAACGTGTAGAGCAGCACATTGGGCGGAAGAACAACTGAATCAAAGAATGACGTGGTCACCATACCCAGGCTCCACAGCGTGGCACCGCACAGCGCAAATCCGATATTGATCAAGATGTAATAGATCGTCAGCCCCACCAGAATGAAGCTGAAGGTGGGCAATGAATTCATCCAGAGATGCAGCCTGGGGAAAATCAGGCCCCGCTCAAAGGCCAGCAACGGCGTGCAGATACAAAGCCCGAAAATGGCACCGACGAATGGCGACCCCCCATAGACCACCACGCTATAGAAAACGCCGCTTGCCGCAACAACGGTGAGGATCACGATCCAGAAACCGAACGAATTGCGTGTCCTGACCCACGCGTGCAGCTTCGGCAAGGCGGAGCGCCGTTCAAAAGCCAGCACAGGAATGCAGACACACACGGCAACAAAGGCACCCATGAAGGACGATCCCTCATATACCAGCGGGCTGGACAGGAAACCGCCAACTGCAACCACGGCGAGGACAATCATCCAGAAGCCGAGTGAAATCCTGCGCATGATTGCCTCCCCCCAATACGAATGCAGCGAAGCTGGTTGCAAAGATCGCAATATTGCCATCGCCGGGAACAGCCTGCGTCAGGCAGGCCCATCTGTCTAAGTGATAAATTGCATAACTCAATATCGACGGAACACGCGTTCCTCACACAGGTGCAGATCATCATTGAATGTGGTTCATTCAAGACGGCACGAACAAAAACCCGTTCAGTTCAAAAGAGATGCCGGGCAACGACACTCTTTGCACTGAAGAATATTTATACAGTTTCACGGCTATTTTTTAGCAAAGCGTTCTTTGACGGAGCCCGAAATTCGATAAAATCTGATCGCCTCTGAAAACGGAGTCCGTATCGCCAAGAGCGATGTGCGACTTCAAGCATATGGAGGCCATACCCCAAAATGGGCTATGCACTGAGTTTACTCGACAAAAGTCCAATCTATGACGGCGAAACGGCAAGTGTCGCACTGAAGCGCAGCGTTGCTCTTGCCCGTCAGGCCGAACAATGGGGTTTTCATCGGTTCTGGGTGGCAGAACACCATGACGCACCCACGCTGGCGAGCTCTTCGCCGGAAGTGCTGATTGCATTTCTGCTGGCCAGTACAAGCCGGATCCGCGTCGGTTCCGGTGGTGTCATGCTGCAGCATTACAGTCCCTACAAGGTCGCGGAAAATTTCAATGTGCTGGCAGCGCTGGGACCCGACCGTGTGGATCTCGGCGTGGGCAAAGCCCCCGGTGGACTACCATTCTCGACCCGCGCGCTGCAAGGCATTGTCCCCCGGCCGGAGAAGCAGGATTTTGCCGCCCAGCTCGCTCAGCTCAGCGCCTTTCTCGACAAAGGCCTCCCGGAGAATGATCCGCTAACGGGGGTGCAAGCGACACCACGCCCTGCCGTCACTGCAAGCCGTTTCCTGCTTGGAGCAAGCGTCGACAGCGCGCTGCTAGCAGCATCCCAAGGCTGGGATTTTGTCTTCGCCAGCCACCTTAATGGCGACGAGACGATCCTCCAGCAGACGCTCGATGCGTATCGGAAAGAAGCGCCTGATCGCGTGCCTCTCCTTGCCGTTGGAATCGTGGCCGCTGAAACGGATGCGGAGGCTGAACGACTGACAGGCAATATCCAGCACTACAAGGTGCATGTGGAAAATGGCCAGAGCGTAACGGTCGGCAGCGTGGAACAGGCAGAAGAATATGCCCGACAGGCAGGTGCTACCAATTACCGGATCGAGAAGAAGACGCCCAACGTCCTGCGCGGCTCGGCACGCACGGTCACAGGTCACCTCGATCGGTTGCACGACCGCTACGGCATAGGCGAATTCATCATCGACACACCCATCAATGACGCCGCGAAGCGCCTCCGGTCCATCGAACTTCTGGCCCAGGCCCAGTTCGCCGCCGCAGCATGATCAAGGAGACTTTCCAATGACCAAGCGATCCATTCCGTTCGGCGTGATGCTGCAAGGTGCCGGCGGCCACATGAACTCGTGGAAACACCCGAGATCACCCGTCGATGCCAGTGTCAATTTCGATTTTTTTGTGCGCAATGCACGCAAAGCCGAGGAGGCGGGCATTGCCTTCGCCTTCGTCGCTGACGGACTTTACATCAACGAAAAATCCATTCCGCATTTTCTCAATCGCTTCGAACCGATTGCCATTCTGTCGGCATTGGCCGCGACAACGTCGAAACTTGGCCTGGTCGGTACGGTCTCGACCTCTTACAGCGATCCGTTCACCGTTGCGCGGCAGTTTGGCTCGATCGACAAAATCAGCAATGGCCGCGCAGGCTGGAACGCGGTCACCTCCCCGCTCGAAGGCTCGGCGAAGAATTACGGCCGCGACCACCCCGATCATGCCCTGCGTTACGAAATTGCGGATGAGCATCTCGAAGTGGTCAAGGGCCTGTGGGATTCATGGGACGACGACGCCTTTGTCCGCAACCGTGAGACAGGCCAGTTCTTTGACAGGGCCAAGCTGCATCACCTGAATCATCACGGCCGATTCTTCAACTCTGAAGGTCCGCTGAATATCAGCCGTTCCGAGCAGGGACAGCCGGTTATCTTTCAAGCCGGATCATCCGATGATGGCATCGACCTTGCCGGCAAGCATGCGGATGGCGTGTTCACCAATCATGTGCCGATCGAAGAAGCGCAGACCTTCTATCGCCGGGTAAAACAGAGCGCGGTCGCGCATGGCCGCAAGCCCAGCGACGTCCTGATTTTCCCGGGTATCGCCCCTATCGTCGGCGCAACGGATGAGGAAGCGGAGGCAAAGTACCGTATTATCCGCGATCTCGTGACTGTCGACGAGGCGCTTGCCTATCTCGGCCGCTTCTTTGATCATCACGATTTCAGCGCCTACCCCATTGATGCGCCGTTCCCGGAACTCGGCGATGTCGGCAAGAACAATTTCCGCTCCACGACAGACCGCATCAAGCGCAACGCCAGGGAGAAAGGCCAGACCTTGCGTGAAGTCGCGCTGGAAGTCACGACGCCGCGCAATGCTTTCACCGGCACGCCGCAAAAGATCGCCGATGAGTTGATCCACTGGGTTGATACTGAAGCAGCCGACGGGTTTATTCTGGGCTTTCAGATCCTGACCGAGGGGCTTGAGGACTTTATACGCGATGTGCTGCCACTGCTCGAAGAGCGCGGCTATCACGACAAAGTATTGCCCGGCACAACCTTGCGCCAAAATATCGGCCTGCCGTTTCGCGAAAGTCGTTACGCCAAAGCCGATGAGGGCACAAAGGAACGCATCAAAGAGACGGCACTCTGATGGGCCAGCCAACAGATAGGGTCGAGGAGAAAATCGGCAGCTATCTCGATGAGATGGTTGCTCTTCGCCATGACCTGCATCGAAATCCCGAACTGGGTTACAACGAGCACCGCACCAGCGAACTCGTTGCCGACCGGTTGCGTGATTGGGGCTATGACGTCACCAGAGGCGTGGGCAAGACTGGCGTTGTCGGAACCCTGCAGAACGGAAATGGACCAAAACGGCTCGGTATTCGCGCCGATATGGATGCGTTGCCCATCATCGAAGCGACGGGCCTGCCCTATGCCAGCACCACATCAGGGAAAATGCATGCCTGCGGCCATGACGGACATACCACTATCCTGTTGACCAGCGCCCGCTATCTGGCCGAAACGCGGGATTTTTCCGGCACCCTCAACGTTATTTTCCAGCCGGCAGAAGAAGGTGGTGCCGGTGCCCGCAGCATGGTTCGCGACGGTCTGTTCAAGCGGTTTCCCTGCGATGCAGTGTTCGGCCTCCACAACTGGCCAGGCGTTCCGACGGGCCAGTTCGGCTTCATCACTGGCCCGGCCATGGCTTCTGTCGACAAGGTAACGGTCCGGATTATCGGCAAGGGTGGCCACGGCGCCCGCCCCCAGGAAACCATTGATCCGGTGGTGGCCAGTGCATCGTTCATCATGGCTCTGCAGAGCATTGTCGCCCGTAACATTGATCCGCTGGATGCTGCGGTGATTACGGTCGGGACCATCCATGCCGGCATCGCTCCCAATGTCATACCCGACAGTGTCGAGCTGGAGCTGACGGTGCGAACCTTCCGCAAGGAGGTGCGGGAAACCATCAAGTCCCGCCTCACCACGCTGGCCAACGCACAGGCCGAGAGTTATGGCGCCGTCGCTGACGTGACATATCCCAGCGGTTATCCTGTGCTCGTCAATCATGCCGATGAGACGGAGTTTGCCCGGAACGTGGCACTTGAGCACTTCGGCGACGCGCGGATCGAAAAGGAATTCCGGCCGATCTCTGCCAGTGAGGATTTTGCCTTCATGCTGCAGGAAATACCGGGAAGTTACCTTTTTCTTGGCAATGGCGACAGCGCTCCACTGCATAGCCCCCTCTACAATTTCAATGACGAGATTTTGCCTGGGGCCGCCCGCTATTGGGTAAAGCTGACCGAGACTTATCTCGCCAGAAGCCCCTCCGACAGACTATCCGACAAGAACGCGAGACAATCATGACTGATGTTTTTGTTTATACGACACCGAATGATGAACGCTCCCAGCCCCTTATAGAAGCGCTGATCATTGAGTATGAAACGCGCTATGGCAATTTCTATGGCGAACCGGCGCGCAACGAATTGAGTCGTTATCCAGCCGAACTGTTTGCCCCTCCCCATGGTGCCTTTCTGCTCCTGATCCGGGATGGCCAAACAATCGGCGGCGGTGCATTCAAGCGTTATGACGAGCATACTGCAGAACTCAAGCGCATCTGGACCCATTCGGATTTGCGTCAGCAGGGCCTTGCGCGCAAAGTCGTAACCGAACTCGAAGAGCAGGCCGCACGCCAAGGCTATACGCGAATTTATCTCACCACGGGGTTCCGGCAGCCTGAGGCAAAGGAACTGTATCTGCGTTCGGGATATACGGCCCTTTTCGATGTCAACGCCGACCCGGAAGTTTACAGACACCTTCCCTTTGAAAAGGATATCAGCGCACTAGCCGCGCAACTTTCAGCGGCTGCTGTCTCTGCTTCCTCCGACCACGATCTCCTGCGTCAGGCCGGATAATTGGACCAACGCCACGATTACTCAAAACGTGGGATTTCATGCTCAAGAAATCCCGTTCTTTGCAACAATGCTTCTCCAACCACACCGAATTCGCAGTCTGCCATCTTTGACTGTTTCACTTAAACACTACTAAATCAGTCGAGTAAAACGAGCCCGCAAAAGCTTTCCGATGCGGGATCACTCGACTGAAAAGTGTTGCATAGGGGAATTTGGAAGTATGGCGATTACAGCAGACTATTCGAATGCGCATTCCGTCCAGCCACCCGCCGCCACAACCGAGGATTACACGCACTACAAGATTGTAAAAGCGAAATATCCGGCGCGTTTCTTTGGAACATTGTTTGCTGCGCTCATCATTGCTGTAACGCTTCAATCCATTCTAACCAACCCCAAGTGGGGGTGGAACGTTTTTGCCGAATGGTTCTTTTCGGCACCCGTCCTGGCTGGCCTGGCGCGCACACTCCTGCTGACGGTACTGGCAACCATACTCGGTTTCGCGCTGGGAACGGCACTTGCACTCGCGCGCGTGTCGAAATCACCACTTTTGTCGGGGCTCTCGTGGGCCTATATCTGGCTGTTGCGCTCTATCCCGCTGATCGTGCTGCTGCTCATCCTCAACAATCTCGGCTATCTCTACGCTACGGTGCGGATCGGCGTTCCCTACACGGATATTCTTTTCGCCGAATATCCAACCATCTCTATCCTCAGCCCCTTTGCAGCGGCGCTTATCGGTCTCAGCCTCAATCAGGCGGCGTTTTCATCCGAAATCATTCGCGGCGGTATCCTGTCCGTCGATCAGGGACAGCTTGAAGCTGCTGCGGCTCTTGGTCTTTCGCGGCGCAGACAGGCGTTCCGCATCGTCCTGCCGCAGGCCATGCGCACCATTCTTCCCACCGGCTTCAACGAGATCATCGGGTTGGCCAAAGGCACATCCATGGTCTACGTGCTGGCTCTCCCCGAACTCTTCTACACCGTTCAGGTGATCTATCGCCGCAACCTTGAAGTTGTACCTTTGCTGATGGTGGCAACCGTCTGGTACCTGATCATCATGACCTTCCTGTCGGTCGCCCAGCATTATATCGAACGGCATTTTTCTAAGGGTGCCCTGCGCAACCCGCCTGCCCCGGTTTTCCGCAAGCTGTTTCGCCGACTTTTTGGCGCTCCGATCCTCACCCGCCCGCAGAACGTGGCCCTGTCGCCAGTACAAAACGTGGCCACGACCAGAACCAGTGACCGCAGCATACCGCTCGCCAAGTGGCGCTCCCCGGGGTCAGTTAAAATTCAGGGCGTGTCCAAGAGTTTCGGTCAGCTCAAGGTGCTCGACGATATTCGGCTCGACATCAAAGCCGGCAGCGTCACCGCGATCCTCGGTCCTTCCGGGTCTGGCAAATCCACCCTTCTGCGCACCATCAATCATCTCGAACGTGTCGATGATGGGTTCATCACCGTGGACGATGATCTGGTGGGTTATCGCAAGAGCGGCCGCACGCTCTACGAGCTGAAGGAGAAGGACATTCTCAAGCGCCGCGCCGACATCGGCATGGTGTTCCAGAGCTTCAACCTGTTCCCGCACCTGACCGTTCTCGAAAACATCATCGAGGCCCCAATCTCGCTGGGTCATCTCACCCGTCCGGAAGCCATTGGTCTTGCACGGGAACTGCTTGCCCGGGTTGGCCTCAGCGACAAGATCGAAGCTTATCCGCGCCAGCTATCCGGCGGTCAGCAGCAGCGTGTGGCCATCGCTCGGGCGCTGGCCCTCAGGCCAAAGGTCCTGCTGTTTGATGAGCCGACATCCGCACTTGACCCTGAGCTTGTTGGTGAGGTGCTCGATGTCATCAAGGAACTGGCGCGCTCCGGCACAACCCTCATCATCGTTACCCACGAGATCGGTTTTGCCCGGGAAGTGGCAGACACGGTGATCTTCATGGACGGCGGCAAGGTCGTCGAGACGGGATCCCCGGAACAGGTTCTGAACCGGCCAAGGAATGCCCGCACCAGCGAGTTCCTGGCAAAGGTCCTCTAGCTCCGGTGCTGGCTCCGGCATGCATACAATCAGGGAAAACAGAATGACGTTTCGACCAAACCTTGTCTCCTTTGCCCTTGCGGTGCTGATCGCCACGGTATCCGGTATCGTCATCGCTCATGCCGGGGGTTTCGATCTCAGCCCTGATCAAAGCGGCCGGGTTAGAGCCGAAAAGAGCGAAAAGGTCATCGCCTCGGTTCCCGCAACGTTCAAATTCGTCAGCGATAACACCTTGACTATCGGCATCAGCGTTGCTCATCCACCGCTCAGCACCTACGCAACGGACGCCAAGACCGTCGTTGGCTATGACCCGGATTTCGCCCAGCTCGTCGCCGATGTCCTTGGCAAGAAGCTGGAACTCGTCCCGATTGCCTGGGCCGACTGGCCGCTTGGCCTCGAATCCGGAAAGTTCGATGCCGTCATTTCCAATGTCGGCGTGACTGAGCAGCGCAAGGAAAAGTTCGATTTCTCCACCTATCGGCTTGGCCTGCATGGTTTCTACGTCAAGGCGGACAGCCCTATCACGTCGATAAAGGAACCAAAGGATATCGCCGGGCTCAAGATCATCACGGGTTCAGGCACCATCCAGGAAAAGATCCTTCTCGAATGGGACAAGCAGAATGTTGTCAAAGGTCTGAAGCCGGCGGAGCTTCAGTACTATGACGATGACGCCGTCAGTGCTCTTGCCATCCAGTCAGGCAGGGCGGATGCAGAATTTAATCCCAACGCGACGCAAGCCTATCGAGCCGCGATCGACCACAAAATCAAGCTGGTTGGAACCATAAATGCCGGATGGCCCCTGATCGCAGATGTGGCGATCACCACCCGCAAGGGAAGCGGTATTGCCGATAGCTTGACCGCGGCGATCAATGAACTGATTGCAGACGGCAAATATGCCAAGACGCTGGAACGCTGGCAGCTCAGCCCCGAAGCCCTCGACAAATCGCGGACAAACCCGCCCGGCCTGCCAAAAATCTGATTGGCCCGGTTCACGAACAAGCAACAAGGGCGTTCCCATGACGAACACATCCCTCTCCATCAATCACGTTGGCTTTCTCACGCCGGGCAATTACCGCGATGACAATCCGCATGAAGGGCTGGAGAATACGCTCCAGCTGCTGGAATTCGGCGAGAAGCTTGGATTTGACAGTGGCTGGGTGCGACAGCGTCACCTTGAGCATGGCATATCCTCGGCAGGTGTGTTTCTTGCCGCAGCGACCCAACGCACCAGCCGCATCCAGCTGGGAACAGCCGTTATCCAGATCGGTTACGAGAGCCCCTATCGGCTCGCTGAGGACCTTTCAACCGTCGACGTCCTGTCACGGGGGCGGCTCAATGTCGGCCTGAGTGCGGGCACTCCCGCTCATGCGGAGCTGCTTGGTCCGCTGGTTTTTGACGGCAACTGGAAGGACTACGATCTTTCTCATCAGCGGGTCATCCGATTTGCCGACAATCTGCGCGCGCAGTTTCTTGCCGATTCCCAGACATTCATTGCTACACCGGGAGGGCCGCAGCGTCCGCGCCTGCAACCTCATGCCGAGGGTCTGGTCAATCGGATCTGGTACGGCGGCGGCTCTCTGCGATCTGTGCGGTGGGCCGGCAAAAATGGCTTCAACCTTATGATCGGCAATGTCACAGCCGGGGAAGACACGGACGATTTCTTTGAAGCTCAGGGACGTCAGCTCGACGCGTACCACCACAATCTCGACGGTGTCTTCCGCCGTGTCTCGCTTGGACGTGTCATCGTCCCGACTGACAGCGCGGATGCTGCTACCCGAAAGAAATATGCAGACTATGCCGCAAGCCGTTATGAGCGCACGCTGAAACCACAGGGTGACCGCCGCACATTGTTTCCTAAAGACCTCGTCGGAACATCCGAGCAAATCCTAGAGCAGCTCTTCAACGACCCGATTGTTGCGCGCGTCGGAGAGTTGCGGCTGGAACTGCCCTACGAATTCCAGCAGCACGAGTATCAGCAGATCCTCTCCGATTTCATCTCCCACATCGCTCCGGAAATCGGCTGGGGCAATCAACCTGTGCGCATCAGTGCGGGGGCACGGCGTTGAACAACACTCAACAAACCACACTCAAGGGGTTATCCATGACAACCAGACTGCGACTTCTATCTCTCGTGGCCGGGGCATTCATTGCCGCAACGACAAATCTCGCCTTTGCAGCCGGAGACGGCTTCGATCTCAGCCCGGACCAGAAGGATCGCGTGCGGGCCGAGAAAAACGAGAAGGCCATCGAATCCGTTTCCAAGGGCTTCAAATTCGTCAGCGACGGCAAGCTGACCATCGGGTTGCACCCTTCCAATCCACCGCTCAGCACCTATGCCAATGATGCCACCACCGTTGTCGGTTTTGATGTCGATCTTGCGCAATTGGTGGCCGACAGCCTTGGACGCGAACTGGTACTGGTGCCGGTCGCGTGGGCCGACTGGCCGCTTGGACTTGAATCCGGCAAGTTTGATGCTGTGATTTCCAACGTCACCGTTACCGAACAGCGCAAGGAGAAGTTCGATTTCTCCACCTACCGTAAAGACGAGCTGGGCTATTACGTCAAAGCGGACAGCGCCATCAAAGCCATCAAGGAACCAAAGGATGTTGCCGGCTTGAAGATAATCACCGATGCGGGCACAAATCAGGAGAAAATTCTGCTGTCGTGGGACAAGGAAAATGTCGCCAAGGGTCTGAAACCCATCGAAGTCCAGTATTATGACGATGATGCCGTCAAATATCTGGCGATCGAATCCGGCCGCGCCGATGCGGTCTTCAGCGTGAATGCAACGCAGGCCTATAAGGCCGCTGTCAACGGCAAGACCAAGCTCGTGGGTACTGTCAGTGGCGGTTGGCCGATTACTGCCGAAGTTGCAGTCACCACCCGCAAAGGCAGTGGCGTGGCGGAAGGCGTTACAACAGCGCTTAACGCCGTGATCGCCAATGGCAAATACAAGCAGGTGCTCGAGCGCTGGAATCTCGGATCGGAGGCGATCGACAAGGCTTCCACCAATCCGCCCGGCCTGCCAAAGAGCTGAGACATTTAAATAAAAAAGACCGCACCGGCGCAAACCGGTGCGGTCTTTTGTTTGGCTTATTCCCCGTAGGGAACCCAGATATTCTTCACCTGGACGGCGCGGCGCAGATAATCCCTGCCCTGCCCTTGCTGCGTGCTTGTCCAGTTGCGCTGGCGACCATTGTTGACCCACGTGGCTTTCAGATTGCCGCATGATGCCTTTTCAACCATCGCACTGCCCTCCTTCGAGCCCGCATACCACAGGGCATCCACTTCATCGTGTTCAGCCAGAGTCTTGGCCAGAACATCGCTCTCGCCAGTAACGATATTCACCACACCATCAGGAACATCCGAAGTATCCAGCACCTGATAGAGATTGGCTGCGAGAAGCGGGTGCTTGGTGGATGGCACAGCCACGACGCGGTTGCCCATTGCAATGGCTGGCAGGACCAGTGAAATGAACGAGAGCAGCGGCTGGTCGTCCGGGCAGACGATGCCAACGACACCCCATGGTTCGTTCATTGCCAGGGTCACATGGCGCGACTTGGTGGAATGCACCGCGCCATCATACTTGTCGGACTGTGCGGCGTAATAGAATATCCGGCGGAGCGCGGTTGCAAACTCCTCAGCCGCCGCCTTCGCTGAAACACTAGTGCTTTCGACAAGCAATGCTTCAAACTCGGCCTGTCGCGCGCTGAGGTTTTCGCCGAGATAGTACAACACCTGCGCCCGGTTATGGGCTGTGACGCCGCTCCAGGAACCCGCCTTTGCTGCCGCTTCCACCGCATTGCGGATGTCCTTGCGATTGCCGATGCCAGCCTGACCGATAATCTGCCCGCCTTTGCCGACAACCGAATAGCTGTAGCCGCCATCGGGCCGGGCCTGCTTGCCGCCGATATAGTTCTTGACGGTGCGGTCTATCGCGCCACCAAAGGCCATTTTCGCCTCGCCATCCGGCGCTGCCGAAGGCTTGAATGCCTGTTCAACCTTACCGGCCGGCAGACGCTTCTCCCAATCGGCAGTCAGGTATTCGTAGAGCCCTTCGCGTCCGCCTTCACGGCCATAACCGCTTTCGCGGTAACCGCCAAAACCAGCACCCGCATCAAGCAGATTGGTTGAATTGATCCAGACAACACCCGCTTTGACGCGGGCCGCCATATCGAGGGCCAGATTGATGTTTTCCGACCAGATCGATGCTGCTAGTCCATATTTGGTATTGTTGGCAAGAGCGATGGCTTCATCGGGCGTACGGAATGTTGTGGCGGTGGCAACAGGCCCAAAAATCTCCACCTCGCATACGGTGGAAGCCGGCTCCACGTCGGTAAAGAAACCCGGCGCAAAGAAAGCACCCTTGGTTGGCAGTGTTACCGGTGCTTGCCAGAGGGTGCCGCCCTCGGTCTTGCCCTGCTCAACCAGTGAGGTGATACGTTTGAGCTGCCCCTTGGAGACAATCGCACCGACATCCATGGTCTTGTCGAGCGGATCTCCGACCCGCAGGGTTTCCATCCGCTTGCGCAGTTTTGTATAAAACCGCTCGGCAATGCCTTCCTGAATGAGAATGCGCGAACCGGCACAGCATACTTCACCCTGATTGAACCATATGGCATCGACCACACCCTCGATGGCACAATCGATATCGGCATCTTCAAACACGATGAAGGGCGACTTGCCGCCAAGTTCCAGGGACAGTTTCTTCTCCGAACCGGCGATCTGCTCCCTGATGATACGCCCGACCTCGGTCGATCCCGTAAAGGCTACCTTATCAATATCATCGTGGCCGCAAATCGCAGCACCTGTCGCACCGTCGCCGTGAACGATGTTGACCACACCGGCAGGCAGACCGATCTCGTGGCAAATCTCCGCAAAGGCGATGGCGGTCAATGGCGTCAGTTCGGCCGGTTTGAGAACGACCGTATTGCCAGCAGCAAGCGCCGGAGCAATTTTCCACGCCAGCATCAGCAGCGGGAAATTCCATGGGATCACCTGACCGCAAACACCCACAGGCGAAAAGCCCTCGAACTCTGTCTCGACCATTTCGGCCCAACCGGCATGATGGTAGAAATGCCGGGCAACCAGCGGAATATCGATATCGCGGGTTTCGCGAATCGGCTTGCCGTTGTCCATGGTCTCCAGAACAGAGAAAAAGCGCTCGCGCTTCTGGATATGGCGGGCAATGGCGTAGAGATATTTTGCGCGTTCGTGTCCCGGAAGTTTTGACCATTTGCCAAAGGCCGCGCGCGCTGCCTTCACGGCCGCATCAACGTCAGATGTTGTGCCGTGCGCAACCTTCGCCAGAACGATATCATTGGCCGGATTGATGACCGCAAATGTCTCACGGCCGTCAGTGCCGGTGAACTTGCCGTTGATGAAGTGACCAAAACCCGCCTCATTGGCATCAAGCCAATTCTGGACGTCGGTATTGCTCTCTGGTGCGGGGCCATATTCCATCGTGCGAAGAATATCCTTGATCTGTCCCATATTCCTGTTCCTCAAGCGAGTGCGTGGCGCGAAGACGCGGCGTAGCGACCCGTCACATAATGTTCCAACTGCCGTTCGATATCGCCGAGCATCGAGCTGGCTCCAAGCCGGAACAGATCCGGCTGCATCCATGGCAACCCCAATTCTTCCTTCATCAGGATCAGCCAGTTCATGGCATCCTTAGCCGTCTTCATCCCGCCCGCGGGCTTGAAGCCCACGATCTGGCCGGACAGTTCACCATAGTCCCGCAAGGCACGCAGCATGACCAGGCTGACGGGGAGCGTGGCGTTGACATCTTCCTTGCCGGTCGACGTCTTGATAAAATCGGCGCCAGCCTGCATCGCAACCATCGACGCGCGATAGACATTGCGCAGCGTGTTCAGATCGCCTGTTGCCAGAATGGCTTTCATATGTGCCTCTCCTGAAGCTTCGCGCATCCGGGAGATCTCATCGTAAAGTGCTGACCAGTTCTGGGTGAGAACGTGTTCACGCGTGATGACGATATCGATCTCCTTGGCACCCTCGCCAACCGCGTAGTGAATCTCGGCAAGACGCTGCGGCAGCGGTGTCAGTCCAGCTGGGAAACCCGTGGCAACGGAGGCAACAGGAATGCCTGACCCTTCCAATGCTTTGACCGCATAGGGGACCATCGTCGGATAGACGCAGACTGCACCGGTGGTGATATGCGCATCAGCCAGTCCAAGTGCTTCCAGAATATCGTCACGCACTGGCTTTTTTGCCTTGGCGCACAGGCGGCGGACACGGCCAGCTGTGTCGTCACCGGCAAGAGTGGTCAGATCAATGCAGGTGATCGCCTTGACCAGCCAAGCCGCCTGATACTCCTTCTTGACCGTTCGCCTGGTGGTCAATGTGGCGGCACGGCGTTCCGTCGCCGAACGGTTGACTGCAATGTCCTCGAACCAGTCAGGCTGAAGTTTCGTGCCTGTGTTGCGCGCGTGGGAATGTGGCATTTGGATTTCCGTGCCCTTTTGGACCAATGGTTGTTGCGTGTTCATCCCCGACCCTTCCTATGATCGATGAAGCGATTGAGCAGGATGGCTGCAACGATGATAATACCGGTGACAGTCATCTGGTAGAAGGAACCCAATCCCAGAAGATTGAATATGTTGCGGAGAACCTGCAGCAGCATCACGGCAAAAAAAGTACCGAGCACGCCGCCGCGTCCACCGAATAGACTTGTGCCACCCAGCACGACAGCGGCGATGGCGTCAAGCTCAAGCCCTTGCGCGGCCGTTGGTTGACCAATACGCAGGCGTGATGTCAGGAGAATACCACCTAGCGCTGCCATGAACCCCGAGACCGCGAAAACCGCCGTGATGATAAGGCGGGTCGGCAGGCCGGATAGCCGCGCCGCTTCGGGATTACCACCCGTTGCGAAGACATACTCGCCAAACACGGTAAAGCGCAGCACCAGCCCGGCAACAATGCACAGGACAATGAAGATCAGGCCCATTGATGACAGGGAGAAACCGGGCAGAAGCGGGATCATCGTCGAACTGATGGACGCGAAGCCCTGTGGCAAACCACTCACCGGCACACCATCGGTCATCAGATAGGTGATACCACGGAATGAGACGAGCCCGGCCAACGTCACGATAAAGCTTGGCACCTGGGCAAGCGCGCTGATCGCCCCCATTCCTGCTCCGCAGGCTGTTCCTACCAATGCCGTTATCGCAACGGCCACGAAGGGATCGAAACCATGCGACATCAGCACAGCGACCAGCATACCGCAAAGCGCGACAACGCTGCCGACAGACAGGTCGATATTGCCTGTCAAAATGACAAAGGTCATGCCAATGGCGACCACACCGACGACTGCGGCCTGCTGAAACAGGTTGGCAATGTTGGTATAGGTCAGAAAATTACTCGACAGCGAGGTTGCGATAACGACCACTGCGAGAAAGATGACGATGAAGTTGTATTCAATCGCCAAATCGATAAGGCGTTTGCCGAAGGCCGGCGTATCCGCTGGCGACAAGGCGGTTTCAGTGTTGGACATGATTTTCACCCAGAATTGTTGCCCTCAATATGACGTCGCGGTCCGCAACCGAGGGATCGTATTTGCCGATGTTACGGCCTTCGTGAAAGACCCAGATCGTATCGCAAGCGGCATAAAGCTCATCGAGTTCGCTGCTTGCAACAATGACAGCCGCCCCTTCTTGGGCGAGCCTGTCGACCAGATTGTAGAGATCGGCCTTCGCGCCGATATCCAGGCCACGGCTAGGCTCATCCAGTAGCAGAACCCGCGCACCGTTGATGATCCATTTGGCCAGAACAACCTTCTGCTGGTTACCGCCAGAAAGCTGCACCACGGCTTGCTCCGGCCGTCCATATTTGGTCGACAGACTTTTGAGGACAGGTACCGTCTTCTGCTTTTGCAATGAATGACGCGTTAGCCAGCTCTCACGCATGGATGGCAGCGTTGCATTCTTATAGATCGGTGCATGCAGAACCAAACCCTCTGTCTTGCGGTTTTCCGGTACCAAGCCGAGGCCGCTGCGGATGGCATGGGCGGGATGACGCGGATGGAATGGCTTGCCTTCTAGCTTGATATCGCCATCGAACCTGTTCGCGCCGAATAGCGATTTCAGAAAGGATGTGCGGCCGGAACCATTCAATCCCGTCAGGCCGACGACTTCGCCCCACCGCACATCGAGACCGTTGATATCAAGACCGTCCGGTCCACGCAGTTGGTTGACGCGCAGCGCTATATCGCCTGTGACCGGTTCGCGGGCTTTCCGTTCGATCAGGGAGCGTTGTTTGCCGATGATAGCCTCGACCAGTGCGCTATCCCCGGTGCTTTTAACGTCGAATGTCTCGATGGTCCGGCCACCGCGCAACACGGTGACCCGGTCACCGATTTCACGCAATTCACCGAGACGGTGGCTGACATACAGTATGGCAACCCCCTGTCTGACGAGTTCACGAATAACCCTGAACACGCTCTCAAGCTCGGTCTCATTGAGCGATGCCGATGGCTCATCCATGATGATGATCTTGGCGTCCATGGTCAGCGAGCGGGCAATTGCGGTCAGTTGCTGGTTGGCAACCGACAGGGTTTCAACCCGTGCTTCCGGTTTGAAATGTGCGCCCACACGCTTCAATGCTGCGGCGGCTCTTTCCCGGCGCTCCCTGTGATTGATCAATCCAAACCGGCCAGGTGCATGGCCGAGAAACAGGTTCTGCTCCACGGTCAGTTGTGGAACCAGATCAAGTTCCTGATAGATCATTGAAATGCCAAGTCGTGCCGCCTGCGCTGGAGAATGCAGTTCAACAGGCTTGCCATCAAGCAAAAGCGAACCGTCCGTGGGACGGAAAGCACCGGCTATGATCTTGAGCAGAGTGGATTTTCCGGCGCCGTTGGCACCGAGAAGACAATGGACTTCCCCGGCACGGACATTCAGCGAAGCCGATTCCAATGCGATAATGTTGGGCAGGAATTTCTTCGACACCTGCTGGACAGTCAGAACATCAGTCGTCACTTCTGGCCTCCAATGCATAATGGGCGGTGGCCTCGTCGGTAACGATGACCGAGACATAACCGGCCTTCAGGGCAGCCAGTGCGATTTGCAATTTTTCCTCGCCCGCAACGACCCCGATCGAACGCTGCTTGGTCTTGAGATAGTCAAGCCTCAATCCAACCGTGCGATCGTCAATCGTCTGGTCAACGATATTGCCATTCTTGTCGAGGAAGCGGCCGAGAATATCACCAACCGCGCCTGCCTCCTTCAACCGGTCGATATCCGCTTCTTCAAGATAGCCGGAGCTAAGCAGTACGGATTCGTGGGTAATGCCGCCCATGCCAAAACAGACCACATCCGCCTGCATTGCGAGCTTAAGAACGCGCTCGATAATCGGGTCCTCTTCAAGCACTTCACGGGTGCTCTTCTTGCCCAATATGGCAGGAACCGGCAAAAGTGTGGCTATCCCATTGCCTGCCCTGGCAAATTCCTCCGCAACGGCACTTGTATGGGTTGATGTTGAACGCAAATTTGTCGAACCGTTTACCAGAACCACATGCACGCCCGGGTTCCAGTTATTAGGCAGGAACTTCGCAACGGCCGACATGGTGCGACCCCAGGAGACACCAATCAGATCTGCCTTGGGATTGAGGCCGGCCAGATATTTAGCAGCAGCCTGTGCCACGCTTTCCATGAGAAGGGCTGAATCCGTCGTTCCGCCCGATGGGACCACAATGGCATCACGCAGGCCGAATTCCTGCTGCAGGCGTACCTCGAGTTCCGTCCGGCGATAGGCGCGCGGTGTGATCTCGATGCGCACAACACCCAGTTCCTTGGCTTCAATGAGCAGCCGCCCCACCTGCCAGCGTGTCAGACCAAGCTCCGTAGCAATCTCGCTCTGGGTCCGCTCAAGATCATAATAAAGTTTGGCGACACGCACCATCAGGTGCTCCCGCTGCTCGTCGGAAGGCAGCCGGACTGATGGATTGATCCGTGCGTCGTTCATTGTGCTGCCCCTGCCAATTGCCTGGCACTCAATGTATGAAGCGCCGGCGTCAATGTTTCGGTCGTATCCCGATAGAGCGCCATCGTATCGCGATACCGCCGACTGCGCACGGGGTCAGGCTGCACTTCTCTCGACGGTGCTGCACAGGCTTCCGAAGCGGTGATGAGATCGGAAAACAACCCAAGCGCATGGGCGCAACAGACAGCCGTTCCAATGAGAGAGAGGTTATCATCGCTCGCTACATGAACAGGTCTGCCGATGGCATCGATTGTCGCCTGCAACCACAACGGGTTCTTGCAGATGCCACCAGCCATGACGATCCGCTCAACCGATACACCGCGATCTTCCAGCACGGCAACAACATTGGCGGAACCAAGCGCCACGGAATCAACGGCCGAAGAATAGATATCTGCCCTGTTATGACTGAGCGACAGACCGAGGATTGCCCCGCGCAGATCCGCATCCCGATAGGGCGTGCGGTTGCCCATCCAATAATCGAGCGTCAGCAAGCCCGAATCCTGTGCCGAAACCACGGACGCCTGACGGATCAGATCGCGATGGCCCTGCTCGTCCAACCCGAAAATCGTGCTGCTGAACCAGTTGAGAATCGATCCGGCCGAGACCTGCCCAGCTTCCACCAGCCACAACCCGTCGACAAGCGCATTGGGATAAGGTCCCCAGAAGCCGGTCACATTGCCCTGTTCCTTCAGGTGCGTCAGATGCACAACCGATGTGCCGCCGATGATCAGCATTCCACCCGCGGCAACAGTACCCGCGCCAAGCACACCGATATGCGCGTCGATGCCACCCTGGGCGAGAAGCGGTTGCGAGGTGATGCCAAGCGCTTCGGCAACCTCCGGCTTCAATGGTGCAATGGCATCGCCAACCGGCACAATCCTTTGCGGCAGTTTGTCCTGCAACTGGGGAATACCAAGCGCTTCATATATCTCTGGAACGAACGTGCCGTTCTTTGAATCATAATTCCACTTGCAGGCGGCATTCATGCGCGAGCCTACCCAAGCACCACACAACCTGTAATTGATGAAATCCAATGCCTCGCAGATGATGTCGGCCTGGCCAAAGACGGCCGGCTCGTGCTCGGCCAGCCACATCGCCTTGGGAACCAGCCATTCGACGGCATCGCCGCCGCCACTATAGGCCATAACAGGGTGCGTCACCTTTTCCGTAGCGCGGGCCTCTTTGGCAGCACGGCAGTCCATCCAGAGAATAGCCGGGTAAAGAGGCACGCTTTCCCTGTCGCAGACTACGACGGACGACGCTGTCGTAGCAACGCAAACCGCTGCTATATCACGCGAACCACACTGTTCGACCGCTTGACGGCCAGCTTTCACAAGCGCGTTCCACCATTCGTCGGGCTGTTGTTCAGCCCAACCCGCGTGGGGATACGTGGTGCCATAGCTCGCTTCCGACAGCGAGAGCATAGCTTTGCGCTCGACGTCATAAACACCGGCGCGGACACCTCCCGTACCAAGATCAAAATTCAGGACAAGTGTCATCCTGCCATATCCTCCCTCGATTCCCTGCCTCTTCCCGAAGTCTTTCAGGGCCGGAACATGACTTTCGAAAAGAACATGCTCCTGTCGGTCCGGAACTTTTCGAACATGCCCGGCAACTCGGCTAGATCAAGATCATGGGTAATCATGAACTCCCATTCCAATGCGCCGGATCCCAGTTTTTCCAGCGTCACTGTCCATTGCGGTCCCGGATAAGGCGCTCCGAACGAATTCCAGGAACCATGCAACGAGACCTCCTGCCGCAGGAAATGCTGGAATGTCTTGTTGTCCAAAGTCACTTCGGCAACCGGAATGCCGATAAACACCACATGACCGCTTGGTGCAGCCATCTTCACCGCCATGTTGATCGATGACGGGTGACCGGCAGCTTCAATAATCGTATCGCAAAGCAGGTTGGCAGGAATGTCTGCACCAGACAGGAAAGTGTGCGTCGCCCCGGCACGCCTTGCCATGGCCAGTTTTTCTTCCGAGACATCGACGGCAACGACTTCGCTCGCGCCCATGAGCTTGAGCCACTGAATGGCAAACAGGCCGATCGGCCCGCAACCGATGACACCGCCGCGCTGCCCCATCCCGATACCGCCAGCCTTCCATATCGCGTGGATGGCGATGGATGCGGGATCGGTCATGGCAACGGCCCTGGGATCAATGCCCTCAGGTGTTTTCAAAAGGTTGGAAACTGGAACACAGACAAATTCCGTATAAGCGCCGTCCCGGCGCGAACCGAAATAATCATAGTCGCGGCAGCGCGAAAACTGCCCTTTCTGGCACTGGTCACATTTGAAGCATGGCAACATCGGCGGAATGGCCACCAGTTCACCGAGGTCAAAGCCTTCAACTCCTTCACCGAGTTGAGTAATATGACCTGAAAATTCATGGCCGCAGATCAGCGGCATCTTGTGTGCGCCCTTGATCAGCATGCGTGGCAAATCCGACCCGCAAACACCCACCGACGCGACGCGGACAATCACGTGTCCCGGCTTGATCCGTGGTTCGGGGACATTTTCAAGGCGGATATCGCCCGGGGCGTAAAGAACTGCTGCGCGCATGGTATGATCCTGTGGGTATAATGGTGGGAGCTGCGGAACAGGACTGCTCCGCAGGCTCAAGAAGAGGCCTTACTGGCCGAGAACTTGCGGGCGGTACTCGGCGAAGAGTCCTTTACGCGGGAAGTCCGCGACATTCTTGGACGTCACCAGTGCCGTGCCCGCATCAACAAACGAGGAAACCGGTTTCTTGGCGGCCGCTTCGCGTGCAACCTGGATCGTTACATCACCCAGATATTTTGGATCATTCAAGGCTGAGCCAATATAATTGCCACCATCGGCAATGATTGCGAGTGCTTCCGACAACCCGTCTACACCGGCAACCAGAACATCGTTGCGGTTGTTTTCTTTCAAGACCTGCAGGGCACCAAGCGCCATATCGTCATTATGCGCATAGACAACTTTCACATCAGGATTAGCCTGAAGCAGATCCTGCATGGCGGTTACCGCATTGGCGCGGATATATTCGGCATATGGGCCCTCGACGATCGTGTGGCCCGACCCTTCGATAGCGCTATGAAAGCCGTCGCGGCGGTCCATCATGACAGCGCCGCCGGCGTCTCCCTGAATCTCGATGATCTTGGCTTTTTCAATGCCGTCAGCTTTTAGGCGCGCGACGACCGCTTCACCGACCAGCTTGCCCATGTTCTTGTTGTCGCGGCCGACATGGGCGGTAACACCCTTGCCATTCACGCTGCGATCAACCGTAATCACTGGAATGCCTGCAGCAACGGCGGCTTCGAGGGATGGCACAACTGCATCGGGATTAACCGGGTTGATGATCAGCGCATTCACTCCCTGCGTAATCAGATCCTGGATGTCATTGTTCTGTTTGCTCACATCCCCGTTGGCATCGAGGAAAACGAGTGTATCGCCGCCAGCTTTGGCTGCCGCTTCTGCACCCGTTTTGAGTTGAACATAAAAGGGTGACTGCAACGTCACCTGACTGAACCCGATCTTCAGGCCCTCCGCATTGGCGGCAGTCAAGGTCATTCCGAGAGCAGCCATTACAGAAATGGCGGTTCCGGCAAAAGCAAATCTGAACAAAAAGGTACGGCGGCTGAGCATGGTTTTCCTCCCCAAAGACTCATTTTTCTGGCAAATCTACATTTGAGCAAATATCGCTCATTTGTTATTCAACATAATCAGAAGTTGCATGATGAGTCAACGCGGTGGAAAATATCGTCAGGAGAAATTCTTAATCTATTGAAATATATACGATATTACGATCACACGCCGGTCCTCCTCCCTGCAAAGTCAGTTGAAGGGATGTGAACATCAGAGCGGCCGCAAACTACAAAAGTTGCATTTGCGGCTCGGAGCATTTTAAATTGAGTTCCTCGCATCGTGAGTCCACGCCATGTCCAGCTCAACACACATTACGCCCGAACGCATTGCCGAAACCGAGCGCCTGATCCGGGCGCATATCCGGCATACTCCTGTCATACGAGCCGATCTCGGCGACTTCGGGCTGCAGCAGCGTACTGTCGATTTCAAACTTGAATTTCTGCAACACTCGGGTTCGTTCAAGGCGCGCGGCGCCTTCGCCAATTTGCTCACACGCCCAGTGCCCGAAGCGGGCGTTGTCGCCGCATCCGGCGGCAATCACGGTGCTGCTGTCGCCTATGCCGCCATGCGGCTTGGCATACCCGCAACCATATTTGTGCCCAATGTCACAGCACCCGCCAAGGCCGAACGCATTCGCAGTTACGGTGCGAACCTTATTGTCTCCGGCGAGCGATATGCTGACGCTCTGGCTGCCAGCGAGCAATTTGTAACGGAACGCAATGCCATGCCGGTTCACGCGTTCGACCAGACGGAAACGTTGCTCGGTCAGGGAACGCTTGGCGTGGAAATAGAAGCGGATCTTCCTGGTATCACGACCCTGCTGGTCGCCGTGGGTGGTGGTGGCCTGATTGGCGGGATTGCCGCCTGGTTCCGCGGTCGCATCAAGATCGTGGCGGTCGAACCGGAGGGAGCGCCCACGTTGCATATGGCGTTGAATGCCGGATTGCCCGTCGACGCACCGGCCGAAGGCATAGCGGCTGATTCTCTTGCGCCCAGACGAGTTGGGGCGTTGATGTTCCCGTTTGCCCGCGACTTCGTCACGCACTCGGTCCTGGTGTCGGACGATGACATTCGCGCTGCTCAATCCGCGCTTTGGGAGCGGCTGCGGATCGTCGCCGAACCTGGTGGAGCAGCGGCCTTTTCAGCACTTCTATCACAAAAGTATGATGCTGGCCCGGACGAGCGTATTGGCGTCCTCCTGTGCGGTGCCAATACCGGTGCAGTCCGGTTCTGATCCACGATCAGATGTGTTCAAGCCTTTGGTACCGCCCATTTCGGGCGGTTTTTGTTGGTGTGTTTTTGTTTTGGAATGTGCGTTGAGCAGGTGGTTCTGGGATATCTGGTTGGTTTTTGTGGAGGATTTGTCCGTTGGGCCTTAGACCATCCAGTGGAGTGTTTTCCCGGGCTTTGCCGGACGTCAGTCAGCCCCGTGGGTTATGAGCCTGGCGATGGGGTCTATTTGAGAAGCTGTTTTTGAGTGTTGGTTGC
>NZ_JACGXN010000021.1 GCF_014138285.1 Phyllobacterium myrsinacearum
GCAGACAGCAACCAGATCGTCCAGTCACCTTTTACCGGCCATGGAACTGCGATCTTAGGTGATTTCAACGGCGATGGCCTGCCAGACTTCATTGATGGCAAGACGGCCGTCATTTCCAATCCCGGTCCAACCAGTCCAAACCTTTTGCGCAGTATCACGCTTGAGACCGGCGGGGTCATCGGCGTTGATTACACGCCTTCCACACGCTGGCCCAATGGCTACATGCCGCAGGTCATGCATGCGGTGTCGGTGATATCAGCCAATGACGGACGCGGCACCATTGCCAGCACCAACTACCTTTATTCCAATGGCCTTTACGATCCTGTTGCGCGCAAATTCCTTGGCTACCGCAACATGACCGTGCAAAAGCCGTTTGCTGCCGGGGCTGTCACGCGTCCGACCATCGATACGGTTTATCGCCAGGATGTGGCAAGCTACGGCCTGCCGGAATCCATTCAATGGGTAGACTGGGAGAGTGGAACAGGTGTGGTCCACAAGAAGGTCAACGAGACCTATGTCGTCAACGCCTCAACCAAACCCTACACAGTCCAAAACACCGCGACAGACACAGCACTGACAGAAGGCGGCGTTACAGCCAATCTGCGCATTGAGCGGTTCTTTGATGCCTATAATAATGTCGGCCAGTTGAAAGACTATGGCCGCACGGATGCAGGAGGTGATGAACTCTCGACAGTTCAGCTTTTCAGCCCGAACACATCTGCCTACATCGTGTCACTGCCTTATGCGAAATCAGTACGTCCCGGCTTTGATGCCTCAGCTCCATTCAGCACCTATGAAGAATATTTCTATGACGGTGCAACGGACAAAACCGTGGCTCCAGTCAAGGGCAACCTGACGCTCTCCAAGAATTACATGAGTGTCACAGCACCCGTAAAGTCAGCTGATACTGCCTATACTTATGATGCCTATGGCAACCTGATCCGCAAAGTCGCTCCCATGGGCCAGCGCACCGAGTGGGATTACGATGATACATACCACATCTATCCAGTTGCAGAACGGGCACCGAAATACTTTTACATGGGTCTTGGTGGACTGAACGCAGACACAAGATTTATTACCAAAAGAAGCTTCGACTTTGTATGTGGTCTCCCGTCCGCCACAACTGATTGGAACCTTGTCGTCTTAAATACGGCTTATGATCCATTTTGCAGAATATATGATTCAATTGATACTGACGGTTATTATATAAAGACCCGCTATGAGAACGAGGGCAATCCGCAGGCCCAAGCCGTTGTGTCCTATGTGCCCCTGCCGAACAATGCCGGCGATCATTTTACCCGCACATATTATGACGGGCTTGGCCGTCCGTGGCGGGTTCAGACGCCGGGTGATGTGGCAGGTTCAGCGAGCCGCATCGTCGATACATCCTATGATGGACGTGGCAATCCCTGGCAGGCTGCCCATCCGCGCTTTGACAATGAGGCGGCACAACTCACGTCCAACAGCTATGACTGGAAGGACCGGATCGTTGGGACAACCAATCCCGATGCAACACAGCGCAGATTTCAGTATGGTCTTTATCTTGACCAGATGACCGGCGGGTCCCGCAATATCCCGCTAGAAACCATGCTGACAACCGATGAAGAACAGCGTCCGCTGCGCACCTTTACCAACACCCGTGGTGATACGATCCTCATCCAGAAGACACTTGCAGGCAGTCCCGTCAATGAATTCCGCTCCTTTGATCCGCTGGGACGGCTTGTGGGTGTTGTCGATCCCGGCGGTGCCATCTGGGCCTACACCTATGACATGCTCGGCAACCGTCTGACCGCAAGCGATCCCGACCTCGGCAACTGGTCCTACGTCTATGATCAATCAAGTCGGATGTTGCTGCAAACGGATGCACGCGGCATCGTCGCAACACTTGGCTATGATCAAATGGACCGGATTACCGTCAGGATGGCATCGACACAGCCTGGCCAGCCAGCATCAACGCTGATTGCCTATAACGAATACGACCAGAACGAAACCTGGATGTCGAGGAACATCGGCAAAATCAGGCTCACACGCAATGCTAACTCCACCATCTTGTATAGCCATGACAGTTCCGGCCTGCCCTGGCTTGAGATTTATGCAAGTAAAGGGGCCGGTGGCGGCAATGACAACAAAAGTCAGTCTGTCCGGAGCACGCATGACAAGTCTAGGCAGATAACCTGGCTGCGGTATGATGCGGATCTGGCGCTCAACAATTTGGAAGCGATCGCCACCCTTGGTTGGGAATGGAATCAGCCTGTCGGGTTATGGAAATACAGTGCGAACAATGCGCTTGTTTCCATCCCTCAATATATAGAAGCCACCGTTTACGAGGCTGACGGACAAACGCGGCAAATCACTTATGCCAATGGCGTAACGACGACCTTCAGCTATTCGCCGGCCAGGCGATGGCTTACCCGTATTGTGACGACCAACGGTGCCACAGTGCTGATGGACAATCAGTACACCCGTGACAATCTCGGTCGTATCAAGTCCATAACCGGACTGAACCCATCAGAAAACTGGACCTATATCTATGATGACTTGAGCCGCCTGAAGACATCAGACAATGCCGGCGACAATACGCTCGATGAAACATACGAATATTCAATCTCCGGCAATCTGATTTCACGTACACGTGTTGCGGGCACTTATGTCTATCCTGCCGGAAATGCCATTCGCCCGCACGCCGCAACGCAAATCGGCGCAAAATCATTCGCCTACGATGCCAATGGCAACATGACAGGAGATGAAACGCGGACACTCACATGGAATGGCGTTAATCAGCTGCAGGGTGTCCTCAACGCCGGTGCACAAGTGAACTACGACTATTTTGCAGATGGACGCCGTTACACAAAGACATGGTCGCTCGGTAAAGTTATCTATGGCCGAGCCGATATGGAAGTGGACTACTCGAACCCCAGCGATAGAAAGTACACTCGTTATCCTCATCCGGACATCAAGATCACACAAGATGGCGGTCAACTTTCTGCACCTATATCAAAATACTTCCTGCATCGTGATCATCTCTCGTCTGTCCGTTTTGTCACGGATATTAACGGCAATGTGGTCGAACGGACCAGCTATGCCGCCTATGGCGAGCGCACCAACACCGCCATGCAGACATCAAAGGGGTACATTGGCGAACGCTATGATCCTGAAACCGGGCTGATGTATTTGAATGCCCGCTACTACGACCCAATCTTCGCCCGCTTCATTTCACCCGATGACTGGGATCCCACAAAGGAAGGCGTCGGCACAAACAGATACGCCTATGCCGAGAACGATCCGATCAATAAGTCAGATCCTAACGGGCATAGCTTTGGATCCGATACTGACGATCCAGGCGGTCCCGTGGACGGGATCAATGGCAAGGAGGTCACGAATGAGCAAGAGGCGCGAAGAGCGGAACGCAAGACAGATCTAGCAGTTCAACGGGTCGATCAGCGATTTACAAGAGAAATAACGGGACCAACAGTTACCAGCCCAATTTCGGTTGATGGCTACTTTTCTGCAGCTCCTGCTGGTGCGTTAAATAGCGTCATTGGCTTTGCGAATATGATCACGTCAGCTGGCAGCAGTGGTTTGCCCACGATTTCTCCCTCTACGCCAAGTGCAGCCTTAGGGCAGCAATTTGGAGCAAGCGTGCTCAACGATGCATTAGTTGGCAGTATGAAAGTTGCTCCGGAAGCCAAGGCCGTTCCGACTTTTCCCGACAAAATATTTGGAACAAAAGCCCCTTTTACAGCGACACCAGGAACTCGTACGTTGAATGGGCAGTATGTTAATGACTTAGGCCGAGTCGAGCCATGGGCAGCACATTATGATGAGTATGGCCGCCTAATTGGGCGAACTGATTATAATGCGGGAAATAAAGCTAAGGGTATACCGGATACTCACTATCATACCTACGAATGGGGTCCCGGAAAGACTCCTTATCCTAGTGGAAATCACATACCAGGAGAATATAAACCATGAATATATGGAACAATATTGGACTCCTCGAGAAAGTTAATTTGGTTCGTTTCAGTAAATTGATGTCCCTTGCAACCAAACGCACGATTAACGATTCTGGACAGAGTTCGTTTGCGATAGAGATAGTCGCTGAAAGTTCTGAAAAACAAAGAATCACAATTCACTGCGGTGGAGTGGTAGATATCAAATTTGGTAATCCTGCCGAAACTGCGGATATATTGATAAATATATTCGACGTAAGGGACTGGCAGCGTGAAGGTGTACGTTACCGGGTAACTGAGGAGGAGAATGCCGCCTTTTCATTCAACTGCGCCGAGTTTAGTGTTGAGCTGGAGTAATAAGGGGCGGACGAGTTTCGAACGCGAGAACAGCCATGTCAACGGGGGGTGGATGAGCAGAGGAACTGGCTCCGATTGTTTGAATTGGTGGTGGGGCGAACTATTCGATTTGATGCTTTTCGGCGGGCTGTCCAGACGTATTTCAGATGGAGTTTTGATTAGCATCCTGCGAGCCAGTTGTCTCATCGAAAAGCGTTCAGGAACTACATCCGAAACTCTTGAAGGCACATCGATCGACCGTGTTGGCGAGCGTGCCAAGACCATAACCAATGCCAATACCTGCATCATTACTGTTTCCGAGGGCCGGTATATTTCCCGGCATCTATCAGATCGCAAACTGCCGTTCACGCGCGCGCGGCAGATGGCGGAGATCGATCTTTCAGAAGGCACACCGTTCAATGTGGATGATGTCCATATCTGTTTTACGGAAACCTCGGATTCAACCGGCAGTACCAATTATTTTCTGATCAGGAAGGGCGTCATTGATCCGGTCATTGACAGTCTCGTCGATGCCGGTATTCGACCCCAATCAATCCTTCTTAAGGCACCGGACGGCGAACTCCAGCTGTCGCTTCAGAGCCTCAGATCGGTCCATCCTGTATTTGTCCGGCGTACATGGCCGCAGAAGCTTTTGATTGCATCTTTGGTGCTGGTTGTCCTGTCCGGTATCCTGACATTCGGGCATGTGTACTACAGATACGCCCAGGCAGACGAGAAGCTGGCTGCGCAAGTGGACGAGAAACAAAAAGCTGCGCTCGAAGTGCGCAAGATGCTGGACCGGCGTGCACAGGACATTGCGGCGGTAGAAGCCGCTCGAAAGAGCAAGGCTCAGGCTGTGCCTGTGGTGCGCGTCTGGGAAGAATTGACACGGATATTGCCGGATACAGCCTGGATCACCGACTTCACGCTCAATGGCGACAATCTTTCCTTTTCGGGATCCGCGGTTTCTGCAGCCGGGCTGATATCGATACTGGATGCATCGCCGCTTTTTGCTGATCCGTCCTTCACATCGCCGGTGGTGCGAGTACCGGGACAGGCGGGCGAACGATTTGCCATCAAGCTCAGTGTGGTGCGGGGATGACCGACGTCCTGATCCGGGTAATGGCACTTCCAAAACTGGCGCAACGCACTCTGGCCATAGCTCTGGCCGTTATCATGGTGGTGCTGATGCTGTTATTGTTTTTCGCCGGTTTTCAGGCACTGTCTGATTTGCGAACCGGCATCGACGACAACAGGTATAATCTTGCACGGTTCGAACGAATGCTGGCGCAAAAACCGGTTGACGATGGGCAAACCGCAGCACAGCCGGACGATACAACCTCGTCGTTCCTGACGGGGGATAGTATCGCGGTAATCCAGGCCGGACTGCAAACGCGGGTGAACGCCGATGCCAGCGCACAAAATGTTGTCGTTGCGTCGGTCGGGAATACGCCGGTACTGGTGATCGATGGTGTCCAGTATGCAGGGGTGAGAGCCAACATTCAGGGCAATCTGCCCTCCATAAACAACACGTTGTTTCAGCTGGAAACATCATTGCCTCCCTTGATCATCAGAGAGGCAACCATCCGCGCTACCAATGCAGTGCAGGTAGATGGTTCACCCCAGCCTGTCGAACTTGCTGCCGAGATCGTTGTCTATGGCGCAGTCAATCCAAAGGGCATGCAATCCGGTCCGGAAAGCGCCGGGCCATGAGACAAATGCTGCGCATTCATACAACCATTATCGCCTTATCGCTCGTTGGCGTTGCTGTATTCGGATTGTCCAATTTATGGATGGCCAACAATCCTGTCGATATCTCAGCTGATATTACAGCCGTCCCAAGAGATCAGGCGGTCAAGGCAGAAAAGGCGGCATTGGCCCGCAATCCTGAAATTCCTCTGGAGATTACAGAGACCGTAGCGAGGCCATTGTTCAGTCCGACACGGCGCGAATATGTTCCCAAGCCACCAATTGTCGAGTCCGTGGCGCCGCCCGTGGTCGCTGTTGCTGCAGTGCCTCAAATACCGGTCAAAAAGCCGGCCATTCGCTTTCAAGGGACGAGCCAGACAGGCGGCCGGATTGCGGCGCTCATTGCCAATGAAGATGGAAGCAATTCGGACTGGATGAGTGTCGGGCAAACGTTGGGCCCATGGACGATTGCGGTCATTGAGCAGGGCAGGATTGTCATCACACTCAACGATGAAAAGGCCGTTTATTCGCTCTATCCAGAAAGCAGTGATCATGCACAATAGGGTGACTGAAACGCCTGATCCGAACGCAGAGTATTCAGAAGCCGGGTTTGCATTGCCCGCTGTACTGGGTTTTCTTTTGATCCTGTCGGCCGTTTTGATCCCGTTTGCAAGCTCGGCCAGAATAAGGGCACTCACCGCAGGCAATCAATATGACGACACAAGGCTTGGTCTTGTCTTGAATGCGGTCAACGCCATGGTCGCCGGGCGACTGGCAAAAGATCGACGTGGCGACGAGAATAGCCCGGCATATGCCACTCCCACCCGTTATCACTGCGCACTTGGACGCGGCTCGGTGGAAGTTCAGTTTCAGGAACATTCCGGTCTGATCGATCTGAACGTTGCGAGTATCGAACTGCTGCAGCTCGGACTTGGCGCTGCGGGCGCCCCGTCCTCCACTGTAAGGGAACTGGCGCAGACCATCACGCAGTTTCGCCGCCTCGACGGCGACCGGACGGCAGCCGTTCCACCTCAAATGATTGCAAGTGAAGGGCTGAAGTTCGCGCCATTCGAAGACGTTGCCGAACTTTATGATTTTCTGCCTCTGCGTTCGATTGCGCTTAGTCAACTCATGCGGGTTTTTACCGTCAATTCCAGAAGTGCAGTTGTGACAGGTTCAAGTCTTTCGCCAGCCATCAAGTCAAAACTGTCCACCTATCCGGAAGCTGCAAAAGCCATTGTTGCAACCGCAACGCAAGGCGCGGATTTTGTGACCGTCGAGAGTATTCTCCATGATGGGGCGGCCAGCCATTATGAGGCGGGCATTTATCAGATTGGAGCGAGCGGTACAGGAGCTGTCAGGCTCATAAACAGTCTTCCTTCTGATACAGCTGCGTTGCCCGAAGTTGGCGCGGTAACAAATGGTTGTTCCCAAATCCTTGACAGCAAGGCCACGGCTTTGCTCGGCGGAGTGTTTTAACAGATGCTGGAAAAGGTGGGGACATCCGAACAATTTGTGCAGCATCTGGCAGGACAGGGCCATCTGACACACGAAGCAGTGCAGCGCGTACGGACGGCCATCGCCAGCACCGGCCATGCCATTGACGTCGTCATTCGTGAGCTCGGTCTGATGCCGGAAGCGCTTTTTGCCAAAGAGCTTGCAGGGTTTCTGCGAGCCGACCTTCAGGTTGATTTCACAGCACTTAACAACGAAGTCCTGTTGGGCCGTATTGGTCAAAGGTTTGCCGAGGACAAGGCTCTGGTTCCACTTCGCCTGACGGATGAAGTGCTCGAACTCATTGTTGCCAATCCTTTTGATGCCGACACGATGGATGCGCTTTCCTATCTGTTTGATGTGCCGGTAAAACTGCTCATCGCGCCGCGAAGTGCGATTGAAGAATACCTCAGGCATCTGGGTCAGGAGCCAGGCCCATCAGATGTGATTGATCTGACCGATGACGACAACAAAAGCAGCGACGTAGAACGGCTCCTCGATATTGCCCGTGAGGCACCCGTTGTCCGATTTGTTTCGCGCATTGTTCAACGGGCCGTCGATGAAAAGACCACAGATATTCACATCGAGCCACAGGAAGATCTGATCCGGATTCGCTTTCGCCGCGACGGCTTGCTTGATGCGGTTGAAACGGCAGCAAAGTCGCTGCACGCGGGCATTGCGAGCCGCATCAAGATATTGGCCAAACTGAACATTGCCGAGCGGCGTTTGCCGCAGGATGGACGCTTGCGTTTTTCGGTTCGGGGCCAGGAAATTGATTTCCGCGTCTCGATCATGCCAACGATCCATGGGGAAACGATCGTGCTGCGTATTCTCGACCGCAGCAACGTAAAGCTCAATCTTGGTTCACTTGGCTATGATGAAAAGGCGAGGGAGAAGATCGTTGAAATCGCCAATCGGCCCAACGGGATCATTCTGATCACGGGCCCGACGGGTTCCGGAAAGACCACGACACTTTATTCGATGTTGCATGAGTTGAACCGAACGGATGTCAAGATCTTCACCGTTGAAGATCCGGTTGAGTATCGGATCAAGGGCATCACGCAGCTGCAGGTCGATCCGGCCATTGGCCTCACATTCGCCTCGGCACTGCGTTCGGTGCTTCGGCAAGATCCCGATATTATCCTTGTTGGCGAAATCCGTGACCGCGAGACCGCGCAGATTGCCATTCAGGCTGCTCTTACGGGACACCTCGTGTTGTCGACATTGCATACCAACAATGCCGTCGGTGCTGTCAGCCGATTGCGGGATATGGGTATTGAAAGCTACCTGCTTGAGGCAACGCTGCGCGGGGTGATCAGTCAGCGGCTGCTGCGCACCAGCTGTCCTGCATGTGCAGGCAGGGCGGGCAACATGACCTGCAAAACATGTCATGGTTCAGGCTTCAATGGCCGGCAGGTCACCTATGAGATTCTTGAGATAACCGAGGTGGTTCGCCAGGCGATCAGCAATGCCCTTGCTCAGGAAGAGATCGAAAGATTGGCCAGGACCAATGGCATGCAATTGATGACAGATCATGCGAGCAGTCTGGTCAAGTCCGGAAAAACGACAGCCGAGGAAGTCGCACGCGTCGTTGACCTGGAGAAGAGCTGAAATGCTCAAGTTTATTTACACGGCATTTACAGCAGACGGACGTGAGGCGAGGGGCGTCATTGATGCGTCCAACGATATCGAAGCAAGACGGCTGCTGAAGGCGAAAGGGTTCAGAGTTTCGGTACTCAAAGCCGCGAAGGGCGGTGAGACATCCACCGCATCTTCGGGACTATCGCTCTTCAGGGCAAAGATTGATTACGAACGTTTGTTTTCCGATCTTGCTGTTCTGATGAATGCGGGTCTTGGATTTGATCAGTCGCTGCAGGCAATGACTGCAGATACCTCGGCGAAGACGAACCAGCAGTTTGCCGTCACTTTGCTGAACCGCTTGTCTTCGGGTAGTTCACCCTCACAAGCTTTGGCAAATGCCGAAGGTTTGAGGCCAGACGTGGTGGCGCTTGTCGCCAGTGGCGAGCGAAGCGGGCGTCTGGGCCAAGTCTTCAGCGTGTTGTCTGCCGAGATGGAAAAGCAGAATGTCCAGAAGCGGGCTTTCGTCGAGGCAACGGTCTATCCGTGTTTTCTCCTCTTCATCATGTTCTGTGCGCTGATGGTCATCACTTTTGTTCTGGTTCCGGCCATCGCGCCGATCTTTGAAAGCTCGGGACGCGAACCACCGATGATTATTGCTGTTCTGTCCGTTGTCCGGAGTATCCTGTCGGCACCGGAGACGCTGATAGCACTTGTTCTGGCTTTCGCCGCCCTTGCCGGGCTATGGTTGACCAAGCGCCCGTTGATTAACGCGGCTCTCTCCAGAGCAATCCTGCGTTTGCCCATCGTTGGTGCGCTCATCCGGAAAGCTGGTCTTGCCCGCTACTTGCAAAGTCTGGCCCTGCTTTTGGAAAACGGCGTGCCGATGGGTAACGCCCTGTCGCTTTCGGCCGAATGCTGCCCTGTTGCTTCCTACAGAAAACCGCTCCTGTCGGTCTGCGATACGGTGATATCAGGAAAGCGGCTTCCCGATGCTTTCCTGGCGGCCCGGATTTTTCCAGCGGGTATCGTGTCACTCGCTGCCGTTGGCGATGAAGTCAACAATCTGCCGGCTGTGCTTCGAAAAGCCGCCGGCATTATGCAGAGCGAAGCACAACGTGCACTCGATCGTCTGCTTGCCTTGATGACACCGGCAATTACAATTCTGCTGGGCTTTCTGGTTGGTGGGCTGGTCATTTCCGTCATGACAGCACTGCTCGGTATCAATGAGCTCAGCATGCAATGACGCACACCCCTCCAGGTAGCGGCAACAGGCAGGCAGGATTTACACTGATTGAAATGCTTGTGGTGCTTGCCATCCTCGGGCTGGTCACGGCTGTGTCTTTTCCCTATTTCAATCCATCCAGAAAAGCAGACACCACGAAAATCGCAGCACGTATTTTGCATTTGGCCCAACTCTCCCGGCTGAGCGCGATAAAAGATCGCGCCCGCCGATCAATGACGTTTGACACCGTTCAGGGCACAGTTGCAGTGCAAGGTGATGATGATCGCATAGTACTGCCGCAGGGAATGAAGATGACTGTGCTGACGGGGCGTGAGCTGATCAGCAGTGACAGGACTGCGCAAATTCAGTTCCTGGGCGATGGCAGTTCCACGGGGGGAGAAGTCGTGCTTTCAGCGGGCTCCATGCCATCGACAAAAGTTCAGATCAACTGGCTGACCGGTGTGGCCTCGATCGTGGCGCTTGGGCATGAATAATCCGGTATACGAGAACAGTGATGCAGGATTCACGCTGCTTGAAATGATTATAGCGTTTCTTGTGCTGTCGATATCAATGGGAGTTGCGGTTCAGACGGTCAGTATCGCATCCCGCAGCATTGCCCTTGCAACGGAGAGGAACGCGGCCGCCCGTCTCGTTGATGCTCTTCAAGCCGAAACACTGCCAAAAGTTCTGGCAGCCGGAAAAGTTTCCGGCGCAGGTGATGCTGAAGGCATGCGATGGGAGCTGTCCTTTACACCAACAACGAGCGCAAATTCGCCAGAACTGCTGCAGGGGATCGCAGTCATAAAAATCTACCCGGTAAGAGAGAACCCGAGGCATCATGACTTTGCGGTCTTCACATCGGTAAAAAAGCGGGGACTGTGATGTCGTCGTCGCACAGCAATGGTGATGCAGGCGAGGCCGGATTCACACTTGTTGAAATGCTGGTCACCCTGGCACTCATTGCATTGCTCGCAACCGTGATGATCGGTGCCATTGTGCAGATGCGATCGATGTCGGCCATTTCCCAAAGAAACGACGCGAACACCGAATTTGAGGCGCTTGGAAACTATCTGGACAAACTGATTGCCAATGCAAAGCCACTCCCGCTGATCGAGAACAATCAGGAACATTTGCTTGTTTTCGAAGGTGCGCCAGACCACATCAGATTTGTCGCGGTCATTCGGATCGGTAGTGATCAGCTGGGTTTACGGGATGTTGAACTGGCAATGCGGAAGAATGGCAACACGTTCGATCTTGTCCAATCGAGTTCACCGCGACGATTGTCCAGTTCATCAAATGGTCCAGCAACGCTTGTCTTGTCACCAACCCTTGTCACCGGTCTTCAATCCGTAACATTCGAATATCTCGGTGTACCGTCAGCGCCGGACGCCACCCAGTCAAACTGGCAAACCTCCTGGAATGAGCCGGGACGACTGCCTCGGGCCGTTCGCCTCACAGTAAAAGCAGAACGCAACCGGCAACCTGTCAATCTGGAACGCCTCATCAATCTAGAGCTTGCCGAGTAGCCGGCCTTTTCGGTGCGCTTCAGTTATTGGCAATATCTGCATCCGGGCCTTCGCCGCCTTGCTTGCGATCCCGACCAAGCGAAATAATCTGGAAAGGCTTTGTGTCCGCGGGGCTTTTATACTGGTAGGCCGTTCCCCATGCGTCGACAAAGGCACCGCTCTGTTTGATATAAGGCCCATTCCAGCGGCTCTCCGAGGCCGGTTTGGCCTGCAGGGCTCCAAGACCTTCTTCGCTCGTCGGGTAACGGCCGGTGTCGATGTAATAAAGCTCCAGCGCACTTTCAAAGTTGTGGATCTGCGCCTTGGTTGTATCGACACGCGCGGAGCCCAGATAGCGCAGTACCTGGGGTGTAGCGAGTGCTGCGATGAGCCCGATAATGGCAAGAACCACGAGGAGTTCGACCAGTGTAAAACCCTGCTCTCCATCTCTTGCAGAATACTGATGTTTTTCAGGTTTTGCCTGGGGGTCGTGAGATAAGATCATTCTGCCGCTCCTATTGTGGTGCGAATTTGAAGTAGCCAATGTGTTCAGCCCCCCACGTTGCAAGGAGCGCAAGTCCCAAAAACGGACCGAAAGGTATCCTGAGAGTTCTGGATTCCCTTCCGCTTATTCCATAGCGCAGAGCATAGTAGATCAGGGCAGTGAGGCTGGCGAAGAACAGATACAGAGGGAAATTCCAGGGGCTGAACCAGACTGAGGACGCACCTGCAAGTTTGACGTCGCCAAGCCCGAGGCCAATTCGCCCTGTATATCGCCTGTGCACCTCGCGAACGAGAAACAGCATCAATGATACGCCAGTCGCAACAAGGAGGGCCATGACGGCATCGTGCCAACCGGCCAGTCCTTTCATCATGATACCGGTTCCAAACAGCAAGAGGTTGAGCCAGTCCGGCACGACAAAAAATCGAAAGTCAAAGTAGCAGATCGCTGCAACGATGATGATCAGAATTGCAAATACTGCCGGATCGCCCATGCTTGCCATCAGCTTCAATAAGCAAGACGTTTGACGGTTTGCTGGAAATCATTTTTCCCGCCGCGACGTTTCTGAATAGCGGAATTGAAATTCAGCTGACGCCGGAATTCTTCCGTTACATCGCGTGCTTCGGTCACGTCGCGCACGATGCGCGGCTTTATGAAAATGATGAGCTCCGTCTTCTTTATCGAGTCAGTCTTGTTCTTGAATGCATTTCCAAGCACGGGAATATCGCCCAGAAGAGGAACCTTGCTGCGTGTCAGACTGTTCTTTTGCTGAATGAGACCACCGAGAGCCAGTGTCTCGTTGTCGTTCACCGACACCTTTGTTGAAATCTTGCGCTGCTGGATGGTCGGTGAATCAATGCCCGAAGACGTGGTCTTGACGACATCGCTGACTTCCTGCTGGATATCAAGCATCACACGGCCTGAACTGTTCACGCGTGGCGTGACCGAGAGAATGATGCCGGTGTCTTTCAGTTCAATCGTATTAATGATTGGAGCATCGCTGTTACCCACACCCTGCGATTGCTGCGTTGCAATCGGCACCTGATCACCAACCTGCAGCACGGCCTTCTGATTGTTGAGTGCCATCAAAGTTGGGGCCGAAACGACATTAACGTCGGTAACGCTGGAAAGTGCATTGAGGGTCACGCGCACATCTTTGGTTGCATAACTCCAGCTGAACCCGGGAAAACTCGCACCGGCAAAACCACTGGCGACGTCAGACAGCCCAACCCCAAAATTGCCGTTCTCAAAGGCCCATCGCAAGCCGAATTTTAGCTCGTCATTCAGCGTCACTTCGGCAATGACCGCCTCAAGCAGAACCTGCGTCGGCACCGTATCAAGCTGTTTCAGAATCTGCTGTACGTGCTGATACTCGCGGGCCGTGGTCGAGATCAGCAACGCATTGTTGTCAATGTCAGCAACGACAGATGTTCTGGTTTTCGCAGGTTCTGCCGTATAGCTTGTTACCTGAGCCTCTGCGCCGCCAAAACGGGCGGAGCTCGGCGCTGCTCCCTCTTCGGTTCCCGTTGCAGAAACTGTTGCCGGGTCGAGATCCGGGGCAACCGGATTTGCAACACCGCCACCACGGTTTTGTTGCTTGTCCTGCCCGGTAAGAACAGCTTGCAAAACCTGCGCCAACTCCTTTGCCGGGCGGTTCTGGATGTCATAGACGAACATCTGTTCTTCATTATTGCTGGCAAGCTTGTCCAGTTTGGCAACCCAGCTTGCTGCACGCGAAAGATAAGCAGGGCGGGATGTGATCACCAGGACAGCATTGAGCCGCTCGTTGGGTATAAACCGGATAATCTTGTTGCCTGATCCATTGTTGGTGGCAAAGATCGTGTCGAGTTCCTTGGCAACGGCAGCGGGCTGCGACGTTTTGAGAGGATGCAAGGCGACGGACATGCCTTTCATCCAATCAACATCAAACACCGATATAGCTTCACGCATGGATGCCAGATCAGGACTGTTGCCGGCAAGCATGATGAGATTGCGGGTAGGGTCGACTTTTAGGATCGAGCCCTGCCGGCTGATCGGCTCCAATATGCCTTTCATCTCCTCGGCGCCGATGTGCTGAAGCTCGACAACCTGCACTTTGATGCCGGGCCCGGAGGGTACTGTGCCGCCGGTGTTGATTGACGGTGTCGACGAAAAGGCTTCGGAAGAGGGGACGATCTGATAACTGCCTTCACGCTTGACGATGACGGCGCCGTTGACGGCAAGGGCTGACTCGAGAATATCAACCAGGGCTTCGCGTGAGACGGGAGAAGTGGTCTGCAGTGTCACGGTGCCGGTAACGCGGGGATCGACAACGTAGGTCACCTTCAAAATGTCCCCGAGGACATTCTTGGCCGCAGCCGTGACAGGTGCGTTGACCAGATTGAGGCTATAGCCTTCACCGCCCTTGGCCATTTGTCCTACGGTCACAGGCGGTCCGCCATAACCGACAAATCGGCCGGTTCCCGTTTGCACAGCTCCTGTAAATGCCGCAGCGTCCATGCCATGCCCGCCAATATTGCGCGAACCGCCGCGCATCGGCCGAATGGGTTTTCCGGTCGAATCGAGCTCGCCTAATTTCGTGGAGAAAACATCGTCAACAGAATCGGTTGACGTACAGGCAATGAGCAAAAGCGGGCTCAAAACGCACAGGGGCACCAGATACTTCATGAAACCCCACCCCTTATTCATTCATCCCCGAATGAAGTCTATAAGACCGGGTGACCAGGAGCATCACGCGAATTCAACGAAGAATGACGTATCCACAGTAATTCCGCACAGTGCGCGGAACTTCGAGTAGATGGAAGAACCAAAAGTACATTGAAGCGCGGGTATCAATATTTACCATGTGTACCCGGATCGACACTGATCTACGATGCGATTAGTCGTTACAGGATTAGTTTGGCCTCTCGCAGGACATTGTGAACGTGCCCCAGCCATCCGAACGCACGTTATAAGCGACCTCAATCCGGAGTGCAGTCTCTGTCAGCTGTCGTACGCTAGCTGGTTCAGTATTCATATTCACACGTACATGAAGTGAAAAACTATCTTGATAAGGTTCTATTCCAACAACCGTCCACTCCCCTGATCGCAAGTCGCGCGCGAGCCGTAGCAGATTATCTTCAGTACCAACAAAATCCACGTCAACAGGACGAATGACTGTCGATACATCGCCGTCTTTATGGAGGCGTGCGATGACATCTGCGTCCACGGACGTTTCATATTGTAATCGGTTGGGGTCGATAATTACACCAACCAAATTCAATCCTGTTTTCGTCATAGATCATCTCAATGTGCGCTACCATTCCAGCACACCCAACCACCCATGGCTACACCAGATGGACGATAGCAGAGGCTTCACTTTCTCACTTTGACTTAGTTCTTAGTGATGGATTTTGATTTCTTAGACCAAGATCCGATTTCCGTTGCTAATTCTGAATCAAATTCCAATTTTTCCAGCACATTTTTCGCGCGCGGATTCTTAGATTTGCGCAAAACTCGAAGCAATAAAATTCGGCTCTCGCCGAGAGTTTTATCTTCCACTAGCTCTATCAATTGTTCCAAAGTTTCAGGCGTACAAATAATCGCGATCGCTGCCGCCAAACCGTCTTTGGTTCTGTTAGGACTTCCGTCAGGATTTTTTAACGGCGTTCGTCTATATTCAGACACTATAGTTGACCAGTATCGGCGAGCTTCCTTTACACCGAGAGCTCTTGCAATCATATCCCGTACGGCATCTGAATAGTTTAGTGACAAATGATGCACTAACTTGGGGATTGCCGCAGTGTATACCATAGGTTTATTGATGAGATCAGAAACCCGGGAAACATTTACGCCAAGACTGTTCAGCTCTGCTATCAATGGAGCCTCCTCTGAAGCGAAAGCTGCCTCCCTCTCGGCGCGCTCCTTTTCTTCAAGGGTTTTCTGTGCGAGATAGGCAGGGTCCTTGTTCAGCATAGCCATTAACTCACCAGCACTTACGGGTCCTTTAAATTTATTCGTCACATCTGAATCCTTTAGCAAGTGTCTCCGGAAAAGGATAATTCAACATTGCGCATTACTCATTTCCTGGAATCGACTTCAACGTGGGCATACCACTTTTTATTTGTTGATGGAGTGGTCCAGAAAGCGTGGTATTGCTCCGAGTGTAAAGATCCATAGTCAAATTTCTTTCCCGCGCAAATGTAATATAATCTTTTAGTTGTCGTGTTAAACTTAGCGACTTCACATTTTTAACTTCGCTTAGGGTTGTGGTCGTCAACCCGTCCGTTACACGGTTGCGACCATTAACTGTTATGTAGCCTCGCGGCCCGATGTCATTAACCCTTTTAACAGCAGTTTCACCTTCACGGCCGAGAAGCCCAGGCGATTTTGGCGCTCCCGCTGTTGGAAAAACACCATCATTCACCCGGTATGAGCCAATTTCACGGCCTAAAATAGTCTTATCAATTTCCTGTTTCTGTTCTGCGAGTATACCTCCTTTTCCGATCCGCCCGTACTGTTCACGAATTCTACCTTCGTCTTTATTCTGGGCAACTTGCTGACCTTCTTCCTTTTTTTCCTCACTTTTGTTTCTGAACCCTAAGCCAGGAAGGCTGGCATCGTTATTCTCAGCGGTCGTTTTCGCCTGGTTTTCAGATCCTTTTCCTCCAAGGCTATCGAGATTGCTCTTTCCATTCTGGTCGCTCGGGTTGGCAATGTGCCCGTTTGGATCTGACTTATTGACTGGATCATTGCTGGCATATGCGTATCGATTGGTGCCGACACCTTCTAATGTCGGATCCCAATCATCGGGTGAGATGAAGCGGGCAAAGACTGGATCGTAGTAACGGGCATTTAGGTACATCAGCCCGGTTTCGCGATCATAGCGTTCGCCGATAAAGCCCTTCTGCGTCTGCATCGCGGTGTTGGTGCGTTCACCGTATGCGGCATAACCGGTCTGTTCGATCACGCTGCCGGCTGAATCGGTGACAATGCGAACCGACGCGAGATGATCCCGGTGCAGGAACTGCTTGGTCAACGTTCCCGTTGTGGCATTCTGCACGATCTTGATATCGGGATGCGGATAGCGGGTGTAAATATCTGTGCCTGCCGTTGAGCGATCGACCTCCACGTTGGCATCGGGGTAAAGGATCTTGCCGAGCGCCCATGTTTTTCTGGCTCTCGAACCGTCAGGACCATAGGCAAGTGTTACCGCGGCATTATTCTGGGTGACGCTGTCGAGCCGGTTGGAATGGCCCCAGACAAGGGACCGCGCACCGTCGGACAACATATTTCCGCTGGCATCATAATTGATGGCCTTGGTACCGATCTGCGTTGCCGCATGCGGACGGAGCGCTGTGCCCACGGGATAGGTGTAGGTTCCGGCAACACGGCTGCGTGAGATCAGATTGCCGCTGGCCGAATAGACATAGGTTTCATCAAGTGCATTGTTGCCTAGGTTATCGGCAGTCGTCAGGCGGCTGAGACCATCGTAGGTATAGACCCAGCTGTCGGATGGTGTAAGGCCGGTGATGGACTTGATGCGGCCGAGATTGTCGCGGGTATACTGATTGTCCATCAGCACTGTGCTACCTTTGACTGTCCTCACCCGTGTCAGCCAGCGCCGCGTCGGTGAGTAGGTGAAGGTGGTGGTCACGCCATTGGCATAGGCGATATACCGCGTCTGGCCATCCGCCTCAAAGTAGTTCTCGATAATGTATCCAGGGATCGCCTGAAGCTCATTGTTGGAATTGTATTTCCAGCGGTCATTGGTATTGCCGATGCTGATATTGGCCGGCAGATAATCAATCCAGATTTTCTCATCCTGGCGCCCGCGCACATCACTGGTGACATGGGTGACGCCATCAATCGTCGTATCGGTACGGACAAATCTGCCCTGACCTGTAAACAGATTGTAATAGACACTTGTTGCAGTTGGGTTCTCGGCCTTCGTCAGAAGCCCGATATTGTGATAGTTGGGCTGCTGGTTCTCGTCATAGGTGTTTTTTGCAACGAGTGCCGGTGTAGACTGGCCTGGTGCCGTTGACTGCTGCAGTGTCAACCGGTCGAGTTGATCATAGCTCATCGTCGTGATGTAGCCACGAGCGTCTGTCTGACGGATCAACCGGCTGTTATTGTCATATTCGTAGGTCCAGTTGCCAAGATCAGGATCACTTGCCGTCAGCCGGTTACCCAGCATGTCATAGGTGTATCTCCATTTGGCGCCTTGTTGATCGCGGACCGAAATCAGGCGGCGCAGAGTGTCATAACCACGGAATTCCCAAGCCTCTTCATTGGCATTGATCTTTCGGATTATAAGAATCGTATCACCCCGCGTGCTGTCATAAGTCCTGATTTCCCGACCTTCCTCGTCAGTCATCAGTGTATGACCAAAGAACACATTGGGAATTTCTGGATTGGAGGTCAGGAACAGCCCGTACTGATAGGTGCGCTGTGTATTGTCCGGATTGACCGTTTTGACGACGCGGTCCTTCCAGTCGTAGGAATTGGTTGTCCATTGCGGTGTTTCGAGCCAGAAGCGCGGGGCGGCGGTGCGCCAGATATTGCCACGTCCATCGTAGGCGGTTTCGATAACGTGGTCCTGCGCTCCGTTGAAATCTGCCGATTCTGCCTGCGCCCATGGCCGGCCAAGCCCATCGTAGCGGGTCATCTTGAAGACTTCGCCGTTGCCGTTGGACTGCTGGGTGTAGGTTCTGATCAGCTGATTGTTGGGATCTCCCTCGTTCTCATAGAGGGTCCGCGTATAGCGTCCAAACCCGCCGTGCGAATAACGCGACGGACGGCAGTAGGGATCATACTCGAAGCTCTCGGTGATCTTGTTTGGATCGGTTTTCAGCGATGGCAGACCGCACACAGGTTCGTAGGCTATCGTTGAGAAAAACCGTGTGTCGGCGGGATTATTGCCGGTGGCAAAGTAGCGGCGCGATCGCTCCGTAACAGGATAGAGATGCAATACCGGATCATAGTCCCACTCAATACGGTGCCCCATCCCATTGGTCTCGGAGATGCGGTTGCCGTAGCTGTCATAGGTGTATTTGGTGTCGGTGGCCCGCGGTGCCGTGCCGCCCTTCATAAAGGATCGTTTGATCGTCAAATTGCCTTTGACGGGTGGAGCAGAACCATTGACAGAGCCGTCGTAGTAATACTCTTCATAAAAATCCGGAATGGTGGCCGGATCAAATCCCGTTCTCGTTGACCGTGCGGCTGAGAGAGAAACTATGTATTGGGGAATGTTATAGTTGAAACCGCCATAGACGTTCCAGACTTCATCACCCGAAACGTCGACGCGGCCATAATCCTTGGTCTCTATAAGATTGTTGTAGGCATCGAAGGATCGCTCAATGCGGGTCGTTGCTGTCAAATATTCCTGTGTCGTCGTATCGGTAGATATATTGCGGACCCAATACGGTTTTACCGATGTATTGACGGCATATGTCTCGTTCACCTTCTTGTGGACCAGGCCTGTTCCACTTTCCCAGTCCACCCATTGGATGTATTCCGGCAAACCGTAGCTTGCCACATCCTGGCGAAAGACCGTATCGATGGTTGGACGCGTGATAGCGCCGACAGTAAACGGCTTTTGCACGGTCATGTTGCGGTAACCGAGGAACTTTCTGGCAACTGGATCGTAAAGACCACCGGCGTAGAAATAGTCTGTGGCAGCAACGGATGTCGGCGTATTACGTCCATCATCAAGTGTGATGCGGGAGACCGCGTGCATGACCTGTGGCATGTAGCCGTTGGCCCAGCGGGTGGACGGTGTATAGTCGATCGCTATTCTGCCGCCGGTCTCCAGTATAATCTTGCGCAACAGGTTCGGATTGCCGGCGCCGGGATTGGACATCAGGGCAGATTTTCCATCGATCAGATCGGGAAGGCCGTCACCGTTGAAGTCGCCGAGTGTCGTCCCTCCGTGTCCGGTAAATGGTGACTCGACAACGGCGTTGTATCCGCCGTCAAAGCGTAGATCATAGGCAAACATCGGACCATACTGGTCGTCAGGGGTGAGGTCCTTGACCTTGATGAAGTCGACCTTGCCGTCATTGTTGAAGTCACGCAGCACCGGTCGGCCATCAAAGGCAAAGGATCCATCTGATGTGCCATTGGGCAACTGAGTAAAACCGTTACCGTTCGACAGCCATACCCGGATTTTCTTGTCACCCGCCTTGATGATGTCAGTAGCGCCATCACCGTTGACGTCACCAAGGGCACAGAATGCACCGACATTATTTCCCCCGCCACGGCAATCGAGGCCAGGAATAACGGTTGAAGTCAGCTGGCCATTGATAAAACGCCGTATACTGGTCTGACCGTTGTCTGCATCGACAACGATAACGCTTTGTCGACCATTGGCGGCAACATCCGCAACTCCTACAATATAGCCGTTCGAACCAATGTTGAAGCGTGTCAGGCCATATTGTTCGTCAATGCCGTCGCCGTCAGAGTCAAGCGCCACATAAGAACGCTTATTTTGTCCACTCGCACCCGTCTGCAAAACGGTGCAAACCGATTCGTAACTGGCAGCCGGGCATCCCGCACCAACAATATTGTTGTAATCATCAACCCGGATAACAGCCGAACTAGTCCGTGTCTGCGACCCACCATGCCCGGACTCCGTGGTGTGTTTTTCCACATACCCGGCATCCTTCCATTGCTTTTGCGCACTGAAGCGGCCAGGTGATATGAACTCCACTTGTGCATTTGCACTGGTGGAAAGTTTAAGGGGATTATTCGCAGTGTTTGGATAAAGCTGTTTGAAACTGCTGGCCATGCCATTGTTGTCAAACGTGCGCAGGTTCCAGTTGCTCAATGTATAGTAGAAGGTCGTTCCGTCTCCGCCTCCCTCATGTTCCTGCCATGGCATGGTATACCCGCCATAGAGTTCATCCCTGCCGTCGAAGTTCAGATCACCGGCCTGCTGCCAGGCAAGTTTGCCAGTCGGATCCTGAGACCTAGTGTTGGGGTCAGGAAATTGGTCCGGAGTGCGGATATAGCCGTAGTTGACGCCATCGTATTCCATCGTGCGGATGATCTTCTGGCTGCTACCCCAGACTGCGCCCGATGCGACGTCCATGCTTGCATCCCGTCCAAATGTATCCACTCGGGTCAGACGGGACGCATTGGAAAAGGGTGCCTGGTCGTAATAGAGCGCAAACGCCTTGCGCAGCTTGCCGGCGTTCCAGATGCTGATCGATTTGATGCGTCCGGTGGTATAAGAAACAGAGCGGCCATTGGCCGTCAGGATCTGGTCGGGACGGCTCTCGAAATGGAAAATGATCTTTGCGCCGTTGTAAACGATATTGGTGGGATAGCAGACCGGGCCGGGGCAGTTGTAGTTGTAGGTAACCGTGTTGCCATTGGTGTCGGTGACTGACGTGAGCATCCAGCGGTAGTTCTGCTGCAGATCATAATCCGGTGTCCCGGGAGCCGGGTTGGTACCCATGATGGCAGCGTTCGTGCGGAAGGTGGATACGGTTCCGTCTCGGTCGGTCACCTTCCATTCCCGTGTCGAGTAATTGAATCGGATGCGCCGATAGCTCTCGTTCTCCGTGGCAAACCGGCCTTCTCCGGCAGGGTTCTCGCCAAAGCAGGATGGAGAGCCTGTGCCTTCGCAACTGACGAGCTGCTCTCCATTGAGCAGGAACACATCAGCATTCTCATAGGCTGGCACACCATATCCCACGCTGGCACGCTCGATCGTGTCGATGCCATCCAGGCCCCAACCATATCCAAGCCAGCCTTGATAATTACCGCCAATCTTGGTCTTTCGGGCGGAATTATAGTTCAGCGAGAGCTTTGGTTCGAGACCGCGAAAGCCGGGAACATCAATGGCGATACTCTGTGAAAGATTGCCTGTTCCGGCAATGTCAGGAACGGATGCTTTTTCCGGAACGCCGACAGGTGGTGCTTCCGGCATTGCAGCCACTGCCATTGACGCGGCAGCCTTGGCACTCGTCTTCTCATTTGCATCCGCGTCTTCCGCACCTGCAGCTTCCCCCTTGCCGAGCGCATCTTTGCCAACGATCCTGGCTGGATCCGTCGCAGGATCACCCGTGCCTTGAGCCGGTTTCCCCAGCGTTGCACGGTCAACCGTTGTATCGACAGGTGGAACAGCACCAGGCTCAGTCGTTGTACTGCTTTTCGCAGGAGTGTCTGTTGCCGACGAACTGGCGGGAGCTGTCTTTGACGCACTGCCCAGTCCGCCAGTGCCATTGCCAAGGCCGCCCGACGGTTTGGCAGGGACCTGCTCGGCAGCTTGCGCACTACCGGAAGGCAACAAGGCACCTAAACCATCCTCATATCCCCCGGAAGACACACCAAAGCTAACAGTCGCGACAGTCAATACTGTCACGCCAAGACGACGCAAATGCATGAGTTCCCCCCTCAGACAGTTAAACGCAGATCAGATATGTAAGTGAATGCAACTGTAGGTTAATCAGGCGATATTCATGCAATCTACATTTTGCCACAATTGATGCAAGGCATAAAACTACTTTCAAAAGAATAAATAACAGATAATTCACTTGTGTAAAAAGTGAAATTCAAATGTTCTATTATAGGCGGACAGTTCGACTGAGTAACCTCAATGGAGGAGATAGGGGAAATAAGGGTGCGCCGGAGTAAACCGGCAAGGAGTAGATGGCGCATGTCCGGATAGGCCGGCCGTCTGTGTCTCTATAGTCACAGATTCGAGTGGCTGATTGCGCATAGCCAAAAAAGAACGATATAGGGTTCCACAACGCAGGCAAAGCGCTGCCGTTGTCATGGTGGTAAGCGGATCAAGGGAACGGTGAGGGCAGTGATCTTCTTGGTATGGATCGGTATACCACTTCTAATATTGATTTTTGTTCTCTTCTACTTTTTGAAACGCCGAGCCGCCGGCTGAGACGAAAGAACGAATTCTGATGGAAACATTAACATTTTCTACAAGCACCAAAGTCGTTGTCGAAGCACGATTGAATTTCAATGCTGAGCACTTGTATCCGGAATGCCGGTGAAATCTCTGATCGGCACCGGTGACAGGACATTCATCGACTATCTCCTCAAGCCGGTAGTGGATTCATTCCGACGTGTATTCACTGCAGATCAGCCGCTGCACCAAACTGAGCTCGTGTAAGCAATCTCATGAGGAGAGAGACAGTTGAAGTCATACGTCGTTGTTCCGGTTGTCGCTTTGATCGCCCTGGTTGGATATTTCACATATTTGCCGATCAGCTTTCTGCTAATCAGTTGGGATAACATCGATATCCCAACCGTGCAGAAGCGCTCGCAGTTGGAACTGGCCAGAAGTGGGTCATGGATACAGAACGGTTCTCTCAGATTGATCTGCAGCAAAAGAGACAATAGCCTGCACCTTGTCCAATTTACGCATTTAGCGGGAGAAAAACCTTCAACTTTTTTCACTGGAACAGGTAGTTTGTTGGTGTCTAAGGCAATGCAAAGTCCAGATTTTACTCAAACGGATTTTCCAGACACTACGTGGTACCCGGAGCGGCTTATTGATATCATGGTGACGCCTGGCATCTCTGAGAAACAATTGTCTGGAATAGCAAAAGTGTTTAATGCCAATCGCCCACTCCGGGTCATTTTTGGTGTTGGCGAGACGGCAAAGGGTTTCACACCGGTTGTTGACGGCAATGCCGTCGAGAATATGGGTCGTCAGTGTTTGGACAATAACGAATAAAGCTGCGGCGTGCGGGTTCAGTCGTGATGCAGTGCCGGCGTTTCGCTGATCCCACCACGCTTTGTAAACGTAGTTTGAACCATAAATGAACAAGGACACGATAGTGCGCCGGTTTTCATTCAGTGATTTGAGAAATCTTGGATAGATCAATCTGACAGACAACGGGTGGAATACAGATGGCGCACTTTACGCACCTTGTGCACCTACGACACGGTGCTTGTCATGCCTTCGCGATTCCGCACTCTCCCGCAAATGACCCGTCTCGGGAAATTTCAATCGAATAAATGACCGGTCCTTGCTCTTGCGGCCACGTCGCCCCAGCTTGATTTCCCGATACAAACGGCGTTTTCTTGGCAAACGGGGAATTTGGAGGGATGCAATGTTCTCATGGCTAAAAAAAGCTGCCTCTGATATTTACGGGCTAATGTCAGATCCTATTGTCGCCGAAGAAGAGATTGAGACTTCGGCTGGTTATTTAACGTGCCAAAAACGAAGCAAAGCGTCCAATAATTCCGAATACATCGTTCTTCGGGCTCAGGGTGGCGATGCTACAATTTGGATAACATTGGATCGAATTGGAGTGGACCAACTCAGATCGTTTCTCGAAGATGTCCAGATACCCGCGGAGATTTAACCGCCGCTCCATCTGAATTTGGATAGTAGTTATCCATGGCGCGTGTCGGGTCTTAAAAAGGTATCCACGACACCTATCTGTATTGGAACTGCCAGAATGAAAGGAACAGCGTTGACTGTCACTTGGATTACACGCCTGTGCTTTGTCGGCGTTTGCTTGTTTCTGGTCTGCCTTGGGTATTTGTTGATTCTCGTCGGCGGTCCAGACACAGGAACAAGCGGCGCAATACTCACAGGATTTGTAGCAGGCCACGCCATTGTCAAGTTCAGCGTTGGGCTTGCAGTGATTGGCGCAATCCTTGAAATCGTTTTTCGGATAGGGCCGTGGCTCACTTGGTTTTAGGCCATAAACATCGATGGCGGGAAGCCGTGAAGCTCTTCACATGCGCCAAGCAAGTATTCGCTGCTCTGCAAATTCTCATCAGGTCTTGAATAGCCGGACCACTAAAATTCAGTTTCGCTCGTAAACGCTCCTTTAGCTCGTATCTGCTTTGATACGCAGATGGCGACAGAAGACTTCAAACCGGATTGGACAGTTCTTAAGTGGGTGCTAATCACGCTAACTGCTGTAGTACTCATCCCGCTGCTCGCGTTCGCCTCCCTTTTCGCTGCATTGTCTGACTATGCAAGGGCATACTATTTTCTGGCGCTCTGTTTCATCGTGCTGTTGGGAGTTTCTATTCGCAGATATCGCCTTGAGAAGAGAACAAGGCTTCGGGACATGAAATCGAGGGCCGAGGCATTGCAGAATCTCGAACGTGAGGAGCTGGACGCTGCAAGGGCATGGAAGAAACCTGACTCCGGTGCGGCGTCTCCAACGAACATCAGTGACGACCTTCAAAGAAGTATGCCGCCGTCGATTCCCTCATCCCCATAAACCTCAATCTGCCGCAAGCTGTTGCCCGGGCCGGCTTCATTGGAGTACCGTCTTGATGCTCACGCCAACACAACTGAAAGCCGCGGTCATAGTCATAGTGCTGATAGCACTTTGCTTTGGCGCATATCAGCTGTTTGCGATCACGAAACCCGTTGCCGCCTTGGACGATAAGCCCGCTGTTGAACTGACCGCGGACCAATTGATTGTTCGACAGCGGTTTCTCCAGAACAACATCGATGCTCATTTGCGAGCAGTCACCATCTGTGCAGAGGGACTTAAAGGAACGTCCGACGAGGATATTACAAACGCCGCAAAAAAGCTCGGGACCCAAGCAACAAACGACCTAAGAGACGCAGTCTGTTCGGACATGGTAGATGCTTTTATTTCCGGCAAGAAAGCGACGTGCGATGTAATCGGAATTACCTGCCCGGAACCTAGGTGACCCAAGAAACACGGACAATAAGCGATGAAATTCAGCCTCAGGGAATGGGCACATGACGGTCGGGGCATATCCCTGCTGCTGGTCGCCTCATCATTCTCAGTTGTCTGGGGTTACACGGAGTACACACAGAGACCATGAGGAATTGTGGGGCAGATTGCGAAATTGGCATAGTGAACTATGGTCTGGTCGTTGCATTCTATAGAGACCATCATTTTGGAAGCCCAGTTATCGAAGTCGGAAGCCGTTGAGCCAGAGCCGGACGTTATGCCGGAGATTCTGCAATTTCGTATCTGGCTAAAGGATGTGAGCCCTATGATCTGGCGCCGCGTCCAGATACCCTCCACATTGACTTTGCGCGAATTGCACGGCGTTTTTCAAGTGACGATGGGCTGGGAAAGCATTCATCTGTTTCAGTTTACATTGCGGGCAACCCGCTTCGGCTCCTGGCAAACAGCCGCACGCACGCCAGATATTGCATTGTCGGAGCTTCAGTTGCGTAAGGGAGTGCGATTTCTCTACGAATACGATCTCAATATTCCGTGGGAGCATGAGGTTCGTCTTGAAGACCGGATCCTAGCTAGCACCGGAAAGAGTTATCCTCGTTGCACAGGTGGCGACGGCAATTGTCCAACGGAAGATTGTGGTGGTCCTCTCGCCTTCATGACGCAGAGCGACGCAGCTGATAATGACGAAGTGTATGAGAATCTGGCAGAGGCTGCTGAGTTCATCGATGCGGTGGTTTTCCAGCATAGGTTTGAAGTGCTTAAGGACAAACGTCGGGTTGAAGATATCAAAGATTTGGTAGACCGCTTGAACGGTCGGCTTTCCATGCTGGGCACCCCGTTCGAAAGAAAGACAGTGAACAGCCGCCTTGAGCAACAAGAGCACTTGCTGCTCATGCATCAGCAGATGTGAGATTTTTAACCGACTGATAACGCTCGTAGCAATGGATTTCCCTATTGCTAGCCCATCACCCCTAAGCTCGTTCCCGGCGAGAACGGATCAGTGATCGAGATTCAACCAGCAGGCTGAATTGTCGAGACCAGTCTATTTGGAAAACCCATGAAAAGCAGAAGCAGAGCAAGACATGCACGCACTGACCTGAGACCCGATTTCCCTCCAGTTTTTAGGAGAGTCTTGGGTTTTCAATCTGGCCTCATGCGGCCTGTTTTTCCAGCGTAATGTTCATTGCGAATTCGTCAGGCGTGAGGTTTCCCAATGAAGAATGTGGTCTGTTGTGGTTGT
>NZ_JACGXN010000022.1 GCF_014138285.1 Phyllobacterium myrsinacearum
GACCAGTGCCAGGCATTGGCGGGTGAAGTCATCAACGACAGCCAGAACCCGAAAGCGACGGCCATCGGTGAAGGCATCACTGATAAAATCCAGGCTCCAGCGTTCATTGATGCGCGATGGCAATGCCAAAGGTTGTCTTGTTCCCAAAGCCCGCTTGCGGCTGCCGCGTTTACGCACCGTCAGTTTCTCTTCCCTATAGAGCCGCCGCAGCTTCTTCAGATTCATGACGATCCCTTGTCGCTTCAGCATGACGTGGATGCGCCTGTACCCGAAACGACGGCGCTCGCAGGCCACCATTCTCATCGCTTCCCGGATATGAGCATCATCGGGTCGGATACTGCGGTATCGCACACTTGACCGATCAACAGACAAAACTTCGCAGGCCCGACGCTGGCTCACACCATGCCTATGGCAGACATGAGCCACCGCATCTCGCTTCACATCGGGCGTCACCATTTTTTTGATGCGACGTCCTTCAAAATGGCATTATCCAGCATGGTCTCTGCCAATAGCTTCTTCAGTCTGGCATTCTCATCTTCCAGAGCCTTCAGCTTACGCGCGTCGGAAACTTCCATCCCGCCAAACTTTGCCTTATATTTATAAAACGTGGCTTCGGATATTCCATGCTTGCGGCATACATCAGCCGTCTTCAGCCCATTCTCGTGTTCCTTCAAGATCCCGATGACCTGCTCATCTGTAAATCGTGCCTGCTTCATACCGTCCGTCTCCTCGTTCTGACGGACTCTACCAAATTTTGGAGGAAGTTCAGCGGCTCAGGTCAGTCGTTGCGCTCGGCGGAACAAAATCCCCGTCCCTCCATTTGTGATCCTTGGGTTTTGGTTTTGAGTTCTTATCATATCCCCAGTCGCGCCAGCGGAGGTTGCTGACATCGCCCGTCACCCGGTCAACGTCATATTTTGATCTCGCGGAAGGCGGGATCACCCTCCAACCATCTTAATGCACTACGGGCATCTTTAATTTGCGCAGCAGTTGCACCGAACCATTCGCCCTGTCGGTTAACAACGCGATTGAGCCTGTCCTCAACATAATCTGGACCGCCTCTGGCCTGATCCGGGCTCCGTTGGCTTTCACTTCACCAAAGACAACCTCGCCGGTATCCGGATTGCGGGCGATAATATCAACGCCATTGCCATTGAGTGATGGCCCGGCAATCAGATCGGGGATCTCTGTTCAAACGAACAGAGGCACTTCACTATTCCCGTTCGCACAGCATCAAAATACGGTCCTTGAAAAACCATACATCACCGCCGCCTCTCCACAATTCGTAATAAGGCTCGTGCTGCAAAGGAAATGCTACGACATCCTCCAGCAGATACCTCGTTATGGCCGGATATTTTGTTAGGTAAAGTGCTGCCTCTTGCAATGCATATGTATAAGAACCGAGTTCTTTTGCCTTCTTTCTAAATAATTTCCCTAATTTGTCCTCAATATCTGAAGACACATTGTCAGTATTTTTTATTTTTTCAAAGAACTCGTTATTGGTATGGACTATTTCTATGTCGCTTTGAGCTGCTTCACGTGCAAATTCGCTCATATTTAATTTATCGTAAAAAGCGGAAACGTTATCACAATATGATCGTGTCAACTCCAATAGGGCGTGCTTTGTCAGGAAGTTTTCTTTTTTGGGTACAACATACAGCCCAGAATTATTGTTCTCTTCCAGAAGCTTTTTTATCCGCGCAATAAGTATGTATCCACGAGGAAGATCAATAAAAGCGTCTTTCAGGAATGCATCATTACCGTCACGCGGGATAAAATCCATATATTCTGATTCATCAAGATCACTTTGCCCAGCAATCTCTTTTTTCCAGTCGTCAAGTGTTGCCATTTTTCAATCTTTACTTGGTTGTGACGCCGTTTATTGCATCTCTCAGCGACGGAGGAAAGCTGTTAACGCCATCGTCCAGCCATGAATTTCCAAACCGTCCAAGCCGTTGAAGAAGATCCTCCCTGGAGGTAGCATCTTCAATTTCTTTTTGTAAGGCTTGATGCATCGCACCGGAACCTTCACCGGTCTTTCCTGCGTCCGTGGTATGCCGCCAGCGATGACCGGGTTTTAAAGCATGCGGACCACCAGTTTCTTTGGTGGGCGTCGTCATGCCTTTGATGTCGTCCATGCTGAATCCGAGCCGTTTGAGCTTCGGTCCCATGCCTGTCATGAGCCATTCATGTGAGCCTCCGGGAGATCGAACAGCCGATTTTATATCTGCTCGAATATCTCTGTCTGCCCATAAATTATCCAGTTCATCCGGAGTAAGGTCGTTCCACCATTTTTTAAACTCTCCATTGGAGTCGGAAGGCACTTCTCCGCCGTATTTCCGAAGCAATTCTTCATTGGATCGCGGTGAGGAAGGAGGAGGTTCTGCCTGTTGCGGTTTGGTTTGCGGTTTGTTGCCTCCATCCACGCCATGCTCGCCATGATCGGGCGTTGGACTGCCCGTGCTGTTGCCCTGATTGCCTTCGTAAAGTGCTCTGGTTTCGTCTGGCTTTAGGTCTGTGGCATCAACTCGGCCGGCTGGAACCTCCTTGTGGGCTGGAAGATGGACTTTTTCCGATGCATCAACGCGTCTTGCAGAAAGTGCAAGGCCATGAGGAATAAATTTGCGTTCAGCTCTGGTTACATCAGTAACTTTATCAGCTACACGGGCGATAATCTGAAGAACGGCTGCAAATCCGGCACCGATGCCACTGGCAATAAGGCCTGCTTGTAATGCCTTTATGGCGCCTTCTTCCAGAATTGCGAAGCCAGCGTCAATGGCCAGCTTTGTCAGTCCAACTTTCCACGTCCCATCTTTAAATGATTGAATGACTTTTTTGTATTGATTCGAGAAAAATTCCCACATGGATTGCCATATCGGTTTTTCCTTGCTCAGCTTGTCGAGCCACTTCGCATTGTTGTTTTTGGCAAGCTCGATATCCCGTTGAGCATCAACGAGACCTTGTGCGTCTTTGCGCCAGCTTTCCGGCGCACTTGGATCGGTTAAAGCCCAATGTTTGTAATCGGCTGGAGAACTAATTCCGTCAGCCGGTGGCGCACTGTTGAGTATCCGATTGATAAATGCCCCGTCCCTTTGATTGTACGTATCCTGTGCAATCTTCAACATCTGCGGTGCGATAGATAATCGATCACCATCGTCTGTCGGTAAAAATATCCCTTCGATGGCCTTGCGGCATGCAGCGCGGGCTTCTTCGATCTCCGTGTCTGTTCCTACCCCGGCCAGCCTGCCAATGAACCGGACCTTCGAGACGTATCCGCACGCCTGTTCCCACGCATAAGCACCGGCATCAAAGGCCGCCTGACCATTGTTCTCCCCCTTGGCGCTAAAATCGCGCATGTTGACGTCTATCAGCGCCGCGTTCGGAGCCGTGGACGACATTGGAAACCTCAGTTGGCCTGTTTGATCTGCCATGGATTACCGCTTCTGGACCTCGTCCAGAAAGTGCGATCCGTTGAACATCTGGATCAGCTGGGTGGCGTAAGTGAGCGCTCCGGATTGGCCAGTGCCACCTGCTCCAAGACCTAACCCCATGACCGTGGATTTCAGGGATTCCAGAGCCTGCGTGTCACCCTGATGATATTTTAGGGCGTCCTCCATCATTTTTGCAATATGCTCAAGATTGCCCGCCCCGTCCGGGCTCCACGAGAACGGATCACTGATCTTATCGCCGCCCATATCGGCAAAGAATGTGTCCCGGCTTGAATCGCGGTCATCGCGGCGAACCCGATCCTTATCAGACCATGCATCCTCGATGTATTTCACGATCCCCCCTCAATTGTTGTCCATCCTCGGTGTCTTGATCTTGATTTCTTTGCCCTGATCAATCTGAAGTGAAACCCCTTTGATCATGATATTGCCATCCTCATCCATCTGAAATCGTGATTTGCCGCAGACAATCTCGAATTTCTTGCCGACGACAATCGTCTTGTTTTGCCCGACCTCTTCGTAAGCGCCGAGGATAGTGCTTTCATTGCGGATACCACCGACTGCCAACTGGTATCCGCCACCGACCATCACCGTTTTTGCCGCGCCGACAATTTCGCTTGACGACACCATCACCGTTTCCGCCTTGTTCTTGCCCACACCGATGACCATGTTGCCTTCGCCCATGGTAAGATCGGACAGGAAGCCCAGCTTGTCGGTTAAGGCACCGAGATTGGATGACAAAAGATCGCGCGCCTTGGAGCGTAGCACCTGCATTGCGGCCGTCACACCCTTCTGAAGGATGTTTGGACCGACCATCAGGGTCATATTGCCGCCGATTACCTCATGGTGGTTGTTGCCCACCTCGATCGTCTTGTTGTGGCCGATGCTCTCGGCCTGATTGTTGTCGACACGTTTGGAACGGCTGTTGCCGACGTGGATGCGGTTGTCACGCTGGGCGTGGATGTAGATTTCTTCCTGTCCATTCTCGTCTTCGAAGGTCAGTTCGTTAAAACCCTCGCCCTTATGGGTATTGGTCCTGAACGTGCTCTTCGTTTTGTTATCGGGCAGCGTATACGGTACTTTCGTACTTGGATTGGGCACGATGCCGGTAATGACGGGCCGGTCGGGGTCACCTTCGAGATAGGTGACCATGACTTCCATGCCGATGCGGGGAATGACCTGTGCACCGAAACCGCCGCCTGCCCAGGATTGCATCACCCGGATCCAGCAGGTGTCGGAACCATCTTTTTTGGCGCGGTTGCGCTGCCAGGGGAACCACACCTTGATGCGTCCGTACTCGTCAGGGTGAATTTCCTCACCAGACGGTCCGGCGACGATGGCTACCTGCGAGCCGTCTATACGTGGTTGGGGAGTTCCCCGGTGCGGCGTTGCCGGAAGCCGGGATGGGAGAGCAATGAAACTGTTTGAATAGTCAAGCGCGCCGTCCTCCACGGTCTCGTAGGAGTGATCAACGATCCGGTGGACAATCGCTGTGACCACATATTCCTCGAACGCGTGGTCGGCATGCGCGACTTCGTAAGGCTTGAACTTGCGTCCGGCGGCAAGGGTCCTGACCGTTGACGAGCCTTCGATCTTCTCGTGATCGGCTTCAACCGCCTGCATGCGCAGCTTTGAAGCCTGATCATTGGACGTCTGATCCATCGCCTTCGACGGATAGTGAAACAGCTCGTATTCGGCATTCTTCGGCAGAGAGACGAGCGAGGGCGTTGTTGCACCCTGCGGTCCCTGCGGCTTTTCAAAATTCCAGTCACCGCCAGCCCGTTTACCGGGTGTGAACCGGTAATCTCTGGCAAATTCACTGATGTGATTTCTGTCGGTGGAGCCGGCCGCAAATCTCACATTTGTCTCAGGGCCTTCCTTGTATCCAAAGGGATGACTGGCGATGTGCAGGGTATGCTGACCATCCTCATGTTCGAACCAGTAGAACAGCCCGTCAAATTCCAGACGCCGGGTGAGATAGGCAAGGTCCGTTTCATTCCATTGCACGGAATAATGTATTGGCGATGGTGGATTGACGACACCGCCCGTTACGGCGGCGTTGATGCCGTGCTCGCTCAAAAGGGTCTTGGCAATCTGCAGCGTGGTCATGTCCATCCAGATACGGCAATCCGAGCGCTGTGATAACAGCCACAGCTGCGGTCGAATAATCAGACGATAGGATCGCAAACCGCGCGAGACGGGCGGCCCTTCCCGAAACCCGGTGATCAGCCCGTTCCATGGACGCCGCTGGCCATAGGCAATCTCAAGCGAGACATCAGCAAAAGTGCCGACAAGTTCCTCCGGTCTGATATCGGTGCGCTTGGATTTGACATCGACATGGATTTCAAAAAGACCGCTGATTTCTTCTCGAATATCAACCTTCTCGGCCAGAAGAACATCTGTCCCGAGAGACGTCGAAATGCGAAGAATACGGTCAGCCTGGATCAGGCCTGCATCGGTAAAGTCAAATTCCATTTTGATCCAATGTGCCTGGAGGGATTTATTGACGCTACTGGATTGAGATTTCCGGGTATCACTGTCGGAACGGCGGCCAGGCGGCAGAATTGCCGCCTGGCTTTTTGTGGTTGTTTACGCAGCGCGCGTTGTGGCGAGATCGTAAGATGCAATCATTGGCGACTGCGGGCTCTGGTTCGCGTCGTATGGCGTGTACTTCACTTCCATCTTGGTGAAGTTCAAACGCAGTGTCTCAACCGGACGATCACCATTGGAATCAACCGAATAGTTGGCGATCAAAGTATTGGTCAGCTTATACTCGATATAGGTCTGGCCAGGATTACCGGTTGTAACCAGGTGAATGGTTGCCAGTTTCCCCGAGCTGCCGGAAACGGCTTCCTGGAACAACTTCGTTGAAGATGAATCACTGACCTTGGTCAGAACAACTTCACTGATCGTTGGTTCAGATGCTTCGCGGTTCGCTGCAGAACCCGCTGAAGTGCTCATTTTACGGCCCACATTCCAGTGAATGGCTTCAATATCCATCCAGCGCTTATGTGTTTCCTGGGTCGCATCACCCTGAATTCCGTCAATCTGCAAGTAAATCGGCATTGCTAATATCCTCCCGAACGTCCATGCGCTGAAATGGTCTGCCGGGGCATTCCGCACCCTTGTAATAGCGACCAATAAATTGGTTAGCACGTATTTTCAAGCCATTCTACATGGCGTGTCCATTCGGTATACTTGTCCGTGGCATACCAAACTGCGTGTCCAATGTAAGGATTGTGAGAATGCCTGAACATTTATGAATTCAAAATACATATAGTTCTGATTTATAGTGATATTTGTTGTCTATCGCTACTTCTTCTCTCCTCGCTGCGAGTTTGACAGCGCGATTTCCACTTGATCTCCGATGGCTCGGGCAGAGAGCACTAACAGGAAACGGACGTTTTTTGACGGAAATGATCGACCCGCTGGAATGCTTCTTCACGGCATCTAAAAGTGATCGTGTTCGTTTCTGGCAAGGATTGACCCATTTTTCCATTCGCGCCTGACCATGATCGTTCGAGTTACAGCCTTGATCCATAAAGGATTTTTAAAAATCTGGTGGATCACCGCGAATTGAAAAATTGGTTCAATTGGAGCTAAAAATCAACATGGACGCGATATCGTGGTCGCTCCCGTTCTTTTCTATTTCAAGTTTTAGTTAGTTTTAATCATCCCGGGTAAACGCTGATTAAGCAATAAAATCAGTGTGTTGTTGTTAACCATCGGAATTAGGAACCCGTCAACGAGTGTCGATCTATGTTCACGACGGTTCAGACGAAACCGGCGCAACAAACAAACGACAGGGTAGATCAAACATGAACATTCTCACTCGCTTCCTCAAAGATGAGTCCGGAGCAACGGCAATCGAATACGGTCTGATTGCAGCTCTCATCTCCGTTGGCATCGTGGCTGGCGTTACCAGCATGGGTTCCAGCCTCCAGAGCGTCTTCACAAAGCTTGGCGGCAAGCTCGACGCCGCAGTAAAATAATCAAAGAATTCTATGGAGGTCGTCGAAAATGGCGACCTCCTACCCAACCCGAAACCAAATATTATCTTATGGACTGTATTTGGTTTCTTGTTGAACTGGTTCCCGCGTATCCTTGGGAGCCCAACTAAAGGCCGCCCTCTTTGGGGCGGCCTATTTTTCTTGGTTGGGTCATCCTGCAGGCTATCACTGTAAATCAGTGGTCGGCGAGCAGCGTGACTTGCTGCCGGCCAAGCGGTTCTTCAGAAAGGCGCTGGCACGTCATGGCCGACCCGACCGCGTTGTCATCGACGGTAGTCAGACCAACTGGAGGCTATTGTTTCCTGTGACACCACAAATCATTTGTAGGATCGCCCTCGACGCCGGTCAAACCCAACCCGAACACACAGCTTGCGGCAGATGGAGTTATGGGGATGAGGGGATCGACGGTGGCGTATTGCCTTCAATGCCGTTACTGATGTTCGTTGGGGACGCCGCACCGGAGTCAGGTTTCTTCCATGCCCTTGCGGCGTCCAACTCGTCACGCTCGAGAGTTTGCAATGCGTCGGACTTTGATTTCATATGCCGAAACCTTGTTCTCTTCTCAAGGCGATATCTGCGAATAGAAATTCCCAGCAGGACGATGAAACAGAGCGCCAGAAAATAGTATGCCCTTGCATAGTCAGACAATGCAGCGAAAAGGGCGGCGAACGCGAGCAGCGGGATGAGTACTACAGCAGTTAGCGTGATCAGCACCCACTTAAGAACTGTCCAATCCGGTTTGAAGTCATCTGTCGCCATCTGGGCATCAAAGCAGGTCTGAGCTAAAGGAGGGTTTACGAGCGAAATTGAAATTTAGTGATCTGGCTATTTAAGACCTGACGTGAATCTGCAGAGCAGCGAATACTTGCTTGGCGCATGTGAAGAGCTACACGGCATCCCACGTGGGTTTGACGCGTTTGAAGGGATGAGCATCAGCCGCGCACCGCCTGCAACACTGTTGCGATGTGTCTGGCATCAACGGCAGAGCTCACCCGGAGCACCACATCCTTGATGACAATCTCTATGACTGCTGGTGTTGCCGATGCAACAGGCTGGCCCGTGCAAAGCTCAGCCCATCTTCCTCGTCAGATCCCAAGTGATGGATGACACCGCCCTCGATCGCCTTCTTGCGCCAGCCAAATAACTGCGATGGCGACACGCCCTCGCGCCGGGCAATTGCCGAAACATTCGCACCAAGTTCCAGTCTCTCTTCCACTAGCCGTGTCTTCGTCTCGTCTGTCCAGCCACGACGAGGCTGCAATGGCCGGGCTTCGAGGTGCTCAACGACGGCGTAGCACCTAGCACCAGGCATAGGCGTAATGATAGAAGTTGACACTCCGGGCTCTCCATCCAAATCACCAAGAGTTGGAGAATCGCAAATCTCAAATGACCGCGCTATATGGGATGGGAAACTCGCTTACGATCGACTCCTGTGTCCTCGCTCAGATGTTTGCGAGCATCACACCTTATGCGCCTTCGAATGATACCGCGCGCAGTTGGAGAACTTGGAACGTCTGCGCGACCATAAGGAAAAAGTCGCATGATTGTTCGCCGTTTTGGCAACAGTTCAAGCTTGGTATTGCCGTCGCCTTCGAGTGGTCACTCCCTGGAAGTTCGATCCACCTGACGGTAGCAATGGAGCGCGAAGCAGTCGTCGTTCGTTTGGCCGCTTTCATTCCTGTTTTCGCCAAATCAAATATTTACTCGGAACGAGAGGAGATAACGAGCGGGTCTGTAGTCCACACTCTGTCCAAGATATACTATCGAATAGGCGATACAAAACAGGCTTTTAATCGTGATTGTAGACAGATGAGCTACAATCGAAATGGTCTAGATTTGCCTAGGTAGTGTTGACAAAGTGGATTCCCAAATCAGTTTGGATATGATTCAGGACTTCCTTTTAGGAGGTGATTTTGGCTCGTGGGGATCTGACGGATGCCGAGTGGCAAATCGTGGGAACGCTTGTTCCTTCTGAACGCGGCAGAAAATCTCGTCCAGCGCAGGACAACCGACGTTTTCTGAACGGGATGCTGCATGTCCTGCGTGTTGGCTGCCCCTGGCGGGACATGCATGAGCGCTATGGCAAATGGAACTCTGTGTATGTCCGCTTCCGACGTTGGGCAGAACAAGGCGTTTGGGATGCTTTGCTGGAGACACTTGTGGAACTGTGTTTAGTCCCGGCATTTGATGGTGCATTATTCGACCAGAAATGGAAGGATGCGCTATGGGTCAGATTTTACACGGGAGCGCCCGCACGACAGAGGCGGTCCGTCGAGCGATACAACATAGTCAAGAGAGTTTGAGGGTTCTGGCGAAGCGCTATGGGATCAACCAGAAGACAGTAGCGAAGTGGAAGCGGCGTACTGCGGTGAAGGACCTGCCAACCGGTCCGAGAGACGCGCGCTCAACGACGCTTTCAGTCGAAGAAGAGGCGATCATCGTTGCCTTCCGCAGGCATACACTGCTGCCGCTTGATGATTGTCTCTATGCTCTGCAGGCCACGATCCCGCATCTGACACGCTCGTCCCTGCATCGCTGCCTACAACGGCATGGGATCAGCCGATTGCCAGACGTGACGGGCGAAAAGGAACCAAAAAGGAAGTTCAGGATCTACCCGATCGGCTACTTCCACATCGACATCGCCGAAGTGCGTACGGCCGAAGGCAAACTCTATCTTTACGTGGCGATCGACCGGACCAGCAAGTTTGCCTTCGTCCAGTTGGTCACCAAAACGGGCAGGACATCAGCGTCCGCCTTTCTGGTCGCGCTGATCGCCGCCGTGCCCTACAAAATTCATACCGTCCTGACGGATAATGGCATCCAGTTCACCTTCCCACCACGTTATGCCGATGGCCCCACGGCCACCTACATGACGCACATGTTCGACATGCGTTGTCGTGAGAATGGGATCGAGCACAGGCTCACCAAAATCAAGCATCCCTGGACCAACGGCCAGGTCGAGCGGATGAACCGAACGATCAAGGAAGCGACTGTCAAACGTTACCATTACGACAGCCATGCCCAGCTAACCGCGCACCTCCACGACTTTATCGACGCCTACAATTACGGACGTCGGCTGAAGACGCTGCGAGGCCTCACGCCCTATGAATACATCTGCAAAATCTGGGCAAGCGAGCCAGAACGGTTTACACTCAACCCGCACCATCAAATGCCGGGACTAAACACCTAGTGTTGGTGAGACAGCCTCCATTTACTTGGCGCGTTCGGTTTTGCTTTGGGGCTAATCGGCACTGCCTGATTTTCGGCCTAGTCTAGCTATGCGGAACTTAAGCCGGATCCAGATGGGGTAAGATGCCGGTCAACGTCTCTCAGGGTCAATCCCATCCATATTCCGAATACGGCCGGTTGCGTGCTACGAATAAAAGGGCCTGTCGGACATAAGGAATAGTATCTGGAGGAAGCGCGTCGAGGGTGCACCACTGTAGGTCGCGGTGTTTGTCGAGTTCACGCAACGAGGGGATGCCTTCCCATACTGTCACCTGAAAGAAATGCCCCAGCCATGTTCGGCCGTCCGTTGCTGTGCAAGGTGTGAACATACTGAAGGTCTACAGGCTCTATTTGTACCCCGACTTCTTCACAGGCCTCGCGGATCGCCGCGGCACCAATAATTTCATCGGCTTCAAGACCACCTGCCGGGATACTGAATAAACCATCCATCCAACCGGTGCCTTTGCGCCGGAGCATATCGGATACTCCCCAGGGTAAGATAGTTGAGCGCTGAATGTAACCTTTGCCAATTGTATGCGTCTTCAATAAAGTTCGCGATGTGTTGCCGCGCTTCTGAGGTGGCGTGATATACTACTCCCTCAATTTCGTTCAGTTTTAAGGGTTTCATAAAGCCTTCCGCGCGATTGCTCCGCTCAATCGTTAGTTTATCTTGACTAAATAAATCATGTTATATAGCTCCCTCTGACGGTCGCGCGTCGGGATCAATAAAGCGCGTTCAAAGTGAATTGAAGGGGCGTGGTGTGAATAAGCGTATTGGGGTTCTATCAGCACTGGTTGCAGGGGCGTGCACCCCAGCAGTAGCGCAGGATGTGATCGAATTGAAACCTATCACCATCAGGGCATCGGAGTGGTCGTCGTCTCTTCCGGAAGAATATTCGGGCGGACAGGTCGCCAAAGGCAGCCGCGTGGGAATGCTCGGCAACCGTGACGTGATGGATACGCCTTTCAGCACGACAACCTATACCGCCAAGTCAATCGAGAACACGGGTGCGAGTACCGTCGCAGACGTGGTTGCGAGGGATCCATCTGTCAGAAATACTCACGCCACGGGGGGCATGGTCGACTCTTTCTATATCCGTGGTTTCCCCGTCAATGAAGGTAATTTCGGGGAAATCGCCTTCGACGGTGTCTATGGCGTTGCTCCGACCTATCGTGTCTCTACTGATTACGCAGAACGTATTGAAGTGCTTAAGGGACCGAGCGCTTTAATTTATGGTATTTCACCAAACAGCAGTGTCGGTGGCGTGATTAATCTTGTTCCCAAGCGTGCTCCAGAAGTGGATCTGACGCGGCTGACCACGGACTACGTATCCAATCTGCAGGGTGGCGCGCACCTCGATATCGCGCGCCGCTTCGGAGAAGAACGCGAATTCGGGATGCGCTTCAACGGCAGTCTACACGGCGGAGATACGCCAATTGATGATCAGACCCGGGAGATGTATGTCGGGGCTCTTGCTCTGGACTATAAGGGAGAGAGTTTTCGCGCGACCGTTGACCTCATCGGCCAAAAGCAGGATTTTACTGCTCCGCAGCGCCCCTTCTTCCCGGTAGCGGGGATCACCATTCCCGAGGCTCCCAACGGACGGCTAAATATTGAGGAACCCTGGGAATGGTCAAAAAATAGGGATCTTTCTTGGCTAGCTCGAGCCGAATATGACCTCAACGACACGATAACGGTTTTTGGTGCGGTCGGCGGAGGCAATTCGCATGTCACAAGACTTTTCGGTACACCAACCCTTCTGAATTCAAATGGTGACGTCAGTGTTGTGCCGCAGAACTTCGTGTTCGACGTCGATAGAATGACAGCAGAAACCGGCGCGCGTGCGCAGTTTGATACCGGGTTGGTTACGCACGCGGTCACATTTCAGGCCACATATTTGCGGCAGACATTGGATCGCGGTTCCGCTTCAGGTACTGCGCAACTGACCAACATTTATCATCCAGTATTGCGTCCTGAACAGAATGTGCGGGCACCGGGAAACGTGGGGAGAGCATCGGAAAGCACTCTCTCCGGGCTCGCATTGTCGGACACGTTGTCGATTCTTGACGAACGCGTGCAATTGACGGTCGGTGGACGCTTGCAATCGATCGATTCGAACAATTTCAACGCAACGACAGGCGCAACGACCTCTTCATCTAACGAAACTTCGGTCACGCCGCTCGTCGGTCTTGTAGTCAAACCATGGGAAAACGTATCGCTCTACGCCAACTACATCGAAGGTCTTGGCGTGGGCGATACGGCACCGGCTACTGCGGTAAATGCCGGCGAAACTCTGGCCCCGTATCAGTCAAAGCAATATGAGATCGGCGCAAAAATCGATCTTGACCGGGTTATACTGACCATGGCTGTTTTCCAGATCGAGAAGCCCTACGGGCAGCTTGAAAGCCAGGGAGCGGGTTTGATCTTTGTGGACGGAGGAGAACAACGCAACCGCGGCCTTGAGGTCAATATAGCTGGCGAGGTCAGCTCGAACCTGCGGCTTCTGGGCGGGGTGGCTTTCATTGATGGCGAACTCACCAAGACAGATAATACTACAACAGTTGGTAACACTCCGATCGGCGTCCCCTCGATCCAAACCAATCTAGGTGCCGAATGGGATACGCCATTCATGAAAGGCCTGACGCTTGCAGCAAACGTAATCTATACAGACGAACAGTTTGCCGATACTGCCAATACACAGAGACTACCTTCTTGGGTGAGGCTTGATCTTGGCGCGCGCTATTCAACTAAAATCGAGGATCGGCCGGTGACTTTTCGCGCGTCAATCGAAAATGTGTTCAACAAGGACTATTGGTCGGGCGTTGCAAGCTTCGGCACTATCTCGCAGGGCGCGCCTTTGACTGTGAAATTGTCTATGACAACAGGCTTTTGAGGAACGGAATTCTGAAATCAGCATCCAATCACAACATAGCTGTTCGCCTGTGGCAGACGCGCCCTGTTGCTTCAGGCCCACAACAGTTAACACGAACAAGGCTGTCGTGTGAAACAGGAGTCCAGCGGTGATATTTTCTCGCAGGCAGGTGGAAAAACCGGTTCATCCATTTGCATTTTTACGGTATTTTTGCCGTCAGGCTGACACTATAGCCTGGTTTGTAGACAATTGGCAGAAAACGCCGGTGATATTCGGCGAAGGTCGCATCGGGATCGAGATCGGCAAAGAGATCGGGGTGAAACCATTTTGCCAACTGCTGAACGGCGACGAATTCATAGGGGCTATTGTAGAACTGGTGCCAGATGCCGTGGAAATTACGTGTCTTCTGGGCTTGAGTCCCGGTATAAGCATCCCGGGTCAAGTACCATTCTAGTCTCTTGCGCATGATCTCGGGATCCGCGCCCGGACCGAGCGGAATCCAATGGCCACCCGGAGCATAGACTTGCCAGTCAGAACTGGTAACAACAACGTGCTGCGGATCTGATACGATGACCTGTTCAGGATTGATTTGACCGAAGGTCGTCGGAAGAATGTCGCTACCGATATTGTGTCCGCCAGCCAGTTCGACATACCTTCCGAAATTTTCCGCACCGAAGGACAGACAACAATCGTCCGAATAGCCGCCGATGCGCTCGAGGAATACGCGCGGACGATCAGGTTTTACTCTGTCGAGTACGTCCGTTACCCGTTCAACTGCCTGCCGGCGAAAGGCGATGATTTCCTCGGCGCGTGACTTGCGATCCATGATTTCCCCCAACAGGCGAATGGTCCGCTCTGTATTTTCAAGCGGATGATGACGGAAATCGATGTAAAGCACCGGGATACCCAAGGCTGCGAGTTTTTCAATGTATCCAGCATCATCATTGGCGCGCATGGCCTCAATGTTAAGCAGAACCACGTCGGGCTTGCGCAGGATCGTCGATTCGATGTCGATCAAGCTACCTTCCTGTCCGGTAAAAGTCGGAAGCTTCGCAAGATCAGGAAACGCCTCAAGATACTGCGCATACGTGCCCGGGTCGGCTTGAATCAAATCGTTGCGCCAAGCGACGATGTGTGAAAGCGGATCTTTTGGTTCCAGCGAAGCGATAAGATAGAGTTGTCGGCCCTCACCGAGCAGCATGCCTCTGACCGGTGCATTAACAGTCACCTTGCGTCCGGCCACGTCTGTCACAATGATCGGTGATTGTCCCTCTTGTGCCATTGCCGGATATTGCCAAAGGGCCAACAGTGCAAGCACAATCACTGCAACTTCACATATCCAATAGCGTCTTCTCACAATCGAATTCCTTCTTTGAGCGCCTTGCGTGACTTAAACCAGAGAGCCAATGCGAGAAAAAGCGACAATGTGTAAAGGGTTGAAACCAATGGAAATACAGTCTGCAAACCGAGAAACTGCATTGCCCCGACGCCAACCGCGATACCAGCAATCGAGGCTGCTTGCTGACAGGATTGGGCAAGTCCGAGAACCGACCCTTGCCGGTCAACCGGCGTGAGCGTTGATATCAGTGCGAGCAGCACGGGTGTGGTCCCTCCCAGAAGCGCGCCCCAGACCAGATAGATGAACGCGAATATACTGATGGATGTCGTCAGACCTGCAACCGTGGAAACCAGGGCGCAGCTTGCCGAAATGATAATCATCCAGCCAAGAATATTCATCTTCGCGCTGTCTTTCAAAAACCGTGCCCATAGCGGTGCACCGATCACAAAACCAAGAGCAAGCAACCCGTAGCAAAAGCCCACCATCCAGTGGCGGGCACCAAAGACTTGCATCATGTACAAGGCGAAGGGGACCTGGAGCACCATGCGACTGGCGAGAAGCATACTGGTCAGCCAAAAAAGTCCAGAGATTAAGGGATGTTTGGCAGTGATGGATTCGCGGGTTTGGATTTGAGAAATGCCGGTCGGTACACGCTGGTTCCTCGGCACCGGAAGCATCAACCAGGCAATGAGCGTACATAAACCGCAGACAATTCCAGCTATCAGGTTAATGTCCGAGAAGGATGCGGCGTCAAGAATAAGACCGCCAAGGAAAGCTCCCACAAGCGATCCAACATTGGTCGCAACCTGCAGGCAGGCGAACAATCTGGTTCGATTACGGCCGTCGGTGATCTCTACGCTGTAAGCCTGCGCTGGCGCTATATAGCCAGCGAACGCGCCTTGCAAAAAGCGCAATGCAAGGATCAGCCAGACGTCGTGAGCAAAGGCGATAAGTAACTGGGTGATAGCCAATCCGGCAAGTGCGCGCACCATCATCAACCGGTTTCCATAACGATCGCCGATCCGACCCCAAAAGACGCTGGTCAGCGATATGCCCATCATCGGGCAGACGTAGACGCCAATGCTTGCGAGAGAAAAGATACTCTGTGTGGTGCCAAACGTCTTGATCTGGATCGGCCAGAATGGGCCGCTCATCTCCATGGCTCCCATGGAGATGAATTGCAATGCAAAAAGGAGCAGAAAGGCCGGCCCAATACTGCGGATCGCGCCAGCGGTGGCCTTCATCCTGATGATGCCAATGGATTATCGGGCCGGCAGTCGTGATATCGTGCGAGATGCATCGACGGGACTGAGAGTGTCGGCAAGCGTGTTTCAAGACGTCGCCGCCAACCCTTTGATGGAGAAGCACAGCCCAAGTATCTCTGGCTGGCCTTCAGAAATGCAAGGAATTCAAAGGATGTCATTTTGATCAATCAGTCATTCCGTTGCTCGAGCTAATATAGGAGAGACTTGTTGATGCCAATGCTGTTTCATGCTGCGCGAGACTGTGCCATAGCCGGGATCATTCCATGGATGCAACCGCGCGGTTCGTTCTCCATCCAACAGGGCGCGTCCGGGTTATTGAAGCCAAAGTTTTAATCGCATCAGCGTCTCTTTAATGTGCATGGCCCTAATCGTCGGAAGTTTTTCGTTGGACGAACGCTATGTAAACGATTTGCGACAGAGCCTATTCATTTCTCAAAATATCTTTCTTTGGTTGCCACGATGGCGTAACGATGCTGGGTGATACGCGCCATGCCTCTCCAAAAACCCAGATGACCAAACTGAGCATGATGTATGCGACGCAAATCACTGTCGATCGTAACGTTCTCAAAACCTGTCATCTTCAACATCTCTGCAACAGCGCTGGCGCGTGCGCCGTCTGAAAAATGAACGCGCGAAAGAATGCTCCGGTGTGTTTCGAGTAATTGTGATGTCGTCCTCGCGGTTTCAACGGAAGCAAAACCCAGTCGCTGGAAAAGCACAGAGACCTTTGCGATTATTTGCTCCTTAAAGTTCATGTTGACGAAATCGCCGTCAACGATCAGGACCCGACCGCCGGGTTTGAGAATTCGGTGCCATTCGGCAAACGCGGCTTGCGGATCAACCAATGTCCATACCAGATGACGATTTGTTATGACGTCATAGTGGCTGTCCGGCTCTCTGGTGTTTTCTGCATCGCCAAGCCTGAATATTATGTTTCGTTGCCTGGCGGTTGCTTTGGCGCGTGCATGTTCGAGCATGGGCTCGGCCCAATCGATTCCGGTCACCTTGAAGCCAAGATCGTCAAGCAGATGCGATACAACTCCGGTTCCGCAAGCAAGGTCCAATGCCGCTCGACCTTCACTCCTGCCGAGATGTCTGACGATCAGGGCATGCCAGGCGGCTCGCTCTTTCTCCGAGAATATCTCGTGACCCGGTGACAGATCGAAGGTGGATGCACGCTCCGACCAGTAGGCCTTGATTTCGTCACGGAGATTGAAGTTTGATCCATCGATAGGGCCGTCTGCCATGTGTGTCCTGCATTTCGTTAAGTGTCAGTATTCCAAATGACATATCTTAAAAATATATGTTGACTTATAAAGTCATGAAATAATAGAACGCCTCAGTTTCCCACGGAGTAAAAGCGATGCGGTTATTTGGCAAGGTGGCTTTTGCCGCCATGAGTTGGTCTGTGATTTTTTCGAGTGCAGCACTCGCTGACAAGATCTCGATTAAAGACATTACCGGTCGTGATGTGGAAGTTAACGTTCCTGTCGAGCACGTCATTCTCGGCGAAGGTAGGCAGGTTTATTTCACTGCAATCCTGGATCGTGACAATCCGTTCAAGCGCATCGTGGGATGGCGCGATGATTTGCCAAAAGCTGATCCGGAAAGCTATTCGGCATATCTCGCAAAAGATGCCACGATTGCCAAAATCCCAACCTTTGGCGGCATGAAAGACGGGACATTTGACGTCGAGCAGGCGGTTTCACTCAAGCCTGATGTCATCATTATGAACGTGGATGCCAAGACTGCCACCGAAGAAGCAGGATACATTGATAAGCTCGGGAAGGTGGGAATCCCTATCGTCTACATCGATTTCCGCGAAAAACCGATGGAGAACACTGAAGCGAGCATCCGCATCATCGGCAAGCTTTTCGGTAAAGAAGACAAAGCCGAAGAGTTCGTCAAATTCCGTGCTGAGAACATTTCAAAGGTCACGGATGTGCTGGCGAAAGCCAATCCATCGAAGCCACTGGTTTTCATTGAACGGGCAGGCGGCTATTCCGATGACTGTTGCATGTCGTTCGGTAACGAAAATTTCGGCAAGATGGTTGAAGTCGCCGGTGGCACCAACATGGCAAAAGATATCATTCCGGGCACTTTCGGTAATGTGCACCCCGAACAGATTATCGCGTCCAATCCTGATCAAATTATTGTCACAGGCGGCAATTGGGAAGGCTATGTTCCCGGCGGTAACTGGGTTGGCGTGGGGTATGGTGCTGATGAGAAGGAAGCGCAGCGCAAACTCGACGCCTTGACCAAACGTCCTGCGTTCACAGGTGTTAAAGCCGTAAAGAACGGTAATGTCCACGCCATCTGGCATCAGTTCTACAATAATCCTTATCAGTTTGTCGCTATCCAGGAGATTGCGAAATGGCTGCATCCGGACCTTTTCGCAGACCTCGATCCAACGGCGACCTTCAAGGAACTGCACGCGCGCTTTTTGCCTCTTGATTACAAGTCCGGTTACTTCGTTTCGCTGAAAGACGGGCAATAGATCGGATGGCCGCTGTTCCTAACGACAGGCTTGCGCAAACCGGGCAGGCCGCATACCGGGCGTTGGTGCTGCGCCGTAGTGTGCTCATTGCCCTGCTGATTGTAGGACTGTTTCTGAGCGTTTCTATCGACATGGCCTTGGGACCCGCAAACTATGCGCTGTCCGACGTCCTGACGACGATTTTTCATCCCTTTGCCGCCACCGGTCAGCTTCGTGTGGTTATCTGGGATATCCGCATGCCGATTGCGCTGATGGCGCTCACAGTGGGAGCGTCGCTTTCAGTAGCTGGTGCGCAAATGCAAACTATCCTTGCCAATCCGCTGGCCAGCCCTTTCACTCTGGGCATCTCTGCGGCAGCGGGTTTCGGTGCGGCGCTTGCTCTTGTCGGAGGTGTTGCCGTTTTTCCGCTTGCCACCCAATTCATGGTGCCAATAAATGCCTTCCTGATGGCTATGCTTGCCGCCTTGTTCATTCACTTTGCTTCGACGATGCGCGGCGTTGCGGTGGAAACGATTGTACTGCTTGGGATCGCACTGGTCTTCACATTCAATGCACTTCTGTCGCTACTTGAATATCTGGCGTCCGAACAGGCATTGGCGGCGGTGGTGTTCTGGACAATGGGCAGCCTGACCAAGGCGACTTGGCCCAAAGTGGCAATCACCGCTTCGATAGTCATCGTCGTTATGCCGCTGTTCGCAAAGCGTGCCTGGGCGCTAACGGCATTGCGCCTTGGTGAAGACAAGGCGGCGAGCCTTGGCATCAATGTGCGCCGGCTGCGATTGGAGACTATGATGACTGTCAGTCTTCTTGCCGCGATTCCCGTCTCCTTCGTTGGTACAATCGGTTTTATTGGACTGGTCGGTCCCCACATTGCACGCATGCTGGTCGGCGAAGACCAGCGTTTCTTCCTCCCGGCTTCCGCTCTTTGCGGTGCGCTTCTTCTGTCTGCGACCTCGGTCGTAAGCAAGACGCTGATCCCCGGAGCTATGCTGCCGATCGGTGTCATGACAGCCTTGGTTGGCGTGCCATTTTTCTTTGTGCTCATTTTCACGCATCGGAAGAAGTCATGGTAAGCATTGCGCTTGAAAAACTCGGTGCAAGATATGGCAAGCAGACAGTGCTCGCCGATGTCACTAGTGGTGTGATGAAGGCCGGCAGCATGACCGCCGTCATCGGACCGAATGCGGCGGGCAAATCAACACTGTTCAAGCGGATCGCAGGTCTTATCTCCGGACCTGGTCTGGTTCATCTTTCGGACACGGCAAAGGGTCCGGAAACAATCTGCTACATGCCTCAGGATACAGGAGCCAATGCAGTTCTGACCGTCTATGAGTCTATATTGCTCGCCGCCAAGCAAGGCTCTGGATGGAAAGTGCACGACAGCGAACTTCGCGAGATCGATCAAATCCTTGCCGCACTCAAGATCGAAGCACTTGCCTTTAAAGGACTTGGCGAACTGTCGGGAGGCCAGCGCCAGCTTGTTTCAATTGCACAGGCTTTGATCCGTAGACCGGAAGTGTTGTTGATGGATGAACCCACCTCAGCACTTGATCTGTTCAGGCAGATAGAGGTTCTCGGCTTTATGAAAAACCTCTCCGAGCAATCAGGGCTTGCGATCATGATCGCACTACACGATCTCAACCATGCTCTGCGCTATTGCGATCAAACAATTGTAATTGCTGATGGCTCAATGATCGCAAGCGGGCCGACCAACGAGGTGATATCGGAGATACTTCTTCGCGACGTGTATCGCGTTGAAGCGCGAATTGAGTGCTGCTCAAGGGGAAGACCGATGGTTATTGTTGATGGGTCGGTAGTTTGATGCGGTCAACCCACACCACAGGCGGAGACCGACTTGAACGTCACTAAGGCAGTGGCACGCTGCCCGGGTTTGCCTGCTGATCTCGCCTGTCGGCGTCATTGGTGACGCGGCGCGGCGCGGGGCTGGGTGTCTAAGGTCGCGCTCCTCGATTTCGTACGCACCGTCTGGCCATCGGTAATTCATCAGTCGCGGCCGGCGTTTCTTGGCATGCAGTCGATCGACATTCACGTACCCGAGCTTGGGCTCGCGATCGAATATCAGGGCCTGCAGCACTAAGAGCTGGTGGCGTTGTTCGGCAGGAAGGAAGACTTTGATCTCACCCGTGCGGGCGATAAGAAAAAGCGGATTCTTTTCGACCGCCATAGGGTCCGCATGCTCGAATGGCGCTTGGACATGCCGATCACAAGGGCCAAGCTGGTCAATCAGCTTGCCGCAGTAGCAATCGCCGTTCCTGACTAGATCGCCAGCGTCTACCAATAGGACAGTGACACAAGGTCGGGCATGGTTCGAAAAGAGTCCCCTGATCGAGGACGACGAGTAGATTCCATTGACAGGGCCGGGTTAGTACTGAATCCATCGTTATCTCCGGCACTCACTTTGGTAAGGTTGAATTATGACCGAGCGTTATCCCGGTTCAGTTCCGAAAATCTGGGCATCACCAGATCGGCCTGGCTTCAGCAAGACCTTCGAGTTCGAACTTGACGATCATCTTGATATTCAACATCTAACGCGCCAGACGTTGCCGCTTGGCCCAGCTCTGGGGGCAGCAGGGTTCATTGCGCTTTTCGCCGGGTTGATGCTCAATTTCGATAAATGGCAGGCCGGGAATAAAGCGGAGTTCACTGCCTATGTCGCGATCATTGTGATCGCTGGTATGCTGGTGGGGGCGCTGCTTCTTAAACCTTTGCGTCGACTTCTACGCCATATATATTACAAACGGTTGGCAAAGTCCGGGGCGATAGGCAAGCCGATCACATCCACGGTCGACAAAGACGGCGTCACCTTCACTGTAAGTGGCCAGACGATCACCTGTCCGTGGGATACATTATATGCATTGGAAGAAGATGCTGGAACCTTCTACTTCTGGATGTCGAAAACGGCGGCTCATGCTTGGCCGGCCAGATTATTTGCATCTGACGAAGACAGGCAGGTTTTTCGCGACAGCGTCCAGAATTGGTCCGGCCGCCAAATCGCGTCACCCGCTCTTCTGGCCCGTCTTGGCGTCCATGGAAGGGCAAATCTTCCAGATTGAGGTTCACGTGGCCGAACGATGCCATTGTTTGAGATACTTGTGAGGCAAGTTTCTTCTAATTTCGATCAATCGAGAGGCCTTCGCGGGAGGGGGAATGCCATGCAGGAAGCAGAATTGGTTTGGACTGAGGTCAAATACACCAAGCAAGACTTTATTCGGGCACAACAGCTCCACAGCGCTCCCCGGATCAGGGACTGGGTAGTCTTGCTGCTGATTGGCATCCCCACTGGGCTTTTCGCCCTGGACGATCATAGAAAATCCATTTGGCTTTTAATCCCCGCAGGAATGATACTTGTAGGGGCGGTCATGAGATGGATTTATACCCCATGGTTTGCGAGCAGGAACTACAATATGCAGCCACTTGCTCATGTTGTCCTGAGTTTCGCATTTGATCCTGATTGTTTGTGGTCTCGCAGCGAACGTGGTGAAAGCAAATTACTATGGAAGGATTTCATCCGCTGGCGTTCCAATGACACCTCAGTCCTGCTTTACATGTCACCAAGCATGTTCTTGGTCATTCCTGCACGAATAGGTGCCTCTGGCTTCCCAATCGCCGAATTGAAACATGCGTTGGATAACAACGTCGGACCAGCCGTCAGATAGATCAGTTATAGGGCAATAAGCCCGTAACCGCAGTCGTGATCCAGCGAGTAAGCCTCTTTGCGGCATCTACAAAGGGTCGTTTAGATGATTTGTGTTTTTCTCTGAATTCCTAGGCCCGAGCTCACGGTAGTTCCATAAATCCCGTTACGCATCAGTTTCTGGTTGGTCTCTCGTACATGTAAATTGCTGGATCATGTGTCCGCGTTGCCGTTGTCCTGCCATCTAACAGATAAGCACTATTCTGGTGCGACCTGCATACAGCTTTTGACGGTATCGCCCCCTCAAAATCAGGTTGTGTTCACTCTTGAATGAGTGTTGAACATATTATATGTTGTGTTGAACTTAGGAGATGACAATGACCGTTCGCAGTCGAGCAGAAACCGTTGATTCAAAGGAGATTGCACTAACACGCAATCGTTTATTGCTGGAAGAGGCGCGTGCGAGCGGACTTCTTGGAGCGGGAAAGGATTCACGCCTTTCGGGCCGGGTACCCTCAGAACTTCTCGCTGCAGCGAAGCGGCGGGCGCATGTAGAGTCCGATACCGAACTACTGGAACTAGCGCTTTCCCGTATTGCCCTCGAGGATGATTTTGGCGCCCGCCTTGTGCGCCGGAAAGGCAAGATTCGGGCGGATATCGACCTTGGAGTTTGACCTTCAAGCTGCGCTCCGCGCGCTCAAACCCGAGAAAAAATCTGTACTCGCCACGCCTCGTAGCAAAGAGCTGCTCAGTTGGGTGAAGGATGAACCCTTGGTCGGTGGTCCCATTCTCCTCGATACATGCGTTTATCTTGATGTTCTCCAGGGCAAAACAGATGACAAGGTCGATGCTTTACTGACTTATCGCCTTTGTCATCACTCATCGGTTTGCCTGGCCGAGTTGACGCACGTGTTTGGGCGTCTGGATCCTGCTCATCCAAACACGCGAGCAGTGCTTAAAGTTGTCGAGGAAACGATTGATGATATGGGTGGCCACAGGCTGCATGCCCCCAGTTCAAATGCTTGGGGATGGGCGGGAATCCTTGCCGGGCTATTGGTTCGCCTTACAAACAGTGCGAGAAATGCCGGCCTCGAGAGAAAATTCTTAAATGACGCCTTGGTGCTTTTGCAGGCTCGCGCACTTGGCGCGGCAGTGCTGACTGCCAACGTTCGTGATTTCGATTATCTGTCTCAGATCATCCCTGATGTGAAAGTAATCAACTACGATATTGGAAGAGCGTGACGTCCACGCTGGTTGCGTCTTAGCAAATTGGAGCTCGGACCGCACAGCTTACAAGCAAATCAAGACGTTGCTCGTATTCCCGATTACCGGCCCTTCAATGCATTCTTGGTTGGATAACCCAGCTGACAAATCGCCGTTCTGACATGTTTGCCCAGCTTGATGTAGAGCTCAACCGCTCGCATCCTGTCTTCATAGGAATAAATGAACAACCTTCTTTGAAGTCCAAGTTTTTATCCGCACCCCGACCGGGTCAGTTCTCAGTGGAAATCAACACTCTGGCGAAGAAGTCGAACGAACCAGCCGCTGTGGCGATCTTTGATCGTGTTCCTGGGCTTGATCTTGTTCGCATCTCCCTACATCGCTTGGAAAGTATATGAACACCGCGCCGTGCTTGCCCGTGTTCCACCACCACTCGAAGTAGCATCTGTGGAATACCGCCTGGAGGAACCATGGGGATTCGGTCCGGGAGGCAATGAAACCGGTTTTGTGGTTTATCGTCTGTCAGATGCAAGCACACGTTGGGTGCAACAACAGGGCGCACAACTTGGCGAGCGGCTTCCAGGTGGATCGAAGGTGTGGCTTAAGACGCCTGTTGGTGATGTTAGCGATCGTGAGAGCTGGCATTCGTATGATAGAGATCTGGCAATGATGTCGGCAGAGAGACTGAAACCGCATCCAGCTACCGTCGCGGAATATCTCGAAAAGTATGGTTTCACGATCCCTATTCAAAAGGACCGTGAGGTGGATGTCGATCGGGCAATCCAAACGCCGGGTTCATTCTATAATATGGGTAAAGGTGGGAGTGTTACAGTCATCGATCCCGACCGTGGAAAGGTCTATTTCTTTTATGCGGGATGATCTGTGCTCTCCGAATCTAACACGGTAGCCTGCAGCCAGTTCCATAAATCCCGTACTGTGATCCGTGGCATCGGATTTGGCGAAGCTTTTTGTCAATTGCATGGCTTTCAGTTCGAATCCTCGTAAGGCGGCCATATGAACATCGCTGAAATCAAACGCGTGAAATAGCCGTTGCCGACTTTTTATCTCTAATCGAAAATACCGAAAACAGCCTGATATCGCATTTACAAACGAAGGTTTCCAAGTTGTCCGCAGCGCGAGCAACTGTTGATTTTTTTCACTTTGACTTTGTGCACACCGTCATTCAATTCGAGCGGCATCTAGCATTTGTCGTTCATTTGCATTACATTTTCATTCGACAAAGGAGTACCAATCATGGCTTCGAACGCATTGGTTCAGACGCGAATAGATAATGAAGTAAAAGAACGTGCCACGGCTGTTCTTGAAGGAATGGGACTTACGGTCTCGGACGTTGTCCGCATTTTGTTGACGCGGACTGCGAGGGAGGGTGCGCTGCCGCTTGAATTACTTAGCAACAGTACTGCTTATGACGAATGGTTTCGCATCAAGGTTCAACAAGCCCTTAACGACACTCGGCCGGATATTGATGATGCGGACGTTGAAGCCCATTTTGTCAGCCGGCGCCGTTCAGCACTCCTAAAGGGCTCCTCAGATCAATGAGGAAGCTTGTTTGGACGCAGTATGCTCTTCTCGACCGCGACGCCATTTTTGATTACATTGTAGCTGAAAGTCCCACCGCTGCAGTCAGGGTGGATGAACAGATCGGCCTGGCTATTCGTCGTCTCATGGAATTTCCGGAAAGCGGAAGACTTGGCAGAGTCCTGGGTACCCCGAGAACTCGTTATTTCACAAACTTCTTATGTTGCTGCGTACACATTTGCTGACGATGCTATTCGTATTCTGCGCATTTTGCATGGAGCACAGATGTGGCCAGATGAACTTAATGATGGTCAAGCCTGACGTGCCAGTAGCAGTTTCATCAGGTTGCCGCTGAGATGAGGCGCGTCGATATGGGGTTCATGAGAGCCATGACGAAGCGGACGGAAGGCTTTCAGGAAATTTGTCGTGTGGTGCGAATGACCGGGATGGCGGCGTAAAGCGGATGTGAAAATCAATGATCGGCCGGCGTCACTTCTCGGTCCAATTCAAAGATTGAATCGACGGGACCCTTTTGGTTCAGTTGGTTGATGAATGGAGAGTAGGAAGAGAGAGTTCCATAAATCCCGTTGTGTGAATTTCGGCTTACAAGGTGGATGTGGTACACGCGAGTAAGAGGTAATGCCTAATTATCTTACTGTTTTTACTATTTAATCCATCGTTTCTCATGATTTTCCTCTTTGTACAGATCAACTTTGATAATCAGGTTTTTGAACCGGTTCCACGTTCCCGACGCGCGCTAATGGACGCTGTGAGGATTCACGCAGACTTTGCGGGGACTGCGGTCTTTATGAAGACAGCGGCAATTCCTTCAACGGATTCCACCATTTTACCCCCATCGGTCCAAAATGCTTTTCGTTAGCGGTTAACACCGTCAGACCGTTGGCATCCGCAGTAGCCGCAATAGCGATGTCAGCAAATCCAGGTTCATGCGCTCGAGCACGATCAAGGATCGCGCCGGCGGCGTAAGCTTCTTTGCTGCCAAACGGGAGAACTCTGTTTCCATACAGATTCTCGATCAGGGCCACCCAATTGCGGAGCCGTTTTGCCTTGGTTATGGCCTCAAGTGGTTCCGCTCTATGGATACCATGCCAGATTTCCGCGATGGTGACAGACGATAGATACACTTCAGAACCGTGAAGTTCGAGCCAGCCAAGAATTGGAGGCCGTGTATTTTGAGCTGCAGCTACGGACCATGTCGCAGATACAATGTTGGTATCAAGCAAAAACAAGCTCAGAACTCCGAATTGTATGAGCGGGAGGGCCTCTGGCTCCGTTCCGGAACGTCATCGGCGTCGCCTGGGAATGCTGCAAGAAGCTCGCCAAAGGTTGGGACTTTAGAGAGCCGCTCGTATTCCTTAAATGAAAGCACGACGGCTTCCTTGCGACCGTGACGGGTGACAATAGTAGGCTCACCGGCAACGGCCCGATCAACGATTGCGGAGAAAGTAGCTTTTACGTCTTTCAATTGTGACTCTTTCATTACGTACACTCCGAAATGACCATAGGTAGTCATATTACAGCTTGTAGAGTTTTCCGCAAGGGTCTCCAAAGCATTATTGCTGCCTCATTACGCTCCGGCGCTACCTTCATCATTCCGCCTGTCCTTTGACAAGCCTGACGTGCTCGCCTTTGGCGGCCTTGTCGGTGAGGGATCGCAGGTATCCGCCGGCGGAATTGATATGTCCGGCGCGCTGCAGAATGGGGACCGTATAAAGTTGTGG
>NZ_JACGXN010000023.1 GCF_014138285.1 Phyllobacterium myrsinacearum
CGTGTCGATACTCGTTAGACATAAGCCTATCCTCAAGCACGTGCTTGAGCCTTTCTGCTTATGCTGAGTGTCCGGTCGAAAGTGGGGGCAGTTCAGTCCGCTTCGATTGTTTTGGCGAAGCGGACAGATTTGACGACCAGTCAACCTTTGATAGGCACCTTTTTAGACTGGTGAAGCAGCTCTTGGGGCTTTTCCACCTCGATTTCCAGAACACCTTTGGAAAACTTGGCCTCAACCTTGTCGGCATTGATGTCGAACGGCAACGAGACTGACCGGGAGAACGCTCCAAAGGACCGCTCGGTGATGAAACTCTCTCCGTTTCTGCCTTCCGAACGTGACTTCTTTTCACCGGAAATTGTGACGGACTTGCCACTGATAGATACATCGATGTCCTTGTCATCAACGCCCGGCAGTCCCACGCTGATACTGACGTGCTTTTTGTGGTCCTGGACGTCAAGTTCCAACGTCATATGGACGTCAGTGCCAAGACCCAGGGAATGATCGCCTGACAGCATGCCGTGAGAAAAGTCATCAAACATCTTGTTGATCTCCTTGCGGAGCCGCTTGAAGGATAAGGGTTTTCTGCCCGTGTGATCGACCTGCGATGGGATTACTCTATTCACATTCATGATGGCTCCTTTTCTTTTTGAGATGGCAATCCATGTCGCGGATTGCCGAACAGGTTGAGGAGAGCATCAGCGCCCGCGATCATCATTGATGAAGTTCAATCGCGGGTGCGTATCTTGACTAACGCATCATGAATATAGGAAGGGATGGCGCATCGAGCATCGATTTGGTTACGCCGCCGAAGATACGCTCACGCAGGCGAGAACGGCCATATGCCCCCATCACCACCATGTCGGCGCCTATTGAGGCTGCATGATCGCTCAGAACCTTGGCAACCGTCTTTCGCCCAGCCGGCAGATGATCAAACGTAACATTTGCCCCCCGCCGCGTAAGATAGGCAGCAATGCCGGCGTCGTGACTGATCTCTTTTTCATGGGCAAGTTTTGCTTCGCTGACGGTTGTCAGATGTACCTCTTCCGCACCAGTAAGAATATCAATCGCTTCATGCGTAGCCCGCAAGACTTCAATGCTTCCATCCCATGCCAGCATGACTTTCTTTGGATGAAGCGTGGCCTTGGCGTCCTTTGGGACGATCAGCGCCGGTCTTGAGGACTGGAACAGGACACCTTCAATAGTGGGGTCCCGCAACTGCGGCTGAAGCAAGAGATCTGGACCAATCACAACGAGGTCGGAACAGCGCGCGCGCCTGCCGATCACATCATCCAGCCAATCCTTATGGGAATACTCCGTGTTTACATCGCATGAGAGCGCGTAGACGTTGAGCAGAGATGTAACTTTCTTCTGCCGTGCCCTGATGGAAGCAAGCTCTGTCTCCCGATCCAACAACCAGTCGGACGACTGCATGACGTTGTAAGCGCCAACAGGAGATGGAGCAACCCCGACAATCAATACACTCAAATGTGCATCAGCTTCGAGGCTGAGATTGATGGCATTCATGAGGTCCTGATTGCACTCATCCCTGCCGATAACACAGAAGACCGTTTTGCAAGACATGGTGTTCATCCTTTCAGGCTTAGTTCAATTTTCTACCTTTCATTAAATGCGTGGCTGAAAGCGTTCCTTGCGCTGGATCAAAGCGCTTCCGGCTTTCTGCAGTAGATTGCGTTGGAAACAAGGGAGTATCTGCCATGAGTGAAGCCAACCTGATTAACTCCAAATTCCGGCACGTGCGTCTTGTACTCGCGCGGGAAAAAGCACACCCCTGTGGTGATGACCACGAGGGGTATGACCTCTTGTTACCCCTGGATGAGGATGGCCAAATCGACGTCGCGGAATGGAGGATATGTCAGGAAAAGTGCCGCATCAGGCATTTTCGTTCCGGGCAAGATGAACGCATCGGATACCTGAGACGCAGACCGGGTGGCGCATGGTATTTCGATTACCCGGATACTGAACCCGACAATGAAAGAGTCTTTCGTTTCAGCGACGAGCATTTCATCAACGGCGAATATGTGTCGATCAAAACAGCGGGAGCAATGCACACCTACCGCGTGGTTTTCGTGGAAAAGCCATGATGCGCCCAGGTACCACCGCCCACCTGCGGCGGCATCATCATCCCCCCACCCCGGCTCCCATAGGAGAGAATATCATGACCTATAAGACCATATTGGTTAGCCTCAATATTGATGGCCCTTCAACGCCGACAGTCGAGTTCGCCACGGATCTGGCAAAACGATTCAATGCCCATCTGATTGGATTAAGTGCCGCCGATGTCAGCCCGTTGATTGCAAGTCCTGACGGAATGGGTGTCAATGGTGATGTGATGCAGCTTGAACGGGAAGACATCGAGTTCCGTTTAAAGGAACTGCAGCGGCATTTCGAGACAATAGCCGGTGCGTCGCCAGGTTATGAATGGAGAGATGCCGTGGCCAATCCCACACGTTTGGTCATTGAAATGGCCCGGGCAGCTGATCTCATCATAACAGACACAGACGGCGGGTTCGATCTTGACAGCAGTTGCTCGATCAATCTTGGAAATGTGTTGCTCGCGTCCGGTCGACCAGTCCTGATCAGTCCAAGAGGCGCTCGGCACATGTTTTCCAACAGTGCATTGGTCGCATGGAAGGATACAAGAGAGGCACGCCGGGCAATAAGCGATGCCATACCGCTGCTCTGCCAAATGGACAATGTTGTGGTTGCAACTGTCGATAGGCAGGGGGACAGCCTTGTTGAGGAATCTGTGACGGACGTCGTTGAGATGTTGAAGCGTCACAACATTCGCGCCCGCAGTGAAATTATCCGCGATAAACGCGAAAGTGAGAGCCTGTTGGAGTTCGCCAGTTCCATCGATGCGGACCTGGTGGTTTCCGGAGCCTACGGCCATAGTCGCGTTAGAGAACTGGTATTTGGTGGCGTCACCAATTCCCTGCTAGGCAAGCATGAATTCAGTCGGCTGATGGCGAGTTAATCTTATTCCCGATCGGCTTCGCAAAGAGCAGTTGCGTTTGCCAACCAATGCAGCAAGATGTTGCAGATCATTGAAAAGCCGTGATCGATCCGGAGACAAAATGCCGGCACGCGACATACCGGGCCTTAAGGGCCGATTACTGCAGGCGGCTCTCTCCTCTCAGTTTGAGGGAGCCAGGGGCTATCTCCTTGCGACCATTGCTGTTGGCACATCATTCCTCGTACGGTTGGCACTACAAGGTTTATTGCAGGATCGGGCCACGTTCATAATGTTTGTGCCTGCAATCCTGATTGCCTCCATTGCAGGCGGAATTGGTCCGGGCCTGTCTGCTGTCGCTCTATCACTATTCTCCGCCTTCTATCTTCGAGGAATGCTGTTCAACGCATCGGAAAATGCGGTTGAATACATCATCCTTCTTATTGTCGGCATGGCGATCGCCTGGATGGGAGGACTGCTGCATCGCGCCCGCCGTGTTACCGATAAAACCGTCAGCGACCTTGATGCGCGCGAGGCGCATCTGCGTTCCATTCTCGACACCGTGCTTGATGCCACTGTCGTAATCGAGAAAGACGGAACAATCACTTCATTCAACGCGGCCGCCATCAGGCAGTTCGGCTATTCTGAAGCTGAAGTCGTTGGTCAGAATGTACGAGTGCTCATGCCAGAACCATATCGCCATGAGCATGACGGCTATATCAGGCGGTACATGGAAACGGGCGAAAAGCGGATCATCGGTGTTGACCGGGTAGTGGTTGGCCGCCGAAAAGACGGATCGACCTTTCCAATGAAGCTCGCCGTCGGTGAATTCAAATCCGGAGGAAAGAGCTTCTTTACCGGGTTTATCCGTGATCTCACCGAACGCGAAGAATCGGCTGCCCGCCTGGAGGAAATTCAGGGAGAACTGGCTCGAATGGCGCGGCTCAATGAACTGGGCGAAATGGCCTCCACACTCGCACATGAACTTAACCAGCCACTTTCGGTCATTGCCAATTATGCGCAGGGCTGTACTCGCCTGTTGCGGGACATGGATGATACTGTTGCGACAAAGATGCGTGAAGCTCTTGAAGAAATGTCGAGGCAATCACTCAGGGCCGGTCAGATCATCCGCCACCTCCGCGAATTCGTTACTCGGGGAGAGACAGACAAGGCTCCCGAAAATATCCGTAGTCTTGTAGAGGAAGCAGGTGCACTGGCCTTGGTCGGATCACGTGAACGCGGAATGCGTTCGGTATTTGAGTTTGGGGCAGATGCCAAACTTGTGGTGGCTGACAAAGTCCAGATACAGCAGGTTCTCATCAATCTGATGCGCAATGCCATGGAGGCGATGCGTGATAGCGATGTACGCGAATTGGTTGTCACAACGTCCACGAACGGAAATGGTATGGTTGCCGTCGATGTCGCTGATACCGGACCAGGAATTTCCGATGAAATAGCTGCCCAGTTGTTCAAACCGTTTGTGACAACGAAGCCGGGCGGTATGGGTATCGGACTTTCTATTTCAAAGCGTATCGTGGAATCCCACGGAGGCGAGATTTCCGTGCAGCGAAATGAGAATGGCGGTGCTACATTCCGCTTTACACTTCCCGCACTTGAGGACGAGACACTGAATGGCAAGTAGCGATTACACCGTACACATCGTTGATGATGAAGAAGCGGTCAGAAAATCGCTGGCATTCCTTTTGACGATGTCCGGACATGCCGTCCGCTTGCACGATTCCGCGACATCTTTTCTCGCCGTCGCTGCCGCCATCCGCAATGGCTGTCTCGTGACGGATCTGCGCATGCCGGATATGAGCGGTGTGGAATTGTTGCGCAAACTTCAGGCCGCATCCATTACCATTCCGTCCATCGTGATTACCGGACATGGCGACGTGCCGATGGCCGTTGAAGCTATGAAAGCCGGAGCACTTGATTTCATCGAGAAGCCATTTGACGAGCAGACACTGCTTGACGCCATCGAACGTGCCGCGGCGCAACTGAACAAAGTCCCTGACACAGAAGACGCCGATGCAATTCTTGCGCGTCTTGCGCAATTAACCGAACGCGAACACCAGATCATGTACGGTGTTGTGCAGGGGCTTGCTAACAAATCGATCGCCTTTGATCTCAAGATTTCGCCACGCACTGTTGAGGTCCACAGAGCGAATGTGATGACCAAAATGCAGGCCAAGAGCTTGCCGGAATTGGTCAGAATGGCGCTCAGTGTCAAATTTGGCAGCGATGCTTGAACCGTGCTGCAAAGTTTTTTGGGTGATTTGATATAGCGCAAAGTGAACTTCTTTCTGAAGCGCTAAACCCGTCGAAGCCGACTTTCCGGCAACCGATCAGAGATCGAGTTTCGAGGAAGTTCTTTGACCCACCTGAGCAAGATCCTGATTATCGTCCCAGACCGGGGATTTCGGCGGTCCATCGAGTTCGCTTTGGAGGTCGAAGGGTATAAAGCTGTCTCCTTTTCAACCATGGATGCGGCTTCCGACGAAATTCAAGCATCGAAGGCAGATTGCGCTGTAATCGATGAGACAGCGCTTAAAAACGACTCTGCATCATGGAATACTCTTCGACACGTGCCGATACCCGTCATTATGCTGGTTGACAGAGCGCATCCGTTTCCCGAGGCTAGTTTCGTTCGGTTTTTGATAAAGCCTGTTTTTGGTAATGCACTGATCACAGAAATCAGAAAGCTTACTGGTGATAAACCAGATCCTTCAGACACGTCTCTACGGGAAAACCCGTAGGTACATAACCGAATTACGCAAAATACCGATTTGCACGATGCTCTCACCAACAGAGAAAACGGGAGATCATCATGTTCGCTTTCACAACACAGCAAATGGCCGGCCACAGACAATCTGTGGTAACAACCGCAGCCGCCCTTGTTCCATTGCCCTTCGGAGCGACATGCCCGCAACACACGACCTTCTATGGACCCGGCTGCGAGATCTTTGCACAAGGGGAAGCAGCGGGCCAACTCTACCAGGTTGAATTCGGAGCCGTACGCGTTTACCGTTTGCTTTCAGACGGTCGCAGACAAATCAGCGCCTTCTATATGCCGGGCGAAGTCTTTGGTTTTGAGGGGGATACAGTCCACCATTTCTTCGCCGAAGCCATTGTCGGCACCAGTATCCGCAGCTTTCGCGCTTCGCAGTTGAATGATGCCTCTCATATCCTTTTGCCAATGACATTGCGCGGGCTGACCCGGGCTCAGGAACATCTGCTTGTCCTTGGCCGTCAGACGGCTGCAGAGCGGGTTGCAGCATTTCTCCTTGATCTTGCCCACCGCCAGGGCGGGCTTGAACAGATCGATCTGCCGATGTCGCGCATGGATATTGGCGATTACCTTGGCCTCACCATTGAAACGGTATCGCGGGTTTTCTCCAGGCTGAAAGCCAAGGGCATTATTGCCCTACCCTCTCTGCGCACGGCTGAAATCCTGAAGTGGAAGACCCTTGAAGCCATGAGCGACTAGCCCGACAACAAATGCCAAGAAGTCTTAAACGATCATGCTTTCATTTTTGCGGCAACTAACCTCCCATGACCGAAGAGACGATACGGATTTTCAGCTTGCCTGCATTTTAACTTTCGTGGCCGGCGCTGTGAACGCCGGCGGCTTTCTTGCCGTAAACCAGTATACATCGCATATGTCAGGCATCGTGTCGGCGATGGCAGACAATCTTGTACTGGGCAGTTTCGACCTCCTCCTGGCAGGTTTCGGCGCATTTATCTCTTTTGTGGCTGGTGCGGGTGTTTCGGCAATGCTCGTTAACTGGGGCAGACGTCGAAAACTGCACAGCACCTTCGCCATCCCCATTCTTGTTGAAGCCTTTCTGCTTTTGTGTTTTGCGCTCACTCGCAAGGGTCTTTCGCAGCACAATTGGCTGATTATTCCGGCCACGATCATGCTGCTGTGCTTCATCATGGGCCTGCAGAACGCCGTCATCACCAAGCTTTCCAACGCCAGAATTCGAACAACGCACGTTACAGGTATGGCCACTGACCTCGGCATCGAGCTGGGGAAGCTACTCTATTGGAATGCTTCGGGGGTAAACAGCTCGTCCGGTCCTGTTCTGGCGGATCGAGCCAGATTGAAAGTCCACGCTACGCTGATCGCGTTATTTTTCATCGGTGGAGTGATTGGTGCATTCGGATTCAAGTTTGCAGGATTTGCAGCCGCCGCAGCGCTTTCACTTATTCTCGTTGTTACTGCAGCGGTTCCCCTCAGCGACGATTTGAGATTGAAATTGCGCTGACTGCCCTACCCCCATATGCATCACTGCTCCTGATTTGATCGATATCAATGCCATGCGCGTGCACCCGGAAGATGCTGGTTGGATATTCAACGCTTCCGTTCGCAAGGGCAAAATACGATGTCATTTCCCCGCCTGCATTTTCACGGTGCGGCTCGTTCCGTCACAGGTTCCTGTTTCGAGATAGAAACCGGAACTGCCCGCATTCTCGTCGACTGCGGCCTGTTCCAGGGTCCAAAGTCCGAGCGGGAGCTGAACTACAAACCCTTTCCCTTTGACCCCACAAAAATCAACGCGGTCCTTTTGACCCATGCGCATATCGATCACAGCGGGCTTTTGCCCAAACTGGCAAGCAACGGTTTCAACGGCCGGATTTTTGCTACCAAAGCCACTATCGATCTTTGTTCTGTCATGCTTCCGGATTCCGCCCATATTCAGGAAACCGAGGTGGAACAATTGAACCGTCGCAATACGCAGCGCGGGCGTCCGACGGTCGAACCAATCTATACCCAGGCTGACGCTGCGGCATGCATGACACTGTTTCGACCGGTGGAATACAAGGACTGGATCAATATTGTGCCGGGTATCAAGGCGCGATACTGGAACGCCGGCCACCTGCTCGGATCCGCATCCATCGAAATTGAAATAGCACGGAAGGGCGAAGATAAGCCCGTGCGTTTGTTGTTCTCCGGAGACGTCGGCCCCGCCCACAAGCTTTTGCAGTTTGCATCAGAAGGCCCGCGCGATATCGACTATCTCGTGTGTGAATCGACTTATGGCGACCGCGAGCGCGGCGAAGTTTCGTCGGATCAGAGACGAGCTATTTTGCTCGATGAAGTGCAGATGGCCGTAAAGGCCAATGGCCCTCTCATCATTCCTTCTTTCGCTGTCGAACGCACGCAGGAACTTCTGGTCGACCTTTTTCTGCTGATGAAAGCCGGAGAGATCCCGCAAACAAACATTTTTGTAGACTCGCCCCTGGCAACACGCGCCAGCGCAATTTTTGAACGGCATACCTCTGAAATCGAACGCGGCGACATCCTGCGCGAGGCGCTCAATGACAGTCACATCCGCTTTACGGAAACCGTGGAGCAGAGCAAATCAATCAACCGGATTTCCGGCTTCTTCATCGTCATTGCCGCCAGTGGCATGTGCGATGCCGGTCGCATACGCCACCACCTTAAGAACAACCTATGGCGCAAGAACGCAACCATCCTTTTGACGGGATATCAGGCGCAAGGTTCGCTCGGACGAATTCTGCTCGATCACGCCACAAGCGTTCGTATTCAGGGCGAAGAAGTTCAGGTGAAGGCCAAAATCCGTCAGCTTGATCTCTACTCAGGCCATGCTGATGCGACCGAGCTCGTAGACTGGGTTTATGATCGCTTTCCTATCTGCCAAAATATCTTCCTCGTTCACGGGGAAGAAACAGGTCTCAATGTGCTGAAGGGCCGTCTTGAAGAACAGCAAGGGTCCGTTCGCATTCTGATACCTGAGCTGGATGATGTGTTTGAACTGCGCGCTATGGGCGCTCGCCCAATCCCCGGCGATCATCCGCGCCGACTGCAGCCTGGCAAGGTTGCCCATCTCGATTGGCACAACGACCTGTCGAAACTGCTGCTTGATGTCAGTGACGCTGTGGGAAATGAAGCCGATGAACGCGGCAGATCATTGATAATCCGCCGACTAAGGGATGCATTGAATGATGTCAGAGAAAGAGAGGATTTTGTGAAATGAGTTCGCTCGGCGGACCGGTGCAGATGAGCCGCAACAGTCCGCCGACAGGCATCAGCCGACCGTTATACGATCATCAACCTTCTTAACTCCTGGTGCTGACCAGGCTGCCCGTTCGGCAGCTATGCGGGCAAACCATGCATTTACTTTACCTTGCAACGTCACCATACCGGCATCGTTCACATCGACGTTGATTGACTCGGCATCGACATGGGCAATACGCCGAAGGGCGTCTTCAATACGGCGCTTCACGTCGAATGCGGAGACATGCGGTTTGACCTCAATATAATTTGCCACATCGAATACCCCGACAAGTCCGCGAACGGCTTCCGTGGCCGCGATCTTTTGATAGTGCCACTCAACTGTTCCCGTCAGCATAACGCGGCCATCCTCCACCCTTACCTGCACTGATCCGTTCGGGATAACCGTATTCCAGCTGATGATATTGAGGGCTCTTTTTGCAATCTCGTCATCGGCTGTGCGATGACTGCCAAAAGGGCGCACTTCGATCTCCTGGGCAATGCCCCTGACACCCTTGACCCTGCAAACAGCCTCTGCGACCGAATTCTTTTCGCAATATGTTGGTACATGTCCCGTCAGGGTAACAACGCCGTTTTCCACGGCCACGCCGATACTGGCCGCATTGATGCTGGGCTCATATTCCAGCTCATCGATAATATTTTGTCGCAAGGCGATATCGTTCATTTCCGTTCCTCTCGGATATCCGGGAGATCACGCAATTCTCCCTGTCGAGACCACGGTGCCATACGATTGATTGAGGCGCATTGATCGTGATCAATGTGTTTGGCAGGCGGCAAAATATGCTGAAGTACAGAGTGACCGGATTTCTTTGGCAACCGCCAGTTCTTCGTCAGTCGCCATGGTGAAAACGTTCACTTTCGAGCCTGAAGCGGTGATGTCTTCGTCACCCCGCGCATTGCGTGCCGGGTCAATTTCCACACCGAGCCACCGGGTTGCTTCTGCGATCTTCTCCCGGATCAAGGCAGAATGCTCGCCGATGCCCGCACAAAAAACCAGAGTGTCAAGTCCGCCAAGTGACGAGGCCATGACAGCCATCTGTTGAGCAGCCCGGTACACAAACAGATCGACCGCTTCCCTGGCTGAAGGCTCCTTGGACGCCAGCAATGTCTGCATGTCACCGGATATGCCGGAAACACCCAAAAGGCCCGATTTGTTATAAAGTAGTTCAAGGATATCGTCCGCGGACATGCCCCGATCCTGCAGCAAATGCAGAACAATGCCGGGATCAAGCGATCCGCATCTCGTGCTCATAATCAGTCCATCAAGGGCCGAAAAGCCCATTGTAGTCGCAACGCTTGAGCCTTTCTCCATGGCACATAGACTTGCACCGCTGCCCAGATGCGCGACGATTGTACGTCCTCCGGCATCGCCACCAAAATTTTCCCGCAAGCGTGATGCGATGTAAGCATAGGATATTCCATGAAACCCGTAGGAAACCATGCCTTGCCCTGCAAGTTCTCTGGGAAGACCGTAAAGGGTGGCAATGCGCGGTCTGCTGTGGTGAAACGCGGTATCGAAACAGCCATACTGTTTGGCTTCTGGCAGAGCTTTTGCCGCTTCGGCTACAATCTCCAGATTGCGCGGCTGATGCAGGGGCGCAAGCGGGATCAGCTTGTGCAATTGCGCGATGACAGCGTCATCAAGCATCGTTGCGCCTTCGAATTCACCGCCTCCATGAACGATCCTATGACCAATCGTTTTGACCGCGTTCAAAAAACCCCGACCAGACAGATGGCTCAGCACCAGTCCCGCGGCCGACTTCACGTCGAAACCTTCGCTATCGACAGGAATTTCCGAGCTTTGCCCGTCGGTGCCCTCAGCCAATCTCATTCTTGGATTTGAATCCAGCGAAGAGATACTGCCGCGAACGTGCACGCGGAAGGTGTCGTCCAGTTCAAAGATTGCAAACTTCAAACTGGAAGAACCTGCATTGAACACAAGGATAGCGTCGCTCATACGGTCATCCTACTTCGCCTGAAGCATTCGAATGCCATTTCCAGTTGAGTATCTCCGGCATGTCTTCTCCATGAGCCCGGATATAATCATGATGCTCGAGCAATTTGGCCTTCATCATTTCGGCAAGCTTTGCGCCCGATGCCCGCGCTGCCGGAACCTTGTCAATGACACTCAGAACCAGATGATACCGATCAAGCTCGTTGAGAACCGTCATGTCAAAGGCGGTCGTGGTTGTCCCCTCCTCGTTATAACCGCGGACATGAAAATTGTCGTGATTGGTGCGCCGATAAGTCAGGCGGTGGATTGTCCAGGGGTAACCATGGTAGGCAAAAATGACGGGTTTGCTGTCTGTAAACACTGCGTCGAAGGCTGCGTCGGAAAGGCCATGCGGATGACGCTCTTTCGGTTGTAGCGACATCAGGTCAACAACATTGACCACTCTGACATTGAGTTCCGGCATATGCTCTTTCAAGATGCTGACAGCAGCCAATGTTTCGAGTGTTGGCACATCGCCGGCACACGCCATGACGACGTCCGGCTCGCCGCCATTTTCTGTTGACGCCCAATGCCAGACACCAAGTCCCTCCCGGCAATGAATTTTGGCCTGTTCAAGCGTGAGCCACTGCCAGAGCGGCGGCTTTCCTGCCACGATGATGTTGATGCGGTCCCACGTTTGCAGCACATGCTCGGTCGTGCACAACAGCGTATTGGCATCCGGTGGCAGATAGACCCGGACAATATCGGCCTTCTTGTTCAGGGCAACATCGATAAAACCGGGGTCCTGATGACTGAAGCCATTATGATCCTGATGCCAGACGTGACTGGTCAAGAGATAATTCAAGGAAGCAATCGGCTGCCGCCACGGAATATCGCGGCTCGTGTCCAGCCATTTGGCATGCTGATTGAACATGGAATCTACGATATGAACGAAGGCTTCATAGCATGAGAAGAACCCGTGCCTGCCGGTCAGAAGATAGCCTTCCAGCCAACCCTGACAGGTATGCTCGGACAGAATTTCCATAACCCGGCCATTATGGCCCAGATTGGTGTCCTCCGGCAGTATTGATGCCATCCATGTGCGGTCTGTCACCTCGAAGACGTTTTGCAATCTGTTCGACGCCGTCTCATCCGGGCCGACAATGCGGAAATTTCTGGTGTCAACGTTGGCGGTCATGACGTCGCGCAGGAAAGCGCCCATAACTTTGGTTGACTCAGCTTTGACAGTGCCTGGCTCGAGAACCTCAACGGAATGGGACGCGAGGTCGGGCATTTTCAGCATTGTGCGCAATAGACCGCCATTTGCATGCGGATTGCATCCCATCCTGCGGGCACCCTGCGGTGTGGTTGCGGTAATGGCAGCCACCGGCGCTCCCTTTGCGTCAAAGAGCTCTTCCGGCCGGTAGCTGTGCAGCCAGTCTTCCAGCAACTTCAGATGCTTTGGATTGTCTGCCAATCCCGACAAAGGCAACTGGTGCGAGCGCCAGAAACCCTCGGTTTTAAGACCGTCAACCTCCTTTGGTCCTGTCCAGCCCTTGGGGCTGCGAAGGATGATCATTGGCCAGGTTGGACGCGCCGCGTATGCATCGTAGTCGTGACGTGCATTCTCCTGAATGGCGCGGATTTTCTGCATCGCCTCGTCCATGGCACTGGCCATCAACTGATGCATCAACACCGGAATGTCGCCCTCAACGAAAATCGGTTCATATCCATATCCCACAAAGAGTGAACGCAGTTCTTCCTTGGGAATGCGGGCAAGGATCGTTGGATTGGCGATCTTGTAACCGTTGAGATGCAGGATCGGCAGCACCGCCCCATCGCGTTGCGGATTGAGAAACTTGTTGGAATGCCACGCCGTTGCAAGAGGACCGGTTTCCGCTTCGCCGTCACCAACAACACAGGCAACGATAAGATCCGGATTATCAAAAGCCGCACCAAAGGCATGGGAAAGTGAATAACCAAGTTCGCCACCTTCATGGATGGAACCGGGAACATCCGGAGCTGCGTGGCTTGGTATTCCGCCCGGAAATGAAAACTGCCTGAAGAGTTTGCGCATTCCGTCTTCGTTGCGAAGAATGCCTGGATAACGGGCGCTATAGCTACCCTCAAGATAGGTGTTTGCGACCATGGCCGGACCGCCGTGTCCGGGGCCGCACACATAGATCATATTGGCATCCATCGTCCGAATGACGCGGTTGAGATGGGCATAGGTGAAGCTCAGCCCGGGCGACGTTCCCCAGTGCCCCAACAGCCGCGGTTTGACATGTTCGATCTTCAGAGGCTTTCGCAGGAGCGGATTGTCGAGAAGATAGATCTGCCCAACGGTCAGGTAATTGGCGGCGCGCCAGTAGAGGTCGATATTCCCCAGTTCCTGAGCCGATAAGTGGCTGGTCGTATCTCGTGCGGGAGCAATGTTCATCATAGATCCTTCCGTTCCGGTGCCTGCGGTACCCGCATCAGCCACCTTTAAGAACAACCAGTGAGCAGGCATTGCGTTCCGAAATCGAGTTGCAAATGCCTGTTCACTGATCACCCAAAGATGCGATCAGGTCTTCGAACGTTCAGAATGCGCTCATTTGAATTCACGGCATTGCGCTGAATCAATCCGTTCGTGAAGGCGTCAACAATCAGGAAGTGTCCGTATATACGGACCTTTCGATTTCCAGGCTGCCATTGAAGCCTGCTTAATGGGAGGCGTTTCGATTTGCTATTGCAGGGGCCGGCTATCCGACGATACGTCGAACGGCCGGGAAGAGCTTGATCAGATCAAACAACAGGACCACACTCAAGCCGCCACCTGCCGCCAGTAGGACCAGCTCTATCGTGGGACGGGTAAAACCGAAAAGTTCTGCCAGCGATGGATGAAGAATGCAGATAGTGACGATAACGGCGGCAATTGACGCCGCAATCCAGAAACTCATTCTGCCACGATCAAACAAATGCAGCAATGCCGATTCACGTGTGCTGTTTGCAAATACGAGTGACAAATTGCCAGCCGTTACGGCAATAAAGGTTGCCGTTCGTGAGACTTCAACAGAGTAATCCTCGAATAACAAACCCCTGTAAAGTGCGAGACAGAATATCAGCAAGACGCCGCCTTGTACGAGCCCAAAAATGATCTGAGGAATCCCGACCAACGGGTCATCCACCTGCCGTGGCGGCCGGTCCATAATGTTAGCTTCGGCTGCAGTACGCTCGAAAACGATCGAACACATCGGATCAATAATCATTTCAATGATGACAACATGCGCCGGAAAGAAAAGTGGCGGCATATTGAAGACCAAAGGCAAGAGTGCCAATCCCGCGATCGGAACATGGATCGCGGCAATATAGATCATCACTTTCCGCAGATTGTCGAAAATACGCCTCCCCACCTTCAAAGCACGAACGATGCTGCCAAAATCTTCATCCAGCAGAACCAGACCCGCCGCCTCTCTGGCGACATCCGTTCCACGTTTGCCCATTGCAATGCCGATATGGGCTGCCTTGAGCGCAGGAGCATCATTCACGCCATCGCCAGTCATGGCCACAATCTCACCCTGGCTTTTGAGCGCCTCAACAATCCGCAGTTTCTGTTCCGGCATGATGCGCGCAAAAACGTTGACACTGGCAACAAGGTGTTGGAGTTGGGCATCACCTGCCTGTTTGATTTGATCGCCAGTGACAGCGCCATTCGATATATCGATGCCGGCAGACGCGGCGATTGCCAAGGCCGTCGCCGGATAATCCCCGGTGATCATTTTAACGCAAACGCCAGCACGCGACGCTTCACGCACAGCTGCTGGAACACTGGGCCGCAAAGGATCCTCGAAACCCACCAGCCCGGTAAAAGCGAACTCGAACTCGTGTTGTGATTCCGGAAGCTTATCCATAGACGTAGTGCCAGTTGCGATCCCTAGAACCCGCACGCCCTGTTCAGCCATGACACGCACATGGTCCATAATCTTCGCCTTTCTTTCTTCCGAAAGATGGCAAAGTTCAATAACCGCTTCGGGCGCGCCCTTACAGGCGACTATGAAATGCCCGGTATCATCCTTCCAGACAATCGACATAGCCAGCAATTCTGGCGTGAGTGCATACTCCCGGACCATGGGCCAAACCGTGTCGGGTTCAAAGGCAGGCGATGCCAAGCCCACAACCGCCCTATCCATGGGATCAATGGATGAGCGGCGTGTGGCAAGCCATGCGGCATGCAACAGTGGGCGAAACGTTTGCGGGATATTCTTTGAATCTGCACCAACGCTGAAATGTTCTGACAAAATGTCGAGTAATCGCACCCGCATCCGATTTTCGGTAAGCGTTCCGGTCTTGTCCACACATAAGTTGGTGGCTGCTCCAAGAGTTTCGATAACGGCAGGGCGGCGTGCCAATACCTTGACCTGTGCCAGTCGCCACGCTCCAATCGCAAGGAAAATTGTCAAGACGACAGGGAACTCTTCCGGTAGCATGCCCATGGCAAGGGCAATCCCGGAAAGGATGCCTTGCAACCAGTCTTGGCGGAAAAACCCGTAAAACAGAATAAGTGCACAACATACCAGAACCGCCAATATGCCAAAAATCCTGACAATACGACCCACTGTGATCTGTAGGCGTGTTTGTTCGACGACGATCGATGCCAAGGACACACCAATGCGTCCGGCGCGCGTTCGCGGCCCCGTATCAGAAACCAACGCAATGCCATGGCCCTTGACGACAAGCGTTCCGGAATAAACAAACGGTTGGTCATCGCCGCCAGGCTCCGCCTTCACATCTTCATGACTTGTGCGCTTGCGAACGGGAACGCTTTCTCCCGTCAGCAAGGATTCATCAACCACCAATCCGGAACAGATGAGTAAAAATCCGTCGGCTGGGATACGCTCACCTTCGTCAAGCAGCACAACGTCCTGGGGCACGACATCAGCCCCTGGAACTGTGCATTCCTTTCCATCGCGCAGAACATGAGCTGTGGGAGCACCGAGATTCCGCAGAGCCGCAAGGGCCTTTTCACTTCGCTGCTGCTGATAAAAAACAAGTCCTATGGTCAGGATTGCAAAACCAGCCAGCAACAATCCCTCTGCCAGATCCCCTATCAAAAGATAGAGCGTAGCTGCTGCAAGAAGGAGCAAAAGCATGGGCTCCGTCAGGATTTCCTTTGCAATGCCGAATACTGACCGCACAGCACTATCTGGTATGCTGTTGGAGCCATATTTTTCGCGCTGTTGCTCAACCTGCAAACTGGTGAGCCCTTTCGACATTGGCTCGACAGGTACTGCGGCAAGAGTGATCGGCCGTGGTATATTCATGTTGTCACCCCTTTGCACGCAGGACTGCGTTCCCTGGCGTTATTGTGACTTTCCACTTTAGGATTACGCATGGACGGTCTCATTGCGCTGGATCAATTCGGCATAACGCATGCAACAATTAAGATGGCATCACAGACTCTGGTGACCCCTGCATTTGACCCTGATCAATGCAGCTGGTCCGACAAACGCTTATGCCTACTGGGACAATGATCAACGAGCGATCATTTGTCTTGCGCGAAAGAAGTCCAGGCCATGCGATTTAAATCTTCAAGCCCTGTTGAGCTATTATCTTTCGGAGTTGGCGATTCCGCTTATTGGACATGGCCAGCAGCACAGCTTCTTGTCATGCTGGCCACAAAGCGAAGTGGCCTGTCTGCCGCCGAGGCAAAGGTGCGCCTTACGACAACGGGCCCAAATTCCCTTGTTGATCCGACAGGCAGAGATGCATTCACAATCTTCGCCCGCCAGTTTCGCAGTCCGCTTGTTCTGATACTGGTCTTTGCGGCTGGATTGTCCGCCCTTGTTGGCGAGGGGAACGAAGCGATCATTATAGCGACGATTGTTCTGGCGAGCTGCGTTCTGAGTTTCACGCAGGAATACGGTGCATCAAGAGCGGTCGAGGCTCTTAAGCAGGCTGTCGCACGCAAAACGACAGCATTACGGGATGGACAGCGAACAGAAGTTTTGGCCACGGATATCGTACCCGGTGATATAATCAACCTTTCTGCAGGCAATCTTATTCCGGCCGATAGTATCGTCATTGAAGCGCGTGATTTCAATGTTAGTGAATCCGCGCTCACGGGAGAGACGTTTCCGGCCGTCAAATCACCTGGGGTCACCAAAGCAGATGCAGGGCTTTCCAGTCGCAACAACTGTATCTTTACAGGCACGTCAGTGCGAAGCGGAACCGCAACCGCACTTGTCATTAAAACCGGACAACAGACAGAATTCGCTCACATAGCAGCAGCAATAGAACGGCAAATTCCCGAAACCGACTTTGCCCGGGGTATTCGCAGGTTCGGCTATCTCATGACCGAGATCATGCTGGCCATTGTCATTCTGGTCCTCGTGGCAAACCTTCTCCTTCACAGGCCATTGATTGACTCGCTCCTGTTTTCTCTGGCGCTTGCCGTCGGACTGACACCTGAGCTCCTGCCTGCCATTATCAGCGTGACCCTCGCACGAGGCGCACGGTCCATGGCAAAAAATGGCGTCATCGTTCGCCGGCTCGAAGCAATCGAGAATTTGGGCAGCATGGATCTTTTATGTACGGATAAAACAGGCACCCTTACCGAAGGCGTAATCCATCTCGACGGCTGCTTTGATGTACGAGGCAAGGCATCGCCGGATGTTCTGCTATGGGCTTGCCTGAACGCCACACTTCAAACAGGCCTTAACAATCCGCTGGATGAAGCTATTGCAGCTGCTCCCGAGCGGCCTTCCACAGTATCCAATTTCGCCAAGGTTGACGAAATTCCTTATGATTTTTCCCGCAAGCGGCTTTCTGTCATAGTAACTGACAAGGCAAATCCGGGGAATGCATTTTTGATATGCAAAGGTGCCGTCCAGAATGTGCTCGAAGCATGTTCCACGGTGCTTGCACCTTCCGGCGGTCTCCCGCTGGACGAAGCAGCGCGTGCCAGTATCGATGTTCTCTTCAAAAACTGGAGCAATGACGGCTACAGGGTTCTGGGATTGGCAACCCGTACGTTTCCGTCAGTTTCTATAGACAGAAAGGGAGCGGAGGCCGAGCTTACCTTTGCAGGCTTTCTGCTTTTTCTGGATCCGCCAAAACCTGGCATCGCTGAGACCATTGCAGATCTCGCACAAAAGGGTGTCGCCACCAAAGTCATAACCGGCGACAACAGATACGTTGCCTCCCATCTTGCCGCGTCAATTGGCTTGCGTCACGAACTCATACTCACGGGCGAAGACATGGGCAGGCTGACAAAAAACGCCCTGTTCGGCGCGGTAGCCAGGATCGATATTTTTGCTGAAATCGACCCCAACCAGAAGGAACGGATTATCGACGCATACCGCCGGCGCGGACATGTGGTTGGTTATCTAGGGGATGGTATCAATGATGCGCCAGCACTACATACGGCTGACATCGGCATATCTGTAAATGGAGCCGTTGATGTTGCCCGCGAGGCAGCAGACATTATCCTTCTGGAACGGGATCTTGGCGTTTTGTTACGCGGCATTGATAGTGGCCGCAGAACCTTTGCCAACACCATGAAATACATTTCCATCACGACAAGTGCCAATTTCGGCAACATGATCAGTATGGCTTTTGCATCGCTGTTCCTGCCATTCCTCCCGCTGCTGGCACAGCAGATTCTCCTCAACAATCTGCTTTACTCGGTCCCATCCCTTGCGATTGCCGGAGACAACGTGGATCCGGAAGACATTGCAGCTCCCAGACAATGGGATATCAAATCCGTCCGTCGTTTCATGATCAGCTTTGGACTTGTCAGCTCCGCGTTCGATTTCCTGACATTTGGCTATCTGGTCTACTTTGTTCAGGCTGCACCGGAGACGTTTCGCACCGCATGGTTTGTTGAATCCTTGCTCACCCAGTTGGCAATCGTCATGATCGTACGCACGCATAATGTCGCATGGAAATCAAAACCCAGCCCGGTGCTGTTTGGATTAACGGTGCTGACAGCCGCATCTGCTATTGCAATACCCTACCTGCCCATGGCGCCCTGGTTTGGCTTTGTGCCAATGCCCTTGCCACTTATCTTGGGTCTTCTGGCCATTTCCACGCTCTATCTCGTCGTCTCGGAAGGGACCAAACGTTGGTTCTTTTCAAAAGAGAACAAACGCATCGCGGGAAAACGTCCAAAGCCATTCAACGTCGGGGGTAAAGGTGCGAAGACGCGCCATGCTGAAGTGGCGCTCAGCGGCAAGGGAGCAGTCTCATGAGACTGCTGGAGAACGGGCTGTTGGTTATCGCGTTCATATCGATGATAGCGATCAGCCTCCGGATGACATTTTATGAAAATGCCGTCTTTCGCTCTTCACAAAAGAACTGCCGCGATACCGATACGGTTAATAGCAACGCCTCCGTTGATGACTTTGCTATGCGGTCAAAGCAAAGCCAAGGGCAGCACGAGCGTGTCCGAACATAGGTTTGCCCGAATGTCGATGCTGATTAGAATGATTACAAACTGGAGGATTGCCAAATGGCAGCCAAGATCTACTCCTCATCCCAAAAAACATTGCATTGGGCCGTATTTGTCCTGGTAATAGGACTTTACGGCCTTACGTTCGGCGATGATCTCTTTCAGCGAGGCGATCCAAATCGGGCATTTGCCTGGTGGCTGCACATATCATTTGGCCTGCTTTTGGCCGCACTCGTAGGCTGGCGTATTGTTTTACGGCTGATGAGGGGCGCGCCAGATCTTCCGTCATCCATGACAGGCATAGAACAGGTGACAGCCAAAGTCGGACATGCCGCGCTTTATGCGCTGCTGATTGCAATTCCCACTCTTGGAATCCTGCTGACGTGGTATCGGGGAGACGCGTTGAGTTTCTTCGGACTGTTCACTATCCCAGCCCCCTTCTCGCCCGACCGTGAAACAGCAAAATCGATCAAGGAATTGCACGGCCTTTGCGCCAATGGGATTTTGATCCTGGCTGGCCTCCATGCCTTGGCAGCACTGTGGCATCACTTCATCAAAAGGGATGACGTTCTAAAGCGGATGCTGCCAGGAAGATCAAACGGATGATGGGGGTTCCTCAGGGACAAGTCCCTGAGGAAAGTGTCGTCAACAGATGTTAACCCGCGCTCGATTGCCTGCGTACGATCACGAGTGATGAATCGTCCGGATAGGGTTCGGCCACAAATCCGAATTCACGTTCGAGCTCAATGGCTGCATGATTTTCTCGGCTCTCGATTGATTCCAACGTTCCGACACCTTTGGCTTCAGCGTATCGTGTGAGGTGGCCGAGCAATTCCCAGCCGACGCCCTTGTGCTTGTCTTCTGAACGAACAGAAATAGCTACCTCTCCCCTGTTCATCTCATCGTCGCATGCAAGCATTGCTGTTGCGATGATTACTTCTTCAGGATTAAAGGCCAGAAAGTTTTCCGTTCGCACATGATCAATCTGGGTAAGGGCAATAAGGCGATCATGTCCAACTTCACGCGCACTGGACAGAAAGCGAAATCGCCGGTCTTCCGGTGTTACATGTGTAAAGAACTCAGCGAGTGCCGGTTCGTCCTGCGCACAGGCGGGGCGAACGTGAAACGTAAATCCTGTTCGGGTGGTAATGTCTCGGCTCCAATTGTCCGTCATCTTCTGTTTCTCCTGGATCTCTCGGGCAATCACAAGCTTCGCCGGTTCGTTGATCCATTATTGACCGCAAAGCTTCTCACTGTGACCCATCCGCCACTTATAGCCATCTGGCGAACAAATAGGACCGAAAGGGCACGTTGTGATCCACCATTACAACCATTCGGCAACTTCACATTGACCCTGATCAAAGTGTGGCCTCGCAGCGTATGGTACGACGTTTCAGTTACATCGAAGGCAGCGCTAAATTCGAGCCGCTAAAGCGACTGGACATGAAACAAGGAGCTGTAGAATGTGCCGTACTAAAACATATGGTGATGCGCTTGAAACACTTCTCACGGCTTTGAACCTCGTAAAGCAGGAGATTACTATCATTACCGATCTGATCGCTTCAGACGCATCTGCAGGTGAATCCATTACCTTGGCGAAGAAAATCGTCCGTCCAAGGCAAGACGAGTTGATCGCAAAGGCAGAGATCATTGTAAGAGAATTGCGCCAGCTGGTAGCGGCGTGCAATGAGAAACAAACAGCTCATTGAAGAATGCCGGAGCATGCGCTCCGGCATTACGCGCTTGGCTGTGGTATTAAGAGGCTATCGTGCTCGCCGCCATATCGTCAAGTGCGTTATCCACGTCAAAGCTTGAATGCGTTGCCACTTGAGCAAGAACCCGTGTTCCAAGAGCGTTCATCGTCCGCATTTCTTCAACGTAGTCAGCAATCGATTCCTGGCAGAATTTGCCTAACACACCAAATGTGTTCTGATATTTTTCTGACACAATCAGATCATCGATCAGTTTCACATTCTGTTGAGTTCGATGCCTGTAGAATGACAAAGTCTCGATTTGAATTCGCATCAGTGCTTGTACAGAATGAGCCTGAGTATGGGCCGTCGCCAAGCCAAACTGGCGCACCAAGGCTGCTACAGGATTGGAATTCATTAACGCGCCAGGTGATATTAGTTGGTTTGCATAAGTCACATACATGACCTCCGATTCAACCCCATCGCAGAATGCTTTGCAGGTCTCATTGCACTGACATTGAGGCTGCTATCGGTCATTGATATGGATCAAACGGGAAGTCGTGAACGACACCAAGCATGAACTTCGGATAGAATTTGATCGCAATCAACGCCCGCGTCTTTGGTCATTGCTACGCAAACCGTTGCCCTCACTCATGAAGGAAGGGTTGGATAGCCTACCCCGATGGGGGGACCTGGATTATGATACCAAAACCACACAAATCTTTCGGCGATCCCGAACGTCCTGTGGAATGTGAAGCCGCAATCCAGGATCACGTGTCAAACCTGTTCAACGAAGCATTCGGCGCAGGTTGGGGCAAGCAAGAATGCCTTATCGTAGATCGTCATAAAGCGGGGCAAAGTCAGAATTTGCTCGACATGCCAAAGTTGAAGTTCTGGATCTGGTCGCCTGCAACTTTCTTGACCGGCACAGCGTAATCGAAACGCAGCGGGCCGAATGGCGAGGCCCACATGATGCTGGCACCAACTGATGCACGCCATTCCACACCAGTCGTGTCAACCGGGCTCTTCGCCTGCGGCAGATCACTTCCGTAGAGCGTTGCCGCATCTGCAAACATTGCACCGCGAATACCCAGGCTCTCGGGAACAACAGGCAATGGGAACTGCGTTTCCACACTGGCATTGAAATAGGTCGTACCTCCGAGGAAACCGCCCTTTTCATCAGCAACGTTCGCGTCACGGGGACCAATACCAGCATATTTGAAACCACGGATCATGTCCTGATTGTTTTTGAACGTATCAAAAACACGCAGTGGTTCGTTGCCAAAACCTTTGATGTAGCCTGCACTGACACCAATACCCCCGGCGAATATTCAGGCCTTGAAGACAAGGAAATCCTGATCGGTATTTCCAAAAGCGGCGCTTCGAAAATGTCAGACGCGATGTCAACGGGAACACAGTTTCAGAGCTATCTCGCGCTGCGGCTTGCCGGCTATCAGGAGTTCGCTGAGGTCAGGCCGTCCGTGCCCTTTATTGCCGATGACATCATGGAAACGTTCGATGAACCGCGCTCTGAAGAGGTGTTTCGTCTGCTGAGCGAAATGGCTTCCATCGGCCAGGTGATTTACCTTACTCACCACAGGCACCTCTGCGACATCGCTCAGAAGGTTCTGCCAAGTGTGCGAATACATGAGCTGAACGCTTAGGCTCTCATCCTACGCACGATACAAACACCTTCCTACCGGATGGCCCCTTGTGCTTGGTTGAACTTCAGTTGAAGCTCCAACCTGTGGTGGGGGCACTTCATGCGGCGGTTTCTGTTCTGGGCAGTGATTATCGTGGCCGGCATTTCCTGGCTTGGTTCGCACAAGAAAGATGTGCAACCCTCTTCGGCATCGCTCACTCAGCCCTCCCCTCTCACACCGCCCTTCACCAACAAGCCGCCAGCAACGTCAGCACCAGAAATGCCCGCCGCTCCCGACGTCACGGAAACAGTGCGGGCCAAATTAAAGGCGGCCACCGGCAAAACCGTCTTTGTGCGTGGTAAAGCTGCAGCCCTGCGTGCAGGACCGGGCAAGAATTTTTCGATCATTGACAGATACGACAACGGCCGTGAAGTCACCCTTCTGGAAACGCAAACGGACTGGTCTCAGATCAGGGACAACCTCACACAGAAGGAGGGCTGGATTTCGGCAAAGCGTCTCAGCGAGACAAAGCCCGCTGAGGCGTTGAAACGGGAAACATCTCAAGAGCCAGAAGCTTTGCCAAAGCCCAAAATTGAAATTCCCAGAATCAACGATACCACCATCGTCCAGAGCATCATCGCGCAATCTATAGCGGTCTATCCCGGATCCTGCCCCTGCCCGTACAACACAGAACGCGGCGGGCGACGATGCGGCAAGCGCAGCGCCTACAAGCTGAGAATTATGTAAGCGGTCCAGCGCCTGACAAATCTGATGTGCGCACCTCATCTTGAGGTATTAAGAAGTGCCCTTTGGGAGGAGAGGTATGGATTCTAAATTCGTCATCGACAGCGAAGAGGCGTTGCGCGCACTTTACGCGGCCACGCATGACCTCGCTATTCAGAAGTTTCAGGAAAGCCTTGGGATACATGCGCAAGCGTTAATCCGACGTTCGCCGTTCCTTTGTTTGGGCACACAGGATCTAAACGGCCGGGCAGATGTGAGCCCGCGTGGCGACCCTCCGGGGTTCGTAAGTATTCTGGACGACAGGACATTGGCTATCCCTGACCGTCCAGGGAACAACCGGTTGGACAGCCTTTCCAACATCATAGCAAATCCCGCTGTGGGGATATTGTTCATGGTCCCCGGTTTCGACGACACCCTGCGCGTCAATGGAGTGGCACGAATAGTCACTGATCCGACTCTTCTCGAAACCATGACAGTCAATAACCGCGTACCCACTCTCGCAATAGTAGTGCAGGTCCGCGAGGTCTTCCTGCACTGTGCAAAGGCGCTTAGGCGCTCGCATATTTGGGATATAGCTCACCATCAGGATCGCAAACAGATGCCATCGTTGATCAAGATGATACTGGACGAAACAACTGGGGCGCCGGGAGAGGAAGAGATGCGAAAGATCGATGCGGGGTTGGAGAAGGATTACAAGGAGACGATGTACTAGGCCCTGTTGACAAAGTATGGGAGCCATAGCTTTGCAGCCGCCAAAGCGAGAAACGCAGCGAATGAAGTTTTTGTCTTGTCAAAGCGGGTTGC
>NZ_JACGXN010000024.1 GCF_014138285.1 Phyllobacterium myrsinacearum
ATCGCTGCCGTCAACGATGTCTTGCCATGGTCAACGTGACCAATCGTGCCGATGTTGACGTGCGGCTTGTTACGTTCAAACTTGCTCTTAGCCATCTGAGCTCTCCGTTATATGTTCGCCTGCTCAGGCTTAACTCAACTGTCACGCGCAACCGTTAGCGGTTACGCAAACTTCTTCTGAATTTCCTGCGCGACTGCTGCCGGCACAGGTTCGTAGTGGTCAAACTGCATGGTGTACTGTGCACGACCCTGGCTCATCGAGCGCAGATTGCTCACATAACCAAACATGTTGGCCAGTGGCACATTTGCGTTGACGACAGTCGCGATACCACGCGCTTCCGTACCCGAAATCTGACCACGACGTGAATTCAGATCACCAATTACGTCACCGACGTAATCCTCAGGCGTAACAACTTCGACCTTCATGATCGGCTCGAGCAGCTGGGCACCAGCCTTCTGCGCACCTTCGCGGAATGCAGCACGAGCTGCGATTTCGAAGGCGAGAACCGAGGAGTCAACGTCGTGGTAAGCACCGTCGATCAGCGTAGCTTTTACGCCGAGCATCGGGAAGCCTGCGAGCGGACCCGCACCCATGACGCTTTCGATACCCTTTTGAACGCCCGGAATGTATTCCTTAGGAATGGAACCGCCGACGATCTTCGATTCAAAGATGAACTCATCGCCATCATGTGGCTCGAAGATCACCTTGATACGAGCGAACTGGCCCGAACCACCCGACTGCTTCTTGTGGGTATAGTCAATTTCTGCCTTGCGTGTAATCGATTCACGATAGGCAACCTGTGGCTGACCAACATTCGCCTCGACCTTGAACTCGCGACGCATACGGTCAACGAGAATGTCGAGATGAAGTTCGCCCATGCCGGCGATGATTGTCTGGCCGGATTCTTCATCCGACTTGACGCGGAATGAAGGATCTTCAGCAGCAAGACGATTAAGCGCGAGACCCATCTTTTCCTGGTCGGCCTTGGTCTTAGGCTCGATCGAGATTTCGATGACCGGCTCAGGGAAGATCATGCGTTCAAGAATAACCGGCTTCAGAGGATCGCAGAGCGTATCACCTGTCGTCGTTTCCTTGAGGCCTGCCAGAGCTACGATGTCGCCGGCAAACGCTTCTTCGATGTCTTCACGCGAATTGGAATGCATCTGCAGCATACGGCCGATACGTTCGCGCTTTTCCTTAACTGTATTGTCGAGCGAAATGCCCTTGGTCAGCTTGCCGGAATAAATACGGCAGAATGTCAGCGAACCAACGAACGGATCGTTCATGATCTTGAATGCAAGCATCGACAAAGGCTCTTCGTCGGAAGACTTGCGAACTGTTTCTGCGTCGGTCTTAGGATCGATACCCTTGATCGAAGGAACATCAACAGGCGAAGGCAGGAACTCAACGACACCATCAAGAAGTGGCTGTACGCCCTTGTTCTTGAAAGCCGAACCGCAGAATACCGGATGGAAGTCAACGCGGCACGTACCGATGCGGATCAACTTACGGAGCGTATCGTTGTCAGGCATGTTGCCCTCGAGATAGGCTTCAGTCGCTGCTTCGTCGACTTCGACAGCAGTTTCGATCAGCTTCTCACGATATTCTTCTGCACGTTCTTTAAGATCGGCAGGAATTTCGACGACATCCCATTCAGCGCCCAGCTGCTCATCGCGCCAGACAAGAGCCTTCATTTCGATCAGATCGACGACGCCCTTGAATTCTGTCTCAGCGCCGATTGGCAGCTGCATGACGAGAGCTGTCGCACCAAGACGCGACTTGACCATTTCAACGCAGCGATAGAAATCGGCGCCGGTCTTGTCCATCTTGTTGACGAAGATCATGCGCGGAACATGATACTTCTCAGCCTGACGCCAAACAGTTTCCGTCTGCGGCTCTACACCGGCGTTCGCATCGAGCAGTGCAATCGCACCATCGAGAACACGCAGTGAGCGCTCTACTTCAATCGTGAAGTCGACGTGGCCTGGCGTATCGATGATGTTGAAGCGACGCTTCTTGCCATCACGGCCTGTCCAGTATGTCGTGGTTGCAGCGGAAGTGATCGTGATACCACGCTCCTGCTCCTGCTCCATCCAGTCCATGGTTGCGGCGCCATCATGAACTTCACCGATTTTGTGTGACTTGCCGGTGTAATAAAGAATACGCTCGGTAGTCGTGGTCTTGCCGGCGTCGATGTGCGCCATGATACCGAAGTTACGGTAGTCTTCGATTTTATATTCGCGGGCCATGATCTGGTGCCTCTAAGAATAGGGTTTCGACGATTACCAGCGGTAATGCGAGAATGCGCGGTTGGCTTCTGCCATGCGATGCGTGTCTTCACGCTTCTTCACAGCCGAGCCACGGTTGTTCGCAGCATCCAGGAGTTCGCCGGAAAGACGATCAACCATCGTGGTCTCATTGCGACCGCGAGCTGCATTGATCAGCCAACGGATTGCAAGAGCCTGACGACGCTCTGGACGAACATCAACCGGTACCTGGTAAGTAGCACCACCAACACGGCGCGAACGCACTTCAACATGCGGCGCAACGTTGTCGAGGGCCTGATGGAACAGGGCAACCGGCTCCTGCTTGCTCTTGGCTTCAACCGACTCGAGCGCACCGTAAACGATACGTTCAGCGATCGACTTCTTGCCATGATGCATAACTGCATTCATGAACTTGGTCAGAACGAGATCACCGAACTTTGGATCCGGGTTGATCTCACGCTTTTCTGCACTATGGCGTCTGGACATATTCTCTGTCTCTTATCTGCATCGGGTTGACCTACCTGGTGGCCAAAGTCCCGGAAAATCTTACTTCGGACGCTTCGCACCGTACTTCGAACGGCGCTGCTTACGGTTCTTGACGCCCTGCGTATCGAGAACACCACGGATGATGTGGTAACGAACGCCCGGCAAATCCTTTACACGACCGCCGCGGATCATCACGACAGAGTGTTCCTGAAGGTTGTGACCTTCACCCGGAATGTATCCGATAACTTCGAAGCCATTCGTCAAACGCACTTTGGCAACCTTACGAAGAGCCGAGTTCGGCTTCTTTGGGGTTGTCGTATAGACGCGAGTGCAAACACCGCGCTTCTGTGGGTTTTCCTGCAGAGCAGGAACTTTATTGCGCTTTACCGGCGCAGTGCGCGGCTTGCGGATCAACTGGTTTACGGTAGGCATTCAACCTTCCCTCTTTGTAATGCGTATCAAAGCGCACGCGCTTCGGCACAAATCTCGTATCTTCGCCCGTCAGGGCCGTTTCAGCGCCATGCTCATGCACGAATTCGGGCAACTAAACCACCGCAAGGGTGGTTGCCCGAATAAAAGCAGAGGAAGCCTTATAAGCTTCATGCGAACGGCAAATGGCATTTCGATCGTAAAACGAACCCTGTTTGAGATGAACTTCAGAGCGTGTCGCTCCGAAACAGCCAATCTCACATCGGCTCAGATGTGGTGCTGATACTTTGTCCCCCGCTCTACGTCAAGCCTGAACTCCAAATTTTATTAAGGTTTGGGGTGTTTGGGGGCACTTTGGGGCCTGATCGTAAGATTGTTTCGCCTAAGGAACGCGAATTCAAGCAATCTTTCGCATCGTGCACAGGGATTTATGGCTTTCCCAAGACGGGCGGCGTCGTTTTGGTTAATCTGACGGCTTGAAACACCTAGATTCGGGAATCAGTACCATGTCCACACCCACAACCGACTCAAAACCGGTCCACCTCATTGTTGCCGACGTTTGGAAGAACAAGGATGACGAGCCACGACAGGTTCATGTGCTCCTGATGAACGACGATACCGACGGACTGGTTCAGACTGCCCTGCAGATATTGGCCAATGAAGGCTATGAAGAGGCTGAGTTGCTGGAAATCGGTACGCTGACGACCGAGCCCGAGGAAGAGCCACACCTCTCCGCCTGGAAGACCGCCCTCACCGGTCAGGTTGCCCTCATTGAATTCAATGAATAGTCGGTTGCTGCGGAATCAATCCTGATCCTGTGCCGAGCTTGACGGATCAACAGGATCGTTGGCATCTTTGATCATGCGCATACTCCTTGTCGAAGACAACAACACCTTGGCGAACTGGCTGGCCAAAAGCCTTCGGCAATCTCAGTATACAGTCGATGTCGTTTATGACGGCACGGATGCCGAGCATGCGCTTGCGGTAACGGCGTATAATCTGGTTATTCTTGACCTCGGCCTTCCCGACAAGGGCGGGCTTGAGGTGCTGCGCCATCTGCGCCGCCACGGCAATGAAGTCCCGGTTATCGTTCTGACAGCCAACGCCAGTCTCGATGGCCGCGTTACCGGACTGGACGCGGGAGCAGACGACTATCTGGCCAAGCCATTCGAACTCTCCGAGCTGGAAGCCCGCATCCGCGCCCATCTGCGCCGCGCCAGCCAGAAGACAGCACCTGTCATTACCTGCGGCGCACTGAGCTTCGATACAAATACCCGGCTGTTTTCCGTCGACGGCGAGCCGCTGGCGCTGGCCCCCAAGGAGCATGCCGTGCTGGAGCAGCTTTTGCACAAGATCGGCAAGACAGTGAACAAGACGGCACTGTCCCAAAGTATCTATAGTTTTGATAGCGAGACCGATGAAAACGCCATCGAAATCTACATCCATCGCCTGCGCAAGAAACTTGAGGGCAGCAAGGCGGAAATCGTCACCTTGCGCGGCCTTGGCTATCTCCTGCGCGACGGAGTGTAAGCGTTGGTGAGCCAGGAACGCAGATGCGGTTGATCTCCCGCCTTCCAGGAAGCCTCAGGGTCCAGCTCGTGTCCTGGATCGTCATTCCGTTGATCATCATTGCCGCCATCAACCTATGGGTGAGCTGGAATACATCCGAGAAAATGGCCGATCTTGTCACGGACCGGATGCTGACGGCATCCGCCCGTGCCATCGGTGAAGCAACCGCTGCATCCGGCAATACGCTCGATGCCATTATTCCACCTGTTGCCATTGAGATGTTTTCTACGGGCGACGGCGACCATGTTTATTACAGCGTTGCCACGTCAGACCGTCAGCTCCTGACCGGATATCCCGATCTGCCGGTTCCGCCTGCCTTGACTGATTTTGATCCTGTCTACTTCAACGGCAGTTACCGCGACCAGCCCGTTCGCCTCGTGGCGCTGCGCCATCCCGTTGCCGCCGCACCCGCCTCATCCCAATCGGTTGACGTGATCGTCGGTGTCACGCTGGCGGGACATACCAGTATTGTTCGCGATCTCTGGTTGCACAGTGTCAGCCAGCAACTGGTCCTGATTGCGTTTGCAGCCGCGCTCTCGCTTCTCGGATTGCGCTACGGACTGCGGCCTCTCATGAAGCTGCGCGATGACGTCCAGCGCCGCGACCGTGACCTTGAACCATTTGATCCGGCAGTCGTCCAGACGGAATTGCAACCGCTTGTCGCGGCTCTTAACCAATATATGGACCGCGTGCGCAAACAGATGGCGGCACAGCGCCGCTTTATTCAAAATGCCGCTCATCAGTTGCGCACACCCATTGCCACATTGACGACCCAGGCGAGCTTTGCACTCCGCACACAGGATGGGAGCGAAAGAGCCGAGGTTCTGGGAAGCATCAAGACAAGCGCCATGCTGCTCGCACGTCTCGCAGCGCAGTTGCTGACGCTTTCCCGCGCCGAGCCCGGCAGCAGGCGGCCGCGGGCCGACCGGGTTGATCTTGTGCAGGCGGGACAGCTGGTTCTGGAAAGTCTGGCGGGCAAGGCGTTTGATCGCCGGATTGATCTGGGGTTTGAAGCGACCGCCGAAGCTGCCATTGTTACCGGAGACGGCACGATGCTGCGGGAAATGATCGTCAATCTCGTTGACAACGCCCTCACCTACACGCCCGAAGGCGGATCGGTCACGCTGGGGATCGCCCGCGACAGCGATACGATCCGTCTGACTGTCGAGGACAGCGGCCCCGGCATTCCGGAGCATGAACGCGACCACGTGTTTGAACGGTTTTATCGGATAGCGGGTGTACAGGCGGACGGCAGTGGGCTTGGTCTTGCCATTGTCCGGGAAGTTACCGACGGCGCGGGAGGCACCGTAGCCTTGTCGGAAGTCGCAAGCGGCGGGCTGCTGGTCACCGTTAATTTGCCCGCCGCGACGACTGTCTGATATCAGCCTGCCTGATCGGACAAGGCCTGCGGGCGCCACCTCACCAGATGGTTTTCAACAAGCGTGATCGCATACTCAACGACCAGGGCAAGCACGGCGAGAATAACCATCGCCGCAAACACGCCGTTGGCATTGAATGCCCCCTGCGCGGTGGAGATCATCAGCCCGACACCCTTTTTCGCACCGAGAAACTCACCCACCACAGCGCCGACCAGGGCAAAGCCGAAGCTGACATGCAGGCTGGCGAGAATCCAGCTCATGGCAGACGGGAGAATGACGGTACGGGTGATCTGCGTGCGCGAAGCACCAAGGATCTGGGCATTGGCGATCAGCGCCCGGTCGGCTTCACGTACACCCTGAAAGGCATTGGCAAACACGACGAAAAACACCATTACCACGGCCAGAGCCACCTTGGATGCCATGCCAAGACCGAGGGCAATGATGAAAATCGACCCGAGCACGACACGCGGAACCGAATTGGCGATCTTGATATAGATGCTGAACACGTCGGCCAGAAACTTGTTGCGCCCCAGAATGATACCGCAAATAATACCGCCGATGGCACCGATGAGAAAGCCGAGAACGGTTTCTTCCAGCGTCACAATAATCTGTTCGGAAAGCGGGCCCTGCGACGTGCCTTCAGTGATCCAGACCCAGATCTGATCGGCAATGCCGGATGGGCTGGCGAAGAAGAATGGATCAATAACATTGGCCCGCGTGCCAAACTCCCAACCGCCAAGTACGACGAGAAGAATAGCCAGCCGAACAAGGATCACGGTTGCATAGCGTCTGCGGGCCTTGGCCTTGAAGACGGCTTCGGTCTTGGCAATGGCTGCAGCACTGGCGGCGGATGTCCCTGAAGGGATCGAGATTTCGTTGGTTGTCATGTCAATCTCCTTACTGTCCGCTCTGAAGCGCGCGCTGCTGACCGATCTGCACTTCCTCGCGCAGGTCATTCCAGATCACCTTGGCAATCTCGACAAATTTTTCGTCATAGCGAATGTCTTCCATCACCCGCGGGCGGGGAATGTCGATGTGATAGACGCTCTTCACCGTGGCGGGACCAGCCGTCAGCACATAGACCTTGTCGGCAAGCGCAATGGCCTCCTCCAGATCGTGGGTGACAAAAATCACTGAAGCGCCCGATTGCTGCCAGAGGTCCAGAAGTTCGCCCTGCATCAGCGTCCGCGTCTGCACGTCGAGCGCACTGAACGGCTCATCCATGAGGAGAATCTTTGGCTCGTTGATGAACGTCTGCGCCAGTGCAACGCGCTTGCGCATGCCGCCGGAGAGCTGGTGCGGGTAGTGCTTTTCAAAGCGTGCCAGACCAACCCGGGCAATCCACGATCGAGCCTTTTCGTAGGCTTCTTCCTTGCCCATACCACGATAACGCGGTCCAGCGCTGACATTGTCGATGACGTTGCGCCAGGGAAACAGGGCATCTGCCTGAAACACGAAGCCAATATCGGGGCTGATGCCGTCGATCGGCTGCCCCATCAGACGCACTTCACCGGCACTGGGACGGGCAAGTCCGGTTACCAGATTGAGGGTCGTCGACTTTCCGCAACCGGTAGGACCGACCACGCAGGCAAATTCCCCCTGAGCGACCGTCATGGAAAAATCGCGCAAGGCGGTCATCATTTTGCCGTCAGGTGTCACGAACCGGCGGGTTGCATTGTCGAGCACAATGGCGGGTACATCGGACCTGTCTTGTGCCTTGGATGGTTCCATAAGCATGGGCTTCCTCATGAACATGCGCCATCCGTGCCGGGAAGCATCGCTTCCGGCTGCAAAGGCGAATAATTGAAAGAAAAACGCTGCAGGAACGCTCCACGCAGCGCGTTTCTACGGATTATTATTTGGCTGCGTCGAGCGTTGTATTGGCCTTGTCGACAAACTCCGTCGTATAGGTCTTGGCCAGGTCGATCTCTTTGCCCTTCACCGTCTTGGAAAAGGACGAGAGAACCTGCAGCACAGTGGTTGGTCCGTCCTTGGGCATCCGCCCATCGGGCGTATACTGCGCCTTGCCCTCGGCAAGTCCCTTCACATAAAGGTCCTTGTCGCCGACATAATAGTCTTTCGGCATTTTATCAGCGATCTCTTCCGCGCTGTGGGACGCTATGAAACGCATGGTCTTGACCATGGCATTGGTCAGCTTTTGCGCATCTTCCTTGTGTGTTTCGAGCCAGGCGGTCTGCACATAGAAAGAGGCCGCCGGATAGAGCCCGCCCAATGCGGCAACGGTCTTCTCAGGCGTGCGCATATCGACCAGAATTTTGGCGTCGCCGGTTTTCAGCGTCGTTGCGATGGTCGGTTCCGTTGTCATTCCCGCTTGAATGGCATCCTGCTTGATGGCGGCGATAAACGTGTTCCCCGCACCGACAGGCAAAAGCGTATAATCGCCCTGCTTCAAGCCATTGCGGATGGCCAGATACTGCGTGAGGAAATCCGTTGACGAACCAAGTCCGGTCACACCCAGCGTGTGCCCCTTGAAGTCGGCAGGCGTTTTCAACGCATCGGCATACTTGGAAGAGACGAGTTCAACCTCACCCGGCGCCTGACTGAACTGCACGATGGACTGGATAAATTTGCCCTTCGACTGAAGATCGATGGTGTGATCGTAGAAACCCACGACGCCCTGCGCACTCCCCGCGAGAAGTTCGTTCTCCGCATCGACGCCGGCGCGGCTGTTGATCAGCTCAACGTCCAGCCCTTCATCCTTGAAATAGCCGAGCCGCTCGGTAAGCGTGGCCGGCAGATAAATCTGCTTCTCCATGCCGCCGACGATAATGGTAAGTTTTTCCGCCTGCGCGGACGAAGCAAAAGCAACAGTTGCAGCGATGGCGCCAGCAAACACGGCAGCGCTCAGCGAACGGCGATAAACAGCCAAAGAATACTTCATTGAATCTCCTCCTGGCGCGATTGTTTCCCTCGCACCCTCCTCCAGAAAAGGCGCTTGCGCCTTACCGATTCCTCAATCGGAGCTGCTTGGTACTATATCCAAGCTTTCAACCAGCTTTCACCCGCTTCGCTTATTTGTGATCGGCACTTGAATGACAGCCGTCCGCATCCGCGAAATAAAAAAGGCCGCCCGAAGGCGGCCTTTTCAAAGTGTTTGCGAGCAACCAGCTTACTCGGCCGGGGTGCCTGTCATGTCGGTCAACATGGCGTCGGCCTTGGCAGCACCGGCTCCGCTTTCCTTGCGGCGCTCGTCGATGATCAGCTCGTCGCGGGCACCGGCAATGCGGCGGATCTGCTTGACCGTGCCACCCGTACCAGCCGGGATCAAACGACCAACGATCACGTTTTCCTTCAGACCCTGCAGAGCATCCATCTTGCCGGCAACAGCAGCTTCCGTGAGGACGCGTGTTGTTTCCTGGAAGGACGCAGCCGAGATGAAGGATGGCGTCTGCAGCGAGGCCTTGGTGATACCCAGCAGAACCGGAGTACCATAGCCTGGCTTCTTGCCATCTTCCTCAAGACGTTCGTTGATCTCGTCCAGCTCGATCCGGTCGACGTGGTCACCGGCGATAAAGCCAGTGTCACCGGATTCGGTGATTTCGACCTTCTGAAGCATCTGACGAACAATCACTTCGATGTGCTTGTCGTTGATCAGAACGCCCTGCAGACGATAGACTTCCTGGATTTCATTGACGAGATACGAAGCGAGTGCTTCCACGCCCTTGATGGCCAGAATGTCGTGCGGTGCCGGATTGCCGTCGAGGATGTAATCGCCCTTTTCGATCGCATCGCCATCCTGAAGATGGAAAGGCTTACCCTTGGGGATCAGATACTCAACAGGCTCGAGCGTCTCGTCGTTCGGTTCGATGACGATGCGGCGCTTGTTCTTGTAGTCGCGGCCAAAACGAACCGTACCATCGATTTCGGCGATGATCGCATGGTCCTTCGGACGACGTGCTTCGAACAGTTCCGCAACGCGCGGCAGACCACCGGTGATGTCCTTGGTCTTGGCGCTTTCCATCGGAATACGGGCAAGAACGTCACCCGCCTTCACGTGCGAGCCGGGCTCAACCGAAAGGATCGATTCAACCGACAGCTGGAAGCGTGCATCGCCGCCCTTTGCCAGTTTCAGAACCTTGCCGGCCTTGTCCTTGACAACGATGCAAGGCTTCAGGTCCGAACCACGCGGTGTTGAACGCCAGTCGATAACCACGCGCTTCGTGATACCGGTGGATTCGTCCGTCGTTTCCGAAACAGAGAGACCGTCGACCATGTCTTCGAATTCGACATGACCTTCGACTTCCGTCATGACCGGGCGGGTATAAGGATCCCACTCGGCAACGCGCTGACCGCGCTTAACCGTATCGCCGTCATCGACATAGATGCGCGAACCGTAGGTGACGCGGTGTGTCGCACGTTCCTTGCCTGTCGCATCAAGAATGACGACAGCCATGTTACGACCCATGACGACCAGATGGCCATCGGAGTTGCGAACCACATTGCGGTTACGGATCTGCACCGTGCCTTCATAGCTGGCCTCGAGGAACGACTGATCCACAACCTGCGCCGTACCACCAAGGTGGAACGTACGCATCGTCAGCTGCGTGCCCGGCTCACCAATCGACTGAGCGGCGATAACGCCGACAGCTTCACCCTGGTTGACCGGAGTACCACGGGCCAGATCGCGGCCGTAGCACTTGGCGCAGATGCCGCCACGGGTCTCACAGGTGAGAGCCGAACGGATGCGGATAGACTGGACGCCTGCCTTTTCAATGGCATCAATATCGAACTCGTCGATGATGTTGCCACCGGTAACCAGAACGTCACCTGTCAACGGATGCAGGATGTCTTCCAGTGCCGTACGGCCGAGAACACGCTGGCCAATGGTCGCAACGACCTGACCGGCATCAACGATCGGCTGCATGGTGAGGCCCGTTGTCGTGCCGCAATCCACCGAAATGACAATGCAATCCTGCGCAACGTCGACGAGACGACGTGTCAGGTAACCCGAGTTGGCCGTCTTCAAGGCAGTATCGGCAAGACCCTTGCGGGCACCGTGGGTCGAGTTGAAGTACTCGTTCACGGTCAGGCCTTCCTTGAAGTTCGAAATGATCGGCGTTTCGATGATTTCGCCCGAAGGCTTGGCCATCAATCCGCGCATACCGCCCAGCTGACGCATCTGGTTCGGCGAACCACGAGCACCCGAGTGCGACATCATATAGATCGAGTTCATCTGCTTCTGGCGACCAGTGACAGGATCGAACTCGACAGCCTTAATGCGGGCCATCATTTCGTCGGCGACCTTTTCGGTGCACTTGCCCCAGGCGTCAACGACCTTGTTGTACTTTTCGCCCTGAGTGATCAGGCCGTCATTGTACTGCTGCTCATATTCGGTCGCCAAGGCAACGGTTTCAGCAACCAGCTTTTCCTTGGTTTCCGGAATGATCATGTCGTCCTTGCCGAAGGAAATACCGGCACGGCAAGCGTGGCTGAAGCCGAGCTGCATGATACGATCGCAGAAAATGACCGTCTCTTTCTGCCCGCAATGGCGATAAACCGTGTCGATCATCTTGGAGATGTTCTTCTTGGTCATTTCCTGGTTGCAGATGTCGAAAGGCACGTTGTGGTGCTTCGGCAGCAGTTCACCGATGATCATGCGGCCAGGCGTCGTGTCGAAAATCTTCGACGTCGGCTTGCCGTCCGCATCAATGCTCTTGAAGCGGCCCTTGATCTTGGTGTGCAGGGTTACAGCACCGCTGCCAATGGCATGATGCAATTCGCCGATATCAGCAAAGGCCATGCCTTCGCCCGGCTCTTTCGCCGCAACGATCGACAGATAGTACAGGCCCAGAACCATGTCCTGTGACGGAACGATAACCGGCAGACCGTTTGCAGGGTGCAGGATGTTGTTCGTCGACATCATCAGAACGCGGGCTTCAAGCTGCGCTTCCAGAGAAAGCGGAACGTGAACAGCCATCTGGTCGCCGTCAAAATCCGCGTTGAAAGCGGTACAGACGAGCGGATGCAGCTGGATTGCCTTGCCTTCGATCAGGATGGGTTCGAATGCCTGGATGCCAAGACGGTGCAGCGTCGGCGCACGGTTCAGCAGAACCGGATGCTCGCGGATGACTTCGTCAAGGATATCCCAGACTTCAGGCTTTTCCTTTTCAACCAGCTTCTTCGCCTGCTTGACGGTCGAGGAGTAACCCTTGGCATCGAGACGGGCGTAGATGAACGGCTTGAACAGTTCGAGCGCCATCTTCTTTGGCAGACCGCACTGGTGAAGCTTCAGTTCTGGACCGGTCACGATAACCGAACGGCCGGAATAGTCGACGCGCTTGCCGAGCAGATTCTGACGGAAGCGGCCCTGCTTGCCCTTGAGCATATCGGACAGCGACTTCAGCGGACGCTTGTTGGCACCGGTGATGACGCGGCCGCGACGGCCGTTGTCGAACAGCGCATCAACCGACTCCTGAAGCATGCGCTTCTCGTTGCGGATGATGATGCCGGGTGCACGCAGCTCGATGAGGCGCTTCAGACGGTTGTTACGGTTGATCACACGGCGATAAAGATCGTTGAGATCGGACGTCGCAAAACGGCCGCCATCCAGCGGAACAAGGGGACGCAGGTCCGGCGGAATGACTGGAACGATCTTCATGATCATCCATTCCGGACGGTTACCCGATTCCAGGAAGTTTTCGACGATCTTCAGACGCTTCATCAGCTTCTTCTGCTTCAGGTCCGAAGTCGTTGTCGCCAGCTCTTCACGCAGATCGCCGGCAATCTTCTCCAGATCCATGGAAGCCAGAAGCTCATGGATAGCTTCCGCGCCGATCAGTGCCGTGAAGGAATCTTCACCAAACTCATCGACAGCGATCATGTATTCTTCTTCTGAAAGCAGCTGATGCTCTTTCAGGGATGTCAGGCCAGGCTCGGTCACGATGTAGTTCTCGAAATAGAGAACGCGCTCGATACCCTTGAGGGTCATGTCGAGCAATGTGCCGATACGGCTTGGCAGAGACTTCAGGAACCAGATGTGTGCAACCGGAGCTGCGAGTTCGATATGGCCCATGCGCTCACGGCGAACGCGCGACAACGTCACTTCGACGCCGCACTTTTCGCAGATGATGCCCTTGTATTTCATGCGCTTGTACTTGCCGCACAAGCATTCATAGTCCTTGATCGGCCCGAAGATCCGAGCACAGAAGAGACCATCCCGCTCAGGCTTGAATGTGCGGTAGTTGATCGTCTCCGGCTTCTTGATCTCACCGTATGACCAGGACAGAATCTTCTCAGGGCTGGCAATCGAAATCCGGATGGAATCGAATGCCTGTACAGGCACCTGAGGATTGAAAAGATTCATGACCTCTTGGTTCATGCCGTTTCTCCATGGGGCAAAAAAGTGCCCTCTACTTGCGATGGATAGCCGCCGCCGCGGGTCCATCTGGATCAAATGCCGCTTCCTCAGCGGCCCGAAAAACTGGTTGGGTGCGCAGCCAAGCCACGCACCCCACCCTTTTTTTACTCTGCAGCGTCAGGCAATGCCTGCTGCTGTTCCTGGCTACGCGTATCGTCCAGCTCGACATTGAGACCGAGCGAACGCATTTCCTTGACGAGAACGTTGAAGCTCTCAGGAATACCAGCCTCAAACGTATCGTCACCACGGACGATCGCTTCATAGACCTTGGTACGGCCGGCAACGTCATCGGACTTGACCGTAAGCATTTCCTGCAGCGTGTAAGCCGCACCGTATGCTTCCAGTGCCCAGACTTCCATTTCACCGAAGCGCTGACCGCCGAACTGGGCCTTACCACCCAGAGGCTGCTGCGTAACGAGCGAGTATGGTCCGATCGAACGGGCGTGGATCTTGTCGTCAACCAGGTGGTGCAGCTTCAGCATGTAGATGTAGCCGACAGTCACCTGACGATCGAAAGTCTCACCCGTACGTCCGTCATAGAGCGTCGACTGACCAGATGCCTTGAGACCCGCCTGCTCCAGCATCACATTGATGTCTGGCTCATGCGCACCGTCAAACACCGGCGTTGCAATCGACACGCCGCGCTTCATCTGCTCACCAAGACGAACGATACTCTCGTCGTCATAGTTGCGGACTGGCTCGTTCCGGTCGTTGTCGGGGATGATCGACTCGATCGTCGCCCGGAGCGGCTGGATATCGCCCTGACCACTTGCAGCATACTGTGCCTTGTAGGCTTCGATCAGATCACCGATCTTCTTGCCCATTCCGGCGCAGGCCCAGCCCAGATGCGTTTCAAGAATCTGGCCAACGTTCATGCGGCTTGGCACGCCAAGCGGATTGAGCACGATGTCGACATGCGTTCCGTCTTCGAGGAACGGCATATCTTCAACGGCAGCAATACGCGAGACAACACCCTTGTTGCCGTGACGGCCGGCCATCTTGTCGCCTGGCTGGATCTTGCGCTTCACAGCGACAAAGACCTTGACCATCTTCATGACGCCCGGAGGCATCTCGTCGCCGCGCTGTACCTTCTCGACCTTGTCCATGAAGCGCTGTTCAAGCAGCTTCTTGGAGTCGTCGTACTGGTTGCGCAGAGCTTCGATTTCGCCCTGAAGCTTCTCGTCCTCGACGGCAAACTGCCACCACTGCGAACGCGGGTGTTCACCCATGACGTCCTGCGTGACAACTGTGCCCTTCTTGAACGACTTCGGTCCGGCAACAGCAGGCTTACCAGTCAGAACGTCGGCCAGACGGCCATAGACGTTACGGTCAAGAATGGCCTGTTCGTCGTCACGGTCCTTGGCCAAACGCTCGATTTCCTCGCGTTCGATAGCCATGGCACGTTCGTCCTTCTCAACGCCGTGGCGATTGAAAACGCGAACTTCCACAACCGTACCGTAAGTCCCGGGCGGCATGCGCATCGAGGTATCACGGACATCGGAAGCCTTTTCACCGAAGATGGCGCGCAGAAGCTTCTCTTCCGGCGTCATCGGGCTTTCGCCCTTCGGCGTGATCTTGCCGACAAGAATGTCGCCTGGCTGAACTTCCGCACCGATGTAAACGATACCGGCTTCGTCCAGGTTCTTCAGTGCTTCTTCCGAAACGTTCGGAATGTCGCGTGTGATTTCTTCCGGTCCAAGCTTCGTATCACGGGCCATGACTTCGAACTCCTCGATGTGGATCGAGGTGAAGACGTCATCCGAAACGATCTTTTCAGAAAGCAGGATGGAATCTTCGTAGTTGTAGCCGTTCCATGGCATGAACGCGACAAGCACGTTGCGGCCGAGTGCCAGATCGCCCAGATCCGTCGAAGGACCGTCGGCAATGATGTCACCCTTTTCGATCTTGTCGCCAACACGAACCAGCGGACGCTGATTGATGCAGGTGTTCTGGTTCGAACGCTGGAACTTCATCAGGCGGTAGATATCAACGCCCGATTTGCCCGGCACGAGATCTTCCGTTGCGCGGATAACGATACGTGTCGCATCGACCTGATCGACCACACCGGTACGACGGGCACCAATGGCGGCACCTGAGTCACGGGCAACGATCGGCTCCATGCCGGTACCAACGAACGGCGCTTCGGCACGAACCAGAGGAACGGCCTGACGCTGCATGTTCGAGCCCATCAGAGCGCGGTTGGCGTCGTCGTTTTCCAGGAACGGAATGAGCGCTGCGGCAACCGATACGAGCTGCTTCGGCGAAACGTCCATCAGATCCACGTTTTCACGTGGCGCCATCAGAACTTCACCCGCATGACGGCAAACAACGAATTCGTCCGTGAAGGCACCGGAAGCGTCGAGTTCCACATTGGCCTGCGCCACGTGATACTTGGCTTCTTCCATAGCCGAGAGATAGACGACGTCGTCCGTTACCTTGCCATCGACGATCCGGCGATACGGGCTTTCGATGAAGCCGTACTTGTTGACCCGGGCAAAGGTTGCGAGCGAGTTGATCAGACCGATATTCGGACCTTCCGGCGTTTCAATCGGGCAGATACGACCATAGTGGGTCGGATGCACGTCGCGGACTTCGAAGCCGGCACGCTCGCGGGTCAGACCACCGGGTCCAAGTGCCGAAAGACGGCGCTTGTGGGTGATTTCCGAAAGCGGGTTGGTCTGATCCATGAACTGCGACAGCTGCGAGGAACCGAAGAATTCGCGAACGGCAGCGGCTGCGGGCTTCGCATTGATCAGGTCCTGCGGCATCACAGTGTCGATTTCGATGGACGACATGCGTTCCTTGATGGCGCGCTCCATGCGGAGCAGACCAACACGGTACTGGTTTTCCATCAATTCGCCGACCGAACGTACACGGCGGTTGCCGAGATTGTCGATGTCGTCGATTTCACCGCGACCATCGCGCAGATCAACCAGCATCTTGACCACGGCAAGGATATCTTCCTTGCGCAGGATGCGAACGGTATCTTCCGCGTTGAGGTCGAGACGCATGTTCATCTTCACGCGGCCAACGGCCGAGAGATCATAACGCTCGCTATCGAAGAACAGCGACTTGAACATGGCTTCCGCCGAGTCGATTGTCGGCGGCTCACCCGGACGCATGACACGGTAAATGTCGAACAATGCGTCCTGACGGCTCTCGTTCTTGTCAACAGCAAGCGTGTTGCGGATATACGGTCCGATATTGACATGGTCGATATCGAGAACGTTGATCTCGGCCACACCTGTGTCGAGCAGAACCTTGAGGGTCTTCTCGTCCAGTTCATCACCGGCTTCGAGATAAACTTCACCGTTCTCCATGTTGACGATGTCTTCGGCAAGATACATGCCGAACAGGTCGTCTTCCGTCGCCTTGATGAACTTCAGGCCCTTTTCAGCAAGCTGCTTGGCAGCACGTGCTGTCAGCTTCTTGCCGGACTCGAGAATGACTTCACCGGTGTCGGCATCGATAACGTCGGTTGTCGCCTTGAAACCGCGGAAACGATCCACAGAGAAAGGAATGCGCCACGTATCACCATCACGGCTGAACATTAGCGAATTGTAGAACGTCGACAGGATTTCTTCGCTGTCCATGCCCAGCGCCATCAGCAGCGATGTCGCAGGAATTTTGCGGCGGCGATCGATACGCGCATAGACCACGTCCTTGGCATCGAACTCGATGTCAAGCCATGAACCGCGATAAGGAATGACGCGTGCAGCAAACAACAGCTTGCCGGACGAATGAGTCTTGCCCTTGTCGTGATCGAAGAAAACGCCTGGCGAACGGTGCATCTGCGAAACGATAACGCGCTCGGTGCCATTGACAATGAACGTGCCGTTGTCAGTCATGAGCGGCATGTCGCCCATGTAAACGTCCTGTTCCTTGATGTCCTTGATGGACTTCGCGCCTGTATCTTCGTCAATATCGAACACGATCAGACGCAGCGTGACTTTCAGCGGTGCAGCATAGGTCAGATCGCGCTGACGGCATTCGTCAACGTCGAATTTTGGAGCTTCAAATTCATACTTGACGAATTCAAGCATGGAAGCGCCGGAGAAATCCTGGATCGGGAACACAGACTTGAATACAGCCTGCAGACCTTCATCAAGACGCCCGCCTTTCGGCTCCTCAACCATAAGGAACTGATCGTAGGAAGCCTTCTGAACCTCGATAAGGTTCGGCATCTCTGCGACTTCAGGGATCTTACCGAAAAACTTGCGTACGCGCCTACGACCGTTAAAAGTATGGGTCTGAGCCATCGTCGCTCCTCGTCTTTGCGCCAGCGGAAACTGGCATGTTTCTTAAAACCGCTTTTGCGGCCCCGTGAACGGGACAAAACCCGTTTCCTGAAAGCATCGGAATTGCCGTCAGGAAAAGGGTTCAGTACCGGGTTGCCCCGAAGGGCAGATTAGCGGACAGGGCTCATCGCCCTGCCCGCCAAAAATGCAAGACTTACTTGAGTTCAACCTTGGCGCCAGCTGCTTCGAGCTGTGCCTTGATCTTGTCAGCTTCGTCCTTGGTAGCGGCTTCCTTGACTGCCTTAGGAGCAGCTTCAACGAGGTCCTTGGCTTCCTTGAGGCCGAGACCGGTGATAGCACGCACTTCCTTGATCACGTTGATCTTGTTAGCGCCGGCTTCGGTCAGAACGACGTCGAATTCAGTCTTTTCTTCAACGGCTGCAGCAGCAGCACCGCCGCCAGCGGCAGCAGCAGCAGCAACAGGAGCAGCAGCAGAAACGCCCCACTTCTCTTCCAGAAGCTTCGAGAGTTCAGCAGCTTCCAGAACTGTCAGGTTGGACAGGTCGTCTACGATCTTTGCAAGATCAGTCATTTTGGTATTCCTTTACAAGGTTCGATATATTGACAGCGAGAACGGCCTTATGCCGCTTCGTCCTTCCGGGCATAGGCGCCAAAAACGCGGGCAAGCTGACCTGCCGGTGCGTTTACGATCTGAGCGATGCGCGTTGCTGGTGTCTGGATCATACCAACCAGCTTTGCACGCAACTCGTCGAGCGATGGGAGTACGGCAAGAGCCTTTACACCATCTGCATTGAGAGTTGTTGCTCCCATCGAGCCACCGAGGATGACGAGCTTGTCGTTACCCTTGGCAAATTCGACGGCGATCTTTGGTGCCGTAATCGGATCATTCGAATAGGCAACAAGTGTCTGACCTGTGAACAGGTCAGAGATGCCTTCCGATTCCGTGCCCTGAAGAGCGATCTTGGCAAGGCGGTTCTTCGCGACTTTAACGGTGCCACCAGCATCACGCATCTTGGAGCGAAGATCGCTCAGCTGCGCAACGGTGAGACCGGTATAGTGGGCCACGACAACTGAACCAGAGTCAGTAAAGACCCCATTCAGCCACGCGACGAATTCGCGCTTTTCCGCTTTTTCCACTGTCTCTCTCCATTTGGCAGAAACGCACGATTGCGTCCCTGCCGGGTTGCCTTCACTGCAAGGCCCAAATCCGAAAACCTGAACCCGACAGCACTTGAGGATCCTGTCCCCCCTGCTTCGCCGGAAATCCGGCTGCAAGCGAAAGGCAACTACGGTTCGAACCTTGTCTCGATGGATCTTTCCATCCTAACAAAGCTGTTCCACGTCTCATGCAGGCTCATGACAATTAAGGACGAGCCACCTGCAATCTCGGACAGGATAACCGGATTTTCATCCGGTTATCCAGGCCCCGAAAGGCCTGGAATTCTTTAAAACTCAGACTGTTAAGTCCGAGACTTCACATCGATTGTTACGCAGGGCGTACAGTCGATGGATCAACCTTGACGCCAACGCCCATCGTCGAAGAAATCGCGACGCGCTTGACATATTCACCCTTGGCGCCGGCTGGCTTTGCCTTGGTGACAGCATCGGTGAATGCCTTGATGTTCTCTTCCAGCGCCTTGACATCAAACGATGCCTTGCCAACGCCAGCATGAACAATACCGGCCTTCTCGACGCGGAACTCAACGGCACCGCCCTTGGAAGCCTTGACTGCAGCAGTAACATCGGTTGTTACCGTGCCGACTTTCGGGTTTGGCATCATGCCGCGCGGGCCGAGTACCTTGCCGAGACGGCCGACGAGCGGCATCATGTCCGGAGTGGCAATGCAGCGATCGAAATCGATCTTGCCGCCATTGACGATCTCGAACAGATCTTCCGCACCAACGATGTCAGCACCGGCCTTCTTGGCTTCTTCAGCCTTGTCGCCGCGAGCAAAAACAGCAACGCGAACCGTACGGCCTGTGCCATTTGGCAGATTGACAACGCCGCGAACCATCTGGTCTGCATGGCGAGGATCAACACCGAGGTTCATTGAAACTTCAATCGTTTCGTCGAACTTGGCAATGGCACGTTCCTTGACCATGGCAACAGCCGAAGTCAGGTCATACAGCTTCTCGCGATCAACGCCTTCACGAACCTTGGCTACACGCTTTGATACTTTTGCCATCGTCTCAGCCCACCACTTCCAGGCCCATAGAACGGGCAGAACCTTCGACCATGCGCATAGCAGCTTCAATGTCCGCTGCGTTCAGGTCTTTCATCTTTGCTTGAGCGATTTCACGGACCTTGTCGCGCGAGATCTTGCCAGCAACTACCTTGCCTGGCTCTTTCGAACCGGACTTCAGGTTTGCAGCCTTCTTGAGGAAGTAAGACACCGGCGGCGTCTTCATCACAAAAGTGAAGGACTTGTCCTGATAGTATGTGATCACGACCGGAATGGGCGAACCCTTTTCCAGTTCCTGCGTAGCCGCATTGAAGGCCTTGCAGAATTCCATGATGTTGATGCCACGCTGACCAAGTGCCGGTCCGATGGGAGGGGACGGTGTTGCCGATCCTGCCGAAACCTGCAGCTTGAGCTGGCCTGCAATTTTCTTAGCCATAACTTCTCTGCCTTATCATTATGCCGGAAAACCGGCGGTTGCAGTTCGGTGGTACGGATTGAAGACCCGGCTAAAGGTCACCTCACCTCCCACCATTCGCCACTGACGTGACAGGCCGCCTGTAAGACGGCCGAATGATCAGATCTTTTCGACCTGACCAAATTCCAGATCGACCGGCGTAGCGCGGCCGAAAATCGAAACTTCCACCTTGAGGCGCGAACGCTCTTCGTCGACTTCCTGAACAATACCGTTGAACGAAGCAAACGGACCGTCGGCAACACGAACACTTTCACCAATCTCGAACGAGATCGAAGCTTTCGGACGCTCAACACCCTCCTGAACCTGCGTCAGGATCCGCTCGGCTTCCTTGTCGGAAATCGCGACCGGCTTGTTGTCAGAACCAAGGAAGCCCGTAACCTTTGGCGTATTCTTGATCAGATGATAGGCATCATCCGTCAAATCGGCGCGCACAAGGACATAACCCGGGAAGAACTTGCGCTCGGCATCAACCTTGCGGCCGCGGCGCACTTCAACCACCTTCTCTGTCGGCACGAGAATCCGCTCAAAAAGATGCGACAGACCCTTCTGCCTCGCCTTTTCTTCGATCGACTCGGCGACCTTCTTTTCAAAGTTCGAATAGGCGTGAACAATATACCAGCGCGCGGTCATTCAAATTTCCTTGTCAGCCTGCGTTAACGACCAAGACCGAGAACGAGATCAATCCCGAAGGCCATCAACTGATCAGCTGCGAAAAAGAAAATCGCAGCAAAAAACGCCATTACCATCACCATAGCGGTGGAAATAAGCGTCTCGCGACGAGAAGGCCAGGTGACCTTCGCCGTTTCCGCGCGCACTTGCTGAAAAAAACTTATCGGATTCGTCTTGGATGCCATTTACCGCTCGTGCGTGTCATTTTGCTGTAAACTCAATGTGTTGCAATCATCACAACACGTTCTGTTCACACCATTGCGGCCCGTAAAGCTGATCGTTCAGCTCCACGCACCGCGTGTCTGTTGATGTTACATAGAACCGATTCCGGTAAAACACAAGTCCCCGGGTTCGTTTCTTTCCAAACATCTGTCAGCACACCATCCAATCGTGTGCGGGCAGACTATGCGTTGGCAGGGGAGACAGGATTCGAACCTGCGACCTACGGTTTTGGAGACCGCCGCTCTACCAACTGAGCTACTCCCCTACAGTCCGGGGCGTACATTCCACAAAGCGTAGCGCTTTTCAAGCCCCTATTCCAGAAGCGCGCCGCTTTATGGCAAATTCGACAGGAGCCAGCTGAATTTAACCGTATCCGCGCTTTCCGCAACGGCAGAAACAGCCGCCATTGGTCAGACCTCGGGTTCGACTGACATCAGAGCCGCACGATTCACCGGCCTGAAATCCCGATTATAGGCTCCTCCGACATAAGATCACGAGAATCATCTGGAGCGACATGGATCTAATTCCGGCCGGTCGGTGTTTTGCATTATGCGGTCAGTCGCGATTCGAAAGATCAGTCTATTCGGGAAACCACTTTCGTGGGGAGCGGCTTGAGTTCGACGCAGTTGGCAGGTTTGGAGTCCTGCGTACAGATACGGGTGGCCGCGAGATCGCTGACATCTCCCGTCCCTGTAACGAGCTTGTACTGCGTCAGTTCATCTTGCGTGAGAACCGAGATGTCCTTGGCGGGAACGGCCAGCATCCGATCAACAATGGTGGGATCAACGCCCATTTCGGTAAAATAGGCGAGCAGTTTCTTGCGATACCCCTTGCTGAGATCTGTCCGCTCATAGGAGCCAGCGGGCTTGCGACCAATGATCTTGGTATCCAGCACTTTCTTCTTCCCGTTCACCATACGGTAGCGCGTCTGGTAGGTAATGCGCGTTTGCGTATAGACCTGCGTAATCTGATGCACGCCGATAAGTGCCCAGGGACCAACGAAGCGCTTCTCGCCCGCGGCAAGAATATAGGGACAGGCGGACAGACAATAGGCTCCGGCCGGATAGGGAAATCCGGCATAAGCACCATCTGCGTAGCGGTCCGGCTTGCACTTTTGGTCGGGATTGCATCCATCAAAGCGTGTTTTGCCAATAGCAACATCGAGGCCGCGTTTACGGATGACGCGCCCGACTTCCATTGCCGCATCCACATTCCCGCCATTCGACTCCATGATTATCGGCAGGCGCCGCTTGCCCATAACTTTGAGAATCTTTCGCAGTTTTGCCGGTGTGTCGCCCAGTATGGTGCCGGAAGCCGAAATCCACTCGGGGCAACCCGGCTCACAGGTTGGGACAGCCATGCGCACAACGGCAAACCGCATCGATTGCACAGCCGGCTCCTTCACCGGTTTCTTTGCCGCCAGAACCGGCCTGTTCAGCGACAACGAAAGAAAGAGTGCTATGAGAATACAGGCGAATGCACCTGAAAGAACGTTAGATCCGGCCAAACGATAACCAAACATGTCAATCCTGATAAATACCAATTGCCCGCAGCCGGATCGCGGCGGTATCTTCGGAGCCGGTGAGCTCCATTATCATCAGGATAGACCAAGGGGGTGAGAGGGTAAACAGAAAGCACTTGCCCCTTTCGCCGCAGGCCGTCCACAATGTTTGCAAATAAATTTGAACAGGCGCGTCATAGATACGTCATGCTCGCGTCATGCATTTCAGTCATCACATTTTCGTGAATTAAACTGCCCCTTCGCGCCACTGGCCCCGCAATCCGCTGGTCGGCACCGGAATGGGCGAAAAGAGTTCAAAAATGGACGCACTTCAAACAATCAAGATCAAATCCTCATTCTCGAGGCCCCTGCAGCACATCGCCATGTCCGCCATGCTGTCATTCTATTCCATTGGTGTCGTGATCTACGAATTGCTCGACAGCGAGCCCGAAAACCTGATCGAATACATTGCCTGTGTCGGTTCCGTGGTCTTCCCGCTCCTGACATTTCGGCTGATCTGGCGCCTGCTGAGAACCCGTGATGCCATCACCATCTCGCCCGAAGGTCTGTGTGACAAGCGACTGGCTGCCGAAACCATCCCCTGGAAGAACATCAATGATGTCGCATCGTTGAATGACAATCGCGAGCAGACAATCGTACTCGGAATTGATCCGCATCAGATTGACCAATTGAGTCGGGGTATCAAGACAAGGATTGTTCGCTCGTCTCTCTTTCGAATGCCGAAAGGCATTTATATCGACGGGCGTGTTCTGACGATAGATTTTGATCGGCTGCTGGAAATTGTGACCGCCTATCACAGGATCTACGGCAAACCGAAAGCCATCTAAAACAGCAAACAATTGAATTACAGACAAACAAAAAGGCGGCCATTACGGCCGCCTTTTTTAATTCCCGAACTGTCGTGCGACAGTCTTATTCAATGATCGAAGCGACGATGCCAGCACCAACGGTGCGGCCACCTTCACGGATAGCGAAGCGGAGCTTCTCTTCCATTGCGATCGGGACGATCAGCGTCACATCAACCGAGATGTTGTCGCCGGG
>NZ_JACGXN010000025.1:0-5049 GCF_014138285.1 Phyllobacterium myrsinacearum
CGACATGCGCCCATGATACACCTCCGAGGAAGTTGAATCATAGTTCGGCAAGCTTGGGAATCCCATCGATTCACATAATCAGCGCGATGCTCTAGGCGCAAGACCATCTCGTTGAGCGTGATGTCTTTCTCCACATCGATCAGGCCGAAGATGAATGCCTCATGAGCATCCAGCCTGGAGCCAGAGCGTCGCCCTTGTTTACCTGCCGTCAATTGACCCTGTCGCGCATTGGCGATCCAGGCAATGGCAGTCGAAATCCCTATCCCAAAACCGCACCGCCGCTGAGCGTGCAGACATCCCGTCTGCAGAAGCCGCCAGAACACGGCTGCGAAGATCATCACTGAATGCTCGTGACATCCCTATCTCCCTAATTCGAAGGTAGGGAATCACGGCAAACCGTCACTGTCACCCAAATTCCGATTCCGCGTTCAGCGGACTTGCTCTAGTGACGGTTGGTTTGTTTAGAATTGCATTCTGAACTGCGCCGTCACTGAGCCGCCCAATATGTCTTCGCCGAACTGAAGATCGCCGCGGATACTGCCAATCATCAAACGTTCGCTCCCGGCGATTTTTCCTGTAAGGGACAAGAAGTTAACACCAAGGCTGGCTTCACCATATGTTCCAAGCCTATTGGTTTTAACTGGCAAGTTGACCGGCGTCCCACCACCTTGATCAATGGTTAAAACTGCGTTGATGTCCTTCGCAAAGTCATGATAAGCGGTCATGGTCAAGAAGGGTGACAGCTTGATGCGGTCATCCTTGAAAAAGAAGCTCTTTGAGACAGTTATGCCGCCAAAGGCTATCATGCTCTCAACGTTATCAAAGCTTACCCGACCCTCTCGCTGATTTAGGACCACGTTCTGTGGGATGCGAAGATCATCTGTATCGCTGCGGGAGTAGGTAAATCCGGTTGCAGGAATAAACGACCAATCGTTTTTCTGTAGAGTGTAGGATGTTGATCCACCTACCGAGAAGCGCTTGCCCTTGACTTTGGTTCCATCAATCTTAAAGACCGGATCATCCACATTGACTGTATAATCAGTCTCTTCTTGACGTACCTGCACATCAGCGAAAAAAGCACCCTTGGTGAATGCTGCGTAAGCACCGTAGAAAAAAGATTCAAAATCAGTCGTGTTCGCGTAATTCTTCTGATCGGATTTACCAAAAATCTGACCGCCGGTAAGACCAAAATTCACATTTGCGCCGGTTCCATTGATATTGAAGAACCCAGAATCCATACCGACTTGATAGCCAGTGAAACTCGTATCCATCTCGGCCGGTGTTCTGATCATGCTGCCGTCTGGTTGTGTGATCGAGCCAGATGTCTTAATTGTGGACAGGCCAGAGTTCATCCGAATCCACGGTGCAAGACCGAACTGATTCTTGTCGGGATCGACCGGAGCGGAGATCAATCCGCTGGATGGTTTGAAGAATGAAGAGGCAACAACATTTTGCGCTGCGATAAAGCCCGACACGACACCGCTTGCTGCATTACCATCGACACCCGAACGAATGACATATTTGTATCCGTCGTTAGAGTTTTGCCGGGCAAGATCATAGCGAACCACACCGCCCGTTGGCAGACCGCTTGCTGTCAACTGAAAATCAGAACTCTGATTTTTTACATCGACGAGCAGAATGGTACTGCCAAGCAGCGGCTCGGGAGCTGAAGAGACATCGTTGATGTTGATATGGGTCTTTCCCATGGCAACGCCGCCGATGATAAGACTGTCCGACGTCCCCTGATGAAAATCGACGTCAAGAGATACCTGGGAACCAGTTCCGCCCGTGTAGTTGCCATTTACAGTGAAATGATCCCCAACACGTTTGTTATTAGACAGATCAATCAGGCCATTCTGGACAACGACATTGTTCTGGGTTTGGGATGTTCCACCCATCTCCAGTACACCATTTTGAATCGTCGTATTGCCGGTAATTGCGCCGAGCGTGGCGGCATCTCTCAACGAGAGAGTTCCTCCGTTAATCAACGTACCACCGGAATAATTATTACTTTCGGTAAAGATAAGCTTGCCAGCACCAGCCTTTGTAAAAGAACCAGCGCCGCCCAAAGACTGGCGGAATATGAAACTGTTATTGGCTTCGGTAATGTCGATACCACCGCCCTTGTCAGTCATTGTCCAGTCGCGCACAGGCGTGGCTTCTGTGAAAGATGTGCCGGTTATGCGCAGAAATCCACCGTCCAACATAACGCCCCCTCGGGCCGTTCCGAGGTTTTCGTCTTTGGATACTGAAAGAATGCCTTCGCTGACAGTCGTGCCGCAATGCTTGTTGTTGCCGGTCAAGGTAACAGTGCCACCGCCAGTCTTCTGAATACCACCGCAACCACTTCCACCGCCTGTAATGGGCGCATCTATCTCTGCACTTACGTCAGTGAGTACCCGTAGTTCGAGAGGAGCAGCTGCATCTTGGGTGATGAGCGCGCCACCTGCGCCAGCCACCAGCTTATAACCGTTTGTAACGAACTGGAGGCTCTTGGCAGTTTGTGCTCCATTGATGGTAATGGTTTCACCGGTCGATCTGAAGATTCCTGTGTATTCTGCAAAGGGAGCTGGCCCGTCACCATCTTTATTAACCCAAGGCGTGCTATCGTCCCAAGTATTATTCCCTTGAAGCCAAAACTGCTCAGTTCCGTCGAGAACAAGAAGATCGATGTATTTTCCGAGTGTCGAATTAAGTTGAACGTGTTTTCCCGTCAACACGTCCGGTATCGCACCCAATTCCATACCATTGTTGGTGAGGCTGCCATATGTAAACAGGCGATAATAACCGATTGACGGTCCAGATCCCGGACCATCTAAAAGGTTTAATGTTCCATCAAGCGCAAGATTACCGGCAACATTGATAGTGCTGCTTACACCCGGACTGGTGGTTGTGGAAGCGCTCCCAAGTGCAATCTCAGTGGTTGATCCTGCATTTAAAGAAAGATTTCCACCGATTCTCAGTGGGCTACCCATCGCGCCAGGTGCAATAACACCGCCATCATGAATTGCGACAGAACCACTGATATAGCCGCCGCCTTCGAGGCGCGTTCCGGTCCAAACACCTACGTTGCCACCCATGGAGCCGGTTATTCTCAAGATGCCAGCCTCCACTTCAGTGTTGCCGGTAGAGCTAGCCAGGCCGCCTCCAATTACAAGCGTACCAGCCCCAATCTTTCTAAGGATTCCATTGTTCAGTAATTGTTGATTGAGCGTTAAGGTATTTGCTGCATCGGAAATATCAATTATGCCACCTTGAGTAGTCACCCCTACGGCACGATTTGTGCTCGAGAAATCAGTTCCCGTAACCTGAAAGGCACCGCCATTAAGGATCAGGGAGCCACTGCCCAGATTGCGATCTGCGCCTACAGACAGTGTGCCTGTATTGATGATGGTCCCACCGCTATAGGTGTTGTTTCCGGTAAGAACCATAGTCCCGGCGCCATTTTTGACTATGCCCTGACTACCATCTGCCTCACTGATATTGGCACTGACCAAAAGGTCCTGGGCTGCACTGCCATCTGTAACGTTGAAGTTGGCGAAGTTGCCAGGATTGTCTTCTCGGAGCACGACATTGCCGGAGATTTCTGACGTGTTGGCTGAAGCCAGTGTGTTGACAGTGGTACCGCCACCGAAGGCAAACTGGCCGCTTCCACTCGTCTTCATCGTGCCGCCGGTCAGATTATAGGTAATGCCCCAGCCATTGTCGCCGTTGGCCGTACTGTCGAGTGTCCCACCGTCCAGATTGATGGTGCGGACCCGGTTTGCTCCAGTTCCCAGCGCATTGGTGCTTCCCAAAAGAAGCGTTCCGCCGGAGTTGACTGTGACAGTCCCCGTAATTACGCCGGTTAAACCGTAGTCGCGATTCGGATCATTACCCAGCTGCAGCGTGCCGTTCTCCACCAGCGTTCCACCGGTATAGACACTCCTTCCGGTCAGGGTGGTCGTTCCGGTCCCGGATTGTATAACAGCGCCGTCACCTGTTATAACGCCCCCCAAAAGCAGGCTGCCCGCTCCCGAGTCCGAGCGGTTGAATACGAGGTTGGCATCCTCGTTGACATTGATATCGCCCTTGATTGATCCTGTGGTGCCGCCATTTCCCAGCTGCAACGTTCCGTTGATTACAGCTGTACCGCCAGTATACGTATTGGTTCCAGTGAGAACCATCGTTCCGGCACCACGCTTGAAGATGCCTTGGCTGCCCTCGGCTTCACTTATGTCAGCGCTGACTAGAAGGTCCTGGGCTGCACTGCCATTTGCAACGTTGAAATTAACGACATTGCCAGGATTGTTGCGCCGAAGCGTAACATTGCCTGATATCTCTGAGGTAGTGTCCGAAGCCAGCGTGTTGACTGTGGTGCCGCCACCGAAGGCAAACTGGCCGCTTCCACTCGTCTTCATCGTGCCGCCGGTCAGATTATAGGTAATGCCCCAGCCATTGTCGCCGTTGGCCGTACTGTCGAGTGTCCCGCCGTTCAGGTTGACGGTGTCAACCTTATCATTGCCATACCCAAGGGCGTTCGTGCTTCCCAAAAGAAGCGTTCCGCCGGAGTTGACTGTGACAGTCCCCGTAATTACGCCGGTTGAACCGTAGTCGCGATTCGGATCATTGCCCAGCTGCAGCGTGCCGTTCTCCACCAGCGTTCCACCGGTATAGACACTCCTTCCGGTCAGGGTGGTCGTTCCGGTCCCGGATTGTATAACAGCGCCGTCACCTGTTATAACGCCCCCCAAAAGCAGGCTGCCCGCTCCCGAGTCCGAGCGGTTGAATACGAGGTTGGCATCCTCGTTGACATTGATATCGCCCTTGATTGATCCTGTGGTGCCGCCATTTCCCAGCTGCAACGTTCCGTTGATTACAGCTGTACCGCCAGTATACGTATTGGTTCCAGTGAGAACCATCGTTCCGGCACCACGCTTGAAGATGCCTTGGCTGCCCTCGGCTTCACTTATGTCAGCGCTGACTAGAAGGTCCTGGGCTGCACTGCCATTTGCAACGTTGAAATTAACGACATTGCCAGGATTGTTGCGCCGAAGCGTAACATTGCCT
>NZ_JACGXN010000025.1:5147-12952 GCF_014138285.1 Phyllobacterium myrsinacearum
GACAGTCCCCGTAATTACGCCGGTTGAACCGTAGTCGCGATTCGGATCATTGCCCAGCTGCAGCGTGCCGTTCTCCACCAGCGTTCCACCGGTATATGTATTATTACCGGTCAGAATTAACGTGCCGACGCCGCCTTTGGAAAAGCCATCGTTTCCTATGATTGTTGAACCAATCGTGGCCGTACCCGCGGCAACATTGATTATCTTGTCTGGAGACCCAGCAAGGTTTAAAGTTCCACCGTTAATTACATAGCCAGCGGTGTTGAAATCAATCGTTGATGTGCGCTGCTGGCCGACGACCGTAACTATCCCAGCGGTCCCGCCAAAAACAGCATTGTTACCCGGGCTGGCTGGGTTCCAATTTGTGTTCACTGCGCCGGCACTATCAGTCCAATTGGTGGTCGTACCGTCCCATTGGCCTGTTCCTCCTTCTACAGTTTGATTTCCGGTAGTGTTGGAACCATCCCAATATTGTTGAGCAAAGCTGGCAGTGCAGGCAAAAATGCAAAAGCCAAGCGATATCGCACTTCCTTTAAGCACAACTCGACTTAAGGCAGTTGAACACCGCAATGCCTGAAGGGAATAATTCATCAAGACTAGACCTCATCCCTTTATCGGATTTCTTGGGAATTCTACTTTATTGCCCGTAATCTCTATCAGCCGTATTTGACACTTCTATAGTCCGCATACCAGTGGATCAGAATTCGATCAATACTGTACAACCGAAACCAGAAGCATTAGTGCAATCTACGGTAGGGGCACTTCCAAAAAAACACGTAAAAACAATGATACTAGTAGGGTCGGCCAGCGCGTTAAAAAGAACACACAATTCCAAAAAACACTTTTCCCTTCAAAAAGTGAGTTTTGCAGGAGAAAAAGCGGAGCGGTAACGAATCTTGCAGACTCATTAACTGGGTTCTGTGGGATGTTTGTAAACGTATGAAGAAAGCTCTCCTTTGATGTTGCCACCATCACGACAGCGTCCAAACCAGTAAATCGTTTTGTGCCTGCCGTAGTGAAGGTTGCCGTTGCCTGGCGTTGCCGGTCCTCCTGTTCGACAAGTGTAACGCAGCTATGCATTTCTACGTCTTCACTGTCGTCAATTGAATGCATCGTTCAGGATAACTTTACCTGTCTTGGGGCTTGGCAAGCTGCTCTGCTGTGGTGAAAATCAAGATAGTGCTTGAGATCAAAACTTACATAGCCTAAAAGGACCTCGCATTCTGCAGCGCACTTTTCGCGCCGTTTTGTAACTCGTGAATGGCTAAATCTTTAACGGCTACGCCCTTCGTCAACTAGCTCCTAGACCGAGTGAAGTTTTGTGGAATAATGAAAAAAGTAAGCATTTCGCCACTTGCATTGGTGGCATCACTTGTTCAGCACAGACAACTATTGTTGGATATGGCTTGGCGGGAGACGATCGGACGCTATAAGGGATCAATGTTTGGGCTCTTTTGGTCCTTGTTGACCCCACTCATGATGCTCGGTATTTACACTTTTGTGTTTAGCGAGATATTCAAATCGAGATGGGGTGCAGATACGCATACATCGAAGTCGGCGTTTGCTATCATTTTGTTTGCTGGTCTGATTATGTTCAATATGTTTGCTGAGTGTGCTAGTAAGGCGCCGAGTATTATATTGTCTAATCAGAATTACGTTAAAAAAGTAGTTTTTCCGTTAGAAATACTTGCTTGCGTAAATGCTCTTTCAGCTCTTTTCCATGCGGCGGTTAGTTTTCTCGTTTTACTCGCATTCCAGTATTTCGGTATGGGAGAGATCCCGCTGACTGCTCTGTTTGCTGTTCTAATAATCGTGCCTTTTATGTTTTTTTTGCTGGGGTTGATGTGGTTTTTGTCGGCAGCTGGCGTCTATCTGCGAGATATTGGTCAAACAATTGGTGTGACCATCACCGGCATGATGTTTGTCTCTCCAATATTCTTCCCTTTATCCTCGTACCCGGAGAGGTGGCGCTTTTTAGCGGCTTTCAATCCGCTGACCTATCCTATTGAACAGGTCAGATCCGTGGTTATTTTTGGTAATTCCCTGGATTGGTATGTCTGGACGCAGTATGTGATCGGTGCAGCAGTTTTCGCGTGGCTTGGCTTCGCTTGGTTTCAAAAGACGCGAAAGGGATTTGCTGATGTCCTCTGAAACGGTAATTCGTGTTACAGGTGTGAGCAAAGCATTTCAAACGTTTGCAAGGCCGCATGATCGTCTGGTGCAAGCGTTGTATGGATTGGCATCTCGGTTGAGTCCTGTGGAGGCATTGGCTGCCAAATTGCGCCAAAAGGCATCTGCTCGCTCGTCACAGTTCTGGGCTTTGCGTGATGTTTCTCTCGAGGTAAAGCGAGGGGAAACCGTTGGCATAATAGGGCGAAATGGTTCCGGAAAGAGCACATTGCTGCAAATTATCTGCGGCACTCTTCAGCCTACATCAGGTGATGTTTTCGTAACTGGGCGGGTTGCCGCGCTGTTGGAGCTTGGTTCTGGCTTCAATCCTGAATTCACAGGTCGCGAGAATGTTTATTTAAACGGCCAGTTATATGGGCTGTCCAAGGCACAGTTGGATGACCGGTTCGACAGCATTACGAGCTTCGCTGATATAGGAGACTTTATCGAGCAGCCTGTAAAGACTTATTCCAGTGGTATGTTGGTGCGTCTGGCATTTGCGGTCATTGCTCACGTTGATGCAGATGTCCTTGTTGTTGACGAAGCTTTGGCGGTGGGGGATGCTTTCTTCACGCAAAAATGCATGCGTTTTTTGCGAGAGTTCATGAAGACAGGCACAATTCTGTTTGTCAGTCATGACACGGCATCCGTGAAAAATTTGTGTTCCGAAGCTTTATGGATTGAACGGGGAACCGTCTTGGAGACAGGTGTTCCGCGCACGGTTTGCGACCGTTATCTCGAAGCATTTTACGAAGAGCAACAAGGTAAGAGCACCACAACCCGCTTGCGTCCTGTCAAACTGGACAGGCAAAATAAGGCGGAGAAAGATCAGCGACTTCAATTCATCAACCATACCGAACTGCGGAATGACCTGAAGGTTTTTGAATTTGATGCTTTATCAAGTTCATTCGGTAACGGCGAGGCCCAAATCGTTGACGTTCATTTTGGCGATCGTGATGGGAACATCCTCTCCTGGGTTGTTGGAGGGGAGGAGGTTGTCATTCACGTGCAGGCCATAGCTCACCGGGACCTCGACGCTCCGATTGTAGGCTTTTACATAAAAGACAGGCTTGGGCAGACTTTGTTTGGGGACAATACCTATCTTACACGTCATGACGATCCGCTTCCGGTTGTTTTAGGGCAGATGATCAACGCGAGTTTCGTGTTTCAAATGCCAATTCTGCCTAAAGGCGATTATTCGGTTTGCGTGGCCGTCGCGAATGGAACACAGGACGAGCACACCCAACTTCATTGGATTCATGATGCCTTATTTTTCAAGTCTGATGCGACCAGCGTCACCACGGGCCTGATAGGCATTCCAATGCTTAGTATCGATCTTGCTAAAGCTGATACGGCTAACGCTTAAGCTCTAGCCCGTCGAACATATAAAGGCTTACTATGTCATTCAATATCACAGCATACCCAACTGCGTTCAGTCGGCCGAACTATGTCTCTGGTCACAGTGCGTGGATGGAACACATTCCATTTGCCTTTACTATTGTCGAGGCTCTTCGCCCCCGTATTTTAGTCGAGTTGGGAACACATTTCGGTGATTCCTATTGTGCGTTCTGCCAGAGTGCAGACGAGCTCAAACTGGATTTGCGCAGCTTTGCCGTTGATACTTGGCAGGGAGATGTCCATGCAGGCTTTTACGGCGAGGACGTCTTAAGAACACTGCGCAATGCGCATGATGAACGGTATGGCAGGTTTTCCAATCTTCTGCAGACCACCTTTGATGATGCTATTCCATACTTTGAAGAAGGCACAATCGACCTCTTGCACATCGACGGACTGCACACATACGACGCGGTTAAACACGATTTCTTGACTTGGCTACCCCTGCTCAGTGATCGGGCTGTAGTGATTTTCCATGACACAAATGTGCGGGAACGAGAATTTGGCGTGTGGAAGCTTTGGGACGAACTGAGCGCAAAATATCCGTCATTCGCTTTTTATCATGGCCATGGTCTCGGGGTATTGGGCGTCGGAAGTAATCTACCGGCATCCGTTCAAACGCTATTTAACAGCAAAGAAGACAAAGCGGTCGAAATTAGGAACTTCTTTGCCCTTTCTGGCAGATTGTTACAACAAAACTTGGATTGCTCCAACGCACTGCAATTTCAGAATAATCGCGTAGCCGAGTTGGAGGCTGCAAAGCAAGGTCTTGATGACAAACTGCTGGTTACCAATCAAGCGCTTGTTGAACAGGTGGAGCAGCACAAAGACCTTTTGGTAGCTGAGCAACAAGTCACCCGCACACTGCAGCTTCAGATTAGTGAATTGAACGCTGAGAAGAAATCGCTGGAAGCAACATCGCAAGAGCTTGAAGTGAAAGTAGTAAACGCGCATCAGCACATTGCGAATATTCAAAATTCTACGACGTGGAAACTGGGGAAGCCCGTAAGGTCAATTCGGAAGAATCTCGGCACGAACAGGCAGCGGCTCGACATGATTGTATCGGCACGCCGCTCCGCCGGCGGATGGCTTCCACTGTTTCGATCGGTTTACCGGGTTTGGCGGGTGGATGGTCTGAATGGCATTCGAGCTGCTGCCCGTCGATCAGTGCCTGCCAGAGAGCAATCAATAGCAGCGCACAAAAATGATTTATTACAGCAGGTTCGGCAAAAGTTTTTCAATCCCCATTTAAATGATCTTCAATCGGAGACAGCAGAGGCATCCAACATAAAGATCTCTATCATCATGCCGGTTTACAAAATCAAACCAGAGCTGATTGAGGAAGCCATACAATCTGTACTGCGCCAATCTCACGAAAACTGGGAACTTTGTATAGCTGATGACTTCTCGAATGATGCGGAGCTTTCACGTATCCTGCGATCACATGTGCAGCGCGATGAGAGAATAAAGTTTGTAGAGCTTCAAAAGAATCAGGGAATTAGCGGGGCGTCCAATGCGGCTCTTGCGTTGGCAACTGGCGATTACGTTGCGCTGATGGATAATGATGATCTGCTGACCTGGGATGCGCTCGAAAGTTTTGCCGTGGCCATTTCTTTGGATCCTGAGGCTGATATTCTTTATTCAGACGAAGCTAAGGTGGACGAAACGGGTGTGCCCGTTGAAATCTTTGCCAAGCCTGACTGGAGCCCCATGTTGATGCTTAATTGTATGTATATTGGGCATCTTGGTGTGTATCGCCGCAGTCTTGTCGAGCAGATAGGCGGATTTCGCAAAGAGTTTGATTTCTCTCAGGATTACGATCTTGCATTGCGTGCTAGTGAGATTGCGCGGCACGTATTGCACATACCCAAAGTGCTGTACGGCTGGCGCATGATTGCCAGCTCGGCAGCTGCCGGCGGAAAACCATACGCGCGCGAGACAAATATTGCTGCACTTCAATCTGCAGTAGAGAGGCGGGGATGGAAGGGGAAGGCTGTCGCGCTGCCAACGGCCAACCGGGTCGTATTCGAGTTTGCCGGAGAATACCCGTTAGCTTCCATTATTGTGCCGTCCGACAATCAACGGAATATCGAAGACACAATACGCTCTATTACAGAAGATACGGCAGGCGGTGAGTTTGAGATCATCGTTGTAACGAACTCTAAAATCGTTAGCGCGATGCAGGGTACGGCCCTGGATTCGCGTGTGCGCTTTGCTGCCTATGACAAACCTTACAATTTCTCCGACAAATGTAATGCCGGTGCAGCTATTGCATCTGGTGATTATCTCATCTTTTTCAACGATGATGTTCGCATTATCTCCTCTGGCTGGCTCGAAGGGATAATGGAATATCTCGTGAGAGACGGGGTTGGAATAGTAGGTCCAAAGCTGTTGTACGAGAACCAGACCATTCAACATGCTGGAATGGTTACGGGTGTTAGGCGCCTGGTCGGAACTGCATTTCATAGTTTGCCTTCCGATACGCCACTTCATTACAACTTTGCGCAATCTGTGCGTGAGGTATCGTTGATTTGTGGCGCTTGTCTGGGAATAAAGGGCGATGTTTTCAAGAAAATTGGCGGATTTGACGCCTTCAACGCGCCAATCAATCATTCTGACGTGGATTTGTGCTTTAAGGTGCGAGATCTGGGGCTTACGTGTGTTTACACACCGCATGCTACATTGCTGCATATAGGACATATGTCTCTGAAAGAAGTAGACAAGAAGAAGGCCGCTGCACCGCGCCGCAAGGACAAAGCAGATATATATCTACTCCGCCGCTGGAGTTCTTATTTGCACAATGATCCTTATTTCACTAAAACTATGCGTGAACTGCTCTACCATGACTCACCAGAAGCCTATGAGTTTTTTGCCCCATTCTCCACGGCTACGATCATGGGGGGGAAGGATGCACTGTTAGTTTCACACGACCTCACCGAAAGTGGCGCACCCCGCGTTGTGCTCGATATGGCGCGCTCCTTGAAGAATGCTGGACATTTCGTCGTTGTTGCTTCTCCGGAAGATGGCCCTATGCGTCATGAACTTCAGAAGATAGGAGTTCCTGTCATTATCGATAGTCTAGTGCTCACCGGCCATCAGTCGGTAGAGGATTTTGCAGTAAATTTTGACTTTGTGATTGCCAATACCGCCGTTACTTGGCCAGCGGTGAATCAACTTGCGCCGAAAGTTGATGTGCATTGGTACATTCATGAAACCGGCTTGATAAAACAACTGGCGAATTTGCACCCTGACGCTTTTCCTAGCGCCCTAAAGAATGCAAAGTCAGTTATCGCGGGTAGCCAGAGGGCTGAGGCCGTACTAAAAGACTATCGCGGTGATTTGTCGATTATGGAATATGGAGTCGAGGCTTATCCGCTTGACATAGAAGCTTCAAAACAATCCCTCGAAGACATGAAACGTAAGCTGGTTGTATCGGTTTTTGGCTCTTATGAACCTCGTAAGGGGCAGGATCTTTTCATTCTGGGCGTTGCTGCTTTGCCAGATGAGCTGAAGAAGAGGTGCGAGTTTCGTTTGCATGGTCGCATCCTTGATGCAGGCTTTTTCGAAGGTATAAGCAACATGGTAAAAAATGAGCCAGAGATTGTATTGGGCAAGCAACTGAGTCATGCCGAGTATGTAAGCGAGATAGCGCAGTCTGATTTGGTTGTTGTCCCGTCAAGGGACGACACACTTCCGCTTGTTTCGCTCAATGCTTTGAGCGCCGGTAGGCCTTTGATGTGTACCATGACCACCGGAACGGTAGCATATCTGACTCATGGAGTGACTGGTTTTGTCATTAGCGAAAACAGCCCCACTGTTATTACTCAGGCTTTGATGGATGCCCTTGCTAACCCAGCGCGTCTGCATGACGTTGGACTAGCGGGCCGGGAGGTTTTTGAAGCTCGGTTCTCGCAGGACCGATTTACAACTTCTCTCTTGGCTTTGGTAGATTGATACCAGGACAATAATCCAATCGGTGCTCGAGGACGAGGAAGCGCCTGGAGATAGTGGATTCTACAGTCTTTCGGGGGCGAAGAGAAGATCGGCACTGGCTCCTGATGATCGTTTGAAGGGCAATGCATCGTTGAAAACGAAGGCGAGTGGATAACGCAGATAATACGTGCGCTTGGCAGATTCGTTATCAACGATGAACCGCATTTCGCCATTTTTAAGTGAAATCAACGGCGGCTACTTAAAACATCATATCGCTACTCGACTTTTAGCATTGACATAAGGAAGTG
>NZ_JACGXN010000026.1 GCF_014138285.1 Phyllobacterium myrsinacearum
ATAGACCCCACATCCCAAAACTGTCAACACGACAATTCCAAAAAAACGCACAAATCCAAACTTTCTCATTTCAGACAATCAATCCCTGGGGATAAGGCCCCCACCGCCGGCCGCGGAACCCAATGAAAACGGGCGGTGCACCTGCACCGCCCGTCAAAAACCGATCTGTCATAAAGAAAGAGAAGTGCGCGTCAGGCCAGCGTATAGGCCGTCTTCACGGTCGTGTAGAATTCGGCAGCGTATTTGCCCTGCTCGCGCGGACCGTAGCTTGAGCCTTTGCGGCCGCCGAACGGGACGTGAAAATCCACACCCGCCGTCGGCAGATTGACCATCACCATCCCGGCTTCAGCATTGCGCTTGAAATGCGTTGCATGTTTCAGGCTCGTCGTCGCAATACCCGAGGACAGGCCGAAAGGCGTGTCATTTGCCGTGTGCAGTGCTTCCTCATAGTCCTTGACCCGGATAACACTGGCAACCGGACCAAAAATTTCCTCGCGCGAAATCCGCATCTGGTTCGTCGCCTCGGTGAACAATGCCGGCTGCAGATAGAAACCGGGATTGTCGCGGGTCAGCCGCTCGCCGCCGAAGGCAAGCTTGGCACCTTCATCCTTGCCGATGGCGATATAATCTTCATCCTGCTTCAGCTGGCTCTGATCGACCACCGGCCCGATATGGGTTCCAGCCTTCAAGGCATCATCGACAATGACACCCTTGAGACGCTCCGTTGCCGCAGCGACGAACCGGTCGTGAATGCCTTCAGTGACAATAATGCGCGACGATGCCGTGCAGCGCTGACCGGTCGAAAAGAAGGCGCTGTTGACGGCCGCTTCCACCGCCACGTTCAGATCCGCATCATCCAGCACGACGAACGGGTTCTTGCCACCCATCTCGAGCTGGAACTTGCGCATATGTTCGATGGAGGCAGCAGCAACGCGTTTACCCGTCCCCACCGAACCGGTGAAGGTAATGGCGCTGACATCAGCGCTGTCGAGAATGGTCTGCCCGACAACCGAGCCCTTGCCCATGACGAGGTTGAGCACCCCCTTCGGCAGGCCGGCACGATGCAATATATCGACAATCGCCCAGGAACAGCCCGGAACCAGATCGGCTGGCTTGAAAACCACCGTATTGCCATAGGCGAGAGCCGGAGCAATCTTCCAGGCCGGGATAGCAATCGGGAAATTCCACGGCGTGATGATGCCAACGACGCCGACAGGTTCACGGGTGACTTCAACACCGATATTCGGCCGTGCACTGGGGAGCACCTCGCCCGCCAGGCGCAGGACCTCACCGGCAAAGAAATCGAAGATCTGGGCGGCACGGACTGTCTCGCCGATACCTTCGGCCAATGTCTTGCCTTCCTCCCGCGACAACAGCCTGCCGATCTCGTCCTTGCGGGCGGTGATCTCGTCAGCGGTTTTGCGCAGGATCGCATGACGCTCGAGAACGCCGGAGCGCGACCATGCCGGGAACGCCGCCTTTGCCGCGGCAATGGCGTTCAATGTGTCCTCAGCCGTCGCCCGCGCATACTCACCGACAACGTCATTGGTATTGGAGGGATTGATATTGGCGATAGCGTCGCCACCGATCCACGCGCCGTCGATCAGGTTCTGATGCAATGTCATGATTCTTTCTGTCCTTCCTGATGACGGCGCAAAGGGCCGTCACGATATGGCCATCAACGGCCTTCTCCCGAAACTCTCACACCAGACACACCCTCGGCGATACGCTCGAAAGCATCAACGCTCAATCAAAGGGGAAGTGGCGCCGGACACGATCACCGGGAAGCAGCATGACTGCATCGGCGAAGATGCCACGGACTGGACCTTAGCATAGGGAAAAGCGGTTTCAATGTACATTTGACGCATTCCTTGCGCGAATGTCAGCCAAAGGCCAGTTGAACTTTCATCGAACGATTGCGATCGCCCGCAGCCTCAAAGGCTTTGACGGCTTCATCAAGCGCGTAAATGCCCGTTAGTAGCGGCTTCACATCGACCACTTTCCTGCTGATAAGGTCAACGGCGAGACCGAACTCCTCATGGAAGCGGAAGGAGCCGCGCAGGTCGATTTCCTTGGAAACAATCACGTTCTGCGGAACAGAGATGTCGCCGCCAAGACCGAGCTGCATGAGAATGCCGCGTGGGCGCAAGACTTCGAGCCCGGCTCGCAGAGCCCGTTCATTGCCCGAGGCCTCGAACATGACGTCAAACGAACCCTTGTTGACGGAGTAGGCGGCCAGTTCCTCCGGATGTTCGGCCACATTGATGGTCCTGTCCGCTCCGATCTCCCGGGCTTTGACCAGCACTGCATCCATGACGTCCGTTGCGACTATTTCCCGTGCGCCATGCGCCCGTGCTGCCAGAATGGTCAGCGCACCGATGGGGCCGCAGCCGGTAACGAGAACTCGTTTACCCAACAATGATCCGGCGCGATTGACCGCATGGAGCGTTACGGCAAAAGGTTCGGCAAAAGCCGCCTCATTGATGGAAATGCCGTCCGCCACCTTGTGGCATTGCCACGCCTCGGCCATCAACCGCTGCCGGAACGCGCCCTGAATATGCGGCATGGGCATCGCGCTGCCATAAAAGCGCATGTTGAGGCAATGATTCTGCAGGCCCTTCAGGCAGTAATCGCAATGTTTGCACGGGCGGCTGGGAGATACGGCTACGCGATCACCGATAGCAAGGCCGCTGACCCCGGCACCCAATGCCCTGATGGTTCCGGCGATCTCGTGACCAAGAATCATGGGTTCACGCAGCCGAATTGTCCCGAACCCGCCATGATTGTAATAATGCAGATCCGAACCGCATATGCCGCCGGCCTCAATCGCGACATCCACCTGCCCCGGCTCAGGAACGCCCGGATCGCGCTCCTCGATACGCAAATCCTTCGCGGCATGGATGACAACGGCTTTCATGTATTCCTCCCTTGCGCATCTCTCATCCGGGCGACATTGTCGGGATAGGGCGCAGCGCTCCAACACACGGATACTTGCATATGTTATCGATAACATTTATGTCAAGCGAAGAACGAAACGACTGCCTTTGCGAGTCGGAATTCCACAAACCGGAGGAAAGAAAGAATGGCCTATCCATTGTTCAGCCTGGAGGGAAAACGTGCCCTCATTACGGGATCAAGCCAAGGTATCGGCTTCGCCCTGGCAAAAGGTCTGGCTGAACACGGGGCGGAAATTATCGTCAATGGCCGCGATGCGGAGAAGGTTGATGCCGCGGTGGCGGAACTGGATGCTGCCGGCCACAATGCTCATGCGGCTGCATTTGACGTAACCCATCTTGAAAGTGTCAAAGAGGGTATCGACACGATCGAAGCGAACATCGGCTCGATCGATATTCTATTCAACAATGCCGGAATGCAGTTCCGGGCGCCGCTTGAGGATTTTCCGGAAGACAAATGGCAACTGCTGTTGCAGACCAATATTTCCAGTGTCTTTTACGCCGGGCAAAGCGTGGCAAAACACATGATCAAGCGCGGGCGAGGAAAAATCATCAATATTGCTTCGGTGCAAAGCGAACTGGCGCGTCCTTCGATCGCTCCCTATACCGCAACCAAAGGCGCCGTCCGTAATCTCACGCGAGGCATGTGTACGGACTGGGCCAAGTATGGCCTGCAGATCAACGCCATTGCACCCGGGTATTTCAAGACGCCGCTCAATCAGGCGCTGATCGACAATCCCGAATTCTCCGGATGGCTGGAAAAGCGCACTCCGGCGGGACGATGGGGCAATGTCGAGGAACTGGTCGGTGCAGCGGTCTTCCTCGCCAGCGAGGCTTCATCCTTTGTCAACGGCCAGACCATCCACGTGGATGGGGGAATCACGGCGTCCGTATGATCAGGCTCATCGTCATGGGAGTGAGCGGCTCCGGCAAATCTTCGGTTGGCGAAGGAATCGCGGCGGCGCTGTCCTTGCCCTTCATTGAAGGCGATGTGCTGCATCCCGAAAGCAATGTGAAGAAAATGTCGACGGGCATCCCTCTGACCGACGAAGATCGCTGGCCGTGGCTCGACAAGATCGGCGCAGAACTCGCCAAGGCCGAAAAGGGCGTAGTGGTTTCCTGTTCCGCACTGAAAAAGGCCTATCGCGACCGGTTGCGCAGAGAAGCAGGCGGCGCTCTCGCCTTTGTGTTTCTCGATGGCAGTCTGGAGATCTTGCGTGAGCATATGGGCAAACGCACCGGGCACTTCATGCCGCTATCCATGCTGGACAGTCAGTTGGCGACCCTGGAATCGCCAACGGGTGAACCACTGGTGTTCACGCAGGATGTTGCCCATCCGATAAAACAGATTGTTAACGCGAGCGTGGAATGGCTGAACATGCAGGCATTCGAAGCCTAACCAGGGAAACCGTCGAGCAGCCGCATCATCTCGGCTGAATCACGCGCACCCAACCCGGCCGCACACAGCAGCCGGTGAATTTCCACGACCTGGCCGGTCATCGGCAGCGGCGTCTTCGTCTTGAGGGCGAAGGCCTGCAGCGAATCAAGATCCTTCAGCATGTTGTCGATACGCCCGGTTGGCGTGTAGTCGCGGGCGGCAAATTTTGTCATGAACTCCTGCATGATCCGATTGTCGGCACGCCCACCCGCCAAAGCCTGTGGGATAAGCGCGGGATCAACGCCGCCCGCTTCCGCCAGCTTCACCGCTTCGGCAACCGCCTGGAATGCCACGGCGCAAAACAGCTGATTGATCAGCTTTGTCGTCTGCCCCGCTCCGCTTGGGCCCATCAAGGTATAGTTGGCGCACAGATGCTGCATGACGGTTCGGCCACGCTCAAAATCGGTGGTATCGCCGCCAGCCATGACGGTCAATCGACCGGCAAGGGCGCCGGGGATACCACCGGACAGCGGACAATCCAGCCATTTCATATCAGTCGATTCCGCAAGCTTTGCCGCCATTTCGGCGGTTTCTTTTGGATCAATTGACGACATATCGATCAGCAGCTTGTCAGTTCGGGCGGTCGCAGCCACCCCGTTCGCACCGAACACAACCGCCCGGACAATATCGGCATGGTTGAGGCTCAGAATGACAAAACTGCTTTTGGCCGTTGCGTCCGCGACGGAAGCTGCCGCCGCCGCTCCCTTGGCCACAAGCGCGGCAATCTTTTGTACGTCAACATCAAATACGCTGACCAAATGGCCGGTCTCGATGAGTCGCGTTGCAATCGCCGTGCCCATGAGTCCGGCGCCGATTACCGCTACAGTGCGAGCATTCGCCATCGGGGTTTTTCCTTGCGAGTAAAGACGTCAGTTAAACGACTGCAGCGGGAAGCGGCTTGCCGGCAAATTGCGCTTCCAGATTGGCAAGCACAAGATCGGCCATGGCCCGGCGTGTCTCGTGGGTAGCGCTGGCGATATGAGGTGAAAGAACGACGTTCTTCATGCCGAAAAGAGCCTCGGGCACGCGCGGCTCATCCGCGAATACATCAAGACCTGCGCCAGCAATGGTTGCACTTTGCAATGCTGCAACGAGAGCAGCTTCATCAATAAGCGAACCGCGAGCGATGTTGATAAGACTGCCATTGGACCCCAGAGCCTTCAGCACATCCGCGTTGACCACATGTTTTGTCTCAGCGGACGCAGCGGCCGCGATCACGAGCACATCGCAATTGGCGGCGAGCTCCGGGAGCGTGGGATAAAATGTGTAAGGAACGTCGAGCTTCCTGCGTCCCGAATAGGAAATCTGTCCATCGAAGGCCGTCAGGCGTGTCGCAATGGCTTGACCGATCCGGCCAAGCCCGAATATGCCATAGCGCCGTCCCGTCACCCGGCGGCCCAGACCAAGCTCGCCCTTTGGCCAGTTGCCCGCACGAACATGATTGTCGGCCAGGACAAGCTGCCGTGCCAGACTGATGATAAGACCGAGTGCGAGGTCAGCCACGTCGGCTGTCAACACATCCGGGGTATTGGCGACACGATAGCCGCGCTTGCGGGCCTCGTTCAGGTCCACCTTGTCATAGCCGACACCATTGATCGAAACGATTTCAAGTTTTGGCAATTGAACCGCAAGATCGGTCGCAATCCCGATATGCCCGCCCGTTACGGCACCGCGAATTTTATCCGCGTGGGATTTCAGGAAACCCGGGTGGTCCTGCATTTCAAACCAACGATGCACGGTATAGCGCTTGGCAAGATCCGCTTCGAGAGCAGGCATCAACGGGCATAATTGCAGAATATCGATCGGCATGATCATAGCGTCCCTGACTGAATGGATTTACTTGACATCGGCTTTGACGAACTGGCGCAACTCTGGCGTCTTGGGATCACTGAAGAGCTGTTTCGACACCCCCTCCTCCCAGATTTTCCCCTGATGCATGAAAATGGTCTTCGTCGCGACCCGGCGGGCAAACGCCATTTCATGGGTCACGAGGATCATCGTCATACCGTCGCGCGCCAACTGTTCCATGACATTGAGCACTTCCTCGGTCAACTCAGGGTCAAGTGCCGATGTAACTTCATCGAACAACATCACCTTCGGCTGCATGGCAAGGGAACGGGCTATAGCAACGCGCTGCTGCTGGCCGCCGGAAAGCTCGTCCGGGTAGGCATCAAACTTCTCGGATAGTCCAACCAGTTTCAGCACCTTCTCCGCTGTCTCACGGCTCTGCGCCTTGGCGACATTCTTGACGATCTTTGGCGCCAGCATGATATTTTCGCCAACGCTCAGATGCGGGAAAAGATTGTAGCTCTGGAAGACGATGCCGACATCCCGGCGCAATTCCCGCAGCTGCCTGGGATCGCTGCTCACCGTGTGACCGGCAATCTCGATCCGTCCGGAATTGATCTTTTCCAGCCCGTTGATGCAACGCAACAGTGTACTTTTGCCGGAACCTGACCGGCCGATCAGCGCGATCACCTCACCGCGCTCGACCGTCAGCGACACACCCTTGAGAACCTCGACGGAGCCAAAGCTTTTATGGACATTTTCAACGATGACTTCTGGCATGGAGTCTCCTTTCCAGCCAACGTGACAGCTGGGACAGCGGATAACAGACGACGAAGTAAAGGGCCGCGACCGCGAGGAACACGCGGAAGGGTTGGAACGTCGCATTGTTGATGAGTTGGCCCGCACGGGCGAGTTCGACAAAACCGATGATTGAGGTGATCGACGTGTTCTTGACCACCTGCACGGCAAAGCCGACGGTTGAAGGCAACGAGATACGCAGCGCCTGCGGCAGGATCACATAGCGATATTGCTGCACGCGCGTCATGGCGAGCGATTCGGACGCTTCCCATTGCTGTTTGGGCACGGACTGAATGCACCCGCGCCAGATTTCGGCAAGGTAACCCGACGCGTAGATCGTCATCGAAGCGCCCGCTGCCACGAGCGGCGGCAATTGCAGCCCCGCAAGGCTCAGTCCGTAATAGGACAAAAACAGAATCATCAGCACAGGAATGCCCTGAATGATCTGAATATAGGTTGCTGCCACTATCCTCAGCCACTTGTGCGTGGATGTACGGGCAAGCGCGATGAAGAAGCCGACGATGCCGCCCCCGCCAAGTGCGATGATGGTCAAAACCACAGTCCAGAGCAACGCCGAGACAAGAAAGCCGAATTCGCTGAAACCGAAGGTCCGGAGAATCATGTCTGTACCTCCGGAAGCGCAATGGCGGTTCGCCGCGCGACGCGGCGGCCAAACAGCCACAACCCGATAACGGCAAGCACACCGCGCAGGGTGAGCGCCAATGCGAGATAGATCAATGTCACGACAATATAGATTTCAAAGGAACGGAAACTCTGCGATTCGACAAAGGCAGCCGATGCCGCGAGCTCGTTCGTCGAGATGGCCGAGCACACGGATGAGGCCAGCATCATCAGGACAAATTGGCTGCAGAGCGCCGGATAGACCTTGGCAATGGCCGGCATGATGATGACATGCCGGTAAATCTGTAGCCGCGTGAACCCAAGGGCTTCGCCGGCCTCGATCTGTGATTTGTGAATGGATTCGATGCCTGCGCGAATAATCTCGGTTGAATAGGCCGCAAGATTAATCGTCATGCCGATCAAGGCAGCTGTCACCGCACTCACGCGAATGCCCAGCCCCGGCATGCCGAAGTAAACGATGAAAAGCTGCACGAGAAACGGCGTGTTGCGAATGATCTCGACATAGGCGTCAACGAGAATACGGCCGATGCCTGTTTTCATCGAGCGTATGGACGCCAGCAGGATACCGGCGGCACAACCAAGGATGATCGATGCCACAGAAAGCTTGATCGTCATCCATATGCCGGCAAGAATCTCATTCTGATATTGGGCGATGACGCCAAACTGGAAGGTGTAGGACATCTTCGGTCTCCATGAGGAGTTGCACCGGGCAGAACTTGCCCGGCGAACCGATTGAGCGGCAGATCAGAAGGACGGCAGTTCCGGCATGGGCTGCCCGGTCCACTTGACGGAAATCGCATCGAGCTCGCCAGAATTTTTCATGAGGTAGATAGCCGTGTTGAGCCACTGGCGCATCTCGAAATCCTGCAGCGTCGTTGCCATGGAATTGCCCTGACGGAAGAACGTGAAACCAACCTGCAAACCCGCATCGGGCAGTTGCTTCAATACCGCGTCGGCAACAGTGGACGGCAGGGCAACCGCATCGACCTGTCCGGCGATCAGTGCCTGGGCCGTCGTCGAATCATCTTCATAAACCACCAGTTCAAGCCCCGGCACGGCAACTTTCCGCAAAGCGGCTTCCTGCGAGGAACCGCGATTGACCGCAACCCGCTTGCCGCTCAATTCGGAAAGAGCCGCGAATTTCTGGTCCTTGCCGGATACGATCACCATGTTGAAAGCGCTGTAAGGCTGAGTGAACATGACCGTTTTGGCCCGCTCCCCCGTCGGCGCGAGGGTGGCTACGAGGAAATCAACCTTGCCTGTCTGCAGCGCCGGAATACGCGATGGCGGCGTCAGTGGAACAAGTTCGGCTTTCACACCAAGATAACCGGCAATCAGGTTGGCGACATCAACGTCATACCCGGTCGGGTTGCCTTTCTCATCGACCATGCCCATGGGCGGCGCGCCGGTCAGCACACCGATTCGAACGGTGCCGCGCGATGTAATGTCATTCAGCGTGACGGCATTGGCATCGACCGCCGAAAACAGGCCTGCGGCGGCAAGGCCGACGGCTGCGATCATCGCACGCAATGATTTTGAAATACCCATTATTGTCTCCTCCACTTGTGGTCTCATCAATGGTTCCGGCGATGCCTCCCGAGCAAAGCCGCATCATGTCAGTTCATTTCACTTGTTCTCGATAACATTTTCATTCGGCATACTGTCCGACACTCGGCAGCACTCAATCCGGTTAAGCTCATCCCGATAGATCCGGCTTAATAAGGCCAACTTCAATCCATTCTGCCGTTTTCCAACACAACACGTCTATTTTGCTGCTTGTGTTTCCAATCAAGCATGTTATCGGTATCATTACAAGTGGCAACCCAAAAAAGCCACGCTCTCACGTATCGAGGAGGATATATGTTTACCCGTTCTGCCATATTCGAAGGCACGATCCGCGAGGGTCACGAAGAGGCGTTTTTCCGGATGGTCGAAGAGCAATTGCTGCCGGTTTGGAGGCGTATGCCGAATGCCCAGGCTGTACGCGTCATGCGCATGGTTGATTCGGATGCTGATTCGCCTGATATCGCCATGGTCCAGGAAGTCGACTATCCTTCCATGGAAGCCGTGAAAGAAGCATTGGCCTCTCCGGTTCGTCTGGAAGGCCGGGCCATCACCGATGAAATGATGCGCATGTTCGATGGCCGTTTCTACCATGTGGTTTACAACAGGATTGCCCCGAAGTAACTGATTCGGAACAGACAGGACCAAACTGTGCCGCCATCTTCACCGAAAGCCACAATGCACGACGTGTCCCGCCTCGCCGGCGTGTCGAAGATGACCGTCTCGCGTGTGCTTGCTGATCCTGATCTGGTTTCCGAATCAACGCGAAACAAGGTTATGAAGGCAATCGAGCAGTTGAGCTACGTGCCAGACCGTGTGGCAGGCAGTCTTTCGTCGCGGCGCACAAATTTTATCACGGCGATTCTCCCGACTCTGACAAATTCCAATTTTGCCGACACGGCGCAAGGGCTAGCCGAAGCGATGCGCCCGGCCGATTATCAACTCCTCATCGGCTACACGATGTATCGGCTGGAGGAAGAAGAGCGAATCATTCGCGCCATGCTGGCCCGGCGACCCGATGCGATTGTGGTCGCGGGAACGACTCACACCAAGGCAGCAAACGAAATGATGCTGCGGGCGGGAATTCCCATCGTTGAAATCTGGGATACGCCGGAACATCCGATCGACCATGCAGTCGGCTTCTCCAATTATGAGGTCGGACGGGCAGCGGCGCTGCATCTTCTGGGCTTGGGTCACCGGCGAATCGGTGCACTCGGATCGCGGATGGACAGTGATGCGAAAGATTTGCGCGGCGAATCACGCCTTGCCGGTTTTACCTCGGTATTGCGCGAAGCCGGTTTGAGCGACGAGCTGGTGATTCGTGCGGGAGAAGCGCCGGTTTCCTATGATCATGGCGCCGTTACACTCGGTATATTGCTGGAGCGAGCGCCAGATGTGGAGGCTGTCTTCGCCGTTTCAGATATTTCCGCCGTAGGCGCCCTGATGGAATGTCATCGCCGGGGTATCAAAGTGCCCGATGATCTCTCGCTCATGGGCTTTGGCGATTTCGATATTGCCCGCCAATGCGTTCCCGCGATCACAACAATTCGCATCGATGCTGAACGCATCGGCCGAAAAACCGGAGAGCTGCTGCTTCAGGTTCTGGATCGGAGCCCCGATACGGAACATTTGCCCGCCTCCGCCGTCAATGTTGGATTCGATCTCGTGATTCGCCAGACGACTGCCACATCGAAAAAGCGCCGATAGACCAACGGACAATTTTGGCGAATCACAGATCAACAAGGCAGCATTTCGAACGGTGCTGGTTTCTCATAGGCAGAGTCACCCCGCAGCCGACAGTTTCTGATCAAGCTCGGGCAGATCATTGACGAACCACAGACTTCCGCCGCGGTTTGTCTCGTAAACAAAATCGCGAAGCGCCTTGCTTGTGCTGGTCCAGGCTGAGATATCGCCGAGAATGACAAGGCGAACCTGATAATTGACGAATTTCTGAATGACCTCACCGGCAATGCGTGTTCTAAGGTCGAGAAAATCGTCACCCAGTCGTGACACGGGAATGACCGCAAGTGTCGCCTCGTGTTCCCAGATCGCACTCAAGAAGATATTGGCATCCCGCTCACCGACAAGTTTGTCACCTTGCGCGTTGAACACAAGAACGCGCACGCCATGAATGTCCCGTGTCTGATCAGTCATTTGTTAAAAACTCCTATACATCCACGCAGAAGCAATGATGCCCGGCAAATTACCGGCGCCAGAGAACGGCGCAATTGCTAAGCTTATTCATTGGGACGAAATATGCGTTGGCAAAAAGCACCGCCGCTTGATTTTTGGTATTGTTAAGGCGGTTTTTGTTGGTGTGTTTTTGTTTTGGAATGTGCATTGAGCAGGTGGTTCTGGGATATCTGGTTGGTTTTTGTGGAGGATTTGTCCGTTGGGCCTTAGACCATCCAGTGGAGTGTTTTCCCGGGCTTTGC
>NZ_JACGXN010000027.1 GCF_014138285.1 Phyllobacterium myrsinacearum
GAGGCATTGGAAAATGGTGCCTGATCGTAGGACAGCGCATAGGCACCGCGCTGCTGGCCACTCACCGTCACATCGACCGTCTTCAGCCGGTATTTTGTATAGGAAATGCTATAACCATTGGCCATCAGCAGAAAGTCCGGACGGGTATCGTAATAGAACCGAATCAATGTTCCGTTGTAGCTGACGGCAGCGGGATAGCAGACCGGCAGATCAGGGCACGTGTAACCATACCCGACACTGTTGCCGTTGGTATCTGTCACCTGAGCCAGCAGATAGCGGCCGCTCATCTGCAGATCGTAGTCGGGTGTGCCGGCAGCAGGCGTTGAACCCGAAACCGCAGCGACCGAGCGGAAGGTTGACACTGTGCCGTCGCGATCCGTCACCGTCCATTCATTGGCAGCTGTATTGTAGGCAATACGCCGGTAGCTCTCGTTCTCTGTCGCGTGCGTGCCACCTGTTGCACAGGATGGCGACACCATGCCCTGAACACAGCCTACCAGCTGCTCACCATTCAGGAGATAGCCGTCTGCAGCATCAAATGCAGGGATGCCATATCCGGCGCTGGCCCGCTCGATCACGTCGAACCCGTCAATCCCCCAGCCAAGCCCAAGCCAGCCTTGATAGGTACCACCAATCTTGGTCTTTCGTGCCGAATTGTAATTCAATGACAGTTTTGGCTCGAGACCACGAAAGGCCGGAACACTGATACCGACCGACTGCGAGAGATTACCAGTCCCGGCAATATCGGGCACCGACGCCTTCTCGGGGCTACTGACCGGAGCATCGTTCGTCGGTTCGGGAACAGCCGCAGCAAGACCCGCTGTGTTCTTGTCGCTGTCTTTCGAATCCACCTTAGCTGCATCTTTTGATTGAACCGCATCCTTTGCAGCTTTGGCATTCTTCTCAGCATCAGTTGACGAAGGTTCGGTCGATTTGCCAGTATCTTCAGCCTTGGGCTTGCCGAGAACCGTTCGATCAACAGCGGTGTCAATCGCCGGTACAGTTCCTGGATCTGTTCCTGCATTCGGTTTGACTGGCGAGCCTGTTGGTTGCTGTGAACCTGCGCCAGCTGACGTCTTTGATCCCGGCGTTCCGCCCAGCCCGCTCCCGCCATTGCCAAAGCCGCCCGGCTTGGCCACAGGCGTCTGCTCTGCTGCTCTTGCACTTGTGGGGAGTATTTTTGCGAGGATGGTCCCTTGCGCAGGCAATAGTCCAAAGAACATCGTGGCAGCAAACAGCGCTGCACAAGTATGGCGGATATGCATGAGACCCCCTCATAAAGATCAATGAGACAAACATCGAACGTGAGGCACGCTAGCCGATGCTCATGACAGAGGTGCAACACATTTTTGCCATAATGTGAGAAGTTTCGATTTGAAACTGTGGATAAGTTTGAAGCAAAGTCGAAATAACTGAACTTAAATTAAACAACCAATACATCTGTTTCATGAATGTCGGGCGCTCGCTCTGATTCACCGCAATTAGTCCGACAATGATTCGTTGGACTGATATGCTCGTCATATTGATGAAGGTGATCCTGAGAATTTCAGCGGAGCCTCAGCATTTGAGTCACTTTATCTCTGGTAATGGCGCCATTTAAAGATGGATTTGGGTGTGCAGTTCCTTGAGTATTCTCGACTCGCCTTCTGTGTCTTTGCCTTCAAGGCACTGAACGAGAGATTGAAGATCTTGGCAATTATCTGTCGTCGGCAAATGGACACGCAATTCAGTTCATTGTTGGCTTCGGCTTCATGGATTCCACCCATTTGTTAGGTTGACCCGCAAAGTGATCCCGTAGCCTATCTGCAATATGATTCGCCGACCACACCGCAGCAGTTTCAAGCTTAAGCGCCTCTTCGTAACTTATGGGCCATTCCTTACCTTTATCATATCCCGTCAGTTTACCCGTATGGAGATCCTGGCGAAAGAATACAACATGGTTATCGATTTCGGCTCCCGGATCAATCCATCCAATTTTTTTCCAGTTTCCCTTTTTGGGTGCGTTATCCATTACAAAAATTTTAAATGCGATCGGCCTGCTAACAATCTCAGCACAAGTCAGATCATCTTTGGTACCAAGGTCGTAAAAACCATAGAGAGGATGGGCGAGAGTTATCGCATAGCCGTGCAATTCGTCGTTGATGGGAACTTCAAATATGTTTCCTCTTTCACGTTTGACCGTCGCCATTTATTCTCCGAATTCTTTCTTTGCTGCGTCCATATATCGATCGAGCTTAGGATTGTTGGGTGAAATTCCATTAATCTTATTGGCCGATGTGCCCTCCATGGATTGCGCGCCTCCTGCGGCATCAATGTTTTGCTGCTCTCTTCCTCTTATCGCATCGGGATTAGAGCTGGTTTTATCGAGTCGCGCAGGGCCGTAGCCAAGGGCGTCGAGTGCATCATGCTTTGCATCGCGCCTGGCAATATTCTGTTCGGGTGTCCCTGTCCCGCTCGTTCGACCGTTATACACTACGCCTGTTTCAGGATTTGTTTTGTTGTAAGTTTCAAACGTTTTTGTTGGCGGCGTAACAGCCGTGATGGTTGGAGTAGTCATATTGGTTGCAGGCGTTACGGGACTGACCGTAATAGTAGCGTTCAACCGACCAATAATGAAAGCGCCCTTTATGATACCAAGAGCAGCCTTCACCTGTGGCGGGGTCGGAGCTGCCATTCCGATATCCACAGCCGTTTCAGTACGCTTTAAACCTTCTTTTTGCGCGGCGGCCGTGGCTCGATCCACTATATCCTTAGCTTGCTGTTCAGCTGCTTTTGCTCGGGCTTCACTTTCGCCCATTCCATTGAACTGGTGGCCGTTTGGATCGCTTTTGTTGACGGGATCGTTGTCCGAATAAGAATACCGATTGGTGCCAACGCCATCCATGGTCGGATCCATGGTATCGGGCGAAATGAACCTTGCTCGTTGGGCGAAGTTTGCGCCGCTGCCGGTGATGAGACGGCCTGCTGATGGACCGGTGAGCGATGCAGCATAGCTTGATGCTGTTCCTGCTGCGATAAAGGCAAGAACGAGAAACAGCGCAATGACACGCTGTACATATGCTTTGGCCTGCGAACGTATCATGCGATATACCCCCTCGGTTTGTCGCGATGAGTGCTACTGCAATACAGGCTGTGTCCAGCCAAGCGTTCCGGCTTGCTCGAACGCTGCCAGATTGGCCTGATGAAGTCTATTGGCCTCCGGAAGTTTATCCGCAGGTATATCTCTTTCATCAGGATATTTTTTGATGAAGTTCTCTTCCAGAATTTTGTAATATGCTGTGCCCTTCTTTATAAGGGTGTAGGCATCTTCCGGCCAGACTTCGAGTAGAACATCTGCAACGGCAATGGCATCTTCATAACGCTTGGTTTCAAGCATATCTTCCATGACCAATGTTGCCATGACAGAGATAGTTTGCTTGCGCGACAGCTTCTTCATGTAGACACCATTGGCAATGGCTTGCTCGGTCATGGGTGCCTTCTTCTGGTACCACATCTCGCGTGTTGCGCCAGCTCCGCTTGTCGTTTCGAGATTGTAGGTAGTTCCTGTTGCATCGTCCGTATACTTGACGAACACATGCAACGGTGCGGTCGAAAGCGTCACATCCAGCCCCAGCCTTTCGCCAAGGATCAGGAACAGCATTGGCATGGAAATGCAGTTACCCTTGCGCGTTGCAAGGTAATTGCTGAGCAAACGTGTCTTGAACTCTAGACCATACGGGTCGGCCATATTGTACTGGAACGGTTTGTTGTCGTTCCATTTTCCCGGCTCGTAGATGAAGGCTCGAAGCGCCTTCATCTTCTCCATGCTGGTGGCAGCCTTTTCTGGAGATAGCGTTCCAAGCATCCTATCAATTATGACCCTCATCTGATCGAGTTCAGCCAAGACAGCATTCTCATCCACCGAAGGATCAACATAATGGTCAATTGCCAGCTTGATATGGGCATAGTCCATTTGCCCATCTGCTTTCTCAAGGAGATTGCGGACAAATGCGGCCGGAGTCTGAGGTGAATTCTGGTCGGCGTTGGCTGATGTGCTTGCCCAGAGCAAGGCAACACAAACTAGCGTCGATAGACACACTTTACCAAGCGCGGAAAAGGCACCAGGTGAAAGGGACTGTTCTGTCTGCGAGTTTGATTTCAAGAACCGGACCATTTGACCTCTTGTCCCATCGCACGCGACATTTCCGTTCTCCTCGCTGCCAGCGACAACCATAAACCGGCCGAAATACACAGCGATAACAATCCAAACCAAATATAGTGGAACAGTTTTTGCTGATCATTTTTGGCATAAGCATAGCGATTTGTCCCGACACCTTCCTTGGTTGGATCCCAGTCATCGGGTGAAATGAAGCGGGCGAAGATTGGGTCGTAGTAGCGGGCATTCAAATACATCAGCCCGGTTTCAGGATCATAGCGTTCGCCAATGTATCCTTTTGATGTCTGCATGGCGGTGTTGGTGCGCTCGCCATAGGCGGCATAACCGGTAGATTCTATGGGAGCACCGTTGATGTCCGTGACCAGACGCACGGAAGCAAGATGATTGCGATGCAGGAACTGCTTTGTCACGCTGCCCGACGTGACGTTCTGAACGATCTTCAGATCGGGATACGGATAGCGGGTAAAAATGTCCGTGCCTGGCGTCGAGCGGTCAATCTCGACATTGGCATCGGGATAGAGTGTCTTGCCGAGAGTCCAGGTTTTTTGTGTGCGAGCGCCATCCGGTCCATAGGCAAGGGTGACCGCAGCATTGTTCCGGGTGACCGTGCTGAGCCGATTGGACTGATCCCAGACGAGGGTTCGTGATCCGTCCGACAGCATATTGCCGCTGGCATCGTAAGTGATTGCCTTGGCACCGATCTGCGTGGCCGCATGCGGGCGAACCGCATTGCCGGCCGGATAGGTGTAATAGCCCGTCCTTGTGCGTGACAAAAGATTGCCGCTAACCGAATACTCGTAGGTCTCGTCCAGTGTATTGTCATTGAGATTGTCAGCCGTCTTCAGACGGGACAGATCATCATAGGTGTAAACCCAGTTGTCAGACCCTTGTATGGCTTTGATGCGGCCGAGATTGTCACGGGTATACGAGTGGCCCATCAGGGTCGTGCCGCCCTTGGTCGTGATCACCTGCGTCAGCCAGCGCCGGGTCGGCGAATAGCTGAAACTCGTCGTCACGCCATTGGCATAGGTGATCTGTTTTGTCTGACCATCTGCCTCATAGGTAATATCGGTGACGTAGTCGGGAATGGACTTCAGCAAATCATTGCCATTGTATTGCCAGACACGCGGCCACTCGCCGATATTGAGCGTGACTGCTGCCCCCTGTTTCGTCGTGACATATTGCTTGACCGAGGTCTGTCCTGAGTAGTTATGACCAGTAACCGTGCGGTGCCACACACCGCCGATCGAGGCGTCCTCGATCAACGGCTTGTCATAGGCATCATAAGCGTACTGGCGGGTGGCATTGTCGTTCTGTGCCGTGGTCAACTTGCCGATATTGGTTGTTATCTGGCCCGCCTGCCACAGGTTCTCATCATATACGTTATTTGCCACCAAAACCGGCGATGTCTGCCCTGATGCCGTTGTCTGCTGCTTTTTCAACCGGTCAAGCTGGTCATACTCCATGGTCGAGACATAACCGCGTGCATCGGTCTGTTTGATCAGGCGGCTTTTGTCGTCATAGGCATAACTCCAGTAGCCGAGATCCGGATCATTCGCGGCGAGCCGGTTCCCCAGCATATCGTAAGAGTAGCCCCAGCGTGCACCAGCCGCATCGCCCACGCCGACCAAACGGCCGAGCGCATCGTAGTCTCTGTATTCGCCGACATAAGCGCCGTTCAACACCTTCACCAAAGTGATCGCATCGCCGCGGCTGCTAAAATAGGTGTAGAGCGGATGCTGCTCTTCATCGACCATCACAAGTTGCGTCAGCGCAACATTGCTCGTTCCAGCTATGCTGCCGACAGAGAGATTATGCTGATAGCTGCGGGATGTGCCATCAGGATTGACGGTTTGGACGACTCGGTCATTCCAGTCATACCTGTTGATGGTCCATTGCGGGGTTTCATTGTCGAAGCGCGGGAAAGCCGTGCGCCAGACATTGCTGCGCCAGTCATAGTCCGTATCGACAAGCTTTGTCGCTGAACCGGCGCTATCTCCCGGCGTCTGGACGCGCCACGGCCGGCCAAGCCCATCGTAATATGTTCGCTTGTAACCGTAGCCGTCGCCATTGGATAAAGGAAACGCGTCGACAACGGCCTGCGTCTGTGGAAGGCCTTCATTCTCGTAGGCGGTGTTGACGTACTGGCCAGTTGTATTGTTGACCATCTGAGACGGGCGGCAGAACCGATCATAAGTGAACGTTCGTGTTATGCCATTCCAATCGACCTTCTTTGCGGGAAAACCGCAGACAGCGTCATAGTCTGCTGTCGAGACAAAGCGCGAATCGGCCGTCTGGCCGCCCGTTGCAAAATAGCGCGGCGAGCGTTCTTTCACCGGATAAAGGTGAAAGGTCTGATCGTAATCCCACTCGGTCCTGTGACCGGCAGGGTTGATCTCTACGATCCTGTTGCCATAACCATCATAGAAATAAGACGTGCCAACGGCGCGCTCGCCCGTTCCCATGCTCATATAGTCAACGACCTTGGTCAGCTTGCCCTGGGTCGGTTGCGCCCGCACATCGGTGGCATAATCGTAGTAGTTGTACCGGTAGCTGATGAATGGCCAGGCATCATCAAAGCCAGCTCGTTTGCGCTCTGCAAGCGGCAGCGAGACGTTATAGTTTGTCAGATTGGGCGAATAAAACCGTTCGGTCCACAGCTCGTCACCACTGGTATCAAGCCGGCCATAGTCCTTGATCTGCGTGATATTGTTATAGGCATCGAACGTCCGCTCGACCCGCAGCGCCGTCGAAATATTCTCGGTCAAGTAAGTGACGGTCGCCTGGTTCTGCACGAAGTATGGCTTGGCAGCAGCATTGACGACATAATATTCCGAAACCTGTTTATGAATTGCTCCCCCGGTCTTGTCGCGCCAGGTGATCAGCTCCGGCAGTCCGTAGCTGGCAAGGTCTTGACGATAGGTCGTCTCGATAACAGGTCGGTTTGCTTCGCCCGTTGCCTGCGGCTTGACCACCGACATATTGCGATAGCCGAGGAATTTGCGGGCGACAGGATCGTAGAGCCCACCATTGTAGAAATAATTGGTCGCCCAATAATTGCCCCGTCCATCATTGACCGATATTACCGACACCGCATGCATGACCTGCGGCATGTAGCCATTGGGCCAGCGTGTGGAAGGGGTATAATCGACGCCGATGACACCGCCTGTCTCAAGCGTGATACTGCGCAAAAGGTTCGGACTGGTTGGTCCGGGATTGGAGATGACGGCCGTCTTGCCGTCAATGAAGTCTGGCAGGCCATCGCCGTTGAAATCACCTAAGATCGCAGTTCCATGGCCGGTAAAAGGTGACTGGACGATCTGGTTGCTGTCTGC
>NZ_JACGXN010000028.1 GCF_014138285.1 Phyllobacterium myrsinacearum
GATCTTCTCGATGTCTCGTCACTTGAGCTTGGCGCCAAGGTTGCCAAGGGCGAGATGAAGTGGGGCTGATGACTCCTGTCATCATCTGAAAAAGCGATAGCTGGCGCTATGCCTTGTTTTTCCGGCTTTCTCCTAACGTTCTTGCACCAAAATAGCACTGCAAGCAAACTTGCATAATTATAATTTTATAATTATAATCTGTGGTATGTCAGGCACCCGCTTCGAATGGGATGTGGCCAAGAGCCAATCCAATCTTCGCAAACATGGCGTCAGTTTCGAGAATGCCAGTCTGGTGTTTCGTGATCCGCTCCACATCTCGGTACTGGATCGCATCGAAAATGGTGAACAGCGATGGCAGACCTACGGGCAGGTGTGGAATGTCACCATCCTTGTCGTCGCGCACACGATAGTGGACAGCGACGAAGACGGTCAACCTGTTGAAATCATCCGGATCATTTCGGCTCGCCGCGCCGATAGAAAAGAAAGGCAAAGATATGAACACGAAAACAATCAGATATGAATCTGAAACGCTTCCAGAACCCACAGCTGATCAGATCGCTCAACTGCGCGCGCTCGAGGCGATGCCCGATAGCGAGATTGATCTCAGTGACATTCCGGAGCTTACGGATGAGCAATGGAGCAAAGCCGTGCGCGGCCGCTTCTATCGTCCTGTCAAACATCAGATTACCGCACGTGTTGATGCCGATGTTCTCGATTGGCTCAAATCGCAGGGCAAAGGCTACCAGGCGCGCATGAATGCCATTCTAAGACGGGCAATGCTTGTCTCGATGAAGACACAACCTGCTGATAAAAAAGAGAAACATCGTCGTAAAAGTATCTAATTATAGATTAGCTTCGTCATCATGGATTAAAAATCTTCTCTTATCCAATATCCATATCTGATATTCGTCTGATGGGCTGCCTTACGAGACTAATTTTACTCTGTCGCCGTGCTGAGGGCCGATTTGCTTCGTTTTCCTGCATTTGCTCGACGTTTTGGGCCTCCCCTGCCCTATTGGCGCGGCTGTCTTTGACCTTTGAATGTTCTATCGGCGTTTTCAAACGTTCGTTTTCTTATAACTTCCGATATTTAGTTTATACGGTTGCGTTTTCCGGGTTAGCTTCTGCTAGGAAGTCGATGAAGGCGCGGATGCGGGCGGCCATATACTCATGTCCGGCAAAGACGGCATGGATAAACTCTATATCTTCCGGATTATAATCATCGAGGACGCGCACCAGTGTGCCCGCGTCCAGATCCTTCTGTACGTGAAACTGGCCGATCCGAGCCAGTCCGAGCCCCGCGATCGCCAGTTGGCGTACGCTTGAACCGTTATTGGCCTTGAAATTTCCCTTTACGGCGACGGGACGAATGCGCTCCTCCCCCGGATAACGGAAAGCCCATTCGTCCATGCTGCGCCGAAAGTTGAATGTCAGGCAATTGTGCTGCTGCAAATCGTCTGGCGTCTGCGGAACGCCATGCCGCGTCAGATAGTCCGGCGAGGCAACGACAACACGGCGGCTCTGGCCCAGCTTGCGTGCCTTCAAGCCGGAATCGCGCATGGGGCCGGTGCGGATCGCCACGTCAGCGCGCTCCTCGATGATATCGATGACACCATCCGAAAGCGACAGGTCCAGTTCAACATCGGGATAACGCGCAAGGAATGCCGGCACCAGTGGAACGATATAGCGGGTGCCAAACCCGACGGAAGAGTTGACGCGCAGGAGGCCGCGCGGAATCGCAGCACCGCCTGAAGTCATGAGCCGCTCCGTTTCCTCAATCTCAGCGATAATGCGCACTGCCCTCTGATGATAGGCCTCACCTTCCGGGGTCAGCTGCAATGCGCGAGTCGAGCGCACCAGCAACCGGGTGCCAAGGCGTTCTTCAATTCGCGTAATCAGTTTGCTGATCGCAGAAGGCGACAGGTTGAGCCGTTCGCCGGCGGCGGTAAAGCTCCCGCGCTCCACGGCCTCCACGAAAACCTCCATTTCGCCTGCGCGGTTGTTCATGGGAAACACCCCGATTGATTGCATGAATTGATTTCACAGATCCTAACCCGTTTTATCGCATTATAACAGCAATGGTTGTGCGCCATATGTCACTCAACAACGGCGCACGGTGATGCGTCCCCATCAACACAGCAGGATCGCGTGCGGTCCTGGAGCGGGAGTTGCGCTCATGACCCGACAGTCTTCGTCTCTCAATCTTATTCGCCGTCCCGGCACGATTACATTCGGCATTGAATTGCCGCTGGACAACGATTGGGCGCCGGAGCGTGAAGCCAGGCGCATTGAGCAAGGGCGCCCTTTTGGTGTGCCAGATCTGCGACACTACCCGGAGCTTGTCCAGCAAGTCGATCGTTCCGGGTTTGCAGCGGTATGGATGCGCGATGTACCGATATTCGATCCAAACAATTTTGGCGATGCCGGATCCGTTTATGATCCATTCGTCAATCTGGGATTTCTCGCCGGCATAACCAAAAATGTTGCATTGGGTACGGCTGCAATTGTACTGCCGATGCGTCATCCCATGATGGTGGCCAAGGCCGCCGCTTCCGTCGACGTGCTTTCCGCAGGACGTTTGATCCTGGGGGTTGCTTCCGGGGACCGGCCGGTTGAGTATCCCCTGCTCGGGCTTGATTTCGAAAACCGGGGCGATGCGTTTCGTGATGCCATCACCTATCTGCGTGCTGCCTGGCAATCAAACGGACTGCCGGTCGGCAAAGATGACGTTGAGCCGGCACTGGATCTTTTGCCAAAGCCTGTGCGCGGCAGCATTCCCATGATCATCGCTGGACAGGGCCGGCAGACGCCGGAATGGATTGCGGGGCACATGGACGGCCGCTTCGTCTATCCCAATGATATTGACCGGTTTGCCACTCGGGCAGGCGAGTGGCGTTCTGCTCGTGTGAACAACCGGATGAACGAAGGTGCCTTTGTCAGCGCATTTCATCTCGATCTCGCCGCCAACCCGGAGGAACCGGTCACTCCGCGCCGGTTCGGAGCACGGCTTGGTCGCAACGCTTTTATAGAGCATCTGCACAATCTCAACGCTGTTGGCGTTGATCATCTGGCATTGCTGCTGCGTCCTTCGCGGCGCCCTCTTGACGAAGTCATCGACGAGTTGGCGCGTGATGTCCTGCCCCTGTTCAACAAACCAGTCCCCACCGCTGTACAAACGGCGGCGGAATAACACAGGAGAATAAAATGCACTCTGTTACAGCCAATGGTGCGTCCATACCCGCTTTGGGGTTTGGCACATTCCGCATGCCCGGTGTCGATGTCCTGCGCATGGTGCCGCATGCACTCAAACTCGGTTTTCGTCACATTGATACCGCGCAGATCTATGGTAACGAGACCGAGGTCGGCGAGGGTATCGCAAGTTCGGGAGTTGCACGCGGTGATGTATTCCTGACGACCAAGGTCTGGGTCGACAACTATAGACCTGAAGCATTTGTTGCCTCGGTCGACGAGAGCCTGAAGAAGCTGAAAACCGACTATGTGGATCTTCTGTTGCTGCATTGGCCAAACGATGCAGTATCGCTTGCCGACCAGATCAATGCCTTGAACGAAGTGAAGGCGGACGGCAAGACACGTCATATCGGCTTGAGCAATTTCAACACGGCGCTGATGAGCGAGGCCGTAGCACTAAGCCGTGCCCCGCTGGTCACCAATCAGGTTGAGTATCATCCCTATCTCAGTCAGAAACCTGTCATTGACGCTGCGAAAAGGACAGGCATGTCAATCACCGGGTATTATGGGATGGCGGACGGCGCAGTTTTCGCCGATCCCGTGCTCAAGGACATCGCTGCCCGCAATGGCAAGACTGTTGCTCAGATTGTCTTGCGCTGGATGGTACAGCAGGATGGCGTGATCGCCCTGTCGAAGACGGTAGGTGAGGCGCGCGCAGCCGAGAATCTTGCCGTATTCGATTTTGTGCTCAGTGATCACGACATGTCAGCAATATATGCACTCGCCCGGCCCGACGGACGTATCGTCAGCCCCAATGGATTGGCTCCGGTCTGGGATCGGGTTGCCTGATTGGGCCACGGTACAGAATTCACTTGTTACGTATAATTTCAGCTCACCTTCGTTGCGAAAACCGCGGAGGTGAGCTTTTATGCAGAACTGCTATGGATGGATGCTCATGATTGCATGCTGTTCAATCCGGTGTGCTGTTGGCCCTTTCGGAGGGATAGCGGCATGACGGCCATCGGTGTTGTACACGTACAACTTGAATTGAGGTTTCGAAATCTGCTCGAATAGTTGGGACAAGCCAAAACCGGAAACACGGCCGGTTGTACGTGTACAACTGATGTAGTTTTTCGCGCTTTGGCTCTTAAATGTTCGTTAACCTAAAATCGTTTGCCACAAAAAGAGAATCTCTTCATATTGTAATCAGCGCATATTGTTAAAGTTTGGACCAAAATGCGCAGATGAGAGGTTGAGATGCTTGATCAGAACCCGGCAGATGCGCCCGCAACGACGTTGCGATCGCTGATTGCATCTGACGCCGAAGAGCTGGCGCGCCAGCTCCAGGCCCATCAATCGCGTATTTTCCCGCCCACAGCACAAAAAACAATCCGCCTGTTCACGCCGGCCGAGGCTGCCGATTTCATTGGCATTCACGAAGGCTATCTGCGCCAGATTGTAGCTGATGGTCATGGCCCCGCGCCGCAACCCAACGGTCGCAGGCTTTATTCGGTCAATGACCTGGAAGACCTGCGGCGCCTGCTTGATGCAAACGGTAAAAGTACTGCCAAATATGTGCGGCATCGCCGGGACGGTGAAAAACTGCAGATCCTCTCGATCATGAACTTCAAAGGCGGCAGTGCCAAGACGACGACATCCGCGCATTTGGCCCAGTATCTGGCCCTGCGCGGTTATCGCGTCCTTGCTATTGATCTTGATCCGCAGGCATCGCTTTCCACCATGTTCGGGCATCAGCCTGAACTCGATGTGGATCAGAATGAAACGCTCTACGGTGCCATTCGTTACGGTTCCGAGCGAAAGCACATTACCGAAATCGTCCGCGCAACCTATACACCGAACCTGCACATCATTCCGGGCAATCTCGAGTTAATGGAATTCGAGCATGAAACACCGAAAGTTCTTGCTGACAAGCGGCCGGACACGATGTTTTTCTCCCGTATAGGTGAATGTCTTGCAGACATCGAATCTGCCTATGACGTGGTTATACTGGATTGCCCGCCACAACTGGGGTTTCTGTCCTTGTCGGCTCTTTGTGCGGCAACTGCCATTTTGATCACTGTACACCCGCAAATGCTGGACGTGATGTCTATGTCGCAGTTCCTGCACATGACCAGCGATCTTCTTGCCGTAGTGGAGAATGCCGGCGGCAAGACGGAATATGACTGGATGCGATATCTGGTGACACGCTTTGAGCCCAATGACGGCCCGCAAAGCCAGATGGCCGGCTTTATGCGATCCATTTTTGGCAACCGGGTTCTTGAGAACGAAATGCTGAAATCGACAGCGATTTCCGATGCCGGCCTGACCAAGCAGACGCTCTATGAAGTGGATCGTTCGCTGTTTACGCGCGGCACTTATGATCGCGCGCTGGAAAGCCTCACGCTGGTCAATGGCGAAATCGAAGAATTGCTTCGCAGAACCTGGGGAAGGAAGTAACTCATGGCGCGTAAAAACCTGTTTGAAATGACGCCTGAGAGTGCTGATCCGGAAACCGCAGCGCCCGTCAGGACCACGCTTGGACGACCGCTGCTTGGTCTTGATCGTCCATTGCGGCCAGCAAGCCCTGTAGGGGCAATTTCGCAGTCCCTGGATGGTATATCTGCCAAGGCACAGCGTGCAGAAGAAATTGAAAAGCGCCTTGCCGCAGGACAGGCGATTATCGAACTTGATCCATCGCTGATTGATGCCTCGTTTATTGTCGATCGGTTGGGCATCGACGCGGACGACCAATCGGGTCTTGTGGCCCAGATCCGTGAACACGGCCAGCAAGTTCCGATCCTGGTGCGCCCGCATCCTGAAAGTGAAGGGCGTTTTCAGGTCGCCTATGGCCATAGACGTCTGGCGGCTATCAAGGAAATTGGCGGCACTGTCAGAGCTGTTGTACGTGATCTGACGGACGAGCAGCTGATAGTTTCGCAGGGCCAGGAGAATAATGCCCGTACGGACTTGTCATTCATCGAGCGCTGCTATTTTGCGACAAAGCTCGAAGCCAGGGGCTTTAGCCGTGAGACGATCATGTCGTCGCTGGGCGTTGACAAGGCAGCCTTGTCACGAATGATCGCGCTTGTAAAACGCGTGCCTCCACCATTGATTGAAGCAATTGGTCCCGCGCCTGCCTTCGGACGGCAACGCTGGGCGGAAATTGCTGACATGCTTGAAGATAAAGCCAAGTGTGCCCGGCTGTTAAAGCATATTGAGGATACAACTTTTCTTGCAGCGAAAAGTGATGCTCGCTTTCAGATTGCCTTTGATCTGTTGAAAATAACGAAGGATAAGCCGCGTTTAACGCCTTGGACTGCGCCTGACGGAACGTCTCCGGTGAAGATCAAGGAAACTGATACGGCCCTCAACATAGCTTTCGACAAACGAGATGGTTCGCAGTTTGGCGCTTTTGTGGAGCGCAAGTTGCTGACTTTGTTTGAAGAATTCCGCAAGGAAACAGGAGACTAGACACCGCAAAAGAAAAAGCTCCCGAACGTTGCCGTCACGGAAGCCCTTCTCATAGTGTGGTAACTTGAGAATCGCATTTCCGGGAATCAGTGTCAAGACTTTTTGGCGTCGTTTTGGCGAGCGGACTTCTTTTGCCTGATTGAAAGGTAGAAGACAATGCA
>NZ_JACGXN010000029.1:0-312 GCF_014138285.1 Phyllobacterium myrsinacearum
GGGCTATCAATACACAAAAGCCCGGACGAGCCGGGCTATTTGAGTATTGGTTGCGGGGACAGGATTTGAACCTGTGACCTTCAGGTTATGAGCCTGACGAGCTACCGGGCTGCTCCACCCCGCGCCACCATATCCGGCGATTGCCGGTGTACAGCCCGGATTTCTCCGTTTGTCCGTCCTGGAAGCCGAAGCTGGCTTCTGCGGTCGGACGGGGAAGCTGCTCCACCCCGCGCCACCATATCCGGCGATTGCCGGTGTACAGCCCGGATTTCTCCGTTTGTCCGTCCTGGAAGCCGAAGCTGGCTTCTGCGG
>NZ_JACGXN010000029.1:409-2909 GCF_014138285.1 Phyllobacterium myrsinacearum
CGGTCGGACGGGGAAGCTGTTCCACCCCGCGTCACCATATCCGGCGATTGCCGTTTTGTCTGTGCTCGGGCGTTTGCCCTGCGGTCAGACTGAGCGGTTTCAGCCGCGTTTTCCGTTGTTTGGACGGAATGTAATTATGCTCTTACATTGTTGTTATTGCAAAAGCAAAAGGCCGCGAGAAGCGGCCTGATTGGTATGTATGGAATTGTTTGTTTTGTTTGATTTCATGTTGCTATTTGCAGACCTGGCAGCGACCTACTCTCCCGCGTCTTGAGACGAAGTACCATTGGCGCTGGAGCGTTTCACGGCCGAGTTCGGAATGGGATCGGGTGCAGCCGCTCCGCTGTAACCACCAGGTCAGCAAAGAGCAACGATGAAAGAGAAGCTGGTTTTGTTGTCGTTTCGGTTGTTTTCAATGGCTTGCGCCATTGACGGTTATCGATCTTCCGGGCGTTAGCCCGCAAGGCCGACTGGCCGTCGCGGCTTATGCCGCGCGCTGTCGCAGCGCCCGCCCCAAAGGGGCGATACGGCGCGTGAGACAGATCATCTGACGTTGTCAGATGGATATAAGTAATGAGAATGATCAAGCCAATCGAGCTATTAGTACCGGTAAGCTTCATGCGTTGCCGCACTTCCACACCCGGCCTATCAACGTGGTGGTCTTCCACGGCTCTCGAGGGAATACTCGTTTTCAGGTGGGTTTCCCGCTTAGATGCCTTCAGCGGTTATCCCGTCCGTATATAGCTACCCTGCTATGCGGCTGGCGCCACAACAGGTCCACCAGAGATACGTCCATCCCGGTCCTCTCGTACTAGGGACAGATCCTGTCAATATTCCTACACCCACGGCAGATAGGGACCGAACTGTCTCACGACGTTCTGAACCCAACTCACGTACCGCTTTAAATGGCGAACAGCCATACCCTTGGGACCTGCTCCAGCCCCAGGATGCGATGAGTCGACATCGAGGTGCCAAACAACCCCGTCGATATGGACTCTTGGGGGTCATCAGCCTGTTATCCCCGGCGTACCTTTTATCCGTTGAGCGATGGCCCTTCCACGCGGGACCACCGGATCACTATGACCGACTTTCGTCTCTGCTCGACTTGTCAGTCTCGCAGTCAGGCGGGCTTATGCCATTGCACTCGACGACCGATTTCCGACCGGTCTGAGCCCACCATCGCGCGCCTCCGTTACTCTTTAGGAGGCGACCGCCCCAGTCAAACTACCCACCATACACTGTCCCGGATCCGGATAACGGACCGCGGTTAGACATCCATATAGGTAAGGGTGGTATTTCAAGGATGACTCCACGAAGGCTGGCGCCCCCGCTTCAAAGTCTACCACCTATCCTACACATGCCGACACGAATGCCAGTGTAAAGCTATAGTAAAGGTGCACGGGGTCTTTCCGTCTAACCGCAGGAACCCCGCATCTTCACGGGGAATTCAATTTCACTGAGTCTGCGTTGGAGACAGCGGGGAAGTCGTTACGCCATTCGTGCAGGTCGGAACTTACCCGACAAGGAATTTCGCTACCTTAGGACCGTTATAGTTACGGCCGCCGTTTACTGGGGCTTCGATTCAAAGCTTGCACCTCTCCTCTTAACCTTCCAGCACCGGGCAGGCGTCAGACCCTATACGTCGTCTTGCGACTTCGCAGAGCCCTGTGTTTTTGGTAAACAGTCGCTACCCCCTGGTCTGTGCCACCCTCCTCTACTTGCGTAGAAAAGGGTCACGCTTCTTCCGAAGTTACGCGTGCAATTTGCCGAGTTCCTTCAACGCAGTTCTCTCAAGCGCCTTGGTATTCTCTACCAGTCCACCAGTGTCGGTTTAGGGTACGGTCTATACGCGGGAGCTATTTCCTGGAACCGCTTCGAAGCCCTTCCAATCCAATAAGGAAGAACAACATACGCGATCCGTCACTACCCGCAGGCCCACGAATATTAACGTGGTTCCCATCGACTACGCCTTTCGGCCTCGCCTTAGGGGCCGGCTAACCCTGCTCAGATTAACTTTAAGCAGGAACCCTTGGACTTTCGGCGAGGGAGTCTCTCACTCCCTTTATCGTTACTCATGTCAGCATTCTCACTTCTGATACCTCCAAGAGCCCTCACGGGTCTCTCTTCAACGGCTTACAGAACGCTCCGCTACCACTTGCCTATTGCTAAGCAAATCCACAGCTTCGGTGTATGGCTTTAGCCCCGGTACATTTTCGGCGCAAAGACCCTTATTTAGACCAGTGAGCTGTTACGCTTTCTTTAAATGATGGCTGCTTCTAAGCCAACATCCTGGTTGTTTTGGGATCCTCACATCCTTTCCCACTTAGCCATAACTTAGGGACCTTAGATGGTGGTCAGGGTTGTTGCCCTCTTCACGACGGACGTTAGCACCCGCCGTGTGTCTGCCGATTAGTACTCTTCGGTATTCGGAGTTTGGTTAGGTTTGGTAAATCGGTGAGATCCCCTAGCCCATCCAGTGCTCTACCCCCGAAGGTATTCG
>NZ_JACGXN010000030.1 GCF_014138285.1 Phyllobacterium myrsinacearum
GTCTCTGCCAATAGCTTCTTCAGTCTGGCATTCTCATCTTCCAGAGCCTTCAGCTTACGCGCGTCGGAAACTTCCATCCCGCCAAACTTTGCCTTGTATTTATAAAACGTGGCTTCGGATATTCCATGCTTGCGGCATACATCAGCCGTCTTCAGCCCATTCTCGTGTTCCTTCAATATCCCGATGACCTGCTCATCTGTAAATCGTGCCTGCTTCATACCGTCCGTCTCCTCGTTCTGACGGACTCTACCAAATTTTGGAGGAAGTTCAGGGGCTCAGGTCATCTCGTCTCCAACAAGTTTTGTTGTGTCTGACAGAGAGCAATTTGATTGTGTTGAAAATGAAAGATATTGATTGGGTAAGCCACATCGATTTTTCAGAAAATCGCTATCTATTTCGTAGGAATTTTCCGATCGCTCTTAATGGAGCTGTAAGGCGCCAGGACGTCGAGTGCTGCAGATTCTCAATTTCAGACAAAGCGATTGAGAGGCTTTTGTCCAGATTGATATTCGTGCGGCTTGTAAGTTCCGCAAAACTTTTCAAATTCTTATCACGCTCTTCTTTGCCGGAAGTCAAAAATCGCGACAACTCTTTTGTAAGCTGACTGATTTGAGATTGAAGCTCTGTTCTAATCGAATCTCCGTACTCCCTCCGAACGCGTGCGCCAATTTCCCCTTCTTGCCATTCATGTGGAATGAATTCCTCCACAATATGAGGAAGGATGTTGCTCCTGGATACTCTTGCAACAAAAACGGCATTCAAATTGAGATCTTCCGCATTCATTTGTTCTATCGGCATAGGAGTATAGGTGAAATCGTTTTCCGATAATCTGTTATCGGCAGGAGATACGTGGAAGTATCTCATTAATTCATCCCAGTTTTCGGCTGAATGTTCCGGGGAGAGCCAGTGGTGATAAGGGCTTACTTCTTCGAAATATCTGGAGGCTTTACTAAACCAACCAAGCGGTGTGAGATTGGTCACATGGTAGATATTCCGGATGTTTTCCTCCAGTGACCGGAGCCCTAGTCTTGACGTGATTGCCGGGACTGAGAATATCATGATGCCACCGGGTTTAAGTACGCGGCAGCATTCAGAGAAGAAAACCTCGATTGCTCCGATATGTTCCATCGCCTGTGATGAAAAGATCGCGTCAAATTCAGCATTCTGAAACGGAAATCTTTGACCAAGATTGGCAACTACAAACTCTCGATTAGCCCCGCCATAATTTTGTTGAGCAAATGAAATCGCTTTGTTGGAATAGTCTGCGCCAGCCGCAAACTCTATTCCGTTATCAACGAGATACGCTGTTCCGTAGCCTGTACCGCACCCTGCATCTAACACTCTCTTTCCCTTGAGGAATGGAATGGCAAAACGGTAGACGGAGAGATGCGAGAAATAATTGGGATCATGATGTAATCCGACGACACGTTCGCCGTCATCCCCAACATCAGCAACAGTTTCTGCAGCAAGCACGATTGTACTCATAATTTTCTAGAGGTTTCAGTTGGCAGCATGAACACTCGTTCGTTGGGCATCCACGCTCACTGGAGAAACTACTCTTCCGATTCAGCTGGTATTTTTTTTAGTATAAAAGCTGCTTCGTTCTGAATAGCTGAACAAAATATGATCTCAAATCCAAACTGATCTTTCAGAATAGAAAGGTGATCCATAAAACTCTCTTTTGTCCAAGTGTGGACATGAATATCCACGCTATGCTCAAGCCCGCTTGTGGCAGCAGTCAATAGTTCGTCTGGATCGAATGGCGGCTGGCTTAATGGGTGAACATACTTGCAATGCTCTATATACGAATGCAAAAGGGAAGCCTTGCCGCCATCCTTCATGTCTTCAAGCAGATGATCGAACGATGTCAGCGGCCTCGCTCTGTCCGTTGTGTAACGCATATCCGGTATTATCAGGACGTATGTCCCGCCATCCTTCAAGCGCCTTAAGCCCTCCCGTATAGAACCGAATGGATTGTGGAGGTGCTCAATTACATGAGCAGAAATGATGAAATCCAAACTCTCTAGGGGAATAATGGAGAAGGTTTCCGCATTGATTTCGCCATCGTACAATACGTTCTGGTCCGCGAAATGCAATTCCAGTGTTTTAGCGTCCCGAATGTCTCCGTAATTAACTCTTGCTCCGTTTGGAACTGGAAACGGGCGATTTCCCGCACCTACTTCAACACCGTATCCATTCACATACGCATTGGCTAAGAGCTTTCGTGCGCCCATTACCTCGAAATAGCCAGACTTCTCATCAAATGTTCTGCGTTCTTTGTGTATTACCGCTGCGGTTTGCGCGAGATCGTCATGTGAAAATCTGAGCCAAAAATCAGTTGTTTCATCAATGTAAGTGGAGGTCACCGGTTCCATCCCATGCCATTACGAGTATCTCCTCAAGTGCAGTTAGCATGATATTTAAGCTGCAGCAATCAGATGAAATACAGAATGCGCAGCAGTGCTTTTTTGTCAGATATACTATTTAGAGTACGATATCGCGAACACAGAGATGGTTTAGAGGGTGCCGAAATCAAGCCACGTACATTCGCAGGAACACTCGGTTTATCGGCATTGCATCAATCGTTCCTGCGGGTTATTCACGTCGCCAACGAAATCAGCCTGAAAATCAATCAGCTCAAGAGAGCTCGATTGCTCTGCCGCGTTATGTAGTGGGTTGCGGTAATAATTGGAGATGAGAAATGGATAAACAACGGTGCGTGGTCTTGGGCGGCGGCGGGTTTATAGGTACCCATCTGTGTGACAGCTTGCATCGTCGTGGAGTAACGGTCAGGTCATTTGGCAGAAACCAGCCGTTGAGAGAGATTAAAGGGGTTGAGTGGGTAAAAGGTGATTTTACCGACGAAGTGGCGGTGGCAAATGCCGTCGGCGGATGCGAGGTGGTTTATCATTTAATTCATGCAACGACGCCAGCCACAGCAAATCTGGAAAAAGTCGAGGACGTTCAGCGAAGCGTGGTCGGTACCATAAAGCTTTTGGATCTATGCGTATCACTCGGTGTTGAAAAGATAATTTTCGTTTCGTCTGGAGGCACGGTTTATGGCGTTAATCAGAACATTCCGCTATCTGAAGAAGAGCCGACGGCGCCCATAAGTGTATATGGTACAAATAAGGTAACAATTGAGAATTATCTTCGCGTATTTTACCATGTTCACGGGTTGGAATATTATATTGCGCGCGTCTCCAATCCTTATGGTTCTTTGCAGAACGGATTGAAGAATCAGGGTCTAATTCCTACAGCTGCTAGAAATATAATAAACGATGATTCGATAAATATATTTGGAGACGGAAGTAACGTCAGAGACTATCTTTATATAGACGATTTAACCGATTTTCTTGTAAAACTTTTGGATTATTCTGGACAACAAAGAGTGTTTAATGCTGGTGGCGGGCAGGGAAAGTCTATTCTCGAAGTCATTAACGCGATAGAACTCAGATTAAACAAGAAAGCTAGGCTTCGTCATCTTGCGTCTCGACCTTTTGATGTCCCATCCAATGTTCTTTCGATTGATCGTGCCAAAAATGAACTCGATTGGTTTCCAAGGACGTCATTCGATGATGGAATGGACAAGACGATTGAATGGCTTACGCAAAACCTCTGATGGGGAATTGCCGACTTGCCTCAATGTGTGAACTAGAGCGTTTCCACTTTAATCGGGGTCATATCCGGCTGCTGCGAAGTAGTTTGCACATTCTTGCGGTTTGAAGAGCGAGACGATTTTGCCGACGGTGTCCCATAAGGCGTCAACGGAACGTTCGGCTCTGGCCCGCAGAAGCGCTTTAAGTTTGGAAAAGGCCATTTCGATGGGGTTGAAGTCGGGACTGTAGGGCGGCAGATAGAGCAGCTTGCCGCCAACAGCTTCAATAGCCTGGCGGACACCTTCAGCTTTGTGAGCAGGCAGATTATCCATGATGACAGTATCACCTAAACTGAGCGTCGGCACGAAGACCTGTTCGATGTAGGCCGGGAATGCGGCACCGTTCATCGGGCCGTCAAGGACCATCGGTGCGGTCATGCCGGAAAGCCTGAGCGCGCCTGTAAAGGTCGTGGTTTTCCAGTGTCCGTGGGGAACCGCCGATCGGCAACGTTGTCCGCAAAGGGATCGGCCGCGCAGTCGAGCCATCTTCGTGGAAAGGCCAGTCTCATCGATAAAAACCAGCTTGGCAGGATCAAGATCGAGCTGCCCATCAAACCAATCCTGACGGCGCTTCAAAAGGTCAGATCGCTCCTGCTCCAATGCATGTGCGGTCTTTTTTAAACGTCCAGCCCCGCTTGCGAAGCCACACATCAAGAGCGCTTCGGCCGATCGATACCGATTTGTTCTCGCTTAGAGCGTCGCGCCGTTAATGTGGTGCATATCCTGCAGCCTTGAAGTAATTCCAGCATTCTTCGGGTTTGTAGAGATTGCAGATGTCGCCGA
>NZ_JACGXN010000031.1 GCF_014138285.1 Phyllobacterium myrsinacearum
GCAACCCGCTTTGACAAGACAAAAACTTCATTCGCTGCGTTTCTCGCTTTGGCGGCTGCAAAGCTATGGCTCCCATACTTTGTCAACAGGGCCTAATCTTTAGAAGTTCGATAGATGGTACGAGCTCTCGTCGTCCTGACAAAATAAGCACAGTTTCGAGTACTTGGTCAGATTTACCGCAAAGAAGTATTAGCAGTTCTCCACTCGGTCCATTTTTGCCATCGAACCAATTCTTCACAGAACGCTCATTCGCACCTGTCAGTTTCGCAACCGTTTTCACGGCCGATCTTTCTGTGTCGTATTCGTCATGTAATGCGCCGGAAACAGCTTCCGCATATGCAGTCGCGCCAAGGCGAATTGCTTGAAAATCTTTTCCGAACTTGGCCTGATTATTTCGGTCTGCCTTTGAAAACGACATACGTTTTTTCCTTCCTTACGCTGTGGATAATTGGGGGACGCTTGATAATGCGCTTTGCCAACACTGAAAACGGACAAAGTAAGTGACAGATAGGTCTGGTATTCCATTCCGAGACGTTACTGATCGCGGCACTCTGAGAAGGGCTGCGCAGTACGTTCGCATGTCAACAGACCATCAGAAGTACTCTACGGAAAACCAAGCGGATACAATTCGGCGGTACGCAGATGAGCGGGGCATCACTATCGTTCGTACTTATGCAGACGCCGGCAAAAGCGGGCTTAGAATTGATGGGCGCAAAGCTTTGCAACAAATGTTGGCTGATGTTCAGTGCGGGAATGCAGATTATGAATTTATTCTCGCATACGACGTCAGCCGTTGGGGTCGTTTTCAGGACGCTGATGAAAGTGCCTATTATGAGTATATCTGCAGATCCGCGGGTATCTCTGTACATTATTGCGCAGAGCAATTTGAAAATGATGGCAGCCTAAGTGCAACCATTATCAAAGGAATGAAACGTGTGATGGCTGGAGAATTCAGCCGGGAACTATCAAACAAAGTCTTTCAGGGGCACTGTAAGCAGGTACATCACGGTCGCCATCAGGGTGGCTTAGCCGGTTATGGATTACGTCGGCAGTTGCTCGATGAAAATGGCTTGCCAAAGACACTTCTGCAGATTGGACAACAGAAAAGTCTGCAATCTGACCGCATTATATTGGTGCCTGGGCCAGCTAATGAAGTGAATACAATTTTAAGGATGTACCGCCTTTTTGTGGAACACAGACGCAATGAAAGTGAAATTTCGGCAATACTTAATGGTGAGGGAAAAATTACTGACCTCGGCCGCCCGTGGACGAGAGGAACCGTCCATCAAGTGCTCACCAACGAGAAGTATATAGGAAACAATGTCTATAACAGGACGTCATTTAAGCTCAAAAAGAGGAGGGTGCGCAATGCTGCCGACATTTGGGTTCGCCGGAATGGAGCATATAATCCAATCGTTGACGCTGAGCTCTTCAATGCCGCCCGTTCTATTATTGAAGACCGTTGCCGTAGGTTTTCTGACCAGGAGATGCTTGACAAGTTATCGGATCTGTTAGGAGCAAATGGCTACCTCTCTGGCCTGATAATTGATGAACGCGATGACATGCCATCGAGCACCAGTTATCGAAACCGGTTTGGTACCCTTATTCGTGCCTACCAACTCATCGGTTATATGCCTGGCCGCGATTATCGCTACGTTGAAGCAAATCGTTTTCTCCGAACAAAACACCGCGAAGTGGTAGCTGAGGTTCTGGAACAGGTTCGAATATTCGGAGGAAGTGTTTTCGTTGACCCGATTTCAGATCTTTTGACAATCAATGATGAGTTTACTGCGTCCATAGTCTTGGCTCGGTGCTTGCATACAGCTGCAGGCTCAAAACGTTGGAAAATCCGCTTCGATACTTCTCTTTGTCCCGACCTTACAATTGTCGTTCGCATGGACAGGGAAAATCTGAGTGCACAAGATTATTATTTGCTCCCGCGTATCGACGTATTTGGAGCGGATATCAAGCTAGCCGACGAGAATGGCGTCTATATTGACAACTATCGCGTAACTTCACTTGAAACATTCTTCGATCTTTCGACCCGTACCGATATCAGGAGTTTGGCATGAAAGATGAATCATCTGAAATCCGTAATATTCCTATCAATGAAATTACCATCATTAATCCACGTTCGAGGAACAAGAAGATATTCAATGAACTGGTTACCAGCATTGCCAATTTAGGACTGAAGAAGCCGATTACAGTCAGCAAGCGGGAAGATGGTTCGGGATACGATCTCGTTTGCGGGCAGGGCAGAATGGAAGCTTTCCTTGTACTAGGGCAATCGCAAATTCCAGCAGTTATGATCACAGCAACTGTTGAAGAATGCTACATGATGAGCCTTGTAGAGAATCTGGCGCGGCGAAATCATTCGTCAATGGAGTTTATGACAGCGATCGCCACCCTTCGCGAACAGGGTTACGATAATTCACAGATAGCCGCAAAAGTGGATTACAGTGAAGAATACATTTATGCGACATGTTATCTTCTCGATCATGGAGAAGAGCGGTTACTGACTGGAGTGGAAAAAGGCATAATTCCACCAAGCATTGCTATGGAAATAGCCCGCGCGCACGAAGCGGACGTGCAAGATGCACTTGCTGAAGCTTACGAAAAGCGGACCCTTCCAGGAAATCAGGTACTCGCAATTCGGCGCATAATTGACCAGAGGAACTCAACCGGAAAATCGACGTCCGGTATGGCCAATCGCTCTAAGCAGTCGGGGAAAAAAGTCACTGCGGAGGCGCTCATCCGTACGTATAGGAAAGAGACCGAGCGACAGAAACTTCTCATCAAGAAAGCTGCAGTTGCACAAAGTAGGTTACTTTTTGTTGTTAACGCCTTGCGGCGGCTAATGTCAGACAGCAATTTCACGACTCTATTGCGTGCGGAACACATGATCACCTTGCCTCGATCATTAGCCGAGAGAGTGTCGGGTGATAGATATGTCCAATGAGGTGGAAATAGGTTTCGATAGGAACATCCGTGTGCTCGATGTTTCAACCATACTTTTGCTTCGAAAAGTACCAGAGTCGGTATTTTTAACTACGAAATACAAAAGGATTACCGCATCAATTGATGAGATTGGGATAGTGGAGCCGCTCGTTGTTGCCCGAGCGAAGGCTGATAAATACATCTTATTAGATGGTTATCTTCGATATTCGGCTCTTATTGATAGGGGAGAAAAAGCAGTGAGATGCCTCATCGCTAAAGATGACGAGGCCTACACCTATAACAAACGAGTAAATCGATTAGCCACTATTCAGGAGCACTTTATGATTGTCCATGCGTTGGAGCGCGGCGTTCCAGAAGCTCGACTTGCGAAAATGCTTGACATGGACGTTCTGGCAATCAAGCGACGCCGCGCATTGCTTAACGGAATCTGCCCCGAGGTGGTTGAGCTTTTCAAGGACAAATCCGTTAACCCAATTACCTTCGGTGTTCTTCGTAAAATGAAGCCTCTGCGCCAAATAGAAGTAGCCGAATTAATGATAATTGCGGGAAATTATACGGCCAGCTATGCGAAGGCGTTGTTGGCGGCCACGCGGCAAAATGATTTGGATAAACCCGAGCGGCCGAAACGCATAATGGGGCTTACCCCGGAACAGATAGCGCGCATGGAGCGAGAAATGTCTAGTCTCCAGTCCGATTTCAAAGCTGTCGAAGCGTCGTACGGTGACGGTGTACTCAATTTGGTTGTTGCTTCAGGATACGTGTCGAAACTGATTAAGAATGTTGAGATACAAAGGTATCTATCGGTGCACCACTCTGAACTCCTTACCGAATTCCAAACAATCGTTGCTTCATCGTCACTGGACCAGAGTAGTGAATGAAGAGCTGTGAGGTTTCTAGGCACCTAGTGTTGGTTTCCACTTAGACCTGAGCCGGTGGGGATGCGGATAAAAAGTTGGACTGCTTCATAAGTTCAGGCCGAGGCTCTGACGATACTCGACCGGGCTGAGCGATCCCAGAGATATCTTGATACGCTTCTCATTGTACCAGCGGATGTAGGCATCCACTTCGGTGACGAACTGTTCGATCGTGATGGCCTTCCAGTCTCGTGGAAAGAAGAGTTCGGTTTTCAATCGGCCGAAGAACCCTTCGCACGCGGCGTTGTCTTGCGAGCATCCCTTTCAGGACATCGAGCGAACTAGGTTTGCTTCGCTGATCCGCGTTAGCCAGCCTGGCCAGCGATAATGGGCTCCCCGATCAGAATGGATGATTGGCCGTTCCTCGCCTGTGTTTAGGCATGCAAAATTGACCCCGTTTGCGGGGTAATCGGCATCCAATTTTGACCCCCCTAGATTAGATCTGACCATCCGACTTGGCAGCG
>NZ_JACGXN010000032.1 GCF_014138285.1 Phyllobacterium myrsinacearum
GCTCTAACTCGACTGCAACAGCCGTTTGACTGTGGATGTGGTTGACTGCTCCCAGGACGGGGCTTTCCAGCCGAACATGCCGTGGAATTTCTCCGTATTGAGACGCGAGTTCAATGGCCGCCGGGCTTTGGTTGGATATTCTGCCGTCAGGATGTCTTTGACATCGGCAAATGGCCCATCTTCACCTCGACTATCGTGAAAGATCGCCCGCGCAAAGCTGCTCCAGTTCGTGCTGCCTGTTCCCGCGAGATGGTAGATACCGAAGGCATCAAACTGCGGATCGGTTCGAAGACGGTCGGCTACGCACAGAATACCATCGGCAATATCGATTGCCGATGTGGGATTTCCCCATTGGTCGGACACCACCGACACACTGTCCCGGCTTGCTGCCAGATGCAGCATGGTCTTGACGAAGTTCTTGCCGAAAGGGCTATAGACCCATGCCGTACGCAGGATGAGATGCTTTCCATTGGCTTGAGCAACCAATGTCTCACCGGCCAGTTTGGTTTGACCGTAGACACCGGAAGGCCCCGTCGGATCATCTTCGGTATAGGGCGTCTCACCTTCACCAGCGAACACATAATCGGTCGAAAGGTGAACAACAGGAGCACCAGCCTGCGCGGCAGCCGCAGAAACGGCACCTGCACCGGCTGCATTGATCGCATAAGCCAATTCGGGCTCGTCTTCAGCCTGGTCCACGGCGGTATAGGCAGCAGCTGAAACAACGAGATCGGGCTTTGCCGAGCGTATTGCGTCCCCGATAGTATCGGGCCGTGCCAGATCAAAATCCGGGCGTCCGAGGGTCAACAACGTGACTTCAGGATGAACCCTGGCGCGTTCGGCCAGACTGCGGACAACCTGACCTTCCTGGCCCGTGACAACAATTCTCATGCCGTTCCCTTCTTCAGGGATACAGAACCAAGCCGTTCTCCCGCATAAGTGCCTCCACGGATCGGCTCCCACCACCACTTGTTGTCGAGATACCACTGCACAGTCCGTTCCAGACCGGTATCAAACGTCTCGGCGGGTTTCCAGCCGAGGTCTCTTTCAATTTTGGATGCATCAATTGCATAGCGGCGATCATGCCCTGGACGATCCGTGACGAAGGTAATGAGATCACGATACCGCGCCCCACCCTTGCGCGGACGCTTATTGTCGAGAATGTCACAAATGGTTTCAACAACACTGAGGTTGGTGCGTTCTGCACGACCGCCAATATTGTAGCTCTCGCCCGGCTTGCCCTTGGTTACCACCAATTCCAGTGCACGGGCATGATCTTCAACAAAAAGCCAGTCGCGAACGTTTGCGCCTGCACCGTAGACAGGCAAAGGCTTCTCATCCAGCGCATTGAGAATAACAAGCGGAATGAGTTTTTCAGGAAAATGGAAGGGACCGTAATTGTTTGAACAGTTCGACAGAACCACCGGCAAACCATAGGTCTCATGCCAGGCACGTACGAGATGATCCGAAGCAGCTTTGGAAGCGGAATACGGCGAGGACGGCGCGTAAGGTGTTTCTTCCGTGAAGATTCCGCTATCAAAGGGCAGATCCCCGAATACTTCGTCCGTAGAAATATGGTGGAAACGGAAGCTGGACTTTGCCGGCTCCGGCAGATCCCGCCAGTAGGTCAGCGCTGCATTGAGCATCCGGAATGTTCCGACGATGTTTGTCTCAATAAAGGCCGCCGGGCCGTCGATGGAGCGGTCCACATGGCTCTCGGCAGCCAGATGCATGATCGCTTCGATCTTTTCCGTGCGAAGCAGGTCAAGAATAGTGGCGTCGTCGCAAATATCCGCCTCGACGAAGCTGTAGTTGGGATAATTCTCAATCTGGCGAAGCGATGCGAGATTGCCCGCATAGGTTAGCTTGTCGATGTTAACGACCTGATTTTGAGGATTTGCAGCAAGATGACGACAGACCGCCGATCCAATAAAACCCGCACCACCCGTAACTAGAATTTTCATGAAAAAATCGCTCCCTCAGGGAAAAATTTCGGAACCATCAAGCAGTGGTGCTTTTTGATCCTTGTCAGAAAGCTGAAGCGTTGAAGCTTCCAGCGGCCAATCAATCCCTATGGAAGGGTCATCAAAACGAATGCCACGGTCATGTTCAGGCGAATAATAATCGGTGACCTTGTAAATAACCTCGGTGTTTTCCTCCAAAGTAACAAAGCCATGGGCAAACCCTTTAGGCACCAGAATCTGGTTCCATTTTGCCGCTGATACTTCGAGGGAAACCCACTTCCTGAACGTTGATGAGTTCCTGCGGATATCAACGACGACATCTAGGATAGAACCCTTGACCACGCGCACCAATTTGTCCTGCGCGCGCGGCGGCAGCTGGTAGTGCAATCCGCGCAAAACACCTTTGGCAGCGGAGAACGAATGATTGTCCTGCACAAACTTTAGTGAAATTCCTGCAGCGGCAAGACTGTCCGCATTGTAGGTTTCAGAGAAAAATCCCCTGTCATCACCAAATTTCGATGGCAATATTTCAAAAACGCCTTCAAGGGCGAGAGGCCTAACTTCGATCATTCTGTTCCAATCTCCGCAGCACGGCGCCGCAAGTAGGCAGCATATTCCGTCTTGCCCATTTTTGCCGCTCTTTCAAGTACCTGCTCAGCGTTCAACCAGCCCCATTCCAGGCCAATTTCTTCCGGGCATGCGATCTTGATCCCTTGCCGATGCTCGATTGTCCGAACGAACGAAGACGCTTCATGCAAGCTGTCATGCGTACCGGTGTCGAGCCACGCATAGCCGCGACCCAGCTGCTGAACCTGCAGATCTCCGCGCTGAAGATAGATGTTATTGACGCTGGTAATCTCCAGTTCGCCGCGCGACGAGGGTTCGATGGACGCCGCGATATCCACAACATCATTGCTGTAGAAGTAAAGTCCCGTCACGGCCCAATTGGATTTGGGTTTCTCAGGCTTTTCCTCAATGGACAAGGCCTGGCCGGTGACCTTATCAAAGTCAACGACACCATATCGCTGCGGATCCTCCACGTGATAGGCGAAAACTATTCCGCCCTTTGTCAGAGATGCCGCCAGCTGACACAGTTTGGAAAGACCATCACCAAAATAGATATTGTCACCCAGGATCATGGCGACACTGTCCTGACCGATGAACTCGCGTCCGATGATGAAGGCTTCCGCCAGACCGTTGGGCTGAGGCTGTTCGGCGTAGGAGAAATTCACGCCGAAACCCGAACCATCGCCCAGCAGTTTCTGGAAAAGGGGCAAGTCGTGCGGTGTGGAGATGATCAGAATATCACGAATGCCCGCAAGCATGAGAACACTCAGCGGGTAGTAAATCATGGGCTTGTCATAGATGGGCAGAATTTGCTTCGACACTGCGATCGTCAATGGGTAAAGACGTGTACCGCTTCCGCCAGCCAGTATAATTCCCTTCATTCGATCACTTCCTTATGTCAATGCTAAAAGTCGAGTAGCGATATGATGTTTTAAGTAGCCGCCGTTGATTTCACTTAAAAATGGCGAAATGCGGTTCATC
>NZ_JACGXN010000033.1 GCF_014138285.1 Phyllobacterium myrsinacearum
CCGGTTGTGGACGGACTTGAGTGCATCCAGCTGGAGATATCCAAACTATTGCAGGATAAGCTGAATTTACGACAAACAAGCGCCAAAGAGTCCCATTCTGAGCGCCACAATCACAATTCAGATACCATACCTATTAATAATCTTGAACGCGGATTTACAAAAAACCAGGACAAAAACACTGGGCATAACTGGGATCAGCCTGTGCTGGCTGGAGCAATGGAACGGAAAGACAACCGGCAATTGCCAGAAAGCCCGGACAGGACTAGGCAGTGTGAAGCTGGTGATGCCCGCCGCGGCACAGCCGGTTTGGACGATAAGAACGATCATCCGGGGGATATATCCGGCCGCAATCTGCAGCTTACCGGGCCCGTCGCCTCTGCCTTTGATGCCAAACCCGTTCCGCTCGGGCTTGTTCGTCAGGCCTGTCCCGATATTGCTGCCTATGCCAGGAATGGCCTTGCCAGCTGGTCCGAACTGAGGGGTGCGGCCATTGTCGTGCGCTCCATGCTCGGTGTCAGTCCTTCGGCCTATGAGGAAGCCTGCTCCGTCCTTGGCCAAGAAAACGCAGCCATTGCCATGGCCTGCATCCTGCAAAGAGCCGATCAGATCAATTCCGCCGGAGGCTACCTCCGATCTCTCACCGACAAGGCGGCAAAAGGCGAATTTTCCATCTGGCCCATGCTCCTTGCCCAACTCAGGGTCAATGGCGAGCACGTCAGGCTCGTCAAGGGACGGACGAAATGAGGAAGAACAATAGGGTGGGGGCGATTTGATGGCGTTATCCAAACAGAACGGATTGAGTTTGGCATCGATAGACGGATTGATTGCCGCCACAGCGCTTGTACAGGATCGAAAGTCGTTGGAGAACGAACAGTTGTAAATGCCGATAACGCATTCAAAGATCAAAGAAGGCCGCACGGAGAGGGCAGGGGAGGGCCAAAACGTCGAACGAATGCAGGAAAACGAAGCAAATTGGTCCTCCACACGGTCACAATGCGAAATTAGCCTTGTAGGACAGCCCACCAAGCGAATATCGCATTTGGATCATGGTTAAGAGATGGTTTTCAGTCCATCATGCAGAAGTTATTATCGCAATAGATGCGCGTTAATGGAATAAACATAATAAAAACAATGTGTGATGGAAAATCGATCAAGCTCGGGTATCGTCTTCAGGACACGTTGTTCCCAAAAGTTTCTGAGCGAAGGAAAATTGGCTAGCGCCCATCGGTATTTTGCCACACTATACGAGTTCCGGGAACAGGGCGCCGCGGGTTGTTAAATCCCTGTGCCGTCGAGCTGCTGGGCGTCGTCGCCTTCCCAAGGTGATGGCGTGCACGTGCCATTGAGATTGGCAATGGGCATTGGCATCCAGCACTTCAATTCAGGCTCGGCATACTCGACAAGGCGGGTGAGGAATCGGAAGCACGCCAGCCTTCCGTACTGAACTGATCACCCTTCGACCAAAACGCTAGATCAACTTCCGCGGGCCCTGTTCGGGCGGGCGGATCGCGACGAGGACCCGACGGCCGTCTTTTGGCGCGGGTGCCAGCGGTCAGGTTCAACTATCATTCTTTCCTCCTGCCTGATGAGAGTTGCAAGTTTTGCCTCGCCATCGAAAGGGTCAACTCAAATTATTTCCCAACCAACATCTATACTCCGCTGCAAGCCTCTTATTGACAGCCAATGCTTCACCATTGCCGGAGAAGTGGTGTCCTTAGCGACGTATCATTGGGTAGATCAAAAGATGTTGCTGCGCCTTTACGAACCTGGTCGAAACAGACGCAAAATCGCTTGAGCAGGAATTGCTGGAACCTTAGTATCCTTACATTTCAAGACCTATTGTTGGAGGCATAAATGCTAGTTTGTCGGGCGATCGCGGTAGGTGTCGTGTTGCTCCTATCCGTTTTGGCTTCCGTCGCATACGAGGCAAAAGATGCCTATGATCGCGGTGAATATATTAAAGCATTCAATCTTTCACTGGACAAAGCCAATCATGGAGATAGCGAGGCACAAGTAAATGTTGCAGCGATGTATTTTCATGGTCTGGGAACGATTGCGGACAAAGCGCAAGCTTTTGCTTGGTATTTAAAGGCCGCTGAAAACGGAAGCGTGCAAGCCCAGGCAGTAGTTGGAACAGCTTACAGAGTGGGGCAGATTGTTCCAGTCAACAAGGCCGAGGCATTCAAATGGTTTGCCAAAGCGGCTGAGCAAGGTAATCCAGGTGCACAGATGGTACTGGGACAAATGTACCTATCAGGAGAGGGTATTCCCGTAAACAAACCTGACGCACTTATGTGGATGACAAGAGCAGCAAACAACGAACATATTCCTGCACAAGCTGCGTTGGGTGTTATGTATCTAAATGGGGACGGAGCACCAACCGATAAAGCTGAAGCGGAAAAATGGCTGAAGAAAGCAGCGTTACGTGGTCAGTTAAATGCTCAGATAGCACTGGCGCAAATGTATCGGGACGGCGACGGCGTTCCAGTAAATACAACAGCAGCTTTCAATTTGTTCAGTGATGCGGCTGTGGCTGGCAACCAGGATGCCCAAGGTGCCCTTGCCTACATGTACCGCAATGGTGATGGAACGACCACAGACAAGGCGCTGGCGATAAAGTGGTATGAGAAGGCCGCTGTGCAAGGGAACACCGACGCCCAAAGTGCCGCGGGAGTGATGTACCTCACTGGCGAGGGAATAATGATCAACAAAGAACGCGCGCTTAATTGGCTGCTTTCAGCAGCGATCGGCGGAGATGCGGACGCACAGGCGAACTTGGGAAATATGTATTTTGAGGGAAATGGTGTTGTGCGTGATAAGAACACCGCCTTCAACTGGTACCTGAAAGCTGCGATACAGGGCAACAAGCGTGCTCAAGCGTATGTCTCTCAAATGTATCGTAGTGGCGATGGTATTCCGAAAAATCTCGACTTGGCCTACACGTGGCAAAATAAATCCCGAGAATGATTATTTTAAGCCATCGCTATTGAAAAGTGCGCGTATTGATTGGTCTGTTTGTGTTTAGGCATGCAAAATTGACCCCGTTTGCGGGGTAATCGGCATCCAATTTTGACCCCCCTAGATTAGATCTGACCATCCGACTTGGCAGCG
>NZ_JACGXN010000034.1 GCF_014138285.1 Phyllobacterium myrsinacearum
GTATGCGACGTCCACGCCCCATAGATTTTTCGGTTGATCTACGGGCCGTCAAATGAGCTCACCGAAGAGTATCTGACGAGCTCATTGTGAGGCTCTGATGCGCGCGGCATAGGCCCATGGCATCAGGGCATCGATGTCTTTGGCGAGGTGGCCGTTTGCGAGGCGGGTGAAGAGGTCGCACAGATAGGCGTAGGGCTCAACGCCATTCATTTTACAAGTGCCGATCAGGCTGGCAAACCGGGCCCAGTTCCGCCCCCCTTCATCATGGCCCGCAAAGAGCGCGTTGCGGCGGTTCATGGCCGGGCGACGGATGGCGTTTTCCACCAGGTTGGAATCGATATCGACGCAGCCGTCATCAAGGAACAGCCGAAAGCCATCCTGTCGTTTCAGCATATACGCCAGGGCAATGCCGAGATCGGATTTGCGTGAGACACGCACAGCCTGAGCCGCGAGCCAGGTGAAGAACTCGTCCACCAGCGGGAGGGACAGGTCCTGTCGAACGGCCCGGCGATGTCCGGGGTCTGAGCCTCGGATACTGTCTTCGATCTTGTATAGCGCGGCGATGCGAATGAGCGCCTCGTCGACGATGGGTGATCCGCTCTTTGGCGTGGCCTTGATCAGCTTTCTGCGCCCATGTGCCCAACAGAAAGCCAGCTTCAAGGGAACGCCACCCATCCGGTCCGACGTGGCGAGGTGCGAATAGCCACCGTAGGCATCCACCTGGATTGTCCCGTTGAACCCGTCGAGGATTTCAGCGGCATATTCGCCTTTACGCCCGGGCCGGTAATGGAACACCACGCCCGGCGGCGCGGAGCCATTCCAGCCGCGGTCGTCACGCAACACGGCCCAGAGATAACCGGTCTTCGTCTTACCTCGCCCCGGATCAAGAACCGGAGCTGTTGTCTCGTCGACATAGAGCCGCGTGCTTTCCCACAGCAGCCGTTTGGCCATGTGGTCGACCACCGGTGCGATTTCGCTGCCCGTGCGCCCCATCCAATCGGCCAGCACCGTGCGGTCGATCGGCACGCCGTGTCGCGCCATGACCTCGGCCTGCCGGTTGAGCGGCATATGTTCGGAATGCTTGGAGACGGCAATCTCCGCCAGTAGGGCTTCGGTCGGCCAGCTTCCTTCCAGGAGATGCGCCGGCGCTCTGGCCTGGACGACGCCCGTTCGACCCTTGGGACATGCGTATTTCGGGCGGATCGTGACGATCACCTCGTAGCGCGCCGGGACCCGGTCGAGCCGTTCCGTCCGGTCCTCGCCGATCCGGACCATGTTGCCGCAACCGCAGGGACAAGCGATGCTCTCGGGCTCGATCACGCGCTCGACCCGCGGCAGGTGTTCGGGCAGTGCACGAGCCTTCCGCTCCTTGCGAGGAGCGGCCTTTTCCGGATCGGATGTGCTGGCTTCGATCTTTTTCTCGACGGCGGCGATCCGCGCCTGTGTTTCGGCGATCGCCGTTTCAAGGTCTTCCAGCGCCAGTTCCATCTGCGCCGGATCTAGCTTTTCCGATTTCGGCCCGAACTTCGTGCGCCGATAGTCGTGAACCTGCCCCTCAAGCTTCTCGATCAGTTCCTTCAACTCGGAGATGAACGCGTCCTTTTCGGCCACCACAGCCTGCTCATGCTGACGTGCAGCACGCTCGACCGACAGCTCGAACTGCATCGCCGCAAAGGCTTTGACAACCTCTGGCGGAAGGTCCGGAAACAGGCTGAGATCAAGGGGCGATGACATGCGCCCTTATAGCAAGGCAGCACGAAAAAGCCAAATAAAACAATGCAAAGACGGCCGGATATTCACCCTGCCGCCGATGGCGCAATCACCCGTTGCGCCATGACCCGCCGCCAGTCAAGACCCTCGAACAAAGCCTCGTATTGACCCCTGGAAAGACGCATCGTCCCATCCTGCACCTTGGGCCAGGCAAAGCTTCCATGTTCAAGAATTTTGTAAGTTAGCACCATTCCTGTGCCATCCCACACCAGGATCTTCAGACGATCCCCGCGCTTCGACCGGAAGATCACCGTCACCCCGGAATGCGGATCAAGCTTCAATTCGGTTTGAACCATCAAAGCCAGCGCCTGATGCCCGCAGCGGAAGTCCACCGGCCGCGTCGCGATCAGGATCGGCAGTCGTTGGCCAGCGACGATCATGCCGTCCCTCGCATCGCTCGCACCAGAGCCGCCACACGTTCAACCGGCACGTCACCGGGAACCCGCATCACAACGTCCGGGCCGATCTCCAGCGTCAAGACCGCTGAAACCGCCTCCGGCAGTTTCGGCGGCGCTAAAACACCCACAGCCTCGCTCGGCTCCGCTGTGATCGCCAAAGGCACAAATGCAGGCTCGGCATCCACGTTCTCCGAAGGGCCCGGCATAGCCTCAAAAGGCAGGGCCAAAACCCCATCTCGTGCTTGTCGCCGCCAACTGGAAAGTTGGTTTGCTATAACGTCATGACGACGCGCAACATCAACAACACGAACACCGGGCTGAAAGCTTTCCGCTACAATCCGAGCCTTAACGTCATCCGGCCAACGCCGATTTCCCCGGCGCGGCTCGACAACTTCGTAGCGACCCACAAATCCATCTTCTGCCATGCAAATCTCCAGTTAGTCCTGGAAACCTTCTCGCACACGCAGCAAGCCTCAAAATATAGCCAATCCAATGGGGCGGAGACGGCGCTTACG
>NZ_JACGXN010000035.1 GCF_014138285.1 Phyllobacterium myrsinacearum
GGTGTCAATCGGCACCGAACTTTGACCCCTTATCGGCATCCAATTTTGACCCCCTTTGTGTGTGAGGTTAGCACTTGCCGGCCCGACGCTGGTCGGGGTTGCAGAGGGTCGGCAAGTGCGGCGTGATTGGCGAATCCGGCTTTAGCTTTGAGAGCGGTTTTTGAAGCGCCAGGATTCGTTTCCGGTTTCGACGATTTCGCAATGATGCGTCAGCCGATCGAGCAAGGCGGTCGTCATCTTGGCATCCCCAAAGACGGTAGGCCATTCGCCGAACGCCAGATTGGTGGTGACGATGATGGACGTGCGTTCGTATAGCCGGCTGATGAGATGGAACAGGAGCTGCCCTCCGGCTTGCGCGAAGGGCAGATAACCGAGTTCATCGAGAATGATGAAGTCGAGACGATTGAGGTAGTCTGCCATCCGGCCCTGCTTGCCGCTTCGTGTTTCCGTTTCGAGACGATTGACGAGGTCGACGACATTGAAGAAGCGCCCGCGTGTTCCATTGCGTATGAGTGCACGGGCTATGGCTATGGCCAGATGCGACTTGCCTGTCCCTGTACCGCCAACCAGCACCACATTGCGCTGATCGGCAACGAATGTGCCCGTGGCGAGTTCGCGGATCAGCCCTTCATTAACGGGCGTGTTTGCGAAGTCGAAGTCATCGGTATCCTTTGCCAGTGGCAGTTTTGCAATCGAGAGCTGGTAGCGGATGGAACGAGCCTGCTTCTCGGCAATCTCTGACTGCAGCAGATCCCCGACGATGCGGGGAGGCTCATGCTGGCGTTTGATGCCGTTGCCCATGATCTCGTCATAAGCGCTGCGCATCCCATAAAGCTTGAGACTGCTCATCAATTCCAGAACCTGTGTGCGTTCCATATCGGCTTGCCCTCCTGAGGCTGTCATAACGTGCGCAATCGGCCACTGGCTCATGGGTCAGACGAAGCGCATCGGGGGTGTGAAGGGTAACAGTGGGAGCCGGATCACGGCTGCGAGCCAGAATGTTGATGATCACTGCGGCTGAGCAGACACTGTGGTCGAGTGCCTCCTGGCAGGCCGCATCTACTGCTGCCAGCCCGTCGGTGGGAACGCATCCAAGGATGGTCACCATCTGCCGATCGCCATCGCTCATGCCTTTCAGCTTCCGGCGAACCTTCTCCATCGCTGCGGGCAGAACCCATTCACGGAACGGAGCGCCATTCCTCAAGGCACCGGGCTTGCGAGCCAGGACAGGCACGTAATGCCAAGGATCGTAGATGGTCTCGCCCCGGCCGAACGAGCGGCGATGCTCCGCAACACTCACACCATCCTGGCGAATGACGATCCTCTCGGCATAGGCATGGACCTCCACAGGGCGGCCGACTGCGGTTGAAAGAACCGAGTATTTGTTGTTGTCGAAACGCACGAGGCACGTCTTCGACACAGATGCCGGAACGCAGTGGAAGCCGTCGAATGGCCCGGCATAATGGACAAGACTGCGGCGCTCCTCCTCAAAGACCTGCCAGATCGTCCGTTCTGCCTGCTCCGGATGACGATGCGCCTTGGCATAGGTAATGCATTTATCGAGCAGCCAGACATTCAGCTCTTCCAGGCTTTTGACCCGAAGTCGCGGTGTAAAGAAGCGCTCGCGCACGAGGCCAACCTGGTTCTCGACCTGTCCCTTCTCCCAGCCCGATGCGGGTGTGCAGGCAACAGGCTGGACCAGATAGTGGCTGCACATCTGCAGGAAACGCCGATTGTACTGGCGTTCCTTACCGACGAACACAGCCTCGACTGCCGTCTTCATATTATCGTAGATGCCGCGCGTGCAGGTGCCGCGAAAGAATGCAAAGGCCCGGTCATGCGCATCAAACACCATCTCCTGGCTTTCACGCATGTAGGCCCGGGCAAACATCATCCGGCTGTGGCAGAGACGGACATGGGCGACCTTCACGGTCGTCGTCACTCCGTTGATCAGAATGATCTCATGGCTCCAGTCGAACTGGTAAGCTTCTCCCGGTGCATAGAACAGCGGTACGTAGGCTTCCGCCGTCACCGCACCGCGTGTCTTCGACCACGTTTTCGCGTAGCGGCGCACTGAATCATAACTGCCCTCAAATCCAAGGGCGCGAAGTTCCTCGTAGATGCGGATCAGCGTCAAACGCTCGCGCGATTGCTTACCTTCATTGGCTTGCAGAAACTGATCGACCTGTTCCCGCCAGGGGCCGATCCTGGGCAAGGGTTGATGTTCCCGTTCATAGGAAAAATCCGTCTGGTCCGAGCGCAGAATCTTGCGCACCGTGTTCCGCGAGACATGCAGCTCGCGGCTGATCTTCTTCATCGACCAGCCCTGTACATGAAAAGCTCGACGAACCCGCGCAATCGTATCCACTGTCTTCAACTCCCGCTCCATCCGCTGCCAAGTCGGATGGTCAGATCTAATCTAGGGGGGTCAAAATTGGATGCCGATTACCCCGCAAACGGGGTCAATTTTGCATGCCTAAACACA
>NZ_JACGXN010000036.1 GCF_014138285.1 Phyllobacterium myrsinacearum
GCCATGCAAATCTCCAGTTAGTCCTGGAAACCTTCTCGCACACGCAGCAAGCCTCAAAATATAGCCAATCCAATGGGGCGGAGACGGCGCTTACGGATATCTTCACTGTCCAAGCTGAATATCGCCTCACATACCCGTTTTCCCTTGGCTTGGGAACGTCCCCCCCAATCATCAACCGGCCAGTCCTCAGCGTCATTGTATCGCGCACCATCAACGTAAGGATTTAGACAATACAATGCCTCAAACAAGTTGCTCTTTCCCGCCTCATTTTGCCCTACGAATGCAGTAACATTTGTAGTGTTGATCCAACCTGAGTCTAATATGTTACGGTAATTGGTAATTTTGAACTTGCTGAGTCTCATTTCCAGTCCTCACCTAGACATCATCTCTATTCACACAGACTACACGAAAGCTTTCCCATGCAGTGAGTTTATTAACAGCGATCACTGACTGCTCAAGCGTCTTCAAGGGGCGCTGTAATGGCCCCTGGAGTGCCCCCTAAATATCCGGACATGATCTCCCACTTAATAAGTGTGTGAGGTAATGTGCCCATTATGACCAGTCACAATTCTAAGATAGAAGTCTTGTCCGGCCCAGAGCGGTGGCGTCGATGGTCGACCACCGAGAAGCTTGCCATCATTCAAGAGACATATGAGCCGGATGCGACGGTCAGCATTGTTGCCCGGCGTTATGGCATCCAGCCGAACCAGCTGTTCACCTGGCGCAAGCTCGCTACCCAAGGTGCATTGACGGCAACAGCGGCAGAAGAGGAAGTCGTTCCGGCATCCGAGTATCGCGCCCTGCAGAACCACGTCAAAGAGCTGCAGCGTTTGCTCGGCAAGAAGACGATGGAAGGCGAAATACTTAAAGAGGCGCTTGAGATCGCTACTGGCCCAAAAAAACATCTGTTGCGCTCGCTGTCGTTGCCGAAGGGAGGTTCCCGATGACGGCTGTGTGCGAGACTTTCGGTGTCGCCCGGTCAAACATCGCAGAACGGGTGAAACACCGTTCTGCCAAAACGCGTGGACGTCCTCCCCTCGCTGACCATGACTTGGTGGATGACATCAAAGCGATCATCGCTGATATGCCGACATACGGATATCGCCGCGTTCACGCGATCCTGCGCCGTAAGGCCAGCAGCGAAAAGCGCTCGTGGCCCAACGCCAAACGCATCTATCGGGTGATGAAGGTGCATGGCCTGCTTCTGCAACGCCACACAGGTGCTACCGGCACGCGCCGTCACGATGGCCGCGTTGCTGTCGAGCAATCGAACCTGCGCTGGTGTTCTGACGGTTTCGAAATCGGCTGCGATAACAAAGAGAAGGTCCGCGTTGCCTTTGCTCTCGACTGCTGTGATCGTGAGGCCATTGCCCATGTCGCCACCACCGAAGGCATCAAGAGTGAAGACGTGCAGGCCGAAGCCTTCGTCAAAACCTTCAAGCGCGACTATGTCTCGGTCAATCACATTCCTGACGCCGAAACTGTCATCGCCCAACTCCCGTTGTGGTTCGAGCACTACAACACGCTTCACCCGCACAAGGCATTAGGGTATCAGTCGCCGCGTGAGTTCTTGAACCGTCAAACAGAAATCTGATCATGTCCGGTTTTTATGGGGCAACTCCAGTTCGCACGTCCGTCGGAGGTGAATTGAGTCCATCGATCGTAAGAACCTTGCGAGTTTGGAAATGTGATACCGACACGACAGCAGAAAAACTCAGTCAACGAATGTAGAGGCTTCCTACGACTCTCGCAGACCACGCGTCGTTTCACGATAAAATCACAAGGTGTCAATCGGCACCGAACTTTGACCCCTTATCGGCATCCAATTTTGACCCCCTTTGTGTGTGAGGTTAGCACTTGCCGGCCCGACGCTGGTCG
>NZ_JACGXN010000037.1 GCF_014138285.1 Phyllobacterium myrsinacearum
AAATACCGGCTGAAGACGGTCGATGTGACGGTGAGTGGCCAGCAGCGCGGTGCCTATGCGCTGTCCTACGATCAGGCACCATTTTCCAATGCCTCACGTCTTGTGCGCGTTGACCGTTATGGCAAGGACGTTGCCATCGATACAAACACCGGTGTCATTTCAGGCGGTACGTCAAAGCTCATCCGGGCGATGAGCTACAGCAACATCGATTATGCCTATACCCGGCTCGACAACCAGTTTCCGGATCCCGATAGCAATGTGATCGATCCGACCGGCAAGGTTGCCTCACAGCAGGCAGGCGATCTCAACTATGACGGCAAGGACGAGCTCTATGGCGGTTACACCATGGAGTGGCAGGAGAGTGAGGGTGGCGGAGACGGAACAACCTCCTATTACTCCCTGAGCAACTGGAACCTGCGGACATTCAACAATGACGGTAGCGTCGCCAGCTTCAAGCAGCTTTTTCCTGATATCAATGCCAACCCGTTAAAAATCCGGCGGGATGACAACGGTGAGGTCGAATTTACCAGCACCGGCCGCTTCAATCCGCAAAAGCCCTGGAAAGACGCAGGTTATGTGGAAAAGCACACGACGGATTCCGGCCACGGCGGACCGTTTGAAAGCAAGAGCTCGGCCGCCATTCGCGTCAATGATCCAAACAGCATCACGGCTACAACCTGCGCTATTCCCGGCAATGAGGCGATCTGCAATGTGCTGGCGGCCGGCGCAAACGGAAGCAACAAGCGGAATTATGCGACACTCGACAGCGATGGAGACGGCGTTGACGAACTCTATGGTCTGACACGTTTTAATATCGGCAGTGGCGGCCTTGTCATCGGCGTCGCGGACATGTCCGCCAATGGTCGGCAGGTAGCGATCGTCGGTGAAGGCAGCACCATCAGCATGGTCCGCTTTGTCGGCGGACAGACGCAGAAGACCACACTGGCAGGCGTTGAGTGCAATGGCGGTGTTGGCGGGGCACTTCTCACCTATTGCGCACTTGCTGATGTCAACGGCGACGGTGCCACCGACATCATTGATTCCAGAAGTGACAATCTCAAAATCTGGCTTTCGACCGGACGTGGCTATCAGCGGCTGCTGAAGTCTCCGGCGGACGATGATTTTACCTTTGGCCGCAAGGTCGTCTTTCGCGACTTCGACAATGACGGCAAGGCCGATTTGATCCAGGTCAAGGATTTGAGCCCGGACGACCAGTATGGACCGATATTTGCCCATGCGCTCTGGTTCCAGGCAGACAGCAACCAGATCGTCCAGTCACCTTTTACCGGCCATGGAACTGCGATCTTAGGTGATTTCAACGGCGATGGCCTGCCAGACTTCATTGA
>NZ_JACGXN010000038.1 GCF_014138285.1 Phyllobacterium myrsinacearum
GCCATAAACGAGTTTGTCCTGTCTTTGTCTGAGTTCGACGATCTTGGAGCCGGGGATGGGTGCGGCATTGGCGCTGGTGATGAGTTCGCCCTTGGCGATGGGAGCGGTCACCGTGCCGCCCTGCAGGAGGCCGCAGGGGATTGCCCCCGCCGTCCGCGCTTCGGGGGCCGTCATGATCCAGGCGCGGTAGCAATATTCGCCGATCGCATCGAGCGTGTCGCCGGGTTTGAGATCCTTCTTGGCCACCGCGCAGACTTCCGCCACAGGCTTGGCCAGAGGCACCATGTCCGCCTTGCCGTAGAGCACGACGCGTGCGCAGGTCAGCGGCACTTCCAGCGAGGTCAGGTGATAGGGCCGGTGGAAGGTGAAATACGGACCCTTGCCCATCTTCAGGTCTTCCATCCGCTCCGATATGCGCGGATGCGACATGTCGGCAACCACGAACACTCCAGGTGCCACGCCCTTGCCGATGGAATAGTCGACCACGCCAACCCGCGACAACAGCCCGCCATCCCTTTGCGGGATCAGCGTCTTGTTGAGCTGGTCCAGCGTGGCGGCCGGGCCGTGCATGCCCGCCTTGTCGGGCACAAGCCCCGTGGCATTGGCGATTGCCGCCATTTCCACCATGGTTTTCGACCCGTCGACGAATTCCACCAGCATGCGCACATTCATGTGGCGGCGTGCCGCCTCTTCCTCGTAATCATCGGGAATGGCATCGATGTTGAGCGGGTTGTTCTTGCCCTTGCCGGCGGCAACGATCGGATGACCCATGGCCGAGACGAACTCGATCAGTTCCATGCACGAGGACGGCTCGTCGCCCGCACCCAGCGAATAGGTCACGCCAAGACGGTCCGCCTCGCTTTTAAGGTACGCGCCGATGGTCACGTCAGCCTCGACATTCATCATGACGAGGTGCTTGCCATGCTCCATGGCGCGAAGGCCGATCTCGGCTCCGACAGCCGGAACACCCGTTGCATCGATCACCACGTCGATGAGATCATTCTCGAGGATCAGATTGGCATCGCTGGTCACGGCGATCTTGCCGCCTTCCATGGCAGCCGTCAGGGCGGAGGCGGTGTTCACTTCCTTGGAATGGCCCGGCTCCTGATAGGCGATATCAACGGCCTTGAGCGCATTGGGCAGGTTCAGTTCGGAAATCGCACCGATCTCGACGCCCGGCATGTGCGCCACCCGCGTGACGATATCCGTGCCCATCTCGCCAGACCCGATCAGCCCGATGCGGATCGGACGACCCGCATCCGCACGCGCCTGCATGTCCCGCGCCAATCCCGTCAGTGCTACATTGCTCGCCATACCAAAAACGCTCCTCA
>NZ_JACGXN010000039.1 GCF_014138285.1 Phyllobacterium myrsinacearum
TGAACTGCCCCCACTTTCGACCGGACACTCAGCATAAGCAGAAAGGCTCAAGCACGTGCTTGAGGATAGGCTTATGTCTAACGAGTATCGACACGTTGAATTAATGGTGGGAGATGTCCGGCGGCGACGCTGGACAACCGAACGTAAACTTCAGATCATCGAAGAAAGTTATGCCCCCGGCGAGACTGTTTCCTCGGCGGCACGCCGGCATGGCGTTGCGCCCAATCTTCTTTATCGCTGGCGCAGGCTTTTAAGTGAAGGAGGTGCAATGGCAGTGGATTCCGACGAGCCTGTGATTGGCAACTCAGAGGTCAAGAAGTTGGAAGATCGGGTCCGTGATCTCGAGCGCATGCTTGGTCGCAAAACGCTTGAGAACGAGATTCTGCGCGAAGCCCTTTCCAAAGCGAGCTCAAAAAAACTGATATCGCGGCCGAACTTGTTGCCGAAGGGCGGTTCGCGATGAAGACGGTGGCCGATACACTCGGCGTCTCCCGCTCGAACCTGGCCGAGCGCGTCAAAGGCATCTCAAAGTCCCGTGGCCCATATCACAAGGCACAGGACGATGAGCTTTTGCCTGATATCCGGCGTTTCGTTGATCAGCGGCCCACTTACGGCTATCGGCGCATCGCAGCGCTTCTCAATCGAGAGCGGCAATCAACGGGCCTCGCCGCGGTTAATCGCAAGCGGGTGCATAGGATTATGGCAGCCAATGCGATGCTTCTTCAGAAGCATACAGCGATGCGTAAAGGCCGCGTCCATGATGGCAAGGTCATGGTGATGCGCTCGAACCTGAGATGGTGCTCGGATGGCCTGGAGTTCACGTGCTGGAATGGAGAGGTCGTACGCGTCGCCTTCATTATCGACGCCTTCGACCGGGAGATCATTTCCTGGGTGGCTGTTGCCAATGCAGGCATCAGTGGCTCGAATGTTCGTGACATGATGCTGGAGGCCGTTGAGAAACGCTTCCGTGTGACGAGAGCGCCAACAGCGATTGAACACCTCTCCGACAATGGTTCGGCATATACTGCCCGTGACACACGACTGTTTGCTCAAGCGTTAAACCTGATCCCATGCTTCACGCCGGTGGCCAGTCCGCAATCCAACGGTATGTCTGAGGCCTTCGTCAAAACGCTCAAACGGGATTACATTCGAATTCTACCCCTTCCGGACGCTGAAACGGTGCTCCGGCAGATCGACGGATGGATAGAAGATTATAACGAAATCCATCCACATTCCGCGCTAAAGATGGCTTCCCCTCGGCAGTTTATCAAAGCATTATCTCAATAGCTGAACTGTCCGGCGAAACGGGGGGCACTCCA
>NZ_JACGXN010000040.1 GCF_014138285.1 Phyllobacterium myrsinacearum
GGTGGGTTCAAGGATGAAGTGCGACTTGCAATAGATAACAATGGTTTATCCAATGCAAGGAACCGCCCGTGGAACGCACCTACTCCCAGATTGACATGGATGAACGCCGCAAGATCGCTCGCTGGCGAGATGCAGGCGTCAAGGTCGACATCATTGCTGAGAAACTCGGGCGTCATCGCTCGACGATTTTCCGTGAGCTTAGACGCAATACCTTCACCGACGTGCAAATGCCCGAACTTAACGGGTATTACTGTGTGACGGCAAACGACAAGGCGCTTGAACGACGTGCCAAGCTCCGCAAACTGGCACGGTTCGCGCATCTGCGCCAATCCGTGATCGAGCGCATCGTGCATGGCTGGTCGCCGCAACAGATAGCCGGTCGGCTGCAACTGGAGCAGCATGCCATTTGTGTGAGCCACGAGACGATCTACAAGTTTGCCTATTCGCCGGACGGCCATGCGATCAAGCTTTGGCGGCACCTGCCGGAACACCGTGCCCGGCGGCGGCCGAGGCATGCCAGACGGCGTCATGGCCGCAGGTTCAGCGCGGATGTCAATATCCTGCACCGCCCGGATGTCGTGGCGGCACGTAAACAGTTTGGGCATTGGGAATGTGACCTCATCCAGTTTCGCAAGAAATTCGGAAAAGCCAATGTGACGTCTCTGGTCGAACGCGTCAGCCGGTTTGCCGTGTTTCTACGCAACAACGACCGGCAGTCGAAACCTGTCATGGATGGTCTGATCCAGGCATTGCAGTCCCTGCCCCATTTTGCCCGCCGCTCCATCACCTTCGATCGTGGCACCGAGTTCACTGACTGGCCTTACCTGCAGGCCGGCATCGGAACGCAAACATGGTTTTGCGATCCGCAGTCGCCCTGGCAGAAAGGCACAGTCGAGAACACCAACAGACGGGCCAGGAAATGGCTGTCGAGAGAAGTTGATCCACTGTCGATCAGCGACGGTGATCTCACGGAAATCTGCAACAGGCTGAATTCCACGCCACGCAAATGCCTTGGC